>CAVSAC010000001.1:0-25986 GCA_963725865.1 Candidatus Eiseniibacteriota bacterium
CCGTGGGACTCCTCGCGCGAGGACGCGTTCTTCACCTACTTCACGAGCAAGCAGACCGCGGGGGTGGACTCGCTGGGCTGGACCGTCATCGACGACCAGCCGGACCCCGACCCCGATCCGCTCCATCCCGAGCTGCGCGTGGTCAACCGCCACTACGAGCTGTTCAACATCATCACCCAGAAGGTGTCCGGTCAGGTCAGCTATACTCGCCTGGCGTACGGGAACGCCACGCTCACCTTCCTGCTGGTGAGCTCGCGCTGGGTGCTCCTGAGGTGGGACGACCACGAGGATCCGCGGACGCCCACCCTGAACAACCCCGGCGACGAGAACGTCACGTTCTCCAAGCGCAGACTGGAGGCGAGCGGATGAGTCGGAGCCTGCGTCGATCGCTGTTCGCGCTCGCGGTCACCGCGCTGGCGCTGGGATCGTCGGGCTGCTTCAATCCGTTCGACCCGCGCATCGCGGTGGGCGTGGGCCGTTCCGAGGCCAAGCCCGAGCCCCGGTCGGCGACCGGCGTGATCGAGCTGTTCCGATGGTGCTATCAGAACCGCGCCATCAACGAGTACCGCGAGCTGTTCACCTCCGACTACGTCTTCACGTTCGCCACCCGCGACAGCGCGGGCAACTCCTACCGCGGCACCCCGTGGCGGCGCGATGACGAGCTGATCTCGGCCCAGAACCTGTTCGTCACCGGCAAGGCCGACGAGGAGCCGGCCTCGAGCATCACCCTCGATTTCGGCAATACGCTGCGGGCCTTCGCGGTCTCCGGTCGCGACCCCTTGTACCACCGCGAGGTCAGCGTCGGCGTCGTGCTGACCGTGCGGCGCCCCTCGAGCAACCTCGAGGTGCAGGGTGTGGCCAACTTCTTCGTGGTGCGCGGCGACGTCGCGAAGATCCCCAGCGACACCGGACTGCAGCCGGACCCGAATCGGTGGTACATCGAGGGCTGGGAGGACAACACCATCCAGAACGCGCCGATGGCGCGCCTGCTGCCCGCGCCCGGCGCCGACCGCGTCACGGTCGCGACGGCCGCCGCACGCTCCGCCGTGCCGCTGGCGTTCGACCCGACGCCCTTTCATCTGACCTTCGGCGCGCTGAAGGTGGTCTATCGCTGACCCGGGCCACGGCGTCTCCCACCCAGCGGGGGCGATCCCATCGCCCCCGCTTCTGCTTGCCCGGCCCGGTGCCGCTCCGATCGAGCGCGTGGCGAAGGTCATCGCCCGGAGCGGGGCGTGCGCCGGGGCGGCGAGCCGCCGCCATCGCGAGACGCCCCGGCCCGGCGCCGCGATCCGGCGGGCCCTCCGTCCATCCTGCTCGACGCGCCATCGCCGCCGCGCCGCGCTGACCGACCGGCAAAGCAGCGGGGGCGCCCCGTGAGGGGCGCCCCCGTGCCTGAGACTCGGCCGCGATCGACTAGAACGAGTAGGTCGCGGTGACCTTCGGGAACAGCGGGAAGTCGCTGAAGCTGTTGGTCGGGAAGTAGCTGCCCGGGTTGTTGAAGAAGTCCTGGGCCAGCACGCCGTCGAACTGCAGCGTTCCGACCTTGACGCCCGCGCCAAGGTTGAGGCTGAACGTGTTGCTGTTGGTCTTCTGCTCCTTGTACGTCGACGTGCCGGTGTTGTCCTCGATCTTGTACGTGTAGAACGCGGTCTTGCGGCCGCCGAAGCGGATCGTCAGCCACGGGTTCACGTGCGTCTCGAGCGAGGCGAACACGGTCGGCATCATGCTCTCGGTGATCTTGACCTTCGCCGTCTTCTGGTCGTCGACGTTCGAGCCGAAGGTGACGCCGGCCACGAACAGGTCGTTCTGGTTCAGCGACCAGTTGCCGGCCACGCCCGCCGACCAGTTGGAGAACTTGCGATCGTACGCGGGCGCAAGCGTCGCCGGATCGTACTTGTACGACAGGTCGTACGAGGCGAACTTGACGACCGGGACCACCAGCACGTTCGGCTCCCACTGCCACATCATGCGGCCGGCGAACAGATACGCGCCGGCGCCGTCCTCGACCTGCTTGCCGCCCGTGACGGGGATCTCGAAGGTGCGGCTCTGGTACTGGAACGACACCTCGGCGTTGGTGTTCGGGTTCAGCGTGAAGCCGAGACCGCCACCCAGGCCCATCGTGTTGCGCTCGTAGTTGCCGAAGCCCTCCTGGACCGTCGAAGCGCCGGTCTGGGGGGTGAGCTCACGCTTCCAGTTCACCTTGTTCAGACGCAGGCCGACCGACGTGCCGCCGAACTTCTTGCCCCACATGATGTCGAACGACTCGTAGCCCGAGAAGTCGTTCGGATCGTACCCGTACTGGTCGCCGGGGAACGGCTGGCTGTAGCTGTCGCCCTGACCCAGCTGCGGGGAGTACTCGCGCAGGTGGAAGGAGAACGTGCCAAAGCGGCCATCCCAGAGGTTGCCCAGGACGGCGCCGACAGCGCGGTCGTCGAGACCGAAGTAGCCGTCCGACGGGTTGTAGGTGCCATCAGCCGGGTGCGCACGGTTCGCCGACACCGGGGCGAGGTAGAAGTCGCCGCGTGTTGCCGAACTCGCCGTACACCAGGTTGCCGACCGAGTTCAGGCACGACGGGAACGTGTAGATGTTGGTGTAGTCCTTGATGTAGTCACCCTGGATGTTCATGCCCTCGACGCGCGAGGTCTGGGCGAGCGCCACGACCGGGAGCGCGACCGAGAGGACTGCCAGGGTCATCACCTTCAGAAGACGAGACTGCATATGAGGAAGCCTCCTTGGCGAGAGAGAGCTAAGACAGCCACGATGCAGATCAAGCCAGACATCCCGTGGCCAGTGCTACAACGCGGTCGGTTCCGAGCCCCACCTCCTTTCAATGGATTCGCATGATTCGGATAGACAAACCAATGGCTCCATCACGTCCCTGGGATGGAGCTCACGAAGAAATAGCCAGAACCGAACCTCCCGGGGAGGGTCCTGGCGAACGCCCGGATGCAAGGTAGGTAAGCGCCCGGAAGCTTGTCAAGGCGATTTCCCCACCCACCCGGCCGCGCCGCCGCCTCAGCGGGGCCGGCGGACGGCCACGAACTGGATGGACAAGGCATTGTCGTACAACGGATTGTCAGGATCCATCGATCCCATCCGGACGCGCCCCTGGGCATGGGCGAAGTAGCCGTTGCCGAGCGCCAGGCCGACGTGGGCGACCCTTTCGCCGGCGGGAGCGAAGAACAGCAGATCCCCGGGAGCCACCTGGGCGCCGCGCGGCAGCGCGCGCGTGGCGCGGTGCTGCTGGCGGGCATCCCGGGGCAGCCTCACGCCCTGCTCGGCCAGAACCTGCTGCACGAATCCCGAGCAGTCGAAGGCCGCGGCGCTGCGTCCCCCCCACAGGTAGGGCACCCCGAGCAGCGACTCGACCCGATCGGCCAGCCCGGGAGCGGGCGCGGTGCCGGTGGCGAGGGCGGCGGCCGGGACCCACCCGCGGCGCCCGTCCGGCAGCTCGACCTGGCGGTGACCGGCGCGGGCCGGTCCGGGGATGACCCGGGTGTTCCAGTAGAGCGGGCTCACCAGGATCCCGCCGCCGGGCCGCGCGTGCGCCAGGGTCATGGGCACCACCACGCGCGCCCGCGCCCGCGCGCCGCCAGCGCTCGACCCGCGCTCGAGGCACTCCCACCAGGCCCCAGGCGCGCACCCAGCCCCGGTAGCCGTCGGCGTCGTTCTCGACCCGCCACCAGCGCCCGTCCGCACCGGCGCCGAGGACACGCACGGTCTCACCCAGCAGCAGCTGGCTGCGCATCTCGGTGGCGTGGTCGGGGCCGCGCCTGAGGTCGAGCGAGGCGATGATGACCACCGCGCAGGGTTGGGGCGGCCGGCTCACTCGATGCCCGAGTTGACCAGCGTGAAGCGCCCGAACCCCTCGCGGTCGACGAACACGAACCGGCGGTAGGGCTGGTTGTAGTACCAGATCTCCACCTGGCCCGAGACCGCGCTGGCGGCGCGGGACTCGACCTGGTCGGCGGGGCCGTACTTGATGTAGATCCGCCCCATGTCCGAGCGCCAGCCCGGCCCGAACCCCTGGAAATGCTGTTCGGCATAGCGCAGCCGGCGGAAGAACTCGAGCAGCGCCTCGTTGCGGGGGGTGTCCGGCGAGGGATCGCGGCGGGCCCAGAACTCCTCCCAGGCCCGCGCCTGCTGGTCGGGCGGCAGGCCTCGCATGCGGTCGACCTCGGGGCCCTCGGCGATGTAGGCCAAGGGCTCGAGCAGTCGCTCCAGCTCCTTGCCTCGTGGAGGCCCGCTGTCCTCGACCTCGAAGGCGCGCTCGATACGCCAGCGCGAGCGCCCCTCGACCAGCTGGATCTCGAAGGTGTACTCGCCCAGGAACAGGTCGCTGCGCGACGGGCGCACCACCACCGAGTCGGTCGCCTGCGCGAGGGTGACGGTCTGGGTCCCCACCACCACCTCCTCGCCCTCGTCGTCGAGGATGCGATAGCGCAGCGGATAGGTACGCGGCCACGGGCCGGGCCGGCGGTCGAACAGCGCGACGCGCGCGCCGAGGCGCGACACCTCGAGGCCGAAGCGACGCCCGGGCGCGACCTGGAAGCCGCGCAGCGAGTCCGCCACCCCGAGCTCGAGATCCGCCAGGCCGAGGGGCATCCGGGCGTAGTCTGGCAGGTCGAGGTCGTCGGTCGCGGTCGAGATCTCCTGCGAATTCACGTCGCGCACCGAGACCTCGACCCGGTAGCGGCCGGGCGGCACCGAGACCGTGCGTCGCTCCGAGATCACGGCGGTGGGCCCGCGCGTGGAGGCGAACGCCGCCACCGCGATCCGGCGGCTCCACACGTCGCCGAACAGTCGGCCGTCGCCGCGCGGGCGCAGCACCACGGTGAACTCGGCCCCGGCGGCATAGCCCGCCGGGATCTTGACCCACTGCAGCTCGCCGTGGGCCACGGTGACGGTCACGCCCACGCCGGGATGTCCCTGGGCATCGACCGAGATGGCGACATCGGCGGTGAAGATCGGCGGCCGGGCGGACCGCAGGGGCGGGAGGTCGTCCGCGCGCGCCGGCGTGGCCGCCGGCAGCGGCGCCAGGAGCAGGGCGACCAGGACGAGCGGCCTCAGGTGAGCACGCGGGTTCGGGCAGGGCACGAGCGCCACGCTAGCACAGCGCGACAGGCCCACAAAGCGCTTGACCCCATGCCTCTGACGGTGGCCTCATAGAGTGGTATTCGTTCTGGGCCGGCACGAATCGGACCGACCGGGTCCCATGCAGGACGTGCTCACGAATCGACCTTCCGTCTGGACGCTCGCTCGCCTGGTCGCGGCAGTCGCCCCCCTTCTCGTCGCATCCGTGCTCCCGGCGGGAGCCACCGCGCCCGCCCCGGGAGGCGTGCTGCCCGAGCCGGTCCGCCGCGCCTTCGAGGCCGGCGTGCTCGACGTGCGCGGGCCGACCGCGATCAGCACCAGCGCCACCCAGACGACGTGGCAGGTCCCGGTGATCATGGTCGCGTTCAGCGACCTGCCGCTGACCTACACGCCGGCCGAGTTCGAGCAGGAGCTCTTCGACACCACCGGCGCGACCCCCAATGGGAGCGCCGCGGAGTACTGGCGCTGGGTCTCGGGCGGCCGGGTGCTCCTCACCGGGCGCGTGGTCGCGACGGTGGTGCTGCCCCACGACGTCGCCTACTACGGGTTCAACTACTGGGGCCTGCGCCTGACCTCGACCCCCAACAACATCTACGGAGCCATCCGCGACGCGCTCACCGCGTGCGAGGCCTCGGTGGACTGGTCCCAGTTCGACGGCGACCACGACGGCTACGTGGACATGCTCTGGTTCCTCCATGCCGGCGCGGGCGGCGAGGCGCTCCACGACTACAACTCGATGTGGTCGATCACCTCGCGCTTCAGCGCCGGATGGCTCTCGGGCTCGCCGTTCGAGACCTCGGACCCGGTGCCGGGCTCGACCGTTCAGAAGATGCGCATCGACCGCTTCTCCACCCTGCCCGAGCAGTCCGCGCTCATCACCGGGCGGCGCGCCGAGATCGGCGTGTACTGCCACGAGTTCGGGCACGCGCTCGGCCTGCCCGATCTGTACGACACCAGCACCCTCGGCGGCACGCTCAACTCCGGACCCGGCTACTGGTCGCTGATGTCGATGGGTGGCTCGGGCACCAACGGCGTCACCCCCGAGATCCCCGGGCACCTCGGCGCCTGGCCGCTCAAGATGCTGGGGTGGCTCACCGCGGTGCGCCCGGCCCGCGACACCACCATCGACCTGGCGCCGATCGAGACCGGCGGCGCCGCGGTCGAGGTGGCCTTCGAGGGCGAGAGCCAGCCCGAGCACCTGCTGGTGGAGAACCGCCAGCGCCTGGGCTTCGATCGCGACCTGCTGTCCGAGGGACTGGTGGTCTACCACCTCGATGAAGCCGGCATCGAGGCGCGCTACGCCGCC
Organism: Candidatus Eiseniibacteriota bacterium; assembly: GCA_963725865.1. Taxonomy (GTDB): domain Bacteria; phylum Eisenbacteria; class RBG-16-71-46; order RBG-16-71-46; family RBG-16-71-46; genus CAVSAC01. The sequence goes on from CAVSAC010000001.1 coordinate 6,402, forward strand.
AACCGCATCAACGCCGGGCCCACGCCGGGCCTCAAGGTGGTCGAGGCCGATGGCCGCGACGACCTGTTCCTCGGCGCCAACCGCGGCGACGGCAGCGATCCGTTCCCCGGCGACCTCGGCGTGACCGCGATCGGCGAGGACTCCTGGCCCAGCACCGCCACCTTCTCGGGCGCGCCCACCGGGGTCGCGCTGCGCGACATCGCGCCGGTGGGTGACGCCATGCGCTTCACGCTCCAGGTCCAGGCGCCGGGATGGCTGCCGGCGCGCGACCGCACCGAGCCGGGGTTCGACCCGATCGAGGTGTACTCCCCGGCGCGGGCCGCCGTGGTGGGGATCGACGGCACCATCTCGATGGCGCGCAGCGAGGCGCGCGGGGGCGTGCCCCAGGTGGTGCTGCGCACCCGTCGCGACGGCGCGTGGGATCTCGGCCAGGTGATCAGCGCCTCGCCGAACTCCGCGCTCAGCCCGTGCCTGGCGCCGCTGCCGGGCGGCGACCTGGCGATGGCCTGGAGCGACAGCCGCCCGGGTGGCGCGCGCATCTACTACCGCGCGCGGATCGGCGGCGTCTGGACCCCGGAGCAGCCGCTCTCGCTCACGCCGGGCGAGGCCTTCCGCCCCGCCATCGCCGCCGACGCCCACGGCACGGTGTACGCCACCTGGCTCCAGCTCCACGGCACGCGCCTCGACCTGATGTTCATGCGCTTCGCCTACACCTCGCCGTTCGGCACCCCGCGCGTGGTCACCGACACCACCAGCACGCCGGACGATCCGAGCATCACCGCCTCGCCCGATGGGCGCGTGTTCATGCTCTGGGCCGACCGCGCCTCGACGCCGCGCATGTTCTGGTTCGCGAGCTTCCGCGAGGACTCCGGCCTGAGCGCGCCCCAGACCCTGATCCCGCGGCCCTACCGGCAGCCGGGCGCATACTCCGGCGTGCTCGACGCGGCCGGGCGCCTGCACCTGGTGTGGTTCGAGAGCCAGGGCTCGACCAACGAGATCCACTACCAGCGCCGCGAGTTCGGCACGCCGTCGTTCCTGCGCGACTCCGTGATCGAGGTGCGCAACGAGTACCTGCAGAGCCCCACCCTCGAGCTCGACCCCACCGGCTCGCTCCACCTGGTGTACGAGAGCATCGCCTCGGGTGCGCAGCAGATCCGCTACAAGCGCTGGCGCGCGGGCTATGGCTGGGACGCGCGCTCCACCTCGGTGACGCTGCCGGCCGACGGCTTCGCCTATCGCCCGGTGGTGCTGCCGCTCTCGAGCGGGCGCGCCACCGTGGTGTTCACCAGCTACGTCGCGGGCGCGGCACGCTTCATCGAGCGCGATCGCACCCTCGACCCACCCCCCGTCACCGCCGTGCCGCACCTGACCGCGCCGGCCACGCTGGCGCTCGCCGCGGCGCCGAACCCGCTGCGCCCGGGCGCGGCCCTGGTGCTGCGCTGGACCGGCGCCGCGGATGGGGCGCCGCCCGAGGTCGAGCTGTTCGACGTGGCCGGTCGCCGGCTGGCGCACGCGCCGCTCGCCGCCGACGCCCTCGGCCGCGCGGCGGTGTTCGCGCCCGGACTGACCGCGACCTGGCCGGCGGGCCTGGTGTTCGCGCGCACCCGCGATGGCCGCGCCATGGCGCGGCTGGTGGTCCTGCCCTGAGCCGCACCCGCGCCGCCGCGCTCGCGCTCACCCTCACACTCGTCGCCGCGGCGGCCCGCGCCCAGGTGCCGCGGGTGGCGGGCTACCTGCCGCTCGATGCCGAGCGCCGCGCCGGCTGGGGCTGGAGCGGCGCGTGGATGTACCCGGTCGGTGACGCGTTCGACTACACCCGTGCCGCGCCCCCCGACGGGCGCGGCTTCACGCTGCTGCGGGGCGTGCAGCGCGAAGGCCGCGGGCACGATGGGGCGGACCTCGGCGACGGCAGGGCCGGCGACCCCGTCCGCGCCGCCGCGAACGGCGTGGTGGTGCGCATCGAGCGCGGCGGCGCGGCCAGCGGCTACGGCCACCACGTGGTCCTCGCCCACCGGCTCGCCGAGGGCGGCATCGCGTACACGGTGTACGCCCACCTCGGCCGCGGCGGCCCCGCGCTGTGCGAGGGAGAAGCGATCGGAGTGGGCCAGCCGCTCGGGGTGGTGGGACGCAGCGGGCGCGCCAGCACCGATCACCTCCACTTCGAGGTGCGCCGGCCGGCCGACGTAGGTGAGCGCTGGGAGAAGGCGGCGGTGGTGGATCCGCTCGCGTTCGTGGCGGCGCGGCTGCCGGTCGAGCCCAGCTCGCCCGCCGCCGCCGTGGTGCTATGGGGCGCGGGCGGCGACCTGATGGCGCGCGACGACGATCCGCGCGCGCCGCTGGCGCAGGCGGCCTGGTGGCGCATGCTGTGGCGCAGCGCGCGCCACGACGGCGACGTGCTGCCGGACGGCCCCGGCTCGCTCGGCCGCGCGCTGGCCGAGGCGAGCCTCCTCGCGCCCGCCGACGCGCGCCCGCGCGCCGGCGCGGTGACCTGGGACGAGCTCGCGCGCGACCTCGACCGCCTGCGCGACCGGGGCCTGCGCCTGCCCCCCGCATCCGCCCCCTCCGAGGCGCTGCGCGCCTGGTGCCAGCAGGAGCTCGGCGCCGCGCACCCGGCGCGCCATCCCGGCCGGCTCGGCCATGGCCGTGGCGGCGGCCCGACGCTCGAGCAGGCGTTGCTGGCGCTGGCCGACCTCGCCCGCGCGGCGCGCTGAGGCGCGGGCCGAAGCTCGGGCTTGACGCTGCCGGGCGCGCATGGCACCGTGCCGGCTTCGATCCATCAAGGCTGTGACGGGGACGAGTAGGCGCGCGGAGCGCAGCAGCGAGCCGGGGACGGTGCGAGCCCGGCGCCGACCCACGCGTCGAAGATCACCCCCGAGCCGCCGACCGAACCGGCGCGACGCGCCGCAGTAGGCTCGGACGGGAGGCCCTCCGAGAACGGGCGCGAGCGGGCGGACGCCCGCTCCACGAGGCGCACGCCGCGAGGCGCGCACGCAACCGGGTGGTACCGCGACTTGCTCGCCCCGGCGCCGATGCGCCGGGGCGTTTTCCGTCTCCCCCGCGGGAAGGACGTGGAGCACGAGCATGGCTGGATACCGCGACACGCTGAACCTGCCCAGCACCGAGTTCCCGATGAAGGCCGACCTGGTCCGCCGCGAGCCCGAGCGACTGACGTGGTGGAAGGCGCGCGACCTCTACGGCGAGCTGCGCCGGCGCCGCGCCGGGGCACCGGTCCACCTGCTCCACGACGGCCCGCCGTACTCGAACGGCCACCTCCACATGGGCACCGCCGCGAACAAGATCTGGAAGGACGCCGCGGTGCGCCAGGCCAGCCTGATGGGCTTCGACTCGCCCTACGTACCGGGCTGGGACAATCACGGGATGCCGATCGAGGTCCAGGTCAGCAAGGAGTTCCGCCAGAAGGGCCGCCAGCCCGACGTGCTCGAGCTGCGCCGCCGCTGTCGCGAGTACGCGCAGGAGTGGGTCGGCATCCAGCGCGCCGAGTTCGAGCGCCTGGGCGTGTGGGGCACCTGGGACGACCCCTACCTGACCATGGCGCACGGCTTCGAGGCCGAGATCCTGCGCACCTTCGCGGCCCTCGCGGAGCGCGGCTTCGTGCAGCGCGGGCTGCGCTCGATCCACTGGTGCCCGACCGATCGCACCGCGCTCGCGGTGGCCGAGATCGAATACCAGGACGACCCGTCGCCCTCGATCCACGTCGCCTTCCCGCTGCCGGCCGGCGCCGGCGGACCGCTGGCGCGCTTCGCGCCGCTCGCCGCGGTGGCGTGGACCACCACGCCGTGGACGCTGCCCGCCAACCTCGGGCTGATGGTGGACCCGGTGCAGACCTACGTCGTGGTCGAGGCCGCCGGCCGGCGTCACGTGGTGGCCGAGCCGCGCGTGGCGGCGGTGGCCGCCGCCGCCGGCTGGGTCGAGCCCGCCATCCTCGCGCGCTTCCCGGGCGCCGACCTGGTGGGAGTGGAGTTCGAGGGCCCGTGGGGCCGGCCGTCGCGGGTGGTGGACGGCTCGCCCTACGTGAGCATGGAGGACGGCACCGGCCTGGTGCACACCGCGCCCGGCCACGGCCAGGAGGACTTCGTCGTCGGCCTGCGCGCGAAACTCCTGACTGCGAGCCTCGACTGGAAGGACGCCGCCGCCGCCGTCACCGGGCTGGCGCGCATCTGCCCGGTCGACGAGGCCGGGCGCTTCCTCGCCGGCGCCGAGCCGTTCGTCGGGCGCAGCGTGCTCGACGTCAACGACGACATCATCGCGTGGCTGCGTGAGAAGGGCCTGCTGCTGGCCGCGGGCACGTTCACCCACTCCTACCCGCACTGCTGGCGCTGCAAGAACCCGGTGATCTTCCGCGCCACCGAGCAGTGGTTCATGATGATCGATCACCAGGGCCATCGCGACCGCGCGCTGGCCGCGATCGAGCGCGAGGTGCGCTGGGATCCCGAATCGAGCCGGAACCGCATCCGCGAGTCGGTGCGCGGCCGTCCCGACTGGTGCCTGTCGCGCCAGCGCGCGTGGGGCGTGGGCATCCCGGCGGTGTATTGCAGCAAGGGTCACGCCCTCCTCGACGCGAAGGTGATCGAGAACGTCGCCCGACTGACCCAACAACACGGCTCCGACGTGTGGTACGAGCGTCCGGTGCGGGACTTCCTGTACGACGGCTTCCAGTGTCCGCAGTGCGGCGATGCGGAGCCGGGCCACTTCCGCAAGGAGACCGACATCCTCGACGTGTGGTTCGACTCGGGCTCCACCCACCGCGCGGTGCAGGTCACCCACCCGGCGCTGCGCCCGCTGTGGGAGCGCGCGCTCGCCGACGCGGCGGCCGGTCGCCCCGGCCGCGTCCTGTACTTCGAGGGCCCCGACCAGCACCGCGGGTGGTTCAACTCCTCGCTCATGGTGGGCGTGGGCGTGACCGACCACGCGCCCTACACCGACGTGGCCACCCACGGCTGGGTGCTCGACGCGCAGGGCCGCGCCATGCACAAGTCGCTCGGCAACGTGATCGCGCCCGAGGAGATCGTGAAGCGCCACGGCGCCGAGATCGTGCGCTGGTGGGCGCTGGCCACCGACTGGCGCAACGACGTGCGCGTTGGCGACGAGATCCTGCAGCGCGTCTCCGAGGCCTACCGCAAGGTGCGGAACACGTTCCGCTTCCTGCTCGGCAACCTCAGCGACTTCGGCCCCGCCGACGTGCTGCCCGACGAGCGCCTGACCGCGGTCGACCGCGCGTTCGTGCGCCATCTGCGCGCCCGCATCGAGCGCATGCGCGAGGCGTGGAGCGCGCTCCAGTTCCATCGCGCGCTCGACGCGCTGCTCGACCTGTGCACCGTGGACCTGTCCTCGGTGTTCCTGGACTTCTCCAAAGATCGGCTCTACACCCTCGCCCCCACCGACCCGGCGCGGCGCTCCGCGCAGACGGTGCTGTGGGAGGCGCTGCGCGGACTGGCCATCGCCGCCTCGCCCGCGCTGGTGTTCACCGCCGAGGAGGTGTGGCAGCACCATCCGGGGCTGCTCGCCGAGCGGGCGAGCGTGCACCTGGCGGACTGGCCCGAGGTGCCCGAGGCGGCGCGCGGCGAGGAGGAATGGGCGCTGCTCCAGGAGTTGCGCGACGCGGTCAACGCCGCGGTCGAGCCGCTGCGCGCCGGCAAGGTGATGAACGAGACCAAGGAGGCCGAGGTCGTGGTCACCGCCCCGGCGGCCACCCTCGCGCGCCTGCGTCCCTACGCGGATGGCCTCCCCGACCTGCTCCTCGTCGCCGCGGTCTCGCTCGCCGAGGGCTCCGCCGGTGACGCGACCTACGCCGTGACCGTGACGCGCACGGCGTACGGCAGGTGCGACCGCTGCTGGAGTCACCGCGCCGACGTCGGCGCCGCGGGCGTGTGCGGCCGCTGCGCCGGCGTGCTGGCGGCGACCGGGAAGACGCCGACCGCCTAGGCGCCGCCCGGCAGGTCCAGCTCCGCCTGGCGCGGGTAGCGGTTCTTGAGATCGAGCACGAGCTGGCGGAACGCCGGGGTGTCGCCCTGGAGCGGCACCGAGTCGGTGTCGATCTCGAGCACCTCCAGATCGGCGCGCGCGCGCTCCATCCAGCCGTCGTACGCCCGGTTGAGGCGCGCGATGTAGTCGATGCCGATGCCCTGCTCGCTCGGCCGCCCGCGGCGCGCGATGCGCCGCATCAGCGTCTCGGGGCTGGCGCGCAGGTAGAGGATCATGTCGGGCGTGCGCAGGTAGCCCATCAGCACGCCGAACAGCGCGCGTGTAGTTCTGCGTAGTCCACGCGGTCATCGAGCCCTGCTCGTGCAGGGTCGGCGCGAAGATCTCGGCGTCCTCGTAGATGGTGCGGTCCTGGATGAAGGGCACCGGGCTCCGCCGTCGATCTCGACTCTGGGCCTTGAAGCGCTTGCTCAGGAAGTAGATCTGGAGATGGAAGCTCCAGCGCGCCATGTCGGCGTAGAAATCGTCGAGGTACGGGTTCTGGATCACCGGCTCGAAGAAGGCCTCCCAGCCGAGCGTCCGTCCGCTCAGGCGGGTCGGTGAGCTCGGTCTTGCCCACGCCGATGTTGCCGGCGATCGCGAGGAAGTAACCCTGACTCAAGCGAGATCCCTCTCTGTCGGTCGTCGAGCGGTCGGAGTCCGGAGGGGTGCGGAGGCACGCGGGACGGCAACGTCCGCGCCGCACCCTATCATCATCGCCGTCGCGCGCACGAGCGGGAAAACGGGCGCGCGCGGGCCGGCTCAGACCCCGGCGGGACCCGGCTCGGCGCCCTCGCTCTCGTCGTCGCCGGGCGCGGCGTCGGGGTGGCGGAACCGCGCGGGATCGAGCCCGTGCTTGCGCATCAGGTCGTGCAGCGTGGGCCGGCTCACCTGGATGTCGCGGGCCGCGCGGGTGACGTTGCCGGCGTTGCGCGTGAGTGCTTCCACCACCAGCGCGAGCTCGGCCTGGTCGCGCGCCTCCGCGAGCGAGCGCGGCGCCTCCTCGGGAGGGACCTCGGCCAGCTCCATGTCCTCGGGACGCAGGTAGGCATCCTGCGCCAGGATCACCGCGCGCTGCACCCGGTTCTCGAGCTCGCGCACGTTGCCGGGCCAGGGATGGGTCTGGATCGCGCGCAGCGCCGACTGCGAGAATCCCTTGAAGCGGCGCTTGTGGTGCCGGGCGTAGTAGTCGAGGAAGTAGTCGGCCAGCAGGCGCAGGTCGTCGCCGCGCTCGCGCAGCGGCGGCACCGAGATGGTGAGCACGCTGATGCGGTAGTAGAGGTCCTCGCGGAACGTCCCGGCGGCCATCGCGTCCTGAGGTCGCGGTTGGTGGCCGTCACCACGCGGACGTCGACGTGCTTCAGGTCGCGCGCCCCGATCCGCTCCACCATCTTGTCCTGCAGGAAGCGCAGCAGCTTCACCTGCAGCGCCGACCGGCAGCTCGCCGATCTCGTCGAGGAACAGCGTGCCCCTCTCGGCCAGCTCGAAGCTGGCCCACGCGCTCGCGGTGGGCGTCGGTGAACGCGCCGCGCTCGTGGCCGAACAGCTCGGCTCTCGAGCAGCGTCTCGGGGATGGCGCCGCAGTTGATGGCGACGAACGGCCCGTCGGCGCGGCGCTGGCCTGTGGATGGCGTGCGCCACCAGCTCCTTGCCGGTGCCGTTCTCGCCCAGCACCAGCACCGTGGCATCGGTCGGAGCGACACGGCGCACCAGCGAGAACACGCGCCGGATCGGCGTCGGACTCGCCCACCAGCTTGTGGTAGCGCTCGCGGGCCCACCGGGCGGTCCTGGCTCTCCTCGATGGCGCGCACGTGGAGCGCGCGGCGCAGGATCACGCGCAGGTCCTCGAGCTCGATCGGCTTCGCGTACCAGTCCACCGCGCCGCGCCGGATCGCGGTGAGCGCGTTCTCGCGGCTGTCGTTGGCGGTGATCATCACCACCTTGGTGTGCGGATGGCGGTCCACCACCTCGTCGAGCAGCGCCAGCCCCTCGGTCGAGACCGGGCCGCCGGGCGTGAGGTTGACGTCGAGCGTGACCACGCTGGGGTGCTCGTCGCGCAGCAGCCGGCGCGCCTCGTCGGCGGTGGCCGCGGTGAGGATCTCGTACTCGTCGGCGAGCCCCCAGCGCAGCTGGTTCCGGATCGACTCCTCGTCGTCGACGATGAGGATCTTCTCCATGCTCAGCTCGCTTCGGGCGCCGGGACCGCGAGCTCGGCCGCCGGCAACGACACGCTGAACGTGGTGCCCTCGCCGACCCGGCTGGTCACCTGGATGGTGCCGCCGTGGGCCTCGACGATGCTCTTGCACTGGGTCAGCCCGACGCCGAGGCCGGCGGGCTTGGTGGTGCCGAACGGCCGGAACAGCGTGGTGCGGATGAACTCCTCCGACATGCCGCGGCCGGTGTCGCTGACCTCGAGCATCAGTCGCGGCGAGCCGGTCTCCGCGCCCGTCACGCCGCAGGCCACCTTGATGTCGCCGGGGCCGTGGATGGCCTCGCGCGCGTTGGTGAGCAGGTTCACCAGCAGCCGCAGCACCAGCCGCCGGTCGAGCGTGACCGCGTTGGCGCCGCGGCAATCGACGCTCACGCGCACCTCGCCCGGGGCGCCGTCGCCGAGCCCGGCGCTGGTGAGCGCCTCGTCCATGAGCGCGCGCAGCTCGAGCGGCTCGGGGCGCACGTCGGGCGGGCGGCCGAGCGCGGAGACCTGCGCCATCAGGTCGCGCAGGCTCGTCACCGTGCGCTCGACCACGCCGAGCGCGTCGCGCTGGAACTCGGGGTTGCCGAGGTGCCGGCGCGCGTTCTCGACCACCAGCGAGAGCCCCGAGACCTGGTTCTTGATGTCGTGGAGCACGAACGAGGCGAGTCGATTCAGCGACTCGAGCTGCCGGGTCTCGGCCAGGGTCTCGGCCTGGCGCGCGAACCACAGCGACGCGGCGAGCTGGCGCGCCATCGAGCCGAGGAACTCGGCGTCCTCCTGGGTGTAGTCCTCGTCGGTACGCTTGTGCGACACCCACAGCAGGCCCACCAGCTGCTCGCCCACGGTCAGCGGCGCCACCGCCGCGGCGTCGAGCGCCTCGATCGAGTCGCGATGCCCCACCATCAGCCCGACCAGGTCGAGGTCCTGGGCCAGGTCGCCGAACAGCAGCGGCTCGCGGTGGACGCCGAGGTGCCGCACCAGGGGATCGTCCGCGGGCACCACCAGCGCCACGCCCGCGGGGCCGTGCAGACGCGCAGTGGCGCCGCCGCCAGGTCGCGGGTGCGGTCGTCGCGCACGTGGATGGCCACGCGCTCGGCCTCGAACACCGAGCACACCAGCGACTCGATCTGGCGGCAGACGTCCTCGGGACGCGCGGTGGGCGTGATCGCCCCGCTCACCCGCTCCCACTCGCGCCGGTAGTCGTAGCGGTTCGCGTAGAAGTTCCGGTCCATGAACCGCTTGATCACGCGGTCGCGCGCGGACTCGCCAGCAGCACCAGCCCGCCGCCCCCGACGAACGCGTAGAACGCCAGCGTGACGCCGAGCTTCCACTCCGAGCGACAGCACCGGCAGGAGCCGGCTCAGCACGGCCATGCGTCAGCAGGAACGTGCCCGGCCAGCGTGAGCGAGACCGACGAGTAGTAGATGACCGGCCGCGCCACCGGGACGCTGAGGTCGGACAGCCGCCGCCGCGCGAGCGCCATCGCCGCGGCCGACGCCGGCGCACGAAGATCACGGGGCGCGCTGCTCACCATCCAGCGCACGCGCAGCCCGCCGTACAGCAGGCCGCCCGAGACCACCAGCAGCTGGGCCAGGATCGCGACGAGGATCGCGATGAACAGCGGCCGCAGGCGCCGCTGCGCGGTCGCGGGCGCGGTGCGCAGCATGCTCTCGAGGTTCATGAGCACGGCCACCATCGCGACCACCAGGTACATGAGGTAGATCTTGCCCAGGTGGCCGAGCACGATCGACCGCGTCGCCGGCCGCGTCCCTGCACCGACTCGCACCACGAACGGCGTGCCCGCGGCGAACGCGAGCACGATGCAGCCCACCAGCGACAGCGCCAGGTAGGCGCCGGCGTTGCGGATGTGCTGCCACGGGTCGGTGCGGGCCGAGCACGACGCTGAGCGTCAGCCACAGCCACGACGCCAGCGCCGAGGTGCGCGCCAGGTACGATGGCCCACGGCCGCGCCGCGCTCTCGCTGGCCGCGTGCAGCGATGCCGAGCGTGCCGGCCTCGAACGCCGCCATGCGCAGGAACGCGGACGAGAACAGCAGCGTGGTGAGCCAGTGCCCGCGGCGCAGCAGCGCGAGCAGGCCGATCACCGCCGCGAGCAGCGCGCTCGCGGTGACGGTGGCGGCCTGGATCGGCGAATCCAACAGGTTCATGGATGACCTCGTCCGCTGCCCTGCGCCAGACGCTCGAGCTCCGCGCGCGCGGCCCGGCGTGCGGCCGGCACCACGCTGCGCTCCGCGATGTCACGATACAAGGATTCCGCCGCGGCGCGCCCGTCGGGCCGCGCCTGCGCACGCCGCGCCGCCGCCAGGCCCGCCTGGGCGGCTCCGGGGCGACCCGGAGCCGAGCGCCACACCTCGGCGAGCGCGCGCTCCGCTCCCGCGTCGCCGAGACGCTCGAGGATCTCGGCGCGGGTCCGCCGCGCGCCGAAGGATACATCGGGGTCGTGCTGCGTGGCGATGATGTGATCGAGGTTCTGGATCGAGCGCGCGGCTTCGATCCGCGCCAGCGCGGTCTCGCCGCGCTCGAGATGGTGGGTGACGATGCGCACCAGCGCCTCCAGCGCCAGCGGATGGGTGGGCTGCGAGGAGGACAGCGCCCGGTACTCGCTGCGGGCCTGCTCCCAGCTCCCGAGCGCCTCGAACGCCGCCGCGCGCCGCGAGCGGGCCTCGGCCGCCAGGTCGGGGCTGTCGCTGTAGTCGGCGAGCACGTCCCCCCACGCCGCCAGCGCGGAATCGGCGTCGCCGCGGGCCTCCCACGCCAGCGCGCTCAGGCGCAGCCCGTCGGCGCGCACCGCCCCTGCGAAGTCGTCGCGCGCCCAGCGCGCGTAGGCGAGCGCGGTGTCGGGAAGCCGCAGGTCGAGCGCGCGCTGGGCCAGCAGCAGTACGGTGCGCGGCGCCCGGCCGCGCGCCTCGGGCGTCACCAGTACGCGGCGCAGCGCGCCCAGCGCCCCGGCGGCGTCGCCGAGCGAGGCGCGCGCCTCGCCCAGGCTGGTCCACACGTCCGCCGCGGCGAGCGGATCGCGGGTCCCGGCGAGGGCGCGCTGGTAGCGCCGCGTGGCGAGCTCGAGCAGCGAGTCGGCGGCGCGCTCCTCGCCCTGCTCGGCGAGCCCGCGCGCGGCGAACAGCGGCGCGTCGAGCACCTCGGGCCGGGTCGCTCCCCCGAGCTCGAACGGGTCGAACGACGCCACGCGGCTCCACGCCGCAGCCGCCTCGAGCTCGCGCCCCAGCCCCGACAGCAGTCGCGCCCGCGCCACCCATGCCTCGAGCGCCACCGGGTCGAGCGCCGCCCAGTCGCGCGCCGCGGCGTCGTACACCGCGAGCGCGGAGTCGGGTGCCCCGCGCAGCTCGTCGAGCGCGCCGGCGGCGACCGCTGCGCCGCCCACCGTCACCGCGACGTCGCGCGCCGCGCCGCCGCGCGCCGCGCGCGGCACCCACTCCGCCGCCGGCCAGCGCGTGGCGAGCGCGAGGTAGGCCCGCCGGGCGCGCGACCACTGCGCCGCGCTCGCCAGCGCGGGCTCGAGGCGGATGCGCGACACCAGCCGCTGCGCCCGCCACGCGGCGCGCTCGGCCTGCCAGCGCTGCCACAGGTCGGCGTCGCCGCACCCCGCGAGCAGCATCAGGGACGCGAGCGCCAGGCCGAGGCGCGCGAGGTTCCCGCGCGACGCCCTCATCCGCGCTCCTCCACCGCCACCAGATAGGCCATGGTCGCGGCGCCCACCAGCGTCAGCGCGATCGCCAGCCCCGCGGCCACCCGCGCCGCCACCAGCACCGCCACCAGCTCGGGGGTGCCGCGCTGGACGATCGGCGCCGGGTCGTCGAGCACGAGGCCGGCGAGCGCCAGCGGCAGCAGCGTGGCCACGCACGGCGCCAGCAGCGCGAACAGGCCCCGGGACCAGGCGCGCGGCAGCGCGGCGAGCGCGGCGGGAGCGCCGCGGCGGCCCAGCATCACCAGCATGGGCAGGTAGAGCGCGAGCAGCACCACCAGGCCGCGCGCGCACACGAACACCGGGGCCACCGCCATCGACACCAGGCCGCCCCCCGAGGTGAAGCGCGGCGCCAGCCACCCGATCGCCGCCAGCGCCACGTGGGCCGGCAGCAGCGCCAGCACCAGCGCGGGCCAGCGCCGCGCCGCCGCCGCCAGCGACTCCACCGCCCGTGCCGGGCGCCCGGTGAAGCGCGCCGCGAAGGCATGGCTCGAGGCACCGAGCGCGAGCGAGCCGACCAGCCACCACAGCGCGCCATCCGCCCAGGCGAACAGCCCCGGCAGCGCACGGAAGCTGTCCGGATAGTGCAGCGCGCGCGCCCCCGCGACGCGCACCACCAGCGGCGCGAGCGCCCACGACAGCGCCGGGTGCGCGGGAACGGTGAGCACCGCCAGCGCCGCCAGCTCGAGTGCGCCGAGCAGCGCCAGCGGCGCCCACGGCCCGACCCGCACCAGCGCGCGGGCGGAGCGCCCCAGCGACTGCAGGCCCAGCGCCAACTGCTCCATCGGGCTCATCGGCTGGGCTCTCCCGTCCGGCCGCGCGAGAACACCGCCGGCAGCCCGCGCGCCACCTGGCTCCCGAAGTCCTGCAGCCGGCGCTCGGCCGCGGCCGGTCCATCCTCTTCGATCAGGGTCTCGACGCGCACGAACGTGCCCCACGAGCGGTTCTCGAGCGCGCCGAGCATCGCCATGCGCGAGCGGAACGCGCCCACGTCGGCGGTCGAGAGCCCGCGGTCGTCCACCAGTACCAGACCACGCGCCGGTCGTGCGGCCGCTCGGCGACGAAGCGTGTTGACCTCGAGCCCGGAGCGAGCCGTCGTCGACGCGCGCCCGGCCGCGGGGCTGCAGGCGTAGCCCTGCGAGTCGTAGCAGAGCAGCGGGATCGTGCGACCCGTAGCGGCGGTTCTGGTGGTAGACGAGGCACAGCCACACCGAGCGCTCGCCGTCGCTCGTAGCGCCGGATGAGCAGGTCGTCCGCCTGCAGCTCCTCGACGACCGCGTCCTCGAACGCCAGCTCGGTGCCCTTCCACGGCGCCGAACGCTGCGGGCACGCGCGCAGCACGCCGTCCCCCACCGCCAGGTTGACGGGCGGTGTCAGCACCACGTAGGCGGCCGTCGCGGCCAGCAGCGCGGCGACCGCGAGGAAGCGCCTCACGCGCGGCCCCCCTGCGCGGCGTGAGCAGCCCGCGCAGCCCCACCAGCGCGGCCGAGCGCGACCGCGTAGATGACGTAGCCGGTGACGTCGTGGAACCTGCCGGTGGCCGAGCTCACGCTCGACGGTCCGCCACCAGGATGAGCAGCAGGAGGCGCGCGGCGTTGCCGAGCATGGCGATCGGCACCGCCGCCAGCATCACGATCGCGCGCCTGCGGATCCACCCGCCCGGCTGGAAGTAGCGCGAACACCGTCCCGGTCGCGAGCAGCGCCAGCAGCGAGCGCAGCCCGCTGCACGGGTTCTCGATCCCGAGCTCGCCGGTGGCCAGCACGAGCGACATGCCGTCGCGCTGCAGCGCCACGCCCAGCGCCTCGGCGGCGCGGGTCGAGAGGGCGACCGAGACCTCCTTGAGCGCGTAGCTGAGCGTGTTCATCACGACCGGCGGGAACGTGAGCATGAACCCGAGGTAGCCGATCGGGAACGCGAGCCGTCGCGTCAGCCCGGGCCCGAGGAACGTGAGCGTGACGCCGAAGCCGAGCGCGAGCAGCGACCAGCCCTGCAGCGCGAACACGTCGGCGCGCACGCCGGCGACCTGCATCAGGCAGCCGAGCGCGACCAGCGCGATGCCGCGCGCGTCGGGACGCACCTCGAGGGCGCGCAGGCGCGTGCCGGCGCAGCCACACCAGCGCCAGCGACACCAGCGGCACCAGCGGACCGTGGGAGTAGTTGTCGTTGGTGGTCCAGGTCTTCCACAGCGCCGGCAGCGTGCGCTGATACGCCAGCGCCAGCAAGCGCCACCAGCACCGCGGCCTGGATCCATCCGGGGACCGCGGCACGCGGGAGGTGGCGGGCAGCGTGGCGGCGCTCATGCGGTGCGTCCGTTCAGCTCAGTACACCCCGCGCATGGCGAACAGCGTCACCGCGGTGCGCAACAGGATGCCAGGTCGGTCGCAGGCCGACACGCGCTCGAGGTACTCGCGATCGTAGGCCACCTTGCGCTCCATGCGGAATCTCGTCGCGGCCGTTGATCTGCGCCCAGCCGGTCAGCCCCGGCTTGAGCGCGTCCACCCCGGCGCCCTGGCGCATGCGCGATCAGGTCGTACTGGTTGTACAGCGCCGGCCGCGGCCCGACCAGCGACATGTCGCCGCGCAGGATGTTCCACAGCTGCGGCAGCTCGTCGAGGCTGGTGCGGCGCAGGAAGCGGCCGACGCGCGTGACCCGCGACGCAGCCCGGGCTCCACGAGGTGCGTCGCCAGGTCGGGCGTGCCCACCGGCCATGCTGCGGAACTTGAGGAGGGTGAACTCGCGACGAGCCGCGCCCGATGCGCCGCTGGCGGAACAGCACCGGCCCGGGCGAGTCGAGCCGGATCGCGATCGCCACCAGCGAGCATGACCGGCGCGAGCGCGAGCAGCAGCACCGAGCCGCCACCACGAGGTCGAACGCGCGCTTGAGCACCGCCGGCGACGCCGCGCGGCCGCGGCGCCACGTCGCGGCCATGCGCGTCGCGGTGGCAGTCCGCGAGCACGGCGCACCAGCCGCTCGCCGAGCGCGCGGCGCGAGTACTCGCGCTCGACGAACGCCGGGCCCGCGGCGGCCAGCGCCGCGCGCCAGCGCCGGGTCGTCGCGCAGCGCGCACCAGGGCCGCGGCGATCGCCGCGCCGTTCTCGGGCGCCACCACCAGCCCGCCGCCCGAGGCCTCGACCACCGCCGCGGCGTCGCCGCGCACCGCGGCCACGACCGGGCAGCCGCACGCGAGGTAGTCGAACAGCTTGACCGGGATGGTCTCGCCGGCGAACACGCTCGCGCGCGTCGTCGCCACGCAGGCGTCGGCGTCGTGCAGCAGCGCCACCAGCTCGCGCGGCGCCACGCTGGGCTCGAATGTCCACGTTCGTCGAGCCCGCGCCTCGGCGGCGCGCGCCTCAGCGGCCCTTGGCGACGCCGTCGCCGACGAAGCGGAAGCGGAGTGGCGCGCTCGCGCAGCCGCTCGGCGGCGTCGAGCAGCGCCTCCATGCCGTGCACGAGCCCGTGCGTGCCGGCGTAGAGCACCGTGAACGGCCGCGGCCGCGCGCGGCACGCGGCGGCGCCGGCGGAACAGCTCGGTGTCGGCGCCGTTCGGCAGGAACACGAGCGCGCCGGGGTCGAAGCCGCGCCCCTCGAGCTGCCTGCTGCATCCCGGGCGTGACCACGAGCACGCGCGCGGCGCGCCGCTGCAGGAAGCGCGAGATCGACTCGAGCACGCGCGTCGCGAGGCCCGGCGTCATCTCGCCGAGCGCGATCGCGGCGTGCGGCCAGTCGTCGCGGCATGTCGAGCACCAGCGGCGCGCGATGCCGGCGCGCGGCGAGCCAGGCGGTGAGCCCGAGGAACAGCGGCGGCACGCTGGCGATCACGACCTCGGGCCGGGGTCCGCCGAGCGCGACCGGCAGCGCCGACCAGGCGAAGGTGAGGTGGTTCCACAGTCGCGTGACCGCGGTCTTGCGCGGCGTGGCGTGCAGCCAGACGCGCTCCACCGCGATGCCGTCGAGCCGCTCGTGGGCGCGACGGACGCGCGCGTACCGCGGCTGGATCTCGCCGCCGGGATGGTTCGGCAGCCCGGTGAGCACGCGCACCTCGTGCCCGGCGCGCACCAGCGCGCGCGCGAAATGGAGCGCGCGCGCGGGCGCGGCCCCGGTCTCGGGCGGGAAGTACTGGCTCACGAACAGGACGCGCATGGAGGCGATCAGGCCTGGGTCGCGACGACGAGCTGCCGCTTCGCGCGCCGGTGGCCGAGCTGCCAGCGGCACTGCAGCGGCCGCAGCAGCCCCTCGTAGATCGAGTCCGGCAACGCCGCGGTGCCGCCCCAGTACAGCTCGTGGTGCACCATGCGCAGGCCGTTGGCCTCGATGATCCGGCGGATCTCGGGCGGCGGGAAGGTGCGCTCGACCGCGTAGGCGTGGGTGGTGCCGTCGGGCGCGATGTACTCCTGGCTCACCTCGCTGCGCAGCTCGGCGAGGCGCGCCAGGTGCGCGGGATGCGCACCGTTGATGTCGCCCACCACCAGCACGCCACCCGGGCGCAGGTGGTCGCGCACCGCGCGGAGGAAGTCGTCGAGCGGCTCGATGTGCGACAGCGCGTTGTACACCCACACGAGGTCGGCGCTGGTGCTCCAGTCGCGGGTCAGGTCGGCGCGCTCGTAGCGCACCGGCAGCGCCTGCCCGGTGCTCTCGCGGTGGAAGCGCAGCCGCCGCTCGGCCGCCTCGAGCCGGTCGGGGCGCAGGTCCGCGCCCACCACCTCGGCGCCGACCGCGGCGTAGAGCATGGCGTAGGTGCCGAAGCCCGAGCCCGCGTCCATCACCATCGGGCGCGTGCCCGAGGCCGCGCGCGCCGCCAGCCAGCGCGCGGTCCAGCCGGCCTCGCTGCGCCAGAAGCCGCGCAGGTAGTGGCGGATCGCCGCCTCGTCGCCGGGCCGGGGCAGGTTCCTGTAGTAGTCCGCGAACGCCCCGCGCTCCCCGTCCGGGAGGAAGCCGGCGTGCGCCGGGAACTCCATCTCGATGGTCCAGCGCACGAAGCGCTCGAGCGCCACGCGCGCGTCGCCGGGCGTGGCGGTCCCTCCGGCCACCTCACTCATGACTGCCCTCCTGTGGTGTCGCGGGCGCCGCGACCCGGCCGGGCCGCGCGCGCGTGACGATGCGTCATCGGGAGCCCCGGCCGCGCGCCAGCGCCTGCCACAGCAGCGGCAGGTGGCGGGGGCGGATGCTGCCGATCAGTCGTGCCACCTTGTCGAGCCGCCCCTGGCGCAGCCAGGTGCCGAGGCTCTGCAGCTCGTAGCGCAGCAGCGTCGGCGCCGACTCCGTCGCGAAGCGCGCGGCGGCGTCGTCGAGCCCCGCCGAGAGCCGGGCGAGGCGCTCGGCGAGCGCCGCGGCACCCGCCGCGGAGGCCGGCCGCGGCACCCCGTCGGCGTCGATCTCGAACGGCGCCAGCTCGAGCCCGTGCGCCTCGGCCACCGTCACCGTGAACACCCCGGTCGAGGCGCCGCGCTGCGGTCGCCACCCGGGCCTCGAAGTCGCCGGCCGCCGGCGTCGAACACCAGGTCCCCCATGCTGTAGAGCGTGAGCGCGCGGCCCTCGCGGCGCGCGCCCTGCGGTGACGTGCGGGTGGTGCCCGAGCACCACGTCGGCGCCGCCGGCGGCGAGCACCCGCGCCAGCTCGAGCACCCGCGGCGGCGGGTAGTCCACGTACATCGAGCCCCAGTGCACGCTCGCCACCAGCACGTCGGCCGCGGTGCGCCAGCGCGCCAGGTCGGCGCGCACGCGCTCGACCTCGAGCGGCGCGGTGCCGGGCGTGCCGGCCGCGGCGCGGCCCGCGGTCGAGGCGCTCCAGGCCAGCACCACCACGCGCTGGCCGCGCACCTCGAGGCGCGCCGGCGCGCGCGCCGCGTCGAGGTCGGGCCCCGCGCCCACCGTCGCCAGGCCCGCGGCCGCGCAGGCCTCGAGCGTGGCCGCGAGCCCGCGCGGCCCGCAGTCCATCATGTGATTGTTGGCGAGCGAGACCACGCCGCACGCCGGCGCGCGCCAGCGCCGCGGGCACGTCGCGCCCGAGCCAGAACTCCGCCGAGCGCCCGGGCTCGACCCAGCCGGGCTCGCCCACCGGGCACTCGAGGTTCACGAGCGCCAGGTCGGCGGCGCCGAATGCCGGGGCCACGTCGGCGAGCGGCGCGTCCACGCCGCGCTCGCGCGCGAACGCGCGCAGCCGGCCGATCACCGCCACGTCGCCCGCGGCGGCGAGGGTGAGCCGCGTCGTCCCGACCGGCTCGAGCAGCCGCATCGCGGCCTCCCCGCGGCGCCGACGCGGCGTGGCCCGTCTCGGCGAGCGCCTCGCGGTACACCGCCTCGGTCTCGCGCACCATGCGCTCGGCGGTGAAGCGCTGCTCCCAGCGCGCGCGCGCCGCGGCGCCCATGGCCGCGCGCCGCGGCGCATCGTCGAGCAGCTCGCCCAGCGCCGCCGCGAGCGCGGCGACATCGTCCACCGGGGTGACGCGCCCGGTGACGCCGTCCTCGACCGCCTCGGCACAGCCGCCGATGTCGGTCACCACGGCGGCGCGCCCGGCGCGCATCGCCTCGAGCAGCGTCACCGACAGCCCCTCGCGCACCGACGAGAGCGCGAACACGTCACCGGCCACCATCAGCTCGGCGACGTCGGCGCGCGGCCCCAGCAGCGTCACGCTGCGCCCCGCGCCGAGCGCGGCGATGCGCGCCTCGAGCGCCGGGCGCAGCGGCCCCTCGCCCGCCACCAGCAGCCGGGCCGCGGGGCGGGTGCGCGCGGCGAGTGCGAACGCCTCGATCAGCACGTGCTGGGCCTTCTGGCGGGTGAGGCTGCCGACCGTGAGCACGACCGCGGCGGCGGGCTCGAGCCCGAGCGCCGCGCGCACCTCCTCACGCGGGCGGGTGTGCGGTGCGGACGCGATGCCGTTGGCCACGGTGACGAAGCGCCGCGTCGCCCAGGGCAGGCGGCGAACGTGACTCTCCAGCACGGCCCGGCACACGCACACCACGCGTCGCGTGAGGACGGTCGCCAGTCGTTCGAGCAGCGGGTAGAGGGCCGAGTGCCGGCCCGGGTAGTGGAGGCTGTGCTCGGTGCGCACCACCACCGGCACACCGGCGAGCCGCGCGCCCACCAGCGCGTAGGCGCCCCGGTGGGGTTGTGGCCGTTCACCACCTCGACGCGGCGCTGGCGCAGCACGCGCGCCACGTCGAAGCCGGCGATCAGCCGGTGGAGCAGCGCGGGCCGCCCCGCGGGTCGCACCACCACGACGTGGGCACCCAGCGCGCGCGCCGCTCGAGCGCCGGTCCGCCGCGGTTGAGCGCCACCAGGGTGGTCTCCACGCCGGGGCCGGCGCAGCGCACGTGCTCGAGCAGCAGCGACTCGGCGCCGCCGGTGTGCATGGCCTCAATCACGTGGGCGACCCTCACGCGCCCTCCCGCGCCGGCGCGGCGCCGTCCGCAGAGCGCGAACAGGCGCGCGAAGTTGGTCTCGGCGTCGAAGCCGCCGGTGGCGCGCCGGCGCGCCGCGGCGCCCAGCGGTCGGCGGCGGCCGGGTCGTCGAGCAGGGACGCCAGCGCGTCGGCGAGCCCCTCGACGTCCTCGGAGTCGGCGAGCACGCCGGTGACGCCGGGCTCGATCGCCTCCTCGAGCCCCGCGGCGCGCGTGCCGATGCACGGCAGCCCCATCGCCATCGCCTCGATGATGACGTTGGGGATGCCGTCGCGCCGTCCGTTCGGCATC
>CAVSAC010000002.1:0-4199 GCA_963725865.1 Candidatus Eiseniibacteriota bacterium
GGTGCAGGAGCTGCCCGGGCCGGGTGTCCCGGCGGTGCCGGTGCGCGAAGTGCCGCCGCCCTACCCTGAGGTGCTCCACCTCTCGTATGCCATCCAGTGGTTCGCGTTCGCGGCACTGGCGGTGCTCGCGCCCATCGTGCTGATGCGCCGGCGCCGGCCAGGCGCCCCGGGCGCGGCCGCGCCACCGCAGCCGCGCGGATAGGTCACAACCGGACGGGCGTCGGCAACCCGACGCGACGGAGCGGCGCTCGGACGCCGGGGCGTTCGCGGTTGGGAGCCCGCCGCCGCTTCCACACGTGTTCCACCGCCCGATCGCCTCCCGCACTCGTGGCATCGCGCTTGCCCGCGCCGACGTGGCGGATGGTCCCATGTCCGCGCGACCCCCGGTTGCGCTCCCCGGGCGGAGGTGCGAGTTGAATCGACTCAGGATAGGGGTGGTGGAGGTGGTGCTGACGGGGGCGTGCCTGCTGGCCGGCAGCGCGCCGGCGCTCGCGTGCATGCACTGTGCGGCCGCAGGCGGCTGCGCGCTCGGCGGCGCGTACGACGTGTGCATCAGCGGGAAGTTCTTCGATTCTCCCTACTGCGTCTCGTACGGAGACTGCAGCAGCGGTGGAGGGGGTGGCTGGGACGACACGGGCTCGGTGCGTCCGCGCCACGGCGTGCAGCCGGTAGCGCCGTCCTCCGAATCCACACCGAGGGCGTTGGGCGATGCGCTGTCGAGCGTGGACGAGTCGGTGCTCACGCTCTACGCGCTCCGCATGCCGCTCGATCCCGGGTTCGAACCGTTCGCGCCGGGGCAGCTCTCGTGGGTCGTGCGCGCGGTCGCGTCGTCACGCACCGCCCGCGGCATGCTGGCCGCGATCGGTGCCCGCAGCGGCCGGGTGGCGGAGACGATCTCGGTGTGCGAGGAGTACTCGACGCTCGCGGCCCGCGCGTTCGTGCTGCCACTCGCGGCGAGTGACGGCTCCGGCTACGTGCTGCGGGTCGAGGCCTCCGCGGGCGGCACCCGGGTGCGCGTGTGCGCGGTCCGCGATCGCACGCTCGCCGGGGCGCTGGCGGACGTCACGCTCGCCGAGAACGACCTGCTGTGCGTGCGCGTCGAGGGCGGCGGCCACGCCTACGCGCTCGCGCTGACGCCGCGGCTGATTCGCGTCGCCTCCGGCGAGGACGCCGACGCCGAGCGGCCCGCGCGACAGCAGTTCGACGCCGAGGCGGGGCTACTCACCGCGCGGGCATTCGACGATGGCGTGCGCTTCCAGCTGCTCGAGGTACCGGCCGATTTCTGTCACTGAGCGCAACGGGCGCGTGAAGCCTAGCGGCGGCGCTCTCAGCGGGCGTCGCCGCCTCGGGCTGGGCGCAGGATTCCCTCGCCCGAGCCGTGGGTGGGGTGTAGGGTCGGTCGCGACGAGAAGCGGACTCCCCAGGATTCCGGCTCGCGGACCACGCGTGAAAGAAGGCGGCCATGCCGCACGCCCGCGCTGTCACGACTTCGCTTCCGCTCCTGCTCATCCCGCTGCTGTCGGCTGCAGTCGGCGCGGCCGCCTCCGCACCGGTCGCCGCGATCCCGGTCTCGGCGGTCGCGCGCCCTGCGGTACCGGCATCCGCGATGCCGATCCTCGGCGAGTTGCGCTCGGCGACCTCGGATACCGCGCGCTCGCGGCTGCTGATCATGCTCGACTTCGGACTCGGCTCCGGAACCCTGACGCTCACGACCGCTCCGCAAGCGGAATCGCTGGCGCGCGTGGTATCGGCTGTGATGCTGGCGGCGGACACCACCAGCTACCTGTCGGGGCTGGCGGCCGAGCTGCTTGCCCGGTATCCGCATCCGATCGCGACTCCCGCGTTGCTTGAGGTCGCTTCGGGGCGTGGTCACCGCACCGGCGACGCGCGATGGCACGCATTGGAGGCGTTGATCTCGTTGCACGAGCCCCGAGCGCTCCCACTGCTCGAGGTGAATCTCGGTCACGGGCCCGGCTGGGCCCACCGCATCGCCGAGCTCGGCGATCCTCGCGGGCTCCAGTCGCTCCAGCGAGCCGAGCGAATCCTCGTCGGCTCGCAACGCCCGCAGGGTCAGCCACCCGCGAGCTCGCGAACGGGCGGTCTGCGACGCGGCGCCACACCGGATGGAGTGCAGCGGCTGGACGAGGTGCGCCAGGCCGAGCGCGATCTTCGGCGATTCCTCACCAAGGGCATCCGCTGCCCGTTCCCGCTCGAGGAGGCCACGCAGGCCCGCATCGAGCGCGCGGGGTTCGCGATCGGCCCCGCCACGAGCAACGAGCTATTCGAGTTCCTCGGCACCGAGTACCCATTCGTGACGTCGGATCAGGCGTTCCACGCATATGCGTTGATCGCCCGCGCTGCGCTCGCCGAGCTGGACTCGCTCGTGGTGGCGCCTCGCCTGGCGGGATTCTGCCGCGGCATGCTCGTCGCGCTTCGCTCGCGCGCCGCCGCGGGCGACCTCGATGCCGGAGCGGCGGCCGCCTACTTCGCCGTGCCAGTCGCGCTGCTCGACGGGGAGGATCCGCGCGCGCTCGGGCTTTCGGTCGCGAGCGCGGCGGCCGTCGGTGGCGATCTCGGGCGCATTCGAGCACACGCGCGGATCGAGCACTCGGCCGTGCTCGGTCGGACCGAGGACTTCACCAAGTACGCCCCGCGCGGCAGGTTCTCGATGGGCGATGGCGACCCGGGCTACTTCCAGGCGGTCGTGTTCCTCGGGCGGGCCACCTTCCGCGCGACCGATGAACGCGAGACGCGTCTCGCGCTGGCGATCGCGGAGGCACTGCGCTCGCGTCCCGCGCTGCTGGCGAGCTGGCGCGACCTGGACGGACTGTTGGGCGCGTGCTACGGACCCAATGACGATGCGACGCCCGCGGACGCGGTCCGCGCGATCGAGGGCATCGACGCTCACGATGCGGCGCTCGCGGCACTGCGCAGGTCGCTCGCGTCCGTGGCCGCCCCGCGCATCCACACCGCGGCTGACACGCGCCCGAGTGGCGCGGCCGAGCGCGCCGGCGAGCGCGGTATGCGTGTGCTGGGCCAGCGCTACACGCGCGGCGCCCACCGTTTCCAGCAGGCGCTGGAGTCGGGCGTGTGGCCGCTCACCAGCCTCGGAGTCGTGGGCGATCTCATGGGCTCCCGCCAGGCGGTGGAACTCGCGCGCGAGCGTGGCTGGCGGGTGATCGATGCGGCGCCCGCAGCGCCCGCCGGACCGGTCACAGATCTGCCCGAGGCCACGCTGCAGACGCTCGGCGCGCTCTTCATCCGCGACGCGCGCGCCCCGGCCTTCATGCGTGGTCCGGCCTGGGAGGAGAAGCAGATCAACACCGCGCTCGGCGGATGGGCCGAGATCGTCGACCTGACGGCGCCGTTCGCGAAGGAAGCGAACATCTGCATGGGGCTCTCGCCGGCGACCGCACGGTTCCACGGCTACGTCGAGCCGGTGCCGGTTTTTTTCGCGCGCCTGGACTCGATGTGTCGTTCACTGCGCTACCGTCTGGATCGAGCCGGCTTGTTCGAGGCGATCGAATCGAGCCGTGAACGCACGCTTTCCGCGTGGCCGGAGCCTGCACGCTCGTCCGGCGCGTCAAACCGCAGGCCGCTCTCTCTCTCGGCGACGCTCGACGACTGGCGTGAGCGCGAACGCGTTCGGTTGATCCGGGAATTCGCGACCCTGCGCCCCACTCGCGACGTGTTCGACGAGCTGTCGGGGATCCTGGCCCACTGCGGCGACCTCGCTCATCGCGAGCTGGCGGGCGAGTCCCAGACCATCGAGGACGGGATCTTCCTGAAGAGCCTGGGGCGGCGCTTCAAGTCCCTCGCCTTCAACCGCTCGAACATGGGCGCCGCGATGCTGCCGATGGGGATCGTCACCGACCTGGCGACCGAGTACCAATCCGGGCAGTGCCTCGAAGTGGGCACCGGGCTCGCGCACGTGATCTACGTGGCGGTGCCGACGGCGACCACGCGTTCGTCTGCCGCGGTGCGGTGTACGCATACCACGAGTTCACGCAGCCAGGGACGCGGCGGCTCGACCACGCGAGCTGGCGGCGGATGCTGAGGGACGGCACGGCGCCCTCGCCCTGGCTCGCCTCGCGCGCCCTGCTGCGCTGGACGCGGGTCAGCGTCCGGTGCCCGGGCCGCACGAACGCTGACGCGGTCGCGCATGCCGGGTGAATTCGGCCCTCCACAGTCGCCCGCTC
>CAVSAC010000003.1:0-8520 GCA_963725865.1 Candidatus Eiseniibacteriota bacterium
GAGGTGAGCGCGACATCCCAGTCGGCCTGCAACGGGACGGCGGACGGATTGGCGGCGCGGGGTTGCCCGCCGCGGACGTGGGTAGGCCGCGGCCCCGACGGCGTCGTCAGCGCGAGTCCGCGCGGTGGCGGACTACGCTGGCCAGGCGCCCCGCCGTGAACCGCAGCCTCACCACCGAATCACCGCTCGCCATCAGCATCATGCTGGCGCCGGCCGGGAACACGTCCGGCAGCAGGTTCGACAGCGAATCGAGGCGCACGCCCGGCTCGAGCGTGCGCAGCGTGTGCGCGACCAGCGCGTCGCGGGCCTCGCTGGAGCCGTACTGGTACGCGACCGCGGGCGCGGTGCTGGCGAGCGCGGGCCACATCACGTGCGTGAAGCCGATGAACGCGAGCGGTGGCGTCATCAGCAGGGCGACCACCACACCCGCCCGCAGCCCGCCGCGCAGCCCCGCGCAGCGGGCCGCCAGCGCCACATGGGTCGGCAGCGCGATCGCGCCCACCGCCGCGGCGAAGCTCACGAAGCGCGCGGGCGCGCCGGCCCACCACCCGATCAGCAGGAGATAGGCCGCAACGCCGAGCACGCCGCCCACCAGCATCGAGACCGGCGGGCGCAGCCAGCGCGAGTCGGGGTCCATCCTGACGACGAACGGCAGGCCCACGAGCACGCCGCTCGCGGCCGACACCATCAGCGTCCACGAGAGCAGGAACGACATGTCCTGCACTCCGCCGTGCGGCGAGTCCCACGCGAGCAGGATGCAGGTGCCCAGGAACGCGCACGCCCATCCGACGAAGGTCGCGAAGCAGGCGATCGTGGCTCGCATGCGGTTCCTCGCCGGGCTAGAAGCCGAACGAGAGCTGCCCCGCGAGCATCGACAGGTTCCGCTTCGATGCCCCGGGCACGCCCGAGTCGAACGTGGTGCGCTGCAGCACCACCTTGGCGGTGCTAGCGCGCGTGATGCGGTAGCCCACGCCTCCGTCGATGCGGGTGACATCCCAGTCCCACGGCCGCCGGGCGCCGGTGGAGTCCGTGAGGTCGCCGAAGCGCTCGACGTCCCAGCGGGCCGCGAGATAGAGCCCCGACGGCAGCAAGTACTTGAGCTCGGCGTATCCGGAGCGCGCCTCGAGATCTCCCACCGTCGGCGTCTCCCACACGTTGCGGGCGCCCTCGGCGCGCAGCTCCGCGTGCGCGATCAGCAGCTCGAGATCGGCCATCACGAGGCGCTGCGCGTAGTCGTTCACGTCGTGCCCGGTCGGGAGCGCGGACGCCAGGCTGCCCGCCAGGTAGGGCCCGTAGGCGCCCGAGACGCCGATCCGGAACGCCGGGGTGGGCATCCACCCGAGCCGGCCGAGCACGGTCTTGCCGGAGTTGTCGTCGCGCGCCGTGCTGCCCCAGCCGGGCGCGCCGGAGGTGACGCCGAGTGCGAACTCCAGGGGTCGCGCGCTGCCGGCCAGCGTAACGCCGGTGTCCCAGTAGGAGTCGTCGACGAGCGGCATCCCCACGCCCATCCTGTACGCGGTGTACTGCACCCCGGACGAGCCGGTGCCCGCGATCGCGAGCAGCGCGTCGGCGTTCGGCGGCAGCTCGTACCACAGCAGCGTGGAGTGGTACTGGTACATCAGCGGGGTGGCGATCAGCGGGTTCTTGTCCGAGTACGTGCGCGGCCCGTAGGTGCCGATCGCCCACGGCAGCTTGCCCGCCAGCAGGTGCAGGTCGCGGTCGGGCCACGGCGTCGCCACGATGTAGGCGCCGTCCACGTAGGCTTCCGAGACGTCGTCGAAGACGAACTGGCCGAGCACCTGGAGCCGGTCGTCGACCTGCGACTCGGCGAACAGCCGCAGCCGGTACGCGTCGTAGGGATTGTCGCCGCGCGTGAGCACGTTGGCCGGGAAGGCGCGACTCTGCTCCGCGGCGATCAGGTCGAGCAGGCCGTGCCACTGCAGGTCGGCGGCCCGCGGCGGGAGCCCGATGGGCACGACGGTCGCGATCACCACGAACGCCGCCACGCAGCCACGGCGGATGGCCTTCGCGGCCCGGTCCAGAGGGGGGTCCTCGAGCATGGGCGGTTCTCCCTTCGTCGCCGCGTTATCGGCCGGAGCGACCGGCGAGTGAAGGGCGGGATCGCCTCGGAGCCGATCGGTCTCGGGCGAGTGAACCCGGTCCGCGGCGGCGCGCGTCGCGGAGCCGAACGCGGAGGGGGCCGCGAGGTCCCCCGACCCTCGGGCGGCCTCCCCCCCCCGCGTGTCAGCGACCCGGGTGTTGCAGCGACCACTGCAGATCGGCGAGCGTGGCGGCGTGGTGCTGCCGCTCCGACTCCATCGCCACCAGGCTTCGCCGGACGGCCTCCACCGCGACGGCGAGCTTGTCGAACGCGATCTCCGCCTCCTCCATCTCCTGCTCCGCCGCCCCGAACCGCCCGGCGATCCGCGCGAAGTCCTCGAACTGGTGGAGCGCCGTGAGCGGTTGCGCGGCGGCCGCCGGGGCCATCCGGCGGGACTCGACGAACGACCTCAGGTCCTGCTCGTAGGACGCCATGCGGGTGGCCGCGGAGCGCAGGTGCTCCTCGGTCCGACGCGCGTTCGCGACCGCGTCCTCGCGCAGGTATTCGGCGCACTTCTCGATCAACGGCCCCGCGAGCATCCCCACGAGCGGCGCGCGCCCGAGCGCCTGTCCGGCGAGATCGGCGACGCGGCGGAGCTGTATCAGGGGCAGCATCGAGTGCCGCGCGGCGAGCACGGGAACCGGACTCAGGGCGAGGGCGCGTCCCTTCTCCAGCACGCCCATCAGCTGCTCGAGACCGCGGTGCGCCCGATCGAGCCGCTGGGCGGATTCGGTCGTCGATCCGCCGGTCCATCCTTCGGGGAATTCCTGCATGGCATCCTCCTTCGCGTCGCGCGGGTGGTGGCGCTCCCTCACCGTGCGGCGAGCGGAGCCATCTCGGGGTCGAGCCGAGCGTCGTAGTTCTCGGGGAACGAGCACAGGGCGCCGGTCGCCGGATGTGCGACAGAGCCGCCGGCGCCCAGGGTGAGGAAGTACCGCTGACGCGCCCGGAAGCGCTCAGCCACGGTGGCGAGGCGCGGCCGGCCCGCGGCGTCGAGATTGAGGGGGCGCGCGCCGGCATCGAGGTAGACGTACAGACCGGGCGCCGAGTCCATACCGCTCGAGGCCGGGAACGGCTCGCGGCTCGTGCGAGCCATCGACGTGCTCGACGCCGGCGGCTGCAGCGCATAGTCCGCGGGGTGGAGACGGGTCGCGAGCGTGGCGGTGGCGCCGAGCGCGGGGAGCGTCAGGAGGCAGAGGGCGAGGAATCGAGCGTTCACGAGGCACCTCCAGGGGGCGCGGAAGTCGGGGCCGGAGGATCCGGCGCGCGTTCGCATCGTTCGGGCAACGCGCGTCCGGAGGGATTTCGGACGAGAATCGATGCGGAACGGGGGGCCCGCGATGCGCGGGACCCCCGAGGCGCGGCCTGCGGCACCGTGGTGATCAGAAGTAGAGCACTAGACCGACGAACTCGATGTCGTCGTACGGATCGGAACCGCCGACGCTCGCGGTGCGGATGCTTAGCGTGTTGACGCCGCTGCGGAGGAGGTTCCCCGGCGAACCGGCGAGCCGGAAATTGTAGAGCGACAGCGCGCCGTCTCCCGAGGAATTCGCGAGCGAGTTCACGACGACACCGTTGATCTTGATCTGCGTCGGGTACTGGACGCCGCGCGCGAACACGCGGATGACCGGCATGTAGTTCGGCACGCCGCCGAGCGAGAAACTGTAGCTGTGTTCGAGTCCCTCGGAGGCGAGCTGCAGCTGGGAGTTGGGGTCGCCGCCATAGAGGTCGTTGCCGAGATGATGGAGGTAGACGTCGCGGACCAGCATCGACGCGGGCATCGCCACGGTGCTGATGGTCGGATTCGCGATCGCGTTGAGGTCGCCCGGGCAGGTGCGGGCCTCGGGCATGATGCTCCAGTGCGTGGCCATGATGATGACCTGGCTCGGCAGCGTGACGGTATTCGGGATGACGACCGCGGCGACGCCGTTGGCGTCGGTCGACGAGACGAAGTTCTGGCTGCGGGTCTGCACCATGACGCTCGCCCCCGCGAGCGGTCCGGAGCTCGGGCTCAGGACCCTCACGTTGTAGGTTCGCGCCTCCTGGGCCTTGGGCTTCGTCGGTGCCTCGCTGCAGCCGCACAGCGGCGCCACGAGCGCGGACAACAGAATCAGGGCGAGCGTGGACTTCATGACGGACCTCCCTCGTTGGATGGTGGCGGATCTCGCGAGAGCGGGAATCCGGGCAGCCGCTTGGGCTTCACACCAGCAACGACGGGCGGCGGTGATTTCGGAGGGACGTCCGCGGGAGCGAGGCGTCGAGCGCTACGAACCGGCGCGGACCAGCTCGAATTCGTACGAGACGGACTCGTCCGAGAGCGCGCCCACTCCCGCGATCGTGAGGCGGTAGCGCGCGGGCGCGAAGGGCCGCGCCGAGCGAAGGACGAGTCGGCGACCGCCGAAGAACTCCCGGACGGGATGGCGCGACTCCAGCAGACGGGTGCCGTCGAGGCGCGCGAGCGTCACGCGCACCACCGCGTCGTCGGGGACGTCCGGCGGTTCGAGCCGCAGCTCGAGCGCGCGTGTCCCCGCGGCGACCGCGATCCGCGTCGGCCCGTTCTCGCCTCGCATCGAATGCAGCTCCGCGCGGATCGCGGGAGGCGCCAACTCCAGGGTCAGCGGCGCCGCGGTCGGCGGTGAAGGCGCGGGTGACGGCGGACCCGCCGGAGCGGTTCCGGGGGACGGCGCCGGCGCCGGCGCGACCGGGAGCGGTCCGGGCGCGCTCGGCAGGCGCGCGGGCGCGCCCCGCTGCAACGGTCCCACCACGAGCATCACGCACGCCGCAGTCGCCAGTGCCGCCCACCCGCCCGCGGCCCACGTCATCCACGGAACGATCCGCCGCGCGCGCGGCCGCATCGCGCGTGAGACCCCGGCCGCGCCGGTACGCGACGGCGGAACCGCGGCCGCGTCGGCGTCCGCGAGCGCCCTCCACGCCGCCATGGACTCGATCGGCGGGGGCTGCGCCCGGTCGAATTCGCCCTGCGCGTCGGGCCCGGCGACCGACGCGAGCGACGCCGAGAGCTCCAGCAGCTCACGCCGCAGACGCGCGCTCCGGGCCAGCGCCAGGCGCACCTGCGTGCGCTCCGCGGCGGAGGCCGTTCCCAGCACGTACGCGCGCAGCAGGTCGGGCGGGACTCCCGGGGCCGCATCGTCCTCCGGTGGACGCGTCGCCCGGATCCAGCGAGCGAGCGCCACGTCGTCGGGGTCGAGCGCGGGTTCGTCCGGGCTCACGCGGTTCCTCTCATCACAGCCTCCCGTCCGGCCGATCCGGCCGCACCATCGGCACGGGTGATCCGCTCGGGCATCTGCGGCCGGGTCCACGTCGGAGCAACGCCCCGGCGCACGGCCTTTCGGAGGCGCGGAGCCGGAGACCGGTCCGCCGCGGCCACGCACCCTGCGCGCCCCGCGCGCCGTCCCGTTCTCCGCGAGTCCCCGCGGCTCACGCGAGCACCTCGTCGACCGTCAGCCCAGCGTCGAGCAGGCACTGCTTCAACTTGCGCATGCAGTAACGGGTGTCGTCCGAAGCCTTCGCGTTCATGTCCTCGGGCCACCCCATCAGCCGGGTCACCTCGCGGGGACGCAGCCCGTCCGCGGCGCACTGCAGGAGGAGCTGGCACTTCTCGGACAGCTTCGCCATGCACTCTTGGAGCCGGCGCGCGAGCCCCGGGTCCGGCGGCGGAGCCGTCGGGGCCGGCAGCTGCGGATCCAGCTCCTCCAGGCGGTGACGCCGCAGCTTTCGCAGGCGATCCATCGCGCGGAAGTGCGCCTCGGTCACCAGCCAGCACGCGAACGGCTTGCCACGATCCTCGTAGGTACGCAGCCGCGCGAACGCGCGCTCGGAGCAGCGCTCGACGATCAGGCTGATCAGATCCTCGCGCTCCTCTTCCGGCAGCTGACGGAACACGCTCGGCGGGCGCGTGGTAAGCAGCCGCCAGGCGAACTCGTAGAAGCCCGCGAGCGCCGTGCGCGGATCCTCGTCGAGCAGGTCGAGGAACGGCGGCCTGGGGGCGTCGAGAACGTGCGACACCTGGCTGCTCGAGCCGGGCACGGCGATTCCCTCCGTAGAGTGCGGGCGATGGGGTGCGTGGACTGGGCGCGGAGCCTATCGACCGCCTGAGGGTGAAGCAAGGCGGTTCTCCAGCGGATTCCGAATCCGGCCGCGCGCCACGTTGCCCGGGTGCACGACGTCATCACGGTCACCCGGAGGCAGCCGCCATGTCACCCCACACGTTGCGAGAACCCAACCCCTCGGCGGGTCGCCCGCTCACCTCGAGCTACTTCACCGAGTACGCCGACTACCTCGAGGACCGCGCGCGCTTCGGTCGCGCACCGGGACTGCTGCCGAGCAGCGCCCGGCCGGCCGCGACCCTCGCCGATCTGGTACCGCCGGACGACGCGCTGCGACTGCCGTCGCTGGTGGCGATCGGCGAGAACGGCCACGCGCTGATCGCACCCGCGGACGATCCCGACCTGTCGATTGCGCCGCTCGGCACGCGCGACCTCGCGGTCGGGCGCCACGTCGTGTACGCCTGCCTGTGTCGCGAGCGGCGACCCTGCGGCGCCGTCGAGGACTACGGCGTGCTGGAGGACGGCGCCGAGCCCGCGCGCGCCTACCGCACGACCCGCATCGAGCTGGCGGTGGGGGACCGCCGCTTCGAGTATCGAGACTGGCTGCCGGTGGCGCGGATCGAACGGGTGCGACGCAACGGGGTCGTGCGCACCGAGCTCGACACCCGTTTCCACCCTCCGGTCATCGACCTGCGTGCGTACGCTCACGCGAATCCGCTGATGCAGCTCGTCGAGCGCGGCGTGGCGGCGCTCGAGGACGGCGTCCACACGCCCGATCGCGCCGCGCTGCTCGGGGAGCTGATGGCGCTGCGCGCCGTCGCGGAGGCATCGCCGCCCGCGGTGGCGTTCCTCCAGGCCCAGCGCTGCCTGGGACAGCTGCGCCTCGCCGCCGCTCCGGGGCTCGCGCTCGACGGCCGCCTCGAGGGCCACGGCTTCTCGCCCGAGACGTTCTGCGACTTCCTCGCGGACCTCGCCGCGGCGCTGGAGCGCCCGCTCGCGGCCGACCGGTTCCCGCAGTCGCTCGACATCGATGGACAGCCCCACCTGCGCGCCGCCGGCGAGTTCGTCGAGCAGGAGAACCTGTGGGTCTGGACGCCGCCCGCGGAGGGTTTCGTGGCGCGCGGGCTGGCGATCTACTTCCCGCACGCGGTGGTCGCCGAGCTGCCGCACGTGCGCTACGGACGCCGCAAGAACGACCCGGGCAGCTTCATGGTCGCCGAGGCGGCGGGTCAGGTCACCGGCTCGGGGTGCGCGGTGACGCTGCGCGACATGAACGACCGCATCGAGCGCGTCTACATCACCGGCGCGGTGGACGCCGCCGATCATCGACTGCGCCGCATGCTGGGGAATGGCCATGGCGTCTACTACTACTGATCCGCGGGCGCTGCTCGCGACCGTCGCGGAGCCGGCCGCCGCAGCGCGGCGGAGCACCGCGGGAGCGGGCTTCGTCGTGCTGGAGCGGCTGGTCGCCATGGAGCGGCCGCCCGCCAGCGACGACGAGGAGCGCGCCGTCCTCGACGTGCTCGGCCGCTGGGCCGCCGAGCGCCCGGACGGCGCGGCCGAGCGGAGCGCGCAGGCGGCGCTCGTGCGGCAGGTCGAGGGCCTCGGCCGCGAGGAGGTCGCGGCGATCGTGGAGTGGCTGCGCGATCGTTCGCGCGGATGGCGCGCCCGGATGCCGGGCGCACGCCGGCGCGCACGCCGCGCGCTGCTGCTATTCGCGATGCTCGCGCACGTGGCGGCGCCGTACTTTCGGTGCCCGATCCTCCCCGCGCTCGGCGAGCTGCACGTGCTCGGCGATCACGGCGAGCTGGATCTGCTCTTGAGCTGCATGTCGCGATCCGCGTGGGGCCGCAGCGGGCAGGAGCTGCAGGCGCGCTACCTCGAGCTGGGCCGTGCGGTGCTGTTCGAGCTCGTCGAGCAGCGCGGCGAGCGACTCGACCGCGTCGAAGCCGACGCGTTCGCCGGATGGTCGTGGCCGCGACAGCTCCTGTGCCTGCTCGCGCGTCGCGCGCGCTGGGGCACCGAGGACGGGCGCCATCCGGGCCGCGGTTGGGAGACTCCGATCCTCCACGCGCACACGCTCGAGTTCGAACTCGCACGCCGCGGGGCGTTCGGCCGCCTCGGCCAAGCCGGCGGAGCGACCGCCCGACGCGTGCTCGTGCGGCTCGGGTATCGCGACCACCGGCCGCTCGGCCGCGGACTCCCGTGGCGGTCGCTGCTGATCGCGCTGCTGCTGCTGGCCGTCGCTGCGATCGTGATCGCCGGGACGGGGGCGCGGCTGGCGCGCTGGGACCAAGCGAACCGTGAGCGCGCGAGCGCGGTGCTCGCGCGCTTCGGACCCGCGCATCGTTA
>CAVSAC010000004.1:0-8122 GCA_963725865.1 Candidatus Eiseniibacteriota bacterium
GCCTGAAACACCTGAGGGCGTTCGACACTGAGCCCTCGATGGCGGCACTCGGGATCGACGCGCCAGTCGGGCTCGACGAGGCGGTGCGCCGGCTGCTGGCGCGGAGCTGAGGCCCGCTCAGCCCGCCGCGCGGCCGAGCAGCTCGCGCAACACCGCCCGCACGCGGGCAGCGCCCACCTCGATGCCGAACTCGCGCGGCGCCCGCGCGCGAACGTGCTCGCTCATGCGCCGGCGCAGCGGCTCGTCGTCGAGCAGCCGGTGGATGCGGTCCGCGAGCGCCGCCGGATCGCGCGGCGGAATCAGGTAGCCGTCCTCGCCGTCCTTCACGAAGTCGGGGATCGCGCCGACCGCCGTCACCACCATCGGCACTCCGGCCGCCATCGCCTCGGGCAGCACGAGCGGAAACGCCTCGGTCCACGAGGGCGAGACGAACACCGCCGCCGACGCGTAGGCGAGCACCCGATCGCGTCCCTCCCGCGAGCCCAGGAACGTGACGCGCTCGGCGCAGCCGCGCCGCGCCACCTCCGCGCGCAGCAGCGGCTCCTGCGCCTCCGTCTCGGCGACGCCGCACAGCACGAAGCGCGCTTCCGCGTGGCGCGCGAGCACGAGCGGGATGGCGTCGAACAGCTCGTGGATGCCCTTCGGCGCCGAGAGCCGCCCCATGAACAGCACCCCGCGCTCGCCCGGCGCCAGCCACGGTGCGGGAGAACCCGGTGGCACGACGCCGAACTCGCCGAGGTCGACCAGGTTCGGCGACCACGTGAGATCGGGGCGATGCCAGGCCGCAGCGAAGCGGTCGCGGTAGGTCGGGCCGAGCACGATCACGCGGTGCGCGGCGTTCATCATGATCCGTCCGGCGAGGCGCCCGAGCAGCCGCTCCGGCGAGGGGAACACGGTGTGCGTGGTGCCGTGGTAGTGGCACACCACGCGCGCGCCCATCGTGCGCGCGATCGCCATCAGCGCCCAGTCGCGCGTGAATGAGATGCCGGAGGCGGCATGGACGTAGACCACGGCGGGGCGCAGCCGCGCGATCGCACGCACCAGCGCGACCGCGTGCTGCACGAAGTCCGCGCCGCTGCGCCACGACTGCCGCTCGACCGCCCACCGCAGGCGCTTCTTCGAGGTGTCCACGGCGTGGATCTCGAAGTCCGCCGACAGGCTCGAGCCCTGCAGCATGGCGTTCATCAGCTGCACGCCGCCGAGCGGCGGCGGGAGCGGCCCGACGACCAGCAGGCGCGGACGGCGCGCCGGCGGCGTCCCCGGCGGTGACGCCGGACCGGAGGAAGACGGCGCCTGCGGACTCGCCACGTCAGTGGGACGCGTACGGGAACTGCGTGTCCATCAGGACCACGCGCCGCTCCCGGATCGAGCGCTGCGCGGCGAGCAGCACCTGGGCGGCGACCACGAACGAGTCCGTCTCGTCGACCGCGCCGGCAGCCCGCCGGAACTGCGCGAACATGCGCTCGAGCATGTCGCGCTGGCCGAGGTCGGGCTGCAGCTTCGAGGTCCGGCGCGGCGCGCCGCCGCCGCGCAGCTCGAGCCGGCGGAATCCCGACAGCCGCGCCGAGCGGCCGCCGCCGAGGATGTCGACGGACTCGCGCTCGAAGCCCTCCTGGCTGCCGCACGTGTAGACCACCGACGCCAGCCCGCCGCTCGCGAAGCGCAGCTGGATCGCCCACGCCTCCTCGCGCCGCCCCGGATCGGGCGTGGCGAGCGCCTGCACCTCGACCGGCAGGCTGCGCGCGAACCAGATCGCGAGGTCGATGAAGTGACAGGCGTCGCCGAACAGCACGCCGCCGCCCTCGACCGGATCCTGGTACCACGAGTCGGCGGGGATGCCGGCCGATCGCACGGTGATCGCGACCTGCCGCACCGCGATGCCCTCGAAGTGCGCGAGCGCCTGGCGGCTGAGCGGCGCGTAGCGGCGGTTGTGGCCCATCCACAGCGTCGGGCCGCCGGGGCCGCGCGCGGCCAGCGCCTCGAGCACCGGCGCGAGCTGCTCCTCGGTGAGCGCGAGCGGCTTCTCGACGTACACGTGCTTGCCGGCGCGCAGCGCTTCGGCGGTGTAGCGCGCGTGGCTGTCGTGGCGGGTCGCGATCATCACCGCGGTCACGCGCTCGTCGCCGATCACCTGCGCGGTGTCGGTCGTGGCGAGGCGGAAGCCGTAGCGCTTCGCGAGCGCCTCGGCGTTCGCGCCGCGCGCGGTGCAGATGGCTTCGAGACCGACGCCCGCGAACGAGGGCAGGTGCGGGAGGATCATCGACTTCACGTAATTGCCCGCGCCGATCACGCCGAGCCGCACGTCGCCCGCGGCGTGGGTGCCCGCGAACGTCAGCGTGCGCGGCCCGGTCGCCGGCGGCGTGGTCTCGGCCTCCGGGTACTCGAACACGATCCCGACCGCCGACGCCAGCTCGCCGCTCGCGATGCGGTCGAACACCGACGGCGCGTCGGTAAACGGGAAGCGATGCGTCACCAGGCGGCCCAGGTCGAGCTGCCCCCGCGCGATCAGGTCGAGGAACGACGCCATGTTGCGGTTCGCGGTCCAGCGCACGTAGCCCGCCGGATAGTCCTTCGCGCGCATCGTGTAGTCGCTGTCGTACATCCCCGCGCCCATCGCGCGGCTGAAGCGGAAATCGATCTCCTTGCCGAACCAGGTGCGCCAGTCGAGCTCGATGTGGGTGTTGCCGAGGCACACCACCCGACCGCGGTCCCGCACGAGGGCGGCCGCCATGTCGATCGGGCCGTTGTCCTTCACGGCCGGCGTGAGCAGCACGGCGTCGACGCCGAGCCCCGCGCTGATCTGCAGCGTGTGATGCAGCGCCTCCTCGAGCGCCGGCGGACACGCCGCCTCGGCGCCGTTCTGCAGCGCGAGCGCCTGCTTGCCCGGGTCGGGATCCACGCCGACCACCCGGCAGCCGTTCGCGCGACAGAGCTGGACCAGGAACTGGCCGAGCAGTCCGAGGCCGATCACCGCCACGGTCTCGCCCAGCTCCAGGTGCGCCTGGCGCACCCCCTGCAGCGCGATCGCGCCGACCGCGGCGCTGCTGGCGTGATCGAGCCGCACTCCGTCGGGCACCGCGATCACCAGGTTGCGCGGTACCGCGTTGTACTCGGCGTGGGTGGCGATCGCCTCGCCGATCGCGGCGACCCGGTCGCCGACCCGGAAGTCCTCGACCTGAGCACCCACCGCGACCACGGTGCCGGCGCACGAGTAGCCCAGCGTGGCGGGCGCCTTCAGGCGCTCCTGCACCTTGCGGATCGTCGGCATCACGCCCTGCTCCCGCACGGTCGTGAGCACCTGCCGCACCTGATCGGGGCGCTCCGCGGCCTTGCCCGCGAGGCTCAGGCGGGCCTGCGTGACCTTCATCTTCTCGGTGCCGACGCTGACGAACGAGTAGTGGGTGCGGACCAGGATGTCGCCGGATCCGACGGGCGGCAGCGGCACCTCGCCGATCTCGAGCGTGCCGTCTTTCAGGAACTGGCGGATCTGCTTCAACACTCCTCCTCGATGGACGACGCACGGGGGCGGAGGGTGTCCGAGGCACGCGACCGCTCCCCGACACGGGAGGACCTCATGCTAGCAGACCCCGTGTCCGAAGGCAGTTCGTACGCCCGGCAGCGGGCACGATGCACGCCGACGGGGCCCGATCGTGCGAGGCGACGGTGGCCGCGGGCGGCGGCGCTCCTGTATGCTCTCGGTCCCCATGAGCGCACATCTCGTCCTCATCCATCGGCCGGAGCGTGCCGCGGCGGCGCCTGAGCCACTCCGCCCGGCTAGGCACTCCTGGTGACCGAACGCACCCGCAGTATGTCGAGCCTCGCGGCCCAGATCCTGGTCCTCGCGCTGGCGCTCGGACTCCGGCTCACCGGGCTGGGCATGGGCCTGCCGGACGCCCGGCACGCCCAGACCTACAATCCCGACGAGTGGACCCCACTCAAGGCGTTCGAGCAGATGCGGCCGCGGCAGCTCGACTTCAATCCCCACTACTTCGACAACCCCACGCTGTTCTACTACATGGTGGGGGCGACGGTGGGTGCCGGCGCCGCGACCGGCTGGATCCGCGTAGATGGCGACGAGGCCTACTACTTCGCGCACCCCGAGCAGGTGGGCCGCATCATCCTGCTCGGCCGGGCGCTCGCGGTGCTGTTCGGCGTCCTCGGCGTCTGGCTCACCTACCGGCTCGCGCGCGCCGCCGGCCTCGAGCGGGGCTGGAGCACGGTGGCCATGCTGCTGATGGCCGTGCATCCCTCCCACGTCGTTCATAGCCACTTCCTCACCGTCAACACGGCGGTCACCTTCTGGACCGTGC
Source organism: Candidatus Eiseniibacteriota bacterium (assembly GCA_963725865.1). GTDB lineage: Bacteria > Eisenbacteria > RBG-16-71-46 > RBG-16-71-46 > RBG-16-71-46 > CAVSAC01. The sequence goes on from CAVSAC010000004.1 coordinate 4,311, forward strand.
TTGCCTTCCTCGGCATGGAACGCTGGAGCCGGCGCGGCGGCATGCGCGCCGCGCTGCTCGCGGGGGCGGCGGTCGGACTGGCCGTCTCGACCAAGTACACCGCCGTGATGATGGTCCCGTTCCTCGCCGCGGCCGGACTCGCACGCGCGCGCGGCAGCGCCGCGCCGCGGGGGGCCGGACCGGCGGTCCGCGAGAGCCTGGCGGCCGCGGGCGCGGCCACGGCGGCGTTCGTCGCCGGCTCCCCGTACATCCTGCTCAGCGCGCACGAATTCGCGGCGCGCTTCACCACGTTCACCACGCGGCACGCCGGGGTGGGACGAGAGCTGCCGCTCCTGGAGCGCCTCGCAGAGATCTCCGCTTGGGTGGGGTCGGTGCACCTCGCCGCCTCCACGCCGCTGCTGCTGGCCGCGGCGGCGCTGGGAGCGGTGGTCGCGCTGCGCCACGGTTCCTTCCTGCGGACCGCTTCGGTGGCGTGGCTGGCCTTGATGGGCGCGGCGTCGCTCGCGGCGGGTGCTCTCGCTACCGACAGCCGCTTCCTGCCGATGTTCCCGTTCGTCGTCCTGCTCGCCACGCTCGGGCTGGCCCACTGGCATCGTTCGCGTCCACGCGCGGCGGTGGCGGCCGCCGCGGTGCTGGCGATCGCGGTCGGAGCATGGACGGTCTTCCTCGTGGGCCGCTTCGTCGGGCCGATGCCGCAGCGGCTCGCATCCGACTGGGCGGAACGGAACCTGCCCGGAAGTGAGCGCATCCTGCTCGCCGGCACCGCGAACTACTGGAGCCCCGACCTGCCCTTGCGCGAGTACCTGCACGCCCGCAACGTGGGCGCGTATGCGCGGCGCACGCGCTGGCAGTTCGTGCGACCCGACACCTTTCCCGTCCCGCTCGAGGAGGCGCGCCGCGCCCGGCCCGACGTGGTGTTCCTCACGATGTGGCTGCCGCGCTATCGTGAGGGCCTCGAGTGGCTGAGCGACCCGGCCTACGTGGTGGTCGATTCGTTCCCCTGTCGGCTCCGACTCGGGAGGCGCCGCGTGCACGTGCCGCTCGATCTCTACGACGTGGACATCTGGGTGCTGCGTCCGCGACGCGGATCGCAGGCTGCGCGCGGCGTGGAACCAGCCCGGACCGAGACGCAGTTCGCCGCGACCGGAGTTCGAGAGCGATGATCGACCCGCGCGTCGTCGGCATCGTCCGACAGACTCCGGCGGTCTACCCCGCGGCCGCCCCGTACCATTCGCCCGAGGCCTATCCCGAGTTCGGATCCGCGACGGCGCTCGATCCCGGGAATCACGTTTACGCCTCGGTGCGCGAGCTGTTCCTGCGCCTCGGCCTGGACCGCGAACACTCCGGAACCGCCGCGTGGAACCCGCTCGGCGCGCTGGTGAAGCCCGGCGACACCGTGTTCCTCAAGCCCAACATGATCGCGCACCGGCACCGGCTGCGTGACGAGTGGGACTACGTCATCACGCACGGCTCGGTGATCCGCGCGGTGATGGACTACGTGCACCTCGCGCTGCGCGGCGAGGGCGCGATCCTGCTGGGCGACGCGCCGCAGAGCGACTCGAGCTGGGACGGCCTGCTGGAGCGCATGGGCCTGGCCGCGATCCGCGACTGGTACCGCGCCCGCCACGGCTTCGCGGTGGAGCTGCTCGACCTGCGCGACGAGCACCACGTCGACCGCGACGGGATCTACGTCGAGACCGTGCGGCTGCCGGGCGACCCGCGCGGCGGGGTGGCGGTCGACCTCGCGGACGACAGCATGTTCCGCGAGCTGGACGCGCAGGGGAAGCGCTACTACGGCGCCTACTACGACTGGAAGGAGACCAACGCCCACCAGCGCGCCGGCCGCCACGAGTACGCGATCTCGCGCTCGCCCCTGACCGCCGACGTGTTCATCAACCTGCCGAAGCTCAAGACCCACAAGAAGTGCGGCATCACCGTCAACCTCAAGAGCCTGGTCGGCATCAACGCGAACAAGAACTGGCTCCCCCACTACGCGTTCGGCGCGCCCGAGGACGGCGGCGACCAGTTCGACCACGCCACGCTCAAGACGCGGCTCGAGAACTGGGTGGTGATGCCCGCAAAACAGCTGCTGCTCGCCGACGTGCCGATGTTCAAGCGCCTGGCGCGGCGCACCAAGCAGGTCGGTTACGACGTCTTCGGAGGCACCGAGCAGGTCGTGCGCTCGGGCAACTGGCACGGCAACGACACCGTGTGGCGGATGTGCCTCGACCTCCACCGCATCCTGCTCTACGGCGAGGCGGACGGCTCGATGCGGCCGGCGGGCGGCGCCAAGCGCTACTTCTCGGTAGTGGACGGCATCGCCGCGATGGACGGCAACGGTCCGGTCGCCGGCGACCGCCGCGAGGCCGGGCTGATCGTCGCCGGCGCCAACCCGGTCGCGGTGGACACGGTGTGCGCGCGGGTGATGGGCTTCGACCCGCAGCGAATGCCGCTGCTGCGTGCCGCGTACGACGCGCACCGCTGGCCGCTGGTCGAGGGCACCGAGGCCGACATCGCGCCGATCAGCGACGTCGCCGCGTGGAATCGTCCGCTCGCCGCGTGGCGGCTCGAGGACACGCTTCGGTTCCGCCCGCACTTCGGTTGGGTGGGCGCGATCGAATGGGAGGACGCCGGGCCCTGAGCGGAGCCGCAGGCCCGGGCGCGCGAGGCGCGTACCGTGGAGTCGTCCGCCTCGCGTTGTCGCGCCCGGCTCGTTCGCTCGTCAGCGCGGCTTCTGTGCAGGGCGCGCGCGCCAGTGGTCCAGCCGGTACAGCGCCCACCCCAGCAGGACGCACGCGCACCACGCGGGTGCCCAGCGCACCTCCCGCCCCTGCCGTAGGAGTCCGACTCGCGCGTGCAGCGAGAACCGCGTGAAGTTGGCAGCGCTGCGGACCAGCTCCCGGATGGGCTTGGGCCGGCGCATGCCCAGGAACTCCGCGTGATACGTGCGGGTGGCATCCGCCGCCTGGATCTGCAGGAGCAGCGCCCGATCGGAGAGTCCCGCGGCCTGGTACTCCTTGCGGGCGAACACCTCGTTCACGAACCGCGTGCGGTAGGCCTCCGCCATGCGGAGCCACACGATCGCCTCAGTCACGAGCCCGCGCGTGCCCTCGAACGGGAACGGGAACTCGCGCATGACTTCGATGCGGATCATGCCGATCTTGTCGCCCGCGACGTGGTGGCGCATCCGCAGGTCCACCGCGTCGGAGTCGAGTGGGTCGCACGGGAACCGGGTGCCCACGAGGCGGCCATCGGAGTACTCGAACAGCCCCACCACCCCGGTGTACCGGTGGCGCTCGGCCGCGGGGATCGTCTCCCAATGCGCGAGCATGCGCTCGAGCGCGGTGGGCGTGTACCAGTCGTCGGAGTCCAGGATCGCGAAGTACCGGCCGCGGGCCATCTCGACGCCCCGGTTGGTGGCGACGTGCTTGCCCCCGTTCGGCTGGTACAGGTAGCGGATCTCGAGCGCTCCCTCGGCCTGCCATTCGCGGACCAAGCTCTCGGTGCCGTCGCTCGAGCCGTCGTCGACGATGACCCACTCGAACGAGCGGAACGTCTGCGCCTTCAGGCAGTCGTGGACGCGGGGCAGCAGGCGGGCGCGGTTGTAGGTCGGCGTGAAGACCGTGAAGGCGGGAGTCCCGTCCATGCCGCCGCCGGGGGGCGCCTCGTCACGACGATCCGCGCCGGGGTTCGCATCCATGCCGTCACACCATGTCGCGCAGCGAGCGCTCAAGCGGAATGGCGGCGCTCCAGCCGGTCGCGGTGCGCAACTCGGAAGCGTCCCCGACCTGCTCGAGCACCTCGACCGCGCG
>CAVSAC010000005.1:0-24059 GCA_963725865.1 Candidatus Eiseniibacteriota bacterium
CGAACGACGTATTGCTCGGTGACCGCCGCAAGGCCATGATGGAGGACATCGCGGTCCTGACCGGCGGCAAGGTCATCACCGAGGACCTCGGCATCAAGCTCGAGAACGTCCGCATCGAGGACCTCGGCCGCGCCAAGCGCATCGTGATCGACAAGGAGAACACGACGATCGTCGAGGGCGCCGGCAAGAAGGTCGACATCCAGGGCCGCATCGCGCAGATCAAGCGCGAGATCGACGAGACCACGTCGGACTACGATCGCGAGAAGCTGCAGGAGCGGCTCGCGAAGCTGGCCGGCGGCGTGGCGGTGATCAACGTCGGCGCGGCGACCGAGACCGAGATGAAGGAGAAGAAGGCCCGCGTCGAGGACGCGCTGCACGCGACCCGCGCCGCGGTCGAGGAAGGCATCGTGCCGGGCGGCGGCGTGGCGTACCTGCGCGCGCATCGAGGGCGCTCGAGAAGCTGGCGGCCGAGCTGGAGGGCGACGAGAAGGTCGGCGTCGATCATCATCCGCCGCGCGCTCGAGCAGCCGCTCCGCACGCTGTGCGAGAACGCCGGCCTCGAGGGCTCGGTGGTCGTCGAGCGCGTCAAGAAGGAGAAGAAGTTCACCGGCTTCGACGTCGACAAGGAGAAGTACGTCGACATGTTCGAGGCCGGGCATCATCGACCCGACGAAGGTGACGCGCTCGGCGCTGCAGAACGCGGCGTCGGTGGCGAGCCTGCTGCTGACGACCGAGGCGCTGGTCACCGAGATCCCGGACAAGCAAGAAGGCGCCGGCGGCTCCGGGCGGCGGCGGCGGTTACGGCGGAGAGGACTTCTAGACGTAGTCCACTTGCATCGCATACGACGGCCCCGGGGGCGACCCCGGGGCCGTTCGCGTTGGTGGCCGCGGCCGGCGCGTCGACGCCACGCCCGGGAGGTCGTGCTAGGCTCGGGCGCTGGATGTCCCGTGCCGCCGTGTCCCCAGCCTCGGTGGCGCCGATCGAGACCGAGGACCTCGGATGAGACCCGCGCTGATCCTGTCCGCGCTGCTGCTGCTCGCCCTGCCGGCGTGGCCCGCCCTCTCCGAGGTGCAGGCGGCCCCGGCACCCGCCGCGAGCGCGTCGCCGGCCACGCCCGAGATCGCCACGCCGCGCCGCGGCGCCCGGCTCTCCGACACCGAGCTGCTCGACGAGGTGCAGCGGCGGACGTTCCGCTACTTCTGGGACTTCGGCCATCCGGTCAGCGGCCTGGCGCGCGAGCGCAGCAACGTCACCGACGAGTACGGCAACGAGGTGGTGACCAGCGGCGGGTCGGGCTTCGGCGTGATGGCGATCGTGGTGGCGACCGAGCGCGGATGGATCACGCGGTCCCAGGCGCTCGGGCGCATGCTCAAGCTCACCGCGTTCCTGATGAGGGCCGAGCGCTACCACGGGGTGTTCCCGCACTGGATGGACGGCGCGACCGGGAAGACGCTCCCGTTCGGCCCCGAGGACGACGGCGGCGACATCGTCGAGACCGCCTACCTGTTCGAGGGACTGCTCATCGCGCGCCAGTACTTCGACCGCGCCGATCCCGACGAGACCGAGCTGCGCCGGCGCATCGATTCCATGTGGGGCGCGGTCGAGTGGACCTGGCACACGCACGGCGGGCGCAGGGCGCTGTGGTGGAACTGGAGCCCGCGCCACCGGTTCGCGATCGACGCGCGGGTCTCGGGCTGGAACGAGGCGCTGGTCGCCTACGTGCTCGCGGCGGGCTCGCCCACCCACCCCATCGACGCGGCGACCTACCATCACGGCTGGGCGCGCGATGGCGCGATGCGGAACGGCCGCGCATACTTCGGCATCCCGCTGCCGCTCGGCCCGGCGTTCGGCGGCCCGCTGTTCTTCGAGCACTACTCGTTCCTGGGGATCGATCCGCGCGGGCTCCAGGACCGCTACGCCGACTACTGGCGGCAGTGCGTGAACCACACCCTGATCAACCGCGAGCATTGCGTACGGAATCCGAACGGCTTCAAGGGCTACGGCCCCGGCGCGTGGGGGCTGACCTCGAGCGACGACGGACCCGGCTACCGCCGACCACTCCCCCACCGACGACGACGGCGTCATCACGCCCTCCGCGGCGCTGTCGTCGTTCCCGTACACGCCCGAGTACTCGATGCAGGCGCTGCGGCACTTCCACGACGACCTCGGTGAGCGGCTGTGGGGTGAATATGGCTTCGTGGACGCGTTCAACGCGTCGACGGGCTGGGTGGCGTCGTCCTACCTGGCGATCGACCAGGGGCCGATCGTCGGCATGATCGAGAACCACCGCAGCGGGCTGCTCTGGAGGCTGTTCATGAGCTGCCCCGAGGTCCAGCGCGGGCTGCGCGCGCTCGGGTTCCGGAGCCCGCACCTGCGCTGACCTCGCCCGCTCGGCTGCGCGGGCGCCGGGCCCGGGCCTGGCGGCGTGCCTGCGGTCCCCACCGCGCCCGGCGCAGGAGGCTCGGGGCGCGGCTGGGCCGAGGCTGGGCCGAGGTTGCGCCCGGGGCCGGCTCTCGGGCACAATCTCCCGCCGCAATCGCCGTGGGGAGGCCCTCTGGGGGCCTGCATCCCCTCCGGACGCCGACCCGAAACCAGGAGTGGTCCCGTGATCGCAGCCACCCAGATCCGGGTCGGCATCCTCATCCTGTACAACGGCAAGCCGTACCGCGTCTCGCAGATGGTGCACCGCACGCCCGGCAACCTGCGCGGCTTCGTGCAGGCCAAGCTGGTGAACATCGAGAACGGCTCGAACCAGGAGATCCGGTTCACGTCGGAGGACAAGGTCGAGCGCGCCATGCTCGACGAGCACACGCTGCAGTTCAGCTACAAGGCGGGCGACGAGTTCCACTTCATGAACACCGAGTCGTACGAGATGATCGCGCTCGTCCGCGAGCGTGCTCGGCGACAACGCCGGCTACCTGACCGAGGGCATGCTGATCACCGCCATCTACTGGGAGGGCCGCGTCGTCGGCATCGAGCCGCCGATGTTCGTGGAGCTGACGGTCACCGAGACGACGCCCGAACATCAAGGGCGCCGCGGTGCAGAACACCGAGCAAGCCGGCGATCCTCGAGACCGGGCTCGAGATCAAGGTGCCGCCCTACATCGAGCAGGGCAACCGGGTGAAGATCGACACGCGCACCGGCGAGTTCGTCGAGCGCCTCTAGGCGCCCTCCGAACGCCACCTGCGCGGCCGCTCCGGCATCGGCCGGGGCGGCGTCCGCGTCTGGAGGGGACATGTCGCAAGCGATCCGCGCGCGCGCCGCGCTGCTCGCCCTGCATCGCCGTCGGATCCCGCGCTGGCGCGCGCTGCTCGCCGAGGCGCGCGACGCGACGCGGCGCCGCGAGGCCCGATCCGACGCACGACGTCCGCGCACGCGCTGCGCGTGGCGCTGTGGACGCTGCGGCTGGGCGGCGACGCCGTGGACGCGCGCGAGGCGGTGGCCGCGGCACTGCTGCACGACGCCGTGAACCTGCCCAAGGACTCGCCCGAGCGCGCCCAGCGCGAGCGAGCGCTCCGCCGCGCTCGCCGCGCGCGCGGCTCGCGGCGCTCGGCTTCGCGCCCGCGGCGGTGACGCGCATCGCCGAGGCGATCCGCGACCACAGCTTCGCCGCGGCGCGGTGCCGCGGACCGCGCTCGGCCGCGCGCTGCAGGACGCCGACCGGCTCGAGGCGCTGGGCGCGATCGGGCTGCTGCGCTGCGATCGCGACCGGCGTGCGCATGGGCGGCGGCGTGGTTCGACGACGACGATCCGTGGGCGGCAGCGCCGGCCGCTCGACGACGCGCGCTACTCGGTGGACCACTTCTTCACCAAGCTGCTCGGACTGCCGGCGACCATGCGCACCGCGGCGGGCCGCGCCGAGGCCGAGCGCCGCGCGGCGCTGCTGCGCGCGTTCGTGAGCGCGCTGGGCGAGGAGTTGGGCGAGCCCGCGCCGCCAGCGTGATCGGTCACAAAAGAAGACCCCCCGCGTGTCGTCCGACAGGCGGGGGGTCGAAGTTTGATTGGGAGTGGCATCCTCGGTCCCGGGGGCCGCACCCGGGGTGCCGCTGACGCCGGTCTCCCAATACGCTCGTGTAGATGAGGGTCCTCAGGCGGAGATTCCGGTCGTTTCGATTCTTCACGATTCTTGGACGAATCGGCCTTGGGACCCGGCGGCGGAAGCCCTCCAGCCCAGCGGGCGGAGGGGCTGGCCACCACCGATCTGATGGCCAGACCTGATTGTGCCCGTTGACTTTCGCAGCGTACAACCGCCATCTGGCGCGGCCGTCGGCGCGGTCGAGCCGATCGAGGTTCACCGCCAGCGAACGGGAGTCCGTGGTCCGCGCCGCGGCGCGGGCCCAGGCCCGAAGTCGACCGCGTCGATCCGGTGGCCCCGAGCGGCGCGCCGATGGGGATGTCGCGGGGCGCTACTCGTTCACCCGCACCAGCTGGAAGAACTCCTCGTTCGTCTTCGACTTGTTCAGGCGGTCGACCAGCTTGAGCATCGCCTCCTGCGGCGGCATCTGCACGAGGATGCGGCGCAGCGCCTGGAAGGTGCGGACCAGATCGGCCGGATCGATCAGCTTCTCCTCCTTGCGCGTGCCGCTCTTGGCGATGTCGATGGCCGGGTAGATGCGGCGCTCGGCGAGCTCGCGCGAGAGCACGATCTCGCATGTTACCGGTGCCCTTGAACTCCTCGAAGATCACCTGGTCCATGCGCGAGCCGGTGTCCACCAGCGCGGTGCCGACGATCGTGAGCGAGCCGCCGTCCTCGATCTTGCGCGCGGCGCCGAAGATCTGCCGCGGCGCCTGCATGGCGTTGGAGTCGAGGCCGCCCGACATCGTGCGGCCGCCGTTGCCCCGGACGCCGGCGTTGTAGGCGCGCGCCAGGCGCGTGATCGAGTCGAGCAGCAGCACCACGTCCTTGCCCTCGATCACCTGGCTGCGCCACCACCTCCATGGCGCGCTCGGCGGTCTCGATGTGCTCGCTCGATGCGACATGTCGCTCGAGGCGGCGATGACCTCGCGGGCGTGTTGCGCTTGAAGTCGGTGACCTCCTCGGGGCGCTCGTCCACGAGCAGCGCGTAGACCTCGACGTCGGGATGGTTGTGCGCGATCGACGCCGCGATGCCTGCAGGATGCGCGTCTTGCCGGCCTTGGGCGGCGACACGATCAGGCAGCGCTGCCCGCGCCCGATGGGCGCGATGAGGTCGATGGCGCGGCCGGTGATGCGGTCGCCGTAGGGCGGATTGCCCTGGCCCGGCGGCAGCTCGAGGACCAGGCGCTCGGTCGGATCGAGCGCGACCCCCGCTGCTGCATGTCCTGCAGCATCTCGAGACCGCGGCGCTTCTCGCGCCCGCCGCCGCCGCTGCGGGTGCGCCGGCGGCGCTGGCCGCCCTGCGGTCGTGGTCCGCCATTACCGGGCGCGGGGCCCTGCCCGGCGTAGGGCTGCGGCGCGGCGTTGCTGAGGGGGTGGCCCCCGCCGCGCGAACGGCGACGGCGACGGCGCGAGGGGCCCTGGCCCGGTCCCGGCTGGGAGGGCTGCGAGTCGGGCTGCCCCTGCGGATCCATCGCGCCGCCCGCCTGAGCGGGACGGGGACCACGGGGGCGACGGCGACGCTGTCTCATCGAAGTGGCATTCCTCGCGTGTCCGCGGACCTGCCGCGGATGGGACGCGCGCCCGCGCCGAGACGGCACGGTGGTGCCCGGGACACGGGCGCGTCGGGACGTGCGCGCACCGCCGCTCCTGGCGGCGCACGCGGGTCAGCGTTGCTTCGTGCTGCGCTCCATCTTCTCGAGACCGGCCGGTGGATCGAACGCGCCGGGCGCGGCCGCGGTGACGGAGATGCTCGGTGACACGGTGACGACCTTGAACAGTGGACCACCGCCTTCGGGGCCATCGCGCCGGCGCGCGCCCACTCGATCCGGGCCCGCCACCACCGCCCGCTCCACCGATGGCGAGCGCGATGCGCACCGGGACGCCGCCGCCCTCCGCCGTCTGGCGCCCCTCGGCTCCCGCGACCGCGAGGGCGGTGAGGGTGGTCCCATCTCCGGATCGGCTCAGACCCTCGGAGACCGTCATCTCCTTCACCACGACGTCAGCGCGAGCGGGCGCGACGAGGACGAGGAACAGCACGAGGGCGGTGAGGCTACCGCGGGAGGAGGGGCCCGGACGCGATGCCGCAGGGCATCCGGTGCATCGACCCTCCTCGAGATGGCGTGCGGGGGCATTATCCCCGCGCGCCCGCCGCTTGTCCAGCCTGCTGCACCGGCCGTCGCGCGCGGCTAGGTCCCAGCGCCTCCGCGCCACGCGACGTCCTCGACGCCCGCGCGACGATTGCATCCGCGCGCCATCACGAACAGCAGGTCGGCGAGACGGTTCAGGTAGCGCACCAGGCGAGGCTCGACCGCCTCCTGCTGGCGCCAATGCCACCACCCGGCGCTCGGCGCGGCGGCACACGGTGCGCGCCACGTGCAGCTCGGCGGCGAGCGGGGAGCCGCCCGGCAGGATGAACGTGCGCCAGCGGCGCCAGGTCCTGCTCCAGCCGGTCGATGGCCGGACTCCAGCGCGGCGACCTCGGGGTCGCCGAGCGCGGGCGAACCGGGCCAGCGCGGCGGGATCGGTCGTCGCCAGCTCGGCGCCGAGCTGGAACAGCTGCGCCTGCACCGTGCCCAGCGTCGGCTCCGTCCAGCGCTCGGGGTCGAGCGCGCGGACGCGCCGAGCACGGCGTTCAGCTCGTCCACGGCGCCGTAGGCCTCGACCCGCAGCGCGCTCTTGAGCACCCGCGCCGGCCCCGAGCAGCCCGGTGGTGCCGTCGTCGCCGGTGCGAGTGTAGATCCTCATGCGCGGCAGTCTAGGCGGGGCCCGGGGGCGGCAGCAAGCCGCCTTGCCACACCGGGCGCGCAGGGGCATCATGGGTGCCCTCTCTCGATGACCGACCTCCACCCCGATCGCGAGGCCCATGCCCGTTCGCGACTCCCTTCCTGCTGTTCTCCGTGGTGAGGTCGCCGCCGATCTCTCCCCCGACTCGCGCGCGCGACTCGAGACCGATCGCGCACGACGCGCAGTCCGAAGGCGGCTCGCGTGGCGCTGCGCGACGAGTGCGCCGCCCGGTTGCGCCAGCCGATGCCAGCCTCGGCGTCGACTACCTGTTGGCGGCCATGTGCGCCCTGAATGGCGAGGTCGAGCGCGCGCAGCAGACGCTGCTGCCGCTGGGCGAGAAGCTCGCCGACGACCAGAAGTGGGAGCCGCTCGCGGCCGTCGCCGAGCGCTCGCTCGCCCTGCTGCAGACGCACGCGGCCGCGCGGCTGCTGGTGCGGGCGCACGAGGGCCTGGGCAAGGACCCCGAGCGCATCGACGCGCTGTCGCGCGCGTGGGCGATCATGCCCGACGACCTCGAGCTGGCGCTGCTGCTCGCCGTGCGGCTGGGCGAGGCGGGCCAGGACGACGACCGCCGCGCGCTGCTGGCCGAGCTGGCGCCGCGGTTCGCCGCCGAGGCGCGCTGGGCCGGGCTCGAGGAGGCGGCGCTCGAGTTCGTCGAGCACGACAACTGGGACGGCCTGCTGGCGCTGGTGCAGGCGCTGCCGCACGTGGCGACGAGGGCGCGCTCAAGGAGGCGCGACAGCTCGCGGACGATCGTGTTCCCGGGCGTCGCGAAGCTCGGCCGCGCCGCCGCGGCGCGAGCCGCTGCGCAAGGTCGTCGCGATCGCGCGGGGCAGGATGGACGGCGGCGGCGGAGCCGTTCCGCGACGCGATGTCGAGGCGCTGCGCCAGGGCCCGGCCGCGACGCTGCCCGATGCCGCGGCGGTGCTCGAGCAGGCCGGCCTCACCGACCGCACGACGCCGCTGCCGAAGCGATCGAGCGCTTCGACACCATCGCGGCGCTCGCGCCCGGGCGGCCGGTGTTCCACTCCACGTTCGGCGCCGGCCGCATCGCGCGCAACGACGGCGAGCACGTGTTCATCGACTTCGCGCACGCCAAGGGCCACAGGATGCCCTACGCCGCCGCGCGGCGGACGCTCGCGCCGGTGACCGAGGACGACCTGCGCCTGCTCAGGCCTTCGCGCCCGCCGAGGTGACGCGGATGCGGACCGAGGAGCAGGGCAAGATGGTGGTGCGCGCGCTCAAGGCGCTGGGCGGCGAGGCCGACGCGCAGCAGCTCAAGGTGTTCCTCATCGGCTCCGACCTCGTGCCCGCCAAGGAGTGGACGACGTTCTGGCGCAAGGCGCGCGCCGCGGCCGAGAAGGACCCGCGCATCGACCACTCGCGCGCGTTCGAGCAGGTCTACGACTCGCGCCCGAGGGGACGCACGCGCCGGGCCGACCGCACGCCGCTGCCGGCGCTCGAGGTGCGCAAGCCGGCGAAGAACAACCTCGGTCATGATGCGCAAGTTCCTCGCCCAGCACCCCGGCGCTCGACCGGGCGCTCAGGCGCAGCGCTTCGGGCGCTTCATCGCGCGCACGGTGCACGACGAGACGGCGATCGCACCGACCGCGCGCGCGCCGGGCTGTACTTCTCGCGCTGGTATCCGGAGCGCCGCCACGAGTGGGTCGCGGCGCTGCGCGACCTGTGGGAGCAGGGGCTCGCGATCATCGACCTGCCCACCGAGGACGAGCAGCTCGCGCTGCTCGCGGAGTCGCGCACCGCGGGGGTCGAGGCCGAGGCGATCCTGTCGGCGCTCGACTCGCGCTTCGCGGCGGTGCGCGAGCCGAGGCCCGGCCGCGACGTGCTCGACGATGCCGGCGCGCCGAGCTGCGCCGCACGCTGCTCGAGCACGCGCTGCGCTACCCGGCCGCCGTGCTGCGGATGATCGAGGAGATCCTCGAGCAGCGTCTCGACGCCGACGACACGTGGCGGCTGTTCCTCGCCGCGCTGCAGCTGATCGAGGAGAAGCCCAAGCCCTCGACCGCCGAGAAGGTGATGCGCTGGCTCGAGCCCGAGGGCGCGTTCGAGCGCCTCGACGTCGAGCCCTGCCCCGAGGACATGCGGCTGCGCATCCGCGTGCTGCTGCGCCAGTGGCGCTCCAGCGACCGCTTCCTGTTCCCGGCGCTGGACGCGGTCGAGCGCCTCGGCCTTGCCGAGGAGGCGCAGGCGGTGCTCGACGCACCGCCAGAAGAGCACCGACAAGCTGTTCAGAGCGTCGGCGAGCAGGCCGAGGACTTCGACGTGCCGGTCATGACCCGCGCCACGTGGACCAGCTCAAGGCCGAGCTCGACGGCTCGAGCGCGAGCTGCCCACGCATCCCGCAGACGATCCAGAAGGCACGCGAGCTCGGCGACCTGAAGGAGAACGCCGAGTACCACTCCGCCAAGCTCAAGCAGGCGAACGCCAGCAGGAGGCGGCCGCGCTCCAGCTGCGGATCACCCGCGCGCGCTTCGTCGAGGACGCCGAGTACCGGGACGGCGTCGTCGGCCTCGGCACCGAGGTCGTGCTCGCGAGCGACGAGGAGCTCGTGACCTATTGGATCCTCGGCGACGGCGAGCACCATCTCGGCGACCACGTGATCTCGTTCCAGACCGCGGTGGGGCGCGCCCTGATGGGGCACACCATCGGTGACGACGTCGAGGTCGGCGAGGGGGAGAAGCGCCGACGCTGGCGCGTGGTCTCGATCGAGCGGCGCCTGCCCCCGGTCGAGGAGAGCGGAGCCCCCGCGCAGGGCTGAGACCTCGCGGAGTCGGCGGGGGACGGCCACGCTCGATCGCGAGCGTGGCCGACTTCGTCGCCGCTCGCACGCGCCGCGCGATGCGCGTGACGCATGCGCGGTGCGCGACATATGGACGTGACGCGCGCGAGAACCTGAGCGGCGAGCGCTGTCAAGCGAGCGACTGCCGCGTTCGTCACTTCATCGCGAGACGACGAAAAAACAAGTTTGTCGCGCGAGCCATCACGCGCTATGTTGCCGGCGACGCTTTTGACGGCTCCCGGCGCACATCGAACACCGCACGAGCCGCGCTGACATCGCATGCATACGCGCCCTTCGATCGAGTATCCCGAGATACTCGGGGTGGGCGGCGAAGACATTGAGGTTTGGCCGCACCGGAAAGGCGATCTGCGGATCGCCCCGTACGCTGGGTCGGAAAGGGATTTCCCGCCGCCCACCCTTCTTCACGCCAGGCAACGCCGGCGTGAAGGCCGACGCGCCGGCTGAGCGCGGGCTGGATCCACATCATCATGTCGCTCCAGGCCCGACTCCAGTCGCTGCCGCTCGTGGTGGACGATGCATTGCGTGGTACCGTCGCGATCGGCGTGCTCGAGGCCGAGGGGATCCGCCAGGATCCGCTGTCCGCGGAGTTCCACGCGGAGCGCGAGCGCCTCGAGGGCCACCTCGTGCAACACCATGGCACCCGCCCGCCCGCCGATATCCCGGGCGTGGCCGAGACGCGGGCACTCTTCCACCGCCTCGACATCGATCCCACCAAGACGCGCCCCAGCAGCGAGGCGCTGCTGCGCCGGGTGCTCCAGGGCAAGGGGTTGCCGGTGGTGCTGCCCGCGGTGGACGTGTGCAACCTGTGCTCGCTCGAGTCCCAGATCCCGCTCGGCCTCTACGACCGCGACCTGGTGCGGGGCACGATCCGGGTGCGGGTCGGCAAGCCCGGCGAGGGCTACGCCGGCATCCGCAAGCAGCGCGTGAACCTCGGCGGCCGGCTGATGCTGGCCGACGAGTCGGGGGCCTTCGGGGCCCCGACCTCGGACTCGCTCCACACCGCGGTCACCGCCACCACCACCCGCCTGCTGGTGGTGCTGTTCTGCCCGCCCGAGCGCGCCGCCGGGGACCTGTCCGGGGCGCTGGAGCGCATCGCCGACCGCCTCGGGCGCTTCTGCGCCGGCGCCGTGACCGCCGTCCGCATCGTGCAATAGGCCCGCTCCCCGTTGCTTCACGCTGCTTGACCGTCCCGCGCGGCCGTCCCTAGAGTCGCTCACACGCCGCTCCCCGGTGGCATCCATGACCTGCTCCGTCCACGGAGCACAGGAGGGTCTCCTGATGATGAAGCGCCTCGCCAACGTCGCGCTGATCGCCCTCGCCCTCACCGCGTCCGCATCGCGCGCGCACGCGGTCTCGATCGGGGCGGAGGCGTTCGGCGGCATGAACATCCCCATCCTCCAGGACGACGCGGACCAGGGCACCGTGTTCGGCGTCCGCTTCCCGGTGAACGTGCTGCCGCTGCTCACCGCCGAGCCGTGGTTCGCCAAGTCGGCGCTCGGCGACAAGAGCGTGACGGTGGTCGGGATCCCCTACGAGCGCGACGGCGGCGACCTGACCGCCTTCGGGATCAACGCGCGCCTCGGGGGCTTCAGCGGTCCCGGGCTGTCGTTCTTCCCGTACGCCGGCCTCGGCTCCTACAAGCTGACGCGCTCCGGCTCGGCCGACATCGACAAGGTGGGCTATGACCTCGGCCTCGGCCTGAACCTGACGCCGGCACCCAAGCTCGGCATCGGGCTGCGCGGCCAGTTCGACATGATCCCCACCGGCTCCACCTCGCGGAAGTACGGCGAGGTGCAGATCGGACTCTCCTACTCGTTCCTGAGCCTGCCGTGAGGACTCCCGCGATGAAGACGCTTCGCTTCGCCCTGCCGCTGCTCGCGCTCGCCGGGCTGCTCTCGTCAGGCTGCGTCCTGACCTCGGCGCAGATCATGGCGACCTACGAGCTGCCGAATCCATTCACCATCCTCAGCCCCACCAGCATCGGGCACGTGTACGTCGACCTGAACACCGTCAGCGACTATGCGGACAACAAGGACAAGCTCAAGGACATCGTCGACCTCGCGCTGCTGGGGAGGTTCAAGAACCTCGGCCCGGCCGCGACCGTCACGGTGTACATGACGCCCGGCGCGACCAGCTACACCGACGCCGCCTCGGTCATCGCCGACCCGACCGCGGTGAAGGTGTGGGGGCCGCTGTCGCTGCCGGCCGCGCCCTCGACCACGAGCATCACGTGGAACGCGTCCGCCAAGCTGTTCGGCGCGGGCCGGGCGGCGCTGGTGAAGGAGATCAAGGGCGACGGCGCGTTCACGCTCTACGCCATCGGCGGCAGCGGGACCTACAGCTTCGAGGTCCAGGGCGGCGCGCTGGTGATGGTGCTCGACGGCGGACTGTGAGCGCCCGCGTCGGGCGCTGACGCCGGGCAGGACGACGATCGCCGGGCTCCTCGCGGGGCCCGGTGATCGTGCTTCGGCCGCGCGCGGCGCTCCGCGCTCGGGGGCCGCGCTCAGCCCCTCCAGCGGTTCGTGATCGGCAGGCGGCGGTCCTTGCCGAAGGCGCGCGGCGTGATCTTGATGCCGGGCGGGCTCTGGCGGCGCTTGTACTCGGCCTGGTCCACCAGGCGCGCCACGCGGCGCACGACGTGCCTCGTCGTGGCCCTGCGCCACGATCTCGCGCACCGAGCGGTCCTCCTCGACGTACAGGCGCAGGATGGCGTCGAGCACGTCGTAGGGCGGCAGCGAGTCCTGGTCGGTCTGGTCGGGCCGCAGCTCGGCGGTCGGCGGCGCGGGTGAGGTGCGCTCCGGGGATCGACCGGCGCCCTGCGCGTTGCGCCAGCCGCGACAGCTCGTAGACCTGGGTCTTGTAGACGTCCTTCAGCACCGCGAAGCCGCCGGCGGTGTCGCCGTAGAGCGTGCTGTAGCCGACCGAGGTCTCGCTCTTGTTGCCGGTGGTGAGCACCAGCCAGCCGAACTTGTTCGACAGCGCCATCAGGTAGTTGCCGCGGATGCGCGCCTGCAGGTTCTCCTCGGTCATGTCGCTCGTCGCGGCCCGCGAACGACGTCTGCGAGCGCGCGCTCGTAGGCGGCGAACACCTCGCGGATCGGGATGGTCAGGAAGCGCAGTCCCGAGCGCGCCGCGCCAGCTCCTCGGCGTCCTCGCGCGACATCGCTCGAGGTGTACTCCGAGGGCATGGAGACGCCGACCACGTTGGCCGCGCCCGAGCGCGTCGGCGGCGATGCAGGCGGTGAGCGCCGAGTCGATGCCGCCCGAGAGTCCGAGCACCACGGTGTCGAAGCCGTTCTTGCGCACGTAGTCGCGCGTGCCGAGCACGAGCGCGGCGTAGACCTCGGCTTCGAGCGTGCGCTCGCGGCGCGGCGCGCCGCGCCGGCGAGCCCGCGGCTTGGCGGCCGGCGCGCGCCGGGCGGCGGGGCGGCACCTCGATGCGCAGCGCGCTCACTCGTCGGCCAGCGAGCGCTCCTTGCGCAGGCGCGTGTCGTGCAGGCGGGCGTTGAACACCTCGTCGAGGTCCACGTCGGCGACGCACCAGGTCCTCGGCGAACATCGCGCCCTCGGCGAGCACCTGCCGTGCTGGTCGCACGATCAGGCTCGCGCCGTCGAAGAGCGATCTCGTCCTGGCCGCCGACCAGGTTCACGTAGCACGACGATGGCGAGGTTGTCGGCGGCGCGCGTGCGCGATCATGCGCCGGCGCTCGGCGGCCTTGCCCGCGTGGTAGGGCGAGGCGCGACAGGTTCAGGATGCACCTCGGCGCCGCCGCGCACGACCTGCTCCTCGGCCGGGCCACCCGGATACCAGATGTCCTCGCAGACGTTGACGCCGAACACCACGCTCGCCGCGCGCGAACACCGGGTTGCGCGCGCCGGGCATGAAGTAGCGGTTCTCGTCGAACACGCCGTAGTTGGGCAGGTAGCGCTTGCGGGCCGTGCCCACCCAGGCGCCGTCGTGCAGCACCGCGGCCGCGTTGTAGAGGTCGCACGTCGCGCTCGACCGTGCCCACGACCACCGTCATGCCGCGGGTGTGCGGGAGGAGCGCGCGGGTGCGCTCGAGCACGCTTCGATGAACGACGGGCTGCAGCAGCAGGTCCTCGGGCGGGTAGCCCGGGACGCACCATCTCGGGGAACGCCAGCAGGTCCACGCCGAGCGCCGCGGGCCCGCTCGATGGCGTCGACGATGCGCTCGGAAGTTGCCGTCGAGGTCGCCGACGGTGGGATTGATCTGGGCGAGGCCGATGCGGAGAGGCGCATGGGCGCGGGCAGTGTGGCGGTCGGGTCGCGGGCGCGCAAGCGGAGGCGTCCGTCCCGGCGTCGCGGCGGCCGACCGCGCGGAAACGAAAACGCCCGGCCATGGACCGGGCGATCCCGTTCATACGGAGGGGTCTCGAGTCCGACCGCTTGCGCAGAGAGAGAGGATGCGGGCGACCCGGCGCTTGATGCCGGAGTTCCCGACCTTCCGACCCGAGTCTTCTGGCGACGGGGGCTCGCGAAGACCCAGCTCTTACGCCGCGCACCGGCAGGGCTCTGCAGGATCCGTCCCGCCGGCTCACTGCCCGGCGTGCAACTGATGGAATGACTGCAAGATGCCGTTCCGCGCGGACCGCGCGCCTCCGTCACCTCGTACAACCACTTGTCGCAACGGTGGCAGGGTGGATGGCAAGCGGGCGAACAACGAACCACCGCCGCTCCGTGCGGATGGATCAGAAACCGGGCGGGCGGAGACGCCACGGCCGGGGCGCGGTCCGCGCCGCGCTCGGCCGGACGGCTCCGCCGACCGGCTCGGCTGCGAGCCCGCGGCGCCCGGGCCCCGCGCCGCCGGCCCGGTGCTCAAGGCCATGGGCGTCGCCGTCCGCGGCGCGCGCCGCTGGAGCGCACCAGCACCACGCCCACGGTGGCCGACCAGCGCCAGCACCAGGAAGCCGTCGTGCGTGGCGAGGACGAACGCGTGGCGGTCGAGGCCGCCGGGCGCGCCGAGAGCGCGCTCGGCCCGCGCGTGGGCGAGGTAGCGCGAGGTCGCGAGCGCGCGCCATCACCGCCGCGCCGGCGGCGAAGCCGAGGTTGCGCGTCGTGCCCTGCAGGCCCGAGGCGATGCCGAGCTGCTCGTGCGGCACCAGCGAGAGCAGCGCGCTCGCGTTGGGCACCGAGAACAGCCCCTGGCCCGGCGCCGACCAGCACCAGTCCCGCCGAGGAGCCGGCCAGCTCGTGGCGCGGACGCCGACGTGCGACAGCAGCCCGAAGCCCAGCGCGGTGAGCGCCATGCCGAGCGCGGTCAGCACGCGCGCGCCGATGCGGTCGGCGAGCCGGCCGGCGAGCGGGCGCGAACAACAGCGCGGCCACCGGCAGGATCGTGAGCCAGGCGCCGGTGCGCTGCGCGTCCAAGCCGAGCACCTCCTCGAGGTAGAGCGGAAGCTGGAAGCCGACCGTCACGCTCAGCAGGCTGGCCGATCAGGCGTCAGCGACACCGCGCGCGCCGAGCGGCCCGAACAGGTCGGCAGCGGCAGCAGCGGCTGCGGCAGCGCGGCGCTCGGCGGCAGCGAACGCCGCGAGCAGCGCGACCGCGCCGCCGAACAGCGCCGCAGCACCGCGGGCGGCGCCCAGCCGTCGGTCGGGCCCGCGCGAGAGCGCGAGCATCAACGCCGGCGAGCGCGCCGCACCACAGCAGCGGCCGCGCCGAGGTCGAGCGCGGCGGCGCCCGGCGCGCCGGCGCGGTCGGCGGGCACGCGCGTGCGCAGCAGCGCAGAACGTCAGCAGGCCGAGCGGCACGTTGATGAGGAACAGCCAGCGCCACGACGCGTGCGCCACGATCCGCCGCCCGAGCGGCGAGCCGATCGCGAGGCCGATGCCCACCATGGCGCCGAACGCGCCGAGCGCGCGGCCGCGCTCCTCGAGCGGGAACGCCGACACGAGCAGCGCCGAGCCGTTGGCCGACACCAGCGCCGCGCCGAGGCCCTGCAGCACGCGCGCCGCGATCAGCACGCTCGACGCTCGGCGCCAGGCCGCACAGCGCGAGGCGATCGTGAACAGCAGCAGCCCGGCGCCGTACACGCGCGCGCCGGCCGCGCAGGTCGGCGAGCCGGCCGAGCGCTGAGCAGCAGGCCGGTGATGGTGAGCGATGTAGGCGAGCACCACCCACTCGATCGTGGTGAGCGGCACGCCGGAACGCCGCTGCAGCGTCGGCAGCGCGATGTTGACCACGCTGGCGTCGAGCGTGGCCATGACCACGCCGAGCGCGATGGGCGGGAACACCCGCCAGCGCGGCAGCGGCGCCGCGGCGACCCGGGCGCGCCCGCCGGTGCGCCAGGTACGTCAGTCGTGTCCTGGCGCAGGATCCTCAGGATCTCCGGCAGGTTGGGGGTCTTGCCGTACAGCAGCAGCCCGATGCGGAAGAGTCGCGGGCCGCGCATCAGCGCCAGCACCGCACCGGTCGCGCAGCAGCGCGAGCGAGGCCGCGATCTGCCACGGCGGGCACGACGGCGCCCGGGACCGCGGCCGCGTCAGCCGCATCATCACGTGGTCGGCGCCGCGGTGGGCGGGAACAGCGACAGCCCACGGTCAGCGACCGCGAGTTCGGGCGTGTTCAGGATCTTCATCATGCACGGAGAACGGGCATGAAGTTCAGCGATCGTGAACAGCCCCGCGCACCTGCTGCGCCTCGCGCATGTTGCTGCGTCGATCGCGCCGATGCCGGTCATGAGGCTGGCGTAGAACAGGTAGCCGAACAGGAAGTAGAGCAGCACGCAGCACCAGCAGCGACGCGGCGGCGACGGTCATGAGCGCGAGCGCGGCGGCCGGGCCGATGAAGACAGCCCGCGCGCGATCCACACGCCGACCAGGGTGAGCCCGGCGCCGCCCAGGCCGAGCAGCTTGCCGACCAACAGGTCGTCGGGCGACACGGTGCACAGCAGCGACTCGAGGATGCGCGACTCCTTCTCCTCGCTCACGCCCTGCAGCAGGTACTGCCCGCCGGTGACGATCGCGACGCTCAGCAGCATGCCGAACAGCGAACGGCAGCAGGAACGCCATGAGCTCGCGGCGGTCGTCCTTGAGCGTGAACGCGCCATCGCGTTGCCGAGCGTCGTACAGTCGACCAGGCCACGCGACGGACGGGCGACGCGCTCGACGACGAGCGAGTCGGCGTGGCCGGCGAGCAGGCTGCGCACCAGCCACTGCGGACCGGGCGCTCGGTCGCCGCTCGTGAATCCCGCTGCCGAGCGCTCGTAGCGGCGCAACGCCCCGGTGGCGAGGTAGTCGGGCGGCACCACCAGCACCTGGTCCACGGCGAGATCCGCGCATCGCGCGCAGCGCCTCCTCCTGCGAGGGGAACATCCGGACCGTGGCACGGAAGGTCTGCGGCGCCGTCGGCTTGGCCTTGGTGTCGAACGGGTTCACGTCCGGCGCCCACACCGTCTCGATCGACCTCGACGCGCCCGCGAGGGTGCCCGAGGAGTCCACCACGCCGAGGACGTGCAGGTCGCGGAGCGACTTCAGCGCGTCGTCCATCTGCGGCTTCACCGACATCCACATCGACGAACGCGAAATACGCCGGCATGCCGATGCAGCGTGATCAGGAACGCCTTCTTGCGCACCGTGGTCAGGTACTCGCGGCGCGCGATGATGAGCGCGCGCTTCCAGGAGAACCTCATCGCACACCTCCCTGCGCGGCGGGCTCGTCGACGGTGGGCGGGCCGCTCTGGCCGTGGTCGAGGCCGAGGCCCTCGCGCACCACGTGCACGAAGATGTCCTCGAGCGGCAGCGACGGCGTGCTCGAACGACTCCACCTCGACGCCGGCGTCGAGCAGCTCGCGCAGCACGCCACTCGGCGTGGCGGTGGGCTCGAGCACCAGGCGCACCGCGTCGTTGTCGGGCGCCACCTCGCGCACTCCCGCCACCTTGCGGCGGCGCCGGGGTGGAGCGCACCAGGATGGCGTGCTCGGCGTACTGCGCGGCGCATCTCGCGCACCGTGACCGTAGAGCACCATGTGGCCGCGGTTGATCATGAGCGCGCGGTCGCACTGCTGCTCGACCTTGTTCATCTGGTGGGTCGACAGCAGCACCGTGGTGCCGGCCGCGCGCCGTCGGCGAGCACGTCCTCGAGCAGCTGCACGTTGAGCGGGTCGAGGCCGCTGAACGGCTCGTCGAGGATGAGCAGCCGCGGCTCGCCGATGAGCGCGGTGCAGAGCTGCAGCTTCTGCTGCATGCCCTTGGACAGCGCCTGGACCTGCTTGTTCGCCCACGTCGCGCAGCTCGAACGCCTCGAGCAGCGCCAGCGCGGTGGTCGTGGCGTCGTGTCGGCTCAGGCCCTTGAGCTCGCCGTAGTACGCCAGCGCGTCGAGCACCTGCACCTTGCGGTACAGGCCGCGCTCCTCGGGCAGGTAGGCGATGCGCTCGCGCGGGCCGGTGGAGACCGAATGGCCGTCGAGCGTGATCGTCCCCGAGTCGGGCCTCAGGATGTCGGTGATCATGCGGATGAGCGTCGTCTTGCCGGCGCCGTTGGGACCCAGCAGGGCGAAGATCTCGCCCGGATGGACCTCGAAGGACACGTGGTTCACCACCGGGCGGCCGTCGTACACCTTGGTCACTTCGTGGACTTCGAGCATGGGATCCTCGTGGGGCGGAGGGGCCGACGGTCCATCACGCGGACCGCATCACGGCCGGCGCAGCCTAGAAGAACCCCCGCGGGGGCTCAAGGCGCAGTCGGCGGGCGGCCGCTGCGACGCGACCAGCGCCGTGCGCGGGGCGGCCAGTGACGCCGCATGCCCCGGGTGCCCCCGGCGCCGGGGGCCGGCACGCGGTCCGCGGGCCTCGCCGGGATCCGCGGCGCTGGCTGGCGGCTGGCCGGCCGGCGGGCAGAAACCGGGCGAGGGGCGGCAGGATGCACGCCCGCGACCGCTCCAAATGCTTGGAAACCCACGTGCGTCCGTGGCCCCGATATTGCAAGATTCGAGGCGGCTCTGAGCGCGCCGCGCCGTCCGCCCGGGCGGCCCGCGCGCACCGTTCTCCGGAGGATGCCCTCGCGATGGATACGCTCAACCGTCGACACGTCGCCGCCAGCCTCGCGGCCACGCTCGCCCTGGGGCTCGCCCTGCTCACCGGCTGCAGCTCGAGCAACCCGGTCGCGCCGATCCCGCTGCCGCCGCTCTCGGCGGTGGTGCTGACCCCGAGCGACACCACGCTCAAGGTCGGCCAGTCGGCGGCGTTCAGCGCCGTCGCACTCGACACCGACACCGTGGCGGTGGCCAACGCGCGCTTCGGGTGGTCCAGCAGCGACCCCGGCGTCTTCACCGTGAGCAGCGCGGGCGTGGTCACCGCGCGCGGCGAGGGTTCGGCGCTGCTGATCGCGGCGGCGGGCGGCAAGTCCGACACCGCAAGCATCGAGGTCACTCCAGTGACGCGCGGCTGGTACGCGCAGGCGAGCGGCGTGGCGAACAAGCTCAACGGCGTGTTCTTCCGGCCCGGCGGCCGCCTCGGCTGGGCGGTCGGCGCCACCGGAGCGATCCGCGCCACCCGCGACGCCGGCGTGACCTGGACCCAGCAGACCGGCACCGCGTCCAGCTTGAACGCGGTGTGGTTCACCAGCGACGCCGAGGGTTGGGCGGTGGGCGACAATGGCACGCTGCTGCACACCACCAACGGCGGCACGAACTGGACCACGCGCGCGGTCGCCGGCGGCGCGCACCTGTACGACGTGTGGTTCGCCACGCCCGACACCGGCTGGGCGGTGGGCGCCAACGGCGCGGTGGTGCGCACGTTCGACCACGGCACCACCTGGACGCAGACCAACCCGACCACGTTCGCGCTGCGCGGCGTGTCGTTCTTCGGGACGCGCTACGGCTGGGCGGTGGGCGACAACGGCGTCATCGTCAGCACCACCGACCGCGGCCTCAGCTGGGGCGTGGTCACCACGGTCACCGCCCTGAACCTGCGCGCGGTGTGGCGCACCAGCCTGCTGCGCGCCAACGCGGTGGGCGCGGCCGGCGCGGCGCCGCGCACCGACGACGACGGCCTGGGCGCGCCGCAGTGGACGCTCGTCAACCCCGGCGCCGCCTACGCGATGGAAGGCGTGTGCTTCGTGGACGCCTCGAAGGGCTGGGCGGTGGGGCTCAACGGCACCGGCTTCGTGCTCGCCACCATCGACGGCGGGCTCGGCTGGACGCCCCAGACCATCTCCGCCGGCAACCGGCTCAACGACGTGTTCTTCGTCGACGAGACGCGCGGCTGGGCGGTGGGCGACAACGGGCAGATCTTCCACACCGCCACGGGCGGGCAGCCGTAGCCGGCTTCCCGCGCGGGCACCGTGCTAGAGTGATGCGCGCCGCCGGGCACACCGGCGGCGCGCGTCCGTTCCCGGAGGCCCGTGTGGAGAAGCGCCTCATCGTCGTCGACGCCTACAACCTGATCCTGCGCACCCCGGCGCTGCGGCCCGAGCCCGGACGCACGCTGCGCGACTCGCGCCAGAAGCTCCTCAACCTGCTGGCGTGGGCGCTGGGCACCGGCGATGCGAGCTTCGTGGTGGTGTTCGACGGTGCCGAGGGCGGCGGCCACGATGGCACCACGGGCCGCGTCGAGGTGCGCTACTCGCGCCCTCCGAGAAGGCGGACGACGTCATCCGGCGCATCGTCGAGGAGCGGGTCCGCAGCGTCGAGCGCCTCACCGTGGTGACCGCCGATCTCGAGGTGGCGCGCCACGCCCGGGCGATGGGCGCCGACATCGCGCTCTCCGATCTGTTCCTCGCCAGCGCGCTGGGCCCGCGCGCGACCGAGGAGCCCGAGAAGCCGGTGTCGCTCTCGAAGCACGAGCTCGAGGAGTGGGCCGCGATCTTCCGCGCCCCGCGTCCGGGCGAGGGGCCGCCCGAGGACGAGGACCCCTGACCCTCGCGCCTGCGCGCGGACGGGCGGCCCGCCGCGAGGCAGGCCGCCCGTCGTGCGTCGAAGCGCGCTTCGGCTACGGTCCCTGCCGTTCAGAGACTCCCATGCATTCCGCGCGGAGCACATCCCGGCATCCTGGCTTCAGTGGCGCAGCGCTGCTGCGCCAGGAATCGCCTGGACTGTGGAAGTCGAATCTCGGACGATGTGAACAGGAGATTCGCGCGGATCCGCCTCATGCCACCCGTCAGCGATTCGCCGATCCGCGGTGAACTGATATCCATCCCCAACCGCTCACGATGACTCGACACATCGTTCTCGCGGTCCACGGAACCGAGGACGTACCTCGCCGGGATGCCATTCACTGGACCGATTCCGGTGAAGGCTCCGGGACCTTCGCGGCACGACTGCGGCAGGAGCTCTTGCGGCTCCTGGAACCCGGACCAGACACACGGATCGAGGTGCAGGCATTCGTGTGGGACGGGAAGAACGAACACGAATCACGACGGGCCGCGGGCCGTGCGTTGGCCGAGCGGATCCTGAGCCTCCTGGACGAGGATCCACAGGCGAGAGTCCATGTCGTTGCACACAGTCATGGCGGGAATGCTCTGCTGGCCGCCTATCAGGCGTACCTGGCGACGCTGCACGAAGCGGGGTGGCGCGCCTGCCGTGATGTCTTCGAGAGGATCCGGGACAGAGGCCTCAGCGCGAAGGACGCCATTGACGAAGCGCTGGCGGCCCATGGGGGCCTGGGTGCCGACCGATGTCCGTTGATGACCGCGGATTCGCTCGTCAAGACCCTCGAAGGGCTGCTGAGGGGCAATGAGGACCTCCTCGACCGAACAGACTACGACTACGAGACCGGAAATCGCTACGAGACGAAGATCCTGTCGGAGTTCTCCGCGCTCGGCTATGCGCGAGACCCGGATCGCGGGACGCTGCTCCACCATCGAGGCGGAATGAGCACCGCCTTCGTGCTCCAGTGGATGCGCTCGTGGTGTCGGTCCTCGTGGACGAACCGCCTTGGCGCACTCGTGTTCATGGGTACTCCATTCCTGATCAAGAGGTGGTCGCAGCCCCGAACCACTTCGGGGCGAGTTCTTTCCCGGCTCGGGCGATTCTCGTCGTCATTCCTCGTCGTGGGGGGTTGGTTGACCGCACTGGGTTGCCTCATCGGAGGGGTCGTCGGGGTTCTGCGCCAGGATGTACAGGTCCTCGACGGCGTACTTCCGTGGCGGTGGCATCCCGCCTTCTGGTTGCTCGCCGGGGTTCCCGCAGTCGGACTCTCGTGGTTGGGCTCACGTCTCGAACCGACCGACGTGAATCTCTATTTCTCACGGCGCGTCGCGTCCTTGGATGTTGGGAACATCTTCCCGGGAGAGCGCTGGTGGCGCCGATACGAAGCTTCCTGGGCTACGAATCGAGCATTGGTCGTGTGCAGCGAGTACCTCGACGAAGCGATGTTGATGCTGAAGTCAGAGCCGCTGCATGCGCTCGCACCTGGGCGAGCGGGTCGCGCGGCTCTTCCGGGCGGACTGGCGTGCGCGTCCTCCGACGACCTGGGCGGATGAAGCCGGCGACTGGTCGCAGCATGGCGCCCTCCTCGTTCGCCGCGTCGTCCAGGCGGCCAGCGTCGCCTTCTCGAGCGCACTCCATCTCGCGACCTGGCGCGTCGCCGAGTCGATCACGATGCGGATCCTGAGCAAGGTCATCTTCGGACAGTTGTTGGGAGTCGGTGCGGAAGATCTCCAGGGCGCCCAGATCGAGGTGTCGCGCATGCCCGGCATCCCGTATCTGGAGGCGACATGTGTCGAGACCTCCGGCCAGTTCAGCGTCGACGACCACGCGATGGGAAGGACCGCCGGCCGGGCGGAGCGGTACGAATTCCTGCGCGACCCCGAGGCCCTGCGGAGGCGAGCGGCGGAATCCGATGTCGTCCAAGGATGCGTCGGGACGCTCGGCGCGGTCCTGGCGGAGTGATCTTCGGCGAAGGACTCGAGGAGGAGGAGCGGGATCGCCTGGCCCTGGCCTTCGAAGAGAAGGCCCGCGAGCTCCGCGGGGTGGTGTCGCTGGAGCATGGCCGGTATCTGGAAGACGAGGTGGTCGTCGCGACCGTCGCGCAGTTCATCTCGGAGGATGAACCCGCACGCCGCACGCTTCACGAGGTCGATCCTCTGGAGGTGCGAGAGACCTGGGGTGGCGGGTGGCGATCGAGGGGCTAGCCACCGCTCTCGGAGCCCGCCTGCGCGCAGGCGCGGACGGGCGGCCCGCCGCGAGGCAGGCCGCCCGTCGTGCGTCGGTGCGCGCTTCGGCTACGGCATGAACTCCGCCAGCAGTGACGGCTTCACCTGGTAGGGCAGCACCCAGGCCTGCGAGCTGTAGGGCGCGGTGTCGTCGAACAGCGTGCCGTGCGCCAGGGCGTTCACTCCCACGTGGCCGAGGCCGCCCATCATCGGAAGGTGGAACACGCCGGTGTGGGTGCCGTCGCCGTTGTCCTTGAAGCGGAACTTCAGGCCGCCCCACATCAGCACCACCACGTCGTCCCTTGCGCGGGTGGTCGCGGTCAGTGTCACCGCGTCCCCGGCGTCGAACTTCAGCACGCCGCGCAGCCGGAACAGCGCCAGCGGATCATCGATCGTGGTGTCCACGTCGGTCGCCTGCACGCGCAGGCTGAGGATGTGCGTGGGCCCGAACACCGGGGCGGACCGGCTCGAGCGCGGGTCGAAGGAGGTCACCTTCACACCCGAGGTGGCGGCGACGCGCCATGCCGTCCGGTCGGAGTCGCCGAGCCGGACGCGCTTGAGCAGCAGGTGGCGCACCCACAGGTCGGCGAGGGGCTTGTGCACGACGCTGGCGGTGTCGGACCCGGTCGAGTCCGGCGCGCCGGCGGCGAGGATGTTGAAGCGTCCGGCCAGGTACTTGTACACCGTGACCCCGCGCGGTGGTGGGCCGGCCACTGGTGTCGGTATCGGCGAACGCGAACTCGAAATGGCGGTCCACGTCGGTGATCACGCGCCAGTAGAACAGCGGATGGATCGCGGCCAGCGCGCCGCCGGACCGCCGCCGATCGAGATCTGCGATGGGTCCTCGGTCACGCCGTCCTCGATCAGCCCCGGGGTCTGCGAGAGCGTGGCCGTGACCGCCGCCTCCTCGAGGCTGGACGAGCTGTTCGACGAGACTGGATCCATCAGCGTCGACTTCTTGCCGCAGCCGGCCAGCGCGCCGGCCGCCAGCACCAGCGCGAGGCCGACGGTGAGTGTTGCTCTCATGGCATTCCTCCTTCGCCCGGCGCGTGGCGCGGGCCGTGAGCAGATCGACGCGGGCTTGGGTGACGCCTACTCTTCGCAGCGCCCGTGCCATCCACCCCGGCGGCTCAATCCGTTGCGGCGCAACGGGCGTCGCGCATCGCCCGCTCCCTGGGGTGTACGCGCCGGTGCACCGAGGGCTCCGCTGGCGGACGGCGTGGGGCACCTGGCGCGGGGGGTGAAGGTGCCGTCCTGCC
>CAVSAC010000006.1:0-40029 GCA_963725865.1 Candidatus Eiseniibacteriota bacterium
TCCAGCCGGTCTCGGTCTGGCGCCGCGCCACCTCGGGCAACGAAGCCAGCCCGGCCGCGAGCGAGGCCTCGAGGAACTCGCGCAGCTCGTGCTTCACGCCCTCGTCGAGCGCGCGGCGCACCGCCCACACCGCGTACACGAACGACAGACCGGTCCATTCCAGCCAGTCCGCGCCGAGATCGAGCGTCTGGGTGAAGCCCTCGGGGCGCCGGTCGCGCATGCGCATGGCCTCGTCGCCGATCATGAGCAGCGCGTCGGCCTGGGCGGGCTCGAGGCCGCGAACGTAGCGCACGTCCTCAAGGCCGCGCCGCACGTCGAGGAGCAGGTGGAGCAGGCGGATCGAGGTCGACGTGGCGGGAGTGACCGACACCATCGCGTGCGCGAGCGCCGCCGCCGGCTTGCGCGAGTAGAGCAGCACCGAGTCCACCGCGCCGCGTCGCGCGACGCCGAACGGGCCGAGCAGCTCGAAGCGGTCCTTGAGGCGCAGGTAGTCGCCCGCGGCCATCACGCCGAGATCCACGCGGCCGGCCTCGGCCTCGCGGCCGAGCTCGCGCGGCACCAGGTTGCGGACCGCGAACGGCGCCTCGGACCACAGGGCGTAGAACGGCGCGCAGTTCGCGTAGGGGATGCGCGCGGCGATGGTCCTGGTGGAGAGATGGGGTTGGCTCATGGCGCGCGGAATCCTACGACACGCGCCGCGCGCGGTCGAGGCACGCACCCGAGCGCGCCGGCGCGGCCCTCACAACGGCAGCTCCACCTGCACCACCGGCTCGGGGGGCGCCAGCCGGACCGGGCGCCGGTCGCCGATGCCGTGGCGGCGCCTGAGCGCGGCCACCTGCTCGCGCGCCGCGTCGACCCGCGCCCGCGCCAGGTAGGCGCCGCGCGCGAACAGCGCCTCGTAGCGCGGCACCAGCTCGGGCCGGTCGCGCGCCAGGCACTCGAAGAAGTGCTCGCGCACGCCCTCGCGCAGGTTCACCAGGTCGACCCACAGGAAGGTGGCGCCCGCCGCGCGCGCCGCGCGCACCACCTGCTCGAGCTGCGCGGGCGCGTCCGAGAGCCCCGGCAGCACCGGCGCCATGCCGACGCCGGCGCGCACGCCGCCCGCCACCAGGCGCGCCAGGGCGCGCAGCCGCGAGCGCGGTGGCGGCGTACCCGGCTCGGTCTCGCGCCACACCCGCTCGTCGAGCGTCGGGATCGAGAACGACACGCTCGCGCCGCCGCGCCGCGCCGCCTGCTGGAGCACGTCGAGGTCGCGCACCACCAGCGGGCCACGCGTCAGCAGGTTGAACGGCGTGCGGTGGTCCGCGAAGGCCTCGAGGCAGGCGCGCGTGAGCCGGTAGCGGCCTTCGGCCGGCTGGTAGGGGTCCGTGGCGCTGCCGATGCCGACCTCCTCGCGCCGCCACGAATCGCGCGCGAGCTCACGCCGCAGCACCTCGGCGACGTTGGTCTTGACGCGGATGCTCCAGCCGTAGCGCTCGTCGCTCGGCCGCTGGGCGCGGCGCTCAAAGGTGCGCACGTAGCAGAACGTGCAGCGGTGCGCGCACCCCATGTAGGGGTTGAGCGACCAGCCGAAGCCCCTCCCGGTCACCCGGTTGAGGGCGGTGCGACAGCTCTCCTCGCGGTACTGGACGCGCATGGGCGGGACCATCGCACGACCGGACCCGGTGCTCAAGTGTGCAGGCGCGAGGCGGAAGCGCCCTCAGTGACGCACCACCACGCCGCCCCGGAACGCGCCCGAGCGCAGCGCGCCGTAGGCGTGGTCCATCCACAGCTCCCGCCAGCCGAGGTCGAGGTCGGCATGCGCGAGCCCGGTCGGCACCTGCACGCCGAGGCTGGCGGCGACCACGGGGTGGGTCTCGTGTCCGCCGCCCACGGTGAACGAGGGCCCGTTCATGTCGTCGAAGCGCATCCTTCCCGCCTGCAGCCAGCCCGCGCCGCTGGCGAGTCCGGCATGGAGCGCGCCCCGGCTGCCGCGCGGCAACGCGGCACGCAGCTCGAAGCCCATCAGCGCGGTGACGAGCGTGAACGGCTCGCTGCCGCGCAGCGACACCTCCGGCACGCTGACGAACCCGCCGCCGCCGCCGAAGCGGTCCCGCGTGACGTCTGCCGTCAGCCGGAGCGCGGGGGCCGCGTCGTACACGAGCCCAGCGCCGAGCGAAGTGCCCTGACTCGGCATGGGAAGCACCCGCGAACTGGTCGCGGACGGCCAGTTCGCCCCGCCCTGCACCCGCAGCGAGAACCGATCGAGGGGGGACGCGCCAGCGAGCGCGGCGTGCGCCAGCAGGACGCAAGCGAGGATCAACGGAGTGGACCTGTGCATGGAAACGTCCTCCTCGGAAGCGGCGCCTCCGGCGCCACGCCAGTGGCAGGGACCCCGGTCCAGGGACTGAGCCGTTGTACCCCCGCCGCCCCGGAGGGGTTCCCGCTCGGCACGGGCCGGCACCCGCCGGCCGCGTCGAGGCGCGTGCTCGTGGAGCCGCCGGCGGTCGACCGCGGGCCGCGGGCTCAGCCGCCGACGCCGATGCTGAAGGCGATCGAGCGCGTGGTCCCGTCCGCGCCCAGGAGCGCGAGGCCCTGCACGCCGACGCGCAGGTCCAGCCCCGCGGAGCCACTCGGCAGCCGCAGCCCCAGCCCCGCCGCCAGCGCCGGCGCGAACTCGGCGCGCGAGCGCTCGGTCCACGCGTGGCCGGTCAGGTCGCTGCCGTGCGCGACGCCCACGCGTGCGCAGCCGATCCCCGCGCCGGCGCGCGCGAACGGCGAGGCCGCGCCCGGCCGCGCCCGGCCGAACTCGACACCCGCGAGCGCCGCGGTGACGCAACAGCCATCCCGCACCTCGCGAGCGCCCCCGCTCCGCGCGGCATCGCGGTCGTGGGGATAGCGCTCGTGCACGATGCTGACCTCGGCGCGCAGCGTCCGGCTGAGCGCGAGCGCGATCCCGCCGCCGAACACCGGAGCCGTGCCGTGCAGCGCATCGAGCGCCACCGGCGTCGAGGTCGCCCCGAGCCCGAACTCGAAGTGGTATCTGAGCGGCGCGGTCTGCGCGGTGGCGGTGGGGCTCGCGGTGACCGCGAGCGCGACGAGTGCGGCGGCGAAGGTGCGCTTCATGGCCGGCTCCTCATCGAGGGCGAGTTCACGGCGGTCGATCGCTCGGAGCGCGGGTCCCTGGCCTCCCGGACCGGGCATCCTCCGTCGCCCTCGTGGGACAGGTTACGGCGGGCACGGATCGAGGTTGCCGGGCTCGGACCGGCGATGCGTTCCGAGCCCCCAGCGACGCCGCTCGAGCCACCGGCGACGGCCCCGCGGCGGCGGTCCCGAGCATTGGCGCGTCGCTTAAGGCCCGCGCGCGCCGGGCCGATAACGGCGCCATGGCCGTCGCCCTGCTGACCCTCGCGCTGCCGCTGGTCCTGCCGCTCGCGCTGGTGGCGCTGCTGCGCGCGCGCGTGCTGCGTGCCGAGGCGCCCGACCCGGCGCGGGCGTGGTTCGGGTTCTGGCAGGCCACCCAGTCCGCCACCCTGGTGGCATGGATCGGCTGGTTGATGGCGCAGTGGTGGGTCCAGCGCCACGTGCCGGGCCTGCTCTCGACCCGCGCGCTCGCCCCCTGGCTCGCACCCGCCGCGGGGGTGTGCGTGGCGCTGGCGCCGCCGGCGCTGGTCTCGCTCGCCATCGTCGCGCTCACCCATGCGGTCTCGGCGCGGCTGCGCGGCGAGGGCTGGGCCCGCGGCGAGGCGTTGCGCCACGCCGCCTGGCAGCTGGCCGGCGTCGTGCTCCCGCTCGCCGCGTTCATCGCGGCGGTGGCGCTCGCCTTCCGCTCCGAGTGGCGGCCGGCCGCGCTCTGGGCGCTGGCGGCGGCCGGGTCGCGCTGGGGGTGCGAGCGGCAGCGCCTGCGCGCCCTCGACCTGACGCCGTATTCGGTCACCGCCGGCGCGCTGCGCGACCGCGTGTTCGGCCTCGCGAGCGCCGCCGGCGTGCGCCTGCGGATGCTCTACATCATGCCCACCGCGCGCGGACGGATCGCCAACGCGTTCGCGGTGCGCGGCGGCGTGGTGCTGCTCACCGACCACCTGCTCCAGCACCTGAGCCGGCGCGAGGTCGACGCGGTGCTCGCCCACGAGCTGACGCACCTGCGCCGCGGACACGCGCGCTGGATGATGGCGCCGATGGTGGTGATCGTGCTCGCGACCACCTTCGGCGGCTGGAGCCTCGATCCGCTGGTGCTGTTCCCGGCCTCGTTCGCGGCCGGCCTGCTCGCCACGCTGCTGCTCATGCGTCGTTTCGAGTACCAGGCCGACCGCGGCGCGATCGAGCTCACCCGCGATCCCGAGGCGCTCGTCTCGGCGCTGGCCGCGCTCGGGCGGCTGAACCACGTGCCCCAGGAGTGGGGGCCCTGGTCGGGCGTGCTGCTCACGCATCCGTCGGTCGCCGACCGCGCCCGCGCCATCGGCCGCGCCGCGGGCCTCGACCCGGCCCGCATCGAGGCGGTGCGACGCGACGGCTGCGGCGATGCGGATCATCACGAGCTGCCGTCCGCGGCGGCGGGCAAGGTGTTCTCGACCCGGCGCAAGGCCGAGTACGGCCTGCGCGTCACGCTCGCCATGACCGCGGCGCTGGCGCTCGGCGCCGTGCTCGCGTTGGCGCTGACCGCGGCGCTGGCACCCGGCTGGCCGCGCCCGCTCACCATCGCGCTGGCCGCCGCGGCCGCGTTCGCGCTCGCGCTCGGCGTGTTCGACCTGCTCGCCGCGCGCGGCGTCGCCGGCCTGCGGCGCTCGCTCGCGCCCAGGCTCGCCGCCGAGGGCATCGACGTCGCCGGCGGGCGCTTCGTCACCCTGGCGCCGAGCGCGCGGGTGCGCATCTACGAAGGGCACACCGACTGGGACGCGGGCTTCCTGTTCGTGCGCGGCGACCGGCTGTGCTACGTCGGCGAGGAGACCCGGTTCACGCTGCGGCGCGACGAGGTCATCGCGGTGCGCCTCGGCGCGCGCGCGCCGGGCTGGGTCGGGGCCCCGCGCGTGGTGCTCGATTGGCGCGGCGGCGCGATCAGTCTGCGCCCGGCCGACGTCACCCGGGTCAGCGCGGGGCGCGAGGCCTCGTGGCGGCTGCTCGGCGTGCTGGGCGCGTGGCTCGACGGACTCGCCGAGGACCGCGCGAGCGCGCCGTGCCCATCGCTCGACGCCCTCGGTCACCCCGACCTGCTCGAGGTCACCTCGAACACGCCGCGCGAGGCCGCGCATCCGCGCACGCTGGCCCCCATGCTGGTCGTGCTGGCCCTCGTCGTCGCGCTGGCGTGCGGGCTCGTCGGCCTGCCGTTCGGCGTCACCGGCACGCCCGGCTTCGCCGAGGCCTGGCTCGCCGCGAGCCTCGCGGTGGTCGCCTTTCGCCTGCCGTGGTGGCGCTGGCGCGAGCGCGCCGTCCCACCGGCGGCCGCGCCGCCCGAGCAGCGCCGCGCCGCCTGAGCGCGGCGAGCGCCGGGCTCAGCCCTCGCGCAGCGCCTCGAGGAACGCGTCGCCGTAGCGCGCGAGCTTGGCCGGGCCGACGCCGGGGACGCCGAGCAGCTCGTCGCTCGGTGCGCGGCACGCGCGCGGCCATCGCGCGCAGCACGGCGTCGCTGAAGACGATGTAGGCGGGCACGCCCTCGGCGTCGGCGAGCCGCCGGCGCAGCACGCGCAGGCGCTCGAACAGCTCCGGGTCGTCCGGCAGCTCGTCCGTCGAACATCGGCCGCGGCCGCCCGGCGCCGGCCGCGCGCGCCGCGATCCGCGCGTCGTCCCGCGGGGCGACGAGGTCGGCGACCGTGATGCCGCGGCAGACGTCGCACGAGCCGCCGCAGGGCCCGAGCGTCTCGTCGAAGTAGCCGCACCAGCGCCTGGTGCCGGCAGCCGCCGCGGTCGAGCAGGCGGAACAGCTCGACCGTCTTGCGCGCGCGTCTCCTCGCGCTGCGCCGGGGTCGTCGATCCGCGTCGAGGAACGAGTCGTAGCCGATCACGTCGGCCCACGAGTAGTAGACAGCACGCAGTCGCTCGGCAGGCCGTCGCGGCCGGCGCGGCCGATCTCCTGGTACCAGCGCCTCGATGCTCTTGGGCATGTCGCGGTGGACGACGAAGCGCACGTTGCTCTTGTCGATGCCCATGCCGAACGCGACGGTGGCGACGACCACGTCGACCTCGTCGCGCGCGAACGCGTCCTGGTGGCGCTCGCGCACCTCGTCGCGGCAGGCCGGCGTGGTAGGGCAGCGCGCTGCACGCCCTGCGCCGCGCAGCCACGCGGCGGTCGCGTCCACCGTGCGGCGGCTCATGCAGTAGACGATCGCCGCTCTCGCCGGCGTGGCGGCGCAGCAGCCCGAGCAGGTCCTTGCGCACGTTGCGCGCTTGGCTGGCCGTCGCTGCTCGCCCTTGCGCTGACCACGGTGATGCGCAGGTTCGGGCGGAAGAACGAGCCCTTGAAGCCGTCGGGCTTCACCATGCCGAGCTGGCGGATGATGTCGCCCACCACGCGGCGCGTCGCGGTCGCGGTGAGCGCCAGCACCGGGATGTCGCCGAGCTCCTCCTTGAGGCCCTGCAGCTGCGGTACGCGGGCCGGAAGTCGTGGCCCCACTGGCTGATGCAGTGCGCCTCGTCGACCACCACGAGGCTCACCGGGCAGCTCGGCGATGAAGCTGCGCAGCGAGCCCTCGAGCGCCTCGGGCGCCAGGTAGAGCAGCTCGATCTCGCCGCGGCGGAGCGCCGCGAGCCGCTCGCGCCGCTCCTCGAACTCCAGCGTCGAGTTGAGCGACCGTGGCGCGGAAGCCGAGGCGCACGAGCGCGTCCACCTGGTCCTTCATGAGCGAGATGAGCGGCGAGATCACCAGCACCGCGCCGGGCAGGATCTTGGCGGGCATCTGGAACGTGAGCGACTTGCCGGCGCCGGTCGGCATCACGCCGATGCAGTCGCGCCCGGCGAGCACGGCGTCGATGATCTCGCGCTGCCCCGGGCGGAACTCGCGGTAGCCGAAGACGGTCTCGAGCACCTGCTGCGGGTCCGCGTACTTCGCCGAGTGGAAGAGCGGGGCGCTGGACTCGAGCAAGGTCCCTCCGTGGACGGGCGCGGGGCGGGGATGGAGCCGGTGGAACGCGGCCGGACGGCCGGCGCGACGGCGGATGAGGTGAATCTAGTGGAATCGCGCGGACAGCGCACGGGGCATCCGGTCCACGGTCGCGATCCCGCGATGCCCGCGCTGGACGGACGGACCGGGGCCGGCAGGGCGCCACGCCGGCGCCGCCGCCAGCTGGCCGCGGGATCCTGCGGCGTCAGCGCTCGAGGCCGAGCGCGAGCGTCCGGTCTCGAGCAGCGGTCGTTGAGCCCCGCGAGCACCGGGTTCCAACCGTGCGCGACCTCGCGCCAGGTCGCGGTCTCGCTCTCGAACTCGTCGTGGACCAGCGTGAGCTTGCAGGTCTCGCCGCGCGCGTCGATCTCCCACGCCACCCGCGACGGGCGGTCGTGACGGGCCTGCGGGTGATGGAGCATCGCGAACGAGTGCACCAGCCGTGCCGGGGGCTCGCACTCCAGCACCACGCCCTGCAGCGCGACGGTGCCGTCGTCCTCGAGCCAGGTGATCGGCGCCCCGACGACGAACGAGCTGGTGACGGCGGTGCCGTAGAAGTAGCGCCGCGACACCTCCGCGGAGGTGAGCGCCTCCCACAGCCGCTCGGGCGTGGTGCGGATGTGGACTTCGTAGACGTGTCGGGGGCCGCTACTCATCGCGGGCGGAGTATAGCGGCCGCCGCGCCCGCGGCGAAGCACGGCCACCCGCGGCCACCCGCGCCAGCACGCCGGCCGCGCACCCGCACCCGGCAGAGCCCGGCGCGCCGCGGCGAGCCCCGCCGACCGCAGCCGTGCGAGATGCGGTGGAGTCAGCGCTCGCGCTCCACGGGCAGACCGCGCGCGATCCAGCCGCGCCAGCCCTCGTCCAGCGAGGTCGCGTTCGTATAGCCCATCCTCCGCAGGTTGTCGCAGGCGAGCACGCTGCGGTAGCCGCCGCCGCAGTGCAGCACCAGCGGCGTCGCCTGGTCGGGAATGGCCTTCTCGATGTCGCGCTCGAGGATGCCCTCGCCCAGGTGCGTCGCGCCGGGCATGCGCGCCTGCGTCCCACTCGCGGTCCTCGCGCACGTCGACGAGCACCAGCGGCTCGCCGGCGGCGCAGCCGCTCGAGGTACTCGCTCGATGGTGAGCTCGCGCACCCGCGGCCGCGCCTCGTTCACGATCGCGACGAAGCCGGGTGCGTGGTGCGTGCGCGCTCGGGGGCGTCACGGGGCTGGCTCACGACGACGCCGCCGGCTCGGGCGCGGCGCCGCGCGGGTACTCGCGCACGACGCGGTAGAGCGCGTCGCGCTGCACCGGGACCTTGCCGGCCTCGCGGATCATCTGCACCATGCCGGCCTCGGCCATGCCGACCGGGCTGCGGGCGAGCGCGGCGTGCGCGATCTTCTCCTGCCCGATCGTGCCGTCGAGGTCGAGGCGCCGAAGTTGAGCGCCGACGCCGCGGTGTCCTGGCCGAGCATGACCCAGTAGCCCTTCACGTGCGGCACGTTGTCGAACACGAGCCGCGAGATGGCGATGGTCTTGAGGTCCTCGATCGCCGACGCCTGCCGGCGCACGAGGCCGGTGACGCCGGGCTGGAACGCCAGCGGGATGAACGCGAAGAAGCCGGGCGCGCGTCGCTCGAGCTCGCGCAGGTCGATCAGGTGCTGCACGCGCTCGGCGCGCGTCTCGATGTGGCCGTAGAGCAGCGTCGCGTTGCTCGGGATGCCCAGCGCGATGCGCGATCTCGTGGATCTCGAGCCAGCGCTTGCCGCCGATCTTCTGGTGGAACAGCTCGCGGCGCACGCGCTCGCTGAACACCTCGGCGCCGCCGCCCGGCAGCGCGTCGAGCCCGGCCGCGCGCAGCTCGCTCGAGCACCCACTCGGCGGGCTTCTTGGTGAGCCGGCAGAAGAAGTCGATCTCGACCGCGGTGTAGGCCTTCACGCTCAGGTCGGGCTTCTTCTCCTTCACCCAGCGGATGATGTCGAGGTAGTCGTCGAAGCGCCACTTGTTGTGCAGCCCGCCGACGATGTGGATCTCGTGGATGTCGGGATCCACGTGCGCCAGCACCTGCTCCTTCGTCATCGTGTAGGCGTCGGGCGCGCCGGGCTTCTTGGCGTAGTCGCAGAACCGGCACGCGAGCACGCAGACGTTGGTCGGGTTGAGCTGGCGGTTGACGCGTGAAGTAGACGCGGTCGCCGTGGCGGTCGCGCGCGATCGCGTTGGCGAGGCGGCCCAGATCCATGACATCGGCGTCGAACAGGCGCACGCCCTGTTCCTGGGGGATGCGGCCCCCGTCGAGGAGCAGGCGCTGCGCCTGGGCGACCAGCGGGTCGCGCAGGCTGAGCGTGCGGACGTGGTCGAAGGATGTGGCTCGCGGCATGGGGTCGGTGTTCCTCCGGGGCCGGGTGGAGGCGCGGAGTATAGCGACCGCGCCGGCGCCGGTCGAGACGCGCGGCGCACCGGCCGCCGACGTGGCGAGGCCCGGCGCCGACGCGCCGGGCCTCGTGCTGCGACCGCGCCGGCCGGGGGGTCGACGCGGCCCGTGGACGCGGAGGCTCGCCGCCGCGTCACATCGTGAAGTAGCGCGTCGCCTTCACCAGGAAGATGTTGCTCGACTTCGAATCGAGCAGGCGGTCGAACGAGCGCCGGATGCGGAAGTCGGAGATCAGCTGATCGTCGGTGCGCTCCTGCGTCCACACCAGGAACAGCGTCGAGCCCGGCAGGTACTCCCAGCGCAGCACCGCGTTCCCGCGCAGCGACTTGAAGTCGAAGTCGGGATCGCTGAACGAGAACGGCGCGCCGACCGTCGGCGTGACGCTCACCGTCCCGCCGCTGCGCACCGCCCCCGCGCCATAGTGGACGAAGTCGAACGTGCGCGGCTCCGCCAGCTCCTTGAAGTCCGCGAAGCGTCCGGTCGACACCAGCGGCTGCGCGAACAGCTGGAGCGTGAGACGCGGCGAGAACGCGCAGTTGAGCCGGATGTTCGCCAGCAGCGTGCGCTGGTCGAGCGTGCCGAACACGTAGCGATGACCGTACGTGGACGTCACCGCGGGATCGTCGGGCCCGCCCGAGACGTACTGCGCGCGCTCGCGGACGCGCTCGTAGCCCGGCCCCATGCTCAGCGCGATGTGGGAGACCGGCTTCCACTCCACGTACGGGTACACGCTCCAGGTGTACGAGCCGGCGGCGTCGCTGCTGGCGTTGCTCTCGACCTCGTAGGCGACCGCGTTCTTGAAGTTGGTCTGGAAGCGACCGTAGTACTCCTCCCCCTTGGGCATCCTCATCATCGGTCCGCCGCGCGTGCGCCGGTCGTCGAGGCCCGCGAAGACGTGATCGACGTTGACCTGCGACTCCCAGCCGTTCACCCAGGTGGTGCGGGTGCTGGCCCAGAGCCCGGTGACGGTCCGGTCACCATCGGGGTTCCAGCTCGAGAACACCGTCGCGAGCACGTTGGTGTACTTGTGCAGGTGGTTGGTCTTGGTCCACTGGTAGCCGGTGCCGACGTGGGTGTTGAAGATGCTGCTGCGGCTCATGAATCCCATGTCGCTGACGTCGAAGCGCGGATCGATGTAGCCCGCCGCGGCGTTCAACAGCACGCTCCCGCTCTGCTTGTTGAGCCAGTAGCGGCTCACCCACCCGGTGAGCGACGTGGCGTCCGGGTCGAGGCGGAAGTCGCTCGCGGTCGGGCCGCTGCAGGTAGTGCCGCGAGGATCCGCTGCAGCGCCAGTGATGCGAGCCGCGCGAGCCGTCGACGCGACTGACCGACGGTGTAGCCCGGAGCACCCACGTACTTCTTCGCGGTCGAGGAACATCCAGCCGTCCACGCCGGTCACAGCGAGCTGCGGTTCAGGTCGTCGCCCAGGCCGCCGTGCCGTCGAAGTCGCGCGCCACCACGGTGGTCATGAGGCCGAGCCCCTGGCGCGGTCCTTGAACTCCTTGAGCGCGTGCAGCACCCCGTAGTAGGTGAGCGGCTCGACCTCGGCGTCGCCGCGCGTCGCGCATCCAGGCTGGAAGTCGCGCCATCTCGCGTCCGGTGAGCGCGTGCAGCGTGCCGAAGTTGATGGTCGGGCGCGGCTGGCCGGTCACCTTGGCCGCGCCGAGGATGCGCGTCGCGACCGGCACGTCGGCGTACAGCGGTCGTCGGGCAGCCGGCCGCCCGGCGCGCGGCCGATGCGGCGCGAGTAGAAGAACGTCGGCTCCGGCCAGTTGAAGCCCCAGTAGTCGTTCGCGCCGTTGTTGCCGCAGCGGAAGTACCGACAGCGCCCTCGGTGAAGAACGGCCGCTTCTCCTCGAAGTAGGACTCGACGTCGGACAGGTTCACGACCGCCGGGTCGATCTCGACCTGGCCGAAGTCGGGGTTCACGGTCGCGTTGAGCGTCAGGTTCGAGCCGAGGCTCGTGCGCAGGTCGACGCCGGCCGTCGGCGTGAAGTCCGAGCCGTCGTGGAACGGGTCGCTCGGCTCGTGGACGAGGTGCTCGGCTCTTGGCGGTCGTGTAGGGCAGCAGCTCGACCGATTGCGCACGGGCCGGATGCCGTCGAGCCCGACGAGAGTCGGGGAAGCGCGAGACGAAGCCGCTCTCGTCCGCGCGGCGTGTACGACCAGCTTGTCGTCCTCGTTGCGGCGCGAGATCACGCGGCTCGAAGTTGATGCCCCAGACCGATGCTCGGCGCCGCTCGCGAAGCGCATCTGCGAGAACGGGATGCGCATCTCGGCGGTCCAGCCCTGCGCGTCGCGGTGCGACGCGGCCGCTCCACACGCCGTCCCACGAGTGCGTCGTCCCAGCCGTCGTTCATCAGCGTGCCGTCGAGCAGCGCGCCGGCGGCGGTGACGCACGAAGTAGTAGCCGGTGCGCCGGTCGCGGAACGGTGTCGAGGCAGAGTCAGGAACTGGTCCGAGCCGCTGACGTTGTCGCGGCGCGCGAGCCGCGCCACGATCGAGTCGGGTCGCGTGTCGCACATGCGCGCGCCGACGTAGAGCGCGTCGTCGTCGTACGCGACGCGCACCTCGGTGCGCTGCGAGGGCGGCTCGCCCTGCTGCGGACGGCTCGCGCTGGCGAAACTCGGTGACGGCGGTCGGCCTGGGCCCAGACCGCCTCTTCGAGCACGCCGTCCACGACGACCGGGCGGTCGAGGCGCACGGCGGTCAGGTGATGGCGCTCCGGGACGCTTTCGGGAGCCGCGGCCGCGGCGCTCGCGAGGAGGCCCATCGCGAGCATGGGGAGCAGGAGACGCATGGGAGGAGCCCTCGGGTCGTGGGTCGACGGGTCCGCCCCCTTGGACGGACGGACCGCGCCGAATGTTGCAATCGAGTCGCGCCCGGTCGGTCGTTCGCTCGGGAAGAGCGCTGCGGCGCCCGGATCGGGGGTACGAGGTCCGGTCCGGAGCGCCGCGCTCCACGGGCCCGCGGATCCCGGTCGGATCGGACCGCTGGGCGACTGCGTGGATGGGCGGACTATCCCGCCTCCGCCGCGGGTCCCGCCACGACAAGGAGACCAGCGGCGCGCTTCGTGGCACCAGCGATGCGGAACCGCCGGCCAGTGCGGCCTCCCGACCCGCGCGGGACCGGTGCGGCGCACGGCCCCCGGGGGCCCGACGGCACGCTACGCCCCCCGCGCCAGCTCGGCCGCCAGCCGGGCGGCCACGCGCGCGTTGTTCAGCAGCAGCGCGAGGTTCGCGCGCACGCTCTCGCCGCCGGTGAGCGCGCGCATGCGCTCGAGCAGGAACGGCGTCACCGACGCGCCCGCGGACGCCGCGCAGCGAGGCGTCCTGCAGCGCGGTGGCGAGCGCCTGCTCGTAGCAGCTCGCGCGGCATCTCGCCCTCGGCCGGCATCGGGTTGGCGACCAGCACGCCGGTGCCCATGCCGAGCGCCAAGTGCGTGCGCACCGCCTCGGCCAGCGCCTCGACCGTGTCGAAGCCGCGGTCCACGCGGCAGGCCGCTCTCGCGCCGGTAGAACGCCGGGAACTCGCGTCGT
This sequence comes from Candidatus Eiseniibacteriota bacterium, assembly GCA_963725865.1. GTDB lineage: Bacteria > Eisenbacteria > RBG-16-71-46 > RBG-16-71-46 > RBG-16-71-46 > CAVSAC01. Next base: position 13,026 of record CAVSAC010000006.1, read on the forward strand.
GCCCAGGCCGTAGACCGGCACGCCGAGCGTCTCCAGCATCTCGACCGTGCGCGGCAGGTCGAGGATCGCCTTGGCCCCGGCGCACACGACCGCGACCGGGAAGGCGCGAGAGCGCGGTCAGGTCGGCGCTCACGTCGCCGCTTTCGGCCGGCGTCGCGGTGCACGCCGCCGATGCCGCCGGTCGCGAACACGCGCGATGCCGGCGCGGTGCGCGGCGAACATGGTCGCCGCGACGGTCGTCGAGCCGGCGCTCGCCGGCGGCGAGCACGGCCGCGAAGTTGCTGAGGTTGAGCTTGGCGACGCCGGGCGTGGTCGCGAGGCGCTCGAGCTCGGCCGCGCGTGATCCCGACGCGCACGCGGCCGTCGAGCACGCCGATCGTCGCGGGCACGGCGCCGGACGCGCGCACCTCGGCCTCCAGCGCGAGCGCGGCCGTTCGACGCCCTCGGGGTGCGGCAGCCCGTGCGTGACGACCGTGGTCTCGAGCGCCACCACCGGGCGGTTCGCCGCCAGCGCCCGCGCCACCTTCGCGGGCCACGACGAAGCGATCGTTCACGCCGCGACCTCCTGCCGAACCACTGCGCGCAGCCGGCGCGCCGCCACGTCGGGCGGCGTCGCCTCGAGCAGCGCCGGCCGGGCCCCAGTCCTCGATCGCGAAGCTCGGCGCTGACCACGCCGCGCCGCAGGCACGTCGTCGAGCGGCCGCCCGCGCAGCAGTGCCGGCGAGGAAGCCGGCCGCGAAGCGCGTCGCCCGCGCCGGTCGGATCCACGACGCCGTGCGTGCGCGCCGCCCACTCGTGCAGGCGGTCGGCGCGCACGTCGTAGAGCACGCCGCCCTTGAGCGCCGCGCTTGAACGCGACGTAGCGCAGCCGCCCGCCGGCGAGCCGGCGCAGCGCGGCGTGCGGGTCGGTCTGCGCGTCGTCGAGCCGCAGCTCGTCCTCGCTCGGGAAGAACACGTCCGCGTGCGCGAGCACCTCGCGCCAGCGCGGCAGCGATGTCCTCGGTGACGAGCTCGTGCGGGTCGATGCGAGATCAGCGGGCGCCTCCGGCGCCCAGGTACTCGCACCAGCCGCGCCTGCACCTGCGATCGGCATCGGGCGCGAGGTGGAACGCGCGCGCGCGCGCGCCAGGCGTCGGGCACGTCCTCGGGCCGCGGCGAGACCTCCTCGTGCGTCGGGCAGCCGAGGCGGTGCACGACGCGGCGGACGCGGCCCTCGTAGAGGAGCCACGTGCGCACGCCGGGGCGGCCCAGCGGCCGCATGCCGTCGAGAGGCCACGCCGCGCGCGGCGAGCTGCTCGAGCGCGCGCCTCGGGGTAGTCGTCGCCCGCGCAGGCTCACGCAGCCGACCTCGCGCCCCCACAGCGCGCGCGGCGAGCGACGGCGTAGAGCATCGCGCCGCCCGGCTGGCCCATGCGCGTGCGGCCGTCGGGGAACACGAGGTCGTCCACGAGCAGGTTGCCGAGCAGGACCAGGTCGGGGCTCATCGCGCGCGTCGCCGCAGCGCTCGACGAACGCGCGCGCCACCGCGCGCACGCGGTCGCGGTCGAGCGCGTTCGACCACACGCCGCCCTGCTTGACCGACGAGCCGACGATGAAGCCGTCCGCGGCGGCGTAGCGGGCGAGGTTGGCCGGGCGTCGAGCCCCGAGCCCACCAGCACCGGCAGTCGCACCGCGCCGGCGACGGCCTCGACCTCGCCGGGCTCGGCGGGCTCGCCGGTCGCGGTGCCGGTCACGATCACGCCGTCGGCGAGGAAGAACTCGGCCGCCCTCGCGGTCTCGGCCAGCGTCGACGTCGGCGGTGATGGCGTGCGAGGAGTGCTTCTTCTTGATGTCGGCGAAGACGCGCACGCGCTCGGCGCCGATCGCGCGCCGGTAGCGCAGCAGCTCGCCCGCGTCGGACTCGATCAGTCCCTCGTCGGCGACGTGCGCGAACACGAAGCCCTCGACGCGCACGAACTCGGCGCCGCACGCGTGCGCCACCGCGATCGCCTCGCGGTTGGCGCCCGCCAGCACCTGCACGCCGAGCGGCAGCGCGATCTCGCGCTTCACCTCGCGGCCCGATCGCGGTCATCGCCGCGACGATCTCGGGACCGACCGCGCGGCGCAGGTACGGGCGGTCGTGCATGTTCTCGATCATGAGCGCGGTGAAGCCGGCGTCGCGGTAGACGCGCGCCTCGGCGACCGCGTCGCTCGACGAGCTTGTCGACGGCGTGGTGCGCGGCCGGCGTGCCGGGCAGCGCGCCGACGTGGATCATGCCGATGAGCGCGCGCGGCGCGCCGAACAGCGTGGTCATGGTGGTGCGACGGTCGGACATGGCGAGGCTCCGGGATGGGACGCGGGGATCGCGTTCGGACTCTAGCGCAGCGGCCGCACGCGCGCACGGAGGCGCGCCCGGGCCTCGCGCGGGTCGCCGGCCGCGTCCTCGCGCCGGTCTTGGAGGCGCCGCGGCACTCGACTAGAGTCCTCGCCGCACGAGGGCGGGACCCGCGTGGACCCCGGCTCTCGACCGCTTCAGGCCCGGAGGTGTCCCATGTCACCGCTTCGACCCCGTCCCGCGCTCGCCCGCCTGCGGTCCGTGTCGCTCCTGCTGCCGGCTCTCGCCGCGGTGCTCTCGGGCTGCGCGACGTCGGGGCTGACGGACCAGTGGCGCGATACGCAGTACCGCGGCGGCGCGCTGACCAAGGTGCTCGTGATCGCGGTCACGCCCGCTGCGTCGCGGCGCCGCATGCTGGAGGACGCATTCGTGAGCGCCCTCGGCAGGCACGGGGCGACGGCGACACCGTCGTACCGGCTGTTCGAGGCCGCGACCCCCGACACCCAGGAGGTCATCGAGGCGGTGCGCGCCAACGGCTTCGACGGCGTGCTGGTGGCCTCGAAGATGACGACTCTCGTGGACCGTCGCGAGGTCCGGGGCTACACCAGCGCGGAGGAGCGCGGGCGCTTCAACCCGTGGACGCAGCGCTACCACGCGTACCTCGTCGAGGTCCGGCATCCGGGCTACACCGAGACCGAACGGGTGGTGCGCCACCGCGTCGACGTGTGGACCACCCGGGACGGCGGCACGCTGTTGTGGACCGCGGTCGGGAGCAGCGTCGATCCGGCCTCGGGCACCCAGATCGACCGGGAGATCACCGCGCACGTGATTCCGCAGCTGATCCACGCGGGCGTGCTCACGAAGTAGTCGAGGGACGGCGCGGCGCGCGGGGATTCAGAGCCGCGGGCGCATCGTCGCCTGCGCCTCGGCCGAGGAGATCACCGGCGCCACCTCGTACTCCACCAGGTCGCTCCACGCCGCCATCCACTCGTCCAGCAGCGCGCGGTCGGCGCACTCCATGACCTGGTAGCAGTGCTTCAGGTCCGGCGTGACCCAGCTGTCGACGTAGCGCAGCCCCTCGGACGCGAGCCGCCCGCGGTCACGGAATCGACGGTAGACCGGTACCGGGTCACCGCCTCGGAAGTGCTCGATGATCATGTAGAGCATGGGGGCCTCGGGGATCGGTGAGGATCGCACGGCGCGCGCCTGAGCCCGCGCCGTGCGTCCATCGCTCACCGGAGCGGAGGGCCCCGGTGGGGGCTCGACCATTGCGCGCTACGGCGCCATCGCACACGACGCACCGCAGCATCCTTCGCAGGACGTGCAGCAGCCGAGCGGACAGCCGTCCTGGGCGCTCGAGGTGTCGCCCGCCATCGCGAGCGAGCCGAGCGAGAGCAGGCCGAGGATCGCCATGACCAACATGCTTCGCTTCATGATGACGACTCCTGGTTTGATGTGATCGCAGTCCGCACCGCGGCGGAGCCGGGTGCGGCACCCACGAACGAACGGAGCGGTCAGGCGAGCGGCGGAGCCCGCGCCAGCGGCGGGGCGTGCGGCGCGGCCAGGACGGGCGAGCGCAGCCGGTCCGGCTCGAGGCGCACCGCGGTGCGCGTGCGCGACTGCGGGTCGAGGTACGCCTCCTGGATCGCGAGCAGCGGCGCGCTCGCCGGGGACGGCAGCTCGAGCTGCCGCACGAGCAGTGCGTTGACCGGAGGATGGATGCACCAGGCTCGATCGCCCGGCGGGGCCGGACCGGACGCGGGATCGCAGGGGCGCGCGCATCCATCGTTCGTCGCCGCGCACGCCGTCACCGCCGGAGTGCACGCGATGCCGAGTCCGCGCACCGCGGCTTCCGCGCGCTCGGCCGTGCGACACGACGCCGCGCCGGGAGCGGCCTCGCAGGCGATGGGAGCGGCGCCGTGGCCGGACGCCGCCGCGGTCGCGCAGTGGGCGCGGCACTGCTCCCACGTGATCGAGCACCATTCGATCCCGGGCAGCGCCGTCCAGAGCGCGAGCCCGAGGGCGAACGGCGCCGCTCGGCGTATGCCGGTGGGATCGATCATGCGAGGAGTCTCGCGCAACCGGGCCCGTCGAGGTGTCCAAGACGGGCAAACAGATCGTTACTCCGGTTGCGAAGCGGCGACGGGCAGGAACGGCTCGTACATCATCAGCGCGTGGTTCTCGGTCACCAGTGCCTCGGAGACGGCGTCGCTTCCCTCACGATGCTCGAGGCGCCAGAGCTGGTTGTGCCGCACCCACGTCCGCGGCCCCTCGTGGGTCACCCGATGGGCGCGCTCCACGATCTCGTAGCGCGAGCGCAGGGGCTCGGTCGATGTCCACGTTCCGACCAGCTCGGTGTCCGTCACCGCCACCGTGAGGCGGAACGGCACCAGGGTCCGGTTCTCGATCTGCAGGTCGAGCGCCGGCCACGCGCAGGTCGCCCCGCTGCCGAACGGCAGCGCGCGCTGGGCGTCGGGGAAGACGTCGTAGCTGTGGCGCCAGCGCTCCACCACCGTGAGGGGCGTGTGCAGCGTCATCCAGTGGAGCAGGTTGGTCATCTGGCACAGGCCGCCGCCCACGCCGGCGATGACCCGGCCGTGGTCGAGCACCATGCCGTCGAGGAAGCCGCGCCGGCGGGTCGGAGCGCCGACCTCGCGCCAGAAGGACAGCCGCACGCCCGGCTCGAGCACCACCCCGTCGAGCCGCGCGGCGGCGATGCGCAGATTGGTGACCTTGTTGCGCTGGAGCCCGACGTCGAGGCCGACGAGCGGCCGGAACAGCGGCGAGGCATGTCGCGCCACTTCGAAAGGGAACGCGCGGACGGTGTCGCGGCGCACGCCGAAGTGGACGCGCGGATCGCGCCACTGCAGCTCGCGCCGGACCTGGTGGTACGCCGGCCCCAGGACGCGGCGGGCGACGAGGCGCAGCGGACCTCCGCGTCCGGGACGACCGCCCGCGATGCCGCTCACGTCACCGCGCATCGATGCCTCCGATCACGCGCGGGGGAGGGCCCCGGCGAGTCAGCCCGGGATGAGGCGCGTCGCTCGAGCAGCGTCTTCGCGTGCCCGAGCGTGCGCGGCCCGCAGGTGGTCCTGCGCCAGGCCGGATCCGCGCGGAGGCTCGTTCCCCGCGAGCGGCCTGGAGTCCCGTCATCGGATTCAGTATCCCATGGTCTCCGCGATCTCGACGATCCGTGCCTGCGGGTTCGTCATGATCCTGCCCTCGACCCGGCCCCACACGACGCGCATCGCGGCGAGCAGAGCCTCCGCCTGGCTCGCGGTGTCGAATTCGAGATCGATCATGACGAAGCGCGCGTCGTCGATCGGCCGCAGGACGCGATAGCGGCGCACCCCCGACTGCTTCCGGCCGACGGGATCGCTGTCGAACGCCCGCTTCCAGCCGTCGAAATCAGGGACCGGATGCTCGATCCGCAACATGTACATCTCGACGCCTCCGCATGGGGGATGGATCCGCGACTGCGGCCGACTCCTAGGACTCGCGGCGACGCTCGAGCCAGAGCAGGCGGAACGCCCACAGGCAGAGCGCCGCCGCTGCAGCCGTGATGAGAACGTACCAGGGCTCCTTCACCAGGTGCGGCCCTTCTTCGATCACCCGCCAGATGTGGGCCAGGGTGAGCAGGCCGAATACCGCACCGGTGGTCACGACGTAAGCCTTCATGGGATCGCCTCCGATTGCGGCCGGGTCCTGTACTGCGGCCAGGTTCCCGACGAGGATCGCCCAGCGCGGCTCGGACTCCACGTCAGGGGGCGGGCCGATGGATGGCCCGTCCGCGCTCAGCCGAACGAGTCGGCGCTCGGGTCCCAGAACTCCCCTTCGAGGCCGATGCCCGCGAAGATGCCACGCATCTCTCCGGCGGCCGGACGCCGGGAGTCCGATCGCAGCCGCGTCGCGTACCAGGTGACTGCCATGTGCCACAGCTGATCCATGCGGACGATCGGATTCGGCGTGACTCCTCGCGCACGACACCACTCCGCGATCCGTTCCTCCGACCGGAAGAAGAGCATCGTGCTTCAGGTGTAGACGATATCGGTCCACCAGCGCGCCGCCGGCACGAGGCAGTGGAACAACCACTCCGACGGCTCGGGTCCGTCGTTGCCGATGGCCAGCACGAGCGGCTCGAGGCTCTGCTCGCAGCGCGAGCGGACGAGCCCCGGCCGACGCAGGGCCGCGGGGATCCCCAGGGCATCCCAGGCGCAGTTGGCGTGGTACATGACGCCGTCGACGATGACCTCGTGCTGGGTGGGGACACCGGAGAAGGGCGGCGCCATGCGGATGGTCCTCCCATCCGGCTCGAGCACCAGCAGCCGACTCGCGGCCAGGCGTGCGTAGGACTGGAGGACCGTCCCGGGCTGTGCGCCGACCTCCCGCGCGACCTCGTCGAGCCGCGGGGGAGTGCCGGTTTCGGACGTCGCGCGGTAGATGGCGACCTTGACCGAGATGTCGATGTCCATGCGTGTCCTCGCGGCGGGCGTCCGGCGCTTTCCGAGCCACCGAGCTCAGCAACGCCGCGTGAGGCTGGAGGAACTCCGATCCAAGGCGGTGCGAGCATAGCGACGCATGGCCCGGCTCGACAGCGGAATCCGGAAGCCGAAGGAGTCGCGACGCTCGACGGCGGCCGCATGGCGTCGGGTCACATCAGGTCGATCCGCGCTCGATACGCCGGGCCGATGGGGTCTCGAGCACGGCCTCGTAGACCGCGAGATCGCCCGGCGAGAAGCACGCGAACACCACCAGCTCGAGATCGGGGCATCCGCGCGCGGCCGCACGGACGGTCGCGACCGCGATCCCGGCGGCCCGCTCGATGGGGTATCCATAGATCCCGGTGCTGATGCTCGGGAACGCGAGCGAGCGGATGCCGTGCTCGGCCGCGACCTCGAGCGAACGGCGGTAGCAGGAGGCCAGCAGCTCGGGCTCGCGCTCCCCGCCGCCGGTCCACACCGGGCCGACCGCGTGGATGACGTAGCGGGCCGGCAGCCGGTAGCCGTTCGTGAGCCGCACGTCGCCGGTCGCGCAGCCTCCCAGCGCGCGACACTCGCGCAGCAGGTCGGGTCCCGCGGCTCGATGGATCGCCCCGTCCACGCCGCCACCGCCGAGCAGCGAGGTGTTGGCCGCGTTGACGATCGCGTCGACCGCGAGCGTCGTGATGTCGGCGCACACGGCGCGGAGCGTGGCCGGCCGCACGGCGTGCTCGGGGCGATCCGTATGCAGGTGGTCCTCAGCCACGAGCTGACGTCTCCGGGTGAATGTCGAACGCGATGCGATTCCCTAGCGCTGCTTCGCCGCCGCCCGCTTCGCCTTGGCGCGCTCGGCCGCCTCCCTGGCCCGGAACTTCGCGATGCGCTCGATCAGCCTCGCGGGAACGGGCTCCGAGAGCGGGAAGGCGAGAGCCTACCTCACTCCAGCCCTCGCGCCCGCCGCATTCCGCCCACGTCGATGGCACGGCGCTCGCGAAGACGCCTACTCGACCTTCGCCCCGTTCGCGACCAGGAGCTGCCTCAGGATCGAGCGGTGGCAGCGGTCTTCGTGCTCGCAGTAGCAGCCGACGGAGAAGTCCGTCGTGCGCGAGAGCGCGGCCAGCAGTGCCAGGTCGTGCTTCGCCTCCGGCGCCGCCATCTCGGCCTTGTACTTCCTCGCGAACGCCGCCCATTGCGCCGGCGTCTTCGCTGCCTGCCCGAGCTTCATCGTCTCGACGCTCGGCGCGAGGTTCGGGAACCACACGTCGTACCAGTCCTGCTTCGCGAACTGCGACTTCGGCACGCCGCGGGGAGGACGGCGGACCGTGCCGATCCGCGTGCCCTCACCGGAACGACGCGGGGTGCCGAGGCGGATGACTCGTACGCTCATGGAGCGACTCCAGGATGAAGGTGGCTCCGGCTACGACCGCGGGGTCTCGTGGTCGGTGAGCACGGGCAGGAACGGCACCCATGGGCCCACCGCGCTCCGGTATTGCTTGGCCATCACGCGCGCGACCTGGGCGATGTGCCCGAGGTCGTGGACCACCCACGCCGCGATCAGTTCGGCGAGGGTGACGCGCCCCAATGTCGGGTGGATGCCGGGCAGGCCGAGGCGGTCGGGCGTCAGGTGCCAGGACTGGAGCAGCTCGAGATTGGCGGCTCGAAGCTGCGTGAACTCGGTGAGCAACGAATCGAGCGTGCGGCCGACGTTGCGCGTGCGGTGACGGAAGCGGTCGTACGGCTCGAAGCGCGGATCGGGTCCCCGGGCCAGGATGATGCGGGCCCGCGGGACCCAGTCGGTCTCCTCGCCGTCGATCAGATGGCCGACGACATCGAAGGCGCTGAACGTATCGGGACCCTCCGCTGCCCGCGTCCATGGGTCCGGCAGACCGTCGAGCAGGGCGCGCAGCGTCCCGGGAGTCCGGGCCAGGACAAGGGTGGAAGCCTCGAGATCGAAGTCCATGTCGGGGAGTCCTCAGCGCGGGAGTCTGCGGCCATCCTGATGCGTCGAGTTCGGGTGATCCATCCACCTGCGTGTCGGTGACCGCGGTGTCAACCTACTCCGCGTCGCGGGGTCTTGAAACGAGTGCTAGTCTGCAGCCGTCGCGCGACGCACGCCGTGCGCCTCGCAAGCGCACGAACATCCCATCCGAGGAGCTCCTCATGGCCCCGTTCTCTCCCGACGAGGTCCGCGCCGCGAGCCGCAAGATCTCGGCGGCGGACCACGCGGGTACGATCCGCTCCTTCTATCCCTTCTGGGACGCCCAGTACCGCCCGTACCTGATCATGGCGATCGAGGCGCTGCCGCGAGAGCACTTCGACTTCAAGCCGCGCCCCGACATGCTCACCGCGCACCAGACGATCGTACACATCGCCGAGGCCGAGCGCGCCTGGATCCACGCGGTCGTGGAGGGCGGCCCCGACGAGTTCTGGGTGGTCGAGCATGAGCAGCCCGACCAGGGCTGGAGCACCGTGATCGACGCCCCCGATCATGCGGCCCTTCTGCGCCTGCTGGAAGCCTGGCATCGCCCGACGCAGCGCTGGCTCGACCGACCGACGTCGGAATTGGGGCGCGTCGTGACGCGCAGGCTGACCGACGATACCGAGCGGCGGTACACGCTGCACTGGATCCTCGACCACGTCCAGGAGCACGAGATCCACCATCGCGCCCAGCTCAACCTCTATCTGCGGATGCTGGGGATCACACCACCCTCGATCTGAGCCGACGGCCGGACCTGACCGGTCTGCCACTAGTCCGCGTGGGGCTTGAACACCGCACGGAACGCCCTGAGTGCCGCCGGATGGAAGATCGTCGAGTGCTTCTCCTCGGGCATCGCCTCGTAGTGCCAGTGGAGTCCCGGCGGCGCGTCCTTGGCGAGGATGTCCGCGAGCCCCTCCATGATCCGCGCGTTCTCCTTCTCCTCGCTGCTGGCGAAGTAGAGCGTCTTGTCCGACTTCGGCAGTGAGCGCAGGTGTTCCGCCGCGTGGTCGACGAGCTTGTGATCGTTCCACCAGAGACTCGGGTCGAACGCGAGATAGATGTCGAACAGATCCGGCTCGAGCAGGAAGGTCTCCACCACGAACAGCCCCGCCAGCGACTCGCCCACGATCGCGGTCTCGCCGGTCGTGCGGTATCGGGCCCGCACCTCGGGCATGAGCTCCCGACGGATGAACGCCCGGAACGTCTCGGCCCCACCCGCGCGGGGCGCGAGCTTCCGGTCGTCGGCGTTCTCCGTGGGGCCCGCCAGATCGTGGCGCCGCTGGGTGTTCTCGATGCCGACCAGGATGAAGGGGCGCATCGTCCCGTTGCCGACGGACACCTGGACCAGGCCCGCGACGTGCAGGAAGTCCTCGGCCACGCCCCCGTCGGGCATGTAGAGCACGGGAAGGCGCACGCCGGAGGACTCGGCATGGACCGGCGGAAGGTAGACGTTGATGCGTCGCGTCTCGCCGAGCAGCCGGGAGTCGATCGTGAACGTCTCACCCACCACCAGCGGCAGAGCGGGACCTGCCGCGGCGGCCGCGGTGCCGGGGCGCGGAGCGAGCAACACGCACAGGAGTGAGACGGAGAGGATGATGCGGGAACCGATCACGCCGAAGCCTCCGGGATGAGATGCGAAGCGCCTTGCGATGCGGCCCCGAAGCGGCGTCCTCCACCTGCGAGGGGATCGGCCCATGCAGGCGTCCGTCCCGGTGATCCTCCCCCTACCGCCACCAGCCGTCCACCTTCGCCACCGTCTCGGGCAGGCTCGCGACCGGCTCGGGGTAGCCGGGCTTCCACGTCGCGTCGATGCCGAGCGGGCCGCGGCGGTGAGCCAGGCGCCGCGCGATCTCGGTGCGCGCGGGCACCACGTCGCGCGCGCAGTCGAAGCGCGTGAAGAAGCCCCACAGCAGCGTGGCGTCGTCGGCCAGGGCGACGTCCTCGCTCACCGCGACGATCAGCGGCACGCCGGCGTACTCGGGGCGGCGCACCAGCGCCTCGATCACCGCGCGGCCGGGCGTGGCGTCAGCGCGCGGCGGCTCGTCGGCGGCCCAGCCGGCGTCGTCGCCGCCCACGGCGCCCTGGACGCGCACCGCGAGCACGCCGCCCCAGGCCAGCCGGCAGTCCAGCACGCGCGCGTCGAAGGCGCGCGGGTCGGCGACGTCGCGCAGGGGCTCGCGGCTCGGCGCGGCCGGGCTTGGTCTGCGCGTCGAGCACCATCTTGCTGCCGAGGTTCATGGTGAAGCGAGGTGAAGTCGAGCGTGTCGAGCGGCACGCCGGGCAGCAGCAGCAGGTCCTCGGCGGGATCGAAGTGGCGCGCGATCGCCTCGAACACCGCGCGCCGGTCGCGCGGGTCGACGTCGCCGTCCACGAGCACGACGCACTTGGTGAGCGAGAGCTGCCCGGTGCCCATCAGGCCGAGCGCGGTCTTGCGCGCCTCGCGGGCGAAGCGGTTCTCGACCGACGACCACGAGCAGGTTGTGGAAGCCGGCCTCGAAGTACGCCCACAGGTCCGCGATCTCGGGGTGGATCACCTTGAGCACGCCGGTGAACATCTCCTGCACCGCCTCGCCCATCCACTTGTCCTCCTGCGGCGGCTTGCCGACGACGCTGGCCTGGAAGACGGCATCGCTCGCGGTGCGTCACGCTCTCGCACGTGGAAGACGGGGAAGGGCGCGGCGTGCGAGTAGTGGCCGAAGTGGTCGCCGAACGGGCCCTCGATCCGGCGCTCGCCGGCGGGCACCACGCCCTCGATCACGAACTCGGCGTCGGCGGGCACCGCCATCGTCGAGCGTGCGCGCGCGCGCGAGCCGGGTCGGCGCGCCGCGCAGGAAGCCGGCGAACGCCAGCTCGTCGATGCCCTCGGGCAGCGGCGCGACGGCCGGCGAGCAGCGTGGCCGGATCGGCGCCCACCGCGACCGCGACCTCGAGCCCGGCGCCGCGCTTCTCGGCCTTGTGGAAGTGGAAGCCGCCGCCCTTGCCGATCTGCCAGTGCATGCCGGTGGTCTTCGCGTCGAAGACGTGCATGCGGTAGATGCCGAGGTTGCGCCTGCGCGTGTCGGGGTCCTCGGTGAACACCAGCGGGAAGGTGACGAAGCGCCCGCCGTCGCGCGGCCACAGCTGCAGGATGGGCAGCGCCGACAGGTCGGCGCCGAGCGTGTGCACCTGCGCGGGTCCGCTCTCGAGCGCGCGCGGGCCGGCTGGCGAGCACGCGGCGCGCCGAGCCGCGCAGCGCCCACAGGTCGCCGAGCGCCTTCGGCGGCAGCGCGTGGAAGATGGACTCGATCTCGGCGCCGACCTCGCGCGGGGTGCGGCCGATCGCCCACTCGATGCGGCGCCTTGCGGCGAGCACGTTGACCGCGAGCGGGAAGCGCGCGCCGCGCACGTTCTCGAACAGCAGCGCCGGGCCCTCGGCCCGCGCCTCGCGGCAGGCGATCTCGGTGACCTCGAACGCCCAGTCCACCTCGCGCGTGACGCGCTTGAGGTCGCCGCGCCGCTCGAGCTCGGCGAGGAACGCGCCCAGCGTGCGGAAGCCGGTCACGGCGCGCTGCCCGCGCGGGCGGCGTCGGCCTCGGCGAGGCTGTCGGCGAGGGCGCGCTCGCGCTGGGTGGCGCGGCGCTGCTCGGACTGCCGGGCCGAGACGGCGCGGCGCCAGTGGAGCAACCGGCCGGCGTAGAGCCCGTAGAGCAGCATCACCACGATGCCGGCGACCACCGCCAGCACCGCGCCGAGCGCGACCCGCGAGCGCCAGTCGATCACTCGAGCTCCTCGTCGCGCCAGCCGGGACCGGCGTCCTCGCCCAGCAGCGCGAGCACCTTGGAGGTGAACCCACCCACCAGCTGGTCGAGGTCCCTGGGGTTGGCGTACCACGGCGGCGAGATCGGCATGACGATCACGCCCTCGCGCGAGAGCTGGTACAGGTTCTCGCAGCGCGATGGTCGACAGCGGAGTCTCGCGCACGCACAGCACCATGCGCATGCGCTCCTTGAGCGCCACCGCGGCGGCGCGGGTGATGAGTGTGTCGGCGATGCCGGCGGCGATCTTGCCCAGGGTCGACACGCTGCACGGGGTGATGATGAGGGCGTCGTGGCGGTTGGACCCGGACGAGAACGGCGCCGCCAGGTCGGTGTCGGCGAAGACCTTCTTCACGTGCGGCGCGAGGTCGCTGGGCTTGAGGCCGAGCTCGGTCGCCATCACCTGGCGCGCCCAGTCCGACATCACCAGGTACTTCTCGCCCGGCAGCCGCTTGAGCAGGTCGACGCCGTAGATGCTGCCCGAAGCGCCGGTCATGCCGATCAGGTAGCGCGCCATCTCAGAACCCTCCGGTGACGAGCCGCGCCACCATCACCATCACGAACACCGCCGCGCTCACCCACACGTTGATCTTGAAGAACGCCAGGTTCACGTCCTCGGCCCAGTGCTGCTCCAGCTCGAGCATGGTGACGATCGTCAGCCACACCACCAGCACCGCCAGGAACGCGCGCACGGTGATGCCGCCCGTGGCCTGCCCGAGCAGCGCGACTGCGGCGCCGCCCAGGGCGAGTGCCGCCGAGGCGGTGCAGGAACGCCGAGACCTCGAGCGCGCGGGTGCGGCCCAGCCACACCACCATGGAGTGCACACCGTGCTCGCGGTCGAACGCCTCGTCGAGCGTGCCGTAGATGATGTCGAACCCGGTGCCCCAGCACAGCGCGAACAGCGCGATCCCGACGGCGGGCCCGGGATGCTCGAGGCCGGGGTGGGCCACCGCCCAGCCGGCGAGCGCCGAGAGCGACATGGCGGCGCCGACGCCGACGTGGCAGAACGGGGTGAAGCGCTTGAGCTAGGGATAGATCGCGAACACCGCGAGCGGGATCGGCGACACCTTCACGTACAGCGGCCCGAGCCCCACGCATGCGGCGAGGTAGAGGGCCATGCTCACCAGCAGCAGGGCCCAGCCCTCGGCCAGCTTCATGCGGCCGGAGGGCAGCTCGCGCACCCGGGTGCGCGGGTTGAGCGCGTCGATGCGACGGTCGATGAGCCGGTTCATCGCCATCGCCGCGGTGCGCGCGCCGACCGCGGCGAGCGCGGTGAGCGCCCAGCGCGCCGGGCTCATGGCGTCGCCCGGCTGGGTGAAGACGCCGGCGAGGATGAGCGGGAGCGAGAACAACGTGTGCTCCAGCCGCACGAACGAGGCGTACGTGCGCAGGCGCTGGACGGGGCTGATGGGGGCGGTGGCCGTGGGCATGCGGGAAGTCCCGGCGCGCGACCATCGCGCGCGGCGGGTGGCACAGAGTAGGCGCTCGCCGCCCGCCCGTCGAGTCCGCGGCGGGCGGCGGGTGCATCAGCCGGGCCACCGGCGCCACCTCTGAAGCCGGACGACCTCCCCAGCCGTCTTCGTCGACGCCGCAGTCCCCCCCAGCCATGGAGCGCCGCCCGCATGAGACCCAGCCGACTGCTGCCCGTCGCGGCCCTGCTGCTCGCCGCCGCCCCCGCCTCCGGCGCCACGCCTCGGTACTCGCTCATCGACATCGGGGTCTTGCCGGGGCGCACAGGGAGCTCGTCGCTCCACATCAACGCGGTGGGTCAGGTCACGGGCTACTCGTTCTCCGGCACGGGGCAGTCCGGCAATGGCTTCCGTTGGACGCCGGGCGTGGCGGGCGGCCCGGCGACGCTCGAGGACCTGGCCACGCTGGCGGGCGGGGACCAGTCGATCGGTCTCGACATCGACGACGCCGGCGAGGTCGCGGGCGACAGCAACACCAACCACGCCGCGCCGCGCGGTGTGCTGTGGCAGGGCACGGCGCCGGTCGAGCTGTTCCTCGGCAACGGCAACGCCAACATCCACGCCTGCGGCATCAACAACCACGGCCTGCTGTGCGGCTACATGACCGGCAGCGGCTCGGGCAACCCGGACAAGTTCCGCGCCGTGCTCTGGAACGAGGATCTCGCCCACCCGGGCCGGTACATCACCACCGTGCTCGGCATCCTGCCCGGCGGCGACACGCTGCAATCCTTCGGCGTCGCGAGCGGCATCAACGACGCTGGCCAGGTCGTGGGCTGGTCGTTCCTCGCCGACGGCACCGGCAACCACGCGGTGATCTGGGACAGCGACCCCGCGCACACCCTCATCGACCTGCCGCAGCCGGCGGGCGCGGGCGGCGTGATCGCGAACGGCATCAACCAGGCCGGCGAGGTGGCGGGGTACCAGTTCATCTCCGGCGCGATGGACCGCGCGGTGCTGTGGGGCCCGGGCCCGGCGCGCACGCCGGTGGACCTGGGCACGCTGCCCGGCCGCAACGCCTCGGGCGCCACCGGTCTCAACGACCGGGGCGAGGTGGTGGGCACGTCGTACGTCTTCGATCCCGCGCTCGGCGGCACCGGAGCGCACGGCTTCGTCTGGCAGGGAGCGACGATGAGCGACCTCAACGACCTGCTCGACGCCAGCGGCGCGGGCTGGGTGGTGACCGACGCCGCGGCGGTGAACGACAGCGGCTGGATCGCCGCCACCGCCGTCGACGCCAGCGGCGCGCAGCGCGCGGTGGTGCTGGTGCCCGCCCCACCGGTGCTGGCGGTGGGTGATGGCCCGGCGCGCGGCGCGCTCGCGGTCGCGACCTGGCCCAACCCGGCGCGCGCCGGCGTGGACGTGCGCTTCGCGCTGGCCCGCGGTGGGCCTGCCAAGGTGGAGGTGTTCGACGTGCGCGGTCGCCGCATCGCGGCGCTCGGCGATGCCGACTTCGGCGCCGGCGTGCACGAGCTGCGCTGGGACGGCCGCGACGCCTCCGGCGGCCGCGCGGCCCCGGGTCTCTACCTGGTGAAGGTGGCGAGCGGCGAGGTCGTGGCGCGGGCGAAGGTGGTGCTCGAGCGCTGAGGCTCCCGCGACGACGGGGTCGTGGCCAGGGCGTGCCGCCCGGTGGAGCGGCGCGCCTTCGTCATGCGCGGCGCGTGAGGGTGGCCGGCTCGATGCGCGCCTGCTGGGCCGGGCTCATCGCCACGAACTCGAGTCCGAGGCTGAGCGCGCTCTCCGGATCGGTCGCGGCCGGCTCGCGGTCCACCCACGCGACGCGCGCGGCGAGGCGCTCCGCGCCTCCCTCGCCTGGCAGCGACAGGTGCACCGCCACCACCGACTCGCGCAGCGCGCTGCACGCCTGGAGCACGTCGCCGCGGCGGAAGCGCACGCTCAGCCCACTCACCGACAGGTCGAGCAGCGCGCCCGGCAGCGGCGCCACGCGCGTGCCGGCGAGGCCGAGCAGCACCACGCCGTTGGCGGCCTGCACGCTGAGCCGATTCTCGCGCCGGCGCTCGATCGGCGCTCCCACCGCGACCATCGGCTCGGCCATGGGATCGGGCCGCGGGCCCCGGGCGACTTCTCTCGAGGCCGGTGGCGCGGCGGATGACGCCTCGGCCAGTGCGTCGGCATCGGCGGTGGCCGCGGCGGCGGCGACCAGGTCGGCGACCTGCTCGTCGTCCGCGCTCTCGGCAGTGGCGCTCGGCGCCGGCCCCGCATGGGACGCGCCGGGCTCGCGCACCGCGGAGAACAGCTCCGGGTCGAGGCACAGGCACTCGGCCGGCGTGTCGGGCTCGATGTGAAGGCGGGGCCCGTCCTTGGAGGCGCTCGGCAGCACGATGAAGTCGCCCGGCTCGGCGATGGTCACATCGCCCGCGGGCTCGCCCTCGCGCACCACCGCCCAGCGCAGTCGGCCGTGCAGCACCACCCAGAGAAGCCCGTTCTCCGGCACCACCTCGCGCGGATTCATGCCGAGCGACTCCACCCGGCAGCGCTCGGAGGCGCGTGCGAACTCGGCTGCGCCGAGCCGCACCAGCACCTGCGGCCCGAACGCCCGCATGGCGTCCTGGCTGCGGCGGCGGCGCTCGGAGCGCGCGAGCGAGACGAACCACTGGTGCATGGCGTGGTAGCGACGCTCGTGCAGGGTGATGGGCGGATGGAGCTCGTCGAGCCGGCGCTGCGCGGCGAGCGCCAGGAACATCTCGCCGCGGCCGACCGCGAGCGGGAGCAGCCGCTCGTACTGCAGCAGCGCCAGCCCGGGCTCCTCGAGCGTCATGTAGAGGGCGGCCAGCAGGTAGCGGGGCGGGAGGTCGTAGGGCTGAGCATCGACGGTGGCACGCGCGAGGCGCACGCATTCGTGCAGGTCGCCGGACCGGTAGGGCGCGGCGATCGCTTCCCACAGGGGTGGGATCGGACTCATGCGCGCCTTTTCCTCCGAGCACCGGGGAGAGCAGGGGACGACGGGAGACCGGGGAGTCCCCGGAGTCATCGGCACCCGACGCGCGACGCTTGAGGCGCGGCCGCGGTCGTGATTCCCGCCGGCTGGCCCGCCGGGCCGCTGCTATACTCCGCGCCCTGCCACACCCCAGCGGGGACCCCGACCATGAATCGAGCGCTCGCACTCCTACTCGCGCTGTCCTTCTTCTCGCCGGTCGTGGCACACGCCGGCGACGGCTCGCTGGTGCTCGATCCACTGCCCGCCGAGCTGCGCGCGGGGGATGTGGTCACGCTGCGCTGGTCGGAGCCGGGGCACGAGGTCGAGGAGATGGAGGTGCTGCTCTCGGTCGACGGCGGCAGGAGTTACCCGCTGCGCGTGTCGCCCGAGCTCGACGCACGCTCGCGCGCCTATCGCTGGCGGGTGCCCGAGCTCGACGCCGCCGCCGCGCGGCTGCGGATCCGCGTCGGCCACCGCGATGGTGAGCGCGAGTGCCCGCCCAGCGCGCCGTTCCGGATCGCGGCCCGACCCGCGACCGCGGCGCGGCGTCCGACCCCGGGCGCCACGGTCCACGAGGCGGGCTGGTGGGACGGCTGGGATGCGACCGCCGCGGGCGGTGGTGGTGCGCTCGCCGCCGCGGGCGAGGCGATCGGGATCCTCCGCGAGCCGGCGCTCTTCGTCGGCCCGCAGCGCACGCTGCGCGGCATGGGGTCCGCACCGCCGCGCGTCGAGGCGGCGGTGCTGCCCCTCACGCTCGCGGCCGACCTGGTGCCCACCCGGCAGGTGCAGACCGCCCGCCCCGCCCGGGTCCCGATGCGCAACTGAGCGAAGGCTGCCCCGTTCGCCTTCGATCGCACGGCGCGGCGCCCAGCGCGCGCCGTCACGCAACCGCATCGATCCAGGGGATACCTCCATGCTCTCCGTGCTCGTGCTCGCGGCGACCCTCGCCGCCGCGCGCCCCGATACCCTCGTGTACCCGTTCCAGGAAGTGGTGGTCACCGGCACGCGCACGCCCGAGTCGGCGCTGAGCCTGCCTGCCGGCGTCAGCGTTGTGCACCGTGGGGCGTTCGCCGACACCCGCGGCAACAGCCTCAGCGACGCGCTCGGTGGCCTCCCCGGCGTGTTCGTGCAGAGCCGCGGCGGCTCGCAGGACGTGCGCATCACCATCCGCGGCTTCGGCGCGCGCGGCAACGGCGAGCGCTCGAACGTCGGCAACATGCGCGGCATCCGCGTGCTCACCGACGGCATCCCGGTCACCGAGCCCGACGGCCGCACCTCGCTCGATCTGGTGGATCTCGGCAACACCGATCGCATCGAGGTGGTGCGCAGCAACGCCTCGGCGCTCTACGGCAACGCCTCCGGCGGGATCGTGAACCTGCGCACCGATCTCGGCTTCGACCAGCCCTACGTCGAGTACCGCCAGCGCGCCGGCGCCTACGGGTACCACCGCGAGCAGGCGGTGGCGGGCTTCGGCGTGGGCCGCGCGCGCGGCGTGTTCTCGCTCTCGAACACCACGTTCGATGGCTGGCGCCCGCACAGCTCGGGCACGGCGACGCAGGCGTCGCTGCGTCTGACGGTGCCGCTCGGCGAGCACGACCACCTCGGGGTGCTGCTCGACGCGGTGAGCGACCTCAACCGCTTCCCGGGCGCGCTCACCCGCGCCGAAGCCGACGCGGATCCGACCCAGGCCAACGCGAGCTTCGTGTCTCGCGACGAGCGCCGCCGCAATCGCGTCGGCCGACTGGCGCTGACGCTGGGACCGCCAGGTCGAGGAGTCGATGGATCTCGCGCTGACCGCGTTCGCCGAGCCCAAGGTGCTCCAGCGCTCGGAGCGCAACCGCTTCCGCGACTTCAATCGCTACCACCTCGGTGGCAGCGGCGTGTTCAGCTGGCACGCCGTGGTCGCGCCGCGGGTGAAGAGCCGCGCTGAGCGTGGGTGCCGACGAGGCGTTCCAGGACGGCTGCGATCGAGTTCCACAGCCTGGATCCCGACGGCAGTCGCGGCACCACGCTGGTGGCCAACAAGCGCGAGGGCGCCAACAGCGCGGGCGGCTTCGTGCGAGGAGCAGCTCGAGTCTCGCCGAGCGCTGGTCGGCCCGGCTCGCGGCGCGCTACGACAACCTCTGGTACATCGCCGAGGACTACATCGACCCGACCCTCGACGCGACCAAGCGCTTCACGCACGTCACGCCCAAGGGCTCGCTCGTCGTATCGCGCCGGCGCGCACACCGTCTACGCCTCGCTCGGCGGCGGCGTGGAGTCGCCCGCGTTCAACGAGATCGATCCGCCGCCGCCCTACGACGCGACCACCGCGCTTCAACCCGTTCCTCGAGCCCATGCGCTCGGTGACCTACGAGCTGGGCGCCAAGGGCACGGCGCCGGCGGCCGCGCTCGGCCAGGTGCGGTACGACGCCGCGCTCTACTGGATCGACGTCACGAACGACATCGTGCCCTACAGCGGCGGCGCGTACTTCCTCACCGCGGGCAAGTCGCGCCGCCAGGGCGCGGAGCTGGGTCTCGACTGGCTGCCCGCGGTCCCGGCGCTGTCGCTGGGCGGCACGGTGCACGCTCTCGGAGAACCGGCTACCTCGACGTACACCAACGACCTCGGCGACTACGCGGACGGCAAGCGTCGCGGGGCTGCCGGATGCGTCGTTCACCGCGCACGCTGCGCTACGAATCGAGCGCGGGCGTGTACGGCCGAGTTGGCGAGTCGAGCACGCCGGCGGCTACTTCGCCGACGATGCCAACACGGTCAGCACGCGTGCCTACACGCTGCTCAACGGCACCGTCGGCTACGCGCACACCGCCGGCCGCTACCAGGTGCGCGCGTTCGTCGCCGGCAACAACCTCACCGACCAGGAGTACGACGCGTCGGTGTTCATCAACGGCGTCAGCGAGCAGTACTTCGAGCCGGGCCTGCCGCGGAACTGGATCGCCGGCCTCACCCTGCGCGGCTTCTAGCCGCGCCCGCGCGCCGGCCGCGGACCAGGCGCGGCGGCGGGACGTGACGCGAGCGGGCCGGAGATCCTCCGGCCCGCTCCGTCATCCGCTCGTCTCCCCGACCGACAAGGCAGCGGAGGCGGGACCACTTCGACCGACCGGCCCCCGATTACGATCGACCTCCGCGGGCCCGGCCATCCGCTCCTTGCCTGTCGTGGTCGAGGCCTCGCGGCCTCGCCGGACGCCATCGCAATCCGCGGGCCATGCGCTGTGCTCGCGCACCGCGGTGCGTCAGCGCGTTGTCGGACAACGGAGGCAGCGCCCCAGTCGCGGCGCCGCGGACGGTCCGGCGTGCCGGGGTCGCGGCGCTTCGACGCGTCCGATGGTCGGACGAAGGCCGAGCGCCCCGCCGCGCGGCTGTGCGCCGATCACCGCTTCCGCCAGCCGCGGTGCAGCCGCCGGCGCAGCGACGGGGATCCGGGCCGAGTGCGCCGCGCAGTCGGGCCCCGGACGAACCCCTTGACGCGCTGCACGCTTGTGCAGTAGAGTGCCGCGCGTGCCAGGTCCCATGTGGACCATCCAGGACGGAGGTGCGAAGCATGCCCAACGAACGAGCGCGCGAGATCCTCGCCTTCATCCAGCGCTTCACGCGCGAGCACGGGTATGCCGCCGACCATCCGCGAGATCGGCGAGCCCTTCGCGATCCGCTCGACCAACGGCGTCCGCTACTACCTCAAGCTGCTCGAGAAGGCCGGCCACATTGACCGCAGCGACGGAAGATCTCGCGCGGCATCGGTCCAGTCGATCGCGGTGCGCGTCCTGCGGGCATCCCGGTCCTCGGCCGCGTCGCCGCCGGCCAGCCGATCCTGGCCGAGGAGAACTTCGAAGGTGCGCTCGAGCATGGCCGACATGTTCGGCGAGACCGAGCGACCTGTTCGCGCTCCAGGTGCGCGGCGACAGCATGATCGACGCCGGCATCCTGCGAGGGCGACTACGTCATCGTGCGCAGCGCAGGAGCGCGCGCGCGCGGGCGAGATCGTGGTCGCGCTGCTCGGGGACGAGGCCACCGTGAAGTACTACCGAGCCCCGGCGCGGCGGCGTCGATCTCGTGGCGGCGAACGAGAAGTACGCGCCGATCGAGGTCGGTCCCGACGACCAGGTTCCGCATCCTCGGCATCGTGCGCGGCGTCGTCCGCACGGTCGGGCGTGAGGTCTCGGCTTCGGCACCCGACCGCACCGGGCCGCATCGATTCGGTGGTGCGGCTCATCTGAAAGGGCGCAAGGACACCGAGAGTGGGAGTGCCGGGCCTCCCGGTCTTTTTTCGCCCTCGCTAGTGCACATACGTTCAACGATCCCCGCAGGAGGTATGCCGTGGATCGCTCATGGCTCCCGCAGTGCAGCAGGCTCTGATCGGACGTTGGGAGCCGGTCTACCGCAGCCAGCTCCACTACCTCGTCACCTGGAACACGCGGGGGCGCCGTCCGGTGCTCAGGGAGCGCCATGTGGACGCGCTCCAGGAGTCGGTCCGTCGCACCTGCGACGAGCGCGAGTTCGCGCTGCTCGAGGTGGTCGCGGGGCCGGACCACGTGCACGTCGTCCTGGCGCTGCGCCCGTCGCAGAGCGTGGCGAGCGCGGTGCGCGAGCTCAAGGGTCGCACGGGCATGGACCTCATGTCGAGCTTCCCCGAGCTGCGCGTGTGGCTGCGCGGCAACCTGGTGTGGGACGAGCGCTACTCGGTGGAGACCGTGAGTCCGCGCGCGGCTAGAGCGCGTGCGGGAACGTCTGCGGACGCTCCATGCGCTCGAGGACGATCTCGCACGGCGAGTTAGCGGGGAGAGCAGGTAGCGGAGCAGGAGGGAACCGGGGCGGCCGACTAGCGCTGCATCTCGAGGATGATGTGCCGCCCCGGCGTCTCCCTTCCTTCATCTCGCCGCGCGGCCGTGGGAGCGCGCGGCGGGATCGCCGCCCTCGCTCAGGTGCCCGATGCGGCCAGCGCGGGTGTCGCCGGGCTGCTCGCCTGCATCGATTCCGGCTCGAGGATTCCGAGCCAGTGCCCCGCACGCTGCTGCTTGGTGGCGAGGTAGCGCTGGTTGTGGCGGTTCGCCGGAGCGATCAGCGGCAGGCGCCCCGCCACCTTCACGCCGAGCGCGCGCAGCCCCTCGACCTTGGCGGGGTTGTTGGTCATGAGCACCACGCTGCGCACACCCAGAGCCTCGAGCATCTCGGCCGCGACCGAGTAGTCACGCACGTCGTCGCCGAAGCCGAGCAGGTGGTTGGCGTCGACGGTGTCGTGCCCGTCGTCCTGCAGGGCGTACGCGCGGATCTTGTTCGTGAGGCCGATGCCACGGCCTTCCTGTCGCAGGTAGAGCACCACGCCCGCGTCGAGCTGGCCGATGGACTCGAGCGCGGCGGTGAGCTGGTCACGGCAATCGCAGCGCAGCGAACCCAGCACGTCGCCGGTCAGGCACTCGGAGTGGACGCGCGTCGGCACGCGCGAACGGCCGCGCACCGTGCCGCGCACGATCGCGAGGTGCTCGTGGCCATCCGTTCCGGTGGTGAAGGCCACGGCGCGGAACTCGCCGAAGCGGGTCGGGAGCTCGGCGACCGAGACGATGCGGAGCGGCTGCCCGGGCGTGGTGAGGTGCTGCGCGGCGCGGTCCGTCGTCGGGTCGGTGGGGCTGATCGGACGCATGACTGGGTCTCCGTGGGGGGTTCCGTGGGTGGCGTTCTCTAGATGCGTCACACCCCGCCGGAGACTCGTGACTTCTTGTCCAGGGATCGGGCCGCTACACTCAGGCGCGCTCGGCCTGCGCCGGGCCTGACTCCGGCGTGACGCTGGATGCGAGCGCCGCCGCCGCAAGGACCATCCCCGCCCCCAGCCACTGCACCGGGCCCAGGCCCTCGCCCAGCAGCAGCGCGGAGGCCACCACCGCGATCACCGGTTCGAGCGTGGCGATCACCCCGGCCTCCGCGGGCGGCAGCAGGCGCAGCCCCGCGTTGAAGAGCGAGAACGGCACCAGGGTCGAGAACACGCCGAGGCCGAGGAACATCCACCACAGCGATGCGTCGAAGTGCGCGCCGAGGATGCGCGACGGCGGCAGCACGATCATCCAGAACAGTGCCGCCACCAGGAAGGTGTGGAACAGCACGGTCTCCGAGGCGTAGCGCCTCAGCCCGCGCTTCGAGCGGATGATGTAGAAGGCGAAGATGAACGCGGACAGGAACGAGATCACCCAATGCACCGGCCGGGCGCCGCGCGCCGCGGGGTTGACCTCGCCGACCAGCAGCGCCGTCCCGGCGAGCGCCGCCACCACCGCGGCGATCATGAGCGGTCCGGGCCGACGCCCGCGCAGCGCGTCCCACACCACGATCAGGGACGGGGCGAGGTACTGGATCAGGATGGCGAGCCCGACGCCGAGCGTGGAGATCGAGACGTAGTACGTGCTCTGCAGCGCCGCGACGCCGAAGAGCCCGAGCGTGACGAAGTAGCCGATGTCGGCGCGCTGGATGCGCAGCGCGGCCGGCCGCCGCAGCGCGAGCCACGCGCCGAGGATGCTGACCGCGAACACCAGCCGCAGCTCGACGGCGACCAGGGGCGGGACCTGCCGGTCGCGGAACACGTAGCGCGCGAGTGTGGCCGAAAGCCCCCAGAACAGGGTGGCGCCGAACACCAGCCAGCGCCCGCGCGCACGGTGCGCGACCGGATCGAGCGGGGCACCGGGCGCGGCCGCGGCGCCCGCGACATCCCGCGCGGGCCCGCTCGCTTCCGGCGTCCGCGGGCCACGACCGGAGCTCATGCCCGGCCGACGCGCACTAGAGCAGCCGGCGCCGCACCAAGCTGAGGGTGCGACGTGACTCGCCGCGCTTCACCACCAGCGTGACGGTCGAGCCGGGAGGGCCCTCGAGCCGGCGCAGGAAGCCGATCACCTCCATGGCGCGCGCGTCCTCGCCGTCGAGCGACTCGACCTCGTCGTCTGCAGCGATGCCCGCCTCCTCGGCCGGCGTGCCCTCGGCCACCGCGACCACGCGCATCGCGCCCTCGACGCGCTCCACCTGGATGCCGATGTGGGAGTACTCGTTCGGACGCGCATCGCGCCCCACGGCGACCGGGTCGAGCCACACCAGTCGCCGCGCGAAATCGATGGCCACCCGGTGATGGCGCAGAAACGAGTACCCGAGCAGGCCGTGGATGGGTTCGCCGATGGCCCGCGACAGCACCTCCGAGAGCTCGCCCTCCATCACCGCGGCATCCATGTCGGTGACCCGCGCCGCTCCCGAGCTGGCCTCGAGGCTCATGCGCGGCACGCGGATCACGCGCGCGGCGGCGCTGCCGAGGAGCGTCGGCGCGGTGAGGCCGCGCAGCGCCGGCCAGCGCGCGGCGCGCGGCGCCGCGCGGCTGAACGCGGGATCGAACAACACCGTCTTGGACGCGCCGGTGTCGAGCACCAGCGTGAGCGCGCCGCTGCGCGCGCGCCCATCCACCTCCTCCACGCGGGCACGCACCAGGAGCTTGCCATCACCGGCGAGCCGGAACGGCACGGCGCGCGCGTGTGCCGACAGACCAGGCACCTGGCGTCGCGATGCGGCGAGCGCGCTCTCGCCTGCACGCGCCGCCCCGGCGGGCACGAGGGCAATGATGCCGCTCTGGTAGTCGAGGCAGACGATGAATGGCGCGAGCGGCCGCTCGCCGAGCAGGCCCAACACGCCCCGGTCGGTGACGCGCCGCACCACGTCGGCATCCACCGTGAGCACCGGCGCGATCTGATCGAGCTGGGCATCCGCCAGCGTGAGGCGCGAGAGAGGATGCGGCGCGAGCTCCAGCGCGCCGGGCGCCACCAGAGTGTCGGTGAGCCCGAGCGCGAAGGCGACCTGGCGGTCGAGGGCGAGGTATCCCGCGCCGGTGTCGACGACGAGGTCGCCGGTGGTGTCGCGGCCGTTCGCACCGCGCAGCGTGGCGTGGACGAGAAGGATCCCGTCGAGGTCCTCGGCCGGGAGCAGTTGCGTGCCTTCGGGCCAGGCGCGTGCAGCGGCCGCCGGCCTGGCGTCAGCACTGCCAGCGGTGACCGCGAGGCTCAGCAGGACTGCAGCGAGCGCGTTCGTCGCCGCGTGTAATCTAGATAGCAAATTGTGCCACTTTGAAATATACGATTTCGTATTGGCAATTGGACATGCTCCGGCGCGGCCCGGAGCACGCGCCGGACTCATCGCGGCTCGCGACCGCGACTGAAGTCCGAGCCGATCTCCACGCCTTCCGAGCCGGCTTCGAGCATCGTGCAGCGGCCAGTGAAGTGGACGCCCTGCTCCATCACCACGCTGAAGGCGGAGACGTCCCCGTCCATGCGGGCCCCGGTCCTCAGCTCGATCACGCCCAGCGCGCGGATGCTCCCGATCACGCGGCCCTTGACCATCGCTTCGCGCACTTCGATGTCGCACCGCATCACGCCGTGCTCGCCGACCTCGAGGCGCTCGCAGCTCAGCACGTCGCCCTCGAACTCGCCGTCGATACGGAGCGTGCCGGCGATCATCAGCGTTCCGCGCACGCTGGAGCCCACCCCGATCACGGTGTTCACGCGATTGGTCTCTTCGGACTGCTGCTTGCTGCCGAATCGCATCACAGGGCCCTCCTGGCCAGTGGCGTCAAGCTACAGGACTCCCCAGGCTTCGAGCAGTCGTTCCAGGTCCTCCTGGCTGTAGAACTCGAATTCGACGCGGCCGCCCTTGCGGCCCGGCACGATGACCACGTTCGTGCTGAAGCGTTGCTTGAGCTTGTTCTCCCACTCGGAGAGCCCCTCCAGCCTGGCGACCTTGGGCCGAGTGTGGGCTTTGCGCTCCCGGCGCCGGACGAAGGCCTCGGTCCGCCGGACCGAAAAACCCTTGCTCACGACGTACCGCGCCGCGGCCAACTGGTCACCGCCGCTTTCGATCCCGAGAATCGCCCGCGCATGGCCCGCGGAGAGTGTTCCACGTGAAACCATGTCCTTCACCTCGGGCGGCAGCGCGAGCAGGCGGAGCGAGTTCGAGATCGAGCTGCGCTGCTTGCCCACCCGCTCCGAGAGCTGATCGTGGGTGAGTCCGACCTTGTCCACGAGCGCTTGGTACGCCTTCGCCTCGTCGATCGGGTTCAGGTCCTCCCGCTGGATGTTCTCGATCAGCGCCAGCTCCATCATGCCGCGGTCGTCGTAATCGCGGATGATCGCCGGGATCTTCGTGAGCCCGGCGAGCTGGGCCGCGCGCATGCGGCGCTCGCCGGCGACGAGCTGGTATTCGCCCACGCCATGCTGCCGGACGAGGATCGGTTGGATGACGCCGGTGGACCGGATCGAATCCGCCAGCTCCTTGAGCGCGGCCTCGTCGAAGCGCGTGCGGGGCTGGAACGGGTTCGGCTCGATGGCGTGGATGGGCAGCTCTGGCGCCACCGCCCATGGGCACTGCTTGCCTTCGACCGCTTCGCTGGCCGTCGAGGCCGAGATCAGTGCCTCGAGGCCGCGTCCGAGGACCTTTCTACTCATGTTCGAGCACCTCCCGGGCGAGTTCGCGATAGCTCTCGGCGCCGCTGCTGTGGGGATCGTAAAGCACGATGGGCTTGCCGAAGGAAGGCGCTTCGCTGAGTCGCACATTCCTTGGAATGACAGTCTTGTAGACGCGTTCGGCGAAGAACTTCCGGGCCTCTTCCGCGACCTGTTGCGAGAGGTTGAGGCGCGCGTCGAACATGGTGAGCAGCACGCCTTCGATCCGCAGCGCGGGGTTCAGGTGGTCCTGGACCAGGCGGATCGCGCCGATCAGCTGGGTGAGCCCCTCCAGCGCGAGGTACTCGCACTGCAGCGGAATCAGGACGGAGTCCGAGGCAGTCAGCGAGTTGATCGTCAGCAGGCCCAGCGACGGCGGGCTGTCGATGAAGACGTAGTCGTACTCGTCCCTGACCCGCGCGAGGCAGGTCTTGAGCCGGGTCTCCCTGGCCATCATCCCGACCAGTTCGACCTCGGCGCCCGACAGCCGCTGGCCGGCCGGCATCAGGTCGAGCGTCGAGAGCGCGGTCGGCATGACCGCCTCGTGGACCTCGGCCTGGCCGATCAGCGCTTCATAGGTCGAG
>CAVSAC010000007.1:0-28387 GCA_963725865.1 Candidatus Eiseniibacteriota bacterium
CGCGAGGGCGCGAACAGCGCCGGCGGCTTCGTCGAGGAGCAGCTCGAGTTCGCCGAGCACTGGTCGGCCCGGCTCGCGGCGCGCTGGGACGCGCTGTGGTACATCGCCGAGGACTACATCGACCCGACCCTCGACGCGACCAAGATGTTCAAGCGCGTCACCCCGAAGGGCTCGCTCTCGTATCGCGCCGGCGCGCACACCGTCTATGCCTCGCTCGGCGGCGGCGTGGAGGCCCCCGCGTTCGACGAGATCGACACGCCGCCCTACGATGCGACCACCGCGCTCAACCCGTTCCTGGAGCCGATGCGCTCGGTGACCTACGAGCTGGGCGCCAAGGGCACGGCGCCGGCGGCCGCGCTCGGCCGGGTGCGGTACGACGCCACGCTCTACTGGATCGATGTCACCAACGACATCGTGCCCTTCGGCGGCGGCGCCTACTTCCGCACCGCCGGCAAGTCGCGGCGCAAGGGCGCGGAGCTGGGTCTGGACTGGATGCCCGCGGTCACCGGGCTGTCGCTGGGCGGCACGGTGAACCTGTCGGACAACCGCTACGTCGACTACACCAACGACCTCGGGGACTACGCGGACCACAAGGTCCCGGGCCTGCCGGATGCGTCGTTCACCGCGAACCTGCGCTACGAGTCGAGCGTGGGCGTGTACGGCCAGTTGGGGGTCGAGCACGCCGGCGGCTACTTCGCCGACGATGCCAACTCGGTCAGCACGCGTGCCTACACGCTCCTCAACGGCACCGTGGGCTACGCGCACACCGCCGGCCTCTACCAGGTGCGCGCGTTCGTGGGCGGCAACAACCTCACCGACCAGGATTACGACGCGTCGGTGTTCATCAACGGCGTCAGCAACAAGTTCTTCGAGCCGGGCCTGCCTCAGAACTGGGTGGCCGGCCTGACCCTGCGGGGCTTCTAGCCGGGCCCGCACGCGTCCGCGGACCAGGCGCGGCGGCGGGACGTGACGCGAGCGGGCCAGAGAGATCCTCCGGCCCGCTCCGTCATCCGCTCGTCTCCCCGACCGACAAGTGAGCGGAGGTGGGACCACTTCGACCGACCGGCCCCCGATTACGATCGACCTCCGCGGGCCCGGCCATCCGCCCCTTGCCTGTCGTCGTCGAGCCTTCAGGGCCTCGTCGGACAGCCATCGCAATCCGCGGGCCATGCGCTGTGCTCCGCGCACCCGGTGCTCAGCGCGTTGTCGGACAACGAAAGCGCCTCCAGTTGCGGTGCCCCGGGCGGTCCAGCGTGTCGAGGTCGCGGGCGTCGACGTCGGTGGTCGGACGAAGGCCGAGCGGCTCGGTCCCGCTGTCGCCGACTCCGCCTCTGCCAGCCCCGGTCCAGCCCCCGGCGCAGAGCCGGGCATCCGGCCCGAGTGGTCGACGGGGCCCCGGACGAACCCCCTTGACGCGCTGCACACTCGTGCAGTAGGGTCCGCGAGTGCCAGGTCCAATGTGGACCTCCAGAGACGAGAGGTGCGAAGCATGACCAACGAAAGTCGCGCGAGATCCTCGCCTTCATCCAGCGCTCCCGCGCGAGCGCGGGTCTGCGCCGACCATTCGCGAGATCGGCGAGCGCTTCCGGATCTCGCTCCACGAACGGCGTTCGCTACTACCTCAAGCTGCTCGAGAAGGCCGGCTACATCCACCGCAACCGGAAGATCTCGCGCGGCATCGGCCGCGGCGGGCGGGCGGCCTCCGGGCATCCCGCTGCTCGGTCGCGTCGCCGCGGGCCAGCCGATCCTCGCCGAGCAGAACGCCGGCAGCCCTCGACATCAACGACCTCTTCGGCCAGACCGAGGACCTGTTCGCGCTGCAGGTGCGCGGCGACAGCATGATCGACGCCGGCATCCTCGAGGGCGACTACGTCATCGTGCGCAAGCAGGAGACCGCGCGCGCCGGCGAGATCGTGGTCGCGCTGATCGAGGACGAGGCCACCGTGAAGCGTTACCAGCCCCGGCGCGGCCACATCGAGCTCGTGGCCGAGAACCCGAAGTACGCGCCCATCGTCGGTCGATCGCCGATTCCGCAGCTTCCGTGTGCTCGGCACCGTTCGCGGTCGTGCGCTGACGTGTAGCTTCGGCACCGACGCACGGGCCGCATCGATTCGGGGCGGCTACTAAGCGCAAGACACCGAGAGCGGGAGCGCGGGCTCCCGGTTTTTCACCCGCCGCATGGTGCACATTTGTTCAACGATCCCCGCAGGAGGAATCACCGTGGAGCTCGATATGGCTCCCCAGTGCAGGAGGCTCTGAAGGACTGGGAGCCGGTGTACCGCAGCCAGCTCCACTACCTCGTCACGTGGAACACGCGGGGCGCCGTCCGGTGCTGAAGGAGCGCCATGTGGACGCGCTGCAGGCGCTGATCCGCCGCACCTGCGACGAGCGCGAGTTCGAGCTGGTCGAGGTGGTGGCGGGTCAGGACCACGTGCACCTCGTCCTGGCGCTGCGCCCCTCGCAGAGCGTGGCCAGCGCGGTGCGCGAGCTCAAGGGCCGCACGAGCCTGGACCTGATGCCGAGCCTCCCCGAGCTGCGCGTGTGGCTGGGCGGCAACCTGCTCTGGGACGAGCGCTACACGGTCGAGACCGTGAGCCCGGCGCGGCTCGAGCGCGTGCGGGAACGTCTGCGAACGCTCCACGCGCCGACGACGATCTCGCACAGGCGAGTTAGCGGGGAGAGCAGGTAGCGGAGCAGAGGGCACCGGGGCGGCCGACTAGCGCTGCATCTCGAGGATGATGTGCCGCCCCGGCGTCTCCCTGCCGTCATCTCGCCGCGCGGCCGTGGCCGCGCGCGGCGGGATCGCCGCCCTCGCGCAGGTGCCCGATGCGGCCAGCGCGGGTGTCGCCGGGCTGCTCGCCTGCATCGGCTCCGGCTCGCGGATCCCGAGCCAGTGCCCCGAGCGCTTCTGCTTGGTGGCAGGTAGCTCTGGTTGTGGCGGTTCGCCGGAGCGATCAGCGGCAGGCGCCCCGTCACCTTGACGCCGTGCTCGCGCAGCCCCTCGACCTTGGCGGGGTTGTTCGTCATCAGCACCACGCTGCGCACGCCCAGAGCCGCGAGCATGTCGGCCGCGACCGAGTAGTCGCGCTCGTCGTCGCCGAACCCGAGCAGGTGGTTCGCGTCGACCGTGTCGTGCCCGTGGTCCTGCAGGGCGTACGCGCGGATCTTGTTGGTCAGGCCGATGCCGCGGCCTTCCTGTCGCAGGTAGAGCACCACGCCCGCGTCGAGCTGGCCGATGGACTCGAGCGCGGCGGTGAGCTGGTCACGGCAATCGCAGCGCAGCGATCCGAGCACGTCGCCGGTCAGGCACTCGGAGTGGACGCGCGTCGCACGCGCGCAGGTCGCGCACGGTGCCGCGCACGATCGCGAGGTGCTCGTTGCCGTCCGCGTCGGGCGTGAACGCCACGGCGCGGAAGTCGCCGAACCGGGTCGGCAGCTCGGCGACCGACACGATGCGGAGCGGCTGCCCGGGCGTGGTGAGGTTCTGCGCGACGCGGTCCGTCGTCGGGTCGGTGGGGCTGATCGGACGCATGACTGGGTCTCCGTGGGGGGTTCCGTGGGTGGCGTTCTCTAGATGCGTCACACCCCGCCGGAGACTCGTGACTTCTTGTCCAGGGATCGGGCCGCTACACTCAGGCGCGCTCGGCCTGCGCCGGGCCTGACTCCGGCGTGACGCTGGATGCGAGCGCCGCCGCCGCAAGGACCATCCCCGCCCCCAGCCACTGCACCGGGCGCAGGCCCTCGCCCAGGAGCAGCGCGGAGGCCACCACCGCGACCACCGGTTCGAGCGTGGCGATCACCCCGGCCTCCGCCGGCGGCAGCCGGCGCAGCCCCGCGTTGAAGAGCGAGAACGGCACCAGGGTCGAGAACACGCCGAGGCCGAGGAACATCCACCACAGCGATGCGTCGAAGTGCGCGCCGAGGATGCGCGACGGCGGCAGCACGATCATCCAGAACAGCGCCGCCACCAGGAAGGTGTGGAACAGCACGGTCTCCGAGGCGTAGCGCCTCAGCCCGCGCTTCGAGCGGATGATGTAGAAGGCGAAGATGAACGCGGACAGGAACGAGATCACCCAATGCACCGGCCGGGCGCCGCGCGCCGCCGGGTTGACCTCGCCGACCAGCAGCGCCGTGCCGGCGAGCGCCGCCACCACCGCGGCGATCATGAGCGGTCCGGGCCGACGCCCGCGCAGCGCGTCCCACGCCACGATCAGGGACGGGGCGAGGTACTGGATCAGGATGGCGAGCCCGACGCCGAGCGTGGAGATCGAGACGTAGTACGTGCTCTGCAGCGCCGCGACGCCGAAGAGCCCGAGCGTGACGAAGTAGCCGATGTCGGCGCGCTGGATGCGCAGCGCGGCCGGCCGCCGCAGCGCGAGCCACGCGCCGAGGATGCTGACCGCGAACACCAGCCGCAGCTCGACGGCGACCAGGGGCGGGACCTGCCGGTCGCGGAACACGTAGCGCGCGAGTGTGGCCGAAAGCCCCCAGAACAGGGTGGCGCCGAACACCAGCCAGCGCCCGCGCGCACGGTGCGCGACCGGATCGAGCGGGGCACCGGGCGCGGCCGCGGCGCCCGCGACATCCCGCGCGGGCCCGCTCGCTTCCGGCGTCCGCGGGCCACGACCGGAGCTCATGCCCGGCCGACGCGCACTAGAGCAGCCGGCGCCGCACCAAGCTGAGGGTGCGACGTGACTCGCCGCGCTTCACCACCAGCGTGACGGTCGAGCCGGGAGGGCCCTCGAGCCGGCGCAGGAAGTCGATCACCTCCATGGCGCGCGCGTCCTCGCCGTCGAGCGACTCGACCTCGTCGTCTGCAGCGATGCCCGCCTCCTCGGCCGGCGTGCCCTCGGCCACCGCGACCACGCGCATCGCGCCCTCGACGCGCTCCACCTGGATGCCGATGTGGGAGTACTCGTTCGGACGCGCATCGCGCCCCACCGCGACCGGGTCGAGCCACACCAGTCGCCGCGCGAAGTCGATGGCCACCCGGTGATGGCGCAGATACGAGTACCCGAGCAGGCCGTGGATGGGTTCGCCGATGGCGCGCGACAGCACCTCGGACAGCTCGCCCTCCATCACCGCGGCATCCATGTCGGTGACGCGCGCCGCTCCCGAGCTGGCCTCGAGGCTCATGCGCGGCACACGGATCACGCGCGCGGCGGTGCTGCCGAGGAGCGTCGGCGCGGTGAGGCCGCGCAGCGCCGGCCAGCGCGCGGCATGCGGCGCCGCACGGCTGAACGCGGGATCGAAAAACACCGTCTTGGACGCGCCGGTGTCGAGCACCAGCGTGAGCGCGCCGCTGCGCGCGCGCCCATCCGCCTCCTCCACGCGGGCACGCACCAGGAGCTTGCCATCACCGGCGAGCCGGAACGCCACCGCGCGCGCGTGTGCCGACAGACCAGGCACCTGGCGTCGCGATGCCGCGAGCGCGCTCTCGCCCGCACGCGCCGCCCCGGCGGGCACGAGGGCCATGATGCCGCTCTGGTAGTCGAGGCAGACGATGAATGGCGCGAGCGGCCGCTCGCCGAGCAGGCCCAGAACGCCCCGGTCGGTGACGCGCCGCACCACGTCGGCATCCACCGTGAGCACCGGCGCGATCTGATCGAGCTGGGCATCCGCCAGCGTGAGGCGCGAGAGAGGATGCGGCGCGAGCTCCAGCGCGCCGGGCGCCACCAGCGTGTCGGTGAGCCCGAGCGCGAAGGCGACCTGGCGGTCGAGGGCGAGGTAGCCCGCGCCGGTGTCGACGACGAGGTCGCCGGTGGTGTCGCGGCCGTTCGCACCGCGCAGCGTCCCGTGGACGAGGAGGATCCCGTCGAGGTCCTCGGCCGGGAGCAGTTGCGTGCCTTCGGGCCAGGCGCGTGCAGCGGCCGCCGGCCTGGCGTCAGCACTGCCAGCGGTGACCGCGAGGCTCAGCAGGACTGCAGCGAGCGCGTTCGTCGCCGCGTGTAATCTAGATAGCAAATTGTGCCACTTTGAGATATACGATTTCGTATTGGCCATTGGACATGCTCCGGCGCGGCCCGGAGCACGCGCCGGACTCATCGCGGCTCGCGACCGCGACTGAAGTCCGAGCCGATCTCGACGCCTTCGGAGCCGCTCTCGAGCATGGTGCAGCGGCCGGTGAAGAAGACGCCCTGCTCCATGACCACGCTGATCGCCGCGACGTCGCCCTCGACGCGCGCGCCCGGTCTTCATCTCGATGGTCCCGAGTGCGCGGATGTTGCCGATCACGCGCCCACGCACCAGCGCTTCGCGGACTTCGACGTCGGCGCGCATCACGCCGTGCTCGCCGATCTCGAGGCGCTCGCAGTTGAGGATGTCGCCCTCGAACTCGCCGTCGATCCGCAGCGTGCCCGTGACCATGAGCGTGCCGCGGAAGCTGGAGCCCACGCCGATCACGGTGTTCACGGCTGGTCGGCGTCGCGACGGCTCGTCTGTGCCTCCGAGTCGGCACGTGCAGCGCCCTGCGCGCCAGCTTCAGTCCGGCCAGTGGCGGGCCGGCCACAGAGCACACCCCAGGCCTCGAGCAGCCGCTCGAGGTCTTCCTGGCTGTAGAACTCGAACTCCACCTTGCCGCCCTTGCGGCCTGGCGTGATGCCGACGTGGGTGCCGAAGCGCTGCTGGAGCTTGGTCTCCCACTCCCGAAGCCCATCGAGCCTTCGTGCGCCTTGGGCCGCGTGTGGGCTTACGCTGCCGGCGCCGCACGAAGGCCTCGGTGCGCCGGACCGAGAACCCCTTGCTGCATGACGTACCGAGCAGCGGCCAACTGGTCCGCGCCAGTCTCGATGCGAGAGAATGCGCTCGGGCATGCCCAGCGGAGAGTGTTCCACGTGAAACCATGTCCATGACCTCGGCCGGCAGCGCAGAGCAGGCGGAGCGAGTTCGTGATCGAGGTGCGCTGCTTGCCCGACGCGCTCGGAGAGCTGGTCGTGGGTCAGTCCGACCTTGTCGATGAGCGCCTGGAAGGCCCTGCGCCTCGTCGATCGGGTTCAGGTCCTCGCGCTGGATGTTCTCGATCAGCGCCAGCTCCATCATCTCGCGATCGTCGAACTCCCGGACGATCGCCGGGATCCGGTCGAGCCCGGCCAGCTGGGCGGCGCGCAGTCGGCGCTCGCCGGCGACGAGCTGGTAGTCGCCCGCGCCAGCCCTGCGGACGATGCATCGGCTGGAGCACGCCGCTCGCCTGATCGAGTCCGCCAGCTCCTTGAGCGGCTGCCTCGTCGAACCGCGTGCGCGGCTGGAATGGGTTCGGCGGCGATGTCGTCGATCGCCAGCTCGCTGCACGCCCGTCCTGGCGACGCGCCCTCGGCGCTCGCGGTGGCAGTTGCGCCCGGGATCAGGGCCTCGAGACCTCGTCCGAGCACTTTCCTAGTCATGGTTCGATGACCTCCCGCGCGAGCTCCCGGTAGCTTTCGGCGCCGGTGCTGTGTGGGTCGTAGAGAACGATGGGCTTGCCGAAGGACGGCGCCTCGCTCAGTCGCACATTCCTGGGGATGACGGTCTTGTAGACGCGCTCGGCGAAGAACTTCCGGGCTTCCTCGGCGACCTGCTGGGAGAGGTTGAGGCGCGCGTCGAACATGGTCAGCAGCACACCCTCGATCCGCAGCGACGGGGTTGAGATGGTCCTGGACCAGCCGGATCGCGCCGATCAGCTGGGTCAGCCCCTCGAGCGCGAGGTACTCGCACTGGAGCGGGATGAGCACGGAGTCCGAGGCAGTCAGCGAGTTCACCGTCAGCAGGCCCAGCGACGGCGGGCTGTCGATCAGCACGTAGTCGTAGTCGTCGCGCGACCTTCGCCGAGGCAGGTCTTGCAGCCGGGTCTCGCGCGCCATCATCCCCACCAGCTCGACCTCGGCGCCCGACAGCCGCTGTCCCGCCGGCAGCAGGTCGAGCGTGGCGAGCGCGGTGGGCATGACGGTCTGCTGGAGCTCCGCCTGGCCGATCAGGACCTCATAGGTCGAGAGCCGCTGGTCGTTGCCGTTGATGCCGAGCCCGCTCGTAGCAGTTTCCCTGCGGATCGATGTCCACGAGCAGCACGCGCCTGCTCTCCTGCGCCAGGCAGGCGCCGAGATTGATCGCTGGTGGTGGTCTTGCCTACGCCACCCTTCTGGCTGGCGATCGAGATGACGCGTCCCATTCCCTGTCTGCGTGCGGGCCGAAGGCGGCCCTTATGAGTGAGGTGATCTGCGGGGGGCTGTGTGGTGCGGGGAAGATAGCAACCGGTCGCGGGAGCGACAAGGACGATGTTCCACGTGGAACCAGTCCTTTCGAATCAGCGCATCACGCTCATATTCTTTTGAATCTGAGCACGACTACCTGGCCGTCTCCGAGCTCGAGTCGGCCCTCGTGGCGCCAGAAGAGGCTCCACACCGGATCGGCCTCCATCTCCGCCTCGTGCCGACTCCCCTTCCAGAGGAAGGCCCAGCCACCGCTCACGACGAAGTCCGCGGCGACCTCGAGCGTCGGCGCGAGCGGCAGCGTCGCGCGCGAGGTGAATCCATCGAACCGTCGACTGGCGCCCTCGGGCTCGACC
Source organism: Candidatus Eiseniibacteriota bacterium (assembly GCA_963725865.1). Lineage (GTDB taxonomy): Bacteria > Eisenbacteria > RBG-16-71-46 > RBG-16-71-46 > RBG-16-71-46 > CAVSAC01. The sequence goes on from CAVSAC010000007.1 coordinate 8,537, forward strand.
AGGCTCTCGAGCCGCGAGTTCTGGACGTCGAATCCGGTCAACTTCATGTCCTGCGCGACCCGACGCAGGAACAGCGTCTTGGTGCGGCGCGACTCCACCAGAGTCCAGCTCTCGCCGACGCCGGCGAACTTCAGGGGGATCGCGGGAAGACCACCGCCCGAACCGAAATCCAACCATCGCGTCGCACCGGAGGCCTTCAGCCAATGCGCTGGGGCGACTGACTCCACCAGGTGGCGGGCCACCAAACGTTCCTCGTCGTTCTTCGATATCAGATTGGAAAAGCTGCGGTTCCAGCTGACAAGCATGGCGGAGAACCGCTTCAGCAAGGCGATGGTCTCCTCGACGTGGGCCCCGGCCTCGACGAGGTGCGGGCGCAGAAGGTCCCAGTCCTGTCGGTCGAGGGTACCCGAGGGATCCCATGCGCGCAGCGGATCGACGCCGCGCTCGATCTCCTCCGAGAGCAGCGGACGCTCGGTGACCGGAGCGCCAGTGCGCCGCCGCGTCGGACGCTGCGGCCGCGTCGACCTCGTGGGTCGCGCCCCAGCGCGGGGCCCGCGCACGTCGCGCGCGTGGCTGTCGCGCCGCGCATCCCACCCGCCACCCTCGCGCCGCGGCGCACCGCTGCCGCGCGTGTCGGGCGTGCGGCCATCACGCCGCAAGCCGCGCCCGACGCCCTCGCGTCGCTGCCCACCACTGCCGCGCAGGTCGGGGGTGCGGACACCACGACGGTACTCGCTGCCGCCACCCTCGCGCTTCGGCACACCACGGTCGCGTGCGTCCCGAACGCGAGAGTCAGCGCGGCGGACGCCACTCCCGGCATCACGTCCCGCACCCGTGCGCCTCGCGGCCGCGCCGACACGCGCATCGCGACCGCGCGGGTCGCGCTTGGAAGGAGCGGACGGGTCGCGCTGCGCTGCGTTGCGGCGTGGCGCAGGCGGGGCTCCACGGACGGACCGGCCTGCGGGTCCGCGACCAGTGGCGCTCGGGCGTCCGGAACGCGGCGCTGCTCCCGAGGAGGAGGATGAGCCGCGCAGGGGCTTGGAGAGCGGGCGCCGGGCGGACGAAGTGGCGCCGCGGGATGCGGAACGGGGCGGCCGCGAGGGCCGAGATGGCTTCATGGCGGCGCACTCTAGCACAGCATCGCGCGCGGCCGGCCGGCGCGGCGGACGTCCGTGCGTCCGACCGCTCGACCACCCCACGGCAGTCAGGCGCGCCCTGGAAACGGACGCGGACACCGCGGCGCACCGGCGGCCCGGGAGCGGCGCGATACGCCTCAGCCGCCCGGGGACGCGGCGCGGCGCGCGTGGATCAGGAGCACCGCGATGTCCGCCGGCGAGACGCCGGCGATGCGTGCCGCCTGCGCGACGGTGGCGGGCCGCCAGCGCCGCAGCTTCTCGCGCGCTCTCGAACGACAGCCCGTTCAGATCCTCGACCCAGAGCGAGTCCGCGAGCGGCATCGCCTCGAGCGTCGCGGAGCGCGCGGCGGCGCGCTGCTGGCGCTCGATGTACCCGCGGTAGCGAGCGCGCACCTCGAGCGCCTCGCCCCAGGGCGCGGACAGACGCGCCTCGACCCCGAGTGCCTCTAGGCTGGCGTAGGTCATGCCGGGCCTCGCCAGATGATCGAGCGCGCTCGTCGGCGGCAGCGTGGAGTCGCGGCACGCGCACCGTGACGCGCGACAGCCGGCCCGTCTCGGCCTCGATCGCCGCGAACTTCTCGCGCACGCGCTCCACCTGCTCGGGCCGGATCAGCCCGAGCGCGTGTCCGGTCTCGGCGAGTCGCTCGTCGGCGTTGTCGGCGCGCAGCAGCAGCCGGTGCTCGGCGGCCGAGGTGAACATGCGGTAGGGCTCGCGATGCTCGCGCGTCACCAGGTCGTCCACCAGCACGCCCGATGTAGGCCTGGTCGCGCCGCAGCACGAACGGCGCCTCGCCGCGCAGCGCAGCGCGCGGCGTTCACGCCGGCGACGAGTCCCTGCGCCGCCGCCTCCTCGTAGCCCGAGGTGCCGCAGATCTGCCCGGCCAGGAAGAGCCCCGGCACGCGCTTCACCTCGAGCGTCGGGCTGCAGCTGGTGCGGCAGCACGAAGTCGTACTCGACCGCGTAGCCGGGGCGGATCATCTCGGCGCGCTCGAGCCCCGCGATGGTGCGCAGGAATCCGAGCTGCACGTCTTCGGGCAGGCTGGTCGAGACGCCGTTCACGTAGATCTCGGCGACCTCGCGCCCCTCGGGCTCGAGGAAGATCTGGTGGGTGTCGCGCTCCGCGAAGCGCACCACCTTGTCCTCGATCGACGGGCAGTAGCGCGGCCCGGTGCCCCGGATCGCGCCCGAGAACAGCGGCGAGCGGCGCGAGGTTGTCGCGGATCACCGCGTGGGTGTGCGGCGTTGGTGCGGGTGAGCCAGCACAGCACCTGATCGCAGCTCGAGGCGCTCGGTCCAGTGCGAGAACGGCCGTGGCGGATCGTCGCCACGCTGCGGGGTCGATCGCGGCGAAGTCGATCGAGTCGCGGTGGAGTCGCGGCGGCGTGCCGGTCTTGAGCCGGCCGCGCTCCAGGCCCAGCTCGGCGAGGCACTCGCTGAGCGCGCGCGCCGCGTGCTCGCCGATGCGTCCGCCCTCGAGCTGCCGTCGCCCGATGTGGATGAGCCCGTTCAGGAACGTGCCGGGAGTGATCACCAGGCGCGGCAGGCGAGCACGCGGCCATCGGCGAGCTCGAGCGCCGCGACGCGCCGCGCGCTCGATCCGCACTCGCTGCGCCAGCACTCGACGATGCGCGTCAGCCCGGCGATGGCATCGAGCATCGCGCGCCATCTCGACCGAGTAGCGCGGGCTTGTCGCACTGCGCGCGCGGCGACCACACCGCCGGGCCGCGGCCACGGTTGAGCATCTTGAACTGGATGCCGGCGCGGTCGGTGACCCGCGCCATCAGCCCACCGAGCGCGTCCAGCTCGCGCACCATGTGACCCTTGGCGATCCCGCCGATGGCGGGGTTGCAGGACATGCGCGCGACGTCGTCGAGCCGCACCGTGAGCAGCGCGGTGGCGAGCCCCATGCGCGCGCACGCCGCGCGCGGCCTCGCAGCCGGCGTGGCCCGCGCCGATCACCACCACGTCGAAAGCGTCATCCGCGCTCACCATGGGCTCAGCGCTTCCGCGCCGGCAGCGGCGGCGGTTGCCAGATGGTGTAAGACCGAGCGAGCATCGCATAGCGCCGCGAGCCCACGATGCGGAGCGCCAGAGTCCGGATCGGCGTGTGACTGGTCGCGGCGTTCATGCGGATGCAGCGCACCGTGCTCTCGACCAGCCTGTCGAGGTGCTTCTGCCCCCAGGCCGAGAGGCGCTGCTGAGCCCCGTTCGGAAGAGCCCGATGGTCCTCGGCGCGCGCACGATCCACACCCCCGGACACGTCGAGCGAGACCCGCAACGTGTCGAGGACCAGGAATCCCGGCTCGCCCTCCCAGCCCTCCTTGTGGTCAGTCCCTCGCGGATGGGGAACGAACGTGAGGTCGTACCACGAACCCGACCCCGGTGAGGTCTTGACCTTCAGTTCCCAGAGGTACGCCTCGTTCCAGTCCTCCGCGTATTCCGAATCGGGTGCCGATGCCCGTCCCCGCCGCGCCAGGACCGCATTCCGCTCGCAGGTGTGGTCGATCGCCAATCCGGGGCGCTCACCCGAGCCGCTGGTGTAGACATAGGTCACGCGGTGGATTTCGAATTCGCCATTCTCGCCGAGGTACATGGGCTGAGCGACCTCGACCAGACCGTCCCAGGCGGCGCAGGCCTCCCGCACCCCACAGCCCAGACCGAGCGCGAGGACGAGCAAAGCGGTGGTCGATCCTACGAACCTCGACATGGCAGCCTCCTCACTTGCCGATGCAGAAGCGCGCGAAGATGCGCTCGAGCAGGTCCCCGTCCACCGCGCGCCCGGTGATCGCGCCGAGCGCGGCCTGGGCGTCGCGCAAGCGCGCCGCCACCACCTCGCCGGCCGCGCCGGCGCGCGCCTCATCCTCGGCGGCCCGCAGGGCGTCGCGCGCCTCGGCGAGCGCGTCGAGATGGCGCGGATTGCTCGCCGCGACGCCGAGCCCACCCGCGGCGTGGCGCACGCCGAGCAGATCGGCGAGGGCCTCGCGCAGGTGATCGAGACCGGCACCGGTGAGCGCACTGGTCTCCACCACCCGGTGGTCGACGCCGGCGAGCAGCTCCGCCACTTCGCCCGCGTTCACCATGGCGCCACGGTCCCGCTGATTGAGCACCGCCACCACACGGCGGCCGGCGAGCTCGCGGGCCAGCGCGCGGTCGGCGTCGGCGAGCGGTGTGGCGCCGTCGATCACCCACAGTACCAGCCGGCTCTCCTCGAGTGCGGCTCGGGCTCGGGCCACCCCGATCGCCTCGGCCGCGTCGTCTGCCACCCGCAGGCCGGCGGTGTCGGAGAGCGTCACCCGCACGCCCGCGAGCTCGACCGCCTCGCTCACGCGATCGCGCGTCGTGCCGGGCGCGGCGGTGACGATGGCGCGTTCCTCGCCCAGCAGGGCGTTGAAGAGCGAGGACTTGCCGACGTTGGGCCGGCCGACGATCGGCACGTGCACGCCCTCGCGCACCGCGGCCAGCCCACGCGGCGCTCGAGCAGGGCGTCGAGCCCGTCGGCCGCGGCGGACAGCGCCGCCACGACGTGCGCGGGCACCTCGACGCCGCCGACGTCCTCGGCGAAGTCCACCCGCGCCTCGACCTCGGCGCGCGCGTCGGCGAGGCGCTCGTCGAGCGCGGCCAGGGCGCGCGACAGCGCGCCCGCGAGCTGGTCCAGGGCGAGGGCGCGCGCCGCCTCGGTCTCGGCCGGGATCAGGTCGGCGACCGCCTCGGCCTGCGCGAGGTCCAGCCGGCCGCGCAGGAACGCGCGCAGGGTGAACTCGCCCGGCCGCGCGAGCCGCGCGCCCGCCGCGAGCAGCGCGTCGAGCACCTGCGCGCGGGCAGCCGCCCGCCGTGGCAGGACAGCTCGACCACGTCCTCGCGCGTGTACGAGCGCGGCGCGCGGAAGACCGCCGCGACCACCTCGTCGAGCAGCTCGTCCGCGCCGCCGCGGCCGCCACGCCCAGCCGTGGTGCAGCGTGTGGCTCGGGGCCTCGGCGAGCTTCGATCGCGCCGCGGAAGACGCGGTCGGCGATCGCGAGCGCGCGCGCTCCGCACACGCGCACGACCGCGAGCCCGGCGCTGCCCGGGGCGGTCGCGATGGCGGCGATGTTGTCGTCGAGCGGTAGGTTCATGGAGTCCTCAGTGAACGAAGAAGCGCCGGGCCCGCAGGAACCCGGCGCCGTGGACGAACCGAGTCAGCCTACTCCTCGTCGCCCGGGCTCTCCGGGAAGTCGGCGGGAGCGATCGCCACGCGTTTGATCATGCCCGTGCCGAGCGCGAACGTCTTCACGCGCGCGTCCTCGCGGAGCGTCACGTGGACGATGCGCCGCTCCTGCGAGTTCAGGTAGTCGGTCACGACCTCGACGTTCTGGCCACGGCCTCGTCGGCGAGCGAGCGGGCCAGGTCCTCGAGCTCGATCTCGCGGCGCCTCCAGAAGTCGTTGATCTCGAGCTGCAGGTGGTAGCGCGAGCCCTCGCCGCGGTTGAGGAAGCGGTTGAGCAGGTGCTGGAGCGCCTGCCGGACCTCGCCCTTCTGGCCGGTGAGCAGGTCGTCGTCCTTGGCGATCTCGGCGGTGACGTCGGCGCGGTTGCCGTCCGCCGTCGCGGTGACCGTCGCCTCGAAGCCCATGGCGCGCAGCAGTTCCTCGGTGAGGCGCCGGCTCGGTCGGCCAGGCTCGTTCGACATCGCGCTCCTCGGAGTCTCGACGCGATCGCGGCTCGCGCGCGGCTGCTCGCGCGCACGGCGGCCGCTCGGCGATCCCCACGGGAACGTCCCCCGTCTCGAAGTCGCGCGCTCTTCGAGCGCCTCGTGCGGCTCGACCGTCTCGTTCGCTTCGAACTCCTCCGGCTCGACGGTCCGCAGCCGTTCGGTGCGACGTCCACGACCGACTCGGCGACGCGCCCGGCACCCGTCGCGACGGCGGCCCCGCCCGCCGCGACGTCCGCGACGGCGGCGCCGGCGATCGGCCTCGCTGCCCGCCTCGTCGCCACGCGCCTCCGACCGGACGGCGCCGGCAGCGGAGCGGCTCCGGGCGCCTCGCCGCGCGCGACGCTCGCCGGGACGGCCTGGGACGCGGCGCGGCTCCTCGCACGGGCGTCGCGCCGTTCGTCGCGCCTGCCCTCGCGGCGGCCTTCGCGCCGCGGCTCGCCTCGCGGGCCTCCTGCGGCTCGCGCGCTCACGCGACTCACGGGGCACGCCCCTCCGGGCCACGACCCTCGCGCGGGCCACGGGGCTCGCGGGGACCGCGCTCCTCGCGCGGCTCCTGCCCTTCGCGGCCGGCGACGCGACCCTCGGCGGCCCCGGTCGTCGTCGCGCCGGCCCTCGTCGCGCGACTCCGCCGGACGGGCGTCTCGCGCCTGGGCTCGTCGCCGCCGCGCGCGGGCGATCCCTCGCGCGGCGCTCCTCGCGCCGGCCGGGATCGCCGCCTCCCTGCCCCGCCGCTCCTCACGATCCCGCCCGCGGCCGCGATCGCGGTCGCGACCGCCGCGGCGGCCGTCGTCGCGCCCGGCTGCACCCGGCCTCGCTCTCCTCGGGCTCGCGCACCGCGCCGCCCGGGCGGCGCATGATGCTCCGCGAAACGGCGGCGCGCCGAAGCCCAGGAATCCGCCCTTGCCCTCTCCGATCATCGTGATGGTGGCTTCCGCGCGCGACAGGCCGAGATCGTCCAGACCCATGCGCACCGCTTCTTCGAAGGTCTTGCCTTCGTACACCGAACCCTTCATGGCTCTGTTGCCTCTCCTGCGTCGGGGGGGCGCTGCTCGGCGGGGGGCGCGCCGCGCGGCGTCCGAGCATGGGCGACTCGTGGTCCGTGGCGCGGGGATCGCGCGGCGCTCCCCCGAGGTGGGGGAGCACCGGCGCCGCCTCGCGCGGCCACGGACCGGTGGCGACGTCAGCTTACTTCGGCGCGAGCCCCGTGGCTCGGGTGAGACGCGTTTCGGCGAACGCGCGAATCGGGCGCGCACGCTCCGGACTAGCGGCCCTCTTGCGGGGCTTGGTGCGCCGTTGCGGGGACCACGACGGCCCCGGACGCCCCGTCGCCGCGCATCGCCAGCCACTGCTGGACCGCGGTGAGCACGTTCATGACCGTCCAGTAGAAGACCAGACCGGACGGCAGGTTGTAGAAGATGAACAGCATGAAGATGTTCATCATGTACATGGTGGGCGCCTGCTTGCGGGTCCGTCGGAGTCAGGACCTGCGACAGGAGACCGGTCCCCGCCATGAGCAGTGGCAGGAGACGCACCGGGATCGGGCAGGCCGGCGAGCGGCAGCACCAGGTCGGGCGCCGACAGATCGTGGATCCAGGCCACGAACGGCGCCTGGCGCAGGTCGATGGCGTTGTTGATGACCGCGTAGAGCGCGAAGAACAGGGGCATCTGCAGCACCATGGGCAGGCAGCCGCCCGTCGGATTCACCTTGTTCTCCTTGTACAGCGCCATCGTCGCCGTGTTCATCGCCTGCGGGTCGTTCTTGTACTTCTCGCGGATGCGCTCGATCTCGGGCTGCAGCTTCTGCATCGCGCGCATGCTCTTCATGCTCGTCATGTTGAGCGGGTGCAGCAGCAGCCGCACGAGCGTCGCGAGCAGCAGGATCGTGATGCCGTAGTTGCGGACCACGCCGTCGATCGCGCGCATGAGCTGGAGCAGCAGCTTGCTGAACGGCAGCGATCCAGCTCCAGCCCAGGTCCACGACCGCGCAGCTCGAGCGGGACGCTTGCCTTCGCCAGCAGCGGTGGATCGCTCGGCCCGATGTAGCCACGAAGTGCTGCACGCCGGCGCCCGAGGCCGGCAGCGGCATCACCAGCGTGGACGCGACGCGGCTGGTACCGGCTTCGTGCCCGGGGGCAGGATCATCGCCTGCTCGGCGGTCGGCCGGGCAGCTCGGCGGTCGCGGCCACGCCGCGCGCCCGCCGCCGCGCCAGCGTGCCGACCAGCGCGAGGAAGTAGCGGCTCTGCACGCCGGCCCAGCGCGACGCGCCTCGAGCACCTTGGGTCGGCCTTGACGAGCGCCGGCGCCGTCGCGGTGCAGGTCCTTGCCGACCAGGCTCGACGCGCGCAGGCCGCGCGAGTCCGTCTGCGGGTCGACTCGGTGAGCGCGGCCACGAGCGCGTCGTGAGCGAGTAGTCGCGAGCCGCCACGCCGGCGGGACGCCGCGCGTCTCGACCTCGAGGTCGAGCAGTGTAGCTGTCGGGCCGCACCCGCCACGTCTGGCGCACGCGCATCGCCGCCCGAGTCGCGCGCGGTGAAGGTCAGCGCGCGCATCGCGCCGGCCGCGTCGGTGCTCTCGGTCACGGCGAACATCGTGTCCGCGAGCGAGCGAGGCCGAGGCGCCCGAGCCCAGGTCGAGCGCGAACGTGGGCGCGCCGTCCAGCGTGACGCGGTCACCCTCGGGCACGTCCTGGCCGTGCTTCGGGCGCAGCGAGGGCTTCGCGTGGAAGTCGGCTCGCGCCGTAGGCGCAGCGCTTGAGCTCGAAGCCGACGAGCCGCGCGCCGCGGTTCGAGAACTCGGCGCGGTAGAGCGGCGTCTCGACGACCGAGAGCTGCTCCGGGACGCCGCGGGCACGGCCGGCCACGCGGGCGCGAGCGCCGGCGCCGCCGGCGACGCCCGGCTGCGCCGGCGCCGCCGGCGGCGGCGCCGGCGGACGGGCGGCGGGCGTCGCTGTCGCGCACGACGAGCGTCGAGTCGGCGGCGGGCCGGCGGACGGGCTGCTCGGTCGCGTACCTCGCCTGCAGCGCCGTGAAGGCCGCGAAGACGACGAGCAGCGCGAGCGCGAGGGCGATGAGGGTTCGACGATCCATGGGTCAGGGCACCGGGTCGTAGCCGGCCGATCCCAGCGGGTGACAGCGCCCGAGCCGCGCCAGCGCGAGCCGGCCGCCGCGCCACAACGCCGTGGCGCGCGATGGCCTCGCGCGCGTACTCCGAGCAGGTGGGGTGGTGGCGGCAGGCGCCGCGCAGTGATGCCGGGGCGAGACCTGGTAGAGCCGAATGAGCACAGGACGAGCGCGCGCATGGGTCAGGCGTGCGCCACCGGAGCGCAGCGCGCCCGCGTGCGCGAGCAGGCTCTCGACCTCGGTGGCCAGCTCCTGGTGCGGCGCGGTCAGGGCCGCGCGTGAGGCGATGAACACGAGCAGGAATCCATGGTGGGGGACACGCGGCCAGCGGCGCCGCACGATCTCGCGGAGCCGACGACGCGCGCGGTTGCGCTGCACCGCTCCGCCGACTCCGCGCTTGCTGGCGATCCAGCCCAGTCGGGTGACCTCGCCCGGCGCCGCGAGCGCGAGCAGCAGGCAGTGGCGTCCGCGCAGGGCCTCACCCTGGGACTTCACGGCGGTGAATTCGCGCGAGGTGCGGAGGCGCCGGTCGCGGTCCCAGCGTTCCGGATGACGGTCGGTCATTCGGCTCCACCCTGCGTCAGGCACGCGGTCATGCGCGGGCTCGCCGCGCCCGCATGCGGGCGCGAGACTCGCCGAGCCGTGCGACAAGGACGGGCGTCCGGGGACGACTACTCGGTCGGAGACGGTCAGACGCTTCCGGCCGCGAGCGCGCCGGGCGGCGATGATCTTGCGGCCGCCCTTGGTCGACATGCGCGAGCGGAAGCCGTGCGTCTTGAACTTGTGGCGATTGCGGGGTCGGAACGTGCGCTTCATGGGGACGGAGACTCCACGAGACAGGGTCAGTACACAATGAGACGCGGGACGTTACGGGACCCGGAGGCCCCGCGTCAAGGACGGCGGACCGGCCGGGGACCGGTCCGGGGACCCCGGGACCCGCTCCCGGAGCGCCGCCAGGGCATGGTCCGGGCTCCCGGCCCGCCGGGACCGGGGCCCGAAGCGCCCCTGCCGGGCCCCTCGTGATGCTTCAGGTCACTGCAGCGCTTGCCGATGACTCCGACGACCTCGCCCTCGGGGGCTCACCCGTCCTCGACCTGCCCGGGGGGCTGCAGCCCGACACGTCGGATGCGGCACGGCCGCGTCCACACCACGGAAGGTGGGATGTCCACTCTCCCGGATCCCGGCGCACGCTCGAACAGCATGCGCGACCTCTCGCCGATCGCGCACGCCACAGCCCTGTGGCTGCGGCAGCTGGCGCGCGCGCTGAGGACGATCCGGCTCTACCGCGGCGAGAACTCGGTCTCGACCCAGCTGCGCGACAGCGTCGCCGAGAGCATCGAGCGCATCGTCAACGACTTCGGCGACGTCGACCTGCGCATCGGCGCGACCGAGATCCTGCTCGGCGGCGAACCCGTGGTGCAGCCGGCCGGACGCTCGGATGGTCTTCAGGACCCGGTCCAGGTTCTGCCGTTCACCTTCTACCGCGACGGCATCCGCCGCATCCGCGTCCTGCAGGGTGTGCCCCGCGCCCAGATCCACACCCTGGTCCAGGCGCTCACGCTGGTGAGCTCGGGACCGAACGCCCAGGACGACCTGGTGACGTTGCTGTGGCAGGGCAACCTCTCGCACATCCTCATCGAGACCGTGCCGCTCGAGCAGACCATCTACCTCACCGCGCGTCGCCCCGGCGGTGGCGGCTCCGAGGGCGTGCGCGGGCAGTCCTACCTGCTGCATCCCGGCGGCGCCGAGATCCGCGCCGAGCTCGGCCAGGCGGCCGGGCCCCAGGGGCTGCATCGCGACACCTTCGACGACTGGCCGCTGCCCGAGCAGTGGCCCGACGCGGTGGACGTGTGGAGCCGCACCTTCGTCGCCATGGAGTCCTCGCTCGAGTTCTTCCTCGAGCGCTGCCGCGACGAGCTCGCCCGGCCCTGGACCGAGCCGGTCGGACCGATGATCCAGCGCATGCTGGCGATCGATCCGTCGGACACGATGCGGGTCGCGCTGGTGCGTGCCGCGGTGTCGTGGGTCGCCTCGGCGCTGCAGACCTGCGCCTGGGACGAGGCCCAGTCGGCACTGACCCAGCTGCGCGAGCTCGACCCCGACGGACACCTCGGCGAGCAGGATCTGGCCTCGGCGGTCGCCGGGCTCGATCACCAGCTCGTCACCGAGAGCCTCGACGCGGCCGAGGGCGAGGACCACTCGCGCTTCGCCGCCATCGTGGTGGCGATCGGCAGGCCCGCGCTCGACCTGGCGACCGCGGTGATGGCGCGCTCGGACAAGGTCCGCGTGCGCGCCGCGGCCTGCACCGCGCTCACCTACCTGTGCGGCGATGACCCCACCCTGATGCGACCCTACGTCCAGGACTCCCGCTGGGAGATCGTGCGCAACAGCGTGTTCGTGCTGGGCCAGATCGGGGGCGTCGAGGTGGTGCCGCTGCTGCGGCTCGCCGCCACCAACCCCGAGTCGCGCGTGCGCCGCATGGTGGTCCAGGCCGCCGGCAACGTGCCGCGCGACTACCGCCTTCCCATCCTGGTGGCCCAGCTCGACAGCCGGGACCCCCAGGTGCTGGCCGCCGCGCTCAACATGCTGACGCGCGAGAAGAGCGCCAAGGTGGCGCGCTCCATCCTCGACCGCATCGAGGCACCCGACTTCGAGGCGCGCAGCGAGGACAACCAGCGCGCGCTCTTCAACGGGCTCGCCGAGGTCGCGGACGACAGCGTGGTGGGCCCGCTCGATCAGCTCCTCAACAAGGGCGGCTGGTTCGGCCGCCGCACGCTCGAGCGCGTCGCCGCGGCCCGCACCCTGCGCCGCATCGGCAGCGAGAAGGCGATGGCGGTGCTCGAAGCCGGCCTGCGCTCGCGCGTCGAAGCGGTGCGGGGCGCCTGTCTCGACGCCATGAGCTCCAGGATGCAGGCATGAGCCCCGCGCCCGCCGGCACGCCGCGGCCCTACGACGAGCGCCTGCGCGCGCTCGGCGATCAGCTGGTGCAGCGCTTCCTCGCGCTCATCCGCGTCGGGCGCTCCTACGAGGTCGGCAACCAGGTGTTCCGGATCCAGCTCGAGCACTTCCTCGCCGCCCTGCGTCCGGTGTTCGACGATTGCGACGAGGCGGTGCTGGTCACGCTCGAGAACGACCTCTACCTGAACGGCGTGCGCATCCCGGTCAAGAACCAGACCTTCAAGTCGCACGAGATGCTCCGCGTCGAGCTCGATCGGCGCCGCATCGCCGGCCTGAGGGTGTCGAAGGAGGTGCGCGAGGAGGAGGTGCAGCGCTTCTTCGCGATGTTCCTGCACCCCGGCGACTACCACGGCACCGGACTGCTCGAGGCTTGCCTGGCCGAGGGCCTGGACACCATCCAGCCGGCGGTGCACGCCACCACCTCGGCGCCCGACGCCATCGGCTACGGCGGTGGAGCCGGGCCGCAGCTGCTGGCCTCGTACGAGTTCGACGACAGCAGCCCCGAGAGCGGCCCGCCCACCGCCCCGGGAGAGCCCGGTGACGCGCCGCGCGGCGCCGCGCCCAAGTCGTACCAGGCCGCGGTGGCCGGAGCGCGCTCGCTGCTCATGACCACCGCGCTGCACGACGCGATCGAGATGCGCCACGCCAAGCGCGTGGTGCAGCCGCTCGTCGATGGCGCGTACGCCGACGAGCCGGTGGTGCTGGGGCTCTCGTCGATGGGGCACCACGACGAGTACACCTACATGCACGCGGTCAACGTCGGCATGATCGCGGTCACGATCGGCCACTTCCTCGGCCTCGACCGCCGCGCGCTCGCCGACCTCGGCGTCGCCGCGCTGCTGCACGATGTCGGCAAGTCCGCCGTCGGCGGCCAGGTGAAGCACCCGATCGCCGAGTGGACGAGCGAGGAGGCCGCGGCCGCCGAGCGCCACACCCTCGAGGGCGCGCGCCAGATCGCCCGCTCGACCGTGCTCAACGGCACCACGCTGCGCTGCATGCGGGTGGCGCTCGAGCACCACGCCGGCCCGGGCGGTTATCCGCGCCTGGACGGCTGGACGCCGAGCGTGCTGTCGCAGATCGTCACGGTCGCCGACTGCTACGTGAACCTGTTGTCCCACCGCAGCCCGCGCGGGCAGGTGGTCACACCGAACCAGGCCATCGGCATGATGCTCGGCCCGCTCTCGTCCCGGTTCGAGCCGGCGCTGCTGTGGGCGCTGGTGCGCTCGGTCGGGCTGTTCCCGCCGGGGCAGATGGTGGAGCTCAACGACGGATCCAAAGCCGTGGTGCTCAAACCCAACCCCAAGGATCTGTTGCGGCCGCACGTGCGCGTGGTCACCACGCCCGAGGGCGACTGGCTGCCCGAGGCCGAGCGCGTCGACCATCGCCCGCTCGGCACCGAGCTCGGCATCCGCTACGCGCTGCGCGCCGAGGACTACCCCGGCGCGGCGGAGCACCGCGCCGCCTAGACGGATCTGCGGCGGACCGGGCCGCTCCCGGAGGGCTTGAGGCCGCGGCCGCGCGCCCCTCCCCGAGGGCGAGGTCGGAAGCCCAGCGGACGCCGCGCGGTCTCAGGCGGCGTCGCGGGTGGCGTCGCGGGCGGTGCGCGGCCCGGACATCGGCTCGGCGAGCGCCATCGGCAGGCGCACCCAGAAGGTGCTGCCCTCGCCCGGGCGGCTGTTCACGCCCACGTGCCCGCCGTGCAGCTCGGTGATGCGCTTGACCAGGTGCAGCCCGATGCCGAGCCCGCCGCGCGCCGCCGGTCACGCCCTCGATGCCCTGACCGAACAGCTCGAAGATGTGCGCCGCCGTCCTCGGGCCGCACCCCGGGACCGTCGTCCTGCACCTCGATGCGCACGAAGTCCTCCTCCTGCGCCGTGCGCACCATCACGCGTCCGCTGCTCGCGGGCTGAACTTGATGGCGTTCACGAGCAGGTTCACCACCACCTGGCGGATCTTCACCTCGTCGACCTGCAGCGGCGGCAGCGTCGTCCGCGAACGCCGTCCACGACCGACACGCCGCGCTTGTTCGCCAGCGAGCGCGAGGTCTCGACCGCCGCGTGGGTGAGCTCCCGCGACCGCGACCGCGACGCGCTTGAGCACCAGCTTGCCGCTCTCGAGGCGCGACAGGTCGAGGATGTCGTCGATCAGCCCCAGCAGGCGGCCGGCCTCGCCGCGCAGGCGGCGCACGAACTCGCCGCGCTGGTCGCGCGTCAGCCGGCCCTCGTTGTCGTCGAGCAGCTCGGCGTAGGCGATCACCGAGGTGAGCGGCGTCTTGAGCTCGTGGCTGGCGGTCGAGAGGAAGACGTCCTTCATGCGGTCCGGTCTCGACCAGCTTCTCGTTGTCGGCCTCGAGCTCGCGCGCGCGCGTGCCGAGGCGCTCCATGATCTCGGCGCGGTCGATCACCGCGGCGATGTGCTCGCCGAACACCTGCAGCACCTCGAGGTGGTGCTCGCTCGAAGCGGCTCGGGGTGGTTGATGCGGTTGACGTTGAGCACGCCGACGCACGCGCTCGCCGATCGCCAGCGGCAGCGACACCGCGGAGGTGATGTGGCGGTTGGTCTTGTAGTGGCGGCCCAGCTCGTCGGGCGAGGCGCTTCTCGGCCGAGCAGCACCGCCTCGCTGGCGCATCGCGACCCAGCCGGCGATGCCCTCGCCGAGGCGCTTCTTGCGCGCGGCGCGCGCGAACTCGGACTCGAGGCCGTAGGACGCGCGCGTCACGAGCACCCCGGTCTCGGGGTCGTAGGATCATGATCGAGGCCTGCTGCGCGCGGAGCGTGGAGACGACGCGGCGCACGATGATCTCGAGGATGACGTCGAGGCGCAGCTGCAGGTTGCAGCGTGGTCGAGACCTGGAACAGCGCCGACAGCTCGGAGAGCCGCGGTGCGGACGTCCTCGCGTCCGTGCTCCTCGCGCTGCAGCGCGTCGCGCATGCGGTTCAGCTCGCGCTGCTTGAGCACGGTGTAGAGGCAGAACAGCACGATCAGGCCGGCGAGCACGATCAGCTGCACGAGGTCGTCCCCGGGGGACGGCGACCCTCGCGCCGCGCCCGAGCGCCGGAGCAGCGGCAGGTAGAGCGCCGGGATCGAGGTGGTGAGCGCGAGCAGGAGCACGAACGTCACCGCCCACAACAGCCAGCCCGCGCGGACGAGTCGATCCCACTTCGGTGCGGGGTCGGTGGCTCATGAGGAGACTCCCTGCCTCTGGGGGGCGTCCAGGCGTGCGCGGCGGCGCCCGGTGGCGGGGTTATCGGCCGATCGGTCCCGGCGACGGACTCCGGGCGCTTTTCGGCCGCCGCGCCGTCGCGCCGGCTAGATTGCCGCTCCGTGAACCCCCTCCGCCGTCCTCCGGCTGGCTGGCCGCGCTGCTCCCGCCGCCGGGCTGGTCGCGCTCTACGCCGGCGCGCTGGCACCGGCTTCCTCAACGACGACTACCTGTTCCTCGAGGACGCGCGCACGCGGCCGGTGCGCCAGTCCTGCCGAGCCGGGGGCGCTCGGCAACTACTTCCGGCCGCTGTCGCGCCAGCTCTGGTTCGCCTCCCTCGCTCCGCTCGCGGGCGGCGCGCCGCTGGTGTTCCACCTCGCCAGCCTCGCGCTGTTCCTCGGCGCGCTCGCGCTGCTCCTGGACCTGCTGCTCGCGCTCGCGCCGGCCGGTGCGGCGATCGCCGGGGCCCTGGTGCTTCGCGCTCCTGCCGTTCCAGCGCGTGAACCTGACCTGGGTCTCGTGCTGCCAGGACCTGCTCGCGCTGGTCGGCGTGCTCGCGGCCTTCGCGCTCTTCCGCCGCGGCCGGACCACGTCCGCCGCGCTCGCCTACCTGGTCGCCTCGCTCGGCAAGGAGTCCGCGCTGCCGCTGCCCGTCGCGCTCGCCGCCTGGGACCTGTGGATCGAGCGCCGTCCGGCGCGCGCGCTCGGGCCCCGGCTGGCGCCGCTGCTGGGGGTGGCCCTGGGCTGGGGCGCGCTGCTGGTGGTGTGCGCGCGCGCCATCGGCGGCGGCCGCGGTGCTCCGGCTCGAGCCGGCCGACTTCCTCGCCGGGCTCGTGCACGGCGCGCAAGCCGTGCTCGGGCTCGACGACCCGCCGAGCTTCGCCGCGGCGCTGGTGTCGCGCCTGCCCGATCCGGCGGCGCTCGCGCTGCTCGCCCCGCTCGCGCTCTGGCGATCGGCCGCGGCGCCGCGGCGGGCACCACGGCCCCCACGCGCGCCGCGCGGGCGTGCCGTGGCCGCGTTCGCGCTCGCGTGGCTGGTGGCCTTCGCGCTGCGTGACGGGTCCGGTGAGCTACTCGTGGAGCTCGTACTACTACCTGCTCACCGCGGTCGGCGCCGCGGCGCTCGTCGCGCTCGCCTGTCGTCGCTCGACCGTGCCGGCGCGCTGGCGCTGATCGTGGCGCTGGTGTGGTGGCACTCGCGGCGTCACCTCGGTGCGTGCGTTCGCGGTGCGCGACGGGCGCTGGAGCTGGACCTCGCACCTCACGTCGTACTACTTCGAGCGCGCCGCGCGGCTCACCGCCGACCTGTCCCGCGAGCTGCGAGCGGCCGAGCCCGCGCCCCCGCCCGGCACGCGCTTCTTCTTCGCCATCCTGCCGCCGTGGGCGGGGTTCCAGATGGGCAACGGCGCCCGGTGCGCGCGCTCTACCGCGACACCTCGCTCGAGTCGCACTTCTACTCGGCGTTCTCCGACACCACCGCGGCCGAGCGGCCGTGCCGGTTCCTGTTCTGGGACGGCGACTCGTTGCGCCAGCTCTACGGCCAGCGCGCGCGATCCGTTCTTCCAGGTCGGCGGCGACCTGCTGCTGCTCGACCGGCCCGCCGGCGCGGTGCACGCGTTCCGCCGCGGGCTGGCGGCGGGGGGCGATCCGCGCGACCACCTCTACTGGCTCGGCTGGGCCCAGCTCTGGAACGGGCGCGCGCGAGGCTGGCCGAGTCCGCGTGGGCAGCGTTCGGCGCCGCCGACGACACGCTGGCGTGGCGCGCGTGGCTGGCGCGGCGCGCGCCGCGCTCGAGGACAGCGCGACACGCTCGCGGCGCGGCGCCAGCTGCTCGGGGCGCATCCACGCTGGCGTCGGGCGACCCGAGCCGCACGCCGTGCTCGGCGAGCTCCTGCTGCGCGTGCAGCCCCAAGTACGCGCTGCTCGAGACCAAGGTCCGGCGAGCCTGGCTCGCCCGTCGCGACTCGATGGCGCGGCGCGCGCTGTCGCGGGCGCTGACGGACGCGCGGCTCGACGATGCCGCGCGCGGCGCGAGCTGGCCGAGCGATCGCAGAGGCGTGGCCCGCATGGCGCGGCGACACGCCGCGGTGGCGCGCGGCCGATGCGGTGCTGGGCGCGAGATCCGGGGTCGGGCGGCGTCGCGACGCGGCCCTTGCCGCACGCAATCCAACGGAGGAACGATGAAGCGAGGACGGTCAGGTGATCGAGTTCGAGAGCGCGGTGCTCCGCGGCAACCCGGCGGGCGACCCGCACGTCCGGCGCATCCCGGTCTACCTGCCGCCGTCGTACGCCGACGAGCCCGCGCGCCGCTACCCGGTGCTCTACGTGCTCACCGGCTTCACCGGGCGCGGCCGCATGCTGCTCAACGACAACCCGTGGTCGCCCGTCGCTCGACGACCGCCTCGACGCGCTGGTCGCCGCGGGCGCTGCGGCGAGATGATCGTGGTGATGCCCGACTGCTTCGACGCGCTTCGGCGGCTCGCAGTACATCGACTCGACCGCGACCGGCCGCTACGGCGACGCACCTGGTCCGGCGAGCTGGTGCCGTGGATCGACGCGCACTTCCGCACCCTCGCGGCGCGCGAGGCCCGCGGGGTCGCGGGCAAGTCGTCGGGCGGCTTCGGCGCGATCACGCTCGGCATGAAGCACGCGGACGTCTTCGGCGCGGTCGCCTGCCACAGCGGCGACATGTTCTTCGAGTACTGCTACGCGGCGACCTCCCGAAGACGTGCTCGGTCTCTGCAGGAGGCCGGCGGCGTCGCGCGCGTTCCTCGAGCGGTTCGAGGCCGACACCAGAAGGGCAAGGACGACTTCTCTCGCGCTCAACATCCTCGCCATGGCCGCCTGCTACTCGCCCGACCCGGCCGCGGAGCTGGGCATCGCCCTGCCCTTCGACCTCGCGACCGGCGCGTGCGCGACGACGTGTGGCGCGCGCTGGCTCGCGCACGACCCGCTGCGCCTGGTGGCCGGGCACGCCGACGCGCTGCGCTCGCTGCAAGCTGCTGTACCTCGACTGCGGCACGAACGACGAGTTCCACCTGCACCACGGCGCGCGGCGCTTCGTGCGCGAGCTGAAGCGCGCTCGGCGTGCCCCACCACTACGAGGAGTTCGACGACGGGCACATGAACGTTACCTACCGCTACGACACGAGCCTGCCGATGCTGGCGGCGCGCTCGGGGCGACGCTCTGAGACGTCCGCGGGCGGGGCGAGCGGAGCGATAATAACGCCCCCGGCGCGGGCCTCGTGCGCACCGGGGGCCAGGTCCGAAGTGGAGAGATGCCAACTCCGCGCGGTCGGGACCTCATCCTCGACCGCGCCCGGGATCGAGCGCACGCATCCCGTGGCGAGGGCCCGGCCGGATCGTCGCGACCGAGTTCACCTGTTCTCGCGGCCGGACCCAGAGTCCTTACCGGGCGCTTGGACAGGCAGTGACGCGACCGAGTTCACCGGTCGAGCCCGTCTCCGCTTATAGCGTGGTGCCGCATCGCGCGAGCGTCAATCCCCCCACCGAGGATTTGCCAGCGCTTCACGTTGTGATAGAACGCGGGCGAGCCCCTCCGTCGCGAGGCACCCCCCGGATCCGCCGGCCTCTTCCGGCCGACTCGAGCCCCACCCACCTCCGCACCCGGGACGACATCGACGCCCATGAGCGCCACCGTCACCGCCCCGCTCCCCGTGAACCGCGAGACGCGCCGGAACGTGCGCCTCGGGGTGGCCAACGGCGCGCTCTACCAGGCGGGTGAAGGCTTCATCGACTCCGGCACCGTCATCCCGGTGCTGCTGTCGCGGCTCACCGCGTCCAACGCGCTGATCGGGCTGGGCTCCTCGCTCTCCGACCTGGGCTGGCTGCTACCGCAGTTCCTGGTGACGCCGTGGCTGGCGCGCTACCCGCACCAGCTCTGGCTCTACCGTCGCGCCGCGGTGGTGCGCGGGCTGGCGCTCGCGGTGCTGGCGGCGCTCGCGTTCCCGCTGCTCCACCACCCGCGCGTGATGCTGTGGGTGTTCATGGGGTGCTACGCCGTCTATGCCTTCGGCGCCGGCGCCAGCGCGGTGTCGTTCATGGAGGTGGTGGGCAAGACGGTGCCGCGCGACCGGCTGTCGTCGTTCTGGTCGCAGCGTCTGTTCTGGGGCGGCACGCTGGCGGCGCTGGCGGGCTTCGGGGTGCGCGAGGTGCTCAAGCTCCCCTCCCAGAACGCGCAGTACGTGATCCTGTTCGAGGCGCGGGTCTTGGGATCCCAGACGCTCCACAGCTTGCCGGGTAATCCTTGTTGCGGCTTTCGAACCAGCCGTTGAACACCTTGATGGCGACGTTCTGCCCGTCGTTCAATCGATGCTCCATGGCGCTGTCGACCAGCGAGTTGAGCGATTTCAGCTCGTTCTCGGCGAAGGTGCGCAGTTTGGTTTCGAGGCCGGAATATTCGAACCAGCCGATCACGATCAACGTCGCTGCCGCGAGCGCAAGGACACCGATGCTGGAAACAAGCATAAAGCGGGCCTGCAGCCCGCGGGCTTTCCAATTGAGCGCCATGGACCCCCCAAGCTGAAAATCCTGCCGCATACGCAAGGAGCAGCGGCAATGAAACGGGGGTAGCGTGATAAGGCGCCAGATTGGTCAACAAGTCGTAAAAATGCGCCGCGCAACCGCTACCTGAACACCGTCGCGGAGTCCCCGCTGCAAATTTTTTCAACCGGAAGGCGTCATTGCCAGCGCTGATGGTAAATCACGTCGTGACGACGATAGG
>CAVSAC010000008.1:0-47281 GCA_963725865.1 Candidatus Eiseniibacteriota bacterium
TCAAAATATTCGGGATCCTTCCCTTTCCCCATCTTCGATGAGTTGTCCCGGTCATTGTTGAAGATCGTGTCAACTCCCTTTTCAAAAGCCGCGTCATTCGACAACTGAACAATCACGTCATGGTGGAGAGTTGGAAAACGAGGCGTCGTGCCAGATCAGGACCGCATGGACTCTGGAGACGCGGCCCAGATCAATCTGGACCCATTGTAGCCCAGGGTCGAGTTCAACCCAGTGTCCCTCCTCGACGTCAAACATCTTGCCATCGGTAATGTATTTCAATCTGCCTATAGCGGGAATCTCCTGTCTGCTGGTGACCGGCTTGTGCAAAGCCAGATTCCGTGTGCCGCGCGGCACCATGAATGGGGCAAGCTTCTCTGTCCAATCCTCCGCGTCCGGCCGCTCCCGCCGCCATTGGTCGAAGTGTTTCCAGTCACCATCGTATCCTCGCTTCGGGAGTGTCCCCTCCAGCGGCACCGCGTCCGATACCCTCGAATTCATCGTCAACTATCGCGGCACAGGCGCGGTCTGGGTTGATCGGATCGAGGTGTGTGCAGCCGGCGCGCCTCTGAGCGAGCCATGAGGCCAGGGGAAGCGATATCCGCGTCCTGATGATCACGAATTTCTTTCTGCCCGGCCACCTGGGCGGAGCGGAGTTGGCACTCTATCATACCTCACGGGGTCTGCTCGAAGCCGGGCATGATGTGAGGGTGTTGAGCATCAATACGCCGCGTCCGCCAGTTCCGATGTGCAGTACGACGTGCAGGGCATCGCCGTCCATGAGATTAACCTGGTACGACCGTGGCGGAATCGCTGGCAACAGACCTACGATCGTCAGGTGGCCGCTTATGTCGACCGGGAGATGGCCGACTTTCGCCCCGATGTGGCCCACACGCACAACCTGTCCGGCGCCAGCCTCGCGCCTTTTGTGGTGGCTGAACACGAACGCCTGCCGCTCGTCGCGACGCTGCATGACCTGTGGCTGCTGTGCGCCAACAACATGCTGCTGCGCCGGGACTACAGCCTGTGTTCGCCCGGCGCCGCGCCCTGCGGCCGGTGCTTTCGCCAGTATGATTACTGGGCCCCGGTGCCGGACCGGCGCCAGGTGTTCAAGCGGTTGGCGCGGCATGTGCACACCTTTATCAGCCCCAGCCAGAAGCTGATCGATTTGCATGTCGAAGGCGGCTATGAGCGAGAGCGGTTTGCCCTGCTGCGCCACGGGTTGTATCCGCTTCAACGTCCTCCGGCCGGGGCGCCGCCTGCCGTCGGCCCACATCACCTGGGTGGGCCAAGCCTGGTGTTCGTCGGCGCAGTCGCGATCAGCAAGGGCGTGGAGGTGTTGGCGCGCGCCTTCCCGCTCGCGGCCGAGCGACTGCCCGATCTCAAGCTCATTATCGCGGGCCGCGGCCCCGCTGCGCTGGAGTCGAAGTTGCGCGCGGGCTGGGCGATCAGGTCATCATGCTCGGCCAGGTCCCGCGCACGCACATCGTGGAAGTCTATGCCGGCGCCGGCTTGACGGTGATGCCGTCGACGATCAACGAAAACTCACCGCTATCCATATGCGAGAGCCTGATGGCGGGCACGCCTGTGCTGGCCACGCGCATCGGAGGCATCCCCGAGTTGGTGCTTGAAGGGGAGACGGGCTATCTCTATGACCCGCAGGACCCGGCAGGCCTGGCCGAGGCTGTGGTCCGCCATTTTCAGCAACCGCCGCGCGAACTGCGGGCCATGCGCACCGCGTGTATGGCATATGGCAAAGCGGAATTCTCTGTTACAATGCATGTGGAGCGTCTCCTCAGCATCTATCGGGCGGCCATGTCGGGAAGCGAGCGAACTAATCCTTGAAACTCTTACACGTGACCCACCAGTACCGACCCGCCATCGGGGGGGCCGAGGAGTACATCGCCTCGGTGTCGGAGGCGTTGGCTGACCGCGGTCATCAGGTCTCCGTCTATACGGCGAACTCCACGGACTATGAGAGCTGGACGGGGGACCTGCCGCCGCGTGAGCTGATCGCCGGGGTGGACGTGCAGCGTTTTCGTGCCATCCCCCGCCGGGAACGGACCTGGCGCGTGCTGCGTTACGGGCTGTGGCGTTACCTGGCCCAACCTAAACGCCGCTATGAACCTTTCATTCTGGTGGGCAACGGCCCGACCTGCCCCGGCATGTTCGCCGCCATCGCGCTGCACGGACGTCATTACGACCTGGTCCATCTGAACAGCCTGCACTATGCGCATTCGGCTTACGGTTATGTCGCCGCACGTCTCGCCGGCTGCCACGTCGTAGTGACGCCTCACGTGCATGTAGAGCAGGCGGAGACCTGGAATATCGGTTATCTCAAAACCATTTTGGCCCGCGCCGACCTCATCTTTGCAGACACGGAGTACGAACGACAGTTCCACATCGCGCAGGGACACGACCCGGAGTGGGTGGTTTCTGCCGGTGTCGGGCTGCGGCCAGACGAATACCGGTTCCCGGATCAGGCCGCCGCGCGGCGGCGCCTCGGCATCCCGGACGACGCGCGCGTCGTGCTGTGCCTGGGCCGCCAGGTGGACTATAAGGGGTTCGACAAAGTGCTCGCGGCCGTCGCGGATATGCAGCAGGATTTCCCGGACACGCTCTGTCTGATTGTCGGGCCGGAGAGCGAGTGGAGCCAGGCGCTGATGGCGCGGTATGCGGGCGCGACCTGGGTGCGCAATCTTGGCCGCGTCGAACCGGATGTCAAACTCGCAGCCCTCGTCCGCCGCAGATGTGATGGCAATGCCGTCGCACGGCGAAGCGTTCGGCGTGACCTATCTGGAGGGCTGGCTCGCCGGACGTCCGGTCATTGGGCTGGCTAAGGGCGCGGTGCAAGCCCTGATCGAGGATGGCCGGGATGGGCTGCTGGTTGCGCCCGATGATGACGCGGCGCTGGCACGTGCGGTCCGGTACTGCCTGACGGACCGCACAGCTGCCGCCTCGATGGGAGAGGCGGGCCGCCAGAAGACGCTGGCCCACTATACACTGACCAAAGTGACGGATCGAATCGAAGCCGCATGCTTGCGCTTGATCGAGTCCAAAAGGAGGCCGCGTCGCGTCAGTCTGTTTAATCTGAACCTGGTCGCCAGGGACGCGATCGGGCGCTGCATGATAACCCAGGCAGGCGCTTTTTCGTGCGCCGAGGCGACAACGTACATATCTGGGTCGAGCAGCCACCGGAGGATGTGCCGTCCGATATCGCGCCCCTCTGCCGGGTCGTGACGCCTGCCGAGCTGCGGCGTGATCCCGGCGGCCGGTTCGCGGCCACCGACCTGTACATCTACCACTACGGCGGGCGCCACGGGCTGATGGATTCTATTTCGACCATTGACGGCGGCATCGTCTGTTTCTACTACCACAATGTGACGCCGCCGGAACTCTGGAACTGGGAAGAGGACAAGGCCATTCTGCGGCGCGGCATTGCCGGTGTGAAGCTGGCTGCGCAGGCGGACTTCGTCATCAGCGATAGCAGTTATAACCTCCAACAACTGGCGGAGATCAGCGGGCTGCCGGTGGAGCGCGACACCGGGAAGGGGGCATGACCATGAGGCTGCCGAAGATCACGTTCTGGCGGGTGGTGGCCGCGGTCCTGCTCGCGGCCGGCGCGGTCGGCATCGTGCTGCGCTACTGGAAGGGCCTGGGAGCGGTCACGAATCTGAGTGACGAGTTCCCCTGGGGCCTGTGGATCGGCTTCGACGTCCTGTGCGGCGTCGCGCTCGCGGCGGGTGGCTTCACGCTCGCGGCCATCACGCACATCTTCCACATCCGGCGCTTCGAGCCCATCGTGCGGCCGGCGATCCTTACCGCGTTCCTCGGCTACCTGCTGGTGGTCGGCGCGCTGATGGTGGATCTCGGGCGGCCGTGGAACATCTGGCACGCGCTGATCATGTGGAACCCGCGCTCGGTCATGTTCGAGATCGCGTGGTGCGTGATGCTCTACACCACGGTGCTGGCGCTGGAGTTCGCGCCGATGGTGCTGGAGCGGTTCCACTGGGTCCGGGCGCTCCGGTTCATGCGCAACGTCATGATCCCGCTCATCATCCTGGGCGTGCTGTTGTCCACGCTGCACCAGTCGTCACTGGGCTCGATGTACCTGATCGTGCCCGAGAAGGTCTACCCGCTGTGGTACTCGCCCTACCTGCCGGTGTTCTTCTTCGTGTCGGCGATCGCGGTCGGCCTGGCGATGACGATCTTCGAGTCGTTCCTCTCGTCGCGCGCCTTCAAGCGCGGGCTCGAGATGGAGCTGCTCTCCGAGCTCGGCCGCATCTGCCTGGTCGTGCTCGCCGTGCTCGCCACCATGCGGATGCTCGACGTGGCCTACCGCGGGCTGTTGGGCCTGCTCGTCGTGCCGCGCAGCGAGACCTGGTTCTGGTGGGCGGAGATGTCGATCGGCCTGTTCGCCCCGATGCTGCTGCTCGCGCAGCGCCGCATCCGCGAGAATCGCACCGGCCTGTTCACGAGCGCGATCCTGGTCATCCTGGGTGTCGTGCTCAACCGCATGAACGTCAGCATCACCGGTCTCGAGGCGTATGCCGGCAAGCCGTACTTCCCCTCCTGGGTCGAGATCTCGGTGACGCTGAGCATCGTCGCGTTCGGCTTCGTCGCCTTCGCGCTCGCGGCCCGGCACCTGCCGGTGTTCACGCATCACGGGGAATCCCCGGAGGACGCCGCCGGCGATGCCGCGCGGCGCCGTTGGGCCCGGGAGCTCCAGCTCGCCTCGCAGGGCAGCTGAGGCGGAGGGAGGCAGCCATGCGGGACACGCGGTCGGGGAAGGCCTGCAGGCTCGTGCCGAAGGGTGACTTCAAGTGCGTGTGGATGACCGCCGGGATCCTGTCGTACCAGCTGTGCGAGCGGCGCTTCGACTGCGAGCACTGTCCGCTCGATGCCGCGATGCGGACGCACTTCGCGCGCGGCGAGGCGCCGGGGGCGAGCGCCTCGCCCGCGCCGGAACCGAGTGGGCTGGCGGCGGACCGGCGCTACAGCCGGGGTCACTGCTGGGTCAAGCGCGGGCGGGCCGCGGGGACGGCCGCGGCCCTCCACCGCGTCGGCATCGAGCCCGGGCTGGCGGCGGCGCTGCTCATGCCGCGTGCGGTCGTGCCGCCCGCGGTGGACGAGACGGTGCGGCGCGCCCAGGCGCACCTGTGGATCGTGAGCGAAGGCGGCACGTTCGCGCTGCCGGCGCCGCTCGAGGGCACGGTGCGCGCCGTGAACCCACGGCTTGCCGAGCGGCCATCGTCGGTGTCGACCTCGCCGCTCGAGGACGGCTGGCTCTACGACCTCGAGGTGCCCGACGACTCCGCGCAGCTGAAGACGCTGCTGGACGCGACATCGGCGGAGCGCGAGTACGGTGAGGATCTCCGTCGCTTCCAGTCCGGGCTCGCCCGGGCGCTGCGCGACACCAGCGCCGACGTCGGTGCGGCGCTGGCCGACGGGGGCGCGCCCCTGGACAACGTGGCGCAGATGCTCGGCGTCACGCGCTACTTCGACCTGCTCTGCCGGGTGTACGGCTGACCGGGGCGGCCGGCGCGAGGCGAACCCGCCCCGCGTCCGGCCCACCGCACGCCTCGGCCCGGCGCGGCCGGGGCATCGCGTCAGGTGCCGGAACGCAGCCGGGGGGGCAGACGGCCCCGTCCTCGGTCCCGAGGATGGGGCCCTCCGTTTGCGCCTGGCGCACGGTGGTGAGAAAGTCGGCAGTGACCTCCCAAGGGCATTGTGGGGAAACACCATGCGCTTGCTGCGCACCGTCAGCTTCCGCGTCCTCGCGGGCACCCTGTTCCTGCTCCTGCTCGCGTTCGGACTGTTCGCGACTTTCGCGATCCACTTCTACACCGTCGAGCTGACCTCCCAGGCCATCGCCAGCGCCAGCCGGATCGGCGACTTCATCGCCGCCAGCACGCAGTACAGCATGCTGCTGAACCGCAAGCAGGACGTCTACCAGATGGCCCGCACGGTCGGCACCCAGCCGGGCATCGAGAGCATCCGCATCTACAACAAGCGCGGCCAGATCACCTTCTCGACCGATTCCACCGAGCAGGGACGGATGGTCGACCTGCACGCCGAGGCGTGCGTGGCCTGCCATGACAGCGAGAAACCGCTCGAGGCGCTGCCGACCGCCAACCGCGCGCGCGTCTACCGCGACCGCGATGGCCACCGCGTGGTCGGGGTGATCCACCCGGTCCGCAACCAGCCCGCCTGCTCCGCCGGCGGCTGCCATCTGGCGCCCGCCGAGCGCACCGTGCTGGGCGTGTTCGACGTGCAGATGTCGCTGGCCACCGTGGACGCCGCGATCGGCCTGGCGCAGCGACGCACCGCCACCTGGGCGGTGGTGGGCTTCCTCGCGGTGGCGGTGGCCTCGGCGTTCTTCCTGCGCTTCACCGTGCGGCGGCCCATCCGCGCGCTCAGCGCCGGCACCGAGGCGCTGGCGCGCGGCGATCTCGACCACGAGATCCCGGTGACCAGCGACGACGACTTCGGCGCGCTCGCCACCTCGTTCAACGCCATGACGCGCTCGCTGCGCGAAGCGCAGGAGGAGAACCAGCGCTGGTCGCAGACGCTCGAGGACCGCGTGCGTGAGAAGACCGAGGAGCTGCAGCGCATGGATCGGCAGATCCTCCAGGTCGAGAAGATGGCCTCGCTGGGCACCCTGGCGGCCTCGGTGGCGCACGAACTCAACAACCCGCTCTCGGGCATCCTCACCTACGCCAAGCTCCAGGCCAAGCGCCTGCGCCGCGACGTCCCCGACGCTCCCTTCACCCGCACCCTGCTCGCCGATCTCGACATGATCGTCCGCGAGACCGAGCGCTGCGGGAACATCGTGCGCAACCTGTTGCTGTTCTCGCGCAAGCAGGAGGGGGAGTTCCACCGCGCCAGCGTGCGCGACGCCATCGACCGCGCGGTCATGCTGGTGGCCCACCACCTGCAGATGGCCCGCGTCTCGGTGGAGACCGGGTGCGAGCCCGAGGACGTGAGCGTGCTCGGCGACGAAGGCCAGCTGCAGCAGGCCCTGGTGGCGCTGCTGGTCAATGCGGCCGACGCCATGCCCGATGGCGGCACCGTGCGCATCGTCGCGCGCCGCGAGCCCCCGGGCACGGTGCGCCTCGAGGTCGCCGACACCGGCGTGGGCATCGCGAGCGGCGACCTGCCTCACGTGTTCGAGCCGTTCTTCACCACCAAGCCCCACGGGCAGGGGGTGGGGCTGGGCCTGTCGGTGGTCTACGGCATCGCCCAGCGCCACAGCGCCACCATCGACGTGGCGTCCGAGCCCGGACGGGGCACGACCTTCACACTCATCTTCCCGCCACCCGACCGCGCCGAAGCCCGCCGCGCCGGCACGGGGAGTGATCGCCATGCCGGGAGCTGAGGCCCATATGAACGACAAGACCGCCATCCTGATCGTGGACGACGAGCTGAGCGTCCGGGAATCGCTCCAGCGCTGGTTCGCGGAGGACGGCTACACGGTGGACGTCGCCGCCAACGCCGCCGAGGCGCTGCAGAAGATGCAGGGCCGCCGCTGGGACATCCTGCTGCTCGACGTCAAGATGCCCGGCATGGACGGCATGGAGCTGCAGGGACGCCTCAACCAGCTCGATCCGACCGTGACGGTGATCTTCATCACCGCCTACGCCACCGTGGACACCGCGGTGCAGGCCCTCAAGGCCGGGGCGTTCGACTACGTCACCAAGCCGGTGGACCCGGACCACCTCTCGCACATCGTCCAGAACGCCATCAAGCAGCGGGCGCTGCTCAGGCAGAACGAGCGCCTGCAGGACCAGATCTCGGAGTTCGCGCGCGCCGAGGAGATCGTCGGCGACTCCCCGCAGATGCGCCAGGTGTTCGAGATGGTGCAGACCGTCGCGCGCACCGACACCACGGTGATGATCCGCGGCGAGAGCGGGACCGGCAAGGAGCTGGTGGCGCGGGCCATCCACGGCAACAGCGCGCGGCGGTACTTCCCGATCGTGACGGTGAACTGCGGCGCGATGGCCGAGGGCCTGCTCGAGAGCGAGCTGTTCGGCCACGAGCGCGGCGCCTTCACCGGGGCCCAGTACCGGCGCAAGGGCAAGCTCGAGCTCGCCGACGGCGGGACGCTGTTCCTCGACGAGATCGGCAACATCGACATGAAGACGCAGATGGACCTGCTGCGCGTGCTCGAGACCAAACAGTTCACCCGCGTCGGCGGCAACGACATCATCTCGGTCGACTTCCGCGTCATCTGCGCCACCAACCGCGATCTCGAGAAGGCGGTCGCCGAGGGCGCGTTCCGCGAGGACCTCTACTACCGCCTCAACGTGTTCAGCATCTTCGTGCCGCCGCTGCGCGAGCGGAAAGGCGACATCCCGCGCCTGGCGAATCACTTCGTGTCCGGCATCGCCAGCGCGCGCGGCATCCCCGAGATGCGGATCGCGCCCGAGGCCCTCGACGCGCTGGTGCGCTACGACTGGCCGGGCAACGTGCGCGAGCTCGAGAACGCCGTCGAGCGCGCGATGGTGGTGGGCAAGCCCCCCGAGCTGCGCGCGGAGGACCTGCCGTTCCAGGTGCTGGGCAAGGGCTCGCTGCCCGCCAGCGGCTCGCTCGCCAGCATGGAGAAGGCGCACGTGCTCAACGTGCTCGAACAGAACCACTGGAACATCTCGCGCTCGGCGGAGGTGCTCCAGATCGACCGCGCCACGCTCTACCACAAGATCGAGAAATACGGTCTGAGGAAGCCGTAGTGCCCGCAGGCGTCTGCATCCTGGACGCCTCGCGCCAGCGGGTGGGCGAGCGCGACGCCCTGGTCGCGCGCGTGACCGCCGAGTTCGGCGTGCCCGCGCGGCGGGTGGCCCGCGCGCTCGACCTCGATCGCGTCTTCGACGCCGCGCGCCGCCAGCACAACGCCACCGCGCTGCTCCAGCAGGTCATCGCCTTCGCCGGCGGCACCTCCGAGAAGGTGATCGCGGTGGTGGACGTGGACCTGTTCATCCCGGTGCTCACGTTCGTGTTCGGGCAGGCCCAGCTCGACGGTGTCGCGGGCGTGATCTCGACCCACCGGCTCGCCAACGAGTTCTACGGCATCCCGCACGACGCGGCGCTGTTCCACGAGCGCATCGAGAAGGAGATCGTGCACGAGCTCGGGCACGAGTTCGGCCTCTACCACTGCCGCCAGTTCGAGTGCGTGATGCGCTCGTCCACCTACGTCGAGGAGATCGACCTCAAGCGGGTGAGCCTGTGCCCGGACTGCGCCGCGCGGGTGCGCGCGCGGCACCTCACCGGCTGAGTCCGGGCCCGCCCGGCGCCACCACCCGGCCGTCCACCAGGCGGATGATGCGGTCGCAGGCGGTGGCCACCTCGGCGTCGTGGGTGCTGATCAGGAAGGTCATGCCCTCGGCCCGGCACAGCTCGCGCATCAGCCCCATCACGCTCGCCGACGACTCGCGGTCGAGGTTCCCGGTGGGCTCGTCGGCGAGCACCACGTCGGGCCGGTTCATGAGCGCCCGCGCCACCGCGACACGCTGCTTCTGCCCGCCCGAGAGCGCCGCCGGGCGGTAGTGCAGCCGGTCCTGGAGCCCGACGCGCTCGAGCTCCTCGAGCGCGCGCTCCATCACCCCGGGGCGCGACGCGCCACCCTGGGGCAGCGACGGGAACAGCACGTTCTCCAGCGCCGAGAAGTCCGGGAGCAGGTGGTGCATCTGGAACACGAACCCGAGGTGGCGGTTGCGGAAGCGGGTGAGCTCGCTCTCGCTCAGCCCGGTGGTGTCGCGTCCCGCGATCTCGACCGCGCCCGCGGTGGGCCGCAGCAGCGTGCCGAGGATGGCGAGCAGGGTGCTCTTGCCGCTGCCGCTGGGGCCCATGAGGGCGACGAACTCGCCGCGCTCGAGCGCCAGATCGATCCCCTTGAGCACCGGCGTCTCGAACTCGCCGTCGGTGAAGGTCTTGACCACCGCGCGCGCGCGCAGCACGGCGGTCATGGCTGGATCACCGTGACCGGGTCGACGCGCGAGGCCGAGACCGCGGGGAAGACGGCGGCGAAGGTGCTCGCCAGCGTCGCGGTCAGCACCGCCACGGCGTACTCGCCATGCGCGGGGTCCACCGCGATGGCGGCGGTGCCATCGGGGCGCTTGAGCACCGCCTGGAGCAGGAGCAGGAACACCCAGCCCAGCCCCGAGCCGATGCTCGAGCCGATCAATCCGATCAGGAAGCCCTGCCACAGGAAGATGTGCACGATCGCCGCGCGGCCCAGGCCCATGCTGCGCATGATCCCGATCTCGGAGCGACGGCGCAGCGCCGCGAGCAGCAGCTGGCTCGCCACCGCGATGATGATGAGCAGGACCGTGAAGAACTTCACCAGGTCGCCGACGTTGGCCTGGGCACGCAGCGCGTCCTTGAGGCGCTTGTTCTCCGACACCCAGTCGGTGGCCTTGAGCCCGGTCGCGCCCGCCAGCTGCCGCGCCATCCGCGGCGCGTCGAACACCTGACTCACCTTGACGTCGATGCGGGTGACGCTGCCGGGCAGGTCGAGCAGGTTCTGAGCGGTGCCGAGCTCGACGACGCACAGCCGCTCGTTCAGGTTCGCGTTCTCGACGTCGAAGATGCCGCGCACCGAGAGCAGGCGGTCGCGACCGCGCTCGCTCGAGATCCGCACGCGCTGGCCCGTGGTCACGCCCAGCTCGTCGGCGAGCTTGACGCCGAGCAGCACCTCGCCGGGGCCGAGGTCGTCGGAGCCCCGCACCAGCCGCGGCCCGATCTCGACGATGTCGCTGACCTGGTCCACGCCCACGCCGTAGAGCAGGATGGGCTTGATCTTCTCGCCCCGCTGCACGAACCCGCCGGCCTGCACCGCGGGGGAGACCGCGGTCACACCGGGGATCCGCTCCACGGTGCGCGCGGCGTCGCGCCAGCCGTCGATCGCCACCCGGTGGCTGTTGGTGCGCAGCACCGCCAGCAGCACGCGCGCGTCGCCGGGGGACTGGATGAGCTTGGGGTCGCGCTCGGGAGGCTCGAGCACGACGTGGGCGATGTTGCCGATGACGTCGTTGGTGAGTCGCTGGGCGAGGCCGTTGATGAGCGCTGCCATGAACGTGTAGACCAGGATACCCACCGTGACCACCGACACGATGAGCACGGTCTGCACCCGGCCGCTGCGGATGTAGCGCAGCGCGATCCTCAGCTCATAGCCCATCGGCCGCGAGCCTCGGACGCACCTGCGTGCCGGCCGGCACCTTGCGCGGCTCCAGCACCACGCGCTCGCCGGGCGTGAGACCGCGCCGCACCACCACGCGCTCCGAAGGCCAGTCGATGATGTCCACCGCGCGCCGCTCGGTGCGATCCCCGCGCACCACCAGCACCCAGGGCTCGAGCCCGAGCCCCGCCACCGCGTGGCGCGGCACGGTCACCGCGTCGGGGTGGCGCTCGATGGCGAGGTTGACGTCGAGCGAGAGCCCCGCCGGCAGCGCGGGGGGCGGGTCGGTGAAGCGCATGCGCACGACCACCGCGCCGCTGGCCGCGTCCACCACGCGGCCGATGTAGACCACCTGGGCGTGGTAGAGCGTGCGCCGGCCGGTGAGCGGCGCGACCAGCGCCGGCATGCCGAGGCGCAGCTCGGCCAGGTACTGCTCGTCCACGTCGGCCTCGATCAGCGGGTCGCGCGCGGTCGCCACCTCGACCACCACGGTCTGGGTGGTGACGGTCTGGCCGGGGTCCACCGGGCGCTCGAGCACGAAGCCGTCCACGGGCGAGCGCACCACGTGGTCCTCGAGCCGGGCGCGCGCTTCGCGCACGCTCTCGCGCAGCGCGCGCAGGGTGGCGTCGGCGTCATCGGCGGCGCGGCGCGCCTGCTCGAGCTGCTGGTCGGCGACGAGTCCCTGCGCCTGCAGCGCCTGCGCGCGCGTCAGGTCGCGATGCGCCTGCGCCGCGGTCGGCGCCTGGGCCGCCGCGCGCGCCACCGCCTGCGCGAGTGCGGCGCGCGCGCCCTCGTCGTCGATGCGCGCCAGCACCTGGCCGCGCTTCACCGCGTCGCCCTCCTCGCACGGCAGCGCCACCAGCCGCCCGGCCACCAGCGCGGTGATGCGGTTGCGGTGCGTGGGGCGCAGGCGCCCGGTCACCGCCAGGGTGCGCTCCACGGTCTCGCGGCGCACCTCCGCCACGTCGGCCACGGGGGGGCGGCGCAGGAAGCTGGTGATGGCGACGGCCAGCGCCAGGAACACCAGCAGGAGCAGGTAGGGGACGAGGCGGCGGAACAGGCGCATGGGCGGGCCGTGGCTGGAGGTCGGACTCAGGGCGGACGGCCGTGCGCGGGAGGCCAGGGACGGCCATCACGCGCCGGGGGTGAACCCTCCGAGGTCAGCCCCACTGTAGCCCCGGGACCGTATCGAGAGGAAACACCCGCCGGTCGTCGCACCCAGAAGGGCGGGCGGGGAAGAGGGACTTGAGGTTGCGCCCTGGTTCTGCGGTACCATCAAGAGCGTCAGGACCCTACTGACAGCCGTGAGCCGCATCCTGCAGGGTCCCTGCTCCTGGCCGCCCGCGCCGATCCCGTCCCGGAAGCGCGCGGGGAGGACGTGTCGTCGCGGGCCGACCCCGCGGCGACACAGCCGGCATGGGCACCTCCTGCTCGTGCACCCGCCGCATCCCACGCGGCGGCCCCATCCCATCCGGTCGCATGACGCGCCGGGGCTCCGTCCACCCCTGGACGGCGGCCGATCCTCGATGGAGCCATGAGCGCGACGCGCTCGACGCACGATTCGGAGCCGTGAATGCCCACCAGCCGCTACCCCTCGATCCCCGTCCCGCGCCGGTTGCTGGCCCTCGCGCTGGCGCTGGTGTTCCCGCTGATCCCCAGCGGCGGCGCCCAAGCCCAGACCGGCGTGAAGCTCGATGGGGTCAACGACCACGTCACCTTCGGCACCGCCTCGTCCCTGGGGGCCAGCACCTTCACCGTCGAGTGCTGGTTCCGGCGCGAAGGCACCGGCGTGACCACCACCACCGGCACCGGCGGGCTCGCCAACGCCATCCCGCTCGTCACCAAGGGGCGCGGCGAGGCCGAGACTCCGGCCAACCTCAACATGAACTACTTCCTCGGCATCCGCTCCGACGGCGTGATCGCGGGGGACTTCGAGGAGGGCTCCGGCCCCAATCATCCCATCGCCGGCGTGACGGCGATCCAGCTCAACCTCTGGTATCACGCCGCGCTCACCTTCGACGCCGCGACCGGGCGCTACCGGCTCTACCTGAATGGTGCGATCGAGAAGGACACCACGCTGGCCGCCGGCATCGCGCCCGCCTCCACCAGCATCCAGCACGCCGCGCTCGGCACCGCCATGACCTCGACCGGCGCCGCCGCGGGGTACTTCCTCGGCACCCTCGACGAGGCGCGCATCTGGAACGTGGCGCGCACCCAGCCGCAGATCCTGAGCGGACTCGCCGGGGGGCTCACCTCGGGCGCCGGGCTGCTCGGACGCTGGGGCCTCGACGAGGGCGCCGGCACCTCCGCCGGCAATTCAGTGGCGGGCGGCGCCGGGGGCACGCTGGTGAACGGCCCCGACCTGGGTCGGCGGTGCACCCTTCGCGCTCAGCTATGCGCTCAGGCTCGGCGCTTCGAACGGCTCCGTGACCTTCGGCAACGCCGCTGCGCTCGGCCTGCCCCAGTTCACGCTCGAGACCTGGTTCCGCCGCGACGGCACCGGCGCCACCGCCAGCACCGGCAGTGGCGGCGTGGTCGCGCTGCCGCTGGTGACCAAGGGCATGGCCGAGACCGATGGCAGCAACGTCGACATGAACTGGTTCCTCGGCATCCGCGGGACCGACAGCGTGCTGGTCGCGGACTTCGAGGAGGGCGCGGCGGGCACCACCCCCGGGCTCAACCATCCGGTGATCGGCGCGACGCCGGTGGCGCGCGGGCGCTGGTACCACGCCGCCGCGACCTACGACGGCACCACCTGGCGGCTCTACCTGGACGGCAGCCTCGACGCCACGCTGACCGTGGGTCAGCCCCCGCAGTCGGCGAGCATCCAGCACGCCGGCCTCGGCGTGGCGCTCAACTCCACCGGGGTGGCGAGCGGTCACTTCGACGGCGCGCTCGACGAGGCGCGGGTGTGGGACCGCGCGCGCACCGAGACCGAGATCCGCGCCGCGGCCAACACCGCGATCACCGCGCCGACCAGCGGACTGGTCGCGCGCTGGGGCCTCGACGAGGGCGCGGGCAGCACGGCGGCCGGCGGCGCCGGCACCGCCGTCAGCGGCACCATCACCGGGAGCGGCTGGAGCTGGGCCCTGCCGGCGCCGTTCGACCTGGCGTTCGTCTTCCCGGCCGACCCGACCGACCTCACCGCCACCGCGGTGACGCACGCCCGCATCGACCTGGAGTGGACCGACCAGTCCAGCGACGAGCAGTCGTTCCAGATCGAGCGCTCCACCGCCGGCGTGGACGGGCCCTACGCCCTGCTGGCGAGCGTCGGCGCGAACGTCGCCACGTACGCCGACCTCGAGGTGACGCCGAGCACGCCCTACTGCTACCGGGTGCGCGCCCACAACGCCGCGGGCTTCTCGGGGTACGCCGCGCCCGCGTGCGCCACGACGCCTTCGCAGTCCAACACCGCGCTCGACCTGGCCGGCACCAACGCCTACGTCAGCTTCGGTGCCGCGCCCGCGCTCGGGCTCTCCGAGTTCACGGTCGAATGCTGGTTCCGTCGCGACGGCGCCGGCGCCACCGCGAACACCGGCACCGGCGGCATGTACGCGGTGCCGCTGGTCACCAAGGGCCGCGGCGAGGCCGAGAACAGCACCGTCGACATGAACTGGTTCCTCGGCATCCGCGCCAGCGACGGCGTGCTCGCCGCCGACTTCGAGGAAGGCGCGACCGGCGCCACGCCGGGGCTCAACCACCCGGTGTTCGGCGTCACGCCCATCGCGACCGGCCAGTGGTATCACGGGGCGGTCACCTACGACGGCGCCACCTGGCGCCTGTACCTGAACGGCGCGCTCGAGAACACCTCGACCGTGGGCCAGCCTCCGCGCTTCGACAGCATCCAGCACGCCGCGCTCGGCAGCGCGCTCAACTCCACCGGCGTGGCCGAGGGCTACTTCGACGGCGTGATCGACGAGGCGCGGGTGTGGAACTACGCCCGCACCGAGGCCGAGATCGCCGCCGACATGAACGCGCCGATCACCGGCGTGCGCGCCGGCCTGGTCGCGCGCTGGGGCCTCGACGAGGGCGCGGGCACCGCGGTGGCTTCGACCTCGAGCACGGCGTTGCCGGGCACCGTCATCGGCACCGCCTACGCCTGGACGACCGGCGCGCCGTTCGACGCGCACGCCAATCACGCCCCGGCGGCACCGGCCAACGCCGGACCCGCCGATGGCGCCAGCGGCGTGGCCATCAGCCCCGCGCTCGCGGTGCAGGTGAGCGATCCCGACGGCGATCCGATGGACGTCACCTTCTACGGCCGTCCCCAGCCGGGCGCGGCCGGGGCGGACTTCACCGTGGTGCTCCTGCCCGACGCGCAGAACTACACCTCGCAGGCCGGCACCAGCAGCAGCGCGATGCTCAGGGCGCAGACCCAGTGGGTGGTCGCCAACCGCGTCGCGCGCAACATCGTCTTCGTGAGCCAGATCGGCGACCTGAGCGAGACCGGCGACGCGGCCGAGATCCAGTGGATGCGGGCCGACACGGCGTTGCGGATCCTCGAGGACCCGATCGCCACCGGCCTCGCGCACGGGGTGCCCTACGACGTCACCGTGGGCAACCACGACCAGACGCCCAACGGCGATCCCAGCGCGCCGGCGGTCTTCTACAACCAGTACTTCGGCGCGGCGCGCTTCGCGGGCCGGCCCTACCGCGGCGGCCAGCGCGAGCCGGCGCGCGCCAACGACCACTTCTCGCTGTTCAGTGCCGGCGGCCTGGACTGGATCCTCATCAGCCTGCAGTACAGCACGAGCCCGCAGGCCGCGGCCGTCACCTGGGCCGACAGCCTGCTCGCCGCGCACGCCGGTCGCAAGGCGATCATCGCCGTGCACAACCTGCTCGGCACCGGCAACCCGGCGGCATGGACCGGGCAGGGTCAGGGGGTGTACGACGCGCTCAAGGCGCACCCCAACGTGGCTCTGATGCTGTGTGGACACACCGCGGGCGAGGGACGCCGCTCGGACGTCTTCGCCGGCCACACCATCCACACCCTGCTACAGGACTACCAGGACCGCGCCAGCGGCGGCTCGGGCTGGATGCGGATCCTCGAGTTCTCGCCCGCGAACGATGTGGTGCGGGTGCGTACCTACTCGCCGTGGCTCGATCAGTGGGAGGCCGACGCGGACTCCAGCAGCCAGTTCACGCTGCCGCTGGACCTCGGCGGCGGGCCCGCGTTCGCGTCCATCGGCACGGTCGACGCGGTGACCTCCGGTGCGACCGCGACCCTGCCGTGGCCGGGCCGGTCGCAGCTCACCGGCTACGAGTGGTACGCGATCGCGAACGACGGCCAGCGCGCCGCCACCAGCGCGACCTGGTCGTTCGTCACCCGCGACGCCGAGGCGCCGTCGGTCGCGGTGGGCGCTCCCAACGGCGGCGAGTCGTGGACCGCCGGCTCGAGCCACGCCATCACCTGGAGTGCGTCGGACAACGTCGGCGTGACCGGCGTGGACGTGCTGCTCTCGCGTGCCGGCCTGGGCGGACCGTGGGAGACGCTGGCCAGCGGCGTGCCCAACACCGGCACGTTCGCCTGGACCGTCTCCGGCGCGGCCAGCGCCGACGCGCGCCTCAAGGTGGTGGCGTACGATGCCGCCGCCAACGCCGGCGAGGACGTGAGCGACGCGGCGTTCGCGATCGTGGGCACCACCGGCGTCGACGCGGTGGCGATCGTGGAGTTCGCGCTCGCGCCGGTGCGGCCCAACCCGATGCGCGGCGCCGGTCAGGTGGCATTCGACCTGCCGCGCCAGGCGCGGGTGCGCCTCACCGTGCACGACCTGCAGGGCCGCGAGGTCGCAGTGCTCGCCGAGGGTCTGTATCCGGCCGGGCGGCACGCCGCGACCTGGACCGGGCGGACCGATGCCGGCCGCGCGGGGGCGGGGATGTACTTCGTGCGGATGCGCGCCGGGGGACGCGAGTTCGTGCGCCGCGTGGCGCTCATGAGGTAGGCGCGCAGGCAGGCGCGTCGCGACGACGGGCGTCCGGAGGTGACTCCGGGCGCCCTCGGCGTCCGCGGTCCCGGCGGGCGCCCGCGCGCCGGCCGCCGCAGGGCGCCGCCCGGCACCATTGCGGGGGCGCGGCGCCACGGCGGGAGCGCGGCTAGCGCTTCGCCGGGAGCAGCGCCTCGAGCGCCGCGACGAGCCTGGAGTCGAGCGGGTCGGTCCGCGGGTCGAAGCGCGCGGTGACCCTGCCCTCGGGAGAGACCAGGAACTTGGTGAAGTTCCAGGGGATGTCGCCCGGGAAGCCCGAGTCATGGGTGAGGTAGGCTTAGAGCGGCGCGATCTCCTTGCCCTTCACGCTGAGCTTGGAGAAGAGCGGGAACGTGGTCTTGTAGTTCAGCTCGCAGAAGCTCTGGATCTCCTGGTTGGTGCCCGGCTCCTGGCCCATGAAATCGTTCGCCGGGAATGCGAGCACCTCGAAGCCGCGCGCCCGGTACTTCTCGTAGAGGGCCTCGAGCGACCGGTACTGCGGGGTGAAGCCGCACTTCGACGCCGTGTTCACGATCAGGACGGCCTTCCCCTTGTACTCGGCGAGCGAACGGGCCTTGCCGTCGATGGTGGTGACGTCGAAGTCGTAGATGCTCCGGGTCATCGTCCTGCCTCCGCCCGCGGCCGTGCTGACGGCCGGCGAGAGTGCGGCCATCATCACGGCGGCCGCCAAGCCCATGCTCAGACTGCTGCGCCTCATCCGCATCTCCTTCAGCCGCGGACCGGGCCGTGACCGCGCGCCGCCACTGCGTCCCGATCGACGACGGCGCGGGGGTGCGGGGACGGACTCGGGGCGGCGGTTCGGGACCCCAATGGAGACTCCACCGTGCGCCCCCTGGGATGCGCGCGCATGCGCGCGCGATTCGTGCTGGCGCGGCCGAGCGGGGGTTCGCGAGGCACCCGTTCAGTGGAGGCGGAACTTCGTGCGGGGCCCTGCCGGGGGACGCGAGTTCGTGCGCCTTGGCGCTCATGAGGTAGGCGCTCAGGTGGGCGCGTCGCGACGACGGGCGTCCGGAGATGACTCCGGGCGCCCTCGGCCGGCCGCGCCGGCCGGACGATCCCACCCGCGGGCGTCGCGGCCCCGGACGCGGCAGCGGGCCCGCCCGGCGCGGGCCGGAACGGGAGCGGGCGCTTGGGCCGGGCTGGCCTGCCTGCTACGCTTGATCCGCGTCGATCGGGCGCGATCCTCGTCCCCATGGAGGTTCCGAGCACCATGTCCCGCGCCCTCGCCTGTGCCCTCCTGGCCGCGACGCTCCTGTGCGCCGCGGTGCCCGCCCATGCCGCCACCTATCGCGGCCGCAACGTGGACCGCCGGACCTGGCACTGCAACGCCTCCACCAACGACTACGGTGTGTTCCGCGACTGCGAGGTGCGCTTCGACGGCGAGCGCGCGTACCTGACGCTGCCGAGCGGACTGCGGATCGTGCTGATCCTCGACGAGGAGCACATCAGCGACCCGCGCGAGGTGGTGGCGTTCGACCACAAGCGCGGGCTGCGCTGGGAGCTCGACGTCCTCGACCTGAGCTGAGCGCGGGACGCTCCCGGACACGGAACGGCCGCGGCGCGCATCGCGCCGCGGCCGTCCGCGTCCCTGCCGGCGAGGCTACTTCTTCTTCGGCGGGGCGTTGCGCGCCGCCACGATCTTCTCCATCTCGTCCATGACGCGGTTCATCTCGGCGATCGCCGAGTTGAACGGGGCCGAGGTGGTCATGTCCACGCCGGCGCCCTTGAGCAGGTCGATCGGGTACTTCGACGAGCCCGAGGACAGCATGTTGAGGTAGGCATCGCGCGCCTTGGTGGACGGCTTCTTCGCCGTCGCCTCGGCCAGGATCGAGTTCGCGATCGAGGACGACGCCACGATGCTGGTGGAGTACGAGTACACGTAGAAGTTGTAGTAGAAGTGGGGGATGTAGGCCCATTCGATGCCGTACATCGGGTTGATGCGGCACACACCCTGATCGTCACCGTAGTACTGCTTGAGCATGTCGAGGTAGATCCGGCTCATCGCCTCGCCCGACAGCGCCTCGCCCTTCTCGGCCATGTCGTGGATCTTGAGCTCGAACTCGGCGAACAGGGTCTGCCGGAACAGCGTGGTGCGCAGGTTGTCGAGCCGGCTGCCGAGCAGGAACAGGCGGACGTCCGGGTCCTTGGTCTGCTTCAGCATGTAGTCGAGCAGCAGCGCCTCGTTGCAGGTCGACGCCACCTCGGCCACGAAGATCGGGTAGCCGGAGTTCACGTACGGCTGGTGCTCGTACGACAGGAAGGTGTGCATCGAGTGGCCCGACTCGTGGGCCAGCGTCGACACCTCGTCGTAGATGCCGGTGAAGTTCTGCAGCTGGTACGGGTGCACGCCGAACGCGCCGGTGCTGTAGGCGCCCGAGCGCTTGCCGGCGGTGGGCTCCCAGTCGATCCAGCGGCTGTTGAAGCCCTTCTGCAGCGTGGTGACGTAGTCCGGACCCAGCGGGGCCACCGCCTTGAGCGTCATGTCCATCGCCTGCTCGGGGGTGTAGCGCAGGTCGACCTTCTTCACCACCGGCGCGTACAGGTCCTCGTAGCGCAGCGTGTCGACACCCATCATCCTCTGGCGCAGTCTGAGATAGCGGTGGAGCGTCGGAAGGTTGGCGTGCACGTCGCTGATGAGCTGCGTGTACACCGCCGGCGGCACGTTGGGACCGAACAGCGCCGACTGCATGCACGAGTCGAACTTGCGCGTCTCCTTGGCGAACACGTGCGCCTGCACCTGCGCGTAGAGCATGCTGCCCAGCGTCTGCTCGAACTCGCGGTAGCGCGACCAGAAGGCGTCGAACACCTTCATGCGGTCGTCACGGTTGGTCGAGGCGCGGTACTTGGTGTAGCCCTGCGCGTCGAGCTTCACGGTCTGACCGTCCGAGAGCGTCACGCTCGGGTAGGGCAGGTCCGAGTTCGTGAACACGTCGTGCAGCGTGCCGCCCGCGCCCGCCATGTCGCCGGTCTTGGCGAGGATCTGCTCCTCGGACGCTCCGAGCGTGTGGGGCTCCCAGCGCAGGATGTCGTCGAGGAACACCTGGTAGGGCGCCAGGCGCTTGTCCGACGCGACGAACCCGCGCACCTTCTCGCTGCCGAGCTTGAGGATCTCCGGCTGCATGTACGAGGTGGCCGCGTTGTAGTCCACGAACAGCTGCTGCGCCTGCTGGTTCATCTCGAGCGCCTTGCTGACCCGCTTGTCCTGGTCGCTGAGCATGCTCGAATACACGTTGAGCCGCTCGAGA
Organism: Candidatus Eiseniibacteriota bacterium; assembly: GCA_963725865.1. GTDB lineage: Bacteria > Eisenbacteria > RBG-16-71-46 > RBG-16-71-46 > RBG-16-71-46 > CAVSAC01. Next base: position 20,400 of record CAVSAC010000008.1, read on the forward strand.
TCCTTCTGCACGCCCATGCGGGCGTCGAGCGCGGTGAAGAAGACGTCCGCCGACTCGCCCAGGCGGCCCTGGAACTTCGAGAGCTCGGGGATGCGCTTCTCGAGGTCGGCCTTGGCCGTCTGCCACGCATCGGCCGACGGGTAGAGGTCGGTGAGGTTCCAGGTGTACTTCTCGGCCACTTCCGAACGCTCCTTGGCCGGAGCGGGGGCGGCCGCCAGCAGGAGCGCCGCGGCCAGCGCGAAAGTGAGATGCGACCGGTTGATCCTCATTCGAGAGCCTCGCTTCTCGTCCGGGTGGGATGAAGACCCGCGGTCCTCCGCGGGGGATGCTGGACATCGGGTTCCGACGGCCGGGCATGGTAGCACCGTCGCCGGGAGGGCGCAGGCGCGCCGCGGCGCGCCACGACGGACGCGGAGAAGGGTGCGACGAGAGCGGTGCGCGGCGATCGGCTCAGGCGCCCGGCTCCTCGGGGGTGCTGTCCTCGGCGAGCTCGGACGTGCGGTCGGCGATGAGCGCGCGCGCGGCCTCGGCGAGCGCCGCCGGGACGCGCACCAGCGCCGGGCCGGCGATCGCGGAGACGCCCGGGAACGGCTCGGTCACCGGCTCGTTGTCCACCACGCACGGGATCTGCTCGGCCTCGAGCAGGGCGCGCACGACCGGGATGAGATCCTGGTCGCCGGTCTCGAACACGGTCACCAGGTCGAGCGGCACCACGTCCGCGCCGGTGGGGAGCTCGTCCACCAGGTCCAAGCCGCAGCGCTCGCACCGCGTCTGGCCCGCGGGATACTCGTTCCTGCACTGCGGACAGAACATGAGGCGCCTCCTTCGGGGTGCGGATGCCTGCGGCTCTCGATGGCCCGAGGCTACTCCATGCCCGCCCGCGGACGCCAACGCGGCCGGCCCCGGACGCGGCACGCCCCGCCGCGCACCGCGGGAGCGGTGCGACGACGGGGCGTGGACACGGACGGGCGGGAGACTAGTGCACGACCACGATGCGGCGCTGGCCGATGGTGCGGCCGTCGACCGAGAGCGTGGCGAAGTACACCCCGGCCTTCTCCCCCGGCGTGTTCCACCACACCCGGTGATAGCCCGCCGGCATCACCCGCTCGAACGGCTCGCCGACCAGTCGGCCGGTGACGTCGTAGACCGCGAGCCGCACGGTCCCATCGGCCGGCAGCCCGAGCGAGAACGACGCGGTGCCGCGGGTCGGGTTGGGGTAGGACGGGCCGAAGCTCAGCTCCGTCGGCCGCCCGGGGTCGACGTCACCACCGGGGCCGCCACCGGGGGGGCCGACGGCGAGCACGCGCACGCCGCCGAAGCACCAGTAGCCGGAGCACAGGATGGTGAAGGCGTTGTTCGAGCGCATCAGAGTCGCGGGCTGGCCCACGGTGCCCTGGAGCACGAAGCCGCCGCCCGCGGTCGGATTGCCGCCCTGGCCGAGCACGCCGCCGCGCAGCGCGTAGGGCGGGATCGCGTGGGCGGCCGAAGCCGCCACCGCGATCCCCAGCAGCGCCATCGTCACGATGCGAAGTCTCATGGTGCCACCTCGAGGTGAGGGACGCGATCGTCGGGACATGGCGGCCTCACTTCGCCGGCTTCGGCGCGGTCATGCCCTCGTGCTGACGCGCGATCCGCGCCTCGAGCAGCTGGCGCTCGGCACGCTCGGCGTCGGCGCGGGCCTGGGCGGCGCGCAGCTCGAGCTCGCGCAGATCGACCTGGACGCCACTGCTCCCCGGCTGCTGGGCGGAGCCTTCACTGATCACCTGACGCGAGGACGAGAACTGCGCCGACTCCGGACCGTTGGCCACGACGGCCGTCACCGTGCCGTACGAGGTCGGGTAGTAGCTGGCGCGCAGCGTCGGCTGCCAGATGTAGGCGGAGCCGTTCGCGGTCTGCTTCTTGAGCTGGAAGTAGAACGTGTAGGCCCCGGCCGCGCCCTTGTAGAACACGCGCTGGGTGTGAGCCAGGAAGAAGTTGTCGCCGGACCCGGCATAGCTGTTGAAGCCCAGGTAGCCGTACTGGGTGAAGTCGGCGACGCCCGGCGTGGTCTGGGTGATCTGGACGTGGGCGTAGTTCGACAGCGCCGTCCCCCACAGGTTCACCTGGCCGTCGCCCTCGAGGACGATGTAGCCGGGAGCGGGGATGGTGATGGTCGTGCTCGCCGCGTCCGAGAACGCCGCGTCGGTGAAAGTCACCGAGCTGGAACGCCCCTGGCTGATCCCCGGCTCATCGAGGATCTCGCCCGAGCTGACCGCATCCGCGGGCAGCGAGACCGCGGCATCCCCACCCGAGTTGGTGTCGAAGAAAGTGCTACTGGAAGGCCCGAAGATCGAGACGTACGGGCCGGTGGAGGCCCCGCCGGCGTAGCCGTCGACGTAGAAGCCGCCGCTGGAGTTCCCACCATTGATCCAGAAGTACCCGGCGTCGCCGCCATTGCCGTCGGGCTCGAATCCGCCCAGGAAGTTCGACGTGGGGTTGAGCCAGTGCAGGTAGCTGCCGAGCGAGCCGAACGGTCCGACCTCGAGGCCTCGCTGGCCGCCGGCGAAGGCGCGGATGTAGCCGTCGCGGACCGCGGTGCCGGCCTGGAGCGTCGGATCGGCGACGATGGCCGCGCCGGCGCCGTTGTTGTGGATGCCGAGCGCGGCGCCGCCGCTGCTGGCGCTGCCGTCGAAGGGCAGGCGCAGCGACAGGCCGTAGGGCGACGACGCCAGCGTGATGCGCGGCGTCATCTCGGGGTTCGCGCCCACCGCGATGCCGAGGTAGTAGGTCTTGTCGAAGGGCAGCGCGATCGGGGTGATGATGCCGAGGATGACCGCGAAGCCGCCCTTGGTCACGGTGACGCCGGCCTGGGTCTCGGTCCACAGCGCCGCGCCCAGCACGGGCACGTCGTAGAGCTTGAAGGTCAGGTTGTAGGCGCCATCCGGGACGAGGTTGCCGGCGCCGTCGGTGAGCACGCCCTGGTAGCTCATGGTCGACGGGACCTGCGCCCATGCGGGCGCGGTGGCGAGGATGGCCAGCAGCGCGAACAACGATGCGACACGCTTCATGACGAGGGGTCTCCTAGGGGTGGGGGGATCCGAGCGTGCGACGAGCGGTGGGGCGTCACTGGCGTGGCCGGGTCAAGTGAAGCCCGGCGAGCTGCGGAGGGGCCGCGACATCATCCGGAGGAGCCTCAGGGGGACAGGCCTCGAACGATCGCATACGGATGCGCGGCAGCTGGGAGGAGCACGCGAGTGGGGGCCGCGCGCGGCGCGGGAGCGATGGACCGGCCGTCGGCGGGAATCTAGCCCGTCGGCCCGGGACTGGCGAGGGCTTTTTCGCTGCGCGCGTGCCGATCGCCCGGGCCGCGGCGGAGCTGCCGAGCGTCGCGGCGCATGCGCAGGCCATGGTCCGGCGGTATGCGTGGGGCTGGACTTGGACGTGGATCCCTGCTGGAGACCGCAGCGTCGGAGGCCCCATGCGCCGCTCCCTCATCGCCCTCGCCCCGGTCCTGTCGCTGCTGCTCGCCGCGACCCCGGCCCTCGCCGCGCCCGCCGATTCGATCGCTTACGCCACCCGCGTGTGCGCGGCGAACCTCGTCGGCGTGACCCTCACCAACTACGGCATCCTCGGCAACGATTTCGCCAGCCGGGCCGCGTCGCTCGAATACCCGCTCGGGACCGGCTACGAGCATCTGCCCCTGGGCGGTCTGTGGATCGGCGCGGTGGGGGACGACGCTCTCGGCGCCTTCACCGGCGTGACCTGCGCCATGCTGGATCCCAACGTCGGCCTGTCGACCCCGGGCTTCACCGAGTTCACGCCGGCCGGGCTCGACCTCGCGCGCCGCTCGACCCTGCCCGGCGGCGCGTACTTCGCTCCCGACGCGGTGAGCGAGCTCGACCACGTCGCCACCTTCAGCGACCGTCCGGCCCGGCGCGCCTCCGGCGCGAGCGAGGACCATCGCCCGCTCGGCCTGCGGGTGCGCCAGGAGAGCTACGCCTGGTCCCTCGCCGATCTCTCCCATGTCGTCTTCCTGCGCTACGTCATCAAGACCGACTCGCCGCTGAGCGCCGTCCACGTCGGGCTCTACATCGAGCTGGCGAGCGGTCCCAGGAACGCGTACACGACCTGGCCGCCGACCAGCAGCGGCAGCCCGTACGGCTCGTGGTGGAACAAGGCGCTGCTGGCCTGGGACGGCTCGCTGCGCCTGCTGCGCGAGCACCGTTGCTCGGGCTACCCGATCCCGGCCGGATGCGCGTTCGCGGTGACGCCGGCGTGGATGGGGGTGCAGCTGCTCACGCCGCCCGATCCGGCGCAGGGCCAGCACGTCACGCTCGGGGCGTGGGGCTTCGCGCCCGGCACGCCGGTGCGTGACGAGGATGGCGAGCGCTACGCGCTCATGAGCGCCGGCACCCTCGACCCGCTCACCAGCCCCGACGTGATGCCAGTGAGTGGCGATCCGATGACGCTGCTCTCCATCGGTCCGTTCGCCTCGCTCGCGCTCGGCGACAGCCTGGTGGTGGACTTCGCGCTGGTCGGTGGCGCTGAGGTCGCCGACATCCAGGCGCACGCCGCGGGCGCGCAGCTGCTGCGCGACCGCGACTTCGCCCTCCCGGTGCCGGTGACGGCGGCGCTCGCCGACGCGCGCGCCGATCGCGACCGCGTCGCGCTCACCTGGCAGCTGAGCGGCTCCGGCGCAGGCGCGCTCGCCGTGGAGCGCCGCACCTCCGACTCGGACTGGCGCACGGTCGGCAGCACCACGACCGACGGGGAGGGTTACGCGCGCTTCGAGGATCGCGCCGTCACCGGCGGGACGCGCTATGGCTTCCGCCTGGTGCCGGCGGGCCCGGTGCAGCCGTTGGGCGAGGTGTGGATCCAGGTGCCGGGGACACTCGGTTTCGCGCTGCGCGGACCGCTCGTGAACCCGGCGCCCGACGACGATCTGAGGGTGGCGTTCGCGCTCGAGACCGACGCGCCCGGCACGCTCGAGCTGATCGATATCGCGGGCCGGCGCGTCGAATCGCGCCCGCTGGCCGGGCTCGGTGCCGGCGAGCACGTGGTGCGCATGGCGCCGCGCGCGCCCGGTGTCTACCTGCTCCGGCTCACCCAGGGCGAGCGCTCCGCCCGCGCGCGCGTGGTGGTCACGCGCTGACCGCGGTCACGCTCTGACCGCGCGCGCTGACCGCTTCGTGCCGCGCGCCGCACTCTGCTAGCCTGCCGTGTGCTCGTGTACCGGACGCCCGGCCCGGTGGCTTCGCCGGGCGTCTCCGCCACCGCAACCGGAGGCAGCCCATGCGTGGTCCTCGTCCGTCCCGCCGGCTCGCGCTGCTCGCGAGCCTCGTCCTCGCGCTGGCGCTCGCGCCCGCGGCTCACGCCCAGGCGGCGAAGAGCCCGCTCCAGGAGCGCACCGACCGCTTCCTGGCGCTGGTCAACGCCTCGTACCAGGCGCTCTACGGAGTCAACAGCCGCGCACAGTGGGATGCCGCCACCGACGTGAGCCCCGAGCACGATGCCGCCTCGGCCGCCGCGAACAAGGCGTACGCCGCGTTCAACGGCAATCCCGCGATCATCACCGAGGCGCGCGCGCTGCTCGAGCACGCCACCGAGCTCGACCCGCTCTCCGTGCGTGAGCTCAAGCGCGTGCTGCTCAACGCCGCCGAGGGGCCGATGACCAACCCCGAGCTGGTGAGCGCGCGCATCGACGCGGAGACCCACCAGGCCTCGAGCATGAACGGCTACACCTACGTGCTCGACGGCCAGCCGATCACCGCCAACGGGATCGACGACAGCCTGGTCGCGATGACCGATGTGAGCCGGCGGCTCGCGGTGTGGGAAGCCTCGAAGAAGATGGGCATCGAGTTGCGGCCCGGGCTCGAGAAGCTGCAGGGGCTGCGCAATGGCGTGGCGCGCGAGCTGGGCTACCCGGACTACTTCACGCTCCAGGTCGCCAAGTACGACATGACCACGGACGAGATGCTCAAGCTCAACGAGGAGTTCATGCGCGAGCTGCGGCCGCTCTACCTGCAGCTCCACACCTGGGCGCGCTACGAGCTGGCGAAGCGCTATCACCAGCCGGTGCCCGGGCGCATCCCCGCGCACTGGCTGCCGAACCGCTGGGGCCAGGAGTGGCAGGCGCTGTCGCCGTCCTCGAGCCTCGACGCCGCGTTCAAGGACAAGTCGGCCGAGTTCGTGGTCAAGAGCGGTGAGCGCTTCTACGCCGGCCTCGGCTTCGCGCCGCTGCCCAGGACCTTCTGGGAGCGCAGCGACCTCTACGCGCTGCCCGCCGACAGCAAGCGCAAGAAGAACGCCCACGCCTCGTGCTGGCACATCGACCTCGACACCGACATCCGCTCGCTGATGAGCGTGCAGCCCGACGAGTGGTGGTGGCGCACCGTCCACCACGAGCTCGGCCACGGCTACTACTTCATGTCGTACACGCGCCCCGAGGTGCCGCCGCTGCTGCGCGACGGCGCCAACCCTTCGTTCCACGAGGGCATGGGCGAGCTGATCTCGCTGGCGTCGGGCCAGCAGCCCTACCTGGTGTGGATGGGCCTGCTCGAGCCCGGCAAGGTCACCCAGGACGAGCAGATCCGCCACCTGTTGCAGGACGCGCTCGAGTCGGTGCCGTTCCTGATGTGGAGCTCGGGCACCATGACCCACTGGGAAGCGGACGTGTACGCCAAGGGGCTGCCGAGCGACCAGTGGAACGCACGCTGGTGGAAGTACGTCGGCGACTTCCAGGGCATCGAGCCGCCGAGTGCCGCGCGGCGAGGAGTTCTGCGACCCGGCCACCAAGACCCATATCAACGACACGCCCTGCTACTACTACTCGTACGCCATCGCGACCGTGTTCAAGTTCCAGCTCCACGACCACATCGCGAGGAAGATCCTGCACCAGGATCCGCACGCATGCTCGTACGCCGACAACCGACAGGTCGGCGACTTCCTGCGCGGCATCATGCAGCAGGGCGCGACCCGCGACTGGCGCCTGGTGCTCAGGGAGGCCACCGGCGAGGACCTGTCGACGCGCGCGATGGTGGAGTACTTCCAGCCGCTCATGGCGTGGCTGCAGAAGCAGAACAAGGGACGCACCATCGGCTGGGAGTGAGAAGCACACGGGTTCCACGCCCGACCGGTGAGCGGGCGGTGGCGCCCGCGGCGCCCGCCCGCCGCGCGATGACCGCCCGGCCCGGCCCGGGATGAAAGGATGTCGAATGACGCCGCTGCGTATGGCGGCGGTGACCACGGTCACCGCCGCCCTCATCCTCTACACCGTCGGCGCGACCAAGGAGATGCGCACGCGCCGTGCCCGGACCGGCGTGCGCGGCTTCCTGACCGCCGGCGTGGCCTTCGACGTCACCGCCACGCTGCTGATGATCCTCGCCACCCGGCGCGAGGGCCTCAGCCTGCACGGCGTGCTCGGCTACTCCGCGCTCGCCGCGATGGCGCTCGACACCTTCCTGATCTGGACTCACTGGCTGAAGTCCGGTGACGCCCCGCTCGGCACGGGCCTGCACCGGTACTCGCGCGTCGCCTACCTCTACTGGGTGGTGGCATACTTCACCGGCGCGGCGCTGGTGATGATGGCGAAGCGCATGAGCTGACATCGTCCGGGCCACCTCGGAGGGAGCATGGAGTCGAAGCCGGCTTTCGATCCCGCGCAGTTCAAGGCCGCGACGCGGGAGCAGTGGGACCGGACGGGGAAGGGCTGGAACGAGCAGACGCCGTGGATCCGCGCGTGGCTGGCGGACTCCACCGCCGCCATGCTCGAGGCCGCGGAGATCGGGCCCGGCATGCGCGTGCTCGACGTCGCCGCCGGCGCCGGCGACCAGACCCTGGACATCGCGCGCCGCGTCGGCCCGACCGGCAGCGTGCTGGCGACCGACCTGTCGTCCGGCATCCTCGCGTTCGCGCGCGAGAACGCAGAACGCGCCGGGCTCACCAATGTCGAGACCCTGGCCGTCGACGGCGAGGACCTGGGCGTCGAGGAGTCGAGCTTCGATGCCGCGATCTGCCGGCTCGGACTGATGTTCTTCCCCGATGCGCTGCGCGGGCTGCGCGAGATGCACCGCGGCGTGAAGCCCGATGGCCGCGCGTGCACACTGGTGATGTCCGAGCCACGGACCAACCCCTGCGTGGTGACGGTGATGGTGACCGCACTCCAGCACGCCGGCCTGCCGCCGCGCGACCCCTACCAGCCCGGGGGGCTGCTCAGCCTGGGCGAGCCCGGCTTCATCGAGCAGCTGTTCGAGCAGGCCAGGTTCAAGGAGGTGCACACCATGCGGCTGTCCGCGCCGTTCCGGCTGCCGTCGGTTCAGCACTACATGGAGTTCCTCCGTACCTCGACCGGACCGATCCTGCAGATCCTGGGCCGGCTCGACGACGCGGCGAAGGCCGCAGCGTGGGCCGACATCGAGACGAAGCTGAGCGTGTTCACGACTCCCAACGGCTGGGAGGGCCCGAACGAGCTGCTGCTGACGGTGGGGAGGAAGTAGAGCGAGAGCGGACGGCGCGCCATTCGATCGCCCAGGCTTGGCAGGGCAGCGGGTTCCTCATCCGGTGATCCCACTCATCGCCCCGTTGGCGCTGCACCAAGCGCGGGCCATCGATGGGTGCCCGGACTCCTTGCGTGCGCTCGAGGGCGCCAGGCTCGCGAGCGCGGCGCGGACCCGTGCCTCGAGCGGCGCGTCGGGCATGTCGTCACATGCCGTCGCCGCACGGCGCGCCTCGTCGGCCCGGAAGCCAAGGCCGCGCAGCCATGGGATCACCTCGTCCGCGCGGGCCTGACGCGCGGCCATTCGCTCGCGCTCGATTGCGAGGGCGACCGCGCGCTCCTGCGCCGCCACCGCGTCACGAGCCCGGCCGGTAGCGTGGGTCCAGGCGGTCTCGCGCCCCTGCCCCGTCACGCGGGCCGCGGTCGTCCCGCGCCGCGCCTGCTCGCGCTTGTGGCGCATGAAGTCGGCGCCGTACGTGCGCTCGGCCTCGAACTGGTTGTGGGCCCGGCAGCGCAGGCGCATCCGCGCCGGCGTGGCCTGGCCGCCGCGCGCGAACGGGTCGATGTGGTCGAACTCCAGCCGCGTGCGGGCTTCGCAGCGGTGACCGGTGTCGCTCACGAACGTGCACTGGCCGCCATCGCGCTGCCACACCGCGCGCCGGATGGCGGCGGGCACGTAGCGAGTGTCCTCGGCGCGACGCCGGCAACTCGGGCGCGAACGCGCGGCGGCGGCGAAGCGGCGCTGTTCGAGCCTGGTGATCAGCGCGTCCATGGCACGGTCCAGCACTTGCGCCAGGTCGCCGGAGGGGACGGCGTGCCCGAGCAGGGCCTGGGCGTAGCGCAGCTTGTCGTGGGTGTCCTGCCCGATGGTGAGCTGAAGCGCGAAGCGGCCGGGTGCGAGAGGGAGCCAGTCCCGTGCGCGCTGATCAACATGCCCCGGGGCCTGTTGATTGACATCGTCCTGAACTGGCCGTGCGGCCAGTTCGCATGACAACTCCTCAACTCGCTCTGGAGCGAGTTGGCATGACAATTCCGGGCGTGCCCGCAACTCGCTCCGGAGCGAGTTGACCATCCGCGGCGGCCATCACCAGGGTCGGCAGGTCCGGCCGCGGGAAGCGCTCGGCCAGCAGCCGCTCGAGCGTCGGCCTTGGACTGGTTCGCCGCCGCCGCGCAGCAGTCCGTCGGCCGTGTCGGGGGTCAGGTAGGGCGCCAGCGACAGGACCGCGGTCAGGTTCAGCCGGCCGTCCGCGAGCATCGGGAAGATGGCGGGGAACTCGCGGGCCGCTCGCGCCGCCCGGATGCGCTTGAAGGCGGCGTCCTCGGACAGCCCCAGCTCGCCCACGCACCAGGCATACATGGACGGGTAGCCCGCGGGCAGGTAGAGCCTGCGGGCATCGACCTCGGCGAGGTGGGCGAGCATCGCGGCGGTGGTGGTGCGGTCCTGCGCGACGAGCTGGGTCAGGGCATGCAGCAGGACGTGGTCCGACAGGTGCGACAGCGAGTAGCACTTCATGGCGGGACTCCGCAACGGGGGCGAAGTCGCGAGGGCACTCTCTACTCTATAGCACGCGCGTTCGTCGCGTTCGTGCGTGCCCGCAGAGCGCACATCGCGTGGCGTCATGAAAGCCAAACGCCGCGAAGCGCCGCGATGGCGTCAGCGCGCAACCTGCGCACGCACGCGCGCGATCGGAGCACGGGCATCGACCTGCGCACGCCTGTGCCCGCAAAGCGTGTCAAGCGGAATCGTCGGTCCAGCCCGGGCACACGGGTGACAGAGCAGACCGGCCGCATGACTGCTCGCGCGCATCATCGGCGCTCGAAGGAGGATCGCGATCCAGACCGGGAACACTGGCAACAGATCAGACCAGCCGTTCCGTTCCGCGTCGTCGCGCGGCGCAGTTGACTCTCGGCCGGCGAACGCTGAAGCGCGTGGCGCGCCGCCGGTCGGACGGATCCATCCGCGCGATCCACAGGATGTCGGGACCTATCGGTGGACGCAGCGCTCACTCGGGCGGCGGCGGCCATCTCACCATGGACGACGTCGCCCGCATCACCGAGGTCCCGGCTTCCTCATACGCTGAGGCACAGGTCTGGCCCGACCGTGCGCCCGGCTTCACGCTGGTGAGCCGGAGGCGAGCGTGCTCACGCGCCCTTCGCCCGCCGGATGCTCAGGCGCTTGAGGCAGCGGGCGTGGACCTCGCCGGTCGCGTCCTCGAGCTCCACGGCGTATTCGCGCTCGACGCGACCCGCCGCTGCGACCGCATCGCGGATGGTGGCGAGCTCCCCGGCGTCCACGCGGAACGTGGCGAACAGCGTGGCGCGCCCGGGTCGCAGGAACTCGATCGACGCCGACTTGTCCCACACCACGTAGTCGGGGCCGAGGAGCTTCATCAGCATCACCATGTAGACGGGGTCGACGGCGCCGCTCATGCTGCCGCCGAAGATGGTCCCCACGTAGTTGCGGGTCGCCCAACCGAGCGGCAGGCGCAGGCGGACCTCGCTCCAGTCCGCGGCGACGTACGTGAGCCACGCGCCGGTGCCCCGGTAGACGGGGTACCAGTTGAATCCCCAGCGCTGCAGGCGCGTCCGCCACGACTCACGCACGCGGCAGACCTCTCGCGGACGGCCTCAGTGGCCGAGCGCCAGTCGGATCCCGGCGCGCAGCATCACGCCGCTGTAGTCGATGGTGTACTTGGAGCCGTCGGTGTTGGTGCTCACCTCACCATCGACCTTGACCTCGCCGACCTTGGCGTAGCGGTAGCCGAACTCGCCGGTCAGTGCGACCGTCGAATTGGCCCGCAGCGACACGCCAGCAAGGGCTTCGATCAGCGGGCCGGTGCCGGTGACCTTGCTGGTGGTCAGCGGGGTGCCGGACGACGACGCCACCACCTCGCCGGAGGTCGAGACCACGCCGGCGCCCAGGCCGAGCGAGACACCGGTGGGACCGGTGGCGATGAAGCGGTACTCGCCGAAGCCGCGGAACGCGTTCGCGGGCATCTTGTACTCGAGCTTGTCGATGCCGTCGCTGGCATCGGTCGAGGCGAAGAGCCGCTCGTATCCGGCGCCGAACGAGAGCGGACCGGGCAGATCCACGCCCACGACGCCTCCCAGGCCCATGCCGTTGCGCACCTCGTCCATGCGGACCCCGGCACCGCCGATGGCGGCGTTGACGAGCGCGATGTCGGCGTTGACGTCGTCCATCGCGTAGGTGCCCCAGGCACCGGTCGGACCGACCCAGACGGTCTCGCCGGCCGCGCGTGCGGCGACGGGGAGCAGGAGGGTGACGGCGGCGAGTACGGGGATCAGCTTGCGCATGGTGCAGGGCTCCGATGGGTGGTCGCGTCCGCCGAGAAACGTCCGACGACGATACGCCCCGCGCGCCGCGCGAGCCAGAGCAGGTTCGTCCGCCCGGCGGGACCGTCAGGCCGCCTCCGCCCCCTCGCGCTCGCGCCAGGCGCGGGCCACCTCCGCCAGGCACCGGCATCGCATCGATGCCAGGCGCTGCACCATGTGATGGTGGAACCGAGCGATGCGGCGCGGGTCGCGTTCCTGGAGCGACCACTTGAGCCCCACGCCGCCGCGGCGCCGGAGCACGAGGTCCTCCCAGGTGAGCGGGCCGAACCCACGCTCGCGCCGGGAGTCGGGGTTGAGATCCTCGACGTGCAGCTGCACCACGAGCACGCGATCGCGGCGCCAGCGCGCCTCGGCCTCGAGCAGGCCGAGGAAGGCGAGCGTCCCCTCGCGCAGGATCAGAAACGTCGAGCCGCCCGCCGGCACCAGCGCGGTGCTCGTCGGCACCTCGAGCAGGCGGGGTCCGAGCGCGTGGGGACGGCGGGGGGTGAAGAGCCAGCCGGCCGCGAACGGCCGCGAGCTGAGCAGCGGGATGCGCTGAGGGGTGGCGCTCGAATCCACCCGATAGCCGAGCCGCTCCAGCTCCGCCACGGTGGCGCTCGCCAGCGTGCTCCAGTGGGGCGAGCGGAACGCCACCGGGGCGCTCTGGAAGAAGTCCTCGTGCAGCGAGCGCGAGGTGGCCAGGAACCCGAGTCCGCGGCCGCTGACGAGCGCGTCAGCCTCCTCCCAATCGTGCTGGTGCGAGTGGCTCGCGACCTCGTGCCCGAGTCCCGGCAGAGCCCGCAGGACGGTCGCGTAGCGGGGCTCGAGCAGCAGCGTGCTGGGGATGAAGAACGTGGCCGCCACGCCCGCGCCCGCCAGCCATTCGGACGCGAACGCGACGTCCTCGGGCAGGTCGACGGCATGGAGGTCCACGGTCACGCAGCACCGCGGCGCGTCGTCGGGTTCCACGCGATGCCTCACGGGCGGCCCGGCGGGACGCCGCGACGCCGGGTGCGCCGGCCAGCCATCCCGCCCCGGACCCGCAGATCGGGCCACGAGCGGGAGGCTAGCGCCGGGGCGACCCGTGCGCCATGGGGAAGGGGAACTCGTCCGGTCCACGCCCGGTCGCCGGTGCTAGACTCGCTGCGAGGCACGGCCCTCGCAGCCCCGGGGAGGGCGAATGGTCAGGCGGATCGAGTCCGGCGACATCCAGCACGGCTCCATGATGATGTGGAGCGCCCGGCGCCACGCGGGGTTCCTGGTGCGGCGGATGACGCCCCGCCGGCTCGCCAACCTGGTGCGCTGCCTGTCCGAGATGCGCGCCACCCGGGACGTGCTCGAGTCGCACCCGTTCTACCTGCGCGTGTGCGTCTCCGAGCTGTGCAACCTGCGCTGCCCCGGTTGCCTGATCGCGCAGGGCGCGGTGCCCGCGGATCCGAGCCGGCCGCGGCTCATGGACCTCGAGTGCTTCAAGGCCTCCGTGCGCGACTTCCTCCCGCACCTGCTCAAGGTCAACTTGTACGACGAGGGCGAGCCACTGCTCAATCCCGCCCTCTTCGACATGGTGCGGCACCTGACCGACCAGCGGGTCGGATCCTGCGTCAGCAGCAACTTCTCCATGCCGCTCGACGACGCGCGGCTCGAGGCGCTGCTCGCGAGCGGGCTCGACCACCTGATCGTGTGCGTGGACGGGATCACCCAGGCGACCTACGCGCGCTATCGGGCGGGTGGGAGCCTCGAGCGCGTGCTCGCGAACCTGCGTCGGCTGGTGGCCCTGAAGCGCGAGCGCGGGCGCACCAGGCCGGACATCGAGCTCCAGTTCATCGAGTTCGATCACAACCGCCACGAGGGATCCGAGGTGGCGGCGCTGGCGCGGGAGATCGGCGTGTGGCGCTTCGTGGTGGTGCAGGGCAGCAGCCCGCTGGGCTGGCGCGGGACCGACTTCCACGGCAGCGAGGCCGAGCGCCGGCGCCGCGGCTGCTACCAGCTCTGGGTGGGGGCGCACGTCAACATCGATGGCTCGCTCGGGACCTGCGACTACGGCGAGGATCACGGCATCGAGAACGTGGGCTTCGCCCGCGACTACGCCGCGGCCGGGCTGCGCAATCATCCGCGCCTGGTGGGATTGCGTCGCAGCTTCCAGGCGCGGGCGAGCGGGATGGACGCGGTGTGCAGGTCGTGCAGCCTGTACCGCGGCGTCTGAGCGGCGCCGGGGCATGGGCCGCGTTCCGGTCGGCGATGCTATAGTCCGCCGCCATCGGAACCCGTGCGCCCGACCTCACCCGGAGCCCCCTCGATGACCGACATCGTCCTCGCGTCCCCTGTCCGCACCCCGATCGGCCGCTTCGGCGGCGCGCTCGCCTCGCTCACCGCCGCCGAGCTGGGCGGCTTCGCCGCGCGCGCCAGCCTCGAGCGCGCGGGCCTGGACCCGAAGGCGGTGGGCTACACCGTGTTCGGCAACGCGCGGCAGGCGGGCGGCGGCCCCAACCCGGCGCGCCAGGTGGGGCGTCGGGCCGGCCTGCCCGACAGCGCGCCGGCGTTCACCATCAACATGGCGTGCGCCTCGGGCCTGCAGGCGATCGTGTCGGCGGCCGGCGTGATCCGCGACGGCGAGGCCGACGTGGTGCTGGCGGGCGGCGCCGAGTCGATGAGCCGCGTGCCCTACATGCTCGAGCGCGCGCGCTGGGGTTACCGCCTCGGCGACGGCGAGCTCATCGACGGCATGTACCGCGACGGCTTCCTGTGCCCGCTCTGCGGCCGGATCATGGGCGAGACCGCCGAGACGCTGGCGGAGCAGTACTCGATCGCGCGCGCCGAGCAGGACGAGTTCGCGGCCACCAGCCAGCAGAAGTGCGAGGCGGCGCGCAAGGCCGGCCGCTTCGTCGACGAGATCGTGCCGGTGAGGCGAAGGACGGGCGCAAGACGGTGCGCGTCGACGCCGACGAGCACCCGCGCGACGGCGTCACCGCGGCGGCGCTCGCCGAGCTGGCGCCGGTGTTCCAGAAGGACGGCACGGTGCACGCGGGCAACTCCTCGGGCATCACCGACGGCGCCGCCGCGCTGCTGGTGATGTCGGGCACCGCCGCGGCGCGCCACGGCGTCACGCCGTGGGCGCGGCTGGTGGGCTTCGCCACCGCGGGCGTGGCTCCCGAGGTGATGGGCATCGGCCCGGTGCCCGCGGTGCGCGCGCTCGAACGCCGCACCGGCATCCCGCTCGGCGACATCGATCTGGTCGAGCTGAACGAGGCATTCGCCGCGCAGGTGCTGGCGTGCGACCGCGAGCTGCACCTCGACCGCGCGCGCCTCAACGTCAACGGCGGCGCGATCGCGCTCGGGCATCCGATCGGCGCCACCGGCGCGCGCATCGTGGTGACGCTGCTCCACGAGATGAAGCGCCGCCAGTCGCGCCTGGGACTCGCGACGCTGTGCGTCTCGGGCGGGCTGGGCTTCGCGATGCTGCTCGAGCGGGTGTAGGGGAGCGGGCGGCTACTTCGTCTCCTCGATCTCGTGCTTCCACGCACCCAGCGTGTCCATGTGCATGGGCCGCTGCTCCACCGCGCGCTCGAACTTGCAGATCTGCGTCAGCTCGTCGTCGGTGAGCACGCGGTTGTGCTCCTTGGCGGCGCGGAAGATCGCCTCGACCAGCCGCTCCTCGGCCTCGAAGCCGTGGGCGTGGAGCCAGTAGACGATGTTCGACATCCCCGACATGAAGCCGACCTCGATCGTCTGGTGCAGCCCGACCATGCCGGCGGGCACGCCCGAGTACACCATGTCGGCGAGCGCGTCGTCGCCCTTCTTCTTGGCCTTGATGATGGCCGCGGCGTGTACGCCGGTGGCGGTGCGGAACGCGTCGTGCCCGAACACGGGGTAGTTGGCGGGGATCGGCACGTCGGTCGCCTCGCTGGCGACGCGGGTGTAGTCCGAGAGCGCCGAGAGGTCGTTGTCGATGTAGCCCATCAGGCGCAGGTTGATGAGCAGCTGGTCCATCGAGCAGTTGCCGACACGCTCGCCGATGCCCAGCGCGGTGGCGTGCACGCGGTCCACGCCCGAGGTCATGGCGGTGATGGTGTTGATCACGCCGAGGCCGCGATCGTTGTGGCCATGCCAGTCGATCTTGATATCCTCCCCGGTCTCGCGGATGATCTGCCGCACGTAGGGGATGAGATTGCGCACGCCGCGCGGCGTGATGTGGCCCACCGTGTCCGCCACGCACACGCGCCTCGCGCCCGCCTCGATCGCGGTGGTGAACAGCCGCTTGATTGTCTCGGGCGTCGAGCGCGTGGTGTCCTCGGTCACGTACATGACCGGCAGCCCGTTCTGGGTCGCGAACGACACCGCCTCGTCGGTCAGCCGCAGCATGGTCTCGAGGCGTCCAGTCCTCGGCGTACTGGCGGATGGGGGACGAGCCGATGAAGGCGCAGGTCTCGATCGCGATGCCGACCTTCTGCGAGATCTCGATCAGCGGCTCGATGTCGCCGCGCACCGTGCGCACCGCGCAGTTCGGGGTGATGCGCAGCCGCGAGCGCACGATCTCGCGGCACAGGAGCAGGATGTCGGCGCAGGCGCGCGGACCGGCGCCGGGCAGGCCGAGGTCGGCGGTGTGGATGCCGAGCTGGTCCATGAGGTGGAGCAGCCGGATCTTGGTGTCGATGTCGGGGTCGCGGACCGAGGGCGACTGCAGCCCGTCGCGCAGGGTCTCGTCGTCGAACTCCACCGGCCGTTCGCGGTGCGGGTAGCCGTTGCCGGCGGTGTTCCAGTCGTAGATCAGCGCTGAAGCGGGGGGATTCGTCGGCATCGGGATCCTCCTAGGACCGCCCGCGGTGGTCCGCGGGTGGGTGGCGACCGGGACAGGTCGCAGGATGGTACGACATCGAACGAGCGTTCGCTGCGGGAAAACGCGCGGCGGCGCCGGGAAGGGCGAGGATGCTCCAGGGCAAGGCCGGGGTGGTCACGGGCGCCGGGCGCGGCATCGGGCTGGAGATCGCGAAGGCGCTGGCGGGAGCGGGAGCGGGCGTGGTGGTGAACGACGCCGGCGTGGCGGTGGACGGCTCGCCCTCGGCCGAGCGCCCGGCGGACGAGGCGGTCGCGACCCTCGTGGCCGCGGGCGGGCGTGCGGTCGCCGACCACGGCTCGGTGGCATCGTGGGCCGACGCCCATGCCATGGTCGAGCGCTGCGTGCGGGAGTACGGGCGCATCGACTTCGTGGTCAACAACGCCGGCATCGTGCGCGACGTCATCTTCCACAAGATGACCGAGGCCGACTGGGACGCGGTCCTGCTGGTGCACCTCAAGGGCACGTTCAACGTCTCGCGCGCGGCCGCGGAGCGCTTCCGCGCGCAGGGCTCGGGCGCCATCCTCAACATGACCTCCACCTCGGGCCTCATCGGCAACCTCGGCCAGGCCAACTACGCCGCCGCCAAGCTCGGCATCGTCGGCCTGACGCGCTCGATCGCGCTCGACCTGGCGCGCTTCGGCGTGCGCGCCAACGCCATCGCGCCGTTCGCCTGGACGCGCATCACCGGCACGCTCGGCGGCGCGGCGAGCGAGCCGGAGCGCGCCCGCGTCGAGGGCCTCAAGCGCCTGCGCGCCGACCAGGTCGCGCCGCTGGCGTTGGTGCTGGTCTCGGACGCGGCGCGCGCGGTGAGCGGCCAGGTGTTCGCCGTGCGCGGTGCCGAGCTGGTGCTGTTCTCGCTGCCTCGTCCCATGGTCAAGCTCCACCAGCCCGGCGGCTGGACCCGCGACACGGTGCTCGCCGCCCTCGCGGGCCCGCTGCGCGACGCCTTCGTCCCGCTCGAGGTCACCGCCGACGTGTTCCCCTACGAGCCGCTCGAGTAGCGGGCCCTAGCTCGCCGCCTGCGCCGCCGCGAGCCGGCCGCTCGCCGCCAGCTGGCGGTGGCGGTAGGCGCCGAGCAGCGCCGCGCCGAACGCGCCGGCGAGGATGGCCTGCTCGTGCGTCACCACGCGCAGCGTCGCGCTGTGGGTGGTGTCGTCGCCCTCGTTGACGAGCGCTTCGAGCCGCTCGAGCAGTCCCTCGTCCCGGGCGAGCCCGCCGGTCACCAGCACCACGTCCTCGGCGCCCACCGCGCGCAGCAGCCGCACCAGGCGGCCGGCGATGCTGAGGTGGATGCCGCTCAGGATGTCCGCGGTGGAGATGCCGCGGCTCACCATGTTGATCACGTCGGTCTCGGCGAGCACGGCGCAGATGCTCGAGACCTTCTCGCTGCGGCGCGCCGAGCGCGAGATCTCGCCCGACGTCCTCGAGCGGCACGCCGAGGTAGCGCGCGATGTTCTCGAGGAACTGCCCGCTGCCGCTGGCGCACTGGCTGGTCATGCGGTGGGCGAGCACCTTGCCGCGCTCGTCCATGCGGATCGCGCGCGCGTGGAGCGCGCCGATGTCGAGGGCGGCGCGCGCGTCGGGGACGAGGAAGAGCGCGCCGCGCGGCGTGGGTCGTCATGCTGTAGAAGTGGCCGGTGCGGAAGCGGCACGGCGTCGCCGTCGCCGGTGCTCGCGATGTAGTCGAAGCCCTCCGGGTCCACGCCCGCGCGCGCGCAGGCCTCGTCGAAGGCGCGGCGCGTGACCACGTCGTGCACGTTGCGGCGCCGGATGCGCTGCGACGCGGTCGCGAGGACCTCGCCGCCGTCGCCGGCGCGGCGCTGCGCATGATCGCGACCTTGACGGCGCTCGAGCCGGCGTCGATGCCGGCGGTGAGCTGCGGCTGCAGTGCTTGTCGGGCATGGAGTCTCCCTTATCCATTCGCGTCAAGCCCGAACTGCCGGGCGGCGGGTTCGCTGCCGCCGCACGGCGGCTCCTCGGCGGGCGGATCGGCGGCGCGTCCGAAGTTGGGCAGGATCCCGGGACGCCCGGCGCGCACGTCGTCGAGCGCGAACAGCGCGGCGCCGAGCGCGCCCATGTAGATGGAGTCGGGGTGGATGTTGAGCGTGATGTCCGTCGCCGTAGTTCTCGTCGCACCAGCTCGCGCGAGCATGGTCGCCATCGGGTTCTTGCAGACGCCGCCGGTGAACGTGAACTCGTTCGTCGACGCCGCCCGAGCGCGCGAGCAGCGACATCGCGCGCAGCATGATCGCGCGGTGCAGGCCGGCGAGGATGTCCTCGCGGCCGCTCGCCGAGCGCCGAGCCGCTCGCGCAGCTCGGCGCCGGCGAACACCGTGCAGGTCGAGTTGACCTTGACCATCTTGCGCGCCGGAGCGCCAGCGGGCCGAGCTCGTGCAGGCCGAGGTTGAGCTCGTCGGCGATGTAGCCGAGGTAGCGCCCGCAGCCCGCGGCGCAGCGATCGTTCATCTGGAACGACGTGACGACGCCCTGCTCGTCGACCTGGATCGCCTTGGTGTCCTGGCCGCCGATGTCGAGCACGGTGCGCGTGCCGGGGAAGATGCGGTGCGCGCCGCGGCCGTGGCAGAGGATCTCGCTGCGCACCGCCTCCTTCGGGAACGGCAGCGTCTGCCGGCCGTAGCCGGTGCCGACGAACGAGACCTCGTCGATGCGGCTCGGCGGGTCGCGCAGCGTCGACCGCGACGCGCGAGCACGCGGGCGGCCGTGCGCCGTCGCGCGCCGCGGGCGATGCGCTCGATCGCGCGGCGCAGCAGCGCGCGCGTGAATCGCGGGCGCCGGAGCCGCGTCTCGACGTCGAGGATGGCGCGGTCGAACAGGCCGACCAGGCGGCTCGAAGGGGACGTCGCGCCGCGGCCGACGCGCTCGGCGCCGGCCATGAACGCGGCCGCCGCGAGGTCGCGGAAGAAGTCGCTCTTGCGCGGCGCCGCCGCCCAGGAACAGTCGCCGGCGCCTTCGCCACCATCGTCGTCGAGCACGTCGCGCGCGGCGGGCTCGAGCGTGGCCGCAGCGGACGCCACGCGCCGGGTGGGCGAGGTGGCGCATCACCGCGTCCGCGCAGCTCGGCGAGCTCGTCGAGGTAGAGCTCGAGCCGGAAGCGCCTCGCGCAGCCGCGGGCCCAGCGCGCGCGCCGCGTCGGCGCCCTCGCCCTCGAGCGCGGCGATGGCGCGCTCGAGCAGGCTGAACCGCGCCGCGAGCAGCGCCTCCTCGCGCGCGACCGCGCACGCGACCTCGTAGTTGCTGCGGCTGTTGGTGATGCCGCGGCCGAGCACGTCGCCCGCGCTCGTCGAGCAGGACGGCCTTCGTGGTGGTCGAGCCGAGATCGATGCCGACGACGCATCTCATGCGCAGCCTCCCTGCGCGCTTGCGCGCGTCGAGCATCTGCAGGTAGCTCTGCACGCGGTTCTCGATGTTCGCCTTGCCGAAGTAGCGCGGATCGACGAGGTCGGACTCGATGAAGCCGCCGGGCACGCCGGTGCGCTCCTCGAGCTCGCGCAGCATGAGCAGCTGCCCGGCGCTGAACGAGTTGCAGGACTTCACGCTGTTGATGAGGAAGCCGTCGGCCTGGTAGTCGTGGATGTAGCGCTCGAGCAGCTTCGACGCGCGTCGGCAGGCCGAGGTTCGTGTAGCAACCGAGGCAGTAGTCGGCGAGGGTCTCGAGCGGGTCGCTCGGGTCGTGGCGGAAGCCGGTGTCGTAGAGGCCGCCGACGCGCGTGTAGGTGCTCGCGACGACGGTCGCGCCCTCGCGGCTGAACATGCGCCAGAAGTCGTAGAAGGTGGTCCAGTTCGGCGGCCCCTCGACGACGAGGCGGTACTTCTCCTCGTCGCATCGGCCGTCGGGCGTCATCGGGCCCTTCGCCCGCCGCGATGCGCTCTTCGACCTCGGCGCGCAGCTCGCGGTAGTAGAGCCGCCGCGTCCTCGGTGCCGCGGAACGACGCTGAAGATCGGGCCGATGTAGTAGACGCCGCCGAAGTAGCCGTCGATGGGCGACGGCCGGTGGCGCGCCGACTCCCACACCGCGACCAGATCGTCCTCGGCCTGCGCCGAGAGCGCGAGGCGGCGGGCGAGCTCGTCGAGGTCGAGCTTCTTGCCCGGCGACGCTTCTCGAGCGCGGGATCACCTCGCGCTCGAGCTGCTCGACGACGTAGCGGCGCATCTCCGGCGTGATGTCCCCGTCGGGCTGGTAGGGCACGTGGAGCATCACGACCGGGCAGTCGTACTCCTGCTTCAGGAGCTCGAACCACTTCATGAACGTGAAGCAGCCCGTGTACGAGAGCAGCAGCAGATCCGGCTCCGGCAGCTTCGTGCCGGTCGGGCCGATGTTGCCGCTCTTCAGCATGCCGATGTCGCACTTCACGTACGTGCAGACGTCCTCGGAGTGACCGGCCTTCTCGGCCTCGGCGATGTACGCGCCCGATCGGCTTGCGCATGCCGCACTGCAGCGCGTTGATCTCGGGCAGCACCGGCAGCAGCTCGAGCGCGCCGAGCAGCTCGGTGAGGTTGCCGGGCACGAAGGTGTAGACGACCTTCTTGCCCTCCTCCTTCGCGCGCGCGAGCTTCTCGAAGTGATCGGCGATCATGCGCTTCTGGCGGAGCTGGCTCCGTCCTTGACGGCCTCGGAGCGCGGTGACCGGGTGCCCCTGCGCGGGTGCTCATGGCGGCCCTCCCAGAGCTTGACGGCGTCGGAGAACGCGCCGGCCTGCTCGCGGATGACCTGGAACTGTCCGGTGTTCTCGGCGAACTTGAAGCTGGTGTGCGGGATCCCCGCGCGCGTCGAGCGCGGCCTCGAGCATCGGCTGATCGAGCAGCGCGGGATCGCAGAACGAGGCCGCCGCGAAGATCACGCCGTCGGCGCCGCACGCCTTGACGCGCTCGATGAGCGCCGCGCCCTTCACCTCCTCGCCGATGTAGCGCGACGCGGTGGCGGCGCCGTCGGTCGAGGTAGGCGCGCGCCAGCGCCTCGACCGGATCCTCGGCCGCCGGCCACGTCGATCGGCGCTTCGATCATGCGCAGCCCGAGCTGGAAGTCGTCGTCGACGATGTCGCAGCCGGCGCGCTCGAGCGTGCGGATGAGCTCGAACGGCGGCTGCTCGCAGAACGAGCCCACCATCACGACGCGCACGTTGTCGAAGACCCGCGCCGCGCGGCGTCGCCGCGGCGGCGAGGAAGCTCGCGAGCAGCGCGGTGTGCTCGCGCGCGCGCAGCAGCGCGCCGGCGCGCACCACGAGGTAGGCCTCGGAGCGCGCACCCGCCACGGCTCCGGCGGCGCAGCGCGTCGAGCTCGGCGAGGCGCTCGCGCCGCTGGTTCTCGCGGCGATGGCCTCGCGCAGCGTCGGCCTCGGTGAGCGGACGCGCGCCGCGCGCCGCGAGCTCGCGCGCACGATGCGCATCTGCTCGGCGTAGAAGCGCCCGCCGAGCGCGGGCTCGAAGTTCTGCGGGCAGGTCGACGTAGGCCGCGTAGCGCTCCGGGAACAGCATCTTCCACATGCCGCCGAGGTTGCGGATCACGTCGCAGATCGACGGGAAGAGCATGCCGTCGAGCGCGTCGAGGTGGCCGGTCAGCGCGAGCTCGAGGGTGCTGCGCGGGATGTGGCAGATGTAGGACTGGAAGTAGGAGTCGCCGCGGATGATGTCGATCTGCGCCGCCGCGCCGAACACGCGCGACCGGCAGGCAGCCGATCGCCTCGAGCAGCGGCCGCGGCACGTAGATCGGCATGTGGCCGATCGGCGAGGCGCGCCGGGGTGCGCGTCCTTCCAGGCCGCGCACCGCGGCGAAGGTGCGGTCCTCGACCAGCGCGAGCGCGCGCTCGAGCAGGGGCGCGCAGGGATCCGGTTGGGGCTCGGTGGGACGGGGTGGCTGCATGCGCTGGTCCTCAGTCCGGGTCGGGCAGGTGGATGGGCGAGCGCACCGCAACGCGCTCGACGTGGCGCTCGGTGGCGGCGAGCGAGGCCGCGCCGGGCCCACGCCCGATCACGCCGCTCATCGCGATGCGGTGGATGGTGCGGGCGACCTCGTGGGGCGTGCCGTGGCGCGCCGGCTCGTACCAGCCGTAGATCCAGTTGAGCATCCCGAACATGCTGTAGGTCGCGCGCTCGAGTGCCGCGCCGCCGCCGCGGCCGCCCGCGCTCCGGCCCTGCGCGGCGACCGCCTTCACGCCGTGCCGCCCGAGCTCGGAAGTAGCGCTCCTTGAGCGCGCGCGACCGCGCGCGGCGCGCCGGCGGCAGCGCCGCCGGCCTCGTCGACCAGCACGCGCATCACGTCGCGGCTGCGCGGCGACGTAGCGCACGTGGTTGAGGACGAAGGCGTGCAGGCGGGCCGTCGGGATCGCCCCGGGCGCTGACCTCCTCGGCGATGGCGATGAGGGTCTCGAAGGCGCGCGACTGGAGCTCGAACAGGAGGTCCTCCTTCGAGCCGAAGTAGTTGTAGAAGCTGGCGAGGCTCATGCGCGTGGCGGCCGCGAGGTCGCGCATCGACATGCCGTGGTAGCCGTGCGATGGCGAGCAGCCCGGCCGCGGCCTGCAGGATGTCGACGCGGCCCGCCTCCTTGCGCACCGCGCGGGGCGGCGCGCCGCTGCGGCGCGCGCGCGGGCTCATGCGTCCCTCCATGCCGGCGCGCGGCGGGCGAGGAACGCCTCGATGCCCTCGTTGCCGTCGTGGCTCGGCAGCAGGCGCTCGAGGTAGCGCCGCTCGGCGGCATCGAGCGGCGCGCCGAGGCCGCGAGCAGCCCGGAGCCCGTGGCGCGCCGGCGCGCGTCGCCTCGCGCAGCGCGAACGCCGACAGCGGCGCCAGGTCGCGCGGTACCACGCCAACAGCTCCGCGCTCGGGGTCGGTGCCGTCCGCGAACACCGCGCTCACCAGGGCGCACCGCGCCGCCGCGGTCGGCGTCGAGCTCGTCGCCGGTCAGCACCAGGCGCTCGGCCAGCGCGCCGCCGAGGCGGCAGCGCGCCGAGCGCGGCGAGCACCGGCGGGAAGACGCCGAGCTTGATCTCGGGGCAGCCGAAGCGCGCGTCGGAGCGTCGCGAACACGAGGTGGCACGCGAGCACCAGCTCGAACGCGCCGCCGAGGCAGCGCCCCTCGACCAGCGCCGCGACCGGCACCGGATAGCTGGCGACGGCGGCGGATGCAGGCGTGGAACTCGGCGAGCATCGCCGGAGCGTGCTCGGGCAGGTGCTCCGCGACCGAGGCGCCGAAGGAGAAGTGCCCGCCCGCGCCGCGCACCATGACGAGCTTGAGGTGCGGCTGATCGCGATGGGCCGCGAGCGCGGCGCCGAGCTCGGCCATCATCACCATCGAGAGCACGTTGCCCTTGGGCTGGTCGAGCACGATGCGCAGCACGGCACCGTCCTCGAGGAGGTCGGCGCGCAGCCTGGGGGCGGCCGCGGCGGGGGAGGGGCTCATCGCGCGCTCCTCATGGGTCCATCCGCTCGCGCGCCGAGCGCGCGCACGACGCGCCGCACCAGCGTGTCGTCGAAGAGCGCGCCCTCGGCGAGGCGCTTGCGGAGCTCGACGAAGTCGATCTCGCGCTCGGTCCGGTCGCCGAAGTGGAACGCGGGGAAGCCGGCCGCGGCCTCGGTGTTCATGTTGAGCGACAGCCACGAGCGGTTGGTCTCGCTGTTCTGCGTACCAGTGCTCGAGCTTCTTCTTGCGCAGGCTCTCGAGCGTCTTCCGCGTGCAGTCGGGGAACGTGTAGAGCAGCTTGGTCGCGAGGCGCTCGACCGCCTCGTCGAGCAGCGCGAGGTCGACCGTGCACCCTGCGGCGCGCGGCCTTGGCGGCCGTCGCGTCGCGGCGCCCGTCTTCCACTCGCCGAAGACGATGCGTCCCATCTCGTCGATGTAGCGATCGGTGACGACGAACGGGTTCGGGATGAACTTGCCCGTCGGCGCTGCTTGTGCACCGGCACGATCTCGTTGAGCAGCCCGAGGCGCATGCGCCTTGTGCGCCGACCACGGCTCGCACAGCACGAGCGACTCCGCGGCCGTGCGCGAAGCCGACGTAGAGGTGGAGGAAGTCGGTCGAGCCGCCGTCCGGCGCCGAGCCGTGGACCGGGCCCGGCCTGGCCGAAGCGCGCGTGGTCGCCGGCGACCGAGAAGTCGCACGCCATGCCGATCTCCTGCCCGCCGCCGATGCGCATGCCGTTGACGCGGCAGATGACCGGCTTGTCGCAGAGCAGGATGTTCGTGACCATGTCGTTGAACAGCCGCATGTACTGCAGGTACTCGAGCGGCCGGTTCGCGTAGTAGGTCGCGTACTCGTCGGTGTTGCCGCCGGTGCAGAAGGCGCGTGTCGCCGACCGCGGTGAAGCACGACGCACGACCGCGCGCCGATCGGCGCTGGCGCGGCGGAAGGCCGAGGATCACGTCCTTGACCGCGTCGGTCGTGTACGAGTTGAGCTGCTTCTCGTTGTCGAGCGCAGATCCACGACCTGGTGCAGCCCGTCGACCGGCTTGCCGTCGCGGCCGAGGACCGGGCGCGTCCTCGTAGCGGATGTGGCGGAACTCGTAGCTCCGGGACGAGGTCGTGGTTCTTGAGCGCGATCATGCGAGTGGTCTCGTGCTCGGTCGCTTGCTCAAGCGCGCGGGATCGAGGATCACGACGGCGCTGCGAGCCGGTGGTGCGGCGAGCGCCGTCGAGGAGCTCGTTGATGCGCGACATCGGCGCGCGCTCGACGAACGGCTCGAGCACGACCTTGCCGTCGTAGATGAGGCGCAGCACCTCCGGGTACGCCTCGGGCGGGCAGCCCCAGGTGCCGTGCACGGTCGCGTCGAACGCCATCAGGTTCGAGAGGCGCACGCTCGACGGTCTCGCGCGTGTAGCCGACCTGGACCAGCGTCGCGCCGCGCGACCGAGCAGCGCGTACGCGAGGCGTCTGGCCCGTCGGTCGTGCCGCTGCACTCGAAGATGCGCGTACGCCAGCGACGGCATGCCCCACTCCTTCGCGCTAGCGCGTGGACCTCCTTGCGCACGTCCTTCGGCTTCGCGCCCGCGTCACGTCGCACGCGTGTCGATGCCGGCGCCGTAGCCCCGAGCCGAGCCGAGTCGCGCCGGCTGCACGTCGCACGACGACGACGCGGGCGCCGAGCGCGCGGGCGATCTGGGTGGCGAAGCCGCCGACGCCGCCGGCGCCGACGACGAACGCGACGTCGCCGGCGCGCGAGCCCGGCGCGGCGCATCGCCTGGTACGCCGTCGAGACCGCGTCGGCGACGACCGACAGCGCGCGCGCGTCCACGCTCGCCGGGCAGCGTCGTCGAGCGGCACCAGCGGCGCCGCCGGGCACGACCAGGTGCGTCGCGAAGCCGCCGTCGATGTCGTTGCCCGGCATCTTCTGCTCGGGGCACGCGTTGCCGCGGCCGGCGCGGCAGAACGCGCAGTCGCCGCACGGCATCACCGCCGGGCACGAGCACCCGCGTGCCGGGCGAGCGCGCGACGCCGTCGCCGGCCGCGACGACGGTGCCGACGATCTCGTGACCGAGCACGAGCGGCAGCGCGTGCTTCGGCGCGACCGAGCCGTCGGCGAAGCCGAGGTCGGTGTGGCAGAGGCCGCAGGCGTCGACCTCGACGACGGCCTGGCCAGGCCCGGGCGGGGACAACGCGAGCGCGCGCGCCGTGAGTGGTGTGGCGGGTGCGTCGAGGAAGTACGCCACCGGATCGCTCATACGCGGACCTCTAGGCGACTGGGAAGCTGGGGGGCGTCCCGACGCTCGGAACATTAACGAACGAGCGTTCGTTGGTCAACGACTGAAGCGATGGGGTGGGCGGGCGCCCGGGGCGGGCCCGGGTGGACGGACGGGGGGCGGGCGGGTGGGACCGGCCCGGGGTCAGCGCCGCTTGAGCGGGGTGGTCCCATCGAGGGTCAGCGAGATCGTGGCGGGCGCCGGTATGCCGGACCCGGTCGAGGCCAGGATGCGCTCGCCCCGCCGGCGGCGAACGTGACCAGACCGGACCGATGGAACAGCACCAGGGGCTTGCCGACGCGCAGCACCGGGGCGGCGGCCACGGTCCGCGGCGTCAGTCGGCTCCGACCGGCGCCGCCCCAGCGGCGGACCTCCAGGCGAACGCGGCGGCGAGGCCGAGCAGGGTGTCCCGGCCCGAGCGGTGGCCGATGTCCACCAGCCGGGCCAGCGCCCCCGTGAGCCCGGGATCGTCCGCAGGCCGCCCGACGGCCGCGAGCACGTCGAGCACCGGTTCGGCGTCAGCCCGAGCCTCAACCAGGTGGACGACGCGC
>CAVSAC010000009.1:0-104834 GCA_963725865.1 Candidatus Eiseniibacteriota bacterium
ATTCATTGAACAATGAGCGGTTGTCAAGAGCCGTGATCGTCGGCTACGGTCGTCCTCCCGCGCGGAGGGCCCGCGCGGCGAGGAGGCACGAGATGGCGAGTCGCTCCCACCGGCCGGCCGCGCCGGCGGCCACTGTGGCGCGCGCCGGGCGCGCGCTGGTGCACACCATGACGTCGCTCGACCAGGTGCGTGCGCTCGCGCACCCACTGCGCCTGCGCCTGCTCGAGCTGTTCGCGGCCGAGCCGCGCACCACCAAGCAGGTGGCGGGCATCCTCGGCGGCAACCCGACGCGGCTCTACCACCACGTGAACGCGCTCGAGCGGCTGGGCCTGCTGCGGCTGGTGGAGACGCGGCGCAACCGCGGCACGGTCGAGAAGTACTTCCAGGCGGCGGCGCGGCGGTTCGAGGTGGACCGCGGGCTGTTCGCCGGGCGCGAGGGCGCGCCGGCGCTGCAGGGCCTGGCGACCGCGGTGTTCGACCAGGCGCGTGCCGAGCTGGTCGAGGCCGCGCACGCTGAGCTTGCGGGCCCCGACGACACGCCGGTGGCGCTGCGGGCGGCGGTCAGCGCGACGCCGGCGCAGTTCGCCCGGCTCCGCCGCGAGCTGCTGGCTTTCATCCGCCGCTCCGTGAAGCGCATCCGCGCCGGCCGCCCGGCCGACCGCGCGGGCACGCGGCTCTACGCGCTCACGGTCGGGCTGATGCCGGCGCTGTCGAAGCCGCGCGCGGCGCGCGCGACAGCCTCCGGCGCGAAGCGGCGGACGCGGCGCCGTCGCTGAGTCAGGCGCGCGGCGGCGGGCCGGGGCGCAGCGGCACCAACGGCCCCGGGCCGCCGGGGCGCACGGTGCGCACGATGCGGGGCAGCGCGGCCGCGGCCCACAGCGCCCACGCCAGCATCCAGAACGCCGCGCTCAGCGCGTAGACGGAGAACAGATGCGCGGGCGCCAGCGCCGCGCCCAGGCGCGTCGCCAGCGCCAGCGCGAGTGCCACCAGCAGCGCCGGGGTGAGCAGCCGGGTCTCCTCGGCGAAGGCATGGCGGCCGTGGGCCACGGTGACGCGCGAGCCGATGCCGAGGGTGAGCAGTCCATAGCCGCCGATCAGCATCACGTGGTACGCGGTGGTCGCCTGCGCCGGCCACAGCGCCGCCAGCCACAGCCCCGCGAGCACGAACCATCCCGACGACCACAGCGCGCGGGCGAGCACGCCCTTCTGGCCCGGGCCGCGGAAGATCTTCCACACCAGCAGCAGCATCACGCTGGCGCCCGCCGCGCGCGCCAGCGCGCCGGCGCGTGCCAGGCCCGCGGCCTCGAGCGCGAACGCTCCGACCAGCGCCAGCGCCACCACCGCGAACAGACGCCGCCGCCCGGCGCGCTCGTGAGGCCGCGCGATGCCGGGGACGCCGAGCGGGTCGCGGATGCCGGCGAACGTGGGCACCAGCAGCCCTCCGACGCCGAGCACGACCGCGAGCGTCTGGCCGAGCGCGATCAGGCGCTCGCCGTAGCGCGGCGTCGGCAGCGCCACGCCGAACGCGTCCTGGGCCACCAGCAGCGCCACGCCGGCGAGGCCCAGCAGCAGGCCAAGGCCGACGAAGGCGAACTCCTCGGGCGGCAGGTGGCGCGACTGGCGGATGCGGCGCGCCAGCGCCCAGCCGATGAGCACGTCGCTGGCGCCGAACGCCAGGTGCGCGGCCCACGCCACCCGGGCCAGCGCGTACGCGGCGAAGAGGGTCATGAGCGCGAGCGCGGTCGCCAGCTCGCCGCGGGTGCAGCGGCCACCGCGCGTGAACGCGGGCATGGCGGTGAGCAGGAAGCCGAGGATGAACGACTGCTCGAAGCCCTCGATCATGAGCGACACGTGGAGCGGTCCCGGCCAGACGCCGTGCCCGAATCCGAGCAGCACCCACGGCAGCACGCCGCCGAGCGCGAAGGCGGCGCCGAGTGGGAACATCACGCGATAGGGCTCCGGCCACGACGGGGCCGGAGGTCCAGCGGCGCCGGGGCGCACGCCGGGTGGGACCGGGAAGGGGGAGGCCATCGCGCGAGGCTACCAGTCCCGGCGCCGGAACACCTGCACCGCGACCGCGAGCGGCACCACGGTCTCGAGCGCCAGCACCGCCAGGCCGAGCGTCACGCCAGCGCTGGTGCCCGCGGTCTTCATCAGCACCGCCGAGGTGGGGCCGAACAGCGCGCCCGAGCCCACCGCGAGCGTGACCAGCACGCGGGTGAGGTCCACGGGGTTGAGCAGCAGCGCGGGGAACAGCACGGTCTGCAGCGGCAGCCCGGCGAGCAGCGTCGTGGCGCCCAGCACCGCGAGGTCGTACGCGACCGCGAGCAGCAGCCACAGCAGCAGCGCCGCCGACATCGCCTTGAGCCGGTCGGGCCACACCACCGCGATGGCGAGCGCGGCGGCGATGCTGATGGTCGCCCAGCAGCAGCGAGAGCGCGGTGAGCGCGAGGAAGCCCGGCCACTGGTCGGCGCCGGCATCGAGCGCCACCACCACGCCCCCGATCCCGAAGCCCAGCGCCTGCGCCACCGCGAGCGCCCCGGCGAGGCCCAGGAACTTGCCCGCCAGCACCTCGCCGCGCGAGACCGGCTGGGCCAGCAGCAGCGGCAGGGTCTCGCCGCCGCCGTGGACGCTCGCCACGCCCAGCAGCAGCCCGGTGAGCGGCACGATCAACAACACCAGGTTCATGAGGCTCAGGGTCACGCGCGCGAAGCCCTGGAAGCCCACCTCGCGGCTCTGCGCCAGGCCGAAGTACGAGAGCCCCAGCACCAGGGCCGCGAAAAGCACGGTGAAGCCGAACAGCCAGCGCGTCTCGAGCGCGCGGCGGTACTCGTCGCGCGGCCACCACGCGCACGCGCGCGAGGCCGATCCCGGGTCACGGGGCTCATCGATGTCCCTCCACCAGGTGCGATCCGGTCACGGTGAAGCGGCCGGCGGGCTTGTCGTCGACGAGGAACGCGAAGTCGTCCCCCGGCAGGTCGGCGCTGAACTCCACGGTCCAGGTGGCGCCCGGCGCGATCGCCGCCGGCGCTGACGCGCGTGCCGTAGCCGGTGAGGGCCAGGCGCACCGGCGCCGCGCCGCGGTTGCGCACCGAGAGCCGCACGCGCGCGTCCTTCGGGACCACCAGCGGATCTGGCGCGATCGCGCCGTCCCTCACCTCCGCCGCGAGCACGCGCAGCGGCTCGGCGGCGACGACCACGACTGCGGGTGCAGCCGCGCGGTGGGGCATGCGCGCGGCGAGCGCCACCGCCAGCGCCGCCACCAGCCCGACCGCGAACAGACGCAGGTAGGCGCGGCTCATGGCGTGGCCTCGCGGTCGAGGAACGCCACGAGGCGGTCGACCCGGCCCGCGGTGCGCGCCGCCACGGTGTCGGCCGTGGCCCGGTCGGCGAACGCGGCGTAGCCACCGCCCATCGGCGTGGGGAAGGAGCCCTTCACGATCCACAGCGAGTCGGCGGCGTGCAGCGCGCGGCTGTCGTAGTCGGCGAGCCAGGCGCGCGCGGACCTCTCGGCGCGTGCGTCCTTGAGCAGGCACTCGATGGCGTCGTACACGCGCCAGCCGCGCGTGGTCTTCAGCTCGCAGGCGAAGTGCAGGTCCTCGGCCGCCATGCCGCATCCGGCGCAGGGCGTGCCGCTGGTGATCGGAGGGGCCTGCCTGGCGCCCGCACCCGGCCGGGGCCAGGGCGAGCGCCAGGAGGAGCAGCGTCGAGCCGAAGGCGTGCGGCACGGTCACGGCCGGCCTCCGCGCACCACGCCCAGGAAGATCTCCTCGAGCGACGGGCGGTGGACCGCGAACGAGCGCACCGGCACGCCGGCGGCGCGCAGGCGCTCGAGCGCCTCGATGTCGCGGCCGTTGGTGGATTCGAGCGACAGCCGCAGCGGGCTCTCGAGCGACCACGCCACGCCCAGTGGGGCCAGTGCCCCGTCGATGCCATCGTGGGGCTGGTGCAGCTCCACCTCCAGCCGCGAGGCGCGCAGCTGGTGGTCGCGCAGGTCGGCGAGGCGCTCGAGCGCGGCGCGGCGCCCGTCCACCAGGATGAGCACGCGGTCGGCGACGCGCTCGACCTCGGCCAGCAGGTGGGAGCAAAGCAGGATGGTCTTGCCCTCGCGGCGCAGCGTCTCGAGCAGGGTGCGGAACTCCCAGGTGGCCTCGGGGTCGAGGCTGGCGGTGGGCTCGTCGAGCACCAGCAGCGCCGGATCGCCGAGCAGCGCCTGCGCCAGCGAGAGGCGCTGGGTGTAGCCGCCCGAGAGCGTGCTGGCGCGGAGCGACGCGAGCGTCTCGAGCCCGACGCGCGCCAGCACCGTCGCGACCGCCGCGCGGGGCAGCGCGCGCAGGTCGGCGAAGAAGCCCAGCACCTCGGCGACGGTGCGACTGGGCGCGAACTCGACCCGTTGCGGGCACGTAGCCGACGTCACGGCGCGCGCGCGGATCGACCGGCGCGAGACGCTCGCGACCGATGCCGATGCGCCCGGCGTCGGGGCGCGCCAGGCCGAGCAGGAGCTTGAGCGTGGTGGTCTTGCCCGCGCCGTTGGGACCGATGAGCGCGAACGTCTCGCCCGCCTCGACCTCGAACGAGAGCCCGTCCACCGCGGTGAGCGCACCGTAGCGCTTGACCAGTCCGTCGGCGTGGATCATGCGCTCCTCCGTGCGCCCACCAGCCCGAGCGCCCCGACGCACGCCAGCGCCGCGAACGCGCCGAGCGGTCCCCAGGCCGGCACCGCGACGTGCGCGGCGTGGGTGGCGCGGCGCGAGACCCGGGCGCGCTCACGCGCGGGAAGCGGTCCACGATCTCGCTCGGTCGCAGCGCCGGCAGCACCCGCTCGGCCACGCCGAGCGCGGCGACCGCGGGGCTCTTCGCCAGCAGCGTGAGGTCGGGGTACTGCTTGGACAGGTACGCGAACGCGCCCACCGGCGAGTAGGGCACGTCGCTCACGCCGTCGCCGTCGAGATCGTAGGCCGCGTCGTCGCTCCAGTAGTTGCCGGTGTGCCCGTCGTCGAAGGCGTTGTCGCTGCGCCGCATGTCGAGCGCCACCGGGTAGTCGTTGGCGATGAAGGCGTTCCCCGCGAAGACGTTGTGCGCGCACGAGGAGAACAACAGGATGCCCCAGCCGTTGTCCTGGACCAGGTTCCCGATCATGCGATTGCGGTTGGAGTTGTCCATGAACACCGCGATGGTGTTGTCGACGAGCCGGTTCGCGACGAAGGTGCCATCGGAGCAGTCGCGCAGCAGCAGGCCGTAGGTACGGGGGCCGCGATTGTGGACGAAGTCGTTGTCCTCGGCCACCAGGTGGTTCGAGAACATCAGCGCGCAGCCGGCGATGTTGTGCTCGAACACGTTCCCGGTCAGGCGGTTCTCCTGGTTGTACATCGTGTGGAGTCCGTAGCGGCCGTTGTCGTGGAGCCGATTGTGCTCGACCCGGGCGTGGTCGGCGAACGAGAGGTAGATGGCATCGACGAAGTTCGACGCATCGTTACCGCTCAGCCGGGCGCCGTCGGTGTACCAGAGGTGGATGCCGTTGCCCTCGCCGTCCTCGTGCAGCGGCGGGGTGCGCCCGCGCAGCCGGCACCGCTCGATCACGAGGCCCGGCGAGCGCTCGGCGTACACGCCGTAGAGCACGTCGTCCATGCGCACGCGCCGCACCGTCACGCCGCCGGCGCTGGCCACGCGGATGCCGGCGTCGGCGGTGATCGTGCGCGTGCCGCAATGGCGCAGCGCCAGGTCCTCGAGGAGGGTGCCCGAGGCGACCACCAGCAGCACGGTGCCCTGGCCGCCCCCGTCGATCGTGGCGCCGGGCTCGCCGCGCAGCGTGACGCGGGTGCGGATCGTGAGCGGCCCGTCGTGGACGCCGCGCGCGAGCAGGAGCGTGTCGCCCGGCTGCGCGCCCTGCAGCGCCCGTGCCGCCGCGCCCGGGGCCGCGGGGACGCGCACCAGGCGCGGACCCGCGACCAAGAGGACGGGCGTCGCGCCGGCCGTGGTGAGGGCGGCGGCGGCAGGGGCCGGGCGCCGACCGCGAGCGCGGCGGCGAGCAGCGCGGCGAGGCGGAGGGTCATGGATGCGGCGTCCGCGCCGCGGCGTCGCGCCGGCGCTCGCGCCACTCGTGGAGCGCGACCAGCGGACCGAGCAGCCACGCCAGCGTGAGCAGCAGCGTGCCGGGCCCCGGGAAGCTCCAGACGTGGAAGTTCGCCATCTTCCGATAGCCGATCGCCGGGCGGGGTGAACGCGGGCAGCTTGATCGCCGCGCGCGGGTCGAGGTCGTGGCCATAGCGCCACAGCCACTCGAAGTAGTCGCGGAACATCACCACCGCGAACGCGGTGAACGCGAGCCAGCCGACGATCGCGATCCAGCGCCGGTTCAGCAGCGCCGCCACCAGCGCCATCACCCCGAAGAAGGTGAGCAGGCGCGGCAGGTACGAGAACTCGCGGAAATCGGCGGGGGTGATGTGGTGCATCCCGACGTAATGGTTGAGGGTGTTGATCTTGTCCAGGTCGCCGCGGATGGTGTCGCTGTAGATCGTGAGCGTCAGCCCTTCGGGGTACTGGGCGCGCGCATCTTCATGTACCAGATCGGCAGCACCGGGAGGAACAGCACCGGCAGCAGCACCAGCGCCGCGATCAGGATGAGCACGCGGTCCTGGGTGCCGAACCGTCCGGTGAGATAGCGGGTCATGGCATCCTCTCCGAGGAGGGGCGGCGGCCGGAGCCGCCGCCCCGACGGACTCAGTGACGCAACGCAGCCGCCACGGCGGCGACCTGCGCGGGGTCGGGCCGCTGCACCGCGGCCACGGGAGCTCCCTTGGGCCGGATCTCGATCAGTCCCTGCATCTCCTGGTGGAGCGCGCTGCAGAAGTTCGAGCAGTAGAAGGGATTGATGCCGACCTTCTCGGCCTTCCAGTGCATGGTCTTGGTCTCGCCCGGCTCGATCTGCATGTTGCAGGACGACCACAGGATGCCGAAGCCGTGGGCGATGTCGTCGTCCTGCTCGAGGTTGGTGACGTGGAAGTACACGTCGTCACCCTCGTTCACGACCACCTTGTCGGGCGTGAAGTGCGTGCGCACCGCGAGCATGTACACGTCCACGCGGTTGCCCTTGCGCTCGATGCGCGCGTCCTCGGCGCGCTGGATCGAGCCCGGCTTGTGGTTCTCGGCGAGCGGGTAGACGGTGATCGGCTTGAGCTTCTCGGCGCGGATCATCTGCGCGTAGTGCGGCTCGAGGTAGGTGGGGAAGTCCTCGAGCAGCGTCATCTTGGGCCCGCGCAGGTCGATCAGCTGGGCCGCCTCCGGATGCGTCGGGCCGACGTTGAGGTAGCGGTCCTTCGACAGCTTGTCGAGCGCCACCACGTACTCGCCGGTCGGGTGCCGGGTGTCGCCCTCGGAGGCCATGAGGTGGCCGATCGAGTAGTACACGTCGATCTTGTCGATCACGTTCCAGGGCGGTCCGACCTTCCACTTCGGCGATCTGCGAGTCGAGGAACAGCGAGGTGTAGGCGTTGCCCTTGTCGTCGAACTGGGTGTGCAGCGGCCCCAGGCCGACCGGCACCTTGGCCTCGAGGCAGTCCTCGTACTTGAGCACCGGGATGCCGAAGCGGTCGCCGTCGAACTTCCTGGCCGCGACCGCGTCCTGGAACTTCTTGTAGCTGAACACCGTGACCTCGGCCTGCAGCTTGCCGGAGGCGCAGATGTACTCGCCGCTCGGGTTCGACGTCGACGCCGTGCGGGCTCTTGGGGGTGGGGATCAGGTACACCAGGCCGGGCACGTCCTTGGGGTCGAGCACCGGCGCGCCGCCGATGGTGGTCGCCTTGCCCTCGTCCACCGCCTTCTGCGCCACGCGCCAGTCGACCGCCGCGATGTAGTCCATCTCGTTCTGCGACGCCTTCACCTCGAGCGAGTCGTAGGCCATCTCGCTGTTGTAGCAGGTGAAGAACTCCCAGCCCGCGCTCGGACCCTTGCCGGCGTCGGCGAGGTCCCAGTCGAAGGGCGGCATCAGCACCTCGAAGCCCATCGACATGGTGCCGTCCTTGGGATCCACCTTGATGCCCGCGACGATGCCGCGGAAGTCCTTCGCGTAGTCCTCGATGCGGGCCGCTCGGTTGGGCACCGGCACCGAGAACCGCGAGGCCGCGAACACGTATTCGGTGTTCGGGGTCGGGAACGGGCAGGCGTGAGCGGCGGAGAGGTTGGGGATGGGCCCGTAGATCTGCTTGGTCTTGAAGTCCTTCAGGTCGATGCGGGCGATGCGCGCGCTCACCATGTCGTTGATGAACAGCCAGCGTCCGTCGTAGTCGCCGTCGGTCTCGCTCAGGCCGGGGTGGTGCGCGTCGCCCCAGGTGCGGCCGCCGAGCATCGCCTTGCTCTCCTCGTCGTAGCCGTAGCCCACCGCCGGCTCGGGGGTGAACACCGGGATGGTGGTGATGTGTCGGCACGACGGGAAGCCATAGACGTAGATGTTGCCGTGGTGCCCGCCCGACAGGAACCCGTAGTAGGCGTCGTGCTCGCCCGGCTTCACGTACACCTTCGAAGCCGCGTCGCCGGCGGCCCCGCCCGACCGGGTGCCGGCGCAGCCCGGCACCTG
The DNA here is from genome assembly GCA_963725865.1 of Candidatus Eiseniibacteriota bacterium. Taxonomy (GTDB): domain Bacteria; phylum Eisenbacteria; class RBG-16-71-46; order RBG-16-71-46; family RBG-16-71-46; genus CAVSAC01. Next base: position 8,575 of record CAVSAC010000009.1, read on the forward strand.
GGCCAGCAGCCACACGGCCGCCGATCGCGGCCAGGGCGATCATGGTCCAGCGCTTCATCGGTCTTCCCCTTCCGTTCCCGCGAGCGGGACGTTCACTTCGCCTCTCCAGCTTCGTGATCGGTGTGCTTGAAGAACTCGAGCACCGCCTTGGCCTCGTCCGGCGTCAGTCCCTGGTTGGGCATCTGCAGCGCGAACTTCGCGTACAGGTCGCGGGCGATCGGGTCCTGCTTGGTCATCTTGTCGGGGTGGAGGATCTGGCTCTCGATCCAGCGCGCGGTGCGCCGCTGGCTCACGCCCGCCAGGTCGGGGCCGGTGACGCGCTTGCCGAACGCGTGGCAGGCGGAGCAGCCCTTGGTCTGGAAAAGGCCCTTGCCCTTCTCCACCAGCGCCGCGTCGACCGGCTCGCTGCCGGCGCGCGGGCCCTGGTCGAGGTCGGCGGGAAGATCGGTCGCGGCGCCGCCGCCGCCCGACGGCGCGCTCGTCGCGGGCGCGCCGCCGGTGCCGGCGCCGGCGCCGGAGTCGGACTGCTTCGCGCACGAGGTCAGCGCGAGCGCGGCGCAGAGGGTGAGCAGCGAGAGCCCCAGGGGGGCGAGGCGCTTCATGGCGTGTTCCCTTTCGAGCCGGGATGCGCATCGCGCGCCGGCGGGGTGGACGTGACGGGGCCCGCGTAGGCCCGGGACAGCCGCTCCATCATCGCGGCGTCCAGCACGCGCTCGGCGATGCTGAACACCACGGCCTCCTCCTTGCGGATGTGGATCCGCAGCAGCTCGGCGAGGTCGCGCACCTGCACGGCGAGCTGCTCGTCGCGCGCGTCCGAGGCCGGGCGCGACGCCAGGTCGCGCAGCGCCGTCAGCATCAGGCGCAGCTCGTCGTGCTCGGCGCTGAGCGGGGCGAGGTTCGCGCGCGTCTCGGGCAGCGCGCCGGCGAGCCGCGGATAGAGCTCGCCCTCCTCGAGCTGCATGTGGGTCGCGAACTGGCGCTCGAGCAGCTCGAGCAGCGCCCGCAGCCCGCTCTCCACCTCGGGCTCGAGCCGGTGGGACTGGCCCACGTCGATGACCGAGGCCTCGATCACCGCGACCTCGGCCAGGACGCGCCGATGATCGCCCCGCAGCCGCTCGAACACGCCCTCGGTCATCGGAGCCTCCGCGCGGGCGGCCCCCATGGCCGGCCCCGCGAAGACAGCATCGCCCGCCCGGGGCCCCGGCCGTGATGACGGGGGTCAGGACCTCGGACGATTTCCGGCGCGCGGTCCGACGGCGGAAGTGCTACAACTGGGCGGGCTTGGGCCTATGGGTCGCGGTGGGGATATGACGCCTGTCATATCCGGCCGGGACAGGTGGGGAGGGACGGTGCAGGACACCCGCTCGGATCGCGTTCTCACGGCGGTGCGCACGCTGCCGGTGTTCCGCGGGCTCTCCGCCGAGGACCAGCGGCGCATCGCCACGCTCGCCAGCGTGCGCGAGTACACGCGCGGCGAGGTGGTGTGGAACGAGGGCGACGCGGCGGAATCGCTCACCATCGTGATCCGCGGGCGCGTCAAGGTCGTGCGCCACGCCGAGGCCGGCGCCGTCATCCTCGAGCTGTTCGGCCCGGGCGAGCCGGTGGGCGCGATCGCGGTCTACAACTACATGCCCTATCCCGCGAGCGCGGTGTGCATGGAGCCGGTGTCGATGCTCGAGATCCCGCGGCGCGAGTTCTTCGAGCTCCTCGACCGCACTCCCGAGTTCGCCCGCGCCATCATCCGCGAGCAGACCAAGCTGGTGGTGGCGCTGATGCGCAAGGTCGAGGAGATGCGCGGCCAGCGCGTCGACGTGCGCATCGCGCAGCTGTTCCTGACGCTCGCCGAGCGCATGGGCAAGCCGGGCGCCGAGGGCATCGAGATCACGCTCGCGCTCACGCGGCAGGAGGTCGCCGACCTGGTCGGAACCACGGTCGAGAGCGCCATCCGCGTGCTGTCGCGCTGGGGGCGCGAGGGCCTGCTCATCACCGGGCAGGGCCGCTTCGTGATCCCGTCCAAGGAGCGCCTGCGCGAGGCGGTGGACAGCAGCGCGGCGGAGTGACGCGCCGCGCGGCGCTCGCGCGCCGCGCTAGATCCCGCGCAGCGTGCCGGCGATGGGACGGCGTGCCGCCTGGAGCGAGGGCAGGAACCCGCCCACCAGCCCGAGCAGGCCCGAGAACACCAGCCCGAGCACCAGCTCGAGCGGGCCGACGCGGAACGCGAACGCCGACTCGCTGAACGACGAGAAGTTCGTCGTGCTGGTGGTGATGCCGTTGATCGGCAGCGCCAGCAGGCAGCCGAGCGCGCCGCCGATGAGCGCGATCAGGAACGACTCGATCATGAACGACAACATGATCGCGAGCGGACTGAAGCCGAGCACCAGCAACGTGGCGATCTCGCGCGTGCGGGCGCCGACCGAGGCGAACATGGTGTTCACCGCCCCGAACACCGCCCCCACGGCCATGATGAGGGTGATGAAGATGCCGAGCACGCGGATCAGCGTGGCGAGCATCTCGGACTGGCGCGCGTAGCAGTCGCTCTCGCGGTAGACGTCCACGCCGAGGCGCGGGTCGCCGCGCAGCTGCGCCGCCACCGCGGCGAAGCGCGAGGTGTCGCGCAGCGCGAAGGTGACGCTCTGGAACACCTCGCCGCGGAACACCGGCATGAGCACGGCGTTGTCGCCCCAGATCTCGGACTCGAACGCCGAGCCCGCGGCGGAGAAGTGCCCCACCACGGTGAAGTCCCTCTGGCCGAAGCGCAGCTTCTCGCCGACCTCGCAGTCGGCGAAGCGCGGGCCGACCTTCTCGCCCACGATCACCTCGTCGGTGCCGGGCGCGAACATGCGGCCCTGGACCATCCGCACGCTGTCGCGCAGCGCGAGCGCCGCCGGGTCGATGCCGCGCACGGTGATGTTCGAGGAGCCCTTCTGGCCGCGGCGCGCGCGGTTGTTGACCACCACCATCTCGGCGCTGACCAGCGGGCGTCCGTCGGGCCCCTTGGCGACGCTCGGGCAGCGCCGCGAGGATGTTCGCGGACTCGCGCGACACGCCGCTCGAGATCTCGCTGTCGGCGCCCTTGCGCAGCACGAGCACGTTGCGGGCGACGCCGGTGCTCTCGATCGAGCGCTGGAAGCCCGCCGCCAGCGCGAGCGCGCCGATCAGGATCGCGACCGTGAGCGCGATGCCGACCGCGGTGGTGAGCGTCGAGATCGGGCGCTGGGTGACGCTGCGGAAGTTGTAGGCGAACGGCACGCCGCGCAGCAGCCAGTGCAGCACGAGCACCACCAGCAGCGGCACCACGATCATCAGCAGCAGCGGGAGCATGGCCATCGGTCGCCTCCGCTCAGTCGACGCGCCGCAGCGCGTTCACGATGCGCAGGCGGGACGCCTGCCAGGCCGGGATGAGGCCGCTCACCGCGCCCATCAGCGCGGCGAACCCGATGCCCGTGAACACGGTGGACCAGTACACGCTCATCGGCGGCAGGAAGCCGCCGAAGTTGAAGCGTGACCACTCGATCAGGAACTTGGCGAGCAGCGCCCCGGCGAGACCGCCGCCGATGGTGATGATCGCGGCCTCGAGCAGGACGACGCCGAAGATGGTGCCGTCGCTGAAGCCCAGCGTCTTGAGCACGCCGATCTCGCTGGTGCGCTCGCGCATCGACATCACCATGGTGTTGGCCGCGATCACCAGGATCGCTGAACACGATCGCGAGGCCGATCATCGCAGCACGAACGGCAGGTTGCCGTACATGCTGACGAAGCCGGCCTGGAACGCCTGCTCGCTCTCGGTGTGGGTCGCGGCCGACGAGTTCTCGAACAGCGCGTCGACCGCCTGGCGATGCGGCGACGCGCTCGGGCTGGGGATCTGCAATCGAGCACGTAGATGCCGACCATCGCGGCGCCATCCATGCCCTTCTGATCCAGGTACTTGTAGTGGAAGAACAGGGTCTCGTCGCCGAAGCCGCGGTTCGTGGCGTGGTAGACCCCGCGGATGACGAAGGGCCACGTGCCCCGGAAGATCGTGCCGTCGAGGGGGATGGTCTGGCCCAGCTTCCAGCCCTTCTTGGTCATGAGCTTCTCGCCCACGACGCACGCCGTTCGCTCGTGCAGAAGGCCGCCAGCTTCGGGTCGAGGCCCGGCGGCACCGCCACGGCGCCCTGCGGGGGCGAGGACTGCGATGATCGCCATGTCCTTCGCGTACATCGGGAAGAAGTCGTCGTCCACGGCGAACTGCGCGTAGAAGTCACGCGGGTCGACCGGGTCCGGCCGCCGAACCACTTCTGGATGCACACGCGCTTCACGCCCGGGCAGCGCCGCGATGCGCTCGCGGTAGGCCCGGCATCGGAAACATGAGCGAGATCGCGTTGCGCACGACGAGGCGCGACTCGCTGCCGACCTTGATCGATTCCTGCAGCGTGTCGAGCACGCCGCCCAGCGAGCAGAACAGGAACAGCGCCGCCGAACATGCTGAGGAACGTGAGCGCGGTGCGCAGCTGTTGCGGCACAGGTTGACCAGGACGAGCCGGAACATGCGAGGCTCCCGGCGCGCATCAGTTGGACAGCACGCCCTTGTCGAGGTGCACGCATGCGGTGCGCGCGCTCGGCGGCGTGCGGGTCGTGCGTGACCATGACGATGGTCTTCTTGAACTCGCTGGTTGAGCCGCTCGAGCAGCTGCAGGACCTCCTCGCGCGACTTGCGGTCGAGGTCGCCGGTGGGCTCGTCGGCGAGCAGCACCGCTGGGATCGCTCGACCAGCGCGCGCGCGATCGCGACGCGCTGCTCCTGGCCGCCCGAGAGCTGGCGCGGGTAGTGCTCGAGGCGGTCGCCCAGGCCGACCAGCTCGAGCGCGGACCTCGGCGCGCTTGCGCCGCTCGGCGGCGCTCATCTTGCACGAGCAGCAGCGGCAGCTCGACGTTCTGCGAGCGCGGTCAGCACCGGCATGAGGTTGTAGAGCTGGAAGATGTAGCCGATCGTGCGCCGAGCGCCAGTGCGCCAGCGCGCCGCCCTTGAGCCGCGCGATGTCCGTGCCGCGCGACCATCGAGCTGTCGCCCGAGGTCGGCTGGTCGATGCCGCCGATCAGGTTGAGCAGCGTGGTCTTGCCGCTGCCCGACGGACCCATGAGCGCGACGAACTCGCCCTCGTCGATGTCGAGCGACAGGCCGTCGAGCACCGGGACCGACTGCCGTGTCGCGGTGGTAGACCTTGCGGACGTCGCTGCACCTCGACCCAGCCATGGCGTCTCCTCCGGTAGCGGACGGTTCAGCGTCCGACGCGCTACACCGCGCTGCCGTCCTTCAGCCCGGCGGGGGCTGCAGCACCAGGCTCTCGCCGCCGGCGAGGCCCTGGCGGATCTCGACGTTCTGATCGCGCGCCGCGCCCACGTCGACCGGCGACCGAGCGCGCCGTGCCTCGGCACCACCCACACCCGCGTCGCGTCGCCCGCGCTGCACGACCGCGGCCTGCGGGCACCAGCACCCGGCGCGGCGCGGTCGCGGCGGCGGTCGCGCCCGGGCTCGCGAACGAACGCACCTTGGCGCCCATCTCGGGCAGGATGCGCGGGTCGCGGTCGAGGATCGAGACCTTGACCAGCACCGTCGCCTTCTGGCGGTCGGCGGTCGGCACCACCTGGCGCACGCTGCCGGCGAACGACGTGTCGGGGTAGGCGTCGAGCGTGATGCGCGCGGCTGGCCGTTGCGGATCCTGCGCGATGTACGCCTCGTTCACGTCCACCTCGACCTCGAGCGTCCGCAGGTCGGCCATGGTGACGATGGCGGTGCGCGTGAGCCCGCCGCCGGCCGACGAGGGCGCCACGATCTCGCCGACCTCGGCGTCCTTGCGCAGCACCGTGCCGTCGAACGGCGCGCGCACGCGCGTGTTCTCCAGGTTCGCCGCCGACGAGCTCGGCCTGGGCGCGCGCGCGCTGCAGCTGCGCGGCGAGCACGTCGACCCGCGTCTGCGCGGTCTCGAGGTCGGAGTCGGAGACCAGGTCCTGCGCCCGCAGCGCCTGCGCGCGCTCCAGGTCGCGGCGCGCCTGCGCGAGCTGGGCGTCGATCCTGCGACCTCGTTCGCGTGCGCGGCGTGGACGGCCGCCTCGTAGTCGGCGCCCTCGAGCCGGGCGATGACCTCGCCGCGTCTTCACCCGCGAGCCCTCGGTGACGCCGATCCACGCCAGCCGGCCGAGGATCTTGGCCGAGACGCGAGGCCTTCGTGCGCGCCACGACGTAGCCGTTGGCGGTGATGCCCTCGCCCGACATCGCGCTGCCGCCGCCGGTGGCCTCGGCGCTCGCCGACCTTGACCGTCGATCGGGCGCGGCGCGCAGCACCGGAACCAGGCGACCACGGCCAGCACCAGGACGAGCGGCACCACCACAGCACGAGCGGCCGGCGCCGCCCCCCGCGGCGGCGCGGCGGGTGCGGTCGATGCGGAGCGCGGAGAGGTCGGGCCGGCTGGTCATGGGGCATCCGAGGGGTTCGGTCTCGAAGACGGGTGCAGGAGGTCGCGGAGTGTCCGGGGGCGGTCACGGTCTCGGTCAAGCGCCCGCTCAGGATGCCCCGGAACTGCGCGGTGCGCGTGCCGAAGGAACGGACCTGTGCGAACGGCTACGTCCCGGTCCATGAGGGGCGAGAGCGGTGGGTCGATCGGCGCCGAGGCGACGAACGGTCGCAGTCGTCGGCGGGCAGCCTCGCCGCGCGGCCCGGCGATCCTGTCGCGTCCGACGTCGCCCGGTGGCCTCGCCAGTCCTAGACAGCCGCGTCCAGACTCGTCCGGCGACATCCCGGCTGCCGCTTCCCGCGCGGCGCCCCCGATGCGACTCGTGTCATCCGGAGGTCCCCCATGCCGTTCGTCATCGCCGAGCCGTGCATCGGTGTGAAGGACAAGTCCTGCGTCGAGGTCTGCCCCGTCAACTGCATCTACGAGGGCGAGGACCAGTTCTACATCCACCCCGACGAGTGCATCGACTGCCAGGCGTGCGAGGCGGCGTGCCCGGTGCAGGCGATCTTCCCGGACAACGGCGTGCCCGAGAAGTGGCAGCTTCACCGCCAAGAACCGCGAGCTCTTCCAGAAGTGAGCGGTCCGCGCGGGCATGCGCACCGAGGCGGCGCCTCGGCGACGGCTGCTCGCTTCGCATACCGCGCGGAGGACGCATCATGACCGACGGCGCGCTGCCGACGCGCGAAGCAGGCGCTCGCGCTGCTGCACGAGTGGATCGAGAACGTCGCCCTGCGCAAGCACTGCTACGCGCGTCGAGGCCGCGATGCGCGCCTACGCGCGCCAGTACGGCGAGGACGAGGAGCGCTGGGGACTCACCGGCCTCATCCACGACTTCGACTGGGAGCGGCACCCGAGCGCCGAGCTGCCACCCGATGCAGGGCGTCGCGGTGCTGCGCGAGCAGGGCTGGCCCGAGGACGTCTGCCGCGCCGTGCTCGGGCACGCGACCTACAGCGGCGTGCCGCGCGACACGCTCATGGCGCGGGCGCTGTTCGCCTGCGACGAGCTGTGCGGCTTCCTGGTGGCGTGCTCGCTGGTGAAGCCCGAACAAGTCGCTCGCCGAGCGTCGAGGTGGCCTCGGTGAGGAAGAAGCTCAAGCGCGCCGACTTCGCGCGCAACGTGAACCGCGACGACATCGTGAACGGCGCGGCCGAGCTGGGCGTGGACCTCGACGCGCACATCGCGTTCGTGCTCGACGCCATGAGCGGCATCCACGGCGAGCTGGGACTCTAGCCGGGCACGCTCACGGGCGCCGCAGCGTGCCCACCGGCGACAGCGTCTCCGAGCCGTCGCCGCGCACCGCCGCCACGCGCCACAGTACCGCGCCGCCGCCGCGCACCGCGGCCGGCAGCGAGTCCGCGGCCAGCAGGCGCGTGGTGTCGAGGCCGGCCGCGAGGGTGGCGAGCGGCTCGAGCGCGGTCGAGAACAGGCGCACCTCGTAGCGCGCCGCCTCGGGCGCGCGGCTCCAGGTCAGCCGCACCGCCCCATCCGGCTGCCACTGTGCCGGGGCGGCGACGAAGTCCGACGGGGCGCCGCCGCGCAACACCACCTGCGGGCCCTCGGCGGGCCGGCGGGCGATCACGAGGACCGCGCCCGCCACCACCACCAGCGCCGCGAACGCCCACGCCGGCCGCAGCGCGGCAGCGGACAGTGCCGCCCACCACGATCGCGCGGGCTCCTCGCGCCGCGCCGCCGGCGCCGTCGCGGCGCTGCCGCCGAGCCACTGCTCGCGCCACGCGCTCAGCCGCGCGTCGGCCTCGTCGGCGCGCGCCGCGGCCGGGACGTCGCCCGGCGCGAGGAAGGCGCGGTACGCGTCGGCGAGTGCGCGGCAGCGCGGGCAGCTCGCCAGGTGCGCGCGCCGCGGGTCCGACTCGGCGAGCGCCAGCACCGCGGCGATCTCGTCGGCGGGGATGCAGGGCACCGGGGTCATGCTTCCTCCTGAGCGCGCGCATCGAGGGCGGCGCGCAGGCGCCGCCGCGCGCGCTGCAGCAGCCCGCGCGCGCCGGTGGCGGAGTCGAGCGCCATGATGCGCGTGATCTCGTCCACCGGCAGGCGCTCGAAGCAGCGCAGCCACAGCGCCTCGCGCTCGTCGGCGTCGAGGTGACGGGCCATCAGCTCGCGCAGCCGCTCCTCGTCTGCGCGCTCCTGCCACGCCTGCGCCGGATCGGGGTCGGACGCCGGCAGGCTCTCGAGCGCGTCGTCGTCGCGCAGCAGCGCCGGCGCCACGACCGCGTTCAGGCAGCGGTTGCGCGCGATCACGAACAGCCACGACGAGAACGCGGAGCGCCCCTCGAACGTGTGCAGGTGTTCTAGGCCCGCATGAACACCTCCTGGGTCATCTCCAGCGCCCGCTCGTGGTCCCGCACGTAGCGGTGGCACCACAGGTAGACGCGCCGCTGGTAGCGGCCGAACAGCTCCGACGCCGCCGCCCGCGACCGCGCGCCCGCCGGATCGCGGGTCGCCTCGCTCACGAGCCGCTCGTCGTCGAGCGTCTGGAGACCAGGTTCCTTCATGTCATGAGACCGTCGCAGGCCGGTGGAATCACGCGCTCGGGGCCCCAGGGCAGGGAGCGGCCAGGCCGGGCGCAGCGGACGGCGGACACCATAGTGGGCGCTGCCGCCCGCCACAATGGTCTCGGTGCGCGCTCGGGCGACCCGGCGGTGGCGTGGGCGAGGAGGGCGCAGCGCCCGCGCGGGGCCGGAGGGCAGCGAGCCCGGGCGCCGGAATGGGACCGCCGTCGGATCGGGCATCGAGCTCGTTCCGGCGGCGGTGACCATCTGCATCTTCCGGCCGGCGGTCCCCCTCAGAGGTTCCGCTCTCGGCCGCGCCCATTGGTTCGATGGGCGAGTGAACGCCGGGGAGCTCGTTGCCTCCCGCGACGTCGATACGATTCCACTCCCGCCGGGGCCCGCCGTCAAGCGGATCTTCGCAGCCTGGCGGAAGGGGCGGCCCGCCTGCGCGGACCGCCCCAGGCGGCGCCCTGCCAGCGCCGTCCGCACGCTCGCCTCGATCAGCGCATCCGCACCACCCGCCGCGTCGCCTCGAAGCCCGCCCAGCGCGCCCGCACGAAGTAGAGCCCGCTCGCCGCGCGCCCGCCCGCCTCGCCGCGGCCGTCCCACACCAGCACGTGGCGTCCCGCCGCGAGCGTGCCGTCCGCCAGCGTCCGCACGCGCCGGCCCTGCATGTCGAACACCGCCACCGAGACCTCCTGCGCCTCGGGCAGCCCGAGCACGAGGTTGACCGCGCCCGCGGCGGGGTTCGGCCACGCCGCCGAGAGCGAAGCGAGCGCGGGCGGCGCGAGGTTCCCGGCGTCGAGCAGCGCGCCGCCGATGGTGAACGCGCCGCTGGTGTCGGCCACGCCCGCGGAGTTCGCGTCGACCACGCGCAGCCGGGCGTTCGCGGTCGCCGGGGGCGTGACGCGCCAGGTGTAGGTGCTCGAGCCGGCGACGAACACGCTGCCGGCGGGCAGGTCCGAGGCGATGCGCTCCCAGATCGCGCCCCCGTCGCGCGAGACCTCGAGGTGGATGCGCCGCAGACTGAAGCCGGGCGTCCACGTGATGGTCTGGGTGCTCGCGGCATCCCAGCTCTCGCCGCCCGCCGGGGCGGTGAGCGTCACCGACTCGAACGTCGAGACCGGGCACGGGTTCGACAGCACGTGCACGCGGTCGGGCGTGCTGCCCGCGACGAGGTAGTCCGGCAGGCCGGCCGCGCCGGCATCGCCGCCCACCGGGACGCCGCGCTGGGTGCCCAGCACGATCGCGGGCTCGGCGATGAAGGCCAGGGGCGTGATGCCCTGCAGGAACTGCCGCGCGAACAGCGTCAGCGAGCGGTCCTGGCCCGACACCACCGCGAGGTCCTCGTTGCCGTCCATGGTGTAGTCCTGCATCACCAGCCCGCGCGGGTCGGGGACCCCGGCGAAGCTCACCGGCGCGGCGAACGTGCCATCGCCGAGCACGCCGGCGCCATTGCCCTTGAGCATGGTGACCGCGCCGGGATGCGAGTCGTTGGTGGCGATCAGGTCGAGAATGCCGTCGCTGTCGATGTCGCGGGCGAGGAGGTGGTTGGGGCTCACGCCCGCGGTGTACGCCACGCTGGGGGCGAAGGTGGCGTCCGGCAGCCCGCTGGCCAGGTTGCCGAGGGCGACGTGGATGCCGGAGAACGCCGAGTCGGGATTCACCACCGCGATGTCGAGCGCGCCGTCCTCGTTGAAGTCGGCGAGCGCGATGTCGGTGGGCCCCTTGCCGAGCGAGACGAAGCCGCCGGTCTTCGGGACGAACGTGCCGCTGCCGGTGTTGTTCGCGCCCTGGCCGATCAGCACCCGGGCGTGAGCGCCGAGCGGCACGGTGGCCACCAGGTCGAGGATGTCGTCGTGATCGAGGTCGCCCGCGGCGATGCCCGAGCACGCGGAGCCCAGCGCGACCGCCACCGGTGCGGCGAACGTGCCGTCACCCACCGCGCCGCTTCCCGAGTCCGCGCAGCGTCGCCACGCCGGTGGGGGTGGCGATCGCCAGGTCGAGGATGCCGTCCTCGTCGAAGTCGGCGGCGGTGATGCCGTTCGCGACCAGCCCGGCGCCGAACGTGGCCGCGGCGCCGAGGCCGCCCGCCGGGGTCCGGAGCTGGACCGAGACCCCGGTGCCGGTCGCCACCGCGAGGTCGGCGCGCCCGTCCTCGTTGAAGTCGGCGCTCACCGCGGCGCGCGCATCGGCGGGCCCCGCGACCGAATCCGTCACCGCGACCGCGGTGCACAGCACGAAGTCCGCGTCGCTCGCGTCGAAGCGCGTGGGCACGAACGAGTCGGTGACGCGCGCGCGCATGTGGGAGCTGAGTGGACCGGACACCGGCCACAGGAACGTGGTCCCGTAGAGGTTCCTGCCGACGGTCTCCCAGTGCGCGCCGCCGTCGTGCGAGATCGCCACGTCCACCGCGATCACGCTCGCGCCCTTGGTCCAGCCGATGGTGGCGGTGTTGCCCGCTCGCAGCTGGAAGGTGGCCCCCGCGGCGGGGCCGGTGACGGTGAGATCGGTCGGCAGCGTCGGTGCGCACCCGTTGAGGCGCACGTCGGTGCGCGCGGTCGCCCCGCCGAGCGTGCCCAGCCCCGCGTCGGGCGAGCCGTTCTCGTCGAAGTCACCGACCACGATGCCGAACGCGCCGGTACCGGTCAGCGTGGGGCCGGGCACCGCGGTGAAGGTGCCGTTACCGGTGGCACCGGTGCCATTGCCGTACAGGAAGGTCAGCAGGTTGGAGGTGTTCGAGGTCGCGATCAGGTCCGCGCGGCTGTCCTCGTCGACGTCGCACACCGCGATCTGGTCGCCGCCTCCGGCCGAGCGCACGCCGGCGAGGAAGCTGCCGGCTCCGTTCCCGCGCAGGTAGAGCACGCTGTCGGCGCGCGCGAGCACCAGGTCGAGGAACGAGTCCTCGTTGATGTTGGCGACCACGAAGTCGTTCCAGCCCTTGGTCAGCGGCATGGTCACCTGACGGCTGAACGTGCCGCTCCCGGTGCCGGTCGAGCCCGGCGGCCGCACTCCGAGCATCACCACCAGGCTGTCGACGCTCTGCAGCACCGCATCGTTGAGCGCGACGATGTCGAGGGCGCCGTCGTTGTTGAGGTCGGCGAGCGCCAGCTCCACCGCCTGATCGGGGATGGTGACCGGCACCGGCGCGGCGAACGTGCCGTTGCCCTGTCCGTCGCCGCCCTGGCCGAGCACGACCCGTCCGCCGGGAACCAGCGCGTTCGACGTGACGAAGTCGAGGATGCCGTCGGAGTTCACGTCGCCGACCGCGAACCGCGTCGAGGCGACGTTCAGCACCGTCACCGGCGGGTCGAACGTGCCGTCGCCCACCCCCGCGGCACCCCGGCCGTGGCGCAGCTGGACCGTCATCGCGGCGGTCTCGATGGTGAGCAGGTCGAGGATGCCGTCCTCGTCGACGTCCTCGAGCGCGATGTCGTAGGCGGGCTGGTTGGTCAGGAACGTCGGCGCGCCGAACTGTCCGTTGCCCACGCCGCCGCTGCCGAGACCGAGCTGCCGGCTCACGCCGCCGCCGCTGGACATCACCAGGTCGGCGATGCCGTCGCCGTCGAGGTCGCCGGACGCGAAGTCCGACGGCGCCCCGAAGCTGTTGCTCTGCGAGCTGCCGCTCGCGATCGACGCGCACAGCGAGACGAACGCGTTGCTGCTGTCGGCCGGCGTACCGCTCGCGGCGTCCGCGACGTGGATGCGCAGCTGGGACGTGGTGATGGCCGGCAGGTTCACGACCTCGCTGCCGTCGTTCGGGGTCGAGGCGATCAGCGTCTGGCGCGCGCCGCCGCCGACGTTGTACGCGATGCTCACGCTCGCTCCCGCCGGCAGCTGCGAGCTGGTCCAGGTGACCGTGGTCGGCGTGAACGCCCGCAGCGACTCGCCCCCGTTGGGCGAGGTCACGGTGAGCGTCGGGTTGAAGCGCGAGCCATCGGCCGCGAGGTGCTGGGCGTACAGGTCGCGGCCCTTGGTGGCGTCGTCGCGACGGTCGGTCCACGCCACCAGGATGCCGGTCACGGGGTCGATCGTCAGCACCGGCTCGTCCTGAACGCCGTCGCCGGGGCTGGTGCCGGTGACCGACTGGCGCCAGGTGCGCACGCCGTTGAGGTCGAGGTGGGCGGCGCCGATGTCGTCCTGGCCCAGCACGGTGGTGAAGAACAGGTCCACGTACACCACGTACACGCCGTCGGCGCCGTCGCTCTCCATGCGCGGGCTGCGCTGGGTGCCGGTGGCGGTGTCGATGGGGGCGCCGGTCGCGCCCCACAGCAGCGTGCCGGTGGAGCCGAGGCGCTGGGCGTAGAGGTCCTGCGCGTGATTGAAGCCGTTCGGCCCCGGCCGGTTCGAGTCGCGTCCGTCCACCCAGCCGAGGATCGCGCCGGAGCCCGAGGGCACGATCTTCAGATTGAACGGCACCAACGGATCGTCCCACGCGGTGTTGAGCCGCGTGAACACGCTCACGCCGTTCGCGCCCCACTGCGTCACGCCCGAGATGCTGAGCTTCTGGGCGCGGATGGTGTCGGCCACCATCCAGGTCACGACCAGCTGCGACAAGGTGCTGTACGCATGCGAGGCGAGGCTCGCGGAGGTCACGGCGTTGTGGTAGAGGGTGACGCCGTTCGCGCCCCACAGCACCGCGCCCGCGGTGGTGACGCGGTTGGCGAACACGCCGATGCGCGACACCGCGCTGATCACCCGCGCGGCGTTCCACGACAGCACCGCGCCGTCGCCGAGGTTGGTGATGTCGAGGTTGAGGGGGATGTCGCCGGACGCCAGCAGGACCCCGCCCGCGGCCCACTGCTCGGTGCCGTCGAGGGCGATGCGCTGCGCGCGCACGCCGCCGTCGCCGTAGGCGAGCAGCAGCGCGCCGGTCGAGGCGACGTCGATGTCGAAGTCGCTCGCGAAGGTGCCGAAGCGCTTGCCGCCGGCGGTGAGCTGGAACACGCCGTTGGCATCGACGCGCTGCACGTACACGCCCGGCGTGCCGGCGCGCGTGTCGGGCCAGGCGATCCAGGCGCCGCCGTGAAGGTCGCTCATCACCTTCACCTGTCCGTTGGTGTTCAGGTTGCCGCCCGGGTTCACAACCAGCCCGGCATTGCCGTTCCACAGCGGCTGGCCGGTGGCCTGGTCGAGCCGCTGGACGCGGATCGAATCGACGCGGAACACGCACGCGGCGATCAACCCGCCGGCCCCGTCGGGGCACACCACCGTGCCGCGGGGCATCTGGTCCTGATACGCGACCTCTTCGTCCCGGGTGGTGTTGAACACCGGGTAGCCGCCGTAGGTCCAGGCGGCGGCCCGGGCCGGTGTCGGGGCCAGGGTGAGCAGGAGGAGGAGCAGCCCGGTGAGGGGCGGGGTGGGCCAGTGGTGTGGGGTCCGCATGGCAGGTCTCCCGGGGAAAGGGTGGCAGGGTCGGGGTGACGACCACTGAGACCGCTCCCGGGTCGCGGAATCACAGCGCGTGTGTGCTGGGGGCGCCGCCGCGTTAGGATGGTGTCCCCGCCCGCGGCTCCCGCGGCCGGCGACCCGAGGCCCCCCATGACCGTCACGACCCTCGACACCTGGCGCACCGCGCGGCTGCGGCTCGAGCGCATGCTCCCGAGCGACCTGGACGACCTGGGCCGCATGAACCGCGACCCGGTGCTCATGGCCATGCTCGGCGGACCGCGCACCGAGGCCGCGACGCGCGAGTACCTGGTGCACCAGCTCGAGCACTGGGAGGCGCATCACTTCGGCATGTGGATGGTGCACGACGCCGCGAGCGGCGCGTTCGTGGGTCGTGCCGGGATGCACCACGCCGTGATCGACGGATGCCCCGAGACCGAGCTGGCGTACGCGCTGGTGCCCGCGGCCTGGGGCAACGGATTCGCCACCGAGCTGGCGGGCGCCTGCGCGCGGGCGGCGTTCGAGGTGCTGGGCCGTCGCGACCTGGTGGCGTTCACGCTGAGCGGGAACCTCGCCTCGCGGCGCGTGATGGAGAAGACCGGCTTCCGCTACGAACGCGGCTTCACCCACCGCGGCCACCCGCACGTGCTCTACCGCCTCACCGCCGCGTCCTGGCACGCCGCCGCGTCCGCCGCGGCGCCCCTCGCCGCGCCCGCCGTCGGCTGACGCCCGGCGCCGGGCGGCCCCGCCGCATCGCGCCCCTCGCGGTGGCGCCGTCGCTCACGCCGCGCCGCGGTGCGAGCCGGCGCGGCCCGGGCCGCCGCCGGGCGGCGCCGCGGGCATCGCGCCGCGCGCGTCGATGCTCCACGCGCGCTCGACGCTCACGGTGAGGGCGCCGAGCGTGTCGTCGACCCGGCCCTCGACGCGCACCACCTCGCCGCGCGTCGGCCAGGCCGAACGCGCGGTAGGCGGGCGGGAACAGCACGCACTCGACCAGCCCGCTGGGGTCGGCGAGGGTGGTGAACAGCATGATGCCGCCGCCTCGCGTCTCGACCCGCCGCGTCGCGCACGGCAGGCCGCACACGCTCACGCGCCGCCCGACGTGGCGCGGCCAGCTCCGCGGCCGGCACCGTGCCCGCGAGCGCCGCCTCGGGCACCAGCGCGTCGAGCGGGTGCGCGCTGAACCACAGCCCGGTCGCGCGAACTCGCCGCGCACGCGGTCGGCGAGCGTGAACTCGGGCAGCTCCGGCAGGCCCGCCGACGGGTGCGCACCGCCGGCGCCAGCGGCGCGCCGCCGGGGCCGGCGAGCGTGGGAGCCGCCGCCGCGCGCGCCACGCCCGGCGCGGCTCGCCGCGGCGACGCGCGCCTCGAGCAGCAGCGACGGCGCGCGTGCGGCCCGTGCCGTCGAGCGCCCCGGCCAGCACGAGCGCCTCGAGCTCGGGCGGCGAGGGCCGCACGCGGTCGGCGAGGTCCGCGAGGCTCGCGAACGGACGCCGCGCCGACCAGGCGCTCGCCGGTCGCGTGCGAGAGCCCGGCGACGCGGCGCAGCCCGACGCGCACCGCGCCGTCCGCCTCGAGCGCCGCGTCCCAGCCCGAGCGCTCCACGCACGGCGGCAGGAACGTCACGCCGCGGCGGCGCAGGTCCTCGACGTGCACCCACGTCGGGTACATGCCGGCGTGGTGGTTGAGCATCGCCGACCGCCCACTCGGCGGGGAAGTGCGTCTTGAGCTACGCGCTCTGCCAGCCGAGCACGCCGTAGCCGGCGGCGTGCGCCTTGCAGAACGCGTAGCCCGCGAAGCGCGCCAGCTCGCGCCACGTCGCGCGCGCCGCCGCCTCGGTCACGCCGGCGCGCGCGCCCTGCGCGACGAAGCCGCGCTCGAGGACGCGGAACTCCTCGTCGCCGCGCGCCTTGCCGATCGCGCGCCGCAGCGTCTCGCCCTCGGCGAGCGGCAGCCGGGCGAGCGCGGCGGCCACGCGCATGACGTCCTCCTCGTACAGCATCACGCCGTGCGTCCGGGCCCAGCGTGGCGCGCAGCCGCGGGTGCAGCACGGCTGACGGGCTCGAGCCCGCGCGGCGGCGGCAGAACGCCTCCTTCATGCTCGGCCGCCTCCGCGGAGCGCCGGCCGCGCCCGGGCGCACCAGCGCGACCGCGGCGATGACCTCGTCGAGCGTGCGCGCCCGCAGCATGCGCAGCAGGTGGCGCATCGCGGGCGACTCGAGCTGGAAGCCGTTGAGCGTGTCGCCGGCCTCGATGCGCGCCGCGGTCGCGGGATCGTCGTCGGGGATGTGGTCCACGTCGAGGTCGAGCCCGTGGCGCTCGCGCACCCGGATCACGCAGTCGCCGATCTCGGACAGCGCGCGGTTGCCGAGCAGGTCCATCTTCACCAGCCCGATCGCCTCGATGGCGCGCATCTCGAACTGCGTGACCACGACGCTCCTTGTCGCCGCGCTCGAGCGGCACGTAGTGGGTCAGCGGCCGGTCGGCGATCACCAGGCCGCCGCAGTGGATGCTGAGGTGGCGTGGCGCGCCGTCGAGCTTCTCGGCCAGCGCCAGCGCTCGCGCCAGCACCGGCTCGCGCCAGTCCACGCCCGCCGCGCCGCCGTCGCCGAGCAGCCGGTCGAGGTAGGGCGCCTCGAGCGCTCGCGGCACGCGCTTGGCCAGCGCGTCGACGCGCGGCGCTCGGCACGCCCAGCGCCTTGGCGGTCTCGCGGAACGCCGAGCGCGCGCCGAGCGTGGAGTGGGTCGAGATCATCGCCACGCGGTCGGCGCCGTAGGTGCGGTAGACGTGCTCGATGACCTCGTCGCGCCGCCGCCAGCACAGGTCGATGTCGAGGTCGGGGCAGTCGCGCCGCGACGGGTGCAGGAAGCGCTCGAAGTAGAGCCCGTAGCGCAGCGGGTCGACGTTGGTGATGCCGAGCGCGTACGCCACGATCGAGCTGGCGCCGGAGCCGCGCCCCACGGTGGGGATGCCGCGCGCGCGCGCGAAGCCGACGATGTCGGCGACCAGCAGGAAGTAGTCGGTGAAGCCCATGCGCTCGATCATGCGCCAGCTCGTCGTCGAGGCGCGCCAGCGCCCTGGGCTCGTCACGGCGCCCAGCGCCGGCGCACGCCCTCGCGCCCGAGCCGGCGCAGTCGCGCGCCGCCGCTCTCGCCGTCGGCGAGCGGGGCGCGCGGGAAGATGGGCGTGCCCATCTCGAGCTCGAGCCGGCAGCGCGCCGCTAGCGCGGCGTTGTTCGCCAGCGCCGGCGCGGCGGCCTCGGGCACGCCGGCGGCGCCGCACACCGCGCGCACGCGCCGCACCCACTCGGCGGGCGCGGCGAGCCACGCCTCGGGCGCGCGCGAAGGCCGAGGGCGCCATGCGCTCGATCAGCTCGCCGGCGGCGGCAGTGACGGCGACGCGGTGCGTCTCGTGGTCGCGCGCGTCGAGCATCACCACGTCGCCGGTGGCGACCAGCGGGACGCCGAGGCGGCGTGCGCCGGCGGCGCGCTCGGCGAGGCGGGTGCGCTCGACGGGCAGGCCGCGCACGCCGAGCCACAGCCCGCCGGGGCGTGCGCCGGGGGTGCGCTCGTCGTCGCCGGCGGCGGCGGGCACGCCGGCACCGAGCAGCCCGGCGGCGAGGCCGGTGGACTCGACGATGACGTGGAGTCCGGCGTGGCGCTCGGCAAGCGCGGCGGTGAGGTCGAAGCGCGCGTCGAGCTGGCGGCGGGTGATGAGCTCGCACAGGTGCGCCCAGCCGCGGCGGTCGAGGGGCAGCAGCAGGGCGGACCCGCTGGGATGGGCGATCTCGGCGCCGGCGAGGGCGCGCAGGCCCTCGGCCCGCGCGCCCTGCAGGAAGCGCACGGCGAGGTAGAGGTTGTCGCGGTCGGTGAGCGCGAGGGCGTCGTAGCCGAGCGCGCGCGCGCGCTGGACCAGCGCTTCGGGCGCGGCGGTGCCGTGGAGCAGCGAGCCGTGCGAGCGCACGCGCAGCGGGACGAAGGCGCTCATCGGACGCTCGCGTCTGCGGCGCTCGATCGGGCGCCAGAACCGGCGCTCGATCCGGCTCCTCCTCGGGCGACGCGGCACGGGCTCGTCGGCGACCACCCGCTCGGCTCCGCCCTCCAGGCTCCGCCTCGCTCCTGCGGACACGCTCCGGGCATCCCTGCCCTCCGCGTGTCCGCAGAGTGGTCGCCGCCGAGCCCGTGCCACGGCGCCCTCGGCGCGCGCTCGGCGGTGGCCGTCGCGGCCGCGGCTCCAGGCATCCCTGCCCTCCGCGCGTCCGCAGAGTGGTCGCCGACGAGCCCGTGCCGCGGCGCCCTCGGCGCGCGCGCGGCGGTGTGCCTCAGTCCGGGCCGAAGGCGGGCAGGGTGCGATCGCGGGTGGCGCGCAGGGTGACGTGCGGGAGCACGCCGGCGCGGAAGTGCCCGGGCACCAGGATGCGGGCGAGGAGCTGGTCGCCCCAGGCGCGCTCGTCGACGGACAGGTCGTGCTCCGTGCCGGCGAAGCGGAACGTGCACACGCCGAGGTCGCCCTCCTCCATCCATCCGAGCACCAGCCAGTGGCGCGCGGTCTCGCCGGGGGGCAGCCGCAACCACAACCGGGTCACGTCGAGATCGCCGACCCGCTCGGAGTGCTCCTCGATCACCATCGACTCGTCGAAGCGCATCACCTGGCGCAGCGCCAGCACCGCGGGCGTGCCGGCGGCGAAGCGTCCGCGCACCCACGCCGCGCTCGGCTCCACCACCATCGGCGGGTCGAAGCGCGGCGGCTGCGCGAGCGCGAAGCACAGCGCCTCGGCGCGGTGGCGCGGCGTCAACAGCGGCTCGCGGCGCGACCACGCGTCGAGCGCCCACCACGCCAGCGCGGTCAGCAGCAGCAGCGGCGCCGCGACGAGCAGCGGGCGCGCCAGCGGACGCAGCCACCGCAGCGCGCGCGCCTCGATCGCCGCGGGCGAGAGCGGCTCGGTGAGCAGGCGCACCAGCAGCGGGCGCGATGGAGGAGCCGGGGTGGGGTCCATGCCCTCCTGTCATCGGCCGGGGACGCCCGGCCGCTGAGGACGGCCGGGCGCTCCCCGGCGCCGCCGGGACGGGCCGGCGGGCCAGGGTCGCGGAGCTCACGTCGCGGGACGCTCCTCGAGCAGCCCGAGCGTGTTGCCGAACGGGTCGCGCAGGCGCGCCATCCGGAGCGTGGGATCGATCGCGTGCGGCTCCGCCTCGGGCGTGGCGCCGAGTGCCACGAGGTGCGCCCACGCGGCGTCCAGGTCGGCGACGCGCCAGTAGGCGAGGCCGCCGCCGCCGCCGGGCGGGTGCGCCTGGGCGTCGGGGTCGAGTCCGAGCTCGAAGCCACCGACGTCGAAGCCGACGTAGAACGGGTTCTCGAAGTAGGGCGGCTTCTCGAGCGCCGAGGCGTACCACTGCTTCACGCGATCGAGGTCGGGCGCGGCGTAGATCACGCTGCGCAGTGCGAGCAGGTGCGGCATGGCGGTCTCCTTCCGGGTGGACGTGGGACGGCGGATCGCTTCACTTCGTCAGCGAGGGCGTGCGCAGCACGAAGCCGTGCTCGTCCTCGCCGAGGTGGCCTTTCAGGTGCAGCGCGCGGCCCGAGACCAGCACGCCGTGCCCGAAGCGCTCGCGCACGCCGTCGAAGGCGCGGAAGAGCGCGGCGCGGCGCCCGGCCTCGGGCTCGTCGAACAGCGCGCCCTGCTCGCCGCCGCCGCGCGCGAAGCGCGACAGCGCGAGCCCGACGCCGTGCAGCGCGACACGGCGCGTGAACTGGCGGCGCAGCGAGTCGAGCACGCTCGCCAGCACCACCGGGTCGGCATCCGACGGCGTGGCGAGCGCGCGCGTGCGCTCGCTCCACTCGCCGTCGCTGTAGCGCAGGCGGCAGCTCACCGCCCCGGGCTTGAGCCCGAGCTCGCGCGCGGTGCGGCAGGCGCGGCCCACCAGGTACTCGAGCATGCCCTCGATCTCGGTGGGCTCGGCGGTGTCGCGGTGGAACGAGGTCTCGCGCGAGATCGAGAGCGGGATCTCACGCTCGCGCACCGCGGCGGTGTCGCGCCCACGGCAGCGCTCGAACAGCAGCCGCCCGGGGGCGCCGAACAGGGTCTCGAGCGCGTCCGCCGGCAGCGCGCGCAGCTCGCCGATGGTGCGCACGTTCATCGAGCGCAGCGTCTTCGCATGGGCGTGGCCGATGCCGGCGAGCTGGTCGACGGGGCGGTCGCGCAGGAACGCGTCGGCCTCGTCGGCCTCGATGCGCGCTAGGCCGTCGGGCTTCACGGTCTTGCCCACCAGCTTCGCGAGCATGCGGTTCGGCCCGATGCCGCAGGTCACGGTCAGCCCGGTGTCGGCGCGGATGGCGTCCTTGAGCGCGCGCGCCGCCGCGCACGGGTCGCGGTGCAGGCGCTCGGTGCCGGTGAGGTCGCAGTAGGCCTCGTCGAGGTAGGTCTCGACCGCGGGCGCGATGGCGCGGCAGTGCTCGAAGATGGTCTCGGCGAAGCAGCGGTAGACCTGCGCGTGGCCCTCGAGGACGACCGCTGCGGGGCACAGGCGGCGGGCCTCGGACAGCGTCATGCCGGCCTTGAGCCCGAACGCGCGCGCCTCGTAGGAGCACGAGGCGATCACGCCGGCGCCGACGATGACCGGGCGGCCGCGTAGCCGCGGGTCGCGCTGCTGCTCGATGGCGGCGAAGAACGCGTCGATGTCCACGTGCAGGACCAGCGTCGCGCTCATGGCCGTGCTCCGTCCTTCGCCGCGGCGCACATCGCCGGATCGACGGGTGCCGTCGGGTTCGTCGGGTGAGGGCGTGACGCGGAGTGCGTCGTGCCCGGCGCCGCGGCGAGCGAAGGAGCGTCCATCAGCCCTCCAACGTGACCGAATCCAGCCACCACACCAGCTCGCCGCTCTGCAGCGTCAGCTGATAGACGTCGCCACTGGCGGCGGTGACCGAGAAGTGGAAGTGCGGATGCCGGGGCACGCGATCGATCCAACGGGCGTTCACGCGCGCGATGCGGATCTCGCGACCGCGGCGCTTGAAGGCGAGCGGGGTCACCGTCCCGCCCTGGAAGTCGGCGCGGACGGTGATGGCTTCAGCGATGGGTTCGGTTCGCATGTGGGACCTGGCGAACGGCAGTCTACTGCACATATGTGCAGCACGCAAGAGTCCGCTGAAAAGCGGGCCCGCCGGGGCCGATAACCCCTGCGCGGGCCGCGGGTCGCGTACGCGCTCGCACGCCCTCGTCCACCCCGCGAAGGAGACCGTCGTGAGACCCGTGAAGATGATGGTCGCGTCCGCGCTCGGCGCGGCCGTGCTGCTCGCCGCCATGGGCCTGGGTGCGGCGCCCGCGCCGCTCAAGACCAGCGAGTTCGGCTCCGGCCCCACCATCGTGCTGGTGCACGGGCTCGGTGGCTCGGGCCTGACCTGGATGCCGACCGCGCGCAAGCTGCTCGCCGACCATCACGTGGTGATGGTCGACCTGCCCGGTCACGGCGAGAGCCCGCTGCCCGACCCGTTCTCGCTCGACGCGGTCGCCGACGCGCTCGACGGCGTGCTGGCGCGGCAGCCGCAGCGCGCGCTCGTCGTCGGTCACGGTCTCGGCGGACTGGTGGCGCTCGCCGAGCTGCGCCGTCACCCCGAGCACGTGGGCGCCCTGGTGATCATCGACGCCAGCGCGCGCTTCACCGTGCCGGTGGCCGACCAGCAGCAGAAGATGTTCCTCGACTACATCGACCAGAACTACGACGCCTTCCTCAGGCAGATGTTCACCAGCCTCGGCCGCGACTCGGCGCAGGGTGTGGCGATCCACGCCCAGGCGAGCCAGGTGTCGAAGCTGGCGATGACGTCGTACATGCGCGCGCTGCTCAACACCGACGAGTCGGCGGCGCTCAAGTCGCCGAAGGTGCCGGTGCTCTACATCGGCTCGGCGCGGGCGTGGCCGGACTCGGTGAGCTGGGCCGACCAGGCGAAGGCGCGCGGGTTCCCGGCCGGCGCCGAGATCGCGGCGCGGCGCATCGGCGCGAGCGGCTACTGGGTGATGCGCGACCAGCCCGACTCGCTCGCCGCGGTGCTCGCCGCGTTCGCGAAGCAGAATCTGGCGCCGATGGCCGCGGACCGCTGACATGGCGGTACGCGCGACCGGGTCCCGCGCGCCGGGCGAGGCGCGACGGCGGTGAGCGCCGCCCTGCCGCCCGCGGCGTCGGCTCCCCGGCCGTCGCGCTCGCGCGCCGCGCTGCGCCTGCCGCTGGCGCTGCTGCTGCTCGCCGCGGTCGCGCTGGTGCTGCTGCGCGTGCACGACGTCGGACGCCCCGCGCCCGCGGCCTCGATGGTGATGGGGCAGGGCCCGACGGTGGTGCTGGTGCACGGGCTCGGCGGTAGCGCCGGCCACTGGCTGCCGTGCGCGCGGCTGCTGGCGCGCGACCATCGCGTGGTGCTGGTGGACCTGCCCGGCCACGGCGACAGCGCGATGCCGGAGCCGTTCTCGCTCGAGCGCGCGGTGCAGGCGCTCGATGGCGTGCTCGAGCAGGAGCGCGGGCCGGTGGTGCTGGTCGGCCACTCGGTCGGCGGACTGGTGGCGGCCCAGGAAGCGCTCGACCATCCCGAGCGCGTGCGCGCGCTGGTGCTGGTCGAGACCGCGCTGCGCCCGCAGGTCGAGGGCGCGGAGCGCGACGCCATGCTGCGCGCGCTCGACCGCGACTACCAGGACGTGCTGCGCACCGCGTACGAGTCGTTCGGGCGCGACTCGGCGCAGGGCCGCATGATGTACGAGGAGGTGGCGGCGCTCGATCCCGCGCACGTGAAGCCGTGGATCCAGCTCGCGCTCACCCTCAACCTCTCCGAGCGCATGAGCCACCTGCGCGCGCCGCTGCTGGCGGTGCTGGCCGAGCGCTCGTGGGCGCGGGACGAGGCGTGGGCCGACGCCGCGCGCGCGCTGGGCTACGACCGCGTGCCGGGCGTGGAGCCGGTGCGCGTCGAGGGCTGCGGGCACTTCGTGATGCTCGACCAGCCGGCACGGCTGGCGGCGCTCATCGCGCGCTTCGCCGCGCGCCCCGGCGAGCAGCCGATCGCGACGCGCTGAGCCGCGCTCAGCGCACGGAGCCCCTGCGGCGCAGCCACGCTCGACCTCCTGGCGTCGCCACCCCGGAACACTGGTCTCCGATCGCCGTGGCTCGCAGGCATTCGGACTTGTCGCCGGCCCGGTGAGGCGCGCATCTTCGGATGGAGCAGGGAGGAGACCGTCCGCGGGCGTGGGCCGGTCGCGCCCGGGCTCATCGCGCTCGATCGCCCCTGCGACGACGGTTGTGGCTCTGGAGGCCCGACGATGGGGGTTCACTCCGCGGATAGGTCGATACCCGCGAGCCGGCGTCACACCGCGCTCGCAGGGCTGATGGCGATTGCCATGATCGGGCTCGGTGCCTCACCCGGCCGTCCGCTCGCGATGTCGGTCTACGAACCCTCTCCGTCCGACACAGCCAGTTGGAACGCCATTCGGTTCCGCAAGGAAGCCCCGCTCGTCGAAGAGGTCGCCGCCTCGGATGTCTGTGTCTCGGGGACCATCATCGCGGTCGGGAGGATCAGACTGCCGAGCTCTTGCGAGAGGAGCGATGTGGAGGGCCTCAGCTTCTCCTATGCACATATCGCCGTGGACAGCGTCCTGGTCGGTGTCATCGATTCCGAGACCCTGACCATCTATGGCTATCTGGCGCTGCCGATCTCCAATTCGCTGAAGCGTGGCCAGCAGGTGGTCGGCTGGGGCAGTCTGGCGTGCAACAAGGGAGGCGATGTCATCGGACAGGTCCTTGCAGCGGACGACGCGACCGGGTTCGTGGACGTCGCCGCCTCTCGACGATCGCGCGTGAGGCCCCCCCTGAGCTCCGCCGCTCCAGCACCCTGTACGGTGGCGGAGTTGCGGGCGCAGGTACGCGCTCGAGCGCCACTGGATCTCGCCGGAATCCTGGAGGCACGCAGGCCACTGGCCCTGATGACCGTGATGGGGCGCCGAAGACTGTCCTCCGTCCGTTGGCGATACACCTTGAGCTTCGTCAGCTGGCTGAGACCTGGCCCGACCATGCCGCCGCAGGAGATCGAGTTCAGGCAGACGCCGTTCTGTATCCACCCTCCGGACATCGGCGACATGATGATCGTGCCTGGCTCGGACGATGGGAGTGGATTCCCACGTGACTGCGAGATCGCCCCGTCACAGCTTCGCGTCCATGACGACATCGCACCATCCGTAGGCCTGAAGCTCGCCAGACTCCAGCAGCCCGGGGCGCTCGATGACTTTCACGTGCGACTCAGCACGCGGCGTCTGGCGGGTTTGGCGAAGTGAGCACACTCGATGAGGATCACGGGCGCGGCGGGCCGATCGCGACGCGCTGAGCCGCGCTCAGCGCAGCGGCGGGGTCGAGTCCGGCGTCATCCCCATCGAGCGCATGCGCGCCAGGGTCGCGGCCTGGGTCAGCCACTGCACCGTGGCATCGCGGCCGCGATAGCCGCTGGTGCTCTCGAAGCGCGCGCGACCCGGCACCGCCACCACCAGCGTGGGGAAGCCGGTGATGCCGTAGGCGCGCTGGAGCGAGTCGACCTCGGCCGGGTTGCGGCCGTCCTCGCGCTGGCGGTCGGTGACCCGCACCGGCACGAACTGGCGCTCGATCGCCTGCGCCAGCGCCGGATCGGCGAACACCTCGGCCTGCATCGCCTGGCACGGCCCGCACCACTCGGCGCTGAAGTCGTAGAGCACCGGCCGGCCGCTGCGTCGGGCCTCGGCTTCGGCCTGAGCGAGGCCCACCCACGCCACGCGGTCCACGGTCTCCGGGGTGTGGGTGGCGTCCCACACCCCGAGCGCGACGCGGGCGAGCAGCAGCAGCGCGGCCGCCGCCAGCAGCAGCCGCGGCAGGGCACGGCTCGGACCGGAGAGCGGCGCCGCGTCAGCCGGCGGCATACGAGAGCTCCTTGCGGTTCACCGCCCAGATCGCGACCACCAGACAGAGCGTCACGGTCGACAGGTACGAGACCACGTCGAACCAGGGGATCGCTCCGCCCGCGAGCAACGGGCCGGGGTCGAGCGAGGCGTCGACGAATCGCTGCACCTCGACGCCGCAGCGCTCGAGCCAGGCGAGGTGCCTGGCGGCACCGACGCTGCTGAGCAGCGCCCCCCCGATGTAGGCGAGCAGGTACACGCCGACGTCGCCGAGGCCGGGGGCGAGCGACGAGAACATCACCAGCACCGAGGTCAGGCCGAACACCGCGAGCGCGCCCTCGAGCGCCTTGATCCCCATCAGCGCCACGGTCACGTCGCCGTGGCGCAGCAGCGCGATGGCGGAGCCCGCCAGCACCTGGAGCACACACATCGCGGTGGCGAGCGAGCCGGCCGCGAACCAGCGCGACGTCACGTACTCCCGCGACGCAGCGGACGCCCGAACGCCAGCGTCAGCACGCCGCTCGAGACGTCCTGGCCGATCAGGCCGGCGGCGCACACGAACCCGAACACCCCCATGGTGTTCTTGCCGAGCATCGCGATGGAGCCCGCCAGCAGCACCGGCATCAGGCCGAAGGAGAGGAACACCAGCGCGATCACCATGCGCATCGGGCTCGTGAGCCGCTGGCGCCAGAACGCGGTGACGAGCGTGGCGTTCATCGTGGCGCCTCCGCCGGCTCGGCGGGAACAGCCGCTCGAGCCGGCCCTCCTCGGGCGACCGCCTCGACCACCGGCACGCCGCGCCTCGAGCAGCGCCGCGAGCAGGCGCGTGGCGCCCGGCGTCGTCGGCGACGCCGAAGCGCGCGTCGGGCGGCCGCGCCAGTCCGGAACGTGGCGCCGGCCGCGCGCGCCAGCTGCCGCGAGGCCGCGCGCGCGGGCACGCCGCGCCCGCGGCGAAGCCGCACGCGCAGCACGCGGGCGTGCGCGGCGCCGGCGCGACGGTCGTCCATGGTCTCGATGCGGCCCTTGCTGCACGAACACGACGCGCGTGCAGACGCGCTCGACCTCGGCGAGCTGGTGCGAGTTCACCAGCACGCGTCGCGCCGCGCGCGACGCAGCTCGGCGAGCAGCCGGCGGAACAGCAGCACGCCGGCGGGATCCACGCCCGAGATGGGCTCGTCCAGGAACAGGAGCCGCGGCGCGCCGAGCAGCGCCTGCGCCAGCCCGAGCCGCTGCAGCATGCCGCGCGAGTAGCGCGCCGATGCGGCTGGCGGCCGGCCTCCGCGTCCAGCCCGACGCGCTCGAGCGCGGCGCGCGCAGTCGGCGCTGCGGCGTCGCGGCCGGCAGGCGCGCGAGCGCGTGGTGGTAGACGCAGGAAGTCGAGCCCGGTCATCCAGCGGTCGAGCACCAGCCGCTCGGGCAGGTAGCCGGTCGCGGCGCGCATCGCGAGGTCGTCGGGCGCGCGGCCGTCGATCGTGACGCGGCCCGAGTCGGGGCGCAGGAAGCCGAGCAGGCAGCCGAGCAGCGTGGTCTTGCCGGCGCCGTTGGGGCCGATGATGCCGAGCGTCTCGCCCGGCTCGAGCGTGAGCGACACGCCGTCGAGCGCGCGCACGGTGCCGGCGCGGAACGTCTTCACCAGGTTCTCGACCACGATCGCCGGCATGTTCCCCCTCGTCTCCGCGCGGCACCTGTCGCGCCCGCGGGGGGCGAGACTAGCGGCTCGCGAGCTCCTTCGCCACCACCCCGCCCTTCATCACCCATGCCACGCGCTCCAGCTCGGTGATGTCCTCGAGCGGGTCGCCGGTCACCGCGACGAGGTCGGCGAAGTGCCCGGGCGCGATCGCGCCCACCCGGTCGGACCAGTCCATGAGCTCGGCGGCGCCGGTGGTGGCGGTCTGGATCGCCTGCATCGGGGTCATGCCCTCGCGCACGTAGATCGCGAACTCGCGGGTCTGGGTGCCGTGCGGAAACACCCCGGCGTCGGTGCCGAAGGCGATCCTCACACCCTCGCGCAGCGCGGTGCGGAACGCGCCGTGCATGACGCCGCGGACGGCGCGCGCCTTGGCGAGGCTCTCCTCCTGGATGTGCAGCGGGTTGCCCTCGGCGAGGATGGGCTCGACGACGTAGAGCGTGGGCACGTACCAGGTGCCGTTCTTCTTCAGCACCCGCGCGACCTCCGCATCCATGTAGGTGGCGTGCTCGACCGAGCGCACGCCCGCCTCGCTCGCCCAGATCATGCCCTCCTTGCCGTGGCAGTGCGCCGCGACGTGGCGCCCGAGGCGCTCGGCCTCCTCGACCGCAACCCGCATCTCGTCGCGTGAGTACATCGTGTGGCGCGGGTCGTCGCCGGCCGACAGCACGCCGCCGGTGGCGAGGATCTTGATGACGTCGGCGCCCTGCTGGACGTCGAAGCGCACCTGCTTGCGCACCTCGTCGACGCCGTCGGCGACCCCGCTGTGCAGGTCGCTGCACCAGTGGTAGTCGAGCGCGTTGGTGGGGTCACCGTGGCCGCCGGTCATCGACAGCGACCAGGTCGCCACCTGCATGCGCGGGCCCTCGATCTCTCCGGCCTTGATCGCGTCGCGCAGCGCCACGTCGACCAGCTCGCGGCCGCCGACGTCGCGGACCGTGGTGAAGCCCGCCATGAGCGTGGCGCGGCAGTTGTTCACCCCGGTGACCGCGGCGCGCGCGGCGCTCGACTTGTAGCGCTCGGCGAGCGACAGACCGGGCTGCGCCGAGAGGTGGGTGTGGGCGTCGATCAGCCCCGGCAGCAGCGTGGCGCCGCCGAGCTCGACCACCTCCAGCCCCGCGGGAGCGCGGTCGCGCACCTCGGCGATGGTGTCGCCCGCGACCACCACCCACACTTCGCCGCGCGCCGCGCCGGCGCGGGCGTCGATCCAGTGCGCGGCGTGCACGGCGAAGCTGCGGGCGGCGGCGGCTCGCGCCGCGGGCGCGGCGAGCGCGAGCAGCGCGAGGGCGAGGGTGAGCGCGGAGCGACGATGGCGCATGGCGGGACCTCCGTGGGGGAGAAAGCGGCACGATGCGCGGCACCGTGACAGAGGGCGGGAGCGGCGGGCAATGACGAAATGACGCGCGCGGCGCAGCGGTGAAGGGCGGCGATGCCCCCGACGGATCCGCGCGGCGGCGCCACCCGCGCCGCTGCCGCGTGCGGCGGCGCGCTCAGCCGCGGCGGAAGTACGCCAGCAGCCCGCCCGGGCTCTGCGCGCGCGCCAGCGCCAGGGTGACGCGGGGCAGCGCCAGCGGCTCGGGGTAGACCAGGAAGCGGTCTTCGAACGCCGGCGCGAACTTGCGCTTCCAGCGGAACAGGTTCTTGAAGTCGTAGAAGCGCGACAGGTGCTCCATCAGGAACTCGCGCGCCCGGTCGGCGCTGGTGGGCGCGGGCCCGGCGGCCGCGCCGCGCGGTCGTGGGGCGTTCCGGGGCAGCGGCGAGGCCGCGGCCTCGGCGTCGGCGGTGGCGGCGTCGGCCGCCTCGGGCGTGAGCGGCGGGTCCTCGACGCTCACCAGCGCCGAGAGCGACAGCGACAGCAGCGCATCGCCACGCCCGCGTGCCGCCTCGAGCGAGCGCACCACCAGGAACTCCATCACCCCGGTGACCGAGTCCGAACGGCGTCGCATCAGGTCCAGCGCCCAGCCGCGGCGCGCCGGGATCGGCACCCAGGTCATGAAGCCCTCGACGCGCTTCTTCTCGGTGTGCCACGCCACCGCGAGCGGGGTCTCGTGCAGGTGGGCGGGCTCGAAGCGCCCCATGCAGAAGCCCTTCTCGCCGCCGTGGCGCGTGCGCACCCACTCATTGGAGATCTCGCGCATCTGCTCGAGCAGCCCGTCGGGGTCGTGCTGTGGATCGAACGGCGTGGCGTCGGGGAAGAACAGCCGCGCCTCGACCCCGGCGCTCTCGACCCGGCGCACCGCGCGGCGGATCTCGCCCATGGTCGAGCCCTCGAGCGTGAAGCGCTCGATCCACAGCACCGGGTCCTCGCCGATGTGCACGGCGCGCCAGCCCAGCGCCTGGTACATCGGCAGGCGCTCGGGGCGCGCCTGGTAGAACGCGAACTGCCAGTCGCGCTAGCGGCAGTGGCGCTCGAACGCCTCGAGCAGCGCCGGCCACTCGTCGTCGGGGCCGATCGGGTCGCCGACCGCGAGCAGCGTGTCGGACTCGAATCGGTACGCGATCACCGCGCGCTGGTTGGCGCTGAAGAAGTAGTCGATGGTCGGCCCGAGCGCGAACGCCGCCACGGTGCTGTCGCCGTGCGCGCGGACCAGCTCCGCGACCCGCCGCGCCTCGGCGCCGTGGCGGCTGCGGTGCGCCGCCGGGCGCAGCGCCAGGATCGCGAGCGCCACCAGCAGCCATAGGCCGAGCACCGGGAGCGACTCGAGGAACCACTCCACGATGCGTGCCTCGGGCGGCGTCAGCGTGCGCGACAGCACCAGTGCCGGTCCGCCGATGCCGAACAGGCGGTAGCCGGCCTCGGCGAAGGCGCGGCGCAGCGAGGCGTCGGGACCGAACACGCCTTCGACGATCCAGCACCCGAGGACGGCGTAGGCGACCAGCCCCAGCACCGCCGTCGTGCCCCACGAGCGCAGCGCGCGGAGCGTGAGCGCGCGGCTCCTGCACGTGGAACGCCTCGCCGCTCACGCCCAGCGCGAACAGCAGCGCCGCGGCGATCGAGGCCTCCTCGACGTCGAGGGCCTTGAGGACGTTCACCGGCACCGACAGCGCGCACAGGAAGATCGCCGCCACGAACGCGCGCCGCTTGCCGCGGCGCAGACCCCACGCGGTCACCAGCAGCAGCCCGCCGGCGAGGAGCGTGAACGTGCGACTGGTGTCGAGGACGTCGGTGGGGACGAGATGGACGATCGCGACCAGGCGCTCGGGCGGGTGGGAGAGCAGGGCCGAGAGCAGGTCCACCAGCCCCATGGCGGCGACGGCGATGGAGAGGACGATCCGGACCAGGGTGGTTCGCATGTCGCCGCAGCCTAGCACCGGCGCGCGCGCGCGACCACGCGCCGGGCAATGAGAAGGCCCCGGCGCGTGCGCCGGGGCCCGCGTGCTGCGGTGGTGCGATCTACTTCAGCACGCTGTCCTTCATCGCCTTCGCGATGCGGAACTTCAGCACGCGCTTGGCGGCGATCTTGATGGCCTCGCCCGTCTGCGGGTTGCGGCCCATGCGCGCCTTGCGGTTCACGATGACGAGCTTGCCGACGCCCGGGAACACGAAGCCGTTCTTCGCCTGCTTCGCCGCGAGCGTCGCCAGCTCCATCGAGGATCTCGCGTGCTCTGCTTCTTGCTGAGCTCGAACTTGTTCGCGATGTGGCCGGCGATCTGGGTCTTCGTCATCATCTTCGCCATGGGGATCCTTCCTCTCTTGATGAAGCGTACGATGCTGCAAATCGGACGGGCGCGAGTCGCGCGCCCTAGCCGGACGTGGGTATAGCAGCGCGAGCCGCGATTTCAAAGGGAAAATCGGCAGGGGGATCGATTTCGCGCCCGTCTGGCGCGGTCGGAAACGACGCAACATTCGGGCCGCGGCTGGCGCGGTCGAAACGGGGTCGGTCGCCGGGGCGGGCGCGAGGCCTCGCGGAGGCGCGTCGCGCGCCCGCGCGACGCGCGCTCAGTCGGCGAGGACGACCCGCCGCGTCGCGCGTCGCGCCGCTCGCGCGCGCGCGGACGAAGTAGACGCCGGCGCGCGCCGCGGCGCCCGCGCGCGTCGCGCGCGTCCCACGCGATCGCGTGCGGCCCGCGCCGCGAGCGCGCCGCGCGCAGCGTCGCGACGCGGCGGCCAGCGGCGTCGAAGACCGCGACTTCGACGCGTTCGCTTGCGACGGAAGGTCGAGCGACAGCCGCACGCGCCTCGCGCGCGGGATTCGGCCACGGCGCCGACAGCGCGAGGCGCGCCGGAGCGGCGCCGGCGCCGACCGCGAGCGGCAGTCGCGCCGAGGTCGAGCTTCCACGCCGAGCGGCCGTGGGTGAACGCGAAGAGCTGCCGCGTCACCGGCGTGCAGCGTCGAGGTCGGCGATCCGACCTGGAGCGGCAGCCCGACGCCCAGCGGGAACCAGGCCCGCGCCCGGTTCCGGGTCCAGACGCCCGATGTCGGTGGCCAGGTAGAGAGCGTTGCGGGTCGGCCGGGTCCAGACCAGGTCGTTGGCGGGCACGTCGGGCAGGTTGCCCGCGATCGTTGGTCCAGTCGAACCGCGGTCGACGCTGCGGAAGACGAGCGGCGCCGTGCTCGTCGGAGGTGAAGCCCGAGTGCGTCACGTAGACGCGTGGGCGGGTTCACCGGATCGGCGGTCACGCGCGGTGACCCAGCGCCGCGGCAGCCCGGCCGAGATGTCGTCCCACGAGCCGCCGGCGTTCGGCGAGCGCCACACCTTGCCGTCGTCGGTGCCGGCGTAGTAGACGTGGGGGTCCACGGGCGAGATCGCCAGCGTCGTGATGGTGCCGTAGATGCAGCAGCGCGACCGGGTTGGTGCGTCAGGTCGCCGCTCGACTTGCGCCCAGGTGTCGCCGTTGTCGGTGCTCTTGTA
Organism: Candidatus Eiseniibacteriota bacterium; assembly: GCA_963725865.1. Lineage (GTDB taxonomy): Bacteria > Eisenbacteria > RBG-16-71-46 > RBG-16-71-46 > RBG-16-71-46 > CAVSAC01. Next base: position 40,395 of record CAVSAC010000009.1, read on the forward strand.
GACGTACTGGCTGCCCGCGAGCAGCATGTTGTGGTTGCGCGGGTCCATGCACGATCGGCGTGCTCCAGCCGAAGCGGTCGGCGACGTTACACCCAGCCGGCACGTGCGAACGACCGCGCCGCCGTTGGTCGAGCGCCGGAAGCCGGTGCTGCTCGCAGCAGTACTGCCACTCGGTGAAGACGACGTTCGGGTTGACGGGTCCACCAGTGCAGTAGAAGCCGTCGCCGCCCAGGATCGCGAACCAGCCGCCAGGGCCCGGGCGGTCTTGAGCGTGCTGTTGTCCTGCGTGCCGCCGAGGATCCTCGCCGGCGTTCGGCGGGTCCACCTCGCCGGCGTAGAACTGCGAGATGGGCAGGTCGAGCGACTTTGTCCACGTGCTGCCGTCGTTCGTCGCAGTAGAAGCCCGCCGTCGTTGCCGACAGGTAGACGCGACCGAGGTCGAGCGGGTCGACCCAGAGCGCGTGCTGGTCGACGTGCGTCGGCCGCCGGTGACGTCGCCCAGCGTCGACGCCGCCGTCGATCGAGCTGCAGCAGCGACACGCCGCAGCGCGTAGACGTGGTCGGCGTTGAGCGGGTCACCACGACGTCGCCGAAGTACCAGACGAAGCCGCCGAATGCATTGCCGGTGAATGCTGCCCACGTCGCGCCTCGCCCACGTCGTCGCCGCCGTCGGTGCTGCGGTACAGCCCGAGCCCGACGTAGCCGCTGATCGCGCCCGTCGCCGATCTGCGCGTAGAGCGTGCGACGGCCGCGAGGCGCGCGACCGCGAGCGCGATGCGGCCGACGTCGTCGCGCGGCACGGCGGCAGGCCGCCGATGATCCGCGTCCAGGTGGCGCCGCGGTCGATGCTGCGCCAGATGCCGCAGTCGGGGCCGAGCGCGCGCCGGTACGGTGGCGCCGCACGCGCTCCCACGTCGCGCAGAACATCGTGTCGGGGTGCACCGGGTTGATCACGACGTCGGACACGCCGGTGCTGTCGTTCACGAACAGCACCTTGGTCCAGGTCGTGCCGCCGTCGAGCGTGCGGTAGAGGCCGCGGTCGGGGCCGGTCGAGAACTGCCTTCCCATCGCCGCCACCAGCACGTGCATGGGATCGGCCGGGTCCACCGACGACGCGCGCGATGCGCCCGGTCGCGGCGAGCCCGAGCGAGCTCGCCACGTGGCGCCGCCGTCGCGTCGAGCGCCAGAGCCCGTTGCCGTCGTAGGAGTCCACCGAGCCGTTCGACTCGCCGGTGCCGACGTAGAGCGATCGAGAGGGTTCGACGGGTCCACCGCGATCGCGCCGATCGAGAAGTCGCCGACCGAGTCGAAGATCGGGGTCCAGTTCGTGCCCGAGTTCACCGAGCGGAACACCCCGCCGTTCGCCGAGGCCAGGTAGACCACCCCGCCGCCCGGCGCCGACGCCAGCGCGGTGACGCGCCCGCCGATGTTGAACGGTCCCGCCTGCTGCCAGGTGAGCGGCGCCGCGCTCACCGACAGGCTCGCCAGCGCGCGGTCGAGCCGGCCCTGCTCCATCGCCGCGACCACCTTGTCCTGCGGGATGGTCGGGAACGGGAACGCGCGCTGCATCCCGAACCAGTCGCTCGGATACGGGCCGCCGTCGCGCTCGCCGCCCCCGCGCTCCGCGCGGGCGCGGTCGAGCGCGGGGGCGTGCGGGTGGATCAGGAGGAAGGGGAGGGCGAGGCAGGTCAGGGCGAGGAGCGACAGGACGATGGGACGCAGGCGCATGGATGGCTCCGGGATATGCCGCGGTCAGGACGCCCATGAGTCTAGGGTGCGCCGCCTACCCAGGCAATGCCTGCCCGCGCCCGGGCCGGCGCCAGCGGCCCCGCCGCGCCCGGCGTTCGGCTATGCTGCACCCGAGCGAGTCCCTGGACCCCCCGGATCCGGACCGTCGCCTGGAGGTGGCTGCCATGATGAAGAACATCGGCGGCATCGATCGGTTGCTGCGCGCGATCGGGGGCGTGATCGCGATCTCCCTCGGTCTCTACCTCAAGACGTGGTGGGGTCTGATCGGCGTGCCGCTGCTGCTCACCGCGGCGATCGGCTGGTGCCCCGCCTATCTGCCGTTCCGCTTCTCGACCCGCGACACCAAGCCCGGGCCCCGCTGAGGCGCGGGCTCAGCGCGGGGGTGGCGGCGCGGCCGCCGGCGCCGCGTCGAGCTGGGCCAGCATCGGCAGCGTCGCGGCGAAGCCCCGCGAGCGCTCGGCGATCTGCGCCAGCGCCGCCGCGCGCTCGTCGCCCTCGAGCGGCACCGGACGGAACGGGTCGTCGGGCCAGCGGGTGTAGCGCAGCGGGATGACCTCGGCGGCGCTGACGCCGTCGCGGGACACGGTGAAGCGCGCCAGCCCCGAGAACGGGTCGCTGGGGTCCTTGATGCCGCCGTAGACGAAGTTGCCGAGCGAATGGTAGAGGGGTGCGCCCCGGTACCACTCCACGCCCTGGAAGCGATGCGGATGGGCGCCCAGCACGGCCTTGGCACCCAGGTCGACGCAGGTATGCGCGAGCTCCACCTGGTAGTCGCGCACCGCGTACGAGCCCTCCTTGCCCCAGTGGAAGAACGGGATCGCCACGTCGACCTGCGCCACCAGGCGCGCGACGTCCTCGCGCACCATGGCGCGGATGCAGTCCAGGTCGGTGTAGCAGCCCGCCACGCCCGCGGTCCAGCGCGTGGCGTAGAGCTCCTTGGGCTCGAACATGTCCTCGGCGATCTGGAAGTACCATCCGACGAAGCCCACCCGCACGCCGTTGCGCTCGACGATGCACGGCACGCGCGCCGCGTCCATGCTCGGCCCGGCGCCGAAGTGGGCGATCCCGGCGCCGTCGAGGGTGGCGAGCGTGTCGGCGACGCCCACGTGCCCGTAGTCCTTGAGGTGGTTGTTGGCGCACGACACCACGTCGACTCCGCCCTGGCGCAGCACCTCCACCAGCTCGGGCCGCGCGCGGAAGTTGAAGTTCTTGTGCACCCGGGTGCCGCGGTCGGTGAATGGGCACTCGAGGTTCACCACCGCAAGGTCGGCGGGCTCCAGCAGCGCGTGCACCCCCGAGAAGTAGCGCGCCTCGAGCTCGGCGCGCGGGGCGCCCTCCGCGAGCAGGCGGTCGAAGTGCGCCTGCAGGTTGTAGCCGAGCGTGGTGTCGCCGCCGGCGACCACGGTGATCGCGGGGCCACCCGCGGCGCGCGTGCCCGCCGAGTCGGCGGGCGCGGGCGTGGCGAGCGAGTCCGCAGGCGCCTGAGCGGCGGCGCGGCGGGCCAGCGCGGAAGTGCCGAGGGCGAGTCCGGCGAGGGTCGCGGCGCCGCCGCGGAGGAAGGTCCGTCGCTTCATGACGCGGGATTCAATCACACCGGCGGCGGTGGGGCGAGGGCCGGGGGCGTCCGCGCGTTGACATCCACGCCGGCTGCCCACACCCTGCGCCGTGGAATCGCCATGGATACCCCACTTCTCGAAGTCGATCGCGTCTCCAAGCGCTTCGGCGACCTGCGGGCGGTCACGGAGCTCTCGTTCACGGTGCGCCGGGGCGAGGTCTTCGGCTTCCTGGGGCCGAACGGCGCCGGCAAGACCACCACGCTGCGCATGATCCTCGACATCACCCGCCCGGATGCGGGCGAGGTCCGCTTCGAGCGACGGCCCGGCATCGACCGCGCGCGCTCCGGCTACCTGCCCGAGGAACGCGGGCTGTTCGAGGACATGCCGGTGCTCGACACCCTGGTCTACCTCGGGGCGCTGCGCGGCATGAGCACGCGCGATGCGCGTGACGCGGCGCGGGCGTGGCTCGAGCGCGTCGGGCTCACCGACCGCGCTGCCGAGAAGGTGAACGCCCTCTCGAAGGGCAACCAGCAGAAGGTCCAGTTCGGCGGCGCCGTGATCCACCGCCCCGCGCTGGTGGTGCTCGACGAACCGTTCTCGGGGCTCGATCCGCTCAACCAGGACCTGTTCCTCGGCCTCATGCGCGAGCTGCGCGATGCCGGCACCGCGGTGCTGCTCTCGGCCCACCACCTCGACCTGGTCGAGCGCCTCGCGGACCGCTTCCTGCTGATCGCGCGCGGGCGCGCGCTGCTGGCGGGGACCCTGGAGGAGATCCGTCGCGCGGTGAGCGGTGGCAGCGGGGCGGCGCTCGTGATCGGAGCTGGCAGCGCGCGACGGCCAGGCCCCTTCCCGGGAGTCGCTCGCGGTCGCGCTCGACCGCGCCGCGCCGGGTGCGTCCTGGACGTTGCATCACGACGAGCGCGGCGAGGCCGAGGTCGAGGTGCTGCTGCCGGAGGGCGCCGAGCTCAATGGTGTGCTCGGGGCGCTCGCCGAGCGCCACGTGCTGCACCGCGTCGAGTCGCGCCCGCTGCCGCTCCACGACCTCTATCTGCGCGCGGTGCGCGCGGACCTGGGCGCCGAGCCCGCGCAGGCGCCCCGATGACCGGGCGCAGCGCCTGGGTCCCGGTCGCCCGCTGGGAGCTGTTCCGGATCCTGCGCCGGGCGGACTTCGTCGTCTCGGTGCTGCTCACCCCGCTCATCACCCTCGGGGCGATCTGGCTCGGCGGCGCTCTGCGCGGCGGACCCGCGAAGGTGGCGGTGGTCTGGCTCGCGCCCTCCGGCGCGGCGCTCCCCGCCGCCGCATCGCCAGCGCTGCCCGCGCGCGCCCGCGTGATCTGGCGCCCCGCGCCCGCGACCGGCGCCGATCGCGAGGCGCTCATGCGCGAGATCGTGGCGAAGCGTCTCGATGGCGCGGTCGTCGTGCCGTCCGGCTACGCCGGCGGCGACTCCATCGACGTGCTCTCACGCCGCGCCAGCCCACGCTGGGGACGCGAGGTCGGCTCCGCGCTGCTGGTGCGCGCGCACGAGGCGCGCGCCGCCGAGCTCGGGATCCCAGTCGCGGATCTCGAGGCGCTCGATCGTCCCCTCGCGCTGCGGGAGCGGACCGCGGTGGCGCCGCGCCCGGGCGGCACGCGCGCCGAGCGCGTCGCGGTGCTCGCGCTGCTGACCCTGATGATGGCGGTGCAATTCTCGACCATCTCGTATCTCATGATCGGGATCAGCGGCGAGAAGCAGGCCCGCGTCACCGAGGTGGTGGTCTCGGCGGTGCCGGCGCAGGCCTGGATGGACGGCAAGCTGGTCGCGTTCACCGTCGTCGGGCTCATCATGGCGGTGGTGTGGGCGGGCTCGGCGATCGCCGCCGCCGTGCTGCTCCGCCTGCCCCTGCCCGGTCTGGTGCGCCCGCTGCCGCTGCTCCTCACGCTGGCGTACACGACCCTCGGGCTCTACCTGTACAACGCGCTGTTCGCCGCGCTCATGGCCACCCTGCAGGGCCTCCAGTCCACCGCCAAGTTCCAGGGTTACTTCTTCATGCTCCCGTTCGTCCCGTTCTTCTTCATCGGACCGCTCATGGAGGATCCGGATGCCGGCTGGATGGCGGTCCTCTCGCTGGTGCCGCTGTTCTCGTCGAGCCTGATCCCGGCGCGGCTCGCCTCGGGCACGGTGCCGGCATGGGAGGTCGGCGCTCGGACTGGCGCTGCTGGCGCTCGCGTGCTGGGGGATGCGCGGGGTGGCGGGGCGCATCTTCCGTGTCGGCATGCTGCTCTACGGCAAGGACGTCACGCTGCCCGAGATCGTGCGCTGGGGACGCGAGGGATGAGCCAGCCTCGATGATCGTCATGAAGTTCGGCGGCACGTCGGTGGGCCTGCCCGACAACTTCGCGCTCGCGCGCCGGCTGGTGCGCGACCGGGCGGCGCTCGACCCGGTGGTGGTGGTGAGCGCGCTCTCGGGGGTGACCAACCTGCTGGTGGACTTCTGCCGCGAGCCGACGCGCCGCGGCGAGCTGGCGGCCGCGCTGGTGGAGCGCCACGTGGCGTTCGCGCGCGCCACCGGCGTCGGCGCGGAGCCCATCGCGGCGCTGCTCGACGGCTGGCGCCAGGAGGCCGCCACCCTCGCCCGCGCGGGCGCGCCGGTGCGGGCGCCGACCGCGACCGCGTGCTGGCGTTCGGCGAGCGGCTGTCGGCCGCGCTGTTCGCGGCCGCGCTGGCCGCGCGTGGGCTCGCAGGCGCGCGCCGGGCACGCGGGCGACGCCGGGCTCGTGACCGACGACCGTTTCGGCGCCGCGCATCCGCTGCCCGAGGCAGCACGCCGCGATCGCGGCCGCGCTCGGCGCACGCGCCGCCGCGTGCCGGTGGTGACCGGCTTCCTCGGCGCGCACCCGCGACGGCCGCCCCACGACGCTCGGCCGCGGCGGCTCGGACTACACGCGCCGCGCTCGTCGGCGCCGCACTCGGCGCGACCGAGATCCAGATCTGGACCGACACCAGCGGCATGCTGTCGGCCGACCCGCGCATCGTGCCCGAGGCGCGCCCGGTGCCGCGGCTGTCCTTCGCCGAGGCTCGCGAGCTGGCGTACTTCGGCGCCAAGGTGCTGCATCCCAAGACGCTGCTGCCCGCCATGGACCGTGGCATCGCCGGTGCGCATCCTGAACACCGCACGGCCCGACGACGCCGGGCTCGCTGATCACCGCCGGCGCCGAGGCGGCGGACGCGGCTGGCGGGTGAAGTCGATCGCGTGCAAGACAGGGCATCACCGCGGTGACCATCGTCTCGACGCGCATGCTGCTGGCGCACGGCTTCCTGGCGCGCGTCTTCGAGGTGTTCGGCCGCCATCACGTGGTGGTCGACCTGGTGACCACGTCCGAGGTCTCGATCTCGGTCACGGTGGACGATGCCGCGCGCCTCGACGCGGCGCATCGCCGAGCTCGAGGCCATCGGTCGTGTCGAGGTGACACGCGGGCTCGCGGTGGTGGCGGTGGTGGGCGAGGGCGCGCCCACGCGCGTCGGCCTCGCCGGCCACGTGTTCACGCTGCTCGGCGGCGTGGGCATCGGCGTCGAGATGATCTCGCAGGGTGCTTCGCGCGTGAACCTGTCGTTCGTCGTGCGCGAGGAGACGCCGACCGCGGCCGTGCGGCTGCTGCACCGCGGGCTGGGGCTCGACGCCGAGGCCTGAACCTGCCGTCTTCCCCGAGCGGGCCTTCGCCGTCGCGCTAGCGGGGGGCGCCCGGCGCGGGCGGGCGCAGCGAGGCGGCGAACTGCGACTCGACCTCGCTCATGTCCTCGGCCGCGAAGTAGGCCACCACCTGCTCGCGCATCCCGGGCCGCGTGTACACGTCGGCCCGCGGGTGCTCGATCACGTCGGCGATCACCTCGGCCACCTCCTCGACCGGCTGCGCGCCGGGCAGCGCGCGCGAGTCGAGGCCGCCGCCGAGCGCGTTCACGCCGAACTCGGTCGCGACCACGCCCGGGCGACACGGTCGAGACGTGGATGTCCGGAGTGCTCGCGCAGCTCCATGCGCAGGTTCGCGGTGAGCGCGTTGAGCGCGTGCTTGGCGGCGCTGTAGGCCGAGCGGACGGCGCGAACGGCACGCGCCCGAGCATCGACGAGACGTTGATGATGTGGCCGCGCGCCGCGCTCCTTGAAGTGCGGCAGCACGGCCTGCATGCCGTAGAGCGCGGACTTCACGTTGACGAGCATCATCTCGTCGAGGTCGTCGTCGGTGAGCTCCGAGACCGGGCGCGTGATGCCGCGCCCGGCGTTGTTGACCCACACGTCGATGCGGCCGAAGCGCGCGAGCGCCGCGTCGAGCGACGCGCTCCACGTCGGCGCGCCGCGTGACGTCGGCGACCACCGCCAGCGCATCGGGGCCCGACCGCGCCGCGACCGCGCGCAGCTCCGCCGCGCGGCGCGCGACCAGCACCGACGCGGGCGCCGCGGCTGCCCGCCAGCCGCGCCAGCGCCGCGCCGATGCCGGCGCTCGCGCCCGTGATGACGATGACCTTGTCCTTCATGTTCGGTGGTCCTCGGGGGTTGGAGACGGGGCGGGGATCCGGCGGCGTCCGCGTCCGCGGCGGACCCTCACGCGCGCGGCGTCACGTGCGGCGCCGCCGCAGGATACACCGGGGCGCCGGGAGGGTCGCTTCCCCGTCGGCCACCGGCCGCTCCGGCGACGGAGGCCCGGGCGGATGCCCGGGCCTCCATGACGCCGCGCGGTGCGCGAGGGCTCAGTAGCCGACCCAGGCGAACAGCTGCACCTGGTCGCTGATCGGGCCGCGGATGTTGTCCGAGCCGTGCGCCCAGTCGAGGCCGAAGCGCGCGTTCGGATTGACGTAGTAGGCCAGGTTCACCGTGCCGAGGCTGAGGTCTTGCACGCTGGTCGCGCCGTGCGACTTCGGCACGTACTCGTGCTCGTAGCGCGCGGTCAGCACCCAGCGCGAGTCCTTGTCGAGCAGGCAGGTGGCTTCGAGCATCCCGATGTGCGAGACGTCCGAGACGCCGTCCGGCTGGTCCTGGAGCTTGTCGTAGGTGTACCCCGGGATGAGCACCACGCGCCCGCGGTCGATGTACGCGCTGAGATCGCCCTGCACGTGCTGCGAGGACGTGCCGTCGAGCGTGCGCGGATCCTGGCGGTCGAGGTAGACGCGCGCCGTGTACATGTAGGCGCCCGCCTCGCGCATCACCCAGAGGTAGACGTTCTCGAGCTGGTTGAAGTTCTTCGTGTCCGGCCGGTGGACCAGCACGCTGTCGAAGCTGCGGCTGCTGTTGATGAGCCCGAGCGCGTACGACCAGTCCGACTTCACGCCGTTGAGCTCGAATCCCGCCGCCCCCAGCGTGACGCGGTCGTTCAGGTAGCCGGTCAGCGTGGTCTTGCGCGAGTCGGCGAGGTACGGGATGTCGGCGTCGTAGATGCCGGCCTTGACGTTGAGCGCGCCGTCCTTGCTGACGTCGTCGAGCTGCACGAACGCCATGCCGCTCTGCAGCGGACCCCCCGCGCCGGCGAAGTTGTTGTCGAAGTGGAACGAGACGCGCTCGGCCAGCGTGCCGGCGGTGTGGAACTCCACCTGGTTCTGCTGGAAGCCGCCCACCGTGCTGCGCTCGCGCGATGACCCGCCGACGTCGGTCGCGGTGGAGTTCATCGCGTAGCCCACGTTGCCCACCAGCGAGATCGGGAACGCCTTGTTGGTGCTGTCCCACGGGGAGCTGCCCGGGTCGCCTACCATGCGGTAGCCGTTCTGCTTGAAGTGCATGCCGAAGACGTTGAGGCGCGGCGCCGCGAGGTGACACGAGGAGCAGGGCATGCCGTACCGGCGTGCGAACAGCGGCAGCGCCGAGGACGGCGGGGCGAGCGCGGCGAGCGCGGTGAGGGCGAGTACGCTCGCGACCAGGGACGGGAATGCGCGTGTTCGGACCATTTCGCGTACCCACGACATCGGGAGACTCCTCCGGACTATGGTGGAGTGTGGCCGGAGGGCGTGGAGGATCGATGGGGCCACCCACTCGCGCGGACCGGTCGCGAAGACCGCGGCCAGAGTGTTGTCGGAAACCGAACAGGCGGAGACTCAGCAGGCTGTCGCGCACCGGCGGTGATCGGTCTCGCAGCCGCCCCGCTCAACCGCGCGCCAGCCGCCAGTCCTTGACCAGACGCTCGACCATGGCCTCGATGCGGCGCGCGCGCGTCTCGGGGCGCTTGGCGTCGGTGATGTAGCGCACCAGCTGGCGGCGGTGGGAGGCGGCCATGCGGTGAACATCGCCTTCGCCGGCTTGGAGCCGCGCAGCGCCCGCGCCAGGTCGGCCGGCACGTACACCCGGGGCGGCCGCCCCGCGGCGGGGCGCCGCTGGCCCGCCGATCTCGCTTTCGTCGCCATCGTCTCTCCGCGTGAGGGGTTCAGCGGTTCGCCACCCGGACCACCAGCTTCAGCGCGCTGAGGCGCTCGTCGAACGCGATCACCTTGATGTCCACCATGCCCAGCGCCAGCGCGGCGGCGCGCACCACGTCTTCCTTGATGTGCGGCTGGCCCTTGGGCCAGACCGCCCACACCGCCGCGTCGCGACGCAGGGTCTTCTCGATGGTGGCGAGGCGTCGCAGCCCCGCGGGGCTCTCCACCATCAGGAACACCAGGTCGGTCTCGCGCCGCACCCGGGCGGTCGCGATGTCGGCGGCGCGCGTCTGCAGCTCGGCGACGAAGCCGGGATCCATCAGCCCGAGCACCGCGACGCGCGCGCCGGGCTTGACGCCCAGCTTGTCGAGGCGGCTGCGCTTCGAGTAGCCCGCGGGCGGCGCGGGACTCATCGCGCGCACCCGGCGCCAGCGCCGCTCCGCGCGATCGCCGTCGGAGGCGAGCAGGCGATCCGACCGCGACCGCGGTGCGTGGTCGTACGACCCACCATGACCGGTGCGACAGGTTCCATGCCCTACGGAGTATCAGATGGCGGCGCTGGAATCCACACAAGGTTGCATCGGCGTCGCGGAAAGACGCTCACGCGCCGTGGCGCGCGAGTGAACGTGCGAGCGGCGCGCGCAGCCGGGCGGGCGTCACGCGGCCGAGCGTGACGCGCGGGGTGCCACCCGCCGCGGCCAGCGAGGCGAGCGCGTCGGCGAGGCCGTCGAGGGCGGCGTCCACGTCGAGCGCGCCCCAGCGACGGTGCGGCGTGCCGGCGCCATCCCCCAGCCAGGGCTCGAAGCGCACCCGGCGCGCCTCGAGCCGGCCGGTCTCGCGCACCCGGCGCACGTCGACGCGCCCGATCAGCCGGCCGTCGTGGAGCACCGGCAGCACGTAGTAGCCGAACACCCGCTTCGGCTCGGGCACGTACACCTCGATGCGGTAGTCGAAGCCGAACAGCCGGCTGACGCGGTCCCGGTGCCACAGCAGCGAGTCGAACGGCGACAGCAGCGTGGTGCCGCGCGAGGCCACGCGCCGCCGCGCGGCGCGCTCGAGCGCCGGCAGGTCGCGCGTCAGCACGAACCACGGCCCGCGCGCGCCCTCGACCGCGATCTCGTTCACCAGGCCCTCGCGCACCGCGGCCCGCAGCGCGGCGTGGTGGGTGGCCACCGGCACGCGCGGGTAGGTCAGGTAGAGGCGCAGGTCGGTCGCGGTCGCCGCGCCCATGGCGTGGAGCGAGCGCTCGAGGTGCCAGCGCCGGAACGCGGCGGGCTCGAGCGGCTCGAGCGCGGCCAGCTCCGGAAGCACCCGCTCGGCGACGTCGTAGCGCTTGTGGAAGTTGGCGCGCGAGTGCACCAGCACCCGGCCGCGCATCCACAGCACGTGGAGCGCGTGCTGGGCCGGCTTCCAGTCCCACCAGCCGCCCGCCGCCGCCGGCCGGGCGTGCTCGAAGTCCGCGCTGGCGAGCGGGCCGCGGTCGCGGATCGCGTCCTCGACCACGCGCATGGTCGCGCCGTTCTGCTGCAGCCACGAGGTCCAGCCGGTGCTGTGGCCGCCGTAGTCGAGCATGGCGCGCTTCCACGCCGGCAGGTGCTCGCGCGGCACCAGGCAGGCGGCGTGGGCCCAGTACTCGAGCAGCACGCGGCGGCGGTAGATCAGGCGCTCGAGCGCGGCGCGGTCGAAAGCGCCGAAGCGGCTCCACAGCGTGATGAGGTGCGCGCGGTCGACGGCGTTGATGGAGTCGATCTGGATGCCGCCGGTGTCGCGGGCGAGGCGCTCCAGCGAGGCGGCGGTGAGCCGGCGCGTGCGCGGCCGGTCGAGGTGCTGGCGCTCGAGGAACAGCGCGGCCACGGCGGAGCGGGGAAAGGTGGGCGGGGTCACGTCGCCAGCCTGCCCGCTCGCGCGTCCGCCCGCAAGCGCCTGGGAGAGCGGCCGCGGCGCGCCCCGGCGCCCCGCGCGTCGCCGCCGTGGCCGGCGCCGGTCGCGGACGCACCGACCCGCGCCCGGATCCTTCACCCAGCGCCGTGTCTCCCTCGGGGTGGAACCACACCACGGAGCGCGGCGCCCGCGCCCCCGCGGGCCGGCCGCCGCGTCGTCGTACGGAGTCCCCCGACTCCCGCGGCCCCACGCGCGCCCGAGCGATCGGGCGCGCGTCGTGCTCAGTGCCCGGCGCCGGCGCGCGGCGGCGGGTATGCGCGCGCAAGCACGTCCACCAGGTGCACCATGCGCACGCGCGAGCCGCGCTCGCTGGCGCCGCGCTGCATGTGGAGCAGGCAGCCCGGGTTCGACGCCACCACCACCTCGGGGGCCACGCGCTCGATCGAGTCGAGCTTCCGGCGCAGCTGCGCGTCGGCCATCGGCGGCGTGCGTGAGGTTGTAGACGCCGGCGCTGCCGCAGCACCAGTCGCTGTTCGGCAGGTCCACCAGCACCACGCCGGGCAGGGCGCGCAGCAGCGGGCGCGGCGCCTCGCGCACGCGCTGCGCGTGCGCGAGGTGGCAGGGGTCGTGATAGCCGACGCGCAGCGGCTGGCGCCGGATCGTGCGCCGACGACAGCGGCGCGCGCGGCCGGGCAGCCCGAGCTGCGACCAGCACCTCGGAGACGTCGCGCACCTGCGCCGAGAACGCCCGGCCTCCGTCGCCGCCGTCCTCGCCGAGCAGGTGGCCCATCTCGCGCAGCGCCGCGCCGCAGCCGGCGGAGTGCGACACCACGAAGTCGTAGCGCCCGGCGCGAACGCGCGCACGTTGCGGCGCGCCAGCGTCTTGGCCTCGTCGCGCGCCCGGCGTGCGCGTGCAGCGCGCCGCAGCAGCTCTGCGTCGCGCGGCCACGTGCACCTCGGCGCCGGCCAGCACCAGCAGCCGCACCGCCTCGTGGTTGGAGTGCGCGAACATCGTCTCCATGACGCACGTCGTGAAGAACGCCGACGCGCGCCCGGGCGCGGCCGGCGGGATGGAAGACCAGCGCGTCGGCGCGCTGCTCCATGCGGCGCCCCCGCGGGCAGCGCCGCCGCCACGCGCTCGAGCGCGCGCTCGGCGCGCGGGGCGATCGCCGGCGTCATCGCGAGGCCGCGGCGCGCGAAGCCCGGCAGCAGCCCGCGCGCGCCGGCGAAGCGCGTGACGCGCCGAGCGGCCCGGTCTGCGTCAGGCGCAGCAGGTCGGCGGCCAGGTGCATGCGCTCGCGGTCGGGGAACAGCGTGCGCAGCACCCACGAGCCCAGCACCCGCGCCGGCGCTGACGGCCGCACCCGGCGCTCGATCTGGCCGCGCGTGGCCTCGAGCATGCGCGCAGTAGGGCACGCCCGCCGGGCACACGGTCTCGCACGCGCGGCAGTCGAGGCAGTGGTCGAGGTGCGCCACCAGCGGATCGCTGGGCGCGATGCGGCCCTCGGCGAGGCCGCGCATCAGGTAGATGCGCCCGCGCGGCGAGTCGGGCTCGATCTTGAGCGTGCGGTAGGTCGGGCACGCGGTCAGGCACAGGCCGCAGTGGATGCAGGTGTCGAGGTCGAGGCGCGCCGGCGCGTCGTCGGCGTCGAACCAGGCGCCGGACGTGCGGCGGCGCGTCGGGTGCGGAGGGGTGCTCACGCGTGGCAGGATAACAGAGCCGCCCGACGCACCGCGGGCGGCCCATGCTGGCGCCGCCCGCGGCTCTCCGGGTACGAGCGGAGAGGACGACTCGCTCGGGATCACGTCGAGTCGTCGACATCGAAAGGACGAGGATGATGGTAGCGCCGCCGTCCGCGGGCGACACGCCGGTTCTGCGCCGTGGACCGGCGCCTGCGTCGTCCTGCCGAGGTGGAAGCGGTGCAGGACGCGGTGCAGCACCGGGGCGAGCAGCACGCCGACGCTGGCGAGCAGCACGACGCCGCTGTAGAGCGCGTAGGCCGAGGCGAACACCTTTCGCCGCCGGCGGTCGGTGCGGGCGTCCACCGGGCCCATGCCGCCCAGGATCATCGAGGCGTTGTAGAGGCAGTCCACCCACGAGAGCCCGCCGATGACCCGGTAGCCGACGACGCCGATCGCGAGCGAGACGCCGAGGATGAGCGCGCCGACCACCGCGCTGCGCAGCACGCGCGCGCGGAACACCTGCAGGGGCGCGAGCGGCTCGTGGTGGCGTTCGAACTGCATCGGGTGCGTCCGCTTCATGGCACCAGCACCACCTTTCCGAAGTGCTCGCGCGCTCGATGCGCTCGTGCGCCGCGCGCGCGTCGGCGAGCGGCATCACGCGATCGACGACCGGCTCGAGCCGCCGTCGGCGACGAAGCGCAGCACCTCGACGAGGTCGCGGCGCGTGCCCATCCACGAGCCCATCAGCGTGAGGTGGCGGCCGAACAGCACGTTCACGCTCGAGCTTCACGTCGGCGCCGATGGTGGCGCCGCAGGTGACGAGCCGGCCGTCGCGCGCCAGCGCGGCGAACGCCTGCTCGAACACCGCGCCGCCGACGTGCTCGAACACGACCTCGACGCCCTTCCTGCCGGTGAGCGCGCGCGCCGCGCGCGGCGATGTCCTCGCCCGCGTGGTCGACCACGTCGTGGGCGCCGAGCGCCCGCGCCTGCTCGAGCTTCGCGGCGCTGCCGGCGGTGGCGATGACGCGCGCGCCGAGCAGGCGCGCGATCTGGATCGCGGCGCTGCCCACGCCGCTGCCGGCGCCGATCACCAGCACGTCCTCGCCGGCGCGCACCTGCGCGCGCGCGACCAGCATGTGCCACGCGGTCAGGAACACCAGCGGCACCGCCGCGGCCTGCTCCCACGGCAGCGCGCCCGGGTAACGGGAGGCAGGTTCGCGCCCGGCACCGCCACGAGCTCGGCGTAGCCGCCGTTGCGCCGGCGCGCCGAGCACGTCGTGGTGCCGGCACAGGTTGTCGTCGCCGGCCACGCACGCCTCGCACGCGCCGCACGACAGCGTGGGTGCACCAGCCGCGGTCGCCCACCTTCGCGTGCCGCACGCCGGCGCCGACCGCGGCCACCTCGCCCACCACGTCGCTGCCGAGGATGTGCGGCATCTCGGGCTCCAGCCCCGGCAGGCCGCGACGCACCCACAGGTCGAGGTGGTTGATGCCGCACGCCTTGACCTCGACCACCGCCTCGTCCGCCGCGCAGGCGGGCTCGGCCACCTCGCGCGACTCCAGCACCTCGGGACCGCCGTAGCGGTCGAAGACGATCGCGCGCATCGTCACCTCATCCGCGCTCGCGCCGCATGCGGCGCTGGTAGAAGTAGGACACCGCCAGCAACGCCACGCCCACCAGCACCGCGCTCACGAAGCGCCAGAACACGTCCACCTGGGCGAGGTCGCCGAGCACGAACTTGAGCACCGTGAGGCCGAGCAGCCCGAGCCCGAGCCAGCGCAGGAACGACGAGCGCCCGCCCCAGCCGACCGCCACCAGCGCCGCGGCCTGCAGCGTCCACAGCGCGCTGGTGAGGAACGCGCGCAGCATGCCGACGCGTTGGGCTGCGGGCGGTACCCCCAGCTCGGGCGGGCGTGCCCAGCGGCCGCCGGTGCCCTCGAGCGCGCGCGCCAGGTGATCGGATTCGGTGGCGCTGTAGATCAGCAGCATCACCATCGCCGCGGTGACCCAGCCGCGCGACAGCAGCCGGCGCCACTCGCCGCGGAAGCGCTCCTCGCGGCCGAGCAGTGCGCCGGTCAGCAGCAGCAGCACGAGGCCGCCGAGCATGCGCAGGCCGTGCGCGTCCACGAACGGCAGCGCCATGGCGTCGCCGCTGCGATCGAGCAGCGCGAACAGGTGCGCGAGGGCGCCGAGGAACGAGACCACCGCGCCGCAGCCGCGCAGCCACGCGCCGCGACGGCCGGCGCCGAGCCACACCAGCACCGCGCCCTCGGCGAGCCACGCCAGCGACACGTACGACGAGCCCGCCCAGCGCTCGAGCGCGAGGGTGACGAACAGCGTCGCCGCCGCTGCGAGCGGGCGCCAGGCGTCGTCGCGCTCGCGGCGCGAGTCGATCCACCACGCCGCGGCGACGTACACCGCGGCCAGCGCGATCAGCAGCATCGCCGCCCGGCTCCGCCCGACGTACTCGATGAACGGCCACGACACCAGCGCGAACATCAGGGGTGCGGTCACGATCACCGCCAGAGTGGCCGGGCGCGCGGGCTCCGGGTCGCGCGCCAGGCGCGCCACCGGCGCGAGCGCCGCGCCGCTGTAGAGCAGCGCGAGCCCGATCTGCAACGCCCAGCCCCAGTCGCCCTGCGGGAAGGTGGCGAACCACGTCACGGTGGTGAGCACCAGCGCCATCAGGTCGAGCAGCGACCAGCCCGCGCGCGCGGCGAGCACGAACACCACCACGTCCACCAGCGCGAGGTAGGCGAGCAGCTCCGGTGCGCCCAGATCGAAGCCGCGCAGGTGGAGCACGCTTGCCATCACCTGGGGCACGAACGCGCCGATCACGCCCAGCGCCGCCACGCCCTGCGAGCGGTAGCGCAGCCCGACCGCGACGCTGCCGAGCGCGACCACCGCCAGCAGTGGCAGCGCGGCCGCCGAGGGCAGGACGTGGAGCGTGAACCAGCCCAGGTAGATCGCGAGGTAGACGACGCCCAGGCCGATGCCGATGAGCGCGTGGCCGATCGGAGTGAGGGTGCGGGCCAGCCGGTCGCCGCGCCACACCAGCGCCAGTCCGAGCAGTACGCCGGCGATCACCAGGATGCCGGGGCCGAGGCGGCCGGTGGTGTAGCCCCACACGATGCTGAAGAACGCGCCCACCAGCACCAGCACCGCGCCCACGTTCTGCAGCCACAGCCCGCCCACCATCTCCTCGGCTTGCGCCTGATCGAAGAACGCCCGCGGCGTGCCCGTCGCCACGGCGGGTGTGCCCGGCGGCGGCGGTGGTGCGATCGGCATGGGGGCGACGGGCGCCGGGAACGGGATCGGCGGAGGTGGCTGGGGCTCGGCGCCCGGCTCGCGCGGCGCGGGCACGGCGGCGAGCGCCGCGCCGCGCTCGGCCTCGAGCTGGCGCACGCGCTCGCGCAGCTGCAGCGCCTCGCGCTCGGCGCGCAGCGCCACCACCAGCGCCCAGACCGGAAGCGCCAGCCAGGCGAGACTCAGCAGCGAGACCAGGAACCACACGGCGCGACCCTCCGTGATCGAGGCGCGATGATCCGGACCGCCGCAGCATAGCGCCAGCGGCCCGCGCGCGGAACCTCGGCCGCGCCCGTGGTAGGGTGCGGCATGCTCTCTCGGCGACGGTTCCTGCGCCTCGGGGCCGAGCTCGCCGCCGCGGGCGTGGTCGCCGGCTTCTATTCGGTACGCATCGAGACCCACTGGCTCGACATCACCCACCGGCTGCTGCCGGTCGAGGGGCTGCCGCCTGCGCTCCACGGACGCCGACTGGTGCAGCTCAGCGACATCCACGTGGGCGGCTTCACCGACGACTACTACATCGTCTCGGTGCTCGAGCGCGTGCGCGCCATGGCGCCCGACTTCGTCGCCTACACCGGCGATCAGGTCACGCAGCGGCGCGGTGGCCCGTTCATGGAGCGCCTGGCGGGCGTGATGGACCATGTCGCGCGCGGCCGGCTCGGCACCGTCGGCGTGCTCGGCAACCACGATTACGGGGGCGGCTGGTACGGCGGCGAGTACCTGCAGGGGCGTGCCGCCGAGGTGACGGCACACCTCGAGGCCGCCGGCGTCACCGTGCTGCGCAACGCCAACGTCACGCTCGCCGGTCTCACCTTCGTCGGTATCGAGGACCTGTGGAGCGGGCATCACGACATCCCGCGCGCCCTCCACGGGGTGCCGGCGAGCGCGCCGGCGCTGCTGCTGTGCCACAACCCCGACGGCGCCGATTTGCCCGATTGGGCCGGGCGACGCGGCTGGATGCTGTCGGGTCACACCCACGGCGGCCAGGTGAAGCTGCCGTTCCTGCCGCCGCCGGTGCTCAACGTGAAGGACCGGCGCCACTACGCCGGCGCCTACGACCTCGGCGCCGGGCGCCGGCTCTACGTCTCGCGCGGCGTGGGCTACGTCACCCCGCTGCGCCTCGGCGTGCGTCCCGAGGTGGCGGTGTTCACGCTGGTGCCGGCATGAGGCGCGGCCCCGGCACCACTCGAGTCGCGCGGCGCCTCGAGCGCGAGCAGCGACGGCACCGAGTCGGGATCGGCGAGGCGCAGCAGACCGTAGCCGATGCCGGCGAGCCCGTTCATGAGCCCGGGCGCCTCGACCGCCGCCATGGTGCCGCATCGCCAGCCGCCGTCCTCGGCGCTGTCGAGCACCGCCGCGGTCCAGCCGGCGCACTCGTCGCGGAGCGCATCCATGCCGAGCGTGCGCGCGGCGAGCAGGAGCACGTCGAGGTTGCCGAGGTCGCCGTGGCAGAGGCAGTGGTTCTTCCCGAAGCCCCGGCGCGCCACCACTTCCGCCAGCGCCACCGCCTCGACGCGCGCTGCCTCGGCCGCACCGCTCTCCACCGCGGCGAGCCGCGCGACCAGCAGGCCGGGCAGGCCGTAGCACCAACTCATCGAGAGCGTGCGCTCGGCGCTGCCGGCGAGCGCCGAGGCCGCGGGTGCGGGCGACTCCGAGGTCCGCCAGCGCTCGATCGACGGACGCAGCCAGGCGCTCTCCGCCCGCAGCGCGGCCAGCGCGCGGGCGCGCAGGGCCTGCGCACCGGTGGTCCGCGCCAGCAGCAGCAGCGCGTGCGCGATGCCCGAGGTGCCGTGCGCGAACCCGGTCGCGGGCTCCTCGCCGCTCAGCCGGTTCCACCACAGCGGGCCGTCGGGGCCGTCGCGGGCCACCGCGGCGAGGCGCTCGCCGCACGCCCGGGCCAGCGCCAGCGCGCGCCCATCACGCGCGACGTGCTCGAGCGCGAGCGCTGCCGCGATCACCCCGGCGCCTCCCGCCACCACGTCGAGCTCCTCGTCGGCCTCGCAAAGACGCTCGAGCGCCCCGAGTCGCGCGAGCGCCTCGCGGACCAGGGCGTCGTCCCGCCACAGCGCGGCGCAGTGGGCGAGCGTGTAGACCGTGCCGGCGAGTCCCTGGAACAGCCCGCGCTCCAGGCGCGCCGGCTCGGTGCGCCCGAGCGCCTCGAGGGTGGCGCAGAGGCCGCGGCGCGCGAGACGCGTGAACGACTCGTCGCCGGTGAGCGCGCCGAGTCGGGCGAGGAACAGCACGATGCCCGGCACACCCGAGTACAGGTCCGTGGCCTCGGCATTCAGCGTCCATCCGTTGGCGCGGAAATCGAGCGCGATCCAGGTGGCGCGCTCGTCGTCGCCGACCGCCATGCGCTCGAACCAGCGTCCGAGCGAGCGCGCCGCCACGAGCAGTCTTGCCCGCTGCGCCTCGTGCGACGGCGCGCGTTCGCCGCGCGCCAGCACGTACGCGCTCCACTCGCCGCGGTCACGGTTGAGCACCTCCATCCCCAGCGCGGCGCGCACCAGCCAGGCCTCGCGCTCGACATCGCGCTCGTCCATCGCGGCCAGCCGCCGGCACGCCTCGTCGAGCGCCGACTCCGCGAACAGGTCGCGCCGCGACTCGCCGCGGCTGTCCCAGAGATGGCGCGACCCGGGTTGGCTCGTGAACACCGGGACGTCGCCGGCCCGCAGGTCGTCGCGCTCGGACTTCGCCACCGCGCGCAGCTCCACCGCGTCGCTCAGGCCCTGCAGGCGGTCGAACAGCGCGTCGCGCGCAGCCTCCTCGCGCAGCACGTCGGGGTTCCAGCTCTCGTCGATGAGCAGGCCGTACACGCGCGTCGGGCGCATCACCACGCGTACCCGGTCCCGGGCGAAGCGGCGCAGCGGCCCCTCCGGTGGGAGCAGGAGGTCGCGCTCGCGCACCAGCCAGGCCCTCATGGCGCGGAAGCCCCCGCTCATCGCCTCGGCGTGCGCGGTCGGGTCGATCTCGCGGCCGGCGAGCGTAGGACGATTGTGACCGGGCTCCAGCGGCAGCGGCTCGCGCACCGCGTGCATGTCGTCGCGCCCGACGTCGCGCCAGCGCAGCACCGGGTCGGGCGCCTGCTGGCCCGAGGCGGCGGCGACGCCGCTCAGGTCGGCCTCGGCGTCCTCGCCGTTGACGCGGTAGGGCAGCAATCCCACGCGCAGCACGGAGTCCTCGAGCGCGGAGGCGGTGGCGCGATGCTCCCGCGTCCGGGCGGCCAGCGACGGGGGCGTGGGATGGAACAGCGTCTCGAGATCGACCAGCACCGGGTGCTCGCCCGCGGCGATGAGGTTCTCGAAATGGACGTCGACGGCGCGCACCGCGTGGAGCACCGCGAGCAGCGCGCCCAGGCGCACGTGGTAGCGACGCACCGCGTCCTCGTCCGCGCACGGCGCTGCGGCCACGTGCTCCACCCAGCCATGGTGGCCGCCATCGAGGACGCGCGGCGCGCGCAGCGACTCGGGAGCGCCACGCGCCGCGAGCCAGTCCACCAGCTCGCGAAAGTGAGCGTCCACCGCCAGCGGCCGCGGCTTGTAGACCAGGCGCGCGCCCCGGGCGAAGTGCAGCAGCACGACCGAGCGCCCGTCGGCGTGCGTGTCGCCCGCTCCCGCGTCCGCCTCGACCACGGGGCCGGGATCCGCGCCGTCGAAGAACGTGCGACGGATCAGCGGACCGTCGGCGGTGAGGCGCGCGACCAACTCGAGCGACGCCTCGAGGCTCTGGCGCGCGCGGTCGTCGATCTGCCGTGCGAGGACGCCGTACTCCGCGAACAGCGCCGCCGCCCGCTCCGGTTCGCGCAGCCCCGCGACGAAGCTCTCGAAGCGGGCCTCGGGCGTGTCGCCTTCGAGCTGCTCGAGCATGCGCGCGCAGTTCAGCTCGAGCACCAGCGTGGGCAGGCTCATCCAGAGCCAGCGTCGCGCCAGCCGCTCGCTCCACGCCGACTCGAGCGCGTCCGCGTCGAGCGTCAGACCCTCGGCGCGGCGCGGGGCCGCGGCGAGCGCGGCGCGGAGCCGGGCGCGGAAGCGGGCGAGCACGGGGCAGAGCGGCGCCAGCAGTGGCGCCATCGCGTCCTCGCTCAACCGCCCGGGCCACCAGGCGGGATCGAAGGATCCGGAGCCTGCGACGGTCACCGGATGCGCACCCTTCGTGACGACGGGAGCGGCTGGGCCGCGAGGCCCCTCCGCTCCCGTCGCGATCGGATCCCGTCCGCTAGGCGCAGCAGCGGGAGAGCACGGTGTACAGCGTGCAGAACCAGGCAGTCGTCAGCTTGCTGGTGCCGGCCGCGCGGCGCAGCTGGGTCTCGGCGAGGCCCATCGCGCCCACGGGGCTCGCGGGTATCGCCGCACGGCCCGAATCCTCGAGCTGAGCCCTGAACTTCGGGTCCTTCCACGCGCGGACGATCTCCGACTTCGACATCGGATGCCTCCTGGTTGGGGGGTCTGTCGTGCTCCATTCTGGAGCCAGCGGGACGCTAGGCTCGGTGCGAGGTGGTCGCAAGACAATTCCCTGCCGCGTTCGATCGCTCGCACCGCAGGCGGATGGGATTGCGAATGTGCGAACGAGTGCCGCGGCGCGCGGCGGGTGCCCGCGCTCGCGCGGCTCGCGCGCGGGACCGGGTCAGCGCGGCGGCGGCTGCGCGCCGGAGCCCGGACGCCCGGGCCGAGCGGGCGCTCGCGGCTCAGCCCTTCGCAGCGCCCTCGTTGGCGCGGCCGTGCTCGAAGTAGGCGTCCTTGAGGCGCGTCATCATGTCGCCGCGGCGGTCGTACAGGCGCTTGCGCCGGCGCGGCGCGTGCTGCGCCAGCGCGTACGCGGTGAGCAGCGGCAGCGCGATGGTCGAGTCGGTGTAGCAGATCGACCGTGCCCGGCAGCTGGTCGGGGTCGATCTTGCCCCAGCGTCACCGCCTCGGCGGGCGTCGCGCCCGAGAGGCCGCCGGTGTCGGGGCGCGCGTCGGTGCACGGCGAGGAAGTAGTCGTGGCCCTTCTCGGCGATGCCGAGCACCTCCTGGATCTGCGGCTCGGTCTGCAGCAGGAAGTTCTTGGGGCTGCCGCCGCCGAGGATCAACACGGCGCTCTTGCCGCCCGCGGCCTTGGCGTCCCAGACGATGCCGGCGGTCTCGTTGACGTCGGCATTGACGTCGATCAGCAGCTTGGTTGCCCTCGAGCGCCTTGGCGGCGACGTTCATGCCGATCGACGAGTCGCCGGGCGAGGAGGTGTAGATCGGCACGCCGTACTCGTACGCGGCCGCGAGCAGCGAGCGGTGCTGCAGGCCGAGCTTGCTCCTCGCGCGCGCGCAGGTACTTGCCGCACAGGTAGTGGAACTCGGCGGTGCTCATGGTGCGCTGGAACTCGGGGCGCCGCGATGATCTCGCGGAAGAACGCGTCGGTGTCGAGCAGCACCGTGTAGTCGAAGAAGATGTCGTAGATGCGCACGACGCCCTTCTCGCGCAGCTCGACGTCGTCGACGGGGAAGCGTGCCCTGGTGCATCGCGAGCCCGAGCCCGAAGTGCGTGTCGTGGTACAGGTTCGCGCCGGTCGAGACGATCCAGTCGACGAAGCCGGCCTCGATCAGCGGGATGATCGCGCTCATGCCGAGCCCCGCGGGCGTCAGCGCGCCGGTGAGCGACAGCGCCACGGTGACGTCGTCGGTCAGCATGCGCTCGGTGAGCAGCCGCGCGCCCTCGCGCAGGCGCGCGCCGTTGTAGGCGAGGAACGGCGGTCGACCAGGTCGGCGGCGGTCTCGCGGCCGGTGATGGCGGGCGGGTCGATGCGCGTGCCGGTGATGTGGGGATTGTGCCTGCCGGGCATGTGCATGGGGCTCCTCGAGCGTGCGGGGATCGATCGCGCGCCGTGCCTGCGGGCGCGCGCGGGGCGCACTGTAGCCGGTGGGCCGCGCCGATGCCAGCGCGCCGGCCGGCCGGACGCGGCGACGAGGGCCCGCCTCGCGACGGGCCCTCGCGCGCACCGCCGCCGGGATCGTCCGGCGTCAGGGACGACGCCGGAGTGCCGCCCGGTGGAGCGCGGCCCGGATCCGCGGGACATCGATGTTCCACGGTCCCGGGTCTCCGTCGATCACGATCCCCGGATCGATCATGTACTGCCCGACGATCCGCGCCAGGTCGCACTGCGAGCACGAGTCGTCGATGTCCACGAAGGAATACGGGACCACGTCCGGACCCCGAGCCGGTGGACGCGCGCCCGCGTGGGCCCGTGCCCACCGGCCGCAACGGGGCCGAGCGCGTCCCCACCTCGACCATCACGTTCTTGGTGCCCAGCACCGGACGGCTTGCGAAGTTGACGACGTGATCGTGCGCCAGCGAGCGCCAGCACACCGTGTCGCCCTTCCTCACCCGCAGCACCACCGGCAGGCCGGGCGCGAGGGGCCTGCCGTTCACGGTCACCCGCACCAGCCGCCCGCGCTTCAGCACCACTTCGAATCGCCGCCGCGCCAGCGGCAGGGCGCCCGCGCCGGATGCGCGTCGCCGGGTTGGGCGGCCGGTGGACCCACGCTTCGTGGCCATCGCTGCACCTCCTGGTGGCGGACTCGTCCGGCGCGGCGGCCGCCACGCCGGTGCTGCAGATGCGCGCGGGGGGCGCGACGTCGCGATCATCCGTCGATGACGAGGCTCGGATCGGTGGGGAGCGGATGGAGCTCGCCATCCCCACCCTGGAAGACCTCGAGCCCGGTCTCGACGTCGATCACCCGGTAGTAGTAGGTCTGGCCGACGGTCGCCGACTCGTGCACACCCTCCGGCCCCGCCGATGAAGGAGCCGTCCCCGGCACGCTCCGCCGGATGTAGCTCAGGCACTTGTGCACCAGGTTGGCGTCATGGGGATCGGGCTTGTAGAACTCGATGAGGTATCCGTGCTGCTGCGTGTTCTTCCAGATCACGCGCTCGTGGTTCTTCTTGCTGAGATGGAGCACCACCGGGCTCAGCTGTCCCTTCGCCCCGATGGTGATCACCTTGGGCTCGGGCGGCGGCGCGGCGCGCACGGCGCGGATGCCGCCGCTCAGCGCGATCGCGGCGAGCGTGATGGACAGCACGGTGCGGGCCCCGAGGCGTGGGGCGAGGGCGCGCGGGATGTGGCTCATGAGTCCTCCTGGGTGGTGGGTGACCGTTCCACGATGCGGCGGAATCCCGGGTCGTCGCGCAGCGTCGCCAGGCCGGGGCTGTGCAGCAGGCGCCCGACCGCGAGCCCGTGACGCACCGCCGCTTCGATCCAGTGCAGCGCCTGCTCGCGCTCGCCGGCGTCGTTGCACACCGATCCGGCGATCATCATCACGTTCGCGTCCCCGGGCGCCCGCTCCAGCGCGTGCGTGATCGCCTCGATCGCGCCCCGGTGGTCCCGGCGGTTGCCGAGGGCGATGGCGAGGTACGCCCAGTCGTCGGCGTCCTGGGGGTCGCGCTCCAGGCGCGCCCGCAGCAGCGCGATGGCGCGGTCGAACGCCTCGGTGGCGAGCGCGTCGTGCCCCGGCACGTGGAGGGCGACGCTGCCGATGTTGGTCCAGGTGCGCGCGTCGTCTGGCGCCAGCGCGGCGGCGCGCCGGTGGGCGTCGAGCGCGGCATCGAGCCGGCCGAGGTAGAAGTTCGCGGTGCCGAGGTTGGTGTAGGCGCGCATCGTCGGCTGGATCGCGAGCGAGCGCTCGCACGCAGCGACCGCGTCGTCGTAGCGGTCCATCTGCAGGTACGCCGCCGCCAGGTTGTAGTGGGCGCGGGCGTTGTCCGGCGTGTGCTCGGTCACGCGGGTCCAGGCCTCGATCGCCTCGGCGTAGCGGGTGCGGCGGAACAGGAACACGCCGTACCAGCTGTGCGCGGGCCAGTGCCGTGGATGGCGCTCGATGGCGTCGCGGAAGGTCGCCTCGGCCTCGGCGTCGCGCCCGAGCGCGTCGCACGCGCGGGCGATGCCGACCAGCGCGTCCGGCGAGGGCTGGCGCGCGTGGGAGGCCCGGAACGCCTCGAGCGCCTCGGCGTGCCGCCCGGTGGTGAGGTGCACCTCGCCGAGCGCCAGCCGCACCTCGGGCGCCTCGGGGTCGAGCCCCAGCGCCCGCTCGCACTGCGACGCGGCGCGGGCGTGCCACGCCGGCTCGTGGGTGAGCCGCAGCTTCTGCAGGAACGCGCGCGCGAGCGCGGCGTGCACCGCGGCGCCCCCGTCGCCGCTCTCGACCAGGCGCTCGAGTCGCGCGATGGCGCCGTCCACCGCGGCCTCGTTGTCGTAGCGCTGCAGGGAGCCCACCGCCTGGAGGTAGCGCTCGCGTGCCGCGGGATCGCGGGCGGCGCGACGGGCCGGGCCGGCTCCACCCGCGTCCAGCGCCCGCGCCACGCTCGCGGCGAGGCGGTCCTCCAGGTCGAGGGGGTCGTCGGTCGTGCCATCGAGCACATCGGCCGCGAGCTGGAGCCCGGCCCGCGGCTCCACCGCGGTCCAGGTGACACGCAGCCGCCGGCCGGAGCGTCGCAGCGTGCCGCGCACCAGCAGGTTCGCGCCCAGCCGGCGCGCGAGCGCCGCGTCGGGCTCGGCGCCGCCGTCGCTGGCGTCCGGGACCGCGACCACCTGGATCCCGCTCGCGCGCGCGAGCGCGGCGCGCAGCGAGGTCGCGAAGCCGCTCGCGGAGGGACCGGGGTGGGTCCGCTCGCCGGCCTCACCCTCCAGCTCCTCGAACGGCAGCACCGCCACGAAGAGGCGCTCCGGCATCCGCGCACTGGCCGGCAGCGGCGGATCCTCGCGCCGCTCCCCCGCGGCGGTCGCGCCGCTCGTGGTCGCGATCGCGCGCAGCGCCATGGCGACCGCGTGCGCATCGCTCGGCCGCTCGCCTGGGCCCTTGGCCAGCAGCTGCAGGATCAGCGCCTCGAGCGCGGCCGGCGCGTCGGGCCGGCGCTCGCGCAGGGGCGGAGGCGGCAGGTTGGCGGCGCCGTAGAGCACCGCCTCGGCGACCGCGCCACGGAACGGGGGCTCGCCGGCGACTGCCTCGTAGAGCACCACGCCGAGGCCGTAGAGATCGCTCTGCGGCGTCGCCTCGCCGCCGCGGGCGACCTCGGGCGCGAGGTAGGCGACGGTGCCGAGCGTCACGCCGCTGGTGGTGTGGCGCGACTGCCCGGCGGCGCGCGCGAGCCCGAAGTCGAGCACGAACACCCGCCCGTCGCGCGCGCGCATGAGGTTGCGCGCGGTGACGTCGCGGTGCACCACTCCCTGGCCGTGCGCGTGGGCCAGCGCCTCCGCCGCCGCGATGCCGATGCGGACCACCTCGTCCGGGGGGAGCAGCCCGCGCGCCGCGAGCTCCGCGATGGTGTCGCCGTCGATCAGCGCGAAGGCGATGTAGACGGTGTCGCCCTGCTCGCCGTGGTCGAGCACCGCCGGGATCGCGGGGTGATCGAGCGCCGCGTGGGTGCGCGCCTCGTTGAGGAAGCGGCGCCGGTCACGCGGGTCACGCGCCAGGCCCTGGTCCAGCACCTTGAGAGCGACCGCGCGACCGAGCAGGGTGTCCTCGGCCCGCCACACCGTGGCCATGCCTCCGCGCCCGAGTGGAGCGGTGACGCGGAAACGCCCGATCGTGCGCCCGATCATGGGATCGGGCGCGCGAGGGGGCGCGCGGCGCGGCGTGGGGTGCGGCGCGGACGGCTCAGCCGAAGCCTCCGGGGTCGAGAGGATCGGGATCGGGTCGCGGCACGATAGCGCGGCCGATGGCTCCGCGCCACGGCCAAGCGCGGCGGCCGGCGGCCGCGGCGCAGCCGGCGCCCGGCCTCGGAACCGAGGGCAGGGCCACCCGCGGCCCCTCGCCGTGGGCGGCCGACGCCGGTCCTCAGCGCGCGTCGAGCGCGGCGCGCAGGACGGTCCCGATCTCCAGGGTCGAGAACGGCTTTCCGAGCACGGCGTTCACGCGGGCGCGCTCGAGCGCCTCGGGCGGCAGCCCTTCGCGATAGCCGCTCATCATGATCACCGCCAGGTCGGGACGCAGGCGGTGCGCCTCCTCGGCGAGCGCGAGCCCGGTCATGCCCGGCATGGTGTAATCGGTGATGAGCAGGTCGAAGCCGTCGGGGCGCTCCCGCAGCGCCTCGAGCGCCGCGGTCCCGGTGAGGTGGCAATCGACCACGTAACCCATCTCCTGGAGCAGGCGCTTCCACAGCCGCGACAGGTCGACCTCGTCGTCCACGTAGAGGATGCGCTCGCCGTGACCGCGCGGTGCCTCGCCCTCGGCCGCGGACACCGCCACCGGCGCGATGCCCGACTCGGGCAGGTAGACGTGCACCGTGGTGCCCGCGCCCTCGGCGCTCTGGATGCCGATGGCGCCGCCGTGGTCGTGGACGATGCCCTGCACCACCGCCAGGCCGAGCCCGGTGCCCTCGCCGCCGCTGCGGGTGGTGAAGAACGGCTCGAACGCGCGCGCCAGCACGGCGGGGCTCATGCCGCGGCCGTGGTCGCGCACCACCAGGTGCGCGTGCAACCCGGGGCGCAGCTGGGGGTGCATGCGCGTGAGCGTGGTGTCGACGTGCGCGGCCGAGGCCTCGACCTCGAGCAGGCCGCCGCGCTCGCCCAGGGCGCGCGCGCCGTTGGTCGCCAGGTTCACCAGGACCTGGTGCAGCTGGGTCGGATCGGCGAGCACCGGCGGGGTGTTGGCGGCGACCGCGGTGCGGATCTCGACGGTGCTGGGCAGGGTCGCGCGCAGCATGCGTCGCGCCTCCTCGATGGCGGTGGCGAGCTGCGTGGTCTCGCGTCGCGGCTCGCGGCTGCGGCTGAAGGCGAGGATGCCCTGCACCAGGTCGCGCCCGCGCTCGGCGGCGCGGATCACCTGGGCCAGGTCGTCGGCGACCTGCGGCCGGTCGGCGACCGCCTCCCGCGCCGCGGCGGCGTAGCCGAGGATGGCGCTGAGCACGTTGTTGAAGTCGTGGGCGATGCCGCCGGCGAGCGTGCCGATGGCCTCGATCTTCTGGGTCTGCGCCAGCGTGGTCTCGAGGCGCCGGCGCTCGCTGATGTCCACCACCGAGCCGACCACGAAGCGGTGGCCGTCACGCTCGACCGGGACCAGTCCGATCTCGAGCGGGAACTCGCTGCCGTCCTTGCGGCGTCCGGCCAGGTCGCGGCCGACGCCCATGTGACGGGCCTCGGGTGCCTGCGCGTAGCGCGCGCGGTGACGCGGGTGGATGCTGCGATGCCGCTCGGGGACCAGCAGCTCGATGGTCCTGCCGATCAGCTCGTCGCGCGTGTACCCGAAGAGCCGCTCGAGCTCGCGATTGACCAGCACGATCCTCCCCTCGGCATCGGTGAGCACCATGCCGGTCGGGGACAGATCCACCGCGAGCCGGAACGGATCGGGCGACGCATGCGGGGGGTCCAGAGGCATGGCGCTCGTTCCTTGGTCCGGGGATGAGGTGTTTCCGAGGTGCGGTGGACTATAGCCCGGGACCCGCCAGGGATGTGAGGGGGAACTCGCGTCCTCGGAGCGCGCGGCCACGGCCGCACCGGCAGGTCGTGGCCCGCGCGGCCAAGGCCGGCGCGGCCTCGGCGGCTCAGCCCCGCATCGCGCGCGCGCCCAGCGCGGTCGCGACCACCACGATCAGGCCGAACCCGACCTCGCTAAGGCCGAAGCGCGGGATGCTGGTGCGCACCCGCCAGCGCGACAGGCCGAAGGCGGCGCGCAGCGCGAGCAGCGCGATCGCCGCCAGCGCATGCCAGGGCGCCACGCCGGCGCGCACCAGCAGCGCCACCGCGGCCAGCCCCGCCGGCTGCGCCGCCAGCGCGAGACCGCGCGGCGCCGGCTCGCCGCGGTCGAGGCGCAGGCGCGCGCGCACGAACAGCACCGAGGGCACGATGCGGGTGGCGAGCACGCCCCAGGCGCCGAACGCCAACGGCAATGAGTATCCGGCGGCGAGCGGGATCGCCGCGGCGGTGGCGGCGAGCGCGAGGGCGCCCGCCAGCTCGGAGGCGAGCGCGCGCGAGCGCGCGCCGAGGTCGAACGCCAGCGCCAGCGCGGCGAGCGGCGCCGCCAGGCCGAGCGCCAGCCGCAGCGGCCCGCGTGCCAGCACCAGGGCCGCGGCCAGCGCCAGCGCCGCGAGCAGGGCGAGCAGCGCGAACGCGCGCTCGGCCGCGGCGGTGCGCGGGTAGCGCCGACCGCGGCGCCGGTCGCCCATCCACAGCCGCAGCGGCTGGCGCGCCAGGAAGCCCGCCAGCGCGGCGAGCGCCACCAGCACCCCGGCCCACGAGGGCGCGAGCGCGAGGCCGAGCGCCAGCGGCTCGCCCAGGAACGCCCAACCGCCGTGCTCGGTCGGCATCACGATGCGCGACCAGTCCACGGCGGCCGGGCGCGGCGCGGTCGGCGTCGGGCTCACCCGCGCGGCGGCGCCGCCTCGTCGCCCTGGCGGATCGCCTCCGCGACCGGCAGCTCGGGCGTGAAGTCCTCGCCCGGGTTGATGAAGCGGTCGAGCTCGACCTGGTACTGGCGGTCGTGCAGCTCGCGGTAGCGCCCGCCCAGCGCCATCAGCCGGGCATGCGTGCCGCGCTCGACGATCTGCCCGCCCTCGAGCACCAGGATCTGGTCGGCACTGCGGATGGTCGAGAGCCGGTGCGCGATCACGAACGTGGTGCGGCCGGCGCGCAGCGCGCGCAGCCCGTCCTGGATCATCGCCTCGCTCTCGCTGTCGAGGCTCGAGGTGGCCTCGTCGAGGATGAGGATGCGCGGGTCGGCGAGGATGGCGCGCGCGATCGCCACGCGCTGGCGCTGGCCGCCCGACAGCTTCACACCGCGCTCGCCGACGATGGTGTCCCACTGGTGCGGGAAGTGCTCGATGAACTCGTCGCAGTGCGCGATCGCCGCGGCCTCGCGGATGCGCTCGAACGGCGCGCCGGGGCGCGAGAACGAGACGTTCTCGCGGATCGTGCCGTCGAACAGGAAGTTGTCCTGGAGCACCACCCCGAGGTGGGCACGGAACTCGTGCAGGCGCAGCGTGCCGAGCTCGTGACCGTCGACCACGACCCGGCCGGACTTCGGCCGGTGGTAGGCCATCACCAGCCCGATCAGCGTGCTCTTGCCCGAGCCACTCGAGCCCACCAGCGCGGTGGTGGAACCGGCCGGCGCGCGGAACGACACGCCCTTGAGCACCGGCTGGCCGGCGTCGTACTCGAACCACACGTCCTCGAACTCGATGTCGCCGCGCAGCGTCTCGAGCACGTCGCGCGTGCCGTCGCCGGCGTCCTCGGTCGGCATGCGCATGACCTCGCGGATGCGGTCGAGCCCGGCGAACGCCTCGGTGATCTGGGTGCCGATCGAGGACATCTCGACCAGCGGCCCGGCCATCAGCCCGGTGAACAGCAGGTACTGCAGGAAGCCGCCCGGGGTCATCTCGCCGTGGAGCATGGCACGGCCGCCGAGCAGGATCATCACCACGCCGATGAAGCCGACGATCACGGTGCCCATGGCGCCGGCACCCGAGACGCCGGTCATGGACTCGGCGATGTTGCGCAGCAGGCGGTGGGCGCCGCGAGCGAACACCAGGTCCTCGCGCCGCTCGGCGGTGTAGGCCTTGACGATGCGCGCGCCACCGAGCGATTCGCCGAGACGGCCGGTGATCTCGGCCTGGATCTTCCCGCGCTCGCGGAACACCGGGCGGAAGCGCGCGAACGTCCACGACATCATCGCCGCGAACGCCGCCAGGATCACCAGCGTGCCGAGCGTGAGGTGCCAGTTGAGGCGGAACAGCACCACCAGCGCGATCGCGGTCTGCAGCAGTCCGCCCACCATCTGCACGAACCCGGTGCCGACCAGGTTCCGGATGCCCTCGGCGTCGGTCATGATGCGCGAGATCAGCACCCCGGTCTGGGTGGAGTCGAAGTAGCGGATCGGCAGCCGCGTGATGTGCGCCTCGACGCGCTTGCGCATGTCGGTGATGACCCGCTGCGCCGCGACGCCCACCACCTGCGAGAGCGCGAACGAGGTGCCGGCCTGCAGCAGCGTGGCGCCGAGCGCGGCGAGCGCCAGCGGCAGCAGCAGGTCGGCGCGGTGCTTGCCCACCACGTCGTCGATGAACGTCTTCGAGGTCGCCGGCAGCACCATGCCGGAGACACGGCTGACGATGGTGAGCAGCAGTCCGATCAGGAGCGGGCGGCGGTGGGACGAGATGATGGCTCGCGCCTCGGCCCACGCGCCGGAGTAGTCCACCTTCTTCTTCGCGGCCGTCTCGGGCGGACGGACCGCCGCCTTCACGGCGGCGCCGCCCACGGGACGTGCGGTGTCAGACACGCGCGAGTGCCTCCTTCAGGTCGTGGATGATGTCGGCCGGGTCCTCGATGCCGAGCGACATGCGCACGCCCCCCGGCTCGATGCCCGCGAGCCGCTGCTCCCTGGGCGGCACCGCGGCGTGGGTCATCGACGCCGGGTGCTCGACCAGCGTGCGCACCTGGCCCAGGCTCACCGCCAGCGTGATGGCGAGTGAGTGCGCGGCGAGGTGATCCATCATGCGCGCGCCGCGGCGGCGCGCCTGGGCCGGCGTGCCCTTGAGCACGAACGACACCAGGATGCCGGGCGCGAAGCGACCGTCCGGGCTGCGCATCTGGCGTCTCGCCAGCGCGTACTGGGGGTGCGAGGGCAGACCCGGGTAGCGCACGTACGACACCTTGGGGTGCCGCTCCAGGAAGCGCGCGACCTCGAGCGCGATCTCCTGCTGGCGCCGACTACGCAGGCTCAGCGAGGGCAGGCCGTACACCAGCGCCGGCCACGCGCAGCGCGGCGAGAGCGGGCCGCCGAAGTCCTTGCGATAGAGCAGCAGGTCGCTCTCGAGCAGGCGCGGGCCGATCACCGCGCCGCCCATGTCGGTGCCGAAGCCGCCGAGGTTCTTGGTCAGGCTGTGCACCACCAGGTCGATGCCGTGTTCGAGCGGGCGCTGGCTGAACGGCGACGCGAAGGTGTTGTCGACGACGGTGTAGATGCGGCGATGCCGCCGCCCGCCGAGGCGCCGCGCGCGCGCCGCGTTGGCGCGCCGCACCGCGGCGGCGGTCGCGCGCAGGTCGATCAGGTCGAGCGTGGGATTGCACGGGGTCTCGAAGTACACCGCCATCACGTCGTCCCGGGCGATCGCCCGGGCGAACGCCTCGGGATCGTTGAAGTCCACGAAGTCGACGTGGATGCCGTAGCGCGGATACCAGTTGGCGAACAGCGAGTAGGTGCAGCCGTAGAGCGTGGGGTGCGCGACCACGCGGTCGCCGGTGCGCAGCAGCACGCCGAGCGACGCCGCGACCGCGGCCATGCCGGTGGCGAAGCACAGGCAGCGCTCGCCGCCCTCCAGCATCGCCAGATTCTCCTCGAGCTGGCCGCGCGTCGGCTCGTCGAGACGGTCGTAGATGTAGATGGGCGCGTGCCGCGCGCGGTCCAGGTCGGGGTTGGCGAACTCCATGAAGCCCGCCGCGCCACGCTTCACGCTCTCGAGCCGGTAGGCGGCCGATGCCGACTGCGGCGGCACGATGTGATCGGAGTAGTTCCAGTGCTCGGTGTGGAAGCGCCCGTGCACCTGGACGGTGTCGGGGCGATAGCGCTCCTCGATCCGGGTCGCCTGCCGCCCGTACGGATGGGCAGCCGGGCGCCGGGGAGCGCGGCGCGTGCGGCGCGGAGCCATGCTCGACCTCCTCGCGATGCGGCGGGTGGGTGGCGTCAACGCACGCGCGCGGAGCGCGGGCGCAGACGCACGACGTCGTCGATCTTGGCGGGGTCGTCGGGGAACATCCCGACGCGCGCCAGGCGCGGCACCAGGTCCGCCCAGCGCGGCTCGGCCGCGAACACGCCGCGGAACGTCTCGCGCGCCTCGGCCTCGTGCCCGGTGGTGTACATCGAGACCGCGGCCCAGAAGCGTAGCTCCACGACGTCGGGGGCGAGCCGCGCCGCCTCGGCGTAGGCGGCGAGCGCGGAATCGGGCTGGTTCGCGGCGATGAAGTTGTCGCCCGCGTCCTCGCGCAGGTAGGCGCGGCGCAGCGTCACCAGCCGGCGCAGCTCCTTGAGCGGCTACGGGTGATCCTCGACGCGCAGGTCGTAGAGCCGGTCCTCCCACGGCTTGCCGCTGCCGTGCGCGCGCACGATCAGCAGCGCCGCCGACTGGCGCCCGCGGATGTCGCCGCCCGCGGCCTCGGCCGCGTCGAGAGCGGCCAGCAGGCGCTCGGCGAGGTCGCCGCGCGCGCCTCGTAGGCGCGCGCTCATCGCCGGCCACACTCGCGGGTTCGCCATCAGGTTCGCCTGCACCGAGTACTGCGCGCCCGGTGACGTTCCCGGCGTCGGGGATGCAGAGCCGGCCGGTGTGCGCGGCGACATCGCCGCGCGCGTCCACCATCGCCACCTGGCGGACCGCGGGATTGCGGATCGGCGCGCAGCAGCGAGTCGAGCGCCTGCGCGCGCGCTGAAGCCGCCGCGCATCAGCGCCAGACCGTCGGGGCCGTAGTCGACCCGCACCAGCGACTGCGTCGCCACCGCGCCCACGCCGGCCTCGGCCCACGGCACCACGGTGCCGACCGAGAAGTAGTGCGACTGCACCGCCACGCCGATCTCGCCGGTGACGGAGTCACGGGCGACGATGGAGTAGGTGTGCGCGAGCGGCTGCGGCGGAGCGCCCGGTGGGACCAGCGCGAGGGCGAGGAGTGCGGAGGAAAGCGAGGTCATCGCGCGCATCATAGCGCCGCGTCGGGCCCGAGGCGAGCCACGCCCCGGCGCCGGGCCCGTGGCCGTGGCCGCCGCCCCCGCCAGGGTCACGCCCGTGGCGCGTGCCGCGGCCCGGCGGGCCGATGCTCCGCGTCTGACGCCCGGACCGCGAGCGCGCGGTGGAGCACGGACGGCCCCGGCCCACGCCACGGGAACCGCCCGCGCGGCGCGGGCCACGCGGGCGGTGGTGCTGCGGAGCGCGGGGTCAGGCGGTGGCGCGCACGCAGGTGCCGGTCTGCAGGTCGAGCACGTAGGTCCACAGGCCGTTGACGGTGACCCGCGCGTAGCGCGTGCCGTCGAAGGTCACGGTCACGTCGGCGACCAGGTGGGCGGCGACGTCGCTGCGGCTGCCGCTGCGCAGCCGGTCGGCCTTCACCCGCCACGCCGCGCTGCCCGAGATCGGCCACGGGTGGTCGGCCACCGGCTTGAGCCAGCGCACGTCCATCAGCGCGCCCGCGCTCTCCATGTAGAAGTGGCAGGTGCGCAGCGAGTCCATCGAGACGAACGCGCTCTGGCAGGTGTCGTTGGCCACACCGCTGAAGCGCAGCGTGTCCTGGAGCGACGAGATGCCGCGCGCGTCGAGCGACGACGAGAACCCGCGCGTGGCGCTGAAGCGCGGGCCGCTGAAGGAGCCCGCGGCGGTGCTCATCGTCAGCATGCGCGTGGTCAGCACCGGGTCGAACTGCGCCATCTCGCCGCCACCGGCGTCGTAGAACGCGCGCACGATGTGCCAGGTCATGCCGCCGGCGACGAACGTGGTGTCGTTCGAGACCGCGCTGGCGCGCGCCAGGTCGACGGGCGCCGGACGGGTCGCCGTCGGCACGGTGGAGCTGCCGAGCGTGCCCATCATGCCGCCGTTGTCGGCGCCCATCGCGGCGCCGACCTGCAGCGCCACGTCGTCGGCATCGGCCTGGCTGAGCGCGGTGGGCGCGGTGAGGCCGGCGGTGCCGCAGCCGGCCGCGAGCGGGGCGAGGGCGAGCAGCGCGGCGAGCGCGAGGCGGGGAAGACGCGGGTGCATCGGGACCTCCGGAGCAGGACGGCGGTGGAGCGGTGTCACAGGGCCGTCGGAGGACCGCAAGCGATGTGCCACGCGTCGCGGCCAAGGGCCTCGCGGCGATGAGGCCTCACGCGCCGCGCGGAACGTGCATCCTGCACGGCGCGGCGCGCGTCGTGCGGCGGGCGTCACGCGGCGCGGCGCGCGGCGAGCAGGTCGCTCACGCGCGCCTCGAGCGCGCCCATCTCGAATGGCTTGCCGATGAACTCCACGCTCGCCTCGAGCACGCCCTGGCACACCGCCTGGTCGTCGGTGTAGCCCGACATGAACAGCACCTTCATCTCGGGTCGCCTCGGGCCCAGCTGCTCGGCCAGCTCGCGCCCGTTCAGGCCCGGCATCCTCACGTCGGTGATCATGAGCGCGATCGGCCCCGCGTGCCGCGCCGCCACCTCGAGCGCCTGGTGGGCGTCGCAGCAGGCCAGCACCTGGTAGCCGAAGGTCTCGAGCGCCTGGTGCATCATCTCGCGCACCGCGGCGTCGTCCTCGACCAGCAGCAGCGTGGCGCCGGCGTGCGCGCCCGGCCGCGCCCGCGCCGCGCTCGGCACCTCCGCCGGCGCCTCCGCCGCGCCCTCGCGCGGCAGCAGCACGCGGAACACCGAGCCGCGGCCCGGCGCGCTCTCGCCCTCGAGACGTCCCCCGCACTCCGCCGCCAGGCTCTGCGCGGTCGCCAGGCTGGCACCGGGGTCGGCGTCGCCGAGCGCGGGCGCGTGATCGCCGGCGAGGCGGCGCGCGAGCGCGTCCGGATCCATCCCGGCGCCGCTGTCGCCGACCGCGAGGACGACCCAGCCGATCGGATTGGCGCCATGGGGCGCACCCTCGACGGTGAGGGTGAGGCGTCCGCCGCGCGGCAGGGCGGCGCGCCCGTTGAGCGCCAGGTTCATCACCACCTGCTCGATCCGGCCGCGATCGGCGCGTACCGCCCACGTCCCGGGCGCGACGTGCACATTCACCTGCACGTCCTCGCCGAGCAGGCGCACCAGCATGGACTGCATGTCGCCGACCAGCGCGCCCACGTCCACGACCGCGTCCCCGTGGCCGCGCGTGCGCCCGAAATCGAGCAGCTGCTGGGTGAGCGCGGTGGCGCGCCGCGCCGCCTTCCAGATCTCGTGCGCGTGGCCGCGCGCGCTGGCGCTGCCGGCGCCGTTGAGCTCGCCCAGCAGCAGCTGGGTGTAACCCACGACCGCGGTGACCAGGTTGTTGAAGTCGTGCGCCACGCCACTGGCGAGCCGCCCCACGGTCTCGAGCCGCTGCGCCTCGCGCAGGCGCGCCTCGAAGCGGCGGCGCGCGCCGCTGTCGCGCACCAGCACCAGCATCACGGGACGCCCGTCGTGGACGAGGGGGCGCGCCAGCAGGTCCACGACCAGGGTCCCGCCATCGCGACGATGATGGCGGGCCTCCTGGACGCGGTGGAGCCCGTCGGGCTCGCGCTCGCCCCAGCGCGGCCCGCGCGCCTCACCGGAGCGCGGCCACAGGTCGTCGACGCGCAGCGCCAGGAAGGCCTCGCGGCTGTAGCCGTAGAACGTGAGCGCCGCGGCGTTCACCGCCAGCACCTGCTCGGTGCTGGTCTCCGCCACCCATACCGGCTCGGGATGGCCGTCGAACAGCGCGCGGTAGCGCTGCTCGCCGGCCTGCCACTCGCGGCGCTCGGTCTCGGCCCGGTCGGCGCGCTGCGCGGCGCGGGCGACGCGCAGCGAGAGCCACAGCAGCGCGGCGAGCGCGGTGAGCGCGGCGACCAGCGGACCGCTGAGCGCGAGCCGCTGCGCCGCGTCCACGCTCACCGACAGGGCCTGCCCGCCCTGGTCCAGCGCCTGGTGGAGCCTGATGTAGGCCGGATCGACGAAGCGCTCGTCGTGCTCGTGCGCCGCGTCGGGCTGGCCGCGCCGGTAGAGCTCCACCTCGATGTCGAGCTGCGTCACGTATTCGCGGCAGGCCCGCTCCACGCGCGCGGTCGGGATGTCGTCCGCGGTGCTGCGCAGCGACACCAGCGCGTACGACATGCGCTGGCGCGCGCGCCTCAGCGCCCGCTCCAGCTCGGGGGTGAGGGTGCGCCCGGCGGCGAGACGCCACTCCTGCGCGTTCACCTCGTGGAGGGCGGACTCGAGTCGGGCCATGTGCAGCGTGGAGGCGGTCTCGCGCTCGGCGCGCACCTGGAACCACACGAACGCGGCGGTGGCGGCGATGAGCACGAGCGCGGCCAGCAGCGTCGCGGGGCTCGCGTCATTGGCGAAGCGCACGCACGCGGCGAACGCCGAGCGGCCCCGCGTGAGCGGGGCGAGGATGGATCGCGGCCGGACCTCCGGCCCGGGACGGCCGTCGCTCACGGTGAGGATCCTCTGAAGGGTACGCGGCACACCAAGGGGCCCGGGTGATACAGGTCATCGGCCGGCCGGGCCGGACCCTTGAGCCGCGGCGCCGGGTGGGACCGAGCCCGCGCGGGGCGCGGGTGCGGGCTACACCGCGCCCCAGCGCGCGCCGAGCACCAGTGTGCCGGCGGGGTCGAGCGCGGCGCGCACCCGCGCGCGCAGCTCGCTCACGGCCACCTGGGGCGGCAGCGCCGGGACGACCTCGCCCGCGCCCACCGCGGCGGTGAGCGTGAAGCCCGCGGCGGCGAGGGTGCCGACCAGCGCCTGGGCGCGCGCCGGCTCGGGGAAGAGGTGCAGCCGGCCGGCCGGCGCATGGAACACCGCGTGGGCCGCCTCGGCGCTGCCCACGATCGGTGCCAGGGCCGCCGGCGTGTTGTCGGCGGTGGCGAACGTGAGCCGCGCGCGCTGCGTCTCCTCGAGATCGGCCAGCGCCTGGGTGAGCGCGACCACCTCGGCGCCCTCGATCGCGCGCGCCTCGGGGCCGAGCCGTTCGCGCGCCGCGGCGGCCTGGCGCTCGACCCACACCGCCTCGTCCTCGAACGCGATCACCACCGCGAACGCGCCCGCGCCCGCGAGCTCCGGCAGGCCCGACGCGGCGGCGCGTCCGAGCACCGTCACCAGCGCGGGCTCGAGGCGCGGCGCCCACGCCCAGCGCGCGGCGTCGGCGAGGGCGGCCGCGTCGAGTGGCCACACCAGCGCGCGGCGCGCCAGCGGCGCGGGACTGAGCTTGAGGCTCGCCTCGAGCAGCACCGCGAGCCCTCCGCGCGCGCCGCACAGCAGGCGGTGCACGGCGTAGCCGGCGACGTTCTTGACCACGCGCCCGCCGGTGCGCGCCAGCGTGCCGTCGCCGAGCGCGAAGTGCGCCCCGAGGATGCGGTCGTGCGGCGCGCCGAAGCGCAGGCGGCGCGGGCCCGAGGCGTCGGCGGCGATGACGCCGCCGAGCGTGGCGCGCGCCGCCACCGCCGACTCCAGCGGCAGCTCCTGGCCCCGCGCGGCGAGCTGCGCGCGCAGCGTCGCCAGCGTGACGCCGCACTCGGCGGTGAGGGTGAAGTCCTCGGGCTCGTGCTCGACGATCCGATCGAGCGCGGTCAGCTCGAGCGCCACGTCGTAGCGAGGCGGCGCCGCCAGGCGCGGCAGGCTCACGCCGCCGCCCCACGGCACCACGCCGAGCCCGTCGCGGGTCGCGGCGCGCAGCGCCTCCGCGACCTCCTCGCGCGCGACCGGACGCAGCGCCACGCGCGGCACCACGCCGCCGATGGCGAAGCGCGCCGGATCCAACGCGCGCGCCGCGCCGAGGCCGAGCGTGCTCATGGCGTGACCTCGAGGCGGCGCGCCAGGTCGTCGAAGCGCGGGTCGGACCTCAGCGCGTCGAGGCGCGGGTGCACGCGCAGGAACATCATCATCGGATCGCGCTCCTGGAACCCCCGCTCGAGCCACTCGAGCGCGCGGTCCACGTCGGGGATCGCGGCGTGGATGGTGGCGATGGTGTAGGGCGAGATGTAGCGCTCCCGGGCCGCGGCGAGCATGCGCTCGGCCACCGCCAGCGCGCGGTCACGCTCGCCGCGGCGCGCGTACAGGTGCCCGAGCGGTCCCGAGGCGAGCGGATCGGCGCCGGTCAGCGCGATCGCGGTGTGGAACGCCGCCTCGGCCTCGTCGAGACGGCCCAGCTCCTCGCAGACGCGCCCGAGGTCGAGGTGGGCGTTCGGGAACTCCGGGTGCAGCCCGACGATCTCGCGCAGCAGCTCGAGCGCCTCGTCGTAGCGCCGCGCGTAGTACTGCACGCTCGCCACCGTGCTCACCACCGCGGCCGAGAGCGGGTCGAGGTCGCGCGCGATGCGCGCCTCGCGCAGCCCCTCGCCGAAGCGACCGCGCGCGGTGAGACCATCGGCGAACCAGTGGTGCGCCGCCGCGTAGCCCGGGTTGAGCGCGACCGCGCGGCGGTAGAGCCGCTCGGCGGTGGGCCAGTCCCAGTCGAAGTGCTGAGAGGCGAACGCCAGCGCGGTGTGCGCCTCGGCCAGGTCGGGGTCGAGCGCCAACGCGCGCGCCGCGGCGTCGCGCGCGTGCGGGAACGCCTGCGACGGATGGCGCAGCCGGAACACGCCGATCAGGTTCCACGCGTCGGCGATGCCGGTGTGCGCGGCGGCCATGTGCGGATCGGCAGCCACCGCGGCCCGGAACTCCTCGAGCGCGCGCTCCAGCGCCGGGCCGGTGCGGCGCTCGAGCAGGAAGCGGCCGCGCAGCTGGTGCTCGAGCGCGCGCGGGTCGATCGCGCGCGCGCGGTCGAGGCGCGCGTGGTCCTCGGGCGTGAGCCGCGCGCGCACCTCCTCGGCGATGGCGCGCGCCAGCTCGTTCTGCAGCGCCAGCACGTCGGCGACCTCGCGCTCATAGCTCTGCGCCCACAGCATGCAGTCGGAGGCCGCGTCGACCAGCTGCGCGGTGACGCGCACGCGTCCGCCCGAGCGCAGCACCGAGCCCTCGACGATGGCGCCCACGCGCAGCGCGCGCGCGATCTCGGGCAGCGGGCGCTGCGTGCCCTTGTACTGCATCGCCGAGGTGC
The DNA here is from genome assembly GCA_963725865.1 of Candidatus Eiseniibacteriota bacterium. Classification (GTDB taxonomy): domain Bacteria; phylum Eisenbacteria; class RBG-16-71-46; order RBG-16-71-46; family RBG-16-71-46; genus CAVSAC01. Next base: position 79,590 of record CAVSAC010000009.1, read on the forward strand.
GCGAGATCACGCGCAGCGAGCGGATCTGCGCCAGCCGCGCGATGAGCGTGTCGGTCATGCCGTCGGCGAAGTACTCCTCGGCCGGGTCGCCGGAGAGATTGGCGAGCGGCAGCACCGCCACCGCCTCGATGCGCTCGCCGCGGTTCGCCGCGCCCGCGAGCGCGGCGTCGCGCACCTCGCGCAGCTCGGTGGCGAGCTCGAGCGCCGAGGCCGGGCGCCGCGCCGGGTCCTTCTCGAGACAGCGCAGCACCAGCGCCTCGAAGCGCGGCGACAGCTCCGGCCGCAGCGTGCGCGGCGATGGCGGCGTGGCGTTGAGGACCGAGCCCGCGAGCGCGGCGGCGGGCTGGTCGTGGAACGGCAGCCGGCCGGTGGCCATGCGGAACAGCACCACGCCGAGCGCGTAGAGGTCGGCGCGCGCGTCCACCTCGGCCGCCAGCAGCTGCTCGGGCGCCATGTAGGACAGCGTGCCCACGATCAGCGAGCCGCGGCTGATGTCGGCGGCGGGGGCGTCCGCGCCGGCCTCGTCGAGCAGCTTGGCGAGGCCGAAGTCGAGCACCTTCACCTCGCCGCGCGGCGTCAGCATGATGTTCGCGGGCTTGAGGTCGCGGTGCACCACCTGGCGGGCGTGCGCGGCCTCGAGCGCGCCGGCGATGAGCACGCCCAGCGAGGCCGCCTCGCCCTCGGCGAGCGGCTCGCGCGCCAGCCGCGCCTCGAGCGTCTCGCCCTCGACGTGCTCGAGCACCAGCACGTCCAGGTCTCCGACGTGCTCGAACGCGTACACCGCGGCGATCGAGGGATGGCTGAGCCGCGCCAGCGCCAGCGCCTCGCGCTCGAAGCGCGCGCGCAGGTCGGGATCGGCGAGCGCCTTCTCGGGCAGCACCTTGATCGCCACCTGGCGCTGCAGGCGCTCGTCGCGCGCGCGGTAGACGCGGCCCATGCCGCCGCCGCCGATGGCCTCGAGCAGCGCGTAGTGGGCGAGCGAGTGGCCGACCAGCGGATCCGCGCTCAGATCCACGCGCCCTCCACGTCGGGCCGCGCCGCTCGGCCGCCGACGTTGGGCGGAGGCGCCGCGTGCGCCTCGCCGCAGCCGGCGCCGCCGGGCAGCACCTTGCACGGGTTCATGCGCCCGGCGGGATCGAACGCCGCGCGCACGCGCGCCATCAGCGCCAGGTCCGCGGCGGCGAACAGCTCGAACATCAGCGGCTTCTTCTCGATCCCGATCCCGTGCTCGCCCGAGATGGTGCCGCCCATGCGGATGCACATGCGCAGGATCTCGTACGAGCCCTCGAGCGCGAGCTGCTGCTGGCGCGGGTCGTCGGAGTCGAACAGCAGGTGCGGGTGCAGGTTCCCGTCGCCGGCATGGAACACGTTGCCGGCCTCGAGCCCGCGCTCGGCCGCGATGCGGTAGACCCCGGCGAGCGCCTCGGCGAGCCGGGTGCGCGGCACCACGCCGTCCATGATGTAGAACCCGCTGCGCAGCCGGCCGTACGCGCCGAACGACGACTTGCGCCCGCGCCAGATCGCGGCGCGCTCGGCCTCGTCCCGGGCGACCCGCGTGGTGCGCGCGTGGTGCGCGCGCGCGATCGCGTCGATGCGCTCGACCTGGTCCGGCAGGCAGATCGCCGGGCCGTCGACCTCGATCAGCAGCACCGCGCCGGCGTCGAGCGGCAGCCCGAGGTGGAGCCACGCCTCGACCACGCCGATGGTGTGGCGGTCCATGATCTCCATCGCCGCGGGCACGATGCCGGCCGCGATCACCGCCGAGACCGCGCGGCACGCGTCGCCGACCTCGATGAAGTCGAACAGCATGGTGCGCGCCGCCTCGGGCCGCGGCATCAGCCGCACGCACATCTCGGTGACGACGCCGAGCGTGCCCTCGCTGCCGGTCACCAGCGCCGCCAGGTCGAAGTCGGGCGCGTCGCAGGCCTCGCCGCCGAGCGCCACCACCGTGCCGTCGTGCAGCACGACGCGTCAGGCCGAGCACGCTGTTGAGCGTGACGCCGTACTTGAGGCAGTGCGGCCCGCCCGAGTTGGCGGCGACGTTGCCGCCGATGGTGCTGACCTGCTGCGACGCCGGGTCGGGCGCGTAGTAGAGCCCGTGCGGCGCCACCTGCTGCGAGAGCTGCAGGTTCACCAGCCCGGGCTGCACCCACGCGAACATGCGCTCGTCGTCCACGCGCAGCAGGCGGTCCATGCGGTTGACCGAGAGCGACCAGGCCGCCGCGCTGCGCGGTCGCAGCCGCCCGCGAGGCCGGTGCCCGCGCCGCGCGGCGTGACCGGCACCTCGTGCGTCGTGCGCCCAGCGCACCACCGCGCGCGACCTCGTCGGTCGAGCGCGGCAGCACGACGACGTCGGGGCGCGAGCGCTCGAGCGCGAGCGCGTCGGCCTCGTAGGTGAACAGCGCCGCGTCGCTGGTGAGCACGCCCCCGGGCCCGAGGAGGCTCACCAGCTCGTCGAGATGCTCGTACCAGGACATGCGCGGCACGGTAGCACGCCGGCCGAGACGCGCCCGAACGCGGCGCGGACGGCTGCGGACGGCGGTGCGGGGCCGCAGGGGTTGACGTCCCGCGCGCGCGGCGCGACATTGCCGAGGTGCTCCGCGCCGCCACGACGGCGGCCCCACGCGGACCCATCGAGGAGGGAGCCTCATGCGCATCACGACCACGGCCCTCGCCGCGGGCGTCCTGATCCTGCTCGCCGCGCCCGCGCCGGCCGGCGCAGCGACCCGCTCGGTCACCGGCTGGACCGGCGGCGGCGTGCCGGTGTGCACCGCGCCCGGCGACCAGCCCGAGACCTGGGCCGCCACCGACGGCGCCGCCGGCCTGTTCGTCGCCTGGAACGACGCGCGCCCCACCGCACCGGGCATCTACCTGCAGCGCCTCGACGCCGCGGGCGACGTGGCGGCCGGCTGGCCGCTCGACGGCCTGCGGGTGTGCGGGGTCACGCCCGCACCCACCCTCACCAGCCTGATCGCCGATGACGCCGGGGGCGTGTACCTGGCGTGGGACGACGTCCGCAACGGTCCCGCCAGCGACGTCTATGCCCAGCACATCGACGCCGCGGGCCAGCGCGTCCTCGGCTGGCCGGCGGACGGCCTGGCGGTGTGCGACACCACCGATGACCAGTCGGGGGCGGGGATCGTGTCCGACGGCGCGGGCGGAGCGATCCTCGTGTGGCGCGACGCGCGCGACCGCGCCACCTCGGCGCACGACCTGTACGCGCTGCGCCTCGCCGGCGACGGCGCCCGGGTCGCGGGCTGGCCGCACCAGGGCGTCCCGGTCTCACGCGCCGCGAGCGACCAGAGCGGCATCGACGCCGTCACCGACGGGCAGGGTGGCGTCTACGTGCTGTGGAGCGACGATGCTGCCGGCCCCGCGCTGTGGGCGCAGCACCTGGACTCCGCCGGCGCTCCCGGCTCGGCCTGGCCCGCGGATGGCCTCGCGCTGGTGACGCTCGATCCCGGGGTCACCCTCCAGGACGCGGCGATGCTGGCCGACAGCGGCACGGCGAACGTGGTGTGGCGGGACGACCGCGCCAGCGGCGCGGGCCCGGGCTTCTACGCGCTCGGCGTCGACACCGACGGCGCGGTCGCACCCGCCGGCGGCCAGCTCGTGCTCGCCACGGGCCCGTCGACCAACGCCATGATCGCGGTGTCCGACAGCGCCGGCGGCACGGTGATGGTGTGGCTCGACTTCACCCTGCCCGCGACGCTGTCGATGAAGGCGCTGCGCCTGCGGCACGACGGCGTGCCGCTGGCCGGCTGGCCGGCCTCGGGCGTCGAGATCGCGCAGGCCACGGTGCTCCCGCTCTACTTCAGCGTGGTGGCCGACGGCGGCGGCGGCGCGTTCGTGACCTGGGCCGACGATCGCGACGCGAGCGGGCCCGGCGACTACGACGTCTTCGCCCAGCACGTGCTCGGCAGCGGCGCGCTCGCCACCGGCTGGACGCTCGCCGGTGCCGCGGTCGCCACCGGGCCGCTCGCCCAGCTCGGCATGGACATCACCGGCGACGGCGGCGGCGGCGCGCTGGTGGCGTGGGCTCAGGGTCCGGCCGGCGGCGAGCACGACCTGTACGCCGCGCACCTCGCGGCCGACGGCACGGTGCCGGTGCTGGCGAGCGTGGTGAGCGCCGAGGTGGTGCTCGGCCATCCCCGCATCGTGTGGCAGCTGGGTGCCGCGAGCGCGTCGGTCGGCGTCGAGCGTCGCGCCCCCGGCGACGCGTGGGTGGCGCTCGGCGCGGTGACGCCCGACGGCGAGCGCCGCGTGCGCTGGGAGGACGCCGATGCGGCGCCCGGCGCCACCTACGACTACCGCCTCGCGCTGCGCGACGCCTCCGGCGCGCCCGCGAGCGCGGGCGAGGTGCGGGTCGCGGTGCCGATCGTGGCGAGCCGGCTCGCGCTGTCGCGCATCGCGCCCAACCCGGCGCGCGACGCGGTGACCGTGACGCTCGCCGCGCGGAGCGACGTGCCGTGCACGGTCGAGCTGCTCGACCTCTCCGGCCGCCGCCTGCGCTCGGTCGCGCTCGCCGCGGCGCGCGGGCCCGCGCGCGAGGCGCGCTTCGAGCGGCTCGAGGCGCTGCCGGCGGGGCTCTACTTCGTGAGGGTGACGCAGGCCGGCGAGGTGCGCCTCGGCCGCGTGGCGCTGGTGCGGTAGCGCTCGAGGGAGTGACCCGGGGGCCGGGCGCGTGCGCGTCCGGCCCCCGGGATCTCAGGCGCCGGCGACCACCTGCTGCTCGCGCGCCAGCAGCTCGACCACGTCGGCGACCTGGCGGTAGCCGGTCTCGAGCAGGAACGAGTCGTAGCGGGCGTACGACTTGGCGCCGAGGATGAAGAAGTCGGGCTCGGGATTGCGCAGCACCTCGGCGCCGAACGCCGGCACCGTGGTGCAGTCGGCGCCGCCGCCCATCGCGCCCAGCAGCGCGGCCGAGAGCTTCATCGGGCCGCGCGAGGCGTAGCACTCGTGCACCTGCAGCTCGCGGTAGAGCGAGTCGTCGGGGCCGAAGCCGGTGTTCACGATCACCTGGTCGACCTCCTCGAGCCGCGTCTGATCGCCGCTCACCAGCTGCACGCGGTAGCGGTGGGTCGCCGAGTTGAATTCGAGGCCCTCGACCTCGACCCCGCCGATGTGGCTGACCGCGGGGTGCGCCCCGCGCACCAGCTCGCGCGCCCGCGCGTGCAGCGCCGCCCGGGCCGGCAGCGTGTCGCCGGCGATGCCGGCGTAGAGCGCGTCGGCCGCGGCGCGCGTCGCCCACGCGCAGGTGGTGCCCGGCGCCGCGTCGGCGAGCGTGGCCAGGTCGGCGACCACCGTCGCGGCGCTGGCCCCGCCGCCGATCACCAGCGTGCGCTTGCCGGCGTAGCGCGCGCGGCGCAGGCCCAGCACGTCGTCGAGGTGGTAGGAGATCTGCGGCGCCAGGTAGAGCTCGCCGCGCGCCGGGATGCCGCCGGTGCCGGCCCAGTTGCGGGCTGCCGTAGGTGCCAGAGGCGTCGATGACCGAGAACGCGTGGAGGAAGTTCTCGCGCCCGCCGGCGTCGCGCACCAGCAGGCGGAACGGCCGCTCGCGCCGCGCCTGATCGCCGAGCAGCTCGGCCTTGAGCGCGCCGCGGCGGCTCATGTGCACCACCTGCGCGTGCGTGTGCACGCGGTTCTCGAGCTCGGCGAGCGCCGCGAGCGGCTGCAGGTAGCGCTCCGCCAGCTCGATCCCGGTCGGGCACTCGTCCGCCGCCGGCGCGCTCCAGCCGGCACGCTCGAGGTGCGCGCGCGAGGCCGCGCCCAGGTTCATGCGCCACGGCGTGAACATGCGCACGTGGCCCCACGCGATCGGATGCGCGCCGGGCTCGCCGCGCTCGAAGACGTGCACGTCGAAGCCGCGGTCGAGAGCGGCGAGAGCGGCTTCGAGCCCGATGGGGCCGGCACCGACGATGGCGAGCGAGTTGCGGGACGGCAGGGGCATGGCGATCGGGATCCGAGCGGCGGGGTGAGCGTGCGAGCGACCGGGGACGCAATGTAGGGGTGGGATGGGCCGATGGGCAAGCCGGACGCGGTCCGGGCGCCCCGGAGCGTCGCAGCCCGGCCCCGGGGCTGGCTTGACGCCGCGGCGCCCCGCGACGTTCACTGCTGGCGCGTGCGGCCACTGCCCGGCTCCCCTCGGCGAGATCGTGCCCCACGCCACGGAGTCCCCCGACCCGGTCTCGAGCGCCGTCTCGAACGGAGGCCACCCCCATCCGTCGCACCCCGTCGTCCTGGTCCTGTCTCCTCCTGTTGTCGCTCGTTCCCGGCCCGGCGTCGGCGCTCCAGCTCCAGTGGAGCTCGGGAGCCACGTCGCTGGACTTCACCGCTGCCACGCGATGCACGCTGGTGGTCCGGGCGGGGTCCACCGAAGCCCGGCTGCCGTCGCAATGGCGTCTGCTGTGGGTCAGCGACGACTGCGACCTCGCACCGCTCGCGCTGCCAGCGCGGACCGCGTGCCGGCAGGACGCCGCCGCGGCGCCCTCGGCCGGCACTCCCGGGGCCGGCAACGCCACGTCGGTCCGCATGCCGACCGCCGAGTCCCGCGGCACGGGTGACGCCGTCTCGAGCGCGCCGAGCTGCGTCTTCGACCTGCCGGCCGGCGCGCGCGGGCGGATCAAGGTCGTGGCGCTCGATCCGGCGGACCCGGGCCGGCGCCGGGTGCTCGAGTCGAACGAGGTGGTCTTCAACGGCGGCGTGAGCGGCCCCTACCCGCCGGCGATCCTGCGCACGACCACCGTGCACCGGTCCACCGAGTTCCGCCTCGACCTCACCGGCGTGGGCCTCGGTGGTGTGGACGCGCTCTCGCTCGCGCTCGCGGCCGCGGATGGATCGTGGCGACAGCCGCTCGACATCGCGAGCCGCAGCGACACCGCCATCGTCGCGTACGCCGCCCTCGCCGCGAGCGTGCCGGACTGCGTCGTCCGGTTGGAGTCGGCCGCGAGCGGCGTCACCGTGGCCACGGTCGAGGCCGACCCGCCGCCTCCGGCGATCGAGTCACCCGAGGCCTCGACCTGCCTGACCGGCAGGTTCGAGGAGTCCTATCCGGGGCACGCCCCCGATCTGATCCAGCCACGGGACTTCGCGTTCGTCCTCGGCGGATGGTCGCCCGATGGCGCCTGGAGCTTCCATCTCTTCTACGGCCGCCTGAACCAGTACTCGAACGACACCGAGACGAACATCGGGCATGCCGTCTCCAACAACCTGGCCAACTCGAGCTGGGTCGTGCTCGACACGGCGGTGGTCAGGACCCGGGGGGCGAGCTTCGACAGCCTGCGGGTATGGGCGCCCTCCGTCGTCCAGAAGGGCCTGACCTACTACATGTTCTACGCGGCCAAGGACGCGGAACACCACCAGCGCATCGGGCTCGCGACCTCGACCGATCTGATCCGGTGGACGCAGCGTGACAGCAGCGTCCTCGATGCCGTCACGCTCGCTCAGCGCGATGGCTGGGTGGATCCCGCGCCCGAGGGCTACCGTCATCAGGCGCAGCTGCGGGATCCGTTCGTGATGCCGGATCCCGCCGTGCCCGGCGACTGGCTGATGTACTTCGTCACCGTGCCGACCCGCTACGCACCGGACATGGTGGTGGGCGTGGCCCGCTCCCACGGGGACCTGACGAGATGGGAGGACTCCTTCGCGCTCTGGAGTACCCACCACCACTGGGGCGGAGGCGCGACCTACTACGTGGAGTCGGTGCACGCCTTCGAGCGCGGCGGGAAGTGGTGGCTGTTCTACACCGTCGATCACGATTCGGTGTGGGCGCAGTCGCACCCGACCGACCCGAGCGATCCCGACAGCACCCACTGGAGTCAGGCGCAGAAGCTGACGACCCTGGTCCCGCCCGCCCAGGCGGACTCCTTCCTCTACTGGCACGCGACCGAGTACCTGCAGGTCAGTGCGTCGCGGAACATCGCCTACCTCGCGGCCTGGAACGACCTGCGGGTCGAGATCAGCTACACCCAGATGCGGACGTCGAGTCCGGCGTACCTGTTCAGCATGGATTGCCTGAGCGTCGCCGACGTGGGCGATGCCGCCCCTGGCGTGTCGGCCCCGCGTCTGATGCTGGCCGGCGTGAGTCCGGCACGGTCCCGCGTCGACCTGCGGATCGCGCTACCGGAACGGATGCGGGTCCACCTCGCGATCTACGACCTGATGGGACGCCGCCTCGCCACGCTGGCAGACGGGAGCCTGCCCGCGGGGGTGAGCGATCTGCGATGGGATGGACGGGATCGCGCCGGTGCCGAGGTGAGGAGCGGCGTGTACTTCGCGCGCCTGACCACCACTTCGTCGCAACAGTCGGTGCGCGTGGCGCTGATCCGCTGATACGGAGCGACCCCAGTCAACGCAAGAGTTCGTCTCTTGGCGGCCACCCCTCGGGGTGGCCGCGGGTGTTTGCGGCATCTGTTGCTCAAGGACGACGAACTCGTGGGTGCGCGATACCACTCGGTGCCTCGCTCGAGGGGACCTGAGTCGACCTTAGGTCGCGAGGTCCATGGAGCCCGCGGTGAGGCGGCCGCATCGCCGCTCGGGCACCGCGCTCGATCTGGAGTGACACGTCGCAGTGCTGCTGGACTGCGCGCCTAGGCCGGTGGGTGCAGAGCAGGTGTCACTCGATGCCACGGTTTGCTGGCGGGGTTCCACTTCGGCCGACTCGAAGCCGCCGCGAGACTTCGTGGTGCCGTAGCAAGTGGGCGAGCAGGTGGGCATTGCAAGATGTCTGAATATCGCCCAGATACCGCTTGACGCCCCCCCGCCCGGAAGGTGTTGACTCCGGATGTGCGAGGCCTCCGCCCGCGTCCCCACCACGAGACCGTGCCCCACACCACTGGGTTCCCCAAGTCGGTCTCGAACGCCGTCTCGAATGGAGGCCACGACCATGGGCCGCATCCCATCGCATTGGTATGCTCTTCTCATGCTGTTGCTTGTCCCGAGGTCATCGTCGGCGATCCAGCTGCAGTGGGGCTCGGGGAGTACCTCCCTGAACTTCACGAGTGCCACCCGATGCACCCTGGTCGTTCGAGCGGATTCCACCGAAGCGCGACTTCCGTCGGAGTGGCGGCTTCAATGGGTCACCGAGAGTTGCGACGTCCAGTGCTTGCCACTGAGTCCTGCGACCAAGTGCGACCACGCGGTGGCGGAAGTGGCGGACCTCGAAGGTCCTGCGACCAGCGCGGACTCCGCCGCGCACATGCCCACCGTCCGATTCTGCTCGACAGGAGAAGCGGCCGCGATGGCCGCGCGGTACGTGTTCGACTTGCCGGGCGGGGCTCGAGCTCGGTTCGGCGTGGTGGCGATTGCTCCGTCGTCTGGCGACGGGGTCATTGAGTCGAACGAGGCCCTCGCCAACGGGGGCGTGATCGCCACGTACCCGCCGGCCCTCCTGCGCGTCAACACGGTGCATGGATCCACCGCATACCGCCTTGACGCCGTGGGCATTGGACTGGCGGGAGCACTTTCGCTGGCACTGAGGGCGTCCGACGGGTCATGGTCGCAGCCGCTCGCTATCACGGACCAGACCGACGGGAGCATCTCAGCGCAAGCATCGCTTGCGGCCAATGTGCCGGCGTGCGGCGTGGAGCTGGTGGGCGAAGGGGAGACGGTCGCGAGTGCGACCTTGCAGGCCGAGCCCGAGCCGCAGTTGTTGGCCCCGGAGAGCGGCTGCATGCAGAGCTTCTCCGAGCGGGTGTTCGAGGATCGGTATAAGATCCAGCCCAAGGATTTCGCGTTCGTGCTCGGCGGCTGGACGCCTTCGGGGTTGTGGACGTTCCATCTCTTCTACATCAGGCAGAACCAATTCACACTAGCCGACACGAACATCGTCGGGCGTGAGGATTCGACTGCCTGGAATATCGGCCACGCGGTCTCGAACAACCTGGATGATTGGCCAGCGGCCGACATCGACACCGCTGCAATCAAGACCCGCGCTGGCCGATTCGACAGCCGTACGTTTGGGCACCCAGCATCGTGAAGCGCGGCCTGACGTACTTTATGTTCTACACCGGCGTCGACGATGTCGGTCAGCAGCGGATCGGGCTCGCCACCTCGACCGACCTGGTGTCGTGGGCGCAGGGCGACAGCATCTATGACGTCCCGAGGGCGGGCGACTGGATCGAGCCGACGACCAAGGACTTCCGCGATCCGTTCGTGATGGCGGACCCGAATGCTCCTGGAGAGTGGCTCATGTACTTCGCCGCAGGCGTCGACACGAATCGAACGCTCGTGACCGGCGTGGCGAGGTCGCGCGGTGACTTCACCCAGTGGCTACCATCCGACGCCCTCTGGGCCACTCGGCATCCGCATCCCAGGGTCGAGTCGCCGCACGTGTTCGAGCGACAGAGCAAGTGGTGGCTCCTCTACACCTCGAGCGACACAGTCTACGCCGTGTCGACCCCAGGAAGCCCGTCGGACACGACCACGACGAACTGGAGCGCTCCGGCCCGACTTCAGTCGCTGGTCGTCGATCACCCGGGCATCTACTACAACTGGCACGCGACCGAATACCTCGAGGTCAGCGCGGCGAACGACATCCGCTACCTAGCCGCCTACAACGACTACCCCATGTCCATCAGCATCACCCAGATGCGCCCGGCGAGTCCGCCTTACCTGTTCAAGGACGGCTGCCCGTCTGCAGCAAGTGTGGACGAACCCGCTTCGAGCGTCCTGGAGCCTCGGCTCTTGCTTGTGGGGGCACGGCCTGCGAACTCGCACGCGAAGTTCCGGATCGAACTCCCGGCGCGGATGTTCGCGCGTCTCGCGGTTTACGACGTGCTCGGTCGACGTGTGAGGACCCTCGCGGATCGGGAGCTGGCAGCCGGGAGGACGGACCTAGAGTGGGACGGGACCAACGAGAGCGGAAGCCGGATCGGGAGTGGCGTCTACTTCATCCATCTCGCCTCGGACTCGTTCCGGCGCACCATCCGACTGCCGCTGGTCAGATGAGTCGTTTGACGCCGGTCTCGCACACCGCAATCGGAGTGGCCCTCACGCTGCTGCTCGGTGCGACGACCGCCTTCGCCCAGTACGTCGACTCGAGCGTCTGGGGAACCGACGGGGTGGTGACGAAGGTCCTGCGGTCCGGCAACACGCTTTACGTGTCCGGGTCGTTCAGCCACGTGGGTCCGAACTCGGGGGGCGGTGTCGAGGTCGACGACGTCAGGGGCGAACCGACAGGCCGACTTCCGAAGGTGGCGGGAGTCGTCGAGGTGGTGATCCCCGATGGTGCCGGTGGCTGGTTCATCGGGGGCGCCTTCGCAGGGGTCGGCGGACTGGCGAGGCGAAACCTCGCTCACATTCTGTCGAACGGAAGCGTCGACGGGTGGACCCCGGATCCGGATGAGCCGGTCGAGGCGATGGCGATCGGTGGAAAGACCCTGTATGTCGGGGGCAGTTTCCAGAGGATCTCTGGCGTGCCCCGGGCCTACCTGGCTGCGTTCGACCTCGGGACGGGCCAGATGCTGGCGTGGGACCCCGCTCCCGACCGTCGGGTTCGTGCCTTGGTGTGCGGGTCTTGGCAGCTCTACGTGGGCGGGGACTTCGCGACGCTTGGAACTCAGACACGATGGAGTCTGGCCGAGATCGACCGCTCGACTGGAAGCGTCACCGACTGGGATCTTCGGATTGGATCCTTGACTGGCCCGGGATCTGTCCGTGCGCTGGCGCTCTCGGGGGACACGCTCTTTGTCGGTGGGATGATCGCCGCCATGCAAGCCATCTCACGGTTTCACCTTGGTGCTCTGGATTGCAGCAACCGCATCCTACTGGAGTGGAATCCCCGAGTGACATCCCCGACCGGGGACATGTACTTCGGAAACGGCTACGTGTCGGCACTCGCGTTCCGACCCGATGCGGTGCTGGTCGGTGGACACTTCACGGGAGTTGGTGGCGAAGTTCGCGCTGGGCTCGCGATGGTCGATCGAGCCAGCGGGCTGGTGACGGCTTGGAGCCCCAGCTTCAACTCGACGTCTAGTGATGGCTCCGCCGACATCACGTCGATCGCGGTCGACGGGGACTCCGCGTACGTGGCGGGCGGGTTCCTCGGCGTCAACGGGCTGTCGCGGAGCTACAGCGCCAAGCTGGATCTTGGATCCGATGGCGTCTCCGCCTGGGCCCCGCAACCCACGGACCCAGTCCACGCGATCGCCACTCAGGGAGATGGGGTCTACTTGGGGGGCGTCTTCGCTGGCCTTGGCTCCGAGTGGCGGCGACGGATCGACATCGCCGCGTTCGACGCCACCACCGGCGCGGTGAAGGACTGGAACCCGAACCCCGATGGCTTGGACGTTCGCACGATGGCGCTATCCCATGGGCGGGTCTATGTCTGCGGATTCTTCGCCTCGATCGGCGGGCAGCCCCGCGATGGATTGGCTGCGCTCGACACGCTCACCGGGGCGGCCACCGCCTGGTATCCCGTGACCAACGGCTGGACGAAGACGCTCGAGGTGGTGGGCGACACGCTGTACGTCGGTGGGGCATTCGGGAACGTGAACGGGCAGCCGCGTGGGAGACTGGCGTCGTTCGACCTCACCACCGGGATGCTGACGGACTGGGCGCCCGACGCCAACAGCGACGTGTTCGACATCGCGTTGAAGGGGAGTACCGCCTACCTCGCAGGCTTCTTCTCGGCTGTCGGCGGTGTGCCGCGTCGTTACGGCCTGGCGGCGGTGGACGCGATCACCGGTCAGTTGCTCGACTGGGATCCACAGCCCGACAACTGGGCGAACGCGATCGAGATCGTCGACAGCGTGCTTTACGTGGGAGGGGTGTTCAATACCATCGGAGGGCAGCCACGGGTCAACCTCGCGGCCCTCGACCTCCGGACAGGACTCGCGACCAACTGGCGGGCGGACGCCAATTCGGCGGTGAACACGTTGTTGGTCATGAACGACACGCTCTTCGCCGGTGGGCTGTTCTTCATCATCGCGGGGCAGCCACGCAACGGCGTCGCCGCGCTCGACCTCCACACGGGAACGCTGCTCGACTGGGACCTCGGCCTCAGCGCGGTCGAGTACTCGGCGGCCATCCCGCATCCCGTGGTGTACGGACTCACGCTCGCCGATCACACGCTCTACGTCGGCGGGCGATTCGGCCGCGCCGGCGTCGCGCCCGCCGGCGGCCTGATCGCCTACGCGTTCCGTCCACCGCCGGTCTCCCCGCCACCGCTTCCCACCACCGTGGCGCTGGCACCGATGGCACCCAATCCGGTGCGCGCAGCCGCCACCATCCGGTATGCGCTGCCCGTCGCAGCCGCGGTGAGTCTCTCGGTGTTCGACATCCAGGGGCGACGGGTTGCCGTGCTGCTCGATCATGCGCAGAAGCCCGCCGGCAGGCACGAGGCGTTGCTCGACGCTACGGGCTGGCCCGTAGGGTTCTACTTCTGTCTGCTCGAAACCGGCACGACCAAGGCGATGAGGAAGTTCGTGGTTCTGAAGTAGGCGGACGGCGCGCACCGCGGGTGTGGCTTCGGCGATCGGCCCTCGCGCCCTGTCGAGAGTGGCAACACGGTCGAGGAACGGTTCCGGCTCTGCGCTCATGGAGGCGAGCCCGCTCACCCGCTCTCGGACGGCGTCGCGATCGCGGCCAGCATGCTCTCGCGGGACTCGTCCACGATGCGCCCGGCGCGCCCGAGCAGCCGCCACCACATCACCCCCAGCGCCAGCGCCAGCGCGCTCGCCGCGAGCGCGGCGGCGAGTGCGCGCGCGGGCTCGGGGGCGAGCGCGTGCGCCAGTCCGCGCAGGATCGCCAACACCGCGAGCGTGGCGAACAGGCTCCCGGTCTGCAACAGTGCGGCGAGCGGGCTCGCGCCGGAGCCGCGCCGCCCGCGCGTGTCGACGCGCACCGGATGGCGCGCCGAGAGGTGGTTGCCGACCACGAGTGCCGCGAGCAGCAGCGCCAGCGCCCACGCCGCGGCCTCGAGCCCGGCGGCGCCGCGCACCGGGAAGCCGACGAAGCCGAGCGCCACCAGCGCCAGTCCCACGGTGAGGGCGAACTGCACCGCGGCGGCGAGGTCCTTGGCCAGCACCAGCGCGCGCCCCTCGAACGGGAGCAGGAACAGCAGCCGCAGTCCTTCGCGCTCGCCGCCGAACAGGCTCAGCGCCAGCGTCTGCACCTGCAGGCTGAGCATGACGGTGACGAAGGGCCCCATGAAGGCGATCGCGTCCTTCCCCATGCCGCGCAACAGCAGCACGATGAACACGCCGTAGAGGGCGAAGCCCAGCAGCTGCGGCCCGCGCAGCGACAGCCGCAGCTCGCGCGCGAACAGCAGCGCCACCGCGCCGCGCCGCCCGTGCGGCGGGTGCGGCGCCCGCCGCACCGCGCCCGTCGCGCGCGCCGGCGCTGACGCCGACTCGGTCTCGCGGTCGAGGGCCACGCGATGGGCGAGTCGCCAGCCCAGCTCGACCAGCGCCACCAGCAACAGGAGCGACGCGGCGAGCGCCGCGAGCGCGTACGGCCAGCGTCCGGCGAGCGCGTGCTCGGCCACCGCGGCGGGCCACGCCGCGAAGGGGTCGAGCCGGTGGAGCGCGTCGGCGGCGCGGGCGAGCCGCTCGGAGACGCCCATGCCGGGATGATCGAGCGCCCCCGCGACGCGCCGACGCACCTCGAGATAGATCAGGTAGCCGCCGCCGGCGATCAGGGTGGAGAGCGCCTCCTGCAGGTAGCGCAGCCAGCGCACCCGGCGCAGGTCGTCCACGAGCGTGAGCAGCAGCTGGAGCAGGGCGCCGGTGAGCTGCACCAGCATCGTGACCGCGAGCGCCGCCGCCGCGCCGGCCGCGGCGCCGCCGCGCGCCGCGGTGGCGGCCACCACCGCGACCAGCGCCGGCACCACCACCAGCGCCGCCGGCTCGACCATGCCGAACGCCACGCTCGCCAGGTACACGGTGCGCGGGTGCACCGGGTAGCGCAGCATGCGGCGCAGGTCGAACGCCTCGCTCCAGCGGTTGAGGATCAGCACGATGCCGAGCCACGACGCCTGCGCAATCGCCAGCGCCACCACCACGCCCGGCGCGCCCTGCTCGCGCACGGTGACGTAGGCCAGCCGCGCGCCGCCGAGCCACGCGGGCGCGAACGACACCGCGAACACCCCCATCAGCACCAGCGCGAGCACCCGGCGCCTGGGCGGGATGGCGCGCCACCACAGCCGCGCCTTGAGCGCGAGCAGGCCCCGCACCGTCATGCGCCGAGCCAGTCCAGCGTCGCGGTGCCGCGCGCCTGCGCGCCGACGCGCTCGAGGAACAGCGCCTCGAGCGGGCGCGGCGCGCCGTCGGCACCGCGGCGCAGCTCGTCGAGCGTGCCGTTCGCCACCAGCCGGCCCGCGGCGATGATGCCGACGTGCGTGCACAGGCGCTCGACGATCTCGAGCACGTGCGAAGTGAGGAACACCGTGGCGTGCCCGCTCGCCACCACGCGCTGGAGCAGCTCGCGGATGTGCGAGGTCGCCACGGCGTCGATGCCCTCGAACGGCTCGTCCAGGAACAGCAGGCGCGGGTTGTGGATCAGCGCGCACCCGAGCCCGAGCTTCTTGCGCATGCCGTGCGAGTACTCGCTCACCAGCCGGCGCGCGTCGGCGGCGAGACCCAGCGCCTCGAGCAGCTCGTCGGCGCGCGCGGCGGCGGTGGCGCGGTCGAGCCCGTAGGCCTCGCCCACGAAGCGCAGGTGCTCGGCGCCGGTGAGGCGCTCGAACAGGTAGAGCCCGTCGGGCACCACGCCGATGGCGCGGCGCAGCGCGATCGGGTCCTTCACCACGTCGATGCCGAGCACGCTGGCGCTGCCGCGGGTGGGCGAGAGCAGGCCGGTGAGGATGTTGATGGTGGTCGACTTGCCCGCGCCGTTGGGACCGAGGAAGCCGTAGAACGCGCCCGCCGGCACCTCGAGGTCGAGCGCGTCCACCGCGGTGGTGCCGTCGAAGACGCGCGTCAGGCCGCGGGTGACGACGACGGGATCGCGGTCGGCGGACATGGCGCTCCTCGAGAGGACTCTCGGTGATCCGGCATCAGGCGCGTCCTGCGGACGTGGCTACTTCCCCCTGCCCTCGACCGGTGTGGCAGCGGCCGACTTCGCGGCCTCTTCGGCGGCGGCCTTGTCGGCATCAGCCTGAGCCGCGGCAGCAGTCGCGCCTGCCACCGGCTTGCCCTCGGCGACGGTCTTCAGCCGGGCGAGCCCTTTCTCGATGTCGGTGCCCAGCATGTTGTCCATGTCCATGAACATGCCGAGCGCTTTGCCGATGAAGTTGTGGTTCCCATCCATCGACCACGTCACGAGCGAGCCGGTCGGCGTGTCCGCGAGGGTGAGCGCACAGGTTGCCGTGGACTTCATCGGCGCCACGAACTCGAGCTTCATGCCCACCTTCCGGCCAGGGACGCTCTCTTCGATCGTCATCCTGCCCTTGCCGACTTCCTTGGTGCTGCTCCACGCATACGACTGACCGACGCCCGCCGCGGGGCCTTCGAAGGTCTTCTGCATGTTGGGATCGAGCTCCTCCCATGGCGACCCGAAGAGCACCAGGACACCCGCGAACTGATGGAGGTCGTTGAGGACCCCGAACACGAGTTCGGCTGGAGCAGCGACCTCGAGCTTGCGCTCGACGTGATAGGCGGAGGGCCGTGTGGCCACGACCGCTGCGAAGAGGACCAGGACACCCGCGACACCGATGAGGATCTTCACGAGCATTGAAGCCCTCCTGGATGACTTCCAGTGGTCCGGAACCAGCCAGCGACGGATGGGCATCGAAGCCGTGAGACCTCACCTGACGCTCTGGGGTCGTCCGAAGCGTACCCGGAGGCAAGGAGGTCTCGCGGTGAACCGGAGGATCTCGGTGAAACGGCCCGCCCGCAGGGGGCGCCAGGAGCTCGATCGTCGCGGTGCCGGCGCCGACCCGCGCATCCGTCGCCGGCGGGTGCCGAAGGTGGCCGCGGGTCCGAGCTGCGATGCCGCGGCGCGGGAACCCGATCGTGCGCCCGCGACGGCGGTGCGCATCGTAGCGCGCTTCCACGCCGGAGGAGAAGCGGCTTTGTCGGACCACCGAACGTCCTCTAGCGGAACTCGGCCGCGATCGGCGCGTGGTCGCTGGCGCGGCCGGGGCCGTCGAAGCCCTGCACGCTCACGCCGCTGCCGCCCTGCCAGCCGCGGCCCGCGAACCAGTCGAGGCGCAGCGCGCCGCGCCGCTCGGCCCAGTCCAGCACCGGCGCGGCCGCGCGCCGCAGCGGCCGCGGCAGCGCGTTGACCTCGTCGAGCCGGTCGAGGCGCAGCCGCAGCGTAGGGGCGTGGTCGACGAACGGCGCCCACGCGAAGCCGCCGGCCCTGAGCTCCTCGAACAGCGGCTCCTTGAACAGCCCGCGGTCGGGATGGAGCATGCGCGCCTCGAGCAGCGGGCCCGGCCAGGTGAGCAGCGAGGCGCCGCCGGTGAACGAGGAGTGCCACAGCCCGCGATCGAAGGTGTGGGTGTTGAAGTCGCCCGCCAGCACGACCGGTCGGCGCTCGTCGTCCAGCGCCTCGACGATGACGCGCACCTGCGCGGCTCGGTGTGCGCGGGTGCGGTGCACCTCGAGGTGGCCGCTCACCGCCACGAACGGCGCGCCCGGGCCGCAGCACCTCGACGATCAGCGCGACGTGGCGGCCGACCATGCGCTCGAGGTCGAACTGCAGCTGCTCCGGACTGGGCAGCTCGACGACGCGCGACCTCGCCGAGCGGCCAGCGCGACAGCACCGCGAGGCCGAACAGGGCCTCCTGGTTCTCGCGGCCCGCCGCCATCGCCGGGTCTTCGTCGCGCCCGGCGGTGGTCTCGAGGAACAGTGGCGCCCACACGCCGTGGCGGCCGAGCGCCGCCGCGAGATCGACGGCGACGTCTCGGTTGGCGGCGCGCGCCAGCCGAGGTCGATCTCGTTGAACAGGTAGAGGTCGGCGTCGGCGAGAGACGGATGGCCCAGCAGCGCGTGCTCGACCTGCTCGTACCAGTTGCCGTGCTCGATGTTCCAGTGCACCGCGCACACGCGCGACGGATCCGCGGACGGGGGCGGGGGCGCGGGCGGCGCATGGCGGTGGAGCTGGGCGAACAGCGTGGCGAAGCGCGGCGCGAGGTCCGCGCGCCACGCGCTCGAGGCGCGCAGCTCGGCGAGGGTCTTGAACGGCGTCACCGCGCGCTGCAGGGCGCGGCACTCGGCCAGAAGCGCGGGATCGCGGGGCGGGCTCATGGCGTGGCGCGCGCGGCGCTCAGACCTTCGGCTTCCCGCGGGTGGCGAGCCACACCGCCAGGGTCCAGCTCGGCACCAGGTCCACGCCCGGCAGCAGCTCGGCGACGAAGGTGGGCAGGAACGCCCAGTGCCAGCCGAGCATGCGGATCATCAGCAGGGCGATGGCGATGTCGAGCACGTCGTCCACTGGCGAGACCGCGCCGGCCATGAACAGCGGGAACATCACCCACTGCGCCGCGTCGGCCGCGATCGCGATGCCGAGCGCGAGCCCGATGCGGTGGCGCTTCAGGGGCCGTGTCGTGGGCGCGTCGCCGCCTCCGGTCGCGGGCGGCGCGGTGCCGGGCGACAGCGGTCCTGCGCCGGCGGTCGGCGGCGCCGGGATGCGCTCGGGCTCGAGGTCCTCGATGTCGTCGCTCATCTCAGAGGAGCATGCCGTGCCGGGCGCGATCGAGGAGCGTGCCCGGGCCGCCGTCGCGTCAGCTCCAGCACCGCCGCGTCGCGCAGCGCGCTGCAGAACGAGCGCGGCTCGGGGTGGGCGTGGACGATGAGCACCTTCATGGCCGTCACCGCTTCATCGCGCGCGACCCACCTGCGCGAGCAGGAACGCGTAGTCGAACGCGGTGTCGCGCAGTGCGTCGTAGCGGCCGGAGGCGCCGCCGTGGCCGCCGGCCATGATCGGTCTTGAACAGCAGCGGGTTCGCGTCGGTCTTGAGCGTGCGCAGTCGGCCACGTACTTGGCGGGCTCCCAGTAGATCACCTGGCTGTCGTTGAGCGCGGTGCGCACCAGCATCGCCGGGTAGCGCGCGCGGCCGAGGTTGTCGTAGGGGGAGTAGGCGCGCATCCAGCGGTACTGCTCGCGCCTGGCGGATTGCCCCACTCCTCGTACTCGCCCACGGTGAGCGGCAGCGAGGCGTCGAGCATGGTGTTGATGCACGTCCACGAACGGCACCTGCGCCAGCACGGCCTTGAACAGGTCGGGCCGCAGGTTGAGCACCGCGCCCATCAGCAGGCCGCCGGCGCTGCCGCCCTGGATCACGCAGCCGGTCGCGCGCGGTGTAGCGCTGCGCGCACCAGGTGCTCGGCGCAGGCGATGAAGTCGGTGAAGGTGTTCATCTTCTCGGCATGCGCCCGTCGTCGTGCCACGCCTTGCCCAGCTCGCCGCCGCCGCGGATGTGCGCGATGGCGAGACGACACGCCGCGGTCGAGCAGGCTGCAGCCGGTTGGCGATGAAGCACGGCGGTCACGGGATGCCGTACGAGCCGTAGCCGTAGAGCAGCAGCGGCGCCGTGCCGTCGCGCGGCACGTCCGCGTCGGCGGACCAGCGAGATCGGCACCTGCGTGCCGTCGTGCGCGGTGGCCTCGATGCGCTCGATCACGTAGCGCGACGCAGTCGTAGCCGCCCAGCACCGCGGTGCGCTTGAGCAGCGTGCGAGTGCCGCGATGCGAGGTCGTAGTCGAACACCGACGGGCGGGGTGACGAACGAGGGGTACTGGTAGCGCAGCAGGCGGCGCGTCGAACTCGCTCGTTGGCGGCGCCGAACACCGCGTACGCGGGCTCGGGGAACGCCACGCGGCGCGCTCGGCCGCTGGCGAGGTCGAGCGACCCCGAGCTGCGGCAGCCCGCCGCTCGCGCGTGCCACAGCACGACGGTGGCCGGCGAAGCACGTCGAGCCCGTCGAGCATCACGTCGTCGCGGTGCGCGACCACCTCGCGCCAGTGCGCGGCGTCGCGGCGTGGCGACCGGCGCGGTGACCAGCCGGAAGTTGCGCCCGGTGTCGTTGGCGCGGATCCAGAACCGGTCGCCGCGATGGTCGACGTAGTACTCGCGGTCCTGCACGCGCGGCTCGATCGACGCCACGCGGCCGCGGGCGTCGACGCGGCGAGCACGCGCACCTCGGAGGTGGTGTGGCTCGGCCGCGGTGCAGGAACAGGTAGCGCCGCTGCGCGAGCGCTCGCACGAGAGCTCGAAGCGCTCGTCCTTCTCCTCGTAGACCAGCGCGTCGTCGCCGGCGGGCCGGCCGCAGCCGTGGCGGTACAGCCGCGGTACGGCCGCTTGGCCGCGTCCTCGACGGCGTAGAACAGCGTCTGCCCGTCGGCGGCCCAGGCGACGTGGCGATCTTCTCGATCGCGCTCGGGGCCCTCGGCGCCGGTCTCGAGGTCCTTCACGTGCAGCGTGTACTGGCGGAAGCCCGTGCTGTCGGTGGTGTAGGCGAGGAGGCGCCCGTCGTCGCTCACCTCGAAGTCGTCGACCGCGATGAAGCGGTGGCCTTCGGCGAGCTCGTTCAGGTCGAGCAGCACCTGCTCGGGTGCGTCCGTCGCCGCGCTTGCGGCACAGGATCGGGTACTGCAGGCCCTCGTCGGTGCGCGAGTAGTAGAGCCAGCCGTCCTTGCGGTAGGGCACCGACAGGTCGGTCTGCTGGATGCGGCCGAGCATCTCGTCGTAGAGCGCCTCGCGGAAGCGCCTCGAGCGGCGGCGTCACCGCGTCGGCGTAGGCGTTCTCGGCCTCGAGGTAGGCGGTCACCTCGGGATCGGTCTTCTCGCGCAGCCAGAAGTAGTCGTCCTCGCGCGTGTCGCCGTGGCTGGTGGTGGGATGCGGCACGCGCCGGGCGACGGGCGGGGTCGGGCTCAGGTCGAAGCTCTCGGCGGTGGCGTCGGCGGTCATGGCGAGTCCCAGGATGAGGACGAGCAGGTTGAGGCGCATGGCGTCTGGCCTTCGGCCGGGGAGCGGCCATGGGAAGGGTGAGGTCCCGGTGCGGCGCGGGTCACCTTCGCGCCTGGCGCGCGGCGCGTCAACCCGCCGCCGGGGCCGCCCGGGGCCTCCGGAGCCGGTCGCGGCGGCGCCGCGCGGCCGTCGCCGGGCGGGCCGGCGGCACCCCGCGCCGCCTTCGCCGCGGTCGCGCATCGCCCGCGACGTCGCGGCATCCAACCGCACACGCCGTCGCGCGCGCGCGCGCCATCCCTTAGACTCCCGCGCGCGACCACCCCGTCACGAGCCCCGCCCGGACCACGGGCGGACGCCACCTCGATCCCCAGGAGCACCCGCCCGATGTCGCGCCCCCGCACCTTCGGCGAGCTCAAGGCCTCCGGCTACCGTCCGCGCTCCGTGAAGGACGAGCTGCGCGCGAACCTGATCGCGCGCCTGCGCGCGGGCGGCCGCTCTTCCCCGGCGTCGTCGGCTACGAGCAGCACCGTCGAGCCGCAGATCGTCAACGCGCTGCTCTCGCGCCACGACTTCATCCTGCTCGGGCTGCGCGGCCAGGCGAAGACCCGGCTGCTGCGCTCGCTCGCGCAGTTCCTCGACGAGTGGATCCCGGCGATCGCCGGCTGCCCGCTGAACAGCGATCCGTTCCGGCCGCTCACGCACCACGCGCGCCAGCAGCTCGACAGTGCACGGCGACGCCACTCCGATCGCGTGGCTGCACCGCGACGCGCGCTACCAGGAGAAGCTCGCCACGCCCGACGTGACCATCGCCGACCTGATCGGCGACATCGACCCGATCAAGGCGGCGACGCTGAAGCTCGACTACTCCGACGAGCGGGTGATCCACTACGGCATCATCCCGCGCACCAACCGCGGCATCTTCGCGATCAACGAGCTGCCCGACCTGCAGCCGCGCATCCAGGTCGGGCTGCTGAACATCCTCGAGGAGAAGGACTTCCAGATCCGCGGCTTCCCGGTGCGGCATCCCGCTCGACGTGGCCATGGTGTTCACGGCCAACCCCGAGGACTACACCAACCGCGGCAACATCATCACGCCGCTGCGCGACCGCATCGACTCGCAGATCGTCACGCACTATCCGCTCACGCGCGAGGAGGGCATCGCGATCACCGCGCAGGAGGCGTGGACCGAGCGCGATGCCGGCGTCGAGGTGGTGGTGCCGTCGTTCATGCGCGACCTGGTCGAGGAGGTCGCGGTCCAGGCGCGCAAGAGCGAGTACGTCGACCAGAACTCCGGCGTGTCGGCGCGGCTGCCGATCGCGCTGATCGAGAACGTGGTCTCCAACGCCGAGCGCCGCGGGCTCGCGACCGGCGAGACCCAGGCGTGGGCGCGCGTGTGCGACCTGCAGCACGCCGTCTCGGCGGTGAGCGGCAAGGTCGAGCTGGTGCTCGAAGGCGAGCAGGAGGGCGCGCTCAACGTGGCGCGCGCGCTGCTCGGGCGCGGCGTCAAGGCGCTGTTCGACCAGCGCTTCCCCGACGCGTTCAAGCCGCAGCGCAAGCGCCGCGAGCCCAGCGCGGACGAGAGCGAGTCGCTCGCCACCAGCGAGTACCGGCCGATCCTCGAGTGGTTCTCGGCCGGCGGTCACGTCGAGATCGCCGACGACCTGGCGCAGCCCGAGTACGCGCGGCGGCTGGCGGCGGTGCGCGGGCTGGCGCCGCTGGCGGCGAAGCACCTGGCGCCCACCGGCCCCGAGGAGCACGCGCTGGCGATGGAGCTGGTGCTCGAGGGCCTGCACCAGAACAGCATGCTGTCGCGCGAGCGCAGTGATGGGATGACCACCGAGTACAAGGACATGCTCAAGCAGATGCTGAGCGGATTCGGAGACGACTGAGAGAAGGAGACGATCAGGATGGGAGGTACGACCAGGATCCCCACGATCCCGCGACGGGTGCCGGCGCTGCTGGCGCTCGTCGCTGCACTGTTCGCGACACTGGCCGCGCCGGGCGCGGCGCGCGCCGCGTGGACCCGGGTGTCCGGCATCCCGGCGCTCGACGTGTACTCGCTGCGCGTGCAGGGCGACACGCTGCTCGCCGGAGCCGACACCGCGCTCTACCTGAGCACCGACGCCGGTGCGACCTGGCGGCGCACCGCGCGCTTCACACCGGGATTCCAGTCGGTGGAGGCGGCGTGGATGCACCACGGCCGCATCTACGCCGGCACCCTGGGCGCCGGCGTGTACGTGAGCGACGACCTCGGCCTGTCGTGGAGCCCGCTCAACGCCGGGCTCAGCGGGGGACTGTTCGACAGCCAGCTCTACGTCACCGACTTCGAGGAGCGCGACGGCCGGCTCTACGCGGCCACCGACGGCGCCGGCATCTACGTGCTCGATCTCGCCGCACCGGGCGCGTGGAGCGGGTTCCACCGCCAGGACCTCGAGGCCAACCAGGCGGCGACCGTCACCGACCTGGCGCGGATCGGCACGCGGCTGGTCTCGTGCGGGGGCGCCAACGGCACCGTGTTCCGCAACGAGGATCCCGGCACCGGGTGGGTGGAGGAGTTCCTCGACAACTCCGGTCTCGTGCCCGACCTGACGCCGTACGCGGCCACCGAGGTGGGAGGGGCCTGGCTGGTGGCGACCAGCGCCGGATGCTTCCGGCGCTCCGACGTCGCGTCGCCGTGGGAGTACGTCGGGCCCGCCCTGGGCTACCAACTCGGCGCCTCGTTCGCCGGCGAGCCCGGCTGCACCTTCGCCGTGTTCCAGCGTTCCGGCGGCGCCCACCTGCGCGCCTCCTACGACGCGGGACAGACCTGGCAGGCGATCGAGATCCTGCCGACGTTCGTGTACGACCTGGGCCTGACGCCGGGCGTGCTGTGGGCCGCACGCGGCGACGGGCTGTGGTCGAGCCCGACCAGCGCCCTGTCGGCGCCGCCGCATGCGATCGCCGCACGCCCCGGACTCGGGCTCGCGCACGCCGGTCGTCATCCCGCCCGCGACCAGGCTCGCGTGCGCTTCACGCTGCCCGCGGCCACGCGCGCGGCGCTCGATCTGTACGACGTGGGCGGCCGCCGGCTCGACCGCGGGGTGGTGGCCGAGCTGCCCGCCGGCGAGCACCACGTCGCGCTCGATCTCCGTGGGCTGGCCGCCGGGGTGTACTTCGCGCAGCTCGCGGCGGACGATCGCGTCGAGACCCTGCGCCTGGTGCGCATGCCGTGACCGCGAGGAGGTCCAGACGATGACCGAGGCCAGCGCAGCTCCTTCCGCCGGGACGCGCGCGTTCCTGCGCCACGTGCTGGCCACCCTGGCCTACCGCGGCGGCAAGGCGCTGCGCGACGCGCCGGCGTCGTTCGCGACGTTCCAGGCCGGTCCCGCCACGCGCACGCCGGGCGAGATCCTCGCCCACGTCGGCGACCTGCTCGACTGGGCGCTGTCGATGGCGCGGGGCGAGGCGCGCTGGAGCGCGGCCGCGCCACGGACGTGGGAGCAGGACGCGGCCCGCTTCCACGCCGGGCTGGGCGCGCTCGACGCGTTCCTCGCCGGTGACGCGGCCATCGCCTGCCCGGCGGAGCGGTTGTTCCAGGGCCCGCTCGCCGACGCGCTCACCCACGTCGGCCAGCTCGCGATGCTGAGGGGCATGGCTGGCGCGCCGACGCTCGGCGAGAACTACTTCGTCGCCGACATCGCCACCGGCCGTACCGGCGCCGACCAGGCTCCGCCGGTGCGGGTGTTCGCTTGATGCATCTGCCCGTCGCGCGGCCCCGCGCTCGCTCCGCCCGCCCGGACGTCCGCGCGAAGGACGCCCGGGTGACGGCGGCGCGTGCGCGCCGTGGCCTCGTCGGCCTGGCGCTGCTCGTCCTCGCGCTGGCGGCGGGGCCGATGCTGGCGCCCGCGGCGGGGCGCGCGAAGGCGCCGGGGCGCAGCGACGCGCCGCCCGCGCTCGTGCCCCCGGCGGGCTTCGGTCCCGAGGTGCAGCGCGCCACGCTGTTCCAGCGGCTCATGGAGGACTCCGCGCTCGCCAGCCGCCTGATGGACCGCGGCCAGCTCGACTCCGCGCGCGCGTTGATGGCGCCGTACACGGCCGCCGCGCACGCGCGCGGCGACGAGGGGCTGCTGGCGCGGAGCCTGGTGCTCGACGCCGGGCTGCTCATCCGCCAGGGGCGCGCCGACGAGGCGCTGCCGATGACGCTCGAGTCGGCCCGCCACGCGAGCACGGCGCGCGACACCAGCACCCTCATGTTCGCGATGCGCGCCGAGGCGATGGCGCGCAACCTCAAGGGCGACTTCGCCGCCGCCGAGCGCCTCGCGCGCGGCTGGATGGCGCTCGCCGAGCGCGTGGACAGCGAGGAGTACCGCGCCTGGGGCCACACCATGCTGGGCTGGCTCCGCATGCACCC
>CAVSAC010000010.1:0-1158921 GCA_963725865.1 Candidatus Eiseniibacteriota bacterium
CCCGCTCGCCGCCCGACAGTTGGCGCACCGCGACATTGGCCTTGTCGCCGGAAAAGCCGAAGCGGCCGAGCTGCCCGCGCACCTCGCCGGGAGACGCATCAGGCAACAGGCTCTGCATATGTTGCAGCGGGGTCTCGTCGGGAACCAGCTCCTCGATCTGATGCTGGGCAAAATAGCCGACACGCAACTTGCTCGATGCGACGATCGCGCCGGCCTCCGGCCGCAATTGACCCGCAAGCAGCCGCGCCAAGGTCGTCTTGCCATTGCCGTTGCGGCCGACCAGCGCCACGCAGTCGTCGGGGTCGATGCGCAAATTCAAGCGCGACAGCACGGGCGCGCCGGGCACATAGCCGACGGCGACACCATCGAGCACGACCAGCGGGGGCTTGAGTTCCTTGGGGCTCGGAAAGTCGAACACCACGGAAGCGTCCTGCACCGTCGCCGCGATCGGCTGCATCGCGGCGAGCGCCTTGAGCCGGCTTTGCGCCTGGCGCGCGGTATGCGCCTTGTAGCGCCAGCGATCGACATAGGCTTGCAGCTTCTTGGCCCTCGCCTCTTGCTTGCCGCGCATCGCCTCGGTCTGCGCCGCGCGTTCGCTCCTCTGCCGAGCGAAGGAATCGTAATTGCCGCGATAGAGCGTCAGCCCGCCGCGCTCGAGATGCAGGACGTGATCGGCGACATTGTTCAGAAGATCGCGCTCGTGGCTCACGACGATGAGACTGCCGCGATAAGATTTGAGGAACGCCTCCAGCCACACGGCAGCCTCGAGATCGAGATGGTTCGACGGCTCGTCGAGCAGCAGGAGATCGGGCTCTGAAAACAGCAGCGCCGCGAGCGCGACCCGCATCCGCCAGCCGCCGGAGAAGCTGTCGAGCGGCCGATGCTGCTGTTCTTCGGGAAAGCCAAGACCGGCGAGAATGCGCGAGGCGCGCGCTGGAGCGCCATGCGCGTCGATCGCGTTGAGCCGATCATGGATCTCGCCGATGCGATGTGGATCGTGCGCGTGCTCGGCTTCGACCAGCAGTTCCGCGCGCTCCTCAGCCGCAGCGAGCACGGTCTGGTAAGGGGTGGCTTGGCCGCCCGGGGCCTCTTGCGCGACATAGCCGATCCGGGTGCCCGACGGTGTCTCGACGCTGCCCTCGTCGGGCTCATGGACCCCGGCGATGACCTTGAGCAGCGTCGACTTGCCAGCGCCGTTGCGGCCGACCAGGCCGACATGCGCCTTCGGCGGCAGCGACGCGGAAGCGTGATCGAGAACGAGATGGCCGCCGAGCCGGAGCGTGATGCCGTCAAGCGTGAGCATGGGAGATCAGTGTCGGATCGGCCAAGTTCGAGCTACTACTGACGCTTCCGGCCGCCGAGTATTCCCCGCTCGTCGGGAACGCTCTTGAACGGAACATATTTGTCGTCGGTCGATGACCCTGGCTTTGATTTATCGAACTCCTTCGGACTGGCTCCGCCACTGGTGTCGAGCGCGCCGAATCCGGTGAAGCCTCCGCCGCCGCGCCGGCCGCGACCCTTAAGCGCATCCGTCAGCACTTTCGTCGCCAATGGCACGCCGGTTCTGATGATGGTCTTGCCGAGCGTCGTCCAGAAACTGTCGCTGCGCGAAGAGCCGCCCGAGCTCGTCCTGGTCGCGGCCTTCTCGTCGGCACTGGCGGTTTTGGCCTCCGCCGCACCGTCGGTCCATTGTTGCAGACGCGCTTGGTCGGACGAGCTGTCGGCCGGTTGTTCCGGATATTCGACCGGGCTGGCGGCGATGACCTTGTTGCGCTCGGACTCGGTGATCGGTCCGACCCGAGAATTCGGCGGCCGCACCAGCGTGCGCTGGACCACGCTCGGCTGGCCCTTTTCATCGAGCGTCGAGACGAGAGCCTCGCCGATACCAAGCTCCATGATCGCCTTTTCGGTATCGAAGGCAGGATTGCTGCGGAAGGTCGTCGCCGCAGCCTTAACCGCCTTCTGCTCCATCGGCGAGAAGGCGCGCAGTGCATGCTGGATGCGATTGCCAAGCTGGCGCGATACTGTGTCGGGAATGTCGAGTGGGTTCTGCGTCACGAAATAGACGCCGACGCCTTTAGAACGGATCAAGCGCACGACCTGTTCCACCTTCTCGAGCAGCGCCTTCGGCGCATCCTTGAACAGGAGATGCGCCTCGTCGAAGAAGAACACGAGCTTCGGCTTATCGGGATCGCCGACCTCGGGCATCTCCTCGAACAGCTCCGAGAGGAGGAACAAAAGAAAGGTCGCATAGAGCCGCGGCGACTCCATGAGCTTCTCCGCCGCAAGCACGCTGATATAACCCTGCTTGCCGTCCTTCAGCATGAGGTCCTTGATATTGAGCACAGGCTTGCCGAAGAAATGCGCGCCGCCTTGCCGGTCGAGCACGAGAAGCGAACGTTGGATCGAGCCAACCGAGGCCTTGGTGACATTGCCGTATTTCGTAGTGAGGGTGTCGGCGCGCGCGGCAAGCCCCTCGAGCAGGGTCTGCAAATTTGCGAGAGTGGACAGCGGCAGCTTTTCGTCGTCGGCGATTTTGAAGGCGATATTGAGCACGCCTTCTTGCGCGTCGCTCAAATCCATCAGGCGGGAGAGAAGCAGCGGGCCCATCTCGGAAACGGTCGTGCGGATGGGCAGGCCTTGCTCGCCGAACAGGTCCCAGAAAATCACCGGGTAGGCGCGGAAATCTTGCGTGAAGTTGATGGCCTTGTCGCGCGCCTCGATCCAAGACTTCATCTCGCCTTGTTCGGCCACGCCGGAGAGGTCGCCCTTGACGTCGGCGCAGAACACCGGGACTCCCTGGTCTGAGAAGCCCTCTGCCAAGCCTTGCAAGGTGACCGTCTTGCCGGTTCCCGTCGCGCCGGTAACCAGCCCATGGCGGTTGGCAAGTCGAAGCAGGATGGACTCCAGCTCTTTGAGGTCAGTGCTCTTGCCGATATTGACTCGGCCGTCCGAGATCGCTTCGAACGGCTCATTTGTGCCGGATCCCGCATCATCCTTCGGCGCTGCCGCCTTGCGCTTCGCCATGCGTCGTCTCCTTGATTCCGGGCCGCACTCTAGCTTCTCCTGACGGCCCCGCAAAGTCGCGCTGGCCAGACCGGACCTTGCGCCGCACGGCTTCCGCGCAGGCAAAGCTTCGTGTTAGGAGGGGACTCAACTGGCTTAGGGCTTGACGCAAATGGTGGAACTCTCTCTCGCCCGTGACTTCGCCCTCGCCGACGAGGCGGCGTGGAAGGCGCTCGTCGAAGAGGCACTGAAGGGCGCGCCCTTTGCCGCGCTCAGGTCCGAGACCTATGACGGCATCGTCATCGAGCCGCTTTACAAGCGCGCGCAAGAGGCCGCCCGCGTCGCGTGCCGGCCCGCGGGCCAGCCCTGGGCGGTCATGCAGCGGATCGATCTCGCCGATCCCAGAGCCGCCAATGCGCAGATCATCGACGATTTGATGAATGGCGCGAGCGGCGAGACGCTGGTGTTCCAGGGGGCGATCGGCGATTACGGCTACGCCCTTCCGGCGACCGGCGCCGCGATCAGCGCCGCGCTCGACAATATCTATCTCGATGCCGGCGTCGCCATCGATCTCGATCTCAGCATGCAGTCGAAGGACGCTGCCGGCCTTCTCGCCACCCTGGTCAAGGCACGCGGGCTTGGCCCTAAGGAATGCACCATCCGCTTCGGCTTCGGCCCGCTCGGCGGCGTTGCCTTGCATGGGCAGAGCCCGCTGCCCTGGGAAGCCATTGCGCCGATCTTTGCCGAACTCGTCGCTGATCTCGCGGGGCAAGGTTTCGCCGGTCCCTTTGCCGTCGCCGACGGCAGGGTGATCCATGCGGCCGGCGGATCGGAGGCGCAGGAGCTCGCCTTCACGCTTGCCTGCGCCGTGGCTTATCTCCGCGCGCTTGAGCAAAACGGCATCGCGCTCGATGACGCGCGCCGTTCCATCTATTTTCGCCTCGCCGCCGACCAGGACCAGTTCCTGACCATCGCCAAGTTCCGCGCCATCAGGAAGTTGTGGGCGCGGGTCGAACAGGCGTGCGGGCTCAAGCCCCTCCCCGTCTTCGTCGCGGCCGAAACCGCCTGGCGCATGATGACCAAGCGCGATCCGCACGGCAACATCGTGCGCGGCACCATCGCCGCGCTTGGCGCCGCGGTCGGTGGCGCCGATGCCGTGACGGTCCTGCCGTTCAGCGCGGCGCTCGGCGTGCCTGATGCCTTCGCCCGGCGCATCGCGCGCAACACGCAGACGATTCTCATCGAGGAGGCGAATATCCATCGCGTCGCCGATCCGGCCGCAGGCTCCGGCGCCATCGAGGCGCTGACCGATGCGCTCTGTCGAACGGCATGGTGGTTCTTTCAGAAGATCGAGAAGGCAGGCGGCGCCGCGGAAGCCTTGCAGACCGGATCGATCCAACGCGTCGTGGCGCGCATCCGGGCCGAGCGCGAGGCCAATGTCGCACGCCGCAAGGACACGCTGGTCGGCAGCAGCGACTTCCCCGATCTCGCCGAGGACAAGGTTGCCGTTCTGGCGCAGTCGCGGCTCGCGTCTCTCTCGACCAACGACGCGGCGCTGGCACCGATAAGGTTGGCCGAGCCGTTCGAGCGCCTGCGCGACCGCAGCGATCAGTATCTCGCGCAGCACGGCCATAGGCCCAAAGTGTTCCTTGCCTGTCTCGGACGCGCCGCTGATTTCAACGCGCGGGCGAGCTTTGCCAAGAGCCTGTTCGAGTCTGGCGGCATCGAAGCCGTGCAAGCAAACGGCGACAACCTCGCGAAACGATTCAAGGAATCGGGCGCGAAGCTTGCCTGCCTCTGCTCCTCGGATAAGCTCTATGAGCGCGAGAGCGCAAGCATCGCCAAGGCGCTGGCCGAAGCCGGGGCTTCGCGCGTCTATGTCGCCGGCAAGGCCGGAGCCAGCAAAGGCGAGCTCGAGCAGTCCGGCATTAGCACCTTCCTTCACCAGGGCTGTGATACGCTTCAAGTCCTCAACGCCGCTTACGACGAGATTTGATTGCTGATGACGCGCATCCCAGCCTTCAACGAGGTGAATTTCGAGCAAGCGAGCGGCGGCAGCGCCGGGCGAGCTGAGGCTTCCGCATGGCAGACGCCGGAAGGCATCGCGGTCAAGCCCGCATACGGCCGGGAGGACATCGCGCAGCTTGACTTTCTCGACGGGATGCCGGGCGTGCCGCCTTACCTGCGCGGCCCCTACCCCACGATGTATTTGCAGCGGCCCTGGACGGTCCGTCAATATTCCGGCTTCTCTACCGCCGAGGATTCCAACGCCTTCTACCGCCGCAACCTCGCCGCGGGCCAGCAAGGCGTCTCCATCGCCTTCGATCTCGCCACCCATCGCGGCTACGATTCGGATCATCCGCGCGTGACCGGCGATGTCGGCATGGCGGGCGTCGCCATCGATTCCATCTTCGACATGCGCACGCTGTTCGACCACATCCCGCTCGACAAAGTGTCGGTGTCGATGACCATGAACGGGGCGGTGCTGCCGGTGCTCGCGCTGTTCATCGTCGCCGGCGAAGAGCAGGGCGTGCCGCCGGCCGAGCTTTCAGGGACGATCCAGAACGACATCCTCAAAGAGTTCATGGTGCGCAACACCTACATCTATCCGCCCGCGCCATCGATGCGCATCGTCTCCGACATCTTCGCCTATACCTCCAAGCACATGCCGAAGTTCAATTCGATCTCGATCTCCGGCTATCACATGCAGGAGGCGGGAGCGACCGCCGACCTGGAACTCGCCTACACACTCGCCGACGGCATCGAATATGTGCGCGCGGGCGTCGCCGCCGGGCTCGGCATCGATGCGTTCGCGCCGCGGCTCTCCTTCTTCTGGGCGATCGGCATGAATTTCTTCATGGAGATCGCCAAGATGCGCGCCGCGCGCGTGCTGTGGG
Organism: Candidatus Eiseniibacteriota bacterium; assembly: GCA_963725865.1. Taxonomy (GTDB): domain Bacteria; phylum Eisenbacteria; class RBG-16-71-46; order RBG-16-71-46; family RBG-16-71-46; genus CAVSAC01. Next base: position 5,904 of record CAVSAC010000010.1, read on the forward strand.
CGAAGCTTATCAAGGAGGAGTTCGCGCCCGAGGATCCGCGCTCGCTGGCGCTCAGGACGCATTGCCAGACCAGCGGCTGGAGCCTCGCCGCCCAGGACGTGTTCAACAACGTGGTGCGCACCTGCGTCGAGGCCATGGCGGCGACGCAGGGCCATACCCAGTCGCTGCACACCAACGCGCTCGACGAGGCGCTGGCGTTGCCGACCGATTTCTCAGCGCGCATCGCCCGCAACACCCAGCTGATGTTGCAGCAGGAATCCGGCACCACCCGCAGCATCGATCCGTGGGGCGGGAGCTTCTATGTCGAGCGGCTCACCTACGATCTCGCCGCCCGCGCCATGAAACATATCGAAGAGGTGGAGAAGTTCGGCGGCATGGCCAAGGCCATCGAGGCCGGCATCCCGAAGCGCATGATCGAGCAGGCGGCGACCGCCACGCAGGGCCGCATCGATTCGAAGCGGCAGACCATCGTCGGCGTGAACAAATACCGCCCCGACAGCGAGGCCGACATCGCCATCCTCAAGGTCGACAACCGGTCGGTCAGGCGCCAGCAGCTCGACAAGCTCGCCAGACTCAAGGCCGAACGCAACGAGGCTGAGGTCCAACAGGCCCTTGACGTGCTGACCCGTTATGCCGAGACAGGGACCGGCAACCTGCTCGAAGCGGCGGTCGAGGCCGCGCGCGTTAAGGCAACGGTCGGAGAAATCTCCTATGCTCTGGAGAAGGTGTATGGCCGCCACCGGGCCGAGGTTTCGGCGATCACCGGGGTCTACCGGGCGGAGATCGGTCGCATGGACGGAAGCTTGAACCGCATCAAGGAGCTGATCGATAGCTTCGAGACCGAGCATGGGCGCCGCCCGCGCATTCTCGTCGCCAAGATGGGCCAGGACGGCCACGACCGCGGCCAGAAGGTGATCGCTAGCGCCTTCGCCGATCTCGGTTTCGACGTGGATATCGGCCCGCTGTTCCAGACGCCCGAGGAAGCCGCCCGCCAGGCGGTCGAGAACGACGTGCACATCGTCGGCGTCTCCTCGCTCGCGGCTGGGCACCTCACGCTAGTGCCGGCGCTGCGCGAGGCGCTCGAGCAGCAAGGCCGCGGCGACATCATGATCGTGGTAGGCGGCGTGATCCCGCCACAGGACTATCCGGCGCTCTACGAGGCTGGCGCCAAAGCGATTTTCGGTCCCGGCACGCCCATCGCCGACGCCGCCACCGACCTTCTCAAGAAGCTTGGCGCCAGCTCGAGCTCGCAGCAAGCCGCCGAATAATCTGCGACCATCGGTAGCTTCCGCCCGGCTCGCCCGCGGTCGGAAAACTGTCATGTCTCTCAACTATCCGTCGCGACCAGGGCTATAACAGGCGCTGCGCGATGCGCTGAACCGGGCCTATGCGGCTCCGGCATTTGCGGGGGAATTGCATGTCGGTCAAGACCGCCGGCGGAAGCTTGACCAGCCGCTCAGCCGAACTCGCCCGGGCCGGCGTGAATGACATCTTTGCCGGGCTGGTCGGAAGCGTCATCACCATTGCCTATGGGCTCTCCTTCGCGGCGCTGATCTTCGCACCCCCGCTCAACACCTGGCTCGCCTACGGCATCGCCGCGACCTTCATCACCAGCGCCGTGACCGCCGCCATCGTCGCGGCGCGAAGCTCGCTACCCTTTGCCATCGCCGGTCCTGACCCCACCACCGTCGCGGTCACGGCAACATTGGTCACAGCGCTGATGGCGCGGCTTGCCGAGCAAGGCTTGCCCGACGACCTTCTGGCGCCGGTCGCGATCATCATGGCGCTCTCCGCCGCTCTGACCGGCGTGCTGCTGTTCGGGCTCGGGCTCGCGCGCGCGGGCGGCGCCATCCGCTTCATTCCCTATCCCGTGATCGGCGGCTTTCTCGGCGCCTCGGGCTGTTTGATGGTGAGCGGCGCCGTGCGGGTCATTACCGGCCATGGGATCGGCATCGCCAATCTCGGCACGCTGCTCGAAGTCGCCGTACTCGCCAAGCTTCTTCCGGCAATCGCCATCGCACTCGCCATCTATCTCGGCCTGCGCCGTCGCGAGAGTCCTTACGTGCTGCCTGCCGTTCTGCTGGTTGGCATCGGCCTGGCGCATGGCGCCCTGGCGATCACCGGAACGAGCATGGCCACGGCGGAGGAAATTGGCTGGTTATTCAAAGCCCCCGCCACAGTCGGGCTCACGCCGACTTGGGACCTCGGCGATGTTCGCATGTTTCCGTGGCACGTCCTGCCTAGGCTCTCCGGCGATCTGTTCGCGGTCATGTTCGTCACCGCGATCAGCACGCTGCTCAACACGACCGGACTCGAATTTCTCACCAAGCGCGAGGCCGATCTCCAACGCGAATTGAAGACCATCGGCGTCGCCAACGTGATTGCCGGGGCGCTGGGAGGCTATGCCAGCACGATCGCCTTGAACCGCACCACACTCAATTACGTGGCCGGCGCTCGCGGTCGCCTCTCCGGCCTGACCGTCGCCGCCATCTCGGCGCTCATGCTCGTCGCCGATCCGGGCTTTCTCGCTTACGTGCCCAAATTCGTGCTTGGCGGTCTGCTGCTCTATCTCGGCGCCAACCTCGTCTATGAGTGGCTGATCAATTCAGCGCAGCGAATCTCGCTGCTCGAATATGCCTCGCTGCTGGCGATCGCCGTGCTCATTCTCCAGATGGGCTTCATCGCCGGCGTCTTCATCGGCGTCATCATCGGCTGCACGACCTTCGCGGTCAGCGCGAGCCGCGTGAACGCCATCAAGTTCAGCTTCGACGGATCCGAATATCGCTCGACGCTCGACCGGGGACCCGAAGAGCTCGCCATTCTCGCCGCCAACGGCCACGAGATCCAAGGCATGAGCCTGCAAAGCTATATCTTCTTCGGCTCGGCCAACCGCCTCTACGAGCAGGTGAAAGCTCTGTTCGCCAGAAGCCCCGAGACCCGCTTCCTGCTGTTCGACTTCCGCCTGGTCACCGGCATCGATTCCTCGGCGATGCATAGTTTCACCCAGATCAAGCGGGCCGCCGCCGAGCTTGGTGCCCGGCTCGTGCTGGTCAATCTCCCGTCCGAGCTCAACGATGCCTTCCGCAATCGCAAATTCATCGCCGACGACGTGATCCTCGCCGACGATCTCGACCGGGCGCTCGAGGCTTGCGAGAAGGAGGTGATCGCGGCGCATCTGGCTGAAGGGACCAAGGCGAGGACTCTGCGCGACTGGCTCGCCCAGGCCCTCGGCAGCGACGACTATGCCGCGCAGTTGGCGGAGCTCTGCCAGAGGCTCGAAGTCGGCAAGGATGCCATCATTGCTGCGCAAAACGAGCCCGCCAACTCGATGCATTTCATCTTGGAAGGCCGCATCGGCATCATCGTCGAAATGGATGACGGGCGCTTGGTTCGCGTCCGCAGCCTAGGACCGCACACCACCATCGGCGAGATGGGCCTCATCACCCGCCAGAAGCGGAGCGCCACCATAAAGGCTGAGGTCCCGAGCGTGCTTTACGAGCTGAGCGCGGGCGCCTATGAGCGCCTCAAGCAAGCGAACAGCGCGCTCGCCCAAGCCCTTCTCACCTATATCGTCAGAGTCATGGCTGAGCGGCTCTCCTTCGCCAGCAAGGTGATCGGCGTACTGCGCCGCTGAGCTTACCCTGAGGCGCGGATCGGTTCGATGCGAGCCAAGTCCTTGGCCGCGTCGCGCGCGCAATCGAGATCGTATTGCTTTTGTAGATTAAGCCAAAAATCGGGCGTCGTGCCTAAGGCTTTGGCCAACCGCAATGCGGTGTCTGCGGTGACGCCTCTGTCGGCATTGACGATGGTCGAGATACGGTTGGCCGGAACGCGGATGGCGCGCGCAAGCGCATTCGCGCTCAAGCCGAGCGGCTTCATGAATTCCTCTTTGAGCACCTCACCCGGATGCACAGGTGGCAATGGCTTACTCATGTTGTTCTCCACCTAGTGATAGTCACAATCTCGACATCAAGGGCGTCTGATTATACGTAGTACGTAACATATACTAATCACCCTGTCACCAGTATCTTGCCTTCGCGGCGGTTTGCCCCTACCCCCGCATCCCATGCGCGACGACACAGCCAAGAAAGACATTGAGCGGACGGCCAAGGCCGTCCGCGACGGCGACCGGGTGGCGCTCGCCCGCGCCATCACTCTGGTCGAAAGCGCCAAGCCCGAGGACCAAGCCCGGGCGGAAGCCCTGCTCGACCGGCTGCTGCCGCATACCGGCACATCCATCAGGGTCGGCATCAGCGGCGTGCCCGGCGCCGGCAAATCGACCCTGATCGACCAGCTGGGCTTGAACCTCGTTGAGCAAGGCCACAAGGTCGCCGTGCTCGCGGTCGATCCGACGTCCTCGAGGAGCGGCGGCTCGATCCTCGGCGACAAGACGCGCATGGGTCGGCTTGCATCGGAGCCTAACGCTTTCATTCGCCCCTCGCCCGCCGGCGATAGCCTTGGCGGCGTCACCAAGACCACGCGCGAGACCATCGCCCTCGCCGAGGCCGCGGGTCACGATGTAGTTTTGGTCGAGACGGTCGGCGTCGGGCAATCGGAGACGGCCGTCGCCAATATGGTCGATATCTTCGTCGTGGTGGCGATCCCAGGCGCGGGCGACGAGTTGCAAGGTATCAAGCGCGGCCTGCTCGAACTCGCCGACATCATTGCCGTCAACAAGGCCGACGGCGATCAGGTCGAGCGCGCCAATCGTGCGGCGATGGAATATCGCACGGCGCTGCACATCCTCGCCTCGGGGCACACCGGCTGGGACCCCCAGGTGCTGACGCTCTCGGCACGGGACAATAAGGGGCTGGACGCGCTCTGGACCAAGATCACCGAGCGCCATGCCGCACTTGCCGCCTCAGGCGCGCTCGACGAGCGCCGCTCCGCCCAGGCCACCTCCTGGATGCGAGAGATTTTTGAGCAACGGTTGCTCGCCGCCTTCAAGGGAGGCAAACGCGCCGCCCGTCACTTCAAGGAGTTGGAGGACAAGGTGCGCGCCGGCAAAATGACCGCGTCAGCGGCGGCGCATGAGCTAGGCCGGTTGGCGGGCATTAAGGACGCCGAATAAACCCGCCCAAATTCGCTTCCCTCGCGTGTGAGCCATAAGGTAAGTCGAGAGCCATGGAGAGGCCTCGCGTCTTGCTCACGGGCTTTGGCCCGTTTCCGGGTGTGCCCACAAACCCTTCGGGCTGGCTTGCCGAGACGCTGGCCGAGCGATTGTCCTCGCCTGACTTGAGGGGCCGGATTCACGCCCGGATTTTGCCGACCGAGTGGGAAGCCGCCGCGCTCTTGCCGCGTCTCTGCGAAACGCTGCAACCCCATGTCATGATTTACTTCGGCGTCTGTGAGCATGCCAAGACGTTTCGCATCGAGCATTCAGCGCATAACCATGCCGCGCCCCGCGCCGACGCCAGAGGCGCCCTCCCGGCAAGCCCCGTGATCTCTGCCGAGGGAGCCGCGCGCCTCGACACGGCCTTTCCGGCGGGCGCGCTCGCCCGGCACCTCAAGACGAGTGGCGTTGCCGCCGTGACCTCCCACTCCGCGGGGCATTATCTCTGCAATTTTCTCTATTACCATTCGCTCGACTGGGCTTTGCGGCAACCGGCGCCTCCTCTCGTGCTGTTCGTGCACATTCCGCCTCTGTCCGGCACAGATGGCCCGTGCGACGAGACGCGGCTGCTGCACGGCGCGCAACAGATCTTGCGCTTCGTCCTCGCCTTCGCCAGCGAGCAGGTTCCGGCACCGAGTCCCGCCTCCCCCCTTGAGGGGGAGGCCGACCGATCTTTGATCGGTCGGGAGGGGGGTGAATTCGAACGCCCACTCGCTTGCTCGCCCCCCTCCCCGACCCTCCACCGCAAGGGGGAGGGAGTTGTCCGTGAGCGCGAAGGACGCTTAAGCGATGGGCGTTGGACGCCGGGAAGTTCTGATCGGCGGGCTGAGTTTCGGCGTTGCGGCCGCAGCCTGCACGCGCGCGGCCGACGCCGGCGATGCGGCCGACAATCCGCAAGGCTTCAGCACTTACGGCATTCTGCCCGGAGGCGACCACCTCGACCAGACGGCGACGCTGCAACTTGCCGCCGACCAGGCGGCCGCGGCCGGAACGCCGCTCTTTCTCCCGGCCGGCGTCTATTCGACCAGTCGCCTCACCCTCAAGTCCGGCACGCAGATCGAAGGTGTGCCCGGGCGCTCGATCCTCCGCTACCGCGACGGCAATGCGATTGTGAGCATGACGCAGGCGGAGAATGTGCGGCTGGCGGGGCTCGTGCTCGACGGCGGCGCGAAGCTGCTTCCAGACGACGGCTCGCTGCTCGCCGCGACCGAGACCAAGCATCTTGACATCGCCAATTGCCGCTTCATCGGCAGCACCGGGGATGGAGTGGTCTTTCGCAAAGTCTCGGGCTGGATCAAAGATTGCGAGATCGGCGACATCCGCAGAGCAGGCCTCTTCAGCGAGGATGCCGGGGGGGTCCAGATCGCCCGCAACCATGTGCATGACTGCGGCGACAACGGCATTTTGGTGTGGCGGTCGGAGGTCGGCGAAGACGGAACCATCGTCACCTCAAACCGCATCGAGCGGATCGCCGCCAAGAGCGGCGGCAGCGGCCAGAACGGCAATGCCGTCAATGTGTTCCGCGCAGGCTCGGTGATCGTCAACGGCAACCGCATCGAAGATTGCGCCTTCTCCGCGATCCGCGACAATTCGGGATCGAACTGTCAGATGATCGGCAATTCCTGCACGGGGCTCGGCGAGGTGGCGCTCTATGCCGAATTCTCGTTTGAAGGCGCGGTGATCGCCAACAATATGGTCGACAAGGCGGCAACCGGCATCGCCATCACCAATTTCAATGAAGGCGGACGGCTGGCCGTGGTGCAAGGCAACCTGATCCGAAATCTCACCTTCCGCAAGGATGTCGACCGCCGCGGCAACGGCATCGCCATCGAGGCTGACGGCGTGGTGACCGGAAATGTCATCGAGAACGCGCAAGGCTACGGCATCGTCGCCGGCTGGCGGAACTACCTCCGTGACTTGAACATCACCGACAATCTGATCCGCAACGCGCATATCGGCATCGGCGTCTCGACCGATCCGTCGGCCGGCATGGCGCTGATCGCCAACAACACGATCAGCGGATCCAAGGACGGCGCGATCCGCGCCATGGACGGACCGATTCCGATCGGACCCGACCTCGCCAAGGCAAGCACATCCGCCTACCGCAACCTCGCCATTCATGGAAACGTCTCGCGCTAAGCCCCGGCAACGAATTGGCAATCGCCCCTAGCGTTGCGCCAGCATTGCGGCCGGGGAACGGAGCGAGCCGAGCGCGCGCTGAAGTTCGGGACTCGCCGCGACGCGTCCCACGCTGGTGCCCCGCCAATTCAAGATCTCGCCGTCGCGCTGATCGGCAAGCGCCGATCTTGCCTCGGGCAGGAGCGCGGCGATCCCTTCGGCAAGCGCCCGCTCGGCCCCGCGCTTCGCGCCGTCGTCGGCCTTCACCGCGATGCCGAGGCCGAGCCCCGGCAATGACGCGCAATGCACGCCTTCGGCGCCGCCCTTGACGAAGACTGAAGGCGCAAGCTTTCCCATCACCAGCGTATCGAAACGCCCTTCGCCAGCGACCAGAGTCGGCGCGGCAAAGCACGCTGCCACGAGCCGGTTGGCGGCGCGCGCCCGCTTCTCTGCAAGTCCCTCCCCTGCGCCGAGCCGGGCGAAGCCGCGCGCCAGCGCGCCAAGCGGAAGCGCCCAAGTCGGCACCGAGCAGCCATCGATCCCCATACGGCTCTGCTCCAATGCGATTCCGCAAGTCTCTGAAATGATTCTCGCGATCATGCTTTGGAGCGGATGGTCCGGCCGCTCATAACCGCGCGGATCGAAGCCGAGATGGGCGGCGGCGGCGAGCATGCCGGCGTGCTTTCCCGAGCAATTATTGTGGATCGCTTGCGGGCGCCGACCTGAGCGCATCAGCTCGCGGGCGGCCTTCTCGCTGACCGGCCAATGCGCGCCGCAGGCAAGATAGCTCTCGTTCAGTCCAGCCTTGGCGAGCAGGCTGCGCGCCGCCTCGACATGCATCGTGTCGCCGCTATGGGAGGCGCAGGCGACCGCAAGTTCGTCATCGCCGAGCCCGAAAGCATCGGCTGCCCCGCTCTCGACCAGCGGAATGGCCTGCATCGCCTTGACCGCCGACCGGGGAAACACCGGCCGTGCAACATCGCCGAAGGCAAGCAACAGCCGGCCGTCGGCATCGGAGACGGCGATCGCGCCCGCATGCCGGCTCTCGACGAGGCTGCCTCTGATGACCTCGACCAGCGCGGGATTGGCAGTGTTGGTTTCACTCATGATAACTTGGGAAGCGTTGATCAGCTCCGCGCGCGCTCCATCTGTCTTGCTGGCGCGCCCGCCTCAGGCGCGAGCTCGGTGGGCACGCCGGCGGCATGTTTCGAGGCGCGGATGACGAGCGAGGTCTTGACGCTAGCCACATTGGGCGCCGCCGTCAGCTCATGGATGATGAAATCCTGGAACGCGCTCAGATCGGGCGCCACGCATCTCAGCAGGAAATCGATCTCGCCCGAGAGCATGTAGCAATCGCGCACGATCGCGGAGCTTCGCGCCCGCTCCTCGAAGGCGATGAGATCGGCCTCGGCCTGGCTGTGCAGCCTGATCATGGCAAAGGCGGTGACATCGAAGCCGAGCGCCCGGTCGTTGAGGAGCGCGGTGAAGCCTTTGATGATTCCGGCCTCCTCCAGCGCGCGCACGCGACGGAGACATGGCGGCGCCGAGATGCCCACCTTGCGGGCGAGATCGACATTGGTGATGCGCCCGTCGGCCTGCAATTCGCGCAGGATCCGCCAATCGGTTGCATCGAGACGGGCTGAACGCATCTTGCCTCCCTGGACGATTGGCCCGGTAGCGGGCTAGAAGGTCGAACAGCGAGATTTGCGCGCTGCGGCGCCTTCCGCGCAATTTTATATCCTCCAGCCAAAAGAATCGAAAAGAAATTGAGCGGTAATCGTTCCAGAAATTCTACATCAGACGACGCCGCGTCTCTCATTGCCAGCAGCAAGAAGGCGCGCAGCGAGAAGACCTGGATCATCACCGACGGCTCGGTGGGGATGGAGGCGCAAGGCATCGCCGTGGCGGAAGCCGTCGGGCTCCCCTTCAGCCTGAGGCGGGTGCGTGTGACCGGGGCGATGAAATTCGTTCCGGCCCCGCTGCAAATCCTTTTGCCGCCGGCGCGTTTGCTTCGCTCCGTGACTTCGAACGAAAAGCTCGAAACGCCCTGGCCGCGTCTCATCATCTCCATTGGCCGGCGCAGCGTGCCGATCGCGCTCGCCATCAAGCGACTCTCGAAGCCGCACGCTTTCGCCCTACACATCCAAAATCCGAGAGTGCCCGCTAGACTGTTCGATCTCATCGCCGCACCCGTGCACGATGGCTTCGAGGCCCCGAACGTCGTCACCACCTTCGGCGCGGTGCATAGCGTCACCGCGGCACGCCTGGCAGAGGCGGCCAAGCGCTATGCCCCGCGCATCGAGGCCCTGCCCCACCCGCGCATCGCCGTGCTGCTCGGCGGCGAGAGCCAAGCCTTCAGCTTCCCGCCGGAGAGCGCCGCCTCGTTCGGCGCCAAGCTTGCAAGCCTTGCCCGCGACACTGGCGGCTCGCTCCTCGTCACGCCGTCCCGCCGCACCCGCGCGGACTCGCTGGCCGCGCTCACCGCCGCCATCAAGGACCTGCCGCACGGCGTTTGGGACAGCACGGGCGAGAACCCCTATTTCGCCTTTCTCGCGCTTGCCGACGCCATCGTCGTCACCGAGGACTTGGTCAACATGGTCACCGAGGCGGCAGGCACCGGCAAGCCGGTCTATGTGCAGGCGCTCATGGGCCGATCATCGCGGCTCTCCCGCTTCCACCGCCTCATGCGGGAGCGCGGCGCGACGCGCCCGTTCGAAGGCAAGCTCGAGGCCTGGAGCTACACGCCGATCAACGATACCGAAATCGTCGCCTCGACCATCAGGCGCGCGCTTGGCCTTGAAATTAAAGGGTGATCCTCCCCTAAAAGGGGGAGGTCGGCGCGCCTGCTCGCCGGGAGGGGGTCTGGCCGCCGACCCCTACCCCGGCCCCCCTTGCAGGGGAAGGGAGGAGTAGCTTGCGGATCAATCGCTGTGTGCTTACCTGTTCACTCCTTGCAGGGAAATCGATTCCATGACTACCAAGCGACAATCCAAACTGATCATTCTCGGCTCAGGCCCCGCCGGTTACGCGGCGGGCATCTACGCCGCCCGCGCCATGCTGAAGCCGCTGCTCATCACCGGCAACCAGACCGGCGGGCAGATGACCACCACGACCGACGTCGAGAACTACCCGGGCTTCGCCGACGTGATCCAGGGCCCTTGGCTGATGGAGCAGATGCGACTTCAGGCCGAGCATGTCGGCACTGAGATCGTCCACGACACGATCGTCGAGGTCGACCTCAAGCGGCAGCCCTTCCTGCTCAAGGGCGACAGTCACACTGAGTACACGGCGGACACGCTGATCATCGCCACCGGCGCCAAGGCGCGCTATCTCGGGCTTGCTTCCGAGGACCGGTTCAGGGGCTATGGCGTCTCGGCCTGCGCCACCTGCGACGGCTTCTTCTATCGCGGCAAGAAGGTGATCGTGGTCGGCGGCGGCAATACCGCGGTCGAGGAGGCGATCTATCTCGCCAATATCGCCAGCGAGGTGATCCTCGTGCATCGGCGCGGCGTGCTCCGCTCCGAGAAGATCCTGCAAGAGCGGTTGTTCGCCAACAAGAAGATCAACATCATGTGGAATTACGAGCTCGACGAGGTGACCGGCACCGACAAGCCACTTTCCGTCACCGGCGCCAATCTTAAGAGCACGCTGACCGGCGAGATCGTGCATGTGCCCGTCGACGGCATCTTTATCGCCATCGGCCATGAACCGCAAAGCGAGCTGTTTAAGGGCCAGATCGACATGAAGCCGTCCGGCTATATCCTCACCGCGCCGCACTCGACCTCAACCAATATCCCCGGCGTCTATGCCGCCGGCGACGTCGCCGACGACGTCTATCGCCAGGCGGTAACCGCGGCAGGGCTCGGCTGCATGGCCGCGCTCGAGGCCGAAAAGCACCTGGCCGGCCTCGACACGTTGGCTGTCGCCGCCGAGTAGATCGACATCACGACTTGGTCGGCCACACCATGATCGGCACTGAGCTGACCGAGTTCGCGGGCGAGCCCTCGATCAGCTTCGCGCTGATGGCGAGATAGATCAACGCGTTGCGCTTGAGGTCCGGAATTCGGTAGATGGCGCTCCGGACTCGCCGCGCGCCACGGCATCACGCTCGCCAACAGTCCCGCCACCATCGACTCGGACTTCCGCGGCGAGATCTCGATCGCGCTCGTCCATCATGGGCACGCGCCGTTCGTCGTGGAGCGCGGCATGCGCATCGCCCAGATGGTGCTGGCGCGGGTGCCGGTGCTCGAGTGGGACGAGGTGGAGCAGCTCTCGCCGACGGCGCGCGGAGCGGGCGGCTTCGGTCACACCGGCGTGGAGTGAGGCGCCGGGCGACCCGCTACTCGCGCCGCACCAGCAGCAGTGTGACGTCGTCCGCGCGCGGCGTGCCGGCGGCGAACGCGTCGACGTCCGCCAGCAGCGCCTGCGCCGTCACGCCGAGCGCCACGTCGCGGCCGGCGCCCCGCAGCATCGCCGCGAGCCGCTCGTCGCCGTAGAACTCGCGGCCGCACATCGCCTCCGGGATGCCATCGGTGTAGAGCGCCAGCGTCTCGCCCGGTGCCAGCGTGGCGGTCGCGGCTTCGTACGGGAATTGCTCCAGCATCGCCACCGGGATCCCGGTCGCCGCGAGCTCGCGCAGTCCCGCGGGGCCGACGATCAGCGGCGGGTTGTGTCCCGCGTTGCAGTAGTGGAGCGCGCCGCTCGCGGGATCGAGGCAGCCGACGAACAGCGTCACGAACCGGCCCGCCTCGGTGGAACGGAACAGCACGGCGTTGAGCCGCGTCACCAGCTCCGCGGGATCGTGACAGCTGTCGTACAGCACGCGGGCCGACGAGAGCGTCGACGACATGAGCAGCGCCGCGCCCATCCCCTTGCCCGAGACGTCGCCGATTACCACCACCAGCCGGCCGTCGGTGCGGCGGTGGAGGTCGTACAGGTCGCCCCCCACCTCGTAGCACGTCTCGAGACGTGCCAGGCAATCCACGCCCGGGCACTCCGGCAGCGCGCACAGCAGGCTGCGCTGGATGCGCGCCGCGGTCTCCAGCTCCTGCACCATGCGGCGGCGCGCGGCGTCGGATTCCAGCAGGCGTGCGTTGGTGATCTTCACCGCCGCCATGTTCGCCAGCACGGTGAGCACCTCGAGGTGCTGGTCGTCGTACTGCACCCGCGGATCGGTGGTGTCGGCGTAGAGCGCGCCCAGCACCCGCTCGTTGTCGAACAACGGCACCGCCATCGCCGAGCGGATCGATTGCGCGACGATGCTCGCCTGGCCCTGGAAGCGCGGATCGAGCGAGGCGTCGCGGGTGACCACCGAGGTGCAATCGTCCAGCACGCTGGCGAGGATGGTGCGCGAGAGCGCGAGCGGCTCCTGCGTCGGGCGTCCCATGTGGCGGACCGCGAACTGCACCGGCTCGGCGTCCGGCGTCTCCCGCAGCAGCAGCACCAGGCGCCGCGCGGGCACCGCGCGCTCGACCACGCCCAGCACCGCGTCGCAGGTCTCCTGCAGCGGGCGCGGCAACACCAGCATCTGCCCGGCTTCGGCGAGCAGTCCCACCAGCCGCGCCGATGCGGCTCCGCGGCCGCTCGCTCCGGAGATGATGTCGCGCGCGGCCATCCGCACCGAGGAGTCGATACCGGCCGACTCGCTGAAGCGGGTGGCGTCCGGGGCCTTCCCGCCTCCGACGCGCACCTGGACCTGGCCGAACTCGAGCACGTCGCCGTCGGCGATCGGCACCGCGTCGCGGACCTCGGCGCCGTTCCGCCGCGTTCCGTTGCGGCTGCCGAGATCCCGCAGCGTCCAGTTCTCGCCGGTCCGGACGAGCTCCGCATGGTCCTTCGAGACGGTGCTGTCGCCGAGCTGGATGGTGCAGCGCGACGAGCGACCGATCCGGATCGCATCGCCGGTGAGGGGCCAGCTGAGGCGCTGGTCGGCGACCGTGGCGGAGAGCTGGAGCGTCATGACCTCGGGTCTCGACCGGGGCGGTCCGGAGCGGCCGCGTGCGGGCCGACGGACGGGCGGGCGGCGGTGAAGGGTGCGGGCGTGGAGCCGTGGGGCAGCGGCATGCGGAGGCACTCTAGCGAAGCGGCGGCCGGACCGGAACGACATTCGTCCGCTCCCGCCCCGGCGGATCGGGTTGCACCGCGACCGCGGTCGGCGGTACAGGTGCGGGTACGAGTGGTCGCAGCCCCGGCGGCACGGAGGTCCCACCCGCCGCGCCGACGTCCCGAGGAGAACCCATGACCGAATCGCAGAGCTCCCCCGTCGCGGCCGCCGCGGACGAACTGCCCGCGCAACTCACCTATCCCGGCCGCCCCGCCACGCCGGCCAGCCTCACGGTTCTGCGGCGGGACCGCCGACAGCGGATCGGCCGCGCGCTGCGGGCGCTCGGGATCTGCTGGGGCCTGGCGGTCGCCAGCGTGCTGGTGCCCGTGCTGCACTTCCTGCTGGTGCCGGGCTTCCTGATCGCCGGCCCGCTGCTCGCGAGCTACCGGTGGGGCGAGCACCTCACCGTCCTGGCGGTGCGCGGCGAGTGCCCGGGGTGCGGCGCCGCCCAGGGCATCAAGATCGGCCTGCCGCCGACGACGCGCATGCCCCTGAGATGTGAGAGCTGCCGTCGGCAGCTCATCCTGGAGCCGGGCGAGGAGGCGCTGAGGCGGCGCTGAGCCGGCGAACGATCGAACGCAAGCCCCTGTCCGACAGTCCGCTGGGCGCGGCGATGCAGGTCCCGCTCGAGCTGCGCGGGCAAGCGTCCGGGCATGAAGTCGGCGTCGACGCTGGCCGATGACTCGCTGCATGCGCGCCAGAAGTGACGCCCCTCTGACATGTCCCCGGGAGTCGTGTGGGAGCTTGCGCCGCATGCTCACGCGCGCCACTGCCCTCGTGCGAGCGGACCGCCTCGCGCTCGCGCTCGCCTTCGCCGTACTGCTCGGGGTCGTCCCGGCACACGCCGCGGAACCGCCGGTCGGCGACGACCGCACCGCGGATCCGGTGGTCGTCGTGGCGCCGGCGGATTCCACCCGCGACCTGGTCCGCCAGTGGATCGGACTGTCCGGCAACCTGCGCGCGATCATCAGCACGCCGGCGCAGATCTTCGGACTCCCGGTGCTGCGCGCGCTGGTGCCGTTCCTCGACGATCGCGCGCCGGGCGTGCTGGACCTGCCGCTGGTGGCGCCGGACGGCGAACCGCTGCGATTGCTCGCGCTGATCCCGTTCCAGGACAAGGGCGGCACCCGCCTCGGTCCCTACCGGCTCGGGCGCTGGCCGCAGGAGCGGCGCGCCTCCGCCTCGCGCTACGACACCCCGGACGGCTTCATCGAGGTCACGCCCGAGAACGAGGACACGCCGGTCTCCAAGCGTTTCCGACTCCGCGACTTCCTCACCCACGACCAGACCGCGGTGTGGCCGAAGTACCTCGTGCTGCGCCCGCTGCTGCTCGACAAGCTCGAGCTGATCGCCGACGAACTCGAGCGCTCGGGACTGCCGAGCGATCTGCACGTGCTGTCGGGGTTCCGTTCTCCCCAGTACAACGCGGTCATCCGTAAGACGGCGCGCGCGCGCGCGATCGGACCGGCGCGCGACAGTCGGCACATGTACGGCGACGCGGCGGACATCGTGGTGGACGCCGACGGGGACGGTCGCATGGACGACCTCGACGGCGACGGGCGCGTGACCACGCGCGACGCGGTGCTGTTGCGCAGCATCGTGGACCGTATCGAGGGCGAGCACCCCGAGCTCACCGGCGGGGTCGGCACCTACCGCTCCACGCGGGCGCACGGTCCGTTCGTCCACGTCGACGTGCGCGGTTCCCGCGCCCGCTGGTAGCGCCCGGACCGCGGAACATCGCGGCGCCCCGCCGGCCCCGCCCGGCGTGCTACTCTCGCGACCTCGCTCCCACGTTCCCCCGGACCATGGAGACTCCATGAAGCGATCCCTCCTGTTCCTCGTGCTCATGACCACCCTGGTGCTCGGCGCCGGCTGCAAGGGCATCACCGGCACCACCAGTATCAAGACGCTGCTCGACGATCCCGGCCTCTACGACAAGAAGGTGGTGCGGCTGGCCGGCGACGTCGGTCCCTCGATGGGCGTGCTGAACGTGGGCGCCTACCAGCTCGACGACGGCACCGGGACCATCACGGTGGTCGCGCGCCAGAACGGCGCGCCGCGCCAGGGCGCCCGGGTCGCGATCGAGGGCGAGTTCCGCTCCGCCTACACGCTCGGCGTCTCGAGCGCGGCGGTGGTGCTCGAGAGCAAGCGGCAGGACATCGCCACGAAGTGAGCCGCGGCAGGCGCGCCGATGGCGAAGGCCGGGGCGTGCGCCCCGGCCTTCGTGCATGCGGCGGTCGGCGATCGGCTCATGCACTCCCGGGTGGGAGCGCGAACGACATCAGGGCCTCGACGCGGTGCGGGGTGAGCGCCTGGCGCCCGCCCAGCCCGTCCAGCTCGATCACGAACAGCAGCGCCTGCACGTCCGCGCCGAGCTGCTCGAGCAGCTGCGTCGTCGCCTTCGCGGTGCCGCCGGTCGCCAGCAGATCGTCCACGATCACGACATGACGTCCGGCGGCAATCGCGTCGGACTGGATCTCGAGCGTGTCCTCGCCGTACTCGAGCGAATAGAGCTGGCGCACCGTCCTGCCCGGGAGCTTGCCGAACTTGCGCGCCGGCACGAACGACACGCCCCAGTGGAGCGCCAGCGCCGCGCCGAACACGAAGCCGCGCGACTCGATGCCGACCACCGCGTCGGGCTTCGAGGTGCGGGCCGCGAGTTGACGGACGCACTCCGCGAACGCGCCCGGCTCCCGGAGCAGTGGCGAGATGTCGCGGAACAGGATGCCCTGCTTCGGGAAGTCGGGATAGTCGCGCACGAAAGTCCGCAGGTCGGCCATGGGTCTCCCGTCAGTCACTGGATGGTGGTGCCCGAGGTGCGGTCCATCGACTGCATGTCGATCGCGCGGCGGAGCTTCTCGAGCGCGCGCGCCTCGATCTGACGGACGCGCTCGCGCGAGATGCCGAAGTGCTCGCCTGTCTGGGCGAGGGTACGCGCTTCGCCGTCGAAGAAGCCATAGCGGATCCGGAGCACCTGCTCCTCGCGGGCGCTCAACGAACGCAACAGCCGGTCGACCTTCTCGTGTTCGAGCTGGAGCTCCACCAGACGCTCGACGGTGTCGGGTGCGTCGCCGAGATCCTCGGTGCTGAGCTGCTCGAACGCCTCCATGCTCGAGCCCTCGTCGAGCGAGCGCAGTCCCGAGAGCAGCCCCGCCAGGCGCTGGGCCCGCAGCGGCGTGATGCCGAGCTCGAGGCCTACCTCGTCGGGAGTCGGCTCGCGGCCGAGCGTTGCGCGCAGCGTCCGTTCCGCGCGCACGAAGCGGTTGACCTGCTGGAACATCTGCACCGGGATGCGCACGGAGCGCGCCTGCTCGGCGACGCTGCGCAGGATGCTCTGGCGGATCCAGATCGCGGCATAGGTCGAGAAGCGCAGGCCGCGCTCGGGCTCGAAGCGGTCGACCGCCTGGATTAGGCCCAGATTGCCCTCCTCGATCAGGTCGAGCATCGCCAGGCCGCGGTTTCGGTACGCCCGCGCCACGTGCACCACCAGGCGTAGGTTCGCGAGGATGATGCGCTTGCGCGCCTCGGCATCGCCGGCGCGGGACATCCGCGCCAGCGCCAGCAGGTCGGGGTGCTCGAGCAGCGGGATGCGTCCGATCTCGGCCAGGTAGCGGTCGAGCAGGTCGGGCTCGCGGCCGCCGGGCTCGGGCGGGAACGGCGCGGGCTCGTCGGCCTCGTCGGTCGGCAACTCGATGCCGGCGCGGAGCGCGTCGATGCGGAAACGCTCGAACTCCGCCATGTCGCAATCGGGATCGGCGAGCAGAGCCTCGTAGTCGCGCGCGACCACTCGTCCGCTCACTCGCGCCTCGGCGAGCGCGGCCTCGAGCCGCTCGCGATAGGTCACCCGCTCGGGTGTGTCGGGCTTCGGCCTAACCACGGATCTCGAACCCCCGGTAGTGCCCTGTGCCGTCGCCCCAGGCGACGTCGACCTCTCCCACCCGGGCGGCCACCGGCCCCCGCTTCACCTCGTCCACCAGCCGCGCGAGCGGCCCGGGCGGACCCTCTGCCAGGATCTCGACCGCCCCGTCCGGCCGGTTGCGCACCTCGCCCGCAAGCGCGAGCTCGCGGGCGCACCGCAGTACGAACGCACGAAAGCCCACGCCCTGGACGCGGCCGTGGACGACGAGATGGACGCGATGCATTCGAGGCTTCGGAGGAGGGGAACGATCCCGGCGGCCCCGTGAGGGGCGCACCGGACACGCACGCGTACTGCAAGGTGGTCGGGGCGAGAGGATTTGAACCTCCGACCCCCTGGTCCCGAACCAGGTGCTCTACCAGGCTGAGCCACGCCCCGACCCGGACTGCTTCATCCAGTGTCCCGCTCGCCGGGCCAGGCATCCTTCCCGACGAGGGGCACGAAACGACATTCGCCGTGGCGATGATGTTCCCACCGGTCCTCGGACCGGCGCTCCCAGACCTCGAGGGTCTGGATCGCGGCATCGCCGACCGGTATGACGAGGAGCCCCCGCTCCCCCAGTTGGGACTTCAGAGCCTCGGGGACACGAGGGGCCGCAGCGGCGACAAGCACCCTAGCATAGGGTGCGAACTCCTGCCAACCGAGGGTCCCGTCGCCGTGACGCAGCGCCACGTTGTGGATTCCGAGCGCCTCGAGCCGTCGCTGTGCCCCCCGCAGCAGCGACGCCACCCGCTCCACGCTGAAGACCTGCCGGCACAGTCGCGCGAGCAGCGCGGTCTGGTAGCCGCTCCCGGTGCCGATCTCGAGCACGCGATGATCCGCCTCGAGCGCGCACAGCTCCAGCATGCGGGCCACGATCCAGGGCTGCGAAATCGTCTGCCCCTCGAGCGTCGGCAGCGCGTGATCGCCGTAAGCGCGGGGACCCAGCCCCGCCTCGACGAAGACGTGGCGCGGAACCTCGGCCATCGCCTCGAGGACCCGCGCATCGCGGATTCCGCGCGCGACCAGCTGCTCGGCCACCATGCGACGCCGCGCTCCGGCGAAGGGATCGCGGCCGCCGCCGTCCGCGGCTCCGATCACGGCGTCAGGTCCCACTGGCGCAGGTCCGCGAACGCGTCGCCATCGTTGAGGTCGAGGCGCATCGGCGTGACCGAGATGAAGCCCGCGTGCACCGCGTGGTAGTCGGTGCCTTCGACCGGGTCCCAGACCGGGTCCTCGCCGCCGATCCAGTAATAGTCGCGGCCGCGCGGATCGGTCTTCTTGATGAGCGTGTCCTGGTACGTGCGGCTGCCGAGGCGCGTGAGCTGCACGCCCGCCAGCTCCGCGCGCGGACGGAACGGCAGATTGACGTTGAGCAGGCGGCGCCTCGCCAGGCCGCGCTCGGCCACCTGCCGCGCGAGGCGGCCGATGAACGCTGCGGGCTCGACGAAGTCGGTCAGCTGCCGGGTGACCAGCGAGGCGGCGATCGAGGCCGCGCCCTGCAGCGTGCCTTCGATCGCGGCGGCCACGGTGCCCGAGTAGAACACGTCCTCGCCCATGTTGGGCCCGTGGTTGATCCCCGAGATCACCATCCCCGGCCGCTCGTCCAGCAGCCCGTAGAACGCCGTCACGACGCAGTCGGTCGGCGTGCCGTCGACGCTGTAGACGTCCACGTCGTGACGCTGGATGCGGAACGGACGATGCAGGGTCAGCGAGTGCGAGGTGGCGCTCTGGTCGCGGTCGGGCGCCACGATCACCACGCGGCCGAGCGGACGCAGGGCCTCGCGCAGCCGCAGCAGCGCCGGCGCGTGGATGCCGTCGTCGTTGGTAATCAGCACAATCATGTCGGGCTCCCGTTCCGGGGCGTGGGTCGCGCTCCATGCGGCGTCGGCATGGGTTCGAAGGACAGGCGTACCAGCGTGCCGACGATGCGCGGGACGTCGCGGAACATCCGGATCTGGCTCTTCTCCCCGCCGTACACCGTGGGAATGGACACCTCGCCGAGGCGGAACCCGAGGCGCGCGGCGCGCACCACGATCTCCGACTCCAGCTCGAAGCCGCCCGGCGTGACCGGCGTGCGGTCGAGCACCGCGCGCGAGTAGAGGCGGTAACCGCACTGACTGTCGGCGACCCGCTGACCGGCGAGCCGGCTCGCCCATCCGGACGACCACGCGTTCGCGAATCGGCGCGTCGGCGGCATGTCGCCCTCGAACCGCCGCGCCCCCAGCACCAGATCGGCGCCCGCTGCGTGCGCGGCGACGAAGTCCGGGAAGCACTCCGGCGGGTGCTGGCCGTCCGCGTCCAGCGTGACCACGCCGTCGCAGCCGCGCAGCGCGTCGAATCCCGCGAGCAGCGCGTGCCCCTTCCCGCGGTTCGCGGCGAACGAGAGCACACGCGCGCCGAACTGCCGGGCGACCGTCGCGGTGCCGTCGCGCGAGCCGTCGTCCACCACCAGCACCTCGGGCGCGGGGTCGAGCGCGGCCAGCCCGATCAGCACCTCGCCCAGGTGGGCGGCGGCCTGGTAGGCCGGCACCAGCGCGGCGATGCGCGTCACGCGAGCCCCTCGGCGAGCGGCTCGAAGGCGCACCACTGCCCGGGGTAGCGCTCCAGCCAGCGGCGCAGCGCGGCGCGCGGTCCGCCCGCCGCGCACGCCGCGGCGGTGAGCGGAGCGTCGACGCACAGCGCCCAGCGCCCCCCCGGCAGCCGCACCACCACCGCGGGCAGCACCAGGGCGCCGGTGCGCCGCGCGAGCGCAGCGGCGAGCGCGCAGACCGAGGTACGCGAGCCCAGCGTGCTGCGGTCGCCCATCAGCGCCACCCACTCGTGCCGGCGCAGCGCGCGGGCGGCGCTCGACCACACCGGCGATCCGCCGAGCCGCACCACTCCGAAGCGCTCGCGGCGGCGGGCGAAGAACCGCTCGACGCCGCGGTCCGCGTGCGGGCGCGCCGCGATGTGCACGCGCGGACCGGCGGCCGACAGCACAGCCGCGCCGCGCTCCCACGAGCCCAGGTGCGCCGACAGGACGATCACGCCGCGACCCGAGGCGCGCGCCGCGGCCAGATGCTCGGCACCGCGCACCTCGGTCGCGCCCGCGAGCGCGTCGCCGCCGACGCGGGCGAGCCGCAGGAAGTCCACCAGCGCGAGCGCGAAGTGCTCGAACGCCTCGCGCGCCAGCGCGTGAGCGCGCGGCGCGTCGACGCCCGTCAAGCGCGCGACGTTGGAGGCAGCCGCCGCACGCGCCGGCGGACGCAGCGCGAACACCCCGCGCGCCAGGCGCACGGCGAGCGCCTCGGCGGCCGCCCGCGGCAGGGCGCGCACGATCAGATCGGCGAGGAAGTACGACGCGCAGGCGATCATGAGGAGCGGGACGGCGGCGCGACGAGAGATCCCGGGACTCGAGGGAGGACGGCGGGCCGCGTCGGGAGGGGAAGAGATGAATGGTCGGGGCGACTGGATTCGAACCAGCGACCCCCTGCCCCCCATGCAGGTGCGCTACCGGGCTGCGCTACGCCCCGACCGGATGGGACTCGAGGCCCCGATTCGCCATGCAATCTATGCGAGGCGCGGTCCCGCCGCAAGTCGGCCGCCCCCGGGCGTCGGCCGCCGTCGCGCATCACGCCGGGAATCAGGCGCCGACGGGCTCGCGCTCGCGCAACCGAGTCGCGAGCCGCTGGAGCTCGGTCTTGATCTCGTGGAGCACCAGCTTGCGATCCGCGTCCCCGAATCGGATCTCGACCTGCGGGGCGGCGACCCCGGCATCCTTGCGCTCGTCCAACAGCCGGCGACGCGCGCCGGCGATCGTGAAGCGCCGGTCGTAGAGCAGCTCCTTGATGCGCATCAGGAGCTTGATCTCGTCGGGCCGGTACATGCGATTGCCCGCGCGGTTCTTGCGCGGCCGCAGCATGCTGAACTGCGTCTCCCAGTAGCGCAGCACGTGGGGCTTCACCCCCACCAACTCGCTCACCTCGCTGATCGACCGATAGAGCTTGCCTTCGCTCTCGGTCTCGGACTTGATCGGGGGCACTGCCACCTCCTCGACTGCGGGCCCTCAGGCCTCGCTCTTCAGGTCGCGGGTCATCAGCACCTGCATCGCCTCGCGCGGACTCCGGCCGTCGAACAGCATCGCGCACACCTGCTCCGTGATCGGCAATTCGACCGCGTGCGCCCGGCCGAGGTCGCGCGCCGCGCGCGCCGTGTTCACGCCCTCGGCCACCATCACCATCGCCCCGAGCACCTGCTCGAGCGTCTCGCCGCGACCGATCCGCTCGCCGACGTGGCGATTGCGGCTGTGGCGGCTGATCGCCGTCGCGATCAGGTCGCCCATGCCCGCCAGCCCCGCAAACGTCTCGCGGCGCCCGCCCATCGCCACGCCGAGGCGGGCGATCTCCGCGAGTCCGCGGGTGAGCAGCGCGCCCTTCGTGTTGTCTCCGAACCCGACCCCGTCGCACACGCCCGCCGCGATCGCGATCACGTTCTTCACCGCGGCGGCGAACTCGCATCCGACGACGTCGGTGTTGCGGTACACCCGGAACCGCGACGTCGAGAACAGGCGCTGGACCGACTCGGCGCGAGACTCGTCGACGCAGGCCGCCACCACCGAGGTCGGGATGCCGCGACTCACCTCCTCGGCGTGACTCGGACCGGTCAGGATCACCGGCGCCGGATCGCCCAGGGTCTCGCCCAGCACCTCCGAGAGCCGCTTGAGCGTGCCCAGCTCGAGCCCCTTCGAGGCCGAGATGGGGACCGCCCGCGACTCCGCGCCGCGCACCCGCGCCGCCACCTCGCGTACCGCCTGAGACGGCACCACGAACACGGCGAACTCCGCGCCCGCCAGCGCCGCCTCGAGTTCCGGCTGAACCTTAACCCCGTCCGGAAGCACGATGCCAGGCAAAAACTTCCGATTCTCCCGCTCCGCGGCCAGCGCGGCGAGGTCGGCGCGGTCGTTGCCCCACAGGCGCGCCTCGTGCCCGGCGCCCGCGAGCTGCGCCGCGAGCGTGGTCCCCCACGAGCCCGCCCCCAGCACTGCGATGCGCGTCATGCCGAGGTCCCTCCGCGCTTGAAGGAGAAGCGCTGCTCCTCGCCCCGGAGCAGGCGCCGGATGTTCTCGTGGTGGCGCGCGATCACGAGCAGCGCGACCACCACGCCGAACACGAACAGCGGGCTGCGCGGTCCGCCGGGCGCGAGGAATGCGAGCGCGATCGCGAACGCTGCGGCGCCGAGGATGGAGCCGAGCGAGATGAAGCGCGTGAGCGCGAGCGTCACGAGGAAGACGCCCGCGAAGATCCCGAACGCGGCCGGCGCCACCGCCAGCAGCACCCCCACCATGGTCGCTACCCCCTTGCCGCCCTTGAACCCGGCGAACGGCGTGAACACATGACCGGCGACTGCCGCCAGGCCCACGCCGATCCCGCACCAGGCCGCGCCGCCGAGGAACGACACCGAGACCGGGCAGCTGCGCACCAGCACCACCGGCAGCGCGCCCTTCGCGATGTCGAGCACCAGCGTGGTGACGCCGAGCGCCGGCCCGAGCGCGCGGTAGACGTTCGTCGCGCCGAGGTTGCGCGAACCCACGGTGCGCACGTCGACGCCCCGGAACCAGCGGCCCAGCCACAGGCCCCACGGAAGCGAGCCGCTCGCGAACCCGGTCAGCAGCGCAAGCGCCGTGAACATGAGCGTGGCGGTCGTGACCATGTCAGTCGCTCTTCTTGACGAGCAGCTTGACCGGCGTGCCCGCGAAGCCGAAGTGCTCGCTGAAGTGGGACCACAGGAAGCGCCGGTAGTTGTCCCCCAGGCGCGAGGGCGCGTTGACGAACAACGTGAAGGCGGGCGGCTTCACGCCGGTCTGTGTCATGTAGTAGATCTTCGGCAGCCGCCCGACGTTGTTGGTCGGAACGGCGCGCTTGCGCTGGACCGCCGCCAGCCACTCGTTCAAGTCGTGGGTGCGGATGCGGCGACGGTGCTCCTCCACGCGCTGCTGCAGCAGGTGCGGGAGCCGATGCATGTGCGTGCCGACGGTCGCCGATATGGGCGCCGCCGGGATGTCGCCGAGCGATGGATAGCGCTCCGCGCGCTCGGCCTGCAGCGCCTTCCAGCGCACTTCGCGCTCCTCCTCGAGGTCCCACTTGTTGTACAGGATCAGCGTCGAACAGCCGGCGTCCAGCGCGTGCTGCGCGAGGCGCGCGTCCTGGCGCTGGAAACCCTCCGTCGCGTCCACCACCAGGCAGGCGACGTCGGCGCGCGCCAGCGCGCTCAGCGCGCGCACCGTCGCGTAGAACTCGGCCTGATCCTCGAAGTAAGCCTGGCGGCGGATCCCGGCGGTGTCGACCAGCACGAACGTGCCGGCCGGCGTCTCCCAGCGCGCGTCGATCGAGTCGAGCGTGGTGCCGGGCAGCGCCTCCACGATCATGCGCTCCTGGTGCAGCAGCGCGTTCACGATCGAGGACTTGCCGACGTTGGGGCGTCCCACGATCGCGATCCGCGCGAGCGGCTCCGAGTCCTCCTGCGTCTCGGGAGGAAAGCGCGCCACGATCAGGTCCAGCAGATCGCCGATGCCGTAGCCGTTCTCGGAGGAGATCGGCACCGGCTCGCCAAGCCCCAGGCGATGGAATTCGTGCGCGACCGGATCGCCGGGCTTGTCGACCTTGTTCACCACCACGAGCGTCGAGGCATCGGCGCGCCGCAGGCTGTGCGCGATCGCGGTGTCGAGATCGGTGGCGCCGGTGAGCGCGTCGACCATGAACACCACCACGTGGGCGAGGCCGATCGCGGTCTCGGCCTGCTTGCGCACCTCGTGGTCGCGTCCGGCCGCGGCGGCGGGCAGGAAGCCCCCCGTGTCCACCATCAGGAACGGGCGCCCGTTCCACTCGGCGCGCACCGCGTTGCGGTCGCGGGTCACGCCGGGCCGGTCGTGGGTGACGGCGCGGCGTTCGCCCAGCACGCGGTTGAAGAAGGTGGACTTGCCGACGTTCGGTCGACCGATGATCGCGACCACGGGAGCGGGCATGGACCCCTGACACACCGGCGCGCCGTCACGCTGTCGCGACGGCGCGCCGGTGTGGACGAAAGTTGGAGCGGGCAACGGGGTTCGAACCCGCGACCTCAAGCTTGGGAAGCTCGCGCTCTACCAACTGAGCTATGCCCGCACCATGAAGTGTCCGCGCAGAGACCGCCCATAAGCTAGTGAGCGGCATCGGGTCTGTCAATGCGGAGGCGCTGGCGGCGCCACCGTCGCCGGCCCCGGCGCGAGCCAGTGCGGCGGCGACGCCGCGGTCTCGCGCGAGTCGCGGTTGGCGCGCGGCGGCCCCGGACGCTCAGCCCGTGATGGCCCGCAGGGCCTGGCGCAGCAGGGTCGCCGGCGGGGCGTTACCGTCGAGGCGCGTGGCCTCGACCTGGTTGCGGAACCACGTGCGCTGGCGCTTCGCGAGCTGGCGGGTGCGCAGCGACGTCCGCGCCTCGGCGGCGGGGCGGTCGATGCGGCCCTCGATCAGGTCCAGCGTCTCGTCGTAGCCGACCGCCCGCAGCGCGCGCAGCGCGGGCGCCAGCCCCGCCGCCGCCACCGCGCGCGTCTCCTCCACCAGACCGTGGTCGAACATCCAGCGCGTGCGCGACTGGATGCGCGCCTCGAGCGCCGCGGGCGCCAGCGTCAGCTCGAGCGTGCGCCACTCCCCCGCCACCGCCGCTCCATGCGGCTGCCGCTGCCACCACGACAGCGGCCGCCCGCTCGCCAGCAGCACCTCGAGCGCGCGCGTGATGCGCTGGCTGTCGTTCGGCGCCAGGCGCAGCGCGGTCTCGGGGTCCGCGAGCGCCAGGCGCGCGTGCAGCGCCGGGGCGCCGAGGGCCGCCGCCTCGTCCCGCAGGCGGGCGCGCAGTGCGGGGTCGTGCGGCGGCTCCTGCGCCAGGCCGCGCCGCGCGGCCGCCAGATAGAGGCCCGAGCCGCCCACCAGCACCGCGAGGTGGCCGCGCAGGTGGATCGCCGCGCACGCGGCGCGGGCCGCGCGCGCGTACCACCCCGCGCTCGCGCGCTCGCCGAGACTCAGCGCGTCGAAAAGATGGTGCGGCCGTGCGCGGCGCTCCGCGGCGTCGGGCTTGCCGGTGCCGAGGTCGAGGGCCGCGAACACCTGGCGCGAATCCGCGCACACCACCTCGGCGCCGAGCGTCTCCGCCAGCGCCTCGCCGAGCGCGGTCTTGCCGGTCGCGGTCGTGCCGACCAGCGCCACCACGCGGCTCTCTCCCATCGGCCGGCTCCCGTCCGACTACGCGCGTCCGAAGCGACGATGCAGCTCGTCCAGCTCGAGCCGCACGAAGGTGGGGCGCCCGTGGGGATCGCCGTGCGGGCGCGAGGTCGCGAACAGCCGGTCCACCAGCGCCCGCATCTCCGTCTGGGTGAGGGCGTCCCCGGCGCGGGTGGCCGCGTGGCAGGCGTACGAGCGCGCGAGCCGCTCGGCGACCTCCTCGGCGGCCGTGCGTCCGGTGCTCTCGCCGATGCCGTCGAGCACGTCCTGCAGGAGCTGCCCCGGCCGCTCGTGCCGCAGTCCGGAGGGCACGCCGCGGATCACCACGGTGGGCGGACCGAGCGGCGCCAGATCCCAGCCCAGCTGCTCGAGCGACGGGCCGACCTCGAGCAGCAGCTCGAACTGGTCGCGCGACACGTCGACGATGGCCGGGAACAGCAGCCCCTGCGATGTCCCGCGCTCGCCGTGCAGGCGCGCCATCGCCTCCTCGAACAGGATGCGCTCGTGCGCGGCGTGCTGATCCACGATGACCAGTCCCCCTCGCACCGGCGCCAGGATGTACGTGCGGTGGAGCTGCCACAGCTCCGGCTCGGCGTTCGCGGCCGGCGTCGGCACGGCGGCACCGAGCGCCTCCGCGCCGGCCCCGGCGGCGGCCGGTTCCGCGCCGGTCGCGGGCGCGGGCGCCGCGGGCCCCGCCGCGCCGAGGTCGAGTCCGAGGTAGGTCTGGTCGGGTGATCCCTCGTGGACGCGCTCCGCCCAGCGCGGCTCCGGCGTGCCGCCGCGCACGACGGTGAACGGCGGGTGCATGCCGGCGAGCGGCCGGGCGCAGGCGCCCGCCACCAGCGAGAACACCGAGTCTTCGTCCGCGAAGCGCACCTCGCGCTTGGTCGGATGCACGTTCACGTCGAGCCGCGCGGGCGGCACCGTGAGCCACACCGTGGCCGCCGGAAAGCGTCCCGGCGGCAGCAGGTTGCCGTAGGCCTGGCGGAGTGCCTGCGCGATCAACGGGCTCTGGATCCAGCGGCGGTTGACGAGGAACACCTGGCCGTCGCGGGTGGCGCGCGCGTGCTCGGGGAGCCCGAGCAGCGCCCGCAACCGGAGTCCGTCGCGCTCGCCCTCGGCGGCCAGCAGCTGCGCCGCCAGCCGTGGACTCCACAGCGCCTGCGCGCGCTC
Organism: Candidatus Eiseniibacteriota bacterium; assembly: GCA_963725865.1. Lineage (GTDB taxonomy): Bacteria > Eisenbacteria > RBG-16-71-46 > RBG-16-71-46 > RBG-16-71-46 > CAVSAC01. Next base: position 32,537 of record CAVSAC010000010.1, read on the forward strand.
GCGCTCGTCCGCGGCCGCCGGCCAGTCGAAGCGCGGCTTGTCGTCGACCACCATCCGGAACGCCACCGCGGGGTGCGCCAGCGCGTACGCCTCCAGCATCCGCAGCGCGGCGCGCAGCTCGCCCGCGGGCGAGTGCAGGAACTTCCGGCGCGCGGGCACGTTGAAGAACAGGTCGGATACCTCCACGGTGGTGCCCCGCGCGCGGGCGGCATCGCCGCGGGTGACGACGTCGCCCGCCTCCAGGAGCAGGAACGCCGCGCCCTCGGTGCCGGCGACGCGACTGGTCAGGCGCAGGCGGCTGACCGCGGCGATGCTCGGCAGCGCCTCGCCGCGAAAGCCGAGCGTGTCGAGACGGTCGAGATCCTCGAACGTCGTCAGCTTGCTGGTGGCGTGCCGCTCGAGCGCGAGCTCGAGGTCGTCGGGCGCGATCCCGACGCCGTCGTCCGCGACCTGGAACTGGTGGTCGAGGGCGCGCTCGACCCGCACCTCGATCGCGCTCGCACCCGCGTCGAGCGCGTTCTCCACCAGCTCCTTGAGGGCCGCCAGCGGGCGGTCGACGACCTCCCCCGCGGCGATGCGCGAGGCGGTCTCGGGAGCGAGACGATGGATGGAACGCACGGCGGCGGACATGGCGAGGCAGGGTGACAGAGCCGTGGAAGGAGCGTCAAGGAACGCACGCGGAGCGCGCGCGTACTGGCACCGCGAGCGAACCGGCCGCGCTCAGGCGCGGTTGAGCCACCGCGCGCCGTGGGCGAGGAACGGGATCGCGTCCTCGGGGCCGCCGAGCGTGACGCTCTCGTCGGTGATCGGCGGCGCGGGCGGCGCCTGCCCGCTCTCGTGCCACGCGTGCTCCCACAGCGCGAGCAGGCGGCGCCGCACGTGGGCGTAGCTCGCCGTCTCGCCGGCGGTGAGCATCAGCACCTCGAGATCACCGGGGCGGCAGATGCAGTCGGTGGTGCGTAGTTGGCCCGGCAGCGCGTCACACATCGCTCGCACGGCCACGGGCGCATCGACGAACGACAGGTGATGGATCGTGAAGCGCAGCCCGTCGCGGGTGTTGCGCTCCACCGCGAGGTCGAGCCGGGTGCCGAACTCGTCGCCCCCCATCCAGCCTTCGCGGCCCTCGGGCACCATCGGGAACGCCGGCGCGGACATCTCGCGGTCGCGCTCGTCCCAGGTCGTGCGCAGCTCCTCGACCATCCGTTCCCACTTCGTCCAGCCGATCGCGGGATCGATGGCGGCGGCCGCGAGCACCCCGCGACGCTGCGTGGTGCGGAACGGCCACGCGCCCCACGCCTTGCCCTCCTCCGGCCCGGTCAGGCGGCTGACGACCTGGGGCGTGTTGAGCTCGACCGCGAGGTCGACGAGTCCCTTGAGCAGCGGATCGTCGCCGCCCACGTGCGCGACGATGTGCATCTCGTCCGAGCGCCCTGCCTGCAGCACCGCCGAGGTCGCGCCGGTGTGCACCACCAGGCTCTCGAGCACCTGCTCGAGACCGAGGCGGTCGGCCGGCGACGGGAAGTCCTCGAGCGTGGCGACCTCGATGGAACGCACGCCGCTGGGTCGCACCGGCTGCGGCGAGGTGGGCGCGTCGTCCCCGAGGTCCGGCAGCGTCTGCTCGACGATGGCGTCGAACGCCTGCCCGCCGAGCGTGGTCTCGAACGCCGCGGCGTGCAGCGCGAGCGGCGCCTCGATGCCCGGCACGTCGACGTCCTCGAGCCGCTCACCGGCGAGGAACGCACGCGGCACCGCGCACGGAGTTCCGAGCGCGAGCAGCAGCCCCTCGACCTGCGTGCGGCGCGCGCTGCGCTCGCTCACCAGGGCGAGGTCGAAGATCTCGCGCGTGAGATCGGCGAGGTCCACGGTGCGCGGCAGGCCGCACAGCTCCGCGACCCGCAGCCCGGCGTCGTCGTTGCGTTCGCCGGCCACCAGCCGCACGGAGAGCCCCGGACGGCGGAGCAGCGCCGGCAGCAGGTCCGCGTCCTCCCAGTCGAAATCGACCAGGACGACTCGGAACGAAGAGCCTTCGCTGAAGGTGGGTGCGACCGAACTCATGGCATCCGACACGGGGCCTCCCGAAAGGGAACGAGCAGGCGTCGTACCAACGGGTATCGGCCGCTCCTGGCCCGCTCTGCAGGGGGAACCCACCCCGGGGAGGCGGGCGCCGGCGTGCGTTTCGCACGCCGGCGCCCCCCGTCGCGGGCGTCCTGCGATGGCCTCAGCCGCCGTGGCCCGGCGGTGGCTTGGGCAGCGCCACGTCGCGCAGCCGCGCGTCCAGGATGCGAACCGGGAAGCGCTGCCGGAGCCCGTCGAAATAGCCCCGCAACGCCGTATCCGTCGCGGCCCGGACGTCGTTCTGGACCCGGGCGTCGAGTTGGGCCGGCAGCGGCCCCACCCGCTGGACCAGCCGCACGCGGCCGAGGCCGCTCGGGAACTCCATCCAGCCCGTCACGCCCCCGGGCGGGATCGCCGGCGGCGAGTGCTCGCCGCCAAAGAACAGCGAATCGAGCTCGGACGGGACGCGGCCGAGTCCCCGCACCACGCCCGCGCGCTGGAGCTCGGGAGTGGACTCGAGGCCGCCGAACAGGGTGCCGAGGCTGTCGATCGACCAGCCCGCGGCCATCATGGAATCGAGCTCCGCGCACTTGGTGACCAACACCCGCCGCGCCGCGCCGCCCCGGTACTCCAGCAGCGCCTTGCTGCGCGCCAGGTCCCACGACGGCGCCTCGGGGGGCAGGATGGTGTCCACCCAAGTGATGCCGAATCCGAACCCCCTCACCGGGTGAATGGTGGGATAGAGCTCGCCCGGCTTCATGCGCTCGAGCGTGTGGATGTACTCGACCTCGTCGGGGATCAGCACCGGCTCGCCCATGCGGATGCGCATCGGGATCAGCATGAAGCCGGTGCGATTCACGAGGGCCTTCGCCTGGGCCGTGGTGCGGACGTGCGCCAGCAGACTGTCCGCTCGCGCCAGCGCGATGCGCTCGGCCTTCGCGCGAGCCGCGTCGGAGGCGACGTTCACGTACACGTGCGTGAGCGGCTCCGCGTCCGCCGACAAGTGCTCGACGCACTGGATGACGTGCCAGCCGACCTCGCTGCGGACCGGATCGCTGATCTGCCCCGCCTGCATCGCGAACGCCGCCCGCTCGAACGCGTCGAGCATCACGCCGCGCGTGAAGGGCCCCAGGTCGCCGCCGTTGTCCTTGGTGGCCGTGTCGTCGGAGTACTGCTTGGCGAGGCTGCCGAAGGACTCGCCCGCGCGCGCGCGTCCCACCAGCTCGAGCGCGCGCTGGCGCGCCGCCTCCACCGCCTCCGGGCTCGCGTCCTTCGGACTGATCAGGATGTGGCGCGCCGTGACCTGCTCGCTGGCCGCGTAGTCGTCGAAGTGGTCCTGCCGCCAGCGCTCCACCTCCTCGTGGGTGAGCGGCACGTCGATCAGGGCGGGGTACGGCACGACGAGCCGCGACACCATCATCGTGTTGCCGGTGGCGAAGTGCTGCGGGTCCCGGTCGTAGAGCGCCTTCGCCCCGGCCTCGTCCTGCGCGTCCTGTCGCGCGGCCAGGCGGGTCGCGAGCCGGGCGCGGGCCTGCTCGAAGGTCGGGTCGACGCGCGCGCTGATCTCCATCACCTGCCACACCATGCGGCCGCCGGGATAGGCACCGTACCCGGCGCCCGTCCGCAGCGCGGCCCGCGCCAGCGAGTCACCGAGCGCGGCGGCGGCGGCGCCCGTGTCGGCCGGGGCTCCGACCGGGACCGGGCCCACGGTGCGCAGCGTGGTCGCCAGCTTCTCCGCCGCCCCGTCGCGGCGATTCGTCGACCAGGCGCGATACACGCGCTCGGCCGCGGTCCGCGCGGCCTCGATGCGCTGCTCGCGCATCCAGCGCAGGCGGATCTCGTCGCGCACCTCAGACAGGCTGCGCGCCACCACCGCCCCCTGGGCGCGGTCGAACGACGAGTAGTCCGCGAGATGGCCGCGGTAGAATCGATCGAGATCGGCCGCCGACGGCGGCGGGATCACGACGCGCGCGGTGTCGAAGAGCGCGTAGCGCAGCGTCAGCCCGGGACCCGCGAGGCTGTCACGCTCGGACGCGTACATCTCGTGGAGACGGCGCTCCTTGCCGAAGTCGCGGGCATCACGGCGCAGGCGCGAGCGGATGTCCTTCGCCACCTCGGTCAGGGCGGCGAGCCGGCTCGGCGCGTGCTCCTCGACGCGTCCCACCAGCCAGCCAGGATGCGCGCGCACCGGTTGCGCCAGCAGCTGGCCGACCGGAGTCGTGAACACCGCGGCGTTGGTCTTGGCATCTCCCGCCCAGAAGCCGGGGAACGAGTTCGGCGTGACCACCACGTCGCGGCGCACGCCCCCCAGCAGCGCGCCGATCGAGTCGATCGAGCCGCCGGCGCGCAGTGCGGCGAGCACGCTGTCGGCTCGCGGGCGCAGCCCCTCCTCCCACGCGTGCACCGTGGCCGGGTCGGCGGCCAGGCTCTCGGCGAGCGCCGGGCGGTCCACGAACACCACCGTCATGCGCACGCGCTCGGGGCGGCGGAACTCGTCGGGATGGCCGTGGTAGTAGTCGAGCACCTCGGACTCGCGCGGCTCGTCGTACGTACCCGCGAAGTCGGCGAAGCGCAGCGCCAGCGCGTCCACGGTGGCGTGCTGCAGCTCGCGCTCGGCGCGCGCGCGCAGCGGCGCGGCGTCGACCGCGTGCTCCCGCTCGAGCCGCTGGCTCAGCTTCATCGCGCCGAGCTGGGTGCGGATCTGCTGGACCGCCTGCGCCCAGCGCAGCGGGTCCTGCACCTTCACCGCCTGCAACCGCGCCTCGCTGAAGTGGCCGTTCTCCTGGAAGAACGGGTTCTTGCGCAGCTCGGTCTCGGCCTCGGCCTCGGTGCCGCTGAGCTTGAGGCGGCCGGCCTCCAGCATCAGCAGGCGGCTACGAATGAGGTTCTCGAGCATCTGGCGCTCGACCATCGGGCGGAACTCGGCCGGGATGTCGCTGCCGAGCCGCTGGCGGTAGTCGACGAGCGCCTGCTGAAGGCTCATGTCGAGCTCGGCGCGCGCGATCCGCAGCGTACCGACCGTCGCGATCGCCGGGGAGGGTGCGGGGGCGGCGGCCGGCGGCGACGCCGCGCGCGGCGCGGGACTCTGTGCGGCGGCCCACGCGGCCAGGAGGGTGGATCCGAAGACCAGGACCGAACTGCGCGCGATGCTTCTCACGCTCACGTGTCTCCTCTCGCCGGCTGGCTTGACGCTGTGCGGGTCGTTCACTAGGTTGCGCCCTCGATGTGGACGCTCGACGCTTCCGTCTCGCCGCCCCACTGGCGCCTCGTCGCGCCGGGGGACGCCCTGCTCGCCTTCTCCACTCGTCGCGGCGGGCTCAGCGATCCGCCGTTCGACTCCCTGAACCTCGGCCGCTCGACGCTCGATGACGCCGCCGCCGTCGCCGAGAACCGGCGCCGGATGCTGGCCGCGCTCGGGCTCGCTCCCGCGGCGCTCGCGACCGCCGGCCAGGTGCACGGCACCGCGGTCGCCCGCGTCACCGGACCCGGCCACACCCCGGACTGCGATGCGCTGGTGACCACCGCACGCGGCGTCGCGCTCGCGGTCACCATCGCCGACTGCCTGCCCCTGCTCTTCCACGCGCCCGGCGCGGTGTGCGCGGCCCACGCCGGCTGGCGTGGCATCGCCGCCGGCATGCCGCGCGCCGCGCTCGACGCGATGTGCGAGGCGGCCGGCTGCGCGGCGGCCCGGGTCACCGTGCACCTGGGTCCCTGCATCCGGTCGTGCTGCTACGAAGTCCGTGAAGACGTGCTGTCCCAGTTTCCGCCGGAGTTCGCGGAACGGCGCGCGGGCCGCTGGCACCTCGACCTACCGGCCGCCGCGCGCGCCGTCCTCGGCGCCGCGGGACTGCCCGAGCCGTGCATCGTGGACACCGGTGTGTGCACCGCCTGCGAACCCTACTGGTACTACTCCCATCGTCGCGATCAGGGACGCACCGGTCGCCTGTGGGCGGTGGCGGCGTTGCGGGACTGACGCGCGGCGAAACGGGTGCGGAGTATAGCAACTCCGCGCGCGCCTTGCTCCCCGGGCGCCGCCCCCCTAGACTCCCCGGCCGTCTCCCCGTGGTCATCCACATCCCCAAGGAGGACGTGATGCGTCGAACGCTGTTGGGCCTCGCCGCCGTGATGCTGCTCGCCGCGCCCACTCTGGCCGTCAGCGCGGACAGCCCGGCTCCGAAGGCCGCACCCGCCAAGCCCGCCGCCACCGGCCCACAGGCGGTGGTGCTCCAGACGGTGCTGGGCGACATCGTCATCAAGCTCGCCGACGTCGAGGCGCCCAAGACCAGCGCGAACTTCCGCAAGCTGGTCGGCCAGGGCTTCTACGACGGGACCAGCTTCCACCGCGTGATCCCGGGCTTCATGATCCAGGGAGGCGATCCCAACTCGAAGGACGCCGACCCCGCGAACGATGGGATGGGCGGACCCGGCTACACGGTGCCAGCCGAGATCAAGCTGCCGCACATCCGCGGCGCGGTCGCGACCGCGCGGCTCGGTGACGGCGGGAACCCCACGCGCGCCTCGAGCGGCTCGCAGTTCTTCATCGACGTGGCGCCGCAGGCCTCGCTCGACCGCGGCGGGTACACCGTGTTCGGGCAGGTGATCGCCGGACTGGACGTGGTCGACAAGATCGTGGCGCTGGCCTCCGACCCCTCGCTGCCGTCCGCCAACGGCGGCGGTCGCAATCCCGGCAAGAAGGCGCTCATCAAGAAGGCGGTGCTGGCGCCGCTCAGCCAGTACCAGAAGTAGCCGCATCCGCGAACGTCGACCGGAGGCCACGACCAGCGTCGTGGCCTCCGGTGTCTCCGGCGGTCAGCCCCGCGGCGCGAGCGGGTTGAATCCCAGGTCCGGCCGCGCGTGGCGGCGGATCGGGTCGGGATCGGTGACCACGTGGATCTCGCACGTCACGGTCACCGTCCCGCGGAACAGGTGTCCGCCGTGGGCGGCGAAGTCCTCGCCGCCGAGCGTGACGTGGCAGTGCGGGAACCCCTCGCCCTCGAGCTCGCTGAAGTTGCCGGTGAGCGCCACGATCTCCCACTCGCCGGCGAACGAGCGCCGGATGTACTCGCGGCTCCCGCGCACGAAGTAGCCCAGCTCGACGTCGCCCGCCGCCCCGATCCCCGAGATCGTCCCGGCCCGCACGTTCTCGCTCGCCGCGAAGGCCTTGAGCGTGGAGACGATCTCGTCGCCGGGGTCGAGCCGCAGGACGTAGCCGTAGCGCGTGCGGCGATGCTCCATTCAATCCTCCAGGCGCGACAGGCCGAGCCGCGCGGTCCAGGCGAAGAACCGTTCGATCGCATCCGGAGCGGCCACGCCGCTCTCGATCCACACCAACACCGCGATCTGGCCCAGCGTACGCTCTCCGTCGGCGGCGTACCACGCCAGCTCGAACGTGGTCTCGCCCCCGGGCGCGGCCAGGTCCTCGGCCCGCCGCTGCTCGCGCTCCGCCGCCGTCTGATCGCGCCAGCCGGGCAGCACGTGACGCATCGTCTCGAGCGGGGCGCCGTGCAGCCGCACCGGCCGCGCGGTGCGCCGCGTGACGCCACCCTCGGCGGTGAGCGCGGCGGGCAGCTCGCCCTGCGGCGGCAGACCCTCGCGGCCGGCGAACTCGCCGAGCGTGCGGATCGCGGTGACCACCTCGGACTCCGGCAGCCCGAACCGCGCGAGGCTCGCCAGCGCCGCGTGAGCGCCCAGTCGCTCGCGCGCGACGCGGCGGCCCGCATCGGTCGCCTCGGCCGCCGCCAGCAGCCGCCGGCGCGCGTTGCGCCCCACCAGCCCCAGCAGCCAGCGCACCTCGTCGTCCGCCGCGGCCGCCACGAACGCCGCGTAGGTCGCGGCACAGCGCGCGCTCAGCGCGAGCGAGCGCGGATCGCAGCGCTCGGGCGTGTCGAGCGAGGAGTGGTAGTAGCGGTCCGGCCACTGGATCAGCAGCGGACACGGCACGTCGATCGCGGGATCGATGAACACTGCGTGGTCGCTGCCGCCCGAATACGGCACCTCGGCCATGCGGGTGCGCGGCACGTAGCCGGGGCCGCTGTACGAGTGGACCCAGTCCACCGCCTCCTCGCGGATGCGTCCCAGCAGCGGCTCGGCGAACGACGCGGCGAAGCACGGCGGATGCTCCAGCAGGAACGTGCTGCCGACCGCCTCCTGGTCGGCCCCCACCATGTCGAGGTTGAGCGCCGCGACCACCTGCCGCGCTCGCCCGGGATCGCGACCCAGCCAGGCGAACGTGCCGGTCAGCTCGGGCACCCACAGGAACCGCACGCTGCGCGAACGGGCGGCCGGGAGCACGCCCGCGCGCCGCAGCGCCAGCAGCGCGCGCAGCGACTCGAGCGCGGCCGCCGCGCCCGAGGCGTTGTCGTTCGCGGAGGGTCGCGGGTGGCAGAGGTGCGCGAGCACCACCACCTCGCCCGCCCGCTCCCCGGGCACCACGGCGGAGACCAGCGGGATCGCGGTCGCGAACGCCCGCGAGCGCACCAGCACCTCCACCTCCAGTTGCGCGCCAGCGCGCAACCGCTCGCGCAGGGCCCGCGCAACCCGCGGGCTGAGCGCGAAGCCCCAGCCGCGCGGCTGGTCGCCCGCCCACCAGAACGACGTGTACGCGATCGCGTCCAGATCGGTGTCGGGCCCGCGCACCGGGTCCACCAGCCGCCGCGTGTCGGTCAGGATCCCGGCCGCGCCGTGCTGCTCGACCGCCAGCGCGTGCACGCGCATCGCGGGCCCCGACGCCAGCACCACGGCCCCGCTCACCGGGCGGCCGACGTAGTGCGCGGGCTCGGTCCCCTCGCCCACGTCGACGATCGCGAAGCGCCCTTCGGCCGGCGCGCTGCGCTGGATCAGCGACAGCGGCTCCTCGGACCAGTCGGCCACCGGCTCCCGGCGGCCACCGTCGATCACGACGGCGCGCGCCTGGTCGCACCACCAGCCCTCGGGCATCATCGCGCCCAGGTAGCGCGTGCGGCCGTCGCCGGTCACCGCCTCGACCTCGGGCTCGACACCGAGTGCACGCAGCGAGCCCCTCAACCACTCCGCCGCCTCGTCGTAGCCCGGGCTCGCCTGAATGCGATGGAAGCGCGCGATCGCGCGGACGTCGGCGAGCGCGCGGGCGCCGTCGACCTGCCGGCGGACGGCTTCGAGCAGCGGTCGGAACATGGGGAGTCGTCCCTTCGTCAGGCGGCCGGCGGTGTCCGGCGTGCGCGCAGCGCGAGCACGAGGACGGTGGCGGCCGGGAGCCCGTACTCGACCCAGCGCCACGCCAGCGGGAGGTGGAATGCACGGCCTTCGGACGGCGTCGCGAGCACGCCGTAGTTGAGGATCGCGGTGAGCGAGAGCACCAGCCACCCCCACCCGAGGCGCAGCGGCTGGAAGCACAGCATCCAGCCCAGGTACCACGGGTGCAGCACCGGCGAGGTCAGCAGCACGGCGCCGAGCCCGCTGCGCGTCGCGTCCTCCGGGCTGCGCGCGCGCCACCACGCCAGCGCGCAGACGGCGCCGACCAGCAGCAGCGACACCGAGCGCGCGGGCGCGAACCCGCCGCACAGCCGGTCGAGGTAGACGAACACCAGCTCGTTGTTGCGCCACTGGCCCCAGTAGGCGGCGAGCCCCGAGTAGGTCGCCCGAGTGAGGCTCCAGAACCACGCGAGGCCGACGGCCGGCAGCACCACCGCCACCACCCGCGCCCGCCACGGCCAGCTCCGCATCACGAACGGCAGCGCCACCAGCGGCACCAGCTTCACCATCGCCGCGGCCGCCAGGCAGACCGCGGCGGCCACCGGGCGCTCGGCCGCCAGCACGAACGCGAGCACCATCCACAGCATCGCGGTCGGATCGTTGTGCCCGCTGCCCGCGTAGTGCACGAGCACCAGCGGATTCCACGCGTACGCGAGCGCCGCGGCGGCGCTGCCGGTGCGCCGCCGCGCCCACACCATCAGCACCAGCACCAGTGCGAGATCGTGCAGCACCACCCACGCCTTCATCGCCAGCACCGTCGGCGACAGCCACGCCACCAGCGCGAACCCCGCCTCGGCGAGCGGCGGATAGATGGTGGCGAGCTCCTTGTGGTTGATCCCCGGCCAGATCAGGCCGTCGCGCAGCGCGGTCAGCGCCGGATCGAGCGGATTCTGGGTGTAGGGATTGCCACCGTGGACCAGCACCTGTCCTTCCCACACGTAGCGGAACAGGTCGCCGGACAAGGACGGCGGCAGGGGCAGCAGCACCAGCCGCGCCGCCAGCGCGACTCCGAACACCGCCCACTCCACGCGCGGGAGCGCGCGATAGCGGGGCAGACGCAGCAGCGCGAGCGCGTAGAACGCGAACGCCACCGCGTAGAGCGCCTGGAACGTGCCGAGCGCCCAGAACCACGACGGCAGGCGGCCGAGCAGCGCCACCGCCAGCAGCAACCCGAGCCCGAGCGCGCACAGCTCGAGCGCCGCGCCGAACGGACCCGGCGGATGCGCCGCCGGCGTGCCTTCGACGAGCTGGAGCGGGGGGCGCGGAGCGCTCACGGGCGGGCGCCTGACGCCGCGCTAGCGGCTCTTCGGCACGACGACCCGCGCGGAGCGGATCGCCGCGTTGCCCGCCAGGTCGACGGCGCGCACGCTCACCGAATGCTCGCCCGCCTCGACCTTGTCGAGCCGCGCGCGGAACGCCGCCGCGCGCTCGTCGGTGAGGCCCCCGTCCGGGCTCACGGTGCGCCAGTCGCCGTCGTCGATCGCGACCTCGAGCCGCGACAGCGGGCTCGTGGCGTCCTCGGCGCGGCCGCTGACGCGGATCGCGCCGGGCTCCGCGGTGGCCTCGAACGCGCTCACCACCGGCGGCGTGTTGTCGAGCGTGAACGGCTCCGAGAGCACCTGCGTCAGGTACTCCTCGCCCACCGCGTTGCCGGGCGCGTCGCTCGCCTGCACGCGCAGCCGATAGAGTCCGTCGGGCAGCGCGTTGGTGTCCCACGTGAACGCGCTGTCGTCGAGGTCCTCGCCGAGCTTGAACCACGCGCCGTCGGGCTCGTGGTGCGCGTCGACGCGGTAGCGCAGCGCGTCGCCGTTCGGATCGACGCCCTTCCACTGCACGGTGCGCAGCCCACGCGCCCAGGCCGGCAGCGCCCGCAGCAGCTTGGGGCTGGGAGTGCCGGGCACCGAGTACTCCACCTTCTGCCCGCCCGCCAGCGTCTGCGTGACGGCCTCCATGCGCGGCTGCAGCTCGCCCTCGCGGAACCCGCTGCCCTGAGGCGCGACGGTCAGCTCCTCGATGCGCGGCGGCTGGTTCTGTTCGCGCCAGGCGGCCTCGACCGACGCGACGCGCGGATTGCCGCCCGCGAGCACGACCTTCCACTGCAGGTAGCGGGCGTTCGGCAGCGCGGGCTTGACCGCGCCGTCGGCGGCGTTGCCGCCCGCCCACGCGGTCCAGGTGGTGTCGGGCGGATCGCTGTTGCCGGAGCGCGCGAACAGGTCCACGCGGCCGCCGTTGGCGGCGCCGTTCCAGCGCAGCGATCCGAACCGCGCGAAACGGCGCGCGTCGTACACCTGCGAGAGCAGCTCGCCCTGGCTCGCGCGCGCGGGGCCGACCTTCCAGAGCGCGGCGGGATTCGAGGTCGCGGCGAACAGCAGGCCGCCGGGACCCTCGGCGAGCGCGGTGACCTGGCCCTGCGGCAGCGCCAGCAGCTGCGAGGCGCCGGTGCGCTCGAGGCGGTAGAGCGCCGCGCGCGATCCGGTCGCCGCCACCACCGCGTCGCCGGCGCGCTGGAGCGCGAACACGAATGTCTGCGGCGCGGTCCACAGCGCGAACGCGGAGGAGTCCGGCACGATCCGGTAGACCACCGTGCGCCCACCGCTCACCGCCGCGGTCGCGGGCCGCGGATTGTCGCTGTCGTCGTCCTCGTTCACCGCCGAGGCGCTGAGCGCGGCGGCGTAGAGCGCGCCGTCGGCGCCGAACGCGAGGGCGCGGATCTCGTCCTCGGCCGCGTCGAACACGGTGCGCGCGGTGCCGTCGGCCGCCACGTGCACCAGCCGCCCGCGCGAGTCCCCACCGGCGTACACGCCGCCGTGTCCATCGGGCAGCAGGCACACCAGGTTGCTCTCGTCGGTGTCGAGCACCGTGCGCACGCTGCCCTCGGCGATCCGCAGCAGGCGCCCGCGGGTGCCGGATGCCGCCCACCAGCCGCCCTTCGCGGCCGGCGCCAGCGCCCACACGTAGCGCTCGCCGGTGCGCGCGAGCCGCGTGGTGTCGCCGCGCGCCGAGATCCGCCACAGCATCCCGTCGGGACCGGTCCCCGCCACCACGCCGTCGCCGTCCGCAGCGAGTGCCAGCACCTGCCCGCTGCTCACCCGCGCCCACGGGCGGATGCGGCCGTCGGGCGTCCAGCGGTCGATGCGCCCGTGGTCGCCGCCGATCGCGACCGAGCCGTCCTTCAGCACCGCGAGCGCCCACACCACGCCGAGGCTGTCGGCGCGGGTCTGCACCGCCGCGGGGCCCAGCTCGAGCACGCCGTCGGGGCCGGCGACGATCCCGCGCGCCTCGCCCTTCGCGTGGTCGGCCGGACTGTCGGCGATCCACCACTGCGTGTCGGATGCGGATGCCGGCGCCGCGGCGAGCGCGACCATCAGCAGCAGGCACGCGAGCGGGGCGCGGGAGCACTTGCGAGTGGACGGCACGAACCCTCCGGTGGTCATGGGGCTTTCGAATCGACGTTGACGTCGAGCAGCAGCTGACCGCGCACCACGCCGGGCAGCGCGTCGCGCTGCTCGCCGAGCATCGCCAGTTCGCCGCGGCGTCCGCGCTCGCCGGCGCTCAGCGGGCTCGCGAGCACGGTCAGCGCCGACAGCGGCAGGTCGGGATAGTCGCGCCCGTCCGACGTCACCTCGGGCGCGCGCGCCAGCAGTGCGGCGTACAGGCCGTCGCTGCCGCGCGAGGCCTGCAGGCGGCGCCACGCGTCGTCGAGCGAGGTCGGCTGGAAGTGCGCGGGCAGGCGGGTGGACTCGTAGCGCGTGTACTCCGTCGCGCCGCCGATGAACAACAGGTAGTGCCCATCCGGGGTCTCCTCCGGCACCGCCACGTCGAGCGTGCGCACCTCGGTGCCGCCGCGCCAGCGCTCCAGCTCGGCCCGCACCCGCGCGGTCCCGCCGGGTCGCACGCTGGCCGACAGCAGCCGCGCGCTGCGCAGCGCCCACTGCTCGCGCACCGGGTCCACCACCACGTCCACCGTCACGCTGTCGAGTGTCACGCGCGCGAACGGGTTGTTGAGCACGAAGCGCAGCGGCGAGACGACGCCGCCCGCGAAATCGCTCGGCGGCGCGTCGCCGGCCGCCACGTCGGAGATCACCAACGGAACCGCGCCCGCACGGTAGAGACGCAGCGTCCAGCGCAACGTCTGCGCGCCGCTCGCGCCGCCGCTCTCGAGCAGGCTGTTGCCGGCCGCGGCCCCGATCAGGCCGGGCGCGATGAAGCGGTCCTCGATGCTCTCGAAGCGGAACGTCTGGCGCGGGCGCCGCGGCCCGCTGACGGTGACGCGCAGCGGCATCAGGCGCGCGCTGCCCCCCACGCGGCCCGCGACCGCGGGGCGGCGATCCTGGGTCGCCACGCCGGCAGGCTGACCGCGGACGCCGAGCTTGAACGACGAGCCGAGGCTCGGGATCACGGTGACGATCTCTGCGGTCGACAGCGGCAGGCTCACCTCGCCCGCCTGGAAGAACGGATGCCCGAAGATCAGGATGCGGTCGCCGTCGCGATAGGTCACGGTGCCGATCGCCGACAGCTGCAGGTCACCACGCATCACGTCCACCGCGACCGCGGCACCCGGCACCAGCGCGTCCGCGGAGGGCCCGGCCCCCACCGCGCGTCCGCCCGGCACCGCGGTGAAGCCGAGCGGCGCGACGGTGAGCGCGAGCGCGTCGAGCGCCGCGGGATCGAGGCCGTTGCACACGAGCGGGATCGGCAACCGCAGCGGCCGCCCGGAGAGCGGCTCCGGCGTGGTAGCCACGGGCGGATCAGCCGCCGCGTCGTCGTCGTCCCAGTGGAACTCGCGGAATCGCGGCGCGGGGCCGCCGCGGCCCAGCTCGACTCCAGCGGGGCCGTTGCTCGGCTCGCCGGGCGGGGCGTCGGGCAGATCCAGCACCGCGAGCATCTCCTGGATCGGCGTGATGCCGAAGACCGGCTCCTTCGAGAACTGCCAGCCCGACGACAGTGCCCCGATCAGCCGCCCGTCGACGTACACCGGCGAGCCGCTCATGCCGGCGGCGACCCCGGAGCGCACCACGCGCTCGGAGAGCGCCCGCGCCACGATCATGTCGCCGTCGGCGCGTCCGCTGTGGAGGACGCCGAGGATCTCGGCCGAGAAGGTGTCGATCTTGGCACCCTCGAACACGGTGCGCACCACGGCGGTCTGGCCGGGGCGCAGCGCGTCGATGTCGAGGGTGGGAACGGACGGGGCCGCGCCGGCGGGCCGCGGCGATGCCGCGAGGGCGGGGACGAGCGCGAGGGCGCACAGCCAGCGGGGAGTCACGGCGGCGCACTCTAGCAGAGGGTGCGGAGCGCGCCAACGCCTGAACCGGTGCGATGCGCAGGCTTTGCCGTCGCTTGAAACCCGTCCCGCCGCGCCCTAGAGTGCGCCCCTCATGGCCTCTCCCTTCCTGCAGCGACTGGCGCGCGGCCCGCTCCTGGCCGACGGCGCGATGGGCACCCTCCTCTACGAGAAAGGCGTGCCGTTCGATCAGTCCTTCGACGAGCTGAATCTCTCGAAGCCGACGCTGGTCGAGTCGGTCCACCGCGACTACCTGGCGGCGGGCGCCCAAGTGATCGAGACCAACACCTTCGGCGCCAACGCCGTCCGGCTCGGCCATCATGGGCTCGAGGAGAAGGTGCGCCTGATCGCCCGCCAGGGCGTCAAGGTGGCCCGCGCGGCCCGCGAGATCGTCGGGCACGACGCCTTCGTGGCGGGCTCGATCGGCCCGCTCGGCAAGCCCCTGGCACCGTTCGGCCACATCTCCGTCGAGGAGGCCGAGCAGTACTTCCGCGCCACCGCCGAAGGCCTCCTCGAGGGCGGCTGCGACGCGTTCATCCTCGAGACGTTCCAGGACCTCGCGGAAGTGCTGGCCGCGCTGCGCGCGGTGCGGCGCGTCTCGCTCGACCTGCCCGTGATCGCCCAGATGACGTTCGGCGAGGACGGCAAGACCATGTACGGACACACACCGGTGGTGTGCGTCCGCGCCCTCAAGCAGTCGGGCGCCGACGTGGTCGGCGTCAACTGCGGCGTCGGCCCGCAGGCCACGCTCGAGGTGCTCGTGGAGGTGGTGGCGGCCGCCGAGGGCACCCCGGTCTCGGCGATGCCGAACGCGGGCCTGCCCCACTTCGTGGACGGGCGTTTCCTCTACATGTCGAGCCCCGAGTATTTCGGGGAGTTCGCCGCCCGCGCGATCGAGGTCGGCGCCAGCCTGGTGGGCGGCTGCTGCGGCACCACGCCCGCCCACATCCGGGCGATGCGCGAGCGGCTCGCCTCGCACCTGCCGGCGGAGAAGCTCGCCCCCGGTGCCGAGATCCACGTGCTCCAGCCGCCGCCCGCGCCTGCCGAGGCGCCCGCGCGCGCCGAGGAGCCGCTGCTGCTGCGCACCATGCGCGAGCGCTTCACCGTCTCGGTCGAGATCGATCCGCCGCGCGGCGTCAACACCGCCAAGGTGCTCGAGGGCGCGCGCCTGATGGCCGCGCGCGGCGTCGACGCCGTGAACATCGCGGACTCGCCGATGGCGCGCATCCGCATGAGCGCGATGTCGCTCGCCTACCAGGTGCGGGCGCAGTCGCCGAGCCTGCAGGTGATCCTGCACTTCACCACGCGCGACCGGAACCTGATGGGCCTGCAGAGCGACCTGCTCGGCGCCCACGCGATCGGGCTGCGCAACATCCTGTGCCTGACCGGCGACCCACCGAGCCTCGGCGACTACCCCAACGCCACCGCGGTGTTCGACACCGACGCGGTCGGCCTGATGAAGATCGTTCATCAGATGAACCAGGGCACCGACCTCGCCGGCACCTCGATCGGCGCGGCCACGAATTTCGCGATCGGCTGCGGCGTCAATCCCACTGCCGACGACCTGGACGCGGAGTTCGAGCGCGTGAAGCGCAAGCTCGATGCCGGTCCGCACTTCGTGATGACGCAGCCGGTGTACGAGCTGGCGTGCTGGGAGCGCTTCGTCGAGCGGCTGAGCGGGCTCACCAGCATCCCGATCCTGATCGGGCTGCTGCCGCTGCAGTCGTTCCGCCATGCCGAGTTCCTGCACAACGAGGTCCCCGGCATCTCGGTGCCGGAGTGGATCCGCGCCCGCATGCACGAGGCCGGCAACGAGGGCCAGAAGGTGGGCGTGGAACTCGCGCAGGAGCTGCTGGCCAGGGCCAGGTCGATGGCGAACGGCGTCTACCTGATGCCTTCGTTCGGCCGCTTCGAGAACTGCCTGCACGTGCTCGACGGCGCGCGCTGACGCCGTCGCGCGAGGAGGGGCGATGGACCGATCCATGATCACCACCGGACTCGAAGTGCCCGGCACCCGCATCGTGCGCCCGCTCGGGATCGTGCGTGGCATCACCGTGCGGTCGCGCTCGGTGCTGGGCAACCTGGGTGCCAGCCTGCAGACGCTGGTGGGCGGCAACATCACGCTCTACACCGAGCTGTGCGAGAAGGCGCGCGAGGAGGCGTTCGACCTGATGGTCGAGCACGCCGTCCAGATGGGCGCCAACGGCATCGTGGCGATGCGCTACGACGCCAACGAGGTAGCGGAGGGAGTGACCGAGGTGCTCGCCTACGGCACCGCGGTGGTGGTCGAGAGAGCGTAGGCGGCCGGAGGCCCCGTGCTGAAGCACCTGCTCTATTTCGTGGTGATGGGCGGCGCAATGATGGCGCTTTCGATGTCGGGGATCCTGCCCGGCTTCACGGTGGACAACTGGCAGTCCGCGCTGCTGGGCGCGATCGTGCTGGCGGTCGCCAACACCATCCTCAAGCCCATCCTCTTCATCCTCACCCTGCCCATCACGTTCATCACCCTCGGGCTGTTCCTGCTGGTGCTGAACGCGCTGATGCTGTGGGTGACCGCGGCGATCGTGCCCGGCCTCCACGTGCACGGCGCCCTCACCACGCTGCTCGCCTCGCTCATCCTCTCGGCGGTCGGCCTGATCTGGAAGGGCGTCGCCGGCGAGGGGAAGCAGCGCGCCGAGAAGAAGGACTGAAGCCGAGGATGAAGGGCCACGGACCCCACGATCCACACCACCACACCATCGCCCCCGTCGAGGACGATGGGCGCGACGCGAAGGATCTCGCCCCGGCCGAGAACGCCGATCTGTGCGCCGGCTGTGTCAAATGCTGCACCTACATCATCGTCGAGGTCGACGCGCCGCGCGCCGCGTGGGAGTACGACCAGTGGATCTGGGCGCTGCATCACGGCGCGATCCAGATGTACGTGGAGCGCCCCGAACACTGGTTCCTGCACATCGAGACGCGCTGCACGCAGCTCCAGGACGACGGCCGCTGCGCGATCCACGGGCGCCATCCGGTGCTGTGCCGCGAGTACGACCCGCGCTCGTGCGAACGCCGGCTGCCGCTCGCGGACATTCGCGCCTGGTTCCACGACGCCTACGAGCTGGAAGCGTGGATCGAGCGCGAGCGCCCCACGCACTGGGCGCGCCTGATGGCCTACCGGCGCGACCGCCCCGACGCGCCCCCGCGAGCGGACGTTCACGTGGAACGGCGGCGGCGCGAGGCTGCGCGACTGATTCCGGTCGAGGCGCTGATCGGGATGGCGATGCCTGCGCCCGCGAAGGCGCCGCGGGCGCCCTCGAAAGCCCCGGCGCCCGACCCCGAGGCGGTCGCCGTCGCGAAGTCGGTGTGGATGGGCAAGGGCGCACGACGGGTCTGAGCGCGAGACGGTTGCCGTGGCGAAGTCAGTCGGAGTGATTGCGGGGATCGCAGTGATCGATTGCGATTCCGCGTGACAGGCTTCGCGGACCCGGGCGTGCGCAGACCCACCGCTCGTGCTTCAACCGTGCGCGTGCGTGCGCAGATTGCGCGCAGGCAGCGCGATTTCTCCGCGTTGCCCTCTTGCCTCGTGACGCCCCGCGAGACTCACTCTCTGGGCAGGCACGGACGCCGCGAACGCGCGTGCTAGAAGTAGAGACTGCCCCCGCGACTCTGCCCCCGCCGCGGAGTCCCGCCATGAAGTGCTACTCGCTGTCGCATCTGTCGGACCACGTGTTGCTGCATGACCTGGCCGCACTCGTTGCCCAGGACCGCACCACCACCGCGGCGCTGCTCGCGCATCTCGCCGAGGTCGATGCCCGCAAGCTCTACCTGCCGGCGGCCTACCCTTCGATGTACGCCTGGTGCGTCGGAGAGCTGAAGCTGTCGGAGGACGCGGCCGCCAAGCGCATCCAGGCCGCCCGGGTCGCGCGGCGGTTCCCGGCCATCTTCCCGATCCTGGCGGACGGCCGCCTGCACCTGAGCGCGGTGGTGCTGCTGGCGCCGCACCTCAGCCCGGACACTGCCGACGAACTGCTGGCCGCCGCGGCGAGCAGGTCCAAGCCCGAGCTCGAACGGCTGATCGCCGAGCGCTTCCCGCGGCCGGACCTGCCGACGTTGCTGCAGTCCCTCGCACCTTGTGAAATCGGAGAACAACATGCCCCGGGGCATGTTCACGTGACGACTTCTGAACATGCGCTGGAGCCCGTGGGTGCGCCGGGTAGCGTACCGGCACTGGCGCCGGTTCATGACCACGTGAGCCAACACGCCCCGGGGCGTGTTGATCCTGCGATGTCGCGCGGCAAGCTCGCTCCGCTCTCGCCCGGCCGCTTCGCGCTGCAGGTCACGATCGCGCAGGACACTCACGACAAGCTGCACTACGCACAGTCCTTGCTCGCCCACACGCTGCCCCACGGCGACCTCGCCCAGGTGCTGGATCGTGCGCTCGACGCGCTGGTCGCCAAGCTCGAGCAGCGCCGCTTCGCCGCCACCGCCCGCTCGTGCCCGAGCCGTGGGCGCCGCACCGAGGACAGCCGTTACGTGCCCGCCGCAGTCCGGCGCGCGGTGTGGCAGCGCGACGGTGGCCAGTGCACGTTCGTGGCGACAAGGGTCATCGCTGCGAGGCCCGTGCCCGGCTCGAGTTCGACCACGTCGAGGCGTTCGCGCGCGGCGGTCAGGCGAGCGTGTCGCAGATGCGCCTGCAATGCCGGGCGCACAACCAGTTCTCCGCCGAGAGGATGTTTGGAGCCGACTTCATGCGCCACAAGCGTGACGAAGCTCGGCGCCGGGTGGCCGTGTCACGTAATGCGAAGCAGCCGCCCGAGCGCGACAGCGCGTCAGCCCAGCAGTCCGGCGTGGACGAGGTGATCCCGTGGCTCCGGGCACTCGGCTTCCGAGCTGACGAGGCGCAGCGCGCGGCAACGCTCGCGGACGACATACCCGACGCCCCGCTCGAGGCACGAGTTCGCGCAGCGATCGCAAGCCTGGCACCTGCGAGCGCACGCAAGGAGCCCGTGCACTTGTCGACATTCAGAGACTCGTTCGGCACAAGTGGGGTGGCGAGCGGGATTGGCACGTGAGGAGACTGTAGCCTGGGGCTACCGCACGTTCGGAGCCGAACTCGCAGAGGAGATCAGGATCGCCGCTCGGGATCTCAGAGCGCGTCTCACGCTGCTCCGTTCGGCGCGACGCCGAACGTCGCGGTCGGGCGATCTAAGCCCCGCTCCCCCACTCCCGCTTCCATTTCGCCAGCAGGTTGAGCGCTTCGAGCGGCGTCAGCGTCTCGACGTCGAGCGCCTTCAGCGCCTCGCCGGCCGGGTGCGGCGGCGGGGGCGCGGCGGCGAAGAGCCCGAGCTGCGATTCGTCACGCTTCGCGCGGCGGCTCTTGCCGTGGGACTCGAGCTGCTCGACGGTGCGCTCGCTCTCCAGCTCCTCGAGCACCTCGCGCGCGCGCTCGATCACCTCCATAGGCAGGCCGGCGAGGCGTGCGACGTGGATGCCGTACGAGCGGTCGGCGGCGCCCTCGGCGATACGGTGCAGGAACACCACGTCCTGCCCGCGCTCCTTCACGGTCACGTGCACGTTGACGAGCCGGGGCAGGCGCTCGGCGAGCTGCGTCAGCTCGTGGTAGTGGGTGGCGAAAATGGTGCGCGGGCGCGGGCCGGCGGGGTCGTGCAGGTGCTCGGTCACCGCCCACGCGAGGGCCAGGCCGTCGTAGGTCGCGGTGCCGCGCCCGATCTCGTCGAGCAGCACCAGCGAGCGCGGGCTCGCCGAGCGCAGGATGTCGGCGGTCTCCTGCATCTCGACCATGAACGTGCTCTGCCCGGCGCCCAGGCGGTCCGACGCGCCGACGCGCGTGAACAGGCGGTCCACGCGCCCGATCGTGGCGTGTGTGGCCGGCACCCACGAGCCGGCCTGCGCGAGCAGCACGATCAGCGCGGTCTGGCGCAGGTAGGTGCTCTTGCCGCCCATGTTGGGCCCGGTCAGCAGCAGGATCTGGCGTCGCGTGCCATCGAGCGTGACGGAGTTCGGCACGAACTCCCCGCGCGGGATCAGGCGCTCGACGACCGGATGGCGCGCGTCCTCGAGCACCAGGCGATCGCTGTCGTCGACTTCGGGCCGCGTCCACCCGAAGCGCGCCGCGGCCTCGGCCAGCGCGACCTCGCTGTCGAGCGTGCCCAGCGCGTCGGCGGCCGCCTGCAGCGAGCCGGCGAAGCCGGCCGCCCAGGTGCGCAGCGCCACGAACAGCTCGTGCTCGTGCGCCTGGAGCTTGTCCTCCGCGCCGAGCACCTCGCTCTCCTTGGCCTTCAGCTCGGGCGTGACGTAGCGCTCGGCGGTGGTGAGAGTCTGGCGGCGCTCGTAGTCGGCGGGCACCTTGTCGGTGTGGGCGCGCGTGACCTCGAGGTAGTAGCCGAACACGCGGTTGTATCCGACCTTGAGGCTCGGGATGCCGGTGCGCGCCCGCTCTCCGGCCTCGAGGTCGGCGATCCAGCGCTTGCCCGAGTGCGCCAGCTCGTGCAGGTGGTCGCGATGCGCGTCGTAGCCGGCGCGCACCAGTCCGCCCTCGTTCGAGGTCGGCGGCGGCTCGTCGACCAGCGCGGCGCTCAGGCGCTCGGCCAGCGCGGGATCCACCGCCAGTGCGGCGGCGCGTTCGGCCGGTAGCGCGTCGCCAAGTGCCGCAAGCGAGTCGCGCAGCGCGGGCAGCCGCACGAGTGCGTCGCGCAGCGCACCCAGGTCGCGCGGCGTGGCGCGCGCCGCGATCAATCTCGCGGCGAGCCGCTCCAGGTCCGGCAGCCCGCGCAGCGCCAGGCGAAACTGCCCGCGCGCCCCGACCGCCTCGAGCCAGGTGGCCACCGCGGCCTGGCGGCGCTCGAGCGGCGCGAGCGTGGCCAGCGGGCGCTCGAGCCACGCGCGCAGCCGGCGCGCGCCGGGCGCGGTCGTCGTCAGGTCCATGTGGTGCCACAGCGTGTGACTCGCCTCGCCGCCCGGCTGCGGCTCGAACAGCTCCAGGTGGCGAGCGGTCGCGGCGTCGTAGCGCAGCGTCTCGTCCTCGCCCCAGCGCTCGACCCGCGCACTGCGCAGGGCCTCGCCGCCCTGCATGCGGTCGAGGTAGTCGAGCGCTCCGGCGGCGGCCGCGCGGGCCGCTGGGCTCGCCTCGAGCAGCGCCAGCGCGTACGGCCAGCGCGCCCGCAACGGGCGCTCGTCGGTGAAGCGGTCGGCCCGCGCAGTGCTCAGCGCGCCGGCGGCGCCGCGGCGCGCGGCTTCGAGCCGTGCGGCGAGCGCGGGCGCCAGCTCGTCGGGCGCGGGCACCACCCACTCGGCCACCCGCAGGCGAGACAGCAGCCCGGGCGCTTCGTCCCACGTGCACTCGGCCAGCTTCACCTCGGCGGTCGAGACGTCGGCCAGGCACACGCCGAGCATCTCGTCGGCGGGCCACAGCGCGGCCAGGAAGTTGTTCGCGGCCGGATCCAGGAAGCCGTCGCCGGTCACCGAGCCGGGGGTGAGCACCTCGGTGACGCCGCGCTGCACGATGCCCTTCGCCTGCGCAGGGTCCTCGAGCTGCTCGCAGATCGCCACCTTGTGCCCGAGCCGCAGCAGCCGCGCGACGTACGCGTCGCGCTGGTGCCACGGCACGCCGCACATCGGGATCGGGTCGGGATCCTGCTTGTTGCGCGAGGTGAGCGTGAGGCCGAGCAAGCCGGCGCCGCGCACCGCGTCGTCGAAGAACATCTCGTAGAAGTCGCCGAGCCGGAAGAACAGGAACGCGTCCGGGTGCTCGTCCTTGGCGGCCAGGTACTGGCGCATCAGGGGCGTCGCGGCCGCCGTGCGCGCCATCGCCGCCCGCACGCTGGACGGCGCGCTCACGGCTTCACCACCCGGTACGCGACGCCCAGCGCCTGCGCCGCCTTCTCGCCCGCCCGCTGCGCTTCGGTGAGGCTCGGGAAGTCCCCGATGCGCACGACGTGCATCGTGGCGGCATCTCCGCGCACCGCCACGACCCGGGCGCCGCCGAAGCCGGCCCGCCGCGCGGCGTCGGCCAGCGCGCGCGCGCGGTCGGGATCGGCGAACGCGCCAACCTGCACGCTCACGGTGCCCCCCTCGGCCGACGCCACGGGTACCACCGCCGACTCGCGGGCGCGGGCACGCGCGGCTTCGAAGCTCGCGGGCCAGTCCCGCATCAGGCGCTCGCTCGCGCGGCTCGCCTGGTCGGCGTGGTGCAGCTGGGTGGCGAGCGCCTCGAGATGGGCGAGCGCGGCGGGTCCCGCCTCGCCCGGGCGGTCGTTCACCAGGCGCTCCAGCTCGTCGAGCGCGCGGTCGGGCCGGGCCGCCAGCTCCCACGCGAGCGCCACGCCGAGCCGCGCGAGCCCACGCCGCGCGGGATCGGAACGCGCCACCTCCTCGAGCGCCGCGCGTGCCTGGGTCGCATCGGCCGCACCCAGCCACGAGAGACCCGCCCAGTAGCGCGCCTCGCCCTTGCGCGCAGGCTCCCAGCGCGCGGCGGCGCGGCCGAACGCGTCGGCGGCCTGGTGGTACTCGCCGCGGGCGTAGTGGAGCTGGCCGAGCGCGAACGCGGCCTCGCCGGCCGCGCCGGCAGTGGCGCTGCGCGCCTCGAGCCTTCGCAGCGGCACCACGAGGCTGTCCGGCGGCGTGTGCGCGAGCACGTCGGCGAGCGTCTGGGCGCGAGCGGACGGGGCCAGCGCGAGCACGGCCAGGAGCACGAGATGGGTGCGGGACATGGAGCGCGGAGAATACGGCGGCGGGCCGTGAATGCCAACGGGCGGCCGCCGGGCCGCCCGTCGATCAACCGGCCCTCGCGGGGTGCTCAGCGCAGCGTGACGAAGCGCCGCTCGAGCGTCTCGCCGCCCGCCCGCACCCGCACGAAGCGCATCCCGGCGGGAACCACCGCCCCCGCGAGGTCGCGACCGTCCCAGCTCAGGGTGTGGCGCCCGGCCGGCAGCGCCCCGTCGATCAGCGTTTGCAGGCGCCGGCCCGCCAGGTCGAACACCTCGGCGGTCACGCGCGAGGAGGCGGGCAGGTCGAGCGCGAAGCGGACTGCCCCGCGGGCGGGATTCGGCGTCGGCGTGCCGAGGCGCGTCGCCAGCACCGGGACCCCTTCCACCGCCGCGAGACCGCTGGCGCCCGATCCGGTGACGTACTGAGCGAACACCTGCGTACCGCTGCCGCTGCGGCCGTCCATCCAGGCCACCGTCGCACCGGGATAGTCCGAGGCGATCACCGGCTCGGCCTGGGATCCGGGTGCCGCGCACAGCACCGCGCCGCTCGCGGGCCAGCTCGGATGGAAGGTGCCGTCCGCGCGCAGGCGCTGCGCGAGTACTCCGCCGTCGCCACCATCCGGCCCGGTCCACGTCACGATCGCGCCGCCGTCGTACTGCGGCGCCAGCGCGCCGCCGCCCAGCATGGACGGGTAGCCGGTGACCAGCACGCCGCCGGTGCCCCAGCCGGGCGCCGGAACGCCGAGGCCGTCGAGGCGCTGCACCATGAGCGCGATGGAGGGCGTGTTGGTGACGCTGCGCGCGACCACGTCGAGCCACGAGACCAGGATGCCTCCGGCGTCGTCGGACACCACGTCGGCGAGCGACAGTTCACGCACGACCGGCGTCACCGCGACGCCCGAATCGGTCCAGCCCGGCGCGAACGCTCCGGCGGGCGTGACGCGCGTGGCGCGGAGCCGGCGTTCCACGCCGATCCCTTCGGTCCAGACCACGAACCCGCCCGCCAGCAGGCGGAAGTCGCCGGTCGCGTGATCAGTCGCGATGCGCAGGCCGTTCACCGGCCAGCCCGCCGCGTGCGCGCCCGCGCTGTCGATGCTCTGCACGTACAGGCCGGCCGGTGCCGGGAAGGCGCGCTCATCCCTCCATGCGAGCAGCGCACCGCGAGTCTCGAAGCCCGCGGCGATCCGCGGCGGTCCCTGGTTGAATGGCGCGTCGCACACTGCCACTCCGGTCGAGTCCCACATGCGGTGCCCATCGGCGGCGAGCCGCTGCACGTAAATGTCGTCCGTGCCGCTGCGGCTGTCCCGCCAGGCCACGAGCAGCTCGCGCGGAAAGGACATCGTCGCGTCCGGGCTGCCGACGATCGCCGGATCCGCCTGACTGCCGGGCATCCGGCACACCGGCACACCGTCCTCCGCCCAGGATCGGTACACGAGGTTTGCGAAGATGTCGTCGCCCAGGGCGCCGCGCCCGTCCTGCCAGGCGACCGCGATGTCCGAACATCCCCCTTGGAGACCACAGGGATCGATGTCCAACACGGTCATGGCGGCGCGGGTCTGGTCGGCGAGGGCCGTGCAGACGGGACGCTCCCACGAAGGATCGACGCCCTGCGAGCCGAACACGCTCGCGTACAGATCGATCCCCTGCGAGCCGATGGCGCGATGGTCCTCCCAGAGGACGACGAGGGCGGAGCCGTAGAAGTTGATGTAGTTGACCCCCATCCGCAGCCCCGACAGCTGGCGCGGGTCCGCGGGAGCGGCCGATACGGGACTGCCGTCGGGGAGCCACGCGAGCGCGGGAGCCGGGGACGACAGGAGGATCGCGAGGAGCACGAGGATCAGCGGGGATCGGCGCATGCGGGCATCCCTCCGGCTGGGGCGGCGGTCGCGGCGAGCGGGGTGCCCCCATGCTAGGCGCACGCCACGCGGGAGACCATGCGGGATTCTACCGAGCACCGCGGTGCGGCGAGCCCGGCGCGCACCGGCCGATTGGAACGCGAACGGGCGGCCCCTCGCGGGACCGCCCGTCGCGTGATGGTTCGCGGTGGCGCCGCTACTCGTCGACCGCCACGTCGTCGTCCTTGGGCCGCGGCGCCACAGGCTCCTCGACGGGCGGATTGGCGGCGATGCGCGCGCGCACCTGATTGCGCTTCGACGTCCACTCCGCGAGCGCGATGTCGTCCTGCTCGCCCAGCCAGGCCTTGACGCTCAAGATGAGCCGGTGATTCGGCACGTCCACGCGCGTCACCTTCATGGTCAGCGACTCGCCCACCTCGAACGCGTCGTTCGGGCGCTTGAGGTCGTCGATGCCGAGCTGCGACAGGGGCACGAAGCCCTCGATGCCGTCGCCCAGGTCCACGATGGCACCCCGGTCGAACAACCGGTTCACCGCGCCGTGGAGTTCCATGCCGGACGGGAAGCGGTCCGCCAGCAACGGCCACGGATCCTCGGAGACCTGCTTGAGGCCGAGGCTGATGCGGCGGTGCTCCTTGTCGATCGAAAGGATCACGACCTCGATCGCGTCGCCCTTCTTGAGCACCTCGCTCGGATGCGCGACGCGCTTGGTCCACGACATGTCGGAGACGTGCACCAGGCCGTCGATGCCCTCTTCGAGCTCGACGAAAGCGCCGAAGTTCGTCAGGTTGCGGACCTTCCCCTTGACCTTCATGCCGACCGGGTACTTCTGGTCGAGCGTGAGCCACGGATCCGGCTCCACCTGCTTGAGGCCGAGCGAGATCTTCTCGTTCGCCTTGTCGACCTTGAGCACCACGGCCTCGATGTAGTCGCCGATGTTGACGACCTTCGAGGGGTGCCGCACGTGGCGCGTCCAGGACATCTCGGAGACGTGAATGAGACCCTCGACGCCCTTCTCGAGCTCGACGAATGCGCCGTAGTCGGTGATCGAGACCACCTTGCCCTTGATGCGGTCGCCGACCTTGTACTTCTCGTCGACGCCCTCCCACGGGTAGGCCTCGAGCTGCTTCAGGCCGAGCGAGATGCGCTCCTTCTCGGGATCGAAGTTGAGCACCTTCACCCGCACCCGGTCGCCGATCTTGACCAGCTCGCTAGGGTGCGAGACGCGGCCCCACGACATGTCCGTGATGTGGAGCAGGCCGTCGATGCCGCCCAGGTCCACGAACGCACCGAAGTCGGTGATGTTCTTGACCTGACCCTCGCGGATCTGATCCTTCGCCAGGTCCTTGAGAATGGTGGCCTTCATCCGGTCGCGCTCCTCTTCGAGCACGGCGCGACGCGACACCACGATGTTCCGGCGCCGCTTGTTCAGCTTGATGATCTTGACCGACACCTGCTGGCCGAGCAGGGCATCGACGTTCTGCACCTGGCGCAGCGCGATCTGCGAGCCGGGCAGGAACGCCTCGACGCCGTACAGGTCCACCACCACGCCGCCCTTGATCTTGCGGACCAGCTTGCCCTCGACCACCTGTCCCGAGTCGTGTGCGTCCTTGACGCGGTCCCAGACGCGCACGAAGTCGGCGCGCTGCTTGGACAACACGACCAGGCCGTCCTGGTTCTCCATCTTCTCGAGGAACACCTCGAGCACATCGCCGACCTTGATGCTGCTCGGATCGGAGAACTCGGACAGGGAGATCACGCCCTCGCTCTTGAAGCCGACGTCGACGAGCACGTCCTTGTCGTCGATCGCCAGTACGGTGCCTCGCACGATCTCGCCTTCGCCGATCGAGCGCAGCGACTCCTCGTACTGCCCGAACATCTGTTCGCGCTGTTCGGGGGTGAGCTCGTCCTCGTCATCCGCGTTGAGCGGAAGCAGGGGGCGCGTGGGTGCCCGGCGCGGGGTCTCCGCAACGGGGTTGAGGGTCTCGTCGGTCGTTTCCAGCATGATGGTGAAGCCTCCTCTGCAACTATGGATATGGGAGCGGTTCAGGCCGCCCCGCGTGAAGCCGAGCTCATCTGAGCGGTCCGCAGCGCTCCAATCTCGCGCATCAGGCCCTCGCCCACCTTCTGGTAGAGCGCGCGCCCCGGCACGGGATCGACGTCCGGACCCGCCAGTTCCTGCCAGCGCCACGGCGCGCCGAACGACACACGCACCATCGCGCCGCGATACAGCCACTTCGACGGGCGCTGACTCCCCGAGACGAAGACCGGCAGGATGGGAACATCGGCATTCACCGCCAGCATCCCCACTCCCGGGCGCGCGGGGTGCAGCTCGCCGTCGCGCATCCGGCTCCCTTCCGGGAACATCAGCAGGGCCCGCCCCTGCCTCAAGACCTCGATCGCTCGCGCCATTCCCGACAGATCGGCGACGCCGCGCCGGATCGGGATGGAGTTGTAGGCCCGGATCAGCGCTCCGAAGAGCGGCGGCCGGAACAGCTCCTCTTTCGCGAGGAAGTGCATCTCTCGTGGCAGCGCCGCTCCGACCAGCGGTGGATCCCAGAACGAGACGTGGTTGGAGGCCACGATCAAGCCACCCGTGCGCGGCACTCGCTCGCGACCGGTGACCTTCCATCCCGTGAGCACACCCAAGAAGGCGCTGATGACAAACCGGGACGCACTATAGTGCAGGCTCACGGAATCTCCAAGGGCCCGGCCGGGCCACTGGGACCGCCCGCACCGGGCGGCGTCCGGAGTTTGCCGGGCCCCTCCCGGGGGTCCCGGGCGACCCAGGCGGGATGGCGCCGGACCACCTCCAACACCGCCTCCACCTGCGTCGCGATGTCCATGCCGGTGGTGTCGATGACTTCAGCGCCGGCGGCCGGACGCAGCGGGCTGTCGGCCCGCCCGCGGTCCCGGCTATCGCGCCGGTCCAGCTCCTCGCGCACCTGCTCGACGGTGGCGGCGATGCCGCGCGTGAGCAGCTCGCGGTGCCGCCGCCGCGCGCGCTCCTCGAGCGTGGCGTCGAGGTAGATCTTCACTTCGGCGTCCGGGAACACCACGGTGCCGAGGTCGCGCCCCTCGCCCACCAGCGGGCCGCGCTCGCGCAGCGCGCGCTGGACCGCCACCAGGCGCCGGCGCACCGCGGAGCGCGCGGCGAGGCGCGACGACAGCTCGCTCACCACCGGCGTGCGGATGCGCGCGGCGACGTCCTCGCCGTCGAGCCACACGTGCGCGGCGTCCGGCGTGCCGGCGAGGTCCAGCCGGGTGGACTCCAGCATGGCCTCGAGCGCCGCGGCGTCGTCAGGGCGCACGCCCTGATCGAGCGCCTTGAGCGCGATCGCGCGGTAGAGGGCGCCGGTATCGACGTAGAGCAGGCCCAGCCGCGAGGCGACCGCGCGCGCCGTGGTGCTCTTGCCCGCTCCCGCGGGCCCGTCGATCGCCACCACGAAGCTCATCGCGCTCCCCCCGCGACCGGCGCCTCGACCCGCCCGCCCAGCGCGCGCAGCGTGTCCACGAATCCCGGGTACGAGGTGGCGATCGAGCGGGAGTCGTCGAGCGCCACGGGCCCGCCCGCGCGGCAGCCGAGCACCGCGAACGCCATCGCGATGCGATGGTCGCCGCAGGTCTCGATCGCGCCGCCGTCGACCGCGCCGCCGCGGATCGCGAGGCCGTCGGGCGACTCTTCGCAGCCGACCCCGAGGCGCGCAAGGTTGCGCGCCAGCACCGCCAGCCGATCGCTCTCCTTGACGCGCAGCTCGGCCGCTCCGCTCAGCCGCGACACGCCGCGCGCCGCGGTCGCGACCACCACCCAGGCGGGCACCTCGTCGAGCAGCCGCGGCACCCAGCCCGCCGGGACGTCGAACGGCCGCAGCGCGGCGGGGCCCGCGACCGTCACGTCGCCCACGGGCTCGCCCGCCTCGATGCGCTCGTCGGCGATCGTGACCGCGACACCCATCTCGCGCAGCACGTCGAGCAGGCCGGTGCGCGATGGATTGAGGCTGACGCGCCGCGCGGTGACCCGCGCGCCCGGAGTCGCGGCCGCGGCGGCCAGGAAGAACGCCGCGGCCGAGAAATCGCCCGGCACGCGCACCGTGCAGGCGCGCAGACGCGCGGGGCCGTTCAGCGCGACCCGGCGGCCGCCCCCCGCGACTGGCTCCACCGTCAGCTCCACGCCGAACGCCGGCAGCATGCGTTCGGTGTGGTCGCGCGCCGGACCCGGCAGCGTCACCTGCGTGCGGCCGGCGGCGCCGAGCCCGGCCAGCAGCACCGCGGTCGCGATCTGGGCACTCGCCACCGGCACGTCGTAGTCGATGCCGCGCAGTCCGCCGCCGCGCACGGTGAGCGGCGGCGTGCGGTCGCCGTTCGCGGCCTCGCAGATCGCACCCATGCGGCGCAGCGGTTCGATGACGCGCGCGACCGGGCGCCGGTTGAGCGAGGCGTCGCCCGCGAGCGTCACCGTCACCGGGCGCGCGGCAACCAGCCCCGCGAGCAGGCGCAGCGTGGTCCCCGAGTTGCCGCAGTCGAGCTCGAAGCGTTCGCCCGCGAAGCGCTCCGGACAGCCCGTGACGAGGTGCACGCCGCCCTCCCGCCGGTGCGTTGCGCCGAGCGCCGCGGCGCAGCGCGCGCTACCGGCGCAGTCCTCGCCCGGGTTCGCGTCCTCGATCCGCGTCACCCCGTCGGCCAGCAGCCCGAACAGGATCGCGCGGTGGGTGACCGACTTGTCCCCCGGCGGCGCGAAGCTCCCCGCCAGTGGCGGTCCGGGGGTGACGGTGAACGGGCGCGAGGGCGTCATGGCTGCGAGCGGGAGTCACCCGCGCATCCCGGCGCGGAGACCGCCCCGGGGCGCGCGGGCGTGCGCGGCGACGGGATCAGTGGACGGTACGACGCCGCGCGGTGGACTTGGCGGCGCGCGCCGCGGTGGTCGGGGCGCGCTTGCGCGCCGCCCGGCGGGGTGCGGCGACCGCGCCGGCGGCGGCTCGCAGCGACTGGAGGTTGCGCCACGCGACGAAATCCGCGAGCCGGCGACGGAGCTTGTCGTCGAGTGCGTGGAACATGCACGCGAGATCGTAGTGCCGGTCGGGCTTGCGCGGGCTCGCCGGCTCGCACCGCACGACGATGCCCTCGATCTTGATCAGCTCCTTCGTGGCTCGCGTTCCGGGCTGCTTGGGCAGCACGATCGTGAGCGCGACCTTCGAGGCCGGCGCGAAGTACTCGGTGCACTGGCAGTAGATCCCGCTGGCCGAGATGTTCTGGCTCTCCGTGACGATCTGGGAGCCCGCACTCTGCGAATCGTCGACCCGCATGCTCAGTCGGGCGTCGGCACGCGGCGTCCGGCGGCGTTCGCTGCGACGCGTGGTCCTCTTCTGGGCCATCAACCCCTCCCGTGCCGGCGGCGGCGGTGTCGCCGCTGCGGCTCCTCCAGCGCGAGGTCGCACTCGCGCGCCGGCACATCGACCCGGGCGATGACCACGTCCACGCGATCGCCGAGAGTGAAGCGGCGACGTGAACGGCGGCCGACCATGCGCACACCCGAGGCATCGAGATCGAAGCGATCGTCCAGCCACATCGAGGGGCGGACGAGACCTTCCGCGGGAACATCGTCGAGCTCGACGAAGAACCCGGCAGGGATGAACCCCGCGATGATACCCGAAGCACGCTCTCCAAGTCTCGTCTCGAGATGGCGCAGCGACTTCACCCGCACGGCCTCGCGTTCGGCGTCGGTCGCGGTCTGCTCGGTGCCGCTGCAGGCGCGGGCCAGTGCCGCGAGCTCCGACGGGTCGACCGCCTCGTCGCGGCTCCCGTGGATCCACGCGCGCACTCGCCGATGGTTGTGGAGGTCCGGATAGCGGCGGATCGGCGAGGTGAAGTGGCAGTACTCGCGGGTCGCGAGCCCGAAGTGCCCCGCGTCGCGCTCCAGGTAGCACGCACGCGCGAGCGTGCGCAGCACGAGCCGGTGCACGAGCCGGCGGTGCGCCGGGTCCAGCGACACCGCGAGCAGGCCCTGCAGCGCGCGCGCCGGGTCCGCGAGCGAGCCCGGACGGGGCAGTCCGAGGGCGCGCAGCATGGCGTCCAGCTGCTCGAGCTTGCGGGCGTTGGGGGCGTCGTGGACGCGGTAGAGCAGGCCCGCGCGGCGGCGCGCGCCCTCTTCGCCCACGCAGCGATTGGCGAGCAGCATGAATTCCTCGATCAGCTCGTGGCTCTCGAGATGCGGGCGCCGCTCGATCCGCACGGGGCGGCCCTGTTCGTCCACCCACGCCTTGATCTCGGGCACCTCGAGCGCGAGTGCCCCCGCCCGCAGCCGCCGCTCGCGCAGCGCGCGCGCCAGCGCTCGCAGGGTCGTGAGGGCGTGCGCGAGCGGCGCCGGCGGCCCGTGCGCGCCGTCGAACAGCGCCTGCACCTCGCCGTAGTGGAGCCGCTGGCGGCTGCGGATCACCGTCTCCGCGAGCCGGTAGCCGTGGAGTCCGCCGGCCTCGTCCAGCTCCGCGAGGACCGAGAGCGCCAGGCGGTCGCGGTCGGGCCGCAACGAGCACAGGTCGCCGGACAACCGCTCGGGCAGCATCGGCACCACGCCGCCGGGCAGGTAGCAGGAAGTCCCGCGCAGGATGGCCTCGGCGTCCAGCGCCGAGCCCGGACGTACGTAGTGCGAGACGTCGGCGATGTGGATGCCGACCTCGTGCCGCCCGTGACCGAGGCTGCACACCGAGAGCGCGTCGTCGTGGTCGCGCGCGTCCTCGGGGTCGATCGTGAAGGTCAGCGATTCGCGCAGGTCGAGCCGGCCGTGCCGCTCGCGCGCGCCCGGCTCGGCATGAGTGTCGGCTTCCGCGAGCGCCGGGTTCGGGAACCGCCGCCGCAGGCGGAACTGCGAGGCGACGGCATCGTCGTCCCAGGCGGGACGGTCATCGGCGCCCAGCACCTCGACCAGCACGGCGGGCGCGTCGTCGGGGACCTCGGCGATGCAGTAGTCCCCGTCCTCGGGGGCGTGGCGCCCCATCCAGACCAGCTCGCGCCGCCCCCCGCGCCAGCGGCGCGAGGGGTCGAACAACCATCGGCCGCGCGCGAGGACCGCGCGGCCGATGAGTCGCGGAGCGTCGTCGGGGGGCGCCGACGAGGAACTAGCGGATGCGCTTCTTATGGCGATTCTTCCGGAGCCGCTTCTTGCGCTTGTGCGTCGCGATCTTCTTGCGCTTCCGCTTCTTTCCCGAACCCATTCCTTCTCCTCGTGTGGTGGGTGCGACCTGGCTCAGGCCACGGTGGCGACTTCGGGCGTTTCCTGCGCCTCCAGCACCTGGGCCTTCAGCTCCTTGCTCGGCTTGAACACCGGGACGATCTTCGCGGGCACCTTGACCTCCTCCCCGCTGCGCGGATTGCGCGCGCGGCGGGCGCGGCGCTCGCGCACCTTGAAGGTGCCGAATCCGCGGATCTCCAGGTGCCGCCCCTCGGACAGCGCGCGGCAGATGGCGCCCAGCATCTCGTCGACGATCAGCGCCGTGTGGTTCTTCGAGACTCCGGTCTGCGTGGCGACTTCTTCCACCAGTTCCGCCTTGGTCATGGCTCGACCTCCTGTCGCTGGGTCTCTTCCTGGTTCACGTGGTACGGCGGCACGCGCAATCCGCCGATCCGCAAGGCCCAGGCGCGGAGGTCGGCCCCCCGCCCGTCACCGCGAAAGCGGAGATGCGCCGTTCGACGCTCCCTTGACCGCATCGGGGGCAGGCCGGCGCGGGAGCATCCGCCCTGGCGACCAGGTCCTCGAAGGCCTCGCCGCAGGACGTGCAACGGTACTCGAAGATGGGCATGCGCTGCATCCTCCGAGTCACAGCCAATGTAGCACGGCCGGAACGTCTCGACACCGGATCATCCGCGTGGCTCGCCGGGCGCCCCCGGGGCCGTGACCTCGTCGACGATCCCGACGATCACGGTCCGGATCGGCCCGCGCGGACGGCGCAGCACCTGCGCCGCGCTGTTCCCCTCGTCCGCCACCAGCACGTGGTCGCCGGGGCCGGCCTGGGCCGCGTCGACCGCGATCTGCAGCTTGCCGCCGGCCGTGCCGGCCGCGTCGACGGGCTGCACCAGCATCAGCTTCTGCCCCGCCAGCGCCCGGTGCTTGATGGTCGCCACCACCTCGCCGACCACGCGCGCGAGGAACATCAGCGGCCGCCGACCATCGCGGGGTCGTGCGTGGCGTGGTCCACGATGCCGAGGATCGCGGCGTCCGCCGGGTTGTCGACATCCGGCAGCGCGTTGGCAGCCTCGCGTCCGCGGACGTAGAACACGTGCTGGCCCGGCGCGGCGGAGACCAGGTCGATCGCGACCAGCGGCCGCGCGCCCTGGGTGGCGCCCGCGGCGTCGGTCGGCTCGATCAGCAGCATGCGATGGCCGCGGAACGACGGCACCCGCGCCGTGCACACCACCGTGCCGAGGACCCGCGCGAACAGCATCAGAACACCTTCGCCTTCATCTGCGCCGCGAGCCGCGGCACCACCACGGATCGCGCCAGCAGCCCCTTCTTGAGCGCCTCGGCGCGGCCGGCCTCGATCGCGGCCTGGACGTCGCCGACCGCGCCGCTCAGGAACACGACGCCCTTGCCGCCGAGTCCGTTCGCGAGCCGGATGTCGCGCAGCAGCACGTCCGCGGCCTTGGCGGCGTGGTCGGCCGCGATGATCGCGGCGGCGGCGGTCATGGTCTCGATCACCCCGAGCGCGTCGTGGTCGGCGGGCGGCACGATCCCGCGCAGCGCCGGTACGACCATCTCGTGGAGCTGCGGGATGAACAGCGAGTCGAGCAGCGTCTCGGCCGCCACCTCGATGCCCCGACGGTACGCGGCACGCACGGTGGCGACCTCGCCCCCGATCAGCACCCAGTACTTGCCGGGCGAGAGCATGCTGGCCTCGACGAGGTCGACCTCGGCGGTCTTCACCATGGCGTCGCCGACGACGGCGCCCTGGGCGATGCTGCTGGTCTCGATGGCGGCGATGGCGACGTGCATCAGACGATCCGGAACGCGTCCACCAGCGAGCAGCGACGCAGGCGCGTGAAGCTGCGCGCCGTGGTCATCCCCTCACCGGACGGACTCGCGATGGTGAACGACGTGGGGCCTTCGCCGCCGAACCCGAGGCCGGCGGCGTTGGGGCCGTTCTTGACGAAGATGGAGCAGTCGCACAGACGCGCCATCTTCGAGAGCTTGTCGATGTTGCGGGAATGCATCGAGGCGGTGTGCCGGAAGCCGTGCTCGACCAGGAGCGCCAGGTCGATGGCGTCGTCCACGGTGCGGACGCGCGTCATCGGCAGGATCGGCATCATCATCTCGGTCCACAGGAACGGGTGGTCCTGGTCGACATCGCACAGCGCGATGCGCTTGCTCGAGTCGCACGGGATCCCGGCCTCGGCGAGGATCGCGTCGATGTTCTTGCCCACGTACTTGCGGTTGATGATCGCGTACTTGCGCGGGCCCTGCTCCTTCTCGAGCACCAATTGACGCAGCCGTTCGATCTGGTGCGGCTGGAGCACGATCGCGCCGCTGCGCGCGAACGCCTCCTTGAGCCGGTCGGCGATCATCGCGACCGCGATGACCTCCTTCTCGTCCGTGCAGATGATGTTGTTGTCGAGCGAGGCACCCATCACGAGGTCGCGGGCGGCCTTCTCGAGATCGGCGGTCTCGTCGACCACCGAGGGCGGGTTGCCGGGTCCGGCGGTGATGGCCTTCTTGCCGGCCGCCATCGCCTCCTTGACGACGCCCGGGCCGCCGGTGACCACGTTCAGGCGGATGCCGCGGTAGTTGAGCAGCTTCTGCGCGACCTCGATGGTCGGCCCGTCCACCGAGTGCAGCAGCGGTGCCGGTGCGCCGGCCCGGAGCGCCGCGCGGTTGAACAGATCGATGGTGAGGATCGAGACCTGGCGCGCGCTCGGGTGCGGGCAGAACAGCGCCACGTTGCCGCCCGCGACCATCGAGATGCCGTTGTTGATGATGGTCTCGCTCGGGTTCGTGACCGGCGTGATCACCGCGATCACGCCGTACGGCGCGCGCTCGGCGAGCGTCATGCCGTGATCGCCCGTCCATGTGTGCGGCTCGAGGTCCTCGGGACCCGGGGTCTTCTCGGCCACCAGGCGGTTCTTGAGCAGCTTGTCCTCGACCCGCCCCAGGCCGGTCTCGCGCACCGCCGTCTCGGAGATCACGCGCAGGTTCGCGAGCATGGTCTCGCGCACCGCGGTGACGATGCGATAGCGCGTGGCCAGCGGCGTCTGGTCGTAGGCCTTGAACGCCTGCTGCGCCGCGGCGACCGCGGTGTCGAGATCGGGGTGCACGCCGAGCGGCGCTGTCCCCTTCGCCGGACCCGTTCCGCCGTCGAGCCGCTCCAGCACCTCGGCGACGATGGATTCGATGCGCTTCTCGTCGATCGCCATGGGCGCGGGCCGCCGCTACGCGGTCGCCGGGGTGTGCCCCGGCGCGTGCTTGAGGTAGGTGTCCTTCCCGCCAGTCTCGACCGAGTCCACGATGCCGCAGATCACGGCGTCCACCGGCCGCTCCTTCGACACCTCGGTGAGTCGCGCGGAGGAGCCCTGGGCGACCATCACCAGCTCGCCGGTGCCCGCCCCCACCGCGTCGGCGGCGACCACGTAGGCCCCCGCCGGCTTGAACGACGCATCGACCTCACGGACGAGGAGCAGCTTGAGACCCAGCAGGCCGGTGTCCTTGCGCGTCGACACCACGGTGCCGATGACCTGCGCGAGGATCACGGCTACTTCTTGCCCGACGGCTCGGGACGGCGGATCGGCAACACGTCCTCGAGCTGGCCGTGCGGACGCGGGATGACGTGGACCGAAACCACCTCGCCCACCTTCGCGGCCGCGGCGGCACCGGCTTCGGTGGCCGCGCGCACCGCGGCGACGTCGCCGCGCACGATCGCGGTCACGTAGCCGCCGCCGATCTTCTCGTAGTGCACCAGCTGCACCCGCGCCGCCTTCACCATCGCGTCGGAGGCCTCGACCATCGCCACCCAACCGCGCGTCTCGATCAAGCCCAGAGCTTCTTCCTGCATGCTAAGGCTCCTTGTGGTCACGGTACCTGCGATGGATCCTCCGCCCGGCTGGGCGGCCCTGCGATCGGTTCTTCGAGCAACGGGTCGGGGGCCGGGATAACGTGGCGAGTCAGGGGCTCGCCCACGCGCAGCGCGGCGCTCCAGCCGGCCGCCACCGCGGCCTCGACCTCGCCGACGGCACCGCGGACCTGGATGGTGACGAGCGCGTCCCGGACGATCTCGCAGCGCACGAGGCGCACCCGCGCCGCTTTGCACATGGCGTCCGCCGCTTCGACAGCGGCGACCCAGCCGCGCGTCTCGATGAGCCCCAGCGCCTCGCGTCCCACTCCCCGCGCCCGCTCTCCTGGATGAGGTCGAACCCCTAACCTGTTGCTGAACCGACGCAAGTTAGCAGGGTGGCTCGGGCGGGGTCAATGCGATGCGACTCGAGCGGGCGAACGGGAGCGCGCCGGCATGGGCGCGCGGGCTCCGAGCCACGCGAATGCGCGGCGGGAGCGCGCCACGGGGCAAATTCATGGGCCCCGGCCGCGGCGAGATGTGTAAGCACAGGGTGCAAGATCCCGCGGGCACGGGGCCCTCATATCGTTCCCCGCCCAGACCGTGTACCGGGCCGTAAGACTCCTTCGCTCGCGATAGGGGGATCAGCCCACAGCCGGCCAATCACGAGTCGAGCAGGGAACACACCTTCAGGCTTTAGACCCTGGGAGTCTCACCGCTCGCGGTGTCGCGGCCCTGGCTGCGACCTCCGCGCCGGCTCGGCTCACCGGTCGCACCCATTGACTAGGGCAAGCGAGGTGCCAGTGGCGGGAGCACCCGATGGTCGCACCCGATGCAGCCGTGAGGGAGCGTGACCCCTTGAGGTTGCGCCGGAACCTTCGCGTTCCGATGGAGGCCGTGGTGGGGCGATCGCGCGGTCCGCGGGGCCGGCGATGGGCGCCCTCACCCGTCCTTTGCCCAACGTTGGGGGAAAGGGCGCGGAGTGGCGCTCAGGCGGGGTCGGCGGCCCGATCGCCCGCGATTGCCGAGGGCGCGTAGGCCGGCAGTTGCTCCGCCAGGTGGCATGCGGCCTGGTGCCCGGGGGCGATCTCCCGCAGCAGCGGCGCCTCGCGCGCGCAGCGCTCGACCGCGAAGGGGCAGCGCGGGTGGAAATGGCATCCGGCCGGCGGCGCGGCGGGATTCGGGACGTCTCCGGCGAGGACCGTGCGGGCGGTCCGGCGCTCGGGGTCCGCCACCGGCACCGCCGCCAGCAGCGAGCGCGTGTAGGGGTGGCGGGGCGTTCCGTAGAGCGCCTCGCGCGCCGCCAGCTCGACGATGCGACCGAGGTACATCACCGCCACGCGGTCGCTCAGGTGCTCGACCACCGAGAGGTCGTGCGCGATGAACAGGTAGGCGAGTCCCATCTCGGCGCGAAGGTCGCTCAGCAGGTTCACGATCTGCGCCTGGATCGAGACGTCGAGCGCCGAGACCGGCTCGTCGGCGACGATCAGCCGCGGGCCGACCGCGAGCGCGCGCGCGATCCCGATGCGCTGGCGCTGGCCGCCCGAGAACTCGTGCGGATAGCGCCGCGCATGCTCCGGGGCGAGTCCGACCTTCACCAGCAGCTCCGCCACCCGCTCGCGCGCCCGCGCGCCGCGCGCGAGACCGTGGATCAGCAGCGGCTCCGCGAGCATGCTGCCGACCGTGAGCCGGGGATTGAGGCTCGAGTACGGGTCCTGGAAGACGATCTGCATCTGCCGGCGGAGCGCGCGCAGCTCCCGGCGCGGGAGCGCGGTGATCTCGCGTCCGTCGAAGCGCACCACGCCCGCCGTCGGCTCCATCAGCCTCAGCACGCAGCGCCCGGTCGTGGTCTTCCCGCAACCGCTCTCCCCCACCAGCCCCAGCACCTCGCCGGGCGCGATCGCGAACGACACCCCGTCCACCGCGCGCACCTGTCCGGTGGTCCTCCCCAACAGCCCGCGGCGAATCGGGAAGTGCTTGGTCAGCCCGCGAACGTCGAGCAGCGGCTCAGCCACGGGACGGCTCCCCGAACGCCTGCACGAGGCCGTCGGCGATCTCGTCCGCGCGCCAGCAGCGCACGCCGTGCCCGGCGACCGGCTCGAGCAGCGGCGGAGCTTCGCGGCAGCGATCCTGCGCGAGCGGGCAGCGCGGGTGAAAGCGGCAGCCGGCCGGGAACCGGGCTGGATCCGGCACCTGCCCGGGAATGGTCCGCAGCCGCTCGCGCCGCTCGCCCAGCCGCGGCCGCGACAGCAGCAGCCCCGCGGTGTACGGATGGAGCGGGCGCGCGAACGCCGTCCGCACGTCGCACGCCTCCACCACCTGGCCCGCGTACATGACCACCACGCGGTCGGCGTTCTCCGCCACCACGCCGAGATCGTGCGTGATGAGCAGCACCGCCATCGCCAGCTCGCGGCGCAGCCGGCGGAGCAGGTCGAGGATCTGAGCCTGGATGGTGACGTCGAGCGCCGTGGTGGGCTCGTCCGCGATCAGCAGCGACGGCCGGCACGACAGCGCCATCGCGATCATGACCCGCTGCCGCATGCCGCCCGACATCTGGTGCGGGTATTCGTCCACCCGCTGCTCCGGCGACGGGATGCCGACCCAGCGCATCATCTCGATCGCCCGCGCGCGCGCCACGGCGGCGCTCGCCCGCTCGTGCAGCCGGACCACCTCGGCGATCTGCTCCCCGCAGCTGATCACCGGATTGAGCGAGGTCATCGGCTCCTGGAACACCATCGAGATCTCGCGGCCGCGCACCGCGCGCATCGCGCGCTCGTCGAGGTCCAACAGCTCGCGGCCCTGGAAGCGCACGCTGCCGCCGACGATGCGCCCGGGGGGACTGGGGATCAGGCGCAGGATCGAGAGCGCGGTGACGCTCTTGCCGCTGCCCGACTCGCCCACCACCGCGAGCGTCTCCCCCGCCGCGAGGTCGAACGAGACCCCGTCCACCGCGCGCACGCGCCCGTCGTCGGTCTCGAAGTGGGTCTGCAGATCCCGCAGCTGCAGCAGGGGTGCGCTCACGCCGGCCGCCCTCCCGTGGGGTCGCGCGGGTCGAGCGCGTCGCGCAGGCCGTCGCCCAGCAGGTTGAACGCCATCACCGTCAGAAAGATCGCCACCCCCGGCACGTACAGCAGCCACGGCGACGAGGCGAGCACGTGCGAGCTGCGGGCCTGGTTCAGCATGTTGCCCCACGAGGCGCTGGGCTCCTGCACGCCGACGCCGAGGAACGAGAGCACCACCTCGCCGACGATGTAGCCGGGCACCGCCAGGGTCGCCGCCACGATCACGAACGACAGCGTGTTCGGCAGGATGTGGCGCACCAGGACGCGCGCCCGGCTCATGCCGAGCGCCTCGGCGGCCGCGACGTAGTCGGCGCGCCGGATCGCGAGCACCATGCCCCGGATCACGCGCGCGAGTCCCGCCCAGCCGATGAACGCCAGGATCGCCACGATCCCGATGTACATCTGTCCGCTCGGCATCCGCGACGGGAACAGCGAGCGCAGCGCGACCAGCAGGTAGAGCACCGGCACGCTCAGCAGCAGCTCGGAGGTGCGCATGAGCAGCGCGTCCGCCCACCCGCCCGCGTACCCCGCCAGGCCGCCCAGCAGCAGGCCGAGCGTGAACGAGATCGCGATGCCGACCAGTCCCACGCCGAGCGAGATGCGCCCGCCGTACAGCAGCCGTGTGAACACGTCGCGACCCAGCGGATCGGTGCCCAGCAGGTGGATGCGCTCGGGGGCGTCCACCCCGAACAGGTGCGTGCGCGCCGGGATCAGCCCCGCCAGCCGGTACGGCTCCCCGCGCACCCACCAGCGCACGCGCACGAGGCGGGTGCGGTCCTCCGCGTACTCGAAGCCGCTCGCGTCGCTGCGGGTCGCGTAGACGAACGGCAGCACGTGCAGGCGGCCGGCACCCTCCATCCAGTGCAGCCGCTGCGGCGGCTGCAGGAACTTTCCGCGGTCCATCTCGTCCTCCGCGTAGGGCGCCAGGAACGGCGCCAGCAGCGCGGCGGCGTAGAACGCCACGAGCACGAGCGCGGCCATCACCGCCACGCGGTTGCGCCGAAAGCGGCGCAGGCGGCGGTGCGCGGGCGCCGGGCCGCCGAGCACCAGCGCGGCGTCAGACATGGGTCAGCCGCGGGTCGGCGACCGCCAGCAGGAGATCGGCCACGAGGTTGCCGAGGATCAGCACGGTGGACGCCATCAGCACCGAGCCCGCGACCAGGTACGGATCCTGGGCGAGCAGCGCGTCCATCGTGACCCGCCCGAGGCCCGGCCACGCGAAGATCACCTCGGCCACGAACGAGCCCGACACCAGCGAGCCGAGCGTGTATCCGAACAGCGTGATCATTGGGTTGAGCGCGTTGCGCAGCGCGTGGCGGCCGATCACGGCGCGCTCGCTGAGCCCCTTCGCGCGCGCCACGGTGACGTAGTCGAGGCGCAGCACGTCGAGCAGGCTCGAGCGCATCTGGCGCATGCGACCCGCGAGCGGCACCAGCCCCACCACCAGCGCCGGGAGCACCAGGCGGTGGAGCACGTCGAGCGTGCGGGCGAGCGGCCCCATCTGGTCCCAGCCCACCGCGTGCATGCCGCCGGCCGGGAACCAGCCCGTCCGCACCGCCAGCAGCAGCAGGAGCAGTCCCGACAGCACCTCGGGGATCGACAGCCCGAGCGTGGCGAACACCGTCAGGCCGCGATCGACGGCGTGGCCCTGGCGCACGGCGGCCAGCACGCCCAGCGGGATCGCGAGGCCCCACGTCACCAGCGCCGCCGCGACCGACAGCAGCAGCGTGTTGCCGAGCGCCGCCCACAGCACGGTGAACACCGGCTGGTGGCGCGAGAACGACTCGCCCAGGTCGAGGTGCGCGAGGTTGCGCAGGTAGAGCAGGTACTGCATCCACCACGGCTGGTCGAGGCCGAAGCGGTGGCGCAGCGCGGCGATGCTCTCGGGCGAGTTCGTCGGATCGAGCGCGAACGCGCTCATCAGGTCGCCTGGCGCCAGCTGCAGCAGCAGGAACGTCAGCGCCGAGACGCCGAGCAGCAGGGGCACCGCCTGGAGCACGCGTCTCAGCACGTACGTGGGCATGCGGCGGACCCCGCCTACCTCCGGGCTCCGGCCGGGCGCGCGAAGACCTCCGCGATGTTCCACAGCACCCGATGGGGGATCACGGTCGGCTGGATGTTCGCGAAACCGTCCCGCACCGGGACCTTGAGCTTCTGCGCCGGCAGCCAGATCAGGAAGCACTCGTCGTTGATGATCCGCTCCACCTCGTGCCACGTGCGCCGCCGCACCTCGAGGTCGAGCGTCGAGACATTGAGCGCCATCAGCGAGTCCATCCGCGCCTCGGCCGGCGTCTCCGGCGCGGCCTGACGCGGGTTCCAGTAGTGGAGCTGGCCGCTGGAGCGGAACACGTTCTGCGCCATCCCCGGATCCGGCGGCACGCCGCTGCCGAGCCCCAGCAGCGCGGCCTCGTACTGATGGTCGTCCTGGATGTTGGCGGCGAGCACGCTCATCGCGACGCCCTCCGGGGTCGCCCGGATGCCGACCTGCGCGAGGTCGTCCCGCACCAGCGCGCACATCGCCATCCGGACGTTGTTGTCGCCGTTGGTGCGCAGCGTGAACTCCACCGGCTTGCCGCCGGCGTCCTCCAGCACGCCGTCGCCGTTGCGGTCGCGCAATCCCATCTCGGCCAGCAGCCGGCGCGCGCCCGCGGGATCGTAGTCGGGGCCGCGGAGCGAGGGGTCGTACCAGTGCTTGTTCCCCGGCGTGATCTGGCTCCAGCTCGGCACCGCCTCGCCGTGATAGGCGCCCCGGATGATGGCGCCCCGGTCGATCGCCATCGAGACCGCGCGACGGAATCGCGGATCGGCGAACAACCGGTACTTGGCCGGGTCGACGCACGGCTGGCCGAGCACCGTGCCCGCGGGCACCTTTCCCGCCGGATCGGCGTGCACGCGCGCCAGGTTGAACCACAGGCATGCGGAGGTCAGCGACGGACCCAGATCGTAGAGCGTGTAGTGGCCCTTCGCCTGGCCGTCGGCGTAGCTCTTGTAGTCCTCCGGCTTCACGTTCTCGAGCGCGTCCAGCTCGCCGGCCTGGAACTTGGCGGCCGCGACGGTCTGGTCCGGTACGACCAGCATCATCACCTCGTCGAGATACGGCAGCCGCCCGCCGCGCTGGTCGACCTGGAACCAGTAGGGATTGCGCTCCAGCGTCGTGCGCTCGTCCTGCACGAAACGGCGCAGCCGCCACGCGCCGCTGGTCACCAGGCTCTCGGGCGGCGTGGTCGTGCGGTACATCTGCGCGAAGCGGCCGGCGCGGTAGGCGGGCTCGAGGATGTGGCGCGGCATGATCCGGAGCGCTCCCACCGCCGGCACCATGAGCGCGTACGGCCGCGGGGAGCGCACGATCACCGTGAGCGAATCCGGTGCCGTGACCTCGAGCGGCTGGCCGTCCACCTTCAGCAGCTCCTGCAGCGACGGGTGCAGGGTGGTGTCGTAGACCAGCTCGAACATGAACAGCACGTCCGCCGCGGTGAGCGGGTGGCCGTCGGAGAAGCACAGGCCGCGGCGCAGGTGCCACGTGTACGTGCGGCCGTCGGGGCTCACGTCCCAGGACTTCGCGAGCAGCGGGTACGATTCCTCGGACTCGTTGTCGAACTCGCTCAGCCCCGCGAACAGCAGTCCGTTCACGTCGCGCGACGGGCTGTCGTTGGCGAGCAGCGCGTTGAAACTCTTGGGACTCGCCGTCTGCCCGAGGACGAAGCGTCCGCCGTGGACACCGACCTGGCGCATCGGCACCGTCATCGTGTCGGGCGGCAGCGGGAGCGAGTCCCGGTACCCGGTGTCCCGCAGGGTCTGCTGTCCGGAGCAGCCGGCGAGCCCGCCGAGCGTGGCCGCCAACAGCAGTGCGGCCAGGATCCGAAGGGGTGTCGAGTCCGATCGCATGTATGCGGTTCTCCGATGGGCGCTGCGGAGGAGCGCGAGACGGGGCAGTATAGGCTGATGCATCAGGCGGTCAACCACTCGAGTGCCTCCGGACCGCTCACGAGTCGCGCGCCCGGCGGGCACTCCGCGAGCAGCGCCTTTGCCCAGTCGGCCCGCGTCGTTCCGGGCCCCAGGTACGTCCCGGCCGGCGCGGTCGCGCGCGCCAGGACGGCGCGCTCCCGGGAGCGGCGCTCGTCCGGGATCGCCAGGTAGTCGACCAGCCGCAGGTGCCCCGCGCCGAGCAGCACGCTCCCCTGTTGCAGCAGCGCGCGCGCGAGCCGGCGCTGCGCGCTCCCGACCAGCTTGCGGCCGCCCAGCTCCACCTCGTGGCGGGCGGTCGAAGCGAAGCAGGGCGCCGCTGGCCCGTGGGGCCCGCGCGGCGCCAGGTCGCTCGCGCGCGCGCCCGCCGGCACCAGCTCCGCCGGCACTCCGAGCCGCCGCAGCGAAGCCGCGATCAGCCGGGACGCGCGGGCATAGGCGCGATCGAGCGTCCCGCCCCACTCGGGATCCTCGAGCGCGGCGGCGAGCGAGTACGTCCACTCGTCGGCGTGGAAGATCGCGCGGCCGCCGGTCGGTCGCACCGCCCAACGGATGCCGTCCCGCGCGCAGCGCGCCAGATCGAGCTCGCGGGCGGGGTCCTGCGCGTGTCCGAGCGTGATGCCCGGCGGGTCGAACGCGAACACACGCAGCACCGCCTCGTTCCCGGGTGCCCGCCCGGCCTCGAAGGTCGCGAGCAGCGCCGCGTCGCGCGCCATCGCGGCGGGGGCGTCGTGCGCGTCGTCGAGCCACACGATCACGGGCGCGGCTCCCACAGGGCCGTCATCGCAGGCCCAGCCAGGTCTCGAGCAGGAACTGGAAGCGGCCGATCAGCAGCGAGACCCGCGACATCACGGTGTAGCCGTAGCTCGCGCCGAAGCCGACCATCAGGAACGTCACCCCGACGCGAGCCGCGACGCCCAGCGCGCCGCGGTGCTCGCGGCTGAAGAAGAAGAACAGCAGCGTGGCCACCAGCCCGACCGTGAACACGATCGCGCTCAGACTGCTCGCGAGCTGGCCGGTCCACAGCGGGCGGATGCTGGCCTGCACCTGCGCCAGCAGGTCGCTCTGGGCGAAGCCAGTCGTGCGCAGCCCCGCG
Organism: Candidatus Eiseniibacteriota bacterium; assembly: GCA_963725865.1. Lineage (GTDB taxonomy): Bacteria > Eisenbacteria > RBG-16-71-46 > RBG-16-71-46 > RBG-16-71-46 > CAVSAC01. Next base: position 76,815 of record CAVSAC010000010.1, read on the forward strand.
TAGACGCCGATCACGACGGCGAGCGAGCAGCGCGACAGCCAGCCGATGCGCGGGATCAGCCGGGTGAACAGCAGCGCGCCGAGGATCGCCGGCAGCAGCAGCCACAGCCGGTAGTCCCCGAGCCCCGCCGCCAGCGCTCCGTGGCGGGCCGGGTCGACCCCCTCGCCCCGCAGCGCGCGCCCCAGCGGCTCGACCAGGTTGGGGACGATCACGGTCCAGTAGTTCAGCACGATGAAGTACCCGGCCGACACGCCGACGAACAGGTGCTCGACGAACCGGTACACGGGATTGTCGCGCCACAGGAATGAGAACACCGCGAGCGTCAGCAGCGCGGCCACCCACACGCCCGGGCTCGTCGCGACGTGCAGGCTCATGCGGACTCCTTCCGCGCGGGGTCCGCCGCGAGGTTGCCCAGCAGGATGCACAGCGCCACGAACAGGTGCGCGAGCGACTGCGCGTCCATGCCGCGCGTGGCGGCCCCGCGCTCGCGGCGCAGCAGCTCGTACTCCGCGGCCCCCGCCATGCCCCCCAGCAGGCCGCGCAGCTGCCCCGACTGCAGGTAGGGGTAGAACTCGGGGGCACTGACCGCCGTCACCCCCGCGACCATCGGCAGGTGGAAGCGGGTCTGGACCTGTTGCACCCACTCCTTCGTGCCCGGGGTCCCCTCCGAGAGGCTGACCAGCAGCGCGAACGCACCGTAGTCGCGCGCGCGCTGCATCAGCGGGAGCGTGCGCACGTCGGTGCCGCGCTGGTCGCGCGGGAACGCGCCCGCCAGCCCCTGCCCCATCAGCACCATCACCGCCTCGTCGCCGGCCTTGTACCCGAGATCCACCCAGTCCTCGCCGTAGCGCTTGCCCGGGAACTCGCGCGCGGTCTCGCGGAGCACGCTGTCGACCAGCGCGGGGCCGCCGTTCCAGAGCACCGTGACCACCACCCGGCAGTCGCGCGCCATCAGGTGCCGGAACGTGGTGCGCGTCATCGGTACCAGCTCCGGACTGCCACTGGGGTCGTAGTCGCACGCCAGCAGCACGAGCGAGCCGGGCGGCAGCGCCTCGAGCGCGCGCGCGTAGCGCTCCACCGGCGGGCTGACGGTCAGCGGCAGGCGCAGCGGAAACCGCATCGGCACCAGCACCAGCACCGCCAGCGCCGCGAACAGCCACCGCCGATCGAGGCCCCCCAACCGCTCGCGCAGGGTCATCGCTCAGTCCCCGCGCCCGAGGGCGGCACGCTCGAGGCCCAGGACGAGGCGCAGGCCGGTCGCCATGACGCCCATCGCGGCGCCGATCAGGATCGCGCGCTTCGCCGCGTTCTGGGGCACGTCCATGATCCACTCCTGCATCGTCAGCGGCTGGAGCGCGTGCGCGAGCCCGGCCGGCAGGTGCTCCAGCAGCGGCCGCGCCAGCACGTTCGTGAGCGGCACGCGCCCCAGCAGCACCAGCAGTGCCGCGGCGGCCAGCAGGGCGGTCTCCCAGGTGCGGATCCGGAACGCGCGATAGGCCGCCGAGGCGATGAAGAACGCCAGCAGCGCGAACAGGGTGGCGGCCATCGGCGAGTAGAGCTGGTCGTAGAGCCAGCGCGAGCGCGTCCCGGGCGCGAGGAACCCGGGGCCCTCGATCAGCCCCACCACCACGGTGCCGACCAGCGAACCCACCAGCACCAGCTTGTACGGCCAGCCCTCCGCCCGCTGCGCGATCGCGCCCAGATGGACCCGCAGGAGGTGCGCCCCGCCGAGCACGTAGCCGCACGCCACCACGATCACCGCGCAGGCCTGCAGGAAGTCCGCGGGCACGCTCACGACCTGATGGGGCACGAAGTACGACAGGATCATGAACAGCCCGATGACCGCCGTCAGGACGAGGGGCAGCTGGCGTCGCACGCGCGCTCCCTACGGCCGTCCGACCAGCGCGGAGAGCCAGTGCACTCCGGCGGTCTCGAGCGCGCAGCCGATCAGGACGACCGCGACGATCACCAGCTTGAACGCATCCGCGGCGATCACGCTGCCCACCAGGCGCGGGGCCCGCGTGAGGTAGGCGCCGGCCGCGAACAGCTCCTCGCCCATCAGCGTGTGATCGCACGCCGCCACGAAGAATGGCAGCTGGTGCACGCTCGCGGTCCCCGCCACCTGCAGCGCGCCACTCGCCGCTCCGGTCTCCGCGAGCAGCAGGGATTCCGCGTGGAACGCGCCCATGTACAGCACCGCGGCCGGCCGCTCGCGCGCCACGATCCCGGTGATGGCCGCCACGAACGCGAACTGTTCGGGCGAGACGAACCGCACGCTCGCCGGGTCGTACGCCTCCGGTCGACCCGCCGCGGCGAGCCCCGCGCGCACGGCCTCCTCGGCCACCGCGTGCGGGATTGGATAGCGCACCGGCACCACCAGCTCGACCTCACGGGCGGCCGCGCGGCGTGCCACGTCCTCGAGCACGCCGAGCCCCGCCACCGTCTGCAGGTCGTCGATGTCCCCGGTCCCGGGGATGAACAGCAGCGGGCGCCGGCGCGCGGCCGCGCGCGCGATCGCGTCCTCGATGGCGGCGATCCCGGGCAGGCGACGCAGGGGCGGCGGCTCCCCGCTCCCGGCCCGCAGCACGAACGCCAGCACGCACACGAAGAACGCCAGCGTCACCACGAGCACCCGCACGCGGCGCGAGTCGAACCAGTCCGAGCGCGCGGTCACCGGCCCGGTCACGCTCAGCGCGGGCGCGCGCCCTCCCGGACCGACCGCGGTGACGCGGTAGAAGTAGTCGGTGTCTCGACGCAGGGTGCGGTCCAGGGCCGCGGTGTCGCCCGCCGCGACCGAGTCCACCGCGGTCCACGGCCCACCCGGCGCCGGGCCGCGCTCGAGCACGTAGCGCGCGAGCCGGCCGGAGCCCTCGTCCGGCGATCGCCGCCACTCCAGCCGCACCGAGCGCCCCGCGTCGTCGCGGGTGTCCGACCAGTCGAGCCCGGTGGCGGGCGCCGGCGGCGGCATGGCGCCGGGCGCGCTGATCACCGGCGCCGGGGCGGCCGGCGGGAGGTCGCGGATGATCACGATCTCCTCCCGCGCCCGCGCAGCGGCCGGCGGCAGGACCAGCAGGGCCGCCAGCGCGAGCCCGCGGGCCACGCGGGCGAGCCCGCTCGGGGCGGACATCAGCGGGCCTCCGGGGTCCGCGCCGGTCGCGCGGAGCGCGCCACGATCGCACGCTCCTCGATGCGCTCGATGAGCAGGCTCAGCGCGTCGCGGCGCTCGAGCAGCCGCGCGAAACGGTCGTAGTCCGGCAGCGCGAACAGCGCCTGGGCGAACGGCTGGAAGAACACCAGCGCCTGCCCGGCCAGCACCGAGAGCGGCCGCGCGGTCTCGAGCGCGAGCAACGCCGGCGCCGCGAGGTGCAGCTCCACGATCCGCCCCGCCACCCGCTCCAGCAGCGCGACGTCCTCCGCGGCCAGCGACGGAACCGAGCGTGCCGCGTGCTCCTCACCCCGCTCCGTCGCTGGTCCTCGGGTGGACATCCGCCCTCCGGCCGTCAGGCTTTGGCTGCGGCCTCGCGTACCGGTTCCGCCGCGGCCGGGGTGGGCGCCGACCAGCGCAGCACCAGCTCCCGCGCGGCACGCCCCTCGTCGAGCCGCTGCACCGGTGCCGTGTGCGGCGCGCCGTGCAGCAGGTCCGGCGACTCCACCGCCTCGCGCGCGATCTGCTCCATCGCCTCCGCGAAGTGGTCCAGCCGATCCAGCGTCTCGGTCTCCGTCGGCTCGATCATCAGCGCTTCCTCGACGATGAGCGGGAAGTACACCGTCGGCGCGTGCACGCCGAAGTCGAGCAGACGCTTCGCGACGTCGAGCGTCTTGACGCCGTGCTTCTTGAGCCCGCGCCCCGACAGCACGAACTCGTGCATGCAGTGCGCGTCGTGCGGCAGGTCGTAGGACTTCGCCAACCGCCGCATGAGGTAGTTCGCGTTCAGGATCGCCCCGCGGCTCACCTCCCGCAGGCCGGCCGGCCCGTGGGTGAGGATGTAGGCCAGCGCCCGCACCAGGATGCCGAAGTTCCCGTTGAAGGAGTGGACGCGCCCGATCGACTGCGCGCGTTCGTGGATCAGCCGCAGCCGTCCGCCGTGCTCCTCCACCAGCGGTACCGGCAGGAACGGCTCGAGGTGCCGCGCGACTGCGACCGGCCCCGCACCCGGGCCGCCGCCACCGTGGGGCGTCGAGAACGTCTTGTGCACGTTGATGTGCATGACGTCGAATCCGAGATCACCCGGCCGCACCAGCCCGACCAGGGCGTTCAGGTTCGCGCCGTCCATGTACATCTGGACACCCGCCCGGTGGGCCATCTCGATCAGCTCGCGGATGTGCGACTCGAACAGCCCGACGGTGTTCGGGACCGTGATCATCATGGCGGCCACGTGATCGTCGAGCAGCTTCGCCAGCGCGTCGAGATCCACGCTCGCGTCCGCGCGCGAGGGCACCGTCACGGCCTGCCAGCCCACCAGGTTGACGCTCGCCGGGTTGGTGCCGTGCGCCGAATCCGGCACCAGCACCTTGGTCCGCTTCTCGCCCTCGCCGCGCGAGCGGTGATACGCGCGGATCAGCATCAATCCGGTCATCTCGCCCTGCGCGCCGGCCGCCGGCTGCGTGGTCACGGCGCTGAATCCGGTGACCGCGGCCAGCACCCGCTGCAGCTCGAGGATCACGCGCAGCGCACCCTGATTCGCGTCGTCGCTCGCCAGCGGATGCGCGAGCGCGAAGCCCGGCAGCACGGCGAGCTCGTCGTTGATCTTCGGATTGTGCTTCATCGTGCACGAGCCGAGCGGATACAGCCCCTTGTCGATGTGATGGTTCATCGAGGACAGCTCGATGAAGTGGCGCACCACCTCGGGCTCGGTCACCTGCGGGAACGCCAGCGAGCCGCGCAGGGGCGCGCCGGGCAGCAGCTCGGCGAGCGGCCGCGTCGGGACGTCGCAGGCGGGCAGCGCGGGGCCGCGATGGCCCTGGCCGCCCTGCTCGATCAACAGCCGGCCCTGGAGGTTCATGACGCCCCTCCCGCGTTGGCGGAGGTCGGAGCCGACCGCAGGGCCGCGGCCCAGCGCTCGATCTCCTCGGCGGACCGCTGTTCCGTCACGGCGACCAGCAGCCAGCGCCGCCATTCGGGGCGGAACTGTCCGAGGTCGACGCCCGCGAGCACGCCGTGCCCGATGCCGGCACGCACGACCTGGGCCGCGTCCACCGGGCACTCCAGCACGAACTCGCGGAAGAACGCGCCCGCATGGGCCAGCCGGTAGCCCGGGATCTCCGCCGCCAGCCGCGCCGCGTGATGCGTCTTCTGGACGCAGAGCTCCGCCACCTCGCGCATGCCCTCGCGTCCCAGCAGGCCCATGTGGATGGTCGCCCGCAGCGCGAGCAGCCCCTGGTTGGTGCAGATGTTCGAGGTCGCCTTCTCGCGGCGGATGTGCTGCTCGCGGGTCTGGAGCGTGAGCACGAAACCACGCCGCCCGCTCTTGTCGACGGTCTGGGCCGCGAGGCGGCCCGGCATGCGGCGCAGCAGCGACTTGGTGCAGGCGAAGAATCCGAGCAGCGGTCCGCCGAACGACGGCGGGTTGCCGAGGCTCTGTCCCTCGCCGACCACCAGGTCGGCCCCCGTGGCACCCGGCGGCTCCAGCAGCGCGAGCGCGATCGGGTCGGCGCACGCGATCGCGAGCGCTCCCACTTCGTGCGCGAGGCCGTGGACCGTGGCCGGACTCTCGAGCAGGCCAAAGAAGTTCGGGTGCTGGTACACCACGCACGCGACGTCGTTCCCGACCGCGGCGCGCAGGTCGGGGGCAGAGCACACGCCGCCGCGATCCGCCACCACCGTCAGGTCGCGCCCGTCCAGGTAGGTGCGCAGCACGCCGAGGTAGTGCGGATGCAGCGCACCCGCCACCACCACGCGCGCGCGGCCGGTCTGCGAGCGCGCCAGCAGCGCCGCCTCCACGACCGCGGTCGCGCCGTCGTACATCGAGGCATTCGCGACGTCGCAGCCGGTCAGCTCCGCGATCATGCTCTGGAACTCGAAGATCGCCGTCAGCGTGCCCTGCGCCACCTCCGGCTGGTAGGGCGTGTACGCAGTCGCGAACTCCGAGCGCATCGACAGCGCGTTCACCGCGGCGGGGATGTAGTGGTCGTAGAGACCCCCGCCCAGGAACGACACCGCGCGGTCGGCCGCGTTCTCGCGGGCCCAGCCGCCGAGGAGGCGTCGAAGCTCGATCTCGGAGAGCGGCCCCGGGATGTCGAGCGGCCGGTCCAGCAGGGCGGTCTTCGGGATCGCCCCCACCAGATCCTCGAATCGCTGTACCCCGATCGCCGCGAGCATCCGCCGCTCCTCGGACGGGGATCGTCCGATCGGACTCATGCGTGCTGCTCCTCGATCAGGCGCTCGTAGTCGGCGCGGCTCAGGAGCTTCTCGAGATCCTTCGCGTTGCGCGGGCGCAGCTTGATCATCCATCCGTTGCCGTAGGGATCCTGGTTCACGAGCGCGGGGTTGTCGGTGAGGTCGCCGTTCACCTCGACCACCTCACCGGCGAGCGGGGCGAACAGGTCGCTGACCGTCTTGACCGCCTCCACCACGCCGAAGGCCTTCATCTCCTCGAGCGGCTTGCCGGGTGCGGGAAGCTCCACGAACACCACGTCTCCCAGCTGCTCGGTCGCGTACGAGGTGATGCCCACCGTCACCAGCCCGCCTTCGAGGCGGGCCCACTCGTGCTCGGGGGTATAGCGGACGTCGTCGGGATAGCTCAAGGGTTCCTCCGTGAGCGGCTCACTTGAGTCGCGAGCCCTGGGTGTAGAACGGCATCCTGGTCACGCGCGCGGGCAGCCGGGTCTCGCCGGCGACGACGTCGAGGGCGGTGCCCAACGGGGCGAGCGCCGTCTCGACGTAGCCCATCGCGATCGGTTTATGCAGGCTGGGGCTGAACGTGCCGCTGGTCACGCGGCCGACCACCCGGCCGCCCTGCTCGATCGGCATGTCGTGGCGGGGCACCCGGCGGCCGTCGCATTCGAGCCCCACGAGCCGGCGGGTGAGCCCCTGTTCCTTCTGCCGCACGAGCACGTCGCGTCCGCTGAACTCGCCCTTCTGGAGCTTCACCGTCCAGCCGAGTCCCGCCTCGAGCGGCGACGTGGTGTCGTCGATGTCGTTTCCATAGAGCATGTAGCCCATCTCGAGCCGCAGCGTGTCGCGCGCGCCGAGGCCCACCAGCTCGAGCCCGTGCGGCCGGCCCGCCGCCATCAGGCCCTCCCACACCGCCGGCGCGTGGCGCGGGTGGAAGTACAGCTCGAAGCCGTCCTCGCCCGTGTACCCGGTGCGGGCGATGACCGCTTCCACGCCGAACAGCGCGCCGGTCACGAGGCGGTAGTACCGCAGGTCGAGTGCCGCGTCCGGGACGTGGCCGCGCAGCACGGCGGCCGCCTTCGGGCCCTGGAGCGCGAGCAGCGCGGTTGCGTCGGACACATCCGTGAACTCGACGCCGGCCGGGACGGACTGCTTCAGCCAGGCGAAGTCCTTCGCCATGTTCGACGCGTTCACGATCACCATGTAGTGGTCGGGCAGCCGATAGACGAGCAGGTCGTCGACGATGCCACCGTCGGGCCGGCACATCGGCGAGTACATGGCCTGGCCGACCTCCATCGCCGCGACATGGTTGGTGATCGCGCGGTCGAGGAACGCGGTGGCGCCGACGCCGCGGACGAGGAACTCGCCCATGTGCGAGACGTCGAAGAGGCCGGCGGTGGTGCGCACGCACTGGTGCTCGCGTACGTCCCCGGTATAGCGAACCGGCATCTCGAAGCCGGCGAAATCGATGAGCCGCCCGCCCGCCGCCTGATGGAAGGCGTGGAAGGGCGTGCGCTTGACGGTGCTGGCGCCGTTCACGGGACACTCCACGAGGGGAATGAACGCAACCTAGCGAGGGCCCCGGGAACAGGCAGCTCGTCCCCGGTGCCGGAACGCGGCGGAGCATACCGGAACGCGGGCGCGCGAGCGAAGCGACCCGCGGCCGCGAGGCCGCCGCGCCCGACGACGCGACGGGCCCCGCGTCTCGACAGCGCCGCGGGGCCCATCGGTGAAGCGGAGGGCGACTACTGTTGGACGACCACGCGCCGGGTCAGCTCGTGGCCGGTGGACTGCAGCCGGATGAAGTACACGCCCGCCAGAGCGCGGTGGCCGGAGATCTCGCCGGTCCACACCGTCTGGTAGCGGCCCGCGGGATGCACGCCGTTCCGCAGCATCGCCACCTCGCGACCCTGCACGTCGAGGACCGCGACCTTCACGTTCGTCGAGCGTGGAACCGCGTATTCGATGCGCGCCATGCCCGACGTCGGGTTGGGGGCGATCTTCGACAGGCTGAAGTCGAGGATGCGCTCGCCCGCGGTGCCTGAGATCGGACCGAACGTGGCCGACCCGCCGCTCGCACGCTGCGCGTTCAGCCGGTACCAGTACGTCTGTCCGACTACCACGTCGGCGTCGAGCGCGATCGCGAACGTGCCTTCGATCCGCTGCTGCGCCGCAATCGCCTGCCACGGGCCGGTGGCACTGGGCGCGCGCTCCACCGTCACCGCCGACCAGGCAGTCGGGTCGCCGAACTGCCAGCGCAGCTCGATCCCGCGGTCGCGGGCGTTCATCTCGAACAGTGACATCAGCGTGCCGGTGGCGCCGTCGTACAGCGTGAATTCGGCGTCGCTGACGTCCTCGCCCAGGTTGGCCTCGGCGTCGTGCGCCACCACCTTGAAGATCGCGTGGGTGGTGCCGGGACCGGTGGCGTTCCACGGATACGATCCGCTGTTCGGCACGCCCAGGGCGATCGTCTCCCAGGGTCCGCCGACGCCGGAGCGCGACAGGTACAGGTCGACGAGCGTCACACCGACGTTGTCGGTCGCGGTCCAGCCGAGGATCGTGCCGCCGCCGATCAGCAGGTTCTCGCCGCCGTTCGGGAACAACACCGCGACGCTCGGGTCGACGAGGTCGCCGAGCCAGAGCTTGCCGTTGCCGAAGTCGGCGTTCCACACCGTGCCGGTGTTGCCGTCGATCACGGCGTGGGTGAACAGGTAGGCGCGGACCTCGGCCGGTGTCAGCGCGCCATACTTCTGCATCAGGAGCGCGGTCGCGCCGGCGACGTGCGGAGCCGCCATGCTGGTGCCCTGGTTGATCACGTGGTTGCTGCCGTCGTTGAGCAGGGCCGAGGCGGTCGCACCGCAGGTGCCGGTCGCGTCGAACGAACGCGTGGAGCCGATGCCCATGCCGGGCGCGGCGAGGTCCGGCTTCTGCCGGCCGTCGCGGGTCGGACCGGGGCTGGAGAACGTGGCGATCGCGCCGAGCGGAGCCGGCGAGCTGTACGACACCGAGCGGCCGCCGCAGTCGAACCAGCTGTTCTTGGTCTCCCACGCCGCGACAGTGATGACGCCCGTCGCGTTGCCGGGCTCGCTCACCAGCTCGGAGTTCGTCATGCCGGTGGCGAAGTTTGCGACCAGCGCGCTGCTCGAGACGTAGTAGCGCCATAGGTCCACTTCGCCGTTCGCGGCGCCGAGGGTGACCGGGATGAACGTCAGCGTCCACGTGCCGTTGATCGAGTTGCCGGTCAGGCCCGTGAGCTCGACGTAGACCTCGCGCGCGCCGGCCGGGGTCGTGAACACACCGTTCTCGACGTAGACCCGCCCGGCCCCCGTGTACGTCACGCCGGGGTACGCGCCGTTGACGGCGCCGAGCGCCAGCGGTCCGATCACGGTGCCGTTGGGCGCGGTGATCCTGACGTTGATGGTCTCGGTCCCGTTGTAGTAGCCGTCGATCGCGAGCAGGCGGTTGTTGGCCGAGCCCGAGACCGCCAGCGTGATGTTCGAGCCCGCGCCGGCAGCGAGCGTCTGCGCGTGCTTGTTCGAGCCGCGGTCGTTGCCGGCGGACACCACGACCACCTGGCCGGGACCGGTGAGCGCGGTCAGGCCGGACTCGAAGTCGCTGGTGCCGTCGTGCGGACCGAACTGAGAGCCGAGCGACAGATTCACGACCGCCTGCTTCCCGAGCGCCGCGGCGCGCCCCATGACGTAGGCGACGCCGTCGACGATGCTCGACGTGAAGAAGTCGGTCTTCACCTCGACGATGTCCGCCATCGGGGCCATGCCCACGTACGTAAACGCCGGGATCGCGCCGCCGGTCTGGCTGCCGTCGCCGGCCGCGATGCCCATCACGTGCGTGCCGTGACCGCCGCCGCTGGCGATGGCGCCGGGGTCGGTCTCGGTGCAAGTGCCCCCGTCGATCTGCGCCTTCGTCCACTCGGTGCCGGCCGAGTAGCCCGCCGGCGGCGTGCCGACGACGGTCTGGTCCCAAATGTTCAGGATGCGCGTCAGTCCGCCCGCGTCCTTGAAGTCGCCGTGGTGGATGTCGATCCCCGAGTCCACATCGCCGATCAGGACGCCGTTGCCGTTGAGCCCCGCGAATGCCGGGCCGGCACCACGCAGCAGATTCGCGCCGGTGGTGGGCACGCTCGCGTCGAGGTTCGGCTCGGCCAGCACCGCGCCGCGGATGCTGGTGACGCCGTCGAGCGCCGCCACCTGGTCGATGGCGCCCAGCGGAACGAACGCGGTGAAGAGCCCCGGCAGCTCGGTGCGCACCTGGACCCCGAACGCCTCCAGTTGCGAACGTGATACCGAACCGCGGATGAACACGTCGAGGTCTCCGGTCGCGGAGACCGACGCGCCCTCGAGCCTGACCTGCGCGGGCGCGATGCCGCTGCGTAATTCCGCGACCGCGATGCGCGCGCGAGCGTCCAGCTTCGACGTCTCGGCGAACGCGGCCGAGGCCACGAACGCCAAGAGTAGAGAGAGCATCCACACTGTAGTCGTCGTCCGACTCAAGGGCCACCTCCGTGAACGGGTTGTCGAGCGAGAGCCACGCGAGCGGTCGGGCTTCGAGGAGGAAGGGCCTCGTGTCTCGCCGCGGAACGGGAGGTTCGGATCCCGGAGTCGCGAAGATGCCCATCGACTCGATGCGCCTGACGAGATCGACTCTAGGGAGGCCCCGGCGCGATGTGAAGGAGATGTCAGGAAAACGCGTGACCGCGCGCTGACATCACGTCTTCATCCCGCCAGTGCGCTCCGGACGCCGGGGATCGGCGTGCTCAGGGCGGACGCCGACTCGCGGGCCAGGCGGGCCCCCACCAACGCCGAAGGCCGGCGCTCACGCGCCGGCCTTCGGTCGGACTGCAGCTCGATCAGCGGACGATCGAGATCTTCGAGTTCAGGGTCTGGTGATTCTGGGTGAGGCGGATCATGTAGAAGCCCACCGGCAGACGCACACCGCCGTCCATCGGGACCACATGGTAGCCCGCGCCCAGATGACCCACCGAGCTCTCGAACACACGACGACCATTGAGGTCGATGAGCTCGAGAGTCGCCGGAGAGTCGTCCATCAGCGAGAACGAGATCGACAGCGGGCCATTGGTCGGGTTCGGGCGGCCACCGTGCAGCGCGAACATCGCGCGCGCCGGGATCGTCAGCCACGTCTCGCCCGCCGGGACCTCGCGGCCGTTCTGCGCCACGCCCAGGCGGTAGCCATAGCGGGCACCCCGCACCACGCCCGCGTCGTCGTAGGCCACGCGGCCGTCACCGTCCGGAATCACGGTCGCGACCAGGTCCCACGCTCCGCCGTCCGCTGCGCGGTACACGTGCACCGGCAAGGACGACGAGACGCTCCACAGCAGCTTCGCCCCGTTCGCGTCCGCCGTGGCGTTGATCAGGGCCGCCAGCGTCGGGGTCGCGATGTTGAGGACGTTTAGCGTGCGGCAGCAGGTCTTCACGCAGGCCCCGCCGGCGCAGCTGACGGTGAAGCAGAGCTTCACGTCGCCGTTCGCCGCGGTGTCCGGGATCGCGATGCCGAACGACGCCAGCCCGGTCGCCAGCTCGGCGAGCGTCAGTGAACCGGAAGCCGGCAGGCCCGGCCAGTTGCGATCGACGGTCAGCGTGTAGTCCGCCGTGTTCGCGAACATGCCGTTGTCGTTCGTGACCGGGTAGGACACGTTCAGGATCGAGTTGGCGAGCACGGTGGTGTCGTTGCCGCAGAAGGTCGAGAATCCGATGCGGACCCGCGCGGCGAAGACGTCCGGGTCACCGAGTCGGCCGTCGGCCCACGCCAGGCCGAGCGCGTCACCGCCGTACATGCCGTTGTAGTCGCCCTGGTTCGGCGCGATGTTGCTCAACACCTGGGTCCAGTTCGGCGTCGGAGCCGACGTGGCCACCAGGTTCGGCGCCCAGGTCGCGCCGCCGTTGGTCGAGCGCGTCACGTAGATGTTCGAGCCGCCGGCGCAGCTGCCGGGGGCGTCGCGGAAGTCCATCCACATGCCGTAGACGTTGCCGTCGCACGGCACCGCGACCTCGGGCAGCCAGTTGTCGTACAGCGGCAGGTCGTCGTTCATGCGCGTGGGCAGCCCCCACGTGATGCCGTCGTTCGACGCGACCACCATGGCGTCCCGCTGATCGCGCGCGACATCGAGGATGTTCGCCGTGTGCACGCCGGTGCGGATGCGGTAGCCCGCCGAGGTGCCCGCCACCGGGGTCCACCGGAGGAAGTAGTCGGCGGTGCTGGGCGCGGTCCACACGACGAAGCCCTGCTGGCCGGCGGTCGAGGCGTTGCCGCCCATCGCGACGCGCGAGACGGCGATCGTGTCGTTCGGGCAGTAGACGCGAAGCGTGTAGCGCAGCGTCGAGCGCAGCGAGTCCACCCAGAAGATGTACGTGGTGCCCTGCACCGCGCTGAACTTCCAGTAGTCGCTGTCACTCGCCAGGGTCTGCACGCCGCGGATGGTCTGGCCGATCGTGAACGGGGTCGCGTTCGCGAAGTTGCCGTTGTTCTCGACCTCGCTCTTGGCGCCACCGCCGCCGAGCAGGTCGACGTACCACTCGACCGTCTCGTTGTAGGTGACGTACAGGCGGCCGCGGTTCGGGCCCGTCGACCGGTCGCACGCGATGCCCGGCATCGTGAGGCCGCGCTCGCGGTTGAAGCCGGGGGCGCCGGTGCCGAAGTTGCTCAGCAGCGAGGCCGCGATCACCTCGGCGCCGAACGACACGCCGCCGTTCGTGGACTTGCGGACCTTCATGTAGTCGTAGTCGCTCACGGTCCCGATGGCGTAGTACACGACGTAGAGCTCGCCGTTCGGACCGACGCACGGACGCGAGCCCTGCACCAGGCCGTTGTCCGCCGCCGAGCTGATCTGCAGCGGCACGCTCCAGGTCAGACCGTTGTTGATCGAGCGCTGGAACCAGATCGCGTTGCCGCCCACCACGAACTTGGTGTAGGTCAGGTACAGGTTGCCGGTCGAGGAGTCGGCGCACATCCACTGCTTGTCGTACGCCTCCGTCGAGTTGGAGCCGCTGATCGTCACGACCGAGGGCTGCCACACGAAGGAGCCGCCGGAGAAGTTGCCGCGGAGCACGCCCACGCCGTTCGTCGAGCTCGGGTTGCTCGTGAGGCCGCAGTAGTAGAAGTCGCCGGTCTTCTCGTTGACGCCGACGACCGGGTCGCTCGTCCAGGTGGTGATCGCCGCGGTCCGCGGCGGGGTTCCGCCATCGATCCAGGTCGCGCCACCGTTGGTGGTGTAGCCCCAACCCTGGACGTCGCCCACCGGTGTCGAGTTGAAGCCCTGGCCGTCGTTCCAGGCGCACAGGCCGTTGTCGCCGATGAACGCGAGGTGCTGCTCGGCCTGGCCCGCGCCGGCGGCGTCGAGAGTCTTGTCGTTGGTCTTCGTGTTCGTGGGCACCACCAGCGTGTTGAGGACGTTGAACGGCGACATCTGCTGCCGCGTCATCGTCACCGGCACGTAGTCGTCATCGCCCAGCACCAGCTGGACCTTCTTGCCATGGGCGTGGCGGGCGCGACGGGCGCGCTCGCGCATCTCCTTGGCCTCCATGCGGCGCTCTTTGTATTCGTCCCGGATGAGCTGGATCTTGGTGTCCAGCACGCCCTGGTTGCCGCTCGCGCGGACCGGGGCATCGTCCTGGGCATTCGCCGGCTGCGAGAACAGCGGCGTCGAGAGAGTCAACGCCGCGAGCGCCACGAACGTGGTGATGCGGGAGAGAGTACGGCTTGGGGACATGGGAACGCCTCCTCCGATGGGTTGCGGTGCTGGGTGGTGCAGGGCGGCTGTATGCGGAAAGTGGTCAACGGCCGGGGGATGGCCACGTCCGTGTCCCACGAGACTGACGCATGTTACAGGGATGTCAGGACGTTTTCCAAGAACTTTTCATGGAGGGAGGCCCGAGCGACACGGCGCCAGACGAAGACCGGCCGCCGCCCGGGAGGCGGCAGCCGGTCCGGTGCTTCGGAGTGGCGCTCAGTTACGAACTGCGCCCTTCAGGACGCCCAGCTCCTGACCCACCGCGACGAAGGCGCCGATGGCGCGATCGATGTGGGCGTCCGTGTGCGCGGCCGAGAGCTGCACGCGGATGCGCGCCTTCCCCCGCGCCACGACCGGGTAGGAGAATCCGATCACGTAGATCCCCTTCTCGAGCAGGCGCCGGGCCATCTCGTGCGCGAGCTTCTCGTCGTACAGCATGATCGGCACGATGGGATGCGTTCCGGGCTTGATGTCGAAGCCCGCGGCGGTCATGCCGGCGCGGAACCGCCGGGTGTTCGCCTCCAGCCGGTCGCGCAGCTCGGTGGTGGAGGACAGCAGGTCCATCACCGCGATCCCGGCTCCGACCACCGCGGGCGGCAGGCTGTTCGAGAACAGGTAGGGCCGCGAGCGCTGGCGCAGCATCTCGATGATCTCGCGCCGGCCCGACGTGAACCCGCCGATCGCCCCACCCAGCGCCTTGCCGAGCGTGCCCGTGATGATGTCGACGCGGCCCACGGTCGCGGTGTGCTCGGTGCTCCCCCGCCCCGTCCGCCCGATGAAGCCCAGGGTGTGGCACTCGTCCACCATCACCAACGCCCGGTAGCGGTCGGCGAGGTCGCAGATCGACCTCAGGTCGGCGACCGAACCGTCCATGCTGAACGCGCCGTCGGTGGCGATCAAGCGATGGCGGGTGCCCTTGTCGACCGCCTCCTTGAGGCAGCGCTCGAGGTCCGCCATGTCGTTGGTCTCGTACCGCCAGCGCTGGGCCTTGCACAGGCGCACGCCATCGATGATCGAGGCGTGATTGAGCGCGTCGGAGATCACCGCGTCCTCCTCGCCCAGCAGCGGCTCGAACACGCCGCCGTTGGCGTCGAAGCACGCCGCGTAGAGGATCGTGTCCTCGGTGCCGAGGAACTCCGCGATCTTCTTCTCGAGGATCTTGTGCAGGTCCTGGGTGCCGCAGATGAAGCGCACCGAGGACAGCCCGAAGCCGTGCGAGTCGAGGGCCTTGTGCGCGGCCTCGATCACCTTCGGGTGGCTCGAGAGCCCGAGGTAGTTGTTGGCGCAGAACACCAGCACCTCGCGCCCGTCGGTGAGCCGCACCACCGGCCCCTGCGGGGAGGCGAGGACGCGTTCCTCCTTGTACAGCCCGGCCTCGCGGATCCGCGCGAGCTCCGCGTCCAGGGCGGGTTTCAGGGTCTCGTACATGTCATGGCTCCTCGAGCGCTAGGCGCTCTGCCCCCACGGCACCAGCACGACCTTGCCGGCGTTGCCCGAGCGCAGCTGGGCGATGGCGTCGTTGACCTGCTCCATCGGCATGATGTGCGTGATCGCCGGGCGCACGTCGAGGCGGCCGGTGCGCAGCAGGTTGTCCATGACGTACCAGGTCTGGTACATGCGCCGTCCGATGATGCCGTGCAGCGTGATGCCCTTGAAGATCAGCAGCTTGTTCCAGTCCAGCTCGAAGTTCTCGCGCGGCAGACCGAGCAGCGAGAGCCGCCCGCCGTTGCGCAGCGCGGCGAGCGCGTCGCGGATGGCCGAGGCGTTGCCCGACATCTCGAGCACCCCGTCGAGGCCGCGGCCGTCCGTCAGCTCGTGCACGCGCCGGACGAAGTCCTCCTTCGAGACGTCGATGACGGCGTCGGCGTTCATCTTGCGCGCCAGCTCGAGCCGGTAGGGCGAGATGTCGCTGGCGATCACCTGGCAGGCGCCCGCGGCGCGCGCGACCGCGATCGCGAACAGCCCGATCGGCCCGCAGCCGGTCACCGCGATGCGGCAGGCGGACAGGTCGCCCGAGAACGCGGTGTGCACGGCGTTGCCGAGCGGCTCCATGATGCCCTGCACTTCGAGCGGGATGTTGCCGGGCGCGCGCCAGGCGTTCGCGGCCGGCACCGCCACGTACTCCGCCCAGCCCCCGTTGATGTCGACGCCGAGGATCTTCGTGTTCTCGCACACATGGCCGTTCCCGGTGCGGCAGGCGACGCAGTGCTCGCACACCACGTGGCTCTCGCATGAGACCCGCTCGCCGAGCTTGAACTCGCTCACGCCCGGGCCGAACTCGACGATCTCGCCCACGAACTCATGGCCGACGGTGACCGGCGGCTTCATGCGGTTCTGGGCCCACTGGTCCCATTCCCAGATGTGCAGGTCGGTGCCGCACACGCCGGCGCGCAGCACCTTCAGCAGGATCTGGCCGGGCGCGGGCGTCGGCACCGGCACGTCCTGGATCTCGAGCCCGGGGCCGGCCTTCGCCTTGACCACGGCCTTCATGGTGGTCTTGCGGGGCGTACCCGTGGCGGGTTTCTCAGCGGTCGCGGATGTGGTCGGATTCATCGAGCCAGCACCTGGCGCAAGGCCATTCCGGTATGGGATCCCCGCGCGCGCGCCACCGCCTCGGGCGTCCCGGCGGCCACCAGTGTGCCGCCCTCGTCCCCACCTTCGGGACCGAGATCGATCAACCAGTCGGCGCTCTTGATCACGTCGAGATGATGCTCGATCACCACCACCGTATTGCCGCGATCGACGAGCGCTTGCAGCACTTCGAGCAGGACGCGAACGTCCTCGAGATGGAGCCCGGTGGTCGGCTCATCGAGAATGTACAGCGTCCGGCCGGTCGCCACACGCGAGAGTTCGGTGCCGAGCTTCACGCGCTGGGCCTCGCCGCCCGAGAGCGTGGTCGCGGACTGCCCGAGGTGGATGTAGCCGAGGCCCACGCCGTGCAGGGTCTCGAGCTTGCGCTTGAGCACGGGGATCGCTCCCAGCACGTCGAGCGCCTCCTCCACCGTGAGATCCAGCACGTCGGCGATCGAGCGCCCCTTGAACTGCACCTCGAGGGTCTCCCGGTTGTAGCGGCGCCCGTGGCACACGTCGCAGCGCACGAACACGTCGGGCAGGAAGTGCATCTCGATCTTGCGCAGCCCGTCGCCCTGGCAGTGCTCGCAGCGCCCGCCCTTCACGTTGAACGAGAAGCGGCCCGGACCGTACCCGCGCACCTTCGCCTCGGGCAGTTTCGCGAACAGCGCGCGGATGAAGTCGAACGTGCCGGTGTAGGTGGCGGGGTTCGAGCGCGGGGTGCGTCCGATCGGGCTCTGGTCGATCGCCACGCACTTGTCGAGCAGGTCGAGGCCCTGCAGCGCGCGGTGGGCCGCCGGCACCGGGCCGCTGCCGCCGAAGTGGCGCTCGAGCCCGGCGCGCAGGATGTCGTTCACGAGCGTGCTCTTGCCGGAGCCCGACACGCCGGTCACGCACGTGAAGGTCCCGAGCGGGAACCGCACGTCGATGTTCTTGAGGTTGTGCGCCCGCGCGCCCAGCACCGCGAGGTGCTGGCCGTTTCCCGGGCGCCGCACGGCCGGCAGCGGCACCGCGCGGCGATTCGACAGGTAGAGCCCGGTGAGCGAGGTCGGATGGGCGCGCACCTCCGCGGGCGTGCCG
Organism: Candidatus Eiseniibacteriota bacterium; assembly: GCA_963725865.1. Lineage (GTDB taxonomy): Bacteria > Eisenbacteria > RBG-16-71-46 > RBG-16-71-46 > RBG-16-71-46 > CAVSAC01. The sequence continues at coordinate 94,565 of CAVSAC010000010.1, forward strand.
GCCGCCACCAGCTCACCGCCGTGGCGGCCCGCGCCCGGACCGAGGTCGATCAGGTGATCGGCCGCCTCCATGGTGTCGCGGTCGTGCTCCACCACGACGACCGTGTTGCCGAGGTCGCGCAGCGCCATCAGCGTGCGCAGCAGGCGCAGGTGATCGCGGTGGTGGAGGCCGATCGAGGGCTCGTCGAGGATGTACAGCACTCCGGTCAGCTGCGAGCCGATCTGGGTCGCGAGCCGGATCCGCTGCGCTTCGCCGCCGGCGAGCGTGGCGGCGGCGCGATCGAGGGTGAGATAGCCGAGCCCGACGTCGTCGAGGAAGCTCAGCCGGCCCACGATCTCCTTGAGGATCGGCGCGGTGATCGTCGCCTGCGCCCCGCGGAACGCGAGCGCTCCCAGCTCCGCGCGCGCGCGGCTCACCGGCAGCGCGGTCCACTGCGAGATGTCGCGACCCTCGATCCGCACCGCGAGGCTGGTCGGCTTCAGCCGCCGGCCTCCGCACGCGTCGCACGGGGTGGCGCTCATCAGGCTCGCGATCGATCGCCGCACGTGCTCGCTGGTGGTCTCGCGCCAGCGCCGCTCGAGGCTCGGGACGACACCTTCGTACTTACCCGTGTGCGCCCAGACCGAGCCTTTCTTCATGCGGTATTCGAAGCGCACCTCCTGGTCCCCGGAGCCCTGCAGGATCAGGCGCTGGACGCGCGCGGGCAACCGCTTCCAGGGCGTCTTGAGATCGAAGTCGAAGCGCTTCGCGAGCGCCTTGAGCGTGCCCCCCACCCACGTCCCGCCCGCGTCGCCCCACGCCGCGATCGCACCCTCGAGGATGCTCTTCGACGGATCCGGGATCAGCCGCGCCGGGTCGACGCGCAGCAGCGTGCCGAGCCCGTCGCACGAGGGACATGCGCCGTACGGAGAGTTGAAGGAGAACGTGCGCGGCTGTGGCTCCTCGACGCTGGTGCCGCACTTCGGGCACGCCGCGCCCTGGCTGAACAGCTGGTCGTCGTGGCCCTCGCGTGCGATCGCCACCAGCCCCTCCCCCAGCTGCAGCGCGGCCTCCACCGCCTCGGCGACCCGCGAGCGTGCGGCGGCATCGACCGTCACCCGGTCCACCACCACGTCGATGTCGTGGCGCTTGTAGCGCGCCAGCTTCGGGGGATCGTCGAGCTCCACCCACGCGCCGTCGATGCGCGCCCGCAGGTAGCCCTGGCGGTGGACGGTCTCCAGTTCCTTGCGGTACTCGCCCTTCTTGCCGCGCACCATCGGCGCCAGCACGATCGCCTTCTGGCCGGCCATCCGCTCCAGCACCGTGTCGGTGATCTCCTGCACGCTCTGGCGGGTCATGCGGGTGCCGCAGTTGGGGCAGTGCTGCACGCCGACCCGCGCGAACAGCAGTCGCAGGTAGTCGTAGATCTCGGTGATCGTGGCGACCGTGGAGCGCGGGTTCGAGCCCGCGCTGCGCTGCTCGATGGCGATCGCGGGCGACAGGCCCTCGATCGAATCGACGTCCGGCTTCTCCATCTGCCCGAGGAACTGGCGGGCGTAGGCGGACAGCGACTCCACGTAGCGGCGCTGGCCCTCCGCGTACAGCGTGTCGAATGCGAGCGAGGACTTGCCACTCCCCGAGACGCCGGTGATGACCACCAGGCTCTGGCGCGGTAGCCGCAGCGTCAGGTTCTTCAGGTTGTGCTCGCGTGCGCCCCGGATCACGATCTCGGCGCGCCCGCGCGCGAGGGGCGGGGCGAGGTCCTGCTCGAGTGGATCGGGGGTCGGGGTCCTGGGGCTCATCTGTGCAGCATAGCAGGCCGCGCCGGCTCCGCCATCCCTACTCCCAGCGCAGCGCCTCGACCGGGTCGAGGCGGGCGGCCCGCACCGCCGGGTAGAGCCCGAAGAACAGGCCGACCACGACGGAGAACGAGAACGCGAGCACCACCGACCACCACGGCGTGTACGCCGGCAGACCCGAAGCCGCGCGCACGAGCTGCGCGATGCCGGCCCCCACCCCGATCCCGATCAGCCCGCCGATCCCGGTCAGGGTCGCGGCCTCGATCAGGAATTGCATGAGGATCGTCAGCCGCCGCGCGCCGAGCGCCTTGCGCAGCCCGATCTCGCGCGTGCGCTCGGTGACCGCCACCAGCATGATGTTCATCACGCCGATGCCCCCCACCAGCAGCGCGATCGACGAGATCAGCAGCATCACGATGAAGGTGGCGCCGGTGAGCTGGCGGTAGAGGTCCGTGAGCGCCTCCTCGGTGAAGACCGCGAAATCGTTCGGCGCATTCTGCTTCACGTGGCGCCGCTGGCGCAGCACCTCGACGATCTCGTCCACCGCCGCGCCGGCACGCTCGGAGCTCACGGGGAGCACGTTGAGGTAGTACTGACCCGACTTGGGGATGAAGAACGGCGCATCGGGCGGAGGCGGAAAGTACTTGTGCATCGTGGTGTAGGGGATCGTGATCACCTCGTCGGGGTTGAAGAACAGACTGCGCCCCTTCGGCTCCAGCTCCCCCACCACGTCGAACGGGATGCCCCCGATGTGCACGGTCTTGCCGATCGGATCGCCGCCGCTGAACAACGCCGCGCGCACGTCCCGGCCCAGCACCACCACCTGGGCATTGCGGCGCAGCTCCTCCTGCGTGAAGAACCGTCCCAGCCACGGGTCGTACACGTTGACGACCTGGATCTCGGGATCGGCGCCGAGCACCTGCACGCCGCGGGTCGTGCGATCGCGATACTGCAGCGTGAGCGCGTCCGTGACGCCGAGCACCGACACCTCGCGCACGTCCGGGCACCGCTCGCGGATCGCCGCGGCATCCTCGGGCGTGAACGCCGCGCGGTGACGCAGGCTGTCCGGGAAGCCGCCCACGAACAGGTCGGGCTTGAGCTTCCGCACGTAGATCGTGTTCGAGCCGAAGGACGAGAACGACATCTCCACCGTGCGATCGAAGCCCTTCACGATGCTCGCCATCGCCACCACGGTCGCGACTCCGATCACGACGCCGAGCGCCGTGAGCAACGAGCGCATGCGGTGGGCCCGCAGCGACGTCATGGCCATGCGCGCGACCTGCGGCGTCAGGCTCCAGGCCGACGGGCTCATTCGAACCGCAGCGCGTCGATCGGGTCGAGGCGGGCGGCCCGAGCGGCCGGATAGGCGCCGAAGAACACCCCCACGCAGGTCGAGGAGGCGAGCCCCAGCACCACCGCCAGCGGGCTGACGTAGACGGGCAACGGGGTCGCGACTCCGATCAGCAGGGCGACCAGCGCGCCGAGCAGCACTCCCGTCGCGCCGCCGACCGCCGACAGCGTGACGGCCTCGATCAGGAACTGCGCCAGGATGTCCCGCCGGCGCGCGCCCAGCGCCTTGCGCACGCCGATCTCGCGGGTCCGCTCGGTGACCGAGACCAGCATGATGTTCATGATCACGATGCCCCCCACGAGCAGCGAGACCACCGAGACCCCGACGATGACCGCGAAGATGGCGCCCGAGAGCGTCCGCCAGAGTCCCATGTACATCTCGGGCGTGATGATCTCGAAGTCGTCGGGAGCGCCCATCGCGACGTGCCGGCGGGTCCGCAGCATCGCCCGGGCCTCGTCCTGGGCGGTCTCGAAGTGCTCCTGCCCCCGGCTGCGGACGACGATGCTCACGCTCTGCACCCGGCCGTACGCGCGCAGGAAGCTCCCGAGCGGGACGAGCACGTACAGGTCCTGGCTCTGCCCGAACGAGGAGCCCTTGCGCACTCCGACGCCCACGACGACCAGATGCATGTCCCCCACGCGCAGGTCACGGCCGACCGGGTCGAGCGATCCGAACAGCTGTTCCGCGAGGTCCGCGCCGACCACGCACACCGGCGCCCGATTCTGCTGGTCGAGCAGCTCCAGCGGGCGTCCGTGGGCGACCGGCAGGTCCTCGACCAGCATGTAGCCGGCGCCGAGGCCGCGGACCGGCACGCGCTGCAGCGAACGGTTGCCCCGCCGCGCGCGCGCGAGCGTGGACAGTTCCGCGACCGCGGCTTCGACATGCGGGGCGCGCGCCACCGCCTCGGCGTCCGCCGGGGTCAGGTCCCGGCGGCGGGCCTGCTCGCGGATGCGGTTGAGGTCGAACTCGATCCCCACCTTGTCGATGGTGAAGACGTTCGAGCCCGCCTTCAGGAGCTGGCTCGACACGTAGCCATCGAGCCCCTGGACGAGGGACATCACGGCGATCACGGACGAGACGCCGATGACGACGCCGACCAGCGTCAGCGCGGACCGGAGCCGATTCGCTTTCAGGGCATCGAGGGCGATCCCCACGCTCTCGCGGGCGTTCATCGCGAGCTACTCGTAGCGCAACGAGTCCACCGGGTCGAGTCGCGACGCTCGCATCGCGGGGTAGAGTCCAAAGAACACGCCCACGACCGCGGAGAACAACAGGCCGAGGATCACCGACCACGGCGACACGAACGTGGGGAATGCCGTGGCCGCCCGCACGGCGGCGGAGATGCTCCAGCCGAGCAGGATGCCCAGCGCGCCCCCGCCGGCGGTCAGCAGCACCGCCTCGATCAGGAACTGGGTGAGGATCGCGCGCCGCGGCGCTCCCAGCGCCTTGCGCACCCCGATCTCGCGGGTCCGCTCCGTGACGGCCACCAGCATGATGTTCATCACGCCGATGCCGCCCACCAGCAGCGCGATCGACGAGATCAACGTCATCACCGCGACGATGCTGCCGGTGAGCTGCTGGTACAACGACAGGAACACGTCGTCCGTGAATACCGCGAAATTGTTGCCCTTGTTGCTCGGCAGGCTGCGGCGGATCCGCAGCGCGTCGATGATCTCCGTCTGGGCCTGCGCGCTGAGGTCGGGCGACTGCGCGATGGCGTCGAGGAACAGCTCGCCGCGCTTGGGAAACCACGGCGGGGCGTCGTTGGGCGCCGGGAAGTACTTGTCGATCGTCGTGTAGGGGATCACGCACAGCTCATCGAGGTTCTGACCCAGCAGCTTGCCCTTGCCGCCGAACTCCCCGATCACCGTGAACGGGATGTCACCGATGTGGACCGTGCACCCGAGCGGGTCGGAGTTCGCGAACAGCGTCTCGCGGGTGTCCTTGCCGAGCACGCAGAGGTTCGCGCGCCGATCGACTTCCTCGCCGGTGAAGAACCGTCCGTGCGCGAGGTCGTATCCATTCGTGACCACGTAGTCCTGATTGGTGCCGAAGACCTGCGTGAAGCGGGTCTTCTTCTCGCGATACCCAATGCGCAGGTTCTGCCACGGCCACTTCAGGGGCGAGATCGCCTTCACGGACGGCGAGCGCGCGAGGATGAACCGCCCGTCGTCCATCGAGAACGCGCGGCGCTGCCGGAGGCTGTCGGGGATGTCGTCGTTGAAGCGCACGCCCGGACGGATGCGCCGGATGTAGATCGTGTTGTTGCCGAGGGACTGGATGCTCTGCTGGACCGACCGCTGCAGCCCGTTCACCAGGGCCACCATGCCGATCAGTGTGGCCACCCCGATGACGATACCGAGCAGCGCGAGCATCGACCGCAACCGGTTGGCGACCAGCGCGCCCGCCGCCATGCGGGCGGTCTCGCCCAGCATCCGCAGGTCCATGCCCTACTCGTAGCGAAGCGCCTCGATCGGATCGAGGCGCGCGGCACGGGTGGCGGGATACGAGCCGAAGAAGATCCCGATGAGGGTGGACATGAGGATTCCGAGGATCACCGCCGGCAGCGAGAACGCCGTTGGCAGCGGCGTGAGCAGCCCGACGAGACCCGCGACGCTGAGTCCACCGAGGATCCCGATCGCACCACCGCTCAGCGACAGGGTGGTGGACTCCACCAGGAACTGCGTGAGGATGTCGCGGCGGCGCGCGCCGAGCGCCTTGCGAACGCCGATCTCGCGGGTCCGCTCGGTGACCGAGACCAGCATGATGTTCATGATCACGATGCCGCCCACCACGAGCGAGATCGCCGCGACGCCGATCGTGAGCTTGAACACGTTGCCGGTGATGCTGTGGAACAGCTCCAGCAGGGTCTCCGAGGTCGTGATGCCGAAGTCGTCGGGCCGCCCGGGGCGCAGGTGGTGCCGGCCCCGCATCACGGTGCGGACCTCCTGCTGCGCGAGCGGCAGCGAGGCCTCGTCGATGCTCTTCACGGCGACTGTGAACGAGCCCCGTTCCTGCTTGTACTTCTGGAAGGTCCGGATCGGAATCGTCACGAAGCGATCCTGGCTCTGCCCCAGCAGCTTGCCCTTCGCGCTCGTCACGCCCACCACCTGGTAGGTCTCCTGCCCGACCCGCACGAATTTGCCGATCGGATCCATGCCCGGGAACAGGTCGTCGACGACCTCGGGACCGATCACGCACACCATCCCGCGGTGTTCGTCGTCGAAATCCGTGAGGTGGCGGCCATTCGCCAGCCCGAGGTCCTCCACGAGCTCGTAGCCGGGCCCGCGGCCGCGGACCTCCATGCCCCGCATCTCGCGGTTCCGGTAGTGGACCGTCTCCTGGGTGCCACTCATCGCCACCGCCATGGCGACGTGAGGCAGCGACCCCCGGAGGGCGTCGGCGTCGTCGAGCGTGAAGTCCGGCCGCTGGAGCGCGGCTTCCCACGCATCCTGACTGGTGATCACGCCGTACCGGTCCACGTAGAAGACGTTCGCCCCGACGTTGAGGATCTTGTTGCTCACGTACCGATTGAGCCCCTCGACGATGGACACGACGGCGATCACCGACATGACGCCGATGATGGTGCCGAGCAGCGTCAGGAAGGAGCGCATCTTGTTCGCGCGCAGCGCTCCCAAAGCGATGCCCGCACTTTCGCGCAGATTCATGACCCCTCCTCAGCAGTCCGTCAGGACGCGGCCGGCGACGGGGACGACTCGCTGACGGGCGCGTCGCTCTCGATCTTGCCGTCCCGCATGCGCACGATCCGGTGCGCGTGCTTCGCGATGTCGTGCTCGTGGGTCACCAGGATGACCGTGTTGCCGGCAGCGTGGATGCGCGCGAAAGCGGCCATGATGTCCTCGCCCGTCACCGTATCGAGGTTCCCGGTCGGCTCGTCGGCGAGGATGATGCTGGGGCGATTCACGAGCGCCCGCGCGATCGCCACGCGCTGCCGCTGGCCACCCGAGAGCTCGTTCGGCTTGTGCTTCATGCGGTCGGTCAGCCCGACCAGTTCCAGCGCCTCCTTGGCGCGGCGGCGGCGCTCCTCGTGCTTGATGCCGGCGTACACGAGCGGCAGCTCGACGTTGTGCAGCGCGTCGGCGCGGGCGAGCAGGTTGAACGTCTGGAAGACGAACCCGATCTCCTGGTTCCGGATGCGGGCGAGCTCGTCGTCGGACAGGGTGCCGATCTCGACCGACTTGAGCTTGTACGAACCCCGCGACGGCGTGTCGAGGCAGCCGACGATGTTCATGAGGGTCGACTTCCCGGAGCCGGAGGGCCCCATGATCGCCACGTACTCGCCCTTGTCGATCTCCAGGTCCACGCCGTTCAGCGCGTGCACCTGCTCCGTGCCGACCTGATAGACCCGATGCAGATCGCGGATGCCGATGAGGTCCGATGCGCTCACTTCTTCCCCTTCGCGGTCCCGGTCTCCTTCTTCACCTTCTGTTCGGGCTTCAGCTCGCGGAGCGCCTTGTAGGGTCCGGAGACCACCACGTCGCCGTCCTTGAGCTCGCCAAACACTTCGATCATGGTCTCGCTCGCGATCCCGGTCCGCACGGGCACGAACTTCGCCACGCCGCTGCGGGACACGAACACGCCGGTGATCTCCTTCTCGCGTCGGCCGACCGTGTCCTCGTCCGCGGCGAGCGCGTCGCCCGCCTTCGGCCGCCGCGCGGCGGCCTTCCCCTTCTTCGTGGCGCTCTCGAGTTCGCGCTCGGTTCGCACGACCACCGCCTGGATGGGGATCGCGCGGGTCTTCGCGTGGGTCGCCGTCTCGATCTCGACGTCGGCGGTCATCCCGGGGCGCACCTCCGGGACGTCGTGGTCGAAGACCACCTTGACCTCGAAGTTGGTCTGCCCCTCGGTCCCGGTGAGCGAGCGCTTCGCCGTGTTCCCGATCTCGGTCACGGATCCCGCGAACGACGTATCCGGGAGCGCATCGACGGTGATCTTCGCCTTCTGGCCGAGCCGCACGTCCACGACGTCCGTCTCGTCGACGTCCGCCCGCACGAGCATCCGCGAGAGGTCGGAGACGGTGAGGATCTGCGTGCCGGGGTTGTTCATCGTGCCAGTGATCACGATCTCACCCTGTTCCACGTTCAGCTCGCTCACGACGCCGTCGAACGGCGCCAGGAAGCGGCACTTCGAGACGTTGTCGATCGCCCCGTCGAGCGCCGCGCGCGCGCGCGCGACCTCCTCGGTCGTGGTCGCCCCTGCACTGCGCGCCGCCTCGTGGGCGGTGGTGGCCTGGTCCCACTCGGCCTCCGACAGCAGCTTCTGCTCGAACAGCGTCCGCTGCCGGCCGAAATTGGAATCTGCCACCTTCAGCGCCGCCTGCGCCTCGCGCTGCCGCGCCTGCGCCGACGCCAGCGCCGCGCGCGCCTGATCCTGCTGCGCGCGATACTGGGTGTCGTCGAGCTGCAGCATGAGCTGCCCGCGCCGCACGCGGTCGCCTTCCTGGACGACCAGCTTCAGCACCTTGCCGGGGATGTCGGCGCTCACTTTCACCTGCGTGCGCGGCTCGATCTTCCCGGGAGCGCGCACCCGCGCGACCACGTCCTCGGTCCGCACTCGCGCGAACTGGACCGAGACGGCGCGGCCCTGCGACTGGCGCATCGCGCTCACCCCGATGAGCAGCGCCACCACGACCACCGCGAGTCCGATCCAGATCCACTTCTTGCTCTTCATCTATCCCTCCGGCTCGGAGTGGGGGAACCAGGTCACCGCGCCCCGCCGCCGCGCACCTGCTCCAGCTGCGCCTCGGCCACACGGATGCCCGCCAGGGCCGTGACCCCCTCGTTCTGGGCCCGCTGGAGCTGGACCTGCGCATCGATGAGGTCGAGGATCGTCGACGAACCGACGTTGTACTTCTGCTGCGTCAGCTTGAGGTTCTCGGTGGCCGACTCGATCGCGCGACGCGCCACGCGGTCGCTCTCGATCGCCAGCCGGTAGTCGAGGATCGCCCGGTGGACTTCACTGGTCAGATTCCGCCGCAGCGCATCCCGCGCCTCGCGATTCCGCATCACGAGGGCGCGCGAGCTGGCGATGCGCCCCTCGGTCGCGAATCCGTTGAACAGGTCGAGGTTGAGGGAGATGGAAGCGCTGTAGTCGATGTCGGCTTCGCTGCGGCCCGAGCGGTCGACCGGCACCGGGTAGTCGTGGACCGCGCCCAGCGAGTCGATGAACTGGTACTGCGTCTGCCTGCTGTTCGAGCGAGGCTGAAACGTCGCCCCGCCGTTCACCGACACGTACGGCAGGCGACGGAAGTTCGCGGCCCGCAGGGACGCCTCAGCGGAACGCAGATCCTCTTCCGCCGCCAACAGGTCGGGCCGATTGCGGGCGGCTTCGGCGAGCACGGCGCTCTCGTCGTAGTCTCGCGGTTCCGCGGTCAGCACCGTGTCCACCTCGCCCAGCTCGGACTCGCCCACGCCCAATTGCGCGGCGAGCAGCACGCGCTGCGCCACCACCGCCTGCGCCGAGGTGAGCGAATCCAGCTCGCTCTGCGCGGTCTGCACCTGCGACTTGAGCAGGTCGCTCCGGGACACCGAGCCGACTTCGAACAGCGCTCGCACGCGGCGCTCGTTGTCACGCGACAGGTGCAGCGCACTGGTCGACACGTCCGCCAGGCGCACCGCCGTCACGACCCTGTAGAACTGGCGCCGCGTCTCGAGCACGACGCCGTTCGCGGCCGCCGTACGGCTGTGCTGCGCCGCCTTCATCCCCATCTGGGCCGCCCGCAGCCCGGCGATCGACGACAGGTTCAGCACCGACCACTGACCGTTCAGCGACGGGCTGGTCGAGTAGCTCTCGCGGTCGCTGCGTACGGTCGGGAAGCTCTGCGAGCCGAAGAAGGTGACGCCCTCCGCCTTCTTCTCCCACGAGCCGCTGCGCGACAGCCCGGCGGACACGGACGGCAGCACGCCCGCGTAGGACGAATACACCCCGCCGCGCGCATCGAGCACGCCCGCTTCGGCATTGATCATCTGCGTGCTGCGCTGCAGCGCCATCTGCACGGCGCGATCCACCGACAGCATCTCGGCGGACACGGCCGTGGGCGCCAGCGCGACGGCCACCGCGATCGAGAGGTACGCGAGGGTCCGCTCCGTCATCCGCATGCAACTCCTCCGGGTTCTTGAGTCCGGGCGGTCCGCCGGACGTGGGTTTCCTACGTTCGATCGTCTGAAAGGTTGCGCGCCGTCACTATGCCGGCGTGTTCAGCGCCCCGACGACGGCCTGGACCATCATCAGCACCAGGAACAAACTGCCCAGGACCCACGCCACCGACCTGCGCGCCGCCCCAGTGAGGGCCACGACGCCCAGCACCGTGACGACCAGCGGCCAGAGCGACAGCGGGCCCAGTGAGTCCAGGAAGGCGGCGAGCCCGTGCATCAGCTTCGAAGGGGTCTCCGGTTCGGGCAGGAGCGCCCCGAAGCCCACGTGCACGCCGCGGAGCGACTCCTTCATCCAGGCCAGCGCCCCCACCGCCAGGAGCGAAGGCAGCGAAGTCAGCCACGACCACGCCGTCACCTCGAGCGCCATCCGAAAGCGAAAGCGAACCCCGATGATGAAGCTCACACAGAACTGGATCAGCGCGGCCGCAACGAGCAGCAGGACCAGCATGGTCAGCATCTGGAACACGACGCCGATTCCGATGCCCAGCGGCGACAGCATCATGCGCTGCGCCGCCTCCAGGCTCTCCGGCGGCATCTGCCCGCTGGCGACCTGTGCTTCCATGTTCTCGATCGACATGGGTGCGATCGCTCGCGGGAACATCACCGCGGTCCATGCTCCCGAGCACACGAGCATCACCACGGTGGGGAACCACCACTGCGACCTCGCCTCGAGTCCCGACCACGCCTGCGAGGGACGCACGAAGATCGCGACCGCGCGCTGGAGGTAGGGCATCGTGGGCGCGGACGAGGGAGCCGGCGTCTCGACGGAGGGATCGGTCTCGCTCACGGACGTGCTCCTGAGGGGGGACGGACGAGGGGATGACCATGGCCGCACACAGTCTGGACGAGCGAGCCTAGGCGGGGTGTCGCGGGGGGTCAACCGGGGGGGTACCGGCGCGGCAAAACCGCCCCCCCGACGGGGACGCGGACCGGCACACGAAAGGCCGGGACGACCACGCCCCGGCCTCGCGTGAACCACGTTCCGTCAATGCAGGTTGAAGCGCACCGGGATGGCGACCCAGACCGCGACCGGCTTGTTGTTCGAGAGCGCCGGCTTGAAGACCCACTGCCGTACCGCGGTGACTGCCGCGGCATCGAGCATCGGGACGGACTTCGTCACCTTCGTGTCCTTCACCTTGCCGTCCTTGCCGACCAGCGCCTGCACCGTCACGACGCCGTCCACCCCCGCCTCGCGGGCGATGTCGGGATACAGCGGACCCACCTTCGTGATCGCCTCCGGCATCTCCTCGAAGTAGACGTACTCGCCGAGCTTCGGCATCTCGTCTTCGGACGGCGGCTGGACCACGATCTGATTGTCCCCGTTGTCGGAGGTCGGCGCGCTCTGCGTCTGCGCCGAGATCTCCTCCTGCGAGGCGATGGTCTGCTCGGGCGGGGCTTCCGCGTCCGGCACCGGCACGGCCACGCCGACCGTCGGCGGCGCCACCGGGGTGGTGATCGCCACCTGCGGCGGTGGGGCGTCGTTGCTGAGCGGCGGCGGGGCGGCGATCTCACGGTACGGGACCACGATCACGCTCGTCTCCTTGGGAGCCTGCTTCACGAGCAGCAGCGTCCCGAAGCCGAGCAGCGAGATCACGATGTATCCACCGGTCGCCACCATCACCGCGCGGAACATGTACTTCCGCGCGACCTCCCGCAGTTCGGGCGCCCCGTAGGGCATGAACTCGAAGAGCGAGACTTCCGGATCATGCTTGAGAGAGGTCGTGTTCTCGGTCACAGGCCTTCGACCTCCTTCTTCTCCTCCGGAGTCAACTCCGCCAGCGAGAACCGGCTGAGATGCGCCAGGTCGAGCTCGTCGATGATGTCGACCATGCTGCGGAATTCCGCCTCGCGGTCGACCTTGATGACCACGATCAGCTCGTTGCTCGACTTGTACGGGTCGAACACCTTCTTGATGTCGTCGACGTCGGTGCGCGCCCACGGATCGGTCCCGCGCTTGTAGTACACGCGCCGGTCGCTGAGCACCCGCACCATCAGCACCTTCGACTCGGCCACCTCGATCTTCACGTCGTGCGGCGGGAGGTTGATCTCCAGCGCCTGCGGCGTGCGGAACACGGTCGTGACCATGAAGAAGATGAGCAGCAGGAACGCCACGTCCACCATCGGCGTCATGTCGATGCGGATGCCGACACGACGCTTCGGGCGATGGAAGCCCTTCTTGCCTTTCCCCCCCGAACTTCGTGGCTGGGGGGCATCAACCGCGCCCATGGTGTCTCTCCCTCCCCGAAGTCAGGGTCACTTGGCCGGAGCGGCTGTCGGGTGGAGTCGTCCACCCGCGCCGCCTTCGAGATCGGTCATGACGTTGAACCGGGTGGCCTTCGCCGCCTCGAGCCCATCCATCATGTCCGCCATGATTCCGTAAGGTGCTGCCTTGTCCATCTTCACGATGACGCGAGCCGACGGGTTCGCCGCGCGTGCCTGCGAGAGAGTGGGACCGAGATCGGTCTTCACGTTGTCCTGCGTCAGCAGACGGTCCACCTCTTCGCCACCCTGACGCCACACCACCCGCACCGTCGGGATGTTCCCGTTCTCGGGCTTCGCCGCGGTGACCGCGATGGTGATGATCCCGGACTCCGGTGCCTTGGCCTCGGAGTTCGACTGGGGAAGCGTGATCTTGTCCTTCTCCGGCGGCTGGAACTGGGTCGTCGTCATGAAGAAGATGAGCAGCAGGAACGCGACATCGACCATCGGAGTCATATCGATGGAGATGCCGATTCGCCGCATCTTCTTGAGCATGGCGTCGCCCCCTTACTTCTTTTCTGCGGCGGAAGCCGACAGCAGCTGGATGGCTTCGTACGACGCCTCGTCCATCATGTAGTTGAAGCCGTCCACGCGCGTGACGAACACGTTGTACGTGATGATGCCGATGATCGCCGTGAAGAGTCCGCCGGCGGTGTTGATGAGCGCTTCCGAGATGCCGACCGCCAGCTTGGTCGCGTCGACCGCGCCGCTATGGCCGAGTGCCGCGAACGAGCGGATCATGCCCAGCACCGTCCCGAGCAGTCCGATCATGGTCGCGATCGAGGCGATGGTCGAGAGGGCGATCAGGTTGCGCTCGAGCAGCGGCACCTCGAGGCCGTTGGCCTCCTGGATGGCCGCCTGGGTCTCGGAGACGATCTTGTCCTTCGGAGCACCCTCGGCCTTCACGGCCTGGTAGCGCTCGAGGCCGGCGCGAATCACGTTCGCGGCGGAACCGCGCTGCTTCTTGCAGAGCTCCAGCGCGCCGGGGATGTTGCCCTCGCGGAGCGACTTGCGCACGTTGTTGAGGAACGTCGGCAGCGGGCCAGTGCCCTGTGCCTTCTTGAGGCTCCACAGTCGCTCGATGATGAATGCCGTCTCGAGGATGATCAGCATGATGAGCGCCGCGACCAGGTAGCCGCCCTGCTGGATGTTCTTGCCCTGCTCACCGAACAGCGTGGGCAGCGCAAGCCAGATCCCGATCGAGGCGACGAGAGCGGCGACGAATCCGATGGGCACCAGATAGCGATTCATTGAGTCCACATCCTCCTTGCTCCACTCGCGGCGTCCTGCCGCCGCTCGAGGAGTTGCGATGTCCCAGCAGGGATCGCCCCCGCCGACCTGGGCCCGGATCCGGACCCCCGATTGAAAACGGACTTCCCCGACCCGGTCGTCGAGGCTATCCCGCGTCCACCGCGAAGGCCGCGAGCGCGAGCTCCTCGGTCTCGTGATGGTCGAACACCATGATGAGCTTGGTCATGACGAACAGATCGTGCAGCTTCTTGCCGAGTCCGCACAGCTTGATCTCACCGCCGCGCCCGCGATAGTTCGCGTAGGCCCGCATGATCGCGCCGATGGCGATCGAGTTGAGCGCCTGGCATTCGGACATGTTGAGGATGAGGCGCGTGTTGCCCGTCGCCGCCCCCGCCATCAACGCCTTCTCCAGCTCTTCGGTCTCGGTATCCCCGAAGAACGACCCCTTCGGGTAGACCACCGTGATGCTGCGAACGTCGCGTCGTCGGATGGCCATACGTTCCTTCCGCGCCGGCGGCGCTAGGCGGAGCCCCGCTCCGCGAAGCTCGCGATCGCCTGCTCCTCGGTGTCCGTGACGTCGAACACCAGCGACAACTTGGTGATCACGAAGATGTTCTGGATCTTCTTGTCGACCTGGCAGAGTTTCAGCTGGCCACCGCGCTTGAGGTAACTCGCGTGCGCCGAGATCAGGACTCCGAGCGCCGTCGAATTCAGGTGCTGGGTGTCGGCGAGATTGATGATGAGGGCCTTGTTGCCCGCCTCGCCGAGCTTGGTGATGGTCTGCTGGAGTTCGTCGGTCTCCTCGCCACCCGTCAGGTATCCCTTCGGGTAGAGGATCTCGATCGACCCAACCTGCCGATGCTTCATGGAGTCCCTCCCTGCCGCGCGCCCCCGGTGAGAGCGGCGAGGCCCTTCTTGGCTTCCGCGTTGTTGGCGTCGATCTCGAGCACGCGACGGTAGTTTTCGACGGCTTTGGCTCGGTTTCCCGAATTCTGATACCCCTGCGCCAGCCAGATCAGCGTCAGCATGTCCTTCGGGTTGCACGCGGTCGCCCGCTCGAGGAACCCCACCGCCTCGACGTATGACTTGTCCAGCAGCTCGTAGTACCCGAGTTGCCGGAGCGCGATGCACGTATTGGACGTCTTCCCGGTCGTATCGAGATCCACCGCACGCTGGAAGGCAACCCGCGCATCGGGAATGGACTTCATCTGATCCTGGAGTAAGCCGACCCAGAAGTAGCGGTCGGCCCGCGTGCTGTCGAGGGCCGCCGCCTGCTGGAGCGCCGCGAGCGCTTCGGGGAACTGCCCCATCTCCTTGTACGACAAACCAGTGTAGTAGTAAGCCTCGCCGTTCAGCGGGTCAAGCGCGATTCGCCGTCCGAGGAGCCCGATCGCGCCCGGGTAGTCCTTCTGGCGGTATCGCAGCTTGCCGGCCTCGCCCAGCGCCAGCTTGCCGATCCAGGACGTCGAGTCCTTGTTGATGGCCGCCACGTAGACCGATTCCGCCTCCGCGAGCCGGCCCTTCAACTCGTGCAGGCGCGCGATCGTGATCATGTCCGCGGGCTCCGGCTCCCCCTTCGAGAACGCGTCGAAAGCGGCGTCGTACTCCCGCCGCTCGGCGAGGAGGCGCGCGTAGATCGTCCATGCCTCCTTGTTCTTGTCGCCGAGCGCGTCCGCCTGCTTGAACGCGGCGTAGGCCTCGTCCCGCGCCTTGGAGAAGTAGAGAGCGCGCGCCAGCACGCTCCACCCGCGTGGATCCTTCGGCTCCAGTTGCGTGTACTTCTCGAGCGGAGCGCGGGCTTCGCGATAGCGGTTCTGATCCGCCTGTCCGGCCCGATAGAGCAGGCTCCCGAGTGCCAGCTGCGCCGGCGCGAACTCGGGATCGCGGTCGGTCGCGATGCGGTACTGCTCGAGCGCGCTGGCGGCCCGCCCATCCTGGTCGAACGCGCGCCCGAGCGCGAACACCAGCTCGACGTCCGAGGTGTCGAGCGAGATCGCCGCCAGGAATTCCGGTACCGCGAGCCCCGGGATGCCGCGCTTCAGATAGAAATCGCCGAGCGCCCGGCGCGGCGCGGGATCCTCGGGCGCCAACTCGCGGGCGCGCGTGTAGTAGATGCCGGCATCACGCAGCGAATCGCGCGAGAGCTCGGCGTCACCCATCGCGACGAGGAACTTCGGCTGCCACTTCGGCCCCCACTTGAGCCCCTCGCCGAGCGCCGCCACCGCGCGCTCGTGCTGCCCGATCTGCACCAGACACTGCCCCAGCGCGAGCTGGGCGTCGGGGAACTTGCGGTCGATCTCGGTCGCCTTCTGGAACAGCGGCACCGCGGTCGCGCAGTCGCCCCGACGGCGGGCGACCTCGCCCTCGCCCCAGTACGAGAGAGCGAGATTGGGGTCCATCTTCTGCGCGAGCTGGAACGCCTCGAGCGCCTTGTCGTACTGGCGACGCCGCAGCCACACCTGGCCCACGCCGGCGCGGCCCTCGGCCAACCCCTCGGCCGCGGCGCGCTCGAACGCGGCGATGGCATCATCGTAGCGGCCCGCCTGGAGGGCCAGCCTTCCATCCTTGATCTGAGCGATCGAGACGCCCGGAACGGCGAGCAGCAGCAACACGAACGCGATCAGGCCCACGCGGAGGCCCCGGCTCATACGGTCGGAGGCGATCATGGTATCGGTCTGAGTCTCCTGTTCAGTGCGAACCCAGCATCGGGGAGCGCCGGACGAATCGGACCGGCACCGAAGTCGGCACCAGGTCCGCTTGATGGACCAGCTCCTGCCCGTCGCGGCTGGTCACGTAGGTGATGAAGCCGCCACCGAGCGGCGGACCGTCGGTGCGGACGTAGAGATTGAAGAAGCGCGTGAGCGGATAGTCACCCTTGTACACGGTCTCCGGGTCGGGCTTCACGTAGGGCATCCCCCGCAGCGGCGCGAGGTGCAGCGCCCGCGCACCCCGGTCCGCCCAGGCCAGGCTCACGAAGCCGATCGCCGAGCGATCCTGCACCACCTGCGCGACCACAGCCGAGTCCGACACGGCGTAGCGCACGTGCGCTTCGATCGGCTGACCGCCCATGACTTCCTGCTCGAAGAACTGCGAGATGTCCGCCTCCACCGGCTGCATCACCGGCACCACGGTCGTCGCGGTGCCGCCGATCGCCGACCACTGCCTCGTTTCGCCCTGATAGATGCTCCGCAGGTCCTCCAGTGCCATGTTCTCCACCGGATTCGACGGATGCACGACCGCGACCACCGCGTCGCGAGCGAAACGGTACCCCTCCAGCTCCAGCCGCCCTCGCATCGCAGCGGCTCGCTCCTCGGGTCGCAGCTCGCGGGTGATGACCGCGACGTCCGCGCGCGCCGCGAACAGCGAATCGATGGCCGCCCGCGAATGGCCGGCCTGGACGTCGATCCGCGCCTGCGGATAGAGCGCGATGAACGAATCGCGGATTCGTGTGATCAGAGCCACCGCCTCGGGAGCGCACACGACCGAGATACGTCCACTGGTGAGCGAATCTTCCACGGGACCGCGGGCGGTCGGCGACGCACACCCGGAGAGGGCGACACCAATCCCGCACGCGAGCAGAATGGGAAGGAGGTTCCGCCCGCCGCGACCCGGTACCACGAAGCGCTGCAAGTGTAGGAACCGCGCCTGATTCATGTCAATGGCCGCCTGCCCGGGAGGCCTTCCCGCACGGGACCCGCGCGACGAGGCGGCACGCACACTAGTGAGCGGACCGGGGGGTGTCAAGGAATCCGCACCCGCGGCGGGCCCCCCCGGTTCGGCAGGGCGCCCCGCTCACGGCCGCAGGCGGTAGAGCATGCGAGGGAACGGGATGGTCTCCCGAACGTGGTCGAGTCCCGCGATCCAGGCCAGCGTGCGCTCGACCCCGATCCCGAAGCCGGAATGGGGCACCGACCCGTAGCGACGGAGGTCCTTGTACCACTCGAAGTCCTCCTGCCGCAGGCCGTGTTCGTCCACGCGCTGGGTCAGCAGGTCGAGCGACGTCATGCGCTGCCCGCCCCCGATGATCTCGCCGTAGCCCTCCGGCGCGAGGCAGTCGCACGAGAGGCACAGGCGCTCGTCCGCCGGGTCGGGCTCCATGTAGAACGCCTTCACCGCCGCCGGGTAGTTCGTCACGAACACCGGCGTGTCGAAGCGTCCCGAGATGGCCGTCTCGTCGGGCGCGCCGAAATCGCTCCCCCACTCGAACGCCAGGCCGGCGTCGTGCAGCATCTGCACCGCGTCGTTGTAGTGGATCCGCGCGAATGGTGCCCGCACGTGCTCGAGTCGCGCGGTGTCCCGCTCGAGCGTCTTCAGGTCGGCGGCGCGGCGCTCGAGCACCCGTGCGACCGTGTACACCAGCAGTCGCTCCTCGAGCGCGATCACGTCGTCGAGGGTCGCAAACGCCCATTCGGGCTCCATCATCCAGAACTCGATCAGGTGGCGTCGCGTCTTGCTCTTCTCGGCGCGGAACGCCGGCCCGAAGCAGTAGGTGCGACCGAACGCCAGCGCCGCCGCTTCCTGGTACAGCTGGCCGCTCTGGGTGAGGTAGGCCTTCTGTTCGAAGTACGACGTCTCGAACAGCGTCGTCGTGCCTTCGCACGCGCTCGGCGTGAAGATCGGGCTGTCCACCAGCAGGAACCCCTCCCGGTCCATGAAGTCCCGGAACGAGGCGATCACCTCCGCGCGGATGCGCAGGATCGCCTGCTGGCGGGTCGAGCGGAGCCACAGGTGACGGTGATCCATCAGGAAGTCCGTCCCATGCTCCTTCGGGGTGATGGGATACGGCTCCGCTCGCGACACCACCACCAGCGCGCGCAGCCCCATCTCCACTCCGCCCGGCGAGCGCGGATCCGCCCGCAGCCTCCCCCGCACCCGCACCGCCGATTCCTGCGTCAGGGTGCCGAGCGCCTCCCAGTCGGCCGCCGGCAGGTCATTCACGCCGGCGACGCACTGCAACGTGCCGCTGCCGTCCCGCAGCACCACGAACCGCACCTTGCCACTGGACCGGAGGTGGAGCACCCAGCCCCGCACCTCGATCTCCCCTTCCACATGTGCGGGGGCGTCCGCGATGCGGGTCCAGGGGGCGGCGGCGGTCGGGTCGGCGCTCATGGGGTTCTCCAGGCGGGTCGAGTCGGGTCGGTCGGGGTCATCCAGCCACGCGGGAGGGTACCGCGGGCCCCGCAGGCCCGGCCTGCACCCCGGCACATTCCCTTCAAGCACGCCGAAGGGCGGGCCGATAACGCGCATGGACGCACCGCACGTTAGGGGCGTGCATCGCGCACTGTCAAGGGACTGCACCACATGGCGGCTATGCACGGACGACGGATCCACCACCTGCGAGCCCTTGCCCTCGAGCCCACGCGAGCCATGGCGATGACCATGCCGCTCGCGAGCACGGACCGGGCGGCATGGCGGGCACTGTGCGCGCTCCTCTGCCTGCTCGCGCTCCTCGCGCTCGTGGCGCCCGCGCGCGCGCAGGATCCCGCCGCGGTCCCCGCCGGCTCGACCGCGCCCGAAGGCGCCACGCTCGAGGCGGAGGAGATCACCACGCCCCCCACGGCGCCGCAGCTGCAGCCGGCCGCGCATCCCGCTCCGCGCCCGGCGCGCCCGGTGCCGCCGGCCCCCGCGCCGCCCACGCCGGTGGTCGCGCCGACCACCTTGAACGACCTCGGCGCCTGGTCCGACTACAAGCTGCGCAGCCACATCGCCACGCTCCCGCACGAGGCACGGCTCTTCTACCGCCGCGGATTGGCGCTGCACCAGTCGGGATCGAACGAGGAAGCGGTACGCCTGGTGCGCGGCGCCTCCGAGCTCGATCCGTCGTTCGTGGCGCCGCATCTCACGCTGGCGTCCTGGTTCCTGCTCCACGAGCCCAGTCAAGCGCTGCTGCAGGTCGCGGCGGTGCTCGAGCTCTCGCGGCAGAACTTCCTGCTGCAGCTCGCGACCGCCGCCAACGCGCTCTACCTCGGACTCCAGGCACTGTTCCTGGGGCTCTTGTTCGCCTCCCTGATGGTGGTCGCCCTGCACCATCGCGAGCTCATCCACGGCTGGCGGGAACGGCTCGCGCTCCACGCCTCTCCCCTGACCGCGCGCTGGTGGGCGTGGGCGATCCTGCTGCTGCCGTTTGCGACCGGGATGGGTGTGGCGCTGCCCACCGTCGGGTACCTCGGCATGCTGTGGCCGAGTCTGCGGGCGCGCGAGCGCGCCCTGTGGGTGCTGCTGGTGCTGATGCTGGGCTCCCTCCCGTGGACGCTCGACGCGCTGGGGCGGCTGGCCGCACCACTTCGCGAGGACCAGGGGCCGCTGTTCGGAATCCCGATGGTCGAGAACGAGGCGTACTCCCGGGTTCGCCAGGACCGGCTCGCCGCGCTCGCGGCCCAGTACCCGCAGGACCCCTTCGTCCACTTCGGGCTCGGCTGGATCGCCCGCCGCGGCGGGGATCTCGCCACTGCGGAGACGGAGTACCGGCGGGCGCACGCTTTGTGGCCCGACAATGACCGCGTGTGCGTCGACCTCGGCAATGCGCTCGCGATGCAGGGGCGGGTGGACGAGGCGCTGGTCTTCTACCTCAGGGCCACGCGACTGGACCCGACCAACGCGGCCGCGTTCTACGACGCCGCGCAGATCTACACCCAGCGCTTCCAGTACCACGAGGCGAGCGACGCCATGGCCCGCGCTTCGGCGCTCAACTTCGATCTCGTGAAGTCCTATCAGTCGCAGGCCACCGATGACGGCCTGCTCCCGCTCATCGACCAGTGGCTGGCGCCGGCGACGTTCTGGCAGGCCATCACCGCGCCGAACGCCGAACCCCCCGTCCTCGCCGTGCCGCCGGCCTGGCGCGGCCACGTCGAGGTGTCCGGCTGGCGCTTCAGCATCCTCGCCGTGCTGTTCGCCTTCGCCGGCTTGGCGCTCGGCCTATGGCACCACCGCACGTTGCCGCTGCGCGTCTGCAGCAACTGCGGCCGCGAGGTGTGCCGTCGCTGCGCCGAGCGCCGGCGCGAGTTGGCGCTGTGCCCGGCCTGCGCCGACGTCGAGGCGCGCGCCGAGAGCCCCGAGTTCGCCCGCGTGCTGTTGCTCCAGCACCGCAGCGCCCAGCTGGCGCGCCATCGGATGCTGCGCACCGCGCTCGCCACGCTGATCCCCGGCTTCGGCCTGCTCGCGTGCCGCCGAGTCGGGACGCCGTTGGTACTGATGGCGAGCACCGCGCTGCTCGCCAGCGCGCGGCTGGGACTCGCGGCGCCCTTCTCGTTCGAGCCCCGGTTGGCGCTCCCCGAGGCGGAGCTCCCGTTGCTCGCGAACGTCGCCCTCTGGGTCCTCGTCTACGCGGTCTCGATCCTCTCCTACCTCGCGCAGCTCGCCCGGGTCCAGGCCCAGGAAGCCGCGCTGTCCGCGCCCGTGCGCAGCCGGTCGGTGCAGTCGACCCGGCGCGTCACGGCCGCGGCCGCGTGAGGGTGTGATGGCGCTCCAGGGCAATCTCCGCGACTTCTCGGCCACCGAGATCCTGCAGTTGCTCGGCTCGCAGAAGAAGACCGGCTGCCTGCTCATGGAATGGAACACCGAGAAGGCGGTCATCTTCGTGCAGGAGGGTCGCCTCGTCTCGACCCGCCGGCCCGGCCTGCTCAAGGACGATTCGCTGCTCGTGTTCCTGCGCCGCGTGCACCGGCTCTCCGACGAACAGACGCGCGGCATCCTCACGATCCAGCGCGAGTCCGACCGCGACCTCGAGGACCTGCTGCTCAACGGCCGTTACCTCGAAGCCGACGAATTGGCGGCCTTCGTCGAGCGTCAGATCCTCGACGATCTCATGCGACTGGTGCGCTGGGAGAACGGCAACTACCGCTTCGATCCCAACCAGCGCTGGACCCAGGCGCCCCTGGTGCGCCTCAACATCGAGGGCGCCCTCATCGAGGCGGCGCGCCGCGTCGACGAGCAGAAGCGCTTCGTCACCCTGTTCAAGGACCCACACCAGCTGCTCGGGGTCCGCGACCTGCCCGACCCGAACGAGCCGCTCTCCGAGGAGGAGCGCGAGTTGTTCGGGATCATCGATGGCCAGCACACGATCCTCGCCATCGTGGAGTCGGCGCCGCTCTCCGAATACGAGGCCTACGAGGCGCTCCAGCGCATGCTCGAGGCGAACTGGGTGGAGGTGGTCGGCCGGCGCGATCCCGGGCTGCCGTTCGACAACCCCCCGCGACCTGCGGCGCACCCCGCCCATCGGCCCCGGCAACTGGTGCACGAGGCGGTGATCGCGCTGACCCTGATCGGCTGCCTCGCGGCGCTCAATCTCGGCGCCCGCTGGATGTCGGGGCCCCGCGGGGAGCGGCCCGAGCGCGACGTGTTCGTGGCGGCCCAGGTCCGCGATCTCCGCTTCGCGCTCGAGCTCTACCACCGCGAGCGCGGCAGCTACCCGGCCCACCTGCAGGACCTCGTCGAGGATCGCTGGGTGGAGCCGCGCCAGACGCACGTCGAGGGTTATCGCGTCAGCTACCACGTGGAGCGCGACGGCGCCGACTACCGGCTCGCGGTCGATCCCGACCGCTGATCCCACCCGTCGTCCGCGCGACCCGGGGCCGCCGCTCCGGGTCGCCGCGTCTCAGGTGTCCACCTCGGTGTGCGCCAGGATCCAGTCCACCGCCGACCCCAGGTCGGCGCACACGTGGGCCGGCGCCGGCCACGCCGACGCCACCTCGCGGGCGGCGTCCTCGCGGCCCCCATAGCCGGTCCCGACCAGCACGCCGCGGCCCCCGGCGCGACGCCCGGTCTCCGCGTCGAGACGCTTGTCACCGACCATGAACGAATGGCTCAGCGACAGCTGCAGGTCCTCCGCCGCGCGCTCGAGCAGCGCGGTGCCGGGCTTGCGGCAGCTGCACCCGTCCTCCGGCCGGTGCGGACAGAACCAGATCGCGTCGGGCTCCGCGCCTGCGGCGCGCAGCAGCTCCCGCAGGCGGGCCATCACCGCGTGCACGCGCGCGAGCGGGAACCACCCGCGCCCGACGCCGGACTGGTTCGAGACCACCACGACGGCGAGCCCCGCCGTCTGCAGGCGCCGCAACGCGGCCGGCACGCCCGGCAGCAACTCGATGTCGTCGGGATCCGAGAGATAGCCGCGCTCCACGATCAGCGTGCCGTCGCGATCGACGAACACCCCCGCGCGCGGGGCGCGGGTACGGCGCCGCGCCAGCGCGCGCTCGACGGCGCGCTCCAGCACCTCGACGTCCGGGTGCGTGACGTCGAGACTCGGCGGCGGGGAGGCCTCCGACCACAGCCCGATGCGCTCGTGCGCCACCCCGCGAGCGTCTTCCCGCAGCGCGGCCGCATCCTCCTCGGGCACCAGCGCCGAGGCGTGCGCGGCGTCCCATGCCCACCGCGCACCCAGGCCCCAGCGCACCAGCTGCGCCGCCCGCAGATCCAGCACCAGGCAGGCTGCGTGCACCAGCGTGGCCGCGATCGCGGGCACGAACGGATCGGTCCCGCCCGCCAGCGCGACGTCCGCGCGCCAGCGCCCGAGCACCAGGCCCGCCGGGACGACGCTCAGCGTCGGCGGGACCAGCCCGGCGCACAGGCGCGCCACGTCGTCGCGCGCGGCCGGGCTGCCGGACCACAGCACCTCGTGTCCGCGCGCCGCGAGCCCAACGGCGGCGAACGCCATGCGCGAGTCGAGCGCCAACGACGCTCCGTGCACCAGCACCCTCATGCGGCGCTCCCCGCGGCGCCCAGTTCCGCCATCGCCACCAGCACGTCCCGGACCTCCACCGCCGCGAGGCAGCGGTACCCGATGCGACACGTGCGCTGGAAGCACGGCGCGCAGACCGGCGGCCGCTGCACGATCCGTACTCGCGGTCCCAGCGGCGCGGTCCACGCGCTCGACGTGGACCCGAACACCGCCACGGTCGGCGCCCCGCTCGCCGCCGCGAGGTGCGCGAGCCCGGAGTCATTGCTCACGACCACCACCGCCAACGCCGCCAGCGCCGCCAGCGTGGGCAGGTCGGTCGCGCCCGCGAGCGAGGCCGCCGCCGGCCCGATCGCCCCCGCCACCGACTCGCAGCACGCCCGCTCCGCGGCGGTGCCGCACACGAGCACCGCGAGCCCGCGCTCGGCCAGCGTGCGCCCGAGCGCCGTGAAGCGCTCGGCGCTCCAGCGCTTCGCCGGACCGTAGAGCGCGCCGGGCCCGAGCAGCGCGTGCGCGGTCCGGGTGGCGGCCGGCGAACGGGCGAGCACCTCACGCGCCCGTGCGAGCGCGGGCGGGTCGGGGATCCATTCGGCGATCGCCGCCGTCCGCGCGCCCACGGACTCCCCGAGCGCCAGGTACTCGTCCGCCAGGTGACGGTCGCCGCGCTCGGCGCGCCGCGGGGTCTCGGTCAGCAGCGGCGTGCGCCCCTCGCCGGGGTAGCCGATCCGCACCCGCGCGCCCGTCCGCCACGCGAACCACGCGCTCGAGAACGAGGGCGGCAGCACCAGCGCGACGTCGGGTCGTTCCGCTCGCAGGCGCGCCAGCGCGCCGGGCGGGAGCGGCCAGCCGAGCGGCTGGTCGACCGTGCCGTCGCGCGCGATCAGTTCGAGCAGCGCCGGTGGACCGACGGCGGTGACGGCCACCTGCGGCCGGAGCGCGCGCAGTGCGAACAACAGCGGGCGCGCCATCAGCACGTCGCCGAGGTGATTCGGCAGGCGGACCAGGATGCGGGTGGGTGCCGTCATCCCATCCCGCTCAGTAGGCGCGTGCGAAGAGCGCCACCCGCGCGCCGCCCGCGCTGCCCGCAAAGCGCGACTGGTCGAGCGGGATGCAGCGCAGCGTCGCGCCGGTGGTCTCCTTGATGGTCGCCTCGAGATTCGCGTCGTCCTGCCACGGCACCGCGACGAAGCCGCGCTTCTCGGCGAAGTGGGCCTGGACGTCGGCCAGGCTCGCGCAGGGCGTCGTGTTCGCGTCGCGAAACGCCCTCGCGCCCTCGAACAGGGCGCGCTGGATGTCCTCGAGCAGGGCCGGCACCCGCTCGGCGAGCTGGGCGAGCGGCACGCTCTCCTTGGCGCGATCGTCGCGCCGCACCGTCATCACCGCGGTGTTCGCGACGTCCTTCGGGCCCACCTCGAGCCGCAGCGGCACCCCACGCATCTCGTGCTCGTTGTACTTCCAGCCCGGCGTGTACTGGTCGCGGTCGTCGACGTACAGCCGCACGCGAGGCTTGAGCACCTCGCGCACCTTCGCCACGAACTCCAGCACCGCGGCGCGATCCTGGTCCTTGCGCCAGATCGGCACCACCACCGCCTGCACCGGCGCCACGTGCGGCGGCAGCCGCAGGCCGGCGTCGTCGCCGTGGGTCATGATGACGCCGCCGATCAGGCGGGTGGACACGCCCCACGAGGTCTGCCACACGTGCTGGCGCTTGCCCGCCTGATCCTGGTACGTGATGTCGAAGACCTTCGCGAAGTGCTGGCCGAGGTCGTGCGAGGTGCCGGCCTGCAGCGCCTTGCCGTCGCGCATCAGGGCCTCGATCGAGTAGGTCATCTCGGCGCCCGCGAAGCGCTCGGATTCGCTCTTCGGGCCGGCGTACACCGGCATCGCCAGGTCGGTTTCCACGAACTCGCGGTAGACCTCGAGCATGCGCAGCACCTCCTCGAGCGCCTCCGACTGGCTGGCGTGCGCGGTGTGCCCCTCCTGCCACAGGAACTCCGAGGTGCGCAGGAACAGGCGCGTGACCTTCTCCCAGCGCATGATGTTGCACCACTGGTTCAGGAGCACCGGCAGGTCGCGGTACGACTCGATCCAGCGCGAGTACATGTGGCAGATGATCGCCTCGCTGGTCGGCCGGATCGCGTAGCGCTCCTCGAGTTCCTCGCGGCCGCCGTGGGTCACCCACGCGCACTCCGGTGCGAAGCCCTCGACGTGATCCGCCTCCTTCTGCAGCAGCGATTCCGGGATCAGCAGCGGGAAGTACGCGTTCTGGTGGCCGGTCGCCTTGATGCGCTCGTCCAGCAGGCGCTGGATGTGCTCCCAGATCGCGAACCCGTACGGCCGGATCACCATCGCCCCGCGCACCGGCGAGTAGTCCGCGAGCTGCGCCTTGCGCACGACCTCGTTGTACCAGCGCGAGAAATCGTCGGACTGGTCGGTCAGGTCCTCGACGAAGCGGCTCTGGTCCTGGTCTTCGGTCACGCGTGGATCTCCATCGGCCGGGCTGCCCGGCGGGAAGGTGGGTGCCCGCGCGGCGCGCGGGGGTTCGGGAGCGGCGCAGTATAGGAGGTGCCCGCGAGCAGGGACAAGCCGCGGCCCGTCAGATCAGCGCTTGCAGCGCCTCGAGCACCGTGACCGGCTTCAGTTCGTTCATGCAGCGGAAATGCCCCTGCGGGCACGCCGCCCGCCCGTGGAGCGTGCAGGGCTGGCAGGGCTCGTTGCGGCACAGCACGGCGTGGCCGGCGCCCGCCGGCGCGAAGCCCAGCACCGGCGAGGTGCTCCCGAACAACGCCACCACGCGGAGCCCGCGCGCGGCGGCGAGGTGCATGAGCCCGCTGTCGTTCGACACCGCCGCGGCGCAGCCCGACAGCAGCGCTGCCATCCGCGGCAGCGGCTCCGTGCACCAGCGCGCGTCCGGCGCCGCCGCGACCCGCGCGGCGAGCGCCGGGAGCGCCCGTCGTTCCGCCTCCAGCGACAGGACCACGCGCGGGCGCCCCGTCGCCGCCAGCGCCTCGTCGAGCGCGAGCCAGTGCGCCTCGGGCCAGCGTTTGGTGAAGTGCCGCGCTCCCGGGCACAGCGCCACCGGCGCGCGCCCCTGGGGCAGGCCGCCGAGCCATTCCGCCGCCCAGCGCTCCGCGCCGGCGTCGGTGTGGACGCGCGGCTCCCCCGCGACGGCGATCCCGAGCGGGGCGAGTGCGGCGGCGTAGCGCTGGATCGCGCTCGGTACCGCGGGCGGGCGGCTCCAGCGCGCGTGCACCCAGCGCGCGCGCCTCACGCGGAACGACGGCGCGCGCAGCACCGGGGCGCGCTGTCGGAACGTGAGGAGCCGCGTGCGGCTGTTGCCGTGGAGGTCCACGATCAGGTCGCAGTCCTCGAGTTCGGCGCTCATCGAGACGAGGTCCTCGATCCGCCGCGCGTCGCGCTCGAGCACGCGGACGTGGGCGATCGCCGGGTCGTAGCGGACCAGGTCGGCGAACTCCTCCTTGATCCAGTAGTGGACGCGAGCGCCCGGGAACGCGGCGTGGAGCGCCGCGACCGCCGGCAGGCTGAGCACGACGTCGCCGAGCGAGGAGAGCCGCAACACGGCGATCTCGCGGAAGCCGCCGGCGGGCACCGGGACGGGACGCGGGCGGCGCGCCATCTCAGCCCGCGAACTGGAGCTCGTGGAGCCGGCGATACACCCCGTCCTGCGCCAGCAGCTCCTGGTGCGTGCCGGCGGCCACCACGCGCCCGTGGTCGAGCACCACGATGCGGTCGGCGTGCTGCACGGTCGAGAGCCGGTGCGCGATGACCAGCACGGTGCGGTCGCGCATCAGGCGCTCGAGGGCGTCCTGGACCAGCCGCTCGCTCTCGGTGTCGAGCGCCGAGGTCGCCTCGTCCAGCAGCAGGATCGCCGGGTTGCGCAGCAGCGCGCGCGCGATCGCGACGCGCTGGCGCTCGCCGCCCGACAGGCGCGTTCCGCGCTCGCCGATCACGGTGTCGTAGCCGTTCGGAAGCCGCTCGATGAACGCCGCCGCGTTGGCCGTCTGCGCGGCCGCGCGCACCGCCTCGTCGCTCGCCCCCGGCACGCCGTAGGCGATGTTGGCGCGCACCGTGTCGTGGAACAGCAGCGTCTCCTGGGTGACGATCCCGAGCTGGGCGCGGAGTGAGGAGATCCTGACGTCGCGCACGTCGACGCCGTCGACGGTGACCCGGCCGGCGTCCGGATCGTAGAAGCGCGCCAGCAGGTCCATCGTGGTGCTCTTCCCGGCGCCGCTGGAGCCCACCATCGCCACCACCTCGCCGCGCGCGACGCTGAAGCTCACCCCGTGCAGCACGGTGTCGCCGGTGTCGTAGCGGAACGACACGTCCTCGTAGCACACGCGGTCATGGAAGGCGGGCAGCTCGCGCGCATCCGGGCGGTCGGCGACGGTCGGCGGGGTGTCCAGCAACTCGAACACGCGCCGCGCCGCGGCGATGCCCTGCTGGACGTTCGTGTTCACGTCCGCGAGTCCCTTCACCGGCGAGATCGTCGACAGCAGCGCCGTCACGAACAGCACGAACGTGTGCGGCTGCAGCGAATGGCTGACGAAGATCTCGCGGCCCCCCAGCCACAGCATCGCGACCGCCACGAGCACCATCGTGTACTCGCTGACCGGCTTGGCGGCCGCCGACATGCGGCGCAGTCGCACGAACGCGCGGAAGTACCCGGCGTTGGTCTTCGCGAACCGCTCGCGCTCGCGACCCTCGGCGCCGAATGCCTTCACCACGCGCGCGCCGTACAGCGTCTCCTGCAGCTGGCTCGTGAGGTCCGCCATCCGCTCCTGCGCCTGCCCCGAGCGGCGGCGCATGACGCGCCCCACCACCACCACCGCGAGCATCGCCGGCGGGAGGATCAGCGCCGACAGCAGCGCCAGCCGCCACGAGGCGTAGAACACCAGCGCCAGGCTGCCGGCGAGCTGCAGGCCATCCTTCACGAGGTCGCTCACGCTCGAGGCGAGCAGCGCGCGCAGGTATTCCACGTCGTTGGTCACGCGCGAGACCAGCATGCCGGTGCGCGCGCCGTGGAAGTAGCCGAGCGAGAGGCGCTGCAGGTGCGCGTACAGCGCGTCGCGGATGTCGCGGATGACCGACTGCTCCACCGACACCATCAGGTAGCCCTGCAGATAGTCGGCGAGGTTCTTGAGCAGCATGACGAGCACGATGAACAGGCACACCCGCTCGAGCGCCACCAGCGGGCGCACCTCGAGCAGCTCGTGGGCCACGCGCTCGCGCAGCCCGCCCGGCAGCGCGCGCAGCACGCCGAGATCCTGCGCGGGTGCTCCCGCCGCGGTCACCGCCCGCGAACCGCCCCCCATCGCGCCGCGCTCGAACAGCACCTGCATGAACGGCGACACCGCCCCGATCGACAGCGCCGAGGTGATGCCGAACACCAGCATGCAGGCGAACGCCAGCGCCACCCGCGCGCGGTACGGCGCCAGGTAGCCGAGCAGCCGCAGGTAGGTCTTCATGGGCGGGCGGCCGAGTCGCGACGCCGGGCGGTCACGTGGAACCCCACGTCATGCGCCCGGCGTTCCGCCGGCTGGCCGGCGGGCCCCCGGCGCGAGCGGGCCCTCGAGCGCCGCGATCAGCCCCGGCAGCCCCTCGAAGTCCGACATCGTGTCCTCCGGTCGCGCGCTGAGCTGTCCGGCCGCGACCAGGTCGAACACGATCCGGCCCACGTCCTCGCCGCCGGTCACGCGCCATTCGCGGAACACCGTGCCCGCGAGCGCGCCGAACTCCTGCCGCGCCAGTGCCACCACCGCCGCCAGCAGCTCCGCGCCCGACAGGTGGCGGCGCTCCGGGTCCTCGCGCCGCTCCTCGGGCAGGCCCGCCACCGCCGCCCCCAGCGCCTGCACCACGAACACGTACGCTTCGCGCCGATACGGGCTGCCCGCCTCGCACAGGCGTTCGACGGCGTCCAGGAACGAATGATCGGCGGGACTCATGCGCGTGGTGTCCTCCGGGCCACCGACTATAGGGTGCTGCGCGCGCGGCCGGCAAGGGCGCGGCGCGCCGCCGGCGCCGCCGGGGTCGGCCTCAGCACCGTCGCACGCCCGTCGCGCGCGCGCACCCGGCGCGGGTGGTCGAGGTTGAAGTGGAGCCCGCGGCTCTCCCGCCGGCGCTGCGCCGCGCGCACGATCAGGCTGCCCACCAGCGCGATGTTGCGCAGCTCCACCAGGTCGGGCGTCAGCCGCAGCGCGCGGTAGTCCTCCTCGATCTCCTCGCGCAGGACTCCCAGGCGCCGGTCCGCGAAGTGCAGGCGCTGATCGGTGCGCACGATCCCGACCAGGTCCCACATCACGCGGCGCACCGAGTCCCAGTCGTGCTCGAACACCACGGTCTCGACCGCCGGCCGGGTGCCGACTGCCGACCACTCCGACGGCCGCGGCAGCCGCCGCGCGACGCGCAGCCGGCGACGCACCTCGTCGCGCGCGTGATGGGCGCCGACCAGCGCCTCGAGCAGCGAGTTGCTCGCGAGCCGGTTGGCGCCGTGCAGCCCCGTGCACGCGGTCTCCCCGATCGCCAGCAGGCCGCGCACGGCGGTGCGCCCGGACAGCGTGGCCACCACCCCGCCGCACATGTAGTGCGCGGCGGGCACCACCGGGATGGGCTCGCGCGTCAGGTCGAGTCCGTAGCCGCGCAGCGCCGCGTCGATGTTCGGGAATCGCGCGCGGATGCGCGAGGCGCGCTCGCGGGTGATGTCGAGGTAGACGTGGGGATCGCCGCGCCGCTTCAGCTCGCGGTCGATCGCGCGCGCCACCACGTCGCGTGGCGCCAGCTCCGCGAGCCGGTGGTAGCGCGGCATGAAGCGCTCGCCCCCGATCGTGCACAGCACCGCGCCCTCGCCGCGCAGCGCCTCGCTCAGCAGGAACGACTTCGCGCGCGGATGGTAGAGGCAGGTGGGATGGAACTGCACGAACTCCAGGTTCGCGACCGGGAGGCCGGCGCGGTACGCCATCGCGATGCCGTCGCCGGTCGCGACGTCGGGGTTCGTGGTGTAGAGGTACACCTTCCCGCACCCGCCGGTCGCCAGCACGGTGACCCGCGCGCTGGTCGCCTCGATGCGGCCGCTGGCGCGATCCATCACGTACGCGCCCCAGCAGGCGTCGCGCCCGTTCGCGGTGCGACGGCCGCGCAGCCGTGACTCGAGGATCAGGTCGACGCCGAACTGACCCTCGACCAGCGTGATGCGCGGATGCGCGCGCGCGCGTTCGATCAGCACCCGCTCGATCGCCTGCCCCGTGAAATCGCTGGCGTGGACGATGCGCCGGTGCGAATGACCGCCCTCGCGGCCGAGCGCGAAGCCGCGCGCGGCGCGGTTGAACGGCACCCCCATCGCGGCGAGGGCCCGCACGCGCTCGGGCGCCTCGCGCACCACCTGCCGCACCACGTCCGGATCCGAGAGCCCGGAGCCACAGGTGAGGGTGTCGCGCTCGTGGTCGCGGAAGGAGTCCTCGTGGCCGAACACCGCCGCGATGCCGCCCTGCGCCCAGTTGGTGCTGGAATCCTCCGCCGCCTGCTTCGTGAGCACCAGCACCTGCCCGTACTCGGCGGCCTCGAGCGCGAGCGACAGTCCCGCGATGCCACTGCCCAGGATGAGGACGTCGGTCTCCCGCATCATGCCTCCCCGCCGAGCGCCAGCCGCTCGATCCGCGCTCCGCCCGCGATCCACTCCCACCGCACCTCGAGCACCCGCACGTCCTCAGCCGCCACCTCGCGCGGCCATCGTACCGCGTCCTTCGCGGTGAGCAGCACCTCCGCGTGGTCGCGGCGCGCGGCCGCCAGCTCGCGGCGGACTTCGGCGGCGCCGAACCAGTGATGGTCGCGGTAGGCCGCCACCGCCGCCACCTCGAGCCCCGCCTCGAGCGCGCTGGCCCGCACCGCGGCCGGGTTGCCGGTCGCCGTCACCACCCGCACGCGAGTCGCCGTCGCCGGCGTGCCGTCGAGCGCGTGCACGCCGGCGACCCGGTGGCGCGCGGTCGCGACCAGCGCCGCGGGAGCGGCGCGCCGCACCGCGGCCAGCAGCGGCTCGGGGTCCTGGCCCGGTACCAGCCGCGACACCACCACCGCGCTCGCGCGCTGCAGCGCGCGCAGCGGCTCGCGCAGCCGGCCAGCCGGCAGCAGGCGGCCGCCGCCCCACGGATCGCTGGCGTCCACCAGCACCAGGTCCACGTCGCGCGCGAGGCCCCAGTGCGAGAACCCGTCGTCGACCACGATCCAGCGCGCTCCCGCCGCCGCGGCGGCCCGCGCGAGATCGCGCTTGACCGTGCCTGCCCGCACCGCCGCCTCGCCGAGTACCGCCGCGTACATCAGCTCCTCGTCGCCGCGCCCGCCCGGTCCCGGCCGGTAGCGGCGGCACACCACCACCGGCGCGCGCCCCGCCGCGCGCGCGAGCTGCGCGAGGTGGAGCGTGAGCGTGGTCTTGCCGGTGCCGCCGACGGTCAGGTTGCCCACGCTCACCACGCGCGCCGGCACCCGCTCGGGCACGCGCAGCCCGCGCGCGTACAGCCGCCGGCGGGTCTCCCAGGCCGCGCGCGCCGCGCGCTCGCCGAGCTCGAGCAGCACGTTCACGCGTCCACCGGCCAGAGCCGCCAGCCGACCAGCGCGTGCGCCGCGCGCTGGGCCGCCCCGCGGGCATCCGCCACGGTCGCCAGCGCGGCGGCCGCGCAGCGCGCGCGCGCGTCGTCGTCGCCCAGCAGCTCGCCCAGCGCGGCCGCCAGGTCGGGGCCATCGCGCACCACCCGCACCCCGCCACGTTCCGCGAGCGCCCGGATCGCGGCGGCCTGCGAGGTGGTGTGGCTGCCGGTCAGCACCGCCGCGCCGCAGGCCGCCGGCTCGAGCGGGTTGTGCCCGCCGTAGGGCAACAGGCTCCCGCCGACGAACGCCACGTCGGCGCCGGCGTACCACGCGTTCAGCACCCCGAGGGACTCCTCCCAGCGCCACGCTCCGTCGCGCGGCGCGCCCTCCGTCACCAGCGTCACCCCGCGCGAGCGCGCCTCCTCGCGCAGTTCCGGCGCCGCCCGCGGGTGGCGCGGCAGCGTCGCCACCTGCCAGCGCGCCCGCAGCCGCTCGTCCAGCATGCCCCACGCCTGAGCGAGCAGCTTCGCCTCGCCGGGCCGCACGCTGCCGAGCACCAGCAGTGGCCGCGCCGCGTCGAGGCCGAGCGCGCGCCGCGCGGCCGCCCGGTCCACCGGCGCCCGCGGGAGCGAATCGTTCTTGAGGTTGCCCACCACGCGGATGCGCGCGGCCGGCGCGCCGATGCGCTGCCAGCGCGCGGCGTCCTCGTCGCTCTGGCAGAGCACCGCCTCCAGCCCGCCCGCCAGCTCGCGCAGCCCTTCGCCCAGCCGCCCGTAGCCGCGCACCGAGCGCTCGGAGAGCCGGGCGCTGACGAACGCCACCGGCACGCGGGCGGCGCGCGCGTGCAGCAGCCAGTGCGGCCACAGCTCGGTCTCCACCACGAACAGCCGCCGCGGCCGCACCGCCGCGAAGAAGCGCCCGACCGCCTGCGGCGCGTCGATCGGCGCCAGCGAGACCGGCCACTCGAGCGCCAGCAGCCGCTCGCGCCCGGCGCGCGTGGTCGCGGTCAGCACCAGCCGCGCCGCGGGCTGGAACGCCAGCAACTCGCGCACCAGCGGCGGCACCGCGCCCGCCTCGCCCAGCGAGGCGGCGTGGACCCACGCATCGCACGGACCGCGCGCGGGCGTGCGGCCCATCCGCTCGCCCCAGTACACGCGCTCGTTCGGCGAGGCGAACCAGCGCGCCGCCGGCGCCAGCGCGCCGAGCGCCGGCGCGACCGCACGATAGGCGCTCCAAGCCAGGCTCATGCGGTCTCCCGCGCGCGCGCTCGCACGTCGGCCGTGAGCGTCCGCAGCGCCTGCTCCAGCCGCGCGCGCCAGCTCTCGGCGGCCGCCTCGTCGAGGTCGCGCGGCACCTCGATCGGATCGCCGTACGCCAGCACCACCCGCGCGAACGGCTGCGGCACCAGAAATCCGTCCCACGAGCGCGCCACCCACGCGCGCCGGGATCCGGTCGCGACCGGCACCACCGGCCAGCCGGTCCGCGCCGCCAGCCACACCAGCCCCGGCTTGAGCACTTCCGCCGGACCGCGCGGGCCGTCCGGGGTGACCGCGAGCGAGCGGCCGCGCGCCGCCCACTCGAGCATCTCCTGGGCCCCCGCGCGGCCGGCGCGATGGCTCGACCCGCGCGCGGCGACGAAGCCCAGGCGCTCGATCACGCGAGTGATGAGCTCGCCGTCGCGGCTGCGGCTCACCAGGGCGGCGACCCCGAGGTCGCGATGCGAGTACAGCGTGGGCAGCAGACACGCGTGCCACAGCGCGAAGATGTAGCGCTGACCGCCCGCGAGTCGCTCGTCGACCTCGCGCGTCCGCACCCGCTCGAACCGCCACGTGCCCGCCAGCAGCCGGAACACCCCGGTGCCCGCGAGCGCGGCCGGCTCCACCCACCACGGCATGCGGCCGGCGCTCACGCCACCAGCTCCCGCAGCCATTCCGCCGCGCGCGCCGCCGCGCCGGGACCGCCGAGCCGCGCGCGCACCCGCGCCACCTTCGCGCGCGCCGCGGCGCGGGCCGCCAGATCGTCGAGCCACGGCGCCAGCGCGGCGGCCAGCCGCTCGGAGGTGAGGCCGGCCTGGATCAGCTCCGGCGCCACGTCCTCACCGGCGATGATGTTGGGCAGCCCGATGCGCTCGAGCGTGATCAGGCGTCGCGCGATCCAGTGGTTGAGGGGGCTGGTGCGGTAGACGATCGCGAGCGGGGTGCCGAGCAGCGCGGTCTCGAGCGTCGCGGTGCCCGACGCGACGGCGCACGCGGTGGAGTGGGCCTGCACCGCGTGGGTGCGCCCCTCGACCACGCGCACGCCATCGAGCGGCCCGCCGAGCGCCTCGACGGCCGCCCGCGAATAGCCCGGTGCGGCTGCCAGCACCGCGACCAGTCCGGGTCGCGAGCGCATCAGCGCGCGCGCCGCCGCGGCCATCACCGGCACGTGGGCGCGCAGCTCGTGGCGCCGGCTGCCCGGCAGCAGCCCGAGCAGCGGCGTCCCGGGGGCCACGCCCAGTTCGGCGCGCAGTGTGGCGGCGTCCACTTCGGGGGCGAGCTCCTCCATCAGCGGATGGCCCACGAAGCGCGTCGGCACCCCGGCGGCGCGGAACAGCTCTTCCTCGAACGGGAACACCACCGCGAGGCGGTCCACCCAGCGCGCCATCTGCGCCGCGCGCTCCGGGTGCCACGCCCACACCTGCGGGGCGATGTAGTAGAAGACCGGCACGCCGAGGCGCTTCAGGCGCGGTCCGAGCCGCAGGTTGAATCCGGGAGCGTCGACCAGCACGGCCGCATGCGGACGGAAGCGGCGCGCTTCCTCGATCAGCGCGCGGTAGACCCCGAAGATGCGGGGCAGCCGTGGGAGCACCGAGGTGAAGCCGATGATCGACAGCGCGTCCATCGAGGCGACCCGCTCCGCGCCGGCCGCCTCGAGCGCCGGACCGGTGAGCCCGCGCACCACGCACGGCCCCCCCGCCCGCAGCGCCGTCACCAGCCGCGCCGCGTGCCGGTCGCCGGAGGTCTCCCCCGCGACGATCAGGAAGCGGCGCTGGTCGCCGTCGCCCACTGCTGCGCCCGTCGACGCATCGCTGCCTGCACCTCGGCGGCCACCCGCACCGCCGCCCGTCCGGCCGCGGCCGAGGCGGCGCCCTCGCCGGCCCCGCGCAGCGAGAGCACGAACGCGCTCAGCTGGAGTCCCAGCGGCTCGCCGGGCACCGCGGTGAACGATCGCCGCTCGATGCCCGCCAGCAGCGCGAGCGGATCCACCTGGCCGGGCTTGAAGGAATTCGGCGACTGGATGCGGAACATCTCGCCCGTCTTCTCGAACAGGTCGATCGACAGGTAGGCGTCGCCCTGGAAGAACCGCAGCCGCCGCAGGCGCTCGACCGAGACCCGGCTGGCGGTCAGGTTCGCCACGCAGCCGTCCGGGAACTCCAGCCGCGCGTTCGCGATGTCCTCGTGCGCCGACAGCACCGCCACGCCGACCGCCGAGATCGTGCTCGGGCTCTGCCCGACGAACGCCAGCACCGCGTCGATGTCGTGGATCATGAGGTCGAACACCACGTCGATGTCGAGCGAGCGCGGCTGGAACGGCGCCAGCCGGTGGCCCTCGATGAAGCGCGGACCGTGCACGTGGGGACGCGCCGCCAGCAGCACCGGATTGAAGCGCTCGACCTGGCCGACCTGGAGGATCACGCCGGCGCGCTCGGCGGCCGCGATCATCGCGTCCGTCTCCGCGGGCGAGAACGCCATCGGCTTCTCGACCAGCACGTGCCGGCCCGCGGCGCACGCGCGCTCGACCGCCTCGCGGTGCGCGACGGTCGGCACCGCGACCGAGACCGCCTCCACCGCGTCCAGCAGCGACTCCGGCGAGTCGTGGATGGGGCACTGGTACCGCGCGGCCACCGCGGCGGCGCGCTCCGCGTCGACGTCGTAGACGCCGGCCAGCGACGCCTCGGGCATTGCGGCATAGACCCGCGCGTGCTTCTCGCCCCACACCCCGACGCCCCACACCCCGACCCGCACCGGCTTCATGCGTCCTCCCTCAGCGGGTGATGCCGCGCGCCGAGGTCTCGCAGAACCGCGCGAAGTGCTCGACCTCGGGCACGCCCGGATGCTCCGCCCGGATGCGCTCGACCGCCTGCGTCACGGTCAGACCCTGGCGGAAGAACAGGCGATAGGCGCCCTCGATCGCCGCCACCGTCGCGGCGTCGAATCCCCGGCGCTGGAGTCCGATCGTGTTGACCCCCGCGAGCCGCGGCGGGCTGCCCCCCAGCCTCACGTAGGGAGCGACGTCCTGCGGGATGCGCGAGCCGCCGCCGATCATGCAGTGCGCGCCGATGCGCACGAACTGGTGGACCACCGTGCTGCCTCCCACGATCGCCCAGTCCTCGATCGCGACGTAGCCCGCGAACTGGACCGCGTTCGCCACGATGACGTGGTCGCCCAGCGCGCAGTTGTGCGCGACGTGCGAGTAGGCCATCAGCAGGCAGTCGCTGCCCACGCGCGTGGTGGCGCCCGGCTCGGTGGCGAGGTTCGCGGTCGCGAACTCGCGCATCACGGTGCGGTCGCCGATCACGAGGTACGAGGGCTCGCCCAGGTACTTGAGGTCCTGCGGCGCGCTGCCGGCCACCGCCGCGTGATGGAAGTGGCAATCGTGGCCGATCGTGGTCCAGCCGGTCAGCAGCACGTGCGCGTCGATGCGCGTGCGGTCGCCGACCGTCACGTCCGGGCCGATCACCGCCCCCGGACCGATGACCACGTCGACGCCGAGCCGTGCCTTGCGATCGACGAACGCGGCGTCGTGCACCTGGACGCTCATGCCGGCCGCCGATCCACGATGGTGGCCAACAGCTCGGCCTCCGCCACCAGCTGGCCGTCCACGAACGCCTCGCCGCGCATGCGGGACACGCGGTTCTTGAGCTTGAGCAGCGTCAGCCGCATACGAAGCTGGTCGCCCGGCGTCACCGGTCGGCGGAAGCGCGCGCCGTCGATGCCCATGAAGTACATCAGCTTGTCGTTCGGGTCGTCGACCGAGTTCAGCAGCAGCAGGCCGCCCACCTGCGCCATCGCCTCGAGGATCAGGACCGCGGGCATCACCGGATGCCCCGGGAAATGCCCGACGAAGAACGGCTCGTTGATCGTGACGTTCTTGATCCCCTCGATACTCTGGCCTTCCTCGATGCGCGTGATCCGGTCCACCAGCAGGAACGGGTAGCGATGCGGCATGATGTCGAGGATCGCGGTGATGTCCCACTCCTCCGGCGGACCGCCCGCGCGCCGCCCGGGCAGCGGCAGCGACTCCTTGAGCCGCTTCACGAACTGCACGTGGCCCTGGTGGCCCGAGCGCAGCGCGGTGACGTGGCCGAGCAGCGGACCCCCGAGGATGAACAGGTCGCCGAGCAGGTCGAGGATCTTGTGGCGCACGAACTCGTCCGGGTAGCGCAGCCCGCCCGGGTTCCGCACGCCGTGCTCGCCCACCACGAGGGCGCTCTCGATCCGGCCGCCCTTGATCCAGCCGGCCGCCCGCAGCCCCTCGAGGTCGCGCTCGAGCACGAACGTACGGGCGGGCGCGATGTCGCGCATGAAAGTCTGCTCGTCGATGTCGAGCGAGAGGGTCTGCCGGCCGATGAAGCTGTCCGGATAATCGATCGTGAACGTGATCTTGAAACCCTGGTAGGGCACCGCGTGCAACTCGACGCCGTCCTCGCTCCAGTGCACCGGCTTGGTGACCTTGATGTGGCTGCGCGGCTTGTCCTGGGTCTCGAGGCCGGTCTCCATCAGCAGCCGGGCGATCGGGAGCGCGCTGCCGTCGGCCGGCTCGGGGATCTCCATCGTCGAGGTCTCGATCAGCAGGTTGTCGATCCCGACCCCTGCGACCGCCGCGAGCACGTGCTCCATGGTGTGGATCTGCACGTCGTCCTGCACCAGGATCGTGCGGCGCCCCGCGCGCGGGTCGAAGTACGCGTTCTCGGGCCGCACCTGGACCGTCGGGCGCCCCGGCAGGTCGGTGCGCACGAAGCGCACGCCGGTGCCGACCGCGGCCGGCTTGAACACCACCATCCCGCGCTCGCCGGTGTGCAGACCCACGCCCTCGAGCGCGGCCTCGCGCGTGATGGTCCGCTGCATGCGACCCTTCAACGGACGCCCTCCCGTTCGTTCTCGCGTTCGTTCTGCTGCTCGAGCGCCGCCACCCGGCCCTCGAGCGCCTTGGCGCGCCGGAACAGGTCCGGCAGCTTCTGGAGGTAAGCGTTGATGCGCTTGAACAGCATCAGCGGAAGCGCCGGGTAGCCGAACACCTGCGCGCCCGGTGGGACCGACTTCGAGACCCCGCTCTGCCCGCCGATCTGGGCGCCGCGTCCGATCGTGATGTGGCCGATCAGACCGGCCTGGCCCGCGACCGTGACGTAGTCCTCGAGCCGCGTGCTGCCCGAGATGCCGACCTGCGCCACGATGATGCAGTGCTCGCCCACCACCACGTTGTGGCCGATCTGCACCAGGTTGTCGATCTTGGTCCCGCTCCCGATGCGGGTCGCGTCGGTGGTGGCCCGGTCGATGGTGACGTTCGCGCCGATCTCGACGTCGTCGCCGATGAAGACGTTCCCCACCTGCGGGACCTTGTGGTAGCGCCCGCTGTCGAACGCGAACCCGAATCCGTCGCTGCCGATCACGGTGCCGGGATGGACGATGCAGCGATCGCCGAGCGAGCACTCCTCCCGCACCACTACGTTCGGGTAGAGGTAGGTCTCCGCGCCGATCGCCGCGTTCACGCCCAGGTAGCAGCTCGCCATCATCACCGCGCGATCGCCTACGCGCGCGCCACGCTCCACGGTGCAGTGGGGACCGATCGACACGCCTTCGCCGACCTGCGCGTCGGGTGCGATCACGGCGGACGGGTGGACGCCGACCGCCGGACGATAGACGTCGGGCCGGAACAGGCGCACGGCCCGCTGGAACGCCAGATAGGGATTTGCGACCTTCAGCAGCGCAACGCCCGACTCGCGGGCATCATAGGAGATGATCACCGCAGAAGCGCGGGTCTCGCCCAGGTAGGAGTCGTAGCGGGAATTGGCGATGAACGTGATGTCACCCGGCATCGCCTCGCGGATGCCGGCGACGCCGCGGATCACGATTGATCCGTCCCCCACCACCTCGCCGTCCAGCTCGGCCGCCAGTTGGTCCAATGTCAGGGTGATCATCCTTCACCTTCCCGGGCCATCCACGGGGACGGCCCTCCTCGGCCCCCGGCGCCGCCGGCGGGGACCGTCGGCGCGGGCGCGGCCCGCGGTCCTGCCCCGCCTCAGTGCGGGGTCGCGCCCGTCGTCCGGGCGTTGAGCTCGTTCATCACGTCCGCAGTGAGGTCGAGCGAGCGGTCCGCGTAAATGAGGAATCCGCTCGCGGCGTCGAAGACGAGGTACAGTCCCTTGTCGCCCGCGACCTTTTCGACCGCCTGACGGATCTGGGTCACGACCTCTTCGGTCGCCTGCTGATTCTCCTGGGCCGCCTTGCCCTGCGGCCCCCAGATATCCTGGATGAAGCGTTCGTATTCGCTGATCGATCGCTGCAGCTGCTCTTCCTTCTCCTGCCGCTTGCTCGCGGACAGGATCGGCGACTGGTCGCGCACCTCGGCACGGAGGGCGTTCACCGCCTTCTCCTTCTCCGCCGCCTCGTCGCGCCAGCCCTGCACGCGGCGGTCGAAGCGCTGCTGCGACTCCACCGCCACCTTGTACTGCTCGAAGATCTTGCCCGAGTCAATATAGCCGATGCGTAGGTCCGCGGGCGAAGCGGCCCGCGCGAGCGGCGCGCACAGCCCCAGAGCGGCGAACGCGGCGAGCAGCACCCCCACGGGGCGCCGGCAGCGATGCGTCAGGATGCGGTCGGGCATGGTCAGAAGCTCTGATTGCCGAGGAGGAAGTGACCCACGGCATGGGGTCCGTCGTCGCGATTGAAGCCGTAGCCGTAATCGAAGCCGATGTTGCCGAGCAGCGGGATCTCGAGCCGGAACCCGATGCCCGCCCCCATCTTCAGGTCGAACGGCCGGATCTCGCGGAGTCGATCCCAGGTGTTGCCCGCGTCGAAGAAGAGCACACCGTGCAGCGGATGCACAATCGGGAACTGCTGCTCCAGGGTGAACACCGTCATGAAGCGCCCGCCCGGGTAGCGGATCCGCGTCTTGGTCTCGCCGTAGAGCGTGTCGCGCGTGCCCGGCGTCGTGGTCGAGTCGATGCTGGAGATGTAGCGCGAGATCACCTGTCGGTTGTACTTGTCGGGCACCACCATGTAGTCGTCGTAGCCGCGCAGCGGATCCAGCGTGGTGCCGCCCCCGAGGCGGAAGCGCTCATAGGTCGGGACCGCGCGGTGCTGGTCGAGGTACTCGCCCACGAATCCCATCCGCACCTTGAGCATCGTGGTCACGTGGCGGGTGAACGACGGCAGGTAGAGCCGGCCGTCGAGCCGGTGCTTGTGGAAGTCGACCGAGCCGCCGAACGGACCGCCCGCCACCTCGCTCTCGAGCGTCAGCCGTGTGCCCTTGGTCGGGTAGAACGGGTTGTCGCTGCTGTTGCGCACGAACGCGAGCGTGGTGCTGCTGGTGCGCACGGCGCGCCCCACCGACAGGTTCGCGAGCAACGCCGAGTCCGCGGCCGACGTTGCGGTGCCGAGCTCGGTGATTGTGACGTCCTCGAGGCTGTAGCTCACCGAGCCCCGCGCGTAATCGGGCCACGGCAGCGGGCGCCCGATGCGGCCCGCGCCGCCCACGCGCTTCTCGGTGTAGAGGTCGTAGTCGCGCATGGTGTTGTAGGCGGAGAAACCGAGCAGCGTGGGCGTGTCGCGGAACCACGGCTCGGTGAACGAGAGCGAGTAGTCCTCGCGCTTGCTGCCGCGCTCGAGGTGGAGCGACAGGCTCTGGCCGTTGCCGAGCACGTTGTTGTGGCCCAGCTCGAGGAAGCCGGTCAGGCCGCTCTCGTTGGTGTAGCCGGCACCCGCCGATGCCGTGCCGACCTGCTTCTCCTTCACCTTGAGCGTGATGTCGACGTCGCTGCTGTCGGCGGGCACGAAGTCGAGCTGGACGTCCTCGAAGAGCCCGAGCCGGAAGATGTCCCCCTGGCTGCGCACCAGCGCCGAGCGCTTGAATCGCTCGCCTTCGTGGATGTCGAGCTCGCGCCGGATGACCTTCTCGCGCGTGCCCTTGTTGCCGCTGATCAGCACCGCGTGCACGTTGGAGGGCCGGCCCTCGGCGATCGAAAACGCCACGTCCACCAGCGAGTCGCGCACCGTCTCGTTGGGCTCGATCTGGAGGTAGAACAGGTAGCCGCGCTCCGCGTACTCGGAGAACGCCGCCTGCTGCGCCTTCTCGATCCGCGACGCGTCGTAGCCCTCCCCCGGCTTGGGGCGCCACAGGCCCGCGAGCAGCGTCGAGTCCACGACCTGGTTCCCGCTCCAGGTGACCCGGCCCATCTGGTACACCGGCCCCTCGTCGATCACGACGTGCAGCGTGAGATCGCGGGAGGTGGCACCGGGGAGCAGCGTCTCGCTCGTCACGCGGGCGTCGCGGTAGCCGTGATTGCGGTACCAGCCCTCGAGCGCGTCGCGGTCTTCCGAGAACTTCGACTCGTCGGGCTCGCCGCCGCCGAAGAAGCCCTTCTTCTTGCTCTTCATCTGCTTCGCCAGCTTCTTGTGCGTGAACGCGCGGACGCCCTCGAACTCGATGCGTCGGATGCGCACCTTCTCGCCCTCGTGGATCACGAAGCGCAGCGCGATGCGGTTGCCGGACAGGGTGTCGGTCTGCGCGTCGATCGTGGCGCGCGCGTAGCCGGCGTCCTTGTAGACCTGCATCAGCGTGTCGCGCTGCGTCCGCACGGCGGAGGCCGAGTAGACCTCGCCTGCGCGCAGGAAGGTCTTCTTCTCGAGCTCGGAGGTCTCGCGCTTGACGTTGCCTGTGTACGTGACGCTCGCGATGCGCGGCCGCTCCTTCACCATCACGACCAGGTCGACGACGCCCTCGTGGGCGTTCTGCTCGACGGTGACGTCGTCGAACACGCCGAGCGCGTACAGCTTGCGGACTCCGCGGCGGACCGCGTCCTGCGAGAACCGATCACCCGCGCGGATCTCGAACGTGCGCAGGATCCGCGTGCTGTCGCTGGTGACCTGGCCCCGCACCGAGACCGTGCCGATCGCCGGGGCGGCCTCCTCGACGGGCGCGGCCGGAGACGCCTCGGCCGGCGGCGGGGGCGGCTGGCCCTGCGCCGCGGCCGGAGTCGCGAGCAGTGAGAGGAGCAGGAGGATCCGCGTCAGCAGGTCGGCCTCAACTCGTCGCGGGCGCGGGTGGCGTCTCGGCCGGTACGCCGGCGGGCGCGGGCTTGAACGTGAGCTGATCGCCATCGCGCTCCACCAGGACGCGAGTCCCGTCCGGAGTCTGTCCACGCAGGATGAATTCGGCAAAGGGGTCCTCGAGGAGCCGCTGGATGGCCCGCTTGAGGGGCCGCGCGCCGAGCGAGGGATCGAATCCCCGGTCGATGAGCAGCTCGGACGCCTCGGGCGTGATGTCGAGCTGGACCCCCTGGCCTGCCAGCCGTCCGCGCAGCTGACCCAGGAGGATTCCCACGATGGCACGCATGTCGTCGCGCGAGAGGGCCCGGAACACGATGACGTCGTCGATGCGGTTGAGGAATTCGGGGTTGAACGCGCGCTTGAGCTCATCCTGGACGGTGCTCTTGATCTCCTTGAACTGCGCTGCGCTCCCCTCGGCTTGCTTGAATCCCAGGTGGCGCCCGCCGGAGACGATCTGCCGGCCCCCGAGATTCGAGGTCATGATGATCACGGTGTTCTTGAAATCCACGCGGCGGCGGGACGAATCGGTCAGCACGCCATCGTCGAGGACCTGCAGCAGGACGTTGAACACGTCCGGGTGCGCCTTCTCGATCTCGTCGAGCAGCACCACGGAGTACGGCTTGCGGCGGACCTTCTCCGTCAACTGGCCGCCCTCCTCGTACCCCACATACCCCGGAGGCGCTCCCACCAGTCGCGAGACCGAGAACTTCTCCATGTACTCGGACATGTCGATCCGGATCAGGGCGTCCTCGTCGTCGAACAGGAACGCCG
Organism: Candidatus Eiseniibacteriota bacterium; assembly: GCA_963725865.1. Taxonomy (GTDB): domain Bacteria; phylum Eisenbacteria; class RBG-16-71-46; order RBG-16-71-46; family RBG-16-71-46; genus CAVSAC01. The sequence continues at coordinate 137,722 of CAVSAC010000010.1, forward strand.
CCAGCGCGCGCGCCAGCTCGGTCTTCCCGACGCCGGTGGGCCCCAGGAAGATGAACGAGCCGATCGGCCGCTTGGGATCGCGCAGGCCCACGCGATTGCGCCGCACCGCCCGCGAGACCGCCGTCACCGCCTCGTCCTGACCCACGATGCGCTTCTGGAGCTCCAGCTCCATGCGCAGCAGCTTCTGGGTCTCCTCCTCCGCCAGCTTCACGACCGGGATGCCGGTCATGACCGACAGCACGTTCGCGATCAGGTCCTCGTCCACCTGCACGGACTGGTCGCGCTTGGACTCGCTCCACGACTTCTTGAGCTCGTTCCGCCGCGCCCTCAGTTCCTTCTCCTTGTCGCGCAGGCGCGCGGCCTTCTCGTACTCCTGGCCGCGGATCGCCGACTCCTTCTCCTTGATGACCTCCTCGAGCTTCTTCTCGAGGTCGTGGATCTCGGACGGCACCGTGCTCACCGAGAGCCGCGCGCGGGCGCACGCCTCGTCGATGACGTCGATCGCCTTGTCCGGGAAGAAGCGATCGTTCATGTAGCGGTCCGCGAGCTTGACCGCCTGCACCACCGCCTCGTCGGTGATCTTCACGCCATGATGCGCCTCGTACTTGTCGCGCAGCCCCATCAGGATCGAGATGGTGTCGGCGATGCTCGGCTGGTCCACCATGACCGGCTGGAAGCGCCGCTCGAGCGCGCCGTCCTTCTCGATGTACTTACGGTACTCGTCGAGCGTGGTGGCGCCGATGCACTGCAGCTCGCCGCGCGCCAGCGCCGGCTTGAGCATGTTCGAAGCGTCGATCGCGCCCTCGGCGCCGCCCGCCCCCACGATCGTGTGCAGCTCGTCGATGAAGATGACCGCGTCCTTCGACTCGCGGATCTCGTTCATCACGGTCTTGAGGCGCTCCTCGAACTGGCCGCGGTACTTCGTGCCGGCCACCACCGCCGCCAGGTCGAGCGTGACGATGCGTTTGTTCTTGAGGCTCTCGGGCACCTGCGACGAGATGATGCGCTGGGCCAGGCCCTCGGCGATCGCGGTCTTGCCGACGCCGGGCTCGCCGATCAGCACCGGGTTGTTCTTCTTGCGGCGCGAGAGCACCTGGATGACGCGCTCGATCTCTTTCTCGCGTCCGATCACCGGGTCCAGCTCGCCCTTGCGCGCGAGCATGGTGAGATCGCGGCCGAACTGGTTGAGCGCCGGCGTCTCGGGACGCTCCTCGCGCTCCTGCGGCGTCGCCGACGGCGTGCCGCCGAGCAGCTTGAGCGTCTCCTCGCGCACGCGCTTGCGGTCCACGCCCAGCTCCAGCAGCACCTTGGCCGCGACGCCCTCGCCCTCGCGGATCAGGCCCAGCAGCAGGTGCTCGGTGCCGACGTAGTTGTGGCCCAGCGAGCGCGCCTCCTCGACCGCCAGCTCGAGTACGCGCTTGGCGCGCGGCGTGAACGGGATCTCGCCGATCGTCATGGTGCCGCCCGAGGCGCTCACCATGTTCTCGACCTCCTGGCGGATGCGCTCCAGGTCCAGCCCCAGGTTGTTGAGCACCGTCGCGGCGATGCCCTCGCCCTCGCGGATCACGCCCAGGAGCAGGTGCTCGGTGCCGATGTAGTCGTGCTGGAGGCGTGCCGCCTCCTCGCGCGCCAGGTAGATGACCTTGCGGACCCGCTCGGTGAACTTGTCGTGCATCGCGTCGCTCCTTGGGCTAGGCCAACCCGGACTCGCGTTCGGCGGCGGCGAGCCGCTCGCGCACGAGTTGGGCGCGGTAGACGTTGCGTTCGGCCGGAGAGAGCTCGCCCCCGCGGAACCGCTCGAGGTGGGCAGGTTGGGTCACGATCAGCATCTCGTTCATCACCGCGAGCGGCGGCAGCCCGGTCAGACCCAGCGCCACGCCGAGCCGCACCGCCGAGCACAGGTTGATGACTTCGCGCGAGTGGATCGAGCGACAGTGCCGCAGCGTCCCGTAGGCGCGCCACACCTTGTCCTCGATCTGCACGCGGGCGTCCCGCATCATCCGCTCGCGCGCCTGCTCCTCGGTCTCGATGATCTGGCGCGTCACCCGTTCCAGGCTCTCGATCGAGTCGCGTTCGCTGCGGCCGAGCGTGGTCTGGTTCGAGATCTGGAAGAGGTTGCCCATGACCTCGCTGTTCTCCCCGTACAGCCCGCGCACGTTGAGGCCGACCTGCATGATGCTCTTGAGCACCTTCTGGATCTCGTCGAGCAGCACCAGCGCGGGCAGGTGGATGAGCACCGAGGCGCGCATCCCCGTGCCGGCGTTGGTCGGGCACGACGTCAGGTAGCCGATCTCGTCCGAGAACGCGAAGTCGAGCGCCTGGTTGAGCTCGTCGTCGGCGGCGTCGGCGTGCGACCACGCCTCGGTCAGCTGGAAGCCCGCCGACATCGACTGCAGGCGCAGGTGGTCTTCCTCGTTGACCATCAGCGAGAGCCGCTCGTCGCGGCCGATCACGATGCCGCGCGGCTTGCTGCCGTCGCCCAGCTCGTGCGAGACGAGGTGGCGCTCGACCAGGATCTGGCGCTCGATCGGCGTCAGTCGGTCCATGCGCAGCAGCAGCCCGCCGCCGAAGCTCGGCGCGCGCTGCGCCGCACCCGTGACCGAGACCAGCACGCCCTCCATCTGCTCGGGACGCGCGCGATGCGAGAACGGCACCGCGCTCAGATTGCGCGCCAGCCGCACGCGGGTCGACAGCACCATCTCCGAGCGCGGGCCGTCGCCGGCCAGCCACGGGCTCGGGCGGCTGAACAGCTCGTCGAACGACTGCGGCGCGGCGCTCATGGGCGCGGCTCCGCGGCCGGTGTGCGGTGTTCCGCCTCGACCCGCTTGATGTCGTCGCGCAGCTGGGCCGCGCGCTCGAACTCCTCGCGCTCGACCGCGCGCTGCAGCTCGTCGTGCAGGCGCTGGATCTGGCGCGAGCGCGACACCCCGGCGCCGTCGCGCGCCGGCGTCTTGCCGCGGTGACGCGTGTCGCCGTGGATGCGTCGCAGGAGCGGCCGCAGCTGGAACTGGAAGGCGGTGTAGCACTCCGCGCAGCCCAACCGCCCGGTCTCCCGGAACGCCGAGTAGAGCAGGCCGCAGCGCGGGCACTGGACGTGCCCGACGCGCTCCTCTTCGGTGGTGGTCATGCCGTCGACCATGCCCGCGAGGAGATCCGCGATGTCGAACTTGTGCTTCTTCGCCGGTCCATGCAGACCCTTCTCCTCCGCGCACCGATCGCACACGTGGATCTCGGTCATCTTGTTGTCATGGATCTCGGTGAAATGCACCGTCGCGGGGGTCTTCCCGCAGATCTGGCAGAGCATCCGAGCGTGTCCTCAGGCCTCGACGAGCCGCCCGCCCTCCAGCCGGAGGACGCGGTCGGCGATCGCCGCCAGCCTATCATTGTGCGTCACGACGACAAACGTCTGATGCCGCTCGCGGGCCAGCGTTCCCATGAGTACGTGCAGAGTCTCCGCCGCGCGCGGATCGAGGTTGCCGGAGGGTTCGTCCGCGAGCACCAGCTCCGGCGCGCCGCAGAGCGCGCGCGCCACGGCGACGCGCTGTGCCTCGCCACCCGAGAGCTGCGCGGGACGGTGGTCCCAGCGCTCGAGCAGCCCGGCGTCGCGCAGTGCATCGCGCGCCCGCACGCGGGCCGGCTCGGGCGACTCGCCCGCGATCAGCAGCGGCATCATGACGTTCTCCTCCGCGGTGAACTCCGGCAGCAGATGGTGGAACTGGAACACGAAACCCAGCCGGCGGGCACGGAAACGCGCCACCGCCACCTCGGAGAGCGACTCGACCTGCTCGCCACGGACCCACAGCGTGCCCGTGTCGGGACGGTCGAGTGTCCCGAGGATGTTCAGTAGCGTGCTCTTCCCCGATCCCGAGGCCCCGATGATTGCCAGAACCATGCCACGCGGGATCTCGAGGTCCACGCCCGCGAGTACGGTCAGACGGCCGGTCGGCACCGCGTAAGACTTCGTGATCCCGGTTGCACGCAGTACCACGTCGCTCGGGTCAAACGTCATCGCGGCAGTCCCTTCCGAGCATCATTTCGGGTCGCCTCTCAAGCCTGGCGCCGGATCGCGTCGATCGGCTCCAGGCAGGCGGCGCGCCACGCCGGGTAGAGGGCGGCGGCCAGACACAGCACCAGGGCGGCCAGAATGACGGCAGCGAAATCCCCCGCCTCGGGCCGCACCGGGAGGCGCTCGATGAAGTAGACGTCGCCGGGCAGCCGCACGAATGGGTAGCGCTGCAACACTTCGATGAGCGCGTATCCCAGCACCGCGCCCAGCCCGGTGCCGAGCCCGCCGATCAGCACGCCCTCCGCGAGGAACACCTGGAGCACCAGCGCGCGCGTCGCCCCGAGCGACTTGAGGACCCCGATGTCGCGGCGTTTCTCGAGCACCACCATGAACAGCGTGCTCACGATGTTGAATGCCGCGACCAACACGATCAGGGCGAGGATCACGAACATCACCGTCTTCTCCAGCTTCATCCAGGTGAACAGGTTCCGGTTCAGCTCGATCCAGTTGTTCGCTCGCAGACCCCGCACCGCCGGCGTCAGCGGCTCCACGTCGGGCGACGGCGTGGCGCCGATCGCCGCCAGAATCGCCCGCGACATCGCGGGAGCCTCGAACATGTCGGCGAGCTTCACCTCGACGCCCGTCACGCGGTCGCCCAGCTCGTAGAACGCCTGCGAGGCGGGGATCGAGGTGAAGCCGAACGCGGAGTCGTAGGTGTAGAGGCCGGACGTGAACAGGCCCACGACCCGGAATGGCCGCAGGCGCGGGGTGAAGCCGAACGCGGTCTGGTCCGCCCCCGCCAGCGAGGCGAGCACCACCACGTCGCCGACCCGGGCGCCGATGCGCGCGGCGAGCTCGGAGCCCAGCACGACGCCGGGCTCGCCCGTGGGCGTGCGTGACGGGATCGAGTCGAGCGGCGGCTGGATGTTCGCGCCCACCGTCGTCACGACGCGCTCGGCCGCGAGATCCACGCCCTTCACGACCATGCCCTCGCTCTGGCCGCGATGGACGATCATGGACTTCGCGTACGTGAACGGCGCGACCCCCACCACGCCCGGCATCCGCCGCACGCGATCGCAGATGAGGCCGGCATCCGCCACCCCACCGGTGTCCTCGCCGAGGATCACCACGTGCGCGTCGGTGCCGGCGATCCGCGACTGGATCTCGTTCTCGAAGCCGTTCATCACGGCGAGCACGGTGAGCAGCGCGGTGACCCCGAGCGCCACCCCGCCGATCGAGATCCCGGTGAGCAGGGTGATGAAGCCGCTCTGCCTCCGCGTGCGCAGGTAGCGCGCCGCGATCCACAGCGGGAGCCTCACGTGGGGTCCGCGTCCGCAGCGCCCGGAGCGGAGTCCTCCTCGTCGTCGATCTCGGCGCGGCCCTCCTCCGGACGCAACGTCGGGAACAGGATGACCTCGCGGATCGAGCGCGCCCCGGTCAGCAGCATGGTGAGGCGGTCGATGCCGATGCCCACGCCGCCGGTCGGCGGCATGCCGTACTCGAGCGCGCGGACGTAGTCGTGGTCCATGACCTGCGCCTCTTCGTCGCCGCCCGCGCGCCGCTGCATCTGCTCCTCGAACGCGCGTGCCTGCGCCTGCGGGTCGTTCTGCTCCGAGAACGCGTTCGCGAGCTCCATCCGCGCCGCGAACAGCTCGAAGCGCTCGACCACCCCGGGCCGGGTGCGGCTCGCGCGGGCCAGCGGCGAGGTCTCGGCCGGGTAGTCCACCACGAACGTGGGCTGCACCAGCGTGGGCTGCACCAGCTCGCTGAACAGCGCGTCGAGCAGTCCGCCCGCCCCGGTGCCGGGGCGCGTGTCGACGTGGTGCGCACGGGCCAGTCGCGCGAGGCGCGCGGCATCCAGGTCGTCCACCGGCTCGCCGACCTTCGCGCTCACTTCGTCGAGCATCGACATCCGCGGCCACGGCGGGGCGAAGTCGACCCGCTCGCCCTGGTACTCGAGCGCGGTGGCGCCGGTCGCCAACTCCACGGCGTGCCCCACCAGCGACTCGGTGAGCGCCATCATGTCGTGCACGTCGGCGAACGCCTGGTAGAACTCGAGCATCGTGAACTCGGGATTGTGCGAGCGGTCCATGCCCTCGTTGCGGAAGTCGCGCGCGAACTCGTACACGCGCTCGAGCCCCCCCACGATCAGGCGCTTGAGGTAGAGCTCGTTCGAGATGCGCAGGTACAGCGTCATGTCGAGCGCATGGTGGGTGGTCACGAACGGGCGCGCGAACGCGCCGCCGTAGAGCGGCTGCAGCACCGGGGTCTCGACCTCGAGATACCCGCGCGCATCGAGGAACGCGCGCAGCCCCGAGATCAGCCGCGCGCGGCGGCGGAAGATCTCGCGCACCTCCAGGTTCATGAACAGGTCGGCGTAGCGCTGGCGGAAGCGGGTCTCGGGGTCGCGCAGCCCGTGCCACTTCTCGGGAGTCGGACGGAGCGCCTTGGCGAGCATCTCGAAGCCGTCCACCCGCAGCGTGATCTCGCCGGTGCGGGTGCGGAACAGCTGACCCTCCACCCCCACCCAGTCGCCGACTTCGAGCAGCTCGTAGCGCGTGTAGGCCACCCCGAGGTGATCGGCCTTGAAGTAGAGCTGGATGCGCCCGCTGCCGTCGAGCAGGTGGGCGAAGCCCGCCTTGCCGTGGCCGCGGATCGCCATCAGCCGGCCGGCGACCCGTACCCGCTCGCCGAACTCGGCGGTCACCGCCTCGCCGCGCGCGAGCAGGTCCGCCGCCCGGTGGGTGGCGTCGTAGCGGTACGCGTAGGGCTCCACCCCCTGGGCCCGCCAGCGCGCGGCCTTCTCCAGGCGCTGGCGCATGATCTCGTTCAGGGCCATGCGGTCTCCGTATGAGGGCGCGCCCGAGCCAGGCGCCGAGGGCAGCTCGAAAGTCGGGCGACTCTAGGAACGGCGCGCGGGCGCGTCAAGCGCGGGCGGCGCGCCGCTCCGCTCAGCGTCCGCTGCCGGCGCCCGCCACGCGGTGGAGCTGCTCGAGTGCGAGCTTGCCCGCGGTCGGGTCCACCGCGACCGGGTAGCGCCCGGTGAAGCAGGCGCTGCAGAAGCGCGCGCCGTCGCGCTCGCACGCGAGCAGCCCCGCGTGCGAGAGGTAGCCCAGCGTGTCCACGCCGAGGTAGTCGCGGATCTCCTCCACCGACTTGAGCGCGCCGATCAGCTCGCGCCGGCTCGGCGTATCGATCCCGTAGAAGCACGGGTGCGTGACCGGCGGCGACCCGACCCGGAAGTGCACTTCGCGCGCGCCGGCGCGCCGCAGCAGGCGCACCAGCTTGCGACTCGTGGTGCCGCGCACGATCGAGTCGTCCACCACCACGACCCGCTGCCCCTCCAGCACCTCGCGCACCGGATTGAACTTGACCCGCACGCTCGAGTCGCGCCCCGCCTGCAGCGGCTGGATGAAGGTGCGTCCGACGTAGTGATTGCGGATCAGCCCCAGCTCGAACCTCAGTCCCGAGCGCTCGCTGAACCCGAGCGCGATCGAGTTGCTCGAATCGGGCACCGCGATCACCACGTCCGCGTCCACCGGGTACTCCTCGGCGAGCCGGTGACCGATGCGGCGCCGCACCCGGTCCACGCCCTCGCCGAACACCCGGCTGTCGGGGCGCGAGAAGTAGATGTGCTCGAAGATGCACTGTTGCAGCGGCTCTGCCGCCGGCACGGCGCGGCGCGCGCGCGTGCCCTGCGGATCGAGGCGCACCAGCTCGCCGGGCTCCACGTCGCGCACCACGTCGGCCCCCACCAGGTCGAGCGCGCAGGTCTCGCTCGCGACCACGTAGCCGTCGCCGAGCCGTCCGATGCACAGCGGCCGGAACCCGTGGGCGTCGCGCAGCGCGAACACGGCGTCGCGGGTGAGCACCACGAGCGAATACGCTCCGGCCGCCTGGCGCGCCGCCTCGGCCAGCGCCTCGCCGGGATCGTCGGCCGGGGACAGCGCCATCAGGTGCAGGAGGATCTCGGTGTCGAGCGTCGTCTGGAAGATGGAGCCCGAGCCCTCGAGCCCCGATCGCAGCTCGCGCGCGTTGACGAGGTTGCCATTGTGCGCGAGCGCGAGCGGCCCGCCCCGGTACACCACCCGCAGCGGCTGCGTGTTCTCGAGCGTGAGGCTGCCGGCGGTCGAGTAGCGGTTGTGGCCGATCGCGAGCACGCCCGGCAGCCGCCCGAAGTCGAAGCCGCGATAGACGTCGGACACCAGCCCGATGCCCTTGTGGCTGTGGAACTCGCCGCCGTCGTCGCAGGAGACGATTCCGGTCGCCTCCTGCCCGCGGTGCTGGAGCGCATGGAGCCCGAGCGCCACCACCTCCGCGGCACGCGGCACTCCGATCGCCGCGAACACCCCGCACTCCTCCCGCCAGGTCTTCTCGGCCGACCAACCGTTCATGCCGTCCCCCTCGCGACCCGCGCCCGCCGTCGGCGCCCCCCGGTCAGGCAGGGCACCGGCACCGGGACCGCACACACGCGCGCGTCCTGCGCGTGCGGATTCGCCAGCAGGCCGTGCGCGCGGTCGCGCGCCTCGGCCAGCTCGGCCGCTCCCGCGTCGGCGTCCGCCAGCGGTTCGAAGCCGAGGATCCACGCCACGCCCTCACGGACCGCCACGGCGCGCCCGGTGCGGTGCTTCCACCAGCGCTCGGCCGCCGGCCGCCGCTCGCCGCCGCGCTCGGTCACCACGACCAGCCGCTCCGGCGTCGTCAGCGGAGCGTGCTCCGCGGCACCGAAGCGGACGGTACACCGCTCCTTGTGCGGGTTGTAGAACTGAGTCGAGTGGTGGAGCAGGTCCTCGATCTCGGCCCGCTCGGGCAGCACGCCGGTCACTTCGAACATCCGCGCGCGGCGCAGGCTCGCGAGCCGGCCGCCGGCCGTGAGCCGCGCGCGGGCGACGGCGAGCGCGGAGGCCGCCTCCGGGTCGTGCGACACCAGCTCGACCCAGGCCTGCACCGTGCTGCGGGGTGGACGCGGAGCGGGCATCATGCCTCCTCCAGGTGACGGCGCAGGCCGTCGAAGATCAGCAGCCCGGGCCCCGGGGCCGTGAGATCGCCGTCCGCCAGCGCGCGATCGCGCCGGCGGCCCCAGGCGCCGTCGATGCCGCGCGCGAGCGCGCCCAGGTCCTGCGCGCGCTCGGGGTGCGGCATCAGCGCCAGCACGTTGCCGCGCGCGTTGCACACCGCCGCGGCCGCCACCTCGGAGCCGTTGGGGTTGTCGGGGAACGCCGCGGCCGGCGTGCCGTCCGCGCGCGCGTAGCGCAGCGGCACCTGGCCCTCGGCGAGCAGCTCCTCCAGCCGCCGCGGGTCGCGCGACACGAAGCGGCCTTCGCCGTGCGCGACCGGCAGCGGCAGCAGCGTGCCCGGTTCCAGCGCGCGCGTGAACACGCACGCCGACGGCTCGACGCGCGTGACCACCCAGCGCGCGTAGTAGCCGACGCGCTCCGTCATGCGGTTGCGCGCCAGCGCCAGCTCGATGGTGCCGCCGCCGGGCACCAGCCCCGCCTCGACCAGCACCTGCGCCCCGTTGCAGATCCCGAGCACCGGCTTGCCCACCGCAGCTCCTTCGGCGATGCGCCTCCACCAGCGGGTGGTGCGCGGCGAGCGCGCCCGCGCGCACGCGGTCCTGGTACGAGAACCCGCCCGGCAGCACGTACGCATCGAACGCCGTCAGCTCTGCGACCGGCCGCGTCCAGTGGAACACCTCGGCCGTCAGTCCGGCGCGCGCGAGCGCCCACCCGGTCTCGGTCTCGCAGTTGACGCCCGGGAACCGCACCACGGCGACGCGCGCGCTCACGAGCGCACCTCCTCGTTCCAGAGCCGCGCCAGCGGCGCGGCGGCCGCGGCGCGCAGCTCCTCGAGCGGCCACTCGAGCGGCGGATCCTCGCCGACCAGGCACCGCAGCGCCGGCCGTGCGCTCACCGTGCCGATCGGCCACGCGAGCAGCGAACGCTCGCGCGCCGCCTGGAACAGCCGGGTCGCGCGCTCGGCGCCCACCTCGAATACGATCCCGGCGCGCTCGCTGAACAGCGCCAGCGCCAGCGGCGCCTCCAGCGTCGTGAGGTCCACGTCGAGTCCGAGCCCGCTCTCGGGCGGCGCCGCCAGCGCCATCTCCGCGAGCGTGAGGATCAGCCCGCCCTCGCTCACGTCGTGCGCCGCGACCACCCAGCCGCCCTCCGCGGCCAGCACCGCCAGCTCCTGCAGGCGCGCCTCGCGCGCCAGGTCCAGCGGCGGCGGCGCGCTCGGCTCCGCGCGCAGCACGTCGCGGCGGTAGGCCGATCCCGTCAGCGTGTCGCGCGGCTCGCCCACGAACACCACGAAGTGTCCGGCCTCGCGCACGGAGATCCCGGTCCCGCGCGCGACGTCGCGCACCACTCCCGCGCACATCACGATCGGCGAGGGCGGGATCGCCTCGATGCCGGTCTGGTTGTGCAGGCTCACGTTGCCGCTCACGTACGGCAGCGGATGCCCCGGGGCCGCCAGGCCGCCCAGTGCCGCGGCCGCGGTCGCGAGCCCGTCGATCGTGGCCTCGAGGTCGCCCATCACGTCGGGGTCGCCGGGGTGGCCGAAGTTGAGGCAGTCGGTCAGCGCCCACGGCCGCCCGCCCGCGCACGCCACGTTGCGCGCGGCCTCCGCGACCGCGTGACGGGCACCGAGCTCGGGGTCGGCGGCGCACCAGTGCGGATTGCCGCCGACCGCGAACGCCACGCCGGTGGGACGCGCCGGGTGCACGCGGATCACGCTGGCGTCGGCCTCGCCGGGCCGCAGCCAGGTGCGCCCCTGCACCTCGCTGTCGTAGTGGCGGTACAGGTACTCGCGCGACGCGCCTGCGGTCGATGCGAGGAGCCGCATCACCGACTCGCGCGCCGGCGGCTGGCGCTTGGCGGGACGCGCCGGCGGCAGCGGATCGCGCCGATGCGCGGGGCGCGGAGCGCGGCGGGCGGCGGTGATCGAATCGACGTCGCACTCCACCACCACGTCGCCCTGCCAGGTGACGCGGTACGTGGCCGACTCGGAGGCATGGCCGATCACGCTCGCGCCGGCGCCCGGGTACACGTCGCCGAGCGCGAACTCGTGCGTGTAGAGCTCCACCAGCTCGGCGGCGAACGAGTCCGGGACCACCCAGCAGTAACGCTCCTGGGTCTCGGCGTTCAGCAGCACCTCGGGCGGCAGCGGGCGCGCGACGCGATGCAGCGCGTCCAGCACGATCGACGCACCGCGCCCGCCGGCGGCCGCCAGCTCGCTGGTAGCGCACGCGACCCCGCCGGCGCCGAGGTCCTTGAAGCCCGCGCGGATCCCGCGCTCGCGCACGCGGCGGAACGCCTCCGCGTTCGCGACGTGGAGCACCCGCTTGAGGAACGGATCCGGCAGCTGCACCGCACCCCGCTGCTCGCCGCCCAGCTCGCCCGAGGCGAACGCCGCGCCTCCGAACCCGCTCTCGTCGGTGGGCTTGCCGATCAGCACGAACGCCCACGGGCCGTCGCCGTCGGGCACCCGGCTGCGCAGCAGTCCGTCGCGCGGGGCGATCCCCACCGCCATCACGTTGACGAGGCAGTGGCGGTCGAAGCCGCGCGCGAACACCGCGTCGCCGCCGAGGTTCGGCACGCCGAGCGCGTTCGCGTAGTCGGCGATGCCCTGCACCACGCCGCGCACCACGTCGCGCCCGTGCACGCCCGCCACCGGGTCGCCGAATCGCAGCGCGTCGAGCACCCCCACCACCTCGGCGCCCATGCAGCCGACGTCGCGGACGATGCCGCCCACCCCGGTCGCCGCGCCCTCCACCGGCAGCACCTGGCTCGGATGGTTGTGGCTCTCGTGCGCGAGCACCAGCACGAGGTCGTCGCAGGGCGCCGGCAGCGCCACCACGCCCGCGTCCTCGCCGGGTCCGAGGATCACCTGGGGCGCGGTGGTCGGCAGCCGCGAGAGCAGGTGCCGGGTCGACTTGTACGAGCAGTGCTCGCTCCACAGGATCCCGAACAGCACCGCCTCGGCCCAGCGCGGCGGACGGCCGAGCAGCTCGCCGAGCAGCGTGACCTCCTCCGGCTCCAGCGCGACGCCGAGCGCCTTCAGGCGCGCGGCGACTGCGGCGGGCTCGCGCGCCTCCTCGAGCGTCCACGCCGCCTGCGCGGCGCCGACCGCGCTCACGCCGGCCTCGCGGCGCGCCCGAAGATCGCGTCGACACTGCGGAAGAACACGCTCAGGTCGAAGCACTCGGCCAGCCGCTCGGGCGCGAGCCACCGCGTCACCGCGGGATCGGCCGCGAGGCCGTCGCGGAAGCCCGCGCCGCCGTCGAGGGCCGCGAGCGCGTGCCGCTGCACGATGGCGTAGGCCTCGTCGCGGCCGAGCCCCGCGGCGGTGAGCGCGAGCAGCACCCGCTGGGAGCACACCAGACCGCCGCCGGCCTCGAGGTGGGCACGCATGCGATCCGGGTAGACGCGCAGGTCCTCGAGCACCTCGGCCATCTCGAACGTCATGAAGTCCAGCGCGAGGAACGCGTCGGGCAGCACCACGCGCTCCACCGAGGAGTGGCTGATGTCGCGCTCGTGCCACAGGGCCTGGTCCTCGAGCGCCGCGAGGGCGCCGCCGCGCACCACGCGCGCGAGCCCGCACACCCGCTCGCAGCGGACCGGGTTCCGCTTGTGCGGCATCGCGGAGGAGCCCTTCTGGCCCGCCCGGAACGGCTCCTCGGCCTCGCGCACTTCGGTGCGCTGCAGGTGGCGCACCTCGAGCGCGATGCGCTCGAGCGAGCCCGCGAGCACCGCCAGCGTGGTCATCAGCGCCGCGTGCCGGTCGCGCTGGACGATCTGGGTGGCGACCGGCTCGGGCGCGAGCCCGAGGCGCGCGAGCGCGCCCTGCTCGACGCGCGGCGGCACGTGGACCAGCGTGCCGACGGCGCCCGAGAACTTCCCGACCGCGCAGCCCCGGAGCGCCGCCTCGAGCCGGGCGATCGAGCGCCCGAGCTCCTCGCTCCAGCCGAGGCACTTGAGCCCGAACGTGATCGGCTCGGCGTGCACGCCGTGCGTGCGTCCCACCATCGGGGTCGCGCGGTGGCGCTCGGCGAGCGCATACGCCGCGCGGCGCACCCGCGCCAGTTGGACGAGCAGCACGCTCCCGGCCTCACCGATCTGCAGCGCGAGCGCGGTGTCGACCAGGTCGGAGGAGGTGAGCCCCGCGTGCAGGTGGCGGGCGTCGTCGCCGGCGCTCTCGGCCACCATCGAGAGGAACGCGATCACGTCGTGGTGGACCGTGGCCTCGATGGCCAGCATCCGCGCGCCATCGAGCCGCACGCGGGCACGCACGCGCTCGGCGGTGCCGGCCGGCACCTCGCCGGCCGCCTCGCGCTCCGCGGTCGCCGCCAGCTCCACCTCGAGCCACAGCGCGAGCCGGCGATCGTCGCTCCAGACCGCCGCCATCTCCGCCCGCGCGTAGCGGTCGATCATCGGGGGCCCCGCGGCGCCTCGGCGAGGGTGACCGTGACGGTGAGGGCCTTGCCGTCGCGCTCCAGCCCGAGCGTGAGCCGGTCCCCGACCGCTGCTCCGTAGATCGCCCCCTGCGCGTCGTCGACCGACTTGATCGGCGCGCCGTTCACGCTGCGCAGGCGATCGGCGACGTGCACCCCGGCCTTCTCCGCGGGCCCCCCCGGCTCCACTCGCGAGACGACCAGCCCCGAGACGTCCCGGAATCCCAGCCGCTGCGCCAGGTAGGGCGTCACCGGCTGGACCTGGAATCCCGGCCAGGCCGCGCGCACGCGGCCGTAGGTGCGGATCTCGTCCAGGATCCGGCGCGCGAAGTTGACCGGGATCGCGAAGCCGAGCCCGATCGAGCCGCCACCCTGAGTGAAGATGAAGGTGTTGATCCCGATCACCTCGCCGTCGCCGTTCACGAGCGGACCGCCGCTGTTGCCCGGATTGATCGCGGCATCGGTCTGGATCATGTTCTTGTACACGCCGCTCTCGGTCGCCTCGCTCTTGATATCGCGGCGCGTGGCGCTGATCACGCCGGCGGTCACGGTCGGCTGGGTGTCGTTGAGCAGGAAGCCGAACGGGCTGCCGATCGCGATCGCCCACTCCCCCACCACGAGGTCGTCGCTGTCGCCGAGCGGCGCCGCGGGGAGGCCCTTGCCCTCGACCTTCAGCACGGCGAGGTCGTACGTGGTGCTGCCCCCGAGCACCTTGGCCGGCAGCTGCCGGCCGTCGCCGAGCGTCACCGTGATCTGCTCGGCGTCCTGCACGACGTGCGAATTGGTGAGGATCACGCCGCTCGGGTCCACGATCACGCCCGAGCCGAGCGACGGGATGCGCTCGCGATACTGCATCGGCGGATAGAAGCGCTCCCAGAACTCGTCGCGCAGCGCGCCCCCGAACGGGTCGCTGCGCACCACGCGCGTCGCCACGACGCTGACCGAGACCACGGCGGGGCTCACGCGCTGCGCCGCGGTCACGATCGCGGTGCGGCGGCTCGCCGACAGGGTCTCCGCCGCGCTCGCCACCGCCGTGACGTGGCCGGCGGACGGCCACAGCCGCACGATCGTGATCGCGGCCAGCAGCCCCGCCAGCAGTCCGACTCCGAACACCACCCCGGTGAAGCGTCCGCGCTTCATGGCTCGTCCCCCGGATAGAAGACCTGTTCGAACACCAGCCCCTGCGGCGGCGCAGTGGTGCCGCCGCGCGAGCGCGCGCCCGATTCCAGCACGGCGCGCATCGCCTCCGCCGGATCGGCGGCCTCGGCGGCCACCAGGGCGGTGCCCACGATATTGCGCACCATGTGGTACACGAAGTGGTCCGCGGTCACGTCGATCCGCACTCCCTGCTCCCAGGCGACCGCCGTCGCGCGAATCATGCGGCAGCGCGACTCCGCCGGACTGCTACCCGCCGCGCGGAACGCCGCGAAGTCGTGCTCGCCGAGCAGCGCGCCGACCGCGCGATCGAGCGCCCCGCACTGCAGCGGACGCCGCGGGTGCCAGGCGATGCGTCCCAGCAGCACGTCCTCCTCGCGCAGCAGATGGTAGGCGTAGCGGCGCGCGATCGCGTCCCGCCGCGCGTCGAAACCCGGCGCCACGATGTCCGCTCCGCGCACGCGGACGTCGTCCGGCAGCGCGCGGTTGAGCAGCGGGGACAGCGCGCTCGCCGGCAGGTGGGTCGGCGACGAGAAGGTCGCCACCTGGCCGCGGGCGTGCACGCCCGCGTCGGTCCTCCCCGCTCCGGTGATCCGCACGCTCGGCTCCCCCAGGATCTCCGTCAGCACCCGCTCGAGGGTGCCCTGCACGGTGCGCCGCGCGGGCTGTCGCTGCCAGCCGTGGAACGCGGTGCCGTCGTAGGCGACCACGAGCCTGAACGTCCTCACCCGGACCGCCAGCATAGCGCGAGCGCTGCCAGCGCCAGTCCCGCCCATCCGCCCCAGCCCGGCGCGCGGGCCGCGGGCAGCGCGCGGGCGTGCCAGTGCCGCGCCTCGAGCGCGAGCGCCAGCTGCTCGGCACGCTCCATCGCCCCCACCAGCGCGGGCACCAGGGTCGCGCGCGCGCGCGTCAGGCGCTCGCCGGCGGTGCGCGGTGGGCGGCCCGCCCGCAGCGTCTGCAGCCGTGCGATGCGCCGCGTCTCGTCCCGCAGCAGCGGTGCCACCCGCAGCGCCAGACCCAGCACCGCGTGCGCGCGCCGCACCGGCACGCCGAGGCGCTCCAGCGGCGCGAGCGCGCGGGCCAGCTCGTCGGCCGCGCGCTCGCCCGGCCACGCCGCGCGCAGTCCGTGGACCGCGACGGCGGCGCCCACCACGCGCAGCGCGAGCAGCACGCCGAGCCCCGCCCCCTCGAACGTGGCCGGGTGACCGAGCAGTACGGGCAGCGGGAGCGCGCGCCCGCGCACCAGCCACAGATTGAGCGCCAGCGAGACGAGCGCCACGCCGCCGAGGCCCAGCCACCAGGCGCGCGCCGGCCATCGCGCGCCGGCCGCCGCGGCGCCCAGTGCGCCCACCAGCAGCGCCGCGCCCGCGGTCTCGAAGCGGCCCGCCACCAGCGCGGCCGCCATCGCCCCGAGCAGCAGTCCGCCGCCCTGTCCCGCGCGCCCCGGCGTCGCAGCGGCGTCCCCGGAGGCGCGGGTCCGCATCGGCTCGAGCGCTCCCACGCTCATCGGCGCCCCGCCCCGATGCGCACCAGGCACTCCGCGATCTGCACGGCATTCAGCGCCGCGCCCTTGCGCAGGTTGTCGGACGCGCAGAAGTACACCAGCCCGCGCGGATGCGTGAGGTCGTGGCGCGCGCGTCCCACGAGCACCTCGTCGCCGCCGGCCGCCTCGAGCGGCGTCGGGTAGCGCTGCGAGCCGGGGTCGTCGACGACGCGCACGCCGGGGAACGCGGACCAGAGCCGCCGCGCCTCGGCGGGGCCGATGCCGGGATCGAACACCGCCTCGATCGCCGCGCAGTGGCCCACGCGCACCGGGACGCGCACCGCCGTGCAGGTCACCGGCAGGTCCGGCAGCGCGAGGATCTTGCGCGTCTCCCACACCACCTTCATCTCCTCGCGCGTGTAGCCGTTCTCTTCGAAGCGATCGATCTGCGGGATCACGTTGAACGCGAACGGCGCCCGGCCGCCGGGACGCGGCGGCGGCGGGCCGTCGAGCCCCGCGCGCACTCCCTCGTCGAGCGCCTCGACCGCCTCCGACCCCGCGCCGGAGACCGACTGGTAGGTCGCCACCGACAGCCGCTCGAGGCGCGCCACGTGCGTGAGCGGCGCGAGCGTCATGGCCACGCCGATGGTGGAGCAGTTGGGATTCGCGATGAGCATCGGGTGGGCGTCCAGCAAGGCGCCGTTGATCTCCGGCACCACGAGCGGCACCGCGTCGACGTAGCGGAACGCGCTGCTGTTGTCGATGACCTGCGCACCGGCCGCCCGCGCCACCTTCGCCCACCGTTGCGCGAGGTCGTTGGGGACCGCGAACAGCGCGATGTCGATGCCGTCGAACGCGTGGTCGTCGGCCGGCACGACCGGGACGGCGCCGCCGCGGAACGGCAGCGCGCGCGCGCCGGAGCGATCGCTCGCGAGCAGGCGCACGGTGTCGCAGGGGAACGCACGCTCCTCGAGGCACCCGAGCATGGTGCGGCCCACCAGCCCCGTGGCTCCCAGGATCGCCACGGAACGAATCATGCGCCCATCCGGATCGGCGTCACGGCACCGTTGCTCCGTCGAAGGGTGGTGGGGACGGCGTGCGAATCCGGCATGTTAGGTGCGGCCTGCGCGGGCTGTCAACGCGAGCACCAGCGCGCGGACCGCGAGCACCGCGCACGCGAGCAGCGCAGCGGCGCCCGGCCAGTCCCCCCAGCGCGTGAACGGCGTCGGCGGTCCCGGCACCCCGAGTGCCGCCACCAGCACCGCGGGCACGAACACCGGAACCCGATCCGTCACTCGTCCGCCCGCGTCGATCAGCAGCGTGAGCCCGGTGTTGGCGCAGCGCGCGAGCGGGACGTGGTTCTCGACGGCGCGGAACACCGCCATCGCGGCGTGCTGGTACAGCGCGCTGCTGTTGCCGAACCACTCGTCGTTCGTGATGTTCACGAGCCAGCGCGCGCCGTGGCGCACGTCGGCGCGCGCCAGATCCGCGAAGATGGACTCGAAGCACACCAGGCACGCGAACGGACCCGCCGCGCTCGGGAACAGCACCGTCGAGTCCCCGGCCGCCCATTCGGCCTGCCCGAGATCGAGCCGGCCCAGGAACGGCAGCACGCGCTGGAACGGCATGCGCTCGCCGAACGGAACCAGATGGCGCTTCGCGTAGCGCTCTCCGAGCCCGCCGTCGGGGGCGAACGTCCCCGCGGCGTTGTAGGCGCGCAGGCGTCCGCCCGGTCCCAGCTCCCAGTCGGCATAGCCCGCGAACACCGGCACCCCGGTGCGCGCGGCGAGCTCGGTGACCTCGAGCGCCTGGTCCAGCTGCTTGCGCAGATAGGAGCCGGTCGCGGTTTCGGGCCAGATCAGGAGCGCCGGTCGCGGCGTGCGGCGCGCGGCGGAGTCGCTGAGCGCGACGAACCGCGCGAGGATCTCGCCCTGGTGCCGGCCGGACCACTTGATCTCGCCCGGGATGTTTCCCTGCACGAGCGCGACCACCGGACCTGCGCGGCGCGGAAGGGCGTCGAGAGCGCGGGTGCCCCACGCGAACGCGAACGCGAGCAGCAACCCCGCCCCCAGCGCCGCGCGCAGGCGCGCGCCGCCGGCCGCCGCGCGCCACGCCAGCACGTTGAGCGCCACCACCCACAGCGTGACCAGGCGCGCGCCCCCGATCGCCGCCAGCTGTACGACCGGCAGGTAGGCGTGCTGCGTGTAGCCGGCCTCGAACCACGGGAAGCCCAGCTCGCCCGAGCCGCGCAGCACCTCCACCGCCAGCCACACCGCCGGGAACACGACCGCGAGCGGCAGGCGCGCGCGCCGAACGAGCACGCCGGCGAGCAGGGTCGCGAGGCCCGGGAACACCGCGAGGTAGGCGGCGGCGAGCAGCCACGCCGGGTACTTCACCCACGGCACCGTGATCGCGACCTCGGACAGCAGCGCGATCCAGTGGACGCCGATGAGGAAGAACGCGAGGCCGAACCACCAACCCAGGAGGAACAGCGCCCGCGCCCGCGCGCCGCGCGCGAGCCGCGCGTCGAGGGCCGCCAGCAGCGGGATCAGGGCACCCCACGCCAGGAAGCCGAGGGGCGCCGGGAGGAACGCCACCCCGAGCAGCGCGCCCGACAGCAGCGCGAGTCCGGTCTCGAGTCGCTCAGTCGAGCCGGACCTCCTTGCCCTGCTCGGCCGAGCGATACACCGCGTCCATCAACTCCATCACCGGCAGCAGCTCCTCCGCCGAGCCCATCGGCTTGGCGCCCTTGCGGAACACGTCGGCGACGTGCGCGATCTGCCCCTCGATGGAGACCTTGTACTGGTTCTTCGCGGTGTCGAGCGTGGTCGGCGTCACGTTCACCAGCTCGCCGTGCATGCCCTTGTGGAGGCGGAACGGATTCAGCAGCGCGGCGCCGCCCGAGCCCAGCAGGTTGAGGTAGGCGAAGTCCTTCTCCATCAGCAGGCCCCACGTGAGCTCGAGCGTCAGCGTGGCGCCGGTGGCCAGCCGGAAGAACGCGGTGGCCGAATCCTCGACCTCGCCCTTGCGCGAGCGGTGCAGGCTCGCCGTCACCGAGTCCACCTTCGGCTGGTCGAGCACCCACAGCGCGAGATCGAGCATCTGAAAGCCGAGGTCGAGCACCACGCCGCCGCCCGATTCGCGCTTGGTGCGGCGCCACTCGTCGGAGTCCCAGCTGGTGCGCTGGCGCAGCCAGCCGGTCTTGGCGTGGAAGATCTCCCCGAGGTCGCCCTTCTCCACGAACTTCTTCAGCAGCAGCGCGTCGGGACGGAAGCGGTGCTGCACCGCGCACAGGCACAACCGGTCGGCCTTCTTCGCCGCCTTCACCATCGCGGCGGCCTCCTGCGCGCTGCGCGCGAGCGGGCGCTCGCACAGCACGTGCTTGCCCGCCTCGAGCGCCGCGACCGCCATCGGCTGGTGCAGGTAGTTCGGGGTACACAGATCGACCGCATCGATGGAGTCGTCCGCGAGCAGCTCGTCGAAGCGTCCGAGCGCGCTCGGAATGCCGAAACGCTGCGCCACCTGCTGCGCCTTCTCGGGATCCCGGTCGACGATCGCCACCAGCTCCAGCCCCTCGACCTTCTTCAGGGCCGGAATGTGGTTGATCTGGGCCGCGGCACCTGCTCCCACCAGTCCGATCCGCACGTTTTTTCGCGCCAAGGGAAGCCCTCCATGGAGTAAGGCCGGGCGCAGTCTAGGGAGCGCCTCCGGGAGCGTCAAGGCCCGGCGGGGCGTCCTCGGCGCTGGTGAGCCCGTAGCGGCGCAGCTTCTTCAGCAGCCCCTGGCGGGACAGTCCGAGCACGCGCGCGGCCAGCGACTTGTTCCCGCGCGCGCGCGCCAGCGCCTCGCGCAGGCGGCGCTCCTCGAGCGCGCGCGTTTCCGCGTGCAGACCGCGCAGCCCGGCGGGCGCTTCGGCGGCACCCACCGGCGCCGGCGGCCAGTGCTCCAGCCCCACCGTCTCGCGCGCTCCGGCCACCCGCACCGCGTAGGCGCAGGCATGCGCCAACTCGCGCACGTTGCCCGGCCATCGATAGCGCAGCAACTGGTCGGTCAGCGCGGGCGTCGGCGTCGGCGCCGCGGCACCGGCTCCGAGCGCCTCGCGCAGGAAGTGCCGCGCCAGCAGCAGCGCATCGTCGCCGCGCTCGCGCAGCGGCGGCAGGTGCAGGCGGACCGCCGCGAGCCGGAAGAACAGGTCGGCTCGGAAGCCCCCCGCCTCGTACGCGGCCTCGAGCCCGCGGTGCGTGGCCGAGATCACGCGCACGTCGACCCGCCGCACGCGCGCCTCCCCGACCCGCCGCGCCTCGCCCTCCTGCAGCGCCCGCAGCAGCTTCATCTGGAGCAGCCCGCTGGCGTCGCCGATCTCGTCGAGGAACAGCGTGCCGCCGTGCGCGATCTCGAACAGTCCGGGCCGCTCCGCCACCGCGCCGGTGAACGCCCCGCGCGCATGGCCGAACAGCTCGCTCTCGATCAGACTGTCGGGCGTGGCGCCGCAGTTCTGGGCCACGAACGCGGAGCAGCGACGCGGGCTCAACGCGTGCAGCGCGCGGGCGATCAGCTCCTTGCCGGTGCCGGTTTCGCCGTGCACCAGGACCGGGAGACCGCTGGCTGCGACCCGCGGCAGCGCCTCCACCACCTCGCGCCAGGCCGGCGACTCGCCGAGCAGCGCGGGGCACTCCAGGGGGCGCGCATCGCTGCGCTCGCGGCGTTCCATCCCCACCTCCTCCTCACCACCAGTCCCACGGGGGTCACGCCTCGATCCACTCCACTCCGCGCTCGCCGGACTCGACCGCGCCGATCGTCCACACCGTCTCGCCGTGGCGCTCCAGCTCGCCCGTCACGCCGGCCGCGGCCTCGCGCGCCACCACGGCGACCAGCCCGATGCCGAGGTTGAGCGCGGCGCGGGCGTCCTCCTCCGGCACCGCGCCCGCCCGCAACAGCCACTCGAACAGCGGCGGACGCGGCCACCCGCCGGCGCGCACGCGCGCGCGGCAGCCCGCAGGGAGCACCCGCACCAGGTTGCCCGCGATGCCGCCGCCGGTCACGTGCGCGAGCGCGTGCAGCCCGGCCCCACCCACCAGCGGCAGCACGCTGCGGCCGTACCAGCGGTGCGGCGCCAGCAGCGCGTCGCCGACCCGCTCCCCCGCGCCACCCGGCAGCGGAGCGTCGAGCGGCATCCCGCTCGCCTCCACCACGCGGCGCGCGAGCGAGTACCCATTGGTGTGGAGGCCGCTGCCGGCCAATCCCAGCACCACGTCGCCGGCCCGCACCGCGCTTCCGTCCAGCACCCGCGCGGGGTCCACCGTGCCGAGCATGCAACCGGCCACGTCCACCACGCCCGCGAGGTAGGTGTCCGGCAGCTCGGCGGTCTCGCCTCCGAGCAGCACCGCCCCGACCTCGCGACAGGCGCGCGCGAGGCCCGCGACCACCGCCACCACCACCTCGGAATCCAGGCGCGACTGCGCGATGTAGTCGAGGAACGCCAGCGGGCGCGCACCGTGCACGAGCAGATCGTTGGCCCCGTGGTACACGAGGTCGGCCGCGGCGTCGGCGACCCGACCCGCGGCCACGCCCAGGTGGAGCTTGGTGCCGACACCGTCCATCGTGGCCGCCAGCAGCGCCGGAGCGCCGGGGAACGCCATCACCCCGGCGAATCCGCCCGCCAGCGGGCGCACGCCCGCGGTCCACGTCGAGCGCACGGCGCGGCCGAGTTCTTCCTTCACCGCGTCGGCCCGCGCGATGTCCACGCCCGCGTCGCGATAGCGCATCAGGCGTGGGCCCGGCGGGGCGGCTGGAGCCGCAGCTGCAGGAGGTCCTCGCTGCTCGGGCTGGGCAGCAGCGGGAATCCGCCCGACTGGTGAAGGCGCACGAGGCAGCCGACCACGTCGGCATCGAACTGGGTGCCGGCCCCGCGCTGCAGCTCTCCGATCGCCGACTCGAGCGAGAGCGCGCGGCGGTACGGGCGGTCGGATGTCATGGCGTCGAACGCATCCGCCACGTTCAGGATGCGCGCCCCGAGCGGGACGTCGGCCGACCGCAGTCCGAACGGGTAGCCCTGTCCATCCGGCCGCTCGTGATGGCTGCGCACGATCTCGGCGGCGCGCCGCAGCGCGCGCACCTTGGAGACGATGTCGGCGCCCGCGCCGGGATGCGCGCGCAGCGTGCGCTGCTCCTCGTGCGAGAGCGAGCCCGGCTTCTGCAGGATGTGCTGGTGCTGCGGCCCGATCTTGCCGATGTCGTGCACCAGCGCCGCGTATTCGATCTCCTCGACGTCGCGCTCGCGCAGCCGCAGTCCCCGCGCCAGCCGCACCGCGTACTCCGCCACCCGGACGGAGTGGTGACGCGTGTACGGGTCCACCTCCTCCAGCACCTCCGAGAGCGCCCGGACGAAGTCCTTCAGGTCGGCGTGGATCTCCATGTAGAGGCGGAACGAGTGCCGCGCCACCACGAACGGGATCCCGCACAGCACGAAGCCCCACACCCCGACGCTCAGGTAGGTCACCGCGACCAGCGTGCCGAGGGCCACGAACGACAGGTGATGCAGCAGGCTGTGGAGGAAGTTGCGTTGCCACACCCGCCACGGATCCAGCCCCTCGGCGAGCCCGAGGACGATGGACACCAGCGCGGAGTTGACGAGGAAGTAGGTGCCTCCGCACGCCAGCAGCGGCAGCACGTCGCGCGGGAACGCCAGCTCGCCCACGCGCCCACCGGTGGCGGTGAACGCGGCGGCCGCGGCGAAGTAAGTGACCACGTTCGAGGCCGCGTTGAAGACGATCTTGATCGGGGCCTTGCGCTGCACCAGACCCTGGACCACGACGGTGCTGGCGAGATCGAGCGTGGCGGTCCAGAACGGACCCACCAGGACCAGCGCCGGGAGCTCGAGCACGGCGCTCGGCGTGGCGTAGCCGCCGCTCGGCAGGTCGACCGGTCGCGCCTCGCTGAAGACGATGAACAGGAACACGATCGCCATCAGCGCGGGCTGCGCCGGGAGCAGGTGCTGCGCGCCCAGTGACATCAGCGCGAGAGCGCCCGCCAGCACCATCGCGTAGTACAGACCGAAGGGGCCGGGATGCCGGATCGTGGAGGTCGTCGGACTCACGCGTCGACTCGGACCAGGGGAGAGGTCGAGGGGCTCAGGTGCGGGGTGGGCGATCAGGTGAGACCGACATCGGGCAGGAGGATCATGCGCTCACCGGGTAGTCCTACCCGGCGCTACTTCACCAGCCAGCCTTGCCGAGCAGCTCGACGAGGATCTCGATAATGTCCACGAAGCCCACCTCCTTTGTGTGAAGGACTCTGTCAGGAGCGACGCGCTCCTGCAGGTGGGTCCGCTTCGCTCTATCGATCTTCGCGCGCTCCGCTCTCCTCCCGGACCGATGCCGGTCTCAAGACGTACTCCATGGGTTCCTTGGTGCTCATGCCGCCGACCACTCGATTGAGCGCGGCCAGGGTCGCGAGCACCACGGCCTGCTGCGCATCCTGCTCCACCGCGCAGCTACCCGCCAGCAACTTCTCCTGCCGGTGCGCCAGCAGCGTCAGGCCCACCACCGCGACCTGCCGCCGGCCGAGCTGCACGAACTCCACCTCGGCCACCCCGAGCGCGACCTCGTCGTCGAGGAATTCCTGGACGGCGTTGACGGTCGCGGTCGCGATGAGGCGGTGCGCGCCGTCGCGCGTGCTCCAGCCCGATGCGCTGCCCATGCGGGGCAGGCCCTTCCAGCGCAACTCCACCTGGGCCTGGGCGCGCGTGCCGGCGACGTACAAATTCACGCTGCCGAAGCGGATCCGCTCGTTGAGCGCGGGCTCCGGCTCGGGCTCGGGCGGCGGTGGGATCGGTGCCGGAACGGGCGCCCGATCCAACTGCGCGATCGGGGCCGGCCGCGGCTCGCGCGGCGACGGCGCCGCCGCGTCCTCGGGCGTGATGGCGACCACCGAGACGACACGGCGGTCGATCGCGTGCTGGAACCGGGTCAGCAGCAGGGTCTGGATGTCGCGGACGATCAGGTTGGGGCGCCGATCCGAGGACGTCACCACGTGGATCTCGCGGATGACGTTCCCGTCGGTCTTGACCGCGACCGCATCCACGTCGCGCAGCGTGCGGATGGCCGCTTCCATGCGTGCCGACCAGGAGGTGCTGCTCGAATCTACCGTCACGAGAGATTCCTCCTGGAGGTGAGCCGGGGGGTCACACCTGTGCCGGAAGTCTAGCACAGGCCCGTACGCGCGCGGCAAGGGGCGAGACGGCGGCTCGCCTCACGCGTCGAACAGCGGCTCCAGACGGAAGTGCACCATCGA
This sequence comes from Candidatus Eiseniibacteriota bacterium, assembly GCA_963725865.1. Classification (GTDB taxonomy): domain Bacteria; phylum Eisenbacteria; class RBG-16-71-46; order RBG-16-71-46; family RBG-16-71-46; genus CAVSAC01. The sequence goes on from CAVSAC010000010.1 coordinate 162,109, forward strand.
GTGGAGCAGCGTGACGCGGCGCTGGATCTCTGCCTGGTCGATCTCGGCGAGGCGGCGCGGACTGAAACCCTCGATCGCGATCGACGCCATCGCGGTGCCGCATGCCAGCGCCTGGCGGAGCGCGTTGCCGTCCGTGCGCCCGCAGCGCGCGATCCAGCCCAGGAACCCGCCGGCGAACGAATCGCCGGCTCCGGTCGGATCGGCGAGCGCGTCCACCGGGAACGACGGCGTGATGAACCGCTCCTCCGGCGAGCAGTAGAGCGCGCCGTGCTCGCCCTTCTTGATGATGACCGCCCGCGCGCCGGCCTCCATCAGCCGATCGGCAGCCTTGACCAGTTGGGTCTCGCCCGCCAGCGCGCGCGCCTCCTCCTCGTTGAGCACCGCGACGTCCACCTGGCGCAGCACGTCGAGCACGCGATCGGGCTTGCGCGCGATCCAGTAGTTCATCGTGTCGGCGAGCGTCAGCCGCGGCCGGCGCACCTGCGAGAGCACGTGCAGCTGCAGCTCGGGGTCGATGTTGGCGAGGAACACGAACGGGGTCTGGCGATGCGCCGCGTTCAGCTTCGGCTGGAACGCCGAGAACACATTGAGCTGGGTCTCGAGCGTGTGCGCGTGACCCAGCTCGACGCTGTACTCGCCCCGCCAGCGAAACGTCCGGCCCGGCGCGGTCTCGAGCCCCGCCATGTCGATGTTCCGCGACCCGAACAGGTCGCGGTGCTCGGGCGGGAAGTCCTCGCCCACCACCGCGACCATGCTCACCGGCGCGAAGTGGCTGGCCGAGACCGAGAAGTACGACGCCGACCCGCCGAGCGCTTCGACCGCCTCGCCGTAGGGCGTGCGGACGCTGTCGAGCGCCACCGAGCCGACCACCAGGATGTGGCCCGGGCCGCTCATCGCACGGCCTCCTCGTCCTGCTCGGCGCGCTCCATGCGATCCGGCGCCGAGACGCCGAGCAGCGCGAGTCCGTTGCGAAGCACCACGCGGGCCGCCTCGGCGATCAGCAGCCGCCCGCGCGTCAGCGCGGCGTCGTCCGAGAGCACCCGGCAGTGGTGGTAGAAGCGATGGAAGTCGGCCGCGGTCTCCATCAGGAACGCCGGCACACGGTGGGGCTCGCGCGCGAACGCGGCTCCGCGCACGACCTCTGGGAACGACGCCAGCCGCCGCACCAGTGCCAGCTCCTCCGCGGCCGCCAGCCGCACTGGCCCGTCCCCCGCCCGCACGCCCTGCTCGGCCGCCTTGCGCAGGATGGAGCAGATGCGGGCGTGCGCGTACTGCACGTAGAAGGCGGGATTCTCGTCGGTCTGGCGCTTGGCGAGATCGAGGTCGAAATCCAGGTGCGCGTTCGTGGTGCGCATCAGGAAGAAGAACTTCGCGCAGTCTGCGCCGACCTCGTCCACCAGCTCGCGCAGCGTGATGAACTCGCCCTTGCGCTTGCTCATGCGCAGCGGCTGGCCGTCCTTCAGCAGGTTCACCTGCTGGACGATCAGCACCTGCAGGAAGTCCGGCTCCAGCCCGAGTGCGGCCAGCGAGGCGGCGAGCGTCCTCACGTACGCGTGGTGGTCCGGCCCCCACAGGTTGATGGCGTGGCGGAACCCGCGGGCGCGCTTGTCGCGATGGTACGCGGTGTCGGGCAGCAGATAGGTGGGCGCGCCGTTGCTCTTCACCAGCACGCGGTCCTGGCTGTCGCCGAAGCGCGAGGCGCGCAGCCACGTCGCGGGCTCGGCGGCGTCGGCGAGCGGCGCGTCCGCGGCCCGCTCGTAGCCGGATTCCGGCTGGGCGGCACGGTACGTGACTCCGCGCGCCTCGAGCGCCGCCAGGGTCTCCTCCACCGCGCCCGAGCGGTGCACCGTGGACTCCCGGAACCAGCGCGTGAACTCCGCGCCGTAGGCATCGAGGTCGCGCTTCTGCCAGGCCAGCATGCGCTCGAGCGCCTGGTCGCGGAACCAGCCCGCCCCGCCGGGCGCCGCGAGGGCGGCCCGCGCCGCTGCGGGATCGAGCTCGGCCGCGACGTCGCGCAGGTACTCGCCCAGGTAGCCCTGCTCCGGGAACGGCCGCTCGAGACCGTGCGCCTCGGCGAAGCGCGCGGCGACCGACTCACCCAGCAGGTCGACCTGGTTGCCGGAGTCGTTGACGTAGAACTCGCCCTCGGCCCGGTGCCCGGTGGCCGCCAGCAGTCGCACCAGCGCCGCTCCGACCGCCGCGGCGCGCGCGCTCACGACGTTGAGCGGGCCGGTCGGGTTCGCGCTCACGTACTCCACGAGCACCGGCGTCCCGTCGACGTGGGCGTGGCGGCCGAAGCCTTCGCCGGCGCCGGCGATGCGGGCCGGCAGCCCGTCGAGGAAGGCATCGCTGTAGCGGAAGTTCAGGAACCCCGGCCCCGCGACCTCGACCGCCCCGAACACCGCCGGGTCCAGCGGGAACGCCGGGGCGATGCGCTCGGCCAGCGCCCGCGGCGGTTGGCCCACCTCCTTCGCGATCAGCAGCGCGAGGTTGGTGGTCCAGTCGCCGTGCGAGCGTTCGCGCGGGATCGCCAGCTCGAGGCGCGCGATGCGTTCGGGGGTGTGGAGCCCGAGCGCGCGCAGCGCGGTCGCCAGGCCGTCACTCAGCGAGGTCCAGACCAAGGTCCACTCTCCGAGCGTCGCCCCACAGGCGGTCGAGCAGGTAGTAATCGCGGGTCTTCTCGTGGAACACGTGCACCACCACGTGGACGTAGTCGAGCAGTACCCAGCGCCGTCCTTCGCGGCCCTCGATGTGCCACGGCCGCACGCCGTGTTCGCGCAGCACGTCCTCGATGTGCTCCGCCACGGCCCGCACCTGCGGCTCGCTCGTGCACGAGCACAGGAAGAAGTAGTCGCACACCCCCTCGAGTCCCTTCAGGTCGAGCGCGAGCGGGTCGCGGGCCTTCTTGGCGACGGCCGCCTCGGCGGCGAGGCGGAGAACGTCGATCGACGGCATGGGCCGGGAGGCACGGGGCGTCGTCATGGGCGGTCGCGGCGCGCGCTCAATGGTCACGCCGGACGGCGTAGTCGCAGGCGCGGGCGAGCGCGGTGCGCGACACCCCCGCGGGCTCCGCGGCCAGCAGGGCGCGCGCCTGGTCCGCGAGCAGATCCGCCCGCCGGCGCGCGTAGGCGAAGCCGCCCGACTTCTCGACCAGCTGGCGCAGCTGGTTCCACTGCGCGGGCGTCCAGCGCTTGCGCAGCGCGAGCTGGCGCAGCCGGCGCCGGTCGGCCTCGCTGGCGTCCCGCAGCGCGGCGATCAGCGGCAGCGTGACCTTGCCCTCCGCGAGGTCGTAGCCCACCGGCTTGCCGGTGGTCTCGGGCTCGCCCAGGTAGTCGAACAGGTCATCCACGACCTGGAACGCGATCCCGACCCGGGCGCCGAACTCGCGGAAGCGCACGCGGGCGGGGGCGTCGCGCCGCAGGCCCTCGTGCCCGGCGCCCAGCTCCGTCGCGGCGGCGATCAGCGAGCCGGTCTTCGCGCGGATCAGCTCCTCGTACTGCTGCTCGGTCACGTCGAGGTCGTAGGCGTACTGGAACTCGAGCGCCTCGCCGAACGTCATCTCGGTCACCACGCGCGCCAGCACCTCCTGCGCCAGCTCGAGGTGGTGCTCGACCAGCATCGCCATCGACTGCGCGTAGAGGTAGTCGCCCATGATGATCGCCATCTCGTCGGTCCACAGTCCGTTGACGGTCGGCATGCCGCGGCGCAGCCCGCTCTTGTCCACCGAGTCGTCGTGGATGAGGGCCGCAGCGTGGATCATCTCGACCACCGTCGCGCAGGTGACGGCGTCGTCGTCGAGCTTGCCGCGCAGCCGGGCCACCAGCAGCAGCAGCGTGGGGCGGAACTTCTTGCCCCGGGTCGCCAGCACGTGGCCGCCGACCTGGTTCATGATCGGAATCGGGGTGCGGAAGAGCTCGCGGAGACGGGTCTGCACCCGCTCCAGCTCGCGCCGCACCGGCTTCTGAACTGCCGCAATGGACATGCGGGTCGGCTCCCGGGGCGGTGAAGGCGCCCCACCCTCCGATCGTGGAAAAGCGGCGGGCAGTCTACGGGCCACGTGAGAAGGGTGTCAAGACTCACGCCCCTGCGTGGTGCGCATCGTGGAGAGCCGCGCGAGCAGGTGCTCTCGCACGTTCGCCGCGGGATCGTCGAGGACCTCCTGCAGCAGGGTCTCGAGGGCGGCGCCCACCGCCGGTCCGGGCGGGATCGCGAGCGCGCGCATGACGTCTTCTCCGTTCACGGCCAGGTCGCTCACGTGCAGCGCGTGCGACTCGGTCATCATCCGCTCGAGCCGCTCGCGCATCGCCTCGAGGTGGGCCGGGAAACCCTCCCGCGTGCCGTTGCCGATGCCGTCCGCGAGCCGCAGGTCGAACAGATCCGCGACCGCGTCCTCGCCGACGCGCCGCAGCCAGCGGCGGAGCGCCGCGTCGCTCCACGCCGGCCGGTAGTCGAACATGTGCTCGCGCACCAGGTGGACGATCGCGCGGCGATCCTCGTTCGGGAATCGCAGGCGCGCGAGCAGCTGGTCCGCCAGCTCGGCCCCCACCCGCTCGTGTCCGTAGAACGTGCCGTCGCCGTGACGCACCACCCGGGTGAGCGGCTTGCCGATGTCGTGCAGCAGGGCCGCCCAGCGAACCCACGACTTGTCGGCCGGCGCGGCATCGCAGGTGAACAGGCTGTGCCGGTAGACGTCCCAGGCGTGGAAGCGGTTCTGCGGCACCGCCACGCAGGCCGCGAGCTCGGGCAGCCACAGCTCGAGCAGCCCCGCCGGACGCAGCAGCTCCAACCCGACGGACGGGCGCGGGGCGCGCAGCATGCGATCGAGCTCCTCGCGCACGCGTTCGACCGCCACCTGGGCGCTGCGCTCGCGCGCCGCGCCCAGCGCCGCGCGCGTCTCCGGCGCCGGCGTCATCTCGAGCTGGGCGGCCAGCCGCGCGAGCCGCAGCGGTCGCAGCCCGTCCTCCCGGAAGCGCTGCACCGGATCGCCCACCGCGCGCAGCACGCGGTGCTCGAGGTCGGCGAGCCCGCCGAACGGATCCAGCAGCACGCCGCTGTGGGGGTCGAACGCGAGCGCGTTGACGGTCAGGTCGCGCCGCGCGAGATCGGCCCGCACGTCGTCGGTGAACTCGACGTGATCGGGATGCCGCGCGTCCGCGTAGGCACCCTCGCGTCGCAGCGTCGTGACCTCGAGCCGCGCGTCCGCGGCCAGCACGAGCACCGTGCCGTGCGCGATCCCGATCGGCTCCACGCGCGCGAAGCGCGCGGTCACCTGCGCCGGCTTCAGGTCGGTGGCGACGTCGAACACCGCGTCGGCTCCCGCGCCCTCGCGTCCGAGCAGCGCATCGCGTACCGTGCCCCCCACCAGCCAGGCCTGATGGCCGTCGGACCGCAGTCGCGCGAGCGCGGCCAGCAGCGCGGGCGACCACGGGTGCGCCGCCAGCCGCTCGCGAGCGGGGCCCTGCACCGGCTCGCCGGCTCCCGCCGGCGCGGGTCTCGAAGGAGGATTCATCCGATGCGCGCCCCCGCGTGGGCTCTCACCCTGGTCGTGCTGCCGCTGGTGGTTTCCGCCGCGCGCGCCGTCCCAGCGGCGCCCGCGGCGAGCGCGCCCCGCGCGACGCTCGCGCTGGCCGCGCCGTCCTGGCTGGCGCCCATGGGAGTGCCCGCGCTGGCAGCGGCGTCCGCGCGACCGCCGGACTCCGCCGTCGTGCTGCCCGCCGCACCGGTGCGCGCCTGGACGTCGGGCGCGCTGCGCGCCGACCGCCTGCAGCACGCCTCGCTCGCGCTCACGATCGGGCTCGCCGCTGGACTCGCCAGCCGCCGGCCCGCCCTCGCGGCCGGCACCGCGTCGGCACTCGGCGTGCTGAAGGAACTTCGCGACCGGCGCCGCGGCGGGCGCTTCGATGCCGGCGATCTCGCCGCCGACGCGATCGGAGCCGCGCTCGCCGCCTGGCTCACCCACGCCCTCGACTGAGCCCGCGGCGGGTCAAGGCTCGATCGGCTTGCCGCCCCCGCTGCTCGTGTTCCCCTTCTTGTCGCCCGCCTTGCTGGCAAGACCGACCGCGACGCCGCCCGCGATCACGCCGCCGCCGATCAGCGCCGTGCGTCGCCAGTCGACCGCGCGGGCCTGCAGGTTCGCGATGTCCTCGAACGGGATGCGCAGCACCGCGAAGTCCTCGAAGCGACCTTCGACGTCGCGGCTCCGATAGCCGACCAGGCTGTCGCCGTCGACGTGCGCGTAGTCGAACTCGTACTCGAGTCCGTCACGGGTGGTCACCCGGACGTCGCGGCGATCGGGGCGGCCGGCGTAGTCGGAACGGGGGATCTCGCGCAGCGAGGTGCAACCCGCGGCGGCCAGGCACAGCAGCGCCGCGGCGAGCCGCAGCGTACGGCGTTGGAACATCGGGAACCCGTCCTCCCCGGTCGGGTGGTGACTCACGGCGGCCCGCCGCAAGACTACCGCAATCGGACCCCCGATGCGCGGCGGCGGCGGTGCCTCAGGGCCAGTAGAGCACCCGCCCGCACGATTCGCAGAGGGTGAGCGACTCGCCCGTGGCCGGCGCGGCGGAGGTGGCCAGCGTCATGTAGCACCCGAGGCACGCGCGCCCGCGCACGGCGGTGAGCCCGCGGCCGTAGCGCTGGTGCGCGCGCAGGTAGTGGGCGGCCCACCGGACGTCGATCTCCGCCAGCAGCCGCTCCCGCGCCCGCTCGCCGACGGCGAGTCGCGGGGCTTCGAAGCCGAGCTGGCGCATCCGGACCCGCACCTCCGGATCGGCGACCTCCTGCATCAACTGGTCGAGGTCGTGGAGGCGGATCAGGCACTCGACCGCGCTCATGCCACCGCCTCGCGCATCACCAGCGAAACGGCCTCGAAAGTCTTCGCCTCCAGCAGCTTGTTGCGGTTCCGCTGGTAGCGGGCGACGGCGACCGCGCGGGCCACGAGATGCTGGTGCGCCGTCGTCGTGGACTCCGCGGGCGAGAGCGCGAGGAACACCAGGGTGACGGGCTGCTCATCGGCGGCGCCCCAGTCGATCCCGCGGTGCGAGCGGGCCACGATCAGCCGGGACTGGCGCACGGCGATCGAGCGCGCGCTGGGTACGGCCACGCCCTTTCCGATCCCAGTGGAGCCCATCCGTTCGCGCACGATCAGGAGCTCGCGCACCGCGTCCGGATGCCGGACGACGCCACACGCATGGGCGCACGCGAGCAACTCGGCGAACACCGAGTCGCGACGGCGGGTCTTGAGCTCCGGGATGTAGAGCGAGGAGTCGAGCACCGAAGGGAGGGTGATGATCGGCATGTTCGGTGGACCTCCCGTCGGGAGATTACCACTCCCGCATCCGCGGAGCCATCCTGCTCATGTCAGGGGCTCGCGGCGGGCTCGCGCTGGCGCCCTGGCGGCGCGCGATGTCGAGGTCGCTCGAGCCAGCGCGTCGCCATCCACCCGAACGCCACGCCGATCAGCGCGCCGACCACGACATCGCTCATGAAGTGCCGGTTGAGGTACATGCGTGAGTACGCCACCAGCGCTGCGGATACGAACAAGCCGACCGAAGCGCTGCGCCACCGGCGCGCGAGCACCCACGCGATGGCGAACGCGTTCGCGGCGTGGCTGGAGGGGAACGAGGCGTTCGAGCGCCGGTGCTGGCCGTCGGGACGCGCGCGGTCGGTCGTCCACTTGAGCGCCTCGACGACGAGGTTGGTGGGGATCAGCGCCAGCGCCGCGGCCTTGAGCGTCGTGACGCCTTGCGCGCGATCGAGCAGTCCGACCGCCAGCAGCGCGCCGGCCACGATCACCGGCCGCCCCACGCGGGTCGCCACCTGCATCGGTCGCTCGAGCCCGGGCGCGCGCGCGGACTGCACCAGCCGCTGGACCTGCCAGTCGAGCGACTCCGCCGGCGCGAGCACCGCGCCGGCGAGCAGCAGCACCTGCACCGCGGCTCTCATGGCGCGTCCTCGACCACCTCGACCTCGTCCGCCGCGATCCAGCCCGCGAGGTCGCGACCCGCCACCACCCGCAGCCGCGCGCCATCGCGCTCGCGCACCTGCACCACCTGGCCGGCGTCCAGGTTGACCTCGGCCCCCTGTAGGGCCGCCGTGCGGCGCACCACGGCGTCGTGCGTGCGGTGCGCCCGCGCGGTCTGCAGCGGCCACACCGCGGCGGCGAGCGCCGCCAGCGCCAGCAGGCCAGCCGCCAGGGCGCGGCGCGGCCACGCCACCCCGGCCAGCGCGCCCAGCACGAGCGCCAGCAGGCCCCACTCCAGGCTGCGCACCGGCAGCCGCACGCCGGAGGCGCCGACCAGACCACCGCCCTCGTGCACGCGCTCGGTGACCCACGCGAGCCCCGCGTCACGCGGCTCGCCCCGCCGCCCGCGCAGCACCCACGTCGCCGCCGGTCCGACCTGACCGTCACGGACCTCCGCCCACGCCAGCCGCGCCGCCAGCCCGGCGGCGCGCCCGCCGTCGTCCCAGATCCGCCGCCAGCCGGTGGCCGCGCGCTTCACGTCGCCGGAGCGGGCGAACGCGTCCGCTGCGCTCGCCCGGTCCGCCAGCGCGGGATCGCCTCCACGCGGCGCGCAGGCCACGACCATCACCGCCGCGCCCACGGCGAGCGCGATCGCCGCCCCGCGCAGTCCCCACGGCCCGCGCTCCGGCGGGAGCGCGCGCCCGAGCTGTTCCACGAGGCGCCGGCGCACACCTTCCTCGTCGGCGGCGGCCCCGCCGTAGCGCGCGGCGGCGATCGTGCGCTGCAGGTCGCGCATCGGCGCGCCGCGCTGCTCGAGCCAGCCCGCCGCGTCGTTGGCCGACCGCCAGAAGTCCGGCCCGCGCGCGAGCCCGACCGCGCGGAGCCATTCGCGCTGGCGCGCCCGCTCGGCCGCCTCGGGCGGCGGCTGGCCCGCCATGCGCCACAACACCCACGCGATCCCGAGCACGCAGCCAGCCAGCGCCCAGCCCGCGGGCAGCGCCGGGCGCGATCCCGGGTCGACCGGATGGTCGCCGAACACGCGCGGGAAGCCGGCCGGCGCGGGGCCGCTGCGCAGCGGCGGGTCCACGTGCAGCGCGAGCGTGGCCAGCGCCGCCGACCGGTACGATCCGGTGCGGGGGTCGAACCACGCCAGCGTCGGCGGCGGGACCCGCACCTCGCCGTCGTGGCGCGCCAGCACGGTCCACTGGAAGCGGCGGCGCCCGGCGCCCAGCATGCCGAGCGGTCCGAGGCTGTCGTCGACGGTGCTCGCGAACACCTCGAGGTCGTCCCCGACCAGCGCCGGGGTGTGCAGCAGCGGCAGGTTGCCTTCGCCGCGCACGTCGAGGCGCACCGTGACCGGCACGTCGCGCGTGGTGCGCTCGCGGTCCGCCGACCACGTCAGCGTGAACGTCCCCACCGCTCCGTCGAACGCGGCGGGCGCGCCGGGCGGCAGCGGGCGCACCGAGACCGTCACCGGCGCCGAGCGCGCGCTGGCCTCGCGCCGCGGCACCCGGCCGCCGAGCCAGGCGCTCGGATCGTCGCCGGTCTGCAGCGCGGCGATCGCGGTCGCCTCGCCGATGGTCGCGGTGCCGGGCGCGAGCGGATAGAGCCGCGTGCGCGTCTCGGTCACCTGGACCCGCGAGTCTCCCTGGGCGGCGTAGTAGGACTCCGGCGGGCTCGGCGATTCCGACCAGAAGCCGGGCGTGGCGGGCGGCCCGTACTGGGGGTCCTCCGCCAGGGGCGCGCGCAGGATCAGCCGCACCCGCATCAGCACCGGCTGGCCCACGTACGGACGCACCGGCTCGACGTCGACGCGCAGCTGCAACGGCTGCGTGCCGCCCGCCCCCACGCTCGCCGCCGCAGCGCTCACCGTCATGGTGACGCCGGCCGCGGTCAGCACGCTGTTGCCGGCGCGCACCCGCAGCGGTCCGATCGTGAACCGCCCCGGGGTGGCGGGCGCCAGCTCGTAGCGGAACACCACCTCGCTCGTGCTGCGGCCGTTCACCCACGAGAGGCTCTGCGTGCGCCCGCTCGAGAGCACCTCGGTGCCTTCCGGCACCTCGAACTCAGGGCCGCCGACCTGCCCGCTCGCGCCGCGTACGCGCACCTCGAGCACCGTGCTCTCACCGACCGCCAGCGAGCTGCGCGAGAGCCGCATCTCCACCACGCCCTGCGCGCGGGCGGGCGCGAGCGTGGGCCCGGTCAGCGCCACCAGCGCGAGCCCCAGCATCCCGACGAGTCGCCGCATCACCAGTCCTTTCCGCGGCGCTCGCGGGTCACCGGCACCGGGTGACGCCGCTGCTGCTCCAGCCGCGCGAGGTCCTGCAGCGCGTTCAACAGGCGATCCGCCTGGGCGCGGTCCATCCGCTGGGACTGTCCGGGCGCGCCGGGTGTGGGCGGCGAGGGCGACGGCGGCGGCGCGTTGCGCGGCGCCTGCGCCGGCTGCTGCTGCGGCTGCTGCGATCCCTGGTCACCCGACTTCGGCGTTGCGCTGGCGCCCGCGCTCTGATCCTGCTGGCCGCCCTTCTGCGGCGGGGACTTCGGCGGCTGCCCGCGCTGGCGGCGGCGCAGCAGGATCTCGTAGTTCCAGCGGGCGTCCTGGTCGCCGGGGTCGTGCACCAGCGCGTCGCGCAGTACCGCGAGCGCGTCGTCGTCGTGCTGCTGCTCCGCCTTCAGGGTGCCCAGGTCATAGCGCGCCTCGCGACCCAGGCGATCGCGCCGCGCGCCCAGCTCCGCCAGCTCGCGCTCGGCGTCGGACTGCCGGCCCGCGCGCGCCCGCGCGATCGCCCGGTTGAGCCGCACCGCCGCCGGGCCGCTCCGCGCGAGCCGCAGGTCGTACAGCGACTCCGCCTGCGCGAAGCGCCCGGCCCGATAGGCGTCGTCGCCGCGCGACCAGGCGCTCTGCGCCTGCGCCGCGTGCGGGGCCAACAGCGCGCCGGCGGCCAGCAGCCACGCCGCCGCCCGCGGCGCCGCCGCGGCACTCGCGCGGCGGCGCGCGGACCGCGGGCGGCGCAGGCGCTCCGTGCGCCGCCGCGGGCGGATGCGATCCAGTGCCAGCAGCAGCGCCGCGAGCGCCGCGCAGAGCGGGAAGCGCGCGACCGGACGTTCCACCAGCCGCTGCCCGCGCCCGGCGTGCGCGACCGTGCCGAGCGCCCCGAGCAGCCGCGGCAGCTCGCCGCCGGGCCGCTGGGCGGCGAAGTACGCGCCGCGTGTGCGCCGCGCGATGGTCCGCAACAGGTCCTCGTCGAGCTGACTGCGCACCACCTGACCCTGCGCGTCGCGCTTCACGTCCAGCGTTCTCCCCTCGTCGTCCATCACCGGCACCACGTCGCCCGCCGGGGTGCCGACACCCACGGTGAATACGCGGATGCCGGAGCCCTGCGCCTCATCGAGCGCCGCGCGCGCGCCGGCCTCGAGGTCCTCCCCGTCGGTCCACAGCACCATCGCCTGTTCCTCGCGCCGCCCGGCCGGCATCAGCTTCATGGCCGCGCGCAGTCCTTTGCCCAGGTCGGTGCCGGGCTGGCTCACCGTCGCGCTCGATAGCGCCTCGAGCGTCAGCCGCGCGGCGCCGCGGTCGAGCGTCAGCGGGCACAGGCGGACCGCGTCGCCGGCGAACGCCACCACGCCGATGCGGCTGCCGGCGAGGTGGTCGACCACCGCGAGGGCCTCGCGCTGCGCCTCCGCCAGCCGGCTCGGCGCCACGTCGCGTGCGTCCATGCTCGCCGAGACGTCGACCAGCAGCACCACGTCCGAGCCGGTCGCCGCCCGCCGCACCACCTCGCGCCCCCACTCCGGACGCGCGGCGCCGGCGATCAGCAGCGCCAGCGCCGCGAGCCGCAGGACCGCGCCCGCCAGCCGCTGCCCCGGCCGGCGCTGCACGAGCAGCGGGTGGTCGGCGCGCGCGCCGACCAGCTGGGCGAGCGCGCGCGTCGCGCGGCCGGCGGCGCGCCACTCGAACAGCGCGAGCAGCGGGAGCGCCAGCAGCGCCCACAACCAGCGCGGATCGGTGAAGGTCATGCGCGGGCCCTCATGGCAGCCGGAAGCCCAGCGTGGCGCCGAGCAGCGCGTGGATCGCGAGCAGGGCGGCGGCGACCGCCAGCAGCCACGGTCCGAGATCGTGATACTCGCGGTACTCGACCGACTTGATCGGCGCGCGCTCGAGCCGGTCGATCTCGGAATAGATCCCGGGCAGCGCGCTCGCCTCCTCGGCGCGGAAGAACCGCCCGCCGGTCCGCCTGGCGATCTCGCGGAGCGAGACCTCGTCCACATCCATCCGCACCATCTCGATCCGCCGCCCCAGCACCGGGTCCTCGAACGGCACCGGCACGACCCCGCCGCGCCCCGCGAGCACGGTGTACACCTTCACGCCGTACGCGCGCGCCAGATCGGCGCCGGTCAACGGATCGATCGCGCCGCGGTTGTTCTGGCCGTCGGTCAGCAGCACCACCACCTTGCTCGGCGTCTTGCTGTCGCGCAGCCCGCGCACCGCGGTCGCGAGTCCCATCCCGATCGCGGTGCCGTCCTCGGCGAGCCCGAAGTCGAGCCCGTCGAGCAGTTCGATCAGCGCGTCGTGATCCAGCGTGAGCGGACACTGCGTGAACGCGGTGGCCGCGAAGCCCACCAGCCCCACGCGGTCGTGGCGGCGCGAGCGGACGAAGTCGCGCGCGGTCTCCTTGGCCACGTAGAGGCGATTGCGCGGCCGGAAGTCCTCGGCCGCCATGCTCGGCGAGATGTCGATCGCCAGCACGATGTCGACGCCCTTGGTCTCGGTCTCGCTCTGCGACACGCCCTGCTGCGGCCGCGCGAGCGCCACCACGGCGAGCGCCAGCGCCACCCACGGCAGCCCCCCGAGCGCCCGCAGCGCGAAGCGCAGCGGGTGCGGGTTCGAGCGGTCGGCCCGCGACCACAGCACGGCCGCCCGCTTCGCGCGCCGAATCTGCCAGAGCGCCAACGGCGGGAGCAGCGCGAGCAGCAGCAGCGCCCACGGCACGTCCCAGCGCATCAGGCCGCCTTCCCTTCACCACGCCCGCCGAGCCGGCGCATCAGGGCCTCGACAGCGCCCTCGGCCTGGCTGGCCTCCACGGGCGAGATCGGCGCGCGCGCGAACTTGACCCGATCCCAGCGCGACAGCAGTCCCGCGAGGCGTTCGAGGTCGGGCGGCGCCAGGTGGCCGTGCTCGAGCCGGTGCACCAGCTCGGGGCTGGTGTCCCCGGGTCGCGGCGTGCCCTCCACGCGCTCGAGGAACCGGCGCAGGATGAGCGTGAGACGGTAGGCGTGCTCCGCGAACCGCCCGGCCTCCGGCAGCCGTGCCGCCCGCAGCGCCGCCAGCGCGGCCAGCCCCTCCGTGAGCGGATCGTTCCGCGGCGCGCGCGCCGCCGGAGCGGGCGCGGCGGTGACCGGCTTCGCGGGCCGCCGCCGCAGCCGGCGCACCAGCCACACCACCACCGCCAGCGCGACCACGCCGGCCGCGATCCACCGCCACGGCAGCCGCTCCCACCACGGTGCGCGCAGCGGGCCGCGCAGCGGACGGAGGTCGGCGGTCGTATCGTCCGTCGCCACCAGCGGCGCCACCGCGACGGTGGCGACCGGGAACGCCAGGTCGCGGGAACCGCCCGGGTCCTGGGTCTGCAGCCGCAGTCCGGGGATCGCCACCTGCCCGATGCGGAACACCTGCAGGGGCACTTCGACCACCACGCTGTCGCCGGGCCCGAGGATCAGGTACCAGCCCTCGCGATCGGCACGGGTGCTGCGCCCGCCCGCCTCGCGGTGGCGGCTCAGCGCTGCGCCCCACGTGAGGTCAGCGCTCGAGGCCGGCGCGAACACGCGCAGCCGCCCCGCGGGCGCGCCGGTGAGCACCGCGCGATAGGTCACTCGCTCGCCGAGATGCGCGACCGCGGGGGTCACCTCCACGCGCGCGTGCAGTCCGGCGCCCTGGGCCGCCGCGATCCCAGCGAGCGCGGGCAGCAACGCCAGCGTCAGGCTCATGGCGGTGACGGAGCCGCGGCTCACGCGCGTCCCCGCGGACGCCGGCGATCGGCGAAGTAGTGCATCAGCACCGTGAGGTACGAGCGGTCGGTGCGCACCTCGAGCACCGGCACCCGGGCCTGCGCGAGGGTGCGCTCCACCGCCTGCCGCTGCTCGCGCGCGCGGCGGGCATAGGTCTCGCGCGCCGCCCGGCTGCCGGTGTCGACCAGCGTGCGGCGCCCGGTCTCGAGGTCCTCGAGCTCCACCCAACCGACCGACGGGAGTGCCTCGTCGCGTGGGTCGCGCAGCAGGAACGCGGTGACCTCGTGGCGGCGGCCGAGGATGCGGAGGTCACGAACGTCGATCCGATCCTCGAAGTCGGAGATCCAGAACACCAGGCTGCGACGATGGGCGGTCAGCGCCACGAACCGCGCGGCCTCGCCGAGCCGCGTGCCGCCCGCGGGCGGCTCGGCGCCGAGCACGTCGCGCAAGATGCGGAGCAGGTGGTTCTTGCCGCGCGCCGGCGGGACGAATGCCTCCACCTGCTCGCCGGCCATCACCAGCCCCACGCGGTCGTTGTTGCGGATCGCGGCGAATCCCAGGACCGCGCACAGCTCGGCGGCCAGCTCGCGCTTCTCGCTGCCCGTGGTGCCGAAGCGCATCGAGCGCGACACGTCCACCACCAGGATCACCGACAGCTCGCGCTCCTCGACGAAGCGCTTGATGAACGGCGCCCCCATGCGGGCGGTGACGTTCCAGTCGATGTCCCGGACCTCGTCGCCCGGGACGTAGTGGCGGACCTCCTCGAACTCGACGCCCCGCCCCTTGAACACGCTGGAGGTCCGGCCGGCGAACAGGTCCTCGACGAGATGCCGGCTGCGGATCTCGATCCGGCGGACCTTGCCCAGGAGCTCCGCGAGCGGCATCAAGGCACGCGCACCTGCTCCAGGATCCGGCGCGCCACCTCTTCCCCGCTGATGCCCTCGGCCTCCGCCTCGTAGGAGACGTGGATCCGGTGTCGGAGCACGTCGGGGGCGATCGTCTTCACGTCCTCGGGCAACACGTACGCGCGTCCGTCGAGCAGCGCCAGCGCCTGCGCGCCGCGCACCAGGAACAGCGTTGCGCGCGGCGAGGCGCCGAACGAGATGAGCCCTTCGAGCGCGAGCCCGAAGTCCTTCGGCCGCCGCGTCGCGGTGACCACGTCCAGCACGTACTCCTGGATCTTCTCGTCCACGTACACTCCGGAGAGCGCTCCGCGCGCCTCCATCACGTCGGCGCGGGTGGCCTGCGGCGTGAGCTGCGGCAGCGCCGCCAGTCCGGCCCGGCGCAGGATCTCCTTCTCCTCGCCGCGCTCGGGATAGGTCACCTTGACCTTGAGCATGAAGCGATCGCTCTGGGCCTCGGGCAGCGGGTAGGTGCCCTCCTGCTCGATCGGGTTCTGGGTCGCGAGCACCAGGAACGGCTCCTCGAGGAGGTGGGTCTCGTCCCCGAGCGTGATCTGCTTTTCCTGCATCGCCTCGAGCAGCGCGGACTGCACCTTCGCGGGCGCGCGGTTGATCTCGTCCGCCAGTACCAGGTGGGCGAACAGGGGACCGCGCTTGGCGGTGAACGAGCCGGTCCGAGCGTCGAAGATGAGCGTGCCGGTGAGGTCGGCCGGCAGCAGGTCGGGCGTGAACTGGATGCGGCGAAACTTGAGCGAGAGCGAATCCGCGAGGCAGCGGACCGCGAGGGTCTTGGCGAGGCCGGGGACTCCCTCGAGGAGCACGTGGCCGCCGGTGAGCATCCCCACCAGCAGCCGGTCCACCATGCCGTGCTGTCCCACCACCGCGCGGCCCACCTCGGCGCGCACCCGGGCGAGGATCTCGCCCGCGCGGTCGATCCTGCGTGCGGCTTCCTTGGCATCCACGGTCATCGTGATCCAGCCCTCCTGGCTTGCGGGCGATTCGCGGCTCGCGTCCGATGGCGCGGCAGTATAGCGAAGGGGTCGAGAGGGTCCAATCGTCGAGCGGGCGCGGACTACGCGGCGGCGTCCTGCCGCTCGCGCGAGGGCCCGGGCCACCGCGCGAGCAGCTCGCGGGCATCCACCAGCTCGAACGGGGGCTCGAGGGATTCGATGCGACCCACCCGTCCGAGCATGTGCTGCACCTCGACGAGCGTGTCCGCGTCGGGAGGGAGCCCGTCCGCGGACTGGAGTCGCGCGATGCGCTGGTGGACGCGCACGCGCGCGAGACGTTCCAGCTCGAGGTCGCTCCGATACGCGAGCGCCGCCCGCTCGAACAGCTGGTCCGCCATCGCGGGCGAGCCGTCCGCCAGCGCCCGCAGGCCGGCGCGATGGAGCGTGGGCCCGCCGAACGGGACCGGCAGGAGCCGGGCGAGATGGAGCAGCGCGAGCTGGGAGTTCATGCGTGGGCCCCGACGGAGGTGGAGTAGGTCGCCGCCCGTTGTGCACGAACGGTGCCATGGGCGCGTCGCATCGCCACGCCCTAACTCGTTGTCCAATGGCCCGCCGGAGAGCGGGCCTCGTGCTTCGCGTGAGCCCGCGTGCGCGTCTCGTTGCACGCTGCCTCACGACCCGGCCCAGAGTGCACGGACCGGGCGGGCGCCCGCCCATCAGCCGGCTCAGGTCCGAGTGTCGACGACGGGTTGAGACTCCACACCTAGCGCAGCGCGCGCTCGTCCGCGAACAGCGGGAAGCCGGCCGTCAGCTCGAGCACCTCGCGCTCCACCTGCTGGGCGAGCACCGCGTCCTCGGGCGCCGCCAGGATGCGCGCGATCCAGCCCCCGATCCGCACCATCTCCTCCGGACCCATGCCGCGGGTGGTGAGCGCCGGGGTGCCGATGCGGATCCCGCTCGTCACCCACGGCTTCTGCGGGTCGTTGGGCACCGCGTTCTTGTTCACCGTGATGCGCCCGCGATGGAGCGCCTCCTCGGCGGCCTTGCCGGTGAGCCCGCGGCGGCGCAGGTCGACCAGCATCAGGTGGTTGTCGGTGCCGCCCGAGACCAGGTCGAAACCGTGGCCGATCAGGGACTCGGCGAGCGTGCGCGCGTTCTCGATCACGCGGCGCTGGTAGGCACGGAAGCCGTCGGTGAGCGCCTCGCCGAAGCACGCCGCCTTCGCCGCGATGATGTGCATGAGCGGCCCGCCCTGCAGTCCGGGGAACACGCTCTTGTCCACCTTCTCCGCGAAGTCCTTGCGGCAGAGGATGACGCCGCCGCGCGGCCCGCGCAGCGTCTTGTGCGTGGTGCTGGTCACGATCTCGGCGTGCGGCACCGGGCTCGGATGGAGACCGGCCGCCACCAGTCCCGCGACGTGGGCCATGTCCACGACCAGCGTGGCCCCCACCTCGCGGGCGATGCGGCCGAAGCGCTCGAAGTCGATCACGCGCGGGTACGCGCTGGCGCCCGCCACCAGGATGCGCGGGCGATGCTCCTTCGCGAGCCGCTCGACCGCGTCGTAGTCGATGCGACCGTCCTCGGGACGCACGCCGTACTGGACCGACTTCCACAACTTGCCGGTCACCGACACCGGGTGGCCGTGAGTCAAGTGGCCGCCGTGCGCGAGGCTCATGCCGAGCAGCGTGTCGCCGGGCACGGAGACCGCAAGGTACGCCGCCAGGTTCGCGGAGGCGCCGCTGTGCGGCTGCACGTTGGCGTGATCGCAACCGAACAGCGCCTTGAGGCGCTCGATCGCGAGGGTCTCGCCCACGTCCACGAACTCGCAGCCGCCGTAGTAACGCTTTCCCGGCAGCCCCTCGGCGTACTTGTTCGTGAGCACCGAGCCCGCCGCCTCCAGCACGGCGTCGCTGACGAAGTTCTCCGAGGCGATCAGCTCCAGCGTGGCGAGCTGGCGGCGGCGCTCGGAGGCGATGGCATCGTACAGTGCGGGATCCGTCTGCTGGAGCATGGACACGCGGGCCTACCGTTCCTGGCGATGCGCCGCTTCGTAGGCGAGGATCTTCTCGATGCGCGGCACGTGCCGCCCGCCCTCGAAGGGCGTCTCGAGCCAGATCCGCATCCACCGCACGGCCGCCTCGTGGTCGTTGGTGCGCCCGCCGAGTGCGAGCACGTTGGAGTCGTTGTGCAGCCGGGTCAGGCGCGCCGTCTCGTCGCTGGTGACGACCGCGGCCCGCACGCCGGCCACCTTGTTCGCCGCGATCGCCTCGCCGATGCCGCTGCCTCCGAGCACGATCCCGCGCGCGACCTCGCCGCGCGCCACGAGCTCGGCCACCGGGAAGCAGAAATCGGGGTAGTCGACCGCCGGCTCCGCGGCGTGCGTGCCGACGTCGACCACCTCGTGATGGAGCGCCTCGAGCTCTCGCACGAGGCGCTCCTTGAGCGCGAAACCGGCGTGATCGGTGCCGATCGCGATCCTCACGCGGGGCTCAGCCCCGCCGCGCCGCGCCGGCCACCGCGCCCACCGCCTGCGGCACCGGCGTGAGCCAGCCGTGGGTGTCGGGCTTCTCGCCCTTCACGACCGCGAAGAACGCCTCCTGCAGCGCCTTCGTGACCGGCCCCCGCTCGCCCGTGCCGACCGGCAGGCGGTCCACCGAGGCGATCGGCGACACCTCGACCGCGGTGCCCGAATAGAACAGCTCCTCCGCCACGTAGAGCATCTCGCGCGGCATCGACTCCTCGCGCACCTTGTAACCCAGCTCGCGCGCGAGCGTCATGACCGAGTCGCGCGTGATGCCCGCGAGGATGCTGTTCGACAGCGGCGGCGTGACCAGCTCGCCCTTGATGACCGCGAACAGGTTCTGTCCGCTGCCCTCGCTCACGAAGCCGCTGCGGTCGAGCGCGATCGCCTCTTCGTAGCCGTCGACCTTCGCCTCCATCTTCAGGAGCGCGGAGTTCATGTAGTTCGCGGCCGCCTTCGCCATCGCGGGCAGCGTGTTCGGCGCCATCCGGTTCCACGAGCCGACCTTCACCGCCACGCCCTTCTGGAGCGCGTCGGCGCCGAGGTACTGGCCCCACGGGAACGCGGCGATCGCGACGTCGATCGGGTTGCCGAACGGGTTCACTCCCAGGTTCTCGTAGCCGCGGTAGACGAGCGGACGGATGTAGCACTCCTTCAGCTCGTTCTGCGCGACCACGTCCAGGCAGGCCTGGCGGATCTGCGGGACCGTGAACGGCATCTCCATCCGGTAGACCTTCGCCGAGAAGAACAGCCGCTCGACGTGATCATCGAGCCGGAAGATGGCCGGTCCCTTCGGTGTCGCATAGGCGCGGATGCCCTCGAACACCGCCGTCGCGTAGTGCGCGACGTGCGACAGTACGTGGATCTTCGCGTCGTCCCAGTCCACCCACTTCCCATTCATCCAGATGTACTTCGCCTTCACCATGGCCATGACTCACCTCGAGATCCGAGAAGACTGCCGCGTGACTAGGCGGACCGCGCGCGCAGCGCTTCGTGAACTGCGGGGATGATCCTTTCCAGATGGCGTCGGATGCGGCGCCAGGTCTCTTCGTACGCCTCCATCGAGCCCCCGAAGGGGTCCGAGACGACGAGCCCGGGTTCGCCGGGCTCGGGCCACTCGCTCAGCACGTGGGTCTTGCCCGGATCGGCGCCGAGCGCCAGCACCGGAGCGAGGTGCATGCGCTCCATCACCAGCACGAGGTCCGCGGCGCGCACGAGATCCGGGGTCGCGCGACGCGAGCGATGATCGTGGAGGTCGACGCCGTCGCGCGCGGCGACCTGCGTCGCGCCGTCGGTCGCGGGCTGACCCACCCAGGCCGACGTGCCCGCCGACGACACCTGCACCCGGTCCCGGTCGGACCCGAGCGCCTGCAGCAGCGCCCCGGCGGCGAGCGGGCTCCGGCAGGTGTTGCCGGTGCACACGAACAGCACGTGGTACAGCGGTTCCTGAGCCGACATGCGAATGAAGGATAGGTGCGGGCCCGGTGCCGGTCAACCGCCGGCGTGCGTGGCGTCCTCGAAGTCACCCAACAACGTCGTGACATCCAGCGCGCCCCGCCGCAGCAGGCGAGGACGCGGGGTGCTGACGTCCACCAGGGTGGAAGCCACCCCACCGCGTCGCGGCCCGCCGTCGAGGATCAGATCGAGCTGGTTGCCGAAGATCCGCACCACCTCCTCGGCGGTCTCCGCCGGGCGGTGGCCCGACAGGTTCGCGCTGCTCGAGACCACCGGGCCGCCGATCGCCTCCAGCAGCGCCATGCAGAGCGTGTCCTTGGGGCACCGCAGCGCCACCGTCCCACCGGCGCCGCGCACCCGCGCGGGCACGATCGCCGCGGCCCGGAAGATGAGCGAGAGCGGGCCCGGCCAGCACTCGGTGATCAGGCGCTCGGCCACGTCGCTGACCTCGGAGGCGAGCCCGTGCGCCTGCCCCGGCTCGGGGATCAGCGAGATCACCGCCAGCGACGGATCGCGGCGCTTCAGCCGCGCCACCATCTCCACCGCCGAGACGTCGAACAGCGAGCAGCCGAGCCCGTACAGCGTGTCGGTCGGGAACGCGATCACGCCACCGCGCAGCACCGCCTCCGCCGCCTGGCGGAGCGGTTCGCGCTCCGGGTGCAGGGGATCGACCGTCAGCACGTCCACCGGTTCACGCCCTCCCCGCCTGCGCGAGCTTCGCCGCGTGGTCCTCGAGCCGCCGCGCCAGCCGCAAGTCGCCGAGCGCCAGGATGCGCAGCGCGAGATACGCCGCGTTGCGCGCTCCCCACGCGCCTACCCCAAGCGTGCCGACCGGCACCCCGGGCGGCATCTGCACGGTCGCCAGCAGCGCGTCGAAGCCACCGAGCGGCGAGGTGGCGAGCGGCACCCCCAGCACCGGCAGCCGCGAGTGCGCGGCCATCGCGCCGGCCAGGTGCGCCGCGCCGCCGGCGCCTGCGATGATCACCTCGAGCCCGCGCGCCTTCGCGGTTCGCGCCCACCGCGCGGCGGCGTCGGGAGTGCGATGCGCCGAGCGCACGGCCACCTCGCTCGCGACGCCGAAGTCGGCGAGCACCTTCGCGGCCTCCTCCATCACCGCGCGGTCCGAGTCGCTGCCCATCACGATCCCCACCCGTGCCCGGTTCCTGCGAGCCGCCACGTCAGTCGCCCTCCCCGATCGTTGCCGCGCCGGTCACGGCGCTGGCCGTCGCGCCGGCCGCGATGTCGTGGCGACAGCGCCAGCCGCTGCCGCCGAGACGCGCCACCGCGGCGTACGCGCGCGCGCGCGCCGCCGCCACGTCGTCCGCGGTCGCGGTGACGTACGCCGCGCGTCCACCGCACACGCCCCACTGATTACCTGCCCGCCGGGTGCCGGCGTGGAACACGCTCACGCCCGGCAGCGACGCGAGCGCGTCGAGCCCCACGATCGTGCCGTCGGCGCGCGGCGTGCCCGGATAGCCGGCGTCGACCAGCGCGACCGTCACCGCGGCGCCGGGCAGCGTCGACACCGCGGCGCCCGCGAGCGCGCCGCCCGCCGCCGCCGCCAGCAACCGACCGAGCGAGCCGGCGAGCAGCGGCATCACGACCTGCGTCTCGGGATCGCCGAAGCGCACGTTGAATTCCACCACCGACGGCGCCCCCGCTGCCACCATGAGCCCGCAGTACAGCAGACCCCGATACGGCGAGCCGCGCCGCGCCAGCTCCGCCAGCAGCGGCCGCACCACGCGCTCGCGCACCCGTTCCAGCAGGGCCGCGTCCGCGAGCCGCGCGGGCGCGTACGCGCCCATGCCGCCGGTATTGGGCCCGCGGTCGCCGTCGAGCGCCCGCTTGTGGTCGCGGGCGGCCGGCAGCAGCACGGCGTCGTCACCGTCGCACACGGCGAACACCGACAGCTCCTCGCCGCGCAGGAACTCCTCGAGGACCACGCGCCGGCCGCTGGCGCCGAACCGCCGCCCCTCGAGGCAGTCGGCCAGGAAGCGCCCGGCCTCCGCCGGCTCGGCGGTCACGCACACGCCCTTCCCGGCCGCCAGTCCGTCGGCCTTGATCACCCACGGCGGACCGAAGCGCGGCAGCGCGGCGCGCGCGGACGCCAGCTCCTCGAACACCTCGGCGCGCGCGGTGGGCACCCCCGCCGCGCGACAGACGTCCTTCGCGAACCACTTGCTCGCCTCGAGCCGCGCGCACGCGCGCGACGGTCCGAACGTCGCGATGCGGGCGTCCGCCAGCGCGTCCGCGAGCCCCGCGGCCAGCGGTCCCTCGGGTCCCACCACCACCAGGTCCACGCGCTCGCGCTCGCACGCCGCGCGCACCGCGGCCGGGTCCTGGGGATCGAGCGCCACGCACGGAAACGTCTCCGCCATCCCCTCGTTGCCGGGCGCCACCATCACGAGCGGGTGCTCCGGATCGCGCGCGAGCCGCCACGCGAGCGCATGCTCACGACCGCCGGAGCCGAGGACGAGGATGCGCGATGGGGCCATGCGCGCACTCTAAGAGGCACTCGCGCACAGGGTCAAGGTCCGCCCCCGCTCACGTCGCGAGCACCTCCCATGCGCCGTGGGCGCGCGCGCGCCAGCCGATCGCCAGATCCACCGCAACCGTCGCAGCGGCCGCGGCCCGCGCGGAAGGGCGCGCCGCCAGCGCGGCCCGCGTCGCCAGCGACGCGAGCCCCGGCACCGCAAGCCGTCGCAGCGCCTCGGCGTCCTCGCCGCCGGCGAGCGGGCCGCACGCGAGCACCGACTCGGCCTCGCGCAGCTCGTCGTTCAGCTCCACCGCGAGCGCGTCGACCCGTCCCGCGACGAAGCACGCCGAGTGCGCGGGATCGTGCGCCAGCACCGGCACGCCGAGGCTCGCGCGCAGTCGCGCGGTCAGCCCGTGCTCCGCCGGCCGGCCCTCCGCGCCGGCCGCGAGCAGCACCGTCACGCGCCCGCGCGGCACGCCGGCCCGCGGCAGGATCGCGAGCAGCCGGCCGAGCACGGCCGCGAGCCGCTCGGGGTCGCGGGCATCGGCGATCACCGTGGTGACCGACGCCCCCACGAACACGCCCGGCACGGCGCGGCGAAGCGCCTCGTCGACCGCGCGCCCGAACGCGACGTCCATCGTCAGGCGCCCGGCGCCAGCCGCTCGAGCTCCTCGCGCAGCAGGGCCTGCACCGTCTGCGGCACCGCCTGCCCGCCGCTCTTCTTCATCACCTGGCCGACCAGGAAGCCGAACGTCGCGTGCTTGCCGCGCAGCACTTCGGCGACCGGGCCGGGATGCTCGGCGAGCACCGCACGCACCAGCGGCCGCAGCGCCTCCGCGGAGCCGATCGCGGCGCCTCCGCTCGCGAACCGCTCCCCGGCGTCCGCGCCGCGGTCCAGCACCTCGTCGAGCAGGCCCTTGGCGGCGGTCGCCGTGACCTGGCCCGCCTCGATGCGCTGGAACAGCGCGCGAGTCGCGGTCACCGGGACGCGCTGCTCGAACTCCGCCGGCGTCAGTCCGAGCCGGTTCCAGCGCGCCAGCTCCTCGTTGAGGATCCAGTTGGCGGCCCAGTCGGCCCGGATCCCGCCCTGCACGTAGCGCTCGAAGTGGTCCGCGCGGTCGCGCTCGGCGCAGATCACCGCCGCGTTGTACGCGCCCAGCGCGTACGCCTCCGCCAGCCGCGCCTCGCTCGCCCACGGCAGCTCGGGCAGTCGCGCGCGCGCGTCGGCGGTCCACGCGGCGTCCACTCGCAGCACCGGAAGGTCGGGCTCCGGCAGGTAGCGGTAGTCGTGCGCGTGCTCCTTCGAGCGCATCACCGCGAGCCGTTCGCGGTCGGCGTCGTACAGCAGCGTGGCCTGCTCGATCCGGCCGCCCTCCGCGAGCACCCGACGCTGGCGCGCGATCTCGGCGGTCAGGCCCTTCTCGACGCCCTTGATCGAGTTGAGGTTCTTGAGCTCGGTCTTGGTGCCGAGGCGCGCTTCGCCGGCCGGCCGCAGGCTCACGTTGGCGTCGCAGCGCAGGTGGCCCTTCTCCATGTCGCCCTCGGAGATGCCCAGCCACCGCACCAGCCGCCGCAGCGCCGTCAGGAACGCCGCGCACTCGGCGGGCGCGCGGAACACCGGCTCGGTCACCAGCTCGAGCAGCGGCACGCCGGCGCGGTTGAAGTCCACGCGCGAGATCCGGCGGTCGCCGTGGCGCTCCGGGTGGAACGACTTCCCGGTGTCCTCCTCGACGTGGACGCGGGTGAGCGCGAACGCGCGTGCGGCCCCGTCGAGGACGACCGGCACCGCGCCGCCCTCGCACAGCGGATGGTCGTACTGCGTGATCTGGTAGTTCTTCGGCATGTCGGGGTAGAAGTAGTGCTTCCGCGCGAACACGCTGCTCGCGCGCACCTCGCACCCCAGCGCCAGGCCCAGTCGCACCGCGGCGTCGATCGCCGCGCGGTTGGCGCGCGGCAGCGCGCCCGGCAGTCCCAGGCACACCGGACACACGTGCGTGTTCGGCTCCGCGCCGAACGCCGCCGCGCAGTCGCAGAACATCTTGACCCGCGTGGCCAGCTGGATGTGGCACTCCAGCCCGATCACCGCTTCATCGGCCATGCGAACTCCGTGGAATGCGCGCGCGGCAGCCGCGCCGACTCGCCCTGCACCTCGATCGCGCGCGCGGCGCGCAGCAGCAGCGGCTCCGCGTCGTCGGCGCCCAGCAGCTGGACCGCGCGCGGCAGGCCGGTCGCGGTCGGCGGCACCGGCACCGTCAGGCCCGGGATGCCGGCGAGGTTCGCGCCGATCGTGAAGATGTCCGACAGGTACATCGCGAGCGGATCGTCCACCTTCTCGCCGAGCCGGAACGGCAGCGTGGGCGCCACCGGCAGCATCATCACGTCGCAGCGCGCGAACGCCTCGTCGTGCGCGCGGCGGATGCGCGTGCGGGCGCGCAGCGCGGTCAGATAGTAGGCGTCGTAGTAGCCGGCCGACAGCGCGTAGGTGCCGAGCAGGATGCGGCGCTGCACCTCGGGGCCGAACCCCGCGCTGCGGGTGCGCGTGTAGAGCGCGCGCACGTCCTCGCTGTCGGCGTGCCGGTACCCGTAGCGCACGCCGTCGAAGCGTGCGAGGTTGCTGCTCGCCTCGGCGGTTGCCACGAGGTAGTAGGTGGCGACCCCGTACTCGCCGGGCAGGAACTCGAGCGGGACGCGGATGGCGCCGGCACGCTCGAGCCAGCCGGCCGCCTGCTCGAGTCCCTCGATCACCTCGGCGTCGACGCCGGCCTTCCACAGGTGGGCGGGCCAGCCGAAGCGCAGACCCCGCACTCCCGTATCCCAGCCGGACACGTCGGGCGGCGCCCCGCCGCGCGAGGTGGCGTCGTACGGATCGGGCCCCGCGAGCGCCGCGTACGCGGTCGCCACGTCGCCGGCGTGGCGCGCGAGGATCCCGACCTGGTCGAGCGAGGAGCCGAACGCCACCAGCCCGTAGCGCGAGAGCCGCCCATAGGTGGGCTTGAGCCCGTAGACGCCGCAGAACGCCGCCGGCTGGCGCACCGAGCCGCCGGTGTCGGAGCCGAGCGCGAGCGGACACAGTCCGTAGGCGACCGCGGCCGCCGGGCCGCCGCTCGAGCCGCCCGGCACGCGCGCGAGATCGTAGGGATTGCGGGTCGGGCCGTAGCAGGAGAACTCGGTGGACGAGCCCATCGCGAACTCGTCCATGTTGCCCTTGCCGGTGATCACCGCACCGGCCGCGCGCAGGCGCCGGATCACGGTCGCGTCGTACGGCGAGCGGTAGCCGGCGAGGATGCGCGAGGCGCAGGTGGTCGGCAGGTCGGTGGTGCAGAGGTTGTCCTTCACCAGCACCGGCACGCCGCGCAGCGGACCCGCGGGCGCCGCGCGCGCGCCGGCGCGCCGCGCATCCGCGTCGGCGTGGCAGACCGCGTGGACGTCGGGCTCCCAGACGGAACCCGGGCCCGCCCAGCCGCTCTCCACCGCGGCCTCGGGGTCGGCCGCGCCGTCGCGCACCGCGGCCGCCAGCGCGGTCGCGGACAGGCGCCAGAGCCCGTCGCTCATGCGCGACCCGCGGCGCCGGCGGTCATGGCTCGAGGTCCTCGACGATCGGCGGCACCACGAAGCAGCCCTGCTCGCTCGCCGGCGCCATCGCCAGCGCCTGCTCGCGGGTCAGCTCGCGGTCGCCGCGGGCGTCCTCGCGCAGCGCCGCCGCCGCGGGCGCGAACACCAGCGGCTCGCAGCCGTCGAGGTCGAGCTGCCGCAACTGCTCGACGAACGCCAGCACCTTCGCCAGCTCCTCGGTCGTCCGCGCGAGCCGCTCCGCAGGCACCTCGAGCCGCGCCAGCTCCGCGATGCGCTCGACCTCAGAGCGCGTGATCGCCATCGTCGCCTCCCGACAGGAACCGCCCCATCACCTTCTTGATCTGGGTGCCGAAGCGCACCGTGTACTTCATGTCGCCGCCGAGCGGCTCGGCCTCGAGGACCACGCCGCGCCCGAACTGCTCGTGCCACACCGCGCGGCCCACCGCGCGGTGCCGCACTCCCCCACGCCGCAGCGCCGCTTCCGGCACCCGCCACGCCGGCACGTCCTCGTGCACCTCCGCCGGCGCGTCGTCGTCCCGGTCGTGGCGGCGCACCGGCCGCTCGGCGCGGCCCGCAGCCCCGCCCCAACCCGCCGCCACCGGCTCCTCGCGCTCCAGCACGTCGCGCGGGATCTCGTCCACGAAACGCGACACCGCGCCGCCGCCCGCGCCGTCGAAGCGGCGGCGGAACGCGGCGGCGGTCAGCAGCACCGCGTCCCGGGCGCGGGTGATCGCCACGTAGAACAGCCGCCGCTCTTCCTCCAGCTCGGCGCGGTCGTCGAGCGCGGAGGCGTGCGGGAGCAGCCCCTCCTCGAGACCCGCCACCACCACCACGGGGAACTCGAGCCCCTTGGCGTTGTGCGCGGTCAGCAGCAGCACGCGGTCGGTGCCCTCCTCGAGCCGGTCGGCGTCCGTCACCAGCGCGGTCTCGGCGAGGAACTCCACCAGGCCACCGCCCCCCGCCTGCTCGTGGAACGCCTGCGCGCCCGCCACCAGCTCCTCGACGTTCGCGCGCCGTTCGTCCGCGCCCTCGCCGGCCTCCGCGCTCAGATGGGCTCCGTACTGCGTGCGCTCGAGCAGCGCGAGCAGCAGCGCGTCCGTCGGCTCCTCGCGCCGCGCCGCCAGCTCGTCGAGCAACGCCAGCAGACCCTCGGCGCCCACCTTCGCCGTGCGGTTGAGCCCGCCCTCGGCGACCACCGCGCGCAGTCCGTCCACCGCGGTGCCGCCCGCGCGCAGGCGCTCCTCGATGCGCGCCCGCACCGCGTCGCCGAGCCCGCGTCGCGGGGTGTTCCACACCCGCCAGAACGACACCGTGTCGGCCGGGTTCACCACCAGCCGCAGGTAGGCGATCAGATCCTTGACCTCGCGCCGCTGGTAGAACGCGACTCCGCCCACGATCTGGTAGGCCATCAGCCGCTGGCGCAGCTCGGTCTCGATCGCGCGCGACTGCGCATTGGTGCGATAGAGCACAGCGCAGTCGGCGAGCCGGCGGCCCTGGCGCACCTGGTCCTCGAGGAAGCCGCGCACGCGGCGCGCCTCGTCGACCTCGTCGCCCGCCAGCACGAAGCGCAGCAGCGCGCCCTCCTCGCGATCGCACCACAGGGTCTTGCCCTTGCGGTCGCGGTTGTGCTCGATCACCGCGTTCGCCGCGCGCAGGATGCGCCCGGTCGAGCGGTAGTTCTGCTCCAGCCGCACGACCGCGGCACCCGGGAACGTGGTCTCGAAGTCGAGCACGTTCGACAGGTCGGCGCCGCGCCAGCCGTAGATGGACTGGTCGTCGTCGCCGACCACGAACAGGTTCTTGTGGTGACCCGACAGCAACGCCACCAACCGGAACTGTGCGTGGTTGGTGTCCTGGTACTCGTCGACCAGCACGTGCTGGAAGCGCCGCGCCCACCGCGCGCCCGCTTCCGGGTGGTCGCGCAGCAGGCGCACGGTCTCGGCGATCAGGTCGTCGAAGTCGAGCGCCTGGCGCGCGCGCAGCGCGTCGCGGTAGCCGGCGTAGGCCTCGGCGATCTGCTTCTCGTAGGGCGTCACCGCCGCCGCCGCGGCCTCCTCGGGGGTGACGAGCGCGTTCTTCGCGTCCGAGATGCGCCCCAGCACGAGCGACGGCTTGTACGCCGTCTCGGAGAGCTGGAGGCGCTTGAGCACCTCGCGGAGCGTGGTCTCCTGGTCGTCGCGGTCGTAGATCGTGAAGTCGCGCGCCAGCCCCAGCACCGCGCCGTCGCGGCGCAGGATGCGGACCGCGGTGGCGTGAAACGTGCCCACCCACAGGCGCCGCGCCACCTCGCCCACCTCGCGCTCGATCCGCTCGCGCATCTCGCGCGCGGCGCGATTGGTGAACGTGAACGCGAGGATCCCCTCGGGCGGCACGCGCAGCGACAGCAGGCGCGCGATGCGCGCGGTCAGCACGCGGGTCTTGCCGCTGCCGGCGCCGGCCACCACCAGCAGCGGCCCTCCCGGGTGCTCGACGGCCGCGCGCTGCGCGGGATTCAGGCTGAGCGAGCTGTCCAGGGTCGCCATCCTCGGATGGAGTCGGTCACGCTGCGGGTGGCGCAATCTAACGGAAAGCCCGCGCGAGCGTCCACCCTCGCGCGGGCCCGGGCGGGAGCGGCGTACCGCTCGTCGCCCCGTCGTGCTCCCTGGCGGCGCCGGCCGCCCGCCGCACTCGCTCGGCGGCCGCCTCAGAACTCCGGACCGAGGCTGAAGTGCCAGCGCGGGCGGCTCACGTCGGCGAAGTCGGTCGCCCACGCGGCGTCGAGCTTGAGGATGATCCAGCCGAGCGCGGTGCGGATGCCGGTGCCGAAGCCGAACTTGGGATCGCGCAGCCGCCGCGTGCCGTCCACCACGTGCGTCAGCGCCACGGTCTGGCCCTCGTCCCACACCACGCCGCCGTCCGCGAACAGCGCGCCGCGCAGGTTGAGCAGTCCGAGCGGCAGCGGACCGACCAGGCCGAGCTGCTGGATGAATGGGAACCTCAGCTCGACGTTCGCGAGCGCCACCCGCGAGCCGAGCATGTCGAAGTCGGAGAATCCGCGCAGCGTCGAGTACCCGCCGACCCGGAACGTCTGCGGATCGGCGCCGCCGCTCCAGCCGGTCAGGGCGCGAGTCGCGAACGTGTAGCCGTGCGTGAGGTCCCAGTAGCGCCGGGCGTCGAACGTGACCGTGTGATAGCCCAGCCCGTTGTGGAACAGCTTGAACGACGGGCTGTAGGTCAGGTTGTAGCGCCCGCCGTTCACGGGCCCGTACCACCCGAACAGCGAGTTGTCGCCCACCAGCGACACCGAGGGCGAGGTGATCGAACGGAACTCCCGACCGGTCTCGAAGAAGTCGCCGAACACATCCTGCTCGAAGAACGTCCGCTCCACGAACATCTGCGTCACGCCGAACTCGACGCGGCGGAAGCGGTCGAACGGATACGCGGTGTTGACCAGCGCGCCGAAGTTGCGCTCCGAGAACAGGCGCGGCGCGCCGAGGAACTCGCCGAACGTCGTCACGCGCGAGGAGAAGTAGTTCTTGAAGTGGAACACGCCGCCACTCACGTCCCAGCGCCTCGGCAGGTAGCTGTAGATCGCCAGCGCGTTGGTCTCGTCGAGCGAGGCGCTGAAGACGTCGGTCGCCACGAACAGGTTGTGGTTGCCGAGGAAGTCGCTGAACTGCAACTGGGTGCTGCCGACGAAGCCGAAGCCGGTCGAGGCGTAGAAGCCGCCGCCGGCGTAGTCGGGCGCCAGCCGCACGCGGTACGGCGCCGGCCGCTGGCCGAGCACGGTGTCCGCGAGCGCGAACGGGCCCCCATCGTCCTTGAGCGGCGTGCGCGGCACCGACGGCACCGCCAGCAGGCTGTCGTTGCGCGTCGGCGGCGGCCCCTGCCACTCTTCGCGGCGCCGGCCCCAGCGGTTCTCGTCGTAGCCCGGGGGCTCGCCGGGCAACCGTCCGATCGCCGCGGTGTCGGGCCGCGCGGCCAGCGGACCCATCCCGTGGCGGCCGTGCGCGGCCGAGGTGTCGGCCTTCACGTTGACGCTGTCGGGCCACACCTCGGCGAGCGCTCCGAAGTTCGGCGGCACGCTGACGCGCTGTTCGCCGGGCTGGCGTGCCTGCGCGAGCGTGAGCACCGACTGCGGGCGCTCGCGCTGCAGGCGGGCGAGCGTGCCGTCGAGCGAGATCGGCTCGGTGACGGCGAACACGTCGAAGCCGCCTCGATTGAACGCCGAGAACACCAGCCGGTCGCCCTGGCGCGACCACGACAGGCTCGAGATCCCGCCGGTCACGTCGGTCAGCCGGGTGAACACCGAGTCCCCGACCGAGAACAGCATCATGTTGGGGGTGCCGTCACGGTCGGCGATGAACGCGAGCCGCCGGCCGTCCGGCGACCAGGCCGGCGAGTGGTCGTCGCCCCACGTGTCGAGCAGCTCGCTCGCGGCGCCGGTGGCGAGATCGAGGTTCCAGATTCCGTAGCGTCCGAATCCCTCCTGGAGCCGCCCGGGGTGGAGCACCACCGGCGTGCCGCGATCCGAGGAGAACGTCACGACGCGGCCATCGGGCGTCCAGCACGGCTCCTTCTCGTCCCAGGTGTCGTCCGTCAGCCGGCTCACCGCCCCGGTGCGCGCGTGCACCATCCACAGATCGGAGCGCCCGTCCTTCACCCCCACCACCACGATCGAGTCCGCGACCGGCGACCACGCGGGGAAGTAGAGCGCCTCGCACGGCAACGTGAGGCGCCGCTCCACGTGGCCGTTGCCGGCGTCCACGATGTACAGCACGTCGCGCCCCGCGCTCTTGGCGGTGAGCGCCACGTGCCGGCCGTCCGGGGACCAGGTGAGCGAGCTGCGGAACGACGGGATGCCCTCGAACTGCACGTTGCGCTCGCCGCGGATCAGCCGGCGCAGCACCTTCCCGTCGAACGCCGACATCACGTAGACGTCGGTGTACTGGCGGCGGTCGGTGAAGTACACGATCCGATCGCCCTGCGGGGACACCGCGGGCGAGGTGTTCAGGTTGCTCTCGTCGCGGCGGTGGTCGGTGAGCCGGCGGGCGAACTCCTCGGGCTCCTGCTTGTGCGCGATGGTCGGCCAGTACTGCTTCTTGAGCCACTCCCGCCACTGCTCGTCGAACTTCGACACCGGCATCCCGACCGCGCGCTCGAACGCGCGGTCGAAGTTGCGGCTCTGACGCATCCGCTGGAGCACGTCGCGCAGCCGCTCTTCGCCGAAGCGGTCCACCAGGTAGGTGAGCGCCGATTGCCCCTGCTTGTAGACGATGTACCCGCCCGAGTACTCGAGCGGCGGCAGGTAGCCCTCGATGGTGCCGTCGCGCAGGAACATCTCGGCGTTGGACTCCATGCCGAGCGAGCAGTACTCCGCCAGCCCCTCCGCGAACCACAGCGGGACCTGGAACAGGCTCTGGCGCGCCAGGAACGACGCGGCCGAGCCACCGTAGAGCATGTCGAACATGGTGGCGTGCGTGAGCTCGTGCACCACGACGTGGCGCAGGTCTTCGTACGAGCCTGTGAACGGCAGCACCACCCGGTTGCGCAGCGCCTCGGTGAAGCCGCCGGTGCCGGCGTCGATCAGCTCCGGCGTGACGTTGGTCTGCGCGAAGTCGTTGTGCGAGCCGTAGAGGATGATCGGGACCCGGTGCTCGATCGAGTGCCCCATGCGCACCGCGAGCATCGCCTGGGTCTTCTCCGCCAGGTCGAGCACCCGCATCGCGAGGCTGTCGAGTCCCTCGTAGTAGTAGACCTCGAAGTGGTCCGAGGACAGCGAGTGCCAGGTGTACTGCCGGTACTGGACCTTGTTCTGGCCGAAATACTGGGCGGCCGCCGGACGCGGCATCGCCGCGGCCGCCAACGACACGACCACTCCCAGGAGGACCATCCGCATCCGCATGCACTCGTCCTTTCGCTCGTCCGCCCGGTCGCGGCCTGATCGTCGCCTACCCTAACATCCTTCCCGACGCGGAAGGTCCCGGAACGGTTCAGTATTCCCAGCGCGCCTTCAGGTTGACGTTGAGGTCGGTGTTGCCGGTCCCGCCCAGCGTGGTGGTGCCCCCGAGCCCCGGACGCCGTGTCACGTATTCGGTGGTCACGTAGAAGAAACGATTGAGGCGGTACTCCGCCTCGAGGTTGCGCTCGAACAGGTCGTCCGTGGCGCCGGTGATCGGGCGCGCCTCGCCGCCCGTCCCCCCCAGCCGGCGCTGGATCCGCACCGACAGGTTGCGCCCCAGCGGCACGCCGACCGTGGCGACCAGGTCGCCGGCCCCGGTGAACAGCCCGCCGCGCTCGCGCTCGAGCGCCCACTCGCTCACGTAGCCCTGGAACAGCCGCGACATCTCCGCCGACAGGGTGCGGTTGAGCGCCCGCGTCACGTAGTTGTCGAGCGGGTTGTTCTCGAACGCGGTCGGTCCCACCACCGTCCCGAGCGTGAGCTCGCGCAGGATCCGGGGCTGGTCCCAGGTCAGCTGGTCGTCGGCGAGCGTGATCGTCGGCTTGCTGGAGCGGCCGATGATCGCCGCGGTGATCGTGTGAGTCCGGGCGCGCTCGTTGACACTCCCCGTCAGGCCGGCCTCGATGGCGCCCGCGATCCGCGTGGTCGCCTCGACGTCCAGCAGCGGGTCCACGCCCGCGACGTTGTCGAACGTGAGGTCCGCGCGGTCGACGCTGAAGCGGTTCGAGAGGAACCAATAGGTCCCGCGCAGCGAGTGCATCTCGCCGAACACCAGCAGCGAGTCGACGGTCTGCTCGACCGTGAGGTCGGCGCTGAACTCGATGTCGCCGTTCGGCGGCTGCCAGTGCAGGTTGTCGCTCGCGTCGAGCTGCACGCGGTACACCCAGAACAGCGGCTGGGTGGTGGCGGCGAGCCGCTGCATCTCGGACTGGTTCGCGAAGTCGAACAGGATCGCGGCGCGCTCGAGGTGCACGGTGCCCACCACCATCGGGAGCGTCTGGCCGTGCACCCGCGGGCCGTTCGTCACCACGAAGCCGCCGTCGAACGCGGCCGCGTAAAGCCCCTGCTCCACCGCGGTGAAGTCGCGCAGGAGGAGGTCGAAACGGTAGCTCTGCATCGTCAGCCCGTGCAGCTCGACCGCGCCGCGGCCGGTCACCCGGCCACGGACGCCCTCGCTCGCCTGCAGCGTGTCCAGCGTGACGCGCGACTCGCTGAAGCGCAGATTGGCGCTCAGCTTCTCGAGGACCTCCTCGCGACCCTCCAGCCGCAGGGCGGCGTCGCGGATGTGGGCGAAGCCATCCAGGCGCGGATGGCGCGCGGTGCCGCCGACCGTGGCGCGCGCATCGAAGTGGCCGCTCGCGGAGGCGATCTGCGGCACGAACAGCGGCAACAGGCCGAGGTCCCCGGCCGGGATGTCGAACTTCCAGTCCATCGCGTCCTCGGGCACCACCGGCGTCGTGCCGAGCGCGAGCCTCAACGGCATCGATCCGCTCGCCTCGGAGGTCAGCGTGCGATGCAGCATGCGGACGGAACGGACCGTGAGCCGCCCGTCGCCGTAGGCCGCCTCGGCGGTCATCGCCTCCGCGACGAAGTCGCGCCAGCGCGGGGCGGCCATCGAGCTCTGCAGCGCCAGTTCCGGCCGCGCGGGCGACCCTTTCACTTCGAGCCGCCCGGACAGCGCGCCGGCGAATCCCTGCGCATCGGGCACGAGCGCCTGCAGCCGGTCGAGCGGCACCGCGTCGGCCTGGAACGAGCCGTCCCAGCGCCGCGCGGTGGCGAGCCAGTGCATCACACCTTCGGCGGTGAGCGTGTCGGGCCACGGCGCCCGCGTGTCGTCGACCCGCAGCGTGCCCGTCAGCCGGCCCGCGCCGAGCGTGAAGACACCCTCGCGCAGCTCCGCCCGCCCGGGCGCGCCGGCGAGCGTCACATGCACCGAGTCGGCGGCATGCCCGTGCGTGCCGGGGTGCGCGCAGTCCGCGCTGAACGTCCAGCGGGGATCCCCCGCGACGCCATGCACGTCCAGCCGCACGTCGGCCCGCCCGCTCACGGCCCACTCGAGCGGCAGGCCGAGGCGGCCCAGCGCCAGATCGTCCCCCCGGAAGGTCCAGTCGTAGGTGCCGCCCGGGGCCGCCCAGCGCCCGGCGATCTGGAGCCGCGCATCCCCGTCGTGACCCACGAGCCGCTCGAAGTCCACACCATGCGGATCGCCCGCGAGCAGCACCTGCGGCTCCGCCACCCAGTCGAACTGCGCGCTGCGCGCGCGCGCGTGGTCGAGCGCGAGCGACCAGTGGGCCTGATCCCAGCGCGCGTGCCCGTCGGTCGTGACCACCGTGTCGGCCGCCCGCGCCTCGATGCGGTTGAGCGCCACCATCTGGTCGCCGAGCCCGAACGCCACCGCCGCGCTGTCGAAGTGCACGCCCAGGTACATGACGTCGCGCAGGTGCGCCGTCGCACTCAGCTGCGGGGTCGGCAACAGGCGGCCGTCCACGCCGTCGAGCTGCCAGCGCGCCGTCTGCATCCCGAGCCAGCTGCTGGTGGTGCCGTCGAGCGCGCCGGTCACGAACATCCCGTCGTGGTCCGCCCGCACCGTTCCGGCACCGGCGTGGAGCGTACCGCGCAGGCCGGAGGCGCGGCCGTCCGGCCACTCGTCGAGCGGCAGGTCGTGCACCGTGTAGTCGCCGCTCCAGCCCGCGGGATCGGTGTCGGCGATCAGCCCGAAGCCACCGCCACGGCGCTGGGCGTCGACCTCGAAGTGCACCGGCTTCTGATACGGGAACGCCACCGCCACCGTCGCACTGTCCACGCGCCAGCCGGCCAGCGTCGAGGCCCCGAGCAGCGCGTCGAGCGTGGAGGACGCGCGGCCGCGAACGCGCGTGTCGACCGCGTAGCGGAAGCGGCCGTGGAGCTGGCCCGCGGGCCAGCCCGGAATGTGCAGCGGACCCCAGCGCGCCGGATCGCCACGGTCCACGTCGCCGCCGACCGCCCACCCCTGCTTCACGTACGTCACCCAGCCACGCAGCTCGCCCGCCTCCGAGTGGACGGCCAGCGGTTCGACGCGCAGCCGCTCGCCGTCCCACGCCGCCCGGCCCACGCCCTCGGCGGCGAGCCCGTTCCAATCCAGCCGCGAGCGGAAGTCGCCGCGCCAGGCGCGCTCGCCCCGCGCGTCGACAGTGATCGCGCCCTCGCCCGGCACGTCGAAGGCACCGTTCTGGAACACGCGGGCCAGCAGGCCCCAGCGCACCCGCTGGACCTCGAGGTGCACGAGCTTCTCGGCGCCCTTGCGGGCCCACGCGGCGTGACCCCGCAGCGCCAGCTCGGGACTGCGCAGCTCGGCGACGTCCACGCGGACGCTGTCGCCGAACGTGGCGTCGGCGCGCAGCGCCTGGAGCACGGTATGGAACGGCCCGCGCGTCCACGACAGCCGTCCCAGATGCGCACGGGCCTGGTTCCCGGTGCGCAGATCGAGGTCCAGCTCGAGACCCTCGACCCCCTCGATGCCGCGCGGCGTCATGACGCGGCCGCGGTGCATCAACACGCGGATGTCGACCGGCTTGCCGGCGGTGCTGCTGGGACCCGAATTCCACTTCGGCAGCCGGATCCGCCCGTCGGCGCCCTTCGAGAGCCACACCACCGGATCCTCGGCGCGCACCTCCATCGAGCGCTCGCGTCCGGTGAGCAGCGCCCAGGCGGAATAGGTGAGCGTGATGCGCTTCGCCTCGAGCAGTGGAGGCAGCTCGGAGCCGCGGAAGCGCACCTTGGGCTCCACCAGCGTCAGCCCGGTGAGCGGATTGCCCCGCATGTCCTTCAGCTCCAGCACCAGGTCGCTGCGGGTCGCCAGCGCCTGGTTCGTGAACAGGCTCAGCTCCTGTGCGACCCACTCGGTCCGGCGTGCGAGGTAGAGCACCGTCGTCACGACCGCGATCACGATCACGCCGAGGATCCCGAGTCCGACCAGCCAGCTGATCTTGCCGACCGTCCAGCGCACCGGCTTCGGGACGTGCTCGACCACCTCCGCGATCTCCTCGCGGAGCTCCTCGGCGATACCGTGGTGCCCGGTGGGGACCTCGGCCGGGCGTTCGGAGTCGGGATCGCGTGGATCGGTCATGGTCAGAACGAAGGTCCGATGGCGAACTGAGGCTCCCGCACGAACCAGCGCCCACTGGCGTCGACGGGCCGTGCGCTCCACGTCAGGTCCACACGCAGCGGGCCGAACGGCAGCATCAGCGTACCGCCGGCGCCGAATACATACCGCACGTCCCCATCGGACGGCAGGGTGTGGCCCGAACGCGGGGTGAGATTGCTCCACTTCATGTACCGCGGCTGCGACCAGACATTCCCGGCGTCCACGAACAACTCGACGCCGAACGGCCCCACCACCGGCACCCTCAGCTCGGCGCCGGCCAGCGCCATCGCCAGTCCGCCGGAGGGCTGCAGCTCGTTCTCGTTGAAGCCGCGCACCGAGTTGACGCCGCCGAGGCGGAAGCGGTCTTCGAGCGGCACCCGTGCGACCTCGGGGTCCAGCCCGACCTGGGGGCTGAATATTTCATCGCTGCCGAACGGGCGGATGATGCCGCCGCCGGCGCGGGTGGCGAGCACCCAGCCGTTGCGCAGCGGGGTGTACCACGACGACGACAACAGCCCCTTGCTGAAGCTGCTCGCGCCCTGCAGCGGGCCGCCCGCGATCTCGGCGCTCAGCGACTGGGTCGAGCCGGTGGTGGCGGACAGCGGATCGTCGCGCCGGTCGCGCAGCCCGCTCAGTGCCAGGCGGTGGGTCGCGTACGAGGGCCTCACGTGGAGGAGCAACGAGTCGAGCACCGCGCCCTGCAGGTCCGCATTGACGTCGTGGAGGTGCTGGACGACGAACGTGTTGTCCTGGGTGAGCGTGATGCGGCCGCGGCGGCCGAGTTCCCGGTACGCCTGGAACGTGATGCCCTTCGCCTCCTGCGCCACTACCCACCGCTCGTCGGCGCGATCCTCGTTGCGCTGGTAATAGAGCGACACCACGCCGCGGGTGCGGGTGCGGAACAGCCATGGCTGGAGCAGCGAGGTGCTGGTCCGCAGGCGCTGGAAGCGGCCGCGGGAATCGAGCGACACGTTGGCGCCGACCACCCCGTTCAGGCCCTGCCCGGCGAGATTGCGGTGCCCCCATTCGCCGAGGAAGCGGAACGCGTCCGAGGTCCCGCTGCCGACGCCGGCGTCCAGCCACCGCGGCTTGCGCTCGACCAGTCGCAGGTCGAAGTCGATGACCTGGCGCGACGAGTCGGCGAGCGTCGAGATCTGGGCCTGACTGAACAGTCCGGTGTCGTACAGGTGCTCCAGCGAGCGCTCGACGCGCGAGCGCTTGAACGCTTCCCCCTCGTGCAGCAGCAGCTCGCGACGCGCCAGACTCTCGTCGACGCGCAGGGTGGTCAGACCGGAGATCTGCACCTGACCGAGGTGGTAGAGCGGTCCCTCGAGGACGTCGTAGCGCACCAGGACCGCGAGCGAGTCGCGGCGCAGCGCGCTCGTGGCGTGCGCGAGATAGCCGCGCTCCTGGTACGCGTTCGCGATGCGAGTCGTGTCGGCGACCAGGTACGACGGATTGAACGGCCGCCCCGCCCGCGCGTAGAGCTGGCGTCCCAGTTCGTTCCCCGAGAACACGGTGACGCCGCCGAACTCGACGGCGCGGATGCGCGAGCGGCGCCCCTCGGTGATCGCGAACGTCACGATCGCGCGGCCCGGGTCGCGGCGCGCGGTCCGCACCGCCACCTGCGCGCGCGCGTCGAGATAGCCGTGCTGGCGATAGAGCGTCTCGATGGCGAGCGTGTCGGCACGCAGGAAGTCCCGGCGCAGGCGCGGCTCCTGCCGCCACGGGAGCGCGGACGGCGGCTTGGTCTTCA
This sequence comes from Candidatus Eiseniibacteriota bacterium, assembly GCA_963725865.1. Classification (GTDB taxonomy): domain Bacteria; phylum Eisenbacteria; class RBG-16-71-46; order RBG-16-71-46; family RBG-16-71-46; genus CAVSAC01. The sequence continues at coordinate 199,775 of CAVSAC010000010.1, forward strand.
TGACCGCGTACAGATCACGTGGCTTGAGGGCGTGGCGACCCTCGAACCGCACGCCCGACACCGTCTGGAGCTCGGTCGGAAACGTGTCCTGCGCCCGGGCGGGCGGGCCGGCGAGTGTCAGCGCGAGCAGCGCCATCACGGCCGCGCGGTATCGCCGGCGCAGGAGCGCCCCCTCAGGGTGCGCTGGGGACAACCGTCCGCTCCCGTGGGGTGGCATGGGGGCCGCGATCGAGGGCGCGCTGTCGCTGGAGCACACGCAGCGGATCGTTGGCGAGGATGAAAAGGAAGAGCGCGCCCAGCACCACCAATCCCACCTTCTGGAAGCGCAGGTAGGCCGCGGCGGTCAGTCCGCGCCGGCGCAGCGCCTCGACGATCGCGAGCAGGATGTGCCCGCCGTCGAGCACCGGCATCGGCAGCAGGTTGAACGCCATGATGGCGATGTTGATGGTGGCGAAGAACTGCAGCAGCGCGTCGAGCCCGCGTTCCGCCTGCTGGCTCGCGGCCTGCGCGATGAACATCGGGCCACCCAGGTACTCGCGGTAGTAGAGCGGCCGCATGAGGGTCATCCACATCCCCTGGTACACGGTCGAGATCACCTGGCCGGTGCCCCAGAACGCGAACTGCACCGACTCGCCCAGCCCGAAGCGCTGCACGTACTCCTGCTTGCGCGGCGCCTCGATGCCGATGATTCCCTGCGCGTCGGAGGGATCGTTCGACAACGGCTTGATCTGCACGTCGAACGTGGTCTGCCCGCGGAGCAGCGTGAAGGTCACCAGGCTGTCCACCTTGCCGCGCAGCGCCACCGGCAGGTCGCTCCATTGGCGGATCGCCTGCCCGTCCACCGCGAGCACCCGGTCGCCCTTCAGGAGCCCGGCCTTGTAGGCGGGTGCTCCCACGGCGACCATGCCCACCACGGGCGGCGTCGGCTCGGGATGGATCGACGACAGCACGCGCTCGCGCTGCGCGGGCGACAGCGTCACCGCGAGTCGCGCTCCCGCCCGCTCCACGTGGAGCACGCGGGGTCGGTCCTTGCGGGCGCGATCGTTGATCTGGAAGATCGCCACCCACGACGGCGTCGGCGTCCCGTCGAGGGCGACGATGCGATCGCCCTCCCGGAGCCCCGCGGCGTACGCGGCACTCGTGTCGGGGAGGGCGCCCAGCACATTCGGCGAGTCCGAGAACGTGATCCCCGTCACCGAGGCGACCACGATCAGCGCGATGAATGCGGTGATGAGGTTCGCGAACGGACCCGCGAACGCGATCCAGATGCGACCGGGCCACGGGTGGCTGAGGAACTGCTCGGGCCCGGCCGGCATGGTGCCGTCCTCGAGCGGGGAATCGCCCGCCATCTGCACGTAGCCGCCGAGCGGGATCGCGGACACCTTGTAGTCGGTCCCCCCGCGAACGATTCCGAACAGCCGCGGCCCGAAGCCCACGGAGAACGCGAGCACCCGCACCCGGCGCATCTTCGCCGCGATGAAGTGCCCCAGCTCGTGCACGAAGATCACGAGCCCGAGCACCAGCGCGGTCGCGACGACCAGGCGGAGCCCCTCGGGGAGGTGTTGGAGAACGTGCGTCATCGATGCCAACTCCTTGACTGGGAAGGTGTTCGCCAAACTACTCCGGGCCGTGAATGGGCGTCAAGATGGCGCCCCCCCTCCACCGCATCGTCATCGGCCGCCGGCACCCGCCGCGCCAGCTTCCCGTGCGGCCCGGGTGGCGCATCGCCTCAGCTCCCCGAGCGGCGGGCCGAGCACAGCCGCTCGTACACTTCGATCGTGCGCTGCACCATGTGGTCGGCGGTGAACCCCTGCACCGAGCGTCGACCCGCCTCCACCCAGGCGGCGCGCTCCAGCGGATGCTCCAGCGCGTGCGCGATCGCTGCCGCCAGCGCGGCGGGATCGCGCGCCGGCACCAGCCGCCCGCTGACCCCGTCCGCGACCACGTCCGGGATCCCACCCACCCGGGTGGCCACGATCGGCACCCCGAGCGCCAGGGCGTCCAGCAGCGAGGTGCACAGCCCCTCCAGATGCGACGAGAGTGCGAACAGCGTGAACTGTTCGAGCAGCGCGTGGGCGTCCGGCCGGAAGCCGAGCCGATGGACTCGCTGCTCCAGTCCGAGGGCGGCGATCCGCCGCTCGAGCGCGTCGCGGCATTCCCCCTCGCCGACCCAAGCGAAGTGCGCGTCCGGTACCCGGCGCAGCACCTCGGGGACCGCCTCGAGCAGCGTGGCGTGGTCCTTGTGCGGTGCCAGCGCGGCCACCGTGCCCACCACCGGGGCGTCGGACGGGCAGCCGAGCAGCGCGCGCAGGTCCGCCACCCCGGGCTCCCCGCGAACCGGCCGCGGCAGTTCGATGCCGCTCGGGACCAGCGCGAGCCGCGCGCGTGGGATGCCGCCGCGCGCCATCACGTCCATCACGCCGCGGCTGATGCACAGATAGCAGTCGACCGGCAGCGCGTACTTCAGCCGCGAGAACGGATGCGTCGCGACGTCGAAGTCCACCCGCCGCGACACCACGGCGACCGGCACCCGCGCCAGCCGCGCGGCCGGCACGCCGACCGCGTGCGCGTGCGCCGAGTGGGCGTGCGCGACCTCGGCGCCGAAGCGGCGCAGCCCGCGTGCCGCGCCCAGCATCGCGGCGAGGTCCAGCTCGCCGTGCGGGCGCCACGGCTCGACCGCGAACCCCTCCCGGCGGGCCCGCTCCGCGAGCGGCGCCGCGGGCGCCAGCAGCAGCACGTCGTGCCCGCGCGCGCGCAGCCCGCGCATCAGGAACAGCACCTGCGCCTGTCCCCCGCGCCACTCGCGTCCGGTATCGAGGTGGGCCACCCTCACGCGCGGCCCTCGTTCCGCGTGCGCGCCCACAGCTCGGCGTACTTGAGGAACACCTGCACGGCGGCGAGCGCGCACAGCACCAGCCCGGGGCCGCCGTCGAGCACGCCGAGCTGCAGCACGTACTGGCGCACGAAGCGCAGCGGCGGGCGCACCAGCACGTCGAGCGGGCCCGCGCGCTTCCCCGCTCGCCACGACTTCTCGGCGTTCGCCGCGGCGTAGCGCGTCAGCTTCGTGGTGCAGTCGGCCCACGTGCGGTAGCTGTGGTGCTCGAGCCGCCCGCCGATCCGGCCCCCGCTCCCGTCGACCTGGACCCGCTCGTGCACGACGGCGTCGTCGAAGCGCGCGCGATCGCGGCGGAACAGGCGCACCAGGTGCTCGCCGCGCCACCCGCACCAGCGGATGCGGTGCCCGAGGAAGTAGCTCGCGCGCACGATCTGGTAGTGGGTATGCGGCGACCCCGCCGCCCGATCGGGGGCGGTGAGGTCGCGCACCTCGTGGATCGCGCGCGCGTCGAGGCGCTCGTCCGCGTCGATCCACAGCACCCACTCCTGCGTGCACTGCGCGAGCGCGAACCGGCGCTGCGGGCCGAAGCCTTCGAGCGCGCGGTCGAACACGCGTGCGCCCAGGCGCGCGGCCGCGTCGCGGGTCGCGCGGTCGCCGCGCGGGTCCCAGACCACCACCACCTCGCGCGCGAACGCGAGAAGCCGCGGAATCAGCTCCTCGAGATCGCGCGACTCGTCACGCGCGAGCAGCAGCGCCGAGATCGGGCGTCGATCGTCCATGGCTCTCGAGATGCGCCAGCACGCGCGCCGCGGCCTCCGCCGGGTCGAGCGCGGGCATGCAGTTCCAGTGCGGACACGCCGTGCGGTCGCAGCCGCGGCACGGCAGGTCGGTCCACCACGCGGCGTGCGCCGCCCCGGGCGGATTCCAGGTGTCGGGATGGGTCGGGCCGAACCACGCGAACGTCGGCACGCCGAGCGCCGCGGCGACGTGGCGCGGGCCGCTGTCGGTCCCCACCACTGCGCCCAGCGCGTCGATCACCGCCACCAGCTCGCGGACGCCGCAGGCCGGCAGCCGCGCCACGCCCGGCGCGATGCGCGCCACCGTGGAGTCCACCCGCTCCTCGCCCGGTCCGCTCACCAGCAGCACCTCCCAGCCGGCCGCGAGCAGCCGCCGCGCGAGCAGCCCGGCGTGCGAAGCCGGCCACGTCTTGGTCGGCCAGCTGCCGGCGGCCACCAGCCCGACCGTGCGCCGCGGCCGGCGCACGCCCGCGCGCTCCAGCAGCTCCCCGGCCCGGGCGCGCGCCGCGCCCGGCCACCACGAGACTGGCCGCCAGTCCATCCGCGACCCCGCCCGCCGCGATGGCCAGCCGCAGGTGGGTGGCCGCCGCGTACTCGCGCCGGCCGGGCGCCGGGTCGAGTGCGCGGGCGACCCGGACGTCGTACACCGCACCGCGGCCGCGCAGCTCGTAGCCCGCGACGCTCGCGGCGCCGCTCGCGCGCGCCAGCAGTGCCGTGCGCGCGTTGCCGAAGAAGTCCACCGCCGCCCGCCAGCGCCGGCCCCGCAGCGCGGCGGCCAGCCGCAGCGTGCCGACGGTGGTGCGCTCGAGCGGCCACACCCGGTCCACGAACGGCAGGCCCTCGAGCAACGGCACGTAGCGCGCCTCGGTCACCACCTCGAGCGGCGCATCGGGCGCGCCGCGCTTGAGCGCCCGCAGCGCCGGCGTGACCAGGACCACGTCGCCGAGCGTGCGCGGCCGGATCGCGAGCGTCCCGGGCGTCACGCCGTCCTCGCGCCGCGTCGCATGCCGCGGGCCGCGGATCCCATGTGGCGCCCGCGCCCCGCGTTCACGCGCGCACCGCCTCGCGCCGGGCCGCCGCGCGCGCCCACGCGTCGACCTCCATCAGCTGTTCCACCGAGTCCACCGCCTGCACGTCGTGCGCCGCCAGCACCGCCTCGATCACCTCGGGGACCTGACCGAGCGCGATCGCGCCGTCGAGGAACGCGCCGACCGCGACCTCGTCCGCCGCGTTGAGCGCGCAGGGCGCGGTGCCGCCGACGCGCCCCGCCGCGAGCGCCAGCTCGAACGCCGGGAACGCGCCGCGGGCGAGCGGCTCGAACGAGAGCCCCGCGAGCGCCGTCGGCTCGAGCGGCCCCACCGCCGCGCTCCAGCGGGCCGGCCACGAGAGCGCCAGCTGGATCGGCAGGCGCATGTCGGCCGGCGCCGCCTGCAGGACGGTGGAGCCGTCGCGAAACGTGACCAGCGCGTGGATCAGGGCCTGCGGATGGAGGACCGCGTCGAGCCGCTCCCACGGCAGCCCGAACAGCCAGCGTGCCTCGATCAGCTCGAGACCCTTGTTGAACAGCAGCGCCGAGTCGACCGTGATGCGCGGGCCCATGCGCCACACCGGGTGCGCCAGCACCTCCTCGCGGGTGGCCTGTCGCCAGTCCGGATGACGCCGCAGCGGGCCCGCCCGAGGCGGTGAGCGTGAGCCGCGCGACCTCCTCCGCGGGACGATCTCCCAGGCACTGCAGCGCCGCGCTGTGCTCGCTGTCGACCGGCACCAGGACGCCGCCGTCGCGCGCGCGCGCCGCGTCGATCAGCGCGCCGCCGATCACCAGCGACTCCTTGTTCGCGAGCGCCAGCCGGCGCCCGGCGCCGAGCGCCGCCAGCGACGGGGCCAGCCCCGCGGCCCCCACGATGCCGTTCACCACCGCGTCCGCACACGGGTGCGCCGCCAGCCACGCGCACGCGCCTTCGCCGACCCGCACGTCGGCGCCCGGCGCCGCCGCGCGCAGCGCCGCCAGGGCCGCCGCCGGATCGGCCGCCGACTCGAGCGCGAGCGCCTGCGGCCGCCACCGGGCGGCCTGCTCGAGCAGGCCCGCGAGCGCGCGCCCGGCGCCCAGCGCCGTGACGCTCAATCGCTCGCGCTCGCGCGCGGCGACGTCCAGCGTCTGCACGCCGATCGAACCGGTCGAACCGAGCACCGCGATGCGCATCGTGCGCTCCTGGCTCACGGGATCCGGAACACCATGACCTTCAGGTAGTAGAAGATCACAGGGGCGGCGAAGTACAGGCTGTCGAAGCGGTCCAGGACGCCGCCGTGACCGGGGATGAAGTCCGAGGAGTCCGCCGAGAAGGCGTCGCGCTTGAGCAGCGACTCCACGAAGTCGCCCACCTGCGCGAACACGCCCGCGAGCAGCCCGATCGCCAGCGCGTCGCGCAGCTCGAGGAACGGCGCGAACCAGACCCGCGCGATCACCGCCGCCACCACCGCCATGCCCAGCCCGCCGGCGGCGCCCTCGACCGACTTGCGCGGCGAGATCGCCACCCACGGGCGCACGCGCCCGAACATCCGCCCGAACGCGTAGGCGCCGGTGTCGCACGACCAGGTCACGAAGAACGCGAGCAGCACGTAGCGGGCGCCGTCGCCGTACTCGGTCCCCGCCCGCCAGGGTAGCTCGCGCAGCATCACGAAGTGCGCCGAAAGCCAGCCGACGTAGAGCACGCCGAACAGCGTCACCGCCATGTCCTCGACGCGCTGGCGCGCCTCGGGCCGCCGCAGCTCGAACGCGAGCGTGAGCAGCATCACCGCGGTGACCAGGAAGTCGACGTGCGGCCAGTGCGGGCGGAGCGCCCACCACAGCACCCCGAGCCCCGCGAGGTGCCCGATCGTGCGATAGGGTGCGAGCCCCTTGCGCCGCATCAGCGACCAGAACTCCGAGAGCCCGAGCGTGGTCTGGACGGCCACGAATGCCCACCACACCAAACCGCCCGCGCGGGCCAGCAGGATCAGCAGCGGCACGAACAGCAGGCCGCTGGCGATCCGCAGGCCGAGCGACCACGACGAGGACTTGGCCGGCGGACTCGCCGCCGCGGGAGGTCCTGCGCTCAATCCACCCGCCCGAAGCGCCGCTCGCGGCCCTGGAAGTCCGCGATGGCGCGGTAGAGGTGCTCGCGCCGGAAGTCGGGCCACAGGGTGTCGGTGATCCAGAGCTCGGTGTACGCCATCTGCCACAGCATGAAGTTGGAGAGGCGCATCTCGCCGCTGGTGCGGATCAACAGGTCGGGGTCCGGGAGCCCGGCGGTGTAGAGGTACGATTCGACGAACTCCTCGTCGACGCGCCGCGGGTCGATCGACTCCCGCGCGGCGTCCCCCAGGATCCGGCGCACCGCGTCGGTCATCTCGGCGCGGCCGCTGTACGACAGCGCGAGGTTCAGCAACAGTCCGCTGGACGCCGCGAGGTAGTCCTGGGTCTCCTCGATCGACTTGCGCACCGGCGCCGGCAGGTCGGCGGCGCGGCCCACCACCTGCAGGCGCACGTTCTGCCGGCGCAGCTCCTCGCGCTCCTCGCGCAGCGTATTCCGGAGGATGGCCATCAGGGCACGCACCTCGGTGGCCGGGCGGTTCCAGTTCTCGATCGAGAACGTGTAGAGCGTCAGCACCTCGACCCCGATCGCGACGCAGCCCTTCACCGCCTCGCGCACGGATTCGCGCCCGGCACGGTGCCCCATCAGCCGCGGGACGCCACGGGCCTTCGCCCAGCGGCCGTTCCCGTCCATGATGATGGCGACGTGGCGCGGCAGATTCCCGCGGCGCTGCAGCTCCTCAGGCGTCGGTGTGCGGACCGGCAACGCTCCTCCCTGTGCCACCGCGGTCGGCGGCAGGCCGGGACGGACCCGGAAGGTCAGACCTCCATGACCTCGGCGGTCTTCTTCTTCAGCAGCTCGTCGATCTGCTCGATGTAGCGGTCGGTGAGCTTCTGCACCTCGGCGACGAGTCGCTTCGACTCGTCCTGCGCGATGGTTCCCTCGGTCTCCTGATGCTTGACGTCCTTGTTGACGTCGTGCCGCACCTGGCGCACGTGGACGCGCCCCTCCTCGGCCAGCTTCGAGATCAGCTTGACGATGTCGCGACGGCGCTCCTCGGTCATCGAGGGGATCGGAATCCGGATCACGCTGCCGTCGTCGGTCGGGTTGAGGCCCAGCTCCGATTGCTGGATCGCCTTCGTGACGGCCTTCAGGAGGCTCTTGTCCCACGGCTGCACCACCAGCAAGCGGGGCTCCGGGGCCGTCACCGAGCCGACCTGATTGATCGGCGTGAGCGTGCCGTAGGCGTCCACCTTCACGGTGTCGAGCAGGCCCGGGGACGCCTTGCCGGTGCGGATCCCGGCCAGCTCGCGGCGGACCGCCTCGATCTGCTTCTTCATGCGCTCTTCGGTGTCGTGCACGATCTTGTTGACGACCATGTGCTCACTCTCCCACGACGGTGCCGACCGGCTCGCCCTGCACGACGCGCATCAGATTGCCCGGGACGCCGATGTTGAAGACCACCAGCGGCAGCCGGTTGTCCATGCACAGCGAGATCGCGGTCGAGTCCATGACCTTGAGACCCCGGTTCAGGATATCGAGGTACGAGATGCGAGGGAAGAAGGTGGCGGTGGGGTCCGTCACCGGGTCGCCGCTGTACACCCCGTCGACCTTGGTGGCCTTCAGGATCACGTCCGCGCCGATCTCGATCGCGCGCAGCGCGGCGGCGGTGTCGGTCGTGAAGTACGGATTGCCGGTGCCGGCGGCGAGCACGACGATGCGTCCCTTCTCGAGGTGCCGCACCGCACGCCGGCGGATGTAGGGCTCGCACACCCGCGCCATCTCGATCGCCGACATGACGCGCGTGAAGAGACCCCGCTTCTCGAGCGCGTGCTGGAGCGCCAGGCCGTTGATCACGGTCGCCAGCATCCCCATGTAGTCCGCGCCGACCCGGTCCATCCCGCGCGTGCTCGCGGCGAGGCCACGGAAGATGTTCCCGCCGCCGGTCACCAGCCCGACCTGCACGCCGAGCCGCTGGACGTCGCGGATCTCGTCCGCGAGCGTGCCGATCACGTTCTCGTCGATGCCGTGGCCGGCGGCCCCGGCGAGCATCTCCCCGCTGAGCTTGAGCAGGATGCGCTGGTACCGCGCGGCCAAGACGGCTACTCCTGGCCGAGCCGGAAGCGCGCGAAGCGACGGACGACGATGTTCTCGCCGGTCTTGGCGATCGCGCCCTGCACCAGGTCCGCGATCTTGACCTTGTCGTCCTTGATGTAGGGCTGCTCGAGCAGGCAGACCTCGGAGAAGTACTTGTCGAGCTTGCCCTCGACGATCTTGTCGATGATCGCGGCCGGCTTCTTCTGGTCCTCGAGCTGCGCGTGGTAGATCGCCTTCTCGCGCTCCAGCCGCTCCGCCGGAACCTCGTCGCGGCGCACGAAGTCGGCGCCCGCGGCCGCCACCTGCAGCGCGAGGTTGCGCACCAACTCGGCGAACTCCGCCGTGCGGGCGACGAAATCGGTCTCGCAATTGACCTCGATCAGGACGCCGACCCGGTTGCCCGGGTGGATGTAGGACTCGACGAGGCCCTCGCTGGCGGCACGCTCGGCGCGCTTCTCCGCCTTCGCGGCGCCGGCGCGCCGCAGCGCGTCGACCGCCTTCTCGAAGTCGCCGCCGTTCTCCTGCAGCGCCTTCTTGCACTCCATCATTCCCACTCCGGTGCGCTCCCGGAGCTGTTTGACCTGGTCCGCGGTGATCGTCATGGATCTCGGCTCCTCGGCTATGCGTCGCAGCGCCCGCCCGCGTGGGACCACGGGCGGGCGCCGATGGGTGCGTCGATGGAACGGCTCAGGCGCTCGCGGGAGCGGTCGCCGTGCCCTCGGCCTCGGCCTCCTCGCCACCGAACGACACCGTCTCCTGGCCCGAGCCGTCGCGAGCGGCGGCGTGGGCGTCGATGATGGTGTCCGCGGCGTGATGCGTGAACAGGCGGATGGCGCGCAGCGCGTCGTCGTTGCCCGGGATCGGATAGTCGATCACGGTCGGATCGCAGTTGGTGTCGACCACGCCCACGATCGGGATCCCCAGACGGTTCGCCTCGGCGACCGCGATCTTCTCCTTCTTGGTGTCGACGACGAACAGGATCGAGGGCAGACCCGGCATCTCCTTGATCCCCGAGAAGGCGAACTCCAGCCGCTCGCGCTCACGCGAGAGCCGCGAGACCTCCTTCTTCGAGAGCTTCTCGAAGGTGCCGTCAGTCGCCATCCGGTCGAGCTCCTTGAGACGGGTGATGCTCGCCTTGATCGTGCGGAAATTGGTGAGCATGCCGCCGAGCCAGCGCTCGGTCACGTTGAACTGGCCGCAGCGCTTGGACTCCTCGACGATGATGGGCTTGGCCTGCTTCTTGGTGCCCACGAACAGGACGTGTCCGCCGCCGCGAACCACGCGGTCGATCGCGTTGTTCGCCTCCTGGAGGCACTTGAGCGTGCGCTGCAGGTCGATGATGTAGATCCCGTTCCGCTCCATGAAGATGAACTTCTTCATCTGCGGGTTCCAGCGGCGCGTCTGATGCCCGAAGTGCACACCCGCTTCGAGCAGGTCCTTCATGCTGATGTCCGACACGACTCCTCCCTTCGGGGTTCTTCCTCCGCCCCGGCACCTGGTGCGCGCCTTCCCCCGCGATAGCTCACGGGGACCCCGGCGCGCTGGCCGGGACGTGCGTGATGGTGCGGCCGCCGGACGATCGTCCTAGCGCTTGCTGAACTGGAAGCGCTTGCGGGCGCCCGGCTGTCCGTACTTCTTGCGTTCCTTCATGCGCGAGTCCCGCGTCAGCAGGCCCTCGCGCCCCAGGAGCGGACGCAGCGTCTCGTCGGACGTCACGAGCGCACGCGCGATCGCCTGGCGCAGCGCGCCCGCCTGTCCCGTCAGACCGCCGCCGTGACAGCGCGCGACCACGTTGAACTTGCCGGCCGTGTTCGTCACGGTCAGCGCGTGGTACGCCTGGGTCACCAGCGTCTCCCGCTTCAGGTAGTCGAACGGGGTGCGGTCGTTGATCGTGTGCTTGCCGTTGCCGGGGACCAGGCGCACGCGCGCCACCGATTCCTTGCGCCGGCCGGTCCGCGGCTTCTGGGTCTCTGTCGCCATCGTCTCCTCGCGCTGTGGGGTCACGCCGGATCCCACGCGCGCGGCTGCTGCGCCGCGTGCGGGTGCTCCGAGCCCGCGTACACCTTGAGCTTCTTGATCATCGCCCGGCCGAGCTTGGTCTTGGGCAACATGCCTTTCACCGCGCGCTCGATGATGCGCTCGGGGTGCTTCTCCATGACCTCGGTGAGCTTGGTCCAGCTGATCCCGCCCGGGTACATGCTGTGGCTGAAGATGCGCCGGTTCTCGAGCTTGCGCCCGGTCATCGCGACCTTCTCCGCGTTGATCACCACGACGTGATCGCCGGTGTCCATGCTGGGCGTGTAGATCGGCTTGTGCTTGCCCCGCAGCACCGTGGCGATCTGGGTCGCGAGCCGCCCGAGGGTCTTCCCCTCCGCGTCCACCAGCAGCCACTCGCGCTGGATGTCGTCCGGGCGGGCCGTGTAGCTCTTCATGCCTTCCTCCGTCTGCACACGAGATGACGGTCACCCCAGCCCGGCCGCAGGAACCCCGCGCCGGATCGTCTGGAGCACCGTCGCTATCCGTAAGAAACGCCGGAGACTAGCAACCCCCTCGCGGGGCTGTCAAGGTGCGGGGCCCGCGCCGGATGGGTCCCCGCGACCTCAGACGAACTCGCGGAGCAGCGCCCGGAGTCGGGCGAGCGGCAGCCCGACCACGTTGGCGTAATCGCCGTCGATCGCGCGCACGAATTGCGCCGCCACGCCCTGGATCCCATAGGCCCCGGCCTTGTCGAAGGACTCCCCGAGCGCCACGTACGCGGCGATCTCGGCCTCGGCGAGCCGCACGAATCGCACCCGCGTGCACTCGGCGGCGGTTCGCTGCTCGCCGTCGCGGACCACCGCGAGGCCGGTCCACACCTCGTGCGTCCGCCCATGGAGGCGCCGCAGCATCTCGATCGCCTGCTCGGCGGTGTCCGGCTTGCCCAACCGGCGGCCCCGCACCACCACCACCGTGTCCGCTCCCACCACCACGCTGCCGGGCCGTCCGGCGGCCACCCGGCGCGCCTTGTCGAGCGCGAGCGCCCGGACACCGTGACGCGGCTCGGCCTCGCCCGGCCAGCGACGGTCGGGCCCCGGGTCGGCGATCGTGAAGCGCGCTCCCACCTGCCGCAGCAGAGCCACCCGCCGTGGCGAGGCCGAGGCCAGCACCAGGGGCGACCGCCCCGCGAAGAACACCTGCGCCGCGCTCGCGCGCTTCATCCGGCCTCCGCGGCGGCGCGCGGACTCTCGATCAGCAGCGTCACCGGACCGTCGTTCACCAGCTCCACGCGCATGTGGGCGCGGAACACGCCGCGCTCCACCGTCACGCCCTCGGCCTCGAGGGCCGCGCAGAAGCGCTCCACCAGCGGCTCGGCCTGCTCGGGGCGCGCGGCCTGCACGAAGTCGGGCCGCCGGCCGCGCCGCGCGTCCCCGTAGAGCGTGAACTGCGGTACCACCAGCACGCCGCCGCCGACCTCGCGGACGTCGCGGTTCATGTGCCCGGCGTCGTCGGCGAACACCCGCAGGCCGGCGACCTTGTGCGCCAGCCACTCGGCGTCGATCGGCCCGTCGTCGTGGGTCGCTCCCACCAGCACCACGAGCCCGCTCGCGATCGAGCCGGTGACCCGGCCCTCGACCGTGACGCTGGCGCCGGCGGCGCGCTGCACCAGGGCCCTCACGCGTCCTCCCCGGCCGCTGGCGGCTCGTTCCGCAGCAGGCGCTGGCGCCGCTCGACGCGCGAGACCCCGCGCACCCGGCGGATGGCGTGGATCACCTCCTGCAGCTTCGCGAGGTGCGGCACCTCGACCACGAAGACGCCCCGCACGGTCTGGTCCTCGCTCGCCATGCCGGCCTGCTTGATGTTGGCGGGCACCGTGGAGATCGCCTTCGCGATGTCGGCCAGCAGCGCCGGGCGGTCCGCCCCGTACACCACCAGCCGGACCGGGAACATCTCGCCCAGCCGCGCGTCCCACTCGACCGACACCTTGCGCTCCGGATCCACGCGCGGGGCGAACGTGTTCGGGCAGTCGATGCGGTGAACGGACACGCCGCGGCCGAGCGTCACGATGCCGATCACGCGGTCGCCGGGCACCGGCTGGCAGCAGCGCGGAAAGGTGATCATGACGTTGTCGAGTCCCGCGATCCGGACCCCGCCCGCGGCCTTGCGCGTGAAGCCGAGCGCCTCGAGCGGCGCCTTGGCGATGCGCTCGGCGAAGCTCTCCGGCTCGGGTTGCAGCTTGCGCACGACCTGCGTCAGCGAGAGCTGACCCTCGCCCAGGCGCGCCAGCAGGGTCTCCACGTCCTCGAGCCCGAGGCCGCGCGCGATCTCGGCGAGCGCCCCCTCGTCGTCCTTCAGGCGCAGTCGCTTCAGCTCCCGCTCCAGCATCTCGCGCCCGAGCGTCACGCTGTCGGCGTGGCGACGCTGGCGGAGCCACGCGCGGATCTTGCTGCGCGCGCCGGTGGTGCGCACGATCTGCAGCCAGTCCTCGCTCGGCTGCGCCTGCGAGGAGGTGATGATCTCGACCGTGTCGCCGTTGCGCAGCTCGTAGCGCAGCGGCACCAGCTCGTCGTTGACGCGCGCCCCCACCGCCCGCTGGCCCACCTGCGTGTGGATGAGGAACGCGAAGTCGAGCGGGGTGGCGCCCTTGGGCAGCCGCTTGAGCTCGCGCTGCGGGGTGTAGACGAACACCTCCTCCTGGTACAGCGCCGTGCGCAGGAACTCCATGTACTCGTCGTCGCTCGCGGTGCGCTGCCAGTCGGCGGTCTGCGCGACGAAGCCGCCGAGCTTGGCGTCGATCTCCTCGTCCATGCGCACGCCCTGCTTGTAGACGTAATGCGCCGCGATCCCGGTCTCGGCCACCCGGTGCATGTCGCGGGTGCGGATCTGCACCTCGACCATCTCCGCGTCCCGCGTGAGCACGGTGGTGTGGAGCGACTGGTACATGTTGCTCTTCGGGGTGGCGATGTAGTCCTTGAAACGCTCCGCCACCGGCGTGAACAGGTCGTGCACCACCCCCAGCGCGCGATAGCAGTCGTTGCGGGTGTGCGTGATGATGCGCAGCCCGAACAGGTCGTAGATCGACTCGAAGTCGCGGCCCGAGTGCATCTTGTTGTAGATCGAGTAGAAGTGCTTCGGACGACCCACCACCTCCGCGCGCACGCCGGCCGCCCGCAAGCCCTCCTCCAGCCGCTCGCGCACGCCCGCGAGGAAGCGCTCGCGCTCGTCGCGCTTGGCCTGGATGCGCGCCGCCAGCTCGCGGTACGCCACGGGCTCCAGCACCTTGAGGCTCAGGTCCTCCATCTCGCGCTTGATGCCGGCCATCCCGAGCCGGTGGGCGAGCGCGGCGTAGATGTCGCGGGTCTCCCCCGCGATCCGCGTGCGCCTGGCCTCGTCGAGGAACTCCAGCGTTCGCATGTTGTGCAGGCGGTCGGCGAGCTTGATGAAGATGACGCGCAGGTCGCGCGACATCGAGAGCAGCATGCGGCGGAAGTTCTCGGCCTGCTCGGCCTCGTGGCTGTCGAAGTGCACCCCCGACAGGCGCGTCACCCCTTCGACCAGGCCGGCGATCTCCTTGCCGAAGCGCTTCTCGACGTCCTCGATGGTGACCTCGGTATCCTCCACCACGTCGTGGAGCAGCGCGGCGCACGCCAGCGAGGTGTCGAGCCGCGCCTCGAACAGGTCGAGCAGGATCGTGCACACCGCGACCGGGTGGGTGAGGAAGGGGTCGCCCGAGCGCCGCACCTGCACTCCGTGCGCGTGGGCCGCGAAGTCGAACGCGGCCGCGATCCGGTCCCGATCCACGCGGGGCGCACGCTCGTCGATCGCCGCGAGGAAAGCCGCGCGGATCTCGGGATGCGGGACGCCCTCGGAGCCGGTCACGGCAGTCGCACGTCCTTGATCTTGAGCTGGACGCGCACCTGGTCCATCCATTCGTTGCGCGTCGGCACGAAGGCCAGGTCGCAGACGCCGCGCTTGCGGATCGCCTCGGCGCGCTCTCCGAGCCCGAAGCCGATCGCCTCCGCGGTCCCGGTGCCGTCGCTGACGCGCAGCCGCAGGTGCTTGCCGCCCCCCACCACCAGCGCCTCGCGCACCTCGACCTCGCGCGCGCGGAAGAGTGGCTCCGGGTTGCCGAGACCGTGCGGCGAGAGTCGTTCCAGCCAGTCGATCAGCGCGAGGTCGCACTCGGCGAGCGTGATGTCGCCGTCGAGCTCGTGCCGGGCCACGAAGTCCTCCGGCGCCAGCCGCTCGCGCACCAGGCGCTCGAAGCGCTCGCGCAGCGCGGGCAGGCGTTCGCGCTTCACCGTCAGTCCGGCCGCCACCGCGTGCCCGCCCCAGCCCTCGAGCAGGTCCCCGCAGTCCGACAGCACCCGGTTGAGATCGAGCCCCGGCAGGCTGCGCCCCGAGCCGCGCCCGCGGTCGCCGTCCATCTTCACGAGCAGCGTCGGCCGCCGGTAACGGTCCACGAGCCGCGACGCCACGATGCCGATCACGCCCGCGTGCCAGTGGTCCGACCACAGCAGGATGGACGCGCAGCCGGGCCAGCCCAGCTCGGTCTCGACGCGCCGCGCGGCCTCCTCGAGCGCGCGCGCGTCCAACTCGCGGCGCTGGCGGTTGTCGTCCTCGAGACTCTCGGCGCAGGCCTCGGCCTCCTGGCGGTCGCGCGCGTGCAGCAGGCGCACGCCCTGCTCGGGGCGGTCCATGCGGCCCGCCGCGTTGATCCGCGGAGCCAGGACGTACGCCACCTGTCCGCTGGTGATGCGCTTGCCACCCAGCCCCGAGATCTCCGCGAGCACCTTCAGGCCGATCCGCCCGCCCGCGTTGAGGCACTCCAGACCGAGCCGCGCGAGCACCCGATTCTCGCCCACCAGCGGTACGACGTCCGCGATGGTGCCGAGCGCGACCACGTCGAGCCATTCGCGCACCCGCTCCAGACCGCCGCGACCGCGCATCAGGGCCTGCACCAGCTTGAACGTCACCCCGACCCCGGCCAGCGACTTGAACGGATACGCACAGCCCGCGCGCTGCGGGTTCACGACCGCGACCGCGTCGGGCAACACCGCCGGCGGCTCGTGATGGTCGGTGATCACCACGTCGATGCCGCACGCCGTCGCGCGGGCCACCGCCTCGACCGCCGTGACGCCGCAGTCGACCGTGACGATCAGCGTGAAGCCGGCTCGCCGCGCCTCGTCGATCGCGCGCTCGGACAGGCCGTAGCCGTCGCGGGTGCGGTGCGGGATGCGATAGTCGACCTTGCCTCCCAGCCCGAGCAGCGCGCTGTGGAGCAGGAACGTGGACGTGATCCCGTCGACGTCGTAGTCGCCGTAAACCAGGATGCGCTCGCCGTCCTCGAGCGCCTGGCGGATCCGCGCCACCGCGCGATCGAGGTCGCGGAGGCTGGACGGGTCGTGGAGGTCGTCGAGCGAGGGGTTGAGGAAGCGCTGGACCGCGTCCGGGGCCTCGAGACCGCGATTGACGAGCGCGTGCGCGGCCGCGAGCGGCGCGTCGAGTGCGCGCGCCAGCGCGCGTGCCCGGTCCGGATCGTGCCGCGGGTGCAGTACCCACTGCGGAGTCGTGGAAGGCGCGATCACGGGCGCTCGCTTCGGGGGGGATGAGAGAAGGGCCGACGCGCCCATACGCGTCGGCCGGGACGCGATGCACGCTAACAGCCGCTTTCCGCGAGGGTCAAGCGCGGCCGCCCAGCACGAGGCCCGGCGAGCATGCCCGCCGGGCCCGTGGCATCAGCCGAGTCTCCCGTAAGCCGGATTCTGTTCGGATCGCTCCGTGGTGATCATTTGACTGGGACGCCCGTCTCCGGACGCCTCGTGCGACCGACCCTGGGGTAGTAGCGGAGCGGGACGCACTCCTTCCCCTCTATGCGGTCTTGCTCCAGGTGGGGTTTACCGAGCCGGCCCCGTCGCCGGGACCGCTGGTGCGCTCTTACCGCACCGTTTCACCCTTGCCCGCTGCACGTCCGAAGACGGCCCGCTGGCGGTCTGCTCTCTGTTGCACTTTCCGTGGGCTCACGCCCCCTGGGGATTACCCAGCACCTCGCCCTGTGGAGTCCGGACTTTCCTCGGGACGGTGCCGCGCCGCACGCAGAGCGCGCTGCACGGGTCACCGCCCGCGATCACCTGGGAGACTCGGATCCTCGCGCCCGATCGAGCGCCTCGTTCACCAGCGCGTCCGCACGCCCATTGTCCTCGCGCGGCACGCTGGTCCAGCGCACCCGACCGAGCTTCCTCACCGCCTCCTGCGCCTGCCCGTGAAGCGGCTTGAGACCCGCGTTCTTCACGCGGTACTGCCCCGTCATCTGCCTCACCACCAGCTCGGAGTCCATCGCCACCCGCAGCGGCCGCGCGCCGTGGCGCATCGCGGCCTCGAGCCCCGCGATCAGCGAGCGATACTCCGCGACGTTGTTGGTCACGTGACCGAGGTACTCGCCGCGCGCCTCGACCTCGGCGCCGCTCGGATCGCTCAGCACGAACCCGAGCGCGCCGGGGCCGGGATTGCCCCGCGAGCCCCCGTCACAGCGCAACGTCCACTCTCGTGAGGACGGATGCATGCACGCACGATAATCGATGCGGCAAGAGCGCTCAAACCCGTTGCGCCCGGCGGCCGCGCGCCGCGCTGGGCGCGGCTCAGCGGGGCGCGTCCAGCTCGCGCGCGAGCGCGGCCGCCCGCCCGTCGGAGGCTTCCGGCAGCGCGGCGGCGCGCGCCAGTGCCGCGCTCGCGCCGGCGCGATCCCCGGACGCCAGGCACGCGCGCAGGAGCTGGAGCCATCCGTCGTAGTAGCCCGGATCGAGCGCGACCGTCCGCGCGAACGCGAGCCGGGCTCCCGCCGGATCGCCGCCGAGGCCGCGCGCCATGCCGAGTGCGTACCAGACCGCGGGATCGTCGGGCCGCCTGGGCGCTGCCACCTCGAGCGCCGCCGCTGCCTCGCGCGGAGATCCCGACACCAGCAGCAGCTGCCCGGCAAGCGCGAGCGCCTGCGGCTCGCCGGGCTGCTCGGCGCGCAGCGCCGCCACCTCCGCGCGCGCCTCGGCGAGGCGCCGCAGTCGCAGCAGCGCGGTCGCGCGCAGCAGCCGCGCGTCGCGCAGCCGCGGCACCAGCGCGAGCGTGGAGTCCGCCGACGCCAGCACCGGGGCCCACTCGCCGTAGCGATAGTGCAGGGCCGCGCGCGTCAGGTGCAGCAGCGGCACTCGCGGGCCGAGCCGCGCCGCGACCGCGAGCGCCTGCTCGGCCGCCGCGCGCTGGCCGCGCTGCGCGAGCAGGTCGGCGCCGCCGATCCAGCCCACCGGATCGCGCGGCTGCGCGGCGCGCATGCGCGCGTACAGCGCCGTTTCGTCGTGCCACGCGCGCTGCAGCGGCACCGCGACCAGGGCGCTGCCCACGACCAGCACGAGCGCGACGCCGAGCGCCGGCCGGCGGGCGCGCGGCGACGCCAGCGCGCGCGCCAGTCCCAGCGCCGCCAGCCAGGCGACCCCCGCGCTCGCGAGATACAACAGGCGCTCGCCCGTCGTCAGCGCGCGGCCCGCCCATGCCAGCACCAGGGCCGGAGCCAGCGAAGCCAGCGCGAGCGTGGCCGGCACCAGCGCCGCCGCGCGCCGGGCGGCCAGCACCACCCAGCCGGCGAGCGCGGCCAGCGTGAGCACCACGCCGAGCGCGACGCGCGGATCCCCACCGCCCGCCGGCAGCACCAGCGCCGCCTCCGGCGCGTGCGCGGCCCACGGCCACAGGAAGCGCGCGAAGTGCGGCAGCAGCGTCCACGCCGCCGCCGGCCAGCGCGCCGGCGCGGCGGGATCGACGTAGACCGGCAGCCCGCCCGGCTCCGCGATCCGTTCGTGCGCGACCAGCCACAGCGCAACGAGCCCGGCGTAGGGCGCGATCCAGACCAGCGCGGAGCGGAGCCGGGTGGCGGCCGTCCGCGTGCGCACCCACTCCGCGGCCGCGATGAGCGGCACGATCGCGAGCGCGGACTCCTTGCTGAGCAAGGCGAGCGCCGCCGCGCCGAGCGCCAGCGCCCCCGGCCACGCGCGGCCGGCGACCCGTGCCCGGCGGTCGGCGCCGTAAGCGAGCAGCACCAGCAGCGCGCTCAGCACGTCGGTGCGTCCGACCACCCACGCCACCGCCTCGGCGTGGGCCGGCATCGTCGCGAACCACAGCGCGCCCGCGAGCGCAGCCGCGCGCGGCATCCCGGCGTGCGCGATCACGAGGAACAGCGCCGCGCTCGCAGCGCCGTGCAGCAGCACGTTCGTGAGGTGGAACGCGAGCCGCGCGTCGCCGCCGAGGTGCGCGTCCACCCACAGCGACAGCGTCACCAGTGGCCGCCACAGTCCCGAGCCGGCCCCGGCGGGCGCCCAGAAGTCCCGCACCAGCAGCGTCCCGAGCCCCGCGCCCCAGTTCGCGATGCCGCCGATCAGCGCGCTGTCGTCGCGCACCAGCCCATTACCGAGACTCGGCAGGTAGACCAGGATCGCCGCCGCCGCCGCCACCAGCGCCAACCACCCGTCGCCGAGGCCCGCGCGCGGCGCGGCCGGCGCACCGGGGCGCGGCGGCTCGGTCCCTTTCCGTGGCGCGGGCGGGGCGGAGCGACGGGCCCCGGGGCGCGTTCGGCTCACGCGTCCGACCCGGCCGCCGCGGGCTCCACCCAGCCCGCGCGCTCGAGCGCCGTCCACGCATCGGCCTCGCCGCGCTGCATGAGCTCCTCGGCGATCGCCGGCTCGAATCCGAGCTGGGTCCCCGGGAGGGGCGCCGCCGGCTCCACCACGCACACCGGGCTGGGTGGCCCGGCAGCCGACCACTCGGACGGCAGCTGGCGCAACTCGGTCTGGAGATCGCGCCAGTTCGCCACGTCGAGCAGGCGCGCGCCGACCTCGAGGAGATTCGGCCCCTGCCCGCTCGGTACCGGGGCGGCGCTCGGTGACACCAGCACCAGCAGCAGCGCATCGGCGCCGGCGGCGATCGCCGCGTGCAGCGGCTGGTTCGAGAACAGACCGGCGTCCACGAACTCGCGCCCCTGGATGCGCACCGGCTCGAACACCACCGGGATCGCCGAGGACGCCACCGCTGCCTCGATCACCTCGCTCGGGGCACGCAGCACGACGACGTCGCCGAGCGCATCCTCCACGCCGGCCCGAAACTCCGCCGACGGCTCGGCGCCGTTGACGAAGTACGCCACGCGCCCGGTGGCCACCTCGCACGCCGTGATGATCAGCGCGGGGTCGGGCCCCATCAACTGCCTGCCGTCGCCGTCGGCCACCAGACGATCGAGCAGGCGCCGGCGCGCGCCGCTCTGCCACAGCCCGCGTCCGCCGGTCTCGGGCAGCAGCCCCAGCAGCAGCCGTCGCACGCGATCGCTCGAAGGCGCGGAGCGGTTGAGGAACCACACCGCGGTGCCCGTCAGCAGCACGACCAGATGAAAGCGGCTCGGCCACGACAGCCCCGCGCCCATCGCGACGACATAGAGCAGGGCGAGCGCGAGCAGCGCGCGTCCGAACCATCGTTGCGCCACCTCCGGATCGCGCGAGTGCGCCAGCCGCGCGAGCAGGTCCTCGATCTGCCGCGAGAACACCACGACGCCGAGCGCGATCACCGCGGCGATCTGCCATGCGAGCGTCTCGAGGTAGACGGAGTGCATCTCGTGCGGGAGCATCGCGCGGCGGTAGAGCCCCGCGAGCCCCAGCTCCGGCAGGTCCGCGAGCGCCAACAGCGCCTCGAGCGCGGCCACGGTCGCCACGAACAGCCCGCCGATGCGGAGCATCAGCGTGGTCCAGCGCATCCCGACGCTGGCGGGGCGCAGCGTGCGCCACCGCCGCGCAAGGCCCGCTGCCTGAAATCCGTGCGCGATCCACGCGACCGCGTTGATCGCGCCGACCGAGACGCCGAGCAGCACCTGGGGCCGCAGGCCGGCCGCCTCGAGCGCGCGGAACACGCCGACCTCGTACGCCCCCAGCGCGCCGCCGCCCGAGAGCACGAGCGCGAGACGACGGAACGGCCAGGTGCGGGTGCGGCGACGCGGGGCCGCGTCCACGGAGGGGCTCCGGTCAGGCCGCGTCGGGCGGCCAGACCACCAGGCGCCCGCAGCCGTCGCACGTCAGCACGCGGTCACCGCGTTTGGCGTCGAGGAGGGCCTGCGGCGGCTGCTTGCGGAAGCACCCGCCGCACGAGCCGTCGCGGAGCGCGACCACCGCGCGGCCGTCGCGCATCAGGTGGATACGCTCGTAGCGGGTGCGGGTGCCGGACGCCAGGTGCTGGAGCTGCGCGGCACGTTCGGCGTCGACCGCCGCCAGGCGTTCGCGCAGCGACGTCTCTTCGCCCTCGATCCTCGCCACCCGGGTGGAGACCTCCTGCTCGGCCAGCTTCAGCGCGCTCTCGGCGAGCGGCCGCTGCGCCGCGGCATGCTCCTCCTCCTCCATCTTGACCAGCACGCTGGTCTCGACGTCGGAGCGCTGCTGCCGGGTCTGCGTGATCTCGTGGGTGAGCGCCTGGTACTCGGCGTTCGTCTTCACCATGGCCTGCTGGCTGAGGAATTTCCGCTCCTGCTCGCCCAGGCTCTCGATGTCCTTCTCGAGCGCGCGCCGCGCCTTCTGCAGCTCCGCGAGTCGCGCCTTCACGCTCTCGACCCGGGTGCGCTCCGTCGCCAGCCGCTGCTCCGCCACCGCGCGCTCCGCGGGGAACCGCTGCAGCTCCGCCCGCAGGACGACGGCCTGCTCGTCGAGCCCGTGCAGGGCCCACAGTCGATCGATCTCGTCGCTCATGGGGCGCTCCTGGAAATGCGAACGGGGACGCCCGGAAGGGCGTCCCCGTGGATGGGGCCTGCGGGGCGCTGCGCGCGCACCGCGTCCGGCCGGCGCGGATCTCGCGCGGTCCCGGACATCGGGTGTCGAAGCGCAGCGGGCACGGCGATACTCCGTTCGCGTCCGACGGCGCCGATGCGCGCCGTCGCAGGGGAAGATGGTGGGCGGAACAGGACTTGAACCTGTGACCCCCTGGTTGTGATCCAGGTGCTCTGCCAGCTGAGCTACCCGCCCTTCGGGGCTCCGGTACGGGCATGCGTCACCCGGGTGATCCATGGGCCCACCTGGATTCGAACCAGGGTCTCGCCGGTTATGAGCCGGCCGCTCTGGACCGCTGAGCTATGGGCCCAGCGCGTGGCGCGCAAGGATCGGCAGCCGGAAGCCGGGTGTTTCTATCACCCGGCTCGGAATGGTGTCAAGACAGGTGCTGCGGTGCTCGCTTGGATCGTGGACTTCCGAGCCTCCATCCGGGAGATACTCCCATGCTTTCTCGTTCGGATCCCGGCGCGCCGCGGCGGTGACGAGGCGCGTCCCGGCGCCCGGGGACACGCTCGCGCTGCCCGACGTCGTCCTCACCCCGCTGCCCTGAGCGCCCCGACCCGGCGCGCGGAGCGACTCGGATCGGCGCGGGGCGCGCGACGGAACGCCGCCGCGCCCCGCGCGGGTCGTGCCGCCCGCGCTACAGCAGCTCGGTGTAGGCCTTGAGTCGCCGACTGCGCGTCGGGTGCCGCAGCTTGCGGAGCGCCTTCGCCTCGATCTGACGGATGCGCTCGCGCGTGACGTTGAAGAACGCGCCCACCTCTTCGAGCGTGCGCTGGGCGCCGTCCTCGGTGAGGCCGAAGCGCAGGCGGATCACCTTCGCCTCGCGCGGGGTGAGCGTGCGCAGCACGTCGTTGACCTCGTCGCGCAGCATCGCGGCCGCCGCTGAATGCGCGGGACTCACGACGCTGGTGTCCTCGATGAAGTCGCCGAGGTTCGAGTCGTCGTCCTCGCCGATCGGGCGGTCGAGCGAGATCGGCTCCTGCGCGGCCTTGAGGATGCTCTTCACCTTGTCGACCGGCAGCTCGAGCCGCTCCGCGATCTCCTCGGGCGTGGGCTCGCGGCCCAGCTCCTGGACCAGCCGCCGCGAGACGCGCACCACGCGGTTGATGTGCTCGATCATGTGCACCGGCACGCGGATGGTGCGCGCCTGGTCCGCGATCGCGCGCGTGATGGCCTGGCGGATCCACCACGTGGCGTAGGTCGAGAACTTGTAGCCCTTCGTGTAGTCGAACTTGTCGACCGCGCGCATCAGGCCGGAGTTGCCTTCCTGGATCAGGTCGAGGAACTCGAGGCCGCGGTTCGTGTAACGCTTGGCGATCGAGATCACGAGCCGGACGTTCGCCTCGATCATCTCCTTCTTCGCCTGCCCGGTGGCGCGCTCGCCGTCGCGGATCTGGCGGTGGAGCTCCAGCAGGTGCTCCATCGACATCCGCGCCTCCTCCTCGAGGCGCTTGATCTCCTTGCGGTGCTCCTTGAGGTCCTCGGTGAACTCCTGGATCTGCGTGGGCTGGAGCCCCGAGTCGCGCTTGAGGGCGCGCAGCTCCTTCGGTCCCTTCTTGAGCCGCCGCATGAAGCCCTGCATCTCCTCGATCGCGTGGCCGTAGTGCTTCTCGATCGCGCCCTCGGCCTCCTGCAGCACCTGCGCGCGCTCGGCCAGGCCCTTCACCGGATGCGAGAGCCCCTCGACCATGCGCGGATTCATCGAGAGCTTGTGCAGCTCCTGCGTGAGCTCGGCCTCGACCTTCGCGAAGTTCGCCTGGTAGTTCGCGCGCTGGCGGTCCGTCATGCGCTCGTGCTGGCGCTCGAGCAGGTCGTTGTAGCGCTTCTGCAGCGCGAACACGCGCTCGAGGATCTTCACCGCGCGCAGCCGCTCCTTCTTGAGCGCCTGCTCGGTCGCCGCGTTCTCGTCGACCTTGATGAAGTCCTCGATCTTGAGCAGACCCTCCTTGAGCTTCTTGAGCAGGCCCTTGATCTCGCGCACCGACGGGTCGGCGCGGAACAGCGCCGAGACCACCTGACGCTCGCCGGCCTCGATGCGACGCGCGATCTCGACCTCGCCCTCGCGCGTCAGCAGCGGGACGCGGCCCATCTCGCGCAGGTACATGCGCACCGGGTCGTCGTAGCGGACCGGCTGCTGCGGGACCGTCTTGGCCGCGGGGGAGGCCTTCTTGTCCTCGATCTTGCGCAGCTTCTTCAGCCGCTCCTGGGCATCCTCGTCGCTCGCGAAGACCTCCATGTGCATCTGGTTGAGCATCCCATGGATCTCCTCCATGAGATCGACCTGCGCCTCGGGCTCCTGGTTGTCGTCGAGGAGCCACACGATCTGGTCCTCGGTGATGTAGCCCTGGCGAAGCGCCAGCGACTTGATCTCGTCGAGTCGCTTGCGCTGCTCGGCCTTCTCCTTGAGCTTCGCCTGTTTCTTGGTGGTGGCTGCCGCCATCGATCCCCGCTCCTTCACGCGTTGAGGTTGCGAAGCGTCGCTGCGATGTCCTGGATCTCGTGGAGCAGGCGCTCGGCGTCGGCACCGCCCGCCTTCCGCAGCTCCTGCTCGATCGTGCGTCGTCGTTCCGTCAGCCGCCGCGCCACCAGGATGCGAGTGGCGCCGCGAGCCTCCTGTTCCCAGTCCAGCGGCTCACCCACGGTGGCGAGCTCGCGCGCCAGCGCCCCGGACGTCTCGTCGTCCGGCAGCCCGTCGCGTCCCTCCCACATCCACTGCGCCAGCGCGGCGCAGGCGGGATCGCGGAAGTCCTCCGGCGCGAGCACCTCGCGCGCGCCGACCATCGACTGCGGGGCGTTCAGCAACGCCCGCAGCAACTGCGTCTCGGCATGGCGGTCGCCACGCTGTTGCTCGCGCACGGCCGCCCGCACCGGCGCCGGCGAGGCCTCGCCGCGCCGCCGCAGACCCACCGCGCGTTGCAGCACCGCGGCCGGCACCGCGAGCACTTCGACCGCGCGCTCCAGCAGCAACTGCAGCCGCACCGGATCCGGGATGCCGGCTCCCAGCGTGACCACCGCCTGCAGCGCGCGTTCGCGCGGATCGCCCGCTCCCGGGCCCTGCATCACGTGGCGCTGGACGAACTCCACCGGGTCGGCGGCGCGCTGCCGCAGCGCCTGCCACGCGTCGGCGCCACCCCGCTGCACCAGCGTGTCCGGGTCATCGCCCGCCGGCAGGTCCACCACCACCACGTCGAGCCCTTCGGCGAGCAGCGTGCCGAGCGAGCGCATCATCGCGTTCTGCCCCGCCGCGTCGCCGTCGTAGGCCAGCGCCACGCGCGAGACCAGCCGTCGCAGCAGCCGCGCCTGGTCGGGCGTGAAGGCGGTCCCCGACGTCGCCACCGTGTGGCCGAGCCCCGCCTGGTGCATCGCGATCGCGTCGAAGTAACCCTCCACCACGATCATCTCGCCGCCCGGTTCGGCCCGCTTGCGCGCCTGCTCGAGCGCGAACAGGAACGATCCCTTGTGGTACACCGCGCTCTCGGAGGAGTTCAGGTACTTCGGCTCGTCGCCGGGGGCCAGCGCGCGGGCGCCGAAGCCGAGCACCGCCCCACCCGGGGCCACCAGCGGGACCATGAGCCGGTTGCGGAAGCGGTCGTAGATCCCGCCGCGCTCGCGCCGGGACGCCAGCCCTGCGTCGACCAGGGTCGCTTCGCCGAGGCGCCCGAGGCGCTGCACCAGGTTCTCCCAGCCGGCCGGGGCGAGCCCGAGCCGAAATTCGCGCAGCGTTTCCGGCCGCAGCCCGCGCCGCTCGAGGTACTCGCGCGTGCTCGCACCGGCAGTGGGGTCCGCGAGCCAGCGTTCGTAGGACGCCGCCGCCTGCTCGAGCGCCTCGAGCAGCCGCGCCCGCGCGCCCCGGTCGCCGGGGGCACCGCGTTCGGGCACCGGGATGTTCGCGCGCCGGCTCAGCATCTCGACGGCCTCGAGGAACCCGACGTGCTGGCTCTCCTGCACGAACTTGAAGACGTCGCCTCCCACCTTGCACGAGAAACAGTGATAGAACTGCCGCTCCGCGTTCACCGAGAACGACGGAGTCTTCTCCTTGTGGAACGGACACAGTCCGGTCCAATTGCGGCCCACCCGCTTGAGCGGGACACTCTCGCCCACGATCTCGACGATGTCGCTCGCGGCGCGCACGCGCTCCACCCAGTCGTCGGACTCGCGGCGTACGCCGCCGGCGCGCGGCAGGGTGTTGCTCATCGCAGTCGCGCGACGGTCACGCCGCGCCCTCCCTCGCCCACCTGTCCCAGCCGCTGGGACGCCACCTGCGGATGCCCCTGGAGGTGCCGTTCCACCGCCGCCCGCAGGACGCCGCGGCCGATGCCGTGGATGATGCGAAGCTCCGAGAGACCCGCCAGCACCGCCCGGTCCAGGCCGCCGTCGAGCGTGCGCAGCGCCTCCTCGGCCTCCATCCCGCGCAGATCGACCTCGAGCGGGGCAGCCTCCTCGCCCAGCGAATAGCCGGCGACGTGGACCGCCGCAGACGCGGCCGGCGCGGTCCCCACCGGCACCACCTGGCTCACCTGACTATGGATGGTCCAACCACCCCGGCGGAGCAGGATCCGTCCCTCGGCATCGGGGCCGTTGACGACGTCCGCCTCGATTCCCAGCTGGGGCACGCGCACGCGCTGGCCGGTCTCGACTCGCGTCGGAGGGGCGGGCGTCTCGGCGGGGGCCGCCGCGGCCGCCACGCGATCGAGCGACTGCACTCCGTCCTCCAGCGACTCGATGCGGCGCCGAACGTCGTCGGCGCCGGCGCGCGTCTTCTCGGCGCGCCGGGCCTCGCGCTGCACCGTCTGCCACAGCTCGCGCGCCTGCGCGAGCAGCGCCTCGCTCTCGGCGGTCAGCCGCCGCCGCAGGTTCTTGAGCGCGTCGCGCGTCTCGGCGGTCGCCGCCTGCGACGCCGCGGCCGCCGCATCGGCCGCCGCGCGCGCCGCCCGCAGCGCCGCCGCCTCCTCGTCGGTCCGCCTCCGCGCCTCGGCCACGTCGGCGAGCAGCCGCTCGAGCGCGCGCGACTCCGCGGGCATCAGCGCGCGCGCGCGCTCGAGAACCGCGCCCGGGAATCCCAGCGCCGCGGCGACTGAGAGCGCGTAGGACGCGCCCGGCACGCCGGGCACGAACCGATAGCGCGACTGCATGCGCTGCTCGTCGAACTCGAGCGAACCATTCACCACGCCGGCGACCTCGCCGGCCAGCCGCTTGAGGCTGCCGAGGTGCGTGGTCATCACGCCCCAGGCGCCGGTGGCGCTGAAGTGCTCCACGAGCGCCCGTCCGAGCGCGCCGCCCGCCTCGGGATCGGTCCCCGCGCCCAGCTCGTCGCACAGCACCAGTGTGCGCGGCCCGGCGTCGGCGGCCATCGCCGCCAGCGCGCGCAGGTGCGCCGCGAACGTCGACAGTCCGAGGTCGACCGACTGCTCGTCGCCGAGGTCGACGTGCACGCTCGAGAATTCCGGGACCGCGCTGCCCTCGCCAGCAGGCACCGGGAACGCCGCGTGCGCGAGCGCCACCGCCAGCCCGACCGTCTTCAGCAGCACCGTCTTGCCGCCCATGTTGGGCCCGCTCACCAGCAGCAGGCGCGATTCGAGCCCGAGGTCGAGATCGAGCGGCACCACCGTCGCGCGCCGCTCGCCCATCGCGAGCAGCGGATGGCGCGCCTGTCGCAGCACCAGGCGGTCGCCCGCGGGCGCGATCGCCACGCCGCCGACCTCCCCGGACCAGCGCGCGCGCGCGCGCAGAGTGTCGAGCTCGACCAGGCCTCGCTCGAGCGCCAGCAGGGCGTCGGCCTGAGCGCGCACCGCTTCGGCGAGCGCCAGCAGGACCCGGCGTTCCTCCTCGATCGCGGTCGCGCGCAGCTCGATCAGGTGGTTGTTGGCGTCACACAGCTCGAGGGGCTCGACGAACAGCGACTGGCCGCTGCCCGATACGTCGTGCACCAGCGCCCTCCGGCGCGGGAACCCGGCGGCCGGGACCAGCGCGACGAAGCGATCCGCGTGACGCGTGACGTAGGTCTGCTCGCCGAAGCCCCGTGCCCAGCGCTCCATCCGGTGCTGCACGTCGCGCTCGCCTTCCTCCAGCGCGCGGCGTGCGCGGTGCAGCCGGGGTGAGGCGCCGTCGGCGACGCGGCCGTCCGGCTCCAGCGCGCCGGCCAGCTCGATGCGCAGCGGCTCGAGCTCCGGCAGTGCGTCCACCCGACCCGCGAGCGCGGGATAGCGCGCTCGCAGCTCCTCGCTCGCCCACGCCTCGCGCACCGCGCGAGCCGCCTCGAGCCAGGTGCCGATCTCGACCAGGGCCGGGCCGTCGGCGAGCACGCCGTGCTCGGGATCGAGCCGCGGGGCGATCGCTCCCCGCCCCACCTCGCACCACGCTCCCGGCTCGCTCTGCCGCCGCAGCGCCTCGTGCAGGTGCGCACAGGCCGCCGCCCGCTCGGCGCGGTCGGCGAGCGGGCGGGCGCGCGCGAGCGCCGCCCGGCCGCCCTCGCTCTCGGCATGGGCCGCCACGGCCGCGGTCACGCGGTCGAACTCGAGCAATGTCAGTGAATGATCGTCCAAGCCGCTCCCGGCCAGCGCCCCCGCCGGGGCGCGTGTCACGAGGCGTGCGCGTGGTGCGAGACGCGCCGCCCCGCCTCGAGGAAGCGCTCATGCAACCAGCGGCCACGCGGCAGCACCGGCGCCGCCCAGTCGCTCGCGGTCGCGCCGCCACGCAGCAGCATCGGCGCGCAGCGGCTCGATTCCGTCCAACTGCGGACATCACGCGGCCAGGCGGTGAATGTCATGGCGAACACGACCAGCGTCGCCACCACGCACCCGAGCGCCGCGCCCAACACCAGCCCACCCGTGCGATCCAGCCAGCCGAACGGACTCGCCTTCACCGCCTCCGCCAGCAGACCGCCACACCACTCCGCGAGGCTCGCCAGCGCGAGGCCAGCGAGACCTGCCACGAGCCAACTCATGACCCAAAAGACCACAGCGGGCCGGGCGTGGTGCCAATGCGCGCCGACCCACTGTGAGACCCAACCGGCGGCCCAAAGACCCACGAGCACGCCGATGAAACCGAACACCTGCCGGATCGTTCCACGGATCACGCCGCGGATGGCGAGCACGAGGATCGCCAGTGACAGGATCCAATCCAGCCCGGTGAGACCGCGCAGAGCGTCCAGTGCGTTCAGTTCTCCTGCTGTCGCTTCGCCATGTTCTTGCGCTTGGCTGCGTTGAGCTTGCGCTTCCGCCTCTCGGACGGCTTCTCGAAATGCTGATGGCGGCGCAGATCGGCCATGATTCCGGCCTTCTCGCACTTCTTCTTGAAGCGACGCAGGGCGCTCTCGAAGGACTCGCCTTCTTTCACCCTGATACCGGGCAATCAATCACCCCTCTCTGCCCATTCTTGATCGTGCGTATCGTCTTGGCTTGCAATACCGATGCGCGCCCTAGCGCTTGGCTGGGCGCGAACTTGGCAATCGCAGTCTATGGCCGCCCTTGAAACCCGTCAAGTGGGCATGCCGGAGGATCTTCGCCCTTCCCGATCAGCCTTACCAGCCACCCGACCACCAGGCAGCCCACGCCAGCGCCGCCGTCTCGGTCCGCAACCGGCCGTCAGACAGGCTCATGGCGCGGAAGCCGCAGGCTTCGAACGAGCCCCGCTCCGCGCTCGAAAACCCCGCCGCGGGCCCGATCGCCCCGACCGAGAGCCCCTCGGATGCCGGCCTCGCCGGGGCCGCTCCGCCTTCCTCGGCCAGCCACCGCTGCGCCGGTCCGCCGAGCCCCGCGAGCGCGTCCGGCAGCGGCGTCGGGCCCTCGATCGACACCCGCCAGGCGCGCCGCGACTGTCGCAGCGCCGCGACCGCGAGGCGTCCGAGCCGCTCGAGCCGCGACTCCGCGGCACTCCACGGAGCGCGCTCGGAGTCGATCAGGACGAGGCGGCCGATTCCCAGCTCACCCAGCTTCTCGACCAGCCAGTCGGCACGCTGCCCCTCGGGCGCGCCGCACAGCACGGTCGCGTCCCGGGTGCGCGGTTCCGAGGTACGCGACACCACGCGGGCGCGCGCCGCACCGCGCAGCTCGATCATCTCGAGCAGGGCGCGCACCCCGTTCCCGTCCGTGGCCTGAACGCGCTCCCCCGCGCGCACGCGGCAGACCCGGACGGCGTGATGAGCCTCCTCCGCCGGCAGCTCGAGCTCGGCGCCGAGCTCTGGGATCGCGGGCAGCACGAGCTGCGAGGGAACGGCGTCAGCCCGAGAACGCATCGCGCACGTGATCGAACGGCGAGCGGCCGCCTCCCTTCGGAGGCTTCAGGCTCTCGGCGCGCCTGAGCTCCTCGAGTTGCTTCTTTTCCGCCCCACTCAGCTTGCCGGGCACGAAGACCTGTACGCGGACCAGCAGATCGCCCTGCCCCCCCCGCAACCCGGGCATGCCGCGCCCGCGCATCCGCAGCACGGTGCCGCTCGGCGTGCCGGCGGGGACGTCGAGCATCGCCTCGCCGGCCAGCGTGGGCGCCTCGACCTTGCCACCGAGTGCCAGGGTCGGGAAGGAGACGGGCAACTCGACCTGGAGATCGTCGCCATCGCGAGCGAACACCGCGTGCGGCTTCTCCTCGATCAGCACGATCAGGTCGCCCGGCGGGCCCCCGCGAGGACCGGCGTCTCCGAGGCCGCGCAGCGGGATGAAGTTGCCGGTCGTGACGCCGGCCGGCACCTTCACGGCGATGGTTTCGGTCTCCGAGAGTCGTCCTTCTCCGCCGCAGTCCTTGCAGCGTTCGCGCACGATCCGCCCTTCGCCCGAGCAGCGCGGACACGTCGAGACGTTCACGAACTGCCCGAAGATGCTCTGCTGCACGTGGCGCACCTGTCCGCGGCCACGGCACTGCGGACACTCGCTCTCCCCCTCGCCCCCGCGGCCACCGCACGTCGCGCAGGTGCGCAGGTGCTTCACCCGGATCTTCTTCTCGACTCCGGTCGCGATCTCCTCGAGCGCCAGCCGCAGGCGCACCTGGAGATCGTCACCACGCTGGGGGCCACGGCCACCCGCGCGGGCGCCGCCGAACAGGTCGCCGAACCCGCCCGCCTCGCCACCGAAGTCCCGCATGAAGGCGCGCAGCGCGTCGGCGAGGTCGAACCCGCTGAAGTCGAACCCCTGCGCGCTGGCGCCGCCCGAGGTGGCGGCGTGGCCGAACTGGTCGTAGCGCGCGCGCTTCTGCGGATCGCGCAGCACTTCGTAGGCCTCCGTCGCCTCCTTGAAGCGCTGCTCGGCCTGCTTGTCGCCGGGATTGCGGTCGGGGTGGTGCTGGAACGCGAGCTTGCGGTAGGCCTTCTTGACGTCGTCTTCGCCCGCGTCGCGACCGATCCCGAGCACCTCGTAGTAGTCGCGCGGGGCCATCGCTCACTCCCCGCCGTCGGCGGCGCGGGCCACCACGACACGCGCGGCGCGGAGCGCGCGGGCGCCACGCCGATAGCCCTTCAGCGCCACCTGGACGACCGTGCCCGGCGCCGTCTCCGGAGGGGCCGGGAGCTCGAGCAGCGCCTCGTGGAACGACGGATCGAAGGGCTCTCCGAGCGGGTCGACCACCGTCACGCCCCGGCGCGCCAGCGTCTCGCGCAGGTGCTGCGCCACCAGCCGCACGCCCTCCGCCCAGGCGACCGCGGCGCCCTCGCCGGGAATCGCCTCGAGCGCGCGCTCGAGATCGTCGATCGCCGCGACGACCTCGAGCAGCACCGATTCCTCGGCGGCGCGCCGCGCCTCCTCGAGGTCGCGCTGCGCACGGCGGCGGTAGTTCTGGAGATCGGCCTCGGCGCGCAGCCAGCGGTCGCGCAGCGCGGCCGCGGACTCCTCGGCCGGCGCGGGTGGCACCGCTCTCTCCGCGGTCATCGCGTCGTCGGGCGCGGCCGGCTCCGCGGCCGGAACCGCGCCGGTCGACGCGTCGTCGAGCGGTTCCTGCGGCGGATCCATTCGGGTGTCGGAAGCCACGTCGAAGCCATCCGTTCGTAGGGTTGAGAATTCGACCCGCCGCAGCGGGTGTCGTCAGGACTGGAGCAGATCGGCCACGCGGCTGCCGACCGCGTCCACCGCCGCGAGCACGAGCGCGTAGTCCATGCGCAGCGGACCCAGGACGCCCACGGCGCCGCGGATGGTGCCCGGCAGCGGGAAGCTCACCAGGCTGCATCCGGCCAGGGCGAGATCCTCGTCGAGGCCCACCCGCACCACGGCGTGACCTTCGACGCCGGCCACCATGAGACGGTCCAGCGGCGTGCCGTTCTCGATCACCCGCAGGATCGGGCCCAGCCGCGCCGCGCCCGCGAACTCCGGCTGCTCGGCGATGTGCGGAATCCCGGTGCGGTAGAGCGGGGTCGAGACCGGCCGCGACCACGACTCGGCCGCCGCCCGCGCGACGATGCGCACCGCGCTCCCCCGCACCAGCTCGGGATCGCCGGCGAGCCGCTCGCGGACCTCGAGCAGCGCATGGCCCAGCAGCCGCTCGCGCAGCACCAGCGCGACGTCGGCCAGCTCCGCGCGCTCCAGCGGACTCTCGAGTTCGAGCACCAGCGTGTGCATCGCGCCGGCGCCGAGGTCGAGCGCCAGCAGCGCACGCCGCGAGTCGAGCGGCTCGATGTCGAGACCGGTCAGGATCTCCTCGTCGAGCGCGGTCGCGAGCGCGAGCCCGAGCTGGTGCGTGAGCGATGAGAGCAGCCGCGACGCCTCGTCCAGCAGCGCCTCCACGTCGGCCGCCGAGCGCGAGAGCCGCCGATCCACCTCCTCGATCAGGGGTGCGGGCAGTGCCGCGGGCGCCAGCAGCGCGCGCACGAAGTAGGCGTAGCCCCGGGGCGTGGGCACCCGCCCCGACGAGGCGCTCGAGCGTTCGAGCAGCCCGAGGCCCTCGAGCTCGCCCAGCGCGGCGCGCACGCTCGCCGAGGAGAGGCGGATGGAGCCGCGGCTCGCCAGCACTTCCGACCCCACCGGGCGCGCGCTGATCCCGTGCAGGCTCAGCAGCTCGGCGAACACCCGGCGCTGGCGCTGGCTGAGATCGGGGTCCTCGCGATTCAGATGACCGGGGAAGGCAGGCTGGGACATGGCACCGAAGGTACGGAGCGCCGCTTCACGCTGTCAAACCCGGGACGCTCGGCGCGGGCCGCGATCCAGGCGATGGCGTCATCCGCCAGGAACCGCAGAGCGGCCGGGATGCGCCACCCCTCGGGATGCGCCTCGAGCCGTCCCGTTGTCACGGCGTCGTCCAGCGCCGCGCGATAGCGGCGTTCGACGCGCCGCCAGACGTCGGGCGGGTGGTCGGCCGGGCACAGTCCGCTGGAGAGCCGCAGGCTCAGCATCAGGATCTCGTCGGCGAGCGAGGCGTCGGTCTCGGGCTCGCGCTCGGCCTCGCCGGCGGCGCCGGCGGCGAGCGCGGCCGCCCAGGGCGCCAGGCCGTAGTGGTTGCCGTAGCGCTCGCCGGCCCAGAAACCGTGGGCCGAGGGGCCCAGTCCCAGGTACGGCCGTCGCAGCCAGTAGGTCAGGTTGTGCCGTGCCTCGGCACCCGGCCGCGCCGCGTTCGAGGTCTCGTAGCGCGCGAGCCCGGCCGCTCGCGCCGCGTCCACGAAGCAGGCGTACTGCTCGGCCTGCGCCTCGGGCTCGGGCAGCGCGGTCCTCCCGGAGAGCGCGGCGTCGCCGAGCGGGGTGCCCGCCTCCGGGATGAAGCAGTACGCGGACAGGTGCTCGGGCGACAGCGCGAGCGCGCGGTCGAGGGTCTCGCGCCAGCGCGCGATCGCGTGCCCGGGGAATCCGAACATGAGGTCGAGCGACAGATGCTCGAAGCCGTGGGCCCGCGCCAGCGCGAACGCCTCCGCGGGTCGCTCCGCGTCGTGGATGCGTCCGAGCGCGGCGAGCTCGTCGGCGTGAAAGGACTGCGCGCCCATCGACAGCCGGTTCACGCCCGCCGCGGCCCAGGCGTCGAGGAGCGCGGGGCGCACCGACTCCGGATTCGCTTCGAGCGTGATCTCGGCGTCGCGAGCGATCGCGAACCGCTCGGCGAGCGCGCGCCACACGCGCTGGAAGTGACGCGCCGGGATCGCCGAGGGTGTGCCGCCGCCGAAGAACACCGACGAGAACGTCGCCCCGGCAGCCGCGGGTGCGCGGCGCTCGGCCTCGCGTTCGAGCGCGCTCATCCAGCGCTCGACCGCCGCCGCCGACAGCGCGCCCGACGAGAAGTCGCAGTAGGTGCAGCGCACCGCGCAGAACGGCACGTGGACGTAGAGGCCCGCCCGCGCCCGCGCGCGCACCGCCGCGCCCGGTCCCTCGCCGGAACCGGCGGTCAGTGGATGATCCGGAGCAGGCGATTCCATCGGGGCCAGAACCGTTCCGCGTCCCACGACCAGTAGATGAACATCGCGCGGCCCTGGATGAGATCCTTCTTCATCGGTCCCCAGTAGCGGCTGTCGGCGGAGTTGTCGCGGTTGTCGCCCATCATGAAATACTCGGCGGGCTTCATCGCGAGCGGCGCGAAGTTGTCGCGCACGTCGACCGATGCCGGCACGGTGTCGCGCGAACTGTGGATCACGTACGGCTCCACGAGCGGCCGGCCATCCACGATCACCTGCTTGTTCCGCTCCTCGATCACCTGCCCGGGGGTCGCGATGCAGCGCTTGATGTAGTCCTGCCGCGGGTTGAGCGGGTACTGGAACACGATGATGTCGCCGCGGCGCGGCTCGCGGAAGCCCGGCAGGCGGACATGCGTGAACGGGATCCGCGGGCCGTACTCGAGCTTGTTCACGAACAGGAAGTCGCCGATCAGCAGCGTGTCGAGCATCGACCCGGAGGGGATCACGAACGCCTGGAGCACGAACGCGCGCAGCGTGAACGTGATCACGATCACCCACAGCGCGGTCTCGACGTACTCGCGGAGCAGCTGGCGGCCCGCGGGCTTCGCGTTCGCCCGCGAGCGGGTGCGGGTGGCATCGCGCGCGGCCATCAGCGTCCTCCGTTCCGCGCGCGCCGGTCCGTGGTCGGCCGCGCGGCGGGCGCGTGAGCGGCCCGCGGAGCGCGGTGCCTCCGCGTGGGCGCGACGCGCGGGGTCAATGGATGATCTGGAAGATGCGGTTCCATCGTGGCTGGCTCCGATCCGGGTCCCAGGACCAGTAGAGGAACATCGCCCGCCCCTTGATGAGGTCCTTCCGGAGCGTGCCCCAATAGCGGCTGTCTTTCGAGTTGTCGCGGTTGTCGCCCATCATGAAGTACTCGCCGGCGTCGACCGCGAAGGGTCCGAAGTTGTCGCGCTCGTCGATCGAGGCCGGCAGGGTGTCCGCCGCGATGTGGATCACGTACGGCTCCACCAGCGCCTGTCCGTCCACCAGCACCTGCTTGTTCCGCACCGCGAGCACCTGGCCGCCGGTCGCGATGCACCGCTTGATGAAGTCCTGGCTCGGGTTCTCCGGGTACTGGAACACGATCACGTCCCCGCGGCGCGGATCCCGCAGCCCCGGCAGGCGGATGTGCGTGAACGGGATCTTGGGTCCGTACTCGAACTTGTTCACGAACAGGAAGTCGCCCACCAGCAGCGTGTTCAGCATCGACTCGGACGGGATCCGGAACGCCTGGATCACGAAGGCTCGCAGGAACAGCGTGAGCACCAGGGCCCACAGCGCCGCCTCGACGTACTCCCGGAGCGTGGAACGACTCTCGGACATGGACTCCCCTAGCGTTCGACCTTGAGCACCGCGAGGAACGCCTCCTGCGGCACCTCGACCGTCCCGATCTGCTTCATACGGCGCTTGCCCTCCTTCTGTTTCTCGAGCAGCTTCCGCTTGCGACTGATGTCCCCGCCGTAACATTTCGCGATCACGTTCTTGCGCAGCGCGCCCTGCGTCTCGCGCGCGATCACCTTGGCCCCGATTGTGGCCTGGATCGCGACCTGGAACATCTGGCGCGGGATGAGCTCCTTGAGCTTCGCGCAGATGTCGCGTCCCCAGTCGTACGCCTTCTCGCGGTGCACGATCGACGACAGCGCGTCGACCGGGTCTCCGTTCAGCAGGATGTCGAGCTTGACCACGTCGCCCTCGCGATAGCCGTCGAACTCGTAGTCGAGCGAGGCGTACCCGCGCGAGATGGACTTCAGCCGGTCGTAGAAGTCGAGCACGATCTCGGCGAGCGGCAGGCGATACGCGATCCGCACCCGCCGCTCCTCGAGGTGGTCCATGCTCACGAAGATCCCGCGGCGGTCCTGGCACAGCTTCATGATGTTGCCCATGTACTCGGTCGGCGTCAGCACGTGCGCGAGCACGTAGGGCTCCTCGATGCTCTCGATCTGCTGTGCCGGCGGCATCTGGCTCGGATTGTCGACCGTCGTCAGTTCGCCGTTCGTGAGCAGTACGTGGTATTCCACGCTCGGCGTGGTCGCGATGAGGTCGATCATGAACTCGCGGCGCAGCCGCTCCTGCACGATCTCGAGGTGGAGCAGGCCCAGGAAGCCGACCCGGAACCCGAATCCCAGCGCCACCGAGGTCTCGGGCTCGAAGATGAGCGAGGCGTCGTTGAGCTGGAGCTTGGCGAGAGCCTCCTTGAGCGACGCGTACTGCTCGGCGTCGATCGGATAGAGCCCCGAGAACACCATCGGCTTCACCTCGCGGAAGCCGGGCAGCATCTCGAGCCCCTCGAGGTCCGCCGCGCACATGGTGTCGCCCACCCGCGCGTCGGCGACCGTCTTGACCCCCGCGACGATGAAGCCCACCTCGCCCGCGCTCAGGGTCTCGGTGGCCTCGAGCTTGAGCCTCAGCCGTCCCACCTCGCCGACCTCGAACACCTTGCCGGTCGAGAGGAACTTGATCCGGTCCCCGGCGCGGACCGCGCCGTCGACGACGCGGACCAACGCGACCACGCCGCGGTACTGGTCGAACTTCGAGTCGAAGATGAGCGCCCGCAGCGGCGCGTCGGGGTCACCGCCGGGGGGTGGGATCTCGGCGATCACCTGCTCGAGCAGCTCCTCCACGCCGAGCCCGGACTTGGCGCTGATACGCCGGATCCGTTCCGCGGGGATCCCGGTGGCATGCTCCATCTCGAGCGCGGTGTCGTCGGGGTGTGCCGCCGGCAGGTCCACCTTGTTGATGGCGCCCACCAGGGTGAGCCCCTGATCGCGCGCGAGCAGGTAGTTCGAGAGCGTCTGGGCCTCGATGCCCTGCGAGGCGTCGACCACCAGGATCGCCCCCTCGCAGGCTGCCAGGCTGCGCGAGACCTCGTAGGTGAAATCGACGTGGCCGGGGGTGTCGATCAGGTTCAGCTCGTACGTCCGGCCGTCGCGCGCGCGGTACTCCATCGCGATCGCGTGCGACTTGATGGTGATGCCCTTCTCGCGCTCCAGGTCCATGTCGTCGAGCACCTGGGCCTTCATCTGCTGGGGCGTGAGCGTGTGCGTCAGCTCGAGCAGTCGGTCGGCCAGCGTGCTCTTGCCGTGGTCGATGTGGGCGATGATGCAGAAGTTGCGGATGTGCTGGAGGCGTGGATCGCTCAAAAGCCCCACCTGAAGGAGACGCGCGCCCCGGGGACGATGCCGCCGGGAAGCGCCGGGTCGTGCTCGAACTCGAGTCGAAAGTCCTTGAAGTGCGCGTCGACGTACGCATCGAGCACCGCGTACGTCAGCAGCCCGGCGAGCAGCCATTGACGCCTCACCGAACCATCGAGCCGGTCATTGTAGCGTGCGATGAGCGCATTCTCACGCTCGATGTCGCCCGCGGCCCGCGCGGCCGCGACCTCCTGGTCGAGGTCGGACAGCCCGCGCTGGTCCTCCAGCAGGCGCGCGCCCAACCAACCCTCGCCGGTCGCGACCGCCGCCGCCTTGAGCCACGAGCCGTTGTGCAGCTGTCCCCAGCCGGGCACCACGAGCGAACGCAGCATCACCCAGCGCGGTTGATCGAAGTAGTGCGGGTGCTCGCGCTCGTCGCGTTCGCGCGCGCGTGTGGCGCTCAGCGCCCGGGCTCGCGCGCTGGTGTCGGCACTCGCCGCGCTGTCCGCCGCCGCCGCGTCCGCGAGGCTGTCGCGGAGCGCGGGCGCCGGGCGGCGATCCGCGGCGCGCACCGCGGCGCTGTCGGCGGCGGCGAGCGCGCTCGCCGCCGTGGGCGCGGCGGCCGCCGCGCCCACCGGAGCCATCAACAGCAGGAACGTCAGGAGCGCCGTGGCGCAGGATGGCGGGAACGTGTGGGAATCGAACCCACCTCGGACGCTGCACGCGCCCGACCGCAGGATTTGAAGTCCCCGGGGCCCACCAGGACCCATCCATTCCCCCGTCGACCGCGCGCGCGGCCGTTCCCGCACGCTCATGATGCCACGAGTTCGACGAGCCGCGCGGAGCGCGCCACCGCCTCGCCGGCCTCGATGGCCACGTTGCGGCGGCGGTGGAGCCGGCGGAGCAGCTCGGGCGCCCGCCGCGCGGGGACCGCGAGCAGCAGGCCACCGGAGGTCTGCGGGTCGTACAGCGCCTGCAGCAGGGGTTCGGCCAGCCCGCCCTCGTCGATGCGCCCGCCGAAGAACGAGCGGTTCTTGCCCAGTCCGCCCGGCACGACCCCGGCCGCCGCCAGCTCGAGCACCCGCGGCAGGAACCAGCGCGGCCCGGGGCGCAGCCGCAGCGTCACCCCGCTCGCCTCGGCGAGCTGCGAGGCGTGCCCGAGAAGACCGAAACCGGTCACGTCGGTGGCGGCGCGCGCGCCGAACTCCACCGCCAGCTCGGAGGCGGCACGATTCAGCGTGCGCATGACGCGGGTGACGCGCTGGGCCACCGTGCCCTCGAGGCGCTGGTTCTTGATCGCGGTCGACAGGATCCCGGTGCCGAGCGGCTTGGTGAGCACCAGGCGATCGCCCGGCCGCGCGCCCGCGTTCGTCAGCAGGTCGCGCCGCCGCGCGATGCCCGTCACGGCGTAGCCGAACTTGAGCTCCGGATCCCGCACGGAATGGCCGCCGATGATGCTGCAGCCGGCCTGGTGCATGGCGTCCTGGCCACCCCGCAGGATCTCGCGCAGGACCGCGGAGTCGGTGCCGTCGGGCACGCACAGCAGCGCGAGCGCGGTGAGCGGACGCCCGCCCATGGCGTACACGTCCGACAGCGCGTTGGCCGCCGCGATGCGCCCGTAGTCGTACGGGTCGTCGACGATGGGAGTGAAGAAATCCACGGTCTGCACCAGCGCTTCGCCGCGGCCGAGCGCGAACACGCCCGCGTCGTCGAGGGTGGACTGATCCACCAGCACGCGCCGGTCGCGCTTCATCGGGGGCAGCCCCCGCAGCACGTCACGCAGGTCCGCCGGACCCAGCTTCGACGCTCAACCGGCACAGGCCACCTGCGCCGTCAGGCGCACCTCGATGCGCCGTCGCTCGCTCATCGCGGCACCCTCGCCGGCGAGCTCGCGATCAATGGTCGCGGCCGATGGCGACGCAATCGATCTCGACCCGAGCGCCCCGCGGCAGCCCCGCCGCCGCGATCGTCGTGCGGGCGGGCAGCGAAGCACCGAGATGCTTCGCGTACACCTCGTTCATGGACTGGAAGTCGGCCATGTCGGCGAGGTAGACGGTGGTCTTCACGACCTCGTCCAGCCCCACCCCGGCGCCCGCGAGCACCGCCTTCAGGTTCTGGAACACGCGCTCGGTCTGCTCGGCGATCCCGCCCGCCACCAGCTGCCCGCTGGCCGGATCGAGCGCGATCTGTCCGGCCGTGAACACCATGCGATTGCCGCCGTGCAGCCGCACGACCTGCGCCTGGCTGTACGGTCCGATGGCCGCCGGCGCATCCGAGACGCTCACCGCGCTCTTCACGCTTCCCTCCTGGACTCGCGCGCCGTCACTCGACGGTGACGCTCTTGGCGAGGTTGCGGGGCTGGTCGACGTCGCACCCGCGCGCCACCGCCACGTGGTAGGCGAGCAGCTGCAGCGGGATGACCGAGAGCATGGGCTGGATCATCGGGGCCGCCGCCGGCACGTACAGCACGTGGTTGGCATGGTTCGCGACCTCGGTGTCCCCTTCGGTGGCGATCGCGATGATGCGCCCCCGCCGCGCCCGCACCTCCTGCATGTTGCTCATCACCTTCTCGTACGCGCTGTCCCTCGTGCAGATGAACACCACCGGCATGTTCTCGTCGATGAGAGCGATCGGCCCGTGCTTCATCTCCGCGGCCGGGTACCCTTCGGCGTGGATGTACGAGATCTCCTTGAGCTTCAGCGCGCCTTCCAGCGCGACCGGGAAGTTGTAGCCGCGCCCGAGGTAGATGAAGTTGTCGTGGTGGCGCACCTGATCCGCGATGCGCTTCACCTCGTCGCTGCGATCGAGGATGCGCTGGATCTTGGCCGGCACGGAGTCGAGCTCGCGCGCCAGCGTGATGCCGGTCTCGCGCGCGAGCTCGCGCTGGCGACCGAGCGCGAGCGTGAGCAGCGCCAGCACCGTGACCTGGCTCGTGAACGCCTTGGTCGACGCGACGCCGATCTCGGGGCCGGCGTGGATGTACACGCCGCCGTTCGACTCCCGCGCGATGGTCGAGCCGACCACGTTCACGATCCCGAGCGAGCGGGCGCCCTTGCGCTGCGCCTCCCGCATCGCGGCCAGCGTGTCGGCGGTCTCGCCCGATTGCGAGATGACCAGCACCGCGGTGCCTTCGTCGACGATCGGATTGCGGTAGCGGAACTCCGACGCGTACTCGACCTCGACCGGCACCCGCGCGAACTCCTCGAGCATGTACTCGCCGATCAGCCCGGCGTGCCACGACGTGCCGCAGCCCAGGATGATGATGCGCTTGATCTCGCGCAGCTCCTCGGCGCGCATGTTGAGACCGCCCAGCCGCGCCAGTCCCTCGGTCAGATTGAGCCGGCCGCGCATCGCGTTCCGCACCGAGTCGGGCTGCTCGAAGATCTCCTTCAGCATGAAGTGCTCGTAGCCGCCCTTCTCGATCTGCGAGAGGTCCCACTCGACCTCGTGCACCGCTTTGTCCACCGGGACGTTCGCGATGGTCGCGGTGTGGAAGCCGTCGGGCGACAGCACCGCCATCTCGCCGTCGTCGAGGTAGACCACCTGGCGCGTGTGCTCGACGATCGGCGCCACGTCCGAGGCGAGGAAGTACTCGCCATCGGCGATGCCCACCACCAGCGGGCTGCCCTTGCGCGCGCCCACCACGGTGCCGGGCTCGTCGGCCGACATCACCGCGATTCCGTAAGTCCCTTCGACATCCGCCAGCGCCTTGCCCACCGCCTGCTCGAGCTTCATCCCCCGCTTCTTGTACTTCGAAACCAGGTACGTCAGCACCTCGGTGTCGGTCTGCGTGCGGAAGCGATAGCCCTCCGCCTCGAGCGCGCTCTTGAGCGTGCTGTAGTTCTCGATGATGCCGTTGTGGACCAGCGCGATGCGGCCGTCGGGGTCGGTGTGCGGGTGCGCGTTGAGGTCGTTCGGCTCGCCGTGGGTGGCCCAGCGCGTGTGCGCGATGCCCTGCTGTGCGGCGTGCGGTTCGCACCCGATGCGTGCCTCGAGCTCGCGGATCTTGCCGGCCGCCTTGATGACGCGCAGGCCTCCGTTCTCCTGCAGCGCCACGCCGGCCGAGTCGTAGCCGCGGTACTCCAGCCGCTTGAGCCCCTCGACCAGGATGCCCAGACACGCCCGGTGTCCGACGTAGCCGACGATGCCACACATCGTGTCCACTCCTTCCGGCCGGGGGCCCCGGCCCGCCTCGCCGCGGCCGCCCGTGGGGGCGGCGCCGGCGGTACGAGGCTGCGTGCGCTGTCGCGTCCGGTCACCGACCGGGTGCGACCCACGCTCTGCGCGATCCAGCTCTACCCTCGTCGGTCTCTTCAAGGACCGTGCCGCCGCCGCCATCGCGACCGGCCACGGAGTCGTCGCATGTCCGCTCACCGCGCCGTGCACGTCGACGACCGGTGCGCGGGCAACTGCGCTGCTCCTAGGACTGCAAGTCGCAGCGACTATAGGGGAGGCTCGAAGGGCAGTCCAGCATCCCGGCCCCCGCTCGCGAACCCGGCCAGCGGCGGCGCAGCGGGCCGCGGCGGGCCGGGCGGAACACGAGCGGCAGCGGCTCGATCCGCCTCCTCGCCGCACGGCCCCGAACGACAGAGGCCGGCGCCGAGCGCGCATCGCGCGTCCCGCGCCGGCCCAAGCCGGTGGGCCCGGGCGCCGCAGGGCCCGGAATGTCTGGAGCTGGTGACCGGAATCGAACCGGTGACCCCTTCATTACGAGTGAAGTGCTCTACCAGCTGAGCTACACCAGCTCCGCGAAACCGGGTGCCCGGGCGCGTGCGCCCACCCGCGCGTCGGACCGCACAAGAGAATGGTGCGACCCCCCAGAATCGAACTGGGGACACCGTGATTTTCAGTCACGTGCTCTACCAACTGAGCTAGGGTCGCACCCACACCATGGGATCGGATCCTGCGTCCAGACCCTGCCCCGAGGCGGCATCTGTCTATCATGCCGTCGCAAGAGGCGTCAACCCGCCCGACCGCGCCAGTCGCGGTCCGAGTGACCTCACGCCCCCGCTGCCCCGCGCCGGTCGGCCCGCCGCTGGCGGCGGTCGACACCGGGATGGCGACGATCCTGGTTCTCGGCCACCGGCAGCGTGAACGACACCACGTTGCTCCAGTCGCCCTCGGCGCGCACGCGGATCTCGCCGCCGTGGTCGCGGATGATGCGTTGCGCCACGGCCAGTCCGACATTGGTCTGCGGCGAGGGCCCGCTGGCGAAGGCCTGGAACAGCTGCTCCATGAGGTCGCCCGGTGCGCGCGGCCCATCGTGCCCGATCTCGACCTGCACGTACGCGCCGGCGCGCCGCGACTCCACCCGCACCCGGCCGCCGATCGGAACCGCCTCGAGCGCGTGCGAGAGGAGATTGCCGATCACCTGGCGCAGGCGCTCGGGATCGATCAAGAGCGCCGGCAGGTCGGGCGCCAGCCGCTTGAGCAACCGGATGCGACGTCGCACCAGCGTCTCGCCCGCCGCCTGCAGGACCTCCTGCACCGACTGGTTCACGCGCTCGACCGTCAGCCGCGCCGGTTCTGGCGGCGCGTCGGCGAGCGTCTCGGCCATCATGCGCTCGAGCCGCGCCACCTCGCGCAGCACGATCTCGAGCGCCTCGCGCTGCACGTCGTCGGGTGCCAGGGCGCGGTGGACGCGACGCGCGAACGCCGCGATCGAGGCCAGCGGGTGGCGCGCCTCCTGGGCGGTCCGCAACGCGCTCTCGCCGAGCGCGGCGAGGCGCTCCTCGCGCACGAGCCGCACGCGCAGCTCGTGCTCGCGCTGCCCCAGCCGGCGCCCGGCGGCGTCGCGCTCGGCGAGCTCCACGGTGTGCGCGGCGAGTCCGGCCAGCGTGTCGAGAAACGCAACGTCGCCGGCATCGAAGACTGCCGGCGCGCCGACGAACGCCGGCGTGCGGTCGTAGGCCGCCAGCGCGCCCAGCGCCCGGCCCTGCGAGAGGAGCGGGATCACGATCACCGACGTCAGCGCTGCCGCGTGTTCCGGCGTGAGTCGCGGATCGTCGGTGACCCGGTCGAGCACCACGGGCCGCTGCCGCGCCATCGCATCGGCGACCAGGGGACCGAGACCGGCCGCCGCGCGCTCCCGCCGGCCAGCGGGGCCGTGCGTGACCTCCAGCCGCGAGCCGCCGTCCTCGCCCCCCAGCCACACCGCCGCACCGGTCGCGGCGGCGCCCAGGGCGGCGAGCCTCACGATGCGATGGAACGCCTCCGCGCGATGCGCCAGGGCCGCGGTATTGCGCACGAACTCCGCGAGCGCGGTGGTCTGGTCCTCGCGGCGCCGCGCGCGGTCATGCCCATCGCGCGCGTCGAGCACCGCCGTCGCGAGCGCGGCCTCCGACTGCAATGCCGCCAGCTCCTCCGGTCGCGCGCCGCGTTCGGTCCACGCTCCGACCAGCACGCCCCAGCGCCGGCCACCGCGCCGCAGAGCGACCGCTCCGATCCGCGCAGCGCCGTACCACGGCAATCCGGGCGCCGATGCCCCGCCCGCCACCGCGGCGCCGCTCGTCCACGCCTCGAGCACGATCCGATCGAGCCGCGCTTCCGCGAGGGTCACGCGACTCCACGCGCGCGCCGCCTCACGCTGCCCGCTCCGCTCGGACTCGATCGCGCTCGCGGTCGACACTCCGATCAGGTGCAGCTCCTGCGGATCCCACGCCAGCAGCCAGGCCCGCGTGAAACCCGGGCCCCCCGCCTCGACCGCATGCGCGGCGACCGCCGGCTCGAGCTCGCCGCCGGCGAACGCCGCCACCACGAGAGCGGAATGGGCGCTGGCGATCATGGCCGCGGATGGCTCCGAGCGGCTGAGGGGATCAGGGGCAGGACGTGGTTCCATCGTCGCTCCGCTTGTCGGGCATGGGAGTCCACCCCACTCGAAGGGCAACGCGCATGCCACGGCCCGCCGGGCCCGGGAGCCGCGAGCGGCGCATTTCGGCCCGGCGCAACTTCCCGCCTCGCTTGACCATGGACCGCCCGCCTCACTACCTTTCGAGGAGTGCGGAACGCCCGGCCGTGCCCCGGATGGCCCGGATGGCGCGGCGACTGGGTGGGAACCCGGAGACGACCGTGGAAAACCCCCAGCAGCCCCCGCCGCTCCAGATCGAGCTCGCCGAGCGCGAGGCCGAGGGCATCTACTCGAACCTGGTGCTCATCGCGCACTCCCAATCCGAGGTCATCCTCGATTTCGCGCGCGCGCTCCCGGGCCTGCCGAAGGCGAAGGTGTACGCCCGCGTGATCCTCACGCCCCAGCATGCGAAGTCGCTCCTGCTGACGCTGGAGCAGAACCTGAAGACGTTCGAAAGTCAGTTCGGCGCCATCAAGCTCCCGGGCGAAGCCCGCCAGGGCCTCGGCTTCAAGCCCTGAGCGCGGCGCGCGGCCGCGCGTGCGGGACGCGGGGCGGGGGATGGACGGCGCGCGACCCCGGCTCCCGCGCGACTAGTCGCGATGCACGTCCGCCGGCGCGCGCGGCGCGGCGGCCAGCAACCGCGCGAGCGGCTCCGGCGGACGCACCGCGCGGCCCGCGCGGTCCACGCAGCAGTGCTCGGTGATCCCGGTCGCGAGCAGCTCGCCGTCGGCCTCGCGCACGATCCGGTAGCCGAAGGTCATGCTCGCGCGGGCGAGCGAGCGCACGCCGGTCTCGACCACCACGAGATCGTCGTAGCGAGCCCCCTGGTAGTAGCGGACGCGCGCCTGCAGCACCGGCAGCATCACGCCCAGGGTCTCCTCCACCTCGCGATACGACCTCCCGAGCGCGCGCAGCATCTCGGCGCGACCGACCTCGAACCACCGCAGGTAGTTCGCGTAGTAGGCCC
This sequence comes from Candidatus Eiseniibacteriota bacterium, assembly GCA_963725865.1. Classification (GTDB taxonomy): domain Bacteria; phylum Eisenbacteria; class RBG-16-71-46; order RBG-16-71-46; family RBG-16-71-46; genus CAVSAC01. The sequence continues at coordinate 244,667 of CAVSAC010000010.1, forward strand.
AGCCCATCTGATCGGTGTCCCCGTAGCGCACCCGGAACGAGAATCGATGCATCACCTATCCCCCGTTCGTCTCGGCCGCGACGGGCGGCTGGGTCTTCCATCGCCGGTGGACCCAGAACCACATGGCGGGCCGCTCGCGCACCCATGCCTCGAGCCGCGCGGCGTGCAGCGCGGTGAGTCGCGTGACGGCGTCCTCCGCCTGCGGATCCGGCACCGAGAGTGGCGGCTCGAACACCATCGCCAGTCGGCGGTCCGGCCGGCGATAGGTGACACAGAAGATCAACGGCGCCCCCGTGCGCAGCGCGAGCTGGGCCGGTCCCGCGAACGTACTCGCCGGCCGCCCCAGGAACGGCACGAACACCCCGTGGCGGCGCGCGTCCTGATCGGCCAGGAACGCCACCACGCGACCGTCGCGCAGCCGCTCGAACACGCGGCGCATCCCCAGCCCGAGCGGGACCATGCCGACGCCCGACGCCGAGCGCGCGCGTCCGATCCACGCCTCCACCGCCGGGTTGTTCATCGGCTTGTACACGAACTCGATCGGAAAGCGCCGTCCGAACCAGGCGCCCGCCAGCTCGAAGTTCCCGAAGTGCGCGGTGACGACGATGGTCCCGCGCCCGGCGGCCTGCGCCGCCTCGACGTTCTCGAGCCCGTGGACCTCGGCCACCACGGTGTCGCCGGGTGCCGCGGCCAACTCGGCGAGCCGCGCGTACTCCATCACCACGCGTCCGAGCTCGCGGTAGTGCTCACGCAGCACCTCCGCACGCCACGCCGCGTCGTGCCCGGGGAACGCGCGCGCGAGGTTGTCCTCGGCCACCCGGCGCCGCACGCCGAGCCACCGCGCGAGGTCGCCGAGCCGCTCGCCGAGCACCAGCGACGCGCGCCAGGGCAGCACCCGCGCGAGCGCGGCCAGCGCCACGACGAACGCCGCCTCGAGCCGGTGGCGGAGCGTCACGCCGCGCCCCGCGCGCGCACGTAGCGCTGGCCCGGACGCGCGACGACCGCGCCGGTCCACTCCAGCTGCAGGAGGCTCGCGAGGGTCTCGTTCACCGAGAGCCCGGCCGCATCCGCCACCGCCTCGAGCGCGCGCGGCTCGGCACCCACGCACGCGAGCACGCGCGCGGTGGGGGTCGCGTCCGGCTCCGCGGCCGACGCCAGCACCGCGAGGACGTCGCCGGCATCACCGCACACCCGCGCCCCCTCGCGCAGCAGCCCGAGAGTGCCGCGGCTGGTGGGCCGGTCGAGGTCGCCCGGGACCGCGAACACGGGGCGGTCCAGCGCGCGCGCCGCGCGCGCAGTCGCGAGCGCGCCGCTCGCCTCACCCGCCTCCACCACCACCGTGGCGGCGGCGAGTGCCGCGATGATGCGGTTGCGGGTCACGAAAGCGCCGCGGAACGGCGGCGGCCCCGCGCTCCACTCGCTCACCAGCGCGCCGCGCACCGCGAGTCGCGCGGCCAGCGGCCGGTGCTCGATCGGCACGATGGCGTCGAGCCCCGCCGGGATCACCGCGACGCTCACGCCGTCGGCCGCGAGCGCGCCCTCGTGCGCCGCGGCGTCGATGCCGCGCGCCAGCCCGCTCACCACCGCCACGCCGACCCGCGCGAGGTCCGCGGCGAGCGTGCGCGCGACGCCGACTCCGTAAGGGGTCGCGGCGCGCGCGCCCACCACCGCGACGGAGCGCGCCGGCGGCGGCAGCGCGCCGAGCACGTACAGGCAGGCGGGCGGATCGGGGAGCGCGCGCAGCGCGTCCGGGTACGCGGCGTCCGCGCGGGCGAGCGCACGCACGCCCGGAGGCGGCGTGCGAGCGGCCGCGGGCGCGCCGTCAGGCGGACGCGCCGCCCGCATTCCCGCCGCCGCTCTCGGGAGCGCGCTCCCGGGTGGGCGGGGGCCCGGTGAGCAGCTCCCACTCGACGCCCTCGTCACTCGCTCGCACCATCGGGCTGTCGTCCGGGAGCGCATCGGGATCGTCGACCCCCATCAGCTCCTCGTTGCGCAGGTAGCGCTCGATCCGCTCGAGCAGCGCCCGATCGCGCGTCCCCAGCTCGTCGAGCCGCCGGCGCCGGCTCTCGGCCGGCAGCCGGTGGAGTGCATGCGCCAGCCGGAAGGCGCCGCCCTGGTGGGCGATCGCCACCAGCGCCTCGCGCCCGGCCTCGACCGCCGTCGCGTTCGCGTCCTCGCACACCCGCAGCAGCGCCGGCACCGCCGGGCGCCAGGCGAGCTTGCCGAGCACCCGCGCGGCGCTCGCGCGCGTGAACCACAGCCCCTGCTCCAGCAGCGGCAGGAGCACCGGCGCACCGTGATCGGCCATCCGCAGGAACGCGCTTTCCGCCAGGTCGCGGAGGAACCACGACTCGTCGCACAGACACTCCGCCAGCAGCGCCAGCGACTCCGCGTCCGCGCGCTGCTCGAGCCCGCGCACGTACTCGCGCTTGGCGGCGAGGCCGCGGGCGTTGAGCAGATCGAGCGACTTGCCCGGGCCGTACTTGTCGTCCGTCATCGTCCGAGTCCTTCGTCCGCGCCCTCGTGCGCGGGCGCGGCGATCAAGGTCCAGATGGCTTCCATGAGCTCGCGCATCCCGGCGCCGGAGTGCGCACTGATCACCAGCGCGTCCGGCAGGCCGGCGCGGAGCGCCGCGCCGGCGTGCGATTCGGGCGGCACCAGGTCCGCCTTGGTCAGCACCACGAGCCGCGGCTTGTCCGCGAACGCGCGGCTGTGAAGTGACAACTCGCGCTCGAGGATCGCCAGATCCCCGGCCGCGTCCTCGGCCGTGACGTCGACCAAGAAGGCCAGCACTCGGGTGCGCTCGAGGTGGCGCAGGAACTGCAGACCGAGTCCCTTGCCGAGATGCGCGTCGGCGATCAGTCCGGGCACGTCGGCGACCACGAACTGACGCTCCTCGTCCAGCGACGCGATCCCGAGGTTGGGCTCGAGGGTGGTGAAGGGATACGCGGCGATCTTTGGTCGTGCCCGCGAGACTCGCGACAGGAGGGTGGACTTGCCGGCGTTCGGCAGCCCCACCAGCCCCACGTCGGCGATGAGCTTCAGCTCGAGTTCGAGCCAGCGCTCCTCGCCATCTTCGCCGGGATCCGCGCGCCGGGGCGCCTGGTTGGTCGCGGTCGCGAACCGCGCGTTGCCGCGCCCTCCGCGACCGCCCTTCGCAATCGCCACGCTCTGACCGTCGTCGACCAGGTCCGCGAGCGTTTCGCCGGTCTCGCCGTCCTTCACCACCGTGCCCCGAGGAACCTCGATCACACGGTCCCCGCCGTCGCGCCCCGAGCGGTTGTTCCCGGAGCCCGGTCGGCCATTCTCGGCACGGTATCGGGGCTCCTCACGGCAGTCAAGAAGCGTGCGCACGTGCGGGTTCACGCGCAGCATGACGCTCCCTCCGCGGCCGCCGTCACCGCCATCGGGGCCGCCCTTCGGCACGTACTTCTCGCGCCGGAACGAGATGCAACCGGCGCCGCCGCGTCCGGAGATCACATGGATGCGGGCTTCATCGACGAACACGTCCACCCCTCCTCGCACTCGGTTCCTGCCCGGGTTCCGCCCCGATCAGGTCGCATCTCGCCGGTCCAACTCGCGCAGGCGTCCACCCACTCGCGCCCGCTCCGCGTCCCGCGGCTCCAGGTCGAGCCACGCAGTATAGCCGTGACCGCGAGCCAGGTTGCGCACCCCGAGGGCGCGACCGGCCGCCAGGCCCTCGGCCAGCGCCGGGATCTCGAGCTCGTCACCGACCGCGACCTCCTCCGCCAGGTCCGCCGCGACCAGCGGCAGCACTCCGCCCGCCGCCAGCCGCGCCGCGAACCCGGGCGCGAACGAGCGCGCGATCACCGCGCGCACCCCGAGGGTCGCCAGCACCAGCACCGCGCGGTCGCGCACCGGGCCCGCCCCGCAGCGCTCGCCCGCCACCACGAACCCGCCCCCGGCCGCGCGGGCGCGCGCCGCGAAGCCGGCGTCGACGTCGGCGAACGTCTGCTCGGCCAGGAGCGCGAGGTCCGCGAGCATCGGCCGCAGGCGCGGCCCCCAGCGCAGCACGTCCTCGGCGCCGACGTCGTCCCCCACGCACAGCAGCACCGGTCCGCGCGCGCTCTCGCCGGGCACGGGCGGCAGCACGAGCGGGTGCGGGCCCTCCTCCGACGCGCCTCCGGTTCCCGGCTCGAGGACCTCGCCCAGCTCTTCGACCGCCGACGGACTCGGACCCGCCTCCCGCCAGGCAGCCCCACGCGCGTCCTCCAGCCGACCCGCGAGCGCCGAGGCGATGCAGGTGCTCGGTGAGGCGAGGCGCCAGCGTCCCGCGGCGCCCGGCAGGTCCGCGTCCTCGACGCCGAAGCACAGTCCGATCGCCTCGGGCGCACCGAAGTCAGCCATCGTCGCGGCCATCCCTTCGGCCGCGGCGGACGCCAGGCTCGCGGCGACCGGCGTCGCGGCCTCGACGCGACGCTCGAAGACCGCCGCGATCGCGCGGCTGCCGGGCAGCCCGGTGAGCGCCGCAGCGGCGACCGTGCCGTCGCTCAGCGCGCGCGCCAGCTGGTCGAATGCGCCCGGCGGCGTCGCCGCCCCGAGCACCACCGTCGCCACCGGGAGCACGCCCTCCTCTCCCACTGGGCGCGCGACCGGCGGTAGGGTGCGACTCAGCGTCAGCGGTACCAGGCCGTCGAGCGCCACCGCGCGGTCGAACGGCGCATCCGCCTCCGCCTCGAGACGCTTCCATTCGCTCTCGCGCCCATGCGCCGCGAGCCACTCGTGCGTGGCGTCATCGGAAGGCCACACCACCGCCAGTGCTCCCAGCTCCGGCGCCAGCGCGGCGGCCGCGATGCGCTCCTCGACCGGCACGGCCGCCAGCCCGGGCCCGCCGAACTCCACCACGCAGCCGCGCAGCGCCGCGGCGCGCGGCGAGCCGGCGAGCACCATCATCAGGTCGGCGGCATCCACCGCGGCGGGGAACTCGCCCTCGAGCGCGATGCGCACCACCCGCGGGCGCTCGAGCACGCAGGCGGCACCGGCCCACACCGCCGCCAGCTCCAGCGCATCCGCGGCCAACGCGAGCGTGCCCAGCCCACCGGCGCCCGCAAGCGAGGCGCCGCAGCCCAGCGCGAGCCGACCGGGGGCCGCGTAGTGCTCGACGTGCACGCGCCCCGCGCGTCCGAGGCCGGGGGGTGCGAAGCGCGCGCCGATGCGAGCCGCGGCGTGCTGCAGGCGCGTGCCTCCGAGCACCTCGAGCGCGTCCCGGGTGTCCGCGCACACCAGCGCCAGCTCGGTGCGCGCCGCCTCGACGCCCGTCGCGGCGAACGCGGCGAGCACCAGCAGCGCGTCGTCCCCGGCCGCGATCGCGTGATCCACGCGCACAGCGAGCGGCTCGCCCACGCCGGAGGTCGCGTGCGCGTCGAGCAGCTGGTCGGTCAGCGAGCGCGCCATGTCGGGCGCCGCCTCACTCGCCGCTGGGGGACTTCGAGGGACCTGCCGGCTTCTCCGGCTTGGGATTCTCCGGCTTGGGCTTCTCCTGCTTCGCGCGTTCCTTGTAGTCCTTGCTCCGGTGGTCCGTGATGTAGAAGCCGGAGCCCTTGAACAGCAGTCCTGCGCCGCCGGCCGGCACGCGTTCGGTCCTGCCGCGGCACTTCGGGCAGCGCTTCGGCGCGTCGTCCTTGATGCTGTGGAACAGCTCGAAGCGATGCCCGCACTTGGAGCACCGGTAGTCGTAGGTCGGCATGCGACGTCCTCCTCGGATCACCCGGGCTCAGGTGCCCGGCACCGTGGCCGGCGCCTGCGCGAGCAGACAGGCGATGGTGGAGACCTCCACGATGTCCTCGGCGGAGCAGCCGCGCGACAGATCGTTGGCCGGGCGCGCGAGCCCCATGACGATGGGACCGATGGCCTCGGCTCCCGCGAGCCGCTGGACCAGCTTGTAGCCGATGTTCCCCGCATCGAGATCGGGGAACACCAGCACGTTGGCGTGCCCGGCGACGGTGCTGTCCGCGGCCTTGCGGCGGCCGATCTCGGGCACGATCGCAGCGTCGAGTTGCAGCTCGCCGTCGATGTGCTGATCGGGACGCCGCTCGCGCGCGAGCCGCACCGCTTCGCGGACCTTGTCGACGTCGGGATGCTGGGCGCTGCCGCGCGTGGAGAACGACAGGAAAGCGGTGTGGGGTACCTCGCCGGTGAGCCGCTGGAACTGCTCCGCCGCCGTCACGCCGATCTCGGCCAACTGCGTGGCGTCGGGATTCGGCACCACCGCACAGTCCGCGAACATCAGCACGCGCTCGGACGCCGCGCCGCCCGACCCCTTGAGCACCATCAGGAAGAACGACGCCACGGTCTTCACTCCGGGCGCCAACCCGATCAGCCAGATCGCCGGACGCAGCACGTCCGACGTCGGGCGCGTGGACCCCCCCACGAAGCAGTCGGCCCGTCCCTCCCGCACGCGCGCCGCGGCCTGGAACATCGGATCGCGCGCGTAGCGCTCGCGGTCGGCCGGGCCCAGGCGCTCGCCACGGGCCGCCTGCAGCGCGGTCGACGCGCGCGCGATCTCCTCGCCCGCGGTGGCATCGATCGTCGTCACCCCGGTGAGCGCGACGTCGACCTTGCGGGCGGTGGCCTTGAGCACGGCCGGATCCCCGATCAGCGCGACCTCCGCGAGCCGGTCGCGCGCCAATCGATCGGCGGCGCGCACCACGCGCTCGTCGTGGCCTTCGGTGAGGATCAGTCGCCGGGGTCTGAGGCTGGCCTGCCGGCGCAGGCGTTCCATCAAAGCGGTCATCGCCGCCCCCCTGTTCGATTGGAAGCTCGTGCCTTCGCTCCACCGGATCCGCGCGTCGCGCGCGCCGCCGCGGACGCCTCGGCGCGCAACCGCGCGCGCAAGCGGCCCTCGACCAGGCGCGGCACCAGGCCGCGCACGTTCCCGCCGAGGCGGGCGACCTCCTTCACCAGCGTGGAGTTCAAGTAGGTGTACTCCTGACTCGGCATCATGAACACCACCTCGACGGTGGGGGCGAGCCGACGATTCATCAACGCCATCTGGAACTCGTACTCGAAATCGCTGACCGCCCGGATGCCGCGGATGATCGCGCTCGCTCCCACGCGACGTGCGCAGTCCACGAGCAGGTCCTCGAACGCGATCACCTCGACGCGCGGCAGCGCCCGCACCGCGAGCTGAATCATCTCGACGCGCTCCTCGACCGAGAACAGCGTGCCCTTGGCCGGGCTGGGCGCGACCGCCACGACGACGCGGTCGAAGATGCGCGTCGCGCGCTCGGTCAGATCGAGGTGGCCATTCGTGTAGGGATCGAACGTGCCGGGGAACAGCGCGATCCGAACGGGTCTCATGCCTCGGCCTCCTGGTCTTCGGGCCAGGCCGCCGCGCCCACCCGATACACGCTCACCTGGGTCTCGCCGTAGCGCCGCTCGCGCTCGCGCGCCAGCACGCCCGCCTGTCCCGGGACCACGTCCTTGAGATGATGCTCCACCACCACGCGGGCGCCGACCGGCAGCAGCCCGCGCTCGCCGAGCGCCGCCAGCGTGGCGCGGGCCTCCGCTCCGCCGTACGGCGGGTCCGCCAGAACCAGGTCCGCGATCGCCAGCGCGGGCCGCATCCGTCCGAGCGCCTGCGGCAGCGACAGCGGCCAGACCGTGGATCGCGCACCCAACTCCAGCGCCCCCAGATTGGCCCTCAGGATGCGCAGCGCCCCGGGATCCGATTCCACCAGGTCCGCGTGCGCCGCCCCTCGGGACAGCGCCTCGATCGCGAGCGCACCCGAACCGGCGAACAGGTCCACGACCCGCAGGCCGGCGAACGGCTCCAGCATCATGAACAGTGCCTCGCGTACGCGGTCGGACGTGGGCCGGGTCCGCGCGCCGCGCGGCGCCGCCAGGCGCCGTCCCCCGAGCGAACCCGCGATGACACGCACGCTGGGCACCTTCTCACGGGGGGTGCGGGGGCCGTCAAGCCGCGCCGCCCGCGTCGCCGCGACCACGGCGCGGACCGGGCACCCCTGCGTTCACTCCCACGGGATCACGGCGATGCCCGACGGCGCGCGGAGCACGAACGCCTCGCGACCGCGTGCGCGCGAGAATCGCCAGTCGCGCAGCCGCCAGTCGGAGCGCTCCGCGCCCACCTGGGTCTCGAGCCGCGCAGGCAGCCCGTCGAGTCCCAGCGTGACCCACGCGCTGTCCACCGCGCCGCGCTGCGGCACCAGCCGGTAGCGGCGGGCCCCCAGCGCCGTCTCCTGGAGGCGCGCCGCGGCCGTTCCGCCGATCAGCAAGGTCCAGACGTCGAGCAGCGGGGCGACCCGGCCGGGCCCCAAGCGCAGCATCTGACCCAGCGCCGGCTGCAGCCACTCCCCGCCGTCGCTTCGGCAGGTCATGCGCTCGCCGCTGCCGGCGATGTCGAGCCGCGCGCGGTCCGGAGGCTCCAGCACCAGCGTGCCCTGCCATGCGCGGCGGATCGTCTCGTCCCGGGTCGGGCGTCGCTCGATCCGCACCTCGGCGCGCCCCCGCTGCTGGAGGCGCACGAGCAGCGCGGCGGCGGCGCGCGCGGGCGCCGCCGTGGCCGCCGGCGCGCCGCTCGCCACCGCGCACGCCAGCGCCAGCGCCAGCACCCGCGCCGCGCCGCGCGCGCTCATGGACCCACCAGCCGCACCAGCGCGGCGCGCAGGTCGCCGAGCGTCCAGCGCTGCGCCTGCTCCGGGATGCGGACCGTCACGCGATCGCGATCGTCGGCCGTCACGAACCGCGCGAGATCCGTGCGGCACGTCAGGCGGAAGCGACCCTCGCCGTCGGTGAACTCGAGCAACGCGGGCCACGCGACGTGCTCGACCGACATCCACTGGAGATACGTCGCGCGCCACGGCGGGCGCCCGGGGCGCCACACCTCGACCCAGGCCGGCAGTCCGCTCGATGCGAGCGCGAGCGCGAGGCTGTCCGGCCCCTCCCGCCAGCGCACGACCGACAGCGATTCGATCCCCGAGGGGGCGACCCATGCGCTGTCGGGCGGGCTCCAGAGCCCACTCCACGCGCGAAAGGCCAGCCTCCCCGGCGCCGTCAGTCCGAGCGAATCGGCGAACGCGTCGAGCTCCAGTCCGACGAGTCGCGACGGCACGAATGCCGCGACTGTGTCGCCGCGCGCCCCGATGTCGAGCGCGGTCCCGAACAGCGACGCCACGCGCAGGCGCGCGGCATCCGGCGCCGCCAGCGCGAGCCGCCCTTCCAGCGCCGGCAGCCGGTCCCCGGACGTGGTCGCGAGCCACAGCGCGAGGTCGGCGTCCACCGCGCGGGCGGCGTCCCGCCGCGCGGCCGCCAGGGACTCGAAGCGCGAGCGCAGCGCCGGCGAGACGAACTCGGGAGGAGCCAGCCGATGCGGTGCGCAGCCGCCCGTGGCGAGCACCAGGCCGAGCGCCGCCCACGCCGCGATCCGCGCGCGGCTCATGCGAGCGCGGACGCCAGGGCCGCGAGCACCGTCGTCGCGACCGCGTCGGGCGTGCGGCCGTCGGTCGCGACCCGCACGTGGGCGAGCGCGGCGTACGCGGGGCCACGGCGCGCCAGCATCGCCTCCAGTCGCTGCTCCGGCGCCTCGCCGGCCAGCAGCGGCCGGCTGTCGAGCTCGGGCGCCAGGCGCCGCAGGGCCTCGGCGGGCGCCACCTGGAGCCACACCACGCGGCAGCGCGCCGCGAGCAGCGCGCGCGCGCCGTCGTCCTCCACGATGCCGCCCCCGCACGCGATCACCGCCGCGTCCGCGAGGGCGGCCGCCAGCGTCTCGCGCTCCTGGACGCGGAACCACGCCTCGCCCTCGCGGGCGAACAGCGTGGTCACTGGCGCGCCGTGGCGCGCCGCGATCTCGGCGTCGAGGTCGCGCACCCGGCCGCCGAGGCGCTCGCCGAGCGCGCGCGCGACCGCGGATTTGCCGGCACCGCTGAGTCCGATGAGCGCGAGAGGGCGGAACGGGTCGATCACGCCCGCAGCCTAGCACAGCGCGCGCGGCCCCCAGACGGAACGGCCGCCGGTCGGAGGACCGGCGGCCGTCGCGCGTGTGCGAAGGACTAGTTCGACGCCATCGAGGTAATGAGCCGCGGCGTCACGAAGATGATCAGCTCGCGGTTCTGGCGGGTGTTGCTGTCCGAGCGGAACAGCATGCCCAGCAGCGGCACGTCCATCAGGAACGGCACGCCCCGGCGCACCTGCGAGTCGTTCGTGCGGATCAGGCCGCCGATGACCGCGGTCTGGCCGTCGTCCACCATCACGCGGGTGTCCGCCTCGGAGGTGTTGATGATGACGCCGCCCTGCACGGTGCTCTGCGTCGCGAGGTCGCTGACTTCGGGGTGCAGGTCCATGATGATCTTCTTGTCCTGCGTCAAGTGCGGCGTGACACGGAGCTGGATGCCGACGGTCTGGAGCTGCGACACCGGGTTGCCGGCGACGTCCTGGACGATGAGCGGGATCTTCTGCCCGACCAGGATCTTCGCCTCGCGATTGTCGACCGTGGTGATGCGCGGGTTGGAGATGATGTTCGCCTTGCGGTTCTGCTCCAGCGTCTGCAACTGGCCTTCGATCGACGCCCAGTCCTTGAAGATGCCGAACGTCAGGCGGTTCGCGGGATCACCGATCCCGGTATTGTGCTCGCCGCCGAGGATCATGGTCCCGTCGTCGCTGTGCGCAAAGCCGCCGCCCGGAAGGACCTTCGTGCCGGGGTCGGCCGGGTTGTCGGTACCCGTGAAGAACTCCGGACCATCGACCCTCTGTCCGACGTTCCACTCGATGCCGATCTGACGCAGCGCCTCGGCGTCCACGTCCACCAGCTTGGCGGTGATCTCGATCTGCGGCGTCGTCGAGTCGAGATCCATCGCCATCTTCTCGACCTTGTCGACGTTCGACTCGAGATCGCTCACGATCAGCGAGTTCGTCCGCTTCTCGACCTGGATCACGCCGCGCTTCGTGAGCGACGGCTGGAGCGACTGCGCGAGCTCGCCGGCATTCGCGTAGTTCAGCCGGATGATGCGGGTGTCGAGCGGGGCGACGTCCATCTGCTTCGCCCGCGACGACTCGCGCTCGAGCGACTCGGACTGCAGCTTCTGCGCGTCGTCGACGCGCAAGATGCCGCCCTCGTCCACGTACTCGAGGTTGTTGCTGCGAAGGATCGTGCGCAGTGCGTCCTGCCAGCTGACGTTGCGCAGGGCGACCTTGACGGTACCCTTGACGTTGTTGGCGACGACGATGTTGCGTCCGCTGAACTCGGCCACCGCCCGGACCACGGTGCGGATGTCCGCGCCTTCGACGTCGATGCTGAAGGTCCCGGATCCGGTGCGCACCATGCCGACCTGCTGCATGGCCGATGGCTGCTGCGCCGACGCCGGCGCGGCCACGAACGCCGCGCCGCACGCGACGACGACGAGGATGAGCCCCGCCAGAATCTTACCGGTTCGCATTGGAGTCTCCCTTTCGAGTCAGCGGGATCGCCACCGACTGAGACTGACCATCCACCGTCAGGTTCACGAGCATCTTGTCCCGCTTCATACCTTCGACGAAACCGTTCATCACCTTGTCCCCCTGTCGAAGGACGAGGCTGTTGCCACGGGCGTCCTCGCAGAGCGCGAACCGATCATCCGCACCCCACACGATGCCCACGACCTTGAGCCCGCCGATGTCGGCCGGCGCGTCACCACCCATGTCCTGGCCCACGAACGAGCCACCCATGAGCGGCTGGAACGGATCGCGGCGGCCCAGCGCGTTGTACTGGTAGGTGAGGCGCTCGTCGAGATGCGCGAGCGGCTCCACACCCTGACCCTGACGCGGCACCGGGCGCAGCGGCGACATCGCCGCCGCCGCCTGGGCGCTGGTCGTCGCGCCCGGCTGCGGTGCGACCGCCTTCGCCGACGCGGGCTTGACGGGGACGGCGCTCTTCGGAGCCGGCGCCGTCCGGGCCGGCGCCTTCGCGGGCGCGGCCGCCATCGCGGCGCTCGGATCCATCCACTCGCCGGCCGTGCGCAGCGCCAGCGTGAGGGCTGCGCCCATCACGAGGCCGGTCACGACCAGGCCGGTGAGGATGCGGACATCCTCGCGGCTCACGAGCGCGTGCTTACGACTTGCGCGCATTCGCCCCTCCCTTGCCGTTGCCCGGCGCCGCCGCCGCCGGCGCCACTGCCGGCGCCGCGGGGGCCGTGTTCAGGCTGTACGCCGAGGCGGTGAACTCCACCGCCGTGGTCTGGTAGTCGTCACCCTTGGCGTTCGACTTCATCCGCAGGTTCGAGACGGTGATGATGCGGCGCAGGTTGGCGAGCTCCGCGAGGAACGAGCCGACCTGGTGGTAGCCGCCGTACACGGACAGCTGCAGCGGCAGCTCCGTGTAGTACTGCTCGGCCTTGGTGCCCGACGGGCGGAAGGCCATGAACTCGACGCCGGTCTGCTGGGCGGCGAGCGTGATCTTGCGCAGCAGCACCGGCAGCTGCTTGTCGGCCGGAAGCAGCTCCGCCGCGAGCGCCCAGCGCTGGTGCAAGGTCTCGTACTCCGCTTCGAAACGCGGCAGGTCCGCGACCGTGGCGCGCGCGCGTGCCAGCTCGGTCGACTTCTGTTCGTAGTCCGACTTCAGCGAGTTCAGCTTCTCGTTCTGGTTCGGGTAGCTGAACGGCAGGAAGTGAGTGAAGAAGAAGACCGCGAGCAGCCCGCCCGACAGCAGGACGCTCAGGATCAGCTTCTGGATCGTGGGACTCTTCAGATCGAAGTTCGCCATGGCGCCCCCCTAGTTCGCCGGCTCGTCCGGCGTCACCTGACAGCTGACGCGGAACCGCACGACATCGCGGTCGCCGATGGCGCCCCGCTCCGCGACCTCGAGCTCGACGCCTGCGAACATCGGCGAGCGCTCGAGACGCGACATGAAGTCCGAGACCACGAGATTCGAGTAGGTGACCCCCTCCAGCTGCAGGCCGCTTCCCGCATCCTGCGTCGCTCCCGTCAGCCAGAGGTGGTCGGGCACACAGCGAGCCAGCTCATCCATGAGCCGCACGCTCTGCGTACGCCCCTTTTCCAGCCGGCTGATGATGCCCAGCCGGAGGTCCAGCTCCGCCCGCTCCTGGGCGAGACGCTGGACGCGTTCGATCTGCGGCGCGAGCGCGCGCGACTGCGCTTCGACGTCCGCGATGGACTTGTCGAGGTTGGCGATCCGCATCCGCTGCGAGACCGCCGTACCGGCGATGACGAGCCCGGCCGCCGCGAGCATCGCGACCGGCACGACCAGGTCGCCGACCTTGAAGGTCATCGCGGGCTTCCGCTGGGTCTTGCCCTCCCGAGGAAGCAGATTGACGCGGATCATTTCTTGTCCCCCAGACGGCGCAGGGCGAGTCCGATGCCCACCGTCAGAAGCGGCGCCACCTTCATGACGTCCTGTCCCGCGAACAGCGCCGGGTCGTACCCGACGCGGGCCAGCGGATTGGCGATCTCCGCCGGGATGCCGAACCGGCGGTTGAGGAACTCCGACACGCCCGGCGTCATCGAGCTGCCACCGCACAGCATGATGCGCGTGAGCGGACCGGCCTCGCCGGCGGTGCGCAGGTAGGCCTGCGCGCGCTCGAGCGCGGTGGCCAGGCCCTCGCACGCCTGCTCGATGACGGGCGTGATCTCGAGGCTGCCGCCCGACTCGCCGCGCACCGCAGCCGCGGCCTCGGCCTGGCTGAGGTTGAACTTGCGCATCGCGCCCTCGATGAAGCTGTCCCCGCCGACCTGGAGGTCCTTGGTGAAGTAGGGCACGCCGGCCTGGGTGATGTTGATGTTGGTGATCTCGGAGCCGATGTTCAGGATCGCGATCACCTCTTCGGGCGCGAAGTCGTAGTTCGCTTCCAGCGCGTTCTGGGCCGCGAACGAGTCGACGTCCACGATCAGGGGCGAGAGCCCGGCCTCGCGGATCAGGTCGCTGAAGGACATCACCATGTCCTTCTTGGCCGCCACCAGGAGCACCTGCATCTGCTTCGGGTCGCTCGGGGCAGGGCCCAGGATCTCGAAGTCGAGCGACACGTCGTTGATGTCGTAGGGGACGTGCTGCTCGGCTTCCCAGTAGACCGCCTGCTGGGCGTCCTCGGCCGACAGCTTGTTCATCGTGATCTTCTTGACGATGACCGCGCGGCCGCTCACCGCCGCGACGACGCTCTTCGACTTGATCCCACGCGACTCGAGCAGGTTCGAGATCGCGTCCGTCACCAGCTGGCGGTCCATGATCTCGCCGTCCACGATCGCCTCGGCGAGCGGAGCGGAGATCCCCCAGTTGGTGAGGCGGTAGGACTTGTTCGACTGGAGTTCGAGCTCCACCGCTTTGACGGTGTGGCTCCCGATGTCCAGCCCCACGAGGGACTGCTTCTTCCCGAAGAGCATGTATTCACACTCCCTGTTTGCGATCCGCGACGCGGGGTCCTAAACGCACGGTCGGACCGCGGGCCTGGACGTTGCTCGCGCTGCGGGCGAGCGGATTTCTGGGCCTGATTGCGGCCTGCCGTCCGTAGCATCGACCGCACCACGGAGCGACTTGAGGCGATTTATCGACTTGGCCGGATGACCGTTGCGGAATGCATGCGAAACGCGATCCGTCAGCGGGACTTCTGCAGCAGCACGACGGGAGTGGCGAGCCGGCTCATGGCGAGCTCGCGGCGGCCGATCGCCAGCGCCCGGCGGATCCGCTCCATCTCCCGGTCCGCGATCTCCTGCAGGTATCGGTTCTGGGATTCGCGCTTCACGCTCGACCAGAGCTCGTAGGCCACCGTCAGGTCGCCCGCGTTCTGGCGGGCGAACGCCGCGAACCGAGCCGACTGCGGGGGACCGTCGGGCTGGCGGGCCGCCTGTTCGAACATCTCGGCGGCATTGCGCAGGTCCCGGCCGCCGGTGCGCACGTAGTAGAGGAAGCCCAGCTCGAACGCCAGGTGGCCGCTGCGCGGGTTCGCTTCCAGGCCCTTGAACATGAGGGCCTCGGCGCGCGGGAAGTCCCGACCCTCCTGCGCCAGCGCGAAGGCCCCGAACACGTACGCCGGAGTGAAGTGCGGGGCGAGGGAGGTGAGGATCTCGAACACGTGCCCCATGCGGACGAAGCGGTTGTCGGTCGCGCGGTGCTCGCCGTAGTACTGGACGGCCCGCAGCCACGCCATGTCGGCCGCGGTCTCGGCGTGGCCCAGGGTCGCGGGGCGCAGGAATTGCCCGGACGGGTAGTACGACAGCTCCTCGAGCGGCCGCGGATGCGGCAACACGGTCCATCCGACGCGCGCGAGCGTGACCGCCCCGAGGCCGAGCAGTAGCGCGACTCCCCAGGCGGCCAGCAGCCGCGTGCGCCAGGCGGGCAGGGCGGGCAGGCGCATCACTTGAAGTCGCGGCTCTCGAACGCCGCTGCCCCGAGCGCCAGCGCGCAGCCCGCGTAGAGTGCGGCGTAGAGCGTGGCGATCCCGAGATGCTCGAACGACGTGCACTGCCCGGTGGCCGCCAGCGTGCGCATGTTGAACAGCGGAAGGTTCGGCAGCAGATCCGCTGCGAACCGGAGCGGACCCGCGAGGCCGGAGGGAAACTTCAGCGCCAGCTCGCGCAGGTCGTAGGACCACTGCCCGGCGAGGAAGAGCCCCAGGGTGTAGAGCGCCGACAGCACCGGCGTCGAAAGGGCCGAGAACAGCACCGCGATCGCCGTCACCACCGCGAGCTCGAGCGCGGCGAGATACGTAGCCTGCGCCAGCGACGCGCCGTAGGCCCCCTGGCCCCGCAGCCCGAGCACCAGCCACAGCGCCAGCCCCAGCGCGGCCGCCACCGACCAGAGCGCGGCGGTCAGCCCGGCCCACTTGCCGAGCAGGTAGGCCGGGCGCGCGATCGGACGCGACAGCAGGTTGTAGATGGTCCGCCGCTCGATCTCCTTGGCGACCAGGTTGGTGCCGACCAGCAGGACCACCAGCAGTCCGAGCATCGAGATCGCGCTCAGGCCGAGGTCCACCGTCAGGCGCGTGCCCTCACCGAGCGCGAGCGGGCTCGCCACCTGCGTGAGTACCAGCAGCCCGATGCCGGCGATCGTGACGCCCGTCAGGACGCGATCGCGCGTGGCCTCGAGATAGGTGTTGCGCGCGACGAGCGCCGCGGTCATGCCGACCTCCGCGCGGGATCCGTTCCATGGGCGGCCAGCGCATCGGACAGGAACAGCTCCTCGAGGCTCGAACGCTGCGGCGTCACCGCGCGGACGGGCACGCGACTGCGCAGCAGCCACGCCAGCGTCTCGTCGAGGCGCGTGCCGGAGGCGAGCGTGAACACGGTGGCCTCGGGGCGCTCGGTGCGCGCGAGAACGTCGCCGAGTCCGGCCGGGATCTCGATGAGGCCGAGCCGCTCGCACACGATCTCGACCGCGGTCGGACGGTCGGCGACCAGCTCGCCGACGGTCGCGACCCGCGTCAGCCGACCGGCCACGATGATGGCCGCGCGATCGCACAGCATCTCGACGTCCGGGAGGATGTGCGAGGAGAACAGCACCGTGGTGCCGCGCTCGTGCTGCTCGAGGATGAGGTCGCGCACCTCGCGGCGTCCGATCGGGTCGAGTCCGCTCATCGGCTCGTCGAGGATCAGGAGCTCGGGCGAGTGCACCAGGGCGGCCGCCAGCCCGAGACGCTGGAGCATCCCCTTCGAGTACTTGCGCAGCACCAGGCGCGGACGGTCCCCGAGCCCCACGCGGCCCAGCCAGTGCGACGCGGCGGCGTGCGCCTCGCGCCCGCCGAGACCCGACATGCGAGCCGCGAACTCCAGGTACTCGGTGCCATTGAGGTAGTCGTAGAAATAGGGTTGCTCGGGCAGGAAGCCGAGCGCGCGCCGGCTGGCCACCGAATCGATCGGGATTCCCAGCAGCCACGCATGTCCGGCGGTGGGCTTGAGCAGGCCGGTGAGCAGCTTGAGCGTGGTGGTCTTCCCGGCGCCGTTGGGGCCCAGGTAGCCCATCACCTCGCCCCGCCGGACCTCGAAGTCGAGCGGCTCGAGGCCGTGAACCACCCGGAGCGTCCAGGAGCTGCGATAGTGCTTGGTGAGACCGCGAGCACAGACGGCCAGGCTGGGGTCCGGGCGGGCGTCCGCTCCTGCATCGCGCTCAATCGCTGATCGGTGTGGATGAGAATCGTTCACGGTGCTCCCGGGCCGGGGTGAGGCATGGGGACATGTCCCCACGCAACCTGTTGTCGGACCGCGTCGACTGGATGCAAGCGTCGAAGCGGGACGGCTCCGGGGATTGCGGATTGCAACCCATGTGCCGTCCGGGAGGACGGCGCGGAGCCCCGGCCTACTGTCCCGTCGTCAGCACCAGAGCCAGCGTATCGCCGGCCGGGCCGTTGCCCTTCAGCAGGTAGTCGGTGATCCGCGCCGGGTTGATGCCGATCTCGCCCGGGTTGCCGAGCGTGGGATTGCTGTTGAATCGCACCACGGTCGGGAGCTTGGTGAACGGGTTGCGCGGGAACTGACCGCCCGGCGCAGAGCTGCTGCATCGACCGCCCATCGGGAAGCGTCGAGGCGGCCGACGTCGGATAGAAGCCGTCGTTCTGGACCGAGAAGTCCTCCATCACCATCTGCACCGTGTGCATGTTCGACTTGACGGAGCCTTCCTGGGCACGCCTCTGCAGCGACGTGAAGTTGGGGATGGCGATTGCGGCCAGGATTCCGATGACGACCACCACGATCATCAGCTCGATGAGCGTGAAACCGCGGTGTGCGATGGCGGCGGCGTTTGCGTTCATGGTCTTCATCGATTCCTCCTCCCTACCAGCTATTTCATCGCAACGGGCGTGCCACCGCCGAGGTACAGGGCTCGAGGGCGGCAGGCGGCCCTAAGCGCATGCGGTGCAAACGCTCCCGGGATTGAGCCATCGGGCCCAGCCCGCCTTTGGGGCCCCCGCGCTTCGCACGACCGCATGCGGCGCGCAAGGATGCGTGCGTGGCGCATGGCGGCAACCTCCCGGATGCTCTGCGCGTTGGCGGCTGGCGGGACCGCGGCGGCGCCGCCGCCGAGCTCGGGCCCGCGCGTCACCCGGAACGCCGGCCACGGCGGCCGGGCTCCGCGCGCATGCCAAAACGCAACGAGGGCGGGATCGCTCCCGCCCTCGTGTGCAACCCGACTGCGATCGAACTACTGACCGGCCGTCAGCACCAGGGCCAGCGCGGCGGACTTGCCGTGACCCTTGATGTTGTAGGTGATCGACGACGAGTCGGCATACGACGTGATGCCCGGCGTGGTGGCAGCGGCGGTCGCGAGGTTGCCATCGCCACGGTCTTCCCACGCACCGCCCGAACCAGTGCTCTGGTCGAACGGGTTCTTGAAGTTGACGCCCTGGCCCGGAAGCAGGACGTCGAGGAACGTGGCCACCGACTGCGCGTACGCACCGTCGTTCTGGACGCCGTAGTCCTCGGCCGTGAGCTGGAAGGTGTGCATGTTCGACTTCGTGCTGCCTTCCTTCGCCCGCGCCTGCATCGCGATGAAGTTCGGGATCGCGATGGCGGCGAGGATGCCGATGATGACGACCACGATCATCAGCTCGATCAGGGTGAAGCCCTTCTGAGTCTTGAACATGACGTGCGCTCCTCCTGGTGGTGGACTGCCCCGGGTCTGCTCTCTCGTCCGACCCTCAACCGTGAGTGCTGCAACCCGTGTGCCACTCGTGCCGATTCCGTGGCCTCCCGCCCAACCCATTCCTGGAGCGCCCGTTGCGGCGGGCCCTGCGAGGCAGCTCCGCGGCCGTAGCGGCCGAGCGGAGCGGGCAAACTTCAACCGCCCTCCTCAGCGCTTGTGCGAATCGCACGCACCGACCGAGCGCGATGCGTTCCGCACGACGTCATGCCGCGTGCGCCGTCCCCTCCTCGCCTCCACTCATGTCGAGCTCGTCCTCCGGATGCGCGCCGGGCTTCTCCACGCCGTAAGCGATCAGCTTGCGGTAGAGCGTGGAGGCGTTGATGCCGAGGATTTCGCTCGCGCGCTTCTTCTGCCAGCGCGTGTAGTTCAGGACCTTGAGGATGTACTCCTTCTCCAGCTCCTCCAGCGACAGCGTCGGCGAGTCGATCACCAGGCTGCCGCGATGGCTCTGGCCGAAGCGGATCTTGTCGGGCAGATCCTCGGGGCCGATGGTGCCGCCCTCGTCGAGGATCAGCGCACGCTCCATCACGTTCTCGAGCTCGCGCACGTTGCCCGGCCAGTCGTACTTCATCAGCAGCTCCATCGCCTCTTTGTTGACCAGCTTCGCCGGGTTCTTCTCCGCGTGCCGCTTGAGGAAGTGGTCGACCAGCAGCGGAATGTCGTCGCGGCGCATGCGCAGCGGCGGGAGCTTGATCGGGATCACGTTGAGCCGGTAGAAGAGGTCGGCGCGGAAACGCCCCTCGGCGACCTCGCGTTCCAGGTCGGCATTGGTCGCGGCGACCAGCCGGCAGTCGATCTTGATCGGCTGCGTGCCGCCGACCGGGATGATCTCGCGCTCCTGCAGCGCGCGCAGCAGCTTCACCTGCGTCGCGAGCGGCATCTCGCCCACCTCGTCGAGGAAGAACGTGCCGCCCTCGGCGACCTGGAACATGCCCGCGGAGTCGCGGACCGCGCCCGTGAACGAGCCCTTCACGTGGCCGAACAGGTTGCTCTCGAGCAGGTCACGCGGGATCGCGCCGCAGTTGATGCTCACGAAGGGGCCGTTCACGCGGCGACTGCTGTAGTGCACCTCGCGGGCGATCAGCTCCTTACCGGTGCCGCTCTCGCCCTGGATCATGATGGTGGCCTCGCTGTCGGCGACCTTCTCCACCATCTTGAACACCCGCACCATCTCGTCCGAGGAGCCGATGATGACCTTCTCCTCGTGGCCCTTCTTGAGCTCGCGCTTGAGGTACTGGTTCTCGACCCGCACCTTGCGCATCTCGATCGCGTTGCGAACCACCAGCTTGATCTCGTCGTTCTTCGCGTTCTTGATCAGGTACTGGAAGGCGCCCAGGTTGACCGCATCGATCGCCGACTGCTGCGAGGCGTAGGCGGTCATGATGAGCACGGGCAGCGAGGGATCGTGCTTCTTGATCCCCTGGAGCAGCTGGATGCCGTCCATCCCGGGCATCTTGATGTCGGTGATGACGACGTCGAACGCCTCGGCCTTGACCCGCTCGAGCGCTTCGCGCCCGTTGCTCACCGCCGTGACCTGGTATCCCTCCTTGCGGAGCACGATGCTCAGGAACTGCGTCATGCTCTGCTCGTCGTCCACCACCAGGATGCGTTCCGCGGGCATGTCGTCCACCTCTCTCCGGGGGTTCAATGGGGGACCGTCAGGCGGCCTGAGCCACCGCGGCCTGGACGGGCTCGGCACAGGCCAGCGACACCCTTGCGATCGTGCCTCGCCCGCGCACGCTCTCGTAGCGCAGCGTGCCGCCATGGCGTTCCACGATGCGCAGGGCGATCGCCACACCCAGGCCGGTCCCCCCCTCCTTGGTCGTGAAGAACGGCTGTCCGATCCGCGGCAGATCGTCCGCGGCGACGCCGGATCCCTCGTCTTCGAATTCCACCGCCACCTGGTCCCGGCCCACGTCGCGCCACCGCACCGTCAGCGTGCCCGCTTCGGGCATCGCCTCGAGCGCGTTCGTGACCAGGTTCAGCCATACCTGTCGCATCTGCTCGCGGTCCGCCTGGATCGTCCGCGGAGCGGCTCCGGGCTCGAGCCGCACGACCACGCCGGGCGCCCGGCGCGGATCGCGGCTCACCACCTGGACCAGTTCGCCCAGCGTGTCCCCGAGGTCCAGCGTCTCCAACGCGAGGTCGCGTTCGCGCGAGTACGTCAGGAGGTCGGAGACGAACCGGTTGAGCCGGTTGCACTCCGTCGTGATGAGGTCCATGAGCACGGCGCTCTCGCCCGTGAGCTTCAGTTCACGCTGCAGGTACTCCACCGAGCCGCTGATCGGCTTCAGGCCGTTGCGCAGCTCGTGCGCGATGCCGGCCGCGAGCGCCCCGACCTCGGCCAGGGTCTCGTTGCGACGCACGCGCCGCTCCATCTCCCGCACCTCGGTCAGGTCCTGGAACACCGCCACCACGCCGGTCACGGCGTTGTCGTGGGTCAGCAGGCTGGTCGACATCCCGACCGGCAGCGGACGATCCGTCGCGGTGCGCATCTGCAGCTCCGCGCGCACCCGCGAGCGCGCCAGCGTGCGCGACTCCTCGATGTGCTCGCGCAGCGGGGCGAGGCGATCCGGCAGCGCCTCGGCCAGCGCGCGTCCGCGCACGGCGAGCGAGCGCACCCCGAGCATCTGCTCCGCGGCCGGATTCAGGTACGCGATCCGCCCCTGAGCGTCCACGGTCAGCACTCCGGAATTCAGGTGGCGCAGGATCGCGTCGTTGTCGAGCCGCACGCGGTCGAGCTCGCGCGCGGTGTGCTCGAGGTGATCGCGGGTGCGCTGCACGCGGTCGCCGAGCACCCCGGCCAGCACGCCGACCATGCCGAGGAACGGGAACAGCAGCATCGGCCCCGGCAGCGTCGAGAGGCCCGCATCGCCGCCCATCCCGAACATCGACT
The DNA here is from genome assembly GCA_963725865.1 of Candidatus Eiseniibacteriota bacterium. Lineage (GTDB taxonomy): Bacteria > Eisenbacteria > RBG-16-71-46 > RBG-16-71-46 > RBG-16-71-46 > CAVSAC01. Next base: position 266,155 of record CAVSAC010000010.1, read on the forward strand.
CCAACCACGGCAGCGCGATGATCGCGCCCCACCCGCCCACGGCGGCGAACAGTCCGCCCGGAACCCGCCCGAGCAGACCGCCGGCGATCGCCACCAGGGCGTAGAACATCACGAACTGGCTGGCGCGCCCGCCGGTGAAGCCGGCGAGCGCCGTCACGAGTGCGAGGTCGGCCAGCAGCTGCAGGTACACCTGCACCGTGTAGCCCCGGCGCAGGCGCACCCCGAAGCCGAACAGCGCGGACGCCACCCCCAGCGCCATCAGGGCGCCGCCCAGCAGCCACCAGGCGTTCGTCGGCGCGTCCGGGCGGAGCAGGATCCCGATCGGCAGCGCGAGCGAAGCGATCACCAGCCGCGAGCGCAGGACGGACTCCAGGCCCTTCCAGCGGTCGGAAATGACCGCGGTGGACCCGGGCGTCGCCGCGCCGGGTGGGAGGTCGCGGGCGAGCTTCATCCGTTGCCGCCCGCCACCACGCTGATGAGCTTGAACATCGGCAGGTACATCGCGACCACCATGCCGCCCACGATGCCGCCCATGAGCACGATCATGACCGGCTCGATGATGGACGTCAGGGTATCGACCGCGGTGTCGACCTCCGACTCGTAGAACACCGCGATCTTCGTGAGCATCTCGTCCAGCGCGCCGGTCTGCTCGCCGACCGAGATCATCTGCACGACCATCGGCGGGAACACGCCGGACTGCTTGAGCGGTGCCGACACGGTCTCGCCCTCGCGGATCGACGTACGAGCCGTCATGATCGCCTCGGCGATGATCTTGTTGCCCGCGGTCCGCGCGGTGATCTCGAGTCCGGAGAGGATCGGCACGCCCGAGGCGATCAGGGTGCCGAGCGTCCGGGTGAAGCGGGCGACCGCGCCCTTGAGCAGCACGTCGCCGAGCACCGGCATCTTGAGGAGTGCCTGGTCGACGCTGCGCTTGCCGTTCTCCGTGGCGTAGAAGCGGTTGAACGCGACCACCGCGGCTCCGCACAGCAGCAGGCCCAGCCACCAGAAGGACGACAGCGCGTGCGACATCATGAGGACGATCTTGGTCGGCAGCGGCAGCTCGCCGCCGAAGTCCGAGAACATCTTCGCGAAGGTCGGGATGATGAAGATGAGCATGAAGGCCGTCGCACCGAGGGCCACGGTGAGCACGACCACCGGGTACACCATCGCGCTCTGGATCTTGCGCTTGAGGGCGTCGGCCTTCTCGATGTACGTCGCCAGACGCATGAGGATCTCGTCCAGCACGCCGCCCGCCTCGCCGGCGGCGACCATGTTGCGGAACAGGTCGTCGAACACCTCCCGGTGCTTGCCGAGCGCGTCCGACAGCGTCGAGCCGGCCTCGACCTCGCGGGTGACCTCCGCGATGACGCGCCCGAACGACGGCTTGCTCGACTGCTTCGCGAGGATGTCCAGGCACTGGACGAGCGGCAGGCCGGCCGAGATCATCGTCGCGAACTGGCGCGTGAAGATCGCGAGGTCCTTGGTGCTGACCCCACCGCCGCCGAACTTCGGCAATACGAAGCCGCCCGACTTCGGCCGCAGCGAGGTGACCAGGATCCTCCGCTTGCGCAGCGCGTCGAGGGCCTCCTCCTGGCGCCCGACCTCGATCTCGCCCATCTGGGCCTCGCCCGCGAGCGTCCGTCCCTTCCACACAAAGATCGCCATGGTGTCGTCTCCTACGCGGCGGTCCGGAGGACCTTGCCGAGCATGCCTTCCAGCTCGACGCGATCCATCGACCGTTCGAGGGCGTCCTCGGAGGTGAGCTGTTTGTCCAGCACCGCCTGTAGGAGCGCCTGGTTCATCGTCTGCATGCCGAACTTCTGCCCGGCCTGCATGAGGCTGTAGATCTGGTGGGTCTTGCTCTCGCGGATGACGGCCTTGATCGCGGGCGTGCACACCAGGACCTCGGCGCACATCACCCGCCCCGTGCCGCGGCTGCGCGGGATGAGCTGCTGCGTCACGACGCCCTCCAGCACGAAGGCGAGCTGCGTGTAGATCTGCCGCTGCTGGTCGGCCGGGAACACGTCAACGATGCGGTTGACCGCCTCGTACGTGGAGTTGGTGTGGAGCGTGGCGAACACCAGGTGGCCGGTCTCGGCGATCGTGATCGCCGCCTCGATCGTCTCGAGGTCGCGCATCTCACCGATCAGGATGACGTCGGGGTCCTGGCGCAGCACGTACTTCAGGGCGGCCGGGAACGAGGCCGTATCCGCGCCCACCTCGCGCTGATTCACGATCGACTTCTTGTGGTGGTGGATGTACTCGATTGGGTCCTCGATCGTCATGATGTGCGACTGACGGTTCGAGTTGATCCGGTCGATCATCGACGCCAGCGTGGTCGACTTGCCGCTCCCGGTCGGGCCCGGTCAGCAGGATCAGTCCCTTGTGGCGATTCGTGAAGTCGCGCACGATGGGAGGCAGGCCGAGCTTCTCCATCGCGAGGATCTCGTAGGGGATCTGCCGGATCGCCATCGAGATCACGCCGCGCTGGAGGAACGTGTTCGCGCGGAAGCGCGACAGCCCCTTCACGCCGAACGAGAAGTCGAGCTCCTTGGTGGTCTCGAAGCGCTTGCGCTGCTCGTCGGACAACACGCTGTAGGCCAGCTGCGCGGTCATCTCGGGCGTCAGCACGTCGTATTCGCTCGGAGTGATCGACCCGTCGACGCGGAACTCCGGCGGCACACCGGCGGTGATGTGCAGATCCGATGCCTTCTTCTGCACCATGTCCTCGAGCAGTTGTCGCAGCGTCACCACGTGAGCGTCCTCCGAATGGGGCGGCCGAGCCGCCGGGGGTCCTTCCTCCTAGAGCTTGTCGGCTGCAGTCTCCTTGAGCACTTCTTCCACCGTCGTGATGCCGCGCTTGAGCTTCTCGAGCGCGTCGCGGCGCAAGGTCAGCATCCCCTCCTCGATCGCCACCCGCTTGATCTCCCCGGCGGACGCGCGATCCAGCACCAGGTCGCGGATCCGCGAGGACATCGGTAGCACCTCGTAGACGCCGTGGCGCCCGCGGTAGCCCGTGTTGTTGCAGTCCACGCAGCCCTCGCCCTCCATGAACGTCGCCGTCTTGGCCTCCGCGGGGTCGAGCTGCAGCTCGCGCAGCACCTCGTCCTCGAGCGTGATCTGGCGCTTGCACGCGGCGCACGCCTTCCGCACCAGACGCTGGGCGAGGATGATGTTGACCGACGACGCGACGAGGAACGGCTCGATGCCCATGTCGATCATGCGGCCGATCGCGCTGGGCGCATCGTTGGTGTGCAGCGTCGAGAGCACCAGGTGGCCGGTGAGCGCGGCCTTCACCGCGATCGACGCGGTGTCGAGATCGCGGATCTCGCCGACCATGATGATGTTGGGGTCCTGGCGCAGGAACGCCTTGAGCGCCGCGGAGAAGGTCAGACCGACGTCCTCGTTGACCAGCACCTGGTTGATGCCGTCGAGGTTGTACTCGACCGGGTCCTCGGCGGTCATCACGTTGACCTCCGGGGTGTTCACCCGGGACAGCGCGGAGTACAGCGTGGTGGTCTTGCCCGATCCGGTCGGGCCGGTCACGAGCACCATGCCGTACGGGTTCGCGATCGCCGACACGAATTCCTTCATCGACAGGGGCTCGAAGCCGAGCCGCTCGAGATCGATGTTCAGGTTGCTCTTGTCGAGGATGCGCATCACGATCTTCTCGCCGAAGATCGTCGGCAGCGACGAGACGCGCAGGTCGATCGTGCGGTTGATCACCTTGATCTTGATGCGGCCGTCCTGCGGCACGCGGCGTTCGGCGATGTCCAGCTCGGCCATGATCTTCAGGCGCGAGATGATCGCCGCCTTGAACTTGAACGGCGGCGCCATCATCTCCTGCATCACGCCGTCGATACGGAACCGGACGCGCATGCTGCGCTCGTACGGCTCGACGTGGATGTCGGAGGCTCCCTTGCGGACCGCGTCCGCGATGAGCGAGTTGACCAGCTTGACGATCGGGGCTTCGTCGGCCGCCGCGATGCCGCTCTCGGCTTCGGCCGAGTCGTCCTCGTCGACGACCGCCAGCTCGTCCTCCATGCCCTTCATCACGTCCGCCATCGTGCCGGCGGAGTCGTACGTGCGGTCGATCGCCTTCTTGACCGCGGCCTCGTTGGCGACCCGCGGCTCGACCTCGTAGCCCGTGATGAACTTGATGTCGTCGATGGCGAAGATGTTGGTCGGATTCGCCATCGCCACGATCAGTCGCCGCCCGATGCGTTGCACCGGCAGCGCCATGAATTTCGTGGCGACGTCGCCCGGGATCAGCTTGGTGAGCGCCGGGTCCGGCTCGAAGTTCTTCAGATCGATGGAGGGCGCGTTGTACAGGCGCGACAGGAAGTCGAGCAACGCGTCCTCGCTGATGGCGCCGATCTTGACCAGGTTTCCGGCCACGGTGCCACCGAGGTTCTTCATCTGCAGCGACGCCTTGACCAACGCGTTCTCGTCGATCAGGCGCGCTTCGAGCAGCTTCTGTGCGATATCGTCCTGCATGTCGTCCCGTTGGTGGGCGCCGGAGTCGCGCCCCGCGTCATGCGGGGCTGGGGCATGCACACGGATGAGCCGCGGCCACTCACGCACGAAACATGCCGTGCGGAACGCCTGTCCTGGGATGGCATCAGGCAGCGTGAGAGACCGAACCCACGCGGTTCATCGGCACCGACGGGGTCACTCCTGAAGCGGAATCTGCACGTCCGCCGGGCCGGGCTCCGTGCACGATGCAGCGGCGCGGGCGATGTTCAGGGGCGTGTAAGTCCCACCGTGACGCGCTCCCGCAGGCGCTCCATCAGCCGCGGACCGATGCCGCGAACCGCCCGCAGCTCCTCGACCTGCAGGAACGGGCCGTGCGCGCTGCGATGGGCGACGATGCGGGCGGCCAGCACGGGCCCCACGCCGGGCAGGGCGTCCAGCTCGCCGACCGAGGCGCGGTTGAGGTCCACGCGGAAGACGGGTGGCGACCCCGGGTCCGCCGCGATTCGCCCGCTGTCGGCGGGCGCGGGCTCATCCGGCGTGCTCGCCGCTGGCGCCGGCGGCGGCGCGGACGTGGCCGGCGGATCCGTGCGGGGGTGACGGGCGCACCAGAGGTCCCAGCCCGTCCCCAGCGCCAGCAGCAGCACGAACACCAGCGCGCCCCGGCGCTCCGCGGGCGTCAACGCGAACACAGTCGGCCCTCCGCGGGGGCGGTGGACCGGGGGTCTCAGTCGGCCAGCGCCCAGCTCAGCGCGAAGCGGATCTCGCGCCCTCCGCCCAGCGCGGGCGCGCCGGTCACCGGGTCGATCCACGGCTCGCGGCGCCGCTCGGCTTCGAGGTTGCGCGCACGCACCGTCACCGTCGCATCCGCCAGCCGCAGAGCGACGGTCGCGCCACTCGTGACGTAGCCCGGCAGGCGCAGGGCCGGGTCGCCGTCCACCGAACGCGGTCCCTCGCCCGCGAGCTCCGCCCGCAGGAGCACCAGCAGGTCACCCTCGAACAGCCGCGCCCGCAGTCCCGCGTGCGCGCGGAAGCCGTGAGCCGGGTCCGGCGAACGCTCGCCATCGCGCTGGACCAGCGCGAAGCCCTCGACCTCCGCGTCGAGGCGACGGCCCGCGAGCCGCACCGCGGCGGTGGTGAGCGCGAACGGCGCGCGTTCGCGCTCGCGGCTCACCCCGGCGCGCAGCCACGCCTCGGTGATCGGCGAGCGCGACACCAGTGCACGGTCGCGCGTCACGCCGCCCGCGAACGCGAGCCGCGCCTGCAGCACGCCCTCGCCCGCCGCGACATCCAGGCCCCCTGCCCAGGTGCGTTGCAGGAAGGCGTCGACGCCGGGAGCACGGTCCGCCCACACCGGCGCGACCAGGCGCGCCACCGACGCGCTGCTTCGCGTTCCGACGGCGCTGAAGCGATACACCGCGGCGGGCGCCAGCTGCCAGCCGCCCGTGCGATCGTGGTGCCCGAGTCCGAGCGTGGCGTCGAGCGCGCCGCCGCCGAGCGGGCGCTGGGCGCGGAGCGCGGCCCACGCCTCCTCCGCGCGCCGGTCGAACGCGTCCGCGTAGGCGCGGCGCACGCGCGCGCGGTTCCAGCGCAGCGTCGCGTCCAGGAGCGTGCTGTCGACGCGCGTGCCGGCCGTGACGGTGACGCGGTTCTCGGCCGCGTCGCGCCGCGAGTACGCCATCAGTCCGCCGTAGCTCTCGCGCCCGTCGTAGCCACGCTCGAGCTTCGCGGCGGCGTGCCGCACGCCCGCGCTCCAGCGCCAACCGAGCTGACCCGCCTCGCCCTTGCCGAACTCCGACTGGCCGAGCGAGGTGAGCTGCTGCGCCATCCCGCGCTGCACGTAGGCCGCCTCGAAGCGGTGCGGCCCGCGCACGGTGCGCCCGCTGAGCCCCCACAGGTGGCGGCCCGCATCGCCGAGCGATCCGAACGCGCCGCGATTCCCCGCCGCCACCTCGGCCCGCAGGCCGCGATCGGCATCGCCGCGCTCGGCCAGCAACGTGGTCTCCTCCACGCCGCCGTCGCCGCTGGTGTACCCGAACACGGCCCGCGCACGACGCGCGCCGGGCAGAGTGCGCGTCGCGCTCACGCGCGCGAGCGCGTCCGCGCCCCCGCCGGCCGGCACGACCCGCACAGCGAGGGAGTCGAACCACGCGAGCGGCCGCGGATCGGCGCTCAACCCGGGCCACGGACTGCGGGGCGCGGCGCGCCCGTCGTCCGCCACCGTCACGCCGCCGACCACGAGGCCGGCGAAGACGGACGGGAATCCCGCGCCGCGCCAGCCACTGGGCGTGGCGCCGAAGCGTCCGGGCTCCGCCCACCAGGCGTCGGCCGACGGCAGCGCGGCCGCGCGCAGCGCCTCGCCGTCGGCGTCCGGGGCCGTGCCAGCGCGCGCGGGGAGCGCGCCCGCCCCCGAGGTCAGGACGAGAGCCGCGAGCGATAGTGCGCGAAGACGCGCACGAGCGGCGTGCCGAGCGCCACGAACAGCACGACGTTCCACCCGATGTGCCATAGGGCGAACGGAATCCCTCCGAGGAGCGTGACCTTCATCTGTCCGAACACCACCCCGGTCGCCAGATTCGTGACCAGGTCGAAGAGCGCGGTGAGGACCACTGCGAGCGTCCCCATGGCGATCACGCGGGCCGCCCCCGGCGCCCGCACCAGCCCGAGCGCGGCGCTGATGCCGCCGGCCGCGCCCGCGCATACCTCGCCCGCCACCTGCGCCGCGGTGACCAGCGGATGCACGGGACCGTACGGGTTCAGGAGCGAGAACACCAACATCGTGAGGCCGCCCACCAGGACGCCGCCGCGCACGCCCAGGAGCACCCCCGACAGGAACACCACGAGGGTGAGCACCTCGAAGTTGGGGATGGTCTCGGCGTACACGCCGGTGAGCCCGGCCGCCACCATGAGGGCGGCGTACGAGAGCCGGCGCGTGGACTGGCTCGCGGAAGCGATGGCGCGTGGTCTCCGGAGGGCGGGCGTCGAGGAGCGTGCGGCAGGTTAGCCGCGTCCCGCGGCGGGAGTCAACGCCCGCGCGTCAGCCGGCGACGCCGGCCGCGTGCTTGAGGTGGGTGAGCACGCTCGCCGGCACCGGCAGCTCCCCGAGGTCGAGGCTACGGCCGGGGCCGTGGAAGTCCGAGCCGCCGGTGGCGAGCAGCCCGAGCCGCTGCGCCAGCGTCCGGTAGCGGCGAGTGAGCGCTGGCCCATGCTGCGGGTGCCACACCTCGATGCCGCGCAGGCCCTGGCCGGCGAGCCGCTCGATCAGCGCGTCCCCGACGGCGACGCCCGGGTGGGCCAGCACGCTCACGCCGCCGGCGGCATGGATGAGACTGATCGCCTCCTCGGGGCGGAACGCGGGCCGCGGAACGAACGCCTCGCCGCGCGCGCCGAGGAAGCGCTTGAACGCCTCGTCGAAGGTGACCACGTGACCGGCGCGCATGAGCGCATCGGCGAGATGCGGGCGGCCCACCACGCCGGGCGTCGCGCGCTCGAGGATGTCGGCGACGTCGACCGGCACGCCGAGCACCTCGAGCCGCTCGGCGATCGCCTCCGCGCGCTGCACCCGCTCCTCGCGGAAGTGCACGAGGCGCTCGCGCAGCAGCGGATCGTCGCCGTCGACGAAGAAGCCGAGGATGTGCAGGTCCAGCCCATCGGACAGCGAGGAGATCTCGATCCCGGGCACCACCTCGATCGAGGCGCCCGCCGCGACGCGCGCGCGCGCGATGCCGTCGACGGAGTCGTGATCGGTGACCGCCACCGCGGCCAGCCCGCGGTCGCGGGCGCGCGCGACCAGGTCCTCGGGTGTCAGCAATCCGTCGCTGAAGATCGTGTGCGCGTGCAGGTCGACCCGCCGACCGCCCTCTCGCGCGGGCGGCCGGTGCATCAGAGATTCTCCAGCGTCTTGCGGAGGACGCGGATCTTCTGCGCCACGTCGGGGAAGGAGGGTTGGGCCGCGTAGACGCGCTCGAACTCATCGAGCGCCTCCTGCATGCGGCCGGCGGCCTCGTGCGAGAGGCCCAGCAGGAATCGCAGGCTCACCTGGTGCACGGCGTCGGTGGCCGGATCGGCGAGCGCCTCCTCGAACGCCTGGGTGGCATCGTCGAAGCACCCCTGATCGAGCAGACAGCGCCCGATCATCTCCACCACGCGCTCGCGATACGCGGGGTCCTGCCCCGCGATCCGGAACGAATCCACCGCCTGCTCGAGCAGCCCCATCTCGCGGTACGCCATGCCCAGATCGTAGTGGCTCTGGGCGTCGCCGGAAAGCTGCGCCTCCACGCCCTTCTGGAATTCCCCGATCAACGCGCCCAGGTCGAACGTCACGGCCTCGCCGCGACCGACCGCGACCTCGACGCGCCCCGCTTCGGGCATGCCGGTCCCGCTCGGGGCGGCCTTCTCGGGGGCCGCGCTGGCGGGCGCCTCGCTCTCCTCGACCGCGGGCTCGGCCGGCGCCGCCGTCAGCGTGGCCACGCCCGTCCGAGCGCCCGCCGGCGCCAGCTTCTGCAGCCGCCGGCGGGCGAGCTCGTTGTCGCCGTCCAGCGCGCGCGCGCGCTCGAACCAGCCGAGCGCGTCGCTGCCATCGCCGTCGTTCAGGGCGCGGTCGCCGAGCTCGCAGGCCACCTGCGCCGCCTCGGCATGATCGCCGCGACGCTCGCAGTTGCCGAACCACAGCAGCAGCACGTCGTGGGTCGCGTGCGCGCTCTTGCCGAGGCTGCGATAGATGGTGGCAGCGCTGTCGAGCCGCCCGATCGCTTCGTACGCCCGCGCGGCGCCCGCCAGGGAATGGCTGGCCGCCTCGCGCTCGCCGGCCCGAAACGACTCCTGCGCCTGCGCGAGCAGGTGCTCGACCCGCGCCAGGCTCGGCGGCTCCTCGTCGCCGTCGGCGGGCGGGCTCGGCGCGGCGCCGAACGCGAGACCCGGAGCCTCCGGAGTGGCCCCCGCCGGAGCTCGGCCGTTGACGCCCGCGGCGGCGGCGGCCGCGCCCGGCTCGTCATCCTCGGACACGGCGATCGGAAGCCGCGGCGGACCCAGCGGGATCGCCGGGGTACTCGGCCGCTCGGTCGCCACGCGCGGCCCATCGACCTCCTCGCGGTGGCCGGTGCGCAGCGTCGGCGGCGCGGCCGCGCCCTCGTCGCGCATCGCCCCCCCGACGTGCATGTGGCTGTCGATCTCGAGCGGAGCGTGCGGATCGCGGCTCGTGGTCGGCGAGGGCACCGCGAGGGTGGCCACCTCGGGCGGTGCCGCGGCCGCGGCGTCCGATTCGCCGGCGGCGGGCGTGAATCCCGGCATCACCTGCTGGGCGCGGCGGCGGCAGCGGTCGGCGTCCGGGAGCTGACCGGCGCGATCGTAGAGCCGGCTCGCCTCGTGGAGCACGCGGGCCGCCTCCTCGCGCTGGCCCAGCATCGCACGGGCCTCTCCCAGCTTCTCGAGCGCCTTGAGATTGTCGGGCGCGACCGCGAACGCCTTCTCGAGCGCACCGATCGCGCGCTCGATCTCGTTCTCCGCCACCAGCAGGTCCGCGTACTGCATCGAGTAGAGCCCCGCCTCGGTCGCGAGGCCGTCGAGCTGATGCAGGTTCGCCAGTCGCTCGAGCACCTCCATCGGTGCGAGCGAGAGACGCATCATCTTCTTGCAGACCGCGATCGCGTTCTTGTAGAGACCGTTGTGCTCGTAGGCGGTCGCCGCGGCGAGATAGCGCTGCGACGCCCCGCCGGTCTCCCCCTTCTTGTACAGAAGGTCGGCGAGGAGCACGAAGTTGTAGGGATCCGAGTCCTGTGCAGCGACGAGCTTCTCGTACTCGGACAGCGCTCCGTCCAAGTCACCGTTCTGGACGCATCGCTGAGCCCGTCGCTTGATCTCGATCGCCTTTTCCAAGTTGGCTCGTCTCCGCGGGGCGCGCGCCGGGCGACGCCTCACCCCGGCTCCGTCGTCCCTGTCAGGCGCTCAAGGCTGCTTGCACGGCCTCGCGACAGCGGTTGCGGCCACTGTCCACCTCCGCGCGAAGGTCGTGCAGACGCATCTCCACGCCGGTCTTATCGGCCGAGGGCGCCAGCGACTTCAGGTTGATTTGCACGTTCAGCAGGGCCCCTTCGGCCGCCGCCGCGGCCAGCAGCCCGGCCACCCCCGCGTCGCTGGCGGCGTTCACATTCCCCTGGCGGGCCGCCCGTTCCGCCAGCTCGAGCACCTTCAAACAGGCCTCGGCCGTCTGCAGCGGGACGCGGGTCGCATCGAGCTCCGCGGTCGCGAGCGCCGTCTCCCGTTCGGCCTGTTCAGCCGGGCTGCCCTGGGGCATCCGGCGCGCCTTGAGGACGGCGTCGAACGCCTCGCTGTCCCGACGCGCGAGGCCGAGCAGGGCGCGCTGACCCTCCGCGGCCTCCCGCTTGATGAGGCGCATCGCCTCCTCGGCCGCGGCGTACTTCTTCTTTCCCAGGGTGAGGTTGGCCACCATGGTGGCCAGCGCGGCCCCCAGCGCTCCCGCCACCGCCGACACCGTGCCCCCTCCGGGCGTCGGGGTCGGGCCCGCCACCTGCTCGAGGAACCCGCCCAGCGTCACCGCCCCGGTCAACGGGGGCGTGCGCAGCCGCAGCTCGAGCACCTGGTCGCGCCGGAAGCCCTCGAGCTGCAGGGCGTGCTCCGCGGCGTCGAGCAGGGCGTACTCGGGAACCAGCCCGACCACTTCGCAGCCCGCGATCGCCGCCCCGCGGCGCGCCGCCTCGTCGCGCACCAGCGCCAGCACGCGGTGGATCGGCGTGGCCTCGGTGTTCACCAGGTTCATGCTCACCTGCGCGCGCCTCCCCCCCTCGATCGAGAAGCCGAGCGCGCGCACGTTCTTGAGCCCGCCGCTCTGCTCGCGGATTGCGTTCGCGACCGCCTTCGCCACCCGCACGTCGCCGGTGTTGAGGTTGGCGTTGAACGCCACCAGGAAGCGCCGCGCGCCGACCGCGGTCGCGCCGGCAGTGGCGTGGATGTGCGCGGGACCGAAGTCGGGCGCCCGCTTGGGGTCCTTGCCGATCAGCTCGCGCAGGCCCTCGAACTCGCCGCGCCGCACGTCGGCGAGGCTGGTGCGCGCGGGGCTCGTCGCCGCGGCCTCGTAGAGGAACACCGGGATGCCGGCCTCCTCTCCGATGCGCCGACCCACCACGCGCGCCATCTCGGCGCAGTCCTCGAGCGTCACGTTCTCGATCGGCACGAACGGCACCACGTCGGTCGCTCCCATGCGCGGGTGCTGGCCGGTGTGCTGGTTCAGGTCGATCAGCTCCGCCGCGCGCTTCACCACCCGCACCGCGGCCTCCATCACCGGCTCCGGCTCGCCCGCGAACGTGAGCACGCAGCGGTTGTGGTCGGGATCCATCTCGCTGTCGAGCACCATCGCACCCGGCACGGACGCGACGGTCTCGATCAGCGCTTCCACCACCTCGGGGCGGCGGCCTTCGGAGAAGTTGGGGACGCATTCGACGAGCTTGGGCATGACGGACGGGGTCTCCTTGGGATCAGGATGGCCGGTGGATCCACGCGGCGGATGGAAGTCGGCCCACGGAGCGCGGGCGCCGGTGAGGCACCACCGGCAGGGCGCCGCTCACGGCCACACCCGGCGCTCGATCGTCGGCAGCGCGAGGTCGGCGCCGCGCATGAACACGGTGTCGGGCCGCACCGCGGGCATCCAGTAGGTCAGCTCCTCGAGCGACTCGCACTCCCACGTCACCGCGTCGCCCCACGCGCCGGGGTTCAGATGGCCGACCTCGGCCTCGACCCGCAGCGCGCGCGCGGCGTTCCAGGTGATCGCGAGCAGCGACTCCTCGGCGGTGAACCCGCACAGCCGCGCGGCGAGCGCGGCGCACTCCAGCAGCGACTGCGCGGGCGCGGTGCCGGGATTGAAGTCGGTGGCGATCGCGACCCGCGCGCCGGTCGGGCGCAGCATCTCGGCGCGCGGCAGGCGCTGGTTCAGCGTGAGCGCCGCGGCGGGCAGCAGCACGCCCACGGTGCCGGCGGCCGCGAGCGCCTGCCAGTCCGCTTCGATCGCGCTCTCGAGGTGGTCCGCCGAGGCGGCCCCCAGCTCGGCGGCGAGCTGGGCGCCCCCGGAGCGCCCCATCTGGTCGGCGTGGAGCTTGACGATGAGGCCCAGGTCGCGGGCGCGCGTGAGCAGGCGCCGGCACTCCTCGACGGTGAACGCCAACTCGTCGCAGAACGCGTCCACCCCGGTCGCGAGTTCCCGCCGCGCGATGTCGGGCAGCACGCGCGCACACCACTCCTCGACGTAGTTCTCGCGCCGGCCCTTCCACTCCTCGGGCAGCGCGTGCAGCAGCAGCGCGGTGCGGTGGAGCCGCGCGGGCACCCGCTGCGCGGCGCCGCGCATCAGCTCGAGCAGCCGCACCTCGCCGGTGTGCGTGAGGCCGTACCCGCTCTTCACCTCGACCGTGGTGCAGCCGTTCGCGCGCCAGCGCTCGAGGCGGTTGGCGAGCGACTTCTCGAGCGCGTCGTCGCGCTCCTGCGTGGTGGCCTTGACGGTCGAGCGGATGCCGCCGCCGGCGGCCGCGATCGCGGCGTAGGACTCGCCCGCCAGCCGCCGCTGGAACTCGGCGGCGCGGTGACCCGCGAAGATCATGTGGGTGTGGCAGTCGATGAGGCCCGGCGTCACCAGCCGGCCGTAGGCGTTGAGCGGCCGCGCCTCGCCGTGGCGGCGGAACAGGTCGGCGGCGGTGCCGACCTCGAGCACGCGCCCGTCGCGGAACACCACCGCGCCACGCGGGAAGCGCAGCACGCGGGTGCCCTCGGGGTCGGGGGTCACGACCTCGGAGGTGTTGTGCAGGATCAGGTACGCGGTGCGCCCCGCCACCGCCTTGGCGGACGGATCGCGCATCGGACCGATGGACATGGCGGCCTCCTCCCCGCTACGACGTCACGCTGGGCAGGTGCATGCCGGTCGCGCGCGCGTGGGCGATGGCCTCCGGGTAGCCGGCGTCGGCGTGACGCATCACGCCGGTGCCCGGATCGTTCACGAGCACCCGCGCCAGCTTCTCGTCGGTCTCGCGGGTACCGTCGCAGACGATCACCAGTCCCGCGTGGATGGAATTGCCGATGCCCACGCCGCCGCCGTGGTGCACGCTCACCCACGAGGCGCCCGAGGCGGTGTTCAGCAACGCGTTGAGAATCGGCCAGTCGGCCACCGCGTCGCTGCCGTCGCGCATCGCCTCGGTCTCGCGGTACGGCGACGCCACCGAGCCGGTGTCGAGGTGGTCGCGCCCGATCACGATCGGGGCCTTCAGCACGCCGTCGCGCACCATGCGGTTGAAGCGCAGGCCCAGCCGGTGGCGTTCGCCATAGCCGAGCCAGCAGATCCGCGCCGGCAGTCCCTGGAAGGCGACGTGCTTCTGGGCGAGCGGGATCCAACGGTGGAGCCTCGCGTCGTCCGGGAACTCGTCGAGCGCGGCGGCGTCGGTGGCCGCGATGTCGGCCGGATCGCCCGAGAGCGCCGCCCAGCGGAACGGCCCCTTGCCGACGCAGAACAGCGGGCGGATGTACTCGGGCACGAATCCGGGGTACGAGAACGCCAGCTCGTGCGCGAGGCCGCCCTTCTCGGCCTCGCCGCGCAGGTTGTTGCCGTAGTCGAACAGCACCGTTCCCTGCGCCTTCATGCCGAGCAGCGCCTTCACCTGCTCGGCCATCGAACCGCGCGCGCGGCGCACGTAGGCCTCGGGGTCCGCGGCCCGCAGCGCGGCGGCCTGAGCGAGCGTCAGCCCGGCGGGCACGTAGCCATGGAGCGGATCGTGCGCCGAGGTCTGATCGGTGGCCACGTCCGGCGTGATCCCGCGCCGCAGCAGCTCGGGATGCACCTCGGCGGCATTGCCCACCAGCGCGACCGAGAGCGGACGCTTCGCGGCCTGCGCCTCGCGCGCCCACGCGAGCGCGTCGTCGAGCGAACTCGTGAGGCGGTCGCAGTAGCGCGTGTCGAGGCGGCGCTGGGCCCGCGCGGGGTCGACCTCGACGGCCAGGCACACGCCGCCGTTCATGGTGATGGCGAGCGGCTGCGCGCCACCCATCCCGCCGAGACCCGCGGTCAGCACCAGCCGGCCCGCGAGCGTGCCGCCGAAGCGGCGCAGCGCGCACTCGGCGAAGGTCTCGAACGTGCCCTGGACGATGCCCTGCGAGCCGATGTAGATCCACGAGCCCGCGGTCATCTGCCCGTACATGATGAGACCCTTGCCCTCGAGCTCCCAGAAGTGCTCCCACGTCGCCCACTTCGGCACCAGAAGCGAGTTCGCGATCAGCACCCGCGGGGCGCCCGGGTGGGTGCGGAACACCCCCACCGGCTTGCCCGACTGGATCAGCAGGGTCTCGTCGTCGCCGAGCTCGCGGAGCGTGGCGACGATGCGGTCGAACGCCTCCCACGAGCGCGCGGCGCGGCCGGTGCCGCCGTAGACGACCAGGTCGTCGGGGCGCTCGGCCACATCGGGATCGAGGTTGTTCATCAGCATCCGCAGCGCGGCCTCCTGCGCCCAGCCCTTGCAGGTGCGCGCGGTGCCGCGCGGAGCGCGCACGATGCGCGCGGAAGCGGTCGGATTCATGCGGACAACACCTCCTCGGCGAGCCGCACGGGGGCGCGCGAGAGCACCCAGCGGGCGACGGTCTCGGCCGGCCCGGAGAGCGGGCGATCGCCCTCGGGCGCCGGCGCGATGCGGCGGATGGCGCCGTACAGGCGCTCGCAGCCGTGCCCGGCGGCGAGCGGGCGGCGGAACTCGAGCGCGCGGCACGCGCACAAGAGCTCGAGTGCCACGACGTGCGCCGCGTTGCGCACCACCTCGCGCGCGTGGCGGGCGGCGATCGGCGCCATGCTGACGTGGTCCTCGAGGCCGGCGCCGGTCGGGATCGAGTCCACGCTCGCCGGATGGGCGAGCACCTTGTTCTCCGACACCAGCGCGGCCGCGGTGTACTGCGCGAGCATGTAGCCCGACTCCAGCCCCGGGTCGCCGGCGAGCATGGGCGGCAGCTCGGAGACGCGGCGGTCGAGCAGCCGGTCGATGCGCCGCTCGGAGATCGACGCGATCTCGGCGACCGCGATCTTCAGGTAGTCGGCGGCGAGCGCGACCGGCTGCGCGTGGAACAGTCCGGCCGAGACCACTTCGCCGCTGGCCGGGAACACCAGCGGATTGTCGTTGACGCTCCCGAACTCCACCTCGAGCTGGCCGCGCACGTGCGCGAGCGCGTCCCAGGACGCGCCCATCACCGGCGCCACGCAGCGCAGGCTGTAGGCGTCCTGCACGCGCTCGCAGTCGGCGTGCGACGCCACCAGCGCCGAGTCCTCGCTGTAGGCGCGCAACCGGCGCGCCGCCTCGCGCGCGCCCGGGTACGGGCGCAGCGCCTGCACGTCCTCGCGCGCCGGCGCGAACGAGCCCAGCAGCACCTCGGTCGACAGCGCGGCCGCGGCCATCGCGGCCTCCCACACGTGGAGCGCGTCGACGCACGCCAGTGCCGCGAAGGCGGTCGAGAACTGCGTGCCGTTGATGAGCGCCAGTCCTTCCTTGGCGTCCAGCGCCAGGGGCTGCAGTCCGGCGCCGCGCAGCGCGAGCGCCGCGGGCATCCGCTGCGGCCCGAGCCACGCCTCGCCCTCGCCCATCAGCACGCTCGCGAGATGGGCCAGCGGGGCGAGGTCTCCCGAGGCGCCGACCGAGCCCTGGATCGGAACCATCGGAGTGACGTCCCGTTCGAGCAGCGCAAGCAGTGCCTCGACCACCGCCGGGCGCACTCCCGAGTGGCCGTGCGCGAGCGAGGCCGCGCGCAGCAGCAGCATCGCGCGCACGACCTCGCGCGGGGCCGGCTCGCCGACACCGGCCGCGTGCGAGCGCAGCAGGTGGACCTGCAGTGCCGCGACCTGCTCGGGCGCGATGCGGCGGTCCTTGAGGTCGCCGAAGCCGGTGGTGACGCCATACACCACGCGGTCCTCGCGCAGCGCCTGCTCGACCACCGCGCGCCCGCGCGCGATCGCGGCGCGGCTCGCCGCGCCGAGCGCGACACCTTCGCCCTCGCGCGCCACGCGCGCCACGTCCTCGAGCGTCAGCGGCCGCGACCCGAGCTCGATCATGCGTCGTCCTCCCCTGCGTGGAACTCGCCCGCCAGGAAGCGCGCGGCCTCCGCGGCCAGCGCGCGCGCGTCACCCATCCGCACGGGCGCCGACGGGAGCGCCGCCAGGAACGGACGCCGGTACGAAGCGCTCGTCAGACGTGGATCGCACACCACCAGCACCCCCCGATCGTCGGCGCGCCGGATGAGCCGCCCGACGCCCTGCCGGAAGCGCAGCACCGCCTCGGGCACCGCGTCGTGCCGGAACGGGTCGAGTCCGCGCTCGCGCAGGCGCTCGCCGCGCGACTCCACCAGCGGGTCGTCCGGGACCGAGAACGGCAGCTTCGACACCACCACGATCTCGAGCGCCTCACCCGGGAAGTCGACACCTTCCCACAGGCTCTGCACGCCGAGCAAGACGGCGCCGCGCCGCGCGCGGAAGCGCTCCGAGAGGATGCCCGCGGTGCCGTCCCACTCCTGGGCCATCAGCTCCACGCCGGCCGGCAGCGTCTCGAGCAGGCGCGCGCGCGCGCGCCGCAGCCGCTCGTGCGCCGTGAACAGCACCAGCATGTTGCGCGGCACCGCGCGCGCCAGCTCGGTGACCACGCCCGCCACCGCCTCCGCCTCCTCGGCGGAGGTCTCGAGCGCCAGCACCCGCATCTGGCGCCTCAGATCGAACGGCGACGGGTACACTGCGCTCTCGTAGGGCATGCCCCATTCCTCGCCGAGTCCCAGCCGGCCGGCGAGGAACGCGAAGTCGCCGTCGGCGGAGAGCGTCGCCGACGTCAGCACCACCGCCCGCGCACGGCCCAGCACCAGCCGCCGCGCGTGCTCGCCGACCGACACCGGCGCGCCGTGCAGCTCCACGCCGCGGGTACCGGCGGTCCGCCAGTACACCCACTCGCGATCGTGGGCGTCGGTCAGCTGGTCGAGATCGAGTCCGAGCGCGGCGAACGCCCCGGCCATCTGCTCCAGCTCGGCCGCCAGCTCGAGCGCGCTGGCGCTGCCGGCGCCGTTCGCCTCCAGCCCGTCGGCGAGGCGATGGAGCGTGCGCGCGAACTCGGTGCAGTGGCCGAGCACCGCCTCCAGCGGATCGAGGTCGGTGCCGAGCAGCTCGCCGACCGAGCGGTGGCGGCGCCGCGCGCCGTAGACGGCGTGGCGCTCGCCGGGCGGATCGAGGCGCGCGAACAGCGTCTCGACGTCGGCGCGCGCCTCGGGCACCCGGGCCGCGAGCCGGTCGATCGCCTCGCGCGTGCTGGGATCGGTGAGCGGCAGCGCGAAGCGCCGCGCCCGCCCGAGCAGTCCGCCCTCGCGTCGTGCGCCGGCGGTGCCGACCGTGCGCAGCAGGTCCTCGCAGCGCGTGCGCGACACCGAGCGCTCGAGCTGCGCGAGCAGCACGCCCTCGAGGCGGTGGGCCTCGTCGACGATCAGCACGTCGAAGTCGGGCAGCAGCCCCTGCGACTCGCCCGACAGTGCGAGCAGCGCGTGGTTCACGATCACGAGTTTCGCCTCGGCCGCCTGGCGGCGGGCGCGGACCCAGAAGCACTCGCGCCCGCGCCGGCAGGTCGCGATCGTGCACGCATCGGGATCGGCCGCCACCCGCGCGCGCACCCGGCGGAACGTCTCCGCATCCTCGGCCGGGAACCGGTCGAGGTCCCCGACCGGATCGGTGGCCGCCCAGCTCCGCAGCGCCTCGAGCACGTCCTCCTCCTCGGCCCCGCGCGCCACCTGGCCGTCGAGCTCCTTCGGGCAGAGGTAGTTCTGCTTGCCCTTCAGCCGCGCGCACGGAAGGGTGATGCCGAGCACCTCGAGCAGCGCCGGAAGGTCGCGCTCGAACAGCTGGTCCTGGAGCGACTTGGTGCAGGTGGCGACCACCACGCGCTGGTCCGATCCGTGGGCCAGCAGCACCGCCGGCAGCAGGTAGGCGAGCGACTTGCCGATGCCGGTCGGCGCCTCGGCGAGCAGCGCGCCGCCGTCCGCGAGGGTGCGCGCGATGTCCGCCGCGAGCACCCGCTGCGCCGGGCGCTCCTCGTAGCGCGGCCAGCCGGCGGCGAGGGTGCCGCCGGCCGCGAACGCCGCCTCGACCTCCTGTCGCAGCGACGACAAACGGACCTCCGGAAGACGGGGCGTCAGAACGTGGAGATGAGCTGCAGGTGGATCTTGCCCTCGAGCGGCGGGCGCCCGGGCGCGAGACCGTAGTCTACTCCGACCAGCCCACCGGCCGCCTCGAGCCGCAGGCCGAAGCCGATGCCATCGCGCTGGCTCACGTCGAGGCGGTCCCCACCTCCCGCCACGTCGAGCCGGGTCTGCATCCACGCGTGGTCCCAGAACAGGGCCGCGCGCTGGCCGCCGGGTCCCAGGAACCAGCGCCACTCCAGGCGCGAGAGCGCGAAGCGGTCGACGCGGAACGCCTCCTCGTCGTGGCCGCGCAGGCTCGCCGCGCCGCCCAGCGGCCAGCGCTCGTACACCGGCAGCACGCGTTCGCTGCTGAAGCGCGCGGCGGCGCGGCACTCGAGCGCCAGCCCCGCGGAGCCCCGCAGCGGACGATGCCATTCGAGCCGCCCGTCCACCGTGCTGGCTCGCGCGCTGCGCGTGCCGGTCGGGCG
Organism: Candidatus Eiseniibacteriota bacterium; assembly: GCA_963725865.1. Lineage (GTDB taxonomy): Bacteria > Eisenbacteria > RBG-16-71-46 > RBG-16-71-46 > RBG-16-71-46 > CAVSAC01. Next base: position 285,288 of record CAVSAC010000010.1, read on the forward strand.
CAGGCGCTCCGACTTGAACACCTGCGACGCCTCGAGCCGGGCCCGCACCCCGCGGCGCGGCGCCAGCACCGCGTCGAGCGCGGTGTGGTCGAGCGCGAACACGGTGCTCTGCAGGCTGGCCTGGCGCACCAGCCCCTGCGCCTGCACGATGCTCTCGTTCTCCGCCCCCGCCTCGAGGCCCTCCTGCGACGACAGCGCGTAGCGCGCGCGGGCGCCCCAGCGCGTGCGCGTGTAGAGCGTGTCCTGCACCTGCTGCAACAGCGAGCCCTCGAGCCGCAGCGGCGCGCCGAACAGCAGCGGCTCGGCGTAGCGCGCGCCGAAGTCGGCGAGGCCGCGCCCGCGCGACTGCCACTCGAGCGCCATCGAGCGACCGCTGCCGAGCAGGTTCCCGAGCTCCAGGCGCGCGAGCCCGACCGTGCCGGAGGCGCCCTGCACGCCGACCACGCCCTCGAAGCGGTTGTACCGCGGCTCCTCGACGCGGTAGACGAGCGTGCCGCGCCCCACGTCGCGCTCGCCCTCGAGTCCCTGGAACACGACGCTGCGGAACAGTCCGGTCTGCGCGAGCCGCTCGCGGGCTGCTTCGGCGGCGGCGCGGTCGTACGGCGCCCCCGCCAGCGGGCCGGCCACCCGGCGCGCGAACGCCGGGCGCGTCACGAGGAGCCCCTCGATGCGCACGCCGCCCACCGTCACCGCGGGCCCGCGCGCGCCGCTCAGGCGCAGGCGCACGCCGCTGGAGTCCTGCTCCCACCCGCTCACGCCCAGCACCGCGTACGGATAGCCGTGGCCCGCCACCACCCGCACCGCGCGCTCGACCGCCTGTGCGACCGCCGGCGGTGATGCCCAGCCGCCCGGCGCCAGTCCGGACGCGACGCCGAGCGCCGCGCTGTCGGCGCGCGAAGGCGCCTCCACGATCACCGCCGCGAGGCGCGCGCGCGCGCCCTCGCGGACCTCGACGCGCAGCCGGCGCCCGTCGCTGGTGTCCCACGCCGCCGCGGCGTGGGCATCGAGGTAGCCGAGCGCCTGCAGTCGCGCCACCAGGCCGGCGAGCGCGCCCGCGAGCACGGTGCTGTCGCCGGGCGCCCGCAGCGCCGGAGCCAGTGTCGCCTCGATCGTGGCGGCCGGCAGGCCACCGCCGTGCACCTCGACCCGCGGCGCCGCCGCGCGCGCCGCTGGCGCGGGCAGCGCCACGGCGAGCACGCCGGCGACCAGCGCCACGGCGCGCACCAGCGGATCGCGGGATCGCTGGGCGGCGCGCATCAGAAGAACGCCCTCAGCTCCGCGCGCCCGTCGTAGCGCGCGGAGCGCTCGGGAAAGCGGCGGGCCGCCATCGACACGCCGAGCGTGGTGCTCTCGCGCACCCGGTAGTCCACGCGCGCGGTGCTCTCCCACTGCGGTGCGCCGGCCGGGTCGGCGCTCGGCAGCAGCCCCACCGCGGGCGGTCCCGCGATGAACGCGCGCCGGGCGGTCAGCTCCGCGCGCCCGCGCGCGCCGAGCGCGATCCCGACGTCGGGGCCGAGCCGCAGCGTGCGCGTGACCTCGGGCTGTCCCGCGGGCCGGCTCCAGATGGCCTCGCCGAAGGCGGTCAGACGGAGGACGTTCGAGGGCGTCACCACCAGCCGCCCGGTGCCGCCGGCATCCAACAGCGTGCGCTGGAACGCGCGGCCGGCCTGCAGGCGCTGCTCCGCGATCTGCCGGCGCAGGCGGCTCTCCAGTTCGGTCGTCACCGCGGCGCCGGGGCGCGCGCGCCAGCGCAACGTGCCCTGGCGGTCCTCGACGGTCTGGGCGAAGTCCACGAACTGTCGATCGGCGGTCACCCGGCGCTCGAGCCGCAGGTGCATCGCGGCGGTGCGCGAGCCGGGCGCCAGATCGGCCTCCAGCCGCTGGAGCACGCTGCCGCGCGAGAGCCCCGGATCGCCAAGCACCGCGTTCGGCGAGACGAACGCATCGGTCCCGCGCAGCGCGCCGCGGCGGCGCGCCTCGCTCTCGAACGCGAACTCCACGCGCGAGCCACGCCACGCCTCCGAGCTGCCGAAGTCGAGCGACGTCGCCGCGCTGGTGGCCGCGCGCGCGACGCGGTCGAGCTCCGGCGCGATGGTCTCCACCAGCGCGTAGTCACCGTGGCCGACCAGATTGCCGGTGGAATCGTACGAGCCCTGGCCGACGCCCACGAACACCACCTGCCGCGAACGCCGATTTTCGCCCTCGCTGGTGATCTCGAGCGACAGGTTGCCGCGCAGCCCGCGCCGGACATCCTGACCGCGCAGCCGCAGGCTGCCGAGGTCGCTGCGCGTGCGCTGGAGCGCGGCGAGCGGGAGCACGTCGCGGCGCTGCACGTTGAGCGTCACGGAGAGCATGCCGTCCGGCGGGCTCTCGAGGCCGCCGGTCCACGTCCGCGCGCGGGTCTGGTCCTCGAAGCCGGTGGCGCGCGCCTGCGCGTCGCGGCGCAGCGCGAGCCCGACGCGCGCGCGCCAGCGCAGCGCGCGCGGGCTCTGGAGCACGAACGCGCCTTCGCGGAACCGGGTGCCCACGCGACCCGTGTCGCTGGGTGCCCGCCGGGTGTCGGCCTCGCCGCGCACCGCCGGCTCCAGCCAGCGGCCGTTCCAGCGCAGCTCGCCCAACAGGTGATCGCGCCCGCCATCGCGGAAGCGCCAGCCGTCGCGTTCGGCCTCGGCTCGCTCCCACAGCGCGTGCGCGCCCAGCACGCCGGCGCGCGTCCACTCCGCGTCCCGCCGCATCGCGGTGAACCCATCGAGCGTGCGCAGGCGCCCGGCGGTGGCGCGCAGCGTGGTCCCGTTCGCCAGCGCGTAGCGGGTGGTGGCCTCGACGCGATCCTGCCGCTCGAGGTCGGCGGTCAGCGGCACGCCCCAGTCTTCCTGCGCGAACGGCTGCTCGAGCCGCGCGAACGGAGCGAACGAGCGGCCCACGCTGCGCGTCTGCACGCCAACGCTCGCCTCGCCCGGCAGTGGCCCGCGCACGCGGCCGCGCAGGCCGAACGCCACCCGCGCCGCGCGGCCCTGGTCATCGCCGTCGTCGAGCGCGGAGAACGTGTTGCGGTCGAAGCGCGAGACCGCGCCCTCGGCCTCGAGCGTGGCGATGCCGAGATGCAGCCCGCCGCCCGCGACCCACAACCGGTGCGACTCGGGCAGCGGCAGCGCGCGACCGATCACGAACGCACCCGCGCCGGGCCCGACGTAGCGGAACACGGTGCGGCCTTCGACCGCGGTGGAGTCGGCGTAGTCGCCGGAGCCGTTGCCGACGCGCGCGAACGAGACGCGGAACTCCCCCGAGTCGGGACCGGCGTACGCGTAGACCAGGCGGGTGGGGCTCACGCGCACGGTGTCGTAGTCACCGCCGCCCGCGGTGACGCCCGGGCCGACGGCCCGCGACGCGGAGTCGCCGGCGGCGGCCAGCACCGCACGGTCGGCGGCGTCGAGCGTCAGGTCGAGCGGGCGGCCCTGATCGTCGCCCTCGCTGAGCGCGCGCGCGAACACCCAGCCCGCGCGGCGTTCCCAGCGCCCGCCGGCGGCGACCAGGTTGCGGCGGAAGCGATTGACCGCGTACTGGTAGTCGACGGTGACGCGCGACTGCGCGGTGACCAGCCGCTTGTTCGTGAACGTCACCTCGCCGCGCTCGTAGTCCACGAAGTAGTCCGCGCTCTCGCCGCGCGTGAGCCGCTGGCCGTCGAGCGTGACCACCTCGCTGCCCGCCACCACCGCCACGCCGGTCGCACCGTCGCGGTCGGTGAGCGCGTAGGGTCCCTGGCGGCCCTCGACGCCGAGGAACTCCATGCGCCGGAACTCGCCCTGCGCGCTTGCGGCCGCGCCGACGAGCTGCAGGCCGTGCGCCTCATAGCTGCCGCGGGCGCCCTGCAGCCGGCGCTCGATGCGCCCGAACTCGCCGCCTTCGAGCCCGAGCGTCAGGTCGCCGAGCGTGGCGCTCGCCTGCGGCGCCTTGAGCTCGATCAGCACGCGGTCGAGCGCCTGCAGGTCCTGGGTGCTCCCGGTCGACGTGAGCGGAGTGTTGCGGTCGGACAGCACGCCCGTCAGCGTGACGCCGGGCGCCAGGCTGCCGCTGACGGCGAGGTCCAGCGACTGCCGCAGCGCGGCGTCCTGGCTGGAGCCGAAGTCGACCGCCAGCGTCTTGTTCCCGGTCAGCGTGAGCGCGGCGCCGGCCGGCGCGCTGAACGGCGAGCGCTGGCTGCCGGCGCGCGTCGGCGCGGCCCCGGTGGCCGGTGCCGGCGGGGACGGCAGCGTCACGCTGTCGGCCGCAGGCGAGGGCGGGCGATAGTGGTCGAGCTGGAACTCCAGCGGCGGCGGCGCGAGCAGCCAGCACGACCCCACCCACAGCGTGTCGCCCACCGCCGGCTCGTGCAGCAGGCGCAGCTCGCCGCGCAGCGGATCGAGCACGTAGTCGCGCCCGCGCACCAGCAGCCCGCCGCGCGTGCGCACAGTGTCCGAGCCCGCCCGCACGAACGGATGCGGCAGCCGGTACACGAGCGTGCCGGAGCGCATCACGAGCGGCGCGACGCCGCAGGCGGGATCGCGCACCCACGGCGGCTCGTCCGCGCGCGCGCCCGTCGCGGCCAACAGGGCGAGGATCGCGGACGCGCGCGCCAGCCGGCGCATGCTCTAGTCGTCCCGCGGGTGCGGGACGAGCGCGAAGCGGCGCACGCGACCCGCGGCTTCCGCCACCAGCAGTTCGCCGCCCGGCGCGAACGCCAGCGCGCGCGGCGCGGTCAGCCCGGCGACGGTCGCGAGCAGGCGGCCGCCGGCGTCGAACACCCACAGCCGCCCGGTGGCCTCGTCGGCCACCGCGGTGCGGAGTGCGTCGTCCACCGCGACCGGCAGCGCGGCGCGGCCCGGCTGGACCGGCAGCGGCCAGCTCGCCACCGCGCGCCCGCCCGCGTCGAGCCGCTGCACCCGCGCGCCGCCGCGCTCGGTGGTGACCAGCTCGCCCCGCGGCGCCAGTGCGAGGCCGCGCAGGCCCCGGAACGAGCCGGGCCGCGGGCCGAAGCCGCCGATCGCGCGCAGGAAGGTGCCCGCGGCGTCGAATGCCAGCACCCGGTCGCGCTCGGCGTCGGCCACGAACCAGCCGCCGCCGCGATCGGCGGCAAGGTCGACCGGGTCGATGCGGCCGAGCTCGTCCGCGAGCGCGGCGCTGGCGAGATCGGCCAGCGTGCCGAGCCAGCGTCCGAACAGGTCGCACGTCACCACGCGGCGGTTCTCGCGGTCCAGCACCCCGATCGACAGCGTCCCGAGCAGCGCCACCGCGCCCGGTCGGCGCAGCTGGCCGGTGTCGCTGCCCAGTCCGCCCGAGACGCCCAGCCAGTTCCCCGCCGCGTCGTAGCGCTCGAGACGATGGAGCGTGGCGTCGCTCACCCACAGCCGTCCGAACGCGTCGACCGCGAGCCCGTTCGGCTCCACCAGCGCGCTGTCGCCGGCGCTGCGTCCCTCCAGCACCACGCTCGCGCGCAGCTCGAAGGGCGCCGCAGCGGTGCGCGCCGCGGAGTCCGGCGAGGCACTCGACGCCGGGGCCGCCGGGACGCTGTCGGCGGTCTGCGCCTGCGGGGCCACGGTCGCGGCGCGGCGCGCGGGATCCGCGGGCGCGGCCGCGAGCGCTCGCGGCGCCCCGGGGGGCGCGAGGGCGAGTACCAGCACCAGCATGGAGACCGACACGGGAGCCGAGCCCCCCTCTAGAATCCCGTCCGCAGCTGGAGATGGTATGCGGTGGGATCGTTCTCGCCGGCCGGGACGCACTCGAGGTGCCACGTGTGCTGGGTGGCGACCGGCCGGCCCGCGACCCGCGCGGCGTGGATCATGCTGACCAGCCGGTTCGCGACCGCCAGCGCGAGCGCGGTGTTGGCGCGCAGCCCGGCGCGCTGCTCGTTCTTGCGCTCGCCACGGTAGCGCAGCAGATCGGCCACGCTCCCCCACGACCAGGCGTCCTTCCCACCGATCGAGTGCTCGGCGATGTAGGCGCGGTACGCGGCGGGATCGTTGTAGTGCAGGTTGGCGGCGTCGCGGAACACGACCAACTGGTTGTACTCGTCGCTGCTGAGGAACGAGCCCACGGTGCGGCGGTATTCCTCGTCGCGCCCGCGCAGGTCGACGCCGGCGTAGATGCGCGCGGTGCGCTCGTAGGTCTGGCGGCGCATCACCTGCTGGATCCGGAACGCGGTGAACGAGCCCCATACTCCCGCCTCGGCGGCCAGGAACACCTTCGAGGAGGTGCGGCGGCCGGCGGAGGCCTGTCCCCAGCCGGGCAGCGTGAGCGAGCGCAGCAGCAGGCTCGCGCGGTGAGCGTCGAGCACGGCCGGCGCGTTCCGCGGCGGGCGTGGGGCGCGCTCCTTGGAGCGGCGGCCGGGCTTGGGCGGCTTGGGCGCGCGCGGGGTGTCCCCGCTGATGCGCGCCGCCAGCAGCTCCTCGTCGCCGGTGAGCGCGGGCGACTCGAGCGCCAGCGACGACGTCGGCACCGGCGAATCGGCGAACGGCGCCGAAGTCGCGCCGAACAGCACCGACGTCACCTCGGCGGCGGACACGCTCGGCAGCGCGACCACGAGCGCGGCCATCCACAGCACGACGCGGGACGGGTGCGGCATCAGCGGCATCAGAAGCTCCTCACCAGCACCGCCATCATCGTCGGCCCGCCGCGGCGCCAGCCGCTCTGGAGCCGGAGGTCGAGATTGCGGCGCAGCGGCAGGTCGTGGATGCGGGCGGCGCGCAGCGCGTCGACCGCGGAGATCGTGTGATTGAGCACCAGCCCCCAGGTCGCGTAGCGGGCGCGGCGCATCAGCTTCTGCTCGTCGCTGCGGAGGTCGTTGAACGAGCCGCGGGTCGCCTGGGACTCGCCGGCCCAGCCGGCGAGGTAGCGGTCGTCGCCCGCCAGCGTGCGCAGGTAGGCGGAGCGGTCGGCGGCATAGAGTGCGAGGATCTCCTGCGGATCGCCGCCGGTGGCGCTCGCCCAGCGCTCCGCGGACCAGGCGCTCGCGGGGTCGGTGGGACTGCCCGCGAACTTCACCGCATCGTCCCGGCGGTCGTCGGCGCCGCGCTTGAAGAGCGTGTGCGAGACCCAGCCCGTGGCCTCCGCGAGCAGGTACAGGTAGCCGCTGTTCTCCCCCACGTAGAGCTGCCCGGCGCCGGGGATCGCGGCCGACGCGGCGACGGCGGCGCCCTCCGACTTCCAGTCCGCCACCTTCACCTCGGCGTACACGCTGTCCTCGGACGGTCCCCACGTGCGCTCGATCGCGCGCTGCGCGAGGAACAGCCGCGGCGATTCGGTGCCCGCCATGATCGCCAGCGCGAGTGGCGAGCCGTGCGTCTCGGTGGCCCACGCCGCGGCCGCCCAGCCGAGCAGCGCCAGCGCGACCACGACCGCCGCCCGCCGCGCGCTCATCGCAGCAGTCCCACCTGGAGCGTCTGGTGGTACTCGTGACCCTGCGAGTGGACGCGCACCTGCACCAGGTACAGCCCGGCGGGCAGCGCGCCGGGATCCCACGTCACCAGGTTGTCCGCCTGCACGCCGTCGCGCGCGAACGACGCCACCTCGTGACCGGACGTGTCGAGCACGCGGAAGTCGACGCGAGCCGGCTCGGTGAGCTGGTAGGCGAACGTCACCGGCTTGAATCGCGCGGGATTCGGATACGCGACCAGGGTGCCCTTCACCAGCGGTCCGCTGCTCGCCGCTCGCGCCACCGACGTGCGGGCGGCTGGCAGCGCGCAGGTGCGGCCGGGATCGCCGCCGAGCATCGGCCAGGCCACCGAGGGGCCGCTGCGCGCGGGCGCTCCGATCGAGTAGGCCCACAGCCGGTCGACGTGGTCGGGCGCGATCAGCTCGAGCGCGCCGTCGCCGTCGAGATCCGCGAGCACCGGCCCGCCGGCGGCGCCGGCGCCGCTGGCGAGCGGCCAGCCCGGGGCCTCGCGGCCGGTGGCGGTGAGCGCCGAGATGGTGCCGCTGGCGTTCATCGTCACCACCTCGCTGCGGCCGTCGCCGTCCACGTCGGCCGCCAGCGCCGGCGCCGCGCTCGGCAGGTCCTCGTCGGTGGGCCGCTTGGGCCAGCCCGGCGAGGGGCCGCCGGTCGCGTTCACGAACGCCACTCCCGAGCGCACGGTCTGCACCAGCACCTCGGGATAGCCGTCGCCGTCGGGATCTCCGGCGCCGAGCCCGGGCGCCAGCGAGTCGGGGAAGGCGCGTCCCCAGCCCGGCAGCGGATCGCCGTTCTCACAGAAGGCGTACAGCCGATCGGTGTCGCGCACCACGAGGGAGTACGTGCTCGCGCACGGCGGCGCCGCCGCGGTGCCGGAGCCGCCGAAGGGGATCCACAGGAACTCGGGCTCGAAGCCGGCCCCGTTGCGAACGCGCTTGAGCCACCCGCCGCCGGGGCCCGGCAGGGCGGGGCAGACGCCGAAGCAGAAGGTGCTGAGCAGCACGTTGCCGTCGCGCGAGCCGGCGGCGAACGCACCGATGAGGGAGGGCGGCTGTCCGGGCGCGGGGGCGTCGGGGCCCACGGCGTCGATGCGCACGGCGAGAGTCCCTGAGATGTCGTCCGGCAGCGCGTCGCTGGCCATGATCGGCAGCCCGTCGGTGAGCGCGTAGGCGTGCACGCGGCGGTCGCTCTGTCCCACGAACACGGCGGCGTTGGGATAGCTGCCGGCGATCACCGGCGGTGTGGCATTCGATCCCACCTTGACCGGGAAGCCGCCGTGCTCGAGGCCCGCGGCGTCGAAGACGTGCAGCCAGCCGGCGGCGGTGTCGCCCGGGAACGCCTCGCGCGTCACCACCGCGAACAGCGCGCCGGGCGCTCCCACGCCGGGAGCCGCGATCGCGGCCATGCGCGGGTCGGGGCGCCGGTCGAGGTGCGCGAGCCGCGGCGGGGTCTGGCCGAGGTGGTTGGTGCCGTCGAGCTTCATCACGAACACGTCCGAGGAGTCGGAGCTGTCGCGGGTGCCGCCGGCCCACGCGATCTCGGGCATCAGGTCGCCGTCGGTGTCGACCGCGAGCAGCTCGGCGCCGCCGAGCGGGAACGGCTCCTTGCGCGGCCAGCCGGGCAGCGCCCAGTCGCGCGACGCGCGGACCCGCATGGTCGCACTCAGCGTGTCGAGGAAATCGACGCGCATGTGCGTGCGGGTGCCGATGTGCGGGATCAGGCTGGGCGCGGTGCTGTCGGAGAGCACCGTGTTGTTGCCGACGTAGAACGGATCGAAGCGCGAGGTGAGCCCGTAGAAGATCGACGAGGGATCGCCGAGATCGTTGAGCCCGTCGGCTTCCACCACGCTCAAGCCGAGCCGGGAGTAGTTGGTGTTGATGCCGTAGTCGGGATTGACGCGCAGGGCGGTGTCGAGCGGGAACGCGAACTCGAGCGGGATCACGCTCTCGTCGACGTGCCACACCAGGACGCCGCCGCCATCCAGCAGCGCGTCGTACTCGAAGCGGTCCGGCGCCTTCGGCCCCATGATGACGCGGGTGGTGGAGTCCTGGTCGAGCTGCACCGAATCGGCCGGCGACAGGTAGCGGTTCTCGAGCAGCAGGTATTCGTCCCCGGAGAGGTCGAGGCGGCGGATGTCGGGGTGCCGCTCGCTGGATCGCAGCGTGTCCTCGACGCCCCAGTCGAGCGGCCAGCGCTGGATCGCGTCGGTCGCCCAGCCGCGCTGGAGCGGGTCGATGCTCGGCGGCAGCAGGCCGATGACCGGGACGTCGGTGCCGTCCGGGAGGAAGACGTGCGCGAACACCTGGTTACCGCTGTCCATCAGGCTCCACTGGCCGACCACCGAGAAGCCCTGTTCGATGTCGTACACGTCGAAGAACCCGAAGAACAGATGCCCGCACTCGTGCGCGAGCACGCCGTTGATGGTGCCGTAGAAGCTGCGGGGCAGGTCCTGCGTGATGGTCTCGGGGACGAACGAGGCGCGGTCGATCGCTCGCGTGGTCGAATCCGGGAAGATCACCACGTCGGTGTCGGACACCCCGATCGTGAACGACGGGATGTCCTCCTTGCTGTCCTGCTGGACGTCGCTCTGCAGGTCGCTGCCGGCGTGGATGATCACGATGCGGTCGTAGCGGTCCCACGGGATCCGATCGCCGAGCGCGATCGACTGCGAGTCTGCGGCAAACAACATCGTGCGGAACATGTCGACCGCCGCGCGGTAGATGCCCTGCCCGAACGACCAGGGGCCGAAGTCCGCCATGTCGGTGGCCGAGTAGGCGCCGTTCTGCGAGCGCGGCCACACGTCGGGCTGCACGACCACGCGCCCGTAGGTCTGGACGTCGTAGTAGCGCGCGAGCGCCTCCGCCTGCTTCTCGAAGTACTGGCGATTGCGGGGCGCGCGGTCGATCGGCGGGCTGGTGGTGTCGTCAGTGAGATCGAAGTGGCCGTCGCCGGACGAGGCCGATCCGCCACGATCGGTGAGGAAGTCCACTCGCAGGATCGCGACCCGCAGGGTGTCGGGCGGGCCGAGGTCGGTGGCCTCGGCGTGGCGCAGGCGCGCGCTGCGCGGATCGCGCACGGGGCGAGACCAGCCCGTGCGGCGGCTGGCGTTCGCGGACCAGTCGAGACCCGGCGCGGCGAGCACGTGCGGGAACGCGTGCGACGCGCGCTGGCGCGCCCGCACCCCCGCGAGCTCGTCGGGCGTCATGACGCCCGCCCGCACCGGCAGCCCGCGCGCCCGCAGGCGCGCGGCGGCGTCGGGGGTGATCACGCGCTGGACCCGAACGCCAGTGGTCGCGTGCGCCGAGGCGCCCGCGACCACCGAGGAGACGGCCAGGAGGAGGAGGAAAAGCAGTCCGCGAGGATGGGTCACGTTCACCCCGGGTTTAGAAGCGGTACCCCAGGGTGATCTTCTTCACGTAGTCGAGGCCCGAGTCCTTCGCCTGCGGGATGCCCGCGAAGTCGAGGCTGAGCTTCTTCCAGTTGATGCCGAGCCCGTAGGTGAGGTCCTTGATGTCCCCGAGCGGGTCGTCGTAGTAGCCGAGGCGCCCGGCGATCTGATCGGTGTAGCGCGCCTCGACGCCGCCGTTGTAGACGCGGAAGTCGTTCGTCACCAGCGACTGGTTGAAGTCGCCAACGATCATGAACGCGAGCTGCTTGCTCTGTAGCGCGGTCCACGCCGCGCCCACGCGCACGTTGCGCGAAAGCGGGCTCGCCTGGTCCTCGTTGATGAACGTCACGCTCGGCCCGAGGTTCTGCACGTTCACGCCCAGATTGAGCCGGGCGGCCGGGATCTTGTAGAGCGCGCCGAGGTCGAGACCGAACGTGGAGCCGACGCCGCTCTGGCTGGTCGGCGCCAGCTGGATGCGGATGTACTTGAGCGTCGCTCCGACCGCCAGGTCGGGCAGCAGCCGGGTGCCGTACGAGAGCGCCGGCGAGAACTCGTTCGAGCCGAACGTGCCGGTCGAGTTGCCCGAGGCATCCGCGCCCTCGCTCTGGCCGTAGGAGAGGAACACCAGCCCGAAGCCGAAGGCGCCCCAGCCCTCCATCGGCTGGACCCAGGTCCCGTAGTTGTAGGTCACGTCGGTCGCCAGGCCGGGCACCAGCTGCGCGTAGGTCAACTCCACCGCGCTCCGTTCCGCGAAACCGAGCCCCGCCGGGTTCCACCAGGTCGCCCCGGTGGCGTCGTCAGCCACTGCGACGCCGGCGGCACCCATGCCGTTCCAGCGGGCGCCGGGCTGGATATCGAGCGACCGGCCGGTGCCCTGGGCGTGCGCGACGGACGACAGACTCACCCCGACCAGGACCGCCAACACCGTGGTCTTCAAGCGCATATGCGATTCTACCTCCAGGACGGAATACCCCCACTCGCAGAGCGGACAGGGATACTACACCGCACGGCCGCGATCGGCTCCCGAATTCTGAGGTCCGGCCGGCCGCGGCGGCTGGCCAGTCCCCACGGAGCCGGGCGTCAGTGACCTACCACCACCACCCGCCCCTCCCCGATGGCTCGCTGACGAGCGCTGCTCTTTCCATCCTCGACGCGGGCGTAGACGTAAACCTTATAGAAGTAGACCCCGTTGGCCAGGGCGTCGCCGTCGGCGTCGAGCCCGTCCCACGGCAGCTGCACCTGACCGAGGCCGCCGGGGGCCACCAGGGTGCGGATGAGGCGTCCCGTGACGGTATACAGGCGCAACAGGACGTTGATCGAGTCGCCCGGTGCGTCCACCACGAACGTGCCGCCGCCGCCGGAGCCGCCGGAGCGGGCCGGGTTCGGGAACAGGTAGGTGCGGGCCACCGAGAGCGGCGGTGTGTCGACCACGTCGAATGCGATGACCGCGCTCGCGCGATGCTGTCCGGCCGACAGTCCGAGCGCCAGGTTGTCCGCCGCCGACACCCGGATGGTGTGCGAGCCGGGAGCCAGGTCCGGCAGCTGGAAGGTCGCGTTGCCGTTCTGATACGAGTCCGCCGCGTAGCGGAACGACGAGGTGATGTCGGTGCGGGTGGTGGTGTTGTCGTCGATGGTCACCACGATCCCGTTCTGCGGCGTGTGCGCCGTGGTCAGGATGCCGCTCGGATCCGCCAGGTCGACCTGCAGCAGGGCGTCCTTGCGCACCGAGGTCGAGCCGCCCGCGAACGACAGCGCGATGCGCGGGCCTTCGGCGTCCGAGGCCGAGCTGGTGCCCGCGGTGACCGAGGTGAACACGCTGCCGGCGCCGTCGATGGTGCCGCCGGTCAGCGGAGTGCCCTGCACGTAGCCGCGCATGCGCGCGCGACCGCCGAGCCGCGCCTCCAACGGTGCCACGAACTTGCCCTCGAACCGGCCGCCGTGGACCGAGACGTCGCCGCGGAACATCGCGCCAGCGTAGTAATAGTAGAAGGGCCGGTCCAGGCAGCCCGGCACGTCGCGGCAGTCGGGCGCCTGCTCGCGCGGCTGCGAGTCCTCGATCAGCACGTCCGCGATACCCTCCAACGGCGCCAGCGGCGCGTCGGAGCGGGGCGACTCGCGCACCTCGCCGCGGTACGTCACGACCTGGCCCCGCCGCACGTCGGTCACCGGCGTGGTGCCGGCCGAATCCCAGATCGAGAACGTCACCCACAGCTCCGGCAGGTTGAGCCGCGCACCCGCGTCGCCCATCAGCTGGTACTTCTGCGAGTTCGTGGTCCCGGTCAGCTTGCCCGTCAGCAACGCGTCGGACAGGCCGACGAAGTAGCGCCCGGAACCGGCGAGGGTGTCGCGCTGGAAGATGCGCGTGAACACCGTGCGGTTGAGCGTCGCGTTCTCGCCGCTGAATGCCTCCTCGGTCGCCGAGATCGCCCCCACGGCGCCGCCGGTCCCGCTCAGCACCAGCCGCTCGCCCAGCCCCTGCAACTCGGGGTCGTTGAACTTGCCGACGTCGCACGAGGCCGAGATGAAGACGGTCGGCTTGTCGTCGTTCTTCAGCGAGCCCGGATCGGAGTACAGGAACACGCCCTCGTCGCTGATCTTGAACGCGCTTCCGTGTCCGACGAAGTTGAAGATCTGCACGCCCTCGTCGACGTACTTGAAGATGTCGGAGCGCGCGCCCGGCCGCGTGGAGCCGGGGCCGACCAGGTACTTGTGCAGGTACACGTAGCGCCGGTCGAGGTGCGGCGGCGTCGCGAATTCGTCCAACTCCGCGGTCTGGCGCAGGTGCGTCCACAACAGGAAGTCGGGTGAGTCGCCCTTCACGTCGTCGTCCGCCACCAGCATGAGGCGATTGCGGTAGACGCCGAACGGGGCCGTGCGCTCGTAGCTGAGCAGCTTCTTCACGTAGCCGAGCGCGGTGCTCGCGTCCTCGGCGGGAATGCGTCCGCCGAAGAAGTCCGGGATCACCTGGACGGCGTTGTCGACGTTCAGCATCCAGTCGTCGCTCGCGAACTGCCGGTCGAGGCCGAAGTCGAATCCGTTCTCGTACGACGGGATCAGCGTGCCCGGCCGCCCCGCGCCCGCCAGTCCGCGCAGGTCCTTGAAGTCGTACGAGGCGTCGCCGAGCAGCGTCACGAACTGCGGCCGCACCGCCCAGTTGTAGTACGCGGCGCGGAGGAAGTCGCGGATCGCGGCCGGATCCGTGCGCCCGCCCGAGAACTGGTCGTAGAGCGCAGAGATGGGGATGGACACCACTGTGAACGGCCCCGGCACGTCCACCGGCAGGCGCGTGCGCCGCCACGCGGCGAGCGAGTCCGCCGCCGCCTTGAATCCGTCGTAGTAGATGATGAGCGCCTGCGCCCGCTGCTCCTCGGACCCGAGGTCCTTGATCGCGACCTGCGCGACCGGGGCATCCTCGATCTGGGCGCTCGGGACCGGAGCGATCAGGCTGTCCGGCAGGATGCGGTAGCGCCGCTGCCGCCCCTCGGTCCGCTCGAACACCACGGTCGAGATCCCCGGCGTGCCCGACGCCTGGTACGTCACGTCCGTGATCTCGAACGGTGCCAGCGGATCGGTCACGTCGAGGACGCGCGGCACGGTCGGCGAGGTGAACCCGGTGACGTGGTACTCCCACTGCCCGCCCCCGGCCTCGGACTCGAACGCCAGCTGTTCGCCGCTCGCCTCGAAGCGGCGGCGGTAGTAGAGCTCGACCCACGCGATCGTGATCTGATCGAAGCGAGTGAAACACGACCCGGCCGGCTGCGGCACCGTGAACTCGAGCGAGTTCCGGGTGTGCAACCCGGTCATCACCGTGTCGATGATGCGCGTCGCGTAGAGCTGGCTCCACTCGAGGCGCGGCAGCGCGATCCCGTTGAACTGGGTGTCGAGCAGGTGCAACGCCGGCGGCACGCCGCCGTAGTCGCAGGGGTCGCTCGCGCCCATCCCCCACACCCGCGCGCGCAGCCGGAAGCTCTGCGTGGTGTCGGCGCCGGGCGCGTCCGGCGTGGGGTCCTCGATCACGAACGTCTTCCCGTTCTGCAGCGACTTCCAGAACCATTTCTCCCAGAACAGATTCAGCCGGTTGCTCAGCTGCGGCGGGGCGTTCGGGAAGTACTCGTAGTCCCGCTCGTAGTGCACCCGCTGCGGGAACGTCGCGGGCACCGTCGCGCTCCCGGTCACCTGGCCGGAGCGCAGGCCGATGCGCTGGGGCACACCGCCGACGGGGGTCTCGTCCCCCGTGCCGTCGCCGGCGATCGTGAGGTAGTAATAGTTGGTCGTCTCGTAGGGATGATCGATGAACAGCGTGTCGGCGTACGTCGAGTCGTACACGCTCGACCAGCCGCTCGGTCCGAGTGCGTAGAAGTAGAAGTACTCGTCGTTGCGGTCGAGCGTGTCGTTGGTCGCCGCCGGGTTCTCGACGAATCGCAGCGCGACCTCCTGGTAGCCGCACAGGTCGCAGTACTGGTTCTCCGGCATCACCGGGAAGCCGGGCCAGGTGAACAGCCGCAGGCTGTCGAGCGGTACGTTGGTCCGGCCGTTGAACAGCTTGAGATTGCGCAGCTGCGAGAACTGCACCTTGTAGAACCCGTCGGACTGGATCGCGATCTTGATCCACTGGTGCTGGGCGAAGACGGTATCGCCGTGAACGATGCGACCGGCCTTGAGCGCGCTGGCCGGCATTGCCGCGGCGCGGTCCTGCTCCGCGCGGCGCCACGCCCGCCCCTGTTCCGGATTGACCAGCGCCCCCGCCAGCACGCCGTCGAACGCGGACTCGATGGGCGCTGCGGCGATGTCGCCGCCGACGGCGGCGCCGGCGCCGTCCACCTCGACGGTGACATCCACCTGGCGCACCGCGGTCAGTCGCCGCGCGGCGGCGTCGTAATCGAGCGGCTGGATGGCGATCCGCGCCACCCGCTGGTCGCGGAGCCAGCCGATCCCGAGCAGGCGCGCGCGAGCGCCGAGCCGCGGGCCGGCCTGCGCGTACGCGCTGCGCAGGCGCGGCGGGCTGTCGAACTCGCGCCCCGGCGACGCGAGGGGCATCGGCGCCAGCAGCACCCCCTCGCGCACGACCGGCTCGCCCGCCTGCGCGCGCACGCGCACATCGCCCGTGGGCGGCACGGCGACCGTGAGCACGCGTTCCGGGAGCCCGGGCTCGGTGGCCGGGCCGACCACGGTGTAGCCGTCCATCGCGATCTCGGTGAGCGAGGCGTCCCCCGGGTGCGGCGTGAGCGCCGGCGGCGGAACGTCGACCACGAAGTGGATGGTGGTCCCGCCCGACGGCAGCAGCGTCACCGCTTCGGGTCGCGCCCCTGCCGCGCGGGTCCCTCCCGCCATCACCAGGAACGCCACGGCGAGCGGGACGAGCGGATGGTGGCGCATCGCCGAGGACCGCGCGACGGAGCTCAGAAGGACTCCACCCCGTCGACGAAGTCCGGGATGTCGTCGACGATCCGGTAGCGCAGGCGACATTTCGCGCAGGAGAGCGCGGAGGCCGCGGGATCGTAGTCGAGGTCCCCCTTGCAGGCGGGGCACACGAGGATGCTCAGGAAATCGGGGCTCAGGACCATGGGATTCCTCGGAGGGCTCGCGCGGCGTGTTCGGCGCCGGCCGTGATCGGTTGCCCGGCCCGCGTCAGGGTGTCTCGGAAGTAGCTAGATGCGTGGGCGAGTCCCTCTCCGGATGGCGGCCAGCGACGACGCGGAGCGAGTCTAGCCAGCGGCTCCGAGTGGGGTCAAGCCTCCCGGAAAACCCCCATGCGCCGGTACTTCATCAGGCGCCGTTCGACCAGCTCCGGCCCTGATACACCGGAGAGCCGGTCCAGGTGCCCGACGATCGCGCGTTTCACCTCGGCCGCGGTCGCATCGTGGTCGCGGTGCGCCCCCCCGACCGGCTCGGGGAGAATGCCGTCCACGATCCCCAGCCGCTCGAGGTCCGCCGCGGTCATGCGCAGCGCCTCGGCCGCCTGGGGGGCCTTCTTGCCGTCGCGCCACAGGATCGAAGCGCAGCCCTCCGGCGAGATCACCGAGTACACCGAGTTCTCGAGCATCAGGACCACGTCGGCCACCGCGATCGCGAGCGCTCCGCCCGAACCGCCTTCGCCGATCACGACCGTCACGATCGGGGTGGCGAGCCGCGCCATCTCGCGCAGGTTGACGGCGATCGCCTCCGCCTGCCCGCGCTCCTCGGCCCCGAGCCCGGGATAGGCGCCGGGCGTGTCGACCAGCGTCACCACCGGCAGGTGGAAGCGCTCGGCGGTGCGCATCAGCCGCAGGGCCTTGCGATAGCCCTCGGGGTTCGGCATCCCGAAGCGCCGGTAGAGGTTCTCCTTGGTGTCGCGCCCCTTCTGCTGGCCCACCAGCAGCACCGGTCGCTCGTCGATGCTCGCGAGGCCCGCCACGATCGCCGGATCGTCCGCGAAGTGGCGGTCGCCGTGCAGCTCGGTGAAGCCGGTGCAGATCCGCTCGATGTAGTCGAGCGTGTAGGGCCGCCGCGGATGGCGGGCGAGCTGGACGCGCTGGTAGGCACTCAGGTTGGCGTAGATCTCGCGCCGCAGCTCGTCCGCCTTGCGCTCGAGGTCCGCCAGCTCGTCGTCCGCGCGCAGCCCCTGGCCCTCGGCGTGGGCGCGCAGCTCGGCGATCTTCTGCTCCAGCTCGAGCACCGGCTTCTCGAAGTCGAGCCAGGTCGTCATGCGGCTCCCTTCCCCCAGCGCGCGCGCAGCCCTGGGCAGCACTCGCGCAGCGTCGTGATGACGGCGTCGTCCTCGGACACGCGATAGCGCCGCGAACGCATTGCCAGCCGCGAGTGATCGGGACGCACGATGTGAAGATACACCTCCGACTCGCCGGGATGCGCCGACAATGCGGTGTCGATGTCCTCCAGGCGCCGCTCGTCCAGCTCCTCGGCGCGCATCTCGATGTGCAGCGCGGACCGATAGGCGATGCTGGCCTCCGCGAGCGGCTTCAGGTCCGCGAGCAGCAGCTTGATGCCGCGGTCCTCGCGCACCTCGATGCGCCCGCTCGCCACCACCACCTCGTCCACGACCAGCCGCGCGCGCACCTGGTCGTGCACGTCGGGGAACACCGTGCACTCGATGCGCCCGGTCAGGTCCTCGAGCGTGACGATCGCCATCAGCTTGCCCGACTTGGTCGTGATCGGCTTGAGCTCGGCGATCAGTCCGGCCAGGCGCACTTCGGTCTGATCCTCGAGCGTCAGCGCCTCGCCGATCGGATGCGTGGCGAGCTTGGCGAGCCGCTCCCGCATGGGCTCCAGCGGATGCTCGCTCAGGTAGAAGCCGAGCGCCTCCTTCTCGCGCGCGCTGCGCTCGCGGCTGGTCCACGCCGGCACCGACGGCAGCGCGGGTGCCGCGACCGCGACCGAGCCCTCGCCCTCGCCGAACAGCGACGACTGGCCGCTCGCGCGCTCGCGCGCCAGCGCCGCCGCCTGCTCGAGCACCCGGCCCGCGACCGCGAACAGCGCCCCGCGTTCCCCGCCGAGCGCGTCGCACGCCCCGGCCGCGACCAGGCTCTCGAGCACGCGCCGGTTCAGCGTGCGCGCGTCGGTGCGCGAGGCGAGGTCCCACAGGCTCGCGAACGCACCGCCCGCGTCGCGCGCGGCCAGCATCGCCTCGACCGCCCCCTGCCCGACGTTGCGCACCGCGCCGAGCCCGAAGCGGATCGCGTCGCCCTCGATCGTGAACTTCCAGCCCGAGCGGTTGAGGTCCGGCGGCAGCACCGCGATGCGCATGCGCCGGCACTCCTCGATCAGCGTGACGATGCGCGTGCTGTCCGCCATCTCGGAGGTGAGCGTGGCGGCCATGAACTCGGCCGGGTGGTGCGCCTTGAGGTAGGCGCACTGGTACGCGACGAGCGCGTAGGCGGCGGAGTGGCTCTTGTTGAACCCGTAGCCCGCGAACTTCTCCATCGTCGCGAAGATCTTCTCGGCCTTCGCGGCGGAGATCTTGTGATGGACGCAGCCCTCGACGAACGCCTTCCGCTTCGCCTCCATCTCGTCGACGAGCTTCTTGCCCATCGCGCGCCGGAGTTCGTCGGCTTGAGCCATGGTGAAGCCGGCGAGGCGGTTCGCCGCGGCCATGACCTGTTCCTGGTAGACGAACACACCGTAGGTGCCCTGCAGGATAGGCTCGAGCCCGGGGTGCTCATACCGCGCCACCTGCCGACCGTGCTTGCAGTCGATGAAGTACGGGATGTTCTCCATCGGACCCGGCCGATAGAGGGCATTCATCGCGATCAGGTCTTCGAGCACCGTCGGTCGCAGGCGCTTGAGGTAGTCCCGCATGCCCGAGGACTCGAACTGGAAGATCGCAACGGTATCGGCGTCCTGGAACACCTTGTACGCCGCCGCGTCGTCGACCGGCAGCGTCTCGATGTCGAGCTCGACCCCGTGATGCGCCTTCACCAGCTCCACGCATTCTTGCAGCACCGAGAGCGTTCGCAGGCCGAGGAAGTCCATCTTGAGCAATCCGGCCTTCTCGACCGACTTCATGTCCCACTGCGTCGTGACCGACTCGTCCTTCTGGCGGTAGAGCGGCACGTAGTCGAGCAGCGGCCCGGGCGTGATCAGCACGCCTGCCGCGTGCGTCGAGGCGTGGCGCGCGAGGCCCTCGAGCGTCTTCGCGCCGCGCAGCAGCCGCTCGAATTCCGGGCCGCGCTGGCCCAGGTTCTTGAGCTCGGGCGACAGCTCGAACGCGCGGTCGAGCGTCATGCCCAGCCCGTCGGGCACCAGCTTGGCCAGCTCGTTCTGGCTCGCGGGCGGCATGCCGAGCGCGCGCGCCACGTCGCGCACCACGCCCTTGGCACCCATGGTGCCGAACGTGATGATCTGCGTGACGCTGGTCTCGCCGTACTTCTGTTTCACGTAGTCGATGACCTCGTGGCGGCGGAGGTCGTCGAAGTCGATGTCGATGTCCGGCATGGTGACGCGGCCGGGATTGAGGAAGCGCTCGAAGATCAGGTTGTAGCGCAACGGATCGATGTCGGTGATGCGCAGCGCGTACGCCACCAGCGAGCCGGCGACCGAGCCGCGCCCCGGGCCCACGCCGATGCCGTGCGACTTCGCGAAGTGGATGAAGTCGTGGACGATCAGGAAGTACGACGCGAAGCCCATCTGGCAGATCACGTCCAGCTCGTACTCGAAGCGCTTGTGCATCTCCTCGGTGACCGCGTGGAAGCCGCCGAAGCGCTCGTGCAGGCCCGTCCACGCCAGCTCGCGCATCACCTCGTCGGCGGTCTTGCCGGGCGGCAGCGGGAACTCCGGCAGCAGCGGCTTGCCGAACGCCATCTGCAGGTTGCAGCGCTCGGCGACCGCGAGCGTGTTCTTCAGCGCGTCCGGGAAGTCGGTGAACGCCGCCGCCATCTCGGCCGGATCGCGGAAGTGGAGCTGCGCCAGCGCGTGCATGCGCTGCGCATCGTGGATCGTCTTGCCGGTCTGGATGCAGAGCAGGATGTCCTGCGCGTCGGTGTCGTCGGCGGACAGGTAGTGGCAGTCGTTGGTCGCCACGATCGGGATGCCGCTGCGCGCCGACAGCGCGCGCACCTTCTCGCGGATCTTCACCTCGATGTCGAGCCCGTGGTTCTGCACCTCGAGGAAGTAGTTCTCGGCGCCGAACATGTCGCGGTACGTCATCGCGGTCTTCAGCGCCGCGTCGTCGCGGTCCTCGAGCAGGTCGGTCGCCACCTCGCCCTGCGGGCAGGCGGAAAGCGCGAGCAGGCCGTCGGCGTACTGCGCCAGGATCTCGTGGTCGACGCGCGGCTTGTAGTAGAAGCCCTCGAGGTAGGCGAGCGAGGACAGCCGCATCAGGTTGCGGAAGCCCGCCTCGTCGCGCGCCAGCAGCACCAGGTGGTGGGCGCTCGGCCTGGAGCGGTCCGTGCGCGAAGTGCGCGAGACGTACGCCTCCATGCCGATGATGGGCTTCACGCCAGCCTTGCGCGCCGCGTTGTAGAACTCGATCGCGCCGAACATCGCGCCGTGGTCCGTGAGCGCGAGCGCGGGCATCTTCAGCTCGGCCGCGCGCGCCACCATCCCGGGGATGGAGCTGGCGCCATCGAGCAGCGAGTAGTCACTGTGGTTGTGGAGATGGACGAAGTCGGCGTGTCTCATGGCGCGTCCTGCGCAGGAAGCCCGCCGACTCGCGCGCCCGACGGGGTGAACAACACTCAGGGCGTCGCGGGGACCGGCACGTCGCGGGTCAATCTAGCACGAAGCGGCCGCTCGAGCGACGGGTGTTCCCCGCGCGATCGGCGACCACGACCTGGTAGACGTGCGCGCCCTTCGCGGGCGGAGCGAGCGGCTTCCAGCGCAGCAGTCCGACCTCGGAGTCCCACTCGCTCGGCACGCGCCGGCCGTCCACGGTGAAGTACGAGCCGCGCGCATCGACGCCGCTGCCGCCGTCCGACGCGCGCGCCTCGAGCGCCCAGCGCGAGTACGGCGTGCGCGCCGCGCGACGCGGGGCCTTGAGCGGCGCGACGATGGGCGGCGTGTCGTCGATGGCGACCGCGAACGAGCCGAGCCGCCGCGTCGAGGCGACGAGGCTACCGCCTTCACGCTTCGACGAGAGCCACGACCAGCCCGAGCCGTCGTCCTGGTAGAAGCCGATCCGCTCCGCGCTGTCGGCGGACGGGACCGCGAGGCTCACGCCGAACGGCTTGCGCAGCGGCTCGAGCGTGGGGCCAAACACGAGGCCTCGACCCACCGGCCGCAACCCCGCCGGGAGCGCCGAGGGCGGACCGCCCAGAATCAGCGCGAAAGGCTCGAACTGGGCCTCGGCCAGTCCGGGCCAGTTCCCTCGGAACGCCAGCTCGCCGTCGCCGGCGGGCCGCGTCCGGACCACCCAGGCGGAATCCGTCGCCGACCAGTGCACGTCGTGATCGCGTTCCGCCACCGCCCGAATCGGGATTCGCGAGGCCGCGCCGACGTCCAGCACCGCCACCCATCGATGTCCGTCGCGCACCGCCCGCCAGCGCCGCGTCTTCAAGTCGGACTCGCTCGTGCGTGTCCCCGTCGACGAGACCGAGGATCTCACGAGCGACTCGGCCACGACTTCGAACCACACCGCACGCGCGTCCTTCGGAACGTCGGAGCAGCTCACGCGCAGGTATGGAAACGGCAGCGGATCGTAGTCGAGGCGGACCGTGTTCGATTCGACGGCGCCCGCTGATGCGGGCGCGCGCTCGGCTCCCGCCACGCCCCGCTCCCCCACCCGCGGCGCCCTCAGCACCAGCGCGCGCTCGGTCACGTGCCCGGCGACGTCCCGCGCGCGGAAGATCGCGGCGCGCGGGGGATCGCCCGGGCGCACGGTCAGTGTGCCCGCGTCCTGCTCGAGCGGCGCGTCACTCTGGATCACGCGCGGCCGCATCCCGGCCGAGGCCCACGGCGCCAGCGCGCGGCGCGGCAGGTCGGTCGCGCGGCCACGATCGTAGACGTAGTCGATCTCGGACATGCCGTCCAGCCACGACATGCTGTCGAACACGCACGCGGTGCGCACGCCCTGCCACTCCACCTCGGTGCTCCACGCCGCCATGTGATCGCCGCTCTCGGCCGGATCGTAGGCGTCGAGCACCGCGCGCACGCGGCCCTGCACCAGCACCGTGTCGGGACGCGCGCGCAAGCATCGACGCGCCGCGGCGCCGGCGAGCGCTCGACGTACGAGGTGTCGTCGAGCGGCTCCAGCCACACCGCGTCGATGCGCGGCGGCAGCGTATCGTTCCATGTCAGACCGGCGCGCGGCGGCGCGTACGCCATATCGGCGCGGCGGATCTCGAAGTGGAAGTGCGGGCCGCCGGCACCGCTGTTGCCGGTCCAGCCGAGCCGCTGGCCGCTCTTCACCGGGATCGCGCCCGCCGCGGGCCACAGGTCCTGCTCGTACTGCCCGGACGACTCCTGCACCGCGGCGACGTACTTCGCCAGCGGGGCGTCGAACGCGTCGAGATGGCCGTACACCAGCAGGCGTCCGTCGGGAGTCTGCAGGTAGATCGAGCGGCCGTAGCCGACGCCCGAGGCGCGCACCCTGACGATCTCGCCGTCCGCGCACGCGTACACCGGCTTGCCGGTGACGCCGCCGGTGGAGAAGTCGAGGCCGGCGTGGAAGTGGCCGGTCCGGTACTCGCCGAAGTCCCCGGTCACCACCAGCGGCAGATCGAGCGGCGGGCGGTCGAGTGCCGGCCACCAGGCGGGTGCCTCGGTGGGCACCGCCGCCCGCGCGGCTCCCACCCCCGGTTCCGCCGCCAGCACGGCGGGCGCACGCGCCGCCAGTGCCAGGAGACATAAGTAGAGTAGCGCGCCGGCCGCGCGAGGCCCGCGCGCGCGGTCCTGCACGGCGGCCGTTGCAGCGCGCACGACCGGAAGTGCCGAAGAGTGGGTCATCGGCCGCACCCTACACCGCAATTGCAATGGACGTACACCTCCAACGCGTCGGCTCGCCCAACCCGGATCGATGGCACCGCGCTTGCGTGACGAGCGCGCGCATCGGTGACGGTGATCACTCTCTCGTATCCCGTCCCGGGACACCGGCGCAAGGAGGCCAGGTCGTGAAACACCCTCGTATCCCCGCGGTGATCACTTCGCTCGCGCTGATGGCGCTGCTCGCCGGCTGTGGCGACAGCTCCTCGCCGACGCAGCCCAACATGTCGTTCGACACCACGCCGCCGCCCGCACCGACCGCGCTCACCATGACGCTGGATGGCCCGACCGGGACCTACCAGCTGAACTGGGACGCGAGCGCGGCTCCCGACGTGGCGACTTACCAGGTGTACCAGTACTCGCCCGACCCGTCTCGCGAGAGCGCCTATGTGCTGCTCGGCGAGGCGACGGCAGCCGAGTTCCACCCGGCCACGCCGGACAAGCCGACCACCTGCGTCTTCCGCGTCCAGGCGGTGGACGCGTCCGGCAATCACAGCGCGTTCTCCGCGGCGCTCACGGTCCCGATGATGTCCGTCCGTCCGCTCGGCTACGGCGGCGGCGGCGGCGCCTCGCCGGGAGCCGACAAGGACTACAAGCGCAAGATGACGGACGAGTAGCGATCGGTTCACGTGCTCAGGGAAGGAGCACGACGCGCGTCTGGACGTGGAGGGAACCACTGGTCAGACGCGCGAAGTACAGACCGGCCGGGACGAGCGATCCCGCTTCGTCCCGGCCGTCCCATTCCAGGCGTCCCTCCGCCTGCGCGCCGAGCCGGAAGCCCCGCACCCGCCGCCCCGCCACGTCGTAGAGCGCGAGCCGTGACGGCGCGGCGACCGCTCCGCTCCACGTCAGCCGCACCGGGAGCCCCGACGGGCGTCGACCCACCGCGAGCGCGAGCGCGCCCGCGCGTGGCGGCGACGGCCCGATCGCGAGCGCACTCGGATGCGCCGCGACCGCGCCGCTGCGCGCGAAGTCGCCGCGCGGAGTCGACCACGACGGCGCGGGGTCGCCGCTGCCCGCTCCCATGTCGTAGATGAAGAGCGTGGAGTCCGGACCGGTTCCGGCCGCCACCTCGGTCGCCAGATCCCCGTCGAGGTCGGCGAGCGTCGGCTGCAGGCCCGCTCCGCCCGGCATCGGGAACCGCGGCAGCGCGCGGGCGCTGTCGTCGAACGCGGCGAGGCCGCTGCCCAGCATCAGCAGCACGCCGCCGCGCGCGCCGCCGAGGAAGTGGCCCGCCACGGGCGGACCGGTCGGGATCGCGCCCAGCGCGCGCGGCCAGCCGCGCGAGCCGAGCGGCGCGCCGCTCGAGTCGAATGCCGCGAGCGCCGACGGAGTGGCGAGCGCCACCACGATCTCGGGCCGCTGGTCGCCGTCGAGATCGGCGAGCGCCGGATCCTGCACCGCGCTGCCCCCGAGCGGGACGCTGAAGTGGGTCGAGCCGTCGGCGCGCAGCGCGCGCAGTGTGCCGCCCGCGGCCGCCAGGATGAGCGGGGCCGCGCCGGCGTCGAAGCGCGCGATCACGGGCGCCACCGGCACTCCGCCGAGCGCGATCGGGAAGCCCGCCAGCTCGCCGCCGTCGCCCGCCAGGGCGTGGAGCGTGCCGTCGGCGGCGACCGCGACGATCTCATCTCCCGGTGACTCGTCGAGCGGGGCGAGTGCCACCGGCAGGTCGACCGCCGCGCCGCCAAGCGCCACCGGAAATCCGGCCTTGAGCACGCCGTCGGCGTCCCACGCCCACACGCTGCCGTCCTGCGCGCCGCACACCACGTCGAGCACGCCGTCGCCGTCGAGGTCGCCGAGCGCCGGACCGCCCGTGAGCGGCCACAGCACGCCGGGGCCATCGACCGGGAAGCCCGCGAGCGCGTTCCCGTCGCGGTCGAATCCGGCGAGCCGGCTGCTCGTGAGCCCGGCGTAGATCCGCACGCCGCGCCCGCCGCCCATGTCCGCCGCGGCGAGTAGGCGCGCCGGACGCCCGCCCAGGCTCACCACGCGAACGGTGTCGCCACGCGCGCCGTCGAGGATCAGCAGCTTCTGATCCTGGGTGGCATAGACCAGCCGCGGCAGGCCGGCAGGCTGCGAGATCACGACCGGCGGTCCGATCGTGAGCGCGCGCCCACGGATCGCGAGCGAGGTCGCGCGATCGTCGAGCACGCCGCGTGCATCGAGCCGCCCGGTGCCGATCCGCGTGTTCGCCGGTTGCAGCGCGGCGATGTCGTCGGCGGTGTCCCGCACGCGCAGCAGCGCGCCCCACGCATCGAGCGGTCGGCGGCCGTGATGGAGGCGATCGGCCTGCGCGAGCGCGAGCGTCCCCGACACCAGCGGCGCCGCGAACGAGGTGCCGGAGAGAGCGCTCCAATACGTGGGCTGGCGAAGTCCGAGACTGTCGCCGCCCACGTGCGCCACTCCGGTCGACAGCAGTCCCACGCCGGGTGCCGCCACGTCGACGTGCCCGCCCTGGTTGCTGAACGCCGCGACCACGTCCGCGCCGTCGACCGCCGCGACCGTGATCACGTCGCCGCGCAGCCCGAGCTCCTGCGGCTGACCGCTGTTGCCCGCCGCCAGTACGATCGCCACGCCCGCGCGCACCGCCGCGCTCGTCGCGTCGACGAGGCCCGGAGTGCTGACCGTCGCGAACGATGCATTGATCACGCGCGCGCCGGAGCGCGTCGCGTAGCGGATCCCCTGCGCGACGAACGACATGTCCACCAGCCCGAGCGGCGCCGCGACGTCCGACCACGCGACCCGCACCGGCAGCAGGCGCACCGTCCACGCCACGCCGGGCAGGCCGATGTCGTTGTCGCCGATCGCGCCGATCAGGCCGGCCACCGCGGTGCCGTGGCCGGCGAAGTCGTTCGGGTCGGCATCGGCGTCCCGCCAGTCCTCGCCGCTCGCCACCCCGGTGGCCGCGCCGAGCGCCACGAAGTCGTAGCCCGCGACGTCGTCGACCGCGCCGTTCCCGTCGTCGTCGACGCCCGCCACCCCATCGCGCTCCGCGGCGTTGACGAACAGATTGCCATGACGTCCCGCGACCACGCCGCCGAGATCCGGGTGGTATGGGAGGACGCCGGTGTCGAGCACCGCCACCACGATCGACGAGTCCCCGGTCGTCAGGTCCCATGCTTCGGTGGCGTGGATGTCGTGACCCGAGAGCTGCAACAGCCAGCTGCAGTCGTTCATCAGCGAGTCGCGGCTCACGATCGAGACCGGCACCACCGCGATCGGCGACGCCGACTCCACCTCGGGCAGCGCGGCGAAGCGCGCGAGCGCGTCCGCGAGGTCGAGCCCCGGAGGCAGCGCGGCGACCCAGTACGCGGTGAGATCGGGCTCGCTCGCCTCCGGGGCGGGCGCTGGCTCGTCGGCGAACTCCGGAGTCAACGCGACGCCGAGCGTCCGCGCGAGTCCATCCACGGCGACGACGCCGAGTGGGGCGGCGAGTGCGTCGCGCATGGGAGTGCGCGTGCCGAGCGGCACCGCTGCGCGCGCCGCCGCGGTGCGCAGGCGCAGCTCGATGCGGTCGGAGCGCCAGCCGGGAACGGTGGCCGCGGCACCGGGCACGAAGCGGGGCAGGTCCGCGAGTCCCGCGGCGCGCACGCCGGTGGCGGGCAGCGCGTGCAGCGCCAGCAGGGTCGCGAGGACGAGGGCGGGACGCATGGGCGGAAACGACGAGCGACCGGGACCCGGCAAGGGGCGTGGGCTCCGGTCGCTGTGTCGTGCGGGATTCTACGGAGATGGCGTGCGCAGGGTCAAGACATGAGCGCCGGGCGCACGACTCCGGTGAACCCGCGTCGCGTGCGTCGGATGCGCTGCGCGGGAGCCTGGCGGGCTTGACTCGTCCCGAGCCGGGCGGCACACTCCTGCCCGCTCGCCCGCCTCACCACGACTGACAAGGGGTCCCATGGAAGCGAATCACCGGGAGCGCCTCCGCCAGATGCTGCTCGAACGCTCGATGCGGTTCGGCGAGTTCGTGCTCAGCAGCGGCGTCACCTCGAACTACTACATCGACGTGCGCAAGACCAGCCTGCACCCGGAGGGCCTGCGGCTGATCTCGCGGCTGTTCTGGGAGATCCTGGAGAGCGAGCGCGTGACCGCCGTCGGCGGCCTGACCATGGGCGCCGATCCGCTGGTCGCGGGCGTGATGCTGCACAGCGCCGAGGTCGGCAAGCCGATCGAGGGCTTTCTGGTGCGTCGCACCACCAAGGATCACGGACTGCGCGGGCAGGTCGAGGGCAATCTCGCCGGTCACAAGCGCGTCGCGATCCTCGATGACGTGATCACCAGCGGCGAGAGCGCGCTGATCGCCGCCGAGGCCGCGGAGTCGTACAAGGCCGAGGTGGTGAAGGTGCTGGCGGTGGTGGACCGCGGCCAGGGCGCCCAGCAGATCTTCCAGCAGCGGAACTACCCTTACACCGCGTTGTTCCCCATCGGCGAACTGCTGCCCGCCGAGCGCGGCTGAGCCCTACGCCCCCCGTGACGTGCGCCGCAAGTCCGGACCTCGTCCGGCCGATATCACATGGGTGGCGGGCAGGATGCCCGCGCTCCGTCCCACAGGGCTGATCCTCCATGTTCGAGCGACATTTCGGTCTGCGTGAAAACCCGTTCGTCGCGGGTCACCAGCACCGTTTCGTCTATCCGAGCCCCGAGCACCTCGAAGCACTCGCCCACCTGCGCTACGGCATCGAGAACCGCGAGCCCTTCGTGCTCATCACGGGCGAGGTCGGGACGGGCAAGACCACCGCGTTGTACGATGCCCTCTCCGAGTGGGAGTCGCGCGTGGTGGTCGCGCTCATCACCAACTCCGCGCTGACGCGCGCCGAACTGCTCGAGGAGATCGCGCTGCGCTTCGGCGTGATCGTGCACCCCGGCTCGAGCAAGCCCCAGATCATGACCGCGCTCGAGCGCCACCTGCTCGCCGTGCGCGCCCAGCAGCACCGCGCCATCCTGCTGCTCGACGAGGCGCAGAACCTCGAGCGCGAGCTGCTCGAGGAGATCCGGCTGCTCTCCAACCTCGAGAACGCCGGCGACAACCTGTTGCAGGTGGTACTGGTCGGCCAGCCCGAGCTCGAGGAGAAGCTCGCGCGCCCGGAGCTGCGCCAGCTGCGTCAGCGCATCACCGTGCACTATCGCCTCAGCTCGCTGAGCCCGGAGGACACCGAGCGCTACATCCAGCACCGCGTCTCGGTCGCCGGTGGCCATGCGCTGAGCGTGTTCCCGACCGATTCGTGCCGCGCCATCCACCGGCTCACGACCGGGATCCCGCGCGAGATCAATCATCTCGCGGCGCAGGCGATGCTGACCGCCTACGTCGACGACGCGCCCAACGTGCGGGTCGAGCATGTCGAGGTCGCCGCGCGCGAGATCCAGTTCAAGAGCGTCTCGCGCCCGGGGGTGGCCGGCGAGCCTCCACTGCCGCGCTCGTTCGCGCCTCCACTCGCCGCGGAGCCGTGGCCGGTCGCGATGGCGCCGCCGCCGCAGGTGCCGGCCGAGCCGCCGGCACCGATGCCGACGCCGCTGCCGGTGCCCGCCAGACCCGAGCCGCGCAGCGTGGCTCCCGAGGGCCCGCACCGCACGGCCTCGTCGGCGGCCTGGGACGCGTGGATGTCCGCGATCGCAAACCCGGCGGATGCCGCCAGGCAGCACGAAGCTCACGCGACCGCGCCACCATCGCCCGCACCGCCCGCGTACACGCCGCCGGTCATCCACCCGCCGATCCCGCTCGCACCGCGCGCGCGCGAGTCCGAGTCCGACTTCGCGACGCGCCTCGATGCCGCGGCGCTCGCACCGGCCGCGGCGCCCGCCGCGCGCCCGCGCCCCCGCGGTGACTCACGAATCGGAGCTGCCGGCCGCGGAGTATCTGCCCGCGCGGCTGCGCGAAAAGCTCGAGCGCGACACGGCCGAAGCGGAGCCGCCGCGGAATCCCGTCATGCCGTGGCTCATCGCGGTCGGTGCGGTCGCGGTGATCGGGATCAGCGTGGTGCTCTGGATGCGATTCCGCGATGGCCGCGCCGCGACCGCCAGCACGCCGACGCCCGCGCCGGCCGCTCGTGCCGCCGCGACCGTGCCGATGGCGGCGGACAGCGCGCTGCGCGCGGCGCGCGACAGCAGCTCCGCGGCGCGCGACAGCGTGGCCGCCGCACCGACCGCCGACACGCCGCTCGCGTCGGTGCCCGAGGCGGCGACTACTGGCGCGGCATCGCTCCCGATGCTCGGGAGCCGGGCGCCCGCGGTGGCCACGTCGCCATTCGCCACGCGGACCCCCGCCACGACCCCGATGCGTTACGGCGTGGTCGTGCGCACGCTCATCGTGCGCGAGCGCGCCGATGCCGAGCGCGACCGCCTCGAAGCTGCGACCGGACTGCCGGCACGCGTGATGGTGGTGAAGGAGCCTGAAGGCGAGTCCTATCGCGTCGTGGTCGGCGAATGGAGCGACCGCGTGAGCGCCGAGCGCGGCGCCAGCGACCTGATCCGCCAGGGCCAGGTCGACGAGGCCCGCGTCGTCTCGATCGGGCGCGCGCCCGCAAGGCCCTGAGGGCGTGCGAGACGCTCATCCGAGCTTCTTCGAGGCAGAACCGCGGCGGTCGCCGCGCCACTTGCCGCGAACGCCCGCGACACGCTAGCTTGTCGCGCCTTCCGAACGTGCGTCCCCATCGTCTAGAGGCCTAGGACACCGCCCTTTCACGGCGGCGACACGGGTTCGAATCCCGTTGGGGACGCTCTTCCGGCCTGGGCCGAACCGCACCGCGCCTAGCCTCGTCAGTCGAGTGAAAGGGACTGTGCAAGAGTCTGTCACTCGCGATGGGAGGGTGCGGCTTCGGTAGAACGCGGCGCTACTTCGACGCGAACATCGCGTGCACCCCGACCGTGACGGCGGAGAAGTCCTGCAGGTCGTTCATCCCGCCCCAGCCCCAAGCGCTCCGCTCGCCCATGCGCACGTAGTGGAGCGTCGCGTTCACCCCCAACACCATACGTGAGGAGGTCTGCAGATCGAGCCCGATTGAACCGTACCCGCCGGCAACGAGCTTGATGTTGCCCAATCCTGGCCCCTCGACGGTTGCGTACGTGCCGGCGGGCCATTGCTGGTCGAGGTTGAGATTCAAGCGGTAGACGCCCGCTCCGACCCTCATCCAGGGCGCGTAGCGTTCGCCCGCCGGGACCACCAGCTTCACATGACCCGTAATCTGCAACGCTGACAATGCCCAGTCAGAGCCCGCCAGCGCCTCCATGCGTTCAGTCATCAGATAGCGGTTGAACGCGGTCTCGTATCCCGACGAAGCGGGCCAGTAGTGGTAGGCCAGATCCGCGCCGACGCCAACGTAAGCATTCTGCATGTGAGTGATCGTCACGCCGGCGCCCACGCCGAGCTGTGTGTTGCCGATGTCGCCGGCGGGCGTGGGGAAGTGCAACTGGGCCCCGAGCCATGTGGTCCCCGCCTCGGCTGGCGTCGTGAAGACGAGGCACGAGAAGACCAGCGTGAGAATTCTGCGCGGCATTCGGTCTCTCCCTTTCTTCAGGGCCTGCTCAGCGCACCACCCAAGGACGATCACGGTTCCGCGGGTCGCTCAGCCTCTGGGCGGTGTCATAAGTCCTCAACTGGCGCGGTCACGGTATCAGTTCGTATAGAAGATCAGGACGTGGCGAGTGGCATAGCCACCCTTCCCATCGGTCGCGGAGCAGAAGACGAAGGCGGTGTCGTTGGGATGCGGCCAGGTCGGCGAACGATAGAAGACCATCGTAGCGCTGGGCGTGTGGTAGATGGTGTTGTCGTAGGGGCTCGTTGAGCCTTTCCGGACCAACCCGTTGTAGGGCTCCCAGTCGTAGAGCAGTGGGCCGCCGTTGGGATTGGTCGCGGTGATCGTGATCATCGTCGAGTCTCCCGGGCCAAGGACCGCGGGAAAGGCCACGACGGATGAGATGACCGGCCGGCGGGTGATCGGCTCGGTGATGAACTTCTGGCACCCACCTAAGCCAACCATGAACACGAGCAGGAAGGCAGCCTTCAGCCACGGCCTCTTTCGCATGACGGCTTCTCCTCGCTTCACGGTGGGAACTCGAACTCTACACCCGCGACAGCGCGACGATGGCGGGCGAGCCTCCGAGGATGAACTTCCATGGCTCCACGGCCAGCACTACGTCGTTGATGGCCCTCCTAGACCGCCCCGCCTCGAAGGACCGAGTTCCTACCGAATTCTGTCATCAGCCCATCCTCCACTTCCGACTGCGCTGCGGTCCAACGGGCCGATCAAGCGGGATTCGCGCTGCCAGAAGACGGCCGGAGTCTATCATTCTAGCAGTTCCGCCCAGTCCTGCCCCGCTGAGAGCTTGGGAACCTCGCCTCGACCGCCAAGTCTGGGCACCGAAGCCGCGTCAGGCCGCCGTTCCAATGGCCGCCCGCAACGCTCCCATCCCCCGCAGCCACCCCAGCACTCGGTTCGAATTCTCGATGGTCACTTGAGTACTTGGAATAGGTCATCTCGTCATAGGGACCCGTACCCTGACCGGTATCAAACACGACGACAGCTCCCGGCTCCGGGGCAGCGACTTTGGTAGGTGGCGAAGGCGACGGGCTGCAGCCACAGCTCAACACGCTTAGAAGGGCTGACAATGCGACCAGCCGAGCCTGCTTGCTCATCGAGGGCATTCCTTTTCTGAGGGTCACGGTTCTCGATGAAGTGTAGCCGCAGCCGTCCAAGCGCTGCCACTCTCCCACACCGTTCTGTGGAACGTCAGTGAAGATGACACCGGCTAGTGCGTCCGTGATTCTGTCACCCCATGGCCCTCATGGTGGCCGGGGTCGGACCCTAGCTCACGCCCTCGACGCTCACGCCGCCACGAGAACCTGCCGTAGCGTGTCCATGCGTCGCAGCCATCCCACCAGCCGCTTCGAATTCTCGATGGTTGGGCACGCTCATCGCGCACTCGAGAACTGCACCGCGCCTCGTCAGTCGAGTAATCGGGACGACTCCAGAGGCCATCACTCGCGGTGCGCCGACGCAGCCGCGTGCGCGCGCGGCCCTACTTCCCCCCGAACAGCGCGTGCACCCCGACCGTGAAGGCGGTGAAGTCCGGCATGTCGCTCATCCCGCCCCAGCCCCAGGTGCCGGTCTGCCGGGACCGCACATAGTGGAACGTCGCATCCACGCCCAGCACCACGGGTGAGGAGACGTGAAAGTCGAGACCGACCCCGCCATACCCACCCGCCACGACCCGGATGTTGCCCGACCCAGCTCCCTCGACCCAGGCATAGGTACCTTCCGGCTTCCTCTGGTCGAGGTTGAGATTCAATCGATAGACACCTGCGCCGACCTGCATCCAGGGCGCGAAGTGTTCGCCTGCCGGGGCGACGAGCTTCACGTGACCCGTGAGCTGGAACGCGGACAATGCCCACTCAGAGCCCTCGAGCGCTTCCATGCGCCGGGTCCTCAGGTAGCGGTCGAACGCGGCCTCGTATCCCGACGAAGCGGGCCAGTAGTGATAGACCAGGTCCGCCCCGACGCCGAAGTGCGCGTTCTCCATGTGAGTGACCGTCACGCCGGCGTCCGCACCGAGCTGCGTGTCGCCGATGTCGAGGGTGGGCACGGGGAACTGCATTTGGGCCCCGGCCCAGGTCGCCCCGCCCTCGGCAGGCGCCGCGGAAGCGAGGATTGCGACCGCCAGCAGCAGTCTCCCGAGCGGCATGCGACGCGCACGTCTCGGGGGCCCGGCCGGACCCCGCCACCCGAAGGCCGCACGATAGGCGCCTCGCACGAGACATCTCTCAGGAGTTTCCAAGTGTCGCGGCCTCGAGGTCAGTTCCGGTACAAGATCAAGATCTGGCGGCTGTCACTACCACCTTTGCCGTCCCTCGCGGCGCACCAGACGAAGGCGGTGTCGACAGAGGGCGGCGAAGCCGTCGAGCGATAAAAGACCATCGAGGGATTACCAGTGTTGTTCCAGATGGAGCCCTCACCGTAGTGGCTCCTCATGACCAGTCCGTTGTAGCCCGCCCAGTCGTAAACCAGGGCGTCACCGTCGGGATCGGTGGCGAAAACCGTGACCATCGTCGAATCACCCGGGCCGAGGATTGTGGGAAACGCGATGACCGACGCGATGACTGGCCGACGGGTGATCGGTTCGGTGACGTATTTCTGGCACGCTCCTGTGCCGACCACGAGCACGAAGGCGGCACTCAGCCAAGCCTTGGTTCGCATGGCTCATCTGCTCCTTGGCTCACTTGGGGGGAAGGCAACCGTACACCCGCGCCAACTCGTGGTCGAATGACGAGCCACTGAGGCAAGGGCTCCGCAACGTCGCGACCCTCCCGGAGCGTCAGGCCCCCGCTCCAATGGCCTCCCGCAATGCCCCCATTCCCTGCAACCAGCCTGTCAATCGGTTCGAACTCTCGATGGCTGGGGACGCCAAAGACATCCGACACCCTCATCAAACCCTTCCGCGACGCTCTGTTCATCTCGCGACCGCCACCGGAACGGTCCGACTACCTCCTGCGAAGTTGAGCCGCGCGTAGTAGACGCCATTCGCCACGCGCGCTCCCTCCCGCGTCACAAGCTCCCACGTCACGGTCTTTCGTCCGCGTACGAGCGCGCCGTCGAACGGCGTGGCGATGCGCCGCCCCTGCGCGTCGAACACCTCGAGCTTGAGGATAGGAATTACCTTCCCTCGCTCGCGAGCATAGCCACCGCTCCGGTCATCTCCCAACGGCGTTCCCCGCCCGCACGGCGTCGCCGCGTCGGCCTCAGCTCCGCGGTTGCCTGTCGCGCACCCCCGGATATCTCCGCGCCGGGATACCCGATGCCCTCGCACGAGAGCCCTCGCGCCCCACCGCGCGCACTTCTCCCTCCGCCCGCCCGAGAGCTGGCCTGCTCCACTCGATCGCCGCCCACTCCGCGGTGCTCCACCGCTACCCCGTCCCGGCCCACGGTCCCGCCCGCGCATCGACCACGCGCCGTTCGACGTGCACGAGGATGCGCGTGATCACCGCGGGCTCGATCACGAACGCGACGATCCGCATCTCGCCGCCGAATCTCGGACAGACCTCCGCGTCCGCCTGGAAGCGCATCCGCGACAACTCCGCCCAGCGTCGCCGCCGCGCCCGGAGCGCCGGCCAGCTCGAACGTACTGGGCGCGCGTCGCGATACGACTGCTGCCATCCTTGCGGGGGCCGGTCTCAGTGCGAAACGCTGACCCACGAAGCCGCGGCGAATCGCACGAGGCTGCCACCCGCAAGTGTTGAGACCCAGACGGCCTGCCCGGACCACGTCAGGTTCGTGATCGCCATCCCGCTGATCTCTCTCGTCGCGATGACGTCGTGCGTGCGCGGATCAAGCCGGGACAGCGCGTAGCCGCCGGAGTTCATGTCGCGCCTGCTGCCAACCCACAACGAGCCACCACCCATGGCCATGCATCGTGGCCAGCCCTTCGTCGAAGTGGAGAGCTGCTCCTTGCCGCTGCGGGCGTCCCAGCGCGTCACGAACTGCGCCATGCCGTTCAGGGAGAAGAGCGACGCCCTCGAGATCGATACCCAGAGTGAGCTGCTATCGGACGCCATCGCAAGCGGGAAGCCCGTCAGCTTGATCCTCGGGCCGGCGGACCGGGTGGCGGGCTCGATCTGCACGAGCCCGTTCTTGAGCAGGATCCACGGGCGCTCGCCCGCCCAGACAATATCGGTCGCGACCGCGGGCAGTTCGACCTTGTGCACGCCGTGGTCCCGGATGCCGATGCGGAAGGCCGCCGCATGAAGGCCGATTGCCCACACGGCATCCGGGCCCACCGCCAGCCCGCTAAGGACCTCGGGCGTGGCAAACGTCGAAACGACCTGGTTCGTGGCTGTGGAGATCTCCCAGACGACAGGCCGATCCGCGCAGGCGACCCAGACGCTCGAGTCCCCGATCGCCATCGCCCCGGGCGCACCCTCCAGCGCGACCTGCCCGATTTCTGCGCCGTTCGACGGATCGAGACGCAGCAACAGCCTGCCGTCGGTAAGGTTCACCCACAACGCCTCGTGGTCGGCGATCAGCTTCCCCGCCGTGAGCGCGCCCGGGCGTCCTACGGGAACGATCGCGATGCCGTCCTCCGCGGGGCGTGGCTGTGCGCCCGGCGTCTCGCTGGAGTCCGCATGCGCAGGGGCCCGCGACTCGAGCGTATCGCGTACCTGCTCGAGCAGGTGCTGCAGTTCTTCCGCGTCCTTCCCCGACGTTCGATCGAGATGGGTGTCGAGGACCATCAGCGTGGAGTGCACCTCGCCCTTCTCCCCAAGGACGCGTTTCGCGCCCACGAGATCGAGGATGGCGAAGTGGAGATATGTCTGCGAGCCCGGCGACAGCGCCGCAAGCTTCGCCGCCACCCCCGCTGCCCTCCAGAACGTGATCTCGCCGGTCCGTGCCGTATCGGCGGGTTCGTAGCCCAGCTCGGCCGCGCGGCGCGCCAGCTCGCTGGCAATCGCGGCGCGCGAGACATTGCGGATCACGACTTCGGGTCGCCCGCTGGGGGTCGGGGGTCCGCCGGCCGAGGCCGGACGGCAGGCCAGCCCTGCGGCGAGAATCAACCAGACCAGAAGCGGGGACGCGGCGCTGCGGCGATTCATGATTCACCTCTCCCAGGTCGAGGCGAGAACGAGCTCGAGGATGCGGGGCACGTGGACGAGGAGCTGGGCGCTGATGCTCGAGGACCGCGTCATGCGGATTCTCCCTTGGCTCGAGGGCGCACGGAAGCTCCGCGGCCGCGGGCTCCGCACCCTTCCCCATCCACCGCAGCCCATGATAGCGCACGGCCCGTTTGTCCAGCAGAATGGGCATCCACTGCACTAACACGGGAGTCACCGGGCCCACGAGTTCGTGGGCCGACTGGCTGTGGGTGAAGAAGCCGCGGTAGCGGGCGTCGGGCGTGGCGGACTCGCTGAGTTTCCAAGGCCGGCCAGGGGGTCCGTCAGACCCGCTTCGAACGCAATCACATCATCGCTTGGGGACCCGCCTTGCGAAGGCCATCGCGAAGTTGGTCAACGCTTCTCGAGCCGTCCCTCAGTTGTCCCCGAACTGTCCCCGTCGAGCGTCTACTCCCGACCAATCCCGTCGGCTCGCCCCCCACGCAAGTCGGTGTCTTTGTGCGTTTGGCCGACAGGTTGCGACGATGGTCCGGGTGGGGTCTCGGCTTGAAATCCCGTTGGGGACGCCAACTTCCTTCATCGCGTCGCAGGGACTTGCAGGCGTTTCGTAAGGCTCGAACGCTCCGATTGTCCCCGATCTGTCCCCGTTCTCTCCGTGAGTGTGGCGCCGATCGCCACGAGCTTGCGTGGTTCACGGGCGGCTGAGTCGTGGAGCGCCGCGAGCTGAGCAGCGCAGTGCACTGAAGCCATCGGGCGCGGCTCCAGGTCTCGGAGCCGCGCCCGAACCTCGAATGCCGCGCGACTACTTCCGCGAGTACTCGATGGTCAGCATCTTCATTTCCTTCTTACCGCCCGGCGGCGTGCCGTACATCTCGAAGGTGTGGTGATCGTCGTCCTTGATCGTCGTCACCATGCGCGACTTGGACGGCTTGCCGGTGACCGGGTCGGACATCGTGCCGATCCAGGTGATCACCCTGCCGCTGGCGTCGGCCGTGCCCACGCTCGTCATGATCCCGGTGCCCATGTTGTCGACCCAGGTCGAGACGTACTTGCCGAGCACGTTGTCGTAGCCGGTCAGGCCCATGCCGCTGAACGGCTGGCCCATCATGTTGCCGCTCGTGACTTCCTGGCAATATCGGCCGTCCATCAGCATCGTGAGCGTCGAAGTCGACTGCTCCACTTCGGCCGGCTGCGACGGATCCATCTGCGACGTGACCTTCGCGTTCCATTCTCCGGCCATCTTCTTCAGCATCTCGTGCTGGGGACCGGGCGTTGCGGCTCTGGTCATCTTCTCCATCATCGCCTGCTGCTCGGCCGTCATCTTGGGCGGCGCGTCGGCGGCGAAGGCGGCGGTACAGACGAACAGCGCGACGGCGGCAAGCGCGATCCGCTTCTTCATGGGTGACCTCCTTGTAGGTGGGGAGCCGGTGGGCGCTCAGGCTAGCAACCAGCCGCGGCCGAGGACAAGGCGTTCCTCGTCTGCGCGCCAAGCGAGGTAAACTGCCGGTCGCTCATCGTCGGGCCTCGTGAGAATGGCGCGGCTACTGCGCTCGATCCGACAGCAGCGATCCGCCTGTGCCCTCGTCGCCCGGTTTCTGGGCGCTCAGGCAGCCAGACCAGTCCCCCGCCGCAGCCTGTCCATTCTCCGCAACCACCCCAGCACCCGGTTCGAATTCCCGATGGCTGGGGACGCCACTTAGCCGCTGCGTGGCTAATTCGAAACCACCTCTGCTGCACCTTCTGCTGCACTCTTCGCTCGCCAGATTCGGGACGCCTCCTGCCGCACGGCCTCGTCGCTGAGCCTCGCGTACATCTGCGTGGTGGCAATCGAGGCGTGACCGAGCATCTGCTGCAGAGCGGGCAAGCTACCACCCATCTCCAGCCAGCGGCATGCAAACGTGTGACGCATCATGTGCGGGTGGAATCGCTCGACCCCGCTGAGCCTCCGCACGTGCCAGCTGAAGTTCCCTGAATCGGCATCCCTGAACGGCACGAGCCGGCCCTGTCGCGTGCTAAGCTCCTCGGCCAGCGAATCGGACAGCGGAACCCTCCGGACCTTTCCGCTCTTCGACTTGGCGACGGTAAGCGTGCCGTTCCTGAGATCACTCGGCAGGAGCCTGCAGAGCTCTCCCCACCGGAGACCAGAGCCCAAGCCAAGCCGCAAGACGAATCCGTACGGCTCCTCCAGCCCGACGAGCTGAGCAACCTCCTCGTCCGACAACCTGTCTGGGAGGCGTTCCTGGAGGCGCGGAAGCAGTCTTCGCGGTACGGGCGACTTGTCCACCAGCCCCGAGTCCGCGCACCAGCCGAAGAAGCAACGGCAGTCCGAGAGAACGTGACAGACCGTCATCGGCGAGAGCTCGCGACGTTCGAGAGCAAGGCGCAGCCGTCTCAAATCCTCGGCTGTCACCTTCGAAACGATTTCCTTCCCGAACGCTGGAAGGACGTACCGCTCAGCCCTCGACCTTGCCAAACCCTGCCCCTTCTGGTTGCGAACTGTCGCGATGTAGAGGCACAGCCACTGCTCAATTGCCTCCGCCACCGTGAGTGTCTTCTCGGTCGCCTTGAGCTCCTCAAGTGGGCACCATCATGGAACAACGCCCCGGGGATGGAAAAACGCAAGGGGAGCGCACCCGGAGCCGCGTAGAGGAAGGGAAAAAGCCACTACCAGCTGCGGCGGCGCGCCTGTCTCTATGAGTCCAAGCATCGTCCTGCGGCGGGTCCAGAGCCATCGATCGGCGAACTGCCGAGGTCGCGCTCGGCGATAGCGGTGGGAAGAGACAGAGGACCGCTTGAGCATGGGCTTAGACCGCCATCGTAAGCTGCAGCCTAGCCGTCTCCTTCAACCAAGGGCCAAGCGGTTCGAATTCGGGATGCTCAGGGAGGCCGAGCGTCTTTCGAGGCCATCGGCCTCGAGTGTCGCTGCGGTGAATCGCCCTCCGGGGGGTGGGAACGCGCACTCACCCGGGCCGTGCAAGCCCGCGCCGTGCGCCGCCGGCGTGGTATCTTCGTTCCATCGGGTCGGGTCCGCTCCTACACTCCTCGATCGGTGTCCTCGAGCGACCTGGCCCATCGGAGGTACCCCATGCGCGCGATCCCCGCGATCTCCTCAGGGCTCCTTCTGCTCACCCTCGCCGTCCCCGGGGCGTACGCCCAGCTCGCCACGGGCCACTGGACGCCCGCGTACGCCACGCCGCTCGTGGTGCAGACGACGCAGAGCACGGGCAAGTACGGCGCCGGTGGACGTGCAGCGTCGACCTCGTACGAGTTGGATGCCGCGTACGGCTACGTCGACGGTGCTGCGCTCCACCTGCTGCTGACTGGCAACATCGTCATAGGCTGGAACGCCGAGGGCCAGACCATCTGGTCGCCGATCGACGTCTTCCTGGACACCCGCGCGGGCGGACAGAACCAGCTCCTGCCCAGCAACCCCGTGGTGTCCCCGGCCGACTACGACCTGACGACCATGACCGGCTTGCGTTTCGATTCCGGCTTCGAGCCGGACTGGTGGTTCTGCGCCGGCGCCGATCCGGGCTACTGCTGCGGCACCTACGTCGTGAAGGCCGTGATGGCCGAGTTGCCCACGGCAGGCGGCGGCGCAGGCACGCTGCTCGGCGACGTCCCGCTCGGCACGAGCGCGCCACTTTCGGGCGGCAGCAATCCGAGCGGCGTCTCTGTCGCGATCGACGACACCAACACCGTCGGCGTCACGCACGGCTGCGGCGCGTGGTCCGGGCCGGAGATCGGCAGCGGCATCGAGTTCGTGATCCCGCTCGGGGCGATCGGCAATCCCACCGGCTGCATCCGGGTCTGCGCGTTCGATCCGGTGTTCAACGGCAACACGCCGATCTCGAACCAGGTGCTCGGTCCCGTGCCGCCGGGCACGTGCGACCTGGGGCCGGCCGGCTCCGTGGACTTCGGCACGAACCCCGGCCCGCAGTGGTTCACGATCTGCCCGGGCGGCACCACGCCCGCGCGCCGGGCCACCTGGGGCTCGCTCAAGGCCATCTACCGCTAGAAAGAAACAACAGCGGCGGCCGTCTGGGTTCGCTCAGGCGACCGCTTCTGCTTGGACCTTGAAGCCGAGTTCCTCGAGTCGGCGGATGAGGCGATGTGCGACGTTGATGCGGTCGCGTTGATCGAAGAGGCCAG
Source organism: Candidatus Eiseniibacteriota bacterium (assembly GCA_963725865.1). Taxonomy (GTDB): domain Bacteria; phylum Eisenbacteria; class RBG-16-71-46; order RBG-16-71-46; family RBG-16-71-46; genus CAVSAC01. The sequence goes on from CAVSAC010000010.1 coordinate 325,254, forward strand.
CTCCGAGATCGCGATACTCCCCGCCGTCACGGAACTGGTGGCAGGCGGCGGTGAGCATGGACGCGGCGACGGCCGGGATGGCCTACTTCGCACCCCGATGGCCCTTGAGGTGGAGGAGTTGCGCCCGCAAGCGGCCTGGCGGTCAGACCCGAAGGGCGTATCCTGCCGTTCCTGTACCGCGCGGGTGTCCCTCAGGTGCTGTCCGCCCGTGTCCCATTCTTGTCGACGCCGTACATCCGAGAGGCGATCGTGCGGAATACGATTCTATTGCTGCTCCTGACGCTGACGCCGATGCGCCATGCCACCGCGATCGATAGTGTCTCCGAACAGGCTCTGCAGGAGGCCGCGAACAAGACGATCGCCGGCGCGTGTTCGAGGAGATCTTCAACCAGGGGAAGTTCGGGGTCGCGGACGAGATCTATGCCCGAGACTTCGTGAATCACGGACTTCACCGGGATTTCGACTTGAAAGAGGATCAAGCCGCGGTGCATGAAGAGAGGCGGGCATTCCCCGATCTCAAGATGACGGTCGACTTGATGGTGGCGAAGGGGGATCTCGTCACCGTGGTGTGGAACTTTCGCGGGACGCAGACCGCTTCGGGATTTGGGTTGCCTCCCACAGGGGCGAGGATCGACATGCGCGGAATCACCGTGTGGCGCATCGTCCACGGGAGGATCCGTGAGGAGTGGACCTCGTTCGACCGACTACGGCCCGTCCTCCAACTCCTCACGCACTTGAGGTGGGCGATCCTCGGCCTTCTGGCGGCTGCTCTTGTTCTCGGATGGCTCGTTGTGGGAGGGGCGTGCCGCTGGTGGTCAGGGCACCACGGGAGCAGCGTCACGTCGTGAGTCGGACGGGCGGATGGGGCAGCGACTCCGCAGGGTATCGCGGACCGAATCGACCCCGGATCCCGGAGTGCTCGCGGCCTCGATCGAGACGGGGCGTCGGCCGGACCCACGGATGCGAGGCGAATGCCTGCGAGCGCGTTCCTGGGCGAGCTCCAGAATCTCCGCCGCCTGGCGGGGCGACGTCCAAGCGCGGGCCCAGCCCGTTGCGGCTGTCCCTCGATTGTCCCCGAACCGTCCCCGTCGAGCGTCTACTTCCTTCGCTTCCCGTCGCCTCGCCCCAGAGGCAAGTCGTTGTCTTTGCGCTCTTGGACGACAGGTTGCGACGATAGTCTGCAGGGTCTCTTGTCTTCGAATCCCGTTGGGGACGCCACATTCGCGCCGCAGCAGCACTCGCCCGCGGGCTCACCTCATCAACACCATTCGAGTCGTGCGGGAGTCGCCCGCGCGTCGAAGGCGCGCGAAATAGACACCCGGGCGCCATGCCTCGGATCCTTCGAGGCGCACCGAATGAACTCCGGGCCCCAGTGCACCGACGTCCCTCGACAGGCACTGGCGTCCCCGGATGTCGAAGACCTCGAACTGCGCGGGCCCGGTCGACGGCAGGCTGAACACGACCTGGATGCTCCCGCCGGCCGGGTTGGGCCGGGCGCCGAAGAGGGCCAGCCGGAGGTTGGCGGGGTCGGCGACGAACCACGAAGCGGAATGCCACGCCGACGCGCCGTCCGGGATGGCGACTCGATACTGGTAGTCGTGCTCGGTCTTGACATCGTGGTCCGTGAAGGTGGCGAGCCCGTCGACATCAAACTCGAGCGCGCCGATCTTCACCCAGTCGGTGGACTCCTCGCGGCGCTCGACGTTTGCGAGTCGGCCCGAGGCAGTGACGGATCGCCACTGAAGGACGACCGCATCCTGTGACCGTTCGGCGCCGAGCAGCGACACCGACATAGGCCCAACGGCGAGCGCCCAGGCGTCGATTTCGTTGGTCCCCGGCAACGAGGCGAACAGCGCGAGCAATTGATCGCGAACCGGATCGTAGGCAATCGCCGAGGAGATCGTCGGCGAAGCCGTGGCGAACGACAGATCCGTCCAGGGCGCCGAGTCATCTACGCCGCGAGTGCGAACGCTCGTGGCGTTCGCAATGAACATTCGGCTGGTCCGGACATCGAACGTGGCCTGCGCGTCGGGAGGCGCCGGCACCGCCGCGTCGCCAGCAGCACCGAGTCGGCTCCACTGGAGGGTCGTTTCGAGAGGGCTCGCCCACACGACCGCTCCGAAGGACCGGCGCGTGCGCGGCATGTCGTTCACCTCCCACCCCCCGAGGATCACGAAGCGATCGTGAACGGGGTCGTAGAAGGAGGCGTGGCCGGCCGATCCCATCGGTAGCAAACCTAGTAGGCTCCACGATGGCGTAGGCCCGAGCGAAAGCGCCCACACCCCATTCTGGGTGAACCCCGCGGAATGCGCATATGGGAGCCATCCCCCGCTCACGATGAGCCGGTTGCGGCGCGTATCGAGCGCGACCGACGCGCCCACGCCCAGGCGCACGGTGTCCGTGGGCGCGAGAGGTCCGAGCGCGCTCCAACTTCGTGGCTCGGCGGCCGGCGTCGACCAGGCCTGTCCGCCATCGAACACGATGATCCGGTCAGCGAGCGAGTCGTACACCGATGCGATGGGGTACGTGGTGTCGAACCACATGCTCGGCGCGCGGAGGGCTCGCACGGCTTGCCAATGGTGCACAGCGGCCGGTCGGAAGATCCAGACCGCCGAATCGATGCTGGAGTAGGCGCCCCCCATAACGACGAACCGATCCCGACGCGAATCGTACAGGACCGCGTGACCTGATCGTGCGCCCGGCGCGGGTAGAGGGTTGGGCGGCAGGACCGCATCCCAGTGGATAAGATTCGCGAGCGAGAGCGCGGAGGTCTGCGGATATCCGCCACCCCCACAGGCGAGCAGGCGGTCCGTGTCGGGATCGTAGACGTCGATCGGGTACGAGCGTCCTCGCAACGTATCGGTCGTTACGATTGGTCTCCACTCAGGTGATCCGTCGAGCGAGAGCGCCCAGAGATTGTCGGGCTCGATGCCGCTCTGCGCGTTGATGCCTCCGTGCACCAGCATGCGGCGCCGAATGGGATCGTAAACCGCCCCGAAAGCCGATCGTGCGCCGGGGACCGCCCCGGCAACGGTGATCGAGGTCCACGCGGCCGTATCACCCAGACTCAGCTCCCACGTGTCGTTCCAGAAGCCGCGCGTTTCGGATTCGTAGTGACCGCCAAAGACCATCATCCGCTGCCGCTCGGGATCGTACACGGCTCCGTGGCCCTCTCGCCCTCCGGGCATCGGACCGCCTGCTGTGATCTCGGACCACGCACCCGTTGCGAGCGACAACGACCACGATTCCGACAGGAACCGCGTTGGCGACGAGTAGTCCATGCCTCCGAACATGACGACGCGATCGTGGACCGGGTCGTAGATCGTCGAGTGCCCGCAGCGACCAAGCGGATTCCCACTCGTGACGAGCCCCTCCCACGCAGGTGTTCCCTGGAGGCTGAGCCCCCACACGTCGATCGCCTGCCCATGGTAGCTGCCGAACACCAGCAGTCGGTCGCGCACCGGGTCCATCACGATACTGGCGAGGTACCGCTGCGAAGGAGGAGTCCCAACGGTCGCCACCGTGGACCAGCGCGGAGCGGCCCCGGGATCGAAGGCGTGCACCACGATCGGTCGGTCGGAATAGTCAGCATCTATGGCGAGCACGCGATGGCGGGGCGCGTCGTAGACGCCCATCGGGACCCCGAGCGTCGGCGGGAGGGGCGCGGAAGTCTCGAGTAGCCTCCACGGCATCGGATCCGAGGCACGCGCGGGGCCCGCAGCCGAGGAGGTAGCGAGGACGAGGACCGGCGCGAGCACCAAGGCCGAGAAGCGGCTCATCAGACCCTCCCACGATTCAGAATGGGACCGAGTCTACGCCCTTGGCAGCTCAGTGGCCATGGGCCGAACTCCGTCGGCGAACGCAGCGCGGCCGCCCCACCGAAGCGAGGGTCGTCTCGACGGCATCCTGCCTGCGCGCGTCCTGCGAACGCAGCAGGTATTGCCGGATCTCGTGGGCGACGTGAGGCTGCCCAGAACTCACTCGCTCAAGCTGGCCGAAGGGAACGAGAACCCAAGTCACTTTAGGGTGTGCCGGCTGCTTCGACCTGCTGCCGTAGCGCGTTCATTGCCCTTAGCCAGCCCAGAGCCCGGTTCGAATTCGCGATGGTTGGGGACGCCAACAGCGCTCTGCCTGCCTTGTCCGATCGACGGATCGGGCTGATCATTCAGGCACAGCGGCCCCAAATGGGTCCTGCTCGTACGCTCCCTGGCCCCGTCGCCATCGGCGTCGAGATTTCATTGACGCGTCGTTCGCGTGGCGGAGCTGGTGCCGGCGGTCGTTGTCGCCCCCCGAATGGCTCCGCAGTGAGTACGCTTAGAGATTCAACCTGCACCGCACCTCGTTCCGAGCTCGACGGGCACTGAACTGAGTTCGGGGCACCCCCTCGACGGCGACGCGGCGAGGCATCGCGCCGCACTGCGTGGCCTCAGGCGTTTGTTCGAGCGCCCCTCCCGCTCCGAAACAAGTTCAACCACAGCCCTCGTTCCTCGGGGCTCAAGCCGCCGAACTCGGCCATGAGTTCACTGGCGAACTCGACGTCTCCCAAACCGCTTGCGGTGATCAGTCCCTTGTCGCGGATCGCGGGCACGTCGACTTAGGCTGCATCGTCCGCGCAATCGGGCACCTGCAGGTGGAGATACGTCAATCCGTTGCTGGTGTGGCGACGGCCGCAGAGCCGGCCGATTCGAGCAATCACGGTCGTGACAGCACAGATGGCCGCGATGGGCACCCCCAGCTCGTCGAGAGAGCGCAGCAACCAGTAAGTTGAGGCTCGATCGGCTGTTGCTCCCAGCGATCGCCGCCGGGCAGCTTGAAGGCAGCTACGTCTGTGACCTCGACAGCCGCGAGGGTTCGCCTCGGTTGAACTTCGATGCCGCCCATCGATTTGACCGGGGCGGCGGTTCCGCCGGTGGGAGACGGAGGTTCGAGCGCGGTCGAGCGGTATGGAGGAGCGTGAGACCCGTCCTCACGAAGCGGGCCGGGAAGATTCGCTGGTTCCAGAGCGGCAAGCTGCTACGTTCTTCGAGCCGCCCGAGGCTTCCGCGGTGACAACCTCGCGCCGCTCGAAGAGGACCGGAGTCGGATCCGGCATCAGCGGTGTGCAGACGCATTCGCCCGGCCTCGTATTCGAAGGTGACTCGTCCCTTCGCCGCGGGCACGAAGGAACGGTCACGTCCAATCGGCTCGGGTCGGGGTGGCAGACCGCCGGGCGATCGAACCCCGCCGGCGCGCCCGACCCCCGCCGGCAGCACGCGCACGATGCGGACCGCGGAGCTTGCGTCAGACTTCGTGCGCAATCCGCGCAAGGAGGTACCGATGAAAGCGCTGCTACTCGCAGGGGTATTCGCGTCTGGCCTCGTGGCCGCACTGGCCGGGGTCGCGCAGGCGGCCTCGATCGCCTACGATGGCATTCAGTACGTGCCGGGCGCGCTCAACGGAGACGGCCCGGTGTTTGGTTTTGCGGCGCCTTGGGCGGCGGATCCCGGCGTGGCCGTGGTGCCGGCAGGATTGGCAAGCGTGCTGGCTCTGCCTTCCGTGGGGGGCGCCGTCGCGGGAGACTTCAACTTCCAAGCCCCCTTGTTGAGCACCCTGGCCCCGCTGCCCGGCAAGGAGTTCTGGGCGTCGTTCCTGCTCTATCATTCAGGGCCGAACGACGAGACCTTCATGGGTTTGTCGCCGGCCGGAGCGCCGTTCGGAAGTCCGCCATCGGTAGGGTTCGGAGTCCGCTTGGGTCAATACGGGATCTTCGTCGGGGGAGCATTCACCCCTTCGCCGGTGCCGTTTACGCCCAACGGGTCGACGGATTTCCTGGTCACGCGGTTCACCGCCAGCGGCGCGACATGGGTCGTCCAGCTCTTCGTGAACAAGTCGTCGTTCCTGGTGCCTGATTTGGTCTTGAATGTGGCGCCGGTGACGTATGGAACGATGGTGAACCTGAATGAGACGCAATTCGGATCCGATGAGTTCCGCCTTGGCGACACGGCGGGCGACGTGGCCGCCGCCGGGGCCACGGCGACGCAGCGCAGCACGTGGGGCAGGCTGAAACAGCTGTACCGTTGACATGGCGTGACCAGTTGCCCACCACGACCACTCCCGCTCGCGGGGGTGGTCGTGGTGCCTGTTGGAGCGCCCCCCGCAATCCGTTCATCCCCTGCACCCACGTCATCACCCGATTCGAATTCCCGATGGTTGGGGACGCCACTCTCTCGCACGCTCGGAGGAGCGGTTCGAGGCAGATTCTCCAACCTGAGGATGTTCACCATCGCCGATCGAGCGGGGCTCGTTCCCTCGCGACTGGCATTCCCGACGGTGAAGGTCCGGAGCACGCGGAAGTGCTTCTTCGAGGAGTCGGAGTTGGCCAGCCCCTCGGGAGCCCCGAATGGGACGCAAAGCGCCCTCTCTACCATCAACGATCTGCTGTGGGACCACATCCCCTAGCGCGTGGCGCCTCCGCCCGCTGCGGCGGCCCGGTATCGGGCCGCCTTCGCCCGCTCGCCGCGGCTCTCGTAGAGGTCGGCCAGGTCGCGAGCCGCCCGAATGGTCTCACTGTGTTTGGGGCCGACGGTCCGCAGCAGGCCCTGGTAGGCCCGCAGGAACGCCTGCTCGGCCTCGGCGTCCTCTCCCAGCGCCCGTAGGCACCACGCGTGGTGTAGCTCGAACTTGAAAGGTGAGGCGTTGGTGGCGGGGAAGACGGACGGCGAAACCCCCAGTAATTGCTCGAACACGATGTTCGCCTCTCGGGGCTTGTCCTGCTTGAGCAGGGCCAGTCCGAGGCCGTTCATGGATTCGAGCGTCAACGGGTGCTCTGGTCCGAGGACTCGCATCTTGGCGGCCAGCACGACGTGGTGCAGCGACTCTGCCTGCGCGCACTGGCCGCGACGGTAGAGCAGCATGGCGAGGTTGTGCTCGGTATTGAGCGTCTTCGGGTCATCAGGGCCCACAGCCTTGATCCGATTGGCGATGGTCTCGCGGTAGAGCTGCTCCGCCTGGTCGTACTCACCCATCGCCGCAAGATTGAAGGCCAGGTTGTTAGCGAGGGTGAAGACCGTCTCGTGCATGTCACCGTAGCGGGCGCGCGCCGCCTCCAGGGTCCGCCGTTCGAGCGCCACGCCTTCGGCCCGCTTGCCGGACCCGGTGAGGATCACGGCGAGGTTCGAGCTCGCTTCCAGTGTCCGGTCGTGGGCGGGGCCGAGATGCTGGATGGCCAGCTGCACGGTCTCGCGGCCGAGCTGTTCGCCGCGCTCGAGATCGCCCATGTAGAAGTAGGATCCCACCAGATCGGTGGCGGTCTGGATGGTGGTCGAATCGGCGTCGCCCAACTCGCGCCGGCGAATCTGGAAGGCGCGCTCGAGCTGCCTGGTGGCGGGCTGGTACTGGCCGAGCGCCAAGTAGGTCTCGGCGATGGTGTGCAGGACCGCAGCCTCGGTGAGCGGCTCGTTCCCCAGGCTCGAATCGACCCTGGCCGATGCGCGATCGAGCACGTCGACCACCTTGACGTTGCGCCCTTCCTGCGACGGATCCGCCGAACCGAGCATGTCCTGCAGGAAGGTGGTCACTGCGGTCGCGCGGCTGGCCTCGCGCCGCGCCTGGTGCTCCGCCTTGGTGACGCGGACCAGGCTGAGGCTGGTCAGCACCGACGTGAAAAGCAGCGAGAGCACTGCGATGGCGAGCGCCGCCACGCCCGCCTTGTGCCGGCTGACGAACTTGCCGGCGGTGTAGGCGAAGCTCGGCGCGCGCGCCTGGACCGGCCGGTCGTCGAGGTAGCGCGTCACGTCGAGCGCCAGGGCGTGGGGCGTCTCGTAGCGCCGAGTGCGGTCCTTCTCCAGCGCCTTCATGGTGATCCAATCGAGATCGCCCTTCAGGTGCCGCTCCAGCACCGCCACCGGGATGCTCTGCATGACCGGGGTCGGCGTTGCGGAGCGGCTCAGCGTGCGGATGCGCGAACTCGGCCGGGGCGGCACGACTTCGCGCAGCACCCGCTGCATCTCGACGAGGCCCAGGCGACGCACCTCCTCCGGGCCGAATGGCTGCACGCCGACCAGCAGCTCGTAGAGCAGCACGCCAAGCGAGTACACGTCCGTCCGGGTGTCGACGTCGAGGGCGGTCATCTCGGCCTGCTCGGGGCTCATGTACTCCGGCGTGCCGACGAGCTGGCCGAGCCCCGTCGCGAGCGTGACGTCGGTCAGCCGTTGCGAGGTCGCCTTGGCGACGCCGAAGTCGATGATCTTCGGCACCGGCGCGCCCGACGCGACGCTGACCAGCACGTTCGACGGCTTGAGGTCGCGATGGATGATGCCCTTGTGGTGCGCGTGCTGGACGCCTTCGCACACCTGCATAAAGAGGCGCAGGCGCTCCTCGATGCCCAGTCGTTGTGTGTCGCAGTACCGGGTGATCGGGACGCCGGGGACGTGCTCCATCGCGAAGAATGGACGCCCATCCGGGACCACGCCGGCATCGTAGACCGACGCGATGTTGGGATGGTTCATCATCGCGAGGGCCTGCCGCTCGGTGTCGAACCGCGCCAGCACCTCCTTGCTGTCCATGCCCCACTTGATGAGCTTGAGCGCGACCCTGCGGCGCACCGGCTTCTCCTGTTCGGCCTCGTAGACCACCCCCATCCCGCCTTCGCCGATGAGCCGCAGAACCCGGTAGGGGCCGATGTGATCCCCGCGCGCTGACGGCGGCAGGCCCACGTGCGCATCGAGCGTGACCGTGGGGGCCGCAGTGCTCGCGGCGTCGGGCGGGTGCGCGGCGCCCAGCGGCGCCAACCCGGCTTCGATCTCGGCGCGCAAGCCCGGGTCGAGGAAGCCGATCCCGTCGAGGAACGCCGGTCGCGCAGAGGGAGGGCACTCGCGCGCCGCATCCAGCAGCCGCTCGAGGAGCTGCTGTCGATCGGGTGTCATCGCCACACTCGGGGGCGAGGGAACTTCGCTGGCGGTCCCTCCACCCGGCCCGATTGCGGGGTAGAGGACCGCGCGGCCGGGTCGCGTCGACCAGGGCCGGGCAGCATCCGCAAGAGTCCGTTGTCAGGGAAGCTGCCGCTCGGATTGGCAGCCGGGCGGTCAGGGATCCCGCCCGGGATGATACGTCGCCAGGGGACTGCTGTCCCGTGTTCTCGGCGAGGAGACGGCGGGGCAGGCGGTCGCGGCTGCCCGGCGCCGGTCCGCGGTCACCAGACTTGAGTGCTCAGAACGAGATGGCGCGCACGAAGCGGCAGGCATCGGAACCGACTGCTTGCCGGAGGTTCTCCATCTCCCGGAGCCACGCGACCAGCCGGTTCGAATCCGCGTCCGTTGGGGACGCCACTCGCACCCGCCGTCCGCACCTGTTGGGTACGACCCGCCGGCATTATCGCAGCAAGATCCCCTGGGCGGTCACAGCACGGGCTGCCTGCTCCACTCGAATCCAGTAGGCGCCGGAGCAACTGGCCCGCGCGAATCCCACCGCCGGACACTCCAGGCCTCGAGCGATGCAGCTCGGCCACGCAGCGCACCGGCTTGCGCGCGCGTCGCAACGGCCGGAATCGCAGCGGCACCCCGCGAGCGAGACGGCGACGTCCGGCAACTTGTGTCCGACGCCGATCTGGCCGATCCTTGCGCCGAGTCGGTCACGGAAGCTCCCACCGGTGGGGCCCAATCTGGAACGCATCGCAGCAGTCGTGATCGGAGCCGGGCAGGCCGGCCTGTCGGCGAGCCATGAGTTGGCCGTGCGCGGCATCGAGCACGTCGTGCTCGAACGCGGCGCGCTCGGTGACACGTGGCGCACGCGGCGCTGGCGCTCGTTCCACCTCGTGAGTCCGAATTCGCTGAACCTGCTTCCGGGTTACGAGTACGACGGGCCCGAGCCGGACGCGTTCCTGGACACTCACGGCCTCCTCGCCTACCTCGAAGGCTACGCGGCCTCGTTCGCCGCGCCGGTCCGCAGCGAGTCACCCGTCCGCGAAGTGCGTCCGGCGGACGGCGGCGGCTTCCTCGTGCGCACGCCGCACTCCGAGCTCCATGCCAGCCACGTGATCGTGGCCACGGGCGCGTTCGGCCCGGCGCACACGCCGGCGCTCGCCGCGAACCTGCCGGCATCGATCCCGTCGATTCACACCGACGACTACTGGGCCCCGGAGGATCTGCCACCCGGCGGCGTGCTGGTGGTCGGCTCGGGACAGTCGGGACTCCAGATCGCGTACGAGCTCGCGAACGCGGGGCGTGACGTCACGGTGGCGATCGGCAAGCACGGCTGGGTGCCGCGGCGCGTCTACGGTCGCGATCAGATGAGGTGGCGCTGGGACAATCGCGACTACCACGCGATCGTCGCCGATCCGGATCGACCCAAGGCCGACTACCCGTTCACGTTCCTCGCGCGCTGGGGCGTCAGCGACTTCAACGTGCGTACCGTGTGGCAGGCGGGCGCGCGGCTCGCCGGACACGTCGTCGGCGTAGACGGCATGCGCATCATGTTTGCGCGCGATCTCGAAGCGCTGCTGCGGGCGGGCGACCACGAAGCGCGCACGTTCGTCGCGCGCATCCGCGACATCGCGCGCGCGCGCGGCGAGAACGTGCCCGAGCCGGAGCTCGCGAGCCAGTGGCGCGACGGCGAGTTTCCGGAAGCACCCGACGGGCTCGATCTCGCGTCCGCGGGCATCCACACCGTGATCTGGTCGACGGGCTACCGCCAGGACTTCTCGTGGATCCGCGTACCCGGCGCGCTCGCCGAGAACGGCGCGCCGTATCAGCGCCAAGGCGTGTCCCCGGTGCCCGGCATCTACTTCGTCGGATTGCACCGCATGTGGGAAGCCGGCAGCGGCACGCTGCTCGGCTGCGGCTGGGCGGCAACGAATGTCGCGGAGCACGTCGCCGCGCGCGTGCGCGCGAGCGGGTGAGTGTGGGCGAACCCGCGATCATCGCGCACCGATGGTGTCCGATAGTCCCGCAGGGGTGACAGATTTCGAATCCCGTTGGGGACGCCAATTCCCTCGCTGTATCGCAGGAAGTCGCGTGCTTCGGCGCACTTGGTTGTGCCCGAACTGAGCCGCGCCCCATCCTCTCAAAGGATCGAGCCTCCGAGAATTCCGGCGCGCTTCACGAAGGGGCGGAGTCAGTTGAGAACGGCGATTGCGTCCGCCGACCCGCCCGGTTGACGCGAACGGCCCGCGCCCATACACTTCGCCATGTGACGACATGACCAACGGAGGACCGTCCATGCGCGACTTCGAACTGGCCATGAAGGCGATCGGTGACCCGACCCGAACCCGCATCCTCAAGCTGCTCGAGCGCGGCGGGCTGTGCGTCTGTCAGGTGCAGGCCGTGCTCGGCCTCGCCCCTTCGACGGTGTCGAAGCACCTGACCGTCCTCGAGGTGGCTGGGCTGGTCGAGGACCGCCGCGACGGCAAGTGGATCGAGTACGCGCTGATCGACGAGGCGCGGAATCCGCACGCGAAGCCGGTCCTCGACTGCTGCGCGGACGCTCGACCGCGACCCGGCGTGCTCGCGGACCGCAGGCGGCTGCGCGAGATTCAGGGCGATCCCGTTGGTCGAGCTCTGCGCGCTGCCCGCGGCGAGGGTGTCGATGCCGGCGCGGCCGGCCCGCCGCCGCCGGTCGCGAAAGGACCGCGCCCATGCCTGAGACGCGATCCGCACCTGCTGTTCGTCTGCATCGAGAACTCGAACCGCTCCCAGATGGCCGAGGGCTTCGCGCGCGCGTCGGGGCGGGCCGCGTGGACGGCCTACAGCGCCGGCTCGCGACCCTCGGGCCAGGTCAACCCGCGCGCGATCCAGTTCATGAAGGAGAAGGGAATCGACCTGGCCGCGCAGCTCTCCAAGGGCCTCGACGAACTGCCGCAGGTGAACTGGGACTACATCGTGACGATGGGCTGCGGCGACGCCTGCCCTTCGCTGCCCGCCGATCACCGCGTCGACTGGGATCTGCCGGATCCGAAGCACCTCGACGACGACGGCTTCCGCGCGGTGCGCGACCGCATCGAGGCGCTGGTGCGCGACCTGATCGCCGAGGCGACGGGCGCGGACGCGCGCGAGGGCACGGATGACGGCGCCGCGGCCGGCCAAGCGGCTGAACCTCTTCGAGCGCTATCTGACGCTCTGGGTGGCGCTCTGCATGGTGGCGGGCGTGCTGCTCGGCAGGCTCCTGCCGGGCTTCACGGGCGCGCTGCGCGGCCTGGAGTTCGGCCGCAGCAGCCAGATCAACCTGCCCATCGCGGTGCTCATCTGGCTGATGATCTACCCGATGATGCTCAAGATCGACTTCTCGAGCATCCTCGGCGTCGCGCAAGCGCCCGGGCGGCATCCTGGTCACGCTGTTCGTGAACTGGCTGGTGAAGCCGTTCTCGATGGCGCTGCTCGGCTGGCTGTTCTTCAAGCACCTGTTCCTGCCGTGGATCGGCCCCGCGCTCGCCGACCAGTACGTGGCCGGCGTCATCATCCTGGCGGCGGCGCCGTGCACGGCGATGGTGTTCGTGTGGTCGTATCTCACCGACGGCGACCCGGCCTACACGCTGGTCCAGGTCTCGGTCAACGACCTCATCATGCTGTTGCTGTTCGCGCCCATCGTGTCGCTGCTCGTGGCCGGCGCGAGCGGCCTGACGGTGCCGTTCCAGGTGCTGCTCTACAGCGTGGTGGCGTTCATCGTCATTCCGCTGGCGCTCGGCAGCCTCAGCCGCGTGGTGCTGCCTGCGCACGAAGGGCCGAGATTGGTTCGAAGGCGCGTTCCTGCCGTTCTTCCACCCCGTCACGACGCTCGCGCTGCTCGCCACGCTGGTGCTCATCTTCGCCTTCCAGGCGGACAACATCACCGGGCGCTGGTTCCACGTGCTCCTGATCGCGGTCCCGATCCTGATCCAGGTCTACTTCAACTCGGCGCTCGCCTACGGGCTGATGAGGTGGTTCCGCATCCCGCACGACGTCGCGGCACCCGGTGCCCTGATCGGCGCCAGCAACTTCTTCGAGCTCGCGGTCGCGGTGGCGATCACGCTGTTCGGGCCGGGCTCGGGCGCGGCACTGGCGACGGTGGTCGGGCGTGCTGGTCGAGGTGCCGGTGATGCTCTCGGTGTGCTCGTTCTGCAACCGGACCCGCCACTGGTTCCCGAGTCCGACCGGAGCGCGGACCGCGGCGGTCGAGGGATCGGGTCGATGAGCGAGCTCGGTTCCACCGCACCCGCCGCGGCGCCGCGGCCCTGGGTGCCCTTGTCGCTCGTCGTCGCGATCGCCCTGGTGGCCTGGGTGGTGGCGTACGGGCTCATCGAGAGGTGCGCGTCCTGGCTCGTGCACGATGTGCTGAGGCTCCCGGCGGCCACGCACTTCGGCAGCGCGGTGGCGTTCTTCCTCTACGAGGTGCCCAAGGTCCTCCTGCTGCTGACGCTCGTCGTCTTCGGCGTCGGCGTCGTCCGATCGTTCTTCACGCCCGGAGCGCACGCGCGCGATGCTCGCGGGCAAGACGGAGTCGGTCGGCAACGTGCTGGCGGCGGTGCTCGGCATCGTGACGCCTTTCTGCTCGTGCTCGGCGGTGCCGCTGTTCATCGGCTTCGTGACCGCGGGCGTCCCGCTCGGCGTGACGTTCTCGTTCCTGATCTCGGCGCCGATGGTGAACGAGGTGGCGCTGGTGCTGCTGTTCGGCCTGTTCGGCTGGAAGGTGGCGGCGCTCTACCTGGGCACGGGCCTGCTGATCGCGATCGTCGCGGGCTGGGTCATCGGCCGGCTGAAGCTGGAGCGGCACGTCGAGCCCTGGGTCTACGCGATGAAGGCGGGCCGAACGGCGGCGGCCGAGGACCGGCTCGACTGGGAGGACCGGCTCGGTCACGGGGCTCGAGGCGGTGCGGGACATCGTCGGCAAGGTCTGGCCCTACGTGCTGATCGGCATCGCCGTGGGCGCGGGCATCCACGGCTACGTGCCCGAGAACTTCATGGCCTCGATCATGGGCAAGGGCGCCTGGTGGTCGGTGCCGCTGGCGGTGCTGATCGGCGTGCCGATGTACTCGAACGCGGCCGGGATCATCCCGGTCGTGCAGGCGCTGCTCGAGAAGGGCGCGGCGCTCGGCACGGTGCTGGCGTTCATGATGGCGGTGATCGCGCTGTCGCTGCCCGAGACGATCATCCTGCGCAAGGTGCTCAAGCCGCGTCCTGATCGCGATCTTCCTCGGCGTCGTCACCGTCGGGATCGTGATCGTCGGCTACCTGTTCAACTGGCTCATCTGAGAGGCCGTCGCATGGCCCCGCTTTGTGAAATGTATCCGCGAAGGAGATCCGCTCATGACCCACATCGAAGTCCTCGGCCCCGGCTGCAGCAAGTGCAAGGTGCTCTACGAGCATGCCGAGCAGGCCGCCGAGGAACTCGGCCTCGAGTACGAGATCGAGAAGGTGACCGACATCAGGCGCCATCTGGGCTACGGCGTCATGGCCACCCCGGCGCTGATCGTCGACGGCGAGGTCGAAGGTCGCGGGGCGCGTGCCGTCGGCCGAGCAGCTGAAGGCGGTGCTGTCATGAGGGCCGCACGATGTCGCTCGTTCGAGCGCTCGTCGCATCGGCGGCGGCGGCTCGCTGTCGGTGTGTACTGGTCGCGCTTCCGCGGGCGCCCGCCGGGAGCGACTCGATGCGTGCAGGCGCCCGACCGTGGTGACGCCGGAGCGTGCCGCCCCCATCGAGTGATCGCCTACTACTTCCACACCACTTACCGCTGCGCCTCGTGCCGCGCCATCGAGGCCTACTCGCGAGAGGCCATCGAGAGCGCGTTCGCCGCGCCAGCTCAAGGACGGGCGGCTGGTCTGGAGGACGGTCAACGTCGAGGTGAAGGGCAACGAGCACTTCGTCGAGGACTACGGTCTCTACACCAAGTCGCTGGTGCTCGTGAACGAGGTCCGCGGCAAGCCCACGCAGTGGAAGAACCTCGAGAAGGTGTGGCAGCTCCTGCGGGACAAGGACGAAGTTCCTGCGCTACGTCCAGGACGAGACCCGGATCTACGTCGCGGAAGGCTCGATGACCGAGCTTCTTGCTGCAGGCTCGGCCGGCGTTCTGGCTGGGGATCCTCACGTCGATCAGCCCCTGCCCACTGGCGTCGAATATCGCGGCGGTCTCGTACGTGGGACGTCGCGTCGGCGCGCCCCATCGCGTGCTCCTCGCGGGCCTGGCGTACTCGCTGGGCCGGGCGGTGACCTACGTGGGGATCGCCATGATCGTGGTGACCAGCTTGCTGTCGGTGCCGAGCGTCTCGTTCTTCCTACAGCAGCGCATGAACCAGGTGCTGGGGCCCGTGCTGATCGCAGTGGGCCTGTTGATGCTCGGCTGGCTTCGACTGCCCTGGTTCAATGGCCACAGTGTCGGAGCGTTCGAGCAGCGACTGGCTGCAGCCGGCATCCCGGGGGCCGCCGGGCTCGGCGTGATCTTCGCCTTGTCGTTCTGCCCGGTATCAGCGGGCCTGTTCTTCGGCGGGCTCCTGCCGTTGGCCACCGGGAGCGGATCCCGGCTCCTGCTACCCGCGATCTACGGCGTGGGCACCGGCCTGCCTGTCGTTGTGGTGGCGGCGCTGCTCGCACTCGGCGCTGGCGGGATTGGCCGCGCGTTCGAGGCGTTGACCCGCTTCGAGCGCGTCGCCACGCGGCTCACCGGTGGCGTGTTCGTACTGGCGGGGATCTACCTGGTCCTCACCCACATCGTCGGCCTCTCGATCTGAACCCGGAAGGATGGCATTGGGTAGAGCCCAACTGATCTCGAGCTGACGAAGCCAGTGAAGGAGGTAGCACCCGATGACCACTGTTGAAGTGTTCGATCCACCCATGTGCTGCAGCACCGGCGTCTGCGGGTCAAGCAGATCCTGGATGCCCTGGGTGTCGAGGGTCTACCCGTCGTTCTCGTCGATGGCCACCCGGTCAGACAGGGCGAATATCCCTCCCGCGAGCAGTTCCGCCCGCTCGCCCGGCTTGGCGGGCCAATCGCAGCGGAAAGCCGACCGGCACCCGTGGCCGGACAGCCACCGATCTTCGATGAGCCGATCGCCGAGCTCGTGGACCACGGTGGGTCGATTGTCGTTCCAAAGCGACAGGTGTGATCGTCATGCCCTGGTACGAGCAACCCACTAGGTATCTCTTCTTCACCGGCAAGGGTGGCGTCGGCAAGACATCGCTCGCATGCGCGACCGCGGTGAAGCTGGCAGACCAGGGGCAGCGAGTGCTCCTGGTCAGCACCGACCCGGCGTCCAATCTCGCGCACGTCTTCGAGACCGACATCGGCGAACATGAGCCGACACCGATCCACGACGTGGCCAACCTCTTCGCGCTCAACATCGACCCCGAGGCCGCGGCACAGGCCTACCGTGATCGGATCGTCGGCCCGGTGCGTGGGACCTTGCCGGATACGGTCGTTCGCCAGATGGAAGAGCAGCTCTCGGGGGCGTGCACGACCGAGATCGCGGCCTTCGATGAGTTCACCGCGCTGCTGACCGATGAGCAGGAGACGTCCGGCTACGACCACATCGTGTTCGACACCGCGCCCACCGGCCACACCCTACGACTGCTCCGCCTGCCCAGCGCGTGGACGGCCTTCCTGGATGCGGGCAAGGGCGACGCATCGTGTCTCGGTCCCCTCTCCGGGCTCAGCAAGCAACGCGAGCAATACAAGGCGGCTGTAAATGCACTCGCCGATGGTCAGCGCACCACGATGATTCTGGTCAGCCGTCCGCAGCGGGCGACGTTGGATGAGGCCGCCCGCACCAGCGGGGAGTTGACGGCGCTCGGTGTGAGGAGCCAGCGGTTGATCGTCAATGGACTGATGCCCACGTCGCTCAGCGGCGACCCGCTTGCTCGCGCGATGGCGCAGCGTGACCAGCAGGCGATGGAGCGCATGCCCGATGCCCTCAGGGGCCTTCCCACCGATCACGTGCTCCTGCAGCCCTTCAACATGGTCGGCACGAAATCGTTGCAAGCGCTGCTGGATCCCCCCGCTGACGGAATCGTGACCATCGGCTCCTCCCTGGCCCTCCCGCCGGCCGACCTTCGCTCGCTGAGGGACCTCGTGGACGTGATCGAATCCGACGGCCACGGGCTCGTCATGGTTCTGGGTAAGGGCGGAGTCGGAAAGACGACGATCGCGGCTGCGGTGGCGGTGGAGTTGGCCTCGCGGGGCCACGACGTCCACCTCACCACGACCGATCCCGCGGCACACCTCGCTTCGACGATCGAATCTCAGGTCGCTCACATGGAAGTGAGCCGGATCGATCCGCTGGTCGAAATCGCGCGCTACCGGCAGCAAGTTCTGGAGACGAAGGGCAAGGGTCTCGACGCGCAGGGGCGGGCGATGTTGGAGGAGGATCTGCGCTCGCCGTGCACGGAAGAGATCGCCGTCTTCCAGGCGTTCTCCAAGGTGATTCGAGAAGCGCGACGGAAGTTCGTCGTCGTGGATACCGCGCCGACTGGGCATACGCTGCTGCTGCTCGACGCCACGGGCTCGTACCATCGCGATGTCATGCGGCACGTGAAGGGGGGCACGCATTTCGTCACGCCGATGATGATGCTGCAGGACCCGGCTCAGACCAAGATGCTGATCGTCACCCTGCCGGAAACCACGCCGGTGCTCGAGGCGGCCGCCCTGCAGGAGGACCTCCGCCGGGCGCACATCGAGCCGTGGGCGTGGGTCGTCAATGGATCGCTGGCGGCGGTGGGTCCGAGCGACCCGTTGCTGGTCGCGAGGGTGCGGACCGAGATTCCTCAGCTGGAAAAGGTCCAGCATGGGCTCGCCCATCGCGTCGCACTGGTGCCCTGGTTGGCCCAGGAGCCAGTGGGCGCCGAGTTGCTACGTGAGCTGACTCGGAGCAGGATCGACGGCGTCCGCAAGGCTGGCCCGAGCGCGTGGTGGTCCGCATGATGGATCGTACCCGCGCAACTGTCTCGCAGTGCCCGTGGAATGGGCCGGTGAGCCCACTCCCATCAGCGGGCTCACGTGGGCTCCGTGTTCCGATGGGGACGCCGCCCGCGCCACGAGTCGGCCGACGGGTCGAGCGGCGCCAGGATCCCCGGAGCGCGTCATCTCAACCGAACGAGCGGACGCGTGTCTCGAACTCCTGGTGCCGCGAGTGCGATCGAGTACAGTCCCGCTCTCGCGCGACGGCCGGAATCGCCGAGTCCGTGCCACGTCAGTGTGTGCGATCCGGGCGCGAGCGTGCCCGCGGCCAGCGTCGCCACCCGCGCGCCGCGAACGTCGAAGACCTGGAGGCACGCCGGGCCGCCGCGCGCCAACGAGAAACGGATGGCCGTGCCCGCGCGAAACGGATTGGGGCTGGCGGACTGGATGCCGGTGAGGTCGGCCGAGCCGCCCGGAACGGCGGTGATCCCGGGCAGGACCATTTCGGAGCTGTCGGAGATCATCACGGCATCGATCTCGTTCCAGTCGCGCACCAGGTCAGAGGCCACCGTGATGCGAACGGCGTCCACCGGGAAGGATGTCTTCGGGAATTCGACGGCCAGGATGGTCGCCACCTGGGGCTGCACGGACCGGGTCCGCCGAGTCGACGAGGCTGCCGTGCTGGGCCGTGGCCGTGGCCGAGTCCCACCACCGCCTCCTCGCGCGCGCTCGCGGACGGCGTGACAGGAGCCCGCACGGCGCTCGGGGCGGACGTCGTGCGGGCCCCTCCCGTCACGGCAGAACCACGATCCGCCCGGTCCTCCGTTCTCCACCCACCTCGAGCCTGAGCAGGTAGAGCCCGGCCGGGAGCCCCGCGCGCTCGATCGCGAGCGCATGCGATCCCACCTCGAGCCGATCGCCCGCGAGCAGCCGCCGCACGCGGCGGCCGCCGACATCGAACAGCTCGAGCGACACGCTCCCGGCCGCCGGCAGGTCGAAGCGCAACAGTCCGCGCGCGCGCAGGGGATGCGGGCTGCAGGCATGGAGCCGAAGCGCCGGAATGCCGGCGAGCGCCGGGACGTCGACCAGGGTCGGGTCCTCGATTACGGCCCAGCCTCCGGCCGGCACGCCGCCGAGGTAGTCGAACACGCCGCCGGCGAACACGCGGCCCCCGACCGCGGTCAGCGACGTCACGTCGGACGTGATCGGAGCGGCGTCGGCCCGCCAGCTTCGGGCCAGCCCGCTCACGGCATCGATCGCGACGAGCTTCTCGATCGGCAGCCCGCCGACGGTGCTGAACGTGCCGCCCGCGTAGACGGTCGCGCCGCTCACCGCCAGGGCGTGAACTGGCGAGACCGAATTGGGGTCCCAGGCGGTGGCGAGGCCCGTGGCGAACGCGAGGCCGGCGAGTCGGTTCCGGCTCGCTCCCCCGATCGTCGTGAACGAGCCACCCACGTAGAGTTGGTCGCCGCCGAGCGCGAGCGCCAGGACGTCGCCATTCGGATTCGGGTTCCACGCGGTGGCCGCGCTTGACAGGACGTCGATGGCCGCGAGGCGATTGCGGGCGACCACGCCCACCTGCGTGAAGTTGCCGCCGGCGTACACGAGGTTGCCTGCCGCCGCGATCGTCGCCGGCTGCGCGTTGAGGACCGGCGCGAAGCTCCCGAGCCCGCCGGTCTGCGCGTCCACCGCGGCGAGGTGATGGCGCGTCACGCCATTGACCGCGAAGACGAGGCCGCCGAGAAAGACCAGGTCGCCGTTCAGCGCGAGCGCGCCGACGTAGCCGTCGATCACCGGGCTCCACGACTTCAACAGGCCGGTGGCGAGGTCGAAGGCCGCCAGGTCGGTCCGCGGCTGGCCGGCGATCTGGTCGAAGAATCCGCCGACGTAGAGCGTGCTCCCATTGGCGACCAGCGCCTCGACGTCGCGATCCGGATTCGGCGCCCACGCGGTGGCCTGCCCGGTCGTCAGGTCGACGGCCGCGAGATTGCTGCGCGGAACTCCACCCATCAAGCGGAACAAACCGCCTGCGTACACGCGTCCGCCGCTCGGCGCCAGCGCCCAGACGAATCCCTCCGCACCGCTCGCCGCCGGGTCCCAACTGGTGAGCGTCCCACTGGCGACGTCGAACGCCGCGAGGTGGAGTCGCGGCTGGCCCGCGACGCTCGAGAAGCTGCCGCCGACGAAGAGCTTCCCCTGGTCGAGCGCCAGGGCCCGGACGAAGTAGTCCGGATCGGGATTCCAAGCCGTCACCGCGCCGGTCGTGGCGTCGACGGAAGCGAGATACATGCGCGGTTGTCCGCCCATCAGGCCGAACGCCCCGCCCGCGTACACCGTGCTGCCACTGAGCGCCAACGTGTACACGATTCCGTTCGAGTTCGGATTCCAGCCGGTCGCCAATCCAGTGCCGACGTCCAAGGCTGCCAGGCGCGCCCGGGTCTGCCCTCCGATCGAGGTGAAGCCGCCACCCGCGTAGAGGGTGCTGCCGCTCAGCAGGAGCGTCCAGATCGGGTTGTCCGCGGCCGGATTCCACGCCGTGGCCAGGCCGGTCGCGCGATCGATCGCGGCGATGTAGGCCCGAGGCTGACCGCCGATGCTCGTGAACCAGCCGCCGACGTAGGTGAGGGCGTCGGTCACGACGATCGCGCTCACCCGGGTCTGATAGTTGAGCCCGGTCGCGGACGGACTCCAGGACTTCGGGTTGTCGGTGGTGCCGTCGACGGCGCCGATGCACTCGCGCGCCTGGCCGCCGAGCTGGGTGAAGAAGCCGCCCGCGTACACCGTGACGTCGTGATGCCGCGCGGCGCCTCCCGTGCCGACCACGAAGATGTCGTCAGCGGCGCTGCCCCAGATGCCGTACAGCGCGGTGGCGGTGCCGCTGCTCATGGCGCTCCAGCCGAGCCCGTTGAAGTGGAGGATGGTGCCCGAGCTGCCGACCACGTAGAGATCGCCGCTCGACCCGCCCCAGATCGATCGGAGCACGGCGGTGCTGCCGCTCGTCATCGCGCTCCACGCCACGCCGTTGAACCGCAGGATGGTCCCGCTGCCGCCGACTGCGAACACGTTCGAGGCCGAGGTTCCCCACACGCCGTACAGGTTCACGGTCGTGCCACTCGTCATCGCGTTCCACGTCGAGCCGTTGTAGCGGAGGATGGTTCCGTTGCCTCCCACCGCGAAGACGTTCGTGGCGGAGCTGCCCCACACGGAGTGCAGGATCTCGGTGGTGCCGCTCGTCATCGGGGCGACCGACGTCCCGTTGTAGCGCAGGATCGTGCCGGTCTGTCCGACGGCGAACGCATTGCTCGCCGAGCTCGCCCAGACGCCGTTGAGATTGAGGGTCGTGCCGCTGGGAACCGCACCCCAATTGCTGCCGTTGTAGTAGACGATCGCGCCGCCCTGGCCCACCGCGATGATGGAGCTGGTCGAGACCCCGCGCACGCAGGTGAGATTCGCGGTCGTCCCGCTCGTCATGCCCGACCAGGCCGAGCCGTTGTAGCGCCGAATGGTTCCGGCATCGCCCACCGCGTAGACGCTGGTCGCGGACGCCGTCCACACGTCCTGCAACAGGTTGATCGTGCCCGTCGTCATGGCGTTCCAGTAGTCCGCCTCGGAAAGGCCGCCGGTCGCGAGGGCGAGCACCTCGTCGTCGGCTCCGGGATTCCAGGCGCTCACCGTGAGATTGGAACGGATGTGCGCGAGGTTCTTGCGCGCGATGCCCCCGACGGAGTCGAACACGCCGCCGATGAACCAACCGCTGCGCCCGTCCCCGACCACAGCGGTGATGCTCCCGCGATAGGACGTCCCCCGCACCTTGGGGAATCCCGCGATCGGAACGCCCGTGGTCGGGTCGATGGGAACCCCCGCACCGACGAAGGGTGCGACTCGCGCGAACTGGCCGCCGAGGTAGAGCGTGTTGCCGACGAGCGCCGTGGCGTTCACCGGCCCGTCCGTCAACCACACGTCGGAGCGGACGTGCTGGCCGAACGCGAGCGTGGGGATCATCGCAGCGGCCAGGAGCAGCCCGACCGCCCCGAAGACGAGGCGCCGCGTTCGGTGACCGCGTTCGAGCGCGAGGCGGAATGCGAAGCGATACGGCAGATGGGGTCGTCGCATGACGGCACACCTCCACGGACACGGGCGATGCTTGAGCGCCGTGTCCTGCCGGCCCCTGGGGTAGGGCCGTCCGGGGTGCAGCGAGGGCCCGTCGGCTGCGAGAGGCGCCGGTCTCTCGATGCGGCGGCTGCAACCGTGGCCGGCGGGGGGAGGTCGAAGGAGATGCTACCTTCGAGCGAGGATCCTCCAATGCCTCCTTCCGGAGACGGTCCGGCCCCAGACCCATCGGCCGGAGGAAGGGCGATTGTGGTGCTAGGCTCGCGGCGCTCGCATACCCACCCGAAAGGAGCCCTTCATGAAGCGCTGGACCCTGGTCGCCTCGTCGCTCGCCGTGATCGCGGCCGTCCTGCTCGTGGCCGGGTGCGCCGGGCCGAACCCGCTGGTCCACACCCCGGGCGCCCGCGGAATTGCCGGGTTCTGGGCCGGGCTGTGGCATGGGGTGACGCTGGTCTTCACCTTCCTCATCTCGCTGTTCAACCACGAGGTGCACGTCTACGAAGTGCACAACAGCGGGTGGAGGTACGACCTCGGCTTCGTGCTCGGCACCGTGATCCTGCTCGGCGGCGGGGGCCGCGGTTCCCATCGTCGCTGACCGACCGCGGCCGGGCCGGTCGCCGCGTGCAGCTCGGGGCCGCCCTTACCGTGCTCCCACACGAACAGCGACTTCGCGAGCCGGACCGGCTCTCCGGCCTTTGCAGCCAGGCAAGCGCGGTCGCCATGAGCTGCGAGCGGCCGGTGACGATTCGAAAGCGATTCCCTTTGCTCGAAGTGGCGCGCAGCCGCGATACCGCACCGGAGTCGGAAACGGGCGCCGAGCTGGCTGGTCCCGCGAGCACCGAGAGCATTGCGAGGCTCGGCACGTCATCGCAATTCGGCGCCGAGTCGGCCGACGGGCCGAGCGGCGGTGTAGCAGACTGGCCCAAATTGCGAACTCGCGACGGCATCCGACGCCCACTGGCGGCGGAGGAATCCCTTCGCGCCGATCGCGACCGCGTCGATCTCGTTCCAGCCGATCACCGCCGGGGAGCCGAGAGCCAGCCGTCCGGCGTCGAGCTCGCCCAGGCCGTCTTGCGATCTCCGTAGACCGGGTAGGTGCGGGGATATCCGAGCGCCTGCGCGACCGAGACGGAAAGCGAGTCCGCCTCGCCCCCACACGCCGAGAGCGGACCGGTGACCACGGCCACCAGGGCGGCCGCGGCGAGTCGCGAGCGAGTGTCGTGAGACCAAGCAGCCGGCAGGGTCCGCATGATGGTCGTCCTCTGGCGTGGACCGCATCGGGGCCGCACTCCGTCCGACGTCCGATCGACCTCGAGCGAACGCCTTCCGCCCGACCCAAGGTCCATCATGCAGGATTCCCGGAGGTGCGGGCTCCCGAACTCGTTCCGTTGAGACCATGGTCGGCGCGCGCCACCCGAGTCGCTGGCGGTTCACGCGAGCAGCGGGCCGCGGCGAAGGGGCTCGGGAACCTCGATGTCGATCGCGGCGTAGAACACGCGCCCGCGGTCGTCGAACTCGCGCACGAGACGCAGCATCATCCCGAGGTCGGGACGCGCCCTGCCCGTGAACAGCCTCGCTCCATTCACCGTGACCATGACGTCCTGCGAGAAGTCCACCATGCGTGGATGGAGATAGAGGGTCATACGTCGGGCATTGACGCTCGAGATCTCGAACGCGTTACCTCTCCCATAGGCCGCCTCCACCCGCTGCACCGCCACGTCCGGAGGAGTGTCGGGCGGCAACGGCGCGAGGCGCAGCCAGTGAAATGTGCTCACCGGGATCGGCCTGCCAGCCTTCCAGGTGTGAGCGCGTCCCCAGTCCGCGTACGCGTCGGCGGCATTGAATTCCAGCGGTCCGCCAGCGCGAGCGCGAACGGTGGGTCGAAACGGATTCCTCGGGTGATCGAGGAAGAACCGCGCGACTCGCGGGATCTCGGCGGGGAAGATCTCGTGGCCGCCTTCGCATTCGACGTGCACCCAGGGGTAGGCGTTCGCTTCCATATACGCCTTGATGGCGCGGTTGTATTCGGCGATCCGGAACGGCTCGTGCGAGCCCCACGTGGCGTAGCCGGGGACGTTGACCAGGCTCTCGACCTGCCGGTCCTGCACGTAGTCGTATCCCCCGCTCATCGGACTGACGGCGCCCCAGCGATCGGCGAAGTTGATCCCGCAGCGCCAGGCGAGATGGCCGCCCATGGAATGCCCGGTGACATGGATTCGGTCGGGGTCGACGTGGTATTCCCGGGTCGCCCGCGAGATCGCGCTGAACAGGATCGAGTTGCCGATGACACCCCAGCCTCGATCCGTGAGCGGAGCCAGGAGGATGAGCCCATTCGCCTCCGCGGCCTCAAACCAGAACGGCTCCATGCCGCCGCGAGCAGCCCACGCTGCGAACTCCAGATCGCGGGAGACGCTGCCGCCGTGCCCGATGACGACCAGCGGCCACAGCCTGCGCCGGTCGTACGCGCGCGGCAGATAGACCATGTACTGGACGCGGTGATCGACGTGGTCGCACTCCAACTCCATGGGCTCGGAGAGTTCCCCGGGCGGATGGGACGGCTCCGGGTAGCGCAGCCGCCCCTCGCGCAGGAGTCGCTCGACCCCGGCGGCGTCGAGTTCCGCCCTGGCGAGCGTCTCGAGCAGCGGCTCGAGCGGCGCACTGCGCTCGAAACGCGTATCGAGCCAGTCGTCGAGCGCCTCGTGGGCGATCCGTGTGCGCGGGGGGGCGGTCATGTCCAGTCTAGCCAGGGGCGTGAGCTCTGGGGCCCGTCGCGACCATGCGCAATGCCGACGATCAGCGAGAGAGCAGCGCGTGGCCTGCAGGACTCGAAACGTCCGCGCGCGGAAGCGTCCCGACCCTCAGCGCCCCGCCCGCTTCACGAAGTCGTCCAGGAACGCAAACACGTCAGGTTCCCATGCCCGAATCCTCGTGTGGACGAAGTCGTGGCCATCGTCGGCCGTTCGGCCTGCCGGAGGGTAGATCTTCACCTTGCCGGTCTCGCCGAGCCGCGTCATCTCGGCCGCGAGGCGGGTGCCGGAGTGGATGGAGTAGTCGTTTGCGGCGTGGATGAAGAACACGGGCATCGTCAGGTGGTCGACCGCGGCCAGCAGCCGTTCGCGCAGTCGCTGCGAACGGTCCCAGCTGGAGCCGGCGGCGGAGAAGACGACGACGGCGCGCAAGGTGCTATCGCGCTCCGCCAGCAGCACGGAGAGCGATCCGCCGAAGGAATGCCCGACCACCGCGACGCGCCTGCGGTCGACGGTCGGGAGCGCCCGAAGGTACGCGAGCCCGGCGCGTGCATCGCTCATCTCATCGGTTTCGAGCAGGTGAAGTTGGATCGAGTCACGACCCTGCTGGCCGCCTGATGCCATGGCACTGTCCATGAGGTCGCCGCTCGCACTACCCTGCCCGACCGAAGGCCCATCCCCGCGACGGAAGAGATAGAGGAGCGCGTAGCCGTGCCGGGCGAACACGGGCCCGAGTTCGTTGGGATGGCGGTGATCGCGAACATCCCCGGTGATTCCCGAGGCGTGCCCGCTCCCGTGGTTGAAGAGCACCGCTGGGAAAGGTCCGCCGTTCACTGGTCGCCAGAGCACCGCGCGCAGGGCGAGCGCACCGCTTTGCACGACCACCGTGTCGGGCCCGCTGATCCCCTGGCTGGCCGCCCGATCGGCGAGAGCGCAGCCCGTCACGAGCGCAATCAACAGGATGCGAGTCCGGTTCATGGGTTCCTTGGCAGACGGATGGGGCTGCCGGCCCGGGCTCGGACGTCGTCCCTTCTTGGCATCGCCAACCTGACGCTCATCGTAGGTCGAGGGGCACTGGGCTGCCAGCAGTATCGAGGTGGTAGCGATCGGCTCGATACCTTTCGAGCGCGATCGAGGTGTGATGCGTCAGCCGGCTCCGCCGATCCCTCTCCGAAGTGCCTCCTGAGTCCGTCAACCGGTACGCCGGGTGGATCCGCCTGACTTCAGGCAGCCATTCCAACCGCCTCGCGAAGCGGCTCAAGTCGCGGACGAAGCGCCCAGGCCCCCCGCGCTCCCGCTGGCGGTTGACCATGAGTCGCGGTGGTCGGTGACTCGCTTCCCATCCGGGTGGAAGCCGCATGGTTGCGCGGCGGCGCCGCCAGTGGCGGTGTACGGCTTCGGCTTTCCAGACGTTGAAGGGATGAGACCCCGACGCCCCTGCGCGTTCACGGCACCCGGAGACAGTCATGATTCGCTCGCAAGCCTTGGCCGTCGCGTCCCTCCTGATGGCCGCGACGGTCGCCGCTCGGCCGGCAGCTGCGGCGTGGTCCCACGACGCCTTCAGCGCCGAGTCGCTGTGCACGGCCGCCGGCGACCAGGTCACCCCCACGAGCGTCTCGGACGGTGCGGGCGGCTCGATCGTGACTTGGCAGGACGGCCGCGGCGGCACCACCGACATCTACGCGCAGCGGATCGACGCCGCGGGCGTGCCCCGATGGACGGCCAATGGCGTGGCCCTGTGCACCGCCACGGGCAACCAGGCCAGTCCCACGATCGCCTCGGACGGGGCGGGTGGCGCGATCATCACCTGGGAGGACAACCGCGGCGGTAGCACCGACATCTACGCCCGGCGCATCAGCGCGGCGGGCGTGCCGCAATGGACGGCCAACGGGGTGGCGGTGTGCACCGCCAGCCTGGGCCAGTACAGCCCCGAGGTCGTCTCGGACGGTGCGCACGGCGCGATCGTCACCTGGTTCGACATCCGCGGGGGATCGAACAACGACGTGTACGCGCAGCGCATCAGCGCGGCGGGCGCACCCCTGTGGACGGCGAACGGCGTGGCGCTGTGCACGGCGGCCGGGGACCAGGATACTCAGACGATCGTCCCGGATGGTTCTGGAGGCGCGATCGTTGCCTGGCGGGACTACCGCATCGGTGGCACCAGCGCCCCCGACATCTACGCCCAGCGCATCAACTCGACAGGCGCACCGCAGTGGGCGGCGAATGGTGTGGTGTTGTGCGCTGCCACCGGACCCCAGTACAGCCCCGCGATCGCCTCGGACGGCGCGGGTGGCGCGATCGTCACCTGGCAAGACCAGCGTGGGAGCGACTCCGACATCTACGCGCAACGCGTCGGCGCCACCGGCGTGCCGGTGTGGACCACGGATGGCGTGGCGCTGTGCACGTTCGCAGGCTCACAGATCTCTCCCGTGATCGTGTCGGACGGCGCCGGAGGCGCGATCGTCGCCTGGCAGGACTTCCGGGCCAACAACTACGATATCTACGCGCAGCGCATCGGCCCGGCCGGAGTGCTCAAGTGGGCGACCGATGGCGTCGCCGTATGCACGGCCATCCACGATCAGGTCGGCATCCAGAGCGTCGCAGACGGTGCGAACGGCGTGATCGTCACCTGGTACGACTTCCGGGGTAGTTCGCTCGCCGACATCTATGCCCAGCGCCTCGATGGCGCCGGCGCAGCCCTGTGGAGCTCGGACGGCGCGGCGGTCTGTTACGCAACCGGCGATCAGCGAGCTCCGACGCCCGTGTCGGACAGTGCGGGCGGCGCGATCATCACGTGGCAAGACCACCGCAGCGGCACGAGCTTCGACATCTACGCGCAGCGCATCGAGCGCTTCGGCCAGTTGGGCGATCCGGCCCCGGTCATCACGGGCGCCAGGGACGTGCCCAACGACCAGGGCGGATTCGTCACGCTCTCGTGGGACGCGTCCTACCTGGATGCCGACTCCGGCGTCAGCGAATACCGCGTCTTCCGCAGTGCGCCCAGCTCGCTCGCGGCCCGAGCGGTCTCGCGCGGCGCGACCACGGCCGAGGATGAGGTCGCGGTACGGGACGGAGCGTTGCTCGCGCGAGCCAGTGCCGGCGCCATCGTGTACTGGGAATACGTGGGCACGCTGCCGATCGCGCACCTCGCGAGCTACAGCATGGCGGTGGCGACCACCGCTGACTCGATCGCCAGCGGCAACCCGCGCACGCTGTTCATGGTGGAGGCGCTCGTGATCGCGGCGCTCGAGTCGCCGCGCTGGTTCTCGGCGCCGGATAGCGGCTACTCGGTCGACAACCTCGCCCCGGCCACCCCGGCGCCGCTCACCGGCCGCTACGCCTCCGGCGCCGCGCACCTGCACTGGCCCCGCAACACCGAGACCGACTTGACCGGCTACCGGCTCTATCGCGGCACCAGCGCGTCCTTCACGCCCGGCCCCGGCAGCCTGGTGGCGGCGCTCTCCGACACCGGCTATGCCGATGCCGGTGACGCCGGCTTCGTCTACAAGCTCACCGCCGTCGACGTGCACGGCAACGCGTCCGTCCCCGCCGTCCTGCTCCCGGGCGGCACGGTCGACGTGGGCGATACGTCGCCGGCGTTGCGCTTCGCCGCGCCGAGCCCCAACCCGGCGCGTGGGGCGACGACGCTGGACTACGCGTTGTCGCGCCCCGGCCGCGTGCGGCTTGCGGTCTTCGACGCCGCCGGGCGGCTGGTGCAGGCGCTGCGCGATGGCGAGCTGCCCGCCGGCGAGCACCGCGAGCGCTTCGCATTGCGCGACCCGGCGGGACGCGCACTCGCCAGCGGCCTCTACCTGATTCGGCTCGAGGCGGAGGGCCAGGTGCTCACGCGCCGGCTCGTCGCGATCCGATGAACGCCCACCCCTGGAGTCGTCCATGATCCGCCGGCAAGCTCTCGCAGCGATGCTCGTCCCGCTGTGCCTGGCGGTCGCCGCTCGGCCGGGCGCCGCGGCGTGGCCGCACGACCCGAACGTTGGCAACGTGGCGCTGTGCACCGCCGCGAACATCCAGGCCGCCACGACGATGGTGCCGGACGGCGCGGGCGGCGCGTTCGTCGCCTGGCTCGACCTGCGTGGCGGCACCGACTACGACGTCTACGCGCAGCACGTCAGCGCGGCGGGCGTGCCCCTGTGGGGAGTGAACGGCGTCGCGGTGTGCACGGCCGTCGGCGACCAGCTCAACCAGAAGCTCGCTTCCGACAGAAGCGGCGGCATCATCGTCACGTGGACCGACAATCGAAGCGGCACGAGCGGCGATATCTACGCGCAGCGCCTCAACGCCGCCGGCGCACCGCAGTGGACCGCGAACGGTGTCGTGGTGTGCGACGCCACCGGCGATCAGACCAAACCCGTCATCGTCGTCGACGGCCCCTTCGGCATCGTCAACGCGGTCATTGCCTGGCAGGATCTGCGCGGCGGCGCGACCACCGACATCTACGCTCAGCGCATCAATGATGTCGGAGCCCCGGTGTGGGCCGCGAACGGAGTGTCTGTATGCTCCGCCGTCCGCGACCAATTGGTACCCACCATGGTCGCGACTAGACAGAATGGCGTCATCATCGCCTGGGAGGACAATCGCAATACCGCGATCGGGGCGAGGTACGAGATCTACGCTCAGTGGCTCAACCTTCTCGGTGCGCCGCAGTATCCCGTCGACGGTGTGGTGCTGTGCACCGCTGCGAACAACCGGTTCAGCCCGAACATGGTCCCGGACGGCGCCGACGGCGCGTACTTGACCTGGTACGACTTCCGCAACGGGACGACCGCCGACGTCTACGCCCAGCGCCTGCGTGCGGACTTCGCTGGAGGGGCTGCGTGGGGGACGGGCGGGGTGGCGCTATGCACCGCCGCTGGGAGTCAATTGTTGCCGACGATCACGGCCGACGCCACCGGGGCGACGGTCGCGTGGGAGGACAACCGCAGCGGCAACTACGATATCTACGTCCAGCGGGTCGACCCGGCCGGCTTGGTCCAGTGGACGACGGACGGCGTGGCGCTGTGCACCGCAGTGCACGACCAGTTCAGCCCGGTGATCGTCTCGGATGGCTCCGGCGGCGCGATCGTCGCCTGGCACGATGGCCGCAACGTCAACAGCGACATCTACGCACAGCGAGTGGGCGCCTCGGGCTCGCCGCTGTGGCCGGCCGACGGTGTGGCGCTAAGCACCGCGCCGCGGGCGCAGCAGTACGCCGCGATCGCCGCGGACGGCGCCGGAGGCGCCATCGTCGCGTGGGAGGACTCGCGCGGGAGCGACCTCGACATCTACGCGCAGCGCGTCGAACCCTATGGCCATCTCGGAAACCCCGAGCCCGTCATCACGAGCGTCAAGGACGTGTCGGGAGACCAGGGTGGTTCCATCAAGCTCTCGTGGGCCGCGTCGTACCTCGATGCCGACCCGATCTACGGCGTCCTGGAGTACAGGATCTTCCGTCACGTCCCGGGCGGCCCTGCGGGCTGGGAGTACGTGCGCTCCCAGCCGGCCGACGGGCTCGCCGCCTACAGCATGGTGGTGCCGACGGGCGTGGACTCGATCGCGGGCAACAACCCCACGACCCGGTTCTTCGTGCTGGCGCTCGCGAGCACGGGCGAGAACTGGTCTTCGCCGCCCGACAGCGGCTACTCGGTGGACAATCTTCCTCCCGCCACGCCGTCGCCGTTCACCGGCCGCTACCTCTCCGGGGCCGCGCACCTGCACTGGGGCCGCAACACCGAGATCGACCTGGCGGGCTACCGCCTGTACCGCGGCACCGACGCGTTCTTCGCGCCCGGCCCCGGCAATCAGATCGCGGCGCCACCGGATACCGGATACGTCGATGTCGCCAGCGACGGCTTCGTCTACAAGCTCACGGCCATCGACGTGCACGGCAACCAGTCCGCGCCCGCCACGCTGCTGCCGAACGGCACGGTCGACGTGGGCGACACGCCGGCGCCGGCGCTGCGATTCGCAGCGCCCAGCCCCAACCCGGCGCGTGGTTCCACGACGCTCGACTTTGCGCTGTCACGCCCGGGCCATGTGCGCGTGGCGCTGTTCGACGTCACGGGCCGCCTAGTGCAAGTGCTGCGCGACGGCGAACTGGCGGCAGGCGCGCACCGAGAGCGCATCGCGCTGCACGATGCGGCGGGGCGCGAACTGGCCAGCGGCTTGTTCCTGATCCGGCTCGAGGCCGAGGGTCGCGTATTGACGCGCCGCCTCGCGACGATCCGATGAGAGCGAGCGCCCGTTGGGTTGCCATCCCCTGGAAATCTGCGGAGAACCTCATGAGGCACCACACGCACGTTCCCCTCCTGCTCGCCGCGCTCGCGCTCACCGTGGCGCATCACCCGGCGGCGGCCGCCTGGCCGCACGATCCGTACGCGGGCAACGTGCCCCTCTGCACCGCTGCGGGTGGCCAGGTGCTCCCCACGATCGCCTCGGACGGCGCGGGCGGCGCGATCGTCACGTGGGAGGACGTGCGCGGCGCCAATACCGACATCTACGCGCAACGAGTCAACGCGGCGGGCGTGCCGCTGTGGGGGGCGAACGGCGTGGCGTTGTGCACCGCCGCGGGTGAGCAGTTCGGGCCGACGGTTGCCACGGACGGCGCGGGTGGCGCGATCGTCACCTGGTACGACCACCGCAGCGGCACGGGCTACAAGGTGTACGCGCAGCGCGTCAACGCGGCGGGGGCGCCGCAGTGGGCGACGAACGGGATCGCGCTGTGCCCCGCGACGGCCGACCAAACCTATCCGTCCATCACGGCGGACGGGGTCGGCGGCGCGATCATCGCGTGGAACGACTTCCGCGGCGGCCCTGCCAGCGACATCTACGCGCAGCGCATCAGCGCGACCGGCGCCCTGCAGTGGGCGGCGAGCGGGATCGCACTGTCCACCGCGACGGGTGACCAGCAGTACCCGGCGATGACCTCCGACGGCGCCGGCGGTGCCATCGCGACCTGGTACGACTATCGGGGTGGCACGACCTCCGACATCTACGCGCAGCGCATCAGCGCGACGGGCACCACCGCGTGGACGGCCGACGGCGTGCCGGTGTGTACCGCCGCCAACAACCAATTCGGCCCCACGCTGGTATCGGACGGCGCGGGTGGCGCGATGGTGACCTGGTACGACTACCGCAGCGGCTCGAACTACCACATCTACACCCAGCACCTCGACGCGGCGGGAGCGCCGCAGTGGACGGCGAACGGCCTGGCAGTATGCACCGCCGCCGGCAATCAGAACGTCCCGACGATCGTCCTGGACGGCGCGGGTGGTGCGATCGTCTCCTGGCAGGACTCTCGGAGCGGCGTGTTCTACGACATCTACGCTCAGCGCGTGAGCGCGGCAGGCGTCGCGCAGTGGACGGCCGACGGCGTTGCGGTGTGCGCCGCGACGGACAACCAGTTGTCGCCCACGATCGCCTCGGACACTGCAGGCGGCGCGATCATCGCCTGGCAGGACTATCGCGGCACGGACAATGACGTCTACGCGCAGCGCCTCACTGCGGCGGGCACGCCCCAGTGGGCTGCCGATGGCGTGGCGGTGTGCACCGCCCCGGGCAATCAGTACACCCCGCTCATCGTCTCGGACGGTGCGGGCGGAGCGATCGCCGCCTGGTACGACTACCGCGGCCTCACGACCTCGGACATCTACGCCCAGCGCATCGATCACTTCGGCCAGCTAGGCGATCCCGCGCCCGCGATCACCCAGGTGAAGGACGTGCCCAACGACCAGGGTGGGCTCGTCAAGCTCTCATGGAATGCGTCCTACCTGGACGCTGGCCCAACCTACGGCGTGTTTCAATACCGCGTGTTCCGCAGTGCTCCCAGCGCTCTCGCGGCTCGCGCCGACTTGCGCCGTGCGATCACCACGGACAGCGACATCGCGGTGCACGATGGGGCGCTGCTCGCACGCATGATTGCTGGCACCACCGTCTACTGGGAATACGCGGGCTCGCAGGCGGCCGAGACGTTTGCCGGTTACAGCATGTTGGTGGGGACGACCTCGGATTCCACCACCAGCAGCAACCCTCGCACGCTGTTCATGGTCGAGGCGGTCGCGAACTTCTCGCTCGCCTCGGGTCACTGGTCCTCGGCGCCCGACAGCGGTTACTCGGTCGACAACCTGCCTCCGGTCGCACCGGGCGAATTCATCGTCGAATACGCCGCGGGTGCCACACACCTTCACTGGCGTCCCGGCACCGAGGCCGATCTGGCGGGCTACCAGTTGTACCGCGGCACCAGCGCGTCGTTCACGCCCGGGCCCCGGCACGCTCGTGGCCGCGCTCGCCGACACCGGCTTCGTCGATCCCGCCGGCGCCGCGTTCGTCTACGAACTCACCGCCGTGGACTCGCACGGCAACGAGTCGCCCGCGGCGATCTCGGGGCCCGGCGTGATCTCCAGTACCGGTATCGCGTCCGGGCTCGTCTTCTCGCCACCGTCGCCGAATCCCGCCAGCCGCTCGGCGGCGCTGCGCTTCGCGCTGCCGATCGCCGAGCCGGTGCAGGTCGCGATCTTCGACGCGCAAGGGCGCATCGAGCGCGTACTTGCGGACCGCACGTTTGAGGCCGGCGCACACGAGCTGGCCTGGGACCTGCGCGACGACGCGGGGCGCGTCGTGGGCGCCGGGATCTACTTCGCGCGGATCAGCTCGGGCCACAGCTCGCGCGTGAGGCGGCTGGTCGTGGCCCGGTGATATGTGAGGTCCCCGGGTCAAGGTACTCGTTGGCTGCTCTCCGACTGCGAGACTGCTCGATCGGGGATGCCGGGACGCGCGCTCGCGCTCCCCTCCCGCCGGGCGTAGTCTTCGTCACAGCGCTTGGCCAGCCGGTGGGCCGGGCCTGGTGGGCTGCTGCGATGCCCACGCCCCACGACCCCCGCGGAGCCCGCGGTCGGCCGTGCCGTGGAGGTCCGCCATGTTCAGCCCCGTGGTTCTTCGGTGGGCCGCGCGTTGCGCGTTGCAGGCCCTCATCCTGGTCACGCTGACACTGCCCGCGTCCTCGGCCGTTGCGTCGTCTTCCACGCCCCGGCTCCAGCGGCCGCCCGCTGCACCCATGGCGACCGCGCTCGACGACTCGGGCGCTTGGATCGCGCTCGCGCCCGCGGCGCTCGATGGACACGCGGCGATCTACGATCCCGACGCCGGTCGCGTGGTCGTCTTCGGCGGCAACTCGGCGACGAGCGGGTACGTCAACGAGACCTGGATGCTCGCGCCGGCCGGCACCATGGAGTGGCTCCGCGTGTCCGTGGACGCGTCCGCGATCCCGCAGCGCAGCTATGCTTCCGCGATCCACGATCCGGTCGGTCGCCGCATGATCGTGTTTGGCGGCGATCTCGGCGGCGGCTCCTACCCGACCGCGGATGTCTGCGCTCTGTCGCTGGTGGCGCCCTACGCGTGGACCGTGCTTGCGCCCGCGGGCGATCCCGGCGCCCGAATGGAGCACGCAGCGGTCTACGATCCCGTGCGCCACCGCATGATCGTCTTCGGCGGCACCGACGGGTACAACCTGTTCGACGATGTATGGACCTTGTCGCTCGGGAGCGCGCCGGCGTGGGAGCCGATGTCCCCGGCAGGCTCACCGCCCCCCGCCCGATGCCTGACCAGCGCCACCTACGACCCGCTGCGCGACCGCGTGATCGTGATCGGCGGCTCGGCCTACGCCGGCGGGATCCAGGACGACGTATGGGCGCTCAGCCTTGCCGGCGCCGGCACGTGGACGCAACTCGCCCCCGGCGGCGCGGCGCCCGGCCCGCGCGCCGCACACGTGGCCGCTTACGACCCGAGCGGCGACCGCGTCGTGGTGTATGGCGGCGTGAGCCTGACCGAGTACCTGGACGACGCATGGGCGCTATCGCTCGCCGGTTCGCCGTCGTGGTCGCAGCTCGCCCCCGCGGGCGATCCAGCGCCCCGGCTCGCGTTCCACGCCGCCGCCTACGATTCGCACGGCGACCGGCTCGTGGCGGTCGGCGGCATCGGCGTGAACGGCTACCCGACGTGCGAGACGTGGGCGCTCTCACTCGGAGCGAGCCCGACGTGGACGCGGAGCGGCTCCCCCGGGTTCCTCGAACGCCACACGATGACCGCCGACCCGGAGCGCGACCGCGCGATCGTCTTCGGCGGCGTCGCGATCGGCACCGCCACGAACGCCGTGTGGAGCCTTGCGCTCTCGGGCCCGGTAGCGTGGACGCCGCTGGCGCCGGCCGGCACGCCCCCCGCGGCGCGATCGAACCACAGCGCGGTCTGCGACGAGCCGCGGGACCGCCTGCTCGCCTTCGGCGGCGACGACGGCGCGTGGAGCGTGTTCGGCGACGTGTGGGCGCTCTCGCTCGGAGCACCGTTGGCGTGGACGCTGCTCGCCCCGTCCGGCACTCCGCCCGCCGCACGCGCGTCGCACACCGCGGTCCTCGACCCGGTGCGTGAGCGGATGATCGTGTTCGGCGGCCGGACGCTCTCCGGTGCGCGCCAGGACGTCTGGGCGCTCTCGCTCTCGGGCGCTCCGGCGTGGTCGAACCTGTCGCCGTTCGGAACACCGCCGCCCGCCCGCTGGAATCACGTCGCGATCTACGACCCCGTCGGCGATCGCATGATCGTCCACGGAGGCGAGAGTTCGACCCAGTGGTTCGACGACACGTGGGCTCTGGGTCTCTCGGGCACACCGGCGTGGACCCAGCTCGCGCCGGGCGGCGACCTGCCGCCCGCTCGCAGCGAGCACAGCGCGCTCTTCGATCCGCTCGACCCTCGCATGATCGTCACCGGCGGCTCGCTCGGGACCGAGTGCGAGGTCTGGGAGCTCTCGCTCGATGGCCCGCTCGAATGGACCCGGCTGTTCCCGGGCGGGCCCCCCATGCCGGGA
Source organism: Candidatus Eiseniibacteriota bacterium (assembly GCA_963725865.1). Classification (GTDB taxonomy): domain Bacteria; phylum Eisenbacteria; class RBG-16-71-46; order RBG-16-71-46; family RBG-16-71-46; genus CAVSAC01. The sequence continues at coordinate 360,790 of CAVSAC010000010.1, forward strand.
CGCGTGCGCCACGAACAGGTGTACGACGCCGATCGCGATCGCCTGGTCCTGTTCGGAGGATCTCCCGGTGCGGGCGATCTCTGGGCACTCTCGCGGGGCCCTGGCGGCGTCGGCGTTCCGGTCGATCCGCCGACCCTGTCGCTCGCCGCGGCGTGGGCGCCGAACCCGGCGCTCGGCGGCGCATCGCTCGCACTCGTGCTTCCTTCGGCCGGGCGTGTCGAGTTGCGCCTGTTCGACGTGTCGGGCCGTCTGGTGCGCGCGATGGACTTCGGGCTGCGCGGGGCCGGAGCGCAGCGCTTCACATGGGACGGCCGCGACGACGCGGGGCGGCCGCTGCCGCCGGGACTCTACCTGGGTGAGGTGCGCACGAACGACCGCGTGGCGCGCGCCGGGCTCGCGCTCGTGAGATGAGCGCGGATCCTTCGTCTGCCTCGCCTCCCGGCGCCGCGCTCAGTCCGCGCGGACGCCATTCGCACCCGGCGCGCCTCGAGAGCGCTGTCGGCCTGCCGTCAGGCCGCGCGACCGGTGCGCGACGCGTCCCGCGAATCACCGCTCGTCTGGCGCCACATGCCGGCCCAGTCGGTCTGGCCCATGCGCACGGTTTCGGAGATCGAGTGGAAGCCGAACAGCACGGCGGCGCCGGTGACGATGCCGGACATGAGCTCGCCGCGCGGTGAGGAGTCGGCCCAGGCCCAGGCCAGCACCAGCGCCATCACCACGCCGGCGTTGGCGAGACACACCGTGAGCCAGTCGCCCACCGCGGGATAGCCGGGCTGATGCTGCAGCCGGTGCACGCGGCCGAACCACCTGGCCTCGCCGGTGCCCTCGCAGAACGCCTCGATGTAGCCGCCGATCGCCCGCACCTGCTGGCGCCCGCGGAGCATGGAATAGAAGCCGATCGCGATCGCGAACACCACCGGGAGCATGAGCCCCGAGTTCCGCGCGCTGAGGGCCCACGACATCGTCACGGCAGCCGTCAGCGCTCCCGCGGTCCAGCACAGGTGCGCGACGCGCTCGGCGTCCTGCCCGCGCCTCATCAGCGCCATGTACTCCAGGTTCCCGTGGTTCTCCATGCTCATCATGATCCGGTCTCCTCCTCGAGCTGCCGCGGGACCGCGGCCGGTGGCCACGCGGTTATCGGCCGACGAGCCGGAGGAATTGACGATCCGGAGTGCGAGCGGTTGCGGAGTCCAGGCCGTCGACCTGCGGCTCGAGTCGGGCGCGGCTCGAGCTGCCGGGCTCCGCAGACGGGCCACCGCACTCGTTGCATTCCACGGCGCCCGGGCCGGGCGACCCGTGCATCCGCGAACGCACGGGGACCGGATCATGCGTCGTGCATCGCCGCGCGGAGAGTTCCAGGCGCTGGGATCGCTCCTCTACTTCAGAGCGCGGAGCGGCCTGCCGATGGCGCAAGGGACAGCGCGTCGCCTCCGCTGGCGCGAGGCCGTTGCTGGGCCCAATCGAGGATCTCCGTGACCCGAACGACTCTCCGTATCCTGCTCTGGCTCGCCTCCGCGCTCGCGCTGGCCGGCTACCTGGCGCTCGCGTGGCGAGCGCTCGCCGGCGGCGCCGCCGCCGATCCCGTGGAAGCATCGATCCTCGAGCACGCCGGGCGCTTCGCACAGGGTCACTGGTCCTACGCCGAGCCGCACCGCGGTGTCGTTCCGCTCATGCCGGTCTTCCCGATCGTGGTCTCGTGGCTCGTGCTGCTCTTCGATCCCGGCGTCTGGGAACCACGCCTGGTGAGCCTGCTCGCCACGCTCCTCACGGCGATCGTGGTCGAGTCCATCGTGCGCAGCGAGACGCACAGCACCACGCTGGGGGCGGCCGCGGCCGGGCTGCTGCTCTTGAGCCAGGGCGCGGCGACCGGCGTCGCCGCCTTCGCGCGACCCGAGCCGCTCATGCTCCTGCTCGCGATCGTCGGCTGCCAGGTGCTGCGCTACACGTCCGGAATTCTCGGGGCGCTGCTCGCCTCGCTGCTCTTCTGCGCCGGGTGCTTCACGCACCCCGCCGGTCTCTGGTTCGCGCTCGCGGCGCTGCTCCATCTTCGCTTTCACGATCACCGGCGCCTGATCGCCTACGGGCTCGGCCTGGCGGCGCTGGTGGGTGCCGCCCAGCTCGGGCTGTCCCACGCGCTCGGCCCCTGGTTCAACTACGCTGCGTGGGACCTCGCACTGCAGGCGATGCGCTTCGCGCCGGCCACCATTCTGCGGTTCGTGGGGACGCAGCTCCTCGGCACGCTTGGGGTGTTCACGCTCATCACGGTGTTGTCGTTCGCGCTGCCGATCCGTCCGTGGCGCGGGGCAGTCGGCATCTGGACGTGGATGGCGTTCGCCGCCCTGGCGGCCGCGATCGTCATGACCCAGGGCGGCGACTCGCTCGGCGAAGCGACGCGGGCGACGGCGATGATCCTCGCGATCGTCGGTCCGGTGTCGGCACAGCGGATCACGCAGCATCTCTCGAACTGGCCCGGCGGAAACCGCATGGGCGGGCACGCCGTCGTGCTGACCGCTCTGGCGCTCCAGTTCGTCACCCTGCTCGCGAGCGGCTTGCGCTGATCACGCGCGTGGGGCGCCCGACTCATCTCGGTGCCTGGCGCGGAGTCCAGTGGACGCTTCGCTGAGGTGGTCCGCCGCGTTTGACTTCGGCCGCGGGCGGCGCACACCCTGTGCGCTGCGAGCGGCACTCGATTCGGGAACTCGATGGGGAGACAGTCGCCTCGCACCCACGAAGCGCTCCCTCGTCGGCGATCCGCTCCGAAGGAGGCTGGGATGAACAGGGTACTGGCGGCAGCGGTCGGCCTGGTGGTTCTGGCTGGCCTGGCTTACGGCGCGGATCCCCAACCCTGGGGCCGCACCGGGGACCGGACTCTCGACTCCGTGCTCGAGCAGCTCAACACGCAGGCGAGCGTCGATCCCGATGGATTCATCCGGCAGCTCAGCGCCCGGCACAGCGTGCCGGAGCGCGACATCCGACAGGCTCAGGAAACGTATGGATTCGGAGCGGCGGACATCTTCATGGCCACCGCGCTCGCGCAGGCGACCCATCGGCCCGTCGTCTCGGTCGCGGAGGAATACCAGAAGAACCAGGGCAAGGGCTGGGGAGTGATCGCGAAGGACATGGGGATCAAGCCGGGCTCCAGGGAATTCAAGCAGTTGAAGAGCGGCGCGCGTGGCTCGCTGGATCGCTTGAGAGCGGATTCCAGGAACAAGCAGAAGCACGATCGGGAGCTGAAGCGACAGCACGAGTCGCAGACGAAGAAGGACGCACAGAACCAGGGCCGCGCGCATTCGCACTAGCGGCCGCCCGCGATGGGGCCTCGATCTCGAGGGCGGGCAGCGAGGCGTGTTCGAACCGCCGGGGCCCGTGGATCCCCGCATCGCGCGAGCCGCGAGCGGCCCGCACGAGGTATCCCTGGTCGCTCGACGCCTGAGCCCCGGCGTCTACGCTGCGCGCCTGACCGGAGGCGGTACTCACGAGGTCGTTCGACTGGTGCACGTTCGATAGGCCGGGCTCGTCCGGCCGTCCATCACTCCGATCGCAGCGACGACGCCCCGGGCGAGCTTTCACCCGGGGCGCCTCGTCTTGTCCCCGAACTCTCGAGGAACAGGGCGACGAACGACTGCGCGCTGCCGAGGTGGCGTGTTGCCGTGTACTCTGCTCCTCGGACAGTCGGTAGCTCTGGTTCAGACAGGCATGCCGATGGCGGGGCCAGAAAACCCAATCGCGTGGGCCGAGCGGTCCCCGTCACGAGGATTCCAACTCCGGCCCCTGCTTTCCAGGAGGTACTCCCCGATGCGCTGCGGACTCGGGATGTTGGCCTTCATCGTCGCGCTCTCGTCCATTTCAGTTTCAACGACTCCCGCGTCGTCCCTGACCCTGCCCGGGCGATTGGCGGACGCCCTCGCCAACGCCGACAGCGTCGAGGTCAGTGTCGCCATCCAGGAAGACACGTTTCCCTGGTCGCTGATCGGCGGAATGAGCTACAGCAATCCCATGAGCCCCGCCACGCGCCAGGAGTTCGCGGCGCTCCTGACCCGTGATGGCGCGTTCGCACCGCTGAGCTCCTGTGTCGTCTGCGGCGATCGCTGCGATCGGCACCGCTACTGGGTCTCCCTCTATCGCCAGTCGGTGCGGACGGCCCGGCTATTCGTGGGCGCCGAGGAGCAGGTCCTGGTGGCCTCCGATTCGTCCGGGACGTTCTCGGCGTCCTTCGCACCGGTCGGCGAAGCGGTGATCGCGCTTCTGCGAGCGACTCTGCCCGGAGACTCATCGGCCGTCGTCGCGCTCGCCGGGAATCGCTCGACCGACTCCCGCGCGCGCCCCAGGCTGGACGACTGGTTCGTCGGCGAAGTTGGGCCGAGCGTGACGCGCGGTGGGACGGCGCGATTCCCCAGCGGGCAGCTCGGGCTGCCCGATACCGTGGTGGTCCTCGCGTGGGCACTGATCGACTCGACCGGCACGATTCGAGATACGCGACTCATCGGAAGCAACATGAACCGGCGGTTGATTCCGGCCACGCGGGCCGCGCTTCGGACCTGGCACTTCGAGGCGGCGAGGTGCGGGGGACGCCCGGTCGCCGCCTGGACGGTGCTCCCGGTCGTGCTCACGCGGAAGTAGGCCGCGAACGGCGGCCCTACCTCGTCACTTCCGTCACCGCACGCCGAATGGGAACTCCAGCCCGAGCGTGGCGTAGATCGCGCCGTTCTTCACGTCGCCGCCGAACGGCAGGTCGGAGATGTTCGTGAGCCCGAACGTATAGCGCCCCTCCGCGACCACCGACATGGTTCCGTTCCGGATCGCCGCCGCTCCCCCGACTGCAAGCCCGAAGTCCGAGGTCTTCACCTGGTCGGTGTCGAGCGAGACGCCGATCAACCCGGTGGTGCTGAGCTGCTCATTCATCTTGATCGACATCACGGGCCCCGCCAGCAGCCGCAGGTCGACCGGAGAGGGGTTCGGCGCCGAGATCCTCAGCAGCACCGGGATCTCGACGTAGTCCACGTCGAGCGTGCTCCCGACGCTCCCGAAGGTGATCCCGCCGATCGTGACGTCGGTGCTGAACAGCTTGGCGCCCTTGCGCACGAACAGCAGCTCGGGCTGCACCCCGATCGCGGGCGACAGGTCGAACGTTCCATACACGCCGCCCACGAAACCGGTCCGGTTGTCGGTATGGAAGAGATCCGCGTTCACGTGGGACAGGCTCACGCCGCCTTTGACGCCGAAGGCCATTCCAGCCTGGGCCGAAGCTGTCACGCACGGAACGAGGGCGAGGGTCAGGAGAACACCGAGAATGCGCTTCATGAGCGGACCTTCCTCTGGATGGAGAGCGATGGGGAGACTGCCAGCGGCACCGCCTGGTGCCACGCGGGAGCCGATGACCTTCGCGACTCTACCCCAGCGGCGCGATCGGCGCCCAAGGGCTCCTCAGCAATCACGTTCAGCGAAGGCAGCAAGCGATTCGCAATCTTGAGGGTCTGGGACGCCAGCCTCCTCACATGCTCGCCCGCTCGGGACTCCTGCTATGCTCCACGAAGTCCAGTCAAGAGCACGCTGCGGGGGGGAGCGAGTCCGGCGACCGTCCGCTCGACGCGGAGGCGGCGCGGCTCACGATTTCCCACGTCGAGGCCACCACACCATTCGCACCAGGAGGCAGCCATGCGCGATACGCACCAGCGGGACCCTGCGCGGGATCGTCGTCACGATCCTCGCGCTCGCGAGCTTGAGCAGCTGCGCGTCGATGAACGCGAAGACCAAGGGCGCCATCATCGGCGCGGGAGCGGGCGCCGCGGCGGGCGGCGTGATCGGCAACCAGACCGGCTCGACCACGCGCGGCGCGATCATCGGCGCGGTCGTCGGCGGCGCCGCGGGCGCGATCATCGGGCACCAGATGGACCAGCAGGCGCTGGAGCTCGAACAGAACATCCCCGGCGCCAAGGTGCATCGCGTGGGCGAGGGCATCGCGGTGATGTTCGACTCGGGGCTGCTGTTCGACGTGGACTCCGAAGTCATCAAGGGCGACGCGCGCACGAACCTCGACGCCCTGGCGGCGAGCCTCGCGAAGTACCCCAAGTCGGACCTGATGATCGTCGGCCACACCGACGCGACGGGCACCGACTCGTACAACATGGGACTGTCGAAGCGCCGTGCCGCGTCCGCCAGCAGCTACCTGCGCTCGCACGGCGTGGCTCGCGGCATCAAGGCGCTCGGTCGCGGCGAGAGCGAGCCGATCGCGTCCAACGACACGGACGAAGGCCGGCAGCAGAACCGCCGCGTCGAGATCGCGATCTACGCGAGCGACAAGCTGCGCGCGGAAGCCGAGAGGGCAGCCGCGGGGCAGTAAAGCGCCGAGACGAAGGCCCGGCGCGCGGAGGCGCGGCCGTGCCCGCCGGAAGTGCGCGGCCGCGGGAGAGCAACCCCCGCGGCCCGCGGCTTTGGTGCCTGAGAACTTCCCCGGCGGCATGCGTCGTCGGGATCGAGGCCGATTCGGCGATCAGGCGTGTTGCACAGCGGCTATGCCGACGCCCCCTTGCGCCCTTTGATCATCCGATAGATCCAGAGGATGAGAATCGCGCCCAGCGTGGAGCCGATCAGCCCGGCTCCCCTGCCGCCCTGGTACCAGCCGACGGCCTGACCGAGGAAATTGGCGACCAGTGCGCCACCGATCCCGAGCAGGATCGTGATCACGATTCCGCCCGGATCCTTGCCGGGCATGATGAACTTGGCCAGCACGCCCGCGACCAACCCGATCAGGATCGTCCATAGGATTCCCATGTGTCGCTCCCTTCGTGTGGGGTGATGACGTGTCTGCCCTCAGCGTCCGCCGAAGAGCTTGCCGGCGATTCCGCCCAGTTCATCGACGATCGAGCCGTCACCGTCCTTGTCCAGCAGTCGGGTGGCGAGCCCCATCAGGCCAGGCGACGCCTGGCTGAGCCCCTCCCGCTCGCGGCTGAGCATCCCCGCGAGGCTGGAGGCGTCGAGGCCGCCCTGCCGCTGGGTGCGGCCGAGCGCTCCCATCACCACGGGCGCGAGCATCATGAGCAACTGACCCGCGCTCTGGGCATCGAGTCCGCTGGCCTTCGACAGCTCCTGTTGAGCGAGCGGCTCGCGCTCGCCGAGCACGTGACGAAGGATGCCGGCACCGGGGCCCGCCTGCGCGTTGTCGATCAAGCCGCTGAGGTCGTCGAGCAGGCTGCCATCGTGATCCTTCGCGAGCGCACCGTGCAACGCGCTCGCTCCGTCCGGGCTCGAGCTGTTGCGCGCCAGCCCGGCGAGGAGCAACGGAAGGGCGGCGGCGATCGCGGCCTGAGTGGTCGGTTCGTTCGCCCCGAGCTGGCGGCCGATCTGCTTCGTCGTGTCGCCGCCCACCGCCTGCGTGATCAAGTCCATCAACTGCGCCATGGCACACCTCCAATTTCGACCACGGACGCTGGCCGGCCCGGCGTCACTTCACCTGGAAATCCAGGGCCTGCGCGGAGTTTCCGTTCAGGAACACTTCGACCCGGTACTTGCCCAGCGGCCAGCCGTCGGGCTTCGAGATGTGGAACTCGGTCGCGGCGTCGCCGTTGGGGGCGATCGCCTGTTCGGATTCGTCGACCACCTGTCCGTCCTCGTAGGTCCACCGCGCCTTCAGCACGGCGTTGGGCGACGATCCCGTGGTGAGGACCGAGGCGTAGATCACGTCCTTGGGACTGAACTGATCGACCTTCTCCGACACTCGCTTGTCGCCGCCGATGGTGCGACCCAGGTCGACCCCGGTCACGCTCAGCACGGCCGGTGGCGCCGCCGCGGTCTCGGCGGCCTTCTTGGCGCAAGACGTCGCACCCAGCGCGAATCCCAGACAGAGCACCGGGACGAGCATCCTCCCCGCGAAACGAAACATCGTGCCTCCTCCTCCCTGCGTCAGGCTGGCGGGAGCTTCAGGGTCTGCCCCGGGTGGATCAGGTCGGGGTTCTTGATGATGTCGCGGTTCGCGTCGAAGATCTTCCGCCAGTCGTTCGCGTTTCCGTACTCCTGCTTGGCGATCTTGGATAGGCTGTCGCCCTTCTGAACCACGTACGTCTTCATCGTCGGAGCCGACCCGGCGGGCGCCGGAGCGGTCGACGAACTGCCGCTCTGGACGTTTGAGAAATCCGCCTTCGGCTTGTCCTTCTTCTGATCGTCACCGCCACCGAAGAGTCCCATCGTGCACCTCACTGAGGTTGGGGTGGATACCCGATGCGTTGTGCTCGCCGGTCGAGTCATTCCCGTGACGATGCGGCCACGACCGCACGCGGATCCTCCGCGAGTCCGCAGTATCGGCCTCGCCTCGAGCGACTGCAATCGAACTCCCCTGCGACCTCGGTCGCGCGCCGGGGCCGGTCGTCGTTAGCGAGACTTCAACCGTGCGAGACCCTTGTCCAACTCGCGCAGCCACAACACCGAGCTCGCCACGGCCGCGCAGCGCAGCCAGTCTCCCGGGCTCAGGGCCACGGTCTCGAAGGCGTGCTGCAGAAAGGGCACGTCGACCACCGCCACCTGGAGGGCGACCGATACTCCGAGCGCGCCCCACAGCCAGCGATTGCGGAAGAGGCCGCGGAACACGCTGCGCTCGTCCGAGCGCGAGTTGAGGACGTTGAAGACCTGGAACAGCACGAGCGTCGTGAACGCCATCGTCTGCGCGTAGCGCATACTGCCCGTGCCCTCCACGAAGCCGCCGGGAAGCGCGGAATCGAGGACCAGCAGCGTGCCCGCCGCCATGATCGCGCCGATCAGGAGGATGCCGCGCCACATCCGGGGCGTGATCACCCGCTCGCCGGCCGGTCGCGGCGGCAGCTCCATCAGTCCCGAGTCGGCCGGGTCGACACCCAGCGCGAGCGCGGGGAGGCCGTCCGTCACCAGGTTGATCCAGAGTATCTGCGTCGCCAGCAGCGGGAGCGCGATCGCATCACCTTCCGCCTGCAGCCCGATGCGGTCGGCCAGAACCACGCCGAAGAACATCGTCATGACCTCGCCGATGTTGGACGAGAGGAGGTAGCGCAGGAACTTGCGGATGTTCGCGAAGATCGCGCGCCCTTCCTCGACGGCCGCGACGATGGTGGCGAAGTTGTCGTCGGCGAGCACCATGTCGGCGGCCTCCTTGGACACGTCCGTGCCCGTGATTCCCATGGCCACGCCGATGTTGGCCGCCTTCAGCGCCGGCGCGTCGTTGACCCCGTCGCCGGTCATCGCCACCACCGCGCCGCCATGCTGCAGGGCATCGACGATGCGCAGCTTGTGCTCGGGATCGACGCGGGCGTAGACGGACACCTCCTGGACGGCGCGTTCGAGCGCCTCGTCCGACAGCCGCTCCAGCTCAGCGCCGGTGAGGGCGCGGTCGTCGGCGATGATGCCCAGCTCGCGGGCGATGACGGCGGCGGTCCGCGGGTGATCGCCGGTGATCATGAGCGGGCGGATCCCGGCGCGTCGAGCCTGCGCGACCGCGTCCCTCGCCTCGGCGCGCGGCGGATCGATCATGCCGATCAGGCCGGAGAACACCAGTTCCCGCTCGAGCCGCTCGTCGAGCGCGCCCGCCTCGTCCTGCGAGATCGCGTGGTGCGGAAGCGAGCGCGATGCGACGCCGAGCACGCGGAGCGCCTCGTCGGCGAGCGACTCGTTGATCCGGACGATCTCGGCGCGGCGCTCCGGAGTCAGGGGCCGCACCTCCCCACCGACGAACTCCGCCGAACACCTCGGGAGCAGCACATCGGGCGCTCCCTTGGTGAACACGAGCACTCGCTCCTGCCGCTCGGTGTCGCGGTGCACCGTACTCATCAGCTTGCGCTCGGAGGAGAACGGCACCTCCCCCATGCGAGGGAGTCGCGCCTCGAGCGCCTCGGCCCGCAGGCCCGCCTTGCGCGCCGCCACGAGCAGGGCGCCCTCGGTGGGATCGCCCTGCACGCTCCAGCGTCCGCCCTGCTCCTGCACCGTGGCGTTGTTGGCGCGGTCCGCGGCCGACAGCGCGCGCTCGAGCTCGCTCCTGAGCGCCCCGTCCACGGGTCCACCGCCTGCCCGGCGCACCTCGCCCGCGGGTGCGTACCCCGACCCGCCGAATGAGACGCGCCCGCTGGCGGTGACGACCACCCGCACGGTCATCTCGTTCCGGGTGAGCGTGCCGGTCTTGTCGGAGGCGATCACGCTCGCCGAGCCCAGGGTCTCGACCGCCGCCAGGTGCCGCACGATCGCTTTCCGCCGCGCCATGCGGCGCACCCCGATGGCGAGCACCGTCGTGACCACGGCGGGAAGTCCCTCCGGCACGGCTGCCACCGCCATCGCCACGCCCAGGATCAGCACGTCGAAGACCGCCGCGATGCCGCGCACCTCCTCGACGATGAGGATCGTCGCGATCATCACCACGGCGATGACGATGACGACCACGCCCAGGAGCTTGCCGGTATGGTCGAGCTCGCGCTGGAGCGGCGTCGCCTCGTCGTGGGTGCGCTCCAGGAGACCGGCGATGCGCCCCATCTCGGTCCCCATCCCGGTCGCCGTCACGATGGCCCTGCCACGCCCGTAGGTCGCGGCCGTGCCGCTCAGGACCATGTTGCTCCGGTCGCCGAGGGCGGCTTCCCCGGCGATCGGGTCGATGTCCTTCGCGACCGGCAGGCTCTCCCCCGTGAGCGCCGCCTCGGAGGTCTGCAGCGCCGTCGATTCGACCACCCGGGCGTCGGCGGGGATGGTGTCCCCTTCCTCGATCAGGATCAGATCGCCGGGAACGAGGTCGGACGCCAGGACACGCTGCCGCTCGCCGCCGCGGATCACGGTGGCATCGGCGGCCGACAGCGCGCGCAGCGCGGCGACTGCCGCTTCGGCGCGCGACTCCTGCACGTACCCCATGATGGCGTTGAGGAGCACCACCGCGAAGATCGCGAGCGCCTCGTACGGCAACGCGGTATCACGCTCGTACGCCCAGAGGCCCGCCGAGATCGCGGTCGCGATCACGAGCAGGATGACGAGCGTGTCCTGGAACTGAGAGAGAAGACGTCGCCACGCGGGGATCGGCTTCTCGGCGAGCAGCTCGTTGCGGCCGTGTCGCGCGAGCCGGGCCGCGGCCTCGTCGTCGCTCAATCCGCGCCGCGCGTCGGTGCCGAGGGCGGCCGCCACGACCTCGATCGCTTCGCGGTAGGCGTGCGTCCGCTCGGAGGGCGGGGCCGCGGTGAGCGTCACGCGGTCACACCACCTGGCCGAACAGCCGGCCGACCAATGCGGTCAATGCCATGGCCAGTGCGCCCCAGAACGCCACCCTCAGCGCGCCGCGGGCCCGGTTCGCGCCACCCACTCCTGCCGCCAGGCTGCCCAAGCCGGCCAGGAGCAGCAACGAACTCGCCGAGACCAGCAGGATGATCCGGCGCTCGGGCACCATCCACGCGACGACGAGCGGCAGGGCGGCGCCCACCGCGAAACTCGCCGACGAGGCGAGCGCGGCCTGGACGGGGCGCGCGGCGTGCATCTGCGACAAGCCCAGCTCGTCGCGGGCGTGCGCGACAAGCGCGCCGCTCGCGGTGAGCTGCTCCGCGACGCGATGGGCGAGCTCGGGGTCGAGGCCGCGGCCCGTGTAGATCGACTGGAGCTCCTGCAGCTCGCGCTCCGGGCTCGCCTCCAGCTCTCGGCTCTCCCGGGCGAGGTCCGCCTTCTCGGTGTCCGACTGCGAGCTCACGGAGACGTACTCGCCCGCCGCCATCGACATCGCGCCGGCAACCAGCCCCGCGACGCCCGCGACCAGGACGGCCTGCCGTCCGCTCGCCGCCGCAGCAACACCGACGACCAGGCTGGCCGTGGACACGATCCCGTCATTCGCGCCGAGCACCGCGGCCCTCAGCCAACCGATCCTCTGACTGAAATGCCTTTCGAGGTGGATGGACGCTCCCATTGCGGCTCCTTCGTGCGTGCCCACCGCCCCGGCTTGCGGTGCCGGAACCGGGCCGCGTCGATGTGTTTCCCCACTCCGGCGTCCTCGAGACCGATCGCGCCGCCTGACCATCGATGTCGTCACCCGGCCGCCGAGCAGCCACCAGGCCCACCGCGCAGGCGCCGAACGACCGGGCGCGCGCCGCGAGCACGCAGTATCGACCTCGCACTCCACCGCCGCAATCGTGCCCCGGCTCGGAGCTGCTCCCCTGCTCGACGGGGCCGGACCCCGGTGCTCACTGCCGGTCGGCGGCGCGTTCCTTCACGGGCACGCGCCGCTCGCGCCGCCACGCCCCGGGGGCGACGCCCACCACGCGGCGGAACGCGCGCGAGAACGCCGCTTCGCTCTCGTAGCCGACGTCGAGTGCGATCTCGAGGATCTTCTCGTCCGTGTCGCGCAGGCGCGCTGCGGCGAGCTGCATGCGCCACTGCGCGAGGTATTGCATGGGCGGCTGACCGATGAAGTGCACGAACCGCTCGTGAAGCACGGAGCGCGAGAGGCCTGCTTCCTCGCCGAGCCGCTCGAGCGCCCAGGCCTCACTGGGCCGCTCGTGCAGCAGCGCGAGCGCCCGGCCGACCCCCGGATCGCGCACGCCTGCAAGCCAACCGGTCTGCCCGGGCGGCAGGCCGTCCAGGTGGCGGCGCAGGACCTCGACGAACAGCATCTCGCTCATGCGCTCGAGCACCGCCTCGCCCCCGGGTCGCCTCCGGTTCGACTCGTCCACGGCCGACCTCAGGAAGTGCGAGACCCACGACGCCTGCCCTGCCGCGATCCCCGGCATGCGCAGCACGCGGGGCAGCGCCGTGAGCAGCGGGTTGTACGGCTTGGCATCGCAACCCAGGAAGCCGCATACGATGGTTGCGCGTTCGCGGCCGCCTCCATCGAGCCGGGCGGTGGTCACGCCCTGCTCGTCGACGCTGAGCGAGTAGGGCAGCTGGGGCGGTCGCGGTGCGAAGTACATCCCCACGTCCACCTCGCTGGCCCGCATCCCGGGCGCGCTCGACATCACGTGTGGGTCGCCCTGCGGAAACAGGATGACGTCGCCCACCTCGAGGCGCACTGGCGGCTGGCCGACGATCGCCGCCCAGCACGCGCCCTCCGCGACACCGTGGAACTCGATCATGTGCTCGGCGCCGGGCATGATCGCTGGAATGATCTCGCGAGCCGCGGGAACCTCGGCGACCCACGGATCCGCGCCCTCGATGTAGTAGAAGAGCGCCCCCCGCAGCCGCACGGCGCGCAGCAGATCGGACAGCACGTCGCCGCTCATCGTCTCCCCCGCAACTCACCGCCAGCGTCGATCGGTTCCGGACGCTCGGTCAATAGTTCGCGACTCCCGGCAAGGCGGGACTATCGCGGTTTACGGCATGTTCCGCACGTGGGAATTGGCCCACGCCACTCCAACGGAGACCTGCCATGAAGACTCTCGGCAACACCCCCCACCTCGACCTCGAAGCCATCAAGTCGCGCCAGCAGGCCACGTGGGCATCCGGCGACTTCGGCCGGATCGGTGTCCGTCTCCAGATCGTCGGCGAATCGCTGTGCGAGGCCGTGGACCTGCGCGCCGGCGACAACGTGCTCGACGTGGCCGCCGGCAACGGCAACGCCTCGCTGGCGGCGGCCCGCCGATTCGCGGACGTGACCTCGATCGACTACGTGCCGGAGCTGCTCGAGCAGGGACTCCGCCGCGCCGAGGCCGAGGGTCTGCCGATCCTCACGCGCGTCGCCGATGCCGAGAACCTGCCGTTCGCGGACGGCGAGTTCGACGTGGCTCTCTCGACCTATGGCGTGATGTTCGCCCCGGACCAGGAACGCGCGGCGGCCGAGCTGATCCGCGTCGTGCGGTCGGGCGGCCGCATCGGGCTCGCGAACTGGACGCCCGACGGCTTCATCGGCGAGCTCTTCCGCCTCGTCGCCCGCTTTGTGGCACCGCCACCGGGTCTGAGGTCGCCCGCCGCGTGGGGCACCGAGACGCGCATCGTCGAGCTGTTCGGCACCCGCGCGACCGACATCCGCACCGAGCGCAAGCAGTTCGTCTTCCGAAACCTGTCCGCGGAACACTGGATCGACGTGTTCCGCCGCTACTACGGGCCGCTGCTCAAGGCGTACGAGGCGCTCGACGCCGCCGGACAGCAGGAGCTGCATGCCGCTCTCCTCGACCTGCTCGAGCGGCACAACCGCGGTGGGCGCGAGGCGCTGATCGTGCCGGGCGACTACCTCGAAGTCGTCGTCCAATGCACGTGATGACGCGCGCCGCTCGATCGGTTACGGTCCACGATCGACCACGGCCGCGAGAATGTTCCACTCAGGAGGAGACTCGTCGCCATGCCCGCTGCGATCGTCCACGTCGCGCCCGCGATCGTGTTGTTCCGGGTGCCGATGACGCCACCACCCGCGTGAGCCGACTGGCCGCCGTTCGGCCGTGCCGTCTGCGCCGCTCCCGGCGACCAGGAGGGTCCCCGCATCGTCTTGGATGGCAGGTCCGGAGCGATCGTCACCTGACAGGTTCTTGGCAACGGTGCGGTCGGCAGCTTCGCCCAGCACGTGCTGGCCTCGGGCGAGGTGGACGCGGTCTGGCACACCGACGGCCGGGCGCGGTGGACCGACCCGCTGGCGCTGGCGACCGCCGGTCCGGGCGGGTCGTCGGCAACGGTATCTATTTCGCGCGACTCGAGGCCGAAGGTCGCCTACTCTCACGGAAGCTGGCCGCCCCGAAGTAGTCGACCTCCGCCATCGATCCAGCCCCACCGGTCCACCGCAGTCCCGAGTCACGAACGCGGCAGCGTCCAATCACCGTCGAGCCGCTGGGCGCGATGCGTCGCTACCAACCAAGGGAGGAGACCATGACGCAACTGCAGCCAGCCAGGGTCCAGGAGTTGAGAAAGGGTTTCAGCGGAGACGTGCTGCTTCCAAGCGACGGCGCCTATGAAAGCGCGCGCAAGATCTGGAACGCGATGATCGACAAGCGCCCCGCGGTCATCGCTCGCTGCGCCACCACCTCGGACGTGGTCCACGCAGTGAACTTCGCGAGGGACAACCGCCTCGTGCTCGCCATCCGCGGCGGCGGGCACAACATCGCCGGCAACGCCGTGTGCGACGACGGCATCGTCATCGACCTGTCGCGGATGAAGGCCGCCACCGTCGATCCCGCCGCGCGCCGCGTGACCATCGAAGGCGGCGCCACGCTCGCGGACCTCGACTCTGCCACCCAGGCCCACGGCCTCGCCACTCCGGTCGGCATCAACTCCACCACCGGCGTTGCCGGACTCACGCTCGGCGGCGGCTTCGGCTGGCTGAGTCGCAAGCACGGCATGACGGTCGACAACCTCGAGTCCGCCGAGGTCGTGACTGCGACCGGCGAGGTCGTGCGCGCCAGCGCGACCCAGCACCCCGACCTGTTCTGGGCGCTTCGCGGCGGCGGCGGCAACTTCGGCGTGGTCACCCGCTTCGAGTTCCGGCTCCATCCCGTCGGCCCCGACGTGCTGAGCGGACTCATCGTGTACCCGATCTCCGAGGCGAAGTCGGTGCTGCAGCAGTACCGCGATTTCCTCGCCAAGGCGCCAGAGGCGCTCTCCGTGTGGACGGTGCTGCGCCTGGCACCGCCCCTGCCGTTCCTCCCCGAGGCGGTCCACGGCAAGGGGATCATCGCGCTCGCGCTGATCTATGCGGGTGACCCGAAGCAGGGTGAGCCCCTCATCGAGCCGCTGCGCAAGTTCGGCCACCCCGTGGGCGAGCATGTCGGCGTTCAGCCGTACGGCGCCTGGCAGCAGGCGTTCGACCCGCTGCTCACCCCCGGCGCGCGCAATTATTGGAAGTCCCACAATTTCTCGACGCTCAAGGACGGCCTCTTCGACGCAGTCCTCGAGTACATCGGGAAGCTCCCGTCGCCCCAGTGCGAGATCTTCTTCGGCGCGATCGGCGGTGCCACGACCAGGCCGACGCCGGATTCCGCGGCGTACCCGCATCGCGACGCTCAGTTCGTCATGAACGTCCACGGCCGCTGGGAGGACGCGGCCGACGACCAGCGCTGCATCGGCTGGGCTCGCGACTTCTTCAAGGCCTCGGCGCCCTTCGCCAGCAGCGGCGTCTACGTCAACTTCCTCACCGCCGACGAAGGCGATCGGGTGCGTACCGCCTACGGTTCGAACTACGATCGACTCGCCCAGGTGAAGCACCAGTACGATCCGAACAACCTCTTTCGCGTGAATCAGAACATCGAGCCGGCCTGAGAGGGCAGGATGCCGGGAGGAATCGGGCCAGCGGGCGGCGCACCACGCCGTCCGCTGGCCCGGTCCGTTCACTGTCCCTCCGCTGTACCCGACGCGGGCCCGGGTCACATCTGTCGGGCGTGAGCCACCAACTGGTCAAGGGCCTTGCCCCAACCGGTGTGGAAGCCCATCTCCTCGTGCCGCTTTCGCGACGCCTCGTCCCGGTGGATGGCCGTGGCCGTGTACCGGGTCCTCGTCCCTCGCGCCTCCAGCGTCACGATCGCGGTGAAGAACGGATTCTCCGCGGGCCGGTACCCGGGAAGCAACGCGTCGGTCCACACCAGCCGCTCGTTCGGAACGACTTCCAGGTAGCAGCCGACGTTCGGGAACTCCTGCCCCTCCGGCGATCGCATCACGGTTCGAAAGATGCCCCCGGGCCGCAGATCGATCTCGCAGTCCACGACCGTCCAGGGGGCCGGCGTGAACCACTTGCTGAGCGGTGGTGCGAGCGGCTCGCCCGCGGTCCTCGGGCCCCGCCTCGTCGCGGCGTTCGGGGCGACGACGCACACCTGCGATCGAGCGGGTGACCGGGCGAGCGTGAGGCAGCGGGCGGGCCGCGATCGAGCGCGGGTGCGCCGTCACGGGCGCGGCAGCCACCGGTGGACTCGCGCTCGGTACGCGTCGTAGTCCGGGCCGAAGAGGCGACGCAGAGTGGGCTCCTCGTACACCACCACGAAGATGTGCGAGGCGATGCCGAGCAGGGCCGCGTACACCACCAGTGCCCACGAGTGATAGACGAGGGAGGCGCCCGCCAGCGCCAGGCCGGCTCCGATGTACATGGGATTGCGGACGAATCGATACGGGCCGCGCACCACCAGTCTGCGCGGCGGGTCGAAGGGCGCCGGCGTGCCGCGGCCGAGCACCGCGAACGTGAAGACGCACCAGAGGGCCACCAGAGCGCCGCAGAGGGCGACGACGATGCCGGCGACCTCGACCGCACCCAGCGTGGCGGGTCGCATCACGCCCGACCACGAGAGCACGCGCGCCGGCAGGAAGACGAGCACCAGCCCGACGAACAGCGTCGCGTAGGTCACCGCGCGGGCGAGGACGAACATGGCAAGCCTCCGAGCGCCCGAGATGAGTCACTCGATCCGCGCGCGGGTGTGCACCCGTCGCGGTGCCGTCCCGACACCCCCCCGCGCCGGCTACTCGTGGCGCAGCGCCTCGATCGGATCGAGCCGCGAGGCCCGGATCGCGGGCAGCATGCCGAAGGAGATCCCGACCGCCGAGCAGAACGCGAGCCCGATGATGGCCCACTCGAGTGGGACGTGGGGCTCGAAGTGCGTGAAGACGGCGACGAGGTTGCCGAGCCCGAAGCCCACCACCACGCCCACGACGCCGCCGATGTTGCACAGCACGACGGCCTCCAGCAGGAATTGCGTGCGGATGCTGGCGGGGCGCGCGCCGAGCGCCTTGCGCAGGCCGATCTCCCGGGTCCGCTCCGTCACGGCGACCAGCATGATGTTCATGATCCCGATCCCCGCCACGACCAGCGCGATGATGCCGATCACGAAGCCCGCGAGCTTCACTCCCATGCTCATGCGGTTGAACTGCGTGATCAGGCTCGCGCTGTTGTAGAAGTCGAAGTTGTCCTCCTCGCCCGGCGCGACTCCGCGCGCCCGCCGCAGGACCTGGCGTGTCTGGTCGATCGCGTCCGTCATCAGCTCGGGGCTCTTCGCCCGCACCGTGATGTTGACCGAGCGGGCCATGCCGTTCCGGTCGGTCAGGCCATAGACGCTCAGGAACGTCGTGACCGGCATGAGGACGTAGTTGTCGAAGTTCCCGCCGAACGCCGACTTCTTCTCGTCGAACACCCCGACCACCCGATACTTGCGATGATCGACGAGGACCTCCCGCCCGACCGGGTCGACGAACGGGAACAACCGCTGCGCGATCGCATGCCCGATGACCACGACCCGGCCGGCGCCCCGCACGTCCATCGGCGAGAGGTTGCGGCCCAGCCCCACGAAGTGCGTGTTGTTGGGAGCGTACTCGGGCGTGCCGCCGACGATCGAGACGTTCGGGTTGGTGGTCTCGCCGTGGTACTGCACGACGAATCCGAAGTCCCAGATCTCCGAGCCCACCAGGTCCACCGACCCGACCTGCCTGCGGATGGCGTCCGCGTTCTCGAGCGTGAGCGGCGGCCGGCGCATCGCACGCCGCCGTTGAGCGTCGGAGGCGAAGCCGCCGGCCGGCCACTTCTGGACCTGGAACGTCTGCGCGCCGAGGACGCTCATCTCCTTCTCCATGGTGGCCTGGACCAGCGCGATCGCCGTCATCACGGCGATGATGGAGGCGACACCCGCCACGATTCCCACGAGTGTCAGCACCGACCTCAGCTTGTTGGCGAGCAGGGCATCGAACGACATGAACAGCGTGTCAAAGGGCTGCACGGGTTCCTCCTCCGCGCTCACTCATAGCGGAGCGCCTCGACGGGATCCATGCGGGCCCCCCGGTAGGCGGGCGCCACGCCGGCCGCCACGCCGACGAGGATCGACACCAGGACGGCGATCCCCAGGATCGGCAGGGACAGGCTCGCCGGCATGAGCGTGGCGTTGATCACGGCCGTCAGGATCGCGGCCAGCGCGATCCCGATCACCCCGCCCGAGCAGGCAGATGGCGGAGGACTCGATCAGGAACTGCAGCAGGATGCTCCGGCGCGTCGCACCGATCGCCTTGCGGATGCCGATCTCGCGGGTCCGCTCGGTGACGGAGACCAGCATGATGTTCATGACGCCCACCGCGCCGACGAACAACGAGATGCTGGTGACCAGGAGCCCGACCAGGAGCACGACGCCCATGACGTTGTTGAAGGTCCCGACCAGGGTGTCGAGCTTGTTGATCGAGAAGTTGTCGGGCTCGGACGGGCGCAGCATCCGGACCTTCCGCATCTCGCCGATCACCTCGTACTCGAGATCCCCCATCGCCTCCTGGCTGGGCGCCTTGATCGCCACGTTGACGTCCACGTGGCCCCGGCGGCCGCCGAAGGTCCGCACGTACGAGGTGATCGGGATGTAGATCTGCCGGTCGAAGTTCGGGCCGCCGAGGAAGCTCCCGCCCTGCTTCTCCATCACGCCGATGACGCGGAAGTCGCTGCGGCCGATCTGGAGCGTCCTGTGAACCGGGTCGGTGCCCCTGAAGAGGCCGTCCCGGATGTCGCTCCCGATCACGCAGACGTTCTTCTTGTAGTTCACGTCGAATGGCATCAGGAAGCGTCCGCTCTGCGGCTGGGCGCTGGAGAGCTGGGACTGCTTCTCGGTCGTGCCGATGATCGTCACGGCCTCGATGGTCTCGGACCGGAACTGGACGTCGACCCGGCTGTCCAGCGTGGGGTTCACGAGGGCCCTGCCCCGCAGGCGCTCCTCCAGGGCCTGGGCCTCCGAGAGGTCGAGATTCGGGCGGTTGCGGTACAGGAAGAAGTCGTTCATGACGACCCACGGCATGCGCGAGACGTAGATCACGTCGGTGCCGACCGCGGAGAAGCTCTCGCGGAACCGGTTCTGCAGCCCGTTCACCGCGGTCATCGTGGTCACGACCGCGACGATGCCGATGATGATCCCAAGCGTCGTCAGGGCGCCCCGGACCTTGTTGGCCAGGAGCGCGCCGAGGGCGATGTGGAGCGCCTCGCGCAGTCCTTGAAGCAGCCTCATCCCGATCGGACTCCTATTCCCGCGGCCTGCTCGCGTCCAGCTTGTCGGGCTTCTTCTCGTTGTTGATCTTCACCTCGGCGCCGTTCTCGAGGTCCTTCGAGATCGCGCGGTAGCTCCCGGAGACGACCTCGTCCCCCTCCTTGAGGCCGTCGAGGATCTCGATCAGCTCGTCGCTCTGGATGCCGGTCTTGACCTGCCGGGCGACCGCCCGACCGTTCTCGATGCAGAACACCACCTCCACGAAGCCGTCCCGGTCCGGCTTGAAGCGCGCCTCGGCATCCTTGCGCTTCTCGCCCTTCTTCATGAGCTGGTCGACGGTCCGGAGCGCGACGCTCTGCAGGGGCACGCTGAGGGCGTGAGGATTGGTGCTCGTCACGATGTCCGCGCTGGCCGTCATACCTGGCCGTAGCGTCTTGGGCGGGAGCGCTGATCCCGATCTTGATCTCGAATTCGGTCTTCTGCTCGCTGGTGCCCGAGGCCGATGCGTTGGCGCTGCTGCTGATCTCGTGCACGGTGCCCTTCAGCCGCTGGTCGAGCAGGGCATCCGCCTCGATCTCCGCCGGCTGGCCGACCTTGATGGAGACGATGTCATTCTCGTCCACGTTGACCTGCGCTTCCATCTCCGAGAGATCCGCGATCACCAGGATGACGTCCGCCTGGAACTGGGATCCGAGGGCGATCTCGCCCTCCTCCTTGTTCAACTCGCTCACCGTGCCCGCCATGGGCGCGTAGATCGTGGTCTTGGACAGGTCGTCCCGGGCCTGCTTGAGCGCGGCCTGCGCCTGCTCCACCTGCTCGAGGCCGGACTTGTAGCGCGCCGACTCGACCTGGTAGGTGGTCTGCTTGGTGTCGAAGTCCGACTGCGACTCCAGCTCCTTCGCCATCAGGTCCTTCGACCGCGCGAACTCCTTCTGGGCCCGATCCATGTTCTGCCGGGTGAGCGTGGCGTTGGCCTGCACCGACCTCACGTTCGCCTCCGCGCTCTCGACGGCCGCCAGATAGCGCTCGCGGTCCAGGCCGACCAGGAACGCGCCCTTCTCGACCCACTGACCCTCGACGACCGCGAGCTTGCGGATCTTCGCGCTCACGTCCGCGCTGATCTTGATCTGGGTCCGCGGCTGGATCTTGCCGGTGGCGCTGACCTTCTGCACGATCTCCTGCCGGCTCACCTTCGCGCTCTGGACCTCGAGTGCCTTGTGCGCGCGGCCGCGCACGGCCGCGATCGCGGCGACGGCGCCCACCACGACCACGGCGGCGCCCACCCACAGAACTCGTCGTTTCATCGTCCCGCGGTCTCCCTGATCCTGTGCGTTTGGACATCCGGGGCGCTCCAGGGCGCCAAACGCGAGTACGGCGAAGGCGGGCAGAAGGTTACCGTGCCGGTGGCCGAGGGTCCATGAATCGATCAGCGGCCGCCCCGGGTGGACGGCCGCCGACCGACGCGAACACCGGGATCCGCGGGCTTCCCCCGTCAGTGCGCCATCACCATGCGCCGGGTCTCGCCCACCCCACCGGCATCGAGCCGGCAGAAGTAGAGTCCTGTCGGCAGCCGCTCTCCCCGATCGTCGCGCCCGTCCCAGTCGAAGTCGTGACGGCCGGCTTCCAGCACGCTCCCGCTGGCCAGCGTCCGCACCACCCGGCCGGTCACGTCGAAGATCCGAAGCGAGACATGAGCCGGCCGCGCGAGGTCGAATGCGATGCTCGTCCGGGTGCCGAACGGGTTCGGCAGGTTCTGGCGCAGCCGGCTGGCGCTCGGGGGCGCGCCTCGGTCGACGGATGCGACGGCATTGGAGTCGTAGATCATCGCGACGAACTCAGGATGGTCCACGAACGGATTCCGGTTGTTCTGGATCACGTAGATCGCGCCGTTGCGCAGGCGCTCCTTCCAGCTCACGGGATCGGCGGTGGACCACTGCAGGTACTGCGCGGCCGCCCACGGCAACAGTTCCGCGCCGTTCGCCGACGCGCTGCTCGACCAGGCGCCGTCCTCGCCGAAGTAGCGCGTCGCGACGTAGAAGGTGCTGCGCGCGAGGTCGCCCTTGAACGCATCGATCGGCTCGAACACGGTGCCGCTGTAGCCCGCACTCGCGCTGGGGCCGAGCTTGCTGCCGTTCAGCGAGGTGTAGGTCGCGGCGCCCACGTTCCCGAATGCGTAGTTCGAGCGGTGACCGTTCACGTAGGAGTCCGTCGGATAGAGGATCCACAGGTCGGAGTACGGCGGGGACACCCCGTTGAACCAGGATTGCGGCCACGAGTGTTCGCGATTGTATCCGAGCCCCTCGCCCGCGCCCTGGCCGGTCTGGCCGACGCTGTACTCGTAGGGCGGCGTGCCGCCGGGGATGTCGGAGTACACATCCCAGATCTTGCCATTGGGCTTGACGTCTGTGGTCGCGAACGCCGTCAGGGCGTAAGCGTAGCTCTTCACGGTGTGGTTCCTGATGATCTCGTGGAGGGCGAGCCGCAGCGCCGAGCCCTTGAGGCCGATGGCGCTGTCGTAGTACCCGGCCGGGACGCTCACGTTGACGTAGTTGAATCCGCAGGTGGCGCCGAACGTCATGTTGGCCGACAGGTCAGCCACGCCGTTCACCGTCAGTGTCTGGGACCCCGCCGGAATGCTCCGGACGGTCACGAGCACCTGCGAGGGCTGGAGCAGGTCGCGCACCGCGTTGACCGCACCGAGCGCACCGACCGTGTAGTGGCCCGGAATCTCGGCGCTCGCCTCGTCCACCGGCTCGCTGAACTGCACGAGCAGCGTCGAGTCGCTCATCTCGCCCACGGCCAGGACGGTCGGCGCTCCCGTGCCCCCTCCGCCGAGCGAGTAGCTGCGGACCGATGAGGTGCCGGTCGCCGTCGCCCCGACCGCCTGCACCTGGTAGTAGACCGAGGCGCCCGCGGATTGGGCCGGAATCGGCGTGCTCGTCCGGTACGTGGAATCCGCCAGCGGCGACATCGCGATGGAGTTGGGCAGCGAGACCGCGCTCGCGCCCCACGCCAGCGTGACGGAGGCGACGGCCCCCGCGTCGTCCACGACGCTCGCCAGGACGTCCACGCCGGAACCCGTCACCGGGGTCGCGGGGTCGGTCACGACGTTGGAGATGCGGGGCCCCGGTGCCGGGGGCGCCGAGCCGTTGTGCGAACCGGGGCTCGCGTCGGTCGCGAGGGTCACCGCGGTCGCGGTCCACTCGGAAGGCGTGAAGACCGGATTGGGACCGGTGACGTTCGCGTTGCGGACGAGGTCGGCGTTCTCGAACAGCGTCCCGGTCGCGACCACCAGGTCGATCACGGTGCCGGCGGCGTTCTTCAACTTCGCCCCGTCCCCCACCTTTCCGTTCCAGTTCATGTAGCCCGCGGTGGTGGCCCAGACCGCGCTCGGGAAGTCCACGGTGAAGCCGGTGACGGTGGCCGGCCCGCCGCAGACCTTCGCCTGGCCGGCGTTCAGCGTGCCGGAGAGGGGCCACGTGGTGACGTCCACGTTGTTCGCCACCGCGACCACCGACCAGCTCGTGAGGTCCACGGCGTCCGGGCCGGTGTTGTAGATCTCGATGAAACGATCGGTCGTGTAGTTGTTCAGGGGATCGCAGAGTTCGGAGAGGATCACGCTCGAGCGGGCGGAATCGCTGGCAACCGACACCGCGACCATCGCGGCCAATAGCAGCGCAGGGAGCTTTCGCAAGTACGGGGGCTTGCCTTTCCGGATCGGCCCACACGGTGCCGGCTGACGAGGCCTCCCAGGGATCGCGGGAATACCGCTGACGATCCGGGCCAGGCTCCAACCGGTGCGCGCATGGAGTGGATGTCCATAATCCTAAGCGGTCGGATGACCGCGAGGGAAGCAGGCCGGCTCGGACCCCGGACGTCCCGTCTCAGCCCGCGGGCGAGACGTCGCCGTGGCGACGGCGCTCGGCGGCCCGCGCCCGAGCCTTGGCCGCCTCGACCTCGCGGTCGCGCGGGGGCGCGGTCGTGACCAGTGAGTCCAGCAGCTCGCGCGCGGCCCGCGCCACCTCGTCCACCGCCCGCGCGAAGGCCGGCTCGTTCACTCGCGAGGGCCGCGTGCATCCGCTCAGCTTGCGCACGAACTGCAGCGCGGACGCGCGGATCTCCTCATCGGTCGCGGGCGGCGAGAAGTTGTGCAGCGTCCGGATGTTTCGACACACGACGGCTCCTCCTTCCGAACGGTCAGGTCGCTCGAACGGGCCCAGCGCCCGGCGTGGCCAGCGAATCACCGGTTCGCGTGCGCGTCGCGATCCAGGCGGTTCCGCGACATCACGTGCCCGTCGCCACCCTGGGTCACGAGCTCGTATTCGCGGCCGAGGCGCTGCAGGCGCTCCGCGAGATGGAGCGGGTGCATCGCGTCCACCCCGCCGTCGGCCCCACCCTGCATGATCGACAGCGGGCCGGCAAGCCCCTCCGGCCAGCGCACGGCGGAGCGGGATTCCGCGATCGCCGCTCGCGCGGCTCGGGGTCGGCTTGTCGCGCGGCCTTCCAGGCGGCACAATCGCCCTGCGATCGGTCCACCCAGGGCCTCCTGCCCTGGATCGAAGGACGGTGGCGGTGCCCAGGTGCCGCGCTCCTCACGGTGCGCGTGACCGCGCGCCCGCAGCGACGATCACGGAAGGTGGAGAGCCCGAGACGATGGCGGTTCGTCAACAGCGTTTCTCGATCCTGTGGTTCAGCGTCCAGGTGCTGGTGCAGTACGCGCTCCTGCTCGTCGCGTTCCGGTTCCTGCTTCCCACGGTCTGGAGCCGCCAGTTCGCGGCGGGGTGGCCGGCGCTGGTGCTCAGCTTCCTCGTCGGGCACCTGAGCATCTGTTTCTTCGAGTGGGGATTCCACCGCTACGTGCTCCATTCGATCACGACCCGCTGGCTCGCGTACTTCGCTCGCGGGCACCGCCACCATCACAGTCTGACTCCGATCCGATTGCAGCCGGTAGCGGCCGGCTCGGACCGTTACATCCTCAACCGCTACCCGATCACCGAGGAGGCGCAGTATCCGGACTCGGCGTTCCCGGTCTACGCCTTGATCGCCTTCTGGGCGCTGTTCACCCCGCTGCTGCGTGGGGCTCCAGCTCCTGTGGCCGCGCGTGCCGTTCCTGATCCCCGGCTACACCGCCATCACCTGGTCCATGTGCCTGTACGAGATCCTGCACGCGATCGAGCACCAGCCCTACGAGTGGTGGAAGGCCGCGACCGAGCACCCGCGCGTGGGCCTCGTGTGGCGCCAGCTGTACGGCTTCCATCACATGCATCACGCCAACATCTCGTGCAACGAGGCGATCTCGGGGTTCTTCGGGCTGCCGGTCGCCGACTGGGTGCTCGGAACCTACCATCAGCCGCGTGAGCTGCTGCTGGAAGGTCGGCTGGCCACCGCGAAGGACTTCGCGATTCCCCCACCGCCGCGGCTGGTGCGCTGGGTGGACGAGTGGGTGCGCAAGCGCGAGTCCCACGTGCGCCGGCCCCACTAGCGCTCGCTCCGCCCATCGCTTTCCGTGATCGCGTGACGCGCGGGTCACACCGAGGCGCCGCGCTACGAGAAGCTCGCGCCTTCGCGCTGCAGCACCTCGGAGACCGGCCTCGGCATGCCGATGTGATAGCCCTGGGCATGATCGACGCCGAGCCCACGGAGTAGGGAGGCCGTCTCCTCGTCAGCGACGAACTCGCCGACGGTCTGCTTGCCCATGCCGCGTGCGATGCCGACGATCGCCTCGACCACCAGCTGATCCACCGGACTGGTGGTGAGGCCGCGGATGAACTCCCCGTCGATCTTCAGGTAGTCGAACGGAAAATTCTTGAGGTAGGAGAAGGAGCCGAATCCCGCGCCGAAGTCGTCGAGCGCGAAGCGGCAGCCCCGTCCACGCAGTCGACTCGCGAAGTCCCTGGCCTCCTCGAAGTTGGCGATCGCCGCGGTCTCGGTGAGCTCAAGGATCAGTCGGGCCGGGTCGATCTCGGCTTCCGCCAGGGTCGTCTCGATGAGCTCGACGAGCTTGCGGTCGCCGATGGACTTGCCCGACAGATTGACGTTCAGCACCAGGTCGAGGCCGGCGCGCATGTGCTGAGCGATCAGGTCGATCGCCTGACGAACGACCCAGCCGTCGATCGCCTGGATCAGGCCGAAGCGCTCGGCGGCGTAGAGGAAGGCGCTCGGCGGGAGCACCTTCCCCGTTCGATCGTCCGGGAGGCGGAGCAGGAGCTCGTACTGGCAGATCTGGTTCGTGGTGAGGTCGAGGATCGGCTGACAGTGGAGGGTCAGGCGATTGTCCTCGAGGGCGCGGCGGACCCGTTCGGCCTCGGCGAGCCTCGCCGAGCCGCGTTCACGCCCCGCCGCGACGGGCCGGTTCACCGCGAATCGATTCCGCCCGGCATCCTTGGCTTCGTACAGAGCGAGGTCGGCGCACGCGAGCACCTCGAGGTCGGTCATCCCGTCGAGCAGCGTGACCCCGATGCTGGCCGTGACGTGGATCGAGTGATCGTCGAGCACCACTTGTTGTCGGCCGAGCGCCCGGACGAGATCGTCGGCCACGCTCTGTGCATGCTCGGCGTCCGTCTGCGGGAGCACCACGGCGAATTCGTCCCCGCCGATCCGCGCCACGATGTCCGTGTGACGAAGTCGTTCGTGAAGCACCTCCGCGACGCCCTTGAGCACGTCGTCTCCGGCACGGTGGCCGAAGGTGTCGTTGATGTCCTTGAAGTTGTCGAGATCGATGACGAGGGCCGCTCCGGGGGCTCCATAACGAGCCACTCGATCGATCTCCTTCGTGAGTTCCTGCTCGAATCGCCGGCGATTGTAGAGTCCCGTCAGGTAGTCGTGGTCCACGAAGTGCTCGAGGTGCCGCGCCAGATCCTTGCGTTCCGTGATGTCCTGCACCTGAGTGACGAGGTAGCTGGGCTTCCGGTCGTCGTCGCGGACCAGGGACACGGTCACCAGCGCCCAGACGTGGTGACCCTTCGCATGTCGATACCGTTTCTCGACGTGGTAGCTGGGAATGTGGCCGGCCAGCAACTGGATCAGGTCTTGCGCGTCGATCTCGACGTCATCGGGATGCGTCAGCGCACGGAGCGTCGTGGCCTTCAGCTCCTGCTCGGTGCGGCCGGTGATGCGGCACAGCGCATCGTTGACCTGCAGCCAGCGATCGTCCATGGCGATCATCGCCATGCCGATCGGGGCGTTGTCGAATGCGCTCTCGAATCGCTCGCGCACCTCGCGCAGGCCTCGTTCCACCTCGCGCGCTCCGCTCGCGAGGCGTTCGCGTTTCGAGATCTCCTCGTGGAGCTGCACGTTGATGGCCGCGAGTTCGACCTGGGTCGCTTCGAGCTCGTCGATCCTGCGCAGCTGCGCCATGCCGGCGGATGCCAGCAGCGCGGTGCGCCGGCCGACATGATCCACGAGCTGGCGGGGCGCCTGTCGGAGGACCACCTCGAGGCGCTCGAGCCGCTCGAGCGCCTCCGAGAGCGCCTGGCTTCTGCGCGCCCCGATCCCTCGACGCAGCACCGCCTGGGCGGCCGTCAGGTCCGAGATCCACGCGCGAGCGGCGTCCTCGAGCTGGCCCCGCGCCCTGCGAAGTACTTCTTCGAGCCGGCCCGCGGCGGCCTCCTCCTTGCCGACGCGTCTTCGTCGGGATCCAGATCCATCTGCTGATCCACTGGGGTTCGTCACCCTCGACTCCGCACTCCGGCCAGTACCGAAGCACATGCTCGCCAACCGGGACCGAGTTCGTCCCCCCTTGGTACCCGAGCGGTCTTGGCCGCAGTGTCCACCCTCGCCCGCCCTGGCGCGAGACAATTCGACGTGCTCGGTGTTCAGACCCGCGCGACGACGCTTCAGGCGACAAGCGCCCGTGGTGGGCGGATTCGATGTTCGGTCCGGGGCGTGGCCTCGTTTCGTTCACCGTGCGGCTCCCTTAGGGAGCCGACGTGCGGGTGACGAGCGTCGCGGTGCCGGGCGGATGAGGCAGCGGCTCTGCGAGCACGGCGCCCCGGTGCCCGCGAGCTCCCGCGCCGAGCAGTGCCAGCACCCACAGCGCGGGCGCGAGCACGTAGAAGCCCGGCGCGACGGCTGCGCCGGGCCTCGGGGTTCCGCTCTCGACGACTCAGCGCACCAGCGCCACGCTCCGCGTGCCGATGGCGCGGCCGTCGACCTCGAGGCCCACGAAGTAGACGCCCGCGCGCACGCGCTGCCCGTCCTCGGCGCGCGCGTCCCACGACAGCTGGTGACGGCCCGCGGCCAACCGGCCGGCGTCGACGGTACGCACCCGGCGGCCCGCCACGTCGCAGACCGCGAGCCGCACCCGCGCCTCGCGCGCCAGCGAGAACGCGGCCTGCGCCGCGCCGCGGGTGGGATTGGGACCGAGCGCCTCGAACAGCGTGAGCGCCACGATACCGGCGTCGCCGACGCCGGCGGTGGTCGTCAGCGTGGCGGGCGGCGTCGTGGTGCTGCCGCAGCTGTTGCTGACCACCATGGTGTAGGTGCCGAGGTCGGGCGCCCCGAGGTTGTGGATGTTCAGCACCTCCGACTGCGTGCCGCTGAGCACGGAGCCGGTGCCCGTCGGACCATCCGTGAGCGGCGCAGCATCGCGGTACCACTGCAGCGTGAGGTTGGTGTATCCCGTGTCGGGGATCGCGGTGAGGCTGAGGTCGGTTCCGAAGTCGACCGACTGCGAGAACGGGTAGCTGCGGAACTGCGGCACGCCCGTCTCGTCGAACGACGCCCAGGTCGGCGTGTTGATGAACGAGCCGTTGTCCATGTTCGTGAAGTAGCCGCCCACGTCGACGATGTTGTCGTGGTGGGTGATGGTGTTGACGAGGTTGTCGGCGCCGCCGTGGACTTCGTGCCAGCTGCCGTCCCAGTAGCCCATGTGGTTCGCGACGACTCCGCCGAGGTTCGCGAACGTGCCGCCGACGTAGAGCCTGGTTCCCGTGGAGTGCATCCCTCGGATGTAGCCGTCCGCGCCGCCGGTCCCGAGTGTCGAATAGGTGCTGCCGTCCCACTGGACGATGTTCGGCGAGCCCGCGAGCCCCGGGAACAACCCGCCGATGACGAGCTGGCCGTCGTGGATCTCGAGCGCGAACACCTGTCCGCTCAACCCGCCTCCGACCGCGCTCCAGCTGGCTCCGTCCCAGCGGGCGAGGCCGCCCGTGGGCACGCCACCCGCCGACGTGAAGCTGCCGCCGGCGTACAGGAAGCCGCCGAACGATCGGATCGCGTAGACGTCCCCGCCCGTGATCCCCAAGGCCAGCGGCTCCCACGCGCTGGCCGTGGAATTCCAGCGCGCGATGTGATTGAGCATCGTGGCTCCCGACGCGGTGAACGCGCCGCCGGCATACGTGGAGGTGTTGAATCGCTCGATCGCCTCGACCTCGCCGTTGAAGCCCGTGCCCATCGCTTCCCACGCGGGGGGCGGAAACGCGATCTGTCGCGCCACCCAGTGCGCGACGCTGGTGGCCGCGACGCCGCCCGCGTGCGTGAAGGTGCCGCCGGCGACGAGCTCGCTCGCGCCGAACGGTCCGGGGTTGGTGAAGGCCTTCAGCGCCGTGACGGGACCGTCCATGCCGGTGCCGAAGGTCGAGAACGTGGCGCCGTCCCAGCCAACGATGTTGTGCGCGACCGGGCCGATGAACGGAGCGCGGTGGAACGTCCCGGCGGCGACCGTCCGCGATCCGAACCGCGTCATCGCCTGCACGACGACGGTCGTGCTGCCGTTGTAGGCGCCCCAGTTCGTGCCGTCCCAGCGCGCGATGCGATTCATCGGGCGCGCGTCGATCGACGTGAACGTGCCCATCGCGATCAGCTCGTTGCCATAGGTCTGCAGCCGGGTGTTCGTGCCCGTGACCGCGGCACCGACCTGGTGCAGTGCCCCGTCGTACATGAACACGCCGTTCGCAGGGCCGCCGCCACCGGTCAACCCCTCGCCGCAGACGTAGAGCTGGCCCTGGTAGACCTCGAGGTCGTTGAACGTCACGTTTCCGAGCGCCGGGGAGCTCGACCACGAGGTCCCGTTCCACGACGAGATGTGGTTGCCGCCCGCCGCCCAGAACGCGCCGTTGAAGCCCTGGAAATCCGACACACCGGTCAGCAGCCCGGCGCCCATGGCCGACCACGACGAGCCGTTCCAGCGCGCCACACCGTTCACCGCCGTGCCGCCCGCGCTGGTGAGCGCGCCGCCCACGATCAGCTCGGCTCCCCACAGGCCGATGCTGGAGATGTTGCCCTGGACGCCGCTGCCGAGCGCGGCCCACGACGAGCCGTTCCAGCGCGCGATGTTCGCCACCGGGAGCCCGCCGGCGGTGTTGAAGAGCCCCGCGGCGATCAGCTCGCCGTTGTACACGGTGACGGCGCGCACGTAAGTGCCGAGGATGCCGCTGCCGAGCGGCTGCCACGAGCTGCCATTCCAGCGCGCGATCCGATTCACGGGCTGTCCGCCGGCGCTCACCAGCGTTCCGGCCACGATCAGCTCGCCGTTGTAGACCGTGAAGCACATCACCTGTCCGCTGACGCTGGTCCCAAGGGAGTGCCAGAACCCGGTGGCCGGATCGTGTTCGGCGAGGCCGCCGGTCGGCAGGCCCTGCATGTCGAAGAAGGAACCGGCGACCACCAGTCGAGTCGACAGGGGCCCGGCTCCGTCGGGGTCCCACACCGTCGCTTCGCCGATCGGCCCGTCCGCGCCGTTGGCGATGTTGGAGTTGGGCAGCGGGCCGGTGCGCCATCCGGGGCAGAGGGCGAGCGCAGCCGATGGGACGAGCAGCGCGAGTAGCGCGAGCAGGGCGAACGATCGGGACTTCATGGGGCCTCCTCGAAGAAGGGCGGACAGGGGACCCGGAGGACCGGGAACCTGCGGAACCCGCGGCGGCCTGCTCGGCGGGGCGTGGTCACCGGTCCTTACGTCCGAAGCGCTCCGCGCGAACGCGCGCGGTCGCACGCCCGCTCGCGGGCCCGCCCGAGACCCAGGGCAGGGTCGGGTCCTCGCTCGCAAGGGAGCGCCGCGGGTGCGTTGGCGGGCGGGCGCCCGCAGAATCCGCGGGCGGCCCGCCCGCCTCGGTGCGGCGGCCCGCCGCGTTATCTCGTCAGGACTGCGCGTGCCGTGCGCACCACCGGCGTGCCGTTCGCGCGGATGACCGCGCGCGCGAAGTACACCCCACTCGCGGGCCGCCAGCCCCCCGCGAAGGCGTCGAGCCGATGACGGCCGCCGGCGAGCGCGGCGTCCAGCAGCCGGGCGACCTCGCGCCCACCCACGTCGAAGACGCGGACCTCGACCCGGGCGGCCTCCGGAAGGTCGAGCTCGAACGCCGGCGCGACCCCGCCCGCGAGCGCGACGAAGCGGATCGCCGCGACCTGGTCGATCCCCGCTCCGGGACCGACGTCGTTGGTTCCCGCCGTGATCGCGATCCGGACGGAGCTGTCGCCGTAGACCACGGCGGCCTGTCCCGACAGCGGGTTTCCGTTCCAGGTGACGCTGCTGAAGCCACCCAGGCGCGCGCGGCAGGTGAGCACGGTGAACGTGTCGCCGACGGTGCGAAGGAAGCTCGGATCCAGCTCGAGGTCGAGTGTCCCACCGAGCGCGGCCAATCCGCTCGCGACCAGCGTGTCGCTGACCGGATCGCCGGCGGACGTGGTGCCCAGCTTGACGTGGAAGTGCCCGTTCCCCGTCTGAACGAAGTCCCCGGTCAGTCGGAGCGTGCCGAACGAGCCTGTCTCGGACGCGGGCACCAGCCTGGCGGCGTTCTGCAGCCGCGCCGAGAGCCGGCCGTAGCCCGCGAGCTGTCCGCTCGAACTCACGTTGATTTGATTCGCGTGGATCTCGCCGTCCTCGAGGTGGACGCTGTCGTGCACCTCGAGCTGGCCGGTGGTCGTGAATCGTCCACCGCCCCTCAGCGTCAGCGTGCCGCCCGCGGCGTGAATCGTCGTCACCGGCACCCCCGCCCCGCCCGCGAGCACCTCGACCACGCCTCCATCGTCCACCTCGAGCGCCCCGGTGCCCGCGGCGATGCCGCCACCGCCGACATCGACCGGCCCCACGGCATGGAGCGCGGAGCCCGCCCCGGTCACGGTGATCCGGCCCGAGCCCGTGCCGCTCGCGCCCAGATAGATGTACCGCACGGCGACGATTGCCCCCGAGCGCACGTCGACCGCGCCGTGACCGCGATTCCCGACGATCAGCGGGCCGATCGAGACGAGCACGGCGGAGGAGTCCACGACGGCGGTGCCGTCCCCGGCGAGCGAATCCCCGAGCACGGTCGAGCCCGCACCCATGTTGAGAACCGTGCCCGGGCCGCTCACGCGCAGCGCGCCCGAGCCACCGCGGCCGAGCTGGAGCTGCGCCGACGTCGAGACCGTGGACGGGCCGACGCTCGAAGCTCCGCCCGCGATCCACAGTTCGGGCGTGCCGACCTGGCTCGACACCACGAGCGTCCGTGCCGGCGGCCACACGAACGCCCCGCCGTGTACGTGCGTGATGCCGCCTCGCAGGTCGAGCCCGGGCTCGGTCGCGGTCGTGATCCTGAGTCCGCCGCTGCCGATGAACTCGGCGCCTTGGAGCACCCGCAGCACGCAGTTCTGGTCGCCCGCCGAGCTCCCGACCTCGCACCAGCCGCCGACGCGCAGCGTCGAGGGGCCGGCGACATTGACCTCGGCGCGACCCGCCGGAATGACGAAGAACGAGCGACCGACGCCGAGGTTGCCGTCCACGTTCGCCTGGGTGGACCTGAACACCGCCCCCGGCCCGACGTTGAACGTCCCAACGGCGCCGGAGCTGCGGCCCACGTACACGCTGCGGTCCGCGTCGAGCGCGCCGCCGTTGGTGACGTTGAGCGTGCCGTTGCCGGAGGCGCCGACCACGAGATCGCCGAACCCCACCATGTAGAGATGACTCGAGGCGAGGGTCAGCAGATCGATCCCCGCCACGTTGACGGTGCCGTTCGACCCCAGGACGCTCCCGATCGTCATCCCCCACGTCGAGCTGCTCGCGTCGCCACTGTACAGGCGTGCGCCCCCGCCCACGGTGAGCCGTCCGCTGCCGTGGTTGCCGACGAGGTCTCCGTTGCCGTTCCCGCCGACGAACGCGTGCGAGTGGAACTCCGTGGTCTTGCCCGTGAGCGTGAAGTCGGCGAGGTTGGCGCTGCCGTTCACCTCGAGGTAGTCCGCGTTCACGATGCCGCCCGTGATGCGCGTCGTGCTGCCGAACGAGCCGCTTCCCGGCATCACGTAGAAGCTCCGCGTCGTGTGCGGCGCGCTGAACTGCAGGGTGATGTTCCCGCCCGTGTAGCTGTGCCCGAACGTGCTCGCGACACCCGCGGGGAACGTGATGGTGTAAGTGCCGGCGAGGATGCCGTTGACGTAGTCGGCGCCCGTGGGGAGGCCGGTGGGCGTCCAGTTCGTCGAGACGTCGGCCGAGCCGCTCACCGCCGACTTCCACCCGTAGCTGACGAACGCCGACGCCGGGGACGGCGCGCTGCCACTCGCGATCAGCAGCACC
Source organism: Candidatus Eiseniibacteriota bacterium (assembly GCA_963725865.1). GTDB lineage: Bacteria > Eisenbacteria > RBG-16-71-46 > RBG-16-71-46 > RBG-16-71-46 > CAVSAC01. Next base: position 394,093 of record CAVSAC010000010.1, read on the forward strand.
GCGAGGACGCCCCGGATGCACGGTGCCAGCCAGGCGCCGCGGCCCGGGAGTCGAAACCGTTCGAGGACTCGCATGCGATCTCTGTGGTGGAGTGCCGCGAGGGTGAGCGAGAAGGTGCGGGCGACGGCATGCGAACCGAATGGGACGAACATGGCGGGGCTCCTTGGGCCGTGGGGCGACAGGGTGGTCGTGATCCCCATGACGTCCGGAGCGCGGACATTGCACACCCGCCGGGGGGGAATCGGATCCCCGCCGGCCACCCGCTCGATCCCCGGTGGTATGCTCCCGCGCGATCTCGAGCCGTTCCGCAGGAGGGCCCCCCTGTGTCACCGTCGCCCCGCGAGATTCCGCCAGGCGGCGGTGCCGAGCGCACCGCCGACACGTTCCTGACCAGCGAGCTCGTGCAGCGTGCCCAGGCGGGCGACGCGGCGGCGCTCGAGCGCATCCTCGAGCGCTACCTTCCACGGCTCCAGCGCTGGGCCAGCGGCCGCCTGCCGTCGTACGCCCGCTCGCTGTTCGACACCACCGACATCGTCCAGGAGACCCTGCTGCGCACGCTCGAGGGCATTCACCGCATCGAGGCACGCCCGGGCGTGTTCCAGAGCTACGTGCGAAAGGCGGTGCTCAATCGTATTAGGGATCAGATCCGCTGGGCGTCGCGGCGAGCGGGCTCCGGGGAGATCCCCGAGGACCTCGCCGATCCCGCGCCGTCGCCGGTGGAGCATGCGATCGGCGCGGACCTGCTGGCGCGCTACGAACGCGGCATGGAAGCGGTCGACGACGAGGATCGGCGCATCCTGCATCTGAGGATCGACCTGGACTTCGACTTCGACGAGATCGCGGCGATGACCGACCGACCGAGTCCCAACGCCGCGCGGATGGCGTTCCAGCGCGCGCTCGGGCGGCTTGCGGAGGCGATGGGCGGTGAGTCTTGACGACGGCATCGAGCCGCTGATCGCGTCGGTCGCCAGCCGCACGCCCGTCGACTGGGACGCGGCGGCGCGCGGCGCCCGCGACGACGCCGAACGCGCGCGCGTGGCGGCCCTGCGCGGGATCGAGCGCATCGCGTCGTTCAGCCACGAGCAGTGGCAGCGATTCGGCACGTTGATCGACCACGCGCGAACGCTGGACGGCTCGACGCTCGAGGACTGGCTCGGGAAGCTCGACGCGGACGACGCGACGGATCTGCGCTGGCTGCTGGCGCGGCCGCAGATCCCCACCCCCGGCCTTCGCGCGCCGCGCGATGCGCCCGACGACGACGCGGTCGCCGAGGTGGACGCTGGATGGGCGGACGCATCCACGCCCGCCACGGGGCTGCGCCTGGGCGCGTACACCCTCGAGGCGCCGATCGGCGAAGGCGGCATGGGTGAGGTCTGGAGCGCGCGGCGCAGCGACGGGCGCTTCGAGGGCCGCGTCGCGATCAAGCTCCTGCGCCTGCCGCTCGTGGGCCGGCACGGCCGCGGCCGCTTCCAGCGCGAAGGCGAGATCCTCGCGCGCCTGAGGCATCCGCACATCGCGCAGCTGCTGGATGCCGGGGTGACGGATGGCGGCCAGCCGTTCCTGGTGCTGGAGCACGTGGACGGCGTGCCGATCGACCGCTACTGCGACGCGCGCGGGCTCGACCTGCGCGCGCGCATCCGGCTGTTCCTCGACGTGCTCGAGGCGGTCGCGCACGCGCAGGCGAACCTGGTGCTGCACCGCGACCTCAAGCCCTCGAACATCCTCGTCGACCCGGCCGGCCGGGTGAAGCTGCTCGACTTCGGCGTCGCCAAACTGCTCGAGGCCGAGTCGGCCGCCGCCGCGGCGACCGAGGTCACGCAGCACGCGGGGCGCGCGTTCACCCCCGAGTTCGCGGCGCCGGAGCAGCTGCTGGGCGAGCCCGTGACGACCGCGACCGACGTCTACTCGGCTGGCGTCGTGCTGTACCGGCTCCTCACCGCAGCGCACCCCAAGCCGATCGGCCAGGGCGCGCCGCTCGAGCGCCTCCGCGTCGCGCTCGAATCCGAGCCGCGGCTGGCGAGCCTGGCGGCGGGCGATCGGGAGCGGACCGCGACTCCCGCGGGGGGCGCACCATCGGCGGCACGGCGGCGCCGGCGCGAGCTGCGCGGCGATCTCGACAACGTCCTCGCGAAGGCGCTCAAGCGCTCACCCGCCGAACGCTACGCGAGCGCCGCCGCGTTCGCGGACGAGCTCCGGCGCTTCCTCGCCGGGGAGCCGGTGCTCGCGCGCGCGGACACGATCCGCTACCGGGTCGGCAAGTTCGTGCGCCGCCATCGTGGTCCGGTGATCGGCGCGAGCGCCGCCGTGCTCGCGCTCGCGGGCGTGACGGTCGTCGCCCTGCACGAGCGCGCGGATGCGCGGCGCCAGCGCGATGAGGCGCGCGAACAGGCGCGGCGGGCCGACGCGTTCACGCACGTCATCACGAGCCTGCTGTCCCAGGTCGGTCCCGGTGGCCGAGCGCTCACTCCAGAGGAGTTGCTCGATCGCGCGGTCGTCGAGATGGAGGCGTCCTACCGGGACCAGCCCGCATTCCTCGTGGACATGCTGATCCGGATCTCGGGCCGCTACTACGACCTCACGAACTCGAACAAGGAGCTCGCGACGCTGGAGAAGGCCGAAGCGGTTGCGCGGCGGGCGAACGACCCGGCGCTCGTCTTCGACGTGCAGGTCAATACCGTCGAGACCGAGCTGTCGCTCGGGCGACTGAAGGAGGCGACGCGGCGGATCGAGGAAGCGCGGCGCCTGCTGCCGACGCTGATCGTGAAGCCCGATCTCGACGACTACCTGCGCGCGGAGGCCAAGGTCGCCCGCGCGAACGGCGACTTCACGGCCGCCATCCGCTACCTCGAGGAAGCGCGTGCGCTGCTCGAATCGAAGCGCTCGACCAGTGGCAACAGCTACCCGGGGATCCTGAGCGAGCTCGGCTATTCCTACATGCTGCTGGGAGCGACTCCGCAGGCATACGAAGTGAGCGAGCGGATCGTCTCACTGGACCGCGAACAGGGCCGCTCCGAGAGCGCGCCCGGCATCGCCGCGCGCGCGTCATTCGCCGCCGTGGTGTACAACCTCGGCGAGGTGAGACGGGCGCGCGCGCTGTACGAGGAGTTCGTCCGCGAGCGGCCGCGGGCGGGCAGCGAACTGCTGCCCGGGCTCTCGCACCTGTACGCCGACATGCTGAGCCGCATGGGGCTCCAGCAGGACGCCCTGCGGATCCTCGCCGATGCGGTGCCGCGCGCCGAGGAGAGCGACAACTGGTCGGTGATCGTCCGCGTCCGCGAATCGCAGACGCGGGTACTGCTGCGAGGCGGTCAGCTCGAAGAAGCCGGACGGGCTCTCGCGGCGACGTTCGCCGCGCTCGAGCACGACGAGGCTGCCCCGTTGCGATTCCGGGTCGAGGCGGACCGGCTCCGCGCCGAGCTGGCGCTCGCACGGGGGGATCTCGATGCGGCGCTCGGCGCCGCTCGCGCCGCGCTCGCGCGTGCGGGCTACCCCGCGCAGCGCCGCGGACCGGGCCTCCCGGCCTGCGTGCGGACGCTCGCGCGGATCCAGCTCGCCCGCCACGAGTGGACCGCGGCCGCCGAGTCGGCCCGTGCGGCGGTCGAGATCTTCGAGCGCGACTCGATCGATCCGTCCCGCAGCGCCGACGTCGGGGAGGCCACGCTGCTGCTCGCCCGGGCGCAGCACGAGCAGGCGCTCACGAGCCAGGCGCGCCGGAATCTCCCCCGCGCGATCGAGTGCCTGCGCAACGGCCTGGGCGCCGAACACGAGCTGACCCGGCAGGCGCAGGCCTTCGCGGCCCAGTGGTGACCGGGGCCGGGTGCCCCGGTGCACGACCGACGCCGACGGCCACTCCCGCTCGGGAGTGGCCGTCGCGCGTTGCTTCTCTGAGAAGCTCCGTCTAGTGCACCAGCGCCACCTTGTTGGTCAGGTGCTCGCCTTCGGCGCTCAGGCGCATGAAGTAGACGCCGGCGGGAGCCGCGCCCCCGCGCTCGTCGCGCCCGTCCCACGTCACTTCGTGCAGTCCGGCGGCGAACACGCCGTCGGCCAGCACGCGCACGCGGCGTCCCTGCAGGTCGACCACGTCGAGTCGCGCCGGGCCCTGGCGGGTGAGCGCGAAGGAGACCGTGGTGCGCTCGCGCGCCGGATTGGGTCGCGCCTGCGCCAGCATCAACCCACCGCCCAGCGACGACGGCCCGACCGCGGCCGGGTTGTTCGACACCCGCGTGTCCCACTCGCGGCGCCCGTTGCGCGCCATCGAGGCCCACGGCGACGTCGGGAAGTAGACCGAGTGGCTGAGGGTGCGGAGCAGCCAGGAATAGGAAGTGCCCGGCGTGAGTCCGCTGACGTTCTGCCCGAGCAGGGTGAGGCTCCCGAACGCGCCACCGCCGCCGCCTGTCGGCGTGAAAGCGGCCTGGCGCCCGGCGATCGAGGGGCCGGGCGTGCCCACCGCGGGGTCGAGCTTCCATTCGTAGCGCACCTTCGTGCGGCCCGCCGCCGAGCGGCCGAGGCCGAAGAAGTACAGACCGCTCCCACCGGGCCGGCCGAGCATCGGGACGACGGTCCCGCCGCTCGAGCGCAGCGCGAACTTCGTGCGCACCTGCCCGAGACCACCGGCACCGAGGTACAGGCGCGCGTCGCCCTGGCGGCCGTTGAAGCCGGGCAGCCCGAACACCAGGTCGCTCCACCCGTCGCCGTTGACGTCGCCGGCGTTCGCCACCGTGTGCCCGATGTTGGCGAACGTGCCGCCGCCGACCGCGGTCCACGCAGGCGCGGCACCCGGCGTGAGCGGACCGCGGTACACGAACACCTTGCCCTGGTCGTTCGCGCCGCCGGCGTTCATGAACACCGCACCCACCACGATGTCGCTCAGGCCGTCGCCGTCGATGTCGCCCGCACTGGACACCGACGAGCCGAAGCCGGAGAAGCCTTCACCGCCGGCCTGGCTCCAGATGGCGCTCGGGTTGAGCCCGGTCGACGAGCCGGCGAACGCGAACGCGCCGCCCTCGCCGGTGATGGCGGGCTGGTAGCCGAGCGCGCCGGCGACGACGTCGGAGTAGCCGTCGCCGTTCACGTCGCCGGCGAACGCGATCGAGCAGCCGAGGCGCAGGTTGCCGCTGCCCTCGACGTACTGGATGGCGCCGAGGCCAGCCGGTCCGCCGAGCGCCCACAGGATGCGCCCGGAATCCACCAGGAAGAACGGCCCCGCCGGCTTGTCGTAGTCGGGCACGCCGGCGACGATGTCGGAGTAGCCGTCGCCGTTGATGTCGCCGCCGCCGGCGACCGCCTGCCCCATGTGCGCGTCCTGCTGCCCGCCGTGAGCGCTCCACGCCACCGTGTGCGAGAGCCCACCCGAGCCGCCGAGGTAGACGAACACGCTGCCCTCGCCGGAGACCGTGGACGCGTCGGTGGGCGCGCCGACGATCACGTCGGCGTAGCCATCGCCATTGACGTCTCCCGCGCACGCCACCGAGCCCCCGAACTGGGTCGCCGAGCTCGTGGCAGTGACGCTGTCCGCGACCTGACCGCTCAGCAGCCCACCCGCCCGGCCGTACCAGATCAGCGCCTTGCCCACGCCGACGCCACCCTGGTGCGCACCGACGATGATGTCGTCGAAGCCGTCGCCGTTCACGTCGCCCGCCGATGCCACCGAGATGCCGAGCTGATCGCCCGCGGCGCCGCCGACCGCCGACCACACGCCGTTCGGCCCGATCGCGCTGCCGTACTCGAGGAACACGCGGCCGCGGTTGCCCGCGGCGCCGTCGGAGAACGACGGGTCGCCGATCAGGAAGTCATCGTAGCCGTCGCCGTTCACGTCACCGGCGCTGGCGACCGACCAGGCGTAGTTCGGGCTCGCGAAGTCCCCGAGCAGGTTCCAATTGACCGCGGTGGACGGCTTGTCGCCGGTGCCGTAGTAGAGCTGGATCGCCCCTTCCTGGGACTGACCGTTCGAGTAGCCGGGCTCCCCGACCACCACGTCGCTGAAGCCGTCACCATTGACGTCCCCGGCGGTCGCCACCGAGAAGCCGAGGAGCGCGCCCGCCTGGTTGCTCTCGACCCAGAAGTTGGAAATCATCGTGGTCTTGTAGGACTGGAACACCGCGAAGAAGCCCTCGACGGACTCCGGCGAGCTGTAGTCGAAGGCGCCGACCACCACGTCGGCGAGGCCATCGCCGTTGACGTCGCCGGCCGGCCCCACCGAGTAACCGAACTGCGCGCCCGCCGTCGGTCCGTACTCGCTCCAGAACAGCGTCGTGTCCACGCCCGTCGCGGAGCCGCGATAGATGCAGGCCTCGCCGCAATCGGTGAGGCTGAAGTAGTCCGCGGTGTTGGCGCCCACGATCACGTCCGAATAGCCGTCCCCGTTGACGTCGCCCGCGGTCCCCACGCTCACGCCGAAGTTTCCGCCCGAGCTGACGCCGCTGATCGTGATACGCGCCCCAAAGGCGCCCAGCCCGCCACCGTAGATCGGAAGGCCGGTCGCGCTGCCGAGGAACACGTAGGCCTCACCGGGCGCGGTCGCGCCCGGTGCGCCGACGATGATGTCGTCGTAGCCATCGCCATTCACGTCGCCGGCGGTGCTCACGGAGTTTCCCAGGTAGCTGTAGGCGGAGAGGAACTGGCAGCCGAACAGCGACCAGCTCGGGCCGGCGGGGATCCCGGTCGCGCTGCCGTAGAACACGTCGACCCGGCCGTGGCTGTCGGTGGTCCCGCCGCACAGGCCGAACTGCGAACCGTAGCCGGGCGTTCCTATGATGAGATCGTCGAAGCCATCGCCGTTGACGTCGCCAGCGGTGCCCACCGAAAAGGCGTACAAGCCCGCGCCGACGCCGATGGTGTTCGTCCACGGGTGTCCGGTGTCGAGCCCGGAGGGTCTGCCGTAGTACACGATCAACGTGCCGCCGCCGATGTTAGAGACACCGACCGCCACGTCGGCGTAACCGTCGCCGTTGAGGTCGCCGGCGGCACCGCAGGTCGGGTTGCCCGGCGCCAGGCCGGTGATCGGAAAGCCCGCGGCCAGCGACGGCCCGCTCGGGCCGCCGAGGAACAGGAAGAACGTGTTGGTCGTGCTGGTCGGCCCGGAGCCTACGGCGATCATGTCGCTGTAGCCATCGCCGTTGACGTCACCCGCGGTGGAGACCGCCCAGCCCACCTGGCGCGCCGCGACGTTGTACTCGTACGGCCAGCCAGCGGCGGCGACCATGTTCAGCGGGCTCGCGCCGGCGGAGCGCGCGGCCGCCAGGGGCGTGAGCGGCGGGGCCGAGTCGGCGCGGGTGGCCGCCAGCGGCGGGAGGAACAGCAGGGCGATCAGGGCGAGAGCGCGGATGTCGGAGAGCGACGACCAGGCGGGGCGCATCGCGATGTCCTCCTGTGGGCAAGGGGGCTGCGGGCTGAACGACGCAGCGGTCGTCCAAAGAAGAGGGAGTCCGCCAGCGGAAGTTCGTCACAGGCGAACTCGGTGCGGCCTGCGTGCGCGGCCAGGGAGGACCCCGGCCGACCGTGTCGGGCGGGCGCGGCGCCCCCGCCCGGGGCGCGCCGGGTGGCGCTGACGCCGGTGCACTCCCTCCGGATGTGTTCGCCACCCAGGACCCGGACGTAAGGGGGAGCGGGACCCGAGCGCTGGCGGCTCGGGCCCCATCGCGCGCCGAGTCCCCCGGCGTCGCGACGAGGATCGACCCGACCGGATGGAGGCCCCCCGATGTTCCCGCGCATCCCCACTTCGATTGCCCCTGCCGTCGTCGCGCTCGTCGCCACGCTCGCGTGGCTCGCGTCCGCGCCGCCCGCGGCCCGCGCGGTCCAGCGCTCGTGGACGAACGCGGCCGGCGGCTCGGCGGGAACCTCGACCAACTGGAACCCGGCGGGGATCCCCGGCCCGCTCGACCAGCTCATCTTCGGCCTGGCCAGCACGTATGCCGTCACGTTCGCCACGCCGGTCGACTCGGTGGCGACGCACAACGTGCTGAGCCCGAGCGTGGGGTTCAGCGTCACCGGCACCCACCGCATCACGGACACGTTCGAGGTGGGCGGGGCGACGCCGGCGCGCGCCACGCTCACGCTGGGCACGCTGTCCGCGCGCGCGATCATGGTCGGGCGCTCGGCCGGTCAGAAGGCCGCGCTGTTCGTCACGGGCGCGCAGCTCGTGGGCAACGGGCACATCGACGTGTCCGGCGTCGGCGCGTCAGTCACGCTGGGACAGGCCGCCGGCGCGACCGGGAACCTGTATCTGCTCGGCGGTGGCAACATCACCGCGAACGGCCCGGTCGCCCTCGCACCGGCCGGCGCTTGCTCCGTGAGCGTGGCCGGCGGCGGCCTCGCGGGCCTCCCGCGTTCCGCATTGCGCTCCGCCGGCCCGAACGGGCACGTCACGCTCGCCGGTTCGGGCACCGCTTGGCTGGACGTGTTCAACAACGGAGTCGCGGACATCGCCGGCGATCTCTCGCTCGCCGCGTCGCTCGGCTCGTCCGCGACTATGAACGTGTATCGGACCCCCACGGGAGTCGGCGTTCCTTTGCTCACGGTGCGCGGGCGCTGCAACGTGGGCGGCACGACCGGCTCGAGCGCGCAGACCGGCACGGCACAGCTGACCGTCGGGCCGAATGGCGCCGGGTCGTTTCTCGGTCCGTGTACGGTCGGCAGTCCCGCGAGCGGCGGCATCGACCGGCTGACCGTGACGACCGGGGGCGCCGCGACGTTCGCGAGCGGCCTGCGGGTGTACTCGCAGACCAACGGGCGGCTCGACGTCTCGGGCGGCAGCGCGCTCGTCACGGGCGGCTCGTTCTGGTACGGCGGCGGCGTGACGCTCCCTGTCACGGGGCCCGGGCTGCCATCGCTGCAGCTGCTGAATGGCGGCCCGGACACGATCCAGGCGAGCAGCATTCCGGCGCAGCCCGCGCTGCTGGTGGGCGGGGCCGGCGGGGCTGCGAGCATGACGGTGCGCCGGCCCGGCACGAGCCTGCTCGTGATGGGACCGGTCAATCTCGGGGCCGACAGCCAATCCGGCGCGTTGACCGTGGATTCGTCGGCCAGCGTGCGGGTGACCGGCCTCACGCACATCGGCGGGACCTCGAACGCCTGCCAGCTCACCCTGCAGAGCGGCGGCGCGTGGACAGGCACCAGCCTCGAGCTCGCGACCGCTGGCGGTGGCGGCGGGCTGCTCGCGGATGGCGCCGGCAGCAGCGGGCTCGCGACCGGGGACGTGAGCATGGGACCCGGCACCGCGTGGTTGCAACTGCACAACGGCGCGCGCTTCCAGCAGACGAGTCCTGCCGCTGTGTGTCAGGTGGGTGGCAGCAGCTCGGTCGAGGTGCTGCAGGGCTCGACCTTCACCAGCGCCGGCACGCTCAGTGTCTTCGGGGACCTCCTCCTCAGCGAGTCCTCGGTGTTCGCATCGCGGGTCAACGTCGCCTCCGGTGGCTCCGTGCAGGCGACCACGGGACTCCTCCGCGCCGAGATCGCGGTGGCCACCGGCGGGTTGCTCGACGCGGCGGCGAGCGGCTACGCGATCCCCGCGGCTGGAGGTCGGCACGGCGCTCAGCCCGAACGGCTTCGCGTGCACCGGCACGCTGCACGTGAGCAGCGACACGCTCGTGATCCGCGACGCCGACGGCGCGCAGCTTGGCAACACGCAGCTCCTGGCGGGCTGCCTCGACCTGCCGGCCGGCAGCCGACTCATGCCGGGCACCTCGCTCAGCGGCGACGGCACGCTGTTCGGCGACCTCACGAACCTCGGCGCCGTCTATCCGGGGGGCGTCGGCCTCGCGCTCGGGGGCCGGCTCGCGAGCCACGGTAGCGCCATCGCGGGCGGCGTGCTGCGCGTGATCGCCGGCGGCCAGCTCGAGGCCACCGGTGAGGTCAGCAGTCTGGTCGAGAATGGCGGCACCCTGCGACTCGGAGACGCGCCGGGGCACCTGGTGCTGTCGCCACCGCTCGCGCTGGCGAGCAAGGACGGGCTCGTCCTCTACACCCAGCTCACCTCGGGCGCGCTCCTGGTGCACGTGGGGGCGCCCGGCAGCGCACTGCACGACACGCTCCAGATCAGCGGCACTGCCGTGCTCGAAGGACGGCTCGAGCTGTGGACGAGCCCCGGCTATCTGCCCGCGCCGGGCGACACGTTCACCGTGCTCACGGCGGGCGCGGTGCAGGGCACGTTCGGCCTGGTGCAGATCAACGGCGGCCCCGCGGCCGGACACCTGAGCCTCGTCTACGGGCCGACGACGGTCCGCGGCGTGTTCGTGAGCTCCTTGCTCGGGGTGGACGATCCGCCGGCAGCGCCCGAGGGCGTGAAGGCGCTGCGCTTCGCGACCGCCGGCAGCCCGCGCGAGGCGGCGCTGATGCTCGAGCTGCCCGCGGCGGCGAGCGCGCGCGTGATGCTCTACGACGTGACCGGCCGCCAGGCGGCGGTGCTCGCCAACGGCGAACTGGCGGCGGGGCGGCATCGCCTCGCGCTCGCCGACACCGCGCTGCCGAGCGGCGTGTACTTCGCCCGCGCGGTCGTACGGAGTGCGGACGGCACGCGCGTGCTCACCACGCGGGTGGTGCGGCTGCGCTAGTCGGTGGGCGGCGGAGCCGTGCGAGGCACCCGGCTCCGCCGCCGGATCACCGCTCGCCGCAAACGACCCTCAACGCACCACGGCGAGGCGGACGACCACGCCGAAATGATCGGACGCCCATATGCTGTCGGGGCCGGCGTCGCGGAACAGCAGGTCGGCCGTGAGCGGCACGAGCGCTGGCCGGCCCGCGCGCGGCACGAAGACGTGGTCGATCTGCCGGGGCGAGTGGCCGAACGCCGGATTCAAGGTCGTCGTCTCCGCCGCCCCGCGGCCCGGGTTCACGACCGGGTAGCCGTCGACGAACGCGGGCGCCAGCGGCCGCATCTCGGGCGCGTCCGACGCGGCGTTGAAGTCCCCCGCGAGCACCAGGGCGCCGGGGCCGCGGGTCGCAGCGATGTAGGCGAGCAGGTCGGCGATCTGGGTGGCGCGGATCGCGCCGCCCTCGGACGTGTGGTGCAGATGAGTGTCGTAGACGTCGATCGCACGCCCGCGGAAGTCGATGCGCACGTGCGCGACCGTGCGGTAGTCATCGCGCGGCTCGAGCTCCTTGCCCTCCGCGAGCAGGATGCGGTGCGGGGTCACGATCGCATTGCCGTAGCGCTTCACGCGCGTGACGCTGTCGACCGAGGCGAAGTAGGTGTGGAATCCGAGGCTGTCGGCGATCGTCGCGGCCTGATTGCGCAGGGTGGCGTGCTGCAGCACCTCCTGCAGGCACACGACGTCGGGGTGCAGCGCCCGCAGGCCGGCCAGGATCTTCGCCAGCCGCCGCGGCCAGTCCCCCTGGTCGTTCCAGAGGTTGAGCGTGATCACGGTGAGCGTATCCGTCTCCGCTGCGGGGGCGGGCCGCGGCGCCACCGCGAGTCCGACCAGCAGCAGGGCGAATGCGGCGCTCACGTCCGACGTCCGACCGTTCGGCGCGCGGCCGGCGTCCCGCGCCGGCCGACGAGGCGCCAGAAGTGCGCCTCGTCGAGCAGCGTGATGCGATGCCCCTTCTCGCGCAGCCGCTTGATCTCCATCAGCTTCAGCCCGGCGTCCTTGCCGGCGGCCTGCTGGGCGTTGGGGCGCCCGCGCACCACGACGCTGGTGCGCGCCGAGGGTCCGCCGTGCACGGTCGCGCCGGCGCGCGTCGCGGCGCGCGCGGCCTCGATCCGCGGCCGGCTGAGGATGCCGGTGAACGCGAGGTGCACGCCCTTCAGCGAGCGCAGCACCCCGACCCGCAACGGCGCCGGCGGATTGCGCAGCGCCTCGATCAGCTCGTTCGCGCTCTCGTAGCGCTTGCGGCGCTCGCCGATGCAGCGGTAGACGATCTCCTTCAGGTGGTCGCTGCAGCCCAGCCGGCGGACGTCCGGGGTGCGCAGGCGCACGCTCGCATCGCCCTTGACCAGCATGCCGAGCAGCTGGCCGACCTGGTACACGTCGTCGCGCGCCTGCCACTTCGGGACCACGCGAGCGAGGAACTCGCTGGGGGCCGTGAGCGCGTTCATCGTGCGCGCGGTGATGCCGCGGCGGTCGCTCTGTTGCCGCACGATCCCGAAATCGCCGAGCTTGAGCCGCGGCCCCTCGCACACGAACACGTTCAACGGGGTGAGATCGCGGTGCAGCAACTGCCCGCGATGGAGCTTGCCGAGCACTTCGAGGATCCCCGCGATCTCGCGCCGCACCATCTTCTCGGGCCACCCCTTCCCCGCGCGCGACAGGAACGCGCGCAGGTCGCCGTGGCGCGCGTACTCGAGCGCGAGGCAGTACAGCACCTGGCCGTGCGGCGGCATCCAGGGGAACGCATCGAAGATGCGGATCGCACGCGGGTGCCCCTCGAGCAGCTGTCCGAAGTAGGCTTCGCGCAGCCAGCCGTCGATCCGGGCGCTGATCTTGATGCACACGGTCGCGGCGACGGTCGCGGAGCGCCCCTGCCGCCGCGCCAGGTAGACCTGCCCGAATCCGCCCTCGCCGAGCCACCGCTCGATGCGGTACTCGAGCTGCGTCTCCGGGCTGGCGACGACCTGGCCCGGCTCGAGCAGGCGCTCCTCGAGCGCGCGCCGGGTGCGCGCCGTTCGCATGCTCCGGGTGGTGGGCAGCGAGCTGTCCGTCATGGCGATGCGTGCCCCTCCTCTCGCGGGCGGCAGGGTCTCACCGAAGCCGGGTGCCCGGCAACGTCGGCGGCGCGGTGCCCGCGGGCTCGCGCGCCCGCACGATCAGCGCGAGCGGCACCTTGCGCCAGCCGGGCCAGCGCCAGCGCTCCCCGCGGGCGGGGTCGCGCATCGTCAGCTGCGCCGAGATGCCGCCGTCGAGCATGACGGCGTCGCGGGCGCCGAGCGCCCCCATCACCGCCACCATCTCGGGAGTCGTGGGCCCGATCGGCATCGCGCCCGCGCCCTCGCCGAGCGCGTCGAAGCGCGTCATCACGATCAGCAGCCGGCCCGCGCGGGTCTCGCCGATCGCGAGCCGCGCGTCGCGGTGCGCGAGATCGACGCCGCCGCCCGGTGCGCGCAGCGCCGCCGGCACCTCGCCATCGCGCGCGAGCAGGGTGGGATAGGACTGGAACGCCAGCGCCACACCGGCCGGCGGCGCGCCGAGCGAGTCGCCCGCGATCCAGCGCGGGCGCCCGTCCGCATCGAACGCCAGCGCGCTCGAGAGCGGACCGACGCCGGGCGCCAGCCGCTCGCGGCCGTCGATCACCACCCAGCCCCACGGCATGGTCTCGACGAACTGCCCGGCGTTCACCGCCAGCAGCGCGTCGCGCGGCGCGCGATCGATCGTCCAGGCCGGCCGCTGGTCCTCGCGCGCCAGGTCCATCGCCAGCGAGCACCGCACCCGCGCGGGATCCAGGCTCACGACGATCAGCCGCATGCGCCACGCCGGCGCCGAGCCCGCGAGCCGCGTCGTGGCCCACTCGACGCCGTCCGCGAGCGGTCGCCAGACAAGCGCTCCCGTCACCGTGGAATCGGCGGCGCGCCAGCGCGCGGGCGCGGCCGCGGCCCGCCACCACGCGCGCCACCCGCCGTCACGCCACACGGACAACGCGGCACCCGCCCCTGCCGCGCGCGCCGGAACCGCGCAGAGCGGCCCCGCGCCGACCGCCAGGAGTGCGATCAGCGCCGAGGCCCTGCGGACGGTGCGGATCACGGATTCAGTTGAGCGGAGCCTCGAGCAGCGCCGCGAGCTCGTCCTGGTGCGCGCCGAGCGCTGCGAGCTCGCTCTCGCTGAAGCCGCCGGGCCGGGGGCTGCCCTTGGCGGCCGCCAGGTACATCTCGATGCGTTCGCGCGCCATCGCGAACTGCGCCGCCGTCAGGCCGCTGGCCTTGGTCTGCGCCGCCATCGACTTGCCGTCCATGGCGCGGAGGTCCGCGTCGACCTTGCGCACCTGGTCCTGCAGCGACTCGATCTGGGCCTGAGCGGGGTGAAGGGGCGGCATCGCGCCGCATTTCTGCTGGGCGGCGAGGGTGTCGGCGTGGGTCAGGCCGCTGAGCCCGAACTCCGCCTGGATGCGCAGCATCGCCGCGGTGTCTCCGCGCGCTTGCGCCTGTCCCAGCTGCGTCGCCATCGCCATCATCTTCTGCTGCATGGCCGGATCGCTCCGCATCTTCTGCTCGATCGCCTTCTGGTTCGCCTCCTGCCGCTGGTCGAGTTCCTCCCTCCAGCAACGCTCGGCGTCGTTGTGCTTGCGCTGCGCAGCGTCGATCGCGGGGCCGAACTTCTCGGACAAGGCCCCCGCCTCGTCCTGGAGCTTCGCCTTGCGCGCCACCAGCTCGCCGCGGCCCTGGTTCGCCCCACGCGCGGCCTTGAAGCCGGCCAACACGTGATCGAGCTGCCCGGCGTTCAGCTCCAGGAGGGTCTCGTCGAACGTGGGCGGCGCGCCGGGCGCGGACGGGGCCGCCGTCGTCGGCTCGACGCGCTGTCCCACCTTCTTCGCGGCCTTGGTGGTCGCGGACTTGATGACGCTCCCCAGTCCGGCCTGCGCGGGCGGCGCGGCGACGAGCGCGACGATCAGGCACGCGAGCACGACAAGGACCGGCGCGCGCGTCCAGCGGACCGAAAGGGCGGTGCGGTTCATGGTCAGGATCCTCGTTCGACGAAGTGTGAGGGGATCGGAACGGGTGGGAGCGCGCGCATGGTACATCGCGGGCGCACCCCGGGCCACGGTCCAGCGACGGTGGCCGGGCCGCGAGCACGCGGCACCTCGTGCGGGCGCCCGCCGCCCCACCGCGGGTGGCGCTCCGGGATTCCCATGCGCTGCGCGCGCCGGTGCGGTAGTGTCCCGGCCGGTTGCGTCGCGCGCGCGGCTCGGCGAGCGCGACCTCACGAATGGCCGCGAGTCGTCTGCCCGCGAGGTGCGGATGGTGGAAGCCGCCTCGCATCATCAGGAGTCCCGCATGCGCTTCGCCCCTGCGCCCCTCGTCGTGATGCTCGCGCTCGGCCTCGCCGCGCCCGCCACCGCCCAGACCTCCGGCGATTTCGTGGTGCGGCTCGGCCGCGACACCACCGGCGCCGAGCATTACGAGCGGCGCGGTGGCCACCTCGAGGTCGACCAGGTCGGTCGCTCGCCCCGGGTGCTCCAGCGCCACTTCGCCTGGGACTTCGCCGCCGACGGCGCGCTGACTCACGTGCGGGCCGACGTGATCGCGCCTGGCGCGCCCGCCGGCGCTCCCCCGCTCCAGCGTATCGAGGCGAGCTTCACCCGCGACTCGATGATGATGGAGGTTGGCCGCGACACCTCGATCCAGCGCGTCCGGCTCGCGGTGCCGGCCGGGACGGTGGTGATCGCCAGCAGCAGCCCCTGGTCGGCGTACGAGCAGCAGTCCCAGAGGCTGCTCGCCGGCAAAGCTGACAGCCTGCGCGCGACGCTCTACTTCCTGGGCGCTCCGCAACTGAGCTGGATCGCGGTGCGCCGGCTGGGACGCGATTCGGTCGTCATCGAGACCGAGCACGACCTGTTCCACGCGCGGGTCGACCGCGGCGGGCGGCTGCTGAACGTGGTGCCCCTCCGCGGCACCGGGAAGTTCACCGTCGATCGCGTCGAGCACCTCGACCTGGCGGCCCAGGTGGCGGCGTTCGTCGCCGAGGAGCGCCAGGCCGGGACCATGGGAGCGCTCTCGACCCGCGACACGGTGCGCGCGAACGTGGCCGGCGCGGAGCTGTGGATCGACTACGGGCGGCCTGCAAAGCGCGGTCGCGCCGTATTCGGCGGAGTGGTGCCGTGGGGCGAGGTGTGGCGCACCGGCGCCAACGCCGCGACCCAGTTCCGCACCGACCACGCGCTCTCGTTTGGCGGCACCGCGCTGCCCGCCGGCATGTACACCCTGTGGTCCATCCCCTCGCCCGGTGGCTGGAAGCTCGTGATCAACCGCCAGACCGGCCAGTGGGGCACCGAGCACGACGCGAAGCAGGACCTCGCCACCATCGACATGCAGGTGAGCGCGCTGCCGCAGCCGGTGGAGCGCTTCACGATCGGCGTGGGGTCGAGTCCCGCAGGCGGCACGCTCGACCTCGACTGGGACACCACGCGGGCCTCGGTCGCGTTCACCGTGCAGCCGTAGCGCCGACCACGCGCCTCGCCCTCTCGACCGCGCTCAGACCGATCGGGGCGCGATCGAGGGGGCCGGTTCGCGGCGGTACGCGCGCAGCGCGGGAGTGCGCCACGCGACCCAGCCGCTGGCGATCACGCAGCCGAGGCCGCCGCTCACCACCGAGACGAGCGCGCCCCACGCGTTCGCCACCAGGCCGGCCTCCAGCTCGCCGAGCTGGGGACCCCCCATGAAGAAGATCATGTTGACGCTCGTCATCCGCCCGCGCATCGCGTCGGGGGTGGTGAGCTGACGGATGACGTTGCGGATGACCATGCTGACGGTGTCGGCCGCGCCGGTGAGCGCGAGGCACAGGAAAGTCAAAGCGAAGCTGCGCGAGAGCCCGAACACGACGGTGGCGAGTCCGTAGCCCAACACCGCCCACAGCATCGCCCGCCCACGGCGATCGATGCGATCGAGCAGCGGCACCAGCGCCACGCTGGTCAGCAGCGCGCCGACCGACGGCGCGGCGGACAGCAGCCCGTAGCCCTGCGCGCCCACGCGCAGGATGTCCTGCGCGAAGATCGGCAGCAACGCGGTGGCCGAGGCGAAGAACGTGGCGACGAAATCGAGCAGCATCGTGGAGCGGATCAGCGGGTTGCCGAACACGAATCGCAGTCCCTCGCGCGCGGCGTGCAGGCTGATGCCGTCGCTGCTCCCGGCCGGCCGCGGCGGGAGCTTCCGCATCCGCGCGAGCGCCGCGATCACGCACAGGAATGACGCCGCGTTGAGCGCGTACGCCCAGCCCACCCCGAATCCGCCGATCACCAGGCCACCGAGCGCCGGACCCAGCACCGCGGCGGTCTGGAACATGATCGTGTTGAGGCTGATCGCGTTCGGCAGGTGCTCGCGCGGCACCAGGCTCGGGATCAGGGACTGGCGCGCCGGCCCGTCGAATGCCCCGAACGCCGAGCTGACGGCCGCCAGCGCGTAGACCGGCCAGAGCGCGCGCACGCCGGCGAACGCGAGCCCCGCCAGCGCGCCCGCGGCGATCGCCATGCCGGCCTGGGTGACGAACATCAGGCGCCGGCGGTCGAGCGCGTCGGCGACCACCCCGCTCACCAGCGAGAACCCGATGATGGGCACGATGCGCACCAGCCCGACCATGCCGAGCGCGATGCCGCGGCGCCCGGGCGGCACCAGCAGGGAGACGTTCCAGAGGATGGCGGCGTTCTGCATCGTCGAGCCGGCCATCGACACCAGCTGGCCGGCCCACAGCAGCCGGAAGTTGCGGTGCTGGAGCGCCGCGAATGGCGGCGGGCGATCCAGGTCAGGCATGACGCGCGCTCCTCGTCACGGTGGTGGCGTGCGCGGCCGGGGATGAGGAACGCTCCCCCTCCGGCGCCGCGACCGACCCATCAGATCGGCCGGCGTCGCCGGAAGAGGAGCGTCTGGTACGGCTTCCTCCGGGCGCGTCACGCGCCCGGGCGGATCACTGCCTCGCGATCGGCTGCGCGCTCGCGGTAATGGACGTGTGGTACATGCCCTTCATGTGGACGAACGCGGCGAATGTCACCCCGGCCGGAGCCTGGGTCGGCGCGATCATCGACAGCGGGATGCTCATCGACAGCCGGCTGCCGTCATCGGAACCCGCAAAGCCGACCTCGGGGCCCCAGCTGAGCCCCTGCGGCTGGACCTTGCGGACCACGAAGCCGTCGGCATAGCGCGGCTCGACACCGTTCACCATGAACTCGGCACCGTTGTAGCCGGTGGACGGGTTGTTGTCCGCGTCGATGAAGACCTGGAACGACCAGCCGGAGTTGCCAAGGGTCAGCTTTCCATGATGGGTCACATTGACCTGCAGCTGATCACCGGCCACCTGGGCCGTTACGCCATCGACGGTGAAGGATTCTTCGATGCTACCGGGAAGGGTTCCACAACCGGCGTTCAAGAGACCCAGCGCGAGCACGGCGAGCAGCAGGATCGACTTCTTCATGCGTCCTCCATCCATGGGGCGACCGGGGAAGTCCGGAGCCAGCGCACGGTTCGACTTCTAGGGGAACAGGGCTCACTCCCTGAGAACGGGCGGCAGCCTACCCCATCCGGCCGAGAAAATCATCCCGGAAGCTCGCCCCCCATCCCAACCCGCCGCTCTGGCCTGCCGGCTGTCCCTCAGGCACTTGAGCGCTCGGCCACCAGGGCGTAGACGCGGTGCGCGGCCAGCACGGGCTCGGGATAGCGCGCCGCCAGCAGGGCGGCCAACTCCCGGTCGAAGGCTTCGACGCTGGCCGCCGGCAGGGTCAGCACTCCGTTGCAGACCCGGAATCGGCCCCGCCATCCGACATGGGAGAACGGCACGTCCACCACGGAGTCGAGCGTGGCCAGGTGCTGCAGGCCGGCCCCCGTGAGATCGGCCAGGAACTGCAGACTGCGGCCGTCCCCGCCGGCCATGTCCCAGTCCGGATGGTGGCGCAGCACGAGCGCCTCGGTCTCGGCTCCCAGGCTCCCCGGCTCGCACAGGTATGAGAACCCCGCGATCAGCGCGCGCCCGCCGGGCCGCAGTGCCCGCGCCACCTCGGCCGCGGCGCGCGGGCGGTCGAACCAGTGCCAGCACTGTCCCGCGCACACCACGTCGCACGACGCGTCGCGCACCGGGATCGACTCCGCCCAGCCACGCGCCCACCCGACCGCCACGCCGGCGTCGCGGGCCAGTTGCGCGGCCGCCGCCAGCATCGCCGCCGAGGGATCGATGCCGATCGCGCGGCAGCCCCGCCGCGCGAATCCGCGCGCGAGGGTGCCGGTGCCGGTGCCGAGGTCGACTACCTGCTGGCCGGGCTCGCCGATCCCGTGCGCGCGCAGCTCTTCGAACAGCGACGCGGGGAAGCCGGGGCGGAAGCGCGCGTAGTCGTCCGCTCGCGCGCCGAAGTCGATGCGCGGTCCCGAATGCTCTGGCATGCGCCCAGCCTACCTTTGGGCGGCCGCGCGCGGCCAGTGCGACGGGCGGTGCGTGCCACCAACTCGGTGGGCGGGCGCCGGCGCGGCCGGGCGTGCTGGCGAGCGCCCGATCGCCCTCCACCCGCGCGCCACCCGCGGCGCCTGGCAGAGCGTCGGGTCGGGGGTCGCGTGACGGCGCGGCTTCCGCTTTGGCATACTGGCCGCGTCCCATGCGTCACTTCGGGAACGGTTCGCCGCGATCCCCCACCGACGAGACGATCGCCGCTCCCCCCGCACTCGGTGAGGAGGTCGGATCGTGATCATCGGAGTCCCGCGCGAGACCGAGCGTCTCGAGCATCGCGTCGGGCTGACCCCGTCGGCGGTCGCCCATCTGGTCCCCCTTGGACACCCGGTGCTGGTCGAGCGCAATGCCGGTTCGGACGCCCACTTCTCGGACGAGGACTACCGGCAGGCCGGCGCCGAGATCGTCTATTCCGCCGAGGAGGCCTACAAGCGCGCCGAGCTGGTGTGCCAGGTCGGCATGCTCCCGGCCGCCGCGCTCGAGCTGCTGCCGGGTGGCGCGCAGATCTGCGCGTTCCACCACCTGGCGGTCGCGCCGCGCGCCACGATCGACCGGCTGATGGAGTTGGGGGCCACGCTGATCGGCTACGAGATCATCGCCGACCCCGAGGGCCAGCGCCCGGTGCTGCTGCCCATGAGCGACCTCGCTGGCCAGATGGCGATCCACACTGCCGCGCACCTGCTGCAGATCCAGTCCGGCGGCCGCGGCATCCTGCTCGGCAGCACGCCCGGCGTGCCGGCCGCGACGGTGGTCATCCTCGGGGCCGGTGAGGTGGGTACGGTGGCCGCGCGCCACGCGATCGCGATCGGCGCCCACGTCATCGTGCTCGACGCCGACGCGCGCAAGCTCCAGGGCCTGTTCCGCGCCATCGGGGGCCGCGTGCAGACCTCGCTGATGGATCCCGCGCAGCTCGCCCGCTACGTGGCCATCGCCGACGTGGTGATCGGCGCGGTGCTCATCCCGGGCGGCCGCGCGCCGTTCCTGGTGACCGAGACGATGGTGAAGGCGATGAAGCCGGGCAGCGTGATCGTGGACGTCTCCATCGACCAGGGCGGCTGCGTCGAGACCAGCCGGCCGACCACGCTCGATCACCCGACGTTCCGCGTGCACGACGTGGTGCACTACTGCGTCCCGAACATGACCTCCGA
This sequence comes from Candidatus Eiseniibacteriota bacterium, assembly GCA_963725865.1. Classification (GTDB taxonomy): domain Bacteria; phylum Eisenbacteria; class RBG-16-71-46; order RBG-16-71-46; family RBG-16-71-46; genus CAVSAC01. Next base: position 414,305 of record CAVSAC010000010.1, read on the forward strand.
CATCGCGCGCACCGCCTCGCGGGTGCTCTCCGACGCCGCGATGACCCACCTGCGGAGGATCGCGGACGGCGGCCTCGACCACGCGCTGCTCGGCGACCCGGGACTCGCCGAGGGCGTGTACATGTACCGCGGCCAGCTGGTGCACGAGGCGGTGGCCGCGCTGGTGGGCGTCCGTCGCGAGTCGCTCGGGGCGCTGCTGGCGCGGAGGATGCACTGATGTCCTGGCTCGACGACTATCGCGCCCGCCTCTGCTCGTCGGACGAGGCGGTGGCGAAGATCCAGAGTGGCGACCGGGTGTACTACAGTGGGAACGCGGCGGTGCCGCGGGCGCTGGTCGAGGCGCTCGCGCGCCGAGCTCCCCAGCTGCGCGACGTGAAGCTCGCCCACGTGCTGCTGCTCGGGGACGACCCGCTGTCGGCGCCCGGGATGGAGGCCCACTTCCGCCACCACTCGCTGTTCGTCGGCCCCGCCGACCGCGCCGCCGTGCACGAGGGCCGCGCGGACTACGTGCCCATCTTCCTGCACCAGATCCCGCGCCTGTTCGAGGAGCGTATCTTCCCGCTCGACGTCGCGATGGTGAGCGTCTCGCCGCCCGACGCGCACGGATTCATGAGCCACGGCGTCGAGGTCGTCGCCTCCAAGGCGGCCTGCCGGCACGCCCGGCTCGTGATCGCGCAGGTCAACGACCGCATGCCGCGAGTGCTCGGCGACGCGTTCCTGCACGTGAGCCGGTGCGCGGCGATCGTCGAGCACAGTGCCGCGTTGCCGACGCTCGACGGCAAGGAGATCAGCGACGTGGAGCGCGCGATCGGCCGGCACGTCGTGGGACTGATCGAGGACGGCGCCACGATGCAGATGGGCATCGGCGGCATCCCCAACGCCGTGTACGAGTCGCTCGAAGGCCGGCGCGATCTCGGCATCCACACCGAGATGATCTCCGACGGCGCGATGCGCGCGATCGAGCGCGGCATCATCACCGGCAACGCGAAGAACCTCCACCCCGGCAAGGCCATCATCACGTTCGCGCTCGGCACCGAGGAGCTGTACCGCTTCCTCGACAACAACTCGATGATCGAGGCGCACCCGGCGGAGTACGTGAACGATCCGCGGATCGCGTCGCAGAACGACCGGCTGGTCGCGGTGAACTCGGCGATCGAGGTGGACCTCACGGGGCAGGTGTGCTCCGACTCGATCGGCACCTACATCTACTCGGGGTTCGGCGGCCAGGTCGACTTCATCCGGGCCGCCGCCTGGTCGAAGGGCGGCAAGCCGATCATCGCGCTGCCCTCCACCGCGAGGGGCGGCCAGGAGTCGCGCATCGCGCCCCTCCTCAAACCGGGCGCCGGCGTGGTGACGAGCCGCGCCGACGTGCATTACGTGATCACCGAGCACGGCGTCGCGAACCTGTTCGGCCGGACCCTGAGCGAACGCGCCGAGGCGCTGATCCGGATCGCCGCCCCCGAGTTCCGCGCCGAGCTCGAGGCCGCGGCCCGGGAGCGCAAGCTGCTCGTCTAGGCCGGGATCAGCTCGCGCGCGGACTCGTGCGGGCGGGGCCGGCGCCGGCGCGCGGGTCCAGACTCGTCGAGCGCCGCCGGATTCACCACACTCCGGGCACCCAGCGATACGTGCCCGCCATGCGCGCGCGATGCGGCTCGCCGAGCGTGGCGAGCAGCACCCGATCCTCGCGCATCGCGCACCACGCCGAGGTCGCGAGCGCCGGCAGCGTGAACACCAGCCAGCCCCACGGTACCCCGAGCGCGGCCGGCAGCGCGGCGTAGAACAGCACCCGCGCCGCGGTGGCCGGCTGGCGCACGCGCGCGGTGCCGTGCCGCGATCGCCACCGCGCCAGCAGCGCGGCCAGCACACCGGCGACGCCGAGCGCGTTGCCCCAGCCCCCCGCGAGCGAGCCGCCGGTCGGGCCGATGAGCGCGTAGAACGCGGTCAGCGAAACCGCCACCACCGTGCGCGTCCACGCCGGCGCCGGCACCGCGGCGGGCACGCGGGTGTGGCCCGCCCGCCGCGCGAGCAGGTCCACCACGCCGAAGCACAGGATCAGGGTGCCGGACAGCGAGAATCGCACCCACGGATTGTCGAGCGTCATGCCGCCTCCCGAAGGACCCGGCGCCGCGGCGGCGCCGTGCGCGGCAGAGAACCCGAAGCGCTCGTTCCAGTCAATCGCGCGCGGAGCAGCCGCGGGCCGCGGGGCGAAGCTGCTAGAGTCCGCATGCATGCAACCCGCTCCCCGCCCCCGGCCGGCACCGCCCCGGCCCGTGCGCACGCTCGCGATCGCGGCGCTGCTGCTCGCGGCGCTGGCGTGGCCGGTGTGGCACGGCGCGCTCGACTTCTTCTTCGCGCAGGACGACTTCGTGGGTCTCGCGCGCGCCACCGGCCTGCTCCCGCGGCTCGCGGGACCCTGGCGGCTGTGGTCCAACCAGCTCCACTTCGACCTGCTGCTCGCGCTCGGCGGACTCGAGGCGCGCCATTTCCACGCCGCGAACCTCGCCGCCCACGTGCTCGCCGCGGTCGCGCTGTTCGCCCTGCTCGCGCGCCGGGTCGATGCGATCGCGGCGTTCGCCGGCGCCGCGCTCGTCGTCACTCACCCGGCCGCGTTCACCGCGCTCCACTGGGTGTCGGCGATCGGCGATCCGCTGGCACTCGCGCTCGCGCTGCTCGCGCTGCTGCTCGCCGAGCGTCCCGGGCGCATTCGCTGGTGCGCGGTCCCGGTGTTCGCTGCCGCGCTGCTCGCCAAGGAGTCGATCCTGCCGCTGCCGCTGGTCGCGATCGTGGTGCGCCACTTCGGTCCGCCGCGCGGCGCGCGGGCGGCGGGGCGCGCGCCGCTCGTCCTGCCTCACGAGCTCGCGTTGCTGGCGCTCGCGGCGGCGTACGGCGCGGGGTTCGTCGCCGCCGACGTGGTGGGCGTGCGGACCGGCGTCGGACGCGAGTCCGCGTACGCGCTGGGGCTCGGAATGGACGCGCTGCGGCACCTGGCGATGCTGCTCGGCTGGACCGCGAACTTCGTCGTGTTCACGTACCCGGTGCGCTTCGACAACGTCGATCCGCGCGTCTACCCGTGGGCGATCGGGTTCGCGGTCCTGCTGGCCGCCGGCTGCGCGTCGCGGCCGCTCCGCGCACGCGGCTGGCTGGGCGCGCTGGCGCTCTACCTGCTGTTCCTGCTGCCGGTGCTGCCCTTGCGGCACCACGTGTACCGCTACTTCCTGGTCGCGCCGCTGGCGGGAATCGGCTGGGCGCTGGCGGCCGCGCTCGACGCGCTCCCGCTCGGCCGGCGTGCGCTCGGGATCGGGGTGGCGCTGTTGGCGGTGGCGCTGGCGGCGAACGGCGCCCTGGTGGTGCGCTGGGCGGAGCGCGCGCCGAGCTCCTTCCCGTACCTGCTCGCCGATCCGACCGCCGACCGCGAGCGCATCGCGCGCAATCTGCTCGCGGCGCTCCAGCAGGCGCGCCTGCGGCCCGGCACGCCGCTCGTGTTCCTGGCCCCGCGGCTGCGCCCCGACTCCGCGACGGCCTCGCCCGCGCGGCTCGCGGGACTGACCGCCTACTTCGAGGACAACCTGCGCAGCGCGATCGCGGATTCGCTCGCGGTGCGGCTGTTCGTGCCCGCCGCCGGCCCGCTCACGTTCGTGCGACAGGTCGGGCCGGCGCCCCCGCAGGCGCGCTGGGTGCTGTACGCCCCCGACGGCACCTGCTGGCTGGGGACGCGTGCGGAGCTGGACTCGCTCGCCGCGCACGGCGCGACGGGGCCGTGAGCCCTCAGTCGACCGCGACCGCCTCGCGCGTGGCGGGCACCCGCACGGTGGCCGTGACCGGCGCCAGCGCGCGCACCACCAGCAGCGTGATGTCGTCCTGCGGCTCGCGTCCGGCCAGGAAGCGCCGATGGCCCGCCAGCAGCCGCTCGCCGAACTCGCGCGCGCACAGGTCGCGCGGCAGCGCCTCGGCGAGCGCGAACAGCCGCTCCTCGCCGAACTCCTCGTCGGTCCCGTCGCGCGCCTCGGTGATGCCGTCGGTGTAGAGCAGCACGACGTCGCCCGGCGCCAGCGCCACCTCGTCGGTCTCGAACGCGCCGTGCTCGAGAATCCCGAGCGGCACGCCGCCGCGGACCAGGAACTCGCGCCCCCCGCCGTGGCGCAGCAGCACCGGCCAGTTGTGCCCGGCGTTCGAGAACCGCATCGCGAGGCGGTCGCCCTCGACCCGCGCCAGGAAGAAGGTGGCGAACTCGTTGAGGTCGGTGCTCTGGTAGAGCAGCGTGTTGATGTTGCGCAGGATCGTGTCCAGCCCCATCACGCTCGCGGCCTGGGTGCGCAGCGCCGCCTGCAGCATCGCCGACAGCAGCGCCGCGGGCACGCCCTTGCCCGAGACATCGGCGATCGCCACCAGGTGCGCGCCGTCCCCGGTCGCGACCACGTCGTAGAAGTCCCCGCCCACCTCCTTGGAGGGGATGTAGAACGCGTGGATCTCGACGTGCGGCAACACCGGGAACACCGAGATCAGCGATGCGCGCTGGATGCGCTGGGCGAGCGCCAGCTCTTCTTCCACGCGCGCCAGCGCCACCCGCTCGCGCAGCAGCAGCGCGTTCTGCAGCGACACCGAGACCTGCGCGGCGAGCGTGGTGAGCAGGGTCACGTCCTCGCCGGTGTAGTCGGTGCCCACCAGCTTGGGGCCCAGCAGGATCGCTCCCATCAGGTCGTCGCGCCAGCGCAGCGGCACCACCAGGTCGATGCCCGGCACGCGCTGGAGCGCGACGCACTCGCTGGTATCGAGCCCCGCGACGCCGTCGGCGCAGCGCGCGCTCGTCACCTCGGCTCCCACGCGCGGCAGCAGCTCGCGCAGCTGCGCGAGCGACTCGGGCGTCAGGTCGCCTCCCACTCCCGCGCGCGCGAGCATGCCTTCGCCGGTGAACGCGACGAGCCACGCGCCGCGCGGCACCAGCGCGCCCGCCAGGGTGCGGATCGTCCGCCCGAGCAGCTCGTCCAGGTCGATCGTGGTCTGCAGGTCGCGCCCGAGCGCGCGCAGCACGTTGCGGTAGTCGTTCGGGTCGCGCATCAAGATGCGGTCGAGCCACTGCTCGAGGCGGGCGATCAGCGGCTGGTAGACCGCGAGCGCCAGCACCAGGAACACCGGCCCGAGCACGCGACTGTCGAGCCCGGTGAGGCCCGGCAGCAGGCGGTTGAGCCGCGTCACCAGCAGCAGGTAGATACCGACCAGGCCCGCGGAGACCAGCGCGTACAGGATGCCGCGGCGCGCGATCAGCCGCGTGTCGAGGAACTTGTGGCGCACGACCGCGTACGCGATCGACCCGGGCCCGAGCGTCAGCGCGGTGAGCGTGAGCGCCGCCTGCAGGCTGCCGCTGAGCCGCAGGTTCAGCAGCGTCGGCACCGAGGTGGCCGCGGAATAGAAGGCGAGGCACGCCGAGAGCCCGACCGCGATCACGCGCAGCTGCTGGCGCAGCCGCGGCACGCGCGCGTGGCGGTAGGCGTCGAACAGCAGCACCATGGTCGCCAGACCAAAGCCCAGGTTCACGAGCGAGAACAGCGCGCGGTGCACGAGCAGGAACAGCTCGACCACCAGCCCGAACACGCTCAGCAGGGACGCCAGTACCTGCGAGACGCCGTGGCCGCTGAGCTTGAAGTCGGGGTGCCAGAGGCTGAGCGCCAGCGCGAGCCCGAAGTGCACGACGTGCGGCGCGAACACCAGGGTCTCGAAACCCGGCAGGCCGAACCCCCAGCGCCGCTCCTGCAATCGGCGGATGAACGGCCGCTCCTCAGGGAACGTGCAAGCGAACAGGAACAGCGTGGGGAAGAAGAACTCCCACACGTACGACATGCTCTGCAGCAGCGGCGCGGTCGCCGCGGCACCCTTGGCGCTCTGGGCGGCCATGAACGAGAGCGCCGCCAGCACCGCGCCGAAGCCGCCGAAGAACAGCATCAACGCGACGATGCGGTTGAGCCGCTGACCCGGGTTCTCGCGCAGGATCACGAAGCCGAGCAGGAACACCAGTCCGCCCAGCGAGAGATTCAGCGTCGAGAGCAGGAGGAAGGAGTTCATCGCCTCTTGGGGGCGAACGGCGCCCGGGGGAGCGGCGGAACGAGACCTGCGGGAGTCTTCCATGCCCCGCCGCGTCCGTCCAGCATTCGCCCACGTGGACGGTCGGCGAGCGCGGTACGTTGCCGGCGTCGGACCGGCGCGGCGTCGAACGTGACCAGCGGGTAGGCCTCCCCCAGCCTCCAGCTCAGCGCAGGATCACCACGCGGCGCACCGCCTGCGTTCCCGCCCCCGCGACGCGCACCAGGTAGAGCCCCGGAGGCACCCGGCGGCCGCCGTCGTCACGGCCATCCCACAGCAGCGCGTGGCGGCCGGCCGCGAACGATCGCGCGGGGTCGCGGCGCACCCGCGCGCCGCGCACGTCGAGGACCTCGAGCGTCACCTCCGCAGCGCGCGGCAACTCCAAGCGGAAGGACGCGTTGGCGGGGGTCGGATTGGGGCCTGCGAAGCGCAGGGCGAAGACCTTCGGCAGCCCCTCCCCGGCCGCCTCGAGCACCGCAGGGTCCGAGAGCCACGACCACGCGAGTGCCGCGCCCGACCTGCCCGTGACCTCGACTCGCACGCTCGCGGCAGGCGCGTCCGGCCACGCCAGCGCCGTGTGCCGCTCGGCGAGCCCGAGCGCCCACGGCCGCCACGTGTGCCCGCCATCCAGCGAGAGCCACACGTCCCAGCCGCTCGCCGCCACGCCGGGCGGATCGTCCCAGTCGAGCGCGAGCGGCGCGCCGGTGCGGACCCGCACGGTGTCGCCGCCCGTGCCGAGCGCACGCAGCGGGCCGGCGTCGAGGCGCGGCTGCGGCAGCGCCACCGAGTCGCGCGCGATCACCCAGGCGCGCGCGCTGTCCTCGACCGCCACGGTCAGCGCGCCGCCCGCCGCCTGGGCGGCCGCGCGCGCGGCGAACAGGTCGAACGCGAACGACCAGGTGCCCGCCGGCCCCGCGCGCGGCGGAACGGAGACGTCACCGATCCACGCCGCGAGCGGCCGCACCAGCGTGCCCCCGGGTGCGCCGACGCGCAGCGAGTCGCCGAGCAGCGCGGCCGCGAGCGGCGGCGGCGGCAGCGCGAACGCGGCGCGCTCGAGCGCCACGTCGAGCGCGCACGCGACCGCCCGCACCGGATGCGCCGGATCGTCGGACACGATGCGCACCTCGCCGCGGTAGCGGGCCGAGTCGCGGTCGGCCGCGCGCAGCGTGACGCGCACGCTGTCGACGCCGCCGGGCGCCACGGTGCCCGAGTCGCGCGCGAGCGCCAGCCACGGCTCCACCCGGGCGAGGCGCACGCGCAGACCGTCGTGCAGGTAGCCGGCGTTCGCGACCACCTGCAGCCCGACCGTGCGGCTGGAGTCCTGGAGTCCCACGGTCGCGCTGGTGCGCACGCTTCCGAGGCGCAGGTACTGCAGGTCGATGTCACCACTGGGGCGCAGCACGACCTGGTAGGTCGAGGGCCCTCCCCCGCCGACGCGCGGCACGTCGCGGAACGTGACCACGAAGCGCTGCGGATTGCCGTCCCAGTCGGCCCCGCCCCCACCGATCGGCGGGTCGAAGCTCTGGTCGTCCCAGAACACCGCGATCAGGTTCTCGGGCACCGCCGCGCCCGCGTTGGGCAGCCCGGTGTTGGTGAACGTGGTCCGCGTGCTGGTGAACGACAGCCAGCCGTTCGAGCACACGTTCACGTGGTCGAACGTGCGCCCGTAGAACGGGAAGAGAAATGGCAGCGGGATGCCCGTCAGCGTCTCGTCGTCCTCGACGAACGGGAGCCGCGTGGTGCCCGGCGTCGCCGCTTCCCACGCGAACGGCGGACCGCCCGGCTCGTCGCTGTCGGTCCACGCGTAGCCGAACGGATCCGGCCCGCCGGTGCCGAGCGCGCCCGCCGCTCCGGGATCGCCCTTGGCGTCCTCGCGCTCGAGCGGCGCGCCGGACGCGATGGCGGGACCGAGCCGTGCGGTCGCGCTCCAGTGCAGCGGGCTCGCCCCTGGATTGCGCACCAGCACCACGCGCTCGCGCTCGCGCGCGGCCGCGACCGTGCCGCGCGCGGCCACGCTCGCGAGCGTGCCGGGGGCGACGTCGGCGAGCGGCGGATCGAGCGCCACTCCGGCGAGCGGGATGTCCACCCGCGGGTTGGCGGGATCGTCGCCGGCGAGTCCGAGCACCCCCGCGAGCGTGCCGGGCCCCGCGGGCGCGAACCTCACCTGCACGGTGCGCTCGGCGAGTGGCGGCACCGCGAACTTGGCGGGCTCCACGCTCACGCGCGCGTCGGCGATCGCCGGCGTGGTCACGTGCAGCGTGTCGGTGCCGGGATTGCGCACCGCGAGCGGCAGCGTGCGCGGCCAGCCGGCGTACGTGACGCCGAAGTCGAGCGCGGCCGGGCTCACGCGCAGCTCCGGCGCGCCGCTCACCGTGAGGGCGGCCGGCACGTGGATGACGGGGCGCTGCGGATCGTCGCCGGCGATGCGCACCGCCCCGCGGTACACCCCGCCGAACAGCGCGGCCGCGTCGACGTGGAGCGTCAGGTCGGTCGACTGTCCAGCGGGCAGCAGGCCCTGGTCCGGGGTGATCGTGAGCCAGCGCAGCGGCGGATGGAACCGCACCACCATGCTGTCACGCAGGTAGGCCGCGTTCATCACCACCTGGAGCCCGTCGTCCCGCGCGGCGTCCTGGATGCCGACGGTCGCGCTGGAGAGCACGGCGGCGCGCAGCGCGAGGTAGCGGTATTCCAGCGAGCCGTCGGGGAACAGCACGATTTCGAACGTGTTCGGCCGCGTCGACTCGCCGGAGCCGAAGCGCGGCACCTCCTGGTACTGGATCACGCAATGCTGCGGATCGGAGCGCACCCACACGCGGCGCTGCGGTCCGAACACCAGGTCGTCCCAGAACACCGCGAGCAGGTTCTCGGGCGCGCCCGCCGAGTTGCTCGGCAGCGGCGTGTTCGCCGGCGTGACGCGCGTGGAGTCGGTGAAGGACACCCAGCCGTTCGTGCACACGCGCAGCCGGCGCTGCGGGATACCGTAGAACGGGAAGTCGAAGCCGATCGGGATCGGATCGCTGAGCGCGTCGTCGCCGCCGAGCGCGATGCGGGTGCCGAAGGCGCGCACGTCCTCCCACGTGAACGCGGGACCGCCGGTGGCGGCGCCGTCGCGCCAGGTGTTGCCGAACGCGTCCGGACCTCCGCTGGCGAACGACGTGATCGGCGCGAGCACCGCGGCCGCCGGCGGGCGCGCCACGCGGGCGGGCGGCGCTCCGGGCACGTCGTCGGGCACCGCGTCGACCGAGAACGTGTAGGGCCCGGCGCCCAGGTTGGTGAGCCGCACCGTGGTGTCGAGCGTCGCGTTGCTGGCGAGCGCGACCGCGACCGACTCGGGCGCCACGCGCACGCTCGGCGCCGGCACCGCGCGGCCCGCGAGCGGGATCGGATACACGGGCGTGTCGGGATCGTCGCTCGCGACCTCGAGCAGCGCGTCCAGCGTGTCCGCCGTCGGGGCCACGAACCGGACCAGCAGCGGGAAGGACTGTCCGGCCGCCAGCGCGGCCGGCGCTGAATCCACCTGGATGCGTGGATCGATGGAGCGGATGGCCCCGAGGTGCAGCGTGTCGGTTCCGACGTTCGCCAGCGTCACCGCCCGCTCCACCGTGGCGCCCGCGAACGGCGAGCCGAAGTCCAGCGTGCGCGGCCGCGCCACCAGGTCGGGGGCACCGTGGACCTCGAGGCGCACCGGCACCTCGGCCTGCGGACGCGCGCGATCGTTCGTGAGCACGCGCACGCTGCCCCGGTACACGCCGGCGAGCAGCCCGGACGCGGCGAAGCGCACGGCGGGCGTGTCGGCGAGCCCCGCGCGCACGCGGCCGGCGCTCGGCTCGAGCGTGAGCCACTGCGGGACCGGGACGATGCGCACCGTCAGGCTGTCGTGCAGGTACGGCGCGTTGAACACCACGCCCAGACCGGAACTGTGGTCGGCGTTCTGGATCCCCGCGGTGGCGCTCGCGCGCGGCTCGCCGAGCGCCAGGTACTGGAAGCGGATCTCGCCGTTCGCCTCGAGGATCGCCTCGAACGTGTATGGCCCGCCGCCGGCGTAGTGCGTCGGCCCCACCCACGCGACGGTGAAGCGCCCCGGCTCCTTCAGCGTCCACACCCGGTACTCGGTGCCGAAGTCGAGGTCGTCCCAGAACGGCGCGACCAGGTCGGGCGGTCCGGCCGAGGTCGGCAGCGGCTGGTTCGAGTAGAACGGCGAGGTGTCGGCGAACGACAGGAACCCGTTCGTACACACCCGCAGCTGGGTGACGCGGCGGTCGTAGAACGGGAACTCGAAGCCGATGTCGAGGGGCGGGGAGATCACGTCGTCGCCGCCCATCTGCAGTACCTCGCCCGCCGTGGTCGCGTCCACCCACGCGAAGCGCGGGCCGTCGGACTGGTCGCTGTCGACCCAGCGATAGCCGAACGCGTCGGGCCCGCCGCGGCCGAAGACCTGCGGCGGCCCTGCGGGGCCGTCCTCGCCCTTGGCGGCCGGCACCGGATCCGGCGGGACCTGGGCCGCGAACAGCAACTCCGGCAGCGGCACGTTCCAGTCGAGCGTGCCCTGCGCCACGTTCCCGATCGAGAGGGCGCCGGTGGTCACGCCTCCCACCTCGAGGACCGCGGCGAGCGAGTCGGGCGCGAGCGCGAGGGCGGGCGGCCCGGCGGTGGTGCCGGTGACGAGGTTCGAGACCGGCCCCGGATTGCCACGCTCGTCGCGCGCGCGTAGGGCGAACCAGTACGTCGAGTCGGGTCCCAGGCCGCCGACCTCGAAGCGTTCGGGGCTGCCCGACGGCAGCGGGTCCGGTCCCGCCACCGCGCGCGCCGCGGCGAAGTTCGCCTCCGTGATGGGAGACGAGCTCACCCGGATGTCGTACGACGAGGCGCGGCCGGCCAGGCTGTCGTCTCCGCTCGCGGTCCAACTCAGCGTGGCGAAGTCGGATCCGAGGTCCACGATCGCCACGTCGCGGATCGCGGCCGGCCCGACGCTGTCGGGATCGGCGATCGCCAGCAGCGCGTTCAGCCGGCCGCCGGTGCGGCAGGCGCCCTCGAGTGCCCCGAGCGTGTCGGCCGCGGCGAGCAGCCGGCTCTTCACCTGGATCGCGTCGAGCTGCGGCAGCCGTCCCCAGAGCAGCGCGGCGGCGCCGGTCACGTGCGGGCACGCCATCGAGGTGCCCGACAGCACCCTCCAGCCGCCGCCGGGAGCGAGCGAGAGGATGTTGCTGCCGGGCGCCGCGAGGTCGACGGTGGTGGCGCCGAAGTTCGAGTACGGCGCGAGCTGGTCGCGATCGTCGGTGGCGGCGACCGCGATGACCCAGGGCCGATCGAACCCCGACGGATAGTTGGGCACCACGTCGTTGTCGCTCGCCGAGTTTCCCGCCGCCGCCACCAGCAGCTGGCCCGCGAGCCCCACCGCGTCGACCGCGTCCTGCAGCGCCTGCGAGAACGCGCCCCCGCCCCACGAGTTGTTGGTGATGCGCACGCCGACGCGCAGCGCGTACTGGAGCGCGGCCACCGCGCCCGACGTGGTGCCGGTGCCGCCCGCCCCGAGGAACTTGATCGGCACCAGCTGCGCGCGCCAGCACACGCCGGTGACGCCGCGCCCGTCGTCGCCGCGCGCCGCGATGATGCCCGCCACGTGCGAGCCATGGCCGTTGTCGTCGAACGGATCGCCGTCGTTGTTGTAGACGTCGTAGCCGTGCACGTCGTCGATGTAGCCGTCGCCGTCGTCGTCGAGGCCGTTGCCCGGGATCTCGCCCGGATTCGTCCAGACGTTGGCGGCGATGTCCGGGTGGGTGTAGTCGAGCCCGGTGTCGATCACGCCGATCCGCAGCGTCGAGTCGCCGGTGAAGACGTCCCACGCGGTGGTCGCGCGGATGTCGGCGCCGGGACGTCCGCCGGTCTGCCCGCTGTTGTGGAGGGACCACTGGCGCGCGAACAGCGAATCGCTCGGCGTGACGCTCGCCCGCCACACGTAGTCGGGCTCCGCCCACTGGACGCGAGCGTCGCCCCGCAGCCGCGCGACCGTGCTCGCGACCGCGCCGGCCGGCACCTCGAGCAGCTCGGCGTCGATGAACGCGTAGCGCGCTCGCGGCACCGCCGCCACGCTGGTGCGCGCCGCCGCCCGCGCGCTCGCCGCCGCGCCCGGCTTCCAGCGCACCAGCACGCGGCCGTCCACGAACGGCGGATCCGCCGCGCGCACACTCCCCGGCACCAGCGCCACCCACAGCGCGGCGAGGACGACGAGGCGGCGCGATGTGCCAGGGCGCATGAGGCTCTTTCCGGCCGGCGTGCGGGCGGGCGCCGGCCCAGCGGACGAGACGCGCGGCCGGCTGCGGCGCGCCGAGTATCCCCCGCCGGGGGACCGGCGCGTCAAGCGCGAGGCCGCGGGCGGTCGCTCAACCGCGCTTCGCCCGGGGGACGCGGCCGGTCGCGCGGCGCGCCGCGCGGACGGCCTCGTGGCGGGCGACCACGGTGGTCGCGATGCCCCCGCGCACGTTGAAGCGCCCGATCACCGTCAGCCGGCGGGGCCTGAGCGCCCGCACCAGGTCGTCGCGGATCTGGTTCGTGACCTGCTCGAAGTAGTGCCCCTCGTCGCGGAACGACCACAGGTAGAGCTTGAGCGACTTGAGCTCCACGCACACGCGGTCGGGCACGTACCTGACCACGATCGTGCCGAAGTCCGGCTGGCCGGTCACCGGGCACACCGCGGTGTACTCGGGGCACACGTGGCGGATCAGGTAGTCACGGTCGGGGCTCGGGTTGGGGAACGTGACGAGCTTCCGGTCGGGACGGCTGGGCATGGGCTCCTCGCGGGACGGGACGGGGCGGGCGGGGCGTCGACGGCCCCAAGGCACCACACCCGGCCGCGCGGGGTCAAGACGCGTGGCCGGGTCGGTGCTTTCGCTCGCTCCGCTCCTGTGCAGTCCTACCCCGCGAGGCCCGCCCGCGCTCCCGGGGACCGGCGCTTCGGCGTGGCCGGGCGCGCCGGTCGCGTGCTAGTGTCCCTCGCCCATGAAGCGCGTCTTTCTCGAGACCTACGGCTGCCAGATGAACGTCGCCGACAGCGAGCTGATGGCGGGGGTGCTCGAGCGCGCCGGCCTGGAGCTGTGCGAGCGCGCCGAGGACGCCGACGCCGTGCTGCTCAACACCTGCGCCATCCGCGAGCACGCCGAGCAGCGCGTGCTGGGGCGCCTCGGGGAGTTCGCGCGGCTCAAGAGGTCCAACCCGCATCTGGTTGTCGGCGTGGCCGGTTGCATGGCGCAGCACCTGCGCTCCCGGCTGCTGGACCAGGCCGGCGTGCTGGACCTGGTGGTGGGGCCCGACGGCTACCGCTACCTGCCGGAGCTGCTGAAGCGCGCCGCCGGGGAGCCGGTCGCCCACGTGCGACTGGACCGCGACGAGACCTACGGCGACCTCGAGCCCCGGCGCGAGAGCGGGGTGCGCGCGTGGGTCACCGTGCAGCGCGGCTGCGACAAGTTCTGCACCTACTGCGTCGTCCCGTACACGCGCGGGCGCGAGCGCAGCCTGCCGCTCGCGGACCTGGTGCGCCAGGTCCGCGACGCGGTGGCGCAGGGCTTCCGCGAGGTGGTGCTGCTCGGCCAGACCGTCAACAGCTACCACGACGGCACCCACGATTTCGCCGACCTGCTGCACGCGATCGATGCGGTCGAGGGGCTGCTGCGTATCCGCTTCACCTCGCCGCACCCGAGCGACATGAGCGACCGCGTGATCGCGGCGATGGCCGGCTGCGCAAAGGTGTGCCCGCAGGTCCACCTGCCGCTGCAGTCGGGCTCCGACCGCATCCTGGCGGCGATGCAGCGCACCTACACGCTCGCCGGCTACCACGACGTGGTCGCGCGATTGCGCGCGGCGATCCCCGGCGTGGCGCTGAGCACCGACCTGATCGCCGGCTTCCCCGGCGAGAGCGACGACGACTTCCGGCGCACACTCGAGGTGATGCACGAGGTGCGCTGGGACAGCGCGTTCCTGTTCAAGTACTCGGCGCGCCCCGACACGCGCGCGTTCAAGCTCGGCGAGACCGTGACCGAGGAGGAGAAGGGCCGCCGCCTCGCGCTGCTGATCGACACCCAGCATCGCATCTCGGGCGAGATCAACGACGGGTGGCTCGGCCGCCAGGTCGAGGTGCTGATCGAGGGCCCGGCGCGCAAGGACGAGTCGCAGCTGTTCGGCAAGAGCGAGCACTTCAAGACCGTGGTGCTCCCGCACGACGGCACGCCGGCGGGGACGCTCAAGCGCGCGCGGATCGTGGGCTCGACGCCGATCACGCTGTTCGGCGAGCCGCTGCTCGAGCGTCCGGCCGAGCTGCCGCTCATCGCAATCGGCTGACCGCGCCGCGCGCGGCGCCGTCGCCGCGAGGGTCCGCCGCCGCGCCATGCGGGAGCACCGGCGGCGCGCCCGGCGTCAGGCCCGCACGCCCTCCACCCCGCGGATCCGCGCCCGCTCGCGCGCGGCGAAGCCGGCGCCCACCACGCCCGCGCGCTCGCCGAGCGCGGCCGGCAGGATGCGCAGCAGGCGCGTGTGTGAGGCGAGCGCGTGGCGCTCGACCGAGGCGCGCACCGGCCGCGCGAGCGCCTCGCCGGCGCCCGCGAGCCCCCCACCCAGCACCACCACGTCGGGGTCGAGCAGGTTCACCGCGGCGCCGATCATGCGCCCGAGCTGGTGCGCGAGACGCGCCACCAGCCGTTCCGCGCGCGGGTCGCCGGCCGCCGCGTGCGCGAACACCGCGCGCGCGTCCGCGGCGTCGAGTCCCGCCGCGCGCGCCGCGGCGAGCAGTCCCTCGCCGCCCGCCTCGGGCTCCACGCAGCCCTCGACCCCGCAGGCGCACGCCATTCCGCGGCCGCCGAGCGGCAGGTGGCCGAGCTCGCCCGCCCCACCGTGCGCGCCGCGCATCAGGCGCCCGTCGATCACGATGCCGCAGCCGACTCCGGTGCCGATCGTGATGGTGAGCGACACGCGGGCGCCGCGCGCGGCACCGGCGTGGTGCTCGGCGAGGGCCGCCAGGTTGGCGTCGTTCTCGACCGCCACCGGCAGCGCCAGCCGCTCCTCGAGCAGCGCGCGCAGCGGCAGGTCGCGTCCGTAGGGCAGGTGCGCGGTGGCGCCGACCAGCGCGCCGGAGCGCGGGTCGACCACGCCGGGCGCTCCGATGCCGGCCGCGATCACCGGACCGTCGGCCACCGCGCGCAGCTCGGCCGCGACCGCCGCGATCGCCGCGAGTGGGGCCTCGCGGCTCTCCGCCACGCGCGAGGGTGTGCGCGAGAAGTTGCACACGCCGCCGGCCTCGTCGACCAGCGCGGCCTTGAGGTCGGTGCCGCCGAGATCGAATGCCATCACCCAGGTGCGCGACATGCCGCGCACACTAGCACGCGGCTGGACCCTGCGCCCGCGTGCGTGGCAGAGTGCCACCATGCGTCCGCTCGCGTCGCTCGTCGCGTTGCTGCTCGGCGCGCTGCTGGTCCCGGTCGCCGATCACCCGCCGCGCGCCGCGGCCCCGGCCGCCGCGGACTCCGGCGTGGTCGCGATCGCGGGACTCGCCGCACCGGTCGAACTGATCACCGACCGCTGGGGCATCCCCCACCTGCGCGCGCGCACGCTCCCCGACCTCTATCGCGCGTGGGGCTACGTCACCGCGCGCGACCGCCTGTGGCAGCTCGAAAGTCTGCGGCGCTCGGCGCGCGGGCGGATGTGGGAGTGGGCGGGCAACGCGACGCTCGAGGCGGACGGCGGCGCGCAGCTCTTCCGCCTCGCCGAGCGCGCCGAGACGATCTGGGCGCGCGAGCGTCTCGATCCCGCGACCGCGATGCCGCTCGAGGCCTACGCCGCCGGGATCAACGCCTACCTGGCGCGCTGTCGGGCCGGCGCGGCGGCGTGGCCGCCGGAGTTCACGCGGCTGGGGCACACGCCCGCCGACTGGCGCCCCGTCGACAGCGTGCTGTTGCTGCTCGGCATGGGGATCACGCTCGACCTCGACCTGCCGGAGCTGCGCGAGGCGCGGGACCTCGCGCGCCACGGCGCCGCGTGGTTGGCGGCGCGCCGCCGCTTCGAGGGCCGCTGGATCTACGACACCGTGCCCGACGCGGGCGGACGCCACACCTCGGGGGGCGGGCCGGGGCACGCGCCGGCGCCCGTGAGAGACTCGCCTGCCCCGCTGCCGAGCGCGCTCGCCGAGCGCGCGGCCCGCGCGCTGGCGCCGTACGCGCATCCCGACGGCGACGACGCGTGGCGGGCGAGCAACGCATTCGCGGTCGGCGCGCGCCGCAGCGCCTCGGGAGCCCCGCTGCTCGCGAACGATCCGCACCTCTCCCTGACGACCCCGGGTGCGTTCCACCTCGTGCACGTGAGCGTGCCCGGAGTGGTGGACGCAGCGGGCGCGTGCCTGCCGGGGTTGCCGGCGATCGTGAGCGGCCGCAACCGCGACTGCGCGTGGGGCATCACCGCGCTCTCGGCCGACGTGGTGGACGTCTACGCCGACACGCTGTCGGCCGACGGCCGCCGGGTGCGGTGGCACGGCGGCTGGGCGCCGGTCGTGGAGCGCCCGTTCCAGCTGCGCTACCGCGTCCTCGGGATCGGCATCCCGCCGCCGGGGCAGGTGCGGCGCTGGACCCCGCACGGTCCGGTGGTGGTGTTCGATCGCGCGCGGCGGCTGGCGCTGAGCGTGCGCTGGACCGCGTTCGAGGACGACCGCATCACGCTCCGGCGCATGCTGGGCGTGGAGCGCTCGCGCGACGCCGCGGAGCTCGCAGAGCGCTTCGCCACGCTCGTCACGCCGACCCTCAACCTGGTGGCGGCCGACCGCGCCGGTCACGTCCGCTACCAGGCGTGCGGGCTGCTCCCGCATCGTCCGTTCCCGCCCGCCCCCGGTCCGCTGCCGGGCGACGGGCGTCACGAGTGGGCGGGCTTCGTCGCGACCGCCGACATGCCGGCCTGGGACGTGCCGGCCGACGGTGTGGTGGTGAACTCGAACAACCGCCCGGCCGGCCCCGCCTACCCCGAGCCGCTGCCGCGCTACGACTGGGTGCACGACCGCGCGCTGCGGATCGCCCAGCGTCTCGGCGGCGATCCATCGATCACGCTCGCCGATCTGCGCAGCGTGCAGAACGACGCCTACTCCGGGATGGCCGCGCGCCTGGTGCCGCGGCTGGCGGCATGCGCGGACTCGGTGCGCGGGCGGCTGTCGGCGCGCGCGCAAGCGGCGCTCGACACGCTGGGTAGCTGGGATTTCGTCGCGCGCCGGCCGCAGGTCGCGCCCACGCTGTATCGGGCGTGGTTCGCGGCGCTCGGGCGGCGCTGGGGGCTCGAGGGCCTGCCGGGCCGCTTGATCGCCACGCTCGACGGCGAGGCCGCGCCCGACCCCAGCATGGTGCGGGTCGTCGAGCGTCCGGCGCTCGGGGCCGCGGCGGCGCTCGACTCGGCGCTCGCCGACCTCGAGCACCTGCTGGGGCCGGACCTGGCGGGCTGGCGCTGGGAGCGCGCGCACCGCGCCCGGTTCCCGCGCGACCTCGCGCGCTGGTTCCCGGACGAGGCGGCGTGGCGCGGCGCTTCCGTCGCGGTGGACGGCGACAACGCCTCGCCCGGCGTGGCGCCGTCGCGGCTGCCGCGCTCGATCGAGGTCGATCACGGGCCGGTGTTCCGCCATCTCGTGGACCTCGCGGTGGCGGACTCCTCGCTCGCGATGCTGCCGCCCGCGGTGGCAGCGGGCGCGGCGCAGGGCGCCCGGGCGCTGGCGGGCCCCTGGGCGAACCACGCGTACGTGCCGCTGTTCCTCGACGGCCCGCGCGTGGACGCGGTGGCGCGCACGCGCCTCAGGCTGGTGCCCGGGCGCTGAGGCGCGACGGGCTCAGTACGCGGCGAGCTCGCGGATCGCGCGCAGCATGGTGTCCTTCTGCGGCAGGATGACGTCCTCGAGCGTGGGCGCGTAGGCGACCGGCGCGTCGAGCGCCCCCACCCGCCGCACCGGGGCGTCGAGGTCCGTGAAGCACTCCGCGGCCACGCGGGCCGCCACCTCGGCGCCGAACCCGCAGAACAGGGTGTCCTCGTGCGCCACGATCAGGCGCCCGGTCTTGCGCACCGAGCGCGCCACCGATTCGAAATCGAGCGGCTGGATCGTGCGCAGGTCGATCACCTCGGTCTCGATGCCCTCCTCCGCCAGCTCCTGCGCGGCGAGGTAGCTGCGCTGCACCAGTGCGCCGTACGTCACCACCGTGACGTCGGTGCCCTCGCGCACCACGCGCGCGCGGCCGAACGGCACGGTGTACTCGGGACCCGGGTACGGTCCCTTGGCGTAAGGCTGGCGGTACAGGTGCTTGTGCTCCAGGAACAGCACCGGGTCCTCGCTGCGCAGCGCCGTGCGCATCAGCCCGTTCGCGTCGAGCGCGTTGCTGGGGATCACCACGCGCAGGCCCGGGCAGTGGGCGAAGATGCTCTCGCCGCACTGGCTGTGGTACGGCGCGCCGCCGCGCAGATAGCCGCCGTACGCGGTGCGGATGATGACCGGGCAGGAGAACGCGTTGTTCGAGCGGTAGCGCAGGTAGCCCAGCTCGTCGCGGATCTGCATCATCGCCGGCCAGATGTAGTCGAAGAACTGGATCTCGACCACCGGCCGCAGGCCCAGGGTCGCGAGCCCGATCGCGCGGCCGACGATGTTGGCCTCGGCGAGCGGCGAGTTGTACACCCGCACGCCGCCGAACTGCTTCTGCAGGCCCCACGTGACGCCGAACACGCCGCCCTTGCCCTTGGTCTCGTCGAGCGCCTCCTCGTTCGAGTTGTCGGCGACGTCCTCGCCGAACATCAGGATCCGCGGGTCGCGCCGCATCTCGTCCCGGAGGCAGTAGTTGATGTTCTGGAGCATCGTCTCGGCCGAGTCCGGACGCTCCGGCCGCGGCTCGCTCACGAACCGGTCGGAGGTCGGGTCCACGTCCGGCGAGAACACGAACATCGTCGCGCTGGCGAGCGGCGGCTGCGAGGACGCCTGCGCCTCCTCGCTGGCGCGGCGGATGGTGGCGTGCACCTCCTCGTGCAGCGCGTTCAGCCTCGCCTCGTCGAGCACGCCCCGCGCGATCAGCGAGCGCGAAAACGTCCGCAGGCAGTCGCGCTCGGCCTCGGCCGCGCGCTCGTGCTGGGGCTTGTACTTGCTCTCGTCGTCCGACATCGAGTGCGAGTACGGCCGCGTCACCTTCGCGCGCACGAACGCCGGCCCCCGGCGCGCCCGGCAATGCGCGATCGCGGCTTCGAGCGCGGCGTACGAGGCCAGCGGGTCGCTGCCGTCGACCTCTCCGGTCCAGTGCAGGTTCGGGAAGTCCTTCACCAGCGTGGCGATGTTGCCGCCCGCGGTCTGCACGTCGACCGGCACCGAGATGGCGTAGCCGTTGTCCTCGATCAGGAACAGCACCGGCAGGCGCAGGTTGCACGCGCTGTTGAGCGCCTCCCAGAACTCCCCTTCGCTGGTCGCGCCGTCGCCGCCGCTCACGTACACCACCTCGTCGCCCTGCACGCGGCCGCGCAGGCTCGGGTGGTCCGCCTCCAGCTCGTGGTACTTGATCAGCGCCTCGGCGGCGCCGACCGCCTGCAGGAACTGGGTCCCGGTGGGGCTCGACTGCGAGACGATGTTCAGGCGCCGGTGGCCCCAGTGACTCGGCATCTGGCGGCCGCCCGAGTTCGGATCCTCGGCCGCCGCCAGGGCGGAGAGCAGCATCTCCTTGGGGCTCATCCCCAACTGCAGGCACAGCGCGCGGTCGCGGTAGTAGGGGTAGAACCAGTCGGCCCCCGGTCGCAGCAGCCGGCCCGCCGCCACCAGCACGGCCTCGTGCCCCGCGCCCGAGATCTGGAAGAAGATCTTGTCGAGCTTCTTGAGGCGGATCTCCTCGTCGTCGACGCGCCGCGACGTGTACATCGTGCGGTAGAGGCCGACGAGATCGTCCTGCGTCAGCCCGTGCTGCGGAGCCGCCGAGGTCGCGTGGGTGCGCGTGGCCGCCATGGGTGGGTCTCCTGGGAGTCCGGGGAAGGCAGAGGACCACGCAAGCCTACCCGAGGCCCCGCGGCCGCATCAACCACTCGCGGCAGACGCCGGGCGACCGCGCGGGAACCGACCGCGCGGCGCCGGTGGCCAGGGGTGCGGCGCGACTAGTAGCCGAGCGCGCAGCCGTCCTTGCGGCTTCTCGGTCGCGCCGGCGTAGTTGCCGGTGACCGGATCGCGCCAGATCGCCTGGTAGCCGCCGTACGCGCCCACCGGCTCGGGCTTCAGGTGGTGGCCGCGCCGGCTCAGCTCCTCGAGCACCGCCGCGGGCAGGCCGTCCTCGATGTGCAGCTCGCCGCCGTCGGTCATCACGGTGCCGGTCGGCTCGCTCGAGCCGGTGTGGTGGTAGCGGATCGCGTCGCCGACCTCCTGCAGGTTCATGCCGAAGTCGACCAGGTTCACGATCACCTGCGCGTGTCCCTGCGGCTGCATGTCGCCGCCCATCAGCCCGAACGCCATCAGCGGCTGGCCGTCCTTCGTCAGGAACGCGGGGATGATGGTCTGGAACGGACGCTTGCCCGGCTCGAGCCGGTTGGGGTGTCCCGCGTGCAGCGAGAACAGCCCGCCGCGGTCCTGAAGGCCGAATCCCAGCGCGGGCACCACGTAGCCGCTGCCGAAGCCGGTGTAGTTGCTCTGGATCAGCGACACCATCATGCCGTCGCGGTCCGCCGCGCACAGGTAGGTGGTCTCGCTGCGGCTGAGCGCGACCGGATCGCCCGGCGAGTCGACCAGCGCGGCGTGCTGCATGTCGACGAGCTTCGCGCGCTCCTTCGCGTAGGCCTTCGAGAGCAGCTCGGCCACCGGCACCTTGGCGAACGCGGGGTCGGCGTAGTAGCGCGCGCGGTCGGCGAACGCGAGCTTCTTCGCCTCCACCATCACGTGCCAGAAGTCGGCCGAGCCGCGGCCCATCGACTTGAGATCGAAGTTCTCGAGGATGTTGAGCAGCTGCAGCGCAGCGAGCCCCTGACCGTTCGGCGGCAGCTCCCACACCGTGTAGCCGCGGTAGTCGGTGGAGATCGGCGCGTCCCACGTGGAGGTGTGGCGCGCGAAGTCCTCGAGCGAGAAGAAGCCGCCGTTGGCCTGCGAGTAGCGCACCAGCTCCGCCGCGATCGGCCCCTGGTAGTACGCGTCGCGGCCCTTCTCCGCGAGCAGGCTCAGGGTCTTCGCGAGGGACGGGTTCCTGAACGTCTCCCCCTCGCGGGGCGCGCGGCCGCCCGGCATGAACACCTGCGCGAAGCCGGGCTTGTCCTTGAACACCCGCGTCGAGCGTTCCCAGTCGGAGGCGATCACCGGCGAGAGCGGGAAGCCCTCCTCGGCGTAGCGGATCGCCGGCGCCAGCACGCGCTTCATCGGCAGGCGGCCGAATCGCGCGTGGAGCGTGAACCACGCGTCGCACGTGCCGGGCACGGTCCACGAGTACGGCGTGTAGAGCGGGATCGTGCCGTCGGCCTCGGGCTTGATCTTGTCGACCGTGAGCGCCAGCGGCGCGCGACCGGAGCCATTGAGCCCCACCACCTGGCGGGTCTTCGGGTCCCACACGATCGCGAACAGGTCGCCGCCGAGCCCGTTCGCGGTCGGCTCCATCAGGCCGAGACAGGCGTTGATCGCGATCGCGGCGTCGGCCGCGCTGCCGCCCTCCTTGAGGATCTCGAGCCCGGCCTGCACCGCGAGCGGCTGGGCGGCGCACACCATGCCGTGAGGCGCCCACACCACCGAGCGCGTGGCGTCCCCGCGCGCGGCGAAAGCGTTCGGTTCGAAGGCCGCGGTCATGAGCGCGGCCACGAGCGGGACGAGCGGGAGCGCATGGACGCGCATGGCACGTTCTCCGGGTGAGGGTGCGCGACGGACATGGCGGCGAGCCTAGCCGCTGCGCCGCAGGGCGGCAATGTCGGGTGTGGTGGTGGTCGCGTGACGGCGAACGGGCGCGGTTTGGCTGCCCTGCGCGCGATGCCTATACTTCGCGTCACACGTCGCCCCCCAGCCTGGGCCGTCTCACTCCGAGGAGCCACCATGTCCCGCCACGGCGAGGATTTCTATCAGATCGACACGCTGCTCACCGAGGAAGAGATCGCGATCCGCGATCAGGTGGGCGACTGGGTCGACGAGCGCTACCTGCCGATCGTCGAGAAGGCGTACGAGGAGGCCTACTTCCCCAAGGAGGTCATCCCCGAGCTCGGCCAGCTGGGCCTGTTCGGCTCGACGCTGCCCGAGAAGTACGGCTGCGCCGGCATCAACGCGACCGCGTACGGGCTGATCTGCCAGGAGCTCGAGCGCGGCGATTCCGGCCTGCGCTCGTTCGTCTCGGTGCAGGGCGCCCTGTGCATGTACCCGATCTTCGAGTACGGCAGCGAGGAGCAGCGCATGAAGTGGCTGCCGAAGATGGCCAAGGGCGAGGTGATCGGATGCTTCGGACTCACCGAGCCCGACTTCGGCTCCGATCCCGGCGGCATGATCACGCGCGCGAAGCGGGCGGACGGCGGCTGGGTGCTCAACGGCGCGAAGATGTGGATCACGAACGGCACGCAGGCCGACCTCGCGATCGTGTGGGCCAAGCACCGCGACGAGGCGAGCGGCAAGGACCACGTGATGGGATTCCTGGTCGAGAAGGGCTTCAAGGGCTACTCGGCGCCCGAGCAGAAGCACAAGCACTCGCTGCGCGCCTCGGTCACCAGCGAGCTGGTGCTGCAGGACGTGTTCGTCCCGGATTCCCACGTGCTGCCGGAGGCCAAAGGCCTCAAGGCGCCGCTCTCCTGCCTCACGCAGGCACGCTTCGGCATCGCGTTCGGCGTCATCGGCTCGGCGATCGCGTGCTTCGAGAGCGCCGTGGAGTACAGCAAGAAGCGGATCATGTTCGGCAAGCCGATCGGCTCCTACCAGCTGGTGCAGGAGCAGCTCGCGATCATGCTGACCGAGATCGTGAAGGGGCAGCTGCTCGCGATCCAGTGCGGGCGCATGAAGGACCGCGGCACCTATACGCCGGAGCACGTCTCGCTGGCGAAGCGGAACAACTGCGAGATCGCGCTCGACGTGGCGCGCCGCGCGCGCGACATCCTCGGGGCCAACGGCATCACGTCCGAGTACCCGGTCATGCGCCACATGTGCAACCTCGAGTCGGTGAAGACCTACGAGGGCACGCACAACATCCACACGCTGGTGCTCGGCCACCACATCACCGGACTCCCGGCCTATCGCTGAGCCGCCACGCGCTGGTGGAGCGCACCCGGCGCGGGCGCTCCACCGGCCGGGAGGGCGGGCGGGCACGCGCGATTCGCGCACTCGGTGGCGAGGCGGCCGGGCGGCGGCTGGCGCCTCAAGCCGGCCCGGCTTCGTGCCGATGAAGGGCGCGAGCGCAGGGGTGTCCCCGGCGCCGGCCGCGACCCGATTCCCTGACCCCCGAGGAAACCGTCCGGTGTCCGCCCTTCGCACGTGGATGCTCGCGCTGGCGCTCGTCTACGCCGCCACCCCCGCCGCCGCCGGCGTCATCCGCGGCGCGATCCGGGTGCCCTCGCCGGGCCTCGCGTCGCTCGCCGCCCCTTCGCCCTACCCGGGTCGCGCGAGCGCGCTGCCGTCCGCGCGGCGACCGGAGCGCGGGCGGATCGGGGACGCGGTGCTCTACGTCGAGCGCATCCCCGCGGCCGTGGACTCCGCCCTGCCGGCCCCGGTCGCCCGCGCGTCGCTGGCGCAGGAGAACCAGGCGTTCGTGCCGCGCGTGGTCGCGGTGCCGCTCGGCGCCTCGGTCGACTTCCCGAACCACGATCCGATCTTCCACAACGTGTTCAGCCTCTCGCCCACGCGTCGCTTCGACCTCGGCAAGTACCCGCGCGGCCAGTCGCGCACCGTGCGCTTCACCCGGCCGGGGCTCGTGAACGTGTACTGCGACATCCATTCGAACATGGAGGCGTTCATCCTGATCGTGCCCAACCGCGCGTTCGCGCAGCCGGCGCACGACGGCTCGTTCGCGCTCCCGCCGCTGCCCGCGGGGCGCTACGTGCTCCACGCCTGGCACCCCGACCTGCGCGAGGTGGTGCGCGCCGTCGACGTGCCGGCGAGCGGCGACGTGACCGTCGCGGTCGACTTCTGATGCGCCGCTGGCTGCGCATGCGACTGCGGTGGCGGATCCTGCTGTTCACGGCGCTGCCGATCGCGACCCTGACGCTCGCCTCGCTGTGGATCGTGAATCGCATCGTGTCGCGCCAGGCGCACGAGCACCTCCAGCTCGAACTGCAGGGCGCCGCCGCGGTGTTCGAGGACCTCATGGCCACGCGCGCGCGCGAGCTCGAGACCGCGGGGCAGGTGATCGTGCAGGACCCCAAGTTCTTCTCGGTGCTCACCCTGCCCGGCGCGGCGGACGATCCGTCGGTGCTCGCGACCGTGCGGGGCGTGGCGCGCGACTTCTACGCGCTGGTCCCCACCGACCTGTTCGAGGTGCTGGACGCGCACGGCGCGATGCTCGCCTCGGTCGCCCACGACGGCACCAGCGACTCCGGACGCGCGGCGCTGGTGCGCGAGGCCCTGGCGGGGCGCACGGTGGCGGGCATCCTGGTCGAGCCGGCGGCGCACTACCAGGCGGTGGTCATGCCGGTGACGGCCGGCGGGCGCACGGTGGGCGCGCTGCTGCTCGGCGCGGGCATCGGTCCGGAGCTGGCCTCGCACCTGCGCGAACTGACCCGCAGCGAGGTCACGTTCGTCTCCGGTTCCTCCCTGACCGGCAGCACGCTCGCGGCGCCCGAGGACCGGCGCGCCGCGCTCACCGCGCTCACCGGAGCGGGTTCCGACATGCGGATCGGCGTGGTGCTCGAGGTCCGCTCGCCGGCGCACGTGTACCTCACGCTCGCGCGCGCGCTGCCCGGCGCCGCGCCCGGCCGGGCGCAGGCCTATGTGCTCCAGCGCGCCCTCGACGTCGAGACCGCGCACGTGCGCGACATGCAGGGCGGCCTCATGCTGCTCGGTGCGTTCGCGCTGGTGGTGGCGCTGGCCGCGGGATTCCTGGTCGCGGAGCGCATCACCGCGCCGGTCCACCGGCTGGTGCGGGGCGCCGAGGAGATGGAGCGCGGCAACTACGACTACCCGATCGAAGTGCGCAACCGCGACGAGATCGGCTACCTCGCCGAGCGATTCCGGTACATGCGCCAGCAGCAGCGCGCCTACGTCAACAGCCTCGAGGAGGTGGCGCGGCTCAAGACCGAGTTCATCAGCGTCGCGTCCCACGAGCTGCGCACGCCGATCAGCATCATCGCGGGGTTCCAGCAGCTGATGGCCGACGGCGCGATGGGGCCGGTCACCGAGGACCAGCGCGAGGCGCTGGTCGCGATCGACCGCAGCGTCGTCACCCTCACGCGCATCGCGGAGAACGCCACCCGCATCGCGCAGGTGCAGGGCGAGCGGGTGCCGCTCAGCCGCGCCACGCACGAGCTCGCGCCGCTGCTCCATGAGGCGGCCACCACGGTGCGCTCGGAGGCGCCGGGGCGCGCCGTGCGCATCACGGTGCTGCCGGCCGTGGGGCTGCCGCCGGCGCGGGTGGACGCCACCCGCCTGGTCCAGGCGCTGGTCCAGCTGGTGCGCAACGGCGTGCGCTTCACGCCGGATGGCGGCGAGGTGCAGCTGCGCGCCCGGCGCACCGGGGACGTGATCGAGATCGCGGTGGCCGACGACGGCATCGGGATCCCCCCGGAGCAGCAGCAGCACGTGTTCGAACGGGCGGCGCTGATGCGCGATTCGCGACACCATCACAGCTCGACGGCGCTGGAGTTCAACAGCGCAGGGCTCGGGCTGGGGCTCGGCATCGCGCGCGGCATCGTGGAGGCGCACGGCGGCACGTTGAAGTTCGACAGCGCGCAGGGCCACGGCACGACGTTCACGCTGCGACTGCCCCTGGACGACGAAGAGGCACTGGCCCAGGCCGCCTGAGTCCGGCGGTCGCGCCGGTCCGACCGCCGGAGTGGACCATTCGTCGCGCGCGGACGACCGTCCATCGTGCCCCGCTGGCCGGCGGGCGCGCCCGCCCCGTATCCTGCGATCATGCCCATCGCCGAACCGTCTCGGGGTCGCGCGCGCATCTGGCGCGGACTGTGGCGCCTGCTCTGGCGCCAGCCGCTGTTCGCCATCCCGTTCGCCCTGTTCTTCACGCTGCTCGAGGGCGGCGCGTGGCGCTCCGTCGGTGGCTACTACCTCGTCTCGCTGATCTTCGCCTACAGCATTTCGACCGCCATCTGGGTGACCGAGTGCTTCATCGCGCCCCGCGTCCTGCGCGGGGGCCCGGCGCTGCTGAAGGGCGGGCTGCCGCAGCACGCGCTGCTCTACGTCGGTTCCAGCGTGTTCGGAGCCTACCTGGGCGCCCTGTTGGTGCGCCTGACGCTGATCCACGACTTCCTCGGCAGCGCCCGCAGCGTGCTCGTGATGACGGTCTTCACGCTGATGTTCACCGTGCTGGTGACCGGGATCGTGTACGCGTGGCACTTCTACCACGCGGCCCTCAGCCGGGCGCGCGCCGAGGAGGAGATGAACCTCGCGCGCCGCATCCAGCGCGGCTTCCTGATGACGGCGTTCCCGCGCCGACCGCGGCTCGAGGTCCACGCGGTGAACGTCTCCTCGCGCGAGGTGAGCGGCGACTTCTACGACGTGGTGCCGGCCGGCGAGGATGCGTACCTGATCGCGATCGCCGACGTGTCCGGCAAGGGCGTGCCCGCGGCGCTGCTGTCGTCCATGCTCCAGGCCTCGCTGCGCACGCAGGCCGGCGTGGTGGGCTCGACCGCGGCCATCATGGGGAACCTCAACCGCCTGGTGTGCGAGAGCACCTCGCGCCAGCAGTTCGCCACGTTCTTCCTCGCGCTGGTCGACGAGCGGACGCTGACGCTCACCTACACGAACGCGGGACACAACCCGCCGCTGCTGCTGCGCCCGGGCGCGCCCCCGCGCATGCTCGCGACCGGCGGCACGGTGGTCGGCATGCTGGATTTCGTGGTTTTCGAGCAGGAGCAGCTCGTGCTCGCGCCCGGCGATCGCGTGATCGCCTACACCGACGGGCTCAGCGAGGCGCGCCGTCCGGACGGCGAGATGTTCGGCGACGACCGGGTGGCCGACGTGGCGGCCACGCTCGACGGCGACCTCTCCGCCGAGGCCGCATGCGAGCACCTGCTCGCCGAGCTGCGCGGCTGGCTGGCGGGACGCGAAGCTGGCGACGACGTCACGGTGCTCGCGATACGCGTGATCGATCCGGTCGCCGCCGCCCCTCCGTCCGCCTGAGCCGACCGCCGTCGCGACCCGCGACCGTCCGTCGCCCGCCTCCGACCGCTCGTCGCCACGGCGTTCGCGGCGTCCCCGCGCCCTCGTATCATGCCGTCATGACCACTTGCGAGCCGGACCTCCGTCCCCGCCGCCGCCCGCCGCTCGTCGCGCTGCTGCGGACCCTGCTGCTGCAGCCGCTGTGGGCGGTGCCGTTCGCGTTCTTCTTCGGCACCCTGTTCGGCGGCACCTGGCCGCAGTACGTGCAGGCGTACCAGGCCTCGCTGGTGTTCTCGTACACCATCGGGATCACGCTGTGGGCGGTGAAGCACTTCGCCGAGCCGTGGCTGGTGCGCCGGCTGCCGCGCGGCCGCGACCTGGGGATGCGGATCGGCGGCGTCTACATCGCCTGCGCGATCCTCGCCTCCTACCTCGCCGCCTACCTGATCCACCTGTTCGTGCTCCCCGGCTTCCTCGGTACGCCGAAGTCGCTGCTGCTCTCGACCCTCTACACGCTGCTGTTCGTCGCGCTGTTCGGCGGCATCAACTTCGCGATCGCGTTCTACCGCGTGGCGATGCACCAGACGCGGGCCGTCGATCGGCAGCGCGCCGAGCTGGCGCGCGCCGAGCTGCGCGCGCTGCGGGCCCAGATCAATCCGCACTTCCTGTTCAACACGCTCAACACCATCACGTCGCTGATCGCGGAGAACCCGCGCGAGGCCGAGGACACCACCACGCGGCTCGCGGATCTGTTCCGCTACGCGCTGGCGGCCTCGGACCGCGACCACCAGCGCTTCGGCGATGAGCTCGAGTTCCTGCGCGACTATCTCGCGATCGAGCGCACGCGGTTCGGAGAGCGGCTGCGGGTGCGCGAGGACATCGCCCCCGGGCTCGAGGGCGTCGCGGTGCCGAGCCTGCTCCTGCAGCCCCTGGTCGAGAACGCGGTCCGCCATGGGATCGCCCCGCGCGTCGAGGGCGGCACGCTCACGCTGCGCGCGCGCCGCGTCGGCGAGATGCTCGAGGTCGAGGTGCTCGACGACGGCCCCGGACTCGATCCGTCCGCCGAGCCCGCCGGCAGCGGGTTCGGCCTGCGCTCGGTGCGTGAGCGGCTCCGGCATGCCGGGCCACCCCACGCGCTCCACATCGAGTCGGCGCCGGGCGCCGGCACCCGGGTGCGCGTGACCCTCCCGTCCACGCCGTTCACCCCACCCATCTCCTCCGGAGGTACCGCATGATCCGTCCCCGCGTCTCCTTGCTCGTGCTCGCAGCGCTGCTGGCGGGCCCGCCCGCCGCGCGCGCCGTCGATCCGCTCGCGTCCGCGCGCACGGCGTTGCAGGCCGCCGTCGACCAGGGCGATCCGGCCGCCATCCTGGCCGCGCGCGCCACCTTCGAAGCGGCCGCGATCGGCGATCGCAAGGCGGCCGCGCCGCGCTACTGGGTGGCGCTCGCCGACTGGCGCGCGCTGCCGCTGCTCTGGGACCGCGACCAGGCCCAGGCGGCCCGCCTCGCGAAGGATGGCCTCAAACGCATCGACGAGGCGATCCGTCTCGATCCGAACTCGGGCGGCGCCTACGCGCTCAAAGCCGCGCTGCAGGGCATGAGCATCGGCCTCGATCCCTCCAGCATGATGACGCTCGGCCCCGACTCCGAGGCCAACTTCCAGCGCGCGCGCGCCCTGGCGCCGAACGATCCGCGCGTCTGGCTGCTGGATGGCATCGGCACGCTCAACAAGCCCGCCAACTTCGGCGGCGGCGCGGAGCCCGCGCTCGCGCGCTTCACGAAGTCGCAGGAGCTGTTCGCCGCCGCGCCCGCCGACAGCGCCGGCCCGTTCGGCTGGGGACGGGACGATGCCTTCCTGTGGGCGGGCCGCGCCGAGATGCAGCGCGAACGATTCGCCGCCGCGGCCGCACTGTTCCGCCAGGCGCTGGCCGCGAATCCCGCGAACGGCTGGGTCGAGCGCGGGCTGCTCCCGAAGGCCGAGGCGGCGCTCAAGGAGCAGGCGCCGCGGTGAACCCGACCTCCCGCCCCGGCGCCGCGCGGCGGCGCCCGCCGTGGTTGCGGCTGGCGCTGGCGCTGGTACTCGCGAGCGCTCCCGCCCCGGCGACGGCGAGCCTGCTGGTGCACGTGACCGGCGTGGTCGTCGATCACGCCGGGCGGCCGATCGAGTTCGCCGCGGTCGCCTGCCCGGCGCTGAAGACCGGCGCGGCGGCCGACGAGCGGGGCCGCTTCGCGCTCGACCTGCCGCTCGGCCGCGCGCAGCTCGAGGTCTCGCAGATGGGCTACGAGCACACCCGCGTCGAGGTGCGCGTCGTCGAGGACCTCGCCCCGCTGCGCCTGGTGCTGCGCGACGAGCCGCTCGAGCTGGCCGAGGTCCAGGTCGCGACCTCCTCGTTCGGCAAGGCCGGCAAGAGCGAGGGCGCGACGCTCAAGCGGATGGACGTCGTCATGACTCCGGGGGGCGCCGCCGACGTAATGCAGTCGCTGCGCGCGCTGCCGGGCATCAACGCGCCGAACGAGGGCGCGGCGGTGTACGTGCGCGGTGGCGATCCGAGCGAGACCCTGATCCGCCTCGACGGCAACTCGATCGGTCACCCCTACCACTACGAGGGCGCCTCCGGCGGGCTGTTCAGCGCGTTCGACGCCTACCTGGTCCGCAACGCGTTCTTCTCGAGCGGGGGCTTCACCGCCCGCTACGGCGGCGTGCTCTCGGGCGTGCTCGACATCGACACCCAGGAGCCCGGCGACCAGCGCAGCGTGAACGTGGGGGTCAACATGGTGGGCGCGAACCTGTCCACCAGCTGGCGCCTGGTTCCGGGCCGGCTCGCCGCGCTCGCGACCGTCCGCTACAGCGACACCGAGCTGCTGATGCGCGTCTACGGCTCGCGGAACGACTACGAGCGCGCGCCCCTGAGCCACGACGCCGCCGCCAAACTGGTGTGGCGCTACTCGGGCACCGGCCGGCTCACGTTCACCGGGCTCCAGAACGGCGATCGCACCGCGGTGGAGGCCAACGTGCTCAATGTCGCGTCGGTCTACCACGAGCACGCGCTGAACCAGGTCGGCGCACTCGAGCTCGCCGACGCGCTCGGCGAGCGGCTCGCGCTCCACGTGCGCGGCGCCTGGCAACGCTACGGCGCGAAGTGGGACTACTCCGGCTTCGGTACGCGGCGCGACGAGAGCGACGCGCAGGCCAATCTCGAGGCGGTGTGGACGCCCCACCCGCGGCACGAGCTGACGTTCGGCGGGAACCTGCCGCGCCACGCCGTGCGCATCGTGGGCGGGTTGCCGGCCGACAGCGTGGACCTGGCCGCGGGCGCACCGCTGCGCGCCTACGACATCCGTCCCGTGCTCACCCTGCCGGGCGTCTTCGTGGAAGACAAGCTGCGGGTGTGGGGACCGGTCTACGCCACGCTGGGCTTCCGGGCGGACCGGATCTCGAACGCGCAGGTCTGGACCACCGACCCGCGCGCGGCGCTGGCGTGGCGCATCGACGAGCGCCAGACCGTGCGGGTGGCCACCGGCCGCTACCACCAGGCGGCCGATCCGCGCTTCCTCGACCGCGCCTACGGCAATCCTCGCCTCGGGCCCGCGCGCGCCGACCACGTCATCGCCGGCTGGGAGTGGCTGACCGAGAACGCCAACCTCCGGCTCGAGGCCTACCGCAAGGACTATCGAGGGCTGGTCACCGTCGACTCGCTCGCCTTCTACGCCCCGCGCGGGCACGGCTTCGCGCGCGGCGTGGACGTGTTCCTGAAGGGCTCCCACCGCTGGGTGAACGGCTGGATCTCGTACGGCTACATGGACTCGAAGCGCCAGGAGGGCGACGACCCCCGCGAGCTGCCCTCGGCCTACGGGGTCACGCACTCCCTCACGCTGGTCGGGGACTACCGCTGGAGTGGCGCGTGGCTGGTGGGTGCGCGCTGGGGTTGGTCGTCCGGCCGGCCGTGGACGCCGGTGGTCGGCCGCACGTGGGATCCGGCCCGCCGGATCTGGCGCCCGGTGTACGCCGAGAACCGCTCGGCGCGGATGCCGGCCTACAACCGCCTCGACATCCGGCTCACTCGGCTGTTCACGCTGCCGGCCGCCTGGGGGCTGCCGCTGAGCGCGCCATGCGCCGCCTACGTCGAGGGCCTCAACGTGCTCGACGTCCGCAACGTGCTCGAGTTCGTCTACAACTCCGACTACTCGCTGCGCTACTCGAGCGATTCCTACTTCTCGCGCCGCATGCTCGTGGCCGGCTGCTCGCTGACGTGGTAATGCTCGCGCCATGAACGCCGCCCCGCTGCGTATCGTGCTGGTCGACGACGAGCGCCTCGCGCGCGCCCGCGCGCGGCGGCTGCTGGCCGAGCTGCCCGGCGCCCAGGTGGTCGGCGAGGCCGCGTCGGCCGACGAGGCCCGCGCGGTGATCGGCAGCACGCGTCCCGACCTGGTGCTGCTCGACGTGCAGATGCCGGGCGAGGACGGCTTCGCGCTGCTGCGCTCGCTCGATCCGCGCCCGGCGGTGGTGTTCGTGACCGCGTACGACCAGTACGCGGTGCAGGCGTTCGAGGAGAACGCGGTCGACTACCTGCTCAAGCCGTTCCGGCCCGAGCGGCTCGCGATCGCGCTCGAGCGGGCGCGCCGCGACCTCGCGCATCCCGAGGACATCGCGCGGCGGCTCGAGCAGGTGCTGGCCGGGCTCGGCGGCGCGCCGGCCACCCACCTGGAGCGCCTCACCGTGCGGGTCGGTGCGCGCCAACTGATCCTGAAGGTCGAGGAGGTGCTGTGGTTCGGGGCCGAGGACAAGCTGGTATTCGCCGCCACCGCGGGCGATCGCCACTGGCTCGACCTGACGCTCGACCATCTCGAGCGCCGACTCGATCCGCGCCGGTTCGCGCGCGTGCACCGCGGCGCCATCGTGAACCTCGACCACGCGGTGGCGTTGCGCCCGGCGTTCGCGGGCACCTGGCGGCTGCAGCTCGACGACCCCGCCCGCACCGAGGTGCCCGTCAGCCGCGCCCGCGCGCGCCCGCTGCGCGACCGGCTGGGCGCGTGAACGACCCGCTGTAACACGCCTGAAACAGCGGCGCCTCCGCGCGCTTGACCGCCGCGCGGCGAGCGGGTACATACACGACTCACGCAGCTTCCCGACTCCACGCAGGGAACGCCGGTCGGAGCCGCTCCCATGACGCCTCCCCTCCCGATCCACAGCCGCGAGTTCCGCGCCCGCCGGGTGAAGAACTGGCTGGTGCTCGGCCTGACGTACGCCGCGATGTACATGGCGCGGTACAACTTCTCCTTCGCGAACAAGTCGCTCTCCGATCAGTACGGATGGAGCAAGACGCAGATCGGCGGAATCATCAGCACCGCCACGCTCGTGTACGGCATCTCCGCGCTGTTCAACGGCCCGCTCGCCGATCGCTTCGGGGGCCGCCGCGCGATGCTGATCGGCGCCAGCGGCGCGTTCGTGTTCAACCT
Source organism: Candidatus Eiseniibacteriota bacterium (assembly GCA_963725865.1). Classification (GTDB taxonomy): domain Bacteria; phylum Eisenbacteria; class RBG-16-71-46; order RBG-16-71-46; family RBG-16-71-46; genus CAVSAC01. Next base: position 447,072 of record CAVSAC010000010.1, read on the forward strand.
GCTGTTCGGCCTCGGCGCCTACCTCGGCTTCCTCGGCACCGGCCCCCTGCTGCTCGGCTACTTCGCGACCGTGTGGACGCTGAACATGTACTTCCAGTCCTACAGCGCGCTCGCGCTGATCAAGGTGAACGCGGGCTGGTTCCACGTGAGCGAGCGCGGCGTGTTCTCCGCGATCTTCGGCTCCATGATCCAGAGCGGGCGGGCGGCGGTCTTCGCGCTGCTGACGGCGGGCTTCGTGGTGGCGCTGCCGTGGCAGTGGAAGTTCTTCCTGCCGGCCGCGATCGTGGGCGTGATGCTGGTGATCACCCAGCGCGTCGTGGTCGACACGCCGAAGGACGCCGGGCTGCCGGCGTTCGACCCGCAGGACGCCACCAGCGGGGACACCGAGCGCATCACGCTGGGCTACGTCGCGCGCAAGGTGTTCACCAACCCGGTCGCCATCACCATCGCGATCGCGGAGTTCTGCACCGGGATGGTGCGGAAGGGCTTCGAGGAGTGGTTCCCGCGCTACATGCAGGAGGCGCAGCACATGCCTCTCGACCACCCGATCTTCAAGACCGGGGCGTTCTTCATCGTGCTGGCCGGCGTGGTGGGCGCGTTTGCGGCGGGCATCCTCTCGGACTGGGTGTTCGGCCACCGCCGCCCGCCGGTGGCGCTGATCGGCTACGTGCTCATCGTGGGCTGCCTGTGGGTGATCGGGCACCATCCCAGCGTGCCGGTGCTGATCGCGGCCTTCACGGTCAATTCGCTTGCGATCTCGATGGTGCACTCCATGCTCTCGGGCACCGCCTCGATGGACTTCGGCGGCCAGCGCGCGGCCGCCACCGCGGCCGGCATGTTCGACGGCATGCAGTACGTGGGTGGCACGCTGGCGGGCATCGGCATCGGCTCGATGGTCGACGCCTACGGCTGGGACGCGTGGGCGCCGAGCATGATCGGCTTCGCCGCGGTCGGCGCCCTGTTGATGGGCGTGCTGTGGAACGCGCGCCCCAAGCCGGGCGCGACCGCGCACTGAGAGCACGGCGCGGCGCCGCGCACGACGGGACCGGCTGGCGGACGCAGGCGCCCCGCATCGCGGCGCACACGGCGTTCACCCGCGCGTGCTACCGCAGCCGCACGATGTGTCGTACCCGCGCGGGCTCGCCCGCGACGTCGAGCCGCGCGAGGTAGACCCCGGGCGGCACCGCGAAGCCGCGTGCGTCGCGACCGTCCCACGCCACGTGGTGCGCTCCGGCGCGGAGCGGTGCGTCGAGCACGTCGCGCACGCGGCGCCCCGCGAGGTCGAACAGCGCGATCCGCGTGCGCGCGGCGCGCGGCAGCGCGAACGCGATCTCGGTGCTGGCGCGGAACGGATTCGGGGCCGCCGGCTCCAGGCGCGCGTGCGCGCCGCTGGTCGCCGGCTCCGTGATCGCGGCGGACGTCCAGCGCGCGATTCCGTACGAGGCGACGCCGGCCACCGAGGAGAACCCGTGCGCCGCAGGGAGTGGATGCGGCGGCTAGGCGGCAGCCCGCTCGGCGGCCAGCTCGGCGGTGCGGCGCTTCTCGGCGCGGGTCAGGAACCACACCGCGATGAGGATGAACACCACCGACGCCCAATCCTGGATCGACGGCCACTTGGTGTGGAAAAACAGCGCCAGCAGCAGCGTGGCGGTGATGCCGGCCACCAGCGAGGTGAGCCGGTTCACCAGCCCTGCGAACGTCGCGGTGCGCCCTTTGAACATGAAGATAAACACCGAGAAGAACGCCACGGCGCCGTACGGCACGCCCGACAGAACCGCCATCAGGTCGGGGTGCGCCATCGCGCCCGCGAACACGTGGATGCGCTCGTCCTGCCAGCCGAACCAGCGGGGCGACATGAACACGAGCACGGCCACCAGGACCATCGTGAGCGAGGCGGAGATCTGCTCGTAGGCGAAGAAGCCCCGGTTGTCGAGCTCCACGCCCTTGGCGCGCGTGTTCTTGAAGAAGTTCATGATGTAGATGCGGATGGTGTAGGCGACGATGTACAGCCCCATGATCGTGAGCGCCGGCACCGAGTGGATGAAGTCGAACTGGTTCTTGCCGAGCGCGGATGCGAGGCCGAACGCCTGCGCCACGTGCACGCCGCGGGCCTCGAGCAGCCCGACGAACGGCAGCAGCAGGACGTTCGTGGCCACCGCGAACAGCGCGAAGACCACGCCCCAGTTCTCCTCGGCGTACACGCGCTTCTTGAGGATGCCCTGGCGGATCTGCACCTCGTCGACGAGGCGGCTGATCACGATGATGCTGCCGCGCATGATCACCATCGCCACCATCACCGAGATCGGCAGCGTGTACATGAGCGTGGTGGTCGGGATCACCACCGCGGTACAGACCCCAGAGGGGATGATGTACAGCACCTCGGACGGGACCATGAACGGGCCGACCTTCATCAGCCGGTTCGATCGGAGGCGGATCCATCCCGCCAGGAACACCACGGCGAGTGCGAACGCGCTCCCGCCCAGGGTGTTGTTGAAGAGGTACGCCATCTCCGACATCGATGGGTGGCGCAGGCCGGTGAAGTACTTCACCAGCACGCCGGTCATGACGTAGAAGCCGAAGTAGCCCGCGCACAGCTGGATCAGCTGACTGGTGCTGCCGGAGGACTTGCTCGAGGTCACGTAGCCCTTTCCTCAACCGCGCCGCTTCCGTTCGGCGCGAGGCGGTCACCGCCGCCGTACACGTTCATGCGTCCCTCCCGCAGGAAGCCCACCAGCGTCATGCCGGCGGCCTCCGCGAGCTCGATGGCGAGCGAGGTCGGCGCGCCCACGGCGGCCAGCACCGGGATCCGCGCCCGCGCCGCCTTGAGCACCAGCTCGGCGCCGGCACGCCCACTCACCCACAACAGGCCGGACCCGGCGGGATAGCGCCCGCGCGCGACCAGCGTTCCGCACACCTTGTCGACGGCGTTGTGCCGGCCGACGTCCTCGCGGACCACGTCGATGGCCAGGTCATCGGCACACAGCGCCGCGGCATGCAGCCCTCCCGTCGCGGCGAATCCCGCCTGCGCCTGGCGCAGCCGCGCGGGCAGCTCCGTCAACGCGACCGGGTCGATGCGGCCGGCCGCCGCCAGCGGGACCAGCCCCGCGCGCAGGGACTCGAGATGCGCCCGCCCGCACAGCCCGCACGCGGAGGTGGAGGCGAAGTGCCGCTCCAGCCGCGTCCAGTCGAACGCGACGCCGGGCGCCAGCGCGACCTCGACCGCGTCGGGCCGCTCGGCGCAGTCCGCGGCGATCTCGCGCAGCTCGCGCACGTCGTCGCGGCCGCGAATCACCCCTTCGGCGGCCAGGAAGCCCAGCGCCAGCTCGGCGTCGTGCCCGGGGGTGCGCAGCGTGACGGAGAGCGGACGGCCGTCGACTCGGAGCTCGAGCGCGCGCTCGACCGCGACCGCATCCTCGCCCCGCACGCGCTCGGACCCCTTCACTCGGGTGACCGGGCGCAGCGTCGCGAGCGGGGCGAGATTCACGTCGCTCAGACCTTCGGGTGCCCGGTCCGGACCACGAACGACCCGTCGGGCATCGTCTCGAGCTGGTAGTCCGCGAACATCGCCGGCGCCTCTCGCTGCATCAGGTGCAGGATCGCCAGCGCCACCTTGCGGATCTCGACGTCCGCGAACTCCGAGCCGCGCATCTCGACGAAGTGGCGCAGCGCGCGCGCGTTGCCGGTGACGAAGATCTTGGTCTCGGTGGCGTTGGGCAGCACCGAGCGCGCGGCCTGCCGCGCCAGCTTGCGGCGCAGCGTGCGGTCGGGCTCGTCGACGTAGTGGCGCTCGAGCCCCGCGACCAGCCGGTCGTAGGCGGAACGCGCGGCGTTCACCGACTCGGTCCAGATCGCGTGCAGTTCGGGATCGCCGGCGATCGCGTCCGGCTCGATGTAGGGCGACTGCGATTCGTCGACGTAGCGCTGCGAGAGCTGCGAGTACGAGAAGTGGCGATGGCGGATCAGCTCGTGCGTGAACGAGCGCGAGACTCCGGTGATCAGGAACGACCACACGCCGTGTTCGAGCACCGAGCCGTGGCCGACCTCGACGAGATGGCCGATGAACTCGGCGTTCGTCTTGCGCCCCTTGCCGTACGACATGTAGCAGACGCGGCCGGCCATCTCGGCGAGCGCCTCGGCCCCGACCTCGGTGTCGGTCGTCCAGGACAGCTCGTGGTCGCCGAGGAAGCGGTCGATGGCGTTCGGGTCGAGCGTCTGGCGTCCCACCAGGTACACGCTCGGCTCGTGGACGATGCGCAGGGCCTTCGAAGTCGTGCTCTCCACCGCTTCCATGGGCGTGACTCCCCGGGTTCGCGCATGTCTCGGCACGCGCGGGTCAGGCAGCGACGGCCCGCCATCGCAGGCGGGCCGGGGCCCCGCGCCCGGGAGGGCGCGGGGCGTTTGGATCCGCGTGCACTGTACCACGCGCACCGGCCGCGCGGGCGGTCGGGCGGCCCGGTTCAGGCGCCGGCGTGCGCGCGCACCTGGTCGCGGACGCGCTGCATCACGCGCTCGATCTCGTCGTCGCGGGTGTAGAAGTGCGGCGCGAGCCTCAGTCCCACCCCCGGCCGCACGTCGAGGAGTACGTCCGCGGCGAGCAGCGCCTTGCACACGGGCTCGGCGTGCGGAACGTCGAGCACCACGGTGCCGCCGCGGCGCGCGTCCTCACGCGGCGAGCCGACGCGGAAGCCGTACTCGTCCGCCAGCGCCAGCATACGTGCGGTCTGCCGCAGCGACTTCGCGCGGATCGACTCGACGCCGATGCGCGCGACGATCGCGTAGCCGGGCTCGGCCGCCGCGAACGCCACCACCGCCGGGGTGCCGGTCCAGAACCGCCGCGCGCCGTCGTCGCGGCGCGTGGGCCCCGGGTCGAAGTCGAACGGCCGGGCGTGGGCCATCCAGCCGGTGATCGCCGGCTCGAGGCCGGCGGCCACGCGCGGGCTCACGTAGAGGTAGCCCGCGCCGGGTCCGCCGCACAGCCACTTCACCGAGCCGCCGGTCATCAGGTCGATGCCGGCCGCCCGCACGTCCACCGGCAGAGTGCCGACCGACTGGTAGGCGTCGATCAGGGTGCGCGCGCCGCACGCGCGCGCTCGCGCGACGATCGGCGCCAGGTCGAGCACCTGGGCGGTGCGGAACAGCACGTGCGAGATCGCCACCACCGCGGTGCGCTCGTCGATCGCCGCGACCACGTCGGCCTCCTCGATCGCGTGCCCCGTCCGCGCGCGCACCCGCACGACCTCGGCACCGCGACGCACCAGCCCCTCGTACAGGTAGAGCACCGAGGGAAAGTCCTCGTCGGTGCACACCAGCCGGTTGCGCGGCGCGCGAAAGTCGATCGCCGAGAGCGCGAGCGCCTGTGCGTCGGTCACGTTCTGGTGCATCGAGACCGAGCCGGGCTCGGCGTTGACGATGGTGCCGAGCAGATCGCCGACGCGAGTCGGCAGCGCGAACCACTCCTCCTCCCACGCGCGGATGCCGCGCGACTTCCAGGCCAGCGCGTACCGCCGCAGCGCCTCCTCGACCCCGCGTGGCATCGCGCCCAGCGAGTGCGAGATGAAGTGCAGGGTCGATTCGACGGTCGGGAACTCGGTCCGCCATTCGAGCAGGCGGTCCTCGGTGGCGCGGGGCTCGGGGCTCATCGCTCGACCTCCCGATGGGTGCGGCTCAGCGGCGCACGCCGCTCGCGGCGCCCTCGAGCACCGCGCGCGCGCCCGCGGCCGCGGTGCGCGCGATGCGGACGTGTTCGAACATCTCCGGGTACACTAGCTGCGGATGGCGCTGGACGGCCAACCATGCCTCCCACGGCTCCCCGACCAGCACGAACGGGGCGGCGGGCCGCCCGCCCGCGGCGAGCAGGTTCCAGGTCAGGAACAGCTCGGCGAGCGTGCCCACGCTGCCGGGCAGCACCAGGAAACCGTCGGCGCGCGTGACGATCGTGCGCAGGCGCTCGAACAGATCGGCGGTGTGCACGCGCTCGCGGACCCAGGCGTTGGCGGGGCCGCGGGCCTCGAACAGCTCGACCGTCACGCCCACCGTATGGCCGCCCGCCTCCGCCGCGCCGCGCGAGCAGGCCTCCATCACGCCCGAGTAGCCGCCGGTCATCACGTCGGCGCCGCCTGTCGCCAGCGCACGCCCGAGCTCGAAGGCGAGCGTGTACACCGGCTCGCCCGGCTGGACGGTCGCGCTGCCGTACACCGCGATCAGGGGTCGTCGTGCGGACATCGGTCCTCCCTGCGAGGGGGTCGAGGGACGCAGTGTGCCACGGTGCCGGTCGCCGCCGCCAGCCGCGAGTCCGATCAGCGCCGCTCGAACGGCAGCTCGCGCGCGCCGAGCAGGGCCAGCCACGCCGCGACCGCGGTCGCCCACACCACCGTGTCGCGCAGGTTCGCCGCCACCGACTGGAGCCCCGCCGCCGCGGCCGGATGCGTGACCGCGCGATAGTCGAGCCCCAGCGCCACCACCGCCACCACCAACTCGACGCCGACCAGCAGCGGGACTCCCACCGCCAACGCACGCAGCCGTTCGCGCATGCGCGCGCGCCCACTCGCCAGACAGAGGGCCGCGAACAGCCCGAGCTCGAACGGCATCGCGACCCCGAGACCGGTGACCCGGATCGGCATGCCGAGCAGCTGCAGGACGACGGTCGCCACCGCGCCGAGCGCGCGCTGGTACGGCAGCGCGACGAACCAGCACAGCACGGAGAGCAGCGTGGCCCAGCCGAGCAGGCGCAGGAACCAGCTCATCGCATCCCCCGGGCCGAATCGGCAGCGCGACGCAAGGGCGCGCGGCGCGCGCCGCCGCGCCGCGGCGTGCGCCCCGGGCGGCACGGCACGCGGGTGCGGTCACGCGCTGCCGAAACCCGCAGCCCGACTCCCGCCCCCGATCCAGAAAGGCCTCGCGCCTGGCTCCGCGGCCGCGGTAGCGTCGCGGGGCCACGAGTCGGATCCACCCGAGAGGACGAACGGACATGAGACCTGCGGGCCCCCGAGGTCGCGGACGCGAGCGGGCGGAGGCGCGCGGCGGCGCGGCCGCGCCCAACGCGGGCCGCCGCGGCGGGCCGTCGCGCGCGCTGGCCGCCTTCATGGTGCGCCTCGTCGTCGGGTTCGTGGCCTGCCTGTGGATCCATGCGCGGACGCCGCAGCTCGATCGGTGGGCGGTCGACGCCACGGTGGCCTCGATCACCGCCGTGTTCGGGATCTTCCGCGCGCCGCTGGTGCTGATGGGAAACACGATCTCGATCGGAACCACGTCGCTGACCATCGTCCCCGACTGCACGCCGCTGATGCCGGCGCTGCTGGCAACGATCGCGATCCTCGCCTTCCCGGCGCCCTGGCCGGCCCGCCTCGGCGGCGTGGTGGGCGCCGCGATCGCGCTCTGGGGCTACAACCTGATCCGCATCGCGGTGCTGTTCGGCGTGATGATCCGCTGGCCCGGCGCATTCGGCTTCGTGCACGTCTACCTCTGGCAGACCGTCACCGTGGTGGTGGTCGTGGTGCTCTTCATGGCGTGGCTGCGGCTTTGCGAACGGATCCTCCCGGCGGCCGGCCGGCTCCCCCGAGTCGCGTGAGATCAAACCTCGCACGAATAGCGGACGATTGTCAGCGGAATGTCCGGTGGGAGCGACTAGGCTCCGCCCTCGTGCCGCGGCAAGGGCGACCATCGACCTGGACGCCCCGTCCATCGAGTTCAGCACAGAGGAGGCATGCATGCGCACTCGTCTCGGACTCATCGCGGTCGTCCTCGGGCTCCTCGCGGCCTCGACGGCGAGCGCGGGACACCATCTCTGGGACTTCACGGAGGCCTTCTCCAACGCGGACGGCTCGGTGCAGTTCGTCGAGCTCTTCACCGCGGCGGCGAGCGAGCAGGGAGTCGGCCCGTTCACGGTCACCTCGAACAGCAACACGTTCAACTTCGTGACCAACCTCCCCAGCTCGGCGACCGCCAACACGTGGATCCTGATCGCGACGTCGAACTTCGCGAGCAAGCCCGGCGCGGTCACGCCCGACTACATCATCCCCGCCAACTTCCTCTCGACCAGCGGCGGAACGCTCAACTACGCGAGCGGCGTGAAGATCTGGAGCCACGGCGCCCTGCCGACCGATGGTCTGCACTCCCTGCTCCGCAACGGCTCGACGGCCGTCAACTCGCCGACCAACTTCGCCGGTCAGGCCGGATCGGTGAACCTCGCGGCGTCGGTCCCGATGCTCCCGACCTGGGGCCTGATCCTGCTGGTCGGCGCGATCCTGTTCATGGCGAGCGGGCTGCTCCGCACGCGCGAGGCTCCCACCGCCTGACGGGCAGCCGGAGCGATTCGATCCCGGGTGGGCACGGGGCGGGCGGAGTTCCTTCGCCCGCCCCTTCCCGTGGCGCTCAGCGCCGCGAGAACAGCGAGAGCGTGAACGTGCGCTCCAGCACCCAGACCACCGCGACCCACGCGATCCCGAGCGATCCGAGCCCCATCACGATGCGCGGATACCAACGCCGCCGCGAACCGGCATAGATCAGCGGCATGACGACCGCCACCACCCCGAGCTGGCCCACCTCGACCCCGATGTTGAACGCCGCGAGCGCCAGCGCGTGCGCGTTGCGAGGCAACGACAGGTTGTTCAACGCGCCGGCGAAACCCAGCCCGTGCACCAGCCCGAAGCCGAACGCCATCACCCACGCCCGCCCGGGCAGGAACGGGCGCAGGTTGTTCCACGCCGCCGCGAACACGGACAGCGCGATGCCGACCTCGACCCACTGTTCCCGGATGCGCACGAGCCCGAAGAACGAGAGGGCGAGCGTCAGGGAGTGCGCCACCGTGAACGCGGTGACGACCTTCAGGACCTCCTGGGTCGACGGCCAGATTCCCGCCCGCGGCGTCCAGCCGCGTCCCGCGCGCAGCAGTGGCGCGGGCAGCAGCAGGGACGTCAGGAAGAGCATGTGGTCGAGGCCGCTCCAGATGTGCCCGATGCCGTCCCGGATGAACTCGAGCGTCACCTGCACGAGGTGGAACTGCTTCACCGCGAACGTGGCCGTGCGCTGGTCGGCGTGGAACGCGCCGACGCTGGTGACGCGCGCGTCCTCGACCGAGAAGTAGGCGCGGTGCGTGGGATCGCGGTCGAACAGCAGGTCGCAGTGCATGCGGAGCCGGGTCGGAGACTTCGCGCAATCGGCGACGAGGTGGAATCGCACCGAGCTGGTCGCCTCGTTCCACTCCATGGGAGCCGCGGTCAGCTCGAGCGGACATGCCAGGCTGTCGGACTCGATCGTGAGCGAGCGTGCGAGCAGCGCGCGCAGCTCCGACTCGTGCGGCTGCAGATCGCGCCACCCCACCGTCCCGCCGAGCGACGTGTCGAGCCCGAGCGCGAGCCGCGCGTCGCGCAGGTGCAGGTCCCAATCGCCTTCCAGGTGCGCCCCTTCGACCCGCAGGCGCAGCTGGCTCATCCCGACCCCGTGCGACGCGGCGGGTCCCGCCGCGCACGCCAGACCGACGAGGACCGCGAGTGCCGCCGACCATCCGAGGGGTTTCCGCATGACGCAGCATCGCATGCCCGGGAGCCCGGACGCATCGACATCGGTCGCCCCACCCGAACGCCGACCCGGAATCCGCCGCGGATTTTCGCATCACTAAACGGCGGGCCGGCCGGCGGGGCGAGGGCTGGCGGAGAGGCCGGCGGCGGGTGATGCTCGCCCCCACGCCGGCCCACCCCTCACGCGTCCCGAGGTGCTCGCCATGCCCGTCCCGTCATCGCGCTGGTCACTCCGGCCCCACATCGCCCGCATCGCCACCGCGCTCCTGCTGCTCGCGACACCCGTCGGTGCGCTCGCCCAGCCGGCGGTCGGCTTCATGGAGAGTTTTCCCGGCACGCTGACCTCTGGCTGGGGCGGAGGCGCCGTGGTCTCCAATCCCGGCACCGGCGGCGCGCTCGGGGCAGGCGACGGCTTCCTGCGTATCGCGGTGCCCGGACCGCTGCCCGGGAATCTCGGCTCGTTCGTCCAGACCCCGGCGTACGTCGGCGACTGGACCGCCGTCGGCATCCACCAGGTCGATCTGTGGCTGAACGACGTCGGCGAGCTGGACACGCTCGAGATGCACTTCGTGATCGGGAACGCGGTGGCCGAGAATATCTGGGAGTACAGCCTCGGGTTCGTGCCGCCGGCCGGCCAGTGGGCGCACTTCGTCGTCGATCTGAGGGACTCGGCGTCGTTCTCGCGGATCGGCACCGGACCCGGCAACTACACCCAGGCCTTGACCCAGGTGGACCGCATCCTCGTGCGCCACGACTTCGCGCCGTACACGCGGTTCCCCGACACCGTGGTCGGCGACGTCGGGCTCGACGAGCTGCTGCTGAGCGGGGGCACCACCGGCGTGGGCGACGGCGGGCCGCGCTCGCGGCCGCGCGCGGTCCAACTCGCGCCCCCGATGCCCAACCCGGCGCGCGGTCGCGTGACGCTGCGGATGGAGACGCGCGAGGCCGCGCCGGTGCGCATCCAGATCGTGGATGCCCTGGGCCGGCTGGTCCGCCACGCCGAGCTGCCGGCCGCGGCACCCGGCGCCCGCACCTGGACGTGGGATGGCGTGGACGACCGCGGCAGCCGGGCGGCCGCGGGCGTCTATCGCGTCCGCGCCGTGGGACCCGGCGGCGGCACCAGCCGGCCGCTCGTGCTGCTCCGCTAGGCCGCTGCGCGCGGCCGCCGTGCGCCGACCGCTGCGGCGATCACCCGCGCCGGTGCCGTCGCGGTCCGCGCACGCTATGCTGCGCCCCATGTCGAATCCGGGGGAGACCGCGGTGCAGGTGCTGCCGGACGCGCGACGCGTCGGCGAGACGCAGGGCGTGCGCTTCCGCGTGACGCTCGAGGGCGTGTCGTACGACGCGTTCGCGGTCCGCTGGAGCGGGCGGCTTCACGCCTACGTGAATCGCTGCCCCCACCAGGGCAACGCGCTCGACTTCGGCGATGCGGTGTTCTTCGACGAAGCGTGCGACGCGCTGGTCTGCACCCACCACGGCGCGCGCTTCCATCCGGCGGATGGCCTCTGCGTGGATGGTCCGTGTCGCGGCGGGCGCCTCACGGCGCTGGCGCTCGAGCTGCGCGACGGCGCGCTCTGGTGCGTGGGCCGCGCCCTGCGTCCCTGAGCGCGAGCGGGCCGCGGACGACCGGCGCCCGCGGCCCGCTCACGCCCGCGCGGATCAGCGCCGCGCCGGCGCGTTGAGATTCGCGATCACGCCCTTGTCGTTCAGGTCGAGATAGCCGACCAGCCGCGCGCTGCGGCGCACCGCGTCCGACAACGTGGCCGCCTTGCGGTCGGCCACGATCGCCCGCGCGAGCGCGGGGGTGAGCGCCAGCGGATGGCCGCGCTCGCCCTTGAAGCGCGGCACCAGGGCGTACGAGAAGCGGGTGCGCTCGCGGGCGTTGCGGTTGGCGGCGAGCGCCTGGAGCAGGACGTTGCCGATCGAGGCGACGGTGGTCGCCGCCACGTGCGGGTGGTCGACCGGCAGCACCAGCAGCCCCGCGGGCTTGCGCTTGAGCGCGGCGGCAAGCCCCGACTGCACGCTCGACAGCATCCCGCGCTGCCAGCGCGCGTTGATCACGAACTGGCACTCGAGCCCCGGCGCCCCGTGGCCGTGCGCGTGGGCGAGGTCGGGATGCAGCCGGCCGTGCTCCACCAGCGTCTCGAACTCCGCGATGATGGCGCGCTGCACGGCGGTCGCATGGGCCCCCAGCACCACCACCACGTCGTCACACGCGGCCCACAGATGCCGCACGCCGTGGACGGCGAACGACGCCGCCCCGGTGCGGACGAGCGCCTTGTCGTGTCCCATCCGGCGCGACGCGCCGGCGGCCAGCAGGACTCCCGCGAGCATGATCTACCTCCCTGTCGGGTCCGCGTCCTCGGTCCCCGCCTCCGCGGGGGCCGCATCGTGCATCTCCATGTCGGCCGGCCGCACGCCCGCGCGCGCGGGCGGCACCCAGCCGCGTTCGATCCCGAGCCCGCGTCGCACCGCGATGATCTGCGCCATCACGCTGACCGCGATCTCCTCGGGACCGTCGGCGCCGATCGCCAGCCCGACCGGCGCGTGCAGGCGCGCGATTTCCTCGTCGCTGAAGCCCTTCGCCCGCAGCCGCAACGCGAACTTGCGCTGCTTGGCGGTGCTGCCGAGCATGCCGAGGAAGCGCAGCGGCCGCCGCAGCAGCCCCTGCACCAGGCGCTGGTCGATGGCGTGGTCGTGGGTGGTGATCACGGCGTAGTCCCCGGGCTGCGTGGCGAGCGAGCGCAGGAAGTCCTCGGGGTCCTGCACCGCCACCCGGGCCGTCGGGAAGCGCTCGGCGGTCGCCCACTCCGGGCGGCCGTCGATCACGGTCACGTCGAAGCCGCAGCCGGCGGCGATCGCCGCGAGCGGCTTGGCGATGTAGCCGGCGCCGAACACCCACAGCCGCGGCGCCATCTCGACCACTTCGAGGAACACGCTCATCTCGCCTCCACAGCACATGCCGAGGTCCCGCGTGAGGTGGCGCTCGACGAGCGCGGTGCCGCCGCGCTCGAACAGCTCGCGCGCGGCCGCCAGCACCTCGTGCTCGATCGCGCCGCCGCCGATGGTGCCGACGGTCAGGCCGTCGGCGGCGATCAGCATCCGCGCGCCGGCCTTGCGCGGGGTGTAGCCGCGCGCGGCGGTGACGGTGGCCATCACGAAGCGGCGCTGCTCGGCCCGCCAGCGCGCCAGCGCCTCCCAGACCTCGCCCTCGCGGGTGCGGCGCGGCAGGTCGATGCCGGGCGTGCCCCCGGTGCCGGTGGGCTCGCCCCCGCAGCGCTGCGCGCGATCGTGCTCGTCGAATTCCTCGGGTTCGCTCGGACTCATGGCTGCTCGCTCGCGAGGGCGTCGCGCACCGTGCGGGTGACCATCACCGGCACCATGGCGCGCCGCCACTCGGTATCGTACGGCACATTGGACAGCGGGTGACACTGCTGGTGGGCGGCATTGGCGAGGGCCGCGAGCGCCGCGTCGTCCAGCGGACGCCCGTTCAGCAGCGCGTCCAGTCCGGCGACCACGCGCGGCTTGGCCGCCAGCGCGCTCACCACCAGCCGCGCCTCGGCGCAGATGCCGCCCTCCAGGCGGGTCGCGAACGCCACCGACAGCATCGGGAAGTCGATCGCCTTCCGCGGGCGCAGCTTGCGGTACGCGCTCCGCATCGCGCGGGCGCGCGCCGGCACCACCACGCGCGTCACCAGTTCGTCGGGGCGGCGCACCGTGTTGTGCACTCCATCGCCGACGAAGAAGTCGTCGAGCTTCACGGTGCGCGTGCCGGCGTGGCTCGACAGCTCGACCGCGGCGTCGAGCGCGATCAACATCGGCGCGACGTCCGAGGAGTGTGCCGCCACGCACCGACGGCCCTGCGGCACCACGTGGCAGACGGTGCCCGACTTCTTCAGGCAGTAGCCGATGGCCCCGCGCCAGAACAGCGTCTGGTTGTAGTACGTGCAGCGCGTGTCGAGGCACAGGTTGCCGCCCAGCGTGCCCATGTTGCGGATCTGGGGCGAGGCCACCTGCGACGCCGCGCGCGCCAGACCGGGCAGCTCGCGGGCGACCACCGGGTGCGCGGCCAAAGCGGCCAGCGTCGTCAGCGGACCCAGCACGAGGTCGCCGCCCTCCTCGCGCACGAAGCGCAGCGCGTCGAGCCCGCCGATGTGGATCACGCGCCGCGGCTCGTGCAGGCCGTGCTTGAGATTGGGCACCGCGTCGGTGCCGCCGGCCACCACCAGGCTCTCCTCGGGACGCTCGGCCAGCAGCGCGAGCGCCGCCTCCACCGTCGCGGGGTGCGTCCACTCGAAGCGCGGCAGCGTCAGCATCGCGCCCTCATCGTGCCGCTCCCGTGGCGCGCCGCTGGGCGCGCGCCCGCTCCCACGCGGCCCGCGCATCGGTCTCCTTCAGCAGGCCGAGCACCCGCGGCGGATGGAACGGGAGCCGCTGACAACGGATGCCGAGCGCGTCGTGGATGGCGTTCGCGATCGCGGGGATGCTCGGATGCAGCGGCCCTTCGCCCGCCTCCTTGGCGCCGTAGGGACCCTCGGGGTCCACCGACTCGACGATGAACGACTCCAGCGCTGGGGTATCGAGCGTGGTCGGGATGCGGTAGTCGAGCAGCGAGGGACCGTGGTGGATCCCCGGTCCGTGTCCGGGGGCGGCGGGCTTGAACGCCTGCTCCTCGAACAGCGCCTCGCCGAAGCCCATGTAGGCGCTGCCCTCCATCTGCCCTTCGACCGTGACCGGGTTGAGCGCGCGCCCGCAGTCGTGCGCGACCCAGATGTGCGTGACGTCGACGAAGCCGGTCTCGGGGTCGCATTCCACCTCGGCGACGTGCGCGGTGAACGAGTAGGCGGGCGAGGCGCCGATGGTGCCGCCGCGGTAGTCGCCGCCCAGCCGGGGGCTCTGGTACCAGCCCACCGCGCCGAGCGTGCCGTGACGCGCCTCCGCCAGCTGGAACGCCTCCCGCACGCTCATGCTGGCGCGCTGCGGGTCGCGGGTGTTGCACGCGACTCCCTGCGCGAGCGCGACCTCGCCGGGAGCGCAGCCCCAGCGCTCCGCGAGCGCATCGGCGACGCGCTCGCGCACCGTGCGCGCGGCGTCGAGGCAGGCGTTGCCGGCCATGAACGTCTCGCGGCTGGAGTACGAGCCGAGGTCCACCGGGGTGAGATCGGTATCGGCAGCCACCACGCGCACGTCACCGAGCTCGAGCCCCAGCTCCTCGCAAACGATCAGCGCGAGCATCGAGTCGCTGCCCTGGCCGATGTCGGAGGCGCCGCAGAACACCGTGGCGCGCCCGCTGCGGTCGACCTTGAGCTGCACCGCGCTCTGCGGCATCTCGTTCGGGTAGATGCAGTAGTTGGTGCCGCTGATGTACATGCTGCCGGCGACCCCGACCCCGCGGCCGTAGGGCATCCGGCGAAACTTCTCCTTCCAGCCCGAGGCGCGCTCCACCGCGTCGAGGCACTCGAGGAAGCCGTTCGAGGTGATGCGCATGCCGTTGACGGTGCGCGTGTGCTCGCCGATGGAGTTGCGCCGGCGCACCTCGATCGGATCGAGCCCGGCGGCCTCGGCGAGCCGGTCGATCTGGCACTCGAACGCGAACCGCGGCTGCACCGAGCCGTGGCCGCGCTTGGGCCCGCAGCACGGCTTGTTCGTGAACACGCGGGTCGAGTCAAAGTGGTAGGCGCCGATCCGGTAGGGCGCGGTCAGCAGTTGGCCCGAGTAATACGTGGTCACCAGTCCGAACGAGGAGTACGCGCCGCCGTCGAGCTGGATGCGCGCGTCGACGCCGGTCAGCGTGCCGTCGCGCTGCATGCCGGTGCGGTAGTGCAGCCGCATCGGGTGACGCCCGCGGTGCGCGTAGAAGACCTCCTCGCGGGTGTAGAGGATCTTGACCGGCCGCCCAGTCTGCATCGAGAGCCTCGCGGCGCAGAACTCGAGCGAGAACGGCTCGCTCTTGCCGCCGAACGCCCCGCCGATCACCGGCTGGATCACGCGCACGCGCTGGGTCGGCAGTCCCAGCACCTTCGCGAGGTCGCGGTGCAGGTAGTGCGCGACCTGGGTGCTGGACCAGACCGTGAGCAGTCCGCTCGGGTCGAAGTCCGCCACGCAGCAGTGCGGCTCGATCGCCGCGTGGGTGGAGCCCTCGTACCAGTACTCGGCCTCGACCACGTGGTCGCTCGCGGCCAGCGCCGCGTCGGTGTCGCCGAACGACAGCTCCACGTGCTTGGAGATGTTGCCCTCGCGCACGTGGTCGTGGAGCTTGCGCTCGGGATGACCGAGCGCCTCGTCGATCGAGGTCACCGCTGGTAGCACCTCGTAGTCCACGCGGACCAGCGCCAGCGCCTCCTCGGCCAGCCGCTCGGAATCGGCCGCCACCGCGGCGACCGCGTCGCCGACGTAGCGCACCCGGTCCTCGCACAGCGCCTGCTCGTCCTCGGTCCACGGGATGATGCCGTAGCGGATCGGCAGGTCGCGTCCGGTGATGACCGCGCGCACGCCCGGCAGCGCGAGCGCCGCGGAGGCATCGATCGCCAGGATGCGCGCGTGCGCGTGGGGGCTGCGCAGCAGCTTGGCGTGCAGCATGCGCGGCAGCACCAGGTCGTCGGCGTAGACCGCGCGCCCGGTGACCTTGGCGAGCCCCTCGATCTTGCGGTTGCGGCGCCCCACCACCGCGAACGATCCGTTGGGCGGCGCGCTGCGGCCCCCGGGCCACGCCGGCGGGCTCAGGCGCTCCTCGCGGGGCATCTGGCGGCCGACCGGCACCGCCATGTCCGGGCGTGCGGCGCCTTCGTGCTCGCCGTCGCTCATGCGCCCTCCCGCAGCTCGCGCGCCGCCAGCTCGACCGCCTCGAGGATCTTGGTGTAGCCGGTGCAGCGGCACAGGTTGCCCGAGAGCGCCTGCGCGATCGCCGCGCGACTCGGAGCCGACTCGCGCTGCAGCAACGCCCACGCGCTCATCAGCACTCCCGGAGTGCAGAAGCCGCACTGCGCCCCCCCGGTGCGGTCGAGGGCGTCCTGGAGCGGATGCGGGCGCCCGCCGGCGGCGAGACCCTCGACTGTGACGATGACGCGGCCCTCGCACGCCATCGCGAGGGTGATGCAGGCCAGCACCGGCGCACCGTCGATCACGACCGTGCACGCACCGCAGTCGCCCTTGTCGCAGCCCTGCTTGGACCCGGTGAGCCCCAGCCCCACCCGTAGCGCCTCCAGCAGGGTGGTCGAGGGGGTCACGGCGCAGGTGCGCTCGTCGCCGTTGACGCGCAGGCGGATGACGGTCGGGGTGACGTCCAATGGAACCTCGCGCGGGCCGGGCGGTATCCACAGCAGGACCGTGCGATTGAAGCCGCTCGGCGCGCGGGTGTCAACGCGCCGGAACCTCGCGGACCGCCGCGCGACCGCGGGCGACTTGCGGGGCCTCCACGCCGCGGTCCACAATCACATCCGCATGGACCCGTCGAATCCACATCCGGCCTCTCTGTGGTGGGTCGATCCCGGACCACCGTTCGCCACGCTGTCCGGCGAGCTCGACGCCGACGTCGTGATCCTCGGCGGCGGCATCAGCGGCATCACCCTCGCCCATACGATCGCGGAGCAGGGCGGGACCGTGATCCTGCTGGATGTCGGGCCGCTCGCGGGCGCCGCCAGCGGTCGCAACGCCGGTTTCTTGCTCGCGATGCCGGCCGAACCCTACAGCGAGGGCATCGCTCTGTGGGGCCGCGCCGGCGCCCGCGCGGTGCTGGAGACCGGACGACGCTCGCACCAGCGCGTGCGTTCGCTGGTCGAGTCGCTGGGCCTCGATTGCGACTACCAGGCCCGCGGCTCCTACCGCCTCGCGCGCACCGAGGAGGAGGCCGAGGATCTGCGCGCCTCGCTCCCGCTGATGCACGCGGACGGGTTCGCGATGCGCGAGGTGCCGGCGATCGAGGCGCTCCCGAACCCGGCGGTCGCCGCGCGCTTCGTCGCCGCGTTCGAGGTGGCCGAGGACGGTGAGATCCACCCGGTGCGATTCCTCCACGGCGTCGCGCGGGCGGCGATCCAGCGCGGCGCCCGGCTGTTCGAGCACTCGCCCGCGCTGGGCGCGCGCTGGCAGGGCGGACTCTGGGAGGTGCGCGCGGAACGCGGCGTCGCGCGCGCGCGCGCGCTGGTGCTGGCGACCAACGCGTACGCCCCGCGGCTCTGCCCCGGGCTCGGCGCCCTCATCCAACCGCGGCGCGGGCAGATGCTCAGCACCGCGCCGATCGGCCGCGCGATCTCGACCCGGCCCGTCTATGCGCACTGGGGCTACCAGTACTGGCGCCAGCTCGCCGATGGGCGGCTGGTGATCGGTGGCTGGCGCGACGTCGACCTCGACGGCGAGACCGGCTTCGGCGACGAACCCACGGCGCGCATCCAGTCGGCGATCGAGCGCGGACTCGCGGAGCTGGTGCCCGAGGGGATCGCGATCGAGCGCCGCTGGGCGGGCACGATGGGCTTCGCGCGCGATGGCCGCCCGTTGGTGGGCTGGCTCGACGCGCAGCATCACCTCGCGATCTGCGCCGGCTTCACCGGCCACGGCATGGGCATGGCCGCCGCATGTACCGTCGACCTCGCGCAGGTGTTGGCGTTCCGCCGCGCGCCCGGGATCGAGACCTACGACCCGTCGCGCTTCCCCGAACTGCGCGCGACCCGCGACGGCGTCACGGCATTGGGCACCGCGAGCGGCTGAGGCTCGGCGCGCCCGATCGACTCCGATCCCGGTCGCTCACGGAGCTTCACGCCCCTTCTCGCGGCGCGCTATACTGCGTCCGCCTTCATGCACTCCGCCCTTCTGACGACCATTCGGCGCCCGTCGGCGCCAGGGAGACGCCGCGATATGGAACTCAAGACGCTCGATGAAATCCGCATTGCCGCCGCCGCGATCGCCACCGGGAATGGTGATGCGCTCGATCGCCTCGTATGGACCGGTGTGTTCGGCGCGGTCGAGTTGCGCGACGCCGCGCGGGCCGCGGTGCTGGGCCAGTGCCGCTCGGCCGACATCTATCCGGCCTCGATCCACGGCGTGTACACCGCCCGCGGCCGTGGCGAGGCCCCGTGCGACTTCACGGTTCCCGCGATCAACATCCGCGGCCTCGCCTACGACACCGCCCGCGCACTGATGCGCGCGCGCAAGGCGCTGGATGCGGGCGCGGTGATCTGCGAGATCGCGCGCTCCGAGATCGTGTACACCGATCAGCGTCCCGCCGAGTACGTCTTCGTCGTGATGGCCGCCGCGCTGCGCGAGGGCGTTCAGGGTCCGTTGTTCATCCAGGGCGACCACTTCCAGGTGAACGCCAAGAAGTACGCCGCCGACCCGGCCGCCGAGCTGAAGGCGGTCAAGGACATCACCGCGCAGGGGATCGTGGCGGGCTTCTACAACATCGACGTGGACACCTCGACGCTGGTCGATCTCTCGAAGGACGGTCACGAGGCACAGCAGCAGCTCAACGGCGGACTGTGCGCCGAGCTGACGGCGTACATCCGCCAGATCGAGCCGCGGAGCGTGACGGTGTCGGTGGGCGGCGAGATCGGCGAGGTGGGGTCCAAGAACTCGACGCCCGAAGAGCTCGACGCGTTCATGAAGGTCTACCAGGCGGCACTCGCGAAGCACGCCCCGGGCAAGCCCGGCATCAGCAAGATCTCGATCCAGACCGGCACCTCGCACGGCGGCGTGCCGCTTCCGGACGGCACGATCGCGCAGGTCAAGATCGACTTCGACGCGATCGACCGCATCTCCAAGCTCGCGCGCGAGCGGTATGCGATGGGCGGCGCGGTGCAGCACGGCGCCTCGACCCTGCCGGCCGAGCTGTTCGACCGCTTCCCGGCGCTGGGCGCCTGCGAGATCCACCTGGCGACCGAGTTCCAGAACATGCTGTTCGACCACCCCGCGTTCCCGGCGGAGCTCAAGCAGGCGATCTACGCGAAGCTGCGCGAGACCGACGCGGGCGACCGCAAGGCGACCGACACCGACGAGCAGTTCTTCTACAAGACTCGCAAGAAGGCGACCGGCGCCTGGAAGCGCCAGCTGTGGTCGCTGCCCGCCGACGTGCGCGGCGCGATCGGCAAGTCGCTCGAGGACAAGTTCCGGTTCCTGCTCCAGAAGCTGCGCGTCAACGGCACCGCGGCGATGGCGGCGAAGTTCGCACCGTACGTCGAGGGCAGCTTCCCGAGCCTCGGGGCCGCGCTCGTCGCGCACGCGCCCGAGGACGTCTCGGGGCTGTCGGACTGAGCCGGCCGCGAGCTCGACCGTGGACCACCGCGCCGTCACGCTGCACCAGTTCGTGCTCCAGCAGGAGCGGCTGCATCCCGGAGCGACCGGGGAGTTCACCGGCGTGCTCATCGACATCGCGCTCGCGGCCAAGCTGATCAACCGCGAGGTGGTGCGCGCCGGACTGGTCGACATCCTGGGCTACACCGGGAGCTCGAACGTCCACGGCGAGAAGGTGCAGAAGCTGGACCGCTTCGCCCACGAGACCATCTACCGCGTGCTGGGCTCGACCGGCCAGCTCGCGGTACTGGCCTCGGAGGAGGACGAGAACGTCATCCACGTGCCCGAGGACCAGCCGATCGGCAAGTACGTGGTGAACTTCGATCCGCTCGACGGGTCCTCGAACATCAACGCGAATGTGAACATCGGGACGATCTTCTCGATCCTCCCGCGCGTCACCAGCGGCGGGGGCGGGGCGCTGCGCGACTGCCTGCAGCCGGGCTCGCACCAGGTCTGCGCGGGATACGTGATGTACGGCTCGAGCACCATGCTGGTCTACACCACCGGCCAGGGCGTCCACGGATTCACGTACGAGCCGAGCGTGGGCGAGTTCCTGCTGTCGCATGCCGCGATCCGCACGCCGCGGCGTGGGCGCATCTACAGCGTGAACGAGGGCAACTACGTCCACTGGGACGACGGCGTCAAGCGCTACGTCGACTGGCTCAAGGGCGACGACGCCGCGACCGGACGACCCTACAGCGCCCGCTACGTGGGCTCGCTGGTGGCGGACTTCCACCGCAATCTGCTCTACGGCGGCATCTACCTGTATCCCGCCGACGGCAAGAGCGCGCGGGGCAAGCTGCGCGTGCTCTACGAGTGCGCGCCGCTCGCCTTCATCGCCGAGCAGGCCGGAGGCGCCGCCAGCGACGGCCACCGCCGCATCATGGAGCTGGAGCCCGAGACGCTGCACGAGCGCACGCCGCTGTTCCTCGGCAGCTGCGAGGACGTTGCAGAGTGCGAGCGCTTCGTGCAGGGCCACCACCCGGCGATCACCCAGGACCGGCGCGCCCGGCACACCTAGCGGCCGCGGGCCTCCCGAGCGTTCGAGCTACTGGTCGCCCGGCGGCCACAGCGAGGCCACCCGCCAGCGGATCTCGTCCCGCACGTCGCGGAACACGCGCTCGGCCTCCTGCGCGCTCGCGCGCGACGGGTCGGGCAGCGGCCAGTGCACCTTCCGCACCAGCGGGCCGACCGCGGGGCACACCTCGTCGCTCTCGCCGCACAGCGTGACGACGGTGTCCGCCTGATCCCAGGGCACCTGGTCGAGCGGCTTGGAGTGCTGACCGCCGAGGTCGATATCCACCTCGGCCATGACGTGGATCGCCATTGGATGCACCTTCCCGGGCCGGGTGCCGGCGCTCCACACCTCGACGCCGACCGGTGCCATGGTGCGCGCGAAGCCTTCGGCCATCTGACTGCGGGCGGCGTTGTGGAGGCAGATGAACACCACGCGCTGCGGCGGCGCCGTGATGAAGGCGGGTGGGCGGACAGGCGACTCGGACATCGAACCTCCGTGAGGGCCGGCGTGACGGCGCACGACGCACTGTAGCGCATCGGCCCCCGCGCGCCGCAAGGCGCGACGCGATCAGGCCAACACGCCCTGGCGGCGCAGCAGCTCCTGCATGAGCTTCGCGCTCCGCGCTGCCTGTCCGGCGTGGCAGTTGTTGAAGAACACGTAGGTCTGGCGCGACTGCCGCGCGAGCTCGGCGATGCGCGCGGTCCACTCGCCGAGTTCGCGCTCCGAGTAGTCGTAGTCGTAGCGGTCCCCCCCGCCGCGGCCCCACCAGTTGGCGGCGTTGCGGCCATGGAAGCGCACGTAGGAGGTGTCGGTGGTGCGCAGGGCGAGTGGAGGCATGAGGCCGGGCAGCGCGGGCTCGTCCACCGCGCAGTAGCCGATGCCGAGCCGGCCGAGCAGCTCGCCGAGCCCCGGGGCGGCCCACGAGTCGTGGCGGAACTCGGCGAACAGCGGGCCGTCCGGGAAGCGCTCGCGCAATGCCGCGAGGTGCGCCTCGTGCTCGCGCGTACGGCGGAACGCCCACGGGAACTGGGCCAGCAGCCCGTCGTACTTGCCGGCGGCCTGCAGGGGCGCGATCGCGGCGAGGAACTCGCGCACCTGCGACGCGTCGAGCGATCCCTCGTGCGTGAAGGACTGGTGGAGCTTCACCACGAACCGGAATCCGTCCGGGGTCTTGCGCTCCATCTGCTCGAGTACGCGCGGATGCGGGATGCGGTAATAGGTCGCGTTCACCTCGACCCCGTCGAAGTGCTCGGAGTAGTGGCGCAGGAAGTCGGCCGGCCGGGTCCCGGGCGGATAGAACGGTCCGACCCAGTCGGCGAACGAGTAGCCCGATGTGCCGATCAGCACGCCACCGGTCCCCACGGGCGCTGCCATCATCCCTCCCGCTGAGATCCGCCGTGGGGCGGACGCGTCGCGGCGCGCCGCGCCTGTTCGCGGGCGGCTCCAAACGGCACGTGCCCGAGGGTATGCCGATGCGTGAGCGAGCCGGCCGGGACCACCGCGGACTCTCCGAGGCGGTCGCGCACGCGATCGAGGGCTTCGAGCAGGCGGCGCGCGCGATCGTCGGTCTCGAACAGCTCCGACTGGGGTGCGTCGGGACGCTGCACCAGGCCCGCCACGCTCACACCGATGAGGCGCACCGGCGTGCCCCGCCAGTTGGAGTGCAGCAGCGCGCGCGCGACCTCGAACACGCGAGCGCCGTCGTCGGTCACCGGAGTCAGCACCCGCTGCCGGGTGATGGTGCGGAACCGATGATCGCGCAGCTTGAGCGCCACCGTGGCGCCCAGGAACCCCTCGCCCCGCAGACGGCGCGCGACCTGATCCGAGAGTCGCAACAGCGTCCCTTCGAGGAACGCGGGGTCGTCGCAATCCTCGGGCAGCGTGACTTCGTGCCCCATCGACTTGGGATCGACTCCCTCGTGGTACGGCACCAGCGGCGTCGCGTCGTTTCCGTGCGCCGCCTCGCGCAGGTGCTCGCCCACCACGCCGAACTCCGAACGCAGGATCGGCAGTGGAGCGCGCGCCAGATCCCCGATGGTCGAGATCCCGAGCACGCGCAAGCGCTCCGCGAGCCGCGGCCCGACCCCCCACAGCTCCTGCACGTCCAACGGCCAGAATCGGGTGCGGAACGCGGGAGCGTCGAGCACCGTGAGTCCGCGCGGCTTGGAGACTCCGGAGGCCATCTTGGCGATCAGCTTGTTGGGGCCCACGCCGATCGAGGCCGACAGCTGGAAGCGCGCCGTGATCTCGTCCTGGAGCACGCGCGCCAGCAGTTCCCCCTCGAGGAGGGAGTCGCGGCTGCCCGCCAGGCCCACGAACGCCTCGTCGACGCTGAACGGCTCCACGTCGGGGGTGTGCTCGAGATAGAGCTCGAGCAAGCGCAGCGAGATCTCGACGTACTTCGAGGGATCGCCCTCGACGCATTCCGCCTGGGGGCAGAGGCGCCGCGCCTCGGCGAGCGGCATGCCGGCGTGCACGCCGAACGGACGCGCCTCGTACGACGCCGCGGTGACGACGCCGCGCCGCTGAGGGTCGCCGCACACGATCACCGGCAGGCCGCGCAGGTGCGGATGGTGCGCCTGCTCGACCGATGCGAAGAAGGCATCCATGTCCACCAGCAGCAGGGTCACGTCAGCCTCCGTCGCCTCCGCACCACACCCGGGTGAGGGTCCAGCTCGGACCGCGCGGGTCGTAGCACAGCTCGTAGCTCTCCTCCGCCGGACCGTCGACCGAGAAGCAGCGCAGCAAGGTCTGCCCATCGCGCCGCGTCCAGTGGCCGTTGACGCGCCGGATCGCCACGACGCTTCCCCGCCGGCGGAACCTGAGCGGGCGCATGGATCCATCGACGAACGCGGTCAGCACGTCGACCGGCTCGTGCAGGCTCTCGAACATGTCGTGATCGGCACCGCAGACACCGTACTGCACATTCGTGCATCTCACAAGAGCGAAACCACGGGCCGCCGTGCTCACGCGTGCGATCAGCGGGATCGATGCCGCGGCGCGACGAAAGGATCGAGGAGCGTCTCCTGGCGCAACGCGCGGGGGCGGGCGCAACGCGCCCGCCCCCGGTGCACTTCCATTCGACCGTCAGATCAACGATAGAGCGACTTCACACGCCCCCACGTCATCGTCTCGGTCGGCGTGACCGGGTCGCCGAACTTCTCGACGCGGCTGTTGTTCCGGTCCGCCACGAAGATGTGACCGAACGTGTCCGTGGTGACCCCCAGCGGGATGTTGAATTCGTCGTCGTTGAGGCCGGGGACGCCCCACTTGACCAGGAACGTGCCCGCACTCGAGAACTCCTGGATGCGATTGTTGGACTGATCGCAGACATAGATGTTCCCGCCATTGTCCACGTGCGGAGCACCCGGGTTCTGAAACTGCCCGTCGCCCGTTCCGGCGGAGCCGAACGCGAACAGGAACGCCCCCGTCGGGGAGAAGACCTGGATCCGGTTGTTGACCATGTCCGCCACGACCACGTTGCCCGAGGTCGGGTCCACCGCGACGCCGTACGGGAACCGGAACTGCCCGGGGCCCGACCCGACAGTGCCCCACTTCATGATGAACGTGCCGTCGTTCGCGAACTTCTGCACCCGGTGATTGAAGTAGTCGGTGACGTAGACGTCGCCCGTGGTCTGATCGACCGCCACTCCGGTCGCCTTGCGGAAGAGGCCGTTGCCCGTCCCGGTGCCGCCGAACGCGTTGAACGCGATTCCATCGGGACCCAGGACGTAGACCGCGTCGTCCACGCCGTCGGCGACGAAGACGTTGCCCGCAGCGTCGCAGGACAGCGCGGTCGGCTGGGTGATGTCGCCGTCCCCGCCGGACATGATGAACGCACCATTGGTGGAGAACTGCTGAATGCGGGCGCCGCCGAAGTCACCGACCCAGAGCTCACCGGTCGGCGCGCGGGTGATCCCCTGCGCGAACTGGAACTGCCCGTCCGCGGCCCCCAGCGACCCCCAGGTGGAAATGAAGATCGGCGGTGTCACGGCACTGGCCAACGAAGCGATCATCAATGCGACTGCGGTCGCAATTCCAATTCGAGTGACCTTTTTCATGTCCTCGCCCTTTCCTGGATGTGAGCCCGACGGAGTCGCGTCGGACCAATGGCTGTGTTTGAGGAGCGGAGACTCGTCGGGACACGCTGATGTCCGATCCACCCTCCTTGCGTCATCCCGGCATGCGGCCGACAGCGGACGACGCTTCACCTCGGAGCGAATTCCCGGGATCGACGGGGGGCGCCAGTGTCCTGGCGCGAACGATACGGGTCTATCGGCTGGGGGGAGGTGACCTCATGTGCACCCTGCCGTGACGCTGTACGCTCCGAGAGAGTCACGACAACAACCAAACCGTAGGCCTTCCGCCTGCACAGGTCAACCGGCTTTCGACCGGCTCGTGCGCGAAGCGCACGTGTGCGGCTCGTTCCTCGACCGGCGCGGCATCCCGCGACGCTCGCCGGGCGCGACCGAGCGGGGAGCGCCCGGCGGCCGTCGCATCACGCGACGGCCGCCCAGCGCGACCGGTCAAGCCGCGGTGCGGCGCAGATCCAGGATGCGCCGCGTCATCGCCAGCAGGGCGCTGGCCACCATCAGGATCGCGCCCACCCACACGAAGTTGATGAGCGGCTTGGTACTCACCTCGACCGCCAGGATGCCACCCGGCGGCGCACCGGAGGAGACCCCCGGCAGCACGAGCGCCACTCGTCCACCCTCGTTGGGGTCGACGGCGGCGATCATGATCTGTCCGCCACCCGGCATGTAGTCGGCCGTCTGGCGCGGCTGTCCCGTGGCCATGTCCATCTCGTAGGTCGGCTTGAGCGGAACCGTGCGTCCGCTCAGCTCGGCCGTCACGCGCGCCACCAGACGCACCTTGCCATCGCCCATCTCGCGGTCGAAGTCCTCGAACGTGTACTTCACCTGTCCGAGCTGCCGCGTCTCGCCCTTGCGGAACCAGGTGGCATTCGACGCGGGATCGTTGCCGACCAGGTCGAGCGGCGAGATGTACACGTCGTGCGAGAAGTAGCGCTCGATGTGCGGCTTCTTCATATAGCCCTGGTTGAACTCGCTCCAGTACATCGAGGGGCGCGCGCTGAACTTCGTGCGCTGGTCCTGGGTCGTCACCGCGATGACGGCGTGGTCCTTGCCGTCGGCGGCCTTGTCCATGCCCTTGAACGTCATCCAATAGCCGAGCGCCGCCCGCGGCTGGCCCTGCGGGAGCTGCACCTGCACGGCGTCGCCGTAGTTGGAGGACGCCACGACGCCGAGCAGCAGGACCGACGCGCCGGCGTGCGACAGGAAGGCGACCCCGTGCTTCCAGCCGGCACGGAACCCCTTCGTCGTGACCACGGCGTTCGACGCCAGTGCGAACGCCGCCGCGAACACCATCCCGGCCGGCAGGACGTCCCGGACACCGAGGACGAAGCCCGTGATCACGGCCGCCAGCGCGATCAGCAGCGACGGGAGCACCGACCGCATCAGCGCGTTGGTCTCCTGCTGGCGCCAGCGCATGAGCGGCGCGATGCCGAGCAACAGGCACATCGCGATCCCGAGGGGCGCATTCACGAGGTTGTAGTAGGTGGTCTGAACGTTCGACGGCGGACCAAACAGCCGGGTGATGAGCGGCGCGCTCATGCCCACCGCGGTCAGGGTGCACATCAGCATGAACGTGAGCTGGCCGAGCCACATCATCGACTCGCGCGAGAAGTTTCCGAGCGGCTGTGTGGGCTTCGGGATGTCGCGCAGACGCCAGAGCAGCGTGCCGTAGCCGACGACGATCGCCAGGAACAGGAACGACAGCAGGAATCCGTTCAGGCCGAGGTTCACGAACGAGTGCACCGAGAAGTCGGCGAGCACGCCGCTGCGGGTGAGGAACGACGCGTACAGCACCAGCACGTAGGACGTCACCGCGAGGAAGAAGTTCGTGCGCCGCAGGCTCCCGGTCACGCGCTGGACCAGCAGCCCGTGCAGCAGGGCGATGTTGGAGAGCCACGGGATGAGCGACCCGTTCTCGACCGGGTCCCAGCCCCAGTAGCCGCCCCACCCCAGCACCTTGTACGCCCACACGCCGCCCATGATGAAGCCGCACGAGAGGATCGCGGTCGAGAACACCACCCAGGGCATCACCGGCTTGAGCCAGCCGTCGTAGTCCCGCTTCACGAGACCCGCCATCGCGAGCGAGAACGGCAGCGCGAGCGACGAGAAGCCCGTGAACAGGACCGGTGGATGGATGGTCATCCAGGGATCCTGCAGCAGCGGATTGAGCCCGTTGCCGTCCACCGGGATCTGGCCGGCCGCGAACGTGAGGAATGGCCCGCGCATCACGCCCACGAGACCCAGCATCACGAGCGGCAGGTTCAGGAAGAACATCGCCGGGGTCGTGAGCGGGCTCCGGGTCCGCATGAGGAACAGCCCCAGCGTGGTCGTGATCAGCGCCCACAGCATGAACGTCCCCTCCTGCCCGCCCCAGAACGCCGCGTACACGTAGTGCGGCGGCATCGAGAGCGAGGAGTAGGACGCGACGTACTGGAAGCGGAACTGGTGGGTGAAGAGGATGTGCCAGAGGTAGACCGCCCCCGCCACGAGCGCCACCCACTGGATCCGGTACGCGACCCGCGCGGGGACCAGCGCCGACTGGCGACCCAGCGTCGCGGCGAGGTACGACAACGCCGCGACGACGCCGGCGAGGAATGCGATCCAGAGGAACGTCTGCCCGGTGTTGAGCAGGCCCGCCGCGCCGAGCGCGGCGGGGATCAGGAGGATGGGGAGTGCGGCGGCCAGGCCGAGCGTGACGGGCCGCCCCGTCACGAGGTCTTTCCCTGCTCGGCCATCGCCTGGTACTTGGACGGGCACTTCACCAGCAGCTGGTCGGCCTCGAAGTGGTCGGCCTTGTACCGTCCGATCGCGACGATCGAGGTCGCCTGATCGAAGTTACCCGGTACCACGCCGCGATACACCACCTTGAGCACCTCCGAATTCGAGTCCTTGAGATTGAACTCGAGGAATTGCTCGTCCTTCTTCAGGACGTAGTTCTTGTCCGCCAGCGTTCCGTTGACCTGCACCATCCCCGAGGAGCGCCGGGCCTCCGCGAACGAAATGTAGGGAGTCACCGATTTCTTGAAGCTGGTCACGCCGATGGTCACGGCCACGACCAGCAACGCGAGCGCCACGATCGCCTTGGGATTCATCGTCTCTCCAACTCTTTGATGCGCCGCTCGAGGCGCAGCACGTAGAAGAACAGCAGACCCCATACCAGCAGGGCCACGAGCAGTACCGCAGTATCGTCAGGTCCGAGCGGGAACTTCAGGGCAACCTCCTTCCGGCCGTCAGGCCGTCGCGGCCGCTTCCAGGCGCTCGCGCTCGATGCGTCCGAGTCGTACTCGCAGCGAGAGCAGCCAGAAGAACAGGGCGGTGAAGCCGATCAGCATCATCGAGAACGCGATGCTGATGCGCTTGTCCATGTCCACCTTCCCCGAGCTGTTGATGATGGGGTCCGGGTGGAGGGTGGCCAGCATGCGCGGTACCACGAAGATGAGGAACGGCACCGACACGAACGCCACCGCGGAGTAGACCGCCGACAGTCGGGCCCGCTTGCGCTCGTCGTCGATCGCGCTGCGCAAGGCCAGGTAGGCTCCATAGATCAGGAGCAGGAAGAAGATCGAGGTCTCCCGAGGGTCCCAGTTCCAGTACGCCCCCCACTTGGCCTTGGCCCAGATCGCCCCGCTGACGGTCGCCCCGACGCAGAACAGCAGTCCCAGCTCCGCGGCCCCGGCGGCGTGGTCGTCGTGATGCATCCGGTTGGTACGCAGGTAGGCGATGCTGTGCCCCATCGACCAGGCCAGCGCCACCACCGTGATCCACGCACAGGGAATGTGCAGGTAGAGCACGCGGGTGGTGTTCCCGAGCACCGGCACGACCGGAGCCAGGAACGCGGCGATCAGCCAGCCGGCGATCCACAGGAACAGCACGAGCCGCAGGATCAAGGGGGTCCTCCTAGTCGTCCCAGAGATGATCGTAGAGTAGCAGGCTGGCGGCCAGGAGTGCGACCGCATACGCGGCCAGCAGCCGCGCCTCCCCGTCGGCCGACCCACCCGCCCATTGCGCCTTGGTGCCGCTCACCGCGGCGGCCAGCACCGGCAGCAGGATCGGGAACGACGCGCCCGCGAACAGCGCCCCGCGCCCGCGCGTCTGCGCGATGATGCCGGCCACCAGCGTCGCGGCCGTCGCGAGCGCCAGACTCCCGAGCGCCATCAGCCCGAGGAACGTCCCCCAGTGCGGCGGCGGCGCGCCCATCAGCATCATGTAGAGCGGCACGGTCACCAGCTCGATCACGCCCAGAAACAGGATGTTGAACATCAGTTTGCCCAGGGCGATCGCGGTCGGGGACGCCACCAGACGCAGCATCGTGTCCGTTCGCCCCTCGACCTCGCGCACGAACGCGTGGCTGAGCGACGAGAGCGCCGCGAACAGCAGCACCACCCACAGCAGCGCCGACAGCAGGTCGGTCCGGTCGGTCAGCCGGCCGACGGTGAAGCTCACCGCCGTCAGGGTCGTGACCGCGAACAGCAGGGCGGCGTTGAGTCCGTAGCGCGTGCGCCATTCGCTCCGGCACTCCTTACGCAGGATCGCCCAGACCGCGCCCGACGAGTTCGATGCGGCGTCCGGCAAGTCTCCACTCCCTTTCTTCGTTGGTGGCGATGAGCACCAGCCCGCTGCGGGCGTGCTCGGCGACGAACCCCTCCATGACGCGTCGCCCCTCCTCGTCCATGTGCGAGCCCGGCTCGTCGAGCAGCAGCACCGGCGGCCGATGGAGCAGCGCGAACGCGAGCCGCAGGCGTTGCTTCATCCCCGAGGACAGGGCCGCGACGCGATCGTCCGCGCGCGCGCCCAGCCCGACGCGCTCGAGCGCGGCGCGCGCGGCCGCGGCCGGCGCCGCGAGCCCGTGCGCCGACGCGGCGAAGGCCAGGTTCTCGTGGCTGCTGAACTCGGGGTAGAACGCCAGCTCCGGAGTGGCCAGGCCGACGTGGCGACGGCGATCTGCCGGGAGGATCTCGCGGCCATCGCGGATCAGCCGCACCACGCCGTCGGTGGGCCGCAGCAGTCCCGAGAGGATGCGCAGCAGCGTGCTCTTGCCGGAGCCGTTCGCGCCGGTCACCGCGACCACACCGGGCGCCGCGACCTCGAACGACACCGGCTGCAGACCGCGCCGGCCGCCGTAGCGGTGGGCGAGCCGCTCCGCCGCGATCGTGACCGCGGTCGCGACCGCGGTCGCCGCCGGGGCCGCCGCGCTCACGACTCCCCTCCCGCGCGCGCCGCCGCCGCCCCCAGCAGGTCCACCACCGCGGGCAGGATGGCCTCGCGCGCCTCGCGCCGGCTCGACCGCAGCAGGACGCCGGCCGCGTGCGGATGACCGCCGCCACCGAGCCGCGCGCACACCTGGTCGATCGATACGCGCCCGGTGGAGCGCAGCGAGACCTTGACCCTGCCCGGCTCGACCTCGGAGAACAGCGCCACCACGTCGACTCCCGCGATGTTGCGCGGCATGTCCACCAGCCCTTCGGTGTCGGCGCCCACCAGGCCATGGCGCTGGAACTGCTCGGGCGCGGCCTCCAGCACCACGATGCGCCCGTCGGCCAGCAACTCGATCGCCGCCAGGACCTCGCCGAAGAAGCGCAGCCGGCCGGCCGAGGCGTGCGAGTGCACCATCGAGTGCATGCGCTGCGGATCGACGCCGACCGCCAGCAGCTCGGCCGCCATCCGATGCGCGTGGCTGTCGGTGTTCGAGAAACGGAACGAGCCGGTGTCGGTCATCAGCGCCACGTAGAGCGCCTCCGCCATCGGCAGGGTCAGCGTGCCACCTGCTTCGCGCACGAGGTCGAAGACGATCTCGCCGGTCGACGATGCTTCGGGCTCGATCACGTCAACCTCGCCGAACCCGTGCTGATGCGTGACGTGGTGATCCACCACCGCGAGCGCGATCGCATGGCGGTCGAGCAGCGGAGCGAGCCGGCCGATGCGCTGGCGGTTGCTGGTGTCGAGCACGATGAGCGCGTCGGCGCCCGCGAAGCGCTCCTCGGCCAGCGCGGGCTCGAAGACCTCGAGCGGCTGCTCGCGGGTGAGGAACGTGAACGCGGCCGGCACCACCGAGTCGTTGAGCACCTGCACCTGCTTGCCCTGCGCGCGCAGCCACAGCGACATCGCGACCTCGCTGCCGAGACCGTCGCCATCCGGGTTGATGTGCGTGGTGAGCAGGAACCGGCGGTGCTTCGCCACGAACGCATGGAACGCCTGGCGCTCCGGAGTCGAGGTCACGCCATGCCCCGCACGGCCGCCGGATCCGCGGCGAGTCCGGCGACCGTGGCCAGGAACCAGAGATGGAAGCGCGGGTCGGGCGTCAGCTCGGGATGGAACGTCAGCCCCACGATCCGGCCCTGGCGGACGCCCACCGTCTCGCCGGCGTGGGTCGCGATCACCTCGACCCCCGGGCCGATCCGACGGATGCGCGGCGCGCGGATGAACACACCGTCGAACGGCGCGCCCAGCACGGGGGCGTCGACGCGATCGCTGAACGACGCGATCTGCCGACCGTACGCGTTGCGCACGACCGTCACGTCGAGCGCCCCGAGGGGTGGGTGCGGCAGGCGCTCGCACTCGGTCGACAGCAGGATCACGCCCGCGCAGGTGCCGAGGACCGGCTTCTCGCGGACGAAGCGCTCGAGCGGCGCCCGCAGGCCGGTGGACTCGAGCAGTCGCAGCATGGTCGAGGACTCCCCGCCCGGCATCACGAGCGCTTCGAGGTCACGCAGATGATCGGGCTGGGACACGCGCACCGGCTCCACGCCGTGCACGAGCAGGGCGCGCGAATGGAGCGCGTAGTCCCCCTGCAGGGACAGCACGCCCACCCGGGCCCCGGCCCTGGGCGCGAGGTCCCAGTCGGTCATCCGGTCACCATCCACGCTTCGCGAGCAGCTGGTCCTCGGGCAGACTCTCGATCGAGATCCCGCGCATCGCCTGCGGCAGCCCGGTGCTCACCTCGGCGACCAGCTTCGCGTCGTCCCAGTTCGCCACCGCCTTGACGATCGCGCTCGCGACCTGGAGCTGAGCCTTGCGCTGCTCCTTGGGTGCGAGGTCCTTGCCGATCTCGAAGATGCCCGAGCCCACGAACACCGCCTCGGCCCCGAGCTGCATCATGAGGACCGCGTCGGCCGGGATCGCCACGCCGCCGGCGGCGAAGTTCGGCACCGGCAGCTTCCCGGTGCTCGCCACCTGGCGCACCAGTTCGAACGGCGCGCCCAGTTCCTTGGCCTCGTGCATGAGCTCGTCCGCGGTCAGCGTGGGCAGCCGCTTCAGCTGGCGCTGCACGGTGCGCATGTGGCGCACCGCCTCGACGATGTTGCCGGTGCCGGCCTCGCCCTTGGTGCGGATCATCGCGGCGCCCTCGCCGATGCGGCGCAGGGCCTCGCCCAGGTCGCGGCAGCCGCACACGAACGGCACCTTGAAGGCGTGCTTCCAGATGTGGTTCTCGTCGTCGGCGGGCGTGAGCACCTCGCTCTCGTCGATGAAATCGACCTCGAGCACCTCGAGCACCCGCGCCTCACCGATGTGCCCGATGCGGCACTTCGCCATCACGGGGATGTCCACCGACCGCTCGATCTCCTGGATCATCGCCGGATCGCTCATGCGAGCGACCCCGCCGTGCCGACGGATCTCGGAGGGGATGCGTTCGAGCGCCATCACCGCCGACGCGCCCGCCTCCTGGGCGATCTTGGCCTGGTCGGCGGTCATCACGTCCATGATGACGCCGCCCTTGAGCATCTCCGCCAGGCCCACCTTGAGCCGGAACTGTTCCTGATGGTCCACGGTATCCCTCCTTCCGCGCGCTCAGGCGCTGTGCGGCACTGCCGGCCGGTCGAGCGCGCGCAGGCGCTCCACCGCGGGCGGCGTGATGTCCAGGATCCGGTCCACGTCCGCGTCGTCGTTGCCGTCACCGAGCGAGAACCGCACGCTGGCGTGCGCGTCCTCGGGCCGCAGCCCCATGGCCAACAGCACGTGGGACGGCCCGCTGGTGCCGGCGCTGCACGCCGAACCGGTCGAGACCGTCACCCCGAGCCGGTCGAGCTCGTGCAGCAGCGCCTCGCCGTCCACCCCCTCGATGCAGAGGTTCACGACGCTCTCCACCCGCGGGGCCCCCGCGCCGTTGACGCGCGCGCCCCGCAGTACCGCCACCAGCCCGGAGGCCAGACGGCTGCCGCGCGATTCTAACCGCTCGGGGCCGTCGCCCGCGAGCCAGTGCCGGGCGCGCTCGGCGGCGGCCCCGAAGCCCACGATCGCGGGCAGGTTCTCGGTCCCGGCGCGGCGCCCGCGCTCCTGGTGCCCGCCGTGCACCAGCGGCACCACGCGAACGCGCCGCCGCACGACCAGCGCCGCCGCGCCGAGCGGGCCGCGCAGCTTGTGCGCCGCCAGCGTCAGCAGGTCCGCGCCCAGCTCCTCGATCGCGAGCGGTCGCTTGCCCGCCGCCTGCACGGCGTCGACGTGCAGGCGCGCGCCGCATGCGTGGGCCAGCTCGGCGGCGGCCGCCACCGGCTGGATCGTCCCGACTTCGTTGTTGACCGCCATCAGCGAGACCAGCGCCACGTCCGGCCCCATCGCCGCGCGGAGCGCCTCGAGGTCCACCACGCCCGTGATCGTGACGGGCACCACGGTCAGCGCGGTGCCGCGCGCCTCCAGATGGCGGGCGGTCTCCAGCACCGACGGGTGCTCGATCGCGGTCACGACCAGCCGAGTGCGCCCGGGCGGCGCCGCCATCACGGCGCCCTTCAGCGCCAGGTTGTTCCCCTCCGAGCCGCTGGCGGTGAACACCACCTCCTCGGGCAGCGCGCCGACCAGCGTCGCCACCTGCAGGCGGGCGTGCTCGATCGCCTCGCGCGCGGCCTCGCCGCGGCGATGCACCGAGGAGGCGTTGCCGAAGCGCTCGCCCAGATACGGACGCATCGCCTCGATCACCTCCGGCGCCGGCGGCGTGGTTGCCGCCCAATCGGCGTAGACCTCGCGCATCATGCTCCCGGGGCGACCGACAGGGTCTGGATCGACACGCGCTGCGCCAGATGCCCGGCGATGCGGCGCAGCGCTTTCGAGTACTCGGTGTCGGGCTTCTCGGCGACCACCGGGCGGCCGCTGTCCCCGCCGATGCGGACGTCGGGGTGCAGCGGAATGGCACCCAGGAACGGCAGCCCCATCGCGAGCGCACGCGTCTCGGCGTCGCCGCTCGAGAAAATGTCGTGGCGCGAGTGGCAATCCGGGCACACGAAGTAGGACATGTTCTCGATCACCCCCAGCACCGGCACCTGGAGCTTCTCGAACATGCTGACCGCCTTGACACCGTCTTCGATCGCGACCATCGACGGCGTGGTCACCACCACCGCCCCCGACACCACGGTCTGCTGGATGAGCGAGAGCTGCACGTCTCCGGTCCCCGGCGGCAGGTCGACGAGCAGGTAGTCGAGGTCGCCCCAGTCCACGTCGTGCAGGAAGGACTTGATGGCGCCGTGCAGCATCGGCCCGCGCCACACCACCGCCTCGCCCTGCTCGACCAGCAGCCCCATCGACATGAACTGGAGCCCCCAGGCCTCGACCGGGGCGATCTTGCCGCCCCGCTGCGAGGGCTGGCGGCGCACGCCGAGCATGCGCGGCAGGTTGGGCCCGTAGATGTCGCCGTCGAGCAGGCCCACCTTGGCCCCCGACATGGCCAGCGCCACCGCCAGGTTCGCGGCCACGGTGGACTTGCCCACGCCACCCTTGCCGCTGCCGATCGCCACCACGTGGCCCACTCCCGCGAGCGCCTTGCGGTCCGCGCTCGGGTCCTTGGGCTTGCGCACGCGCGACGTGGTGGTGATGCGCACCGCGCCCACACCCGGCACCGCGGCGACCGCGGCCCTCGCCTCGCTCTCGATCTGCTCCTTCAGCGGACAGGCGGCCGTGGTCAGCACCAGGGTGAACGCCACGGCGTCGCCCTCGACGGCGAGATCCTCGATCATGCCGAGGGTGACGAGGTCGCGGTGCAGGTCGGGATCGTTCACCGTCCGCAAGGCCGCGAGCACGGTTTCCTGGGTCGGGATGGCCATGGGTTCCCCGGGTGGAGACGCGCGGGCGCGCGCGATCGGCGCCCCGCCGGTTCGTGACAGTCTGTTGGATGCCTCGCCGCGCGGCCGATGCATGCGGACATCTCGCTCCCGTCGGGCTTCGTGAAGAGGGTCTGGGTGGGGGCACCCTCGCCTTACCTAGCCCATAGTGGGAGAACGGGTTAGATTAGCGGCGCACGGGTGGGAGGTCAACGCCCCCCCGCGCGCGCGGCGAGCGCATCGCTCGCGACCTCCATCCATCCGAAAGAACCATGGCCCCGCCCGCACCCCTGGATCCCGCTCCGCTCGCCCTGCTGCCCGCGGCACCCGCGGACGACGTTCCCGCCGCGCCGTGGCGCGGACTCGACGCGCTCTGGATCCAGGTCGCGGGCACGCTGTGCAATCTTGCGTGCACGCACTGCTTCGTTGCGTGCGGCCCGGGCGACCTGCACCACGCGCTCATGAGCCGCGCGGAGGTCGCGGCGCGGGTGGCCGAGGGACTCTCACTCGGCGTCCGCGAGGTCTACCTGACCGGCGGCGAGCCGTTCCTGCACCACGACCTGCTCGACATCCTGGCCGATACGCTGGCGGTCGCGCCGTGCACCGTGCTCACCAACGGCACCCTGTTCACGGCCGCGCGGCTCGCGGCACTGCGGCAGCTCTCGGACGCCGCGGCGTACGCGCTCGAGCTGCGGGTGAGCCTGGACGGGGCGGACGCCGAGACGCACGACCGTTTCCGCGGCGCGGGCACGTTCGCGCGCACGCTCGCGGGACTGCGCGCCTGCGAGGCGCACGGCCTGCTGCCGATCGTGACGGTGACCCAGACCGAAGCGGAGGACCCGCTGGCGTTCCGCGAGCGCGTCGTCGCCCAGCTGCGCGCCGCGGGGCTCGCGCGTCCGCGGTTGAAGGTCCTGCCGCTGTTCCGGCTCGGGCGCGAGCGCGCGCGCACGCGCGACTACGACGCCACCGAGACGCTCGCCGGCCTGCCCCCGGAGCAGTTCGACCCGACGCGGCTCCAGTGCACGAGCGGCCGCGCGGTCACCGCGCGCGGCGTCTACGTCTGCCCGCTGCTGGTCGACGCGCCCGCCGCGCGCATGGGCAACACGCTCGCCGCGGCGCAGCGGCCGTTCCCGCTCGCGTACGGCGCGTGCTTCACCTGCCACGTGACCGGCATGAGCTGCGGCAACGGATGAGCGCCGTGCGGCTCGCGCTGTTCGGGGGCGTCTACAGCAACGACCTCGCCCTCGCGGCCACGCTCGCGGACGTGGCGACGCGCGGCGCCGACGCGACCTGGTGCCTCGGAGATCTCGGCGGCTTCGGCCCGCATCCCGATCGCGCGGCCGCGCGGATGCGCGAGGCCGGGGTGCCGATGCTGCGCGGCAACTACGATGACTCGATCGGCCACGCGCGCGCCGACTGCGCGTGCGGCTACAGCGACCCGCGCGACGAGCACTTCGCGCAGCGCTCCTACGACTACACCCTCGCGCGGACGGCCGAAGCGCATCGCGCGTGGATGCGCGGGCTGCCCGAGCAGCACCGCTTCGTCGCCGGCGACCGGCGAGTGCTGCTGTGCCACGGCTCGCCGCGGCGCGTGAACGAGTTCCTGTGGGCGAGCACCTGCTCGGACGCGTTCCTCGAGCGGCTGTGCGACGAGCACGCGGCCGACGTGATCGCGTGCACGCACACCGGGCTCCACTGGCATCGGGCGCTGCCATCGGGCCGTCATGTGGTGAACGTGGGCGCGATCGGGCGCCCCGCGAACGACGGCGGCCCGCACGTGTGGTACGCGGTACTCGTGCTCAGTGCGGACGTGCGCGTGGAGTTCCGCCGCGTGGACTACGACCACGAGGCGCTGGCGCGCGAGATGGAGTCCGAGGGCCTGCCCGACGAGTTCGTCGCCACCATCCGCAGCGGCTGGTGGACCACCTGCCTCGAGAACCTGCCCGCCAAGGAGCGCCGCGCCGGGCGGTTCTAGCGGCCGCCCGCCCCCCCCGGCCTGCGGGGGTCGCGCCCGCATCCTCTCCTCAAGCCCGCCCCCGCCAAGGCCGATCACCTCGAGACGTCATCATCCGGGGGGGCCGCGTATGTCTCCCGGTCCGTCCCACCCCCACGGGAGGACCATGGTCGGCTTCCGAGCC
The DNA here is from genome assembly GCA_963725865.1 of Candidatus Eiseniibacteriota bacterium. Lineage (GTDB taxonomy): Bacteria > Eisenbacteria > RBG-16-71-46 > RBG-16-71-46 > RBG-16-71-46 > CAVSAC01. The sequence goes on from CAVSAC010000010.1 coordinate 484,137, forward strand.
AAAGCGTTGCTGATCGCGAGCATCGCCCTCGGCGGCGCGCTGTCCGCGGCGGCCGCCCCGGCGGGGTCCGGCTCCGCCGCGGGCCGGCCTGCGGGTGCCACGCTGCTCGGCTCGATCGACGTGAGCGCCTCGCAGACGGGCCGCACGCTGCGCCCCGGCGACGCGCGGGTGCCGGTGTACGTGCTGGCGATGACGTACAACGCCCTGCTGGTGGGCTCGGAGACAGTCACCGAGATCGCGTTCGAGAACCGGACCGCCGGCCCCGGCAACACGGCGCAGAAGGACACCGAGTGGCAGTCGCTCGCGCTCTCGTGGAGCCGCAGGGCCGCCGACGCGCTCAGTCCGGCGAGTGCCACCCGCGCCGCCGCCTGGACGGGCGGCACGGTGCGCTTCACGGGGCTCAACATCCCGTTCGGCATCGGCGACTCGGCGTACGTCGTCGTCTGGGGGGCACCCTCGCTCGCCGCACGTGACGCGGACGCGCTCGATCTCCGTATCCCGTCCACCGGATCGATCCTCACCGGAGGCGGCTCGTCGGTGAACGTGACGAACGGCAGCACGCTGGATCCGGCCGCGAGCTTCCCGGTGGACGGCATGTCCGCCGCGCAGGTCATGCTGAGCCCGGTGCTCACGCCGTACTTCCCGATCGGCGCCGCCGGACAGCTCGCGCTCGCGGTGCGCGTCCCGCCCAACGGCTACGCGGCGGACCGCCTCGAGCGACTCGAGTTCGTCAACCTGGGCACCGCCGCGGTCCACTCCGACATCGCCGCGCTCGATGCGTGGATCGACGACGGCGACGGGATCTACGAACCCGGTCAGGAGGCGTGGCTCGGCGCTCCGGCGTTCACGGGCACCAGCTGGGTGCTCGGGCTGGCGAGCCCGATCGACCTCCCGCTGCCCACGGGCGCGTGGATCTACCTGACCGTCGACGTCTCCGAGCAGGCGAAGGAGGGCGCCACCGTCCAGCTCGCGCTCCCGGGCGGTTCCGCCGGCACGCAGGCGTTCACCGTGACGAGCGGCAATGACGGTCCGAACGACCGCGCGATCGCCAATCCGGCCCAGAGCGTGATCAGCCTGGTCGACCGCGTCGTGGTCTCGCCCATCCCGCTGCCCTCGGGATTCGCGCGGCCGGGCGAGGCGCGCGTGCCGCTGTTCGCGATGACGGCGACCAACGTCTACACCGACGCGCGCGCGCTGACCGGCCTCGTGCTCACGCACGCCACGTCCGGGCCCGGCACCGCCGCCGAGCGCGACGCCGAGATCCAGCGCGTCGAGCTGCGGCTGGACGGGAACTCCGACGGCGTGCTCGGAGACTTCGTCAGCGACCCGGTGCTCGCCACCGCGGTGTTCGCGAACGGGCGCGCCAGCTTCTCCGGATTCTCGGTCTCCCTCGCGCCGGGCGCCAAGCGCTCCCTGTTCGTGACCGGCGACGTCTCGCTCCTCCACGCCGCCGACGGCGACCCGCTCGCGGCGACCGTCGGCACGCGCGAGGACCTCGCGTTCGACCGCAGCACCACGCTGTCGGGCTCCTTCCCGCTCTCCTCGGCGAACGCCTGGACGGTCGACGGCATGATCGCGGCCCAGGTGGGCAACGCCGGCGCGCCGCCGCAGACGCTCGCGCCGAACGACGGCCCGCGCGAGGCGCTCGATCTGCTGGTGCACGGCAATGGCTACCAGGACGACGTCCTCCAGCGGCTCTCGGTGACCAACCTCGGCACCGCCGGCACCACGGACCTCGCCGAGGTGCGGCTGTGGCGCGACGGGGGTGACGGGGCGTTCAACGCGGGCGCGGGCGACGACGCCGACCTCGGAGCGATGGCCGCGGGAGCGGACACGTGGGACAGCGGAGCGCTGGCGGTCGCGCTGGGCCCGGCCGGGACCCGTCTGTTCGTCTCCGTGAGCGCCGGCGGCGCGCCGGCCGACTCCGCCACCGTGCGCCTCGCGGTGCCGGTGAAGGGCATCGCCGTGGCGTCCGGGAACGACGGCCCGGTCGACGTGCCCGTCGCCAATCCGGACGCGCTGCTGCTCGCCAACCGCGGCCTGCTCGCGAGCCTCGCGTTCGACGCCGCGGCGGTGACCGCGGGCCAGACCGTCACACTCACGATGACGGTGCGCAGCACCGCGTCGGAGTCCCTCCTCGCGGTGACTCCGAGCGCACCGGCGCTCGCCGGCAGCGCCCGGCTCGGCCCGCTGTCCGGACCGAGCCCCGCGAGCCGCGCGCTGGCACCGGGCGCCAGCGGCGCGTTCGCCTGGACGTACTCCGCCGACAGCGCGGGCACGGTCCACGCCATCGCGAACGCCGCGGGCACCGGCGCCTCGAGCGGGCAGCCGGTGTCGTCGCTCGACACCCGGTCGGGCGCGCTTCGCGTGTTCGCGCGTGCCGACAGTCTCCCGCTGCAGGTCTTCGACGCCATGCCGCAGTCGGTGACCCGCGGCCAGCGCGGCGTGCTGCCGCTCTACCTGACGTTCGTCCATCCCGATCCCGACGGCAGCCCGGTGAAGGTGACGGGATTCACCGTGCGGCTCGAACGCGAGGATGGCTCGGACGTGGCGCCGGCCTCGCTGCTCGCGCGCGCCGTGGTGCTCGCCGCCTCCGAGACGCTGCTCACCCGCTCCACGCTCGAGACCAGCGGCGCGGACCTGGATCTGGCGCTGGCGATCCCCGCCATCGTGGCGGGATCGGATCCCACCACCCTGGTGCTGGCGCTCGACGTCGCCGATTCCACCGTGGTGCCCGACTTCCGCATCGTGATCGCCGCGGCGAGCCGGGTGCGCGCCGAGGACGGCGCGACCGGTGCTCCCGTCACGATCCGGCTCCAGTCGCCGACCTGGCCGGTGCGCAGCGGGCTCGCCCGCGTCCAGGCCGGCGCCACCCAGCTCGAAGTCGCGGCGGCGCCGCTGCCGCCGGTGCGCGCGAGCCGCGGCCAGACCGAGGTGCCGCTCGGCACGTTCACGCTGTGGAGCCCGGGGGTGGGCGGCGTCACCACCGACGTGCGGGTCGGAGCGCTCGATCTCAAGCTCGCCGACACGCTCGGGGCGCGGATCGACCGGCCCGGCCGCATCGTGCGCCGGCTGCGCCTGCGCAGCGGCACGCAGCTGCTGGCCGACCGGCTGGTCGCCGCCGGCGCCGACAGCGTGCTGGCGCTCACGCTCTCGCCGCTGCTCGCGGTGCCGGTGAACACTCCGACCGAGATGCGGCTCACCGCCGAGCTCTCCGACACCGCCTCGCTGGGACCGTTCCGGCTCGAGCTCGGGGACAGCGCGCGCTTCGACGCCCGCGATCCCAACACCGGCAACCGGGTGCCCATCCGGTTCGCGAGCCCGCCGCTGCACGGCCCCGCGGTGCTGGTGGAGGAGCGTGCGGATTCGGCGTGGGTGCTGGGCGTGCCGGAGCTGCCCGCGGAGGTCGGGCTGGGCGCGCGCGGGGTGACGGCGCTCTCGGTGCGCCTGAGGCACCCGGGTGGTGCGCGCACCGGCCGGCTGCGAGTCGACTCGCTGGTCGTGCGCTGCGTCGACGCCTCGGGCACGGGCTTGGCGCCGGCGCCCTACCTCGACCGGCTGCAGGTGCTGTGGAACGGAGCGCTCGCCGCAACGGTCTCCGATCCACCCGCCACCGGCAGCACGCTGCTCGCGATGCTGCCCGGCTTCACGCTCGAGAGCGGCGACAGCGCGCGCGTGACGTTCGTGCTGGACTTCGAGTCCGCCGCCCCGACCACCACCTTCGCACTCGAGCTGGGCGCCGCGGGGCTCGACATCGACGACGCCAACCTCGACCTGCCGGCGCTGCCGGTGGTGGAGAACGACGGGGAGTTCCCACTGCGCTCGGGCGTGGCGCGTCTGGTGGCGCCCTCGCGCCTGGTCCAGGTGGACCTCGACGACGCGATGCCCGCGGTGCTCGCGCCCGACGGCCAGCTGCGGACGGCGGGTGTCGTGCGGCTGACGAACGGCGCGGCGCCGGGCTCGGGCCCGGTGCGGATCTCCTATCTCGCGGTGCGCGCCCGCGGCGCCGCCGGCGACGTGCCGCTCGGCGGCGAGGTCTGGCGCGTGCAGCTGACCCGGGACGGCGTGCTGTTCGCGAGCGGCGCGGCGCTCACCTCCGACTCGCTCACGTCCGTGGTCTCGTTCCCCACCGAGCTGCAGCTCGAGCCCGGGGTGCCCGTGGATCTGACGCTGCGCTTCGCGACCCGCCCGGGGCCCGCGCTGGCCTCGTTCGCGCTCGCGCTCGAGGCGGCCGACATCGGCGTGGTGCAGCCGGGCAGTCCGCTGCTCGACGTCTCGGTGCTGCCGACTCCGGGGCGCACCTTCCCGCTCGCGACCTCGGTCGGCAGCTATGCCGCCGCGTCGCTGGCCGGGAGCTGGTCGAGCTTCCCGAATCCGTTCGTGCCCGAGCAGGGCGGCACCACGTTCGCCTACTACCTGCCGGCGGCGGGGCGCGTTTCGCTCGCGATCTGGACCGCGCGCGGCGAGCGCGTCGCCACGTTGCTCGACGGCGAGGCGCGCGCGGCGGGACTCCACCAGAGCGACGTCTGGAACGGCCGCAACGGGCGCGGCGCGCTGGTGCAGCCGGGCGTGTACGTGGCCGAGCTGACGGTGCGGCTCGACGACGGCCGCTCCGAGCAGCTGCGACGCAAGGTGGCGGTGGTCCGGTGAGCGCCCCGACCGCGACCCGTCGCCGCGTCGCCCTGGCCCGCGCGGCATGCGTGCTGGCGCTGGTGTCCTGCGCCGCGGGCCACTCGCGGGCCGCCGACGACGCGGGCACCCGGTCGGTGTTCGCGACCGGCGCCGGCAACCGCGCCCTCGCGCTCGGATCCGCGTTCTGCGCGCTGGCCGACGACGCCTCGGCGCTGCTCTGGAACCCGGGCGGACTCGGCGGCGTGGAGCGCGCGGAGTTCCAGGTCGGCGAGGCGAGCCTCAACGACCTCGGCTTCCGCGAGACGTTCGTGGGCTACGTCCATCCCGACTGGCGCTGGGGCACCGCCGCACTCGCGGTGCGGCACTACGGCGTGGACGGGATCGACGGCCGCGACGCGCGCAACCTGCCGACCGGCGAGTTCGGGGACCGCGAGACCGAGTTGGCGCTCGGCTACGGCCGGGCGCTGGGCGAGGCCTTCCGCGTCGGCCTCGCGGGGCGCGTGCGGCGACAGGATCTGGCGGGCCGCTCCGGCATGGGCGTGGGGGCCGATGCCGGGGTCGAGTTCCGGCCCGGCGCGGTGTTCGACTCCGAGGCGGGCTGGATGCGCGACCTGCAGGTGGGCGTGGCGCTGCAGAACCTGATCGAGCCCTCGATCCGGCTGGACCGCGCGAGCGTGCCCGATCCCCTCACGCTGCGCGCCGGGCTGTCGATCGCGCGTCCGCTCGCGCTGGGCGGCGTGATCGCGAGCGTCGAGCTCGAGCAGGTGCGCGACGTGGGCGCGCGCGCCCACGCCGGGATCGAGTGGAACGCGCATCCGCTGCTGTCGCTGCGCAGCGGCCTGGACGACGGCGTGCTGACCGCAGGCTTGGGCATTCGACTCGGCTCGAGCGCGTTCGAGTACGCGTTCGCCGATCCCGCCACCGGTCCCACCCATCGCGCCGGACTGACATGGCGCTTCGGCCGCTCGGTGACCGACGCGCGGCAGTTCGCGGAGCGTGCCGAGGAGGAGCGCGTGCAGCAGCGGCTGGTGGCGCTCGAGCGCGAGCGCGAGCGCGATCGCGTCGCGAACCTGATGGCCGGCGCCGAGGCGGCGCGCGCCGCCGGGCGCTCGGAGGAGGCGCTCGAGGCGCTCGCCACGCTGCTCGCGATCGATTCGACGTTCGCGCCGGCGCGCGCGCTGCGGGTGGCGAGTCTGGGCGACCGCGCGCGCGCGCTCGAGTCCGCGGGCGACTGGGCCGAGGCGTCGGTGGCGTGGGCGCGCGCGCTCGGCGAGGCCCCCGGGGACACCACCGCCGCCGCGGGTCTCGCCCGCACCCGCGCCGAGAGCGATCTGCGAGCCGTGCGCTCGGCGGAGATCCGCAAGGCCTTCGCCGCCGCGCTGGACGCGTTCGCGGCCGACGACCTGGCGGGCGCGCGCGCGGGCCTCGCCCGCATCCTCGCGCAGAACCCGGGCGACGGCGAGGTGCAGGCGATGCTGAGGCGCGTGGAGGCGGCGATCGGACGGCGGACCGAGGCGTGGCTGCGGCAGGCGGACGCCCTGCGGCAGGCCGGCTCGCTCGACGAGGCCGCCGCCCTGATCGAGCGCGCGCGCAGCCTCGACCCGCGCACGCCCGGACTCGCGGCGGCGACCGGCGCGCTCGCGCGCGCCGCGGCGCCGGGCACTCCGCCGCGCGCGAGCGCGCCGGCCCGGACCGCGCGGCCCGCGGCACCGGCCGCCCCGGCGGTCCTCTCGCACGAATCGGAGCGCCAGGTCGCGGAACTCTATCGGCGCGGCCTCGACGCCCTCCAGCACGGCCAGTCGGACGACGCGCTGCGCGCGCTCGAGCAGGTGCGCGCGCTGCGCCCGGGCTACGCGCGCGTGGACGAGGTGCTCAAGCGCGAGTACCTGACGCGCGGCATGGAGCTGTTCTCGACCGGGCGCCTGGACGCCGCGGTGCGGATGTGGGAGAGCGCGCTCCGGGTGGATCCGCACGATCCGCGCGCGCTCGGGTACCTGGCGCGCGCGCACGAGCAGCTGGCGCGCTCGCGCGAGATCTCGCAGGACGAGCCATGAGCGCCCGCGCCCGCATCAGCATGCGCGTGGTGGTGATCTCGGCGACGGTGGCGATCGTGGCCGCGGCGGTGCTGTGCGTCGGAGCGGTCGCCGAACGCAACACGCGGCAGGCCCTCACCCGCGAGGCGCAGGCGCGACTGCTGCTGGAGGCCCGCAACCTCGCGCTCACCGGGGCCGGCGCGCTGCTGAGCGAGCTGCCCGAGCTCACGCTCTGCCCGGTGGTGCGCGAGCTCACCGAGTCGCGGCCCGAGCTGGCGTTCGCGGTGGTGCTCGATCACCGCGGCGTGGTCCAGGGCCACCGCGACGCGCGCGCCCTGGGGGGCACGTGGCGCCTGCCCGCAGGGCTCGCGCCGGTCGCCACCACCGCCCGCCTGCGCGCGGGCGAGGCGCTGCTCGGCGATCCCGACCTGCTGGTGGCCTCGGTGCCCGTGGCCAGCGCCGCCGGGCAGCGGCTGGGCCTCGCGGTGGTCGGCCTGCGCCGCGCCTACGTCGAGCAGACCGTCGCCGCCGCGCGGCGACAGCAGCTGCTGCTGGTCGCGCTGGTGCTGGCGGCGGGGAGCGTGCTCGCGTTCCTGCTGCTGACCGCGCTGCTGCGTCCCATCGGGGCGCTGCGCGCGGGCCTCGAGCGCATCGGGCGCGGCGACCTCGATGCCCCGATCGCGCTCCGCAGCGGGACCGAGCTGGGACTGCTCGCCGACGCGGTCGACGACATGGCGGCCCGCCTCAAGGTCGCGCGGCACGAGATGGTCGAGAAGGAACGGCTGGCGCGCGACGTCGAGCTGGCGCGTCAGATCCAGGAGCACCTGCTGCCGGCCGGCTCCCGCACGGTCGGCGACTTCACGCTGTGCGGCTCGCACCGCGCCGCGGCCGAGGTCGGCGGCGACTACTTCGATCTGCTCCCGCTCGCGGACGGACGCTGGGCGGTCGCGATCGCCGATGTCTCCGGCAAGGGGCTGGGCGGCTGCCTGGTGATGTCGATGGTGTCCGCGCTGCTGCGGGCGCTGCGCGCCGAGCATCACTCGCCGGCCGCGCTGCTCGCGGCACTCGAGGAGCAGCTCGCTCCCACCCTGACCCCCGGCACCTTCGTGACGATGTTCTACGGCACCCTCGACCCGGCGAGCGGCACGCTTCAGTACGCCTCGGCCGGCCACTCCCCGCTGCTGGTGTGGCGCGCGGCCGCGGCCCAGGTCGAGTGGCACCCCACGCGCGGCATCCCGATCGGCGCGGTGCGCGGCGGAGTGCTGCGCGGCACGCTGGAGGATCGCACCGTGACGCTGGAGCCCGGCGACCTGCTGTTCCAGTTCACCGACGGCGCCAGCGAGGCCACCGACCCGGCCGAGCGGGAGTTCGGCTTCGACGGCATCGAACGCGTCGTGATCGAGCACGCCGCCCGCGGTGCCGAGGCGGTGGTCGCGGCACTCGGCGACGCGCTCGCGCGGTGGTCCGGCGGCGGGGCGCCGGCCGACGACCAGACCCTGCTCGCGGTGGCGCGCGCCGCGCCGCTCGCCGGCGCGATCCCGGCGCGAGCCCCGCTCGCGGCCGCCGACCCGCTCGCGCTGCTCGAGCACGCGCGCGCGCGCGGCCATCGACTGGAGCTCGCTCCGCGGCTCGCGGCGCTCGAGGCGCTGGGCCCGTGGATCGCCGGCCTCCCCGACGTCGGCGCGCTCGACGCGGACGCGCGCCTGGTCATCGAGTCGGCGCTCCACGAGCTGTGCGCCAACGTGGTGGAGCACGGATCGGCGCCGGGCGCCGAGGCGCCGCTCGAGCTCTGGTGGCTCCCGGCCATCGATCCGGCCGGCGGAACCGCCGAGCGCGTGCGGGCCGGGTGCTTCGTGCTCCGCGACCGCGGCTTCCCGTTCCGCCCCGAGCGGCGCCATCCGTTCGATCCCGCGCACCACGAGGCGTGGCGTCGCGGGCGTGGTCTGGGGCTCGAGCTGATCCACCGCGCGCTGAGCGAAGTGGTCTTCCGGCCGGGGACGGCCGCCGGCAATCTCACGCTGCTGGCGTTCGATCCCGGACGCGCCGTTGTCCAACCCGAGGAGCGACGACATGGCGGATGACTTCGAGATCGAGATCGATCGCAGCCACCCACCGGCCACCGTGGTGCGCGTGCGCGGCCGCGTCGATGGCCGCACCGCCCCGCGCCTGCTGCGCGAGAGCCTGGCGGCTCGCCGCGCGGGTGCGCTGCTGCTGCTGAACCTCGCCGAGGTGCGTTTCATCTCCTCGGCCGGAGTCGGCGCGCTCATGGTGCTGGCCGAGACGCTCGGCAAGGAAGGTGGCGGACTGCGGCTGGCTCCGGTGTCGGGCGCGGTGCGGACCGTGCTCGGCCTGCTCAACCTGGACCAGTTCCTCAGGATCGGCGAGACCGAGGACGAAGCGCTCGGCCGGCTGGGCAGCTGACATGGGCGAGCCCGCACGCGATCGCACTCCAGGCCGCGGCCGGCGCCCGCGGCCGCCGCGGCTGACGCCGCTCCCGCCGGGACCGCGCGAGTTGCCGGACGCGCGGCTGGCGGAGCGGCGCGAGAACTCGCTGATGGCACTGTTCGAGCTGAGTCACGAACTCGATCTGTCGCGCGACCCGTTCGCGATGGGCGAGCTCGCGCTCCTCAATCTGCTGGGACACTTCGGGACGCCGCGCGCCGCGGTGTGGGGCTTCCCCGCGGACGATCCCGACGCGGCCGTGCCGCTGGCGGCCTTCGGGCTGCCGGAGGGCGAGGCGGCCGCACTCGGACCGCGGCTGCGGCAGGCGCCCGAGCCGGCGGGCGCGGCCGACGGCGAACCGAAGGAGCTCGAGCTGCCGGCCGCGGCGCGACAGGCGGGATTCGCGGCAGTGGTGCCGATCCTCGCGCGCGATCGGCGCATCGGCGTGCTGGCGCTCGGCGCGCGGGTGGGCGGCGAGCCCTACCGGAGCCTCGACCTCGACCACCTGCGGACCGCGGCGCGCATGCTGGGCGCGGCGCTCGAGAACGCCCGCCTCCAGCAGCACACCGCCGAAGTCAACCGCCGGCTGCGCCGCGCGAACGAGGAGCTCACCCAGGCCGACCACCTCAAGGCGCAGTTCGTCCAGAACGTGAACCACGAGATGCGCACGCCACTCGCGGTGCTGCAGGGCTACCTCGAGATCCTGGCGGACGCCGAGGGCGCGAGCGAGCTCCAGATGCGCGCGTGCGAGGCGATGCTGGTGCAGATCGAGCGGCTGACGCGCATGGTGCGGGACCTGCTCGAATACTCCGCGCTCTCCGACGGGGCCGGACGCGCGACGCTCGAACCGGTGGCTTTGCCGGCCGCGCTCGAGCGCTACGCCGCCGAGCGCCGCCCCGGCGTGCTCGCGGGGCTGCGCACGCTCGAGACGCGGATCGAGGAACCCCTGCCGGCCGCGCTGGCCGATCCCCGCCGTCTCGAGCGCACGCTCGACGCGCTGGTCGACAACGCGATGCGCTTCACCCCGCCCGGCACCCGGATCGTGATCCGCGCCGCCGTGCTCCAGCGCGCGGACGAGCGCTGGCTGGGGATCGAGGTCGTGGACGACGGTCCGGGGATCGAGCCGGACCGTCTCGAGCGGCTGTTCGACGCGTTCCGCCAGGGGGACGGCTCGAGCACCCGCACCGTCGGTGGCCTCGGCCTCGGGCTCGCGCTGGCGCGCGAGCAGGCGGCCAGCATGGAAGGCGGGCTGGAGGCCGAGAGCACGCCCGGTCGGGGGGCCACGTTCCGACTGCTGCTGCGGCCGGCGTGATCCGCGGGCGCGCGTGGTACCGCGCGCCGCTCAGCGCGACTCGCCGCCGGCCTCGCCGCCCGCGGTGCCTTCTTGCGCGCGCTTCGCCAGCAGGGCCTCCCACGCCCGCATGCGGCGCGCGATCTCGGCCTCGTGCCCGTGAGTCGTCGGCTCGTAGAAGCGCCGGCCCACCAGCTCGTCCGGCAGGTGCTGCTGGTCGGCGATGCCGCCGGCCTCGTCGTGCGCGTAGCGGTAGCCGGCGCCGTAGCCGAGCTCCTTCATCAGGCGCGTGGGCGCGTTGCGGATCACCAGCGGCGGCGCCAGCGAGCCGCTCTCCTCGACCTCGGCCTGCGCCTTGCCCAGGCCCAGGTACACGGCGTTGCTCTTGGCCGCGGTCGCCAGGTAGGCGCAGCATTGGGCGATCGCCAGCTCGCCCTCGGGGGTGCCGAGCTGGTGATAGGCCTGGAACGCGGCCACCGCGATCACCAGCGCCTGGGGGTCGGCGTTGCCCACGTCCTCGCTCGCGAAGCGCACCAGCCGGCGCGCGACGTACAGCGGATCCTCGCCGGCGGCGAACATGCGCGCCAGCCAGTAGAGCCCGGCGTGCGGGTCGGAGTCGCGCAGCGACTTGTGGAGCGCCGAGATCAGGTTGTAGTGCTCCTCGCCCGCGCGGTCGTAACGCAGGTGGCGGCGCGCGAGCGCCTGGCGCGCGCTGTCGAGCGTGATGCGCCCCTGCACCGCCGCGGCCGCCGCCAGCTCGAGCGCCCCGAGCGCGCGCCGCGCGTCGCCGTCGCCGGCGTTCGCCAGCAGGTCGAGCGCCTCGGGATCGGCGGTGAGCGAGCCGCCGATGCCGCGCTCGGGGTCGGCGAGCGCGCGCTCCAGCAGCGTGCGCAGGTCGGCGGGCGCGAGATCCTTCAGCACCACCACGCGGGCGCGCGAGAGCAGCGCCGCATTCACCTCGAAGGAGGGGTTCTCGGTGGTGGCGCCGATCAGCACGATGTCGCCCTTCTCGACGTGCGAGAGGAACGCGTCCTGCTGAGCCTTGTTGAAGCGGTGGATCTCGTCCACGAACAGCAGCGTCGGCCGGCCCGAGCGGCGGCGCTCGAGCACCGCGCGCTCCATGGTCTCGCGCACCTCCTTCACGCCCGAGAGCACGGCGCTGAACTGCACGAACCGCACGCCGGCGGTCTGCGCGAGCAGGCGCGCGATGGTGGTCTTGCCGGTGCCCGGCGGACCCCACAGCACGACGGAGGCGAGGTGCTTGCCGTCGCGCATGAGCGCGAGCGGCGAGCCCGGCGCGAACAGGTGCTCCTGCCCGACCAGCTCGTCGAACGTCCGCGGGCGCATGCGGTCGGCGAGCGGGCTGCGGCTCGCGGACTCAGGCGCTACACCGCCGAACAGGTCCTCGCTCATGACGCATCCGGCTCCCGCCGCGCGGCGAGGCCGCGCGCGAGTGTCTCGGCCGCCTCGTCGACCGAGGTCGGGCGGCCGAGCCTCAGGCCCTTCTCCTCGAGGCGCTGGAACAGCTCGGCCAGCACCGGCGGCTCGATGTTGCTGCGACGCAGCATGCCGGGATCGCGGAAGATGGTGGCGGGCGGCCCCTGCGCCACGATCTCGCCACCGCGCAGCAGCACGTAGACCTGGTCCGCCATCGCGGGGACCACGTTCACGTCGTGGGTCGCGATCACCAGCGAGACGCCGTGGTCGCGGTGCAGGCGGTTGAGCAGCTCGACCAGGTCGCTGCGCGACGCCGGATCGAGCCCTTCGAACGGCTCGTCGAGCACCAGCAGCTCGGGCTGCAACACCAGCGCGCCGGCGAGCGCCACCTTGCGCTTCTCGCCGCCCGAGAGGTGATGGCAGACCTTGTGACGCAGGTGCGCGATGCCCACCATCCCGAGCGCCTCCTCGACCAGCCGCTCCACCTCGGCATCGGGGTAGCCGTACGAGCGCGGCGAGAACGACACGTCGTCCCACACCGTCGGCGCCAGGATCTGCTCCTCGACGTTCTGCAGCAGCACGCCGATGCGCTCGCGGATGCGGTTGAAGTGGCGCGCGGGGCTGACCCCGAACACCGACACCTCGCCCTCGGCCGGCTCCAGCAGGCCCAGGATGTGGTAGAGCAGCGTGGTCTTGCCGCAGCCGTTCGGCCCCAGGATCACCACGCGCTCGGACGGCGCGACCACGAAGTCGAGCCCGCACAGGTGGACCTCGGTGCGGTCGGGGTACACGTGGCGCACGCACGAGACCCGGACGATCGGCTCGCTCACGGCGTCCTCCACAGCAGAACGGCCGCCGCCGCCGCCGCGACGCCCGCCAGCGCCACGCCGAGGTCGGCGCGCGTCCACTCGGCCCAGTGCCGGCAGCCGCACATGCGCCCCGAGTGGCCGCGCAGCTGGAGGACCGCGACCAGTCGTTCGCTGCGCTCGAATCCGTACAGCACGAGCGTTCCGAGGCCCTCGCCCGCGAGCGTGAGCCGGCGCGGTGGCGGCGCGCTCGTCCCGCCGCGCAGCCGCATCGCGCGCCACAGGCGCTCGATCCGCGCCAGCAGCTCGAACAGCGCCCGATAGGTCAGGAACAGGCCGTCGCCGGCCGCGCGCGGCAGCAATCGCGAGAGCGGGGCGAACAGGTCGGGGTAGGGCGTGGTCCCCACCAGCCACACCGCGGTGAGGCTCGCGGTGATCGGCCGCGCCAGCAGTCGCAGCGGCGTCGCCCAGGTGCCGTCCCAGGCGGCGAACACGAACACCAGCGAGAACACGATCGGGTATCCGGCGGCCGCGAGCACCAGCCGCACGGGCAGGCGGCTGGTGGCCGCCAGCGCGAGCGCGCACCCGAACAGCGCACCCACCAGCGCGAGCGACGGCGCCAGCACCGCGAGCGCGATGAGCCCGGCCGCGAGCAACAGCTTCGACAGCGCGCTCGCGCGGTGCCACAGCGTGCCCCCGGCGCTCGCGTACCAGTCGATGCGCGAGATGGTGTCGATCATCGCGTTCTCCCCGCAGTCGGCAGCAGATCGGGCCGCACCCGCGCCAGGAATCGTCCGGTCCCGTACGCGACCAGCGTCTCGATCGCGATCCCCAGCAGCCACATCGGCAGCGCCACCGCGCCGAGGGCCATCGTACGCCCGGCGTGGAGCGGATGGGCGCCGTGGAGCGGCTCGAACGCGAACCCGGGGCGCAGCTGCATCGCGGCCACGATCACCACCACCCACAGCAGCCCGGACACCGCCTGGGCGCCTGCCGTGGCGGCCGCGAGCGCGCCCGGCGCGCTCATGCGGGCGGCGAAGGCGCGGTACAGCGGGCGCGCGAGCGCGGTGCCGGCCCCCAGCACCAGCGCGTTGAGCCCGATCACGGTGAAGCCGCCGTGCCCGACGAACGCCAGGATGGTGACCGCGATGAACACCACCTGGTAGCCCCCCGCCGCACCCACCAGCACTCCGAGCGGGCCGATCAGGCTCAGATGGTACTCGAGCGGCCCGAGCGGGATCTCGATCGCCATCGCCGCCAGCACCAGGGCGCCGAGCGCGCTCTGGTAGCCCAGCCGTCGCCGCGCGTCGCCCTCGCCGCCGCGCGCGCTGATGGCCAACAGCACGAGCGCGAGCAACAGGGCGGGCACCCACACCATCAGCGGCAGCAGCCCGTCGGGAATGTGCAGGTGGGCCATGTCACTGGGCCCAGGCGAGCGCGGCCGCGGCCGGCTCGGCGCCGGCGGCGGCGAGCGTGTCGAGGCACGACTCGAGCGTCGATCCGGTGGTGATCACGTCGTCCACCACCAGCACCCGCCGGCCCGCGACCCCAGCGGGCCGCGCGAGTCGGAATGCGCCCGCCAGGTTCGCGCGCCGCGCGCGCGCGTCGAGGCGCGCCTGCGCCCGGGTGGGCCGCACGCGCACCAGCGGCCCCTGCAGCAGCGGCACCCCGAGGCGCTCGGCCACCGCCGACGCGAGCAGCGCGGCCTGGTCGTAGCCGCGCTCGCGCCGGCGCGCCGCGTGCAGCGGCACCCCGATCACCAGCTCGGGCGCCAGCGCGGGCGGCAGCGCCGCGGCGATCGCCGTGCCGAGCGACTCCGCGAGCGCGGGCCGCGCGGCGAACTTGAGCGCGTGCACCACCAGCGCCGCACGCTCGTCGTAGATCCATGCCGGCCACACGACGTGCGCGGCGTGGCGCCGGCAGCCGACCGGCTCGCGGCCGCGCGCGAGGCATCGCGCGCAGAGCGCGATCGCCACGCGCGGGATGCGGGCGAGGCAGTCCGCGCACAGCAGCGCGCGGGGATCGGCGGCGGCTCCGCAGCCCGGGCAGCGCTGCGGGAGCGCGAACGCCTCGAGCACCTCCGCCAGCGGTCGCAGCGCGCGCGCGCCGGCGGCGAGCGCCGCCGGGCCCCGGCAGCCCGCGGTGGCGGCGAGGGCGGCGGCCGCGCCGCTCATCGGGGCCATCCGACCGCGCGCGCGAGCGGCTCCAGCGGCACTTCGCGCCCGGTCCAGATCGCGAGCGCCCGCCGCGCCTGGTGCACCAGCAGTCCGAGGCCGTCGAAGGACTGGCGGCCGGCCGCGCGCGCCGCCAGCACCCACGGGGTCGGCTCGGGCCCGTACACCAGGTCCAGCACCAGCGCGGCGGGCGGGATGCGCTCCACGGGATAGGCACCGCTGAGGCCCGCGAGCGGCGTGCCGTTCACCACCACGTCGGCCACCGCCACCGCCGCGTGCACCGACTCCGTGCCCCACGGGATCACCGCGGCACCGGCGATCTCGTGCCACGCGGCGGCCGCCGCGGCGGGGCGCCGCGCCGCGACCGTGACCGACGCGCCCGCCTCGATGAGCGCGAGGCCGATGCTGCGCGCCGCTCCGCCGGCCCCCAGCAGCACGACGCGCAGGCCATCGCACGCGCGACCCTGGGCGCGCAGCAGATCGATGAAGCCGGCGCCGTCGGTGGTGTCGCCGCGCACGGCGTCGGCGTCGAACGAGACCGTGTTCACCGACCGCGCGCGCCGCGCGGACGGCGCGATCGCGCCGACGTGCCCGAGCGCGGCCTCCTTGAGCGGAGACGTGAGGTTCACGCCGCGGAACCCCGCCGCGATCAGCTCGGCGAACACGCTGCCGAGCCGCGCGGGCGTCACCCGGAGCGGTTCGGACTCGCCGTGCAGGCCGAGTGCCGCGAGCCCCGCGCGATGGAGTTCGGGCGAGCGGGTGTAGCTCAGCGGATCACCGAGGACCGCGAGGCGCACGGCGGGCGCTCACGCCGGCACGCTGCGCCGCAGGCGCAGCATCATGAGCACGCCGAACAGCGCGAGCGCGACGCTGGTGAGCTGACTCTCGGTGAACGGCACCCCGCCGATCGTCGCGAGCACGGCGCCGGGCTCGTAGGCGCGCGTCAGGTCGATCGGGATGCGCACCAGGGAGAACGCCAGCACGAAGCCCCAGAACAGCGTGCCGGGGGGCGCCAGCCGCTTGCGCAGCGCCCAGGCCAGCGCGAACAGCCCCAGTCCGGCGGCGGCGTTGTAGAGCTGCGACGGATGCACGGGCACCGTCCCGTAGTCGAGCCCCGCGAAGGAGTCGGCCGGGAACTCGACGCCCCACGGCAGCCGGGTGGGGCGCCCGTAGCAGCAACCGTTGAGGAAGCATCCGACGCGCCCGAACATGGTGCCCAGGGCCAGCGACGGGGTGAGCGCGTCGGCCACGGTCCACATCGGCTGGTGGAGCCGCCGCGCGACCAGCAGGCCGGCCACCGTGCCGCCCACGATGCCGCCATAGAGCGTGAGCCCGCCCTGCCACAGTGCCAGCACGCTGCCCCACTGGCGGCGGAAGTCCTCGAGGTGCTCCATCACGTAAAGCAGCCGCGCCCCCAGCACCGAGCACACGAGCGTGGCCAGGATGATGGTCACCAGCGCGTCCTCGTCGATCCGCAGCCGGCGCGCCTCGCGCAGCGCCAGCCAGGTGCCGAACAGGAACGCGATCGCGAGCATCAGGCCGTAGGAGCGGATGTGAAGCGCCCCCCAGTGGAGGATTTCGGGATGCACGGAATCAGAACTCCCGGCGCCGCAGCGCCACGTTCTGGAGCAGGCCAAGCTGGACGCCGTTCACGATCAGCGCGGTCCCGCCGTACGACAGCAACGGCAGCGGCAGCCCGGTCACCGGCGCCCAGCCGATGGTCATGAGCATGTTCACCATCACCTGGTAGAACAGGGCGGACACCAAGCCCACCGCCATCAGGCTGGCGAACGCACCGCGTGCGATCACCGCGAGGCGGAACCCACGCAGGATGACGACCGCGTACAGTAGCACCACCGTCAACGAGCCCAGCAGCCCCAGCTCCTCGCCCACCACCGAGAAGATGAAGTCGGTGTGACGCATGGGCAGGAAGGCGAGCGCCTTCTGAGTGCCCTTCAGGTAGCCCTTCCCCAGCACGCCGCCGGAGCCGATCGCGATCCGCGACTGGATGATCTGATACCCGGACCCGTACGGATCGTTGTCCGGATTCAGAAACGTCTCGATGCGGCGCTTCTGATATTCCTCGAGATGGTTCCAGATGCGCGGCATCGAGGCACCCACCGCCACGTTCATGACCAGCACCGCGATCAGCAGCGGCAGCCGCGGGCGCGCGAACGCCAGCAGCGCCACGAACAGCCCGCCGAACCACCACAGCGAGCCGGTGATGAAGAACAGCACCACGTTGAACACCGGCGACAGCCCCAGCAGCAGGCTGCCGAGCGGCATGCCCGCCCAGAAATACATCGCCACGAGGATCACCGGGAACGACAGCGAGGTGCCGAGGTCGGGCTCCTTGGCGACCAGCGCGAACGGGATCAGCACCAGGATCAGCGGCGGCACCCAGTGGCCGACCTTGCGCAGGTCGAGCTTGGGATCGTCGAAGCGGCGCGCGAGCAGCACGACGGTGGCGATCTTCGCCAGCTCGGAAGGCTGGAACTTGATCGGGCCCAGGTCGAGCCAGCGCTTGGCACCCATCGCGCTGTGACCGATCACCAGCACCGCCACGAGCAGCAGCAGCGCGACTCCGTAGAACGGCCACGCCAGCGAGTCGTACACGCGCAGCGGGATGGCGGCCGCCACCCACGCCGCGACGAGCGCCACGCCGGCCCACAGCAGCTGGCGCGTCCACAGGCCCTCGTGCGCCCCCGGCACCGAGGTGGCGCTGAACACGATCGCGAGGCCGATGAACACCAGGCCGAGCGCCGCGAGCGCCATTGGCGTGTCGAGCGGCGGAACGTGCAGGCGGAGTCTAGTCGGCAACGGTGTCCCCCGTGGTGTCGGGCATGACGTGCGTGACGGCCGCGCGCGGGTGGAGCAGCGCGGTGGCGACCGAGTCCGGCAGCAGCACGCGCGCGAGCACGCGCCGGGCGCGCGGCGCGGCCACGCTGCCGCCGTGTCCACTGTTTTCGACCACCATCGCGATCGCGATCCGCGGGTCCTCGACCGGGGCATAGCACACGAACAGCGCGTGGTCCTTGCCGTGCGGATTCTGCGCCGTCCCGGTCTTGCCGGCCACCCGCACGCCCGGTATGCGCGCCGCCGTGCCGGTGCCCGAGTCGATCACCAATTCGAGCCCCTCGTGGATCGCCGCCCAGGTCTCGGCGCTCGCCGTCACCCCGCTCTGGGTCGGGCGCTCGACCCTGAAGTCGCGCGCGCCGCTCACGTGGTCGACGATGTGCGGGCGCAGTGCGCGGCCGCTCTCGGCGATCTCCGCGGTCATCAGAGCCAGCTGCAGGGGCGTGAGCAGCAGCTCGCCCTGGCCGATCGCGAGGTTCAGCATCACGCCCTTGCGCATCCCTCCCTTGCCCCACCGCCGCTCGTACCACGCGGCATCCGGGATCAGCCCGCGCCGCTCCTGCGGCAGGTCGATGCCGGTGCGGTCGCCGAGTCCCAGGTCCTTGGCGGTGCGCGAGAGCGCGTCGAGCCCGAGGCGGATGCCGATCTGGTAGAAGTACACGTCGCAGGAGTGCTGCAGGGCGCCGACGAAATCGAGCGAGCCGTGCCCGCGCGGGTTCCAGCAGCCGAACGCGCGGCCGCCGAACACGTAGTGCCCGGAGCACGGCGCCAGCCGCGTCGCGCGAGTGGCCACCCCGCTGCGCAGGGCGGCGGTCATGGTCACGATCTTGAACGTGGAGCCGGGCGGATAGACGCCCTGCAGCGCGCGGTCGAGCAGCGGATTCGAGCCGCCGCTCGAGATCTCCTCCCAGCGCGCGCGCGTGAGCCCGTAGGAGAACTCGTTCGGGTCGTAGGCCGGCCGGCTCACCAGCGCGAGCACCCCGCCATCGCGCGGATCCAGCACCACGGCCGCGCCCCGCTCGACGCCGTCCATCGCCTCCTCGAGCGCGCGCTGCACCTTCAGGTCGAGCGTCAGCCGCAGATCGTGGCCCGCCACCGGCGGCCGCGGCGGTCCCTCGGTCAGGGTCGAGACCCGCCGCCCCATGGCGTTGACCACCACGAACTCCGCGCCGTCCACCCCGCGCAGGATGTCCTCGTACGCCCGCTCGACGCCGGTGCGCCCGATCAAGTCTCCGGGGCGGTAGCCGAGCACTCCCCGCTCCACGAGCTCCTGATCGTTGATCTCGCCCGCGTAGCCGAGCAGGTGGGCCGCCAGCGTGCCGTTGGGATAGCGCCGGATCGGCTCGACCTGCACCTCGAGCCCCGGCAGCTCGCCGCGCACCTCCTCGACCGCGGCCAGGACCTCGAACGGCGCGGTGCGTCGCAGCACCGCGGACTTCCCGGTGGCGTTCGCCTCCGCGACGCGGCGGCGCAACAGCAGGGTATCGAGGCCGACCACCGCGCTGACGCGCGAGATCCACTCCTCGGAGCGCGTCTCGCGGATACGGTGCGCGCTCTCCGCCGGGAACGGGCGAAACACGATGGTGAACGAGGGGGCGCTGTCGGCGAGCAGCTCGCCGTTGCGATCGTAGATCGCCCCGCGCGGCGCGCGCAGCACCTCGAGCCGCACGCGGTTCTCCTTCGCCAGCTCGCGGTAGCGGTCGTGCTCGACCACCTGCAACCGCAGCAGGCCCAGCACCACGAGCGCGAATCCGCTGCCCGCGAGCGCCGCGAGCAGCCGGAAGCGCTCCTCCCTAAGCGGACGGACGCGAACCGACGGCTGCATGACCGAACAGGGGTTGCCCGCTGACCTGGCGAACGATGCCGAGCAGCGCGGTGCCCGCGAGTGCGCTGACCGCCGAGCCCAGCAGCGCCCGGCCCGCCAGCAGCAGGAGCGCGGAGGGCGTGCCCGACTCGAACAGCATCGCCCAGGTCTGGTGCACCAGCGTCGCGACGAAGAACAGCACCAGCTGGGTGCGCGCGCTGTCGCGCACCAGCGTGCGGCTGAGTCGGCCGACGACGTAGCCGATCAACGCCAGCATCAGGGCGTGCCGCCCGAGCCAGTGGGCAACGTCGAGATCTGCGAACAGCCCCAGCACGAATCCGAACGTGGAGCCCCACGACTCGTGGTGGCGCAGCGCCCACACCACGGTGACGAACGCCAGCACGTCGAGCGTGAGCCCGCGGGCCGCCAGCGCGCTCAGCGCGGTGGAGCGCAGCAGCAGCGCGACGAACGCGAGGATCAGCAGCGAGAGCACGGCCTTCATCGTGTCCTCCCGGCGCCGGCCGGACGCACCAGCACGAACGCGTGGCGGATGCGCGACAGCCGCGCCGCCGGTTCGATCTCGACCTCTTGCGTGAGGCCGCTCGGATCGCGCACGGCGCGCACCACGCGCCCGACCGGCAGCCCGCGCGGGTAGCGGGCGGTGAGGCCCGACGTGATCACGCGCTGGCCGCTGCGCACGGTGTCCGAGAGCGGCACGCCCGTCAGCACCAGGTGCGGGTCGGGCGCCGGCGCGGCCCGCAGCACGCCGAGCACGCCCGTGCTCTCGACCTCGCAGGCGACCGCCGAGTTGGGATCGGTCAGGAGCACCACCCGCGCGAGCGAGGGCCACGCCTCGCCGACGCGGCCGAGCAGGCCTTCGCGCGTGATCACCACGTCGCCCTCCTGCACACCCTGGCGCCGGCCGGCGCTCACCGTGGCCGCGAGCGGCGGTGCGTCGCCCGCGAGCGCCAGCACCTCCACCGGCCGCAGCGTCATGCCCGAAGGGACCGGCAGCTCGAGGCTGTCGCGCAGCCGCAGGTTCTCCACCCCCGCCACGCGCAGGCGCTGGTTCTCGATCTCGAGCTCGGCGAGGCGCTGGTGGAGCTGCTGGTTCTCGCGCCAGGCGGCCGCGATGCGGTCGGCCGACAGCACCACGCGGTCGAACGGCGAGAACACCCACGCGCCGATCCCGCGCAGCGCGCCCTGCGGGATGTGGTCGCCGACGATCAGCAGAAGCAGCGAGAGCGCCGCGTAGGCGCCCAACAGGACGCTGCTGCGGCGCTCCGCCGGCGGGAGGAAGCCTCCCATCGATCAGTCCCGGTGTCCGCTCACGAGCACCTTCTCGAAGTCCTCGAGCTGCTCGAGGATCTTGCCCGCTCCGAGCACGACCGAGGTGAGCGGATCCTCGGCGACGCGGATGTTGAGGTTCGTGACCTCGCGCAGCAGCAGGTCGAGGCCGCGCAGCAGCGCGCCGCCGCCGGTCAGGAAGATGCCGCGATCCACGATGTCGGCGGCCAGCTCGGGCGGCGTGCGCTCGAGGCACTCGCGCAGCGCGTTCACGATCGCGCCCACCGGCTCCTGGAGCGCCTCGCGGATCTCGACGCTCGGAGACGCGCAGCGTGCGCGGGATGCCGCGCACGAGGTCGCGCCCCTTGATCTCCATGTCCATCTCCTCGGCGAGCGGGAACGCCGAGCCGATCTCGATCTTGATGCGCTCGGCGGTCTGCTCGCCGATCAGCATGTTGTACGCCTTCTTCGCGTAGTTGACGATCGCCTCGTCCAGTCTCGTCGCCGCCGACGCGGATGCGAGGTCTTGGTGACGATGCCGTTGAGCGCGATCACCGCGATCTCGGTGGTGCCGCCGCCGATGTCGACGACCATGTTGCCGGTCGGCGTGTCGACCGGCAGCCCGACGCCGATCGCGGCGGCGATCGGCTCCGGCACCAGCAGCACCTCGCGCGCGCCGGCGCGCACCGCGGAGTCGTTCACCGCGCGGCGCTCGACCTCGGTGATTCCCGAGGGCACGCAGATGATGATGCGCGGGCGCACCAGGAACTTGTGCTTCTGGACGCGGTGCACGAACTCGCGCAGCAGGTCCTCGGTGATCTCGAAGTCCGCGATGACGCCGTCCTTGAGCGGGCGCATCGCGTTGATCTCGTCGGGGGTGCGGCCGAGCATCAGCTTGGCCGCGGTGCCGACCGCGAGCACCTTGCCGGTGGCCTTGTCCACCGCGACCACGGAGGGCTCGTTGAGGACGATGCCGCGGCCCTTGACGAACACCAGCGTGTTCGCCGTGCCCAGGTCCATGGCCACGTCCGTGGAGAAGAAGCCCATCAGGCTGTCGAGGAACATCCCTGCCCTCCGGCTGGGTGGTGTGGCGAGCGTCGGGGTGACACCTACGACGGCACCGGCTAGGGAGGTTCGGCAGGGAGTCGCATCCGAGCGTCCCTGCCTGCCGGGCGGTCGCACGCTAGCATCGGGGTCCCGGGAGCCGCAAGGCGCTCATCGCCCTCCGCGTTCGCGCCCCGCCGTGGACCGCATCGATCGGCGCGTTCCGTGGGCCTCGCAGCCCGCCGGGCGACTCGGGAGAACGCGACTTTTCGGGCGCAGGACGGCGGTCCCGGGGTATGCCCAGTGGTGCCCGCGGTCGTTGACCGGGTTTCCGCGCCGATGCTAGCCTGCCCACTCGATGAATCCGGCCCGTCCCGAGCCCGCATGATGCACCCGAGCCGTCTCGCGGTCCTCCTCGTCCCGATCGTGCTGGGCCTGCTCGCCGCCACCCTTCCGGGCCGCGCCCAGACCCCCGTCCGGTACTACGCCAACGCCGACACCACGCTGCTCCGGGACACCCTGGGGCTCAAGTTCGACACGCTGTTCCCGCTCGCGGACAGCCTGCGGGTCACCGCCGACACCCTGCGCGCGCTCTCGATCCGCTACCGGGCGCCGCTGTGGCGGATCGTGAAGCTGGCCGACAGCCTGGCGGTCCCGATGGACAGCGTGGCCGCGGTGATGCAGCGCGAGCGCTTCAACCCGCTGGCGGCCACCGCGGACTTCACGAACCAGTTCGGGTACAACTCGACCTACGACATCCAGCGCACCTCGAGCAGCTGGCTGAGCGGGGCCCACTGGAACTACGTCTCGCGCGCTCTGGTGCTCAACAACCAGACCACCATCACGATGGCGCGCATCAAGGACGCCAAGGGGAGCGCGCCACAGCAGACCCGCGACATGGTGACCGAGGCCGGGTGGCGCTTCTCGCGCGAATTCTCGGTCGGAGGTCGCGCGCACGTGTATCGCTACGATTACCCCGCGTCGACCGACGCGGCGGCCACGACGAACGAGTTCTCCGCCCCCGTGCGATTCAAGGCCCGCCCGACGAAGAACCTGAACACCGAGCTGAACGTGCTACCGGGCGCGGTGGACCTGACCGACGTGCGCCAGGTCAAGCGCGGGTCGAGCGCTCAGGTCGACGGACGCGTGCGCTACTCGCGCGGCGGATTTCTGACGGGAGACGTGAGCGGACTCCTGTCGGGCAACCTCACCCGGACGCGACAGCCCGAATCGGACGTCACGTTCCGCACCCGGGACTCGCGCCGGAACCTGAGCGGCACGCTCGGCCTGTTCACGTCGTCCCCGGTGGGCGCCAATCTGAACTATCGGCTCTCGCGCTCGGTGACCGAGACCCCGCCGGCGCTGGACACTGCGCGCGTCCAGCAGCTCATCAACCAGAACGATGGCGCCGAGCTCACGGTGCGCGGGCGGCTCGACAACGACCGCCTGGTGAACGTCACCGGCCGATGGTCGAAGACCCAGACCGCTCAGAACGACGCGCTTGCGACGTTCACGACCGGCCGCACGCTCGGGATCAGCGCCGATGGCCGCTACATCGTCCTGAGCCTGCCCTTCGAGTGGCAGTTCTCGAACGGCGTCACGAACAGCGACTACCCGCGCCGGGCCGCGACCGGTGGCTACGGCCAGCGCAGCCACGACCGCAGGATCCAGGTCTCCGTGGATCGACCGATCGCGGGCGGGCACCTGACCCTGCACGCCAAGGGCTCCGTGAGCCTGACCTCCGCGCGCTACACGACGATCGGGACCTACCCGACACCGCCGGTCGACAACGACCGCTACGACCAGGGCTATCGCCTGGGAGCGGACTACGTGCCCACGCAGGACTTCAACACCGGGGTCGCGCTCGACGTGCAGCGCTCGCTGACCATCAACATCCCCTCGGGCAGCACCGGGGCCAACAGCCAGGACAATCGCTACGGGGCCGATTGGCGCTGGTCCTACCGCCTGTTCCCCGACCTCACGGTCAACCAGAGCAACGGCATCCTGGCCGACTACCTCACCTACGTCTATCGCCCGACCACCAATCGCCTGACCCTGCTCTACCGCACGACGACCACCATGTCCGCCGTGTTGTCCCCGCGATTCGAGTTCAGCATGACGCACAGCGCGGTCTACCAGCCTGGCGGGAACTACACGCTCCAGGCCGACGGCCAGGAGGGATTCACGAAGGCGGACGAGTCGAAGAACTACACGCTGGTCGGCCAGTTCTCCTACCGCCCGTCGCCCATGCTGGTGTTCGTGTTCGGCCCCAACTACACCTCCAGCGACCGCAAGAGCACTCAGAACGGTGCGCTGGCTCCCAGCCGGCGCGACCAGAGCTTCACGTTCTCCGGCGGTGCTACACTCAACGTCGCCCTGGGGAGCCGCGGGAAGCTCACGGGCAACATCAATCGGACCAGTTCGAACACCAGCGCCACCTCGTGGTCGCAGGGGATCCCGCAGGAGCAGCCGGGACTCTCGCAGGGCTTCTGGAACGGTCAGCTCCAACTCTCGTGGGACCTGTGATGCGCCGTCGTGCCCCGATCCTCGCGTTGTGCCTGACCATCGGCTGGTCGACGTGCGTGGGATTCTCGGGTGGCTGCGATCTGTTCCGGCCGGCGACCGCCGAAGGCCCGCCGCCCTCCGCGGGATCCGGGATCCATGTCGACCTGACCGACCCCGAGCTCACGCTGGCCACCATGTCGCGCGCGGTCGAGAAGCATGCCATCGGCCTCGAGACCTGGATGGACTGTCTCGCGGACCCGTCGCGCGACAACGGACTCTCGTTCGTCGCGACGCTCGATCCGGCGGCCGTCCTGCTCTACAACCGGGGCGATCCGAGTCCGTGGGGCCGCGACCTGGAGCAGTTGTTCTACCCGCAGTTCATCAGCGTCTGGACCACCGGCGAAGACTCGCTCTACTGGTCGCCGATCGACAACCTGCCGGACCCGCAGTACCTGGGCGGCGACACCAAGGTGCTGATCCGGCACTACGAACTCTGGAACATCCTCCAACAGTCGGGAGAGGTGACCCGTCAGCTCTTCGCGATCGGCTACGCGCAGATCACGTTCCGGCAGGTCGCGCGCGGCTGGGTGCTGCTCAGCTGGGAGGATCACGTCGACCCCGACGTCACCGTCAGCCCGCCCGCCGACCAGCAGGAATTTCGCTGCTTCTCGTGGCGCCGGCTGGAGTATTCGGGACTGTGACCGCACTGGAGCGAACGATGCGCAGGATCGGAGCGGGAATCGTGCTGGCCGCACTCGTGGTGAGCCTCGGGGGATGCTTCAACCCGTTCTCGCCCCGGATCGCGACCGGGGTCGGGATCTCGGAGCCCAAGCCCGCGCCGCTCACGCCGGTCGGTGTGATCCAGCTCTTCCAGTGGTGCTACCGCAACCGCGCGCTGGCGGAGTACAAGGAGCTCTTCACCGACGACTACGTGTTCACCTTCTCGGCGCTCGACCCCGAGGGCAACCCGTATCGCGAGCACCCCTACCGCCGCGAGGAGGAACTGGCGTCGGCCGAGCACCTGTTCGTCACCGGCAACGCCACCGAGGAGGCGGCCTCCAGCATCACGCTCGACTTCACCAACACGCTGGTCGCCGTGCCCGACACGCGGCCAGGCAAGCGCGACCGGTGGCATCGCCAGTTGAACGTCGGCGTCGTGCTGGTGGTGCGCCGGCCGTCGAGCCAGCTCGAGGTGAAGGGCGAGGCGCGGTTCTTCGTGGTGCGCGGGGATACCGCGATCATCCCGCCGGAGCTGGGCCTGCGGCGCGACTCCACGCGCTGGTACATCGAGGGCTGGGAGGACTACACGGTGCAGAATAGCCCGGGTGCGGCGCGCCTGCTGCCCGCGGGGGCCGTGACGCGGGCGCCCCGGGCGGTCCGCCCGGCGACGGTGACTTCCGATCCATTCGACGTCATCGACGTCACGTTCGGCGCGCTGAAGGCCCTGTACCGTTAGGCGAGGCACGATCGCGCCAGCGCGGGGCGAACGCGTCGCGTCCCGCCTCCCGCCATGGACGCCGACGGCCCGCCGGGGGACTTCTCCGGCGGGCCGTCTCGTGAGCGGGCGCCGGACGACGACGGGGGCGCCCCGTGAAGGGCGCCCCCGCGTGTACGGCTCGCGCGATCGACTAGAACGAGTAGGTCGCGGTGATCTTCGGGAACAGCGGGAAGTCGCTGAAGCTGTTCGTCGGGAGGTAGCTGCCCGGGTTGTTGAAGAAGTCCTGGGCCAGCACGCCGTCGAACTGCAGCGTCCCGACCTTGATGCCAGCACCGGTGTTGAAGCTGAAGGTGCTGCTGTTCTCCTTGGTGTCGTTCGCCACGCGCGGCGTGTTGTTGTCCTCGAACTTGTTCGAGTAGAACATCGTCTTGCGCGCGCCGAAGCGGATCGTGAGCCACGGATTCACGTGGGTCTCGAGCGCCGCGAACACCGACGGCATCTGGGACTCGGTGTACTTGAACTTGTTGGTCTTCTGGTCGTCCACGTTCGAGGCGAAGGTCACGCCCGCCACGAACAGGTCGTTCTGGTTGAGCGTCCAGTTGCCCGCGATACCAGCCGACCATGAACGCCACTGACGGTCGTTCGCCACACCCGCCGTCGTCGGATCGTACTTGTACGACAGGTCGTACGATGCGTACTTGAACACCGGCACGACCAGCACGTTCGGCTCCCACTGCCACAGCATGCGAGCGCTGAACAGGTAAGCGCCGGCGCCGTCTTCGGTCTGCTTGGCGCCGCCGCCGAGCGGCGTGGTGAAGGTACGGCTCTGATACAGGAACGACAGCTCGGCGTGCGAATTCGGGTTGAGCTCGAAACCGATACCGCCGCCGAGCCCGAACTCGTTGCGCAGCGTGTTGCCGTTGCCTTCGGTCGTGGTCGTGTTGGTGCCGTCGTCCGACGTGAACTTGAAGTTCGCGCGGTTCAGCCGCAGGCCGACCGACGTGTTGCCGAACTTCTTGCCCCACATGACGTCGAACTGCTCGTAGCCGTAGAAGTTGTTCGGGTCGTAGCCGCCGTTATAGCCCGGGAAGGGCTGGCTGTAGCTGTCGCCCTGGCCCAGCTGGGGGGAGAACTCGCGCAGGTGGAACGAGATCGTCCCGTAGCGGCCGTCCCACAGGTTGCCGAGCACCGCGCCAACCGCACGGTCGTCGAGGCCGAAGTAGCCGTCCGACGGGTTGTACGTGTTGTCGAGCGGACCGGCCACGCGGTTCGGGGCCACCGGCTCGAGATAGAAGTCGCCCGTGTTGCCGAACTCGCCGTACACCAGATTGCCGACGGAGTTCACGCACGAGGTGAACGTGTAGATGTTCGTGTAGTCCTTGATGTAATCACCCTGGATGTTCATGCCCTCGACACGCGAGGTCTGGGCGAACGCCAGGACCGGGAGTGCGAGCGCGATGAGGGCCAGGGACATGCTCTTCAGAAGACGAGACTGCATATCGGAAAGCCTCCTTGGCGAGAGAGAGCTTAGACGCCACGATGCAGATCAAGCCGGACTTCACGTGGCCAGTGCTACAACGCGGTCAGATTCCGAGCCCCACCTCCTTTCGCTGGATTCGCAAGATTCTCGATGACAAACCAAAGGCTCCATCACTTCCCTGGGATGGAGCTCACGAGATAATGGCCAGGACAGAACCTCCTCCCGGGGAGGATCCTGGCGAACGCCCGGGTGCAAGGTAGGTAAGCCCCCAGAAGCTTGTCAAGGCGTTTCACCCCTCCCGGGGCTGCCGACGCCCCCCCGCACGGGGCCGTCTGATACCCACGCACTGGAGCGCCAGGTCCTTGTCGTACAACGGGTTGTCAGGATCCATCGAGGTGATTCGCACCCGCCCCTGGGCGTGCGCGAAGTAGCCCCCGCCGAGGGCCAGACCGACGTGCGCGGCGCGCTCGCCGGGCGGGGCGAAGAACAGCAGATCGCCCGCGGCCACCTGGGAGCCGTGCGGCAGCGCCCGCGTCGCTCGCTGCTGCTGATGCGCGTCGCGCGGCAGGTCGATGCCCTGCTCGGCCAGCACCTGCTGGACGAACCCGGAGCAGTCGAACGCCGCGCTGCTCCGGCCGCCCCAGAGGTAGGGAACGCCCAGCAGCGACTCGACCCGGTCGGTCAGCCCCACGGGCGACCGCGTACCCGCGGCGAGGGCCGCGAGCGGGACCCACCCGCGGCGACCGTCGGGCAACTCCAGCTGGCGGTGGCCGGCGCGGGCCGCACCGGGGATGGCACGGGCATTCCAATGGAGCGGCGTCACGGTCAGCCCGGCTCCCGGACGCGCGAGCGCCACCACGGTCGGAACGACCACGCGGGCGCGGGCGCGACGACGCCACCGCTCGATCCGAGCCGCCGGCGCCGCCACCAGCCCCCAGGCGCGCACCCAGCCGCGGTAGCCGTCGGAGTCGTTCTGGATCCGCCACCAGCGGCCCTCGTGGGCGCTCCCGAGCACGTGCACGGTCTCGCCCAGGAGCAGCTGGCTGCGCATCTCGCTGGCGTGGTCGGGAGCCCGGCGCAGGTCCAGCACCGGGCTGGCGACCACCGCTCGCGGGTGAGGCGGTCGGCTCACTCGAGTCCTTCGCTGACCAGCGTGAAGCGGCCGAAGCCCTCGCGATCGACGAACACGAATCGCCGGTAGGGCTGGTTGTAGTACCAGATCTCGACCTGGTTGCTCACCATGCTCGCGGGCCGCGACTCGACCTGGTCGGCCGGCCCGTACTTGATGTAGATCCGCCCCATGTCCGATCGCCAGCCGGGCCCGAAGCCCTGGAAGTGCATCTCGGCGTAGCGCAGTCGGCGGAAGAACTCGAGCATCGCCTCGTTGCGCGGAGTGTCGGGCGACGGGTCGCGTCGGCGCCAGAACGCCTCCCAGCCCGCCGCCTGTTCCGCCGCCGGCAGCGCCCGCAGGTGCTCGATCTCCCCCGCCTCCGCGACGTAGCCGAGCGGTTCCAGCAGGCGCTCGAATTCCTTGCCGCGCGGCGGGCCGCTCTCCTCCACCTCGAACGAGCGCTCGATGCGCCACCGCGAGCGTCCCTCGCTCACCTCGATCTCGAACGTGTAGTCGCCAATGAACAGGTCGCTGCGCGACGGCCGCACGACCAGCGAGTCGGAGGGATGCGTGAGCGTGACGGTCTCGGCGCCCGTGACGACTTCGTCCTGGCTGTCGTCGAGGATCCGGTAGCGGAGCGGGTACGTGCGTGGCCACGCGCCCGGGCGCCGATCGAACATCACCACGCGGACGGCGAGCTTCGACACCTCGAGCCCGTAGCGGCGCCCCGGGATCGGAGTGAAACCCCGCGTCGAATCGGCGACCCCGAGCTCGAGTTCCGAGAAGCCGAAAGGCATCTTCGCGTAGTCCGGCAGTTCGAGCTCGTCGCTCGCACTCGAGAGTTCGCGCGACCCCAGGTCGCGGACCGAGACCTCGACGCGATACCGGCCGGGCGGGACCACGAGCGTGCGCCGCTCCGACAGGTTGGCGGCCGCGGAGCGCGTCTCGGCAAAGCTCGCGACCGCGATACGGCGGCTCCAGACGTCACCGTACAGTCGTCCGTTCCCGTGCGGCCGCAGTACCACGGTGAACTCCGCGCCGGCGGCGTACCCGGCGGGGATCTTCAGCCACTGCAGCTCCCCGTGGGGCACCGTGAGGGTCACGCCGACGCCTGGATGCCCCTGGTCGTCGACCGAGATGGCGATGTCGGCGGTGAAGAGCGGCTGCCGATCCGAGCGCAGCGGCGGAATGTCGTCCGCGTGGGCCGGCAGGCGGCCGCCGGCGAGCCCGAGGGCGGCGGCGAGCAGGATGACGATGGGCGGCTGGACGCGCGGGATCAGGCGGAGCACGGCGGCACGCTAGCACAGCGAACGGGGCCCACAAAGCGCTTGACCTCACCCGGATGCCGTGGCCTCATAGAAGCGTCTCTGACCGAGGCGAGGCACCAGGACCAACCGGGTCCTTCGACGGGATGTGAATACGAACCGCTCGATTCCGACGCTGATTCTCCGCCTGAGCGCGGCACTCGCCCTCCTCTTCGTCCTTGCCCCACCGCCGGCATGCGCCACCCAGCCCGTCGCGGGCGGGGTGCTGCCCGAGGCCGTACGGGAGGCCTTCCGCAGTGGCGCGTTCGACGTGCCGCCGGTGCTTGGGCTCGGGACCAGTGCGGCCCAGACCCAGACCACCTGGCGCGTTCCGATCATCATGATCGGCTTCACGGACGAGCCCCTGACCTACACGCCGGCGGAGTTCGATCAGGCGCTGTTCGACACCACCGGGGCGCTGCCGACGGGTTCCGCGGCCGAGTACTGGCGCTGGGCCTCGGGTGGCCGCATGAGCCTGTCGGGCCGGGTGGTCGCCACCGTCGCGTTGCCCCACGACGTCGCCTACTACGGGTTCGGTTACTGGGGCCTGCGCCTGACGTCGACCCCCAACAACATGTACGGCGCCATCCGCGACGCGCTCAACGCGTGCGAGGCGTCGGTGGACTGGTCGGAGTTCGACCAGGACCACGACGGCTACGTCGACATGCTCTGGATCCTGCACGCCGGTCCGGGCGGCGAGGCCCTGCGCGACTACAACTCGCTGTGGTCGGTCACCTCGCGGCTGAGCGCCGGCTGGTCCTCCGGTGGCGTGTACGTGACCTCGGACACGGTGCCGGGATCGACCACGCAGCGGATGCGAATCGACCGCTTCTCCTCGGTGCCCGAGGAGTCGGCGCTGCTGCCCGGACGCCGCTCGGAGATCGGCGTGTTCTGCCACGAGTTCGGCCACGCGCTCGGTCTGCCCGACTTCTACGACACCAGTTCGCTCGGCGGGGCCTCGAACTGCGGACCCGGCTGGTGGTCGCTGATGGCGATGGGCAACCAGGGGCCCGGCGGGCTCACGCCCGAAGCGCCGTCGCACCCGGGCGCGTGGGCGCTCAAGATGCTGGGCTGGCTGACGCCGGCACATCCGACCCGGGATTCCATCATCACGCTCGCGCCGATCGAGAGCGGAGGCGGCGCGGTCGAGGTGTCGTTCGAGGGCGAGCCGTCGCCGGAGTACTTCCTGGTCGAGAATCGCCAGCGGCTCGGGTTCGACCGCGCGCTGCTCTCCGAAGGCCTGATCGTCAGTCATCTGGACGAGACCGGGATGGGCGCGAGCTACGCGGCCAACCGCATCAACACCGGGCTGACGCCCGGCTACATCGTGCTCGAGGCCGACGGACGGAACGATCTCTACCTGGGCCACAACCGCGGCGAGGCGAGCGATCCGTTCCCGGGCTCGCTCGGGGTCGCGAACCTCGACGAGTCGACGTGGCCCAACACCTCGACGATCCTGGGCGCGCCCACCTCGGTCGCGCTGCGCGACATCACGCCGATCGGCGACGCCGTGCGATTCAGTCTCCAGGTCCAGGCGCCCGGCTGGCAGCCCGCGCGGGACCGCACGGAACCGGGCTACACGCCGGTCGAGGTCTACAGCACGGCGCGCACCGCGGTCGTGGACGTGGGAGGCACCATCTCGGCGGTTCGCAGCGAGGTCCTCGGCGGGATCCCTCAGATCGTGCTGCGCACCCGACGCGCCGGGACCTGGGGCAGCGGCGAGCCCGTCAGCGCCTCGAGCGGCTCGGCCCTGAGCCCGAGCATCACGGCACTGCCGGGGGGCGATTTGGCGACCGCCTGGAGCGACACCCGCGGTGGCGCATCACGGATCTTCTACCGCGCGCGGGTCGGCGGCGTGTGGGAGCAGGAGGTCGCGCTCGCCCCGCTTCCGGGCGAGGCATTCCGCCCGTCGATCGCCGCCGACGCCCACGGCGTGGTGTATGCGACCTGGCTGCAGGTGCTCGGCCAGCGCATCACCGTCATGTTCACACGCTTCTCCTACCTCTCCCCGTACGGGAACGCGGTCGCCCTCAGCGACACCTCCCAGACGCCCGACGACCCGAGCGTGATCACGACGCCCGAAGGCCACTGCTACGTGCAGTGGGCCGACCGTGGCGCACGGCCCCGCACGTACTGGTTCACGAGGTTCCGCGAGGACTCCGGACTCAGCGTCCGGCAGTCCCTGATCCCGCGGCCCTTCTCCGAGCCCGGCGCCTACACCAGCGCCGTCGACGCGGCCGGCAACCTGCACACGGTCTGGTTCCAGAGCCAGGGCAGCACCACCGAGATCCACTACCAGAAGCGCGATCTCCAGACCCAGGCGTGGCTGCGCGACACCATCATCGAGGTGCGGAGCGAGACCGTGCAGAGCCCATCGATGGCGTTCGACCCCGAAGGCGCGATCCACCTGGCCTACGAGGGGATCGGTTCGTCGCTGCAACAGGTGCGCTACAAGCGCTGGCGCGCCGGCCTCGGCTGGGATGCGCGCTCGACCACGCTGACCGGTGCGGCGGACGGCTCGGCGTTCCGGCCCACCGTGCTGCCCCGCTCCCCCGGGCTCGCCACCGTGCTCTACACCACGTACGCCGGCAGCAACGCGCGCTTCATGGAGCGCGACCGCACGCTCGATCCGGAGCCGGTCACCGCGGTGACCGACGCGCCGCCGGCGGGCCGCACGGCGCTGCGAGTCGCTCCCAATCCGCTGCGGCCGGGGGTCGCGCTCGCGCTCCACTGGAGCGGTGCCGGCGCGACGCCACCGGAGGTCGAGATCTTCGACGTGGCCGGCCGCCGGCTCGCCCACGTGCCGCTGCGGCCCGGCGCGCTCGGGGCCTCCGCCGTGCTCGAGCCGGCGCGCATCGCCTCCTGGCCCGCGGGGCTGTACTTCGCCCGCACGCGCGATGGACGATCCAGCGCGCGACTGGTGGTGTTGCCCTGAGGCGCGGCCGCGGCGCGGCGCTGATGGTCCTGGCGCTGGCCACCTGCGCGGCGCCGGCGGTCGCCCAGGAGGTGCCGCGACTCGGCGGCTACCTCACCCTCGATCGCGACCAGTGCGCCCGCTGGGCCTGGAGCGCGGCGTGGCTCTACCCGGTCGGGGACCCGTTCGACTACACGCGGCCCGTCACGCCGGACGGTCGCGGGTTCGCGCTGCTGCGCGGCGTGCGTCGCGAGGGCGGGCGCCACGACGGCGCCGATCTCGGCGACGGGAGTGCGGGCGAGCCGGTGCACGCCGCCGCGAACGGCGTGGTGATCCGCGCCGAGGCGAACGGTGCGGCGGGCGGCTACGGTCGCCACCTCGTGCTCGCGCATCGCCTCGCGGAAGGCGGCTACGCGTACACCGTCTACGCCCACCTGCGGCGCAGCGGCCACCTGCCGCGCGAGGGTGATGCGATCAGCCTCGGGCAGGTGATCGGCGAGGTGGGCCGCAGCGGCCGCGCGAGCACCGACCACCTGCACTTCGAGGTGCGCCGTCCGCGCGAGCTGGGCGAGCGCTGGGAGCGCTCGCCGGTGGTGGATCCGCTGGCCTTCGTGGCTGCGCGCCTGCCGCTGCAACCGAGTGGCGAGGTCGCGCCGGTCGTGCTGTGGGCCGCCGGCGGCGATCTGATGGGCGGCGGCGACGACCCGGGCGCGCCCCTCGCCCGCCGCGCGTGGTGGCACATGCTGTGGCGCAGCGCGCGCCACGACGGCGACGTGCTCCCGGACGGCCCGCGCTCGCTGGCCGAGGCGCTGATCGACGCGCAGGTGCTGCCCGCCGACGCGGCGCGCCGGCGCGGCGGGGTCGTCACGTGGGACGAGCTCGCCCGCGACCTCGAGCGCCTGCGCGCGTGCGGCGTGCGACTGCCGCCCGCGCCCGTCGAGGCCGGCGCGCTGCGGGCGTGGTGCGAGCACGAGCTGGGCGCCGAGCGCCCCGGCCGGCAGCCGTCGCGGCTCGCGCGCCACGGCGCGCAGGCGCCGACGGTCGAGCAGGCGCTGCTGGTGCTGGCCGACCTCGCCGGCGAGCCGGCACCCTGAACCCGTGGCTTGACGGTGGGCGGCGCGCATGGCAACGTGCCGGTTCGACTTCAACAAGGCTGTGACGGGGACGAGTAGGCGCGCGGAGCGCAGGAGCGAGCCGGGGACGGTGCGAGCCCGGTGCGACCTCACGCGTCGAAGATCACCCCCGAGCCGCCGACCGAACCGGCGCGCCGCGCCGCAGTAGGCTCGGACGGGAGGCCCTCCGAGAACGGGCGCGAACGGGCGAGTGCCCGCTCCACGAGGCGTGCGTCGCGAGGCGCGCGCGAACCGGGTGGTACCGCGACTTCGTCGCCCCGGCGCTGACCCGCGCCGGGGCGTCGGTGTCTCCGGCCGCAAGGACGTGGAGCCAGGCATGGCCGGATATCGCGACACGCTGAACCTGCCCAAGACCGAGTTCCCGATGAAGGGCGACCTCGTCCGCCGCGAGCCCGAGCGGATCGCGTGGTGGAAGGAGCGCGACCTCTACCGGGCGCTGCGGCTGCGGCGCGCGGGGGCGGCGGTCTACCTGCTCCACGACGGGCCGCCGTACTCGAACGGCCACCTCCACATGGGCACCGCCGCGAACAAGATCTGGAAGGACGCCGCGGTGCGGCAGGCCAGCCTGATGGGCTTCGACGCGCCCTACGTGCCGGGCTGGGACAACCACGGCATGCCGATCGAGGTGCAGGTCAGCAAGGAGTTCCGCCAGAAGGGCGAGCAGCCGGACGTGATCACGCTGCGGCGCCGCTGCCGCGAGTACGCCCAGGAGTGGGTGCGCACCCAGCGCGCGGAGTTCGAGCGGCTCGGCGTGTGGGGCGACTGGGACGATCCCTACCTCACGATGGCGCCGCGCTTCGAGGCCGAGATCCTGCGCACGTTCGGGGTGCTCGCCCAGCGCGGCTTCGTGCAGCGCGGGCTGCGCTCGATCCACTGGTGCCCGACCGATCGGACCGCGCTCGCGGTGGCCGAGATCGAGTACCAGGACGATCCCTCGCCGTCCATCCACGTCGCGTTCCCGCTGCTCGCCGACCGCGACGGCGCGCTGGCGGGCCACGCTCCGGTCGCGGCGGTGGCGTGGACCACCACGCCGTGGACGCTGCCCGCGAACCTCGGGTTGATGGTGGACCCGGCACAGACCTACGCGGTCGTCCAGGTCGCGGACCGGCGCTTCATCGTGGCCGAGGCGCGGGTCGAGGCGGTGGCGCAGGCGGCCGGCTGGAGCACGCACGCGGTGGTGGCGCGACTGCCGGGGGCCCGGCTGGTGGGTGTCGAGTTCGAGGGCCCGTGGGGCCGTCCGTCGCGCGTGGTCGACGGCACGCCGTACGTCAGCATGGAGGAGGGCACCGGGCTGGTGCACACCGCACCCGGCCACGGCCAGGAGGACTTCACGGTCGGCCAGCGCAGCGGGCTGATCCCGGCGAGCCTCGCGGCGCACGGCGCCGACGCGGCCCAGGCGCTCACGCGCATCTGCCCGGTCGACGAGGCCGGCCGCTTCCTGGCGGGCGCCGAGCCGTTCGTGGGGCGCAGCGTGCTCGAGGTCAACGCCGACATCGTCGCGTGGCTGCGCGAGCGCGGCCGGCTGCTCGCCGCCTCCACGTTCACGCACTCGTACCCGCACTGCTGGCGCTGCCGGCAGCCGGTGATCTTCCGCGCCACCGAGCAGTGGTTCATGATCATCGACCACGCTGGCCACCGCGACCGCGCGCTGCACGCGATCGAGCACGAAGTGCGCTGGGACCCGGAGTCGAGCCAGAACCGCATCCGCGAGTCGGTGCGCAGCCGCCCCGACTGGTGCCTCTCGCGCCAGCGCGCCTGGGGCGTCGGCATCCCGGCGGTGTACTGCCCCGAGGGCCACGCCATCCTCGACCCGGTGCTGATCGAGAAGGTCGCCGTGCTCACCGAGGAGCGCGGCTCCGAGGCCTGGTACGAGCGCCCCGTGCAGGAGTTCTTGCCGGTCGGCTTCCAGTGCCCGCGCTGCACGTCGCGCGGCCCGTTCCGCAAGGAGACGGACATCCTCGACGTGTGGTTCGACTCCGGCTCCACGCATCGCGCGGTGCAGGTCACGCACCCGGCGCTGAAGCCGCTCTGGGAGCGCGCGCTGCGGGAGTCGCGCGCCGGGGGTGCGGGCCGCGTGCTCTACCTCGAGGGCCCCGACCAGCATCGCGGCTGGTTCAACTCGTCCCTGATGGTGAGCGTGGGCACGACCGACCACGCTCCCTACACCGACGTCGCCACCCACGGCTGGGTACTCGACTCGCAGGGCCGCGCGATGCACAAGTCGCTCGGCAACGTGATCGCGCCCGAGGAGATCGTGAAGCGCCACGGCGCCGAGATCGTGCGCTGGTGGGCTCTGGCCACCGACTGGCGCAACGACGTGCGGGTCGGCGACGAGATCCTGCAGCGCGTCGCGGAGGCGTACCGCAAGGTGCGGAACACGTTCCGCTTCCTGCTCGGCAACCTCAGCGACTTCGGCCCCGCGGACGTGCTGCCCGACGAGCGCCTGACGCCGGTGGACCGCGCGTTCGTCCGCCACCTGCGCGCGCGGATCGAGCGCATGCGCGAGGTGTACGAGGGGCTCCAGTTCCATCGCGCGCTCGACGCGCTGCTCGACGTGTGCACGGTGGACCTCTCGAGCGTGTTCCTCGACTTCTCGAAGGACCGCCTCTACACGCTGGCGCCGGCCGACCCGGCGCGGCGCTCGGCGCAGACCGTGCTGTGGGAGGCGCTGCGAGGGCTCGCGATCGCGGCCTCGCCGGCGCTCGCGTTCACGGCCGAGGAGGCGTGGCAGCACCATCCCGGCCTGCTCGCCGAGCAGCCGAGCGTGCACCTGGCGGACTGGCCGCGCGTGGACGCGGCGCGGCGCGACGAGGCGGAGTGGGCGCTGCTGCAGGAGCTGCGCGACGCCGTCAACGCCGCGATCGAGCCGCTGCGCGCGTCGAAGGTGATGAACGAGACCAAGGAGGCCGAGGTGGTGGTGGCCGCCCCCGCGGCCGCGCTCGCGCACCTGCGACCCTACGCGGACGGACTCGCGGACCTGCTCATCGTGACGTCGGTGACGCTCGTCGAGGGCGCAGCGCCGGCCGGCGGCACCTACTCGGTGACCGCCCGCCGCACGGAGTTCGCGAAGTGCGATCGCTGCTGGAACCACCGCCCCGACGTCGGCCCCGCCGGCGTGTGCGGCCGCTGCACGGGAGTGCTGGAGGCGACCGGGCGGACGCCGGGCACGGCCTAGGTGTGAAGTCTAGACAGGTTGTTCACTGGGCGCCTTCAGTCGGCTGAAGGGTGGCAGGCCGGCAAGACTGCCGTGCGGACGCTCACGGTTGTAGTAGCGCAGCCAGGAGCGCAGCGCCCGGATCCGCAGGCTCGAGTTGCGGTAGGGCATTGCGTACGCCCACTCGCGGAGCAGGGTCTGGATGAAGCGCTCGGCCTTGCCGTTGGTGCACGGGCGATAGGGCCGGGTGCGCAGATGGCGGAGCCGGAGCGCTGCACAGCCCGCCGCGAACCGCCGCGAGCAATAGCCCGAACCGTTGTCGGTCATGATGCGCTCCACCTGCACGCCGAGACGTCCGAACCAGGCGAAGGCGCGCCGCAGGAAGCCGACGCTGGTCGCCCCCGTCTCATCGCGCAGCACCTCCACGTAGGCCAGCCGCGAGGCATCGTCGATCGCTACATGCACGTACTCCCAGCCCGCACCGCGACACTTGCGGCGGTAGTCCCCGGTGATGCGGTGCCCGATCAGCCCGGCGATGCGCCCCAGCTTCTTCACGTCGAGATGCACCAACTCCCCGGGCCGCTCGCGCTGGTAGCGTCGCACCGGCTCGGCGGGCTGCGGGCTGCGCAGGCGGGCGAGTCCGGCGCGGCGCAGGATCAAGGCCACGGTCGAGCGCGGCCGCTGCAGCTGGGCGGCGATCCGCGCCCCGGTCATCCGCGTCTGCCGCAGCTCCAGGATCAGCTGCTGCCACTCGGCCGGCGTGGCCCGCGGCATCCGCCGCGGCCGCGAACTGCAGTCCGCCAGTCCGGCGGGGCCTTGCTCGCGATAGCGCCGCAGCCATTTGAAGACGCTGCGTCGGCTCAGGCCCGCGGCCGCCGCGGCCGCACTGATCGACCAGCCCTGCTCAGTGATCCGACGCACCAACAGGGCTCGACTCGCCCGGCAGCTTCGTGCTCCACTGTGAACGTTCATCCGGGGCTCCTCTCAGTTGGGGTGGGATGGCTTCGACACCACCCAAACTCCAACAGAAGGACCCCGGTTGAACAGAGGACCTCAGTGAACAACCTCTTTGGACTTCACACCTAGGGCGAGCCCGGAAGTTCCAGTTCGGCCTGGCGCGGATATCGCCTCTTGAGGTCGAGCACCAGCTGGCGGAACGCCGGCGTATCGCCCTGGAGCGGCACGTGGTCGGTGTCGATCTCGAGCACCTCGAGCTCGCCGCGCGCCCGGCGCATCCAGTCGTCGTACGCGCGGTTCAGGCGCGCGATGTAGTCGATGCCGATGCCCTGCTCGCTCGGCCGGCCGCGGCGCGAGATACGCTCCATGAGCGTCTCGGGGCTCGCGCGCAGGTAGAGGATGACGTCCGGCTTGCGCAGGTAGCTCGTCAGCACGTGGAAGAGCGCGGTGTAGTTCTCGTAGTCCACCCGCGTCATCGAGCCCTGCTCGTGCAGGGTGCGCGCGAAGATCTCCGCGTCCTCGTAGATGGTGCGGTCCTGGATGAACGGCACCGGGCTGCGCCCGATCTCGACCTGCGCCTTGAAACGCTCGCTGAGGAAGTAGATCTGGAGGTGGAAGCTCCAGCGCGACATGTCGGCGTAGAACATGTCGAGATAGGGATTCTGGATGACCGGCTCGAAGTACGCCTCCCACCCCAGCTCCTCGCTCAGGCGGGTCGTGAGTTCGGTCTTGCCCACTCCGATGTTGCCGGCGATGGCGAGGAAGTAGCCCTGACTCAAGCGAGATCCCTCTCTGTCGTCGAGAAGTCGGAAAGCCGGGTGGCGGAGGGGCCCGGGACGCATCGCGGACTGCGCGGTCCCGCCGGGACCCTAGCATCTTCGCCACGCGCGCGAGCGGGAAAAGATCCGACTCCGCGCGCGATCCTCAGGCGCTCTCCTCCTCGTCGTCGACCGGCGGCGCGCCCGGATGACGGAAGCGCGCCGCATCCAGTCCGTGCTTGTGCATCAGGTCGTGCAGCGTCGGGCGGCTCACCTGGATGTCGCGCGCCGCGCGCGTGATGTTGCCCGCGTTGCGCGTGAGCGCGTCCACCACCAGCGCGCGCTCGGCCTCGTCGCGCACCTCCTGGAGCGAGCGCGGCGCGGCGTCGTCCCGGTCGTCGCCCTCCAGCTCCATGTCGGCGGGACGCAGGTAGGCGTCCTGCGCCAGGATCACCGCCCGCTGGACCCGGTTCTCGAGCTCGCGCACGTTGCCCGGCCAGCGATGGGCCTGCAGCGCGCGCAGCGCCGACTGGGTGAAGCCCTTGATCTTGCGCTTGTGGTGGTGGGCGTAGAACTCCAGGAAGTACTCCGCCAGGATCCGCAGGTCGTCGCCCCGATCGCGCAGCGGCGGCACCACGATGGTGACCACGCTCAGGCGGTAGTACAGGTCCTCGCGGAACGCGCCGTTCGCCATCGCCTCCTGGAGATCGCGGTTGGTCGCCGCCACCACCCGCGCGTCGACCCGCCGGGGGTCGCGCCCGCCGACCCGCTCGACCACCTTGTCCTGCAGGAAGCGCAGCAACTTCACCTGCACCAGCACCGGCAGCTCACCGATCTCGTCGAGGAACAGCGTGCCGCCCTCGGCCAGCTCGAGCTTGCCGGGCCGGTCGCGGTGCGCGTCGGTGAACGCCCCCTTCTCGTGCCCGAACAGCTCGGACTCGAGCAGGGTCTCGGGGATGGCGCCGCAGTTGATCGGGATGAACGGCGCCTCGCGGCGCGGCCCCGACTGGTGGATCGCGTGGGCGACCAGCTCCTTGCCGGTGCCGTTCTCGCCCACCACCAGCACGGTGGCGTCCGTCGGCGCGACGCGCTGCACCAGTCCGAACACGCGCTGCATGGGCTCGGAGTCCCCCACCAGCTTGTGGTAGCGCTTGCGGCCGGGGATCCCGCGCTCGGCCTCCTGGGTCTGCTCGATGCCGCGGATGTGGAGCGCGCGGCGCAGGATGACCCGCAGATCTTCGAGGTCGATCGGCTTCGCGTACCAGTCGACCGCGCCGCGTCGGATGGCGGTGAGCGCGTTCTCGCGGCTGTCGTTGGCGGTGATCATCACCACCTTGATGTGGGGATGGCGGTCGACCACCTCGTCGAGCAGCGCCAGGCCCTCGGTCGAGACCGGCCCGCCGGGCGTCAGGTTCACGTCGAGCGTCACCACGCTGGGCTGCGCGTCGCGGAGCAGCCGCCGCGCCTCGTCGGCGGTGGCGGCGGTCAGGACCTCGTACTCGTCGGCGAGTCCCCACCGGAGCTGGTTGCGGATCGACTCCTCGTCGTCGACGATCAGCACCTTCTCCATGCTCAGAGCGCCTCCGGCACCGCCGCGAGCGGCTCCCCGGCCGGCAGCATCACCGTGAACGTGGTGCCCTCGCCGACTCGGCTGGTGACCGTGATGCTGCCGCCGTGCGCCTCGACGATGCTCTTGCACTGCGTGAGCCCGACACCGAGTCCGGCGGCCTTGGTGGTGCCGAACGGCCGGAACAGGGTGGTGCGGATGAACTCGTCGGTCATCCCCCGCCCGTTGTCACGGACCTCGAGCACCAGCCGCGGCGCCCCGGTCGCGTCGGGCGCGACCGCGCAGGCGAGGTGGATCTCGCCCGGGCCGGTCAGCGACTCGCGCGCGTTCGTGAGCAGGTTGACGAGCAGGCGCGACACCAGGCGCCGGTCGAGCGTGACCGGGCCCGCCCCGTGGCACTCGAGCTGGACCTGGATGTCGGGCGCCGCACCGTCCGCGAGCCCGGCGGCGACGAGCGCCTCGCGCATCACGGTCTTCAGGTCGAGCGACTCCGGGCGCACCTCGGGCGGGCGACCGAGGGCGCTGACCTGCGCCATGAGGTCGCGCAGGCTGGCCACGGTGCGCTCCACCACGCCGAGCGCGTCGCGCTGGAACTCCGGATTGCCGAGGTGCCTGCGCGCGTTCTCGACCACCAGCGAGAGCCCCGAGACCTGGTTCTTGATGTCGTGGAGCACGAACGAGGCGAGGCGGTTCAGCGACTCCAGCTGGCGGGTTTCGGCGAGCATCTCGGCCTGGCGCGCGAACCACAGCGCGGCGGCGAGCTGGCGCGACATCGCGCCGAGGAACTCGGCGTCCTCCTGCGAGTAGTCCTCGTCGGTGCGCTTCTGCGACAGCCACAGCAGCCCGACCATCTGGTCCCCGACCGACAGCGGGGCAACCATCGCGGCG
The DNA here is from genome assembly GCA_963725865.1 of Candidatus Eiseniibacteriota bacterium. Classification (GTDB taxonomy): domain Bacteria; phylum Eisenbacteria; class RBG-16-71-46; order RBG-16-71-46; family RBG-16-71-46; genus CAVSAC01. The sequence goes on from CAVSAC010000010.1 coordinate 525,152, forward strand.
TCGAGGGCGTGCACGGTCTCGCGGTTCGCGACCATCACGGCCACCAGGTCCAGGTCCTGCGCCAGGTCGGCGAACAGCAGCGGCTCCCGCACCGCCGCCAGGTGCTGCACCAGCGGATCGTCCGCCGGGATCACCAGCGCCACGCTGGACGGGCCGTGCAGCCGCCGGTACGGGGAGCCGCCCGGCGCCGGGGCCCGGTCGTCGCGCAGGTAGATGGCGATGCGCTCGGCCTCGAACATCGAGCAGACCAGCGTGTCGATCTGCCGGCACACGTCCTCGGGTCGCGCGGTTGGCGTGATGGCCGCGCTGACACGCTCCCACTCGCGCCGGTAGTCGTAGCGGTTCGCGTAGAAGTTGCGGTCGATGAACCGCTTCACCGAGCGGTTGGCGCGCGGGCTCACGAGCAGGATCAGCCCGCCGCCGCCGGCGAGCGCGTAGAACGCGAGGCTCGCGACGTGCTTCCACTCCGGGGTGAGCACCGGCAGGATCCGGGACAGCACCGCCATCGCGAGCAGGAACACGCCCGCGAGCGTGAGCGAGACCGAGGAGTAGTAGATGACCGGCCGCGCCACCGGCACGCTCATGTCCGAGAGCCGCTGGCGCGCGAGGGAGAAGGACGTCATCACGCCCGAGATGAACACCGGCGCCGCGCAGGCCGCCAGCCAGCGGACGCGCAGCCCGGAGTAGAGCAGCCCGCCCGAGATCACCAGCAGGTAGGCGAGCACCGCCACCAGGAACGCGAGGTACATCGGCCGCAGGCGGCGCTGCGCGGCCGCCGGCGCGGTGCGCAGCATGCGCTCGAGGTTCATGAGCACCGCCACCATCACGACCACCAGGTACATGAGGTAGATCTTGCCCATCGTGCCGAGCAGCACCACCGCATCGCCCGCGCGGCCGACCACCCCTTCCACCACGAACGGGGTGTTGGCGGCGAACGCCATGCCGATGCAGCCCACGAGCGCGAGCGCCAGGTAGGCCCCGGCGCCGCGGATCTCCGGCCACGGATCGCTCCGCGCCAGCACCACGCTCAGGATCAGCCACAGCCACGAGGCCAGCGCCGACACGAACGCGAGGTACGACGCCCACGGTCGTGCCGTCGCTTCGCTGCTCGCGTACAGGATTCCGAGCGTGCCCGCCTGGAAGGCGGCCATGCTCAGGAACGCCGACGCGAAGACCAGCGTGGTGAGCCAGTGACCGCGGCGCAGCAGGGCCAGCATGCCGATCACCGCGGCGAGCATCGCGCTCGCGGTGACGGTCGCTGCCTGCAGCGGCGAATCCAGCAGGATCATCGGTCTCCTCGCTCCGTGCCCGACCGCAAGCGGTCGAGCTCGGCCTCCGCCGCGCGGCGCGCGGAACCCACCACGCTCCGCTCGGCGACGTCACGGAACAACGATTCCGCCGCGGCCCGTCCTCCCGGCCGCGCCAGCGCCCGCCGGGCGGCGGCGAGTCCTGCCGTGGCCGCGCCCGGCCGGCCGGGATCGGACCGCCACACCTCGGTGAGCGCCTGCTCGGCCCCGGCGTCCCCGAGTTGCTCGAGGACCTCGGCCCGGGTCTGGCGCGCGCCGAAGGATACATCCTGGTCGTGCTGCGTGGCGATGATGCGATCCAGCATCTCGATCGCCTGGGCACCCTCGATGCGCGCGAGCGCGTCCTCGCCGCGCTCGTGGTGGTGCGCCACGATCCTCAACAGGCCCGCCAGCGCCAGCGCATGGGTGGGCTCGGCCGCGCTCAGCGCACGGTACTCGCTGCGCGCCTGCTCCCAGCGCCCCAGCCGCTCCAGCAGCGTGGCGCGCCGCGAGCGGGCCTCGGCCGCCAGGTCGGGAGCGTCGCCGTAGTCGTCGATCACCGTCGCCCACACGGCCAGGGCGGAATCGGGCGGGCCGCTCGCCTCCCAGGCCAGCGCCTCCAGCCGCAGCCCGGCCGCGCGCGCGCGCCTGCCGAAGCCGTCGCGCGCCCAGCGCGCGTACGCGCGGCTGGTGTCCGCCTGCCCGAGGTCGAGCGCGCGCTGCGCCAGCAGCAGCACCGTCTGCGGCGCGCCCGCGCGAGCCTCGGGGATGGCCAGCACGCGGCGCAGCGCGGAGTAGGCGCCGGGCGCGTCGCCCAGCGAGGCGCGCGCCTCGCCGAGTCGCGTCCAGACGGCGGCCGCGATGAGCGGGTCGCGCTCGACCGCGAGCATCCGCTCGAAGCGCCCCGCGGCCGCCGTCAGCAGCGAATCGGCGGCGTGCTCCTCGCCCATGTCCGCGAGCGTGCGCGCGGCGAGCAGCGGCGCGTCGAGCACCTCTTCGCGCACGTGCTCGCCGGATCCGAACGCGTCGAACGTGGCCACCTGCGCCCACGCGGCGGCCGACTCGGCGTCGCGGCCCTGCGCGTCGAGCAGCCGCGCCCGCGCGATCCACGCGTCGAGCGCCACGGCGCCGACCGCCGACCAGTCCCGCAGCGCGGTCTCGTATCGCTCCAGCGCGACCTGGGGCCGGCCCCGCAGCTCCTCGAACGCGCCGTCGGCGACCACCGCTCGTCCCACCGTCAGCGCCACGTCGCGCGCGGCTCCGGCACGCGCGGAGCGCGGTGCCCAGGTCGCGGCGGGCCAGCGCGCCGCGATCGCCCGGTACGCGCGCTCGGCGCCCGTCCACTGCGCCTCGCTCGCCAGGGTCGGCTCGAGCCGGATGCGCGCGACCATCCGCGCGGCGTGCCAGGCCGCGCGTTCGGCCTGCCAGCGCTGCCACAGCGTGTCGTCGCCGCAGCCGGCCAGCATCCCGGCGAGCGCGGCGAGCGCCGCGAGCGTGGAGAAGTGCCCGCTGCGGTGGCTCATGCGCGTTCCTCCACGGCGCCGAGGAACACCAGCGTGCCGGCGCCGAGCGCCACGAACCAGGCGACCAGCCCGAGCGCGACCCGCACGCCGAGCAGCGTCGCCACCAGCTCGGGGGTGCCGCGCTCGACCAGCGGCGCGGGATTGGCGAGCAGTCCGCCGAGGATCGCCGGCGGCAGCAGCGCGACCGCGCACGGCAGCAGCCCGCCGAGCAGGCCGCGGGCCCAGGCGCGTGGCAGCGCGGCGAGCGCGCGTGGCGCGCCGCGGCGCTCGAGCATCACCAACGCCGGCAGGTAGAGCGCGGCGAGCAGGATCGCTGCGCGCGCGATCGCGAACAGCGGCGGCGCGAGTATCCCCCCAAGCCCGCCCCCCGGCGTCCGCGCCGCCACAAAGCCGAGCGCCGCCAGCAGCAGGTGCGCGGGCAGCGTCGCGAGCGCCAGTGCCGGCCAGCGCGCGACGGCGGCGGCCAGCGCGGCACCCGCCTGCGGACGCCCGCCGCGGAAGAACGTCGCGAACGCGTGCGTCGCGGCCCCCGCGACCAGCGAGCCCACCAGCCAGAGCAGGACCGCGTCGCCACGTGCGAACAGTCCCGGCAGCGCGCGGAAGCCGTCGGGAAAGTGCAGCGCGCGCTCCCCGGCGAGCCGTGCCACCAACGGCGCGAACGCCCAGGCGAACGCGGGGTGGCTGGGCACGGTGAGCGCCACCACCAGCCCGACCTCGACCACCGCCAGCGGGGCGAACGCGGCCCACAGCGCGGGGCGGAACAACTCGCGCACGGCGCGGCCGAGGCCCTGCGCTCCCAGCGCCAGCTGCTCGAACGGCCTCATCGCGCGCCTCCCTGGACCGCCGCGCTCGCGAACAGCGGGGGCAGCTCGCGCGTGACCCGCAGGCCGAAGTCCTGCAGCCGCGCCTCGGCGGCCGCCACGCCGTCCTCCTCCACCAGCGTCTCCACCCGCACGAACGCGCCCCAGGAGCGATTCTCGAGCATGCCGCGGAGCGCCATGCGCTGGCGGAACGCTCCCGCGTCGGCGGTGGTGAGTCCGGTCGTGGTCCACCAGTAGTACACCAGCCGCTCGTCGTGGGGCCGCTTGGCCACGAAGCGGTTGGCCACGATCGCCGTCGGGTCGTCCTCCGGGATGCGCACGTGCCCGCGGTCCATCAGCGTGTAGCCCTGCGACTCGTAGCACAGCTCGGGGTCGTGCGAGCCGTAGCGGCGGTTCTGGTGGTAGATGAGCAGCAGCCACACCGGGTGCCCGTCCCGCTCGTAGCGCCGGATCAACAGGTCGTCCGCCTTCAGCTCGTCGAGCACCGCGTCCTCGAACGACAGCTCGGTCCCGTTCCACGCGCCGAAGCGCGTGGGACAGGCGCTCAGCACGCCGTGCCCGAGCGCCAGGTTCGCGGGCGGATGGAGGCCCACGTACGCGGCGGTCCCTCCCAGCAGCGCCGCGACGACGAGGAAGCGGATCATGCCGCGCCCCGGGCGGCCGGGCGCGGCGTCAGCAGCACGCGCAGCCCCATCAGCGCGGCCAGCGCCACGGCGTAGATCAGGTAGCCCGAGACGTCGTGCATCGAGCCGGTGGCGTGCTTCACGTCGACGTAGTGGCCGACCAGGATCAGCAGCGTGATGCGGGCCGCGTTCCCCAGCATCGCGATCGGCACCGCGGCCACGGCGATCAGCGCCTTGCGCCACCCGGCGCCCGGCTGCAGGTAGCCGAACACCGCGCCGGTCGCGACCAGCGACAGCAGCGAGCGCAGCCCGCTGCACGGGTTCTCGATCCCCAGTACGCCCGTCGACAGCACCAGCGACATCCCGTCGCGCTGCAGCACCACGCCGAGCGCCTCGGCCGCGTGGGTCGAGAGCACGACGGTGATCTCCTTGAGGGCGTACGAAAGCGTGTTCATCACCACCGGCGGGAACGTGAGCATGAAGCCGAGGTAGGCAAGCGGGAACGCCAGCCGCGCGGTGAGCGCGTCCCCGAGGAACGTCAGGCTCGCGCCGAATCCGAGCGCCAGCAGCGACCAGCCTTGCAGCGCGAACACGTCCGCGCGCACACCGGCCACCTGCATCAGACAGCCGAGCGCGATCAGCGCGATCCCGCGCGCGTCGGGCCGCACCGGTACGCTCCGCAGCCGCCGGCGGTCCAGCCACACCAGCGCAGCGGAGACCAGCGGCACCAGCGGCCCGTGCGAGTAGTTGTCGTTCGTGGTCCAGGTCGTCCACAGCGATGCGAACGTGCGGTGGTAGGCCGCCGCCACGAGCGCGACCAGCACCGCCGCCTTCACGAGCGCGGGGCCGGGGGTGCGGCGCGTCGAGGTGGGGATCGCGATGGCGCTCATGGGTCTCGGGCCGTCACACTCAGTACACGCCGCGCGACGAGAACAGCGTCACGGCCGTGCGGAACAGGATGAACACATCGGTCCAGGGCGACACGTGCTCGAGGTACCAGCGGTCGTAGGCGACCTTGCGGTCGAGCGGGATGTCGTCGCGACCATGGATCTGGGCCCATCCTGTCACACCGGGTTTCAGGGCGTCCACCCCGGCGGCCTGGCGCAGCGCGATCAGGTCGTCCTGGTTGTGCAGCGCGGGGCGCGGCCCCACCAGGGTCATCTCGCCACGCAGCACGTTGATGAGCTGCGGCAGCTCGTCGAGGCTGGTGCGCCGCAGGAAGCGACCGAGCCGCGTCACGCTCGCGGCGCGCGGTCCCATCAGGTGCGAGGCGAGGTCCGGGGTGCCCACCTGCATGGTGCGGAACTTGAGGATCGAGAACTCGCTCGAGGCGCGTCCGATCCGCCGCTGTCGGAACAGCGACGGCCCGCGCGAGTCGATCCGGATCGCGATCGCGATCAGCATCAGCACCGGCGCGAGCACCAGCAGCAGCACGCCCGCCACCAGCACGTCGCACGCCCGCTTGGCGAATGCGGCGAGTCCGCGCGGCCGCGGCGCGATGGCGCGCCCGCGCGCGCCGCGCTGCGCGGACTCCACCAGCCGCACCAGGCGCTCGCCGAGCGCTCGGCGCGAATACTCGCGCTCGACGAAGCGCGGGCCCGCCGCTGCCAGCACCGCGCGCCGCGCCGGATCGGCCGCGAGCGCCACCAGCGCCGCCGCGAGCGCCGCGCCGTCGCCGGGCGGCACCACCACGCCGCCGCCGGAGGCGTCGACGACGGCCGCCGCGTCGCCGCGCACCGCCGCCACCACCGGCACGCCGCACGCCAGGTAGTCGAACAGCTTGACCGGGATGGTCTCGCCGGTGAACTCGTGGGCCCGCGTGGTGGCGACGCACGCGTCCGCCGCGTGCAGCAGCGCGACCAGCTCGCGCGGTGCGACGCTGGGGCGGAACTCCACGTTCGCGAGGCCGGCGGCGGCGGCGCGCTCCATCAGGGCGGGCTTCGCCACGCCGTCGCCCACCAGCAGGAAGCGGATGTCCGCGCGCCCGCGCAGCCGCTCGGCGGCGTCGAGCAGCGCCTCCATGCCGTGCACCAGCCCATGGGTGCCCGCGTAGAGCGCCGTGAACGGCGTCCCGACCGGCCGCGCGGGCGCGGGCGTGAACAGCTCGGTGTCGGCGCCGTTCGTGATCAGCGCGAGCCGGCCGGCGTCGAGGCCGCGCGCGGCGAGCGCCCGCTGCATGCCGGGGGTCACCGCGATCACCCGCGCCGCCCGGCGCTGCAGGAAGCGCGAGTTCGCCTCCAGCAGCCGGGTCGCGAGCCCCGGCGTCATCTCGCCGAGCGCGATCGCGGCGTGCGGCCAGTCGTCGCGCATGTCGAGCACCAGCGGCGCGCGGTGGCGGCGCGCGGCGAGCCACGCGCTGAGCCCGAGGAACAGCGGCGGGACGCTGGCGATCACCACATCCGGCGGCGGCCCACCGAGCGCCACGGGCAGCGCGGACCACGCGAACGTCAGGTGGTTCCACAGCCGCGTGAGCGCGGTCTTGCGCGGCGTGGCATACAGCCACACCCGCTCGACCGTGACGCCGTCGAGCGTCTCGGTGGCCCGCCGGGTCGCAGCGTACTGCGGCTGGATCACCCCGCCCGGGTGGTTCGGCAGCCCGGTGAGCACCCGCACCTGGTGCCCCGCGCGCACCAGCGCGCGCGCGAAGTGGAGCGCCCGCGCCGGTGCCGCGCCGGTCTCGGGCGGGAAGTACTGGCTGATCAGCAGGACGCGCACGCGGCCGGCCCTCAGGCCTTCGCCGCCACGGCCAGCTGGCGCTTGGCGTGCCCGTGCGCGAGCCGCCACTGGCGCTGCAACGGTCGCAGCAGCCCTTCGTACACCGGCGTGGGCAGCGTCCCCAGGCCGCCCCAGTAGAGCTCGTGGTGCACCATGCGCAGGCCGTTCGCCTCCATCACGCGCCGCATCTCGGCGGGCGGGAACGTGCGCTCGACCGCGTAGGCATGGGTGATGCCGTCGGGTGCCGTGTACTGCTGGCTCACCTCGGTGCGCAGCCCGGCGAGCCGCGCCACGTGGGCCGGGTGCGCGCCGTTGATGTCCCCCACCACCAGCACGCCGCCGGGCCGCAGGTGGTCGCGCACCGCGCGCAGGAAGTCGTCGAGCGGCTCGATGTGCGACAGCGCGTTGTACACCCACACCAGGTCGGCGTCGGTGCTCCACGTCCGCGTGAGGTCGGCGCGCTCGTAGCGCACCGGCAGCACCTCGCCGGTGCTCTCGCGATGGAATGCCAGCCGCAGCTGGGCCGCCTCGAGGCGGTCGGGCCGCAGATCCGCGCCCACCACCTCGGCGCCGACCGACGCGTACAGCATGGCGTAGGTCCCGAACCCGGAGCCGGCGTCCATGACGATCGGCCGCGGGCCGGACGCCACGCGCTCGGCCAGCCAGCGCGAGGTCCAGCCCGCCTCGCTGCGCCAGAAGCCGCGCAGGTAGCGGCGGATCCCCGGCTCGTCCCCCGGACGCGGCAGCTTCTTGTAGTAGTCGGCGAACGCCTCGCGCTCGCCGGCGGGCAGGAAGCGCGCGTGCGCGGGGTATTCCACCTCGATGGTCCAGCGCACGAAGCGCTCGAGCGCGGTGCGCGCATCGGGGTGCGGCGTGGTGGGCGGGGCTGCGTCGCTCATGGTCGGGCGCTCCTTGGCTCAGCGGATCGGGACGACGGCATACAGCTTCTCGAGGTGGGGGATGGAGACGCGCACGACCACGGCAGAGTCCGGGTAGTCGCGCGGGATGCGGAACCGAGTCATAGTCATGCGCCTGTACGTGCTCCGTTTGCAGGCGATTCGCTGGCGACGTCCGTCACGGTCGAAGAGCGCCACTGAGTACCGGATCGGACGCTGATCCCCCTCCACATAGACGCTCACGACACCATGGGGGTCGAGCGGTCGCGGACTCACATAGACCGACCGCACGCGCGCGCCGGCTGAGAACTCCTTCGGACTTCTATCCGCCTCCCACGGGGGCACGGTCGTGAATACACGGTGCGAAGCGTCCTCGCACCAGTCCGGGATGCGATTGTTGTTGGCGTCCGGATCTTTTCGGTACAACTGCACCAAGTGCCATCCTCGATCCACCTGGTTCGGCGAGCGAGCGAATCGTCCCGTGGAATCGGGAGCCGGCCACTTGGATGCGGCCCGCGCCGGACCTGCCAGCATGCCGAGCGCGAGCGCGGCCGAGAGCATCCACCCCGACCTCGTCGCGCGACTCGTCCTCACGTCGACCTCCGCAGGCGCGTGAGCGCCTGCCACAGCAGCGGCAGGTGGCGCGGGCGCAGGCTGCCGAGCAGCTTCGCGACCCGGTCGATGCGACCCTGCCTCAGATAGGTGCCGAGACTCTGCAGCTCGTAGCGCAGCAGCGTGGGGGCGGACTCGGCGGCGAACCGCGCCCCAGCGTCCGCGAGCCCGTCGGACAGCCGCCGCAGCCGCTGCTCGAGTGCCAGGGCGCGCGCGGGCGCGGGCGACTGGGGCAGCCCGTCGTCGTCGAGTTCGAACGGCGTCACGTCGAGCCCGTGCTGCTCCGCCACCGTGACGGTGAACACGCCGGTGAGCCGCCGCACGTCGGTCGCCACCTGCGCCTCGAAGTCGCCGGCGGCGGCGTCGAACACGAAGTCGCCGAGGCTGAACAGCGTGAGCGTGCGCCCTGCGCGCCGCGCGCCCTGGGTGACGTGCGGGTGGTGACCGATCACGAGGTCGGCGCCGGCCTCGGCGAGCGTCTGCGCCAGCTCCATCACGCGCGGCGGCGGGTAGTCGACGTACATCGAACCCCAGTGCACACTCGCCACCAGCAGATCGGCCTCCGGACGCCAGCGCGCCAGGTCGGCGCGCACGATCTCGGACTCGAGCGGCGCGGTGCCCGGCACGCCCGCGCCCGCGCGGCCGGCGACCGAGGCGCTCCACGCCAGCACCACCACGCGCCGCCCGCGGACCGCGAGCCGCGCGGGCGCGCGCGCGGCGTCGAGGTCGGCGCCGGCGCCCGCGGTCGCGAGCCCCGCCTCCGCGCACGCGGCGAGCGTGGCGGCCAGGCCGCGCGGGCCGCAGTCCATCATGTGGTTGTTCGCGAGCGAGACCACGCGCACGCCGGCGCGCGCGAGTGCGGCCGGCACGCCACGATCGAGCCGGAACTCCGCGCCGCGGCCGGGCTCCACCCAGGCGGGCTCGCCGACCGGCGATTCCAGGTTCGCGAACGCCAGGTCGGCCGCGCGCAGCGCGGGTGCGACGGCCGCGAACACGGCGTCGTCGCCGTGCGCGCGGGCGTGGGCCCGCGCCCTGCCGAGCACCGCGACGTCGCCCACCGCGGCGAGGCGCAGCAGCGGCGCGCCGACCGGCTCAAGCAGCCGCATGGCGCCCTCCCGGAGCCGGCTCCGGCCGCCCGGCCTCGGCCAGTGCCGAGCGGTACAGCGCCTCGGTCTCGCGCACCATGCGCTCCGCGGTGAAGCGCTCCTCCCAGCGCGCGCGAGCGGCGCGCCCCATCGCCTCGCGGCGCGGCGCGTCGTCGATCAGCTCGCCCAGCGCGGCGGCGAGCGCGGGCACCTCGCCGACCGGGGTGACGCGGCCGCTGACGCGGTCCTCGACCGCCTCGGCGCAGCCCCCGATGTCGGTCACCGCGGCGGCGCGGCCGGCGCGCATCGCCTCTAGCAGCGTCACCGAGAGTCCCTCGCGCTCGGACGACAGCGCAAACACGTCGCACGCCTCCATCAGGTCGGCGATGTCGGCGCGCGCGCCCAGCAGCCGCACCCGATCGCCGAGGCCGAGTGCCGCGACGCGCGCCTCCAGCGGCCCGCGCAACGGTCCCTCGCCCGCCAGCACCAGTCGTGCGCCGGGCCGCGAGCGGGCCGCGAGGGCGAACGCCTCCACCAGCACGTGCTGGGCCTTCTGACGGGTCAGGCTGCCGACCGTGAGCACCAGGGTCTCGGCGGCGCCGAGGCCGAGCGCGGCACGCACCTCTTCACGCGGGCGGGTGTGCGGTGCGGACGCGATGCCATTGGCCACGGTGACGAAGCGCCGCGACGCCCAGGGCAGGCGGCGAACGTGGCTGTCGTGCACGGCCCGGCACACGCACACCACGCGTCGCGTGAAGAGCGTCTCCAGACGTTCGAGGATGGGATAGAAGAGCGAATGGCGGCCGCGGTAGTGCAGGCTGTGCTCGGTGCGCACCATCACCCGCACCCCCGCCAGCCGCGCCGCCACCACGCCGTACAGCGCGCCGGTCGGGTTGTGGCCGTTCACCACGTCGATGCGCGCCGCGCGCAGCAGCCGCGCGAGGTCGAACGGCGCGGCGAGGCGCCGCAGCAGCGGGTGACCGCCCGGCCGGCGCAGCGTCTCGACGTGGGCACCCAGCGCGCGCGCCTGCTCGAGCGCCGGACCGCCGCGGTTGAGCGCGACGATCCAGGTCTCGACCCCCGGCCCGGCGCAGCGCACGTGCTCCAGGATCAGCGACTCCGCGCCGCCGGTGTGCATCGCCTCGATCACGTGCGCGACCCTCATGGGCGCCCCCGCGCGGGCGCGCCATCCTGCCAGAGCGCGTAGAGCCGCGCGAAGTTGGTCTCGGCGTCGAAGCCGCCGGTGGCGCGCGCGCGCGCCTGAGCGCCCATGCGGTCGACCGAGGACGGATCGTCGAGCAGTGCCCCGAGCCCGTCCGCCAGCCCCTCGACGTCCTCGGGGTCGGCGAGTGCTCCGGTCACGCCCGGCTCGATCGCCTCCTCGAGCCCGGCCGCGCGGGTGCCCACGCACGGCACCCCCATCGCCATCGCCTCGATCACCACGTTCGGGATTCCGTCGCGCCGCCCGTTCGCCAGCACCCGGCAGGGCGCCAGCAGCGCCCACGCGCGCCGGTACCACGGCAGGATCCGGTCGTGGGTCAGCGCCCCGGTGAACGTGACGCGGTCGCCCACGCCCTCGGCGCGCGCGAGCGCCTCGAGGGCGCCGCGCTCGGGACCGTCGCCGATCACCACCAGCCGCCCGGCGCGCCCGCGCCGCGCGAGCACGGCCAGCGCGCGCACGGCGAGGTCGAAGCCCTTCGGCATCGCGAGGCGGCCGACCACCAGGAACAGCGGCTCGGGGTCGCGCGCGCGGCCGCCGCCGTCGAAGCGCGCGAGGTCGACGCCGTGGTAGATCCACTCCACGCGCGCGCCCGGGCCGGCGAGCGCACGCAGCAGGTCGGCGTTGCCGCGCACGCACGCCGCCACGAATTCGGCCGCCCGCACCTTCTCGGCGAGGAACGCGCGGGTGCGATAGAGGTCGGCGCCGGCGTGCGCCGCCATGCTGAAGCGGCGGCCGGTCAGCCGCGCGGCCAGGTACGCGACACTGGCCGGGAAATGCGCCCACGCCCCGTGCACCACCTCGAGGTCCTCGCGCTCGACCCACGCCGCCACCCGCGCCGCCGCCGGCAGGTAGCCCAGGTGGCCCGCGAGCGCGTAGCCGCTCCCGCGCGAGGCCCACAGCATGCGCGCCACCTCGGGCACCAGCACGTGCGGGCGCCGCACCAGCCAGCCCAGCAGCGCCGCCCACGCGGCGGGGTCGGTGAGCGAGCCGACCGGCGTGGTCAGTGGCACCAGCGCCGCGTGCTCGGGCTGGTACTCGGCGCTCACCCCGCGGAGCGTGTACACGCGCACCTTCACGCCGCGCGCGACCAGGCGGTGGACCTCGTTCTCGAGGAACGCCGCGAGCGTGGGGAACGTGGTGGTGACGAACGCGAGCGACTTCATTGCGCCCGCCCCGCCACGCGCGCGTAGAACTCCTCGTGAAGGCGCGCCATGCGATCGATGCTCATGGCCTCCGCCGCGCGCCGTGCCGCCGCCGCGCGCCGTGCCGCCTCGGCGGGGCGCGCGAGCGCGTCCGCGAGCGCGGCGGCCAGCGCGTCCGGATCCTGCGGCGGCACCAGCCAGCCCGTCTCGCCGTCGGCCATCACCTCGGGCGTGCCGCCCACCGCGGTCGCCACCGAGGCGCGTCCCGCCGCCATCGCCTCGAGCAGCGCGTTGGGGATGCCCTCCTCGCGCGAGGAGAGCACGAACAGGTCCAGCGCCGGCAGTAGCCGCTCGACGTCGGCGCGCTCGCCGAGGAAGCGCACGCGATCGGTCAGGCCGAGGCGCGCGGCGTGCGCCTCGAGAGCGGCGCGGTCGGGGCCGTCGCCCACCACCGCGGCGCGGAACGCCACCCCGCGCGCGTCCAGCCGCGCGAGCGCCTCGAGCAGCGTGCCCTGGTCCTTGCGCGGCGCGAGGCAGCCGACCGTGCCCACGAGCGGCGCGCCGTCGATCGCACCGAGCTCGGTCCGCGGGGCTGCCGGCACCCGGAAGCGCGCGACGTCTACGCCATTCGGGATCACGGTGATGCGCGCGCGCGGTACCCCGAGGGCGACCACGGTGTCGGCCACGGCCTCGCTCACCGCGGTCACGTGGGTCGCGTGGCGGTGCACGAAGCGCTGGATCGCCACCTGGCGCGGGGTCTCGAACGCGTCCACGTTGCGCTTGGCCACCACCACGGCGCGCACCCCGCACAGGCGGCCGGCCAGCACCGCGTACAGGTTGGGGCCGTACAGGTAGCCGTGCACCACGTCGGGCCGGAAGCGCCGCACGAGGCCCACGAGGCGCGCGAGTCCGCGCCAGCCCGCCGGGCCGTAGACCGGCCCGGTCACGCCGAGGTCGTGGAGCGGCCAGCCGAGCTCCCTCACCGCGGCGGTGAACTGGCCCTCGGCGCGGAAGCACGCGATCTCGACCGCGAAGCGTTCGCGGTCGATGCGCTTCCACAGCTCGAGCAGGTGGCGCTCCGCCCCGCCGGCCACGAAGTTGCCGACCACGTACAGCACCCGGATGCGACCGGCAGGGCTCACGCCGCGGCCTCCGCGGGCGCGCCGCGCAGGCGGTCGAACGCCCCGTCCAGCTCCGCCACCGTCAGGTGCGCCGAGAAGCGCCCGCCCGGTCCCAGGCACGCGCCGTCGGAGAGCCCGCGGCGGCGCAGCTCGAACGGCAGAGCACCCGCCGCGACGTCGCCGCGCCGCGTGGTCACGGCGTGCGTCAGGCCGAGGTCGCGGCAGGCCGCCAGCGTGTCGCCGTTGTAGTCGCCGACCGGGTACGCGAGCCCCGCGGGCCGTACGCCGAGGCGGCGCTCGATCAGCGCGCGCGAGCCGTCGATCTCGGCCACCTGCTCCTCGTACGTGAGCGTGCCCAGGAACGGATGCGCGAGCGTGTGCGCTCCGATCTCCATGCGTGCGTCCCGCAGGCGCGCGGCCTCCTCCCAGGTGGCGAGCTCGCACGGCGCTGGCGTGTCCACCGCGAGCTCGCGGCGCAGCCGGTCGAGCACTTCGCGCTGGCGCTCGGGGCGGGCGCGCAGGCGCGGCAGCAGCGCGGTGAGCAGCGCGCGCCGGTCGGACCGCGGATCGAGCGCGCGCGTCCCGCTCGCGAGCCCCCCGTCCCAGCGCTCGACCCGCGTGGCCTCGAGCACGTGCGTGAGCTCGTCCCACCACGGCGCGCGACGCTCCTCCATCAGGCCGGCCGTCAGGTAGAACGTCGCCCGCGCGCCGTGGCGCTCGAGCAGCGGCAGCGCGCGCTGCACGTTGTCGGCGTAGCCGTCGTCGAAGCTCATCGCCACCCAGCGGCCGCGCCCGTCCGCGAGCCGCGCGAGCCCTTCGCTCACCGTCAGCGGCGCGAGCCCGTGCCGCGCGAGCAGCGCCAGCTGGGCCTCCAGCACCGGCGCGCTCACGCCGAGCCGGTACAGCGGCCGCTCGCCCTCGGCGTACACGCGGTGATGGCGCACGATCGTGAGGGACGCCGCGCGCGCGCGGCGCGGGGCGTGGGCGAGCGCCAGCAGCCAGCGGACCAGGCGGCCGTTCACGCCGTCCCCGCCCGCCGCTCGATCACCATGTCGCTCACCAACGCGCACAGCATCCAGAACGGGCCGGTGATCAGGATCGAGAAGAACCGGTCCCCGAACGCGCACGAGATCGCCATGGCGATCGTGGCGGCGCCCACCCCGACGGCGATCTGGCGGTCGAACCGATCGCGCGCCGCGCGCATCCCGTCGAACCCGAGCTTCCAGCACAGCACCAGCAGGACGATGAAGGTGAGCAGTCCGAACGCGCCCATCTCGCCGAGCATGCGCAGGTAGGTGTTGTGCGCGGAGTCCTTCACCTCGAGCCCCAGCTCGTCGCCGGTCTCGGGCAGCACGTAGCCGAGGCCGGTGAAGCCCACGCCGTCGATCGGGTGCTCGGTGACCACGTTCGTGACCGCGCGCCAGGTGTCGATGCGCGCCTGCGCGGAGCTCTCGAGCTTCTCCTCGTCGGTGCCCTCGACCTCGACCTGGGTGCCGACGATGCGCTCCTTCACGTAGTCCGGCGCCCACCAGGGCGCGGTCAGCAGCACCGCGAGCAGCACCCCCGTCATCATCCGCGAGGACCGCAGCGCGACGAAGCCGAGCGCCACGCCGAGCGCGATGAACGCGCCGCGCGAGACGGTGAACAGCACCGCCACCGAGCCGCAGATCACGGCGCCGAGCAGCACGGCCTGCTGCAGGCGGCTGCGCACCGCGGGCATGATCGCGGCCGCGAACGCGGTGTACATCGCGAGAAACGCGCCCAGCTCGTTCGGCTGTCCGAACGAGCCCTCGGCGCGCGCGCCGCGTCCGCTGCGACCGTAGGCGATCGTGACGATGGACTCCGCCAGCAGGCCGATCGCGACCGCCCACGAGATCGCCCGCCGGTCGCGCGAACCGCGCGCCATCGCGAGCGTGACGAAGTAGGTCGAGAACGTCATGGCGACGCGGAAGGTCTGGATGCCGGCCTCGGCGCCGTCGTACTCGTAGCCGGTCGGCAACGCGACGCCGCGCACGACCGACAGCGCGATCAGCCCGAGCAGGACCAGGATCACCGCGTCGAGCGCGCCGTGGCGGAACACCGGCTCGCGGCGCATCACCTTCTGGAGCGCGTAGGTGAAGAACACCGAGAACACCAGCAGGTTGAGCGGGTTCATGCCCGGCACCGGCAGCACCGGCAGCCACGCCAGGAACGGCGTGACGATCGGCAGCAGCAGCAGGCCGAAGCGCGGCATCGCGAGGATGGCGCCGATCGCGGAGGCCCCGATCAGGATCTTGACCAGCCGGTGCGGGTCCTGATCGAACGTGTAGTCGAGCAGCACGAACACGCCGACCACGAACACCGCGACCACGCTGCCGAGCAGCGCGAGCAGCGGCCCGGAGAGCGTGGCGGCCTGGCGGCGCGCGGCCTCGCGCGCCTCGTGGACCTGCGCGCCCGGCCCGGCGTGGGGCTCGAAGCTCACGCGGCCCTCCCGCCGGCGTCGCGCGAGCGCAGCGTCACGCGCCGCACGGCCGCCATCGGCGCGGCGCCGCGCTTGGCCCAGTCGCGCGCGCGGAGCCGCGCGAACCACTCCGGCGGGAGCACGCTGGCGCACGCCAGCAGCGCGACCGGTAGCGCGCGGTCGGGGAACATCCAGGCCCGCGCCAGGTGCGCCCGCGCCGCCGCGGCGTGCCCCTCGCGCAGGTCGGCGAGCGCGAGCTTGAAGTGCGCGAGCGCCTCGCGCCGGCGCGCGGCGCGCCGCAGCGGCGCGGGCAGCGCGGCGTCGGAGGCGAGCCGCCGGAACAGCGCCACATCGCCGGCCAGCCGCGCCTCGAACTGGCGCGTCAGCCCGCCCGCGCGGTGCTGGTAGCGCACCAGCGCGCGCCGCGATCCCGCCGCCGGCCAGCGGCTGGCGAGGCGGATCCACAGGTCGAGGTCCTCGGCGTGGCTGAGCCCCTCGTCGAATCCGCCCAGCTCGGCCAGCGCCTCGCGCGCCACCACCACCGAGGAGGTGAGCACGAAGTTGACCTCGAACAGCTCGGCCACCGGCTGCCCGACGTAGTCGTCGGGCACCACCGCGTACGGCTCCAGCCACGACGCGCGCAGCTCGCCGTCGAGCGTGCGGAACGCGCCGTCGCTGAAGAACCAGCGCGCCGCCGGGGCGCGCGTGAACGCGGCCGCGGCGACCGCGAGCTTGTCCGGAAACCACACGTCGTCGGCGTCGAGGAAGCCCACCCACGGCGCGGCGGCGGCGCGCCAGCCGGCGTTGCGGGCCGCGGCCGCGCTGCCGAACCGGCCGCGCACGACGCGCACCGCGCTGCCGAAGCGCTGCTCGATCGCGTCGCCGGTGCCGTCGGTGGACGCGTCGTCGACCACCACGACCTCCGCGGCCGGGTGGGTCTGGCGCAGCACCGAGGCCACCGCGTCGAGCACGTCGGGCAGGCCGTCGTGCGCGGGGATCACCGCCGCGATCGCCGGGGCGCTCACGCGCCGTCCCCGCGACCGCGCGTGCCGAGCCGGGGGGCGCGGCGCTTGACGCTCTGCACGGTCCGCTTGAGCCACGTCGAACGCATCAGGCGCGGCAGCAGCGGGCCCGGCGCCGTCGCCGCCCCGAGCGCGAGCACGCGCCGGGCGAGCGGACCGGCCACCGCCGCGCGCCGCATGCGCACCCGCCCCTCGCGCGGCCGTCCGGAGCGGAAGCAGCCGACCGCGAGGTCGAACTCCAGCGCCGCGGCGCGACCCCCCGCCAGCCGCCGCTCGCCGGCGCTGCGCCCCATCACGCCCGCGGCGACCCGTCGCATGATCGCGAGATCCTCGAGGAAGCGCGCCTCGTGCCGCCGCGACAGCTGCCCCGGATGCGTGAAGTAGCCCACCACGCGCTCCTCCAGCAGGCCGCCGGGAACCCGCGCGGCCACCTTGAGCCACAGGTCGTAGTCGTGAGAGTACGCCAGCGAGGTGTCGAGCCCGCCCACGGCGTGATAGACGTCGCGGTGCACCATCATGCTGCTCATGAGCGGGAAGCAGCGTTCGAGCAGCGGCGGGAACAGGTCGCCGACCATCGTGCGCACCGGGCGGAAGTAGTCCGCGAGCCACGATTCGCGCAGCACTCCCTCGGCCGAGAACAGCCAGCCGTCGGTGCACATCCAGCGGACCTCGGGATGGGCGTCGAGGAACGCCAGCTGGAGCGCCAGCTTCTCCGGCGCCCAGGTGTCGTCCGAGTCGAGGAAGGCCAGCCACTGGCCCTGCGCCTGCGCCAGTCCCACGCTGCGCGTGGCGGCCGAGTTCCGGTGCGGCAGGCGCAGCACGCGCACCGGCGCGGCGTAGCGCGACTCGACCAGGTCCGCGGTCCCGTCGGTCGATCCGTCGTCGCACACCAGCACTTCGTCGGGCAGGCGGGTGCCGGCCAGCACGCTGTCGAGCGCGCGCTCGACGCACCACGCCGCGTTGTACGCCGACATCACGACGCTGACGGTGTGCGCGCTCATCGGCCCGCCTCCGCGGCGGCGGCGGCGCGCGCGCGGCCGCCGGGCAGCAGCCGCAGCCAGCGCGCGCGCTCCTCGGGGCTCACGCCCCATCGCCACGCGATGACCGCGAACACCACCCAGGGCCCGGCGCAGGCGGCGAACAAGGGCCCCCAGCCGACCGGACGCAGCAGCCCCTGGACGAGCAGCGCCGGGACCAGGAACGCGAGGGTGACCAGGCCGGGCTGCAGCATCCCCTCCCAGAGGTAGCGCCCGAACGGCATCGCCAGCGCGCGGCACGCGTACACCATGGTCGCCACGCCCCCGACCAGCGCGAGCGGGATCGCGGTGCCGAGCGCGACCCCCACGTTGCCGAGCGGCTTCACGAGCGCGATCGAGAGTCCGAGGTTGAGCAGCGCGTTGAGGATCGAGAGCGCCACCACGCCGCGATGGCGGCTGATGCCGTACAGCAGCGACGAGGCGGTGGACTGCGGCAGCGAGATCAGCGTGGGCACCGTGAGGATGGTGAGCAGCAGCGCCGCGTCGCGGTACTTCGCCCCCACCCAGGTCTCGAGCAGGTTCGCGCCGAAGATGATCAGCCCGAACAGCACCGGCCACGCCAGCAGCACCGAGTACTTCGAGCCGAGCACCAGCATGGCGTGGAGCTTGTCGTGCTCGCCGCGCGTCTCGAGCTCGCTCGCGGTCGGCGCCAGCACCCAGGTGGCCGAATAGACCAGCGACCGCGCGTTGTCCACCAGACCGGCGGCGAGCGCGAACGGGGTCACCAGCGCCGCGCCGAGGAACGAGGTGATCACCAGCGCGTCGGTCTGGAACGCGATGCTCGAGGCGAGCGCGCCGATGAACGCGATGCCACTGTACGATCCGATCAGGCGCAGGTGCGGTCCGTCGACGTGGCGCAGGCCGTACCGCACGCGGGGCAGCAGCCGGAACACGTACACCATCGAGATCAGGTAGCCGAGCAGGTTCATGACGAGCGAGGTCCACGCCAGCCCCACCAACCCGCCGCCCATCCGCAGCACCACCACGAACGCGAACGCGCGCACCACCCCGATCGCGATCCCGACGCCGTTCGCGATGTCGTAGCGCTGGAGCCCCGAGAGCGTCGCGCCGAACACGCCGAGCGGGAATCCGAGCGCCAGCGACAGGCCGGCGAGCCACACCACCTGGCGCGCCACGTCCATCTGCGACGGCTCGATCTTGAGCCACAGGTGGAGCGTCGCGGCCACCACCGCGGTGGCGGCCGCGGTGAGCGCGCCCACGCCGGTGTACAGCGTGATCGCGCTGTTGATCGTGCGGGTCAGTCCCTCGTCGTCGCCGCGGGCGTGGTCGCGCGAGACGTAGCGCACGAGCGACGGCCGGATGCCCTGATCGAACAGCCCGAAGTAGCCGGTGAGCGAGAACACCGTCACCCACAGGCCGTAGTCCCCGTCGCCCATCAGGTGGACCATGATGGGCGTCAGCAGCAGACCGATCACCCCCGTCAGGAAGAACCGGAGGTAGTTGGTCAGCACGTTCTTCAGGACGCGGAGACTGCGCAATCCATACGCTCCTAGGAGGGACCACTCGAGCCGCGGCGCCGGAGAGCCCTCCCCGGCGCGGGACGCGGGTCTACGACGGCTCGCCCCCGGCCGCCTCGTCGGGCGCGCCGTAGCCGTAGTTCTTGTAGCCGTAGTAGTGCGGCATGACCTCGCCGATGTCGTTCATGAGCACCCCGACCAGGTTGTCCCGCGCCTCGCGCTGGACCTTGACGCCGTACTCGGCGGCCTTGCGGATGGTGCTCCCCGCCTTGATGACGTACACCACGCCCTCGACCGCGCGGCCGATGATGAGTGGGTCGGGCACCGCGAGGTTCGGCGGCGCGTCGATCACCACCAGCGCGTAGCGCTTGGACGCCTCCTGCAGGAACCACTCCACGCCGCCGAGGTCCACCAGCTCGGCGGCGGGGTGCTCGCTCTTGCCGGCGGCCAGGAAGTCGAGCGACGGCAGCACCGTGGTGCGCACGTAGCGCTCGTCGAACGTGCGCGACTGGAGCATCTGCGCGAGCCCCCAGCTGCTGCTCGGCAGTCCCAGCGAACGGTGCAGCGCCGGGCTGCGCAGGTCGAAGTCGACCAGCAGCGTGCGCTCGCGCAGCTCGCGCGCCAGCGTGATCGCCAGGCACGCGGAGGTCGTCGTCTTGCCCTCGCCGCGGGTGGCGCTGGTGACCATCAGGCTATGCGGCATCGCCCGCCCGCGCGTGCGCGCGAGCTTGAGATAGATGCGGCGGAACTCCAGGCCGAGCGGACTCTCGACCTTGAGCCGGTGGAGCAGGCCGTGCTCGCGCGGTGCGAGCGCACCGCCCGCCACCGCGGGCTGCCCGCGCGGGCGCCGCCGCGAGCGCTCGAGCTCCTCGACCCGCGGTACCGCGCCCAGGACTGGCAGGCCGAGCAGGTTCTCGACCTCCTCGGCGTTGCGCACCGACTGGTCGTGCTGCTCGACCACCAGCACGGTGCCCACGCCGATGATCCCGCCCGCCACCAGCGCGAGCAGGATCAGCATCAGGCGGTTGGGCTTGCCGGGCGATTCGGGCAACTGCGCGGGCTCCAGGATCATGAAGCGCCCGCTCACCTTCGCGTTCTCGAACGCCTCGTTGATCTGGTTCGTGACCGACGCCTGCAGGAACTGGTTGTAGAGCGTGCGCGCCCCGTCGACCTCGGCCTGCAGGCGCTGCACCTCCATCTCGACGTCGGGCGCCATCGACACCTGGCGCTCGTAACCGTTCACCTGGCCGGCGAGGTAGCCGCGCCGCGTGTCGCGGGCGGCGAGGTCGGCCAGCGCGAGCCGGTAGCTCACCAGCAGGTCGCGCGCGTCGCTCGACATCGTGGGGAACGCGCGTGCCGCGCTGCGGCCGAGCGCGTCCTCGAGCTCGACGCTCTTGCGCGCCAACAGCGTGCGCACCGAGGCGCCGCCGTCGCCGGCCCCGGTGACGCCGAGCAGCGCGCCGGCGAGCTGACGCTCGAGCGAGGCGAGCTGCGTGGCCAGGCTGCCGACCTCGGGGCTCGAGAGCGCGTCGGCGTCGCCGTCGTGGACGCGGCCGACCAGCTGGTCGCGCAGCGCGGTCACCCGCTGGCGCTGCTGCTCGACGTCGAGTTCGGCCTGCTCCAGGAGCGAGCGCGCCTGCCCCAGGTTGGCGGCGTTCACGGTCGAGCCCTGGATCGTCGTGGTGATCGCCGAGCGGCGCGCCGCCTCGAGTCGCCGCTCGGCGTCGTCGAGCTTCTGCTTGTAGACCTGTTGCTGCTCGATCGCGAACGCGCCCGTGGCGCGCAGCGCCTCGATCTGGGCCGCCTTCGAGGAGAGCACGAACTGGTTCGCGACCGCGTCCGCCAGCCGGCGCGCCCGCTCCGCCTCGTGCGCCGCCACCGTCACCGTGAAGAAGTCGCCCTTGGCGACCATCACCGTGATCGCGCCGCTGCGCAGGTAGTCGACGAGTGCCGACTCGACGAGGTCGTCAGCGGTGGCGCCGGGCGTCTTCCTCGCGTGCTGGAGCGCCCACTCCCGCGTCGCGGGATCCTTCTTCACTCCGCTGGCGACCACGATGCCGCGCAGGAACAAGGTGCTCTTGATCTGTCCCTTCATCACGCTCAGCTGCTGGTCGGCCGAGCGCCCGCCCGCCATCATCCCGCCCAGCGGGCCGGCCAGCGAGGCCGGACGCTCGTACTGCAGGCTCACCGAGGAGAAGTAGATCGACGGCAGCAGGAACGCGGCGAGCACGCCCGCGACGAGCGCCACCGCCCACGGCAGCACGAGCAGCCAGCGGCGGCGCCAGAGGACGCGCAGGAACTCCTGGACGTCGAGCGCCTGGGGGGCAGTCGGATCGGACATCAGTTCACTCCGGGGTCAGTTGGTCTGCTTCTTGTTCTGGAGGTAGTCCACCAGAACCGCAGCGTTCAGGACGTCACGACCCACGAGCAGCACCTGGTAGATGCCGGTGAATGCACGTCCCACGAGCGCCCCGCCCCGCACCCCGACGTACACCACGTCGCCCGGCCGCACCGTCACCGGCGACTTGCTCCCGCGCGCCAGCACCTCGCGCAGGTTCACCGCCGCCACCGTCACGCCGTTCGGACCGCGGGTCAGCACCTTGACGCTGCTCAGGTCGCCGAGCGTCGTCACGCCGCCCGCCGATGCGAGCACCATCCAGAGATCCGAGCCGGTGCCGACCGGGTAGAGCCCCGGCTTCGTGACCTCGCCGAGCACGCCGACCGCCTCGCCGGGGCCGGCCGCGCCCGCGGCGAGGCCTTGCGGCACCACGATCGCGTCACCGGCCTGCAGCGCCGGCAGCCGGTCGGTGTTGCCGTCGCGCAGCACGGCCGCGACGTCGACCATCTGGGTGTGGCGCGCGGTGCCCTCGCGGCGGACCAGCTGGATGTTCGCCAGGTCGGCGCCCGCCAGCGCGCCGCCGGCGGCGCTCAGGGCGTCGACCAGGCTCGGCAACGTCTCGAAACCGTAGCGCCCGGGCTTCGCCACGGCCCCCGACACGTACACGCTCCGTGAGAGGTACTGCGACACCGTCACCGTCACCGTCGCCGACTGCCGCAGGTAGCTGGAGAGCCGCTCCGCGATGCGGTCCGCGAGCTGCTTGGTCGTCAGCCCGACGGCCTTGATGTCGCCGACCGGCGGGAACACGATGTCGCCGTCGGTCCCGACCGGCAACGTGCGCTCGAGTTCGGGATGGAGCCACACCGACACCGCCACCACGTCCTCGGCGCCGAGCACGTAGTCGGCCGCGCGCACCGCCCGCGGGGTGGCGGCCAGCAGCACCATGGAAAGGGACAAGCCGAGGGCGACGACGCTCCGCGCGAGCGCGTGCGGACGCGGGATCCGACGGTTCATCGAGTCACTCCTTTGACGGCGGACGCCTCGCCTCCGAGGATGCGACGTGCCGGCGCGAGGCCGGCCGCCGCGATCCGCGGGCCGGGACGCCGCAGGACCACGGTCACGGTGCGCAGCAGGATGCGCAGATCGAGCAGCAGGGAACGGTGCTCCACGTAGTGCAGATCGAAACCGACCCGGCGCTCGACGCCCGCGGGGGTGTCGTCGTCGCAGCCCGAGACCCGCGCCAGTCCGGTCACCCCCGGCAGCACTGTGAAGCGCCGCTCGTAGCCGGGCACCAGGTTCTTCCAGCGCAGCACCAGGTCCTGATGCTCGGGCCACGGGCCGACCAGCGCCATCTCGCCGCGCAGCACGTTGAGCAGGAACGGGATCGTGTCGAGGTGATGGCGCGCGATCCAGCGGCTGATGGGGCCGAGGTCGCTGCGGAAACGATCGCACTCGATCGGCGCGCCCAGCAGGTCCTGCGTGCGGCGCTGGATGCTGCGGCGATCGATCGGCGCGCCTTCGCGCCGCGCCCGCCGCGGGCCGCGGCGGCGCGAGCGCCCGATCCGCACCTCGCGCACCAGGATCACGCGGGTGCCCAGGCGGCGCGCCTCGAGCGCGAGCACCCCCCACAGGGGCAGTGAGAGCGTCAGCGCCGCCACCGCCACGCCCGCCTCGATCACGCCGCGCGCGGTCTCGCCCCACGGCCGCACGGCGGGCGCCGGCCGGGTCGGTCCGGCGGCCGGCAGCTCGATCACCGGGGTCGTCGGCGGGATCGCCGACCGCGCCTCGAACGGCGCGTGGGTCGGCTCGAGGTACTCCGGCACCATGTGGTGGAGCATCGCCTTGACCTCGGACGGGTCCCCGCGCTGGGCGATCTGCTCCATCTCGGCGACCTCGGCGCGCAGGCTCTCCTCGTCGCGCGCGTCGAGGTCCCAGACCAGGATCCGCTGATGCCGCGTGATGCGCGTGCGCTCGGTGTCCGAGTGCAGCTCCTCGTAGAGCTTCTCGCCCGGACGCAGGCCCGTGAACACGATCTCGACGTCCTCGCCCTCGCGCATCCCCGCGAGCCGGATCAGCTGGCGCGCGAGGTCGACGATGCGCACCTGCTCGCCCATGTCGAGCAGGAACACCTCGCCGCCCTTGCCCATCGCGCCGGCCTGCAGCACCAGCCGCACCGCCTCGGGGATGGTCATGAAGTAGCGGCGCGCGTCCGGGTGCGTGACGGTGAGCGGCCCCCCGCGCTGCAGCTGGCGCTGGAACAGCGGGATCACCGAGCCGTCGCTGCCGAGCACGTTGCCGAACCGCACGGCCACGAAGCGGGTCTCGCTGCGCTGGGAACGGCTCTGGCAGATCATCTCGCACACGCGCTTCGAGGCGCCCATCACGCTGGTCGGGTTGACCGCCTTGTCGGTCGAGATCAGCACGAACTTCTGGACGCCGTGGCGGTCCGCGGCGTCCACCAGGTGCTTGGTGCCCGTGATGTTGTTGAGCACCGCCTCGCGCGGACTCGCCTCGAGCAGCGGCACGTGCTTGTGCGCCGCGGCGTGGAATACCACCACGGGCTTGAAGCGGCTGAACACCCGCTCCACGCCGTCGCCGTCCCGCATGTCGCACACGACCGGGTGGATGGGCAGCCCCTCGTGCTGTGCCGCCAGCTCGTGGTGCACGAAGTACAGGCCGTTCTCCGCGTGGTCCATCAGCACGACCTCGGCGGCCCCGAAGCCGGCCACCTGGCGCGCCAGCTCGGATCCGATCGAGCCGCCGGCCCCGGTCACCAGCACGCGCTTGCCGCGCAGGAACTCGCCGACTTCCTCGAGATCGAGGTGCACCGGCTGGCGCCCGAGCAGGTCCTCGATGCGCACGTCGCGCATCTGCGACAGCGTGGTCTTGCCGTGCTGCAGGTCCGAGAGCCCGGGCAGGGTCTTGACCGCGACGTTCGCCTCGGCGCAGAAGCGCGCGATCTCGCGCACCACCTTCGCCGGCATGTCGGGATCCGAGACGATGAGCATCTCGGCGCGCTGCTCCTGGAGCACCCGCGGGAGGTCCCCGATCGTGCCCAGCACCTTCACGCCCTCGACGAGGTGCCCGGTGAGCCGCGCGTCGTCGTCGATGAAGCCGACCGGCATCAGCATGTCGGGGCCGTCCGGACCGCGGCGCATCTCCTGGATCAGGTGCACGCCGGTGTGGTCCGCACCGACCACCAGCGTGCGGAGCGCGCGATGTGACTCGTAGCCGAGGATGCGCTCCCGCGAGAGCCGCCACATGAACCGCGCGCCACCCACCAGCACCACCTCGATGAGCCACGTGATGACGATGGCGCTGCGCGGGAACAACGGCTCGGGGCTGAACAGGGTGATGACGACGAGGGCGAGCGCGGAGAGCAGCGCGCCCTTGAAAATCTGGAACAGCGTCACGGTCGACGCGTAGCGCCACAGGCCGTGGTAGAGCCCCGCGACGTAGTAGCCGCCGAGCGACAGCACCGTGAAGAACGGCGCCGCGACGAGGTAGCCGGTCCAGAAGCGCGCGGGGATATCGCCCTCGAAGCGCAGCAGCAGTGCGCCGAGGAACGCCGCCTGGAGCAGCAGCGCGTACCCGATCGTGAGGACCAGGAAGCGCGGGGTCTTGTGCAAGCCCTAGCCTTTCGTACCGGCGGGTGGGGCCCGCCCGAGGGTCAGCGACGCGCCCGCTCCGGTGGAGCGGCCGCGCACACGGTATTCCCAGGTCGGCCGGCGGACGCGCCGGCGCGCATACGCACACACGTCCCGCCCTCCGGTGGTGCCGGCGGGCGGGGCATGCCTGTCGAAGACAATGCAAGGCGTAGGCCCGGGGAGATCCCCCGCTGGCCCAGGTCCGGGTGCTGGTCCGCTGAGGTCGTCCGGACACACCACACCCATGGTCCGGAGGTGTGCTACCTCCGGTGGCGCTTCGTCGTGGGGGATTCTAGGGAGTGGGACCGAACGCGTCAAGCCACGGGCTTCGAAGACCTTAGACCAAATCCTGCATGCACTCTGCAAGCGCTTCGCCCGGGGCCCCGGGGCCGCTGCCCCAGCCGGTTGGGCCCGGCTGCCAAACCGGTGGGGGCCGGCGGTACGGCGGGACGGGCGCGGCCAGCAGGCCTCCGGCCTCGCGGGCCGGCGGTCAACCTGCGGCCGGATCCAGAGCGCGGGCCTCCTCGCCGATCCCGCGCTCGAAGGGACGCGGGTCGAAGCCCAGATCACGCCGGGCGGGCGTGATGTCGACCGCCTTCGATTCGTTCAGCCGCAGCACCTGCTCTGGTGAGACCGGCGTGCGCAGGCCGATCCCGCGCGCGGCCACCACCAGAGCGTGCATCGGTGCGAGCGGCAGCGGTACCACCCACACGCGCCGCCCGAGCGCGGCCCCCGCCAGCCGCACCAGCTCGGCCAGTGGCAGCGGGACCGGACCGCCGACGTCGTAAGCGCGGCGCTCGCTCGCCGGCCGCTCGAAGCAGGCGACGATCGCGGCCGCGAGGTCCTCGACGTGGACCGGCTGCTGCAGCGTTCCGCCGCCGCCGGGCGCCGGGAAAACCGGCACGGAGCGCAGCGCTCGCAGCAGTCGCACCATGTTCCGGTCCGCCGGGGTGCCGTAGATCATGCTCGGGCGCAGGATGGTCCACGCGAGCGAGGACGCCTGCAGCGCCTCCTCGCCGCGGCGCTTGGCGTCGGCACCGCCACTCGCCAGGCGGGTGTAGACGCCGGCCGACGATACGAATACGCCGCGCCGCACCCCGGCCTGCTCCAGCGCGGGCAGGAATCGCGGCGCCAGCGCCATTCCCGCCAGGTGCACGACGCCCGTCGCGCCGTCGAATGCGCCCGCGTGCGTGGCGGGATCGCCGAGGTCGGCCCATCGCAGTTCGCAGCCGAGCGCCGCGAGCCGCGTGGCATCGCGCCCCGGGCGCACGACCGCGAGAACCCGGTGCCCGCGCGCGTGGAGGCGCGGGATCAGGTGCGACGCGACGAAGCCCAGCGCGCCGGTGACCGCGATGACCATGCCGTGCTCCGATCGCGCGAGGTGGAAACCGAAGCGCCCGCCGGGCGCATCAGCCGGTCGGGCGCGGAGACTGCGGGGTTGGTAGCGCTACGGGGATTCGAACCCCGGTCTGATGGCTGAGAACCATCTGTCCTAGACCCCTAGACGATAGCGCCTCGTGCATGCGAATGGCTGCCCGGCAAGGATTCGAACCTCGACTAACTGGTCCAGAGCCAGTCGTGCTACCGTTACACCACCGGGCAGCGCAGAAGCGGGGCGCACTCTAACATCGGCCCCCGCGGCCGTTCAAGCGCCCGCGCCCGCGGTCCCCACCGCATGCGGCGAGCGCTGCTCCCATCCCGCCGCCGCCGCGTTCAACCGTGTCACCGCCGTCTCGCGGCCCAGCAGCGCCATCACGTCGAACAGGCCCGGCGCGACGGTGCGTCCCGTCAGCGCGATGCGTGCCGCGCTCATCAGCTCGCCGGGCTTCACCCCCAGCTCCGCCGCGAGGCCGCGCGTGTTCCGCTCCAGGCTCTCGAGCGTGAAGTCGGAGTCGCTCTGCAGCCGCGCGGCGAGCGCGCGGAGTCGCGGTCCCGCGCCGGCGCGCGCGAGCAGGTCGGCCCACGCGGAGGGCTCCATTGCCACGTCCTCGCGGAGCGCGAAAGCGCCGTAGGACTCGGCGTCCGCGAGCGTCTTGAGCCGGTCTCCCAGTGCCCGCACGAACGCCGCGCGCCACGCCGGCGTTCGCGCGTGCAGGTCGTGGCCGCGCCGGGCAAGGAACTCCTCGACGCGGCGCACGCGCTCCGCCTCATCGAGTCGCTTGAGGTGCTGCCCGTTCATCCACTCGAGCTTCTGAGCGTCGAACACCGCGGGATTCGCCCCGACCCGCTCGAGCCGGAACACCTGCGCCAGCTCCGCCAGCGAAAACACCTCGCGATCGTCGCCGGGCGACCACCCGAGCAGGGCGAGGAAGTTGACCAGTGCCTCGGCGATGATCCCGAGCTCGCGGTAGGCCTCCACCGAGGTGGCGCCGTGACGCTTCGAGAGGCGCGCGCCGTCGCTGCCGAGGATCATCGGCACGTGCGCGAACACCGGCGGCGTCCAGCCGAACGCCTCGTACAGCAGCAGCTGGCGCGGCGTGTTCGAGATGTGGTCGTCGCCGCGGATCACGTGCGAGATCTCCATCTCGTGGTCGTCCACGACACATGCGAAGTTGTACGTCGGCAGCCCGTCCGAGCGCAGCAGCACGAAATCGTCGAGCACCTCGCCCGGGAACGCCACCCGGTCGCGCACCACGTCGTCCCACCCGACCTCGGCGGCCGCGGCGTGCGAGAAGCGCAGCGCCGGCACCCGGCCCGCCGCCTCGAGCCGCGCGCGCGCCGTGGCGTCGAGGCCGCGGCAGCGCCGGTCGTAGCCCGCCGCGCCCTGCTCCACGCGCGCGGCCCGGCGCTGCTCGAGCTCGTCCGGCGTGCAGTAGCACGGATACGCGCGCCCGGCGGCGCGGAGGGCGTCGGCGTGGTGGCGATAGCGCTCGCGGCGCTCGGACTGGAAGTACGGCCCATGCGCGCCCCCGCGGTCCGGCCCCTCGTCCCACTCGAGCCCCAGCCAGCGCAGGCTGTCGAAGATCGCCCGCACCGACTCCGCGGTGGAGCGCGCGGCGTCGGTGTCCTCGATCCGGAGCACGAACGTGCCACCCTGCCCGCGGGCGAACAGGTAGTTGTAGAGCGCCGTGCGGGCGCCGCCGACGTGCAGGTAGCCGGTCGGGCTGGGAGCGAAGCGGACGCGGACGCTCATGGGCGGACGACCTCCGGGGACACGGGCGGCTCGGGGCCGCGGACGTTACGGACCGCGCGGGCCGCGGTCAAACGACGAACGAGGCGGGCGCCCGATGGAGCGCCCGCCTCGTCGTCGGCCGGCTCGGGTCAGCGCAGGACGACCAGCTTCTGCGACTGCGCGTGGGCGCCGAGCGCGAAGCGCACGAAGTACACGCCGTCGCGCGCGTGCCCGCCATCGTCGGTGCTGAGGTCCCACGCGGTCGAGAAGCGCCCGCCGCGGGCGATCCCCTGCGCCAGGATGCGAACCCGGCGTCCATGCAGGTCGAACACCGCCAGCTCGAACCGCTCGCCGGCCGCGGCAGCCGGGATGCCGTACGAGAGTCGGGTGCCCCCGCGCGCGGGATTGGGTTGCGGAGCCGCGAACGCGATCGCGTCCGGCGCCGCCGACGGCGGCGGCGGGCCGTCGCCGACGTCCACGAACACCGGGTTCGTGAACAGGCCGCTGCGCATCGCGTCGTGGTGGAACTGAGGCCACGACGGGTTGCGTCCGGGAGAGAACGCGAAGTCGTAGTCCCACACGTACAGATTCGTGTCCCATCCCGAGAGCACGATCTCGGTCTTGCCGTCCCCGTCGCAGTCGCACACCGCCGGGGTGCCGCGCACCTCCGCCGCAAGCACGATCGGGAAGCCCGCGAGCACGGTGCCGTCGATGCCGCTGATGGCGGTGATCGTGACGTCCTCGCCGCCCATCAACACGTCCTCCCAACCGTCGCCGTTGATGTCCGCCACCACCGGGCTGCTCTCCGAGGCGAACGACGTGAGCGAGCTGTACGGCACGCCGCCCACCCACGGCGTGACCGGGATGCCGTTGCGGTCGAACACGTACACGCGGCCGTCGGTGCTGGCCTGGACGATGTCGAGGAAGCCGTCGTGATCCATGTCCGCGAGCGCCGGCGACGGGATCTTGGTCGCCCCCTGCGTGCCGAGGCGCTTCGGGAAGCCCGGACGGATCGAGCCGTCGGCGCGGAACGCGTACAGCGAGTCGTCCGCCGCCGCCACCACGATGTCGAGCTGGCTGTCCGAGGCGCCGTCCAGGTAGCCGATCGCCGCCGAGGACGAGATCGTCCCGTGGAGGTTGATCGGGAAGCCCGGCATCTCGGTTCCGTTCGTGCGCCACGCGTGGAGCAGACCGCTGGCTTCGCCGTAGACGATCTCCTTGGTCCCGTTGCCGTCCAGGTCCGCGATCGCCGGCGTGGCGTAGTTGAACCCGCTCCCGAGGACCTTGAACACTCCGATCGTCGCCGGGTTGGAGTCCCCGTCGAGGAAGTCGGTGCCGTTCCAGCGCACCACGAAGAACGATGTGGTGTTGGTCGCGAACACGACTTCCTTCTTGCCGTCGCCGTCGAGATCGCCGATCGCCGCGCCCGAGAAGGACGCGCCCGTCACGACCGGCCAGCCGGGCGTGACGTTGCCGTCGCGATCGAACACGTACGCGCGCGTCGAGTCCCAGGTCGTGCAGATGAATTCCTTGATGCCGTCGCCGTCGAGATCGGCGATCGAAGGGCCGCCCGCGAAGTACTTCCCGCGGGTGCTGAAGTCGCCCAGCGTGGTGCCCGCGCCGTCGGCGTCGACCGGTGCCGAGCCGTCCGGGTTGAACACGAAGATCGCGTCGGCGCCAGCGGCGATCGCCACCGGGTAGCCGGTGTACACGTGGTCGATCGCCACCGAGGCCGGCGTGTTGCGATTGAGCGGCACCGGAAACACCGTGTGGCTCGGCGGGCTGGTGCTGGCGGACGCGGAGGCCGACTGCGCGGACTCGTTCCCGGAGGAGTCCATGGCGGTGACGCGATAGTAGTAGCGGGTCAGCGGCGCGAGGTTCTGATCCATGTAGGTCGCGATGCGGTCGGTCGGAACCGTGTTGGTCTTGTTGTAGGGGCCCACCTGCGCGAGCGCGCGATAGACGTTGTAGCCGAGCAGGTCGGGGTCCATCACGCGCGCCCAGGTGAGCTCGATGTCCGTCGTCGCGCCGTCGGCGATCAGCGACACCGGGGTGCTCGGACGCACCAGGTCGAGCGTCTGCGTGAACATCAGCCCGTAGCTGTCGGAGACCCGCAGCTGGAGCTTCGCCGCCGCACTCGACGGCACGAAGACGAACGGGTCGCCCTGAATCTCCGCGCCCGCGGCCAGCGTGCCCCAGCTCGAGGTGCTGTCGGTGATGGTGGCCAGCCCGTCGAGGCTGCGCAGCACCGCCGTGGCGCCGGGCGCGACACCGGTGCCGAGGTTTCGCAGGCGGACGCTGTACGACACCGTCTCGCCGGGCTCGGGCACGCCGTTGCCGTTGCCCGGGTTGTCGACGATGGCGTGACTCATGTGGCGCAGATCAGGCGCGCGCACCGTGAGCTGGAAGCTGCCGACGAAGCGGCGGCTGCCGGAGTCCACCAGGTCGAGTCGGAACGGCACCTCGCGCTGGTCGGCGGTGGTGTACGGAATCGAGACGCGGAACCCGCTGGCCGGCGACACCGTGGCGCCGACCCCGATCGTGCCGTACGAGCGGTTGGGCGTCACCAGCGTGACGGTCGCGTCGGAGGTGCTCAGCGTGCCCTGCACGGTGCTCGCGCTGGCGCCGCCGTTGTTGCGCACCGGCACCGAGATGTCGATCACTTCGCCGGCGTCCGGCTGGCCGTTCGCGTTGCCCGAGGTCCCGCCGACGTTGTCGTCGTCGATCACCGGCGCGAGGTCGGTCAGCGCCGGCAGCACGGTGCCGACCACCGGGACGTCGCCCTGGAAGGGCTTGCAGTTGAAGCCGGTGACCGTGAGCCGGAAGGAGCCGGCGGAATCGGGGCGGAACACGAGCGTGGCGACGCCCGCTCCGTTCGTGAGCGCGGTGGCGTAGTCGGCGCCCGGCTTGTACGCGGTCACGCGCGCGTTCAGCAGCGGGACGCCCGCGATCGAGACCGTCACCGTGAACAGCGAATCGCCCAGCGTCATGCTCGCGGCCTTCGCCACGGTCAGGACGCGCGGCGCGCACGAGTAGATGCGCAGCTCGGGATCGCCCAGCAGCAGCAGCGTCATCTCGGTCCAGCGATTCACGCCGTCATAGCTCGAGAAGGCGATGAACGGCAGCTTCTGCTTCGCCTGCAGCTCACCCACCGCATTGACGCTGTCCTGGTAGAAGAGCCGGAAGTACTCCTTCTGGTACGCGCGCCCGGCGGTCGGGAAGTCGAAGCGCGTGGAACCGATGTTGGTCACCGCGCCGCCGTTGGGCGCGTGCAGGAACGCCTCGCCCAGGCATGGGAAGTCGATCGCGTTCGAGGTGCAGTCGATGGCGTAGAGGTTCGTGAGCCGGCGGCCGTTCGTGAGCGACATGGCGTCGGCGTTGGTCAGGTTGTCGTCGCCGACGGACATCACGTTGCGATAGCCGTGCCCCACGTGGACCGCGATGTTGTAGCCCGCATTGAGCGAGTCGATCACGACCGTGCGGCGCTCCTGCATCGCGCCGGGACGCCAGCGCGGGTCGAGGTAGTTCTCGTAGAGGCGCACGAAGGTCACGCACGGATTCAGGTCGAGAGACGGCAGCACCTCCTCGATCAGCTCCGCGCCGTCCAGCGTGGTGATCATGCCGGGCAGCCAGTTCTGCGGGAACAGCACCTCGCCGAAGAACAGCACCTTGTTCTGGTAGCCAGAGGCGTCCGGATCGGTCACGTACTGGAGGCTCTTGTCGACGAACGTCTTCGCCTGCGCGACCGTGGACGCCGGCGCGCGGCCCACGTACACCTCGGGGAAGAGGTCCACGTTGTCGCCGGGATCGCTGGCCGCGAAGTAGCCTTCGCCGTAGAGGCTGTCGCCGTCGGCATTCCAGCTGCCGTCGAGGCACGAGAAGTACATGTCGCACGCGATGCTCTCGCCGCCGTAGAACGTGGTGCGCGCGAAGCGCGTCGGCAGCACGTCGGTGTCGCCGCCCAGCAGCACCCACTTGGTGCCCCAGCGCGAGTACGCGTCGCGGATGAACGCCCGGACGCGCTCGGCATCATCGGACCCC
The DNA here is from genome assembly GCA_963725865.1 of Candidatus Eiseniibacteriota bacterium. Taxonomy (GTDB): domain Bacteria; phylum Eisenbacteria; class RBG-16-71-46; order RBG-16-71-46; family RBG-16-71-46; genus CAVSAC01. The sequence continues at coordinate 557,313 of CAVSAC010000010.1, forward strand.
TGCGGGTACTGCTGGCGGATGAAGCTGAGCGTGCGCACCACGGCCGGCACGCCGGAGCGCGTCTTCCAATCCGCCAGGCGCTGGAACTCGGCCGCCATGTCGTCGTTCGTGATGATGACGTAGGCCACCGGGCTGCCGAGCAGCGAGGGGACCTGGGTGGCCGCGAACGGCCGCGCGCCGCCGCCCGCCGCGGACAGCGAGGCGACCGGCGCCCGTGCCGGCAGGCGCAGGCCGCCGTCGGACTCCCATTCCGGAACCACGCGCTCGCGCACCACCGCGTCCGGGAACTTCGCCGGCTCGAGGTTCAGCCGCACGCGCATCCGCACCACGCGCTCGAGCTGTCCGGTCGAGGCGTCCCAGCGCACCGGGGCGGTCATGAGCATGGCGACGCCGCGTCCCAGCTCCAGCCCCTGGGCGCCGATCGTGACCGGCACGCGGGGCTCGAACCCCACCGCGGAGAACGCGGCGGGATCCTCGGGCGTGCGCTGCTCCTCGGTGATGCCCGGCTGCAGGCGCAGCGTGCTCGGCAGCCGCACCGCCGAGGCGAGCGGCTCGGTCACCAGCTCCAGGACGTCGATGCTCGCGACCTGATAGCCCTCCGGCAGGTCGACCCGCTCTCCCACCCGCGGCAGGTCGGGCTGGCCCGGCGTGAATTCACGGGTGCTCCCGTCCATCTCGACCACGGTGCGACCGGAATGCGTGTCGAGGGTGATGCGTCCGCGTTCGTAGCGGAATTCCCGCTCGATGCTGGTGGCGCCCAGGGCGGGTACGACCAGGACTCCGAGCCACACGAGTGCGATCACCGCGTTGACGAGGCGACGATTCATGGTTGGCGGTCCCCGGTGGAGGAATGGGTCGGACGCGCGACAGCATCCGTGCTCAGCGAACGGCCGGATCTTGATGGTGGGTGGACGTGCGGGCTCATCGTGCGATGTCGAGGACCCCGGCGAACCTCAGTCTGCCCGTGCCAGGTAGCGGCTCTTACGATACGGGGCCGTCGCGGTTGGGGTCAACGACCATCGCGGCGGCCGAGCGGGTGGTCGGGAGGAATGCACACAGGACCAAACCGAGGTTGCAGGGTGGTTGCCGCGGGCGCCCCGATGCGGGTCACCCAGACCCACGGCAGCTCCGCCAGCGGCAGGACCACGCACTCCTCCTCGAGCCGCCGGCGCGCGCCGACGGCGTCGAAGGGCCCCGGCGTCGCCGACCTCGCCGGCCACAGCCAGGGGTCGAACTCACGCGTGCGCCAGCCGGTTCTGAGCGCCCCCACCGCGGGGCCACGCAACGGCATGACCAGCGCGGCCAACTCCGCCTCCGGCCGCTCCAGCAGCGGCTGCTCCTCCGCCAGCTCCAGTTGCGGCCCGCCGGTCAGCGCCTGGGCGCGCGCGGCCGCCGCGCGGAGCGGCTGCAGCTCCACGTAGATCCCGATTCGCGCCCATTCCCCCTGCAGCACGCGCGCGGTGGCCGCCCCCGCTTCGTCGGCGTCGTAGCCGAGTGTGACGTGGAACGAGATTCCCAGGTCACCGTGCGCCATCCACTCGCGAGCCGCCGCGGCATCCAGCGTCGGGAACTCGAAGCGGCCGCCCCCTGCCGGCCACTCCTCCACCGGAGCCGCCACCGCTCCCAGCGCGCGCAGCGCGGCGACGCGGTTCAGCGAGTGAGCGAGCGCGGCCCGCGCGGGCAGTCGGTGCGTCGGCGGGGTGTCCGCCCGCAGCGCGAGCACCAGCGTGCGCGCCGGCCGCGCCGGCGCCTCGCGCCGGAGGGCGCCGGGCGGCAGCGATTCGTCGAGCAGGCCGGGCGGCAGCGGCCACATCAGGTCGGCGCGCCCCTGGCGCAACAGCTGGCGGCCGCGTGGCGCCCCGGTCACGAAGCGGACCGCGAGCGTGTCGGGCCCGCCCGCCGCGGCCACGGCACGCACCATCGTCAGCGCGCGCCCCGGCTCGTGGGCGCTCACCCGGAACGGTCCGAGGCCCACCGCGAGGCCCCAGTCGAGGCCGGCCTCCCGCCGCTTCCAGGGGGTGCCGACCCCCGGCAGCGCCAGCCGCTCCGGCAGCGTCGAATCGGGGCGCGCCAGCTTCACCCGCAGCGTGCGCGGGTCGGGCGCCTCCAGTCCGAGCGGCGGCAGCGGCTTCCCGGCCCGCACCCGATCCGCGCCCCAGACCGCGGCGAGCAGCCAGCGGCGCGTGGCGTGATCGTCGCGCGCCAGTCCGGCGGCGAGCGCGCGCACGAAGTCCTCGCTGGTGCAGGGCGAGCCGTCCGTGTAGCGGAGTCCCTCGCGGAGGTGGAACGTCCACGTGCGGCCGTCCTCCGACACCTCCCAGCGTTCCGCCGCCGCGGGGACGATGCGCCCGCTCGAGTCGAGATCGGCGAGCCCGTGCGACAGCCAGCGCTCGAGCGCCCAGCGGAGCGCATGGGGCGGTCCGTCGGGATCGAAGCGGGGCTCGCTCGCTCCCGCCACCCAGTGGAACGTGATCCGCGGCGGGGCGGCGCGCGGGGCGCACGAGGACAGCGCGCAGACCGCGAGTAGCCCGAGGACGCCGACCAGCGCGAGGACGAGGGCGTGCGCGCGACGCATCCGTGCGAGTCGTGACATGGGAACGCGAGTCTAGGGAGCGCGACCGCGCGCGGCAAGCCGCCCGCGCAGGTGGCGACGCCCGGGAGCCCATGCTAGCGTGCGCGCCATGCGTCCGACTCCCGAACGACACGCGAGCGTCGCCCCCGGCGCGCGCGCTCCACGCGCGCGACCGTGAGCGCCGCGGCCGGCCCCGGCGCGGTCGCGACCGCGACCGAGACGATCCTCGCGGGACTCAACGACGAGCAGCGGACGGCGGTCACGCACGGCACCGGCCCGCTGCTGATCGTCGCGGGCGCCGGCACCGGCAAGACGGCGGTCCTCACCCGGCGCATCGCGTGGCTCATCGCGACCCACCGGGCGCGTCCCGACGAGATCCTCGCGCTGACCTTCACCGAGAAGGCCGCGGCCGAGATGGAGTCGCGGGTCGACGAGCTGGTGCCGTACGGCTTCGTGGGCGCGACCATCGCGACCTTCAACGCGTTCTGCGACCGCCTGGTGCGCGAGCACGCCGTCGAGCTCGGGCTCACCTCGCGGCTGCGGGTCGAGAGCCAGGCCGAGATCCTGGTGTTCCTGCGCGAGCGCCTGTTCGAGCTCGGGCTGTCGCGCTACCTGCCGCTCGGCAATCCCGATGCGCACCTGCACGCGCTGATGGGCGTGTTCGACCGCGCGCGCAACGAGGACGTCACGCCCGAACGCTACCAGGCGTGGGCCGCCGAGCTCGCGGCCGCCGCCGGCGACGAGGCCGAGCGCGACCGCGCCGCCGCCGAGCTGGAGAAGGCGCGGGCGTACGGCCGCTACGAGGCGCTGCTGCTCGCCGCCGGCCGCGTCGACTTCGGCGCCCAGATCGCGCTCGCCCTGCGCCTGCTGCGCGAGCGCGCGTACCTGCTGCGCGAATATCGCGAGCGCTTCCGCTGGATCCTGGTGGACGAGTTCCAGGACACCAACCACGTCCAGTTCGAGCTGGTGAAGCTGCTGGCCGGCGCTTGCCCCAACCTCACGGTGGTCGGCGACGACGATCAGAGCATCTATCGGTTCCGCGGCGCCAAAGTGCAGAACCTGCTCGAAGTGCTGGAGGCGTTCCCGGGAACCCGCGAGGTGCTGCTGAAGCGCAACTACCGTTCGGGACAGCTCATCCTCGACCGCGCGCACCAGCTGATCCGCCACAATGACCCGGCGCGGCTGGAGGCGGCGCGCGGCTACGACAAGCGCCTCGTCGCCGAACGCCGCGCGGAGGGCCGGACGTTCGAGGGCGCGGTCGAGCACCGCGCGTTCCAGACCGGCAGCGACCAGGCCGACCGGGTCGCCGGCGAGATCGCGGACGCGGCCGCTGCCGGCATCGCGACGCCCGGCGACTTCGCCATCCTGGCGCGCGCGCACAATCACCTCGACCCGTTCGCGCTCGCGCTGCGGGCCCGCGGCGTGCGCTTCCGCCGGGTCGGCATGCGCGGGCTCTACGGGCGGCCCGAGGTGCTGCTGTGCCTGAACGCGCTGCGCTCGCTCGCCGACCCCGACGACAGCGCCGCGGTCTACATGACGCTCGGGGACCCGCTGTTCGGCGCCGATCCGGTGGACCTGGCGCGACTCGGGGCGCAGGCGAAGAAGTCCCATCGCGGGCTGCTGGGCGTCGCGATCGCGGCGACCGCCGGCGACGGCGCCTGGCAGGAGCGCACCCGGGAGGCGGTGCGGCGCTTCGAGGCGCTGCACCGCGAGCTGGCGGCGCTGGCCGTGAACCGCCCGACCTCCGAGGTGCTGTACGCGTTCGTGCAGGGCAGCGGGCTCCTCGCTCAGCTGGTCGCCGAGGAGAGCGCGGAGAATCTCGAGCGCGCGCAGAACCTGAACAAGCTGTTCGGCATCGTCGCCCGGGTCGGGCCGCTGCTGCGCCGCGACCGCGTCGACCAGTTCATCCCCCACCTCGACCTGCTCATCGAGATGGGGGACGACCCGGCCGCCGCGGAGCTGGAGAGCGACGAGGACTCGGTGAGCCTGCTCACCGCCCACGCGGCGAAGGGCCTGGAGTTCCCCACCGTGTACCTGGTCGACCTCACCGAGCAACGATTTCCCCAGTATCCCAAGGGCGACAGCCTGCCGTTCCCGCCCGAGCTGCGTCATGTCCAGGGGGACGAGCGCGAGGAGCACTATCGCGAGGAACGGCGCCTGTTCTACGTGGGGATGACGCGCGCGCGCGACCGCCTGGTGCTCTGCCACGCCCAGGACCTGGGCGGCAAGCGCGCGGCCAAGCCGAGCCGCTTCGTGCTCGAGGCGCTCGGCCTGCCTGCGCCCCCCAAGGGCGCCCACGGCGCGACCGCGCTGGAGGCGATCGCACGCTACGCCCCGACGCCCGAGGCGCCGGCCCCCGGGATCGCGCCGGTGCCGGACGACCAGCCGGTGGTGCTCTCTCATTCGGCGATCGAGAGCTACCTCGACTGCCCGCTGCAGTACTACTTCTCGCACGTCGCGCACGTGCCGCTGCCGGTCTCGCCGGTGCTGATGTACGGCAATGCCATCCACCACGCCATCCAGGTGTGGCACCAGCACGTGACCCGCGGGCTGCCGATCGAGACCGCGGACGTGGTCGCCGCCTATCAGAGCGCCTGGTCGAGCGAGGGCTTCCTCACGCTCGCGCACGAGGAGCGCATGTTCGCGCAGGGCCGCGAGGCGCTCGAGGCGTTCGTGCGCCGCGACCGGGCGGCCGGCATCGTGCCGCTCGCGATCGAGAGCGACTTCGAGTTCCGGATCGGCCTCACGCGGATCAACGGCCGTTTTGATCGGATCGACGAGCGTCCCGAGGGCATCGTGCTGGTGGACTACAAGAGCTCCGAGGTCGACGACCCCGACGAGGCGGCGAAGCGCGCCAAGGACAGCGCGCGCGACGGCCAGCTCGGCCTCTACGCGCTCGCCTACCGCGAGACGCGCGGTGCCCTGCCGGCCCGCGTCGAGCTGGACTTCGTCGGCTCCGGCGTGGTCGGCTCCGCCGCGGTCGAGCCACAGCACCTCGAGCGCGCGGCCGAGCGCATCACCCGTGCGGCGGCCGGCATCCGCGCGGCGCGCTTCGAGGCCACGCCGTCGGCGCGCACGTGCGGCCAGTGCGACTACCGGCACGTCTGCCGCTTCAGCGCCGCCCGAGGGAACGCATGAGCGACCGCGATCCGATCCACCTGAGAGACGCCGCCGCGGCCTTCGCCCGCGAGGCCGGCGCCATCGTCCGGCAGGGCTACGGCACCGTCCACGCGCCCGAGCGCAAAGGCCGCATCGACCTGGTGACGGAGTTCGACCGGCGCTCGGAGGCGCTGCTGCTCGAGCGCATCGCGGCGCGCTTCCCGGGCCACGCCGTGCTCGCCGAGGAGTCGGGCGCGCGCGCCGGTGCCAGCACCCGCGGCGGCGTCCGCTGGCTGGTCGATCCGCTCGACGGCACCACGAACTTCGCGCATAACTATCCGTTCTTCGCGGTCTCGATCGGCGTCGAGGCGGACGGCGAGCTGGTGGCCGGCGCGGTGTTCGATCCGGTGCGCGACGAGCTGTTCGCGGCCGCCGCCGGCCACGGCGCGACGCTGAACGGCGCGCCGATCCACGTCTCTCCCATCGACCGCATCGAGGACGCGCTGTTGGTCACCGGGTTTCCGTACGACGTGCGCGAGCACCCCGAACGGCACCTGCCGGCGTTTCAGGCATTCCTGATCCGCGCGCAGGGGATCCGGCGCGACGGCTCGGCGGCGCTCAATCTGTGCTACCTCGCGATGGGGCGCTTCGATGGCTTCTGGGAAGGCCACCTGGCCCCGTGGGACGTCGCCGCGGGCACGTTGATCGTGCGCGAGGCGGGTGGCCGCGTCACGGCGTTCGACGGCGGTCCGTTCCACGTGGACGGCCGCCGCATCCTCGCCACCAACGGCCGCCTGCACGGGGCCATGATGGAAGTGCTCGCGACCGCCGGGCGCGCGCCCTCGGAGGACCGGCGCCCGTGAGCCTGTGGAATCGCGTGTTCGGGCGGAGTCCGCGGCGCGATCTCGTTCCGGTGCGCTGGCTGGCGCCCGAGGAATCGCCGTACGGCATCGAGGTGCTCGACTGCCGCGGGCTGTCCGAGGACGCGCGGGTGGCGACCGTCTCGGCCGAAGGCAGCGCGCGCTTCGCCGCGCTGCGGGTCTCGGACGGGACGGAGCACCGCGGCACCGTCCCTCAGCCGCCCGCGACGCTCGACTGCCGGCTCGAGTATCCGATCGCGCGGCCGCTCTCCGAGGGCGCGCTGTTCCGCGCCGCCACCACCGACGAGAAGTGGGACGTGTTCCACTTCGACGGTTCGCTCTACTGCGTCCGCAGCGCGACCGGCACGCTCGAGTACCGTGCGGCGCTGGCGTTCCCGCCGGGAGTGCTGCGGCTGGCGAGCGTGAGCGCGCGCTCGGAGCTCGCCACGGCCGAGCCCGCGTACGTGGTGGCCGCGGTGGACTTCCTGGTGCGCTCGCACGTGCTGGGGCTCGAGGCGCCGCATCCGCTGCCGAGCGCGGCGACCGGCAGCCCCGAGGAGCTGGCCCTGCTCTCGTGGCGCCAGCACGGGCGCTTCGCGTGCTTCGGAGCGTACGCGGACACCAGCGTGCTGCCGCTGGCGTCGATGCTGGAATGAGCGGGGAGCGCCGCGACTAGGCGGCGGCGGGACGGGCGGGCGGCAGGCGCAGCTTGGTGCGGATGCGCTGCACCAGGTCGCGGATGTCGTACGGCTTGGTGACGAACGAGTCGGCACCCATCTCGAGCGCCAGCCGGCGATCCTGCTCACCCGAGCGGGCGGACAGGATGATGATCGGGATCGATCGATAGCGCTGGTCGAACTTGAGCGCGCGGCACACCTGGTAGCCATCCATCTTCGGCAGCATCAGGTCGAGCACGATCAGGTCCGGGTGCGCCTCGCGCGCCTGGCGCAGGCCATCCTCGCCGTCGAACGCGCACAGCACCTCGAACCCCTCCGCCTGCAAGCCGAAGCGCAGCACCGAGACGAGGTCGGCCTCGTCGTCGACGACCAGGATCTTCGCGTGGGTTTCGGACATCCATTCCTCGCAAGGGACATCGGGGGATCCACGTGGAGGTTATCGGTCCGCACCACCTCGGACATGAGTGGGAATCCGCGCCATCGCCGCGCACGCGGCGGCCCGCCTCAGCGGCCGACGGCGGTGGGTTCGTCGCGGATGAAGGGAGCGGCCCCGCGTGCGACCTCGCCCGACACCAGGTCGCGGACCTGGATCTCGATGCGGTAGCGGCCCGGCGGCAGGCTCTGCACCGGGACGCTCACGAACTGGCGGCGGATGTCGCCGATGAAGCTCTCCTCGCGGCTCGTCACGATTGGCGGCGGCAGGTTGCGCGGCGCGAACGCGCGCTGGAGCCACACCCGGGTGTCGCGGACGTCCGAGCGCACCGTGTACACGTACTCGAATCGCGACTGGCGGTCGGCGCCGGGCTGCAGGCGGTACGCCTCGAAGTAGGCGGTCAGCGGAGCCCCGGCCGGAACGTGGGCGCCCGGGTTGGCGGTGATGCGCACCGCGGCCGACGGCGTCAGGTTCGGCACGCCGCACGAGATCACGACGTCGCTGAGGGCGAGCGTGGTGCCGAGCGGCTGCAACTGCACGACCTCCCGGTAGACGCCGCGGTGCCTGCCCGCATCGTGCACCGAGAGGCCGACGCGGTAGCGTCCCGGCGGCAGCGCGGTCGCGAACTCGGCGACCTGGCGGGCGGCCGGGTCGCACGCCGACGGCGACAGCGCACGGCGGGCGCGCGCGATCTCGGTCGCCGAGCTGTCGAACACCACCCAATCCGAGACCAGCGCGTCGCCGGGCTTGCCGGCGATCTCGATCTGGGCGAGCAGGCGCGGGCCGTCGGGACCCTCGAAGCGCGCGATGTGGCCGTCCACCGGGATCGGCTCGACGCCGGGCGGGAACACCGGGAACACGCCCCGACCCCCGGCCGAGGCCAGCGCGTCACCCCGCCGGGCGAGCGAGTCCGGATCGGGCTGCGGGTCCGGATCACTCTCGCGCTGGATCGGCAGCAGGTAGTACTCGGAGAGCAGCCGATCCTGCATCTGAACCGACATGCCGAGCTCGGGGTAGTCCCACACCAGCACGTTCATCGGGTATTCGACCCCGGTGATGAAGCGCATCGAGAGCGACATCCCGACCGGGTTGTACTCCGCGTGGTGCGGCGCGCCGTAGCGCACGTACACCTCGCCGCGCTCGTCCCATTCGCGGCGGCGGGAGTTGAAGTAGAGGAAATAGGCGTGACTGACCCGGGCCCAGTACTCCAGCTGCGCCTCGTTCTCGACACTGGTGGGATCCGGGTCGTGCTCGCGCCAGAAACGCTGGACGAACTCCGCCTGCTCCGCCGCTGGCAGTCGGTGGAGCTGCAAGGTGTCCTGCTCGCTCGCGACCGGAGCGATGTCGTCGAAACGATCGCGGACGATGCGCGGCAGCCGCGGGATCGCATGGCGGAAGCCCTCCTCCGCGCGCTCGAGCATGCCGCGTCGATACGCGGTGTACGCCACCGCCAGCTCGCACTCGGCACGCTCGGGTGCGGCCTCGAACGCGCGGTCGGCGGCCGCCGAGGCGGCGCGCAGGTCCCCCTGCTCCACCAGCAGCGGCGTGAGCATCAGCCACGCCTCGGGACTGCGCGGTGTCAGACGCGCCGCCGCCGAAAAGCTCTGCACCGCGAGAGCGAGCGAGTTCGGATCGAGGTACTTGAGCCAGTCGCGCCGCCAGACCTGTCCGAGCCCGAAACGGGACGGCGCGTCCTGCGGGTCCAGCCGCATCACGCGCTCGAAGCGCCGGCGCGAGTTCTTGAGGAACCCGGCCTGGTAGTAGGCGCGCGCCAGCGTGAGCTCGGCCTGCGCGTCGCCCGGGCGCATGAGGGTCGCCTCCTCGAGGCACGCGATGGCGACGCGCCGGGTGTCCACCGTGTTGCGCCGGAGCATCTCGTCGGCCCGGGCGCACAGCGAATCGGCGGCGGCCGCGCGATCGTCGCGCACGGCGCGCGCGGGCGTGGCGAGCAGGACGAAGCAGCAGATGGCGAGGGCAGCCAGAAGGCGCATGTGTGGGGTCCGAGTTCCCGGCCACGTCAGTATCGACGAGGCGCACGGTGGATTCAACGATCGAGTCGTCGGCGCCCGGCGCTCACCGCGCGCCTTGCCCGCCCCGGCGCGTCCTCCTACCATCCAGCCGTCATGATCGCCCTCGGGCCGCCGCTCAGCTCCGAACTCCGCGCGCGACACGCGCTGCTCGACGTCCGCGTCGAAGCCGAGTTCCGGCGCGCGCACCTCCCCGGCAGCGGCAACCTCCCGGTCGCCGAGCTCGAGGCGCGGCGCGCCGAGCTGCCGTCCCGCGACGTGGCCGTGCTGGTGCTCGCGGCGACCGCCGCCGAGGCGCGGACCGGGGCCGCCGAACTCGAGCGCCTCGGGTACCTCGACGTGGCGTGGCTCGACGCGCCGCTGGCGGACGCCGGCGTGCCGCTGGACTCCGACGGCGCGGGCGTGCCGCTCTGGCGGCCGGCCGCATTCCTGGCCGAGGTGCTGCCGGGAATCCCGCGCGGCCGTGCGCTCGACGTCGCCGCGGGGTCGGGCCGCGAGGCGGTCACCCTCGCGCTGCACGGATTCGAGGTCGAGGCGTGGGACCGTGCGCCCGAGGCGCTCGCGCGTGCGAGCGACCTGGCGGCCCGGCACGGCGTGCGGATCGAGACCGTGGTGTGCGACCTCGAGTGGCGCGGAGCGACGCTGCCCGCGGAGCGCTACGACCTGGTGGTGTGCTTCCGCTTCCTGCACCGGCCGCTGCTGCCCGCGATGGCACTCGCGCTGCGACCGGGGGGCCATCTGGTGTACGAGACGTATCGCACCGGTCAGGAGCGCTTCGGACGACCCACCCATCGCCGCTTCCTGCTCGAGCCGGGGGAGCTGCGCGCGGCGTTCCCGGGACTCGAGGTCCTGCGGGAAGAGGAATGCACTCCCGCGGGTGGGCCGCTCACCGCGCGCCTGTGGGCGCGGCGCCCCGGCGCCGCGGCCGCGAGCGGATGAGGGCGCGCGTGCTGCGCTCGCGCACGGTCCCGGGAATGGTCGCGCTCGCGTGCGCGTTCGGCGGCGCGCCCGCGGCGCGCGCGCACGAATGGTGGCTGGAGCCCGCCCACTTCGCGGCGAGCGCCCCGGAGACCGTGACGGTCGCAGCGTTCGCAGGGATGGGATTCCACGGCGAGCGCAAGGCCTTCGCCACCGCGCGCGTGGCGCGAATGGCATTGTCCGCCGACGGGACCACGCGCGAGCTGCCGTCCTCCGGCATTCCCGGCACCGACGTGTTCGCGCGTGTGCCGGCGGCGGATCTCGGCCGCGGACCTGCCGTGGTCGCGCTCGAGACCCACTTCGCCCAGCTGACGCTGGCGGCCGCGGAGTTCGACGAGTACCTGCGCGCCGAAGGGCTGGATGGTCCGCTGGCGGCGCGCCGGGGTGCACCGCGCGATTCCGTGCGCGAGCGCTATGCACGCTGTGCGCGAATCTGGCTGCGCGGCGGCGAGCGCGCGGCCGGCTCCACCGGGCTCACCTTCGAGCTGCTGCCCCGCAGCGACCCCACGCGGGAGTCGGCCGGCGCGGCGCGCCGGCCGCTCGAGGTGCAGGTCCTGTTGCGCGGCCGGCCGCTGCCGGGGGCACTGGTCCGGGCGTGGCGGCGGCCGCTCGATCACGCCGACGTGCCGGCCCCGGCCGACGCGCGCGACTCCGTCGCGGTGTTCGCAAGTGCCCGTTCGGATGCGCGCGGGATCGCGCGCGTGCCGGTGCACGGTGCCGGCGAGTGGCTGCTGGCTGCCGTACACATGGAACGCAGCGACGATCCGGCGGCCGCAGACTGGCAGAGCTTCTGGGCCTCGCTCACGTTCGCCCGGCGGTGACCGGCGCGCCGGCGGCCTCCCGGAGGGGTCGGACCGCGGGTTCGCGAGCGCCGATCGGCGTCCCCGCCCGCGGGGTGCCGAGTGCTCTTCCTGCCCGCCCGCAAAGCCGGGTGGACCTTGGCCGATCACTCCTCTAGATTACCCATGGTTTGCCCCCCACAGGTGGCTGTCTCGGAAGGGAGTGTCACGAACATGAGTGACCAGGGTGTGGGTGTCATGGCTCCACCATCGAAGAGCGCATTCGTCGCCCAGCTGATGGCGGACGTGAAGGCCAAGAATCCGGCGGAGCCGGAGTTCCACCAGGCAGTGCAGGAAGTCGCGGAGTCGCTGTCGCTGGTGTTCGAGCGTCATCCCGAGTACCGCACGCATCGGGTGCTCGAGCGCTGCATCGAGCCCGAGCGGGTCTTCATGTTCCGCGTGCCGTGGCTCGACGACCGCGGGCAGGTCCAGGTCAATCGCGGCTTCCGCATCCAGATGAACAGCGCGATCGGACCGTACAAGGGCGGCCTGCGATTCCACCCCAGCGTGAATCTCGGCATCCTCAAGTTCCTCGCGTTCGAGCAGGTGTTCAAGAACTCGCTGACGACGCTGCCCATGGGCGGCGGCAAGGGCGGCTCGGACTTCGATCCCAAGGGCAAGAGTGACAACGAAGTCATGCGCTTCTGCCAGAGCTTCATGACCGAGCTGGCGCGCCACATCGGCCCGGACACCGACGTGCCCGCGGGCGACATCGGCGTCGGCGGCCGTGAGATCGGCTACCTGTTCGGGCAGTACAAGCGGCTGCGGAACGAATTCACCGGCGTGCTCACGGGCAAGGGCCTCAATTGGGGCGGCTCGCTCGTCCGTCCGGAGGCGACCGGCTACGGCTGCGTGTACTTCGCTGCCGAGATGCTCAAGACGCGCGGGCAGACGCTGGAAGGCAAGACCTGCCTGGTGTCGGGCAGCGGCAACGTGTCGCAGTACACCGTCCAGAAGATCCTCGATCTGGGTGGCAGGACCGTCACGCTGTCGGACTCGAACGGCATGATCCACGACCCCGACGGCATCGACCGCGACAAGCTGGCGTGGATCATGGAGCTGAAGAACGTCCGTCGTGGCCGCATCAAGGAGTACGCGGACAAGTACCCGAAGGCGAAGTACACGGCGATCGACGCGCGGGCGAGCTCCAATCCGCTGTGGGCGGTGCCGGCTCAGTGCGCGTTCCCGAGCGCGACTCAGAACGAGGTCAACCTCGAGGACGCGAAGAACCTGCTGAAGAACGGCGTGTTCGTCGTGAGCGAGGGCGCCAATATGCCCAGCACGCTCGACGCCAGCAAGGCGTTCCTCGACGCGAAGATCCTCTACGGACCGGCCAAGGCGGCGAACGCCGGCGGCGTGGCGACGTCGGGGCTCGAGATGTCGCAGAACAGCATGCGGCTCTCCTGGACGCGTGAAGAGGTCGACCAGCGCTTGCACAACATCATGATCTCGATCCACAAGAACGCCTTCGAGACCGCCGAGAAGTACGGCACGCCGGGCAATCTGGTGAACGGCGCGAACATCGCCGGCTTCCTCAAGGTCGCGAACGCCATGCTGGACCAAGGCGTCGTCTGATCGGCTCCGGTCCGGACTAGTGCGTGCGGGGTGGAGCCTCTCCACCCCGCACGTCGTTTTTCCCCCGCTCCTTCGCACACCGGGAGACTCGATGAACGCTCGCGAAAGCTCCTCGCCTGCGACCGAGCCTGGGCCGCTCCCCGGCTTCCAGAACTTGATGCCGTGGCGCGTGCAGGACATCCTGCTCGTGTCCAGCCTCTACGACTCGTTCACGCTCCAGGAGGACGGGCGGCTGAACGAGCTCGTGATGTCGGAGTTCCTCGACCTCAACCTGCATCACACTCCCGGCATCACCCATGTCGCAAGCGGCGCCGAGGCGCTCGCGCTCGCACGCACCCAGCAGCGGTTCAATCTCATCATCACCACCCCGCACCTGGGGGACATGGACGCGGCCGCGCTGGCCCACGAGGTGAAGGCCGCCGGCCTCGACACCCCGGTGGTGGTGCTGGCGTACGACAGCCGCGAGCTGAAGGACTTCGTGTCGCGTCACGCCGACTCCGAGGTCGATCGCGCGTTCCAGTGGCAGGGCGACGCCCGCATCCTGATCTCGATCGTGAAGTACATCGAGGACCAGCGGAACGTCGCCCATGACACGCTCGCGACCGGCGTGCGCGTGATCCTCCTGGTCGAGGACAGCATCCGCTACTACTCGTCGTTCCTGCCCGTGCTCTACAGCGAGCTGATCGACCAGTCGGAGCGCCTGATCGGCGAGGGCGTGAACCTCTCGCACAAGTTGGTGCGGCTGCGGGCGCGCCCGAAGATCCTCCTGTGCTCCACGTTCGAGGAAGCGTGGGAGCGCTTCAACGACTACGCCGCGCACGTGCTCGGCGTGATCGCCGACATCGAGTTCCCGCGCGCCGGCACGCTGGCGCGCGATGCCGGCTTCCAGCTCGCGCGCATGATCCGCGAGCACTCCCCCGACATGCCGCTCATGCTGCAGTCGAGCCGCCCCGAGAACGAGGCCCCGGCGCGGGCGGTCGGCGCGTCGTTCCTGCTCAAAGGCAGCCCCACGCTGAACGCCGACCTGCGGCGCTTCATGGTCGACCAGTTCGCGTTCGGGGATTTCGTGTTCCGCCTGCGCGACGGCACCGAGACGGGACGCGCGGCGGACCTGCGCTCGCTCGAGGACCAGCTGCGCACCGTGCCCGCCGAGAGCGTCGGCTACCACGCGGAGCGCAACCACTTCTCGAATTGGCTGACCGCGCGCACCGAGTTCGGGCTCGCGCGCGCGCTGCGCCCGCGCAAGGTCGAGGACTTCCGTTCGCTCGAAGACCTGCGCCACGTGCTGATCGAAGCCATCAACGACTACCGCCACGAGCAGAACGAGCTGCTGGTGGGCGATTTCGACCGCCAGGCGTTCGACCCCGACGCGCGGTTCTTCGCGCGCATCGGCAGCGGCTCGCTCGGCGGCAAGGCGCGCGGGCTCGCGTTCGTCCGCCACCTGCTGGGACTGCACCGGGTGAGCCGGCGGTTCCCGGGCGTGCGGGTCGGCGTGCCGCCTGCCGTCGTGCTCGCGACCGACGTGTTCGACCGCTTTCTCGCCGAGAACGACCTGCTGGCCGACGCGCTCGACACCACGGACGACGCGATGGTGCTCGCGCGGTTCCTGGCGGCGCGGCTGCCCGACGACCTGATGATGGACCTCGCGGTGTTCCTCGAGGCGGTGCGCGTGCCGCTCGCGGTGCGCTCGTCGAGCCTGCTCGAGGACTCCCAGTACCAGCCGTTCACCGGCGTGTACGAGACGTTCATGCTGCCCAACAACCAGCCCGACCTGCGTGACCGGATGCTCCAGCTGGTCACGGCGATCAAGCGCGTGTACGCGTCCACCTTCTCCCAGCACGCCAAGGCGTACCTGCGGGCCACGCCGTTCCGGCTCGAGGAGGAGAAGATGGCGATCGTGATCCAGAAGGTGCTGGGTGCTCCGCACGGCCCGCGCTTCTATCCCGACTTCTCGGGCGTGGCGCGCTCGCACAACTTCTACCCCACGCCGCCGCTGGCGGCCGCGGACGGCATCGCGGCGGTCGCGCTCGGGCTGGGGCGCACGGTGGTCGAGGGCGAGAAGTGCCTGACCTTCTGCCCCCGCCATCCGCAGCACCTGATCCAATTCTCGTCGGTGCAGGACATGCTGCGCAATTCCCAGCGGAGCTTCTGGGCGCTCGAGCTCGAATCCGCGGCGGATCTCAACGACCCCGAGCGCGCACTGCGGGAGTCGCGGTTCGACGTGTCGCTCGCGGAGCGGGACGGCACGCTGGACGTGCTGGCGTCGACCTACTCTCCCGACAACGACGCCGTCTACGACGGCACCGGCCGGCCCGGCGCGCGACTGGTGTCGTTCGCGCCGATCCTCAAGCACCAGGTCTTCCCGCTGGCGCCGATCCTCGACCTGCTGCTCGGCATCGGCGCGCGCGGCATGAGCAAGCCGGCCGAGATCGAATTCGCCGTCCGGCTGGCGCACTCCGCGGGCGAGGAACACGAGCTGGGCTTTCTGCAGATGCGCCCGCTCGTGATGTCCCAGGAGACGCTGGACCTGGAGATCGGCGTACTGCCGGACGCCGCGCTGCTGTGTCGCAGCGTCAAGGTGCTGGGGCACGGGCTCGTGGACGGGCTGCAGGACGTGGTGGTGGTGGACTTCCTGCGCTTCGACCGCTCGCGGAGCCGCGAGGCGGCGGCCGCGGTGTCGCGCTTCAACGCCCAGCTGGTGGACGAGGGCCGCCCCTACCTGCTGATCGGCGTGGGGCGCTGGGGCTCCACCGATCCATGGCTCGGGATCCCGGTGGCGTGGGACGAGATCTCGGGCGCGCGCGTGATCGTGGAGGCCGGCTTCCGGGACTTCCGCGTCACGCCGTCGCAGGGCAGCCACTTCTTCCAGAACCTGACCTCGTTCCAGGTCGGCTACTTCACGGTCAACCCCGAGCTGGGCGACGGCACGGTCGACTGGGCGTGGCTCGCGAAGCAGCCGGCCGTGGCCGAGACCGAGCACGTCCGCCACCTGCGGCTCGCCGCTCCCGCGGTGGTGAAGATGAACGGCCGGCGCAACGAGGGCGTGATCTTCAAGCCGGGGGCCTGACATCGCAACGGGGCGGAGCCGCCCGGCCCCGCCCCGCTTGCCAAGGATGCGCCCAGCTACCGCAGGACGGCGACCCGCGCGACCACCGGCTTATCCATCCCGATCCTGACCAGGTAGAGACCGGGCGCGAGGTCGTGCGCACGTGCGAGCCCGATCACCTGGCGCACGCCGGTGCCCGCGATCGTGCGCGACGCCACGATCCGGCCGGAGACATCCAGCAACTCCACGCGCGTCGCGTGCCCCATCGGAGTGGCGAACGAAACGGTCACATCCCCGCCGATGACCGGATTCGGCACCCGTGGCGCCAGATCGATCTCTGAGGGCAGATCGATCCAACTCTCGCCCGCGAACTGCACCGCTCCCGCGCCCTCGAGGATCGCGAGCCGGTAGCCATAGCGCGAGCCCGGGACGACGTCGCCGTCCTCGAATCGCACGAATCCGGAACCATCCAGCCTCTCGATGCCGAGATCCTTCCACCAGCCGCTCTCGAGGCGCCGCTGCACCGTGCACGTGGTCGGAGCGTCGGCGGCGACGTGCCACACCAGGAAGACGCGACCGTCACGCACCTCGTGAGTGACCAACGAGGCGAGCGCCGCCGTCGAGCCATTCGGCGTGGCGAGCGCGTACGGGCTCACGTTGCCGTGCACGTCCACCGCCGCCAGCTTGTAGTACCACTGCGACGAGCCGCTGGGATCCACGTAGCCGGTGTCGGCCTGCGCCGCGAGCAGGTTGTCGGCAGCCGGCGCGAACTCGGGCTCGGCGCCACGATGGAGGTGGAAGCGCGCGAAGTCGCCGGCCGCGTTGGGCGCCCAGTGGAGGGCGGCCCCCTGCGCGGTGTAGACGACGACGAACGGCTCCGGAGTCGGAGGCGCGAGGTTGTCGACCGAATAGCCGCTGTCCACCGCGGACGAGTAGAACGTGAACGGGTCGCTCGTCAACGCCTGCACGAAGAACGCGGTGTACGGGTAACTGCCCGCGATCGAGTCCTGCGTGGTGGCCGCGGTGTAGCCGTATCCCTCGAGGAATGCCGCGGGGACCTCGGCCACCGGCTCCCAGTACTCGATGGTCGCGCCCGCGAAACGGGCGACCACCGTGTGGGCGCCGGGCACGAACGTGAGGAAGTCGGTCGCGATCCGCGCCGACGTGCCAGGCGGGAGGATGCGGCGCCACACTCGGTAGTTCAGGATGCCCCGCGTGCTGGGCCGGTCCAAGCCGCTCGCTTGCCAGGTGACGAAGACACGCCCGCCCTGGTCGTGAGGGACGTCCCGGACGTCGGTGAGGACGGGCTCGAGCACGAGGCCGCAGAGTCCTCGCCAGACGAAGAGCGCGGGCACTGCGATCTGCGTGCCGCTGTGCACCACGAACAGGTCGGCGAGGTGGTCCCCATCCGAGTCACCGGCTTCGATGCCATTGGGGCCGGCCCACGATTCCAGGCGGTAGCCACCGCCGAACGTCCCGTCTCCGGCGTTGAGCAGCAGCACCACGTTTTGCAGGTCGGTGTCGGTCGCGGCGATGTCGAGCGCGCCGTCGGCATTCATGTCGAGCAACGCCGCGTCGTTCATCTGCCCGCCGCCACTCTCATACGACACCGGTGCGCCGAACCCGCCGGCGGACGAGGTGCCGAGCAGCACGCGGAGGCCGGCGGCGCCCGGTGCGACCAGGTCCATGAATCCATCGCCGTTCAGGTCGCCGGCCGTGATCTCCGCGCAGCCCGCAGTCAATGCAATGGGCGACAACGCGTTGAAGGACGAACCCGCCGAGTCGGCGCCAACGAAGACGTCGAGCCGGGACACGGTCCAGTTTGCGGCCACGATCACCGGCCGCGACGTGCTGGGATGGCGAAACGCCGTGACGCTCCAACAACCGGGCGTCGAGAGGTAGGCCGTGCGCGCGAACGTCCCGTCGCCCAGGTTCTTCAGCACGACCGCGGCGGTGCGACCCGCCACCACGAGGTCGATCCACGAGTCGCCGTCGAGGTCCGTGGCCACCACGCCCCGGTTCTCCCAACCGGCCTTGTAGGCGACCGGCGCCGAGAACTGCCCGGACGGGATGCCGCCGATAAGCCGACCCTTGAGGATGTTCACCGATGAGTCCGAGACGTCGGTGACTGCGAGGTCGAGCGCACCGTCATGATCGAAGTCGGCGGCCACCACGCCGCGGGGCAGTGTGCCCGCGGCGTACTTCTGTTGCGGCTGAAACGAGCCGTCGCCGTTGCCCATTAGGACCGCCACCTTGTTCTCATCCAGCAGGGTGATGGCGAGATCGAGGCGTCCGTCGGCGTCGAAATCGCCCTTCGCGACCGAGACGGGGAACAGACCCAGCTGCATCGCAGTAGGATCGGCGAACAACTGCGGTGGCGGGCAATTCGCGGCGTGGGCCACGTCGGAACCTGCCCCGAGGAGCGCGACCGCGAGGAACAGAACGACGAAAAGAATGCGCCTCATAACCACCTCCGAGCTCCCCGGTCCACTCAAACAGATAGGGACTCTGGTTCGAGTTGTACGGATGCGACGCGCCCGTCCGCGGAGGGTCGCCCGGACGAGGAGCCGAAATGAGTGCGATCGCTTCGGCGATACGGTGGGTTCGCGGCTCGGCTGGAGTATGAACTCAGGTCGCCGACGCCACCGGGTCCGCTCGCCGCGATCCGCACGACGCGGGGCGGCGCGTTGGTGCTGGAATTCGAGAAGCTCTGGTTGGAGCCGGGGTCGGCCACGTAGAGCGCGCCGTCGGGACCGAACGCCAGCGCGTGCGAGCCCGACAGGTTCCGGAAGCCGCTCGCGAACACGCTGGCCGTACCGGAACTGGTGACGCGCACGATCCGCTCGTTCAGGATGTCGGCGACGAACAGGTCGCCGCCGAAGCGGCCGCTTGGATCGAACGCCATGCCGCTCGCGCCGTTGAGCAGCGCGGGATCGGTGACCAGCGTCGTCACCACCCCGGCCGGCGAGACGCGGCAGATGCGCCCGAGGCCGTTGGTGCTGGAGCTGACCGAGCCGAGATTGGCGTCCGCCACGTACAGGTCGGTGCCCCACGCGCCGCCGGGGCCGCACGCGAGGGCCTCGGCACCGTTGAGGCTGCCGTTGGCGGTGAACGCCGAGATCACGCCGGCCGGCGAGACCACCGAGATCCGGTTGTTGCTGGGATCGCACAGGAACCAGCGATCGCCGAACGCGCCGACGCCCCAGGCCACCGCGCCGGTGCGGGTCGCGCTCGAGGGCCCGAGCCACAGGTTGGTCATGCGACGCGGGTCGATCTGATAGAGCCCGGTGGCGTCGCACACCGCGAGGGTGCCGTCGCCGGCGCGCGCCATTCCCTCGGGCCGGGTCCAGCGCGAGTCCGAGAGCCACGAGCCGAAGTCTCCGCCGAGCGTGAGCGTGAACACGCGGTCCCACGCGGCATCGCTCACCAGCAGGACGTCGGGGCCGATCCAGGGTGCCGGCAGCAGCCCTTCCGGCGCGCGCGGGCCCTGGGTGACGATCGGGTCGACCACGAAGCCGCCGGGGACCGTGATCCCGGTGGGGATCCCGCTGGTCACGAACGTGGCCGCGAACGGCGCCGCCAACGCGGAGCCGTCGAGCCCCCGCAGCGCGGCCGCGAACGACCAGCGATAGGTGGTGCCCGCGCTCCAGTCGGCGGCCGGGAAGAAGTGCGCCTCACGCCCGCTCACCTGCCACGAACCGCTCATCGCCGGCACGATCGCGAACGCGGCGGCGACCGTGGCGGGATCGATCGCGCGATCGAACACGACCCGCAGCGGGGCGTCGAGCGCGCCCAGGTGCATGTCGTGCCCGGGGAAGATGCTCGTGAGCGCGAGCGGCACCGCGGCGGCCGCGTGCGCGGCCAGCGATTCGAACACCCGCGCCCCGCGAGCGAACAGGCGCACGTCGAGCGCCCCCCCGGCGCTCACGGTGTCCTGGATCGCGGGCTCCAGCGCGTCCACCAGCACGCTCCCCGCCGGCCACGGCGTCGGCAGTCCGCCATGGGCGAGCGGGGCATTCGCGTCACTGAGCGTCACCAGCACGGTGTCCGCCGCCGTCTCGCGTGTGTAGGCGTAGAAGCCGGCCCCCGCCGCCTCGGCGTACCGCACGGTGGTCGTGCCGCGACGCAGCGCCGCGTGCCGCCGCCGCGCGTCCGCCAGCGTGCGCACCCAGCGGGCGAGCGGGTGGACGAGGTCGAAGTTGTCGCCATCCGAGGGCCCGAAGTCCCACTGCCCGTCCCACATGTCTTCGCGACAATAGGGATCGCCGCCCCCGTCGAAATCCTGCTCGGTGCCGTAGTAGATGCACGGCACGCCGCGCGACGTCAGCAGCCACGCGAGCGCCCCGCGCGCCTTGGCCTCGTCCTGGCTGGCAGGCCCGTTGAAGCCCACGAAGCGGGCGTTGTCGTGGTTGTCGAGGAACGTCACCAGCTGTTCGCGGCTGCTGGGATCGTAGGCGGTCAGCAGTTCGTCGCGCGCCGGGATGTCGGCCGGCGGGCCGCCCCACGCGTACACACCGTTCGCGGTGTAGAACATCGGGTAGTGGAGCATCGAGTCGAACTTGTAGTTGCCGCCGCTGACGGTGCCGGTGTACGAGCCCACCTTGGAGTCGCTGCCGTCGAACGACTCGCCGAACAGGAAGAACCGGGTCTTCCCCACCGCGCTGGCGTGCGCGTGCACCGCGGCGCACCACACGTCCCAGAACGGCATGTCCACGTGCTTGACGGTGTCGACCCGGAAGCCGTCGCAGTCCGTGCTGTCGATCAGGAACGCGGCCGCCTCGATGAGCGCGGACTGTACCGCCGGGTCCTCGGTCTTCAGGTCGTTGAGCCCGAACAGCTGGCCGAGGATCTGCTCCGGATCGGAGTAGTTCCCGATGTCACCGTAGGGGTGGAACTTCGTGAGGTCGTCGAACGGCGGTGCGAACCGCCTGGCGGGATCCACCCACTGGAGCGCGTAGCCCGCCGGGTAGCGGTAAGCGGGCCATCCGGGATCGGCGCTGTTGATGAGCACGCCCATGTGATTGCAGACGACGTCGATCACCAACACCATCCCGCGCGCGTGGAGGTCGGCGGCGAGCGCTCGCAGCTCGGCGAGCGAGCCGAAGTGGGGCGCGATCGAGAACAGGTCGCGTGCCGCGTATCCGTGGTACTCGGCGTTCGCGTTCAGCACCACCGGCGAGATCCACACGCCGTCCACTCCGAGACTTTGCAGGTAGTCGAGGCGCTGGCGCAGCCCCGCGAAGTCGCCGCCGTGGATCCGAGCCCCGTCCGACGGCGCGTAGGATCCTTCGACCGCGTCGTTCGACGGATCGCCGTCGGCGAACCGATCCGTCACCACCTGGTACAGGATCACGTCGCGCCAGTCGGCCGGCGATGGCGTCAGCGCGCGCGCGGGGATCGCCACCGCCAGCGCCAGCGCGACGACTGTCAGCTCGATCCCGATGCCCCGCATCCACCGCCCCCGCTGGGTCACGCTCACGATCCCGCTCCTCGAGTTGGTCCTCGCCGTGGTGTCGAGCGCCCGGATGAAGCGCCACGGGCGCATCCGATCGCTGTCGCGCGCACCGCGTGGGACGCGGGCACCGTGGCCGCGTGGGGTCCTCCGCGGGCGGATGCCTTCGCGCTCGACAGCGTCGTGAAGATTGTCCCACCCGCGGCGTGCCCGCGAAAGCCGCCGTGTCGCATCCCATCGCCCACGCGGTCGTGCGTGCCTTGCGCCCGGCGTCGACTTCGTGCGACTCTCGCGCCGCTCGCAATCCCGGTTCCGGCGCCGCGTCGCGCTGCCGTGGTCGCAAGAGCCGCCGGAGGTGGGGCGGGATGCGCCTCGCCCCCATCGGCCCGACATCCAGCATCCCCGGGCGCGCTCCCCGCGCGCCGCCTCACACGGAGGTCCTCCGATGCGGTTGGGTCCGCGGGTCGTCCTCGCGCTGCTGTCCTCGCTCGTGCTCGCCGTGACGCTCGCCGGCTGCGGGGGCGGCCGGTCCTCCGCGGGCGCGAAGAAGCTCGTGCTCTGGACTCAGATGGATCCCGAGGAGCGCACTCGCTTCCAGCGCAACCTGGATACGTTCAAGGCGAAGCACCCGGACGTCCAGATCGAGTTCGTCCCGTACGACACCGAGAACCTGCGCACCCAGTTCCAGACCGCCGCCAGCGGCGGTGGCGGACCCGAGATCATCTTCGGGCCCTCCGATCAGGTCGGCCCGTTGTCGCTGCTCAAGTTGATCAAGCCGCTCGAGACCACCATGCCGGCCGGCTTCTTCGACCGCTTCGTGCCCCAGGCGCTCGACACGCTCGACGGCCACCTGTGGGCCGCGCCCGACCAGGTCGGCAATCACCTGACGCTGGTCTACAACAAGGCGCTGGTGAAGCGGGCGCCCGAGACGGCGGCGGAATTCATCGCGCTCGCGAAATCGCTGACGAAGCCCGCCGTGGGCGGACGACAGGCGCAGTACGGCTTCGCGATGAACGTCATGGAGCCCTACTGGCTGGCGCCCTTCCTCGGCGGCTACGGCGGCTGGGTGATGGACGCGAACCAGCAGCCGACGCTCGACACGCCGGCCATGGTGCAGGCGCTCGAGTTCCTCAAGGATCTCAAGGACCGGTACGGGATCATGCCGAAAGAGAGCGACTACCAGATCGCCGAGACGCTGTTCAAGGAAGGCCACGCCGCGATGATCGTGAATGGTCCCTGGTCGTGGTCGGCCTATCGCAAGGCCGGCATCGACGTCGGCGTGGCGCCGCTGTTCAGGCTCCCGAACGGCGCCTGGGCCCAGCCGATGACCGCGAGCAAGGGCTATTCGATCAACGTGAACGTGAAGGACGCGCAGCTGCCGCTGGTGATCGAGTTGATCGACTTCCTGACCTCGAAGGACGCCGAGCTGCTCGACGCGGTGGCGCTCGGCACGCTGCCCAGCGACAAGGAGGCCTACGCCGACCCGACGATCCAGGCCGACCCGACGCTGCAGGCCTCGCAGCGGGCGTTCGAGCTCGGCCGCCGCATGCCCGTGGTGCCCGAGATGCGCGCGCTGTGGGACGTGATGCGGCCGGGGATGCAGAAGGTGATGAACGGCTCGGCCACGCCCGCGCAGGCGGCCCGCGAGATGCAGGCCGCCGCGATCCAGCAGATCGCCGGGATGAAGCAGTAGTCGGGCACCCACCGTGCTGCGCGCGCCGCGTTCGTTCCCCTACCGCCTGCTGCTGCCCGCGGTGATCGTGATGGCGGCGGTGGTGGCGTACCCGTTGCTCTACAACTTCTACCTCGCGTTCCGGAACATGGGGCTCTACACGTTCCGATCCCACACGTGGGTGGGGCTCCAGCAGTTCCGACTCATCCTCTCCGAGCCGATCTTCTACAGCCTGCTCGTCAAGTCGATGATCTGGACGATCGTGAACGTGTTCTTCCACGTCACGCTCGGCGTGTTCCTCGCGATGCTGCTCGCGGGCCCGATCCGGGGCCGCACGTTCTTCCGCACGCTGCTGATCCTGCCGTGGGCGATGCCCCAGTACATCTCGGCGCTGACCTGGCGCGGGATGTTCAACTACGAGTACGGCGCCGTGAACCTGATCCTCACCCGCTGGCTGCACCTGCCGGCGGTGCCGTGGCTCTCCGATCCATTCTGGGCGTTCGTGGCGCCGATCCTGACCAACATCTGGCTCGGCTTCCCGTTCATGATGGTGATCGCGCTCGGTGGCCTGACCGCCATCCCGAAGGAGCTCTACGAGGCCGCCGACCTCGACGGCGCCAACGCGTGGCAGAAGTTCAGCCGCATCACCATCCCGCAGCTGGTGCCGGTGCTGGTGCCGGCGGTGCTGCTGGGCACCATCTGGACGTTCAACAACATGCTCGTCGTGTGGCTGGTCTCCAACGGCGGGCAGCCGGCCGACCAGACCCACATCCTGGTGACCTACATCTACAAGGTCGCTTTCACCTACACGCGCTACTCGTACGCCGCGGCGTTCTCGGTCGTGGTGTTCGTGTTGCTCCTCGGCTTCGTGATGTGGGTCATCCGGCGCACGTCGCAGCTGGAGGCGAAGGCATGAGCCGCCGGTCGGGATCGCGCTGGACGCCGGGTCGCGTGCTGGTCCACGCATTCCTGGTCTTCTTCTCGCTGGCGACCGTCTATCCCATCCTGCAGATCGTCACCATCTCGCTGCGGCCCGGCGACCAGCTCTACTCCACCTCGCTCGCGATCATCCCGGAGCACGCGTCGCTGGACTCGTACCGCATCATGCTCACGCAGAAGCCGTTCCTGCGGTGGATGCTCAACTCGTTCCTGGTCTCGGTGGCCGTGACGGTGTTCGGCGTCACGCTCGCCTCGACGGCGGCGTACGCGTTCTCGCGGTTCCGCTTCCGCGGCTGGCGCGCCGGGATGTACTCGTTCCTGCTCACCCAGATGTTCCCGGCCACGATGACGATGCTGCCGCTCTACGTGATGCTGCAGAAGCTCGGGCTCATCAATACCTACACGGGACTGGTCGTCGCCTACACCGCGACCGCGCTGCCGTTCTGCGTGTGGACCATGCGCGGCTACTACGACACCATCCCGGTCGAGTTGGAACAGGCCGCGCTCATCGACGGGTGCGGGCCGTGGGCCGCCTTCACGCGCGTCACGCTGCCGCTGGCCGCCCCGGCGCTGGCGATCACGGCGCTGTTCTCGTTCATGGCGGCGTGGTCCGAGTTCCTGGTGGCGCGCATCGTCATGAACCGGCAGGAGCTCTACACGCTTCCGCTGGGGCTCGAGAGCCTGGCCGGACAGTTCCAGACCGAGTGGGCGAACTACGCGGCCGGCTCGCTGATGGTGTGCGTGCCGGTGATGGTGCTGTTCGTGGTGCTCAACCGCTACCTGGTCGAGGGACTCTCGCTGGGTGGCGTGAAGGGCTGAGCGAGGAGCGCGCGGTCTCGACCGGCGTCGCGCGAAACCAGGAGCCGGATCGAAGGCCGCGCCCGGCGACCCACCGCATCCGGCGCGCAGCGACGCGGTCCGCGGACATGACGAACGGGGCGGGCCGTGTGGGCCCGCCCCGTCTTCATCTCCTGATCGAACGCTAGCGATAGAGCGTCTTCAGCCCGCCCCAGGTCGACGAGGTGGCCGGCGTCACGCCCGGGCACACCGTGAAGTACTGGTTGCCGCCGAGCGACGCGAAGTTGACGGCGCGCGGCTCCGCGAGGTTGCCCGCACCCGTCGCCGGTCCGAGGACCTGGTTCGACAGGTAGTCGTGGCTGGCGCCGTTGACGAACGCGCACACCTTGACGCAGCCGGTCGGATTGCCGAGCAGCGCCAGCGGTACCGCGACCTCGACGCCGGTCGTCACGCCCGCGCCACTGCCCGGGCTCGGCGCCGCGCCGCCGACGCCGGCAGCGTTGCTGTTGTTGATCGTCACCTTGACGCCGAGCGACGGATCGACTCCCGGCGCATTGCCGCCGGTCAGGTTGCCACCCACCTGCACCGCGCCGCCCTGGCCGAGGTAGTACCCATTGCCGGTGCCGATTCCGACGTAGTCGACGTACAGGGCGTACGGGCCGCCGCCACCCGTCGGGCTGATCCACGTATCGGCGTTGAAGCCGGCGTCGAACGTGAGGCCGTTGCCGCTGCCGTCATCCGCCATGCGCAGGAAACCGCCCTGGTTCGAATTGCTGCCGAGCAGGCGATTCTGTCCGCCGGCCTGACCCGCGTCGATGAAGATCTCGAGCTTGTTGAAGTTGGACTCGAGGTTCCCGGCGAGGAGCAGGAAGAGATAGCCGCCGCCGATGCTGCCGTACGCGGCGTCGAGCTCCGAACCGTTGGCGTAGTCGATTACGCCCATGTTCGCGTCGCCGAAGCCGGTCTGGGTGTCCTGGACGGAGAGCGGGGGGCCGTACACGGCGTCGGCCGTCCCGTCGACGACCTGGGCGTGCGCCGACACCACCAGCGCGATCGTGAACATCGATGCGAAAACGAGAGTAGCGAAGCGCTTCACGGTCATGTCCTCCTTCTCCAAGGTGCAGTGGCAATGAGGGACCCGTGGGCCGCACTGCTCCCACGCTCGTACCCCTTGATGTTATCAATACTTCCGCGCCGGAGTCCAACCCGGTGCGGCTCCGGCGAGCGCTGTCATGCGGCGCCGCGGGCGCGTCCGACCGGGCTCACGAAGCGCTCGCGCAATCCGGTCCAGGACGCCGCGATGGGTGCCCGGGCGGGCACCCGGGCGCTCCCGGTCCTGCGCCGCTCGAGACCGATGGGCGGGCCTCGCAGCGCCCGCCCATCCCCTGCGTGAGGTGGATCCGGCCGCGCGTTACCGGGCGAGCACCATGCGTCGTGTCAACCGCTCCCCGTCCATGGACAGCTCGTACAGGTAGATCCCGGCTTGCACCCGCTGGCCGGACGCGTCACGTCCGTTCCAGGTGGATTCGTGCACGCCGGACTCCAGATGGCCGTCGACCAGTCGCGTGACGCGCCGGCCCGCGATGTCGAACACCGTCAGCGTCACGCGGCCCGAGCGCTTGAGCTCGAAGCGGATCGTGCTGCGTGCCATGCCGGGATTCGGGAACGACTGCAGCAGTCGCGCGAAGTCCGCGCTGGAGCCGGGACGGAGATCGATCGGCCCGGGGCCCGTCACGTCGAGCACGCTGCAGTAGTCCCACCGATCGAGCGGATGCACGATCGGGTTCCCCACCGAGTATTGGGTGTCGTCGAGAAACAGCGTGCGATCCGGCACGCCGCCGGAGCACTCGTACGCGTTGTCGAGGACGTACTTGTAGGAGAGCGTCAGTCCGGTCGAATCGGGGAACGTCACCAGCCGGGTGAAGATGTGATCCGAGACGCGGGCATCCGGAGCGATCCCGTTGTCCAGCAGGGTGCCGGCGGCGGCCGGCGGCCAGTTGAACGTGAGCGGAGCGCGGTCGCCGTTGATGGAGACCGTGTCGGCGGCGGTCGGCGGCCCCGCGGGGAACATGTCGACCGTGAACAGCACCGCGATCGCCTTGTCGGTGACCGAGCAGCGATCCACCTTGCGCGCGGGCAGCGAGAGCGGACCGTGCAGCCCGCCGACGGTGTCGGCGAGCGACTCGTTGATCGTCACCGAGCGATTGCCCTGGTCCGGGCACTCAAACGCTCCGTTCAGATCGGTCTTCCACTCCACCGTCTTGAAGGTGCACCCCGGGAACCGCACGATCGCCGAGTAGATCTTGTCGCCGGCGACCGCGTCCGGGAAGACGCCGTTGTCGAGCATCGGCTTGCCGGGCTGCGTGAACGCGAGCGGCGCGACATTGCCCATCATCGTGATCACGTCCGCGGGGCCCACGCCCTTGTTCGAGGCGTCGACGCGGAAGATCACGTCCACCGCGTGGGTCAGGAAGTTCACCGGGTCGTCGTTGTTCCAGGAGACGTTGAGCGCGACCGAGGCGCCGTTGTCGCTCGTCAGGTGGTAGGTGCGATTGCCCGTGAAGCCTTCGTACTGGCTGCAGTTCCGGGTCAGCTTCCACTCGAGGTCGGCCTCGGCCCTGCCCGTGCCGGAGTTCTTGGCCATGCAGAACGGCACCGTCACGGTGTAGGTCGAATCGCCGTCGAGGTCGGTCATGAACGCGTTGTCGCAGAGCGCGAACGAAAGCGGCGGCAGGCTGCCCTCGACCGCGAACGTGTCAGCGGCCGCGAACAGATGGGAGCACAGGTTCACGGTGACGTCGGCGTTGAAGATCAGGTTCTGGATGAAGAACGAGCCGACGTTCGTGGTGCCGTTCGCCACGATGATGTTGCCGGCGATGTCCTTCACGTTCGTCTCGGTCATGTTGAAGAAAGTGGCATTCGAGCTGATCGGCAGGTTGAGCGTCAAGTGGACGACGTTCAGCGCCGCGGCATCGCGCACCGCGCTGCTCACCGTGCGCACCACCGGACCCGAGAAGGCGTAGTTGCCGGCGGTCTGCGAAGTCGTGAGATCCACCGGCTCGCTGAACACCACGTCCACGCGGTTCGTGCTCAGGCTGAACTGCTTGTTCGGCAGCAGCGGGAAGTTGACCGCCGTGGCGCTGGTGACGGTCGGCGGCACGTTGTCCGTGGCGTTCAGGACGGTGTAGGGCAGCATCTGCGTCATCTGCACCACCGCGCGTCGTGTCGTAGGTGGTCGAACTGCCGCGCGACATCTGCACGTCATTGCTCGCGAGGGCGTCGAGCGGTCCCTTGGTGGTGCCCTCCTGCGTGACCCAGAACTCCAGGTGCAACACCGCGCCCGCGGACACGCCGAGCACCGAGAGCGGCAGCCGCAGCTCGCGGAACGTCAGGCTGTCCACGATGCCGAGTCCGTTGGAGCCGGAGCCCCAGCCCGGATTCACCGACGTCGAGACGTTGTCCCACACCGAGGTGCCGCCGTTCCAGCCGTAGAGCACCTCGTAGTTGAACGTGTTGCAGGTCGTCGGGGTGACATCGTAGACGATGAAGTCCGGCTTCTGAGCGAAGTTCGCCCAGCCGATCGAGCGCCCGAACGGATCGGTCGCGCCGCCGCCCGCGGTGCCCACGTCGACCGCGAAGCCGAGATTCATGTCGCAGTAGCAGGTCTTCGAGAACTCGATGCCGATGTAGAGGAAGTTGTTGTCGTTGGTCACGTAGACCTTGCCGAGATCCATCGGGTACACGGGTGGGGCGCAGCCCTGCTGGGTGTCGTGCGTGTCGTCCCGCAGCAGGTTCGCCGCATTGAAGTCGTTCACGCCGTCGACGACGATCGTCTGCGGCACGAACGCGCGCACCGGCACGGCAACCGCGAGCAGGCAGGCGGCCAGGAGTCCCAGACGTAGCAATCTCATGGAGCGTTCTCCGAAGCCGGGTCGTGGTCTGATCGCGCACACTGCGATCGTCCCTGCGGGCTGAACCCGGGGAACCCGCGCGGACCGACCGGCGTTGAGCGCCGGCATGATCGGGCTGATGTGTCGAGATTCTACCGCCCACCATCGCGCGCCCGCAATGATCGGCCACCGTCGCGTGCGAATCCCACTGGAGTTCGGTGGGACCGATCATCGATCGGGGCCGGAGACTTGACCCGGCGGGCGCCGGCGGTCATCCTGCGCACGCCATCGGCGACCCCTCTTCCGAACTCCCCGAGGTCGATGTGATCCGCCGCATCCTCTTCGTCGCAATCGCGCTCGCTGGGTCGTCTTGGGGCGCGTCCCGTGCGCTCGCCGTGACCGCCCGTGACCTCGGCTCCCGCCTGGTGATCGATGGCTACACCACGGACTTCACCGACGACGAATCGGTATTCGGCTTCAACGAGGCGGAGGACGCGCTCGAGGAGCCGATCAACGACTCGAAGTGGGGGTCGAACGACGACCTCAACCAGATCCGCATCACCTGGGACGCCCGCAATCTGTACCTCGCGGGCGAAGGTCGGATCTGGGACAACAACATGATGCTGTTCATCGACAGTGTCCCATCCCTGGGGCTGTCGGATCTGACCGCCGTCAACTCCTGGCGACGCAACATCTACTTCGATACCACCTCGGTCGCGGCCGGCGGCGGTTTCGGCCCCGACCTCTTCGCGGCGACGTGGGATCGGAACACCAGCCCGCGACTGATCATCCGCGACGGGGAACGCCACGTCCTCGACCGCGAGGTCAGCAGCGGCCTGTACTCCGCCTCGGCCACGTTCGATCAGGGCAACAACGGGCGCTCGATGGAAGTGGCGATCCCGTGGCGCACCGTGTTTCTCGGCCCGGTGGGGCTCGGCACGCGCGACACCGTGATGACGGTCGACGGGGTGCGCGACACGATTCACATCTTCCCGCCCGGGACGAAGCTGAAGCTGTGCGGATTCATCACCGCCGGCGGGGACGGCACCGGCGGCCCGGACTCGGGACCGGACAACACGCGTGGCCTCTCGAACGACTCCGGAGTGGCCGCGTATCTCGACAACTGGGCGATCATCGACCTGGATCGCCTTGACGACACCGGGCTCGGACGCGGCGGTCCGGACGGGGTCGCCGACTGGGGCGTCGAGCCGCGCTCGCGCGTTTCGTTCCGGTTCCGTCCGCCGATCAACGCCGACCTCAATTTCGGCCTGAGCGAGGTGAACCTCGACCGTCCCGCGTTCCGGCCGGACGCCGGCGAGCACGTCGGATTCAAGGTGGTCCTCACCCCCACCCCGGATCCGACGAACGACTTCGTGCAGATCTTCAAGATGCCGCTCAGCGCGCGGGTCTACGACATGCGCGGGCGGCTGGTGCGGACCATCCTCGACCACCAGTCCCGGTTCGCGCTCGCGATGGAGGATGCGGTCCTCGACCGCTGGGATGGACGCGACGACAACGGGACCATCGTGCCGCCGGGGATCTACATCCTGCGCACCACGATCGACGAGAACATCAGCCGGGCGACGCGACCGTTCGTGGTGGTCCGATGAGCCGGCGCCGCGGTCCGACGATCGCCGGCGCGACGGTGCTCGCAGCCTTGCTGCTCGCGTCGCACCCGTCGCACGCCTACTTCGAGGAGTCCGCCACCGGCGCGCGCGGTGTCTCGATGGGCGGCGCCGCGATCAGTCTCATCACCGATGTCTCGGCCTATCACTGGAATCCCGCCGGCCTCGCAGCGCTGGAACAGGGCGAGGTCCTGGTCGACTTCGCGCGGCCGCACGGCGTCCCCGACCTCAACGAGGGGGCCATCGTGCTCGGCGCCCGGCGCTTCGGCACCGGGTGGGCCGCCGGCTGGCATCGCCTGTCGATCGCCGGGATCTACAGCGAGGACCTGCTCTGCCTCGCCGCCGGGCGCACGCTCGCGGCACGCCGCGACGGGCTTGCGCTGGCGGGCGGCGCGACGTTCCGCTACGGGCGCGTCGGATTCCAGCCGTTCGACGAGCCGGGCACCGGCGCCACGATCGGCTACGGTTCCCAGGCCAAGGGCGATCTCGACGTCGGCCTGCGGCTGACGACCCCCTGGCGGATCGACTTCGCGTGGGTCGCCCGCGACCTGCTGCAGCCGCGCTACGAATTCGTGGCGGGCAGCGGCGGTCAGCTGCAGCGCTCGCACCAGGAGCTGGGGGTCGCGATGCGCTGGAATCGCGAGTCCACCATCACGACCGGCTGGTCCCAGGATGCCGCCGGCAACTCGAGCTTCAACACCGGGCTCGAGATCCAGTTCTTCGACGTGTTCGCCGTCCGCTCCGGGATCACGCACATCTCGGAGATCTACCAGACCTACGGCTCCGCGGACGACCTGCAGTTCGTGGGCGGCTTCGGCGTCTACCATCGGGGCTACTACGTGGACGCCGCCGCGACCACGAACCACGACCTCGGCGCCTCGTACCGGGTCTCGCTGCGCGTGCCGATCGGCCGCGGAGGCCCGCGATGACAGTCCGCCGGGCCGCGCGCGGGCTGCTCGCCCTCATGCTGCTGCACTCGATCCCCGCCGCCGCCGCGACGAAGCTCGAAGGCGAGTACCAGCTGATGGTCGACATGTCGAAGCCGTTCCGGGCCTACCCGTGGGACTACGACAGCAACGACGGCAGCGTCGACGCCCCGACGCGCCTGTGGCTGTTCTCGCAGCCGCGACCCGGGATCGAGTCCTTCATGAAGGTCGAGGCGCAGTGGGACCGCGGCTCGAACTCGACGGCCCGGCCGGAGTTCCAGTACCGCGAGGCGCACCTGCGGTTCCGCCGCGAGATGGGCACCCGCGGGATCGACAGCTACCTGTTCTCGCGCCAGAACCGGTTCTGGGTCGACAATTATCTCATCCGCTTCGTCGGCGACCGCGGCGATGCGCAGGGCGTGCGCGTGGAGAGCTGGGGATTTCTCGGCGCGAACGCCACGTTCATCGTCGGCGATCAGAGCAGCCAGCTGGATCCGCCGACGCTCATCAGCGGGTGGACCGGCAGCACCGGCCTGCCGCGCGGCTTCGCGCCGGTCGACTCGCTGGTGGGCCAGGCGAAGCAGCGCACCGACGACCTCTACGTGGGGCGCCTGCGCCGCGAGTTCCTCAAGGACCACGCGCTCCGGCTCGGAACGACCTGGACGCGCTCCGAGAACTGGACCGGTCGCGACAGCATCAGCGGGCGTTCGCCCTGGAACAGCGTGCTCGGCTTCGACAGCCGCTACCGTTTCCGCGGCGCCGACTTCTCGCTGGAATTCGGCGTCAGCGGCCAGCAGATCGACGATCCGCCGGGCCGCGAGCTGACCTTCTTCCGCCGTTCGACCGGGATCGCGCTGCCGAAGCGCGGCGTCATCCGGGCCGAGATCCGCAGCCTCAAGCTCGGCACCGAGGGAATGGGGTTCCTGAGCGTGACCCCGCAATGGTGGGCCTACGGGCCGGCGTGGCAGAACAACCTCGGCGGGCCGAGCCGGAACGAGTCCGGATTCCTGGTGCAGTCCAACTACCTGCTGCCCGACCGCGCGGTCACGTACTCGAACCAGTTCACCGACTACACGCGCTACGACGACAGCAAGCGCTTCCGCGAGGTCTACAACGAGCTGTACGTCGAGTTCATCAACGGCTTCACCGGCAAGACCGCCTACAAGCAGCACGACGAGTTCACGTACGTGGCGCGCCGTTCGCGCACGCTGGTCTTCCGCGAGCGCTACCTGTCGTGGATGAACGAGCTCCAGGTCGAGAGCCGGCTCGCCTGGCTCCGCGTGCAGACCAAGTCGCTCAACATCGGACGGCCCGAGGGCAAGCAGCTGTTCGTCATCGAGGACCGCATCAACCTCACCGAGAAGACCAAGATCTACAACCGATTCGCACTCGGCAGCGACCCGGCCCAGCTGCGCAAGGGCGTCTTCACGCAGCTCCAGTACCGGCCCACCGACCGCATGGAGATGTACCTGTCGTACGGCCCCGACTACATCGGCGGCGGCTCCAACCCGGTCGAGGACGGCAATCTCAGCGGCTCGGGCAATCAGGTCGACGAGATCAAGTTCATCCTGAAGGGGAGTTTCTGATGCGATCACCCATCCTGGCCCGCGCCGTATGCCTCGTCTCGCTCGTGAGCGTAGGCCTGGCGATGTCCCTGCTCTCGCCGGCCCTCCCGGTCGCCCACGCCGCGCCCGAGAAGGCCGCCGACGGCATCCGCTTCACGTACACGGACCCGAACGCCGGGGCGATCGCGTGGGCGGGCGCTTTCAACAACTGGTCCATGACCGCGAATCCGCTGGTGCGCGGGGCCGACGGGGTCTGGAGCGTCGTGATCCCGTTGCCGGCCGGGGACCATCCGTACAAGTTCGTGGTGGACGGCCAGTGGTTCGCGGACCCCGAGAACGGTGTCACCGCGGGTGCCGAGGGCAACAGCATCGTGCGCGTCGGCGCCGGCGGCGAGGTCGTGCGCCAGGCGGCGACCTCGAACACGCCGTACAGCCCCAAGATCAACATCGGCGGGCGGACCATCTCGCTGTTCCACGAGACCTGGAGCCCGCGGTTCGGGCGCTGGGAGCTGACGCGGCCGATGTTCGACATCGACGTCGGCATGGACGTGCGGGTCTCCGACGTGCTGCGTGCGCATCTGCTGATGAACATCGATCCCGAGCGGGAGGACGTCCGCGACGACCGCAGCCGGCTCAACTTCAAGCGCGGCTCGCTCGAGATGACCCAGCGCGACCTGCGGATCACCGCGTTCGACAGCGAGAACATCGGCACCTGGGACGACCCCGCGCGGCTGGTCGGCGGCATCGGCGTGTTCGACCACCCGTACGGCTACCAGCGCCAGGGCGTGACCCTGTCGGTCCAGAAGCTCGGATTCGACTCCCAGTTCCTGCTCTCCGACAACTTCGACGACCGGAACAACACCAACAGCGACGCGTACCGCGGCTTCAGCATCGACAACTTCCCCACGTTCACGATCCCGGCCGTCGAGCCGCAGTCGCGCACCAGCAGCTACAATCCGACCTTCGCATTCGTGGACGACTGGCTGTCGGCCTACACCGCGCTGGCGGGTCTCACGACCGAGCGCGCGGGTTCCGGCTACCGGCTGATCCAGGACCAGACCACGAAGATCTCGAGCCTCGACTTCGGCGACAACGGCAAGCGGTTCGGCTTCGGTGACAACTACCGCAACACGTACGCCGCCCGCGTGCGCCGCCATCTCCCCGGCGGGCTCACGCTCGGCGCGCTCGGGCGCAGCGACCGCGGGTACGGATTCGGCCGTCTCACGCTGGCGGAGCCGCTCAGCGACAGCACCGCCCGCCTGCTCTCGCTGGTGGACTCGCAGGGCCGCCTGTTCTCGGGGGCGATGTACTCGCAGCAGTGGTTCGGCGGCGGCCTCGACGCGAGTCTCGACTGGAGTCCCACGATCCGGCTCTATGGCGAGGTCCTGCTCGGCGCGCGGCGGCTCAACTTCGTGAACGGCAGCGTGTCCTCGATCCTCGAGGCCGACTCCCTGCTCTCCACGCGCGCCGTGTTCCGCAACGTGGCCAGTGAGACCCGCAACATCGACGGCGATCACCTCACGGTGGACCGCGGCGGGCGCTTCATCGTGGGCGGCTCCTGGACGTTCGCGAAGGGCGACGTCACGCTGCGCGGCTCGATCGAGCACCAGACCCACCGCTACCCCGCGTGGACGCAGGCGCCGGTGGCGCCCGCCGGCCAGCCGCCTGTCAACCACCGGCGCTTCGAGACGGTCGACTACCAGCTCGGGTCGTATCTCGGGTCCGACCGCGACATCGAGAACTCCATGACCGCGACCCGTCTGGCGTGGGACCGCAACTGGCGCTACTACCTCGACCGCGAGGTCAAGACCACGCTCGAGGTGGAGTGGGTGGGTTTCGACTACGACCAGCGCACCGCGTGGGAGCACCAGCTGTGGTTCCCGACCGGCAACTTCTGGCTCGAGAGCGGCCAGCACCTGGTCTCGATCGACCGGCTGACCGTGCTCGGCGAGGAACACACCGTCCGCGTCAGGCCGCGACTCGAGGTGCCGTTGCTGCGCAGTCGCGACATGCGGTTCGTCTACCAGGGCACCCTCGCCGGCATCGACCTGGGTCATCGGCCCCGCTACGCGGAGTCGGTGCTCCAGTTCGGATTCGATCTCAGCCGCACGCTGCGGTTCAACTCGGACACTCGCTGGGTCAAGTACGATGCGCCGTTGCTCGCGCTCGATCGCGGCTTCATCAGCCAGTACAGCGAGGTGGTGCTGAAGTTCTCGCCCACCATCGAGCTGTCGCTCGGCCGCGGCGTCGACCCCGAGGTGCTGGATCCGAACACGAACGAGTACGGCCCGATCGGCCGCGACGTGTTCCTGAACGACCGCAACGCGAACGGCTACTACGCCGAGACCAACTATCTCAGCCTGGCGCCGCAGATCCGCGGTGC
Source organism: Candidatus Eiseniibacteriota bacterium (assembly GCA_963725865.1). Taxonomy (GTDB): domain Bacteria; phylum Eisenbacteria; class RBG-16-71-46; order RBG-16-71-46; family RBG-16-71-46; genus CAVSAC01. The sequence goes on from CAVSAC010000010.1 coordinate 592,669, forward strand.
CGAACAGGCGCTGCAGGATCTGCGCCGGTTCCAGCTCCAAGCCATCGTCCGCTTCTAGCAGGGCCGCCGGAGGAGAAGCATGCGAACCCGCACCTCGAAGTCCGTCGTGGCCCTCCTGGTCCTCGTGCTGGTGGTGGCCGGCTGCAGCTCGATGAACTTCATCAAGCGCCGGCTGCCCATGCCGACCCAGACGCCCGAGGGCGTGGTGTTTCGCTTCGTCGCGCCGTCGGCGAAGGTGGTGCAGCTGGGGGGCAACTGGCCCGAGAACAACTGGCTGAACGGTCAGGCCCAGAGCGGCAGCTTCCTGATCGGCGAGATGAAGGATCCCGACGGGGACGGCATCTGGGAACGGCTCGAGAAACTGCCGCCCGGGCGCTACCAGTACAAGTTCGTCATCGATCGCGTGAACTGGAAGGAAGACCCGAACAATCCGAACCGCATCGACGATGGCTACGGCGGATTCAACTCGCTGCTCGACGTGCGCTGAGGTCGTGAAAGGACGCCGTGTCCCGATGAGTCCACATCTCCCGCGCTGGTCTCCCCTCGTCGCCGTGGCCACCCTGCTGGTGGTCCTCGCGGCCGGCTGCGGACGCAATTCGTCGCACTCGCGCCTGATCCCGACCGGCCTGCGCCCGCGTCCGGCGGTGGGCCCCGGGTCGCTGGTCGGGACCGTGGCGTTCGACCCCGCGGTGGTGCCGGAGCTGGGCATCCCGCCGTATCCGCCCGTGCGCGTCGAGCTGCTGGCCGGCGACTCCCTGATCGCGGCGGATACGCTGCCGTCGGGCGTCTCCGAGTTCCAGTTCACGGGACTCCAGCTCGGGACCTATGCGGTCGCTGCCAGCGCGCCCGAGTTCGTGCGCACGTCGCTCCCGCCGGTCGCGCTCGGCGCGCGCGGCGTCGACGTCGGCGAGATCACGATGGGGATCAAGCCGACCCTCCACGGCCGCGTGCTGTTCAGCCTCCAGCAGGCGCCGGAGCTGGCGAACCCGCCGTTCCCGCTGGCCGCCGTCGAGCTGTGGAACGACACCGCGCGCGTCGCCGTCGACTCGCTGGGCGCCACCAAGGACCGGTTCCGATTCACCCGCGTGGCCCCCGGCCGCTACACCGTGCGGCTGCGCTCGCGGGTGTTCCAGAACAAGAACGTGGGCCCGATCACCGCGCCGCGCGGCGACATCGACCTCGGCGACGTCGACTTCCCGATCGACCCCAGCAAGATCGCCAGCACCATGCAGGTCTCGGGCGACCTCAACGGGTACGACTTCGACGTGCCGTCGTACATGGGCCTGGCCTCACTCGGGCTCTGGCTCGGCCCCCGCCTGATCGCCCACGACATCAACGGCAACGAAGTCGTGGGGGACTCGACGCTCACGCTGGCGCCCGGGACGTACCGCTTCCGGTTCATGGCCGAAGGCGATCCGAGCGGTCTCACCGGCTATGGTGGCGATGGCTCGATCGTCGACGTGCCGGTGAGCGCCGCACGCGCGTTCGTCGTCACCGGGGCCGGCAACGACATCCGCATCCGGGTCACCACCGCGGGACGCTATCGCTTCTTCCTCGACGAGCGTCGCGAGACGTTCGACGTGGTGAGCGTGCCGGGTCCCGGCGCTGTCTACGCGAGGAGACTCACACGATGAATCCGAAATCCCTTTGCGCCGTGCTCGCGGCGCTGCTGCTGTGGTCGCTCCCCGGCTGCGCCGGCGGCTGGCGCAATGGCCCGCCTCCGGGCGCCGCGACCGCGCAGGCCGTCGCGCCCGCGGCCCGGCCCGCGGCGGCGACCGCCCCCACCGGCACCCACGCGACCGCCGAGGGCGTGCTGTTCGTGTGGACCGGCGGCGGCAACAGCGTGAACGTGGCCGGCGAGTTCAACGCCTGGAGCACCTCCGCCGACCCGATGCAGAAGCAGGCCGACGGCTCGTTCACGCTCGCGAAGCCGCTGGCCGCGGGCCGCTACCCGTACAAGTTCGTGGTCAATGGCACCGACTGGAAGCCCGACCCGGGCGCCACCGAGTCCGTCGACGACGGCTTCGGCGGCAAGAACTCGGTCGTCGTGGTCGGCGGGGCCGGCACCGCGGCGACCGCCTTGCCGGCCGCCGCGGCGAGCGCTCCCGCCGGCAAGGCGACCCACGCCACCGCGGACGGCGCGTTGTTCGTGTGGAGCGGCGGCGGCAACAGCGTGAACGTGGCCGGCGAGTTCAACGCCTGGAGCACCTCCGCCGACCCGATGCAGAAGCAGGCCGACGGCTCGTTCACGCTCGCGAAGCCGCTGGCCGCGGGCCGCTACCCGTACAAGTTCGTGGTGAACGGCACCGACTGGAAGCCCGATCCGAGCGCCACCGAGTCCGTCGACGACGGCTTCGGCGGCAAGAACTCGGTCGATCGTGGTCGGCGCGCAGGCGGCCACCAGCCTGGTGAGCGCGCCCGTGACACCCGCGGCGAGCGCCCCGGTCGCGGCGGGAGCCGGCACGCGCGAGACCGCCGACGGCGCGCTGTTCGTGTGGAGCGGCGGCGGCAACACCGTGAACGTGGCCGGTGAGTTCAACGCGTGGAGCACCTCCGCGGATCCGATGCAGAAGCAGAGCGACGGTTCGTTCACGCTGCTCAAGAAGCTGGCTCCCGGCCGCTACCCGTACAAGTTCGTGGTGAACGGCACCGACTGGAAGCCCGATCCGGCCGCCCAGGAGAGCGTCGACGACGGCTACGGTGGCAAGAACTCGCTCATCGTGCTGGCCGGCGGCGCGACCGCGACGGCCCCGGCGGCATCACCCGCTCCGGCGGCCGCGCCGGCCGTGGTGACCGGCAAGGCCAAGGCGCCGGCGCAGTCCGCCGCCGGCGTGACGTTCACCTGCGCGCAGAGCGCACGGACCGTGCACCTCGCGGGCGACTTCAACGGCTGGTCGACCACCGCCGACCCGCTCGCGCGGCAGAGCGACGGCACCTGGACGCTCACGAAGAAGCTGGCGCCCGGGGTGTATGCGTACAAGTTCATTCTCGACGGCACGACGTGGAAGACCGACGACGCCAATCCCGCAAAGCGGGACGACGGCTTCGGCGGCACCAACTCGGTCGTGACCGTGAAGTGATCGCCCGGGGCGGCCGCACGCGCGGCCGCCCTCTCGCGTGCGGAGCGGACCCCCTTTCCGACTCCGGCGCTTCCCCGCAGGCTCGAAGGAGTCCGGACGCATGAGTCGCTCGCTTCGCTCCACCCTCGCGCGCGCCGGTGGCGCCCTCGCGCTCGCCGCGCTCGCCGCCCTCGCCGGTGTGCTCCCCGCGCGGGCCGCCACCAACGTGACGTTCCGCTACCAGCCGGTGATCGGCGGGGTCTCCCAGGTGGCGGTGGCCGGGTCGTTCAATGGCTGGAACGCCACCGCGAACCCGCTCGCCGACGCCGACAAGGACGGCGTCTGGGAAGCGGTGGTCGCGCTCGAGCCGGGTCGCGTCGAGTACAAGTTCGTGGTGAACGGGGACCAGTGGTTCACCGACGAGAGCGCTGCGGACTTCTCCCCCGACGGCTTCGGTGGCCAGAACTCCATCCTCGTGGTCGGCTCGCAGCCGGTCGTGGTGGGACACGGCACCACCATCAAGAAGATCGAGAAGCCGCAGGCCGGGCTGCGCCAGGTGTCGTTCAAGTTCCACCCCACCGGCGCGGCTTCGAAGGTGAGCCTCGCGGGCTCGTTCAACGACTGGACGGTCGGCAAGACGCCGCTCGGCGGTCCCGACGCGAACGGCGACTGGACCGTCACCGTGCTGCTGGCGCCCGGGTCCTACCCGTACAAGTTCGTGGTCGGCGACGACGGCTGGACGCAGGACAAGGCGGGCCAGGACGCCGAGGTCGACGACGGTTTCGGCGGCAAGAACTCCGTGCGCAACGTCGACGACCGCTTCGCCAAGATCGACGTGAAGGCGGGCGACGGGAAGATCTTCCCCGACGGCATCACGCACACGCAGGGGGCGAACGAGATCAACAACACCGGCGGCGGCCGGGTCGAATTCACGGCGCGGGCCCATCGCGACGACATCACCGGCATCGACCTGCTCAGCTGGCCGGCCGGTAAGGCGACCGTGACGCCGATGCGCCTCGTGAACACCGACAAGGTATTCGACTACTACCGCGTCACCGCCACGCTGCCCGGAGGCGAGACACCCTACGTGTTCCGCTACCACGACGGGCCCGCGGCGCAGGATCTGACGCCCAAGGGCTTCGAGCCCAAGGCCACCACCGACCGGTTCACGTACTCCGCGGCGCGCTTCCCGGCGTTCGTGACGCCCGACTGGGTGAAGAACGGCATCATCTACCAGATCTTCCCCGACCGGTTCCGCAACGGCGATCCGACCAACGACCCCGACTTCCACGAGTGGTATTACGACGGCAAGAAGGCGGCCCCGGCGCCCGGGTCCAAGCTGGCGGTCGAGTACCAGGAGTACTACCACCTGGTGAAGCCGTGGGAGAACTACCAGGCGCTGACCCAGTGCCCGTGGACGAACGACGGGCGCGACTGGATGGGTTTCTACGGCGGCGACATCGAGGGCGTGCGCAAGAGCCTCGACTATCTCAAGGGCCTGGGCGTGACGGTGATCTACTTCAACCCGATCTTCGAGGCCAAGTCCACGCACAAGTACGACGCGGCCGACTACAAGAAGCTCGACCCCCACTTCGGCACCAACGCGCAGTTCATCACGTTCGTGAAGGAGGCGAAGGCCAAGGGCATCCGCGTCATCCTCGACATCGTCTACAACCACTCCGGCAACGCGCACTGGGCGTTCCGCGACGCGGTGGAGAAGGGCACGCAGAGCCCGTACTACCAGTGGTACGAGTTCAAGCAGTGGCCCCTGCCGCCGGGCTGGCCGAACGTGGGCCACGGGTGGAAGCCGGGCGACTACTACTACTGCTGGTGGGGATTCGGCGACCTGCCCGACCTCAACTTCGACCTCTCGCGCAACGCCGACGCCGAGAAGGCCATCAAGGACGTCCGGCAGGCGCAGGTCAACGTGCCGCTGGTCAACTACCTGCTCGAGACCACCGAGTACTGGCTCAAGGAGGCGGACGTCGACGGGGTGCGCCTCGACGTGCCGAACGAGGTCCCCTACTGGTTCTGGACCGTGTTCAACCAGCGCGTCAAGAAGGTCAAGCCCGACGCCTACATCGTGGGCGAGTTGTGGGGGAACGCCTCGGACTACGTGAAGCCGGGCGTGTACGACGCGGTGATGAACTACGCGTTCTTCCGCGATCCGGTCCAGAAGTTCATCGGCATGGGCCAGGGCACCGCGGCCGAGTTCGACGCGACGCTCGCCACCGGACGCCTCACGTACCCGAGCCAGGCGGTGGCCGTGCAGATGAACCTGATCGACAGTCACGACACCGTGCGGTTCCTGACCCAGGCGGGCGGCGACGCGAAGCGATTGATGCTCGCCGCGCTGTTCGCGATGACGTACGTGGGCGCGCCGACCATCTACTACGGCGACGAGATCGGCATGGAGGGCGGCAAGGATCCCGACTGCCGGCGCCCGTTCATCTGGAGCTGGCAGTCGGAGCCCGCGCGGGTCGCGATGCACGACTGGTACGCGAAGCTCGGCGCGCTGCGCCAGTCGCACGCGGCGCTGCGCACCGGCGAGTTCCGCACCGTCCATGCCTCGGGCATGACGTACGGCTACGTGCGCAGCGACGGCAAGGAGGATTTCCTGGTGGTCCTCAACGCCGGCCGCCAGGACGGTGAGGTGAAGCTCGACCTCGGCGACTGGGGCGGCAAGCTCACGGCGGCCGACGCGCTGGCCGGGGGGCCGGCCCAGACGTGGAGCGGAAGCGCGACGATCGCGGTGCCCGCCGAGTCCGGCCGGGTGTTCCAGCTGACCCGCGCGCACTAGCCAGCGCCGCGGCGAAGCGCGACGGGCCCCGTCCGGTCAGCGGACGGGGCCCGTTCGTCGTGCGGCGCGGCGCGGCTCAGACGGTCGGCGGCGGCACCAGGTTGCGCTCGGTCTCGGGATCGAAGAAGTGCAGCTTGGCGAAGTCGAAGTGCAGGTCGGAGTGCTCGCCCACCGCCGGCGCGTGCTGGCCCGGCACCCGCGAGACGATCACGCCCGCCGGGCTCGACCAGTGCACCAGCACCTCGTTGCCCAGCGGCTCGCTCACCTCGACGCGTCCGCGCAGCGTGCCGCCGGGCCCGTTCGACGCGATCGTCAGGTCCTCGGGCCGCACACCCACCAGCACCGGCCGCCCGCGGCGCCCGGCCAGCGTGGCCGCGAGCGACTCCGGCAGCGGCACGCTCCAGCCGTCCACCGTGAACGCCAGCGCGCCCTCGGCGCTGACCTGGGCGTCGAAGAAGTTGATCGGCGGGCTTCCGATGAACCCCGCGACGAACTGGTTCGCCGGGTGCTGGTAGAGCGTGAACGGGTCGGCCACCTGCTGGAGCACGCCCTTGCGCAGGACCGCGATGCGGTCGCCGAGGGTCATCGCCTCGACCTGGTCGTGGGTCACGTAGATCATGGTCGCCTGCACGCGCTGATGGAGGCGCTTGATCTCGGCCCGCATCTGGACGCGCAGCTTGGCGTCGAGGTTCGAGAGCGGCTCGTCGAACAGGAACACCTGCGGGTCGCGCACCATGGCGCGCCCCAGCGCGACCCGCTGGCGCTCGCCGCCCGACAGCTCCTTCGGCTTGCGCTCGAGATAGGTCTCGAGCCCCAGCGTCTTCGCGGCGTCGCGCACGCGGCGATCGATGTCGCCCGCCGGCAGCTTGCGGCGGCGCAGTCCGAACGCCATGTTCTCGAACACCGACATGTGCGGATAGAGCGCGTAGTTCTGGAACACCATCGCGATGTCGCGATCCTTCGGAGCGACCTCGTTGACCACCCGCCCGCCGATCCGGATCTCGCCGGAGGTGACCTCCTCGAGCCCCGCCACCATGCGCAGCACGGTGGATTTCCCGCAGCCCGAAGGGCCGACGAGCACCAGGAACTCCCCGTCGCGGATGCTCAGGCTGACGGCATCCACGGCCTGCTGACCGCGGCCGTAGGACTTGGAGAGCTTCAGGAGGTCGACGCCGGGCATGGATTCGTTCCCTGTGGGTCGAGCGGCGTGGGGATGCGGTGAGCGGCGAGGAAGTTACTCGATGCGACCGCCCCAGGCAACGCGCCGGGGCGAGGCCGCGCCCCGGCGCGTCGGGAGAGCGGACGCGGGCTCACGCCGCGGGCGCGGGCACGGGCACGGGCATGCGCACGACCATCACGTCGCAGGGCGCGTGGGCGACCACGTGGGAGGCCACGCTGCCCATCAGCAGCCGCGCCAGCCCGGTGCGTCCGTGCGAGCCCATGACGATGATGTCCACGCCCTCGTGCCGCGCGGCGTCCACGATCGCCTCGCGGGGATCGCCGTGGAGCAGGCGGGGCACCACCTGCAGCCCGCTGCCGCGCAGCTCGCCCTCGGCACGGCTCAGCAGGGCCTCGTGCGCCTTCACCTGATCGTCCCAGGCCGGCTCGACCGCGAGCGCGCCGGGAGTCTGGAACTCGGCGTAGGCCAGCACCGTCGCCGGCCGCGCGACCGACAGCACGATCACCATGCTGCCGGCGGGCCACAGCATCCGCCTCACCCGATCCAGGGCCGCTCGCGAGTGCGGCGAATCATCGATCGCCAGCAAGATCCTCATGGCGTCTCCTTTCCTGGGGGGTCGCCGAGAGCATCCCGCCGCCGTGCTCGCGAGGCAAGCGGGTATCGACCCGGCGGGGGCCCCCACCGGGCGTGAAGACCGCCACGGCTCCGCGACGCGGCGGCCGCGGGCGCAGCTCTCGAACCGCTAGCGGGGCGCGGGTTCGGCGAGCAGGAAGACGAGGATGCGGTCGAGACGGGCGGACCAGGCGCGCTCGTCGTGACGGGCGCCCGCGACCTCCTCGTAGTGCAGCGCCATGCTCCGGGCGTCGGCGCGCGCGGCGAGCGCGTCCCGCAACGCGCGGGTGTCGGCGAGCGCGCGCGCCGGGTCGCCCTCGCTGGCCGCGCCCTCGGCGGTGCCGATGTCCAGCCACACCCGCGCGGGCGCGTGCGGCGCGGCCGCGGCGACCCGCACGATGTCACGGCCGGCCCACCAGGTGGCGGGCGACACGCAGCCGACGCGGCCGAACACTCCGGGATGCTCGAGCGCCAGCCACAGCGAGACGATGCCGCCGAGCGAGGAGCCCAGCACGGTGGTGTGCGCCGCGTCCGGGAGCGTGCGATAGGTGGAGTCGATCGAGGGCTTCAGCTCCTCGATCAGGTAACGCGCGTACGCGGCGGCGCCGCCTCCGCCGGAGCGTTCGTCGGGCACCCAGGTGTAGTCGGCGATGCGATCCGGCGTGTTGGCCACCGCCACCAGGATGCACGGCGGGATCGAATCCGCGCGCACCAGTCGATCGGCGGTCTCGTCGGCGCCCCACTCCACGCCGATGAACGAGGTGGCGGCGTCGAAGACGTTCTGTCCGTCGTGCAGGTAGACGACCGGGTAGCGCCGCCCCACCGCCGCGTCGTAGCCGGGCGGCAGCCACACCAGTGCCTGGCGGTCCCGTACATATCGCGAGTGGAGTGCGGGGTGGGTGCGCACGTCGCCGGTGAGCGTGTGGCTCCGCGGCGTCGCGTGCTCGGTCTGGTCCCGCCAGGCGGCCACCGTCACGCGAACGGTGTCCGAGCGCACGGCGCTCCAGCGCCGGTTGGCGAGCTCTTCGCCGCCGGCTCCCTTCTCGACCGTCTCCCACGAGCCGCGCGTGACCTTGAATTCCAGGGTCGTCCCGCGTGGCACGCTCGCCACGGCGGTGAAGCGGCCGTCGCCGAACGGCGTGCAGCGCAGCCCCGCGGGCGACCAGCCGCCCAGCACCGCAGCGTCCCCGGCCAGCCACACCCCGGCGTCCGCTGGCGTGCCCGGCGGGATGGTGACGAGGAACACCAGTCGGACGTCCTCGGCGAGCGCGGCGCCCGCCGCGAGCCCGATCACGAGCAGCGCGGGAGCGAGCGCCGCCGGCAGCCGGGCGCGCACGTCAGGACCGCTCCGTCGCCGCCTCGCGCTTGAGGCGGCGCCCGATGAGGTCGACCGCGAGGTAGAGCACGAACATCAGCGCCGCGGCCGCCACGAACCACAGCAGCTTGGCCTTCAGCACGTGCGCGAGCGCCGCGGGATCGTCGAGCAGGCGCGGCTCCTCGCCCAGCACCCGCGCGCCGAACCACGCCAGCACCGTGCTCCATAGCAGCGAGCCGAGCAGGGTCATGGTGGTGAAGACGCCGAACGGCATGCGGGCGGCGCCCGCTGGCAACGAGACCAGGTGGCGCACCACCGGCAGCAAGCGCGCGAAGAAGATGCCGCCGTACGAATAGCGGTTGATCCAGCGCTCGGCCAGCAGCCACTTCTTCTCGGGCACGAACACGTACTTGCCGAAGCGCAGGATGAGTGGCCGCCCGACCGCGCGCGCGACCCAGTACGAGAGCGCCGAGCCGAGCCACGAGCCCATCGTGGCGGCGAACACCACGCCCCAGAAGTGCATCTTCCCCTGCGTGGCCCAGTACGCCGCGGGCGGCACCACCACCTCGCTCGGCAACGGGAACACCGTGGACTCGATCGCCATGAGCAGTGCCACGCCCGCGTAGCCCCAGTCGTGCACCAGCCGGAACCACACGCCCAACAGGTCGTGGAACACCCGCTATGCTCCTTCCTGCGCCGCCAGCGGCGCCGCGTGCCCGGCGAGCGGGCTGTTCGAGGCTTCGGTCTCGGCCCACGCGAAGTCGTCGCCGTCGGCCACCGGTCGGGCGCACGAGATCGCCGGGTCGTGCTCCAGCATCACCCAGCCAGCCTCGGCCGCCGCACGGCCGAGCAGCGCGCGCTTCTCCTCCATCGTCTCGATCGCCGCCACGTCGTAGCCCATCACGAACGGCACCCGCACGTGCGAGGCGGTCGGCACCATGTCGGCGACGAAGTAGAGCGACCCCTCGGGGCCCGCGACCCGCACGCCCTGCTGGCCGCGCGTGTGGCCCTCGAACGTGAACACCTCGATGCCGGGCCACGGACGCTGCGCGCCCTCCCACAGCGTGAGCACTCCGGCCTCCATCAGAGGATCGAAGTTCTCGGGCAGATACGACGCGCGCTCGCGCGGATTCGGCGCGTGCGCGTTGTCCCAGTTGCGGCGCTGCACGTAGTAGCGGGCGCGCGGCAGCCGCGGCACCAGCGCCTCGCCCTCGCGGCGGGTCGAGCCGCCGGCATGATCGAAGTGCAGGTGTGTGAGCACCACGTCGGTGACGTCCTCGACCGCCAGCCCGCGCGCCGCGAGCGCGTCGTCGAGCGTCGGCACCCCGGACTCGATGCGGTAGATGTCCGTGAGCTTCGGCCCGAACTTGGCGCCGACCCCATCGTCCACCAGGATGCGCCGGCCCTCCCCCTCGAGCAGCAGGCAGCGCATCGCGAGGCGGATGCGATTGCGCTCGTCGGGCGCGTTCGAGCGGCTCCACAGGTTCTTGGGGACCGAGCCGAACATCGCGCCGCCGTCGAGCCACAGGTAGCCGGTCTCGAGGGCGTGCAACTTCCAGGGGCCGAGGGTGCGGTCGATCATGGGCGGGCAGGATGCGCGAGGGGTGGGTGGGCGGTCAATCCCCCGCGCCGACTCGCAGGTCCGCGCGGGGTTCCGGCACGCTTCGGGCGCGCCTGCTGCTGCCGGGCGCGCCCGTCGCGTGGGAGGGGGCTGGAGGGGGGTTGTGCGGGACGCTACTTGCGATAGCGCGCCTTGAGCGCGCCGAACGACAACTGGGACACCGGCGTCGCGCCGAACGCGGTGACCTCGAAGACGACGTCGTTGAAGTCGTTGTCGGCGCCGACGCAGCACGGTGACGGATTCGGGCCCGTGTCGAGGTCCTCGAAGCACACGAGCCAGGTCTGCTGGCCATCCCCGAGCTCGTGGTTGACCAGCCGCGTGACGTCGAACACGAGCATCTGCACGTCCCCGTCGGTGGGCGCATGGATCGCGCCGAGGCCGTCGGGTCCACGATCGTTGTACCAGCGGTTGGAGAAGAACACCTCGGGCTGCGGCGCGTTCGGCGCGTCGCCGGGGCCGTTGGGATCGAGGTAGAAGCCGAACTTGGTCATCGGGTGGTCGAACGCGATGTACGTGGTCGCGCCGATCCCGTCGAGTCCCTCGAACACGATGCCGTCGTTGACACCGTCGATCACGGGCTTGGTGCCGGTCTCGACGTACCAGCCGAGCACGTTGAAGTCACTGTTCCCGGCGATCTCGCGCACCATCACGGCCGAGAAGTGGTTGTCCACCCAGAACCACGGATCGATGTCCCCAGCGTGGGCGCCGATGTAATCGCTCTCGACGTTGAGCGCACCCGCGCCGTAGCGGGAGTCGACGACGTCCTGCAGGGACTTGCCGGGGCCGTCCCACGAAGTCCCGAACGCGACGGGCACGATAGCCTGGGCGGGGCTGGCGAGGCTCAGCAGCCCCGCGGCGGATGCGACTACGCAAAGATGCACCCAAACCTTCATGAAGACGGTCTCCTGCGACTATGGCGATGGGGTGGTTCCATCCACCGGGTGACCGGCGGTCATCCAGCGCCCGGCAAGGGGGGGACGAATCTGGGGCCGACGCTGGACTTCTCGTACGCCGAAGAGATTATCAGTCTGGCACTTGCTATCTCAATGAGTTTTTGGGCCCAGCTCACTCGCCACGCGAGCGGACCAGAAGGACTCAGCGTGCGGTCTCAGCGGGGGTATGCGACCTGGGAGCCGGCACCCTGCACCGGGTGATTACCCCCATCGGCGTCTGGAAGTTCCGGCGCGACCGCAGGTGGGTCCCCGGGTGCTCTCCAGCGTCCGCTCGGCGGGCGCCGGCAGCGCCCCGGCGCGCCCCTCACCTACCCGCTCGGCGGGCGCCCTCCGCGCCCCGCCGGCGCCTTGCGCACCGCCGCCAGGCGCGGCCGGCCTCAGGCGTGGATCGCCCGCCGGGCGACCGCGAGCGCCGCCTCCTTCACCGTTTCGGGCAGCGTGGGGTGGGCGTGGACGGAGCGCGCCACGTCCTCGGCGCTGGCCCCCATCTCCATCGCGAACACCAGCTCGGCGATCAGGGTGCTGGCGTGGGGACCGACGATGTGGGCCCCGACGATCCGGTCGGTGGCGGCGTCGGCGAGGATCTTGACCTGTCCGTCGCGCTCGTTCATCGCGCGGGCCCGGCCATTCGCCAGGAACGGGAACGTTCCGACGTGGACCGCCCGCCCCTGCTCGCGGGCCTGCTCCTCGGTGAGCCCCACGCCCGCCAGCTCGGGCCACGTGTACACCACGTTCGGGATGCAATCGTACGCGACGTGACCGGCCAGGCCCGCCATGCGCTCGACCGCCGCGATGCCCTCCTCCTCCGCCTTGTGCGCGAGCATCGGTCCCGCGATCACGTCGCCGATCGCGAACACGCCGGGCACGTTCGTCTGGTAGTGCGCGTCGACCACGATGCGCCCGCGCTCGTCCAACGCGATGCCGAGCTCGCGCGCGCCGAGGCCCTCCGTGTATGGGCGGCGGCCGACCGCGACCAGCAGGACGTCGCAGGTCTCCTCGCGCGTGCCGTCCCCGGTCGCGACCGTGACGCGCACGGTCGCACCGTCGACGCGCGCCGACTGGGCCGAGGCCTTGAACGTGAACGTGAGCCCCTGCCGCTCGAGCGCCTTGCGGAGGATCTCGGCGCTCTGCTGATCGGTGCCCGGGACGATGCGATCGAGGAACTCGATCACATGCACCTCGGCACCCAATCGCCGCCACACCGAGCCCAGCTCGAGTCCGATCGCGCCGGCGCCCACGACGATCAGCCGCTTCGGCACCTCGGGCAGCGTGAGCGCGTCGGTCGAGTGCACGATGCGGCGGCCGTCGAACGCGATGCCGGGCAGCGCCGCGGGCTTGCTGCCGGTGGCGATCAGGATGCGCTTCGCCTCCAGTACGCGCGCTCCGTCCGCGCTCGCGACCTCGATCGCGCCCGCGCTGGTCAGGCGTGCCGCTCCGATCACCCGCGTGACCTTGTTCTTCTTGAACAGCCCGTCGATCCCCTGCACCAGGCTCCGCACCACCGTGTCCTTGCGCTTGAGCATGGTCGCGAGGTCGAGCGCCACCGTGGCCTTCACGCCGTGCGCCGCCAGGTGGTCGCGCGCGTACGCGAAGTGCTCGCTCGAATCGAGCAGCGCCTTGCTCGGGATGCAGCCCACGTTCAGGCAGGTGCCGCCGAGCGTCGGGTACTTCTCGATGCAGGCGACCCGCATGCCGAGCTGCGCCGCGCGGATGGCAGCCACGTAGCCGCCGGGCCCGGAGCCGATGACGATCAGGTCGAAGGACTCGCTCATGGCAGGCGCGGCCTCCGCGCCGCGCGGGGTGGAACGCGGGCACTCACAGGTCCAGCAGCATGCGCTCGGGGTCCTCGAGGCGTTCCTTGACCCTCACCAGGAACGTGACCGACTGCTCGCCGTCGACGATGCGGTGGTCGTACGAGAGCGCCACGTACATCATCGGGCGGATCACCACCTGGTCGCCTACCGCGATCGGGCGCTTCTCGATCTTGTGCATGCCGAGGATGCCGCTCTGCGGCGGATTGAGGATCGGGGTCGACAGCAGGCTGCCGTACACGCCGCCGTTCGAGATCGTGAACGTGCCGCCCATGATCTCGTCGAGCGCGATCGAGCCGTCGCGCGCCCGCGCGGCCAGCCGTGCGATCTCGCGCTCGATCCCCGCCAGGTCGAGCCGGTCCGCGTGCTTCACCACCGGCACCACCAGCCCGCGGTCGGTCCCCACCGCGACGCCCATGTGCACGCTCTGGTGGTAGACGAGATCGGTGCCGCGGATCTCGGCGTTCAGCTCGGGCACGTCGCGCAGCGCGTGCACGCACGCGCGCGTGAAGAAGCCCATGAAGCCGAGCCGCACGCCATGCTTCTTCTCGAAGCCATCCTTGTAGCGCGCGCGCAGGTCGAGCACCGCGCTCATGTCGATCTCGTTGAACGTGGTGAGGATCGCCGCCGTCTGCTGCGCCTTCACCAGCTTCTCGGCGATGCGCTGGCGGATGCGGCTCATCGGCACCACGCGATCCTCGTCGTCGCCCGCCGCGGCCGGGACCGCCGGCGCGATGCGCGCGGGCGCCGGGGCTGCGGGCGCCGGGGTGGCAGCCGGCGGGGCCGCGGGCATCGCTGCGGCGCGCAGGGCGTCCTCCTTCAGCACGCGCCCGCCCGGGCCGCTGCCCGCGATGCGCGCGGGATCGAGACCCGCCTCCTCGGCGATGCGCCGCACCGCCGGGCCGAACGCCGCCGCGGTCGCGCCCGCCGGCGCGGTGGGAGCACTCACAGCGGGCACGCCGCCAGCGACCGGCGCCGGCGCCGTTCGTGTCGCCGGCGCCGCCGCCTTCGCGGGCTCTGGCGGTGCGGACCGCGCCGCTGGCGCGGGCGGGCCCGCCGCCGGCGGCGCCTCGCCGGGCTCGATGCGTGCGAGCACGTCGTCCACCTTCACCGTCTCGCCCACCTGGCGCGCGTGATGCAGCACGCCGACTCTGGTCGGCGGGGATCTCCACCGCGGCCTTGTCGGTCTCCAGCGTCGCGACCGGCTCGCCCTCGCGCACCGGGGTGCCATCGCCCCGCAGCCACTCGACGAGCACCGCCTCGGAGATCGATTCCGCGAGCCGCGGGACCCTGAGCTCGACGCTCATCGTGCCCCTCCCGGCCGGGCCCCGGCCGGCGTGCCCGACTCGCGCCGCGACGCGCGCGGGCGCGGGGCCGGATCGCTCTGCGCGAACGCTTTCACGATCAACTCCTTCTCCTGCTCGACATGCATGTGGTAGTAGCCGGTGGCCGGGGTCGACGCCTCGCCGCGCGCGATCACGCGCAGCGCGCCGCCCTCCGGCAGCACGCCCTCGAGCCGATGGCGCAGGTGCCGCCACGCGCCCATGTTGATCGGTTCCTCCTGCACCCAGCGCACGTCCAGCGCGCGGTCGTAGCGACGGAACAGCGTCACCAGCTCCTGGGTCGGGAACGGATAGAGCTGCTCGACGCGCACGATCGCGACGTCGGGCCGCGGTCGCGCGGCGCGCTCCTCGAGCAGCGCGTACGAGAAGCGCCCCGAGGTGAGCAGCACGCTGCGCACCGCGCCCGGCTCGGCCTGCGCGTCGTCGAGCACCGCGTGGAAGCCGCCGCCGCTCAGCTCCGCGGCCGGCGAGATCGCGAGCTTGTGCCGCAGCAGGCTCTTGGGACTCATGATGACGAGCGGCTTGCGGAAGCGCCGCCGCAGCTGGCGCCGCAGCACGTGGAACAGCTGCGCGGGCGTGGTGAGGTTGCACACCTGCATGTTGCCCTGCGCGCACAGCTCGAGGAAGCGCTCCAGGCGCCCGCTCGAGTGCTCGGGCCCCTGCCCCTCGTAGCCGTGCGGCAGCAGCAGCGTGAGGCCGCTCATGCGGCGCCACTTCGACTCGGCGCTGGCGAGGAACTGGTCGATGTACACCTGCGCCACGTTGGCGAAGTCGCCGAACTGCGCCTCCCAGATCGTGAGCGTGTGCGGGTCGGCGGTGCTGTAGCCGTACTCGAACCCGAGCACGGCCGCCTCGCTCAGCATCGTGTCGACGATATCGAAGCGGCCCTGGTCGGCCGCGAGCTGCTGCAGCGGCACGTGGCGGGCGCCGTCCTCGGTGTCGTGCCACACCGCGTGCCGATGGCTGAACGTGCCGCGCCCGGCGTCCTGCCCGGTGAGCCGCACGTTGCGACCCTCGATCAGCAGCGAGCCGAGCGCCAGCGCCTCGGCACAGCCCCAGTCGATGCGGTCCTCGCCCACCATGCGCACCCGATCCTGGTAGAGCTTCGCGACCTTGGCGTGCGGATGGAAGCCCTCGGGCACCCGCGCCGAGCGCTCGGCGATCGCGACCAGCGTCTCGCGCGCGACCGCGGTCTGCGCGCTCCAGTCCTCGCCGGCCCAGTCGAGCCCGTTCCAGGCGCCGCCGAGCGGCACCTCGAGGTGGGGCTTGGACTCGGTGCGCGTGCGGCGGTGGGCGCCCTGCAGCGTGTCGGCGATCTCCTGCTCGAGCGCGGCGAGCGCGGGCTCGGCGAGCACCCCATCGCGCACCAGGCGTTCCGCGTACTGCCGCGCGGCCGGCACGTGGCGGGCGATCTGCCGGTACATCACCGGCTGCGTGAACGTGGGATCGTCCATCTCGTTGTGCCCGTGCTTGCGGTAGCACACCAGGTGGACGAACACGTCCTTCTTGAACCGGGCGCGGTACTCGAGCGCGATCGCGACCGCGTGCACCGCGGCCTCGGGGTCGTCGCCGTTGACGTGCAGCACCGGGGCCTCGATGACCCGCGCGATGTCGGTGGGATAGCGCCCCACCCTCACGTCCGCGGGCGAGGTGGTGAAGCCGACCTGGTTGTCCACCACCAGGTGCACGGCGCCGCCGGTCTGGTACGCGGGCAGCTGCGCCAGCGCGAGCGATTCGGGCACGATGCCCTCGCCCGCCAGTGCCGCGTCGCCGTGGATCAGCACCGGGATGCCGCGGTCGCCCGCGAGGTCGCGCATGTACACCTGGCGCGCGCGCACCGATCCCAGCACCACCGGATTCACGAACTCCAGGTGGCTGGGATTGAAGTTCAGGTCCAGGTGCACGCTGCGCCCCGCGCGCGAGCGGTGCAGCGAGGAGTACCCCATGTGGTACTTCACGTCGCCGTGGCCCTGGATCTCCTCGGGCAGGTAGGTGGACTCGAACTCGCTGAAGATCAGCTCGAGCGGCTTGTGCAGCACGTTCGCCAGCACGTTGAGGCGCCCGCGGTGCGGCATGCCCAGCACCACCTGCTCGACGCCCAGCGCCGCCGCGTTCTCGATCAGCGTCTCGAGCATCGGGATCAGCGTGGCGCCGCCCTCGAGCGAGAAGCGCTTCTGCCCCACGTAGCGGGTGTGCAGGAACTGCTCGAACGCGTCCGCGGTGAGCAGCCCGCGCAGGATGCGCACGCGATCCTCGGCGCCCAGCGTGGGCCGCGCGCGCGTGGTCTCCATGCGCTCCTGCAGCCACTCGCGCCGGGTCTTGTCGGGGATGTCCATGTACTCGACCGCGAGCGCGCCGCAGTAGGTGGCGCGCAGGGCGTCGATCAACTCGCGCAGCGTGCCCTGGAACGCGCCGCGGAACGGCTCGGGGTCCACCGGCCGGTCGAGGTCGGCCTCGCCGAGCCCGAAGCTCGCCAGCTCGAGCAGCGGATGCTCGCGCGGGCCCTCGCCCAGCGGGTCGAGCTGCGCCACCAGGTGGCCGAACTCGCGGTACGCCACCACCAGGCCGAACACCCCGCCGGCGGGACCGCCCTCGCGGGACGCCCAACCGGGCTCCTGGGCGAGGTCGAAGCCGGCGAAGAACAGCGCCCAGTCCTCGGGTACCGACGCGGGGTCGTGACGAAACCGCCGGTATTGTTCCTCGATGAACTCGGCGTTGGCGCGCTGGATGAAGTCGAACTTCGGCGGCATCCGGTCCTCGCGGGCGTACGAAATCCCCGCCGGACTGCCCTGCCCGGCGGGTGGCGCGGCCTTGTCGATGAGGCGGCGCAGATTAGCACGAACGCACTCGGACTGCCGACCGTCCCGCTCGCCTGCCGGCGCCGACTCCGGCGGGTTGTGGCCGGACTCGCCGCCCCCTATCTTCGGCCGAACCATGTCCCGACTTGCGACCTCCCCGGATCTCACCGCACCCGCCCTGCTCTGCCGGGGCCTGGTGAAGTGCTACGGCTCGCTGACCGCGGTCGATGGCCTCGACCTGGAGGTCCGCGCGGGCGAGTGCTTCGGCCTGCTCGGCCCCAACGGCGCCGGCAAGACCACGACCATCGAGATCCTCGAGGGGCTCAATCGCGCCGATGCGGGCGAGGTGCGGGTGCTGGGCCAGACGTGGGCGCACGGCCACGATCTCGCGCTGCGCGAACGGCTGGGCATCCAGCTCCAGGAGACCAAGCTCCAGGAGAAGCTCTCGGTCGAGGAGACGCTGCGACTGTTCCGCTCGTTCTATCGGCGCGGGCCCGGCGGTCGACGAGCTGCTGCGCCTGGTGGCGCTCGAGGACAAGCGCGCCGCCTGGGTGTCGAAGCTCTCGGGCGGCCAGCGCCAGCGCCTGTCGGTCGCGTGCGCGCTGGTGAACGATCCCGAGGTGCTGTTCCTCGACGAGCCCACCACCGGGCTCGACCCGCAGTCACGGCGCGGCCTGTGGGACCTGATCGAGGCGTTCCGGGCGCGCGGCGGCACGGTGCTGCTCACCACCCACTACATGGACGAGGCCGAGCGCCTCTGCGACCGGGTCGCGATCGTGGACCACGGCAAGGTCATCGCGCTCGGCACCCCGCGCGAGCTGATCGCGCTGCTGGGCGCCGAGCACGTGGTGCGCTTCACGGTCGACGGCGGCACGCTGGCGCTGGCCGACGTGGCCGACCTGCCGGGCGTGATCCACGCGCACGCCGAGCCACCGTCGCTCGCACTCACCGTGCGGTCGCCGCACGTGGCCGTGCCGGCGCTGCTCGCGGCGCTGGCGGCGCGCGGGCTCGCACTCGCCACGCTCACCACCCACCACGCCACGCTCGAGGACGTGTTCGTGAGCCTCACGGGGAGGATGCTGCGCGATGACTGAGGCCCGCGACCGGTGGCGCGCCCGCCTCGAGCGCAGCGCCCTCGCGCAGCTCACCTGGGCGCGCGTGCTCGGGTTCCTGCGCGAGCCCGAGGCGGTGTTCTGGGTGTTCGCGTTCCCGATCATCATGACGCTGGCGCTCGGGATCGCGTTCCGCCAGCAGGGACCGCAGCGCACCCGCGTGGGCGTCGAGCAGGGCCCGGGGGCGGCCGCCACCGTGCAGGCGCTCGCCACCTCGCCCGACCTGGAGGTGATCACGCTCACGCGGGCGGAGGCCGAGCGCGCGCTGCGTCGCGGCCGCATCGCGGTGCTGGTGCGGCCCGCGACGGCGCGGGCGCCGGTGCTGGTGTACGACCCGCAGCGTCCCGAGACGCGGCTCGCCTACCGCGCGGCGCTCGACGCGCTCGAGCGCGCCGCCGGGCGCGTCGACCTCCTGCGCCCGCGCGAGGACGCGCGCCCGCGGCCGGGCTCGCGCTACATCGACTTCCTGGTGCCTGGGCTGCTCGGTCTCAACCTGCTCGGCACCGGCATGTGGGGGGTCGGCTTCCCGATCGCCACCGCGCGCCAGCAGCACCTGCTCAAGCGCATGATCGCGACCCCCATGCGCCGCAGCGACTACCTGCTCTCGATGATGATCGGGCGCATGGTGTGGCTGGTGCTCGAGGTGGTCGCCGTGCTCGGCTTCGGCATCCTCGCGTTCGGCGTCGCGGTGCGCGGCTCGTGGACGGCGTTCGCGCTCATCTGCCTGGTCGGCGCGCTGGTGTTCTCGGCGCTCGGACTGCTGGTGGCGTGCCGCGCGCGCACGGTCGAGGCGGTCTCGGGCCTGATGAACGTGGTGATGCTGCCGATGTGGATGCTCTCGGGATCGTTCTTCTCCTCGGAGCGCTTTCCGGCCGCGATGCAGCCGTACGTCAAGGCGCTGCCGCTCACGCTGGTCAACGACGCGCTGCGGCTGATCGCCAACGAGGGCGCCTCGCTGGTCGCCATCCTCCCCCAGCTGGCCGCGCTGGTGGCGTGGGGACTGGTCTCGTTCGCGCTCGCGGTGCGCTTGTTCCGCTGGGACTGAGCGGCGGCGGTCGAACGAGTCGGGCGCGGAGCCGCAGCCCCGCGCCCGCGTGCCGATTCGCCGCAACCGGACGTCAGACCACGCTGCCGCAGTGCTTGCACTTCCGCGCCGCCTGGGGGATCGACTCCAGGCACTCGGGGCAGGTCTTGCTCGGCGCCGCCGGGGCCGCGGGCTCGGGTTTCATGAACGACTTGGTGATCAAGAACACGCACGCCGCGATGATCACGAAGTCCACCAACGCGCCGATGAACGCGCCGTAGGTGATCGAGTTCAAGGCGCCGCCGTCGGGCTTGCGGCTCAGCACGATCGCCAGCTCGCGCCACGCGCCGCCGGGGATGGCGACGCCGATGATCGGCATGAGGATGTCCGACACCAGCGACGAGACGACCTTGCCGACCGCGCCACCGATGATCACGCCGACGGCCAGCGCGAGCGCGTTCGTCTTCAGCAGGAACTCCTTGAACTCCTTCAGCATCGTTGCCTCCTGAGGGTGCGACCAGGGCCCGCGGGGCCAACCGTGCCCGGAGGATCCCGGCTCGCGCGAGGCGGGGAATGGTCGCCCGCCACGACCGGGGGATACCGACGCACCTTAGCCGCTTCGCCAGGCCGCGCCCAACCGGAAGACGCCGAGGCAGCTCGCGTGACATCCCAGGTGCGGCGCCCAAACGCGTGACCGGACGAGGGCTGGCCTCCAGCTCCTCCCCACGACGAAGGACGGGCCACGAGAGCCCGTCCTCCGGTGAGTCGTGCGCGATGCGAGCGTCGGGTCAGCTCTGAAGCGTCGCCTCCAGCGTGATCCTGGCGTTCAGCAGCTTCGAGATCGGGCAGCCCGCCTTGGCGCCCGCTGCCGCCTCGTCGAACTTCGCCTTGTCGGCGCCCGGAATGCGCGCCACCAAGGTGAGCGCGCTGGAGGTGACGGAGAAGCCGCCGTCGGTCTTCTCGAGCGTCACGGTGGCCGTGACGTTCAGGCTCTCCGCGGTCATGCCACGCTCGCCCAGTTGGCCGGACAGCGCCATCGCGAAACAACCGGCGTGAGCGGCCGCGATCAGCTCCTCCGGGTTGGTGGCGGGTCCGTCCTCGAAGCGATCGCGGAACGAGTACGGCGTGTCCTTCAACACGCCGCTCGTGGCGGTGAGGGTGCCCTTGCCGTCGCGAAGTCCGCCGTTCCAGACTGCCGTCGCCTTGCGCTTGATCATGGACGCCTCCCTGTCGTTCGAATCGATGACGGCCGGTTTCCGGGGACTACGATGCGCGGTAGTACGGGTTGCTGCCGCCGGCGTGGTCGGTGGTGTCGAGGATCTCGCGGATCGCCGGCACCGCCTCGCGGATGCGGACCGTCACGCCCTGCTTGAGCGTCGTGTCCACCATGCCGCAGCCCTGGCAGCCGCCGCCGAACTGGATGAACGCCACACCGTCCTTGACGTCGAGCAGCGTGACGTAGCCGCCGTGGCCGCCCACCGCGGGGTTGATCTCCTCGTCGATCACCTTCTGCACCGCCTGCGCGGTGGTGTCGCGCCAGACCGGGTTCGGGTTGTCGATGCGGAAGCCGCTCTGCACCGGCGTCTCGACGAACTCGATCGTGGTGCCCCGGATGTCGGGACCACTCGCCGCGTCGATGAAGACCTGGAATGGGCCGGCCTCGATCACGGTGTCGTCGGCCGCGCGCTCGGCGGGGTCCACGAAGCCCAGCCGGTACTCGAAGCCGCCGCGCCCGCGGCCGGTGATGCCGATGCGCAGCGCCTGTCCGGGCTTGCCTTCGCTCTGCAGGAGCTCGGCGATCTTCTGGGTCGCCAGCTCGGTGATGGTGATCATGGGTGGGGTCTCCGGAGTCGGGGTGCGTGGGGCGGGGCCGCGCCACGCACGAGTTGGATGCGCACAGTAGCCGCCGGTCGCATGCGATGCCAAGGGGCCGCCGAACGCCCCCCGGAGCCGCGCTGGTGCCGCGTCTGGCAACGGCCGACACCCCCGGGGTTGAAGGAAGCCGGCGAGAGAGGCACCATGCGGCCCGTTCCGGTCCCTCGCACCCCGGCGCCACCCTGGAGCCAGGGGAACTCCACGGAAGGAGTCCGACGTGTCCGAGCAGCCCGACCTCAGGACGCCGGAGCAGATCGAGCGCGACTGGTACGAGCACGTCTACCGCGGCCGTGGCGACTCGATGCGCCAGCTCACGCCGCGGGCGATCGTGATGGGCGCGCTGCTCGGCTGCGTGATGTCCCTGACCAACATCTATATCGGGCTCAAGACCGGCTGGGCGCTCGGCGTCGGCATCACCGCCTGCATTCTCTCCTACGCGATCTGGCGCTCGCTGCGCAGCGTGCTGCCGTTCCTGCTGCGCAGCGACTTCACGATCCTCGAGAACAACTGCATGCAGTCGACCGCCACGGCGGCCGGCTACTCGGTCGGCGGCACGATGGTCACCGCGATCGCCGCGATGCTCATGGTCACCAACCGCCAGATGGACTTCTGGGTGCTGCTGGGCTGGAACATCCTGCTCGCGATCCTCGGCGTGGTGATGGCGGTGCCGCTGAAGCGCCAGATGGTGAACGTCGAGCAGCTCCCGTTCCCCGACGGCACCGCCGCCGCCGAGACGCTGCGCAGCCTGCACGCCACCGGCACCGACGCGCTGCGCAAGGCGCGCGCGCTCGCCACCTCCGGCGTGATCGGCGCGACCATCGCGTGGCTGCGCGACGCCACCTTCAAATTCATGCCCTGGAACCTGCCGGCCGACCTGCCGTTCGGGCGCCTCACCTCGGGCGGCATCCCGCTCGCGCAGCTGACGCTCAAGTGGGACATGGGGCTGGTGCTGATGGCGGCCGGCGCGATCGCCGGCTTCCGCGTGGGTTGGAGCATGCTGCTCGGCGCGGTCATCAACTACGCGGTGCTGGCGCCGCTCATGATCCACCGCGGCGACATCACCGCCAGCGTGGTGGGCATGCCGATCGGCTTCCGCGAGATCACCCGCTGGTCGCTGTGGATCGGCGCCTCGATGATGGTGGTCTCGAGCTTCGTGGCGCTCGCATTCCACGGGCGCACCATCGGCCGCGCGTTCGCCGGGCTCCGTGGCATGTTCGGCCGCCGGGCGGCCGCCACCGACGATCCGCTCGTGGCGATCGAGGTGCCAGCCTCGTGGGTGATGATCGGGTTCGTGACCGCCGGCGCCGGCGTGGTGTGGATGCTGCACAGCCTCTGGCACGTGCACTGGTACATGGGCGTGCTCGCGGTGCTGCTCACGTGGGTGCTGAGCGTGGTCGCCTGCCGCGCCACCGGCGAGACCAACACCACCCCCACCGGGGCGCTCGGCAAGGTGACGCAGCTCACCTACGGCGTGCTGTCGCCGTCCAGCATGGTCACCAACCTGATGACGGCGTCGGTCACCGCGAACTCCGCCGGCTGCGCGGCCGACCTGCTGACCGATCTCAAGAGCGGCTACCTGCTGGGCGCCAACCCGCGCCAGCAGTTCATCGCGCAGGTCGCCGGGATCATCCCGGGCGCGATCGTGGTCGGGCTGGCGTGGAACATCCTGGTGCCGAACGCCGCGGCGCTCGGCGGCGACCGCTTCCCCGCGCCGGCCGCCCAGGTTTGGAAGGGCGTCGCCGAGCTGATGTCGCACGGGCTCGGCGAGCTGCCGGTCAGCGCGCGGTGGGGCGCGTTCGCGGGCGCCCTCGTCGGGCTGGTGCTGCCGATCCTCGAGCGCGTGTTCCCGCGCGCCAAGGCGTACATCCCGTCCGCGACCGGGCTGGGGCTGGCGTTCGTGATGCAGGGCTTCAACGCGATCTCGATGTTCACCGGCGCGCTGATCGCCCTGCTGCTCCAGCGCGGCCGGCCGAAGACGGCCGACACGTACGTGATCCCGGTCGCCTCCGGCCTGATCGCCGGCGAGAGTCTGATGGCGATCGTCATCATCGTGCTGCAGAACCTGCGGCCGGAGTGGGTGAAGTAGACCTCCATCGATCGCCGCGCGATTTCCGCAGCCCGGGGACCCAGGCGGGTGCTAGCCTTTCGGTGCGCACCGCCCCGCCGCGATCGTCACCCTCCCGCCCGTCGGAGGCCCTCGTGAACCGCACCCGCCCCGCGCTCCCGATCCTCCAGCCCACCGCACGCCTCCTCGCGATCGGCGCGCTCCTGGCACTCGCCGCGCGCGCCGAGGCGGCCAGCTGGCCGCGCGTCGGCCCACAGCCTTCGGTGGCCGGCGCGGCGCTGCTGCGCGACGAGGTCGCGCGCGGGGTGCGCGGCCCCGAGTGGCTCCAGCGCTTCCTGATCGAGTCAGACGATCCCGAAGCCGACGCCTCGTCAGCGCCGCGCGATGCGACGACGCGCGAGCGGCTCGCCCCACCCGCGCACGCCGAGGGTCTCGCGACCGACGTGATCGTCAACGACCGCTCCGCCGATTTCCTGTGCGCCGGGCTGCAGCTTCCGCCCGGTCTCCCAGTCCGAGACCAGCATCGCGATGGACGGGCCGAGTCTGCTCGCGAGCTGGAACAACGCGCGCGGCTTCTGCATGGGCACCGCGGTGCAGGGCTTCGGCTGGTCCGCCAACGGCGGGCTGACGTGGACCGACGGCGGCGATCCGGCGCCGCTGCCGGGGGGCGGCCGCTGGCGCGGCGATCCACTCACCGCGGTCGATCGCAAGCTCCACGCGTTCTACCTGGCCGGGCTCTACGAGGGCGGCGCGGCGGGCTCGGGCGTCATCGTCCGGCGCGGGCACATCGCGGGCGGCGTGTTCGTGACCGACGTCACGCGGCAGATCGCGTTCGGCGGCTCCAACTTCCTCGACAAGCCGTGGATGGCCGTCGACTCGCTGACCGGCAACGTGTACGTCTCGTGGACCGACTTCCAGCTGATGGGCGGCGGCCAGATCGAGCTCCAGGTGCTGGACCCGGCGCTCAACGCGCTGGGCCCGATCCAGGTGATGAACGCGCCGGCGGCGAACGATCTCGTGCAGGGCTCGCGCCCCTGCGTCGGTCCCGACGGCCGGGTGTACGTCGTGTGGTACGAGTACGGCTTCCCGCTCAGCGTGATGAAGATCCGGCGCTCGCTCGACCATGGCGTCACGTTCGAGCCCGAGGTCGCGGTCGCGACGTTCTACGAGAACAGCTACAGCGGGGCGCCCGGCTATCGCCGCGGGTTCGCGCCCACGCTGCCCGGCATCGCGTGCGACGTCTCGAACGGGCCGTTCCGCGGGCGGGTCTACGTGACGTGGGACGAGACCCTCAACTTCTACGACGCGGCGTTCCCCACGACCCCGGTCCAGGTCGAGAGCGAATCGAACGACTTCTTCGCCCGGGCGACGCCGTTCACGGTCGGGACCGTGCTGCGCGGCATCGGCGGCGAGACCGCCGACGTCGACCTGTGGCGGTTCGAGGCCACCGCCGGCCAGACGTTCGTGCTGCGTACCGATTCGACGTCCACCAACATCGGCCTGATCGCACGTATCCTGTGCGCGGGCGACACCTCGACGTTCAACGACTACCGGATCCTCGCCTACACCCTCGCCAATCCGCCGGCGCTGTGCTGGAGCGCTCCGGTGACGGGCACCTACTACCTGCGGCTCTCGTTCAGCTCGCCGGCGCCCGGGCCCTACAAGATGAGCACCACATTCGACGTCCCGGGCGCCGGCGACCGCGCGCGCGCCAATCGCGACCACTTCGTGGCCACGAGCGACGACGGGCTCACGTGGAGCACGCCGCGCCGGATGAACGACAACGCACCCGGCTCCGACGGCATCTTCGCCGAGATCGCGGTGGACGACCTCGGCCGCGCGCACTGCTACTGGCACGACTTCCGCGACGATCCGCTGTGCGGCGCCGAGTCGGTGGAGTACGTGACCTCCTCGGGCGACGGCGGTGTGACGTGGGGCACCAATCGCGCGCTCAGCGACGCGCTCTCGTTCTGGTCGTTCAACGCCTGCGGCTCCGCGAACCAGGGCGACTACCAGGGCATCACCGCCCAGGGCTCGCGCGTGGCGGCGCTGTGGGCGGACTCGCGCCTCGGCGACCCGGACGTCTGGGCCGAGGTCTCGGACCACCGCTCGAGCGTGGACTGCGCCGGCCCGTCGACCGTGCTCGCGGGCCGCGACACCACGCTGGCGGTCGCCGTCATCAACGACGGTTCGGTGGAGGAGACGCTCGGTTGGCAGGTGACGGACACGGACGCGTGGATCCAGTCGGTCACGCCGAGCGCGGCCGGGGTCGCGCTGGTGGGGCCCGGCGGCGGCTCGGTGCACCTGCAGGTCCATCTCCACACGCCGCCCGGCTGCGTCGGCACGTCCGATCGCGTGATCGTGCGGCAGTCGAACCTGCTGATCCCCGGCGAGGCCTCCGCCTGCACGCTGACCGTGAACTGCTCCGCCTCGGTCGGCGTCGAGGGCGGCCCGGTGGCGGCGCTGCGCTTCGACGCGCCGCGCCCCAATCCCAGCGGCGGCGACTGCCTGCTGAGCTTCGCGCTGCCCGCCGCGACGCGCGTGCGGCTCGCGCTGTTCTCGGTGAGCGGGGCACGGGTGCGCACGCTGGTGGACGGTCCGCTGCCGGCGGGCGAGGTGGCGCGGCGCTGGGACGGCCGCGACGACGCCGGGCGCACGCTGCCGCCGGGCACCTACTTCGCGCGGCTCGAGGCCGGCGCCGAGCGCCTGCGCCGCACGGTGATCCTCGCGCGCTGAGGCGCGCGGCGAGCGCGCTGCGCCGCCTCGGCGCGCTCGCGGAGTCCGGAGCGCGGCGAGTGCGCCCTCACGGGCACGGCTCGCTCGCGTAGACGTCTCCGCGGTCTCCGCGCCAGCAGCGGAGCGCGCGATGCAGGGCCGTCAGGTGCCAGGCCTCTGCCGCGCGCGCGAAGCG
Organism: Candidatus Eiseniibacteriota bacterium; assembly: GCA_963725865.1. Lineage (GTDB taxonomy): Bacteria > Eisenbacteria > RBG-16-71-46 > RBG-16-71-46 > RBG-16-71-46 > CAVSAC01. The sequence continues at coordinate 619,148 of CAVSAC010000010.1, forward strand.
CAGGCGGATCCACGAGCCGCGCACCGAGTCGTCGAGGTAGCCGTCCGCCACCACGACGACGGTCGCCGAGTCGGGCGTCTCGCCCCCGGCGGCCTCGAACGTGATCGCGAGCCTGCGAGCGGAGCCCGGCTCGCCGGCGCACAGCTCGATCGCGATGCGGAGCGGGTCCCGTGCCCACGCGGCGCCGGCCCGCGTCGCGGCGTCGATGCGCGCGTTCAGCGTGTCCACGGCCTCGACCGAGAACGACGCCACGTGCGGCGCATCCGTCCGCTCGTCACGGCGCTCCGCGCGCGCCGGCGCCGCGATCGTCATCAGCGCGGCGATCGCCAGCATCCCCATGATCGTCCTCATGTCCTCGCTTCCTTCGAAAGACTTCCGGGCCGGAGGCCCGCGCGGTCGTCGTGCGGGCTCCGGCCCGGAGATGCGGCGCGGGGCCGAGACTACTGGTCTTCCTCCATCGGCTCGGCGCCCAGCTCGGGCTCTTCATCCGAGCGGATCTGGGGCCCTACCGCCTGCACGTGCAGGAACACCCACACGCGGCGCCAGTGGCTCGATTCGTTGCGCGCGGTCACCGACACTCCGATGCGCTCCTGCCGGGGGCGCAGCGGCACACGGTACTGCACGCGCCACACGTTCGTGGTGGTGTCGAGCGCGAACGCCTGCGGGTCGTTGAGTCCGTCCGACAGCACGACCTGGTTGACGTCCTCGGTCCCGTGCACCGTGAACTTCACCACCTCGCCCGGGCTCACCGTGGTGTCCGGCACCGCGACGGCGAGGTCGGGCGCCACCGACTCGGGCGATCCGAGCTTGCGCAGTCGCGCGCCGAGCTGCGGAGTCTCGCTCGAGGCGGCGACCGGCGTGCCGAGGTTGGTCGCCGGCACCGCTTCCGTGCTCGGCGGCGACGTCGCCACCGCCGCGGTGTGGTCGCTCGGGCTGCTCGACTGGCCACAGCCCGACACCAGCAGCGCGGCCGCGCACAGCGTCAGTCCCAGTCCACCCCACCATGCCGCGCCCACCAACCAACGGTCGCGAACGCGCGTGCCCACTGCTCCGATCCTGGTGCTCATCGCCTGGTTCTCCTCCGGCTGCGTGGTCGGTCCAGCCCGGTTCGCCGGCTCCGGTGGTGGCCCGCCCGAGCGGGCCAGTGGAGCCGGCTCGGGAGTCCGCGGGTGGCGTCTGCCGCCCTGCTGACCACTCGCTATCTCAAGCCGCGTGCCGCCTGGTCATCCCGCTGCCGCGCAACGCCTTGATCCAAACGCCTCGCTCGCCACGTCGAGCGAGTGTGTCAGCCTTGACACGGAGGCGGGCAGGCCGGAACCTGCCGGCGGGCTTCAACGTGAAGTCCACCAATCGCGACGCGGAGTGTGGCTCATCGGACACGGCGATCGTGGAGAAGGACACGCCGAGGGAGCGGGCCGCGCGCCGGCCGCGGCTGCCCGCTCGAACCGCCCCATGAGCGCGGCCGATCGCCGGCGCAGGTCGCGCGCCGCGCGCGCGACCGAGCGCTGCAGCCCGTGGCGAATCACCAGCGCGCTGCTCTCGCTCGCGCTGCTCGCGCTCGCCACGTCCGCGCTCGGCGAGCCGCGCGAGCTGCCCGCGCACGTGGTGTGGACGCAGGCCGACCGCGTCTATCTCGCGAGTCCCGACTCCACGGCGCTCGCGCGCGGCGCGCGGCTCACGCTCCGGCAGGACGCGCGCGATCTCGCCACCGCCGAGATCACGCAGGTGATCGACGGCACGCTCGCGATCGCACGCGTGAGCCAGGGCTCGCTCGCGGGCGTGACCGCGCTCGACCTGCTGCGCGTGCTCGCCGAGGCGCCGCGGCTCGCGCCGCCACCGCTGCTGCGCGTGGGCGTGCCGGCCGGCGCGCGCGCGAACCTCGCGATCGCGTGCGGCGCAGTCTCGCCCGCGGGCCCGCTCGCGAGCCTCGGCTACCAGGTCGAACCAGCGGGGGCGGCCGAGTGGCGCGGCGTGCGCACCGCGCCGCCCGACTCGACCGCGCCGTGGCCCGACACCTTGATCGTGCGCGCCTATCGCGTGGCGGCCGACGAGGAGATCGCGTTCGAGCGCGGCGAGCTGGACGTCGCCGTGTTCTGGCCCGGCGAGCTGTCGGCGCACCTGCGCGAGGACCCGCGCGGGCGCGGCGCACTGCTCGGCGCCCGCTCGCGCGGCGTGATCGCCGCGCTCCAGCCGGTCGCGAAGACCCCCGCGGACACCATCGGGGCGGACCGGCTCGCTGCGGCGATCCACGCCGACGGCCCGCTGGCGGCCCTCAACCCTCAGATGTTCGGCGGCGACCTGCTGCCCTGGGCCGACGTGGATTCCATCGGGCGGGCGGCCGAGGCCGCACTGCTCCACGGCCGGCGCGCTGGCGCCTCCGTCGCGGTGGACCCGGCGCTTCCCGGACAGAGCGTGCTGCAGCGATTCCTCGACCGCGACCTGCCCGCCTCGTTCCGCGGCGCCCCGCGCGCGGTCCACCTCACCATGCTCGACGAGCCGCTGCAGGCCGACTCGACGCGTCGCGCCACGTGGCGCGCGCACGGCGTCGTGCCGCTCTATGCGCCGCGCTGCCCGGTGGTGTGCGCATCCGACGTCCGCGCGGTGGTGCAGGCGCTGGGCGCGGAGGCGTTCGCCGACCTGCCCGCGTGCGCGGCGGCGCGGCGACGGCCATGAACTCGCTGCGCTCGCGGCTCATCCTCGGCTTTGCACTGGTCGCCGTCGTCCCGCTCACGATCGCGATGCTGCTGCTCGGCCAGCGCATCCAGGGCACCGTGCGCGCGCAGGCGGCGGCACGACTCGACGCCTCGCTCGGCCTGCTGCAGGCGCAGCTTGCGGCCGACGGCCAGCGCCTGGACGAGAAGCTCGCGCTGCTCGCCGGCGACCCGCAGCTCAAGCGGCTCTACCTGATCGAGACCCCCACCGACCTCGACCTGCGCTCCTACCTCGCCGACCAGCGGTTCCTGCTCGACCTCGACTTCCTCGGCATCGCCGACACCAGTGGCCGCATCATCGCCGACGGCGCGCTGGCGCCGATCGCGCGCGCCAGCGCCACCCGCGAACCGCTGGCGCTCAGCGCGCTCGCGCCGGCCGCCGGCGCGGGCCCGCAGGTCGCGCGGCTCGCCGGCGTCGCCGCGCTCGCGCTGGATGTCAGCGCCCCGATCCTCTACCGCGGCGAGCGCGTTGGCGTGGTGCGCGGCGGCGTGGCGCTGGACTCCACCGTGCTCGCGCGCCTCAAGCAGACCACCGGCGTCGACCTGGTACTGCGCGACGCGGGCGGGCAACTGGTGGCGAGCACGCTCGCGGACGGCGCCGCGCTCGCGGTGCCGCCCGGCGACGCGGCGGTGCGCGTGACGATCGGCGGGCGCTCGTGGCTCGCGCGGCGCGTGGCGCTGGCGATCGGACCCGCGCCGCACGCCGAGATCCTCGGACTGTCCTCGACCGCGGCGGCCGACGAGGCGGTGGCGGCGCTGCGCACCACCTCGCTGCTGCTGGGGCTGCTCGCGGTCGCGGTCGCGATCGCGCTGGGCCTGGTGTGGTCGCACCAGGTCTCGCGCCCGGTCGAGCGGCTGGCGCGCTTCTCGGAGCGCATTTCGCGCGGCGAGTGGGACGAGCCGCTCTCGCTCGCGAGCGTGAACGAGCTGCAGACGCTGGTCGCCTCGCTCGAGCGCATGCGCACCGACCTGCGCGCCTACCGCGAGCGGCTCACCGCGAGCGAGCGCCAGGCGGCGTACGGGCAGATGGCGCGCAAGGTCGCGCACGAGATCAAGAACCCGCTCACGCCGATCGCGATCTCGGTCGCCGACCTCAAGCGTTCGTACGACCAGCAGCGGCCCGACTTCCCCGCGATCCTCGAGCAGGCGGTGCGCACCATCGGCGAGGAGGTCGAGGCGCTCAAGCGCCTGCTGCAGGAGTTCTCGGAGTTCGGCCGCTTCCCGAGCCCGCGGCTGGCGCCGTGCGACGTGGCCGCGCTGCTCGCGGACCTCGGCACGCTGTACGGCCACCAGGTGGCCGCCGGCCGGCTCGCGATCGAGCGCGCGAGCGGCGCCGACACACTGCTCGCCGACCGCGACCAGCTGCGGCAGGTGCTCGTGAACCTGGTGCAGAACGGCCTCGACGCCGCCGGCGACGCGGGCCGCGTCACGGTGCGGGCGCGTCGCGACGGCGCGGCACTCGAGCTGGCCGTCGCCGACACCGGAGCCGGCCTGAGCGCCGAGCAGCGCGCGCAGTTGTTCGTGCCCGGCTTCACCACCAAGGCGCACGGCAGCGGACTCGGGCTCACGATCGTGGAGCGGATCGTGAGCGAGCACCGCGGCACCGTGCACGTCGAGTCCGCGCCCGGGCGCGGCACCACGTTCCTGATCCGACTGCCCATCGAGCGCGAGGGCTGACATGGCATCCATCCTGATCGTCGACGACGAGCCCAACATCGTCAGCAGCCTGCAGGGCGCGCTCGGCCGCGAGGGCTACCAGGTCGACGGCGCTGCCAGCCTGGACGCCGCGCGCGAGCGGCTGCGCGAGGCGTACGACATCGTGCTGCTCGACGTGTGGTTCCCCGGCGCCAGCGGGCTCACGCTGCTCGAGGAGATCCGCGCCGGCGCGCCCGAGACCGTCGTGATCATGATGTCGGGCCACGCCGACATCGAGACCGCCGTGCAGGCCACCAAACTCGGCGCGTTCGACTTTCTCGAGAAGCCGATCGCGCTCGAGCGCCTGCTGGTGCTGTTGCGCAACGCGACCGCCACGCGTGCGCTGCAGGCCGAGAACGTGCGCCTGCGCGAGCCGTGGGCGGTGCCGATCGTCGGGCGCTCGCCCGCGCTGCAGCGGCTGCTCGGCGAGCTGGCGCTCGCCGGCCCGACCAGCGCGCGGGTGCTGATCCGCGGCGAGCACGGCACCGGCAAGGAGCTGGTCGCGCGCGCGCTGCACGCCGCCAGCCCGCGCCGCGCGATGCCGTTCGTGGCGGTGAACTGCTCGGCGATCCCCGAGGAGCTGTTCGAGTCCGAGCTGTTCGGTCACGAGAAGGGCGCGTTCACCGGCGCCACCCAGGCGCGCCGCGGCCGCTTCGAGGAGGCGCACGGCGGCACGCTGTTCCTCGACGAGGTGGCCGACCTGAGCGCGCGCGCGCAGACCAAGCTGCTGCGCGTGCTGCAGGAAGGCGAGCTGACGCGCGTCGGCGGCAGCCGCGCGATCCAGGTCGACGTGCGCGTGCTGGCCGCCACCAACCGCGACCTCGACGCCGCGGTCGCCGACAACACGTTCCGCGAGGACCTCTACTTCCGCCTCAACGTCATCCCGCTGACCGTGCCCCCGCTGCGCGAGCGGCTCGAGGACCTCCCGCCGCTGGTCGAGCACTTCCTCGCGCAACTCGCCCGCGAGAGCGGCCGCAAGCCCGTCGCGTTCGCGCCCGAGGCGCTCGAAGCGCTGCGACACTACGCGTTCCCCGGCAACGTGCGCGAGCTGCGCAACCTGGTCGAACGGCTGGTCATCATGCATCCCGGCGCGCGCATCGGGCGCGAGCAGGTGCAGGCCGTGCTGCCGGCGGCCGCCGGCGCGGGTGCCGCGGGTGCCGCGGCCGCCGCCGCCGCGCTCGCCGACGCGGTGCGCGACTTCGAGCGCCGGCACATCGAGGCCGCGCTGGCCGCCGAGGGCGGCCACATGACCCGCGCCGCCGCGCGGCTGGGCCTCGAGCGCAGCCACCTCTACAAGAAGATGAAACAGCTCGGGCTGCGCGCGGAGGAGTGAGCGCCGGCGCCGCGGCGCTCAGTCGCGCCGACGACGCGACGCCAGGCTCAGCAGCATGCAGCCGATCGCCACGCCATACAGCAGCCCCGACGCCGCGTCGAGCGCATCCGTCGGCAGCTTCGCGCCCAGTCGCGGCAGCCAGCGCGACAGGCTGGCGAGGATCAGGAACGACAGCCCCACGCGCATCCGGATCGTGGGGTCCTTCAGCCTGGCTCGGACGCTCATGCGGATCCTCCTCTCGGGGTTCAATCGGTCAGGACGTACCACGCCATCAGCGAGAGCTTGACCGCGACGAACACGACGGCGATCGCGAGCAGATCCCAGCTCCAGACGTGGTCGACGACGTGGCGGTACTCGAACAGGACGATCGCCAGCACGCCGCTGGCGATGCCCGCGACGCTCGAGGACCGGCGTCGGTGGTCGAGGAAGCGTTCGTCGACCAGCTTGCTCAGGAAACTCATGATCTGCGCTCCAGTTTGAAGATCTCGTCGGTGGAGCAGGCGAACACCCGTGCGAACGCCAGCGCCAACTCGAGGCTCGGGACGTAGCGGTCACGCTCGATCGAGTTGATGCTCTGGCGCGACACGTGGACCGCGTCCGCCAGTTGCTGCTGCGTCCAGCCCCGATCGAGGCGCAGCTCCTTGACCCGGTTCCGTATCGTCGCCATGACAAGCTTACTTTCCATCAAGGAGACGGGCGTGTCAAGCCAACTTGTCACGCAGATCGGCGGCGTGGATGGCCGAAGCGGGCCGCGGCGTCGGTCCGCGCGCGACGATCCAACCGCGAGTCGACGCGCGGTCTCCCCCTGTCACCCTGTGACGTGACAGAGGTGACAGGGTAACGATCCACCTCCCGCCGTCACGCTGAACTCGGGCCCATTGGCGCGGCAATCGCGTTGGTGCCCGCGTGGCACGCGCGATGCTGTGACCTGCTGTAAGTCTCCTTCCTCCCCTCGACTTCACCCGACCGGGAGGGCCGCCACGAGCGGCGAGGAGGCCACATGCGAGCTGCGGTACTCGTGTACGGGTTGGTGATCCTGTTGAGCAGCGCGACGGCCGGGGCCGCCGGTGACCGATCGAACCCGATCGACAATGTGAGGCAGGCCGTCGCGCTGAAGGCAGGCATCGTCGCGAGCGGGAACGACCTGCACTTCCGCTGCGGATGCGCGTGCCCAGTGATTGCGTTCGACTCAACCGCCGAGCCGACGTCCCCGATACCCGCTCCCCCGAGCGCGGATCCGGTTGGAGCCGTGCGGGCGCTGGTGGGGGCGTTCGGCCGGCGGTCGGAGCCCGCGTACGCCGGCCTCATGACCGACGACTTCCTCTTCGGCTCCGACGACCCCGCGTTCCAGACCAGCTTCCCCAGCGGCATGTCGCGCGAGGCGGAGCGCGCGTTCGCCACCCATTTGTTCGAGGGCGGCGGGAAGGCGCCGGATGGCCACGCGCTACCGATCGCCGCGCGTGTCGACACCTCGATGGGAGCCATCACCCTGATTCCGCTGGGCGCCGATCTCGCGCAGGCGCGGGTGGTCCTGCACGACCTGAGGGTGCTCGTCACGTTCGTCGACCGCACCACACTCGACCTCGGCGGCACGCAGAACGTGATGGACCTGGTGCTCACCGAGTCCGGGTGGCGCATCCGGCGCTGGCTCGAGCTCCACGCCACGGCCGCGGTCGCCGACTCGCTCGCGCAAAGCCTCGGGCAGGCGACCCCGAACCGCGTTCCGCCGCGCGGACCGCTGCGCCCCGGCGACGCGCCGGACGCCGCGCTGCCCACCCGGCTGGCGCTGGCGGTGCGTGGCGACCGCACGAGCGATGCGCTGGTGTTCGCGGTCGAGCTGCCGAAGCCGGGTGGCGCGTTGGAGCTGTTCGACCTGCAGGGCCGCCGCCTGATGCGGCGCGACTTGACGGCCCTCGGCGCCGGCCGCCACACCGTGGCGCTGGAAGGCGCGCAGTGCCCCGCGGGCATCTACTGGGCGCGCCTACGTCAGGCCGGAGAATCCGCCACGGCGAAGGCGGTGTGGGTGCGCTGAGCCAGGCAGACCCGCGCGACCCGCAGTGCGGGCCGCGGGACGTCGCTCCATGGGGAACGGCGCCCCTCCCTGGTTCGCTCATCGCTTGCGCGCGATGATCTCCAGCACGGTCGGTGTAGTGAGGAACGCGCCCGGCGTGATCTCGGTGGTGTCGAACGCCTGCTTCATCAGCTCGGCGCGCTCGCGGTCCACGCGCCCGAGGTCGACCAGCCGCTCGAGCCCGGTGTCGACGAACGCTTTCGGCCATTGCCACACGAAGTCGCCCGGCCGCGCGACCTCGATGATGGGTTCCATGCGCACGATCTCGAAGTCGAGCGCTTCGAGCCAGCGCGGCAGGTCGAGCGCGATGTCGGGCTCGCCGCCGCTCGCGCGCCACGACGCCATCACCTCGCCCACGAACTCCTCGAACACCTCGCTGCGCGGCGACAGGCGCCATGCGCGGTAGTCCACGTACTCGTGCAGCACCATCGTGCCGCCCGGCCGCAACGCGGCTGCGACGCGCTCCAGCAACTGGCGCGGCTCGCGCACGAACGCGTACACCCAGCGCGACCACGCGCCGTCGGCGTGCAGGGCGGGCAGCGGCTGCTCGTCGAGGTCCAACTCGCGCACGTCGAGGTTCGCGAGCCCGCGCGTGCGCGCCGCCGCCTCGAGCGCGTCGAGGAAGCGCCGCGAGCGGTCGACCGCCACCACGCGCCCCGCCGGGCCCACGATCTCGGCCAGGTCGAGCGCCGCGTAGCCCGGCCCGCAGCCCACGTCGAGCAACGTCTGCCCAACCGTGAAGCCCGCGCGTCGCCACGCCATGCTCGCGCGCGGGCGCCACACTCGATGCTGGAGCCCCAGGCGCTCGAGCTCGGCGTCGTGGGTGCCGAGGACGTATTCGCGTTCGGTGGACATTCGACCTCCGGGTCATGAGGATCCGCGCTGCGGGTGAATGACGCGAGGCTAGCATCCCGGCGGCACCGGGACCGGTCGATTCCGGAAGTGGAATGCGGGCCGCCGGCGCCCCGCGGATCGACTCGCGCCGCGGAGCATCCAAGGCCGAGTGGCGCGGCGGCCCGGCGAGGTTGCGCGGCATTCCGAGGGCAGTGCCGATCCGGCCCCACGTGACCCCGAACATCAGATGAGGAGGCGGTATGTCGATTCGGCCGGTGAAGAGGATCGTCGAGGCGCAGCCGACCGTGGAGGGCGCGGGCGTGAAGCTGCGCCGCGCGTTCGGATTCGGTGACACCGACGAGACCGATCCGTTCCTGTTGTTCGACGACTTCCGCAACGAACGACCGGCCGACTACCTGGCCGGCTTCCCGTGGCACCCGCACCGCGGCATCGAGACCATCACGTACGTGCTGTCGGGCACGGTGTCGCACGGCGACAGCCTCGGCAACTCGGGCACGCTCGGCAGCGGCGACGTGCAATGGATGACCGCCGGCAGCGGCATCCTGCACCAGGAGATGCCGAAGGGCGACCCGAATGGACGCATGCACGGTTTCCAGCTCTGGGCGAATCTGCCCTCGTCGCTCAAGATGACGACGCCGCGCTACCAGGACGTGCCCGGCGGCGCGATCCCCGAGGTGACCGATGACGACGGCACGCGCGTGCGCGTCGTGTGCGGGGAGCTTCTGGGGCAAGCGCGGCCCGGTCGACGGCATCGCCGCCGATCCGCGCTACCTCGACGTGTGGGTGCCGCCCGGCCAGCGCAAGACGCTGCCGGTCGAGACCGACCGCAGCGGGTTCGCGTACGTGTTCGAGGGCGACGGCACTTTCCGGGACGCGAGCCAGCCGCGCGGCGTGCTGACCGAGAAGGACGGCCCGGTCGAGACCCTGGAACGCGAGCGCACCGGCAACCGCTCGCTGGTGCTGTTCGACCGCGGCGACGAGGTGACCGTGCAGGCCGGCGAGCAGGGCATCCGCTTCCTGCTCGTCTCGGGCAAGCCGATCGAGGAGCCGGTCGCCTGGTACGGCCCGATCGTGATGAACACGAACGACGAGCTGCGCACCGCGATGGCCGAGCTGCGCGAGGGGACGTTCATCAAGCACGGGAAGTGACGCGCGGGGCGGTGCGAAGGCGGGGCGCGACGGGCGGGCGTGAGAGCGGGTGAGGAACCCCCTGCGCACGCGTCGTGCCCGCGGGGCACGCAACCGGTACTCTCGCGCTTGCTCGTTCGACCGTAGCGGTCGATCGTGGCGCGGCGTGCCCACCCCGGAGCGTCATCCATGTCCTCCCCTGACTCATCGCCCCTGCTCCGCCATGCTTCCGCCACGACATCCGGTCGCTACCTGGTCCGTCCGCCGCGGGCCGGAGCGGCGAAGCATCACATGATCGGCTTCCACGGCTACGCGCAGACCGCCGAGGCGGTGCTCGATGTGTTCGCCCGCTCGGTGCCGGGTGACGACTGGCTCGTGGTGTCGGTGCAGGCGCTGCACCTCTTCTATGTCGGACGCGGCACCGAAGTGGTGGCGAGCTGGATGACGCGCCTCGACCGCGAGCTGGCGATCGCAAGCAATGTGGCGTACGTGGACGCGGTGGTGGAGCAGCTCGATCGCGAGTTCGGCACGCCGCGCGCCCGCGTGCTCGCGGGGTTCTCGCAGGGCGTCGGCATGGCGTACCGCGCCGGCGCCCTGGGCCGGCATCGCTGCGATGCCATCGTGGCGGTCGGCGGTGACGTGCCGCCCGAGCTGGCCGCTTCGCCCCCGCGCCCGTGGCCCACCGTGCTGGCGATGACCGGTCAGACCGACGCCTACTTCACGCCCGAGAAGCTCGCGCGGGACGTCGAGCGGTTACGCGCGCACGGCGGGGATGTGCGCTCCCGGGTGCTGGCCGGTGGCCACGAATGGTCCGCCGAGGCGTGCGACGCCGCCGCGGCCCTGCTGGGTGAGGTGGGCGCGCGCCCGCCGGCCACCGACTGAATCCATCGACTCCTGTCGCATCGCGGCGCTACCATCGGGGTGTCATCGACCCGCCCATCACCACGAGGTGCACCATGCTCCGTCATCGAACCCTCCTCGTGTCCACGCTCGCGCTGCTTGCCGCGCTCGGTGCCGCTCCGCGCGGTGCCTCGGCGTACGGCTACCTCAACTCCTACGCCGCGTGCTCCGACAGCACGGTGGTCGTGTTCCAGTGGACCTTCCACGACGATCCGGCGGCCCCGGCGCAGGCCGCGTGGGTGGGCTTCGACGTCGTGCGGCGCACGGTGGGCGACTGCAGCCCGTACGTGCGCGTGAACGACCAGCCGTTCCTTCGCACGCCGGGAGCCACCGAGGTCTTCGAGTTCGTCGAGCCGACGCCGGTCGGACGCGCGCTGCTCGAGTACCACGTGGTGCCGGTCGACGCGGCGCGTCAGCCGATCACGCCGGGGCCGGTCGAGTGCGATGGCTGCGCAGTGCCCGCCTACGTCACGTGCCCGGCCGCGACCGCGCCGCTCACGCAGGGCACGGTGACCGACCTGGGCTGGGCGGTGATGGTCATGCCGTGCGCCGGCAGCTGCTACACGAGCTTCTACGTGAGCCACCCGGACGACGCGCTGCTGCGCCCGTACGCGGGGACGAGCACGGTCGTGCGCCTGTTCGGCACGCCCGCCTGCGGCACGCTCGAGGGCTGCACGCTGGCGCTCGATCACTTCGACCTCGCGCCCTGCGACGTCGTCGTGCCCACGCTCCCGTCGACCTGGGGGCGGCTGAAGACGCGCTACCGATGACGACGGGGCGCCGTCCCTCGTGGCGCGGCGCCCCAGTCGGCAACGACTTCGGTCAGGGCGAGGTCGAGGTCACCGCGGCCGGCACCAGATCGACATCGTCGATCGTGTCCAGACGGAGCAGGTCCTGGTGGAGCGGCTGCCAGCCGCCGGCGAGTGCCCCGAACGCGAGATCCTCGGCGGACGGAAGCTCCTCGAGCATCACGAATGCGGCACCGGCGATGAACCGTGCGACCACCTGCCGGTGATCGCTCGACTGCCGCGCGCTGGTGCGCTTGGCGTCGAGCACCTGCGCGAGTGTGGTGCCCTCGCCGACCACCGCCTTCCACTTGGTCTCGATCCGCTTCGCGCGTTCGGGATCGCCGGCGCGCGTCTCCTCCGAGACGAGGGAGTAGGTGTCGGAGCTGCCTTCGGGCGAGTACGCCGTCCACACCACACGCGCCTTCATCGTGCGGGTGTCGTGCCGACGGGCGAGCGTGGCGCCGCCCCGCGTCTCGATCACCTCGTACTCGTAGTCGACATCCACCGTGCGGGTCCGGGCGATCACCTCGATCGGAACCTCGACCCAGCGGGTGGTGGTGCCCCCGGTCGCGTCCCGTACGGTGATGCGGTGGGCGACCCGATCCGAGAAGAACTGGACGCCGGACTTGGAATTCACGTCGCCGATCGAGCCCCAGACGATGCGACGGGCGCCGGCCTTGCGGCCGAGCCGCACGGCCTCGTCGCGGGTGAGCCGGCCCAGGTCGGAGACGCTCATCGCGCGTTCGACGTCCTCGGTGGGCAGGACGCGGGTGAAGTACGCGTTGGGCGGCGACAGGTGCTCGACGACGTCGCCGCGCCACGAGGCGGCGACATCGCGGCCCATCGCCGTGCCGCGGGACTCCGAGCGCAGCGGCATGATGGCGACCCGGGTGATCGCCTGCTCCAGTGCGCGGTCGGCCAGCGCGGCGGCGTCGCGATAGCCGGTCCAGAACCGCTCGGCCTCCACCAGGTGGTGGTAGGCCGCCTTCGGTCGCTTCGACTTGAGGTCGTCCGCGCCGCTGCGGTAGTTCGCCTGGGCGGCCCCCTGTCGCAACGTGCGCTCCGTGCGGGTCCAGTCGTCGTCCACCCGCACCGTGACGTAGCGCGCCGCGTCGGTGCGGAACGCCACGAACTCCATCACCTGCTCGGCGGCGGCGAGCGAGTCGGCGCCGGCGAGGGCGACGATGCGGCGGCGCCAGTCGGTCGCGATGGCCGACGCCGCGGCGTCGGCGGCCGCGCGGGCCCGCTGGTTGCCGGGCGCCTTGTCGAGCGCCTGGGTGGCCAGCGTCCACGCCCGCCAGGACTGACCCTGGGCGAGCTTGTCCTCGCTGCGCTCCGCGAGCTTGGCCGGTCCGGCGCAGCCGGCGACCAGCGTGAGTGCGAGCAGCAGGGACGGCATGAGCGTGCGGGGCATGGTGGGCCCTCCTCCCACCGCGTCATCGGCACTCGCGGGACCGGCCTTCAGAGGCATGTGGTGGTCTCGCGGCTAGGGCGTCACCAGCCCCAATCGCGCCTGGATCGAGCCGCCGTCCGAGCCCTCGAACAGCTCCGAGTAGCCGCGGAAGCGCACGCCCAGTTGCCATGCGTAGCCCGAGCGCTGCGGCAGGCGCACGCCCATGCCGATCTCGCCGAGCGCCTCGTTGTTCCCGTAGCGATAGCCGGGATAGATCAGCGCGCCGGTGGCCACATCCACGGCCTCCATGCCCTGGCCGGTGACCGACACCAGGCCGAAGCCGAACTCGACGAACGGCTCGACGTACCGCGTGGGCATTCCCACGCGCGCGCCGACCGCGGCGGTGAGCATCTGCCGGTTGCCGCCGCCCTGGTAGCGAATGCCGCCCGACGGCGCGACGAAGCCCGCCTGGGTGTACGACGCCGCCGTGCCCGGGTAGTGCTCGAAGCCGACACTCATCGTGACCCCGAACGTGCGCCCGAACTCCACCCCGCTGCCGATCGCGTAGCCCATCGGAAGGAGCGTGGGCGATTGCGAGTTGTCGAAGCTGGGCCCGGCCTCGATCCAGATGCGCGCCCCGCGCGCGCTCTCGTCGGCGCTCGCGGGCGTCGCGATGCTCGCGAGCACGACGCCCGCGACGCACGCAAGCAGCAACATCGCAGTCGGCCACATGAGCGAGCGCGGGCTCATCGCAGCTCCACGCCGGCGCGCAGCGCGCCCGTCCACGAGTGGTCCCCCGGGCTGCCCGGCACGGTGTCCCAGTGGCCATCGAGGAACATGCCGTAGCGCTCCGCCACGCGCCACGCGACGCCGCTGCCCCAGGTGAACGCCCACGTGCTCGACACGCGCGAGGGCGACGCCGACCCGGAGAAGGCGTAGTCGAACCGGCGCTCCACCGACAGGATCGCCATGCCGAACCCCACGTCGAAGTAGGGCGAGATCGCCAGATCGCGCCGCCGGAACCGCACGCCGCCGACCATCGACACGAGATGCGCGGCGCCCAGGTGGATCGCCCCGGTATCCGTCCCGAACCGTTGCGCGAACGCGCCGGGGTTCGACGGAAAGTCGGTGTACGCCAGCCGCATCATCACGCCCGTGGTGCCGCGGATCGGGTGCTCGCCGCCGGCGACCAGCGTGAGGCCGGTGCGATTGTAGTCGGCGAGATGGCCCTGCCCCGCGCGCGGGCTCTCGAAGCCGGCGCCGAAGAACCAGATGTCCTCGGCGGCACGGCACGGCGCGGCGAGCGAGACGAGCAGGAGTCCGAGCGCGACCGCGCGACCGACCATCATGAGCCTCCTCCGAACCGCGCGGGGGGACGGCCGTGATGTTACCTCAGCTTCAGTCGCTCGATCCGCGCGTCCACCAGCACCGGCGGGAACACGCCACCGCGCTCGAACACGGCGCGATGGCGCGCGAGCGCCTCGCCCACCTCGGCGAACGAGCGCGGCACCGCCGCACCGCCGCCGTTGGCGCCCTTGGACGCCGCGGTGGACTCCAGCAGCGCGTCGAGGTCGGGCGTGGCGCGGCCCTCGACCATCGCCTGCGCCATCCCGGCCAGCAGCAGGTGCGGGTGCGCGGAGCCGTCGGGCAGCCGGAACTCGATGGTCGGAGGGCTCACCAGCCGGCCGTCGCCGTCGGTCGCCACCACCGGCAGGCGTACCAGCGCGCTGCGGTCGTACTCGCCCCACTTGACGCTGCTGGGCGCCTCCTTGGCCTGGCCGATCCGCACGAACGACTCCTCGGCGCGGTTGCCGAACGCCATCAGCGCGCCGCCGAACTGCACCAGCCCGCCGATCAGCCAGCGCGCGGGGTCGGTCAGGCGCCCGTCGGCGCCGCGGGTGGCGCCGTGCTTGCCGTCGATCACCGGCGAGACGTGGAAGTGCAGCCCGTTGCCGGCGTGGCCACGGCGCAGGATGGGCTCGAACGAGCAGCGCATGCCTTCGGCGTGCGCGAGGTTGCGCAGCACCCACTGGGTCAGCGCCACCGCGTCGGCCGCCTCCGGCAGCGGCGCGAGCGCCAGCTCGATCTCGTGCTGTTCCCAGATCACGCCGTCGGCCTCGCCCGCTTCGACGTAGCCGACCTCGCTGTGCGCGTACTTCACCGGCACGCCGATGTCGGCCAGGATCGCGAGCGCGCGGCGGCGCAGGCTCTCGCCGAACACGAACGGCGAGGTGGCGTGGTAGCCGCGGTCGTCGGCGCCGTACATGTCGTTCTCGGTCGAGCGCCGGCCGAGGAAGAACTCCACCTCGCCGAGCGCGTGCAGCGTGATGCCGGTCTCCTGCTGGAGCCGCGCGTGGGCGCGGCGCACCAGCGTGTCGGGCGACTGCGGCAGCGGCTGGCCGTCGCGGCCGGCGTGGCCGCACATCACCGCCAGCGTGGGCAGCGGCGAGAACGGATCGAGGAACGCGCCGGTCACGCGCGGTCGCAACACCACGTCCGAGGCGCCGGCCTGGATGCCGAGCCCCGGGAACAGGCTGGAGCCGTCGGCGCGCTCGCCGCCGCCCAGCACGTCGCGCAGGTGCGCGAGCGAGCCCGGCACGAAGTCGAGCGTCTTGAGCCACCCGTCGCCGCCGATGTGCATCAGGCTGATGATGCGGATGCCGTGCTCGTGCACCAGCGCGGCGAGGTCGTCGAGCGTCCACTCCGCGGCCGGTCGGCCGAGCAGGCGCTCGAGCTGGCAGGCCGGGAACGCGCTCTCGTGCGCGGGCGGCACGTGGTTCGGCCGCGGGTGTGCGCGTTCGTCCACCGTTACTTCCACACCCTGCATAGGAACTCCTGGATCTCGGGCACCCCGCCCTGGAAGACGAGGTAGCCATCGTGAGGCTCGCGTTCGGTGATCTCGCCGGCGACCGGCGTGGTCATCAGGGCGCTCACCGCGGCGGGATCGCCGGGGTGCACGCCCAGCGCCCAGCCGAGCTTGATGTACGCGACCTCGGGCAGCATGTTGGCGAGCGGCACCACGCCCAGCTCGAGGATCTCGCGTCCGGTCTCGTACACGTACATCTGCACGAACCCCCACAGCGTCTGCACCGCCATGAACACCAGCACGCCGGCCTTGGTCGCGCGCTCGAGCGCCGGATACAGCTTGCGGTTCACGTGGCCGAGCCCGGTGCCGGCGATGACGATGCCCTTGTACCCGCGCTCGACCAGCGAGTCGATGATGTCCGGGTCCATGTTGGGATAGTAGTAGACGATCGTCACCCGCTCCTCGAACACCGCGCTCACGGTGACGTCGCGGTCGGCGCGCCGGGGCTTCACGCCCTCGCGCAGTTGCGTGACCTTGCCCTGCTCGACCATCGCGAGCGGGATGTCGCCGAGGGTGCGGAACGTGCTGCGATACGAGGTGTGCATCTTGCGCACGCGGGTGCCGCGGTGCAGCAGGTTGTAGCGGTCCGAGGTGGGCCCGAACATGCACACCATGACCTCGGCGAGCGGGCCGTGGGCGGCGGCGTAGGTGGCGTTGATGAGGTTCTGCGCGGCGTCCGACGACGGGCGGTCCGAGGAGCGCTGGCTGCCCACCATGATGATGGGCACCGGCGGGTCCTGGACCATGAACGACAGCGCCGCGGCGGTGTGGTGCATGGTGTCGGTGCCGTGGCCGATCACCACGCCGGCATAGCCGTCGCGGATCGCCTCGCCCACCTTCTCGGCCAGCACCTTGTACTGCTCCGGCCCCATGTTCTCGGAGAACACCGCGAACAGCTTCTCGGTGTCGAGGTTGCAGATGTCCGCCAGCTCGGGCACCGAGCCGTACAGCTCGCCGGGCGAGAACGCCGGGATCACGGCGCCGGTGCGGTAGTCGAGGCGCGAGGCGATGGTGCCGCCGGTGCCGAGCAGCTTCACGCGCGGCTTGGCCGGATCGACCGGGAACTGCTTCTCGGGGATCTTGTAGTGCGCCTCGCG
Source organism: Candidatus Eiseniibacteriota bacterium (assembly GCA_963725865.1). Taxonomy (GTDB): domain Bacteria; phylum Eisenbacteria; class RBG-16-71-46; order RBG-16-71-46; family RBG-16-71-46; genus CAVSAC01. The sequence continues at coordinate 635,985 of CAVSAC010000010.1, forward strand.
GTAGCCGGTCTTCTTCATCGCGAGGATGGTGTCGTGGCGCAGGCCGATGTTGTATCCGCTCGCCAGCTTGAGCACCAGGTGCAGGGGATCGGCGGTCTCCGAGCGCGGCAGCACCAGCCCGCTGAAGTCGCCGCGCGTGGTGTGCGCCTCGATGTCGCACCACACCGTGATGCCGTGGCGCTCCATCACCGCGCGGCAGGGATCGCGATAGCCCTTGAAGCGATCGTCGCTCATCGCGCGACCTCCGCCGTTGCCGGCCCCAGTGCGCGCTCGAGTCGCGCGCGCACGTCGGCGGGTGCGGCGCGCCCGAGCAGCGCCCGCATCGCCTCGCCCATCGCGTGGCGCAGGCGCTTTTCGAGCGGGGCGTCGGCCATGCCGGCGCACGCGGCGACGGCCGCACGGACCGCCGCGTCGGCGTCGGCGGGCGTCGCCAGCTGCGCGACCACGCGCTCGGCGGTCGCGCCGGGCTCCAGCAGCACGCGCTCGATCGCGCTCCCCAGCGCCTCGCCGCGGAACGCGCCGCGCGCCAGCGCCTCGACCAACGGCTTCAGCCGCGCGGCGGCGTGCGCGGGATCGACGCCGCGGCGCCGCATCCAGCGCGCCGGACGTCTCAGGCACTCGGCCGCGACGCGGCGCGCCACCTCGCCCGCCGGCGGTGCCAGCGCGTCGAACAGCGAACCCGCGCTCTCGAGCGCGGCGAGTCGGGCGGCCATCAGCGGCTCGAGCCCGAGTCCGATCCAGCGCTCCTCGCGCGCCCACGGACGCTCGGCCAGTCGGGTCGTGATCTCGGCCAGCCACGCGTCGGGGATCGCGATCGGCGGCGTGTCGGTGTCGGGATACATGCGGTCGGCGCCGGGCAGGATGCGCTCGAAGCCGGTGGTGCCGTCGGCGTAGGGCTGGCGCGTCTCGGCCGGGATGCCGACCAGCGCATCGCGCGCGCGGGCGAGCAGCTCGCGCACCGCGGTCGCCACGTCCTCCTCGGGCCCCCACACCACCACGATCGCGTCGCCGCGCTCGGTGCGCAGTGCCTTGTGCAGCGCCTTCCACTCGCCGGGCGAGAGGCCGTAGTCGCGCACGTCGGAGTGGATCATGAATGGCCGCGCGGTGAGGCAGGCGATCACGCGCACCCGCTCGGAGAACTCGCGCGCGAACGTGAGCCCCGGCTGGGTGCGGGTGTCGAGCAGCCCGCCGAAGCCGGGCAGCCGCGTCGCGGCCACGGTGTCGCCGCGCTCGAGCGCCTCGCGCACCGGCATGTAGTCGCAGCGTCGCAGCAGCGACGAGGCCTCGACCGCGCGCGCGGACTCGCGCCACGGCAGGCCCTTCTCCGGCACCGCGAGCTGCTCGGCCCGCACGCCGCGCCGCAGCAGCTCGGCGCGGATGCGCAGCAGGCTGAGCTGGCGGAACGCCTCGTTGTGGGTCAGCAGCGGCAGCCAGCGCTGCTGGCAGACGCCCTTGATCTCGATGCGCCGGCCGCCGGCGATCGACACGTTGGTGTCCTGGCGCGCCGCGCCCTCGCCGCGCCGCACCTGGCGCGTGGCGCGCGCGACCCGCGCCAGCATGCGGCCGCCCGCCTCGACCTCCCACGGTGACAGGAAGTCGGGCTCGGTCACGATCTCGATCAGCGGCATGCCGAGCCGGTCGGTGCGGAACGTGATGCGGTGCCCGACGTCGGACACCTCGCGGCAGGAGTCCTCCTCGAGCGAGAGCTGGCGGATGCGCAGCGGGCGGTCGATGCCGAGCGCCGGCACCCGGAACGGCACCGTGCCCTGCAGCGCGATCATCGCGGTGCGCTGGAAGCCGGTCGGGATCGAGCCGTCGAGGTATTGCTTGCGCATCACGTGCAGCTCGCTCACGAGGTCGAGCCCCAGCAGCAGCGCGATCTCGTAGGCGATCTTGACCGCCGCCTCGTCGATCGGGAACGGCGGCGTGTCGTCCAGCTCGTAGGTGCAGACGGTGCCGCGCTCGAGCAGGTAGACGATCTCCTTCTTGGTCTTGAACTCCATCAGCGCGGTGCCGTCGTACTCCCCCAGCTCGGAGAGGGTCGGGCGCATGTGGCGCAGCACCTCGGCGTCGATCCGGGTGACGCGGCGGCCCGCCGGGCAGCGGCAGAACAGCTTGCCCTTGGTGTCGAGCTGCTGATGGATCTCGAGCCCCGAGATGAACCCCAGGGCCGCGTAGTCCGCGAGCGTCATCTCCCCGAGGTCCCGGTCGGGGAAGTCGAGTGGCGGATCGCGACGGGGGTTGAGGTCCAGCGGCGGTCGCGGCCCGCCCGGCAGTGGACGTGGGTGCGGCGTTCGGATCGTTCGTCATGGTCGTCCTGGGTCCGTACCGGCGTGAGCGTTCGGCAGAATAGCACCGACCGCGCACCCGGGTCATCCGCGCGCGGGCACGCGCCCGGAACGCGCGCTGTCGCGGACCTCCACACCGCGCGCGCGATCCGATCGACGTGATCCACGACACTCGCGCGCGCCGACCGGTTCACGAGCGCACGTCGAATCGCTCGACGCGATCGCCGAATGACACGTGCGTGGAAATTTCGTTCAGCGCAATTTGACGCTCACGCGTGTCGATGACTAGGGTGCATACGAAGGCGATCGCGCATGCATACCTCGACGCCGCACGAGTCCGCATCCGCTCCATCCGCCGCCACCACGGTGTGTCCGTTCTGCGGCTCGGGATGCTGCATGCTGCTCCACGGCTCCGCCGCGTTCCCCCGCCTCCACCATCCGGTCTCGCAGGGCGCGCTCTGCCTGCGCGGCTGGAGCGCCGGCGAGCTGGTGCGCTCGCCGCTGCGCGTGCTGTCCGCACACCGCCGTTCGCGGGGCACGCCGCTCGAGCCGCTGCCGGTGGAGCGCGCGCTCGACGAGGTGGTGGAGCGCCTCACCGCGATCCGCGAGGCCCACGGGGGTGCCAGCATCGGGGTGCTGGGCTCCGCCCGCCTGACCGTCGAGGAGATCGTGCTGCTGCGGCGGCTGGCGCGCGCGCTGGGCACGCCGCACCTCGATTCGCTACAGCGCATCGGCTACCTGCACTTCCCGGCGCTCACGTTCGAATCGGTCGAGCGCGCTCCGCGCCTCACCGTGCTGGGCGCCAACCTGACGGTGCGCCAGCCGCAGGCCGGGCGTCGCGTGCTGCGGGCGCTCGATCGCGGGACGCCGGTGCGATTCGTCCACAGCCGCCGCGTGCAGCTCGCCTCGCTCGCGGCCCACCACGACGTCACGCTGCCCGGGCAGGAGCTGGACGCGCTCGGCACGCTCGAGCCGGACGAGGTGGTGCTGCTGTCCTCGGAGCTGGCGCTTTCGGGCCAGGGCGGGCCGGCCGCGCGGCGGCTGCATGGCACGCGCACGATGTTCCTGACCGATTACGTGAACCAGCGTGGCGCCGTGGAAGCCGGGCTCCATCCTTCCCCCGACGGCCTCTCGGCGTTCCAGATGCTCGAGGCGGCGGCCGATGGCCGCGTGCGCGCGCTGCTGGTGTTCGCCGACGATCCATTCGAGTTCTTCCCGGTGCTGGCGGCCCGCGCGTTCGCGCGCGCCGAGCTGGTGGTGGTGGTGGACTCGGTGCGCACCGCCAGCGCGCGGCATGCCGACCTGGTACTGCCCGGCGCGTTGCTCTCCGAGAAGGCGGGCACCGTCGTGAACACCGAGGGCCGGGCGCAGGAGCTGGCGCCCGTCTCCCCGCCACCGGCGCGCTGGACCGAGAGCGCGATCGCGCTGCAGCTGCTGCGGTGCTTCGACGGCGAGGCGGCGCTGCCGCCGGCGCCGCGGCTCGAGCCGGGCCCGGGCGGGGTCGAGGCCGAGCGGCCCGACGCCGCGTACCCGTTCCTCGTCGCGCTCGACACCACGCTGTTCTGGAACTCGCACGCGCTGGTGGGCGCCACCGTCTCGGCGTGGCGCGAGGCGCGCAGCCTGTTCGCCGACTTCCCGCCCGGCTGCGTCACGCTCAACCCGGACGAGGCGCGGGCACTCGGCGTGCACCACGCCGGTTCGGTCACGCTCACGAGCCGCGACGGCGCCGTCACGCTGCCGGCGCGGCTCCATCCGCGCATGCTGCCCGGCACCGCGTGGATCGCGATGCCGTGCTGGGAGCGCTGCGGCACCAAGCTGGGAGCGCTCGCCTACGATCCGGCGCTGCGCATCCCGGTGTTCCGCCCCCGCGCCGTGCGCATCACCCGTCCCGAGGCCCGCTGATGGAAACGTCCACCACGCTCACTCGGCGCTGGCTCACGCGCGACGCCCTCACGATCCTGCTCGAGCGCTGCGCCCGCGAGCACTCGCTGGTGGGGCCGGTCGAGGTGGACGGCGAGGTGATGTTCCTGCCGGTCGACGATCCGGCACGGCTGACGTGGGACTACGTGAACTCGCTGGTCCCGCCCAAGGAGGTGCTGCTCCCGACCCCCGAGCGGCTGGCGAGCTACCGGATCGAGGATGGTCATCCGGTGGTGGAGTCCGGCGCGGCCACCACGGCGCCGCCGGTGGTGCTGTTCGGGGTGCGTTCGTGCGACGTGGCCGGGTTCGCGTACCTCGAGCGCTTCCTCTCGGGCGCGCCGTTCGGGCGCACCGACACCGCCGACGCCGCGTTCCAGGCCCGTCGCGACGCCACCGTGGTGCTGTCGGTGGTGTGCGAGCGGATCGGCGCCACCTGCATGTGCGTCTGCTGCGAGGGCGGCCCGGCGCTCGAGCGCGGGTTCGACTGGCAGCTCTCGTGCGGTGAGGACGGCTGGCTGGTCGAGATCGACGGGCCGCGCGGGCACGCGTTCGCCGCGCGCTGCGCCGACCTGCTCGACGAGCCGCCGACGGGCGCGCTGACCGCGCGCGAGGCGCGGGTGCGCGAGACCATCGAGCGCTTCCACGAGACCAGCGACCGCCGCGTGCCCACGATGGCGGCCGCGCGGCTGGTCTCGAGCGGACGGCTGCCGAAGTCGTTCTGGAACGGCGTCGGCGAGCGCTGCTTCGAGTGCGGCGGCTGCGCCTACGTGTGTCCGACCTGTTCGTGCTTCAACGTGGTGGACGTGAACCCGCCCGGCGAGGCGGTCGCGGGCGAGCCGCGCGACGGCGCCTTCCCGGTGGTGCCGGGCGGCATCACCGACGCGGTGCTCGACGGCCGTTACGAGCGCGTGCGCATGCGCGACAACTGCATCCTGCCGGGCTTCGTGCGCGAGGCGGGCGGCGGCTATCCGCGCTGGACCTGCGGCGAGCGCTGCCTGACGCGCTTCTTCCACAAGCTCTCGTGGCAGTTCCACGCGCGCATGGGGGCGCCCGGCTGCACCGGCTGCGGGCGCTGCATCCAGGTGTGCCTCGGCGAGGAAGGCATGGACCGTATCGCCACCCGCATGACCGACGCGCTGCGGGCGGCCGGGCGCGCGCACGCGGCGCCGCCGAGGGGCCCGGCATGAGCCACTCCCCCGATCGCCGGCTGGCCCCGGGCGCGCCCGCGGCGACGGCCCCGCGCGAGCGCGTCGCCGCGGACATCTGGCGGCCCGAGCCGGTGCGGGTGCGCGAGACGCGCACCGAGATCGCCGGGCGGCCCGGCGCCCGCCCGGTGGTCACGCTGAGCGTCGAGCGCGGCGAGCGCGCGTGGCGGCCGGGACAGTTCTTCGAGCTCGGGGTGTTCGCGGGCGGCGAGGTGCCGATCTCGATCTCGAGCCCCTCGGGACTCGACGACACGCTGCTGTTCACGGTGCGCGCGGCCGGCGTGGCCACCACGCTGCTCACGCGCATGCGCCCCGGCGACACGGTCAGCCTGCGCGGGCCGTTCGGCAACGGCTTCGACCTGGCGGGCTGCGAGGGCCAGGACCTGCTGTTCGTGGCCGGCGGCATCGGACTGGCGCCGTTGCGCGGCCTGCTGTGGGAGGTGCTGCTGCAGCGCGAGCGCTTCGGCCGCATCGTGGTGCTGCACGGCGCGCGCACCCCGCAGGACCTGCTCTATCCCTGGCAGTGGGAGTCGTGGCAGCAGCAGGGCGTGGACCTGCGGCTGGCGGTGGACCGCGGCGACGGCGCCTGGGAGAAGGCCGACGATCCGCCGCGCGTGGTCGGCTTCCTGACCACGCTGTTCTCCCGCATCGGGCTCGATCCGGCGCGCACGGTGGCGTTCCTGTGCGGCCCGCCGGTCATGATCCGGGTGTCGTGCGAGGAGCTGCAGCGCGCGGCGGGCTTCAAGCCCGAGCGGCTGATCGCCACGCTCGAGCGCCACATGAAGTGCGGCGTCGGCAAATGCGGCCACTGCATCGTGGTCGATCGCTACGTGTGCATGGACGGGCCGGTGTTCCGCTACGACGAGCTCATCGCGATGGCGCGCATCGAACCGCCCTGGTAGGAGCGAACGTGGACTGCTTCGCCGAACGACTGGAGAGCTGGATCCGCGGGCGTCGCGTGGTGGTCGTGGGCGTGGGGCAGGACCTGCGGGGCGACGACGGTGCGGGTCCGTGGATCGCGCGCTACCTGCTCCGCCACGGGCACACGTGGGTGTTCGACGCGGGCACGGTGCCCGAGAACTTCCTGGGCCCGCTGCTGGCGGGGGCGCCCGACGCGGTGCTGTTCGTGGACGCCGCCGACTGGGGCGGCGAGCCGGGAGCGCCCTGCCTGGAGCCGGCGAGCGCGTTGCTGGAGCGCTGCACCTCGACGCACGCGCTCTCGCTCGCGCTGCTGGCGCGTGCGCTCGGCGCCCACGGGATCGCCTGCTGGCTGCTCGGCATCCAGCCGCTGCAGCGCGAGCTCGGCGCGCCGCTGTCGCCGGCGGTCGCGGACGCCATCCACGTGATCGCGCCGGCGCTCCACGCGTGCCTCGACCTGTCCGAGGCCTCCCATGCCTGACCTGGCGCCCGGCTTCGCGCTGCTGCTCGGGCTGCCGCTCGCGGGCGCGCTGCTGGCGGGCGTGCTGCGCGGGCGCGCCTCGGACGCCGCCGCGCTGCTGGCCGCGCTCGCGACCACCGTGGTCGCCACGGTGCTGGTGGCGCGCCACGGCCTGGCGGGCGTGGTGGTCCCACTCGGCGGGCTGGCCGCGGTGGACCGGCTGGTCGGGCACCCGGTGGTGCTGTTCGGCTTCGCGCTCGATCCGCTGTCGGGAATCGTGCTGCTGGGCGCGGTCGGGATCGGGCTGGTGTGCGCGCTGTACTCGCTCGGCTACATCTCGCCGCGCAACCGCGAGACGCCCGCGAGCGAGGATCGCCGCGGCTACTGGTTCTGGCTGCTGCTGTTCGTGATGGCGATGTCGGGCCTGGTGACCTCGGCCACCTTGATCCAGACCTTCGTGTTCTGGGAGATCACCACGGTGTGCTCGTGGGCGCTGATCGGCTTCTACGAGGACGAGCCGGGCGCCCTCGGGGCCGCGCGCAAGGCGTTCCTCATGACGGCCGGCGGCGGGCTGGCGCTGTTCGCGGCCGCGCTCACCACGCTGGCGCTCACCGGCTCCGCCGGCTTCGACGCGTTCGGCACCCTGCCCGGTGGAATCCGCGGCGGCACCGCGGTCGCGCTGCTGACACTCGCGTGCGTGGGCGCGTGGGCCAAGTCGGCGCAGGTGCCGTTCCACACCTGGCTGCCGTCCGCGATGGTCGCGCCGAGCCCGGTGAGCGCGTATCTGCACGCGGCCTCGATGGTGAACGCCGGCGTCTACCTGGTCCTGCGGCTGGCGCTCGCGAACACGCCGGCGCCCTCGCCGCTCGCGGACGCCCCCCCGCTGATCGGGCCGTCCGGCCTATCGGCGCTGATCCTGCCGCCGGTCGCGTCCGGGCCGTCTCCAGCGTTGGCGGGCTGGGTGGGGGCGCTGGCGGTGATCACGATCGTGGTCTCGGTCGCGCAGTTCTTCTACCAGGACGACCTCAAGAAGCTGCTCGCGCTCTCCACCACCAGCCACCTCGCCCTGATCCTGCTCGGCGCGGCACTCGCGCTGGCGGGCTCGGTACGGGCGGCGCAGGGCGCGGCGCTGCACGTGCTCGCGCACGGCGTCGGCAAGGCGCTGCTGTTCCTGTCGGTCGGCACGCTCTCGTACGCCGCCGGCACGCGCCACATCCGCGACCTGTCGGGCGTCCTCACGCGCGCGCCGGTGGTGTCGGTGGCGTTCCTGGTCGGCGTGCTGACGGTCACCGGCATCCCGCCGTTCGCGGGCTTCTGGAGCAAGCTGCTGATGGTGTCGGGCGCACTCTCGCTGGGCGGCTGGGGCGTGGCGGCCGCGGCGCTGATCGTGCTCGAGGGCGCGCTGGCGTTCGCGTGGATGCTGTGGGTGGGCCAGCGCGTGTTCCTGGGCGCGCCGTCCGCGGCGGTGGTGGCGATGGGACCGCGCGACGCCGCGATGGAGGCCGCGCTCGTGGTGCTGATGGTGCTGTGCCTGGCGATCACGGTGGTGGCGCTGCCGCTGGCGCAGGCGGTCCGCTTCGGACCGATCGGAGGATGAGCGCATGATCGCGGGCCTGCTCGAGCGGATGCTGCCCCACCTGGCGCTGCGGCTGGACGGCGTGGCGTGGCTGTTCCTGGCGCCGATGGTGCTGGTGAGCGCGGCGGCCGCGCTGTTCGCGCCGCGCTACCTCGAGCAGGCGTGCTACCGCCAGGAGAACCGCGTGCGCTTCTGGCTGCCCTACATCCTGTTCGTGATCGCGATGGCGGCGGTGCTGTTGGCGGCCGACCTGGTGGCGTTCCTGGTCGCCTGGGAGGTGATGACGCTCGCCTCCTACGCGCTGGTGGCCTACGAGAGCCGCCACCCCGAGAGCCTCAAGGCGGCGTTCAAGTACGTGGTGATGACCCACGTCGGCGCGGCGGGCATCCTGTTCGCGATCCTGGCGCTCGGAGCGCTCGGCGGCTCGCTCGCGTTCGACCAGCTGCCCGCGATGTTCGCCCACCTCGCCGCGACGCGACCGGCGTGGCTGCACATCATCCTCGCGCTGCTGTTCGTGGGCTTCGCCACCAAGGCCGGGTTGTGGCCGTTCGGCGACTGGCTGCCCGACGCGCACCCGGTCGCGCCCGCGCCGGTCTCGGCGGTGCTGTCGGGCGTGATGGTGAAGCTCGGGCTGTACGGACTGCTGCGGGTGTTCGTGGGCGCGCTCGCGATCGCGGCGCCGGCCGAGGCCGCGGCGTGGGGCTGGGCGCTGGTGGCGTTCGGGCTCGCCTCGGCGCTCGCCGGCGGCTTCGCGGCCTGCGCGGCGATGGACGCCAAGGTGCTGCTCGCGTACTCGACCGTCGCGCAGAGCGGCATCATCACGCTCGGCTTCGGGGCCGCGCTGGTCCTGGCGCCCGCGCATCCGATGCTCGCGGGGCTCGCGCTGCTGGGCGCGATGTTCCACGTCGTCGGCGACGCGCTCGTGAAGGCGCTGCTGTTCCTCTCGGTCGGCGCGCTGCAGTGGCGAGTCGGCAGCCGGCGACTGGAGGATCTCGGCGGGCTGTTCGAGGGCATGCCGGTCACCGGCACTCTGGCGCTGCTGGGATCGCTCGCGATCGCGGGGTTCCCGCCCCTGCCGGCGTTCGTCGCCAAGTGGCTCGTGCTGCAGGCCACCGTGCTCTCGCGCGAGCCGGCGCTGACGGTCGCCGGGCTCGGGCTGCTGATCGCGAGCCTCGCGTCGGTGCTGTACGCGGTGAAGCTGTTCGCGTCCGCGTTCGCGAACCGGCCGATGCGGCCGGGGGCACTCGAGGTGCCGATCGCGATGCGCATCGCTCCATTCGCGCTCGCGGTGCCGCTGGTCGCGTTCGGCCTGTTGCCCGGGCCGCTGCTCGGACTGATCGCGGGCGCGCTGCGCGGGCTGCCGGCGCTCGCCGGCGCGACGCCGGCCGACTGGAGCACGCTCGCGCTGGGGCCCGCCACCGGAGCGTTCGCCCCGCTCGCGCTGCTGGGGCTGGCGGCGTGGAGCATGATGATGGTGCGCGGCGCGCTCGGCACTCCCGCGGTACCCGTCGCCGACGTCGTGTGGAGCGGCGGCGTGCCCGACCGGCCCGGCCAGCCGCCCGTGCATCCGCTCGGGTTCTACTCGCCGCTGCGCGAGTCGATGCGGCGCGCGTGGCCGGTGCTTCCACGCGCCCCACGTCACGCGGCCCGCGTGGCTGCCGGCGGCGTTCGATCCCGACCGCTGGCTCTACCAGCCGGCGGTCGCCGTCGGCCGCCGCGTCACCGATGCCCTGCGCCACGCGCACACCGGCGTCCCCCACGTCTACCTCGCCTGGCAGCTGGCGGGCGCGCTCGCGCTCGTGCTGCTGATGCTGCTCCTGCTGGCGCGCTGAGGATCCTCCCATGGCCACCCTGATCGCCCCCGACTCCGCGCAGACCCGGACCTTCAGCGAGCACGTGCGCGCGACGCTCGGCCGGCTCGCGTACCAGACGGTCACGCCGCAGCCCGAGCGGCTGTGGCTCGCGGTGGAGCCCGCCACCGTGCGCGCGGCGATGCGGGTGCTGGTGCAGGAGCTGGGCGCGCGCTACGTGATCAGCGTGGGCGCCGACCGGCGGGCGGCGGGCGACGGCTTCGAGGTGATGCACCACGTCGCGTTCGACGCCGAGCACCTGCGCGTGGTGCTGCGGGTGCCGCTGGCGGCCGAGTCGCCGACCGTGCCGAGCATCACCCCGCTGATCCCGGGCGCCTCGTGGGCCGAGCTGGAGATGCGCGACATGCTCGGCATCGAGTCCGCCGGCCATCCCGAGCCGCGCCCGCTGATGCTGCCCGACGACTTCCCGCTCGACGTCCATCCGCTGCGCAAGGACGTGCCGTACAACTTCCAGCCGCCGGCGGCCGAGCCGCGCCCCTACCCCTACAAGACCCCGCCGCCGGGCAGCACGGTGGTGCAGCTGGGGCCGTTCTTCCCGGTGCTCGAGGAGCCCAGCCAGTGGCGCCTGTTCGTCGACGGCGAGCGCGTGGTGGGCGCCGACTACCGCGGCTTCTACTGCCACCGCGGGATCGAGAAGCTGGCCGACCAGGTGCTCACCTACAACGAGGTGGTCTCGCTGGCGGAGCGCATCTGCGGGATCTGCGGGTGCGTGCACTCCTGCTCGTACTGCCAGTCGGTCGAGGAGGCGGTCGGACTCGAGGTGCCGCTGCGCGCGCGGGTGATCCGCACGGTGGCGCTCGAGCTCGAGCGGGTGCAGAGCCACCTGCTGTGGCTCGGGCTCGCCTGCCACATCGTGGGGTTCGACTGGGGCTTCATGCAGGCGTGGCGCGTCCGCGAGCCGCTGATGGCGCTCGCCGAGCACCTCACCGGCAGCCGCAAGCACTTCGGCGTGAACCTCGTGGGCGGCGTGCGCTGGGACATCGCGCGCGAGCGGCAGCCGCGCGTGTACGACGCGCTGGCCGAGGTCGAGCGCGAGGCGCTGGCGCTGGTGAACGCGCTGCAGGCCGACGACGCGCTGCTCGCGCGGCTGCGCGGCGTCGGGGTGCTGACGCCCGCCGAGGTGCGCGCGATGGGCGTGGTGGGCCCGCCGGCGCGCGCGAGCGGGGTCGCGATCGACGCGCGCCGCGACCATCCGTACGCGGCGTACCCGCTGATGCGCTTCGACGTGGTCGTGCAGGACGGCTGCGACGTGCTCGCGCGCACGCTGGTGCGGGCGCTCGAGATCTTCGAGTCGGTCAAGATCCTGCGCCAGTGCCTGGCGCTGCTGAGCGACCTGCCGGAGGGCGACCTGCTGGCGCAGGTGCCACCCACGTTGCCGGCCGATCGCGAGGGGCTCGGCGCGGTCGAGGCGCCGCGCGGCGAGGTGTTCCACTACGTGCGCACCGGCGCGCGCAACGGTCCCGAGCGCTGGCGGGTGCGCGCGCCCTCCTACCAGAACCTGCAGGCGGTGCCGCTGATGTTCAAGCCCGGAACGACGATCGCCGACGTGCCGATCGCGCTCGGCAGCGCGGACCCGTGCTTCTCGTGCACCGAGCGCATGGAGATCGTGGCCGGCGACGGCGCGCGGCGGCGGCTGCGCGAGTCGGAGTGGATCGCGCTCAGCCGCGACGACATGGCGCGGCGGCGCGCGGCGCGTGCGGAGGGCCCGTGCTGAACGTGGGATGGGGCGCGCTCGCGTGGGCGCTGATCGCCCCGCCGCTGCTGCTGCTCGCGGCGCCGCTGCTGGACGGCGTGGCGCGCCAGGTGCGCGCGCGCCTCGAGTCGCGCGCCGGCCCGCCGCTGCTGCAGGGCTACGTCGACCTCGCCAAGCTCGCCGGCAAGCACGAGGTGAGCGCCGGCACCAACCGGCTGGCCGACGGGATGCCGTGGCTGGCGCTCGCCTCGGCGTGCGCCGCCGGCGCGCTGCTGCCGGTGGCCGGCACCGCGCCACTCGGCTTCGCGGGCGACGCGCTCACGGTGCTCTACCTGCTCGCGCTCTCGAGCGTGGCGCTGGTGCTGGCGGGCAGCGCCACCGGCAGCCCGTACGGGTTCGTGGGCGGCAGCCGCGAGATGATGCTGCTGCTGTTCGTCGAGCCGGTCGTGGCGGGTGCGCTGTTCGTGCTGGGGCTCAAGTCCGGCACCTTCCGACTCGACGGCATGGTGGCGTGGCAGGCCACGCACGGGCCCGGCGTGTCGGGCGTGCTGGCCGGCGCCGGCCTGCTGCTGGCGCTGCTCGCCTACATGGGGCGGGTGCCGTTCGACCTGGCCGAGGCCGAGCAGGAGCTGACCGGCGGCTCGATGGTGGAGTTCGGCGGCGCGCGGCTGGCGCTGCTGCGCTGGACGCTGTTCGTGCGCGGCCTGGTGGTGGCGTGGCTCGCCGCCGAGCTGTTCCTGCCCACGCGGTTGCCCTTCGCGCTCGGGTTGCCGGCCGCGGCGCTCAAGGCGCTCGCGCTGTTCGTGGTGGCCGCGGCGGCCTCGGCGCTGGTGGCGCGGCTGCGCGTCGACCACGCGCGCGCCTACCTCGCCCAGGTCACGCTGCTGCTCGGGTTCGCGCTCGTGTTCGCGCTCATCGGGGCCTAGGAGGACGCATGCTCGCCGCCAAGTGGCGCCAGATCCGGTTCGGACTCGGGCACGCGTCCGACACGGTCGGCTATCCGCTCGCCCCGCTCGCGCCCGATCCCGCCTACCGCGGGCGCGTCGTGGTGGACACCGACCTGTGCACCGGCTGCGGCGGGTGCGCCGACGTGTGCCCGGCGCGCTGCATCCTGATCACCGACCTCACCCGCGAGGTGCGCGTCATCCGCCGCCACCTCGACCGCTGCATCGCGTGCGGGCGCTGCCAGGAGGCGTGCGCCTACGACGCCGTGCGGCTGGAGCCCGAGTGGGAGAACGCCACGCCCGACCGCGCCGACCTGCTGATCGAGCAGCGGCTGTTCATGGGCGCGTGCGACCGCTGCGGGCGCTGCTTCGTCTCCGCCCACCCGCTCGACCGTCCGCGGATCACCGGGATGCGCTACGACGAGCCCGGGCTGCTCGACCACGAGCCGGACGAGCCGGAAGCGACGCCATGAACGACCTCGTCCGCACTCTGGCGCTCACGCTGCTGCTGACGTCGTTCTTCGCGGTGGAATCGCGCGGTTTGAAGCGCGCGCTGGTCGCCTACCTGGCGCAGGCCGCGGTGATGGTCGCCATCATCGCCGCGTTCGCCACCGTGCATCCCGCGCTGTGGGTGTGGGCCGGCACCGCGCTGGTCACCAAGCTGGGCCTGATCGGGTGGCTGCTGTATCGCGCGGTGCGGGCCGGCGACGGCCGCGAGGTGGAGCCGCTGGTCGGCATCGTGCCGAGCGCGATGCTGCTGGCGGTGGTCGCGATCAGCGGGTGGACGCTCGTGCACCGCCACGCGTCGTTCCTGGCGCCCACCCCGCTCGCCGAGCAGGAGCCCTACCGCACGAACGTTGCGGTCGCGCTCACGCTGCTGTTCGTGGGCCTGTACGCGGTGCTCACCCGCCGCGACGCGCTCAAGGTGGTGATCGGCGTGTGCCTGATGGAGAACGGCGCGCACCTGTCGCTCGTGACGCTCGCGAACGGCATGCGCGAGACGGTGCTGATCGGCGTGGTCACCGACGTGGTGCTCGCCGTGTTCCTGCTGCTCCACCTGATCGCGGGCATCGAGGCGCGGATCGGCAGCCGCGACACCACCCGCCTGAGGGCGCTCCGATGGTAGCCGCCGCCTGGATCCCGGTCGCGCTGCTGGCCACCCCGCTCGTCACCGCCATTCCCGTGAGCGTGGCGCCCGCGCGCGTGCGCGCCTGGCTGTGGGTGCTCGGCAGCCTCGTCGCGCTCGCGTTCGCCGGCGTGCAGGCGGCGCACGTGGTCACCGCGGGGCCGCTGACCACGCTCGGCGGCGAGCTGCTGGTCGACGGCCTGGCCGCGCTGATGGCGCTGGTGATCGCGTTCCTCGCGCTGGCGTGCTCGCTCTACGCGGTGGACTACCTGCCGGGCACGCATCCGCACGAGCCGGAGCGCCGCGAGCGGCTGGAGCGGCGCATGCCGCTCTTCACGGTGCTGTTCCTGGTGCTCGAGACCACGCTGTTCTGGACGGTGATGACGAACAACATCGTCCTGCTGTGGGTGGCGCTCGAGGCCACCACGCTCGCCTCCGCGCTGCTGGTGTCGTTCTACTGGGACCCGCGCGCGCTCGAGGCCGGCTACAAGTACCTGCTGCTCCTGACCGTCGGCATCACCTCGGCGTTCTTCGGCTGCGTGCTGCTGTACGCCGCCGCCGCGCCGCTGCTGGGGGACGAGTCGGCGCTGCTCATCAGCCACCTGGCGCGGGTGGCCGATCGCATCCCGCCGCACCTGGCGCTCACCGCGGCGGTGCTGCTGCTGATCGGCTTCGGCACCAAGGCGGGGCTGGCGCCGTTCCACCCCTGGGTGGCCGACGCGCACGCCGAGGCCCCCGCGGTGATGAGCGCGTTCCTCTCGAGCGTCATCATCAAGGTGCCGTTCGTGGGCCTGATCCGAGTCTGGGCGCTGCTGGGGCCCCGCTTCCCGGCGCTGAACGAGGCGCTGCTGTGGCTGGGCGCGTTCACCATGGTGGTGGGCGCGGCGCTCGCGCTGGCGCAGGACGACCTCAAGCGCCTGCACGCATACTCGAGCGTCTCGCAGGTCGGGTTCATCGCCGCCGCACTCGGGCTCGGGCCGCCGCTGGGCCCCTACGCCGCGGTGTTCTTCCTGGTGAGCCACGCGCTCACCAAGGGGCTCCTGTTCCTGTCCACCGGCGCGGTCGTGTACTCGGCGCACGAGCTGCGCAGCCTGTCGGCGCTCGGCGGCCTGCGCCGGCGCATGCCGGTGACCGCGGCGTGCGCGCTGGTCGGCGCGCTGTCGCTGGCGGGGATGCCGCCGTTCAGCGGCTTCGTCGCCAAGGCCCAGGTGATCCTGGCCGCCGCCGGCGCGCGCGCGTGGGTGCTGATGGCGATCGCGCTGCTCACCAGCCTGGTGACGATGGCGTACATGACCGGCATGGTGCAGCGGGTGTTCCGCGGCCGGCCGCAGAGCGACGCGCTGGTGCTCGACGAGGTCCACGAGGTGCCGGCGGCGATGATCGCCGGCATGCTGCTGCTGGTCGGCGCGATCGTGGCGCTCGGCCTGCAGCCGCAATGGCTCGACCCGCTGCTGTCGCACTTGCCGGGAGGCTGATCGAGGAGGGGGTGTCGTGAACGGGCTGCTCGGACGGCTGTTCCCCAAGGCGCTGCCGAAGTCGCTGTGGGTGTTCCACACCAACGCGGGCGGCTGCAACGGCTGCGACATCGAGGTGCTGGACGCGCTGACGCCCCACTTCGACGTGGAGCGGTTCGGCATGCGGCTGGTGGGCTCGCCGCGCCACGCCGACGTGCTGCTGGTGTGCGGCCCGGTGACGCGGCCCATGCTGCGCCCCCTGAAGGCGCTCTACGACGCGGTCCCCGACCCCAAGATCGTGATCGCGATCGGCGCGTGCGCGGTCGGCGGCGGACCGTGGTTCGACACCTACAACGTGGTGGGCGGCGTGGACAAGGTGATCCCGGTGGACCTGTACGTCCCCGGGTGCCCGGCGCGGCCCGAGGCCATCCTGCACGGGGTGGCGCAGCTGTTGAAGCTGGCATCGAAGCAGGTGGCGCGCGTGAGCGACGCTCAGGAGAGTCCGGAGGATCTCTCCCGGGTCGGCCACACGCCCGAGCGCGCATCGTGAGCCCGCGCCGGGCGCCCCGGAAGGCGCACGGCCGCGGATGACGAGAACCTCAGACGCGACGGGGCGCCCGTCCGAGCGATCGGACCGGCGCCCCGCGCTCGTTCGGGCAGCTCGTCAGGCGCTCAGGCAGCCTTCTCCTTCGACTTCGCCATCGCCCCGAACCACAGGTACAGGCAGAGCGCGAGGAAGCCCGCCGCGGAGACCAGTTGCGAGACGGCGTCGTGCGCGTAGAACGGGGTGGTGATCCGATCCTCGGAGTACCAGGGGAACAGTCGCAGCGCCGCGCCGAACACGCCGCCGAGTGCCCCACCCGCCATCAGGCCCGAGGCGATGATGACGCCGCGCTCGCGCATGAGCGATCCCGCGGGGCCGCCCGCCTTCTCCGAGCGCTTCGTCACCAGGTGGTGGAGGAAGCCGCCCACCAGCGCCGGCGAGTTGAGCTCCAGCGGCAGGTACATGCCGAGCGCGAAGACCAGCGAGGGCACGCCGACCATCTCGAGCATGAGGGTGGTGAGGATGCCGGCGCCGAACAGGACGTACGCGATCGGCTGGTGGCTCATGAAGCCCTGGGTCAGCTCCTTCATGATCGCCGCCTGCGGGGACTCGAGCACCTGGCGCACCGGGCCGCCGGGGATCGCGTCGGCGAAGTAGAACGCCCGCGACAGCATCACGATGGTGAGCGCCGCCGCGACCGACGCGAAGACGCCGCCCAGGAACTTCACCTTCTCCTGATCGGCGGGAGTCGAGCCCAGCCAGTAGCCGGTCTTGAGGTCGGTGACGGTCTGGCCCGACACCGACAGCGCGGTGCACACCATCCCGGCGATCGCGAGCACGAAGAACATCCCCGTGGTGCCCGAGAGCCCGAAGTTCAGGAGCACCGCCGACGAGATGATGATGGTCAGCATGGTCATGCCCGAGACCGGGTTGCGAGCCGTCGTGGCGATCGCGTTGGCGGCGACCGAGGTGAAGAAGAACGAGAACACCAGCACCAGCACGAGGCCGGCGATCAGCACCGGGATGGAGGGCTTGAGCGAGCCCATGAACACCGCGACTCCGATCGCGCTCACCACGACGCCGAGCAGGATGCTCATGACCGGGATGTCGCGGTCGGTGCGCTCGAGCCCGCTCTTCTCGCCGTGCTGGAACGCGTGCGCGGCGACCGCGAAGGAGCCCACCACGATGCGCAGCGACTTGACGATGCCGAAGATGCCGGCGGTCGCGATCGCGCCCACGCCCACGAAGCGCACGTAGCCGCGGAAGATCTCGCTCGCGGTCATCTCGGCGATCGGCTTGACCGCCGGGTAGACCGCGACGTCGGGGGGCAGGTGACGCCCGACCATCCAGATCAGCGGCACCAGCACGAAGTTCGCGAGCACCCCGCCGGCGCACAGGATCATCGAGGAGCGCAGGCCCATCACGTAGCCGAGGCCCAGGATGAAGCCAATGGCGTCGAAGCGCAGCGAGACCCGGCCGCGGTCGTAGAGCCCCTGCATCGCCGGGACGAAGCGGAAGTCCAGGTACTCCTTCCAGACGTGGAACGTGGTCACGAAGAAGTCGTAGAGCCCCGCGATTCCAGTGGCCTGGAGCAGCAGCGCGGCCTGCGAGCCGCCCTTCTCGCCCGTCACCAGCACCTCGGTGATGGCGGTGGCCTCGGGGTACGGGTACTGCCCGTGGGTCTCGCGCACGAAGTAGCGCCGGAGCGGGATCAGGAACAGCACGCCGAGGCAGGCGCCCGCCAGGCAGATGAAGATGGTCTGGATCGGGTGCGGATCGAGCCCGAGCATGTAGAGCGCGGGCAGCGTGAAGATCGCGCCCGCCACCACCGAGCCCGACATCCCGCCGATGCCGGTGATGATGACGTTCTCGAGCATTCCGGCGCGGCGCGGAAGCACCCGCGCCAGCCCGATCGCGAGGATCGAGATCGGGATCGCCGCCTCCATCACCTGCCCGACCTTGAGCCCCGAGTAGGCCGAAGCGACGGTGAAGACGACGCAGAGGAACAGCCCCCAGAACAGCGACCACATCGTGATCTGACGCGGCGCCGCGGAGGCGGGAACGATCGGCTGGTAGGCCTCGCCCGGCTTCAGCAGCGTGTACGCGTTCTCCGGCAGCGACTTCTTGGCGTTGTCGTCGTGCATGACGGCCGTTTCCCTCGCGTGGAGATCGTGGGGTGGTCGAGCGGGCAGCATAGCGTGTGCACCGCGCCATCCCAAGGCGACTCGTGCGACGGTCGCGGCGGCCGGCCCATCGCGCCGCGCGGCCCCGCGGCCGCGCTTGTCCGACCCCGCGGCGCGGCCCTACAGTCCGGCGATCGGCACCCCTTGCTGTGTCGTCACTCGATCCGTCGAAAGGCCACCGATGTCCCC
Organism: Candidatus Eiseniibacteriota bacterium; assembly: GCA_963725865.1. Lineage (GTDB taxonomy): Bacteria > Eisenbacteria > RBG-16-71-46 > RBG-16-71-46 > RBG-16-71-46 > CAVSAC01. Next base: position 654,356 of record CAVSAC010000010.1, read on the forward strand.
GAACCTGCGCCTCGCCCGCTCTGTTGCCTCCCTGCCCCGCCTCGTCACGCTCGCCGCGCTGCTGGCCGCGGCGTGGCTGCCCCGCGCGAGCCTCGCCGCGCCCCGGCCGCTCCCCGTCACGCTGGTCGAGACCCGTCCCGTCGAGTCCACGCTCGGCAATCCCGAGCTTCCGTCGGCGGTCGACGTGTGGCTGGAGATGATCGGCGGCGCCCGGCGCACGCTCGACATCGAGCAGTTCTACTGCAGCGATTGGCCGGGCGAGCCGATGCGCCCGGTGCTCGACGCGATCGGGGCGGCCGCACGGCGCGGCGTGAAGGTCCGGTTCCTGCTCGATGCCGGGATGCACAAGACCTACCCGATGCCCGCCGACTCGCTCGGCCGGCTCGCGGGCGTCACGGTGCGGCTGGTGGACTACCACCGCATCGCGGGCGGGATCCAGCACGCCAAGTTCTTCCTGGTCGACGGCACCCGCACGTTCCTCGGCAGCCAGAACTTCGACTGGCGGGCGCTCCGGCACATCCACGAGCTGGGCGTGCGGATCGACGACGCGCGGGTGACCGAGGTGTTCCAGCAGGCGTTCGACATGGACTGGGGCGCGTCCGTCGGCGCGCCGGGCGACAGCATCGCGGCCGACTCGCTGGCCGCGCTGCGGGCGAGAGCGGCGCGCGCGGCGCTGCCGCCGCTGCCGATCACGATCGTCCAGGCGCCGCGCGACACGGTGCGGGTGTGGCCGTCGTACAACCCGCGCTCGTTCATCCCCGCGCCGGCGCTGTGGGACCGCGACGCGCTCGAGCGGCTGCTCGACTCGGCGCACCAATCGATCGTGCTGCAGGCGCTCAGCTACGGGACCGGCGGGCGCGGCGAGCGCGATTCCACGCTCGACCAGGCCCTGCGCCGCGCGGCCGCGCGCGGCGTGAAGGTGCGGCTGATCATCTCGGACTGGGAGACCGGCGGCATCGTCGACCTGCAGCGACTCTCGACCGTGCCGAACGTCGAGGTGAAGCTTTCGACCGTGCCGGAGTGGAGCGGCGGCTACATCCCGTTCGCGCGGGTCGAGCACTGCAAGTACGTCGTCGTGGACGAGGCGCGCACCTGGGTGGGCACCAGCAACTGGGAGCCCGGCTACTTCCTCGGGTCGCGCAACCTTGCGGTGATCCTCGACGATCGCCGGCTGGCCGGGCAGGCGCAGCGCATCTTCGAGACCTCGTGGACCGCCCCGGGGGCCCAGACTGTCCGCGCCGATGCCACCTACCCGCGCAAGGCGCACGGCGAGGAGTCCCCGGACGGCCGCGCGGTCTACGGGCGATGAGCCGGACCGCGCGCCTGCTGCCGCTCGCCGCCGCCGCGCTGCTGGCGCTCGCGGGCGGCGCGGACGCGCGCGCCGCCCGCGCGCCGCTTGGGATCGAGCGCCTCCAGCACCTGGTCGTGATCGTGCTCGAGAACCACAGCTTCGACAATCTCTACGGCGAGTTCCCGGGCGCCGACGGCTTCGTGTCCGCGCGCCACCTGTGGCCGCAGATCGACGAGCACGGAGTGCCCTACGCGACGCTGCCGGTCGCCCGTCACAGCCCGATCCCGGCCGGGCTGCCGAACCACCCGTTCTGCCTGCAGACGTACGTCGACATCGACACCACGATGCCCGACCTCTCGCACTCGCTGGACGACGAGCGGTTCCAGATCCACGGCGGCCGCATGGACCGCTTCGTGCTCGGCAACAGCTCGAAGGCCGCGGCACTCGGCTACTTCCACACCCGCGACCTGCCGCTGGCGTCGCTCGCGAGCGAGTACACGTTGTGCGATCGGTTCTTCCACGCCTCGATCGGCGGCTCGATGCTGGACCACCAGTGGCTGATCGCCGCGCGCACGCCGCGCTGGCCGGATGCGCCCGACAGCGTGCGGCTGCGCCACGACGCCCGGGGCCGCGTGACGCACAACGGCTACGTGACCGAGGACGGATTCGTGGTGGGGACCTCCCAGAGCCGGCTCGGCCCGCACGAGGCGAAGCTCGCGGACTCGGTGCTGGTGCCGGCGCAGGACTACGACACCATCGGCGAGCGCCTGAGCGAGCGGGGCGTGAGCTGGGCGTGGTACGCCGAGGGCTGGGACGACGCGGTCGCCGGTCGCGAGGGCCTGTCGTTCCAGTACCACCACCACCCGTTCGTCTACTTCCGCCGCTACGGCCCCGGCACCGAGGGGCGGCGCCTGCACCTGCTCGACGGCGCCGAGTTCCTGAGCGCCGTGCGCGCGGGCACCCTGCCCGCCGTGGCGTTCGTGAAGCCGATCGGGCGCTACAACGAGCACCCGGGCTACGCGGACGTGCTCTCCGGCGAGCAGCACACGCTCGAGCTGGTGAAGGCGGTGATGGGCGGACCGCAATGGGACAGCACCGCGATCGTGATCACCTACGACGAGCACGGCGGGTTCTGGGACCACGTGGCGCCGCCGGTGGTGGACCGCTGGGGCCCCGGGCTGCGGGTGCCGACGCTGGTGATCGCGCCGTTCGCGAAGCGGCACCACGTCGACCACACCGCCTACGACACCACGTCGATCCTGGCGCTGATCGAGCGGCGCTGGGGGCTGAGCCCGCTCGCCACGCGAGACGCGCACGCCGCCCCGCTGCTGGGCGCGTTCGACTTCGGGACGCGGCGCTAGCGCTTCGCCCCGGCCGCGGTCCCGGGCGCCCCGCTGCCGCGCGCGCCGCGATGGTGGTCGTACCAGTCCAGCCACGCCTGCCAGCGGTGCGCGTTGTGAGCGGGCTCGACGAAGCCGTGGTCCTCGCGCGGGTAGGCGTAGAACGTGACCGGGCAGCCGACGTCGCGCAGCGCGCGATACAGCAGGATGCTCTGCTGGAACGGCACCCGGGCGTCCTCCTGGCCCTGCAGGATCAGCGTCGGCGCGCGCGCCCCGGCGATCGCGCGTATGGGATTCGCGCGGTCGAAGTGCTCGGTCTGGTGCCACGGGTCGCCCCGGTACTCCCACTGCGCGGCGACCCCGTGGTTGATGTCGCTGAGCGCGTACGAGAGGACCACGTCGTTCACGCCCGCCCCCACCACGTGCGCGCGGTAGCGGTGCACGTGGCCGAGCGTCCAGGCGCTGATGTAGCCGCCCCACGACCAGCCGCCGAAGAACAAGTTGTTGGGGTCCACGCGTCGCGCGGCGATCAACGCGTCGACGCCGCTCTCGATGTCCATCGACTCGAGCGCGCCGAAGCGGTCGCGGTTCGCCGCGTAGAACGCGTGGCCGTACGCGACGCCGCCGCGGTAGTTGGGACGGAACACCGCGTAGCCGTGCGCGGCGAGGAACACGGTGAATGCACTGAAGCGCCGCGGCGTCACGTCGTCGGGTCCACCGTGCGGGAACACCACGAGCGGCGGCGGGCTCGGCGCGTGCGCCGCGGCCGGCGGCAGCGTGAGCAGTCCCTCGAGCGCCGTGCCCTCGGGGCCGGTCCAGCGCACGACCTCGGTGGCGCCGACCGCCCACGTCGACGTCTGCGGGTGGAGGCGGGCCACCACCCGCACCGCGCGCGTGGCGAGGTCGAACACGGTGGGATCCGGCGGCTCGGTGTCACTCGAGGACAGGCACACCACCCGGGCGCCGTCGCGCGCGAGCGCGAAGTCGCCGTCGATCACGCGCCCGGAGAAGCCCAGGTCCTGCGGCGTGCCCCCGGCGGCCGCGATGCGCCACAGCGCCGTGCCCGTGCGCTCCCTGATCAGCGCCACCACCGACTGGCCGTCGGGCGCCCACTCGATGCGGTCGAACGCGGGATCGAGCGACGGCGAGAGCTCGCGCGCCCCGGTGCCCTCGGCGTCGCACAGCATCAGGCTGTTCTGCAGCGTGAGCCCGTCGCGCACGGTGAGGAATGCGACACGGCGGCCGTCGGGCGACCAGCGCAACTGGTCGACGGAGTGGGTGCCATCGGTGAGGGTGCGCAGCACCCGGCCGTCCGCCATCGACACGATGCGGACGGTGACCAGCGTGCTCGCCAGGTAGGGGTCGGACGATTCGCTGGTCTGCACCGCCAGCCGCGCGCCGTCCGGCGCGAGCGCCCAATCGGCGACGTGCTCGGGCCCCTTCGTGACCCGGCGCGGCACGCCGCCGGCGCGTGGCACCACGTAGACGGCGGTCGCGCGCCACTCGGTGTCCCACTCCTCCACCCCACCGCTCGCCCATTCGGCGTCCTTCTCCTTCTGGGACTTGGGCTCCGCGGCGCCGAAGACGAACGAGCGGCCGTCCGGCGTCCACTCGAGGCTGCCGGGCTCGAGCGTGCCGGTGTCGACCACCTCGGCCTCGCCGCCGTCGAGGCGCATCACCTGGATGCGGGTCGTCCCCTCGCGCTTGCGCAGGAACGCGATCTCGCGGCCGTCGGGCGACCAGCGCGGCGTGCCCGCGCGCTCCTTGGCGGTGGTGAGCGCGCGTGTCGCGCCGGTGGCGAGATCCACCAGCCACAGCTGGCGCGCGTTGGTCCAGCCCGCGTCGTGATCGTCCGCCGACGGCTTGGCGGCCGCGTCGAAGACGTGCGTGGTGAGCGCCACGACGGCGGCGTGCCCGTCGGGCGCCAGGCGCAGGTCGCCGACACCCGCGAGCGCCGCGATGTCGGCGGCGGTCGGGTGCACGGGGGTCGCGGCGAACGCGCATGCGCCGACCAGCGAGAGCAGCAGCACGAGCGGGGCGATCACGCGGATGCGGCGGGGCATCGACGACCTCCTCGGGGTACGGCCGGGCGAGCGAACGACGGCGAAGGACGGCGCACTGTAGCGCGGACCCGGCCGCGGCGCATGGGCCGATCGCGCGCGGATCGACCGGAGCGGCGCTTCCGCCGCCCGGCGCGGAGCGCGCCGCCGCGGTGGCGGGCCGCCTCCGCGTCGGGCGACCGCGCGACGGCGGACTAGCGAGCGCGCGCCTCGCGGGTCAGGCCGAGCTTCTCGGGCACCTTGAGGAGCTTGCCCCACACGGTGCCCGGGATGCTCGCCGGCACGTACCGGACGCCGAGCTGGCGGAGCCGGATCGAGAGCATCGCCTCGTTCAGGATCGCCCGCACCTTCGCGCGGAAGTGACCCCAGGTCGCGGGGCCCAGCTCGAAATGGCTGTGCCAGCGCCGCGTGAGCCACTCGACGACGTAGTCGCGGTAGGCCTGGTTCAGCGGGGCGTCGGGCCGGAACACCGCTCCGGGCCCCGGATAGGCCGCCGCGAGGAATGCGTCCAGGTCGTGCTCGCGCACGCTGACCACGCTGCCGAGCCGATCGACGGTCCGCTTCGAGAGCAGGAAGCAGCTCGTGCAGATCCACCACCGCGCGCTCTGGCCGTAGACCCGCGCGTCCCGCTTGGAACGTGTCCACGCGGCCGAGCGCGAGATCCAGCACGGCGGTCTTCCACAGCAGCCAGCCGCCTGCGAAGTCGCGCAGGAAGCTGGTGCCGCTCGCCTCGAACGCCTCGTTCACGAACAGGACGACGTCGCACGGGAGATTGCGCTCGCGCAGGAACTCGACGCCCCGCTGCCAGGCGGAGAACTCGCGGTCGCGGTTGTCCCCCTGCAGCACCCAGGTGTTCGCGTCGACCTGGCGCGCGCCGGTCCCCTCGTCGTGGTTGTCGATCCGGATCACCGTCGTCGGGTGGCCCGCGAACCCCCGGAGGTACGTCGCGAGGCGCTCGAAGCTCCCCGCGTAGCGCACGCGGTCGTATTCGACGTAGAGGACGACGAGCTGGAATCGGCGCATCGGAGCACCTAGGACTTCAGCTGCTGGAACATCCGGATGTTGTAGTACTCCTGCTTCTCGAAGTCCCCGTACTCGTCGCGGTGCTCGGACAGGTCCGCCACGATGTCCTGGATCGAGAACTCGGGATGGAAGCCGAGGTTTACGCGGGCCTTCTCGATCGAGACCTTGTAGTTTCGGAAGTCCTGCAGGTTGCGGATCTCGACCGCGATCCGGCGCCCGCCGTCGCGCTCGAGCTGGCGCTTCACGAGGTCCCCGACCTGCCCCACGGTGTAGTTGTCGGAGGCGATGTTGAAGATCCCCGACAGCGACGGGTTCGCCTGCACCGCGCGCAGGTACGCGGAGACGATGTCGCGGATGTCGCAGATCGGACGCCAGATCGCCGGGTTGTTGATCGTGATCCGCCCGGCCTGCGTCGCGGTCTTGAACATGGTGTTCACGATCAGGTCGAAGCGCATCCGCGGACTGTGCCCCGACACCGTCCCCTGCCGCAGCGCGATCACCGAGAACGCGTCGTCCTGCATCTGGAACACGCCATGCTCGCCCTGGAGCTTCGAGATCCCGTAGGGGTACGCGCAGGTGGCGGGCGACTCCTCGGTGAACAGCCGGTTCTCGGTGTAGCCGTAGATCGAGCACGAGGACGCGTAGATGTAGCGACGGATCCCCGCCTGCTTGGCCGTGAACGCGAGGTAGGCGGGCAGCGCCGCGTTGTGCGTGAAGTTCTTCGCCGGATCGAACTCCGCCATGGGATCGTTCGAGAGACCCGCGAGGAAGATGAACTGGTCGAAGCCGCGCAGGTCGTCCTTCGTCACCGAGAACAGGTCCCGCTGCAGGACGCGCACGTCGGACGGCAGGTGGTTGCCGAACCAGAGCTGGTCGATGACGGTGACGTCGTAGCCGCGCTCCACCAGCGCCGGGACGATCGCGCTGCCGAGATAGCCCGCGCCGCCGCCCACCAGGATCCTCAGTCGTTCGTGTTCCATGCGCTCACCGTGAAGGAGGGTCGGACTGCTGGAATCGTTCGCGGAATTGGGTCACGTCCAGCGACGTGTCGGCCGGGACCCGGAAGGGCACGTCCGCCCGAGCGAGCCTTCCGATGGTCTTCTCGGGGCTGACGCGCGTCGCGTATTCATGGACGGACTTGCGGTCGCCGCCGACGTGGAGCACGCCGCGGAAATCCGAGTCGAGCACCCGGGCGATCATCGCCGCGATCGTGCGCACCGGCTCGCGGCTGGTCCACTGGTCGACGAACGCCTTGTCGTACGGAAACACGTTCGGACCGAACGTGGTCCGGATCACGACCGAGTCGTCGAGCATCCGCACCGCGCACTCCCCGCCCAGCTTCGACCAGGCGTACTTGTTCACGGGATGGACCGGATCCTCCTCGCGGTAGTTCCCGCGCTCGCCGTCGAACACGTAGTCGGTCGAGATGTAGATCAGCCGCAGCCCGTGCCGCGCGCACAGCCGGACGACGTTGCAGGTGCCGACGATGTTGACCTCGAGGCCCAGCAGCGGATCCTGCTCGACCTTCGGGGGCGACGTGAACGCCGCCGCGTGCACGATCGTGCCGAGATTCGCGCTCTCCGCGTAGGCGGCCATGAGCTTGGGGGCGGTGATGTCGAACTCCTCCACGCTCGGGTAGCGGAGCGCGGGCAGCAGGCGACGGAACTCGCCGCCGAGCAGCCCGCTCCCGCCGGTGAACAGGATGCGGTCCGGTTCGATCATGGCGTTCCTCGCGGGCAGGCGGACTGCGGCCGGGCGGCTCCGCGCGCGGAAGCGCCGGCGCGCCTAGGAGCGCCCAAAGCGGAAGTTCTCCGAGCGCGGATCGCCCAGCCAACCGCGGAGCGAAGGCGCGTTGCGGTCCTTGTCGGTGAGCAGCGGCCCCGCCGACAGCACGGCCGCGTACGCGGACTTCAGTCGTGGATCGCACAGGGACCAGTCGAGGTCGTCGGCGAGCGGCGAGATCCCCGCCTCGCACGTCGGGCTGTACTCGCCGCTGCAGAAGTACTCGAGCGTGGTGTCCTTCAGCAGCAGGGTGCCGTGCGCGAAGCCCGGCGGGACCCAGATCCACTCCCCGTGCGGATCGGTCGGGCCCGCCGGCATGTCGTGCGCGACGATCCGGCCGAGCGTCGGGGAATCCCGGCGGATGTCGAGTGCGAAGTCGATCAGGTGGCCCGCCACCGCACGCACCAGCTTGCCCATGTAGGGATTCCACTGGAAGTGGAGCCCGCGGATGGTGGACGCGCGGGAGAAGCTCTCGTTCGCCTGCACGAACTCGACGCCGGCGAGCGAGGGCACGTCGGGGTGTCCGATGAGATCGCTGCGGCGGAAGGGCTCGCTGAAGTATCCGCGGTGATCGGGGAAGCGCGCGAAGCGGATGACCTTGATGTCCGGGATCGCCAGTGACGTGATGGAGAGGATCTTCATCGGGCTCGTGGTCTCCCGGCGTGTGCGACCCGGGCACGGGCGTGTCCCGCGCGGGGCCTCCTGCCCTCGCCCGGCGCGCGCGCTGCGCTGCACGCGGCCTGGAACCCCTGACGGGGACGAGGAACGGCGCAGCCTAGTGGTTTTGTCCGGACCATTCAAGCGCCGCTGGCCGCCGGGCGCCGTGCGGCACGGCGCCGCGCCTCACGGTGCTCGCTCCTCAACCGATCGCGGACACCTCGGGCGCGTCCCACGACACCTCGAGCGTTCCCACCTCGGCCTCGACCGCCGCCAGCACGTCGCCGCGCGCCACCGACGCCGCCATCGCGTCGTGGTCGCGGTGCAGCGGGCGGTCCACGTCGAGGTGCTCGACCACCTTCCGCACCGCCGCGTGCGCGGCGCGCGTGCCGCGGCCCTGCGCGTGGTCGCGGAAGTCGAGCGCCTGCGCGGCGGCGATCAGCTCGATGCCCAGCACCGCGCGGGCGTTCTCGAGGATCTGGCGGGTCTTGAGCGCCGCGTTCATGCCCATGCTGACGAAGTCCTCCTGGTCGGCCGCCGCCGGGATGGACTGGACGTACGACGGCGCCGAGAGCAGGCGCTGCTCCACGATCAGCATGTCGGCCGTGTACTGGCTCAGCATGTGGCCGGAGAACATGCCGGCGCCCTGGGTGAGGAACGCGGGCAGTCCGACGCTGAGGGCGGGATTGAGCAGGCGGTTGAGCCGCCGCTCGCTCAGCACCGAGACCATGGTGACGCTCGCGCCCACGACGTCGAGCGGCAGGCTCACCGGCGTGCCCTGGAAGTTCGCGCCGGTGTACACGCGGTCCTCCTCGGCCACGAAGATCGGGTTGTCGGCGACGCCGTTCAGCTCGATCTCGAACTGGCGCCGCGTGTACGCGAGCAGGTCGCGCACCGCTCCGATCACCTGGGGCGTGGAGCGCATGGAGTAGGCGTCCTGCACCTTGGTCTTGACCCGGCCGGTCTGCAGGTCGGAGCCGGCGAACACGCGGCGCAGGTTCGCGGCGGTGAGCTGCGCGCCCCGGAAGCCGCGCAGCTCGTGCAGCCGCGCCTCGTAGGGCCGCAGGTTGGCGTGCAGCGCCTCGAGCGTCATCGCGGCCGCGATCTCGGCCTGCGCCACCCAGCGCTCGATGTCGTGCAGCAGCAGGCAGCCGATGCCGGTGATCAGGTTGGAGCCGTTGATGGCGGCCAGCCCGTCGCGCGCGTGGAGTCCCGGCGCGACCAGACCGGCCTGCGCCAGTGCATCGGCGGTCGGCAGGCGCTGGCCATCGAGGAAGCACTCGCCCTCGCCCATCAGCGAGAGCGCGATCTGGCTCATCGGCGCGAGGTCGCCGCTGGCGCCCACGCTGCCCTTGGAACACACCACCGGCGTCACGCCGCGGTTCAGCATCGCGACGTAGGCCTGCGGGATCTCGGGCCGGCAGCCCGAGAACCCGCGCGCGTGCACGTTGATGCGCGAGAGCATCGCGGCGCGCACGTGCTCGACCGGGCAGGGCTCGCCGATGCCGGCGGCGTGGTTGTAGATCAGGTAACGCTGGAACTGCTTCACCTGCTCGTCGGTGAGCACCACTTCGGAGAACTCGCCGATGCCGGTGTTGACGCCGTACATGATCTCGTGGGCGTCGATCTTCCGCTGCAGCATGCTCCGGCATCTCGCGATGCGATCGAGAGCCTCGGGCCCGAGCGCCACGGGCTCGCCGTGGCGCGCCACGCGCACCACGTCCTCGATCGAGAGGCCGGAGCCGTTCAGGACGACGGCCATGATGAACACTCCCTGAATGCGGTCGGGACGAGGGATCCACTGCGATGGTACGCACACAGCCTACACCCCGAGGACGCGGAAACGCAGCGGGCCGGCCCCTTTCGAGACCGGCCCGTGATGCCGCGACGATCGTCTACTTCGCGGCCCCGGTCGAACCGCCCGACGAGCCGCCCGTCAGCTCGTCGGCCAGCGCGCCCATGTCGTAGATCTTGCGCAGCGCCTCGACCAGCGCCCGCGAGTCCACCGCCACGCAGCGCGCCTGCTCCTCCGACCAGCCGTAGTCCCACAGGAACGATTGGATGTTCCCGTCGAACACCAGTCCGACGTACTCGCCGGCGCGATCCAGCACCGGGCTGCCGGAGTTGCCGCCGATGATGTCGTCGGTGGTCACGAAGTCGAGCGGGGTCGTCAGGTCGAGCTTGGACTCGGCCGCCGCCACCCGCGCCGGCAGGTCGAACGGGTGCCGGTTGTCGAACGAACGCGCGCGGTCGAACAGTCCGTGGAACGTCGTCTTCCACGGCACCTCGGTGGTCATCTGCGTGTAGCCCGCGACCTTGCCGTACGCGAGCCGCAGCGTGCCGGTGGCGTCCGGGTAGGCGTTCTTGCCGTCGAGCGCGAATCGCGCGCGCGCGATGCGGCCGCCCTCGAGGGACTCCACGCCCTCGACGTGGTCCTCGTTCCACGCGCGCTGCTCGCGATAGACCGGGTCGATCCGCCGCGCCCACACGATCAGCGGGTCGTCCGACGCCTCGACCGCCTTGCGTCCCCCTTCGAGCAGCCGCTTGCGCTCCGCCCGGTCGCCCAGCCGGGTGCCGCCGAGGATCGCGCGGGCGACCTCGGCGGGTGGACGCCCCGCGAGCGCCACCTTCACCCACGGGTCGTCGGGCCCCAGCTCGTCGAGCGCGGCCTGCAGATGGGCGGCGTAGACGAACTCCTCCATCGCGGGGTACACCGGCGCCGGCGACATCAGCTGGAACCTCATCGAAGCCAGGTTGGCGTCGCGGTACTCGCGGAAGCGCTGATCGTTGGGCTTCTCGACCTCGGCGCTCATGCGCACCAGCGTGTTCGCGAAGTCCACCAGCCGCGAGACGCGGAACGCCTCGCGGTAGAGCTGGGCCTTGCCGCGCTCGCGCATCGCCTGCTCCGCGGCCGCGATCCGGTCCCACGAAGCGCTGGTCGTCGCCGCGAGCGCCGCGTCCTTCGCCACCCGCGCGCGCAGATCGTCCTCGGTCGCGCGCTTGTCCGCGGCGAAGCGCGGGTCGCCCAGGATCTCGAGGAATCCGCGCTGGCGCTTGAGGTTGTTCTCGACGCCGCGGATGCCGTTCAGGGTCTGGCGCGCCTCCTCGCTTCCGCGCGCGGCATACGCGCGGTAGGTCGCCAGCCGCCGCTCGCCGATCCGGATGCGCGCCGGCATCTCGACGTCGCGCTCGTACTCGAGCTGCGCGACCGTGCGCATGCGGCCGGTGCGGCCGGGGTGCCCGACCACGAACACCAGGTCACCGCCCTGCACGCCCTTCGCGCTCCAGCGGATCCAGTGCTCGGGCTTGGCGGGCTGGCCGTTCTCGTAGACGCGGAAGAACGCGAAGTCGAGATCGTGGCGCGGGAACGAGAAGTTGTCCGGGTCGCCGCCAAAGAACGCGGTCTGCTCCTCGGGCGCGCACACCAGCCGCACGTCCTTGTACGTCTTGTAGCGATAGAGCCAGTACTCGCCGCCCTGGTACAGCTCGACCGACTCGGTCTTGAGCCCGGTCTTCCGGGTCGACTCCTGCTCGAGCCGCGCCAGCGCCGCTTTGCGCTGCGCGTTCTGCTGCTGGGTCGGCGCTTTGGGGTCGATCGCGGCGGTCACCTGCGCGGTCACGTCCTCCATCGACCACAGCACCTTGAGCTCGAGGTCGGGGCACGGCAGCTCCTCGCCGCGCGTGCGCGCGAAGAAGCCCACTTTCACGAAGTCGTGCTGCGGCGAGGACACCTTCGCGAGCTGACCGAGCGCCACGTGGTGGTTCGTGAGCACCAGCCCGTCGGGCGAGACGAACGCGCCCGAACCGCCGCCGAAGTTCACGGCGGCCTTCTGCACGTGCTCGATCCACTGCGGCGACGGCGTGAACCCGTAGCGCTCCTGCAGCCGCTGCAGAGGCAGGTGATCGAACGTCCACATGCCTTCGTCGGCGAAGGCGGAGGAGGCGCACGCGCACAGGGCGAGCGCGGCGACGAGGGGGAGCGTCCATCGCGTCATGAGGATCCCATCCTGAGGGCGCGCGCGGCGCCCGTCGGTCGGAGGCCGGGCAGAGGTCGGGGTGGCCGAGGTCCACTCCGTCGGGAGGTGTCCCGAGTATCGTGAGGGCCCACACGGGGGGTCAAAATGCGGGGTACGAGCGCGGTGGTTCGGGCCACCGGCGCGCGCCGGCGCCGGCGTTCCGGGCGGACGCGGATCCGCGGATCGGAGGCGATCCTCCGCGCGTCTCACGGCAGCAGCACCACGCGGCGCGTCTCCGCGTGCCCCGCCGCCTCGAGCCGCAGCAGGTACACGCCGGCGCCGAGGCGCCCCCCCGCGGTCCCGCGGCCGTCCCAACGCAGCGCGTGCTCGCCGGCCGCCGCGTGCTCGTCCATCAGCGTCGCCACGCGGCGGCCGCCCAGGTCGAACACCGAGACCCGCGCGCGTCCCGCGACCGGCAGCCGGAGCGCGAGGCGCAGCGTGCCGCCCGCGGGTGTGAATGGGTCGGGCGCCGGCACACCGAGCCAGCGTGCCTCATCGCGAAGCGTCGGATCGACGCCGAGCGGTGCCTCCGCATGGACGGTCACCATCATCACGTTGTACGGCAGGCAATCGAACTCCACCTCGACCCGCGTGCTCCCATTCACGTCGAGCTGGCGCACCACGCGGCCGCCGGTCGCGACGTAGCCGGAGTCGTTGTCCTTCATCACGAACGTCAGCCGCGCGTGCTGCCAGCGCTCGTTGAAGTAGTTGGTGACCACCGCCAGGAGGTAGGAGCGAGTGGCGTCGTTGGGTCCGGACCATATCAGCGACAGCGAATCGAGCGGCGCAAGACTGGTGCCGCCACTGTGGTGCATCGGTCCGGGCAGGATGTCGCTCCCCACCACGCGGAAGATGCGGAACGTGCGCCGCCCGCCGGAGACCGACTGCAGCCCGAGGTCGAACGGCCGCGCGTTGCGATCGCCGTCGGCGATCGGGTGCACGTGCCCCCAGATCGCGCCGGCGAGCCCGGCGGGCAGCGGGTGCAGCTGCGAGAGCGCCGCCCCCGGCGCGCCGCCGGCGAGCGTGCCGCCGAAGTCGTAGTGGTACATGAGCAGCGCCGCGTGGCCCTGCTGCACCGTCCACAGATCGGCCGCGAGCCACGCCAGTTGATCGGCGGTCATGCTCTGCGCGCCGTAGAGGTCGGTGCGGTAGTGGTCGTACGAGCCGCTGTTGATGTAGCCCTCCAGGCCGATGACGTGGAGCGGCCCGTAGTCGAACGAGAAGTCCTGGGTGCGACGGGGATCGCCGGACGGCGGCGCGGCGAGGAACGGCCAGCCGAACTGGCGCCACCAGTTGCGCCGCGAGGTGCCGTCGGCGGGCGCGGTCGCCTGCCAGCCGCCGAGGTCGTGATTGCCCGCGACCAGGAACACCGGCGCGTCGATGCGCGAGAGCAGCGCCTTGGCGCGCGCCATCTCGAACATGCCGAGGTAGTCCTCGAGTTCGCCCTCGTTCACCAGGTCGCCGGTGTGGAGCACGAACTCGGGATGGATGAGGTTGAGGTCGCCCGCGACCGCGTCGAAGTCCCCGACCGAGGTGGTGTCGTTCGGATCCCAGCCCGCGTCGCTGGAGAAGGCGCCCATCGGGATGTGGGTGTCGGAGATCTGCGCAAAGTAGAACTCGTCCGGATAGGCGCTCAGCACCTTCACGCAATGGCGACTGGTGTCGGCCGCCGTGCCCGTCGAGGTGAGCACCAGGTCGTAGAGCTCCTCGGGCGTGTCGGCCGGGACGGCAAAGGCGAGCTCCCAGCGCGCCCGGCTCGCGACGTAGCCGCCGCCCGCAGGCACGAGCGGCACGGCGAGCGAGCCGAACACCAGCTCGGCGTTCCACCCGCTGACGCCGGCGGCCGCGTTGGCCCACACGGTGAGCGCCTCGCCCGGGCGCACGAAGCTCGGCAGGTTGGGCAGCGGGCGCCAGATCACGGTGAGCGTGTCACCGTAGGAGTAGGCGCGCGCCACGGCGGGCAGCGCGAGCACGGAGAGCGCGAGCGCGAGCAGGGCGGCGCGGCGCGGGAAGACGGACGGAGTGCGGCCGATCGCGGGCATGGAGGCTCCTGGGGATCGCCGCGGGAGGCCTGCAGCATCGGGGAGGATCGCGGGCCCGTCAATGCCCATACGACGGACGCGCCGTCCGGGCGGCCGCATGCGTTCAGTGGGACGCGACGGCGCGCCTCGCGAGCCGCGGGGCGCGAGGCGGCTGCGAGGCCCGCTCAGCCCGCGCGCACGTGGTGGGGCAGCTCGAACGGGATCTCGAGCGAGATCTCCACGAAGCCGGCGTAGACGCCGTCGCGGAACCACGGCGACTGGTGGATGAGCTTCTTCACGCCGCGCTTCTCGATGGTGTAGACGTTCGCCCGCCCATTCGCGAGCAACGCCACGACCTTCGAGCGCGACGGCTCGGGATGACAGTCCTGCAGCCGGGTGCCGATCAGCGCGCGGCCGCCGTCCTCCGCGAACACCTGCGCCGAGCGCGCGTTCATCGCCAGGATGACGCCGTCGCGATCGCACACCGTGATCGCACCGGGGAACTCCTCGATCCACTCGTGTTCGGACATCGAGTCTCCTTGGTGTGTGGTGCCGGGGCCGGGAGTCGAACCCGGACGGGCATGAGTCCAGCGGACTATAAGGGCTCGACCGACGGGGGGAGCAGTCGCACCTCGCGGCGGGCCAGGTCCACCGCGGGACTTCTCGGGCCCACCCGGTCGCCGGTGATCTCGCCCAGAAAGAACACGCTGGTGCGCAGGCTCGGTGATAGCCTGAACACCTCGTCAGTGCATGAGTCCCGCTCGCTGATCCGCGGGTCCGGTCCTGCGGACAGGACCCACCCACCGCGCCCGACCCGTCCATCCTGATGGGACGACCTTCCCCCAAGGAGACGGACTCATGACCTCACGGCATGGGCGCATCGGGCTCACGTTGGGCCTCCTCGCCTTCGCATCCCTTCTCCCCGCCTCAGCCGTTGCGCAAGCGCCACCGTTCCTGCTCACGTGGGGCTCGCTCGGCAGCGGCAACGGGCAGTTCAACCATCCCGTCGGAGTGGCGGTCGACGCTGCCGGTGACGTCTACGTCTCGGACTCCGAGAATCACCGCATCCAGAAGTTCACCAGCACGGGCGCCTATCTGACGCAGTGGGGCTCCCAGGGCAACGGCAACGGACAGTTCTTCTTTCCAGAAGGAGTGGCGACGGACGCCGCCGGCGACGTCTACGTCGTGGACGTGTTCAACAGCCGCGTTCAGAAGTTCACCGGCTCCGGCACGTACCTCACCAAGTGGGGCTCGATCGGCAGTGGCAGTGGGCAGTTCTTCAATCCCCGGGGAGTCGCGACCGATGCCGCTGGAAACGTCTACGTCGCGGACGAGACGAACAACCGCATCCAGAAGTTCACCGGCGCGGGCATCTACCTGACCCAGTGGGGCTCGCTCGGGAGCGGCAACGGGCAGCTCGACCATCCCTCCGGAGTGGCGACGGACGCCGCGGGCGACGTCTACGTCACGGAGTGGGGCAACCACCGCGTCCAGAAGTTCACCAGTACGGGCACCTACATCACCCAGTGGGGCTCGCTGGGCAGCGGCGACGGACAGTTCTTCGTTCCCTCGGGGCTGGCGACCGACGCCGCCGGCAACGTCTACGTCGCGGACGAGACCAACGACAACATCCAGGAGTTCACGCACACGGGCGCCTACCTGACGCAGTGGGGCTCCCCGGGCAGCGGCGACGGGCAGTTCGAACAGGCCTCTGGAGTGGCGATCGACGCCGCCGGCGACGTCTACGTCGTGGACGTCGTCACCCACCGAATTCAGAAGTTCGGTTCAGTGCTGACTCCGACGAACGCCACGACCTGGGGGCGTCTCAAGAGTCTTTATCGCTAGAAAGAAACAGATACGGCGGCCGCCAGGGTTCTCTCAGGCGGCCGCCGTATCTGTTTCTTTCTAACCCGGATTATTCGTGAATCGTAGATAGCACGAAGGCCTCCTCCTGGTAGAAAGCGCTTGTTCAGGGAGCTTTCTCCACGGAAGGAGACCTTCGCGTGCGCGACTCTACCACGACACCGTGTGTGCTGTTCCCGGAGTTGTTCAACCGGCCGCTGACGGCCGCGTTCGACGTCCCGAACGCCAGCTCCGACGGCGGCGCGGTGCTGCTGAAGGCTGCGGATCGCCGGCTCGGCCTGATCCCGCGACTCGCGGCCGCGCTCGTCGATGAGCGGCAGCCTGGCAAGGTGCGCCACGGCCTGGTCGACCTGCTCGGCCAGCGCATCTACGGCCTGGCGCTCGGCTACGAGGACGCCAACGACGCCGCGCGGCTCGCCGACGACCCGATGCACAAGCTGCTGCTCGGGCGCGATCCGCTGCACCGGCGAGGCGCTGGCTTCGCAGCCGACGCTGTCGCGGTTCGAGAACGACGTCACCCGCGGCGAGTTGCTGGCGATGGGCGACGCCCTGTTCGAGGCCGTGCTCGATCGGCACCGCAAGCGTCGCCGCAAGGTGCGCCGGATCACCGTCGATCTCGACGTCACCGACGATCCCACGCACGGCGCGCAGCAGCTGAGCGTTCTTCAACGGCTTCTACGACACGCTGGTGCTACCTGCCGCTGCTGGCGTTCCTGAGCTTCGACCGCGAACCGCGAGCAGTACCTGTGCGCCGCGGCGCTGCGGCCCGGGCAACGCGCCCACCCACGCGCGGCGCGCTCACGCTGCTCAAGCGCATCGTCGGTCGGCTGCAGGAGCGCTTCCCGCGGGCCCGCATCCGCGTGCGTCTCGATGGCGGCTTCGCCGCGCCGGAGCTGTTCGAGTTCTTCGACCTCGTCGGCGTCGAGTACGTGGTCGCGATGGCCGAAGAACGAGGTCCTGGAGCGCCAGGCCGACCTCGACCTGATCGTCGCCCGCGTCCTGAGCGACGCCACGGGCAGGACCGAGCACGTCTACACCGACTTCGCCTACGCCGCCGGCACCTGGGACCGCGAGCGCCGCGTCGTGTGCAAGGCCGAGGTCGTCCGGCTCGAGGGTCGCGAGCCGAAGCTCAACGCTCGCTTCGTCGTCACCAACCTGGCGGGCCAGGCACAGCGGGTCTACGAGCGCATCTACTGCCAGCGCGGCGAGATCGAGAACCGGATCAAGGAGCTGTTCGACGTCGCGCTCGACCGCACCAGTTGCTCGCGCTTCCTCGCCAACCAGCTCCGCGTGCTGCTCGCCGCGGCGGCCTACGTGCTGCTGCAGGAGCTGCGCCTCGCCGCCCGCGGCACCGCCTGGGCGCGCGCACAGGTGAACACCCTGCGACTCGAGCTGCTCAAGATCGGCGTCCAGGTCATCGCCTCGGCTCGCCGGCTCGTACTGCGCCTGCCGGCTGCGTTCCCGTACCGCGACGGCTGGCGAGTGCTCGCGCTAAAGAGCGGCGCCGTTCCCGGCTGAGATCGAACGCTTCGTCCGCATCGCAAAGCTCCGACATGATCGCGCGGGGCGGAGCTCCGACCGAATCTCACCCGCGAACGTGTCCGTCGCGAGGATCGCCCCGAGAGATCCGCCCTTGCAGCCCCAGCGCGCCTTCGCGCACCCTCTCCGACGGCGATCGCCCCACGTTCACGCGATCACGAGCCCGCCATCGACGGCTTCACGAATAGGTCGCGCTAGCGGTAGCGCGCCTTCAGTCCACCCCACGTGGTGCCGCCCGCGAGCGCCGCGGGCTCGAACGCCTCGAGGAACAGCACCGCGTCGTCGAAATCGGACTCGCTGCTGATGCTGCGGTCCTGGTCCTCGAACGCCAGCCATCGCGCCCCCGCGTTGACGCCTGTGCCCTCAAAGGCGAGTGCCTGAGGCAGCCCACCGCCGTTGCGGTAGTCCTGGGTGTAGAACAGTCCCCCTGGACCTTGCAGATAGAACCCAAGCAGCCAGGTCACACCCAAGTAGGTGGTCGTGCTCTGCAGCGTCGCCATGGTGTCGAATAGATTCACGATCATCGTGCCGCCCGGATCGAACGACACGATGGCGAACCAGCCGGCATCGGCCACGTCCGGGAACACTTCATAGAGATCGGGCGACGGCGGGACCGCTCCGGCGTTGTACACGCCGACCGAGTTGCTCGCGGCGTTGCCGCCGAGCTCGATCATCATCCTGAATCTGGCATCGCCAAAGTCGACCGAATTCCACGACAGAGCGTCGATTTGATCGGTCGTCACGTTGATCGATTCGCCGACGCTATTCAGGTAGTTCTGTAGGGAGGTGCCGTTGACCTGGACCTGCGGTGTGCGGAGTCCGGCGGACGCCGCCGAGGCGCCGAGCGTGATCGCGAGGACGGCCACCACGAGAGGGGTAGCGCGACGAAGCATGGATGCATCTCCACTAGACGTCGAGGTCCCTGCGATGCGCCCGGCCGGGTCGGGGCCACCGCAGTGCGGATCTTGGCCTCTGCGGCATGAACGTGGATCGAACTCGCGCATCACGCGGGAGGTCTCGGCTTCTTGCGCGCGACACGTGTCCGTGGCTGACACGACATCTCAGCGTGGGGGATCGCCGTTTCCAAGTACCAATGCCAAGAGGGTATTCCCGAGGAACTGCGCCCACAAGAACTGCTTCGGTCCGAGCATCGAGGATCGAGAAGCCCTGCTGCGGGTGGCCCCCTACTCGGCCGGCGCTCCGGTCGCCAAGCCGCGGCTGCACTACGATGCTGTGCGCCCCGGGGTCGATCGGCGGGCAGCGCGAGGGCTCCTCGCCAGGCCTTCAGGCACGCCCGCAGCGCCGGTTGGAATTGTCGCGGGTGATGTTTCGGGTGGAAGTCGAGGTGTTCGCGCAGTGCGGCGGCGCGGCAGGCATCGTCAGGCTCGTCACCAGACCGGCGGTCCTGGAACGCATCCTGTCGCATATCGCGCGGCGCAGGGTCCACGCACGGACCAGCCCACGTACGGTCAGGTGGCCAGCCTGTTCGAAGGTCTTAGTGCCGGGGCCGGGAGTCGAACCCGGACGGGCGTGAGCCCAGCGGATTTTAAGTCCGCCGTGTCTAGCCAGTTCCACCACCCCGGCACATCCTCCCCGCATCCTCGCGTAACGCGGGCGCAGGCGCCATCCGATCGCGCCCCAAGCACGACGCCCGGGCCATCCTCGCGGGAGGGCCCGGGCGTCTGGTCGCGCGCGCAGCGACGCGGCTAGTGCCCGGTGCCTCCCGCCGCGGCTAACGCGTCGGTCACTTTCACCGACGGGTACTTGCTCAGGAAGCCCTGCACCGTCCAGCCGAACAGGCCCAGGAAGCCGAGCGTCATCCCGATCTCCGGCAGCCCGATCCACACGCTGTCGGGATGGATCGACGGCATCACGAGCAGGTGCCGCTCCAGCCACATGCCGACCAGCACGCACAGGCTGAACGCGCCGAGCCAGAACGGGCTCTTCTTCGTGTACATGTTCATGAGCCCGACGAACGGCAGCAGGAACACCATGGTGAACACGGTGAACGCGATCGGCCGCCACGGGTCCTCGAAGCGCACGAACACCCACCAGGTCTCCTCCGGCATGTTCGCGTACCAGATCGGCAGGTACTGCGACCAGAACTGGTAGACCCAGAAGATGCAGATCGCGAACAGCAGCTTGCCCACGTCCCAGAAATGCTTCTCGGTGATGTAGGCCTCGAGCCGGTACTTCGTGCGCAGCTGGGTGGCGAGGAACGCGGTCATCGCGATGCCGGTGAGGAACGCGCCCATGAACACCCACCAGCCGAACAGGGCGCTCACCCACTCCGGCGTGAGCCCCATGATGAAGTCCCACGCGAGCAGCGTGACGGAGATCGCGAACAGCACCGCGAGCTGCGGCGAGCGCTTGGACAGCCGGTCGCGTTGCCAGTCGACCTCCGCCTCGTCGCCGCGCCAGCCCGCGCTGAGCTTCTCGTACTCGGGCCGCAGCTCGGGGGCCACGTGGTCCTTGAGCAGGTGGGCGTCGGTGCGCAGCGAGACGCGCGCCAGGTCGCGCGCCAGCCAGGTGAACAGCCCCAGCCCGATGATGGTGCGCGCGTAGAGGAACGGTACGTTGAGATAGAGCGCCATGCGCGGCTCGACGTGGCGCGTCCACGGCAGGTAGGTCCAGATGCCGCCGAACAGCAGCACCAGCATGGCCACGAAGCCGACCGGCAGGAAGGCCGAGAACGACTCACCGATCCGCATCAACGGGCCGGCCCAGCGTCCGTTGGACAGCCGGATCCCGGCGGACAGCAACACGCCGCCCATCGCGATCCCGAGCCAGTAGAGCGTGTTGATCGCGAACGAGCCCCACGCGCGCTGCGGCTGCGTCAGGAGCAGCGCCGCGAACGAGATCACGCCGATCGCCATGCACAGCATCCAGAGCTGGCGCTTGCGCCGATTGGGACGGACCGGCAGCTTGCCAGCCAGGTCGCGAAGCGTCGCGTCGGCCGCGGAACTCATCGAGGCTCCATCGTCTGCATGTGCCGGAGGTAGTTCACCAGGTCCCAGGCCTCGTGCGAGGACACGGCGGCGCCGTAGCTCGGCATGACCACGCCCCCGTTGCGGATGTACGAGTAGATGTAGCCGTCCTTGCGCTTGCGGGTGGCCTCGGCGAGCAGGTCGGGCGGCGGCATGAACAACTGCGCCACCTTGCCGTCGCCGATCATGCGGGTGCCGTGGCACGGCACGCACGTCTTGGCGAACTTGCGCTCGCCGCGCGCGATCGAGGAGTCCAGGTCGGCCGGCGCGGTCGGGTTCACCAGCGTGGCGGCGAGCACCTCGCGGTCGGTGACCCACTCGCGCCCGGTCACCGGCACGCTCGCGTCGTCCGGCGGGCGATTGATGGTCTTCTGCGGCTTGATGGCCACCGTCCACCGCATGTCGCGCTGCGGGTAGTAGCCCCAGTGCACGTTCGCGTTCCAGAGGTCGCGCGCGCCCTGGCGCACGCTGCCCACCGACCACAGCGTGAGCAGTCCGACGGCGATCGCGGCGATCGTGACCTTAAGCATGGAGCGTCACCTCTTCTGCACCGAGGCCCTTCAGCGTGTCGACCACGCGGCCCGCGGCGTCGCCGGCGCACGGCACCCAGACGCCGATGCGATCCTCGGTGAATCGCGGGTCGTACGGGGCGCGGGGGCTCAGCTGCGGCAGCCGGGCCAGCGCGAGCATGCCGAACAGGTTGGCGAGCCCGCCCAGCAGGATCATCGATTCGTAGGCGATCACCACGAACGGCGGGATCGAGATCAGCTCCTTGCCTCCGATGACCAGCGGATACGCGACCACCGAGTAGATGCACAGCGAGATGCCGCCCGTGAGGCCGAGGATCCCGCCGCAGAGCGTGATCCAGCGCACCATCGACGGGCCTTGATCGAGCGCGTGCTCGATCTCGTGGTGCGGGACCGGCGAGAACACGCTCAGGTCCTTGTGCCCGTCCTGGCGCAGCGTGCGCACCGCGTCGGCGGCGTCGTCGACGAAGTAGTACACGCCCATCACGCCCTGATGGCGCTGGGACGGCCCCTGCAGCAGCTTCTCGATCAGGCCGAGCATCTCAGTGCGCCTTCTTTCGCATCGGGAACGCCAGCGTCTCCTTGATCTCGGCGATCGAGAACGCGGGCAGGAAGCGGATGAAGATCAGGAAGAACATGAAGAACCAGGCGAACGCGCCGACCGTGTAGGTCGCCTCGGCCCACGACATCTTGTACTCCACCCACGTCGCGGGATCGAACGAGCGTGCCAGCGACGTCACGATGATCACGAAGCGCTCGAACCACATGCCGACGTTCACGAACAGGCAGAGGATGAACAGCGGCACCGTGCTGCGGCGCATTCGCTTGAACCACAGCGACAGCGGCAGCACGCAGTTGCACGTGAACATGATCCAGAACGCCCACCAGTAGTGGCCGGTCGCGCGGTACCAGAACAGGTCGCGCTCGTGCTTGCTCGGGCCGTACCAGGCGAAGAACACCTCGGTCATGTAGGAGTAGAAGACGATGCTCGAGGTCAGCAGCACCAGCTTGGAGAGCTTCTCGATGTGATCGGTCGTGACGATGTGCTCGAGCTTGTAGATCTTGCGGATCGGGATGAGCAGGTTGATGACCATCGCCACGCCGGAGAAGATCGCGCCGGCCACGAAGTAGGGCGCGAACAGCGTGCTGTGCCAGCCGGGCGTCTGCGCCATCGCGAAGTCCCACGACACCACGCTGTGCACCGAGAGCACCAGCGGCGTGGCGAGCGCCGCGAAGTACAGGTACGCGCTGTAGAAATGCTTCCACTGGGTGTTCGAGCCGGTCCAGCCGCACGCGAACACCGAGTAGAGCAACCGCATGATCGGGTGCCGGGCGCGGTCGCGCGCCGCCGCGCAGTCGGGGATCAAACCCACCAGGAAGAAGATCGTCGAGACCGTCAGGTAGGTGTTGACCGCGAACACGTCCCACTCGAGCGGCGAGCGGAAGTTCGGCCACAGGCCGCGCTGGTTCGGATACGGGAACAACCAGTAGTCGAACCACGGGCGGCCGGTGTGCATCGCGGGGAACATCGCCGCGGTCAGCACGCCGAACACCGTCATCGCCTCGGAGACGCGGTAGACCGCGCGGCGGAAGTGCGAGCGGAACAGGAACAGGATCGCCGACACCAGCGTGCCGCAGTGCGCGATGCCGACCCAGAACACGAAGTTCGTGATGTCGGTCGCCCACATGACCGGGCGGATGAAGCCGCTCACGCCCCAGCCGCGCACGATGATGTTGCGCACGACCATCAGCGCGAGCCCCACCACCATCAGGTCGAGCAGGAACACGGTCCACCAGATGCGGCCCGGCTTCGTCACCATCCCCAGCACGTCGTCGTTGATCTTGCGCTGGGTCATGGGCGGTGCCGGCGCTCCGGGCAGCGTGGCGCCGGCGTCGGGTCCCACCTTCGGAAGGGCGATGTCGGTCATTCGGTCGGCCTCGCTCAGACGTGCTCGCGGTGGATCTTCTTGAGATAGGTGACGCCCGGCCGGGTGTTGAGCTCCTCGAGCACCCAGTAGCGCCGCAAGTGGTCGTGCGAGTGCCGGTACACCTCACTGGTCTCGTCGGCGAGATCGCCGAACACGATCGCCTGGCTCGGGCACGACTGCGCGCACGCGGTCTGGATGTCGCCGTCGCGCACCTTGCGGTTCTCGTCCTTCGCCTGCCCCTTGCCCTCGAGGATGCGCTGGATGCACATGGTGCACTTCTCCATGACGCCCTTCGAGCGCACCGTCACGTCGGGATTGAGCTGCCAGTTGAGCGGCTCGGGGAACGCAAACGTGACCTTCTCGGGCGCGCTGTAGTCGAAGAAGTTGAACACGCGCACCTTGTAGGGGCAGTTGTTGGAGCAGTACTTCGTGCCGATGCACCGGTTGTAGACCTGCGCGTTGAGCCCCTCGGGATTGTGATAGGTGGCGTAGACGGGGCACACGTCCTCGCACGGGGCGTCGGTGCAGTGTTGGCACATCAGCGGCACGAATCGCACGTCGTTGTGGCGGTCCGGGATGCCGATCTGCTGCTCGAAGCGGTCGATGCGGATCCACGACATCTCACGCCCGCGCTCCACCATCGCGGGGCCGACGGTCGGGATGTTGTTCTCCGCGTAGCACGCCGTCACGCACGCGCTGCAGCCGTTGCAGGCGTTGATGTCGATGGCCATCGCCCAGCGGTGTTCGGCGTACTTGTAGGGCCCGACGTTCACCGGATTCTGGCGCGGGCCGCGCGCCTTGTTCTCGGATTCGAACGCAGTGATCGCGTGGGCCGGCGTGCGCTCGCCGGCGGGCCGCGCGAGCGGCTCCGTGTAACGCCCCGGCTTCAGCTGCGAAGGATCGAACGTATGGCGCTCGCCCGGGCCGTGGCCGCCGAGGTGGGCCTTGCTGGTCGCCGCGCCGTGCGACGGCTCGGCGCTCTCGGCGCCGAGCGGACCCGTCGGCGTCTGGCCGGTGAGCTGCGATACCGGGATCACCTGCGCGAAGCCGCGGTCCCACTGGTCCATCGAGCGCTGCGTGTACACCAGCCGCGCGGCGTGGCTGCCGCGGCTGACCTTGGCGCGCGCGGCGAGGTAGGCCACCGCGCCCGACGCGGCGTCCTGCGCCGGCGGCAGCAGCGCGAGCGGGTTGACGCCCAGATTCGTCGCGTAGCGCGTGAACGCGGTGTGCCCCTGACCGAGCGGGATCGCGACCACGTCGCGGCGCACGCCCGGGTACGGGTAGACCGGCAGCTCGAGCGCGCCCGCCTCGGTCTCGACCCGGATCGGATCGCCCTTCGAGACGCCCAGCGCCTTGGCGGTGTCCGGATGGATCTCGGCCCATGTCCCCCACACCACCTTCGTGGTCGGGTCGGGCAGCTCCTGCAGCCACGGCTTGTTCGCGCCGCGCCCGTCGTAGTGGTTCGGCGAGGCGAACAGCACCAGGGTCAGCTCGCCGGCGCCCTTGAACGCCGGCGGAGCGAACGCGGGCACGCCGCCGGTCCACGCCACTGGAGTCGCCGCGGGCTCCTCCCAGACGCCGCCGGTCTGCAGCGCGCCGTGCCAGAAGGTCTCGAAGTCCCGCCCCTTGCCGAAGCGCGCGTGCAGCGGCGCCCAGCGCGACTTGAGGTACGCCTCCCACGTGTCGGGGAACGCGCCGAAGCCGCCGGCCTTCGCCAGTCCGAGGAACACGTCGCCGGCGGGCCGCGCGTCGAACTGCGGCAGCCGCTGCATCGCCGGCTGCGTCAGCGAGTACACGCCCCGCGCGGTCTGCGCGTCGCCGAGCGTCTCGAGCGCGTGGCTCGAGGGCAGCACGAGGTCACAGCGCTCGCTGGTCTCGTCCAGTACCTCGGTGACGCCGATGGCGTAGGTGACCTTGTCCATCGCGGACGTGAAGCCGGCCCAGGCCGGCGTGCTGTACGCCGGATTGGTGCCCGCGATCACCAGCACGTCGACCTGCCCCTCCTCCATCCGCTTCAGGAGTCCCTGGAACTGGGCGAAGGAGGCGACGTCGTCGAAGTTGAGCGTGCGGTCGAAGCGCACCGTGCGGTTCACGTTCCCGGCCACCCAGTTCAGCAGGTTGACCGCGGTGAGGAGCCCCACCGACTGCTCGCTCTGCGTCGCGATGCCGCCGGCGACCGCCAGGCTCGGCTTGGCGCCCGCGAACTGCACCGCCATCTCGGCGATCTCACCCGCCGGCACGTCGGAGAGCTTCTCGACCTCCTCGGGCGTCCAGGGCGCGAGCGCGTCGCGCAGGCGGCTGGTGTCCACGGCCGCGAGGCCCTGCGTGACGATCGCGTTCGCGATGCCGAGGGCCACCGCCATCTCGGAGCCGGGCTTCGCGCCGAACCACTCGTCCGCGTTGGCGCCAGTCAGCGACATGCGCGGCTCGATGGCGATGAAGCCCGACGACGGCCGCGCGCGCATCGCGGCGAAGTCGCGCGCGTACGTGACCGGGGAGCCCCACGTCTCGAGGAAGTCGGCACCGAAGCCGATGACCAGATGGGCCGCGGCGAAGTCGTGGTGCGGCACCGCCGCGACGCCGAACGTGCGGCGGTTCGCCTCGCGCAGGCTCTCGTGGGCGAACGCCTCGTACACCAGGTGGCTGCCGCCCGCCGCCGCCGCGAACTCGTTCGCGAGCGCGTGCAGCGAGCCCGTGTGGTTGCCGGTGAGCACCGCGATGGCGTCCTTGCGCGACCGCGCCGCGCCGAGCTGCTCGCCCGCCAGCGCCAGCGCCTGATCCCAGCCGATCGCCTTCCACACCCCGTCCTTCTTCACCATCGGCGACTTGAGGCGATCGGGGTGATAGAGCCCCTGCAGCCCGGCGTGGCCGCGTGCGCACACGCCGCCGCGTCCCACCGGGTGGGCGGGATTGCCCTCGATCTTGATCGCGCGCCCGTCGCGCTGCTTGACCAGGATGCCGCAGCCCACCGGGCACTCGCGGCAGGTGGAGGCGTACCAGTACGAGATGCCGGGGAGCACGTCGTTGGGCGGAACGAGATACGGGATCAGTCGCTCGGCGGGAGGCGCGGCGCAGCCGGACAGCGTGCCGGCGGCACCCACGCCCACGAGCTTCAGGAAGTCACGACGGTGGAATACCGGATCCGACATGGCTCCTCAGTGGTGGCAGACCAGGCAGTCGGTGCTGGCCGGGTTCTGGGGATCGCTCTCGTGCCGGCGATGGCAGTTCACGCACCAGCCCATCTTGAGCGACGGATACTGGTAGACGACCGTCATCTCCTGCACCGGCCCGTGGCATTCCTGACACTGGATGCCCTTCAGCACGTGACGCTTGTGGTTGAACTTCACGTGATCGGGCAGGCGGTACACTTCGGCCCACGGCACCGGCTGGGAGCGCTCCCAGTAGCTGGCGAGCTTCTGGATCTCCGGGCGGTCGGCGACCGCGATCTTGTGGCAGCCCATGCACGTGCCGAGCGCCGGCAGGTTCGCGATCGGCGACTTCTCGGCGCCCACGTGGCAGTACAGGCACGGCATCTCGAGCTTGCCGGCGTGGATCTGGTGGCTGAATCGTATGGGCTGCGTCGGCCCGCGACGATCGCCGTTCTGGACCGAGAAGGATTGCGTGAAGGCCGCGGTCGCGGCGGCGAACATCACGAGGATGGAGAACGCGATGATCTTCTTCATGAGCCCTCGTGGGTGAAGGACCGCGGCAAGTTACTCGGGCATCTGGAGCCTGTCAACGGGGTTGTGAATCGGAGCGCGAAGCGGAGCGAACCGGCGCGCCTGCACAAAGTAGGACGCCCCACTCGTGAGAGCGGGGCGTCCGTGGTCCGCGCTGGCGCGGAGACGCGGCTTCAGCCGCGAGAGAACTTCACCAACCGGCCCGCCCGTCGTCCGCGGTCTGGATCACGCCGCAGCGCGAGAACTGAGACAGCGGCGCGTGGACCGTGCGGGTCCGGCCATTCATGACGCTGCCCGGGACCGGCCGCCAGACGCCCGCCTCCGGATCGAACCACGCGATCGCGAAGGTCTGCGGGGTGCCGACCCCGAGCAGATCCCGGCAATCGGCGGTCAGCGTGACGGGGATGAGGAACCCGTTCGCCGAGGCCGGCGCGATCCGCAGGTCACAGATCGGCTGGCTCGGATCCGGCAGCTCCATCGTGACGACGACCTGGCCATGGGACGCACCCGGGGGCACCACCAGCGTGAAGCGGCCCGCGATCAGCACAGCCCCGCGGGTGCCATCGATGCGCTCGCTGACGACCAGCGGGGTCGGCCCCTCGTCGGGGTTGACGTTCGGCCGTAGCTTGGCGAGCGTGATCGCGGCTGGCTGGGTGGTGGGCGCGAGGGTCCCGGAATCGTACGGGGCGGTGGGAAGACGACCGCACGCTGGCAGCATCAGGCTCAAGACCAGGCCGAGCAGCAGGACGAATGGGCGCGGCAGTCGCATGCGACCTCCGCCGGCGCGCCGACCGATCGGTCGGTAGCTCGCCGGAGCTGCACGTGCCCCACGGCCACCGGGAGGGGCCCGGCGCGGGAGTCGCGTGGGCACGTGCGGGTCGCGACACCCAATGGGACTTCACTGCAGGTGCCGTGCCGGGCGCGGTCGCGCGAAGCCGGGCGCGCAATCCCGTGTCGCCCAGACTGCGTGGGCGCTCGAGCAGGCCGCGCGCGCTGGGTCGTGGGCGCATCCTGCACGCTCGCCTTCGCGACCCGCACGCTCACTCCGCTAGCGTGCGCGTCCTGCCCTGACGAGCTTCAGCGATTCGCCGGTGCGCACCGTCTCGTCCAGCTGGAGGTTGTTGAGCACCGCGGTCTCCTCGGCGCCGAGCGCCTGGGCGCCGAGCTTTGGCAGCGTCTCGGAGAGCGTGCCGTTCGCGGTGGCGGCGACCACGCGGACGCGGTCGGGCGTCACGTTCAGGCGCGCCGGATCGGTCACCGGGCGCAGCGAGCGCGCGGCGCGGGCGATCGCGTCGTCCTCGGCGGTGGTCTTGCCCAGTCCGACGATCTGCAGCATGCGATCGGGACTCTGGCGCACGAACGCCGCGAACATCGACTGCACGCCGCCCTGCCCGTCCGGCACCGCCAGGTGCCCGACCCACGCGGGCCACCCGCCGATCGACTCGTTGCGCCCCGCCGCCTCGCTCACGGCGCCCTTCTGCCGGAGCGCGGCCACGAACCCCTCGGGTGAGAGCGTGCCGGCCTGCGCCAGCGTCATCTGCATCTGGCCGGCCTGGTTGGGCGCCGCCGCCACCACCGCGCTCTTCTGGTCCTGCGTCTGCCAGCCGCTCGGGAACGTGATCTCGAGCCGCATCTCGGGCTGGGTGTAGCGCGCGCCGTCGAAGTAGCCCTGCCGTGGATCGGCGCCGAACACCACGCCGTCGAGCCGCCGCACGTAGTCGCGCTGGCGCACGATCAGGCCGGTGTGACCCGCGGCCGCGGTCGCCGCCAGCGCCGAGGTGCGCTGCTCACGATCGCCCGGATCGGGGTGGGTCGAGAGGAACGCCGGCAGCCGCTGTCCGCTGCTCTCGCTGATGCGCTTCAGCATGGCGTAGGTCGAGGGGATCTGGCGCGGGTCCCAGCCCGCCTTGGTCGAGTAGCCGACGCCGAGCTCGTCCGCCTGGGTCTCGTCGTCGCGGCTGTACTTGAGCATCAGCAGCCCGAGCGCCTGCTGCGCCTCGCTGTTGTACTGGCGCACGGTCGACGAGAACGCCGAGCCCACCGCGAGCCCGAGCCCGAGGACCTGCTGCTGGGTCATCTGCTTGGCACCGTGTCGCGCGGTGACATGGCCGATCTCGTGGCCCAGCACGCCGGCCAGCTGCGCCTCGGAGTTCAAGTACGAGAGGATGCCGCGCGTGATGTAGATGTAGCCGCCGGGCATCGCGAACGCGTTCACCACCGGGTCGTCGAGCACCGTGAACGTCCACGCGAGGTCCGGCCGGTGCGAGACCTTCGCCAGCGACTGCCCCACGCTGTCGACATAGGCCTGGACCGCCGCGTCGTCGTAGCGGCCGTACTCGGCGACCACCGCCGGATACCCCTCCTTGCCGATCGCCAGCTCCTGGTCCGCGCTCACCAGCGACAGCTCGCGGCGGCCGGTGACCGGGTTGGTGGCGCACGACGCGACGAGTGCCGCCGCCAGTGCGGCCGCGGCGGCGAGCAGGACGAGGCGCTGAGACATGGTGAGCCCTCCTCAGTAACGCGGCAGCGCCGGATCGACGTCACGCGACCACGCGTCGATGCCGCCCCGCAGGTTCTGGAGCCGGGTGAAGCCCGACCGCTTCAGGAGCTCGAGCGCGTGGAGGCTGCGCGCGCCGTGGTGGCAGTAGAGCACCACGGTCCGCTCGCGATCGAGGTCCTGTATTCGCGCCGGCAGCGTGCGCAGGGGCACGAGCGTGGCACCGGGCAGGCGCGCGATCTGCCATTCGTGCGGCTCGCGCACGTCCACCAGCATCACGTCCTCGCCTCGCTGCAGGCGCTCGGCCAGTTCGCGTGGCGAGACGTCGCGCGGCGGTCCGTCGGATGGTCTCCGTCCGCCGAACATGTCCTCCTCGGTCGCGGTCGCCGCCGGCTCGGGCGCGACGCCGCAGAACTGGTCGTAGTCGATCAGCGCCTGGATCGTAGGCCGTTCGCCGCACATCGGGCAATCCGGGTCCTTGCGCAGCGTGAGCTCGCGGAAGCGCATCGCCAGCGCATCGAACACCAGCAGCCGTCCGATCAGCGGCTCGCCCACGCCGAGCAGCAGCTTGAGCGTCTCCACCGCCTGCACCATGCCGATCACGCCCGGCAGCACGCCGAGCACCCCGCCCTCGGCGCACGAAGGCACCAGCCCGGGAGGCGGCGGGTCCGGATAGAGGCAGCGATAACACGGACCGCGGCGCGCGTCGAACACGCTCGCCTGGCCCTCGAAGCGGAACACGCTGCCGTGCACGTTGGGGATGCCGAGCATCACGCACGCGTCGTTCACCAGGTAGCGCGTCGCGAAGTTGTCGGCGCCGTCGGCGACCACGTCGTAGCCGCGCATCACCTCGAGCGCGTTGTCGCGGGCCAGCCGCGCGCGATGCGGCTCGACCTTCACGTGGGGATTCAGCTCGGCGATGCGCAGGCTCGCGGACTCGACCTTGGCGCGCCCGAGGTCGTCGGTGCCGTGCAGCACCTGGCGCTGCAGGTTCGAGGCGTCGACGACGTCGAAGTCGACGATCCCGAGGCGCCCGACCCCGGCCGCGGCGAGGTACAGCGCGAGCGGCGAGCCGAGCCCGCCCGCACCGACCAGCAGCACGCTCGCCGCCTTGAGGCGACGCTGCCCCTCCTCACCCACCTCGGGCAGCACCAGGTGCCGCCCGTAGCGCAGGTACTCGGCGGGCGAGAGCGGCGGCAGGTCGGATGTCGGACGCGGGTGATCCATCGGGCGGATCCGGGTCGAAGGCGAGCGGTGCTTTCCTTGGATGCGCGGGGAGCCGGGGCGATGGGACGCTGGCGCACCGCGCGCGCGGCCGCTACGATGCCCCGTCATGATCCTCGCTGCGGACGTCGGCGGAACCAAGGTCCAGTTCGCACTCTACGCCGAAGGTGCGTCGCCGCGGAAGCCCGCGCGCGAGGGACGCTTCGCGAGCCGCGAGTACGCGACGTTCGAGGACTGCGTGCGCGCCTTCCTCGGCCAGCCGGCGCCCGCCATCGCGCGCGCCGCCATCGGCGTCGCGGGTCCGGTCGTGGGCGACCGCTGCGAGGCCACCAACCTGCCGTGGGTGGTCGACGGGACCGCGCTCGCGCGCTCGCTGGGAGCCCGCCGGGTGCGCCTGCTGAACGACCTCGAGGCGACCGCGTGGGGGATCGCGACCCTGGGCGCCGAGGACCTCGAGACGCTGCAGCCCGGCGAGGAGCGCTCCGGCAACCGCGCGCTGATCGCGGCCGGCACCGGGCTCGGGGAAGGCCTGCTGGTGCATCGCGACGGCCGCTGGATCCCCTCGCCGTCGGAGGGCGGCCATTGCGACCTGGCGCCGCGGGATCCGCTCGAGGACGAGTTGCTGGTGTGGCTGCGCGGGCGCCACGGCCGCGTGTCGTACGAGCGCGTGCTCTCGGGGCCGGGCCTGGCGAGCCTCTACCGCTTCCTGCGCGCGAGCGCGCGCGGCGACGAGCCGCCCGCGGTCGCGCAGCGCTTCGACGCGGCCGCGGATCCCGCGGCGTTCGTCACCGCGTGCGCGCTCGACGGCTCGTGCGAGCGGGCCCGGCTGGCGCTCGAGCGCTTCGTCGAGCTGTACGGAGCCGAGGCCGGCAACCTGGCGCTCAAGATGCTCGCGATCGGCGGGCTGTACGTGGCCGGCGGCATCGCCCCGCGCATCCTGCCGTTCCTGCGCGACGGACGATTCGTGCGCGCGTTCGGGGCCAAGGGACGGCTCTCGCCGCTCCTCGCCGGAATCCCGGTGCACGTGGTGCTCGACGCACAGGCCCCGTTGTGGGGCGCGGCGCACGTCGCGCTGGAGGACGCATGACCCCCGTGGACCCGCTCGTGGAGCAGCAGGCCGTCGAGTGCATCCGCTTCCTCGCCGCCGACGCGGTCGAGCAGGCCCGGAGCGGGCACCCCGGCATGCCGATGGGGATGGCGGACGTCGCGTACGTGATGTGGATGCGGCACCTGCGTCACGCTCCGCACGATCCCGCCTGGCCGGGGCGCGACCGCTTCGTGCTGTCGGGCGGGCATGGCTCGATGCTGCTGTACGCGCTGCTCCACCTGACCGGCTACGACCTGCCCCTCGAGGAGCTCAAGCGCTTCCGCCAGTGGGGCAGTCGCACGCCGGGCCATCCCGAGCACGGACACACCCCCGGGGTCGAGACCACCACCGGGCCGCTCGGCCAGGGGTTCGGCAATGCGGTCGGCATGGCGCTCGCGGCCCGCATGCTCGCCGCGCGCGTAGGCGAGCACCCGCTCGCGCCCGCACCCGCGCGCGTGTTCGGCATGTGCGGTGACGGCGACCTCATGGAGGGCGTCAGCTCCGAGGCCGCCTCGCTGGCGGCGCACTGGGGACTCGGCAACCTCACGATGGTGTACGACGACAACCACATCACGATCGAAGGCGACACCGCGCTCGCCTGGAGCGAGGACGTCGGCGCCCGCTTCGCCGCCTACGGCTGGCACGTTCAGCGAGTGGACGCCTACGACCGCGCTGCGATCGACGCCGCGATCGGCGCGGCGGTCGCCGAGACCGCGCGCCCGAGCCTGATCATCGCGCGCAGCCATATCGCCTACGGCGCTCCGACCAAGCAGGACACCGCCGCCGCGCACGGCGAGCCGCTCGGCGCCGAGGAGCTGGCCGGCGCCAAGCGGGCGCGCGGCTGGCCCGCGAGCCCGTCGTTCCTGATCCCCGACGCGGTGCACGCGCACTTCGCCGCGCGCACCGCCGAGCTCGACCGCGCGCGCCTGGAATGGGAGCAGCGACTGATGGCGTGGCGGGCAGCGGCACCCGCGGACGCGGCGCGCTACGGCGCCCTGCTGGAGCAGGCGGTGCCCGCCGACCTGTTCGACCGGCTGGTCGCACAGGCGCCGGCCACCGCCGCCGCCACCCGCGCGCACGGCAACGCGGTGCTGCAGCAGGCCGCGGCCCTGGTGCCGTCGTTGATCGGCGGCAGCGCCGACCTCGAGCCCTCGACCAAGACGTGGATCAAGGACGCGGCGGCGATCACGCGATCCGGGTACGGCGGCCGCAACCTGCACTTCGGGGTGCGCGAGCTCGGCATGGGCGCGGTGCTGAACGGCCTCGCGCTGCACGGCGGCTTCATCCCCTACGGCGCGTCGTTCCTGGTGTTCACCGACTACGCGCGCCCCGCGATCCGCCTGTCGGCCCTGATGGGGGCGCAGGTGGTGTGGGTGTTCACGCACGATAGCGTGTTCCTCGGCGAGGACGGGCCCACCCACCAGCCGGTCGAGCATCTCGAGGCGCTGCGCGCCATCCCGGGATTGCGCGTGATCCGCCCGGCCGACGGACTCGAGACGGCCGCCGCGTGGGCGCTCGCGCTCGAGCGGCGCGACGGGCCCACGCTGCTCGCGCTCACGCGCCAGAGCCTGCCAGCGCTCGAGCGCCCCGCGTCGTTCGTGCCCGCGCATCTGCGGCGCGGCGGCTACGTCGTGCGCGAGGCCGGCGGCGACGCGCTCACCCTGATCGCGACCGGCTCCGAGGTGGCGCTCGCGGTGGAGGCGGCCAGGCGCCTCGCGGCCGCGGGGCACGCGAGCCGCGTCGTGAGCCTGCCGGCGCCCGAGCTGTTCCTGGCTCAGGAGCGCGCGTGGCGCGACGCGGTGCTGCCGCCCGGCGGCCGCCGCGTGAGCATCGAAGCGGGATGCACCGGCTACTGGCGCCGCTTCATCGGCGAGGCCGGCCTCGCGATCGGCATCGACCGGTTCGGCGCCTCGGCGCCCGCCGCCGACCTCGCGCGCCATCTCGGGTTCACCCCCGAGGCGGTCGTCGAACGCGTGCAGGCATGGGCGCGCGCCTGAGATCCGCGCTCCTCACGCTCGCGGCGCTGGGAGTGCTCGCGCTGGGCGCGTGCGGCCGCGGTGGACCGCCCGCCGCAGCGCGGCGAGCACCCGCGAGCGGCACGCCGGTGGAGCGCGCCCCCGCCCCGGCACCCGCCGCCGCGGCGCCCGGCGGCGGACCGCGCGTGACGCCGGTCACCGCCCGGGACGTGGTGGCGCTCGCCCGGGCGCCCGGCGCGAAGGTGACGCTCGTGAACATCTGGGCCTCGTGGTGCGCGCCGTGCCGCGCCGAGATGCCCGCGCTGCTCGCGATCCGGCGGGCGCATCGGGCGGACGGCCTGCGGGTCGCGCTCGTGTCGGCCGACTTCGACAGTGGCACCGCGCAGTCCTACCTGACCCGCCTGGGCGTGGACTTCCCCACGTTCCTGAAGACCGGCGACGACATGGCGTTCATCGACGCGCTCGAGCCGCGCTGGACGGGGGCGCTGCCGGCGACGTTCGTGTACGATGCGCACGGCTCACTGGTGAGGTTCTGGGAAGGGGCCGCCGACTCGCAGCGATTCGCATCCGCCGTGGCCGCGGCCCTCGCGCGCGAGGCCGCACCGCGCTGATCCCGCAGGAGGCTCCACCATGCGTACTCTCGTCCTCTCCGGCCTGCTCGGCGCCGCGCTGGCCCTCTCGTGTTCCACCGTCCGCGCCGACGGCCTCGCGCTCGGCGACGCCGCTCCGATGGCGGCCGAGAAGCTCCGCGCCGTGAGCGGCAAGGACGTCACGCTCGCGGGTGTGCGGAGCGACAAGGGGCTGCTGGTCGTGTTCACGTGCAACCACTGCCCCTACGCGCAGGCCTGGGAGCGCCGCATCGCCGCGCTCGGCAACGACGCGACGCGCCGCGGGCTCGGAGTCATCGCGGTGAACCCGAACGACCCGAGCGCCTATCCCGAGGACGCGTTCGATCCGATGGTGAAGCGCGCGCAGTCCCTGGGACTGCAATTCCCGTACGCGGTGGACGCGACCAGTCGCGTGGCGCGCGCATTCGGCGCGACGCGCACGCCCGAGGCGTATCTGTTCGACGCCTCCGGCGCGCTGGTCTACCACGGCACCATCGACGACAACGCCCGTGACCCGGGCGCGGTGAAGCAGCGCTATCTCGCGGACGCGGTCGCGGCGCTGCTCGCGGGCAAGCCGATCCCGCTCGCCCAGACCAAGTCGCTCGGCTGCAGCATCAAGTTCCGCGCCGGCGTCTGACCGCACGGGCGGCCGCCGCGTTGACGCCGGCGGACCGGCGGGAGCATCTTCGGCGCCACCACGACATCGCAACCCGCAAGCGGGCTCCGCGGCAATCCCCCGGCCCATCCCGCGTCCACGGAGACCTCCCATGAGCAGCCGTGCCGAACGAGCGCTCGCCCTCGGCCAGAGCATCTGGCTCGACTTCATCCGCCGCGGCCACCTGACGTCGGGCGAGTTCGACCGTCAGGTCCGCGAAGCGGGCGTGGTCGGAGTGACCTCGAATCCGACCATCTTCCAGCAGGCCATCACCGACAGCCACGACTACGACGACGCCATGCGGCGTCACGTGGCGCGCGGGCTCGCCGGCGGGGCGCTGTTCGACGCGCTCGCCATCGAGGACATCCAGGACGCCTGCGACCGGCTGCGCGCGGTGTACGACCGCTCGAATGGCCTGGACGGCCGCGTCAGCATCGAGGTGAGCCCGACGCTCGCGAACGACACCGCCGCCACGATCGACGAGGCGCGCCGGCTGCACCGCGAGGTGGCGCGGCCCAACGTCCTGGTCAAGGTGCCGGCCACCGCGGCCAGCCTGCCCGCCATCGCGCAACTGATCGCGGAAGGGATCAGCATCAACGTCACGCTCATCTTCTCCCTCGCGCGCTACGCCGAGGTGATGGAGGCCTACCAGGCGGGACTCGAGCGCCGCGTGGCCGCGGGCCAGCCGCTCGACGGCATCCGCTCGGTGGCGTCGTTCTTCGTCTCGCGAGTGGACTCCAAGGTGGACAAGGCGATCGAGCAGCGCATCGCGGCGCTGCCCGAGGGGGCGCCCGAGCGGTCCGAGTTGCGCGGCCTGCTCGGCAAGGCCGCGGTCGCCAACGCGCGGCTCGCGTACGCGCGCTTCCAGGCGGTGGTCGCCGCGCCACGCTGGCGCGCGCTGGCGGCCCGCGGCGCCCACGTGCAGCGCCCGCTGTGGGCCTCGACGAGCACCAAGAATCCGGCCTATCCCGACACCCTGTACGTGGACGAGCTGATCGGGCCGGACACCGTGAACACCATGCCGCTGGCGACGCTCGCGGCGTTCAACGACCACGGCACCGTCGAGGTGCGCATCGACCGCGACCTGCCCGGCGCGGAGCGCCTGTTCGAGCGCCTCCCCGAGCTGGGCGTGCCGCTCGGCGCGCTCATCGACGCGCTCGAGGGCGAGGGCGTGAAGGCGTTCGCGACCTCCTTCGAGACCCTGCTCGCGGCGCTCGAGGACAAGCGCGCCGCGCTGGCGGAGCCGCAGCGCCCTTTCGCGGTGCGCGGCCCGGCGCGTGATCCGGACGGGCGCATCGCGACGCGCTGCGCCACGCTCGACCGCGAGCGCTTCGCGGAGCGGCTGTGGCGGCGCGACGACGCGCTCTGGAGCGCCGACCCCGCGCATCGCAAGGTGGCCGCGAACCGGCTCGGCTGGCTGGCATCGCCGGCCTGGATGAAGGGCGAGATCGCCGGGCTGGAGTCCTTCGCCTCGGAGTTGGCCGGCGAGGGCTACACCCACTGCGTGCTGCTCGGCATGGGCGGCTCGAGCCTCGCGCCGGAGACCTTCCGCCGGGTGTTCGGTGCGCGACGGGGGCGGCTCGACCTCGCCGTGCTCGACGACACTTCGCCGGCGGCGGTGCGCGCGATCGCGGAGGCGCACGATCCGCTGCGCACGTTCTTCCTGGTGTCCTCCAAGTCGGGCGGCACCCTCGAGGTCAGCTCGTTCGAGGCGTACTTTTTCGAATGGGTGCACAAGGTGCGCAGCGACATGGCCGGGCGTTCGTTCGCGGCGATCACCGACCCGGGCACTGCGCTCGCGACGCTCGCGCAGCAGCGCGGCTACCGGCGCGTGTTCGTGAACCCGCCCGACATCGGCGGTCGCTACTCCGCGCTGTCGTACTTCGGACTGGTCCCCGCCGCGCTGATCGGCGCGCCGCTGGAGCGGATCGCGGCGCAGGCCAACGACGAGGTCCGGGCCTGCGGCGGCAATGTGCCGGCCGCGGCCAATCCCGGCGTCGCGCTGGGGGCGGCGCTCGGCGAGCTGGCGCGCGCGGGGCGCGACAAGCTCACGCTGGTGCTGGGCGCCGAGCTGGCGCCGCTCGGCGCGTGGATCGAGCAGCTGGTGGCCGAGAGCACCGGCAAGGACGGCGTCGGCATCGTACCGGTCGAGGACGAGCCGCTGGGCGCGCCGTCGCTCTATCACGACGACCGCGTGTTCGTGGCGGTGTCCGCGAAGCCGTTCGAGGCCGCGACCACGGCGGCGCTCGCCGCGCTCGAGGCCGCCGGTCACCCGGTGTTGCGCTGGGAGCGCGACGCGCTGGCCGCGGTCGGCGCCGAATGCGTGCGCTGGGAGGTGGCGACCGCCACCGCGGGCGCGGTGCTGGGCGTGGATCCGTTCGACGAACCCAACGTCACCGAGGCCAAGCAGGCGACCCAGGCGGTGCTGGATGCGTACCTGCGGGACGGCTCCTTCCCCGCCGGGGCGCCGCTGGCGAAAGCCGACGGCATCGTGGTCGACGCTCCGGCGGCGACCGCGGAGCGGCTGCGGCTCCGCGCCGGGACCACGCCGGCGTCATGGGTCGCCGCGCTGCCCTCGATCGCCGAGGCGGGCGACTACCTCGCGCTGCTGGCCTACCTGCACCGCACGCCGGCGCGCCGCGAGCGCCTGCACCGGCTGCGGGTGGCGTTGCGCGACGCCAGCCGGCGCGCGACCACGCTGGGGTTCGGCCCGCGCTTCCTGCACTCCACCGGCCAGCTCCACAAGGGCGGCGCGAACCATGGCGTGTTCCTGCTGCTCACGGCCGACGAGGGCGAACTGCCGATCCCGGGCCAGCGGTACGGGTTCGGCACGCTGCGCCGCGCGCAGGCCGAGGGCGACTACGAGGTGCTGGGACGCCGCGGACGCCGGGTGCTGCGCGTCCACCTCGGCACCGACGTGGAACGCGGGCTCGACCAGTTGATCGCCGCGGTCGGGGCGGCGTCCACCGCCCGAGCCTGAGCGCGGATCCCATCGCGCGGGCGGGCGCCGGTCTCCACCGGCGCCCGCCTGCTGCGTTTCGCCCGGCTCAGCCCTCGCGCGGTCTGGAACCGCGGGCGGCCTCCTCGGCGAGCAGGCGCGCGCTGCACTCGTCGCACAGGCCGTGGGTGAGGGTGGCCTCGCTCCGCTGGCCGATGTACTCCTCGAGCGGCGACCAGCGCTGCTGGTCATCCCGGATGCGCTTGCATCGAACGCAGATCGGCAGCAGGCCCTCGAGCCGGGCCGAGTGGCGGCGCTCGTGCTCGAGCTCCTGCGCGCTCTGCGCGAGCGCGGACTCGAGCGTGAGGATGCGCTCGGCCACGCGCAGGCGGGAACGCAGCTCCTCCGCGTGGAAGGGTTTCATGATGTAGTCGTCCGCGCCAGCGTCGAGTGCGCTCACGACGTCCTCAGTGCTGGTACGCGCGGTGAGGATGAGCAGGTAGACGTCGCGCGAGCTGGCTCGGGCGCGCACCCGACGGCAGACCTCGAGGCCATCGAGACGGGGCATCTGCCAGTCGAGCACCGCGATCCGCGGCGGATCGGGCGCTCCCAACACCGCCCACGCCTCGTCGCCATCCACGACCGATTGCACCGCCCAACCGCCGATCTCGATCGCGCGCTGGATGACCTTGCGGATCACGGGGTCGTCGTCCGCCACCAGGATCCGCTTCACACTCATGCTCATCGTCGGCACTCCTCGCCGGTCCCGCTTCTGCGGTCCGGGCGTTGGGCGGCCGCGCGAGGCGGCGTCGGATCGTCCGGCTTCGATGCTGCGGCCCCGGGTGTGCCCGGCGCCCCGTTCAAGCTACCACTCACCGCCCGCTCGACGGCCGCGACGCGTCGGCGAACCAGCCGGCGACGCGCGCCAGGTCCGCGTTGCCGCCGGAGAGGATCACGCCCACCCGCCGCCCGCGCACCTCGACGCGCCCGCTCAGCGCGGCGGCGAGCCCCAGCACCCCGGTCGGCTCCACCACCAGCTTCATGCGCTCCCAGACGAAGCGCATCGCACGCACCAGCTCGCGGTCCGGGACCGTGACCACGTCGCGCACGTGACGCCGGATGACGCTGAGCGTGAGCGGACTCAGGGACGGCGTGCGCGCGCCGTCGGCGATCGTGTCGGGATGCTCCACCCGCTCGAGCCGTCCGCTGCGGAACGAGCGCGCGCCGTCGTCGCCCGCCTCGGGCTCCACGCCGATGACCGCGCACGCCGGACAGGCGCGGCGCGCCGCCAGCGCGGAGCCCGACAGCAGGCCGCCGCCGCCCAGCGGCACCAGCAGCAGGTCGAGCGGGCCGGCGTCCTCGAACAGCTCGGCCGCCGCGGTGCCCGCCCCCGCCACGATGTCGGGATGGTCGAACGGCGGCACCAGCGTCAGCCCGCGCTCCTGCGCGAGCCGGTGCGCGAGCGCCTCGCGCGGCTCGCCCAGCAGGTCGTAGTGGACGATCTCGGCCCCGTAGTCGCGGGTCGCCTCCAGCTTGGCGGCCGGTGCCGTCGACGGCATGACGATCACCGCGTGGATGCCCTGCAGCCGCGCCACCAACGCCACCGCCTGCGCGTGATTGCCGGAGGAGTACGCGATCACCCCGCGCCGGCGCACCTCCGCGGGCAGCTGCGCGATGACGTTCCAGGCGCCGCGGAACTTGAACGCGCCCATGCGCTGGAGGTTCTCGCACTTGAGCGACACGGTGGCGCCCAGCCGCTCGTCGAGCGTGCGCGAGCGCGCCACGGGCGTGCGGTGAGCGACGCCCGCGAGCCGGGCGCGCGCCTCGTCGAGGCGCTGCAGCAGCGCATCGTCGGGGTACGCCGCCGTGGCGGCGGCGACCGGATCCGGCGCCGCGCTCATCGGGCGGAGCCCCGGCGGGCGCGGCGGCCGGAGCGGCCGCCGCCCGCCGCGAGCGCGTCGCTCATCCGCCGGCGCCGCCGCCCGCCTCGAGGCCGGGCTGCGTCTGGCGCGCCGGATCGAGCGCGGCGTCGAGCTCGGCGACCGACAGGCCGGTCATCTCCCGCGCCAGCTCACGCACGGTGCGCCGCTCCTTGAACGAGCGCTTGGCGATCTCCGCGGCCTTGTCGTAGCCGATCAGCGGATTGAGCGCGGTCGCCATGCTGGGCGAGATCTCGATGTAGCCGCGGCAGGTCTCCTCGTTCGCGGTGAGCCCCGCCAGCGCCTTGTCCGCGAACACGCGCGAGACCCGCGCCAGCAGGTGGATGCTCTCGAGCAGGTTGCGCGCGATCAACGGCAGCATGGTGTTGAGGTCGAGCTGGCCCCACTGCGCGCCCACCGTGACCGCGACGTGGTTGCCCATCACCTGCGCGCCGACCTGCATCACCGCCTCGCACATCACCGGGTTCACCTTGCCCGGCATGATGCTGGAGCCCGGCTGGATCGCGGGCAGCGTGAGCTCGCCCAGCCCGCAGCGCGGACCGCTCCC
The DNA here is from genome assembly GCA_963725865.1 of Candidatus Eiseniibacteriota bacterium. GTDB lineage: Bacteria > Eisenbacteria > RBG-16-71-46 > RBG-16-71-46 > RBG-16-71-46 > CAVSAC01. The sequence goes on from CAVSAC010000010.1 coordinate 694,542, forward strand.
GAGCAGGCGCACGTCGTTCGCGATCTTCATGAGGCTGGCCGCCGTGCTGTTGAGCGCAGCGCTCGCCCAGAGCGCGCCGTCCTGGGCCGCCTGCGCCTCGAAGTGGTTGCGCGCCTCGACGAATCGCGTGCCCGCGAGGCGGCCGAGCTCGTCGGCCATGCGGCGGCCGAACTCGGGATGCGTGTTGAGCCCGGTGCCGACCGCGGTGCCGCCGATCGCCAGCTCGCGCAGGTCGTCGAACGTGGCCTTCACGCGCGCGATCGAGTGCTCGACCTGCGACGCATAGCCCGAGAACTCCTGCCCGAGGCGGATGGGCGTGGCGTCCATGAGGTGCGTGCGTCCGGTCTTCATCACGCCGTGGAACGCCTTCGCCTTCGCGTCGAGCACCTCGTGCAGGTGTTCGAGCGCCGGCAGCAGCTCGCGCTCGAGCTGCAGCAGAGCCGCGACGTGCACGACCGCCGGAATGACGTCGTTGCTGCTCTGCCCGAAGTTGACGTGGTCGTTGGGGTGCACCTTCGTCCCCGACGCCCGCGAGGCGAGCCGCGCGATGACCTCGTTCGCGTTCATGTTGCTGCTGGTGCCGCTGCCGGTCTGGAACACGTCGATCGGGAACTCGGCGTCCCACTTGCCGTCGGCCACCTCGCGCGCGGCGGCGCCGATCGCCTTCGCGATCGCGCCGTCGACCGTGCCGAGGTCGGCGTTCACCTTCGCCGCGGCGGCCTTCACCAGCGCGAGCGCGTGGATGAACTCCGCCGGCATCGGGCGCCCCGACACCGGGAAGTTCTCGACCGCACGTTGCGTCTGGGGACCCCACAGGGCCTGCGTGGGCACCTGCATCTCCCCCATGCTGTCCTTTTCGATCCGGTACTCGGTCATCGTCCTCTCCTCGCCGCGGGCGTCCCGTGGGGCGCTCGCCGCGCGCCGGTCATGCCGGCACGATCTCGAAGCGGCTCACGATCTCGATGTCGTGGTCGAGTGATGCGTGCACCGCGCAGTACTTGGTGTCGCTCAGCGTGATCGCCTCCTGGACCGCGCTCGGGCTGATGTCGCGGCCCGTGACGCGATGCAGGATCTCGATCCGCACGTAGCGCTTCGGGTGTTCGTCGCGCTGTTCGCCGGAGACGAGCACCTCGTAGTGAGTCACATCCTGGCGCTTCTTGCGCAGGATGCTCGCCACGTCCATCGCCGTGCAACCGCCCAGCGCCACGAGCACCAGCTCGACCGGGCTCGGCGCGCTGCCCCCCACCGGGTTGTCCAGCACCATCCGGTGGCCGCCGCCGGTGATCGCCTCGAACCTCAGGCTCGAGCCCGCGGGGGACTCGAGGGTCAGACGGGCGCTCTTGGGGCTCGGCATCGCACCTCCCGCACGCTCACGGGATGGCCCCGAGCGTGCGCAGCTTGTTGTACCCGTCGAGCGCCGCCACCTTGTAACACTCGGCGAGCGTCGGGTAGTTGAACACGTTGTACACCAGGTAGTCGAGCGTGCCGCCGAGTCCCATGACGGCCTGGCCGATGTGCACCAGCTCGGTGGCCTGAGTGCCCATGATCCACACCCCGAGGATGCGCCGCGTCTCGAGGTGGACGATCAGCTTGAGCATGCCGTCGGGGTCGCCGAGGATCTGCCCGCGGGCGATCTCGCGATAGCGCGCCACGCCGACCTCGTACGGCACGCCGCGCGCGGTGAGATCCGCCTCGGTCGCGCCGACCCACGCGACCTCGGGGATGGCGTAGATCCCGTACGGGAACAGCTCGGGCGTGCTCGCGGTCTCGATCCCGAACGCGTGGCAGGCGGCCAGCCGGCCCTGCTCGCTGCTGGTCGACGCGAGCGCCGGGGCGCCGATCACGTCGCCGACGGCGTAGAGGTGCGGGACCGTGGTCTGGTAGTGCTCGCCCACCGCGATCCGTCCGCGCGCGTCGGCGGTCAGGCCGGCGCGTTCGAGCGCCAGCTCCGAGGTCGCCCCCTGGCGACCGGCGGAGACCAGCACCAGGTCGGCGGCGATGCGCTTGCCGCTCGCGAGCACCGCGAGCGCCTGGGTGCTCCCGCCGAGCTGCAGGTGGTCGACGCGCTCCCCCAGTCGCAGCGTGATGCCCATGGCCCGGATCTGGTGCGTGAACTCCTGCACCACCTCGGCGTCCACCATGTCCAGGAGCCGGTCGCGCTGGTCGAGCAGCGTGACCTCGACGCCGAGGGCGGCGAACATCGTGGCGTACTCGACGCCGATGATGCCGGCACCCACCACCACGAGGCTACGCGGCAGCGTCGCGAGCGTCAGGATGTCGTCGCTCGTCATCACGGTCCGGTGATCGACCTCGATGCCGGATGGCACGCCGGGCGTGCTGCCCACCGCGATCACGATCGCGTCCGCCTCGAGCCGCTGCGGGTGGGCGGGGTCGGAACCGGTGACGCTCACCGTGTGCGGGTCCTCGAACGCGCCCACTCCGGCGAACACCTGCACGCCATTGCGCGCGAGCTGGGCCTGCACGACGTCCCGCTCGATCCCCATCACGCGGTCGGCACGCGCGAGCAGCTCCTGCATCGAGACGTCGCCGCGACGCTTCAGCGCCTCGCCATAGAGCGCGTGCCGCCGTACGCCGGAGAGGTCGAGCACCGCCTCGCGCAGGGTCTTGCTCGGGATCGTCCCGGTGTTGATGCTCACGCCGCCCACCTGGCGGCGCTTCTCGACGATCGCCACGCTGTGCCCCAGCTTCGCCGACTGGACGGCGGCGCGCTGGCCGGCCGGACCGCTGCCGATCACCACCAGCTCGAAGCGCGGCATCGATGCCCTCCGGGAGTCCGGACCGGTTCAGCCGTTCGAGCGCGCGGAACCGCCATCCGACGGCGCGTCGAGCGACAGCTCCAGCTCCTCGTCCGACAGCACCGCGCGACGATTGAGGATCTGCGCGGTGTCGTGCTCGAAGAACAGGTGCGAGAGGTGATCGAGTCCCACCTCGATCTGCTTGCGGAGGCCCACCATCTTCACGAGGTAGTTGGCGGCCCACATCAGCCAGGCGAGGCGGCCGGAGAAGCGCACGCCCAGCACCTCGGCGACGCTGCTGTGCTGGCCGAGCGAGACGATGTAGCCGAGGTTGTGGAACCCGAACGGCTTCGGCGGCAGCGCGCGCGCCCTCCGCACCAGGCTCTCCCCGACGTGGGCGCCCATCGCGATCGCGGTCTGCGCGAGCATCGGCTGGAGGCCGCCGTCGGGCGCCGGCGCGGCCGCACAGTCCCCGATCACGTGTACGTCCTCGCGCGGCGCGCCGTCGGGTGCCCGCGCATGCAGATCGTCGTCGACCTGCACGCGGCCGTCCGGCGCGTGCGCCAGCGGCAGGCTCCGCACCAGCTCGGGCGGCTTCACCCCCGCGGTCCAGATCGTGGTGAACGCGGGCACCCGCGTTCCGTCGCGCAGCACCACCACACGCGGCTCGACGGCCGCCGCGAGCGCGCGCAGCCGCACCCGCACGCCGCGCCGCTCGAGGTGCCGCAGCACGTACTCGGAGTGCGCCGGCCGCGCCTGGGTCACGAGCCGCTCCCCGCCCTCGAGCACCGTGATCGTGACGTGCGACGGATGCACGCTCGGATACTTGGGCAGCAGGGTCTCGTGCGTCATCTCGACCAGCTCGGCCGCCACCTCGACGCCGGTGACACCGCCCCCGACGATCACGAACGAGAGCAGTTGGCGGCGGCGCTCCTCGGTGGTCGCCTGCTCAGCCATCTCGAACAGCTCGACCACGCGCGCGCGCAGCCACATCGCGTCGGCGATCGTCTTGAACGGTCGTGCGTGCTGCTCGGCTCCGGGCACGTCGTACCAGTTGGTGACGCTGCCGACGGCGATCACGAGGTGATCCCACGGCTGCTCGAGGCCGTTGTGCAGATGGACGATTCGCCGCTCGAGGTCGATGTGGGTCGCCTTGTTCTTGTGGAATCGCACCTGGCGGTGGCGCGCCATGATGCGCAGCGGGTAGACGATGTGACGCGTCTCGACCGCGCCGACGGCGACCGCCGGCATCAGCGGATTGAACTGGAAGAAGTTCTCCTTGTCGACGATGAGCGTGTCCCAGTACCCGCGCGCGACGCGCGAGCGGCCGATCGCCCGCGCCACGTCGAGGCCGCCGAAACCGCAACCCAGGATCAGGAGCCGATGTCCGGACATGGGGACGCAGGATAGCAGATGACGACTCTGATACAGTGCGCGCGATGCCGTCGATCTCGGTGCTCCTACCGGTGCGAGATGCCGACCCGTGGCTCGACGCCTCGCTCGCGTCGCTGTGGCGGCAGACCTTCGCCGACTTCGAGGTGATCGCGGTCGACGACGGCTCCACCGACGGCTCCGGCGAGCGGCTCGACCGTGCCGCGGGACGCGAGCCCCGCCTGCACGTGATCCACACCCCGCCCCGCGGGCTGCCCCAGGCGCTCGAGACGGCGCGGGCGCACGCGCGCGGAGCGTTTCTGGCGCGCCACGACGCCGACGACCTCTCGCACCGCCGCCGCTTCGCGCTCCAGCTCGCCCACCTGCGCGCGCATCCGCGCGTGGCAGTGGTGGGCAGTCGCCTGCGCCTGTTCCCCGCGGCGCACTCCGGCGCCGGCATGCTCCGGTGGGCGCGGTGGCACGACACGCTGATCACCCACGAGCGGATGGCCGACGAGGCGCTCATCGACAGCCCGCTGGCGCACGGCACCGCGATGATGCGCGCGTGGTGGCTGGCGCGGGTCGGCGGCTGGCGCGAGCGCGGATGGGCGGAGGACCTCGACCTGTGGCTGCGGCTGCTGGCCGCCGGCGCGCGATTCGCGAAACTCCCGCAGACGCTCTACGGCTGGCGGCAGCATGCCCGCTCGTCGACGCGCTGCGATCCCCGCTATGCCAGCGAGCGCTTCCGCGATCTGCGCGAGCACTTCCTGCTGCGCACGTTGCTGCGCCGCCGCCCGCACATCACGCTGGTCGGCGTCGGCGCGACCGCGGCCGCGTGGGCGGAGCGACTCGCCGCTCACCGCCGGGTGACGCGCGTCACCGCCGGGCGTCCGTCCGCTCCCGCAATCGCGCGAATGGAGCCACCCGTCGTGCTGGTGTTCGGCGCCGCCCCCGCGCGCGAGCGCTGGCGCTATCCACTCGCCGCGTGCGGCATGGCGGAACGCCGTGACTTCGTCTTCATCGCCTGAGGGCGCGTCCGTGAGCCAATATCACTCGCTCGCGAATCGTCTCCGTTTCGATGGATTGACACGCTGTCTCCGGTGTGGCCTAGTTGCGCCGTCCCCGCGATTGATATTCTGCTGGAATCTACAGGCTGGGAGGACCCATGGCGAAGTCGCGCAAGAAACGTCAGAACTACACGGTGGAGCAGCGGACGCAGATCCTCGCGGCCGCCCAGAAGGACCGCCTCACCGCCGCGCAGGTGCAGAAGAAGTTCGGCGTCACACCGGTGACCTACTACTCCTGGCGCAAGAAGAGCGGCGCCGCCCGCCGTCGCGGCGGTCGCGGTGTCGTCGTCGGCACCCCGGCCGGTGACCTGCACGGGCAGGTGCGCGCCGAAGTCCAGGCGAAGGTGCGCCAGATCCTGCCGGGTATCGTGCGCGGCGAGGTGAGCGCGTACCTCGACACCTTGTTCGGCGGCCGCCGTCGCGGCCGGCGGCTCAAGGTCTAACCGCCGCCGCCGGGCCCGGGAGCCGCCCGGGCCCGGCGACTCGTGTCCCGCCCCCACGGCCGCCTCCACACCCCCCGGAGGAATGAATGATGTGGATTCGCCGTGCGCTGCTCGTGCTGGGCGCGCTGGCCGCATGCGTGGTGGCAGCCGCGGTGGTGCTGGTACTCCACGGCCGCGATCTGGTCCTGAGTCCCGTCTCCAATCCGATCCAGCCGCTCCGGGTCGCGCCGGATTCCACGTTGCTCGCGCGCGGCGAGCACATCTCCCGCTTCCTGTGCTCGTCGTGTCACGCCGCCGGCGACCCGGAGGTGCTGTCGGGAGGCAGCGAGAACTTCGCCGCGCTGCCCGACGGTCCCACGCTCGGCGTGATCGTGGCGCCCAATCTGACGCGCGGCGGGCACATCGCCCACATGTCCGACGGCGAGCTCGCGCGCGCGATCCGCGAGGGTGTCGGGCACGACAACCGTCCGCTGGTCGTGATGCCGTCGTACGCGTTGCACCGCCTGTCCGACCGCGACCTCGCCGGGGTGATCGCGTACCTGCGTCGCCAGCCGCCGGTGCGCCGCGACGTGCCCGCTCGCTCGCTGAACCTGCTCGGCTACGCGGTGCTCGGCACCCACATGTTCCCGGTCAGCGTGCAGCCGCCGGTGACGGAGTCGGCGGCGGATCCGGCGGCGGCGCCCACCGCCGAGTACGGCGCGTACACGGCGGAGATCGCCGACTGCGCCGTGTGTCACGGTTCCGGCCTGCGAGGAGGGCGCAAGGGCCAGCTGCCCCCGATCGGTCCGGACCTGGTGGCGTTCGCCAAGGCGCAGCCGCTCGAAGCGTTCTCCGGCGCCCTGCGCGAAGGGCGGAACCCGAACGGTGGCGCGCTCGATCCGCGGCGCATGCCGTGGATCACCTACGCGCATCTGGACGACGTGGAGACCGAGGCGATCTGGCGCTACCTGCGCTCCCGATGACGGGACTGGACCGCGCCATCGCGTGCGGCCCGCGGCGCCACGACCGCCTCACGGCTCAGGCGCGGGGCTTCAGCAGGCTCGCGGCGGCGGCATCGAGGTGCCACTCGCGGCGTGCGAGTAGGGTGGCGGGCGCGCCGGCGGCGGCTCGCGGCGGCTCCAGCGCCCGCCGCACGGCCGCGGCCTTGGCGGTACCGATCGCGAGCACCAGCACCTCGCGCGCGGCCGCGAGCGCCGGCGGCAGCAGCGTCATCCGCGTCGGCGGCGGCTTCGGGCTGTCGCGCACGATGCCGACCCGCCGGGTCTCCTCGCCGAGCAGCGGCGAGCCCGGGAACAGCGACGCGACGTGCCCATCCTCCCCGAGTCCCAGCACGATCAGGTCGAGCGGCTCGGCGACCAGCGCCTCGTAGTCGCGCGCCGCGGCTTCGAGGTCGGCGGCCTCGGCGTGCATGCGGTGCACGTTCGCCGCCAGCACCGGCACCCGCGCGAGCAGGCGTTCGTGCACGAAGCGGAAGTTGCTCTGGGGATCGTCCGGCGGCACCGCCCGCTCGTCGACGAACAGCACGTGGACCCGGCTCCAGTCGATCGGCACGCCGGGCACGCCGTCCGCCAACAACGCGTAGGCGGGCTCGGGGCTGCGCCCGCCGGGCAACGCGAGCCGGAAGCGCCCGCGCGTCGCGATCGCACGGCCGGCGGCGGTCGCGACGCGGTGAGCCACCGCCGCGCCGAACGCGGCGGCGCTTCCGTGCACGGTCACGCGCGGCATGGGATCCCTAGATCTGGCGCCACGCGCGCCGGTCGCGCTGCATCAGCTCGTCGGCGCACGCGGGTCCCCACGAGCCCGGCGCGTAGTTGGGGAAGCCCTCCGGCGGGCGCTCCTCGAAGTAGCGCAGGATCGGCGTGATCCACGTCCACGAGGCCTCGACCGCGTCGCGCCGCGAGAACAGCGTGGCATCGCCGCGCATCGCGTCGAGCAGCAGGCGCTCGTACGCCTCCGGCGGCTCGCCGCCGAACGCCTCGACGTAGTTCATGTTCATCTTCACGACGCCGATCTTCAGATCGGGCCCCGGGATCTTCGAGCAGAAGCGCAGCTCGATGCCCTCGTCGGGCTGGATGCGCACGGTGAGCACGTTGGGCTCGATGCGCTCGCACACGTCGGGGCTGCCGAACAGTGACAGTGGCACCGGCCGCAGGTGGAGCGAGACCTCGGTGACGCGCTGAGCGAGCTTCTTGCCGGTGCGCAGGTAGAACGGCACTCCCTGCCAGCGCCAGTTGTCCACGAACACGCGCAAGCCGGCGAACGTCGGCGTGACGGAGTCCGGCGCGACCTCGGGCTCCTCGCGATAGCCGCGGTACTGGCCGAGCACCACGTCGCGCGCGATCGTGTCGCTCCACGGGTCGCGAAGGGCGTTCAGGACCTTCAGCTTCTCGGAGCGCACGTCGTCCGCCGCGCCGGTGGTCGGCGGCTCCATCGCGACCAGCGAGAGCACCTCGAGCAGGTGGTTCTGCACGATGTCGCGCAGCACGCCGGTCTGCTCGTAGAACGCGCCGCGGCGCTCGACCCCGACCGTCTCCGCCATCAGGATCTCGACGTACTCGACGTAGTTGCGGTTCCACACCGGCTCGAAGATCGAGTTGCCGAACCGGAACACCAACAGGTTCTGCACCGTCTCCTTGCCCAGGTAGTGGTCGATGCGGAACGTCTGCGACTCGCCCAGCACGTGCGCGAACAGCCGGTTGAGCGCCAGTGCGGACTCCAGGTCGCGCCCGAACGGCTTCTCGACGATCACTCGCGACCACGGGCTGTCGTGCGGCGGATGGATCAGCCCGGCGACCTTCATGTGGTTGAGGATGATCGAGAACTGGTCCGGCGGCACCGCGAGGTAGAACAGCCGGTTGCCCCCGAGACCGCGCTCCGCGTCGAGTGCGACGAGCCGCGCCTTCAGCCGCGCGTAGCCGGCCGGATCGTCGAAGTCGCACTGCACGTAGTCGAGGCGGGCCGCGAAGTCCTCCCACACCACCGCATCCGCCGGCCGCCGGCGCGAGAACGTGTCGACGCCGGCGCGCATCTCGCGCCGGAAGTCCTCCACGCTCCACGCGCGGCGCGCCACCCCGAGCGTGGCGCAGTGCTTCGGGAGGGCCCCGTCCTTCGCCAGGTTGTAGAGCGCCGGCACCAGCTTGCGCTTGGTGAGGTCACCGGTGGCGCCGAAGATCACGATCGCGCACGGTGGCGCCTCACGCGCGGGCACGACCGCCGCCCCCGCCTGCAGCCCCTCGACCCGTGCCACGCTATCGCTCCTTCACCGCGTGGCCGCCGAACTGGTTGCGCAGGGCCGCGAGCACCTTGTCGCGGAACGAGTCGTCCTGGCGCGAGCGGAAGCGATTCAGCAGCGCGAGCGTGAGCACCTCGGCCGGCACGTCGAGGTCGATCGCGGCCTGCACCGTCCAGCGCCCTTCGCCCGAGTCGGCCACGAATCCACGGATCCGATCCAGGCCGGGATCGGCGGTGAACGCGAGCTCGGCCAGCTCCAGCAGCCACGAGCGCACCACGCTGCCCTGGTTCCAGAGGTGCGCGAGCTGCGCGAGGTCGTACGGGTACTCGCTCTTCTTCAGGATCTCGAAGCCCTCGGCGTACGACTGCATCATGCCGTACTCGATCCCATTGTGGATCATCTTCGAGAAGTGACCCGCCCCGGCCGGTCCGACGTGACGCCAGCCGTCGGGGGGCGCCAGCGAGTCGAGCGCGGGCTTCAGCCGCGCGATCCCCTCGGCGGGTCCTCCCGCCATGATGCAATAGCCCTTCTCGAGTCCCCAGATGCCGCCCGAGGTACCGGCGTCCACGAACAGCAGGCCGGCGGCGCTCAAGCGCGCGGCGCGGCGCTTGGAGTCCTGATAGTTGGAGTTGCCGCCGTCCACGATCAGATCACCCTTCGCCATCAGCGGCAGCAGCGTGTCGAGGGCGTCGTCCACCGGCTGGCCGGCCGGGATCATGAGCCACACGGTGCGCGGCGCCTTCAGCGCCTGCACCGCCTCGGCGAGCGAATGCGCCGGCACCGCGCCGGCGGACTTCGCCTCGTCGACCGGACCGCTGGAGCGGTTGAACGCCACCACGCGGTGGCCGCGGAGCAGCAGGCGGTACGCCATGTTGAGGCCCATGCGGCCGAGGCCGACGATCGCCAGATCCATTGGGAGGGGCTCCTTCCTCGAGTCGGGACGCGCCGGGGGAGGCGGGCGCAGGGCGGAATGTCGGCGCGGATGTAAGCGCGGGATGGCCTGCGCGCGCAAGTGCGATGTGGCCGCCGCCGCGTCGTGCGCGGGGCGGCGACCGCGCTACTCGACGGGCAGCGGCTGGTGCGCCGCCGCGACGTCGGCATGGGACCGGGGCAGGCGCGGCAGGCTGACGGCGCACGCGAGCCCCACCAGCAGCAGCGCGGTGAGCGTGGCCAGTGCCAGCGGCAGCCCGCGATGGTCGGCAAGCGCCCCGATCGGCCCGATGAGCAGCGCCCCGACCCCCCACGCCGCGCCCATCAGCAGGCTCGAGATGGTGCTGGAGTGGCGCGGCGAGAGCTCCTGGCCGAGCACCACGTTGACCGGCAGCGAGGCCTGCAGCACGAACGCTCCCACCACCAGGCACGCGAGCCCCGCCGCGTCCGGGAGGAGCAGAAACGCGACGAACAGCGGGGTCGAGCCGACGAACGAGATCACCACCACGCGTCGGCCGCCGATGCGCTCCGCGAGCCAGCCGCCCAGGAATCCGCCGAGTGCGCCCGCGGCGAGGTAGGCCGTCACCAGCAGGCCGCCCGTCTCGACGCTGTAGCCATGGCGATTCAGGTGGATGGGCAGGAACGTCATGAAACCGAACGACACCGCCGAGCGGCACACCACCACCAGGTAGAGCAGCGTCAGCGGCCGCATGACCGGCCGCAGTTCGCGCAGCGCGGGGCGCTGGCCGCCGGCGTGCCGGGGCATCGCGATCCGCGTGGTCTGCAGCGACAGCAGCAGGCCGAGCACCAGCCCGGGCGCCATCGCGAGCCAGGCCCGATCGAGCCCTACCCAGCGGGTGACGGTGACGGCGTAGAGCGGCCCGAGCGCGAAGCCGAGCGTGCCCCCGGTGATGAAGATGGACATCGCCACTGAGCGGCGGCCCTCGACGTGGGCCGCGAGCACGGCCGCCTGGGGATGGAACGCCGCCACCCCGAGCCCGCCGATCATCAACAGCCCGATCAGCGCGGGGTACGTCGGCGCACTGCCGACGGAGGCCAGGAACGCGGCCCCCACCAGCGGGCCGACGGCCACGAACCACGGGCGACGCAGATGGTCGGACAGCCATCCGAACAGCGGCTGGGAGAACGATGAGGCGAGGGAGCCGAGCGCGACCAGCGCGCCGACGCGCGTCAGGCTGAGGTCGAGCCGCTGCATGAGCAGCGGCAGCAACGGCGGGTAGAACGACGAGTACGCGTCGATCGTGAAGTGCGCGAAAGCGAGCAGCGCGAGTCGTCCGCCCAGGAGGCGTCGCATGAGGGGTGCGACACTAGCACAGCTCCGGCGGAGCGCGGTCCGGCTACGCGGCGTTCAGGATGCGCTCCAGCCGGCGGACGTACTGCTCGGTGTGCTCCACTTCGACCGCCGCGCGGGCGAGCAGCGCCGGCATCTCGGAGAGGGCCTCCTCGCGGCCGGCGCGCTCGATGGTCTCGAAGACGTCCTGGCAGAGCGTGGCGCCGACCGTGGCCGCCATGCCCTTGAGGCCGTGCGCCTCGAACTCCACGCGCCGCGCGTCGCGCAGCTTCACCGCGTCGGACAGACGCGCCATCTTGGGCTGCACGTCCGCGAGGAACGTGTGGAGCAGCGCGTCGCGCAGCGACGGGATGCCCATCGACGATTCCTCGAGGCGGGTGGCGTCGATCGGCGTCGTGGGATCGTGCGCGGCGTGGCCGAGGCCGTCCGACAGCGCGGCGTCCAGCTCGTCGTGCAGCGTCTGCACGTCGGCCTCGACCAGCGCCTGCGGCTCGGCGGACTTGTGCTCCACCAGGCGCAGCCCCGGCGCGGGTGCCGCGCCCGGCTGCTCGGGATCGACGAGCGCCGGGCGGGTCAGCCGCTCGACCATCTCGCACATCACGCCGAGGTCGATCGGCTTGGGCAGGAAGTCGTCGACGCCGGCACTCAGGACACGCTCGCGGTCGCCCGGCATCACCATGCCCGTCATCGCCACGATCGGCGTCCGCACGCCCCCGCGCTCGCGGGCGCGCATCGCGGACACCGCCTTGAACCCGTCCATGTCCGGCAGGTTCATGTCGAACAGGATGAGGTCGAAGCGCTGCCGCTCGCTGGCCGCGAGACCCTCGGCGGCGGTCGAGCAGACTTCGACGCCGTAACCCATGCGGCGCAGCGCCATGTCGGCCACCAGCTGGTTCACCCGGCTGTCCTCGACCACCAGCACGCGCACGCGGCTGCGGCGCGCCTCGGCGATCGTGTGGCGCGTCACCAGCGGCGGTGCGCCCTCGCCCACCGCGGCGGGCCCGTGCGAGAGCACCGCGATCAGCGCGTCGTACAGCTCCGACCACTGCACCGGCTTCAGCAGGTAGGCAGAGAAGCCCATCGAGACCGCGCGCGCGGCGTCGCCGCGGTTGCCGACGCTCGTCAGCAGCAGCGTGCGGGTGCCGTCGAGGCGCTCGTCGCTGTGGATCTGCCAGCCGAGCTTCTCGCCGTCGCCGGTGGTGAGCTGACGCTCGATCAGCGCGAAGCGGTAGGGGTCGCCCTGGTCGGCGGCCTGGCGCAGCGCCGCGAGCGCCTGATCGGCGCTCTCGAGCGTCTCGGTGCGGCAGCCCCACATGGTGAGCATCTCGGCGAGCGACTCGCGGCTCGCGCGCGAGATGTCGACCACCAGCGCGCGCTGCCCGCGCAGCACCACGTGGTCGGGCAGCTGGGGCAGCTCGTGGAGCAGCTGCTTGCTGAACGGGACCGTGAACCAGAAGGTGCTGCCCTGCCCGGGGGTGCTCTCCACGCCCACCTCGCCCCCCATCAACGTGATGAGCTGGCGGGCGATCGAGAGCCCGAGTCCGGTGCCGCCGAAGCGTCGCGCGATGCTGGGATCGGCCTGCGAGAACGCCTGGAACAGCCGTCCCTGCGCCTCGGTCGGGATGCCGATGCCGGTGTCGACCATCGCGAAGCGGAGCGACACGCGCTCCTCGTCCTCCTCGACTCGCTCGATGCGGATCGTGACCGAGCCGGCCTCGGTGAACTTGATGGCATTGCTGCCGAGATTGAGCAGTACCTGGCGCAGTCGCCCGGGATCGCCGTGCAGCCGCGACGGCACCTCGTGGTGCACCTGGGTCTCCAGCTGCAGGGCCTTCTCGTTGGCGAGCGGCGCCAGCAGCGTGGCGACCTCCTCGATCGTCACCCGCAGATCGAAGTCGATGTGCTCGACTTCGAGCCGGCCGGCCTCGAGGCGCGAGAAGTCGAGTGTGTCGTTGATCAGCGTCAGCAGCGCCTCGCTCGAGGTGCGGATGACCTCGACCAGACTGCGCTGCTCGGGGTCCAACTCGGTCTCGAGGAGCAGGTGGGTCATCACCATCACGCCGTTCATCGGCGTGCGGATCTCGTGGCTCATGGTGGCGAGATGCTCGGACTTGAGCTGCGCCTGCGCCCGCGCTTCGTCGAGCTGGACCGCGAGCTCGGGCTGCGCCGCTGGCGCCGCCCCGTTGCCGTTGGTGAGCTGGAACTCCAGCTCCGCGACGCGCGCGTGCAGCGCGAGCAGCTCGGTGTCGTCACCGACGCGCGCCGCGGCACGCGCGGTCGCGAGCTCCGACGTCAGCTCGCGGACGCGGATCTCCAGCTCCTCCTCGCGCATCGAGGGCCCGCGCGGTCCGAACGCCGCGCGCGCGGCGGACAGCTGTTCCTCGAGATTCCGCACCTCGCCGCGCAGCACGTCGCGTTCCGACGAGGCGTGGGCCAGCTCGTTCAGCTGCTCGCGCAGCCGATCGGCCTCGAGGGCGTCGACCGAGGCCTGCTCGAGCGCGCGGCGCAGCGTCTCGGACTCGGCCGCGGCGGACTCGAGGGTGCGGATGCGCTCGATCATCGCGGTATCGTCACCCGATAGCGCCAGCGCGGGCTCCGGCGTGCCCTCGGCGATGATCGCCGCACGGGCGCCCTCGGACTCCTGCGGGTGCCCCACGCCCACGAACGAGAAATCGCCGTCCATGCGCTCGAACCCGCGCACCACGACATGAACGCGCGCCAACCCGCCCGCGGCGGCGTGCACGGTGACCATGCGGCTGGTGATCGGCGTGCGGCGATCGCGCTGCTTCAGGAAGTGGCGCACCACGTGCCCGCGCTCGGAGGGCAGGATCAGCCCGCTGACGTGCTGCCCGAGCAGCTCCGACACGCGCGAGCCGACCAGGTCGGCGAGCGCGGGGTTCAGCCACTGCAGGCGTCCGTCCGCGTCGCACGCGAACAGGTACTCGGGGGTCGCGTCCAGCATCTCGCGCAACCCGATCGGCGCGAATCCTGACAGTCCCGTGGGACGTGCGGGCATGGAGTGCTCACTCATGAAATGACCTCGTGAGGCGACGAGGGACGATGGCGCGCCCGGCATCCGGTCCGGGCGCTTCGAACTCGGTTTCGGCTGCCGCGACTCCGGACTTGAGCGCTCTCTGGGCCACCCGTTCGGGACTCAAGCGGCCGCCGCCCCGGCACTTGCCCGGCCGCGCCGGTGGCTCGACGCCCCCCGCGAGCGTGCCCCGCCGCGCCGCGCGCGAGCTGCCGAGCGGCGCTCAGGACGCCGCGGCTCGCGCCGCGCTTCGCGCGCCCGGCGCCGCCGGCGCCGGCCAGTCGCTCGCCGGTTCGGCCGTGAGCGGCATCGTCGGCCGCGGCCCGCCCGCTTCGCCGAGCAGCTCCCCTGCCACCTCGGTGTATCTGGGCGGAAGGTAGCCGGGCAGCGGCAGGGCTGGATGGAAGTGGGCCATCCCGCGGCGCAGGACGGCGGTCGGGAAGAACTTCAGACGATTCTGCGGCATGCGGATGACCCCGGCGGCGAGGGAAGTGGCGGAGCAGCCGGAATCCTCATGGGCAAACCGCGTGCCGGGCGGGTCCGGGCGGGCCCGCGAGGCCCGGTGGGTCCCGCGTGGGCGCCGGGCGGAGGTCGCCGGGCACCCCGTGCTTCAACGCGTTCGCGACTTGATGCGGTGGAACTCGCGCACGAACGCCTGGGCGTCGCGATCCGAGAACGCCTCCAGCACGTCCTCGTCGTGGACGTCGACATCCTCGAACAGCCGGTCGCCATCCTCGTCGATCACCACCAGTCGACCGTCGCGGTAGAAGACGTCCCGGATCGCGCGGATCGGACACTCCGCGCTGTGGTCGAGCAGCGATCGGACGCCGGAGAGCACCGCGGTCTTGATGATCGAGCCCAGCGGACAGTCCTCGTCCTCGCGCTCCTCGCGCCGCAGCTCGCGTGTCACCCGGCGCAACTTGCGATCGGAGAGCTGCATGGCGACCACGTTTGAGGTGAGGACGATGGTGATGTCACCGTCCTCGCTGTCCATCGCGAAGCGCGCCTGGTCGGGCGCGTAGCGTGAGGACCAGCGGATCGGCGGGTCGCAGCTCAAACCGAAGGACTCGTGGTGGCGGTCGGCGCGCGCGGGCGTGGCGAGCGTCAGCGCCAGGAGCGCAGGTAGGGCGAGTGCGAAGGAGAGGCGTCTCATGGCGAATCTCCGCGTGGGTTCCCGGGCGACGGGGCAAGGGACACCGCTGCTACGGCGCGCCGGGGCTCCGGGTTGCGGGAGGCGCAGCTGGCGCTGCGGGGGCCGACCCGGGGGCAAGCCGCGGAACCCGCGCGGGGGTCGGCGACCGGAGGGGCCCGGTCGAGACGGTCCGCGGAGCCAATGGAAGGGCTCCGGTCCGACAGCGGGACCGGAGCCCTGAGACATTCGGTATCGGCGGCGTTGGGTCACCCCGCGTCGGGGCTCATCCGGTGCGCCACTGCGTCCCGAGGTCCCCTACGAGGACGCCACCTCCACCGAACGACGACTCTTACTGTCCAATGGATCACCTCCTTTTCGGGGCCTCACTGCCTTGGAGGGACCCATCCCTCCCGATCCCTCGGCCGCCCGAGCCTCCAGGACCGCGTGCGGAGAGCCGCACGAGTGAACTTGCTCGTCAGTTTGGGTGGGGTCCCGCCGGCTGTCAACCCTCGAGGCACGAACTCGACCGAGTCCGAACACCCGAGCATTCATCCTCGCGTCCGGTCCGCCATCCCGGGCGCCCCGGCTGGCCCCAACACCGCGGCCACCCTCGAACGAGAGTGGCCGTGGCGATGAGACACGCCCCGTCGCGCGAGCGAAGTCCACGCGGAGCGCGCCGGTCGGCGTGCGGCGAATCGGCCGCGACGCCGATCGGCGAAACCTCACTTCAGTCGGATCAGCCGTTCGGTACGGATCCCCCACGGCGTGCTAAGCCGTACGAAGTACAAGCCAGTCTCGGTGGTCCGGCCTTCGGCGTGGCGACCATCCCACGTCCAGGTGTGCGAGCCCGCGGTCGTCCATTCCTCGGCATGCCAGACGCGGCGACCCGACAGGTCCAGGATCTCGATCCGCGCGGCGCCCGCCTGCGGCAGCGAGAAGCGCAGCTGCGCGGGTCCGCGGGTCGGATTCGGCATCGGGGCTGCAAGCGCCAGCCGCGCGGGGCCATCGATCCCCACCGCGAGCGACCCGCTGCCGATCGTGAACGTGCTGTCGCTGGTGGCGCTGGCGGTGTGGAGCGCCGCGTCGTAGGCGATCACCCGCACCAACGCGCTCTCGGTGGTCGCGCTCGGCAGCGTCCAGGCGAAGGTGCCGGTGTTTGCGAGCCCGCGGGCGACCAGCGTCCACGGCCCGGGCGCCCCCGCCGCCGAGTACTCGATGCTCACCGAGTCCACGCCGAGGTTGTCGCTCGCAGTCCAGGTGACGTCGTGCGCGCTGCTCGGCCCCCACGTCTCGCCACCGACCGGCGAGGTGAGTTGCACCGTCGGCGGGGTCACGTCGAGGAACGACGCCGCGAGGGTGTGGTAGTCGGCCACTCCGGTGAACGGATAGCTGGTCACCGCGCCCACCGAGGCCCCGTCCACGACGACGTCGGTGATCAGGCAGCCGGCGAGCGGCGCGATGGCGAACGTGCGCCCCGCCCCCTGCGAGACGTTCACGACTCCCGCGGGCGTGACGGTGCCCCCGGGTCCGGCGCTGGCGGTGATGGTCCAGTAGTCGATGGCGAACGTGGCGAGGCTCGAGTCGACGGCCACGTTGCCGGCAGCGTCGTGAGCGATCACGCGCACGCGCGCGGCCGGGCTGCCCGGCGCGGGCGCGGTCCAGAAGTACGTGCCGATGTTCCCGATCCCGGTCGCGATCGGCGTCCACGTCGCGCCGCCGTCGCCGGTCCACGCGAGGTCGACGCTGCTCACCGCCACGTTGTCGCTCGCGGTCCACGTGATCGCGTGCGACGAGCCGACCTTCCAGGTCTCGCCGCCGTCCGGCGCGAACAGGTTCGCGAGCGGCGCGATGCCGTCGATCGCGCCCGAGTTCGTGAACGTGTCGGCGAAGCCGTTCCCGCGCACGGTGTCGACGCCGCCGGCCTCCCAAGTCGCGGAGATCGCGATCTGGCCGTTCGAGACCTTGTCCCAGGTCGGATTCGGGATCGCGCCGGCGCCGGTCTCGCACCAATAGGTCTTGACGCCATGGTTGTGGAGGCGATTCACCGCGGCCGCGGTCGGATGACCGTACGAGTTGCCGTTGCCCTCCGAGAGGATGCTGAGTTTCGGCGTCGTCGCGTTGAGCCAATTGTCGTTGGTCGAGGTGGCGGATCCGTGATGGTGCACCTTGTACACCTCGATCGGCCCCATCTCGGGGCCCACGATGCTCTCGATGTCGCGGTAGCTGCCGGAATTGGCGCCCCCGAGATCACCCCCGAAGCTCTGGTCGTACTCGCCGTAGCTGACCTTGAGCACCATGCTGAGCGTGTTCTCGTCGGTCGTGCTCACGCCCGCGCCGTTGAGGTCGACGCACTTGATGAACACCGGGTGTGCCGACAGCGAATCGAGCGTGATGACCTGGTTCTTCACCATCGTGCGCCGCTTGTTCCCGAGCGCCGCCACGTAATTGGTGTAGGTGGCCGTCGTGTACGAGCCGCCGCGGTCCCAGCCGTAGCCGATGGTGATGCCGCCGTTGACGATGTTCGTGAAGTTCCCGATGTGGTCGCTGTGGTAATGGCTCGCGAAGTGGTAGTCGACGTGCGTCACGCCGAGCGCCAGGAGCTGGTTGAGCACCGTCACGCCGCTTGCGTTCGAGAGGCCGCCCTGACCTTCATCGATGAGCACCACCTGGCCGAGCGGGCTGATGATCAGCGCGCCATCGCCCTGGCCGACATCGAGGTGGATGATCTGGAGTCGGCCATTCGCGGTGACGGCGCCGGCAGGGGCCACGCAGGCGAGGAGAAGGGCGAGCGTGGCAGCGATGCACGCCGTACCGCAGGGTCGTATCGGGGACATCAGGTCTCCGCGGCTCCGGAGACGCTTCGGGGGCGTTTTCGGGAGCATTCGGGGGTGGCGACCGCGCCGGCCATCCTCTTGATGGCCCGGCCCGGGTCCGTATGGTCGCACTGATTGTAGCAAGGAGACCCGCGCGAAGCCCAATCGAAACGCGCCCGACCGTGCGCGGAGTGAAGCGTCATCGAACCGCCCGCGGTCCGCGGCCGCCTCATCCACCTGTGCCGCACCGCACTCGGGGCGCGGACCGCACGCGCCCTGGCCGGCACGACCGCGAGACGGTTCAGGCCCCTGGGTCGAGCGCGCGCCCGCGCGTCTCCGGCAGCGCCATCACCGCGAGCAGCACCAGCAGGTACGCGAGCACCGCGAAGCCGCCGATCGCGGCGCCCAGCGGCAGCCGCGCGCTCAGCAGCCCCACCAGCGCCGGGAACAGCGCTCCCATGCCGCGGCCGAAGTTGTACGCGAGGCCCATCCCGGAGCCGCGCACCGGGCCCGGGAAGAGCTCCGCGAAGAACGCTCCCACCCCGCTGAAGTTGCCCGATACGAAGAAGCCGAGCGGGAAGCCAAGCACCAGCATCAGCGCATCGCCGATCGGCAGCAGCGTGTAGGCGACCGCCACCAGCGCGGCGCCGAGGGCGAAGATCACGAACCCGGGGCGACGACCGAGGCGGTCCGACACCCACGCCGACGTCAGGTAGCCGGCGAAGGAGCCGGCGATGATCACCACCAGGTAGCCGCTGGTGTCGAGCACCGAGAGCCCCCGCACGTTCCTGAGGAACGTGGGCAGCCAGATCGTGATCGCGTAGTAGCCACCCTGCATGCCGGTGGTCATCAGACACGCGAGCGCCGTCGTGCCGAGCAGGCCGGGCGCGAGGACGCGCAGGAACCCGCCGCGCCCACCGCGCGTCGGCCCGGGCCTCGCGCGAGGCGGCTCGGGGACGCGCCGGCGCACGTAGAGGATGAGCAACGCCGGCAGGATCCCGGACCAGAACAGCGCGCGCCACGCGAGCGCGGGTGGCAGCAACGTGAAGCTCAACGCGTAGAGCACCGCGGCGGCGCCCCAGCCGAGCGCCCAGCCGCTCTGCACGATGCCCACCGCTCGCCCGCGCCGGGGTGCCGCGATCATCTCGGCGACCAGCGCCGCGCCCACCGCCCACTCGCCGCCGAAGCCCACGCCCTGCAGGCTGCGCAGCACCAGCAGGTCGCGCGGTCCACGGCTGAAGCCCGCGAGGAACGTGAACAGCGCGAACCAGGCGATCGTGAGCTGCAGCATGCGCACGCGGCCGACGCGGTCCGAGAGCGCGCCCGCCAGCCAGCCGCCGACCGCCGAGCACACGAGCGTGGTGGTCGCGATGATGCCGGCCTGGCCCCGCGTCATGCCCCACTGCACCATCAGGGCCGGGATCGCGAAGGTGTAGATCATGAAGTCGAACGCATCGACCGCCCAGCCGCCGAACGCGGCGAGCAGCGTGTGGCGTTCGGCGGCGGCGAGTCCTCGCCACTCCTCGAGCATCGGCACCTCGCGCATCATGAGTGTCGCGACCTGCGCACGGCGCGACGACCGCGCGGACCGCGCGGACCGCGCGCAGTGTAGCGGCGAGGAACGCCGGGCGGGGGCGGAATCGCGGTGTGCGATACTTCGCCGCCCCCGGCGAGCCGCCCGCCCTCACCCACGGAGGTTGCTGCATGAGTCCCACGACCAAGAGAGCCACCGCGAAGCGGAAGTCGGCCGCCGGCCTGCCTGCCGCCGCGCGGGCGAAGGCGCCCCCCCGGCCCGCGGCCGCCCGAGGATCCCGCAGCGCGCCCCCGTCGCAGTCCACCTCCCCGAGACCGAAGCCCGACTCCGCGGGCGCCCCGAGCCCCGAGGCGCTGATCGCCGCGATCGGCGATGCGCGCCGCCGCGCCGACGTGCTGGAGCTTCACCGGCTCATCCGCCGCCTCGCCCCGCGGCTCGCACCCAGCGTGGGCTCGAACATCATCGGGTACGGTCGCTTCCACTACCGCTACGCATCGGGGCACGAGGGCGACACCTGGGTGCTGGGGCTCTCGAGCCGCGCGGCGTACATCTCGCTCTACACCTGCGCGGTGGTGGAAGGAAGGTACGTCGCGGAGTCCTTCAAGGCGCGGCTGCCGGGCGCGAACGTCGGCAAAGGCTGCGTGCGGTTCAAGCGCCTCGCCGACCTCGACCGTCCGGCGCTCGAGGCGCTGATCCGCGAGGCCGCGGCGTGGAAGCCGCCCGGCGCCTGAACGCGGCGGAGTGCGGCATCGGCCGGGTCGCCCGCGCGCGACCCGTGGATGCGAGCGACGGTCCCGGGTCGCCGCTCAGGGCACCACGACGAGCGTGCCCTTCATGCCATGCTTCGCATGCGAGCCGACGTGGCAGAAGAACTCGTACTCGCCCGGCTTCTCGGGCGTGAAGCGCGCGACCTTGCGGCCGCGCAGCATGCCGAGATTCGCGCTCACCAGGATCCCCGCGTCGGCGGCGTTGCACGTGAGGTTGTGGGGCACCATGAACGCAGCGTTCTTCACCGTGAGCTCGACCGGCACCCCGGCCTTGACCACGATGCGGTTGGGCTCGAACCAGTAGCTGTGCGCGACCACGCGCACGCGCTGGATGCCCTGGGCGTCCGGTTGGGCCGTGACCTCCTGCACCGGCCGCTTCAGCCCCGACGAGCAGCCGGCCAGTGCGAGCGCGACTGCGAGCACCACGATGCCGCGAACCTGCATGACGAAACCTCCCTGCCCGGGCCGCGCCCGGATCCTCGAAGCATGCCACTCCACTCACCCGCTCGCGGTCCGGAGCCGGCGTGCGCGACGCCAGCCTAACCGCGAGCAGGCCCGCGTGCCACGGTTTCGTTGGGGCCGAGCGCCTCGAGCGCCCTTCGCGGGCCCCGCGCTGGATCCCGGACGGCTTCACGATGCCAGGATCGCCTCCAACCGGCAGACGATCGCCGCGAAGCGAGGATCCGAACGGACGGAATCGAGATTGCTGTCGTGTTGCACCCAGGCCAGGCGGTTCATGCCGGCGGTCACCGAGCGCTCGAGGAACTCGATCGACTCCTCGCGACGACCGGCCATGGCGTAGATGCAGGCCAGATTGTAGAGCAGCATCGCGTCCTCGGGATCGAGCGCGAACGCACGCCGCGCCCACTCGAGTCCGCGCTCGTGCTCGCCGAGTGCCACCATCGCGTTCGCCCCCATGTAGAGCGCGCGCACGTCGTCCGGGTGCAGAGCGAGGCGCCGCTCGGCGACGCGCAGTCCGGCCCGCCGCGCCGCCCCGGCGCGCTCCGGCTGGCGGAGGTCCTCGTAGATCTGCCCCACCAGCAACGGGGCCTGGTAGTCCTCGGGTCGCAGCGCGAAGGCGCGCTCGTAGAGGCGCACCGCCTTCTCCAGGTCGCCCTGCATGAACGCGTCGCGGGCGTAGAAGTAGTGAGCCTCGAACAGCCGCGGATCGAGGCGGAGCGCCTCCTCGAACTCGCGCTCGGCCGCGTCGTGATCGCGCGTGAGCGAGAGCGCCAGCCCGAGCGAGACGTGCGCCTGCGCCAGCGCGGGCTCGAGCTCGACCGCGCGCTGCCCTGCCTCGAGCGCCGCCTGGCGCACCGACTCCATGCCCATCACGTGCATGAACAGGTAGGTGCAGCAGTCGGCCAGCCCGGCGTATGCGAGCGCGTAGTTGGGGTCGCGCTCGATGGCGTGCGCGAACATCTCGCGCGCGAATTCCACCCCGCGCCGGTTGTACTGGTAGAAGTACAGACGCCCCTTCAGATGGTACTCGTAGGCCTGCACGTCGGCGGTGGCCTGCTTGCCGAGCGCCTCGCGCTGACTCGGACTCAGCGTGATGCGCAGCGCGGCGACGATGCTGCGGGCGATCCCCTCCTGGATCGCGAAGATGTCGCGAAGCTCGCGGTCGTAGCGCTCGGACCACAGGCAGAAGCCGGTCTCGACGTCCGTCAGCTCCCCGGTGACGCGCACCCGATCGCCGACCTTGCGCACGCTGCCCTCGACCAGGTGGCGCACGCCGAGCCGGTGCCCGATCTCGCGGTGACCGAGCGGCGAGCCGCGGAACTGAAACGACGCGATGCGCGACGTGACGTGCAGGTCCTCGAGCCGTGCCAGCGCGAGGATGATCTCCTCGGCGATCCCCTCGCAGAAGTAGTCCTGGTCGTGAGCCTGGCTCAGGTCCCCGAACGGCAGCACCGCGATCGAGGCCTTCGCCGGACCGCCGCCATCGCGGGCCTCGCCCAGGCTCCCGAGCAGCTGGCGCACCTCCTGCGCCGACTGCAGGCGCAGCTCGCGATCCTTCTCGAGGCAGCGCGCCACGATCTCGTCGAATCGTCGCGGGAGCTCCGCCCTCAGCCGCGAGGGCGGGACCGGCACGTCGGTCACGATCGAGGCTGCCAGCGCGGTCACGCTCTCGCCCTCGAACGGGTGACGGCCGGTCGCCATCTGGTAGAGGATGACGCCGAGCGAGAACAGGTCGCTGCGGGGATCCACGTTCTGGCCGCGCAGCTGCTCGGGCGACATGTAGTGGAGCGTGCCGGCCATCGGCTCCACGTCCACCGGCTGCGTGCTGGTCCAGGTCGACTCGGCCGAGTACGGCTCGTGCCGGCGGAGCTTCGCGAGCCCGAAGTCCAGGATCTTCACCCGTCCACCGGTGGTGATCATGACGTTCGCCGGCTTGAGGTCGCGGTGCACGACGCCCCCCTCGTGCGCCGCCGCGAGCGCATCGGCGATCGCGAGGGCGATCTCGATCAACCGGTCCATCGCCATCCCACCGGCGGGGATGATGTCTCGCAGCGTGCGGCCGGGGATCAGCTCCATGGTGAAGAAGTGTGTCGGCCCGTCCTGCTCCACCGAGTGGATCGTCACGATGTTGGGGTGATTGAGCGCGGCGATCGCGTGCGCCTCGCGCTCGAACATCGAGAGGCGCGACGGATCGCCCGCAACGTCGTCGGGGAGGACCTTGATGGCGACGTCACGACCGAGCCGCGTGTCGACAGCCTTCCACACCACGCCCATGCCGCCGGTGCCGATCTTCTCGATCAGGCGGTAGTGCGCGAGCGATGCGCCAGGCTCGATGGACATGGGACGGCCTTCCGCGTCCGCACCTCGGGGGGGCCTGCTTCGAGACGCGAGTCTACACCCGCCGCGCCTGACACCCGCTCGCGCATCCGCTAGACTGCCGGTGCGGAACCTGCCCCCGGCCTCGGTCTGGAGCGTGCAGTGTCGACGTCTGGCGATGCCCTCATCAGCCAATTGGTCGGTGCCTTGCGCGGCGTGCTGGCGCGCGTCGCCGAGCCGCAGGCGGTGTTGCGCACCCTGCTGCAGCAGGCGGTCACCCTCACCGGCGCCACGCGCGGCGTGTTCGTGGAGGTGAGCCCCGGCGGCGAGCTGGCGTTCAACGTGCTCCACGCCTACCGCGCGGACATGCTGCACGACGGCGGCCACTACAGCCGCACGGTGTTCGCCACCTGCCTGCGCACCGGCGAGGACTTGGTGCTGGCGAACGCGGTCGACGAGGTGCCGGCGGCATCGCTCGAGACGGTCCGCATGTACCGGATGGCCGCGGTGCTCTGCATGCCGATCCGGGCGGGCGACCGCATCGCCGCGCTGGTTCACCTCGAGCACGGCCAGGTCGGCTACTTCGACGAGTCCCACCGCCGCCTGCTGCGCCCGCTGCTCGACCTGGCCGCGCCCGTGCTGGAGGCGCTCGCCGCGGGGAACGCGGTGCTCCGCGAGCGCGACCAGCTCGCCGACGCCGAACAGCGGCTGCGGGAGGAGGCCGAGGAGAGCCGCACGTTGCTCACGCGCGCATGGTCCTTCGGCCAGTTCGTCGGTCGCAGCGCGCCGGTGCGCGAGCTCGAGGCCCTGGTGCGACAGGCCGCGTCGGCGCCCTCGCCGGTGCTGCTGCTGGGCGAGACCGGCACCGGCAAGAGCATCCTCGCGCGCATCCTGCACCACGCGAGCCCACGGGCCGCGCAGCCGTTCGTGACCGTGTTCTGCCCGTCGCTGGAGTGCTCCATGGTGGAGGCGGAGCTGTTCGGCCATCGCCGCGGCGCGTTCACCGGCGCCGTCGCCGACCGCGCGGGCAAGGTCCAGGTGGCCGAGCACGGCACGCTGTTCCTCGACGAGGTCGGGGACTTGCCGCTCGAGATCCAGCCCAAGCTGCTGCGCCTGTTGCAGGAAAAGACGTACGAGCGGCTCGGCGACGCCGCGGAGCGACGCGCCGACGTGCGTGTGATCAGCGCCACCAGCCGCGACCTCGACGAGGAGGTGCGCGCGGGCCGCTTCCGCCGTGATCTGTTCGAGCGCCTCAACTACCTGCCGCTGCGGGTCCCGCCGCTGCGTGAGCGGCGCGAGGACATCCCCGCGATCCTGCGCCACTGCCTCGACCAGTCCGAGGCCGGGCGCTGGGTCGAGATCGAGGAGTCCGCGCAGCGCTATCTGGTCGAGCTGGAGTTCAGTTGGCCCGGCAACGTGCGCCACCTCGAACAGCTCGCGACGCGCATCAGCGTGGCGGAGTCGGACCGGCCACTGTCGGGCGCGGACCTGCGACGCCTGCTCGATGCGCGCGAGCCGCGAGCGGCAGCGGGCGCGGCGGGCGCGCGCGCGGGCGACACGGCGGCGCACGAGAACGCGGCGCAGCCGGAGGGCACGGGCGGGCAGGCGGCGGGACTCGGCCTCGAGGCGGGGCTGCCGAAGCTGCTCGAGGAGGCGGAGCGCACGTGGCTCGAGCAGGCGCTGCGGCGCCATCCGGACCTGACGCGCGCCGAGCTCGCGCTCAAGCTCAAGATCAGCGAGTCGGCGCTGTACAAGAAGCTGCGCCAGTACGGCCTCGGCAACTGAGACGCGGTCGCTCCTCGGAGGCGAAGCGACCGCGTTCCTCGGGTGACGATCCCGATCGGATGACCAACCCGTCAACGGGCGGGATGCCGCGCCACCACGACCGGCAGGTCGGGCGCGTCCGCGGCGGGCGCCGGAAGCAGCCAGGCCCAGCGCGCCAGCAGCCCCGAGAATGCGTAGCGCAGGTTGTGCCCGTCGGTGCGGGGTTCGAGCCGCGGATCCCGGTACCAGGTCAGGTCTCGGTTGTAGCCGCGCTCGCCGCTCGAGACGGTCTCGCCGTGTCCGGAGCACCCCGAGACGCTCCACAGTCGCTCGCCATTCGCGCCGACCATGACCGCGGTCAGCCCGACCACGGCACGCCCGCCATCGTCGATTTCCCAGCGGTCCACGCGCAGGCTCAGCACCGCGTCGACGTCCAACATCCGCGCAAGGCCGCGCGCCATGCTCGGCTCGACGGAACCCGTGCGCCAGATCTGGGCGTGCACCGAGGCCTGGAGGCCGCATCGCTCATCGACGATCGAACTCAGGCGCGCGCGCACCCGGTCGGCGGGGACCCAGCGCGGCCCGGCATCCCGGTACATCGCAAACCAGGCGCCATCCACCAGCGACTCGAGTTGCGCGTCCTCCACCGTCGTCACCGCGGGCAGGATCGCCACCGTCATGACCGGCTGGCTGTCGAGCCGGGCGCTGCGGAACACGTCGTCCGGGACGAGGACGCGCGCCGCAGCGACGCCGCCCGTCAACGCCAGGATGACGACCGCGTACATCGTCATCGCCATGATTCTGATCGTCGTCCGCATGGCATCCTCCTCGGCTCATCGCCTCGCCTGGGTTGCTGACCATGGCGATTGCAGGGCGCGTGCCCAGAGGGCGGAAGTCGCCGATGCCGGCGACCATGCGCGCGGGGTCGTTGCAGGCGAGGCGCTTGGGCGCGCGGGCGCGGAGCGGCCGGGCGCCGCCCGGCGCGACGCGCCCGGGCCGGACTGGCGCGGTGTCCACGCGGACTCCACGGGCGTGGAGCCCGGACTGTCCGGACGTGGAGCGTGGCCGGGCGAAGCGGCGCAGTCGGTGATCGGCTCCGCCCTCAGGACGCCGGCTCGGCCTCCGTCTCCAGCACTGCCTCGCCGAATTCGGCGCCCGACCGCGCCGCGGCGTCCGCGCCGGCCGGCGCGAACGCGAGCCGCCGGCGCAGCTCGCGGCGCAGCAACAGGGCGCTCACGACCATCTGGATCGTCACCGAGGTGACCGCCAGGTACCACACCCAGCGCAGCTCGAAGCCCGGCCGATGCGCGAGCGCCAGCGCGGGCGCGACCGCGACCACCAGCCGCACCAGCGAGGCGAGCATCGACGGAATCGTGTTGCCGAGCGCCTGGAACATGCTCGAGGCCACGAACACGATCGCCGAGGCGATGAAGTTCCAGGACACGATGCGCAGGTAGTCCTCGCCCACGGCGAGCACCTGGGGATCGCGCGAGAACACCCCGATCATCGCGCGTGGCGCGACGTGGCACAGCAGCGCGAAGACGACCATCAGCGCGACCGAGATTCGGAGCCCGGTCCACATCGTCTCGCGCACGCGCGCGGCCTGGCGCGCACCGAAGTTCTGGCCCGCGACGGGCGCGACCGAGAAGCCGATCGCGATCACCGGCATGAAGCCCGCCTGGATGATGCGCATGCCGATCCCGAACCCCGCCTGGGCCGCGGAACCGAACGGCCGCGCGACGGTGTAGATCACGAACAGATACACCGCCATCAGCGCGAACTCCGCGCCCGCGGGCAGCCCGATCCGCAGGATCGCGCCCCACAGGTCGAAGCGCGGCCGCCAGTCCGCGGGCATGAAGCGCAGGAACGACTCCCGGGGCAGGAAGTACAGCAGCATCCAGACGGTGCCCACCGCCACCGCGACCAGCGTCGCCACGGCCGCGCCCGCCACGCCCATGGGCCGGTGCGTGAGCCAGCCGAAGATGAGGATCGGCGCCAGGATCATGTTGAGGATCACGGTGGCCGACTGGACCACCATCCCGGGCTTGAAGTTCCCGGTGCCGCGCAGCGCCGCGCCCATCGAGACCACGCCGAACTGCAGCGCCAGCGCCGGCACGAACCAGCGCATGTACTCCCCGGCGAGGCGCGCGGTGGCGGCGTCGGCGCTGAGGCTCTGTGTGTAGAACCCGCGCGCCGCGGTGACGAGCGCGAAGAACGCGACCGCGACCACCAGCGACAGCGCCTGCCCCTGGTTGAACACCAGTCGCGCGCGCGGGTGGTCGCTCGCGCCGACCGCGTGCGAGACCATGGTCGTGATGCCGACGCCCAGCATCTGCGAGACGGCGAGCGAGATGAACATGAGGTTGCCGGCCACGCCGACCGCCGCCACGGCCTCTTTGCCCAGATGTCCCACCCAGTAGAGGTCGACCAGGAAGTACAGCGTCTGGAACACCATCGTCACCAGCATGAGGCTGGCGGTCTCGAGCAGGTGCCGGGTGACCGAGCCGGTGGTGAGATCGCGCATGAGGGTCCTCGTGGGAAAGGAGCGGCGATCGGCGCGGCCCGAGCGCGAAGAGACTACGCGAAGCCGCGCCGCGCGTCGCGTGGGAATCGCGCGCGGTTCGCCAGGGCTGAAGCGCGGCCGCAGGGCTCAGCGCCCGCCGCGGCGCTCGCCTGCCGCAGGTGCCGCACGCGCCTCGAGGGCTTTCAGCGCCCGCAGCAGCGCGTCCCACGCATCGCCCTTCGGCACGACGAGCTCGAAATGGCCGGCGCCCGGGATCACCTCGAGACGCACGTCGTCGTGCCGGCGCAGCGAGTCCGCGCACGCGGTCACGTAGTCGGCCGGGATCACCGCGTCGTCGCGCCCCACCAGGTGCCATTGCGGAACGCCGAGCGGCGCCAGCTCGATCGGCGAGCCCTCGGCGTAGCGCGCGGGCACCGACTCGCGCGTACCCCCTACCACCTCGGAGCATGCGGCTCCGCACAGTCCCCGGCGCGCGCCCTCCGCCAGGTCGGGCACCCCCGCGAGTGACACCACGCCGTGGATCGGCAGCGGCGTGCGCGAGTACAGCTCGCTGTCCCGCGGCAGGCGGTGGCGTCCCGCCAGCCACAGCGCCAGGTGTCCGCCCGCCGAGTGGCCGATCGCGACCACGCGCGTGAGGTCGAGCGCGTACGGCACCGCGAGCGCACGCAGCTCGTCGGCGCCCGCAGCGACATCGGTGAACGTGGCGGGCCAGCCGCCCCCACCGTCGAGGCGGCGATACTCGAGGCTCCAGACGGCGTAGCCCTGGGCCGCCAGCGCCGCGCACAGTCCGCCGAGCGGGTGCAGGCCGTACGGTTCGCTCCAGCAGCCCCCGTGGATCACGATGACCACGGGTCGTGGCCCTGGCCGCTTCGGCAGGTAGAGGTCGCCGAACTGGCTCGAATCGGGCCCGTAGTGCACGCGGTGCTCGGCGGGCACCGGCGGCAGCCGCAGGTAGTCGTCGGTGGTCATCGTCACGAGGCGCTCCCGCGATCGGCCCTCACCACGAGCGACGGGTCGATCCGCGAGGCGTCGGACCCGCTGCCGCGGCCGGACGACCGGCGCGGTACCGTGACGGAGCGCGCCGGCGTGAGCGGACGAGAGCGACGACCCATCGAGGACTCCTCTCGACGAGAATGCGGCGTGCGACCCGCGGCCGGGAGCGCGCACGGTAGCCGGAGCGATGGTGCATCGTCGAGGGTGCCGTGCGCTGGCCCGGGGCTGGGGCCTTCGGGGTTGCCGGGACGCTGGCCGAAACCCCGTTTCTCCCTCGGAGCCGACTCACGAACAGGCTCAAACAGTAATAAACAGCATTAAACGTTGACTCAGATCTCTGGCCGTCGCATGATCGACCCCGAAGGAGGGACGCGTGATGACTTCGGTTCCAGCTCACCCGGTCACGGCGCGAGGCGCCGATCCCAGCTTCGGGCTCTACGTTTCCATGCTCCTCAGCGACCGCGAGCGGTTCTTCGCCGAGGTCGCGGAGGGCGTCGGCCTGCCCGCGAAACTCGCTCACGCCACGTGGACCCTGCTCGTGCTCTGCGCCCTCTACGGCGCGGCCGCGGGTGCCTACGCCGGTCCCGCGCAGGCCATCTCGGCGGCGGTCAAGCTGCCGCTGCTCTTCCTCGGCACCCTGGCGATCTGCTTTCCCGGGTTCTTCGTCGTGCAGGTGCTCGTCGGCTCTCGACTGCGGCTGCCGCAGGTGCTGGCGCTGGTGCTCGGCGCACTCGCGCTGAGCGCCATCGTGCTCGCGGCGGTCGTCCCCATCACGGCGTTCTTCCTGCTCACCGGCGCCAACTACTACTTCCTCACGCTGCTGCACGTCCTGATCGTGCTCGGCGCGGGGCTGGTCGGGATGGCCGTGCTCCACGAGGGACTCGCGTTCGCATGCGAGAAGCGCGGCGTGTACCCGAAGAAGGCGATGACGATCATGAAAGTGTGGGCCGTCCTGTTCGCGTTCGTTGGCATCCAGATGGCCTGGAACCTACAACCGTTCGTCGGCGATCGCGGTCAGCCGTTCCAGTTATTCCGCCACAGCGAGGGCAACTTCTACACGGCGATCGTCTATTCGCTGGAGAAGCTGTCGCACGGCGAAGGCCAGGGCTCCGGCGGCGCGCCGCCCGCGACGACGCGATCGGAAGGACGCACCCTGTTCGATCGGCCGCCGATGTTCGCGCCCGACAGCGGCGGGGCGCCCCGGCGATGAGTGGCCCGCTCCCACCCGACCACGAGATCCTCACGCTCGAGGAGGTCGCGCACTACCTGCGCCTCAAGCCCCAGACCATCTACAAGTGGGCGCAGGAGCGGCGCATTCCCGCGGTCAAGCTGGGCAAGGAGTGGCGCTTCCGCCGCAGCATCCTCGACCGCTGGCTGGACGAGCAGATGCTGAGCGCGAACTCGGGCTTCAGTCACCTGCGCGATCGCGAGGGCGGCGAGCGGACGACGTGAGCGTTCGATGCACGGCCTGAACGCACTCACCGATGCGTCCGGGATCCGGAGCACTTCACTCGCCGCCATCGACGGCGACACGCCTTGACGCTACATTCCGCGCACAGATCGCGATCAAGACATGCCGAGCCTTGTGCGAGGAGCTGGCGCCATGTTCCGTCACCGCATCGACGAACACGCCGAGTTGAGACTGTTGACACCCGCTGACGCCCGGGAGCTGTACGAGGTCACGGACGCCCATCGCGCGCACCTGCGGCGCTGGCTACCCTGGCTCGACGGTACGAGGTCGGCGTCGGACACTGAGGCGTTCATCCAATCCACCTTGCGGCAGTTCGCTGACGGTCAGGGATTCAACGCGGCGATCCTCATCGACGGGGCCATCGGCGGCGTGGTCGGGCACCATCGCATCTCATAGGCGAACCGCAGCACGTCGCTCGGTTACTGGCTCGCGGCCGCCCACGAGGGGCACGGTTTCATGACGCGGGCCTGCCGCGCACTCGTCGGGCACGCGTTCACGGAACTGAACCTGAATCGCGTCGAGATCCGCTGCGCGAGCGACAACGCTCGCAGCTGCGCGATCCCGGAACGCCTCTCGTTTCGCCGCGAAGGACTGCTGCGCGAGGCGGAATGGCTCTACGATCGTTTCGTGGACCACGTCGTCTACGGGCTCATCCGCTCGGAATGGAACGAGCCTCGTTGATGCGCCCTGCCGGCTCGAAGTCGCGAGCGAATCGGCCGAATTCCCCGCGGGGATTGGAGGCGGCACCCGGATTCGAACCGGGGAATAAGGGTTTTGCAGACCCTCGCCTTACCACTTGGCTATGCCGCCACCACTGAGTTGAAGGGCAAGGAGTTATAGCGCAGCTGCAGGCGAAAATCCAGCCGCGAAGGGCCGAGAAGACCCTTGCCTTGCATCCTCCAATGGCGGCCGGAATCAGCCTCTTCTCAAGTGGATGCCGAGCCAAGGCGGTCGAGCAACACACCGAACTGCTACATTTCGTCCCGCCCGGCAGCTTGGCGCCAGGCTCAGACGCCCTTACCCACGAGGCAGTTCCCCTTGCCCGAGAATCAGACGCGTCGAGAGATGATCGAGCGGTCCATCCTTGAGACTGAGCAGCGCGTGGCTCGGCTCGATGCCGAACTGCAGGACGCTCGTAGAATTCTCGAGGCAAACAAGGATGAACTGGGACGCGTTCGCGAGGAAGAGGGCAGATCGCACCGCAATGCGCGGGTTGCCGATGCCCCGGTTCAATCGTCCGCCGCGAAGATCGCGCTGTTCCGCAGCCTGTTCCGGGGTCGCCTCGATGTGTTCCCCAGGCTGTGGAGGAATTCCCGGACGGGGAAGCGCGGCTACGCGCCCGCGTGCAACAAGGAGTGGGTTCGTGGCATCTGCGAGAAGCCGCGAATCAAGTGCGGAGAATGCCCGAACCAGGCGTTTCTGCCGTTCGGCGATCAGGTCATCCTCGATCACCTTCGGGGCCGCCACGTGGTCGGCGTGTACCCACTGCTGACGGACGAGACGTGTTGGTTGCTGGCAATCGATCTCGACAAGGCCTCGTGGATGGAGGATGTCGCCGCCCTACGCGAAACGTGCCGGGATATCGGAGTCCACCCGGCAGTCGAGCGATCGCGCTCCGGAAACGGCGCGCATGTCTGGTTCTTCTTCAGCGCGCCCGTCCCGGCGAGCACTGCGCGGAGGATGGCCTGCTACATCGTCACGGAAACGATGGCGCGGCGTCACCAGCTGAGCATGGACTCTTACGACCGGCTCTTCCCGAACCAGGACACGATGCCCCGAGGTGGTTTCGGGAACCTAATCGCGCTCCCGTTCCAGCATGAGCCGCGTCAAGCGGGCAACACGGTCTTCCTCGATGACCAGGGGTTGCCCCATCCCGATCAATGGGCCTATCTGGCTTCCATACCGAGATTGGCTCCGCAGGATGTTGACCGCATCGTGACCGAGGCCCAGCGAAGGGGTCTCGTGGTTGGGGTGCGATCGGCCGACTCAGCGGCAGACGATTGGAACGCGGCGCCCTGGGATCGCTCGCCGAGCAGGCTGCCGCCGCGGCCTCAGATCACCCAACCCCTTCCCAAGAACATCTTGGCCGTGCTCGCACAGCGTCTGTTCGTGGAGAAGGCGGGTCTGCCCTCCCCTCTACTGAACCAGATCAAACGCCTGGCCGCGTTCCAGAATCCGGAGTTCTTCAAGCGCCAGAATCTCCGTCTGTCGACGGCCCTGACGCCGCGCGTGATCTCGTGTGCAGAGGAGCTTGGCGATCACGTGGCGCTGCCCCGGGGCTGTCTGGTAGATCTCGGCAATCTGCTCCGGGAGTACGGCATCGAGTTGACAATCGAGGACAAGCGGGAAGCCGGAACCGCGCTCGAGGCCACTTTCCAAGGGACATTGACGCCAGCGCAGAAGCAGGCCGCACAGGCCCTGTTCCGACACGACGCCGGAGTTCTGGTCGCCCCGCCGGGCACCGGTAAGACCGTCGTCGGGATCTACCTTGCGGCCCGGCGCGCCCGCAGCACGCTGATCCTCGTCCATCGTCGTCCGCTCCTCGAACAATGGATCGCTCAGCTCGCCATCTTCCTGGGCGTTTCACCCGCCGAAATCGGCTGGATCGGCGCCGGCAAGAACAAATCCAACGGCAGGCTTGACGTGGCCATGCTCCAGAGTCTGGTGCGAGGGGATCGGGTCGAGGACCTCGTTGCCGGCTACGGCCACGTGATCGTGGACGAGTGCCATCACGTTCCGGCCGTCTCGTTCGAGCGGGTCATGCGCGAAGTGAAGGCACGGTTCGTCACCGGACTTACCGCGACTCCGCAGCGCCGCGACGGACACCATCCCATCCTCGAGATGCAGATTGGACCGATCCGTCACATCGTCGACTCTCGCAATCGTGCCGCGAGATCCTTTTCGCGCGAGCTCTTGGTGCGCGAGACAGGCTTCAGTCTGCCTCCGACCCCGACATCGCCGACGATTCAGGACGTATACCGCTGGCTCGCCGCTGATTCCAGGCGCAACTCGCTCATCGTTGACGACATCATCGGTGCGATCGAGGCTGGCCGCTCACCGATCGTTCTGACGGAGCGCAGGGATCACCTCGAGTTCTTCTCCCTGGAACTTTCCAAGGCGGTGAAGAACGTCATCG
Organism: Candidatus Eiseniibacteriota bacterium; assembly: GCA_963725865.1. Lineage (GTDB taxonomy): Bacteria > Eisenbacteria > RBG-16-71-46 > RBG-16-71-46 > RBG-16-71-46 > CAVSAC01. The sequence continues at coordinate 727,596 of CAVSAC010000010.1, forward strand.
TCCTGCAGGGCGGAATGACCGAGAAGACCCGCCGCGAGGTGTCAGAACGACTGGAGGCCACCCCGCGTGATGAAGAGCGGGTGATCGTGGCCACGGGCCGGTTCGCCGGCGAGGGATTCGACGACCCGCGGCTGGATACGCTCTTCCTCGCCCTCCCGGTCTCGTGGAAGGGCACCCTGATTCAGTACGCAGGTCGCCTCCATCGCCACCTTCCGGAGAAGACCGAAGTGCGGATCTACGACTACGTCGACGCCGGCGTCCCGCTACTGGACGCAATGTTCCGGAAACGGCTCAGGGGGTATCGCGCCATGGGCTATTCTGTCGACCCGCGGGCGAAGGGCGCGGCAGAGCAATAGGTAACAGGTGAAAGGGCCCCTCGGGCCGACGTCCATCAAGAGCGGCTGCTGCCCATCTACCTCCTGGCTCGGGCGCCAGCAGTAGCGGCCCGCGGGTGGTCGTCCACCACGCGAAGATGCCCCATGCGGCGCGAATGTGGCGGCCGCGGCACAATCACGATCTGGACATCCTGACCAAGCGCGTTCAGGAAACGAAAGAGCCGGTCGGAAGAGAAGCCGCGAAGCCGCCCGCGCACCAGATCCGAGATACTCGGCTGGTCAATGCTGAGGATTTCGGCTGCCTTCGCTTGTGTCAGCCCTCGCTTCTCGATGATCACCGCGATCCGGGCAGCAATCTCGGACTTGACGAGCAACTCAGCGCTCTGCGCAAGGCCGATGTCCTCGAAGACATTCCCGCTGCTCTGCTCGACGGGGATCTCGGTCCTGACCACTCGCCTATTCGCCCGACTTGCTCCAGCTCGCATGATCCTGCTCGGCTCGTCTGAGCCGCTCCTTGATGAGATCCAGGTCCTTCTGGGGTGTCTTGATGCCTCGCTTCGACTTCTTCTGAAAGGCGTGAAGCACGTAGATCGCGTCGGCGAACTTCACGGTGTAAACGGCCCGGTAGGTGTCGCTGTCGAAGTCTTCGACGAGTTCGAGTACGCCCGCTCCACCGAAGCCCCTGAGCGGCTTCGCGTCCTCGTGCTTCCCTCCCAGTTGAGCGATGAAGAGCGCTTGACCGATGACGTCCTTGACCGGCTCGGGAAACTCCCTCAAGTCCTTCCTCGAAGATCCCACCCAGAAGAGCGGCCTGACTGGCTGCTTCCCGGCTATTATGGCTCTTTGACCATATCGGCGCAAGGGCATCCTTCCTTTAGGCAGATGCGGGCGGGCGCGAACGCTTGACCCATGCCAAGCATAGGCACATTGGCACGCCGACAGCATCTCTCGGCCAGCCTTTTCGAACGCGCATTGTGCGCGCCCGGGCGACTGCGGCAAGGGCTCAAACGACCTCGCCCTCGCCTGCTACAACTTGCTACGGTCTCAACTTCCTCAAGAGTCCTCTCGTGTCCTCTCCTGTCCCCTCAAAGGACATCGCCCCAGCGGGGCTAACCCGTTAGGGCGATTGGCTATCGGTTTGGGGCGATATCGCTTGCGTGCTCGGCGTTGAGAAATATGGCGCGAGAATTTGCAGACCCTCGCCTTACCACTTGGCTATGCCGCCTCGCGGGGTGATGCGCGGGCGAGGAAGATAGCAGCGCGGGCGCAAGCGCAGCAACCCGCTCCCATCGACTCGCTGCGGGCCGACTCTCGGCTAGACTGCGCGCGAACGCCGTCGCGCCGCGGGGCGGCCAGAACTGCGATCGCCTCCGAGGATGGCCCCGTGACCGACCTGAATCCCCATCGCAAGCAGATGGCCGACGAGTCCATGGTGCGCACGCTCGCCGCGCAGGCGCGCGCGATCTGGCCGCAGGAGGTGCCGCTTCTGCGCCACTACGGACTCGGCGACGACATCCGAATCCTCGACGCAGGTTGTGGCACCGGCGAGGTGGCCTCGCGGCTCGCCGAGCTGTTCCCGCGATCGCGGGTGCTGGGCGTCGACGTTCTCGACCACCACCTCGCGCTCGCACGCGAGCGCTACGCCTCGCTCGCGCCCCGACTCGCGTTCGAACACCAGAGCATCTTCGAGCTGGCGGCAGCCGACGCGACGTACGACCTCACGGTGTGCCGCCACGTGGTCCATTCGGTGCCCCACGCGGAGCGCGTGTTCGCCGAGCTGCAGCGCGTGACGCGGCCCGGCGGCTGGCTGCACGTGATCGCGGAGGACTACGGCATGCTCCACTTCCCCGCCGGCGACCGGGACCCGCGCGAGTTCTGGCACGAGGTGCCGGCCGGCTTCGGGGAGCAGACCGGCACGGACCTGTTCGTGGGGCGCCATGCCTACGGGCACTTCGTGGCGCTCGGGCTCACCGACATCACGGTGGACTACGTGATCGTGGACACGGTGCGGGTGCCGCGCGAGACGTTCGCGAGCATCCTCGAGGCGTGGCGCGACGGCTACGTCGCGCCGATCGCCGAGACCACCCGCTTCACGCACGCGGAGGCCGCGGCCTACTTCGAGCGGATGATCGCAGACGTCCGCGATCCGCGGCGTTACGCGGTGTGGATGGTGCCGGTGATCGCGGGACGCGTGCCGCAGGCCGGCTGAGGCGCCCGCGCGCCCGCGCCGCGCCGGCCGCGGCACTCCCCGGCCGCACGGGCATGATCGGCCGGTTCGCCCGCGGCGCGCCGTCGACCGAGATCTGCGCGAAGTAGACCCCGCCGTGCTCCGGGGGCGCACCCGATGGCCGCCGCTACTGCGCCAACACCAGCCGCCGCGTCTCCCGTCGATCGGGCGTGTCCAGGCGCAGGAAGTAGAGCCCCGCGGGCGCGTGCCGGCCGGAGTCGTCGGCGCCACGCCACTCGAACGGGTATTCACCCGCCTCGAGCACACCGTTCTGCAGCATGGCCACCCGGCGACCGGCGATATCGCTCACTGTCAGTCGCACCGATTGGACGTGGGAGACCGCCAGCGTGAACCGCACCGTGCCGGTCGCGGGATTCGGGAACGGCGCGCGGCTGAACCCGGTCACCCGATGGACGATGGGCGGCGCCGGATCGAGCGGCGGCACGTCCAGCACCCGGCCTTGCGTCACCTCGAGCACCCACACGTCGCCGAGCCGGCCGGCGGCGCCGAGGCCGCCGAAGACCACCATGCGCGCACCCGCCTGGACGGCGGTGTGACGCGAACGAGCCGCCGGCGGACCGCTGGTGGCGACGGGACGGCCCAGCTCGGCGAGCCGGCCAGGCCGTTCGCGCCCGCCACGGTGGCGATCGCCGCGCTCGGCGTGCCGGCGATCTCACCGCCGTAGACGATCAGATCGTTCGTCGTCGCGCGATACGCGGCGCTCGAGGCGCGCGTCGCGAGTGGAGTGCCGCTGGTGGTCGGCTGCGACCACACGGGCGTGCCGACGAGTCCGTTCGCGTGCGAGAGCGTCCACAGGTCACCGGTCGGATCCGCGCACGGTGCCGCTCCGCCCATCAGGATCATCACGTTGTTCGTGGCGTCGTACGCGGCGCGCTGACCCATCCTGGCGGACGGCGGCGTGCCACTGGGGGCCAGCGCGGACCACGCCGCGGTCGCGACGTTGTCGGCGTTCAGCATCACCCACGCGTCGTTCGCCGCACTGCCGCAGGTTCCCGGCGCGGCGCTGCCGCCGAACACGGTCATCCGGTGAGTGGCCGGGTCGTACACCGCGCTGGCGCCGCTGCGAGCGCCCGGACCGGCGCCGGGCGACAGCACGCTCCACGCGGGCGTGCCCCCGAGACCGTTGGCGTTCGACAGCACCCACGCGTCGCCCAGCGCGTTGGCGGGCGCGGCGCCGTCATCGCCGCCGAAGACGATCATGCGGTTGCTCGCCGGGTCGTAGACCGCGGTGTGGTTCTGACGGGCGGCGGGCGACGTCCCGGTCGGACTGAGCTGCGTCCACGCCGGCGAGCCGCCCTGACCATCGGCGTGGGTCAGCACCCAGACGTCCGCCAGCATCCCGGCGTTGCCGCGGCCGCCGAACACGATCATGCGGTCGTTGGTCTCGTCGAGCACCGCGGTGTGACCGTCGCGGTCCATCGCAACGGGCATCGACGGCAGCAGGTGCACCCACGTCATCGACACCGCGACCAGCGACACGCCGGTCGCGCTGTAGCGCGGCTCGAGCGAGATGCCGTTCCCGAGGTCGAGGCCGGTGAAGTGGAGCAGGCCCGAGACCGAGCCGCCGGTGACCACCTGGAAGCTCTGGCCGACCGCCGGAACGAAACCGTTCGATCAGCGCCACCGCCACCGTGCCGTCGAGCGTGACCGCGCCGGTCACCGCGAGCTGGTCGTAGCCCGTGCCCGGCAGTCCGCCGCCGATCTCGATCGCGACCGAGCTGGTCGGGCTCATCGGGCAGGGCCCGGTCACGTGGAAGACGCCCGGCGAGGCGCCGGGAGCGATCGCGCCCTGGTCGCTGAACGTCACCGCGACGGGATGACGAGCGTCCCGGCGCCCGCGAGCGTTCCGGTCGGTGCAGTTCGTGAACGCGCCGGCGCTGGGCGTGAGCGAGCGGGTCGCGGCGATCGTGATGGTGCCGGAGTTGGTGAAGCTCGGCGTGGTGCCCGACTGCGTCACGGCCAGATCGCCGCCGGTGACGTTGATCGAGCCGCTGTTGGTGTGCTGTGCCGAGGCCTTCGCGAGCGTGGACGCCAGTCCGATGTCCAGCGTGCCCTGGTTGTCGAGCACCAGCCCCAGCGTGCGCGTTCCGCCGCCCGCTCCCGCCAGCGTCGCGATCGAGCGACCCGGCGCGTTCGTCAGCGTGCCGGCCGTGACGTTCAGCGTCGCCCCCCAGCTGATCGTCGTGTTGGTCAGCTCGATGGTCCCGTTGTTCGTGAACCCGTTCGCCACCGTCAGCGTGGCGGTGCCGTTCGAACCATTCCCCGATATCCGCAGCGTGGAGCCCGCGGCGATGGTCAGCGCTCCGTTCTGGTTGCTGGTGCCGAGCCACACCAGCGTGCCGTTGTTGGTCAGCGACGCGTTCACCGTGCACGCCGAGAGCGAAGGAATGGCGCCGACGCTCACGGTCAGCGCGCCGGGGCCATTGATCGTGCAATTCGTGGCGCTGAACCCCAGCGTCGAGAGGGTGAGCGGGACGCCCAGATTCACCGTCGCGTTGCTGGTGGTCCACGCCCCGCCGCCGGTGATCGTTCCGGCATTCAGGTTGAAGGTCCCATTCGTGACGATGAGCGTGCGCGAGGCCGGCACCGTGACGCTCCCGGTGGTGGTGAAGCTCGGCAGGGTTCCGCTCTGCGTGATCGTCAGGTCGCCGCCGCTCAGCGTGATCGAGCCGCTGTGGCTGTGCTGCGCCGAGGGCTTCGCGAGCGTGGTCGCCACCCCGATGTCCAGCGTGCCCTGGTTGTCGAGCGTCAGCCCCAGCGTGCGCGCCCCCCCGCCCGCTCCCGCCAGCGTCGCGATCGAGCGCCCCGGCGCGTTCGTCAGCGTGCCGGCCGTGACGTTCAGCGTCGCCCCCCAGCTGAGCGTCGTGTTGGTCAGCTCGATGGTCCCGTTGTTGGTGAAGCCGTTCGCCACCGTCAGCGTGGCGGTGCCGTTCGAACCATTCCCCGATATCCGCAGCGTGGAGCCCGCGCCGGTGGTCAGCGCGCCGTTCTGGTTGCTGGTGCCGAGCCACACCAGCGTGCCGTTGTTGGTCAGCGGCGCATTCACGGTGGTGGCCGCGAACGTCTGCGACTGACCGGCGTCCACCGTCAGCAGCCCGGGGCCGTTGAGGGTCGAGGCCGAGGGCGTGAACAGGAGCGACGTCAGCGTGAACGGCACCGCGAAGTTCACGGTCACGTTGCTGGTGGTCCACGCCCCGCCGCCGGTGATCGTCCCGGCATTCAGGTTGAAGGTCCCATTCGTGACGGTGAGCGTGCGCGAGGCCGGCACCGTGATGCTCCCGGTGGTGGTGAAGCTCGGCGTGGTTCCGCTCTGGGTGATCGCCAGGTCGCCGCCCGTGAGGTTGATCGAGCCGCTGCTGGTGTGCACCGCCGAGGGCTTCGCGAGCGTGGTCGCCACCCCGATGTCCAGCGTGCCCTGGTTGTCGAGCGTCAGCCCCAGCGTGCGCGCCCCCCCGCCCGCTCCCGCCAGCGTCGCGATCGAGCGCCCCGGCGCGTTCGTCAGCGTGCCGGCCGTGACGTTCAGCGCCACCCCCCAGCTGAGCGTCGTGTTGGTCAGCTCGATGGTCCCGTTGTTGGTGAAGCCGTTCGCCACCGTCAGCGTGGCGGTGCCGTTCGAACCATTCCCCGATATCCGCAGCGTGGAGCCCGCGCCGGTGGTCAGCGCGCCGTTCTGGTTGCTGGTGCCGAGCCACACCAGCGTGCCGTTGTTGGTCAGCGGCGCATTCACCGTGGTGGCCGCGAACGCCTGCGACTGACCGGCGTCCACCGTCAGCAGCCCGGGGCCGTTGAGGGTCGAGGCCGAGGGCGTGAACAGGAGCGACGTCAGCGTGAACGGCACCGCGAAGTTCACGGTCACGTTGCTGGTGGTCCACGCCCCGCCGCCGGTGATCGTCCCGGCATTCAGGTTGAAGGTCCCATTCGTGACGGTGAGCGTGCGCGAGGCCGGCACCGTGATGCTCCCGGTGGTGGTGAAGCTCGGCGTGGTTCCGCTCTGGGTGATCGCCAGGTCGCCGCCCGTGAGGTTGATCGAGCCGCTGCTGGTGTGCACCGCCGAGGGCTTCGCGAGCGTGGTCGCCACCCCGATGTCCAGCGTGCCCTGGTTGTCGAGCGTCAGCCCCAGCGTGCGCGCCCCCCCGCCCGCTCCCGCCAGCGTCGCGATCGAGCGCCCCGGCGCGTTCGTCAGCGTGCCGGCCGTGACGTTCAGCGCCACCCCCCAGCTGGCCACCGTGTTGGTCAGCTCGATGGTCCCGTTGTTCGTGAACCCGTTCGCCACCGTCAGTGTGGCGGTGCCGTTCGTACCGTTTCCGGACACCCGGATCAGCGACGTGGCGGCGGTCGTCAGTGGGTTCGAGACGGTGGAGCTCCCCAGCGCCGTGAGGCTGCCCGCCATCGCCAGCGAGCCGGCTCCGGCAAGAGTGGCGCCCGCCAGGCGCAGCGCGCCATTCGCGCCGACCGAGGAGGCCGCGGCGAGCGTGAGCGTGTGATTCCCGAAATCGAGCGTCTGGGTCCCCGATGCCCCGCCGAGTGCCAGCGAGTTGACCGACGGGTTCACATCGAGCGTCACCGTGTACGTGCCGGCGAGCGCGATCACTGCGTCGTCGGCGGCACCCGGCACCTGCGCGGGGGACCAGTTGGCCGCGGTGTTCCAGTTGCCGCCGGCGGCGTTGTTCCAGGTGATCGTGGCCGCGCCGGCGACGGACGCCACGCCGAACGACAACACGATGAGGGCGGCCAGGGCGAAGGGCGAGAACGAGGGCGGGAAGACGCGCATGAGAGGTGCTCCGTGGCAGGGGTCCGCCGCGGCGAACTCGGGCGAGCTCGGGCCGCTATGGAGGGATAGACGCTCGAACGGCCCAGAAATCACACGCGGCTCGCGGTCGGGGATCGGCCCGGCGCTCAGAACCGGCTCAACACCCGCAACTCGGCCCCCTCGAACGCCTGCACCTCGTAGCACGTCCCGGCCGTGCAGGCGAGGCCGCCGCGGCGACGGCCGAAGAACAGAATCGCCTCGTGGCCGGGGCCGAGTCGCGCGTCGAGCACCGCCCCCACCAGGTGGATCGGCCGGTTTCCGGGTACCGCCCGCGAGAGCTCGAGGGGGTCGGTGGTGCGCGTCCACGTCACCGCGGCGCTGCCGAAGTCGGCGCGCGCCACGGTGCCGGCCAGGTAGAGATCCTCGAACGCCTCGGGAGCGCCCGCGGTCTCGCGTCGCGCGGTCTGGCGCTGCATGTCCAGCGTGCCCGACCACGCCCGCAGCACGCGCACCGTCGCGGCGATCCCGACGGTGCGGCGATCGGAGATCGAGATCAACTCGTCCCAGCTGCGGTCGTAGAACGCGGTCGCCTCCCAGCGCTCGGCCCGCCGCGGCGCCGCGCGCCACTCCACGAATCGCTCCTCGAAGCGCCGGGCGCCGGCGCCGTCCGAGCGGCTCCAGTTGGTGGTGACCGCGGCCCAGTCGGACGGCGTGTAGGACCCCTCGAACTGGAACCCCTGCTCGCGGTCGGCGACCAGCACGTGAGTGCTGCGATTGAGCAGGACCTGCGCGTGCTCGCGCACCAGCGACGGGGGATCGTTCACGCCCAGCCGGAACCGGGAGTAGTCCTTCCACTCGACCGCAAACGTGACCGGACCGGTGATCAGGTTGGCGCTCGTATAGAGGGCGTGCGGTGTGCGCTCCCGCGTGCTGAAGCTCCACCAGTCCCCGAACGAGCGATCGGCCTGCGCGTACTCGGCGTAGAGCGGCAGCGCCACCGACCGGATGCCCACCAGGCGCATCGCATCCAGGTCCACGAATCCGGTGCCCAGCTCCTGCTGGCCGAGCCCCGCCTTCATACGCAGGTAGGCCGCGCCCACGCGCGCGCCGCGCGCCACCATGGTCGCGAGCTGCGCGCCGTTTACCTGTCCCGCGTGGCGCACGAACCCCAGCTCCTCGCCCGCGAGCGAGGACTCGCCGCCGTTGGGCGCCCCGCTCAGGAGCGTCGCGCTCACGGGTCCAAGCGTGGCCTCGGCGAGCACGCCGTCGACGTCGCGCGAGGGTCCGAAGCGCGAACGCGGGAAGCGCTGGTCGAGCACCACGCCGTTCAGCTCGAAGGCGCGCTGGATGAGGCCGCGGCCGAGGATGCTGTAGAAGTTCCCGACCCGCACGCGGTAGCGATCGTCGTTCCAGTCGAGGAAGCGCTCGGTGAGGCCCTCGTAGGGGTACTGGTCCTCGCTGTTGCGATCGGTCTCGTAGCGCAGACCGGCGATCCCCCCGGGAAACGCGTACATCAGGTTCACCTGGTCGTACGCGTCCAGCCGGTTCGCAGGCCCCCGGCCGGCGTAGGACTTTGGATAGTTCCCGGACTGGCCCTCGAACAGGTTGGTGCCGGAGAGCTGGGCGCGGGCGAGCGCGGGCGCCAGCGACAGCAGGCACACGGCGCCGATGAAGGCCCGCGCGCCGACCCGCGCGGCGCCGGTCGCGAGCGCGGCGCGGCGCCCGATGCGCACCCCGCGCCGGCCCCGCTCAGCGCGTGCCATGCGCCCCCGCCGTGTCGACGGCCGCGCGACCGTCGGGCCGCGCGCTCGAGTCGGCGCCGCTTCCCGTCGCGAGCAGCGTCACGATCCGCTGCTCCAGCTCCTCGCCCTCGCCGGGGCGGTACCCCAGGCGCACCGATGCGATGCTGCCGTCGCGGTCGATCAGCACGGTGGTGGGCATCGCCACCACCTGATAGAGGTGGCGCAACCGCTCGTCCTGATCGATGACGATCGGATAGGTGAGGCCGAGACGTGCCGCGAGCGGACGCACCCTGGTGTAGTTGCGCGGTCCGTCGACTGAGATCCCGATCACCGTGAACCCGCGCGGGCCGTACGCCCTGTGCCAGCGCTCGAGCTCGGGCGCCGCATCCAGACAGGGCTTGCACCAGGTGGCCCAGAAGTCGAGCAGGACGGGGCCGCGGCGCAGCAGATCGTCGAGCTCCAGCGTCCGTCCGAGGACGTCGTTCACCTTGAAGCGCGGCGCCGGGGCAGACCGAGCGGGGAACGCCGCCCGGGCGACGCCGGCGCCGACGCACGCAGCGATCGTCAGCGCGAGGATCGCGCGGGTCAGCATCGTGCCGGCGCGACCGGCCGTCACCGCAGGATCACCACGCGCAGGGAGCACCGCACCCCACCCACGTCGGAGCGGAGCAGATAGAGCCCGGGTCGCACCCGCGCGCCCTGCTCGTCGCGGCCGTCCCACGTGAGGCGCTTGGTCCCCGGCGGGATCTCGCCCTGCCACGGCGTGGCGATCCGCCGCCCGGCCAGGTCGTGCGCCGTCACCGTCGCGGGCCGAGCCGTGCGCTCCGGATTCGACAGCTCGAGCGTGGTCTCGCCATGGAACGGGTTGGGGGCCGCGCGCAGCGAGTAACCGCTGGCTCCGGGTCCGGAGCCGACATCGAGGGGCGACGTCACCAGCGAGTCGATGCAGCCGCGTAGCTCGCCCACGTGATAGCGATTCCCGTAAGGCCACAGCAGGTAGGCGCTGTATCGCACGATCCCCTGCTTGCTGATCACCGCGTAGCTGTCGCGGTCGCCGTAGGGGATGAACAGGTTCTCGTTCCCGGAGCCAAGGGCGCCGTTCAGAAGCAGCGGGAACGGAACGCCGGTCGCGGTCCTGAACGAGGTGAGGCTGGGAGCGTTTCCATTGAACAGGTCCGGCCCGAGCGCCTGCACCTGCCCGGGATAGTTCGTCTCGTAGTACTGCCAGATCTCGCTGACGACCGACGGACCGTCGGCGATGCACTCGGGTCACGAGTACCCGAGCAGGAACAGGAAGACGACCTTGCCACGGTACTGCGAAAGCGTCTGCGAATTGCCCTCGAGGTCGACCTTGTGGAAGTCGGGCGCCACGTCCCCGGGATGCAGGACCGCGCGGGCCGGCAGCGGCGAAACGAGACATGCGAGCAGCAGGAGCGCCGCCCACGGCGGGACGGTTCGTCGGACCATGGCAACCTCACGCGGAGACGCGGCCGGCCGGGCTTCTGGCCGGCAGCATACCTCCGTGAGTCGCGCCCGAGTCAGCGATGATCGCGGGCGGCCCGCGGTGCTGAACTCCGTGCCGGGATCCGCTCGCGGATCGCGGGTCCCCCGCGGCGGGGAGTCCGACCTCGCTCGGACTCCCCGCCTCGCTCCCGGCTCAGCGCACGACCATGAGCTTGCGCGTCGCGACCGCGGCCCCGCTGGTCAGGTGGGCGAAGTAGAGCCCCGCCTTGAGCGACGCGGTCGGCAGCGTGACCGCGTGCGGGCCGGCGGTCATCGGCGCGCGGTCGAGCAGCGTCGTGACGCGGCGACCGGCGGCATCGAACACCGCCAGCGTCACCGGACCGGTGGCCGGCAACGCGAACTGCAGCTCGGTGCGGCCGCGTGCCGGGTTCGGGTAGTTGCTCAGCTGCAACCGGTGGGCGATCGAGCCCAGCGGCGCGTCCACGGTGCCCGGCACCGAGAGGAACGCCGCCATGCCCTGGGTCCACAGCCCGTGCGAGGTGCTGAAGTTGCCGCCGACGTACAACGTGGAGGCGGTCCGCTCCATGCAGTAGACGGCGCTGTTCTGGTTGGGATCCCAGGTGAAGTCCGCGGCGCCCGAGCCGTCGATCGACGCCAGGTAATTGCGGGTCTGGCCGCCGACGAACGTGAACGCGCCGCCCGCGTAGACGGTGGAGCCGCTCACCTTCAGCACGTACACGGTGCTGTTCGCGTTCGGATCCCACGCCGTGGCGAGGCCGGTGGTGGCATCGAGCGCCGCGATGCGGTTGCGCGTCTGACCGCCGACGGAGGTGAACACACCGCCGGCGTAGACGGTGTTCCCGTCGCCCGACAAGTCGACGCTGTACACGACGTTATTCGCGTTCGGATTCCAGGTCGACGCCAGTCCGCTGCTGACGTCGAGCGCCGCGAGCCCGCTGCGCACCTGTCCGCCGATGTTGTTGAACGAACCACCCGCGTAGAGCGTCGATCCGCGCTTCGCGAGCGTGAGCACCTCGTTGTTCGAGTTCGGGTTCCAAGTGGTCGCGGCGCTGTTCGCGAGGTTCAACTCGGCGATCCGGTTGCGGGCCTGTCCGCCAATGTTCGTGAAGAGCCCGCCCACGTAGAGCGTGCTGCCGTTCAGCAGCATCGTGTCGATCAGGTTGTTCGCGTTCGGATTCCACGGCGAGGCGAGCCCGGTGGTGGCGTCGAGCGCCGCGATTCGGTTGCGCACCTGCCCGCCGATGTTCGTGAACGGTCCACCCGCGTACACGGTGTTCCCATCGACCACGATGTCGTTGACCTGGTTGTTCGAGTTGGGATCCCACTCGGTGACGGCGCCGGTCACGGCGTTCAACGCGGCGATGCGATTGCGCACCCGCGCGCAGATGATCGTGAACGCGCCGCCCGCGTAGAGCGTGGTGCCCTCGCGCGCGAGCGCGTAGGTGAAGTCGTTCGCGAGCGGGTTCCACGTGGTCGCAGCGCCGGTCGTCACGTCCAGCCCGGCGCAGTACGCGCGCGCCTGCGCCCCGATGTTCGTGAAGCCGCCGCCGGCGTAGAGCGTGGTGCCGTCCAGCACCAGCGCGTAGACCGCGCCGTTGGAATTCGGGTTCCAGGTCGACGCCAGTCCGGTCGCGGGATCCAGCGAAGCGATGCGATTGCGCACCTGGCCGCCGATGCTCGTGAACAGCCCGCCCACGAACACGGTGCCGCTGTTGAGCACGATCGCGCGGACCTGGTTGTTGGCGTTGGGATCCCACGCCGTCGCTGCGCCGGTCGCCAGGTCGATCTCGGCGATCCGGTTGCGCGTCTGCCCGCCGATGTTCGTGAACGCGCCGCCCACGTACAGCGTGCCGCCGTTGAGCGCCAGGGCGTACACGTCGAGGTTCGAGTTCGGATTCCACGCGGTGGCGGCACCGGTGCCGACGTCGACCGCCGCGATGCGCGGGCGGTTCTGGCCGCCGATCGTGGTGAAGACCCCTCCGACGTAAAGCGTCCCGCCGTCCAGAGCCAGTGCGTCCACGTTGCTGTTCGCGTTCGGGTTCCACGCGGTGGCGAGCCCGGTGGCAGCGTCGATCGCCGCGATGTGATTGCGCGTCTGCCCGCCGACGAACGTGAATGCACCGCCGACGTAGACCGTGCTCCCGCTGACCGCGAGGGCGTAGACCGCGGAGTTCGCGTTGGGCTTCCAGGGCGCGATGGTGCCGTCGGCGAGCACGTGGACGAGATTCGTGCAGGCGACGCTGCCGATCGTGGTGAAGGTCCCCCCCAGGAACCAGCCGCCGAACCCATCGGGCGCGACCGCGTACAGCGTGCCGTTGACGCGCGGGAACGGCGACCGCGGCAGGAAGGTGGCCAGGTCGATCGCCGCGCCTCCGCCGGTGGTCGGGTATACCTGGGTGAACGTCCCCCCGATGTAGATGGTGTTGCCGACCCGCGTGAACGCGGTCACGGCGTTGTTCGCCATCCAGAGGGTGGAGTCCACCTGCTGCGCGCGCGCGCCATCCGGCCGTGCGCCGAGCCACGCGAGCGCGACGAGGCCGGCGGCGAGCGCGAGGAGCGGGGCGCGACGGGCGCGGCCACGACGGTGCGATGCGGTCGGAGAGAGTGCTGCCATCGGAGCCTCCGCTCGAGGTCGGTGTGGGGTGTGCGGCCCGCGCGGCTTCCCGCCCGCGGCGCCACCCGGCCCGGAACGGGGCGGGAGCGCCGGAAATGGAAGCGACTCATCCCCCATTGCGCAGGAGCGAGCCCGCAGCCGTCATCGAAGCTCGAACGGGCGTCCGCGCGGGGCTGCGCGATCGGGGCGCGATTCCCTCGCAAGTCCGTGTCGGTCGTGGCCGATAACGTGGATGGACCTCCGGCAACGCCTGCGGGAAGTCCACCCAATAGCCCCGGACGAGCGCATACGCCGTGCACCCCGACCACCCCTTCTCCGCGACCCACTCCCAGCGGCTCATGCTCACGACCGAGGCGCGTCGTGATGCGCTCGCGCGCGTGTGCGCACGGCTGGGCACCCGCGAGCCGTTCCTGCTGATCACGGGCGAGGCGGGCACCGGGAAGACCGCGCTGATGCTCGACGCGATCGCGCAGTGGCGCACCAGCGCGCGCGTGGCGACGATCACGGAGCCCGGCTCGACGCCGGTCGAGCTGCTCGAGGCGATCGCGCGGAGCTTCGGCGTCGAGCCGCCGGAGAACCCGGGCCGGCCTCAGCTGCTCGAGGCGCTCGAGCGGGTGTTCGCCGAGTGCGCGACCGCGCGGCAGGTCCCGATCGTGGTGATCGAGGACGCCCACGAGCTCGCGCCCGAGCTGCTCGAGGAGTTGCGTCTGCTCGCGAACGCCGCGACCGCGGCGCATCACGCATTCGAGGTGGCGCTGGTGGGCCTGCCGCCCCTCGAGGCGCGCCTCGCCACCCCGGCGCTCGAGCCGTTGCTCCAGCGCGTCTCGGTGCGGTGCCAGCTGCAGCCACTGTCGCACAAGGAAACGCGCCGCTACCTGCACCACCGCATGAGCGCGGTGGGCAGCGATGGGCCGCGGACCTTCCCGCGTGAGACTTGCCGCGAGATCCATCACCGCGCCCGTGGCATTCCGCGCGCCATCAACACGCTCGCCACCGAGGCGATGCGGCGCGCGCGCGAGGACGGGACGGAAAGCATCACGCCGGCGCACGTTCGCGCCGCCGCGGCGGCCCTGTGGGTCGACGCAGCCGCGATGGCCGCGAATCCCGTCGCCGGGACCTCGGTCGCCGCGACGACGCCCGAGCCGGTTGCTGGAGCCCGCGAGTCCGGCCTCCGGCGTGCCCGTCGAAGAATCCCGGTCAGGCGGCGCCCCGGGCGCCCCCGAGTCCCCGGCTCCGCCGGCGCGCGCGGATGCGACGCCCGACTCCGCTCCGGCCACCGCTGTCGCGCCGCCGCCGGAGCCGGTGGCGTTCCCGTTGCTGCCGATCGCCCCCCCGCCGGAATTCGATCGCAGCGAGAACCCGCGCGTGCGCGAGTGGGTGCATCGCTTCCTCGGCAACCAGGGTCCGCCCCTCGTCGGCGTCGGGCTGTTGCCGGACCCCGACGAGGAAGGGGCATCGCCCTCCGCGCCGCGCCCGCGCCGGCTCGTGGTATCGCCGCCGCGCGAGTTGCCTCCATCCAAGGTCACGCCGCCCTCCAGCGGAACGGTCGCACGCGACGAGGCACACGCGGGCGCTGCGACCCCGGCTTCCGAGCCAACGGGGCACGGAACTCGATCCGCACCCGCACCGGCCGCGGAGGCTTCCGCGACCATCCCGCACGCCGCCGAGTCCGCTGCGTCCATCGAGACTCCGCCGCCCACGCGGTCGCGCGCGCCCCGCGCGCCGCGCGCCCCGCGCCACCACGCGCGCCGGAGCGGACGGCTCGCCGCGCGTCTTGGTCGGCTGCCGGCCTCGGCACTCTCGATCGCGCTCGTGCTGCTGGCCGCGCTCGCGACCGTCATCCTGTACCCGCGCGGGCAGCACAGCGGACCGCGTGCGGGTCGCCCCGCGGCGG
Source organism: Candidatus Eiseniibacteriota bacterium (assembly GCA_963725865.1). Lineage (GTDB taxonomy): Bacteria > Eisenbacteria > RBG-16-71-46 > RBG-16-71-46 > RBG-16-71-46 > CAVSAC01. Next base: position 742,664 of record CAVSAC010000010.1, read on the forward strand.
TTCAGCCGGGCGCCTCCCCGCGCGTCGCGGAACGGCCGACCGCGGCCATCCGATCGAGCGCTCCCCAACCGCGTCCGGTGCGTGCGGCGCCCGCGGGCGAGGTCGACCTGGACGGCGAGGCGATCGCGCCGATCGTGCCCCCGCTCGCGAGCGATCCGCCCCGAGACGACGCGCTGGCACGTCCGCTACCCGTGACGGTCGCGGCGCGGTCGCCCGCGGGCGAACCCGCGCGGCACGACGCCCCCCGGCGTCCGCTACCCGTGACGGTCGCGGCGCCGCGGCCCGCGGGCGAAGCCGCACGGCGCGGCGCCCCCGCGCGCCCGCTGCCCGTGACGGTCGCGGCGCCGCCACCCAGCGCGGAACTGGATCGCAGCGAGTCCGGCGCCGCGGGGCGCCTGACGCTCGACGTGGGGACCTATCTCGACGCCACCTACGCGCTCGCCCAGCGCGAGCGACTGCGGGCCACCACCGGACTCGAGGCGTGGATCGTCACGGACTCCGAGGGTGGAACCGAGAGTCATCACGTCATCCTCGGCGTCTACCGCTCGCCCGAGCGCGCCGAAGCCGCCGCCAATCTGCTGCTCGGCCGCGGGCTGGTCTCGCAAGCGAGCGTCGTGCCGCTGCCCGCCCGCCGCGTGCGGCACTAGCCGTCCCGGGCGGGGCGTCCGCAGCGCGTCCCGCGCTGGCAGCGCTCCTCGCGTCGTTCGGCCGCATCAAACGGAGCGACCACCGCGCGCGACCGGTGCGAGCCCCGGGCCGGCGGCCGCATCCAACCGCGAACGATTCGCTTCGGCGCCTCCCCGTCGAGTGGGCAACCCTCCACGCGACCGTCCGAGCGGCAGGAAGTCCCGACGGCCCAAGGGGTGTCCATGTCCGATCCGCAGCCACCACAACTCGTCGCGCTCGCCACCGCGGTGCCGCCCCACGTCGTCCGCCAGGACGACGTGTGCGGGCTCGCCGCCCAGTTGTTCTCGAGTGCGATCGCCGCGGACCCGCGCCTCGTCCAGGTGTTCGCTCACACGCAGATCGAGCAGCGCTCGACGTGCATGCCGCTCGAGTGGTACGCGTCGCCGCACTCGTTCGCGGAGCGCAACGACCTCTACCTGCAGCACGCGCTGGCGCTCGCGTGCGACGCGACGCAGCGCGTGCTCGAGCGCGCGCGGCTCGCGCCCACGGATGTCGACCACGTGGTGTTCGTCTCGTCCACCGGGCTCGCGACTCCGAGCATGGACGCGCGGCTCGCGAATCGACTCAGGTTCCGCAGCGACGTGCGCCGCACGCCGATCTGGGGCCTCGGCTGCGCGGGCGGCGCGGCGGGGCTGGCGCGCGCGCGCGATCTGGCGCTCGCGGATCCCCACGCGCGCGTGCTGCTGGTCGCGCTTGAGCTGTGCAGCCTCACGTTCCAGCACGGCGATCTCTCCAAGCGCAACCTGGTCGCGACCTCGCTGTTCGCCGACGGTGCGGCGGCCGCGCTGGTGGTCGGCGCGGAGGTGGACCGCGCGGGTTCCAACGGTCACCGCCCGCTCGAGCTGCGGGCCTCCCAGAGCACGCTGTGGAACGACACCGAGGACGTCATGGGCTGGACGGTCGACGGCGACGGCCTGCACGTGGTGTTCTCGCGCGACATCCCCACCATCGTGCGCGAGAACGTGCGGCCGAGCCTGATCTCGTTCCTCGAGCGCCAGGAGCTGACGCTCGAGTCCCTGCACCACCTGGTCGCACACCCGGGCGGCACCAAGGTGCTGATCGCGTACGGCGAATCGCTGGGGCTGCCGCCGGAGGCGTTCCGTCACGCGCGCGAGGTGCTGCGCGTGCACGGCAACATGTCCTCGCCGTCCTGCCTGTTCGTGCTCGAGCGCGTGCTCGACGCCGGCGAGATCGGCGCCGGACAGAACGCGCTGGTCGCCGCGCTGGGACCGGGCTTCGCGGCCGAGTACGTGCTGATGCGCGGAGCCACCGCTTGAGCGTCACGCCCCTGTCGCCGGGGCTGGTCGTCGGACTGGCCGTGTTCCTGGTGCTGCTCGGCGTGCAGCGCGTCGGCGAGCTGGTGCTGTCGGCCCGCAACGTCGCGCGCCTGAAGGCGCTCGGCGCGCGCGAATACGGCGCCGGGCACTTCCCCCTGATCGTGCTGGTGCACGTGCTGTTCCCGCTCGGCCTGATCGCCGAGGTGGTGGGGCTGGGCGCGCGGCCGTGGCCGCTCTGGCCGCTGTGGCTGGTGCCGCTGCTGGCGGCCCAGGTGCTGCGCTACTCCGCGGTGCTGGCGCTCGACTTCCACTGGACCGTGAGCGTGTGGGTGGTGCCGGGATTGCCCCCGCTGCGCAGCGGTCCCTACCGGCGGATGCGTCACCCCAATTACCTGGCGGTGGTCATCGAGCTGTTGGTCACGCCCCTCATGTTCGGAGCATGGCGGACCGCCGTGGTGGTCTCGGCGCTGGATCTGCTCGCACTCGCGATCCGCATCCGGGTCGAGGAGCGCGCGCTGCGCGAGGCGAGCGGCGGCGCGCGCTAGCAGGCGTCCGCGTCACCATCGTACGCGTCGCCCCGCGGAGGCGGGCGGCTGGCCCTTGGCGTAGCCGGCCGGCCATCGCGCGGCGCCCAAGCCGCTGCCCCGGGCGCGGATGACGGCATTCCGTCGCCGCGCGAAGCCGCTCCGATCCGCCACCGCCCGGCGCGCGATGTTCGGTTTCGCCGCCGCCGGCATGTCCTGCTTCGAGAGCGCCCGAGAGCCGCTGGGCGCGCCCCCACCGCTCGAAGGAGGCTCCATGATCCGGATCGTCGCCGTCCCTGCGAGGCTCGCCCGGCCACTGTCGTGCGCAGTCGTCGCCCTGCTCGTCCCGCTGCTCGCGACTGCGGCGCCCTACCAGCGCCGCTGGTCGACCATCGACGGAGGCGGCCTGATCGTCGGGCGCGACTCCCTCAGTGTCTATCGGATCGGCGCGAGCGTCGGCCAGCCCGACGCCAGCCCGATGACCGGCATGACCGGCGGCGGCTACCGCATCGTCGGCGGGTTCTGGTGCCACGCCGCGAACGTCGGCTACCTCGACGCGCCCGGGGTGCCGGAGCCGCAGGTGCTCGCGTTCCGCGCCCTCACTCCGAGCCCCAATCCCAGCCGCGGCACCACCACCCTCGCGTTCGACCTGCCCGAGCCGCGCGCGGTCGTGGTGCGGGTGTGCGACGTCCAGGGCCGGCTCGTGCGCGAGCTCGACCGCGCGCAGCGCGCCGCCGGGCACCAACGCCTGGCGTGGGACGGGCGCGATGGGAGCGGCACGCGGCTGCCGCGCGGTCTGTACTTCGTCCACATCGACGCCGGTCGCGATCGCGCCGTCGTCAAGCTCGTGCTGCTCGATCCGGAAGGAGGTGCCCGATGAAGCGCGCTCTGCTCGTCCTCGTCCTCGGTCTCGCGGGGCTCGCGCTGCGGGCGCCGCTCGCGTCCGCCGCCGCGTTGTCCACCGCGTTCACCTATCAGGGGAGCCTCGACCACGCGGGGGTGCCCACCAGCGTGACCTGCGCGTTCTCGTTCAAGCTGTTCGACGCGCTCAATGGCGGCAATCAGATCGGCGGCACGCTCACGCCCGCGGTCACGCTGATGGAGAACGGGCAGTTCAGCGTGCCGCTCGACTTCGGCGTCGGCGTGTTCGACGGCAACCAGCGCTGGCTCGAGATCGCGGTGCAGTGTCCCGGCGATCCCTCGTTCTCGACGCTGGCGCCACGCCAGTCGATCACCGCCACGCCCTACGCGCTGTACGCGCTCACCGGGCCGGGCGCGGGCGGCGGCTTCGTGCTGCCGTTCGCGGGCGCGGTCACGAGCCCGAGCCAGGACGCGCTGCGGATCCAGAACAACGCCGCCAGTACCACGGTCTCCGCGATCCATGGCATCTCGGCGGCCACCACCACCGGCGGCACCGGTGCGGTTTTCGGCGAGGCCACCGGGACCTCGGGAGCGACGCTCGGCGTCTACGGGCTTGCGACCGCGAGCCCGACCGGCACCGGCGTGGTGGGAAAGGCGGGCGCGACCGGCGCCTACTTCGAGTCCTTCAGCACGACGATCGGTCCCGACTACGCGGGCGTCTACGGCGTCGCCAACGCGCACCCTGGCGTCAAAGGCATCTCGACGCTCGATGCCGGCGTGCTCGGCAGCGGGTACATCGGCGTATGGGGTCACGGATCGAACAGCTCCGGCGTGTACGGCGAGAGCGCGCCCGGCTTTCCCGGGGTGCACGGCGTCGGCACCACCGGGGACGGCACCTGGGGGATCTCGTCCAGCGGGCACGGCGTCTTCGGCCAGACCAGCTCGGCGGCGAAGGCGGGGGGCTACTTCACCAACACCGCGGGCGGCCCGGCGCTGATCGCCAACGGTACCGCGCAGGTGAAGACGCTCCAGATCCTCGGCGCCGACCTCGCCGAGAGCTTCCCGGTCCGCGCGGAAGGCGTCGAGCCGGGCACCGTGCTGGCGCTGACCGGCGATGAGCAGGGCACGCTCGCGGTGTGCGACGCGCCCTACAGTCCGCGCGTGGCGGGCGTGGCGAGCGGTGCCAACGGCCTGCCGGCCGGCGTGGTGCTCGAGGGTCGGGAGTTCGAACGCGCCGGCAAGGTGGCGGTGGCGATGTCGGGGCGCGTGTGGGTGAAATGCGACGCCACGAGCGGCGCCATCGGCGTCGGCGACCTGCTCACCTCCGCGCCGCGCGCGGGTCACGCGATGCGCGCTGCGGATCCCGCGCGTGCCACCGGCGCGATCCTCGGCAAGGCGATGACCTCGCTCGCGCACGGCACCGGCCTGGTGCTGGTGCTGGTGAGCCTCCAGTGAGCGCGCGCGCGCAGTCCGTCGCGCGGACAAGCGCGGCGGCGTTCGCGCTGATGCTGTCGGCGCAGGTCGCCGGCGCCGTCGGGGTGGCATCCCCGGCGGCCGCGCGTCCGTCGCCCGCGCCCGCGCGCACCGCGGCGGTCGCCGCGCTCACGTCCGCGCTGGTCGCCTCGTCCGGCGGCGCGGCGGCGGCGGAGCTGCGCACCTCGTGGTCGCCGTCGGGAGCGCTCACGTACCTGGGCGCCCCGGGCGGCACGGCGTTCGCGGCTCCGGAGCGGCACCCCGGCCAGCCGGAGGTCGCCGCGCGCGCGTTCGTGCTCGCGCATCGCGACCTGTTCGGGCTCGGCGGGGCCGGCGCCGACCTGCGCGCCGGGCGCGTGAAGGACCGCGGCGCGCGCCGGTTCACGCGTCTCGACCAGACTCATTTCGACGCGAAGGTGTTCGGCGCCGAGGCGGTGGTGCAGCAGGATCCCCAGGACGACGTCCAAGCGGTGATCGCCACGCTCGCGGTCGAGGACGGCGATCTGCCGACCGACGCCGCGGCCGCCCGGCCGGGGCTCGATGCCACCGCGGCGGCCACGCGCGCCCGCACCCGCGCGGCGGAGCGCGGGGCCTCGCCGTCGGTGAGCATCGGCGCGCCGGAGCTGGTGTGGTTCGTGCCGCGGCTGATCGGCGATCCGGGGCCCACGCGTCTGGCCTGGGAGGTCGAGGTGCACGACCCCGACTCGCCCGCGCTGCACGCGCGCTGGTTCCTCGACGCGGCGAACGGCGAGCTGGTGCGCGAGCTGTCGCTGGCGGAGGACGCCCGGGTGCGCCGCATCTACGACATGGCCAGCGACACCAGCCAGCACACGCCGCCGGTGGCGCGCGGCGAGGGCGGACCCGCGACCGGGATCGCGCAGGTCGACCTGGCGTACCAGTACCTGGGCCTCACCTACGACTTCTACGCCGCGCAGAACGGCCGCGACGGCATGAACGGCGCCGGACTTTCGATGGACGCGTGGGTGCGGGTGTGCACCCGGGTGCCGAATTACCAGTGCCCGTGGCAGAACGCGAGCTGGAACGGCTCCCTCCTGCAGTTCGGCGACGGCTGGGTGGCCGACGACATCGTGGCGCACGAGTTCACCCACGGCGTCACGCAGTACGAGTCGAACCTGGTGTACGCGAACGAATCGGGGGCGATCAACGAGGCGCTGTCCGACATCTTCGGCGAGTTCGTCGATCTCGACGACGGCGTCGGCAACGACGCGGCGGGCGTCCGCTGGCAGGTCGGGGAGGACGGCATCGCCGGCACGCTGCGCTCGATGAGCAACCCGCCGCAGTTCGGCGATCCCGACCGGCGCAACAGCTTCTTCTACTACACCGGGACCGACGACGACGGCGGCGTGCACACCAACAGCGGCGTCGCGAACAAGCTGTGCTTCCTGCTCACCGACGGCCAGGCGTTCAATGGCCAGGTGGTGAGCGGCATGGGCTGGGCCGCCGTCGAGCAGTTGTTCTACGAGGCGCAGACCAACCTGCTCACCTCGACCGCCGGCTGGCTGGCGCTCGGCACCGCGCTCGAGCAGTCGGCCATCAACCTCGGCTGGAGCACCGCCGACCAGAACAACCTCTACCACGCCATCCTCGCGGTCGAGATCGCAGGCAACGCCGACATCGTGTGGGTGGACCTCACCAGCGGCTGCGCCCCGACCGGGCACTCGGTCTGCGGCGCGATCACCGGCCCCTACCACACCATCGGGCAGGCGATGACCCTCACCCGCGTGGGCTCGACGGTGATCGTGCGCCCGGGCACCTATCACGCGACGGCGCTCTCGAAGGCCATGACCATCACCGCCGAGAGCGGCGGGGTGACCGTGGTCCCGTGACGTGTCCTGTCGTGGCATGGAGGCCTGCGCTATCCTCGTCGGCGCCTACGCGCCCGGAACGGTGGACGGGGAGGCACGCGATCCCGCGCGTGCCTCCCACCCATCCCCACCCGGGTGCTTCGCCTCGGGGACCTCGCGGGATGATCGATCCGCCGGCCGGCAGCGAACCTCTCGACTCGACCGCCACTCTGCTCACGCTCGCGCGCGGCGGCGACGGCGACGCGCGCGAACGCCTGTTCGAGCGCTTCCTGCCGGTGCTGCGCCGCTGGGCGCACCGGCGGCTGCCGCCGCGCGCGCGCGGCCTCGCCGACACCGACGATCTCGTGCAGGTCACGCTCACGCGCGCGCTCGCCCGCCTGCCCGACCTCGAGCCGCGCCAGGAGGGCAGCTTCCTCGCGTACCTGCGCCGCATCCTGCTCAACGCCGTGCGCGAGGAGATCCGACGCTCCGCGCGGCGCGGCGAGCACGGCGAGCTGGGCGAGGAGCTGGCGGACCCGCGCGCCTCGGTGGTCGACGAGGTGCTCGGCCGCGAGAAGATGCGCCGCTACGAGGCGGCGCTCGCCCGGCTCGGCGACGAGCAGCAGCAGGCGGTGATCCTGCGGCTGGAGTTCGGCTACGCACACGCCCAGATCGCCGAGGCGCTCGGCAAGCGCAGCGCCGACGCGGCGCGCATGACGGTGGTGCGCGCGCTGATGCAGATGGCACGCGCCATGGAGGAGCACGATGAGTCCGATGCCTGAGCCTCCGCGCCCCGACGACCTGGAGCTGATGCGGCTGGCCGAGTCGATCGCCGACGACACGCCGCGCCCGGTGAGCGCCGACGGCGCGAGCAGCCCGCTGCTGCGTCACCTCGAGGTGATCGCCGAGGCGGCCGCGGCGTTCCGCGGCGCCGGTCCCGAGCCGGCGGCCGGCGGGACACCCGCGCTGTTCGCGTGGGGACCGCTCGAGGTGCGGCGCGCGCTCGGCGAGGGCAGCTTCGGCACCGTGTACGCGGCCTGGGACCCGCGGCTGCAGCGCGAGGTGGCGCTCAAGCTGCGCCACGACGACGCCGGCAGCGCACGCCGCTGGCTCGACGAAGCTCGCGCGCTGGCGCGGGTGCGCCATCCCAACGTGCTGACGGTGCACGGCGCCGACGAGCACGACGGGCGCGTCGGGATGTGGACCGATCTCGTGGTGGGGCGCGACCTCGAGGCGATCCTGCAGCGGCACGGCCCGTTCTCGGCGCGCGAGGCGTCCGCGGTCGGACTCGAGCTGTGCGCGGCGCTCGCGGCGGTTCACGCGCGCGGCCTGGTGCACGGCGACGTGAAGACCCGCAATGTGATGCGCGACGAGGGTGACGACTCGCCCGGCCGCATCGTGCTGATGGACTTCGGCTCGGCGCACGACGCCGCGCTCGCGATGACGGCGGGGCGCGACGCGTCCATCGGCACTCCGCTCGCGATGGCGCCCGAAGTGCTGCGCGGCGAGCCCGCCACGCCGGCCGCGGATCTCTATTCGCTCGGGGTGCTGCTGTTCCGGCTCGCGACCGGGCGCTATCCGATCGAGGCCGCGACGCTCGACGAGCTGCGGCAGAAGCACGCGCAGCGCGCCCGCGCCTCGCTGCGCTCGCTGCGCCCCGAGCTGCCGCGCGGCTTCGTGCGGGCGGTCGAGCAGGCGCTGGCGCCCGCGCCCCGCGAGCGGTTCGCCGATGCCGCCGCGTTCGAGCGGGCGCTGCAGGCACCGGACGCGGCGCGTGCCGCGACCGCAGCTCGGCGCCCGCTGACGCTCGCGGTCGCCGCCCTCGCGGCGCTCGCCGTCGTCGCGCTGCTGGTGGTGGCTCCGTGGCGTCCGCGCCCGCGCGGGGGTGCGGGCGCAGGAGCCGCCGCGCCTGCGGGCACGACCGCGTCCACGGCGATCCCCTCCGCTCCCACCCGCGGCTCCACCGCGTCCGCCGGCGCCGCGCTCACGGTGGCCCCGCCCGCCGGATCCCAGGTCGGACTGCAGGCCGAGGCCACGCTGTATCGCACCCGCGCCGGCGAGGTCGTGGGACTCGCCTCGGGTGGCGAGATCGAGCCGGGCGACCGCCTCCACCTGCTGGTCGCGAGCCCCGAGGCGGTGCACGCCTACGTGCTCGACGAGGACGGCGCCGGCCACGTGGTGGTGCTGTTCCCGTGCGCGGGCGCCGAGGAGCGCAACCCGCTCGCTCCGGGGGCGTCCCATCGACTGCCGGGCGCCGGAGCGCGACGCGAGCTCAATTGGCTGGTGACGAGCGCCGAGGGCCGTGAGACCTTTCTGATCGTGATCGCGCGCCGACCGCTCGAGGACCTCGAGCACACGGTCGCGGCGCTGCCGCAGGCGGGATCCGCCGGTGGACTCCAGTACGCCGCGCTCGACGAGGACCAGCTGCGCCGCCTGCGCGGGGTCACGCGCATCACCCACGACCCGGCGCCGAACACCCCGGCGGATCCGGGCCGGCTCGCCTCGCTCGCGCGCGCCCTCGGCGCGCGCGCCGACGCGACCGACCTGTGGATCCGACTCGTCCAGGTCGAGAACCCGAAGGACTAGAGAGCGCGCCTTCCGTGACCCCTCGGATGCTCGGCCGACTCGTGTTCCTCGCGACGCTGCCACTGGCGGCGGCGTTGGTGGCGCTGCCGGCTGCGGCGCGCGCGCCGGATGCGCGTGCGTGGCTGGCGCTCGCGCGTATCCAATGGGACGCCGCGCGCTATCGCGACGCCGACAGCCTGACCTGGCTCGCGGTCGCCGACCTGCGGGCCCGTCCGCCGCGCTCCGAGCGCGAGCGCCTCGCGCTGACCGACGCGATCGTGCGCTGCGCGCGGCCCGCGACCGCCGCCGGCTGCGACACCGTGATGGCGTGGGCGCGCTGGGTGGCCGACCGGCACGACGCCGAGCGCACCGGGAGCGCGCGCGAGCAGGCGTGGCTGCTGGCCGGGCGTGCCTGTCAGCGCGCCAGCCACGGGGACTCGGCGGCGGCGTGCTTCGAGCGCGCGGCCGCCGCCTTGCGCGCGCGGCCGGATCACACCGCGGACGACGAGGCGCGCCTGCTCGCGCGCATCGCGAGTTACCACCTGGCGAACGGGCGCACCCGCGACATGGCCCGCTACGCGACGGCGGCGATCGAGGCATGGGACCGCGCCCCCGGCGCGGATTCGCTCACGCTCGCCTTCGCGCTGGTGTCGCGCGCCCGCATGCGCGCCGAGCGGGGCGCGGCGGACTCGGCCGGCGCCGACCTGGAGGTCGCGCAGCGGGTGCTGCTGACGCGGCTGGGACCGGATCACGGCGAGCTCGTCTCCCTGTGGCAGACCATCGCGTCGGTGCGCGCCGTGTACGACGACCCCCGGGGCTGCACCGCGGCGATGGCCGAGGCCCTGCGCATCAACGCGCTCACGCGCCCGCCCGGCGATCAGGAGTTCGGCTTCCTCTACACCCAGGCGAGCGCGTTGTGGAGCGCCTCCGGGGACTACGTGGAGGCGTGCCGCTACGGCCGGCTCGCGGTGAGCGCCTCCGAGACGCGCTTCGGGCGCGAGAGCGTGCCGGCCGCGCGCAGCCGGCTGGCGCTCGCCAACAGCCTGCGCCAGCTCGGCGACCGGGCCTCGGCGCTCGCCGAGGCGCGCGAGGCGCTCGCGATCGAAACTCGCATCCTGCCGGAGCTGAACGGAGAGCGCGCCTACGCGCTCAGCGTGCTCGGCGCGGTCGAGCTGGATCTCGAGCAGTACGCCGAGGGCTACCAGCACTACCGCGACTCCGCGCGGATCCGCGAGGCGCTGCTGGGCCCGGAGCATCCGTCCACGCTGCACTCGCTCACCGAGCAGGGCGAGGGCGCGCTCGGGCTCGGCCGCGTCGCGGAGGCGCAGGCGCTGCTCGATCGCGTGGCCCGCGCCGAGGAGGCACAGGGCCACAGCACCACGCTGCTCGACACCTGGTGCCTGCTCGCCGAGACCCAGCTGCTCGGCGGGCGCGACTCGCTCGCGCTCGCCACCATGGACCGGGTGGTGAGCGTGGCCGACACGATGTACGGCGCCACCAGCGCGCCCGCGCGGCACCACCGCTGGAACCGGCTGCCGTTCCTGCGCCATCGGGGCCACGTCGCGCAGGCCCTCGACGAGGCCCTGGCGCTGTCGGTGCTCGAGCGCGAACAGCTCGGCTGGACCAGCATGGCGGTGCCCGAGCGCGAGGCGCTGGCGGCGGCCGAAGTGCACTCCGACGCGCTCGCCGCCGCGATCGAGCTGGCGTGCTCGCCCGGGCTGCCGGCGGACGCGGCGCGACGCGCCTGGGATGAGCTCGCGCGCTCGCGCGCGCTGGTGTTCCGCATCCAGGCCGAGCGCCGCGAGCGCCGCGGCGCGAGCGACGCCGGCGCCCGGGCCGCGTTCGCGCAGGTCGACTCCACCCGCGCCGCGCTCGCGCGCGAGGTGATGGAGCCGATCGAGGGAACGGCGGTGAAGCGGGCGGAGCGCCTCGATTCGCTGCGCCGCGCGGCGGAGGAGTCGGAGCGCGCGCTGGCGGCCCGACTGCCGGCGCACGCCGACGACGCGCGCGCTCCGGGGATCGCCGCGCTCCTCGCGACGCTGGCGCCCGACGAGCGACTCGTCGCGTTCGCGCGCTTCAAGCGACTGGAGGCCGACTCCCCGTCCGCCGTGCCGGGCGGCGAGCGCCCGCTGGCGTACGCGGCATTCGTGGGGGATCGCGGCGGTCGCGTGGTGGCGGTGCCGCTCGGCGACGCCGCGCCGCTCGAGGCGCGGGTGGCGCGCTGGTTCGCGCTGGTCACCCGCGCCGCCCATGACTCGACCGGAGAGGCGGCGCTGGAGCGGCGCACCGCAGAGGCGGGCGAGGCGGTGCGCCGCGGCTTCTGGGATCCGCTGGCGCCTCGCCTGGCCGCCGCGCGACGCGTGGACGTGGTCCCCGAGGGCGCGGTCACCAGCGTGGACTTCGCGGCGCTGCCGGCGCGGCGGGCCACGACGCTCGCCGAGGCCGGGCCGCTGATCGTGCCGCTCGCCACCGAGCGCGACGTGCTCCCGCAGCCCCACGCGGGGCGCGGCATGCTGGTGCTCGGCGCGCCGGATTTCGACCGCGGCGGCGCGGCGGCCGAGCCGCTGGCCGCGACCGTGGAGCGCTCCGCGATCCCGGATTCGCTGCGCCTGCACTTCGGCGCGCTGCCCGAGAGCGGCGAGGAGGCGCGCGAGGCGCTGGCGGCGTTCGACGGTGCCGGAGCGGAGGGGGCGCCCCGGGAGCTGCGGCTCGGCGCGGACGCGAGCGAGGCGGCGCTGCGCCGCGAGGCGCCCGGCTGCGGACTGCTCCATGTCGCGACCCATGGATTCCTGATCGATGGCGAGCGGCTCGTCGCGCCGGCGACGGGCGAACGCGGCGTGAGCGCGATCGTCGAGTCGCCGTCCGCCCGCCGCGCGCTGGTCGGAGGCGTGGACTGGTCGGTGGCGGGCCTCGCGCTCGCGGGGGCGAACGTCGCCGGGCCGCGATCGCCCGCGGCCGACGACGGCTACCTCACCGGCGCCGAGATCGTCACGCTCGACCTGCGCCCGGTGCGCTGCGCGGTGCTCTCGGCGTGCCGCACCGGCGCGGCCCGCGCCGACCGGTTCGAGAGCCTGCAGGGCCTGGAGCGCGCGTTCCGCGGCGCCGGCGTGGGCCAGGTGGTGATGAGCCTGTGGCCGGTCGACGACGCCGACGCGCGCGCGTGGATGCGCGCGTTCTATCGCGAGCACCTCGGTCGCGGCCGCTCGGTGGCCGAGGCGGTGCGCGCCGCCGATCTCGAACGCCTGCGCGCGCTGCGGAGCCCGGGGCGCACGCCGCGCCCGGCGCGCTGGGCTCCGTTCTTCGTGCGCGGCGAGCGCGACTGAGTCGTGCGCGCCGCGATCCGCGCCGTGTCGGCGCCCGTTCGCCCGGGCCATCGCCCGTTCGCCACTCCCGACTCCGAGGATCCGCCATGGAAGCCCGCGCGCTCGCCCGTGCCACCCGCAAGCTGAGCCGTCGCTATCGCGTCACCGACGGCAAGGGATTCCGACTTTCCGCGTTCGATCCCGCCGACACCGGGGAGCTCGGCGACCAGGACAAGCCGCAGGTCCGCGAGCAGCTCGCGCGCGGCATCGAGGCGCTCGCGGGCTTGCAGGACATGCTCTACGCGCAGGACCGCTGGTCGTTGCTGCTGATCTTCCAGGCGATGGACGCCGCCGGCAAGGACGGCACCATCAAGCACGTCATGTCCGGCATCAATCCCCAGGGCTGCCAGGTCGCGTCATTCAAGGCGCCCTCGCCGCAGGAGCTGGACCACGACTACCTGTGGCGCTGCCAGCGCGAGCTGCCGGAGCGCGGCCGCATCGGCATCTTCAACCGCTCGTACTACGAGGAGGTGCTGGTGGTGCGGGTGCACCCCGAGTACCTCACCGGCGAGCGACTGCCGCCCGCGCAGGTGGACGACCGCATCTGGGAGCGCCGCTTCGCCGACATCCGCGCGTTCGAGCGCCACCTCACCCGCAACGGCACGGTGATCCGCAAGTTCTTCCTGAACGTCTCGCGCAAGGAGCAGAAGCGCCGCTTCCTGGCACGGCTCGAGGACCCGACCAAGCAATGGAAGTTCTCGGCCGCCGACGTGCGGGAGCGCGCGCACTGGAAGGCGTACATGCACGCGTACGAGGAGATGATCCGGGCCACCGCCACCGAGGACGCGCCGTGGTACGTGGTGCCGGCGGACCACAAGTGGTTCACGCACGCGGTGGTCGCCTCGACGGTGGTCGACACGCTGGACCGGCTCGATGTCGCCTATCCCACGCTCGACAAGGCGCAGCGGGCGGCGCTCGCCGTCGCGCGCAAGGAGCTGCTCGCCGAGCGCTAGCGCTCGGCGTCAGCGGACGTGCACGATGCGCCGCGTGAACACCACCCCGCCTGCGCGCAGCCGGGCCAGGTACACGCCTGCAGGAAGGTGCGTGGCGGTGAACGCGACCTCGTGGACGCCCGGAGCTCGGACCTGATCCGGCACGGGCGTGGCCACCACGCGACCCGCCAGGTCGAACACCTCGAGCCGCACCCGTCCCGGGGCCGCGAGCGAGAATGGGATCGTGGTGTCGTCGCCGAAGGGATTCGGCCGGTTCGGTAGCAGCGCCGCCGCGCGCGACGGGCCGTGAGCGATCGGGGCGGCGGCGGTGGCGGCCGTGAACGCGACGATCCCGCAGTGCGGCTGTCCGCCCGCAACGGTGAAATTGCCGCCCGCGTAGACGACGCCGTCCTTCACGACGAACGTGCGCACGTGGTTGTTGGCGCCGGGATTCCACTCGTCGGAGTCCCCGGTGACCGCGTCGAGCGACGCGAGACGGTCCCGGTTCTGGCCGCCGATGCGAGTGAATCCGCCTCCCACGTAGACCGATCCCCCCTCGACGTGGATGCCATCGGCGTCGGCGGGGTCGTAGATGGAGTCGTTGCGCGGGTCGGGATCCCAGGCCCTGACGAGTCCCTGTTCGGAGTCGACGGCGGCCAGACCGTTGCGTGGCTCCCCGCCGATGCTCGTGAAGTGCCCGCCGAGGTAGACGCCGCGATCGGTGACGTCGAGCGCCGCGAGCGGTCCGTCGGCGACGGGATCCCATGCGCTGAGGGAGCCATCCGAGAGGTTCCAGGCCGCGCCGAATCCGCGAACCTCGCCGCCGGCGGAACGGAAGTTCCCTCCCGCGTAGAGCCGACTCGAGAACCGCTTCAGGCAGTACACCCCGGCGGAGAGCTGGGGATCCCACGCGTCAGCCTGACCCGTGACGGTGTCCACGCGGGCGAGGTACGCGGGCGCACCGCCGCCGATCGACCCGAAGTAGCCGCCGAGGTAGACGCGGTCCCCGTGGAGCGCCAGGTCGTAGACCGTCCCGTCGGTGCCGGGGTCCCAGCCGGTGAGCCGCCCACTGACCGCATCCAGCGCGGCGGCGTGCGCGCGCGTGACGCCCGAGACGTGGCGAAAGAACCCTCCGACGTAGACCACGCCGTGATCGATCGCGAGCGTGGCCACCAGATCGTCCGCCCTCGGATCCCAGCCGGTCGCGGCACCCGTCGTCAGGTCGAACGACGCGAGGCAGCTGCGCGACTCCGAGCCGACGCTCGTGAAGCCGCCGCCGGCGTAGATCGTGCTCCCGCCGACGGCGAGCGCGTTCGCCGCGAGATTCGGGCGCGGATCCCAGTCCGACGCCGCTGCCGTGAGCGAGTCCAGCGCCGCGAGGAATCGTCTCGATTGGCCGCCGATCTGGTGGAACGCGCCGGCGACGTAGACCGTCGATCCCTGCGCCTCGATCGCGTACACGAGATCGTCGGCACCCGGATCCCACGCGCTTGCCGTCCCCGTCGTCGCATCCAGCGCGGCGATGAATCGATGCTCCCGACCCGCCAGCTCGAGGAACCGGCCCGCCACGTAGACCCGGGAATCCACCACACGCAGGCTGAAGATCGACGGAGTGTCGCCGTAGGGCGCCACGTCGGGCCGGGGATCCCAGGCGAGTGCCACCGCGTGCTCGGCGTCCAGCGCCGCGAGATTGCTCCGGGCCTGGCCAGCGATGTGGAGGAACTCCCCACCCACGTAGATCGCCGAGTCCCCGACCGCGAGCGCGCTCACGGGTCCGTCGGGGTTCGGGTTCCACTCCGTGGCCTCCGCGGTCACCCGGTCGAGCGCGGCGAGGTGGCGTCGCGCCTGGCCGCCGAGACTCAGGAATCTCCCTCCCACGAGCAGGGTCGAGCCCCGCAGGGCGAGCGCCTGCACGCCGGGCCCCCAGGGGTCGCCGGATGCGGCATGCGCGTCCCAGCTCCCGAGCTCCGCGCTGGTGGCGTCCAGCGCCGCGAGCGCGGCCCGCGGCTGCCCGGCGACGCGGGTGAAGAGCCCGCCCGCGAACACCGTCGCGCCGTCGCGAACGAGCGCGAAGACCGGCAGGTCGGCGTCGGCCTGCCACGCCGACACCGAGCGATCCGCGAGGATGTGGGCGAGATTCTGCCGCGCGAGACCGCCCACGGCGGTGAACGCTCCGCCGATGAACCAGCCTCCGGACCCGTCGGTCGCGATGGCGTACACGTACCCGGTGACCTTCGGGAATCCGCCTTCGGGCTTCCCAGTCGAGGCGTCGATCGGCACCCCGCCACCCGTGGCCGGACCGACCTCCGTGAAGCCGCCTCCGACGTAGAGCGTGTCACCCGAGATTGCGGCGGCATAGACGCCGCCGTTCGTGGTCCACAGATCCTCGCGGATCGTGGGGGATCCGGCGGCGGCCGGGCGTGCGGGACCGAGGAGCGCGAGCGCCACGGCCAGGAACGGGCACCACGGGAACGAGTCGCGCAGCGAGCCAGGCATCGCTCAGCCCTCCGAACTCACCGTCACGGCGTCAGCGCTCCGCACAGGTCATCGGGCCGGCGCGCGTAGCGGCGGCTTCCTCGAGGGATCCCTGCCCGGGAGTGTAGGCCCGTCCGGTGCACGAGGCCAGCCTCCTCGCCAGCATCCCGCGGCTGGCGAGTGGTATCAGCGCAGCCAGACGAACCGGCGCGCGACCGTGCCTGCCGGCGAGCCGCGGCGCGCGAAGTAGACCCCCGCGCCGACCGGACGGCCGGCCGCGTCGGTGCCGTGCTCACCCACGCCGAAGGCACCTCGCGCCAACGTGCGCACCCGGCGCCCGTCCGCGTCGAAGCGCTCCAGAGCGATCGTGCCGGCGCGCGACTGCGAACAGACCAACTCGACCGCGCCGCGCGCCGGGGTGGGCGCGACCGGCCTGAGCGGCGAAGCCCTTTCGTCGCGCCGCGCCCGGCTACCTCCCTCCCGCCGCGCTCGCGCCCAGCGTCTTCTTGCGCGCGGCCTCGAACTCGTCGCCCGGGTACCACGCCGGCAGCTTCGAGCCGTTGGCGACCTCCAGCCCGACGAGATAGGCGAGCCGGGAGTCCTCGACCATCCCGCTGAAGTCCCAGTCCGGGCGCAGCTCGTCACTCGGCTGGTGGTAATGGTGCCGGCGGTAGTCCGCCTCGCGTTCCTTGCCCCAGCCGTCGGGGCGGCCGATGAAGGTCTGGCCGGACTTGAAGTAGAGCCCGGGCACCCCCACCCGCGCGAAGCTCAGTTGGTCGGAGCGGTAGTAGTAGCCCTTGTCGGGCTCCGGCTCGTCCACCACCACGCGCTGCTGGTTGCGCGCGGCGACCACCAGGCGGTCCTCGAGGTCGGACTTGCCCTTGCCGATCACGGCGACGTCCGAGGTGCGGCCGAAGATGTTCCCGCCGTCGATGTTCAGGTCCGCCGCGATGCGCGCAAGCGGGATCGTGGGATGCGCGGCGTAGTATTGCGAGCCGAGCAGCCCTTGCTCCTCGCCGGCGACGAACAGCGCGACGATGCTGCGCTGCGGGCGCGGCGTGGTCGCCGCGAACGCCTCGGCGATCGCCAGCACCTGCGCGCAGCCCGAGGCGTTGTCGAGCGCGCCGTTGTGGATGCGATCCCCTGTCGAATCGGGCGCGCCGACGCCGAGGTGATCGTGGTGCGCGGAGAAGATCATCGCCTGATCGCGCAGCAGCGGATCGCTGCCGGGCAGCACGCCGACCACGTTCGCGGTCGGCGTCTTCTCCACCGCGACGTCGAACGCCAGCGACGTCCGCACGCCCAGCGACATCGGGCGAAACGTCGGCCGCCGCGCGGCCATCCGCAACACGTCGAGATCCTTGCCGCCCAGCCGGCACATGCGGCGGGCCGCGTCCTCGGTCATCCACGCGCGGAACTTCAGCCGCGGCTCGCCGCCGGCGGGCAGCTCGAACTGCGTGCCGGACCAGGAGCGCTGCACCACGCTCCACGGATAACCCGCGGACTCCTCGGTGTGCACGACGATGGCGGCCACCGCGCCGTGCCGCGCGGCGGATTCGTACTTGTAGTCCCAGCGGCCGTAGTAGAGGCGCTTCACGCCCGCGAACAGTTTCGGATCCCAGTCGGGGTCGTTGTTCAGCATGAGCACGACCTTGCCGGTCACGTCCACGCCCTTGAAGTCGTCCCACTGGTACTCGGGCGCCTGGATGCCGTAGCCCACGAACACCACTTCGGCGTCGCCGAACGCGACCCGGGGTTCCTGCACGCCGCTGCCGCCGATGAAGTCGTCGCTCCAGCGGAACGCCGTGGTGCCGCCGTAGCCCGCGAAGCTCCACGCGTCGAGGTGCTGCACCGTCAGCCCGACGAACTCGATCGGCTGCTCGTAGCTCCCGTTCGCGCCGCCGGGCTGGTAGCCGAGCGCCTGCAGCCGGCGGATCAGGTAGCCGCGCGCCATGCGGTCCCCCGGAGAGCCGGGGCTGCGGCCTTCGGTCGAGTCCGCCGAGAGCGCGGCGATGTCGCCGCGCAGGCCGTCGGCGGTGATGCGCGCCTCCGCCGCCGCGACGCTCGCCGCCGGTGCGGCGGTCGCCGCGGCGGCAGCGGGCCGCGAAAGGGCCGGGCCGACAGCGAGGGTGACGACGGCGACGGCGATGATGGAAGCGATGGGCAGCGGGGCCGGGCGCAGCGCGGATGGCATGAGACCTCCTGAGGTCGCGAGCGGATGCCATCCACGCCGAGCCATCGTGCTCTGCGGGCCCGGGCGCTTTGCGGGCCCGGTGGGGCATCGCGGGGGACTCTACATCAGTCCCCCGCGCTCTCTCTACGGCCCGCCCGCCGCTCCGATCATGACGGCGAACGCCCCCTGGGTCACCGTGACGTTGTAAGTCCCGGTGCTCCCGAACACGTACAGCGCGAACACGCCGTCGTCGCCGAGCTCATCTTCGAGTGCGGACTTGCCACCGGAGGTGAACAACCCGGCCGAATTGTCCCAGCTGAGCGTCTTGGTCTCGTTGGCCGCGAGCGCGACCGACCAGACCCTGACCCCGCCCGCGCCGGTGACCGCGGCCAGGTTCGGCAGCAGGGCGGCACTCGCCGGCGCCGCGAGCAGGTACACGTCCGCGCTGACCGGGGTCGCGAGGTTGTTCTTGAACGTCCCGAGGACCGCCACGTCCTCGATGGTCTTGAAGTCGCTCCTGTGGTCGCGGTAGGTGCCGTTCTCCGCGGGCAGGTTGACGTACTTGCCGGCCGATGCGGCGCCGTTGACCGCCGACAGGTTGCCCAGGTTGACGGTGACCAGCTTGACGACCTGCAGGCAGCCGCCCGTCCACAGGGCGGCGGCCGCCAGGCTCGCCAGGATCGTGAACGTCCGATGGGGTCGCATGGAGCTCCTCCTCACTTCGCCGCGAAGGTGGTGAGCGAATAGGACACGCCCGCGGTGACGTTCGCGAACAGGCGTCCCGAGCCGCCCTCGGTGAGCGACTGGGCCGCGCCGCGCAGATGCACCATGAACTTGGGCGCCGGCGCGAATCCGAATCCGAGCCCCCCGCCGAAGCCGGTCATGGTCTGGTCCGCCGAACCGTCCCGTGTCAGCTTGTTCGTCCCGATCGTGGCGAAGGGATAGAACTGGAACCGCGAGCCCAGCGTGAGCAGCGCGCTCATGCCGAAGCTGCTGATGCCGAATCCGCTCCGGGTATAATCGAGCCCGGCGATGGTCGTTTGGACGTCCCCGTCGCTGGTCGCGGCGAAGTAGGGCTCGAGAGTGACGAGGCGGTGGATCGCGACGGGCACCCGCACGCCGAACGTGGAACCCTGGCCGTTGTCGTCCTGGACGATGGGAATGTCGACGCCGCCGAACGCGCCGATGCCGACGGTTCCGGCGGTGGCCGGGCCGGCCGCGACTCCCAGTGCGAGCACAGCGGTGGTGAGCAGCCGCTTCATGACGCGATCCCTCCGGTGATGGAACGGCCTCCCCCGGGTACGAGCTGAGAAGGGGGCCTGGATGACACGTCCACAGAGGCAGGCTCGGCTGGGAAATCACACGGCATCGGTCGGCGGCAGGTCCGCCCGGGGCGCATCGTGAGGCGCTCGCGGCCTCCGGGGGTCGGCGGCGAGCGCGCGCGCGGTGCCGCGGGGCGCCCGCCCGTCCGCTCGCGCCACGCCGCCGCCCGTGCCGCCTGCAGCCGCGGTGCGATCGCGCTGCTGCTGCTGGCGACCTTCGCGGCGCTGAGCCGGACGCCCGCCCGTGCGCTCACGCCGCTCGACCCGCGCGCGGCGACGGTGTTGCGCGACGTGGACTCGCTGGTGAGAGCGTGGCGGCTGGACACCGCGCTGGTGCTGCTCGATCCGCAGCTCACCCGGGCCCGCGCGCGCGGCGATCGCGAGCTCGTGATGCAGGTGCAGCTGCGGCGCGCCGCCTGCCTGGGCCTCACCGACCGCGCCGCACAGTCGGAGGCGGCCGCGCGGCCGGCGATCGCGCTGGCGGAGGCGCTCGGCGACTCCGCCGTGCTGCGCGACGCGGTGCGGTGGCTGGCGTTCTCGTGGCTCACGCGCGGACAACTCGACGAATCGCTGCGCGAGTACCGCCGCCTGCTCGCGCTCTCGGTGCCCGCGGGGGACGCGCGCAACGAGGGCTACGCGCGCACTGCGCTGGCGTATCGCGACCTCATGGAGGGCCGCCTGCTCGCCGCCCGCGAAGGCTACCGGCGCGCTGTCGCCTGCATGGAGCGCGCGCGGGATCCGCGCGCGATGCTGACGCCGCTCGTCGGTCGGGCGCGCACCGAGTGCGGGCTCGGGGAATACGAGCTCGGCCGCCGCACATACCAGTCCATCGTGGCCCTGGCGCGGCGGCTCGATGCCCGGCGTCACGAGGCCGACGCGCTCAACAATCTCGGCACCCTCGAATACGACGTCGGCGACCCGGCCGCGGCGGTGCGACTGTGGAATCGGGCCGTCGCGATATACCGCGACCTCGGCGCCGCCGAGCCGATGCAGAGCTCCGCCAGCAACGCGGCCCTCGGCGAGGCCGACCTGGGGCACTACGACGAGGCCGCGCGACAGCTGGAGGCGCTGCTGGCGTTCGCCGTCGAGCGCGACTTCAGGCGGGACCAGATCCAGGCGTTGCTCCACCTCGCCGGCGTCCGCGACGCGCAGGGGCGGCACGAGGAGAGCATCCGGCTATTGCGGCGGTGCCTCGCGATCATGGGCGACCGGGAGCCGGGGTATCGGGTCGAGGCGATGCTGGGGATCGCCGACGCGCTGGCGGGCGAGGGCCGTCCGTCGGAGGCGCTCGCGGTGCTGGAGCGCGAAGCGCACCCGCTGGTCCCGCGGCTGAGCGCGGACCTGCGCGTGCGGCTGGAGCTGCGCGTCGCGCACCTGCTGCGCGCGACCGGGCGGACGGCCCGCGCGTACGCGGCGTTCGAGCACGCCGCCGAGTCCGCGACGGCGCTCGGGCTGGGCCCGCTCGAGCTCGACGCGCTCACCGGGGCCGGCCGCTGCGACGCGGAGTCCGGCCACCCCGATCGTGCGCGCGCCACGCTGGCACGGGCGCTGGTGCTGTGGGAGAGCCAGCGTCGCGTGCCGAGCGATCCGGAATGGCGCGAACATCGCGGCGAGCTGGCCGAGGAGTTGTGCTTCGCGTTCGCGCGCGCGCTGCTCGACCCGGCGCGCGGGGTACCGCGGGCGCAGGCGGTGGCCGACGCCTACGACGTGATGCAGCGCTTCAAGGCGCGCACGCTGCTCGAACGCATGACCGGACCGGCGGGCTCGCTGCCGCGCGCCCGCGAGCCGGTCACGCTGAGCGAGCTGCAGCGGCAGGTGCTCGGCGAAGGCGACCTGCTGCTCGACGCGTTCGTCGGCCGCCAGCAGGGCTGGCTGTTCGCGATCACGCCCCGCGAGGTGCGGCTGACCTGGCTGCCGGGCGGCGACTCGCTCGCGGCGCAGATCCAGCTCTACCGCGAGCTGGTGGCGACCCCGCCCCCGGCGGTGCGCGACCCCGGGCTCGAGGCGGTGCGTCATCGCGCCGCCCGACGCCTCGGGCAGGAGCTGCTCGGCGGGGTGGCCGACCTGGTGACGCGCTGCCGCCGCGTGATCCTGGCGCCCGATGGACCGCTGAACGCGATTCCGCTCGGCGAGCTGCCGCTGGCCGCGGACGGCGACGACGCGCCCCTGCTCACGCGCCGCGCGGTGGTGCGCATCCCGTCAGCGACGCTGCTCGCCGAGCTGCGGCGCCGGCCGCCCGCCGTCGCCGAGCGCGGGCTGCTCGCGCTCGGCGGCGCGATCGACGCGAGCGGCCGTCCGCTGCCCGGCACCGCGGACGAAGTGCGCGAGCTCCGGCGCGACTTCCGCGGCGTGGACGCTCGCATCGCGGGCGACCCCGCCGCGGTGCCGCTGCGCGCGGCCGAGCTGTCGCGCTACCAGGTGCTGCACGTGGCGGCACACACCTGGGTCGACGACCAGCGCCCATGGAACTCGGGCCTGCTGCTCGGGAGCCGCTGGGCCGCGCCGCTGATCGCCGCTGCGGGCGCGCCCGCGGGCGCCCCGGCGGCCGGATCGGCCGCTGGCGCCGACCGCGAGGCGGCGGGCGCGCCGTGGCTGCGGGCCGCCGCGATCGCTTCGATGCGGCTGCCGGCGCGGCTGGCGCTGCTGTCGGGGTGCGAATCGGGAGGCGGGCGCATCGCCTGGGGCGAGGGCGTGCAGGGGCTCGGCGCGGCGTTCCAGAGCGCGGGCGTGCCGGCGGTGGTGGTGACGCTGTGGCCGGTCGACGATCGCATCTCGGCCGCGCTGGTGCGGACCTTCTACTCGCGACTCGCCGACGGCGAGACCGCGGCCGACGCGCTGCGCCATGCTCAGCTCGATCTCGCCCGGCGGCCCGCGACGGCGCATCCATTCTTCTGGGCCGGCTACGTCTTGATCGGCGACGGCGAGGTGCGGGTGCCGCTCCACCGCCGATTCCCGGTGCCGCTCGTCCTCGCGTTCGCGGCAGCCGCGCTGGGACTGATTGTCGTATGGTCGTGGTCGACTCGGTCCGTCCGGCGTGCCGCGCGCCCGGGACCGCCGGTGTGATTCCCGCCTGCTGGGAGCCTCCGTGCACATGGAATCGGACGACTCGACGATCCCCGACGAGCAGCTGGCCCGGCGGGCCCGGCAGGACCCGCACGGACCGGCCGGTCGGCGGGCCGCCTCGCAGCTGCTGGAGCGCTACGGGGGACGGGTGTACGGATGGTGCCGGCGCTACGTCCGCGACCACGAGCGGGCGCTGGATCTCTCGCAGGACGTGCTGATGCTCGCGTACCGGGGGCTGGCGGGATTCGAGGGTCGCGCGCCGTTCTCGGCGTGGCTGTTCGTCATCGCGCGACGCCAGTGCATTCGCGCGCTGGCTCCGCGGGTGCTGATGCGCGACGAGGGCGCCGTGGTGGACCGCCTGCTGGATCCCGGCGCGGGCCCCGACGATCAGCTCGAGGAGTCGCAGCGGCGCGAGGGCCTGCTGCGGCTGATCCACGAGACGCTGACCCCGCGCGAGCAGGACGCGCTGTGGCTGCGTTACGTGGAGAACGCGTCGGTCGAGGACATCACGCGCACGCTCGAGGTGTCCTCGGTCTCGGGCGCGCGCGGACTACTCCAGACCGCGCGGCGCAAGCTGCGCGCCGCGGTGGCGGCCCGCGGCGAACGGGGTGCGACGTGAGCGAGCGCCACCTGAGCCTGATCGAGATCGCGAGCGCCGCGAGCTGGGCGCCGGACGATCCGCGCCGCCTCCATCTCGAGGCCTGCGCGCGCTGCCGGATCGTGCACCGGCGCCACCAGCAGTTCGTGACGCCACCCACCCACGTGCCGGAAGCCGAGCTGCGCGACGCCGAGGCGCGGCTGCGGGCGTTCGTGGCCGGAGCGGTCGAAGACGCCGGCGCCGGCGCGCCCGCGCGGCCCCTCCCATCGCCGCTGCCGCTGCCGCGACCGGAGCGCCGCGCGTCCGCGTGGCGCGTGCCCGTCGCATTCGCGGCGGCCGCGGCGGTGCTGGTGGTGGCGGGCGCGTTGCTGTGGCCGGAGCTCGCGATCCGCGACGAGCGCGCGAGCGGCCGGCTGCGCGGAGGAACGCGCGGGCCGGCGACCGTCGCGCCGGTGCGCCGGGCGCCGCGCACGCTCGCCGACGGCGGCGTCGCGCTGGGCTGGAGCCGCGTCCCCGGCGCGGACGGCTACACCGTGCGACTCTTCACGCCCGAGCTGCGCGCGCTCGAGTCGCGCGAGGCGGCGCGCGAGACGGTGCTGGTGCTGGCTGCCGGCTCGATCGCGGGGGCGGGGCCCGGCGACACGCTGCTGTGGCGCGTCGAGGCGCGGCGCGGCGCGCAGCGCATCGCGCAGTCCGACCTCGGCACGCTGCGCGCGCCGTGAGGACGCGCGGTGCGCGGACGTCCACGCCGCGCGCCGGCTCGCACTTCCGGGATTGAATCGCCGCGCCGCGTTCTCTACGCTGCGGTTGGCATGCTCAACTGGATCTGGGCGGCGTTCTTCCTGATCGCCTTCGTCGTCGCGCTGGTGCAGGCACTGGCGTTCGGACGCCCCGACGTGCTTCGCGACGTCGTGGGCGCGCTGTTCGATTCCTCCAAGACCGGCTTCGAGATCGCGATCGGCCTGACCGGCGTGATGAGCCTGTGGCTCGGGCTCATGAAGATCGGCGAGAAGGCCGGTGTGATCGAGACCATCGCGCGCCTGGTGCGCCCGGTGTTCCGCCGCCTGTTCCCCGGCATCCCCGACGGCCATCCGGCGGCCGGCGCGATGGTGATGAACCTCTCCGCCAACGCGCTCGGACTCGACAACGCCGCCACGCCGCTCGGGCTCAAGGCCATGAAGGAGCTCGAGACGCTCAATCGCGAGCCCGGGCGCGCCACCGACGAGATGATCCTGTTCATGGTGATCAACGCCTCGTCGGTGACGATCCTGCCGATGACCATCTTCACGTTCCGCGCCCAGCTCGGCGCGCACGACCCCACCGACGTGTTCGTGCCGATCCTGATCGCGACCTACGGCAGCCAGATGACCGGACTGCTCACGACCGCCGCGGTGCAGCGGATCCGGCTGTGGGACCCGGTCGTGATCGGATGGCTCGCGCTGCTCACGGCGACCGTCGGCGGCATGGTCGCGTACTTCATGCGGCTCTCGCACGACCAGGTGGCGGTGCAGTCGGGGCTGCTCGCGAACGGCCTGCTGCTCGCGGTGATCACGTTGTTCCTGGCCGCCGGCGCGCGCCGCAGGCTGCCGCTCTACGAGACCTTCATCGAGGGCGCCAAGGAGGGCTTCCAGGTCGCGGTCAGCATCATCCCGTTCCTGATCGCCATCCTGGTGGCGGTCGGCGCGCTGCGCGCGAGCGGCGCGCTCGACGCCGCGCTGGGCGCGATCCGCGCCGGCGTGGGCTCGCTGGGGCTGGACGCGCGGTGGGTGGACGCGATGCCGGTGGCGCTCATCAAGCCGCTGTCCGGCGGCGGCGCGCGCGGCCTGATGGTGGAGACCATGAAGACGCTCGGGCCCGACTCCTTCCCGGGGCGCCTCGCGTGCATCATCCAGGGCAGCACCGAGACCACGTTCTACGTGCTCGCGGTCTACTTCGGCTCGGTCGGCATCAAGCGCATCCGCCACGCGCTGCCCTGCGCGCTCGCCGCCGAGGCGGCCGGGGTGATCGGCGCGATCTTCGTCGCCTACCTGTTCTTCGGCTGAGCGTCCGCGGCGCAACCGCTCGCCGGCCCGCGCATCCAATGGGCGCGGCCGCGAAACCCCACCCGGACGGACCCCCAGGAGATTCGGTGATGGCAGGACGGAAGGTCGGTGTGCTCGGCTCGGGAGCGGTCGGCGAGACGCTCGCGAACGGCTTCCTGAAGTACGGCGACGAGGTGATGCGCGGCAGCCGCGACCCCGCGAAGCTCGAGGGCTGGCGGTCCACTGCCGGCCCGCGCGCTTCGGTCGGCACCTTCGAGGCCGCGGCGCGCCACGGCGAGGTGGTGGTGCTCGCGCTCAAGGGCACCGCCGCGGAGTCGGTGGTGAAGTCGGTCGCGGGCGCGCTGGCCGGCAAGGTGGTGATCGACACCACGAATCCGATCGCGGAATCACCCCCGCAGGACGGCGTGATCCGCTACTTCACCGACATCAACGAGTCGCTGATGGAACGCCTGCAGGCGCTGGCGCCGCAGGCGCGCTTCGTGAAGGCGTTCTCGTGCGTGGGGAACGCGCTGATGGTCGATCCCGCGCTGCCGTCGAAGCCCACCATGTTCATGTGCGGCAACGACGCGGCCGCCCGGGCCACGGTGCAGGAGATCCTGACGCGCTTCGGCTGGGAATGGGACGACTGCGGGACCGCGGTCGCCGCGCGCGCGATCGAGCCGCTGGCGATGTTGTGGTGCATCCCGGGCTTCCTGCGCAACGACTGGGTGCACGCGTTTCGTCTGCTGCGGCCTTAGCGCCGCCCGGCGGGGGACTCCTGCGGCCGGGCGGCGTCTGCGGTCGACGGTCTAGTCGCGGTCGTGCTCGCGCACGTGCTCGTGGCCCCGCCGCTCGGCCATCTCGCGGCGCTGGCCCCGCGCCGGACCCATGCGATGCGGGTGGTGCTTCCAGTGGCGATCGGGCACCCGCCAGACCGCGACGGGCACCGCGCGGTCCTGGACGCGCATGAACGGGCCGCGCCACGACGAGCACCGGTACCAGTGGTCGTCGCGCATCACCCACCACGCGTCGCGATAGCGGAACATGTCGTCGTTGCAGCGCCGATCCTGCACGACGTAGACGTCGGCATCGCGCACGTACACCACATCCGGCTGCGTGCGGTAGCTGAACCGCAGCGTCGTCGGACCGTCGGAGATCCGGGCGTCGACCCCGACCGAGGACTGCGCGTGCGCCATCATCGGCAGGGCACCGATCAGGGCGATTGCCATCCAGATTCGAGCTTCCCGCATGACTCCTCCTCGCCGCCGTCGAGCCACCCCCGTCCGGGGAGCGGAGCGGCGGTCAGCGGATCTCGCAGCGTCCGTGCCAGCGCCCCCCGGGAGCCCGCGCCCCGAGCAGTCGCAATGGGTTCGCCCGCGGGATGTTCGCGAGGGCACGAGCCGCGGTCGGGAGTTTCGCATCGTCGTCGCGCGTCGGCCACGCCGCCGGGCGCCGACGCCGCTGGCGGGTTTGCTAGGATGACCCGGTCCGCGGCCGCACCACCGCAACCGCACTCCACCTGTCATCCGTCACGGAGGACTCTCATGGTCGCCCGGGCCTGGATCGCCGCCGCGCTGTTGCTCGCCGCCCCCGCCGCACGCGCCGAGGACCCGCACGCCGGCCACGCGCACGAGCCCCCTCCTGCGTCCGCGACCGCACCCGCCGCCCGCGAGCCCGGGCTGCCGCCCGGCGAGGAGTCCGCGCGCGCGGCGCTCGACCAGTCGCCGCGGCACGGCGAGTTCGTGGACGTCGCGGTACCCGGCAGCGCGACGCCGATCCGCACCTGGGTGGTGTACCCCGAGCGTCGCGAGAAGGCGGGCGTGGTGCTGCTCATCCATGAGATCTACGGCCTCAGCGACTGGCTGCGCGCGGTCGCCGACCAGTGCGCGCGCGAGGGCTTCATCGCGGTGGCGCCCGACCTGATCTCGGGCTTCGGCCCGGGCGGCGGCGGCACCGAGTCGGTCGCGAGCCGCGATTCGGTGGTGCAGCTGGTGCGCAACCTCACGTCGGAGCTCACCCGCGCGCGGCTCGACGCGGTGACCGACTGGGCCTCGCGCATCCCGTCCGCGAACGGCCGCGTGGCGACGCTCGGTTTCTGCTGGGGCGGCGGACGCTCCTTCGAGTACGCCGCCCTCCAGCCGCGGCTGCGGGCGGCGGTGGTCTACTACGGAGCCTCACCCGACAGCGCGTTGCTGCCCGAGGTGAAGGTGCCGGTGCTCGGCCTCTACGGCGGCGACGACGCCCGCGTGGACGCCACCATCGAGCCGGCGAAGCGCGTGCTGGACCGCCTCCATCGCCGCTACGAGCCGCATGTCTACGAGGGCGCCGGCCACGGCTTCCTGCGCGCGCAGAGCCTGCGCGACGGCGCCAACCAGAAGGCCGCCCGGCAGGCGTGGCCGCGCACGGTGACGTTCCTGCGCCGCTACCTGGAGTAGGTCGCCGTCGTGCCGGGTCCGCGTCCGTGACCGCACTGGACGCGGACCCGGTCGCGGGCGTATCAGTACCTGCGCGCGGGCACCTCCCCGGTCCCGCGTCCCGGATCTCGATGCCCGGTCCCCCCCCCGGCGACGCGTGAACCCACTGCCCAGGAGTCGCCGGTGGCGTCCCGCCGCACGTCCCACCCGCAGCCGCTCGCCCGCCGCACGCTCGCACTCGCCCTGGCCGCCGTCGCCGTCGCGGGCGCGCTCGCGCTGCTCGCCGCGACGCCGCGCGCCCAGGAACCGCCGCCGGCACCCGCCAATCCGCACGGGCGCTTCCAGGGCGACTGCTCGGAATGCCACAGCGCCGACGCGTGGCGGCCCGCCCGCATCAGCCGGCGCTTCGACCACCGCAAGCGGTCGGGCTTCGCGCTCACCGGCGCGCACCTGGCCGCCGGCTGCCGCGCGTGCCATGCCTCGCTCGACTTCACGCAGGTCCAGCGCGAGTGCGTCGCCTGTCACCTCGATCCGCACGTGGGCGAGTTCGGTCCCGACTGCGCGCGCTGTCACACCACGCGCACCTTCATCGACCGCGCGGGCTTCGTCCGCATGCACCAACTCACGCGCCTGCCGCTGGTCGGCGGGCACGCCGCCCTCGACTGCCAGGCGTGCCATCCCCCGGTCTCGCAGGGACACGCCCGCTACGCCACCGCGTCGTCCGGTTGTCGTGACTGCCACGCGCCCGGCACCCAGCCCGACCATCGCGGCTTCTCCTCCGACTGCGCGACCTGCCACACGATGATGGCGTGGCGCCCGTCGCGGTTCGACCACTCGCGCACCGGCTTCCCGCTCACGTGTCCGCACCGCGCGCCGATCGCGTGCGTGGCGTGCCACGGCACCCCGTGGACGAACGCGGTGCCGCGGGACTGCGTCGCCTGTCATCGCGCGGCGTACGACGCCACCACCACCCCGGCACACGCCGCCGCCGGCTTCCCCACCGCGTGCGCCAGCTGCCACAAGGTGAGCGTCTGCGGGTGGACCGGCGCCAGCTTCGACCACGACGGCTTCTTCCCGATCGCGAGCGGACGCCACGGCGGCATCGCGTGCGCGACCTGTCACACGGTGAGCAGCGACTACGGGCAGTTCAGCTGCCTGAGCGGCGGCTGTCACCCGCAGGCCGACACCGACGGGCGGCACGGCGGCGTCCGCAACTACCGCTACGACAGCCAGGCCTGCTACGGCTGCCACCCGCGCGGCGCGGGCGGGGGTTGACGATGCGGGGCCGGCGGCTGGTCGCCCTGCTCGCACTCGCGAGCGCGCTCGCGGCGCCCGCGCGCGCCGCGCGCGTGAGCTATGTCACCGGTGGATCGGTGTACGTGGACGCCGGCGAAGCCGAGGGACTCCGCGCCGGGGACAGCCTCGGCGTGCTGCGCGGCGGAGCGCGGATCGCGGGCCTGCTCGCCAACTACGTCACGTTCCACCGCGCGGTCTGCGACACCGCGTGGACCGCGGCGGCGGTGCAGGTCGGCGACTCGGTGTTCTTCTCGCCCCACGTGATCGCGGTCCCGCCCGCTCCTGTGGCGGTCGCGCCACCGGGCAGCGCACCCCGGGACAGCGCGCGCGGACGCGCGGCCGCGGGGCTCGGCCGCCCGGCCGGGCTGCACGGACGGCTGGGCGCGCGCCTGTTCGCGGTCACCACCGACGGCGGCGGCCGGCTCACCCAGCCGGGCGGCGACGTACGACTCGAAGGCACCGAGCTCGGCGGCAGCCCGCTCGAGGTGGCGGCGGACTTCCGCGGCCAGCACGTGGTCAGTCGTCCGGCCGGAGGCGCCACCGTGACCGACACGCGGGGCGCGCTCTACCGCCTGACGCTCGGCGTCCGTTCCGCCGACGATCGCCGCCGCGTCACGGTCGG
This sequence comes from Candidatus Eiseniibacteriota bacterium, assembly GCA_963725865.1. GTDB lineage: Bacteria > Eisenbacteria > RBG-16-71-46 > RBG-16-71-46 > RBG-16-71-46 > CAVSAC01. The sequence goes on from CAVSAC010000010.1 coordinate 772,134, forward strand.
CCGCATGGTGGCGCCGGGCCTGGCCTCGCTCAGCCTGTTCGATGGCGCGCTGGCCGAGAGCCGCGGCGCGCGCTGGGATCTCGGCGCGTTCGCGGGCGTGCAGCCCGAGCCGCTGCGCCTGCGATTCGCGAGCGACGTCGTACAGGGCGGCGCGTTCGCGCGCTGGCACACCACGACCGCGACCGTGCGCCGCACGCTGCTGGCCGGGCTCGCCTCGTCGACCTCGCACGGGCGGCCCGACCGCGACTTCGCGTTCCTGCAGGGCGACTACGGCGACCGCACGGTCCGCGCGAGCCTGCAGCAGGAGGTCGATATCAACCGCGGATGGCGGCGCGAGCGCGGCGGGTCCGCGCTCACCGCGAGCGGGACGCATGCGGATCTCACGCTCCATCTGCGGCCCCCGGGGCTCGCGCGCGGCCCGGCCCGCCGCATCACGGTGTTCGGCGGCTTCGACAGCCGCCGCAACGTGTGGGTGTACCGCGATCGCGCCACTCCCGAGACCGAGTTCGACGATCGCCTGCGCCAGGGCGCGTGGGCGGGCCTGGCACTCGACGGCGCGGACCACCTGCGCCTGAGCGGCGACGCGCGGGTCTCCACGATCGCCGGCGGAGAGCGCCAGACCGGCTGGTCGGCGGCGATCGAGGGCTCGCGCCTCGGCGCCGCGAATCTCGGGCTGCGGGCGCGGATCGCCCGCCTCACCGGAGCGGGGCTCGTCAACCTGCTCGCCTCGGTGGGGGCGGGGCTCGACCCCAGCGACTGGGCGCACCTCGAGGTGACCGGCGGGCTGCGCCGCACTCACGACGACGTGGCCGCACTCACCGACGAGGTGCGCTGGGAGGGCGTGGACCTCGACGTGTCGCTGCCCCGGCGCACGTACCTCGACGCCTCGTTCGAGAACGACCACGGCGGAGCGGATCCGAGTCGGCAGGTGTACGCCAGCCTCTCGTGGCGATTCTAAGTGACGAGCGGGCGGCATCCGCCGCCGACCCGCGGCACGGCGGCCCGCTCGCGCCGGTGGCCGCCGGGTTGCGCCGACTCCGCGGAACCCGCACACTGCGCGATCGCGACTCCGCAGCGGAGACCTCATCACCTCGCTTCCTCCATCCCCCGTGCATGAGAGGATTCGATGCCCCAGCCCGAACAGCTCATCCACTGGCCCGACCCGCTGTTCGAACTGGTCGGCTTCCTCGCCTCGTTCCTGTCCTCGGGCGCGATCGGATTCCGCTACGGGGTGCTCGCGCGCCTGGCGCCGCCGCCCGCGGGCGCGCTGATGGCCGACGAGCAGCGCCTGCGCGCCGACGCGATCCATCGCGCGGCGCTGCTGGGAACGATCGGCATCCTGGTCAGCGCGGCGCTGCTGGGGCTACAGCTGCCGGAACTCGCCGGGCGCCGGCACCTGACCGTCCTCCAGCTGGCGCTCGGGAACGCGATGGTGGGATCCCAGATCACGCTGCTGGCGATGGCGGTCGTCGGCTTCGTGCTGGCAAGCGTGCGCTGGAACCCGGGCTGGCTGCTGGCCGCCGCGGGAGTGCTGATCGGACCGATCCGCGCGGCGCTGTTCGGCCAGTACGAGCGGTTGCTGAGCCCGGTGCACGAGCTGGCCGCCGGGATGTGGATCGGCACGCTGTTCATGCTGGTGGTGGTGGGGATGTCCGCGACGCTGCGCAGCACCATCCCCTCGGCCCGTCGCGGAGTGGTGGTGGCCGACATGGTGTCGCGCTTCTCGCCCCTCGCGCTGGCGTCGGGGGCCGTGCTGATCCTGTTCGGCCTGCTGACCGCGTGGAGCCACCTCAAGACTCTGGATGCGCTGTGGACGACGCCCTACGGCTTCGCCCTCATCGCCAAGCTGTGCGTGGTGGGCACGGTATTCGGGTTCGGCGCGTTCAACTGGCTCCGCCAGCGGCCGCGCCTCGGCACCGAGGCCGGCGCGCGCGCGATCCGCAGCTCCGCGACCGGCGAGCTGCTGATCGCGATGGTCGTGCTGCTGATCACCGCGGTGCTCGTCAGTCTGCCCACGCCCGGCGACTCCTGAGCGGCACGCCCCGCTCGCGCGGGCGCGATGGCAGCCGGCGAGGCGACGCTCCGCGGCCGGTTGGACAAAACCATTCGGATGCCGTTTCCTAGGCGCCCTATGCCTGAAACTCCCAGCGCCACGCCCGCTGCACCCACGCCCGCGCCGCTGCCCGAGCGCGAGGACTTCATCCGCGAGATCGTCAAGGCCGACCTCGCCGCCGGCCGCGTCCGGACCGTGGTCACGCGCTTCCCGCCCGAGCCCAACGGCTACCTGCACATCGGCCACGCCAAGTCGATCGGGCTCAACTTCGGGATCGCGCGGCAGTTCGGCGGGCAGTGCAACCTCCGCATGGACGACACCAACCCGGCCAAGGAGGACGTCGAGTATGTGGACTCGATCATCGCCGACGTGAAGTGGCTGATCGACGGCTGGGCCGGCGACCGGCTGGGGCTCAAGCCCGCGGGCAAGGCCCCGGAGACCGTCACCGTGGCCGGGCGTCCGGACTTCCAGCTCCCGGCGGTGATGCCGGGCGCGAGCGCGGGGCTCGCGCTCGAGCCGTTCTACGCCTCGGACTACTTCGAACAGCTCTACGCCTACGCGCTCGAACTGGTCCGCCGTGGCCGGGCGTTCGTGTGCGACCACACGCCCGAGGAGGTCGACCACATGCGCGGCGCCCCCGACCGCCCGGGCGTCGAGAGCGAGTACCGCGGGCGCTCGGTGGCCGAGAGCCTCGACCTGTTCGAGCGCATGCGCGCCGGCGAGTTCCCGGATGGCGCGCGGACTCTGCGCGCGCGCATCGACATGTCGGCGCCCAACGTGTGGCTGCGGGATCCGATCCTCTACCGCATCCGCCACGCCTCGCACCATCACACCGGCGACCGCTGGTGCATCTACCCGATGTACGACTTCGCGCACGGGCTCAGCGACTACATCGAGGGCATCACGCACAGCATCTGCACGCTCGAGTTCGAGGTCCATCGCCCGCTCTACGACTGGATTCTCGAGTCGCTGGAGCTGCCCCGGCCGCAGCCGCACCAGCACGAGTTCGCGCGGCTGAACGTGACCCACACGGTGATGAGCAAGCGCAAGCTGCTGCGCCTGGTCCAGGAGGGCCACGTGCGCGGATGGGACGATCCGCGCATGCCGACACTCTCGGCGATGCGCCGGCGCGGCTACCCGGCCGCGGCGCTGCGCGACTTCGTCGAGCGCGTGGGCGTGGCCAAGCGCGAGAACCTGGTGGAGCTGGCGCTGCTGGAGCACTGCGTGCGCGAGGACCTCAATCGCCGCGCGCGGCGCACGCTGGCGGTGCTGCGGCCGCTCAAGGTCGTCATCGAGAACTTCCCGGCCGAGCGGACCGACACGGTCGAGGCCGTGAACAACCCCGAGGACCCGGCCCAGGGGACCCGCACGGTGCAGTTCACGCGCGAGCTGTGGATCGAGCAGGACGACTTCCGCGAGGTGCCGCCGCCCCGTTACTACCGCCTGAGCCCCGGCGTCGAGGTGCGGCTGCGATACGGGCCCGTCATCCGCTGCACCGGCGTGGTGAAGGACCCGCACACCGGCGAGGTCACCGAGGTCCGCGCCACCTACGACGCCGCGAGCGGCCACGGCGCCACCAGCGACGGGCGCCGGGTGAAGGCGACGCTCCACTGGGTCTCGGCGGCGCACGCGATCGCGGCGGAGGTGAGGCTGTACGACACGCTGCTCACCGCCGAGAAGCCGGAGGACATCCCCGAAGGCCAGGATTTCGTGGGCGCCCTCAACCCCGCGTCGCTCGAGGTGCTGACCGGCTGCCGGCTCGAGGCCTCGCTCGCCGCGGCCGAGCCCGGCGTGCCCTACCAGTTCGAGCGACTCGGCTACTTCTGCCTCGACCCCGACTCGGCCCCCGGCGCTCCGGTGTTCAACCGCACGGTGACGCTCAAGGACGCGTGGGCGCGGATCGAGAAGCAGCAGGGCGCGGGCCCGGCGCGCAAGCCCTAGAGTCGCGGCGCGACGGGTCGACCGCACGAGCGCCGCCCGCTCGCCCGGTCGCGCCGGCGGAAATCCGACCGGAGCGCCGCCCGGACCTCACGCAATCCTCGCATCGAACGCCGCGAGCCGCTAATCTAGCGCGCGCACGCGGCTGCACGACCGCACGGCCGCACCGTGTCGACCCACAGGGCGCTGCGCCCGGAGGAGACGAGAACGTTGAAGGAGATCCGCGCCTGGACGATTCGGGACTCGGCCACGCTGTACAACGTCGCCGGCTGGTCCGCAGGCTTCTTCCGCATCAACGACGCGGGCCACGTCGAGGTCACGCCGACCGGCCCCGAGGGCCGCAGTGTCGACCTGCACGACCTGGTCCTCGACCTCCAGCGCCGCGGTCTGGACATGCCCCTGCTGATGCGCTTCTCGGACATCCTGCACAGCCGGGTGGCCACCCTGTTCGGCTGCTTCGACAGCGCTATCAAGGAGTACGGCTACCGCGGCCGCTACCGCGGGGTGTTCCCGATCAAGGTCAACCAGCAGCACCAGGTGGTCGAGGAGCTGGTGCGCTTCGGCAGCCCGTTCGGGCTCGGCCTCGAGGCCGGCTCCAAGCCCGAGCTGCTCGCCGGGCTGGCGTTGCTCGACAACCCAGACGCGCTGCTGCTGCTGAATGGCTACAAGGACATCGAATACATGGAGACCGCGCTGCTGGCGCAGAAGCTGGGGCGCTACCCCATCGTGGTCATCGACCGCTTCCGCGAGCTCGACCTGCTGCTCACGGTGGCGCGCCGGCTCGGCATCCGCCCGCACATCGGGGTGCGCGCCAAGCTGACCACCAAGGGCGCCGGCAAGTGGATGGAGTCCACCGGCGACCGCTCCAAGTTCGGGCTCACGGCCACCGAGATGGTGATGCTGGTCGACAGGCTGCGCGAGCAGCAGATGCTCGACTGCCTGGAGCTGGTGCACTTCCACATCGGCTCGCAGATCTCGGCGGTGCGCGCCATCAAGGACGCGATGAAGGAAGCCTCCCGCGTCTACGTCGAGCTGGCGCACGCCGGGGCGGGGCTCAAGTTCATCGACGCCGGCGGCGGCCTTGGCGTGGACTACGACGGGTCGTCGACCAACTGGCACTCCTCGACCAACTACACCATGCAGGAGTATGCGAACGACGTCGTGGCCTCGATCCAGGACGCCTGCGAGACCGCCGGCATCGCGCATCCCGACATCATCACGGAGTCCGGCCGCGCCCTGGTCGCCCACCACTCGGTGCTGGTGTTCAACATCCTCGATGTGAACGAGGTGCTGGTCGGTCAGACCCCGCCGCGGGTCGACAAGAAGGAGCCGCCCGTCATCCAGCAGCTGGTCGAGACCTGGCGCGGCGTCTCGCGGAAGAACTTCCAGGAGTCCTATCACGACGCGCTGCAGCTCAAGGAGGAGGCGACCAGCCTGTTCAACCTCGGGCTGCTCGACCTCCGCGGCCGCGCGCGTGTGGAGCAGCTCTTCTGGGGCTGCTGCGAGGCGATCCTCAAGATCATCCGCGAGCTGGACTACGTGCCCGACGACCTCGAAGGACTCGAGAAGGGCCTCTCCGACACCTACTACGGCAACTTCTCGGTGTTCCAGTCGACGCCCGACCACTGGGCGGTGAAGCAGCTCTTCCCCACGATGCCGCTCCACCGGCTGAACGAGCGTCCGACGCGGCGCGGCGTGATCGCCGATCTGACCTGCGACTCGGACGGCAAGATGGACCAGTTCATCGACCTGCGCGACGTGAAGAACGCGCTCGAGCTGCATCCGTTCGACGGCAAGCCCTACTACATCGGCGTGTTCCTGGTTGGCGCGTACCAGGAGATCCTCGGCGACCTGCACAACCTGTTCGGCGACACCAACGCCGTGCACATCGCGCTCGACGAATCGGGCTATCGCATCGACCACGTGGTCGAAGGCGACTCGGTCACCGAGGTGCTCGGCTACGTGCAGTACCAGAAGTCGTACCTGATGCAGCGCATGCGGCAGGCAAACGAGGAGGCGCTGCGCAAGGGCCTGCTCACGTTCGAGGAATCCGCGCTGCTCATGAAGCGCTACGACGACGGGCTCGCGGGCTACACCTACCTCGAGGAGGAGGAGCCCACGCTGCGGCTCGCCAACGGCGCCGCGGGACTCACGGCGGTGGGCTCCGCGCTCCATCCCGTCGAGCACCCCGAGCCGCAGGGAGCGACCGAGAGCAAGTAGCACGGCTCGCTCGCTCGCGAGCCGTGCGTCCGCGGACGATCGAACGTCACCGAATCCGCGCGCCCGAACCCACCGGCGCCCGCGAGCACCGCCAGAGCGACCCGCGTGGTCGCGTTCCGGGAGAGGTTCCATGAAGACCAAGCCGCAGGGCTTCCACACCCAGCTGGTTCACGCCGGCCACCGCGACGATCCCACCGGTGCGGTGACCGTGCCCATCTACCAGTGCTCGACGTTCGCGTTCCGCAGCGCCCAGCACGGCGCCGATCTGTTCGCGGGCGCGGCCGACGGCTTCATCTACACGCGCCTCGGCAATCCCACCATCCGCGCGCTCGAGGAATGCCTGTCCACGCTCGAGCACGGCCACGCCGGCATCGCCACCAGCTCGGGGATGGGCGCGGTTTCGGTGCTCTACCTGGCGCTGCTCGGCCAGGGCGCCCATCTGGTGAGCACCGCCTCGGTGTATGGCCCCTCGCGCGGTCTGGTCGAGAACCAGCTGTCGCGTTTCGGAGTCACCGCCACGTTCGTCGACACCTCGGACCCCGAGAACGTGCGCCGCGCGCTGCGCCCCGAGACGAAGCTCGTCTACGTCGAGTCGCCCTCCAACCCCGCGATGCAGGTGACCGACCTGCGTGCGGTGGCCGCGATCGCGCACGCGCATGGCGCGCTGCTGGCGGTCGACAACACCTTCGCGAGCCCCTACCTGCAGCGCCCGCTCGACCTCGGCGCCGACGTGGTGCTGCACTCGGTCACCAAGTTCATCAACGGCCACGCCGACGTGGTCGGCGGCATCCTGGTGTCGAAGACCGCGGAGCTGGACCGCCGCCTGCGGCCGATGATGATCGCGCTCGGGTGCAACATGGACCCGCACCAGGCGTTCCTGGTGATGCGCGGGGTCAAGACGCTGGCGATCCGCATCGAGCGCGCCCAGCAGGGCGCGATGACGATCGCGCGCTGGCTCGAGAGCCGGCCCGAGGTCGCGTGGGTGCGCTACATCGGCCTGCCCTCCCATCCACAGCACGAGCTGGCGAAGCGGCAGATGTCGGGCTTCGGCTCCATGATCAGCTTCGAGCTGAAAGCCGGCCTCGAGGCCGGACGCTTCCTGATGGACCACGTGCAGGTCGCGACCCTCGCCGTGTCGCTCGGCGGGGTCGAGACGCTCGTCGAGCACCCGGCCTCGATGACGCACGCCGGCATGTCGCGCGATCAGCGGCTGGAGGCCGGCATCACCGACGGCCTGGTGCGCTACTCCGTGGGCATCGAGGACGTCGCGGATCTCATCGCCGACCTCGAGCAGGCGCTGGACGCGCTGCCGAAGCCGGTGCCCGCCTGAGCGCGAGGCTCACGAGCGCAGGCCCTCGAACAGGTCGGTCTCGCTCCGGCGCCCGCCGTTGACGGTGCTGACGATTCGGTAGAAGTGCTGGCGGCCCCACAGCGCCTCGTGCCCCGCCGGCGAGAGGTGGCGCAGCTTCTCGTAGTTCGCGATCTGGGAATCGTGACAGGCGACCGCGCGCCACACCGTCTCCCAGTGCGCGTGCGTGTCGATCACGGTGGTGATCGACCAGTCGGGCCACGGGCGGGACTCGCGCTCGACGCCGTCCACCATCGAGGTCAGGCGCTTGAACGCCTCCTGGTGCGCGTCCATCGCCGACGCGGGCCACGCCATGTGGTAGAGCTTCGCGACCGCATGCGGCACCGCGTCCGCACCGTCCGCGAACGCGGGGTCGGCCGCCGCGACTGCGGCGGCGGTCGCGAACTGCGAGATCGCGATGTGGTCGGGATGGCCGTAGCCGCCGAGCGCGTCGAACGTGAGCACCACGTGCGGGCGGTGCCGTCGCAGCTCGGCCACGATGCGGCCGATCGCCTCGCGCGGATCCGCCTGGTCGAGCTCGCCGTCGAGGTAGCCGAGCAGCGCCAGCTCGCGGACCCCGAGGACCGCCACCGCGGCTCGCAGCTCGCGCTCGCGGATGCGGCCGAGCTCCGTCGGGCCCGGGTGCCCGGGGCCCGCGCGATGCTCGCGGAAGCGTCCGCGCTCGCCGCGCGTGGCCGTCACCAGAAACGTCTCCACGCCCTCGGCGGCGTAGCGCGCCAGCGTGCCGCCGACGCCGAGGGATTCGTCATCCGGATGCGCGAGCACCGCCATGAGGCGCAGTGCCATCGATCAACTCCTTTCCGCGGCCCCGTTACCCGTGTGTCCGCGCCGCGCATCGCGCGCCGCGCTATCTCGCCAGCAGGCCGCCGACGACCAGCAGCGCCACCAGCACGCCCATCAGGCTCTCGCCCGCGATCAGCCCGCTGCTCACCGGAACCACGTAGCGCGCCGCGAACTCCGGCCGCCCGCGGCGCAGCAGCATCGCGATCAGCGCGCCGGCGAACATGGCGAACGAGTTGCTGGCGGGCAGCACCATCGCGATCCCCAGCCCCGCCGGCGAGGGCACGAAGGTCTTCAGGCGCGCGGGCGCCACGCGCTCCATCACCGCGAGCGCCACGCCCAGCAGCAGGCCCGCGACCATGCCCGTGCGCGCGAGCGGATCGAGCCGGCCGATCCCGCCGGCGAACGCCTCCGAGACGCCGGCCCACACCAGGCACGAGGGCGCCGGCCACGCGTCGCTGCCGAGCACGGTGGGATCCGGGATCAGCACGTTGAACGCGGGCACCACGACCGCCGCGCCGGCCAGCACGCCGAACAGCTGCGCGTAGAACTGCACGCGCGGACTGGCGCCCAGCAGCCACCCGGTCTTGAGCGTGGTGAGCAGGTCGGCCGCGTGCAGCCCGATCCCGCCGGTGACGTTCGCGCTCATGATGTTGCCCGACAGGTTGCCGGGCGTGATCACGCCGTACACCAGTTGCGTGACCGGGCCGAGCGCCTTGGTGGGCGTGATGTCGGTCTCGCCGGTCACGCGCGCCGCCACGAAGCCCATCACCACCGCCAGCGGCACCGCGATCACGCCCGCCCACCACGGGATGTGGAACAGCCACGTCATGAGCAGCACCACGATCGGCCCCAGCGCCACGAAGCCGGCGGGGAACCACCAGCCCGGGCACTCCACCGCGTCCAGCGGGTCCGCAGGCCCGCCCGCGGGGCGCCGCGACCACAGGCTGCCGAGGCCGGCGAACGAACGCGCCACGCTCCGCCAGTCGAGCGCGAACGAGGTCAGCCCCGAGGCGACCAGGATCGCGGCCCCCGGCCACACCGTCCAGCCCGCGATCGCCTTGTAGCTCACGTTCGCCACCGCGCCCTGGGCGACCAGCGCCGGCGCGAGCGTGGCGTACGTGAGCACGCCGCCGAGCAGCATCGACCACGTGGTCCGGAAGCTCATCAGCGCGCCCGCGCCCAGCAGCACCACCTCGGTCTTGATCGCCAGCGTCCAGTCGGCCGCCGGACGCCCGGCGATCGTGAACGGCAGCGGGAACGCGGCGGGCAGGTTCGGATAGGGCAGCCACGCCGCGCGGGCGTCGCGCAGCCACGCGAGCGCCGCCGCGAACAGCGCGGCGAGGCCGAGCGCGCGCGCCTGCCGCGCGCCCTCGCCGACGTCCGCCGCGCCCTCCTCGCCGTGGATCGCCCGCAGGGTCACGGCCGTGGCGGTGCCGGTCGGGAACGCGAGGGCCTCGCGGTTGATGAGCTGGCGCTTGATCGGGATCGCGGTGAACACCCCGAGCGCCGCGATGCACCCGAACCACGCGATCATCGGGACCTGCGGCGGACGCACCGCGGTCACCATCAGCAGCGCGCCGAACGCCGCCATGTTGCCGCCGCCCGTCATGTACCCGGCGCCCGAGGCGACCGTGGTGAGCGCGTTGTTCTCGAGCGCGGTCAGCGGCGCCCGCGAGAGGCGCAGCGCCGCCAGCAGGCGGAACAGCGCGAACGCCAGTATCGCCGCGGTGATGGTCACTCCCATCGACCAGCCGGTCTTGAAGAACACGTAGAGGTTGGACAAACACATGACCACGCCGATCGCCATCCCGCCGAGCACCGCGCGCACGGTGAGCTGGGCGGTGCCGGGGCGGTAGGTGTGGGCGAGCCAGTGGCGCTCGTCGCTCGTGCTCGCTGGCTCGCGCGGGTCGCGCGGATCGCTCATGCGGTCCTCGGGGATCGGCAGGCGTCGTGGGACGGGATGCCGGCGCGACGCGCCGCCGGGCGCGCGGAGACTACACTGGCGACCGGGTCCCGATCAGCGCTTTTCGACACCGCGGGACTCGGGCGCGACGCGGGCCGCGCTCTCACGCGGCCCGCTCACTGGAGCACCACCCTGCGGCGCACGCCGCGCGCCGCGCTACTTGAGCCCGCGCCGCTCCAGCAGCGGATCGACCGACGGCTCGCGGCCTCGGAAGCGCCGGTAGAGCGCCATCGCGTCCTCGCTCCCGCCGCGCTCGAGCAGCGTGCGGAACGCGCGCGCGGTCGCGGGGTCGAACAGCCCGCGCTCCTTGAACGCCTGGAACGCGTCGGCGTCGAGCACCTCGGCCCACACGTAGCTGTAGTAGCCCGCCGAGTAGCCGCCCGCGAAGACGTGCTGGAAGTAGGGCGAGCGGTAGCGCGGCACGATGGTGGCGGGCATGCCGATGTCCTTCATCGCGCGGTCCTCGAACGCGGTCACGTCCAGCGCGCCCACCGGGCTCGCGAGCGTGTGCCACTTCATGTCGAGCAGCGACGCGGCGAGGTACTCGGTGGTGGCGAAGCCCTGGTCGAACTTCTGCGCCGCCTTGATCCGCTCGACCAGCGCCGCGGGGATCACCTCGCCGGTCTGCCAGTGCTTGGCGTAGACCGCGAGCACCTCGGGCTCGAGCGCCCAGTTCTCCATGATCTGGCTCGGCAGCTCGACGAAGTCCTGCGGCACGTTCGCCACCCCGTGGTAGCGCACCTGCGAGAGCATCGCGTGCAGGCAGTGGCCGAACTCGTGGAACAGCGTCTGCGCCTCGTCCAGCGACAGCAGCGCCGGCGCGTCGCCCGCGGGGCGCGAGAAGTTGCACACGTTCACCACCACCGGCGCGGTCCGCACGCCGTCCTGCACGACCGCCTCGCGGTACTCGCTCGACCAGGCGCCGCCCCGCTTGCCGGCGCGCGGGTGATAGTCGACGTAGAACACCGCCAGGTGCGAGCCGTCGGTGTCCTTCACCTCGAACGCCTTCACCTCCGGGTGGTAGACCGGCAGGTCCGGGCGCTCGACGAACGTCACGCCGTAGAGCCGGTTCGCGACCCAGAACGCGCCCTGCCGCACGTTGTCGAGCGTGAAGTAGGGCCGCAGCGCGCCCTCGTCGAGGTCGTAGCGCGCCTTGCGGATCCGCTCGGTGTAGTAGAACCAGTCGTACGGCTGGAGCGCGAAGTCCTGCCCGTCCGCGCGGATCGCGGCCTGCAGGTCGGTCGCCTCGCGCGCCGCCACCGCCTTGGCCGGACCCCACAGTCGCTCGAGCAGCCCGTCCACCTGGGCCGGCGTCTTCGCCATGTTCTCGGCCAGCACGTAGTCGGCGTGGCTCGGGAAGCCCAGCAGCTTCGCGCGCTCGGCGCGCAGCGTCACGATGCGCGCGAGCACCGCCTTGTTGTCGTTCGCGTCGCCGTGATCGGCGCGGGTGGTGTAGGCCGGTGAAGATCCGCCGGCGCAGCTCGCGGTTGTCGGCGTACTGCAGGAACGGCCACAGGCTCGGCGCCTGCAGCGTGAACAGCCACTTGCCGCGCTGGCCCGCCTGCTCGGCGGCCGTGGCGGCGCCGGCCACCACGCGCTCGGGCAGCCCCGCGAGGTCCTTCGGGTCGGTGATCAGCAACTGGAACGCGTTGGTCTCGCTCAGCAGGTGGTCGCGGAACGTGACCGAGAGCCCGGCCAGCTCGGTGTTGATCGCCCGCAGTCGCGCCTTGCCCGCGGCGTTCAGCAGCGCGCCGCCACGCACGAAGTCCTTGTACGTGTTCTCGAGCAGCCGCGCCTGATCGGGCTCCAGCGCGCGCTTCGAGCGCGTGTCCCACACCGCCTTCACGCGCCGGAACAGCGCGGCGTCGAGGGCGATGTCGTCGCGGTGCGCCGCCATCATCGGCGCGGTCTCCTGGGCGATCGCCTGGAGCCCCGGCGTGGTCTCGGCGCTGGTCAGGTTGCCGAACACCGCGCTGACGCGCGCGAGCAGCTCGCCCGAGCGGTCGAGCGCCACGATGGTGTTCTCGAACGTCGGCGCCTGGCGCGAAGCGACGATCGCCTTGACCTCGGCGGTGTGGCGCGCGATCGCCTCGCGGTACGCGGGCAGGAAGTGCGCCTCGCGGATCTGGTCGAACGGCGGCACGCCGAACGGCGTGGTCCACTCGGCCAGCAACGGGTTGGCCATCGCGGTTTCCGCGGCGGCGGACTGGGCCGTCGCGGGGAGGGCGACGAACAGGGACAGGAGCGCGATCGGGATCGAGAGTCGGCGGCGCATCGGAGCGACCTCCACGGATGGTTGCGGCGGCGGGCGGGCGGGTCCAAGCCCGGTCCGCACCCACGCCCACGCCACGGTAGCAGGCCGGGCCGCCGGCCGCCCCCTCGGCACGGCGCGACTCGGACGAGCGCGGTCGGAGGGCGAGCGGGCGCGGCGGCTCAGCGCTCCGCAGCGCCCCCCGTGCGGCCGAAGCGCGCGCGCAGCCGCGGGTGCTCGAGCAGCGCGGCGGCCGCCAGCGCCACCAGCGCGACCGCCCCGAGGATGAGGCCCATGCGCAGCCACGGCTGGCCGCGCGCCTGGCGCTCGGCCGCCGATCCGACGAGCGTGCGCACCCACTCGGCGGCGTCCGCGAGCAGCGCGACCTGCAGCACGCGGACGGCCCACGGCCGTCGCACCCACAGCAGCGCGAACAGCGCCAGCGCGAGCAGCACCAGCACGAGCTGACCGTGGAAGAGGAGGTGCGCGCCCATCACCAGCACGCTCAGTCCCACCAGCGACAACGTGAGAGCGGTCCGCATGGCGACGGAGTCTAGTCGCTCCGCCGCGCGGGAGCACCCTCACCACGCCGCGCATGCGTGGGCGGCTGCTGTCACCGCGCCTTTGACGCGGCCGTTCGCGTGCGTCAGATTGCCGCCCATGCGCCTCATCCCCGCCCGCGATCGCCGCGCGCGCGCGCGCCGGCTCCATGCACGCAGCGCCTGAGCCGCTGTCGGCCGCGACCGCGCGCCGCTGGCTCGCGCTGATCCTGCTCGCGAGCGTGCTCGGACACTTCTACCGGATCGGCGCGCCGCCGAGCGGCTTCCACACCTGGCGCGAGTGCGACACCGCGGCGGTCTCCGAGGCGTTCCTGCGCGAGACCTCGAACCTGTTCGAGCCGCGCACCCACCAGCGCGGCGCCACCTCGGGCGTCACCGGCATGGAGTTCCCGATCTACAACTACGCGGTCGCGCAGCTGTGGCGGCTCGCGGGCCAGCATCACTGGGTGCCGCGCGCGCTGTCGCTGGCGCTCGGCACGGTGGGCCTGGTCGGCGTGTACGCGCTCGGCGGCCTGCTGCTCGGCCGTCGCGCGGCGCTCGCGGCGGCGTTCTTCGCGGCGTGCTCGCCGCTGTACTTCTTCTACAGCCGCAAGATCCAACCCGACGTGCTGCTGCCCGCGGCGACCACGTGGGCGCTCTATCTGTTCCTGCGCGGCGAGGCGCGCGGCTCCCGTCGCGACTTCGCGGGCGCGCTCGCGCTCGTCACGCTCGCCGCGATGGTCAAGCCGACCGCGCTCGCGGTCGGGGTGCCGATCCTGGCGTGGACGCTCGGGCGTGCGTCCGGCGCGCGCCCGCTCTCCCGCCTGCGCCCGCGCCACGTGCTGTTCGCCGTGGTGGCGCTGGGTGCGCCGATCGCGTGGTTCGCGTACGCGCGGCTGCTCGCGGATCGCTCGGGGCTGCACGCGTTCTACCTCGGCGGCGACCTGTTGGCGCTGTGGCGCCGCACGCACTGGGACCTGTTCGTGAGCAAGGGTCTGATCAGCTGGCCGCTCGAGCTGGGCCTTGGCCTGCCCGCGGTGGCCGCGATCGCCGGCGGGCTGCTGGTGCGGCGGCGCTTCGATCCGCGCCTCGCCCCCGCGCTCTGGTGGCTGCTCGGCTGCCTCGGCGCGTTCCTGCTGGTCTCGGAGGCGGTCACCAACTACCACGACTACTACGGGCTGATCGCGGTGCCGCCGTTCGCGCTGCTGACCGCGTCGGCGCTCGAGAGCCTGGCGGATTCGCCGCGCCGCGTGGCGCGCGCGTTCGCGGTGATCGTGCTGGTGGCGGCGCCGCTGGTGACGTGGGGCCGCATCCACCAGCGCTACGGCACCGCGACCGAGCGCGAGTTCGTGGCGCTGCGCGCGGTGGTCGACGCGTGCGTGCCCCGCGCCGCGCGCATCACGGCCGAGGACGAGACTCCGGCGATCGCGCTCTATCGGCTCGGACGGCCGGGGTGGACGTTCGCGCCCGGGGATCCCGACGCGCGGCTGCTGGAGCAGCACGCGGCCGGCGCCAGCCACGCGGTGTTCTTTCGCCGGGTGCCCTCGGATTCGCTCGCGGCGCGCCTCGAGGTGGTGCACCGCGATTCGCAGCTCACGATCGCGCGCTTCCGCGACCGCTGAGAGCGGGCGCGTTCCGTCGCCGGCCGGGGGTGTGGCCGCGCGGGTTCAGACGTCGACGTCGCTCTCGTCCGCCGGCGCTTCGGCCAGCGGGTCCGCGGGCGGACCATCGAGCGGCTCGAGCGACTCGATCGCGTCGGTGTCGGGTCCGCCCTCCGCCTTCGCCTGCTTGCGGAGGCGCTTCGCCTCGCGCTTCTCGGCCGCGCGCGCCAGCCGGGTCTGCTCCTTCTGTCGCTTCAGGAATGACGGTCTCTGATGGCCTGCCAGGATGGGCTCCTCTCGCGCGCTCGGCGGCGGTGAGCGCAGGGTGTTGGGTCCGGCCGCGGGCCGGCCCGAGCCGCATCATCGCAGACTCCGGCCGCGGACGCACGCGCGGGCGGTCGACCGCCCAAGCCGGTGCGCCGCAGGCCGGCACCCGGCCCGCGCCCGGCCTGCGCCGGCCCCGCTCCGCACGGTTCCCCGTGCAGGCTGCATGACTCGGCGCGCGGCGTCACCCGCCACGCGGGCCGCGAACGTTCACGCGCCGACGCGAGAATGCGCGGGCGCGCATGGGCACCCCGATTGCATGCTCCGACCGCGGCCGGCGCCGCGATCCCGCCGGCCAGGGAGCGCTGCCATGACGACCCGCCCGCATTCCGCCGCGAGATCCCTCGCGCGCCTCGCTCGACTCGCCGCGCCGCCGCTGCTCGCCGCGATCCCGCTCGTGCCCGCACTCCCCGCGCACGCCGCACCCGTCGAGGTGACCGTCAGCCCGGCGCTCGACCGCCACCCGGTCAGCCCGCTGATCTACGGCGTGAACTACGGCGACGCGACCGAGTTCTCCGATCTGCCGTACCCGGTGCGCCGCTGGGGCGGCAACTCCACCACGCGCTACTCGTGGCAGCTCGACACCCACAACACCGGCTCCGACTGGTTCTTCATGAACATCCCCTCGGGCATCGCGAACCCCGCGGCGCTTCCCGACGGCTCCGAGGCCGACCTGTTCATCGCCGAGACCCGCGGCGCCGGCGCGGAGGTGGTGCTCACCATCCCCACCATCGGCTGGACGCCGCGCGAGCGCTCGAAGCGCTGGGGCTTCTCGGTCGCCGAGTACGGCGCGCAGACCGCAGACCGAGTGCACCGCGACCGGCGGCGCGTTCTGGTGCATGGCCGACGCCGGCAACGGCACGCGCGCCTCGAACGGCCAGCCGATCACCGGCAACGACCCGCTCGACACCTCGGTGCCGGTGGGCCCCGACTTCGCGAGCGGCTGGATGAGCCACCTGACGTCGCGCTTCGGCACCGGCAACGGCGGCGGCGTGCGCTACCTGGCGCTCGACAACGAGCCCGCGCTCTGGAACAGCACGCATCGCGACGTGCACCCGAACCCGCTCACCTACGACGAGCTGTGGCAGCGCACGCTCGACTACGCGAGCGCGCTCAAGGCCAGCGATCCGACCGCGCAGGTGATGGGCCCGGTGTCGTGGGGCTGGTGCGAGTACTTCCACTCGGCCGCCGACGGCTGCACCGCCGGCGCCGATCAGGCCGCGCACGGCGGACTGGCGCTGACCGACTGGTACCTGAAGCAGGTGCACGACCACCAGATCGCGACCGGCGTGCGGCTGGTGGACCTGCTCGACATCCACTACTACCCGCAGGACGGCTCGGCGCTCAACGACAACGAGGACGCCACCACCTCGGCGCGCCGGCTGCGCGAGCTGAAGAGCCTCTACGACCCGGCGTACACCGACGAGTCGTGGATCGGCCAGCCGGTGCGACTGATCCCGCGCATGAAGGGACTGATCGCCAGCCGCTGCCCGGGCATGGGCCTCGCCATCACCGAGTACAACTTCGGCGGCGACACCGGCATCTCGAGCGCGCTCGCGCAGGCCGAGGCGCTGGCGATCTTCGGCCGCGAGGGCGTGGACCTCGCGACTCGCTGGGTGGCGCCCACCCACGGCAGCCGCGTGCAGGACGCGTTCCGGCTCTACCTCGACTACGACCACGCAGGGGCACGGGTGCGCGGGCAGAGCGTGCGCGCCGTCAGCTCGGGCGTCGACCGGATCGGCGCGTACGCGCTCGACGACGCGCCCGCGGGGCGGCTGTACGTGCTGCTGTTCAACAAGAGCACCGTGAGCGAGACCGCGCACCTGAGCGTGGCCGACGGGCTCGGCAGCGGCATCGCGCTGCACCGCTTCACCGCCGCCGCCGCACTGGCGCCGGCCGGCAGCGCGAGCCTGAGCGGCGGCGCCGTGGATCTGGCGTTGCCCGCGCGCTCGGCGACACTGGCGGTGATCACGCGCCCGGCCGCCGACGTGCCGCTCGCGGTCGGGCCGCGCTCGCCGCTCCAGTTGCGCGGATACCCGAACCCGTTCCGCCCGTCGACCACGCTGACGTTCGCACTGCCGAGTGCAGGCCACGCGCGGCTCGTGATCACCGACGTCGCCGGCCGCCGCGTGCGCACGCTGGTGGACGCGGAGCTTTCTGCGGGCGCGCACGACATCCCGTGGGACGGCCGTGACGACGCCGGCCAGCCCGTGCCGCAGGGCATGTTCCTGTGCCGGCTCATAGCGCTCGGCCTCAGCGTGGCGCACTGGGTGGTGCGGGTGCGGTAGAGGCGGGGCGCTCGGCGGCTTCGAACCCCCCGGCGCGATCCCCGCACCGGCCCCCCCGGGCCATCGCACATCGCACTTTTCCCAACCGGCCTGACGCCGTTCTGCGCTATCCTGTCCGCCGTCACGTCGCAGGACCTGCCCCCCACGGCGATCAGCGGCATCCTCTTGCTGCGCAACCTGGCTCCCGCCTTGGGGCTGCTCCGGCGACGGACTCGGCAGACCACGCCATCACTGCCGGGAGACCCGTGGCCCGTGAGCCCCGACTTGCCGGACGGATCTAGCAAGGAGGAGCGCACGATGACGGCACCCCGCGATCAGGCGGCGACTGCGAGTGGCGCACCCGCCACCGCGACCACCACGGTCCGCGACTTCGTCGGCGGCAAGTGGGTGGATTCCCTGGCCGCTCAGTGGGGCGAGGTCCGCAACCCCGCGACCGACGAGCTGCTGGCCCGCGTGCCGCTCGGCGGCCCCAAGGACGTCGACCGCGCGGTGCAGGCGGCGCACGGCGGCGTTCCCGGCCTGGCGCCGCACGCCCCCGCCCCAGCGCGCGCGCTACTTCTTCGCGCTCAAGCAGGTGATGGAGCGCCGCCTCGAGGATCTGGCGCGCGTGGTCACGCATGGAGCACGGCAAGACGCTCGACGAGTCGCGCGGCAGCGTGCGGCGCGCGATCGACAACGTCGACCAGGCGTGCGCCGTCACCACCACCATGCAGGGCGCCGCCCTCGAGGACATCGCGGCCGGCATCGACTGCGAGTCGATCCGCCAGCCGCATCGGCGTGTTCGCGGCGATCACGCCGTTCAACTTCCCGGCCATGGTGCCGCTCTGGTTCCTGCCGCACGCGGTGGTGCTGGGCAACACGTTCGTGGTCAAGCCGAGCGAGCGCGTGCCGCTGTCGCAGAAGCTGGTGTTCGAGATGCTCGAGGAGGTGGGCTTCCCGCCCGGCGTGGTGAACCTGGTGAACGGGGCGCGCGACGTGGTGGACGGCATCCTCGACCACCCGGGCATCGCGGGGGTGTCGTTCGTGGGCTCGACGCCGGTGGCGCGCTACATCTACCAGCGCGGCGCCGCCAACGGGAAGCGCGTGCAGGCGCTGGGCGGGGCCAAGAACTTCGTGCTCATCATGCCCGACGCGGTGCTCGACAAGGCCTGCGAGATCTCGGCGGAGTCCGCGTTCGGCTGCGCCGGCGAGCGCTGCCTGGCGAACAGCGTGGTGATCGCCGTCGGCGACGCGTACGACCGCGTGCGCGGACGGGCTGGTGGCGAGCACCCGCGCGATCAAGGTCGGCAACGGACTCGAGCCGGGCGTCACGATGGGCCCGGTCATCACGCGGGCGCACCGCGAGAAGGTGCTGGGCTACATCGAGACCGGGCTGAAGGAGGGCGCCAAGCTGCTGGTCGACGGCCGCGGCCACCGCGACGCCAAGCATCCGGACGGCTACTGGCTCGGACCGAGCATCTTCGAGGACGTGAAGCCCGGCATGACGATCGCGAACGAGGAGATCTTCGGGCCGGTGCTGTGCCTGATGAAGGCCGCCACGTTCGAGGACGCCTGCGCGATCGTGAACGCGCACCCGCAGGGCAACGCCTCGAGCATCTTCACCTCGAGCGGCAAGTGGGCGCGCGAGTACCGCTACCGCGTCGCGCCCTCGATGCTGGGTGTGAACATCGGCGTCGCCGCGCCGATGGCGTACTTCCCGTTCGGCGGCGCCAAGGGCTCGTTCTTCGGCGACACCAAGGCGCACGGGCGCGAGTGCGTCGACTTCTTCACCGACAAGAAGGTGGTCATCACCCGCTGGCTCTAGGCACGCGAGGAGAACCATGCCCCGGAAGGTGGTCGGTGGTCTGATCCAGTGCAGCAACCCGGTCAACGACGAGTCGCAGCCGGTCGAGAAGATCCAGCAGGCCGCACTCGACGAAGCACCTGACGATGGTCGACGAGGCGGGCCAGCGCGGCGTGCAGATCCTCTGCCTGCAGGAGATCTTCAACGGCCCGTACTTCTGCCCCGGCCAGGACGCGCGCTGGTACGCCGCGGCCGAGGCAGTGCCCGGCCCCACCACCGAGGCGGTGGCGGCGGCGGCGAAGCGCCACCAGATGGCGGTGATCGTGCCCGTCTACGAGCGCGAGCAAGGCGGGGGTGTACTACAACACCGCCGCGGTCTACGACGCCGACGGCAGCTATCTCGGCAAGTACCGCAAGAACCACATCCCGCACACCTCGGGGTTCTGGGAGAAGTACTTCTTCAAGCCCGGCAACCTCGGCTACCCGGTGTTCCAGACCCGCTACGCCAAGGTCGGCGTGTACATCTGCTACGACCGCCACTTCCCCGAGGGCGCGCGCCTGCTGGGGCTCAACGGCGCCGAGATCGTGTTCAACCCGAGCGCCACGGTGGCCGGGCTCTCGCAGTACCTGTGGAAGCTCGAGCAGCCGGCCCACGCGGTCGCGAACGGCTACTTCATGGGCTGCATCAACCGGGTCGGCACCGAGGCGCCGTGGAACATCGGCAAGTTCTACGGCAGCTCCTACTTCGTGGACCCGCGCGGCAACTTCCTCGCGACCGGCAGCGAGGACCAGGACGAGGTGGTGGTGGCCGAGATGGACCTCGACATGATCGAGGACGTGCGCCGCGTCTGGCAGTTCTACCGCGACCGGCGCCCGGAGACGTACCAGCCGCTGGCGGAGCTGGAGTCGTCGTAGGCCGCGGCCCGCGCACGCCGCGGGCCGGACACCTGGAGAGAGACTCGATGGGCATCCTGATCAAGCACGGCACGGTCGTCACCGCCAGCGAGCGCATGCGTCGCCGACGTGTACTGCGACGGCGGCAAGGTGGCGGCGATCGGGCAGGACCTCGAGAAGCGCGCCGCCGACCGACGAGGTGATCGACGCGGCCGGGCAGTTCGTGCTGCCGGGCGCGGTCGATCCGCACGTGCACCTGGCGCTGCCGTTCATGGGCACCGTGTCCGCCGACGACTACGAGTCGGGCACCGCCTGCGCGGTGGCCGGCGGCACCACGACGCTGATCGATTTCGTGATCCCGGCCCGCGGCCAGTCGCTGCTCGAGGGGCTCGCCGAGTGGGAGGCCAAGTCGGGCGGCGCGGTCGCCGACTACACCTACCACATGGCGATCACCGGCTGGACCGACCGCACGGCCGAGGAGATGCGGATCGTCGTCCAGGAGAAGGGAATCACGTCGTTCAAGGTGTTCATGGCCTACAAGGGCGCCATCATGGTCGACGATGGAGAGCTCTATCAGGTCATGAAGCACGCCGCGCAGCTCGGCGCGGTGGTCACCGTCCACGCCGAGAACGGCGACGCGGTGGCCGCGCTCCAGCGCGAGCTGCTGGCGGCCGGGCGCACCGCCCCGCGCGAGCACGGCGCGTCGCGGCCGAGCGCGGTCGAGGGCGAGGCCACCGGGCGCGCGCTGATGATGGCGCGGCTGCACGGCACCACCGCCTACATCGTGCACATGACCTGCCGCGAGTCGGTGCTGGCGCTGGCGCGCGCGAAGGCCGAGGGCCAGCGCTGCTACGGCGAGACCTGCCCGCAGTACCTGCTGCTCGACGACTCGGTGTACGACAAGCCCGACTTCGAGGGCGCGGCGTACGTGATGTCGCCGCCGATCCGCCCGCGCGCGGGCGGGCACCAGGACGCGCTGTGGGCGCACCTGCAGGCCGGGCTGCTCGACACGCGTCGGCACCGACCACTGCTCCGTTCACGATGGCGCAGAAGCGCGCCGGGATCGCGGACTTCACCAAGATCCCGAACGGCGGCACCGGCGTCGAGGAGCGGCTGGCGTTGCTCTACACCTACGGCGTGTGCGAAGGGCGCATCACGCTCGAGCACATGGTCGACCTGCTGTGCACGCGCCCCGCGCGCATCTTCGGGCTCTACCCGCGCAAGGGCTCGGTGGCGATCGGCGGCGACGCCGACCTGGTGGTGTGGGATCCGACCGCGACCCGCACCATCTCGGCGCGCACGCACCACTCGAAGAGCGACCGCAACATCTTCGAGGGCTTCTCCGTGAAGGGGCGGCCCCGCTACGTGATCGTGAACGGCACGGTGCGCGTGCGCGACGGCGAGCTGCGCGTGGAGCGCGGCGCCGGCCGGTTCGTGCGGCGCGAGACCAGTATCGCGGCGGCCCGGGCGGATGCCGGGGCCGGCCTGGCAGGGGCACGGGCGCAGGCCCGATAGGGGGAACGATGGATCCGCAGACCACGCCCGAGGCGCGCGCGACGAACTCGTCCGCCGAGGTGCGACGCAAGCACAAGGAGTTCCTGTTCCCGTCGGTGACGAACTACTACGAGGAGCCGATCGTCCTCACCGAGGGCAAGGGGATGCGGGTGAAGGACCTCGACGGGAAGTCGTACCTCGACTTCTTCGGCGGCATCCTGACCGTCTCGGTCGGCCACGCGAACGACCGCGTGAACGCCGCGGTCAAGGCCCAGCTCGACCGTCTCGGCCACGTCTCGACGCTCTACCCCACGCTGCCGATCGTGGAGCTGGCCGAGAAGCTCGCCTCCATCACGCCCGGCAAGCTCAAGAAGTGCTACTTCACCGCCACCGGCACCGAGGCCGACGAGACCGCGGTGATGATGGCGCAGGTGTTCACCGGCCGCTCCGAGATCGTCGCGCTGCGCCACGGCTACTCGGGCCGCTCGATGCTGGCGCAGTCGCTCACCGCGCACGCGCCGTGGCGCGCGCTGCCGACCCAGATCGCCGGCATCAAGCACGGGCTCTCGCCGTACTGCTACCGCTGCCCGCTCGGGCTCACGTACCCGAGCTGCGGCGTGAAGTGCGCGAAGGACCTCGAGGAGCTGATCCGCACCACCACGACGGGCCAGATCGCCGGGTTCCTCGCCGAGCCGATCCAGGGCGTCGGCGGCTTCGTCACGCCGCCGAAGGAGTACTTCCAGATCGCGGTCGAGATCGTGCGCAAGTACGGCGGCGTGTTCATCTGCGACGAGGTGCAGACCGGCTTCGGGCGCACCGGCGAGAAGTGGTGGGGCATCGAGCACTGGGGCGTCGAGCCCGACATCATGACGATGGCCAAGGGGATCGCGAACGGCATGCCGCTGTCGGCCTGCGTCACCACCGCGCCGATCGCGGACTCGTTCAAGGCGCTCACGATCTCGACGTTCGGCGGCAATCCGATCTCGGCCACCGCGGGACGCGCCACCATCGAGGTGATCGAGTCCGAGAAGCTGCGCGAGAACGCGGCCACCCAGGGCAAGCGACTGCGCGAGGGGCTCGAGAAGCTGAAGAGCCGCTACCCGCGCGTGATCGGTGACGTGCGCGGCATGGGGCTGATGCAGGGCGTGGAGTTCGTGAAGGACGAGACCGCGCAGGACCGCACCCCGAACCCGCAGGTGCTCGCGAAGCTGTTCGAGGAGACCAAGAAGCGCGGGCTCCTGATCGGCAAGGGCGGCCTCTACGGCAACGTCGCGCGCATCTCGCCCGCGCTCATCGTGAGCGCCGCCGAGGTGGACGAGGCGCTGCGGGTCCTCGAGGAGAGCATGGCCGCCCTGGGGGCGGCATGAGCGGGGCGGCCGACGCCGGCGCCACCCGGCTCGAGCGTCAGCTCCCCGATCACCGTCCGGTCCTGACCGACGCGCAGGCGCTGGTCGAGTCCAATCGCTGCCTGTTCTGCCATGACGCGCCGTGCGTCGAGGCGTGTCCGACCGGGATCGACATCCCGGGCTTCATCCGCCGCATCGCGACCGGCAACGTGCGCGGCGCGGCGCGCACCATCCTGAGCGCGAACCTGCTCGGCTACTCGTGCGCGCGCGTGTGCCCGGTCGAGGTGCTGTGCGTGGGCGCCTGCGTGCACCAGCACGCCGGCAACGAGACCATCCAGATCGGCCGCCTCCAGCGCTTCGCGGTGGAGTCGGTGCTGAGCCCCGCGCTGGCGGCCACGCTGCTGCGGCGCAAGCCCGCGAACGGCCGCAGCGTCGCGTGCATCGGGGCCGGGCCGGCGTCGCTCGCGTGCGCCGGCTACCTGGCGCTCGAGGGCCTCGAGTGCACGGTGTTCGAGAAGCGCGCGCTGCCGGGTGGCCTCAACACCACCGGCGTGGCGCCCTACAAGATGTACGTCGAGGACTCGCTCGCCGAGGTGGAGTTCATCCGCGCGCTCGGCGTCGACATCCGCACCGGCGTCGAGGTCGGCCGCGACGTGCCGGCCGCGCGGCTGCTCGAGGAGCACGCGGCGGTGTTCATCGGGGTCGGGCTCGGGCCGGACTCGCGGCTCGGCCTGCCGGGCGAGCAGGGCCCCGGCGTGGCGGGCGCCACGGCCTGGATCGAGCGCCTGAAGGTGGAGCCGGGCTTCTCGCTCGACGGCATCGCCCAGGCGGTGGTGATCGGCGGCGGCAACACCGCGATCGATGCCGCGCGCGAGCTGCGTCACCTGGGCGTCCAGCAGGTCACGCTCGCCTATCGCCGCACCGAGGCCGACATGTCGGGCTACGCGCACGAGCTGGCGCAGGCGCGCGCGGAGGGCGTGCTGCTGATGGAGCGCGCGGTCCCGCAGGAGTTCACGCGCGCCGCCGATGGCGCGCTGAGCGGCGTGCGCTTCGCCGACGGCCGCTCGCTCGCCTGCCAGCTGGCGCTGGTGGCGATCGGGCAGTCGCCGCTGCCGGAGCTGCTGAAGGCGTTCCCCGGCGTGGCGCTGGAGGGCAAGGGCCGCATCGTGGTCGACGCGGCCACCGGCCGCACCGGGAACCCGCGCGTGTACGCCGGCGGCGACGCGATCAGCGGCGGCGAGCTGGTCGTGACCGCGGCCCAGCAGGGCAAGCGCGCCGCGCGCGCGATCTGCGCGCAGCTCGGCATCCCACTCGAGAAGGGCGCGCCGGCGCTGGCCGGGCATCCCTAGACCCCAGCCCGAGGAATCCACGATGGCCGATCTCTCGATCGATCTCGCCGGCATCCGCAGTCCCAACCCGTTCTGGCTCGCCTCGGCGCCGCCCACCAACACCGGCGACCAGATCATGCGCGCGTTCGACCTCGGCTGGGGCGGCGCGGTGTGGAAGACGCTCGGCGACCCGATCGTCGACACCTCGAGCCGCTTTGGCGCGATCGACGTCGGCGGCGCGCGCATGGCGGGGTTCAACAACATCGAGCTGATCACCGACCGGCCGCTCGAGACGAACCTGCGCGAGATCCGCGAAGTGAAGCGCCGCTACCCCGACCGCGCGGTGGTGGTGTCGCTGATGGTGGAGAGCCGCGAGGACTGGCGCGAGATCATCCGCCGCGTCGAGGACACCGGCTGCGACGGCCTCGAGCTCAACTTCGGCTGCCCGCACGGCATGTGCGAGCGCGGCATGGGCTCGGCGGTGGGCGCGGAGCCCGACGTGCTCACCACGGTGGCGGGCTGGGCGGTCGAGGACGCCACGCTGCCGGTGCTGGTGAAGCTGACGCCCAACGTGGGCGACATCCTGGAGCCGGGGCTGGCGGCGGTGAAGGCCGGCGTGCACGGCCTGTCGCTCATCAACACCATCAAGAGCCTCACCGGGGTCGACCTCGACCGCATGGTCCCCTACCCGGTGGTCGGCAATCGCTCCACCAACGGCGGCTATTGCGGGCCGGCGGTCAAGCCGATCGCGCTCCACATGGTGGCGGCACTCGCCCGCGATCCGCGCATCACGGTGCCGATCTCGGGCATCGGCGGGATCGCGAACTGGCGCGACGCCGCCGAGTTCATCGCGCTCGGCGCCACCTCGGTGCAGGTGTGCACCGCCGCGATGCACTACGGCTTCCGCATCGTCCAGGACATGATCGAGGGCCTCAGCGACTTCCTCGACTCCAAGGGCATGAAGTCGGTGAACGACCTCCGCGGCCGGGCGCTGCCGGCGTTCGTGGAGTGGGGCGACCTCGACCTGAACTACAAGGTGATCGCCCACGTCGATCCCGAGCGCTGCATCGGCTGCGAGCTGTGCCTGGTGGCGTGCCGCGACACCTCGGTGAACTGCATCCACCCCGCGGACGCGCCGCTCGCCGCCGGCCACCACGCCCCCACCCGCGCCGCGGCGGGCGAAGCCGCGCGCGCGAAGCACACCCACGTGGTGTGGGTGGACGAGACCGAGTGCATCGGCTGCAACCTGTGCTCCCACGTCTGCCCGGTGCACGGCTGCATCACGATGAAGGACGTCACCGGGGACGCACCGTTCGAGTCCTGGAACGACCGGATCGCCAAGGGAACCGCGCACGTCCCCGGCGGCCTGCACGGATGAGCGGATGGTGATTGCGCCACGGGACGGCCGCGCCGCGCGCGCGGCGGTCGCGGTCCTCCTCATGGCTGCCTGCCTCCGTCCCCCGATCGCGTGACGCCGGACCTCGCGCCCGCGCCGCGCCCCGTCGCGGCCCCTCCCACGCCCGCCCTCGAGCCGCCCGGCCGCTGGCGCGCGCTGGTGTGGCTGGCGCTCGCCGCGCTGCTCGGCATGAGCACGTGGTTCTCGGGCACCGCGGTGGTGGGGACGCTGCGCCAGACCTGGCACCTGTCGCCGGGCGCGGCGGCGTGGCTCACGATCGCCGTCCAGATCGGCTTCGTCGCCGGCTCGCTGCTGTCGGCGGCGGCCAACCTGCTGGACCTGCTGCCGCCCCGGCGCGTCCTGATCGCCTCGTGCGTCGCGGCCGCGCTCGTCAACGCCGGGTTCGCGCTGGTGCGCACGCCGGCGCACGCGTTCGCGCTGCGCTTCGTCGCCGGCGCATGCCTGGCGGGCGTCTATCCCACCGCACTCAAGCTGATGGCGACCTGGTTCCGGCGCGACCGCGGCACCGCGCTCGGCGTGATGGTGGGGGCACTCGCCGTGGGCTCGGCGTCCCCGCACCTGGCGACCGCGATCGGCGGGCTCGACTGGCGCGCGGCGGTGTTCAGCAGCTCGCTCACCACCGCGCTCGGCGCGCTGATCGCGTGGCGCTGGGTCCACGAGGGCCCGTTCCCGTTCCCGCGCGCGCGGTTCGACCCCTCGCAGGCCGGACAGGTGCTGCGCGAGCCGGCGCTGCGGCTGGCGTGCTTCGGCTACTTCGGCCACATGTGGGAGCTGTACGCGATGTGGGGCTGGTTCGGCGTCTACCTCGCCGACCGCTTCACGCGCGCGGGGATCGCGGTGCAGCCGTGGGCGCCGCTGGGCGCGTTCGCCGCGATCGCGGCCGGCATGGCGGGTTCGTGGTGGCTGGGTGCACTCGCCGACCGCTGGGGTCGCACGCGCGCGGCCGCGCTCGCGATGGCGGTGTCGAGCGTGTGCGCGGTCGCCGCCGGGTTCGCGTTCGGCGCGCCCCCCTGGGTGGCGGTGGCGCTGGGGCTGGTGTGGGGAGCGTCGGCGCTCGCCGACTCGGCGCAGTTCTCGGCGATGGTGACCGAGCTGTCCGACCCGGCCTACGTGGGCACCGCGCTTACCGTGCAGCTCGCGATCGGATTCTCGCTCACCACCGCCACGCTGTGGCTGATCCCGCTGCTGCGCGACGCGTGGTCGTGGCACTGGGCGTTCGCGATCCTGGCGCCGGGGCCGCTGATCGGCATCCTCGCGATGGCGCGGCTGGCGCGCCGGCCGGAGGCGGTGCGACTCGCCGGCGGCCGCGGATGAGCCACGCGATCCTACTTTCCCGCAGACAGCCGCCCGGCGGCTCCGGTAGCTTGCCGCCCATGCCGAACCCGCAGTGGACTCCTGGCCCGGAGGCACGATGACCGTCCCACCGATGAGCGCCGACGCCATCCGCGTGCCGGCCAGCGCCGACGCGGACCTCGTCAATCCCGACATCGCCCCGGTCGACGCCGCGCGGCGGAGCTGGAACTGGTGGCACTTCTGCTCGCTGTGGATCGGGATGTCGGTGTGCATCACCACCTACACACTGGCCTCCGGGCTGATCGACTCGGGGATGTCGTGGCGCCAGGCGATGGTGACCATCTTCCTCGGCAACTGCATCGTGCTGGTGCCGATGCTGCTGAACGCCCACGCCGGCGCGCGCTACGGCATCCCGTTCCCGGTGTTCGCGCGCGCCTCGTTCGGGGTGCGCGGCTCGAACGTGCCGGCGCTGCTGCGCGCGCTGGTGGCGTGCGGCTGGTTCGGCATCCAGACCTGGATCGGCGGCGCCGCGCTGTTCCAGCTCGGCAAGACGCTGTGGCCCGGGCTCGCGCACCTGCCGGCGGTCACGCCCGCCGCGCTCGGCATCGGCACCGGCGAGCTGATCGCGTTCCTGCTGTTCTGGCTGCTCAACCTGTGGTTCATCCTCAACGGCACCGAGTCCATCAAGTGGCTCGAGTCGGTGTCGGCGCCGTTCCTGATCGTGGTGGGGCTGGCGCTGCTCGCGTGGGCCTACACGCGCGCCGGCGGCTTCGGGCCGATCCTCTCGCAGCCGTCGCGGTTCGCGACCTCGGCGGAGTTCCTGCGCGTGTTCTTCCCCTCGCTGACCGCGATGGTCGGCTACTGGGCGACGCTCTCGCTCAACATCCCCGACTTCACCCGCTACGCCCGCAGCCAGCGCGACCAGGTGGTGGGACAGGCGCTCGGCCTGCCGCCCACCATGACGCTGTACGCTTTCATCGGGGTCGCGGTCACCTCGGCGACCGCGATCATCTTCCCCGGCGGGCGCGTGATCTGGGATCCGGTCGAGCTGCTGGGGCGCGTCGGTGGCCCGGTCGCGGTACTGCTCTCGATGGTGGCGCTCTCGATCGCGACGCTCACCACCAACCTCGCCGCGAACGTGGTCTCGCCCGCGAACGACTTCAGCAACCTGGCGCCGCGCCTGATCTCGTTCCGCACCGGCGGCATCCTGACGGCGGTGATCGGCGTGCTGATCATGCCCTGGAAGCTGCTCGAGAGCTCGCACGGCTACATCTTCACGTGGCTGGTCGGCTACTCCGCGCTGCTCGGGCCGATCGGCGGCATCCTGATCGCGGACTACTTCGTGGTGCGGCGCACCCGGCTCGACGTGGACGACCTGTACCGCCACGCCGGCCGCTACGGCTACACCGGCGGCGTCCACCTCGCCGCGATGATCGCGCTGCTGCTGGGGGTCGCGCCGAACGTGCCCGGGTTCCTGGCCGAGGCGTTCCCCGCGCACTTCCCGAGCGTGGCGCCGCTGTGGCGCGGCGTCTATGGATACGCATGGTTCGTGGGCTTCGGGGTGGCCGCGCTGGTCTACCTCGCGCTGGTGTGGCGACCGGGCGCGGAGCGCGAGCCAGCGATGCGCTAACGCCGACAGAGGAGCGCGGCACACGCGACGGCGATGCGCCGGTCGCGGCCGGCCGCGCGCTGCTCCCGCCCGCCCACGTGTTCCGCCGAGTCCGGCCGCGTTGTGACGCAGCGCCGGACGCTGCCTCCTTCAGATCGAGAGACACCCTTGCCGGCCCCCCGCCGGGCCCCGCACCCTTGGAGCCCCGCATGCACCAGCGCCGCTCGACCTCCCTGCGCGTCCGATTCCTGCTGTTCTTCGCCCTGCTTCTGCTGCTCGCATTGCCGCTGGTGGTGGCGGCGATGCGCGCGCGCCCCAGCTAGCCGGGAGCCCGCCGGCGGCGGCTGCCGCGCAGGCCGCGTAGCTCCAGCACCTCGCGGGCGATCTCCTCGACCGCCTTGTACGAGGCGTCGATGGTGCGCCAGCCGTGCTCGTCCATCACGCGCTTGGCTTCCAGCACCTCGCGCTTGATGGCGTGCTCGTCCAGATAGGACTCCAGCGGCGCGCGGCCCAGCATGTGGGCGCGCGCCTCGCGCACGGTCGCGAGCCGCAGCGCGTTCACGTGCAGTCCGACGACCTTCGCCGGGTCGAGCGCGATCAGCTCCGCGGGCGCCGGAATGCCCGGCACCAGAGGCACGTTCGCGGCCTTGATGCCCTCGTAGGCGAGGTAGAAGCTGGTCGAGGTCTTCGCGGAACGCGACACCCCGGTCAGCACCACGTCCGCCAGCGCGAGGCCGTCGAGGTGCAGCCCGTCGTCGTGCTGGAACGTGTAGTCGATGGCGTCGTGGCGGTCGAATCGCTCGCGCTCGGAGGAGTACAACAGGCCGGGACGCGAGCGCGGCGCGGCCTTGAACAGGTCGTGGAGCGCGGAGAACGCCGGCCCCAGCACGTCCACCGTCGAGACCGCCGCCGCGGTGGCCGCGGCTACCATGGCCTCGCGGGTCTCGCGGCCCACGAGGGTGTAGAAGATCACCGCGCGCGTGCGCGCCGCGCGGCGCACGATCGCCTGCACGCGCGCCGCCGTGCGCACCTGGCCGCGGCGGATGACGTCGTAGCGCTGGCCCTCGAACTGGACCAGCGCGGCGCTGAGCAGTTGGGCACAGGTGTCGCCGCGGCCGTCGGAGAGCACGAAGATGGTGGGCGGGTGCGAGCGGGGCATGGCCGCGAGTCTAGGCGATCCGCCCGGCGTCGGCGACGGCGCCGGGTCGTGAGACGCCGGCGCCGCCTGGGGGGCCGTGCAGCCGAAGCTAGAACTGCGCCTTCTCGGTGCTGCCCTCGAGCGCGAGCGTGGAAGCCTGCCCGTCGGCGATCACCTGCATGACCTGGTCGAAGTAGCCGGTGCCCACCTCGCGCTGGTGGCGCGTGGCGCTGTAGCCGTGCGCCTCCGCCGCGAACTCCGCCTCCTGCAGGTCCGCGTAGGCCGACATGCCGCGCGCGCGGTAGTCGCGGGCGAGCTCGAACATCGCGTGGTTCAGGCTGTGGAAGCCCGCCAGCGTGACGAACTGGAACTTGTAGCCCATCGCGCCCAGCTCGCGCTGGAAATGGGCGATGGTCGCGGAGTCGAGCTTGGCCTTCCAGTTGAACGACGGGCTGCAGTTGTACGCCAGCAGCTTGCCGGGGAAGTCGCGGTGGATGCCCTCCGCGAAGGCCTTCGCCTCCGCGAGGTCGGGGGTCGAGGTCTCGCACCAGACCAGGTCCGCGAAGGGGGCGTACGCGCGCCCGCGGGCGATCGCGCACTCGAGGCCACCGCGGTAGCGGTAGAAGCCCTCGGCGGTGCGCTCGCCGGTCAGGAACTCGGAGTCGCGCGGGTCCACGTCGCTGGTCAGCAGGCGCGCGCTGTCGGCGTCGGTGCGCGCGATGATCAGCGTCGGGACGTCCATCACGTCGGCCGCCAGCCGCGCCGCGACCAGCGTGCGGATGAAGTGCCCGGTCGGGACGAGCACCTTGCCGCCGAGGTGCCCGCATTTCTTCTCGGACGAGAGCTGGTCCTCGAAGTGCACTCCGGCGGCCCCCGCCTCGATCATCGACTTCATCAGTTCGTACGCGTTCAGCGGGCCGCCGAAGCCGGCTTCGGCGTCCGCCACGATCGGCACCGTCCAGTGCCGGCGGGACATCGCCGGCTTGCCGTTGCCGTTGCCGTTCGCGTGGCCGTTGAGGTGCCCGGAGGCGGCCGGCGCCGCATGCGCCTCGGCGTACTCGATCTGGTCGGCGCGCAGGAGCGCCTGGTTCAGGCGTCGCACCACCTGCGGCACGCTGTTCGCCGGGTAGAGGCTCTGGTCGGGGTACGTCTGCCCGGCCAGATTGGCGTCGGCCGCCACCTGCCAGCCGGAGAGGTAGATCGACTCGAGCCCCGCCTTGACCTGCTGCACCGCCTGGCCGCCGGTGAGCGCGCCGAGCGAATTCACGTAGTCACGCGTGTTGAGTAGGTGCCACAGCCGCCGCGCGCCCATCGAGGCGAGCGTGTACTCGATGCGCACGCTGCCGCGCAGCCGCTCCACGTCCACCGCGGTGTAGGGACGCTGGATGCCGTCCCAGCGGCCGCGTGGGACGAGGCGGTCCCAGGGTTCCTGGGAAGCCGCGGTCTCGGGAGTCCACGGGTGATCGTGCGGGATGCGCGAGGCGGTCATGATGGATCCTCCGGTCGAGGGGGCGCGGCGCTCAGTGATCCGTGGGTGCGTCGTGGATGCGGCACAATTCGTCGTAAGCGGGCAGCGTCAGGAACTCCTCCATCGTGGGCGCGGTGGCGACGCGCAGGAACAGCCGCGTGGCCTCCTCGAACCGTCCCTGGGCGAAGCGCTCGATTCCGATGTCGCGCGCCAGGCGCTCCATCTCCTCGCGCAGCACCTGCTCCACCAGCTCGCGGCTCACGCGGCGGCCGTCGGCGAGCGTCGCGCCGTGATGGAGCCACTGCCAGACCTGGCTGCGGGAGATCTCGGCGGTGGCCGCGTCCTCCATCAGGTTGTAGAGCGGCACGCAGCCGAGGCCGCGCAACCACGCCTCGAGGTACTGCACGCCGACCCGCACGTTGAGGCGCAGTCCGTCCTCGGTGCGGGTGCCGGTGGGAACCCGCAGCAGATCGGTCGCGGTGACCTCGACGTCCTCCCGCAGGCGATCGAGCTGGTTCGCTCCCTTCATGTGAACGTCGAAGACCTCGCGCGCGACCGGCACCAGGCCCGGGTGGGCGACCCAGGTGCCGTCGTGACCGTCGCGCACTTCGCGCAGCTTGTCCGCGCGCACGCGCGCGAGCGCCGCGGCGCTCGCGTCGGGGTCGCTCTTGATCGGGATGAACGCCGCCATGCCGCCGATCGCGTGCGCGCCGCGGCGGTGGCAGGTGCGCACCGCGAGCTGCGTGTAGGCGCGCATGCACGGCTGCTCCATGGTGACCTGGCCGCGGTCGGGCAGCAGCGCGGCGGGATCGTCGCGGCGCGTCTTGATGAACGAGAAGATGTAGTCCCAGCGCCCGCAATTGAGGCCGACCGAGTGCTCGCGCAGCTCATAGAGGATCTCGTCCATCTCGAACGCGGCGGGGAGCGTCTCGATCAGACAGGTCGCCTTGATGGTGCCGCGCGGGATACCGAGGGCCTGCTGGGCGTGGACGAACACCTCGTTCCATAGCCGCGCCTCGAGATGGCTCTCCAGCTTGGGCAGGTAGAAGTACGGCCCGGTGCCGCGCGCGAGTAGCTCGGCGGCGTTGTGGAACAGATAGAGCCCGAAGTCGAACAGGCAGCCCGGGATGGGGCGGCCGTCGACTTGCACGTGGCGCTCCTTCAGGTGCAGTCCGCGCGGACGCACCATGAGCGTCGCGACGCGCGCGTCGAGCTGGTACGAGCGGCCGCTCTGCGGGTCCGCGTAGGTGATGCGGCGGCGCACGGCGTCGCGCAGGTTGACCTGGCCATCGAGCAGGTTCGACCAGGTCGGAGCGTTCGAGTCCTCGAAGTCGGCCATGAAGACGTCGGCACCCGAATTGAGCGCGTTGATGATCATCTTGCGGTCGACCGGACCGGTGATCTCGATCGCTCGCCGGGTGAGGTCGTGCGGGTGGGGAGCCACCGTCCAGCTCGCGCTGCGTACCGCGGACGTGGAAGCCAGGAAGTCGAGCGGCTCCCCCGCAGCGCGCCGCGCTCGACGCTCGACGCGCGCCTCGAGCAGCGCGTCGATCCGCGCCCCGAATCGGCCAGCGAGGTCGACGACGAAGGCCAGCGCCTCGGGCGCGAGGATGGACTCGTGCTCGGGGTTCACGGGGCTGTTGATGACGGTCCCTTCCGGGCTACCACTGAGGTCGTGTCGCATGTGAAGAGTTTGACGCTCCTTTCGTGAAACAGACACTAAGAATCTGCGCCGCAGCCAATTATCTTGTAACAGTCAGAAAGCACGTGACAGTCAATCTGTGAAGCTAGTAAAGTCCATCGTGCCATGACCACCAGCGGCAAGGGACTCGGGAGGAAGGTGCGCTCGCTGCGCTCGCGGGCCGGGCTCACCCAGACCGCGCTCGCCGAGCGCCTGGGCGTGTCTCCGTCCTATCTCAACCTGATCGAGAACGACCGGCGCCCCCTCCCCGCCGGCCTCCTGATCCGCCTGGCCCAGGTGCTGGACCTCGATCTCAAGGCACTCTCGGCGACCGGTGAAGCCCGCCTGGCGGCCGACCTCGCCGAGGTGTTCGCCGATCCGCTGTTCGAGGGCTTGACCCCTCCCGAGCGGGAGGTGCACGAGCTCGCGGCCGCGATCCCCGAGGTGGCGCGGGCGGTCGTCCACCTGCATCACGCCTACCGCGCGACGCACGCCTCGGAGCAGACCCTCGCAGCCCAGGTGCTCGACCGCCAGGACGTGAGCGGCGTCGACCGCACCACGCTCTCCTCCGAGCAGGTCTCGGACTTCCTGCAGCGGCACGCGAACTACTTCGACGAGATCGAGCACGAGGCCGAACGCGTGTGGGCCGATGGCCAGTTCGCGGGCGAGGACCTGTTCGGCGCGCTGTGCGCGTACGTCGAGCGGCGCCACCAGGTGGCCGTTCAGGTCGCCAAGGTCGGACCCATGAAGGGCGCGGTGCGCCGCTTCGATCCCGCCGCACGCACGCTCGCGCTCTCCGAGGTGTTGCGACGCGGCTCGCGGAACTTCCAGGTCGCCTACCAGATCGGCCTGCTCGAATGCGGGCCGCTGCTCGATCAGCTCACGCGCGACCCCGCGCTCACCACCGACGAGTCGAGGGTGCTGGCGCGCGTGACGCTCGCGAACTACTTCGCCGCCGCCGTGTTGATGCCCTACGAGGCGTTCCGGCGCGCGGCCGAGGAGGAGCGCTACGACCTCGACCTGCTCCAGCATCGCTTCCGCGTGAACTTCGAGCAGGTCGGACACCGTGTGTGCACGCTCCAGCGCAAGGGTGCCGAGGGCGTGCCGTTCTTCATGGTGCGCATCGACCTGGCGGGCAACATCTCGAAGCGCTTCAGCGCGAACGCGGTGGGTTTTCCGCGCTTCGGCGGCCTGTGCCCGCTGCGCAATGTGCACGCCGCGTTCCTGCAGCCGAACGTGCTGAGGCTCCAGCTCTCGCGGCTGTCGGAGGGGACCGCCTTCTTCTCGGTGGCACGCACCATCCGCCGCCATCGTGGCGGGTTCCACGCGCCCGAGGTGCTCTACGCGATCGAGTTGGGCTGCGAGCTCGAGCACGCGCGGCGGCTGGTGTACGCCGACGGCATCGCGCTCGAGAGCGCCGCCGGCGTGGTGCCGGTGGGCCTCACGTGCCGGCTCTGCGAGCGGATGGACTGCCGCGCGCGGGCGTTCCCCTCGATCCAGCGCAGACTCGACCTGAACGAGAACGTTCGCGGCGTCTCCTTCTTCGCGCCGGTCGACGACCTCTGACCCCTGGCGCGACCGCGCACCCCCCGCGCCGCTCGCGGGCTCCACCGCTCGTGCCGATCCGCTCAGCGCTTCAGGAACTCCAACACGCGGGCATTCACGAGCTCGGGCTGCTCGAGCATCGCGCCGTGCGAAGCTCCGGGCACGATCCACACCGTCGCGCCCGGGATGGACAGCGCCAGCTGCTCGGTGTGCTCGGGGCGGATGAGGTCGTGCTCGCCGGCGCAGATCAGCGTTCGCGCGCGGATCGAACCCAGCTCGCGCGGCGTGAGGTTGGGCTGCGTGCGCCACATGTCGAGGATCTTGGTCATCGCGCTGTCGAAGTGCGCCGGATCGGGCGCCAGCCGTGCGTACTCGGCGCGCGCTCCCGGCCCCAGGCTGTCGGGAGTGGCCGTGCGGTTCCACTCGACGTCCTGCGGGTTGAGCCCATCCGGCGTGAAGTTGGCCCCGAACGTGACGAGGTGACGCACGCGCGTCGGATGGTGGATCGCGAGATCGAGCCCCACGATCCCGCCGTCGCTCCAGCCCATGAGATCCGTCCGCCGGATGCCGAGTCGATCGAGCAGCGCGACCACGTCCTCGGCCATCGCGTGGTAGCTGAGTGGCCCCGGGCGGTCGCTCGTGCGCCCCTGCGCGCACAGGTCGGGGACGACCAGGTGGTGGTGGAGCGCGAACGCGGGCACCTGGTGCGCGAACTGCATGCCGTTGCCCATGCCGCCGTGCAGCAACACGAGCACCGGCCCACGACCGTGCTCCTCCACGTACATGCGGATGCCCCGCAGCGCGACGAAGCGTCCCCCGGCCGTCGGCGCCGCGCCGGTGACGAGCGACGCAGCCAGCGCGAGCGCTGCGAGGGTGGCGCGCGTGCGGGCACTGCGTCGTCCGGCCCGCGCGGGCGGGTGCGGCGGAGAGACGCGGGTCGGCAGGGCGGCGTTCAGAAGGTCCTCATCCCTGCGGTCTCACCGCGCTCTTGAGGCGCTCGCGGTACTTCGCCCGCAGCTTCTGGATCTTGGGCGTGATGGTGGCCCGGCAGTACGGCTGCGCGGCGTTCCGCTGGTAGTAGTCGCGATGGTAGGCCGGCGCCTCGTGGAACCGTTCGAAGGGCACCACTTGCGTGACGATCGGCGCGTCGAACACTCGTGCGACGGTCAGCGCCGCGATCACCTCGCGCGCCACCCGCTCTTGCTCGGGCGAGTGCGTGAAGATGACCGAGCGGTACTGCGTGCCGATGTCGGCGCCCTGACGATCGAGCGTGGTCGGATCGTGGAACGCGAAGAAGATCTCGAGCAGCTCCCGATACGGTAGGACGTCGGGATCGAACGCGACCTGCACCACCTCCGCGTGCCCGGTGGTGCCGGAGCACACCGCCTCGTACGATGGCTGCTCGACATGGCCTCCGGAGAACCCGGAGTTCACCTCGTTGACGCCCAGCAATTCGTCGAACACCGCCTCGATGCACCAGTAGCAGCCACCTCCCAGGGTGGCGGTCTCGGTCCGCTGAGCCATGCCGTCCGTCTCCTCTCGCCGACGCGCCCGCGCGTCAGCCGATGGTGAGCTTCTGCGGCCGACCCGTGAGCACGAACCCCACTCTCAGCCGGCGCCCCACCCGCGACGCTCGCGCGCGAGCGTCGCTGACCCGCGCGCGCCGCTTCGACGTCACGACCTCCAGCTCGGCCGTGGCCCCCGCCTTGCCCGCCAGCTCGAGCGTGAGTCGCCCACCGCGTGCCGACCAGGACAGCACTTCGGCCGTCGAGTAGCGCAACACATCGCCACCCGGGAGCGGGACGTTCAGCGGCAGGATGTGGCACCTGCGCGGCCCGACCGCCAGGGTACCGCGCGACGGGATCCAAGTCGGCCGCAATTCTCCGGGCAAGGTCAAACGCAGCCGCGCAGTCG
The DNA here is from genome assembly GCA_963725865.1 of Candidatus Eiseniibacteriota bacterium. GTDB lineage: Bacteria > Eisenbacteria > RBG-16-71-46 > RBG-16-71-46 > RBG-16-71-46 > CAVSAC01. The sequence continues at coordinate 808,373 of CAVSAC010000010.1, forward strand.
TGGGGAGATCGTGCAGGTTGGCGGCGAACAGGAATCCCGAGCGCTCATTCGACCTCAGGCACACCTGGAGTTCGCCGCGGACGTCGATCCCCGGGCGGACGCCGAGCGAGGCCGCGAAGGCACGGACCAGCTCGATCTGGTAGTCGAACATGTGGTTCATGCCGAAGCCCAGCACGAGGGCCTCGCCCCGCCCGTGCCGTGCGCGCAGCGCGCACGGCTCGCCCTCGAGCGACGTGGCCTCGACCTGCGCGGACTCCGAGGCGAGCAGGCTCATCGAGCCCTGGGCCAGGTAGTCCCGACCGCCGATCAGGAGGCCGAGCCCGCGCTGGCGCGCGCCCGTCACGCGCACGCCGAGCGCATCGGCCAGCACCGTGCACGGGCGGAACGCGAGGTCGCGGACGGGCACCTCGGGATTCAGCAGCAGTCGGCCGCCGGCGTGCACGTACTCTGCGAGCTTCCGCTGGGTGGCGACGTCCATGAAGTCGAGGGCGAACACCACGAGCGCCGGGTGGGCCTTCAGGTCCTCCAGCGGTGCGCGCTCGAGATCCACGAACGTGCTGTTCAGCTGAGCGAGCTGGAGAAGGCGCGCGAGTCCGTCGTAGAACAGGTGGTGCTTCTTCCACTCCCACGACTCGACGTCGGGCCCGGTGAGGTATTCGGTCGTCCAGTAGGGTGCATAGAATCCGATCGGCACGTCGGGCTGCTTCGTGGTCTGCACGAGTTCAGTACCGAAGGCGCGCAGCTGTCGGCCGAATGCCCGAATGGCCGCGAAGTGCGGCCGCCGGCGGCCGTCCGGCCCGACCGCGGCCTGCCACTCGTGATAGGTGCCGAACGCCCCGGTCTCGAGGGTGTTGCGGCCGCCGGAGAACATGTACGCGTTGACCCCGTTGAGGCCATGGGCTACCGAGAGCTTCAGGTTGAGTTCCACGTCCTGCGGATAGAGCCGCGGGCGGTCGCGCATGATCCCCGTCTGAAGCTCGGCGCACACGCTCGGCACGCCGGGCGTCGTGATCAGCTTCACCACCTCGGTGGTGATCGCGATGTCGTGGAAGTTCTCGTGGTCGAGGCGTCGCATCTGGTAGGCGCCACCGAACACAACGTCGGGCACGCGCGCGGGGAACTCGCGGAACATCATGGTGGTCATCGGCGCGAACACGCCGCGTCCTCGCACGTCGTAGTCGTAGAACTGGGGGATGTTGGCGAGCACCGGTAGCCGCAGACCGTGCTTTCGGTAGCGCGAGTACAACTCCCCGAAGTAGTCCGCATAGTAGGCCTGGTAGAACGCCATCCAGTCCCACAGCATCATGCGCGGCTGAGCGTCGTCACCGCTCGCGGGCTGCTGGATGGACTCCCAGCCGGCGTGGCGTGTGCCCCACGCCGCATCGAGCCGTGCGAGGTCGCCGGCGTAGCGCTCGCGGAGGAAATCGCGGAATCGCTCCTCGGTCTCGCCGCTGTAGTCGGCGGCTTTCTGCAGCCAGTGCACCATGCCGATCTCGTTGCAGAGCTGGACCATCACCACGCCGCCCGCGGGGTAGGCATGCCGTGCGACGCGCGGCAGCACCGCGTCGTACCAGTTCCCCACGAAGCGCAGGAACGTGGGGTTGTTGTACGCGAGCAACGTGGTGTGCGGGAGGTTCGTGATCTCGCGACCGCGGACGTACACCTCGGGGTGGTCGCGGAGGAGCCATCCCGGCACTCCCTCGTGGACGAGTTCGGCATTCGACACCGGCCCGACGCGCGCGATGAAGCGCAGTCCGTGGTCCTCGACCAGTCGCAGCCAGCGCTCGAGATTGCGCTGGGGATGCGTGCGGCCCGTGAAGTCGAACTCCCCGGGCGCAGGTTCATGCCAGATCCAGGGGAGATAGGACGAGACGGAGTCGAGGCCGGCCGCTTTCGCTGCCCGCAGGTGGGCGGCCCAGCGCGCCGGGGCAAGACGGAAGTAGTGGATCTCCCCCGAGTAGAGGAAGCAGGGTCGACCATCGAGGTTGAATCGCCCGTGCTCCAAGCTCACCGGATCCATGGTTCTCCCGCCGCAGGGTCGCCCACGCGCGTCTCGGGTGACCGTGCTGGCCAGATGGCGTTCAGAGGGGAAAGCGCTTGAAGGTACACGGGCAGGCGATCGAGCGGGAAGTCCTCCGCGCCAAAGCGCTCAGGGTTCGGGGCTCCGGCCCCATCGGCGCCGGCCAGCGCCCGCGCGTACTGGCGTTGGGGCGATCGGTGCAAGTGGTCCGCGGCTCGACCCGGGAGGCCGCGGGAGCGCGAGATTCCGGCCACACGGCTTCGATCGGCGGCGATTGGGTACCGAATCATCGCCGAGTCGTGGCGGCCTGATATCACCGGGCCCGTCACTTGCTTGTCTGGTCTGCGCAGGCCAACCGATAGTCATGATAACTCACGTCTTGACAGCGATGGGCCGCTGTGAAAACGTTTACAACGCGCCAGGAACTGGGGCGGCGTCCGACGCTGCTGGGCCCGCATGATCGATCTCGAACGATCCCCGACTGGATGAGTTCGAAATCGTGAAACTGCGAGGCCTAACGGCATGGCGACGGTGGCCTCCGCGCTCCCGCGCGCTCGCAGCCATCAGTTTCGAAGCACATCGTGGATCCGCCACGCAGCAGTATCACCCCAAAGGAGGTCGCGCATCATGAAGCGGATCGGTTACCACAGCCTGGCTATCGCAGTGCTAGCGATGGGGCTCTTTGCCGCCTCGCTCGCGAACGCCGGTGACGGCCGTACCTGCCCGGGCGCCACGCCCGCTCCGAACGGCGCGCACGTCATCACCGGGTTCTTCGGAGACTGCCCGACCTCGACGGTCACGGTCACCAACGCCTACCCCGCCATCATCGAGATCAACGACGCGCACGTCGACTGCTTCGGCGGAGCAAACCGGCACCTGTGGAAGTTCTCGGAAGATGCCGGTGCGACGACGGCGCTGTTCGAGAACTGCTCGCTGTACGAGTTCTGCGCCGACGTCACCCTGACCTCGGACGGCAATGCCGAGGCCGGCCTCGAGATCTCCCCGTGGTGGTCGTTGGGCGACGGTCAGTTCATGCTGAACGGTACCAGCGGCGAAATCGCGGTGTTCGGCGGCCGTCTGCCGTTCTACTCGTTCACGGCGGCCTACGGCCTGCACTACGTCAAGGGCACGACCGTCCAGATGCGTATGGCCTACAACCCGCGCAATCTCGACGCCGCCTTCCCGGGCGAGGTGATGTACCTCCTCACGTCCGGCGGCACGACGTATAGCAGCGGCTGGCTCAACTTCGACCAGGGGAACACTGGCGAGGACCCGCCGCACGGCCTGTTCGGCGCGCTCGTTCCTCACACCGTCGGTGGCTACTTCCAGGTCAACAGCGGCGGTGGCGTCGACATCTCCGGTAATGTGAAGTTCGAGAACATCTGCTTCAACCCGATCCCCACGCCGGCTGCCTCGACGACCTGGGGCAAGCTGAAGAGCATCTACCGCTAGCCCACCAGCGGTACGAGGGCAACTCAAGGCGAGCGCCCGTCCATTCGGACGGACGCTCGCCAGTTTCAGGGGGCCACAGGTCGGGATCCGGGCTTCGAGGGGTGGCGCCGATCTCCCTGCCGGGAGTTCAGTGGATCGCAACTTTCCGTCACGCCGGAAAGTAAAGGATTGCGCCAGCCCCTCTATTCACAGGACAATGGCGCCGCTGCATGGTCCATGATCGGCACCGCTCGGTAGCCGGTTGGACCCCGATCACTCCCTCGGATCGGCGCCTCGCTCTGTACCCTCCCGGGGAGCGAATGGAGTCCAGCCGCCGCCGCGCCATGATCGTGTGATCTCAGTCGGTCTCTCGTACCGGCCGCAGTCGTCCCGTCGGATCCGCAAGGATCAGCCTCTCCCTGAAGGAGGACACACAGCATGAAGCGGATCGTTACCTGGATGTTCGTGGTGACTGCGCTGACCGTCAGCGTGGCAGCGCAGGCCGCCAACCTCACGTGCCCGGGCGCCACGCCCAACGTCACGAGCGTGGTCACCTCGACGCGTGTCTTCAACGACTGTCCGACGTCGACGGTCTCCGTCACCAATGCGTTCCCGTTGGTCGTCATCATCGAGGACTCCAACCTCGACTGCTTCGGCTTCGCGAACCTGCACACCTGGAGCTGGTCGGCGGATGGCGTGACCAAGGCGCAGTTCGAGAACTGCAGCCAGTACTCGTTCCACTCGGAGCTGGTCCTGAGCGGCACGGGCAACGGCGAGGGCGGTCTGCGCGTCTCCCCGTGGTTCTCGCCGGACGCGGACGGAAAGTTCAACTGCCGCACGACCGATGGTGAGATCGCCTGCTTCGGCGGTCGGCTGCCGTTCTACTCCTTCACCGCGGCCTACGGTCTGCACTACGTGAAGGGCACGCCGATCCTGCTCGACATCGCTTACAACCCGCAGTCGCTCAGCTCGGCACTGCCGGCGCAGATCACCTACACGCTGTTCTACAACAGCACCCTGTACACCAGCGGCCCGCTGAACTTCGACGAGGGCAATCTCGTCGAGGCTCCGATCTACGGCTCCTGGGGCGAGCTCACGCCGGCGTACGCGGGCGGCTATGTGACGCCGTTCCTCGGCCAGGGCACTCCGGTCGACTTCAAGGCCCAGTTCAACGTGCCTTGCTTCTACGGCCCGAACCCCACCCCCACCGTCCAGACCTCGTGGGGCCGCGTGAAGGGGATGTACCGCTAGTCCTCTCCTCTGTCCCAACCGACTCACACCGGCGCCCATCCCGCATCGCGGGGTGGGCGCCGGATCATGTGAGCAGCCGGCTGTGCCGCTCCGCCGATCCTCGCTCTCCTCAGCCCTGCGCTCGAAGTCGCGTCGCATTGCGCGTGGGCGCTGGTCCGCTGGACGGCCTCTCCTCGACATTCTAGAGTGGCCGCCTCGTCTCTTTCCCGCGCGTTCGACGCGCCCGCCCACGGCCCGTCTCCGAGATCCCTCAGGAGCCGCCTCGATGAGTCGCACGCTGTTCCCGAACCGGTACGGTCATTTCAGCCCGGACGGTCGCGAGTACGTCATCACCCGACCAGACACCCCGAAGCCCTGGGTGAACGTGATCTGCCCCACCGAGTACGGAGTCACCATCTCCCAGGCGGGCTCGGGCTACTCCTGGATGACGCACGCCGGTTTCAACCGCATCACCCGCTGGGAGCAGGACCTGATCCGGGACGAATGGGGCAAGTACCTCTATTGCCGCGATCGCGACGCGCGTCGGCACTGGTCGCTGGGCTGGCAGCCGGTGAAGGCGAAGCCGGCCCGCTACGAGTGCCGCCACGGCGTGGGCTACACCACGATCACCGCGCTCCATCACGGCATTGAAAGCGTTTACACGCTGTTCGTGCCGCCTGGCGAGCCCTACGAGATCTGGCGCGTCCGGCTGCGCAACCGCTCCAGCCGCACGCGTCACCTCGACCTGTTCACCTACTTCGAGTGGAATCTCGGGCCCGCACCCGACACCCACCGCGAGTTCCATCGACTGTTCATCGAGCCGGAGTACGTCCCGGCGGCGAACGCGATGCTCGCCACCAAGCGACTGAACACCATCGCGGAACACGGACGCGGCAAGCCGTGGAACGTCGAGTGGCCGCACGTCGCCTTCCACGCGGCGAGCGTGAAGCCGGTCGCGCACGAGAGCGACAAGGAGCGTTTCGTCGGACAGTACGGCTGCCTCGCGGACCCGGCGGCGATGCGTGCGAACCGGCTCTCGAACACGACCGGCAAGTGGCAGGACGCGATCGGCTCGCTGCAGGTCGCGGTGACGCTGGCGCCCGGCGCGGAGCGCGAGGTGGTGTTCGTGCTCGGGGTGGCCGACAATCGCGCCGCGGCCTTGCGCCACGCCAAGCACGCCGTGCAGCCCGCGGCCGTCGAGCGCTCGTGGCGCGCGATGCGGCGCCACTGGGAGGCCCTGCTCGCGCCGTTGGAGGTGAAAACTCCCGACCGGGCCTTCGACTTGCTCACGAACACGTGGCTCAAGTACCAGACCATCTCCTGCCGGATCCGCGGGCGCACCGCGTACTACCAGACCGGCGGCGCCTACGGGTACCGCGACCAGTTGCAGGACAGCCAGGTCTTCCTGCCGCTCGCCCCCGAGCACACGCGCGAGCAGATCCTGCTGCACGCCGCGCACCAGTTCGGCGACGGCACCGCGTGGCACTGGTGGCATCCGCTCACCGAGGAGGGCGCGCGCAAGCCGCTCAACGACGACCTGCTGTGGCTGCCCTTCGTCACGCTGAACTACCTGCGCGAGACCGCGGATTTCGCGCTGCTCGAGGAACGTGTGCCGTTCCTGGGCCCCGACGGCAAGCCTTCGAAGGACGTCGGTACTCTGTACGCGCACTGCCGCCGCGCCATCGACTCGTTCTGGACCCGACTGTCCCCGCGCGGCGTGCCGCGCATGGGCGCGGGCGACTGGAACGACGGGCTCTCCGCGATCGGTGACAAGCTCCAGTCCGAAAGCGTGTGGCTGGCGCACTTCCTGGTCGGCATCCTCGACGGCTGGGTCGAGCTGGAGGCGCGCCGCGCGCGACCCGACCGGGCGGTGATGACGCGCTACACGCGGGCCGCGCGTACCATGCGCGTCGCGGTCAACCGCCACTTCTGGGATGGCGACTGGTACCAGCGCGCCACCAAGGACGACGGCGAGGTCATCGGCTCGAAGCGCTGCCGCGACGGGCGCATCTACCTCAACGCCCAGACCTGGGCGGTGCTCCACGACGTCGTGCCCAAGCGCCGGCTTGCGCGCATGATGAAGGCGACCGAGCGCTGGCTCTACCGCGACTACGGCCCGCTGCTGCTCTATCCCGCCTACCGCAAGCCGGATGCCTCGATCGGGTACCTGACGCGCTACTCGCCCGGCTCGCGCGAGAACGGCGGACTCTACACGCACGCTGGACTGTGGGCGGTGCAGGCCGAGTGCAAGCTCGGACGCGCGGAGCAGGCGTGGAAGCTCTACCACTCGTTCTGCCCGGTGCTGCGCGGCGCCGCGCCCGACTTCTACCAGGCCGAGCCCTACGTCATGCCCGGCAACGTCGACGGGCCCGATTCACCGCATTACGGCCGCGGCGGCTGGACCTGGTACACCGGCTCGTCAGCGTGGACGTTCCGCGTCGGCACCGAATGGCTGCTGGGCGTGCGCCCGGAGTGGGACGGTCTGCGGATCGCTCCGGTGATCCCGGCGCGCTGGAAGGGCTTCACCATGAGGCGCACGTTTCGCGGCGCGACCTACCACATCACGGTGCGGCGCGGCGACGCCGCCCGCCTGATGGTGGACGGCCGCCCGCAGCGCGGCGAGCTGGTCCCGCCGTTCGGCGACGGAGGCGTCCACGAGGTGGTGGTGACGCTGCCGCGTGTCTGACGCTCCGGCGCCGGCCGGCGCCACGGGCGGAGTTCGCTTCCCGGCGGACTTCCGCTGGGGAGCGGCGACCTCCGCCTACCAGATCGAGGGCTCGCCGCTCGCCGACGGTGCGGGCCCGAGCATCTGGGACCGTTTCGCCCACGAGCCGGGGCGCATCCGGGCCGGCCATCACGGGGACGTGGCGTGCGACCACTATCGCCGCTGGCGCGAGGACGTGGCACTCATGGCCGAGCTGGGGCTGCGATCCTACCGCTTCTCGATCGCCTGGAGCCGGGTCCTGCCCGCGGGCACCGGCGCGGTGAACGCGAAGGGCCTCGACTTCTACTCTCGGCTGGTCGACGCGCTGCTCGAACACGGCATCGTCCCGAACGCGACGCTCTACCACTGGGACCTGCCGGTCGCGCTCCAGGACCGCGGCGGCTGGGAGAATCCCGACAGCGAGCGCTGGTTCGAGGAGTACGCGCGCACGGTGTTCGCGGCGCTCGACGACCGCGTGCCGATGTGGGCCACGCTCAACGAGCCCGCGGTGGTCGTGGACCACGGCTACGTGCGCGGCGTGGACGCGCCGGGCATCCGCGACGCGTCACGCGCCCCGCGCGTCGTGCACCACCTCCTGCTCGCGCACGGCGCCGCGGTGCGCGCCTACCGCGCGGTCGGCCGCCACACCATCGGGCTCGTCGTGAACATCGTGCCCAAGGAGGCGGCGTCCGACGTCCCCGAGGACGTCGCCGCCGCCGCGCGCGCGGACGTGTACACCAATCGCCTCTACCTCGACGCCGCGCTGCTGGGGCGCTATCCGGCGGCCATGCGCGACATCTTCGGCGCCGCCTGGCCGGCGTTCCCCGACGGACGAGCTGGCGCGCATCCGGCAGCCGCTCGACTGGGTCGGCGTCAACTACTACACGCGGCGCCTCGTGTGTCACGACGAGCACGGCGGCCCGCCGCGCGCGAGCGTGGTGCACCGCTCCGACACGCCGGTCACGGCGATGGGTTGGGAGATCGTGCCGGCCGGGCTCACCCACGCGCTGCGTCTGGTGAAGGACCGGTACGGCGACCTGCCACTGTACGTCACCGAGAACGGGGCCGCGTTCGAGGATCCGCCCCCGCGCGACGGACGCGTGCACGACCCCGACCGGGTCGCCTACCTGCGCGCCCACATCGAGGCGCTCGCCGACGCGATCGAGTCGGGCGTGGACGTGCGCGGGTACTACGCGTGGTCGCTGCTCGACAACTTCGAGTGGCACTCGGGCTTCACGAGGCGCTTCGGGCTGGTGCGCGTGGACTACGACACGCTGGAGCGCACCCCGAAGGACAGCGCGCGCTTCTACGCCGAGGTCGTGCGGTCGAACGGGGCCAGCCTGCAGGCGTGATCCGCGCGATCGCCATCAGCGGTGCTTGCCGTCGAGGGACTGATCCATTCTCCAGTGGATCTCCGCAGGCAGCGTGTGAAGCGTCACGATGCCCTGGCCGTTCACGACCATGGGATCGCCGCCGCCGTCCACGCAGCTCGTCACGATGCGATGGAAGGTCCCGTAGTTCACGACCACCGGAAGCGCCAACTCGATGCCGCCTGGCGGCACGCGCAAGTCGCCTGCCTCGACCCGCGCCACGAACTCGATGGGGTTCGCGCTCTGGCGACGCAGCGTGAACGACAGCGTCCCCCACCGCGTGCGCAGCCCGCGCACCGCGATGCCATCGCCCGCGAGCCATGACTCCGGCACGCCGGCGCCGATCACCAGGGCGCTGTCGGACTCGCGCTCGTATGCCAGCATGTCGAGCACCGAGCGCGCGAAGTCGGAGCCCACCCACGTGTGCGGCATGTCGCCGATGAACCGCGGCTTGCGCTCGTCGTGGTCCACCACCTCGGCCCAGTGCTCGAATCCCGGCGGGCGCCGGAAGCCCATCAGCCACGTCAGCGCCGAATCGGCCTCGGCGCGCATCCCGAGCCGCGCCATCGCGCCGACGGTCCGCCACTCGTAGGGCGTGAACGCGTCCCACGCCTGGCGCCCGTCACGGCGGTCGCGAAAGAACTGCCAGTAGCGCGCGAACGTGCGTTCGAGCACGGCGCGCGGGACGACCCGCTCGGACGCCTGCACCGGGTTGAGCGCGATCGTGGTCGAGGTGGCGTCGAAGTCCCCGAGGTCGGCGCACCCGGGCATGTAGTCGATGTGGTGCCGCGGTCATGGCGGCGCGGATCGACGCCGCAAGGTCGCGCAGCGAACGTGTCGCGCGAAGCCGCGAGCCACCCGCGGTCCTCGACATGCCCGAGCGCCTCGGCCAGCCACGCCGCGTCCTGGTAGCCGCGCAGCGCGAACAGGTCGTCCCAGTACGAGTGCATGGGCTTCGCGGAATAGCCTTCGTGGCTGATCGAGGGCGGCAGCAGTCCGAAGTACTCGACCTTGTCCGGCGCCCGCCACTCGGGCCCGCGGCGCTGGGCGCGCAGCGTGTCCAGGTACGCCGCCGCCGCCCGCACGTGCGGCCACATCGATTCCGCGAACGCGCGATCGCCGGTGTACCGCAGGTACTCGGCGACCAGGTAGATGAACTCGCCGTGGCTGTCGTGCTCGGGCACTGGATCGGAGCCGCGCGCGTCCACGCAGCACGGCACCTTGCCGTCGCCGTACTGATGCGGGGCGAACCACGCGAGGAACTCCCTCACCTCGTCCGCGTGGCCGAGCCGCAGCAGCGCCACCGAGGTCAGCGAGCCGTCACGGATCCACGAGCGCTCGTAGGAGCGCGAACCCGGCTGGATCGCGCCGCGGTCGCGGTTGACCAGGATCCAGCCGAGCTGGGCGCGCAGCGCGCGCGTGACTTCAGTGTCCGGCAACGCGATCGTGGCGTGCGACAGCTTGGCGTTCCAGTCGGCCATGCAGCGCGCGAGCCGCTGCCCGACCACCATCGACGAGGGCGCGTTCGCCGCGAACGCCGGCGGCAGCGCGGGCCCCAGCCCCTGCAGCGGCACGCGCACGTCCACCTCGCGGCTCTCGCCGGGCGCCAGGTCGAGCGCGTACGCGAGCGCGCCCGAGGTGCGGGCGAGCGGGTCGCGAACGCGCTGTGCGTCCGGCAGCCGGCCGTCGCGCAGGAAGTCGGTGATGTCACCGCGATCGAATGTCGTGGCGCCGAACCCCGACGGCTCCGTATAGCTGACGACGCCGCGCGTGGAGTCCACCCGCACCGTGCGCCCCTCGAGCGCGAGCGTGCGGATGGTCGCGACGCCGCCCGGCGTGTTCAGGAACTGGGTCGGCGGATTGACCTGGAACGGACGCAGCGCGAGGTACAGCGTGCCCTGACGGCGCCGGTCGCCCAGGTTGCGCACCACGTAACGCGTCACCACGTCCGCGGCGCCCACGGCACCGTCCGCGAACGCGGTCACCGTCAGCTCGAGCGGCGCGTCGTTCCAGCGCACGCTCGGGATCGGCAGGCTCCCGCCTTCCAGCCACTGCGTCGTCCGTACGTCCGCCCAGCTCACGAATGCCCCATCCACGAACAGGAACGGCTCGATCGACCACGCCGCCTTGCCCGATTCGAGCGCGCCGTCCTCGGAGAGCAGGGCCTCCTCGCGATCGTCGTCCACCCCGACCACGGTCCAGTACGACTGTTCGCCACAGAGGGCGCGCGGATAGCGGCCGCGCGGCGCCTCCCGCGCGATCGATTCGAAGAACGCCGCCGGCGTGGCCGACCACTCGAGCGGCTCGATCGTGACCTCGCGCAGTGCGACCGCGCCGGTGCCGCGCGGAGCGAGCGCGCGGCGGGTGGGATCGATCAGGTCGCGAACCGAGCCGAACGCGGCCGGCGCGGTGCCGCCCTGCGCGGCCCGCAGCACCCGGATGCGCACGCGACGGGCCTCGGACTCGGGCAGGTCGAGCGGATCGCGGCCGCCGTTGCCGCCGTGCACCTCGCGCACCACCCGCCAGGGCCCGCGCTCGGCGGCCAGCTCGACGACGTAGTCCACCGCGTGTCGGCCGGGCACCCAGTCCAGCACCAGGCCGCCGAACTCGCGCTCGAAGCCGAGGTCGAGCTCCAGCCACGGCGTGGTCCCCTGCGCGCGGCTCGCCCAGTAGGTGGCGCTGTCGCCGTCGACGGCGAGCGCCGCGGGGTGCCCGGCCTCGAGCGTGGAGGCGCTCGCGATCGGCGCCGGCGCCGGACTCGGCGGCGGCGGCAGCGCCTCCAGCGTGAGGTCGTCGAACCACACGGTGCCGGCGCCGCCGCTGCCCGCGGTGATCGCGAACTCGAGCGCCGGCGATGTGATGCGCCTCGCCGCCGCCCACCGGGCCCCACGCGAACGTGACGTGGCGCTTCTTGATCGTCACCGTGCGCCACGCGGGGTCGAATTCGAAGTCGCGGCTGTTCACCCACCAGACGTTCTCGCCGCTGGCGTCGATGAGCTTGAACTCCAGGTTCTGCGGCCGGCAGTCGCCGCGCACCGCGAACCGGAACCGGTAGTCCGCGGGCAGCGTCAGGTCGACCGCGCGATGGATCACGGCGTAGCCGCCGCCCTTCTGGAAATCGAAGTCGACCCGCAGCGCGCGGCCGTGGGCGCCGGGCGCGCTCGCGAGCTTCATCAGCACGCCGCTCGCCGGTTGGGTCGTCCAGCCGGCGGTGGACTCGAACGCGTCCACCACCTGCGGAGCCGCCGGGCGCACGGGAGGGGCAGTGTTCGCCCGCGCGACCGCGGGGGTCGCCAGCGCGAGGATCGTCGCCAGCCCGACCCCCGCCAGTCCGGACGCGCGCGGCGCCCGACCCGCGACGCGATGGATCATCCCTTCACGCTCCCCATCATCACCCCGCGGATGTAGGCCCGCTGGAGCGAGATGAACAGGATCACCACCGGCAGGACGGTGAGCACCGATCCCGCCATCATCAGCTCGGTGTCCTGCACGTGCTCGCCCGAGAGGCTCGCGAGCGCGACCGGCAGCGTGTACTTGGCGTCGTCGGTGAGGATGATCAGCGGCCACATGAAGTCGTTCCATGCGCTCAGGAACGTGAACACCGCCAGCGTGACCAGGATCGGCTGGAGCACGGGCACCACGATGGTCAGGAAGATGCGCAACTCGCCCGCGCCGTCGACGCGCGCGGCGTCGAGCAGGTCGTCGGGGATGCTGAGCGCGTACTGGCGGATCATGAAGATGCCGAACACGCCCGCCATGAACGGGACCACCACGCCGACCATGGTGTTGACCAGTCCCAGCGTCTTGAGCAGCAGGAACAGCGGCAGCATGCCGACCTGCGCCGGGATCACGATCGCGCTCAGCAGTCCGCGGAACACCTGCTCGCGACCCTGGAAGCGCAGCTTCGCGAAGGCGTACCCGGCCATGCCGTTGATGATCAGCGACAGCAGGGTCGCGGAGACCGCCACCACCAGGCTGTTCGCGAACGCCCGCGCCAGCGACAGCCGCGTGAACAGGTCGGCGTAGTGCTCGAACGTGACCAGGCGCGGGAGCAGCCGGGGCGGGAACGTGTTCGCGTCGCCCGAGGGCATCAGGGAGGCGGACACCATCCACAGCAGCGGCACCAGGGTCAGCACCGCGCCGATGCCGAGCGCCACGTGCAGCAGCAGCGAGGCGAGCGGACGCTTCATCGCGGGCGCTCCTTCTGGAGCTGCATCTGGATCATGGTGCCGATCAGCATGATCACGAACAGCACGAACGCGATCGCCGAGGCGAGTCCCATGCGCCACCAGCGGAAGCCTTCCTCGTACATCAGCATGACCACGGTGGTGGTGGCCTTCAGCGGCCCGCCCTGCGTCATGACGTAGGGCTCGGAGAACACCTGGAACTGCCCCAGCATGGTCATCACGCCGACGAACAGGAACGTGGGCGCGAGGCTCGGCAGCGTCACGTGCCTGAACCGCGACCAGCCCGACGCCCCGTCCAGCTCCGCCGCCTCGTACAGCTCCTCCGGGATGCTCTGCAGGCCGGCCACGAAGATGAGCATGTTGTAGCCGAAGTTCTTCCACACCGCGAGCAGGATGATGGCGGGGATCGCCCAGTGCGGATCGCCCAGCCAGTCGATCGGGTGGATGCCGAGCTTGCCGAGCCCGAAGTTGATGAGCCCGTACTGCGGGTGCAGCAGGTAGCGCCACACGATCGCGACCGCGACCAGCGTGGTCACCACCGGCATGAAGAAGATCGAGCGGAACAGCGACGGGTATCGCACCAGCTTGCTGCTCACCATCATCGCCGCGACCAGCGAGACGATCACCGACAGCGGCCCGCCCACCACGACGAACATCATCGTGTTGCGGAGCGCCTTCCAGAACATCGGATCGGAGAGCACCCGCGCGTAGTTCTGCAGTCCCACGAACCGCGCGGTGTCGGGGCGCCCGATGGCGTAGACGTCGAAGTCGGTGAACGACAGCACCAGGCCGCCGAGCACCGGCACGAAGAAGAACACCGCGATCAGCGCGACCGCCGGGGTGATGAACGCCCAGCCGGCCCGGTGTTGCCGTCGTTCGGTCGTGCCGCTCACCGCGCGCCTCCGGCCGCGCCCGCGCGCCGCGCGCGCTCGATCAGCCAGCGGCGCTTCTCGAGGATGCGCGCCACGTCACGGTCGAGGCTGGCGAGCGTGGAGTCCTGGTCCGCGTGCCCCAGCACCATCGCCTCCACCTTGGCCTGCAACAGCAGCGAGATCTGCTCCCACTCCGGGACCTTGGGCGTGGAGCGCGTGCGCGTGAGCTGGATCTCGAACGCCTTCGCGTACGGATCGTGCGTGAACGTGGTGTCGCGCCACGCCTCCCGCCGCGCCGGCAGGTTGCCGGTGAGCTGGTGGAAGCGCAACTGCTGCTCGGGGCGCGACAGGAACTCGATCAGCCGCCATGCCTCGGCCTTGTGGCGCGACGTGCGGAACATCACGAGACTCGAGCCGCCGGCGGTGGACACGCCGGACGCGGGCCCGTCGGGACCCGGCAGCGGCGCCGTGCTCCACTTGCCCTGCATCGCGGGCGAGAGCCGGCTGCGGAACTCGCCCACGTCCCACGGTCCCGAGATGTACATGCTGAACGTGCCGCGTTCGAACTCCTGGTACCGGTTCGCGATCCCCTGCCCCGGCACCGCCGGCGCGAGTCCGCTGCGGAACAGGCCGACGAAGAACGTCGCCGCGCGCTGGTAGGCCGGGTCCGAGAACGCGCCGCGCGTGTCGTCGTCCTTCAGCAGCGGCGAGCCCGCCTGGAGGCCGAGCACGATCCACGGCGTGTACTCGTTGGTCGGCATGAAGATCGCGAAGCGGTCCTTGCCGGCCACCCGGCGCACGCCCTCCATCGCGCGGCGCCACTCCTCCCACGAGCCCGGGATCTCGCTCCAGCCGGCCTGCTTCAGGTAATCGGTGCGATAGAACAGTACGCGGGTGTCGACGTACCACGGCACGCCGTAGCACACGCCGTCGATGACGTTGGTGTCCCAGATGCCGCGGAAGAAGCCGGAATCCGGCAGCGCCCGCGAGCGCGCGATCCAACTGTCGAGCGGCTCGACCGCGTTGAGCGCCGAGAACTCGGAGACCCAGGTGTTGCCGAGCTGGGCGAGGTCCGGAGTGGAGCCACCGACGTGCGCGGTCAGCAGCTTCTCGTGCGCCGCGATCCACGGGATCTGCTGGATCTGCACGCGCACGCCCGGATTCTCGCGCTCGAAGTCGCGCACCAGCTCCTGCACGACCTCGCCCTCGCGGCCCATGGCCCAGAAGCGCAGCGTGACCGGCGCGCCCGCGCGCGGCGTGCACCCGGCGAGCGTCAGGAGGAGCGCGGCCACCATCACGCACTGCTTCACCGCGACGCTCCCGCTCGATCGAGCCAGCCACCGCGGAAGCCGGCGGCACGCAGCCCGCGCACCAGATGCGGACTCTTGCGCATGGTCCGCCAGATCAGGTCGCTGCGCCAGTTCTCGATCATGCACAGGATGGGGCCCTGGTCGATGCCGAGGTAGTCGGTGTCGAACCAGCCCACGCCCGGCACGACGCGGCCGTGCTGGGTCGGCATCGCCTCGTCGAGCGTGGGGTTGAAGGCGTCGAGGAATCCATAGCGGGCGAACAGGTGCTCACCGTAGCGATCGTGCATCGCCATCAGGGTCGGGATCACGATCTCGGGCGCGAACGCGATCGAGCCGCCGGCCGCGGTCGGGGTCAGCGTGCCGTCGTCCGTGACGCGGTCGTGGCTGGCTCCACGTGCGGCGTAGGTCTCGAAGAACCGCTCGCGTCCGCCGACCGTCACCGTGCCGTTGAGGGGACCATCGCAGGCGCTCAGTCCCCAGCCGTCGGCGCCGTATCCGCGATAGCCGCCCGGGTTCGCGAGCGCGTAGCTGCGCTGCGCGAGCGTCGCGCGCCGCGAGTTCTCGAAGTAGTCGATGCCCTTGCTCCGCATGAACGCGTCCTGGATGCCGCGGAAGTCGATCCAGACGTGCGAGTACTGGTGCGCGAACAGCGGATTGAAACCCAGGTACTCCTGGCCCTGGAACGTGCCCCACTGGTAGTCCCGCGTCCACGCCGTCCAGACGTCGCCCGCGGCGGGGTGCGACGGCGAGCCGAGCGCGAGGACGTGGAGCAGCATGGTCTCGTTGTAGCCGCGCCAGTCGTACGGCATCAGGCCGCCCTCGGGATCCCAGCCCAGCACGATGGTGGGCGGGCGCACCTGCGTCCAGCCGAAGTCCACGCGCAGGTAGATCGAGTCCGCGAGCGCGCGGATGCGCGCCTCCCGGGGATCGCGGCGGTCGAAGTAGCCCTGGCAGAACAGCACGCCCCCCAGCAGCAGCGCAGTGTCCATCGTCGAGAGCTCGACCTTCTCGAATCGCGTGCCGGTCTCCGGGTCGAGGAAATGGTAGTAGAACCCGCGGTAGCCGGTGCAGCCGCTCGCGGCGGTGTCCTGGCGCGCCGTCCACAGGAACTCGAGCGTGCGCAGCGTGCGCTCGGCCGCCTGTCGGCGGGTGACCCAGCGGCGCTCGGCGCCGATCGGATAGGCGCTCAGCCCGAAGCCCATCGCCCCGGTGCTGGCGAACGAGCGGGTGGGCCAGCGGTCCGGCACCATCCCGGTGCGGGGGTCGGCGAGGTCCCAGAACCACTGGAACGTCCGGTGCTCGAGCGTGTCGATGAACGCGAGCTGGACGGCGGTCGGCGTGAACCGCGGCGGGGCGGCGGAACCTCGCAGCGTGGCGCTGCACGCCGCCGGGGCGAATGCGAGCGCCAGCAGCAGGACGCCGCGCACGAGGTCGCGGAAGCGGATCGGGGTGCGGCGGGTCCCTGCCGGCATGGGCTCTCCTAGCGGCGTAACGGCTCCGCGAGTCGGGTGCGGTCCCATCGTGGCCGCGTCTCGCCGGGGGCCGGGGACTGGGCGCCGCACGACGAGCGCACGACCAGCGTCGTGGCGAGCACCTCGTGTCCGCCCTCCGCGGGCGCCGGGCCTTGTCCGTCCAGCAGCAGGCGCACCGCGCGCTTGCCGAGCTCCAGCATCGGAACGTTCACGGTCGTGAGCGGCGGCGTGAGGTAGCGCGACATCTGGATGTCGTCGAAGCCCACGATCGCGATATCGTCGGGCACGCGCACGCCGGCGTCCTGCATGGCGCCGAGCGCACCGATCGCCATGTAGTCGTTCGCAACGAAGACGGCGGACGGGCGCGGCTCGCAGCGCAGCAGCTCGGCGGCCGCGTCGTAGCCCGAGGGCTCGCTGAAATCGCCCCGGAACTCCAGGTCGGTCGCCGGCTCCAGGCCCGCCTCGTGCAGGGCCGCACGCCAGCCCTCGAGACGCTGGCGCGCGTCGATGTTGGGGGCCGGTCCGGTGATCGTCGCGATGCGCCGATGCCCGAGGCCGAGCAGATGGCGCACGATCGACTTCGCCCCTTCGAGGTTGCCGATCGAGATGGCGTGCAGGCCCGGCAGCGCCACCTCGGGGTTCACCAGCACCGTCGTCACCTGACCCGCACTCTGCCGCAGCGCGCCGGAAGCGTCCACGTCGGGCGCCATCACGATGAGCCCGTCGACCCGCCCGCGCATGGAGCGCAGGGCCGCGATCAGCTCGTCCGCGCTCGACGACGAGCGCGAGACCAAGAGGTGGAAGCCCTTCTCGCGCGCCGCCACGTCGATGCCGTGGATGACCTCGGAGAAGAACTCCCCGTGCAGGTCCGGCAGCAGCGCGCCCAGCGTGTGCGTGCGGCTGGTGATGAGGCTGCGCGCGATGCCGTTGGGCCAGTAGCCCAGGTGCGCCGCGGCCTCGACCACGCGCAGGCGCGTGTCCTCGCTCACCAGCGGACTGTCGTTGAACACGCGGGACACCGTCGCGATCGACACGTTGCTCGCGCGGGCCACGTCACGGATGGTCGCCATGCCGCCTCTCGTCTCACGCGTCCGTCGACGGCCACGCGCGATGCGCGGCCGACGCGGCGCAGTCGCTACTCCAGCCGCACGCTCTTCGCGGTCTGGACCTGGTCGCCGGCTTGGAGCCGGTAGTAGTACACGCCGCTGGCGAGTCCACGGCCGTCGAACCCCACCGCGTGCTCGCCCGCCCCCTGCTCGCCGTCCACGAGCCGCGCCACTTCGCGCCCCGCGAGGTCGTAGAGGCCGAGCCGCACGCGCATCGCCTGGGGCAGCCGGAAGCGCACCGTGGAGCCCTCGCGGAACGGGTTCGGAGCCGCCGACAGCGTCAATCGGATCGACGCCGCCGGCGCCGGATCGACCGCCAGCACCGGCAAGAAGCCGGCGCGGTAGAGCCCCATCGCGATGTCCGGATTGCGCATGAAGCGCGACCAGATCGCGTTGGTGCGGTAGTTCTCGATCATGAGGACGATCGGCCCCTGGTCGATGCCGAGGTAGTCGATGTCGTACCACTCCGGCGACTGCGACAGATTGTATGCGTCCACGAAGCCGTAGGGTCCCCACATGAAGTTGCGGTAGTAGGTCCACAGGAACTGCGCTGCCGCGATGCAGGTGTCGGGCGCGAACGGCATCGAGCTGAGCGCCGCGGTCGGCGCCAGCGTGCCGTTGTCGTTCTGGGTCGGCGGCGCGCCGTGCGCGAGGTAGCCGCTGATCGGATCGTCACACGCGGTCAGACCCCACAGGTTCTCGCCGTAGCCGACGCGATTGAGCGGGTTGCGGGTGCAGTAGCGGCGCTGGGCCATCGTGGCGCGGCGCGAGTTCTCGAAGTAGTCGATGCCCTTCCCCTGCATGTAGGTGTCCCGGATGCCGCGGAAGTCGATCCAGCAGTGCGAGTACTGGTGGCCGAACAGCGGCGGGAACAGCACGTACGTGAGCCCGTACTGCGTCGCCCACGTGTAGCCGCTGGTCCACCGGGTCCACGCCGTGTCCGGCACCGGGTGGGTGGGAGAGCCGAGTGCCAGGATGTAGAGGATCATCGCCTCGTTGTAGCCGACCCACTCGCCGAAGGTCGTGAAGCCGCTCTCGGGCTTCCACCCCATCAGGATCCCCGCGTTCCCGTTGCGCATGAAGTCCCAATCGGCGCGGTAGTAGATCGAATCGGCCAGCGCGCGGATCCGTACCTCGGCGGCGTCGCCTGCGTCCGTGAAGTACATCTTGCAGTCGAGGATGCCCGCGAACAGCAGCGCGGTGTCGATCGTGGACAGCTCGCTCGACCACTCGCGCAGGCCGGTGTCCATCTTGAGGAAGTGGTAGTAGAGCCCGCGGTACCCCATCGCGTTGGTGGTCGACGTGCCCTGCGGCCCGTTCCAGAGCGTCTCGAGCGCCGTGCGCACCCGGCCGCGGCCCTCGGCGCGCGTGATCCAGCCATGGTCGATGGCCACGCAGATCGCGGACAGGCCGAAGCCCTCCGACGCGATGCTGCAGGGCGACGTGGGAACGCTGCGGTCCGGCATCAGGCCGGACACCGGGTTCATCTCGTTCCAGAAGTAGTTGAACGCGGAGTGCTGCAGGGTGTCCAGCAGCACTTCGGTCGGGAGCTGTGCCCGTGCCGGGGCCGCGACGGCGAGCAGTGCGATCAGTGCGAGGATGCTGCGTCTCATGGGTGCCTTTCCCGTCGATGCGATGCGCGAGGGTGCCGCGACCACCTAGAACGCCAGTCCCACGGAGAATCGGTGCGTGCTGCCCAGCCGCCCGTGGTCGGCCCAGGCGTAGTCCACTCGATACGAATACACGTCCAGCTTGCCCTTCAGGCCGCCGCCGGCCGCGAGTCCGACCTCGGAGTCCTTTCCGATGAACGCGTCCTGATAGCCGAAGCGCACCGCCAGCATGTCGCGGACCTCGTACTCGGCGCCGCCGCTCAGGCTCTCGCTGTTGTCGTTCGGGTGCGTCGCGCTCACGGCGAGGGTGAGCCGCTGCCGATAGCCGACCCGCAGTGGCTTCGCCAGCCCGACGCGGAACCGCACCGGCACCGAGTACGAGTCCGTGAACACGTCGCCCGGCAGGTTGCCGTTGTCCCCGTTGACGTTCGTGTTCGCGTCGTACGTGATGCGAAGATCACGGCCCGAGAAGTTCCCCTGGGTGCCGAAATTCGTCAGGCTCGCTCCCAGCCGCACGCCGTTCTCGGACGTCCGGAAGATGGTCCCGATGCTGACGGTTCCCGCCGACATCGTGGTGTGCCAGATGGTCTCCTGCAGGTAGTTGAACTGCACCCCGGCGGTGAAACGGTCGGTGACCGCGAGCCCGTAGCCGATGCCGAGCGCGAGGTCGTTGACCGAGAACTTCTCCCCCGTGCCGAGCGGCGCGTCCACGGTCCGCACGTCGAGGTCGCCGGAATTGAGCGCTGTCACGGTGGCGAAGCCGGTGCCCCAGCGGCCGAGCGGCAGCACGCCGGCGACGTAGTCGTACGAGATGTCCGCGAGCCAGGCGCTGTGGCTGAACTCGACGCCGTAACGATCGATGCGCCCGATCGCGGCCGCGTTGTAGTACACGGCATCGATGCCGTCGTCGAGCGCGACTCCGGCATTGCCCAGGCCGGCGATCCGTGCGCTCGGCTCGATCTCGAGGAAGGTGCCGATGGTGGTCCCGGTCTTGGACTGTCCCCATACCGGCACGACGGCGACACCCAGCAGCAGCATGGCCGCCACGATGGACTTGATCATGCGCGCCCCGTTCACTTGATCACCGCGAACTTGCCCACGTACTCCCCGAGCCCCGGGGCGTCGACGTGGAAGATGTAGAGCCCCGGCGCGACGTCCAGGTTGTCCTTGGTCCGGAGATTCCAGGGCGTGAAGCCGCTGTTGGAGCCATCCTGGCGCAGCGTCTGCACCAGGTCGCCGTGGACCGTGTAGATGCGGACCACGGCTCCGAGCGGCAGCGCGCGGAACTCCACGCGGCGCTCGCCGCGGCCCGAGGTGGCGAAGCGCGCCGGCTCGAAGGACGCCGAGCCCAGGTACGGATTCGGCACCACGTAGGGCTTCTGGCTCCAGGCTCCCTTCGCCGCGGCCGGGTCGATGCGCTGACCGACCGTCGTGAACGTGAGCGTGTCTCCGAGCGTGTAGGGGTGCCGTACCTTCAGCTCGAACACGTCACCGATCGTCGGGGCGATCACGGGTTGCGGCAGGCCGACGCCGCTGGTGTCGAACTTGACCTCCCAAGTAGCGAGCGAGTCCAGCCCGCTAGGGGGGGCCACCGGCACTCCTGGCGCGTCGGTCAAGATCCAGATGAACTCGCCCGGCTTGTCCAGCGTCCCGTTGGTCGGCGCCAGCTCGTTGTAGAGGAAGCGCAGTCGGCGGTCGCCGGAGTCGGTGTGCGCGGTGATGAAGAACTTCGCCGGCACGTGGGTCCGCCACTGGAACGAGGTCGTCACCTGCGACGTGTCGCGATAGGTGCTGTCGAACGTGATCGTGATGTTGTCGGGATATCCGGGCCGCCGCAGATTGCGCTCCAGCGTGGTGAGCGTGGTGGTCTTCAGGCGCACGTTCGCCGAGCTCGTCGCCGTGAAGTGGGTGTTCACGGAGTCGAGCACGGGAATCACCGGAATCCCCACGATCGGCAGGAGCCCGAGCGCGGTGGGCCCGATGCCCTCGCCATCCAGGTCGAATCCGCTCTTGAACAGCAGCCTGTGCGTGTTGTCGTCGATCAGGCTGTAGGACGTGGCCCGGATGCTGTCCGGGGCGGGGATCGCGAACCCGATCTTGAACAGGTGGCCGTCCGGGACGACCGCCGGATTCACGATCTCGACCCGCGCGGTTCCGCTGCCGGTGCCCGAGAAGGGCTGGACCGCGGCGGCGCTCGGCGGCGTCCAGCCTCCGGTCTTGGGCTCGGGGCGCACCGCGACCACGTCGCGCGGCAGGATGACGCCGCCGCGGGGTGTCCGTGACACCGTGATCGCGTTCTCCGAAGGGAAGAACGCGAGCGAGTCGGGCGTGTCCGGCGGCGAGCCGAAGTCGTAGGCGGTCACCGCATAGTAGTAGAGTTGCCCGTTCACCGCCGTGGAGTCGGTCCAGTAGTGCCTGATCCCGGTCTCGTTGCCGAGGAAGTACGCCACGCCCTCCACGGTGAAGCGCGAGTTCCCGCGGATGCCGTCCTTCAGGTCGAGCTGGAGGTCCGGATCGCCGTTCTGCGGCAGCTCGTTGCCGCGACTCGAGACCAGCACCTTCTTGTCCCGGAAGTCGGGGTCGGTCGAGCGGTAGACGCGGTAGCCCTCGAAGTCGAAGACGTTCGTCACCGGGTCGGGCGACAGCTCCGCGGCATCGTCCCACGCCAGCATCACCTTGTGGTCGCCCACGTCGGCCGTCACCGTCGGGAGTGTCGGCGGCACGGCGAACTGGTAGTTCGCGTTGTAGATCAGCTGCACGGTGTGAATGGTCTCGCGCAGGCCGAACAGGTCGTCGCCGAACCCCAGCGCGAGGCTGAAGCGCTCGCGCAGGTGCGAGCGGAGCTGGAACGGCCCCGACGCGAAGAAGAACCCGATGTTGTAGTTCAGCGCGACCGCGGAGTCGAAGCGCGCCGCCACATTGGATGCGGTGAACTTCGCATACAGCTCGCGGGGTCCGTCCCAGCCGCTGAGCTCGAAGAACACGACGTGATCGAGCGGGTTGGAGGTACTGACGGGCCCGATGCGGTTCATCTTGAAGCCCGTCAGCCCGATCAGGTCAGACTCGTCGATGTCCGTCCGATCGAACGCCGGCTCGCCCGCGGTCGGCTCGCCGTCGCCCTCGCCGACGTCGTGCGTGTTGGGGACCCCATCCACGCCGACGTCGCTGTAGTCGGGGCTCCAGTCCAGGTCCTCGTCCCCGGTCCACCAGCGGCTGGCGCGGTAAGCCGGCCGGTTCTCCAGCGGCCCGAACGCCGCGACGAACTTGGCCATGTCGTAGTGCGTGTTCACGTAGTCGCGGATGCTGTCGCGCCCAGTGATGATGAAGCCCTTGCCCGAGTCCCGTGCCTCGTCGACGATGCCGTCGTTGTCGTTGTCGGCGCCGTCGAACGGATTGCCCGGCGTCTCGAGGTACGCATAGCCGAGGTAACCGGTCGGAGCGCAGCGGCTGGCGAGGTCCACGCCATTGCCGTTGTTGTCCCAAGTGTAGACCAGGTTCAGGCCGAAGGACTTGTCGAAGTAGGCGTTGTCGTCGTCGGACTCGTAGTTCTGGTTGCAGCTCGAGAGCGCCGAGCCGCCGACACCCGAGTCCATGTAGAGCCCGAAGATGACGTTGT
This sequence comes from Candidatus Eiseniibacteriota bacterium, assembly GCA_963725865.1. GTDB lineage: Bacteria > Eisenbacteria > RBG-16-71-46 > RBG-16-71-46 > RBG-16-71-46 > CAVSAC01. The sequence goes on from CAVSAC010000010.1 coordinate 831,301, forward strand.
TGTCGTAGTTGACCGTCCCCTCATTCGTGATGTCGTAGTGCCAGAAGATCACGTTCCCGGCCTGCGGATTCGCCCACTGGAATCCACGCACCTCGACGCGCAGGCCCAACCCGCGGCGCGTGTCGTCCGTCGAATCGGGAAAGTAGTCGAACCAGTAGTCGTACATGTCGTCGTCCATGACCGTGAACGACTCCTGATCGGCGGCCGGCCGCTTGCCGAAGTAGCCGTCCCACGACTTCGGCCAGCCCGGGTCGGTGACGTCGTCCAGCTTGTCCGGCCACCGGTCCGGCCAGGTGCGCGCGTCGTGACTCATCGCGACCGAGCGTCCCTGGTTGATGCCGAGGTTGGACTGGAAGTACCCGGGCCGCGGCTCGAAGCGGATCATCTGCGTCAGCGCGTTGAACGCCTGGCGCTCGCGGTAGCCGGTCTCCATGATGTACGGGTACTCAACCACGTCTTGGAGCTGGACGAGCACGAACGGCGTGATGCCGTCGCTGTAGTTCATGCCGGTGCCCCGCGGCACCTCGACCGAGTGGAACGACGTCAGGTCCACGTCGGAGCCCTGGAAATCCCCGACCATGCCGAAGTTGTAGAACAGCGTGCGGAGGTTGTTCGCGTCGTGCTGGCCCGAGTGCTCGTACTGACCTCCGTTGCTGCGCTCGGCTTTCGGTACCGGCAGCGGCACGTCGGCGGCTGCAGCACCCGCGAGCAGGGACAGAGTCAGCAGCGCGATCGGGATACCGGAACGGATGCCATTCATCTGCTCCCTCGACTGGGCGGCGCGCGGGGTCATTCCCCCACCCCCACCGTGAGCCCCACCTCGACGCGACGCGGCGCGTAGTACCGCGTCGGATTGGCGAGCTGGTCGCGCTCGGCGCCGGGGAAGCGCGTGTAGTAAGGGTCCCCGCTGGTCGAGAACACGTCGCCATTGAAGAACCGTGAATCGAGCGCGTTGAACACGCGCAGGAACACGCTGCCGCGTGCTCCCGCCATCTGCACCTGCTTCTCGCCGCGGACGTCCACCACCATGCTGATCGGCTTGCGCCCGGAATTCGACTCCAGTCCGGCGCCGAATCCGACCGTGGTGTTCGGCGTGTAGGGCTGGCCGCTCGCGATCCGGACGATCGTGCTCAGCGCGTAGTCCTTGTCCTTGGACAGCGTCACCGTCCCGTTGAGCGTGTGGCGCTGATCCCAGTTGAACGGCACCTGGCGGGGCAGCGGATCCTCGCCCGCCGCGGCGCGCGTGTAGGTGTCCTTGGGGTCACTCGAGTTGCCGATCGCGGACTGCCACGTGTAGTCGAGCGAGGTGCTGAGCAGGCCGCGGCGGCGCTGATCGAGCGTGAGCGTGACGCCGATCACGTTGCCGAAGTCCACGTTGGTGAGGTGGCCGTAGATCGCCCCGTTGTAGGTCTCGATGATCTCCACGCCGATCAGGTCGCGGATGTCCTTGTAGAACACGGTGAGGTCCATCCCCAGCCATTCGGCCAGCGCCTGCTTGTAGCCGAACTGGTACTGCACGGTCTGCTCGGGCCGGATGTCAGGGTTGCCCATCACGGGAGTGCTGGAGAGGTCCGTCGCGGCCTGGATGCCCTTCAGGCGTCCGAAGTCGGCGTTCTCGAACACGGTCCCGATGGCGGGCATCTGGAAGAAGTGCCCGTACGCGAAGAACAGCGCTGCATCCCGCGTCACCGGATACGAGACGCCGAAGCGCGGCGAGACCGAGGTCTTGCGGCTCGCCGCCTGGGCGTGCGACAGCGGCTGGTCGGTGAGGTCGTTGGCGGGATTCGCCAGGTCGCTCGGCTGGCTCGCGCGCGCGTTGAAGTAGTCGAAGCGCAGGCCACCGCGCAGCCGCAGGTCGTTCCACTCGAACTCGTCCTGCGCGAACATCGCGGCCTGGTATGGCCGGTATTGCCGCGATGCCGGGTAGAACGGCGGCTCGTCGAGGTGGCGGGTGAGCCGGCCGTTCTGGAATGCGAGCGTGCCCTGGTTGCCGAACGTGATCTGGGGCCACTGCAGCTCGCCCCCGACCTTGAACTGCTGATCGCGGGTGATCTGGGCCACGAACGATCCCTTGATGACGCGAGTGTCGCTCTTCTGGACGAAGCGCGTGAACTGCACGCCCTGCACGACCGCGTTGTACTCGTAGGTCGAGTCGGCCGGGAACGTCTGGCCGGCGGCATCGTAGCGGGGATCGCCGAGACGATCGTAGAGCCGGTCGTGATAGTCGAAGTAGTTCTGCCGGAAGCTGAGCGAGTAGTACGTCTTGTGCGAGAGCGTGTGCGTGAGGTCGAGCCCGTGGGACACCGAGAAGGTGTGGCGCTTGCTGATGCCATCGGGGTTGAGGCGCATGGCCCAGGTCATCGGGCGGGCGTCGACGACGTTCCACACCGCCTGGTAGTTGAACTCCATGCTCTTGAGCGACCGGTTGGTGAGCTTGCCCACTCCGGACCACTCGCGCGAGTAGGCCAGCGGCTCGCGCTTTCCGCTGCCGTCGGGGTGCAGGACCTTGTACACCATCGAGGAGTTCCCGCCGCGCACCGAGTCGGGGATCGCCCACGGCGAGAAGCGCTTCTCGGCCATGACGTAGTCGTCGAACTGGTAGCGCCGCCCACTCAGCAGGAAGTAGGTCCTGGGCAGGCCGGTCGGTCCGCTGAGGCTGAGCTGATAGTTCTGCGTCCCGCCGGGGTTGAACTCGTACTCGAGCGCGCGCCGGGCGCCGCCCGCGAACAGGAAGCCGCCGTCCATCAGCTCGGCGTCCCAGCGGAACTGCTCGGTGCCGCGGCGCAGCACGGCGTTCACCACGCCGCTCATGGCCTGGCCGTATTCCGCATCGAACGTGCCGCTGATGACCTGCACTTCCTCGAGCAGCGAGCGGTCGATGCGCAGGCTGGACTTGTTGTCGTAAGCGTTGTTCACCGAGACGCCGTCCACCTGGTACTGCACCTCGCCGATGCGGCCGCCGCGGAAGTGGCCGTCCACCACGCCCGCCTGCAGATTCACGACGTCCGCCAGCTCCTGCACGGGCAGCGAGTTGATCTGCGCGCGGTCCACCGCGGCCATGTTGCTGGTGAGCTTGAGGTCCACGACCGGGCGCTGGGCGCTGACCACGACCTCGTCCATCGCGACCGGCGCTTCCTCGAGCGGAAGATCGAGCGGCGTGGTGTTGTCGGAGGAGACGACGACACCGGTCACCGTGGTGACGCGGTAGCCGAGCAGGCTGACCTTGACGTCGTAGGCCCCCGCCGGGAGGTTGAGGATCGCGAAGCGCCCGTCCGCGTCCGTCACGGCGCCAGTGTGCGCGGCCGGGATGGCGACGTTGACGCCTTCCAGGGGCTGCTTCGATTTCTTCTCGACGATGCGGCCCGCGATCTTCCCGGTGGTACCGGCGCGCGCCGCTCCGGGGATCAGGACGCTCAGGAGTGCCAGGGCCGCGGTGACGTGGAACAGGTTCCTTCCGATGCGCCGGAGCTGCATGGCGCTGGGTCCCTCGACTTTCCGGGAGGAGACGAGCCCCGGCGGGGCGGACGGTTCGTGGTCCGCCCCGGCCGGGACCGTCACGGCCGACGGCTCACTTCAGGATCAACAGCTTGCCATTGAGATCGTCCTGCCCAGCCCCGCTGACCGGGTCGGCGATGCGGATGCGATAGAGGTAGAGCCCGGCCCCCAGCGACCCGCGCGTGAACGTGGTCTGCTGCGTCCCCGCGGACTGTACGCCCAGCGGACGCGTGGCCACGATGCGCCCCTGCACGTCGTAGACCTCGAGCGCCACGCGGCTCGGCCGGGCCAGAGCGTACCGCAGCTGCGTCACCTGGCGGAACGGGTTCGGCGCGTTCGCCAGCAGCATCGACCGCGCCGGCGCCAGCGGCGAGCCGTCGACGTCGAGCGTGATGTACGAGTTCGGATCCAGGTAGCCATTGGCCGGACAGCAGCGATGCTCGCGCTCGCGAGCGAACCACGCCCGCGTCCCGTACGAGGACGTGAACGGGGTGAACGAATCGCCGTCGTAGAGCGTGACGCCGAACCAGAGCGTGTGGTCCCCGAGTCCGTGCGGGTAGCCGAGCTTCGTCAGGTCGACCGCCAGTTCGGCGGTGTAGCCCGCGTCGATGTCGAGGCCGAGCGTGTCGACGGTGGTACCGGGCTTGAGCTTGAGCGCGACCCGCGCGCCGCCGACGGTGTCCTTCAGGAACGGCAGGTACTCCATCGCCATCGCGGCGCCCGTCGGACCGACGATGAACGTGAGTGGACGTGAATCCAGGTTGCGGTCGGTGTAGCGCGCGACCCGGTCCTGGATGCTCACGCGGAAGCCGTCCCAGCGATCCTCCAGCGGGTAGTACTGCACCAGCGCGTCGCGCACGTCGAAGCCCATGTAGAGGGTGTCGTCCTTGAAGAATGTGCGGACCGTGGCGTCCCCGGGATCGAGCACCGGAGCCTGGAAGCCCAGCACCGACGGCTGGTAGTCGCCGGCGCGCCACCGCATCACGCCGTTGTAGGCCGAGCGCGACGCCGGGTCTCCGTACTTGATCACGATCGAGTCGGCGCGGGCCCAGGCCGCCTCGGTCAGGTTGCCGTCGATGGTGGGCGGCGGCAGCGCGCCCAGGTTCCGGACCGTGAACTCCGGTGCGAACCCCGGCAACGCGCCCGAGGTGGTCGTCACGTCGTCACGTCCGTGGATCCGAACCTCGTCGTACCACAGGTCGTTACCCCACGGACTCTGCCACCAGGTGCGGTTGGACGAGAATCGGAACAGGTTCTGCGGCCAGAACCAGTCGGTGTCGTAGATCGAGATGTTCCATTCGAAGATGTCGCCGCCGGCCTGGGTGAAGTCGTAGCCGGTCGAGGAGACGTCGAAGCGCATCTCCACGGTATAGCCCGAGTCCTGAGTCGCCACCGCGGGCGCCACGTTGAGCACGGTGTCGCAGTTCGAGAGTCCGCCCCGCACCTTGGTGAAGGCCTCCCACGCCTGGATCTGGGCGGCGGTGCGCGCCACCGTGTCCTGGGCGCCGAACTCGCCACGGTAGCCGGGGTCCGAGCCCGCGACGTTGAGCGACGCGAGCTCGGGGTGCCACCACGAGTAGAAGTGCTCGATCGGACCATTCGCCGACGCGAGCGGATTGCGATGGTCCTTCACCGCCATCAGGAATCCGTCGAGGCGGTTGAACAACGCCGAGCCGCCGACCGACGAGTCCCGCACCGTGGCCGCCATGTAGAGGTTGTTGCCGTTGCGCAGGAACTTGAGCCAGGCGACGGTGCTGTCCTTCGCGAGTCTTCCGCCCTCCTCCTTGTAGCCGCTGCCCGGGATGCCGTTGTCCTTGCCATAGCGGACCAGCACCGACTCCGCCTTGGCCCAGTCCGGCTCGTCGAGGACACCATCCAGCTTGATCGGCGAACTGGTCGCGCGCGCCCAGATGGCGTCGAGGCTCGGAGCCTGCGCAAACGCCGGAGCAGCGAACACGAGCAGCGCGCCCAGGAGCGTCAGAACGACGATGCGTGCTCTCATGGGTGCAACCTCCCTGTGAAGCGTGAGACGTGGACCGGGACGATGGTTGGGCATCATGATGGGACCACGCGCGGCGGTGCGTCGAGGGCGGGGACGGATCTCGAAGGCAGGGCGTCGCGACGTCCCATGATGAGCGGCCACCAGCAACCATGAAAACGGTTACATAGTTGTCGCGGCGGCGTCAAGGAAGGACTCGTCAGAAGGGCGTCGAGACGCTCGAAGTGTCGTCCTGCGGTCCACCGCAGGCCGTCCCGCTCGTGTCCCAATGGCCCGGAATCGCCGCCACCGGTGCTCGGACGGCCGTTCGTGGCCCCATTCGCCCGACCGAGCGCCGCCGTGCCCGTGCCGCGTGCGGCGGGTCGGAGGCACTGGAGTCCCAGGCGCGATCCGGGAGCGCGTCCCCCCGGCTCTGCTAACGTGCCGCGCGATCCGACCACCGCTGGGGACTCCGATGGCTACTCGACACCCGCTTCCATGCGCAGCGCGCTGACCTGGACCGCCCTGCTGGGCGCGATCCTCGCGGTGTCCACCGCGTCGCTGCTCGTCCGCCGCGCCCAGCCGCTGGCGCCCTCGCTCGTGATCGCCGCCGGGCGGCTGGTGATCGCCACGCTGGTGCTGGCGCCGGTGGCCCTGACGCGCCACCGCGTCGATCTGCGCTCGCTGACCGCGCGCGAGCTCGGCCTCGCGTTCGTCGCGGGCGCGTTCCTGGCGCTCCACTTCGCCACCTGGATCGCGTCGCTGGCCAGCACGAGCATCACGTCGTCGGTGGTGCTGGTGACCACCTCCCCGCTGTGGGTGGCGTTGCTCGCGCCCGTGGTGCTGCGCGAGCGGCTGTCGCGGCCCGCTCAGCTCGGGCTCGCCGTGGCCCTGCTCGGCGGAGTGGCCGTGGTGCTCGGGGATTCCGGCACGCGGACCGGCGGCGGCGCGTCGACGCCCCACGCGCTGCGGGGGGACCTGCTCGCGCTGTGCGGCGCGTGGATGATGGCGGGCTACCTGCTCGTCGGCCGGCGACTGCGCGGCCGCCTGCCGCTGGTGCCGTACGTGACGCTCGTGTACGGCATCGCCGCAGTGCTGCTGACGCTCGCGGTGGTCGCCACCCGCACCGACGTCGGGGCGGTGCCGCGCGCGGCGTGGGGCTGGATCGTGCTGCTCGCGCTGGTCCCGCAGCTGCTCGGACACAGCACGTTCAACTGGGCCCTGCGGCACGTGCCGGCCACGGTGGTGGCACTCGCGCTGCTGGGCGAGCCGGTGGGTTCGGCGGCGCTCGCGTTCGCGTGGCTGGGCGAGGTCCCGTCGCGGCTCACGCTCGCCGGTGCGGCGCTCGTCCTGGCGGGCGTGGTGCTCGCCGCGCGCGCGCCACTGGGGCGCGCCTCGACTCCGCCGGCGGCCGCGTAACCCGCGCGGCGCGCGACCTCAGCCGCGGGCCGCCGCCTCGCGCCGCAACGCGTCCCAGGCCACCCGCACGTCGTCCTCGGTGGTGCGCGCGTTGCCGATCGCGAGCCGCAGCACGGTCCGGCCGGCCAGCTTGGTGCTCGACAGGAACGCCTCGCCGCTCGCGTTCACGCGCTCCATCAGCGCCGAGTTCGCCGCGTCGTCGGCGTCGTAGCGGAAGCACACGACCGAGAACGGCCGCGGCGCGCACACCGTCCAGCCCGGGGTCGCGCGCACCCACGACTCGAAACGCTCCGCCAGCGCCACGTGCTCGCGAATCAGGCGCTGCAGCCCGTCGCGCCCCAGGCAGCGCAGCACCGTCCACAGCTTGAGCGCGCGGAAGCGGCGGCCGAGCACCGGGCTGTGATCCATCAGGTTCACGTCCGCGCTGTCGGCGGTGCGGAGGTACTCCGGCACCAGGCTGAACGCGCGCCGCAGCGCGTCCGGTCGCCGGCTCCAGAACAGCGAGCAGTCCATCGGCGTGAACATCCACTTGTGCGCGTTCACCACCAGCGAGTCGGCGCGCTCCACCCCCGCGAACGCCCAGCGCAGCTCCGGGCAGACCATCGCCCCGCCCGCGTACGCGGCGTCGACGTGCAGCCACGCCCCGGCGCGCTCGGCGGCGTCGGCGATCGCCGGCACCGGGTCGACACTGGTGCTCGAGGTGGTCCCCACCGTCGCGACCACCGCGCAGGCGCCCGCCAGGTCGAGCGCGTCGGCACGCATGCGGAACGCCTCGTCGGCCGGGATCCGCCGCAGCTCGAGGCCCGCCATGTGGCACGCCTTCTCGACCGACGAGTGCGCGTGCTCCGAGGCCGCGACCACGCGACGGCCCGGCGCGGCGTCGCGCGCGGCGACCAGCGCCGCGAACGTCGATGTCGACGCCGTGTCCTCGATGTGCCCGTGCCACCCGGCCGGCAGCCCGAGCAGCTCGGCGGCCCAGCCCAGCACGTGCGACTCCAGCTCCGTGAGCGCCGGGCTGGTGCGCCACAGGAAGCCGACGTTGTTGAGCGTGGCCGCCAGCATCTCCGCGAGCACGGCCGGCTCGATCGCGGTGTTCGCGAAGTAGGCGAAGAAGCGCGGATGCTGCCAGTGCGTGACGGCCGGCATCACCACGTCGTCGAGGTCGCGCAGCACCGCGGCGAACGGCTCGCCGTGCTCGGGCGGGTGCGCCGGCAGCCGCGCGCGCAGCTCGCCCGGCGCCACCTGCGCGAGCACCGGGCGCTCGCGCAGCGTCTCGAGATAGCGCGCCGCCCACTCGAGCGCGGCGGCGCCGTCCTCGCGGAAGCTCACGCGGCCCCTCGCCGGCCGGCCGCGCGCGTCACTTGAGGTACTTCGCGAGGAACGCCCAGACCTCCTGGCGGGCCTGGCGACCGTACGCGGTGTCGATGCGGTCGAACGAGTGCCCGCCCGGGGCATCCGTGTAGATCTTGTACTCGAAGTGCTTGTCCGCCGCCTTCAGCTGCGCGATCAGGTGCTCGACTTCGATCACGTTCACGTCGCGGTCGTTGGTGGTCGTGTGGATGAGCAGCGGCGTGCGCAGCTTCTCCGCGTTCCACGCCGGCGAGCGCTTGCGATACAGGTCGACGTCCTCGCTCGCGGTCTTGCCGAGGTGATACGGCGCGGCGAACTCCTCCTGGTAGTCGGCGCCCGCGTAGCCCATGCGCGCGACCAGGTCGGAGACGGGCACCCCGGCGAAGCACACCTTGAACTTCTCGGGATGGTCGAACACCGCCATCAGCGCGATCAGCCCGCCGTGGCTCCAGCCCACGATGCCGACGCGACCGGCGTCCACGAATGGCAGCGTCTCCACCGCCCAGTCGCGTGCGGCGACGCAGTCGTCGATCTCGAGTCCGCCGTAGTCGATGCTCTCCTGGAACTCGCGACCGTAGCCGGTCGAACCGCGGTACTCGGGCGCGATCACCACGTACCCCTTGTCCATCAGCTCGCGGATGATGTGGGTGTGGTAGGTGGTGAAGTCGGCGTGCACGCCGCCGTGCGGGAGCACCAGCAGCGGCGCCTTGCCGCGCCGGTCGAGCTTCTTCGGCACGAACACGTAGGTCCAGAACTTGAGCGGATGGCGCTCGTTCGCGATGCCGTAGATCGGCGTGCCCTTCGGATTCGGCGGCCCGGTGATGAACACCTTGTCGATGTCGGCCACCTCGCCGACGCGCTCGAACCACAGGATGTCGTCGATGCCCTTCGCGAGCTGGTCGCGGGCGTACTCGGCGGCGTCGAGTCGCTTCTCGATCGCCGACAGCCGCGTGTCGAGGTCGGGTGCCGGCGGGTCGGCGGCGCGCGCGGACACGGCGAGCGAACCGGCGAGCAGCAGCGCCGCCGACAGCGCGACGAACGGCGAGTGAATGCGCATGACGTCCTCCTCGGTGATCGGGGGACTGAACTCTCGAGTCCGCGCAGCCTACGCCGCTGCCCGGCGTGATACCAGCCGCGGCCAGCGCCCTCTGCGATCCCCGATCCGCACGCCGCTCGGCGGGCCGGCCGGCTGCGGCACTCGCATGCCACGCGCTCGACCGCCGCGCGGGATGCGGTGACGAGCGCGGCGCGTTCGCGTGGCCGGCGCTTCCGCGCTGCTGCTAAGATGCGCGCCGCACGCCGTCCGCTCCCCACCTGGACCTCGCATGGACGCCCACGCCGATCCCGATCGCATGCTCGACGGCTTCCGCCTCGCCCCCGGCTTCCGCGCGCGCGCCACCACTTGCGGGCTCAAGGCCAGCGGCCGGCCCGACCTCGCGCTGGTGTGGAGCGAACAGCCCTGCAGCGCCGCGGGCGTGTTCACCACCTGCCGGGTGCCGGCCGCGCCGGTGCTGCTCGACCGCGAGGTGCTGGGCGCACGCGCCGGGGACGTGCGCGCGGTGATCGCCAACTCGGGCTGCGCCAACGCCTGCACCGGCGAGCCCGGGATGGCCGACGCGCGTGCGATGGCGGCGCTGGCGGCGACCGCGGTGGGCGCCGAGCCCGCCCAGGTGCTGGTGCTCTCGACCGGCGTCATCGGGGCGCCGCTCGACATGCACAAGCTCGCGCGCGGCGTCACCGCGCTGACCGCGCCCGGCGGTGCGGATTCGGCACCCGACGCGGTGCGCGCCATCATGACCACCGACACCCGCCCCAAGGTGGCGGGCGCCGAAGCCGTGATCGGCGGCCGCGCCGTGATCGTGAGCGGCTTCGCCAAGGGCGCCGGCATGATCCACCCCGACCTCGCCACGATGCTCGCGATCGTCACCACCGACGCCGCGGTCGCGCCCTCCGCGCTCCAGCGCCTGCTCGCCGCCGCGGTGGCGAGCTCGTTCAACCGCATCAGCGTGGACGGCGACATGAGCACCAACGACACCGTGCTGCTGCTCGCCTCGGGCGCCGCGGGCGTCACGGTGGATGCCGCCCACGAGCCGGCGTTCGCGGCCGTGCTCGCGTCGGTGTGCGGCTCGCTCGCGCGCCAGATCGCGCGCGACGGCGAGGGCGCCACGCGGCTGGTCGAGGTCGCGGTCGCGGGGGCCGTCGACGAGCGCTCGGCGCACGCGGTCGCCGACGCGATCGCGCGCTCGCTGCTGGTCAAGACCGCGATCCACGGCGGCGATCCCAACTGGGGCCGCGTGCTGGCCGCCGCCGGCTCGTGCGGCGTCGCGCTCGACCCGGCGCGGATCGCGCTCGCGTTCGGACCGGTCGACGACGCCGTCCGCGTGGTCGAGCACGGCGTGCGCGCCTCCCACGACGAGCGCGCGGCCGCCGCGCGCCTGCGCCAGGACCCGGTCGTGATCCGGCTCGAGCTGGGGCTCGGATCCGCCGCGGCCACCGTTTGGACCTGCGACCTCAGCGCCGAGTACGTCTCCATCAACGCCGACTACACCACCTGAGCGCGGGCACGGCCCGCGCGCGAAAGGAGTCCCGATCCCGATGGCCACTTACCTCGAGCAGCGCCGCGCCCGAGCCGCCGCCGCCTGGTCGCTCACCGACGAGATCGTGCTGGTGGGCGCGGGCGAGCCCCTCTCCATTCCCGGCGGCGCCGACCAGACCTATCCCTTCATCGCGCACGCCGAGTACTTCTGGCTCGCGGACACCGAGTGCGTCGGCGGCGTGGTGGCGTTCGATCCCAAGTCGGGCTGGGTGGACTTCGTGCCGCCGATCACCGAGGCCGAGCAGGTGTGGGAGGGCAAGACCGAGGTCCAGGGCGTTCCGGTTCACGAGTTGCCGGGCTGGCTCCACGCGCGCCGCGGGCGCGCGATCCTCAACCTCGGATCGCCGCTCGCCGGCATCCCGAGCGGCGGCGGACGCCTCGAGGAGCTGCGCGACGCGCTGTCGCACGCACGGCGCCCCAAGGACGAAGTCGAGCTGACACGCATGCGCCGCGCGGCGGCCGCCACGGTGGCCGGCTTCGAGAAGGTGAAGGGGCTCATCCGCCCCGGCGTCACCGAGCGCGCGCTGCAGGTCGAGCTGGAGGCGGAGTTCTTCCGCCACGGCGGCGAGTGCACCGCGTACGGCACCATCGTCGGCGCGGGCTCGCACTCGGGCGTGCTCCACTTCAGCCCCACGGAGCGGGCGCTGAAGGACGGCGATGCGGTGCTGATCGACGCCGGCGCCGAGATCCAGCGCTACGCGAGCGACATCACGCGCACCTACCGCGCCGGCAAGGCCGACGGATTCTTCCGCGACCTCTATCAGGTGGTGCTCGCGGTCGAGGAGCGCGGCGTCGCCCGCTGCGTGAAGGGCGGGGAGTGGCGCGACATCCACCTGGCTGCCGGCCGCGAGCTGGCCGAGGGGCTGGTGGCGCTCGACATCCTGCGCGGCGACGTCGACGCGCTGATCGAGCGCGACGCGCACGCGATGTTCTTCCCGCACGGCCTCGGCCACCTGGTCGGCCTCGGGGTCCGCGACGCGAGCGGCTACCTCCCGGGGCGCAAGCGCAGCACGCGGCCGGGGCTCAGCATGCTGCGCACCGATCTGCCACTGCAGCCGGGCTACACCATCACCGTCGAGCCGGGCATCTACTTCATCCCCGCGCTGCTCAACCACCCGGAGCGCCGCGCCAGGTACCGGGACGCGGTGAACTGGGCGAAGGTCGACGGCCTGCTCGAATTCGGCGGCATCCGCATCGAGGACAACGTGCACGTCACCGAGGGCGCTCCCGAGGTGCTGACCGCGGCGCTGAGCAAGGCGCTGTAGCGGGCGCGGCCGGCCGGAGCCGCGGGCTACGCGGTGGCGCCGGCGTGGCAGGCCGGCGCCGCCCGCTACGCGGTGGCGCCGGCCTTCGCGCTGGACAGCCGCTTCTCGAGCGCCGCCAACTCCTCCTTCAGCCCCTGTGGGAGCTTGGCCCCGAACTTCTCGTAGTGCTTGCGGATGAGCGGCAGCTCCGCGCTCCAGCCCTCCACGTCCACCCTCAGCAGCTCGGCCAGCGCCGCGGGCGGAACCTCGAGCCCGCTCAGGTCGAGCGCGCCGGGCGCGGGCAGCCGCCCGATCGGCGTGTCCACCGCCTGCGCGGTGCCGGTCACGCGCTCGAACACCCACTTCAGCACGCGGCTGTTCTCCCCGTAGCCCGGCCACAGGAACTTCCCCTCGGCGCTCTTGCGGAACCAGTTCACGTAGAAGATCCGCGGCAGCTTCGCCGCGTCCGCCTTCGCGCCGGTGTCGAGCCAGTGCTGGAAGTAGTCGCCCATGTGGTAGCCGCAGAACGGCAGCATGGCGAAGGGATCGTGGCGCAGCGTGCCGACCGCGCCGGCGGCGGCCGCGGTGGTCTCGCTGCTCATGATCGAGCCGAGGAACGTCCCGTGCCGCCACGACAGCGCCTCGTTCACCAGCGGTACCACCGTGGCGCGGCGGCCGCCGAACAGGATCGCCGAGATCGGCACGCCCTGCGGGTCCTCCCACTCCGGCGAGATCACCGGACACTGGCGCGCGGGCGTGGTGAAGCGGGCGTTCGGGTGGGCCGCCTTGCGTCCGCTCTGTTCGGTCCACGGCCGCCGCAGCCAGTCGACCGCCTCCGCCGGCGGCGGGCCCATCTCCTCCCACCACACGTCCCCCTCGGGCGTGATCGCGCAGTTGGTGAAGATCGAGTTGCGCTCGATGGTGCGCATCGCGTTCGGGTTGCTCTGCACGCTGGTGCCGGGGGCCACGCCGAAGAACCCCGCCTCGGGATTGATCGCGTACAGGCGGCCGTCGGCGCCGAACTTCATCCAGGCGATGTCGTCCCCGACGGTCTCCACCTTCCAGCCCGGCAGCGTCGGACGGAGCATCGCCAGGTTGGTCTTGCCGCACGCCGACGGGAACGCCGCGGCGACGTAGGCCTTCTCGCCCTGCGGGTTCGTGATGCCGAGGATCAGCATGTGCTCGGCCATCCAGCCTTCGTCGCGCGCCTGCACGGAGGCGATGCGCAGGGCGTGGCACTTCTTGCCGAGCAGCGCGTTGCCGCCGTACCCGGAGCCGAACGACCAGATCTCGCGCGTCTCGGGAAAATGACAGATGTACTTGGTGGTGGGGTTGCACGGCCACGGCGAGTCGGGCTGCGCTCCCTCGAGCGGCGCACCCACGGTGTGCAGGCCGCGCACGAACTCGCCGTCGGCGCCCAGCGCCGCGAGCACCCGCGCGCCGACGCGCGCCATGATGTGCATGTTCGCGACCACGTACGGCGAGTCGGTGAGCTCGACCCCGATGCGCGCGATCGGCGAGCCGATCGGGCCCATGCTGTAGGGGATCACGTACATCGTGCGGCCCTTCATCGCGCCGGTGAAGAGCTCGGCGAGGGTCTTCTTCACCTCGCCCGGGTCGCGCCAGTTGTTCGTGGGGCCGGCGTCCTCGCGACGCCGCGAGCAGATGAACGTCAGGTCCTCGACCCGCGCCACGTCCGCGGGATCGGAGCGCACGAAGACGCTGTTCGGGCGCCGGACCGGGTCGAGCCAGATCGCGCTGCCGGACTGCACCATGATGCGAAGCATGTCCTGGTACTCGCGCTCGGATCCGTCACACCACGCGATCCGGTCGGGCTGGCACATCGCGGCCACATCCTCGACCCAGGACTTCAGGACCTGGTTGTTCGTCATCGTCTCCGCCTCTTTGGCCCAACGGCTCGCGGCCGGCTGGCAGGGGTGGCGCTCGCGGCGATTCGGGCCGTCCGCGTGGGGGGATGGACCGCCGGTGGTCGAGTGGAAGCGGGTACACATAACCTCGCGACGCACGCCGCATCAAGGGCGGAAATGCGGTCCGCCGCGGTCCCCGCGGCCGCCCCCGCCGTCCGCCGGGGCCCCGCCCGACCCGGGCGGCCGCGGCCACGATCCACTGCGCGGCGGCGGCCGAACGGCCGATACCTGCGGGGACCATCCCGACCGGCCGTGATCCCGGAGGCTTCATGAACACCCTGACCGTCGTCGCTCTCTCCGCCCTCGTCTCGGTCGTCGTCGTGCCGTTCCTGCTCCGCGCCCTGCTGCGCCTCTGGCTCGGTCGCGTCGTGGGTGAAGCGGCGCTCGCGAAGCAGCCCGACCGCATCCAGTTGATGCCGGCCACGCCGGGCGTGTGGCGGGACCGCGAGCGCTCGGAGCGGCTGGCGGCGGACTTCGCGCGCGAGGGTTTCCGCGACGCGGGCACGTTCACGGTGGCCGAGATGCCCGGCGTGGTGCTGCGCCTGCTGGCGCACGCGGGCGACGCGCTGGTCGCGGTCGTCTACGAGCACCCCAAGGCGGGCTCGTGGGTGGAGTGCGTGTGCCGCTACCAGGACGGAACCAGTGCCCAGTTCACCACGCTGCCGGCCACCGGCCTCGAGGGTCGCCCGGGCTGCGTGCGCGTGAACGCGCCGGGACTCGATCCGTCGGCGCTGCTCGCCCGCATGCGCGCCGAGCGCCCGGCGCGCGCGCTGCGCCCGGTGAGCGCCTCCACCGTCGCGGCGGACTTCGAGCAGGCTTACGCCGACGAGATCGCGTGGCGCCGCCAGCGCGGCATCAGCGGGCGCGAAGTCGCGGCGGTCGCGGAGCGGATGAAGCAGTCGGCCTGAGCGCCGCGCGCGGCTTCCAGCCGTGGCGCGCGAGGTTCACGCGGCCACGCGCGTCGAAGCGCACGCCCTCGCGCTCGAGTCGGATGCGCTGGGTCACCCCCGCGCCGCCGGGCGAGCGCATCAGGCTGATGCGCCCGCCGGCGCCCAGTACGCGATGCCACGGCAGCGGCGTCGCGTCGGGCAACGCATGGAGCGCGTAGCCCACCAGCCGCGCGTGACGCGGCAGCCCCGCGAGTGCGGCGACCTGTCCGTAGGTGGCGACCCGCCCGCGCGGGATGCGGCGCACCACCGCGCGGATGCGTGCGTGGGAGTCCGAGAGCGGGCGGGGAACGCGCGGGCGGAGCATGCGCGCAGCCTAGCGCGCGACGGAACGCGGCGCCACGCCGCGGAGCGGCAGGCACTCCGCGGTCTTTCGGTCGCTCGATCACGCTCCAACCTTCTCAATCCACGGCGCGATCCTGCCGATGAGACAGGAATGCGCACCCCGAGAGCCCTGCGGCGCCTCGCCCTGCTGCTCCTGCCCGCGGCGCTCGTCGCGGGCTGTGCCCCGCGCCACGAGCCCGCCCGCGCGTGGACTGCCGACCAGGTCCCCGAGGCGTACGCACGCCCGCTCGGCGCCCTCATGTGGCCGGGCGGCACGCGCGCCTTCCAGGTGACCCCGGGCGGCGATCTCTACAACGGCGTGTGGGCCGTGCGAATCACGGCGTGCGCGGGAGATTCGCCGGCGGCGGCTCCGCGATCGATCGCGTGCGAGGACCGCTGGCTGCCGGTGCTCCGCTGGACACGTCGCGGCGGGGGCGTGCAATGGGACTATGAGGCGATCGCATGTCCCGAGCCCGAGCCGGGGCCGTTCGCGCCGCGCGGCCTCTTCGCGCGCATGCTCGCCGCACGCGAACGTGCGGCGGATCGGCGTGCGGTGGACGCGTTGTTCGCGAGCCTGCCGCTCCAGCGCGCGGACCAATTGCTGGCCCGCGCGCCGCTGCCCCTCGAACGCGATCCGCTCGATCGGCGGAACGTGCTCGTCTCGCTGCAGGTGACGGTGACCAACCAGGGCATCGCGAGGCGCGCCGTGCGGTCGGAGCTCGCGATCGAGCCCGCGCCGCTCGACGCATCGTATCGCGACCCCGATTCCCTGCTCGGCGTGCCGTGGAACACGTGCTGGCTCACCGCCGTCCCCGCCGACTCGGTGATGGGGGTCGGCGCGGGTGAGGTCACGGGGCATTCGCTCGTCACGCGCTTCGAGCTGCGTCCCGGGGAACGACGGACGTTTCGCGCCGTGCTCCCGGCCTACCCGCTCCGCGGCTCGTCACTCGAAAGCTGGGCGCGCGTCTCGCACGCGGAGCGCGTCCGCTCGGTGCGCGAGTACTGGCTGCGCACGATGGACCGGGGTGCCACGATCGAGCTCCCGGATCCGGAGGTGGTGCACGCGTGGCGCGCCGCCGCCGTGCTGCTCCTGTCGCTGCGCGAGCGGCGGCTCGATGCCTGGGTCCCGATCGGAGGGCCGTTCCACTATCGCGACGTCTGGCTGCGCGACGGGGCGCGCGCGATGCAGGCGCTGGCGATCGCGGGCTATACGCGCGAGGCGCGCGAGCTCGCGCAGTCCTTCCTGGCGTTCCAGTGGCCCCACGGGCCGTTCCGCAGCCAGGGCGGGCAGCTCGACGGCACCGGACAGGCGATGTGGGCGTTCGAACAGGTCCTGCTGCGCCCGCGACCGGCCCCCGACGTGCGGCGCTACGCCGACGCGGGCGTGCGCGCGTGGCGCGCCCTCGAGCGCGCGCGCGGAGGCGCGCGTCCGGGCGGCGGCCGAGGCATCGCGGGGCTGCTGCCCATCACCGATCCGCACGACGCCGAGCTCGTCGAGGCGCAACTGGTCGGCAACGATGCCTGGGCCATCGCGGGCTATCGGGCGACCGAGCGGCTGCTGCGCGCGGCGGGTGAGAACGCGGCGGCGGATTCCATCGGGCGTTCCGAGCTTCGATATCGGCGCACGTTCCAGGCGAGCCTCGCGGCGACGGGGCAACCGGACGTCCCGCCCTCGTGGCAGGGACCGGGGACGGATTGGGGGAACCTCGCCGTGGGCTATCCGTGCCGCGTGCTGCCGCCGGATGATCCGCGACTGCTGGCCATGGCGCGCAGGTACTGGGCCGCGACCGGCGGCGCGGGACTCGGGCACTACCGCGACCCGGATGCCGCGCACACCTACGTCGCGGCCGACCTGGGGACGTGGGCGCTGGTCTCGGGACACCGCGCGATCGCGGACAGCGTCCTGGCGGCGAGCCTCGCATGGCGTTCGGCGGGCGGCGGCGCGGCCGAGATCTTCTCCCGCTCGAAACGGGACTTCGGCGTGAACTACCCGCCGCATCCGACCGCCGCCGCGGCGCTCATCGCGCTCGTGCGGAACAGCCTGCTCTACGACGATGCGGACGTGCTGCAGCTCACGCTCGGCGCACGCACTGCGTGGTGGACGGGCAGCCGCGTGCGACGCGCGCCGACGCGCTGGGGCCTCATCGATCTCTCGTTCGCGCGTGAGGGCCGCGAGGCACGCTGGTCGTGGACGCCGGTGCCGGTCTGGACGGCGCTCACGCTGCCGCCGGCGACGCATCTCGCCGGGCCCCTGCCGCCGGGGTGTCTGCAGGGCCGGCGCGGCGATGTCGTGCTGGCGCCGCCCGGGCGCGGCGAGGTGCACCTGACGATCGCGGACGGCGTCGGATCCTGATTGCTCGCCCGGCATGGGTGATTTCTGCCGTGGTGGCCAACCCCTCGCCGGTCCGGGCCGGCGACCGCTTTTGGCCAGGTCGTCGGCTGGCGGCCACTTGAGCCGTGGAGCCGTGGCTGGCAGCCGGGCGGCATGCTTCATGCGAAACGTCCGGCGCGGGACCTCCCGACCGGGCGGCCCCACGGGCAGGCTGGGCGATTGCTCGGGCAGGCCGCGGACGATCGCCTCCATGGGCAGGCTCCTCATGTCACAGGCGCTCGAACGACATCGCGACGATGGGCGCGCGGACCCGGGTGCGGGGACCGCCGCGGTGCGTCCGCTGCGGGTGCTGCTCGCGTTGGATCACGGTCGCGACGCCGAGCCCGTGCGGGATGCGCTGCGGGACCCCGCCGCGCCGCCACTGGAGATGAGTGAGACGGTGCGGCTGTCGCGCGTGGTGACGAGCGTCATGCGCGCGCATCCCGATGTGGTGCTGCTCGGGCTGGGGCATCCCGCCGGCGGCGGACTGAACGCGCTCCGCCGGCTGCGCACCGTGGCGCCACAGTTCCCGGTCGTGGCGCTCGCGCACAGCGAGGACGAGCCGGTGGCCGTCGAGGCGGTCCGCGAGGGCGCGCAGGACTACCTGCTGGCCGAGACCATGACGCCGCTCACACTCGGACGCTCGCTGTGGTGCGCGGTGGAGCGGCACCGGCGGCTGAACGAGCTGCGCGAGCAGTGCTGGACCGATCCGCTCACCGGGCTGCACAACCGGCGCGGCTTCGCCGCGCTCGCCGAGAGCCACCTGCTGCTGGCGCGTCGCAACGGGCGCCGGCTGCTGCTGCTGTGCGCCGACGTCGACGACCTCAAGAGCATCAACGATCGCTTCGGCCACGAGGAGGGCGATCGCGCGCTGACCCGCGTCGCGTGGCTGCTGCGTCGCGCGCTGCGCGAATCCGACGTGCTCGCGCGCTTCGGTGGCGACGAGTTCGTGGCGCTGGCGCACGATGCGGACCAGCGCTCGGCGACCACCGTGACGGCGCGCATCGTCTCGAAGTTCGAGGCCGCCCACGCCGCGCAGCGGGGGCCCTATCGCCTGTCGCTCTGCATCGGGACGGCGTCGATGGACGCCGCGGGCGCGAGCCTCGAGACCCTGCTGAGCCGTGCCGACGAGGCGCTGTACCGCAACAAGCGCCGCCGTCCGGCGATCGTCCGCGCCACGGGGTCGACGTCGCCCGCCGGCCCGCCGCGCCCCACCGGCGCGGCCTGAGCCGCGTCCTTCAGGGCAGCAGCTTCGCGCTCACCAGCCGGGGCACCACCGTGGACGCCACGTCCCGGCTCACCTGCTCGATCGGCGCGGGCTGCACCAGCGGCGTGCGCCCGGCCCACACCATGCGCCCGGAGCTGGCGCCTTCCCACACCTCCACGTCGTAGCCCACGACGCGCTCTGGCTCGACGGTGGTGCGTCCGCGGGACTGGTGGAACACGCTCACGTACATGCCCCAGAACGGCATGAACGTGCCGCCGACACCGACGCCCGCGCCGCCGCTGCGGCGCTGCACTTCGTCCTCGGCGCCCTTGCGAACCGTGAGCAGTCCGTCGAAGCCACCCTCGCGCAGCTTGGTGCGCGCCTCGGCCGTATCGGGGAACGACTCGGGGAACAGCCGGTGGCTCGGGGTCGCGGACACGCCGCGCGTCGCGAGCTGGCGCACGAACGCGTCCTCCCACTGGCGGCGCTTCACCGGATCGGGCATCGCCGCGAGCACGAACCAAGTGCGATAGCCCTGGGGCGCGCGCTCGGTGTCGGTCCACTCGGTCGCCAGCCGAGTCGTCGCGCAGCCCGGGAGCATCCCCAGCCCGGCGCCCAGCAGCAGCGCCACCGCCAGCCCGCGCGCGCCGCGCGCGGTCACCGTCCTGGTCCGCATCGAAGCCTCCCTCCCGCCGGCGGCCGGTCGGCGCACGGGACTCATGGCGTCATCGCCTGCAGCCGCGTGCGGAGCCCCGCGATGGTCGACTCGCTGCGCTGCCCCGCGGGCAGCGATTGCGCGAATTCCAGCGCCTCCCCGAGCGTGCGCCGCGCCGCATCGCGATCCCCGCGACCGTTGAAGAGCTGGACGCGCACATTGTAGAGCGTCAGCTTGCGCGGGCCGTAGACCCTCACCATCGCGCGATCCGAGGCCGCCACCCCCTCGTCCCAGCGGCGCAGCGCGTTGTACGCGATCGCCAGGCGCGCGGGTGGATTGTAATCGTCGGGCGCGTCACGCTCCGACGCCTCGAGCATCGGGATCGCGCGCTCGGCCTGACCCAGATCCAGGTAGGCGCTCAGCCGGTGCGAATCGAACACCATGCGCGCCGCGGGCGACGTCGCCCGCTCGGCCTGCTCGTCGAGGAAGGCCGACCACGCGACGGTGTTGGCGTGGACCGCCGGCGCTGTCGCCGAGCGCATCGAGCGCCTCGCCGATCGCGATGAACAGCCCCGAGCGGTCGTCGGCCGCCATCGCGATCGTGCGGTCGGCGACCAGGTCGCGCGCGGGCGGCAGCAGCGCGTGGATCCACTCCGCGCGCGCGGCCAGCGTGTCGGGCAGCTCGATCGCGCAGCCGAGCCCGCTCCCCGCGATGTTCGCCGCCGAGACCGTGCGGCCGAGCCTCGGCAGGGCCGCGAGCGCCGACGTGGCGCCGGTCTCGTACGCCGACGCCCGCGACGCCGCGAACAGCAGCGCCTCGGTCGCGCGCGCATAGGACGGCCAGTCGGCGGGCGCGCGATCGAGCGCCGCGCGGTACGCGAGCACCGCGGCCGAGTCGTCGCCGGCAGCATACGCGCGGTCCGCGCGCGCCAGCGCGCTGTCCGCCGGTGTGCGCCCGCGCGGCTCGCCGTGGCGCTCCACCGCCAGCCGGCCGTCGGCCACGAAGCGCTCCACCTGCGGCACCGTCATCGCCCCCACCCACTTCAAGGCGACGGTCTCATCCCGCGGGTCGACGACGTAGAACGTCGGCAGCGCCGCCAGGGCCAGCGGGCGCTTGCTGTGCGGCGCGTTGACCGCCTTCTCCATGTCGAGTTCGAGCCAGACGGACCGTCCGGCAAGCCCCGCGAGAGCCTCGTCCGTGAAGACGAACGCCCTCATGGAGCGACACGTGTGTCACCACGGCGCCCAGGCTTCGACGAACACCGGCAGATGACGCTGGCGCGCCATTTCCATCGCGCGCGACCAGTCGTCGCGCACGAACGGCAACACGCTGCGCGGCCCGGCCGCCGCGGGCACCGATCGCCGGGCCGCAACCGCCCGCCCGCGCGATGGCGCACCGACCGCGAACGACAGAGCAAGCACCAGAACGGGTACCACCCAACGGAGTCGTGCCATGCGTGGAAAACTAGCAGAGCGTCCGAGCGCATCCAATTCCGCCCAGCCCCTGTGCAGCCGAGGTGCACCCGTTCGTCGCAATCCGTGCGGCGAGCCGCTCGCTTGGGACGAACGCCGGGTGTCCCGAGCCCGCGGGGAGCGCCGGGAGCGGGCCAGCAGGCGAGCAGGAAGGGATCGTGAGCCGGACCGCGGCAGGAAGCCGCGGTCCGAGCGAACGCAGCGCCGCCGCGGGCAGGATGCCCGCGGCAAAGCGACCTTTCCGGATCGCCTGCTGGCCCGCTCCCGGCGCGGAGCACGTTCATCTCCGACAGCCCGCCGGCCCGCTCCCGGCGCGGCGTGCGGCCGCCTTCCGTGAGCCCGCCGCGCGCTCGTGCCCCAAATGGCCGCGCTCGCGCGCCGAGGATCGTACCCGCCAGCCGCGATGCCTAGAGTCGCGCGCGTTCCCAGCGTTCGTCGACCCCCTCACGCGGAGGACCCCATGCCCGTCGTCAGCACCCACGCCCCCGGCACCTTCTGCTGGTTCGAGCTCAACACCACGGACATCGCGGCCGCCCGCAAGTTCTACATGGCCCTGTTCGGCTGGTCGATGCGCGAGGACCCCACCGGCGCCTCGCCGTACACCATGTTCCGCATCGGCGAGAACGACGTCGCAGCCGGCTACACCATGATGAAGGAACAGCTCGCGGCCGGCACGCCGCCGCACTGGATGCAGTACGTCAGCGTCGCCAGCGCCGCCGACACCACTGCGAAGGCGACCGCGGCCGGCGGCACCGTGCTGATGGGACCGATGGACGTCATGGACATCGGGCGCATGGCGGTGCTCCGCGACCCGCAGGGCGCGAGCTTCGCGATCTGGGAGCCGCTGAAGCACTTCGGCGTCAGTCGCGTCGGCGAGCTGAACACCCACTGCTGGAGCGAGCTCATGACGCCCGACGCCGCGGGCGCGGAGCGGTTCTACACCCGGACGCTGCCGTGGACGGCGAAGCACGAGTCGATGGGCGGCGTCCAGTACGTGACGTGGAAGCGCGGCGAGTCGCAGGCCGCCGGCATGATGACGCTGGAGCCGGGGCAGCGCGAGGTGCCGCCGCACTGGGGCCTCTACTTCTCGGTCGCCGACTGCGATGCCGCGGTGGCGAAGGCGAGCAGCCTCGGCGGCAAGGTGCTGCATCCGGCGTTCGACGCCGGCGACGTCGGTCGTTGTGCCCTGCTCGCCGACCCGCAGGGTGCGCCGTTCTGGGTCATCCGGCTGAAGAAGTAGCGGCACCGGCGCACGAACACGACCGCCGCGGCTCGCAGGAGCCGCGGCGGCGTCGTTCCGGACCAGCCGGTCGCGCGGGGGGCGCCCCGCGCCGCGCCTAGAAGAAGCGCTTCACGAAGCCCAGGGCGCCCTGCTTCCAGGGCACGCGGTGCGACACCCCCGAGCTGGTCCCGAAGTCCGCGCGGTGCGCCAGGTACCACTCGTAGTTGCGGATCAGCGCCTGCTTGTTCGAGAACTGCGGGCGGTAGCCGATCACGCGCTCGGCCTTCTCGACCGAGACGAACGAGTCCTTGCTGGCGGTCTCGTACACCCACTTGTAGAGCGGCGACAGGTGGAGCAGCTCCAGCAGGCGCAGCGCCCAGATCACCGGCGCCGCGGGGAAGCCGCGCACCCGCTTGCCGAATCCCGCGTGATCGAGCACCGCCTGGTAGTCCTCGCCCATCGTGGTGAATTCCCGGGCGCCGATGTTGAACGTGTCGTTGACGGTGGCGCGGTCGAGCGTCAGGCACAGCACGATCGCCTGGCAGAGGTCCTCGACGTCCAGCAGCTGGTAGCGGTTCCGGCCGCTGCCGATCATCGGGAAGCCGCGGCCGTCCTGCGCCCAGTCGTAGAACAGCGCGAACACCCCCAGCCGCTCCGGCCCGATGAAGCTCTTGGGGCGGATGATCGGCACGCACAGACCCTGCTTCACGAACTCCGCGCACACGCCCTCGCCCGCGACCTTGGCGTTGCCGTAGGGGCCGACGCCGTCGAGCTTGTCGGTTTCGACCAGCGGGTGGTGATCGGGGATCCCGTAGACGGCGGTGGACGAGATGTGCACCGCGCGCTGGACGCCGTGCGCCAGCGCACTCGCGAGCACGTTGCGGGTGCCGTCGATGCCGGTGGTCATGATGTCGTGCGGCGGGTAGAGCGGCAGCGCCATGGCGCCGTGCACCACCAGGTCCACGCCTTCCATCGCCCGATCCACCGCGGCGCGGTCGCGGATGTCGCCCACCACCGCCTCGACCCGGTCCTTGCAGTCCTGGTAGTCGAACGGGAGCAGGTCGATCGACCGCACGCGCAGCCCGCGGGCGAGCAGATAGCGGATCAGGTTGATCCCCAGGAAGCCGGAGCCGCCGGTGACGAGCACCCGGGCGGGGGCGCCATCGCGGCCGGTGGGGGTCGGGAACGTGGGGGAAGCACTCACGGCGCGTGTCCTCGGAGGTCAGGGGGTCGTGCCGCGGAGAGGGCACCGTGTCCGGCGTGCCCGCGGCCAGCGTGATGGAGGCCGATCCTCCGTGAGGACCGGATCGACCGCGACGCGCGGGAACCTACCCTACCGGCCGCGCGGCGGCCAAGTCCGCCCGCGTCAGACCGGCTGGTGCTCGGGCCGCAGCAGGTCGTTCACGGTCTTGACCGGCGTGAACACCTCGAGCGGCACGTCCACGAAGCGCGTGAGCCAGCCGGCCATCGCGCCGTTCCACAGTCCCGGGCGCTCGAGCGCGACCAGCGCGCGGCCACCGGCGCTCTTGTGGGTGACGATCACCGCGTCAGGATCGATGAAGCGGGCCAGCTCATGCGGCGCGCCGGCCGCATCGCGCAGCAGGCCGACCAGGAACACCGGGTTGAAGTGGGTCGCCGCGCGGAGCCGCGCCTGCTGCTCGCGCGAGGCCGGATCCACCTCGGAGGCCTCCACGATCTGCGGGCGCTCGGCGCCGTCGCGGCCGCGCACCCAGAACGGACCGCCGCCGGGCTCGCCCGTGTTGGGCACCATGCCGCATACCCGCACCGGACGGTCGAGCAGCGCGCGCAGCACCGCGCGGCGCGCGCCCGCAGTATCGGGGGCAGGCGCCAGCCCCAGCGTCTCGCGCGCGTACGCGGCGGCCGCGTCGCACGCGCCGCCGTCCCCGGCGTCCGCCAGCCGCGCGAGCAGTGCGTGCACCTGCTCGGCGGTCTCGAGCCCGAGGCCGGCGAGCGCCCCCCACCACGCCAGCGTGGCGTCGCGGCGGCCGTCGGGCTGCACGTTGTCGACGTTCTTGATCAGCACCACGTCGCCGCCTACCGCGCCGAGGTTGCCGATCAGCGCCCCGTGCCCGGAAGGGCGCAGCAGCAGCTCGCCGCGCGCGTCGCGGAACGGCCGCCCGTCGCCGTCGAGCGCCAGCGTGTCGGTCGCCGGCGACTGCACCGAGAAGCCGACCTCGAAGTGCGCCCGATGCCGCGCGCCGACGCGCGGCGCGGCCTCGGCGAGCAGCGCCTCGAAGCCCGCGCGGTGCTCCGGGCTCACGGTGAAGTGCGCGCGGCAGAGGCCGCCCGCGTCGCGCGCGACGAGGGCGGCCTCCTCGAGCTGCTCCTCGAACGCGGTGCGCGGCCCGGCCGGCGAGCGATGGAACGCGAGCAGCCCCTTGGGCCGCTCGGCGTAGCCGAGGCCGGCGGGGCCGAGCAACGCCGCGAGGATCGCCTCGATCGGGCCGGCGTCGGCGAGCCGCGCGAGCACGCCGCCGTGGCGCGCGAGCGTGGCGGCGAGCGCATCGTGGAACGCGAAGCGCGGCAGGCCCTCGACGAACGCGAGCACCGCGCGGGCGTCCGGATCGTGCGCCGCTGCCGCCGCCAGATCCGCGCGCGTCGTCGCGCCGCCGCGGGCCTGCCAGGCCAGCAGCTCCTTGAACATGCGGCTGGCGGCCCCCGAGGCGGGCACGAAGCGTGACAGGCGGCCGGCCTCCGCGGCGCGCGCGGCGCGCTCCTGAAGTGCGGCGAGCCGCGCACCCTCGAGCCGCTCGATCCCATCGCCCGGCGTGCACGGGCGCACCAGCGCGGCGTAAGTCGGCGGGGCCGCCAGCCGCGTGAGCTGCGCCGCAGCCTCCGCGGGAGCGATCCCGCGCGCCGCGAGCGCGGCGCGATCGGTGGCGGTGAGCAGCGCGGCGGGGTCGGTCATGGCGGCGCAGGATAGTGAAGCGGGCGAAGCGGCGGCAAGCGGAGCGGCCCGCGGCCGCGGCGGTCGACCGTGCGCCGGCGCCCGCGTACGAATCGTTGACGGCCCGCGCCGACCCCGCCTAGAGTCGCCGCGCATTCCCCACGCTTCGCGTGCCGATCGACCGAGGAGGAGCTCCGTGAGCGCTCGCCCGCCAACCGTCCACACGCCGTTCGCGTCGTACATCCCCGCCGAGGCCCGGCTGCCCGAGTTCAGCGCCCGCGCGCTGATCCTGGGCACCCTGCTGGGCGCGGTGTTCGGCGCCTCGTCGCTCTACCTGGTGCTCAAGGTGGGGCTGACCGTCAGCGCCTCGATTCCGGTGGCGGTGATCTCGGTCATCCTGTTCAAGTTCGCGCACGTGTTCGGGGTCAAGGACGCCAGCATCCTCGAGAACAACCTGGTGCAGACCGCCGGCTCGGCCGGCGAGTCGATCGCGTTCGGCGTGGGCGTGACGATGCCGGCGATCATGATCCTCGGGTTCGACCTCGAGCTGACCCGGGTCGCGCTGGTGGCGGTGCTCGGCGGACTGCTCGGCATCCTCATGAT
Organism: Candidatus Eiseniibacteriota bacterium; assembly: GCA_963725865.1. Classification (GTDB taxonomy): domain Bacteria; phylum Eisenbacteria; class RBG-16-71-46; order RBG-16-71-46; family RBG-16-71-46; genus CAVSAC01. The sequence continues at coordinate 857,021 of CAVSAC010000010.1, forward strand.
GATCCCGCTGCGGCGCGCGCTGATCGTGCAGCAGCACGGCAAGCTCAAGTACCCGGAGGGCACCGCGTGCGCCGAGGTGCTCAAGGCCGGCGCCTCCGAGGAGTCGCGCGCGGCGGCGTCGGTCGAGGCCAAGGCGGCCGAGCTGGTGGGCCCGCAGCGCGGGCTGTCGGCGCGCACCATCTTCACCGGCTTCGGCGTCGGCCTGGTGTACAAGGCGGCGATGTCGGCGTTCCGCGGCTGGAAGGACGTCCCCGAGCGCATCTTCAGCAAGCCGTTCACGGCCGGCTCGATCTCGGCCGAGATCTCGCCCGAGCTGCTCGGCGTCGGCTACATCATCGGCCCGCAGATCGCCTCGATCATGTGCGCGGGCGGCGTGCTCGCGTACCTGGTGATGATCCCGATGATCAAGTTCTTCGGCGAGCACATCACCGGCCCGCTCGCCCCCGGCACCATCCCGATCGCCGACATGGGTCCGTCGCAGATCCGCAGCGCGTACGTGCTCTACATCGGCGCCGGCGCGGTGGCCGCGGGTGGCATCATCTCGCTGGCGCGCTCGCTGCCCACCATCTGGCACGGGCTCAAGGAGGGCCTGCGCGACGTCACCGCCGTCCGCGGCGCCGCCGACCCGCACCGCACCGAGCACGACCTGCCCATGAACGTCGTGTTCATCGGCATCCTGGCGCTGGTGGCGGCGATCGTGTTCGCCAAGCCGCTCCACATGAATCTGCTCGGCGCGATCCTGATCGTGGTGTTCGGGTTCCTGTTCGTCACCGTGTCGTCGCGCCTGGTGGGTGAGATCGGCTCGTCGTCGAACCCGATCTCGGGCATGACCGTGGCGACGCTGCTGCTCACGTGCCTCATCTTCCTGGCGGTGGGCTGGACCGGCGGCCTCTACTACGTGACCGCGCTCTCGGTCGGCGGCATCGTGTGCATCGCGGCCTCCAACGGCGGCGGCACCTCGCAGGCGCTCAAGACCGGCTTCCTGGTCGGCGCCACTCCGCGCTACCAGCAGATCGCGATCCTGGTGGGCGCCTTGTTCTCGTCGCTGCTGCTCGGGCCCATCCTGCTCAAGCTGAACGAGTCCGCCACCGTGTACGTGCCGATCGCGCAGGTCGCCCCGGCCGGGCTGTCCACGGACGTGTCGAAGCTCGCGAAGACCGACTGGATCCGCGGCGCACAGGCCGAGGCCACGCGCACGACCTACCACGTGTGGCAGAAGACCGACGACATCGGCGCGCCCGCCGGCAAGTACCTGGTCAACGACGCGGGCGCCGCGGTGTGGCTCGCCGACCCGGGCATCAACGGCACGTTCACGAAGCGGCCCGACGGCACCCCGGTGCGCAAGTTCGACGCGCCCAAGGCGACGCTGATGTCGTACATCATCAAGGGCATCCTCGACCGCCATCTGCCGTGGGGGCTGGTGCTGTTCGGGGTGATGATCGCGGTGGTGCTCGAGATGTCGGGCATCCCGTCGCTGGCGTTCGCGGTCGGCGTCTACCTGCCGCTCTCGTCGTCCTCGCCCATCCTGATCGGCGGCTGGGTGCGCTGGCTGGTGGACCGCAAGCTCCGGAAGGACCTCGCGCACCACAACCTGACCGACGAGCAGATGGCGGCCGAGGCCGACAAGAGCCCGGGCGTGCTGCTCGCGTCGGGCTACATCGCCGGCGGCGCGATCGCCGGGATCATCATCGCGTTCGTGACCGGCGGCATGGAGAAGCTCGACGCGAAGCTCGCGGCGTGGGCGGGCGCGCACAATCCGTTCTTCAACGGCCCGCACGCCGACCTGCTCTCGCTGATCCCGTTCGCGCTGCTGAGCGGGCTGCTGCTGTTCACGGGCTGGGAGATGGTGCTGGCCAGCAAGAAGGCCCGGGCATGACCCTGCGGGTGTCCCTGCTGGGATGCGCGCTCGTGGGCGCGGCGCTGTTCGCCGCGCCCGCGGCGCGTGCGGCCGTATCGGTGGACGGGCTCGCGCTGCCCGACACCGGGCTGTTCGCGACCGTGGCGCAGAGCTACCGCATGGACCTCGAGGCGCTCGCGCGTCTCGACGGCCCCGCACGGGTGCGCTGCCTGATCCGCGTCGGGCGCGTGGACGAGGCGTGCAGCCTGTCGGTGAGCCACCGGCGCGACGGGCGCGACTGGATGCTCGCGGTCGGCGAGGCGATCTTCGCCCGCGACGGCGCGCTGGCGCCCGGCGACCGCCAGGCATTCGAGCGCCCCGACGCGACCGACCAGGAGCGCCACATCGGCTACCTCGCGATGCGCGGGTGCGACGAGGGCTTCCGCATCGCGAGCGCCACCCGTGGGCTGGATCTCTCACCCGGCACCGCGGAGCCGACCCCGGACCTGCTGGCGGCCGGGCGCCTGGCGTACGACCTGCTCGACTACGCGCGCGCCGAGTCGTGCGCCACCCGGCTGCTCGAGCGGCTGCCGGCGGCCGTCATGGACCTGCGCGCGGGCGCGCTTCCGAGCCCGATGGCGCGCGCCAGCGCCCTGAACCTGCTCGCGATGGTGCTGCAGCGGCGCCGCGACTGGGACGGAGCGCTCGCGCGCACGACCGAGGCGCTGGCGCTGGCGCCGTCGGCGGACGCGCTCGAGACGCTCGCGCAGACGCTGATCCGCCTCGGGCGCACCGACGAGGCGATCCGCGCGGCGCAGTGGGCCGCGGTGCTCGACCCGTACGCCGCGACCTGCTCGGTGACGCCCGATCCCTCGCACGCGAGCGCCCACTACCTGCTCGGCAACGGCTACGCGCCGAAGAACTACACCGAGCTGCTCGCCGCCTATCCACGGGCGTTCGCCGACGCTCGCGGCCGCGCGGCACTGGCCGCAGCCGACGCGCAGCTCGCGCACGGCGAGCGCGCCGGCGCGCGCGCCGCGTACGCCGCGGTGCTCGCCACCCACCCGGGCTGGGCCGACGCACGCGTGCGGCTCGCGTCGCTCGACTTCGAGGACGCGCGCTTCGCCGAGGCGATCGCCGGCTGCCGCGCCGCGCTGCGCGCGTGCCCCGAGTACGGCCGCGCGCACGCGGTGCTGTCGCGGGCGCTCGAGGCCAAGCGCTTCGTGGTCGACACCCACCGCCCGGAGTACGAGCGCCGCTTCGCGGCCACGCCGATGCCCGCGCTGCCCGGCATCGAGCGGTTCGTGGTCAACTGGAAGTCACTCTCGCCGCGCCACCAGAAGCGCGTCGCGCTCTCGATCGCGCCGTGGAAGGCGTACCTGCCGGTGCTGATCGAGGGCGGCGCCACGCTCTACATCAAGCCGATGTCCATGCGGCTGTCCGAGTGCCCGGGCCAGGAGGCGCTGCGCGACCAGCGCATCGACTACGACTCGCGGCTGTGGGACGACGTGCGCGGCTGCGGCGGCTACCACACGGTGACCGGCATCGAGGACGTGGAGCGCACGATCTTCGACCGCTACAACACCGTGCTCCACGAGCTGTCGCACCAGGTGCACGGCGTGCTGCCGTCCGACGACGCGCGGCGGATCGAGGAGCACTACCGCGCCGCCAAGGCACGCGACGACGCCACCCACGACGGGTTCCTGTCGCGCTACGCCGCCGGCAGCGTGTTCGAGTACTTCGCCGAGGGCGCCAACGCGCTGGAGTCGCCGCGGCGCGACGCGTTCGACCCGCGCGAGATCGTGCGCGAGCGGCTGGACGCGATCGATCCCGCGCTGCGCACGCTGGTCGAGGGGCTGATGGCGCGCACCGACGTGGCCGCCTGCTACCCGGTGGCGTTCGTGAACGCGCGGCGACGACCGCGTCGAGCGCGGCAAGGTCGCCGAGGCGCTGCCGTTCTACCACCAGGCGCTCACGCGCGCGCCGGCCGAGGAGCGCGCGCACGCGGCTCTCGTCAACGCGCTCGTGCTGGGCGGACGCGGGCCCGAGGCGCTGGCCGCCGCCGAGCGCGCGCGCCAGGCCCAGCCCGCGAGCGGCGCGGTGCAGGTGGCCGCCGCGCGGGCGCTGTGGTTCGGCGGCCGCGGGCTCGACGCGGCGATCGCCGCGCTGCAGGCGGCGCGGCCCACGCTGCGCGCCGAGGACCGTCCGGCGCTCGACCGCACGCTCGGCCGGCTCGCGTGGGTGCGCGGCGACGCGGCGCTCGCAGCCGCCGCGTACGACTCGGCACTCACGCGCCAGTCCGACGACCCCGCCGCGCTGTGGGGCAAGGCGTCGGCGCTGGCACTGGGCCTGCACTGGGACGACGCGTTCGCGCTGTACGAGCAGGCGGTGCGCATGCGCACCGGCATCCCCGAGCTGCGCTGCGACTACGCGCGCGACCTGCTGCGCGCCGGGCGCGCGGACGCCGCCCGCGCGCAGCTCGACGCCGCACGGCTGCTGGACCCCGACGATCCGCAGGCCGAGGCGCTGCGAGGCTGGGCCGAGCTGGCGGACGAGCGGCCCGACTCGGCCGCCGCGCACGCGGCGCGCGCGCTGGGCGGGGCACCGTGGTGCGACCTCGCGCGCATCGTGCAGGGCCGCGCGGCCCAGGTGCGCGGGCGCACCGTCGCGGCGCAGCAGGCGTGGGCGCCGGTGCAGGCGCGCATCCGCTCCGGTGCGCCGCCTGCCTACGTCTACCGCCAGCGCCAGGCGGCGTGGACCGAGGTGCACACGCTGCCCGCGGTCGAGCGCGCATTGCTCGCGGAGTGGGCGGGGCGGTAGCGGGAAACCCAGATGCCGAGGGCCACGGCACGCGCCGCGGCCTCGGGCGCCGATCCATGCGCACCCCTCATCGCACGATCGCCAGCCTCCGGCTCGCGTCGCCCGCGCTCGTCTCGAGCCGCACCACGTACATGCCGACCGGCACCGCGTGGCCCGCGTGGTCGCGGCCGTCCCACGTGAGCTGGTGCGGCCCGGCGGCGGCGAGTGGCTCGGCGTGCTCCCACACCAGCGCGCCGCGCACGTCGTACACGCGCACGCGCGCCGGGCCCGACTGCGGCAGCGCGTACGCCAGCACCGCGCCCGCGCGAGTCGGATTCGGCCACGGCGCCGCCAGCGCCAGGCGCGCGGCGAGCGGCGGCGGCGCGGCGGTGATCGACATCGGCGCGGACATGCCGAGGATCCAGCCATCGGGATCGAGCGCCACCGTCGTGGGCGCGGCATCGACGTGGAAGTTGAACGGCTGGAACGCCAGCGAGTCCCACGCCACGAACGTGCGCGGGCCGGCGCCGGTGTTGATCCGCACGTCGACCGGCATCCAGAACTTCTGCCACGCCTGTTGCTGGGTGATCACCACGGTCACGTCGTAGCCGCCGATCGCCGACGGCGCGCTGGCCCAGCTGTAGCCGTACTGCGGGTAGTACTCGCCGTAGAACCACTCGTCGAAGTACTTGGTCAGGTCGCGGCCGCCGACGCTCGCGCACACGTCGCGGAACTGCTCCGTGGTCGCGGTGCCGTAGGCGTACTGCTCGCCGTACTGGCGCAGCGCCTGGAAGAACAGCGTGTCGCTCATCACGTGCCGCAGCATGTGGAGCAGCCACGCGCCCTTCTCGTACGACAGGTTGCTGTCGAAGACGCGGTTGTCGTCCAGCTCGTCGGGCGCCCACACGGTGCCGGGGCCGTAGTAGCGGTAGTTCTCCAGGTACGCGTGGTACGCCGCGAGGCCGCTCTGCGACTCGGCCCACAGCGCTTCGCAGTACGTCGCGAATCCCTCGTTGAGCCACACGTGGTGGAAGTCGTTGCACGTGACGTGGTCGCCCCACCACTGGTGTCCCAGCTCGTGCGCGACCACCGACTCCCAGAACCCGCCGAGGCTGGTGAGGGTCTGGTTCTCCATCCCGCCGCCCCACGTGTTCTGCACTTCGCCGTACTTCTCATCCTGGAACGGGTACGGGCCGAAGCGCGCGGCGTACGCGCCGATCATGCCCTTGACCTTGGCGTTGACCGCGGCGGCGCCCGCGACGCTCTCGGGGAACAGGTAGAAGTTCAGCGGCATCGAGTCGGCCGGGCTCGGCCGGTACCAGTCGCTCACGGTGGTGAACGCGAAGCTGGTGACCGCGACCAGGTAGGTGGCGATCGGATGGCGCTCCTTCCAGACCGTGGTCGCGTGCAGCCCGTCGTCGACCGACGACAGCAGCGTGCCGTTGCCCGCGGTGAGCATTCCGCTGGGCACCCGCACGCGGACGCTGACCGAGTCCGCCTTGTCCTCGGGCGCGTCCTTGCACGGCCACCACTCGCGCGCGCCGAACATCTCACTCAGCGTCCAGATCAGCGGGGTGCCGCTGTGGGTCTCGAACGAGAACACGGTCCCGAACGCGCCACCGCCGGGCGGGACACCGTGGTACCAGATCATGAGGTCGACGTTCTCGCCGCTCGCGTAGGCACGATCGAGCAGCACCGTGAGGACCGCGCCGGCGTGCGCGGCGCCGGTCGTGACTCCGGCAGCCTTCACCGAGTCGACGGTCATGCTGGCCGCGAGATCGAGGTCGAGCGTGGACAGGGGCCCGTCCACCACCGTCGCGCGCATGTGCACCGAGCCGGTGATCAGGTGCGTCGCCGGCACCAGGTCGAGATCGAGGTCGTAGGTGCGCGCGTCGTAGCGCCGCTGGCTGGGCGTGGCGACGGCGGGCGCCGCGCCGAGCCCGGCACGCGCCGCCTGGCGGGCGCGGATCTTGTGGAACGCCAGGTACGGCGCGGGCGCATTCTCCTCGATCACGCCACCCGGCCAGCCGGAGGCGTCCGGCGGCACGTAGATCGGCGCGGCGTGCGCGGCGGTGGCCGTGAGGATCAGCGCGAAGACCGCGAGGGCGATGCATGCGAGCGCCGCTGGGTGAGGCGGCGCGGCGGCGAGCGCACGGCCGGGCGCGAACCCGAGCACGCGGCGGCGGCGCGACGGAGCGAGGAGCGGCGACGGGGCGCAGGGTGGGATCGGGGTCACGCGTGCAATTCTACGATGTCCCGATCGGCGAGCACATGGTCTTTGTCGACCTGTTGTCCGTCGAAGCGCGCGTGCCCCCACACTCGCGCGAACCGCAGGTGCGCGGCGATGTCCTTGTGCACCGCGACCGCGAGGTCGTGCACGGTCGCCCCCGCCGCCAGCACGAACGGGCGCACGTGGTCCGCCTTGTGCCCCGGCTCCTTCGCGTAGATGCGCACGCGGTCGAGGTCCAAGAACAATGCCCGCCGCAGATCCTCGAGCCCCTCGCCGCGAGTCGCGGAGACGCGGTGCTGCGGCCAGCCGTGGGCGAGATGCTCCTGCGCCAGCGCGGCGAACGTGCCGTCGTCGTCGAGGTCGAGCTTGTTGAGCGCGAGCCGCACCGGGCGCACCTGCAGGAACGGCGGCGCGTCGGCCGGCAGCGGAGCCGTGCGCGGCCACACCCGCGCGCGCTCGAGCAGCGTGGCGAGCGAGCGCACCGCGACCGGCAGGTCGTCGTCGGCCGGGTCGAGCACCGCCAGCACGCCGTCGGCGTTGTGCACCAGGTTCACCATGTAGCTCTCGGCGTGCTGCGCGGTCACCGCGGGCGTGTCGACCAGCTGCACCTGCACGTCCTCGAACGGCATCATGCCCGGCTGCGGCGCGCGGGTCGTGAACGGGTACGGCGCCACTTCCGGGTGCGCGTGCGTGAGCGCGGCGAGCAGCGCCGACTTGCCGGCGTTCGGCGGGCCGATCAGCACCCACTGTCCCGCGCCCTCGCGCTTCACGTGACCGGGATCGACGTGGTGGGCGCCGCTGCGGCTGCCCTGGGCGGCCTCGTCCTCGAGCTTCGCGAGCCGGCGCCGCAGGTCGGCGTGCAGCTTCTCGGTGCCCTTGTGCTTGGGCATGATCGCGAGCATCTCGCGCAGGGCGGCGAGCTTCTCCTCGTGGCCCGTCGCCTCGCGGAAGCGCTGCTCGGCTTCCTTGTACTGCGGCGTCAGGTTGGCCGGCATGGGGGGATTCTAGGACGACGCGGCGCGATTTGCACCGGACCCGTGCGGCTCGTACGCTGCCGCGTCATGAAACGTGTGCGAGCCGCCGGTATCCTGTTGCACCCGACCTCGCTGCCGGGGCGCTTCGGCATCGGGGACCTGGGCCCCGACGCCGTGCGCTTCGTGGACGCGATCGCCGACGCCGGCATGCAGCTGTGGCAGATCCTGCCGCTGGGCCCGACCGGCTTCGGCGACTCCCCCTACCAGTGCTTCTCGGCGTTCGCCGGCAATCCCTACCTGGTGAGCCCGGAGCGGCTGGCCGAGGACGGCCTGCTCACGCGCGCCGAGCTCGACGCGGTGCCGGCGTTCCCGACCGACCGGGTGGACTTCGGCCCCTTGATCGAATGGAAGTCCGCCCTGCTCGACCACGCGTGGTCCGCGTACCAGGCGGGCCGCGGAGCGGCGCTGCGCAAGCCGTTCACGAACTTCTGCACCGCGCAGGCCGCGTGGCTCGACGACTACGCGCTGTTCATGGCGCTCAAGAAAGGCCACGGCGGCCGCGCCTGGCCCGAGTGGGACGCGCGCCTGGTCGCGCGCGAGCCGCGTGCGCTGAGCGCCGCGCGTTCGGCGCTCGTGGCGGCGATCGACGCGCAGCGCTTCCGCCAGTTCCTGTTCTTCCGCCAGTGGGAGGCGGTCCGCGCGCACGCCCACGCGCGCGGCGTGCGCATCATCGGCGACCTGCCGATCTTCGTCGCGCACGACAGCGCGGACGTCTGGGCGCATCCCGAGCTGTTCCACCTCGACGCGCGCGGCCGCTGCCTGGTGGTCGCGGGGGTGCCGCCGGACTACTTCAGCAAGACCGGCCAGCTGTGGGGCAATCCGCTCTACCGCTGGGACGTCTCCGAGCGCACCGGCCACGCGTGGTGGATCGAGCGCATGCGCTCCACGCTGGCGCTGGTCGACATCGTGCGCATCGACCACTTCCGCGGCTTCGAGGCGTACTACGAGATCCTCGGCGGCGCCCCTACGGCCGAGACTGGCCGCTGGGTGAAGGGGCCGGGTGCCCCGTTCTTCCACGCGCTGCGCGCGGCGCTCGGCGACCTGCCGATCATCGCCGAGGACCTGGGCGTGGTGACGCCCGAGATGATCGCGCTGCGCGACGGGCTCGGGCTGCCGGGCATGAAGGTGCTGCAGTTCGGCTTCGGCGACGACGATCAGCATCCGTTCCTGCCCCACCACCACGTGCCCAACTGCGTGGTGTACACCGGCACCCACGACAACGACACCACGCGCGGCTGGTACGCCACCGCCCCCGAGGTGGAGCGCGACCTGGCGCGCCGCTACCTGGGGCGCGACGGCCACGACATCGCGTGGGACCTGATCCGCGCGGCGTTCGCCTCGGTCGCCGAGACCGCGGTGGTGCCGCTGCAGGACGTGTTCGACCTCGGCACCAGCGCGCGCATGAACCTGCCCGGCAGCCTCGGCGGCAACTGGGCGTGGCGCTTCACGTGGAGCCAGTTCACCGACCTGCACCGCGCGCGGCTGCGCGGCCTCGCGTCGCTCTACTCGCGGCTGCCGGTGAAGGTCGCGGTGGCCGCGAAGCCCGCCATCGCGCCCGCGACCGCGTGAGGCGCCGGCCACATCGAGCGCCCGGGGCGGTGCGTGTCGGCCTCCCGCTGCTCCCCATCGCCGCGTGAAGGATCCGGACCCGCGTCGTTCAGCGCGGCGTCACACCCCCGGCATCGCGCGCTTCAGGGGCTTGAGCAGCGCGAACAGCACGATCGACATGCCGACCGCGCAGCTGCCGAGCAGCGCGAAGAACGTCGAGTGCGGCCACTTGTCCCACAGCACGCCGATCATCGTGAGCTTGTTGCCGACCGCGGTGGCGACGAACCAGCCGCCCATCATGATGCCGCGGTAGCGTTGCGGCGCCACTTTGGAGACCAGCGCCAGCCCCATCGGCGACAGCATCAACTCGCCCAGCGAGATCACCGCGTAGGCGCCGATCAGCCACAGCGGCGACACCTTGCCGGTGTCGCCGCCCGACTTGGCGGCCGCGTACATGATGAAGAAGCAGAGCCCCGACAGGAACATCCCGATCGCCATCTTGGTGGGCGTCGACGGCTCGCGGCCCTGCGTGTCGAGCCAGCGCCAGAACCAGATCAGCGGGAAGGTCAGCGTGATGATCCAGAACGGATTGATCGCGTTCGAGATCACCCCGGAGACGTTCCAGTTGGTGTTCTCGTTGGCCCAGTAGGTGAGCGTCGAGCCGTTCTGGTGGAATACCATCCAGAACACGATCACGATCAGGTAGATCACGATCAGCGCGCCGATGCGCCGCGCGTCGGAGACGCCGTCGATGGCGCGCTTCGGAATCGGCGCGCCGCCGGCTGCCGCCTCCGCGCGCTGCGCCTCCGCGCGATCCACGACCTGCCCCTGGAACAGCCACAGCACCGCGACCGAGAGCACCATGCCCGCCGAGGCGAACGCGAACGCGTGGCGGAACCCCCAGCGGTCGTGCGCCCATTCGGCCACCAGCGGCGCGATGAACGCGCCGATGTTGATGCCCATGTAGAAGATGTTGTAGGCGCGGTCCTTGAGGTGGCTGCCTTCGGGATAGAGGTTGCCCACCATCGCCGAGACGTTGGGCTTGAAGAACCCGTTGCCCACCACCAGGCAGGCGAGCGCCGCGTACACCGCCGCGAGCGAGTGCACCAGGAACAGCGCGTAGCCGACCATGAAGATCACGCCGCCGATCAGCACCGAGCGCTTGTAGCCGAGCCCGCGGTCGGCGATGAAGCCGCCGATCAGCGGGCTCGCGTACACGAACATCAGGTAGTTCGAATACAGGTCGGTGGCCTGCGCCGCGGTCCACGAGAAGCCCTCGGCGCTGCGCAGGTAGAGCGTGAACATCGCCAGCATCGAGTAGAAGCCGAAGCGCTCCCACATCTCGGTGGCGAACAGGACGTAGAGGCCCTTCGGGTGCTTCTCGGCCGGTGCGGCGGCGGTCGCGCTCATCGCGTGATCCTCGGTGGGAAGTGAATGGGCGCCGGCACTCTACACCAGTGCCCCGCGGCTTTCAGCCTTCGGTGGACTCGTCGATCACCACGCGCGCGAGCGGGCGCGACAGCCGCTGCGCCACGCGCGCCACCAGGAACGAGGCCACCGCGATCAACCCGACCACCAGCCCCCACCACAGCCCGACCGCGCCGAAGCCGACCCGGAACGCGAGCAGCAGGCTGACCGGCAGTCCGAGCAGCCAGAAGCCCAGCACGTTCACGAGCATCGGCGTGCGTGTGTCACCGACCCCGCGCAGCACGCCGATCGAGACCACCTGCAGTCCGTCGAACACCTGGAACACGCCCGCGATCGGGATCAGCGCGACCGCCACCGCCAGCACCGCCGACTCGCGCGTGTAGACGCCGGCCAGCGCGCCGGGCAGCAGCGTCAGCGTCAGCCCCGAGAGCGCCATGAACGCCGCCCCGGTGCCGAGCGCCGCGACCGCGCCGCGGCGCGCACCGTCCGGGTCGCCCGCGCCGACCGCGCGCCCGACCACCACCGCGGCCGCGCCCGCGACGCCGAGCGGCACCATGAACGTGAGCGAGGCGATGTTGATGGCGATCTGGTGCGCCGCCATCGCCTGGGTGCCGATGCGGCCCATCAGCAGCGCCACGACCGAGAACACGCCCATCTCGAGCAGGAACTGCACGCCGATCGGGATCCCCAGCCGCAGCATGCGCATCAGCGGCAGCGGCTCGAGCACCGCGCGCTCGAAGCGGGTCACGCACGGCGCCAGCTCGCGCCACGCCAGCGCGAGCAGGCCGGCGACCAGCATCCAGCGCGAGGCCGAGGTCGCGAGCGCCGCGCCCGCCGCGCCCAGCGCCGGCAGCCCGCCGTGCCCGAAGATGAGCGCCCACGCGAGCCCCAGGTTGAGCAGGTTCGCCGCCGTCATCGAGATCACGATCGGCGCGAGCCGGCCCATCGCCTGCAGGCTCTGGCGCAGCACGATGAACGCGTAGAACGGCAGCACCCCGGGCACGCACGCCGCCGCGTAGCTCGCCGCGCGCGGGATCACGTCGGCCGGCTGGCCGAGCCCCACGAAGATCGCCCGCGCGGGCAGGAAGCCGAACGACGTGACCAGCGTGAACCCGCCGGCGATCACCAGCCCGCGCTGCACGCCGCGCGTGACGCCCGCGGCGTCGCGCGCACCCACCGCCTGCGCCACCACCGGGTCGAGCGCGAACAGCGTGCCCATCCCGAGGCCGACCACCGCGAAGAAGTAGAGGTTGCCGAGCGCGCCCGCCGCGAGGTCGGCGGCGGACAGATGGCCGAGCAGGATCGAGTCCACCACGCCCATCGCCATCATGCCGACCTGCACCACCACGATCGGCAGCGCGAGCTCGAGCAGCCCCCGCAGGTCGTCGGGACCCGGGCGGAACGCGCGCAGCGGAGTGCGGGGAGCGGAGTGCGACATGGTTCCTCGAGCCGCGTCGGCCCCCGAGACGCCGACGCGCGCGACTCGGTGAGCCGCGCGCGTGATGGGCGCCGGAGCGCGCGGAGCTATTCGTTCTTCATCGACGCCACCAGCGCGTCGAACTCGCCCTTCGCCGCTTCGAGCGTCTTGCGCGGCCCGGTGAGCTTGAAGAACACCGAACCCTGGGGCGCCGAGACGATCGCGCCGAGCAGGGCGTAGCCGGGCTTGGTGCCGGTCGACTGCATCATCGGCCCGGCCGGCGCCAGATACGTGCCGCCGACCTTCACCAGCGAGACCTGCATGCCGTTCACCGTGCGCGAGGAGCGCTCGGCCGGGCTCGCGCCCTGGAACTGGCTCACCCAGCGCTGGATGTTCGACTCCACGTCGCCGCCCTGCGAGGCGCCGAAGTAGAACACGCCGCATTCGCCGCCCTCGGCGTCGCCGCTCGCGGCCGGCACCAGGTAGGTCGCCACCCGCATCGCGCGGTCCTCCGCGAGCGTCCAGCGCTTGGGCACGTTCCACTTCACGCCGGCCGCGGCGTCCGGCGCGGTGGCCGGCGGCGGGGATTCGACCTGCCCGCCCATCATGGTCTCGTGGCCCGGCGGCATCTGCCCATCGCCTCCGGGCGCGATCATGCCGCGGGTGCCCCCCTGACCCGGCTGGGCCGCGGCGACTGGCTCCTGCTTCTTCTGGCAGCCCATCAGCGCGAGGGTGGCGCACAGGGCGATGACGACCGGGATGCGGGTGAAGCGTTCCATGCGATGGACTCCTTGCCCGATGACGCGGGGACGAACGTCCCCCGATAGGTTCATGGTTCCGAGCGGCGCGCATCCTAGCACCGCGCCGCGCGACTCGCACGCCGCCCCGCGTCGGCACCGGGTCGCCCCACGGAGGTTGTGCTAGCGTGCCCGCCATGGCTTCCGTGTCGATCCGCGCGTGGACGCGGCCGCTGCGCGCGGGATTCGCGCTCGCGCTGACAGCCGCGGCATGCGCCGCTCCCGCGTGCGCGCAGCCGCTCGCCGAGTCGATCGGCGATCGCATCGTGCGCTGCTGGCCGGACTCCGCCGCCCGCGCGGATGCGCGCCCCTCGCTGATGCTGGCGGACCGCGCCGGTGGTGCGCGGCCCCGCCCCCGCCGCGCGCGCGGTGCTGCCGGAGTTCGCGCTCGAGGCCGGCGCGCCGCGTCGCGCGCATCGCGATCGCGCGCGGCACCACGCTCTACGGCACCGGCGAGGTCGCCGGGCCGCTGGCGCGCAACGGGCGCACCGTGATCCTGTGGAACACCGACGCGTACGGCTGGAACGACGCCGCGCTCTCGCTCTACCAGTCGCACCCGTGGGTGCTCGCGGTGCGCGCGGACGGCAGCGCGTTCGGCGTGCTGGCCGACGTGGCCGGCCGCCCGGTGATCGACCTGACGCGCGGGATCGAGTTTCGCGCGCAGGGGCCGGCGTTCGCGGTGATCACGATCGCGCGCGGCTCGCCCGACAGCGTGGTGATGGCGCTGGCCGAGCTGACCGGGCGGATGCCGCTGCCGCCCAAGTGGGCGCTCGGCTACCAGCAGTGCCGCTTCTCGTATGCGCCGGACTCCGAGCTGGTGCGGGTGGCGCGCGAGTTGCGCGCGCGGCGCATCCCGTGCGACGTGATGTGGATGGACATCGACTACCAGGAACACAACCGCTCGTTCACGTTCGATCCGCGCGGCTTCCCCGATCCGGGTGCTCTGAACCGCTGGCTGCACGCGAACGGCTTCCACTCGGTGTGCATCGTGGACCCTGGCATCGCGGCGCAGCCGGGCTACTCCGTCTACGACCAGGGCAGCGCGGGCGACCACTGGGTGAAGGACGCGGGCGGCGCCGACTGGCACGGCAAGGTGTGGCCCGGCGACTGCGTGTTCCCCGACTTCACGCGCGAGGCCACGCGGCGCTGGTGGAGCGGCCTGATCGGCGGCTTCGTCGCGAGCGGCGTCGACGGGATCTGGAACGACATGAACGAGCCCGCGATCTTCGACGTGGCCTCGAAGACCATGCCCGAGACCAACCGCCATCGCGCCGACGACGCGCTCGGCGGACCCGGCACGCACCAGCGCTACCACGACGTCTACGGCCTGCTGATGGCGCGCGCCACCTACGACGGGCTGCTCGGCGCGCGGCCCGAGCGGCGTCCGTTCGTGCTGTCGCGCGCGAACGCCCTGGGCGGTCAGCGCTGGGCCGCGGCGTGGACCGGCGACAACGCCGGGACGTGGCCGCACCTGCGCTGGTCGGTGACCATGGCGCTCAACCTCGGGCTCTCGGGCCAGCCGTTCGCGGGCGCCGACATCGGCGGCTTCGCGGGCCCCACCGAGCCCGCGCTGTTCGCGCGCTGGATGGGCGTCGGGGCACTGCTGCCGTTCGCGCGCGGCCACGCCGAGAAGGGCGCCGTGCGCAAGGAGCCGTGGAGCTTCGGTCCCGCGGTCGAGGCGACCTGCCGCCGCGCGATCGAGACGCGCTACCGGCTGCTGCCCTACCTCTACACCGCGTTCCGCGAGGCCGCGACGAGCGGGCTGCCGGTGGTGCGCCCGGCGTTCTTCGCCGATCCGGCCGATCCGCTGCTGCGGCGCGAGGAGCAGACGTTCCTGCTCGGCGGCGACCTGCTGGTGGTCGCGGACCTCGACGAGGACCACCAGCACGCCGGCGTGCTGCCGCGCGGGACGTGGCGCGCCGCGCCGATCGCGGCCGCGCGCGAGGACGGCACTCGCGATCCCGACCTGCCCACGCTGCGCGTGCGGGCCGGCGCAATCGTACCGCTCGGCCCGGTGCTGCAGTTCGCCGACGAGCGCCCGCTCGATGAGGTCACGCTGCTCGTGAGCCTCGATGATCGCGGGCGCGCCCGCGGCAGCCTGTACGAGGACGCCGGCGACGGATTCGGCTACACGCGCGGCGAGTACCGCCTGACGCGCTTCGAGGCGCGCGTCGAGGGCGGCGTGCTGCGGATGAGCGAGACCCACGAGGGCGCGTGGGTCCCGCCCGCCGGCCGGCGCTACGCCGTCAGCGTGCTCCGCGAAGAGCGCGATCCGGCGCCCCGCGTGACGCGGGTCGTCGGGCTCTAGGCACGCCGCGGTGCGGCGGCATCCGGGGGCCGGCAGCGGTGCGTCCGAGGCGCGACGCAGCCAGGATGGCGAAGTCGCGCCTGGATGCAGCGAGGCGGAGCAGGATGCGGAGCCGAGCGGGCCGCTGCCGGCCCCCGGATGCCGCCGCGCCACGGCCCCCTTCACTGCGACGCTCACTCGGGCGGCGCGAACCCCCGCGCGCGCAAGTGCTCGGCCACCGCGTCGCTCGCGAGCGCCTCGGGTGCCTCGCCCCAGCGATTGAACGAGGGCTCGCGAGCCGAGCCCGCGTCCAGCAGCAGGTCGACCACCGCGAGGTAGTCGTCGTCGGCCTCGCGACAGTTGACGGAGCCGTGCGACGCCCACGCGATCGGCGAGCTGCCGTACTGGCGGTCGCGCACGTCCACCGGCGCACCGGCCTCCAGCAACGCGCGCACCGCCTCGACGTGGCCTCGCCAAGCGGCCTGGTGGAGCGCGGTGCCCGCCCACTCGCCCTCGCGCGCCGGGTCGAAGCCCAGCGCGAGCAACGCGCGCACCGCCCCTGCCCGTCCGCCGGCGGCGGCGTGCACCAGCGCGTCCTGCTCCTCGGGCGGCAGCGCCTCGATCAGCCCGGGATGCGCGTCGCGGATCCGTCGCGCCTCGGCCACGTCGCCGACCGCGCACGCGCTCAGCAGCGCGTCGACCGGCCGCAGCGGATCCACCGCGGCGCCGCGCGCGCGCAACACGTCGGCGACCGCGCGGTTGCCGGCGCGCATCGCCAGCTCGTAGGGCGTGCGGCCATCGGCGCGCGGCCGCGCAGGATCGGCGCCGTGCGCGAGCAGCATCTCGGCCACCTCGGCACCGCGTCCGAACTCCGCGATGCGGTGCAGCGGAACCTCGCGGCTCCGGTAGCTCGGCACGTTGGGATCCGCGCCGTGCTCGAGCAGCCACCGCATGCCCGAGGTGGCGACCGTTGTCCGATGGTTGAGCTCGCGGTAGCCGGCGAGGAAGTACAGCACCGTGTTGGTCCAGTGCGGATGCTCGCCGGAGAGATCCGCGCCGTGCGCGAACAACAGCTCCAGCACCTCGCGGTGATCGTGTTCGGCGGCGTGATAGACGGATTCGCCGTCGTTGGGCTCGGCGCCGTGCTCGAGCAGCAGCTTCACGAGCCCCGCGTTGCCCAGAGTGCTGGCGCGGTAGAGCACCGGGAGCTTCTCGCCCATCTCGCCCGGGCCGGGCGCCGTGAACGTGTTCGCGTCGGCGCCCAGCGCGAGCAGCCGCTCGGCGATCGCCACGCTGGCCGCGGCATGCTCCGCGTCGATCACCGACAGCGGCGAGCCCGCCACGCACTCGATCGGCCGCCAGCCCTCGGCACCCGGGAACGGCGCGGTCGCCTGCTGCGGGTCGCGCGCGAGCCACGCCTCGACCGCCGCGGCGTCGCACGCCGCGCACGCCGCGTACAGGCTGGTGCGCGCGACCTCGGGGAACTGCGCGAGCACCCGGCGCATGGTCGTCGCCGTCGCCTTCGGGCAGCGCTCGCAGGAAGCGCTTGACCTGCACGAGGAACGGCTCGAGCGCCTGCAGGTGGTGCTTGAGCGCGGCCCAGTTCTCCTGCTGCGCCTCGCGCGCGAGCGCGTGCTGCACGTCGGCGAGGCGCACCTCGCGCGCGACCGTGACGGCGTCCATCGCCGCGAGGCGCGGCAGCTGTGCCTGCACGCGCGCCAGTGCGGCGGCGTCGCCGGCGCGGCACGCGCGCAGGAGCTGCTTGGAGATTCCGCGGATGCGTTCGAACGTGGGAGCCGACGGCTCCCGGTCGGGACCGGACATGCTACGAGCCTCCAGATCGCCCGTGTCCGCACGGTGGGGCAGAAGGTTCGTAGACATCGTGGTCGGTGCTGCAGGTCAGGTGGGAGTGTCCCTATCCGCGGACCGGATGCGCCCTGCGCGCGCAACTACGATGCCGAACGTTGGCGCGCGATGCAACGGCGAAATCGCGGGGCGATGAGCGCCCGGACCCGGCGGGCGCGGACGCGGGCGCCTTCACGCCACACCGCGCTCCTCCTTCCCCCTTACCGCCAGTCGCCGGCCGCCACGAACGCGGCCCAGTAGTACGGGTGATCGCTCTCCCCCGCCGCGCGGCGCTCGCGCAGCACCGCGCGCTGGGCCTGCTGCACCGCCTCGGCGGCGCCCAGGTGGCGGCCGAACCGCGCGCCGTAGAGCGCGTCCATCCAGCGCTCGGTCGCATCGTCGGCCACCGCCCACAGACTGGAGACCAGCGTGTGGACGCCCGCGATCGCGAAGCCGCGCCGCAGCCCCAGTACGCCCTCGCCGTCCTGGATCTCGCCCGCGCCGCTCTCGCAGGTCGAGAGCACCGCCCACTCCACGCCCTCGAGGTCGAGTGTCGAGACCTCGGCCGCGGTGAGGATGCCGTCGTCGTCGCCCGCCGCGAGGCGGTCGCGCAGGTTGGCGCCCGCCAGCGCCACGCCGGCGCGCAGCAGCGGGTCCTCGAGCGCGAGCGAGTCGAGCCGGTCGCGCCGGGCGCACGCGGCGTCGAGCAGGAAGCCGTGGGTGGCCAGGTGCAGCACCCGATGCCCGGGCGCCAGCGCGCGCAGCGAGCGCTCGTCCGCGCCGTCGCCGACCAGCGTGCGCACGTCGCGGTCGGCGCACGCGCCGCTCCAGCGCCGGCCCACGTCGGCGGCCTCCTCGCGCGCGCCGGGCAGCGGCGCGAATCGCAGCGAGCGGAACGCCTCGCACGCCGACTGGGCGCCGCGCTCGCGCGCGGCATCCGCGGAGCCGCGCGCCGCGGGCCGCGGCGCGCGATCGAACTCGGGCGCCGCGACGACGAGCAGCCCGCGCCCCGGCGGATCCGGCGGATCGGCGGCGACCGCGTCGCGCTCGGCGCCCAGCAGGTGGATCGGCGGCCCGTGCTCGGCCTCGAAGCCACCGCGTGGCGCGGGCAGCGCCGCGAACGGCGCGCGCTGCAGCAGACCGTCCGGCACCACCAGCACGCGCGCGGCCCCGGCGCAGGCGGGCTGCAGCGGGTCCCACACCCGGGCGCGCACCCGCGCGCCCGCGTCGCGGCAGCGCCGCTCGGCGGCGGCGCGCCCGAGCGGCGACGGGCGCGTGGCGAGCGCGGCCAGCCACTCGCGCAGCGGCGGCTCGAGCGTCGTGGCCTCGCCGAGCGCGATCACTCGCGGCGGTACCCCGGCCGGCCCGCGCACGAACGCCAGGTAGCGCGCCGCGCCGCGCGCGATCCCGCGCCGCGGCACGTGGGCGTAGCGCGCGAACGCCACCAGCGCGTCGCGAGGGCCGAGGGCCACCGCCACCGAGTCGTAGCCCGCGAGCGCGCGGCGGGAGTCGCCGCGCTCGTGCGCGCTGCGAGCGGCGAGCGCCAGCTCGAGCCGCTCGCGCGTCTCCCACAGCGCCGCGATCCGGGCGCGCCGGGCGGAGTCCACGACAGCGTCGCTCCCGCTCGCGAGCAGCCCGGCGAGCTGCTCGCTCGCGCTCCCCAGCGAATCCGCCAGCGCCCGCGCGAGCGGATCCGCGCTGGTCACCACCGCGTGGTGGCGGCGCGCCATCTCGTCCATCACCAGCGCGCGCGAGCGCACCAGCGTGTCCCACGCGCGGCGCACCACGCCGGCGTCGTCCGGATGCTCGGCCGCCAGCGTCAGCACCAGGTCGAGGCCCGAGGGCCGCGTGCGCGCGTAGCGCAGCGCCAGGCGCTCCTCGACGCCGCGCGCGGTCAGCCGCAGATGATCGGTCGCGATGCGCTCGGCGCGCACCGCCTCCTCGAGCGCCGCCGCGTCGTCGCCCTGCGCGCGGTGGGCGCGCGCGAGATCGGCGAGCGACTCGGCGAGATCGGGATGGTCGGCCCCGGTCGCGCGCTCGTGGATGGCGCGCGCGCGCTGGAACGCGGCCACAGCCGCGGCCGCGTCGTCGGACGCCAGCGCCAGGTTGCCAAGCACCTCGAGGCTGCGGGCGACCTCGGGATGGTCGGGCCCGTAGGCCGCCTCGCGGATCGCCAGGCCGCGCAGCAGGTGCGGCCGCGCCCGCGCGGTGTCGCCGGTCGCCAGCTCGAGCGCGCCGAGGTCGTTGAGCGCGATGCCGAGCGAAGCGTGGCGGGCCCCCAGCACCGAGTCGCCGATCGCCAGCGCCTCGCGCAGATCCGCGAGCGCCGCGGTGGTGTCGCCGTCCTCCGCCTCGACCGCCGCCAGGTTGGTCAGCACGAACGGCACGTAAGGGTGGCGCGGACCGTACGCGTTGCGCACCAGCGCGAGGTCGCGCTGCAGCAGCGCGCGTCCGGCCGCGGGGTCGCCCATGGTCGAGAGCAGGTTCGCCAGGTTGTTGAGGTTGAACACCAGGTCGCGGTGGGTCGGCCCCAGCGCCCGCTCGCGGATCGCCAGCGCCTCGCGATACAGCGCGCGGGCCTCCGACCAGCGCCCGATCTTGCGGTCCATCACGCCGAGGCTGTTGAGCGCGTTGCCGTACTCCGCGCCCTCGCGCCCGTAGAGGCTCTCGGCCGCCGCGATGCTGCGCCGGTACAGCTCGCTGGCGGCCGCGAAGTCGGCGCGCTCCTCCTCGATGTTCGCGAGGTAGCGCAGCCCCCGGTAGACGTCGCGGTCGCGCGGTCCGCGCGTGCGCTCGCAGAGGTCGAGCCCGGCGCGCGCCCACGTGCGGGCGGGGTCCAGCTCGCCGCGGCGGTAGAGCAGCCGCGCGAGTGTGATCATGCTGGCGCCGGCCGCGGCGCTGCTGTCGCCGCGGGCGCGCTGCCAGGCGCGCACCGCGCGCTCGCCGATCGCGGGCGCGTCGTCGCCCCAGTGACCGTTCTCGAGCAGCACGTCGGTCAGCACGTCGAGCGCGCGGGCCCGCGCGCTGTCGGGCGCCGCAGCCTGCTCGAGCTTGGCCAGCCAGTGCCGCGCGCGCGCCTCGGCGTCGGCGCCGTCGACGCGGACGCGGGCACGCAGCGCCGCGGCGGAGTCCGCCAGCGCGTCGGCGCGCGCGGGCGCCGCGGGCGCGAGTGCGGCGAGCAGCAGCGCCAGCGCCGCCGCGAGCGGCCTCACGCGTCCGCCCGACCCAGGCGCCGGCGCAGCGACTGCATGCACTGGAACATCCGCACCCGCAGCGTGGACTCGTTGCGGTCCTCGCGCCGCGCGATCTCGGCGTAGGCGAGCCCCTCGAGGAAGTGCTGGCGGATCAGCTCGCGGCATGCGGCGCCCAGCGCCCGCAGCGCCACCAGCAGGCGCGCTCGCTCGTCGCTCGCCACCGCGCGCTCGAGCGGCCCGGGCGCCTGATCGACGAGCGACTCGTCGGGCGGCACCTGCGGGCGCCGCCTTCGCAGGCGGTCGATGCAGCGCGCCGACGCCACGGTGCGGACCAGCGCATGCAGTCCGTGGGTGAGCCGGAAGTCCGGGCGCGCGACGAGCTGCCAGAGGGCCGCCAGCGTGTCCTGCACCGCGTCGTCACGCTCCTCGGCGCTGAGGCCGAACCCGCGGAAGTACACCACGGTGCGCGCCCACCGCTCGACCGTGCGGCAGGCCGCGGCCTCGCCGGCGGCGAAATGCCGCACCAGTGCCCGTTCGTCGTCGTGGGGTGCCGGGATCGACGGGTCCATGGGGTTCCCCGGTGGCGGTCGGCGCGGCCCTCGACCGGCTGCCGGGCGAGTATAAACATCCGGCGCCCTGCTGCGACGAGGAGTCGGGAGCGGCGGGGATGGTTCTGGACCGGGCCGGGGGCGGGTGTTTCACTGGCCGGGCACCGCACCAGGGAGGACGCATGGACCACGACGACGCCTCGCAGCGCCTCACCGACTGGGTGGCCGGCCGGCTCGCCGAGCCCGACGCCGCGGCGGTGGCGGCGCACGTGGCCGGCTGCGCGGCTTGTCGCGAGGTGGCCGAGGCGGTCCGCGGCGTGCGCGCGGCGGTCGCCGAGCACGGCGAGCACCTGTTCTCGGCGCATCCGCTGCCGGAGGCGTTGGCGCGCTTCGCGCTCGCACCTGACGCGGTCGCGCTGCCCGAGCTGAGCGCACTGCGCGGCCACCTCGCCGCGTGTCCGACCTGTGAGCGCGAGCTGGCGCTGGTGCGCGCGGCGAACGGGCCCGCGCCACTGCGGGCATTGCGGGCGTGGGTGCCGGCGCGCGGGGCGGGTGCGGCGCTGCTGCGCCCGGCGCTCGCGGTGCTGGTGGCGCTGCTGGCGGTGCCGGCCTGGCTGGGCATCGTCGAGCTGCCGCGCGAGCGGGCGCGGGCGCGGCAGGCCGTGCGTGAGGCGGCGGTCGCGCCCGCCCCGGTCGCGCGCGAGGCGGCGCCCGCGTGGGCGGGTGGGGCAGTGGACCTGCTGGTACTGAGCGCCCCCACGCGCGGAGCGGAGGGCGAAGTACCGCTCGTGCGCCTGCGGCCGGGCCAGCCGGCGGTGCCGCTGCTCGTCGAACTGGCGCGGCCGCGCGCCGACTCGCTGACGCTGCGCGCGATCGACGCCGCCGGGGTCGCGGCCTGGAGCCTGACCACCGCGCGGGACGAGCTGTGGGACGTCCGCCACGGCGGCCTGAGCGCGCTGGTGCCGGCCGCGGCACTCGGCGCGGGTGCCTACCGGCTCGAGGTGGCACCCGCCGGCGGCGGCGCGCCGCTGCTGGTGGCGCGCTTCCGGGTCGCGGCGGCCGCCGCGCGCGGGCCCCTCACCCCCTAAACGCCCGCGCGCCTGCCGCGACCAGCACCGGGAACACCGTTCCCTCGTGCTCTCGGACGCGGAGGCCCCTCATGTCACGCTCCCGGCTGGTCGTGCTCACCCTCCTGCTCGGTCTCGGATCCGCGCTGTCGCCCGGCGGCGCGCGCGCCGACGACGTCGCGCTTGGCTTCTCCGCCACCAACAACCCCAGCGGGTCGTGGCGCTATGGCTACTCGGCCGATCGCGGCACCGCATTCACGCTGTTCGACACCCATGCGCCCGACGCCGCGGGGCTCGACGTGTGGAAGAAGGCCGGCACCCAGGCCACCGTCTCCCACAACGGCACCGGCGTCGGGAAACTGGTGGGCGGCACGGTGTACACGCCCGCAGGCGGGATCAACCTGATGCCGGGCGCCGCCGATGAATGGGCGGTGGTGCGCTGGACCGCGCCGGCGACCGGCTCGTACGCGGTGAACGCGCACTTCGTTCCGCGCGCGCTCCCCAACGCGGGCGGCGGCGCGGCCGAGGTGGCGCTGCTCCACGGCGCCGCGGTGGTGTTCGACCGCTGGGTCCAGTTCCCGATCGGGCTCACCACCGCGACCGTCACCGCCACGCTCGTGCTGAACGCGGGCGAGACCCTCGATCTCACGGTCGGCAACGCCTCCGACGGGAACAACCTCGACGTGATCGGACTCGACGCCACCATCGACCGGGTGGCACCCGATCCGGGACCGGCGGGCCCCGTGTTCACGCTCGGCGGGCAGCGTTTCGCGGCCTGCCGCTGGGGCTCGGTGTTCGAGTCGATCGCCTTCGACCCGGTGAACCACCGCATCGCCTCGCGCGGCTTCATCCGCGACCTGTGCGGCAACCAGATCTCGACCGGCCCCGACGAGGCGCCCGGCCTGGCGTGGGATTCGCGCACCGGCACCTACTGGCAGATCCTCAATGACCGCACGGTGCGGCGCTGGAGTGCGGCGGGTGCCCTGCTCGACACCGTGTTCGTGCTGCCGCTCACGTTCACGGTGCCGGTGAGCGGGCCGGACACGCTCGAGTCGGTGCGCGGGATCGCGACGGACTCCAACTTCGTGTACGTGGTCGACGCGGGGCCGAACCCGGGCACCATCCCTTCGTGCGAGTGGTTCAAGTTCTCGCGCACCGGCGCGCCGGTGAAGTCCTCGAAGAGCACCGATCTCCAGGCCCACCTCGGACCCGACCCCGACGCGCTGGTGGACGACATCGTGTACGTGCCGTTCGCCTCGCCGGTGCTGCCGGGGCGGCTGATCGTGGCGCTCGAGCACACCGGGCTGCAGGTGATCGACACCAACGGCAACTTCGTGTCGACGTTCCGCTGGACCGATCAGGGATACGCGACGCGGCCGCTGGCCGCGCTCGCGGGCGTGACCGTGGACCCGACGACCGGGAACGTGTACCTGGCCGACAACGACACCGGCGTGGCGCTGGTGCTCACCTACCTGGCGCAGCAGGGCGCGACCTCGTACGTGATCGGCGGCGAGGACGCGAGCGGAGGCCCGCCGACGCTGAGCGCGGTGCTCAAGGCCCCGAACCCCGGCTGCGACCTGCCGCTGTGGAAGCCGTGGGGGCTGCCGTCCGGCTCCAGCGGCAACTTCTTCGGTCTCGCCTACCGTGCGGTCGACCGCTCCGTCTATACGATGGACTACGGCGGCAGCGGCGAGCTGTGGCGCTTCGACCCGCGCCTCGGGAACGCGATGCGCGTGGGTGCCACCGGTCTCTCCAGCTCGTGGAGCCTGGCGTACGACAGCGAGCGCGACGTGCTCTACGGCGCGGTCGGATTCCCGTCGTCACGTATCGTCTCCATCGATCCGGCGAGCGGTGCCGCCACCTCGCTGCCCAATCCGAGCGGCTACTCGTTCGGCTCGTCCACCGACCTGGCGTGGGACTCGATCGACAAGAAGCTCTACGCGATCGACGCGTCGGTCACCCCGCACCACCTGCTGCGCATCGACCGCGACACCGGGATCGCGCAGGTGGCCGGCAACACCACCGCGCGCAACGGCGGGCTCGAGTTCGACGCCTCGATCGGCAAGTTGATCGCGCACGACGGGACCACCGGCGCGCTGGTGACGATCGATCCCACCACCGTGGCGACCCTGCCGTTCGTCTCGCTGCCGCGCGACGCGGGCTTCGAGGGGCTCGCGGTCGTGCCCGTGCCCGCGAACCCGGGGCTGCTGGCGGCGCCGGAGCCGGCGGCCGCGACGTTCTCGGGCGTGCGCGCGTTCCCGAATCCCGCCGCGGCCGGCGCCACCATCGCGTTCGCGCTGCCGGCGGCCGGGAGCGCCACGGTCGCGGTCTACGACGTGGCCGGCCGCCGCGTGCGCGAGCTGCGCCGGCAGTCGTTCGGCGCCGGCATGCAGCGCCTGGCGTGGGACGGCCGCGACGACGGCGGGCGCCCGGTGGGCGACGGCGTGTACTTCGTGCGGGTCGAGACCGCGGAGCGCACCGCGGTGGCGCGGCTCACGGTGCTCCACTGAGGCCGGCGCGGCCGCGCCGCGCTCCCAAACACCGACCGGCGAGGCGCCTGCGGGGCGCCTCGCCGGGTCGGATGCAGATCGCGGGTCGCGGCGGACCGCGTCAGGACTGGGTTGCCATCGCCTGCTTGAGCGGCCGGTTGAACAGCCAGATCGCGATGCCCGCGCCGCAGCCGAGCACCAGCAGGATGAGGAAGAAGGTCTCCTTCGGGAGCACGGTGTAGAGCTGGCCGATGTAGCCCGAGAGGATGTTGCCGAAGAAGCTCGACAGGAACCACATGCCCATCATCATCGACACGATGTGACGCGGCGAGACCTTGGTCACCAGCGAGAGCCCGACCGGCGACAGGTACAGCTCGCCGACGGTCAGCAGCATGGTGCAGATCACCGGCCACATCCAGCTCCCCTGCCCGCCGCCCACCACGCGCACGCCCGCGATCATGACGATGAACGAGAGCCCGAGGATCAGCGAGCCGATCGCCATCTTCGCCACCGAGGTCGGCTCCGTGCCCTTCTTGTTCTGCCACAGCCAGAACTTGTCGAGGAAGGGCGCGAACAGGAAGATGAAGAACGGGTTCACCGACTGGAACCAGGTCGAGGGCACCTGGAAGCCGAAGAGCATCGGCCACACCGTCTTCTCGTCCGCCCACGTCTGCATGGTGTTGCCCTGCTGCTCGTACACCGCCCAGAACACGATGTTGAGCGCGCACAGGATCACCAGCGCCCACACCCGGCTCAGCTCGTCCTTGGTCAGCGGACCGTGGCCGTGGCCCTTCTCCTGCGGCTTGGACTTGTCCGCCTGCGCCATCTCGCGCATCTGGAGCGTGTCGGGCGCCAGGAAGCGCTGGCCGAACGCCTGCACCACCAGGCCGGTGCACATGCCGACGCCGGCCGCGAAGAATCCCCAGCGCCAGCCGTAGAACGCCGCCAGCGTGCCGCAGATCAGGTTGCAGATGAACGCGCCGAGGTTGATTCCCATGTAGAAGATGGTGAACGCGCCGTCGCGGCGCGGGTCGCCGGCGGGATAGAGGCTGCCCACCTGGGTCGAGATGTTGGGCTTGAAGAACCCGTTGCCCAGGATCAGGAACATGAGCGCGATGAAGAAGAAGCTCTCGGAGCCCCACAGCATGAACTGGCCGAGCGCCATCAGGCCGCCGCCGATGAACACCGACTTCTTCTGGCCCAGGAACTTGTCGGCGAGGTAGCCGCCGAGCAGCGGGGTCAGGTAGACGAGCCCGGTGTACCAGCCGTAGATGACCGAGGCGCCCGGCTGCACCGCGCAGGTCTCGGTCGCGATGCGATGCGCGACGTCCGGCGCCAGCGCCGCCGCCCCGGTCGCGTGGGCGCTCGCCATCAGCGACGTGACACGCTCCGCGGCGCACTCCGTGAGCCGGGCGGGGTCGAGCGACGGGAGCAGGCGCTTGACGATCGACCAGCCGATGACCGTGTGCGGATCGCCGGCGCGCGTCGAAGCCCTTGCCCTGCATCGACTGCCGGATGGTCACGAACAGGTAGTTCACCATGTACAGCTTCAGCAGGCCGCGCATCCCGTAGTACGAGAAGCGCTCCCACATCTCGGTGAAGAACAGCACGAACAGCCCGATCGGATGGCCGAACAGGGTGCGCGTATCCTTCGGACTGGTAGCGGTGGCGCTCACGATGGGATCCCCAGGGACGTGTGTGACCGCGACTCGGGAACGAGGGCGCGTCAGCGGCCGGACCGGCCCCGCCGCGCAGACCGCGGCAGGATACGCATTCCGGTGGCCGCGGTGAAGGATTCTTCACCGCCGCGGAGATCCAGAAGCCGGGAGTGCGCCGTCCCGGGCCGGCGATGAACCCGGGGCAGCGCGCCGGCACGGCGTATCGTACACACGACGAGGCCGGCGACGGAGACGTTCCGTCGCCGGCCTCGATGCACTGCGATCAGCGCGTCCCGGCGTAGCGCGACTTGATCGCGCCCCAGCTCGCGCTCTGCGACGGCGTGGCGCCGTCGTAGTGCACGGTCACGCTCCAGTCGTCGATGCCGCCGAGGAGCGTGCTGCCGCCGCCCCCGACGCTGGTGGAGTTCGAGCGGTAGAAGCCGAACTGGATCGGGCCGCCGGCATTCGAGAAGTCGGGGTTCTGGACGCCGGGAGCCGCGGCGTCGAAGCTCGCCGCGGTGAGCCCCGGCTGCGCGGTCGCGACCCAGACATTGAGCGTGCTCGGGGTGACGAAGCCCGGCCCGTAGTAGATGACGCCGCCCTGCCGCAGCGCCACGCCGCAGGCCTGCACGCCGGCGGCCAGGCGGATCGACGATTCGGAGTAGTCGATCGCGGAGATCGGCCCGTTGGTGGCGGGGTTGAACAGCGCGCCGGCGCGGGCGTGGAAGCCGAACACCGTGTTGGAGAAACCGAACCCGATGGCGCTGTTCAAGGTGTTGTCGATGCGCCGGTAGGGACCCGACGTGCCGCCGGTGGCGACCTGCGTCCCGGTCACCGAGCCGCCGAGGTTGAGCAGCTCGGTCGTGATGCTCCAATCGGCATTGATGAACGTGGCATCGTTGAAGCTCGCGGTCTGGGCCCTCGCGGCGGGGGTGGCGACGAGGACGAACGTGAAGGTGAGGAGCGCGGCGGCGTGGAGTCGGGGACGCATGGACCCTCCGGGATGTGGTGAGCGATGGTGCCTGTGGTCGAGGCGAGCTCGACGTACACGTGGCATCGCGCGGGGGTCGTCGGCCAGGTGGCCGCCGAATCTAACGCGAGCGACCGGCCGTCCGCCACGGCGAAATGGAGCCGGCGCGATCACCGGGGGCTCCGGCCGGCGGGGCCGGGCTCCGGGATCGGCGCCGCGACGCGGCCCGGCGGGCGCCGGGTCCGGAGCGGTTCAGTCGCGCGTCAGGCGTGCGCCTTCGCGGCGTCCGCCCGCAGCCGCTCGAACTTCTCCAGCGCGGCCATCGCGACCAGGCTCACCGCGGCCTCGACCGGGATGCCGGCGCGGTTGAGCACCAGGTCGTAGCCGAGCGGGTCGTCGATGTCGGCGCCGTACACCTTGCGAATGAACTCGCGCCGCTCGCGGTCGGCGACGTCGATCGTGTGCTCGGCATCGTGCGGGCTCAGCCCCTCGTGATCGATCAGCCGCCGGATCCGCACGTCGCGCGGTGCGACCACCCGCACGTGGAATCCGCGGTCGTGCCCGATGATGAAGTTCGCGCCGCGGCCCACCACCACCACGCCGCCCAGTTGCGACATCGCGAGCACGGTCTCGAGCAGCGCGCGCACGTAGTCGGACGCCGTGATGTAGCGGCCGGCGAACATCGCCTCGAGCCACGCCGCGATCTCGGAGCGCGTGTGCTCGTCGAGCGTCTCCAGGAGGCGGCGCTGGTAGCCGGTGGTGGCGCAGATGCGATCGAGCAGGTCGCGGTGCAGGAGCGTGTAGTCGAACCGCTCGGCGAGCTGCCCGGCCAGCAGCGTGCCACCGCTGCCGCGCTGGCGCGAGATGGTGATCACCGGTTGGTGCACGGGATGAGCGGCCTCGGGCCGCGGGAGCGTGCGGGCCAGCCGCCGCTCGAGTTCCCATCGTCTCAGCTGGCGATCGAGGATGGCATCGGTGGACGGCATGGCCGCCTCCTTCGCCACCGGGGTGCCGCGAGCGATTCGTCGCGCACGGGCGCCACCGCGCGTCCGCCGCAGATTCGCGGCCCGCCGGGGCTTTCGTTGACCCGAGCCTAGCACCCGGGCCGGGTTCCGACGAATGCCGCTGCTCGCTTCGGGGCTCGCGCCGGGATCGCACACCGGGCTCTCGCACCGCGGCGGTCCCTGCGACTAAGATGGCCCCGTCGGGACCGCCTCGGGGTCTCCCCCGCCGGGCGCGGCCCCATCCCGGAGGTCGCCGTCATGCACCGCACCGCGTCCGTGCTGGCCCCGCTGCTCCTGTTGGCCCTCTCCATCTCTGCCGCGCACGCGGGCCCGTGGTACGTGCGTGGCAACTACTATTGCGCCGACAGCACGAACGATCCGGAAGCCGGCGGCACCTGCTGGGGCTGGGACGGCGCGAACGAGATGTTCGACGACGGCCTGCACGGCGACGACGCGCCCAACGACGGGATCTTCGGCGCGTACGTGCCCTGCACCGAGCCCGCGGGCAAGCTCGGGTTCAAGGTCGCGCTCAACGACTGGAGCGAGTCGCATCCCAACTCGCCGATCGACGTGTTCGCGAACGCGGTGGTGTACGCGGGCGGCCCGGGGGACGTGATCCACTTCCGCTTCGACACCGGCTACATCGGGGACGGCTGGCAGCCGTACTTCGACGCCGTCTCCACCGATCACGGCATGCCGCCCGGAGCGCAGCTCGAGGTCATCGGCAGCGCGCCCGAGACCGGATCGTGGAACAACGGAATCCCGCTGAACCACATCGGCCAGCGCTGGCAGCAGGTGATCCCCATCCACACGCCGGGGGTGTACGAGTTCAAGATCCGCGTCGCGGGGACCTGGTCCGAGGTGGCGTTCGGCTACGACTACAACAACACCCAGGGCTCGAACGCCGTCTACCAGACCCTGCTGCCCGACACCGACGTGCTGTTCCAGTTCGACGAGATCACCGGCCGCGTGCGCGGCATCGAGCTGGGGCAGACGCCGTCGGCGCGCACGTCGTGGGGACAGCTGAAGACGCGCTATCGGTGAGCGCCCGGTGCCCGGACCGAAGGGCGCGCCGTGTCTGGGCAGTGGATCGCCCTCCGCCCGCTCGACGAGCGAGGCCCCGCCGCTGCCGGCGGGGCCTCGTGCGTTGGTGCGCGCAGATCGGCGCGCCCGCGTGAGGCGAGCGATCCCGCCCGCTACTCCTTCCGCCAGTCCGGCACCCGGCCCGGCGTCCACGGCGCGCCGGCCGCCTCGGCGTCACGCTCGAGGTCGCGCAGATCGGCCTCGATCAGCGTCTTCACCCGCGGCAGCAGGGTCTCGAACGCGGCGGCCGCGACGTCGTACTCGTGGCGCAGCGTGTTCGTGGGATCGCCGGTCGTGTACCAGTGGCCGGTCACCACCCGGTCGATGCGGTCGGTGATCGAGGGCGACGTGGGCTCGTTGCGTGTCGCGAGGAACGCGTCGCCGTCCAGCTCGAGCTGCAGGTCCTTCACGCGCTGCTCGAGCGCGCGCGCCCGCGTCGCGAGCGCCGAGGTCTCGGCGCCCGGCGTGTCGTCGAGCGCCTTCTTGAGCAGCGTCAGCCGGTCCTGCGCGTCCTCGAGCGCGCGCGAGGCGCCGAGTGCGGCGCGCTGCAGGCGCGCGGTCCGCAGCTGGAACGCCTGCAGCGCCCCGCGGTCGGCGGGCGGCAGCGTGGCGTCGCCGAGCGGCGCGATCGTGAACTCGGCGGGCGCCGACGAGGCGACCACCTTGCCTTCGGCGAGCGTGGCGAGCGTCACGCGATAGGTACCGGGTGCCGCGAGCGGGCCGACCGGCGGCTGGTCCCACGGCGCGAGATCGGCGGGTGTCAGCCGCGCGGGCCGGCTCGACGGATAGCGCAGGTCCCAGCTCACGCGGTGAAAGCCCGCGGTGACCGGCCCGCTGATCCGGCGCACCACGTTGCCCGCTTCGTCCGTGACGACGAGCACCGCGGCCGGCGCCTCCTCGCGGGCTTCGGCGCGCAGGCTGTCCCAGGTCGGGTAGAAGGTGTCGGCGCCCCGCTTCGCGATCGCCTGCTCGCGCTCCTGGCGCTGTTTCTCGCGGGTCTTGATCGCGTTCGCCAGGTAGTAGGTGAACGTGGCGCCGAGCGGCGGGTTCGGGGCGGTGAAGAACGCGTCGCCCTGGAACGACTTGTCGCGCCCGCCGAGCGGCGACGCGGGCGCGAACACGCGCGCCGGGCGCACCGGCATCAGCGCCGCCGCGCTGTCGAGCAGCGCCGCGCCCACGTGGCGCAGCGGCGACAGGTCGTCGAGGACGTAGAAGCCGCGGCCGAACGTCGCGACCACCAGGTCGTCGTCGCGCCGCTGGATCGCGAGGTCCTTCACGCAGACCGTCGGCATGCCGCCCTTGAGCTGGATCCACTTCCGGCCGCCGTCGGCGGTGAAGAACACGCCGAACTCGGTCCCCGCGAACAGCAGGTCGGGATCGCGGGTGTCCTCGGCGAGTGCGTACACGGTGCCGCGCGCCGGCAGGTCACCGGCGATGCTGGTCCACGAGCGGCCGAGGTCGGTGCTCTTCAGCACGTAGGGCCGGAAGTCGCCCATCTTGTGGTTGTCGAACGCGGCGTAGAGCGTGCCGTCGGCGTGCCGCGAGGCCTCGAGGCGCGAGACGTACGCGAGGTCGGGCACGCCGGGGAACCGGTCGATGCGCCGCCACGCGCGGCCGCCGTCCTCGGTCACCTGCACCAGGCCGTCGTCGGTGCCGACCGCGATCACGCCCTCCTTCCGCGGCGACTCGCTGAGCGCCACGATGTTCCCGTAGAACGAGGTCGACGCGTTGTGGGCGACCGCGTCCACGCTCCAGACCCGGTCCATCACCTTCATCTTGTTGCGGTCGAGCTGGCGGCTCAGGTCGCCGCTCACCGCCACCCAGGTGTCGCCGCGGTCGTCGCTGCGGAACAGCCGCTGCGCCGCGAAGTAGAGCCGGGTGTGCGCGTGCGGGCTGATGATCAGTGGGGAGTCCCAGTTCCAGCGCAGCGGCGGATCGCCGGGCCCGGGCTGCGGCTGCAGGTCGATCGTCTCGCCGGTGCGCCGGTCGAGGCGCACCAGCGCGCCGTACTGCGCCTCGGAGTACACGATCATCGGATCGGTCGGATCGACGCGGGTCTGGAAGCCGTCGCCGCCGGTGGTGACGAAGCAGTCCTGGTTGGTGATGCCGTGCTCGGTCCGCGTGCGCGACGGCACGCCGAGCGAGTAGTTGTCCTGGGTGCCGCCGTACACCAGGTAGAACGGCTCGCTGTTGTCCACCTCGAGCTTGTAGAACTGGGTGACCGGCAGGTTCCCGAAGAACCGCCAGGTCGCGCCGCGGTCGTACGACTCGTAGAGCCCGCCGTCGCAGCCGCTGAGGAGATGGTCGCTGCGTCCGGGCTCGATCCACAGCGCGTGGTTGTCCACGTGCTTGAACGTCTCGCCCACGCGCTTGAAGGTCTTGCCGGCGTCCTGGGTCACCATCATCCAGGTGTCCATCAGGTAGACGCGACCGTCGACGCCCGGGTCCGCGATCAGCTCCTGGTAGTACTGCGCGCTCCCGCTCACGTAGTCGGAGCGCTTGTCCCAGTGGCTCCCGCCGTCGGTCGAGCGGTAGAAGCCGCCGTTCTTCCGCGTCGCCTCGACCGTGGCGTAGATCGTGTTGGGGTCCTGCGGCGAGAGGCAGATGCCGATGCGGCCGAGGTCGCCCTCCGGCAGGCCGCTCGTCAGTTTGCTCCACGTCTTGCCGCCGTCGCTGCTCTTGTGGATGCCCGAGCCGGGACCGCCGTCCACCATCGTCCACACGCGGCGCCCGCGCTGGTAGGACACGGCGTACAGCACGTCGTGGTCGCGCGGGTCGATCACCACCTCGCTCACGCCCGTCCAGCCGTCGATCGCGAGCACCCGGTTCCAGGTCGCGCCGCCATCGGTGGTCTTGTACAGGCCGCGGTCGCCGCCCGCGGACCACAGCGGCCCCTGGCAGGCCACGTACACCGTGCGGCTGTCGGTGGGGTCCACCGCGATCTGGCCGATGTGCTCGCTGGCGGCGAGCCCGAGCTTCTTCCACGAGTGCCCGCCATCGACCGACTTGTAGACGCCGTCGCCGTAGCTCACCGAGCGCTGGCTGTTGTTCTCGCCGGTCCCCACCCACACGGTCAGCGGGTCCTTCGGGTCCAGCGTCACGCAGCCGATCGAGTACGAGCCCTGGTCGTCGAAGATGGGACTGAACGTGGTGCCCGCGTTCGTGGTCTTCCAGACCCCGCCGCTCGCGACCGCCACGTACCAGGTCTTGGGGTCGGTCCGGTCGACGGCCAGGTCGATGACGCGGCCCGAGGTGAGCGCCGGGCCGAGGCTGCGCAGCGTCAATCCGGAGAACGTGTCGCTGACGAACTTGCTCTCGGCGGTCTTGGGGGCGGGCTTCGCGCTCGTCGGAGCGGCCGCGGCGGAGACCGCCGGGGACGCGATCACGAGCGCGAGGCTGACGGCGGCGACGATTCGGCGCATCGACGGGTCCCTCGCATGCAGGTGAGGCCGGCGCCGCGAACCGGGCCGGCCGGATGGAGACGGAGGCGCGGACTGTAGCCCCGCGGACCCCCGGGCGCGAGCAGCCCGCCCGACGAGCGCGGCAGAGCGAGCGCACGAGCGCGGAACCGCGCGCGCGCCGCGTTCGTCGCGCCATTCGTTCACGCCTCGACAAACTTGCGCGTCCGACCCAACCCGGCCTTGTACGCGTGCAACCCCGGGCGTCTGCTGTCCGTCGAAGCAGGCACGACACGGCCGCGGCGCTGCGCTCACTCGACTCGAATCGGAGGTGACCATGTTCGGACGCCTGATGTCGACGCTCGCGGGCGTGTTGTTCATGCTGGGCCTCCTCGGCCTCGAGAGCGCGACGCTGCACGCGATCGTTCCGACCGCGAGCCGCGCGGCCTCCGGCGCCCAGGCGATGACGCTCGTCCACGCGGGGGCCATCGCCACCCGCGCGCTCACGCAGCAGGCGCTCGCCACTGCGGAGCGGGCGGTCACGCCCGTCGTCGCGTCGGTGCTCGGCAGCGCGACGGAATTCGCCGCGGCGACCGAGGGCGCGTTCGGCGTCGGCACTCCGCGCGGATGCATCCGCCTGCGGGCGATTCCCTGCCGGACCGTCGGCTGCGCGCGCTCGGTGCGGGTCCTGATGGCAGTCCCCAGCTAGATTCGTACGCGCTCCGCGCCTGGGGGGGTGCGGATGCGCGCCGCGCGGCGGCCGACCGGGACCGCCGCGCGAACTCCTGCGCCGCGCCTCGCGTGCTCCACGCGGGGCGCGGTTCTGCTAGCATCGCGTCCCGCACGCCGGCTCGAGCCGCGTGCGCACGACGGTCGCGAATCCCATGTCCGGAGGTCCCCGATATGTCCACGCCGATCCAGCGCGCGACCCTGCCCGCCGCGCTCGCGCTCCTGTCGCTCGTCGCCCCCGCTTCCGCCCAGCTCGCGCTCCCGCGCGTGAGCCCCAACGCCAGCGTGTCGCAGACCATCGGCATCACCGACGTCACCGTGAAGTACTGCCGCCCCGGCGTGAAGGGGCGCGTCATCTGGGGCCAGCTGGTGCCGCTCGCCCAGCCGTGGCGCACCGGCGCCAACGAGGCGACCTCCTTCACCACCACCCACGACGTCACCATCAACGGCCAGGCGCTCAAGGCCGGCACCTACGCGTTCTTCACCATCCCGGGCGAGTCGACCTGGCAGGTGGTGTTCAACACCGACAAGGACCTGTGGGGCGCGGTCGGCTACAAGCCCGAGCACGACGCGCTGCGCGTCACCGTCACGCCCCAGGCGGCCGAGGCGCAGGAGTGGATGCGGTTCTCGTTCGAGAACCTGACCCCGAACAGCGCCGACCTGGTGCTGCGCTGGGAGAAGCTCGCGATTCCCGTGACCATCGCGGCGGACGTCAACGGCATCGTGCTCGCCGGCGTGCGCGACGCCACCTCGAAGGCCAAGAGCGACGACTGGCGCACGCCCTACCAGGCGGCGAACTGGTGCTTCCAGAACACCCAGGCGATGGACGACGCCGCCAAGTGGCTCGAGAAGTCGCTCGCGGTCAAGACCACCTACGCCAACCTCGGCCTCAAGGCGCGCTGGCTGGCGAAGGACGGCAAGACCAAGGACGCGATCTCGACCGGCACGAAGGCGATCGAGATGGGCAAGGCCGACCCCGACAAGCCCGACATCTCGGCACTCGAGAAGTCGGTCGCGGAGTGGACCGCCGCCAAGTAGCGCGCACCGACGCACGAAGGCCCGCGGGGCGCACCCCCGCGGGCCTTCGTCGTGGAGCGCGGCGCTCAGGCGGTCACGGTGCGGCGCCCGCGCCCCATCCACGGCTCCAGCGCGAGCGCCAGCAGCACCACCAGCGCGCACCCGATCACGTTGTACCAGAGGAACGAGAGGCCCGTGAGCCGGAAGCACGCGATCACCGCGGCCTCCGCCATCAGTGCCGCGGCGAACACCGCGTTCCCGCCCACGCGCCGGAGGTAGAACGCGGTCAGGAAGATCCCGAGGATGGTGCCGTAGAACAGCGAGCCCAGGATGTTCACGGCCTCCACCAGCGTGCCGAGGCTGCTGGCCCAGCCGGCGAACGCGATCGCGAACGCGGTCCACGCGACGGTCGCGATCCGCGACACGTGCAAGTCGTGGCGCGGGTCCGGCCGGTGGCCGGGCAGCCGGCGCCACACGTCCACCACTGTGGTGGTGGCGAGCGCGTTCAGCTCCGCCGAGGTGGAGTTCATCGAGGCTGCGAACACCGCGGCGAACACCAGCCCCACCAGCCCCGCCGGCAGCGTGCCGAGCACGAACCAGAGGAACACGTAGTTGTTGTCGTTGCCGCTCGAGCCCGGGTTGGCCGCGCGCACCAGCGTGGCGCCGGCCGCGCGCGCCGCGCGCATGCGGTCCTCGGCCGCCCGCAGCGCCGCGGTCGCGCGCGCCTCGGCCGCGGCGTCGTGCCCGTGGCGCGCCGCGACCAGCGCGCGCGCGTCCCGCGCGCGGGCGGCGAACGCCGCGGCGTGCTCGGACTCGAGCCGCGCCCACGCCGCGGCCTGCGGGCCGTGGGCGGCGCGCGCCGCCTCGACCGGGTTGAAGTGAAGCGGCGGCGCGCGGAACAGCGTGACCGCGAACACCGTCACTCCGAGTGCCAGGATCACGAGCTGCATCGGCACCTTGAGCATGCCGTTCATCAGCAGGCCGCGCCGGCTCTCGCCCACCGAGCGCGCGGTCAGGTAGCGGCCGACCTGCGACTGATCGGTGCCGAAATACGAGAGCTGCAGGAAGAACCCGCCCAGCAGGCCCGACCACAGGTTGTAGCGGTCGTTCGGATCGAAGTGCAGCTGCACCGCCTCGAGCTTGCCGAGGCGCCCCACCAGGTGCGCGGCGTCGCCGGCGCTCACGCCCGCCGGCAGCGCCGCCAGCGCGAGCGCGAACGCGACCGCCATGGTCGCGAGGATGATGAGGAACTGCAGCGTGTGGGTGTGGCTCACCGCGCGGCTGCCGCCGGTCGCGGTGTACGCCACCACCAGCGCGCCCAGCAGCGCGCAGGTCCACCGCACGTCCCAACCCAGCAGCACCGACAGCACCAGCGCCGGCGCGTAGAGCGTGAGCCCGACCGCGAGCCCGCGCTGGACGAGGAACAGGCCGGCCGCCAGCGAGCGCGTCTTGGCGTCGAAGCGCCGCTCGAGGAACTCGTACGCCGTGAACACGCGCAGCCGGTGGTAGAGCGGCACCGCGGTGACCGACAGCACCACCATCGCGAGCGGCAGGCCGAAGTAGAACTGCACGAAGCGCAGCCCGTCCGCGAAGCCCTGTCCCGGCGTCGACAGGAACGTGATGGCGCTCGCCTGGGTGGCCATCACCGACAGCAGCACCATCGGCCACGGCAGCGAGCGGCCGGAGACCAGGTAGGCGTCGAGGCTGCCGCGCGCGCGGCCGCGCCACAGCCCGTAGCCCACGAAGAACGCCAGCGCCGCGAGCAGCACCGCCCAGTCGAGCGGCTTCATCCGAACGCCCGCGTGAGCGCGATCAGCAGCAGGATCACGAGCACCAGCTCGGCGATCACCACCGCGTAGGCGCGCGGCCACGCCCCGAGCGGCGGGCGCGGCTCGTCGGCGGGCGCGGGCTCGCGCGGCGGCGGCACGTCCGCGTTCATCGACCGCCGTTCACGAGGTTCAGCAGCAGCCGGTAGGCGCCCGGCACGCCGGCCGGGAGCTGGCGGAAGAAGCCGTAGCCGTCGTAGATGAACATCCCCTTGCCCACCCGCGCGGCGAGCAGCCCGCCGTCGCGCGCCGGCTCGCCGGGGTCGTGGCTCGACAGCAGCGCGTCGTAGTGCGCGTCCCACTGGTCGGCGAAGTAGAGCCCGCGCTCCTGCACCCAGCCCTCGAAGTCGGCGGCGCCGATGCGATGCGGCTTCGCGAGCAGCACGTGATCGGGCTTCAGCAGCGTGACCGGCGCCTCCTCGACCGTGACGCGGTCGCGCGAGATGCGCAGCGGGTACGGCCACAGCGAGTCGCGCAGCCCGTCGTCGACCGTGTTGTACTGCACCAGCAGCGTGCCGCCCGCGCGCACCCAGTCGAGCAGCCGCGGCTGGAGCGCGCGCAGGCGCTCGCGCGTGTTGTACGCGCGCACCCCCGTCACGATGGTCGCGAAGCGCGCCAGGTCCGCGTCGGCGAGGTCGTCGTCGCCGAGCAGCGTGACGTGGTAGCCGCACTGGCGCAGCGCCTCGGGCACCGCGTCGCCGGGGCCCATCACGTACCCCACCTCGCCGCGGCCGGCGACCAGGTCGGCGCGCACCACGCGCGCCTCGGCGGGCGGGAACAGCGTCTGCTCGGGGATGTGCGGGTGCGCGATCGTCACCCGCGCGCGGTCCCAGCGCCCGCGGGCGCCCTCGAAGCGCGC
Organism: Candidatus Eiseniibacteriota bacterium; assembly: GCA_963725865.1. Classification (GTDB taxonomy): domain Bacteria; phylum Eisenbacteria; class RBG-16-71-46; order RBG-16-71-46; family RBG-16-71-46; genus CAVSAC01. Next base: position 894,085 of record CAVSAC010000010.1, read on the forward strand.
GCCGAGCGTGCCCGCGAACGCGGCGGCACCGGGGCGCACCGTGAACCTCAGCGCCTGCTCGCCGCCGCCACCCGCGAGCGCGACCGCCGCGCGCGCCGGCTCGCAGGTCCAGCCGGCCGGCAGCGCGAGCGTCACCGTGCCGGCCACCGCGCGCGCGCCCGAACGCGCGGTCACGCGCACCGTCCGCGGCGCCCGGTCGGGGAACACGTACACCGCGCGGTCGAGCGCGAGCGTGACCGGCGGCTCGATGACCAGCGCGCGATAGCGCTCGCCCTCGACCGGGTCCACGCGCCGCGACAGGAACGGCACCTCGAAGCCGATCGTGTCGGCGCCGAAGCGCAGCACGAAGCGCGCGACCGGCGCGGCCGGCTCCTCCGGCCAGCCGATCAGCGCCGGATCGTCGACGTGGAAGCGCGCGCCATCGGCGGGCGCGCGCAGCCAGTAGGGCTGGCTGAGCGGCAGGTCCGCCGGCAGCACCACGGTGGCCTCCGCGGTCAGCGCGCGATTGACCGCCAGCGCCCGATAGACACCCGCGCGCCGCCCGACGCTGTCGGAGGCCGCGGCCTGCGCGCGGGCGCCGTACGGCAATGCGATGTCCACCAGCGCCGCGGGCGTGTCGGTGCGCACCAGCGCGAGCAGGTCGAGGTGCACGGTGTCGCCGGGCGCCGCCGCGGGCGGGCTCACGATCGCCTCGATCCACAGCCCCGCGCACGCGCGGATCACCTCGCGCAGTTCGGCGCGCTTGGCCGCGACGATCGCGTCGGCGGACGGCAGCGCGTCGAGTGCCGCCTTCGCGCGCATCAGCGCCGGCAGCGCCGCGGCCGGCCGGTCGGGGTCGAACGTGCGCTCGGCGTCGGCGAGTGCCGCGCCCACCGCGGCGCCGCCCGGCACCCGCGCCCACGTCAGGTCGATGCCCTCGAACAGGTCGGAGTCCGCCGGCGCGCCCGCGCGCAGCTCGAACTGATTCGGGATCCAGCCGCGCCGCTCGGCCGCGCCGAAGCCCTGGCTCTTGTGCATGCTGCGGCTCTCGCCCGCGATCTCGGTGAACGAGCGCCCGAGCTCGGGACTGTAGGCACCGAGGTCCACGACCACCCGCCTGGCAGTCGATGGCCCGCCGCGGAACACGTTCCACATCAGGCGCCGCGCCTGCCACGGCGGACCGCACGCGGGGAAGCGCGCGGGATCGGCGGCCGCCGCGAACGCCTCCTCGGCGAGGATCGCGGAGGCGGTGTGGTGCCCGTGGCCGCCGCTGCCGTCGGTCGGGAAGCGCGTGACGATCACGTCGGGCCGCACGCGGCGGATCACGCGCACGACGTCGCTCAGGATCGAGTCGCGCCCCCACTTGGCGAGCGTCTCGTCGGGCCCCTTCGAGAACCCGAAGTCGACCGCGCGCGTGAACCACTGCTGCGCCCCGTCGACGCGCCGCGCCTCGAGCAGCTCGTGGGTGCGGATCAGCCCCAGTTGATCGCCGAGCTCGCTGCCGATCAGGTTCTGCCCGCCGTCGCCACGAGTGAGCGACAGGTAGCCGGTGCGCACCAGCCGGCCCTGCGCGAGCCACGCCAGGAATGCGGTGTTCTCGTCGTCGGGGTGCGCCGCGATGTAGAGCGCGCTGCCCGTCACCTGGAGCCGGCGCAGCGCCAGCCGCAGCTGGGCGGCGTCCAGTGGCGCCGGCGGCCGCGGATCGGCGAGTGCCGCGAGCGGTGAGAGCACGGCCAGCACGGCGGCGGTGGCGGCGACGAGGGCGAGGCGGCGCACCGGGATCGAGGACATGCGGAACGACCTCCGTGGGTGTCGAGCCGATCGGAACGAGGTTGTCGCGCGCGCGGCGTGGCGCGCGGGGTGCGGCATGCTAGCACGGCCCTCGCGCGGGCGCGGCGACCGGCGACGTGCGCGGTCCAGGAGGGTGCGAACGCGGCCGCCGCGCGCTTCGCCGGACCCGCGACGCATGGTAGCCTCAAGTCGGTCTCAGCCCTCGGCACCCGCTCTGGAGAGTCCATGCTCCGCATCCCGCTTGCGTCCTTCGCGGCCGCGCTCGCCCTGGCGCTGACGCTCCCCGCCGCACCCGCCCGCGCCGCCTCGCACGACGGCAATGTGGAGTGGGCCGGGCTCTCGCACGTCGCCTGGCAGGATCGCCGGCCGCTGTGTCCGGTGCTCAAGGAGTCGTTCCAGGTGCGCCTGCAGTCGTGGCGCGACGACCTCACCGCCGTGCGCGTGTTCTGGACCGACGGCGCCACCACGTCGTGGATCGATGCCGCGCGCTCCGCCACCCGTGGGCCGTACGACGTCTGGACCGCACAGCTGCCGGCCGCGGCGACCAACACGCCGAACTACTGGTTCCAGGTCATCGACGGCATCGACACCGACTACCTGAGCGTCAACGGCATCACGACCACGGTGCCGGTCGACGGCGGCTTCGCGCTCGACTTCCTGAACCTCACGCACGCCCCGCTCGGGGCGACGCCCGCGACCGGCGGCACGGTGTTCCGGGTGTGGGCGCCGACGCGCACGACCGCGTTCGTGCGCGGCGAGTTCAACGGCTGGGGCACCACCGCGATGGTGAAGACCGGCGAGTACTTCGCGATCTACGTCGCCGGCGCCGGCGCGCGCCAGCAGTACAAGTACTTCTTCAACGGCATCACGTGGAACACCGACGCGCGCGCGCGCGCGCTCAATCCGGGCGACAGCTACAACGCCTACATCGAGAACCCGTTCGGCTACACCTGGCACGACGCGGCCTATGTCACGCCGGCGTTCGAGCAGATGGTGGTCTACCAGCTCCACATCGGCACGTTTGCCGGGCGCAACGATCCGATGGGGGTCGCGACCTATCCGTCGCGCTTCATCGACGTCGCGGCGCGCGTGGGCTACCTCGACAGCCTCGGCGTGAACGCGGTGATGTTCAACCCGTTCACCGAGTTCCCGACCGACGCGTCGGCGGGCTACAACCCGGTCACGATGTGGTCACCGGAGTCCTGGTACGGCACGCCCGACCAGCTCAAGGCGATGGTGGATTCGCTGCACGCCCACGGCATCGCGGTGCTGCTCGACATCGTGTGGAACCACTTCTCGGCCACCGACAACAACCTCTGGAACTACGACGGCTCGCAGATCTACTTCGACACGCCCGCGGTCGACACGCCGTGGGGCTCGCAGGCCGACTTCGACCGTGGCCCGGTCCAGGACTACTTCGCCAACAGCGCGATGATGTGGCTCGAGGAGTACCACCTCGACGGCTACCGCATGGACGCCACCTCGTACATGACCATCCCCGGCCAGGGCGCTTCCGGCTGGGCGCTGATGCAGCGGCTCAACGACGAGGTCGACCGCCGCTGGGCGGACAAGATCGTGATCGCCGAGCAACTGCCCAACGACCAGGCGATCAGCACGCCGACCGCGCTCGGCGGCGCCGGCTTCGACGCTCAGTACCACATGCAGTTCCGCGACAACGTCCGCCAGGCGATCTTCGACGCCGCATTCGGCGATCCCAACATGAACGCGGTCCGCAGCGCGCTGCTGGGCACCGGGACGTACATCAGCGGGCGGCGCGCGTTCGACTACCTCGAGCTGCACGACGAGGCGTGGCCCTCGAGCGGCGGCCAGCGCCTGATCAAGAACATCGACAGTACCGCGCCGTACGACGACGTGTGGGCCAAGGGGCGCAGCAAGCTGGGCTTCGGGCTCACGCTCACCGCGCCCGCCATCCCGGCGCTGCTGATGGGCACCGAGTGGCTCGAGGACACCGACTTCGATCCCAGCTCGACGCATCGTATCGATTGGTCGAAGAAAGTGACGTACTGGGACATCTGGGCGTTCTACCGCGACCTGATCCACGCGCGGCGCTCGCTGTCGCCGCTGCGCTCCGACGCGAGCATCTACGTGTCGCACGTCAACGAGAGCGGCAACGTGATCGCGTTCCGGCGCTACGACGGCAGCGGCACCAGCATGATGGTGCTTGCGAACTTCTCGAACAACGACTACACCGGCTATCGCGTCGGCGTGCCGGCCGCCGGCGGCTGGATCGAGTCGATCGACAGCCAGTCGGCGCGCTACGGCGGCAACGGGCTCGACAACCCGGGCGTGCTCCAGACCGAGGCGGTGACCTACGACGGCTTCGCGCAGTCGCTGGTCCTCAACGTGCCGCGCATGGGCCTGCTGGTGCTGGGCCCGACCTCGCTGCTCGAGGTGGGCGCCGCCCCGGCGCCGCCGGCGCTGCGGTTCGGGCGCGTGGGCCCGGTGCCCGCGCGTGCCGGCCTGACGGTCGGCTTCGCGCTGCCGCGCGCCGCGCGCGCGCGCCTGGCGCTGGTGGACGTGAGCGGGCGCGCGGTGGCGACGCTGCTCGACGGGCCGCTGGACGCGGGCGAGCACAGCGTGCGCTGGGACGGACTCGACGGCCGCGGTCGGCGGGTGGGCGCCGGGGTCTACTTCCTGATGCTCGAGAGCGAGGGCGCGCGCGCCGTGAAGCGCGTGCCGGTGGTTCGATAGCGGTTCACGACCGCGCAGTCCGACGCCTCGGTGCCCGGCGCCGGGGCGTCGTCGTTTCGGCCGGCGTGGTCGCCGCGCGGCGATTCGGTCCTTGAACCCGCGAGCGCCGCGGGCCTAGCATCGAGCCATCGCCCGCCCCGAAAGGCGACCGCGCGACCCTCGAGGACCGACCCGCGAGCCCTGGCTACCCGTTCGAAGCGCCGCCCAGCATCGTCATCGAACCGGAGCCCCACCGTGGACCGCTCGCGCTCCTCTGCTTCTCGTTCGCGCTTCGCCGTACTCGTCACCGCTTCCACCACGGCCGCGGCACTGATGATCGCGGCGCTCGTCGCGCTCCCGGCACCCGCCCACGCGCTGATCCCGCGGGTCTCGGCCTGCACGCCGGCCGGCTGGTCCGCGCCGGCGGTGCCGCGCGTGGACCCCGACGCCACCGACACGCTCAGCGTCCAGGCGTCGCCGCAGCTGCGGACCGATCAGCCGACCTGGTTCTGCTGGGGCTCGTGTGGCAACGCGGCGGCGGGCGGCGGCTGGACGGACGCGCTCTATCTGGACGGCTCGCTGATCTCGGTCGTCGGGCGGCCCCACGACCCGCGCTTCGTCTCGCACACGTTCTTCTCGCTCAACGACGGGCCGGTGTGGGTGAGCGGCGGCCGGCATACGCTGATGGTGCACGCCGATCTCTACGGCCAGATGCTCGACGGCCCGGGCGACCTGGGGGACGACTTCGCGTACGTCGCCTACCTGTGGCCGGCCAAGCCCGCGACGTGGGGCGTCGGTCAGGGTGTGCCGTTGCCGCCACCGCCCACCACCGTTTACGGCGGTCCGCCAAATTGCTCGGCATATTCGCTCCAGCGCCCCGCGATCTTCCCGTGGTGCGTGTCGGTGACGGGCAGCACCAACCCGAGCTTGATCCTCTACGACGACTACGTGAACTCCACCACCGGCTACAGCCACCAGGTCGGCGCGGCGGCGCCGGCCGGCGACACGCTCGACCTGGTGGTGGGGCAGGGCGATCCCACGCCCGACACGCTGTACGCGGGACTCGCTCAGGGTCCCGAGCCGCCCCCGTCGTATCCGTCCTGCACGCTCTACTCGAGCGACGCCTCGGGCCACGTCGGGACCGCCGGCTCGCTGTGGCCGTCGGTGGCGCTGCCGGCCGGCGCGGTCGGGCAGGTGTTTCGACTGACGCTTCAAGCTGGGAACGCGTACCCGCTGCTGCTGTCGAGCCTGACCGGCACCGCCGACCTCGCGTTCGCGCTGTTCCCGCCCGGCAGCGGCGGCGTGTTCACGCTGAAGGACGCGATCGCCTACTCGGTGCCGCGCACGACGACGCTGCTCGACAGCCTGGTGTTCGTGCCGCCGGCGACCGGCGACTATCCGCTGGTGGTCTACCGCGTGACCCGCGCCGGGCTCGACGCCCCCACCAGTTACTCGCTGCAAGTCGGCACCGCGACGCTCGGCGCACCCGTCATCGTGCCCGAGCCCGCGCTGTCGCTCGAGCTACTCGGTGCCTCGCCCAACCCGGTGCGAGGCGCGGCGCGTCTCGCGTTCTCGCTGCCCTCGGCCGGCCACGTGACGCTGGCGCTCCACGACGTGCAGGGCCGCCGCGTCCGCACGCTGGTCGACGTCGAGCTGCCCGCGGGCAGCCACGCCGTCTCGTGGGACGGCCGCGACGACGCCGGAGTCCGGGTGCCGGCGGGCTCGTACTGGATGAAGCTGGTGACCGCCGACGGCGACCCGCAGCCGCCCGGTCACCGTCACGCGCTGACCTGGAGGACGCTGCGGCGCGACCTGCCCGAGTCGCCGGGAGCGCCGCGGTGTCGTTCCGCATAGTCGTCGGACTGGAGCCTCGCCATGAATCGCTCGCGCCTCGCCGAATCCCTCTCGCGCGTGATCGCGCGCGCATCGTCCTCTCGCTCCTCGCTCGCCCTCGCGCTGATCGCGGCGCTCGCCGTGATCCCGGGCAGCGCGCACGCGCTCATCGATCGCTGCAGCGCCTGCGCGCCCCCGGGCTGGACCGCGCCCGTGGTGCCCCGCACCACCGGGGACGCGGTCGACTCGATTGCATTCGCGGTCCCGCTGTCGCCCGTGCTGGTCGGCGGCGGGACCACGTTCCTGAACTGGGCCGCGTGCGGGAACGAGGCGGCGCAGGGCGGCTGGACCGACCAGCTCTCGCTGGACGGCGAACCCATCGAGACGCTGGTGCGCCCCGTGGACCCGCGCTGGATCACGCACTACTTCCGCGCGGTGAACCAGGGCCCCACCATCATCCGCGGCGGCCGCCACACGCTGCGCGACAGCGTGGACATCTACTACCGGTCGGGTGAGGGGATCGGCAGCCGCGGCGACAACGTGTGGTACGGGCAGTGGGTGTGGAGTCCGATCGCGCTCCCATGGAGTCCGACTGGCTACTGGCGCGTCGCGCCGCCTCAACGCGGCCCCGGCGCGATCCCCAACAGTGACGGTCTCGCGTTCACCCGCCCGGGCGGTTACCCGTGGTGCGTCGCGATCGCGATCGCGGGCGCCGCCGACAACGACCTCGTCCTCTACGACGACTACGTCGACGCGACCAGCGGATTCAGCCACGCGCTCGCGACCTCGGCGTGCGGCGCCGACAGCACCGAGCTGGTGGTCGGGCACGACGCCGGCACGCCGCTGACGTTCTACCCCGGCATCGTGAGCGGTGTCACGGCCGCGGCGAACTACTGCGTGCTCTCGGTTGCCGACGCGACGTCGCACACCGGGACGGCGACCAGCACCTGGAGCAACGTGCTCCTGTACGGCTACCACGTCGCCGACGTGTATCGCGTCCACCTCGATGCCGGGCAGTCCGTGGGCATGACCGTGACGCGCACCGGCGGCACGTCGACCCTGGCGCTCGCGGTGTTCCCCGCCGGATCGGGCGGCGTGTACTCCCGCCGGCAGGCGCTCGCGGCTTCGACGTCGCAGGACGCGCAGATGGCGACGCTGAACTTCGCGCCGCCGGCGACCGGCGAGTATCCGGTGGTGGTGTTCCGCGCCAGCCTCGCGGGGGCGACCGAGAACGCCAACTACACGCTGGCGCTCGGGCAGCCGCTCGCGGTGCCCGAACCCACGCTGTCACTCGAGCTGCTCGGCGCCTCGCCCAATCCGGTGCGGGGGGCGTCGCGGCTCGCGTTCTCGCTGCCCGCCGCCGGGCACGTGACGCTCGCGCTCCACGACGTGCAGGGCCGCCGCGTCCGCACGCTGGTCGACGCCGCGCTGCCCGCGGGCAGCCACGCCGTCTCGTGGGACGGCCGCGACGATGCCGGCGCCCGGGTGCCGGCGGGCTCCTACTGGATGAAGCTGGTGACCGCCGACGGCACCCGCAGCCGTCCGCTCATCGTCACGCGCTGAATCCAACCGCAGGGCGGAGGCGTTTCCCCGCCTCCACCGTGCCTGATATCCTCCGGGACGATTCGCCCCCACGGCGTCTCTTCGCCACGCCGAACCTGGAGGTCCGACCCATCATGGGCATCAGCCTGCTCGCGAAATCCATCGCCGAGTCGCCCACGCTGAAGCTGAACGAGGAGGCCCGCCTGCTGCGCGAGAAGGGCGAGGCCGTGATCCATCTCGGGATCGGCGAGCCGAAGAACAAGGCTCCGATCGCGGCCATCCTGTCGGCGGCCGCCAAGCTCTCCGTGGGCGACATCAAATACTGCCCGACCGACGGCGTGCCGTCGCTCAAGAAGGCCATCGTCCGCTACACCGAGGAGGCCTACGACAAGGTCGTGGGCGCCGAGAACGTGATCGTCTCCTCGGGTGCCAAGCAGTCGCTCTACAACCTCCTCTACTGCCTGCTCAACCCGCAGGACGAGGTGGTGGTGCTGGCGCCCTACTGGGTGTCGTACCCCGAGATGGTCCGCATGGTGTACGGCATCCCGGTGATCGTCACACCCGAGGACGGCTCGTTCGTCCCGCGCTTCGAGGAGATCGAGCGGGCGATCACCTCCAGCACCCGCGTGATCCTCGTCAACAGCCCCAACAACCCGTCGGGCGCGGTGTTCCCCGACGCGCTGATCGAGAAGATCGTCGGGCTGTGCGAGCGCAAGGGCATCTACCTGATCATGGACGACATCTATCACAAGCTCGTGTTCGACGGCGTGCGTCCCGCCCCCGGCTGGCGCTTCACCGACAGGGACATCGAGTCGACCAAGGTGATCGTCGTCAACGGCATCTCGAAGCTCTACGGCATGACCGGCTTCCGCATCGGCTGGACGGTCGCCCCCAAGGAGCTGGTGCAGACCATGACCAACGTGCAGGCGCAGACCACCTCGTGCGCCTCGCTCGTCATGCAGGCCGGCGCGGAGGGCGCGCTGACCGGGCTGCAGAGCCAGGTCGAGTCGCTGCGCCTGACGATCCAGAACAACCGCGACGTGATGATGCAGGAGCTGACGTCTTTCTCGGGCGTGAAGTGCGTGAAGCCGCAGGGCACGTTCTACTGCATGCCCGACATGCGCGCCTACGAGAAGGACTCGGTGAAGCTGAGCGAGTTCCTGCTCAAGAAGGCCCGCGTGGTGACCGTGCCCGGCAAGGAGTTCGGGATGGAGGGGCACCTGCGCCTCTCGTACGCCGGCACCGTGAAGGACGTGACCGAGGGCGTCGCGCGGATGAAGTGGGCGCTCGACGCCAAGGCGCCGACCGAGATCTACATCGGCGACCGCAAGCTGGTGAGGGACTGGCTATGATCAACTACCTCGACATCAAGTCGCCAGCCCAGGGCGAGGCCGGAGCGGTGCGCAGCGACTTCGGGCTCGACCAGCAGGGTCTCTCGCAGCTGGGCACCGTGTACTGGAACCTGCCGACCTCGTCGCTGTACGAGGAGATCGCGTTCCGCCGCGAGGGCAAGGTCGCCGCGGACGGCCCGGTCGTCTGCAGCACCGGCAAGCACACCGGCCGCGCGGCGAGCGACAAGTTCGTGGTGCGCGAGCCCTCGTCCGAGGAGCACGTGTGGTGGGGGCAGTACAACCGCCCGTTCGCGCCCGACAAGTTCGACGAGCTGTTCGGCCGCATGCAGGGCTACCTGCAGAGCCGCGACCTGTTCGTGCAGGACTGCCACGCGGGGTCGGACCCCGACTATCGCATGCCGGTGCGCATCATCAGCGAGCTGGCGTGGCACTCGATGTTCGCCCGCAACATGTTCCTGCCGCTCAAGAGCGCCGAGGAGTACCGCCGCCACGTGCCGGACTTCACCGTCATCGCGGCGCCGGGCTTCAAGGGCATCCCCGCGATCGACAACACGGCGAGCAACACGTTCATCGTGCTGAATTTCGAGAAGAAGCTGTGCATGATCGGCAACACTCAGTATGCCGGCGAGATCAAGAAGTCGATCTTCACCGTGCTCAACTACCTGCTGCCGCTGCAGGGCGTGATGCCGATGCACTGCTCGGCCAACGTGGGCAAGGACGGCGACGCCGCGCTGTTCTTCGGCCTGTCGGGCACCGGCAAGACCACGCTGTCGGCCGATCCCAACCGCGGCCTGGTCGGCGACGACGAGCACGGCTGGTCGGATCGTGGCGTGTTCAACTTCGAGGGCGGCTGCTACGCGAAGGTGATCCGCCTCTCGCCCGCCGCCGAGCCCGAGATCTTCGCCACCACGCGGCGCTTCGGCACCATTCTCGAGAACGTCACGATCAACCCGGTCGACCGCAAGATCGACCTGGACGACGAGACCGTGACCGAGAACACGCGCGCGTCGTATCCGCTCAACTTCATCGGCAACGCGCTGGCGGACGGCATGGGCGGGCACCCGAAGAACGTGGTGTTCCTGACCTGCGACGCCTCGGGCGTGATGCCGCCGATCGCGCGGCTCAATCCCGACCAGGCGCTGTACCAGTTCATCTCGGGGTACACGTCGAAGCTCGCCGGCACGGAGGCGGGCCTGGGCAAGGAGCCTGAGATCACGTTCAGCGCCTGCTTCGGCGGTCCGTTCATGGTGCACCACCCGGCCGTGTACGCCGACCTGCTGAAGAAGAAGGTCCAGCGCTACGGCGCCACCTGCTGGCTGGTGAACACCGGCTGGGTCGGCGGCCCGTACGGCATCGGCAAGCGCATCAGCATCAAGCACACGCGCGCCCTGCTGAACGCCGCGCTGAGCGGCGAGCTGCAGAAGGTGAAGTATCGCAAGGATCCGATCTTCGGCTTCGAGGTGCCCGAGAGCTGCCCCGACGTTCCCGAGGCGGTGCTCAAGCCCGAGTCGTCGTGGTCGGACACCGAGCTGTACTGGACGCGCTACCGCCAGCTCGCGCAGCGGTTCATCGAGAACTTCAAGAAGTTCGAAGCCGGCTGTCCGCCGGAAGTGACCGCGGCGGGGCCGAAGCTCGAGGAGACCGCGGCGAAGCGGTGAGCGCTGGCTGGGCTAGAGCGTCAGAACACGAAGCGCCGGAGTCCGAGAGGGCTCCGGCGCTTTGGTGTGATGGTGCGAGCACGTCGGGGCTCGCCATGGGCTCGGGCTGGATCAAACGAACCCCTTGACAGCCTATTCGGACCCGACGTGCGCAGGTCACGGCCGCGCGCGGATCGCGCACGAGCGCGCGGTGGATGCGCGCGGGTGGCATTTTGCCGCTGAGCGACAGTCGGCTTTCGTAACGAGTCGCGATGTGCGCAGTGCGCGCACGCACGAGCGTCTCGAACACCTATGGTAGAAAGCGAGCGTGCCCCCGCGACTGAGCCCCCATTGCGGAGTCCCGCCATGAAGTCGTACTCGCTGACGCATCTGTCGGACTGCACTCTGCTCCATGACCTGGCTGCGCTCGTCACCCAGGATCGCGCCACCACCGCCGCGATGCTCGCCCATCTGGCCGAGGTGGATGCTCGCAAGCTCTTTCTGCCCGCGGCCTATCCCTCGATGTTCGCGTGGTGCCTGGGTGAACTGAAGCTCTCGGAGGACTCGGCCTTCAAGCGCATCGCGGCCGGGCGTGCGGCACGGCGGTTCCCTGGCATCTTCACGATGGTGGCAGACGGTCGGCTGCATCTGAGCGGCGTGGTGCAACTGGCGCCGCACCTCACGACCGAGAACGTGGACAAGCTGCTCGCGGCGGCCGCCGGTCGGACCAAGGCGCAGATCGAGCGGCTCATCGCCGAGCGCTTCCCGCGGCCCGACATGCCTTGCGTGCTGCGAGCGTTGGATACGAACATCCCGGTCGCGGTGTCAGCGCACATGACAACGTCTGAACTCGCCCCGGGGCGAGTGAATATTTGTACAGCGCAGCGAGCCTGAGCCGATCTCGGCGTCCGAGACGTCCGCGCTCGCGCCGGCTGCCATTGGTCAGCCCACAGCCACGCTCGGGACTCGACATGAGCTCGCACCTGTCGCGGCACCGATCCTGCCGCACACGCGAGTCTCCCCACTCGCGCCGGGGCGTTTCGCGCTTCAGGTGACTGTGAGCCAGGTCACCCACGACAAGCTCCGCCGAGCGCAGTCCCTGCTGGGTCACACCGTGCCGTCGAGCGACATCGCTCAGGTGCTCGACCGCGCGCTGGACGCGTTGATCGCCAAGCTCGAGCAGCGGCGCTTCGCGGCGACCGCCCGCCCGCGTACGACGCGCCGGCGCGGGAACGGAGACGCGCGGCATGTCCCTGCCGAGATCCGCCGACAGGTCTGGAAGCGCGATGGCGGACAGTGCACGTTCGTGGGCGAGAACGGCCATCGTTGCGAGGCCCGCACGCGCCTGGAGTTCGATCATGTCCAGCCGTTCGCCCGCGGCGGCCAGGCCACGCCAACGGGCCTGCGCCTGCGCTGCCGAGCGCACAATCAGTTGGAGGCCGAGCGCACGTTCGGGAGCGCGTTCATGGCACACAAGCGCGAGGAGTCGCGGAGACGGGCGGCGGAGCGCGTCGCGGGCGGAGGCTGAGGAACCCGCTGCCCCGCGCGCCCCTACCCTTTTCCCACCTCCATCACCCGCCGCGCCTCCGCCAGCCGCTCCGCGCTGCCGATCTCGAGCCAGCGCCCGTCGAGCATCCACGGCCGAATCGCGTGGCCGGCAGCCGCCAGCCGCACGTACACGTCCGTGATCGGGAACACGCCGCGCTCCTCGATGCGGTCGAGCAGCTCCGGCGAGCACGCGTGGATGCCGGCGAACGCCAGCCGGCGCACCGCGCCGCGCGCCGCGCGGCATTCCTGCACCAGCCCGCGCCGCAGATCCTCGCGCCCGCACAGGCCGTCGTCGTCGAACAGCAGGTAGCGCTGCGTCTCACGCTCGCTCACCGCCAGCGTGGCGAGCGCTCCGCTCGACTCGGTGCGCGGCCATCAGAGCGACGCAGGTCGGCGTCGGTGATGACGTCGACGTTGTGCAGCAGCAGCGGCCGGTCGCCGCGGAACAGCGCGCGCGCGTGCAGCAGCCCGCCGCCGGTCTCGAGCGGGCGCTCGGGCTCGCGGCTCACCACGACCGTGGCGCCCAGGTCGTGCTCGGCGATGTAGCGCTCGATGCGCGCGGCGTGGTGGTGCACGTTCACCACGATGCGGTCGGCGCCGGCGGCGACCAGCGCGCGCGCGGTGCGCTCGAGCATGGTCTGGCCGGCGATCTCGATCAGCGCCTTGGGGGTGTCGCGGCCCAGCTCGCCGAGCCGCGTGCCGAGCCCGGCGGCGAAGATCATCGCGTCCAAGGTCGGTCCCGTGCGCCGCGTGCGCGGGGCGTCGGCGGCGCGCGCCGCCGGCGCCGGGCCGCCGGTGCCGCGGGCCACATGGGCTCCTGCGCGTGCTCGAGGTGTACCGCCACGTCGGGGAAGCGCTCGCGCAGGTGGCGCGCGAGCCGCTCGGCGAAGTAGACCGAGCGATGCTGCCCGCCGGTGCAGCCGAACGCCACGCTCAGGTGCGAGAAGCCGCGCTCGCGGTAGTTGGCAACGTGCGCGTCCACGATCGACGCCACGTGGCTCCAGAACGCCTCGGTCTCGGGCGTGGCCTCCAGGTACGCGGCCACCGCCGCGTCGCGACCAGTCGCGCTCGCGAACTCCGGCAGCCGGCCGGGATTCGGCAGCGCGCGGCAGTCGAACACGTGCCCGCCGCCGTGCCCGGAGTCGTCCGGCGGCAGACCGTGGACGTAGCTGAACGAGCGCACCTGCACGGTCAGGCCCGGCGGTGTCGCGAGCGGCCCGCGGCGGCCGGCCCACGTCTGCACGATGTGCCGGAACACGCGCTCCACCTCGGGCAGCTCGACCGGCAGGCCGGCCTCGAGCAGTCCGGCCAGGTTGCGCGCCGCGTGCGGCACGCTCTCGAGGAAGCGCGGCTTGCGCTCGAAGAAGCCGCGATAGCCGTACGCGCCCATCGCCTGCATGATGCGCACGATCACGTAGCCGCGGTAGTGCTCGAGCAGCCGCGCGGGCTCCACGCCGGTGAGCGTGGCGTACGCGCGCGCGTAGCGCGCGAGCAGATGCGTGCGCAGATCGTCCGGCAGGTCGGCCTTGGCGTCGAACAGCAGCGAGGCGATGTCGTACTGCGGCGCGCCGCGCCGGCCGCCCTGGTAGTCGATGAACCACGGCGCGCCGGCGCGCAGCATGATGTTGCGCGACTGGAAGTCGCGATACAGGAAGCCGCTCGTGTCGGCACCCAGCAGGTGCGCGATGAGCCGGTCGAAGTCGTTCTCGAGGCGCTGCTCGTTGAACGGGATGTGGGCGAGCTTGAGGAAGTGGTACTTGAAGTAGTTGAGGTCCCACCGCATCGACTGCTCGTCGAACGCGGCGCGCGGATAGGCGACGCTGAAGTCGATAGCCCGCCCGCCCTCGACCTGGAAGCGCGGCAGCAGCTCGACGACGCGCTCGTAGACCGCCACCATCGCGTCGGGGAACGCGCCGCCCGCGCCCTTCCGCGCGGCCGAGAGCGCCCCGAACAGCGTGGTGTCGCCCAGGTCCTCCTCGATCCAGAGCCCCTGGTCGACGTCCTCCGCCAGGATCCGCGGCACCGGCAGGCCGAGGCCGTGGAACGTGTGCGAGAACGACAGGAACGCGCGGTTCTCGTCCGGGTCGGGACCGATCGCGCCGATCACCGACGCGGGCGCCGCGCCGCGCAGGCGGACGTAGGCGCGCTGCGAGCCGTCCGCGACCAGCGGTCGCACCTCGGAGGGGGCGCGGCCGAACGTGCGGGTGTAGAACGCGACGAGGGCGTCGTTCATGGGCGCAGGATAGCGAACGCAAGCCTTGGGGGTAAGTGCGACGAGCGGGGTGCCGCGCCTCGAGTCCCGGCCATCGGCGAACGACGACCGCCGAACTACGGGACGCGCTTGTAGCGAACCACGAACACCTGGGAGCCCTGGGGCGAGGTGAACTCGGTGGGCCGCGAACCCGTGCCCAACTGGTAGCACACGGTGAGAGAGCTCTCCGCGAATTCGTAGATCGCAGGTATGGTGCGTCCCGCGTTCGGCCCCTCTCGCCCGACGATGTCCATCTTCGCGGGCTTGCTCGGCGCCAGCAGCACGAGTTCACCCTTGTCACCCGCAAACTCGTAGGAGCTCGCTGTGAGGTGAAGCATCGCGCCGTTGAACGATGCGACGGGGAACGGCTTGCCCCCCAGCTCCGCGCGCTCAGGTGACCACGAGCCCTGAAGCCGCGAACCCAGCGACCCATGGCCCACGCAGCCTCCGACCACCAGCGCGACGACCAGCACTGCGATACGACGAGGGTTCATGATGCCTCCGAGGTGGGACACGGTGACGCTCCGGCTCCGAACTCTCACTGCCCCACCATCGCCTCCATCAGCCGCGCGATCTCCTTCGCCGGGTCCTCGCAGAGCCCCGAGTGCACGGGCGAGACCTGCAGGATCGTGCTGCGCGGGGCGACCAGCCAGTGCCAGCGCTCGCGCAGGCTGAGCTGGCCGATCGGGCCACTGCCGTCGCGGCCGGCGGCGATCAGCGGCACGGCGCGCAGGTGCTCTTCGATCAGCACCAGGTCGGCGCCCGCGAACAGCGCCAGCACGCGCGCGCGATCCAGCGCCACGCGCGCCTCGAGGAAGTCGCGCTCGAGGCAGAACAGGATCACCCCGGCGTTGACGAACTCCTCGCGCTCGACGCGCGGCACCACGCGCAGCACGGCATAGTCAAACGAGAGCGACGCGGGCACGTTCGGCCTCCTCCGTGAATGCGGGCGCGGCCGCGAGCCGCCGCGCGAGCCAGCGGGCGTAGGCGGCGCGGTACTCGGCGGGCGTGGCGAAGCGCGGCTCGTCGGCGAGCCAGTCGTCGGGGATCTGCGCGAGCACGCGCTCGACCACCTCGCGCCCGAGCATCGGCGCCAGCCGCTCGCCGCGCCTCGCCGAGCCGCGACGCCCAGCGCAGCAGCACGTGGTCCTTCACGGCGGCGAACGGGTCGCGGCTGCGCGCCTCCTCGTCGGCCCACGTGTGGTGGAAGTAGAGCGACGAGCCGTGATCGATCAGCCACAGGTTGCGGTGCCAGGTGAGCAGGTTGGGATTGCGCGCGGTGCGATCGACGTTGGTGGCGAACGCGTCCATCCACACCACGGCCGAGGCCTCGTCGGCGGCGGGCGCGGGGCCCGCGACGGGATCGAACGTGATGCTGCCGGGCAGGTAGTCGACACCGAGGTTCAGGCCCACGCTGCCGCGCAGCAGCTCGCGGATCTCGGCGTCGGGCTCGTTGCGCCCGAGCACGGCGTCCACCTGCACGAGCACCAGCTCGGGCACCCGCAGGCCGGCGGCGCGGGCCAGCTCCCCGGTGATCAGCTCGGCGACCAGCGCCTTGGTGCGATGGCCGGCCGCGCGGAACTTGACCACGTAGAGCCCGCAGTCGTCGGCCTCGACGATGGCGGGCAGCGAGCCGCCCTCGCGCAGCGGCGTCACGTAGCGGGTGGCGGTCACGGTCCTCATGCGTGCCAGACTAACCCAGCGCCGCGGCGGGTCGAAACCACGCGGCGGCGAGGACCGGCGGCCGCGCAGGCCCGCTCGGCGCCCTTGCCGGCCCCCCCCGCCGGCTCCACGCCGCCCGACTCAGTCGTTGACCGATCGGGAACCCGCACTAGAGTCATGCGGTGTGGGAGGGCTCGGAATCCCGAGCACCTCATGCCCCCGGGCCGCAGAGAGGTTTGCAATGCACGGTCTCGTGTCGTCCTCCGCTCGAATGGGCCGCCGGACACTGGTGACGATCGCCGCACTGTGGCTCGCTCCCGCAGTGGCGCTCGCGCAATCGGTGGACACCACGCTGTGGGTCACCGACGGATGGGTCTCGTCGCTCGCGCGCTCGGGCAACACGCTCTACGTGGGCGGCAGCTTCACCCGCCTGGGGCCCGCCACCGGCAGCGCCGTGCCGCTCAGCGTCACGAGCGGCACTCCGGTCGCGCCGTACGCCAAGGTCGCCGGCAGCGTGAAGTGCGCGATCCCGGACGGCGCGGGTGGCTGGTATCTCGGGGGCACGTTCGTCGCGCTGGGCGGCGTGCCGCGCGCCAACCTGGCGCACGTGCTGAGCGACGGCACCGTCGCCGCGTTCGACCCCGCGCCCGACAGCGCGGTGGTGGCGCTGGCGCTGAGCGGCTCCACACTCTACGTGGGCGGCACGTTCAACCACGTCGGCGGCCAGGCGCGCAGCAAGCTCGCGGCGCTCGACGCGGCCAGCGGGCTCGCGACCGCGTGGGATCCGAACCCGCAGCTCGGCGGGGGCTATCCCAGCGTGGTCGCGTTGGCGTTGACCGCGAACTCGGTCATCGTCGCCGGGCGCTTCTCCACCATCGGCGGAGCGACGCGCCCCGGCCTGGCGATGATCGACGCGTCGAGCGGCCTGGCGTCGGGCTGGAATCCCAACCCGAACGGACCGCCGACCGCGGTGCTGGTCGACGGCACGAAGGTCTTCGTGAGCGGCATGTTCGGGAGCATCGGCGGCCAGCCGCGCAGCGACCTCGCGGCGCTCGACCTCGCGACGGGCGCGGCCACGGCGTGGAACCCGGGCGCGAACGGCCCGGCGCTCAGCATGGCGCTCGACGCCGGCACGCTCTACGTCGGGGGCAGCTTCACGAGCATGGGCGGGCAGCCGCGCAACTACATCGCGGCCATCGATACCGCGAGCGGCCTGGCGACCGCGTGGAACCCGGATGCCGAGCTGCCGGTCTGGCCGTTCGGGGTGGTGCACGCGCTGGCGGTCAGCGGCTCGACGGTGTTCGCGGGCGGCGGATTCACGAGCATCGGCGGGCAGCCGCGCAGCTACCTCGCGGCGCTCGATGCCGCGAGCGGTGCGGCCACCGCGTGGGATCCGGACGTGAGCGGCGTCGTCGAGGCGCTGGCGGTGAGCGGTTCCACGGTGTTCGTCGGCGGGTCGTTCACGTTGCTTGGCGGCGTGCGCCGGAGCGACCTCGCGGCGATCGACCTTGCCACCGGCATGCCCACCGCCTGGGATCCGAATCCGACCGGGACCAACTACTCGGGCGGCACGGTGCTCGCGCTCGCGACCGACGGCGCGACGGTCTACGCGGGCGGCTACTTCGACCACATCGGCGATCAGCCGCGAAGCGCCATCGCCGCGATCGATGCGGCCACCGGGCTCGCGACCGCGTGGAATCCCGACGCGGTCGGCCCATGGTACAGCCCCGCCACGGCGGTCACCTGCCTCGACCTGGAGGGCGCCACGCTCTACGCGGGCGGCTACTTCGAGACCATCGGCGGAGCGGGGCGCCACACGCTCGCGGCGCTCGACACCGGAACCGGGCTCGCCACCGCGTGGGCGCCGGCGACCGCCGGCGGCCCCGTGAATCAGATCGCCGCCGTTGGCTCGGTGGTGTACGTGGCGAGCCAGGGCGGCTTCTGGGCGTTCGACGCCGGCAACGCCAGCCAGCTGTGGAGCGCGCCGCTCACCGCGTACGGGGTGGCGCCGCTCGGTTCGAGCGTGTTCGTCGCGGGCTACTTCTCGAGCGTCGGCGGCGAACCTCACAACTGGGTCGCGGCGCTGGAGGCGGCCGGCGGCGGGGTCCTGCCCTGGGACCCGAACGCGGACGACCGCGTGAACGCGGTGGCGACCTCGGGGTCCGCGGTGCTGGTGAGCGGCCAGTTCTCGCACATCGGAGGACAGGCGCGCCGCGGCATCGCGACACTCGACGCGACGAGTGGCCTGGCCACGGACTGGGACGCGAAGTCGAACGGCAGCGCGTCGGCCTTCCTGACCGACGGAACGACGCTCTACCTCGGGGGCTCGTTCACCGCGATCCGGGATCGTCCCAGCGGCGGACTGGCCGCGCTCACCTCGACGACGACGGCAGGCGGGCCGGCGGCGTCGGTCGGCCCAGCCGTGGCGCTGGCTCAGAGCCTGCCCAACCCGGCGGGCGCCGGTGCCTCGATCCGCTTCTCCCTGCCCGCCGCGATGGCCGTGCGCCTCGCGGTCTACGACCTGCAGGGTCGCCGCATCGAGACCCTGCTGGATTCCGCGCGCTATCCAGCGGGCGAGCACCGGATCCCGGTGGCGACCGCGCGCTGGCGGCCGGGCATCTACCTCTACCGCTTGGAGACGCCGCGTGCCACACTCACACGCAGGTTGGTGGTCGCGCACTAGGCGCCGGACCGCCGCACCCAGGAGGATGCACATGAATTCGCGGCCGCATCGGGGTCCGATCGCATTGCTCACGCTCGGCCTGGCGCTCGCGCTGCTCCCCGCGATCGCGTCCGCGGCGGACTGGCTGCCGCTCGTCGATGGCATGCACTGGGACTATCGCAGCGCCAACTTCCAGGAGACCCAGATCATCACCGGCACCAGGACACTGCTCGGGCGCACCCTGTACGTGAAGTCGTTCGTCGGCGGACCGGACTCCGGGCTCCAGAACTTCTGGCAGGTGGCCCCCGATGGCAGCGTGCTGCTGGGCGGGTTCGACAACGTGAGCGCGGGGCTCGCGCTCGCCTACGATCCCCCGTTCCCGGTGCTCCAGACGCCGCCGTCGCTGGGGCTGACCTGGTCGACGCACAGCGTCGCCCGCCTGATTCCGTCGATGGTCGAGTACGCGACGATCGACCTGAACTGGGAGGTGTCGGAAGACGTCGTGCTGGAGGTGCCGGCGGGCAGCTTCCACGCTTTCGGCGTCGGGCAGGTGCCCCCGACCGCCGCCAAGGTGATGGCGGGCGGCCGGGCGTTCACGCTCGACGGCCGCCTCGTAGCGGATCCGGGCAAGGCCGCTGTTGCCACCGATTGGTACTCCGAGGGCGTCGGGGAGGTGCAGTTCCTGGCGTCCGACCTCTTCCAGCTCGTCGCGTTCGGTCCGCCGCTGCCGGCCACCGCGTCCACCTGGGGACGCGTCAAGCAGCTCTACCGGTGAGGCCCGCCGCGGACTGAGCCGCCGGGGCTGCCGACGGATTGCGAGGCCCTCGGGGCCGTACGCCGGCGCTACGCGGGCCCTAGCTCCTCGCGCAGCGCGTCGGCCGCGCGCAGGGCGAGCGCCACCGCGGTCAGCGTGGGGTTCACCGCGCCGCCGGCGCCGACGAAGCTGCCGAGCCCGAGCGTCCACAGGCCCTGCGTGCCGTGCACGCGGCCGAGCCCATCGGTCACGCTGTCGGCCTCGGTCCGGCCCATGCGCGTGGTGCCCATGTGGTGGGCGAACGTCGCGAAGTCGGCGATCGGACGGTAGAGCCACTCGTACGCGCCGGTCGTCTTCGCGACCTGCTCGAAGATCTCGGTGCCCCACGCGTACGAGCGCTGGTCGAACTCGTCGAGCGCGTACTGGACGTGCGGGACCGGATCGCCGAAGCGATCCTGGAAGGTGGTCGAGAGGCTCACGCGCTTGGCGGGGCTGGTCGAGGACTCGGCGTGGATCGCCACGCGCCGGCAGTGGCGCAGGATCTCGAGTCGCTTCACCACCTCCGGGCCGCTGGTCTCCTGCGCGGCGTCGTGCACGTGCGCGCTCCAGACGTTCGACGGCAGCTCGATCTTGATCCCGCCGAGCTTGCCGCGGTCCTTGGGCTCGCAGAACTGCTGGCTCTGGCCGGTCCACCAGCCGACCTGGCCGGCGAACATCGGCTCCTTCCAGTGCATGTGGCCGCTCCACACGTGGTGGAACACCAGATTGGCGCCCACGTGCCCGCCGCCGTTGCCGAGACCGTCCGGGTGCCGCGCGTCCTTCGAGAGCAGCAGCAGCCGCGCGGAATCGAACGCCCCGGCCCCGACGATCACCAGGTCGAACGGCAGCTCGCGGTCGGCGGCCTCGGAGTGCGCGCGCACGAGCAGCGCGCGCACGCGGCCCTGGGCGTCGGCCACGATGCGCCGCACCGAGGTGTCGGGCAGGATCCGGCAGCGTCCGGTGGCGACCGCGCGCTGCAGGTGGTGGTTGGGCGAGTACCGCACGCCGATCGGGCACAGCTCGCACTCGCCGATGTTCATGCACGCGGGCCGGCCGTCGTAGGCGAGCCGGGTGCGCGCCTGCGGCGTGCTGTGCATGTGGATGCCGCCCTTCGCGAGCAGCGCGACCATGCGGTGATCGTCCGCCGTGAGCGGAAACGGCGGCAGCGGGTAGGGCCGCGAGCGCGGCGGCGCGAACGGGTTGTCGTCGTCGGTGCCCGAGACGCCGATGAACGACTCGGCCGCGCAGTACCAGGGCTCCACCTCGTCGTAGCCGATCGGCCAGTCGGCCCCGAAGCCGAACGTGGAGCGCAGCGTGAAGTCGTGCGGGCGCATCCGCATGGTGAGGCCGGCCCACTGGGTCGCGCTGCCGCCCACGCCCATCACGCGCTCGGCGGTCAGGTCGCGCACGTAGTCGCCGCTCTGCGTGAGCTTGCGCAGGTCGTGGGCGGCGCGGAAGCGCTCGTCGTCGATCCCGTGCATCACGCTGGCTTCGAACTGCGGCTGGTGCGGGTACGGCAGGTCGGGGCCCCGCTCGAAGATCACGACCTCGTGCCCGTGGCGCGTGAACGTGTCGGCGAACGCCGCGGCGACGATGCCGGCGCCCACGATCGCGATGCGCGGCGCGCTCACGCCTCGGGACCCCGGCGCAGCGTGATCGAGCGCGGCACCCCCGGCCAGGCCGGATAGCCGATGCGCACCCACGCGTCGGTCGAGGCGAACTGCGCGAGGATCGCGCGCACGACGTGCTCGCTGCTGCGCGCCTGCTCGTGCGCGGCGAGCCCGCGCCACGCGCGCCGCCAGCCGCGGATCGGGCGCACCGCGGCGAGCGCCTCGCGCTGCCGGTCGCGCGGCAGCGTCTCGAAGCCGGGCGCGCCGGCGCGGCGCGCCTCGGCGTCGAGGAACGCGACGAAGCACTCGGTGAGGGCGCGATGGCCGGGCAGTCGCTCCGCGCGCCAGCGCAGGCTCGCGACGTACGGCGCCGGGTCGACCGGATCCCCGAGCAGCGCCGGCACCACCGCGGCCAGCACCGCGCCCGCGCGGGTCGACAGCGGCCCCGGCGCCGAGCGGTCCGGCGGCGCGTAGAGCACCCAGCGGCGCAGCGCGCGCCGCTGCGTCCACGCGGCTCCGGCCGCCACCGCGAGCGCGGCGGCGCCGGTCAGCGTCAGGAAGCGACGCCGTCCGATCGGCGTCACGGACGCTCCCGCTCCGCGGCCGCACCCGGGAATCCGCGCACCTCGTACGCGGTGTCGCACCACTCCGAGATGAACGGGTGGAAGTGAGCACCCCCAACGCGGCACCACGCGCTCTCGACGTACGCGACGCTGCACCGCTCGCCGGGCGACCCCACCACCACCACCGCCGCGCCGGAGCGCACGAGATTCTCGGCCCAGCGCCCGCGGTCGGCCTGGTCGCGATAGTCGGGATGGAACTCCCACGCGCTCGCGGCCTCGCTCCACGGGCGTCCGACCGGGACGTAGACCGGATGGCCCGAGAAGTCGCGGCCGTAATAGCCCCACCACGAGTCGACGCCGGTCACCGCGATCGGCCGCCCGTCCGCCAGCCGCCGCACCTGCTGCACGTCGGCGTAGCTCAGGTTGTGGATGCGCCTGGCGTAGCCGTCCCACACGGCGGCGAAGACGCGCTCGCGGCCACGGTCCACCTTCGCCACCACCAGCGCCAGCGCGCCGGTCACCAACAGCAGCCCGAGCGCGCGCAGCGCCAGCGACCAGCGGCGTCGCGCGAGCACGTGCGTCATCATCATCAGCAGCGCGGCCACCAGCATGCCGGGCACCACGTGCCCCGCCATGCGGCGCAGCAGGAACAGCGACAGCAGGCCGAGCGCGCCGGCGATCAGCGAGGGCAGCGGCAACCGCGAGAGTCCGGCCGCCGCGAGCGGCGCGAACGCCACGAATGTCGGCACCGCGAGCCGCAGGTTGTCGAGGTTGAGCCGCGGCGCGTTGCCGTTCATCGCGGGCGCGTACGCTCCGGAGAACGGCCCCAGCAGGTAGAGCAGCATGCACGCGATCGCGACCAGGAAGATGGTGCGCCCGCCGTCGCGCGGCGCGGTGGCGGCCAGGCCTCCGCGCTCGCGGCCGCGGGCGGCCATCCACAGCGGCACGCCGAGCAGGCCCGCGGCGAGCGCCGCGCCGTAGAACCCCCACAGCTTGTGCGGCGTGGTGTGCCCGGCGTAGCCCTCGAGCCACACCGCGCACCTGCGAGGTGCGCGCCTGGTCGAGCGTGCTCATGAGCCCCGGCAGCGTCCACGGGCCGATGCGCAGCTCGGCGGGGAACAGCGGATTGCCGGCCACGATCGCGTTGCGCACCATCCAGAAGCCGCCCATCAGCGTCGCCGCCCACAGCGTGGTCGGATGCGCGAGCAGCGACCGCACCCGCGCGCCCGCGCCGGCGCCGGTGAGCGCCACCAGCAGGATCAGCACCGCGTAGGCCGGCCCCGTGCCCTTGGTGCCCGCCAGCAGCCCGAGCGCCAGCAGCATCAGCGCGAGCTGCGGGCCGGTGGCGCCGCGGCGCGCGCGCACCGCGAACAGCAGCGCCACCGCGAACCACATCGCGAGCACGTCGTCGATGCGGGTGCCGAGCGTGAGCTGCACCAGCCCGGGCCCCAGCGCCGTCGCCAGCGCCACCGCCTCGGCGACCGCGCCGCGCGCGCCGATCAGCAGGCCGAGCCGGCGCACCGCGAGCCCCAGGCCCCCGAGCGCGAGCGCGCTCACCCACGGCATCAGCGTCTCGCGGCCCGCGGCCCATCCGAGCCACATCTGAAGCACCTCGCCGTTGCCGGGGAAGTAGAGCCCGAACACGGTCGGGTCGCGCAGCGCGGCGCCCACGGTGCCGGTCTGCATCCAGTACGCGACCATCGGCAGGTGGTAGTGGAAGCTGTCCCAGTCGGCGGGCGGGTTGCGGAGCGAGAACACCATGCGCCCGATCACCAGTCCGCCGAGCACGATCGAGAACAGCGCCGAGGGCGCGGGACCGCTCTCGACCGGCGGCGCGCCGGGCGCGGCATCGGTGCGCCGCGCGCGTCCGAGCATGGCGAACCCCGCCAGCGCCAGCAGCGCCCACGACCAGTCGCGCAGCAGCGCCAGCGCGCCGAGCATCAGGGCGGTCGTGACCAGCACCGCGGCCATCAGCGTGACGATCCCGAGCGCCGTCACGTCCCACGGGCTCTCGCCGAGCCGCCGGTGCATCGCCACACGAGCGCGGGCGGCTCCAAACGCGAGCACACCGAAGGCCACGGCCAGGCGGGGCCAGGCGCTGCGCGCGAGTTCGAAGCCGGCAGGGTCGAGCGTCACGGGTTCACGAGACTCGGGCGCCGCATGCGGTCGCCCGCTCCAAGGAGGTCCGGGCCGGGCAGGTGGGTCTGCCGGCCGTCGTCTCGTTATCGGCGCAGGGGCGCGTCGTCTTCAGGCCATCGAGCGGCCGCCGGTCGCGGAACCGGCGCCTCGCCCGCGCCGCTCAGGATATACCCATCACCAGCCGCAGCGTGTCACGCGCGATGATCAGCTCCTCGTTCGTGGGGATCACGAGGGTGCGCACGGTCGCGCCGGCCGCCGACACGTCGGCCTCGCGCCCGACCGCCGCGGCGTTCTTCGCCGGGTCCACCGCGATGCCCATGAAGCCCAGGCCCTCGAGCGAGAAGGCCCGGATGCGCGGGGCGTTCTCGCCGATCCCGCCGGTGAAGATCACCGCGTCGACCCCACCCATCGCGCCGGCATAGGCCGCGACGTACTTCCTCAAGCGATAGCAGAAGATCGCGATCGCCAGCGTCGCGCCCTCGTGCCCCTTGGCTTCGGCCGCGAGCAGCTCCGCCATGTCGTTGGAGAGTCCCGACACCCCGTACAGGCCCGAGTGCTTGTTGAGCAGCGTCGAGGCCTGGTGCTCGGTGAGGTCCTCCTTGTGCATGATGTGGAAGATCACCGCCGGATCCAGATCGCCGCAGCGGGTGCCCATCAGCAGCCCCTCGAGCGGCGTGAATCCCATCGAGGTGTCGACCGAGCGCCCGCGGTCGATCGCGCACGCGCTGGCGCCGTTGCCGAGGTGGCAGGTGACCAGTCGCGTCTCCTCGCGCGGGCGGCCGAGCAGCGCCTGCGAGCGCCAGCCCACGAAGCGGTGCGAGGTGCCGTGGAAGCCGTAGCGCCGGATGCCGTGGCGCGTGTGGAGGACCCGCGGCAGGCCGTACAGGTAGGCGTGCTGCGGCATGGTCTGGTGGTACGCGGTGTCGAACACCGCCACGTGCGGCACGCTCGGCAGCAGCTTCTGCGCCGCGTAGTAGCCGCGCAGGTTGTGCGGGTTGTGCAGCGGCGCCAGCTCCGCGCAATCCTCGATCTCGCGCACCACCTCGGGCGTGATCAGCGCGCTGGCCGCGAACTTCTCGCCGCCGTGCACCATGCGGTGGCCGACCGCATCGATCGCCGCGATGTCCGAGATCACGCCGGTCTCGGGCGCCGTGAGCGTGCGCAGGATCTCCGCGACGGCCACCCGGTGCTCGAGGATCTCGCGCGACTCGACGGTCTTGTCGCGGCCCTCGGGCCGGTAGGTGTGCAGCGCGCTCGCGGTCCCGATGCGCTCCACCGACCCGCGCGCGATCGTGCGGTCGCCGTTCTTCTCGATCAGCTCGGGCGAGGAATCGATGAGCTGGTACTTGACCGACGACGAGCCGGAGTTGAGGACCAGGATCTTCATCGCGCCATCTCCGCCGTGGCGTCGGCGCGCACCCGTTCGTGGCCCTGGTAGACGAAGAACCCGCGCCCGGTCTTGCGACCCAGGTGGCCGGCGCGGACCATCTTGCGCAGCAGCGGGCAGGGCCGGTACTTCAGCTCGCCGAATTCCTTGAACAGGTGTTCCATCCACGCCATCACCTTGTCGAGCCCGACGCGGTCGGCGTACTCGAGCGGCCCCATCTTGAACTCGTACGCGAGCCGGATGGCGTCATCGACGTCCGCCGCGCTCGCCACGCCCTCCATGACCACGTGCATCGCCTCGTTGAGCAGCGGCAGCATCACGCGCGTGAGCACGTAGCCGGGAGTCTCGAACACCTCGATCACGGTCTTGTCGAGCGCGTGCGCCAGGTCGAGCGCGCGCTGGAAGGTCTCGTCCGAGGTCTCGGCGCCGCGCACCACCTCGACCACCGGGCTGCGCGTCACCGGATGCATGAAGTGCATCCCCACCACCCGGTCGGGCCGGCCGGAGGCGGTGGCGATCTCGGTGATCGAGAGCGTCGAGGTGTTGGTGATGAAGATGCGGTCGTGCGGCAGCACCGCGCCCAGGTGGCGCATGACGCTCTTCTTGCTCTCGAGATCCTCCTGGACGGTCTCGATCACCATGTCGGTGTCGGTGAGCGCCGCGGGGTCGGTCACGAAGCGCACCCGCGAGAGCACCACCTTCTTCTCGGAGGCCGTGATGCCCCACTTCGCCAGCTCGGCGTCCAGCAGGCGTGCCAGCTCCTGCTCCGCGGCCCTGGCGCGCTCCTCGGAGACCTCGAGCACCGCCACGTCGATGCCGTTCGAGGCCACCTTCTCGGCGATCGACTTGCCCATGTGTCCACCACCGACGATGCCCAGCTTCCGGAATTCCATCTCGGCTCCATCCTGTGCTTGAGCCGGGCGCACCCGACTCGCGGCGCGGCCGGACGGGAGTGTGTAGGGGTCGGCGGCAGTCTAGCGCGGGCGACCCGCGATGTCCCGCCGGCCCGGCGGGCCGGTTGCGCGCCCGGCGCGCAGGCCGCCCGCGAGTCGGGTGCCCTGCCGCGCGGGGAGGGCGGGCCGTGCCGCGAGGGTTGCGCGGCGCGCCCGGCGCTCGTACTGTGCAGGTGGACCGCGACGCCACCCCACACGCACGGCCCACCGTGACGCTGGTCACGGAGCGTGTCGGACGGACCCCGGCGACGCCGCCCCCGCGCCGCGCCCGTCCCCGCGCCTCGTCTTCGCGCGACCGCGGCCCCCCGTGTGCCGCGCACCACGGAGGTGTGCGATGAGGATCTCCCGCCGCACCTGGGTCGGGGCATTGCTCGCGAGCCTGCTGGCCGCGACGCTCGCCTACGCGATGGAACCGCTTCCCAAGCTGCCCCCCATTCCCACCGACAATCCACAGACCCTTGCCAAGGTCGAGCTCGGCAAGATGCTGTTCTTCGATCCGCGCCTGTCCAAGACCGGCACGGTCTCGTGCAATTCCTGCCACAACGTGATGGAGGCGGGCGAGGACGACCGCGCCAACTCGGTCGGAGTCGACGGCAAGACCGGCGACCGCTCCGCACCGACGGTGTGGAATGCCGCGTTTCTCTCGGCGCAGTTCTGGGACGGGCGCGCGGGCACGCTCGAGGATCAGGCCAAGGGCCCGATGGTGAACCCGATCGAGATGGGGATGACGAACCACGACCTGGTGATCGGCCGCCTGGCGCAGATCCCCGGCTACATGCAGCGCTTCACCGCGGTGTTCGGCGGGGCCGAGCCGCTCACCATCGACCACGTCGCGCAGGCGATCGCCGCCTACGAGCGCACGCTGGTGACGCCCAACAGCGCGTTCGACCGCTACGCGCGCGGCCAGAAGTCCGCGCTGAGCCCGGCCGCCGTGCGCGGCATGCAGAAGGCGGAGGCGCTCGGCTGCGCGGCCTGCCACAGCGGACCGGTGTTCGCGGGCCCGATCACCGAGCCCGGCACCCCGTTCCTGCAGAAGTTCCCGGGCTACACGACGAACGTCTACGTCGAGCGTTATCACCTCGCGGACGATCCGGGGCGCTGCAAGGTCACGCTGGACGAGGCCGACCGGGGCTTCTGGCGCGTGGCGATGTGGCGGAACGTGGCGCTGACGGCCCCGTACTTCCACAACGGTTCGGTGGCGACGCTGCACGAGGCGGTGAAGGTGATGGCGAAGACCCAGCTCGATCAGGACATCACGGACGCCGATGCGAGCGACATCGTCGCGTTCCTCGAGAGCCTCACCGGGACGTTCCCGGCGCAGACCATGCCGCGTCTGCCGCAGACCCCGGGGCGGTCGCTGATCGAGTGAACCCAGGGCGGTGGCGCGAACCGCCGCCTACCGTGCCCGCGCCGCCCGGTGTGGACGCGGGTCGCGCATCGCGGTGTACGTCGCGGGCGCTGGCGCAACTGGCCGGCGCCCGCTTCGTGCCGCAGGATCGATCAGGGGCGATAGCGCGCTTTGAGCGCGCCCCACGACGTGGCGCTCGCCGCGGTGGTCGTGTCCTGCAGGGACTTCGAGGTCGTGTACACCCAGTCGCCGCCCTCGTCGCCGGTGCCATCGGGTGGAGCGGCCGTCGCGGCGTGGAGGGGAACTCCAATACGCCGCGGCCGGTACACGCAAGCACCGAGCCATGCCGCGCACCGTGCGGCCGCGAGCGCAACCACATGCGCCCCATCGGGCGCGATGCGTGCGCGCTCGTCGCGCCCGCGCGAACCACCTGAGAAAACGTCAGGCGCCGCCCGCCACGCCGTCAGGCCTGCCGTCGCGTCGCCCACCGCGAGCGGCTACCTTGCCCCGCCGTCGCACCCTGCTAGAGTGCCGGCGATCCTGGCCGCGCGTCGCGGCCCGGCGAGGAGGTGGACGCGATGGCGTTCAACTGGAACTGGGTGCTGATCGTCGGCGGAGCGCTGCTGGTGCTCGTCGAAGTGGCACTCGGGGGTTTCGCGGGATTCGACCTGGTGCTGATCGGCTCGGCGCTGATCCTGGGCGGCGTGCTGGGGCTGTTCGTCCACAACGCGGCACTCGGCTTCATCGTCGCCGGCGTGCTGTGCGTGCTCTACATCGTCGCCGGGCGCCGCTGGGTGCGCGCCCGCATGACCCAGCGCAAGGTCTCGAGCAACGTGGACGCGATGATCGGACAGCGCGCGGTGGTGACGGCGCGCGTCGCGGATCACGTGGCCGGGCAGGTGAAGGTCCGCAGCGAGACGTGGCGCGCGCTGCCGGTGTCCGGAGCGGGGCCGTTCGAATCCGGAGCCGAGGTGACGGTGGAAGCCGTGGACGGCGTGACCCTTCAGGTGAGGTGATCCATGAATCTACTCGGACCGTTCCTCTCGATGCTCCTGATCATCGTCGTGCTGATCGCGGTCATCTCGCTGGCTCGCTCGGCGCGCGTGGTCGCGCAGTACGAGAAGGGCCTGGTGCTGCGGCTCGGCCGCTACCGCTCGACCGTGGACTCGGGGCTCACGTTCCTGGTGCCGGTCATCGAGGACATGCTCAAGGTCGACATGCGCGAGCGCGTCATCAACGTCGAGCCGCAGAAGGTCATCACGAAGGACAACGTCTCGGTGACGGTGGACGCGGTGATCTACTACCGCATCAGCGACCCGGTGAAGGCCACGTTCGAGGTGCAGAACTTCGGCTACGCCGCCACCACGCTGGCGCAGACCAACCTGCGAAACCTGATCGGCGACAAGTCGCTCGACGAGACGCTGACCGCACGCGACACCATCAATCAGAACCTGCGCAACGTGCTCGACGAGGCCACCAACACGTGGGGCGTCAAGGTCACCCGCGTCGAGGTGCAGAAGATCGATCCGCCCGCCGACATCACCGAGGCGATGTCGCGCCAGATGAAGGCCGAGCGCGACAAGCGCGCCAACATCCTCGAGGCCGAGGGCGTCAAGCAGGCGCAGATCCTGCAGGCGGAGGGAGTGCGCCAGTCCGAGATCCTCAAGGCCGAGGGCGACGCGCAGGCGCGCGTCACCCGCGCCACCGCCGAGGCCAGGGCGATCGAGATGGTCTCCAACGCGGCCGAGTCGTTCTTCAAGGAGCGCGCCGAGGTCAGCAAGCGTCTCGACGTGCTCAACAACGTGCTCGCCACGCAGACCAAGTTCATCGTGCCGGCGGGCTCCGACCTGGTGAACGTGCTGGGGCTCGACGACAAGAGCGTGGTGCCGGTCCGCAAGTGAGATGAACGATCCCGGCGGCCGCGGCGGGCAGATCGGGCGGGCGCTCGCGCTCGCCGCCTCCGCCGCGGCCGCGCTGTTGTTCCTGGGCACCGCGCTCGCGCGGCTTGGCTACCCGTTCGACCTCGAATGGCTCGAGGGCTGGATGGCCGAACATGTCGTGCGCCTGCGCGACGGCGCCCTGCCCTACCCCGCGCCCTCGCTGGGCTTCATCGCCGCCAACTATCCGCCGGTCTACCCGGAGCTCTGCGCGTGGAGCGGCCGCGCGCTCGGCGTGCTGGCGAACGAGTGGCGCGTGCTGCCGTGGATGCGCGCGATCTCGGTGCTGTCGACGCTCGCGGTGATGGCGCTGCTCGCGCTGCTCGCCCACCGCGAGAGCCGCTCGCGCACCGCGGCCGCGCTGGCCGCCGGGCTGTTCGCGGCGACCTACTCGCTGGGCGGCTTCTGGTTCGACCTCGCGCGCGGCGACTGCACCTACCTGGCGCTGCTGCTCGGAGCCGTCGCACTGCTGACGATGGCGCCCGCCGGCGCGGGGCGGCTGTCGCGCGATCGCGCACCGCTCGGCGGCCGCGACGCGCTCGCGGTGCTGGGCGGCGCGCTGCTGGCGCTGGCGTTCTTCACGCGCCAGACCGCGGCGGTGATGTTCGCGCCGCTGGGGCTGCTGATGCTGTGGCGCCGCCCGGTGCGCGCCGTGCTGTTCGGCGCCGTCGCGCTGGCCGGCGTCGCCTGGCAGGCGCACGCGTGGCAGGCCGCGACCGGCGGATGGTTCCGCTGGTACACCGTGCTGGTGCCGCTCGGCCACCCGTGGTGGGCCGGCCGCATCCGCGAGACCGCCGGCCCCGACCTGCTGCCGCTCGCGCCGCTGCTGCTGGTCGGCGCGTGGGCGGTGCTGCGCGGCGGACTGCGCGACCGCTGGCTGCACGTCGCGCTGGTCGCGGGCTGTCTGGGGTGCGGGATCTACCTGCGGCTCTATCCAGGCGGCTGGGTGAACGTGATGATCCCCGCGCACGCGGCCCTCGCGCTGCTGGGCGCGTGCGCGTGGGCCGCGGCCGAGCGCCGGCGCGGCGCGGTTGCGACCGTGGTACGGGTCGCGCTGCTCGTCCAGTTCGCGCTGCTGGCGTACGACCCGCGGCGCGCGATCCCCACCCCCGCCGATCGCGCCGCCGGCGAGGCCCTGGTGGCGCGGCTGCGCGGCCTGCCGTCGCCGGTGCTGGTGCTCTCGCACAGCCACCTCGCGCGGCTCGCGGGCCGGCCCGAGGCGTTCTTCGAGATGGGGATGAAGGACGTGCTCGCGGTGCGCGACTCGACCGCGTACGCGATGGACGACTCGCTGCGCGAAGCGATCCGCGGCCAGCGCTGGAGCGCCGTGGTCATGGACCACATCGAGGTGCGCGAGCCGCTGATCGATCGCTTCGCCGAGGCGTACGCGCCGACCCAGGCGCTGATCTCGTCACCCGCGGCGTTCTGGACGCGCTCGGGCGTGCGCACGCGACCCGAGACACTGTGGATGCCGGTGCGGCGCGATACGGCGGGCGGCGGGGGCTGAGGGAGCCGCGGCAGGCAGCTGCATCGTCGGCCCCCGCGCTCCTCGACTCGGATCCGACCGCTCGAAGGAGTTCTCGCATGCAGCTTCGAACCCTGGTGCTCGCATCCATGCTCGTGACCGTGTTCGGGGCGGCCGCCCGGCCGGCGTCGGCCGTCGTTGCCGGCCAGATCGATACCTTCACGAGCGGCACCACCGAGGGCTGGAACTCGGGCGCCGGTCCGAATCCCGTCCCGCCGACGGTGGTGCTGTCGGGCGGCCCGAGCGGCGCGGGCGATGCCTACCTGCTCGTGCGCGGGCTCGGTGGCGTGGGAGCCGGGAGCAAGCTGACCGCGATCAACACGCTTCAGTGGACCGGGAACTACACCGCGGCCGGGATCGTGGGGCTCCGGATGGACCTGATGAACGCCGGAGCGAAGGATCTCGTGGTGCGGGTGATGGTCTCCACGCCGACCAACGAGGCGATCTCGGCCGCGACCGTCGTGGTGGCCGGCGGCGGGTGGATCCCGGCGTTCGTCTCGCTCGCCCCCGGCGATCTCACGCCCGTGTTCGGGACCGCCAGTGGCGCGCTCGCGGGTGCCACCGAGCTGCGCATCATGCACGACACCAACCCGACGTTCCCGCCCGATGCCATGGCGGGCGCGCTCGGCGTGGACAACATCGAGGCGATCGGCTCCGCGACGCCGGCGCCGACCACGAGCTGGGGACGGATCAAGGGGCTGTATCGGTAGGCGCGCTCACGCTTCGAGTCGACGCTCCGCACGCACCGGCCGCCGGATCGCAGGCAAGGAGTTCGCGCGCGCTCAGTAGTCGACGTGCTCGAGCTCGTCGAGAACCCGCGCCTGCACGCCCTCGGGGCCACCGAAGCCCAGCGTGCCGCCAGCGCGCCGCCAGAGTTCGCCCAACGTGGCCAGGAATCGTCGCGCCTGCTCGAGCGAGCCGAACTCCAGGTTCACCACGACGAGGTTGGCGTCGTCGTCGGGGCGGTAGATCGTGTGCCGGGTCACGCCGTTGCGCGCACGGCCGACCGGATCGCTGTCGAACGCCCGCTTCCAAGCCTGATAGTCGGCCACTCGATGTTGGATGACGAGCATCGACACGACGGGCTCCTCCCTCGCTGGTGACTCGATGTGTGGAGCGGCCGGGCGCTCAGTCCCGCCCGGCGCGCCCGGCCGGCATCGGCGGCGGACCGGTGTCCCCGCGCAGCACCGCGCGCAGGTCGGCCACCGCGAGCGCGCCGTGCCCGACCGCCACCGCCAGGCTGGGCAGCGCCGGCCGCGTGACGTCGCCCGCCGCCCACACTCCGGGCGCGCTGGTGCGCAGGCGCGCGTCGGTGATCAGGTAACCTTCGTCGTCGCGCTCGAGCGCCCCCGCGCACCACTCGGTGTTGGGGAGCGCGCCGACCTTGACCACCACGCCCTCCACCGCGAGCCACCGCTCGCCGCGCACGTCCGCGAGCCGCACTCCGCTCACGCTGTCCACGCCCTCGATCGCGAGCACCCGGGTGCCCTCGAGCACCTCGATGCGCGGTTCGGCCGCCACCCGCTCACGGAACTCCGCGCGGGCGCGCGAGCGTCCCCGCACCGCGATCGCGACGTGGCAGCCGGCGGTCGCCAGGATGAGTGCGTTCTCGTACGCCGCGTCGCCTCCGCCCACCACCAGCATCTGGCGGCCGGCGAACCGCGTGCGGTCGCGGGTGGCGGACACCGACACGCCGCGGCCCGCGAGCTCGTGCTCGCCGGGCACCTCGAGCCGCCGCCGGTGCAAACCGCTCGCGACCAGCACCGCGCGCGCCTCGAGCCACACGCCGGCCGTGGTGCGCAGGACGCAGGGAGCGTCCGCCTGCGCCGGCTCGATCGCGGCCACCGGATCGCCGACGTGCACCACGACGCCGCGCTCGCGGAGCTGCGTCGACATCACGGCCGCGAGCATCGGGCCGTCGCCCTGCGGCACGCCCACCCAGTCGCGCGGATGGAAGTGGATGCTCTGGAGCTGACCGCCGATGCGGGCGGAGCCCTCGAGGATGGCGACGTCGAGCTCGAACTCGCGCGCCCACAGTGCGGCCGAGACGCCGGCGGGGCCGGCGCCCACGATCAGCAGGTCGGACGTCACGCGGCGGTCCTCGCGGCGGCGGCCAGCGCCACCTCCCAGAAGGTCTTGGGCTCCGGCACCGCGAAGCCGTGGCGCCGCGCCAGTCGCGCGAGGCAGTCGAGGCGCTCGGCGCCGAAATCGGCGGAGGCGTTGCCGCGCGGGCGCAGCCGCACCTCGACCGTCGAGACCGGCACCCGGCGCGGCGTGGTGAGCGCTTCCGCGCGCAGCAGCAGGTCCCAGTCCTCGGAGAAGCGGAAGCGCTCGTCGAAGCCGCCGAGCCGCTCGAACAGCGCGCGCCGTACGGCCCAGGTGCTGGGCGGGATGTGATCGTCGCGCCGCATGCGCTCCGCGTCCCAGTCGAGCGCCACCGCGACGCGCTCGAGCTCGCGTCGCGTGCCGTCGGCGGCGAGCTCCTCGCGCACCGCCGCCCAGTCGGTGAACGCGAACTCCACCGCCTCGTCCGCGAACGCGGTCGTCAGAAGCGCCAGGTGATCGGGCTCCCAGCGATCGTCGTCGTCGAGGAACGCCAGCAGCTCGCCGCGGGCGCCGGCCGCCGCGGCGTTGCGTGCCGCCCCGGGCTGGCGCGCCGTCATCGGGAGCACGGTGACCTCGAGGTCGAGCAGCGCGTCGGCGGCGCCGTGCGCGGGCACCTCGCCGTCGTCGGCGATGCGCACCTCGAGCGGACGCCGGGTCTGCGCGGCGATCCCCGCCAGCGCGTCGCGCAGCAACTGCGGGCGATCGCACGTCGCCAGCACGATCGAGACCGAGGGGATCGCGGCTCGCATCGGGCCTCCGTCAGCGCGCCGCGGGGCCGGAGAACCGCAGCGCGTCCGCCCAGCGCGCTTCGGCGAGCGCGCCGCGCACCACGCGCGTCTCGATCCATCCGCTGCTGCGCACGCCGCGCATCTCCATGCAGAGGTGGCGCGCCTCCAGCACCACGGCCACGCCGCGGGGCGCCAGCAGCCGCTCGAGGTGGTCGGCGATCTGGGTCGTGATGCGCTCCTGTAGCTGGGGGCGGCGCGCGTAACGCGCGAGCAGCCGCGCCAACCCGCTGACGCCGATGAGGCGCTCGCCGGGCAGGTAGGCGATCTGCGCGCGACCGAAGAACGGCACGAGGTGGTGCACGCACACCGAGTGGAACGGCAGGTCCCGGGCGAGCACCAGATCGTCGGCGCCCGCGTGGGGAAAGGTCGCGAACTCGGGCTCGGTGGCCGGATCGAGCCCTTCGAACACCTCGAGGTAGAGGTCCACGACCCGGGCCGGGGTCCTGGCCAGCTCCGGCTCGGTGGCCGGATCGAGGGCCAGCGCGCGGATGAGGTCGGCAACCGCGCGTTCGGCGGCGGGTCGATCGGGTCCCGGACGACTGGAGGCCACACGTCCCTCCCGGCGCAACAAGGCGGGGCCGGTCACACGACCGGCCCCGCGAAGATGGAGCGGAAGACGGGATTTGAACCCGCGACATCCACCTTGGCAAGGTGGCGCTCTACCGGTCTGAGCTACTTCCGCGTGATTCGAGTGCGGGGACTATAGCCAGCCCCGTCCGGAGGCGTCAAGACGGCCGGGCGGCCCCGCGCGCCTTCCGGCGCGCCGCGCGCCGCACGGGTCCGGCGCGCGCGCGAGCGTCACGCCCCGCCCCGCTCGTTCACCGGCGCGAGCGCGGCGTCGTGATCGATCGGGCGGCGTTCCGGCCCGGAGCCGGCCTTCGGTATAGTGCGCCCATGACCCTGCTGGTGCAGAAGTACGGCGGCACCTCGGTCGACGGCGCCGAGCGCGTGCGGGCGGTGGCGCGGCGCGTGGCCGCGGCCCGCGCCGCCGGCCACGACACGGTGGTGGTGGTCTCCGCGATGGGACAGACGACCGACGAGCTGCTGGCGCTCGCCCGCCAGGTGTCGCCCAACCCGAGCCGGCGCGAGCTCGACATGCTGATCACCACCGGCGAGCGCGTGTCGATGGCGCTGCTGGCGATGGCGCTGCACGACCTCGGCGTCGACGCGATCTCGTTCACCGGCTCGCAGAGCGGCGTGCTGACCGACTCGACGCACGGTGCCGCGCGGATCACGGGCATCCGTCCCGACCGCATCCGCGCCGAACTCGCGCGCGGACGGGTCGTGATCGTAGCCGGGTTCCAGGGCGTCAACCCCGAGACCCGCGAGATCACCACGCTGGGCCGCGGCGGCTCCGACACCACCGCGGTCGCGCTCGCCGCCGCGCTGGGCGGCGCGTGCGAGATCTACACCGACGTGGCGGGGGTGTTCACCGCCGACCCGCGCGTGGCTCCGGCCGCGCGCGTCATCCCGACGATCTCGTACCGCGCGTGCTCGACGCTCGCCCACCTCGGCGGGCGGGTGCTGCACGCGCGCTGCGTGGACCTCGCCGCGCGCCATCGCGTTCCGCTTGTCGTGCGCTCCTCGTTCGACGATGGGCCCGGGACGCGTCTCCAGGAGGACGACATGGAAGGACCGCACGTCGATGCGGTGACGCATCGGGACGGCTGTTCGATCGCGATCGCCGAGGGCAATGCCGGCGGCCGCGGCGAAGCCCGCGGACTGATCGAGAACGTGGCCGCCGCGCTCCCCGAGCTGGAGCTGATCGCGCACGAGCAGGACACCGAGGCGCACGGCGCCGTGGTGTGGATCGGCGGACGCGAGGACGTCGAGGCGCTGCAGGCGCGCTTCCGCGAGCTGCGGGGCCCGGGCGGCGAGTGGCGCCTGGTGGCCGAGCACGAGGCGGCGTTCGTGTCGGTGGTGGGCTTCGGGCTCGGCGCGGCGCACGCCGCGCGCGCGGAGGCGGCGCTCGAGCGTGCCGGCGTGCCGCTGGTGGCGCTGCGCGTCACGCCCACCGCGCTGGTGTTCCGGGTCGCCGACGCGCGCTGCGCGGACGCGGTGCGCGCGCTGCACGCGGAGATGTTCGAGGCGGGTTAGCCCCCGCGCGCCCCACGGCCGGAGCGCGCGCCGAGCAGCGCCGCCCAGCCGGCGCCCGCGAGCCACAACAGCAGCGGCTCGATGCTCATGCGGTAGCGCATCACGGTGAGGAACACGCGAGGCCATGAGCGTGAAGCTGAGCGATCCCGAGCGGGAACGCGCCGAGTCCCGCCTCGAGCGACGCGCAGCAAGTCCCAGCAGCGCGCCGACGAAGATCACCACGCTCATCGCCCCCATCGCCCAGTCGGCCACCGACACCGAGTACGCGGTGCGGGTCTGGGTGCGCGGGTAGAGCGCCCACAGGTTGCGCATCTTGACCAGGTAGAGCGACGCCGCGCGGCCCGGCTGCTCGCGCACGAAGCGCATCCCCTCGCGGTAGTAAGGCCCGCTCCTGGTCCGTGTAGTTCGGCGCAGTGCGCGGATCGAATCCAGCAGCGCCCCGGTAGGCTTCGGGTTCCACTGCGTCGAGCCCCGGTAGTCGGGGTTGTTGCCCATCCAGAACTGGCGCCCGCCGCCCGCGGTGATGAAGAACCAGCGGCCGTACACGGCGTGGTTGCGCGCGACCCACGGCGCCACCACCAGCGCAAGGGCGAGCGTGAACAGCGCCCCCCAGCGCGCCAGCCGGAGCGCGCCGCGGCGCCCGAGGTGGATGCAGCGTGCCGAGCGCCAGCCCGGGCAGCAGCGCGCTTAGCGTCGGCTTGCAGAGCAGCGCCACGCCGTACGCGCAGACCCGCGAGCACGAATCGGCGCGCCCGACGGGCGGCGCAACGCCAGGCCGTAGAGCCCGAACGCCAGCGACCGCGAGCGACAGCATCAGGGTCTCGACGTAGTGCGTGATGGGCAGGAACGCCATCACCGGATGGAGCGCGGCGAGCGTCGCGGCGACCAGCCCGGCGCCGGCCCGAGCAGCGCCGCGCCGAACGCGCCGATCAGCGCGACCGTTGCCGTCGAGAGTCCGGCCTCGACCAGGCGCAGCGCGTGCAGGTCGCGTCCGGTCACCGAGTACACGCCGGCGATGAAGAACGGGTAGGCCGGCGGCAGGAAGAAGTCGGCGGTGTAGCGGTGCTCGGCGGCGAGCGCCCAGCCGGCGGCTTCGTACGCGCGGCCGTCGGCCCACGGGATCCCCGCCGGCGCCATGGCGACGAACGCGAGTCGGGCGAGCAGCGCGCCTGCGAGCACCAGCGCCCAAGCCAGACGGCGCCGGGCGAGGCGATCGAGCCATCCGGCAGACGGCACCGCGTTCATGGCTTGAGCATCAGGCGCACGCTCTCGAGCGTGGGCGCCGCTCCCATCCCCACCTGCACTCGCGCCTCCGCGTACAGCGCGTCGTAGCCGTCGGCACTCGCGCGCCACGAGAAGTCGTGCGCCATGCCGTTGCGCTGCAGCGTGCGCCACAGCTCGGGCTGGCGATGGAACGCGAGGGCGCGGCGCAGCGTCTGCACCATGTCGTGATCGTCGAAATGCTCGAACGTGAAGCCGTTCCCCTCGCGCGTGATCGGATCGAACTCGCGCACGGTATCGGCGAGCCCACCCACCGCGCGCACCACCGGAACGGTGCCATAGCGCAGGCTGTACATCTGGTTGAGTCCGCACGGCTCGTAGCGCGAGGGCATCAAGAACACGTCGGCGCCGCCCTCGACCAGGTGGGCGAACGGCTCGTCGTGCCCGCCGCGGTAGTGGAAGCGGGTCGGATGCTCGGCCGCCAGGCGGCGGAACAGCTCCACGTAGCGCGGCTGCCCGGAGCCCAACACCACGAACCGGGCGTCGAGCCGCGCGAGCTCGGGCGCGGCCTGCTCCACCAGGTCGAAGCCCTTCTGAAGCACCAGCCGCGAGACCACGCCGACCACCGGCCACGCCGGCCGGTCCGGCAGCTCCGCCTCGCGCAGCAGCGCGGCCCGGTTGCCGGCCTTCTTCTCGAGCGAGTCGCGGTCGTAGCGCACCGCCAGGTGGGGATCGCGCGCGGGATCCCACACCGCGTCGTCGATGCCGTTGAGGATGCCGCGCAGGGCGTCGCCGCGGCGCTCGAGCAGCCCCTCGAGGCCGAACCCGAACTCGCCGGTCGTCTGCACCTCGCGGGCGTAGCGCGGGCTCACGGTCGAGATCATGTCGGCGAACGCGATGCCGACCTTCATGTAGTTCACGCGGCCCCAGAACTCGAACGGGCTCGCCGGGTAGAACAGGTCGCGCCCGAAGCCCGCGAGCCCCAGCACCCAGGCGTCGTAGATGCCCTGGTAGCCGAGGTTGTGGATCGTGAACACGGTGGCGACGCCGCCGAACGCCAGCTCGTACGCGTCGTGGGTCCGCGCGAAGCACGGCGCCCACGCCGCCTGGTGGTCGTGCGCGTGCAGGACGTCGAGCCGCTCGCCCAGCCGCTTGAGCCCCTCGAGGGCGGCGCGCGCGAAGAACAGGAAGCGCTCGGCGCTGTCGGGCCAGCCCTCGCCGGTGCGCGGGTCGTCGTAGACGCCGGGGCGGTCGAAGAAACGGCGCTCGCCCGCGTGGCCGACCAGCAGCACGCGCGGCCCGGCGCCCGGTGGCTCGAGCAGCGAGAACCGCGCCGGCTCGCGCCCCATCCCCCACGGCACCTGCGCCTCGTCGAGCTCGCGGCAGGTCCAGCCGGCCGGCATCTCGAGCGTGGCGTAGCGCGGCAGCACCACCGTCACCCGGTGGCCGCGGCGCGCCTGCTCGAACGAGAGTGCGCCGATGACGTCCCCGAGGCCGCCGACCTTCACGAACGGCGACATCTCGCTCGCCACGTGCGCGATGGTGAGCGTCATCGGGCTCCCGCGATCCGGTTCAGGCCTCGACCGCGATCTCGCGCAGGTACTGCGCGGCGTCCTCGGGCGGCGTCGGGTTGATGTGGAAGCCCGAGCCGATCTCGAAGCCCGCGACCCGCGAGAGCTTGGGCAGGATCTCGAGATGCCAGTGGTAGTACTCGAGGTCGCCGTCGCTCACCGGCGCGGTGTGGATGACGAAGTTGTACGGTGGCCGGTTGAGGGCCCGATCGAGGCGCCACAGCATGTCCTTGAGGATGGCCGCGAAGTCGTGGAACTCGCTCGCGTCCTCGACCGACTGGAACGCCGCGTCGTGACGGCGCGGCAGGATCCAGGTCTCGAACGGGAAGCGTGGGGCGAACGGCTCCAGCGCGACGAAGCGCTCGTTCATCGTCACCACCCGGCGGCCGTCGTTCTCGGCGGTCTCCTGCTGGATGATGTCGCAGAACACGCAGCGCTCCTTGAGCTCGAAGTAGCGCCGGCTGCCCTCCAGCTCCTCCTGCACGAGGCGCGGGATGATGGGCGTCGCGATCATCTGGGTGTGGCCGTGCTCGATCGTGGCGCCGGCACCGGCGCCCTGGTTCTTGAAGATCAGCACGTAGCGGAAGCGCCGGTCGCGGTGCAGGTCGAGCACCCGTGCGCGGTAGGCGGCCAGCATCTGCGCCAGATGCTCGACCGGCAGCTCGTGGAGCATCAGGTCGTGCTGCGGGCACTCGATCACCACCTCGTGCGCGCCGACGCCGTTCATCTTGTCGTAGAGCCCCTCGCCGCGGCGGTCGAGCGTGCCCTCGATCTGGAGCGCCGGGAACTTGTTGGGCACCACGCGCACCTGCCAGCCGGGCGAGTTGGGAGCGCCGCCGTTCGGGCGGTAGGCGTACACCTCGGGCGGGGTCTTGTCCTCGTGGCCGGGGCAGAACGGGCAGAAGCTCGGCGACTTGGGGACCGGCGCCGGTTCGAAGCTCGTGGGTCGGCGGCTGCGTTCGGTGGAGATGATCACCCACCGTCCGACCACCGGGTCCTTCCGTAGCTCGGGCATGAGCGTCCTCGTATGCGGGTAGGTCGCCGGGCGGGAGCCCCGGTCTTCAGCAGTAAGGCGGCGGAAGTCTAGGGATGGGTGGCGCGTGGGGTCAAGGAGCGCCGATCCCGGCGCCACGAACGTCCTCGCCTCCCCGATCGACCGATTCCCGCCGTTCCTTCGCCGTTTCCTCGAACACTCGCCGCAGCACCGCCTCCTCGCCCGGCGCCAGCGCGCGTCCGCGCCGCGCGAGCGCGGTGCGCGCGGTCGCCAGGAACGCGTCGAGCCGGTGCTCCACGGTCGACGCGCCGTCCCACCACGCGAACGAAGCCACCGCCGCCGGCGCCAGGCGTCCGCCGCCGAACAGATTCGCGCCCACGCCCACCGCGGCGCCGGTCGGCAGCAGCGTGCCGATGCCGGTCTTCACGTGCGCGCCGACCACCGCGCCCACCTTGGACTCGCCGCTGTCCAGGCGCACGCCGTCGATCCACACCCGGACCGGTCCGTAGTTGTTCTTGAGGTCGCTGGTGGTGGTGAGCGCGCCGAGGTTCACCCACTCCCCGAGCGCGCTGTGCCCGACGAAGCCGTGGTGGCGCTTGTTGCCGTAGCCCTGCCAGACGCACTCCTCGACCTCGCCCGCTATGCGGCACTCGGGCCCGAACGTGGAACGCGAGATGAAGCCGCCCAGCAGCTGGGTCCGCTCGCCCACGACGCACGGCCCCGTCACCACGGTGTGCGGGCGCACCCGCGCGTCCGCGCCGATGCGGATGGGACCGCCGCGCGCATCGAGCACCGCGAGCGGCTCCACCTGGGCACCCGCCTCGACGACGATGCGCTCGGGCGCCAGCAGCACCGCGCCCGCGTGCACCGAGCCCGCGATGCGCCCGGCCTCGCCCGCCAGGTCGGCCGCGATCGCGTCCGCGTTCCAGCGCACCAGGTCCCACGGGAACGTGACGAAGCGCGCCTGCGGCACCGCCACCGCCGGCAAACCCAGCCCGAGCAGGAACGCCTCGAACGCCTCGCCGCGCCCGAGCCCCGGCGCCAGCATCTCGAACGGCAGCCGCGCGCCCACGATACGGCCCTCGCCCAGGAACAGCGCCGGACTGCGCGCGGCCCGCGCCGCCGCCAGCCACGCCTCGGGCAGCGCGGCGGCGTTGAACACCAGCACCTCGTCGCCGCGCCGCGGCGCGGTCGCCTCGATCGCGGGCGCCTCGTGCCAGCCGCCCATCGCGTGCGCGCGCGCCTCGATCCCGAGCAGTGGCGCGTCCACCGCGCGGCGCCAGCGGCGCTCGAGCGTGCTCGCGCCGAACGCCAGCGCCGGCACCGGCAGCACGTCGGTGAGCGGGCGCAGGGTGCGCCAGTGGCGATCCTCGTAGAGCACGAGCAGGGTGTTCATCGCGCGGTCCCCGCGAATCGGAACACCCCGCCGAACCCCGCGAGCGTCGCGCGCCGCTTGAGCGCGTCGGCGGCCTCGCCACTCACGCAGTCGCGGGTGCGCACCTTGAACAGGCCCTTTTCGCGCTCGACCACGAACGCGACCAGTAGCTGGGACTCGGCCGCCGCGCGCAGGCCGTCGGCCTTTGCGCGCTCGGCCGGGGCCCCCACCTGGACGCGCCAGCAGGGGGTGCCGGGCGCCAGCTTCGCGGGCGCGGGCGTGCGCGTCGGCGGCGCGGCCACCGGAGGGGCCGGCGCGGATGCCGCCGGCGGCGCCGGCGCGGCGCTCGCGCTGGTGTCGGGCGCGAGCAGGCGCGCGAGCGTGCCCGGCTTGTCGCCGAGCGGCTGCGTGGGGCTCGGCACCGGCACGTCGGTGGACGCGCTGTCGGCCGCGGGCCGCGTGAACCGCAGCGTGTCGTACGCCGCCTCCGGCGCCACCTCGGTCACGCCGCCGGGCCCGGGCGTCGCGGGTGCGCCCGGCGCCGCGGCCCGCAGCTCCGCGGGCGTGGGCGCCGGCACGCGCTCCGCCTGCGGCAGCGGCTCCACGATGCTGCCCAGCACCGCGCTTCCGGCGGGCGAGACCGCCGTCGTGTCGATCGCGGTGCGCGTGGCGACCGCCGGCGACGGCGCGGGCGTGCCGGGCGCCGGGGCCGTAGCCGGCACCGGGGCCGGCGTCGGTGGCGCCGAGGTCACCGGCAGCATGCCCGCGCATCCGGTCAACACCGCGAGTGCCGCCGCCAGTGTCAGTGTCGCCGCGCGCTCACGCATGGCTCGCCTCCCGTGCGCGCACCGCTTCGGTGACGCGCCGCACCTGATCGCTGTCGCCGAGCCGGCAGCACAGGGTCGCGCCCGCGACGTGCACCACCACCATCTCGCGCAGCCCCATCGCCGCCGCCGTCCCGCCGTCGCCCACCACCACGCAACCCTCGCAGTCGATCGCCACCGCGTCGCCGAAGCGCACGTTGCCGCGCTCGTCGTGCGGCTGGCGGCGCGCCCACGCGCTCCACGAACCGAGGTCGTCCCAGTCGAACGACGCCTCCAGCACCAGCACGTTGGGCGCCCGCTCCATCACCGCGTAGTCGACCGAGATCGCCTCGAGCCCGGGGAACACGCGGTCGAGCGCGCGCTCGAAGCCGGCGTCGCCGCCCTCCCAGCGCATCGCGTCGAGCGGCGCGTGCAGCGCCGGACGCGTCGCCGCGAGCGCGTCGAGGAACGTGCGCGCCTGCCACACGAAGATGCCCGCGTTCCACGCGTACGTGCCGGAGGCGATCCACGCCTCGGCGTCCGCGCGGGCGGGCTTCTCGGTGAAGCGCGCGACCCGATGCAGGCGGTCCGCGAGTGACGCGCCGCGCTGGATGTAGCCGAAGTTGGTCTCGGGATGCGTCGGCCGGATGCCGAACGTGAGCATGACGCGCTCGCGCTCGCAGGTCGCGAATGCGCGCGTGAGGTCGGCCGCGAACGCGGACTCGTCGTCGATGGCGTGGTCGGCCGGCAGCACCGCGAACGCGGCCTGCGCGGACTCGGCGCGGAACAGCACGGCGGCCGCCCCGATCGCGGCCGCGGTGTTGCGCATCATGGGCTCGCCCAGCACCCGCACGCCCGGACACTCGCGGCGCACCGCGTCCACCAGGTCGCGCGCGGTCAGGATCACCACGCGCTCGCGCGGCACCACCCGCAGCGCCCGCTCGAGCGTGGCGGCCAGCAGCGTGCGTCCGCCGGAGGCGAGCGGCAGCAACTGCTTGGGCCGGCCGGGCCGGCTCCAGGGCCAGAACCGCTCGCCGCGGCCGCCGGCGAGGATGAGCACGAAGCGATCGGACATGCGGGGCTCTCCGGATGGGCGCAAGGGAACGGGGCAGGATAGGCCCGCGGGCGCGCGAGCGGCAAGCCGTGGCTCGGCGCGCGTGGCTCGGCGCGCGGCCCACCCGATGCGCGCGGCGGCGGAGTCCGCGGGTCCCACCGCCGCGCGCCCCGCGCGGGCGCGGCTACTCGAGCAACGCGACCCGCGCCACTCGCACCGCGGGTCCCTGCGTGAGCCGGATCAGGTAGAGCCCCGGCGCCAGCGCGCGACCCGCGCCCAGCTCCACCGCGTGGCGGCCGGCGCCCAGGCCGCCCACCTCGCGCGCCGCCACCCGCCGGCCGCTCACGTCCAGCAGCTCCAGCCGCGCGGGCGCTCCGCCCGGCAACGCGAACCACACGCTCAGGCGTCCGCCCACCGCCGGGTTCGGATGCGGCGGCTCCAGCGCCAGCGCCACCGGTGTCGCACCCGCGACGTCGAGCGGCTCGTCCGTCGACGCGACCGCGTACCCGCCCTCGTTGCCGTTCACGTCCACCGCCGAGAGCTTGTACGTGCGCCCCGGCGGGCCCGCGTCCACGTAGCCGGTGTCGCTGCGGGTCGCGATCAGGTGCCCCGCGTCCGGCACGAACTCGACACTCTCGCCGCGATAGATCCGGTAGTACCAGAAGTCCGGCTCCGCGTTGGCGCCCCAGTGCAGCTGCACCGCGCCCTCGATGTAGGCCGCCGCGAACGGCGCCGGCTGCGCCGGGGGCAGGTCGTCCTTCGAGTAGCCCGAGTCCGCCGGCGAGTCGTAGTAGACCGCCGGCGTCGCGGTCGCCGCCCGCACCAAGTAGGTCGCCCGATGGATCCCGGCGCTGTTGGAGTCCGCCAGTGTCGGCACCACGATGCTGTACGACGAATCCGTGTACGCCCCCGTCGAGCCCACCGCGTCCCAGCCTGCCAGCTGCGCCACCGCCGGCACGGCGTCGCCGGCGCCGACTGCGGCGCGGGTCAAAGCGATCGCCTCCGCCGCGCCGTCGCCCGGCGCGGCCGCATCATCCGCGCCGCCGCCACCGCGTCGATGCGCCGGAACACGTCGTAGCGCACGATCGGCGTCGCCGAGCCCGCCACGTCCAGGTCGCTCGCGCTGAACGTCACCCGCACCTGATGCC
This sequence comes from Candidatus Eiseniibacteriota bacterium, assembly GCA_963725865.1. Classification (GTDB taxonomy): domain Bacteria; phylum Eisenbacteria; class RBG-16-71-46; order RBG-16-71-46; family RBG-16-71-46; genus CAVSAC01. The sequence continues at coordinate 938,445 of CAVSAC010000010.1, forward strand.
CCTGGTCGTGCGCCACGTCGAGGATCGAGACGATCGTCGCGCTTCGCGAGCGCACGACCTGCTGGTATGCGGCCGAGGTGCCTGCGACGAACTGATCGTCCCCGCTGTAGGCGGCGGTCACGCCATGCACACCCCCGCTCAGCTGGTTGGTGCTAATGCTCAGGGCGGTGCCCTGGGTCATCGACATCGGAGCCCCCAGGGGCGCGCCGTCGACTCTGAACTGGACGGTGCCCGTGGGCGTCCCGGAGCCCGGCGGAACCGCTGTGACGACCGCGGTGAAGTAGACGGACGTGCCGCTCCAGACCGGGTTCGACGACGAGCGCAGCGTGAACGTGGGCGTGGCCTTGGACACCGTGAGCGCGACCGTGTCCGAGGTCGAGGGGTGGAAGGCCGCGCTCCCGGTGTACCTCGCGCTCAGCGCGTACACTCCGGGGCGCGCTCCGAGATGGCCACTGTCGCCACACCCGACACCATCGAGACGGCCGCGGCCTGGAACGAGCCTACGTAGAACTGGACGGTGCCGGTCGCCGTGCTCGGGTCCCTGCGTGAGCCGGATCAGATAGAGCCCCGGCGCCAGCGCGCGACCCGCGCCCAGCTCACCGCGTGGCGGCCGGCGCCAGGCCGCTCACCTCGCGCGCGCCACCCGCCGGCCGCTCACGTCCAGCAGCTCCAGCCGCGCGGGCGAGCTGTTCGGCAGCGCGAACCACACGCTCAGGCGTCCGCCCACCGCCGGGTTCGGACGCGGAGGCTCCAGCGCCAGCGCCACCGGTGTTCCACCCGCGACGTCGAGCGGTGCCGCGCTCGTCGCAGCGCGTACCCGCCCTCGTTGCCGTTCACGTCCACCGCCGAGAGCTTGTACGTGCGCCCCGGCGGGCCCGCGTCCACGTAGCCGGTGTCGCTGCGGGTCGCGATCAGGTGTCCCGCATCCGGCACGAACTCGACGCTCTCACCGCGATAGATCCGGTAGTACCAGAAGTCCGGCTCCACGTTGGCGCCCCAGTGCAACTGCGCCGCGCCCTCGATGTAGGCCGCCGCGAACGGCGCCGGCTGCGCCGGCGGCAGGTCGTCCTTCGAGTAGCCCGAGTCCGCCGGCGAGTCGTAGTAGACCGCCGGCGTCGCGGTCGCCGCCCGCACCAAGTAGGTCGCCCGATGGATCCCGGCGCTGTTGGAGTCCGCCAGGGTCGGCACCACGATGCTGTACGACGCATCCGTGTACGCCCCCGTCGAGCCCACCGCGTCCCAGCCGCCAGCTGCGCCACCGCCGGTGAGACGCTCTCGCCGTCGGCGACGTGGTGTCGCGTACGTCGCAGCGAGCGCCTCCGCCGCGCCGTCGCCGCCGGCGCGGCTAGCGATCATCGCGCGCCGCCGCCACCGCGTCGATGCGCCGGAACACGTCGTAGCGCACGATCGGCGTCGCCGAGCCCGCCACGTCCAGGTCGCTCGCGCTGAACGTCACCCGCACCTGATGCCCCTGGTCGTGCGCCACGTCGCAGGATCGAGACGATGAACGGCCGCAGCTCGCGCACCACGTGCACGTACATTGGCGGAGCGCTGCCGTTGTAATAGAGATCTCCCCCGTAGTTGGCGCCGATGACATGGGCGCCGCGGGTCAGCGCGGCGGTCGTGATCGACGCAACCCTCGAGGAGAGCGGCCTCGGCGAGCCGAGCGCCACGCCGTCCACCGTGAACTGCACCACCCCCGAGGGCGGGACCGTCGCAGGGGGCACCGCGCTGACGGTCGCGGTGAACGTCACCGTGGCGCCGAACCCGGAGGGGTTCGGGGACGACGTGACGGCCGTCGTCGTCGCCGCCTTGAAGACGAGGTGTGTGTCCGGAGCCGAGGTCGAGGGCGCGAAGTTCACGTCGCCGGAGTAGACCGCGATCAGGATGTGAGTGCCTGGGATCAGGGTCGAGATCGACATCGTGGCCACCCCGCTCGTAAGCCCCGCGGTGCCGAGCGGGGCCGCGCCGTCGAAGAACGCGACCGACCCGCTGGCGCCGATCGGTGCCACGCTCGCGCGCAGGCTCACGGACTGGCCGAAAGTCGACGGCCGGGGCGTCGACGTGAGAGCGGTCACGGTTCCGGTGGGCGACAGCACCAGGTGGACGAGGACCGTCGAGGTGCTCGAGATGTAGGATCCCGCTCCCAGGTACTTCGCGGACAGAGAGTGGCCGCCGAGGCTCAGGCTCGACAGCGCAAACGTGGCGACCCCGAGCGACAGCGTCGAGCTGCCGAGCAGCGTGGCGCCGTCCCGGAACTCGACCGTGCCGCTCGCCGCCGCCGGGCTCACGGTCGCCCGAAGCTCGACAAGCACCCCCAGCCCCGACGGATTCGGCGTGCTGGCCAGTGTGGTTGTCGTCGTGATCGTGGCGACCGTGTGGGTCAGCGTGGGAGAGGTGCTCGCCTCGTGCGTGACGTCCCCCAGGTACCGCGCGGTCAGCAGGTGTGGGCCGCCGGTGAGCGCCGCGGTCTGGAACGTGGCGACGCCCGCGCTCAGCGCGGCGCTGCCGAGCGGGTTGCCGTCGGCGAAGAAGCTCACGGTGCCGACCGCATCGCTCGGTGTCACGGTGGCTGTGAGCGTGACCGTCTGGCCAGGGCTCGAGGGATTCGGCGCCGAGGTCAGCGCGGTGCTGGAGTTGGTCGCGATGAGCAGCGTGATCGCCGAGAGGCTCGAGGTCGCGACCGCGAGGTCGGGCGGGCCACCCCCAACGAGCTCGCCGACCGCGACGCCGACCGGACCGTTGCCACAGGCGATGTCGCTCCGGGCCCCGAATCCGCCGTTCCCGTCGCCGGGCAGCACCGTGATCGTCCCCGCCGTCGCGTTCGCGACCGCGAGGTCAAGCGTGCCGTTGCCGTCGACGTCCGCGATCGCGACGGCCGCCGCGCCGGCACCGGCCGCGAGATCAGCATGCGGTGTGAAGCCGCCCGCGCCGTTGCCGAGCAGCACCGAGACCGTGCCGGCGACCGAGTTCGCGGTCACCAGGTCGAGCGTGCCGTTGCGATCGAGGTCTGCGCCGGCGATCGCGGCCGGCCCCGCGCCGACCTCGAGCTGATCCCAGTACTCGAATCGTCCGGTGGGCAGGCCGATGAGGATGGTGATCGAATTGGAGGTCCGGTCGGAGACGGCGAGGTCCGCGCGGCCGTCGCCGTCGAGGTCGCCGAGCACCACGCCGGTCGGAAGCACCGCGGTCGAATAGCTGACCTTCGTGCCGAATCCCCCGCTGCCGTTGCCCGGGAGCACCGAGACCAGGTTGGTCGCCGAATTCGTGACCACGAGGTCCCGCTTGCCGTCGCCGGTCGCGTCGCCGACCGCGATCGCGGAGGGACCCGCCCCGGCCGCGAAGTCGCTCCGAGTGGCGAACGTCCCGTCGCCATTGCCGAGCCACACCGACACCCACAGCGGAGTGCACGCCACTTCCAGATCCAGCTTGCCATCGGCGTTCACGTCGGCGATCGCGAGCGCGGTCGGCGGACCCGCCACTGCGAGGTCGAGCCGCGTGCCGAACGTGCCGTCGCCGAGCCCGAGGAACACGCTGACCAGGTTGGGATTGGTGCCCGCCGCGACGAGGTCGGTCCGGCCGTCACCATCGAGGTCGGCGAGCGCGATCGCGGACGGATGTCCGCCGATCGCGAGCGGGCGAGGGTCGTAACCAAGTTGTGCCGCGGCGGTCAGCGGCGCGAGGACGGCGAGCAGGCCCACGAGGGCGGTCCAACGGAGCGCGTGACGCGCGGCGCCGACCGTGACGGGGCGGGTGGAAGCAGGTCGGGCTGCCGGGAACATCGCTCCTCCACTGCGCGAGGGAGGCATCGGGCGAGTGCGGTCCAGGCGGTTCCCGACCGCCGGCTCACCGGACGCGCATGGAGTATAGGCGCGTCGCGGCGCTGCCTCCAACGCGTGAGGGTCGCGCGCGGGCGGCCCCGCTCGGTCAGCGCGCGCGCTCGAGCAGCCCGCGATAGACCGTCTCGGTGTTCTCGGTGACGCGCTCCCACGAGTAGTTCTGCAGGATGTGGCCGCGCGCCTTGCTCTCGTAGTGACGCACCAGCTCGGGCTCGTGGATGAGCTGCGCGAGCTTCTCCCGCAGGTCGTCCACGTCCTTGGTGCGGAACGAAGGAGCGACCTCCTCGGCGACCTCGCGGTTCTCGGGGATGTCCGAGATCAGAACGCAGCGGCCGTACGAGAGCGCCTCGAGCAGCGCGATCGAGAGCCCCTCCATCGTGGAGGGCTGCACCACCACGTACGCGTTGCTCCACAGCTCCTCGAGGCCCTCGCCGAACACGTAGTCGAGCAGCTTGATGCGCGGGCCCTCGTAGCGGCGCAGCATCGCGACGTAGTCCTGCGAGAACGACATGCCGCCGACCAGCGCCAGCGTCATGTCGGTGTCGATGCGCTGGAACGCCTCGCACAGGTAGTGCACGCCCTTCTCGGGCACCAGCCGCCCCACGAACAGGATGTACTTCCCGGGCACCAGTCCCTGCTGGAGGATCTTCTTCGCGACCCGCGGCTGCGGCAGCGTGGTGCCGTTCGGGATGAAGACCGTCTCGCGATGGTGGTGGTCGCGGAAGTAGTCGCGCAGCGTCTTGGACACCACGATGGTGCGGTCGGGGAACTTCACCGCCGGCCCCTCGCACTGGCGCAGCACCCATTGCGCCGCGCGCCCCCACTTCTCGCGCTGCCAGTCGAGCCCGTGCACGGTCACCACCGTCTTCGCTCCCACCAGGCGCGGTAGCCCGGCGAACAGCGAGGGGCCGAGCGCGTGGAAGTGCACGATTTCGAAGCGGCGCGCCATCGCCTCGAGCGTGCTCCAGGCGACGTGCGTGGCGGTATCGAAGTGCTTGGTGCGCAGGCTCGGGCGCCGCAGCAGGTGAACGCCCGGCATGCTGGGCGTCGGCCGCGGTGTAGTGCAGGCGGCAGAACACGGACACGTCGTGGCCGCGCGCCGCCAGCCGGCGCGCGATCTCCTCGACGTGGCGCTCGATGCCGCCGTAGGTCGCGGGCACGCCCTTCTGGCCGATCATTGCGATCCTCATGCCCGCACTCCCTTCCGGTCCCGGTCCGGCGCGCGATCCCCGGCGCGTGCCGCGAGCGCGTCGCCCAGCCGCGCCCCGATGGTACCCCACGCGAACTCCGCCACCGCCGCGGGGAGCGACTCGCCGCGCGCATGCCAGCCCGCGGGACGCGCCCGCAGAGCCTCCGCCGTGCGGTCGCGCTCGGCCAGCGTGAGCCACGGCCGCAGCGTCGGGAAGCCGCGCGCACCGAACCCGGTGGTGACCACCGCGAGGCCGGCGGCGAGGTAGGTCGGCAGCTTCACGTTGCTGCCGCCGCCGTGGACCACCGGGTTGAGCCCGGCGTCCGCCGCGTGCAGCACCGGAGCGAGGTCCGCCAGCTCCGGCACCACGGTCAGCCACGGCGCGGGCGCGATCGCCGCGCCGCGGGTGACCGTGCCGGCGATCAGCAGGCGCACGCCGGCGTCCGCCAGCGCGGGCCCGACCTGGTCCACCAGGAACCCGAGCGCCTCGCGGTTGTGCGGGGCGTCGGAGCCCACGAACAGCCCGACGTAGTCGTCGTCGGCGAATCCCAGCCGCCCGCGCGCCGCGCGGCGCTCGGTCGCCGACGGCGGGCGCACCGCGGTCTCGTCGTAGCCGTTCGGCGCCACGTGCAGCCGTGCGGGGTCGGCGCCGTACAGCGCGCGCATGCGCGCGGCGTCCTCGTCGGAGCACACCACGGTCAGGTCGGCGCGCTCCACCGCGCGCGCCTCCGCGGCGCGCACCCGCTGGCGCCAGCCGCCGGCCCCCAGCACGTGCGCACCGGTGGTGGTGAAGTGGTCGTACTCCACGTTGTGCGAGGTGTACACCTTGAGCGGCGCCGCGCTCGCCGCCAGCAGCCCGCTGAGCGGCAGGTCGGCGCACAGCGCGTCGGGCGTGCCCGGCAGCGCCGCGAGCAGGCCGCGCGCGGCGGCGGTGTGCCAGCCGTACGCCACCGACAGCGGCGCCAGGTGGAGGCGCTCGAGGCGCCACGCCAGGCTCGTGTACCACGCCTTGCGGCGCACCAGCGTGACGCCGTCGACCACCTGCTCGCGGGCCCCGGTGGTGCGGTTCGGGACCACGCACAGCAGGCGCACGTCGTGTCCGCGCGCGAGGCCGCGCACCAGGCCGAACGTGCGCTGGGTGCCGCCGAAGCGCGGCGGGTGCACGTCGTTGTCGGTCGCGGCGTGGATCACCATCGCGCCCCTCCCGCCGCGGCGGGCGCCGGGAACCGACGGCGCACGCGGAAGAAGCCCACGAGCAGCCCGGCGCCGAGCAGCGTCCAGCTCAGCAGCGCGTGCAGTCCCAGTCGCGCGCTGCGTTTGCGCACGCTCATCAGCGCCCACACCGCGAGCGGCAGCAGCGCCCACGCCAGCAGCGGCCGCGCGTCGCGCGCCGCCGCCGCCAGCGCCGCGGCCGGCAGCGCGAGCGCCCACAGAGCGAGCGTCGCCAGGTACAGCGCCTGGCGGCGGAGCAGGGTGCCGAAGCCCGGGCGCGCGAAATAGACGCGCAGCACCTGACCCTGGCCGAAGCACAGGCCGGTGCGCCAGCGGCGGCCGAGCTCGCCGAACGAAGGCCGTGGAGCGCTCCAGTGCCGCGCGGCGAGCGGGGCGATCGCCCGCAGCGCCAGCCCGGCGCGCGCGAAGCGCAGCCCGAGCTCGAAGTCCTCTTCGGAGTTCAGCCGCGCATCGTAGCCGCCGACCGCCAGCAGCGCGTCGCGGCGATAGAACGAGAGCGTGGCCGTGTACGCGGACGCGTGGTCGTCGTCGCCCACGCGGTACAGATCGCGCAGGCCCCGCCGCTCGCCGTCGCCGTCCACGAACCACTCCTCGATCCGTCCCCACAGCCCACCGAGCGCCGGCTCGCCGGCGATCACCTCGAGCGCGCGCGCGAGCCACGGCGCCTCGACCTCCACGTCGGCGTCGGCGAACAGCACCCAGTCCGCGACGCACGCCGAGACGCCGAGCATGCGGGCGGCGCCCGGCGTCAGCGGCTCGCCGACCGGCGGCGCCAGCACCTGCCAGCGCGGCGACAGCGCGGGCAGCGGGGCGTGATCCGGAGCCGCCAGCACCAGCACGCCGCTCCACTCGCGGCCGGCCATCGCACGCTCGATGGCGTCCATCGTGCGGGGCAGGAAGCGCTCCTGCCGGTAGCACGGGATCACCACGCCAAGTCTCACGCCTGGCTCCGTTCGGCCCCGGCGCCCGCGAACGTGGCGAGCCCCAGCACCTCGTCGTACACCGCCTCGAACCGCTCGACCACCCGCGTCCAGGTGAAGTGCTCGCGCACGTGCCGCGCCCCCTCGCGTCCCAGCCGGGTCGCGGCGTCGGGGCGGCGATGGAACGTCTCGAGCGCGTCGGCGAGCGCGCGCGCGTCGCCCGCCGGCACCAGCCGGCCGTGCACGCCGTCCTCGATCACTTCGGGCACGCCCCCCACGGCGCTCGCGATCGTGGGCCGCGCGCGCGCCAGCGCCTCGAGCAGCGTGAGCGGCAGGCCCTCCCAGCGCGACGGCAGCACCACCGCGTCGGCCGCCGTCAGCAGCGGACCGATGTCGTCGACCTGGCCGAGGAACCGCACGCGCGGCGCGAGCCCGAGCGACTGCGCCTGGGCTTCGAGCGCGGTGCGGCGGCTGCCCTCGCCGGCGAACGCGACCGTGAACTCGAGGCCGCGCCGTTGCAGGTCGGCGAGTGCCTCGAGCAGCACGTCGTGGCCCTTCTGCTCCTCGAGCCGCGCCGCGCACACCCACAGCGGGCGCAACGGCCCGGCGCCGAGCTGCTCGCGGAGCGCGCGCGCCGGGATCCACTCCGCTTCCTCGTCGGGCAGATCGGCGCCGTTCGGGACCACGCGGATCCGCCCGCGCGCGAGGCCGTAGTCGCGCACCAGCGTCTCGGCCACCGCGCCGCACACGGCAGTCACCGCGCCGGCGCGCTCCAGCTCGCGGCGCTTGAGCGCCACCTGGCTCGCGGAGTGCGAGGTGCCGGTGATGTGTTCCGTGACGACCAGGTGCGGCACCCCCGCCAGGTCGGCGAGCGAGGCGAGGTAGCGGTCGGCCGCGGGCCAGACGTGATGCACGTGCAGCAACCGCGGCCCGCCGCGTCGCAGCCGCAGCCAGGTCGCGAACATCCCCTTCCAGTCCCAGCGCGAGTCCACTTCGGCCACGCGGTCGACCGGGACGTCGCGCGCCTCCAGCGCGCGCGCCAGCTCGTCGACGCCGGGCGCGGTCGCGAGCCACACGCGCACGTCGAAGCGGGCGCGCGGCAGGCGCGTGGCGAGCTCCCAGACGACGCGCTCGGTGCCGCCCACCGTGGTGCCGCTCTCGGCGAGCACCAGGCTCACCCGGTCTTCGGAGGTCCGCATAGCCGGTCGTACGCCTGGAGCAGCTCGCCGCGGCTGAACTCCCACGCCATCTTCTCGAGGAAGCGCGCCCGGTTGTAGGCGCCCATGCGGGCGCGGCGGTCGGGATCGTCGAGCAGCTCGAGCGTGCGCTCGGCGAGCTCGTCCTCGCGGTTGGGGCTCGCGTAGAGCGCACCTTCGCCCGCCGAGAAGCGGTGCTCGCGCAGGTCGTAGCAGACGATCGGCCGCGCGCACGCCATGTACTCGAGGATCTTGTTCATGGTCGAGACGTCATTGAGCGGATTGAGCGGGTCCGGCGACACACACACGTCGGCGGTGACGAGCACGCGTTCGACGTCCTCGTCGGAGATGCGGCCCGTGAACTCGACGTAGGACTCGAGGCCGAGCTCGCGCGCGAGCCGTCGCAGCTCCTCGAACGAGTCGCCGGCGCCCACCAGGGTGAAGGACACGTCCGTGCGTCCGCGCGTGTGCACGATGTGTTGGGCCGCCCGCAACAGGTGGTCGACGCCGTCCTGCGGGGCCATCACGCCCAGGTAGGCCACCAGGAAGCGCCGCCCGCGCTTGAGCTCCGGATCGGGATGGCGCTCGGTCGCGAAGCGTTCGCGGCTGGGCCCGCTGCGCACGACCACGACGCGCTCGGGCGGCACGTGCCCCCGCGTCAGCGCGACCTGCCGGTAGGACTCGTTGGTGGAGATGACCAGGTCGGCGGTCGCGAACTGCGCCCGCTCCAGCAGCCGCAGCGCGCGGTGGAGGCCGTCCCCCTCCCGCCCGGGGCCGAAGCGCGCCACGTAGAGTTCCGGGCAGAGGTCGTGGTGGTCGAACACGAAGCGCGTGCCGAACGGCTTGAACAGCGCCGCAATCGCCCAGAACGTGTCGGGCGGATTCGCGGCGTGGATGACGTCGAATCCGCGCCGCGCGCGCACCACGAACGTCAGGCGCAGCGTCTGCAGCCAGCAGTAGAGGAACTCCCAGGCGTAGGACAGGAAGCCGTGCGTGGGCGGCGGCGGCGGATAGCGCCAGATGTGGATGCCGTCGATGACCTCGTGGGACCGGGTCCACTCCTCGCCCATCGGGCAGATCGCGGACACCTCGAAGCCGCCCGCGCGCAGCGCGTTCAACTCCATCCACACGCGGCGGTCGAACGGCAGCGGCAGGTTCTCGGAGAGGTGAAGGACCCTACCACGCGAGGCCATGGTACTCCCCGGCCGCCAGGGAGGCCGGATCGACGACGTGCACCAGGTCGATCAGCACCTGGCCGGACTTCATCAGGCGGCCGACGTCGCGGTACTCCTTCGAGGCGTTCGCGACCACGACGACCTCGCTGGAGTCGACGACCTCGCGCACCGAGGTGCGCAGGCGCTCGGGCAGGTACGGCACCTCGTCCTCGACAAAGCGACGGTTGGCGCCGAGCACCCGCTCCATGTTCACGTTCGGATCGTGCAGCAGCAGCGTGTAGCCCTTGCCGACCAGGCTCCCGATGACGCGCAGGATCGGACTCTCGCGCAGGTCGTCGGTCTCGGCCTTGAACGACAGCCCGAGCACGCCGACCTTGCGGCGCTTGAGCTTTTCGATCATCGCGATCGCGGCCTCGACGTGCACGTCGTTGGAGCGCATCACCGAGTAGATCACCGGCAGGTCGAGGCCGCGGTGCCGTCCGCGCGCGTTGAGCGCGCGCACGTCCTTCGGCAGGCAGGAGCCGCCGAACGCGAATCCGGGCTTGAAGTAGTAGGCGCTCAGGTTCAGGCGCGTGTCCTTGCAGAACAGCCGCATGACCTCGTGGCTGTCCACCCCCTCGCGCTTCGCCCAGCGACCGACCTCGTTCGCGAACGCGACCTTGAGGGCGTGAAAGGTGTTGTTGACGTACTTGAGGGATTCGGCGGTACGGATCGCGGTCACGACCATCTCGCCGCCGACGTCGCGGTACATGTCGCGCATGGTCTGCGCGCTGCGCGGATCGCCGGCGCCCAGCACGGTGTACTCGGCCCCGAAGAAGTCGTCCACCGCGGTGCCCTCGCGCAGGAACTCGGGGTTGTAGCCGACACCGAAGTCCACGCCCGCGCGCTTGCCCGAGGACTTCTCCAGCACCGGGGTGAGTTCGTCCTCGACGCTGCCGGGCAGCATCGTGCTGCGCTGGACGACCACGGTCCAGCGGCCGCTGCGGCCGATCGCGGTGCCCACCTCGGCGCACGCGCGCTTGACGTGATCGAGGTCGAGGCTGCCGTCCTCGGCGCTCGGAGTGCCGACGCATACGAGCACGATGTCGGCGTCGCTCATCGCCTCGTCGATGCGGGTGGTCGCGCGCAGGCGACCGGCGCCGCGCGCCTCGCGGATCAGCTCGCCGAGACCGGCTTCCACGATCGGGCTCTCGCCGCGCTCGATGCTGTCCACCTTGTAGGTGCTCGTGTCCACACCCGTGACCCGGTGCCCGCGGCTGGCGAGACACGCCGAGCACACCGAACCCACGTAGCCCAGCCCGACCACGACGACGTTCATGATCATCCTCTCGGCTCGTGCCCGGCGCGACCCCGAGGCGGGGTCACGGCAGCGCCGTGCGGAGCCTGACGTGCCACAGACGGACGCCGCGCAGCGCGATGTGCTCGGCATCCGGGAATTGTGCGTCGAACCGGCGCGCGAACGCGCCGGAGGGATCGAGATCCTCGGGACGACTCTGTACCACCCACGCCCCGCCGGCCCCCGCCATCGCCTCGGCCAGCTTCTGGTCGAGACGCGCCGGACGGTCGACGAGCCCGAGCCACACCGGTACGACCCGGAGCGGCCCACGATAGTAATACGTCAGCGGGTCATCCGTGTTGATCGAGATGACGCGCTCGTCGGGCAGTGCCCGCCGGCTCAACACCTCCGCCATGCCACGGTAGTCCTCCTTGGCGTAGCGCGGATCCGCATAGTGATGGAAGAGCGAGAGCGTCCACAACAGCGCCACCGCCAGACCGAGCACCCGTCGGAGTCCCGCCTTGGCATCGGCCAGTCCGGCCGCGATCACGAGGAGGAACGCCGGGAACGCGACCATCAGATAGCGCGGATGGAACACCTTGAAATTGGACACCGACATCCAGGTGACCAGCAGGACGGGCCCCAACAGCCAGACCAGCGTCTCGCCCAGTCGTCCCCGCCGCGCGATCGCGCGCAGCCCCAGCACGCCGAGCCAGCCGAACAAGAGCCCGACCACCGCGATGCCCGGGCCATGGCGCATCACGATCGGCAGCGGCGCGCTCGCGCGCAGCTCCGACAGGGAGGGCCCGAGCGTGTAGCCGACGGCGAACGCGTGGAGCGCGAACGGGACGGCCGCGGCGTGGAACGTGGTCGCGCCACGCAGCGCGACCTCTTCGGGGGCTGCCCGGTGCGCCGGAGTGAGCCGCGACCAGTCCCACGTGCCGATCACCTGGGGCACGAACGGCAGCGCCGCGAGCACCACCACCGCGCACACGCCGGCGAGCAGCTTCAGCCTCTGCGCGCGCTCTGGCGGCGCCCCCCACCACCAGAGCGCGTGCACGGGAAGCACGAACGCGTACGCCCAGTTCGAGAGCAGGGCGCCGGCCGATGCGAACGCGTACCCGAACGCCCCGCGCGCCCGCGGTGCGCGCACGACCCCCAGCAGCACGGCGGAGGCGAGCGTGGTGCACAGCAGCAGGAGCGAGTAGTTGCGCGCTTCCTGCGAGTACCACACCAGGAACGGCGAGCCCGCGGTCAGCCAGGCGGCGATCGCCGCGGTCTCGCGACCCAGCCAGCGGCGCGCGAGCCACGCCATCGCCGGCACGGTGGCGATGCCGAACAGCGCCGAGGGCAGCCGCATCGCCCACTCCCCGTCGCCGGCCAGCCGCGTCCAGCCGTAGAGGATCAGGCTGAAGAGCGGCCCGTGGAGGTCCTCCGTCAGCGCGCGCAACGAGAACGGCTGGCCGATGCTGGCGTTCAGCCAGGTGAGGACCTCGTCGATCCACAGGCTCTGCGACCCCAGGTGGAACAGGCGCAGGCCAGCCGCCACGAGCGTGGCGGCGACGAGGTGGAAGGCGAGGGCCGAATCGGGGGCGGAGGGAGGGAACGACGGAACGCGGTCCGGCCGGGCGTCCGGGCGGTGGTGTGGCGTCGCGGGTCTCCGACTAGTACGCGCCCTCGCGCGAGAGGACGGCGGGGATGGTCCGGAGCAGGATCTTGACGTCCATCGCGAGCGACCGGTTCCGGATGTATTCGAGGTCGAGGCGCATCCACTCCTGGAATCCGATGCGACTGCGACCGCTGATCTGCCACAGGCAGGTGATGCCGGGCGCGATGTCGAGGCGGTGCATCTGCCACGGCTCGTACTTCGCGACCTCGTCGGGGATCGGCGGTCGCGGGCCCACCAGGCTCATCTCGCCCCGCAGCACGTTGATGAACTGCGGGATCTCGTCGATCGAGCTGCGGCGGAGGAACCGTCCGACGCGGGTCACCCGCGGATCCCGGCTGATCTTGAACACCGGACCGTCGCACTCGTTGAGGTGCGCGACGTGATGCCGCATCTGGTCGGCGTCGTTCACCATCGAGCGCAACTTGAAGAAGGTGAATGCGCGCCCGTTGCGGCCGATGCGCGTCGAGCGGTAGACCACCGGCCCGCGCGACTCCAGCTTGATCATGATCGCGGCGAGCAGGAGCAATGGCGCGGCGAGGACCAACGCGACCAGCGCGCCAACCAGGTCGACGATGCGCTTGCCGGCTCGCAGGTAGAACCCCTCCGCCGGCGCGCGGACGGGGCTCGCCTGTTCGAGCGCTCCGGACGCCCCGAGCAGCGCGATCCCGGCCCGCGAATGGCCATTGACGTGACCGTTCGCCAGGCCGTTCGAGTGGCCATTGAGGTGTCCGGTGCGGTGAGGAAGGCTGGCCGCATGGCCGTTCGAATAGCCGTGAACGTGCCCGTTGGCGGCCGGGAGTATCGGCGGGGTGGTGACGGATACGCAGTCGGAGGAAGCGCTCGCGGTCATGGTCTCCACGGGACGGTTCCGGACCGAATGGTCCGTGCCTGGGGCCTGGTCAGGGCCACCGGACGTGCGCTCACTGGGCTTCGCGAGGATGTCGGGCTGCATGAAGTCGATCTCTGATGTGTCGCCCGAAAAAAAACGCCGACGGGAACAGTCCGATCCCCTCGGCTCAAAGCTCTCGCTTCATCCGTTCGAACTGGGTCGAGGACTTGTCGAGCACGAGCGACGGGGGAAACAGCAAGATGTCGATCCTCGGATGCTGACCCCGGCTTCCTGCCGGGTGGCCGACCCCGCCCACGCACGAGTGGGATCGGTCTGCTTGGCTCGTCTGTACTGCAAACCCAGTTAGCAAAGTCCCAGAGGCGCTTCCTCCCGCGGGTGGTGAGCACTGCTGCGTCCGACTGGCAAGACATTAGCAAAAGCCTGACAGCCGAATCAAGCACGACATGACCTCCGGGAGGGAATTGACTGGGAGTCGAATCCCCCCAGGCGAGGCAGCCATGGAGGATCGAGACCGCTCCCGGGCATACCCCGCTCGGCCCCCCTCCGCTCCGTGCTAGACTCCCGCCATCCATGCCGCCCTCGCACCGGGGTCCGCCCGGTCGAGCCCGCTGCCATCCGGAGGATTCCCTGGTGACGATCTGGCTCGCCCTGCCGGCCTACAACGAGGAGCGCTCCCTTCCCGCCCTGCTGGAACGCTGCATCCCCGTGGCGAAGGCCCTGGAAGCCAAAGGGCTGCGCCTCTCGGTGATCGTCGTGGACGACGGCAGCAAGGATGGGACCATCGCCGCGGCACGATCGTTCGAGGGTCGGCTCCCGGTCGAGGTGGTCCCCCACGTGGTCAACCAGGGGCTCGGCGCGGCGCTGCGGACCTGCCTGAAGTCCGCGCTCGAGCGCGCCCGGGACGGGGACGCCATCGCCACCATGGACGCCGACAACACCCACGATCCGGCGTTGCTGGTCGAGATGCACCGGCGCCTGGTCGACACCCCGGCCGACCTCGTGATCGCCTCGCGCTACGTCGAGGGCGGCGAGGAAGTGGGCCTCACGCCGCTGCGCCAGGTGCTCTCGCGCGGCGCGTCCTTCCTGCTCACGCTGGTGGCGCCGGTGGCGGGCGCGCGCGATTACACGTGCGGCTACCGGCTCTATCGCGAGTCGCTGCTGCGCAGCGCCGCGCGGGCCTGGGGCGACCGGCTGGTCGAGGAGGCGGGCTTCACCTGCATGGCCGAGGTGCTGCTGAAACTCGGGCGCGGCGGCGCGAAGGTGACCGAGGCCCCCCTGGTGCTGCGCTACGACCTCAAGGAGGGCGCGAGCAAGATGAAGATCATGCGCACCATCACCCGCTATTTCGCGCTGGCCCAGCGCATCCGCTCGGGACCACTGCCGAAGGTGGCCTGAACACGGCGCGGGAGTCCGGCTGGAGTTCGCCGGCGATGCAGCTCGCACGGGCGTCCAGATTCTGCAACGCGTTGTGGCCCAACCGACTCTTGCCACGGCTCCCAACGCGCTGATAACATTTTCGTGCCCCTGACAGCGGCCGCCCCGGGACCCCGGGGAGGCGGATCTCGTCTCACCCCGGAAGCCAACCCCTCCCCATGCACCGAAACCTCAAGCTGAGCGTCGTCATCCCCTGCTACAACGAGGAAGATGGTGTCCGTCTGGTCATCGATCGGACCCCCAAGATCGTCGACGAGATCGTGGTGGTGGACAACAACTGCACCGATCGCACCGCCGAAGTCGCGCGCTCGCTGGGCGCGGTGGTGGTGGCGGAGAAGACTCCGGGGTACGGCGCCGCCTACAAGCGCGGACTGAAGGCCGCCACCGGCGACGTCGTCATCACGTTCGACGGCGACGGCACCTATCCGCCCGAGGACATCGCGCGACTGGTGGACGAGCTGGTGGACAAGGGGTGGGATTTCCTGTCGGCGTCGCGATTCCCGCTCGTCGACCCGAAGTCGATGCCGTTCACGAACCGGCTCGGGAACTGGGTGCTCACGATCGCGGCCGCGGTGCTGTTCTTCAAGCCCATCCGCGACAGCCAGTCGGGCATGTGGGTGTTCAAGCGCTCGATGCTGGACCGCATGAAGCTCACCTCGGACGGGATGGCGTTCAGCGAGGAGATCAAGCTCGAGGCGCTGCTGCGGGGGCTCAAGTTCGGTGAGGGTCACATCCCCTACGGCGCGCGCATCGGCGACGTGAAGCTCGAGAAGTGGAAGGACGGCTGGGAGAACCTCGCCTTCCTGGTCCGGAAGCGTTTCGGAGCGGTATGAGGCCATCGGTGCTGCCCGCGGGCTCGACGGGCCGCGAGCGCCGTAGTCCGGTGAACCTGATCCTGGGTGTGGTGCTCGTGGTCGGCGCGGGCATCATGCTCGGCATGCAGTACCTCTCGCCGGACCCGCGCGTGATCGGCGTGCTGGTCGCGATGCTCGTGTTCGGCATCGCATGGCGGCTCGACATGCTGGCCGGCATCGGCCTGCTGGTCATGACGCTCCCCTATCCGCGTGGGACGACGTTCGGCAGCACGAATCTGGCCCTGATCCTCCTGCTGCTCGTGATCTGGTTGCTGCGGGTCAGCCAGCACCAGAGCTCCGGCCCCGCGTCGCACGCCGCTCGATCCACCGATCGTGGTCTTCGTGATCGCCTGGATCGGCTCCTTCTACAACATCCGAATCGCCGCGGACGTCCCGTTCGCGCTCCAGAATACCGAGTTGCTGGTGGCGGGCCTCATGCTGTTCTACCTGGTCGTCAGCAACGTGCGCACCGAGGCCGAGCTGCGGCGCCTGCACGGGATCCAACTCCTGTCGCTCACCACGATCTGCCTGATCGGCCTCTACGAACTGACTCATCCCGGTGGGCATCTGATCCCGGGCTGGATCGAGTTCGGGAGCACGGCAGAGGAATTCGGTAAGCACAACGTCCGCGTGGGCGGGCCCTTCTTCGACTACGAGCTGCTGGCCGAGTTCGCGGCGATCAGCCTGCTGCTGGTCGCATTCTGGCTGGTCCGCGCCCGCTCGGGGAACCAACGGCTGGTGATGGGTGGCCTGTTCCTGGTGGTGGTGTTCATCCTGTTCACCACGGTCACCCGGGGCGCCATGATCTCGCTCGCCGTCGCACTGCTCTACCTCGCTTGGATGTTGCGGCGCCAGATCAGGCTGGTGCCCTTCACGCTGCTCGTCTCCGCCATCGTCGCCGGCTTCATCGCCATGAACTTCTACGTCTCCCACTACACGCGCTCGGGTGACATCCTGGCCCGGCTCATGGGCACCGAGATCAAGGGGTTCGTGCCGGACAGCCGCACGGCGGCGTGGAAGGACGGCTGGGACCGGTGGATGTTGAGCCCGCTGCTGGGCCACGGACCGTACTACTCCCCACAGGTCGGCACCCACTTCTACTACTGGCCGCACAACGGCTACCTGCTCGTCGCCAACTACGTCGGCGCGGTCGGCCTCGCGGCATTCGGTTGGATCCTGTTCACCCTCTTTCGGATCACGCGACCCCTCGTCGCCCGGCTCGACGACCCCAGCTACGCGCGATCCTACCTGGTCATCGCGAATACCCAGCTGCTGCTGTTCGCGGTCGACCAGACCAAGATCGACTTCTTGCGGAATCCGATCTACCAGTTCCAGGTGTGGCTGCTGTTCGCGACGTGGGCGGCCGGCGCGATGGTGGCGCGGTCCGAGCACGAACGCGCGACCGCGGGAGCGTCGTGATCCCGCGCGCGGCGCTGAAGCGTCTCACGACCCCGATCAAGCGCACTCCATTCGGCGAGAGCCTCGTCCGCCGCAATCCGCTCTGGTACCCGCCGGCGGTGCGTCGCTTCCGGCGGCTCGCGGCTTCGTCGTCTGCCGAACGCCGGAGCTGGGATGCGCGGGCACTCGCGCGGTCGCTCGCGCTGGCGGCGACGACGCCGTACGGCCGCCGGGTGGAAGGCGGGACGACGCTCGAGTCGTGGCCGCTGCTCGCGCCCGCCACGCTGCGCGAGGCGCCTCACGAGGTGCTGCGAGCATCGCGCTGGGCGCTCCCGGCGGCGACCGGCGGCACCACCGGCGTCCCGCTGCCGCTGCTGCGCTCGCCGCGCTCGATCGCGGTCGAGCAGGCCGCCATCGACCACCTGCTCCGCGCGAGCGGCGTGGAGCCGGCCCGCGCGCGCGTCTGCGTCCTGCGCGGCGACGACGTGAAGGACCCCGCCGACCGCACGCCGCCGTTCTGGATCGACGCCCACGCGGGGCGCCGGCGCATCTTCTCGTCGAACCACCTCGCGTGCGGACACCGTCGCTGCGTACGTCGACGCGCTGGTCTCGTTCCGGGCCGACTACTGGTGGGTGTACCCGAGCGCGCTCGAGTCGCTGCTGCGCCGGATGGCGGCCGCCGGCCTCGGCGCGCAGGTCCCGCTCGTGCTGTCCTCCTCCGAGGTGCTGCCGACGGCCGTGAACGAGGCCGCGCACCGCGCGCTCGGGTGCGCGGTGATCGACTACTACGGGCAGGCGGAACGCGTGGCGTTCGCCTGGTGCGAGTCCCCGGGCACGTGGCGATTCCTGCCGGGCTACGCGCACGTCGAGCTGACCCCGCGCGCGGAGATCGGACCGGGAGCGCACTTCGAGGTCGTCGGCACCCCGTTCTGGAACTCGGCCATGCCGCTGGTGCGCTATCGCACCGGCGACTTGATCCGCTTCGAGGCTCCGCCGCCGCCGGCGGAGCTCGAGGAGATCGCGCTCGGCGTGCGGACCTTCCCGGGCATCCTCGGCCGCGATGGCGACGTGCTGGTCGCGCCGGATGGCACGGTGCTGACCGGGATCGATCACTTCCACCGCGGGGTCGACCGCGTGACCCGCATCCAGGTGGTGCACGAGCGGGCCGACCGCGTGCTGGTGCGGGTGCTGCCCGCACCCGGCTTCGGCGAGGCCGAGCGGGCCGCGATCGCCGCCAACGCCCGGCGCAAGCTGCCGCCCTCGATGTCGGTCGAGGTCCAGGTCGTCGACGCGCTCGAGCGCACCGCGCTCGGCAAGACGCCGTTCATCGTCCGGCGCCCCGGCGTGACCGGCCCGCCTCGGAGCGAGGCACGATGACCGCGGTGCGTCCCTATCAGGAGCCGGACCGCGCGCGGTGGGATGCGTACGTGAGCACGGCGCCGGGTGCCCACTTCGCGCAGCGCGCCGCGTGGCGCGCGGTGACCCAGCGGGGCTATGGCGCGCGGCCGCGCTGGTGGCTCGCCGAGCGCGATGGCCGCGTCACCGGCGTGCTGCCGCTGTTCGAGGCGCGCGGGCTCACCGGCGAGCGCCGGCTGTTCTCCTCGCCCGGCGGGCTGCTCGCCGACGACGAGGCGACCGCCGCCGCGCTGCTGGTGCCTGCGCGCGAGGTGGTGGCGCGCGAGCGGATGGCGCTGCTCGAGCTGCGCGACCAGCGCCGGCGCTGGGACGGGCTCGTCACCATCGACGAGCACGTCACCATGGAGCTGGAGCTGCCGCGCGACGCCGAGACCCTGTGGAAGGCGTTCGACGCCAAGCTGCGCAACCAGATCCGCAAGGGTCAGAAGAGCGGCTTCGCGGTCCGCTGGGGGCACGACGCGCCCACGTTCCACCGCGTGCTGCTCGAGAACATGCGCGACCTCGGCACCCCGATCCTCGGCCCCGCGTACTACCGGAGCGTGCTCGAGGGCTACGGGGACGACGCGAGCGTGCTGATCGTCGCGGCCGGCGACCAGCCCGCCGGGACCATGCTCGTCGTCGAGCATGCCGGCGTGGCTGCCGATCCGTGGGCGTCGTCGCTGCGCCGCTTCTTCGCGCTCTGCCCCAACCAGATCGTGTACTGGGAGGCAATCCAGCGCGCGATCGCGCGCGGCATGCGGCGATTCGACTTCGGGCGCAGCCAGCGGGACTCCGGCACCTACCGGTTCAAGGAGCAGTGGCTCGCGCGCCCGGTTCCGCTGTACTACCAGTACGTCTTCGGGACCGCGCCCGGGGCGCCGACCCTCGAGGATCAGAAGCACGCGTTCGCGCTGGCGGTGCGGCTCTGGCAGCATCTGCCGGTGTCGGTCGCCGGGGTCCTCGGCCGCGGCGTGAAGCGGCTGTTCCCCGAGGCACTGTGACCGCGCCCGCGCGCCCGGAGGCCGAGGCATGAGGATCACGTCCCGCACCGATCGCCGTGAGTACGAGCAGCGCATCGCGCCGCGCGGCCTGCCGCGCCTGTTCTGGCAGAAGGCCGTTCACATCCTCGCCCGCTTCTGCATCCCGGGCGGACTGCGCATGGCGCTCTACCGCTGGATGGGCGTCGCGATGGGCCGGCACGTCTACGTCGGCATGGAGACCTGGCTCGACGACCAGTTCCCCGAGCTGATCCAGATCGAGGACGACGTCGTCATCTCGTTCCGGGTCACCGTCGTGGTGCACGACGACGCCCGCCGCATGGACCGCATCGAGCCCGGGCAGCTCGAGGGCACGGTGGCGCCGGTGATCCTGAGGCGCGGGTGCTACCTCGGCGCCGGCGCGCTGGTGCTTCCCGGCGTCACGGTGGGCGAGCGCGCGGTGGTCGCCGCCGGCGCGGTGGTGACCCGCGACGTCCCGCCGCGCACCGTGGTCGGCGGGGTGCCTGCGCGCGTCCTCAAGGAGCTCGGGTGAAGCGACCGCCACTCGAGCTGACGATCGTCACGCTGTGGGTCCTCGGGGGCATCCTGCTCCCGGGCATCCCGGGCGCCTGGGGCGTGTTCCCACTGCTCGGCGTGATCCCCGGGCTGGTGGCGGCCCGCGCGCTGCCGCTCGCCGACGGGCCGCTCGCGCGCTGGGCGCTCGGACTCGCGGCCGCACCGCTGGTGACGACCGTGGCGGCGTGGCTGCTGATGGCCGCGGGCCTGTCGCTGCCGCACGCGGGCCTGGCGGTCGCCGTTCTGGCGTGGCTGGCGTGGGCGCTGCAGGAAGCGCGCGCCACCGCCACGCCGAGTACGGAGAAGGGCGAGCGGTTCGTGTGGAAGTGGGCGCTCGGCGGCGCGCTGGCGATCGCGGTGGTGCTGTTCGCGAACCCGATCCTGCGCGTCCGCGGGGACGCGTGGGTGCACGGCGGCATCGTGTGGGAGATCGTCGAGCGCGGACTGCCACCCCAGGACCCGCGCTTCGCGGGCCTCACGCTCAACTACGTCTGGTTCTACAACTACTTCATCGCGCTGCTCGCGTCGCTGCGCGGCGGCGATCCGTTCGTCATGATGGCACTGTCGAACGTCGCGAGCCTGTTCGCCACGTTGGCGCTCGGCGCCCTGTTGGCGCGCGCGTTGTGGGGCGATCGGCGCGCGATGATCGGCGGGACGATCCTGCTCGGGCTGGGGTACAACGCCGGCGTATGGCTGCTGTGGCCGACGCGGCTGCTGCGCGCGCTGGTCGGTCGCGACCACGGACCCGCGGAGCTGGCACGCGACTGGGCCGCGATCCACTTCAACGACGCGCTGGTGATCTTCACGCTGAACGCACCCTTCTCGTACATGGCGAGCTTCCTCGACAAGTTCCTGCACGGGACCGCCATCAACGTCGCGTACCTGATGATGATCGTGTACCTGTGGGCGATGGTCCGCGCGCTCGACGGCGAGCGCAGCCGCGCCTGGGCCTGGGGCGCGGCGGGCGCGGCGGGGATGCTGCTGTTCCACGGCGTCGTCGGACTCTCGGTGCTCCCGGTGGCGCTGGCGGCACTGGCGCTGGCGTGGTTGCTCGCGGGACGCTGGCGCTGGCTGCCGGCGCGCGCCCGGCTCGCAGGCTTCGGCCTCGCCACGCTGGCGGGCGCACTGCTGGCGGCGCCGTACACGCGCGCGATCTCGCGCGGCTGGGCGGCGTCCAAGTCGGGCCTGCAGCACTCCTACCTGCAGCTCGATCCGATGATGTGGTGGACGATCGTGACCGCGCTCGCGGTGGCGGTGTGGTTCGCCCGCTGCCCGCTGCGTCGCGTCCTCGACGAGCGCCGGGGCGCGCCGGCCGTGCTCGCGCTGTTCGCCGCCGGCATGATCGCGTTCTCCTGCGTGGTGTCGCTGCCGCTCGGCAACCACGTGAAGTTCATCGTCCAGGCGTTCGTGCCGCTGGCGGTCCTCGGCGGCGCGGCGTTCCACGACGAGCTCGCGGCCTGGCGCCGCCGCCTCGGCACCACCGGCGCGGTCGCGGTCTTCGCGCTGGTGCTGTGCGGTCCCGCGGTGCTCACGCTGCGCGGGTACCTGATCGATCCCTCCGGCGCCGCCGCGCCCGAGCTGCATCCGGCGCCCGGCGAGGAGGCGCTGTACGCCTGGATGCGCACCGCCGTGCCCCGGCGCGCGGTGGTGATCGATCACCACTTCCGCTCGCTGATCATGGTGACGGCGCACCGCCAACTGTTGCTCGGCGACACCTCTGGACCGGAGCGCGCGGCCTACCCGCTGGACCAGGTGATCGAGCGCCGGGCCGTGATGGCGGACCTCTACGGCGGTGCCGATTCGCTGGACCGCGACCTGGCCGTGCTGGGGCGGCTCGACCGGCCGGCGTACGTGGT
Source organism: Candidatus Eiseniibacteriota bacterium (assembly GCA_963725865.1). Lineage (GTDB taxonomy): Bacteria > Eisenbacteria > RBG-16-71-46 > RBG-16-71-46 > RBG-16-71-46 > CAVSAC01. Next base: position 960,282 of record CAVSAC010000010.1, read on the forward strand.
GGTGCGGTCCGCGGACTTCGCCGCGCCCGACCCGCGCGCCCCGCCTCGGCGAGCGGCCCGATCGCTTCGAGCGCGTGTACGACCGCGATGGGTTCGTCGTCTATCATGTCCTCAGCTCCGCGCCCCCACGGGTCGCGCCGACCGGAGACCCACGACCATGAGCTCATCCCTCGCTCCCGCCTCGAAGCGCCTGCTGGTCGTGATGCCGGCGCACAACGAGCAGGAGAGCGTCGGCACCACCCTCGATCGCGTGCGGGCCGCGCTCCCCGAGGCCGACCTGCTGGTGGTGAACGACTACTCGTCCGACCAGACCACGGAGGTCGCGCTCGCGCACGGCGCGCGGGTCGTCGAGCTGCCGTGGAACCTCGGCTACGGCGGCGCCGTGCAGACCGGCTTCAAGTACGCGGTGGCGCACGGCTACGACGTCGTGCTCCAGATGGACGCCGACGGCCAGCACGACCCCGGCTCGGCCCGCGGGCTGCTGGCGCCGGTGCTCGCCGGCGAGGCCGACGTGGCGATCGGCTCGCGCTTCCTCGGCCGCGCGAACTATCCGATCCCCGGCCCGCGGCGCCTCGGCATGAAGGTCTTCAGCGGCATCGTCACGTTCGTCACGCGCCAGCGGTTCTCCGACCCGACCTCGGGGTTCCAGGCGCTCGATCGGCGCGTGGTGGAGTTCTTCGCTTTCGACCACTACCCCTCGGACTTCCCCGACGCCGACACCATCATCCTGCTTGCGCTCGCCGGATTCCGGGTACGCGAGGTGCCGGTGACGATGGAAGCGCGCGTCGCGGGCACCTCGATGCACTCGAACCTCACGGCGTTCTACTACGTCGCCAAGATGACGCTCTCCATCCTGATGGTGCTGCTGCGTCGGAAGCGACTGCGAGCGTGAGCCCCGTGCACCCCGGCGCGCTCACGTTCGACGTCGAGGACTGGTACCACCCGGAGCTGGTGCGCGCGCACGTGGCGGCCGGCGACCCGCGCTCGGTCGTGGTCGCGGGGGTCGAAGCGATCCTCGCGCTGCTGGCACGCCACACGGTCCGCGCCACGTTCTTCGTGCTCGGCGACGTCGCGGTGCGGCATCCCGGCCTGATACGCGCGATCGCCGCGGCCGGCCACGAGCTCGCCTGCCACGGCATGACGCACCGGCCGCTGTGGGCGCTGGACCGCGAGTCGTTCCGCAGCGAGCTGCGCGACTTCCGCGCTGCGATGCGCGCGGCGCTCGGCCACGACGGGGCCATCGGATTCCGCGCGCCGACGTTCAGCCTCGATCGCTCCACCGCGTGGGCGCTCGGGGTGCTGCGCGAGGAGGGCTTCCGCTACGACTCCAGCGTGTTCCCGCTGCGGGTGAAGCTGTACGGGGTCGCCGGCGCTCCACTTGGCATCTACCGACCCGCCGCGGACGATCTCGCGCGGCACGATCCGGCCGGCACGCTGGTCGAGTTCCCGGTCGCGCTCGGCGCATGGGGCCCGCTGCGGGTGCCCGTCGCGGGCGGCTTCTACCTGCGCGCCCTACCCTACCCGGTGCTGCGCGCGACCCTCGACCGGGTGGCCCGCGAGCGACCGTTCAATCTCTACCTGCACCCGTGGGAGTGCGCTTCCGACGTCCCGCGCGTCGCGCTCGGACCCGGCGACGCGCTCATCACTTACGTGGGCCTCGATTCGGTGATGCGCAAGCTCGACCGGATCCTCGGCCGCTATCGCTTCGACACCATGCGCGGGATCCTCGAGACCGAGGGTCATCTCGCGCCCGCCCGGGAGGAATGACATGGTGCCCGTCCAGTTCTACACCGGCATCCAGCCGCGCACCCAGGTGATCGTGTTCCTGCTCGGAGCGGCGCTGTTGCTGTTCGTGCTCGACACCGTGCGACGGAAGCGGCTGCGCGAGCAGTACTCGCTGCTGTGGATCCTCGCCGCGTCTCTGATGGCGCTGGCCGCGGTGTTCATCAAGAGCATCGAGCGGCTCTCGCACCTGGTCGGCATCTACTATCCGCCGGCGTTCCTGTTCCTGCTGGCGATCCTGCTGGTGCTGGTGCTGCAGTTCCATTTCTCGACCGTGATCTCGAACCTGCGGGAGCAGAACAAGAGCCTCACGCAGGACCTCGGCCTGCTCGCCGCGGAGCTGCGCGAGCTGCGCCAGTCGCGAGAGCGCTCGTGAGCGCCCGGTCGGGCGGCCGGTGAGCGTCGTCCCCCCGGAGACCCCGGCGATCGCCCGCCTCGTCGGGCGCCACCTGATCGGCGAGGACCCGACCGCCGAGGAGGCGGCGCGCTGGCTCCATGCGGTCGAGCTTGCCGCCGCCCCGCTCGAGCACGAACGCGACCGGCGGTTGTGGGCGCTCGCCACCCGCTCGGGCCCGGCGCTCGGCCTGGTCGATGCGGGGCTCGCGCTCGCCGATCCCCACTCGCCGGTTCGACAGCGTGTGTGCCTGATGCTCGCCGTGCTCGAGGCCTCGCCGGAGCACGTCGGGCGCTTCGAAGCGCGCCCGATCGGGCCCGGCGGCTGGCTGGCGCTAAGCCTGCGCGGAGCTCTCGCGGTGCTGCGGTCGGCCGGCGGTCTGGCGCTGGTGCGCTCGTGGGGGCTGCTGTGGCGGTGATCCACGACCACGTGGTGGTGGGCTCCGGCATCACGGGCGCCGAGGCAGCGCACGCGCTGGTGGCCGGCGGCGCGCGGGTGCTGATGCTCGACGGCGGCGTGCGCGATGCCACGTACGCGCCGATCATCCCCGAGCAGGACCACCTCACCCTGCGCGCCGCGGATGCCGCCCAGCATCGCTACCTGCTCGGCGATCGCTTCGAGGGCGTGCCGTGGGGTGACGCCGCGCACACGCTGACTCCTCCGCGCCAGCACCTGATCCGCGACACCGACCGCTGGCTGCCGTTCGAGGGCGACTTCTCGCGCATGGAGAGCCTCGCCTACGGCGGGCTCGGCGCCGGCTGGGGCGCCGGCTGCGCGGTGTACACGCCCGCCGAGCTCACGGCCGCCGGGCTCGATCCGGCGGTGATCGCTCCCGCATACGAGGCCGTGGGGCGGCGCGTCGGCCTCGCCGCCGAGCCCGACGACGCGACCCCCTACTGTGCGCGCGGGCTCGCGACCCTGCAGCCGCCGCTGCGCATGGACGCGAGCATCACCGCGCTGCACGCGGCCTACCTGCGCCGGCGCGACGCGCTTCGCGCGCGCGGCGTGGTGATGGGCAAGATGCCGATGGCGGTGCTCACCAGCCCGCTCGCGGGGCGCGGCGCGAATCCCTACACCGACATGGAATTCTGGGCCGACCACGCGCAGTCGGTCTACCGGCCGTGGATGACGGTGGACGCGCTGCAGCGGGCACCGTCGTTCGAGTACCGGCCCGGCCGGCTGGTGACCCGCTTCGAGGAGGCCGCCGACCACGTGGCGGTGCACGCGCGGCACCTCGACACCGGCGCGGACGAGGTGGTGCTCGCGCGCCGCCTGGTGCTCGGCACCGGCGCGCTCGGCAGCGCGCGCCTCGTCATGCGCTCGCAGCCGGCGCTGGAGTGGCGCCCGCTGCTCACCAACGCGTACTGCATCGCGCCGTGCCTGCACCTGCGCCGCCTGGGCCGGCCGCTCGAGCGCGCGCGGACCAGCCTCGGCCAGCTCGAGATGTTCCTCGATCCCCGCGGCGACGGCTCCGACGTGCGCATGGTGTCGCTTTACACCTACCGCTCGCTGCTGCTGTTCAAGCTCGTCAAGGAGCTGCCGCTGGCATTCGCGGACGGCCTGCCGCTGATGCGCGCGCTGGCGCCGGCGATCGTGCTCGCCACCATCAACCACCCCGACCACGCCGCACCCGGCAAGGGCGTGCGTCGCGTCCGCGACGCCGCCTCGCCGACCGGCGACGCGCTGCGCGCGGAGTACGCGCGCACCGCCGCGGAGCTGCGCGACGACGAGGCCTGCGAGCGTCGCATCGTGCGGGCGATGGCGAGCCTCGGCGCGCCGGCGCTCAAGCGCCAGACCCTGCACGCCGGCGCCACCGTGCACTACGCGGGCACGCTGCCGTTCGGCGACGGCGAGACGCCGGGCACGCTCGCCGCCGACGGCCGCCTCGCCGGCACCCGGCGGGTGTACGTCGCCGACGGCTCGGGCCTGCGCTTCCTGCCCGGGAACGGCCTCACGTTCACGCTGATGGCGTGGGCCCACGTGGTGGGACGCGAGCTCGCCTGCCGGAGCGCCGACGCGTGAGCGCGCTCCGCATCGGCATCACCGGCGCCACCGGCTTCATCGGCCGTCATCTGGTCGCGCACTTCGCCGCGCGCGGCGACGCGGTCGTGGCGTTCCAGCGCCGCGTCTCGGTGCCGGCCGCGCGGGGCGTCGTCGTGCGGCCGTTCACGCTGCCCGAGGGTCCCGACCCCGCGCACCTCGCAGGGCTCGAGTGGCTCGTGCATGGCGCGCTCGTGGAGTACGGCCCGCGCACGCCCGACGCCGACGCGATCAACCGCGCCGGCGCGCAGCGGGTGCTGGCGGCGGCCCGCGCGCACGGCACGCGCGTGGTGTTCCTGTCCACGCTCTCCGCGCACCCCGCCGCGGAGTCCCACTACGGGCGCAGCAAGCTCGAGCTCGAAGGCCTGTTCGATCCCGCGCGCGACACCGTGCTGCGGCTCGGCCTGGTGCTCGGGCATGGCGGGTTGTTCGGCAGCATGGTGGAGGTGCTGCACGCCGCGCGGGTCGTCCCGCTGCCCGACGGCGGCCGCCAGCCCATCCAGACGCTGTGGATGGGCGACCTCTGCGCCGCGGTCGCGAACGTGGTGGATCGCGGCCTCGCTGGCAGCTACGACGTCGCGGCGCCCGCGGTGCACACCATGCGCGGGCTCTACGAGTCGGTGCTGCGCGGCCTCGGCGTGCGGCGCACGCTGATCGGCGTGCCGCTGCCGCTGGTGACGCTCGGCGTGTCCGTGCTCGAGGCGCTGCACGTGCCGTTCTCGATCCACCGCGAGAACGTGCTCGGCCTCAAGCAGCTGCGCGCCTTCGACACCGCCCCCTCGATGGCCGCGCTCGGCATCGCCCGCCCGGTCGGCCTCGAAGAAGCGGTGCGACGGCTGCTCGAGGCGCGATGAAGCCGCTCGCGGTGCTGTTCGGCACCATCGACCCCGCGATGCCGGGCGGGATCGGCGCGACCGAGTACGCGTTCCAGCAGGCCTGCGAGCGCAGCGGGCGAGCGCGCGTGACGACCATGCCGTTCGGCCGGCGCCGCCCCGGCGGCTCGTGGCTCGGGCTCGGCCTCGAGCGCATCGCCGACCTGGTGGGCTACGTCCGCCGCATCCGGCGCGAGCGGCCCGACCTGGTACACCTGAACACCGCTTACGACCGCCGCGCGCTGGGGCGCGACCTGGGCTACGCCCTGCTCTCGCGCTGGCTGGGCCAGCCGCTGTTCCTCAAGTACCACGGCTCCGACGCCAACCTGCTGGCGAGCCGCCATCCGCTCTGGCGCTGGATGACCGCCACCGTGCTGGGGGGCGCAACGCGGGTGGGCGTGCTGTCGTCGGAGGAGAAGCGCAACTTCGTCGCCGCCGGCTGGCCCGCGGACAAGTTCGTGGTGGTGAAGAACGCGGTCGACCGCGCGCGCTTCGCCGCGGCGAGCTGGCCGCGCGGCGCGGTCCCCGAGCTGCTGTTCATCGCGCGCCTCGTGCCCGCCAAGGGCCTGTCCGAGACGCTGCGCGCGGTGCGCATCCTGGTGGGCCAGGGCCGCCGCCTCACGCTCACCGCGGTCGGCGACGGCCCCGCGCGCGCCGAGGCCGAGGCGCTCGCAGGCACGCTTGGGCTCGGCGAGGTGGTGCGCTTCACCGGCCGCGTGAGCGAGGCCGAGACCGCCGCGTTCTACCTGCGCGCGAGCGTGCTGGCGTTCCCGACCGCGCACGGCGAGGGCTTCTCGATGACCATCTTCCAGGCGCTGGCGGCGGGCCTGCCGATCGTCACCACCCGCATCCGCGCCGCCGCCGACTGGCTCACCGAGCCCCGCCACTGCCTGTGGGTGCGCGCGCACGACCCGGAGCAACTCGCCGAGCGCATCGGCTGGCTCCTGGACCACCCCGAGGCGGCGGCAGCGATGTCGGCGGCCGAGCGCGAGCACGCGCACGCGTTCGACGTGGAGCGGGTGGCCGCGGAGTACCTGGACGTGTACGATGACGCGGTCCGGAGCGCGAGAGGGTGCGCGCCCACCCCCGAGGACCCCCGATGAGCCCGTTCCCGGTCGCCATCCACCGGCACGCGTCCGCGTCCGATCCGGCGTAGGCGCCGGGCCATCCGGCTCGGCTTGAACGGCACCATCGAGCGGATGGCAGGGGCCGCAGGTATCCGCCCCTAGATCATGCCCCTCGCCGCGATCGGATCCATCGCGAACACGATGTCGATCAGCAGCAACACCACGAGGATCCCGACCAGCGCCCGTCGCTGCAGGACCTGCGGGCCGATCAGGGCGAAGAAGGGCAGGAACATCAGGCTGCGGTAGCCCAGCCCGTTCCCGAAGATGAGGCTGTAGGGGAACATCATGAGCAGGAAGCAGAACCCATAGCGAGTCATCGGCGTCGGCAGTCGCCCCCACAGCACAGGCAGCGCCAGCACCACGAAGAGCATGGGCAGGCTGTACGAGACCAACGCCTTGACGCGAGCCACAGCGCCCTGTTCGTCTCGAACTCCTGCTGCCCCCCCTGCCTTCGCCTGGGGAGCAGTCAGGTTGTACTTCGCCAGGTTCTCACCCCGTGGATCGTACTGACGTGCGACGATCGGCGTCAGGATCTCCCGGGCGTGCGAGATCGGATTGGCGAACGGTGTGAGCGTCACCAGCGACGCGAGACAGAAGATCGCGAATCCGCGAAACCGCTGTCGCGCAAATGCGAACGCGGCAGACTCACCTTCCAGTCGCCGCAGACGCAGGGCCTCGAGCGCCACGAACAGCACGGCGGCGGGGAGTACAAACACGGCCGTGTTCTTGCTCGCGAGTGCCAGTCCGAAGGCCAGCCCGCCGAGCAGGTGTCGCTCGCGCACGAATAGGTACGACGCCAGCAGCACGAAGGGCGCGAGGACGGCATCGTAGTGCATGTTCGGGAACCAGATCAGCCCCGCTGGCAGCGCCGCGAAGATCGCGGCGCCGAGTACCGCGGTGCTTCGCGGAACCTCCTTCAGCAGGATGTGGAACACGAGCACGACGCACAGGAATCCGGCGAGCAGTCCTTGCAGGCGCGGGAGCAGGAAGATGGGGTGGTAGAGCCGTGTGAACTGATACTCGAGCAGGTCCGGGCCATGTGCGGTCGCGAGTCGCACGAGCGCGAGGCCCGGGATGCGTGCGAACCCGCTCAGGAGGGGCGCACCTGCGCCCTGGCGATAGAACCTCTCCGGCTCCGGCACGATGAGTCGCTTGCGGTAGACGTCCAGTTGGAGGCTATCGGCCGTCGCCGGCTTGATGTAGCCGAACCGACGCTCCTCCTCGGCGAACAGATGTCTGTCCCGATCCGTGATGATCGGGGAGAGCAGGGGGCGGTACTGCCAGTAGAAGCGGTAGGCGCGCCCGGCGCAGTCGAGCGCGCGGCCGAACTCGCGGGCTCTCAAGTAGCCCAGGGTGTAGTCGCCACCGAGCATCTCGTAGGGCTCCTTGATGACCCTGAACTCGTCCTGGTCCAGACGCGCGAGCCCGAAGATCCCGGCTGCGATCACGAAGAAGACGAGGACGAATGCGAACGCATGGCGCAGCATCATGCTCGTCTCCGCGAGTCACATCGCAGCATCGGTCCGCACAGACCTGCGCGCTGAAGGCTCATCGCGGATGCGAGTCCATCGGGCGGCGAATGGTCGCGCGGTGCGCACCGTGGCATGCCAGACCTCCAAGATGATCCAGCGCAGCCCAGCCCTGGAATGCACCAGTGATGCCGAGCGCGGACGGGCTCGGGAAGGACCCGGGACGTGTCTCCCAGACGGTCGCACGGGATGGCACCGGAAGTGTCAAAGTCGCACGGAGACTGGAGGATTCAGCTCGAGCATGTCAACCTGAGAGGGGCGATCCGTGCGTTGCACAGGCTCCGCGCCTGCTTGATGCCTCTGCGGTGCTGACCATCTCCGGCAGCGCTCACGCGAGCGGGATCCCCGAGACCAGACGATCGCCTCGCCCGTCGGGGGCGGAGCGCCAGTCTGCTCGGGCACCCGGGTGGGGTGCACGCGTACCACCGGAGGGATTCGCGCAGCGAGTCTCCGGGCTCCTTGCCCCCCCGAGGCGGCGGCGATGTCGGCGGGCGCGCGCGAGCACGCGCGCATTCGACGCGGTGCGGGTGGCCGTCGAGTACCCGGACGTGTACGATAAGCTGGTTCTGAGCGCGCAAGGGTGCGCGCCCACCCCCGAGGACCCCCGATGAGCCCGTTCCCGGTCGCCATCCACCGGCACGCGTCCGCGTCCTACCCCGTCGCGCGCGCCGTTCCATCCGCCCGAGCGCTTCCCCGAGCTGCCGGGCGGCATTGAGCTGGATCCGACCAACTCCGCCTACGCCGCGGTGCGCGACACCTTCCGGCTGCTCGGGCTCGACCGCGAGCACGCCGGCAGCCGCGACTGGAACCCGCTCGGCGGCCTGGTGCGCCCGGGCGACACCGTGTTCCTCAAGCCCAACATGATCGCGCACCGCCACCGCCTGCGCGACGAGTGGGACTACGTCATCACGCACGGCTCGGTGATCCGCGCGGTGATGGACTACGTGCACCTCGCGCTGCGCGGCGAGGGCGCGATCCTGCTGGGCGACGCGCCGCAGAGCGACTCGAGCTGGGACGGCCTGCTGGAGCGCATGGGCCTGGCCGCGATCCGCGACTGGTACCGCGCCCGCCACGGCTTCGCGGTGGAGCTGCTCGACCTGCGCGACGAGCACCACGTCGACCGCGACGGGATCTACGTCGAGACCGTGCGGCTGCCGGGCGACCCGCGCGGCGGGGTGGCGGTCGACCTCGCGGACGACAGCATGTTCCGCGAGCTGGACGCGCAGGGGAAGCGCTACTACGGCGCCTACTACGACTGGAAGGAGACCAACGCCCACCAGCGCGCCGGCCGCCACGAGTACGCGATCTCGCGCTCGCCGCTGACCGCCGACGTGTTCATCAACCTGCCGAAGCTCAAGACCCACAAGAAGTGCGGCATCACCGTCAACCTCAAGGGCCTGGTCGGCATCAACGCGAACAAGAACTGGCTCCCCCACTACGCGTTCGGCGCGCCCGAGGACGGCGGCGACCAGTTCGACCACGCCACGCTCAAGACGCGGCTCGAGAACTGGGTGGTGATGCCCGCAAAACAGCTGCTGCTCGCCGACGTGCCGATGTTCAAGCGCCTGGCGCGGCGCACCAAGCAGGTCGGTTACGACGTCTTCGGAGGCACCGAGCAGGTCGTGCGCTCGGGCAACTGGCACGGCAACGACACCGTGTGGCGGATGTGCCTCGACCTCCACCGCATCCTGCTCTACGGCGAGGCGGACGGCTCGATGCGGCCGGCGGGCGGCGCCAAGCGCTACTTCTCGGTAGTGGACGGCATCGCCGCGATGGACGGCAACGGTCCGGTCGCCGGCGACCGCCGCGAGGCCGGGCTGATCGTCGCCGGCGCCAACCCGGTCGCGGTGGACACGGTGTGCGCGCGGGTGATGGGCTTCGACCCGCAGCGCATGGCGCTGCGTGCGCCGCGCGTACGAGGCGCACCGCTGGCCGCTGGTCGAGGGCACCGAGGCGGACATCGCGCCGATCAGCGACGTCGCCGCGTGGAATCGTCCGCTCGCCGCGTGGCGGCTCGAGGACACGCTGCGGTTCCGCCCGCACTTCGGTTGGACGGGCGCGATCGAATGGGAGGACGCGCGGGCCGATGAGCTCGAGTCGGAGCCCGCAGCTGCGCGCGGCGCGGTGCGCGTACGAGCGCGTCCTGGTCGTCGGTTGCGGCGACGGCCCGAGGCGCGTACATCGCTCGCGTCAGGCGCGGCTTCTGTGCACGAGCGCGCGTCGACCAGTGACTCCAGCCGGTACAGCGCCCTGCTGACCCCAGCAGGACGGCACGCGCATCCACGCGGGTGCCCAGCGCGACCTCCTGCTCCCGTGCCGTAGCACAGTCCGACTCGCGCGGCAGCTGCGAGAACCGGCGTGAAGCGCTCGGCGGATCGGCGCTGCGGACCCAAGCTCGCGGATGGTGGCTCTGGGCGGGCGGCAGCGCGCCCAGCAACTGGCGCGGGATACGTGCGGGTGGCATCCGCCGCCTGGATCTGCAGGAGCAGCGCCCGATCGGAGAGTCCCGCGGCCTGGTACTCCTTGCGGGCGAACACCTCGTTCACGAACCGCGTGCGGTAGGCCTCCGCCATGCGGAGCCACACGATCGCCTCAGTCACGAGCCCGCGCGTGCCCTCGAACGGGAACGGGAACTCGCGCATGACTTCGATGCGGATCATGCCGATCTTGTCGCCCGCGACGTGGTGGCGCATCCGCAGGTCCACCGCGTCGGAGTCGAGTGGGTCGCACGGGAACCGGGTGCCCACGAGGCGGCCATCGGAGTACTCGAACAGCCCCACCACCCCGGTGTACCGGTGGCGCTCGGCCGCGGGGATCGTCTCCCAATGCGCGAGCATGCGCTCGAGCGCGGTGGGCGTGTACCAGTCGTCGGAGTCCAGGATCGCGAAGTACCGGCCGCGGGCCATCTCGACGCCCCGGTTGGTGGCGACGTGCTTGCCCCCGTTCGGCTGGTACAGGTAGCGGATCTCGAGCGCTCCCTCGGCCTGCCATTCGCGGACCAAGCTCTCGGTGCCGTCGCTCGAGCCGTCGTCGACGATGACCCACTCGAACGAGCGGAACGTCTGCGCCTTCAGGCAGTCGTGGACGCGGGGCAGCAGGCGGGCGCGGTTGTAGGTCGGCGTGAAGACCGTGAAGGCGGGATCGTCTGCCGTCCATGCCGCCGCCGGGCGGGGGGCGCCTGACTTGCACGTCACGACGACCTGGCCGCGCCGGCGGTGTCGCCCGATCGCTGCGACGGAGCGGCACACCATGTCGCGCAGCGAGCGCTCAAGCGGAATGGCGGCGCTCCAGCCGGTCGCGGTGCGCAACTCGGAAGCGTCCCCGACCTGCTCGAGCACCTCGACCGCGCGCACGCGCGCCGGATCCACCACGATGCGCGCCTGCACGCCGGCCGCCGCGAGCACGCTGCTCGAGCAGCGCGCGCACCGCGACCGGACGCTCCGAGGCCACGTTGAACACGCGGCCGCGCAGGTCGTCGCGCTCCAGCAGCGCGAGGTAGGCGCGCACCGCGTCGCGGACGTCGACGAAATCGCGGCGCGGCTCCAGGTTGCCCACCCGGATCGGGGCGTCGGTCCCGCCGGCGCGCAGCGCGCGCGCCTGGGCCATGAAGTCCGAAGGCGCGAATCCCTCGCGCAGCCCGGGGCCGACCAGGTTGAACGGGCGCGCCACGGTGACGGCCACCAGTCCGCGGCGGTGCATCGACAGCGCCGCGTGCTCGGCCGCCGCCTTGCTCGCGCCGTAGGGCGTGACCGGTCGCAGCGGGGTCGCCTCGCGCACCGGTGACTCCTCGGGACGCGTGAGGCCGTAGACGGCGGCACTCGAGATCAGCACCACCGCCGGAGGTCGGGCCAGTGCTGCGCACGCCTCGATCAGGTGTCGTGTCGCGTCCAGGTTGACGGCCCAGCAGCGCTCGACGTCGCGGCCGCTCACGCCGGCCAGGTGGAGTACGCGGTCGGGGCGCACCCGCTCGAGCAGCGTCCGCGCCGCGTCCGGCTTCGCGAGATCGGCCGGCACGTAGCGCAGCCCCGCGGGTCCCTGCGGCGCCAGGTCGGTGCCCCACAGCTCCAGGTCCCGTCCGGCGCTCGCCTCGCGCAGGTGGCGCGCGGTGAACGACGCCGCGCCGGTGACGAGCAGGCGCGTCATCGCCGCGAGGCGGGCGCCGGGTCGGAGCCGTCGTCGCGCAGGAACTCCGCGCGGTGGGCCTCGAAGGTCTCGAGCGCGTCCGCGTAGTCGTCGGTGCGCCCGATGTCGAGCCACAGGCACGGCTGCTCGAACGTGGTCACCGTCTCGCCCGCCTGCTTCAGCCGCATCATCAGGTCCGGCATCCCGAGGGGCTCGTGCTCGCCGATCGCCGCGAGCGCGCGCGGCTCCAGGATGTTGATGCCCATGCTCACCGCGTAGTGCGTCTCGGGCTTCTCGATGTAACGCGCGAGCACGCCGTCGGGGCCGGTCTCGACCACGCCGTAGTCGATGCGCACGCTGCGCCGGTGCACCGCGATCGTGGCGGCGGCGCCGGCACGCCGGTGGTGCGCGAGCATCGCGCGGTAGTCCAGCGTGGTGAGCACGTCGCCGTTCATCACCAGGAACGTCTCGTCGAGCCCCGGCACCAGGCGCAGCGGACCGGCGGTCGAGAGGGGCCGGTCCTCGCGCGAGTAGTCGATCCGCAGACCGAGCCGCCCGCCGTCGCCGAAGAACGCCTCGATCAGCTCCGCCAGGTACGAGACCGCCAGCGTCACGTGCGAGAAGCCGCTCGCCTTCAGCTGCCGCAGCACGATCTCGAGGATGGGCATCTCGCCGATCGGCATCAGCGGCTTGGGGAACACTGTCGTGTAGGGCCGCAGCCGCGTCCCCTTGCCGCCCGCCAGGATCACCGCACGCATCGCGTTCGCGCCCTCACACGTTGTACAGGCTGGGTTTGTAGTCCGCCAGGTGACCCTGGATCCACTCCGCGGTGCGCTGCACGCCCTCCTCGAGCCCGACGCGGCTGGTCCAGCCGAGCCGCTCGCGCGCCACCGTGGCATCGCCGATCAGTGCCATCACCTCGCTGCGCTCGGGACGCACGCGCGCGTCCTCGACCTCCACGCGCGGCCGGCGGCCGGTCGCCCGCAGGGCCAGCTCGAGCAGCTCGCGCATGGTCACCCCGCGCCCGCTGGCGAGGTTGATCACCGCGCCCTCGATCCCCGGCGCCACCGCGGCCGCCAGGAACCCTGCCACCGTGTCGGCCACGAAGTTCATGTCGCGCACCGGATCGAGCGAACCCACGCGCACCACGTCGGCGGTCAGCGCCTGGGTGAGCACCGTCGGCAGGAACGCGCGTGCCGACTGGCGCGGGCCATAGGTGTTGAACGGCCGCACGATCACCACCGGGGTCGCGAACGAGCAGTGGTACGACTCCGCCAGCTTGTCCGCGCCGATCTTGCTCGCCGAATAGGGCGACTGCCCCTGCAGCGGGTGCTGCTCGTCGATCGGGGTGTACCGCGCGGTCCCGTAGGTCTCGCTGGTCGAGGTGTGGAGCATGCGTTCCACGCCGTGGCGCCGCACCGCCTCCAGCACGTGGAGCGTGCCGCGCACGTTGGTGTCGACGTACTCCGACGGCGCCAGGTACGAGTACGGGATCGGGATGAGCGCGGCGAGATGGAACACGCGCTCGCAGCCCGCCACCAGCCGATCCACGAAGAACGGATCGCGCAGGTCGCCGGGGCGCACGTCGAGCGCCGCGCGGGTCTCCGGCGCGAGCCGCTCGAGCTGCCCCCAGTCGTTGCGCGAGTTGTAGTGGACCAGCGCGCGCACCCGCGCTCCGGCGGCGACCAGGGCCTCGACGAGGTGGCTCCCGATGAACCCGCCCGCGCCCGTGACGAGAACGGTGCGGCCCTTCAGCTCATCCGACATTCGGCCCCCTCTCGCTGCGCGCCCGTGCGGCGGGCGCGGAGTATAGCATCGTGACCCGGCGGCGCCCGCTCATGCCAGCTTCCACCGTTCGAGCACCGCTTCGAGCCGCGGCGCGACGCGATCCCACGCATAGGCCTCGGCGGTGTGGCGCGCCCCGATCCCGAGCCGCGCGGCGAGGCGCGGCTCGCGCGCGAGCCGCGCGAGCGCCGCACGCAGCGCGAGCGGGTCGCCGGCCGGGATCGAGAGCCCGTTGGCACCATCCACCAGCAGCCCCCGCACTCCGGCCACCGGCGTCGCGATCACGGGTCGCCCCCACGCCATCGCCTCGAGCAGCACGTTGGGCAGCCCTTCGCCGCGTCGCGCCGCGAGCACCACGCACGCCGCCTCGGCGTACCGCGGACCGAGCCGCGCGCGCTCCACGAATCCCGCGAACTCGACGTCCGCCCCGCACCGCGCGGCGCGCGCTTCGAGCGCCGCGCGCTCGGGGCCGTCGCCCGCGATCGTGAGCCGGCCCGCGCCGCCCGCGACGGCGTCGATCACGACGTCCATCCCCTTGTCCGGGATCAAGCGTCCGACCGCCAGGATGCGCCCGTCCGGGCGCGCCGTGCCGGGCGCCGGCAGCGCCGGCAGATCGATGCCATTGGGCACGACGTCGAGATGTCCCGCCACGCTGGCCCGCGCGGAGCGCGCGAACCGGTCGAGCGCGTCCAGCAGCGCCTGGCGGCCCTCCTCCGTCTGCACGAGCACGCCGCGCGCGTCGCTCCACGTGGTCGGATTGAGCGCCGCCTCGGCCGTTCGCTCGCCGAGGCGGTACTCGCCCTCGCCGCGGATCCACACGATCGCGGGCACGCCGACGCGGCGCTGGATGCGCACGCCCGCCCAGCCGCTGACGAACGACTGGAAGCACAGCAGCACCTCGGGCCGCGGGGCGAGCGAGCGCACGACCCGCTCGATCCGCGTCGCGTCGCGCCACGTCTTCCACACCGGCACGCGCGAGACCGGGAGCCGCACCACCTCGAAGCCGTCACGCGCCTCGCGGCCGGGCACCCGCTCGCTCTCCTGCCGCGTCACCACCGTGACGCGGTGGCGGACGGCGAGCAGGCGCGCCCAGCACTCGGCCTGGTGCTCGGCGCCCCCCTGCGGGCCCGGCGGAAAGCGCCCGATCAGGATCGCGAGGTTCACGCGCCGCTCCCTCCCGCCCACGTGGTCAGCGGCTCGGCGAGCTCCTCGCGCGCCCGGTCCACGTAGGTTTGCGCCCACAGTTCCAGGCAGGTGAGCGTCCAGATCTGCTTGGTGCGCCGGTCGTCGCGCGAGGCGGTGTCGGCGAGCAGGCGTCCGATCGCGGCGGGGTCGGTCCAGCCGCGCGCCCGCGCCCGCGGGTCGAGCAGCACCTCGCGGGCGAGGCGGTCGAACCCGCCTCCGAACCAGCTCGCCAGCGGCACGCCGAAGCCCTGCTTGGAGCGCGCCAGAATCGCCTCCGGCAGCAGCTCGCGCAGGCTCTCGCGGAGCAGCCACTTGCCGGTCGCGCCGTGGAGCTTGAATTCGAACGGGATGCGGGCCGCGAATTCCTGGAGGGGATGGTCGAGCAGCGGCTCGCGCGCCTCGAGGGAGTGCAGCATCGAGGTGCGATCGACCTTGAGCATCACGTCGTCGATCATGTAGGTCTGCGCGTCGAGTTGCAGGAGCGCGGCGAGCTCTCCCAGCTCGCGGGCAGCCGTCGCGTGCAGCTCGCGCATCTCACGGAATGGATCGTGCCGCAGCACCACCTCGCGCAGGCTCGATCCCAGCACCGCCAGCATCTCGGGACGCGGGAACACCGACTCCACGTGGAGATGGCGGTCCACCACGCACATCGGCAGCCGGCGCAGCTTGCGCCCGACTGGATGGTCCGGGTGGAGCAGGTTCGCGGGCCACGCGAGCAGCTTGCGCAGCGGACGCGGGACGACGTCGAACGCGGCGTACTGGCGCGCGAACGTGTAGGTGGTGTAGCCGCCGAACGTCTCGTCCCCGCCGTCGCCCGAGAGCGCGACCGTGACGTGGCGCCGCGCCATCTCCGAGACGTACTGGCTCGGGATCATCGAGGCGTCGGCGAACGGCTCGTCCATCTGCCAGACCAGCCGCGGCAGCAGGTCGAGCGCGCGAGGCCGCACGATCAGCTCGTGATGATCGGTCCCCAGGTGCTTCGCCACCACGCGGGCGTGCTCGACCTCGCTGAAGTCGGCCTCCTCGAAACCGATCGTGAACGTCTTGACCGGCTCCGAGACGATCTGCTGCATCATCGCGACGACCGCGCTCGAGTCGATCCCTCCGGACAGGAACGCGCCGAGCGGCACGTCGGCGACCATGCGCACCCGCACCGCCTCGCGCAGCAGCGACAGCAGTCGTTCGCGGTAGTAGTCGAGCGAGTGCCCGGCGTCGACGTCGGTCGGCAGCGACCAGTAGCGCTCGACCCGCACGCCGTTCGCGTCGCACACCAGCAGGTGCGCGGGCGGGAGCTTGCGCACGCCCCGCCAGATGGCGCCGGGCGCGGGCACGTACTGGAACGTGAGGTAGTCCGCGATCGAGCGCTCGTCCACCTCGCGCGGGATCGAGGGATCGAGCATCAGCGCCTTCAGCTCGGACGCGAACACGAGGCGCCGTCCGTCGTCGTGATAGTAGAGCGGCTTGACTCCGAAGCGGTCGCGGCACAGCAGCAGGCGTCGCCGGGGCCGGTCGAACAGCGCGAAGGCGAACATGCCGCGCAGGTGCGACGGCATCGCGTCCCCGTGCTCCTCGTAGAGATGGAGCAGCGCCTCGGTGTCGCTGGTGCCGCGGAAGCGGTGTCCCCGCGAGTCGCCAGCACCGAGCGCAGCGCGGGCCAGCCGTAGATCTCGCCGTTGTACGTGACCCACAGGGACTCGTCCTCGTTCGGCATCGGCTGGTGACCGCCGGGCGAGAGATCGACGATCGCGAGCCGGCGATGCGCGAGCGCGACGTCGCCGTCCGTCCACAGGCCCTGGCCGTCGGGCCCGCGGTGGATCATGCAGTCGCGCTGGCGCCGCACCAGCTCCAGGTCGGGTGCGCCGCCGCGGTAGTGGAAGACGCCGTTGATTCCGCACATGGCTCAGTGCCGTCCTACGCCGGCGCCCGCCTTCGGCGCCCGGCCCACCACGAGCGTGCCCACCGGCACGCCGGAGAAGTAGTCGTCGTCGACGAAGTAGTCGCGCAGGCTCAGGTTCGGGTAGTGCGGCTGGCGGTGCATCCGCACCTGGACGCGGTACGATCCGTCGGCCACGTCGGTCGGAATCCGGACCGTGAACGAGTCGCGCACCAGTTCGTCGCTCCGCCACAGGTCCACGCCGTACTGGCCCGCCACCGGCAGGTGGTCTTCCCGGAAACGATAGCGCTCGTGGCGCAGGTGTTCGAGCAGCTTGCGCGCCGGCTTGCGCACCAGCGTGGGCGGATCGAAGCCGGGCGGCAGATCGCGATCGAATCGCACCGAGACCGAGTAGGCGCCGGCCGGCGCGGGGCGCTCCGCGTGCCACGCCAGCACGCCGTGCACGGTGTCTCCGCGCGATGCGACCGAGCGGTCGAGTGCGAAGCCGGCCACTACCGGCAGCCCGGGCCCCATCGCGGCCACCCGAGTCGTCGCGCCGGCCCAGGGTTCCACTCCGGGCCGCCGGGGCGCGGCTGCGAGCATCGTGTCGAGCACCGGCGCCCGCACCCGGTACACCACCAGATCCCCGGTATCGAACGCCGGCTCGAACGCATCGGGGCGAGCATCGAAGCGGGCCCGGGCGGCGCGAAACCAGGCGTGCCCCGGAGCCCAGTAGTCGAGCTGCGGGCGCTGCGCGAAGCGGTCGTTCAGCACGATCGCGCCGACGCCGTAGCGCCGCACGACCTCGCGGGTGGTGGCCCAGGAGGCGTAAGGGTCGAGGGCATCGCGCGCGTCGAGGATCCGCCGCAGCGCCAGCGAGTCGTTCGGCGAGGAGTGCTGGTCCACCAGCGTGACCACGAACAGCCCGGTGAGCATGGGCACCGCGTACGAGGTCGCGGGATCGGACAGCACCACCTGGCCGGGCTCGAGATGCTCGCTCATCCAGTCGAAGGCGTCCTGCCAGCGGCGCGGGTCCTCGGCCCGCTCGGCCGCCGTCACCGAGTCCGGGTGCGCGAGCACGTGGAGGGCGTCCAGCACGGCCGGAGCGAGCAGCGCGAGCGCGAGCGCCAGGAACGCGGCGCTCCACCCGCGCGCCGTGCGCTGCGGCGCCCGCCACGCCGTCGCGGCCAGCTCCGGCAGCAGCCACGCGAGAATGCCGGCGAACGGCACCAGCCAGATCATGCGCATGAGCAGGTAGCCGATACGCGGCTCCAGCAACGCCACGGCGAGCGGGTCGTACATCACCAGCGCCACGGCGACCGACGCCGTGAGCAGGTACAGCACCGCGCTGTTGGCCCGCCCGCGCGACCACAGCCACGGCCACGCCAGCGGGACCAGCACCCAGGCGATCCCCATCCACGCCCACAGCTCGCCGATCGATGCGGTCCGCAGCGTGTCGGTCACGAACAGCAGCCCCTGGGACTCGAGGTGGATCGGGTTCGATGGGCGCATAGGCCTGGCGCGCCCGGAACAGCACGTAGGGCAGGCAGGCGAGCGCCACGAGCAGGCCGGTCCCGGCGAGCCGGCGCGCCTCGGCCCCGAAGCGGCGGTCGCGCAACAGCAGCCCCACGCCGAGGGCGGCGAACATCATCGCGAACTGGATCACCGCGAACACGTGCGCCGCGGCCGCCGCGAACCCGAGGGCCGCCGCCGCGAGCCGGGTGGCGCGGCGCGGCGCGCGCAGGTCCGCCAGCACCGCGACCGTGGTCGCGAGCGCGAGATGGTCGCCCATGCGCGAGGCGAACGCGGCCTGGCGGATGGGGCTCTGCGCCATGCTCGCGCCGTACGTGAGCACCAGCGCCCACGCCGCCAGCGCGGCACCCGACGAGCCGCGTACCAGCACGCCGAGCGCGGCGGCGGCGAGCACGAACAGCGGCACCACGAGCGCCGGCAGCGCGCGCCACGCCACCACCGGGTCGAGCCCGGCCAACCGGCAGAGCAGCGCGACCTCGCCGTGCCAGAGCCCCTTGCGGGGATCTGCGCCGAGCGCTCCGGCGTCGCGGAAGAACGCGTTCGTGGGGAACAGGTCGCCGGTCTCGAGCATGCGGCGCAGCGTGCCGACGTGGTCCGGCGTGTCGCTCGAGAGACCCATCGGCGGTCCGAAGCGCGCCGAGTGCCACGCCGCGAACGCCGCGGCCAGCAGCACGACGACGCCGGCCCAGCGCGTGATCGAGCGCGGCGCCGCGGCCGCCTCGCGGGGTCCGCGCGCCGCCACCAGCAGCCACGGCAGCGCGCACGCGAGCGGGCTCCATGCCGCCAGCGCCAGGAACGGCCCGCCCACCAGCCGCGAGACGAACAACTGCGCGGCGCACCACGCCACGCTGAATCCGAACGCCCAGCCCGGAGCGGTCCACGCGCCACCCGGCGGCGCCGCGCCCAGCACCACGAAGGCGGCCCCCGGCAGGACGAGCAGGGACACGAACGCGAGCGTCAGGCGCGCGACATCGGGAAGTCCACCCACCGCACCGGTCACGAGCAGGCCCGGCAGCAGGGCGGCGAGGAAGGCGCCGGCGAGGGCACGGGAACGGGTCATGATTCGAGCACCGGACCTCGCAGGCGAGGCGGCCCCGCCTCCACTCCGGGCGACGCCGGGGACGCCCGCATGAGCCATTGGAACGCCATCGCGTCGGGGGCGATCGCGCACGCGATCCGCGTCAGCGCGCGCTCGATCGCGCCGAGGCGCAACCGCAGCAGGATCCAGTCGAGGCGCGTGCGCTGCACGCTGAAGCCCAGCTCCTCGGCACGATAGCCGCAGCGGCCCAGCATCGCGAGCGTGGTCGTGCGCGTGAAGAAGCGCAGATGGGTCTCGTCGAGCAGACCGCTCTCGGTGTAGTCGAAGTGGCCGTGCAGCAGCTGCCAGCGGATCGAGTGATGCGCGATGTTCGGGATCGAAACCAGCACGCGCCCCCCGGGCGAGAGCCACGTGCGGGTGCGCTGGAGCACCCGGTCGGGGTCGCGCAGGTGCTCGAGCACGTCGGCGAACACCGCCACGTCGTACGGACCGTCGAGTCCCTCCCAGAGCCGCTCGTCCTCGATGTCGCCCACGACGATGCGCTCGCAGTACGCGGCCGCCTGCGCCGCGGCGGCAGGACTGTATTCGAAGCCCGTCACCGTGCAGCCGCGGTATTCGCGGAGCACGCGGCTCATGTAGCCGGTGGCGCAGCCGAACTCGATCACGCGGCTGCCCGGCGGCGTCCACTCCACCAGCTGCCGCTTGTTGGGCTCGAGCCGGTCGCGCCACGGATAGACCTTCTCCTTCAGCATCCGGCGACCTCCCGCGAGCGGGGCATCGGATGCGCCAGGCGCCCGGCCACGTCCTCGATCAGCGCCCAGACGTGGGCCGCCCGCGCCCGCCGCCACGCCACGAACGGCGCCAGAACGAGGTTCTTGGCCAGCGTGAGCGAGAGGCTCAGCATCAGGTTCAACTTCAGCAGGCTCGCGACTGGTGCGGGGAATGCGAGGTCCCAGAACGCGCAGATGGATCCCAGGTTGGCGGCCGACGTGCCCTCGGCGTCGAACGCGCGACTCTGCCCGCCGAGATGGACGACCTCGGCGTCGGGCAGGTAGTCCAGGCACAGGCCCGCGCGTGCGGCCCGCAGGCTCCACTCCACGTCGTCGTAGCTGAGCACCAGACGATCGTCCAGGAACCCGGCCCGGGCGAACGCCTCGCGACGGACGATCAGGCACGCGCCGGAGAGCACCTCCACCGGTCCCGGGCGCGTGTAGCGTGCGGCGGGATAGGTGCCCGCCGCCCAGCGCCGCAGCGCCGGAACGTAGGCCGGCAGCTGAGTGTGCCCGAACAGCGCGCTCGCGAAGCTCGGCGCGCGGCGCGCACACGCCCACTGCGTACTGCCGTCCGAATTGAGCAGCCGTGGTCCGACCGCCGCAGTCCCGGGATGACCCTCGAGGTGGCCGACTAGCGTCGCCAGCGCATCCCCGACCAGGAACGCGTCCGAATTGAGGGCCATCACGTAGCGGCCGCGCGCAGCGCGCAGCCCCTGGTTGCAGGCCGGCGCGTAGCCGCGGTTGCTGGAATTGCGGGTGAGCAAGACCTGCGGCCAGTGCGACGCCACCCAGTCGGCGGAGCCGTCCGACGAGGCATTCTCGATCACGCGCACCTCGCGTGAGATCCCGGGCGCGCTCGCGAATGCCGCCGTCAGGCAGCGATCCAGCAGCTCCCGCGTGTTCCACGAGACGATCACGATGGTGACCTCGGGCGTCGGCTCAGACATCCTGGCCTCCGTCCTGCGGCACGACCGGGGCCCGCAGTCGCGCCCGCACCGCTTCCAGCACCTGGTCGATCTCGCCGCGCGTGATCGAGGTCGCCGCCCACAACAGAGCCACGCCCGCGCCGACCGCGCGCCAGCGCAGGTCCGGGAACGGCATCGCGGCCACCGCCACCACCGCGGCGAACGAGCTGAGCAGCAGGCGCAGGTTCTCTGGCGAGAAGCGGAAGCCGTTCACGCGGCGCAGGTAGATCACGTGCATCGTCAGGTGCACCGCCCACGAGACGGTGTGCCCCCACACCGCGCCCCACAACCGGTGGCGGGCCGGCACGCCGAACAGGATCGCCGCGAAGGTGCCGTAGTGGATCACCGACATGATGTTGCGCGCACGGTGCCGCTCCTGGGGCAGCAACGGCAGCTGGATGGCGAACGAGACCGCCTTGATCAGGTCGCCCACCATCTGCACGGGGAACAGCGGCACGGCGCCCATGAAGCGCTCCGAGAACAGCACCCGGATCACCAGGTCGCGCGTGAGCAGGACCAGCAGGATCCCGGCGGCGGAGAACAGCACGCCGACGCGCGTGGCGTGATTGACTTCGAGGTTGATCTCGGCGACGTCGCGCAGCTGGGAGATGCGTGGGAACGAGTAGGCCGTCATGGCGTTGAGCGGGATCGCGAGGTACTGCATCGAGATCGCGAACAACGCCTGGTAGATGCCGTTCTGCGTCAGCCCGCAGTCCTGCACGATCTGGGCCCGCAGCACGAATGGGAACGAGATCGTGAGCAGGAACGGGACGAAGTTCGCCGAGCCGAACCGCCACAGGCTCGCCATCGCCTCCCGGTCGAAGGGTGCCGTGGCCACCTCGTGGCGCATTTCGGCGCTCATCGTCCGGGCCGCCGTCCAGCGCGCGATCGCCCAGCCGATGGCCGCGAACACCAGCAGGTGGATCGAGGCTCCCTTGAGGTGCCACATCAGCACCAGCGGCGCCAGCACCGCGAGCCCCGCGATCGAGGTGAGCATGAGGGCGCGCGAGTAGGCCCCGATGTCGAGCCCCGCCTGCACGAACACCAGCCAGGTCTGCGACTGCACGAGGAACGGGATGCCGAGGATCGGCGCGATCATCAGCACGGTGTACACGGGATCGTCGACCGCCCAGCGCGTGAGCGGACCGATGAACACCAGGCACAGCGCGGTCGCGAGCAGCGAGAGCCCGAGGAACAGCCGCGACGCGGTGGACACGAACGACCCGAGCCGCTTGGGTTCCCCGGTGCGGTAGAGCGCGATGTAGCGCAGCGCGCCGGTCTGCAGCCCGAGGGGCACCAGGCCGGCCGCCATCGTCTGGAGGCCGAACAGCTGCGCGAACAGCCCGACGCCGGTGGGACCGAGCGTCACCGCGAGCAGCTTGTTCCGCACCACGGACACCCCGGTGGTCGCGACCGTGGACATGCCGATCAGAAAGACCGAGCGCAGGAGCTTCCTCATGCGCCCTCCCTCCCGGGCGCCCAGGGGCGCATCAGCGCGCGGAGGCCGAGCGAGCGCCCGAACCACCACAGCACCGGCGCATACAGCGCGATCACGACCAGCGTGCGAGCCACCGCGGCCCCGACCGACTCCCGCGGGCCCGTGGCGCACACTCCGAACGCGGCCGCGCCGGCCCACGCGGCGGGCAGGAAGCTCGCGACCGCGAACGTCACTCGCGCGCCCGCGTCGTGCTCGAGATCGCGCGCGGCGAGGATCACCAGGGCGCCCGCGAACGATGCGTACCCGGCGCAGGCGGCGGTCGCCACCGCGGTCGGGCTGGTGGTGTGCGCGGTGACCCCGAACACCAGCATCGCGGTGAACGCCGCGCACAGCGCGGACGCCGCGCACAGCGTCCAGGCACGGCCCTGCCCCAGCAGCCAGTAACCGGGCACCGACGCCGCGCTCAGCAGCAACGCGCCGAACGCGAGCAGCCGCAGCGCCTCGACGCCGCCGCGATAGCGCGGCAGCCACCAGCCCACGACCGGCGCGGCCCAGATCATGCCGATCGCGACCAGCAGCGGCAGCACCAGCGTGAGCGTGCGGTGCGCGCGCGCCACCTCGGCGCGGGTGCGCTCGAGGTCCCGCGCGCCGCCGGCCGCGGCCGCGATGCGCGGATAGAGCACCGCGGCCGCGGCCTCGGGCGGATACAGCACCAGCCCGGCGGCCGTCAGCCCGATGCTGTAGAGCCCGAGCGACTCCGGATGGCCGGCGTGCGTGAACGCCACCCGATCCACCGAGCGCAGTACCAGCGACGCGAGCATCGACCCGAACACCGGCAGGCCGGCCCACGCCAGGGCGAGCCCCTCGCGCGACGGCGCGGGCAGCAGCGGCACGTCGCGCGCCGCGAGCCGCAGCCGCACCAGCGCGAAGAGCGTGCCGATCAGCCATCCGCCCGCGAGCCCCCACAGGCCCAGGCGCGCGACCAGGGCGAGGCCGAGCCCGCCCCCGATCACCGCCTGCAACGCGGTCGCCTCGCTCACCGGCCGGAACGTCCCGCGCGCCTTGAGCGCGGTGGCGTGGGTCTGGAACGCGAGTTGGCCGAGCGCCGAGCCGAGCAACACCACCGCCGGCCCGGCGCCGCCCATCACCGTGCTCTGCACCGTCCCGGTCGCGAGCGCGAGCCCGATCGCCGCGGCGTAGAGCGTGAACGCCGACAGGATCACGGCCCACGCGCTCGCGAGCATCCGCCGCGCCCGCTCGCGATCGCCCAGCCCCTCGGCCACCGGCAGGCGGAGCTCGAGGCCCTGCAGCGCACCCGCCGAGGCGTAGGTGCCGTAGTCGAGCACCAGGCTGAGCGCGTTCCACGCGCCGAAGCCGGCCGGCCCCAGCACCACCGCCGCCACGAGCCCGCGCGCGAGCATCACGGCGCGCGCCACGTAGGTGGCGAGCACGACGCCGATCGAATCGCGGAGCAGGGTGCGGGGGGACACGAAGGAGCGCTCCTGGTCAGACTGGGGCTTGGTGTGGGAGTTCCCGCTGGCCTAGAATGCCGCGATGCAGACACCACCGCCGACACCGCAGACTGCCGGTTCCCCGTCGGATCGCGCGACGCTCGCCTCGCAGGGTGGCCGCCCGGTCCGCGATTCCTTCCTCCCGCTCGCATCGCCGTGGATCGGCGAGCGCGAGAAGGCGCTGGTGCTCGAGACCCTCGAGTCCGGCTGGATCACCACCGGCCCGCGCACCCTCGAATTCGGTAAGCGCATCGCCGAGCTGGCCGGCGCCCGCCACGGGCTCGCGGTGAACTCCGCCACCGGCGCGCTCCATCTGGGGCTGGCCGCGCTCGGCGTGGGTCGTGGGGACGAGGTCATCACCTCGGCGTACACGTTCGCCGCCTGCGTGAACGTGATCGAGCACGTCGGCGCGACCCCGGTGCTGGCGGACATCGAGCCCGACACCCTGTGCATCGACCCGCGCGCCGTCGAGCGCGCGATCACGCCGCGCACCAAGGCGATCCTGCCGGTCGACTACGCGGGCCATCCGTGCGACTACGACGCGCTGCTGCCGCTGTGTCGCGCGCGCGGCGTGCGCGTGGTCGAGGACGCCGCGCACGCGCTCGGCGCCGCCTGGCACGGCCGGCCGCTCGGCTCGCTCGCGGACATCACCGCGTTCTCGTTCTACGCGACCAAGAACCTCACGACCGGCGAGGGCGGTGCCGCGGTCACCGACGACGACGCGCTCGCGGAGCGCATGGGGCTGCTGTCGCTGCACGGGATGAACCGCGACGCGTGGAAGCGCTACACCGACACCGGCTCGTGGTACTACGAGGTGTCGGCGCCCGGCTTCAAGTACAACATGAGCGACGTGCTGGCCGCGATGGGGCTCGGCCAGCTCGAGCGCTTCGCGGACTTCCAGCGCCGGCGCGCCGAGATCGTGGCGCGCTACGACGCCGGACTCGCCGACGTGCCCGAGGTGCGTACGCCGCACACGCGCGCGGGTGCGACCCACGCCTGGCACCTGTACCCGATCGGGCTCGAGCTGGAGCGCCTGACGCTCGACCGCGCGGCGTTCATCCGCGAGCTGCGGGCGGAGAACATCGGCACGTCGGTGCACTTCATCCCGATCCACTTCCATCCGCACTTCGCCCGCACCCTCGGACGCCGCGAGGGGGACTTCCCGGTCGCCGAGGACGTCTACCGTCGCGCCATCACGCTCCCGCTGTTCCCGCGCATGAGCGACCAGGACGCGGATGACGTGATCGCTGCGGTGCGCAAGATCGTCGCCCATCACCGCCGCTGAGCCACGCGCGGCCCGGGAGCGCTCCGTCAAACCGGGTCCTCCGTCGCCTGCCCGAGCGAACCCAGCGAGAGCCCCTCGCGGTTGAGGTAGATCAGCCCGACGACCGTGATCGGCAGCCACTGGCTCGCCAGGTAGAACCACGAGAACGCCGCGGCCGCGTCGGCGGACACCTTGAACAGCGCCAGCCCCGCCACGCACGCGGCATTGAGCGGACCGACGTAGCCGGGCGCCGACGGCACCATGATGCCGATCGCGGTGACGACCAGCATCAGCAGCGCCACGTCCCAGCCGAGCCGGATGTCGAGCGACCACAGGCTGGTCCAGATCGCGAGCGCGTAGATCAGGAACATCGCGAACGACAGGAGGAACACCCACACCAGCCGTCGCAGGTCCTTGAACAACCCGAGGCCGGCGATGAACTGGTCGAGCAGCTTCTGCACCTTGTCGCGCAGCCGGACCGGCAGCATGCCGGTGAGCAGCCCGATGAAGCCGTGCGCGAGTCGCGGGCTGCGCTCGAGCAGGATGATGAACGTGGTCAGCGCCACGCTCAGCCCCACCAGCAGCAGCGCGCCCTTCTGGAGCAGCTGTGCCGCGGCGCTCTGGGTCGAGATCGGGTGCACGAACAGCGCGATGCCGAGCAGCGTGAGCAGCGTGAGCATGTCGACCGCGCGCTCGACCACGATGGTGGCGAGCAGCATGGTCTTCGACATGCCCTCGCGCCGCGCGAGCGCCCACGGGCGCACGAACTCGCCCAGTCGCAGCGGCAGCACCATGTTCGCCATGAAGCCGATCATGGTGGTGCTGAACAGGCTGTCGAAGGAGATGCGACGCGGCGTGGCGATCAGCGAGCGCCACCGTACCGCACGGAAGACGAAGCCCAGGATGGTCAGGGCCATCGTGCCCCCGAAGCCGAGCCAGTTCGCGTGCCGCAGCACCCGCAGCATCTCGTGCATCGACACGTGGCGCATCGCCAGCCACACACACACCACGGAGATCACCAGCGCGATCAGGATGTTCAGCCAGCGCTTCACCGTTCCTCCCCTCCATGGACGGCGGTCCGGAGCGCCTCGAGCTCGCCTCGCACCAGCGCCAGCTCGCGGATGGTCTCGGCGAGCTCGCGCCCGAGGCGCGTGAGCCGCACCGACAGGTACAACAGCATCGTCGTGCCGAAGGCGAGTCCCACCAGGAACACCATGCTGCTCTCGTAGAGGATCCCGAGCGAGTGCGTGAGTCCGCGCAGCGCCGGCGTCCAGAAGCCCAGCACCGCGGCCACCGCGCTCGAGACCATCCACAGGAACGAGTACTCCTCGCCCAACCGGCGCCGGCGCACCAACTCCAGCACGGTGAGCGCGAGCACCACCGCGCCGAATGCGGTGATGATCTGGGTCCTCGACAGGAATTCCATGGACGCTCCTCCGCGGTCAGCCGCGCCGCTGCACCAGGGCCATGAGCGATGCGAGCAGGTTCTTGTACGGGTAGTACAGCTGCTTTCCGAGCGTGTAGAACGAGCGTCCAGCGACCCGCTCGCGCATCTCCACCGGGATCTCCACCAGGCGGAACCCCCGGCGGGCGAGCGCGATCAGGAGCGGCGCGTCCGGGAAGTCCGCCGGGAAGTCGTGCTGGCACACCTCCATCACCGCTCGTCCGTAGGCCCGAAACCCCGACGTGGTGTCCGTGAGCCGCCCGCCGACCGCGATGCGCACCACCCACGCGAACAGCACCATGCCGGCCCGGCGAAGCAGCGGTGCATGGTACGCGGTGTGGGCCACGTAGCGCGAGCCGATACCGACGTCGGCCCGGCCGGCCAGCACCGGCTCGACGACCGCCGCCAGCGCCGGGGCCGGATGCTGGCCGTCGGCGTCGAACTGCACCGCGACCTCGTAGCCCCGCGCCGCTCCGTAGCGGAATCCGGTCTGGAGCGCCGCCCCCACGCCGAGATTCACGGCGTGGCGCAGCACCGGGACGCCGAGCGCGCGCGCGACGTTCGCGGTGCCGTCGCGCGAGCCGTCGTCCACCACCAGCACGTCGAAGTCGGGCGCGACGCGGCGGAGCTCCGCCAGCGTCGTGGGCAGGCTCTGCTCCTCGTTCATCGCGGGCACGATGACGAGCACGCGGGCCGGGCTCACGCGGGCCTCCGCACCACCACCCGCGCGAACGACAGGGTCCGCGTGCGCATCCGGCGCAACAATTCGTTCGTGAGCGGCAGCGCCTCGAGCTTCTCGAGATCGTAGCGCACGACCAGGCCGGTCGCGCCCGCGGCGACCACCGCGAGGGGGATCAGCAGGACGCGGACCCCGAGTCCGAACGCGAACGGCAGGCGCTCGGCGCCGAGCGCGATCGCCAGCAGCGGGACCAGCAGGGCCGCGCTCACCAGCGCGGAGCGCGTCCGCTCGCCGGCGCGCTCGGGCATCAGTCGCACCAGCACCACGAGCGCCGCGACGTAGGAGATCACCGCGCCGATCAGGTTCGCCCATGCCGCGCCCGCCGTCGCGAGCGCCGGCACCAGCAGGAAGTAGGAGCCGAACTCGGCCACGAACTTGGACAGCGCGAGCCCGAGCACGGTGCCCGGCCGCCGCATGGCCTGGAACAGCATGGTGAGCGGCTGCTGCGCGGTGCGGGCCGCCGGCACCAGCGCCAGCACCCGCAGCAGCGGGATCGCGGGCTCGAACAGCGGACTGCCGACCAGGAGCGTGATCTCGCGCGCGAACACGAACAGCCCGAGGGCGACCGCGCAGCCGGCGACCTGGATCAACCGATGCGCCTGGTTGAACACGTCGGCCAGACGCTCGCGCTCCCCGCGCGCGACCAGGTGCGTGAGCGAGGGCAGCAGCGCCGAGGGCAGCGTGTACACCAGCTCGACCAGGCGTTCCACGGTCTGGAAGGCGAACGCGAAGAAGCCCAGCTGGGCGGCGTCGAACAGCTTCCCGAGCACGATCTTCGAGAGGTTCTGTCCCGACGTGAACGTCACCCGCGCCCCGAGCAGCGGCAGGCAGTAGCTCATCATCGACTTGAACAGCGGAGTCCGACGCTCGTCGGGCGGCTCGCCCGGGGTCGGGCGCAGGGCCCAGAGCGGCAGCAGCGTCGACGCCAGCCCCTGCGCCACCGTGAGGACGGTGAGGCCGACGGCGAGCGAGACGAGACCGTGCTGCGTGTACCACAGCAGGCCGACCATGACGGTCTTGGCGACGTGGAACACCACCGCGACCAGGCTCATCGCGCGAAAGCGCTGCAGGCCGTAGAGCGTCGCGCGCCCGGCGGTCGAGAGACCGTCGGCCGCCACCATGATGGCCAGTACCGGCAGGAGCACGCGCAGCTCGGGCGTCTTGTACTGGTCCGCGATGAACGGCGCCAGCGCCACGAGGACGAGGCCCGCGAGGAAGCCGAGGCCGAGCTTGAGCCCGAGCGTGAGCGCGAACGAGCGCCGCAGCGCGTGGCGGTCCCCGCGCGCGACGAACTCGGCGACGTAGCGCTCGAGGAACATCTCGAAGTTGCCGGTCGCGAGCGTCGCCAGCCCGGCGGCGGCGAGGGCGATCGAGATGATTCCGTACTTGGTGGGTCCCATCCAGCGCATCAGGAGCGCGACGTAGGCGATCCCCGAGAGCGCCGCCGTGGCCTTCTCGACCGTGAGGTAGAACGCGCCCCGCGAGATGTTGTGCGCGATCTCGCCGGGCTTCATGCGGCGGTCCTCCGCAGGGCCGCCACCTCGTCCTCGAGGTGCGCGCGCAGGTCGGCGATGTGCCGCACCCGGCCGGGGATCGGCCGGTTCGACCACAGCAGCGCCGCCATGTCGGGATGCGCGGGGGCGTAGCCGTGCATCGCGGCGACCGGCGCGGAGCCCATGAACGACGGGGCGAACAGCACGCCGGGATCGAGCAGGAACAGGTCCTCGCCGTAGGCGTGATCAGCGAACACCGCGCCCTCGCGCGCGAGCGTCTCGGCGTCGAGCCAGCGCCCGCAGCCGAGCGCTTCGTACGCCGCCCGGATCGGCGCGCGCGCGGCCGCCGTCCGCCACCAGAAGCGCGCGAACGTCGAGTCGAGGAACGGCAGGTAGTCGCGGCCGGAGCGGAACGGCAGTCCGGCCAGTGGCGCGAACGCGTTCACCGTGCGGACCACATCCACCATGCCGTGGTCGGAGATCAGGTAGAGCCACAGCGCCTCGCCGCGGCGCGCGGCCGCCGCCTCGAGACGCGCGATCGCGGCGTCGTAGCGCCCGAGCCGCTCGCGCACGCCGGCGCCGCGCGAGCCCTCGCGGTGCAGCAGCGCGTCGAGATCCGCCGTGTACAGGAACAGCACGTCGTCGCCGCCCTCGTCGAACGCGCGCTCGAGCGCGGCGAGGTTGTCGGCCTCGGGCGTGCGCCAGTTCCACCCCCGCCAGCGCACCGCGTCGCGCGCGAGCACGTCCCACCACGACTCGAGCGGCAGCCCGCCGGGCGCGAAGATGTCGGCGCGCTCGGGCAGTTCGAACTCGGGCAGCAGCGCGAGCGGCACCTCGTACAGGTTGAAATATCCGCGCACCCCGCGGCGGGCGATGTCGCGCGTCAGCCGCTGCCGCAGCCGCCACGAGCGGGCGAGGCGCGGGGGCAGCCAGCGCGTCCAACCGAAGCCGCGGAACGTCGCGTCGCCATCGCGGGCGCGGCGATACATCAGGAAGCGGCCATGCTCGAACGGCAGCCGCCCGGTGAAGATGGTCGGCAGCGCGCCGGAGGAGAAGCCCAGGATGGTGTCGAGCCGGCGGCGGTGCGCGAGCCCGCGCGCGAGCCCGGGGGCGCGCTCGGCGAGCGTCCACCCGAGGGCGTCGACGAGCATCACGACCATGCGGGCCCTCACGGCGTCACCGCGGTGCGCAGGCCGTCGAGCAGCCAGCGATCCCACGCGCCCACCACCTGGCGCACGGCGGCGTCCCGCTCCAGGTGGACGGCGCCGGGGACCACGCCGAGCCGCGCGAGCGCTCGCGCGGAGGCGTCGTCCGGCGGCGCGGCGGCGGCGAGCAGCAGCACGCCGGCAGCGGCGTGCACGCGATGCTGGGGCGTGCCGGCGATCGCGTACGCGAGGCGGGCCAGCAGCGCCGGCCCGCTCCCGGTGCGCGCGCGGAACGCGAGGGCCTGGCGCAGGCGCCGGCGCAGCGGCGCCCGCGCCGCCAGCGCCGCGACGCGCCGCCAGGGGTCGGCGGGCGGCCCCAGGGGCGCGTGCGCCAGCCACGCCGTGCACCAGGCGCGAGCGACCGTGCGCCACTCCGCGTCCGCGGCGGCCGGATCGAGCGCTTCGACCGCGCCCGCGCGCCACGCGAGCGCCGCGGGCCAGACCGGCTCGAGCGCCGACTCCGGGCGCGGCTCCCCGGCGCGGCGCGAGCGCCACCACGCCAGCCGGGCCGCGGCACCATCGGGCCACTCCCCGGCCTCGAGTGCCGCGGCACCGGCGAGGTCGAGCGCCACCTTGAGCACGGCGTGGCGGGCGAGCAGGCGAGTGAGGCGATCGCCCGAGGTGGCGCCCGGCTCGGCGAGCAGCAGCTCGAACGCGCGGTTCTCGATCAACAGCAGCGTCTCCTCGTGACTCACGTCCTGCGCGCGCCAGTGGGGCAGGCGCTCGAGCACGGCGGGATCGCCGGCGACCACCCGGCCGTGGCGCCGCAGCTCCAGCGTGGCGGGCCGCGCGGGGAAGCGCGCGAGGCCCGGCTCGGTCAGGAACGCGACCTCGAGCGGTGCCGCCAGCCCCGCGACCCGCGCCGCGCCGCGCGCGCGGTCGGCGGACGCCCGCGCGGCGGCGGCGCGGCAGGCGTCGTCATCGCCCAGGACCGCGTACAGGTCGACGTCCGAGAGCGAGACGGCGACGCCGTTCACCTCGGCCCACACCGCTTCGCCCGACGCGTGGCTGCCGGACAGGATCAGCGCGCGCAGCGACTCGCCCGCCCATGCGCTGGCGCGGCGAACGCAGGCATCCAGCACCGTGGATGCGCGCGAGCCCGTGTGCTCCATGCGGGACGACACGGGCTCGGCAGGCATGAGAAGGGGGCGGCTCACTCGACGGTGGGAGGCGCTACAGCCGGCGGTAGATGAACTCGGGGATCTCCAGCATGCGGCGATTGAGCACGGTGCCGACGACCCGGCCGCCGGCCTTGCGCAGCAGCTCGACCGATCGCGCGAGCACCGGGCGCTTGGTCCGGCCGGCCTGCGCGACCAGCACCACGGCGTCGGCGACGGCCGCGAGCACCGAAGCGTCGGACGAGTCGAGCACCGGCGGACCGTCGATCACCAGCCAGTCGTAGGCGGATGCGCAGGCTTCGACCATCTCACGCGCGTCCGCGGGCGAGAACATGCCCGCACGCAACCGCTCGTCGGGCACCGGCAGGGCGTGCAGGTTGATCGCGACCCCCGCTTCGAGGCCCGGACGCACGCCCGGATCGCCGGTCCGGCAGGTGGCGATCCGATGCGTCAGATCGATCTCGATGCTCGGGCGATCGGCGTTCGCGTCCAGGATCAGCGTGTGGAGCGTGCGGTCGCGCGCGAGCGTCCAGGCGAACTGCTGGACCACCGTGGTCGTCCCCTCGCCCCCCTGGGGACCCAGGAAGACGACCGTGCGCGGCGTGCGATCGGGCAGCGCGGCCTCGAGGTTCACGCGCAGCGTGGTCATCTGCTGCACCACGTCGTCATCGGTGGGGACCGACAGGGTCAGCGGATAGCCGTGACGCGGCTCGACCACGCGCTCGGAATACGAGCTCGGCCCTGCCCGGGTCGCGCCCGGCGTCACCGGCGCGGGCGGCGACGGCGGCGCGACGTGCGGGCTCGCGGGTTCGTGACGGCCCGCCTGGGCCTTGCGGAGAGCGTCGAAGATGCGGGACATGCGAGGTGAGTTCTCCTGTCAGGAAGCCACGCGGCGGCGGCGACGCTCGGGGAGCGTGGCGAGCACCGGCAGCTCGACCGCCTCCTCGGCATGGTGTGCGGTGCGCACGGTGATGTCCAGGCTGTCGATGAAGAACGCGAGCCCCACGCCCACCACCAGGCTGAACGCCGGCGCGAGCGCGATGCGCACGTAGTCGCGCGTGTTGGTGGGCGTGCCGGGGCTCGCCGGCGAGAGCAGGATGACGGTGGCGCGCGATACCACGGTCTCGTTGACGCGCGCCAAGTCGCTCTTCTCGACCAGTTCGCGGTTGCGGTCCTTGAGCACCTGCAGATCGTGGTCGTACCTCGACATCTGCGCCTCGGCCGCCGGCATCGCGTCGAGCTGCGTCTGGACGCGGGTCTCGCTCGCGCTGGAGCGAGGACCAGGCGCGACTGCAGACGCGAGGTGCGCGACGTCTGCACCTGCATCCGGCTCTCGACTTCGCGCTTGAGCATGTCGCGCAGCGATTGGAGCGTCTCCTGCGCGTTGACCACCTCCGGCGACTCGTCGCGATAGCGCTCGTGCAGCTGGATGACCCGCGTCTCCTGGTCGAGGATCTTCTGCTTGAGATCTCACCATGGCGTCGATACCGGTCAGCGGATTCTCCATCGGCATGTCGATCCCGGGCTGCTCCTGCAGCCGGCGCATCGCGTCGATCCCGGCCTGCGCCTCGGCGAGGTCGGCCTCGGTCTCGGCGATCTGCTGCTGCACCGCGGTGAGCTGCTGGACCAGCGCACGGGTCCGATCCCCGACATCGCCCACGCCACGCTCGGCGAGATAGCGACGGCGCTCCTCGATCAGCCGGTTGATCGAGTGCTCGACATCGCCAAGCTGGGTGCGGAAGAAGGCCTCGGGATACGACACGCCCATCGAGTTGGTCCGGTAGTCGATGTAGGCACGGATCAGGGCGTCGCACACCCGGTGCGCGACCTGGGGATCAGCGCTGTGATAGCCGATCGCGATCACGTTGCTCTTCCCCATGACCTCGACGTCCACGTTCCCGGGGGCCACGTCGAGCGGCTGCTGCCCGGGAGCGACCCCCTCGGCGAGCAGGGCGCGGGTGCGGTCGAGCACCGGCACGCTCTTGATGAGCTGCATCTCGCTGCCCAGCTCCTGCTCCCAGTCGCCGTAGATCCGCCGGTCCGGCTCCAGCACGCTCAGCTGCTCGCCCCGCTTGAAGAGCACGCGCCCGGAGGACACGTAGGCCGTCGGCGTGGAGAACGCCAGCCCGAGCACGGTCGCGGTCGTCACCAGGAAGAGCCCCAGGATGATCCAGCGGCGACGGAAGAGCACCGCGAGGAACTCGCGAGTGGTCGCCTGCGGGGCGCTGGGCGCCGATGCGGTGCGCGGGGGGTCGGTCATCGAGGCGTCGCTTCCTATCGTGAAGTCTGGACCACGAAGACGCGGTCGAGGTTGAACAGCTCCCACCCGGTGATGGCCATGCTGAGCGCCCGGTCGGGGCCCCCCAGCAGCTGGCGCGTGAAGATGTCGAGATTGCCGACCGTCGAACGCGGCACGTACACGATGTCGTAGCGACCCACCATCAGGTCCTGGCTGAGGTCGCCGCTCTTGATCGCCTTGTCGAGCCGCAACCGGGCGACCTTCACGTTGCGCGCGCCGTCACGCCGGAACACGACCACGCTGTTGCGTGCCGCGTCCTCCTTGAAGCCCCCCGCCCCCGCGATCGCCTGCAACACCGTCATGAACGGCCTCACGGGTACCGAACTCGGGGCCTGCACCTGCCCGAGCACGTGCACCAGGTTGCCGGCGACGTCGGCCACCTCGACGGTCACGCGCGGATTGCGCAGCTCGGGAGCCAGCAGTGCCACCAGCGCCTGCTCCAGCTCGCGCGGGGTCAGTCCCGCGGCGACCACGTCGCCCACCGGAAACACCGAGATGCGCCCGTCGGGCCGGACCTTGACCACCCGCACCATGTCGCCCGGCACGTCGGTGCGGGGACCGAAATTCAGATTGAGCTGGTCGCCGGGCACCATGCGGTACTCGGGCATCCGGCTCCAGTCCATGCCGGTCGAATCCGCCGGACCGGCGCTCGCCACTCGACAGGTAACCGCCGCGAGCAGCACGAACGCGAGGAGGATCAGACGTCGCATCGGATGGATCACGAGTGCTCTCCCGGAAACCGAAAAACCCCGGCTCCCTCCGCACGGGGGAACCGGGGCCATCTCGCCACGCGGCGGACTGGTCGATTCACCGGACGCAGGAGCCCTGCCGGCCACATGCCGGCTCAGTGCAGCTTCCGGATCGGAACGCCATGCGCGACCGATCCGAGGGAGTAGCAACGTGCGTCTCGATGGACCTCCGCCTGGACCTGGAACCACCGGTATCCCCGGCGGTTTCGAGGCACGAAGTATAGGAACCCGGTTCCGAGATTGTCAACGTTGGATACCCCGCCGGGGGCTCCCCGATCACGAATTCCGCAAGGGGCGTGCCGCCGGTTTCAGCGCGCCAGGCGGTCCAAGACCGCCCCGCAGAACAGCGGGACCAGGATCTCGTGGTGTCCGGTGAGCGAAATACCCCGTGCGCCGGGTGCCCGGGTGGGTCGTTCGACCACATTGACGCGCGGGCGATAGTGCTGGATCTGGTCCAGGTTGACGGTCGTGAGGCCATCCAGGTCCGCCCCCAGATTGCGCGCCACGGTGAGCGCCTTGAGGAACACCTCCGGCATCACGACGGCCGATCCGAGATTGAGGACCACCGCCCCCCGCGCCTCCGCCAGCGTCGCGGCGAGGATCCGAAAGTCGCGCAGCGTGGCGGCCCCGAGCGCCGCCCCGTCGCAGGCCGGGTGGTAGTGGATGGTGTCGGTGCCGACGGCGACGTGCACCGTGGCCGGCACCCCCGCCCGCCAGGCGGCCAGCAGCAGGCTGGCGGCTGCGTGCGGTGGTGCGGCGGCCTCGAGCGCGCGCCCCCAGCACTCCCCCAGTCCCTCCGAACGCCGCGCCCCCTCCGCCATCGCCGCGTTCATGAAGTCGCCGGTCTCGTCCACCATGCCGAAGGTCCCGGACTGCAGGTTGGCATCGACGTCCTCGGACGTCCGCCCCAGCCGGGCGATCTCGACATCGTGGATGGCGACCGAGCCGTTCATGGCGAGGTGGGTGATCGCGCCCCGTGCGACCAGCGCGATGAGGCAGGGCGAGACTCCGGTCTTGACCACGTGGCCGCCCAGCATCGCCACCACCGGACGCCGGTCCGCGACCGCACGTGCGGTGCGCTCGACCGCCTCGCGCAGCGCCAGCGCCGCGAGCTGGTCCGGCAGCGCGTCGAGCACCGCGCGGGCGACGCCCGGCGCCAGCGGGCGGGCGAAGTCCTCGACGCGCACGCGGGTGGGACGCTCGGCCACCGAGCCGACCGTGAGGCGCGAGAGGTCGGCCTCACGATAGCGCGACATCAGGCGCCCGCCTTGAATTCCTGCAGGATCACGTCGATCGATCCGATCGTCACCTTGCTCCTCATCAGCACCGGGATGCGGCGCTCGTCGGCGGTCAGCCAGATGAGCAGCCGTCCCTTGTTCTTGAAGATGCCGCCGGCCTTGAGCACGGGCTCGAGCACGACGCAGTCGAAGGTGCCGGCGGGCGTCTTCACGCGGTCGCGGCCGAGGATCTTCACCTCGAGCGGCGTGCTCTTGCGGCTCGCATGATAGTCGAACACGATGCTGCCGCCGATCGGCAATGCCTGGGTGCGCGTGTAGTAGAACGACGACAGCGCGTCCTGGCAACGGTCGGGGATCGGGAACGTGGCGCCGTTGCGGTAGTGCGCCTCGAGCGTCTGGTAGTCGAACTGGATGTCCTCCTGTGCCCGGAAGCCGCCCTCGCGGCGATTCTCGGCGTAGCGCCACGAGTAGTGACCGTCGCGGTCCCAGGTGGACTCGATGCGGTTGCGCACCTTGTAGATCATGCTGACGAACCCGTTCGACTCGGCGCGCGCGATCAGGTGGAACGCCGGGCGCCCGTCGTGGTCGACCATCTCCGGCACCTCGAGCCAGGCGGTTCCAGCGTGGGCGAACTTCCACTGTACCGAGAACCGCAGCGATTCCCCGACGCGGATCGGATGCGCGGGCGCCGGCAGCACCTCGTGCTCACCCGGCGGCGGGACCACGATCGAGCTGGCGATGTCCGACGTGTCGCGCGTGGTGTCGGGCGCGGTGCCGCGCGCGGTGTCGCGCACCGCCGGGAGGCTGTCGGTCTCGCCGTCGCCGCGCGCGACGGGCACGGCCAGCGCGAGCACCAACAGAGCGGCGAGCGGTCCGAGCGGCGAGAGGCACTGCCGCGCGCTGAAGAGGCGCATCCGGTACCTCGGAGAGTGATGGCTCATACCCTGTCGGGGCTGCAATTCCGGTGCCCGGAGGGCGCGACCGGAGTGGCGCGCACTATGTCCAGCCCCCATGCGGCTGTCAATCAGCGGCTTGGGCGTTCGCCCCGGCGCGGCGCCGCGGCCCCGGGCGGGCACCCGCGTGGCCGCGGCGCCTCGCCTGCGACCGGGCTTCGACCGTCCCGGAGCACCCCGTTCGGCACGCGCGTCATCGGTCGAGCGGCCAGTCGGCCTCGGTGATCGGGGCGCCCGCGTCCGGTCCCACGGCCGCCAGCGCGAAGCGACGCGGCACCAGGAACGTGCGCGCGGCCTCGACGACCTCCTCCCGCGTCACCGCGAGGATGGCCCGCACCTGCTCCGCGGCCGGCGCGTAGCGGCCGGAGTAGAGCTCCTCGTGCGCCACGTGCGACATGCGGTTCGAGACGCTCTCCTGGCCGAGCACCACGTTGCCGCGCAACTGCGCCCGTGCGGAGGCCACCTCGACTTCGCTCGGCCCCTCGTCGCACAGCCGCTGCAGCTCCGACCGGACCAGCGTCAGCGCGTCGCGCGTGCGCTCGGGCGCCACCCCCAGGTGGATCGTGAGCAGGCCGGCGTCGCGATGGAAGTCGCACGCGGAGTAGATGGAGTAGGCGAGCCCGGCCTCCTCGCGAACGCTCTGGAACAGCCGCGAGCTCATGCCGCCGCCGAGCAGGGTGTTGAGCACCGCGAGCGGATAGCGCTGGGGATGCTGCCACGGCAATCCACGGGTGCCGAGCGCGAGGTACATCTGCTGGAGGTCGGCGCGCACCTCGTGCTCCACCGCCGGGGTGTACTCCGGCGGCGCGCCATCGTCGGGCAGATCCGCCCCCGCGGGCGGCGTGAAGTGACGCTGGCAGAGGTCGACGAGGCGATCGTGCTCGAGTGCGCCGGCGCCCGCCACCACCAGATCGTGCGCGCGGTAGCGGCACGCGTGGAAGTCGCGCAGCGCGTCGCGGTCGAGCCCGCCCACCGAGTCGAGCGTGCCGAGGATCGGCTGGCCGAGTCCGTGCCCGCCCCACACGCGCCGCACCAGCAGTTCGCTGACCTTGTCCTCCGGATCGTCCTCGCACGAGGAGATCTCCTCGCGCACGACGTCCTTCTCCTTCTCGACGTCCTCGGCCGCGAACCGTGGGGAGGACACCAGGTCACCGAGCACGTCGAGCGTCTCGGGCAGATGCTCGGCGAGCGCGCGAGCGTAGTAGCAGGTCTGTTCGCGCGCGGTGAACGCGTCGAGATGGCCGCCGAGCGACTCGAGGCTCTGGGCCAGCGCGCGCGCGTCGCGGCGCTCGGTGCCCTTGAACGTCATGTGCTCGATGAAATGCGAGATCCCGAGCCGAGCCGACGGCTCGTCGCGGGCGCCGTGTCGCACCCACACGCCGACCGCGATCGAGCCGCGATGGGGCAGCGCTTCCGAGAGCACGACCAGGCCGGACGGCAGCACCGACTTGCGGAAGGTCACGTCAGTCATGAGGTGCTCCGAACGCGACGCCGAGCGGCAGGGATCCGCCGCTCGGCGCGCGCAGGTACCCGATGCGTCTAGCGACGCCGGCTGCGGTCGTGTCCGCGGTCGCGATCGCGATCACGGCCACGGCCGCGATCGTGGCTGCCGGGCTCCGGCGGGACGTAGCCCTCCGGAGGCGGCAGCAGTGCCTTGCGCGAGAGGCGGATCTTGCCCTCGCGGTCCACGTCGATCACCTTGACCATGACCATGTCCCCGACGTTGAGGACGTCCTCGGTCTTGGCGATCCGGTGGTAGTCGATCTCCGAGATGTGCAGCAGGCCGTCGCGCCCCGGCACGATCTCGACGAACGCGCCGAACGTGGTCACGCTGCGCACCTTGCCCTGGTAGACACGGCCGATCTCGGGGTCCTCGACGATGTTGCGGATCAACTCCTCGGCGCGCTTGCCGCCCTCGCCGCTGACCGCCGCGATCCGCACCTCGCCGCTGTCCTCGATGTCGATCTGCGCTCCGGTCTCCTCGGTGATCTTCTTGATGATCTTGCCTCCCGGTCCGATGACCTCGCGGATCTTGTCGGGCGGGATCTGCAGCATGATGATGCGCGGAGCGTACGGGGAGATCTCGGGACGCGAGGCGGGCAGCGTCTGCTCCATCTTGTCGAGGATGAACAGCCGCCCCTGGCGCGCGCGCTCGAGGGCGTCGCGCATCACCTGGTTCGAGATACCGCCGATCTTGGTGTCCATCTGGAAGGCGGTGATGCCGTCGCGCGTGCCGGTCACCTTGAAGTCCATGTCGCCGAGGTGGTCCTCGACGCCCAGGATGTCGGTGAGCACCGCGACGCGGTCGCCCTCCTTGATCAGGCCCATCGCGATGCCCGCGACGGGCGCCTTGATGGGCACGCCCGCGTCCATCAGCGCCATCGAGCTGCCGCACACCGTCGCCATCGACGACGAGCCGTTCGATTCGAGGATGTCGCTGACGATGCGGAGCGTGTACGGGAAGTGCGAGTCGGCCGGGATGACCGGCTCGATCGCGCGCTCGGCGAGCGCTCCATGCCCGATCTCACGCCGACCCGGACCGCGGATCGGCCGCACCTCGCCGACGCTGAACGGCGGGAAGTTGTAGTGCAGCATGTAGGACTTCCACGACTGGCCTTCGAGCTCCTCGACACGCTGCTCGTCGCTCTTGGTGCCGAGCGTCGCGACCGCCATCGCCTGGGTCTCGCCGCGCGTGAACAGGCAGGAGCCATGGGTGCGCGGCAGCACGCCGACCTCGATCGTGATGGGACGGATGTCGTTCAGGCCGCGGCCGTCCGCTCGCACGCTCTCGCTGAGCACGGTGTTGCGGAGCTCGTCGCGCTCCATCTCGTGCAGGAGCTTGCCGATGTACGCCTGCTGCTCGGCGAAGCGCTCCTTCAGGGCCTCCGCCGCCTCGGCCGTGATGCGATCGACCTCTTCCTGGCGGGCTTCCTTGGCCGGGATGCGGATGGCCTGGCGCAGCCGCTCGCGATAGATCTCGAGGGCGCGCTGGAGTTCCGACGTGTCGGGCGCCGGCAACAGCGGGCGCTTGGCCTTGCCGCACAGCCGCACCAGCTCGCGCTGCGCCTCGACGATCCGCCGTACGTGCCCCATCGCGAAGTCGAGCGCGGCGAGCATGTCCTGCTCGGAGATCTCCCGCGTTCCGCCCTCGACCATGATGATGTTGTCGTAGGTCCCCGCCACCACGATGTCCATGTCGCTCTCGTCGAGCTGGGTGAACGTCGGGTTGACCACGAACCCGCTCTCGAGGCGCCCGACGCGGACGCAGCCGATCGGCTCCGGGAACGGGATGTCCGAGACGTTCAGCGCCGTGGAGGCGCCCACCATGGCGAGCACGTCGGCGTCGTTCTCCTGGTCGGAGGACATCACCGTCGACATGATCTGGGTCTCGTAGGGGAACTGCTTCGGGAACAGCGGCCGGATCGGCCGGTCGCCCAACCGCGAACTGAGAACCTCTTTCTCCGTCGGCCGCCCCTCGCGCTTGAAGAACCCGCCCGGGATCTTGCCCGCGGCGTAAGTACGCTCGCGGTAGTCCACGGTGAGCGGGACGAAGTCCCGGCCGAGCGTCGGAGACTTGGCGGCGCTCGCCGCCACCAGCACCACGGTGTCTCCGAGCTGGACCAGGGCGGAACCCGCCGCCAGCTTGGCCATCTTCCCGGTGCTGATCGTCAGTGTCTGGTCGCCCAGCGGGATCTCGATCTTGTGCTCTGGCATGTACTCGGTCCTGTCCTCTCGCCTCGGCTCCGGCCCTCGCCGGAACGTTTCATCCGCGTGCCCGGAGGAGCGAAGCGCCGGGCGGCGTGTGCGGAAGACCCTGCTTCCGCGGTGAGAGCGCCGGGGCAGGCGCCCCGGCTCCCTCGTGAGTGGCCCGTCCTAGCGGCGCAGGCCCAGTTCCTTGACCACCTTGCGGTAGCGATCCACCTTGGTCGACTTCAGATAGTCGAGCAGGCGGCGGCGCTGGCCCACCATACGCAGCAGGCCGCGGCGCGACGCGTGGTCACGCTTGTGGATCTTGAAGTGTTCCGTCAGGTAGTGAATCTTCTCGGTGAGGAGCGCGATCTGGACCTCTGGTGAGCCCGAATCGCCTTCGTGGATCTTGAACTTCCCGATGATCCCCTGCTTCTGCTCCTTGGAGAGCGTCACGAGGGTCACCTCCTGCATGGATGGTTCGACGACGGTCGCCCCGCCGCCGAGTGCAAGTTCTCGCACGGCTGGAGCGTGGGGATGAGGTACACCGATGTGCAACAGCGACGGGCGACCATACCATCATCGCGAGCGCGTGCCAAAGCCCGATCTCGGCGGCGGCGCCCCACCGCCCACCGGCGGCCGGCGGCGGCCTCCTGACCGCGTTGCCGCCTAGCGATCCGGGATCGTGGCGACTTCCAGCCGCCGGCGGGTCTCGGCCACGTCGCCGTCCATCGCCACCACCAGCGCCCGGGCGTTCTCGAAGCGCAGCTCGGGGCGCAGCCAGTCCACGAACGCCACCTCGACGTCGCGTCCCACCAGCTCGCCGCTCCAGTCGATGAGATGCACCTCGAGGGTGCGCACCTGGCCCCCGAACGTCGGGCGCACGCCGATGCTCATCGCTCCCGGGCGCCACTCGGGCTCGCCCTCGATTCGAGACCACACCGCATAGATGCCATTTCGCGGCACCAGCTTCTCCTCGTGCAGACGCAGGTTCGCGGTGGGATAGCCCAGCGTGCGGCCGATCGCCTCGCCGGTCACCACCCGACCCACCAGGCCGTACGGCCGTCCCAGCCAGCGCGCGGCTTCCGCCACCTGCCCCTCGGCGAGCGCGGCCCGGATGCGCGTGCTGCTCACGACCTCTCCGTCGGCGGTCAGCAGCGGCACCGCCTCGACCTCGAAGCCGCGCTCGCGCCCGATCGCGCGCAGGCGCTCGACGTTCCCCGCGCGCCTGCGCCCGAGCGCGAAGTTCTCCCCCACCACCAGCGCGCGAGGCGCGAGCGGTGCGACCAGGTGGCGGTCCACGAAGACCTCGGGCTCCAGCGCCGCCAGCTCGCGCGTGAACGGCAGCACCTCGAGTGCGGCGAATCCCATCGCGCGCAGCCGCTCGCGCTTCTCGGACAGCGGAGTGAGCGGCGGCAGCGGCTGGAAGGTCGGCGCGAGCACCACGTCCGGGTGCGGTTCGAACGACACCACGACCGCGCGCGCCGCGGCTTCGCGGGCACGCTCCAGCGCGCGGCCGAGGATGCTGCGGTGCCCCCGGTGCAGGCCGTCGAACACTCCGATGGAGATCACGCTGCTCACGCGCCCGCGACCCTCAGCGATGCGGAGGGTCCTTCACGACGCGCCCACGGGAAGACCACGTGCGGGCACGCGAGCGCGCTCCCGTCCGCCTGGGGCGCCGGCTCCAGTCCGCCCAGCGCGAGCGCCCGACCGGTCGCGTCCCGGAACACGACCGAGCGCACGCCGGCACCGATCGGCGCGTCGCCCGGCGCCACCGCGGGCCGGCGGCCGTAGCCGATCTCCGCGGCCGCCGCGGCATCGAGCACGACGTCAGGCCGCACGCGAGCCAGCGCCTCGTCGAGGTCGATACCGGCGCGCGCCCACAGCGTCGCGGAATCGATCGTGGAGAGTTCGCGCACGGTGGCCGCCCGCTCGAGCGCGAACGGCTCGCTGGCGAGCCGGCGCAGGCTCTTGAGCGCCGCGCCGGGTCCCAGCCGGGCGCCGAGGTCGTGCGCCAGCGTCCGCACGTAGGTGCCCGCGGAGCAGCGCACGCGGAACGTCGCCTCCGGAAGCGCGAACGCGAGCCACTCCCACGCGTCGACGTGGATCGGGCGCGCAGCGCGCTCGACGGTGATCCCGCGCCGCGCCAGCCGGTGGAGGCGCTGGCCGCCGACCTTGAGCGCCGACACCATCGGCGGCACCTGCTCGAGGTCCCCGACCATCGCGGCGGCCGCCGCCCGCAGCTCGGGCTCGCCGATCTCGACCGGCCGCTCCTCCAGCACCTCGCCCTGCAGGTCCTGCGTCGAGGTGATCACCCCCAGGCGCAACGTGCCCTCGTAGGTCTTCGCGCCGCCCTGCCACACGGGGATGCAGCGCGTCGCCGCGCCCACCGCGACCAGCAGGAGCCCGGTGGCCCCCGGATCGAGCGTGCCGAGATGCCCCGCGCCGGGCGCGTCGAGATGGCGGCGCACCAGCGCCACCACGTCGTGCGAGGTCACGCCCGCCGTCTTGTCCACGACCAGCAGGCCATGGCGCTCCGCGGCCACCGAGCCGCGTCCGTCGGCCATCAGGCGTCGTCCTCGCCGTCGCCGATGACCTCGCCATCCTGGAGACGGCGCAGCAGCTCGTCCACGCGCGCGCCGCGCTCGATCGAGTCGTCGAGCAGGAAGCGGATGTCCGGCATCTCGCGCAGGCCCATGCGCGGCGCCAGCTCGTGGCGGACGAAGCCCGCCGCGCTGGCGAGGGTCTGGAGCGTGCGCGCGCGCTCCTCGCCCTCGGCGAGGATGCTGACGTACACGCGCGCGAACGAGAGGTCGTGCGCGATCTCGACGTCGGTCACGCTCACCATGGTGCCGATCCGAGGGTCACGCATCTTGTTCTGGAGGATGTCGGCGATCTCGCGCTGCATCAGGTGCGCGACCCGCTCCGGACGGATCCTGGTCATGTGATCTGCTCCTGCCAGTCGAGCAGTTCCGCGCCCGGCGCGGATTCGACCAGCGAACGGACGGTCTGCAGCAGCTCGGCGGCCTGTCCGTGATCCGCCGCGACCACCGCGACGCCGAGCGCCGCGCGCTGCCACAGGTCCTGGTGATCCACCTCCGCCACCGCCGCGAGCGCCCGCTGGCGGATGCGGTCCTTGAGGCTGCGGATCACGGAGCGCTTCTCCTTCA
Organism: Candidatus Eiseniibacteriota bacterium; assembly: GCA_963725865.1. GTDB lineage: Bacteria > Eisenbacteria > RBG-16-71-46 > RBG-16-71-46 > RBG-16-71-46 > CAVSAC01. Next base: position 1,003,609 of record CAVSAC010000010.1, read on the forward strand.
ACGACGAGGCGCCCCGCACCAGCAGCTCGCAATACGCCGATCCCACGAACATGCGTGGAAGATAAGCGCTGGCCGCCCCCGACGCGAGCCCCGGCGCACCCGGCCGCCAGGGCGGCCACCGGGCTGGCCCCGGGCCCCGCCCGCACCGGCTAGAGCGTCCGCGCCACCTCCTCGATGGCGAACGTCTCGATGAGGTCCCCGGCCTTCAGGTCGTCGTGCCCCTCCAGCCCGATTCCGCACTCGAACCCGGACTGCACCTCGCGCACGTCGTCCTTGAAGCGCTTGAGGGACTCGATGCGACCGGTCCACACCACCTCGCCGTCGCGGCGCAGGCGCACCTTCGACGAGCGCACGATCGAGCCGGACATCACCATGCAGCCGGCGATCGAGCCCGACTTCGAGAGTCGGAACACCTGGCGCACCTCGGCGGAGCCGAGCACGACATCCTTCAGCTCGGGCTTCAGCAGGCCCTCGAGCGCCTGCTTCACCTCTTCGACCGCCTTGTAGATCACGTCGTAGATCCGGATCTCGACGTGTTCGCGGTCGGCGACCTCCCGCACGCGCGCATCGGGGCGGATGTGGAAGCCGACCACGATCGCGCCCGAGGCCGCCGCCAGCATGACGTCCGACTCGGTGATCTGGCCGACCGCCTGCCGGACGACGTGGATCGACACCTCGGTGTTGCCCAGCTTCGAGAGCGACTCCGAGAGCGCCTCGACCGAGCCGTCCACGTCGCCCTTGATGATCAGGTTGAGCGTGTCGGTCTCGCCCTGCGTCATGCGCGAGTGGAAATCGGTCAGCGAGATCGTCTTGCGCGCGGCGAACTCGTGCTCGCGGTGGAGCGCGGCCCGCTTCTGCGCCAGCTCGCGCGCCTCGTGCTCGTCCTCGAAGCAGACGAACGGATCGCCCGCGGCGGGCGCGCCATCCCAGCCCAGCACCTCGACCGGCGTGGAGGGCCCGGTCTCCTTCTGCGGGCGCTGGCGCTCGTCGAACATCGCGCGCGCCCGTCCCCAGTGCTGCCCGGCGACGAACGCGTCTCCCACGCGCAGGGTGCCGTTCTGCACCAGCACGCTCGCGACGATGCCGCGTCCCTGCTCGATGCGGGCCTCGAGCACCACGCCCTTCGCGCGGCGCGTGGCATCCGCCTTGAGGTCGAGCAGCTCGGCCTGCAGCAGGATCATGTCGAGCAGCTTCTCGACGTTGGTGCCCTTCTTGGCGGAGATCTCGACGCACACCGTCTTGCCGCCGTACTCCTCGACGATCACGCCGTGTCCGGCCAGCTCCTGCTTCACCAGCTCGGGCTTCGCCGCCGGCAGGTCGATCTTGTTGATCGCGACCACGATCGGGACCCCGGCCGCCTTGGCGTGGTCGATGGCCTCGACGGTCTGCGGCATGACGCGGTCGTCCGCGGCCACCACCAGCACCACGATGTCGGTGACCTCGGCGCCGCGCGCACGCATGGCGGTGAACGCCTCGTGACCGGGCGTGTCGAGGAAGCAGATGCTCTTGCCGCCCGTCAACTCGACGTCGTACGCGCCGATGTGCTGCGTGATGCCACCCGACTCGCCCGCGATGACGTTGGTCTTGCGGATGTGATCGAGCAGCGACGTCTTGCCATGGTCGACGTGCCCCATCACGGTGACGACGGGCGCGCGCGGCAGGACGTGCTCGCCGGCCTCGACCTCGGTCTCGGCCTCCTCCTCGACGTACTCCGACACGAACTCGATCTCGAAGCCGAACTCGTCGGCCACGGCCATCATCGAGTCTTTGTCGAGGCGCTTGTTGATGGTCGCCAGCATGCCCAGTCGCATCGAGGTGGCGATCACCTCCGCGGTCTTGACCTCCATCAGGTTCGCGAGCTCGCCGAGCGTGATGAATTCGGCGGCACGCAGGACCTTGCGATCCTCGGTCGTGACCTCGCTGCCGTCCTCGTCGCGCCGGCGATGACGGCGGCGCGCCTGGCCCTGGTCGAGGCTCGCGAGGGTCTTGCGGACGCTCTCGAGCACCAGCTTCTCGTCGACGTTCTTCTTCTTCTTGCGATCACGTCGGCGGTTCTGCGGGCCCCCTCCACCGCCGGGACGGCCACCGCTCGGCGGCGCGTTGGGGCCGAAGCCGCGACCGGTCGGCGGCGGTCCACCGAAGCTCGGACGACCGCTCGGAGCGCCGCCGCCGTAGGACGGACGGCCGCCGGGACCGGACGATCCGCCGCCGTAGGTGGGGCGACCGCCGGGAGACGACGGGCGATAGCTGGAGCCGCCCTGCGGACGGCTCGGCGGCGCGGACGGCGGTGCGGGCGGACGCGTCGGTGCCGCCGGCGTGGGCGGACGGAAGATGACCGCCGAACCGGCGGTCGCGGGCACCGAGGGATGCCGCTGCAGGTCGGGACGGGTGCGCGCGTGCTCGGCGGCGGCCTGGCGCTCGCGCTCCTCCTTCGCGCGCTTTTCATCCTGCTCGTGCTTGCGCGCCATCTCGTCCTTGACCGCGGTCCGGGACTGCGCGAGCTCCGCCTGCACCTTCCCGACCGTCTCGGGCAGCAGGGTGCTCATGTGGTTCTTCACTTCGACGCCGAGGCGCTTGACGATCTGAAGGACCGCGTCGCTCGACATCCCGAGGTCCTTGGCGACCTCGTAGACGCGCAGCTTCTTCGGTCCGGCTGCTTTGGTCACGATTCACTCCCCCCGCTCGGGGTACCGCGATCGGCCGCTTCCGCGCCGACCTCGCCCTCGGGCACATCGGATGCCGCTGCTTCAGGCGCGGCCTCCATCTCCGGCGTGAACTCCATCTCGGCGGCCGCCTCCTCGGGCACCACCGGCGGGTGCGCGGCCAGATATTCCTGCGCGGTCGCGAGCACCTTCTCGGCCGTCTTCTCCCCGATCCCGGGAATCTCGATCAGCTTCTCGAGCGGCGTCGCGATGAGCTCCTGCGCGGTCTCGATGCCGGCGCTGATGAGCTTCTCGGTGGTCGCCTCGCCCAGCTCGAGCTTCTCGACCTCGACGCGGCTCGCGCGTTCGAGCTCCTGGCGCTTCTTCTCCTCGCTCTTCGAGACCAGATCGATCTTCCAGCCCGTCAGCCGCGCCGCCAGCCGGGCGTTCTGGCCGCCCTTGCCGATCGCGAGCGAGAGCTGGTCGTCGGCCACGACCACCAGCATGCGCTTGTCCGCCTCGTGCACGCGGACGTCCTGGACGCGTGCCGGGGACAGCGCGCGTGAGACGAACACGCTCGGGTCCGCGGACCACGGCACGATGTCGATGCGCTCGCCGCCCAACTCACGGACGATACTCTGCACGCGCGAGCCCTTGAGACCCACGCACGAACCCACCGCGTCGACCCGCGGGTCGGTCGAGAAGACCGAGATCTTCGAGCGCGCGCCCGCCTCGCGCGCGACCGCCTTGATCTCGACGATGCTCTCGGCGATCTCGGGCACCTCCGCCTCGAACAGGCGCCGCAGGAAGTCCGGGTGGGTGCGCGACAGGATGACCTGGGGCCCCTTCGCCGACTTGTCCACGTTGATGACCACCGCGCGCACGTAATCGCCCTGGCGGTGGTAGGACCGCGGGATCTGCTCGCGCGCCGGCAGGAAACCCTCGGAATGGTCCAGCTTCACGATGACGTTGCCGCGATCGACCTGCTGCACGACGCCGCGCACCAGGATGCCGATCTTGTCGGCGTATTCCTTGAACACGCGATCCCGCTCGGCCTCGCGCACGCGCTGGATCAGCACCTGCTTCGCGGTCTGGATGGCGTTGCGGCCGAACTCCGCGATCGAGAGTGACGTCTCGAGCACGTCGCCCGGCTGGGCATCGGGCTTGATCCGGCGGGCGTCGGCGAGCGTGAGCTGGAACGCGGGGTCCTCGACCGGCTCGACCACGTGACGGCGCAGCACGCACGTGATGGCTCCGGTCTCGTTCGAGAACTTGACCTCGACGTCCGCGGTGGCGCCGTACTTCTTGCGCACGGCGCTGGCGAGCCCGGCTTCGAGCGTCTCGATGAGCAGCGCACGATCCACGCTCTTCTCGCGCGTGATCTGGCTCAGCGCATCCAGGATTTCGTTGTTCATCGAGACCCTCCCCGCGACCGCTTGCCGGCCCACGGATCCACCACCAGCCGGACCGACTTCAGCTCCATCCAGTCGAACCAGTGCTCGTCCCCTTCGTCGATTCGCACGCCGATCCGCTCGCCCGTGGGCTCCAGCAACACGCCGTCGAACCGCCGGCGACCCGCGCGCGGTTCGTGCGCCAGCACCGACACGCGCTGGCCGGCGAACCGCTCGGCCGACTCGCGTGTGCGGATCGGGCGTTCCAGCCCGGGGGAGCTCACCTCGAGGTGAAAGCTTCCCGCGAGCAATTGATTCATGTCGAGGCAATCGGCCAGTCGGCGGCTGAACGACGCGCAGTCTCCGACCGTGACCCCCCCGGGCTTGTCGAGGAAGACCCGGACGATACGGTGCCGGCCCTGGACCGCGAACTCGACGTCGACCAGCTCGAGCCCTGCCTCCTCGGCAAGGGGCTGGGCCAGATGCCGAACCTCTTCTCGGACTTCCATTTCGCTCCGATGGGGACAAGAAAAGGAGTGGTCGCGCCTCCCCCACTCCGACCGCGCAATCTACCGAACGAGGACGGAATAGGCAAGTACCGGCTCGGCGCGACGCCGGGCCGGCGGGGAGCGGCGGGAGGGTCAGCGTCCGCGGGCGAGCGGGCTGTCGTAGACCAGCCAGGCGGCCACGCGGGCGACTTCGGCCAGGCTGGCGGGCGAGACCTGATCAGGGCCGTCGGCGGCGGTGTGCCACGCCGGGAAGTCGAAGTCGATGATGTCGACGGTCGGTAACCCCGCCTCGATCAGCGGGATGTGGTCATCGGTCAGCGCGTAGAGCGGATCCGGATGGAAGCTCTTCGCGCCGGTCGAGCGGGCACCCTGGAGCACCAGGGCGACCAGGCTCGCGGCGCGCTGGGCGGAGACCACCTCGGGATGGATGGCGAGGTCGCGGTCTCCCACCATGTCGAACAGGAAGCCGGCCCGCGGCCAATCGGCGCGCGGCCGATCGCCGAGGCGCCGGGCGTACCAGCTGGCGCCGCGCGAGAACTCCTCGGGGTGCGTGCTGCGTCCCATGTCCTCGCCATCGAAGAACACCAGCTCGACTGCGACCGGCGCCGGACGCTCGTGCAGCAGCTCGGCGATCTCCAGCAGCACCGCCACGCCGGAGCCGCCGTCGTTCGCTCCCGGGATCGGCTCGCCGCGCCGTGTCGTGTCGGGATCCTGGTCCGCCCAAGGCCGGGTGTCCCAGTGCGCGCACAGCAGGATCCGACGGCCCGCCGGCGGACCGAAGCGCGCGATCAGGTTGGTGAGCACGAGCGGCCGCCCGAGCGTGGAATCGGGGAAGCGCTGCTCCTCGACCCGGGCACCCAGCCGCGTGAGCTCCGCGCTCAGCCACGCCCGGGTCGCCTCGTGCGCGGGCGTGCCCGGGACCCGGGGGCCCTGCTCCACCTGGTGCACCACGCGGGCGTACATGCGGGCGCCGTCCACGGGCGGCGTGTGTGGCGCGCACGCGGCGGGCGCGGCGGCGAAGCAGGCCACGGCGAGGATGCGGAGCGCCGGTCTCATCAGAACGTGAACTGCGCGCGCAACTCGACGGTGATCCCGCGGCGCATGATGTCCTGCGTGACGTTGTGGGTCTGCAGGTAGCCGAGCGCGGCGTTGCCGGTGACGTTGCTGCTGAACCCATACGAGCCGGTGCCGCGGACCGAGATGCGGCTCTCGTCGCGCGGGAACTGCGCGCGCTGGATCCGGCCGTTGAGCACGCGCCGCGTCGCCGACGTGGTCTTCTCATACGCGCTCGAGAGGCCGAGCGAGATGCTGGTGCGCACGAGGGTCTCGCGTCCGAGCACGTTCACCTTCTGGCCCTGCGTGTACGAGCGATTGAGGTTGAGATTGACGCTCGTGTTGCGGTCCTGCTGGCGCGTCTCGCCCAGCTGGTAGTTCCGGCGCTCGGTGTTGCGCGTGTCGACCTTGAGCTCGGCGCGCGTGCCGTTCTTGAGATCACCGTTGATGCCGATCAGCGGCTGCATCTGCCAGCCATCGGACGCCGTGATGATGTCGCCCGCCTGACGCTCCCAGGTCTGGGAGCGGTTGAGCGCGGTGCGCAGTCGCACGTTGTTGAGCAGGCGCGTGATGCGCAGGACAGTGGGGATGTTGCCATATTCCACCTCGAAATCCGGGAAGCGCAGCGACGCCGAACTGGCGCGCACCGCGTTCGCCTCGCGCTGCTGGTCCGAGACTTCGGCGCGGGTCGATAGCGCCGCCCCGAAGCCGATGTCGATGCGATTGCGCATCTGCACGTTCCGCGTCAGCGTCTTCATGACCTGGTTGCCGAACTGCGGGAACACCCGATCGCCACCATCGACGCCGAGGCCGGGATCCTCGGCGACGCCCAGCAGGTAGAACAAGCTGGGGGTGCCCGACAGCCGCGAGTAGCTGCTCGTGCGACTGACGGAGCCGTCGATCGAGACCTGGCCCAGCCGCGCGAACAGCCCGGTGACGCGGAACGGCGGCCGCGCGGGCGCGGGCGGCTTGTCGGGGGTCACCGTCGCGCCGGTGTCGCGCCGCGCCGGGACGACGGGCGGCGGCGGCGGCACGCGGGGGCCGCCGAGCTTGTCGAACGGCAGGTCCCACGACAGGCGCGCGCCCTGCCCGTTGCTGATCGCCCGGATCCCGAGGTCGCGCGACAACTCGGGTCCGTTGTTCTGGCTGTAGCTGGAGTTCCAGGACACGCGCGGCCGCAGCCAGTTGCCGCGCTGCATCGTGTAACTGGCGTCCAGCCCCTGGGCCCACGACACCACGCGTCCGAAGTTGATGGAGCCGAGCATCCCGCCGTTCTCGAGCACGTCGCGGTCCAGCGAGAGGTTGCGGACCCCTTCGAAATGGTGGTGGAGCATGTCGAGCGGCCGCGTGTCCCCGCCGAACGCGACCATGGCCGAGCGCCCGTGCGTCGCGCTGCGCAGCAGCAGCGAATCGGACACGCCGCGCACCCGGTCCCACGTGCTGTCCACGCTCGACTGCATCGCGTAGTGCCAGTAGAGGCGTTCCGGCAACGGGTAGAGCTTCAGCTTCGTGCGCGGCAGCCCGAAATTGAACAGGTTGCGGGGTGCGATGTCCCAGTTGACGTTCTGGGTCTGGTTGGTGTGCTTGTTCAGCGAGGTCGGATTGCGCGCGTCCGCCCAGACCTGCGACATGTTCGCGCTGATGCCGCCCAGCGTGAGACGCAGGAGGGGATTGCTGCGCTCGCTCCAGGTCCGCGCGTACGACGCGCTCAGCGTGCGCGTGCTCGAGAAGCTCTCGCTGGCGTCCGCGAGGGCGCCGGTGCGCACCACGTCGTCGCCGGCGGTGAAGCGCGGCTTCATCGAGGATCGCGAGTAGCCGAACGAGATCGGGAGCGAGATGCCGGTCCCTTCGAAGAACCGGTGCAGCTGCAGGGTGCTCCCGAGGTTGAGCTGGTTCTGGCTGCTGCCGCTGCCGCGGGTCTGCCCGACCGAGAGGAAGTCGGCGTCCTGGGTGTTGAGCGCGCCGTTGTACTGGATCAGGTTCGCGACGTTGCCGGTCACCGACATGCGGCCCGCCTTGCCGACGTCCTTCGCCACGTCGGTGGCGCGGAATTCGTCGATCCAGAGCTGCCCGCGGGGCCAGCGCTGGGCCGCGACCCCGTTGCCGTTGATGAGTCCCACCGAGATGCGTCGCAATCGGGTGAACGACGGCCGGCCCTTGATGACGTACCGCACCGTCCCGCTGCTGTCGTGGTAGAGGATCGGGTCGAACGCGGGGAAGCCCGTCTTGAGCTTCAGGTTCGACAGGTCGGTGAGCGGCAGCGAGACGCGGGCCCAGTTGACGCTGCCGAGCCTCGAGGAGGTCGGCACCGGGGCGCGGTACTCGTAGTAGTTGCGGCCCGTCTCGTCCGAGGCGAAGCGCACGAAGTACCACAGCGTGTCGCGCGCGGGATCGTAGTTCGGGATGTCGAAGCCGGTCACGTACCAGTCGAGCTTGCCGTAGCGGCTGTAGTTCTCGTCGACCGAGAAGTTCTTGTACGCCTCGAGCGTGTCGCCGACGTCGAACTGGGTGAACTCGAGCGCCAGCGACTGCTCGCGCTCCTTCACGCCCTGGCTGCCGTTGCGTCGCTCCTTGGGATCGAACGGGGGCACGTACACGTCGGCATTGTCGACCGAGTTCACAGTGTTGAGCGTCAGCGTGGTGCCCTTGCTGCTCACGTAGGCGGGCACCGCGCTGGCCTGCCAGCGGCTCCCCACGATGTCGAGCCCGCCGAGCACCAGGAACGGGCGCACGACGTCGCGCTGCTTGTCGTCGACCCACAGCGGATCGGTGTTGGGATCGGGGTCGGGATCGATGATGCCCTCGAGCCAGAGCCGCACGTGCCGCGTCAGCGCGAGGTTCGGGACGCCGAACGCCACACGCAGGTCGTCGTCGAGCGGGATGCGATAGCGCCGCCAGCCGTTGTCGGCGCCGACGTTCGGATTGCCGGCGAACGCCGAGTCCACGTCGGTGACGAGGTAGCGCGACGGGCTCTCCCCGAGATCGATCGTGTACTCGTAGTAGTTCTCCTGGGTGTCCAGGATGCCGTCGGGCGTCAGGTCCTCGGTGTCGGGCGTCGGATTGAGCTGCCGGTTGCCCTCGGTGCCGTTGGTGTTGCGCCAGCGTCGGGTGTCGAGGTCGTTGTAGTTGTCGTACGGCCGCGCGAAGTCGTCGCCCTGGGGATCGGCGTCGCTGGCGGTCGTGAGGTCGAGCTTCGGCGCGGTCTCGACCAGGTCCTCCCCGTGTGCGTCCTTCGAGTCGACCCGGCCGTCCACGCCGGTGTCCTCGTTGTTGCTCTCGGTCGCGCTCAGCTGGCCGTCGCGCTGGCCGTCGACCAGCTTGTCCTCGCTGTCGAGCGCTCCGTTCGGGAGCTCGCCCGGCGCCCGCATCTGATCCTCGCTCACCTTGCCGAGGTCGAGGTGGAGCTTCACGTGGTGCCCGCGCACGCGGTCGCGCAGCGCGATTCCGTGGCGGTCGTTCCAGTCGTTGACCCACAGCTCGATGAACTGCGCGCGCTGCAGGTCGAGCCCGGTGGGGTCGAGCAGGTAGGTCAGCGACACCCACAGCGAGTCGGTCGGATCGATCCGCGGATCGGCCGCTCCGGTGGGCCGCCGCGGCACCGAGATCGCGAGCGCCTGGCGGTTGTTGTTGGCGCCCTGGGCGTCGGTGAGCGTGGGCTTGAGGTCCTTCTCCTTGATGCCGGTGGGCGGCAGGAACCAGTGCACCTCGGCGTTCAGCTGGTGCGTGATGTTCGTGAACTTCGTGATCGCGCCGTTGTCCAGGCGGCTCGGCACGCTGCCGATGTGCCAGCGCTCGGCGCCCATCGACAGCGAGACCGCGTCGCGCACGCCCTCCATGTCGTCGATGTACACCTCGTTGCGGGTGTTCGGGTTGGGGAACGACATGCCGCCCTCGGCCTGGATGCGCAGGTCGGAGGGCGCCGTGGTGCGCACGCCCGGCAGCCGGTCGGCGAGCCGCGTCACCCAGGTCGGATGGAAAGCCCAGTCGGTGTTGAGGTCGCCGATCAGGCTGCGCGAGGGCTCCTCGCCGAGGCGCGGCCTCAGGTCCTGCGCGCCGTGGCTCTCGTACAGGAACGCGCCGCCGAACGAACGGTCGCGCCCGTCGAGCCGGAACGCGCTGCCCAGCAGCGTGCGGCCCGCCTGCTGGAACAGCGGGGCGTACGAGTAGTCGATGTTCAGGTTGTCCGCCGCCCCCACCTGGCGCTTGAGGACGACGCGGCCGATGTCGTAGTCGATCGTGTAGTCGCGGTCGCGCACCAGCGGCTGGCCGTTGATGGTGACGACGTCGGAGCCCTCCATGATGTTGCCGCGCCCGAGCTGGATCTCGCCGCCGGCCTTGGCCGCGGTGAAGTCGACGTCGATGTAGTAGAGGGCGTCTTCGTTGCGGTGCACGGTGTACTTGTCGTAGATGAACGTGTTGGCGCCGTCGAGCGAGTCGCGATCGGCGACCAGCGAGTCGCGCCGTAGCAGAGAATGGCTGAGGAGTCGGTCGAAGATCTTGCCGTCCGCCTCCTTGAGCCGCGGCGCGAACGGGCGCAGGTCGGGCAGGAACAGCACGCCGTTCTCGTAGTCGACGAACACGTTGTAGGTGGCGCTCTGGTTGTCCTTCAGCGCGGTGCCGTCGATCGCCCCGTCGTGGCCGGCCACCGGGGTACCGCTCGTCTCGTTGAAGTTGTCGAGGCCCAGCAGCTCGACGTACGGGATCGCCCCGCCCGGGCGGGGGACCGTGGTCTGGTATGGCTGGATCACGTCGCGGCGGATCGAGAGCTGGAAGGTCTTGGGATCGATCCGCGAGCCCGGCAGCTGGTAGAAGTTCTTCAGCTCCAGCTCGCGCACCGAGTCGAGCGGGCGGGTGGTGTCGTAGAACTCCGAGTTGGGGTCCTTGCCCAGCGCGAGGGCTGGGGGGCGCAGCAGCTTCAGCACCAGCGCGGAATCGGCCTCGTACAGCCCACCCACCTGGATGTCGTACGCGCCGACCGAGCCCGCCGGCCGCGCCGAATAGCTGACCGCCAGTCGTTGCTCGTCGGTCAGCGGCTGCCGCATGCGCAGCACCTTGTAGTACGGCCCGTACACCTGGAGGATCTCGTAGTCGTCGGTCGGGTTCTTGAGCACGAACGAACCGTCGACCTTTGCGGTGTCGCCCGGGTAGGTGGCTCCGGAACCGCGGGTCGACGTAAGCCCGGCCCTTCACCGTGAACGTGGCGTCGTTGTACGGGTTGGCGTCGTCGACGTAGACGCGGATGCTGGAGTCCGGGATGTCGAGCGAGCTTTCCTGGTTCGGGTCGTAGAGGAAGAAGTACACGCCGCGAACGAAGTCGGCGTCGAGCAGCGTCTGCTGCTGTCGCGACGCGCCGCCGCCGTACGAGGCGCGCTCGCTGCGCCCTTCCTGCTTGCTCGCCAGCACCGTGAGATCGAGCGGCCCCACCCGGGTCGCCAGCTTGGCGCCGAACAGGCCCTCGTTCTTGCCCGAGTACGACACGTACTGGGTGCCGGGCAGCGTGAGGTTGGTGTTGCCGAGGTCGAGCGCCTGCACGACGTCGTCCTCGTCGCCCTTGTAGTTGATCGCGATGCGGTTGGCGAGCGGGATCTGGTTGGCGGAGTTCTGCAGCAGGTTGACCTTGATGCGATCGGAGAGCTGGCCCTCGAGGCGGATGTCGAGATCCTGCTGCATGTCGAGCGAGGGGAACAGCGAGCGCTTCTGGCCGAGCAGCCCGATCTGCTCGTTGGTCCAGTTGCTGGTGCCCGAGAGTCGGATGTTCTCGGAGCCCGACACGTTGATCGCCGGTCCGCCGGGTCCGAGCCACGACTGCATGCGCCGCGGCAGCGGCGACGGCAGCGCGAACGAGAGGCCTTGCGTGCGCTGCGCGGTGGTCCCTCCGCCGGCGACGTTGTTGATCATGGTGCGCGAGCGCTCGCGCCAGGACTGGCGGAAGCCGCGGCGGTTCATCTCGCGCGCGAATTCGTTCACCGGCATGCGGGTGCCGGCTCCGAGCGACACGTCTCCGAACTCGGTGGCCGCGGCGACCTCGCCGGAATCCGGGTCGAACGTCACCGCGAACTTCCGGGGATCGAACGTCAGCTTCAGGCTCGGGCCCCAGCCCGGGTGCAGCGGCAGCAGCTGGCCGGTGACGAGATCGGATTCGAGCGCGAGCCGGGACGCACTCTTCCAGGGCGGGGGCAGGGTGTCGACCGGCGCCTGGTTAACCGGCTTCTTAAGGCCAAAGCCCGGGAAGGCCAGCAGCAGGCCAAGGGCTGGCAGAGTCAGGGCGAGTAGCATCGTTTCGGCAGGAGGACCCTCAGGGAGCGAAAGGAGGCGCGACCCTAGCAGCCCGCCTTCGGACGGTCAAAGCCTTGGGCGGCTTCCTGTTCGCTCCTTCCCCGGCGCCTGGGGTAGGCTGCGGGCCATGCCCATCCCTCGTACCTACCTCCTTCGCCTGCATCTGGTTCCTTTCCTGATCGGCCGCGGGACGGTGGGCTTGAGAGGCTTCCGGGCGGGCGGCTCGCTTCCCAGCCTCGCACCGCTGGCGGCCGCGACCCCTGCGCGGGCTCCGGGTGCTGCGTCGCCATGGCCCGCGCGTCGGGCCATGCGTTAGGCTGCCGCGCGTGTCCATCCTGCGTGCCTACGTGCTCCGGCTCCACGTGGTCCCGTTCCTGCTGGGATTCGGCGTGGTGACCTTCATCCTCGAGATGGACGTGATGTTCGACTATCTCGACCTGCTGGTGAACCGCGGGGTGGCCCCGCTGATCGTGGGCCAGTTGTTCCTGCTCTCGCTGGGCTACATCGTGGCGCTGAGCGTGCCGTGCGCGGTGCTGGTGGCGGCCCTGATGACGTTCGGCCGACTGTCGCAGGACAACGAGATCACCGCGCTGCGCGCGAGCGGTGTGAACCTGCTGCGGATCCTGGCCGGACCGCTGGTCGCCGCAGGGTTGCTCGCGGTCGGACTCACGCTGTTCAACAACCACGTGCTGCCCGAGTCCAACCACTCGCTCGCGAATCTGCTCATCGACATCGGGCGCATGCGGCCGACCGCGAAGCTCCAGGAGGGGGTGTTCATCACCGACTTCCCCGGGTACAACCTGCTGGTGCAGTCGGTGAACGGACGCACCAACGAACTGCGCGGCGTGACCATCTACCAGTCCACGCCCGGCGGCCCGCCGCGCACCATCCTGGCCAAGCGCGGGCGCCTGTCGTACACGCCGGATGGGCGCGACGCCTCGCTCGAGCTGAAGGACGGCGAGATCCACGAGGTGGTGGCCGACGAGCAGGGGTCGCGGCGCTACCACCGGATGGTGTTCAAGACCCAGGTCATCCACATCCTCGGCGCCGGCGGCATGCTCGAGCGCACCGTGCGCGACCAGCGCAGCGACCGCGAGATGAGCGCGCGCGACCTGCTGCTCGAGCGCCAGCGCGTCATGGAGCAGTACCGGGGCGCGTTCGAGTCGCGCGCGCAGCACCTGCGCGAGGCGGGCTTGCCGGAGCGGGCCCTCGCGGTGCTGTCGCCCGACCTGCTGCCGCTGGGGCAGCGGATCGCGCTGGCGTTCGGCGGGCGGCTGGGGCGCCGCGACTCCACGCTCCAGCGGGCGATGGGCACCCCGCTGATGAAGACCGAGGTGGAGCTGTGGAGCCTCGAGAGTCACGCGCTCAGCCGCCGGCTGGCCGGACTTTCGGTCGAGATCCACAAGAAGTTCTCGCTGCCCGCCGCGTGCGTGGTGTTCATGCTCATCGGCGCGCCGCTCGGGATGCGGGTGCGCCGCGCGGGCCCGGCGGTCGCGTTCGTCTCGGTGCTGTTCTTCCTCTTCTACTACCTGTGCCTGATCGGCGGCGAGGAGCTCGCCAACCGGCTGCTGCTGGCGCCGTGGCTCGCGATGTGGCTGCCGAACCTGGTGCTCGGGCTGTGGGGCGTCCACGCGACGCTGCGCGCCTGCGACCTGGGTGGGCTGCTGCCGCGCCGGATGCCGAGAGCGGCCGCGTGAGGATCCTCGACCGCTACGTGCTCCGCGAGTTCGCCGGCTATCTGATGCTGGGCCTCGCGGGGTTCATCACGATCTTCGTGGTGGTGGACATCTTCGAGAAGATCGACGTGTTCCTCGACCACCGCGCGCCGGCGCTGCTGATCGCGCGCTTCTACCTCTACCGCGCTCCCGAGGTGGTGGTGCAGGTGCTGCCGGTCGCGCTGCTGCTCGCCACGTTCCTCGCGCTGGGGCAGCTCAACAAGTTCGGCGAGCTGACCGCGATGCGCGCCACCGGACTGTCGCTGCTGCGGCTGCTGCGCCCGGTGTTCGGAGTCGCACTGCTGGCGGTCGCGGTCGCGTTCCTGCTGAGCGAGCGCGTGGTGCCCAGTGCCAACCGCGAGCGCGACGCGATCTACGAGCGTCAGATCCAGGGCGTACGGCGCGAAAACGTCAGCGAGCGCGCGGACGTGACCTACCTGGGTGAGGGCGGACGCATCTTCTACATGCGGCTGTACCTCGTGAAGGAGCAGCGCATGCACGAGGTGTCGGTGCAGGAATTCCGCGCCGGCACCCTGACGCGCCGCATCGACGCCGCCGAGGCCACGTGGGTCGGGGGGCGCTGGGTGTTCGCCTCGGGGGTGACGCGCACGTTCGAAGGCAGCCGCGAGGAGGCGAAGCCGTTCGAGCGGCTCGCGGTGACCGGGCTCGCCGAACGCCCCGAGGACTTCGCCAAGGAGTCGCGCAACCCGGCCGAGATGGACTTCGGCGAGCTGCAGGCCTACGTCGCGAAGCTGCGCGCGAGCGGCGCGCGGGTGACGAACTACCTCGTCGACCTCCACCTCAAGCTCGCGTTCCCGCTCGTGAACCTGATCGTGGTGCTGATCGGCGCGTCGCTCGCGACCCGCCTGCGAATGCAGGGCGCGGCCCTCGGCTTCGGGCTGTCGGTGGCGATCGCGTTCCTGTACTACGCCATCCTGCGTGCCGGGCAGGCGCTCGGCCACAATGGCGCGGTCCCGCCGTATCTCGCGGCGTGGGCCGCCGACCTGTTGTTCGGGAGCGTGGGCCTCGTGATGCTCGGGTCGGCGCAGCGGCGCTGACCGCTCACACGTCGAACGCGCGCGGCAGGGAGTCGAGCGCGCCGCAGCGTTCCACGTCGGCGGCGAACGTCGCGCCGAGCGAACGCAGGTAGCGCCCGTGCTCGCAGCCCCGCACCAGCGCGCGGGCGGCCGCCGCATCGGCGGGCGCCAGTCGCCGGGCGAGTCGGGCCGCGGGCCCCACCAGCGTGGCGCCGCCGTCCGCCAGGCGCGTGCACAGCGCGCCGGCGCAGGCGGCGTCCTCGAGCGCGAAGCGACCCTCCTTGCCGGCGCACACCACCACCACCTCGGCCTCGCCCGCCAGCGCGGCCGCCGCGGCGCTCACGTTGATCAGCGCCACCAGCACCCGGCGACGCGCCGCGCGCGCGCGCAGCAGCGCCTGCGAGCCGTTGGTGGAGGCGAACACGAGCGTCCGCCCGCGCACCGCATCGTCGCGGTACTCGTCGGGCGAGTTCCCGCGGTCGAAGCCGGCCACGATGCGCCCGTCGCGCTCCCCGCACGCCCACGCCGCGGGCAGCGTGGCGCGCCGCGCGAGCGCCTCGGCCGGGGTGGCGACGGCGATCACGCGCGCCGCGCCGGCGTCGAGCGCGACGGTGAGCGTGGTGGTGGCTCGCAGCACGTCGACGATCGCGGCGGCGGCACCGGCGGGGACGTCCGGCGGACCGGGCGTGAAGCACACCGAGACGCGCATGGCGTCAGCGCTGGGCCGCGGGTTCGGCCTGGGGCTTCAGCAGATGGTCGACGAAGTGGGTGTCGAGGTCGCCGGCGCGGAAGCGCTCGTGGCGCAGCGCCAGCAGGTGGAACGGGATGGTCGTCTGGATGCCCTCGATGATGATCTCCTCGAGCGCGATCTCCATCCGCCGCAGCGCCTCCGGGCGGTCCTTCCCGTGCGCGATCAGCTTGCCGATCATCGAGTCGTAGTACGGCGGCACCGTGTAGCCCGCGTAGACGTGGCTGTCCATCCGGATCCCCGGGCCACCGGGCTTGTAGAAGTACGTGATGGTGCCGGGGCTGGGACGGAAGCCGCGCGTGTGGTCCTCGGCGTTGATGCGGCACTCGATCGCGTGGCCGCTCCACTCCACCTCGTCCTGGGTCACCGACAGCGGCTCGCCGGCGGCCACCCGGATCTGCTCCTTCACCAGGTCCAGGCCCGTGATCTCCTCGGTCACCGGGTGCTCCACCTGGATGCGGGTGTTCATCTCCATGAAGTAGAAGGAGCCGTCCTGATCGAACAGGAACTCCATGGTGCCCGCATTGAGGTAGCCGATCGCCTGCGCCCCCTTCACCGCCAGCGCGCCGACCTCGCGGCGTCGCGTGGCGTCGAGGAACGGGCTGGGCGATTCCTCGATCAGCTTCTGGTGGTTCCGCTGCACCGAGCACTCGCGCTCGCCGAGGTGGATCAGGTGCCCATCGGCGTCCCCGAAGAGCTGGAATTCGATGTGGCGCGGGCGGGTGATGAACTTCTCCACATACACCGCGTCGTTGCCGAACGCCGCGCCGGCTTCGGCCTGCGCGATCCCGATGCCGGTGCGCAACTGGCGCTCTTCCCACGCGACGCGCATGCCGCGGCCGCCGCCGCCCGCCGCCGCCTTGATGATCACCGGATAGCCGATCGCCTTCGCGATCCCCGCGGCCTCCTCGACGTCGGCCACCGCGCCGGGGCTGCCGGGCACCACGGGCAGCCCGGCCTCCTGCATCGTCACGCGCGCGGCGACCTTGTCGCCCATGCGACGGATCATCTCGGGGGTCGGGCCGATGAACGTGAACCCGCACGAGGCGCAGACCTCGGCGAAGTGCGCATTCTCGGACAGGAATCCGTATCCGGGATGCACGGCGTCCGCCCCGGTGACCTCGGCGGCCGAGATCAGGCGCGCGACGTGGTTGTAGGACTGGGCGGGGACCGGCGGGCCGATGCACACCGATTCGTCGGCGAGCCGGACGTGCAGGCTGTCCCGGTCCGCCTCGCTGAAGACCGCGACCGTGGCGATCCGCAGCTCGCGACATGCGCGGATGACGCGCAGCGCGATCTCTCCTCGATTGGCGACCAGGACCTTCTTGAACATGCTCCCCGCGAGGCGTGCGACGGGGCGCGCGGCGGCTCCGCGCACCCCGCGCCGCGTCTATTCGTGGAAGGACCCGCCCGGACGACCGCTGGCGCCCAGGGTTTCGGTGTCGGCCGAGTCCACCGGCTGCCACAAGCGGTCCGACGTGGCGGAGATGCCCTTGAGCTTGAGGCTCAGCTCGTTCGGGTTGTTGCAGTTCTTGAGCGCCTCTTCCTCGGTGATGAGGCCGTCACGCAGCAGCGTGAGCACCGACTGGTCGAACGTCTGCATGCCGTACTGCGTCACGCCCTCGGCCACCACCTGGTGGATGAACGGCGTCTTCTCCGGGTTCATGATGTACTCGCGCAGCGTCGGGGTGCTCACCATGACCTCGCAGCCGGGCACGCGCCCGGCGCCGTCGAGCCGCGGAATGAGGCGCTGCGAGATGACCGCGCGCAGGTTCGCCGACATCGACAGCCGCACCTCGTCGTGCTGGTGCGGCGGGTAGAACGAGATGATGCGCTGCAGCGTCTGGACCACGTCGGTCGTGTGCAGCGTCGAGAGCACGAGGTGGCCCGTGTCGGCCGCCATCAGCGCGGTGCTCATGGTCTCGAGGTCGCGGATCTCGCCGACCAGGATGATGTCGGGGTCCTGGCGCAGCACGTACTTGAGCCCGTCGTTGAACGAGCGGGTATCGAGCCCCACCTCGCGCTGGTGGATGAACGACATGCGGTCGCGGTGCAGGAACTCGATCGGATCCTCGACCGTGATGATGTTGCGCGTCGTCACGCGGTTGAGCGCGTCGACCATCGCGGCCAGCGTCGTGGACTTGCCGGAACCGGTGCGCCCGGTCACCAGGACGAGACCGCGCGGCGAGAACGCCAGCTCGCGCACGACCGGCGGCAGGTGCAGGTCCTCGATGCTCGGCACCTCGACCGGCACGTGGCGAAGCGCGAGGGCGGGGGTGCCGCGCTGCATGAAGACGTTGGCGCGGAAGCGCGCGAGGCCCGAGACGCCGAACGCGAAGTCGATCTCGTTGTGAGTCGAGAAGTACGCGCGCTGCTCCTCGTTGAGGAGCTGCTCCGCGACATCCTTCAGGTCCTTGGCGGACGGCGGCGGATCGTCGAGCGTGTAGAGCACGCCGTCCACGCGCACGACCGGCGGCGTGCCGGCTTTCAGGTGCAGGTCGCTGGCATGGGCCGCGATCATCTTCTCGAGCACGCTTCGGATGTTCATCCCATACCCCCGGGCGCGGCGCTGCCGCGGATCAGACCGGCTCCACCAGGAAGAGCTTCTGACCGAACTCCACGGGCTGGGCGTTCTCGACCAGGATCTTCACGATCCTGCCCTTGACCTCGGACTCGATCTCGTTCATGAGCTTCATGGCCTCGATGATGCACACCGTCTGCCCCATCTCGACCGTGTCGCCCGTCTCGACGTAGGGATCGGCGTCCGGAGCCGGAGCACGGTAGAAGGTCCCCACCATCGGGGACGTGATCGCCGCGAGGTTCTCGGCCGGAGCGGGGGCCGCCGCCGGCGCGGACGCACGCTCCGGTGCCGCGGGTGGACCCGCGACCGCCGGGACGCCGACCGTGACCGCGCTCCCCGCGTGCGCCGCGATGCGCACCGTCCGGTCGCCCGATTGGATCTCGAGCTCGCCGATGCCGGTGCGCTGGACGAGGCGGATGAGCTGGCGGATGTCCCCGAGACCGATGCCACCGAGGATCTCGCTCCTGGAGTCATCGGCCGACGGAGCCGGACCCTTCACCGCTTTGGGGGCGCCTCCCGCTTTGCGCGGGCGCGACTTACGCCGTGCGGGCATGGCCGAGGCGCGCCGTCATGGCGCGCAGCGCGAGGGTGTAGGAGTCCGCTCCGAAGCCCTGCACGACGCCGACGGCGGCGCCGGAGATGAGCGAGAGATGACGGAAGGATTCGCGCGTCTGCGGATTGGACACGTGGACCTCGATCACGGGCAGACCCGCCGCGAGCACGGCATCTCGAAGCGCGACACTCGTATGGGTCAGCCCCCCGGGATTGAGCAACACGCCGTGGAAACGTCCGCGTGCACTGTGGAGGACGTCGATGAGCACGCCCTCATGGTTGCTCTGGCGGCACTCCACCTCGCATCCGAGTTCCGCGGCCAGGCTGGTCAGCCGGCGGTCGATCTCGTCCAGCGTGGTGGATCCGTAGACGTCCGGCTCGCGAGTACCGAGCAGGTTCAGGTTCGGGCCGTGGAGAACCAGGATGCGATGCATACGGGTCAGGTCCGGGCTCCGACTTCGAGCAGGACCGCCCGCACGAGGCGGCCCGATATCAAGCGCGGCACGCTAGCAGAGCCCATCCGGGGGGTCAACACCCAGCGCACCCCACGGGGCGCACGCTTCTTGTCGCGCGCCATGTGCGCCGCCAGCCGCGCCAGCCGTATCGGCGGCATGCGCTTCGGCAGTCCGATCGCGTCGAGCAGCGCCACCAGTCGCGCGCGCTCGCCCGCCGGCAGCCCGGCCATCCGCTCCGAGAGCGCGGCCGCGGCGCGCAGGCCGATCGCCACCGCCTCGCCGTGCAGGAGGCCGCGGTAGCCGAGCGCCGCCTCAATCGCGTGACCCAGCGTATGCCCCAGGTTGAGCGCGGTGCGCCCGCCGCCGTCGCGCTCGCGCTCGTCGGCGCGCACCACCGCCGCTTTGGCGAGGATCGCCCGCCGCACCGCGCCGGCCAGTGCCGCCGGTTCGCCGGCGGCGAGCGCGTCCGCGCGCGCTTCGCACCAGCGGAACAGCGCGGCATCGACGCCGAAGCCCATCTTCACCACCTCGGCGAGCCCGGCGCGCCGGTGACGCGCGGGCAGCGTTGCGAGCACCCGCGGATCCACCAGCACGCCCGCCGGCTGATGGAACGCGCCCGCCAGGTTCTTGCCCGCAGCCAGGTCGATGCCGGTCTTGCCACCGACGCTGCTGTCCACCTGGGCGAGCAAGGTGGTCGGCACGCCGATCCAGTCGACACCGCGCAGGTAGCTGGCGGCCGCGAAGCCCGCGAGGTCGCCGACGACTCCGCCCCCCAGGGCGACCACCGCGCCATCGCGGGGCAGCTCCGCCTCCGCAAACGCCTCCCACAGCCGCGCCAGGCGATCGGCGCGCTTGCTGCGCTCCCCCACCGGCACCTCGAGCACGTGGACGGCGAAGCCGCCGTGCACGAGCGATCGGCGGGCACGGCCACCGTAGAGCCAGCCGACTCGGGTGTCGGTCACCACCACCACGCGCCGGGCCCGCGACACCCGGCGCACGAAGGCACCCAGGCCATCGAGCGCGCCGGCGGCGATGCGGACGCGGCTGGCGGCACGGTGCGGCGGATAGCGGAGGATCAGGTCGGACGGCACGGCGCGCAGTCTAGGCGGGACCGCGCGTGGCGTCGAGGCGCGGCTCAGCGCACTGGACCGGGCGTCTCGCCGCGCAGCCGTGCGAGCTCGCCGCGCAGCCGCTCGATCTCGTGCTCGAGCTGGCCGATGCGCGCGGCGGACGCGGCCGGTGCCGGGTTCGTGGCCTTCGTGACCACCCACTCGGGCTGGGCGTTGGGCGATTCGCCGAGCGGTGCCCGCGCGGTCTGCCGGACCTCGCTGCGCACCCACACGATCTCCACCGGCGTCCCCGGTCGCGAGGCGGTCACCCAGCGGCCGAGCTGCTCGGGATATTCGACGCGCTCGCTCTCGAAGGCCACCACCAAGTCGCCGGGTTTGAGCCCCGCGCGCTCCGCGGGACTTCCGGGGGCGACCGACTCGACCAGCGCACCGATCGGGATCCGCAGCCCCTTCTCCACGCTGCTCTCCACGAAGGCGGCGCGCGAGGCGATGCCGAGCCAGCCGTGGCGGACGCGGCCGAGGCGGCGCAGGTCGTCCCACGCGACCCGCACGTTCTCGATCGGCAGCATCAGCGAATTGGCGCCCGGACGGCGCTCGAACTCCGAGCCGCTCAGCGCCCCCAGCTCGCCCAGCACGATGCCGACCAGCTCGCCGCGCGCGTTCAGAACGGGACCGCCGCTGTTGCCGGGATAGACCGTGTTCGTGAGCTGGAACATCGTGAGCCCGGGTTCCACGTGGCGGTCCACGACCTGTCCCACCGACTGGGTCGGCTCGCGCCGGAACGAAGTGCCGAGCGCGATCGCCCAGTCGCCCGCCTGCGGAGGCCGTTCGGTGGCGAGCGGCAGTGGCGGGAGGCGCAGGTCCGGCACCCGCAGGTAGGCGAGGTTGAGGATCAGGTCGAAGCCGACCAGCCGAGCCTCGACCTCGATGCCGTTCGAGGTGCGGACGAACACGCGGCGCGCGCCCTGGACCACGCTCGCGGTGGTGAGGATCGCGCTCTCCTCGATCGCGACCCCGGAGCCCACGCGCAGTCGCGGGGGTGCGGCGGCGCCCGCGCGGGAGCTGGCGCGCGCGGGTGGCATCTCGGCGACCACCGAGACCACCGACGGACGGGCGCGCTGCGCCAGCTGGTCCACGTCCGTCTGAAGGGCGGAAAGCGTGCCCTGGGCCCACGACGGGGGCGCGCCCGCCGCCCATGCGAGTCCGCACGCCACCAACAGGAGGCGTGCGGCACTCCGAGGACGAGCGGTCCAGGGCATCATGCGACCTCGCCTAGAACGAGATGACCGCGCGCTCAGCCTGGATGCCGTTCACCGAGCGCGTCGCCGTGGACGCCCCGCGGCGAACGGCGAGCGGATCGAGGATGAACTCCACGTCGGCGTTGTGGTCGAACAGGCTGTCCGTGACGGTCGCCACCGCGGCGCCCGAGCGGGCGGGCGTGCGCGCGAGTCCAGCCGCGCGCTGGCCATCCGACGCGTCGGCGGCCACCGTGCTCACCAGCTCGGGCTGGCGCGGCGCCGCGGTGGTGGTGCGCGAGACGGCGACGAGCCGGCTCGAGCGCCGGGCGAGCATCGGCAGGACCGCCAAGGCCCCGACCACCAGTACCGCGGCGGCGGTTGCGGCCGGCAGCCACACCGGCGTCGGTACCACCGGCAGGCGGTCGGGTGCGCGTTCCGCGCGGCGCGCGCTGGCGACGACGCGCTCGACCAGGTCGGGCGCGGCCTCCAGGCGAGGCAGCGACCCGATGGCCTCGAGCGTCCGCGCGTGCGCCTCGTAGCGCGCGCGGCAATCGGGGCACGCGATGAAATGGGCTTCGATCAGTTCCCGTTCGACCTGTGTGGTCTCGTCGTCCCAGTAGGCGTCGAACAGCCTCCGGATCCCGGTGCACGTCATGTCGTTTCGTCCCGTCGCAGTAGCGGTTGGAGTTTGCGCTTGAGCATCCCGCGAGCCCGGTTGATCCGCGATCTCACCGTCCCGCCAGGGATGCCGAGCACGTCGGCGATCTCCTCGTAGGGCAATCCTTCGATGTCTCTCAGCACCAGCGCGAGACGGTACTTCTCGGGCACCGTCGCGATCGCTCGTGCCACGGCCTCTTGCAGCTGCTCGCGCTCGAGCGTGCGTTCACGCCCTTCACGATGATCGGCCAGCTGCGGGGCGCTGTCCTTCAGCACTTCCTGGAGCGCGTCCAGGCTGAACCAGTTCCTCCGTCTCACCCGCCGCCGGATCTCGTTCTTCGCGAGGTTCACGGCGATCGTGAACAGCCACGTGGAGAACTTCGACCCGCGCCGGTAGTTCCGGCGATGGACGAAGACCCGGATGAAGACCTCCTGCGCGAGATCGTCCGAGCACTCCCGATCGTTGAGCACCCGGGCCACCAGGTTCGTCACTCGACCCTGATAGCGCCGGATCAACTCCGGGAAGGCGCGTTCGTCCTCCTCGGCCACCCGGGCCATGAGGTCCTCGTCCGAGAGGCTGAGGATGGGCGGCGACGAGGGATCGCGGTCAGGTCCCACGGTCTCACTCACCCTTCGTGCTTACCCCATTGCGGGGGCAGGGGTTCCCGGGGTTCATCGGAGCTCGGAGAGCTTGCTCTTGACGCGCGGATTGGTGGGGTTCGAGGCCAGCGCGAGCCGGTATTGCTCGCGGGCCAAGTCCATGAGTCGCAAATCTTTGTAAACATCTCCCAGGTGCTCGTGGACCTCCGGATCCCCCTGGGTCAGGCGCAGGGCCCGCTCCAGTTCCGCCCTCGCCTGCTCGAGCCGGCCCAGGCGGTAGTACACCCATCCGAGGGAGTCGATGAACGCCCCGTTGTCGGGGTCGAGCGCGATCGCCCGCTGGATCAGGTCGAGGGCCTCCTCCAGACGCTCTCCGCGATCGGCGAACATGTAGCCGAGGAAGTTCAGTGCCGTCGCGTTGTCGGGCTCGCGCCCCAGCACGTCGCGCGCGGCCGCCTCCGCGCCGCCCGCGTCCCCGGTGCGCTCGCGGCAGAACGCCAGCTCGAGCAGCACGCCGGGGGCGTCCGGAAAGCGCGCCAGCACGTCGGTCCAGGTCGACTCGGCCGCGGACCAACGCTCGGAGCCCTGCTGGATGCGCCCCAGCAGCAGGCGCGGCCCGAGCGAATCGGGCTCCGCGCCGATCGCGGCGCGCGCCAGGCGTTCGGCCGCGATCCAGTCGTGCGCCGCCGCGTGCGCGCGGGCGGCCAGCGCCACTCCGCGGCGATCAGCGGGATGGCGCTGCGCCCACTCCTGGGCGAGTTGGGCCCCCTCGTGGGCCCGCTCGTTGCGGGCCAGCACCCCGACCGCGCGCGCCACCAACGCCGGTTCCTCGGGCGCGCCTCGCATCATGCGATCGAGGACGGCGCGGCCGTCGGCGGGCTTGCCGGCGTGGTAGGCCAGATCGGCTTCGATCTCGAGCGCCTCGAGGTCGTCGGGCGATTCGCGCGAGACCTGCCGCGCCAGGGTGTACGCCTCGTCGAAGCGCTGGGAGCGCGCGAGGAGTTCCACCAGCCGCCGGCGCGTGTCGCGATCGTCCGGATGGAGCGTGAGGTGACGCCGGAAGCGGTCCACCGCGCCGTTCGAGCGCCCGAGGCTTTCGTCGATCAGCCCGCGCAGGAAGTCGAGCCCGGGCCGCTGCGGGTTCAGTTCCTCGGCCTGGGCCAGCGCCGAGTCCGCCGCCATGAAATGACCCAGACGCCCTTCGGCGGCACCGACCTGGAACCACGCCTCGCCATCCTCGTTGTCCTGCAGCAGCACGTGGCGCCACGCATCCGCCACCTCGTCCCAGCGCTCCAGCTGCTCGGCGGCGCGCGCGCGCGTGCGCTGGTACTCGGTCTCGTCGGGAGCGATCCGGGCGGCGCGCTGGAGTGCGTCGAACGCTTCCGGATAGCGTTGGAGCTGGAACAGTGCGGCCCCGCGCAGCCAGTGGGCGCGGGCGTCGGCGGAATCGGCGGTCAGTGCGCGATCCGCGAGTTCGAGGGCGCGCACCGGCTCCCCGACGTGGAGGTTCGCCTCGCTCGCCTCGCGCAGGAGCGCCGGCGCGCGCGGATCGACCGCCAGCGCCCGGTACAGCTCCCCGAGCGCTTCGCTGGTCAGGCCGCGCTCCTCGAGGAGCCGTCCGGACGCGTAGTGCCGCAACGCCTCGAGGCTGGGAAAGCGCGAGGCGTCGGCCTGCAGCGTCGTGTCCAACGGCACGGTCGAGGCCGCGGCCAGGGACAGGGCGCAGGCAACGATCCACATGCGCGGGAGCGTAGCATGCACCGCTGGGGCCAGCCAGGCCCGTGCGCGCGCAGCGCGTCGCTGTGGTATCTCTCTCGCGTCCGCCCTTGGGAGCGCCCATGAGTGTCCCGCGCCAAATCGCTCGCATCCTGGTTGTCGACGACGAGCCCGCCGTCGCCAACGTCATCGCCCGCATCGCGCAATCGTTCGGCCACGAGGCCGTCCAGGCCGACAGCGTGGAGCAGGCGATCGAGGCGTTCGCGGCCTCGGAGTTCGACGTGGTGCTGACCGACCTGAGGCTCGGCGAACGGGACGGGCTCGAGCTGCTCCGCCATGTCCAGGAGCGCGCTCCCGAGGTCCCGGTCGTGCTCATCACCGGGCAGGCCACCATCGAATCGGTGATGGAGGCGATCCGCGACGGCGCCTACGACTACCTCTCCAAGCCGCCGGAGCGGGCCGCGCTGGGCGCGCTGCTGCAGCGCGCGATCGAGAAGAAGCGCATGACGATCGAGGTGCGCGAGCTGCGGCAGGAGCCCGGCGCGCGGCTGGCGCTCGAGAGCATCGTGGGGCGCTCCCCGCGCATGCTCGAGGTGTTCAAGACCGTGGCCCGCGTGGCGCCCAGCAAGAGCAACGTGCTGATCCTGGGCGAGAGCGGCACCGGCAAGGAGCTCGTCGCGCGCGCCCTCCACCTGCAGAGCCCGCGCGCTCAGCAACCGTTCGTGCCGGTCAACGTGTCCGCCATCCCCGAGGGGCTGCTGGAGAGCGAGCTGTTCGGCCACATGCGCGGAGCGTTCACCGGCGCGGTGACGACGCGTCGCGGCCTGTTCGAGGAGGCCCACCGCGGCACGCTGTTCCTCGACGAGATCGGCGACCTCTCCCTGCCGCTCCAGGCCAAGCTGCTGCGCGTCATCCAGGAGCAGCGGGTCAAGCCGGTCGGCGGCAACGAGGAGATCGAGGTCGACGTCCGTATCGTGGGCGCGACGCATCGCGACCTCGAGGCGATGGTCCGCGACCGTCGCTTCCGCGAGGACCTCTACTACCGGCTGAACGTGGTCGCGCTCGCGCTGCCCCCGCTGCGCGAGCGCCCGGATGACATCCCGGCGCTGATCGAGCATTTCCTGCGCAAGATCGAGCGGGACAACGGGCGCCCCGCGCCGCGGTTCGCCCCCGAGACGCTGGCGCGGCTGGCGAGCTACGCGTGGCCCGGGAACGTCCGCGAGCTGGAGAACGTGGTCGAACACGCGGTGCTGCTCTCGAATCAGAGCGTGGTGGGTCCCGACGCGCTGCCCGCTCGCCTGCTCGCGCCGACCTCTGGCGCCGCGGTCGTCGAGGACGGCTTCGCCTCGCTCGCGGTCATGATCGAGCGCTACGTGGCACGCGTGATCCAGCACACCGGCGGCAATCGCACGCGCGCGGCCGAGATCCTGGGGATCTCGAGACGGACCCTGCACCGCATGGCCGCGCGGCTGCGCCCAGACCCGCCCGCCGAAGGACCTGATCTGTCCCGCCCCGGGACGAAGTGACCCACTCTCCAGTCTTCACGTGCCACATTCGACTTGCGGCAGGTCGCCCTGGTGCGGCGCGACGATGTGTCCCGGTCATGCATCGAGCACCACAATCGCCGAGCCAAGCCGAGAGCCCGTGGTCCCCGTAACTCCTTGTGAATCAGGAGCGGCTCCGCGCGCCACCTGCATCCGATGAGTTGGCACCGAGACTGCATGAGCGTGGAGGCGACGGTGGAGGTTCCAGACACAAGGCAGGTGGAGCAGCGACCGCCGCGACAACGACGAACGCGAAATCAAGAGATCTGTCGTCACCGCGTGACGGGCACGGAAGATCCGAGGGGCCTGTCCGGAGCGTGAGTGGCGGCAGCTTGGGAGCGGGGGACGCAAGTCTCCCGCTTCAGCTTCGGGTCCGAATCCCCCATGGGCAGCGGGGCTCCTTCGCCTGCGCATCCCAGAACGCCGAGCTGATCGGCGCAACCCTGGACCCGGAACGGGCGGCGAGCCACAGCTCGCCGCCCGTCTTCTTTCGTGCGCGGAGGCGCGGGCCTCAGCGCCCGCGGCGCTTGGTGCGGCGCCCGAAGCGCGGTGTCTCGGATTCGCCTGCCGACGATGGCGGCGGCGGACTCGTCTCGGGCGCTTCGCCGGCACGCGGCTCGTCCGGCGCGTCGAACGCGGGCTCGTCGTCCGCCGAGTCCTCGGCCAATTCGTCGATCGGCCTCCCCACGAGGCCGTGGGGCCGCTCGGCCTCGGATGCGGCCGGCGCCACGGGCTCATCCTCGTCGAAGTCCTCGTCCTCCGTCGCCTGCCCGTGCTCGCGGCGCGGGATCGGAGGCAGGTAGTCCTC
The DNA here is from genome assembly GCA_963725865.1 of Candidatus Eiseniibacteriota bacterium. GTDB lineage: Bacteria > Eisenbacteria > RBG-16-71-46 > RBG-16-71-46 > RBG-16-71-46 > CAVSAC01. The sequence goes on from CAVSAC010000010.1 coordinate 1,030,201, forward strand.
CTCCCCGAACTCGTCGGCGGGGCCCTCCGGGCGACCCACCTCCTCGAGATCGTCTTCCTCGTACGCAGGAGGCAGCGGCTCGAACTCCTCCGGCTCGATCTCGGCCGGCGTCGGCGGGACCACGGCTCCGACCGAGCCCGTCATCGCGGCCGGCACGGCCGGAGAGACTCCGCCTTCACGACGGCCGCGCCCGCCGCGGCGCCCGCGGCGGCGGGGGCGGCGCTCATCGTTGTCGTCCTCGTCGTCCGCGTCCACCGTCGGTGCCACCGGGGGCTCGCTGGCGCGGCGGCCGGAGTCGACGGGACGCCCGCCGCGCGTCGGCTCATCGCGACGTTCCTCGCGGCGCTCGCTCCGCGCCCCGCGCTCGCCGCGGTCGTCACGCGCGCCGCGCGGTTCCGCCGCGGGCCGCTCTTCGGGGCCGCGACGCTCGTCGCGACTCGCGCGTTCCTCGCGCGGCGCACGCTCCTCACGTGCCGGGCGTTCCTCGCGCGCCGGGCGGTCCTCGCGCGGCGCACGCTCCTCACGCGCCGGGCGGTCCCCGCGCGGCGCACGCTCCTCGCGCACCGGGCGCTCCTCGCGCGGATACTCTTCACGCTTCTCGCGTCGATCACCGCCGACGTGGTCGAGGGCATCGCGCGCGGCCGCCTGCTCGGCCTCCTTCTTGTTGTTGCCCTTGCCGGCCCCCAGCGTCTTGTTCCGCACCACCACCTCGACCAGAAACATCTTCGAGTGGTCGGGTCCCATCGCGTTGCGGATGCGATAGACCGGATGGGTGTGGAATGTGCTCTGCACGTACTCCTGCAGCTGGCTCTTGTAGTTGGTGTGACGCTTGTCGGCCGAGATCGCCCGGGCGTCGTCGAGCAGCCAGCGCGTGATGAAGCGCCGCGCGTCCTCGAAGCCCTGGTCCAGGTAGATGGCCGCGATCACCGACTCGAACGCGTCGGCGAGGATCGAGAGGCGCTGGCGGCCGCCGGACTCCGCCTCCGAGTGGCTCATCAGCACGTAGCGTCCGAGCCCCATGTTCAGTGCCCGCCGGGACAGGATGTTCTTCGAGACCAGCAGCGACTTGGTCTTGGTGAGTTCGCCCTCGTGCTCGGAGGGATGCTCCCGGTACAGGTGCTCACTGGTCACCAGGCCGAGCACGGAGTCGCCGAGGAACTCGAGTCGCTCGTTGGACTCGTTGGGCCCCTGACCCGTCACGCTCAGGTACGAGCGATGGGTGAGCGCGAGCTTGAGCAGCTCGAGGCGGTGGAAATGGATGTTGAAGTGCCGCTGGAACTCCTGCAGCGCGCGGGCTTCCGACTCGCTGGTGGTCGTGGCGGGCGCAGCGGGAGCCGGGCGCTGGGGCCGGCGCTCGGCGCCGAACAGCGAGCCGAGCCAGCGCCACAGCGAGAAACCCTGCGGCGGAGGCGCCGAGCTCCGGCCTCCGCGTCCACTACGCCGGCGCCCGCCGCGGCGGCGCGGGCGGCCGCCTACTTCACGGCCTGCATCACCAGTGACACGTTGTGCCCCCCGAACCCGAACGAGTTCGAGATCGCGGCGGTCACGCGGGCCGCGCGGGCCTGATTGGGAACGAAGTCGAGGTCGCATACGGGGTCTGCCTGCTCCAGATTGATCGTGGGTGGAACGACCCCGCGCACCAGGGTGAGCGCCGTGATCACCGCTTCGAGTCCACCCGCCGCTCCGAGAAGATGGCCGGTCATGGACTTGGTGGAACTCATCATCAGACGCCGAGCGTGTTCCCCGAACACGTCCTTCACCGCGCGGACCTCGATGGGGTCGCCGGCGGGGGTCGAGGTGCCGTGGGCGTTGATGTACTGGATGGCGTCGACGGGCAGCTGGGCGTCGTCGAGCGCACGCCGCATGGCGCGCGCAGCGCCGTTGCCGTCTTCGGCGGGAGCGGTCATGTGGAACGCGTCCCCCGATGCGCCATAGCCAGTGAGTTCACAGAGAAGCGGCGCGCCACGGCGCCGGGCATGCTCTTCCGTCTCCAGGACGAGGATGCCCGCGCCTTCACCGATGACGAATCCGTCCCGATCCTTGTCGAAGGGACGGCTGGCACGCTGTGGGTCGTCGTTGCGAGTGGAGAGTGCACGTGAATTGCCGAATCCGGCCACGGCCATCGGGGTGATCGTCGACTCGGTCCCACCCGTGATCATCACGTCGGCATCGCCCGCGCGCAGCAGGCGCAGCGACTCGCCGATGGCGTTGGCGCCCGAGGCGCACGCCGAGGTGGTCGAGAAGTTGGGTCCCCGCAGCCCGAACTGGATCGAAACCTGACCGGGCGCCATGTCGAGGATCATCATCGGGATGAAGAACGGACTCACACGGCCCGGTCCCTTCGCGACCAGTTGGCTGTGCTGCGTCTCGAAGGTCTCCATGCCCCCGATGCCCGAGCCGAGCACCACGCCGATTCGATCCCGATCCTCACGCTCGAGGTCGAGCCCCGCCGTGCGGAGCGCCTCGTGGGTGGCCACGACCGCGTACTGGACGAAGCGATCCATGCGCCTGGCGTCCTTGCGGTCGAGGATCCCCTCGAACGAGAAGTCCTTCACCTCGCATGCAAAATGCGTGGTGTAGTCCGAGGTGTCGAAACGCGTGATCGGCCCGGCGCCCGAGCGCCCGGCGATCAGATTGTCCCAGCAGGTGCCGGTGTCGTTCCCGAGGGGCGATACGACGCCCGTACCGGTCACGAACACGCGGCGGCCGTTCATCGGCATAACGCGTCCATCTCCGTGAGATCCGGACCCTTCGCTCCGGCGCAGGACGCCCCCGCCTCAACTGCGGGGGGGCGCGACCGCGCAGAGCCGGCCCGGACTTTGTGCACTACGCGGTCGCGTGAGACTTCAGGTAGTTCATCGCGTCGCCGACGGTCTTGAGCTTGTCCGCGTCCTCGTCCGGGATGTCGAGTCCGAACTCCTCCTCGAGTGCCATCACCAGCTCCACGATGTCCAGCGAGTCGGCGCCCAGGTCCTCGATGAACTTGGCCTCTGGGGACAGCTGCTTGCCGTCGACTTCCAGCTCCTTCGCGATGATCTCCTTGACCCGGTCTTCGTTGAATGCCGCCACTGCAGTCACCTCCTGTGTGGGGGTGGGGTTCCCGTCCTGACTCGGACGGCTACATGACCATGCCGCCGTCCACCGTCCAGACCTGGCCGGTGACGTAGGCGGCGCGGGGTGAAACCAGGAATGCAACGACTTCGGCGACCTCCTCGGTGCGGCCCAACCGACCGAGCGGGATGCGCCCCAGCAGATCGGCGCGCGCCGCCTCCGGCAGCGCCGCCGTCATTTCAGTATCGATGAAGCCCGGACACACTGCGTTGACCGTGACGGCGCGCGCGGCGAGTTCGCGGGCGAGCGACTTGGTGAGCCCGAGCAGGCCCGCCTTGGACGCCGAATAGTTCACCTGCCCGGCATTGCCCATCAGACCCACCACCGACGACACGTTCACGATGCGGCCATAGCGGGCCTTCATCATCGTACGGGCAACCCCGCGGCAGCCGTGGAAGGCGCCCTTGAGATTGGTGTCGATGACTTCGTCCCACTGGGCGTCGCTCATGCGGACGAACAGCCCGTCGCGTGTGACGCCGGCGTTGTTGACCAGGATGTCGACGCGTCCGAGCGCTGCGAGCGCGGCGCCGAAGGCCTGCTCCACCGAGGCTTCGTCGGCGACGTCGGCGGCGTAGGCCTGCGCACGCGCTCCCACGCCGAGCCCGCTCGCCGCGGCCGCGGCGCGCTCGTGGTTGCGCGCGAAGATCGCCACCGCCGCGCCGCGCGCGGCCAGCGCTCGCGAGATCGCGAGCCCGATGCCGGTCGCACCGCCGGTGACGAACGCCACCTGGCCGGACAGCTCCTGGCTCAGATCGAGGCTCGACTGGGTGCTCGTTTCCATCACGACCTCCCGGCCGGGAGCGCGACGCCCAGCGCGCTCAGGGTGGCGGACACGCTCTCGGGGTCCTCGGCGCTCCAGGACGGCGCCTCGCGGTCGATCGTGCGAAGCAGCCCGCGCAGGACCTTGCCTGTGCCCAGCTCCACGAAACCCTCGGCGCCCTCCGCCCGCATCCGGCGCATCGAGTCCTCCCAGCGCACCGCTCCCAGCAGCTGGGCCTTCAGAGCCGCACGGATCGCGTCGGCCTTCCGGGCGGGCTGCGCGTCCACGTTGGTGACCACCGGGCAGCGTGCGTCGCGGATCGTGACCGCATCGAGCGCGGCGCCGAGCCCCGCGGCCGCCGACTCCATCAGCGGCGAGTGGAACGCGCCGCTCACCTCGAGGCGGATGGCGCGCTTGGCGCCCTTCGCCCTGGCGATCTCGCACGCGCGCTCGACGGCGGCGATCTCGCCCGAGATCACCACCTGCCCGGGCGCGTTGAGATTCGCCGCGAGCACGACCCCGACTGCGGCGGCTTCGGCACACGCGGACTCGACGTTCTCGCGGGCGAGCCCGAGGATCGCGGCCATGGCGCCGGGGCGGTCCAGCCCCGCCTGGTACATGAGCGCGCCGCGGCGGTGCACCAGCCGCACCGCGTCCTCGAAGTCGAGCGCGCCCGCCGCCACGCACGCGGAGTACTCGCCGAGGCTGTGCCCCGCGGCCCATTGCGGTCGCAGGCCCGCGGCCTCGAACAGCCGCCCGACCGCGACGCTGTGCGTGAGCAGCGCCGGCTGGGCGTTCACGGTCTTGCGCAGCTCGTCCTCGGGGCCCTCCCAGCAGATGCGAGAGAGCGGGAAGCCGAGCGCGCGGTCGGCGGCCTCGAACGTCGCGCGCGCGGACGCGAACGCCTCCGCGAGCGCGCGGCCCATGCCGACGGTCTGGGCACCCTGACCCGGGAACAGGAAGGCGAGCCTCACGAGCTCACCTCGCGGCCGGCCCCGACCGAGACCGCGGCCTCGGCCACCACCGGCGCCGGCAGGGTCCAGTGCATGACGCTGCCGCCCCAGGTCGCACCGCCGCCGAACGCGGCCATTCCAATGTGGTCGCCGCGCTGGATCCGCCCGGAGCGAACCAGCTCGTCGAGCGCGATCGGGATCGAGGCGGACGAGGTGTTCCCGTAGCGATCGATGTTCACGTACATCTTCTCGGCCGGCAGGCCGAGCCGCTCGCGCACCGCGTCGATGATGCGGAGGTTCGCCTGGTGCGGGATCACGAGATCGAGGTCGTCGATGCCGACGCCCGCCGCGGCCGTGCAGAGCCGCAGGCTGTCCTCCATCGAGCGCACCGCGAACGGGAACAGCTTCTTGCCCTGCATCTGGATGAAGTGCTGCCGGGCGCGCACGGTCTGCTCGCTCGCCGGGTTGAGCGAGATGCCCGCGGGCACCTCGAGCACTTCGCCCATGTCGCCGTCACTGTGCATGTCGATCGCCACGATACCGGTGCCGCTCGCGCAGGGCCGGACGACCGCGGCGCCCGCGCCGTCGCCGAACAGCACGCAGGTGTTGCGATCGCTGTAGTCCACGATGCGCGAGAGGGTCTCGACGCCCACGACCAGCACGGTGTCCGCCACGCCGGCGCCGACCAGCCCGCGAGCCATCCCGAGCCCGAACACGAAACCCGTGCAGGCCGCGAACACGTCGTAGGCCGCGGCGCGCGGGGCGCCCAGCTTGCGCTGGAGCGTGCAGGCGCATGAAGGCAGGATGCGATCGGGGGTGGTGGTCGCCACCAGGATGTGGTCGATCTCGCGGGCCTCGAGCTTCGCCATCGCCAGCGCGCGCTGGCAGGCGATCAGGGCGAGGTCCGACGACGCCTGATCCGCCGCGGCGATGCGCCGCTCGCGGATGCCCGTGCGCTCGACGATCCACTCGTCCGACGTCTCGACCATGCTCTCGAGGTCGGCATTGGAGAGGATGCGCTCGGGCACGTACATGCCGGTGCCGGTGATGGTGGCGCCCCGGATGGCGTCAGGCCGCGCTGTCATGGTCCGCCAGAATCTCCTCACGGATGTGGGCGTTGACCCGCTCCGTCACGAAACGGTGCATGGTGCGGATCGCACTACGGAACGCGCGCGGCCCGCTGCGCCCGTGACCGATGAAGCAGACGCCGTTCACGCCCAGCAGCGGGGCGGCGCCGTGCTCCTCCCAGTCGAGGCGTCGCTTCATGCGCTTCAACGCCGGCGCCATCAACACCGCGCCCGCTTTGGCGAGCAGGTCCCTCCTGAGCTCCTCACGGACGTACTGGGTGAACAGGCTCACGACCCCCTCGGCGGTCTTCAGCATCACGTTGCCGGTGAAGCCGTCGGTCACGATGACGTCGCAGGTGCCCTTGAAGACATCGCGGCCCTCGACGTTGCCGATGAAGTTCAGATGGCGCGCTTCCTTGAGCAGCGGCAGGGTCTCAAGCACCAGGCTGTTGCCCTTGGTGTCCTCCTCCCCGATCGACAGCAGGCCGACGGTGGGATTGGAGCGCCCCAGCAGGTGGCGCGCGTAGACCGAACCCATGTGCGCGAACTGCACCAGGTAGCTGGACTTGCACTCGGAGTTCGCGCCGAGGTCGAGCACGATGCTGCCCCCCGAGGCGCTCGGCATGAACGCCGCGAGCGCCGGGCGCGACACCGACTCGAGGCGGCCGAGGCCGAGCAGTGCCGAGGCCACCACCGCTCCGGTGTTGCCCGCGCTGAACATGCCGTCGACGCCGCCCTCCTTGTGGAGCTGGGTCAGCACCGCGAGCGAAGACTGGCTCTTCTTGCGAACGGCGGTGGCGGCCTTGTCGGCCATGTCGATGCGCTCCGGCGCGTGCACCACGTCGATCGCGTAGCCCTCGACGTGCGCGTGCTTCAGCGCCACGCGCAGCTCGCCCTCGTGCCCGACGAGCGTGATCGCGAAGCTGCCGGGCATTTCGCGGAAGGCGAGCGCGACCCCCTCGACGATGGCGGCGACTCCCAGGTCGCCCCCCATCGCGTCAATCCCGATGCGCGGGATCGAGGACATGGATTCAGTCCTGGTCCGGACTACTCTTCACGCGGGGCGACGATCTCTTCACCGTCGTAGAAGCCGCAGTTGGGGCAGATGTGGTGCGGCTGCTTGGGGCTGCTGCAGTGGCTGCAGTTCTGGATGCCGGGCTGCTTGAGCTTCCAGTGCGTGCGGCGCTTCTTGCCGCGCGTGCTGGAGTGCCTCCGCTTGGGAACCGCCATGGCGATCTCCTTCGTCTTCGGACCGGCGCGAGGGCCGAGAATCCGTGCCTATGCGCCGCATCCGCATGGCCCGGCGTTCAGGTCGGCACCGCAGCGCGGACACAGCCCGCGGCAGTCCTCCCGACAACGGGGGGTCATGGGGACCTCGAGCAGCAGCGCCTCGCGAGCTTCCTCGCCGAGGTCGAGCCGCCGCCCGTCGTGGAACTTCATGTAATGATCGCGCTCGAGAGCCTTTTCCTCGTCTCTCGAGCCCGTTCCCATCCGCTCGGCGTACACCTCGAGCGGCACCTGGATCGGCAGGTCGAACGCGCCCAGACAGCGGACGCATTCCAAGCGCGCCACGGCGCCCAGTCGGCCTCGGATCGAGACCCGGTCGCCGTTCTGCTCGACGTCGAACTGCCCGCGAACGGAGCCGGACCATTCCGATGCCGCGAGTCCCAGGGCAGCTGCCTCGGCCTCGACCTCAACCCGGCTCAGCCCCGCCGGCAGTGTGGCTAGATCGATGAGAAATGAGGACATACAAAGAAGCCCGCCGCAGCGGGACCCGGAACGGTGCGGGACGTTAGCATACGGGCAACGCCCCGTCCACCCGCGAGAGGGTCTCCGCCGGTTGGGACGCCGGACGGGGTGCGCCCCCCTTCCGACCTCCGCTGCGGGTCAGCGCGCCAGCGCGGCGACCCCGAAGAACAGCTTCACCTCGCGCTCGGCACTCGCCAGGCTGTCGGAGGCATGAACCGAATTGCGACCTTTGCTCTCGGCGTAGAGCTTGCGAATGGTGCCGTCGGCCGCCTGCGCCGGATCGGTGGCGCCGATGACTTCGCGCAGATACGCCACCCCGCCCTCACGCTCGAGGCACGTGAGCATGACCGGCCCGGAGGTCATGTACTCCACCAGGTCGAGGAAGAACGGCTTGCCGTTGTGCTCGGCGTAGAACTCCTGGCACTGCTCGCGGGTCAGCCGCGCGAAGCGTGCCTCGACGATGCGGAAGCCCTTCGCCTCGACGTGCGCGAGGAGCCTTCCGATCAGATTGCGCTGAACGGCGTCGGGCTTGACGATGAACAGGGGGCGCTCCAGAGCCATACCTCTCCTTCGGTCACGGGGCGCGAACGCCCCGGGATGATCGTGTTCGGGTCGCGGAGCGGCTAGCGCCGCCCCCGCTTCTTTCCTGCCGGCTTGCCGCCCGCTCGCTTCGCGCGGGCCGGCGGACGCGCGGGCCGCTTCGCCGACTTCGCCTTGCGGGCCGCTGATTTCGCTGCCGGCTGGCGCGCGGCCGGCCTGGCCTTGCCCTTCGCGCGGGTCCGCCGGCGCTGCAGCGCCGCGCGGATCAACGACGGGATCTCCGACGGGATGCGCGCCACCGGCACGCCCGCCGCCTCGAAGGCCGCCATCTTCTCCGCCGCGGTTCCGGTGCCGCCGGAGATGATCGCGCCGGCGTGTCCCATGCGCTTGCCCGGGGGCGCGGTCTGGCCGGCGATGAACGCGACCACCGGCTTGGTGACGTGGCGCCGGATGAAGTGCGCCGCCTCCTCCTCGTCGGTGCCGCCGATCTCGCCCATCAGGCAGATCGCCTCGGTGCGCGGGTCGGCCTCGAACGCCGTCAGCGCATCGATGAAATTGGTGCCGATGATCGGGTCGCCGCCGATGCCGAGGCAGGTCGACTGCCCGAGGTCGGCGAGCGTGAGCTGGTGGACGACCTCGTACGTGAGCGTCCCGCTGCGCGAGACCACGCCGATCGGCCCCGGCTTGGCGATGTGACCCGGCATGATGCCGACCCGCGCGATGCCGGGCGCCAGCAGCCCGGGGCAGTTCGGGCCCACCAGTCGCGGCCGGCCGTTGCCGTGCTGCTCGCGCAGCGTCGCGACGTGGTGGAACGCCACCATGGTGTCGCGCACCGGCACGCCCTCGGTGATGCAGACGATCAGCCCGATCCCCGCGTCGGCCGCTTCCATGATCGCGTCGGCCGCGAACGGGGCCGGCACGTAGATCACCGAGGCGTTCGCCTTGGTCGCCGCGACCGCCGCGGCCACGCTGTCGAACACCGGCACGCCGTGCATCTGGGTGCCGCCCTTGCCCGGGGTCACGCCCGCCACCACCTTGGTGCCGTAGGCGATCATCTGCTGGGTGTGGAACGCGCCGTCGCGGCCGGTGATGCCCTGCACGACCAGGCGCGTGCTCTTGTCGATCAGGATGCTCACGCCGTCACCTCCTGCGACTTCTCGATCACCATCCGGACGGCGTCGTCCATGCTGGTCGTGGCCCCGAGGCCGTGGTCGGAGAGGATCTTCCGCGCCAGCTCCTCGTTGGTGCCGGTGAGCCGGATCACCAGCGGCATCGGGAGCGGCGACTCCTTCAGCGAGGCCACGATGCCGTTGGCCACGTCGTCGCACCGCGTGATGCCACCGAAGATGTTGAACAGGATCGCGCGCACGTGGGAGTCGCTGGTGATGATCTTGAGCGCCGCGGTCACCTTCTCGGGATTCGACGAGCCGCCGATGTCGAGGAAGTTCGCGGGCTCGCCGCCGTAGTGCTTGACCAGGTCCATGGTCGCCATCGCCAGCCCGGCGCCGTTCACGATGCAGCCGATGTCGCCCTCGAGCTTCACGTACGAGAGCCCCTTCTCGCGCGCCAGCCGCGCCCCCGCGGTCTCGTCGCCGCTGTCGCGCCAGGTCTCCCAGTCGCGATGCCGGAAGTCGGCGTTGTCGTCGAGGATCACCTTGGCGTCCAGCGCCATCACCTTGCCCGCGGGCGTCACGGCGAGCGGGTTGATCTCCGCCAGCGAACAGTCGCCCTCGGTGTAGACGCGGTGGAGCTTGAGCAGGATGTCGGCGGCCTGCGCGACCAGCGAGCCGTCCTTCAGGAGCGGCTGGAACAGGGCGCGCGCCTCGTAGGACCGCAGCCCGCCGAGCGGGATGGCGCGCTTCACGATCTTCTCGGGCGCCGTCCGCGCGACCTCCTCGATGTCCACGCCGCCCTCGGCCGACAGCATGATGAGGGGCAGCTTCTTCGCGCGATCCAGCACGATCGACAGGTAGAGCTCGCGCGCGATGTCGGCCGCCTGGGCGACCAGCACCTTGTGCACCGGCAGGCCCTTGATCGTGAGCGCGAGGATGTCGCGCGCACGATCGAACGCCTCGTCGGGCGAAAGCGCGAGCTTGACGCCGCCCGCCTTGCCGCGGCCGCCGACCAGCACCTGGGCCTTGATCACGACCGTGCCACCGAGCGAGGCCGCGATATCCCGTGCCTCCTCGGGCGTGGCCGCGACCTGGCCCGGCAGCACCGGCAGGCCGAAGCGCGCGAATAGCTCCTTACCCTGGTATTCGTGAAGATTCATGACCTCTCCCGTGGGACGAGGCCCCGGCCGCCGTGGCGGCCGGGCCTGGACTCGTGGGTCTGGGATCGAGGAACGGACGAAGTACCCTAAGGGAGGCGCTCGGTCGAATCAAGCGGCCGGCCGTCCCCGGGCGCCTGACTCAGGCGTCGAGGCGCTGTCAGCGCCTAGCTGTTGTCGATCTGGGCCCGCTGCAGCTTGCCGCTGAAGTCCACATAGATGCTCTTCCACTCGGTGAACGGGTCGAGCATCGTGTGGCCGGCCTCGCGGTGGCCGTTGCCGGTGCCGCGGTTGCCGCCGAACGGCAGATGGGTCTCGGCGCCGGTGGTGCCGTGGTTCACGTACACGATGCCGGTGTCGAGGTCGCGCATGGCGGCGAACGCGCGGTTCACGTCGCGCGTGAAGATCGACGAAGACAGCCCGTAGGACGACGCGTTGTTCACCGCGACCGCGTGCGCCATGTCCTTCACCCTCACGACCGACAGCACCGGGCCGAAGATCTCCTCGACCGCGATGCGGGCGTCCTCCTTCACGTCCGCGAACACGGTGGGCTGGTGGAAATGGCCCTTCGCGAGCGCGCCCTGGGTGAGCGCCGAGCCGCCGGTCGCCAGCCGGCCCTCGTTGCGACCGATGGCGACGTAGCGCAGTACCGTCTCGAGCTGGCCCTTGTTGATGCAGGGCCCCATCTGAACCGACGGATCGAGGCCGTCGCCCACCTTCCAGGCGGCCGCCATCTTGGCGACGCGGTCCACCAGCTCGTCGTGCACCTTCTCGTGGGCGAGCACGCGGCTGCACGCGGTGCAGCGCTGGCCCGTGGTGCCGAACGCGCTCCACACGATGGCCTCGGCCGCCAGCTGCAGGTCGGCGTCGTCCATCACGAGGATCGCGTTCTTACCGCCCATCTCGAGCGAGATGCGCTTGCCGAGTGCCCCGCCCTTGCCGCCGATCGCGTTGCCCACCTCGGTCGAGCCGGTGAACGAGATCACCGCGATGCCGGGGTGGCCGACCATCGGGTCACCCACGTTGCGGCCCGAGCCGAACACGATGTTGAGCACGCCCGGCGGGAGCCCGGCCTCCTCGAAGATCTTCACGAAGTGCCACGCCGACTCGGGCGTGTCGCCCGCCGGCTTGAACACGCACGTGTTCCCCGCAACCAGCGCGGGCATCATCTTCCAGGAGGGGATCGCGAACGGGAAGTTCCACGGCGTGATGAATCCGCAGACGCCGATCGGTGAGCGCACGCTCATCGCCCACTTGTTCGGCATCTCGCTCGGGGTGGTGACGCCGAACAGGCGCCGCCCCTCGCCGGCGGCGAGGTACGCCATGTCGATGCCTTCCTGCACGTCGCCGCGAGTCTCGATGAGGATCTTGCCCATCTCGCGCGTCATCGCGCGGGCCAGGTCCTCCTTGCGGGCGCGGATGATCTCGCCGGCGCGGAACACGATCTCGGCGCGCTTCGGCGCCGGCACCAGCCGCCACGTCGTGTAGGCCTTGGCGGCCGCGGCGACCGCGTCGTCGACGTCGCCCGACTCGGAGGCCGGGAATTCGCCCAGCGACTCGCCGTTCGCGGGATTGAGATTGAGGAAGTTCTTGCCGCTGCGGGCCGGGACCCAGCGCCCACCGATGTAGTTCAGGAACTTCTCGGACATGACGGTTCTCCGTGCCGGGCGCAGGTCGTTCCGCCGCGGCACCGTGTGGGGGGCGCGGGAGCGGAACGTGATGGATCGCCCGGGAAAATGGACGAGCCAAGGTAAAGGGGCCGGACGGAGGAAGGCAAGCGGGGGCGATTGGGCGCGGCCTCCCGCCAGGCCGCGACGGCCCGATCATTCGTCGCGTGCCACCTTCACCCGCTTCCAGGTGACGTGCCCGTCCTTTACGGCGTACTCGAGCAGCGCGAAGCCCCCGACGTGGCCGTCCTCAAAGCGCGCGAACACCCAGCGGTCGTTCAAGACGTGGACGTCCGCGTCCGAGTAGAAGCCCATCGTCCCGCCGAGCACGCCCTCATACGGGATCAGCTCGCGGTGCTTCGCGAGGTCGGCCTTGAGATCCGCGATCGGATTCGCGAGCCCCCGCTCCTTGAGCGCGTCGATCTCGAACGGCCCGATGGCGTCGACCGGCCGGTCCGCGCTCTGCGCCAGCGCCAGCTGGCGGCGCAGGGAGTCCACCTCCCGCGACAGCGAGTCGACCGGCGCACTGGCGATGCTCGGCACCCGCGATGCCACCCGCTGCGCCACCGTCAGCACCACCACCGCGGCGGCCAGCGCCGCGAGCGAGGCCACGAACAGCATCGTCACCATCGGGGTCAGCGAGAACCCCGGCTCGTTCCGTCCCGCCTGCGCGCTCATCGGACCACCGCGAGCCGCGCCACGCGCTCGCCTGCGGCCGCCCGCAGCCGCACCAGGTACACGCCCGGCGCGTCGCGGCGCGCGCAGCTCGAATGTCTCATCGTGCCAGCCTGCCGCCACCACGCCGAGCGCGCGCCGCTCGACCACGCGTCCCGCGATGTCGAGCAGCTCGAGCGTCGCGCTCTGCGGCCACCCGAGCGCGAACCGCACCTCGACGCGCGTGCGCGCCGGGTTCGGGCGTACGTCGAGACCGCTCACGATCCGCCCGCGATCTGTCGGCACGCCGAGCCGCGGCTCCTGGCTCGGCTTGAACACCTGCACGCACGTATGGAACACAGTCGTCCCTCCCAGATCGAGCAGCGAGAACTTCAGGGTGTCGACCCATGTCCCCGTGAACGGTACCGGAACGGGCACGGTGACGGGCACCACCGAATTCGCCGGCACGCTGACCTGCCCGGTGAGCGGCAGCCCTGGCCACCCATTCGTGTCGGTGAGGCGCCACGAATACACGTAGGCGTACGGGTGGGGATTGCCGGCCGCGTAGGTCTGCGACTGGATCGGATCGAGCGTGCCGTTCGCCGGGCGTGGGCACTCGACGATGGGCGCCTCCGCGGGATCGAACCGCAGTGCCCAGACCCCGACGGTGGAATGGTAGTCGCCGAACCAATTCGGAATGCTCCCGCTCACCACCCAGACTCGTGAGCGTCCCGGATCGTCGATCAGGAACGGGTGACTCCGATTGGGAGGCGGCGGACCGGCATCGACTCCGGGAAGACTCCACCACGGCGCGGGATCGAATCGAAGCCACTCGATCGGGCGGAGCGCCTCATACCCCACGATTCGCCAGGAGATCAGCAGATCGAGTCCGGGATCGAAGACCCCCGCGAGCCTCCAGGGAATCAGCGGATTCAGCGGGCGGATCGAGTCGACCGCTCCGGTGGCCGGATCCACGACGTCGAGTGTCCCCCAGGCGCGCGGGAGCTTCTGCTGGAGCAGGCGGTCGCGCGTCGAGTCATAGATCAGCTCGAACCCATATCGCCAGTCCGGGGCGGCATCCGGCACCAACTCGCTCCAGGTGCGCGGCTCCACGAGTTGGAGCGACCACAGATCCTGACGGACGATGAAGCCGTCCTCGGCGGTGTAGTAGTCACCACCCGAGATGAGCAAGTGGTTTCGTCGAGTGTCGAATGCGACGCCCGAGTAGAGGCGCAGCGGCGGAAACTCGCCCTCGACCGGGATGAGTTCCCAGTGCATCGGCTCGGCGAGTGAGAGGGCGACCACGGCACTCGGGTAGACCGCGCCTTCGAAGTCGACCGGCCCACTCCCTGCGTAGAAGAGCACCCGATCGCGAGAGGTGTCCGATATCGCTGCGCTCCACATGAACGGGGCCGGGTCCACGCCGGCGAGGCTCCAGCGCGAACCCGGGACCAGGTCAAGCGTCCACACTCGAATCGGCGTTCCCGCCCGGCTCATGTCCCGCCTGAGGGCGACGAGACGGTCGTGACGTGAATCGAGGAATGCCGCGAGAGTCCACTCGCCGGCCACCTCGCTGTCCGGCACCCAGCATTCCCAGTGAGGCAGCACTGGCGGCGACGCGATCGCGCGCGGCGGCGCGGCGGCGAGGACGAGCGCGAACACGCTCGCGGCGAGCAGCGCGTGCGGCGGACGCAGGCTCATGGATCGCTCGACGGGGTCGAAGTGTGCGGCGCGACGCCTCGGGGGTCTGGAGGTGGCCGCTCCCGGGCGGCGATCCCGTCACCTTTCCGCACGCATGATACGCCCGCGCCGCCTCGCCAGCCCGCTACTTCCGCTCGAGCGTGTCCCCGTCGTAGACCACGCCGTTCGCCACCGTCCAGCGCACCGAGTTGGTGTTGTGGATGTCGATCAGCGGATCGCGGTCGAGCACGATGAAGTCGGCGAGCTTGCCGGCTTCGACCGAGCCGATCGCACGGTCCATGCCGAGGTACCACGCGCCGTTCCAAGTCGCGCACTTGATCACCTCGGCTGGGGTCATGCCGCCCTGTGCGAGGGCCCACATCTCCCAGTGCGCGCCGAGCCCCTGGCGCTGGCCGTGCGCGCCGAGCTGCACGTGGCCGCCGGCCTCCAGGATCTGCTTGGCGCCGGCCGCCACCGCCTGGTGGTGCCAGTCCCAGTCGGGCGCCATCACGAAGCGGCGGATGGCGCGCGCGTCGATCACCTTGCGCGGGGTGAAGCGCAGGAGCTTGGGATCGTCGAACACGTCGTAGTGCTGGTAGAACCAGTTCTCGCCCGACAGCCCGCCGTACGCCACCAGCAGCGTGGGCGTGTAGCCGCTCTGGCTGCTCGCGAACAGCTTCACCACGTCGCCGTAGATGGGCGTGATGGGCAGCGCGTGCTCCACGCCGGTGTGGCCGTCCATCACCATGCCGAGGTTCTCCTCGAACTTGCCGCCGCCCTCGGGCACCACCAGCAGCGACTCCTCGCGCGCGGCCTGCAGGATCCACTGGCGCTGCTCGCGGCGCGGCTGCATGTAGCTCTTCACGCTGATCGCGCCGAGGCGCTTCATGCGCTCAAGCTGCCGCCGCGCGTCGTCGAGCGACTGCAGCGGGAGCGCCTCGCGGCCGCCGGCGCCGTAGAGGATGTTGCCGGTCGAGAACACGCGCGGGCCGCGCAGCACGCCGGCCTGCACCATCTCGGCCTCGGTGAACACCTCCCACGAGGTCGCCGACGGGTCGTGCATGGTGGTGACGCCGTACGCGAGGTTGGCGTCGTACGACCAGAAGTGATCGGGCACCACGCCGGCGCTGGCGTAGTGCGCGTGCGCGTGCACGTCGACGATGCCGGGCATGATGGTCTTGCCGCGCGCGTCGAACACCCGCGCGCCCGCCGGCACCGCGGTCGATCCGCGCGGACCGACCGCCGCGGATGTGATCGTCGGTCACCACCACCGTGGCGTCGTCGAGCACCTCGCGCTCGTTCCCGCCGCGCAGCGTGATCACCCGCGCGCCGGTGAACGCCACCGTGCCGTGCGGTCGCGCGCGCGGCACCGCGAGCCGGATCCAGAGCGAGTCCGCGCGCGGCGGCTGGACTTCGGCGAGCTTCGCGGCGTCCGCCTTGCCGGCGCCGCTCGAGTCGGCCTTGGCGCTGTCGGCTTTCGCGGCCTTCGCGTCCGGCTTCGGCTTCGGCTTGCCGGCCTCGAGCAGCGCGCGCTCCCAGAACGCGGTCAGGCTGTCGAGCGAAAGGCTGCGAAATTCGGGCCCCGAGCTCCAGGTGATGGTGCGTCCCTTGCCGCCCCAGCTCAGCCAGTCGCCGCTGTCCTCCGCCAGCTTGCGCGCGGGCAGCGCGCCATCGGGGCCGAGGTCCACCGGCTCGCGCCCGGCCGCGGGCAGCTCGGAGACGTAGGCGGCATACTTCACGCGGTAGGCCACCCAGCGCTCGTCGGGCGAAACCACCAGACCCTCGGCGTTGGTCAGGTGCGCGTGCTCGATGCGGTCGGTGCCGTCGAGTCGCACCGACACCAGCGAATTCGTCTGCGAGCTGCCGGTCGGGTCGTCGCCGTAGTCGACGAAATAGAGCCGGTCTCCGGCGGCACTCCAGCTCGGCCGCGGCACGCTGGGCGCATCGCCCTGCGTATCGAGGGTCAGCACCGTCCTCGCGTCGCCACCGGCGGCGGGCAGCCATTGCAGCTCGTACCAGATCTCGTCGCTGGTGTCGCCGCCCGAACGCAGCGGGCCGCCGCTGCCGCGCAGGAACGCGAGCCGGGTGCCGTCGTGGCTCCAGGCCGGCGCGAGGTACTGCGATGCCACGCGCGTCACCCGCACCGGCGTGCCGCCGGCGGCGGGCAGCTTCATCACGTGTCCGCCGACGGAGTCCTGCCAGGTGACGTATGCGAGCCACTTGCCGTCGGGCGACCACGCGGGCGCGAACGCGCGCTGGCCGGCCGGGGTGAGCGCCCGCGCGGTGCCGGCCGCGATGTCGTAGCGCCACACCTGGCCCAGCGCCGAGAACGCGACGGTGCGGCCGTCCGGCGACAGCGACGGCCAGGCGATCTGGCGCACCGTGACCTGCTCGGGGTCGAGCGTCTGCGGGAAGCGGAGCGCGTGGGTCACGAGCTGCTCGACCGGCGCGGTGAACGCGATGCGGGTGGCGGCGCCGGAGCCGGCGTCGACCCGCCAGAAGCCGCCGCTGGCGTACACGACGATGCCCTTGCCGTCCGGCGTCCACGCGTAGTTGGGGTACACGCCGGTCCAGGCGAAGCCCTCCATGTTGTCGTTCGAGAGTCCGTTCCAGAGTGCGCGCTCGCGACCGCTCTCGAGGTCGTAGAGGAACAGCACGGTCTTCTCGCGCACCCGCCGCACGAACGACATCGTGCGTCCGTCGGGCGAGAACGCCGCGTGGCCGCTGCCGCCGGTGCCGTCGGTGACGGTCACGATGCGGCCGGTCACGCGGTCGAAGCGGCGGATCTGCCAGATCCCCTGGAACACGTTGCGGTCGTACTGGAACCGCTGCGGCCGCCCCGAGAAGTAGATGTAGCGACCGTCGCGCGAGAACACCGGCTCGTTGGCGTCGCCCCACTCGAGCTTCTTGGTGATCTGCATGCCGCCGCCGCCCAGCACGCTGTAGAGCCACAGCTCGACGGTGCCGAGCGAGCTGCGGTCGGTGAGCCGCCGGCGCACCACGATCCACTGGCCGTCCGGCGACCACGCCGCCGAGTTCGAGAAGCGGTTCGCCTCCTGCGTCACCGGGCGCGGGTGGCTGCCGTCGGCGTCCATCATCCACACGTTCTCGGTGCCGCTGCGGTCGCTGGTGAACGCGATGTGCTTGCCGTCGGGCGCATAGCGCGGCTGCATGTCCCACGCCATGCCGCTCGTGAGCCGGCGCGCGGCGCCACCCGCGACCGGCATGGTGTACAGGTCGCCGAGCAGGCCGAACACGATCGTGCGTCCATCGGGCGACACGTCGAGCGCCATCCAGGTGCCCTCGGAGGTCGTGAAGCGCAGTGTATCGGCGGGCGCGTGCGCCACGTTCACGTCCCACGGGTCGCTCGACTTCGGCAGGTCGGGCGCGGTCGGGCCCTTGGGCGTGGCCTCCGGGGACTCGTGCTCGCCCGGATGCGCGAGCGCCGCGGCGGGCAGCGCGAGCGGGATCAGGAGCGCGAGGGCCAGCGGGCGGCAGGCGGCGAACGGTCGCGACATGACGGGGATCCTCGGTGGGACGAGAGCGATGGAGCCGCGCAGCGGGCGGCGGGAAGCTCGGACGCGGGGAGGCTAGGAGCGTCCCCCGCGCGCCGACAAGCGCCGCGGGACGAACGCGTGCGCGCGGGGCACCGAGCGCGGCCGGCGGTGTTCCGGCGCGGTGCGTGGACGGCGCGCGGCGCGGGGCGTCGCGAGTGCGGGCACCGTGCGGGCAGCATCCGTGGCGCGCGGCGGCGGGGCGCCGCGGCGCGTCAGGGCTCGAGCGCGTTCTTGCCCGCGCGGATCCGCTCGACCAGGCGGCTGGTGCTGTGGCCCTCGCGCAGCGGGATGCTCAGCACGCGCCCGCCGCGGGCCTCGACCGACTCGCGCCCGACGATGCGATCGACCGCCCAGTCGCCACCCTTGACGAGCACGTCGGGCCGCACCTCCTCGATCAGCCGCAGCGGCGTGTCCTCGTCGAAGATCACCACCAGGTCGACGCTGCGCAGCGCGGCGAGCACCGCCGCACGGTCGTCCGCGGCCACCAGCGGCCGGCTCGCGCCCTTCAGGCGGCGCACCGAGGCGTCGGAGTTCACGCCCACCACCAGCCGGTCGCCGAGCGCACGCGCGTCGCGCAGGTACTCGGCGTGGCCGCGGTGCATCAGGTCGAACACGCCGTTCGTGAACACGATCCGCTCGCCGGCCCGGCGCCAGTCGTCGAGGCGCGCACGCGCCTCGGCCGGCAGCGTGGTCGCGCTCATGCGTGGCGGTCCTCGAGCGAGGCCAGCAGTTGCTGGGGCGTGCACGCGGCGGTGCCCACCTCGCGGATCACCACGCCGGCGGCGTGGTTGGCGAGGTAGCAGGCGTTCGGGAAGTCGGCGCCCGCGGCGAGCGCGATCGCCACCACGCTCACCACCGTGTCGCCCGCGCCGGTGACGTCGAACACCTCGCGCGCCATGGTCGGCAGGTAGGTGTAGCGGCCGTCGCGCTCGAACAGGCTCATGCCCTGCGCGCCCCGCGTGACGAGCACCGCCTGCACGTCGAGCCGCTTCTGCAGGCCCCAGCCCACCTCCATCAGGCTCGCCTCGTCGGTGACGCGGACGCCCTGGACGAAGCCGGCCTCGTGCTGGTTCGGCGTCAGGATCGAGACCCCGCGGTAGGCGTCGATGTGGCTCTCCTTGGGATCGACGCTCACCGCCAGGCGATGCTTCCGCGCCACGCCGAGCGCGGCGTCGAGCGTGCGCGCGGTCACCACGCCCTTGCCGTAGTCGCTCACGATCAGCCCCGCGCACTCCGGCAGCGCCCGTTCCAGCGCGGCGACCAGTGCCGCGAATCCCGCGCCCGCGAGGTCGGCGCGCGACTCGTGGTCGGCGCGCACCACCTGCTGAGCGTTCGCGATGACGCGCGTCTTCACCGTGGTCGGCCGGCTCGGGTCGGCCACCAGCCCGGCCAGGTCGACGCCGAGCGTCTCGAACGCGCCGCGCAGGCGCCCGCCGTTCTCGTCCTCGCCGACGACCCCGAACAGCACCGGCGTCGCACCGAGCGCGCGCAGGTTGGCCGCGACGTTGCCGGCGCCGCCGAGGCGGTCGCTCTCGCGCTCCACCTCGACCACCGGCACCGGCGCCTCGGGCGAGATGCGCTCGACGCGCCCCCACAGGTAGCGGTCGAGCATGCAGTCGCCGAGCACCGCGATGCGGCGGCCGGCGAAGCGCGCGACGACGCCGCGCAGCGTCCCGAGATCGAATGTGGGAGTGCTCATCGGCGCGGCACGCTACCGCTTACGCGCAGGCCGCGCAACGGACGCGGCCGGTGCCGCTCAGGGCACCACGCTCCCGCTCCCGAAGTCGAAGCGCTGGCGGCACCACACGGCGACCGGGCGACCGGCGCGCTCCGCCGGGAAGAAGCGCATCGCGAACGCGCAGCGCCGGGCCGCGCGCACCAGCGCGGTGTCGCGCGCGCCGCTCGCCCACTCGACATCGGTCACCGCGCCAGTCTCGTCGACGTTGACGTCGAGCTCGATCTGGGCGGCCGCGGCGCCGGCCGGCACCCACAGCGGCGCCGCCTGTCGCAGGATCGGAGGCTTGAGTCCCGCGTCGACCGCGAACGCGGGCGGCACCGCGAACGCCGTCACCGCAGCGCTGTCGGGCGCGGGCTCCGGCACCGGCGGCGGCGGGAACGATGCGCGAGCGAGCGACACCCGTGCCGCCCAGACCCGCGCGGCGGGCGCGGGCGGCGGCACGTCGAGCGTGATGGTGCGGCCGGTGTCGGCGCGCACGTCCACCGCGAGCGGGAACGTGCGCCGCGGCGGCTCGCGCTCGGGAGCGCGACCGCAGCCGGACGCGAGCACCGCCAGCATGCACAGGGCGCCGCCAGCCAGCGGATGGAGCGACATGCGCGCGACGCTAACACGCGCGGGCAGACGCGCGTACCGGCCGCGCCGCGCGCGGCCGCGAAAGCGCCCGTCGGGCGCTTGTCGGCCCCCGGGCACGGGGCTAGAGTCGGGTCGTGGCCGGGGGCTCTCGAGTCGTGCGCCCGCGCCACCGGCGGCTGGAGGGACGCCCGGACCGCCGTGTCCATCCAACCTCGAGGTGTGCGTGGATTCGCGGCAGCGCGTGTGGGCGGCCTTGAAGGGCGAGCCCGTCGATCGGCCCCCGGTCTCGTTCTGGGGTCATTTCTACCATCGGGAATCGTCGGCCACCGAGCTGGTGCAGGCCACGCTCGAGTTCCAGCGCGAGCACCAGTGGGACTGGGTGAAGCTCAATCCGCGGAAGCACTACCACGTCGAGCCGTGGGGCGTGAGTTACCGCTACAGCGGGCGCGCTCACGAGAAGCCGGTGCTCGAGGCGTGGCCGGTGCACCAGGCCAGCGACTGGACCTCGATCACCGCGCGCCCGCACGACCGCGGCGCGCTCGGCGAGCAGCTCGAAGCCGTGCGCATGCTGCGGGCGGGGCTGCCGGCGGACGTGCCGTTCGTGCAGACGGTGTTCACGCCGCTGGCGATCCTCGGCGAGATGGTCCAGGAGCCCGGCGAGCTGCGCCTGCACATGCGCACCCATCCGAATGCGGTGCGCGGCGCGCTCGCGGCGGTGACCGCGACGTTCGAGGGCTACGTGCGCGACGTGCTCGCGGCCGGCGCCGACGGCATCTACCTGGCGACCGTGGACTGGGCCTCACGCGACCTGATGAGCCCCGAGGACCATCGCGAGTGGTCGCGGCCGTACGATCTGCGGCTGCTGGCGGCCGCGGCGTCCGCACCGTTCAACGTGCTGCACGTGTGCAAGCGCCGGAACCTGCTGTTCGAATGCGCCGACTACCCGGTGGCGGCGTTCTCGTGGGCGGCCACCGATCCCCTCAATCCCACCCTCGCCGAGGGCCTGGCGCGGCTGCCGGGCGCGGTGATGGGGGGCATCACGCACGACGACTCGCTGCTGGGCGCGGACAGCCGCGAGGTGGTGGCCGAGTACCGCCGCGCACTCGAACAGACCGGTGGCCGGCGCTGGCTGGCGGCCCCCGGTTGCTCCATCCCCCCGGCGACGCCCGCCGCGCATTTGCGCGCGGTGCGCGAAGCCGTGGAATCCACGCGCCTCTCATCGGAGCGCGCTCTCTGACGTAGAGTTCGTCTCGGTCCCCCAAGGAGGTGCCGCGATGAGATCTGCAGCGATCCTCATGGTCGCCATGCTGATGTGTGCGACGCTCGCCGCCGCTCAAGAAGGACCGAAGCGACCACCGCCGACGCCCCAGCCGGCGCCCACACCGGAGACGGGGCAGCCCGAGAGTCCCGGCCGCGCCAGCATCAACGTCGCGGGCGACGCGTTCATCGGCGAGCTGGCTCCCGACTTCGAGCTCGATGGCTCGCAGGGGCAGCCCGTCCAGCTGTCGAAGCAGCGTGGCGACTGGGTGGTGATGGTGTTCGCCGAGCGGCGCACCGACCTGATGCAGCTGGCGAGCGTGGTGGCGGACCTCCGGCTGCTCGGCGGCAAGTTCGTCGGGATCTGCGACGAGAAGGCGCGCACGCTCGAGCATGCGCAGGAGCGCGACCCGCTGCCGTTCCAGGTGCTCGCGGATCCGACCGGCGAGGTGTCGGCGATGTACGGCTGCTACGACCACGTGCACAGCACGACCACTCCGGGGTTCTTCGTGCTCGATCGGCGCGGCACCGTGCGATTGACGGTGCTCGGACAGCCGGTGCCCGCGGCCGAGATCGTCAGCCTGACCAAGATCCCGATGGGCGCCACGCAATAGCGCCCGGGGCATTCCGCACGACGCGGCCCGCCGCTCCGAACGAGTGGCGGGCCGCGCGCGTCTGGCTGGAATGGCTTCCGGCCTCCCGGACCCGGCTCGACCCTCGGCATGCCGATTGCGGTCCTCCACCGGCTGCTTTGTCGAGACTCCGGACCGTCCCCGAGACTTGGAGGCTGATGTGAGCTTCTCCGCATGGCTGACCGCCGTCACGCTGCTGGCGACGGTGCCCTATACGATGCACGACGGAGTGCCGAAGGGACGCCCGTCGATCGACGATCCCGCACGCACCACGGCGGCGGGCGCCAACACGCCGGAGCCGGGCGCCACACTGGTGACAGTCGGCGATCCGGCGCCCAACTTCTCGTACTTCGGGCTCGACGGCCGTGCCGGCCGGCTGCGCGATCTGCTCGCGCAGGGACCGGTCCTGCTGGTGTTCGGTGTCGGCGACGCCAACCTGCTCGACCTGCAGCGCGAGCGCGACGTCCTGTTCGGCATGGGCGTCGTGCCGGTGGCGATCGCCGATCGCCGCGCGGGCGCGACGCGCACCGCGAGCCAGCGGCTGGGGCTCACGTATCCGATCATCCCGGACCCGCGCGCGATCGCGGCGGCGCAGTTCAACGCGCTCGATCCGTCGACCCTGCACCCGATGCCGGCGTGGTTCGTGGTCGACCGCAACGGCCGCGTGCGTGCGCTCGGCCGCGGCTCGATGCCGCAGCGGCCGTGGGCCGACCTCGCGGCCTCCGCGCTGGGGATGCCGGCGCCCGGCAGTCCGCGCCCGGTCGGCAAGACGCGCTGAGCCGCCGAACATACGAAGGGGGCGCGGACCGCGCGGTCCGCGCCCCCCTCGCATGCCGCCAGCTCAGGCCGCGCGCGCGGTGCGCCCGTGGCGCTCCAGGTTCTCGCCGAGCTGGCGGAGCACCCGTTCGACGTCCTCGATCGAGAACGGCTTGGCCATGACGTGATCGACGCCGTGCGCGATCGCGGCCCCGCTCTCGAGCTGGAAGCCCCAGCCGGTCACCAGCACCACCGCGACCTCGGGACGCTGCGACTTCACCGACAGCGCCAGGTCCCAGCCGTTCACCTCGGGCATCCCGAGATCGGAGAACACCGCGTCGAAGCGGTCGTTCTGGAAGGTCTCGAGCCCCGCGGCGCCGCCCAGCACCGGCACCACGTCCTGGCCCATCGCGCGCAGCAGGTCGGTGAGCACCGAGAGCACCGGCTCCTCGTCGTCGACCGCCAGCATGCGCAGGCGCGGGAGCGGTCCGATCAGCGTGGGCGGCACCTCGCGCGGCACGACCGCGCCGGCGGGGAACGCGAGCATGAACTGGGTGCCGAAATTCGGCTCGCTGTCGACCGAGATGGTGCCGCGGTGGCGCGTCACGATGCCGTACGCGACCGACAGGCCGAGGCCGGTGCCTTTCACCTGCTTGGTCGTGAAGAACGGGTCGAACACGCGCGAGCGCGTGGCCTCGTCCATGCCGACGCCGTCGTCGCGGATGCGCACGTGGATGTCGGTCGGCCCGTCGATGGTGCTGATCCACAGATGGCCGCCCCACGGCATCGCGTCGACCGCGTTGAGCACCAGGTTGGTGAACACCTCGCGCAGCTCCGACGCGTTGCCGGCGAGCGTGTGGGTGGCCCGCAGGTCGAGCTCCACGTCGACCGCGATGCCGCGGCGCTTGGCCCCCGCCTCCCACGCCGGCCGCGTGAGCTCGATGACCCCGAGCAGCACCTGGTTGACGTCGAGCGTCTCGAACGATTCGTCCTGGCGGACGCGCGTGAACTCCTGGACACGGCGCACCGTGTGCGCGCCGTCGAGCGCCGCCTGCTCGACCACCTGCAGCTGGCGGCGCACCTCGCCGTCACGCACGTCCTGCAGCAGGAGTTGGGTGCGGCCAAGGATCGCGGCGAGGATGTTGTTGAAGTCGTGCGCCACGCCGCCGGCCATCTCGCCGAGCGCGTTCAGCTTCGCCGACTGCACCAGCTGGGCCTGCGCCTCGCGCAGCTCGTCGAACGCTTTCTTCATGTCGTCGTAGAGCCGCGCGTTCGCGATCGCGGCGCTGCACTGCCCGGCGAACAGCGTCGCCAGCTCGAGGTCCTCCTCGAGGAACGGGTGGCTGGTCTCGTTCACGCGCACCAGCGTGATCACGCCCACAACCTTGTCGCGGCCGAACAACGGCACGCACAGCAGCGAGCTCGACTCCGGCGGCGTGCCCGGGACCTGCACCGAGCGCGGATCGGCCTCGGCGTGGTTCACGATCTCGCCGCGCCCCGAGAGGGCCACAGTTCCGGTGATGCCCTGGCCGAGCTTGAGCCGCACCGCCATCATCTCGTCCTTGTACGACTCCACGTCGCAGGCGGCGGCGAACAGCTCCTGCGCCTCCTCGTCGTACAGGAACACCGTGCACTCGTCCGTTTGGATGACGGTACGCGACTGGCGCGCGATGGTGTCGAGGATGGTGTCGAGGTCGAGCGAGTTGACGACCGCGTGGCTGACCGCCAGCAGCGCGGCGAATTTCTCGCGCTGGCGCACCTCGCGCTGGAGCAGCTCCGAGAGCGAGGCGTCCGCCAGCGCCTCGGCGACGTGCGGCGACAGCGCTACGAACGCGCCGACGCGGCGCTCTCCGCGCTTGAACTCGACGCGCGAGGCCAGCAGGGTCTGCTCCGGCGCGCTCGCGAGCGCGCAGCGTACCAGGTGGAACGCCGCGTCGGTCCCCTCGCCCGCCGCCAGCGCGTGCAGCGCCGAGGCGCGGCACGAGGGCTCGAGCAGGTCGCCGAACGCGTGCCCCTCGACCTCCTCGCGCGGAACGCCGGCGAGCGCCAGGAACGCGCGATTGGCGAGCCGCACCTTCTGCTCGCCGTCCAGGTAGACGGTCGGCGAGGCGACGCACTCCACGAGCGGGCGCATGGTCTCGAGCACGCTGGTGAGCGCGTCGCCGTCCTCGACCGGCGAAGGCAGGTCGTCCGGCAGGAGCATCGCCAGCTCCGCGCGCGCGACCGCGGAGGCGGGGACCCCGAGGCTCAGCCAGCGCCGCGCGGTCTCGCGCAGCACCCCGAAGGCGCGGATGTGCTCGGGGTGCTCGAGCGCGGCTTCGAAGCGCTCGAGGAGCCCAGCGACTTCCGACGCCGCCCATTCCGCACCCAGGGCAGGCGTGAGTTGACGACTGATCGCGTCGGCGAGGCGCAGTCGGTGCCTACGGACCAGCCGGATGGCGGCGGCGGACAATCCGATCTCCTCCGAGTGCCGGGGACACGGACCCTTCCTGGTCCGCACTCGGAACGGTTATCGACCCGACAACCCCCAGTCTTGAGCCGGGATGCGCGCTCGGAACCGGCCCGGCCCGCAGCCAGGCCGGCCACCGCCAGGACCCGCCAAGGCGGTCGTTGACGCGCGGCGCATGCGGCTCTACCGTGCCGCGGTCGCCTGCGGCCGCCGCGCCCTTCGCGTGGCTGGACTCCGACGCCGAGCCCCCGCGACCCGCCCCCGCCCCAACACGGCTCCCGCGCACCCGCCCCCGCGCGAGGTCATCATGCTGTGCCGCGTGCGCACCGCCGCGCTGTGGGGTCTCGAAGCGTTCCCGGTCGACTGCGAAGTGGACGTGGGCCCCGGCCTGCCCGGCTTCGCGCTGGTTGGGCTGCCGGACGCCTCGGCGCGCGAGGCGCGCGAGCGCGTGTGGCCCGCGCTGCGCAACGCCGGCTTCGCGGCGCCCGATCGCCGCGTGACCGTCAACCTGGCGCCCGCCGGCCGCCGCAAGGAGGGCGCCGCCATGGATCTCGCGATCGCGCTCGGCATCCTGGCGGCCACCAATCAGGTGCCGCAGGCGCGCCTCGCGGATGCGGCGGTGCTCGGCGAGCTGGCGCTCGACGGCGCGCTGCGCGGCGTCCGCGGCACGCTCTCGCTCGCCGAGGCCGCGTGGCGCGCGGAGGCGCGCACGCTGGTGTGCGCGGCGGCCGCGGCCCCCGAGGCCGCACTGGTCGAAGGGCTCGCGGTGTGCGCGATGGAGAGCCTCGGCACCTGCGCGGCGTGGCTGCGCGGCGACGAGGTGGCGCGCGCCACGCCCGCCCCGCCCGATGCCGCGACGGCGAGCGACGATCACGACCTGGCCGAGGTGCGCGGTCAGGTGCTCGCGCGGCGCGCGCTCGAGATCGCCGCCGCGGGCGGCCACCACCTGCTGATGGTGGGCCCGCCGGGCGTCGGCAAGTCGATGCTCGCGCGCCGGCTGGCCGGCATCCTGCCGCCGCTGGAGCCCGACGAGGCGCTGGTGGTGACGCGCCTGCATTCGGTCGCCGGCCTGCGCCCGCCCGGCGCGGGGTTGATGCGCGGCCGCCCGTTCCGCGCGCCGCATCATTCGCTGTCGCGTGCCGGCTTGATCGGCGGCGGCAGCCCGCCGCGCCCCGGCGAGCTGTCGTTGGCGCACCACGGCGTGCTGTTCCTGGACGAGCTGTCGGAGTACCCGCGCCACTTGCTCGACGCGCTGCGCGAGCCGCTCGAGACCGGCAGCGTGTGGATCGCGCGAGCGAGCGGTACCGCGCGCTTCCCGGCACGAGCGCTGATGATCGCGGCGATGAATCCCTGCTTCTGCGGCTGGCTCGGACATCCCAAGCGCGGTTGTCGCTGCACCGCCACCGACCTCGCGCGCTACGCCGCGCGCGTCAGCGGTCCGGTGCTCGATCGGCTCGACCTGCAGATCGAGGTCCCCGCACTCACCTCCGACGAGCTGCTGCGCGCCGCTCCCGGCGAGCCCAGTGCGATCGTGCGCGCACGCGTGCTGGCGGCGCGGGTGCGCCAGCGCGCGCGCGGCGCGCTCAACGCGCGGCTGCCCAACGCCGCACTCGCGCGCCACTGCGCACTCGACGAGGCCGGCCGCCGGCTGCTCGGCGACGCGATCGATCGCGGTGGCATGAGTGCGCGCGCCGTGCACCGCGCGCTGCGCGTGGCGCGCACCCTCG
This sequence comes from Candidatus Eiseniibacteriota bacterium, assembly GCA_963725865.1. Lineage (GTDB taxonomy): Bacteria > Eisenbacteria > RBG-16-71-46 > RBG-16-71-46 > RBG-16-71-46 > CAVSAC01. The sequence continues at coordinate 1,057,340 of CAVSAC010000010.1, forward strand.
CCGATCTGGCCGACGAGGAGCGCCTGAGCCCGCTGCGGATCGCCGAGGCGCTGCAGTATCGGGCGTACGAAGCACGGCGGGCGGTGGCGGGGTGAGGGCGGCCGTTCTCCATCCCGCATCGAATACCCGTTGACGCCCCCCCTCGGAGGCGTTCACTCTGGGGCGCGTGAGGCCCGCGCCCCGCTCGCCCACCCCTCGCCCTCGCGGCTGAGCCCCTCACACCCGCCCCCACCGGGTTGGCTTCGGACCGCTGTCTCCGAAGGAGGCCGCGACCATGGGCCGCATCCACCGGTGTTGCTATGCTCTTCTCATGTTGCTGCTCACCACTCGCTCCGCATCCGCGCTCCAGCTTCAATGGACTGGTGGCGCCACCACGCTCTCGTTCACCGAGGCCACCCGCTGCACGCTGGTGGTGCAGGCGGACTCGAGCGAGCAGCGGCTGCCGGCGGAGTGGCGACTGCTGTGGGTCGCCGACAGCTGCGACATCTCGCCGCAGCCGCTCGATGAACCGGTGGCGTGTATCGAGACGTTCGCACAGGTGTCGGCGGTGGACGAACCGTCGACGACGGCGGACAGCGCCGCGCACCTGCGCACCATCCACTTCTGCTCGGATGAGAACGATCCCGCGGCGAGCGCCGCGCGCTACGTCCTCGACCTGCCGGCCGCGAGCGCGGGGAGGTTCCAGGCGGTGGCGCTCGATCCCAACGACTCGACGCAGGTGATCGAGTCGAACGAGATCACTTTCAATGGCGGCGCGAGCGGGGATTACCCGCCTGCGATTCTTCGCGCCACGCACTCCCATCCCTCGACGCAGCTCGTCGTCAACGCTGTCGGCGTTGGCCTCGCCAACTTGGCAACAGTGGAGATCGAGGCGCCGGACCTGTCGTGGCGATTGGGTCTCAACGTCGTCGAGCAATCGGAGACTGGCCTGAGCGCGGTGGCGCAGGTCGCCGCCGATCTGCCTCCGTTCGTGCTGCGTGTAGGCAGAGGCTCGGGGGCCGTCGCCGCGACATCCCTCGCCGCCGATACCGCCTCGACACTTTCCCTGGATCCGGCGTGCGTGAGCTACATGAGGGAGTACGACTCCCACGGCCACACGAACATCCAACCGAAGGACTTCGCCGTCGTAGCTTCGCGGGATTCTTTCCACATCTTCTACATCCGCCGCGAAATGGATATCGCCGATGGCGAGCTCAGGGAGAAGACCATCGGGCACAAGCGTTCGCACAACCTGAACGATTGGGAGCCGACGACTGGAACGATGATGGCCCTGCAGACTCGCTTTGGTCAGTGGGACAACCACCACGTGTGGGCGCCGAGCATCATCAAGAAACCGAACGACATTACCTACTGGATGTTCTACACCGGTGTCAAGGACACCACCGTTGGCACGGCCCACACGCAGGTGCAGCGCATCGGCGTCGCGACGTCGACCGATCTGAACGTCTGGACCCCGGAGAGCACTTGGGTCTTCTCGCACAACAACGCAGGTTGGGCCGAGCAGGACTCGACGAATGGTTCGGGGCAACAGTTTCGCGACCCGTTCGTGATGGAGGACCCCGATTCCGCCGGTCACTACCTGATGTACTTCGTGGCGGGGAGCCGCGACCGCAAACCGAGAACGGTGGTCGGGGTGGCGAGGACTCGCGGTCCGGTGGCCGACTTCCACGACTGGTACAACGTGGGACCACTCTGGAACACAGACTTGGTTCACACCGGGCAAGCCGTCATCGAGTCGCCTCACGCGGTCAGGGACCCGGGTGGCCGCTGGTGGCTCTACTACACCGGCTACAACACCGGGGCCGACCCTGCCTACGTTAGCTTCGAAACCAACGACTTCAGTCCCATCGACGCGGACACGACGCGGTGGAGCGCGCCCGATACCCTGTTCGAGTTCCTCGGTGGCGATCAGACGCTGCAATCCTGGCACGGCTCCGAATACCTGAAGTGGGCGCCGGGGTACGAGTATCTCTTCGCCTACAACGACAATCAGCTGGCCGTGGTGGTATCTGAGATGTCGTGGCACGGTCCACACACCTTCGCCCTCAACGACTCTTGTGCGCCGTCGGTACCGCTCGTCGTGGATCCGGAGCATGTCCCGCTACGGCTTGCTCTGGATCTGCTGGGAGCCCAGCCTTCGCACGGATCGGTCGGCTTCCGGGTGCAGATTCCCGCAAGGATGCGGGTGCGGCTCGCCATCTATGACCTGCTCGGACGTCGCCTGCGGACGGTCATTGACGAGGAGACGCCCGCAGGGCAGCGGGACCTCCGATGGGACGGCCGGAACTCGAGTGGCCAGGTGGTTGGCAGCGGAGTGTACTTCGCGCGGTTGCTGGCCACTGGAGGCCAACGCGTCGCAAGAGTGGTGCTGCTGCAATGAAGCGACTCCGCACCGTGCAACCTTTGGCTCGCGGCGGTCGACAGAATCCGGATGTGAGCGCCGGACGGCAGCGTGGCCGGTGGGCTGCTCCACTGCTCGCAGTGTGCGCTTCGACCTGGTGGGTCACTCCAGCCGTCACTCAAGTCGTGAACCAGGACCTCTGGGTGACGAGCGGGACGGTGTCGGCCATCGCTCGGGGAGGCAATACGCTGTATATTGGCGGATCGCTTGGCGTGGTAGGCCCTAGCAGCGGTGGCGGGGTTCCCCTCGACAAGGCCAGTGGCGCGCCCATCTCGCCGTTTCCCAAGGTGACCGGCTACGTCTTCGCGATCGCCTCCGATCATCAGGGCGGCTGGTACATCGGCGGGGACTTCACCGCGGTCGGTGGGGTCCCACGCTCGAGTCTCGCTCACATCCTCGCCGATGGAAGCCTCTCGGACTGGGCGCCGACGCAGGATGCGCATGGCATCACGGCGCTCGTCCCCGCGGGTCAGACCATCTTCGTCGCCGGCGACTTCAGCACCATCGGCGGGCAGCCGCGGCGCAAGATCGCGGCCCTGGACGCGACCACCGCTGAGGCGACGCCATGGAATCCCGACCCATCGGGATCGATTCGGTCCTACGGCGCTGGCGGTCCGCAGGTGAACGCGTTGATCGTGCGGGGAGACACCGTCTATGCGGCGGGCAACTTCACGAGCATCGGCGGACAGGCACGGAACTGCCTGGCCGCCTTGGATGCCGCGACGGGGCTGGCATTCGATTGGAATCCGGACGCCAACGACATTGTCAACACGCTGACGGTGGACGCCAGCAGCCTGTACGCCGGCGGGTACTTCACCCAACTCGGTGGGCAACCTCGCAGCCTGGTCGGAGCGGTCGACCGCGCCACGGGCTCGGTGAGGTCATGGAATCCGAGTGTCACGGGGCCCGCCGACGTGTACATAAGCAAACCCTACGTGTCCGCGCTGACCACCAACGGTAGAGCGGTCTTCGTCGGCGGCCGCTTCAGCTCGGTTGGTGGCGAGCCTCGATCGGCGCTGGCTAGCGTCGACCCGGTGACCGGAGCCGTGACCGCGTGGGATCCAAGCCCGATCTACCACTACTCCTATCCGTATCCGTACGTCTGGGCGCTGGCCGTGCTCGGTGACACGGTCTTCGTGGGTGGTTCATTCGACGCGATTGGAGGGCAGGAGCATGCGTACCTCGCGGCGATCGACGCGGCGACCGGGTTCGCCACCGGGTGGAACCCCAGGCCGAATGAGCAGGTGTGGTCCTTATGCGCTGACGGACGAGCCGTGTACGCGGGCGGGTCCTTCAGGTCCATGGGTCCGTGGCAGACGCGGCACTGCCTCGCTGCCTTGGACCTAACAACCGGCGCGCTGAAGGACTGGAACCCGGACCCGAACGGCCTCGAGGTAAGAGCCCTGGCGGTCAGCGGTGGAACGATCTACGCGGGCGGCGACTTCACCTTCATCGGCGGTGAGGCACGCAGCGGCATTGCCGCCCTCGATACGCTGACGGGGGCCGCGACGGCGTGGAACCCGGCCGCCGATGGTGAGGTGCGCGCGTTGGAGCTGAGGGATGGCACCCTATACGTCGGTGGTGGTTTCCGGCACATCGGAGGTCAGCCGCGACGCTTCGCCGCGGCGCTCGATCCCGCGACTGGCGTCGCGACCGGTTGGGATCCGAATGCGAACTACTGGGTGTACGCGCTGGCGAGTAGCGGCAATACGATCTACCTGGGAGGGTTCTTCGAGACGATGGGTGGCGAATCCCGCTTTGGAATTGCAGCAGTGGACGCCGTGACCGGGGCGCTCTCCCCATGGAAGGCGGATACTGACGGCATCGTCGGTGCGCTGGCGGTAAGCGGGGAGACGGTGTACGCGGGCGGCCTCTTCTCGACGATCGCCGGCCAGCCGAGGAACTGCGTGGCGGCCCTGGACGTCAGCACGGGCGCGCTCAGGGGCTGGGATCCAAACCTGTACGGCTCGGGAGTCGCGAACGCACAGCCCGAGGTCCACGCGTTGGCGATCTATGGCCACACGATCTACGTGGGAGGAGACTTCTACTACATCGGTGGTCAAGCGCGCCCGTGCCTTGCGGCGCTCGATGACAGCGTGGCGATCGCCACGGATTGGACCCCGCGCGCCAACTTCCAGGTCTATTCGCTGGCCCAGAGTCAGGGCACCCTCTTCGCTGGGGGCTCGTTCGGCAGCGTGGGGTTGTTGCCGACTTCGGGTCTGGCCGCGATCTCGATCCCCGAGGATCCCGTCGCGCCGCCAGGGTCATTCGCGCTGGAGCAGAACTTCCCGAACCCGGCCCGCGGCACCACCACCATTCGCTTCGCGCTGCCGACAGCCGCCACCGTGACGCTCGCCGTCTACGACATCCAAGGTCGCCGAGTGGCTGAGCCGCTTGATCACTCGTTGAGGGCGCCGGGCCGCCACGAGCTTCTGATCCGCTCGAATCGGTGGAAGCCTGGCGTGTACCTCTACCGCCTCGAAGTCGCCGGGGGCGCGAGCGCGACGCGCAAGTTCGTGGTGCTGAAGTAACCCACTGGGCTCAGTCTGCGCCCTCCCGCGACAGGAACCGCTCGACCAGGGCGGCCACTCTCGAGCTCACCCGGCGCCGCTCGTGCTCGAGATCGACGATCGTCCCCTCGTCCACGCCCATCCGGGCGGCGAGTTCGGCTTGGGTGAGCCCGAGCCTCCGTCGTCGCGCCCGCACCCGACTCGCCCGGCTCCCGTCCACCGCCTCGGGGTCGTAGCCGAGGCGCCGGATCAGGCCGGAGCGGTGCCCAACTCGCGGCACGGACCGACCCGATTCCCAGTTCGCCACCGTCTCGGCGCGCACGCCCAGCAACGCACCCAGGGTTCGTTGCCCTAGACCGTGGTCGAGCCGATAACGCCGGACGTGGTCGCCCAGCGTGACGAGCGAACGCGGATAACCCCTTGGCAGTGCGAGCGGTCGTGCTCCTCGCAGCCGCAGGCTGGTAAAAGGCAACGCAACGGTGCTTCTGCGGCTGGCTCGGGCATCCCAAGCGCGGCTGCCGCTGCACCGTCACCGACCTCGCGCGCTACGCCGCCCGCGTCAGCGGTCCGGTGCTCGACCGGCTCGACCTGCAGATCGAGGTCCCGGCGCTGACCTCCGACGAGCTGCTGCGCGCCGCTCCCGGCGAGCCGAGTGCGATCGTGCGCGCGCGCGTGCTGGCGGCGCGGGCGCGCCAGCGCGCGCGTGGAGCCCTCAACGCGCGGCTCTCGAACGCCGCCCTCGCCCGCCACTGCGCGCTCGATGAGGCCGGCCGCCGGCTGCTCGCCGACGCGGTCGATCGCGGCGGCATGAGTGCGCGCGCGGTGCACCGCGCGCTGCGCGTGGCGCGCACCATCGCCGACCTCGCCGACGAGGAGCGCCTGAGTCCGCTGCGGCTCGCGGAGGCGCTGCAGTATCGGGCGTACGAGGGGCGGTCAATTGGGGGGAGGTAGACGCCTGACCGCTCCCGCGCTGGGATGGGTGCACTACCGCTGCGGCTCTCCGCTGCCCGGCGTGGCAAAGTGAATCGGCATCGGTGACGTGACGCAGGTCGTATCGAGGCCGTCGAAGCGGCCCGCACTGAGGAATCGCTCGAAGAGCGACGTGATGCACGAATCGACGTCGCCATGACTGCGATTGGGAACGACAATATGCCGCGCGTTCGACAGATGCTGAATCACCATCTCGCCATAGGACGGCGGCGTGATCGGATCGAGGTCTCCCGTGATTGCGAGGACAGGAACATCGGCGCATACGGGTTCCCAGAAATCTCGCGGCAACACGGCTCGCGGCCATTCGGCGCAGATGTCGATCTGCGATCGAACCGGCCCGTCACCGAAGAACGTGCCCGCGGTCGCCCGCGGAATGCTGCTGGGATCGATGAGGGGAATGGATTCACTGCAGAGTATCGAGAAGAACACCCCGGGCGGCGCCGGCGGCTGTGGCGGTGGGCCGTCTCCGAGCACGGCTGCAGCAACGGGGCCATAGTCACCGGAGTACGCGGCGTGGATGAGCTGCGGCAATCGCTCGATGCCTCGTGCGGAGCCCAACCTAGTCTGCACCAGGTCGCGGAACATTCGATCGGTGACCTGGACCGACTGAGCCTCGCCGGTGGTGGCGGGCGCACGGACCCGAGCGGGCGTGCGGCTCAGTCGGATCAGGACCGAGTCGAATTCGGCATCAAGATTCGGGAACGCCGCGTGACACGAGGCGTCAGCGCCACAGAGCGCGAACACTCGTTCGAGAGACTTCTGCGCGAATGTCGCGAGATCGAGTTGCGACCGGGCCGCCAGCGGCACGACGCCGTACAACACCGCGGATCGGACATGATCGGGATACTGCTTGAGGTAGACCTGGGCAGCCTTTGTACCGTACGAGACACCGTAGAGGTTGACGGTCGGATACCCCAGCCAATCGCGAACGGCGTCGAGATCGTCCATCGCGATGGCCGTCGAGTAGGCGCGGAGGTCGGCGCGCTGCATGAGCATGCTCAGGCAGTCGCGCGGGTCCATGATGCCGGCGACTCGGCCCGGGGCCGGTCCCGCTGCAGGCTCACACGAGAGCGGGTTCGAATTCCAGGTTCCGCGCTGATCGACGAGCAGGATGTCGCGATGGCGCCGCAGCGTGGGAAACGCCCGCGACAGGAAGCCGGCGTATCGCGTCGCCGGGACGACCCCACCCCCCGCGAGGAACACGAGAGGATCGGAGAACACCGAGTCGGTCGTCGCGGGGAGCAGCACGACATGGAGTGCCAACCGGCGTGATCCCGCCGCTCCCCGGACTTCCGGCACCTCGAACGACCCACAGAGCACCGAATCCACTCCACCCGCCACCTGGCAAGGCTGGAGCTTGCGTCGTAGTTCCGAACGCGCCGGCGCCTCCGCGGCCGGGCCTTGCGAGACCCACAGCAGCAGAAGGGCGGCGATGGTGATGGTGGACTTGGGCCCCATGGGGCTTGGACGTTCATGGGTCGACCGAGGGTTGCATCCCGGGGGGCGATCGGGCCTCGCTGGATCGCGGCGCCGCCGCGTCTACCTCTGCCGTCTCGAGGCCGCCGACACGCACACCTCGCGCAAGTGCGTGCTGATCAGGTCATGCACCGAGTTCAGCCCGCCCGCTTGCGCGCCAGGAATCACTCGATCATCCCCCGGCCCTGCCGACTCACGCTGCGCCGCCTGCGCTCGAGGTCGACCACCGTCCCCACGTCCAAGCCGAGGTGAGCCAGTCATGGGACCGCGATCGCCTCGTGCCCGCTCCGCTGGGTTGTCGCGGGACGCCCTCCTCACTCGATCGGCCACTGCAGGCAGAGCTGGTAACCGTCGGGGTCGGTGAGCGAGAGCTGCCGCATGCGGCGATCCGCGCGGGATCGGGCGCGGGCGGGCGCTCGTGCTGCTCGTACGCGGTGTTGAGCATCAGCTCCGCTCCGCCACGGCGCAGCAGCGCCCAGGCGGCGGCGTCCCCGGGCGGCGCCGCCGCGACCACTTCGAAGCCGAGCAGGTCGCGGTAGAAGCCCAGCGACCTGCGCATGTCGAACACTTCCAGGAGCGGGCACAGCCCCTCGATCCGGATCCCCATGCGCTTCCTCCCCGGCCGGCGGCGGTCAGTTCACGAGGGCGGATGCTATCGCGTCCGGCGCCCCACCCCGAGCGAAAATCCGTGAGCTGTCCCGCCTCGATTCCCGTATCGTGGTGGGTCGGACGCGCGGTACCCGGGCCTGCCTCCGACACCCACGCGCCCGCGATCCTGGGCCGCTCCGGAGGTCCGCAGTGATGAGACGGTCGTGCGTGCCGCCCCTGCTCGCACTGCTGTGTCTGCTCGCGCGGTGCCCGGCGCTCGCCGCGGCGCCGCCCGCACCGAATTCTGTGCGCCTCCAGCTCGATCAGGCCCATCAGTTCAGCGTCCAGGCCCGGTTCGCCGCGGTGGAGAGCCTGGCGACCGTGGTGCGCGACGACCTGCAGCGACAGGCGCATCCGGACACGGTGCTGCTGGCCGAGGCCTGGAGCCTCATCGCCGAATCGCGCAATCGTCGCTTCCTGCTGTCGGATCCCACCGGCCGGCTCGCGTCGGAGCGGAGCCTCGAGTTGCTTCAGGCGTGCCGCTGCGGCCCCGACACGTTGCGGGTCGTCGATGATCGCGCGCTGGCGTGGGTGCTTGGCGCCACGCGCCGCACGCGGGACGCTCTCGGTCACTACCGCGCGGCGCTCGCGATCGTGGAGCGGCATCCGGAGTGGGGCCTGCTGCCATTCTCGGTCCTGCACTACAACGTCGGGGTGAGTCTCGGGAACCTCGGCGAGAACGACTCGGCACTGGCGGCCCTCTCCGAGGCGCTCGAGCTGCGGCGGCGCCTGGCGATGCCGCGCGATCCCATGCCGGGCGACATCGAGGGCGTGCGGGGCACGATCCTCGAGCAGCAGGGGCGGTACGACCTCGCCGAGCTGTCGTTCCGCGACGCCATCCACACCGACGAGCAGGCGCTCGGCCCCGACAGCCCCGTGCTCAACGGCCCGCTCAGTCGCGCCGCGGCGTTCGCGTTCCGGCGCGGCGACTACGCGCGTGCGTACGACCTCTACGCGCGCGCCGCGCAAGTGCTGGTCGCCACGCCGAAGGATCCCAACCTGCTCGTCATGCGCGTCGGCATGGCGCAGACGCTGGACCAGATGGGCGACGTGCAGCGGGCGCGCGCGATCTTCGAAGAGGTGCTGCCGGGGATGGAGGCCCGCTTCGGCGGCCAGAGCCCCGCGGTACTCGGCAGCTGGCTCAGCCTGGCCTCGGCCTGCAGCAAGCTGGGGGACGAAAAACGCGCGCACGAGCTCTACGGCAAGGTCCGCCAGGCCTACGCCGGCGACACCACGCGCACCGAGCGCGTCATGCTCGCGGCGGCGCTCACGAGCGAGGCGTTCCTGTTCGAACGGCTGGGCATACCCGACTCGGTCCTGAGCGTGGCGCGGCTGGCCGAGGAGATCGGCCGCGCCGACGGCACCCCGGATCCGACGACCATGGTCCAGGCGCTGACCTATCAGCTCCGAATTCGCGGTCGGCGGGGCGAGTGGGACGAGGCCGACAGTCTCGACGCCAGGCTGCAGCGCGTGCTCGATCGCTCCACGCTGCAGGGGAACAACATGACCGACGATGCGTGGTGCGCGCGCAGCGACGTCGCGGAGGAGCGCGGCCGCCATGCGGACGCGCTCGCTGCGGCAGCGGCGGGCGCGCAGGGCGCGCGCGAGCGGCTGCTGCGCAACGCCCGTGCGCTCTCGGACCGGCAGGCGCTGGTGATGGCCAACGTGCTCTCCACGCCGCTGGACCAGCTGCTGATGGTGGGCGCCGCGTCGGACCCGGCATCGATCCGGCGTTGCTGGGACGAGGTGGTGCGCACGCGCGGACTGGTGCGTGCCGAGGTGTCGCGCCGGCGCCTGCCGGCGGCGGCTGTCGGCGACACCGCGCTTGCGCGCGCCCACGGCACCTGGGTGCGCGCCGAGCAGCACCTGGCGCAGTTCGAGGTCGACGTCGCGGGCTCGCCGCGCGACCCCGAGATCGACTCCACGCTCGCCGCGCTGCGCGCCGCGGTCGACGAGTCGGAGCGCCGGCTGGCGATGGTCGCGGAGCGCGTGGTGCTGCCGGTCGATCCCGCGAGCGTGAACCTCGACGCCGTGCTCGCACGGCTGGCGCCGGGCCAGGCGCTGGTCGGCTTCGTCCAGTGCCCGCGCCGCGAGGGCACCCGCCACCTGCTGGCGTTCGTCGCCCGCGGCGGCACGAGCGAGGTGGTCTCGGCGGACCTCGGCGACGTCGACGAGTTGGCCGCGGTGCTCGGCGCGTGGCGCGGTCAGCTCGGGGAGCTCGATCCGCAGCGCCGCTCCGAGTCCGCCTGCCGTCGTGCGGGCGCGCAGGTGCGCGCGCGGGTGTGGGACCCGCTCGCGGCGGCGACCGGCGATGCGCGCGACGTGTTCGTGGTACCCGAGGCGCCGGTCGCCGGGCTGCCGTGGGGGGCGTTGCCGAGCGGCGCGCGCGGCTACCTGGTGGAGTCGGGCACCCACGTCCACGTGCTCGATGCCGAGCGCGAGCTGATGCCCGCAGGCGCGGCCTCCGACGGACGCGGGTTGCTGGCGGTCGGGGGTGTGGACTTCGATCGCGAGCCCGCGCGGGACGCGGCCACCTCCCCGACCGCCGCCACGAGCCGCGCGCCGCTGTCGGACTGTGACCGCGACGCGCTCTCCCACCTTCCACCGCTGCCCGGCACGGCGGCCGAGGTGCGCGAGGTGGCCGACGCGTGGTCGCAGGATTCGACCGCAGAGGGAGCCCCGACGCGGCTCGAGGGCGAGGCCGCCACCGAGAGCGCGTTCAAGCGGCTGGCCGGCCGCCAGCGGGTGCTCCATCTCGCCACGCACGGCATCGCGCTCAGCGACAGCTGCGGGCGCGGCATCCCCGGCGCGCGCGGGGCCGCGCACGCGGCGGACGGGAGTGCCCAGCCCGCCGCGGATCACCGCGCGACCGCGCGCGGGGTCGGCGGCGTGCGCCCGTTGGCCGCCGACCGCCATGGCACGCGCGCGCGTTCGAAGTCCGCGCCCGACTCCACCGCGGCGGTGTCCGCCGCGCGGGCGCCTTCGCCGTGGATGGGCCGCCAGGTCCTGCTCGCGCTCGCCGACGCCAACCACGCGCTCGAGCACCAGCGCGACGCGGACGACGGCCTGCTCACCGCCGAGGAGGTCACCACGCTGGACCTGCGCGGCGTCGACTGGGTGGTGCTCTCGGCGTGCCACTCCGGAGTCGGCGAGTCGTGGGCGCGCGAGGGGGTGCTCGGGATGCAGCGCGCGTTCCACCTGGCGGGCGCGCGCACCGTGATCGCGAGCCAGTGGTCGGTCGATGACGACGCCACGCGCGACTGGATGCGGGCGCTCTACCAGGCGCGCGCGCACGGCGCGACCAGCGCCGCGCAGGCGATGGGCGACGCCAGCCGCGCGGTGCTCGCGGCGCGGCGGCACGGCCACCAGTCCACCCACCCGTTCTACTGGGCGGCGTTCACCGCGAGCGGCGAGTAGCCCGGGGCGAGCGCGGCGGGTAACCGCGCGGGCTCCTGCTTCCGGGCGTCGGCGAGCGAACGGTCGTGCGCCCGCGGAGGCGTCCCGCGGCGGCCGCGCGGGCCCCGCTCACCTGTTTCGCGCTGCCGCGTGGACGCCGGACTCCCGCACGCGATCCTTGCCCCTGCCCAGAGTGGATGGAATACTCAACCGGCCGGTCCTGCCGGCGTCGGACCCCCTCATGCACCAACACCTCGCCCGGCATGGCCGTGGCCTCCCGTGGGTGATGTTTGCCCTTCTGATACTCGGTGCGGGTCACGCCGTCGCCGCGACGACTCGCCTGAGTCGCTTCGACCCGGCGCTCGCGATCGTCGACAGCCTGCAGCGCGCGGGTGCCATGCCCGCCGCGTTCGCAATGCTCGACTCCCTCCAGACCGCAGCGCTGCGCCACGAGGATGCCGACCTGCGGATCGCGGCCAGCCTGGGGCGCGCGCGCGTGCTGCTGAATCTGGGGCAGGTGGACGAGGCGCAGGTGGCCCTGCGCGGGCTGGCAGCCGAGCTGCGCGCCCGCCGCGACACCCTGGCGCTCTGCCGGCTCACCCGCCACCTGGCGCGTGCGGACGAGATGCGCCGGCGCTCCGCCGAGGCGCGGGCGGGGTTTGCGCGCAGCCTCGCGATGGCCTCGGCCGCGCGGCTGCCCGCCGAGGTCGGCTGGTCGCTGGTGGGCCTCGCCTTCAACGACATCAACGCCGGGCATGACCGCGACGCCCTGGCGCACTCGCGACGGGCGGCGGCTGCCTTCGCGCGCTCCGAGGATCGCCGCGGCGAGTTGACCGCGCGGGCCACGCTGGCGCGCACGCTCCAGGCGGCCAGCCGGGCGGCGGAGGCGCGCCGCGAGTACACCCACGCCATCGAGCAGGCGCACCGGCTGGGCGACCGCTTCCTCGAGGCGCAGAACCTGGACAACCTCGGCTCGCTCGAGGTGACGGCGGGCGATCCCTCGAAGGCGGCGGACCTGTTCCTGCGGGCCTTCGCGATCGAACGCCAGATGGGCCACACGCCGATGGCGCTCTGGTCGGCGAACGCGCTGGCGATCGTCTACCTGAACCAGGGCCGGCTCGCCGAGGCCGACTCCCTGCTGGGGATCGTGCTCCCCGAGGCGGAGCGCTACCGCGACCTCGAGATGCGCGCGAGGCTGCTCTGCCAGATGGGCGTGGTGCGGCGCGAGCAGGGGCGCCTCGCCGAGGCGGTGGAACTCGGCCGCCGCGCGATGGCATACGCCGACTCGATCCCGCTGCCCGCACTCCTCGGCATCACGCCCCCGCTCCAGGCCACCTACGAGCGGATGGGCCGCGACGGCGACGCGCTCGCGGTGGTCGACGGCCTGATCGCACGCTCACGCGACCGGCTGGATCCCGCCTACCTGCGCTCGCTCGGAGTGTCGCGGGCGGCGATCCTGCGCCGGCTCGGACGCCCGCGCGAAGCCCTCGCGCCCCTCCTGGCACTGGCGCAGGACCGGAGCGAGATCCCGGGCGGCGACGATGGTGCAGAGCGACTCATCGATCTCACCGAGCTCGCACGCTGCTACCGCGACCTCGGCGAGGTCGACTCCTCGCTTGCGTGGTTCGCGCGGATCGCCGCCGGCTGGGAGCGCTGGCGCGGAACGACTCCCGATCCGAGCTGGCGCGAGAAGTACGACGACTTCGCGCGGCGATTCACCGGCGATCACGCGGCGGCGCTGCTCGACCCGCGGCGCCAGGTCCCGCCCGCGACGCGCGTGCGCGAGGCGTTCGATCTGCTCCAGCGATTCCGCGCCCGCACGCTCGCGGAGCGGATCCGCGGATCCGCGGCGACGGCCCCGGCGCGGATGACCCGCGCGGACGATCTGCAGCGCGGCGTATTGAGAGCCGACGAGGTGTTCCTGGACGTCCACGCGCTGCCCGAGACCACGCTCGTGTTCGCCGTGACGCGCGACGCGATCCGGGCCTACGGTGTCCGCCGCGCTGGCTCGCTGGTGCCCCGGCTCGAGCGCCTGCGCGGACTGCTCGCCGATCCCGGCACGGCCGGCTCGCCGCTCGCGAGCGAGGCCGCAGGCGCGCTCGGCGCCGAGCTGCTCGGCCCTGCCGCCACGGTGCTGCCGCGCGGCGTGCGGTTGGTGGTCGCCGCGGGCACGCTCGCGCGCTACCCGCTCGAGCAGCTGCGGCTGCCCGGCGAGGCGGACGCGCTCCTGATGTCGCGCGAGGTGGCGTGGGTGCCCTCGGCGAGTCTGTTCGCCGCCGCGCGCACCGCACGAACGGGGCGCGCGGCGCGCCCGCTGCTGGTGGTGGCGCAGTCGGCGCCGGTCGGCGGTGTGAGCCTGCCCGGGGTGCGGCGCGAAGGGCGCTGGCTGGCGCAATCGTTCGCCGGCGCCGAGGTGATGACCGACGTGGGCGCGAACGCGGCCGGCGCGGTCGCCGCCCGCGCCCCGGCCTACCAGGTGCTCCACATCGCCGCGCACACGCGCTCGGGCGGCAGCCGCCCGTGGCAGGACGCCCTGTGCGTGGGCGCCGCCGACCGCGCGGACGCGTGGCTGACCGCCGAGCGGATCGCGCGGCTGCGGCTGCCGGCCCCCCTGTGCGTGCTCGCGGGCTGCAGCACGATCGGCGGCGGCCACGATCAGGGCGAGACGCTCGACGGCCTCGCCTGCGCGTGGCTGGCGGCCGGCGCCCGCACCGTGCTCGCGACGCGCTGGGAGGTGGACGACGCGTCCATGTCCGAGCTGATGCGGCGCTTCTACGAGCGGCTCGCGCGCGGCGAGGCGGCGGGCGCGGCGCTGCGCGGCGCGCAGCTGGAGCTGCGCGGGATCCCGCGGTTCGCGGCCCCCTACCACTGGGCGGGGGTGCTGCTGCTGGGCGATCCCGACACCCGGGTCCGGCTCACGCCGCGCGGCGGCGCGCGGCCCCCTGTGACGACGCTCCGCTAGGATCGTTCCTATGGTCAGGGACCCCGCGACCGACCCGGAATCCGACGAGGCCCTGGTGTCGCTGCACCTGCAGGATCCCCAGGGCGCCGGCGGACGTGCGGCCCTGGAGCGCCTGGTCGGCCGCTGGAGTCCACGGACGTACCGATGGGCCTTCCGGCTCGTGCGCGAGCGCGAGCAGGCGCTCGACGTCGCGCAGGATTGCCTGGTCCAGATGATTCAGGCGCTTCCGCGCTACCAGATGCGCGGGAGGTTCTCGGCGTGGTTGTTCACCATCGTGCACAACCGCTGCCTCGACCACATTCGGCGGCAGCGGCGGGCAGCCGAGCCGGGCGCGGACCTCGACGCGTTCCCGGACCGGGGACCGGGACCCGAGGAGTGGGTCGAGCGTGAGCACGACCGCGAGCGTGTGTTCGCGGCGATGCGCGAGCGACTCGAGCCGCACGAGCGGATGGCGCTCTGGATGCGCGCCTACGAGGAGTTGAGCGTGGAGGACATCACACGCCTGCTGCGGCTCGAGGGCGCCTCGGGCGCACGCGGGCTGCTGCAGACCGCGCGGCGCAAGCTGCGAGCGGCGCTCGGAGACGAGGCCGCCGGATCGGAGGGACCCCGATGAGTCCTGAGCGGATGAGCCCCGAGGAGTTCGCGCGCCTGATGGCGCTGCCGGCGGACCACCCAGAGCGGCGCCGGATGGAGCACTCGCCCGAGTTCGAGGCGCGGGTCCACCTGCTGCACGACTTCGAGTCACCGGGCGACGGCCAGCTCACTCCCGACGAGCGCGCCGCGGGTCGCGAGCTGGAGGCGCGACTGGCGCCGATGATCGCGACCGCGCGCGCGGCCGCGCCGCCGCGGACCCGGCGCGCGGCATGGTCGTGGCTGAAGGGCGGCGGGACTCCACGCGCCGCGCTGGCGTTCGCGAGCGTCGCGCTGGTCGCCGTGCTCGCGACCTGGATGACCACGCACGACGGCGCCCGGCGGGCGGTGCGCGGTGCACCGGAGACGGCGGCGTTCGAGCTGGCCGCGCCGCGCCCGACCGCGGGCGGAGTCCGCCTGGCGTGGCCCGCGGTGGCCGGGGCGGACCACTACCGCCTGGTGTTCTTCGGCCCCGACATGGACGAGCGCGCGCGGATCGAGAGCCTGACGAGCACCACGCTCGAGCTGCGTGCGGGTGCGCTGCCCGCCGGGCTCACGGCGGGGACCGAAGCGTTGGTCGGGGTGGTCGCGCTGCACGGTCCCGATCCGCTCGCCACCACGCCCGCGCGGCTGGTGCGACTGCCGTAGCCGCGGCTCGCGCCGCCGCGGCGCGGGCAGCACCGTGCGGCGGAGCGCCGGCGCCGTGGGTGACAGCGGTCCCCGGCGCCCGCAGCCTGCCGCTCCCCCCCGCGAGTTGCCCCTCATAAAACTCTAGGCGCGGAGGCGCCGATTCGGGTATAAACGCGCGGTTGCCCTCCCCCTACCCCGGGGACAGGCCTCCAGCATCCGAATCACCTGCAGGCCGCTTCCGCGTCCGGTACCCCCACACGAGCACATCGGAGGCAGTCTTGGCGTTGAAGGCGTTCATCCCCCTGCTCGCCCTCGCGACGACGGCGGCGGTCGTGGCTGGATGCGCTCGGACCCCGGGCCCGGGACTGGCCCGGGGCGAGCAGATCTACGACACCTGCGTGCCCTGCCACGGCAAGGCGGGCCGCGGAGACGCCACGATCGGCGCCCCGCAGATCGCCGGTCTCCCCAAGTGGTACCTGGTCGCTCAGCTCACCAAGTTCAAGAGCGGGTTGCGCGGCGCCCACCCCGACGATGACTCCGGGGAGCGCATGCGACCGATGGCGCGCTCGCTCTACCGCGAAGGCGACGTGGAATCGGTGGCGGAGTACGTGGCCACGCTGCCGCCCGCGAAGCCGGCGCCGACGCTGCGCGCGGGCGACGCTGGGGGCGGCCAGGTGCGATTCACCACCATCTGCGTGACCTGCCACGGCCCCGATGCCGCCGGCAACGAGGCCCTGGGCGCCCCGCCGCTGAACCACCAGGCCGACTGGTACATGCTCGCCCAGCTCACCAAGTTCAAGGGCGGACTGCGCGGAGCGAATCCCGCCGACGCGTTCGGCGGCCAGATGGCGGCGATGAGCCAGACTCTCGAGGACACCACGGCGATGAAGGACGTCATCGCCTACATCCGCACCCTCCAGAAGTGAGGCACCGAGAACCACGATGGCTGACACCGACGAACGGGACACGCTGTGGGGCGAGCACACCGCGCGCCTGACCTTCCTCTGGACGATCGTGGGCGCCGCGCTGTTCGCGGCGGTCGTGTTCGTCTTCGTCCTCCGATGAGCCGGGGGCCGGCGCGATGATCGACTACTTCGTCCAGAGCCTCTCGACCTACTCCCACGACGTGGACCAGCTCGTGATGCTGGTCACCGTGCTCGTGGGCTTCTGGTTCATCGCCGCCGAGCTGATGTTCTTCTGGCTGATCTTCCGCTTCCGCGCCCGCCCGGGCGTGCCGGCGCAGTACATCACCGGCAAGGAGAAGCACCTCAAGCGCTGGCTCAACATCCCGCACAGCATCATCCTCGTGTGCGACGTCGTGATCATCGTCGCGGCGGTGCGGGTGTGGGTGAAGGTCAAGCAGACGCTGCCGCCCGCCGACGAAGTGGTGCGCGTGACCAGCCAGCAGTGGGCCTGGACGTTCCAACACCCGGGAGCGGACGGCCTGCTCGACACCCCCGACGACATCCGCACCACGGACTCGCTCCACGTCGAGGTCGGCAAGACCTATCACTTCCTGCTCGAATCCAAGGACGTGCTCCACAGCTTCTTCGTCCCGGTGTTCCGCCTGAAGCAGGACGCGGTGCCGGGCCGCACGATCACCGGCTGGTTCCGCGCCACGAAGCCCGGCGTGCACGACATCCTGTGCGCCGAGATCTGCGGGGTCGCCCACGGCCTCATGGGCGGCGAGATCGTCATCGAGACCCACGCGCAGCACGCGGCCTGGGTCCAGTCCCACTCGGCGGTCGCGGACGCCGCGCCCACCACGACCGCGCCCACCGACGCCGCGCCCACCGGCGCCGCCACGAACTGACGGGGAGCCCGATGGCCAGTCACCCGCACACGGCGACGCACGCGGACGCGCACGCCGCACACCATTCGCAGTCGTTCTTCCAGAAGTACCTGTGGTCCACCGACCATAAGGTCATCGCCATGCAGTACATGTTCACCGGCATGGCGATGGCGCTGATCGGCGGCTTCTTCGCCTACGTGTTCCGCATGCAGCTCGCCTTCCCGGGCAACTCGGTGCCGGGGTTCGGACACGTCTCGCCGGGCGAGTACAACATGCTGATCACCAACCACGGCAGCATCATGATCTTCTGGGTGGCGATGCCGGTGCTGATCGCAGCGTTCGGCAACTACCTGATCCCGCTCATGTGCGGCGCGGACGACATGGTGTTCCCGCGCCTGAACCGGCTCAGCTACCAGCTGTTCCTGCTCAGCGTGCTGGTGCTGATCGCGTCGCTGTTCGTGCAGGGCGGCGGCTTCGGCGGCGCGTGGACCGCGTACCCGCCGCTGTCCGCGATGAAGCAGTACAACCTCACGCCCTACGGCGCATCAATGTGGGTGATCGCGGTGGCCATCGAGTTCGTCGCGTTCCTGCTCGGCGGCATCAACTTCATCGTCACCGCCATGAACTCGCGGGCGCCCGGCATGAAGGCGTTCGACGTGCCGCTCGTGGTGTGGATGATCGTGGTCGCCAGCCTGCTGTTCATGGCCTCGGTCGGCCCGCTCATCGCCGGCGCGGTGATGCTGCTGTTCGACCAACTCCTCGGCACCGGCTTCTTCAACCCGGCGCGCGGCGGTGATCCGATCCTGTGGCAGCACCTGTTCTGGTTCTTCGGACACCCCGAGGTGTACGTGGTGCTGCTGCCCGCGATGGGCATCGTGGCCGAGGTGATCACGGTATTCGCGCGCAAGAAGATGTTCGGCTACAAGACGGTCATCTACACGGTCATCGCGACGGGCATCCTGAGCTTCTTCGTGTGGGCGCACCACCAGTTCGTCGCCGGCATCGACCCGCGCATGGCGAACATCTTCACCGTCACGACGGTGCTCATCTCGATCCCGATCGCGGAGATGCTGTTCCTCTACATCGCCACACTCTATGGCGGCGCGATCCGGCTCGAGACGCCGATGCTGTGGGCGCTCGGCTTCCTCGGCGAGTTCCTGATCGGCGGCGCGACCGGCATCTACCTGGGCGCGAGCGGAGCGGACATCTTCTTCCACGACACCTATTTCGTCGTCGCCCACTTCCACTACACGTTCTTCCCGATCGCGATCATCGCGGTGTTCTCGGGGATCACCTACTGGTTCCCCAAGATGTTCGGCCGGCATCTCAACGAGACGCAGGGCAAGATCCACTTCTGGGGCACGATCATCCCGTTCAACTTCATCTTCATCCCGATGTTCGTGCTGGGGCTGGGCGGCGAGCACCGGCGCATCTACGACTACACGCAGTTCCCGGAACTGGCGACCCCCTTCATGCAGGGGCTGCGCATCACGGCCACGGTCGCGCTGGTCGTGATGCTCCTGTTCCAGTTCATCTTCATCTACAACTTCATCTCGAGCCTGATCCGCGGACGCCGGGCGGAGAAGAACCCGTGGAACGCGAACACGCTCGAGTGGACGGCCGACTCGCCGCCGCCGCACGGCAACTGGGCGCCGAACGAGATGCCGACCGTTTACCGCGGACCGTACGAGTACAGCACCCCGGGCCGGGCGACGGACTACTGGCCCCAGAACGAGAAAGGCTGAGAGGAGCGGATGAGCGCGACCAAGACCATCGCCACCACGCGCAGCGCGACGGGTGTCCCCACCGGCCGGCTGGCCGTGTGGTGGGTCATCGTCTCCGAGATCGTGATCTTCGGCGGCCTGCTCGTCTCGTACGTGATGAACCGCATCGCGCACCTCGAGTTCGCCGAGCAGGCCGCGCACACCAACACCTGGATCGGCGCGTTCAACACGTTCGTGCTGCTCACGTCGAGCCTGTTCGCGGTGCTCGCGCACCGAGCCGCCGAGCAGGGCGACGGCCCGAAGGCGGCGCGGCTCTTGTGGTGCACGATCGCCGGCGGCGGCACGTTCCTGATCGTGAAGTCGTTCGAGTGGACGCACGAGATCCGCGAGGGCTTCACCATCCAGTCGGGTGGATTCTGGTCCTACTACTACACGGTCGCCGGCCTGCACGCATTCCACGTCATCGCCGGCATGGCCCTCATGGCCTGGGTCGCGGGCACTGCGGCGCGCAACGAGGAACTGCACCGCGTGGAGAACGTGGGCATCTACTGGCACTTCGTCGACATCGTCTGGATCTTCCTGTTCCCCCTGCTCTACATCGCCAAGTAGCCTGGAGGCTCGCATGTCGGACCACGCGCACGCGCACGCACCCGCGCACCACCGCAACTACGTCCGGATCTGGGCGATCCTGCTCGGACTCCTGATCGTCAGCGTGGTGGGCCCGATGGCCGGCATCCGGGTCCTCACGCTCGTCACCGCGTTCGGCATCGCGCTGGTCAAGGCCTACATGGTGGCGAAGAACTTCATGCACCTCGATGTCGAGAAGCCGATCGTGCACTGGGTGCTCGGGGTCGCGCTCGCACTCCTGGTGCTGCTCTACGCGGGCGTGGCGCCGGACGCCCAGAAGCACTCCGGGACGCACTGGCAGAAGACCTACGTGCCGCAACGGAGCGCGCCGGCCGAGCACGGCGCCGCGGGCCATGACATCGGCACGCGTTGACCACCTCGCGGTGCCCGCGGCGCAGCGTCGCGGCTTCACCGACCACGGCCTGCTCGGCATGGCCCTGTTCGTGTTCACCGAGGTCATGCTGTTCGCCGCGTTCATCAGCGGCTACGTCATCGTGCGCAACGGCGCGCTCCCGGGCGCCTGGCCGCCGCCGCACCAGCCGCGCCTGCCGTTCGCGCAGACCAGCGTCCACACCGCGGCGCTGCTCGCCAGCGGCGTTCTGCTGGTGCTGGCCCAGCGCGCCGCCCGCGCGCGCGGACTGGCGGCCGCCGAGCGGCCGCTGCTGGGCGCGCTGGTGCTGGGGGTGTACTTCGTGGCCGCGCAGGGCGTCGAGTGGGCGGCCCTGCTGCGCGAGGGACTCACGATCACGTCGAGCCAGGTGGGGTCGTTCTTCTACGTGATCGTCGGGGCACACGCGCTGCACGCGATCGCGGCGATCGTGGCGCTCGCGGTGTGCTGGGTGCAACTGCGCGCGGGCCGGCTCAAGCCGTCCGTGTTCGGCACCACCCAGCTGTTCTGGTACTTCGTCGTGCTGGTGTGGCCCGCGCTCTTTCTGGTGGTGTACCGGTGAGGCGCGCGCTGGCGGTGGTGCTCGGCCTGCTGGCCCCGGCGGCGGCCCGTGCCTGCGCGGTGTGCGGACTGATCGGCGATCCGAACCGCGGCTCGTTCTTCTGGACCATGGTGCTGCTCAGCCTGCTGCCGCTCGGCATGTTCGTGGGCGGTGTGCTGTTCCTGCGTCACGCCATGCGCGCGCGGCTGCCGGACGAGTTCGCCGACCCCGACGCGGCGCGTCCGTCCCCCGAATCGACTCCGGACGCCTGAGTCCCGGCCGCGCTCACCGCTCGCGGACCGGCACCCACACCGTCGTCTCGGGGTGCTGCGCGAACCGCAGCGTCAACGCCAGCGTCTCGCCCGCGACCAGCGGTCTCGCCAGGCCCGTCAGCATGACGTGGTGCGAGCCGGGCTCGAACACCAGCGGCCGTCCCGGCGCCAGCGGCAGCGTGCTGACCGGCCGCATCGACCGCCGTCCGGCCGGATCGACGACCACCTCGTGGACCTCCGCGCCCGCCGCCACCGCCGGCGGCACCCGGGCGCCGAGCAGCGTGTCGGCCTCCGAGTCACGCAGCGTGAGATAGGCGGCACCGTTGGTGACTCCCGCGGGGCTCGCGCGCGCCCAGGGCGCGTCGATCGCGAGGCCCGGGGCAGCGGCGGACGCCGGCGGGGACGCCGACCCCGCGCCCTCGTGACTCGGGCCGCAGCCGGACGCGAGCGCGCTCAGCGCGAGCAGGAACGGCAGGGCGATCGGGCGTGCGCTCATCGGGGTCGGGCCGCGCTGCGATGGAGGAACCACCGGATGTCGTGCACGAGGTCGTCGGGATGGACGCCGAAGTCCCATTGCACCAGCACCTCGCCGCGCTCGTCGACCAGGTACGCCAGCGAGGTGTGGGCCACCTGGATCTCGCCGCTCGCGAGCTTGACCACCCGCGAGGTGGCGCCGAAGGCGACCTCGGCCTGACCGAGCTGCGACTGGGTCGCGGGCCGCAGCGGATGCCCGCCCGCCACGAACGACGCCAGGTAGGGCGCCAGAACCGCGGCGGTGTCGCGCGCCGGATCGACCGTGACGAACGCCACGTCGACTCGCTGCGCGTCCCCGCGCAGCCGGCGCAGCGCCTGGCTCAGGTCCGCGAGCGTGGTGGGGCAGATGTCGGGACAGCTCACGTAGCCGAAGTACACGTAGAGCAGGTGCCCGGGACGGGCGCGCAAGGTGAACGGCTGGTCGGGTGCTCCGGGGCGCACCTCGGGCAGCTCGATCGCCGCGACGTTCGTCGGTTGGGGCGGCACCTGGCCGAGGGGCCGCGCGCGCTCGGCGCCCGCACCACAGCCCGACAGCAGCAAGACGGCGGCCAGGAGCATCGGGGTCATCCGATGCGAGCAGGTACGGCGCCGGCGGATGGGACGGACGAATGTCACGGTGCGCGGACCATAGCACGCCGCCCGCACGCCAAGGGTCGCCCGGGGAGGCCACGGGACGGAGTGCTCAACGGCCCCGCACGTGACGCACCTGCGCGATCACCCGATCGAGCACTCCGGAGAGGACATCGAGCACCACCTGCGGGGCGTGGTGCGCCTCGGCGTAATTGCGCGCGCGCGCGCCGGCTGCGCGGCGCGCGGCGGGGTCGGCCATCCACCCACGTACCGAGTCGACCAGGGTCGCGTAGTCGCCAGCGAAGGCCCCCAGCCCCGCACGCGTGACCAGACCGTCCGGGTTCACGCACGAGACGGTCGGCAGGCCCGCAGCCCATGCCTCGAGCAGCGAGTTCGAGAACCCCTCCAGCGGCGAGGTGTGCACCAGCAGGGACGCGCGCCGTCGCAGCGCCACCACCGCTTCCTCCGGCAGAAAGCCGTGCACCTCGAGGTTCGGGATGTCGCGCGCGGCCTGCTGCGCCGCGTCCCAGACCCCCCGCGTCAGCGGCGGCGGCGGTACCACCCCCGCCATCACGAAGCGGTACTGCGGCAGCTCGCGCGCGAGGGCCAGGAACCACTCGGGCCGCTTGGTGCGCTTGTAGGTGGCGAGCCAGAGCACGATCCCGTCCTGCCCCGGATCGACCGGCTGCGGCGGGATGTCGACGATGTTCGGCAGCAGCTCGCTCGCGACACCGTACTCATCGCGCAAGTGGTCGCGCTGGAACTCGGTCTGCGACAGCACCTGGTCGGCGTGGCGCAACGCACGCTCGTACCACCGCCGGTGGGTGACCCCGACGTTGGGCGGCGGGCGCCGGACCACGTCGTGGTCGGTCATCATCGCGAGCACGAATCCCGCGCCGCGCAGCCTCGCCACGTCGGACGTCAACCCGGCCGGCATGCCGGAGCCGCACACGTAGTAGGCCTCGGCATTCGCCCGCCACAGGCCCGCCGTGGCGAGCGTCAGCCGGGGGTGAAAGAAGCGCAGCACGCGCACCCCGCGGCGAGGCCGGAACGTGCGCAGGACGGTGACGCCGTCCACCACCTCCACCGGCCGCTGACCGAAGTCGCACGTCACCAGCGTCACGTCGTACTCGCGCGTGGCCAGGCCGCGGGCCAGCCGGGCGACCAGCGCCTCGGAGCCGCCGGCGAACTCGTCCGGCGTGCGGGCGAGCAGCGGGTAGGCGTATTCGGAGTAGAAACAGACCCGCCCGCGCCCCTTCACGGGCGCGGAGTCCAGTAGCCCTGTGGGTGGTGGTGCGGGGGTGGTCATCTGGCGCGGAGTCGTCCTGCGGGCGGTGTGTGAGAGTCGAGCAGCCGACCCTACGCTGGCGTCGGCGACTCCGTCAAGAATCGCCCGTGGGCGGCCCGCGCGGGATCCGTCGCGGCCAGCAGGCGCCGGAATCCGGCCCCTTCGAGCCGCGGCCGAGCGGTGGGGATTGTCCAGCGGATGACCCCCGGGGAACGAGAACATGCTTGATTCTCGGGCGGATTACGCCGATAGTCCCTCCGTCTTCCGGTTGCCGTGGATGTGCTGCGAAGCGCCTTCGATTGCCGCCAGGTGGACCCTGGCGGTCTTTTTGTTGGGTCCTGCAGTCATCCGATGGTTCGGGGGCATCCGGTCAAGGTGACCGGTCCGCAGCCGTCGCGTATGGGCGGCACAGCACGGGACCCTCGGTCCCGAGCAATCCAAGGAGTAGAGCAGTGGCGAGTGGAACCGTGAAGTGGTTCAACGAGGCGAAGGGATTCGGCTTCATCTCTCAGCAGGGTGGCGAGGACGTGTTCGTGCACTTCAGTGCCATCCAGGGCGAGGGCTTCAAGACCTTGGCCGAGGGCGAGAAGGTGGAGTTCGATGTGACCCGCGGGCCGAAGGGTCTCCAGGCCTCCAACGTTCGCAAGGCGTAGTTCGTCCGAGGTACCACCTCACGTCGCGGAGGCGGCGGGCACCAGCCCGCCGCCTTTCGCACATCGAGCGCGCGAAACGCGCGCTGCCGACTCCTCGGCCGTTGGGCCCGCGCGGTCCCGCGCCCTCCCATCCGGCCGAGCGACTTCCGTCATCGCACCAGGAGATCTCATGTCGTTCACGTCCCTCGGGCTCCCCGCGTCCATCCTCCGTGGAGTGCGCGCGGCCGGATACCGCGAGCCCACCCCGATCCAGAAGCGCGCCATCCCCATCATCCTGGAGGGCCGCGATCTCGTCGGTGCCGCCCAGACCGGCACCGGCAAGACCGCCGCGTTCATTCTCCCGCTGCTGGCGCGCCTGCTCGACGGCCCGCAGCGCCTGCGCGCGCTCGTGCTCTCCCCGACCCGCGAGCTGGCCGCGCAGGTCGAGACCAACGCCCGCGACTACGCGCGATTCACCGACCTGCGCGTCGGCGTGGTGTTCGGTGGTGTGCCGATCGGCCCGCAGGAACGCATGCTGCGCAGCCAGGGCGTCGAGCTGCTGGTCGCGACCCCGGGGCGCCTGCTCGATCTGCAGGGTCGCCAGAGCGTGGCGCTCGACGAGGTCGAGATGCTGGTGCTCGACGAGGCCGACCGCATGGTCGACATGGGCTTCGCCCCCGACCTCGGCCGCATCCTGCGGCTGCTGCCGAAGAACCGCCAGACGCTGATGTTCAGCGCCACCATGCCGCCCGACCTCAACAAGGTGGCGAGCCAGGCGCTGGTGGACCCGGTGCGCATCGATCTCGCGCCGCCGAGCCGCCCGGCCCCCGGCATCACGCAGGCGGTGTACCCGGTGCCGCGCCACCTCAAGACCGACCTGCTCGACATCATGCTGACGAAGGACGAGGTCGGCAGCGTGATCGTGTTCTCGCGCACCAAGCACGGGGCCGACCGGCTGGCGCGCCAGCTCCAGCGCCGCGGGCACTCGGTGGCTGCGCTCCATGGGGATCGCACGCAGGGCCAGCGCGAGCGCGCGCTCAGCGACCTGCGCCGCGGTCGCGTCCAGGTGCTGGTGGCGACCGACATCGCATCCCGCGGCCTCGACGTGGAGGGCATCTCGCACGTCATCAACTTCGACGTGCCGCGGGCCCCGGAGGACTACGTGCACCGCATCGGCCGCACCGGCCGCGTCGACGCCGTCGGCGACGCGTTCACTCTGATGTCGCCCGAGGAGCAGAAGGACCTGCAGGCGATCGAGCGCTTCCTCGGCAAGAGCATCCCGCGGGTGTTGCTGCCGGAGTTCGACTACAAGCGGCGCGCCGAGCCGCGACCCGAGGGCGAGCGCGACGTCCGCCCACCACGGCGCACCCCCGCCCCGCGCCCGGTCGTGCGCCGCATCGAGATCCTGCGCCCTGCCGGAGCCACGCGGCACGATGCCCCACGTCCCGCCCACAGCGCGGGCGGTCCGCCGCTCGCCCATCCGACGCACACCACCCCGCGCGCCGAGGCGCCCCGGCAGGAGCCCCCGCGTCCGGCCGCCGCGGCCTCCTCCGCCGACGACGGCTTCCAGGGCCGTCGCAAGCGCATCGTGCCGCCGGGCAAGGATCGTCGCCGGCGTTAGCCCCGCGCGCTCAGAGGTCGAGCACCAGGCGGCAGCGGCACGCGCCCGGCGCGAGCGTCAGCTCGAGCGCGTGGTGCGAGACCGCCTTGATCTCGCGCAGGAACACCTGACGGCGCGGGTCGCGCGGAACGCCCTGCAGCACGGCCACGAGCGCGTGCTCGTCCAGCCGCTCGATCCGGCAGGCGATCCAGGTCGCGCCGCGCAGCTCGGCCTCGAGCAGCGCGGTGTTGAGCCAGTGCACGAGCAGATCGGCGGGGTCGCCGCCCGTGACCTCGACCCGCGCTTCGAGGCTCGGCGCCTGGGCGGGCGGCTCGATCACCTGCGCGAGCAGCGCCACGGCAGCCAGCGCGTGCAGCCGCTCGGGGCTGTCGGCCCACACCTCGAGCCCGAGGTCGGCGGTGTGCTCGAACGTGCTCCAGCCCTCGCCCATGCGGGGCAGGATAGCAGCCCGACCGCGGCCGGCGTGCGCCGCGGGCTCACAGCATCTCGCGCGAGCGCAGGCTCACCACGCCGCGGGCGGCCACGATGACGTGATCGAGCACGCCGATGCCGACCATCTCGCCGACCTGGACCAGGCGCTTCGTGATGCTGAGATCCTCCTCGCTCGGCTCCGGGTCGCCGCTCGGGTGGTTGTGCACCAGGATCACGCTCGCGGCCGAGTGCGTGATCGCCGGCAGGAACACCTCGCGGGGATGGACGATCGAGGCATTGAGGCTCCCCACCGATACCGTTTCGCGGGCCTGCATCTCGTGCCGGGCGTTGAGCAGCAGCACCACGAAGTGCTCCTTGCGCGCGCGCGCGAGGTCGCGCACCTGCGCCAGCACGTCGTCGGGACCTCGGATCGCGGGGCTCAGCAGCGGCCGTTCGGTCGCGCGCCGGCCGAGTTCGTACGCGGCGACCAGCGCCGCCGCACGCGCGAGCCCCACCCCGGGCACCCGCATCCAGCGCGCGCACGACCACGCGGCGAGCTCGGCGGGCGGACGCCGCGCCAGCGCGCGGCCGATCCGCAGCGCGCTGCGCCCGGGGGTGCCGGAACCCAGCACCAACGCGAGCAGCTCCGCGTCGGCGAGCGGCCCCGGGCCCAGCTCGCGCAGACGTTCGCGGGCGCGTGGGCGCGAGGCGGGAGTGGCGGACACGGGGTGCGTTGCGGGCAGCGACTCGGCTGCGGATGGGACGCGAGGCGCCATGACAGGCTCCGCGGGGGCGGGACGCGGGAACGGGCGCGAAGGGCAAGCGGGCGGGTGCCGGCGTTGAGCGGGGCGGCGGTCTCTGCGATAATCCCCGCCCGAGCTTCGACACGCGCGGCCGCGCGAGATGATCTCCTGAGAGGACTGCATGCGACGTGCCATCCGCTGCATCGTGTGGGCGCTGCTCGCGACCGTCGGTTCGACGGCGATGGCGTCCGCCCAGACCAACGCCATGAAGTCGATCAACGGCATCGGTCTGATCGACTACGGCCACCCGCCGAGGTTCAAGACCGGCCAGTGGGTCAAGTACCACCTCACGAGCAAGGCCGAGACCGGCGCCAGCGACGACTACACCGTCACCGTCGCCATCGTGGGCGAGGAGCGCTTCTGGGGTGAGGACGGGTTCTGGGTCGAGACCCTGACCGAGTACCCCGGCCGGCCGTCCTCGATCGTCGCGACACTGATGTCGTTCGACATCTTCAAGGACCCCGACCCGGTGCGGAACATGCAGATGTACCAGCGCAAGCTGGTCACGGGCCTCGACGACAACAACCTGCCCGAGGTTCAGCTCATGAAGCGGCCGCCCGAGAGCATCCGGATGCGGAACAAGCACATGGGCACGGCGCACCTGTACTTCGACACGCTGGGCGTCGACACGGCCATGGTGCCGGGCGGCAGCTTCGACGTGCGCAAGATCCGCATCCGCCAGGGCTCCTCCACCACCGCGGACACCGGGGACAGCACGCGCTACGACGAGATGCGTGAGACCCGCGTCACGTATCAGACGGTGCGGGTCCCGATCACCGGCCTGGCCCGCGAGGACATCGACTACTTCCTCGAGCGCACCAACTGGCTGATCGGCCGCTCCGGCACCGGCCAGAAGGTGACGGTCGAGCATTCGCGCGGTCGCGCGAACCTGATCGCGATGGGAGACGGCTACAAGTCGGCGCTGCTCCCGCTCGAGTGGCAGCACGACCTGCCGGGCGCGGCGACTCCGAAGGCGGCCGCGCCCCCCGCCGCGACACCGCCCAAGCGGTCCACCGCCGCGCGGCGCTGAAGCACCGCCGGGGCGCGACCGGCCCCGCGGCTTCGGCGCCCGTCCGTCACCGTGGACGCACCGGAGTCACTCGAACAGGCCGCGCGCGAATGCCTCGGGGTCGAACGGCTCCCAGTCCTCGAGCCCTTCGCCCAGCCCGACCACGCTGATCGGGAGTCCGAGTTGATCCGCGATCGCGAGCACCGCCCCGCCGCGCGCGGTGCCGTCCAGCTTCGTGAGCGCCACGCTGGTCACCGTCACCGCGCGCTGGAACTCGCGCGCCTGCGCCAGACCGTTCTGCCCCAGCGTGGCATCCAGCACCAGCAGCACGTGGTGCGGGCTTCCCGGCACCACCCGCGCGCAGACACGTTTCATCTTCTCGAGCTCGGCCATCAGATTGTGGCGGGTGTGCAGGCGCCCGGCGGTATCGACCAGCACCGCCGCGCAGCCGCGCTGCACGGCCGCCGCGAGGCCGTCGTGCACCACCGCGGCCGGATCGGCGCCGTCGCGCGCGCGCACCATCTCGACTCCCGCACGTTCCGCCCACACCTCGAGCTGCTCGGAGGCCGCGGCGCGGAACGTGTCCGCCGCGACCAGCAGGGTGGGCGAGCCGTCGCGCGTGAAGCGCGCCGCCAGCTTGCCGGCCAGTGTCGTCTTGCCGACGCCGTTGACCCCCACCAGCAGCGCCACCCACGGCCGCTCGGGACCCGGAGCGAAGCGCGCGCGCACCGCACCCACCATCGCCGCCGCGGCGCGCTCGAGCGCCTGCCGCAGGTCGAGTGTGGCGTCCTCGCGCATCATCCGCTCGGCCCGATCGAGCAGCCGCTCGGCGGTCTGCGGGCCGGCGTCCGCGGCCAGCAGCGCCTCCTCGAGCGCCGCGCGGGTCGCGGCATCGACCGTGCGCCGGCCGGCCAGCGAGCCGACGGTCGACGCGAGGCGCTCGCGCGTGCCGGTGAGGCCTTGCCGGAAACGGTCCCAGAGGCTCATGCGGTCGGGCCGCACGTGCCCCGGCCCCGCGGATCCGCCGGGTGGCGGAGCGCGTGAGGCCGGGGTCTGCGGCTCATCCCTTGGCGGTGGCGGTGACCAGCTCGCGCGCCTCGGTGTTCGAGGCATCCTGCCCGTCGAAGCGCACCGAGACCAGCTTCGACACGCCCAGCTCCTGCATCGTCACGCCGTACAGGCAGCGGGCCGCCTCCATGGACTTCTTGTTGTGGGTGATCACGACGAACTGGGTCTTGCTGCTGAAGCGCTGCAGCATGCGCAGGAAGCGGTCCACGTTCGCGTCGTCGAGCGGCGCGTCCACCTCGTCGAGCAGGCAGAACGGCGACGGCTTCACGAGGTAGATCGCGAACAGGAGCGCGATCGCGGTGAGCGCGCGCTCGCCGCCGGACATCAGGCTGATGCTCTGAAGGTGCTTGCCGCGCGGCTTGGCGGCGATCTCGATCTCGCACTCGAGCGGGTCCTCGCCCACCATGCGCAGCTCGGAGTCACCGCCCTCGAACAGCGTCGTGAAGATGTCGCGGAAGTGCTGCTGCACCTTGCCGAACGTCTCGCGGAACAGATCGCTCGCGGTGACGTTGATCTTATCGATCGCCTCGAGCAGCTGGGTGCGCGCGTTGGTCAGGTCGAGCCGCTGCTGCACCAGGAACGTGTAGCGCTCCTTCTTCTTCGAGTACTCCTCGAGCGCCAGCAGGTTCACGGCGCCAAGCCCGCGGAACCGTTCGCGCGACTCCTCGAGCCGCGTCGTGGCCGCTTCGGGATCCCAGCCCGCGGCCGGCGGCGTGGGCGTCCACTGCTCGGGATCCATCGCGTACTCGGTGCGCAGGCGCTCGAACGTGAGCTCCAGCTCCTGGTGCGTCTGGATGCGCCCCAGCTCGAGCTGGTGGAGCAGCTCGGCCAGCTCGGTCTGCTCGAAACGCCGCTGGCGCGCCTCGTCGTCCCCGAGCGCCACCTCCTCCTTGAGCGCGGCGAGCCGTTTCTGCAGCTCCACGACGCGCTCGCGCTGGCTCGACTCCGACTCGAGCAGCCCGGTCAGGCCGCCCGCCAGTCCGCTGACCTCGGCCTCGATCGACGCCACCTGCTGCCGCGCGTCGCGCTCGTCGGCCGCGCGCGCCTCGAGTCCCGCCTCGAGCTCGCGGCGAGTCTGCTCGGCGCGCGCCCACTGGGCCTCGCACTCGCCGGCATCGCGCGACAGCCGCAGCAGCGTCTCGCGGCCGGTCGCGGCCCGCGCGGCGGCTTCCTCGCGGCGAGCCTCGAGCGTGTCCACCGCGCCGTCGAGCTCGGCGAGCTGGGTGCGAGCCAGATCGAGCTGCTGGGTAAAGGTCGCGAGGTCCTCCTGGGCCTGCACCAGCGCGCGCGCCAGCGCATCGAGCTCGGTCTCGACACCCTCGATCTCGCGCCGGCGATCGCCCGACTCGCTGTCGGCCCAGCGCGACTCGCGCGTGGCGGCGTCCAGGTCGCGGGCCAGGGTCTCGAGCGCCTTGCGCCGCGCGTCGACTTCGACCTGCGCCCCTGTACGACGCTCCAGGGTCTGCGCGCGCCGCGACTCGATACCCGCACGCTCGCCCTCGAGTCCCTCGATGCCGAGCGACATCTCGGCGATCTGGCCGGTCAGCTCGCGGATCTGCATCTCGCGGTGGAGGAGGCCCGACAGGTTGCGCAGCGAGCCGGCGCGCACGCGTCCGCGCTCCCACACCTCGCCGTCGAGGCTCACGAACCGCAGGCCGCCCTCGGAATGCAGCGCCAGCCGCGACGCGGTCGCGCGGTCCTCGACCACCACCACGCTGCCGAGCAGACGGTCCACCAGCGCGCGGTGACGGCCGTCGCAGCGCACCAGATCGGACGCCCGCCCGATCACACCGGGCTCCGCCGGCAGCGCGGTCGGGGTGTGGGCGCTGATCGCGGACACGTCGATGAGCGTCGCGCGCCCGCTCTCGAGGTGGCGCAGCCGCTCGAGCGCGCCATCGAGCGCCGCGTGGCTCTCGACCAACACGAACGCCGACGCCTCGCCGAGCGAGGCCTCGAGCGCGTCGAGGTAGCGGTTCGGCACCTCCAGCACGTCCGCCAGCATGCCCATCACCCCCGCGGGACGCTCGCCGCCCTCGAGCAGCGCCTTCACGCCCTCGGAGACACCCTCGAAGTTGCGCTTGAGGTCGAGCAGCGTGGCGAGTCGCGACTCGGCGGCCGCCTGCTCCTGGCGCCGCTTCGCCAGCGTGGCCTCGGCCTCCTGCGCCTCCGCAGCCAGCGCCTCGAGCATCCGCTCGACCTCGGCGTGGGCCTGGAGCGCTCCGTCCAGTTCGGCATCCAGCGCTTCGCGGCGCGTCCCGCCGTCGGCCAGCAGGCGCCGCAGCTCCTCGAGGCGCGCGTCGATCTCGGCCAGCCGCGCGCGGGCTGCGTCGCGCCGCTCGCCGAGCATGGTCTGGCGCTCGCGCACGCGCTCGCACGCGCCGCGCTTCTCGGCCTCGGCCGAGAACAGGTCCAGCGAGAGCTGCTTGTGGTCTGCGGCGACCAGGCGCCGCTGGCGCAGCTCGGACTCCACGGCGCCCAGCGCCTGCTCGCCCGCCTCGGCGTCGGTCTGCGCGGTGACGAGCGCGGCCCGCAGTTCCGCCAGCCGGGCCTGGGACTCCTGCTCGCGCCCGCGCACCTCGGTCAGGCGCTCCAGCATCCGCGTGCGCTCGTCGGCATCCTCCTCGGCACTGCGCAGCAGCCCCGCGGCGCGCTCGCGCAGCAGGACCATCTGGTGCTCGGCGCGCGTGCGCGCCTCCTCGCGGTCGTGCAGTCCACCCTGCGCGGTCGTCAGCTCGCGCTCCACCTCGAGCAGCGCGAGCTTGCGGTCGTTCAGGGCCGCCTCGAGCTGGTTCAGCTCGGCGGCGACGCCCTCGCGACGCACCGCTTCCTCCTGCCACTGCTCCTTGGCCTCGGCCTCCCGGCTCCGCAGCTCCTGCACGCGTCCGGCCGTGAGCGCCAGGTCGAGGTCGCGGATCTCGTCGCGCAGGCGCTGGTAGCGGCGCGCCTTGCCGACCTGGCGAGCGAGCGAGCGCAGCTCGCGCTCGATCTCGAACACGATGTCATTCAGCCGCGTCAGGTCGGTCTCGGTGGCGTCGAGCTTGTTGAGCGCCTCTTTCTTGCGCGACTTGTACTTCGTGATGCCCGACGCCTCCTCGAACAGGAACCGGCGGTGGCCGGAGTTGTCCGAGAGCACGTTGTCCACCATCGACCGCTCGATCACCGAGTAGGCGTGGCTGCCCATTCCGGTGTCGAAGAACAGGTCGCGGATGTCCTTGAGTCGGCACGGGGCCTTGTTGAGGAAGTACTCGCTCATCCCCGAGCGGAACACGCGCCGCGAGATGGTGACCTCGGAGAACTCGGTCGGCAGGATGCCGCGGTCGTTCTTGAAGGTCAGGTGCACCTCGGCGAGGTTGAGCGGCTTGCGCGAAGGGCAGCCGTTGAAGATCACGTCTTCCATCGAGTCGCCGCGCAGCTGCTTGGCGCTCTGCTCGCCCATCACCCAGCGAATGGCGTCGGAGACGTTCGTCTTGCCGCAGCCGTTCGGGCCGATGACACCCGTGATGCCGTCGCCGAAGGAGAGGTGGGTCTTGTCGACGAACGACTTGAAGCCCTGGAGCTCGAGCTTGTACAGAAACATCCGTGTCCCCTCTCGCAGTGCCCCCGGCGGTGAGTCGGGCCGCGGGAGCGACCGAGATCGCTCGTTGCCGAGACGTCGGTGTCGTGCGGGTTGCGCGTGCGCTGTCTCAGGGTTCTACCGGCGACTCCGGCGGGAGTGCCACCCGCCGGGAAACTTCATGTTCCCTGCGCGTTGGCGGGTGCGGCCAGGTCCGGGCGTCACCGGTGCTGCCTGTGACCCGCTAAATTAGCGGCCGGGCGCACGGGGGTCAATGGGAGGTTGCGGCGCGGCCGAGCTCCGGAGCGGAGAGGACGCTCAGTTCCCCGCGCCCCACGCCTTGCCGAGTGCGGTGGCGGCCATGCCGATCTCGCCCTCGGTCAGCGTGCGCACGTCGAGCCGGAAGCGCCGCGCCCGGATGGTCCCGATCACGGCGGGCTCGGCCGCGCGGGCCCGCGATTCGAGCGCGACGGCGTCGAGCGACGGGTGCTCGACCTCGACCACCGGGCCGGCGAGCTTCTGCAGCGGCAGCGCGCCCCCGCCCACCTCGCCGTGGCCGGTCACCACCTTCGCGGTCAGCCCCGGCACCCGTGCCGCCAGCTCGTGCGCCAGGCGCTGCGCGCGCTCGCCGAGTACCGCCGGGTCGGCGCCGAGCATCGCCAGCACCGGGATCTCGGCCCGCGCCCGCGCCGGGTCGGCGTAGAGCGGCAGCGTGGCCTCGAGCGCCGCGAGCGCCAGCTTGTCGAGCCGCAGCGCGCGCGCCAGCGGATCCTTGCGGATCCGCTCCACCCACTTGCGCCCGCCCAGCACCAGTCCGGCCTGGGCGCCGCCGAGCAGCTTGTCGCCGGAGAACGTCACCACGTCGGCGCCGGCGGCCAGGCTCTCGGCCACTGTGGGCTCGTGCTCGAGGCCGAACGGCAGCAGGTCGACGAGTGCCCCGCTGCCCAGATCCTCGATGAACGGGATGCGGCGGCGCCGCGCGAGCTTCGCCAGCTCGCGCGGGTCGGGCTGCGCCGTGAACCCCTGCAGGCGAAAGTTGCTGCGGTGCACGCGCAGGATCGCGCCGACGTCGTCGTGCTTCGCGAGCGCTCGCTCGTAGTCGCGCAAGTGGGTGCGGTTGGTGGTGCCCACCTCGACCAGCGTGGCGCCGCTCTTCTCCAGGATGTCGGGCACGCGGAATGCCCCGCCGATCTCCACCAGCTCGCCGCGCGAGACGATCACCTTGCGGCCCGCGGCCAGCGCCGCGAGCGTCACCAGCACCGCCCCCGCGCCGTTGTTCATCACCGCGGCCGCCTCCGCGCCGGTCAGGCGCGTGAGCCAGCGCTCGACCCCCACGCCGCGATCGCCGCGGCGGCCCGACTCGAGGTCGTACTCGAGGCTCGCGTAGCCCGCGGCCACCTCCGCGATCGCGCGGCGCGCGCGCTCGGCGAGCGGCGAGCGTCCGAGATTGGTGTGGAGCACCACGCCGGTGGCGTTCAGCACCCGCCGCAGCTGCGGCCGGGCGGCGGCCCGCGCGCGCTCGAGCGCACGTGTGACCAGCGTCTCGGCGGTCTCGGGCGCCGCCCCCTGGCGGCGGGCGGTCCGGGTATCCGCGAGCACCGCACGCACCGCGTCGACCAGCAGCGAACGCCCGAGCGTGCCGGCGGCCTCGAGGAGCGTCGGGTGCTGCAGCAGTCGTTCGACCGCAGGAAGCGAGCGCAGGTCGGGGCGGGGCATGGCGGTACGCTAGCAGAGCGGCGCCCGTGGCCGGTAGCCGCCTGGGATTCCGTGCGCCGCTGCGGACCGGCGGTCAAGATGCTGCAGGAAGGAGTCGATAACACCTCCGGACCCTTCTCGCCCCCGACGAGGTGTCGACGACGGTTGGAGGACAGGCATGCCCCCCTCGCATGGCGTCCCTACGCCACGCAGCAACTGGTGCGTGCCCGCGGCTCGCCCGAGTTGCTGCTCCCGGGCGCTGGCGGGCCGCGCGCGAGCGCCCGGAGCGAGCGGCCCGTGAACCTCTTCGCACGCCTCGGGCTGCGGGTCCGCCTCGCGCTGCTGGTCGGCATCGGCGTCATCACCGTCGGCCTCGGCAACTTCGCGCTGATGGCGACGTTGACGCGCGGCTGGCTCGATCGCGAGCTGGAGGCGCGTTCGCGCATCCTCGCGACCGCGGTGGCCACACGCATCGCGACCGGTGCGCTGGCGTCCGATCCCCGCGCGCTGGCCACCGAGCTCGAGCACGCGGCGAGCGAGCCGGACGTCCTCGGAGCCGCGCTCTACGGACCGGAAGGCGTGCGCATCGCCGCGCACGGGTCCCGCCCCGCGCTGTGGCGCGCCCTGCCGTGGAGCGCTCCCCCGGCGGCCGGTGACGGGTCCGCGGTGCGCCCGCTGCAGGTGGGAAACGAGCACGGCATCGAGATCATCGTCCCGGTGGCCCGCGACGAGCGCTCGTACGTCACCGAGCGCGATTACCGCGACCTCACGAGACTCCACAGCGCGCCCGGCGCCAAGGACGAGGGGTGGGTGCGCCTGCTGGTGTCGCGCGCGCGCATCGATGCCGCGCTCCAGACCGCGCTGCAGGCGGGCCTCGCCGTGCTGCTCGGCTCGCTGGTGCTGGTCCTGGCGCTGGTCGGGTGGCTCTCGCGACGGATGCTGCGCCCGCTGCGCGAGGCCAGCTCGCTGGCGCGCGAGATCGCGGCGGGCCAGCTCGACCGCCGGCTTCCAGTGCACGGCCATGACGAGCTCGGCACGCTGGCGCTGTCGATGAACAGCATGGCCTCGGGGCTCGCCCAGGCCCGCGCTCAGGCGCGGGCGGAGGCCTCGGCGTTGCGCGTCGCGGCCGAGGCGGTGATCGCGATCGCGCGCGAGGCGCGCGCGACCTCGGACCCGCAGACGGTGTTCCACTCGGTCGCCAACGAGCTGCGACGCGTCACCGGCAGCAGCGGCGTCGCGATGCTCGCGCCCGAGGCCGGCACCCAGGCGCTGGTGCTGCGCCAGGTCGACGACGCGACGGTCTGGCAGCGCGTCCCGCGCTCGGCGGCGTTCGAGCGCGACCTCGGCGGCGCGCTCGCCGCTCCCGAGGCGGCGCCGGTCCGGGTTTCGTTCGGCACCCGCGCCGACGCCCTCTCGCGCATGCTGGTGCGCGCCGGGATGATCACGGGCCTGCTGGTGCCGATCCCGCTCGACGACGCGCCGTCGGCGGTGGTGCTTCTGGTCTCGGAGCGCCCCGACGCGTTCCCGGCGTCCGAGGTGGACGTGGTGGCGGGGCTCTCGAGCCACCTGTCCTCGGCCCTGCACGCCTCGCTGCTGCGCAAGCGGCTCCAGCGCTCGCTCGACGACCTCGAGGAGACGCGCGCCCAGCTGCTGCGCTCGGAGCGCCTGCGGGTGGCCGGCGAGATGGCCTCGGGGATCGCGCACGACTTCAACAACGTGCTGGGCGCGATCCAGGGGCGCGCGCAGCTGCTGCGCCGGCAGGCGGCACAGGAGACGCTGTCGCCCACGCAGCTCACGCGGGCGCTGGAGATCATCGAACAGGCGGCGCGCGACGGCGCCGAGACGGTGCGGCGCCTGCGCCAGTTCGGCCGGCCCGGCGAGACCGCGCCGCTCGAGTCGGTGAGCCTGGCGCAGGCGCTGCGCGAGGCGGCCGAGTACACGCGGACGCGCTGGGAGAACGAGGCCCAGGCCGCGGGGCGCCGGATCGAGTTGATCCAGGAGATCGATCCCGAGTCCTGGGTCACCGGGCGCGGGACCGAGATCCGCGAGGTGTTCACGAATCTCATCCTCAACGCGATCGACGCGCTGCCCGCGGGCGGCAGCATCCGTATCGGTTGCGTGGGCTCCGGCCCGCTGGTGCGCGCGTGGGTCGAGGACGACGGCATCGGCATGCCGCCCGAGGTGCGCAGCCGCATCTTCGATCCGTTCTTCACCACCAAGGGCGAGCGCGGCACCGGACTCGGACTCTCGGTCGTCTACGGCATCGTGCAGCGCCACGGCGGCACGCTCGACGTGCGCAGCGAAGCGGGCGCCGGGACGCGCTTCGAGATCACGTTCCCGCGCTCCGAGGCGACGCTGCCCGCGTGCCCCGAGGCCGTCGCGACGGCGAGCGCGCCCACGCGGGTGCTCGACGTGCTGGTCGTCGACGACGAGCCGGCCGTGCGCGGCCTGCTGAGCGAGATCCTCACGCTGCTGGGTCACCAGGTGGTCGAGCACGTGTCCGCCGAGGCGGCGCTGGAGTTCTTCGAGCGCGGCCGGTTCGACCTGGTGCTGACCGACCTGGGCCTGCCGGGCATGAGCGGCTGGACGTTCGCGCGCCGATTGCGCGACGTGGACCCCGACATCACGATCACGTTCGTGACCGGCTGGGGCGAGGACATCTCGCACGCGAAGATCGAGGAGGTCCAGGCCGACGGCTTCATCGGCAAGCCGTTCGGCATCGAGGACGTCGAGGGTCTGACGCGGCTCGCGGTCGCGCGCGCCGAGCGGCGCGGCGAACAGGCGGCCTGAGTCACTCAGCCGCCCAGGTAGGCCTTCTTCACCTCGTCGTTCGCCAGCAGCCGGCCGGCCGCGTCCTCGAGCACCACCCGGCCGGTCTCGAGCACGTAGCCGCGGGCCGCCACCCCGAGCGCCATGTGCGCGTTCTGCTCGACCAGCAGCACGGTCACGCCGCGGCGGTTGATCTCGACGATGGTCTTGAAGATCTCGCGCACCAGCAGCGGGGCGAGCCCCAACGACGGCTCGTCCAGCAGCAGCAGGCGCGGACGCGCCATCAGCGCGCGGCCGATCGCGAGCATCTGCTGCTCGCCGCCCGACAGCGTCCCCGCGCTCTGGCGGCGGCGCTCGAGCAGGCGTGGGAACAGGTGGAAGACCTGGTCGCGATCGGTGCGGATCCCATCGCGGTCCCGTCGCGTGTACGCGCCCATCTCGAGGTTGTCCTCGACCGACAGCCCCGGGAACACCATGCGGCCCTCGGGACTCTGCGCGATGCCGAGGCCGACGATTCGGTGCGGCGCCACGCGCGTGATGTCGCGGCCCTCGAACATCACCCGGCCCGCGCGCGCCGGCACCAGCCCGGAGACCGAGCGCAGCAGCGTGGTCTTCCCCGCTCCGTTGGCGCCGATCAGCGTCACGATCTCGCCCGGCTCCGCGCGCAGCGACACTCCCTTCAGCGCGTGGACCGCGCCGTAGTAGACGTCGAGCCCCTGGACCTCGAGCACGCTCACGCGCCCGCCTCCGCGGCGAACGGCGCGGCGTCGCCCAGGTAGGCCTCGATCACCTTGGGGTCGGTGCGGATCTGGTCGGGCGTGCCCTCGGCGATCTTGACGCCGTAGTCGAGCACGGCGATCCGCCGGCACACGCCCATCACCACGCGCATGTCGTGCTCGATGAGCAGGATGGTGACCTCGAAGCGGGTCTGGATGTCGCGGATGAGACGCATCAGCGCCTCGCTCTCCTGCGGATTGAGGCCCGCGGCGGGCTCGTCGAGCAGCAGCAGGCGCGGCTTTCCGGCCAGCGCCCGCGCGATCTCGAGCCGGCGCTGCTGGCCGTAGGGCAACTCCGACGCCAGCGTGTCGCGCCATCCCGCCAGGCCCATCAGCTCCAGCAGGGCGTCGGCGTCGCGCGTCATCGACGCCTCCTCGCGCTCGAACGCCGGCGTGCGCAGCAACGCGGCGGCGAGCCCGGCGCGCGCGTGATGGTGGGCCGCGATCAGCACGTTGTCGCGGCAGCTGCGCGAGGCGAACAGCCGGATGTTCTGGAACGTGCGCGTGATCCCGCGGCGCGCGATCGCGTGCGGTCGCAGGCCCTGGATCGCGCGGCCCTCGAACAGCACCCGTCCATGGCTCGGCGCGTACACGCCGGTGATGACGTTGAACACGGTCGTCTTGCCGGCGCCGTTGGGGCCGATCAGGCCGACCAGCTCGCCGCGGCCGACCTGGAGCGTGAGGTCGCAGCAGGCCTTGAGCCCGCCGAACTGCATGGTGACCGTGTCGAGCTCCAGGAGGACGTCGGGGTTCACGCGCTCCCCCCGGCCGGTTTGCGGCGCAGGAACCCCGGCAGCCCGAGCTCGCGGTAGCCCAGCAGGCCCTGGGGGCGCGTGATCATCAGCACGATGAGCATCAACGAGTAGATCACCATGCGGTACTCCTTCACCGGCCGCAGCACCTCGGGCAGCAGGGTCAGGATGATCGCCGCGAGCACCGAGCCGGACACGCTGCCCATCCCGCCCAGCACCACCATCGCGATGATCTCGATGCTCTTGATGAACGTGAACGAGTTCGGGTTGAGGTACGACAGGTAGTGTGCGAACAGGCCGCCCGCGACGCCGGCGAAGAACGCGCCGAGCACGAATGCGAGCACCTTGTAGGCGGTGGTATCCACGCCCAGTGCCTCCGCCGCCACCTCGTCGTCGCGGATCGCGAACAGCGCGCGGCCGTGGGTGCTCAGTGCCAGGCGGCGCGAGACCAGCACGACCAGCACCACACCGAGCCCGACCCAGAACACGCCCGCCCAACCGGGGATCCCCGGCAGCCCGCGCGCGGCGCCGACCGCGTCGACGTTCGTGATGACCACGCGGATGATCTCGCCGAAGCCGAGCGTGACGATCGCCAGGTAGTCGCCGCGCAACCGCAGCGACGGCAGGCCGACCAGCCAGCCCGCGAGCGCGGCGAGCAGCCCGCCCGCCAGCAGCGCGATCAACAGCGCGGTGCCCGCGGCGATCACCGGCGGCACCCCGAGCCCGGTCCACGCCGTCACCCACCCCTGGCCGACGTGCAGCGAGAACATCGCCGAGGCGTACGCCCCGACCGCCATGAAGCCGGCGTGGCCGATCGAGAACTGCCCCGTGAATCCGTTCACCAGGTTGAGCGAAACGGCGAGGATCACGTTGATGCCGCACAGCACGACGATCTGGAGCACGTAGGGATTCACCAGGCGCGGCAGCAGCAAGTCGAGTGCGATCAGCAGCCCGATCCCGACGAGAGCGCGCACCAGCCGCATCATCGCGTCACACCTTCTCCGCGACGCTGCGCCCGAGGATGCCGGATGGACGCACGAGCAGGATGAGGATGAGCAGCACGAACGCGATCGCGTCGCGGTAGGTCGGCGAGACGTAGCCGACCACCATCACCTCGGCCACACCCATCACCAGCCCGCCGAGCACGGCGCCCGGAAAGTTCCCGATGCCGCCGAGCACCGCGGCGACGAACGCCTTGAGGCCCGGCATGATGCCCATGTAGGGCTCGATCTTGGGGTTCTGCAGCGCCACCAGCACGCCCGCCGCGGCCGCCAGCATCGAGCCGATCAGGAACGTGAACGAGATGATGCGGTCGACCGAGATGCCCATCATCGCCGCCGCGGTCGGATTCATGGACACCGCCTGCATGGCCTTGCCGACCCGCGTGTACTGCACGACCGTGCGCAGCGCCACCATCAGCGTGACCGACACCACGATCACGATCAGCTGCTGGTTCGAGATCGTCACGCCGCCCCCGAGCGCCAGGTTCGACGAGCGGATGAGCTGCGGGAAGAACTTGGGGTCGGCGCCGAACAGGATCCGCCCGCCGTTCTCGAGCAGCAGCGAGACGCCGATCGCGGTGATCAGCGCAGCCAGGCGGGAGGAGCCGCGCACGGGCCGGTACGCGAAGCGCTCGATGACCACGCCCACCAGGCCACTGCCCAGCATCGCGATCAGCAGCACGACCAGCGCGCGTGCCGGGCTCGGGTCGTTCGTCGCGCCCAGCCAGCGCGCGGAGTACCAGCCGAGGAACGCCCCCAGCATGTAGATGTCGCCGTGCGCGAAGTTGATGAGCCGCAGGATGCCGTACACCATCGTGTAGCCGAGCGCGATGAGCGCGTACACGCTGCCCCACGTGATTCCGTTGACGAGCTGCTGGAGGAATACCGACACGCGGGCTTACGGGTTGACGGTGGTGGCGTACTTCTTCTTGCCCGCCTCGATCGCGATCACGACCGCCGGCTTGGTCGCGTTGCGGTGGGCGTCGAGCGTGATGTTGCCGGTCACCCCGGGGAAGTTCGTCGTCCCGGCGATCAGATCGCGCAGCCGCTTCTCGGCCGCCTGGCGCTGCGGCGTGCCCGCCTTGTTGCTGGAGAACGCCTTGAACCCGGCGGGATCCTGCTCGGCCAGCTGCTGGAGCGCGCCGAACAGCACGCGTCCGGCGTCGTACGCCAGCCCCGCGATCGCATCGGGCTCGGCGCCGAACTTGGCCTGATAGGCCTTGAGGAACGATTGGAGCGTCGGATCGGGGTTGTCGACCGCGAAGTGGTTCGAGTAGAAGCAGCCGTCCATCGCCTCGCCGCCGATCGCGATCAACTGCTCGCTCTCCCATCCGTCGCCGCCGAGCAGCGGCACCTTCAGCCCCAACTCGCGCGCCTGGCGCGCGATCAGGCCCACGTCGGTGTAGTAGCCCGG
This sequence comes from Candidatus Eiseniibacteriota bacterium, assembly GCA_963725865.1. Classification (GTDB taxonomy): domain Bacteria; phylum Eisenbacteria; class RBG-16-71-46; order RBG-16-71-46; family RBG-16-71-46; genus CAVSAC01. The sequence goes on from CAVSAC010000010.1 coordinate 1,098,223, forward strand.
CACGAACAGCGCCTGCGGCGACTTGCTCTTGACGGCGGTCAGCTGGGCGCGGAAGTCCTGGTCGCCGGCGCTGTACGACTGCTCGATCACGACCTCCCCGCCGCGGGCCTTGAACGCGGAGGTGAAGAAGTCGGCGAGCCCCACGCTGTAGTCGTTGCGCACGTCCTTGAGGATCGCGACCTTCGTGAGGTGGAGGTTCTCCGCCGCGAACTTGGCCATCACCGTGCCCTGGAACGGGTCGATGAAGCACATGCGGAAGATGAAGTCGCCCTTCTCGGTCACCGCGGGATTGGTCGACGACGGCGAGATCATCGGTACGCCCGCCTGCTGGCAGATCGGCGCCGCGGCGAGGCTGCGCGACGAGGCGACCTCGCCCACCACGGTGATCACGCGGTCCTGGTTGACCAGCTTCTGCACCACGGTCGCCGCCTCCTCGGGGCGCCCCTGGTCGTCCTCCACCACCAGCCGCACCGGCAGGCCGCCGATCTTGCCTTCTTTCTGCGCCTGCAGCTCGGCGAGGGCCAGCTCCATGCCGTTCTTGGTCGACTGGCCAAACGTCGCGTCGTTGCCGGTGAGCGAGCCGTAGACGCCGACGACGAGCTCGTCCGACGCGGAGCCGCCGCAGCCCGCCATGGCGAATGCCCCGGCGAACAGCACCGCGCCCGCGAGGGCCCGCGCGATGCGAGTGGTCATGATCGCCTCCTGGGTGGTGGTCCCGCCGCGCGCGACCGGGTCGGTCGTGCCGGGATGAGGGATACCCGAGTGCGTGGATGGAGCCGCGAAGTGGTAGCACGCACGCGCGCGAAGCGGCAAGGTGGATGTTGGGCGCGGCCGGGGCGTCGAACCGCCGCGCGCGTCCTTGTGGCGCCCGCGAGCCGGATGCTAGGGTGCCGCGTCATGGATCCGCGCGCGCGCTCGCTGCTGCGCCGCTGTCTCCGCCGGCTGGCCCCCGCCGCCCTGGCGCTGGCCGCGACCCTCACCGCCGTTGCCGGGTGCGCCCACGCCCCGGCGCGCCCCGGCCGCCCGCGGCCCGGGCCGACTCCTCCGCCCGCCACCCGCCCGCGCCCCGGCTACGAGGCGCTGCGCGACTCGCTGCAGGCGGTCGACCCCGCGGTGCTGCGGGGGCGCCGGATCGTGCTCGATCCCGGCCACGGCGGGTTCTTCGCCGGCTCGCGCGGCGTGAACGGCCTGACCGAGGCGGCGGTCAACCTCGACGTGGCGCTGGCGCTGCGCGACCTGCTGGTGGCCGCCGGCGCCGAGGTCCGCATGACGCGCGAGACCGACCGCGACTACCTGAGCCCGGCGGACAGCAGCCTGCACGCCGACCTCGGCGAGCGGGTGCGGATCGCGAACGCGTTCGCGCCCGAACTGTTCGTGTCGGTCCATCACAACGCCGACGCGCGCGGCTCGCACGACGTCAACGAGATCCAGACCTACTACAAGCTCACCGACGACGGCCCCTCGCTGGACGCCGCCCGCGCGATGCACCGCGCGCTCACGCGCAACCTGTCGATCGCCGCGCACCGGATCATCCCCGGCAACTACTACGTGCTGCGCCACGTCGAGGCGCCCGCGATCCTGACCGAGTCGAGCTACCTGACGAACCCCGATGTCGAAGCGAAGCTGGCGAGCCCCGAGAAGCGCCGGCTCGAGGCGCAGGCGCTGTATCTCGGCATCGCCGGCTTCTTCGCGCGCGGGGCGCCGGAGATCGTGACGTTCGGCAAGGCGATGGAGGGGTCGGGCATCCCGGCGGACGGCTTCTACGATCCATACCCCTGGCTCGCCGTGCGGGTGCACGGGGCGTTCGACCAGGTCGAGATGACCGTGGACGGCGAGGCAGTCGCCACCGTGGTGGCGGGCGACTCGATCCAGTGGCGCGCGACTCGAGGCTACGAACGCGGCGTGCACGTCGCGGCGCTGCGTGTCGGGCTCGCGGGTGCCGGCTGGTCGGCAACGCATCGATTCACGTTCCGCGTCCTCGCGAGCCTGGGCCGACTGGTCGCGGAGTTCCCCGATCAGCTCGGGTGGGATGGGAAGCAGCCGCTGGGCCTGCGTGTCCAGGTGCTCGACGCCAACGGGCTTCCGTATCGCGATTCGGTGGGCATCCGCGTGCGCGACCTCGACCCACGACTGCTGTTGCCCGCCGACACGGTGATCACGGCCCGCGACGGCGTCGCATGGGCCTACTTCCGTCGCTCGGCGAGGAAGTCGGCACGGCGCGCGCCCGGCGTGGACGTGAGCGTGGAGCAGTGGCCACCCGAGATGGTCTCCGTCGAGGACGGGGAGGGCGAGCCCATGGTGGCGCCGGTGACGAAGGGCATCCCCTATTTTCCCCACGGCCTCCCGGCTCGGCCCGAGGCCCGGCCATTCACGCGTACCGGCTTCGCGCGTCTGATCCCCGGGGACTCGGCCTTGCGCGACGCGCCCGGCACACGCGAGCCCGACCCCGCGGTGCGCTGGATCAATCGCGACGGCTTCGTGAACCTGTGGCGGGACTCGCTCGGCCACGTCGCGATCCCCGCGCTCGCCGGCTACCGCGCGCTGCCGCCCGACACCGCGTGGCCGCCGCGCTTCGTCGCGATCGCGGGCGGCGCGCTGATCGGGCGCCGCATCGCGCTCGATCCCGAGGGCGGCGGCGACGCCGACGCCGGCACCGGGCCGAGCGGCGCGCGCGCCGCCGACCTCAATCTCGACGTCGCGCGCGCGCTCGCGGGCTTCCTCACGGCCGCCGGCGCCGAGGTGACGTTGCTGCGCGACGGCGATCGCGCGCTCGCCGACCTCGAGCGGGTGCGGGCGGCCGAGACCTTCGGCGCCGAGCGCTACCTGCGCATCGGGCACCGCGCGGGGCCGCCGGTGCTCGGGTACTGGTTCGGCAGCAGCGCCGGACGCGCGTGGGCACAGCGCACGGCCGACGCACTCGCTGCGGTCGGCCTGCCCGCCCCGCCGGTCGCCGAGGAGGCCCAGTACGCGCTCCAGCAGGCCTCGGCGACCGCGCTCTACGCCTCGATCGCGCGGGTCGACAGCGCCGCCGACGAGGAGCGCCTGCTCGCTCCCGGCGCGCGGCGCGCCGAGGCGTACGCGCTCTACCTCGCGCTGGTCCAGGGTTTCGCGCCGGCGTTCGAGCTGGCGGTGGATTCCCTCACCGTCGCCGACGCGGCGGGCCAGCCGGTGGCGGATGCCGCGGTGACGCTCGGCGGAACGATCACGCTGCGGTCCGACGCGCGCGGGCAGGTGCGGTTCGCCCGCACCGAGCCGGGCTCGCTGGAGGCCGTGGTCGCGGATCGGCGCGTGAGCGCCCGCGCCCTTCTGCTAGACTCCTCTCGGGGTGTCGTCCTGACCGGGCCGCCCACGCGCTGAGCGCGCGGAACGCGACCCCCGGGATCTCATGGACCACGGCACTGAGGCCTACTTCCTCGAACGCACGCGGTTCCACCGTCGCCTGGCGGTGGTGGTGCTGCTGGTGAGTGCGGTCCTCGCGTCGCCGTTCGGGATCAATGGCCTGCTTCCCCGGCCCATCCGTGAGCGCGTGCGCGTCCTGGTCGACCGCGAGTCCGTGCTGTTCGGCTTCGCGGGCCCGGAGCAGCATCTCGAGCGCGTGACCCTCGACCCCAGCGACGAGAGCTCGAGCGGCGCCCGGCATCCGATCGCGATCCGCACCGTCGTGATCCCCGAGACCCACCGCGGCGGCGGCGAGCGCCCGACCGCCAGTCCCGACGCGGAGCGATTCTCGCAGGTGGTCCACCGCCTGCCGATCGGCACCGGCGCCTCGACCGAGGACATCATGGCGCGCGCCATGATGCGCGCGGGCAGCACGCCGGTGTTCCGCTCCGAGGAGCTGGTGATCGAGTCGCTCGTGAAGCCGGAGTACCCCGAGGAGGCGCGCGCACTGGGGATCGAGGGCCGCGTCGCGCTGATGGCGCTGATCGACACGCTCGGGCAGGTGGCCGACGTGGAGCTGGTCACCGGCGAGGCGGGCGGCGTGCTCGAGCTCGCGGCGGAGTCCGCGGTGCGCCAGGCGCGCTTCAAGCCCTACCGGCCGGGGGGCGTGAGCCGGCAGGTGTACGCGGTGTTCCGGTTCGCGTTCCGGCTCTACTGAGCCGCGACCAGCTTGCCGCGCTGCACCACCGAGACGGGCAGCGTCAGCCCGCGCGCGGCACCGTCGAGGAAGCGCTGCGACGCGCCCCACGGATCCGCGGTGACGCGGCGCGCCAGTGCGGCGGCCACCTCGGCGGGCGCCAGCGCACCGCCGGCCACCGCATCCGCGATCAGCGTGCCGGCGATCCAGCCGCGCACCGCGAGGCCGTCCGCGGGCGGCGCGCCACGGGCACTGAGGGCGGTGTCGAGCAGCGCCTGCTCGGCCGCCGGCAGGTGCCAGTCCTCCGCCACCACCCGCACCCCCTCGAGCAGCCGGCGCACCTCGCCGTGGTAGCGATCCGGCGCCAGCGCCTCGCCGCCGCACACCGTCACCGCGGTGCGCTGGCTCGCGAGCTCCTGGAATAGCGCCGCGGCCTCGCCCGGTCCGCCGTCCCACACCAGCACCTCGACGCGCGCCGTCGTGAGTGCCTTCACGAGGGTGCGGAAGTCCCGGTTGCCGCTCGCGTAATGCTCCTGCCACGCCACGGTCGCGCCGGCCGCGGTCGCGGCGGCCAGGAAGCCCGGCACCAGCGTCGCGCCGTCCGCGGTGCTCGAGACCAGCGCTCCGATGCGACGCGGGCGACCCTCCAGCACCTGCCGCGCGAGCGCCGCACCGCGCTCGCGGCCCGACGGCCCGATCTGCAGCACCGCGGCACTCGCCGCGCCGAGCTGTTCCTCGGTCGCGGTCGGCGAGAGGACCGGCGTGCCCGTGACGCGCGAGGCGCTCGCGAGCGCCAGCGTGGGCGTGCTCAGCAGCTCGCCGACCAGAGCGCCGCAGCGGGCGGTCGCCGTATCGAGCGCCGCCGCCACGCGCGCCGGCTCGCTGTTCCCGGTCGAGAGCACGAGCGGCTCGACTGGCCGCGTGCCGGCGCGCGCGCGCACCGCCAGGGCGGCCTCGACGCCGGCGCGCACCGCGGCGCCGTAGTCGGAGTAGTCGCCCGAGTCGGGCAGCACCACCGCGACGCGGAACACCGACGCGTCGAGCGACGGGCCGAGGTCCGCGGCGAACGGCGCCAGCGCCCCGGCGGTCTTCGCCGCGCGCTTGGGATCCACGAGCGCGAGGCGCAGCAGCAGCCGGCGGCGCAGGTCGGTGCGCGCCCCGTCCGCGTGCTCGAGGGCGCTGCTCGCCAGCGCGGCCTCGGCGCCGCCGAGCGAGCGCGGCGGGCGGCGCAGCACGTACATCAGGTCGGCCAACTCGGCGCGCTTCGCCCAGGCGGCCAACGCGCGGTCACGCTCGGTGGAGGCCGGCTGCGCGGCGAGCGCGTCGGCCGCGCGCACGTCCGCGGGCACCGGGGCGGCCGCGTGGGCGCCCGCGAACGCGCAGACGATCGCGGGCACCAGCAGCAGAGCGGCGGCTCGAATGCGGCGGGAGGTCGGCATCGGCTAGAGGTTGAACTTCCCGAAGTCCTCGGGATTCAGGCGCTCGAGGTAGCGGCGCAGCTCCTCGGCCTTCTCCTCGGCCGACTTCTCGTGCGGACCCTCCTCGCTCTCGTCCGACTCCGCGGGCGGCGGCTGCAGCAGGGTCTCGTTCACGAAGATCGGCGCCTTGGCGCGCAGCGCCACCGCGATCGAATCCGAGGGTCGCGCGTCGATCGACAGCTTCTCGCTCTCGCGCTCGACCAGGATGACCGCGAAGAACGTGTTCTCGCGCAGATCGGTGATCAGCACGCGCGTCACCTGCGCGTGCAGGCCTTCGATCACGAGCTGGATGAGGTCGTGCGTGAGCGGGCGCGGGAACGGCTCGTCGCCGAGCAGCCGGCGGATGGCCGCGGCCTCGCCGGGCCCGATCCAGATGGGCAGCATGCGCGTCCCATCCAGCTCGCGCAGCACCACGATGTTCTGCTGGGTCTTGGGCTCGAGGATGAGCCCGTGGACCCGCACCTCGACGAGGTTCACGGCTTCTTCGCGTTCCCCTTGCCCGGCGCGTGCGAGTCGCCCGCGCGGGTAGTGTCGGCGGAGGTCGTGGCGTGCACGCCGTCCGCGTCCATCTGCAACATCGGCGGAGTGTCGTCGGAACGCATGTGCTCGAGCATCCACTGCGCCGAGGCGGTCAGCTCGGATTTCGGGTACTTCGCCAGCAGCGTCTTGAACGCCTTCTCGGCGTCCTCGTAGTTCTTGAGCTCCTCGGAGTGGATGAAGCCGATCATGAACTGCGCCTGCGGCGCCACGTCGGCGTCGGGGAACTGGTCGACCAGCTGCTGGTAGAGCTGGATGCGGTCCTGTGCCGGCCCCGCCTCCTGCGCCTCCTTGAACAGGTCCCGCGCGCTCTTCTTGGCGGTCACGAAGTCCTTGATCGCGGCCGAGTCCGACGTGACCCCGAGGTCCTTGCGCGCCCGCTCGAGCAGCCCGCGATAGAAGTCCTGCGAGCGCTGGCCCGAGAGCTGGCGCATGATGAGCGGTCGGACCTGGTCGAACGGCCGCACGCTCTCCTCTTTGCGCGCGTCCACCTTGAGCAGGTGCCAGCCACGCTCGCTGTGGATCGGGCCGCTCACGGCGCCCTCGGCCAGCGCGAACGCCGACTCGGCGAGCGCCGGCTGCGGGCCCAGGGGGCCGAACATGCCATCGCGCTGCACCGTGCCGACCAGGCCGCCGCTCGCCCGCGTCAGCGAGTCCGCGGACAGCTTCTTCGCCAGCGCGGCGAAATCCGCGCCCTTGGCCCGCACCTGCGGCAGCAGCTTCTTCGCGTCGGCCTCGGTCCTGGCGAGGATGTGACGCACCGTCACCGTCGCCGGCACCTTGTACTCGCTCAGGTGCTGATCGTAGTAGGCGTGCGCCTCGGAGTCGGTGGGCGCCGGATTCGCGGCCATCGCCTCCGTGAGATAGGTGCGGATGAGCAGATCGCGGCGCTGCTGCTCGAGCTGCTGCTGGAGCTTCGGACGATCGGCCACACCGGCGCGGGTCGCCGTCACCAGCCACACCTTCTCCTCGACGATGCGCTCGAGGAGCTGCTGGCGGCCGTCGGGCGTGGTGTACTGCGGACGCACCGACTCGGGGATCTCCTCGAGCCGCTGCTGCACCATCGCGCGGGTGATGACCTCGTTCCCCACGCGCACCAGCACCGCCGACGTGTCGGACGGTGCGGCACCGCGCGAAGCACGCTTGGAGGCCGGAGCCTTGGCGGCGGCCACCGGCATCGCGAGGGTCACCGCGAGCAGACCGCCGATCAGAACCCCGCGCGCGGTCGTCATGGCCGCACCACCCAGACCTTCACCGTCGCCGCGACGCCGCCGTAGAGCTTCACCACCACGTCGTAGCGGCCGAGCTGCTTGATGTGCTCGGGCAGCTCGATGCGGCGCTTGTCGACCTCATGCCCCGCCTTGGCGAGGGCGTCCGCGATGTCGGCGTTCGTGATCGAGCCGAACAGCGTGTCCTCTTCGTTGGCCTGCGACGGGATGTTGATCTCGACGCCCTCGAGTTTCGCGGCCTCGACCCGCGCGGCGGCGACCAGCTTGTCCTCCTTCACCTCGCGCTGCCGGAGCAGCTCCTTGAGGAGGTTGCCGGCCTTGGTACCGACGGGGATCGCGAGCCTGCGGGGAAGCAGGTAGTTGCGGGCGTAGCCGGGCTTCACGTTCACCGTGACGCCCTTGTCCCCCACGCCCTTCAGGTCTTCGAGCAAGATGACTTCCATCGGTTCTCCCTAGGGTTGTCCACCGTCAGCGGTGGGCTCCAGTCGACGATAGTCCAGCCAGGCGTCGCTCAGTCCGAGGGCCGCCGCGGTCAGGACGAAGACCGGTGCCACGACGGCGATGACCACCATGGTCAGGGCGATGACGACGGCCGGCACACCGCGCCGCAGCATCAGCGAGGATACCACCGCGATCCCCTGCACTCCGAAGCCGAGCCCCGCGGCCAGCAGCAGCGTCCAGCCGCTCGGTGCGGCCGGCGCCCACGCGATGGCGAGCACCGCGAGTCCCGCGAGGAACGTCCACAACACTCCATCCGGCACGCGCCAGTCGCTGAGCGCCGTGCTCGTCAGCGGCGGCCACCGCAACAGCCCCGCGATCCGCGCGGCGAACATCCGTCCCGCCGCTACCAGCAGCGCGACCCAGCCGAACAACAGCGTCGGCAGCAGGTACGGCACCACGACCTCGCGCTCCATCTTCACCATCATCTGCATCGCGGCCTCGGCGTCGCGCAACTGCTGCGGCGAGTAGTGCCGCGGCGCCTCCGCCTCGAACGCGTGCTGCATCTGCACGATCGTGGTGTCGAGCCGGCCGCGCAGCGCGCCGTAGCCCGGCAGCCAGGGCAGCACCACCGCGAGCACCAGCACCGGCGCCAGGTGCCAGGCACGCTCGCCGGCCGAGTTGCGGCCGCCCTCCTCGCGCAGGCCGGTCCAGACCCCGGTCAGCGCCGCCGCCGGAATCCACCAGGCCCACAGCGCGCCGGCCAGCCCCGCCGCCAGGGCCGCGCCCGCCGCCACGGCCGGGACCGCGAACCCCCACGCGCCGAAGCGCCACGCCACGAGCATCGCGGCCGCCACCACCGCGGGGATCAGCACCCACAGCAATGACCACGATCCCGCCGTGCCGGCCGCCAGCAGGCCGAGCAGCGCCGCGATCAGCCCCGCGCGCACCCAGGACGGGCGACGCGTGCGCCGCGCCGTGTCAGCGATAGAGGTCACTGGTGAACGGCAGCAGCGCCAGCACCCGCGCCCGCTTGATCGCGGTCGTCAGCTGCTTCTGATGCCGCGCGCACGTTCCCGACACCCGGCGCGGGACGATCTTGCCGCGATCGGTGACGAATCTCCCGAGGCGCTTCTCGTCCTTGTAATCGACGAATCCGACCTTCTCGAGACACAACTTGCAGTACTTGCGCTTGATGCCCTTGCCTTCGCGTTCCTTGGCCATCGCTGTTCCTCTCACCTCCGTCGACGGGGCTCAGGCCCCACCCGATGCCGGCGGCGCCCCGCCCTGCGGCGGCGTCGCACCCTCCGGCCAATCCATGAAGTGGACGAGTTCCGCGCGCACCTCGAGCCGCGAGCGCTTCTCGCCGCCCGGTGCCGCCCACTCCCGCATCTGCAGTCGTCCTTCCACCAGCACCGCGCTCCCCTTGTGGAGGTGCACGGCGCACACTTCGGCGAGCCGCTGCATCGTCACCACCGGCGTGAACCCGGTCTGCTCGGCGAGCTTCCCGTCCTTCCCCCGCCAGCGGCGGTGGAACGCGAGCGTGAACGTCGTGACCGGCGTGCCGTCGGACGCGTAGCGCTTGTCCGGGTCGCGCGTGAGTCGACCGCCCAGTTGCACCCGGTTGAGCTCGGGGAGCCTGAATCCGGACATGTCGTGCCTCCTTCGGCGACCCGCGCCGCGCTACTCCTCGCCCGCGTCCTCGGTGGCCGCCACCACCTCGGCGTCGACCTGCGGCTGGGTCAACTCCGGCGGGACGTGCAGCACCGTGAGGACGCGCATGACCTGCTCGTCGAGCTTCATGCGGCGCTCCACCTCTTTCACCACCGGCCCCGGCCCCTGGTAGAGGAACAGCGTGTAGATCCCGTCGCGGCGCCGATTGATCTCGTAGGCGAGCCGCCGCTTGCCCCAACGCTGCACCTCGAGCACCTCGCCGCCCAGATCCTTGATCCAGCCGGTGACGCGCTCGATCTCCTCGTTGACCTTCCCCTCGTCGAGGCCGGGCTCGAGGATGAATGTGGTCTCGTACTTGTTCACGGTTCGGATTCCTCCTGACGGATCCTGCGATTGAAACGATTCATGGCGGCGAGGATCCCATCCTCGAGCCAGCACTCCACCGCATCGGCGGCCTGCCGGGCCGCTTCCTCCGCGGCCGCCATCCCTGCGTCGTCGAACTCCTCCAGCACGTGGTCGCGCAGTCCCTCGGCGCTGTCGGCAGCGCCGACCCCGATCCGCAGTCGCGCGTAGCCGTCGCTACCGAGCGTCTCCTGGATGCTCGCGAGACCGCGGTGCCCACCGGTCGAGCCCAGCGCCCTCAGGCGCACGGTGCCCAGCGGCAGGTACACGTCGTCGGCGATCACGATCAGCTCCGCCGCCTCCAGCGGGTGCCGCCCGCTCCAGGCTCGCAGCGCCTCGCCGCTCCGGTTCATGTACGTGAGCGGCGTCACGAGGTGCACTTCGCGTCCGCCCACGGCGGCGATACGACTGCGATACTCGTCCGCGAGTTCTCCCGGTCCGGCGTTCCAGCGCGCGGCCAGCAGGTCGACGACCCACCAGCCCACGTTGTGGCGGGTTCGCGCGTAGCGCGCGCCCGGATTGCCGAGCCCGAAGACCAGCGGCACGACCGGCTACTTCTTCTCGCTCTTCTTGTCCTTCTCGCCCTTCTCCTCCTCGCCCGCCTCCTCCTTCTTGCCCTTGGCGATCACCTCGGGCTCGGTGGGCTCGGTGGTCGCCGCGACCTCCTCGACCGGCTTCGGCTCCTCGGCAACCGTCGGCGGCACCACCGTCGCCACGGTCGCGTCGGGATCCGACAGGATCTCGACGTTGACGGCCTGCAGGTCGCGCACGTGCACCGAGTCGCCGATGTTGAGCGCCGAGATGTCCACGTCGAGCGACGACGGGATCGTGGTCGGCAGACAGCGCACCTCGACCGTGCGAGTGATGTGCTCGACGATGCCGCCCCCGTCCTTCACCCCGATCGGCGTGCCGAGCAGGTGCACCATGACCTCGACCTCGATGCTCTCCGTGAGCGAGATGTGCTGGAAATCGAGGTGGATCACGCGTTGCGTGAGCGGATCGTACTGAGCGTCGCGCACCAGGGCGGTGAACTCGCCGCCCTCGACCTTCAGGCTGACGAGCGGATTGCCGCCCTTGTGCTTCAGCATCGCGAGCTGGAACTCGCGCGCGTCGATGCGGACCGGGATCGGCGTCTCCCCGTGTCCATACAGGATCCCGGGGATGTCACCGGCCGCCCGGGCCTTGCGCGCGCCGCCCTTGCCGAGCGATTCGCGCTTCTGGGCGGTCAACGTGATGACCGACATGCGTGCTCCTCCTTACGGTGTCGATTCGGCGGCGCGGCTCCCTGTCCGGGGCCGCCGTTCCGCGTGTTTCCCTAGATGAACAACGAGCTGAGCGAGCGCTCCTCGTGGATGCGCTGGACCGCCTCGCCCAACAGGCCCGCGACTGACAGCTCCGTGACGTTCGCGGGCAGCGGCGTGCCCTCGTGGCTCACCGTGTCGGTGATGACGAGCTCGCGGATCGGAGAAGCACCGATGCGCTCGAGCGCGCCCTGGCTGAACACGCCGTGCGTCACGCCGGCCGAGACCGACTTGGCGCCGTTCTTCATGATGGCCTCCGCCGCCTGGAACAGCGTGCGGGCGGTGGTGACCACGTCGTCGAACAGCACGACGTTGCGACCTTCGACCTCTCCGATCAGGTTCATCACCTCGACCGAATCGGGGCGCGGGCGGCGCTTGTCGACCAGGCCCAGCTCGGCGCCGAGGCGCTTCGCGTAGGCCCGCGCCATCTTCACGCTGCCGATGTCGGGCGCGACCACCATCAGGTCCGCGGTCTGCTTCCGCTGGAAGTGGTCCACCAGCACGGGCGCCGCGTAGAGATGGTCGAACGGGATGTCGAAGAAGCCCTGGATCTGCGCGCTGTGCAGATCCATCGTGAGCGCGCGGTCCGCGCCCGCGACGGTGATCAGGTTCGCCACCAGCTTGGCCGAGATCGGCGCGCGCGGCTGGTCCTTGCGGTCCTGGCGCGCGTAGCCGAAATACGGCAACACCGCCGTGACACGACGCGCCGAGGCGCGCTTGGCGGCGTCCAGCATGACCAGCAGCTCCATCAGGTTCTCGGCGGGCGCCCCGGTGGCCTGGACGATGAAGACGTCACCACCGCGGATGTTCTCGTTGAAGCGCACCGAGACCTCGCCGTCCTCGAAGTGCGAGACGTCGCAGTCTCCGAGGGGCGTCTTCAACCGTTCACAGATCGCGGCCGCGAGCCGACGGCTCGCGTTTCCTGCGAATACCCGACACGGATCCAAGCGCAACTCCTCCATGGGAGGCGGTCACAGCCGAGCCGCACGCGGGGATCGCCGCGCCGGCGCGATCGGGTCACGCATGCACGCCCCCGCGCGACCGAAGTCGCGCCGGGCGTGCATCACGCATCGCGGGTCGTCATCCACCCGACCCGGACGATGGCTGGGGCGGGAGGATTCGAACCTCCGGATGCGAGATCCAAAGTCTCGTGCCTTACCACTTGGCCACGCCCCACCAACAGAACGGGATTTCCGTCACGGTCCGTTCCCCCGCAGGCGGGGGTCCGGGGTGCAGGTCATTGGCCCGAAGGAATGATCGGTGTTGCAGAAAAGCCCGGGGAGACTACCGGTGGCGCCCGGCGCCTGTCAACGCGCAAGGGCACCGGCGGTCGCTCACGGGCGCGGGCAGCGGAACGGCCCGTCCGCGCCAGCGGACGGGCCGTTACTCGCAGGGCGACTGCCCCCCTCGGGGGTGCGTCACCGATAGATGGTCTTGACCTGGCCCCAGCTCCGGCGATTGGCCGGCACCACCGTGCAGTTCAGGATGCCGGTGAGCGTCCAGGTGCCGGACGAGTTGGTGCCGTAGCTGTCGAGGATCAGGTAGTACTCGCCCGAGGCCGGGAACGTGTACACGAGGTGCTCCGCCGCGCCCGTCAGCGTGGCATCGGCCCCCGCCACGCAGGTGGTCGTCGGGGAGCTGCAATCGGTGATGATGTAGATCGAAGCGTCGGCCGTACTGGTGTACGTCGCGTCCAGCTGGTCGCCACCCGAGACGCTCATCAGATAGGCGACGTCCTTGCCGAGCGCTGCGTACCCGGTGCAGCCACCCACCCCGGAGGTCAGCGGCGTGTAGTCGTCGGCCGCGAACGCCGTGCTGCCGGACAGGTTGATGTCTCCGCAGTCGATCCGCGCCATCGGCGTGCACTGATCGTTCACCGGCGGCGGCTGGGGCGCCTGGCAGCTGACAAAGCCCTTGTAGCTGCCGGTGCTGGTGGCGCTGTACGCCGCGAAGCCGACGTAGTAGATGCCGCTCGTGGGCGCCGTGTAGGTCAGCAGCGAGTACAGGCCGGGGCCCGAATCGTCGTCGTTCGCCAAGACCACGGCGGACGCGTCGAACAGCCGGATGCGAGTGTCACCCACCGGCGCGGCGCCATCGGCGTCGGTCCCGACGGTGATGATCGTGCCGGCCACGACGGAGAAGTAGACGTAGTCCGTGTCGGCGGGGGCGTCGATCGCGGCGGGGCGCAGCACGTCTCCACACTGCAACAGCTGGGCGTTGGCGATGCCGTTGTTCGGCTCGACTTCGGGAACATCCGCCTGGACGGAGTTGGGCACCGGATTCCAGAGCTTCTCATGGGCCCCGGCGACCTTGTCCTGGGCGTGCAGCGGCTGCGCCGACACCAGGACGAGGGAGGTCAGTGCCAGCGCAAGGGTGTAGAGGGGCTTCATGCAGTCCTCCTGTCGAGAGGATCTGAAGGACGACGTCCGCGCGTGACGCGACGCCGCCCAGCGGGGATGCTCGGTCCATGCGAGGGCGATCCGCGCGCGCACGACGAAACTCGCTTGGGGGGGTCTCGTCGAGACCGACAAATCACGGACCACAGGTCGATGTAGTGCCGCGATCCAAGGCGCAAGACGTCTTGCATGCCGAGGGCGGCATTATCCACTCGTCAGGCGATCGACGCAACGAATGTCGCGGGGTATCCCCGAATCAAGGGCCGGGGCTTGGGGCACCGATCGCCGTCTGGAGCGACTCCATCCGTCTCTGCCGGGCACCCCGGGAGGCTCCGGAGCTCGCCCCCTCGGCGCTGCCCGCCGGGCGAGGGGGGGCCCGGTCGAGGCCGCGCGGATGGCCTTACTCGTCGACGTGCGCGTCCGCCAGCACCGGGGCGCCGGGAGCGGCGGCAGGGCGCTGGAGTTCCTTTTGGTATTCCTCCATCACGATCTCGGTCAGATACTTGCGAGTCTCATCGTTGATCGGATGAGCGAGGTCCTGGTGCTGGCCATCGGGGCGCTTGCGACTCGGCATCGCGACGAACAGACTCGAGTTCCCGCGGATGATCTTGAGCCCGCGGATGACGAACGAATCGTTCAACGTGATCGACACGAACGCCTTGAGTTTGTCGTCGTTGCGCAACGAGACCCGCACCTCGGTGATCTGGATCATGGGATCACCTCGTCACGGGCCGAGGGGTGTGATGGGAATCATCCCCGGGGTACCCGGGGTCGGGGCTCCCTTCCGACTTGAGCATCTGGCCTCCTTGCGTCGCTCAAGCTACTGCAGCGTCCTGATCCGCAGCCCGGTGCCTCGGGACTGGACCCCGTAGAGGGTCTCGACACCAGAGAAGCGACTCAGGACATCGTGGAAGGCGACATTCGCTGGCAGCACACCGAACACCGCCGACCCACTACCTGTCATGCGGACCAGATCCGCACCCGCCGCGTGCAGCCGATCGCAGAGCGCGACGAATCCACCCCGCCGTTCACCCAGCACTTCTTCGAACGTGTTCCCGAGACGCATCGCGTCCTGGAGCGTCACGGCACTCAAAGCTAAGTCGTGAGCGATTCTTAGTTTCGATCTCCACAGTGTCAAGCTCGATTTCCGTCGGTCGATCGCCGCGAACGCGCGCGCGGTCGAGATCCCCCACGTCGGCAGCGCGATCACCGCGCGAAAGCGGCGCGCCAAGCGCAGCCGCGTGAGCCGTTCGCCGCGGCCGCGCCCGAGCGCGGTGCCGCCCAGCAGCGCGAACGGCACGTCGGAACCCAGCGCGGCGGCGAGTTCGAGCCGCTCGGCGCGGGATCGCCGGACGCCGTAGAGGGCGTCGAGCGCCGCGAGCGCGGCCGCGGCGTCGGCGCTGCCACCCCCCATCCCGGCCCGGGTCGGGATGCGTTTGATCAAAGTGAATCGCGCCCCACCGATGCGCGGGTCGTGGGCCGCCAGCAGTCGTGCGGCCGCGAGCACCAGGTTGCGGGGGCCCGCGCTCACCTCGGGGCGGCGGCGGCGCACGCCGCCGGCGAGGGCGACGTCCTCGTGCCTCACCGAGAGGTCGAAGCCGCGGGTGCGCGGACGCGCGACCAGCGTGTCGGCGAGCGAGACCGACTGGAAGATGGTGGCGAGCTCGTGGAACCCGTCGGTGCGCCGCGGACCGACCGCGAGACCGAGGTTGAGTTTGGCGCGCGCCTCGACCACGACCTGCCCCCCGCGCGGCCGCGCGGTCATGAGCGGCCGTACAGGATGAACACCACTACCGCGAGGTACAGCAGCAGCACGACGCGGAGCGGCCGGTCGGTCAGCAGCACCAGCGATGGGTCCTCGCTGGTCTCGGAGACCTTCACCAGATACAGGTACCGGAAGATCCCGTAGGCCACGAACGGCACGGTGTAGAGCAGCGACTGGGTGTGGAACTTGGCCACCGTGGCCGGCCAGATGGTGTAGAGCGCGTACGACATCACGGAGGTCGCGGCCGAGATCAGCAGCATCCCGTCGAGCAGGTCGGCCGGGTACTGCGACAGCACCGCGCGCTGCGTGGCCGCCTCACCGCCGGCGTTCGCGATCTCGCGGCGGCGCTTGCTCAGGGCCAGGAACAGCGCGCCGAAGAACGTGCACACCAGCAGCCACGGCGACAGCTCGGTGCCGGGCGACACCGGGCGCAGCAGCTCGACCCCGGCGATCGCGCGCAGCACGAAGCCGAGTGCGATGATGAACACGTCGACGATCACCTGGCGCTTGAGCCAGAAGGAGTAGACGAAGTTCATCACCAGGTACAGCCCCGCCACCGCGGCGAACGCCGCGCCCAGCCACCACGACAGCGCGATGACCGCGGCCGCGATCGGCGGAATCGAGGCGAGCGCCGCCGCGCGCGGCAGGCGGCCCGACGGGATCGGCCGGTTCTTCTTGCGCGGGTGCTGGCGATCCGATTCGGCGTCGGCCATGTCGTTCAGCAGGTAGACGGTGCCCGACAGGAGGCAGAACGCGACGAATCCGCCGACCGCGCGCAGCACCAGCGTCCGGTCGCCGAACTGAAGCGAGAACAACAGTCCCGCGAACAGCAGCAGGTTCTTGGTCCACTGCTTCGGCCGCAGCGTCTC
The DNA here is from genome assembly GCA_963725865.1 of Candidatus Eiseniibacteriota bacterium. Taxonomy (GTDB): domain Bacteria; phylum Eisenbacteria; class RBG-16-71-46; order RBG-16-71-46; family RBG-16-71-46; genus CAVSAC01. The sequence continues at coordinate 1,114,387 of CAVSAC010000010.1, forward strand.
GATCAGCGCGAGGATCACGACCGCGCCTTCCGCGGCTTCCGCGCCCCGCCCCGCGGGGTCGCCGACGTGCGCTCGGGCGGGAACATCGCGCGCTCGACCAACTCGCACAGGGCGTGGCCCATCGCGATGTGCCCCTCCTGGATGCGCGGCGTGAAGTCGCTGGGCGTGATCAGGGCGAAGTCGCACACGGCGGCGAAGCGGCGGCCCTTCAGCCCTGTCATGCCGACCACGATCACGCCCATGGCATGCGCGCTCTCGACCGCACGCAGGATGTTCTCCGATCCCCCGCTGGTGGTGATCGCGACCAGCACGTCGCCCGGCATCGCCACGCCCTCGAGCTGGCGCGAGAAGACCTGGTCGAAGCCGAAGTCGTTGCCGATCGCGGTGAGCGCCGAGGAGTTGGTCGTGAGCGCGGTCGCGGCCAGCGCCGGTCGGTCGGTCAGGTAACGGCCCGCGAGCTCCGCGGCCAGGTGTTGCGCGTCCGCAGCGCTGCCGCCGTTGCCGCAGAAGTACACGGTGCCGCCGCTCTCGAGACACGCCACCAGCGCCTCGGCGGCCTCGGCCACCGTGCGCGTGCAGGCGCGCTCGAGGCGCCGCATCGCCGCGCCGGCGTCGCGCAGGACCGCGCGCGCCTCGCGCTCGAGGGGACCCCGCCTGCTCGTCCGCTTCACGCCTGCTCCTTCCCCGCCGCGCTCAGCGCGCGACGCTGTCGAGATAGCGGTCCGCGGCCTCGCTCCAGTGCGGCATGCGCCGCCCGGTCACGTGCCGGAACCAACCGTTGTCGAGCACCGAGTACGCGGGTCGCGGCGCCGGCCGGCCGAGGCTGGCACTGTCGGTGCGCGCGACCTCGACCGCGAGCCCCGAGCGCGCCACGAGGTGGGACGCGAACTCGTGCCACGTGCAGTCGCCTTCGTTGGTGCAATGGTAGGTGCCGTACTGCGCCCGCTCCGCCAGCGCCACCAGCGCGGGCGCCAGGTCCTGGGTCCACGTCGGCGAGCCGCGCTGGTCGTCGACCACGCGCAGTGGCTCGCCGGCGCGCGCGCGCGCCAGGATCGTGTCCGGGAAATTCGCTCCCCCGGCGCCGTACAGCCACGCGGTGCGCACGATGACGTGGCGCACGTTCACCTCGCGCACGGCCTGCTCGCCGGCCCACTTCGACGCGCCGTACACCGAGCGCGGCGCCACCGGGTCGTGCTCGCGCCACGGTCGCGTGCCGGCGCCCCCGAACACGTAGTCGGTCGAGAGGGCGAGCACGCTCGCCCCGACCGTGGCCGCCGCGAGCGCCGCGTTCTTGGCGCCCAGTCCGTTCACCAGGTGCGCGCGGTCCGGATCGGACTCGCACTCGTCCACCTTCGTGTACGCCGCCAGATGGAAGATCCAGTCCGGCCGCGCCAGCCGCGTCGCGCGCGCCAGCGCCTCGAAGTCCGTGACGTCGCAGTCGGTCTCGTCCGGAGCCGCCACGGCGTGCCCCCCGCGCTCGAGCGCCGGGACCAGCGCGCGCGCCAGCATGCCCGCGGCGCCGGTGATGAGCGCTCTCACGCCAGCTCCACCCGGCTCGAGTCGCCGAGCATCAGGCGATGCGCGCGTGGACGCACGCCGCTCGCGGTCACCACCGCCTCGCGCCCGATCAGGCTCGACTCGATGCGGTAGGGCACGTGCGAGATGCGGCTGCGCTCGAGCACGATCGAGTGCTCGATCTCGCAGTGGTCGAGCGTCACGCCCTCGGCGATCGACGTGAACGGGCCCACGTAGCTGTCGCGGACCACCGCGCCGGCGCCGATGATCAGCGGTCCGCGCAGGCGCGAGCGCTCGACGACCGCGCCACGCCCGATGTGCACCACGCCCTCGATCTGCGTCGCGGCGTCCACCCGGCCCTCCTGGGCGGGCTCGATCGCGCCCAGCATCATGCGGTTGCCCTCGAGCATGTCCTCGACCTTGCCGGTGTCCTTCCACCACCCGCCGATGATATGCGAGCGGACCCGCTTGCCCGACGAGATCAGGTGCTGGATGGCGTCGGTGATCTCGAGTTCGCCGCGCTTGCTGGGCTGGATCGCGTCCACCGCGTCGAAGATGCACGCGCTGAACAGGTACACGCCCACCAGCGCGAGGTCGCTCTTGGGATGCTGCGGCTTCTCCTCCAGACGCACGACGCGGTCGCCCTCCAGCTCGGCCACGCCGAACTCCGACGGCGTCTTCACGTGCGCCAGCAGGATCTGGGCATCCGGCTGCTCGGCCTCGAACTCGCGCACGAACGGCGTGACGCCGTCCTTGATCAGGTTGTCGCCCAGGTACATGACGAACGGCTCGCCCGCCATGTAGGCGCGCGCGATCTTGACCGCGTGCGCCAGCCCGAGCGGGGCCGACTGCTCGATGTACGTGACCTTCAGCCCGAAGCGCGACCCGTCGCCGACCGCGGCGCGGATCTCGGCCTGCGAATTCACCATGACGGTGTTCATCTCGCCGGTGCGGTGGTCGGGCCGCAGCATCTCGGTGGGATCGCTCACGATGATGCCCACCTCGGTGATGCCGGCGGCGCGCAGCGCCTCGAGGCCGTAGAACAGCACCGGCTTGTTCGCCACCGGCACCAGCTGCTTGGCGCTGGTGTGGGTGATGGGTCGCAGCCGGGTGCCGCGGCCACCGGCGAGAACGAGCGCTTTCATGGGTCTCCTCAGCTCAGGCGCCGAGCGCCGACTGCAGCAGTCGCCGCGCCTCGTCGAGGGCGGCCTCCAGCTTGTCCGGTTCCTTGGCGCCGGCGAGCGCGAGGTGCGGTTTGCCGCCGCCCGATCCACCCGCCACCTTCGCCACCTGCTTGACCAGGTCCGAGGCGTTCAGCGCCTTCGAGGCCACCAGGTCGTCGGTGACCGCCACCACGAACGTGAGTTTGTCGCCCGCGCGCAGCGCCAGCACCGCCGCGCCGCTCTTGAGCGTACCGCGCAGCCGGTCGGCCGCTTCGCGCACCGCGTTCGCGTCGGCCTCCGAGGTGATCGCCGCCACCGCCCAACGCCCCTTCGGCGCCGCCGTCGCGCCCTGCGCGATGCGCTGCATCTCGGTCTCGAGCCCGCCGCGCTGGAGGTCGCTCGCGGCCCGCTTGAGCGCCGCGATTTCGCCCTTGAGCTTTTCGACCTGCTCGGGCAGTGCCGCCGGCGTCACCTGCAGCGCCGCCGCCGCGCGCGCCAGCGTCTCGTGCCCCTCGCGCGCCCAACGCAGCGTCTCGGTGCCGCACAGCGCCTCGATACGGCGCACGCCGGCGGCGATCGCGCCTTCGCTCACGACCACGAACGCGCCGATGTCGCCGGTGCGCTCGACGTGGGTGCCGCCGCACAGCTCGCGGCTCGGCGCGATGCCCTCGTCCTCCACGCCCTCGACCGTGACCATGCGGACCTGGGCGCCGTACTTCTCGCCGAACAGCGCCATCGCGCCCATCGCCTTCGCTTCGGCGATCGGCATCACCTTCCACGCCACGCCGCGGTTGCGCAGCACCCACTCGTTGACCAGCGCCTCGATCGCCGCGAGCTGCTCGCGCGAGGGGGCCTCGAAGTGCGTGTAGTCGAAGCGCAGGCGGTCGGGTGCCACCAGCGAGCCCGCCTGCCGCACGTGCTCGCCGAGCGTGCGCCGCAGCGCCGCGTGCAGCAGGTGCGTCGCGGTGTGGTGGCGCAGCGTCGGCCGCCGGTACAGTGGATCGACCGCGGCGCGCAGCTGGCCGGCGGCTCCCGCCGCGAGCAGCGCGTCGCGGCTGCCGCTCTTCAGGCGTACGCGGTGCACGATCGCGTCGCCCTCCTTGTAGACGTGCGCCAGCGTGGCGCGCGCCCCGCCGCCGTCGATCATGCCGCGGTCGGCGACCTGGCCGCCCGACTCGGCGTAGCAGGGCGTGCGGTCGAGCACCAGCTCGAGCTCCTCGCCCCGCGCGCGCCAGCGCCGCAGGCGCAGGCCCTCGGCCTCCAGCGTGACGTAGCCGAGGAACTCGGAGTCCGCGCCCTCGCTCACCACCGTCCACGCCGCGGCCTCTTCCACGCCGCCCTTGGCGAACTTGCTCGCGGCGCGGGCGCGGTCGCGCTGCTCGTCCATCGCGCGCTCGAAACCCTCGCGGTCGAGCGTGCCGCCGGCCTCGCGCACCATCTCCTCGGTCAGCTCGACCGGGAATCCGTAGGTGTCGTGCAGCGTGAACGCGTCCTCGCCCGAGACTCGCTTCGAGTCGGCGAGCAGCTTCTCGAGCCGCGTGATCCCGGCCTCGAAGGTCTGCACGAAGCCCGCCTCCTCCTGCTCGATCACGCGCAGAACGGTATCGCGGTGCTGCGGCAGCTCCTTGTAGTGGCCGCCGAACAGCTCGATCACCTGCTCGGCGCAGCCGGCGAGGAACGCCTGGTGCAGCCCGAGGCTCGCGCGCGAGCGCCCGCGCGTCACCGCGCGCCGCAGCAGCCGGCGCAGCACGTACCCGGCACCCTCGTTGCCCGGCAGCGCGCCCTCGGCGATCGCGAACGCGAGCGCGCGCACGTGGTCGGCGATGATCCGCGCGTCGCGGGTCGCAGCCTTGAGGTGCGCGGCGTCGGGGCGCGACAGGTCGAGCACGTGCTCGACCATCGGCGCGAACAGGTCGGTCTCGAAGATGGTGTTCCTGCCCTGCATGATCAGCGCGAGGCGCTCGAGGCCCATGCCGGTGTCGATGCCGGGACGCGCGAGCGGCGTGAGCGTGCCGTCGGCCTGCGCGTCGAACTGCGGGAAGACGATGTTCCAGAACTCCATGTAGCGGTCGCCGTCGTCGCCCGGCCGCTCGCCCCAGAATGCGCCCTCGGGCAGGTAGTCGGGGCGCTTCTCCCCGAGATCGAAGTAGATCTCGCTCGACGGTCCGCACGCGCCGCGCCCGCCCGCCGGTCCCCAGAAGTTGTCCTTGCGGCCGAGGAACACGACGTGGTCCTCGCCGAGCCCGACGTTGCGCCAGAGGTTCGAGCGCTTCATCGTCCCTTGGCAGGCCGCCCTCTCCCGAGAACACCGAGACGTAGAGGCGCTCGCGCGGCAGGTCCAGCACCTTCGTCACGAACTCCCACGCGTACGCGATCGCCTCGGCCTTGAAGTAGGCGCCCTTCTCCTTCGGGCCGAACGAGAAGTTGCCGAGCATCTCGAAGAACGTGTCGTGGCGCGGCGTCAGCCCCACGTTGTCGAGGTCGGTGAGCCGCAGGCTCTTCTGCACCGAGGTCGCGCGGGTGTACGGCACCTCGCCGGTCGCGGTGTAGTAGGGCTTGAACTGCACCATGCCGGCGGTCGTGAACAGCAGCGTGGGATCGTTCGGCACCAGCGGCGAGGACGGCACCTCGACGTGGCCCTTGGACACGAAGAAGTCGAGGAACGCGCGCCGCAGGTCGGCCGCAGCGCGCAGGGTGGACGGGGTCATCCGTTCTCCGAAGTCGTAGGCCGCCAGGCCCCGGGCGCGGCGGCACTGCCCGCCCGGGCGCGGGGTGGAACGCTGGAATCTGGTGCAAGATAGTGGATGCGGCGCGGGCGCTCAATGAACGTCGGCGGCCGCACCCATCGCCGCGCGCGCGGCGCCCCGCTCACCGCAAGCGCGCGATGCGCTGCACCAGCGACTGTCCGTCGGCGTCCAGGCGCGCCAGGTAGAGCCCCGCGGGCAGCATCGCCCCGCCGTCGCCGCGACCATCCCAGGTGATCAGGTGCCGGCCGGCCGGCCACGCGCCGTCGAGCAGCGTGCGCACGCGCCGCCCGCCGACGTCGAACAGGGACAGGCTCACGTGCGCGGCCTGCGGCAGCTCCAGCCGGAGCGCGCACGTGGTCGTGCGCACCGGGTTGGCGCCGGCGATCGCGAGCCCGAGTCGCGTCGGCAGGCCGCCCTCGCCCACCGCGAGCGCCCCCGTCGGAAGCACGGTAGCGTACGGGCCGATGTTCCCGTGCACATCCATCGCCGCGACCTTGTAGTAGTAGGGAGCGCCGGCGGGATCCGTGTAGCTCAGACCCGTGAGCGAGGCGATCAGCGTCGCGGGTCCCGGCACGAAGGACGCCGAGAGCCCGCGATGAAGGACGTAACCCGCCAGATCGCCGTCGGCGGGCGCGCCCCATACGAGCACGGACGTTCCGGCTGCGAAGATCCCGGCGAAGGGTGCGGGCGCCTGGGGGGCGAGGTTGTCGACCGAGTGTCCGCTGTCGGCAGGTGAGCTCCAGAACACGCCGCTCGTGACGGAGCGCGCCTCGACCATGAATGCGGTGTACGGGTCGTGTCCGGGGGTCGAGTCCGAGACGGTCGGCGCGACGTAGCTGTACGCGGACAACAGGCTGGCCGGCTGACTGGCCAGGTACTCCCACGCGTAACCCGCGGCGTCCGCCCTGAAGAGCCGCTGGCCCGGGACAGGCGTCTTGTCCGTCGCGTCCTCCCCAGCCCAGCGCCCTCCGCGCGCGACGGCCGCCTGCGCGACGGCGGTCGGGGTCGAGCGCCACACCCAGTAGGACGCGATGCTCGCGAGGGGCTCGGCGTCGTAGGGGCTCGCGCTCCATTGCACGCGCACCGCCCCGCCCTGATCGCCGGCCACATCGCGCACGGAAGTCAGGTGCGGCGCGACATCGCCCAGCGCGCCGAAGCGGTCGAGGTGCTGGAACTCGCCGTATCCGTCGCTCCATGCCACGTACGCGCCGCCGGCCGGATCTCCCACCACGAAGCCCGGGCTCTGCTGTGCCCCCACCTCGGTGGCGAGTGGCTGACCGTCGTACGCAAAGCCCGGTGCCGTGAGGCCGTCCGGGCGGATGCGCGTGCCGTAGACGTCGTTCTCGAGACCCGAGCCGCTGCGGCGGTCGGTCCAGATGACGACGGCCTCCTGCGCGCCATCGAGGTCGATCCCCAGCGGGGTCTGCATGTCGGCGGCGGTACAGACCGCGAGGCCCGCGGCGGGCCATCCCGGCGCCGCAATACCTGCGATGGTGAGGCGCTGCACGAACACATCCAGCGACCCGTAACGGGAATCCGAGATGGCCGTCCAGAGGTCGTTCTGCGCGTCGACCACTGCCACCACGCTGCCCTGCGGGCCCCCGCCATCGGCGACCGGCAGGCCGTCGTTGAACGGCCAGCCGCTGACCGAGACCTGGCTGCTCCCCTGCATGCACTCGGCATAGACGGTGTAGTTGGCCGTGCGACCATCACGCCAGACCACGTAGTAGAGATCGCCACTACCGGCGACGATGCCGTAGAGGTACTGGTCGTTCACCGCGGTGCAGATGTCGCGCGCAAAGGAGAACGAACCATCCGAGAGGTTGTGGAACACCATCTTGATGTCGATCGTCGCTCCACCGAGGTTGGTCTTGTACTGGTAGGCGATGCCCAGTTGGCCACCGGTGAGCACCGGCTGGGGAGACGTCTCGTATTGGACCGAGGTGAGGATTCCCCGGTTCCAGAGCACGGCGCCCGCACCGCTGACACGCGCGCCGTAGACGTCCCAATCGGAACCCGAGTAGAGGAACCCCCAAACCACCAGCGCCCCACCCACCCCGTCGCCGACGATCTGCGGGAAGTACTCCATGTTGGCAGCCGACGTCAGCGGGATGCCGCGCGCCGGCCAGCCGGCCGCGATCGCGCCCGCGGCGGTCACGTGCTGCACGAAGATGTCGTACGAGGTGGCCGGGTTGCGCCCGTCCTCCCACGCCACGAACACCCCGCCGCTGCCGTCGGGAGCGATCACTGCGTCTCCACGATTGCCCGAGGTATCCGCCAGCACGATCCCCGAGGCGGGCCAGCTACCGATCGGCCCACCGTTCGGGCCCTGCCGGTAGACCCGGACCTGCTGGCCGATCCCGTAGCCCATCGCCACGACGAAGGCCCCGCCCGCGCCATCCGTGCATCCGACGACGCTGGTGGTCGCGCCCGGCAGCGGGTTCGGGACGTTGGGGCTGATGGGAAACGCGGCGTACGCGGCGGTCGCGCAGAGGGCGATGGACGCGAGGGCGAGCGCGGCGACGAGCATCCGGTGGCTCATGCAGGGTCTCCGTTGGGGGTGCGGATGTCGGGTGGACGACGGCGGGACTCGCCGCGATTGTAGACGTCGGGCGCGCGCAGCGATATGGAGGACTTGGGGGCGCGCGATGCGCCGGGCCGGGCGAGACGTCATCGCGGGAGCGCGACACGGGTGCGAGCGCGTTCGTGACTCCCCGCTTCGCGGCCCGGTCACCGCGCGTCGAGCGCGTCCATGAGGCGCGAGATCTCCTCGAGCTCGTCGGGCTCGAGCACCTCGCGCGCCATCGGGAAGAGGATCGCCTCCTCCTTGCCGAAGTGCTCGTCGAGCAGCCGCACGATCTCGGCGCCGCTGGCACGCAACGCCGCCGCGTCATCGCCGGCCGCCGCCAGGTCCTTCAGGCGCTCCCCGCCCGCCACGATCGCCGGATGCTCGATCTGATTGAGCTGGTGGAGCGTGGCGCGGAACAGGTCGGCCTGGGCGTGGATGGCGTGGTGCTCCTCGCGCATCACCCGGGTGGGGCCCTCGCCGCTGCCGAGCACGCGCTCGAGCGCCGGGAACAGCGCCTCGTCCTCGCGCCGCGCGTGCGCGAGCAGTTCGGTCTCGATCATGCGCGCGGTGCCGCGCAACGCGGGCAACGACTCGGCCAGCGCGGCGGGGCCGCGCTGCTCCAGCGCCCGCACGGCGGCGCGCAGATCGCCGACCTGCCGCATGATGCCCTGGTGCTCCCACAGCAGACGGTCGATCGGATCGCGCATGACGCCTCCAGGGACTCGAGTGGAACGCGGAACCCGGGCAGGCTACTCCTCGTCCGCCTCGGGCTCCTCCGCCATCTCCAGCGCCCGCCGGATGGTGCCGCCGTCGAAGCCGCGCCGCGCGAGCAGGGCGTGGAGCCGCTGGCGGCGGGTACGCTCGTCGAGCGCCTGCCGACCCCCCTACCGGATCCGCACAACGCGCCCCGTCCAGATGCTCCTGCCCGCCTGCGCGCGCACCAGGTAGAGCCCGGGCGGCACGGCTGCGCCGTGCTCGTCGCGGCCGTCCCAGCGGAACGATCGCGTGCCGGGCTCCGCGGGCCCGGCAGTGGTGCGCCAGAGCCGGCGACCGCCCACGTCAAATACCTCGATTGAGAGCGCGGATGGCGTGGGCAGAGCGAGCCGGATGGAGACCTCTTCCGAGAACGGATTGGGCGTCATTCTCAGGCTGGCGACTGCCACGGCCGGAGTCGTCCGCGGGACGTCGAGGATGCCCTCGCCGAGCTGGAGCGCTGCGAAGTGGTTGTTCGAGCCGGCGTACGGCAGCTCGCCGCCGAAGGCGAGAATGCGTTGCCTCAGCGGATCGAAGGCGGCAGCCGTACCCAACAGGCGCTCCGTGAACGGATCCCGCGGATGGAAGATCCTCCAACCGAGTTCCGGATGGGCGAGGTCGAGTATCGAGGTCGAATCCGCGAACTCACCCATCGACACGATCCGGTCGTGAGCGGCGTCGTAGACCAGTCCCGAGGATGCGTGCGTTATCGGTCCCCCGGTCGACAGGCGAGTCCACTGCCGTGCGCCGTCGAGCGCGAGCGCCCAGGTGTCACTGCCGCCGATGATCATCCGACGACGGAGGGGATCGATCACGGCGCCGTGTTCATAGCGCGCGGCGGGGAGCGGGCCCGCGACGGCGAGAGATTCCCACGCTGCAGCCGGCGAGAGATGCAGGAGCCAGGTGTCGTTCGAATACGCCGAGGAGGTGAGGCCCCCAAAGTAGATCACCTGGTCGTGGACCGGGTCGTACACGGCCGAGTGTCCGCGCCGCGGGCTCGGCGGCGTTCCGCTCGGGGTCGGCGTCGTCCACGTCGGCACCGCGCCGCCGAACTCGAGCGCGTGCAGATCCCCGAGCAGCACATAGAAGGTCAGATAGCCATCGCTCGTCTCGCCGCCGAACACGATGAGTCGGTCGCGAATCGGGTCCAGCACCGCCGCCGACTGATCGCGTGGCGTCGCGCCGTTGGCCGCCTCCGCCACCAACTGCCAGCCATCCGGAGTCCAGGACCACGTTTCGCCGAGCGAGAGCGGGCGGCCCCAGGGAGCGTGCGGCGGGTTGTCGAGCCCGCCGTAGAGGACGAACCGGTCGCGCGGGGCATCGAACAGCGCGCTGGCGTAGGTGCGTTTGCGCGGCGTTCCATCCGAGGGCATCAGCGGCTGCCAGGTGGCGGGGAGCGGTGGCAGCAGGGAGATCGCGCCGGGTACGGTGCGGTAGCCCGGCTCGCCCCAGCCTCCCAGGGAGACGATGCGCTGGCGGCGTGAGTCGTAGACGGTGGCGTGGCCCGATGCCCGCCAGCCGGGGTAAACCAGGATCGAGAGCGTCGGCGAGGTGCCGAGCGTGAGCGCGAGGTCCTCCGGCGCGGTCCAGATGTGCTCGGTGAACGGATCGTCCCCACCTGTGATGATCATGCGGTCGCCGATCGGATCGTAGACGGCCTTCGCTCCCGAGCGGCGGAGCTCCTGCATGTCCTGCCGGGCGCGGAGTTGGACCCACGCGCCGCCCGCGAGCGGCAGCGCCCACGCGTCGTCGAACAGGTTGGAGCCGCCCGGGTATCCGGCGCCGCCATAGATCACCAAGCGGTCCCGCACTGGATCGCGGATGACGCACGACAGGTAACGCCACGCTGGCCGTGGCCCCGACCCGATGACCGGCGACCAGCACGGCGTGCCGTGCAGCGGCAGCGCGGTGATGGCTCCGCCGTCGAAGACCACCAGGCGGTCGCGGATCGGGTCATAGATCCCGGCCAGGGTCTGATCGGGCTCCCATGGGTCGAACACGGGTGGCGTGCAGAACTCGCTCAGAGTCGACAGGCGCGACCACGTCATCGGCGTGGCGAGCGAGAGCGCCCACACCACGCTGTCCTCGGGGAAACCGTAGAGCAGCATCCGATCGCGCGTCGGGTCGATCACCGCGAATCCGTGCTCGAATGCGGTTGGCCCCGAGCCGATCGTCTCCTGCTGGACCCACAGCGGAGCGGCGTCCCCGAACTGGAGCGCCCACACCGTCGAAGCACCTCCGCCGAAGCTGAGCACGCGATCGCGCAGCGAGTCGTACACGGCGACCAGCCCATAGCGCTGCAGCGGTGGGATCTCCTGCCACACGCCGTCGCCAATCACCGGCGGCGTGACTGTGGATGCGTCGGGCCGCGGCCACGGCGAGTCGGTTGGCGTGGCCGCGGCGCTCGCCGGAGGTGGACTCGGCGCGAGCATCACGACGAGAGCGAGTGCACCCCAAGGGATCGCGCGCATGGCGGCTCCTGCTGCGGGGGAACGGCCGGCGGAGGGTCTCGCGAGAGATTCTACTCCTCGCCCGCCTCCGGCTCGTCCGCCATCTCCAGCGCCCGCCGGATGGTGTCGCCGTCGAATCCGCGCCGCGCGAGCAGGGCGTAGAGCCGCTGGCGGCGGGTGCGCTCGTCGAGCCTCGCGTAGCGGCGCACCGCCTGCGCCAGCGTCTTGCGCGCCGCCTCCAGCTCGTCGCTCGCGCCCTCGCGCTCCTCGAGTCGCGCGCGGGCGGCGGCGATGTCGTCGGCCGCGATCCCCTTGCCGCGCAGCTCGCCCTCGAGCCGCCGCCAGCCGGCCATGCGCCGGTGCAGCCGCCCGGCGAGCCAGGCGCGCGCGAACTCCACGTCGTCCACCAACCCGACCTCGACCAGCCGGTCCAGCACCTGGTCCACGGTCGCGGCGGCGTAGCCCCTGTCGCGCAGCCGCCGCGCGAGGTCGGCGCGGGTGCGGCGCAGCCGCTCGAGCAGCCGCAGCGCGTCCTCGCGGCAAGCGGTGGCGTCGGTAATGGGCTCCGCGCCCGGGTCGCGGCGGCGCGGCGCGCGCGTGGCGCTCATCGCTCGAGTCCGCAGGCGTCGAAGAACGCCTTCATCGCCGCGGACTCGCCCGGCAGGTCGTGGTGCACGATGTGGGTGACGCGCCCGTCGCGACCGACCGTGAACACCTGCCGGCACTGGTGCACGTGCGGGCGGCCCTGGTGCTCGACGCGATCGGTGAAGATCACGCCCACGTCGTCGCCGACCGCGGGCTCGACCGCGCTCTCGTACTGGATCGAGTCGAGGTGCGCGTGCGCCCACTCGGTGGCGGCGCGGTACGACGCCACGATCGCCGCCGGGCCGCGCAGGATCTCGCGGCCGGTGTCGTAAGCGCAGTCGGCGGCCAGCAGCGGGGCGACGCGGGCGAAGTCATCCCGGTCGAGCGCCGCGGCCAGCGCCCGCACGACCTCGCCCGCGTCCACGACTACCGCTTTCCGTCCCTCGCGGACATCGCGGGCTGCGGCCGCGCGGGAGTGGTACCGGGGCGCACGGGCGGCGCGGCGCTGCGCGGCGGGGTCGGCGCGTCCGCCACCTTGGCCGGCGGCGCGGCGGGCTCGCCCGCGGCCGGCGCGGCTCCCGGCGGTTTGAGGCCGAGCATCGGCAGCAGCCTGGCCTCGATCTGCAGGCGCACGTCGGCGTGCTCCTTGAGGAAGAGGCGCGCGTTCTCGCGGCCCTGCCCCAGGCGCTCCTCACCGAACGAGAACCAGGTGCCGCTCTTCTGCACCACGAGCTTGTCGATCGCCATGTCGAGCAGCTCGCCTTCGCGCGAGATGCCCTCGTTGTAGAGGATGTCGAACTCGGCCTCGCGGAACGGCGCGGCGACCTTGTTCTTGACCACCTTCACCTTGGTGCGGTTGCCGATCGCCTGCTCGCCCTCCTTGAGGGTCTGGATGCGGCGGATGTCGAGCCGCACCGAGGCGTAGAACTTGAGCGCGCGGCCGCCGGCGGTGGTCTCGGGGTTGCCGAACATGACGCCGATCTGCATGCGGATCTGGTTGATGAAGATGACCGTCGTGCGGCTCTTGGAGATCGAGCCGGTGAGCTTGCGCAGCGCCTGCGACATCAGGCGCGCCTGCAGGCCCACGTGCGAGTCGCCCATCTCGCCCTCGATCTCGGCGCGCGGCACCAGCGCCGCCACCGAGTCGATCACCACCACGTCGACGGCGCCCGAGCGCACCAGGTGGTCGGCGATCTCGAGCGCCTCCTCGCCGGTGTCGGGCTGGGCGACGTGCAGATTGGTGATGTCCACGCCGAGCTTCTGGGCGTACGCGGCGTCGAGCGCGTGCTCGGCGTCGATCATGACCGCGGAGCCGCCGGCGCGCTGCGCGTTGGCGATGATGGTGAGCGCGAGCGTGGTCTTGCCGCTCGACTCGGGGCCGTAGATCTCGACGATGCGCCCGCGCGGCACGCCGCCGACGCCGAGCGCCAGGTCGAGGCCGATCGAGCCGGTCGAGATGACGTCGATGGCGACCTTCGCGCTCTCTTCGCCGAGCTTCATGATCGAGCCCTTGCCGAACTGCTTTTCGATCTGCTGCAGGGCGAGCTCGAGGGCCTTGCTCTTTTCTTTCGCCGACGGCGGCGGGTTGTTCATCACGGTCTGCGTCTCCTTGCAGGGGCTGCGGTTCCTTCGCGGGGTGCCATCGGATCGGGTGCTGCCGACACACTAGCAAAGGCGTGCCCACGCTCCGACGGCATCGTGCTCAGGGCGCATGGTACACATTTGGGCAGTAGAGTCCAAGGGGCTTTTCGGGCGGCCGCCGTGGCCTCCGGGACCGAATGGAACGGCCCGGCGGGAGGCTCCCCGCCGGGCCGTTGGGCCGCGCTGCCAAGGGCCGCTTCAGCGCACGTACGCCATCCGACGCGCCAGCACCCGCCCCTCCATCTCCAGCCGCACGAAGTAGAGCCCGCTGCCGACCGCCGCCCCGCCCTGGTCGCGGCCGTCCCACGCCACGCTTCCGCGCCCCGCCGGCAGCACCCCGTCCAGCAGCGTCCGCACCCGCCGCCCCTGCGCGTCGAACAGCGCGAGCGCCACCCGGCCGGTGCGCGGCAGCGCGTATTCCAGGCGCGCGTTCGCGCGCGCCGGATTCGGCGCGATCGGCGCCAGCGCCAATTCGGTCGGCGCGGCGTTGTCGACCGCCAGGGTGCCGCTCGGCACCAGCAGCGAGAACGCGCTCTCGTTGCCGTGGACGTCGATCGCCGAGAGCTTGTAGCACGCGGCCGGCGCGCCGGCGTCGAGGAAGCCGGGGCTGGTCTTCTGCACCACCAGGTTCGAGGGCCCCGGCACGAACGAGGGCGAGCCACCGCGATAGAGCCGGTAGCCGGCGAGGTCCGCCTCGGCGTTGGCGCTCCAGAACAGGCTGGTGCCGGTACTCGCGGTCCACGTTCCCGTGAACGGCGCCGGCGCCACCGGCGGCAGGTTGTCCACCGAATACGCACTGTCGGGCGGCGAGGCCCAGTAGCCGTATCCGTAGCCGACCGCGTCGACCATGAACGTCGTGTAGGGATTGCCCGACCCGATCGAGTCGCCGGTCGTCGCGACCACCAGGCTGTAGCCGGGATAGCCCGACGCGGTCTGCGTGCCGACCAGCTCCCAGTAGATCGTCTGCCCCGCTTCGATGGTGGTGCGGAAGGTCGGCCGCCCGTCCCCCCCACCGCCGGGTCGGCGGCGGGCGCGATCTCACCGGCCGCGGCGCGCGCGGCGGGCGCCGCGGTCGGCTCGTCGAACAGCGTCGCACCGTGCGCCAGCGCCGCCTGCGCGGCCGCCACGGGCGCCTGCCGCCACACGCGGTATGCGTAGATGCCGTAGGCGGGATCGGCGTCGAGGTAGCTGGCGTTCCACGCCACGCGCACCTGGCCGCCCTGGTCGTTCTTGACGTCCTTCACGCTCGCCAGCACCGGAGCCGGATCGCCGAGGTAGCCGAACCGCTCGATGCGCTGCGCGTAGATGTCGAGGTCCACGCTGGCGCGGTTGTCCGACCAGGCCAGCAGGATGCCGTTCGTGCCGTCCGTGCACGCGCCCAAGCCGCCGTAGCTGCCCGTGCTGGTGGTCCACGCCCAGTGCGCGCCGCCCCATCCCACTGGAGGCGAGGCGTCGCCCGCGAGCCGCTGAGCCCCGGTGACCAGGGTGAACAACTCGAAGCCGCCGTCGGCGGCCAACAGTCCCCCGGCTCCATCGCTCACGAGGATCGCCGACGACGAATTCAGGTACAGGCCGGAGCCCCAGCCGGACGGAACGCTCCCCGCGGGCAGGTAGTGCGTCGCCACCGCCGAGCCGAAGATCCCCCCCGCGTCCGTCCAGCCGAAATACGCGCCGCCCAGGCCATCGGGAATCGGCGGCATCGAGAACTGGTCGAACACCCCGCTCGCCAGCGGCGAGCCGTTCGACAGGAAACTCAGCGAGGGCACGCCACTCGCCAGCACGTGATGCGCGTAGATGTCCCAATCGGCGCCCCGATGATCGTTCCACTCGATGTAGGCGCCGGCCGCCCCGTCCGCGGCGAGGAACGGATTGCGCTGATCGCCCGCCGCGTTACACAGGGTCATCGACCAGGCCAGGGTAGCCGACGCGCCGACCCGCGCGGCGCGGATGTCGTAGCTCCCGAGCGCGTTCGACTCCCACGCCACGATCGCGCCGCCGGCGCCGTCCGCGGTGATCGCCGGCTGATCCTGGACGCTCAGCGGAGAGTCGAGGTCGATGCCGCCCGGCAGGAATCCGAGCGGGATCGTCCCCGCGGCAGTGATGCGCGTCACGTACGGGTCGTAGTCGCTCCCGCTGTAGGCCTTGGTCCACGCGACGAACGCGCCGCCGAGTCCGTCAGTGCAGATCTGCGGACCGTACTCGTCACCGGCGCTGAAGGAGAGGTGCACGCCGTTGGTGGCCCAGCCGGGCGCGAGCGCGCCCGTCGCGGTGTAGCGACTGGCGTAGATGGACGCGTAGCCGGCGCGGTAGTCGTGCCACGCCACGATGGTGCCGCCGGCGCCGTCGGCGATCATCACCTGGCCGCCCTGATCGCCGGCAAGCGCGCACACCGGCAGGCCGTTGGCCGGCCAGGCGGGATCGAGCGTACCGGCGCGCGTGATGTGGGTCATGTACAGATCGATGCCCGTGCCCCCGAAGTTGCGCTTGTCCTGCCAGCAGACGAACATGCCGCCCGCCCCGTCGGCGGCCGCCGTCGGGTCGTACTGGTCGCCCGGCAGGAGACACACCGGCAGGTTCACGTTCTGCACCCGGGGCCATGCAGCGGAGCCGGGATGCGGCAGGACGAGGATCAGCAGCAACGGCAGCGCGATTCGTGCGAGCAGCAGGGGACGCATCGGGCACCTCGAGGGGTTGCCGTCGGAAGCCCGGCGGGTGGGGTGGTCGCGCCCGACGCCCGATGGGCGGGGTGCCGGGCACTCACCCTCCCCAATGCCGAATGGGCGCTCGAGCGCACAGCCGAGCCGCCTCCCAGGGCAAGCGGCCGCGCCGGCCGCGGTCGGGGTCGCGGTTCGACGTTCAGCCGGCCAGCGGCGCGTCGGCGCGCACCGTGTAGCGCGAGCCCTGCGGCGACAGCTCGCTTTCCACGACCCGGAGCCGGTCGACGCGGAACGCGGTCGCCTCCACCGGCGCCGCCGCCAGTCGCGCGGTCCACTCCGTACCCGGGGTGCGCACGCGGCCGAGCGTCAGATGCGGGCTGAAGGGTTTGTCCGCGCGGTCGAAGCCGCGTGCGCGCAGCGCCGACTCGAGCGCGCGCGCGAGGCTCACCAGCGGCTCGGCGCCCGCGCTCAGGCCGATCCAGATCACCCGCGCACGCCGCGCGTCGGGGAACGCGCCGAGCGCGCCCAGCGCGGCGTCGAAGGCATGTTCGCCCGCCGCGGCCTCGCCCGCCGCCGCGGCCGCCCGGCGCGCGCCGTCCTCGCCCACCTCGCCGAGGAAGCGCAGCGTGTAGTGGAGGTTCTCGGGGCGGACCCACGACACGCCGTCGCCCGGATGGCGCAGCGCCTCGCCCGCGGCGTGCGCGGCGCGCTGCACCGCGACCGGCGGGAACACCGCGAGAAACAGGCGCATCGAGCGATCCGCTGCTACTTCGCGACCGGCTCGAGCGCCGCGTCGAGCGGCAGGCCGACCAGCGCCCGGCGCACCAGGTCGAGCGCGGTCTGCGCGCTGCGCTCGCGGATCGTGGCACGCTCGCCCATGAACGAGTATCGGCGCACGCCGCTGCCGCGCGGCGCCGCGATCGCGATGAACACGGTGCCGACCGGCTTCTCCTCGCTGCCGCCGTCGGGACCCGCCACTCCGGTCACACCCACGCCCACCTCGACTCCGGCCTTGCGGCGCGCGCCTTCGGCCATCTGCTCGGCGACTGGCGCGCTGACCGCGCCATGCGCCTCGAGGTCGGCGGCGCGCACGCCGAGCAGCTCGAGCTTGGAGGTGTTCGAGTAGGTGACGGCGCCGCGCTCGAACCACTTCGAGGAGCCGGGCGTGTCGGTGAGCCGCTTGGCGAGCAGTCCGCCGGTGCACGACTCGCCGGCCGCGATGCGATAGCCGAGGCTCACGAGCAGCTCGCCGACCACCTCCTCCATCGTGGTCCCGCCCTCGGCGTACAGCACCGGGGCCGCGATCGCCTTGAGCGCCTCGTAGGCCTGCGCGGCGGTGCCCTGCACCTGCTCGGCGTCGGTGCCCGCGACGGTCACGCGCAGGTCGACGCCGAAGTAGCTCGGCAGGTAGGCCAGCGTCGCCCCCGGCCACTCCTGCGGCAGCGCGCCGATGCGCTGGTGCAGCATCGACTCGAACACCCCGAACGTGCGCAGCGTGAAGGTCTCGACCACCCGGCCGCTGCGCTTCTGCAGGTAGGGCACGACGTGCTCGGTCGCGAGCGACTCGAACTCGTACGGCACGCCCGGCAGCAGGAGGACCGGCTTGTGGTCGTGCACGATGCAGAGCCCGGGCGCGGTGCCCAGCCGGTTGGGCCACATCTCGGCGCCGCGCGGGATCAGTGCCTGCGCCTCGATCGAGGCCGGCATGCGGCGACCGGTCCGCCGGGCGCGGTCGCGGATGTGCTCGAGCACCTGCTCGTCGAGCTGCAGCGGGCGGCCGAGCGCCGTCGCGACCGCCTTGCGCGTGAGGTCGTCCGGCGTCGGCCCGAGCCCGCCCGAGAGCACCACCGCATCCGCCCGCTTGAGCGCGTTGCGCAGCGCCTCGCCGATGCGCTCGGCGGAGTCGCCGACCGTCGCGTGCCATTCCACCTGCACGTTCACGGCCTCGAGCGCACGGGCGAGGAAGGCGAAGTTGGTGTCGACGGTGCGGCCCGACAGCACCTCGTTGCCGATGGTGACGATCTCGATGCGCATGGGACTCCTGGGCGTGCGGGAAGGTCGAGCGTCTCGGGGCGCCAATGTGCCACCCACCGCGGACGCACGCAACAGCCGCGGGCGCGCCGTGACGGCGCCGTGAATGCGCGGGCGAGCGGCGCTGCGGGGCGGCCCGGGGGGCGCTGCGCGCGGCCCGGCGTACCGCCCGCCGCGCCGGTCAGGGGCGGAGCAACGCGAGCGCGATCTCGGCGACGATGAGCACGATGATCGCGATCTCGAGGATCTCGGCGCGCCGCGTCTGGGACTCGGCGTTCAGCATGCCGTAGGTGTCGCGGATGATCGCGATCTTGCGGTCGATGCCGCTGCGCCAGGTGCGGCCGCGGAAGATCTCGAGCGCCGCCGCGTAAACCCGCGCGAGGAACACGTCGTCGGTGACCTTCAGCGCGTTCTCGACCCGCTCGACCAGCTCGATGGCGTCCGCGACCCGGTTCTGCAGCGCCGCGAGCAGCCGGCTGTATCGGCGGCCGAGTCCCTGGAAGCCGCGGCGAGCCTCCTCGATGCGATCGTGGATGCGTGGCAGCTCGGCCTCCAGCACCGCGTCGTAGAAGCGCAGCTCCAGCAGCTGGGCGTTCGCGAACTCGAGCACGTACTGGACGTCGGTGTCCTCGATCGCCGGCTCCACGACCAGCGCGCTGTTCCACGTCAGCACCGCGAGGTCGTCCTCGAAGTACGAGAAGCGCTGGGAGAGCAGCTCGCGGCGGGCAGTGGCCGAGAGCGGCCGCGCCTCGCCCACCAGCAGGCGCTCGACGTCCTCGTCGCCCAGCGCGTCGGCGGTCAGGCGCGCGCCGGCCTCGCCCTCGAGCCGGTGGACGCGGAACACCACGTAGTCCTCGGTCACCGGCGCCTCGCCCATGCGGTCGACCGCCGGCGCGATGCGCCCGAGCAGCCGCTCGAGCATGCGTGCGAACAGCGGTTGCCAGCACGGCGCCGCGCCGACGTGCGCGCCGAACGCGGCGAACGTGCTCCACGGCGCACCGGCGGGCGCCGCGACCCGCGCGCGCAGCGACACCACGCCGAAGTCGAACACGCGCGCCGACAGCTCGACCTCGCGCGACTCCGCGGCCAGCTCGACGCGCTCGGAGCCGAGCGCCACCGTGATGGGCGGATTCGCGATGCGGATCGCCTGCGCCTGGCCGCGCAGCGGACGCGGGCGCTCGGGTGCGCTCGAGGCGAGCGCGTCGGAGGCGCGGTCGAGATCGATCGCGTAGCCCACGTCGTAGAGGCGGTACACGATCGCCTCGCCGTGGACTCTGGGCTCGCTCGCCGGATTGTCGGACATCGTCGGGGTGACGCTCATGGCGGCAGCCTAGCGGGTCGGTCGCCCGCACCCAACCCCAGGATCCGAACCGGTGTCCCAGCGCGCCCGTCGGGTGATAGCATCGCCGCCGGAGGCCGTCGATGCGAGTGTTGTCCGTGTTGCCCGACCTGTCCTCGACGATCGCTCACGACACCGGCGGGGCGTCGTACGGGCTCGACTCGCTCACCGTGGTGCGCCACCCGGTGGGCGCGGCGCCGGTGCGGCGCGCGCCGGCGCTCGATCCCCGGCTCGGCGGCCGGGACCCGCTCGTGTCCGCGCGGCCGCACCCAGCGGGTTCGCACGCGTGAGGATCGCGCGGCAGCCGCTGGAACGGATCCCCCCCGAACTGCTCGAGCGCTGGAGCGGTGGTGCGTTCTTCACTTCACCCGGCTTCGCCGACCTGTGGCGCACGCGCGGCGGGCGCCCGGTGGCGTGGACGCTGGAGGCCGATGGCGCGCTCGCGGCCGTGCTGCCCGGCGTGGAGCGCGGCGCCGGCCCACTCGCGCGGTTCGCGTCGATGCCCGACGGCTGCTACGGGGGCGTGCTGGTCGATCCGGCGCGTGGCGCCGAGGCGCGCCGCTTCGCCGCCGCGCTGGTCGAGCGGCTCGCGCGGCGCCGGTACGTCCGCGCGACGGTGTTCGACTTCCACCGCCGCCTCGACGCCATCCCGGGATTCCGGCGCGAGGAGCACGAGACCACGCTGATCGACATCACCGATCCGAACTGGGAGCCGCCCGACGCCAAGCTGCGCTCGCAGGCCCGCAAGGCGGAGCGCGAGGGCATCGTCGTCGAGAGCTTCGACTGGGACCGGCACCACGAAGCGTTCCTGGCGCTCGCGGAAGGCACCGCGCGCCGCCACCATGCCGCGCCCCGCTACGGCCGCGCGTTCTACGCCGCGCTCGCCGCGCTCGCGCGGCGCGACCGCCGCGTGGTCTGGCGCTGGTGCGCGCTCGACGGCCGCGGCGCGTGCGCGCACATCTACTTCGTCGAGCGCGGCATGCTGCAGGCGTGGCAGACGTACTTCGACCCCGCGTTCTCGTGGCTCAAGCCGAACCCGTACATCCGCGTGGACACCTGCCGCGCGCAGGCGCGCCTCGGCGTGACGCACCTCAACCTCGGTGCCACGCCGCCCTATGCGGTCGGGCTGGCGTACTACAAGCGGCGCTGGGGCGGCGTCGCGGTGCGCTATCCGGTCCATTCGGGCGGACTGCTGGCCCGCCCGCTGCGCTAGCGTGCGGGACCGGCGCCATGCCGGTCCCGCACGGTGATGCCGCTCAGCTCCCGGTCGCGCGCTCCGGGAACGGGGTGCGCCGCGGGCGCCGCGGCCGGCGCGACGGGGAGGCCGGCATGAATCTGCGGCTCCGCGTGCGTGCCAGCTCCCCGGTCGCCCGGCGGATCTCCTCCGGCGCGGTGCCGCACTCGAGGCTCCACGCCTCGAAGCACTCGCGGACCTCGTGCGGGCTCACGCCCAGACGATTCGCCAGGTGCTGCAGCCCCGTGTGCAGCAGGCGGTGGATCGAGAGCGCGGACAGCGGCCGCAACGCCCGTCCGGCCACGACGAACGCCGCCGGGCGCTCGCCATGACCGCCCTCCTCGAGGTGCGCCTTCACGACTTCGAGGGTGCGAGGACCGGCCTTCGCGATGCGGATGAGACCGTCGCTCGCGCGCACCGTCAGCCGCCCGTGCGCAGGTCGACGTCGCGCACCCGCAGCCGCGCGAGCTCGGCGGCGCCGAGGCCCGCGGCGCCGGTCAACTCCAGCACCGCGTGCTCCCGCCGGCCGGCCGGGCCGCTCTCCCCGAGCAGCCGCAACGCGACCTCGAAGGCTCGCGTCGGCAGTGCCTGGGGCGCGTGGCGAGCCACGAACCGCATCTCGATCGACTGCGCCGGCGCGTCCGCGAGGATTCCGCGTTCGACGCAGAAGCGCTCGAACTGCCGGCACGCCGAGAGCGTGCGCGCGAGACTGACGGCGCTCGCTCCTCCGCGCGCGATGGCGCCGAGCACCCGCTCGAGACCGGGCGCCGACCACAGCGGTCGGTCCGTCGCCCGCGGCGGATCGTCCAGCAGCCGCAGCACGCGGCGCAGCTCCTTGTCGTAGGCCTCCAGCGTCAGCGGCGAATACCGGTGGTCCCTCAACACGTCGAGGAACACATCCGCCGCCTGCCGGAGGTCGGTGGTCAGGATCATGCCGTCTCCTCCGGATCGCCGCCGCGCGTCGCGACGCCTGCAGGCAGGCATGTGCCGACGACGATGGCGACCCCGTGGGGAGTCCCCTACCTCACGACCAGTTCGATGGGGCGTGGCGCCGGCCCGCGATGCGGCCCGTGGGGCCGGCGCGAAGGACCACTCATTCGCGGTGCGGAGTGGTCCTCGGGGCGAGGGTGGAGACGGGGAGCGTGGGCGTGTGGTGCTGCCCCAGCACGACGGCGGCGCGGACGAAGATCCGCTCCGAGGGGGCGAGCAGCGGGGCGCGCGTCTCGGTGCCGGCGATGCGCACGTCGTCGCCCGCGAGCAGGCGGGGACCGTCATCGGAGAGCGCGGTGGCGCGGCGGGCATGGCGGCCGAGGCGCTCGAGGCCCTCCCACCATTCGTTCTCGTGCACGAGCCCGAGTTCCGCCGGCCGATCGGCGCGCGCCACGATGCGGAACGCCACCCCCGGCTCGCCATCGGTCTCGCGACCGTCGCGATTGAAGCGCAGGCACAGGCGCGCGTCGGCGCTCGCCAGGTTGGGGACCACCCACACGAAGCGCGAGCGCCCTCCTTCGAGCTCGGGCGAGACGCGCACCGCGTAGTGGCGGCCGCCGTCGATCGAGAGCCGCAGCTCGAGCTCCTCGATCTCGCCGGCCGGCGCGTCCCAGCGGATCTCGACGCGCTCGCCGGCGTGCAGCACGTGGTCGGCCGGCAGCGCCATTCGGGGCACCGCCTCGCCGGCGCGGGCGGTCGCCACCCCGCCCGTCAGGGCGAGCGCGATGCCGACGGCGAGGATGAGGCCCGACAGGGGCCCGGCAGGCTGCGGGATCCGGCGCGTCATGGAGTGGAAAGGCTACCAGAGCCCCGGTGCCTCCGCACCGACGATTCCGCCGAACGGCGCCGACGGCCCCGCTCGCTCCACTCGCGGAGCCGCCGCCGCTAGACCACGGCGGCGTGCAGCGCGCCGTGCATGCAGAACACCGCCTGCGGCCGCTTCGCAACCTGCAGGTAGTCCGCGAAGCGCATGCGGACCACCTCGTGATGCGTGCCGGCCTGGAAGTAGAAGTCGTCGCTCTCGCGGAAGCAGGCATCCAGGTAGAACGGCATCCCGTACAGGGAGCCGAGCGGCGGCACCGCACCGGGCTCGCAGTCCGGGAACAGCCGCGCCATCTCCGCCTCGCTCGCCAGTCCGAGGTCCTTGCGTCCCGTCACCCGCTTGAACACCGCGAAGTCGAGGTGCGCCGGGGCCGGCATCACGCACAGGAAGTAGTCGCGCAGCCCCTCGCGCACCACCACCACCTTGGCGAGTCGCTTGCCCGGGACGTGCGTGACGTGCGCCACGTCCTGAGCGGTGAAGGCCTCGCGATGCGGCAGCACCTCGTACCAGACGCCATGCTCGTCGAGCAGCTTCAGCACCCGTTCCTTGCAGTCCATGACACACCTCCCTCCGGCCCGACGGGCGGTGGTCCGCAGCACCGGGAAGCTCACGAGTGCTTTGGGCCGACCCCGGCGGGCGGGACCCGCGCATCGTGCCGCGGGCCTGGGTCCCCGCGCGGGACCGGATCGAGGTCCGCGCTACGAATTGATGAGACACCCGCCCGCCGTGCGCGGCAAGTGCGGAGACTGGTCGCGAGCGGGCAGCGCCAGCCGTGGGCGCGCGAGCCCGGCCCGCCCGGGATCGCCGGGTCCGGTCGCGGGAACGGTCAGGGGTGCAGCGTGAAGCGGTGGGTGCCGGCCGGGTGCCGGAAGCGACCGCTCGCGCGCCCACCCCAGAGCCCGGTCGAGTCCGCCGTGCTGAAGGTGGCGCCCAGCGTGTAGGTGGTCGAGTCCACGACCGCGTAGTCGTAGGCGGCACCGGACACCGGGTCGCGCGCCGGCAGCGCGGCCAGCCCCGCCGCCTCCAGCTCGATGAGCTGCCGCGGGAGGTGGTGCCGGATGGCGTAGAAGCTCGCGATGCCGCCGCTCAGGCGCTCCAGGTCGCTCACCCGGATCTGGTCGAGCTGGCGCACGCGCGCCTCGCGCGGCGAGCCGATCACCGCCATCGCGACGATCAGCGTGACCGCGGTCGCGAGTGCCCCGGCGGGACCGAGCCAGCGGGTGGCGGCCGGACGGCCGAGCGCGGCCTCGTCGCGGCGCAGGCCTCCGAGGTAGTGCCCGAACACCGCGCCCGCGATCAGGAAGACCACCAGCGCGCGCAGCAGGAACGGCCGGGTGAGCTCGCCATTGAGCAGCCCGCCCACCAGCACCACGAGGTCGCCTATCAGCACCATCGCGGCCACGAACAGCGTCAGATAGGTGAGCCAACGGCGCACGCCCGAGGCGCGCTTCTCGGGCTCGCGCGCGAGTGCGCGCGCGACCACCCGGGCGACCACCAGGAACACCGGGAACGCGATCAGGATGCCGGCGGCCGCCCAGCGCAGTGTCTGGAGTCCGGCCTCGCTGAAGTCGGGGTAGCCACCGCGGTAGCGCGCGACGTCGGGGAACCAGCGCTCGATCAGGGCCCACCACGCCGCGCCCACGTCGAACGTGGAGATGTAGAGCGTCGCGAACATCACCAGGTAGAGGAACGCCTCGCCCGCCGAGGTCGAGACGCGGCGGCGCGGCACCGGCACCGGCAGGTCGCTCTCGGCCCACGACGCCAGCGCGGCGTCGATCTCCTCGGCGCGCCAGTTCGCGCGGGCCAGCTCGGAGCGGATGCGCTCGCGCGGGATGCCGCGGGTGAGCGCCTCGCGGACGAACTGCTCGAGGTCCTGGCTCATGCCTCACCTCGCTCGAAGGGCGGCCGCGCGCCCGCCCGCGACGCGGTCGCCGCCCGCATCTAGTGGATCCACCCGATCGCGTGCAGCGCCCACACTCCCGCGTGGAACGCGAGGCAGGCGGTGATGCCGGCGATGACGTCGTCGGCGACGACGCCGAGGCCGCCCGGGAGCGCCTGCACCTCGCGCGCGCCGAATGGCTTCCAGACGTCGAAGATGCGGAACAGCAGGAACGAGGCGACGAACGCCACCAGCGCGTGCGGCACGAACAGCAGCGCGAGGCTCTGGCCCACCGCCTCGTCCGCGACGATCGGCTTGGCGTCGTGGCCCAGCGACTTCTCCGCCTCGCCGCATAGGTAGATCGCGATCGCCGCGCCCGCGACCAGCAGGGCGATCGTCACCGGCAGCGCCGGCGGCGGGATGAACCAGCCGATCAGCGCAACGAGGGCGCTGCCCGCGGTGGCCGGCGCGATGGGCGCGAAGCCGGCCGGACCCAGGCGGGCGAGGAACAGCACCAGCGACTTCATTCGCCCGGCCTGGGGCTCGGCGGCGGCGTCAGGCGCGGCGGGGCGCCGGGCACCTGCGTGATCACCGGGCGCGGCACCGAGGTGCTCGACTGCGGCGCGCGCGCCGGCGGCATCATCGGCCACGGTGGCGCCGCCGGGCGCGGCGCGGACGGCACGGGCGCCGGGCGCGCGCCGGCCGGGGCGTACGCCGGGTGCCCCGCGGGCGGCGCCCCCGGAGACGCGACGACCGCGGCGGCGACCTGAGCGGGCTCGGCAGCGGGCTCCGGCTGCGTGATCCGAGGCGGCGTGGCTGCGGCGGGTGCCACCACCGCGGTGGACCCCGCCGAATGCGTCGTCGTGCCGGCCGGCCGCGGCGTGCCGAGCCGCGCCAGCACGGCTTTGCAGGCCGCGCGCAGCGTCTCGCTCACCCCGGCGCCCCGCACCGCGGTCGCCTCGAACTCGGGCGCTCCCTCGCGATTGAGCGCGGTGCGCAGCCGCTCGAGCGCCAACGCCCCCGGCAGGTCGCGCTTGTTGTACTGGAACACCCACGGGATGCGCACCACCTGCGCGGGCGTCAAGCCCATCACCTTGAGGTTCTCGAAGGTGTCCGCGAGCGCGTCGAGATTAGCGCTCTCGCGCGAAGGGTGCGAGTCGGCGACGAACACGATGCCGTCCAGTCCCTGCAGCACCGCCCGGCGCGACAGCTTGTAGTAGACCTGCCCGGGCACGGTGTAGAGGTGGAAGCGGGTCGCGAAGCCGTTCACCTGCCCGAGGTCGATCGGCAGGAAGTCGAAGAACAGCGTGCGCTCGTGGTCGGTCGAGATCGAAAGCAGCCGCCCGCGGCGCTCGGGGGGCAATCGGTCATGGAGCGCGCGCAGGTTCGTCGTCTTGCCGCCGGCTCCGGGGCCGACGTACACGATCTTGAAATGGATCTCGCGAGCTCGATGATTGATCAGCGCCATGAAGTCCCCGCGAGGGGTCGGGGGGCTACGACCTGGTCAATCCCCAAACAGCGCGTCCACCTCGCGCCCCGCTGCGATGGCGAACTCCGGCGCACCTTCCTCGAGCGCCGCTTCCACCGGCTCGCCGAGGCCTACCTTCTGGAACAGACCGCGGAACACCTTGTCGAGATCCACCGCGGCCCGATTGGCCCGGAAACGCACCAGGCCGAGCGTGCTGCGGCGGTCGAACACGGTGCTCATGATCACCCGGTCGGCGAGCAGGCAGGAATGCACGCTCCGCCGCTTGCCCTCGCTGACCACGGCATCGACCGCGGTGTCCCCGAGCAGGTTCGCCAGCTCGGCGTTCGCCGTGAAATCGGCGGCCACCAGGCTCGCGAAAGCGGTCGCGTCGAAGTCACCCGTGCGCCCGGCGGTCGTGATGAGCTGACCGGACCGGTCCACGAGATGGATCGAGAGCGCGTTCGTGCGCTCGAGCATCTCGTTCAGGATGGCGTCGATCGATCGAAAGTCATTTTCGAACAGAGTCCACTGAGGCATGGCACCCCCCGCCTCCGGCGGATGAGTTACCCGAAGGGAGACTCCGTGGCACGTCCTTGTTCCGCGCGGATAGGTAACACGATGGAATCCAAACGACAAGAACATTCGGATCGTGCGGCTGCCCGCTCGCGCGACCTCGGGCGCCGGTCGAGGTGACCGCGCTCGCCGGCGAGCGATGACCGCGAGCCCGCGCCCGCGGTGACCGCGCTCGCCGCGCGCGGTCACCGGCCGGGCGCGACGCACTCACCGCGCGATGACGATGCGGATCGTCTCCGAGCCGCCGCCGCGCGTGAGCCGCGCGAAGTACACCCCGGATGCCAGCGCATGTCCGGCTTCGTCGTCGCCGGTCCAGACGATCGAGCCGGCACCGACCGCGACCGCGCGCTCCCAGCGCCGCGCCCCCGCCAGGTCGAACACCTCCAGGCGCATCGGGGTCTCGTTGGGCGCAAACGCCATCCACACTCCGCGGCGCGCCGGCAGCGGCCACGCCCGCAGCGCGCCGGACGCCGCCTCCGGGGCCACGCCACCCGGCGACGTGCAGCCCACGTCGAGTGCTCCGATCCGGCCGCAGCCGGGCGGCGCGACCAGGGGCGAGCCGCTCGCGAGCGTGACGTCGTCGTGGACCGCGTCGCAGAAGGCGGGATCCACCTCCAGGTCGGTCGCTCCGGGGGCGACCCCGGAGGTCGGCCCCGCCAGATTCCCGAACCAGTCGTCGCACGCCAGCGTCGTGCCGGCGCCTTCGGCGGCCAGCCCGTAGGCGCCGTTGGCGTAGCCGATGTTGCGCTCCACCACCGCCCCCGACGGAGCGTGGAGCACGAACCCCGAGCCGCTCGAGAAGTACGCGGTGTTGCCCACCAAGCGCAGGTTCGGAGTGCCGGTGGCGATCGCCATCCCATCGCCGGCGCAGTGGCCCACCACGTTGGACTCCACCGTGTCGGCCTGCTCGAGCCGCATCCCGTCGCCGCCGGTGCGGGTCACGCGATTGCCGCGCACCGCCAGCACCAGCGCCTCGAGACACAGGCCGGGTCCGCCGGTGGCGGTCACGTGGTTGCCCGCGACCTGCGGCCACACCGTGCCACTACCGTGGATGCCGCTGCCGATGACGCTGTCGATGGTGTTGTCGAGGACGCGATAGAACCCGCGCTCGAGCACCAGGCCGTCGCCACCGCAGCGGCGCACCTGGTTGCGCTCGAGGCGCGCGGACCCCTCGCCCGCCTGGCGCCATTCGACGCGGATGCCGTCGCCGGTGCAGTCGCGCACCTGGTTGCCCGCGATCCGGTCCTCGTACTTCGGGCCGTCGAGCAGCAGCCCGACCGTGCAGCCGACGATGGTGTTGCGCTCCAGCGCAGCGCCACCGTCGTAGTCCACCACCCGCAGGCCGTACGGCGCCGGACCCTCGATGAGGTTGTCCCGCACCGTGACGGTGCCCTCGAACCAGGACACGTCGACTCCGCCCAGGACGGTGCAGGCCGTCATCTCCAGCGACCACGGCTGCACCTGCACCCCGCCGCGGATCAGGCAGCCGCGCAGCGTCAGGGGATCGGCGTGACCGGAGGTGAGGCCGGAGTCGAACGCGCAGGCCTCGAACGTGGCGGGTCCGTTCATGCCGGCGCCGACCTCGACCGGCCCGCGGCAGCGGAATCCGCGCACCGTCACCGCGGCGCTGCTGGTGCTGGCCTCGATCCTCAGCCGTTGGATGCGCGGGAAGGGAATGACGCCGTACGGCGGCGCCTCCGCAGGCAGCAGCGCCAGGCCGTAGAAGTGGCCGAGCGCATCGCCGGTGATGATGACATCCTCGTCGTACGTGCCGTCGCGCACGTACACCGTGTCGGCGAAGGCGGCGAGCGCGGCGCCGATCGTCGGATGGTCGTCGGGGACGATGACGTGGCTGGCGAGGGCGGCTGGAGCGGACAGGAGCGCCGCGACGAACACAGCGGCGAGACGGAGCGAGGCGCTCATGAGGAGGCCTCCTTCCCCGGGGGACCACGGACTCCGCTGGGGAACACGGGGGGAAGGCTACTCCTTTCGCACCCTCCCGCAACCGCCCCCGCCGTCGATCAGCTCGACGCGGGCGGCAGTGGCCGCTTGACCGTCTGGGGCGGCGCGGGCGGCGCGCCCGGCGGCGCGGGAGCGACCGCGCCGACCGCCGCCGTGGTGGCCGCGGGCGTGCGCGGGCGCCCCATGGAATCGCCCGCCATGCGGCGTGGCGCGTCGTGCTCGTCCTCGATCTCGCCCACGATCTCCTCGAGGATGTCCTCGAGCGTCACGATCCCCAGGAATCGTCCCGCCTCGTCGCGCACCACCGCCATCGGACGCTTCACGCGCCGGAACATCTGCAGCAGCCGCGCCACCGGCAGGTCGGGGCCGACGAACAGCGCCGGATACATCGCGTCCATCAGGATCACCAGTCCCTTGAGGCTGAACAGATGGAACAGGTCCTTGGTGTTCACGATCCCGACGATGTTGTCGGGCGAGTCCTCCCACACCGGCATGCGGGTGTGGGCGGTCTCGCGCGCGGTCTCGAGCACCTCCGCCTCGGAGGCGCCGATCGAGAGCGTCACCACCTTCTCGCGCGGCACCATCGCGTCGCGCACCGTCTTGTCCGAGAGCTCGAACACGTTGCGCACGTAGGTCGCCTCGTCCGCCGTGATGAGTCCGGCCTCCTCGCTCTCCTCGACCAGCATGTCGAGCTCCTCGGCGGTGTGGACATCCTGATCGGGCTGGATCGGCGGCAGGTGGAGCATGCGCACGACGAAGCTCCCGGAATCGTTCATCAGCCGGATGAACGGGCGGAAGACGCGCCCGAACACCAGGAGCGGGCCCGAGACGATCAGCGCGACCTGCTCCGCGCGCTCGAGGGCGATGGCCTTGGGCGCCAGCTCGCCGAGCACCACGTGCAGGTAGGTGATGCCGAGGAACGCGATGCCGACCGCGATGCTGTGCACGACGACCACGCTGAAGGGCGGCGGCAGGCCGCGAAACAGCGGCTCGATGAGGTGCGCGAGGGCGGGCTCGCCGATCCAGCCGAGGCCCAGGCTCGTGAACGTGATGCCGAGCTGGACCGCGGCGATGGTGTCGTCGAGGTGCTCGATCGCCAGCTTGACCGCCGCCGCCCCGAACACGTTCTTCTCGATCAGCTCCTCGACGCGCGTCCAGCGCACCGTCACGAGCGAGAACTCGGCCGCCACGAAATAGGCGTTGAGCAGCACGAGGATCGGAACCCCGAGGAAGCCGAGCGTATCGAGGAGGGTGGGTGGCACGGGCGGCGGTCGTCGCGCGCGGCGGGCGACGCTCCTACTCGATCTCGCGGCGGCCTTCGAGCGCGCGCGCGAGCGTGACGAGGTCCGAGTACTCGAGGTCCGAGCCCATCGGGACACCACGCGCGATCCGCGTGGTGCGGACGCCCAGCGGCTGGAGCAGCCGGGACAGGTAGAGCGCCGTGGCTTCGCCCGCGACGTTGGGATTCGTGGCGAGGATGATCTCCTGCACCTCGCCGTCCTTCAGGCGCTCGAGCAGCGGGCGGATGCGCAGGTCCTCGGGATGGGTGCCGTCGAGCGGCGACAGCGCGCCGCCCAGCACGTGGTAGCGCCCGCGGAACTGGGCGGTGCGCTCGATCGCCAGCATGTCCGCGGGCTGCTCCACCACGCACAGCAGGCGCCCGTCGCGCTGCGGGTCCTGGCAGATCGCGCACGGGTCGCCCTCGGCGAAGTTCCCGCACACCGAGCACAGGCCGACCCGCTCCTTGACCGCGCGGATCGCCTCGGCCAGCCGCAGCGCGTCCTCGCGCGAGGCGCGCAGCAGGTGGAGTGCCAGTCGCTGGGCGCTCTTCTGTCCGATCGTCGGGAGCTTGACCAGCTCCTCGATCAGCAGCTCGAGGTATTTGGAGGAGTACACGAGCGGCTCGCGCGGGGGCTCAGAAGGGGACGCCGAAGCCGCCGGTGATCTTCGCGGTCGCCGCTTCCTTGAGCGCCTTGGCCTTGGTCTGAGCGCCCTTGACGGCGGTCAGGATGAGGTCCTCGAGCAGCTCGCCGTCCTTCAGCGCGTCGGGCCGGATGCGCAGCTGCTTCAGCTCGCCGTGACCGTTCACCACCGCCTCGACCAGCCCGCCCCCCGCCGACTCGGCCGGCAACAGCTGGTTCTCGAGCGAGTCGTTCATCTCGGTCATCAGCTTCTGCATCTTCTGCGCGGTCTTCACCATGTCGCCGAAGCTCTTCATCCGTCCGTCCTCTCCTGGGTCCGTCCCGGGCGCCGCTCGATGATGTCGCCCTGGAAGAAGTCGATGGCGCGCTCGATGAGCGGCGCCACGTCGGCGGCCTGTGCGGGGCGCCGGGGCTCGAGCCCGGCGTCCGCGAGCGGCATGCAGCGCACCTCGACCAGCCGGCCGAAGCTGCGGCGCAGTTCGTCCACCAGCATCTGGCGGTTGTCCTTCTCCTCCACCACCGCACGATGCAGGTCGTCCATCGCCACCAGCACCACATCGGCGGTGGCGCCGAGGAAGCGGCAGTCCTCGAGGAACGCCCCCAGCATCCGCTTGCGCCCGTTGACCGCGGCGAGCGCCTGCTGCCAGCAGCCGGTCGACTGCGCGTCGGCGACCGGCGCCTCGTCGCGCGGCACGGTGGCCGTCGCGGTCGATGGCTCGGCAGCCGGGGCGGCGGTGGGGGCGGCGGTCGCGAGCGGCGCGGTCGCGATGGAGGTCGGAGCCGCACCACTCGCCAGCGTTTCGGCAGCGGCCGCGCTCGCGCGCAGCGGACCGCCGGCGGCGGGCGCGCTGGTGCCGCCGCGCGGCAGGCCGCCCGGCGCGCGCACGGCGTTTGGCGCGTGCGGAGGTCCGGCCGCGAAGCGTGCGCCGCCCGCGCCCGGCGCCGGCGGCGCCGCGCGCAGCGGGCCCGCACCCGGATCGGGGGCCGCGCGCAGCGGACCGGGAGCGCTCGCCGCGCGGGCCGTGGGCGGCGTCGCGGCGGCGCCGCCGGCGGGCGCCCCGCCGAGCCGGCGCTCGAGCGCCTCGAGCCGCTCGAGCAGCACGGCGAGCGTCTCGCCGGGCTCGAGGGTGGCCATCTGGAGCACCGCGGCCTCGAGGTGGATGAGTGGCTGCGGACTGTCGCGCATCGGGCCCGCGCACTCCGACGCGAGCCGCAGCAGGCGCAGCAGATC
Source organism: Candidatus Eiseniibacteriota bacterium (assembly GCA_963725865.1). Classification (GTDB taxonomy): domain Bacteria; phylum Eisenbacteria; class RBG-16-71-46; order RBG-16-71-46; family RBG-16-71-46; genus CAVSAC01. The sequence continues at coordinate 1,145,919 of CAVSAC010000010.1, forward strand.
GCTGTCGCTCCAGCCCTCGCCCTGCGCGCGCAGGCGCACGAGGTCGTCGGGCGTCGCCGCCACCAGGTCGCCGCCGTCGGGGTCGACCTTGAGGATCAGGATGTGGCGGATGTGCTCGGCGAGCCCGTCGGCGAGATCGCGCGGATCGAGCCCCTTGTCGAACGCCTCCTGCAGCCGGTGCAGCGCGGCCCGCGGATCGCGGCGCACGATCGCCTCGGCGAGCGCGAAGAACGATTCGCGGTCGGCGATCCCGAGCACCCGGCGCACCAGCTCCTCGTCCACCGCCGGCTCGCCGCCCGAGACCACCTGGTCGAGCGCCGACACCGCGTCGCGCATCGAGCCCTCGGACTTGTGCGCGATCAGCAGCGCCGCGCCCTCGGTGAGCGTGAACTTCACGCCCTCGGCGTCGCGCGCCTCGGCGGCCTGGATCGCGAGCACCCGGTCCGCGACCTTGCGCAGCGGCACGCGCGCGAAGTCGAAGCGCTGGGTGCGCGAGCGGATCGTGTCGGGCAGCTTCTGCGGGTCGGTGGTGGCGAAGATGAACACCAGATGCGGCGGCGGCTCCTCGAGCGTCTTGAGCAGCGCCGCGAACGCGTCGTTCGAGAGCTGGTGGACCTCGTCGATGATCACGATCCGCCAGCCGCCGCCGGTCGGCGAGAAGCGCACCTTCTCGCGCAGCTGCTGGACGTCGGCGATGCCGCGGTTCGAGGCGCCGTCGATCTCGGTGACGTCGAGCGAGACGCCGGCGGTGATCTCGGTGCACGCGTGGCAGACGTTGCACGGGTCGGCGCCCGCGAGCTGGCCGGAGCGCCGCTGCTCGCAGTTGAGCGACTTGGCGAGGATGCGCGCGCTGGTGGTCTTGCCCACGCCGCGCGCGCCGGTGAACAGGTAGGCGTGCGCGATGCGGTGGCTCTCGACCGCGCGGGCCAGCACGGCGCTCACATGGTCCTGCCCGACCAGGTCCGCGAAGACCTGGGGCCGGTACTTCAGAGTGAGGGCGCGGTGGCTCATGGGCGTGCGCGGTACCGGAAGGAAAGGGCCAGGGTGGACAGCGGCACACCCGAGGGATCGCTTACCGCTGCTACCTTCCGGTCCTGACGGGGTTCACAAGCTCGGATTGCGCTGCGCCTGGCCCACAAAAGGGAATGGTGGAGATGATCGGATTCGAACCGACGACCCCCTCGTTGCGAACGAGGTGCTCTCCCAGCTGAGCTACATCCCCACCGGATCTGGACTTCGACGTCATTCGGCGCGTGCGCCCCGCGGCTCCGGGGGCGGCACCGGCCGCCGAGCGGGCGCCATTCTAGCGGTTCGCGCCGCGAGGTCAAGCCGCGCGGGACCGCCGCTCCGACGCTAGCGCGCGTCGCCGGGCGGCGCGTCGGCGTCGCCGCGCTCTGGCACCGCCGGCACCGCGCGCGGCCAGCGCAGCGACGCCCACACCGACACTCCCAGGATCGCCAGCACCACCGCGAGCGAGCCCAGGGCGGGCACCTGCACGAAGTCCGACACCATCATCTTGGTCCCCACGAACACCAGGATCGCCGACAGGCCGTGGTGCAGGTGGTGGAACATCCCGAGGAAGCCCGCGAGCGCGAAGTACAGCGCACGCAGCCCGAGGATCGCGAACGCGTTCGACGCGTAGACGATGAACGGGTCGCGCGTGATCGCCAGCACCGCGGGGATCGAGTCCACGGCGAAGATCAGGTCGGTGATCTCGACCATCAGCAGCACCACGAACAGCGGCGTGGCCAGCCAGCGCCGCGCCCGGCGCACGAAGAAGCGGTCGCCCTCGTAGCGCTCGGTCACCGGCATCACGCGGCGGAGCAGGCGGAGCAGCGGGTGCCTCGCGGGTTCCACGGGCGCCGCGTGCGGGCGCCACAGCCGCACGCCCGACACGACGAGGACCGCGCCGAACACGTAGATCATCGCGTGGAAGCGCTCCATCAGCGCGACCCCGGCGAGAATGAACGCGAGCCGCATGACGAGCGCGCCGAGCAGCCCCGCGAACAGCACCCGGTGCTGCAGGCGCGCCGGCACCGCGAACGCCGAGAACAGCATCAGGAACACGAACAGGTTGTCGACGCTGAGCGATTTCTCGATCAGGTAGCCGGTCAGGAACTCGAGCCCCGCCTGCGGCCCGCGCCACCACCACAACAGCGCGTTGAATGCGAGCGCGAGCGCCACCCAGATTCCGCTCCACGCGAGCGCCTCGCGGAACCGGATGGCGTGCGGGCGCCGGTGGAACGCCAGCAGGTCCACGAGCAGCGTCGCGAGGATGAACGCATTGAGGCCGATCCACGGCCAGATCCCGACCGACATCGAGTGCCCCCGGCGGCCACGACCGCGCACGGACGGTCGGGGCGGATGGAGTGTCCGCGCGGCGGCGGTCGCCGCGGCTCGGGCCTAGGATGCATGCGGGGAGGGTGGAGTCACGCGCAACCGGACACGCACGCGGCCGACGGTGTCCGATCTGACGAGTCCCTGACGCGAGCGCTCGCTTCGTGACGACCGCTCGCGTCGTGGCGACGCGCTCGCCCTGCCGCGGCCGCAGCAGCCAGAGCCCGGGCTTCGAGTGCCGGCCGGACGCGGCCCCCCGCCGCGTCAGTCGCCCCAGGCGAACTCGACGTCGCGCTCCGGCAGGAAGTCGGTGGCCTCGAAGACCAGTCCGGACCGGCCGTCCACGGCGGCGGCGTGGAACGGGTAGCTCGCGCGGCGCAGCGTGGAGCCCGTCGGCAGGACCAGCTCGAAGCGCGCCGAGCGCAGCCGCCGCGACCAACTGTCGGCGCTGGTCACGATGTAGCGCGCGGAGCGCCCGCGCAGCGCTTGTCGATAGACCGCGGCGACCTCCAGGGTGTCGCCGCGGTCGGTGGGCAGCCGCCACGCGGCCGCGCACGGCTTTGCCAGCACCGCGAAGTCCACGGGCTGCCAGGTGCCGCGGGGCACCCGCGCCACGAGCGACACCATGCGAGCGCCACCCATCAGGCTGTCGTTCGGGAACGGATAGAGCACGGTGAAGCGCGCGCCCGCGGGGCCGCGGCCGAGGAAGCGATAGAAGCCGTTGACCTCGACCGAGTCCGCTTGGACGACGATGCGGACGACCTCGGAATCGAACTCGAGCGGCCGCGGTCGGGACCGGGCAGCTCCCGCGGCCGGCATCGCGGCTGCACCGGGGCCCGCGAGCCCGACGACGCAGGTGAGCGCCCCGATGGCGATTCGCACGGCCCTCGCCGCGCGCGCGCTCATCGGTAGATGATCTTCAGCCGCCCCCAGCTGGGCCGGTCGGCGGGCACGATCACACCGTAGGGTGACACCGCCAGCCCGGCGATCTCGCGCATCCCATGGGCGGGGTCGCCGGCGAGCGGCGTCGCCGCGCCGGTGTCGCGGTCGAGCAGATAGAGGCGTCCCTGGTCGGTGGCGTCGCTGCCGCCGAACAGGTAGCGCGACGAGAACTCGATGCTGACGAGCCCCACGACCTGCGTGCTCCCCACCAGCGTGGCGGCGCCGCTCGTCGGGTCGATGGCGTACAGCAGCGACGGCGCTGGAGCGCATGAGGCGATGGCGTACAGCGTGAAGGTGTCATCGTCGAACGCGAGACCGCGGATTCCCGGCACGTCGACGGGTCCGATCGGATGGAACGCCCCCGAGCGCGGCTCGAGCGTACCGAGGATCGAGGCGTCGCACAGCCCGGTGGGGAACGTGGCGTAGAGCACGCTGCCGGCGTACTCGAGCGCGCTGAAGTCGAAGCCGTTCGCGACCGGCGGGGACAGTGCCGAGCACTGGCCCGTCCCCCAGAACGGATTGAAGAGCTGATCCATCCGGGTGCCCTCGCGGCCCTGCGCGACGCCGATTCCCTGCGCGAGGTCCACGGCGATGTCCGCGGCGCCGGTGGTACCGACTGTCGGCAGGTCGCACTGCGATTCCGCCCACCAGCTGGTCGGCAGCTGACCCTGGCTGCGCACCACGTAGAGCAGGTAGACGTGCCCGTCGCCGTCGCAGGCCTGGAGCGCGGGCGCGATCGGGTTGGCGTGCGCGGGTGCGGCGAGCAGCGCCGCCACCGCGAGGGAAGCGAGCAGGACGGGGAACGACCTCGAGCGGCGGGAACGAACCGTAGGCGCGTGCATGCGCGACCTCCTCGGCCCATCGGTGGCCCGATGGCGAGTACGGCGAGGGCGTCGGCGGCGGGGGGCTCGCAAGTCGATGGGGACGCCCTCCGCTTGCGAGTGCCGGGAGCTTACACCCGAGGGAGCGGAGCGGGAGAGCGCCGGCGAGGGGCGCTGGGGCATGAGGATGGCGGAGAGAGTGGGATTCGAACCCACGAGGCGGTATAAGCGCCTACACGATTTCCAATCGTGCTCCTTCAACCACTCGGACATCTCTCCGCGCCGGCCGCTCCGTGGAAGGCCGCGCGCATGGATACCATGGCCGCCGCGACCGCGGCAAACCTGTTCGCGCGCGGATCCGGTGCGTCCGGCGGCGGCCCGCTGCGCGGACGCGACCGCGGCCACCGCGGGCGCGGGCGTTCCCGGCCCCGGTGCCTTAGAATGTCCGCCGCTTCCCCATCCGGTCGGCGCTCGGTGCGCCGGCCGCTCCCGCATCGGAGATCCGGTCCATGCTCGTTCGCCGCGCGTCGTCCTTCGGCACCACCTTCGTGCTCCTGCTGGTCCTCGTCGCCGGAATCGCACCGCGCGCCCGCGCCCAGGGCGGCGCGGTGCCGCCCTCGCACGGCGGCTCCGGAGGCCCCACGCTGCCGCCCGAGGACATCTCGCGGCTCAACGAGATGGCGGGCGACAGCGCGCGCGCCGGGGATGCCGTGAAGGAGATCCGGACCTTCCTCGCGCAGGAACCGCGCGGCATGTACCGGCAGTGGGCGTTCAACAACCTGTTGCTCGCGCAGCTGCGCCGTCACGCACCGATCGCCGACGTGACGGCGGCCGCCGAGAGCCTCGCCACCGTGCTGCCCTCCGACTACCAGCGCCGCGTGGGATTCTTCGCCGGACTCGCCGAGGTGCTCGCCGACCGCCCCGACGGAATCGCGCTCGGGCGCGAGTACGCGAAGAAGGCGATGGCGGAGGTGCCGCCCACGCCAGACGCGATGCCGGCGCTGGCGGTGGTGAAGGCGACCGAGGGTCTGCTGATGATGCGCAGCGGCGATGCCGCGGGCGCGATCACGGCCTTGCAGGAGGCGCTGCCCGACGCGCCCGACAGCGTGCGGGTGCTGCGGCGGCTGGCCGAGGCCCACCAGCAGCTGAAGCGCGACGACGCCGCGATCGGCTATTACCTGCGCGCGCTCAGCGCGTTCCCGTTCGGCGACTCCACGGTGCGGGCACCGCTCGGCGAACTCTGGAATCGCCGCCACGGATCGCCGGCCGGACTCGACGAGCGCATCCGGGTCGCACGCGCGGCGGCGGTGCGCCACGAGGCGATCGACCAGCGCAAGGACGAACGCCCGGCCCCCGACTTCACGCTGCCGATGCTCGAGGACACCACGCGCACCGTCACCCTCGCTTCGTTCCGCGGCAAGGTGCTGGTGGTGGACTTCTGGGGCTCCTGGTGCGGTCCGTGCCGCATGGAGCTGCCGATGTTCGAGGCGCTCTACCAGAAGTACCGCGGCCGCGAAGACGTCGCGTTCCTCGGCGTCAACTGGGAGCGCCAGGGCTCGGTCGCCGACCGCATCGGCAAGGCGAGCGCCTACATGAAGGAGAGCCAGTACTCCTTCCCCACCGCCACCTGCATCGATGCGACGGCCGCCGCGGTGCGCGCGTTCGACGTGCAGGGATTCCCGACCGTCTACGTGGTGGATCGCTCCGGGAAGATCCGCTACGTGAACCGCGGCTTCGCGCCCGGCGTGGACGAGCTGTTCGAGGCCCAGATCCAATCGCTGCTCGGCAAGTGAGCCGCGGCGCCACCCGGCGCTCATGACGGACGAGGCGCCTCGCTCGCGCGGGGCGCCTCGTTCCGTTGGGGTCCGTGCGCAGCGGGCCGCGGACGTGCTGACGGCGGCGCCGGGGAGCACGCCGCCGCGCGGGCCGATGCGCGGCCCGCTCACCCGTGACGTGCGGGGGACACGTCCCGGGTCGGGGGATCCTAGTTGCGGCCTCCGAATTCCTGAGCTTCGTCCGACTCCTCGCGCGCGGAGCCGCCCCCATCGGCGGTGCGCTGAGCGCTGCTGGCCGGCGCGAGGGAAGCCCGCACGCCGAACTCGTGCACCAGACGTCCACCTTGATGCGCGGTGCCGACCAGGATGAGGGCGCCGCCGCCGTAGAGCGCGAGGAAGATGACCGTCGCCGTGACCGACACGGTGCGCGACAGCGGGCGACGGAGCACCAGCGGCGCGAGCACGAGCGTGGCGAACATCAGCGAGAGCGCGGTGAACACATTGCGGGTGGTCTCGGCCATCTCCTCGTGCTCTTCGAGCACCGCCTTCGCGCTCGCGACGCTGTGCTCGGCCCGCTCGCCGGCGGCTTCGCCGGTGGAGACCGAGACGTACGCCGCGGCGGTGCCCAGGGACATGATCAGCAGACCGGCGATCGCCCACGGGCGCGCGGTCCTGACGAACAGACTGATCGCGATCAGCAGCGGGGCGACGAGCAGGAGCGCGATCGGGAAATGAGTGACGAGCGGGTGGAGGCCTTCCCAGGCGGGTATTGGAGGCAGGAGATTCATCGATCGCTCCTCTGGAATATCGGGTGATGCGGGGTACGTTTCCCGGTGGCGCCGCCGGCCACTTCGGCGAACCTCCATGGCCAGGCGGCTTCCCCCCCACCGGGATCACGATCGACCGCGCCGCGAGGAGTCGCGCGCGGGCCGCAACCGTTCGCTCATTGGGATAGGGCAATCCGCGTGCCGCCCGTTCGATGAAAACGCTCCCATGGGCTCAACAGCTTAGCGACGCGGCAGCAGGCACGGGGCTCGTTGCGTATGAGGATTCGTACAGAATCGCCTGCCTTGCTCGAATCCTCGTACACGCCGGCGATTCGCGTCCGCAGGCTCCGCGGGGGCCGACGCCGGTGAGCGAGCTACTCCGCCGAGGTCTCGATGCGGTACTTGCGGATCTTGTAAGCGATGTCGCTGCGCGAGAGCCCGAGGCTGCGCGCGGCCTCGGCCTGCACGCCGTGCGCGGCCCGCAGCGCGCGCTCGATCAGCTCGCGCTCGACGCTCTCGACCATGGCGCGCAGCTCGAGCGACTCCGGCAGCGCATCCATCCAGTCGCGGCGGCGCCCGACGTGCGAGTCGTCGAGCGGCGGCGCCGGCAGGTGTTCCTGCGCCAGCCGGAAGTCCGCCGCCTCGAGCGCGTCGCCTTTCGCCAGGATCTGGGCGCGCTCGATCAGGTTGCGCAGCTCGCGCACGTTGCCGGGGAACGGGTAGCGCTTCAGCAGCTCGAGCGCCGACGGGCGGATGCGCCGCAGCGGCACCTTGAGATCGATCGCCGAGCGGCGCAGGAAGTGCTCGACCAGCGCCGGGATGTCCTCGCGCCGCTCGCGCAGCGGCGGGGTCGCGATCGGAACCACCGCGAGGCGATAGTAGAGGTCCTCGCGGAACGTGCCCTCGCGGACGCGCTGCGCGAGATCGCGATGGGTGGCGACCACGACGCGCACGTCGACCGGGCGCGGGCTGGTCGAGCCCACCCGCTGCACCACGTGCTCGGTCAGCACGCGCAGCAGCTTCGCCTGCAGCGCGAGCGACATCTCGCCCGCCTCGTCGAGGAACAGCGTGCCGCGATGCGCGGCCTCGAACAGTCCGGCCTTGGCGCGGTCGGCCCCGGTGAACGAGCCGCGCTCGTGCCCGAACAGCTCGCTCTCGAGCAGCGTCTCGGTGAACGCGGCGCAGTTGACCGCCACGAACGGCCCGCGCGAGCGCGCGCTCGCCGCGTGCACCGCGCGGGCCACCAGCTCCTTGCCGGTGCCGGTCTCGCCGCTGATCAGCACCGTGGCGTGGGTCGGCGCCACCCGCGCGATCTGCTGGCGCAGCTCGGCCATCTGCAGGCTCTCGCCCAGGATCTCGGCGGTACCGCCGCCGAGCCGCACGACCTCGCCCTTGAGGTGCTCGTTCTCGCGCAGCAGCGCGGAGCGGTCGCAGGCCCGACGCACCGCCGCGCGCACGACCTCGGGGGTGAACGGCTTCGAGATGAAGTCGAACGCGCCCTGCCGCATCGCCTCGACCGCCAGCTCGACCGAGGCGAACGCCGTCATGACGACCACCGGCAGCGTGGGATCGCTCTCGCGGCAGGACTGCAGCAGCGCGAGGCCCTCGCCGTCCGACATCTTCTGGTCGGTCACCACGCAGTCGAACCGCTGCGAGGCCACGAGGAGGCGGGCGTCGGCCACTCCGCTCGCCTCGGTCACCTGGTGCTCGTCCTCCGCCAGGATGACCGCCAGCACGCGGCGCATGTTGGCTTCGTCGTCGACGATCAGGATATCGGGCATGCATCCCCCTGGCCGCGCCGGATGCACGCCACGCAGCGCGGCAGCGCGATCTCGAAGCGCACGCGGCCCGGCTCGTTGGCGCCGAGCTGCAGCTCGCCGCCGTGGGCGCGCGCGATGTTGCGGGCGATCGGCAGCCCCAGGCCGGTGCCGCCGGCGCGGGTGGTGAAGAACGGCTCGAAGATCCGCGCCACCGCTTCCGCCGGCACGGCGGGCCCATCGTTCTCGACCCACACCACGAGGCGCTCGGGCTCGGGGGCCGACGCCCCCAGCTGCACGTGGCCGCCGGGCGGTGTGTGCTCGAGCGCGTTGGTCACCAGATTGAGGAGCGCCTGGTGGAACTGGTGCGGGTCGACCGACGCGCACAGGCGCTGCACGTCGTGCGCGACGATCTCGAGCCGCCGCTCCCCGGCGCGGGCGCGCGCCAGCTCCGTCACGTAGCCGAGCGCCTGCTCCACCGATGTGGGCCGCCGCTCCGGCGCGCGCGTGCGCGCGTAGGCGAGGAAGTCGGTCGTCAACCGTTCGAGCCGCGCGGATTCCTCGGTGGCGACGTCGAACATCTGGCGCCGCTGCGACTCCGCGAGGCCCTCGCGCCGCGCGGCGGCCAGCGACGAGGAGATCATCGCCACCGGGTTGCGGATCTCGTGCGCGATCGCGCTCGAGAGCCGGCCCACCGCCGCCAGCTTCTCCTCGGCCACCAGCCGGTCGCGGGCGTGCTCCAGCTCGTCGAGGCTCGCGCGCAGCTGCGCCTGACCGCGGCGGTCGGACTCGGCGAGCAGCCACACCACCACGCCCAGCACCGCGAACACGATCCACGTCACGCCCGCCTCGAACAGCTCCATCGTCACCGGGGGCGGATGCAGGACGAACCAGTACGTGACGTCGAAGTAGTGCAGCCCGCCGGCGATCAGCACCACCAGCACCGTGCCCATCAGCGAGTAACGATGGCCGGCCGAGACGATCGCGGGCACCATCAGCACGAAGTAGTGATGCTCGTCCGCCTCGCCGAAGAACGACGCCAGCGCGGCGCCGAAGATGGTCGTCCCGATCGAGAGCGTCGAGTAGAGCCAGGCCACGCGGGGCGACGGCCGCTGCTGCAGTCCCTGCACCCATAGCAGCCCGGTCGTCTGCAGCACGAACAGGGCGGTGAGCACCCACACCAGCAGCGGCCGCGGCGGCCCCAGGTGCCCGACGAAGCCGATGTGCATCAGGAACACCGCGGCGATCACCGCCAGGTTCACGAGCGCGAGCGCGTTCTCGCGGCGGCGGTAGGCATCCAGATCCAGCGCCGGATCGAGTGGGTAGCCTTCGAAGAGCGTGCGCATGAGGGGTGAAGGCTACGCCGCACGCACGCGCACCGGCAAGCGCCGCGCGACTGCCGCGCGACTGCGGTAGGCTGCAGCCCTCTCACGACCACCCTGGAGGTGACCCGATGCACGCCTGGCACGACGTCCCGTGGGGACGCGATGTGCGCGAGTACGTCAACGTGGTGATCGAGATCCCCGAGGGCTCGAAGGTGAAGTACGAGCTCGACAAGGCCACCGGGCTGCTGCTCACCGACCGCGTGCTCTACTCCGCCGTGCGCTACCCGGCGAACTACGGCTTCATCCCCCAGACCTACTGCGGCGACGGCGACCCGCTGGACGTGCTCATGCTGTGCCAGGAGGCCATCGTGCCGCTGGCGATGGCGCGCGCGCGACCGATCGGCATGATCCCGATGCGCGACGACAAGGGCGAGGACGACAAGATCATCGCCGTCCACCTCGATGATCCGCAGTTCTCCGACTACCACGACATCACCGAGATCCCGCGCCACATGCTGGCCGAGTTGAAGCGCTTCTTCATCGACTACAAGGCGCTCGAGCGCAAGCAGGTCGAGATCGATTCGCTGCGTGGCCACGAGGAGGCCGCGCACGTCATCGAAACCGCGCTCGCCCTCTACGCGAGCCAGCGCGACGAGCTGCGGAAGACCAGCATCCGGTAGGGAGTCGGATCGGCGAGCCCAGGAGAGGGCGTGCGTCGACGTGGGTCGGGGCCCCGCGACGGCCCCGACCCACGGAGCGTTCACCCTATCGCTGACCGGCCACGCCCGCCCGCAGCGTGCGCGTGCGGTCGATCCACACGAAGATCGCGAGCGAGACCGCGATCATGGTCAGCGACATGGTGGTGATCGCGCTCACGCTCGGCGGCACCGCGCGGGAGCTGTAGCCGAGCGCCAGCAGTGCGACCAGCAGCCACAGCGAGACGTGTCCCATCCAGTTCCGCGCGCGGGTGGCGCTCAGGTAGAGCCCGAGCCCGATCACGAACATCGCGATCTCGACCGCCATCGTGGCCGGGATCGAGTTCCACAGCCCCAGCCCCACCTTGGTGGCGAGCCCCGGCGCGATCGGCATGTCGGGGCGGTGGCTGATCCAGTCGAGCACCCAGTGGCTGAACACCAGCACGCCGACCCAGAGCGCGCCCATGTCGTAGCGGGTGCGCCAACGGTAGATCAGCGCGAACAGCGCCGACCACACCAGCGCCATGACCAGGCTGTGCGAGATCGGGTAGCTGAGGAAGTCGAGCGGCGTGAACGCCGTGATGCCGGGCGCGATGGCCACCTTCTCGACTCCGATGGCCACCAGCACGGGCCACACGATGTCGAGGAAGATCGCGGCACTCAGGAGCACGGTGAGCGAGGTGCGCGGCGCGGCGCGCTTGGCCGCGAAGCCGACCGCGAAATGTCCGATGAACATGGGAGCCTCCGGGCGAGCCGCGTGGAGCCACGGCCCGCCGGGTCGAGTCCGCGGCCGCGCTAACGGACGACGCTCAATCGTGCGGTCGCCCGCCGCTCGCCCTGCACCAGGCGCACGGTGTAGACGCCGGGCGCCAGCGGCGCCGACCCCACGAGTCGGATGAGATGCTCGCCCGGCTGCGGCGATTCCACGCGCGCCGCGCGCACGCGGCGGCCGAGCAGGTCAAACAGCTCGAGCGCAGCGGGCGCGTCGCTCGCCAGCGCGAACGCCACCACCGGATCCCCGCCCGCGAGCGGATTGGGGCGCGCGCCGTGCAGCGCGAAGTCCGCGCGCCGCGGCACCTCGACCCAGGTCGCGGGAGTGACCGCGCCGCCGTCCAGTTGCAGGCGGTACGCGTAGCGCTCGCCCGGCGTCACCGCGTGGTCCTCGAACACCACCCGCTCGTCGCCGTCGACCGCGCGCGTGCCGACCGTCGCCCAGTCGCTCGTCTCGGTGCGGCGCTCGATCGACGCGTAACCGCTCGCGCCACCCGCGCTCCACACCAGCCGCACGCCCTCGGGGCGCGCCTCGGCGCTCACCAGCGCCGCCGCCACCGGCGTGATCTGGTCGAACTCGCCGGTGTCGTGGAAGCGCTGCGCGCGGTTCGCGTCGCCCTGCAGCGAATCGATCGCGCCGCCGCCGAGCAGCGCGAAGTCCACCGTGATCGAGTCGCCCGGCGCCAGCGCCGCGAACGGCCCCAGCGCCAGCAGCTCGACCGGATCGCTGAACTGCGGCGGCAGCGCGCCAAGGTCCGCGATGGTACCGCTGCTCATCAGGGCGTAGCGCTCGATGTCCTCGTCGCGCGTCACGTCGCCCGGCGCGTACGACCACGCGGCGAGCGTGACCGCCTGCCCCGCGGTCGGACGCGTGAGCAGCTTGAGCCCCACCCACGGCGGCACGGCTGCGAGATTGCAGCCGGACGGGATCGGCAGGTTGGCGCAGTAGTGCTCGCGCACCAGGCGCATCGTGTCGTCGTAGGCCACCCACTTCTTGGAGTACCACGACCCCGGCCCGCACGAGGAGGATGGCGGCCAGCACGTGTACGCGTTCCGGTTGCCGCTCGCGAACTCGGTGTGCACGCCCGCCCACAGGCTGGTGAGCGGATTGGCGCCGGTGTTCTGGATCACGAAGCGCAGGAACAGCACGTGTCCGTAGTCCGGCGTGTCCCAGCCATACACGCGCTGGTTCACGGTCACGCCCATCGGGCGGTGGTTCTCCGAGCTGCCGGACGGGCGCTTGGCCACGTGATCGTCGTAGGTGCTCAGCACGTCGAGGTCGCTGACCGCGGCCGGCGAGTAGTACGGGTTCGCCACGATGCGCGAGCGGCGCGTGAGCTCGGCGGTGGGCGTCCACTCGGTGAGCGATGACGTCGCGGTCCCGACCGATGCGTCGATCGCCCCCGTCACCACGCCGGCAAACGGACCCACGTCGTCGGCGGCCGTGGCGCCGATCCACAGCCCCGCGATGGGAAGGTGCTCGTAGCCGCTGCCGCGCGGGTACTCGAACGACGCGACCGACGAGCTGAAGTTGTTGCCGAAGATCCCGTAGTTCGTGATCGTCAGCCCGAGCGGGTTGGCGGAGTCGAGCACCGATTGAAAGGGAGCCTGCGCGACGGACGACGCGGGAGCGATGGCGGCGAGGAGCGCGGCGGAGGCGAGGGCGACCAGGAGGCTGCGGCGCGGCATGGCGACCAGCTTTCCGGGGGAGCATCCGAGGATCGCGGGACCCGCCGTGGCCCGCGTGGGCCAGCGAGAACACTGGCGGAGAGGGAGGGATTCGAACCCTCGAAGCCCCTTACGGGGCTTAACG
>CAVSAC010000011.1:0-133151 GCA_963725865.1 Candidatus Eiseniibacteriota bacterium
GCCGCGGCGCTGGTGGTGCGGCGGCGCGTCCAGCTGGTGCCGCTGGTCCATGGCGGCCACCAGGAGCGCGGCCGGCGCGCCGGCACCGAGGACGTGGCGGCGCTGGCCGGATTCGGCGTGGCGGCGGAGCGCGCGGCGCGCGCGCTCGCCGCCGGCGGCCCCGAGCGGGTAGAATCCCTCGGTCGCCGCCTGGCCGCCGGCCTGGTCGCGGCGGTGCCCGGCACGCGACTCAACGGCGCCGGGGCCGCGCGCATCGAGAGCGTCGCGAACCTGTGCATCGCCGGCGTCGACGGGGAGGCGCTGCTGCACGAGCTCGACCGTGCGGGCGTGACGGTCCGCACGGTCGGCCTGCAGTGCGGCCGTGTCCGGACCGTCGCACGTGCTGCTGGCGATGGGCCTGAGGCCCGAGGATGCCCACGCGAGCGTGCGATTCTCGCTCGGCGAGGGCAACGACGACACGGACGTGGATCGGATCCTGGAGATCACTCCGCCCGCGGTGGAGCGCCTGCGCGCGCTCGACCGGCCGGCGGTACGGCACAGCGCCTGAGGCGCGGAAGGAGGGACGCCGTGGACCAGCAGGAACAGTTCCGGCTCAGGGCTGGCGGAGATGCTCAAGGGTGGCGTCATCATGGACGTGATGGACCGCCGAGCAGGCCAAGATCGCCGAGGAGGCGGGCGCTGCGGCGGTGATGGCGCTCGAGCGCGTGCCGTCTGACATCCGCCGCGACGGCGGCGTGCGCCCGCATGAGCGACCCCGCCATGATCGTGGAGATCATGAAGGCGGTCCGTGACCATCCCGGTGATGGCGAAGTGCCGGATCGGCCACATCGCGCGAGGCGCGCATCCTCGAGGCGCTGGGGTCGACTTCATCGACGAGAGCGAGGTGCTGACCCCCGCCGACGAGGTGAACCATGTCGACAAGCACGACTTCAAGGTGCCGTTCGTGTGCGGCTGCCGCGACCTGGGCGAGGCCCTGCGCCGCATCGGCGAGGGCGCGGCGATGATCCGCACCAAGGGCGAGGCCGGGACGGGCAACATCGTCGAAGCCGTGCGCCACATGCAGGACGGTGCACCGAGGAACATCAAGCGGCTCACGCACGCTGACCGCCGACGAGCTCATGGACGAGGCCAAGGATCTGGGCGCGCCCTACGAGCTGGTCCGCAGGTGGCCGAAACCGGCAAGCTGCCGGTGCCGAACTTCTCCGCCGGCGGCGTGGCGATCCCGGCCGACGCGGCGCTGATGATGCAGCTGGGCGCCGAGGCGGTGTTCGTGGGCTCCGGCATCTTCGAGATCGGGAAGGACCTGCCGCCGAAGGAGCAGCGCAAGGCGCAGCTCCAGGTCGCGAGCGCGATGGTGAAGACGGTCGCCAACTGGGACAACCCCGCGCTGATCGCCGAGATCAGCACCGGCCTGCCCAAGGCGATGCGCGGGATCTCGCTCGAGACCCTGCCCGAGGAACAGCTGCTGGCGAAGCGCGGATGGTGAACGGATGCCGGACCGGGGCTCCACGCCCGTGACGCGAGCCCGTGTGGGCGTGCTGGCCCTGCAGGGGGATTTCGCGCTCCACGCGCGCGCCCTCGAGGCCGCCGCGGTGGAACCCGTGCGGGTGTCGCTGCCCGGGCACCTGCGCGGCCTCGATGCGCTCGTGCTGCCGGGTGGGGAGTCCTCCACCATGCTGCGCCTGCTCGAGGCCACCGGGCTGCGCGCGCCGATCGAGGCGTTCGTGCGGCGAGAAGCCGGTGCTCGGCACCTGCGCGGGCGTGATCCTGCTGTCGCGCGAGCGCGACCCACCTGCCGTACCCGCCGCTCGCCGCGCTCGACGTCGGCGTGACGCGCAACGGCTACGGCCGCGAGGTGGCGTCGTTCAGCGATACGCTCGAGGCGCCCGCGCTCGGCGGCCACTTCGACGGCGTGTTCATCCGCGCGCCGCGCATCCACTCGGTCGGCGCCGGGGTCGAGGTCGTGGCGACGACCGCGGCGAGCCGGTGGGGTGCGCCAGGGCCGCGTGGTCGGGCTCACGTTCCGCCACCCCGAGCTCACGTTCGACCTGCGCTTCCATCGCTGGTTCCTCGGCGAGGTCGCCGGCCTCGATCCGCTGCGCGACGAAGCCGTGCGGGGGGTGGCATGACCGCGCCGACCGACCGCGAGGCGTTCCACGCATTCGTGGAGCGCCATGGGCGCTTCTGCTCACCACCCACATCAACCCCGACGGCGACGGCCTCGGCAGCGAGGTGGCGATGGCGGCGTGGCTGCGCGAGCAGGGCAAGCAGGTGCGCGTGCTCAACGACTCGGTGGTGCCGACCGCGTTCACGTTCCTGACCGAGCATCAGCCGCTCGAGGCGTTCGAGCCCGAGCTGGCGGAACAGCGCTTCGGCGAGAGCGACGCGCTGGTGGTGCTCGACACCAGCAACCGCCAGCGCATCGGCCGCCTCGCGCCGGTGCAGGACCGGCACGTGCCGCCGCTCGCGGTGGTGGACCATCACGTCACCCATCAGCAGGGCTTCGGGCAGGTGAACGTGATCGAGCCCGAAGCCTCCTCCACCGGCGAGATCGTGTTCGAGCTGGTGCGCGAGGCGCGCGGCACCATCACGCTGCCGATGGCGGAGGCGCTCTACGTCGCGCTCATGACCGACACCGGCTCCTTCCGCTTCTCGAACACCGACAGTCACGCCCACCGCAGGGCGGCCGAGCCGCTGCTCGCCCTGGGGGTCGACCCGTAGCGCACGCACCTCCACCGTGACGCGACGCCTCGGCCGGGCCGCGCTTCTTCGGCGAGGTGCTGGCGGCGATGGAGCTGGTGGCGGACGGCCGGGTGGTGGTGCTCGAGGCCGCGCCCGAGCAGTTCCAGCGGCACGGGCTGGTGGCCGCCGACACCGAGGGCCTGGTCGACATGCCGCGCAACATCGCGGGCGTCGACGTGGTGGCGCTGTTCTCCGAGGTCGAGTCCGGCCGGGTCAAGGTGAGCCTGCGCTCGACCGGCCGCGTCGTCATCGACGCGGTGTGCTCGCGACTGGGCGGGGGCGGTCACCCGCACGCCGCCGGTGTGCTGCTGCGCGGCTCACGGGCCGAGGCGCGCGGGGCGATCCTGCCGGTGGTCGAGGCGCTGCTCGGGCCGGCCGTGCCGGTGGCCGACGGGGGCAGCGCGTGAGCGTCGCCCCGGCGGCCGCCCCGGTGACGCTCGTCGCCGAGGCGCTGGCGCACCGCTACGCCGGCCAGCGCGGCCTGCAGCCGGTGGCGTTCGAGGTCGCCGCTCCCGGCGTGGTGGCGGTGACGGGCGTCAACGGCTCGGGCAAAAGCACGCTGTTGCGCATCGTCTCGGGGCTGCTGCGACCCACCGCCGGGCGCACCCGTCTGGTGCACGACGGGCGCGAGATCGCGCTGCCGGACCGGCGGCGTCACGTCGGGCTGGCCACGCCCGAGCTGGCGTTCTATCCCGAGTTCACCTGCCACGAGAACCTCACCTTCGCCGCCGAGGCCCACGCGCTGCCCGAGCCCGACGCCGCTGCGATGACCGCGCTCGAGCGGGTCGGCCTGCGGCCGCGCGCGCACGACCGCGTCTCGGCGCTGTCCTCGGGAATGAAGCAACGGCTGCGGCTCGCGTTCGCCCTGCTCCATCGTCCGCCGGTGCTGCTGCTCGACGAACCCGGCGCGCACATGGACGAGGAGGGACGCGGGGTCATGGAGGCCTTCGTCGCCGAGCACGCTCGCACCGGGCTGGTGCTCATCGCCACCAACGAAGAGAGGGAGTGGAGACTTGCCGGACGCCGCATCGAACTCGCCGGGCGCGGTCTGGGCGATCCTGCGTAAGGAGTGCCGCAGCGAGTGGCGCACGCGCTACGGTCTCAACGCGGCGCTGCTGTTCGCGGTCACCACGCTCACCGCGGTGAGCTTCACCGTGGGGCGCCTCACCGACCGCACCGACCTGCTGTCGGCGCTGCTGTGGGTGGTGCTGCTGTTCGCGGCGCTGTCCTCGCTCAGCCACACGTTCGTGCGCGAGGTCGAGGGGCGCACCGACACGCTGCTGCGCCTGGTGGCCTCGCCGACCTCGATCGGGATCGGCAAGCTGCTGTTCAACATCCTGTTCCTCGGCGTGATCGAGCTGGTGACGGTGCCCCTCTACATGATGCTGATGGGGGCACCGCCGCCGCGCTGGGGGACGTTCCTCGGGCTGCTGGTGCTGGGCAGCCTGGCGCTGGCCGCGGCGGCGACGCTGGTGGCCGGAATCATCGCCCAGACGCGCGGGCGGGGGGCGCTGTTCGCAGGCGCCTCGTTCCCGATCCTGCTGCCGGTGCTGGCGGCCGCGGTGAGCGGCACCAAGGCCCAGTGGGCGGGGGAATCCGCTGCGGGCGAGGCGCGGCTGCTGGCGGCTTATGCGGTCGCGTTGCTGGCGGTGAGCCTGCTACTCTACGACCATCTCTGGGACGACTAGGAGGACCCCCTTGCTCGTACGTCTGCTCCTGTTCCTGTGGATCGCCGGCTGGCAGATCGCCGCGTTCCTGGCGCCGGTGGTCCCGGTGCTCGGCGACACCACCCGCGTGCTCTATTGGCACATCCCCTGCGCGTGGATCACCGTGGTGGCGCTCGCCTGGTCGATGGGTCACAGCATCGCTTACCTGCGCACCAACGACCTGAAGCACGACGACCACGCCGCCGGCGCGGCCGAGCTCGGCCTGCTGTTCTGCATCGGCGCCACGGTCACCGGGGCGATCTGGGCCAAGGCCAAGTGGGGGGCCTACTGGAACTGGGACCCGCGCGAGACCTCGATCTTCTTCCTGCTGCTGATCTACGGCGCCTACCTGGCGCTGCGCAGCGCGCTCGACGACGAGCGCAAGCGCGCCCGGCTCTCGGCGGTGTACTCCGCGGTGGCGTTCGTCTCGGTGCCGTTCCTGATCTTCGTGGTGCCACGCATGCTGGCCACGCTCCACCCCGATCCGATCATCAACAGCCAGGGCAAGGTGGACATGGACAAACGCATCACCGTTGCATTCTCCATGATGCTGGTGGGCTTCACGGCCCTGTTCTTCTGGTTGCTCGCGCTCCGGGTCCGCCTCGGGCGCATCGAAAGGGAACGCCTGGAAGCGGCCGCTGCGGCCTGAGGGCCGGAAGGAGGAATACCCCTGATGTTCCCGTTGAGCCCTGACGATACCGCAGTCCTGCTCGTCGCCCTGCTGGTGTGGGGCCTGCTGTTCTTCTACGTGCTGCGCCTCGAGCGTCGCATCAAGGACCTGGAGAGACGATGAATCCGAAGGCGATCGTGGCTCTCGCGCTGCTGGTCGTGGCCGTGGCGATCGGCGTGACCAGCTTCAAGAAATCCGTGACCCCCTACATTTCTTTCGCGGAAGCACGTCGCTCGTCGGGCATGGTGCAGGTCAACGGCGTTCTGGCGTCCAAGGACTACGTGCTCAAGAAGGACGAGCAGTTCCTCGAATTCAAGCTCAAGGACTCGAATGCCGAGGTGCTCCAGGTGGTGTATCGCGGCGTGGTGCCGGGCAACTTCGACCAGGCCACCTCGATCGTGGCGATCGGGAGGTACAAGGCCGACCATTTCGAGGCCGAGCAGCTGCTGGTGAAGTGCCCGTCCAAGTACCAGGCCATGGCCGAGCAGGGAAAGACCTCGTGACCGGGCGCCCGGTCACGCTCGGACTGGCCGCCGCACTCCCCATCCTCCTGGTCCCGGCCGCGCTCGGCGCGGCGGGGCTCCTCAACATCGGGCAGACGCTCATCTGGATCGGCTTCCTCGGGGCGGTCGTCTCCGCGGTATCGTTCCTCGCGGCCACGCTCGGCCATGACAGCGCGCTGGTGCCGGCGAAGGTCGCGTACCGGATCCAGTGGGTGGCGCTGATCGCGGCCGCGGTCTACCTCTGGCACATCCTCTTCACGCACCAGTTCCGCTTCCAGTACGTGGCGTCCTACTCCTCGCTCTCGATGCCGCCGCACTACGTGTATGCGGCGTTCTGGGGCGGGCAGGAGGGGACGTTCATGCTGTGGGCCCTGCTCACCACCACGCTGGGCCTGTTCCTGATGCGGACCAAGGGCCCGCTCACCACGCCGGCGATGTTCTTCCTCAACCTGCCGCTGGTGATGCTCGGGCTGGTGGGCGTGATGCGCGGTCCGTTCCTGACCTTCCCGACCGGGCAGATCCCGGTCGACGGCAACGGACTCAATCCGCTGCTGCAGGACCCGTGGATGACCATCCATCCGCCGGTGCTGTTCACCGGGTTCTCGTCGCTCGCGCTGCCGTTCTCGCTCGGCATGGCGGCACTGGTCAAGCGGGACTACGACGGCTGGCTCAAGCCGGTGATGCCGTGGGCGATCTTCTCCACCGCGATCCTGTCGTGCGGATTCATCATGGGCGGGGTGTGGGCCTACAAGGTGCTCGGCTGGGGCGGCTACTGGGGCTGGGACCCGGTCGAGAACGGCTCGCTGATCCCGTGGCTGTCCAACATCGCGCTGCTCCACGGCCTGCTGGTGCAGCGGGTCACCGGCAGCCTGCGGCGGACCAATTTCTTCCTCGCGGTGACGTCGTACGTGCTGGTGCTCTACGCGTCGTTCCTGACCCGCAGCGGCGTGCTGGCCGACTTCTCGGTGCACTCGTTCGTGAACCTGGGGCTGAACGGCTTCCTGCTCTCGTTCCTGTGCCTGGCGATCGTCGTGGGCTACGGCCTGCTGCTGTGGCGCCTGCGCGACATCCCCAAGCCGGTGCAGCCGCTCGGCAACTTCTCGCGCGAGTCGATGATGTGGCTCGGGCAGCTCACGTTCATGCTGATGTGCGCGCTCACCGCGGTGGGGATGAGCGCTCCGCTCATCACCCGGCTGTTCGGACCGCCGTCGAACGTGCAGACCACCTACTACAACCTGGTGAACGCGCCGCTCGGCATCGCGATGTGCCTGCTGCTCGGCATCGCGCCGCTGATGCGCTGGCGCAGCCAGGAGCGCCCGGCCTTCGTGCGCGCCGTGCTGCCGTCGGTGGCGCTCGCGCTGCTCGCGAGTATCGTCGGCTTCGTGCTCGGGGTGCGGGACCCGCTGCCGGCCGGGATGGTGTTCGCGGCGGCCTTCGCGCTGGCCTCGAACGCGGTGGTCACGGTGCGCGGCTTCCGTGCCGGCTGGAAGCACGGCGTGGGCTTCCTGTCGCACGCCGGCGTGTCGATCCTGCTGCTCGGCGTCGTGGCCTCGTCGAACTACGGGGACGCGGTGCAGGTGCAGCTGCCCCAGGGCCAGCCGCGTGCCGCGCTCGGCTACTGGATGACGTTCGAGGGCATGGACAAGGACGCCGAGGGCAAGGACCACGCCGTGATCGCGGTCACCACCGTGGACAAGCGCACCCGCTTCGCCGCGCGACCCTCGATGTACTGGAGCGAGTTCAACCAGGGCTACATGAAGAAGCCGCACATCGAACGCTACCTCTCGCACGACGTCTACATCTCGCCGCTCGACCTGGTGGGCGACGACCCGACCGCGAACGCGACCTGGTTCCGCAAGGGCGAGACGCGCCAGATCGGCCAGGTGAAGTACACGTTCGAGGACTTCGACCGCGAGATGAGCGAGGGCAAGGTGCGGCTGGTGGCGCGCGTCACCGCGGAGCTGAGCGGGCGCACGGTGCCGCTGAAGCCCACGTTCGAGATGGACATGGCGACCGGCAAGCCGAAATCCACGCCGGACTACATGCCGGGCGGGGGGCAGGTGGCGATCGCCTCGGTGGACCCGGACCAGGGCGGACGCGTCGCGCTCGAGCTGCCCGGAGGCAGCGCCGGTGGCCCGAGCGGCGGCATCCTGGCCGTCGAGGTGAGCACCAAGCCGCTCATCAACCTGGTGTGGGTGGGCGCCATCGTGATGCTGTCCAGCGCGCTGCTGGCGATGGCCCGCCGTGTCATGGACCTGAAGCGCGCCACCGCCTGATCCACGGTGCGGATCGGACCGAGCCGGCACCCTCCACGGGGGCCGGCTCTTCCGTCGGGGCGCGCGCCGGTGGTGCCATCCCGCCGCGCCCGTGGGCGCGCTCGCCGCGCACGTCATGGCACGCCGCAGCCGTCCGAATGCGTTTGACCACGCGAGGGCGCAAGGCTTACGCTTTGCCCGTTGCGAGAAGGCTTCCTCGGAGTACGACCCGCGCCTCCCGGGCCGGTCAGGGTCGACCGGAACGGCTCCTGGACGCGGGCCGTCGCCCGTCCCCGCGCGGCCGCGCGCGAGGCAGCGCCCCCCACTCCGTGGCGCGACGTCCGCGGTACGAGACCGGCATGTGCCCGGTCGTGCACGCGGACGCGAGGAGGGTGACTCGGATCCCATCGACATTCCGGATCGTCTCCGCTCGTCGACATCGACCACATGTCCGGCTCCACGCTGCCGGACGCATCCTGGAAAGGGCGAGGACATGAACAAGACCTACACGATCCTGATGCTCGCGGTACTGGCGCTGGCCCCGGCCATGACCGCAAGCGCGCAGGCGCCGATCTTCGTGACCAAGTGGGGCACGCTCGGCGCGGCCAACGGGCAGTTCCAGTTCGCGCAGGGCATGGCCCGCACCGCGGCCGGTGACCTGTGGACCGCGGACTTCGCCAACAATCGCGTCGAGCGCTTCAGCAACACCGGCACCTACCTGCAGACCATCGCCACGGTCGGGGCCGGCACGTTCGTGAATCCGAGCGCGCTCGCGGTGGATGCGGGCGACACCCTGTTCGTCGCCGACGGCGGCAACAACCGCATCGCGAAGTACGCACCGTCCGGCGCATTCGTCACCACCTTCGGCAGCGCCGGCACCTCCAACGGCAGGTTCCAGACCGTGAGCGGCGTTGCGGTCGACAAGGTGACGGGCGACGTGTACGCCACCGACTACCGGAACCACCGGGTTCAGAAGTTCACCCACATGGGCGTGTTCGTGACCAAGTGGGGCACGTTCGGCTCCGGTGCCGGCCAGTTCCAGTACCCCTACGGCGTCGCGGTCGACCCGACCTCGGGCAACGTCGTGGTCGCCGACATGCTGAACAACCGCATCCAGGTCTTCAACTCGGGCGGCACGTTCCTGTATGCGTTCGGCTCGGTCGGCTCGGGTGACGGTCAGTTCTCGAATCCCGCGGCGCCGCACGTCGACGCGACCGGGAACATCTACGTCAGCGACCAGAGCAACAACCGGGTGCAGAAGTTCGACAACCTCGGCACGTTCGTCGTCAAGTGGGGCACGCCGGGTCTGTTCGATGGCGAGATGAACATCCCCAACGGCATCGCCACCGATGCGTTCGGCTACATCTACGTGGCCGATCGCAACAACAACCGGGTGCAGAAGTTCGGCGATCCGGTGACGCCGGTGCTGCCGGTGACCTGGGGTCGCGTGAAGGCGCTGTACCGGTAGTCCGGTCGGCGGCCGAGTGGTTCCGGGGTGGGCGCACCAGCGCCCACCCCGTCGTCTTTCCGGTGCCGGCCGATGGCCGCGGGGTGGGAGCGACGTGGCGGGAGGGAGCCGGACCCCGCGCCGCGCGCACTCCCGGGCGATCGGTGAGCGATGCGCCGGCGGGACGGGCGCGGGCGGGCGGGCGGAGATGCGGGCAGGAGTGGGTGCTGTCCGCCATGCCGACCCCGTCGCTGCGGGCTTGTCCGATGCACGGATGTGCAGTACTGTGGCCACGGTGCCGTGGACACGACATGTTCGAGACGCTTCGCGAGCCGGTGGATGTCCTCACCGCCTTCATCGAGGGACGCATGAAGCCGCTGCGCTTCCGCTGGCGCGGGCGGGTGATCCCGATCCGCCGGGTGAACGGGCATTGGACCCGGCGCGAAGGCCAGACCCTGATGCGCTGCTTCTCGGTCGAGGGGCCGGCCGGTGAGAGCTACGAGCTGAGCTACGACCCGCGCGGCCCAGGTTGGATGCTCACCCGGTGCTGGAGCGGGCCCGTCGGAGGATGACGTGACCCTGCTGCTGGTCGACATGGACGCGTTCTTCGCCTCGGTCGAGCAGGCGCACCATCCGCACCTGCGCGGTCGTCCGCTCATCGTGTGCGGTGATCCGTCGCGACGTGGCGTCGTCACCGCGGCCTCGTACGAGGCACGGCCGTTCGGCGTGCGTGCCGGCATGCCGCTGGCGCAGGCGCGCCGGCTCTGCCCGCAGGCGGAGTGCGTCGAGGGGCATCCCGACAAGTACGTCGAGACCTCGCTGGGCCTGCTCGAGCTCTACCTCGAGCACACGCCTGACGTCGAGCCGTTCAGCGTCGACGAGGCGTTCGTCGGGCTGCGCGGCCGGCGCGACTCGCTCGACGAGGGCGAGCGCCTGGCGCGCGTGCTGAAGGATGCGATCACCGAGCGCTTCTCGCTCTCGGCCTCGATCGGGGTGGGGCCCAACAAGCTGGTCGCCAAGATGGCCTCCGGCGTCGCCAAGCCGGACGGACTCACCGTGCTCGACGGGGAGGCGTTCCGTGCCACGTTCTGGCCGCGCGACGTGCAGGAGCTGTGGGGCGTCGGGCCGAGACTCGCCGAGCGCATGCGGTCACTCGGGATCTCGACCGTCGGCGAGCTCGCCCGCGCCCCGCTGCCCGTGCTGCGCGGCTCGTTCGGGGTGGTGGGCGAGCACCTGCGCGAGGCCGCGAGCGGGCACGACGCCACGCCGCTGGTGCCGTATCACGAAGGCGTGGATGCCAAGTCGATGGGTCACGAGGTCACGCTGCCCGAAGACTGCGACGAGCCCGCCTACCTCGAGGGCACGCTGCTGCGGCTCGCCGACCAGGTGACGCGCCGGCTCCGGGTCGAGGGCTTCGTCGGCTCCACCGTGGTGCTCAAGCTGCGCGACCACCGGTTCCGCACCCTCACGCGCCAGCGCGTGCTCGCACCGGCCACCGACGACGGCGCGCGGGTCTTCGACGTGGCGCGCGCGCTGCTGCGCGCCCATTGGCGCGGCACGCCGGTGCGCCTGCTCGGGGTGAGCGTTTCGGGACTGGCGCCGCGCGCCGACGCTCCGCAGGCCGAGCTGTTCGTCGCCGACGACCGTGCGCGTCGCCTGCTCGAGACCCTCGACCGCGTGCGCGATCGGCTCGGCGAGGCCGCGGTGGTGCCGGCGGGTTCGCTCACGCACCGTCGCGCGCTCGGCCACGTCCCGTTCGGCGCCGCGCGCGAGCGGGCGCGCCGCCGCGCCGCCGGCCGGGACGATCCGCCCGCCGGCCAGGGTGAGTGATGAACGTCCCGGCCGGACCGGGCCGCGTGATCCTCGGCACCTCGGGCTACTCGTTCGCGGACTGGGTGGGACCGTTCTACCCGCCCGGCACGCGCCCCGGCGACTTCCTGCGCCACTACGCCGAGCACTTCGACGCGGTCGAGGTCAACGCCACCTACTACCGCATCCCGCACCCGCGCGTGCTCGAACAGATGGAGCGCAAGACCCCGGCGCACTTCCGCTTCATGGTCAAGCTCCACCAGTCGTTCACCCACGAGGGCTCCACCGACCCGGCGCGGGTGCGCGAGTTCCTCGAGGCGGTCGCGCCGCTGAAAGCCGCGGGCAAGTACGAAGGCCTGCTGGCCCAGTTCCCGTGGGCGTTCCGCCGCTCCGATGCCAGCTGCGCCCACCTCGAGGCGCTGCGCGGGCGCTTCGCCGACGAGCCGCTGTTCGCGGAGTTCCGCCACGACTCGTGGGCCGCCCCCGGGCTCGGCGAGCTGCTGGCGCGACTGGGGATCGGCTATTGCGCGGTGGACGAGCCGGCCCTGCCGGGCCTGATGCCGCCGATCGCGCTGCGCACCACCGCGGACGCCTACGTGCGCTTCCACGGCCGCAACGCCGCGAACTGGTGGGGGCGTGGCGGGGGCGACCGCTACGACCACGATTACACCGAGCGCGAGCTGGGGGAGTGGCTGACGCGCATCGGCGAGCTGGCGCGCCAGGCGCGGCAGACCTACGTGTTCTTCAACAACTGCCACGCCGGCCAGGCCGCCCGCAGCGCCAAGCTGATGCAGGAGCTGCTGCGCCGCCAGGGTGTGATGGTGTGAGCCGGCGCACTCGTGCGCGGTGGCGTTGATGCGTTAGATTCCCGGCGCCGCATCCCGTCCCGCTCTCCACCGAGGAGGCCGCATGAACGATTCCCCACGCCCGCCCGCCTTCATCACCGCGCCGCCGATGCGTGTGGTGTTCATCTGCCTCCACAACGCCGCGCGCAGCCAGATGGCCGAGGGCTTCGCCCGCGTCATGGCCCCGCCGGGCGCCGAGGTGTGGAGCGCCGGCACCGAACCGACCCGGGTCCATCCCATGGCGATCGAGGTGATGGCCGAGGTCGACGTGGACCTCGGCGCGCAGTCCTCCAAGCGGCTCGACCAGGTGCCCTGGCGGGATGCCGACACCATCGTGACGCTGTGCGGGGAGAGCGACGAGATGTGTCCGTCGGTGGGGCCGCTGGTGCGCACCGTGCACTGGCCGCTGCCGGACCCCTCGCGCGCCGGCGCCGCCGATGCGCCCCGGGTGTTCCGGGAGGTCCGCGACGAGATCCGCTGGCGCGTCGCCTCGCTGTGGCCACCGGGCGACCAGTGATCCAGCCGCGCGCACGACGCGCGGCCCGGCCGGGAGCCTGCGGCCGGGCCGTGTCACGCCGGGACGGCGGTCAGCCGCCGTTCGAGCTGCGGCGGTCCCGGCTCACGAGCGGGTGGCGGCCCTGCACGAACGCCTCGCACTCGGCCACGTCATCGGCGCTGCCGAGGAACACGGGAGTGCGCTCGTGGAGCGTCTGCGGCTGCAGCTCCATGACCCGGCGATGGCCATCGCTGGCGGCGCCACCCGCCTGCTCGGCGATGAAAGCGAGCGGCGCGCACTCGTAGAGCACGCGCAGCTTGCCGCGCGGGCTCTTGCCGTCGAGGGGTAGAGGTAGATCCCGCCGTAGAGCAGATTGCGGTGGAAGTCCGCCACCAGTGAGCCGACGTAGCGCGAGCTGTATGGGCGCCCGGTGGCCGCGTCCTCGCGCTTGAGCCAGTCGATGTAGCGCTTCACGCCCTCGTCCCAGCGGACGTAGTTGCCCTCGTTGACGCTGTAGATGCGCCCGCGCCGCGGCGTGCGGATGTCGGGATGCGAGAGCAGGAACTCGCCGACGCTGGGCTCGTAGGTGAAGCCGTGCACGCCCTGGCCGGTGGTGTAGACCAGCATGGTGCTCGATCCGTACATCACGTAGCCCGCGCACACCTGCTCGTGACCGGGCTGCAGGCAGTCTCGCAGCGCGCCACCGCCGCCGCTGGTGACCCGCGGCAGGATCGAGAAGATGGTCCCGATGTTGACGTTCGCGTTGATGTTCGACGAGCCGTCGAGCGGGTCGAAGTTCACCACGTACTTGCCGATGGGCTGGCCCTCGGGCACGTGGATGACGTTCTCGTCCTCTTCGGAGGCGAGCACCGCGAGCTGGCCGGTCGAGCCCAGCACGCGGTAGATGGTCTCGTGCGCGAAGCGGTCGAGCTTCTGCACCTTCTCGCCGTGGACGTTCGAGCCCCCGGTGTAGCCGAGGATGTCCACCAGTCCCGCGCGCACCACCTCGCGGTTGATCAGCTTCGCCGCGAGGGCGATGTCGATGAGCACACCCGTGAACTCCCCGGTCGCCCCGGGGTGCAGTCGCTCCTGCTGGAGCACGAACTGGTGCAGCGTGACGGCGCGGTGGTCCACGGGCGCGCTCGCTCCGGGCTCAGTCCGACAGGCCCGAGACGTCCTCGGGCGCGTGGACCGCGAGCGCGGCACCGGCGGCGGGGAAGCTGCCCTCGACGAACGGCGCGTACTTCGCGGCCAGCGCCTGGCTGCCCTCGATGTGGAGCTTGAGGAACAGCGCGCGGAACTTGTCCTCGAGCGACTTGCCGATGGCGCCGCGCACGTCCGCGGGCATCGACCACAGCTCGCGCTTCCAGCCACCGGTGGCCTTCTTGCGCGTCTTGTAGAAGAACTGCTCGTCCGTGTCGGTGGCCTTGCGATCGGCGCCGTCGGTCTGGCGCAGCTTCTCGTAGATGTCGCGCTTGAGCGCCGCCGGGAACGCCGGGTGGTCGAACAGCATGTTCTGGAACTCGGTCGCGAGGTGGATCTCGCAGGCGCCGAGCTTCGGGAAGCGGTCGAACAGGTCGGCCGGCAGGGTGGAGGCGCCGTGCTGCACCGCGCCACCCATGCCGTAGCGCTCGCGCGCGAGCTTCGAGATGCTGGCGATGGCGTCGAAGTCGATCTTGACCTGCGCGATGGTGCCGTCCGGCAGCGGCACGCCGCCATGCGACGTGCCGGTCTGGATCGAGATCTTGCTGATGCCGGGCTGGGCGGGGGCGTGCTGGGCGAGGGCGGCCTGGTACACCTTCATGAACGCGTCCAGCTCCTCGGGGGTGGAGTTCTTCGCTGCCCACCTCGCCGATCTCCCCGCCGACCGAGATGGTCACGCCCTTGGGCTCGATGCGGCGGATGTAGCCGGTGAGGTCCGCGCACAGTCCACCGTTGAGCTGCTGCTGGGCCTCGTGACCCTCCTTGGAGAGGTCCACCAGCGTCGAGGTGTCGACGTCGATGTTGTAGAAGCCCGCCGCCACGCCCTCGGCGGTGATGTCGCGAACCGCCTTGAGCTCGGCGGCCGCGTCGGCGGCGTACTTCTTGGCGTTGACCTGGAAGTGGTCGCCCTGCACGAACAGCGGGCCCTTGACACCCTCACGGAGCGCGGCGGCCATGAGCACGAACACGTACTCGGCGGGGCGCTGGTCGGTGTACACGATCTCGGAGCGCGCGATCTCGCACAGCACCGTGCCGGCGTCGAGCCCCTTGCGGGCCCGCATCAGGGCGCGCGCCGTGTCGTAGGCGAGCCCGCGGATGTTGATGGCCGGGACGGTGAAGTCGCAGGGCAGCTCGCCGCGCCCGCGGGCGGTGTAGACGCCGTGGATCGAGGCGGGGTAGATGCCGGCAGAGCGGCACTGGCCCAGCACCGCGGCGCGTGCGGCGTCGCGCAGCGTGCCGGTGGCGAACACACCGGTCCAGACCAGGCGGTCGAGGGCATCGCCGTTCCCGGTGGCGATCGCGGCGGCGGCGTGGCGGACTTCGTCCAGCGTCTTGAGTTCCATATCGCGGCATCTCCCTGGCGCCCGTGGGCGCCCGTGGGTCTCATGTCCGGGTGCTGCGGATGAAGGAGCGCGCAGTATAGCCCGCGCGCCGCGGGGCCGGGAAGGTCGTGCTCGGGCGTGCTCGGGCGGGCCGCGGCGATCGCCGGGGCGGGACGTCACCCCGGGAGACGGGTCAGCCCGCGGCCCCCAGCACCACCACGCCGTCGCGCACGCCGCGCAGCTCGGGGAAGCGGGAGGGGTCGTAGGTCTCGATGCCCGGGGCGCGCCGGAACGCCAGCACCTGGGCGAGATCGAGGGTGCACGCGGCGGCCAGCCCCATGCCGTGACCGGTGAAGCCGGCGCAGATCGCGAGGTGGTGCTGGGCGTCGAGCCAGCCCACCAGCGGGCGGCCGTCGCGCGCGAAGCCCATGGTGCCGGCCCAGCGGCGCTCGATCGCCACGCCCTCGGGCACGAGCTCGGCGAGCCCGCGCTCGATGGCCTGCCTGGATGCGAGGCGTGGGCTCGTCGCCGAATCCGGTCTCGGCATCGGGATCGACGTCGCGCCAGCCGCCGATGAGCAGCCGGCCGTCGGCGAGCTGGCGCCAGTACTGGTAGCCCCAGTGGGCGTAGGTCGGGCGCGGCGCCACCACGCGGGCGATGGGCGCGGTGGACAGCATCTGTCCGCGCCGCGGCTGGATCAGCGGCGCGAGGTCGGGGCACAGCCGCGGCGAGTAGGCGTTGGTGGCGAGCACCAGCGCGCGCGAGCGCGCGGTGCCGTGCTCGGTGCGCAGCTCCCAGAGTCCGCCGTTCCAGCGCGCGCTCAGCACCGGCGAGTGCTCGAACACGCGTGCGCCGCGCTGGATCGCCGCCCGCGCCACGCCGTGCAGGAAGCGCACCGGGTGGATCTCGCCGTCCTCGACCACCTCGAACGCGGCGCTGAAGCGCGCGGCGGCCGCGGGGCTGGGCACCGCCTCGGCGGTCGGCACCTCGCGCATGGCGAAGCCGTCGGCGTTCATGAGCGGGAGCGAGGCGCGCAGGTCCTCGGCCTCCTCCTCGGTGCGCGCCAGTCGGTAGGAGCCGTGCGCCTGGTAGTCGCACTCGATGCCGAGGCTCTCGACCAGAGCGCGCACGCGCTGGTGCGAGCGCCGCCCGGTCTCGAGCACGGCGCGCGCGCCGGCGCGGCCCCACAGGGCGATGCCCTCGGCGTAGGGCTCCGCGGGCATCGCGAGCAGGAAGCCGGCATTGCGGCCGCTCGCCGCGCCCGCCAGCGGGCCGCCGTCGAGCAGCGCGACGGTGCCACCCTGCTCGGCGAGCGTGAAGGCGAGGCTGATGCCGGTGATCCCGCCGCCCAGGACGGCGACGTCGGTGTCGATCTCACCCGCGAAGGTGGGGAACGGCGGACCTGGATCCACCCACCAGTGCGAGGCCGGATGGGGCAGCGGAGCGCTCATGTGCGCTCGATTGTGGACCCGGCCGGGGGGAGGCGGCAAGTGACCCGCCGCAGCGGCGGGCGGCGTCGCTCGTGTCCGCTTCCGCGCTCGCCGGCGCGTGGCGGCCGGCCTCCCGGACGGCGCGCCGCGCCGGGCGAGCGTTGACACCCGCGCGTCGAGCGGCTTCAATCGCGCGGTCCCGAAGTCGATACCGACCGGCCCGCGCGAGGTTCCATTGGACCACACCCCGACCGTCATCCGCCTGCGCGTCAACGGCGACGAGCGCACCTGCGCCGTCACGGCCTCGACCACGCTGCTCGAGGTGCTGCGCTACGACCTCGGTCTCATCGGCACCAAGCAGGGCTGCGACAAGGGCGACTGCGGCGCCTGCACGGTGCTGGTCGACGGCGCGCCGGTGCTCGTCGTGCCTCACGCTCGCGCTGGCCTGCGAGGGGCGCGAGATCGTGACCGTCGAGGGGCTGGCCGCGCCGGGCGGCCCGCACCCGCTGCAGGACGCGCTTCGACCGCACCGGCGGCGGCGCAGTGCGGCTTCTGCACGCCCGGCATGCTCATGAG
The DNA here is from genome assembly GCA_963725865.1 of Candidatus Eiseniibacteriota bacterium. GTDB lineage: Bacteria > Eisenbacteria > RBG-16-71-46 > RBG-16-71-46 > RBG-16-71-46 > CAVSAC01. The sequence continues at coordinate 17,005 of CAVSAC010000011.1, forward strand.
CGCGACGGCGCTGCTCGGCGCGACGCCGGCGCCGAGCCGGCGAGGCCATCGCCGCGGCGCTCTCCGGCAACCTGTGCCGCTGCACCGGCTACACCCAGATCGTCGACGCGGTCGAGCTCGCCGCGCGCGAGATGCGGGAGCGCGCGTGAGCGACCCGCGCGAAGCTGACGCGCCGCGCCCGGCGATGGCGGTGCCCGAGGGGCGCGCCATGCCGCGCGAGCAGCGCCTGAGCCGCCGCGATGGCACGAGGGGCGCACGGCCGCGCCGCACGGCGCGTTCCGCGTGGTCGGCAGGCGCACCCGCAAGGTCGACGGCCTCGCCAAGGTCACCGGGCGCGCGGTCTACACCGACGACCTCGACGCTGCCGCGCATGCTGCACGCGCAAGCTGCTGCGCAGCCCGCACGCCGCACGCGCGCATCTGTCGCATCGACGCGACGCGCGCGCTCGCGCTGCCGGGCGTGCACGCGGTGATCACCGGCGACGACCTGCCGAGCGCTACGGCATCATCCCGTGGACGCAGGACGAGACACGCGCTGGCCGTGGACAAGGTGCGCTTCGTCGGCGACGCGGTCGCGGCGGTCGCCGCCGATCGACGAGGACACGCCGAGCGCGGCGCTGCGGCTGCATCGCGCGTCGAGTACGAGCTGCTGCCCGCGGTACCTCGATCCGAGGACGCGCTCGCGCACCCCGAGTGGCGGTCCACGAGCACGCGAGCGAGGACAACGTCTCCAAGCACGTGCGAGCTCGCGTTCGGCGACGTCGACGGCGGCGCTCGCCGGCGCGACGTCGTGGTCGAGGGCGACTACTTCTTCGAGGGCACGACCCACGCGCCGATCGAGCCGCACTGCGCGCTCGCGCGACGTCGACGCCGACGGCGTGCTCACGGTGTGGTCGAGCGACGCAGGTCCCGCACTACCTGCACCGCGAGCTCGCGCGCGTGCTCGGGCTGCCGACGCAGCGCGATCCGCGTGATCCAGCCGGCCGTCGGCGGCGCGTTCGGCGGCAAGAGCGAGCCGTTCGCGCTCGAGTTCTGCGTCGCGAAGCTCGCGCATGGTCACCGGGCCGCCCGGTGAAGATCCTCTACACGCGCGAGGAGGTGTTCTACGCGCACCGCGGCCGCCACCCGATGCAGATGCACTACCGGACCGGCGTCACGCCGCGACGGCAAGCTCACCGGCGTCGACGCGCGCATCCGCATCGACGGCGGCGCGTACTCGTCCTTCGGCCTGGTCACGACGTACTACTCGGGCCAGCTGCTCACCGCGCCCTACGCACTCGCCGGCGTACCGCTTCGACTCGACGCGCGTGTTCACCAACAAGCCGCCGCTGCGGCCCCAAGCGCGGCCACGGCACCGTGCAGCCGCGCTTCGCCTTCGAGTGCCAGCTCGACCAGGCTCGCCGAGGCGCTCGGCATCGATCCGATCGAGCTGCGCCGCACGCAACGTCCATCGGCGCGGACACGCAGCACCGTCAACGGCATGCGCATCACCTCGAACGGCTTCCTCGAGTGCCTCGACGCGGTCGAGCGCGCGCTCGGGCTGGAAGGAGCGCCGCGCGCAGCTGCCGCTACGGCCGCGGCCTCGGCGTCGCCGGGCAGCATGTACATCTCGCGGCACCAACTACCCGATCTACCCGAACGAGATGCCGCAGAGCGCGGTGCAGCTCAAGGTCGATCGCTCGGGCGCGTCACGGTCTTCACCGGCGCGAACGACATCGGCCAGGGCTCGACACGATGCTCGCGCTGATCGTCGTGCGAGGAGCTCGGCCTCGAGCTCGCGCGACGTGCGCGTGGTCGCGGCCGACACCGATCTCATGCCCGGTCGACCTCGGCGCGTACTCGAGCCGCGTGACGTTCATGATCGGCAACGCCTGCCTCGACGCCGCGCGCAAGCTGCGCGCACCGCGTCGCCGGCGTCGTGGCCGAGCGCTGGGGCTGCGCTCCGCGGCGAGCGTCATCGCTGGCGCCAGGCGGGTGGCGTGCAGCATCGCGCGACCCCGAGCGCGAGTCATGAGCGTCGCGCGAGGCGTTCCAGCTCGCCGAGGCCGAGCCTCGGCACGCTCGGCGCGGCCGGCTACTACAACACGCCCGAAGCTCGGCGGCGACTACCGCGGCGGCACCATCGGCGCCTCGCCCGCGTACTCGTTCACCGCGCACGTCGCCGAGGTGCGACGTCGACGTCGAGACCGGCGTGGTCGAGGTCGACAAGATCTGGGTCGCGCACGACTGCGGCCGCGCGCTCAACCCGGTCACGGTCGAGGGCCAGATGGAGGGCTAGCGCCTACATGGGCGTCGCCGAGGCGCTGCTCGAGGAGCACGGTCAAGCCCGCGACGCGGGCACGGCGCCGGGCTCCACCACGGACCCTCGCTGCTCGACTACCGCATCCCGACCACCCTCGACACGCCGGCGATCGACTCGCTCATCGTCGAGCGCATCGATCCCGAGGGGCCGTACGGCGCCAAGGAGGCCGGCGAGGGTCCGCTGCACCCGAGCATCCCCGCCGATCGCCAACGCCATCTTCGACGCGGTCGGCGTCCGCCTCGACGCGGCTGCCGTTCACCCCGCCGCGCGTGCTCGCGCTGCTGCGCACCGGCGACGCGCGCGCGGCGTGGGCGCGCCGCGCGCGCCAGGTGCGCGGCAGGGGCGAGGGGAGCGCGTCATGCTGCCGCTGCCCGCGCTTCGACGTGGCGCAGCCCGCCGACGCTCGACGAGGCGCTCGCGCTGCTCGCGCGAGCCGGCCGACAGCGCTGGTGGTCGCCGGCGGCACCGACGCCTGCCCAACCTGAAGCACCGCCTCGACGAGCCCGCGCTGCTGGTGCTGCCCTCGGCGGCTCGCGGAGCTGCGCGTCGTCGCGCGAGCGGCGCCGGCGCGCTCGCGCCTCGGCGCCACTGGCACCGCTGTCCGAGCTCGCCGCGCATCCCGCGGTCGTGCGCGCGAGCTCGCCGGGGCTGGCCCGCGCCGCCGTCGCTGGTGGCGAGGCCGCAGATCCGCCACATGGGCACGCTCGGCGGCAACCTGTGCCTCGACACGCGCTGCCGCTACTTCAACCAGACGCTCTTCTGGCGCGACGCGCTCGGGCTTCTGCCTCAAGAAGGACGGCACGGTCTGCCACGTCGTGCGCAGGGCCGGCGCTGCGTCGCCGCGCACTCGCACGGACACGGCGCCGGTGCTGATCGCGCTCGACGCGACCGGTGGAGCTGGCGAGCGCGCGCGGCGCGGCGCAGCTGCTGCCGGTCGACGACTTCTTCCTCGGCGACGGCGTGCGCAACACGGTGCGCCGCCCCGACGAGCTGGTGACGCGCGTGGTCGTGCCGGCGCGCGCGCGCGGGATGCGCAGCGCCTACCGCAAGCTGCGCCCGCGCAGGTCGATCGACTTCCCGATGCTCTCGGTGGCGTTCGCCACGCGCCTCGAGGGCGACGGTCTGCGCCAAGGCGCGACTGGTGGTGAGCGCGCTCGCCGCCAAGCCCCGGGTGATCGCGGGGCTCGACACGCTGGCGCACGGGCGCGCGCTGGACGAGGCGGCGATCGCCGCCATCGCCGCGGCCGCTCACAAGCAGTGCCACCCGCTGCCCAATCTGCCGTACGATACCGATTGGCGACGCGCCATGGTGCCGGTGTTCGTGTCCCGGACGATCCGCGACGCCCGCGATGGAGTGCCTTCATGAGCCCGACCGAGCCCGAGGAGTTCGACGAACACGACCACGCGCTGCGGCGCGAGGGCGGAGCTCCGCCGCCCGCGGCGGGGACGCCCGGCATCGACATGCCGCGGCGCACGCGCGAGGGCGAGGTGTGGGAGACGCTGGCGCGCTGGCGCGCCGAGCGCCGCCGCTTCGTCATCGCCACCGTCACCGCGTCGCGCGGCTACACGCCGCGCAAGGCCGGCGCGCGCATGCTGGTCGATGCCGCGGGCACGACCGTGGGCACCATCGGCGGCGGCGCCATCGAGCACGAGGTGCTCGCCGCGGCGCGCGGGCTGTTCGAGCGCGGCGGCAGCGCGGTGGTCGAACGCCACCTCACCCAGGACCTCGGCATGTGCTGTGGCGGCGAGATGAGCGTGTTCCTCGAGTGTATCGAGACCGCGCCACGGCTGTGGGTTTTCGGCGCCGGCTACATCGCCAAGCCGCTGGCGGCCATCGCCGCCGGGTGCGGGTTCGACGTCACCGTCGTCGACGGCCGCGCCGAGTGGGCCACCGCCGAGCGCTTCCCGACCTCGCGCGTGGTGGTGCAGGACCCCGAGGACTTCCTGCGCGCCCTCGAGACCGCGCCCGGCGACTACGCGGTGATCACCACCCACGACCACGCGCTCGACCAGCGCCTGGTCCAGGGCCTGATCCGCCGCCCGCTGCGCTTCCTGGGCATGCTCGGTAGCACCGCCAAGCAGCGCAAGTTCGCCCTGCGGCTGCGCGCGCGGGGCTTCGGTGACGACGAGATCGCGCGCCTGCACGCGCCGGTCGGCCTCCCCATCGGGGCCGATGGACCCGAGGAGATCGCGGTCAGCGTCATGGCGCAGGTCATCGCGGTCCGCCGGGGCAAGGCCATCGAGCCCGGCTGGGTGCCGCCCGCGCGGGCGGGCGTGCCCGCGGCCGACACGGAGACGCCCGGCGTCGAGGGGCCCGCGGAGGCGGAGACCCGGGACGCCGAGCCCACAGGGAGGTAGACCATGCTGGTGGGAGTGCTGCTGGCCGCCGGTGCTTCGAGCCGGATGGGACGCGACAAGGCGCTGGTCAGGAGCGGCGAGGCGTCGTTCGCCGTGCACGGCGTGCGCCACCTGTGGGCGGCGTGCGACGACGTGGTGGTGGTCCTGGGCGCGCATGCGAGCGCGGTGCAGCGCGGCATCACCGCCGAGTTCGAGGCGCTGGTGGAGCGCGGGGTGCTGCACGAGGACCTGGTCCAGGCGCACGGCCACGGCGCCCGGGGCCTCGAGTGCCAGTTCGTGGTCAACGCGCGCTGGAAGCGCGGCATGCTCTCGAGCGCGCAGGCCGGCCTCGCCGTCGCCCTCAAGCGCAAGCCCCAGGGCATCCTGGTGCTGCCGGTGGACCACCCGCACGTGCATCCCGTCACCGTGGCGTCGCTCGGCAACGTGCTGCTGCAGGCCCTCGCCGCCAACCGGACCACGCGCGACCGGGCCCGCTTCTCGTACGGCCTGGTGCCGCGTCACAAGGGCGAGCGCGGCCACCCGCTCGCGCTCACCCCGGCGCTGGCGCGCGCCATCGTCGCCGACCGCAAGGCCGGGACCCTGTCGGACGCGGTGCGCCGCAGCGCCCGGCTGGTGGGCTACCTCGACGTCGCCGACCGGGGCGTCATCGCCAACCGGAACACGCCCTCGGCGCGCTGAGCGCGGATGGGATCGGGCCGCGGGCGTGCCGACGTCCGCGGCCCGCGCGCGCTCAGGGGCGCGCCGCGCGTCCGAGGCACCACAGCGCGCCGTCCTTCACCTCGAGCGCGAGCCGGGTCAATCCCGAGCCCGCGCACGGCCCCTCGAAGCACGCGCCGTCGTCGGGCTTGAAGCGCGCGCCGTGGTGGGTGCACACCAGCGCGTCGCCGGCGTCGTCGAAGAACACCGCGTCGCCGAAGTCGAGCGTCAGCCGCTGGTGGGGGCAGGCGTTCACGTAGGCGTGGAGCGTCCCGCGCCAGCGCACCGCGAAGGCGTCGCGCGACACGCCGTCGAGGCGGATGTGGAAGCGCGCGCCCCGGCCCTCGCCGAGGCGCCGGGCATCGGGCAGCACCTGCACCACGTCCGCTCCGGGAGTCGGCATGCCGCGCAGGATAGCGCGTGGCGTGGGCGACGCCACCGTGGGGCGAAGCCGAGCGCGGACGGCGCCGGGGCGGATCCGCGCCGGCTCAGCGGATCAGCACCAGCGGCCGGCTGGTGCCGCCGCCGGGACCGATCGCGCGCACGCGGTAGGCGCCCGCGGCCGCGCGGCCCCCGCGGTCGTCGACGCCGTCCCACGTCCAGACGCGCGGGCCGGGCGCGGTGGCCGGCAGCTCGGCGTGGCGGATCACGCGACCCATGGCGTCCACGACCTGGATGCGCACCGCGGCCGCGTCGGAGGTCTGCATCCGCAGCGTCACCGGCCCGTGCGCCGGGTTCGGCGTCGGCGCCGCGAGCTGGACCGCGCCGGCGAGGGGCCGCGGGGCGGCGTCGCGCACCTCCGCCACGCCGTCGGTGAGCAGCACCTCGTCGAGCCCGACGTCGCCCACCACCGGATCGGGCAGGCGCACGTAGGGGGCGAAGTCGCTGCGCACCAGCACGCGGTCCACCTCGGTGAGCGCGAGCGTGTAGTTGCCGGACAGTCCGCCGATCAGCGCGAAGCTCGCCGAGTCCGTCAGGTCGACGACGAAGCGCCCCCACTGGCCGCGCGGTGGCACCAGCGCGGTGGTGCACTCCCAGAAGTTGCCGTTCAACCCGTTGCCGAGCGCGAGGTGGAGCTCGAGCGTGTCCGGTCGGTCCACGTCGTTCAGCCACAGCACGACCTGGGTGATGCCGGCCGCGGTCCAGTCGCCGGCATAGGGCGGGGTCGCCGCGAACGCGCCGAGATTGCCCGGCAGCGGGCCGGGCACGGCGATGCGGAGGTAGCCATCGCCCGCGCCGAGCACGCCGCCGGTGCCGGGATTCGAGGTCGGCGCGCCACCGCCCCAGCCCGCGGTCAGCGTGCCGGGGAAGCTCTCGCGGAAGCCCACCGACGGCTGGGCGAGCGCGGCGCCGGCGAGCGCGGCGTGGACGAGGAGCGCGGCGGCGAGGCGGGCGAGGCCGGCTCGTGGGGCTGGCCATCCGTACGGTCGATGGGGCATGTCGGGCACCTCGGGACGTGTGGGAGGGAAGGTCACACGCCGAGCATGGTGGGCCCGGGCCCCGGGGGCCAGTCTCCGACGCAGGGATCAGCGATCCGTTTAGTGTCTGGAAATCGGCACGCTCACCTGCCCGCCAACGCGGGTCACGGCCGCGCCGGCGCGCGGCGCGCGCGCGGGCGGTCGGGTGGCGCCGGGCGGAGCTGGCGGCGCTGGCGGTGGCCACCACCGCCATGGCACACTGCCGCTTCCATCCCACCGCCCGGAGACCCGATGTCCGCCCGACGCCCGCTGATCGCCGTCTACGGCAGCGCCACCGCCCGCCCCGGCGAGCCGGTGTACGCCCTCGCCCTCGAGCTCGGACGCGCGCTCGCCCGGGCCGGTGCCGACGTCATGACCGGCGGCTACTCGGGCGTGATGGAGGCCTGCTCGCGCGGTGCGCTCGAGGCCGGCGGCCACACCGTGGGCGTGACGGTCGAGCTGTTCGAGGCGCGTGGCCCGGTCAACGCCTACGTGCGCGAGCGGGTGCACACCCGCGACCTGTTCGAGCGCCTGCGCACCATCGTCACCCGCGCCGACGGCTTCATCGTGGTGCCCGGCAGCGTCGGGACGCTCGCGGAGCTGTTCCTGACCTGGAACCTGCTCGCCGCGGGCGCACGGCCCGCGGTCCCGCTGGTGCTGGTGGGCGAGCCCTGGGAGCGCTGGCTCGAGGTCCAGCGCCATCCGCAGCTGGTGTATCCCGAGATGTTCGACCGCGTGCGCGCGGTGCCCGACGCCGCGGCGGCGGTGCGCGCGGTGCTGGATGGCGCCGCCCGGACGGCCGCGCGCTGAGGCGCGAGCGCCGAGAGAGGACGTGATGGATCCCGACGTGAGCGCCGGCACCGACCGGCTGGTCGAGTGGCGGTCGGAGTTCCCGACCGTGGAGTCCACGCTCCACTTCATCTCCCACTCGCTCGGCGCCATGCCGCGCGGGGTGGAGGAGGCGCTGCGCCAGTACGCCGTGACCTGGAAGACGCGCGGCATCCGCGCCTGGGAGGAGTCGTGGTTCGCGCTCCCCACCCGGGTCGCCGACGTGCTCGCCGAGATCGTCCACGCCGCGCCGGGATCGATCTCGATGCACCAGAACGTGACCGACGCCCAGGCGCTCGCCCTCTCGGCCATCGACTTCGTGGCGCCGCGGAACCGCCTGGTGTGCACCGCGGAGGACTTCCCCTCGATGCTCTACCTGTACGAAGGCCTGGCGCGCCGCGGCGCCGAGATCGTGCGGGTGAAGGCGCGCGACGGCCACGCGGTGAGCGAGGCCGACATCGTCGCGGCGATCGACGAGCGCACCGCGGTGGTGGCGATCTCGCAGGTGCTGTTCCGCACCGCGCAGGTGCTCGACCTGGCGCCGATCGTGGCGCGCGCCCGCTCCTGCGGCACGCTCACGCTCATCGACGCCTACCAGGCGGTGGGCACGCTGCCCGTGGACGTGACCGCATCCGGCATCGACCTCATGACCGGCGGCTCGGTGAAGTGGCTGTGCGGCGGGCCCGGCGCGGGCTACCTCTACGTCAGCCCGGCGGTGGCACCGCGGCTGGAGCCGGCCATCACCGGGTGGATGGCGCACCAGCGCCCGTTCGACTTCGACTCCGGGCCGACGCGGCGCGACGCGGGGGCGCGGCGGTTCTGGACCGGGACGCCCGCGGTGGTGGCGTTCGCGGCGGCGCGGCCCGGCTACGAGATCGTCGCGCGCATCGGCGTCGAGGCGATCCGCGCCAAGTCCCTGCGCCAGACCGCGCGCATGCTCGCGCTCGCCGACGAGTACGGCTTCCGCGTGGTGTCGCCGCGCGCCGACGCGGCGCGGGGCGGCACCGTGGTGATCGACGTGCCGCACGCCGAGGCGGTGTGCCATGCCCTGCTGGCCGAGGACGTGCTGCTCGACGCGCGGCCGGACGTCGGCCTGCGCCTGGCGCCGCACTTCTACACCCTCGACGCCGAGGTCGAGCGGGTGATGGAGCGCGTCCGCGACGTGGCGCGCGCCCAGCCGGCGCACTGAGGCGCGCCACTTCGACGGTCCGGGCCGCCGGCTCGCGTGGTAGAGTGACCGCGAACGGAGCCGCCCGCGCCGCGCGCGGGCGAAGGATGCGGCCTCGCCTCGAGTGGCGGGGCCCCGACGCCTCAGCCGCGCGTGCCGTGACGCGCGCGACCAACGGGAGCACGCCCATGGAAGCGGTGGAGACCAAGACCTCGCAGGCGCTGCGCATCGTCCACGAGCCGAGCGTGTACCTGGTGGGCCGCCAGACCCTCGACACGGCGGCGATCGACCGGTTCCTCGGCGACCACGAGCTGGCGTGGCAGACCGACACCGAGATCGGCGCCGAGGTGCTGGCCGAGATGGCCGGGCGCGTGTGCTACATGTCGTACGGCAAGGGGCGCAAGACCAACGCCGAGTTCCTCGGCCACATCGTCGAGGTGGGGCACGGCTCGGTGCTGGAGCACGCGGTGTGGTCGTTCCTGATCACCGGCGTGTCGCGCTCGTTCACCCACGAGCTGATCCGCCACCGCCACTTCTCGTACTCCCAGCTCTCGCAGCGCTACGTCGACGAGTCGCAGTCGCCGTACATCGAGCCCGACGCGATCGCCGACGACGCCGAGCTGCACGCGATCTGGACCGACGCGGTGAACGCCGCGCGCGCCGCCTACGACCGCCTGGTCGCCGGGCTCGAGCGCCACTACGCCAGCGAGCCCGACCGCACGCTCCGGCGCAAGCTGGCGCGCCAGGCCGCGCGCTCGGTGCTGCCCAACGCCACCGAGACCAAGATCTTCGTCACCGGCAACGCGCGCGCGCTGCGCCATTTCATCGAGATGCGCGGCTCCGAGTTCGCCGACGTCGAGATCCGCAAGGTGGCGCTGGCGATGCTGCGGCTGATGCAGCACGAGTCGCCGTCGATGTTCGGCGACTACCGCACCGAGGCGCTGGCCGACGGCACACTCGTGGTCCGGACCGAGCACCCCAAGGTCTGACGGCGTGGATCTCGGCCCGCGGGTGGCGCTGCGTCCGGTCCTGCGACTGACCGCGGCGGGCGCCGAGCGGATCGAGGACCCGGTGGCGGTCGAGCGAGCGCTCGAGATCCGCGTCGACGGCCGCGCGCTCGCGGTGACGCTGCGCACGCCGGGACACGACCGCGAGCTCACCCTCGGCTTCCTCGCCGCCGAGGGCGTGGTGCGCTGCCGCGACGACGTGGCCGGCCTGCGCGAGACTGCCGCCGCCTGCGCCGACCAGCCCGACACCGTCGAGGTGACGCTGGCGCCGGGGGTGACCCTCGACTGGACCCGGCTCGAGCGCCACTTCGCCGCCACCGCCGCCTGCGGCCTGTGCGGACGGGCCCACCTCGAGGCGCTGCGGGCCGGGCTCACGCCCCAGCCGCTGGGCCGGCGCATCGACGCCGCCGCGCTGGCGGCCCTGCCGGAGCGCCTGCGGCGCGACCAGATCGCCTTCGCCGCCACCGGCGGGCTCCATGCGGCGGCCCTGTGTGCCGATGACCTGTCCGTGGACGTGGTCCGCGAGGACGTCGGCCGCCATAACGCCGTGGACAAGGTCTGTGGCACACTGGTGGCTCGCGGGCGCTACCCCGCCGGCTCCGGACTGTTGTGGGTGAGCGGGCGCGCCGGCGCGGAGCTGGTGCTCAAGGCGGCGCGGGCCCGCATCCCGGCGCTCGCCGCCGTGGGTGCGCCGACCACGCTCGCCATCGAGCTCGCGGAGGCTGCCGGGATGACGCTGGTGGGCTTCCTGCGGGAGGGTCGCATGAACGTGTACGGCGGCGGTGACCGCCTTGCGTCGCACGGAAGCGGCGCGTTCCTGGGAAGGGAGCCGTGACCTCGAACAAGTCAGCGGGAACCACCGGCCAGCTGATCCAGCTGTGCGCGGGATATTTCTCCTTCTACGTCATGACCGGCGTGCTGGTGAAGTACTTCACCGGCGTGCGCCACCCGTCGATGACCGAGATGGCGTACCTGTTCAACAACACCATGGGTGGCAGCGCGTTCGCGCTCGCCGTGGTGATCCTGCTCGGCTGGTTCCACCTCAAGTCCAACCGGCGGGTGAAGTGGGGCCCGTGGACCGTGCCCTCCGAGCTGGCCTACATCCTCCCCTCCGGGGTGTGCACGGCGGTGGTCATCCCGACCACCACGCTCATGTACACGCTGCCGATCTCGGTGATGGTCGCCATGGTCATCATGCGCGGCAGCATCATCGTCATCAGCCGGCTGGTGGACGAGGTGCAGATCCGCCAGGGGATCCTCAGGAAGCGCGTCTACGCCGAGGAGAACTGGGGCGTGGTGTTCGCGTTGCTCGCGGTGGCCACCAACGTGCTGCTGCTGCCGATCGTCGGCATGCTCGAGGCGCGCGGCGCGCACGTCGCGGCGGCGTTCGGGCTGGCCCCGGCGCTGGGCAAGAACCAGTTCGACTTCATCCACAACGGTGCGGCGCTGACCATCATGGCGCTCTACATCGTCGCCTACACCATCCGCATCTACATCATGAACTTCTTCAAGAACACGCGCGCCAAGGGCGTGGAGCTCGACAACAAGGGCTTCTTCGCCTTCGAGCAGATCGCGGCCTCGGGCACCATGGTGCTGGTGACGCTGTTCTTCTTCCTGTCGCCGCGGTGGTTCGGCTGGCAGGACGAGCGCATCCAGATGTTCGCCGGCGCGGTCGCGAAGCCCGACCTGTGGGCGTTCCTGTCCGGCGTACCGTACGGCGCGGTGGCGTTCTTCTCGGTGTTCATCTTCATGTTCAAGGGGCGCACCGCCACGTTCGCCGGACTGGTGAACCGCCTGACCTCGCTGGTCGCCGGCATCACCTCGACGCTGCTGCTCGCGCTGCTGTTCGGCATGAAGTGGCCGTCGGCCCAGGACTGGGCCTCGGTGGTGTTCATCCTGGTCGCGGTGTGGTTCCTGACCCGCGCCGAGAAGCGCCGCACCGCCGAGCTGGCGGCGGAGCGCGCGGCGGCCTAGCGGCAGCCGGGCCTGGAGCACGGAGCCCCGGGCGGTGTCACCGTCCGGGGCTCCGGCGCGCGCGGGGCGCCGCCATCCCGAAATCAGGTGCTGCATCGCCAGCGCCATCGCGGTAGCTTCGCGTCAGCCCCCTGCGATCCTGACTCGACCGGGTCGGGGAGAGTGCGATGAGGCCGCTCCACCCAGTTCCTGTCGCTGGCGCCGCCGCGCTGCTGCTGAGCGCGATGTTCGCCGCCACCCCGGTGCTCGCGCGCTCCACCGACCGCGCCGCCACCCTGCCCGGCTGGGCGCTCGCCGGAGGAGCCTGGTCGAGCGCCTTCTCCGCGCCCGCATTCGATGGCCGAGTGGGCGTGCTCCTCGACGCGGGGCCGCGCCTGATCGCGGGCGGCGAGTTCACTCGGGTCGGCCGGGTCGCCGCTTCGTCCGTGGCGGCCTGGGACGGCGCACACTGGTCCGCGCTCGGAGACGGCCTCGACGGACCCGTGGACGCGCTCGCGCTCGCCCCCGACGGTCTGGTGGCATCGGGTCGCTTCGAGCGGTCGGGGAACCGTGCCTGCCACCGCGTCGCGCGCTGGGACGGTGCGGCGTGGTCGCCGCTGGGTGATGGGCTCGACGGCGACGTGTCCGCGCTGCTGCCGGCCGACAGCGGCCTGGTGGCGGTGGGCGACGTGGCGCTTCCCGGCGATCCCGCGCGGCTCTCGCTGGCGCGGTGGGATGGCACCCGGTGGCGTGCGGAGGCGCCTGGGCTCGCGGGCCGGATCCTCTCGGCGGTGCGCTTCCGCGGCGACGTGTGTCTGACCGTGGTGGGGCCGACCGAGGCCGAGGCGGCGGTGCTGCGCCGGCGGGGGCCAGGGTGGGATACCCTGGGCGTGCTGCAACGGATCAGCTCAGGGACCCCGCGTCTGGTGGTGCACGGCGGGGAGCTCTACGCGCACGGGGGCTTCCGCGTCGACGGCGCCGTGCTCGCGGTCCTGCGTCTCGCCGACTCGGTGTGGGTGAGCGACGTGAAAGTCGAAGGCATGGCGCTCCACGGCGTGAGCACGCCCTGGGGGCTGGCCATGTTCGGGGGGTTCAGTGGCGCGAGCGCGTCCTGGTCGATGGCCATCATGCGCGGGCTCGGGGCGCGGATGCTCGATCGGGTGCCCCAGCCGAGCGTGGACGCCTCCACCATGTGGGCGGGCCGGTTGGTCTACATCGGACGCGTGCTCAGGGCGGTCGGGACGCACGCCGGACCCCTCATGGCCGGCCCGGTCGCATTCGACGGGGAGAGTTGGACCGAGCTGCGCGATCGGGCCGACGACGGCGCGGGATTGCGCGACGAGCAGACCGCGGTGGATCTCGCCGCCGTGGTCGCGTCGGGCGACACGCTCCTGACGATGGGGGCCGTCTGGCGTTACGCCTTCGGCCCGGGTGGCTGGAGCGAGGCCGGTCAGCTCCTGCGCTGGTCGGACGCCGGGTGGACGACGGCCTGCGGCCTTCGAGCCGGGCTGGCTTCCTCGGCGGCCTGCTTCGCGGGTGACCTGTGGGTGGGGCTCGCGACGCCCGACTGGTGGGGGAGCGCCCACTCATGTCGGCCGTTGGACCGGCTCCGGATGGCGGGACGGGGTCGGTGTGGTGGACGGTCCGGTCACCGACATGACCGTGACGCCGCTCGGCCTGGTGGTGGCCGGCTCATTCCTCCACGCGGGCGGCCTGCGCGTGCCGGGCATCGCGGTCCACAACGGCGTGGGGTGGCGCGCGGTCTGGGGACTCGACACCGCGAGCGTCGTGACCTGCCACGCATTCGCCGAGGGTGCGCTCTGGCTCGGCGGCACGCTGCCCGGCCTCGGCGCGCTCGCGCGCTGGGACGGCAGGACGCTCGCCGCCGGCTCCGCCGTCAGGATCGACGCGCTGGGCGAGCAGGGCGGGCGTCTGATCGCCGCGGGACGCTTCACCGTCGACGGCCTGGAGCAGGAGGGCGTGGCGCTGCGCGCGGGCGATGCCTGGCGGATGCTGGCGGCGCCCGGGCTCGCGGTCCGCGGGGTGCGCCGCTTCACGGCCTCGACGGATGCACTCTACGCGCTCGGCGAGCTCAGCCTGGACGGCGTGCCGCTCGGGCCGGGCGTGGCACGGTGGGACGGGCTGACGTGGAGCTCGCTCGGCGCGGACGTGGACGGGCCCGGCGAGGCGATCATCCGCGACATCCGTGCCTGGCACGGCGACCTGTGGATGGCGGGGCGGTTCTCGAGCGTGGGCGGCATCGCGTCCTACGGCGTGGCGCGCTGGTCCCCGGGCGCGACTGCGGGGACGGAGGGTGGCGTGCACGCGCGGCTCGAAGCGCCAGCGCCCGATCCGTTCACGACCTCGATGGTGCTCTCCTTCACGCTGCCGCACGCGGGTGGGACGCGCATCACCGTTCACGATCTCGCGGGCCGCCGGATGCGCACGCTGGTCGCGGGTGCCCTGTCACCGGGGGCGCACCACCTCGAGTGGGACGGCCGCGATGCGGAGGGCCGCGCACTGCCGCCCGGCGTGTACCTCGCGCGGCTGCAGTTGGCGGGCGAGCCCGCGCAGGTGCGCCGCGTGGTGCGGCTGCGCTGACCGGATCCCGAGCCGACAACACGGAGCCCCGGACGGTGTCGCCGTCCGGGGCTCCGGCGCGCTCGGCGCGCTCAGTGCGCGCTGGCGTGCGGCTTGGGGCGCGCGTTCCAGAGCGTGAGCATGAGCACGCCGCCCAGCGCCGCGAACCCGATCATGCTCGGACCCCACGAGCCCCAGCCGTAGCGGTCGAGCAGCCAGCCCATCCCGAAGCCCACGAACGAGCCGCCCACGTACTGCATGCCGTCGAACAGCCCGGCGGCGGTGGCGGCGGCGCGCTTGCCGCCGAAGTCCATCGAGGCGGTGCCCGACAGCATCGAGTGCACCATCGAGATCGCGAGCGAGTTCACGATGAACGCCGCGATCACCAGGGTGAGGTCGTGAGTGCGCCAGATCACCGCGAGCGACAGCACCATGAGCACGTAGCCGATGAACGCGACCGGAGGGCGGCGGTAACCGAACAGCCGGTCCGAGGCGTAGCCCGCCACGAACGCGCCGGCGATGCCGGCGGCCACCACGGCGAGCGCGTTCTTCTGGAAGATCGGGTTGTCGAGCTCGAGGTGCTGGACCTCCTGCATGTAGCGCGGGAACCACTGCTCGAAACCCTGCCGCACCAGCCCGGTGCAGAACTCGGCGACCGCGATGGTGAGCGCGACCGGGTTGGTGAACACCTTCTTGATCACGTAGGCCAGGGTGATGGCCTCGGTGTCGCCGCTCGCTGGCGTCCTGCGGGTCGAACTCGCCGAGCCCGGCCTCCTTCGGCGAGTCCTGCACCACCAGGAACGTGAAGATGCCCATCACCGCCACGATCCCGGCGGGGATGAAGAACCGCCACTGCCACGGCAGCCCGATCACGAACGGGGTGGCGAGCAGCAGGAACACCAGCGAAGCGCCCGCTCTGGATCATCGAGCCGAAGATCGCGGAGAACACGCCGCGCTCGCTGACGTGGAACCAGCCGGAGTTCACCTTGATGAGCGCCAGCGCGCTGTAGGACTGGAAGTACATGTTGAGCGTCCACACCGTGGCGAAGTAGCTCAACAGCAGCGCCCCGGTGCCGAGCACGTGGAGGTAGGCGCCGAGGCCGAACATGAGGTTGAAGACGACGGCGCCGAACGCGCCGATGAGCATGGCGCGGCGGCCGCCGAAGCGGTCGGCGAGCGGGCCGTTGAAGAGCGCGGACACCCCGTAGATCAGAGAGTCGCGAACGAGATGATCGATCCGACCTCGGCCTTGTCCCAGCCGTAGGTGTCGGAGAGCGACTTGTTGGCGAGCGCGAAGTTGTACCGCGCCATGTACATCGCGGCGTAGGTGAGGCCGAGGACGAGCCAGTTCTGGGTGCGGCGCTTCTTGAACTCGGCGCTGTGCTGCGGAAGGGGCGGCGTCATGCGCGGCGGGCTCCGGTCGGCGGTCCCTGCGTGGAGTCGAGGGGGGTGCGAGCCGTGTGTGTACCCGCTCGCCGCGTGGCGGTCAAGCGCGCCCGGCGGGGCGTGTTTCAGCCGTGTTACAGCGCGCCGCTCAGGCGCCGAGCCGCTTGCGCAGGCGCGCGCGCGGGCGCGGCTGACCGGCACCTCGGTGCGCGCCGCGTCGTCGAGCTGCAGGCGCCAGGTGCCGGCGAACGCCGGGCGCAGCGCGACCGCGTGCTCGAGGTTGACGATCGCGCCGCGGTGCACGCGCGCGAAGTGCCGCGGGTCGAGCCGGCGCTCGAGATGGTCGAGGGTGAGGTCGAGCCAGTGCCGGTCGCCCGGGGTCGCCGCGAACACCAGCTTGTCCTCGGCGCCGAACCACAGCACCTCCGCGGTCCGGAGGATGATCTGACGGTTGCCGACGCGCACCGTGAGCCGTTCGAGATGGGTGGGGGTGCCGCCGCCGAGCGTCGCGAGCATGGCCGCGAGCCGCGCGGTGAGGTCCTCGGGATGGGCGAGGTCGCGGCGCGCGCGCTCCAGCGCGGTGGCGAGCCGCTCGGCGCGGAACGGCTTGAGCAGGTAGTCGACCGCGTTCTCCTCGAACGCCTGCACCGCGTACTGGTCGTAGGCGGTGACGAACACCACCGCCGGGCGCGGGTCGAGCGAGCGCAGCAGCGCGAAGCCGTCCTCGCCCGGCATCTGCACGTCGAGCAGCACCAGGTCGGGACGCGCGGCGGCGATCACCGCGCGCGCCTCGACCGCCGATCCGGCCTCGCCCACGACCGCGACCGCGGGCATGCCCTGCAGCAGCCGGCGCGCGCGCGCGCGCGCCAGCGGCTCGTCGTCCACCATCACGATGCGCAGCGGGGTGGCGTCCATGGGGCGAGCATTACCACGTCAGCGACATGCCGGCCACGAGCATGGCGCGCGAGAAGTACGACTCGCGGCGGTAGCGGCGCGAGTAGTCCGAGTTGTACACGTACTCGAGGACGTTGCGTATCCCGAGCACGTTGAGCCCCTCGATGTAGGCCGCGCACGGCGCGCTCGGCGGCAGGCCGAGCCCGCGCGGCAGCGTGAACAGCCGCGTGGCGCGCAGGTCGAGGCGCTGGTAGGCCGGCATGCGCGCCGAGCGGTTCTCGGCGAACACCGGCCGCCAGATGGCGCGCGCCGGGTCCCAGATGCGGTCCACCACCGGGGTCCACGGGGGTCCCGACGACCAGCCGTAGCGCGCGCCCAGGATCCACACCCCGCTCCACTGGTAGTTGCCGACCAGGGTGAGCGAGTGCTTGACGCCGTAGGCCGCCGGCAGCTGGCGGGGATCGTCGCCCTCCTGGCGCTTGGTGTCGAGGTAGCCGTACGAGATCCAGCCGCTGGTCCAGCGGTGAGAGCCCTTCACGAACACGTCCACGCCGCGCGCGAAGCCGCTGCCGCGGTTGGCGTAGAAGCTGAGCGAGTCGTCGGTCACCAGGTCGCGGTAGTCCTTGCGGAACGCCTCGAGGCGGAGGTTCGCGTTCTGCGACAGCCACTCCCAGCCGGCGATGACGTGGTCGGCGCGCAGTGGCCCCAGGCGCGGGTTGCCGTAGACGCGGTCGAGCCGGCGCACGTCGGCGGCCTGGTGGTAGCGCCCGGTCGCCAGCCGCACGGTCTGGCGGTCGTCCACCCGCCACGCCAGCGCCACGCGCGGGTCGAAGGTCCACTGGCCGGTGTTCGACACCCGGTCGGCGCGCCCGCCGAGCGTGGCGTAGACCGGGCCGACCACGCGCAGCTTGTCCTCGAGGTACATCCCCGGCGTGTCGAGCACCGGCCGGTAGTCGTAGCCGCGCAGCGGCGCGCCCGCGGCCAGGTCGACGCTGTCGGCGGGCAGGCTGCCGACGATGTGCGCCGCGCGCCGCGGCAGGTTGGCGCCGAAGCTGATGGCGTGGCGCGGGTCGGGCGTCCACACGCCCTCGAGGTTGCCCTGGAGGTTGGTCTCGTCGCGCGCGGTGCCGAAGCCCGAGAAGGTCCAGTCGTCACGGTAGCGCTGGAGCGCCCCGCGCAGGTGGAGCGCCACGCGCTCGCCGGGCGCGTCGCTCACGTCGAGCGCGAGCAGCTGGTTGCGGGCGTGCTCCAGGTAGAGCGACTTCACGTTGAGCGCGTTCGCGGTCACCGCCGTGCGGTCGCCGTTCTGCAGCCCGGTCAGGGTCGCGCGGCCGGTGGAGGAGTAGCGCCACACCAGCTTGGCGGCGGCGTCGTGGCTGAGCGGCGCGCTCTGGTAGTCACGGCTCGAGCCGTAGACGCGCATGAGCACGTCGGTGTCGCTGAAGCGCACCGAGGCGATCCCGCTCAGCCGGCCGGGCACCAGCGTCCAGGTCGTGGACAGGTTGGCGCCCACCATGTTGATCCCGGCGTTGACGCTCTTCTGGTCGCCGGGGTCCTGGGTGTCGATGTCGAGCACCCCCGAGAGCACGCCGCCGTAGCGCGCGCCGAAGCCGCCGCTCGAGAAGAACGCCCCCTTCACCAGGTAGGCGTCGAGCGCGCTGAACAGTCCGCCCGAGGCGCCCTCGTAGTGGTAGGGGTGGCCGACCTCGTTGCCATCGAGGCGGATGAGCGGTCTCGCTCGGGTCCCCGCCGCGCACGTACACGGCGGCGCCTTCGTTGGGTGCGTTGATGCCGGGCAGCGCCCGCAGCGACTGCATGAGGTCGGCGGCCCCGCCGGGCGTGGTGACCACGTCCATGCGGCGCAGCGTGGCGCCCTCGCTCTTGCCCGCCTTGCCGAACGCCGAGGTCGTCACCTGCACCTCGGCGAGCTCGAGCGGCTCGTCGGCCAGCACCACCCGCAGCGGCGCCAGGCCCTCGACCACGCGCACCTCGAGGCGCGCGCGCTCGTAGCCCATCTGCGTGACCTCGAGCCGGGCGCGGCCGGGCGGCAGCTCGAGCGCGAAGCGGCCCTGCTCGTCAGCGGCGGCCCCGACACGCAGCGCCGGGCAGGCCACCGTGGCGTACTCCACCGGCTGGCCGCCCCGATCCACCACCACGCCGCTGACGCGCACCGTCGCCGCGGCGCGCGCGGGCGCGGCCCCCACCAGCACCAGGGCGAGGACCAGCGCCGCGCGGGCGGCGGCTGCGAGGCCGGGACGCACGATCACCTGGCCGCCGCCTCCTTCAGCGCCTGCTCGGCCTGGGGCAGCAGCGCATGCGACACCCAGCCGTTGGCGGGATTGACCGCGAGCGCCTTGCGGTAGAACTCGATCGCGCGGGCGTCTCCCTGGCGCGACATCTCGGCGCGGCCGGCCCACACGAAGGCGTCGTCGCGCCCCCAGCCGTACGGTCCCGCGCTGTCGGCGGGCGCGGCGGCGAATAGCTCCTGGGCGCGCTGGAAGCGCTCGAGGGCGCTCTCGACGCCGCCGCCGAAGGCGGCCGGCTTGTTGAGCGTGCCGATGCCGTCGAGCAGCCACACCCTCGGGTCGCTGCCGGCGAGCTCGCGCGCCCGCTGGAAGTTGGCCTCGGAGTCCGGGCCGAGGGTCATCATGGTGCCGGGGTCGAGGCCGATGCTGAGCCCCTGCAGCGCCGCCTTGAGCGCGTACGCGCCACCCTGCTTCGGATCGAGCTTGAGCGCCTCATCGATGCGCTGGAGTCCGTCCTTGGCGAGCCGCCGAGCCTGGACCTGGTCCTGGCCCCACACCAGCGGCAGCGCGCGCCAGTCGGCGAGCGCGACCCAGTAGCGCGGCGCCGCGGCCTTCGGGTCGGCGGCGGCGGCGGCCTCGAAACGGGCGCGCGCGGCGAGGATCGCCGCGCTCTCCCCGCGGTCGACCGCCGCCTGCAGCGCGGTGCGCTCGGCGGCGAGGGTTCCGGCCGCGCGCGCGGGGGTGGATGCCGCGGTGGCCGCGGCGAGGATCAGCAGCGATGACAGGATCCGTCTCATGGTGTGCCTCCGGTTGAGGTGGGAGCCGCGACCGTGGCCAGCGGCAGGACGACGCGCACGCGGGCGCCGTGTCCGGGTGTGGAATCGATCTCGAGGGCGTGCGGCGCTCCGGCGAGGCGCAGGCGCTCGCGCACCGAGCGCAGCCCGAATCCGGCGCCGTCGGGGCCGGGGCGGGATGCGAAGCCCGGGCCGTCGTCGATGATGTCGATCTCGAGCGTCTCGCCGACGCGACGCGCGGCAAGCGTGACGGTGCCGCCCTCGACACGCGTCGCGACGCCGTGACGCACCGCGTTCTCCACCAGCGGCTGGAGCAGCAGGCTCGGCACCGGCACGTCGTCGAGGCCGGCTTCGACCTCCTCGCGCAGGCGCAGGCGGTCCCCGAAGCGCGTGCGCTCGATGGCGAGGTAGTCGCGCAGGAAGGCGAGCTCGTCGCCGAGGCGCTGGTGGTCGCGGTCCGAGGCCGCGAGGGCATAGCGGAAGAGGTCGGCCAGCCGCGTGGTGGTGTCTTCGGCCTCGCCCGGGCGATGTGGCGATCAGCGCCGCGATGGTGTTGAGGGTGTTGAACAGGAAGTGAGGGTTGATCTGGGCGCGCAACGCGCGCAGCTCGGCGCGCGCCAGCTCGGCGCTCTGTCGCTCGATGGCGCGGGACTGCTGGGCCGCCACGCGGTAGAACGCGATCGCGAAGTTGATGCCGCCGAACAGCGCCACGAAGAGCAGGGTGAACATCGTGGCCACGAGCACCGAGCGCGGGGTGCCCATGAAGCCCGGCATGACGAACAGATGGATGAGGTACGCGGCGAGGTAGGACGCCAGGATCGCGGCGGCGATGTAGGCCCCCCCCACGCGCAGTCCGAGGTCGCGGCCACGGGGCCAGGTGCGCAGCAGCCGCGGCTCGACGAATTGCCCCACCGCCCACAGCGTGATGCCGATCGAGAGCGAGAACACCAGCGACGCCTTGTAGGCGAGCAGGTACGACTGCCAGCGGCTGCCGAACATGGTGCCGAAGAAGAGCGCGAACGGGACCGCCCACAACGGCTGGAGCAGCAGCGTGCGCAGCAGGCTCCGCAGCAGGGTGCGCCGGGGACGGTGCCCGGGTCGTTCGTGGGTCGTGTCCATCGCCTGCATCCTCCGCGCGCCGCGGTCGGGGTGGAATGCCGCGGCCGACCAGTGGTCGATCGGGGCGGACGAGCGGTCTGCCGGCCGGCCCGGCGGCCGGGTCAGCGGCGCTCGACCCGCGCCGCCGGCTCGGGGTCGTGCACCCGCAGGGCCAGCACCGTCACGTCGTCACCGGCCTCGCGCCCGGCGAGCCAGGCGCGCAGCTCGGCGAGCAGTCGCGCGCACACCTCCTCGGCGCTGAGCGCGCCGTCGAGCGCGGCGGCACGCTGGGCGACGCGGTCGTCGCCGAACATGGCGCCGTCGGGCCGCTGCGCCTCGCTCAGCCCGTCGGTGTAGGCGAGGATGCGGTCGCCGGAGGCGAGCGCGAGCGTCTCCTCCTCGTAGCGTACGAAGTCGAGCATGCCGACCACCGTGCCACCGCGCTCGAGCGCGCGCGGCGCCGCTCCCGGCCGCAGCAGCAGCGGCGGGTTGTGGCCGGCGTTGGTGTAGGTGAGGGTGAGCGCGCGCTCGTCCACCCGCGCGAGGAAGAAGGTGGCGAACTGCTGCCGCGAGGTGCTCTCGCACACCAGGCGATTGAGGTTGGCCATGATGGCCGCGGTGGAGGACACCACGCCGGCCTGTGTGCGCAGCGCGGCCTGGAGCATCGACGACAGCAGCGCCGCCGGCACGCCCTTGCCGGAGACGTCGGCGATCGCGACCAGGAAGGCGTCCTCGCCGGCGGCCACCACGTCGTAGAAATCGCCGCTCACCTCGCGCGACGACAGGTTCACCGCGTGGACCTCGAGCCGCGGCCGGCGCGGGAACGCGGTCATCAGGAAGCCGCGCTGGATGCGGCGCGCGAGGTTCATCTCCTCCTCGGCGCGCACCCGGCCGAGGGCGGCATGGTAGAAGTGCCACGCGTAGATCATGCCGGTCACCAGCGCGGTGAACAGCAGCGTGAAGGCGGACATCACCAGCAGGCTCCTCAGGTCACCGAGGAACCCGGGGATGAGCGTGAGCCGCACCACCAGCGCGGCGACGTAGGCGCCCATGACGCTCGCGCCGACGTGGAGCAGCGCGTGCTGGGGCAGCCCGCCCTTGAGCAGCCGTCCGCCGCCCGCCAGCACCCGCGGCGCGATGAAGTTCGCGGTGACCCAGATGGCGAGCGCGATGCAGTAGGAGAACACCAGCGCCACCAGGTAGTAGCCCCACATCGAGCGCCAGCCGTCGCCCTCGATGAGCGCGAAGAAGAGCGCGAAGGGCACGGCGAACAGGGGCTGGCGCCACAGCAGCCCGAGCAGGTCGCGGCCCGCGGAGCGCGGTCGGCCGGTGTTGGTATCGATCATGGCCCCAGCATAGGGACGCGGGACGGCGCGCGGCCACCCGGGCCCGACGGATGGTCGCGGCGGGGCGACGGACGGTCGCGGCGGATGCCCGATGGATGCCGACGGGGGGCGCGGACCGTGCATCCCGCATGCCGCGACACCGCCCGAGCCCGGGTCGGGCCGCCGCGCGGGTCGCGGGCTCCAGAATGCGCCGTGCCGGCCGATGCTAAGGGTACCCTCGGTGCCGGGTCTCGGCCGTGCCCGCGCCTCGCGCGCGTGCTCGCCCACCCTTCCGGCCAGCGGACCTCCGGCGAAAGCGACTCGATGACACCACGCGCAGCCGCGCGCCGGCTCGCCGGGGCCACCGCATGCCCCGCCGGGACGGGTGCGCATGGAGGCCCATCCATGAGGTCCGCCCGCCCGCTCGCCGCCGCGATGTTGCTCGTCACGGCCGCACTCGTCCCCACCGCGCACGCCGCTTCCGCGACCGCCACGGTGCTGGCCGCGCCGGTCGCCGTCGAGGCCGCCGTGCTCGCCCGCCTCGCCACCCAGCTCGTGACGCTGGTGAGCGGCGCGCCGCCGGCCCAGGCACCGCTGCCGCCGGCATGGCGCGGCGGGCTGCCGACGCGCGCGTTCGATGCCAGCCCCGCGCTGGCGGCGACGCCGCGGATGGTGCACGTGGGCGACTCGCGCGCCGAGCTCGCGTGGGAGCTGCCGGCGGGGCCCGCCGCGGCCACGGTCTACCGCCGCGACGCGCGCGGCGCCTGGGAGCGCCTCGGCACGGTGCGTCCCGACGCGGCGCGCCGGGTGACCTGGATCGACGAGTCGGTGGTCGCGGGCGAGCGCTACGCCTACTGCCTCGGGGTCGGTGCGGGGGCAGCGAGGCCTTCGGCGGCGAGGCGCGGGTCGAGATCCCGGGCCGCTTCGCGCTGTCGGTGCGTGGGCTGCGCATTGACGCCGCGAGCGGGGCGACGGTGGTGGCGTTCTCGCTGCCCGAGGACCTCCACGCGCGGGTGGCCGTGCTCGAGGCCGGCGGCCGGACGCTGTGGTCGCGCGACTACCTCCCGGCGGCGCCCGGGGAACAGTCCATGCGCGTCGAGGGCGGCGCCCCGCTCGCGCCCGGCACCTACCGGGTGGTGGTCGAGCAGGGGCCACGCATGGCGATGGCGCGGGTCGCGCTCGCGCCCTGAGGCGCGCCCGCGCGCCGACGCACGAATCCCGGGTGGCGTCGCCACCCGGGATTCGTCGTGGGAGGGGTCCGGCGCCGGATCAGCGGTAGGCGGCCAGCCCGGTGATGTGCTCGCCGAGCACCAGCGTGTGGATGTTGTGCGTGCCCTCGTAGGTCTTCACCGACTCGAGGTTGCACATGTGGCGCATGACCGGGTACTCGGAGGTGATGCCGTTGGCGCCGAGGATGTCGCGGGCGCGCCGGGCGATGTCGAGCGCGATCTCGCAGTTGTTGCGCTTGGCCATCGACACGTGCTCGGGCGGTGCAGGTGCCGCGCTCCTTCATGCGGCCGCACTGCAGCGCGAGCAGCTGCCCCTTCGCGATCTCGGTCAGCATGATCGGCGAGCTTGCTCCTGCACCAGCTGGAAGCGAGCCGATCGGCTTGCCGAACATGATGCGGCTCTTGCTGTAGTCCACGCGCGGCGTCGAAGCACGCCATCGCGGCGCCGATGACGCCGAAGGCGATGCCGTAGCGCGCCTGGGTGAGGCAGGAGAGCGCCGCCTTGAGGCCCCTGGCCTCGGGCAGCACGTGCGAGTCGGGCACGAACACGTCCTGCAGGATGAGCTCGCTGGTCACCGAGGCGCGCAGCGAGTGCTTGTGCTTCTGTTCCGGCGCCGAGTAGCCCTTGAAGCCCTTCTCGACCAGGAAGCCCATGACATGGTCCTTGCCGCTGGCCGCGTCGCGGTGCTTGGCCCAGACGATCGCCAGGTCGGCCGGTGCCGTTGGTGATCCACATCTTGGCGCCGTTCAGCACCCAGCCGCCGTCGACGCGCTGGGCGCGCGTGATCATGCCGCCGGGGTCGGAGCCGAAGTCGGGCTCGGTGAGCCCGAAGCAGCCGATCACCTCGCCCTTGGCCATGGGCGGCAGCCAGCTCTTCCGCTGCTCCTCGCTGCCGTACTCGAAGATCGGGTACATGCACAGCGCGCCCTGCACCGAGACGAAGGAGCGCAGGCCCGAGTCGCCGCGCTCCAGCTCCTGCATGATGAGCCCGTAGGCCGTGGCACCGATGCCGGCGCAGCCGTACTTCTCGGGCAGGGTCGCGCCGAACAGGCCCAGCTCGGCCAGCTCGGGGATGACGTCCTTGGGGAAGTAGCCTTCCTCGTAGGCCTTCTCGATGATCGGCAGGTAGCGCTCGTTGACCCATTCGCGCACCTGGTCGCGGATGGCGATCTCGTCCTCGGAGAGCAGTGCGTCGATCTGGTAGAAATCCTCGCCGTGGCGGGACATGATGGGCTCCTTGGACGATGCGATGGTGCGCGGGGATCCGAACCGCCGGAGTATAGGCATCGCTCCGCGGGGGCTCAACCGCGCGCCGCGGGCCGGGTGTTGTCCTCACTCGGCGACGCGGCTACCCTCGCGCGCACGCCGCGTGTCCACGTCCTCCCGGAGGTCCCCGCATGTTCCGCCCGCGCCTCGTCGCCGTCGTCCTGGCGAGCCTCGTCATGACTGCCGCTTCCGACCAGACCACCTTCGCCGCCCGCGGCATCGCCACCCGCTCGGTGGTGTACGCGCCGCACGGCATGGTGTGCGCGCGCGCAGCCGCTCGCGGTGCAGGCCGGGCCTCGAGGTCCTCAAGGCCGGCGGCAGCGCCGTGGACGCCGCGATCGCCGTCAACGCCTGCCTCGGACTGCATGGAGCCGACCGCGAACGGCCTCGGCGGCGACCTGTTCGCGATCGTCTGGGACCCGAAGACGACAGCACGCTGCACGGCCTCAACGGCTGCGGCCGTGCGCCGCTCGCGCTCACCGCGGACAAGGTGAAGCCCGAGCCCGACGGCACCATCCCGCTCTACTCGCCGTACTCGTGGACGGTGCCGGGCACCTGGACGGCTGGTTCGCGCTGCACGCGCGCTACGGCAGGCTGCCGCTGAGCGCGTGCTCGCGCCCGGCGATCGACTTCGCCGAGGAGGGCTTCCCGCTCTCGCCGGTGATCGCCTCCGACTGGGAGCGCTCGACGCGGGTGTTCAAGGACAAGCCGGGCTTCGCGCAGGTGTTCATGCCGGGCGGCCACGCGCCCGCGCGAGGGCGAGATCTTCCGCAATCCCGGCGCTGGCGAAGACGCTGCGCACTGCTCGCCGGCCAAGGGGCGCGACGCCTACTACAAGGGGCCGATCGCCGCCGAGCTCGTGCGCTACTCGCAGGCGAACGGCGGGTTCTTCTCGCTCGAGGACTTCGCGCGTCACACCTCGACGTGGGACGCGCCGGTCTCGACCGACTACCGCGGCTACACGTCTGGGAGCTGCCGCCCAACGGCCAGGGGATCGCGGCGCTGCAGATGCTGAACATGCTCGAGAACTTCGACCTCAAGTCCATGGGCCGCGGCTCGCGCCGACTTCTGGCACGTGATGGTCGAGGCCAAGAAGCTCGCCTTCGCGGACCGCGCGCGCTACTACGCCGACCCGGCCTTCGCGAAGGTGCCGGTGGCGGAGCTGCTCTCGAAGGCCTACGCGAAGCGAGCGCGCCAAGCTCATCGACCCATGGCGCGCACGGCAGCCGAGCGATCCGGCCCGGCGACCCGGCGGCGCTCGACAGCGCCGAGACCACCTACCTGTGCACCGCCGACGCGAGCGGCATGATGGTGTCGCTGATCCAGAGCAACTACACCGGCTTCGGCAGCGGCTACGTGGTGCCCGAGCTCGGCTTCGGCCTGCAGAACCGCGGCGACCTGTTCTCGCTGCACGCACGGCCACGCCAACCGGCTCGAGCCGGGCAAGCGGCCGTTCCACACCATCATCCCCGCGTTCGTCACCAGGGACGGCAAGCCGCTGATGGCGTTCGGCCTGATGGGCGGCGACATGCAGCCGCAGGGGCACGCGCAGGTGATCGTGAACCTGGTGGACTTCGGCATGAACCTGCAGGAGGCGGGCGACGCGCTCCGCTTCCACCACACCGGATCGAGCGAGCCCACCGGGACGGTGATGACCGACGGCGGCGTGCTCCACCTCGAGGACGGCCTGCCCGACACGGTGCTCGCGGAGCTGAAGCGCCGCGGGCACGGCATCACCCCGGAATCGGTCGGCGCCTACGGCGGCTACCAGGCCATCTGGCGCGACCCCGTCACCGGCATCTACGCCGGCGCGACCGAGAAGCGCAAGGACGGCTGCGCGCTGGGATACTGACGGCGGGGTCTGCGAGCGCGAGCCCGCCGGCGCCGGGCTGTCGCCGGCGCGGGACGGCGATCGCGGGCCCGGGGGGAGCCGCCCTCCGGGCGGGCCGGCCCCCGGCGCCCCGCGGACGCTGGCCACGGGAGTGCTTGCGTTCGGCGTGAAGTCGGTTATCACCGCTGCCGATACACTTTTCGTCCCGCGTACCGGGCCCGACCCCTCGGACCCAGAAAAACGAAGCCCGGGACGAGACCGCCATGAGGGCGGCAGCCGTGCATGTATCTGGCGCACGCGGGATGCTCGCTGTCGGGCTTCCCGGATGCGCTCGGAGGGACCCGATGACCGAGTCAGCCCAGCCGCGCCCCGAGGCGCGCGCCCAAGCCGCGCCGTCAGGCGCGAGCGCCTCACCGGCTCCGGCCGCCACCGTGCTCCTCGTCGATGACGAGCCCGTGGTGCGCCGTCTGGTCGAGACCGTGCTGCGCTCGAAGGGCTACGAGGTGGTCGCGGCCGCCAGTGGCGACGAGGCGCTCCAGCTGCTGTCGCGCCCGGTGGCGCAGTCGTACCGCGTGCTGGTCTCCGACGTGGTGATGCCCGGCCCCGGTGGCTTCGACATCGCCGCCCGCTTCCTCGCCAGCCACCCCGGCGCGCGCGCGGTGCTGATGTCCGGCTCGATCACCGCCGACGAGGTCAACGACCCGCGCTTCGACGACCGCGTGGACTTCCTCGCCAAGCCGTTCCGGGCCGCCGCGCTGCTCGAGCGGGTGGAGCGATCGCTGGCGCGCGCCGCGGCCTACAGCGCCTCGGTCGTGTCGCCGCGCGCCGCCTGAGGCGAGCCCAGGTGGGGCGGACGACGCCCGGTGGGAGGCGCCCGCAGGCGCCGTTTGATGCGCACTCGCCCGCTCGGGTACCCTCCCGCGGTCCTACGCCACATCCCGGACCCCTAGGAGACGCCACCATGGCGGCCACGCGCGCGCACGTGACCCCGACGGCCGAGCACCATGGCCTGACGCGCGACGACCTCGTCGGCCTCTACCGCACGATGTACACCTCGCGCCGGATCGACGACGAGGAGATCCGGCTCAAGAAGCTCGACCAGATCTTCTTCCAGATCTCGGGAGCGGGCCACGAGGCGGTGCTGGCGGCGGCCGGCAAGCTGCTGCGGCCCGGCGTACGACTGGTTCTATCCCTACTACCGCGACCGGGCGCTGTGCCTGCAGCTCGGCATGACGCCGCGCGAGATGCTGCTCTCGGCGGTCGGCGCCGCCGAGGACCCGAACTCGGGCGGCCGCCAGATGCCGAGCCACTGGGGGCACAAGCGGCTCAACATCGTGTCGCAGTCGAGCCCGACCGGGACGCAGTTCCTGCAGGCGGTGGGCGCGGCCGAGGCGCTGGTGAAGTACCGCGACCTCGAGGGCGAGCATCCGGAGCTGCGCGGCCGGGTCCAGGGCGACGAGGTGGTCTACGTCAGTGGCGGTGACGGCACCACCAGCGAGGGCGAGTTCTGGGAGGCGCTCAACTCCGCGTGCAACCTGAGGCTGCCGGTGCTGTTCCTGATCGAGGACAACGGCTACGCCATCTCGGTGCCGGTGGAGGTGCAGACCGCCGGCGGCAACGTCGCCCGGCTGGTGAAGGGCTTCCCGAACCTGCACTGGATCGGCGAGGTGGACGGCAACGACCCGCTCGCGTCGTACGCGGCGCTGCGCGAGGCGATCGCGTACTGCCGCGAGCGCAGGGGCCCGGCGTTCGTGCGCGCCAAGGTCACGCGACCGTACTCGCACTCGATGTCGGACGACGAGACCAAGTACAAGCCCCAGCACCTGCGCGAGACCGAGGCCGAGCAGGACTGCCTGCGCACGTTCTCGCGCTACCTGGTGGAGCGCGGGCTGCTCGACGAGAAGAGCCTGGCCGCGCTGCACGAGGAGGTCCACGCCGCGCTGCGCCAGTCGAGCGAGGAGGCGCAGACGTCGCCGCAGCCGCCGGTGCAGACGGCCACGATGTACGTGTTCTCGCCCGACATCGACCCGACCTCCGACCGGTTCGTGAGCGAGCCGAAGCCCGAGCGGCCCGACTCGGCCGAGACCATGCTGCAGAGCATCAACTACTGCCTGCGCGACGAGATGCAGCGCAACGCGCGCATCGTGATGTTCGGCGAGGACGTGGCGGACAACTCCCACGAGGACGCGCTCGAGGAGACCCGGGGCAAGGGCGGCGTGTTCGGCGTCACCTGGGGGCTGCAGAAGCAGTTCGGGAGCAAGCGCGTGTACAACTCGCCGCTCGCCGAGGCCAACATCGTGGGCCGCGCCATCGGCCTGGCGACGCTGGGCCTGCGGCCCGTGGTCGAGATCCAGTTCTTCGACTACATCTGGCCGGCGATGATGCAGATCCGCGACGAGCTGGGCTACATGCGCTACCGCTCGAACAACGCGTTCAGCTGCCCGGTCATCATCCGCACCGCCTACGGCGGCTACCTGCGCGGCGGCGCGCCGTACCACAGCCAGTGCGGCGAGAGCATCTTCGCGCACTGCCCCGGCCTGCGCGTCGTGATGCCGAGCTACGCGAGCGACGCCGCCGGCCTGATGCGCACCGCGCTGCGCAGCGAGGACCCGGTGCTGTTCCTCGAGCACAAGCACCTCTACCGCCAGCCCTACGCCAAGGAGCCGTACCCGGGCCCCGAGTACACGGTGCCGTTCGGCCGGGCGCGCGTCGTGCGCCCGGGCACGACGTCACGGTGGTGACGTGGGGCGCGCTGGTGCAGCGCAGCTACCTCGCGGCGCAGGAGCTGGCCGACGAGGGGATCGACACCGAGGTGCTCGACCTGCGCACCATGCAGCCGTTCGACTTCGAGACCGTGGCCGGCTCCGTGGCCAAGACCGGACGCGTCATCGTCGCGCACGAGGACACGCTCTCGTGCGGCTTCGGGGCCGAGGTCGCGGCGCGCATGGCGCCGGAGTGCTTCATGGACCTCGACGCGCCGGTGCGGCGCGTGGCGGCGCTCGACACGCCGGTCGCCTACTCGCCCCAGCTCGAGGACGTGATCCTGCCGCAGAAGGACTCCATGGTGCGCGCCATCCGCGAGCTCGCGGCCTACTGACCGCCGCCGCACCCAGGCTCGATCGGGCCCGCCGCGGACGAGGCGGGCCCATCGTGTCGCAGGGGCGGGGGCGCCGTCGCGCGGCCGCGCGCGTGAGGCGGGCTCAGCTCGCGGGGGTGAGGCGGAGCCGCCCGGCGGCGACCGCGTCGATGCGCGGTCCCTCGAGGAACAGCGGCACGTAGCCGTGTCCGGCCCACAGCCGGGTGAGCTCGCGCGCGCTGGGCGCGTCGTCGGGCACGTTGCCGGGCGGGATCACCGCGAGCGAGGAGTCGCCCACCGCCAGATCCACCAGGTGGCGGAACGCGGGGCCGTGCACGACCTCGATCGAGCGCGGCAGCCGCGACGGGGCCACGCACGGCGTGGAGTTGTCGCCGTCCACCGCCACGCTCGCGGTGCGCCACCCCGGCTCGTCCGGGTACCAGCCCGCGATCTCGCGCGGGAAGTGGGCCCGATGCGCGCGCCCCCAGCGCCAGGTCGACAGGTCGGGGCCGAGCAGGCGGGCGAGGTCGACCAGCGCGCTGTCGAGCGCGGCGGCGGCGCCGCGGGCGGGACGCTCGCTCACGCGTGCCAGCGCCGGCGTCTCGCGCGCCTCGCCGTCGAGCGTCGCGAGCAGGCGCGCGGGCAGCCCCTCGAGCCCCCAGCGCCGCGCCAGCGCCGCGTACCACGCGCGCCACAGCGTCGGCGCCACGCGGTCGCGCCGCGCCTCGAAGTCCCAGCCGCGCAGCGTGTCGAGCGCGGCACGCGCGCGCGGTCCGAGCGTGCCGCGCGCCGAGTCGGCGCACGCCACCAGCCGCGGCACCAGCCGCGACGCCATGGTCGAGCGCACGTCGTTCTGCACGCTGCGCAGGTCGGCGAGCGTGATGGAGGGATCGCCCCCGAGTCGCTGCGCGATGCGCAGCGCGCGGTCGTGGGCCCAGTCGTAGCGCGGCAGGGGGTCGGGGAACGCGGGGCCCACCGGGCGGTTGTTGGCGTTGACCACCACGCCGCCGGCGGGCACGTCCCACGCCGGCATGCGCTCGGTCGCGACGAAGCCGGTCCACTCGTGAGCGCCATCGCCGGGCAGGGGCCCCGGCGCCGGCGCGCGCGCGCGCCGCGGCAGCAGCCCGCACGCCTGGTAGCGCACGTGGCCGCCGCGGTCGGCGACGATGAGGTTGAGGGTCGGGGTGACCAGGGTGGCGAAGCGCCGCGCGACCTCGCGGGCGTCGCGCGAGCGTTCCACCCCCAGCATCGCCGCCAGCGTGACGCGCCCGTCCTCGAATGCCGACCAGCGCACGCTGAGGGCGAGGTGGTGCTTGCGGTCGAAGCTCACCACCGGGCCGTGCGGGGTATAGCGGCGCGTCTGGCCGGGGGGCGGGACGGAGAGGCCGAGGAAGCGGAAGCGCAGGTCGAAGGGCCGCTCGACCACGTCCGCCCAGCCGCCGTTCCAGCGCACCCGCCGGCCATCGGCGGAGAGCGTGTCGGCGTACACGTCCACCACGTCGGCCGAGAGCGCCGTCACGCCCCAGGCGCAGTCGCGGTTGCGACCGCTGACGATCGCGGGCAGCCCCGGGATGCACGCGCCGGCGGCGTCCACCACGCCCGGCACGCTCACGTGCACCACGTAGAACGGCCCGGGCGTGGCGAGGGCGAGGTGTGGATCGTTCGCGAACAGCGGTGCGCCGCTGGCGCTGCGGCTCGGGCCGACCGCGAACGCGTTGCTGGCGCGGCTCGCGCCGTCGTCGTCCCGGGGTGGGGCGAAGGCGGCGAGTGCCGCCGCCGCGCGCTCGGCCAGGCCCGCGGGCAACCCCGCGCGCGGCGCGTCCGCGGCGGGCCGCAGCGGCGCGAGGTCGCCGGCGTAGAGCCGTCGCGCCACGCTGTCGGGGATGGTGTCGTAGATCCAGCGGCCCTCGAAGCGGCGCCGCGCCGCGATCCACGCCGCGTCGTGGCGGCGCAGCTCGCGCGCCTCGCGCAGCTCGGGCAGGTCGAGGTCGAGGGTCACGCCCATGCCGAGCAGCAGCAGCACGCTGTCCTCGGGGCGCCAGTCCTCGGGGCGGTGCCCGACGCGCGCGAACTCGCGCGGCCAGGGAGCCGCGCCGCGCCGGCACAGCGCCAGGTAGGCGTTGACGCCCGCGGCGTAGCGCTCGAGCGGCTCGCGCGTCGCCGGGTCGCGGCGCTCGCGCGCCCAGATCGCCGCCGCGCGCTCGCCGAGCCGGAACAGCTGCGCGCCGCCGTCGGCCTCGAGCGTGGAGTTGCCGGCCCACTCGTAGAGGTGGCCGCGCGCCGCGCGGCGCGTGCACTCGAGCTGCCACAGCCGGTCGCGCGCCGTGACGAAGCCCCACAGCAGGTAGAGGTCGGAGAGGTCGCGGGCGCGCAGGTGGGGGATGCCCCAGCGGTCGGTGACCACCTCGGCCGCTGCCGCGAGACCGGGCACCGCGATCGTGCCGGAGGGGCCCGGGACCGGCGGGGCCGCCACGCCACGCGCCGGCGTGTCGAGCACCGGCGCCGCCAGCACGGCGAGCGCGAGCGCGGCGAGGACCAGGGCGGAGCGCATGCGCGCACTCTGCCACGCGCGCGCGCGCGCGGTCCAGCCCCGTGCTAGTGTGCCGCCATGTCCGCGTCCTTCGTGCTCGCGTTCGATCTCGGCGGCACCGACCTCAAGTCCGCGCTGGTGGACGAGGACGGCACCGTGCATCACTTCGCCCGCGCGCCCTCGCGCGTGACCGAGAGCCTCGAGGCGCCGCTGGCGGCGATCGTGGCGGCGGCCGCGCGCCTGCGCGCGCTGGCGGGCGGGCCGGTGGTGGCGGCGGGGCTGGGCTCGCCCGGCGTGGTGCACCCCGACACCGGCGCGCTGGTGGGGCGCACCGCGCACCTGCCGCACTGGGACTCGCTGCCGCTGCGCGCGCGGCTCGAGGAACGCCTCGCGCTCCCGGTGGCGGTGGACAACGACGCGAACCTCGCCGCGCTCGGCGAGCACCGGCGGGCGCGGCGCGCGGGGCGCGGGTGTCCGGTGACGATCACCGTCGGCACCGGCATGGGCTGCGGCATCGTCGTCGAGGGCCGCGTGCTGCGCGGCGCGTGGGGTGGCGCGGGCGAGATCTCGGCCACGCCGGCGCTCGGCGGCGCCGGCCCGGCCTGCGCGTGCGGCGTCGAGGGCTGCATCGAGCCGCGTCTCGGGCGGCGAGGGGCTGGCCGCCGCGGCGCGCGACGCGGGGCTCGACGCGCCGCGGGCGCGCGCGACGTGTTCGCGCTCGCGGCGGCGGGCGACGCCACGCGCGGTGCGCTCGTCGCGACGATGACCGACGCGCTCGGGCGCCAGGTCGCGCTGGCGTGCAGACGTGGTGAACCCCGAGATCGTCGTGGTCGGCGGCGGAGTGGCGCAGGCGGGCGAGGCCCTGCTCGCGCCGGTGCGCGCGTCGGTGGCGCGCTACGCGCAGCCCTCGCACACACGCGCGCTGCGCATCGTGCCCGCGGCGCTCGGCAACCGCGCCGGCGTGGTGGGGGCGGGGCTCTTGGCGTGGGAGCGGCGGAAGGCCGCTGACGTTCGGCGGCGGCCGGCCGGCTAGACCGGGCCGGCGGCCTAGCCGCCGATCGTCAGCAGCGGCTCGGGACGCGGCGCCGTCGACGGACTCGCCGATCAGCGTGATCGGCGTCGCGCCCACGATGCGCACGCGGCGCAGCGTGCCCGGCGCGGAGCCGTCGTCGGCGAAGACCACGGTCTTGAAGTCGCGGCTCTTGCCGAACAGCTGCGCCTCGTCGCGCCGGCCGCGGCCCTCGACCAGCACCTCGACCTCGCGGCCGAGCCAGCGCGTCGTTGATCTCGCCCGAGATGCGCGTGCTGCAGCTCGATCAGCTCGCGTGAGGCGGCGGCCCTTCTCCTCCTCGGACACGTCTCGGGCCGCGGAACGCCTTGGTGTCGGGCCGCGCCGAGTACTTGAAGAGGAACGCGCTGTCCCAGCGCACCTCGCGCATGTAGTCGAGCGTCGCGCGGAAGTCGTCTTCGGTCTCGCCGGGGAAGCCGGCGATCAGGTCGGTGGTGAGCGCGATGCCCGGCACGGCCGCGCGCAGCCGCGCGACGACGTCGCGGTACCTGCGCGAGCGTGTACGTGCGGTTCATCGCCTCCAGCACGCGGTCGCGACGCCGACTGCAGCGGCAGGTGGACCTGCGGCATGACCTTCGTCGCACTCGGCCATCGCCGCGATCACGCGCTCGCTCATGTCGCTCGGGTGCGGCGAGGTGAAGCGGATGCGCGCGACGCCGTCCATCGGCGTCGCCGCGCGCAGCAGGTCGGCGAAGTCGTGATCGCCGTGCCGCCACGAGTTCACCGTCTGGCCGAGGAACACGATCTCGCGGAAGCCCTGCGGCGACGGCGCCGCGCGACCTGGCGCACGAGGTCCGCGAGCGGAAGGCTGCGCTCGCGCCCGCGCGTGTACGGCACGACGCAGTAGGTGCAGAACTTGTCGCAGCCGCGCTGCACCGTGATCCACGCGCGCACGCCGTCGTCGCGCTTCGGCTCGAGGTCGCCGTAGGTCTCGTCGCGGTCGAGCCGGAGCTCGGCGACCGGCTCGCCGGCGGCGCGCCGCAGCAGCTCGGGCAGGTGGCGGTAGCCGTCGGGCCCACGACCAGGTCGAGCACGCCGCCTGCGTCGAGCAGCTTCGCCGCGCAGGTGCTGCGCCATGCAGCCGGCCACGCCGACGACCAGCGCGGGGTTGGCCGCTTGAGGCGCGCGAACTCGCCGAGCCGGCCGAGCACGCGCTGCTCGGCGTGCTCGCGGATGGCGCAGGTGTTGAGGATGACGGCGTCGGCGTCCTCGGGGCGCTCGCACGAGCGTCGATGCCGGCGCGCTCGAGCACGCCGGCCATGAGCTCGCTGTCGGCCACGTTCATCTGGCAGCCGTAGGTTTCGAGGAAGACGCGCTTGTCATGGGGCGGGGAAGCTACCACGCCCTCGGGGGGCGCGGCCAGCGCGGCGGGGACGGGCCCGCCGGGGACGCGATGTGGGTCGCGCCCCCGGCTGCGCTCCGAAGGTCGCCGGGAGGAGATCCCGGGTCGGCCCGGGGTGTCGGTCGCGTGGGGCAGGGACTTGAGAGCCACGCTTGACACGGACGCACCCGGTGGGCCGTGGGGACTTCGCCGGCGTCCCGTCGTCCCGACGACCCGGAGAAGCCATGCCCACCCAGCCCGCGCGGAAGCTCGAGACGTTCCCCAATCCGAGCCCGGACCGCGACTACTGGATCCGCCACGAGTGCCCGGAGTACACGGCGGTGTGCCCGGTCACGGGCCAGCCCGATTTCGGCACGATCATCGTGCTCCTACGTGCCCGACAAGCTCTGCGTCGAGCTCAAGTCGCTCAAGCTCTACCTGTGGTCGTTCCGCGACGAGGGGCACTACTTCGAGCAGGTCACGAACCAGATCCTCGACGACCTGGTGCACGCGATGAAGCCGCGCCGGATCACGGTCATCGGGACGCTTCAACGTGCGCGGGGGTATCACCACGCAGGTGGTGGCCCGCTACGAGGCCGACGTCGCGGCCCGCCGGCGCGCGCGCGCGCGACGCTGAGGGCGGGCGCGCGGGTGCGACCCGACGCGACCCAGTCACCTGGCGCTTCGCTCCGTGCCGGCTCGCCCGAGCGGATCGGTTCGTGGGAGCGGCCGGGCTCGTGGCTTCACGCTTGACCATCCGCACCGTGGCGGCGGGATACTCTTCCCTCCGCCGCTGGCCGCGCATCCCAACCGCCGCGCAGGCGCGCCCACCCGCGCCCGCCGGGGAGTCCCGCATGCGCCGTCCCATCGTTCCGCCGCTCGCTCTGGCCCTCGCGCTCATGGTGGCGCTCGCGGGACCGGTGCGCGCGGCGGACGCGCCGTTCGTGGACGGCCACGTGCTGGTGCGCTGGAAGAGCGGGGTCACGACCGCGACGCGCCGCGCGCTGCGCGCCACGGTCACGGCGAGCCCGAGCCGGATCTACGACTTCATCGACGCCGAGCTGCTCGACGTGCCCGCGGGCACCGTGGCCGCGAGCGTGGCGCGGCTGGCGCTGGACCCGAGCGTGGAGTGGGCCGAGCCCGACTACCTCTGGCACGCCAGCGTCACCCCGGACGACTCGCTCTTCACCCGGCAGTGGGCGCTGCGCAACACCGGCCAGACCGGCGGCACACCCGGCGCCGACATCCACGCCACCACCGCGTGGGACGTGTCCACCGGCGACTCGACGCTGATGATCGGCGTCATCGACACCGGCATCGACTACACGCACCCCGACCTGGCCGGGAACATCTGGACCAACCCGGGCGAGATCCCCGGCAACGGCATCGACGACGACGGCGATGGCTACGTCGACGACGTGCACGGCTACGACTTCGACAACAACGACGGCGACCCGCTCGACGACAACGGCCACGGCACGCACGTCGCCGGCACCATCGCCGCGCGGGCGGACAACGGCCTCGGCGTGGCCGGCGTGTGCTGGCGCGCGCGGCTGGTGCCGATCAAGTTCCTCGGCGCCTCGGGCACCGGCAGCATCGTCGGACGCGATCGCGGCGCTCGAGTACGCGCTGCGCGTCGGCGTGCGCATCACGAACAACTCGTGGGGCGGCGGGCCGTTCTCGCGCGCGCTGCAGGACGCCCTCGACGCGGCCGGCGCGGCCGGCCAGCTGATGGTGGCCGCGGCGGGGAACTCGGCGTGGACAACGACGTCGTCCCGTCTACCCGGCGTGCGTACGCGCGCCCGAGGTGATCACGGTCGCCGCCACGGACGACGACTGACGCTGGCGGCGTTCTCGAACTACGGCGCCACCAGCGTCGACCTCGCGGCGCCCGGCACCGCATCCTGTCGCTGGCCCGGCGGCGGCTCGCGGGCCTCTCGGGCACGTCCATGGCGACCCCGCACGTGACCGGGGTGGCGGCGCTGCTGTGGCGCCGCTTCCCGGCCCTGAGCGCGGCCGAGGTGAAGGCGCGCCTGCTGGCGGCGGCGGTCACGCTGGCGTCGCTCGCGGGCACCTGCGTCACCGGCGGGCGGCTCGACGCGGTCTCGACCATCGCGGATCCCGACACCATCGCGCCGGGATCGATCAGCGACGTCCGCGCGGTGGACGCGGGCTCGAACTTGGCACCTGGCGTGGACCGCCACCGGCGACGACTCCAGCGCCGGGCCCGCCTCCAGCTACGACGTGCGCGTCGCGACGGCGCCGATCACCGAGGCGAGCTTCGCGGCCGCGCGGCTGGTGCGGGCCGCGACCCGGCGCAGCGGGCAGCGGCGAGCGCTTCGAGGTCGTCGGGCTCTCGCCCCTCACGAACTACTGGTTCGCGGTGCGCGCCCGCGACGAGTTCGGCAACCCCGGCGCACTGTCGAACGTCGCGGCGCGCACCACGCTCGAACCGCCGGGGCTCGCGGTCACGCCCGATTCGCTCGCGGCCGCGCTCGACGGGGGGGCGCGACCACGCGCGCGCTGACGATCGCCAACACCGCCAGGGCACGCTCGACTGGAGCGCGCCGCTGCCCGAGCTGGCATTCGCGACCCAGGCGCCGCTCGCCGCGCGTGCCCGCGGCCAAGGGCGAGGCCGGTGCCGTGAACCCGCCGGTGGCGCTCGGACGCGGCGGACCCGACGCGTTCGGCTACCGCTGGGTCGACACCGACCAGTCCGGCGGCCCGCGCTTCGCATGGGTGGACATCGCGCGCGCGGCGCCGAGCTGGACGATGGCCGGCGACGACGCGGTCTCCCGCGCCGCTCGAGCTCGGCTTCGCGTTCCCGTTCTACGGCGGCACGTTCACCAGCGTGCGCGTGTGCACGAACGGCTTCCTCTCGTTCGCGGAGCGTAGGCGGCGTACGCGAACCAGCCGCTGCCGCGGCGCCGCGCCCGGCCGACCTGGTCGCGCCGTTCTGGGACGACCTGACTTCGGCTTCGGCGCGCGCCGTGCGTACGCTGGCCGACGGCGCGCCGCTTCGTCGTGTCGTGGGTCGCGGTGCCGCGTTACGCCGGTGGCGAGCCGTGACGTTCCAGGCCATCCTCGAGCCGAGCGGCGAGATCCGCTACCAGTACCTCGCGCTCGGGCGAGCCGGCCCCGCGCCACGGTGGGCATCCAGGACGCCACCGCGGCGTCGGGCTCACGGTGGCGTTCAACCCGCCGTACGTGCACGACAGCCTCGCGGTGCGGTTCGTGCCGCTGCCGCAGTGGCTCACGATCGCGCCCGCGGGCGGGCGCGTCGGCGCCGGCGCCTCCCAGGACGCCACGGTGCGGATCGAGTCCACCGGGCTCCTGGCCGGCACCTACCGCGGCACGGTCCGACTGCGCTCCAACGATCCGGCGCGCGCCGTCGCCGAGGTGCCGGTGCGCCTCGACGTGCGCGGCGCGCCGGACCTGCTGGCGCGCCCGCGCGCGCTCGACTTCGCCGACGTGTTCGTCGCCGGCCAGGCGAGCCGCACCCTCGCCATCCTGGACCAGGGCACCGACTCGCTGCGCGTGAGTGCGATCGACGGCGGCGATCCCCGCGTCACCGCCACGCCGGGCGCGTTCGCGCTCGCGCCGGGAGAGAGCCGCGTGGTCACGGTGACCTTCGCGCCGCCCGCGCCGGGGCCGCTCGCGGCCACGCTCACGCTCGTCAGCGACGACCCCGACACGCCGCGCTACCCGGTGGCGCTCACCGGCCAGGCGGTGCCGGCGCCGAACGCGAGCGTGGCGCCCGAGTCGCTGAGCGCCGCGCTCGCGAGCAACGCGGCCGACACCCGCGTGCTGCGCGTCACCAACACCGGCGCGGGACCCTACACGTTCACGGTCGAGACCCTGGCGGGCGAGGGGAGCGCGGCGGGCGCGGTCGCGCCGCCGGCCGGAGCGGTCCCGTCGCCCGGGGCCCTCGCGCCGTTCGCGGCGGGAGGTCCCGATGCCTTCGGCTACACCTGGCGCGACAGCGACGCGCCGGGCGGGCCCGCGTTCACGTGGGAGGACGTGCGCCTCAGCGGCACGCGGCTGGCGCTCAGCGGGGACGACGCGCTCAGCGCGCCGGTGCCGATCGGCTTCGACTTCCCGTTCTACGGCGCGCCGCGCCGCGCGCTGCGGGTGTGCACCAACGGCTGGATCTCGTTCAGCGACAGCACGCGCGTCACCGCCGCCAACACGCCGCTGCCGAGCGTGTCGCCGGGGGCGCCCTCGGACCTGCTGGCGGCGTTCTGGGACGACCTGGTGTTCGGCGCCGAGCGGCGCGCCTGGGTGCTGTCGGCTCCGCAGCGCTGCGTGATCCAGTACCAGGACGTGCCGCGCTTCGGCTCGGGCGAGGCGGGCCGGCCCAACACCTTCGAGATCGCACTGTTCCCCGACGGCAGCATCGAGTTCCGCTACCTCGCCCTGCGCGCGGCAGTGCGGTCGAGCGCCACGGTGGGGATCCAGGACTCCACCCGCGACGATGGCCTGCAGGTCGCGTTCGACACCGCCTACCTGCGCGACAGCCTCGCGGTGCGCTTCCGTCCGCCGCTGCGCTGGCTGGGCGTGAGCCCCGGCGCAGGGCGTGGTCGCGTCGGGTGGCACGCTGGGCATCTCGCGGTGCGCTTCGACGCCACCGCGCTGTTCGGCGGCACCTACGCCGCGACACTGCGGCTGGTGGGCGACGATCCCGTGCGTCCGCAGCTCGCGGTGCCGTGCCGGCTCACGGTGCGCGGCGTGCCCGACGCGCGGGTCGCGCCCGCGTCCCTCGACTTCGGCCTCACCTACCAGGGCTGGCCGCGGACGCTGCCGCTCGAGGTGCGCAACGCGGGCACCGACACGCTGCACGTGCTCGGGCTGGCCAGCGCGGACGCGCAGGTGCGGGTCGACGAGCCCAAGTTCGCGGTGCCGCCCCTTTCGAGCCGCACGGTGCGGGTCACGTTCGCCCCGAGCGGACCGGGCACGCTGGTCGGGGCGCTGGAGCTCGCCTGCGACGATCCCGACACGCCGGCGCTGACGCTCCCGCTCGCCGGCGCGGCGCTCGATCCGCCGCGCGCGGCGGTGAGCCCGACGGCGCTCGACGCGCTCGCGGCGC
Organism: Candidatus Eiseniibacteriota bacterium; assembly: GCA_963725865.1. Lineage (GTDB taxonomy): Bacteria > Eisenbacteria > RBG-16-71-46 > RBG-16-71-46 > RBG-16-71-46 > CAVSAC01. The sequence goes on from CAVSAC010000011.1 coordinate 56,505, forward strand.
GCGGCACGGTCGCGGCGGCGGCCGAGCGGGTGCGCGCGGTGGTGGTGCGCAACGACGGCGCGAGCCCGCTCCACTGGACCGCGACGGTGCGGCTCGGGCCGGCGATCGCGGGCGCGGCGCCGCCGCTCGATGCCGAGGAGCCGAAGGGATCCCCCGGGAGCCCGGGTACCCGCGGCGGCGGCGGACCGGATCCGTTCGGCTATGCCTGGACCGACAGCGACGAGCCCGGCGGGCCGCCGTTCGCGTGGGTGGACGCGCGCGCCGGCGCCACGCTGCTGCCGTTCGTCGCCGACGACCAGACCGTGACCGGCATCGCGCTGCCGTTCGCGTTCCCGTTCTACGGGCGCCGCTTCGATCACGTCAACGTGTGCACCAACGGCTGGCTCTCGTTCACCAGCGCGCGCACCACCTTCACCAACACCGGCCTGCCGGATGCGGGGGCGGCGGTGCCCGAGAACCTGGTGGCGCCGCTGTGGGACGACCAGGACTTCGATCTCGCCACCGGGGCGGGGCAGGCGTCGTGGAACGTGGTGGACGGCGCGTTCGTGGTGACCTTCGCCGGCGTGCGCCACGCCGGCGGCGGCGGCCCGTACACCTACCAGGCGGTGCTCCACCCGAGCGGGGACATCGACTTCCAGTACCTGAGCCTCGCGGCGCCGCTCACCAGCGCGACGGTCGGGATCCAGGACTCGAGCCGCACGCTCGGGCTCCAGGTGGTGGCCAACGCCGGTTACCTGCACGACCGCCTGCGGGTGCGCATCGCGCGGGTCGAGCCGTGGCTGGCGCTCGACCGCGACAGCGGCAGCGTGGCGCCCGGCGCCACCGACACGGTGCGCGTGCGACTGCGCGCCGCCGACCGCGACTCGGCGCGCTACCGCGGCGAGGTGCGCATCGCCAGCGACGATCCGGCCCACCCGGTGCTCGCGGTGCCGTGCGGGCTCGAGGTCGCGCTCGAGCGCGCCGCGCTCGCGCACACCGCGGCGCCCCTGAGCGCGGCGCTGGGCGGCGACACCCTGCGCCTGGTGGCGGGCGCGGGGCTGCTCGCGCATCCACTCGGCGCCTATGCGGGCGAGGTGCCGGCACCGCCGCGCGCCGGCGCCGACGGGGGCTGGGCGTTCGCGTTCGACCTGTTCGCGGCGCGCGCGGCGGCGGCGGCCGCCGGGGGCGTGCTGGCGCTCGCGATCGAGGACTCGGCGCGGGCCTGGGTGACGACCCTCGACACGCTCCGGGTGCCGAAGGCCACGCTCGGCGGGGACACTCCGGTGCACGCGCTGGGCTCCGGCCTCGACACCGCGCGGGTGAGCGCGGGCGCGCGCTTCGACCTGGCGTGGGACGATCCGGCGGAGGCGCCGGCGACGAGCTGGCAGGTGTGGCTGTCGCCGGACGGCGGGCACACCTGGCGCCCGCTCGCGCTCGGGCTGGCCGAGCGCCGTGCGGCGCTGGCGTGGCCCGCCGAGCCCGCGGCCCTGGCGCGGCTCGAGGTCACCGGCCTGGCCGCGGGCGGCGTGGCGTGGTCGTGGCTGTCCGACCCGTTCACGATCCAGCCGTCGGGGGCCGCGCCGCCGCTCGCGTTCGCGCTCGCGCTGGCGGGACCCAACCCGGCCATCGCCGAGGTGGCGCTGGAGCTGGCGCTGCCGCGCCCTGCCGCGGTCACGCTCGAGGTGCTCGACGTCCGCGGCGCGCGGGTACGGCGCGACGGGCCGCGCCTGCTCGAGGCCGGCCGCCATGCCTGGAGCTGGGATGGCCGCGACGGGGCCGGCCGCCCCGCGCCACCCGGGCTGTATCTCGTGCGCGTGAGCGCGCCGGGCCACAGCGCCACGCGGCGCGTCATCCTGCTGCGCTGACGCGCCCGCCGCGTGGCGCGGCGACCCGCTCGTCGCTCGGGCGGCCGCGCTGGTCCGATGGCGGCAACACCATCCCGCTGGCAACCGTCCACGGAGCGTACGGGCTGGACGGCGTTGGCAGGGCATGGAAGACTGCCGCGCGAGCCGTCCCGTCGGATCCCCCGGGCGCTGCCTGCCCCATGAGGCGATGAACTCCTTCCTCCTGCTCTCGACGCTGAACCTCTCGCTGGGCGGACTGGTGTTCCTGCTCGGCTTCGTGATCCTGCGCGAGAACCCGGGTCAGCGGCTCAACCGCGTGGTCGCCCTGATGCTGTTCTTCGGCGGCTTCGGGGCGGTGCTGGCGGCGCTCTCCTTCATGGCCGCCCAGAGCGCCAAGGGCGCGGCGGCCACCGCGCCGCTGCTGCAGAGCATGTCGTACGTCTGGGAGTTCTTCTTCCCGACGCTGTTCCTGTTCGCGTGCATCTTCCCCGAGGACCGCCGCTTCATCCGCCGGCTCTCGGAGCGCCGCTGGGGCTTCGGCCTGCCCGGCTTCGAGACGCTGGTGTACGCGCCTCACGTGGTGCACTTCGCCCTCGCGCTGGCGCTGAGCTTCTGGCGCCCCGACTTCAAGCTCGGCGGCGGCCACGGCACCACCCAGCTGCTGTCCTCGCTGCTGAGCGTGTTCGGGCTGGTGGTCGAGCTGTTCCTGCTGGTGCATCGCGCGCTGTTCTCGCTGGTGAACCTCGGCTTCGGCCTCGCCGACCATGGTGCTGCTGTTCGACGCCTACCGCCACGCACGCGTGCCGCGGCTGCGCCAGCAGCTGCGCGTGATCGCGGTCGGGCTCTCGGCGTGCCTGGCGTTCTACTCCGCCGCGACCTCGGTGCCGACGCTGCTGAATCTGCGCCTGTCGGGCAGCCTGCAGGCCGCGCTCACGCTCACCGCGCTCACGCTCGGCCCGGGCGCCATCGCCTACGCGGTGGTGCGCCACAAGTTCCTCGACGCGCGCCTGATCGCGCGCCGCGGCATCCTCTACACCCTGGTCTCCGGCGCGCTGGTGGGGCTCTACCTGCTGCTGGTCGAGCGCCTCAACCGCGCGCTGCCTGGGCTCACCGGGCTCGACGCGCGCGTGCTCGGCCCGGTGTTCCTGGTGCTGGCCCTGGCGCTCTACCAGCCCGCGATCGCGCGGCTCGAGGAATGGCTCGACCGCGTGCTGATGCGCGACCCCAACGACTACCGCAACGTGCTGCGCGCGCTCGGCCGTGACCTGCAGACCACCATCGACCTCGAGGAGTTGCTCGGGCGCACCATCCGCACGCTCGCCGGCGCGCTGATGCCGCGTGGGGCGTGGATCGTCGCGCTCACCGGCGACGGCGCGTCGTCACGCAGCGGCGTGGGCGGCGACCTCTCGGCCCGAGGCCGCTGGCCCAGCTGCGCACGCTGCTGCCCAAGGTGGACGCCAGCGTGACCAGCGCCCGCTGCGCCGACGGCATCCCCGGGCTCGACGAGAGCGAGTGCCGCGCGTTGTCGCGGCTGCCCGGGGTGGCGCTGCTGGTGCCGCTGCGCTGGCGCGACGACCTGGTGGGGGCGATCCTGCTCGGCCCCAAGCTGGTGGGCACCGACTACACCGCCGAGGACGTGAGCCTGCTCACCACCCTGGCGGCGCAGGTGTCGGTGTCGCTGCAGAACGCGCTGCTGCTCACCGAGCGCGTGGCGCTGGCGCGGGTGGAGCAGGAGCTGGCGCTGGCGCAGCGCATCCAGCGCGCCTCGCTGCTGTCGGAGTTCCCGACGCTGCCGCGCTGCGAGGTGCACGCGTTCTACATCCCGTCCAAGGAGGTGGGCGGCGACTTCTACGACGTCGTCGGCACCGGCGACGGAGCGCACCTGGTCGCCATCGCCGACGTCTCGGGCAAGGGCGTGCCCGCGGCGCTGCTGTCGGCGATGCTGCAGGCCTCGCTGCGCACCCAGGCCACCAGCGTGCGGGCGCCCGCCGAGATCCTCCACAACATCAACACGCTCCTCTACCACAGCACCGACCTGAACCAGTTCGCGACCTTCTTCCTGGCCCGCGTCGACGGGGCCAGCCTCGACGTGACGTTCTCCAACGCCGGGCACAACTGGCCGGTGCTGCTGCGCCGCGGCGGCGGGCGCGAATTCCTGGTGCGCGGCGGCACGCCGCTCGGCATCCTCGAGGACGGCGCGTTCGAGACCGACCGGGTGGCCCTGCGCCCCGGCGACGTGGTGCTGCTCTATACCGACGGCATCACCGAGGCGCGCGACGCGCACGACGAGGAGTTCGGCGAGGAGCGCCTGCTGGCGCTGGCGGAGTCGCTGCCGCGCGAGCTCAGCGCGCGCGCCTTCGGCGAGCGCCTGCTCGCGGGCCATCGCGCCTTCCTCGACGGCCGCGAGCAGCAGGACGACATCACGCTGGTGGTGCTGCGCGCGCTCGCGCCGAGCCGGCGCACGCCGACTCGACGCCGCTGCCGCAGGCGGTCGCGGCGGGCTGAGCTACCGGCTCACCCGCGCCGCGGTCCGCGCAGGCCGAGCGCCGCCTCCTCGGCCGGGATGCGGATCGCGAGCGCCACCACGTTCACCGCCGTCGCCGCCAGCGCGGTGCGCCACGCGCCGAACATGAGCGGCGCCGCGAGCAGCTCGATCGCGACCGCGACGTAGTTGGGGTGGCGCAGCCAGCGATACGGACCGGTGGCCACCGGCGGCGCGCCCGGCAGCACCCACACCCGCACCGTCCAGCGCTCGCCCAGGGTGCGGATCGCCCAGGTGCGCAGCAGCTGGGCGGCCAGGAACGCCGCGAGCGCGAGCGGCCAGGCGTGCGGCGGGCGCGCGCCGAGCCCGAGGACCTCGCCGATCAGCGCCAGCGGCCAGGCGACGTGCAGCGCGACGAACAGCGGGAAGTGCGCCGCGGCGTGCTCGACCGCGCCACGCGCCGCCAGCGCGCGGGCGTGGCGCGCCGAGAGCGCCAGCTCGGAGAGGCGCTGGGCGACGATGAAGGCGAGGAAGGCCGCCAGCGGCAGCAGCGGTGCGGGGCTCACGCGGTGGGGCGGCGCATCAGCACCATCTCGGAGGCGAAGCCGGGCCCGAGCGCGGCGAGCAGCGCGTGCTGGCCGGCCCCGAGGCCGCCGGAGTCGAGCAGGCGGTCGAGCACGAACAGGCAGGTCGGCGACGACATGTTGCCGCAGTCGCGCAGCGTCTCGCGCGCGTGGACGAAATCCGCCGGGTCGCGGCCGAGCGCCGCCGCGTAGGCGGCGATCACCTTGGGCCCGCCGGGGTGCGCCACCACGTGCGGGAGCGAGGCGGTGTCGAGGCCGTGCGCGGCGAGGAAGTCGTCGACCGCCGGACGCACCCACTCGCGCACGACGGTGGGGATGTCGCGCGAGAACACCACGTGCAGGCCGGTCCCGTCCACCTCCCAGCCCATGATGTCGAGACTGTCGGGCCACAGCGTGCTGCGCGCGGCGAGCAGGTCGAGCGTGGAGCGGCCGTCGCTGGCGGCGCCCGGCGCGGGGGCTGCGGCGCCCTGGACCAGCGCGGCCGCGGCGCCATCCGCGAACAGCGAGGCCGCCACCAGGTTCTGGCGTGAGAGGTCGTCGCGCTGGAAGGTCAGGCTGCACAGCTCCACGCACACGAGCAGCACGCGCGCGGTGGGATCGGCGAGCGCGAAGTCGCGCGCGCGCGCCAGCCCGGCCGCGCCACCGGCGCAGCCGAGGCCCCACAGCGGGGTCCGGCGCACGTCGCCGCGGCAGCCGAGCCGGCCCGCGAGCCGCGCGTCGAGGCTCGGCGTCGCGAGCCCGGTCGAGGACACGAACACGATGTGGTCGACGTCGGCGCCGCCGAGTCCGGCGCGCTCGAGCGCGGTGCGGGCGGCGCGCTCGACGAGCGCCAGCGCGTGCTCGACATAGAGCGCATTGGTGGTGCCGAAGTCACGGGCAGTGGCGAACCACTCCAGCGGCATGCTGAAGTGCCGGGTCTCGATCCCCGCGTTCTCGAACACGGCGAGCAGGCGCCGGCCGTCGCCTTCGAGGATCCGGGCGAACAGGGTGGAGGCGAAGCGCTGGACGTCGTCCTGGCGGACGCGGTGCTGCGGCAGCGCGGTGCCGAGACCGACGAGCCGCGGAGGGTGGGCCATGCTGCTGTGATGCCGCCGACCGGGGCGCGGTTCAGCCGGCCTTGACCCGGTCGCATGCCGCCGAACGCGACCCGGTGGGGTCGTGCTCCCTGATCCGTTCCGGGCGCGTCGTGACTTGGAAGGGATCCTGCCGGACGGCCCGGCCGGGGAGCCCGAGGGTCGAGACGGCGGGAAGCCGGGCCACGTCCCGCTCGAGGCCGCGCTCGTGCCATAATCCCCGCGACCGTGCCCGGCCCGGCGTCACGCCCGACGCGGGCGGGCCGCGCCCTTCCACGCGTCATCGCCCTCGGCCCCGGAGCTCCGCATGGCCCGTCCCGCCGCCGCCGTCGCCCTCGTCCTGGGTCTCCTCCAGCCGGTCTCCCCCGCGCGCGCCGCGGCGGAGAAGCCGGTGCCGCTGGCGCCCGGTCACGCCCTGCCGCGGCTCACCGGGCGCATGCTCAGTGGCCGCGACGGCACGCTGCCCGACCGCGCGCGCGGTAAGGTGACGCTGATCATGCTCGGCTTCTCGTACCAGTCGCGCCACGCGGTCGGGGCCTGGGCCGAGCGCTACCGCGCCCGCTTCGGCGCCGACACCATGGTGACGCTCTACGAGGTGCCGATGATCGGCGGGATGGCGCGCCTCGGGGCGCCCTTCATCGAGTCCGGGATGCGGCGCGGCACGCCCGGCGAGCTCCATGAGCACGTGATCGTGGTCTACGGCGACACCCGGCCCTGGCGCACCCGCGTGGGGTACACTCCCGAGGCTCGCGATGACGCCTACCTGGTGCTGGTCGACCACGCCGGGCTGGTGCGCTGGCTCGGCCACGGACCGTGGGACGAGTCCCTCGCCGCGAACCTCTTCGCCGCCGTCGAGCGGCTCACCCCCGTCACCCAGGGAGCGACCCCATGAAAGGTCTCGCGAAACGGCTGCGCCTCGAACCGGGCCAGCGACCCGGGCTCGCCCGCCGCGACCCACACGCCAGCTTCGGAGCTCGCGACAAGCGCACCGCGGCGACCCAGGTCGCCCTGCGGCTGCGGCGGCTCAACGTGCTGCAGGAGCGGCTCTACGCCGAGCGAGCCGCGCGCTGCTGGTGGTGCTGCAGGGCATGGACACCGGCGGGCAAGGACGGCATCATCCGCCACGTCATGACCGGGCTCAACCCGCAGGGCTGCCGCGTCACGTCGTTCAAGGTGCCGACGCGCGGAGGAGCTGGCGCACGACTTCCTGTGGCGCATCCACCAGCGCGGCGCCGGCGACGCGGCGAGATCGGCATCTTCAACCGCTCGCACTACGAGGACGTGCTGGTGGTGCGCGTGCACGACCTGGTGCCGCAAGAGCGTCTGGTCGCGAGCGCTACGAGCAGATCAACGAGTTCGAGCGCATGCTGACCGAGAACGGCACGACCATCCTGAAGTTCTTCCTGCACATCAGCCAGGAGGAGCAGCGCGAGCGCCTCCAGGAGCGGCTCGACGACCCGACCAAGCACTGGAAGTTCAGCGCCGGCCGACCTCGAGGAGCGCAAGCGCTGGGACGACTACATGGCGGCCTACGAGGACGCGCTCGCGCGAGTGCAGCACGACGCACGCGCCGTGGTACGTGATCCCGGCCGAACCGCAAGTGGTACCGCAACCTGGCCGTGTCGACCTCCTGGTCGACACGCTCGAGCAGCTCGACCCGCGCTTCCCCGCGGTCGAGCTCGATCTCGAGGCGCTCACGGCGAGCCTGGGCGACGAGGGCCTGGCTCGCGAGCGCCGGGCGCGGGCCTAGGCCGCGCCGCGCTCGAGTCGCAGCGCCTCGTCGAGCGCGGCCTCGGCCTGCGCGCGCGAGGCGACGTGGTGGGCGGCGACCGAGCTGGCGACCACGGTGCGCAGCAGGCTCTCGTCCAGGGTCTGCCCGTGGCGCGCCGCGATCTCGCGCACCGACGGCAGCAGGCCGCGCAGCGCCGGTCCCAGCGTGGCGGGGTCGCCGCTGAAGTTGGCGCGCAGGTACTCGCCGATGCGCTCGTGCGCCTCCATCGAGGTGGCATGCAGGTCGCGGAACGAGACGCCGACGTCGACGCGCACCAGGCGCGCGAGCGCCAGCAGGAGCGCGAGCGCGCCGGCGATGCCGATCGAGAGCGTGAGCAGGCTCATGGGGTCCCTCCGAGGTCCCGGGTCGCAGGGGTTATCGACCGCAGGGGCGGGCGCCTTCAGCGCACCGATGGGAAGGCCCCGCGGAGCCGCCGCCACGGCCCCCGGCGCGCGCGGGCGTCCGGGGCCGGTCGCTGCCGGGGCGCGGCCCTACGTCATCAGCTTCCTCTCCTTGGCCGCCGCCTCGAGCTCGGACCGGAACTTCGGGTGGGCGATGCCGATCAGCCGCTCGGCCCGCTCGCGCAGGCTCGTGCCGAAGAGATGGGCCACCCCAAACTCGGTCACCACGTAGTGCACGTCGCCGCGGCTCGTCACCACGCCCGCGCCCGGCTTGAGCATGGGGACGATCTTGGAGATGCCGTCCTTCCCCGTGGCCGGCAGCGCGATGATCGGCTTGCCGCCCTTGGACCGCGCCGCACCCCGGATGAAGTCCACCTGCCCGCCGAAGCCGGAGTAGATCCGGGTGCCGATGGAGTCGGAGCAGACCTGCCCGGTCAGATCGATCTCGATGGCCGAGTTGATCGCGATCAGGTTGTCGTTCTGGGCCACCACGAACGGGTCGTTGGTGTACTCGGTGGGGTGCGCCTCGAAGAGCGGGTTGTTGTCGATGTAGTCGTAGAGCTCGCTGCGAGCCGAGGGCGAAGGTCAGGACGGCCTTGCCCCGGTGCAGGGTCTTGCGTCGGCCGGTGATGATCCCCTTCTCGATCGCCTCCATGACGCCGTCGGAGACCATCTCGGTGTGGATGCCGAGGTCGCGCTTCCCCTCGAGCCGATTCGAGGACGGCGTCGGGAATGCCGCCGATCCCGAGCTGCAGGGTGGAGCCGTCCTCGATCAGGTCGGTGATGTGGGCGGCGATCTGCTCCTCCACCTCCGCGGTCGGGGGCGTTCCAGGACCGGGAGCTCGAAGGAGTTCTCGACGATCTTGTGCACCTGGGAGACGTGGATGAAGGAATCGCCCAGGACGCGGGGCATCTTGTCGTTGACCAGGACGATGACCTTCTTGGCGCAGTCGGTCGCGCCCTTGGTCGCCAGGGTCTCGACGCCGAAGCTCATGAAGCCGTGCTCGTCCGGCCGCGAGACCTGGATCAGGGCGACGTCCAGCGGAATGATCCCTTCGCGGAAGAGCCGCGGGATCTGGTGGAGGAAGACCGGCACGTAGTCGGCCCGCCCCTCGTTGACCGCCGGCCGGTCGGCCGGGCCCACGAAGAGGCTGTTGTGCCGGAAGTGCCCCTCCATCTCCGGCCCGCCGAACGGATCCTTGCCCAGGAGCAGCACGTGATTGAGCTGCACGTCGTGCAGCTCGTCCTGGCGCGCGGCCAGGGCGTCGATCAGGGAGCGCGGAATGGCCGCGTTTCCGCTGTAGTAGACCCGATCCCCGCTCTCGACCAGCCGGACCGCCTCGTCCGCCGTGCAGAGCTTGCTTCGTAATCGTCAACCCACGACATCCTCTCTCCCTCCCACCTCGACGATGCGACCGTCTAGACCGTACCCAAGAGCCCCGCCAGCACCTGCTTCATGATCGCGCCGTCGTGCAGGTAGACCCCGCGGCGCAGAGCCTCGTTCGCCTGGATCGCCCCCTCCGCCCCGCGCGTGGCCACCTCGAGGACGTAGGGCAGGTGGGCGAAGGTCAGCACCTTGGAGGCGGTGCGGGCGATGTTGGCGGTCATGTTCGGCACGCAGTAGTGAACCACCCCGTTGATCGTGAAGGTCGGATCTCCGAGGGTGGTCGGCCGGCTCGTCTCGACGCAGCCGCCCTGGTCGATGGAGACGTCGATGATCACGCTCCCCGGCTTCATGGACGCGACCATCTCCTTGGTCACGAGGAAGGGGGCCGGGCCGCCCGGAATGAGGACCGCGCCGACCACCACGTCGGCGAACTGCACGAAGCGGGCGACGTTCTCGCGGTCGGCCATGAGCGTATCGACCCGGCCGTCAAGCTCGCGCGCCACGTGCCGCAGCTTGTTCATGTCGCTGTCCATGACCACGACCTGGGCGCCGCTCATCAGGGCGGTGCGGGCGGCGTTGAAGCCGACCGTGCCCGCGCCCAGGATGAGGACGGTGGCCGGCGGAACGCCAGGGACCGCGCCCAGCATGATCCCGCGCCCGCCGCTCTCGTTCTCCAGCAGGTGCGCCGCGGTGTGGATGACCATCTGCCCGGCCAGCTCGCCGATGGCCGTCAGGACCGGAAGGTGCCCCTCCGGCTCCTCGATGATCTCGAAGCCGATGGCGGTCACCTTGCGCTCGAGCATCCGGCGCACGACGTCCCGCGGCGCCACCGCGAGGTGGAGGAAGCCGAAGAGGATCTGCTCCGGCGCGGCAGCAGGCCGAGCGAGGCCGGCGACAGCATGCCCACCTGGCACACCAGGTTGGCGCGCGCAGACCTCCTCGGCGGTGTAGACGATCTCGGCGCCGGCCTGCTGGAAGTCGTGGTCCGAGAAGTGGGCGTCGGCACCCGAGCCGCGTTCGACCAGCACGGGATGACCGAGGGGGACCAGGCGGGCGACCGCGGACGGGGTCAGCCCGACGCGATGCTCGAGACGCTCGGTCTCGCGCGGGACTCCGATGATCACGTTCCGACCTCCTCAGCAGGAGCGAGGGAGCGGCGATCGTCCCGACGGTGGGGGAGCGCGGCGAACCGTTCCCGATGGGGTTACAGGGACGGACGCAGTATGCCAAAGCGCGGCGCCGGCGACCAACGCGCCGCCGGGCGCGGGTCGTTCCCGGCGCGGCACGGCCGCGCCGCGGGCGAGCGCCGACCGCTCAGGCGGCGCGCGCGGCGCGCGGCGCGCGCGGACGCAGCGCGGTCGCGACCGCGAGGAACACCAGCACCCCCGCCGCTCCCAGCGCGGCCTCGGTGTAGAGCATGCCGGACGGGCCCCAGCGCGTGTGGGCGCAGCCGTCGACCGCGGTCATGTAGCAGATCGGCGTGTTCGAGAGCGAGGCGAAGAGGTTGTACTTGGTGGCGGCCGCGCCCAGCCCCATCGCCTCGAGCACGAACGCCGAGAAGCCGGCGTAGGTGAGCCCGGTGATGAAGGCGTAGGCGGTGGTGAAGACGATGTAGGTGGTCTCGGTGCGCGGCGAGAGTCCCATCGCCACCGCGCACAGGCCCTGCAGCACGCCGTAGAGCGCGTAGGCCGTCCGCCGCGGCATGCGGTCGCAGACCCAGCCGCCGGTCACGCAGCCCACCGCCGAGACCACGCCGCCCAGCACGCCGGTCACCAGCGCCACGGTGTCGGCCGAGGCGTGCCAGTCGCTCGACAGCGCCGACCACAGGTTCTGCGCCGCGCCCGAGCCGATCGGCAGCACGCACAGCACCAGCGCGAGGATGCCGTTGCGCGAGCGGGCCACACCCCAGAGGTCCTGCGCCACCGCGAGCAGGCTGCGCCCGAGCCCGCCCGCGCGCATCGAGCGGCGCGGCTCCTCGACGAAGAACAGCGCCAGGCAACACGCCAGGCACGCCAGCGAGAGCACCACGCCCGCCAGCCAGGGCGCGCCGAGGCGCTGCGCCAGCCACACACCGGCGCCCCCGCCCACTCCCTGGCCGCCGAGGTTGCCGGCCTGGAACCAGCCGCCGGCACGGCCCTTCTCGGCCTCGTCGGCGTCGTAGGCCATCAGGCTCTCGACCGACATGCCGAGGAAGGTCACGGCGAAGTTCGAGGCCAGCACCACCATCGACATCAGGGGCAGCGTCGCCACCGTGGCGGGGACCAGCCCGGTGAGCCAGATGCCGGCCGCGCTCACGGTGCCGGCGATCAGGTACCACCTCTTGCGCGTGAGCGTGGTGTCGGCGATCGGGGCCCAGGCGAACTTCCAGGTGTGCGGGCAGGTAGCTGAGCGCGATCAGCGCGGCGATGCGCTCGACCGGCACTCCGGCGTGGGCGAGCAGGTAGGCGAGGGTGACGGTCAGATAGCCGCTCATCACCCCGAAGGGCAGGATGAGCACCATGAACAGCGACGGGTGGGGGCGTCGGGAGGCCATGAGCCGCGCACCCTAACAGAGCCCGACCCCTCGCGCGCCGGCGAATGCGCCCCGCCCGATCGCGTCGAGGCCGCCGGAGCCGGACGTAAGTGGTTGAGCGGGTTCGGGGTCGGGCGGTGGGCGGGGGGGCCGCCGCCGGCCGGGTCGGGCGAGGAAACGGGGTGATTTCCGCCGCCGGATGCGCTAGGCTGCGCCCCGTCTCAGGGAGTGAGTCCAGTTCCCCTTCAGCCGAACCGTGCGCTGGTGCCGGTCTCCCCGGTCGCCCCATGGATGGAGGACGCATGAAGAATCCGATCCTGATGCTTGCGGTTCTCGCCCTCGGTCTCACGCTCAGCGGTTGTGGCACCAATCCCGGCTCCATCCCCGATTTCGTGGTGGACGGCGTGACGGCGACGGTGACCGCGGACCAGCTGCAGCTCCGCATGACGCACCACGGCCACATGCACATGGGTGAGGCCGGCTGGTCGTTCCAGGTGTTCATCGACGCCGACAACGATCCCGCGACCGGCTACAAGGGCGCCGAGTTCATGGTCAACGGCGTCGAGGTGCCGACCGCCGACGGCTTCGTGATCCGCAAGGTCGTCCCGCAGGGCCTGAGCTGGGGCCCCGAGCTGGGCCACTCCGGATCCGACGACGGCACCACGCTCAAGATCGACATCCCGCTCGCGCTCATCCCGCCGACCGCGGCGCCCGCGGGCGTGACGTTCGCGACGTTCGTCAACCTGAAGGGCAACTACTCGAGCAAGGTGACCGCGAACTGATCCATCGCGGCGCACGGGACGCCGCGCGGTGAAGCCGGACGAGACGCTCCTCGCCCGTCGTCGGGATGGCCCGCTGGGCCGGTCGCGATGCCGGACGGGGAGCGTCGCGCGTTCGACCCCACCGGGTCCTCGACCGTCGAGCCACTGACCCACCACGACATGGACACCCATCCCCGGTCCGCCCCGCTGCGCGCCCTGCGCCACCGCAACTTCCGGCTGCTCTGGACCGGGCAGCTCGTCTCGGTGGCCGGCTCGATGATGCAGAACGCGGCCATCCTGTGGCACGTCTCGCTGCTCGTGCCCGCCGGGCCAGCGCGGGCTCGCGCTCGGCATGGTCGGGCTGGTGCGCGTCGTGCCGATCGTCGTGCTTCTCGCTGGTCAGCGGCGTGGTGGCCGACGCGCTCGACCGCCGGCGGCTCATGCTCGTCACGCAGACCGGCATGGCGCTGGCGGCCGGCGCGCTCGCCTGCGCTCACGTTCACGGGCGTGACGGCGCTGTGGCCGGTCTACGTGCTGGCCGCGGCGGAGCTCGGCGTTCGGCGCCGTTCGACGGCCCGGCGCGCCAGTCGCTGGTGCCGAACCTGGTGCCGCGCGAGCACCTGCCCAACGCGATCAGCCTCAACACGATCATGTTCCAGTCGGCCGCGGTGCGCGGGCCCGGCGCTCGGCGGCCTGGTGATCGCGGCTGGGCGACGTGGGCTGGGCCTACGCGCTTCAACGCCGCTGTCGTTCCTGTGCGTGATCGCCGCGCTGCTGCTGATGCGCGACGTGCCGCAGCGCGCCGCGGGCACGCGCCGGCGATCAGCCTGGCGGCGGCGCGCGAGGGGCTCGCGCTTCGTCTTCCGCAGCGCCGCTCATCCGCTCGACCATGCTGCTCGACTTCTTCGCCACCTTCTTCGCCTCGGCGACCGCGCTGCTGCCGATCTTCGCCCAGGACATCCTGCACGTCGGCGCGCACGGCTACGGGCTGCTCTCCGCGGCGCCGTCGGTGGGCGCGTCTGATCGCGAGCCTCGCGATGGTGCCGCTGATCGAGCGCATCGACCGCCGCGGCGCCGATGATGCTGTGGGCGGTCGCGGGCTACGGGCTCGCCACCGTCGTGTTCGGCCTCTCGCGCGACTTCGCGCTCACGTTCGTCTGCCTCGCGCTCACCGGCGCGACCGACACGGTGAGCATGGTGATCCGCAACGTCATCCGCCAGCTCGCGACCCCCGACGCGATGCGCGGGCGCATGACGAGCGTGAACATGATGTTCTTCATGGGCGGCCCGCAGCTGGGCGAGCTCGAGGCCGGGCTGGTGGCGAACGCGTGGGGGGCGCCCGCTCTCGGTGGTGACGGGGGGCTCGGCTGCCTGCTCGCGACCGGCTGGGTGGCGCTGCGCACGCCGATGCTGCGCGGCTACCGCCGCGAGCCGGCGGGCACGGCAGGCTAGGGCGCGCCGCGGCCCCGCGGCGGCGCGCCTGCGACTGGAGGGTTCTCGCATGGATCGTCTGCTGTCGTCCGCGCTCCTCGCTGTGCTGGTCGTGAGCCCCTTCGCGTTCTGCCCGGACGTCGCCCGGGCCGCGCCCGCGGCGTCGGCGGGCATCCGCGACCTGCTCGGCCGCTGGGAGGGCGAGTCCATCTGTCAGGTGCCCGGCTCGCCCTGTCACGACGAGCACGTGGTCTACCAGTTCACGCCGCTGGGGCGCGCCGCCGACAGCCTGCGGCTCGACGGCTTCAAGGTGGTCAGGGGAGAGGAGCAGTTCATGGGCACGCTGCGCTGCTCCTACGACGTCGCGAGCCGGACGCTGATCTGTACCTTCCGCGGCCGCGACGTCGACGAGTGGCGATACACTCTCGCGGGCGACAGCCTCTCGGGGACGCTGCGGACCGACCGCGGCCGCACGCTCTACCGCATCGTCCGGGTGAAGCGGCGCGGGCCGCGGCCCCGGCCGGGGAGCTGAGTCCGCCCGCGCGCGGGACCCGGGTCGCAAGGAGGTGGGAATGAGCCTGCTCATGCTCGTCGCGCTCGCGCTGGCCGCGCCGGCGCCCCAGGCGGCGCACCGCGGGACGCGGGACACGCTCACCGTAGTCACCCTCAACCTCTGGCACGACCAGCACGACTGGCCGCGCCGGCTGACCAGGATCGTGGCCGGCCTGCGCGCGCTGCACCCCGACGTGGTGTGCCTGCAGGAGGTGCTCCAGCACGCCACCCTGCCGAATCAGGCCCAGACCCTCGCCGACAGCCTCGGCTACGGGTGGCACTTCGTCTCGGTGGACAGCGTCAACCGCGTCAAGCGTTACGGCAACGCCATCCTCACCCCGCATCGGATCCTGCACGTGGGCGGGAGGAAGCTGCTTCCGCTCGACGACTACCGCGTCGCCGCCCATGTGCGTCTCGAGTTCCGGGGTCGCGTGATCGACGTCTACGACACCCACCTGCATCACACCCTCGAAGGCGCGGCCATCCGGGCGACGCAGATCCGCGATCTGCTCGGCTTCATCGACACCACGCGCGCCCGCGGAGCGCTCGTCCTGGCGGGGGACTTCAACGCCACACCGCAGACCGCGGAGCTGCAGCTGCTGGCCCCCGCGTTCCTCGACGTCTACACCGCCACGAATCCGGACCGCACCGGCCTGGAGGCGGCGACGATGAACCCCGCGCTCGGGAACGCGCCGGCGTGGATCGACCACATCTTCGTCGCGCGTGAGGCCGCGATCCCGCTCACGCCGCTGTCGGCCGAGGTCATCTTCCGCGACTGCGGCCCCGACAGCGTGTGGGCATCGGACCACTTCGGCGTGCTCGCCCGTCTCGGCGTCGGCGGGAAGCCAAGGCGGGGGGCGAGGCCGAGATGAGAGCGAGCGCGCCGTGACGATCGATCCCGGACCGGGTCCACGGACCTCGGGGCACCCGTCCGCGACACCGCCTCCCGGCGAGGCCCTCGCGGCGGAGCTGCGTGGGTTCGGGCCGCTCGGGATCCTCGCCATCGCCGTCATCCTCGCCGGCAACCTGCTGGTCGTGCCCCTGAGCGCCGTGCTGGTGCTGGCGTGGGCCCGATGGTCGCGCATACCCTGGCGCGCGATCGGCTTCGTGCGGCCAGGAAGCTGGTGGCGCACCGTGGCGGGTGGCATCGTGTCCGGTGTGCTGTTCAAGCTGGTGATGAAGGCCGTCGTGATGCCGCTGTTGGGCGCCGACCCGATCAACCACGCCTACCACGCCCTGGTCGGCAATCGGGCCGCCCTCCCGGGCATGCTCTACCTGGTCATCGTCGGCGCGGGCTTCGGCGAGGAGACCGTCTTCCGCGGCTACCTGTTCGAGCGGCTCGGCAGGCTCCTCGGACACGGCCGCTGGGCCCGGGTCGCGATCGTGGTGCTGACCTCGGTCCTGTTCGCACTGGCGCACTATGCCGGCCAGGGAGTCGCCGGGGTGGAGCAGGCCATGATCACCGGGCTGGTGTTCGGCACGGTCTACGCGTCCTCGGGCCGCCTCGCCCTGCCGATGGTCGCGCACGCCGCGTTCGACGTGGCCGCGGTCGCGATCATCTTCTGGGATCTCGAGACGAAGGTGGCGCACCTCGTCTTCAGGTAGCGCGGCTCAGGCGTCGAGCGTCTGGGAGACCCGGCGGAAGTGGTGCCCGTAGATGGCGAAGGTCACCGCCGCGGGGAGCAGCCGCGGGCGGCGGAGCGAGCGTCCAGCCGAGCAGGCCCCAGTACTGGAAGCGCTCGCGCCCGATCACGCCGAGTCGCACGCTCGAGTAGAGCAGGGCCCAGACGTGGCGCCACTCGAGGGTGACGTGCACGCGCTGCGGACGGTACTCGCGCAGGAAGGTGCGCACGCGCCGGTAGTAGGGGCCGGGCGCGTAGATGCCGCGCAGGATGCTCCGATAGCCCCTCGCGCAGCGCCTCGAGTCCCATCCGCGGCCGGATGTTGGTGGTGCCGTCGGCGTTGTCGCCGGTCATCTCGCCGAGCAGCCGGCCCTCGCGCTTCATGCGCTCGTAGAGCCGGGTGGCGCTGGGCGCGTTGAGCATCCCGACCATCGCGGTGACGATGCCGCTCGCCTGGATGAATTCGATCATGCCGCCGGAACACCGACGGGGTGTCGCTGTCGAAGCCGACGATGAACCCGCCCTGCACCTGCAGCCCCGCGCGCTGGATGCGTGCGCACGTCGGCGACCAGGTCGCGGCCGCGGTTCTGGCGCTTGTTGCACTCGGCCAGGCCGGCGTCCTCGGGCGTCTCGATGCCGATGAACACCGTGCCGAACCCGGCCTCGACCATCGACGCCATCAGCGCCTCGTCGCGCGCCAGGTTGATCGAGGCCTCGGTGTAGAACGGCATGCCCCGCTTGCCCTTCCGCCACGCGATCAGCGCGGGCAGCAGGCCGGTCTTGAGATCGCGCTTGTTGCCGATCAGGTTGTCGTCGACGAAGAACACCGAGCCGCGCCAGCCGACGCAGGTAGAGCGCGTCCAGCTCGGCGACGATCTGCTCCGGGGCCTTGGTGCGCGGGCGGTGGCCGAACCGCGCGGTGATGTCGCAGAAGTCGCAGTCGAACGGACAGCCGCGTGAGAACTGCACGCTCATCGAGTGGTAGCTGCGCAGAGCTCGAGCAGGTCCCAGCGCGGCACCGGCGTGCGACGCAGGTCGGGCAGCTCGGTCGGCGGGTAGACGCCGGCGCGCGCACCCGCGCGCGAAGTCGCTCAGGAACGGCGCCAGCGTCGCCTCGGCCTCGCCGAGCACGAAGTGGTCGACCTCGGGGAACGCCGCCTGCTCGGTCGTCGAACAGCGGCCCGCCGGCGACGATGGTCTTGCCGGCGGCGTGGCAGCGCGCGACCAGCTCGCGCGCGGAGCGGCGCTGGGCGTTCATCGCGCTCACCAGGACCAGGTCGGCCCAGGCGAGATCGGCGGCGGAGAGCGGCCGCACGTTGGTGTCCACGACGCGCAGGTTCCACGCGTGGGGCAGCATCGCGCGCGATGGTGACGAGGCCGAGCGGCGGCAGGGCCGCGCGCTGGCCGACGAACTTCAAGCGCGTGTCGGAAGCCCCAGAACGTGTCCGCGAACGCGGGATAGATGAGAAGCGCGTTCACGTGCAGGACCGTACTCCCGGGACGCGTCGGAAGCGAGTACGGATTCGACCGCCCGTCCAACTCTGCCGCCGCCCTTCGCTTGCGGCGCAGCCTCGCCGCCCTCCGGCGCGGCGCGAGGGTGCGCGACCGGAGCGGGGCGGCGCCGCCGGCGGCTCGGTACCCGCGCGCCCGGGCCACTCCCCGGGTCCGAGCCGGGTCGCGGCCATTTCCCCTGCGGCCCGTCGCCAGCATAGGATTATGCGCATCCATTCCATGCACGAGCTGGCTGGAGCCTGGCCCGGATCGACCTCTGCACCCCGAGATCCAAGGGAGACCCCGCCAGCGGGCGCTGTGTGGGCCGATCCGGAAAGGCAAGCCCCCGTACTTGCGAAAGCACCTTGCGCTGTTGTTGGCTGCGACGCTCGCGGTATCGGTCGCCAGCACCCCCGCCCGTTCGAGCGTCATCCTGTCCGAGCTGTGCGATCCCCTGAGCAACTACCCCACCGATCGCTTCATCGAGATCTACAACATCGGTCCCGACGCGGTGGACCTGACCGGCTGGTCGCGTCGTCGCCATCGCGAACAGCGTGGATGCGCTGCACCTGGAGCCTCTCGGGCACGCTCGCCGCCGGGCGAGGCGAAGGTCGCGGGATACACCACGCCGGTGGCGCTCGTTCACCGTGCACTTCCAGAACGCGAGCTGGAACGCGCTGACCAGCGCGGGCGGCGCCTACAACTGGAATGGCAAGACCGGCGACGGCGCCAAGCTCAAGGCGCCGGGGACGTGATCGTGGACCAGGTGGTCGCTCCCGGCGTCCTGTTCAAGGACGCCGACATGGTGCGCGAGTCCGAGCGTCACCGTCGCCGATCCCGGTCTACACGGCGTCCGAGTGGACCGTCACGCCGGTGGACTCCGCCACCGACGCCAGCCCCGGCACGCACAACGGCTCGGCGCCGCCGCCCGGCGGGCCCGCGGATCTCGAACGTCGTGATCTTCCCGGCGACACCCGGCCGCCAGCGACCCGGTCAGCGTAGAGGCCGCGTCGGTGGATCACCGGCGGCGCGATCGCGTCGGTGACGCTAACTGGGGCGCCTCCGTCGGCTCGCTCCCGAACACCATCAACATGTCGCTCGTCGCCGACAGCACGTACGCCACCAACACGCCCATCCCCGGTCAGTCGGCGGGCGCGACGGTCTACTACCGCGTGACCGCGGTGGGGGCGAGGCGAACTCGCAGTCGTCAGTTCGCAGCTACACCATCCCCGGCGCCGGTGGCTCGCGCGCCCGCGGTGCTCGTCGGTCGGCGAGATGAGCGACTCGACCCTGCTGGTCATCTTCAGCGAGCCCGTCGAGGCAGACCAGCGCCGAGGTCCCGGCCAACTACGTCGTGGACGGCCTCACCGCGGTCGACGCGGTGCGTCGAGCCCGTGCACGCCTCGTGGGTCACGGTCACGGTCCGCGACCTGCCCGCCGGCTCGCGCACGCTGACGGTCAGCGGCGTCGCCGACCTCGGCGGCTCGACGCGCGTTCGGCGCGACGCGAGCTTCAACTACGTGAACGTGAGCATCCCGGCCGGCTACTACGACGGCATCACCGGCCTGCAAGGGCTCGGCGCTGCGCTGGGCGCTGCACAACCGCATCGGAACCACACCGTCCGCAGCTACGACTACGTGCTGACCGCGTTCGCGACCACCGACGTGAAGTGGAACGGCAAGATCTGGGACGTCTACTCCGACATCCCCGGCGGCACGCCGCCCTACGAGTACGCGATCGGCGCAGACCGGCCAGGGCGCGACCGAGGGCCTCGGCTACAACCGCGAGCACTCGTTCCCGCAGTCGTGGTTCAACGGTGCGTCGCCGCTGTACTCGGACATCTTCCACCTGTATCCGACCGACGCGAAGGTGAACGGCTACCGCTCCAACTACGCGTACGGGCGGTCGGCGTGGGCCACCACGACGTCGTGGAACGGCAGCAAGCTCGGGACGAGCGTGTCGCCCGGCTTCAGCGGCACCGTGTTCGAGCCGATCGACCCGTTCAAGGGCGATCTCGTGCGCAGCCAGTTCTACATGGCGACCCGCTACTTCGGCGAGGACGGCGAGCTGGTCCGGCAGCGACTCGTTCGACGGCGCCGAGATGCAGCCGTGGGCGGTCGCGCAGTACCTGCGAGTGGGCCAGCGAACGGATCCCGGTGAGCTGGAAGGAGCGCATGCGCAACGGCGCCGTGTACGTCATCCAGGACAACCGCAATCCGTTCATCGACCATCCCGAGTTCGTGGCGCGTGATCTAGGACTCGAACTCGGTCGCCGCGGTGGACGACGGGATGCCCTCGAGCACCCTCCGGCTGCGCCAGAACCTGCCGAACCCGTTCGCCGCCCGCACCGCCATCGCCTTCGACCTGCCGCAGCGCGAGCGCGTCACGCTCCGAATCTTCGACGTGACCGGGCGCTTGGTCAAGACGCTCGCCAACGGGAGCGACCTGGAGGCCGGCAGCCATCGCCTCGACTGGGACGGCAGAGACGAGCGCGGGGCGCTGCTGCAGGCCGGACTCTATTTCTGCCGCCTCGACGCGGGAGTGGTGGGCGAGACCCGCCGCATGGTGTTCGCGCGCTGACGCGGGAGCGTCTCCGGATCGGCCCCGCGACGCATCACCGGCGGCCCCCCTCTCGGGGGTGGCCGCGCGGCTGGGTGGCGGGAGGCGGAAACCCCCCGCCCCGCCGGGGCCGGGGGTGGGAGCCGCGCCGGCCGCCCTGGGTCCGCGAGGCCGGGCCGCTCGGGCGGGTCCCCGCGGAGACGTAGCTTCCTCCGCGTCGGCGCGCGGCTCAGTCGGCCTGCGGCACCCGACCCGCGATCACCGGCACCATCCAGACCGCGTAACGCAGCGGGTCGCGGATGTCGGCGATCATCCGCTCGAAGTAGGCCGTCACCTCGTCGCGGGTGAGGTTCGTGGTCTCGGCGATCGGCTCCGCGTAGCCGTCGCGCCAGGCCTCGAGGATGGTCGCGAAGGTCTCGCGGGGCACGCGCAGCGTGTCCACCACCACGTACTCCAGCGTGATGTCGGTGAGCCCGAGCGTCGCGAAGTGGCCGTAGGCGTGGCGCCCCACGAACAGGTCGGTGCCGGTCCGCGCGCCGAAGCGGGCCGGCGCCTCGTGCCAGAAGTCACGCGGGTCCGGCGCGCCGATGGGGAAGTGCAGCATCCCGTAATCCTCGGCGATCACGTGCAGCCAGCCGCCGGGCCTGGTCACGCGCTTGAGCTCGGCGAGCACCCGCTCGGCGTGCGGCACCGACTGGATCACGTGACGGCACACCGCGAGGTCGTAGGTGGCGTCGGCCGCCGGCAGCCCGAAGATGCTCTGGTGCTCGAACGAGAGTCGGGGCGCCAGCGCGGCGTACCGCTCGCGCGCGAACGCGAGGTGATGGTCGAGCACGTCAACGCCGAGCACGCGCGCCGCGGGGAACATCCCGGCAAGGCGCGAGGAGACCTCGCCGGTGCCGCAGCCGGCATCGAGGATGTGGATCGCGGAGGCGAGGCCGTAGCGCCGGATCAGCGCCGCTTCCTGCGGCCAGATCGCGTTCGCCTGCGCGGCGAGGTTGCGCACCATGGACTCGTCGGCCATCTGCTTGCGCTGCGGGTTAAGGTCGGTCACGTCGGCTTCCTCGGCGGTGGGCGGGGAGGTTTCGACCGCATCCGGTACATCGTCGTCGACGGGCGGCCGGGCCGATCCGGGGACCGACCGCGGCGCAGGCGCAAGATGCCACGGGCGGTGGGTCGACACCACCCCGCAGTCGATCGAGGTGCCGGCGCCGGCCGAGACACGCTCCCGCTCACTGCTCGTCGCACCGGAGCGGGGCCGCTCCGACGCGCGCGCGGGCGGCGCGCCGTGGTCCGTGCCCCGGGCATGGGCTAGACTGCAGCGATGGCGCTCGCCCCCGGTACCCGACTCGGCCCCTACGAGATCGTCGCCCCGCTCGGCGCGGGGGGCATGGGCGAGGTATATCGCGCGTGCGATCCGCGGCTCGACCGTGAGGTCGCGATCAAGGTCATCCCCGCCACGCTCGCCGCCGACCGCGAACATCTCGCGCGCTTCGAGCAGGAAGCGCGCACCGCCGGCACGCTGCACCATCCCGGCATCTGCACCGTCCTCGACGTGGGCACGCAGGACGGCGCCCCGTTCGTGGTGATGGAGCTGCTCGAGGGCGAGACGCTGCGCGAGCGACTGCGACGCGGTCGCCTGCCGTGGCGCAAGGTCGCCGAGCACGCCGCCGCCATCGCCCAGGCGCTGGCGGCGGCGCACGAGAAGGGGATCGTCCACCGCGACCTCAAGCCCGAGAACCTGTTCCTGACGCGGGACGGCCGGGTCAAGGTGCTCGACTTCGGACTCGCGAAGCTGGTCCACCCGGACGGCCTGGCGATGTCGGGGCTCGATACGCTGTCGGTCGGCATGACCGAGAGCGGCGCCATCCTGGGCACCGCGGGCTACATGGCGCCCGAGCAGGTGCGGGGGCTGGCCGCCGACGCGCGCGCCGACCTGTTCGCGCTCGGCGCGGTGATGTTCGAGATGCTCACCGGCGAGCGTGCCTTCATGGGCGCCTCGTTCGTCGAGACCGGCAGCGCGATCCTGAACCGCGAGCCCGAGCTGGACCCGGCAGGTGCCCGCGGGATACCGGCGGGGTTGAAGCGCGTGGTCGAGCATTGCCTCGAGAAGGGCCCCGAGCAGCGCTTCCGCTCGGCACGCGATCTGGCGTTCGTGCTCGAGTCGCTCGCCGGCTCCGATGGGGTCGCGGCATCCGCCGTCCCGCCCGCATCGTCACAGCCTCCGGCGCCGCGCGCCATCGCGCCGCTCCTGATCGTCGCCGCGCTGATCGCCGGGCTCGCCGTCGGCGCGGTGGTCGCGCGACGCGTGGGCGGCGTGCCGGGCCCTGCGACGGTGCACTTTGGGCTTCTGCCACCGCCGGGCGGCAGGTTTCGATTCGACCTGGAGGAGAGCACGCCGTTCGCGATCTCGCCCGACGGTCGCACCCTCGCGTTCGTGGCCAGCGACTCGTCCGGCATGCGACGCGCGTGTCTGCGGTCCCTGGGTGAGGGCGCGGCCAGGAGCCTGGCCGGCACGGATGGGGCGCACTCGTTGTGCTGGTCACCCGATGGACGATCGCTCGGCGTCTTCCTGCGCCACGCGCTCAGGCGCTGTCGAGCTCGGCTCGGGCGGCGTGGTGAGTGTGTGCGAGACGCCGGCCGACGGCATCTACTCCGGCAGCTGGGGGCGCGATGGCACCATCCTGTTCGCCTCGATCCAGGAGGGCGTCATCTACCGGGTGCCTGCCGCCGGCGGCCCGCCACGCGTGGCGCTGCGCCCGGACCGCGCGGCCGGGCAGACCGAGCTGGCGTGGCCCGAGTTCCTGCCCGACGGGCGGCGGTTCCTCTACTTCGCCCGCCGTCGGGATCATCGCGATTCCCTCAGGCTCGGCGATCTCGGCGGGGCCTCGCGGTCGGTCATGGCCAGCTCGTCGCGCGCACAGCTCGCCGATGCCCGCACGCTCCTCTACGTGAACGACGGGACGCTGGTCTCGCAGCGCGTTCGACGCGGGGCGCGGGCGCGTGAGCGGCGGCCCTGCGGCCGTCGCGCAGGGCATCGCTCACTTCGCCAGCACCGGAGGCGCGTTGTTCGCCGCCTCGCCGGGCGGCGTCATCGCCTACCAGCTGGCCACCGAACGATGCCGCCTCGCCCTCTTCGACGAGCGGGGCGACGAGGGACCGCGGGTCGGGCCGCGCCGGCGGACTACCTGGAGGGCATGGACCTGACGGCGGACGGCCGCCGGCTGCTGTGCTCGCGGCGCCGACCCGGCAGCGGCACCTGGGACGTCTGGCTCATCGACGTGAGTCGCGGGAGCGAGGAGCGCGCTGACGGGGGCCGCGCCCGTCACGGAGGCGCAGCCGGTGTGGCTGCCGGGGGAGCGGAGCTTCACCTTCCTGGGCACGAGCCAGGGCGGGCTGCCGCGCCTGCACCGGCGCGACCTCGAGAGCGGGCAGGTGAGCCCGCTGCTGCCCGGCGGCGGATTCCAGGCCGCGGAGGACGTCTCGCGCGACGGTCGCTGGCTGCTCTACTTGGAGCGCCGGCCGCCCGGCGTGTTCAGTCTCTGGGTGCTTCCGCTCGCGGGCGGCGAGCCACGACGGCTCACGACCACCGCCTCGGCCGAGGGCGGCGGCCAGTTCTCGCCCGATGGCCGCTGCGTCGCCATGATCGCCGACGAGGGTGAGCGCTTCGAGCTGTGCATGGTGCCGTTCCCGGGGCCCGGGGCGCGGGTGCGCGTCTCCACCGCGGGCGCGACGGTCGCACGCTGGAGCCGCGATGGCAGCCGCCTGTACTACCTGACCCCGGACGGGCACATGATGGCGGCCGCGGTGAGGACCGGCCCGCGCCTGCAGGTGGGCGAGCCGCGAGTACTGTTCCACCTGGGCGCTCGGCCGTGGAAGGACTTCGTGGTCACCCCCGAGGGCCGCTTCCTGGCGCTGGTGCCCGAGGTGGTGCAGGCCGAGGAGCCGGTGGACGTCGTGGTCGGGTGGAAGCCGCGCGCGGGCGATCGGTAGCGGGGAGGACCCGCGGCCTCGGGTCGGACCCGAGCCCGATCGCGCTCGCGTGAGCCCAGGAAGCCCCGGTGGTCCGCCCGCCGGGGCTTCGGGTTCGGTTCCGCTCCGGCCCCCCGTGGCCCGAGGCGCGGGAGCGCCCCGCACCTCGCGTGCGGCGCGGGCACTCACGGCCTGTTCGCCTCGGGCACTTCGCACGTAGGAAGCGGAGACCCCGCCCCGCAGACCGCGCCGCGGCGGGGTCCGCGCCCGTCCCGGTCACCCGGGGCCCCGCGCCCGTCCATCCCTGAGGAGGCCCCATGAACGCCCGAACCCTTGCCGCGCTCGCCCTGCTCACACTGTTCGCCCCATCGGCGGCGCTCGCGCTCTGTCCCAACTGGCGCGTCGGCCCGCTCCTCAACCAGGACGGCGCCAACGGCGCGAACGGCCCGATCGGCGAAGCGACCGTGTGGGATCCGGACGACGTCGGCCCGCTCCAGACCCGACTGGTGATCGCCGGCTCGTTCAGCCAGGTGCAGGGCTTCTCCACCGGCGGTCTCGCCGAGCACGACCCCGCCACGGGCACGTGGCACTCGCTCGGCAGCGGCGTCAGCGGACAGGTCATGTGCTTCACGGTCTACAACGGCGAGCTGATCGTGGCCGGCACGCTGCACCGCCGGCGGGTCGCCCGTCAACCGGATCGCGCGCTGGAATGGCAGCTCGTCGGCCCGCTCATCAACCAGGACGGCGCCAACGGCGCGAACGGCCCGATCGGCGAAGCGACCGTGTGGGATCCGGATGACGTCGGTCCGCTCCAGACCCGGCTGGTGATCGCCGGCTCGTTCAGTCAGGTGCAGGGCTTCTCCACCGGCGGTCTCGCCGAGCACGACCCCGCCACGGGCACGTGGCACCCGCTCGGGAGCGGCGTCAGCGGACAGGTCATGTGCTTCACGGTCTACAACGGCGAGCTGATCGTGGCCGGCACGCTCGCCACCGCCGGCGGCTCGCCCGTCAATCGGATCGCGCGCTGGAATGGCAGCTCGTGGCAGGCGCTCGGCAGCGGCATCCTCGGCACCTACGTCCGGGCGCTCACGGTCTACAACGGCGAGCTGATCGCCGCCGGGCTGTTCAGCGACGCCGGCGGCGTCCCGGTCAACAACATCGCGCGCTGGAACGGCTCGTCGTGGGCCGCGCTCGGCGCCGGGGTCACGGGCAACATCTCGGCGGTGGGCCTGTGGGGCACCGACCTGGTCGTGGGAGGGCGCCATCAGCAACGGCGGGGGGCACCCCCGTGAGCGGCGTCGCGCGCTGGAACGGCTCGTCGTGGTCGGCCATGGGCGCGGGCCTGGTGGGTGGCGTGGCGGACTTCCAGGGCTACAACGGCGCGTTCTACGCGGCGGTCAACACCACCTCCGGCGGCACGCCGGCCAGCTACATCGCCGCGTGGAACGGCTCGTCGTGGTCGAGCTCACCGATCTGGTCGCCGCTCACCCTCGACGACCTCGAGGTCTTCAACGGCCTGCTCTACACCTGCGGCGCCGCCACCACCGGGACCGGCGGCCCCTCGAACGGCGTGTTCATGTACGACGGCGCGCTCCACCAGGTGGGGGCGGCGGTCACCGGCACGAACACCCGGCTCCAGACCTACGGCAGCGAGCTGATCGCGATGGGCACGTTCACGTCGATCGACTCCCGGGTCATGAACCACATCGCTCGCTGGGATGGCACCCTCTGGGGCGCGTACAACGGCAACAACACCTTCGTCGTCGCCGCGATGACGCGCTTCCTCGGCCGCACCGTCGCCGGCGGCACCTTCCATCGCTTCCTGTTCGCCGGGCCGGTCGCGCACAACATCATCGGCTGGGACGGCGCGACGCCGAGCGCGTTCGGCACCGGCATGGATGGGCCGGTCACGGCGCTCAAGGCCTTCACCAACCCGGGGGTGTTCGGCGCCGACGAGCTGGTCGCCGGCGGCAGCTTCAGCCACGCCGGAGGGATCGCCGCCACCAACGTCGCACACTGGGTGGTCCGCCAGGCCGCCTTCCCGCCGCCCGCCTGGGCGCCGATGGGGACGGGCTTCAACGGCGAGGTCGAAGCCATCGAGCGCTTCAGCAGCGCCACCTACGCCGCGGGCGTCTTCACCGCCTCGGGCGCGACGGCGCTCAATCACATCGCGCGCTGGAACTCGACCACCAGCACGTGGCAGCCATTGAGCCTGGGTCTCACGGGTGGGGACGTCTACGCGCTGCGGACGTTCGGTGGCTACCTCTACGCGGGGGCAGCTTCACGACCGCCGGCGGCGTGGCCACCGGCGGCCTCGCGCGCTGGGACGGCACCGTCTGGAGCGCGGTCGGTGGATTCTTCAGCGGACAGGTGTTCGCGCTCGAGGTCCACGATGGCCGCCTCGTCATCGGCGGCCTGTTCCCGGGCCTTCCCCGGCTCGCCCAATCTCGCGCAGTGGGACGGCAGCGC
Source organism: Candidatus Eiseniibacteriota bacterium (assembly GCA_963725865.1). Classification (GTDB taxonomy): domain Bacteria; phylum Eisenbacteria; class RBG-16-71-46; order RBG-16-71-46; family RBG-16-71-46; genus CAVSAC01. The sequence continues at coordinate 83,395 of CAVSAC010000011.1, forward strand.
GTACTCGACACTCGGGACCGGCGGCACGGACGCCTACATCCGCGGGATGCACTCGACGGGGACGAGGCTGTACGTCGGCGGCAACTTCGCCAGCCTCGGCGGGGTCCCGGCGGCTCATCTCGGCTACTGGGACGGCACCTGGCACGAGGCGCGCGGTGGCGCCGACAACCTGGTGAACACCATCACCCACAATCACAACATCGTCGACGTGGGCGGCTACTTCACCAACATGGACCACGGCTCCTTCATCAACACGCCGACGTGGGCTTCTTACGACGAGACCGGGGTGCCCGACTTCCGCACCCTTCCGTTCTCGCAGTCGGCTGACCCGGGCACCGACGTCAGCTTCACCGCCGTGCCCGACACGGGCTACACCGGTCTCGCGCTGCAGTGGTACCGGGATGGGGCGCCGCTGTCGGACGGCCCCACCGGCTCGGGCTCCGTGCTGAGCGGCACCCACACCGAGGTGCTGAACATCCACGACGTGACCGGGCCCGACATCGGCACCTACACCGTGGTGGTCACCAACGGCTGCGGCAGCGCCACGACCCCGCCCGTGACCCTCTCCGTCACGCTCGGCGTGGACGACCGGGGCGCCATGGGCGCCACGGTGTTCGAGGCGATCGGGCCGAATCCCTCGCGCGGCACGGCGCAGATCACGTTCTCGCTGGCGCGCGAGGCGCGGGTACGGCTGTCGGTGCGCGACGTGGCGGGCCGTAACGTGCGCGTCGTCGACGCCGGCCCGATGGCGGCGGGGCATCACCAGCTGCCGTGGGACGCGCTCGACGCCGGCGGACAGCGGCTCCACGCCGGCGTCTACTTCGTCGGGCTCGAGGTCGACGGCCGCGCCATCGGCACCCGGGGGCTGACCCTGTTGCGCTGACTGGGCATCGTGAGGCACCGGGGCCCGGCGCGCCGCCCGCGCCGGGCCCCGACCGTCAGGGGTCCCCGCGCCGCCATCTCCCCGGACGCCACGGATCCCGGCCCGTCCTGCGTGACCTGGCACCGCCACCGTCCCTGCCGGCCGCCGGGACGCCGCGGCGGCATCCGGTGGTTGGGCCCTGCGGTCCTTCGGGGCCCTCCCCGGGAACCTTCCCATCCCGGCCCCGCCGTGACATATTCGGGTGTGCAGACCACCAGCGAGGGTCACCCCGATGCTCCGTGCGCTCTTCGTCGACGACGACGCCGACTTCCTCGCGGGCGTGGCCGAGGTGGCCACCCAGGAGGGCTTCGCCGTCACCGGCGCGCGCTCGCTCCAGGAGGCGCGCGAGCACCTCGCGAACGCCCCGCGGATCTCGTGCTGATCGACCTGAGCCTGCCCGACGGCGACGGGGTCGAGTTGCTGCGGGAGCTGCAAGGACACGAGCACTCCGACGTGATCCTCGTCTCGGGGAGTGGCCACGGTGGATTCCGCGATCGAGGCCCTGCGGCTCGGCGCGCTCGACTACCTCACCAAGCCCGTGGACATCGTGCGCCTCAAGGCGGTGCTCGCCCACGTCCTGCGCCTGCGCATCGCTCAAGGAGGAGGTCGGCACCCTGCGCGGCGAGCTGCGCAAGTTCGGCCGCTTCGGCCGGCTGATCGGCGTCTCGCCGGCGATGCAGAAGGTGTACGACCTGATGACCAAGGTCGCGCCCACCGACGCCACGGTCTTCATCACCGGCGAGAGCGGCACGGGCAAGGAGCTCGTCGCGCAGACGATCTACGAGCTCAGTCAGCCGGCGCCGCCGGCCGTTCCTGCCGCTCGACTGCGGCGCCATCCCGAAGGACCTGATCGAGAGCGAGCTGTTCGGCCACGAGCGCGGCAGCTTCACCGGCGCGACCCAGCTGCGGCGCGGCTGCTTCGAGCGAGCGGCCGGCGGGCACGCTGTTCCTCGACGAGATCACGGAGATGCCGATCGAGCTGCAGGTCAAGCTCCTGCGCGTGCTCGAGTCCGGCTCGCTGGTCCGCGTCGGCGGCGACGAGCCCGTTCCCGTGAACGTGCGCCTGATCGCGGCGTCGAACCGCAGTGCCCCTGGACGCCGTGCAGCGACGGCAAGCTGCGCGAGGACCTGCTACTACCGCATCAACGTGTTCCCGATCGCGCTGCCGCCGCTGCGCGACCGCGACGGCGACGTGCTGCTGCTGGCCGATCAGTTCCTCGAATCGCTCAATGCCGCCCAGGGCACCTCGAAGCGGCTGAGCGCCGCGGCGCGCGAGCGCATCCAGGCGCACCCGTGGCGCGGCAACGTGCGCGAGCTCAAGAACGAGCTGCAGCGCGCGTTCATCCTGTCCGAAGGCGTGATCGAGCTCTGCGGACCTGAGCCCGGCGGCCGGCGGCCTCCGGACGCCGCGCGCCCGAGCGCGGCGGCTCGCTCGAGGAGTCCGAGCGCCAGCTCATCCTCGCCACGCTCGAGCAGTGCGCCGGCGACAAGAAGAGGGCGGCGCAGCTGCTGGGCATCAGCCTCAAGACGCTCTACAACCGGCTGCACCTCTACGCCGGGACCTGAGGCTCGGACCGGCGGCCCGCTCGAGGCCCGGCCCGTCGCCAGGGGCCCACGCCAACTCGAGCCAGCGGCGCAGCGCGGCGTCGATCGGCGCCTCGATCAAGGTCCACCGTGCCCCGGCCACCGCTCCCAGCAGGAGCCGCCATCATCGAGCCAGCGCTGTTCTCCGACTCGATCGTCGCGGCGATCGCCGCGAGCGAGGATGCCGAGCAGCGACGGCCAGCGGTGGCGGAGAAGTCCCGCGCCCAAGGCGATTGTTACAACGACCAGGCTGATCTGGATCAGGAGCGGCACCGGGGGTGCCCCTTTCGGTGGGTATTCCGATGTGAAGCGCCGATGCCCTCGATCGCGCGTGGCCCGGCACGTGAGCCACTCGCAACAAGCAGGCCACTGATCCGGCACCTCAGGTGGGCATCGGCGGCTCGAGTGCGGCGGTGGCGCCGAGACTCGGGCGCCCGCTATCGGCCGGACGTCTTCCGCCGAGACTCCCCAATGCGTCAGGGCGTGCGCGGGCAGCACCCCCAGGTCGCCGGGACGATCCGGGTTGAAGGTTCCACCGGTTCTTGAAGGAACTGCCTCCCGTCGTCGTCGGCTCGCGCGTCGCGAGCGCGTCCCGACCGACTCCGACCATCGCCATCGCGAGCGCTGGCAACGCCTGGAAGGGATGTGCGCCGCTCGCGGTGGCTTGGCATCAATCTGGCGTAGTCGTCTGTCGACCATGCGAACCACACTCGGCTTGTTTGCGGCCTTCGTCGGAGTCTCACTCATGCTCTGGAGCGGGTGCTTCGGACTCCGGGGCCACGCAGGAGCCAGAGTCCTGGCCACGGCACCGATCATCGTGTCTGCCAGTGCGGAGCACTCGCGAGTCCCGGTGCTCACTCCTGCATCCGCGCGGTCGCGGACCCTTCCCGGTCCCCGGGATTCGTCCGCGGTCGCCAGGCCGCCGACCGCCGGCTCACCTTCCGAATAGGTCGGTGGCGTCGAAGCTCACGCCCAGGGTGAGGTGCAGCGAAGTGAGCCTGAGTCCGTCAGGCAGCCGTCTCAGCACCGCCTCGGGCAGAGGCAGCTCGGACGGCCCCCGGTAGCGGATCGACGACCAGCGGATGTGCTGTGCGCTGATCCCGCCGATCACGCGCACGCCGTGGTGCGCGCGCCAGCCCAGCAGCAGGGACGCCTCCGGCGCCAGCGCCCGCTCCGTGTCGAATCGCACCAGGGTGCTGTCGGAGCTGCCGTTGGCCTGGGCCAGCTGCACCACGTTCGCTCCCAGCGTGGCGTACCAGAACGTGAACCGCGACGCGTGCCACACCGGGAACGGTCCGAACAGCGCGCTGGCGTAGAACCCGCCCACCGGGAACGTCGAGGCGAGCGTGCCGCGGCGGCCATGGACGTCCACGCGGTACGCGCCCGCGTACTGGTAGCCCATGGCCAGCGACACCCAGCCGTCGCGCCCGGGGAGCGTGTGGTGGCTGCGCACGGCATGGACGGAGCGCAGGGTGTCCACTCGCGTCGCTCCCGGGGTGATCGCCGTGCCTTGGACCCACTCGACCACGGTCCGCACCGAGTCGAGCGTCACGATCGTGTCGGGCTGTCCGCCGAATGGACCGAACAGCGCCGCGAACCCGCCGCGCACGATCGGGTGACGGTCACTGAGGTAGAACGCCTCGGGGTGCCGGACGTCGCGATAGCCCAGCGAGCCCCAGAGATACCCGCCGGTCAGCTTGGCGAACGGGGGAGCGATGGAGTTGAACTGCGCTCGCGCGGGCGTTGTGGAGCCGAGGAGCACCAGAGCCGCCGCGAGGGCGGCGGCTCGAGCGGCGACGCGCTTCATGCGGACCTCCGATCGAGACGCGCCGGGACGGCGAGCCGACCCCGGAGTATCGCAGCTCCCTATCCCGAAGCCGCGCGGGTGCGAGGCGCCGGGGTCCTCACCTGCGACGGAGCGCTCGGGGGCAGGGCGAGGACCCGATCCACGCGCCGCGCCGCGTTGGCGAGCTCCGAGAAACCCTGGACGAACACCGCGGGCAGCTTGAACACGTAGCCCGGGAGTGGACGAGTCGCTTCCCGGTTCCCCATCTCGAAGGGGTAGTACAGGGGATACCCCACCTCGTCCTCCAGCGCGCGCAGCGAGGGGAAGAAGCTCCACTGGGTCCGGGCGATCTCCTGCAGGGGCAACGCGACGTCCAGAGTGGTGGATCGCTGGAGCGGGATACCCCAGCTGGGCAGCAGCTCGTGGGTGGATCCGGCTCCGGTGGACGCGGAGGGCGATGGCCACGGGAGGCGTTGCTTCTCGACCCGGCCGTGCGCGACGGACCACGCGATGATCGCCTCCTGCGACGAGTCGTAGTGGAAGACGACATCGCCACCCTTGACGTAGGTGATCAACCGGTGAGTCCAGGCGGTGGACTGCCGGCCCTCGCCGCGCGGCGCCGCCAGGATCGCCTCACGGCCGGCTCGCCCCGTGACGTCGAGCCAGAAGCGCTCCCGGGGCACTCCTTCCCACCACGCGTTGATGCCGTCCTCGCGGGTCCTCCAGCTCATGGCCATCCCTCCTCCAGCATCATCGGGCGCGGCGCGCAGAACCCTGCCGGCCTGCGGAGCCCGCTCGATCGAGCACCGACCGTCGCATCGTCGATTCAGCCAGATTGATGCCAGACCCTCGGGCCAGCGGGCGTGTCCGCTAACTCGTTCCTGGTCAACTGGCGCCGGGACGCCCCCCGGCCGACGACGCGCGCGAGGGGCCTCGGGCACGTCGCGCTGATTGAAATGACTTCCAAGGCGGGTGGAAGGAACTTCAAGGCTGACGGGGCCGGGCGGGTATCGAGGACCCGCGGGGGTAAGCGCCAGGCGCGCGGGGCACGCAACGAGCCCCGGGCAGGTCCAGCCCCGGTGAAGCCTCGAAGGGCCGTGGGCCCACGTGGGTGGTGCATCGTCGCGATCGGGCCTCACGGTGTGCGCTCAGTCCACACATGGGGCGTGCCGGCGCGTCGAGGTCCGCACCGAGTTGACTCCTCATCCTGATGCGCGGCAGTGGTTTGGGCCGACCGAGGCACCCGATGCCCGGTTGGCACCGGGCTTGCGGTTACGTGCCGGCGCGGGACGTCAGCGAGTCCGCGGCTTCAATGGCCACCCTCCGCTCGCTCTCAGCCCCGTCGCGAATGAGCCCACACCTACCCCTCGGGCCGATTCACGAACAACGACTCCGGACACGCCACGCACAAGAGTGAAGTCGCTCCAGACCCATCGGGTCCGAGGACCGACCGCACCTGCCTGCGGGATCCACGACTCCTCGGCTTACGGACCGGGAGGACTCATGAACCCTACTCGTCGATGCATCGCTCTGCTGGCCACCCTGTCGCTCGTTCTCCTGGCGACGCCGGCGCCTGCATCCATCGCTTCCGCCACTCCGTTCACCATCCGCTGGACCGCGCCCGGAGACGACATCCGGGTCGGCCGGGCGACGGTCTACGACCTGCGCTACTCGCGCGCCCCGCTCACGGCGACGAACTTCGCCGTGGCCACGAAGCTCACGGGGCTCCCCTTGCCCGCGGTCTCGGGATCGCCGGAGTCGCTGGTGGTCTCGGGGCTGTCCGACAGCGTGGCCCTCTACCTGGCGATCAAGTCCGCCGACGAGATCGGGAACTGGTCGCTGATGTCGAACGTGCTGGTGCGGCCGGCGCGTACCGCGGGCATCGATCCGACGGCGCTCGCGCTCTCGTTCTCCTCGCCGTGGCCCAATCCCGCGCGCGAGTCGGTGCACTGGTCCTATACCCTGCCGCTGGCCGCACCGCTCCAGGTCGATGTGTTCGACGCCATGGGCCGCCACGTGCAGACCGTGGCGAGCGGGGAGCGCGTCGCGGGCCGGGGCGATCTGTCCTGGGACCTGCGCGACGAGGGCGGCCGTCCGGTGGGTGCGGGCATCTACTTCGCGAAGGCCCATCTCGGCTCCAAGGCGTGGACGAGCCGGCTGGTCATCGTGCGCTGAACCGGGGGGTCCGCCGCCGCAAGTCGCCTCCAGCCGATCCATCGCGCGGACCCCACTCGATCGCTCGGACCCACACGCGAAATATGCCGGCGAGGGCGCGCCCCGGGATCTCCCCAGGACGTCGCCCTCGTTCCATGTCTCCCATCGGCTGGCTCCCGGATTGAAGATCCCTCCGCGGGTTGAAGTTCCTTCCCACGCGGAAGCTGCGGATCCGCTCCACCACGAGCGTCGTGGAGGACGCGTACGGCGCACCCCTCCAACGGGTTGGCCGCGATCGCGATGGGTCCCGCCCCGATGGCACCGATCGTGCCTTGCAGCCTCGAGTAGTACAGCGGGTGGCGCGGTCGCAGTCGGTCCGGAGGGGAGAAACGGATTGGACACGGCCGCCCACCGCTTATCGTTGGGATGGGCCCCGAGGAATGCCAGAGCGATCTCCGGGACTGCGGTGTGCCGAGCCCCACGGTCGAGCACCGCGATCCTGGAGCGGGAGGAGGCAGCCCTTCCGCGTGGATCGAGCCGGCGCGAAACTGGTTGTGGGAGAGTCGCCGGGGGAGCCAGACTGGTGACACCGCCTTCGGTCGGCCGAAGCCTCCCATCACGAAACGAGGAACTCTCCTGTCTGAGTGGTCATTCCAGCGCCGACTGATCACCGGTGTGATCGGGATCTGTCTGCTGGCGATCTTGACCAGCGCCGCCACCCTGTTCACCTCACGGGTCCTGACCGCGAACATGTCGCAGGCGGCGTCGGGCATCGGCCACGACCTCGCCGATGCGCGGGAGCTGCAGATCCTCGGACTGAGGAGCATCGCGGACGCGCACGCGTGCCTGCTCACCGGCGGGAAGAAGTTCGCATCCTCGGCCCAGTCGGGCAGCTCCCTGGTGCGGGATGCGGCAGCGCGGATGCAATCGCAGATGCCGGATCCCCGGGCTCGTGCGCTCCTGGCGCGCGTCCTGGCCGCCGAGGAGGCGCATCGGCTGGCGTTCACCCGCGCGCTCGCGGTCGCCGGCACCTTGCGGTCCGAGTCCTCGGCCCTCTACCCCGACGCGGTCCTGACGCGCGGGGAGGAGTTCGAGTCCGCGTTGGACGCCCTCGTGGCGCACGTCGAGTCGGGGAGGGTGCGCAGTCTCGCGTTCGCGCGTCGGGACGTGGACAGCGCCGAGACCTTCCTCAGCATCATCGCCACCGTGACGGTGCTGCTGCTGGTCGCCGCTGTGCCTGTTGCTCATCGCGGGGCTCAACCGGAGCTACCGCCGCCAGCAGACGCGCTCGCACGCAGGCCGAGCACGGCCAGACCGAGGCGCGGGCGTCGCTCTCGGAGGTGGAGGCGGCCAGCCACCTGAAGGACGAGTTCCTCGCGACCGTGTCGCACGAGCTCCGCAACCCGCTCGCGCCGATCCTGACCTGGACCCAGCTGCTGCGCAGCGGCACGCTCGACGAGGAGAAGACCCGGCGCGCGCTGGAGGTCATCGAGCGCAACGTGATGTCGCAGGCCCAGCTCATCGACGACCTGGTCGACGTCTCGCGGGTCGTCTCCGGCAAGTTCCGGCTCGACGTGCGGCCGATCGACCTGGTGCCGGTGATCAAGGCCGCGGCGGATTCGCAGGTCCCCGCGAGCGACGCCAAGCAGATCCGGCTGCAGCTCGTGCTGGACGAGCGCGCGGGGCTGATCTCGGGCGATTCGGAGCGCCTCCAGCAGGTGATGTGGAACCTGATCTCCAACGCGATCAAGTTCACGCCCAAGGGCGGCCGGGTGCAGGTGGTGCTGCAGCGCGCGGAATCGCACGTCGAGGTCTCGGTCAGCGACAGCGGCGTCGGCATCGACGCCGAGTTCCTGCCGCACGTCTTCGAGCCGTTCCGCCAGGGCACCGGCGGGTCGATGCGCCGCCACGGCGGCCTCGGACTCGGGCTCTCGATCGTCCGCCACATCGTCGAGCTGCACGGCGGCGAGATCACGCGCTCAGAGCGAAGGCCCGCAGCTCGGCTCGACGTTCACGGTCAAGTTCCCGCTGCTGGCGACGGCGCCGGGGATCGGCGAGCCGGTGCGCCGGCACCCGATCGCCCGCGACACGCTCGCCGACATCCATCTCGGGCGCCTGGACGGCATCCGCGTGCTGGTCGTGGACGACGAGCCGAGCGCGAGCGAGGCGCTGCTGGTGCTGTTCGACTCCTGCGGCGCCGACGCGCGGACCGCAGGCTCGGCGGCCGAGGCGCTCGCCGTGTTCGACGCCTGGCGGCCCGACGTCCTGGTCTCCGACATCGCCATGCCCGGGGAGGACGGCTACTCGCTCATCCGCACGATCCGGCAGCGTCCCCGGAGCAGGGCGGCGCCGTTCCCGCGGTGGCGCTCACCGCCTACGCCAAGATCGAGGATCGCGTGACCATCCTGGGCGCCGGGTTCCAGATGTACCTGTCGAAGCCCGCGGACCCGAACGAGCTGGTCGCGGTCGTGAGCAGCCTCGCCGACGCGGCCGGGCCGACGGGCGCCGACGACCTCGTAGCGCCCGGGACCTCCCGGCCCCGTCGCGCCGTACGTGCCCGGCGGCTCGGATCCGCGCGCCCCGGGCTTGAACTTCCGGCACGCGATTGAAGTTCCTTCCGCCGCGCGCGACCGCGATGCCCGCGTGCCGGAGGCAGGCCGCCGCGGCGCGTCGACCACCGAAGCCGCCGCATCGACTAGGCGCGGCGCCGGGCCGCTCCGCCCGCTGGCACCATTCGTGCGCTTCCTGCCGGGTGAAGGAGCGCGAGGGCGAAGTCGCCCGGCGCGCTTCGAACGCCTTCCACCGGGCGACGATCGTCGCGCCGGTGAAAGCCACCAGATGGCCGCAGGAGTCACCATGACGAATCCAGGCACCGCACCCTTCGCGGCGCAGGCAGGTCCTGGGGTCTGCTCGTGCTCGCCACGCTGGCGCCGACGAGTGCGCGGTCGCCGCACGGGGCGCTCGAGCTCATTCCCTCGCTCGGCGTCACCAAGTCCACGGACACGAACGCCGGAGACGCCAAGGCCTTCGGCGGGCTCGCGCTGCGCGCGCCGCTGCTGCCGTTCCTCAAGGTCGAAGGCGCGATCGCGCTACCGGCAGGATTCGTTCGCCGGCGGCGACGCTCAAGGTGCGCCAGTGGCCGGTGACCGCGTCGGCTCTGGCTCGCGCCGCTCCCGTCGGTGTACGCGGGCGGTGGCGTCGGCTGGTACCGCACGACGTTCGACTACGCCAGCGCCCTGCCCATCAAGGACACGACCGACCCAGAAGATGGGCGTCCACCTCGGCGGCGGCGTCGACATGCCGATCGCGCCGCAAGCTCGGCCTCGACCTGAACGGTCGCTACATCTTCATGCAGACCGACAACAGCACGTCCAGAGTGCCGACGACGTTCAATCCCGATTACTGGAGCCTCGCGCTCGGCCTCGCATTCAAGTTCTAGCGCCAGCGCTCCCGAGAGGAGAAAGTCACATGAAACATCGCAGAATCGCAGCACTCGCGGCCGGCCTCGACACTCGCCGTCGCGCTCGCCTCGGGCTCTGGCTGCTGAGCGGCTGCAACGAAACGGCGACCGATGCGCAGGCCGCGAACGGCCACCGGGTCCGCCTCGGTCGCGGCCCATACCCTGCCGGCGACACGAATCAACGTGACGCTCGGCAGCACCATCTCGTCCGAGACCGCAAACGTCGGCGACGCCTGGCACGGGACGGTGACGGAGAACGTCACGACGCAGAACGGCGGGAATGATCCCGGCCGGCAGCCAGGTGGACGGCGTGCTCGTCGGCGTCACGCCCGCCAAGCGGGGCTCGCGCGCCATGCTCGATCTCGGCATCCGGCAGCATCCGGGTGGACGGCCGCGACGAGTCCATCACGGCGAGCGCCGAAGCCGTGATCGCGGGCTCGACCCGCGCCCGCAACCTGGGCGCGATCGCGGGCGGAGCCGCTGGCCGGCGCGCTCATCGGCAAGGTCGTCGGTGACGGCAAGAACGCCGCGGTCGGCGGGCTCATCGGCGGCGGCGCCGCCACGGCCGTCGTGGCGGCATCGAAGGGCTACCAGGTCGTGTTGTCCAGCGGCACCGTGATGAACTTCACGGTCAACCAGACCGTGGCCGTGCGCTGAGACGTGGGGGAGGCGCCACAGGCGCCTCCCCGAGGAGGAGAGGCGCGACATGCTCTGGACCATTGCAGTCGTGCTGATCGTGCTCTGGCTGCTCGGGCTGGTGACGTCGTACACGATGGGCGGCTCATCCACGTGCTGCTCGTCATCGCCATCATCGTCGTGCTGTTCGGCGTCATTCAGGGCCGCAGGACGGTCTGAGACACCACGGCCGGAAAGGCGCTGGACATGAAGAATCGCAGGCTTCGTACTCGTGGTGCTGGGCATCCTCGCCCTCATCTACGGCGGCATCAGCTACAGCCGCGCAGCGCACCGTGGTCGACATGGGGCCGATCAAGGCGACCGCGACGGAACAGCACAACATCCCGTTCTCGCCGATCGTCGGGGGCGATCGCCATCGTCGGCGGGCGCTGCTCCTGTTCCTGCCGCGCCGGCGGCTGAACTCGTAGCGGCGAAGCTGCTCCAGCGATCCCCGTGCCGGCGAATCGCGCCGTGCGCGCACCTGTGCCGCACCGAGGAGGTTCGAGATGAACGGGTTTCCGCGACGCTTCGCTTCTGGACCGCGGCGCTCCTGGTCCTCTGCATGGGCGTGATGGACAGTCGGCCCCGGCGGCCGCCGGCCTCGCGCCGTCGCGCGTCTCCGGCACGACCACGCATCACGTCGACGCGCGACGCCGACATGGTGATGGCGCAGCGCGCGCTCGAGAACAAGGTCGTGGCGCAGAAGCTCCGCGACTACGGCGTGACGCCCGCGGAGGCGCAGGCCCGCCTCGCCAGCATGTCCGACACGGACCTGCACACGCTCGCGAGCGCGATCGAAGGGCCTGCCCAGCGGCGGCGACGCCACCGGCGCCGTGATCGGCGTCCTCGTCGTGGTGATCCTCGTCATCGTCGTGCTGCGCCTGATGCACCGCGACGTGGTCGTCCGGTGAGCTCCGGGTTCCCGGGCGTCCGCTGACGCGGTCATTCGACGGGGAGTCAGAACATGAACTGGTCTGGTCGGCGCTGCTCCTGCCGCTGCATTTCACCGCGCCCGGCGGACACGCTCGGCGCGGACAGGGCGGGCCGGTGCGCGCGTCTCGCGTGACCCGGTCCGCTCGTACGTCTTCCAGCGGCTCGACGAGGGCGGGACGATGGCCTCGATTGCGGGCTACGCGCGATTCGGGCGGGAAGACGCTGCTTCAGCCGCATCGCGCCCGGAACGCGCGAGACCGTGTGGCTCGCGCCCGGCGCGAACGGCAGCGCGGGGACGATCTACGTGATGTCGAGGGACCGGAGCGGCAACCTGAGCGCGCCCAGCAACGGCTGCGTGCATCGGGCAGACCCCGCGGCGAGACTGCGGCTGCCCGCGCGTCGCGGGAGCCGGACGGCGCTCGACGTGCCGATCGTCCGGCAGGCGCGCGAGCGCTGCGGCCAGGCCGCGCTCGCGATGGTGCTGCGCTACTACGGCGCCGCGCCCGCCGCGCTTCGCGAAGTGGACGGTGCGTACGATCCCGTGCTGCGCGGTTCGCTGATCACCGACCTCGCCGGCGCCGCGCGCCGGGCCGGCTACGAGGCGGCCGTCGCGACGCTCACGCCCGACTCGCTGATCGGCCTCCTCGCGGACGGCGTGCCGCCCATCCTGCTCTACCAGAACGGGTCCGGGCCGCTCACCGTCCGGCACTTCGGAGTGGTCACCGGCTGGGACGCGCAGCGCAGGCCGCGTTCACCCTGCACGACGGCACGGCGCGCCCGCGCGTGACGAGCCGCGACGAGCTGGTGAAGCGAGTGGGAGACCGCCGGCTCGCAGGCGCTGGTCGTCCGCACGAGGGTGCCATGAGCGCGCCGCGGCACGCACGGTGCTGGTCGCTCGCGGCGATCGCGGCGGCGATCGGCTCGGGCGGCTGCGCCCACCTCGTGGTGCTGCACGACCCGCTCACCGCCAGCGAGCACAACGACCTCGGTGTGGCGTACGAGTCGAGCGGACAGACGGACCTCGCGGCGAAGGAGTACCGCAGAGTCCCTGCGCCTCGACCCGCACCAGAGCCGCGCCTGGGTCAACCTCGGCAACGTGGCCGCCGCCGCGCGGCCGATGGCCCGCGGCGGAGAAGTGCTACCGGCGCGCGCTGCGCGAGGTTCCGGCGCGACGCCGACGCCATGAACAACCTCGCGATCGCGCTCCTCCGCCAGGGCCGGGACCTGGTCGAGGCCCGCGCGTGGGCCGAGCGAGCGGTGGCCGCGGGAGGGGAGCGGGACTCGGTCTACCGCGCCACGCTCGCCGAGTTCGATCGAGGTGGGCATTGATGGGCTCTCCGCCGCTCTCGGCCCGTGGCCGGCCCGGTGAAAGGCCCGAGATCCGCCCGCGCCGCCGGCCCCTCGCGGGAGGCGGGCCGCTGGGTGTGGACCAGCACTCGAACGTCGTGCGTGAGACCGGCCCTCATCCCGAGGAGGCACAGGCTCGATGAACATGACACGAGTGACGCAGGCGACCCACGTGCTGCTCCGGGTCGTGGCGGGCGTGATGATGCTCCAGCATGGCGGCCAGAAGCTGTTCGGATGGTTCGGCGGCGCCGGCGCGGCACCGGGCGCCACGGTTCCGCTGATGTCCCAGATGGGGCTCGGCGGCGTCCTCGAGCTTGATCGGTGGGGCCGCGATCGCACTCGGTCTCTTCACCCGGCCAGTGGCGTTCATCCTCTCGGGCGAGATGGCGGTGGCCTACTTCCAGATGCACCAGCCCCGCGGCGCGTGGCCGATCCAGAACCACGGCGAACTCGCCGCGCTCTATTCGTTCGTGTTCCTTTTCCTCGCGGCCCACGGCGCCGGAGGCTTCAGCCTGGACGGCATGCGCCACCGCGACCGGCACTGAGCCGACTGGGAGGGCCCGTGGAGCCTGCTGGTCATGACGGCATGCGGTCGCATCCGGCGGCGAGCATGAGGCCCCGCCGATGACACCCGATCCGCGCCTCCACCTCCGCTCGACCTTGTTCGGGGTCCTGGTCGTGCTGGTCGTGGTGGTGTGGGCGCTGCGGGACCTCGCGCTGCTCGTCGGATACGCGGTGCTGCTCGCCTACGCGCTGCTTCCCGTCGTGAAGGCCATCGAGCGCGTGCACGATCCCCGCGGTCGCCACCTGCCGCGGGGCGTCGTGGCCGGGTGCGTCGATGCTCGCGCTGGTCGCCGTCGTCGGCTGGTTGGTCGTCCTCGCGGTGCCGCGGATCGGCGCCGAGGCGCCCACTTCGCCGCCAACGCGCCCGCGAGTCACGGCACGGCATCGTCGCAGGTCGTGCGCGGCTACGGTGCCGCGCACGGGCTGCTCGCCTGGCTCGATCCCATCATCGAAGGCGTGCGGACCGACGCGCCTGGCGTTGGTCCAGGGCCTGGGAGGCACGCTCGCCCGCGGAGCCGCGCGACTGTTCGGCGGGCTCGGGAACCTGCTCGGGCTGGCGTTGCTGCCGTTGCTGGCGTTCTACCTGCTGGCCGAATCCGAGGCGGTGCGGGTGAGCGCACTGCGCTTCGTGCCCGAAGCGGCACGGACCGAGATCACCCGACTCGGGGGCGCGGTGGATCGCGCGCTGCGCAGCTACGTGCGCGGGCAGGCGGTCGTGTGCCTGGTGACCGGGGTGGTGGTCGGCGTCGGCCTCGCGCTGCTGCACCACCCGGTCGCGCTGTTGCTCGGACTGCTGGCCGGAGCCGCGGAGCTCGTCCCGTACCTCGGCTTCCTGGTCGCCGCGATCGCGATCGCGCTCGCCGGCTCGAGCGTGAGCACGCTCCAGGCGGTGCTGGGGTTCGCCGTCTACATCGGTCTCAACTGGGCGATCGGCACGTTCGTGACGCCCGCGCGCTCATGGGCCGCTACCTCAAGATGCATCCGTTCGTCGTCACGGTGAGCGTGCTCGCGGGGGCCCAGCTCCTGGGCCCGGCGGGCGCGCTGCTGGCACTGCCGGCCGCCGCGGTGATCCAGGCGATCATCGGCGAGCTGGCTCCGGCACCGCCGTCCGCGATCGGCGGCGAAGCCGGGGTCCCGCCGGGGGTCGGCGCCTGACGCAGCCGTCTCGAGGCTCGGATCCGCAGTCGGCGGACAGGACATCGGACCGCGCGAGTCACGTCCGTCACGCCCTCGGGCCGGGCGACGGCCGCGGGCAGGAGTGGCCTCGATATTGCGTTGGACTTCGGGTGCTTGGACCGGACCCCATTCCACCGGGGCGCTGCTCCGGTCCAAGTGGATGCGATCACTCAGGAAGCGAGGTTCGCGATGCCCACACTGGTCCAGATCTGCATTGTAATTGTGACCCTGTCGATCGTCGCCATCGTCGCGACGACCATCCTCGCCATGATCCGACTCGGTGAAGCGGCGGCGCGGTTGACCTCCGCGGCACAGGACTCGATGGCGCAGGTCGAGCGGATCGTGCAGGAGACCCAGGAACTCCTGGCCTCGGCGCGCGAGATCATGCCTCCCGCCAAACGTGTCGTGACGCGCTTCCAGCAGCTCGGAGAGCGCGCGGCCGACCTGTCCAACGCAGTCCTCAACGAGATCGAGGAGCCGGTCTTCACGGCGGTCGCGGTGGCGCGCGGCGTCAAGACCGGTACCGGCCACCTGCTCGATCTGCTGACTCGACGAATCGTCACACGCCGTTCCTCGAACAACGGAGACCATGACCATGAATGACACCCAGCAGGTCAAGAGTGACACGCGCAGCTACGCACCGGTGATCGGATTCGCGCTCGGCGCGCTGGTGGGGGGCGTGCTCGGCATCATGCTGGCGCCCGCCAGTGGCGAGAAGACGCGCCGCCGCATCGGGGATGCCGCGCGCCGACTGAATGCCGACGCGCGCCACACGCTCGACGAGGCGCGCGAGACCGTGACCGAGGCCGCGACCGGGCTGGGCGGGGACGTGAAGGCCGCCCTTCATGCCGGCCGCGAGGCGTTCCGGCACGAGAACGAGTCGCGCGAGCCGCGCCCGGCGTCGCGCGTCGCGCAGATGCTCGACCCGACGCCCCCGCGCACGCCGTGACCCGGCCCTCGCGAGCCACGTCAGGAGCCTGAGCACGGCACTGGCGGCATTCGGCTCGCGGATGCGCTTCGCGGTCGGGGAGATGGGCGAGCTCGAAGACGTGGGTTCCGCGGACCTCTGCACCGAGATCTCGCGGGACATCGACAAGCGGCTGTGGTTCGTCGAGGCGCACGTGCAGGTGCGCTGAGGATCCCGCCGGTCCCGAGTCAGCCGCGCGGAGAACCCGAAGCGGGTGTCGCTCGCAGGAGGGCACCCGCGGACGGGTCGCGCGGCGGGGATCCCGACCGTGAGGCGCGGAGTCGCAGGGCGGTCGGGGCAGTGCGCGGGGCACGCCGCGCGGGTGCGGCCGGGCCTCGCCGCGGCCCCGTGGATGGGTCCATGGACGCACGACCAGCCCGTCGTGCCGGTACTGGAGGAGGGCGCGTGGACGAACGCGAGCTTGCCGATCCCTCGGGGGCTCCCGGAAGGCGATCGTCCGATCGGGGCGATTCCGAGGGACGCGATCGGCCTGGACCAGGCTCAGTCGTCGGCTGGCGAGGTCACCCTGGCCGCGGGGCGACTCTCGACCGTGTACCTGCCCGGAGGCACCTTCATCCGCCGGATCACCACGCGGATGCCATGGAGGTAGAACCAGGTCCCCGGGTTGCACTTCGGGCCGATCGAATCGATGTCCCTGAAGGCCGAGATCATGGTCTCGCACAGGGCGTCGCCGGCCGCGGCCTCGTCTCCGAGGGAGTGGAGCGCCAGCGCGTAGAGACGGTCACGGTAGCGGGCCGCCAGCGCATCGAATGCCCAGTGGTCCCGGGCGCGCGTGCGCCGCACCAGGCGTTCGTCGCTGAGGATTCCATAGGTCCCGATGCGCAGCGACCTGCCGAGCCGGGCGAACCAGCCCTGCAGGGAGCCGCTGGGGCCCCAGACGTCCTCGAGTCGTGCTGCTTCCATGACCGGCCTCCCCCATCGTCATCCGGATCAGGCCCACGAACGCACGGACCTCCGGGATCGGGATGGGCAGAATCCATGCCATCGACAATCGATTGTCCGGTCACGCAGGACAGGGCCACGTGCCCTCGTAGCGCTTGAAGAAACTTCCTGGTTTGAAAGTTCGGGCGCGTCCCGCGCGGATGCGGCGGTCCACGAGAGCGGATGCAGCGGACCCCGCACCCGACGACGGGATCTCCCGCCCGGCCGCGGGTACGACACGGCGTCGAGCCGAGCACGCCGCTGCAGGGAGCGGCACTGGGAAAGGCCGAGAAACGGAGTCACGGATGGCGGACTTCAACGGGGTGGAGGGTGAGCCCGTGCGCGGGCGCGAACCCGTCGGAGCGGTGGCAGGCTGGCTGGAGGACGTCCTGCGCGGTACGCGCGGGCAGCTCGAGGAGAACGCGCGCGCCTGGGTCTCCGATCTGAAGGCCGCCAATGAGGCGCTGCGGCACGGGATCGACACGCACAGGAGCGAATCGTTGTCGGAAGCGCTCGACCGCCTCGAGCGCCTGGAGGCGGCGCTGCGACTGGCGCCCGGGCAGATCGTGGAGCACGTCGGCCGACACACCGCCCGGCTGACGTCGGCCGGCATCGCCCAGCTGCGCAGGATCGACCAGCTCGAGGCGGCCGAGCGGGAGCTCGAATCCGCCAACACGCGGCTCCACGAGGAGATCTCCGAGCGCGGGCGACTCGCCCAACTGGCGGGGGAGGCGGAGCGGGGTCTGCGGGAGGTGCGCGAGCGCTTCGAGAGCGCGTTCGACAACGCTCCGATCGGCATGGCGCTCATCGCCATGGATGGGCGATGGCTGCAGGTCAATGGTGCGATGTGCCGGATCACCGGCCACACCGAGGACGAGCTGAAGGCCACCACGCTCCGCGCGATGACGCATCCCGAGGACGTCGACCTCGACGCCGGGAGCTTGCGGGAGCTCCTGGCCGGCCACATCCCCAGCTACCAGGTCGAGAAGCGGTTCCGCCATGCCTGGGGGCATCGACGTCTGGGTGCTGGTGACCACATCGATCGTGCGCGACGAGGATCGGAAGCCCCTGTACGTGGTCACGCAGGTGCAGGACATCTCCGAACGGAAGGAGCTCGCCCGGCATCTCGAGTACTTCGTGGATCACGACTTCCTGACCGGTCTGTTCAACCGCCGGCGATTCGAGCAGGAGCTCGCGCAAGGAGGTCGACCGGGCGGCCCGCTACGGCGCCCCCGGAGCGGTCCTGCTCATCGATCTCGACAACTTCAAGGACGTCAACGACACCTTCGGCCACCGCGCCGGCGACGACGTGCTCAAGGGCGTGGCGGGGCTCCTCAGGCAGCGCCTGCGTCAGTCGGACATCGTGGCGCGGATCGGTGGAGACGAATTCGCCGTCCTGCTTCCGCAGACCAACGCCGACCGCGCGCAGAGCGTGGCGGACGAGCTGGTCAAGGCGCTCGGCCGCGAGACGGCCGTGCTCGCCGATCGCTCGATCCCGCGTCACCGCCAGCGTGGGGGTCACCCTGTTCGACGGACTGACCGACATCGAGGTGCTCGCCTACGCCGACCTCGCGATGTACGAAGCCAAGGAGGCCGGGCCGGAATCGCTTCGCGATGTTCCGGCCGGTGGCGGGTAGGCGGGAACGCGGATCGGCCCGGCTCGTCGAAGCGGAACGGATCCGCCACGCGCTCGAGGAGGATCGACTGATCCTCTATTGCCAGCCGATCCTCGATCTCGTGAGGGGTGACGTCAGCCAGTACGAGCTGCTGCTCCGACTCCCGGTCGAGAAGCGGGGGAAGCCGCTCCCGCCCAGCGCCTTTCTCTACGCCGCCGAGCGCTTCGGGCTGATCCAGGCGATCGACGGCTGGGTCGTCCGCAAGGCGATCGGCCTGATCGCCGAGCACGCGCGCGCGGGGCGCAGGCTGGTGCTCAATGTCAATCTCTCGGGCAAGTCGATCGCGGACCTCAAGCTCGCGACGCTGATCGAAGCGACGCTGACGGAGACCGGGATCGATCCCAGCCGCCTGATCTTCGAGCTGACCGAGACGGCGGCGATCGCCAACTTCGAGGAAGCCCGGGCGTTCGCGGGCCGACTGCACGGCCGCGGCTGCCGGTTCGCACTGGACGACTTCGGCGCGGGGTTCGCCTCGTTCTCCTACCTCAAGAACTTCCCGTTCGACTATCTCAAGATCGACGGTGAGTTCATCCGCGGCCTCGCCGACCAGCCCGATGAACCAGCTCGTGGTCGCAGCCATCGTCAGCATCGCGCGAGGGACTGGGCAAGAAGACCGTCGCCGAGTTCGTGGCGGACGAGGAGACCGCCCGGCTGCTCCGCGGATCGGCGTCGATCATGCGCAGGGCTACCACATCGGCATGCCGAGACCGGTATCGGAGGTGCTCCAGGCCGCAGCGATGAGCCGCGGCGGGGCGCCCCCGCCCGGGATGGACCGAGGGTAGCGCCGCGCGGTGCCGCGCGGGCGAGCGCGTGGAGACGCCCGCACGCCGGCTGACGTGCTCGGTGCGCATCCGTGAGCAGGCGGATCCGCGCCAACGGATCCGTCCCCGAGCGCGAGCGCGCTCAGGCGGGGAGGAGCCGCCGTCTCGAAGCGAGAGACGAGCTTCGGGCCCCACGCCGGGGCGGCATGCCGCGCGCCCGGCGCCGCCGCCTGTGGACACCCGGACGCGTCGGCGAGCGTCGGCATCGGCTGTGGGGAGCTGACGGGGGATCGCCTGCCGAGCACGGCGTCCCGGGCGGGCCGAAGCCCGACCGCGAGGCGGACCGAGCGCAAGCCGAGCCCACGGAGCCGACGAGCGCCCCGATCCTCGATGCGATCGCGCTCACAGCCAGGCGCATGGTCATCCCGTCCCCTTTCCCGATGTGTGGCCCGGCGTGGGCGCGCCGGCACGTCGTGCCGGCGCGCGCCGGACTGTCGCCGAGGGGCGAGCGCCGGTCCGTTCCGGCGTGTCTCGCGCTCAGCCCCGTCCGACCCGGATGTTGCCCAGGTTCCCGATCAGCCCGAAGGCGCTGAGCAGCCACAGCACCACGGCGATGACGACCACGATGTTCAACAGCTTCTTGATCTTCGCGTCCATCGGGATGTAGGAGTTGACCAGCCAGAGCAGCACTCCCACGACGATCAGCGTGACGATGACATTCAGCAATGGCATGGCGATCTCCACAGGTTCTGTCCGGGATCGGCCGCGACGCGGTCCGGCGCCGCGGCACCCCGGGGCAGAGATAACGGCAGGAAGCATGCCACGGGCTCCGCGCGCCAGAATGCAGAGCCTGGGGCCTCCGGCAGGGCGGGGAGGGGGCCCGGGAAGCGCGGACCTACAAAGGGAAGCAGGAATTACACGCTGCGTGAGGGCGATCGCGAAGCGGAGCACCGAGTCCCGAAGGGTCCGCACCGGGCCCTCAATCTCCCCGGGCGGCCCGCCCCGGCGTCGCGCCGCGCCGCGTCAGTGGACCATCCCAGCGACCAGGGCGGCGAGGAATCCGAGCACCGCCGTCACCGGGATCGTCAGGAGCCAGGCAGTGCACCATCGTCGACGCCACGGCCCAGCGCACGGCATTCAGCCGCCTCGAGGCGCCGACGCCGAGGATGCTCGAGCTGATGACGTGCGTGGTGCTGAGCGGGAATCCCAGCTTCGAGGCGACCTGGATGACCGCCGCCGCGGAGGTCTCGGCGGCGAAGCCGTGGATCGGCTCCAGGTGCACGAGCCGGTTGCCCATGGTGTGGATGATCCGGCGTCCGCCGACGAGCGTCCCCGCGGCCATCGCCGCCGCGCTCAGCGCGATCACCCACGTGGGAACGTGGAACGACGGCAGGAGCCCGCCGCTCACCAGCGCGAGCGTGATGACGCCCATCGTCTTCTGCGCGTCGTTGCTGCCGTGGCTGAACGCCATGAACGCCGCGGACACGATCTGGGTCCGCCGGAAGATGGGCCCGACGCGCGCCGGTGGCATGGAGCCGAAGATCCGCGCGAGCAGTCGCATCAGCCAGAGCGCGACCAGGAAGCCCACCACCGGGGACAGCAGCGAGCGGCACCACGACCTTGCCCCACAGCACGCCCCAGTGGACCGGTGCCCACGCCGAGGCTCGCGATCCCCGCGCCCAGCAGGCTGCCGATCAGGGCGTGGCTCGAGCTGCTGGGGATGCCGCGGTACCAGGTGATGAGGTTCCACGCGATCGCGGCCACCAGCGCCGCCGCGATCGCCCCGAGCGGCACGGACGCGCCGACGATGCCGCTGCCCACGGTCTTCGCGACCTCGGTGCCGGCCATCGCGCCGGCGAAGTTGAGGATCGCCGCCATGGCGATCGCGACCCACGGCCTCATCACGCGCGTCGAGATGACGGTCGCGACCGCGTTCGCCGTGTCGTGGAATCCGTTGATGAAGTCGAACACCACGGCCAGGCCGATGACGACCAGCAACGGGGTGAGCCCCGGGCTAGGCATGCTTGATCACGAGTCCGCGCAGGACGTCCGCGATGTCCTCGCAGTCGTCGGTGACGTGCTCCATGGTCTCGTAGATGCGGCTCCAGGCGATCACCTCGGTGGGATCGTGCGGACGGTGGAACAGGTCCACGATGCCCTGGCGGAGCAGCGCGTCGCCCTCGTTCTCGAGCCGGTGGATCTCGACGACGCCCTCCTGGACCTGTCGCATCGCGGATCGGCTGCGCAGGTTCGGCAGCTGCCGGGCCACGACCTCGGTGCACTCGACGATGATCGTCGCGAGGGAGCGGGCCACGGTCGTCGGGGCCGCGATGTTGTAGATGGACATCGCGTCGGCGGCCTCGTGGATGTGGTCCATGACGTCGTCCAGCCCGCGTCGCGATGGCGATGATGTCCTCGCGATCCAGCGGGGGCATGAACACGCTGTGCAGCGACTCGTAGATGCGGTGCGTGATCTCGTCGCCCTTGTGCTCCAGATCGTGCAGGCGCGCGACCATCGCATCCGCGATCGCGGAACTCCCGGCAGAGCTGGTCCAGCAGGTGCGCCGCGTCGACGTTGTTCTGCGCCGCTTCCTCGAAACCGCCGAAGAAGTCCACCTTCGGTCTGCGCGTCTTGAGGCGTCCCCAAAGGTCCTCCTGCGAAAGTCGTCGTGCGGCGTGCTACGAGGCTCGGCGGCGGGCGGATCCACGTGCTCGGCCGCTCGCTCGGCTTCGGCGGTGGGAATGGCGGGATTGGGACGGTGCCGCCTGCGCGGGCGGGCCCATCGGGCGCGGGCTGCCCGAGCGCCGCCGCCTCGAGCGCGGCGCCCGGCGTGGGCGCGGCGCGGCCTCCGCCGCCGGCTCCGGCGCGGCGGCTTCGGCCTCGACCATGGCCTCGGGCTTCTCGATGCCCTCGCCCTCGACGCGGGCCTCCTCGGGCCGTTCGGAGACGAGCGCGCGCAGCCGCTTCGCCAGCGCGCGCACGACCTCCTGGAGCAGCGTCAGGTCGCCGGCCGCGACGTCGTAGAAGGCGTCGCGGTGCAGGGCGAGAGCCAGTGCCGTCCTCGATGCACTCCGCCCGCTGCCCGCGCGAGGAGTCGTCCACCAGCGCCCAGGTCCCGAACGCCTCGCCCGGACCGACCTCGGAGATCGTCCGCTCGCCGGTCGAGAGCCGCACGCGGCCCTCGACCATCATGTAGAGCGCATCGGCGATGTCGTCCTCCTGGTAGATGGCATCGCCCGCCGTGAGCTCGACCTCGCGGGCCACCTCCGCCAGCTCCAGCAGATGCCGCGGACCCACCTCGCGCAGCAGGTCCGCGCCCTTGAGGATCAGCACGCGCTCGACCGCGGTCAGCATGTCGCCTCCCGCGGGGCGGCGGCCGGGGCCGGTCGCCGGAGAGCCGCAGCGCGAGCGATCTCGGCGCGCACGCGAGGATCGTCGTCCTCCGCGGCGGCGAATCGTCGCGGATCGAACGACGGGGAGAAGCGCGAGGCGCGCACCGCGCAGGCGCGCAGCCAGCCGTCCTCCGAGCTCCACGCGGCCTCGATCCACGCGGCGAGCGGGTCCAGGGCGGGGTCCGCCTGCGCGCCGGCGGCCGCGGGCTCCTCGAAGACCTTCCTGCACGTGCCCGAAGATCGATCGCGGCAGCACGTGCTCGAGGAACTCCAGCGCGGGTGAGGCGACCAGCCGGTCGCGCGAGCGGAGCCGCTCGAGGACGCCGATGAGCGGCTCGGGTTCGTACCAGCACGCCAGCGCCTGCACGGCGCGCTCCAGCGCCATCTCGGCGGACTCGCGGTAGCTCTCGGCGAGCAGCCGGACCTCCGCGGCGGCGTGCGATTCGAGCGCGAAGGCCGGGTCGAGGCAGTCGCGGTAGTCGCGCAGCTCGCGCAGGAAGAGCCGGTGCGCGAGGTCGCGCGCCAGCACCGGCCTGTCCCGTCCGCACGCGCACCCGGGCCAGCCCGCGCAGCCCGAGGTGGCGCATCCGCAGGTCGCTGCTGCGGACGAGCGTCAGGAGCACCTGCACGGCGCGATGGCGTGCCGATCTGCGCCAGGGTGTTCGCGGCGAGCGACTGGGCGCGCGTGCCCCGTGCGCCGTCGAGCAGGCGCTCGAGTCGCGGCACGGCGGGTTCGCCGATCGCCGCGACGGCCAGCCGCGCCTCGTCGGTGGAGCCCGGGCACGACGAGCAGCGGCAACAGCACGTCGAGGAGCTCGCGCGACGGCCGCCGGATCGCGGACAGCAGGGCCGTCCTGCGGATCTCGGGATCCGGGATGCGCGAGCAGGGCGCGCAGCCGCGGCGCCGGGGCCCGGTCGGAGAGCACCCCGAGCGCGCGAGCGGCGAGCAGCTGGTCCTCGCCGCGCGTCGACGCGAGGCGGGCATCGACCCATTCCAGGGTGAGCGCCGCGCGCGCGGCGCAGGGTTGCTCGAACAGCACGTCGACCGCGTACCGCTGGAGCGTCCCGTCGTCCCCCCCGAGCACCTGGCGGGCGAACTCCACCGGCCGGGGACCGCGCACGAGCAGGTAGCGCACCGCCGCACGGCGCAGCGCCTCGTGCGGCTCGGCCAGGAAGCCGGCGATCCGGTTCTCGCGGTCGGTCAGGCCCATGGAGTCCATCGCGGCGACGGCGGCCGCGCGCACGTCGGGCGACGCGTGCGCGAGGCATCCGCGCACGGCCTGCACGATCCGCGCGTCCTTCACCTGGCCGCTGAGCTGCAGGGCGAGGACGATCCGGGCTCGTCCTCGGCGCGCAGCGCCTCGATCAGCGCCCGGCGCGCCGCCGGGATGCGCATCGCCGCGGGGGCGTCGTCGGGCTCGATCCAGCGGCTGCTGAGGATCTGCTGGAACGCGCGGCCGTACTGGCGATCGAGCGCGAACAGCACGCCGATCCAGGTCGCCGCGAGCACGGCGGTCATGATCGCGATCGCGGCCACCGGCACGTGCAGCGCATGGAGCGCGACGACCAGCAGCACGCCGACCGCGGCGTCCGACCAGCGCTCGACGAGCGTGTCGATGGCGGGCTTGATGCGACGGCGCTGGCTCGGCCGGATCGCGGTGTAGTAGATCTCGTTCGACGACTTGCCGAGCGTCTGCGAGAGCACGCCCTGGATCCAGCGCATCGCGATCACGACCCACATCCCGGGGGCGACAGCCGCCCACGAGGCCAGCGCGAGGACCGCCGCGGGCTGCAGCCCGGTCGAGACACCGAGGCCGAAGCGCTGCAGCAGCCAGCCCGCCGCGCCGAACTGGAACAGCAGCGAGAGGGCGTTGAGCCCGACGTAGAACCGTGCCCAGGAACTGCGTCAGGGCCCGCGGATCGGGATAGCCGTGCTGGATCAGGTACTTGAACTGGAAGTCCACCAGCGTGCCGACGATCACCGACAGCGCGAGCGCGACGACCAGGATCAGGATGTAGGGCGAGCGCCGGATGATCGTCCAGGGCGACGTGGCGATGTCCCTGGGTCGCGGCCGATGGGTGCGATGGGCCTCGAGGCGGCGCGTGAGGCCGTGGGCCGCGAGCAGGAAGACCGGGAGCGTCCACATCAGGCCGACGCGCTGCACGAGCGGGGTCGTCCAGCCGGCGAACGCACCGCCGGCGAGGCCGCCGAGCAGTCCGCAGCCCGCCAGGATGGGGAACACGCGGCGCGCGCGGCGCGAGTCCCAGATGTCGAGCGCGAGGACCCAGAAGTGGGGCAGGAGCATCATCGCCTGGCTGCCGGTCCAGACGTAGAAGAGCGCCGTGGTCCAGCGGTGCGCGTGCGGGTAGGCGAGCGCCGCCGCGACGCTGCACGCGATCGCGAGGTACTGGTTGAAGCGCGCGGCCCCGACGCGCGTGAAGCGGCGGGCCCAACGGCTCTCGAGCCACACGAACCCCGCCGAGGCCAGCGCGACCGCCACGTAGGCGTAGGGCAGCGCGAGCGCGCCGAACTCGACCAGGAAGAGCGCGTCGCGGAGCACCTTCGCGATGGTGTAGGCGCAGTACAGGAGCCCGACGAGGGCCCCCATGAGGGCGAGCCGGCGACCTTCGTCCGGCTCGAGGCCGAGCCCGCGCGCGAGGCTCTCGAACGGACGCACGGAGGTTCATCGCCGGAGACCTCTAGGCGGCCTCGGTGAGCTGTCCGGTATCGCCTGCCGATCGCGACGGCGAGGATGAGCCACAGGACGATCAGCCCCACGTTCACCAGCGCGAACTGGCGGGCCGCGAAGCCCAGCCAGGTCGTGCCCGCGAAGACCATGCCCGCCGAGAGCACGTCCCCGAAGCGCACGAAGAACGTGTCGTTGGCCTGCTTGGCCTTGTACTTCGCGTCGCGACTGGTGGGCAGGTAGAGCGCGTTGCGCGTGGTGTTCTGCAGCGAGTAGTCCAGGGAGTTCTCCGCCAGCTTGGTGCCGCGGATGAACCCGATCAGCGGCACGAACGCCATCGTGGCGTAGCCGATCATCGCGACGACCGGCAGGACGAGCAGTGCGATGCGCACGCCGAAGTACTTGAGCACGCGCGAGACCACGAACGCCTGGAGGACCGCCGAGAGGATGTTCACGATCGTGAAGTAGTTGCCGTAGAACTCGCCGATCACCTTCTTCTCGTCCAGGCCGCCGGTGGCCGCGGCGCCGTGCGCCGCCGTGTAGAGCGCCACGACGGTCCGCCCGAGGATGTACTCGCCGTTCGTGTTCACGATGTTGTAGACCAGCATCAGGCCCGCGATCAGCAGCAGGTAGCGATCCGCGAACACCAGCGCGAAGCCGCTGCGACCGCTGATCGGCTGGTCCGCGCACCGCGCCCTTCGTCGCCTTCGCATCCGGCCGCAGGCGCCGCCGCCGCGCCGGCGGGCGGTTGCGCCTCGTCGGCGCTTCTCGCGGACGTTGATGACGCTCGTGAGCAGCATGCAGACGCCGAGCATCGCCGCGGCGCCCAGCATGAAGGGATACGGACCGTAGGTCTTGACCAGCTGGCCGGTCGCGAACGAGCCGGCGATCGCGCCGAGCGCGGCCCCGAAGCCCACGATCGCGAACAGGCGCTGGCCCTGCTCGACGGTGTAGATGTCGTTGGCGAACGCCCACAGCTGGGCGATGACCGTCAGGCTGAAGATCCCCACCCAGATGAAGAAGGCCACGCCGATCGGCACGTGCGCCTGGCTGAGGGCGAAGAACGCGATCAGGCAGGCGATGAAGAACAGCGTGACGCCGTTGATCAGCTTGACGCGGGAGACCCGCGAGGCCACCGCGCTGTACAGCGGCACGATCAGGATCAGAAGGCCGGCGGTCGCCGCCGCCGAGTAGCTCTTCACCTCCGCGCCGCCGGGGACGCTCAGGATGAGCGGTTCCCGGATGGTCTTGAGCAGGTAGTAGGCCGCCAGCAGCAGGAACACGTTGAGCATGAGGAGCAGCGCCGTCACGCCCTCGCCGCCGCGCACCTCGGTGAACAGGCCGAGCACGCGGTCGAGCGGCCCCTTGCGCTGGGCGCCCGCGATGCCGGCCGCGGGTCCGTCGGTCGTCGCGATCGTCTTCATGACGCTGCCTCCAGCGTTGGTCCGCCGCGGAGCGCGGACGTCGTCTTACCGGGTGGGCGGCTTGCTCGGGGCCACCGGGACCGGAGCCCGCTTGCGCGCTGCGAGCGAATCCCGCTTCGCCGCCGCGACGGAATCGCGCACGCGCGGTGGCGCGTGTCACCTGCTGCCGGCCCGCCTCGCGCGGCGAGGGCTTGGTCAGGATCCGCTTGCTGGTCGCGACCGAGTCCGCCCTGGCCGGCTCGGGCTTCTTCGCGACCTCTTCGTGCGGCCCTGGCGGTCGACGGCGCCTTCGGCAGGATGGGCATCTTGTGCTCGTCGATCTTGGGGACGCCGTAGCGGGTGAAGTCGATGCGCACCTTGTCGGCGAGCGTCGTCTGGGAACGCTTGTCCACGGCGTAGGTGTAGAGCTCGCCGCCGCCGAACCACAGGCGCACGTGGATGAAGTGGTTGAAGGAGCCCGCGACCACGTTCTCGGGGTCGACCGTCGAGCCCGCCACCTTGTACTCGGCGAACATCCGCGCGCTCTGCGCCTGGGGCGGGATCGTGTGCAGCGGCCCGCCGCCACCGCCGGTGACGATGTCGATGAGCACGGCGTCGGGCCACTTGAACAGGGCCCGCTCGTAGGCGTGTTCGTGCCCGCCCGCCAGCACGCCGATGCCCGCTTCGTGCAGGGCCTGCATCATGCGCTCGCGCCGGTTGCGCAGCACGGAATCCGCCTCCCACTCGACGCGGTGGAAGCCGAGCGAGAACGGCGGATGGTGCAGGAACACGAACGCGGGTCCGGTGTGCTCCTTGAGCCGCGCCACCATCCAGCTGATCTCCTCGTCGGAGTACTTGATCTGGACCTCGCGCGTCCAGAGATGCGCGGGGTCCGCCATCGGGTTCGAGTCGAGCGCGATGAACCGCACCCAGCCGTCCGCGGAGTCGAAGCAGTAGTAGAGGCGGTCGCCGCTCACGGGAAGCCCGGTCGCCGTCCGCCAGTTCGCGACGCCGTCCTCGGTGTCGGTGCGCTCGTGGTTGCCCGCGACGGGGAAGTACGGCACGCGGGACGTGAGGGGCTGGTTGATCTTCAGGAAGCGCTCCCAGTGCGCCGGGCGTCGTCCATCGTTCACCAGGTCGCCGGTGTTGATCACCGCCGAGACCATCTCGCCGTGGGCGTTCAGCGAGTCGGCCTTGGCCAGCATCGCCGAGACCACCTTGCGTTCGGGGCCCCAGGTGGGCATGTGGCGCAGCCTGCCGGGGATGTCCCGCAGCAGCGCGAGATCGGGATACAGGCCCTTCACGAGCATGAACGGGATGGTGACGAGGCCCTTGAAGAACTTGACCGGGTTGGGCGAGAACATCTGCTGCAGCGTCGCGTACTCCGGCTGCAGCCGCGAGACGCGGTTGCCCGGCCGGTTGTCCCCGAGCAGGAAGATGTTCAGCGTGTCGGCCGTGTAGCCGTTGCGCAGGCGCCCCAGGTAGCGCCGGGACGAATCCGCCGTGCCCGGGACCAGGCCGATCAGCGTGTCGCCGAACATGGGACCCAGCGAGACGCAGCGCCGCGCCGTGCTCCTCGCGCTCCGTGCGCGGTCGAATCGGCCTTCACCGGCGCCACCGTCTGCGCGACGTAGCTGAGGCGTCCGATGCCGGCGCAGCCCGCGAGGCCCGCCGCGGCGGCCGCCGATCGTCACGACGCAGGCGGAGCTCACTGCGACCAGTCCGCATGCAGCGGGCTGTCATCGGATTGCGGTCTCCCTGGGTGAAGTTGCGACCGAGCCAGCGGCGCACGAGTTTGTCGCGGCGCTCGATCAGGACGCGGGTCACGTAGTCGGCGGCGCGCGGATCCGAGTACCGGCCGGCCGCGACGGCGGTCCGGATCATCTCGTCCGAGAAGCCCGCGACGATCCGGGCGCCCCAGCGGATGTCGCGCTCGGTGCGATCGTCGAACGCCGGGTTGGGATAGTCCGGGCGCCAGTCGGAGGGATCGAACACCTTCGACTCGACGAATCCCACCGAGGGATGCTCCGGGTCGACGACGGGTTCCCATGCGAACGGGATCAGGCCCAGCGTCATGAGCGTCGCGACCGCCGACCCGGTAGTCGACGTAGTACTCCGTTCCGGTCTGGTAGGCGCGCTCGCCGGTGGCGCCGGCGCCGAGGATCGCGCTGAAGTCGATCAGGTGATGGCGGACGAAGGAGCGATCCGGGCCCTTCACCCAGGTGTCGAGCGAGTTCGGTCCCCGGCTGTCCGCGTGGTTGACCCACGCGCACAGCGTCCACAGTCCGCGCAGCTCGCGCCGCAGCTCGTGCGGGACGAGGTCCTCGGGGTCGTCCTTGCGCCGGCCGGAGTACTGGTAGGGACCGATCGGCTTGCCCTCGAGATAGCGGCTCGCGATGCAGCGGTAGCGGCCGTCGACGGGAGGGGCGACCTTCGCCAGCAGCTCCGCGAGGTAGTCCCTCGTGATGGGCTGCTTGCGTCCGCGGGCGTCGGTGTAGGTCGCGTCCTTGCCGATGTCGAGGTCCTCCAGCCGGAAGTACGCGATGGCGTTGTCGGGCACGTTGTAGCCGGCCGCCCAGAACAGGTGCGAGCCGATGACGTCGCACGCGCTGGCGAGATCGGCGTGGCCCGGCGGATCGAACTTCACGAGGAACCTGGCGCCGCTCGAGTCCTTGATCTGGAATCCGGGCGTCACGCCCTGGGCTCTTGGCGTTCGTCACCGTCCAGCGTCCCGGCGCGGGGCCGGTGCCGGACCCGGGGCCCGTCATCATCTGCTCCGGGGTCACGGGCCGGAATCCCACGCGCGGCTGCCACCACGTGCTGGGCAGGCGGACCTGGTCGTTCCCGTCCACGTTCGCCGCTTCCCGCGGTCGCCCCGTGAGCCTGCGCGCCAGCAGCGCGACGTCGAAGAAGCGCGTCGCCGGACGCACCAGGCTGTTGTCGATCAGGTCGTAGTCGTAGGAGTACTCGCGCTCCACCGGACCCGGCCCGGCGGGTCGGCGCGTCCGCCGCGTGCGCGGCCGACGACGACCGCGAGGGCGAGCCCGGCGATCAGGGCGAAGCGAGTGGGCGGTGCGCTTCATTCCACGCCTCCGAGCGCGAAGCGGAGCCGGATCGCCTCGCGGCTGAAGTCGAACCCGATCGAGGCGCGCGGCCCGTGCTTGTCCCGCACGCGCAGCGAGAACCCGAACGAGTTGTGCAGCGTGTTGAGCTTCGCGTCGCGCCAGAGATCCGGATAGACGGCGCCCCACTCCGAGTGCAGGTCCATCTCGAAGCGCCGCTCGAGCGGGAAGACGTAGGCGAGCCGCGGAGCAGCAGGTCCAGGTCGTGGAACCGCCCCGGGGCGTAGCCCCCCAGGCCCGGCTGGCCCCCGAGCGTGGAGAGGTCCGAGACCAGCAGGCGGTCGCGTTCGAGCCGGGCCGCAGGTCGGCCACGCGCACCAGGAGCCGCACCGTCCGCGGGTCGCGCATGAACGAGAGGCCCGCTTCGACCTCGGCCTGGTAGCGCGTGAACTGCGCGCCGCGCGGCGGCACCGGAGCGCAGCGCGAGCGCGCGGACCGGCACGTCGAAGCGCTCCGCGGACAGCAGCGTGCGCCAGCCGCGGCTCCAGTGCGGCGACCCGCTGCGCCGGTCGTGCAGGAGGCTGGCGCCGTAGACCAGGTGCTCGACGCGCCGGTCCAGCGTCGCGGCGCCCAGCGCGGGAAAGCGCGTCTCGTAGGAGGCCGTTCCGCGCTCGCGGCCGGTCGCGGGTGACCCGGCTGCGCGGACCCGCCCACAGGCCGAGGGCCGAATGAGGCCGTGCGGGATCGCGCTCGCGGTTCGATTCCCAGCCCAGGCCGCCGCGCACGAACTCGCTCTGGCTGGCGTAGCCCGACACGTCGTGTCCGCGGTCGCCATTGCCGACGCCGTAGAAGCGGTCCTGCGGCCGCCACTCGTAGCCGTACTGCAGCGACAGCGGACGGCCGGACCAGGTCAGCAGGGTGCGGTTGTACTGGTGGAGCGTGGCGGCGTACTCGGCGCCGACCCGGCTCGCGAGCGCGCCGTGCAGGAGGTCCTTGGCGGACCTCGACCGCGCCGCCGAGGCCGGTGCGGTCGCCCATCCGCGCGGTCCGGATGACCACGACCGTTCTCCGCGGCGCCCGGCGGTTGCGCCAGCACGTTGGCGAATCGCGGGTTCTGCTCGATGCGTGAGGAACAGGTCGTCCGTCGCCTGGCCCAGGCCGACAGCGGCAGCGAGACGATCCGTCCCGGCAGCAGCACGGCCTGTTCCCAGCCGCGCCGTCGCGCCATCGGATGCGGCGGATTCCACGGCACCTCGGACGACGCGCCCAGGCTGTCGGGCTCCGCGGGCGCCGCGGCAGCGGACCCGACGAGCACCGAGGAGCGAGAAGCTCAGGAGGGCGAGGACTGGACCCACGACCGCCGGCCGATCGCCGGGATCCTCCGCCGGGCGTCCGCGAACCTGCGACCGCCCCACTCGTAGAAGCGGATCGTGACGACCAGCCACAGGCGCGCCGAGCAGGTAGCCGCCGAGCACGTCGCTCGGCCAGTGCTCGCCCGCATCGATGCGGGCGACGCCCATCAGCGCGATCATCGCGACCAGCAGCCGCGATCAGGCGCGCTGCGGCGCCACGAGTGGGGCATGCCCAGGTACGCGAGGCAGCAGAGGAACCCCGCGAACGCCGTGAAGTTCAGCACGTGCCCCGCGGGGTAGCCGGGGCTCGCGAGGTGATGCTCGACGTGGACGAGGTCAGCGGGCTCGGTCGAGGACGGTCGACCAGGTGCTTCACCAGCGCGTTGATGCCCGCGCCGCCCAGCGCGGCGAAGCCGCCGCCGACGGCCTCCCACCTTCTGCCCGCCAGGAAGAGGACGAGGATGATCCCGCCGTAGACGAGACCCACGAGCGGGGGAAGCCCAGGGTGTTGAGCGCGCGCATGGGCACGGCGAGGATCCCCACATCGGCCGCCTGGATCGACCGCGTGATCACGACGTCGCCGCCGAAGTGAGGGCACGCGGTGGGCCACGACGGACAGCACCACCGCCGCGGCGCCGACGCGAGACCACCAGAGCCACCCACCAGGCCCGCCGCGGGCGTGCAGACGCGGAGGCAGCTGGCGTCAGGCGCCTCGCGCGACGCTGCGATCCGCGATCGACGGGCTCGTGGTCATGCGCTCCTCAGGCGTGGGCCGGCGCCGACTGGGCCGCACCCTTCTCCCGCCGTTCCGTCCTCCTGCTGCCCCGTTCCTCGCTCGCGTCCTGCGCCGCTCGCTCGCTAGCCGCCGCGGCGTTGCTCGGCGGGCCCGGCGCGAAGGTGGGGGCCGAGGGTGCGGAGGCGACCGGGATCGTGAGTCCCATGCCATTGCCCACGATCATCGACAGCGCCGCCGGAACGATCTCGATCTCGAGTACGTCCTGTTCCGGCGCGATGGTCATGTCGGCGTTGGAGAGCATGGGCGGCTCGGTGGCGATGCGCACGCGTCGCGCCCGGTAGATCTTCAGATCGTCGGGAGTGTGCGTGGAGGCGGCGAGGAAGTGGCTGATCAGCGCCGGGTCACCCATGCCGTCGTAGATCGAGACGTCCAGGTAGCCGTCGTCCATCTTGGCCTCCGGCGCCGCGAGCATGTTGTTGCCCATGAGCGGGGCGTTGGAGACGGTGACGATGCGCGTGGACGCCTCGATCATGGTCCCGTCCAGCTCGATCTGCATCGTTCCGAGCTTGGCCGCGAAGAAGCGATGCAGCGCCCGCGTGAGCATCCGCCAGCGACGCTTCTCGAATGCCTGGCCGGCCAGCGCGCCGATCGCGGCCAGGCCGACCCCGGCGCAGTCGAGGAAGTACTCGTCCCGCGCATCCGGCTTGGTGTGCATGCGGCCGACGTCGATGTGGCGCGTCGTCCCCATCCCGATGAGGGCGCACGCGGCGTCGATCTCGAGCGGGACCCCGAGCGAGCGGGCGACGTTGTTCATCGTCCCGATGGGCACGATCGCCATCACCACCGACGTGCCGATGAGCTGCGAGGCGACGTCGCCGATGGTGCCATCGCCGGCGGCGACCACCACCAGCGGGATCCCGTCGCGCACGGCATCGCGGGCGAGCGAGCGGGCCGCCTTGCCCGACGTCTTCAGCCCGATCGCCGCCTCGATGCCGTGGGCGCGCAGGCCGCTCACGATCTGGGACAGGCGTGCGGCGTTGTCCTCCGCGGCCCGTCCCGAGGCGGGATTGAAGATCAGCTGCGCGCGGCGAAGCCCGTGGACGGCCTCGCCCTTGGCGACGCGACGCTTGCGCGGTGTCGCCAGGCGGCCCTCGAGACCGGCGATGGTGCTCTCCAGCACGCTCAGCTTGAGCTTGCGTCGATCCAGCCGGGCCGCGGCCTTCTCGACCTTCGCCAGCAGTCTCGACGTGCTCCCGCTGCCGGCGCTTGAGCGACTTGCGGAGTGTGGCCATGGCGGGCTCCTTCCGATCCCCGTGGATGCTCACGAACGGTGTCGATGCGAGGACGGGCCCCGGGTCGCCCGCGGCGCCGTGCATGCGCATCCAGCGGGCGCACATCGCCGAGAACACCCCGAAGGTCATCAATCCCAGTCCCGCGGCGCCGAGCAGCGTGCGCCCGAAGGGCTGGTGCGACAGCTCGAGGAGCGCTCCCTCCAGCCCCATGTCGGAGCGCGGGCGGAGGTGGAACGCGGCGGCGACGAGGAGCATGCCGATGACGGTGAAGACGATCCCGCGCGAGACCATCCCGACGCGGCCGAGCCCGACGGCCCAGCGACGCTCGGCGCGGCTCCTGCGCTCGAGCGCGAGGTCCTGCTCGAAGCTGTGACGCCAGCCGGTGACGATCTGGGTCAGGCCGGACCCGAAGATCCAGCACAGTCCGATGGCCACGACGAGCACCGCGCCGAAGGGGTGCGCGAGCAACCCCGCGGTCCAGTCCACATGCTGCTCGACGCGCGACAGGCCGCCGGTGAGCGTGCGCAGGGTCGCGACGAGCAGGCCCAGGTAGGCGATCGCGCTCACGCCGTAGCCGATCCGCATGGCGATGCCGGCCGGCGAGTGGCCGCGGCGCAGTGGATCGAGGATGGCGCGGAGGACCCCCCATGCCGCATAGCCGGCCAGGCCGACCGCGACGACGATGAGCAACAGGCGGCCGAGGGGTTGCTGGCCGATCACGTCGATCGCGCTCGCCTGGGTCATCGGCTGGCGATGCTGGCCGAACGCCCAACCCACTGCGAAGACCCCGGGAACGAAGTAGATGATCCCGCGGATCACCAACCCCAGGCGCGAGAACCGCTCGATCCACCGGGTGAGCCCGGCGCCGCGGGGGATACGCCCCGCGCTGTGGGCTCCGGGGGTCCCGACGGTCTGCGGAGGTGCGTTCGAGATCGTCATGGTCATGCTCCTCAGGCGGTACCGACGTCGGACGTCGCGGGGGCGGCCGGTGCCACCGGCTGGTGGACGAAGTAGCGCTTCTTGCCCCAGCGGTAGAAGCGGATGGTGAGCGCCAACCACAGGCTGCCGAACAGGTAGGCGCCCATGACGTCGCTGAACCAGTGCTGGCCGAGGTAGATCCGTGAGAGCCCCATCGACGCGATGAAGACCGACAGCGCGACGAGCAACGTGGTCCGCCCGGCCGAGGGCTTGAGCAGGGTGAAGGACAGGAAGACGAGGAACCCGCAGAACGCGGTGGCCGACAGGACGTGACCGCTCGGGAATCCCGAGGACGGCAGCTGGCCGAAGACATGGACGAGGTCCGCGCTCGGCCGGGGGCGGAAGACCACCAGCTTGACGAGCGCGCCCACGCCGCTGCTGCCGGTCGCGAACAACAGCGACACGGCCTCCCACCGCAGACCGGAGAAGAACAGGGCGAGGACCGCGACGGCGCTCAGCAGGGCCACCTGCGGGAAGAACCCGAGCCAGCTGATGACGTACATGAGGCGGTCGAAGAGCTGGCCGTGATCGCCCTGGACCGCACGCGTGATCGTGAGATCGATCGGGAAGTAGGCGACCGTGTGCGCGACCACGGCGAGGACCACGAACACGACGGCTGCACCCATCACGTAGGCCTGGAACGCGGCCGCGCGGTAGCGCCGTGTGGGCCGGGTCGCGATGGCCGCGGCATCCAGCTTCTTGAGCGGACCGGTCGCCGCGCCCGGAGCGGGCTCGGGATCCGCCGCGACGTTCGACATGGGCATCTCCGTGGGGAGCCTCGGGGTGCGCCGACGACTGGACGCCTCACGTGCCGGACGGACCACGCTGATGCCAGTTGCGACAAGCGGGGTACCGCACGTCTTGTGCCAAGCGAGGCGACCACACGGGAGGCCCAATCAGCCGAGTTGGGCGCCCGCCGGCGTGTGAATCCCCTCCGCCATGTAACTCCCGCCGGGTGGGCTGGTAGGTCTTACAACCCCGTCCTGCCCGGTTCAGCCCCGGCCCGCCACGGACGAGCGCAGCCCCGTGAGGGTCGCGTCTCGACCGAGTCGTCGAGCTCCCGCCACACCCGGGTGTCGACGGTCGGCCAGGTCGCGGGTCGCGTCCTCGGGATCGCGTGAGCTCGACGCACGCGGTGGGGGGAGCTGCCATCCCCGCGAATCCCGAGCGGCCCGAGAGAGTCCGTGGGGGGGGGCGCCGAGAAATTCGTGAGCGACGGAATCCCTTACAACGTTCGTGCATCCTATGGACTTACGCTGTTTTCCGCTGGGCGAGGCGTCATCCCGGCTCGGTTCGGACCGCCGCATCCGACCAGCCCGCGGATCGCCGCATCCGGAGGCCCGCCCGCGGATCTCCTCCATAACCCCACATGGTCGAGGGCCATCCAACCATGAAGAAACACATGTTCCAGATGCTGGCCGCGGTCCTCGCGATCGTCGCCACCCTGGGTTTCGTGAAGTTCCAGCAGATCCAGGCGGCCATCGCGGCCGGCAAGTCGTTCGCGCCGCCACCCGAATCGGTGACGTCGGTCGTGGTCAAGCAGGAGCGCTGGGAGGGCACGCTCGCCGCCGTGGGCAGCGTCGAGCCGGTCCAGGGTGTCACGCTGAGCGCGGATCTCCCGGGCGTGGTCGACCGCATCGCGTTCGAGTCGGGCTCCAGGGTGGCGGCAGGGCAGCCGCTGGTCGTGCTCGACACGCGGCAGGAGCGCGCCCAGCTGGCCTCGGCCGAGGCCGCCCAGCAGCTGGCGAAGAGCAGTCTCGAGCGCGCCCGCAAGCTCCTCGAGGGCCAGGTCATCGCCCAGGCTGACTTCGACGAGGTGGATGCGCAGTACCGGCAGGCCGAGGCGCGGGTCCACGAGGTCGAAGCCACCATCCAGCGCAAGACCATCCGTGCCCCGTTCTCGGGCATGGCCGGCATCCGGCAGGTCAATCTCGGTCAGTACGTGAACAGCGGGACGCCGGTCGTGCCGCTGACCTCGCGCGATCCGATCTACATCAACTTCGCGGTGCCGCAGCAGCAGGTGTCGGCACTGCGCGTGGGTGCCACCGTGCACGCGCATCTGGACGACGGCCAGCGCGAGATCGCCTCGGGCCGCATCACCGCTGTCAACCCGGTGGTCGACGGGGATACGCGGAACGTCCAGGTCCAGGCCACGTTCCACAATGCCCAGGGGGCGCTGCGCCCCGGGATGTACGTGACCGTGCACGTGGTGCTCGGGGACCCGACGCCGGTCCTCGCGCTCCCGGTGACCGCGATCAACTATGCGCCCTACGGCGACTCCGTGTTCATCATCGAGGATCTGAAGGGTCCCGGTGGCAAGACCTATCGCGGCGTGCGCCAGCAGTTCGTGAAGCTCGGCCCCGCGCGCGGCGACCAGGTGGCCGTGCTGGACGGGGTCAAGCCCGGCCAGGAGGTCGTCACCTCGGGCGTGTTCAAGCTGCGCACCGGCGCCGCGATCGTCGTCAACAACGCGGTCCAGCCCAGCAACAGCTCCGCCCCCAAGCCGGAAGACAGCTGATGCGGCTGACCGACCTCTTCATCCGGCGGCCGGTTCTCGCGATCGTCGTCAACCTCGTCATCCTCATCGCGGGGCTGCAGTCGATCCGCTCCTCGAGCGTGCGCCAGTTCCCGCGCAGCGACATGGCGGTGGTCACGGTCACGACCGCGTACGTCGGCGCCAACGCCGACCTGGTGCGTGGCTTCATCACCTCGCCGCTCGAGCGCGTCATCGCCAGCGCCGACGGCATCGACTACATCGAGTCCTCGAGCGCGCAGGGTGTCAGCACCATCACCGTGCACCTCAAGCTCAACTACGACACCAACGCGGCGCTCACGCAGATCCAGTCGAAAGTGGCGCAGGTGCGCAACGACCTGCCGCCCGAGGCGCAGGCGCCGGTCATCCAGGTCGAGACGGCGGACTCGCAGTTCGCCTCGATGTATCTGGGCTTCGCGTCCAAGGACCTCGATCAGAACCAGATCAGCGACTACCTCGTCCGCGTCGTGCAGCCGCGCCTGAGCGCCATCAACGGCGTTCAGCGCGCCGATGTCCTCGGTGGCCGGACGTTCGCGATGCGCGTCTGGCTCAAGCCGGACCGCATGGCGGCCCACGGCCTGTCGCCCTCGCAGGTCTGGACGGCGCTGTCCGCAGAACAACTACCTGTCGGCGCTCGGACGCACCAAGGGCACCATGACGTCGGTGAACCTGGTGGCGAACACCGACCTCAAGTCACCCGAGGACTTCCGCCAGCTCGTGGTCAAGCAGGAGGGCCGCGACATCGTGCGGCTCGGCGACATCGCCGACGTGGTGCTGGGCGCCGAGGACTACGATTCCGAGGTGCGCTTCAACGGCCAGACCGCGACGTTCATGGGCATCTGGGTGCTGCCCACCGCGAACGCGCTGGACGTGATCCGGCGCGTCCGCGAGGCCATGAAGGACGTCCAGGCCGAGCTCCCGGTCGGCATGACCTCCGGGATCCCGTACGACGCGACCGAGAACATCGACGACGCGATCCACGAGGTGCTGAAGACCCTCACGGAGACCCTGCTCATCGTCGTGCTGGTCATCTTCCTGTTCATGGGCTCGGTGCGCGGGCTCATCATCCCGGTGATCGCCATCCCGATCTCGCTCATCGGCGCGGTGTTCCTCATGAACATCGCGGGCTTCACCATCAACCTGCTCACCCTGCTCGCGATCGTGCTGTCGGTGGGCCTGGTCGTGGACGATGCGATCGTGGTGGTGGAGAACATCGAGCGCCACGTGCACGAGGGGGAGCAACCGCTGCAGGCCGCGCTCAAGGCGGCACGCGAGCTGCTCGGCCCGATCATCGCGATGACCATCACGCTCGCCGCGGTGTACCTGCCGCTCGGCATCCAGGGCGGCCTCACCGGGTCGCTGTTCCGCGAGTTCGCCTTCACGCTCGCCGGCGCGGTGCTGGTCTCGGGCGTGGTCGCGCTCACGCTCTCGCCGATGATGGGCTCGCGCCTGCTGCGTGCGGGCGA
This sequence comes from Candidatus Eiseniibacteriota bacterium, assembly GCA_963725865.1. Lineage (GTDB taxonomy): Bacteria > Eisenbacteria > RBG-16-71-46 > RBG-16-71-46 > RBG-16-71-46 > CAVSAC01. The sequence continues at coordinate 121,244 of CAVSAC010000011.1, forward strand.
CAGCGAGCGGGGCTTCGCCGGGGTCGTCAATCGCACTTTCGAGCGCATCCGCGACCGCTACTCGCGCACGCTGGCCGGCACGCTCCAGAACCGGCCGGTCGTGATCACGCTGTGGTTCCTCGTGGTCCTGCTGATGGTGCCCTTCTACATGTTCTCGCAGAAGGAGCTGGCGCCGGCCGAGGATCAGAGCGTCGTGTTCGGCATCGTGCAGGCCGCCCCCAACGCCACCCTCGATCAGACCCGGATGTACACGTCGGGCATCTACGACGTCTACCATTCGTTCCCCGAGACCAAGAACACGTTCCAGATCACGTTCCCCTCCGGGGGCTTCGGCGGCATGGTCACGAAGCCCTGGTCGGAGCGGAAGCGCAGCACGGCGGCGATCAACATGGAGGCGGCGGGCAAGCTCGGGAAGATCCCCGGCGTGCGCGTGATCTCGGTCACGCCGCCCTCGCTACCGGGTGGGGGCAGCTTCCCGGTGGACATCGTGATCGCCTCGACGGCGGAGCCTCAGCAGCTCCTCGCGATCGCGAACCAGCTGGTGCAGAAGGCCTACGCGAGCGGCATGTTCATCTACGTGGACACCGACCTGAAGTTCGACCAGCCGCAGGCCGAGGTCGTGTTCGACCGCGACAAGGTGCGCTCGCTCGGCGTGGACATGGGTCAGGCCGGACGCGATCTGTCCACGATGCTCGGGGGCAACTTCGTCAACCGGTTCAGCATCCAGGGCCGCAGCTACAAGGTGATCCCGCAGATCAAGCGCAGCGAGCGGCTCACGCCGGACCAGCTGAAGTCCGTCTACGTGACCGGCCCGGGGGGCAAGCTGGTGCCGCTGTCGACGTTCGCCACGCTCAAGACCACGACCGAGCCGCGCGAGCTCAAACGCTTCCAGCAACTGAACGCGGTGCGCATCCAGGCGGTCATCCCGCCGCCGGTGCCGCTCGACCAGGCGCTCACGTTCCTCGAGACCGAAGCGCGCAAGATCATGCCGCGCGGCTACACCATCGACTACGCCGGCGAGTCCCGGCAGCTGCGCACCGAAGGCGGCAAGTTCCTCGCGGTGTTCCTGCTCTCGGCGATCCTGATCGGGCTGGTGCTCGCGGCCCAGTTCGAGAGCTTCCGCGACCCGATCGTGATCATGACGGGCTCGGCCCCGCTGGCGCTCACCGGGGCGCTCCTGTTCACGTTCCTGGGCTTCACCTCGATCAACATCTACAGCCAGGTGGGTCTGATCACGCTGGTGGGCCTGGTGGCCAAGAACGGCATCCTGATCGTGGAGTTCGCGAACCAGCTGCAGCGGACCGGGCTGGACAAGGCCCGCGCGGTCACCGAAGCCGCCGCCACCCGGCTGCGGCCGATCCTCATGACCACCGCGGCGACGGTTTTCGGCCACCTGCCCCTGATCTTCGCGCGCGGCCCGGGGGCCGGGGCGCGCAACAGCATCGGCATCACGCTCGTGAGCGGCATGATCATCGGTACCGCGTTCACGCTGTTCGTGGTGCCGGCGATCTACACCGTGGTGGCCAAGGCCCACAAGCGCGACGAGGTGCTCGAGCCGGTGGAAGCGGGCGTGGTGCCAGGCGCGGAGACGGTCACGGCCTGACCCGGGCGCCGGGGCAAGAACACGGCAGGCGGACGCGGGCGGGGGGAGGTCCCCCGCCCGCGCCGCCGTCTTCGGGTCCCCGCATGGTCGGGACCCTCCGCCCGACATGGCCCATCGGGCCCGGGCGACGCGCGTACCGCGTGCGCCCCGCGAACCGCAGCCCCGGTCGAGGCGCTCGCCCATCCCTTCGAGACCCGGCCACGCTGCTCGCCGCGCGCCGGTGCCCGGGCGAGCCGCGACGCCCGCGGAGCGGCCAGGCCGGCGGTTGGCGAACCAGGCGGCGATGGGCCTGACGCTGGAGTGTAGAACCTTCGTTCCGCGGGAAGGAATCACCATCGCCCGAGCGTCGATACGCAGACCCACGGGCCACCCTCGTTCCGATGACCGGCTGATACGCATTGCTGCCCCATGGTCTTGCGGACGAGTGCCACCCGGGCAGCGGTTCGGCATGAATCTCGCGACTGCCATCGAGGTCGACCACGCCTGTCTCCTGGGAACAGCCAGGGATGCCAGGCGATCCCACCCCCAACATGGAGGCCCTCGATGCCCATCCGAGTCCACCGTTCCACTCGATCCGCCCTCGTCGTCTCGTTCCTGATGCTGGCCGTGCTGGCCGTGTCCTGCGGGAAGAAGGAGTCGACCGTGGGCGAGGCGGCCGAGGCCAAGGCGCCCGAAGCGACCGAGCCGGCCCCTGCTCCCGCTCTGACCGATGCCAACATCGTCGCGATCGTCGTGACGGCGAACAAGGAGGACATCGCGAACGCGAAGATGGCGCTGGGCGAGACGAAGAACCCCGCCGTGAAGGCGTTCGCGAACCAGATGGTGATGGACCACACCTCGGTCATCAAGCAGGTCACCGATCTGGCGACGAAGCTCAGTCTGAATCCGGAGGGCAACGACACCGACCGCCAGCTCGGAGAGAATGCCGAACGCACTCGCAAGACCATCGCCGAGTCGAAGGGCGCGGCGTTCGACAGGGCCTACATCGACAACGAGATCGCCTATCATCAGGCGGTCATCGACATGCTGGACCAGACTCTCATCCCAGGCGCCAGCAATGCGGAGCTGAAGGCCCTGCTGGAGAGCGTGCGGCCTGCCTTCCTGGCGCATCTCGATCACGCCAAGCACGTTCAGGCGTCACTCCCGAGCTAGTCGCCGCTTCGACATGGACCTGCTCATCCTGAATGGCATCGAGCGCCCGTGCAGGGCGATACCAGAGAGGGGGCGTCATGAAGGGCTACGTGCAGGACATCGAGGGTCTCGCGGTCAAGAATGACGAGTTTCGCCGGGTGCTCTATACGGCACAGCACTGCCAACTCGTCCTCATGTCGCTGAAACCCAAGGAAGAGATCGGGGCGGAGGTCCACCAGCTCGACCAGTTCTTCCGCGTGGAGGAGGGGACTGGAGAGGCGGTCCTCGACCAGGTGCGCACGGCGGTCCGCGCGGGGTTCGCGGTGCTCGTCCCGGCCGGGACGAATCACAACATCATCAACACCGGCACTGTTCCTCTGAAGCTCTATACGCTCTATGCGCCGCCGAACCATCGGGATGGGGTCGTCCACCATACCCGCGCCGACGCGGAGGCCGACAACGAGCAGTTCGCCGGCAAGACGACGGAGTAGCGATCTCATGGCGGACTCGGCGCGAGTCGAGCGCGGGGAAGGATCCTTCGCCCGCGCCGAGCGCTGCGCGCGCCGCGTCATCCGGGTGCGGCGGCCCCGCTGGCTAACGCCGGGCCGCGAGCGTGACGCGGGTATCGGGGTCCCCGAACAGGGTGAACGCGCCCCAGTCCGGTCGCGTCGAACCCGGCGACCGCGATCGAGCCGCGCGCTGCGCGGCCACGAGCGCATCGCCCGCGGTCTCACCGCGGGCGAGCCCTTCGTAGAGATCCTGCATCAGCGCGGCGGTGGGGCGATCCTCCACCTGCCAGAGCGTCGCGACCACCGCGCGCGCGCCCGAGGCGAGCCAGGCCGAGGCGAGGTTGGGGAGACCCTCGGAGCTGGTCGAGCCCCCCGCGGAGGTGCATCCCGCCAGCACGCACACACGGGCGGTCCGGGGCAGCCGCGCGATGCGCGCCGCGGTGAGGTAGGCGTCCTCACCTGCGCCGCTGCCGAGCAGGAACCCCGCCCGCCACGGGGCAGCCGCGGGGCCGCGCGTGTGCGACGCGATGTGCAGCACGTCGCGGGGCCCGAGTCCGTCCATCATCTGCTCCAGCGACGTGCTGCCGTCGTTCTCGCGCACCCGGGCCGCGGGGAATTGCCGCGCCAACCAGCGTGACTCCGCCGCGACGCCGTCGAGCTTGCGGCCGTGCACGTCGGTGGCGCGGCTCAGCACGGTGAGGCCGGCGGGGGCGGGAGCGTCCCGAGCGGCGCGCTCCGCGGCGAACAGCGTCCCCGAGGGCACGAGCGCGAAGCGGCGGAGCACCGCGATGGGCGACGACTCGCCCGGCAGACTGAGCATCCCGAGCGGGAAGGCTCCGAACCCGCCGGCCGAGACCAGCACCGTGCGCGCAGGGCGCACGAGATCGGCGACCGGGCCGAGCAGGGCGCTGCCGAGCGACGTCGCGCCTTCGGCGATCGCGGCCGGGTGCGTGTCGCCCGCCGCGAGCAGGTCGCGGAACCTCCTCAGCCGCGCACCGAGGACCGTGGAGCCCGGAGCGCCCGCGACGCGGACGTGCGAGCGGTCGATCACGAACAGGAACGTGGTCTCGGGCGCCGCGAACACGTCGAGGAACACCTCGCCCGGGCGCAACGCCCGGTGCTGGAGCTGCTCGAGCGACGCGCGCGGAAGCACCACGGGCGCCTCGGCGCCGAGCAGCGCGTCCTCGAGGGTGCGGGACCGGAAGCGCTGCAGGACCATGAACGTCTCGGCGGCCCGCGATGCCGTGGTCCCGCCGCGGGCGGGATCGAGCAGCACGGCGGCGTAGAGTCCGTAGATCCGCGGGGCGTCGTTCTCGTAGGTCTCGCGCCACTCGAGGTCGTCCGGGTCGGCGCGGCTCTGCTCCCACGCCTCGGCCGCGAGCCGGAGATGCGTCAATGCGCTGTCCCGGCGCGCCGACGCGAGGAAGGAGCGGGCGAGGTCGCCCTCGACCGCGATCAGCCCCGCGCCCACCTGGCCCCGCCAGCCGCGCCGCGCCGCCGCGCTCGCGCGCAATGCCCGGACCGCTCCCGCGGCGTCACCGGTCGCGAGCCGGGCGAGCCCCAGCGCGTGCTGGAGCTCCGCGCGTGCGGCCGTGGGCGCGTCCACGCGCATGGAATCGAGCGCCCCCTGGGCGATGCCCAGGGCCTCCCCGGCACGGCCGCGCAGGATCCCGACGCGGGCGAGGTCGGACATCGCATCGGCCCAGGCCTCCGCGCTGCACGAGTCGCGCAACGCGACCACGCGCCACAGCGTCGCCTCGGCCTCGACGAGCCGGCCCTGGGAGCGACGCACCCCGGCCAGATCGTCCAACGCGCGCACCTCGAGGTCCACGGCTCGAGTGCGCTCGGCGGCACCCACGACACTGTCGAGGATCGCGGCCGCCTCCACCCAGTGGCCCTGGGCCACCACGCACAGGCCGAGGTTGCGCTGCGACTGGAGCGCGAGCAGGTCACGACCGAGCGCGAGCTGGGAGGTGAGGGCCTCGCGGTAGTAGGGCGCCGCGCGCGAGGGATCGCCGTACTGGAACTCGAGCGCGCCGAGGTCGTTCAGGGCGTCGGCGGCGTTGCGGAGGTCTCCCGCTCCGCGCGACTCGGCGAGCACGCGCTCGTACTCCCGTCGTGACTCGGTCGGTCGCGCCTGCTGGAAGAGCGCATTGGCCAGGCCGGCGCGCGCGGTGCGTGCCGCGCGCGCCTCGCGGGCGTCGATGAGCAGCCGCAGCGCCGTCCGATAGCCGCGCTCGGCCCGGTCCAGGTGACCATCCTGGATCGCGATGTAGGAGGTCCCGATGAGGGCGAATCCCTCCATGGGTCGCAGCCGCGCCCGGCGTGCCAGCGCCAGCATCTCGCCGAAGGTCCTGCCCGCCTCGGGGAAGCGCTGGCGCACGATCGCGGAGTAGCCGATGGTGCGCAGCGCGAGGCACCAGGTGAGGGTGTCGCGCCGGGCGCGGATGCGGGGGAGCCAGTGGCGCGCCTCCCGCTGCGGCTCCTCGGACGTGACCTCGAAGTACACCCGGAGCCCGGCGGCTTTGACCGAAGCCAGCATGACGAGATCGGAGTCGCCCGTGGCGCGCGCCGCTCCGGTCAGGGAGTCGAGATACGCGCGGGCGCGGGGGAGGCCACCGCGCATCAGCGAATCGGCGTGCGCGAGTGCCGCCGCGTGCCGATACGAGGGCCACGCCTCGCGTGGCTGGGCGTCAGTGACGCGGGCCGACGCACCCAGTGCGGCGAGTGCGAGCGCCACGCTCCAGGCGCGCGCGCGCGCCCGGCTCAGGGGAGGCGGACCCACTGGGCCGACGAGGTCGCGATGGGGTCTCCCTGGTGCAGCGCGACGACCTCGATGGAGACCTCCGCGCCCGCGGCGAGCCCGCGCGGCAGCCCCCCGGCGCGCAGCGCGCACTCAGGGCGGCCGAGTCCCTCGAGGCGGGCGATCTCGGTCAGGTCGGCGCCTAGGAACCGGACACGATACTCGTCCGCCCCGGGCACCCGGGTCCACCGCAGCATGACCGTCCCCGCGGCGTCACGGGTGCTCGCCACGCGGAAGTCGGCAACCTCGTCCGTGCCCCGCACCGCTCGTACCGGGGGTCGGATCCCGGACGACCACCAGGCCAGCCCGGCGACCACCGCGAGTCCCGCGAGCGCCACGCCCGCTCGCCCTGCCGGGCGCCCGAGCAGGTCCGCGAGCGCGCGCCAGCCCGCCTCCGGTCGGTCCGCCGCCCGAGGCGGGCCGGGGCGAGCCGGATCGGGCGGAGATGGCTCCTCGGTCGGCTGGATGCCCTGCCCGGCCAGCCGGCGACGCAGCTCGACGCAGGCACTGTCGATGTCCTCCGGGTCCGTCGGTGCGGCCCCCGGTCGCTCGAAGTCGGCCAGCATGCGCCGCATCGCCTCGAACCGAGGGGTCGTGGCGGCCCGCATCCGCTGTGGATCGTCCTCCGGCAGCGACATCAGCCGCGAGAACTCCTCCGCGGAGATGGGTGTGTCGGTCATGGGCGACCTCCGTCATGAGGTTCCGTGGGAGCGAGGGCGGCGCGCAGCTTGCGCCGCGCCGTCTGGAGCAACCCGCGTGCACCGGAGGCGCCGTCCACGCCGAGCACGCGCGTGATGTCGTCCACGCTCATGCCCTCGTAGGCCCGCATCCAGAGCGCGGCGCGCTCCCGTGGCTCGAGGGCCTGCTCCATCGCGCCGAGGATCCTCCTCATCGTCTCGCTCGACTCATGGTCGGCCTCGGGCCCCGCGCCCGGTGCCAACAGGCTGTCGGCGGAGACCTCGGGATCGACGTCGAGCGAGCGCCGTCGCACGGCGCTCAGGCAGCGATGGTGGACGATGACGAACAGCCACGCCGAGAACCTCCCCCGCGCCTCGTAGCGCGGCAGCGCATCGACCATCTGGATCAGGCTGTCCTGCGCCAGGTCGAGGGCACGCTCGCGCTCGCGCACCACGCGGTGCGCCCATCGGTACACGCGACCCGACCAGCGATCGATGAGGGCGCCGAGCGCCGCGCGTCCGAGCGGCCCCTCGCGGTCGTCCAGGTACTCGGCGATCAGCATCTCATCGGATCGTTCGTCAGGGGGCCGGGTGGGCATCGTGTCCGAAAGCCTAGCCCATCCACTTGGAGAACGCACCGGCCAGGGAGACGTCACGGCCGATCCCAGAACGGACCCGTCCACGCCTCGCGATCCTCACCCGGGACGTGATTCCTGGCGCCCCGAGGCGTTCTCGAGAGTGGGCCCAACCCGTCCGATCGCCGCGGCCCCGGTCACGGGGCCCGGCGCGTTCCGCCTCCTGAACTGGCGAGGCGGGCCCGGACGCGGATCCGGCCACGGGTCAGGGGGCGAGGCGGAGCGTGGACACCTGGCCGGTCGCGGTCAGGTCGAAGCTCACGTCGAACGGACCGCGGGGTGTGTCCGCGCGGTAGTGCAGGATGCGCGTGGTGGGTTCCGCGGAGCTCCAGGGATGGGCGACCACATCGCTGCCGAGGTAGCGGAGCGAGTCGATGGTCGACAGCTGCCGCGCGAGCTGCGCGCGGCGGTCGGCCGGAAGGCCGTGGTAGAAAGCGGTGTGACCGGCGGTCATGAGGGGCGAGGCCTGCCCCTGCGCCATGGCGCCGAGCAGGTCGCGAAGGCCTCGGGTCGTCGCCGGATCCGGGTCGGCGGCCGGCATCAGCGAAGCGATGGACCGGTATTCGGGGCGCAGGAGCTCGGCCACCCGCCGCGCGATGACGGCGGCATTCGGACCCGCGGCGAGGTCGAGATTGGTGAGGACGATCACGGTCACGGGCTCATCCAGGAAGCGCAGGACGTTCGTGCCCGAAGCGCCGCTGTGGCCGACCGTGCGGTGACCCCGCAGGTTCCCCAGCTCCCAGCCGAGACCGTACATCTGCCCGCTCACGAGCGCGTCCTGGCCGTTGGCCAGACGAGCCGGGGCCCACATCGCCTCCAGGCTCGCGCGATCCAGGAGGCGTCCCCCGCGAAGCGCGGCGTCGAACTTCGCGAGGTCCTCGACGGTGGAGTAGATCCCGAAGAACGAGGGGAGCTCGTACTGCCAGTCCCGACGCCAGTTCGCGAGCTGTCCGTCGCGCAAGGTATAGACCGGGACGCGGTCCTTGAGGATCCGCCACCGGTCGATGATCCCGGACCGCGTCATCCCCAGCGGGTCGAAGAAGCGGCGCTGCATGAAGTCGCGATACGATCCTCCCGATGACTTCTCGATGATCATGCCGAGCAGCAGGTACCCCGCGTCGCTGTAAGCCGCGCGCTCCCCCGGGGCGAACGAGGGTGCGGACCGAGCGATGAAGTCGAAGGCCGCCTTGGTGCTGATGTCGAGCAGAGCCGAGCCCTCCCAGCTCACGATCGCATCGGTCGGCAGCCCCGCCGTGTGGGTGAGGAGCTGGCGGACGGTGATCCCGCGCCATGCGTCGGGGAGGTCGTCGAGATAGACGCCGATCCGATCGTCGAGGTGGACCTTGCCTTCCTCGACGAGCATCATCACGGCCGCCGCGGTGAACGGCTTCGTGATGGATGCGATCTCGAACACACTGGTGGGGGTGACCGGACTGTCGGTCTCCAGGTTCCCCGTCCCGTAGCCCTTGGCATACGCGATGCGCCCGTCCTCCACGACCGCGAGCGCGAGTCCTGGGATCCGCCGTGCACGCATCGCACGGACCACCAGCGTGTCGACCGCATCGGGTAGGATGGTGGCCGGGCCGGGTGGGCTGGGAACGGTGATCGGCGGGCGGACCGCGCCGGGGCCTGCCGCACTCGCCACCGTCGATCCCGGGCCGAGGAGCACCAGGGTGGCCGAGAGCGCGGATCCGCGGACGACCCGTGAGATCACCGATGGTGCCGCCGGGCAGCCGGTCATGGGCATCGTCTCCTTCCCGGATTCGACGTCGCATCTCCGCGAAGGGTTGGCCGCTCCTCGGCCCCCGTTCCCGGAGCGATCGGGCTCGAGGACCGTCGGCTCGACAGCATCGGGGGGCCGCAACGCCAGGAGACCGCGGGTGGTCGGGTCCCGACCCGCCGCTGGCCTGACCTCGAGGGGGTCCTCCGCCCCGGGAGCGGTCCCATCGCACTGTCCTGTAACCTTTTCTCCGTCCCCGTCGTAACCTGCTCCAGCGCCCCGGGGCGCGCGGACATCCGAACGCACACGATCATGGAGACCACGGGACGATGAAACGAAGAGTGCTGTGGATAGGCGGCGCGCTCGTGGTGGTGGGCGCCGTCGCCGTGGGCATCGTCGTGCGGGGGCGCTCGCACAAGGGGCTCGAGGTCCAGACGGCGAAGGTGAGCCGGCAGGAGATCGTGCAGAAGGTCAGCGCCACCGGCAGGATCCAGCCCAAGACCCAGATCAAGATCAGCGCGGACGTGAGCTCCAAGATCAAGAAGCTCGCCGTGAAGGAAGGCCAGTGGGTCGAGAAGGGAGCGTTCCTGGTCGGGCTGGATCGGGAACGCTACCTCGCGGCGGTCGAGAGCGCAGAGGCCAACGTGCGATCCGCGCAGGCGAACGCCGCGCTCACCCGCCAGAACATGAACCGGGCAGAGAAGGAGTACGCGCGGTCGAGGGACCTGCTGGCGAAGGAGCTGGAGTCGCAGTCGGACTTCGACGCCAAGGAGACCACGTACCAGGTCGAGGCGGCACGCTACAAGTCCGCGCTGGAGCAGGTGGAGCAGGCGCGGGCCACGCTCAAGCAGGCGCGGGACGACCTGTCCAAGACCACCATCTACGCGCCCATGGCCGGGACGGTGAGCGAGTTGAACAAGGAGGAAGGCGAGATCGCCCTGGGATCCCAGTTCCAGGCGGACGTCATCCTGGTGATCGCCGATCTCTCCGAGATGGAGGCGCAGGTCAACGTCGACGAGAACGACATCGTCGCCATCAAGGCCGGCCAGCCCGCGGAGATCCAGACCGATGCCCTGCTCGCCCAGCCGCTGAAGGGCACCGTCCGCGAGATCAGCAGCAGCGCCAATGCCTCGGCCTCGGGCACCACCGAGCAGAAGACCGAGTTCGAGATCAAGATCGGCATCACCGCGCCACCCAAGACGCTCCGACCGGGCATGACCGCCAGCGCGGACATCGTGACCAACACCAACGCCACCGCCCTGAGCGTGCCCCTGCAGTGCGTCGCGCTTCGCACCGTGGACCAACTCGTCCGCAAGGGCGAGAAGCGGAAGGACGCCGAAGCGCGATTCAAGGCGGACCGGGACGGCTTCGTCGAGGTCGTGTTCTGCATCGAGAGCGGCCGGGCGGTCGCCCGGCAGGTCAAGACCGGGATCCAGAGCGACGAGTCGATCGAGATCCTCGACGGCCTCAAGGAGGGTGAGGAGGTCGTCATCGGAAGCTACCGCGCGATCTCGAAGGACCTCGAGAACGGCGCGGTGGTGAGGATCAACAACGAGAAGAAGCCCGAGAAGCCGGACGGCAACCGGCCGCAGGGATAGGGTCCATCGAGATGCGATCGCTGCTCGGTCTCCGCGAGGCGCTGCACATCGCCCTCGGAGCGCTCCTGGCCAACAAGGTCCGGGGCGCCCTGACCACGCTGGGGATCATCATCGGCATCGTCGCGGTCGTGACCACGATGACCGCCGTGAACGGGCTGCAGAACCGGTTCCGCGAGAGCTTCTCGGCGGTGGGCACCGACGTGATCTACGTGTCGCGCATGCCCTGGGTGGTCATGAACGACTTCTTCCTCTACCGCAACCGCCCGAATCTCGATCTGGCGGAGGCGCGCGCGCTGGAAGACCGGCTGCGGGGCCGGGCGCTGGTGAACCCCTCGCTCGACAATCGGATGGACGTCAAGTACCGCTCCGAGACCATCGAGGGCGTGACCATCATCGGCACGACCGAGAAGCAGTCCCAGATGTCCTCCGCCCAGCCGCAGAGCGGGCGGTTCCTGATGCCGTTCGACGTGACCTACAAGAAGAACGTCTGCGTGATCGGGAGCGAGATCCGGGACGGGCTCTTCAAGGGCACCGACCCGATCCATCGCAGCCTCAAGATCGGGCCCCATGAGTTCCGTGTCATCGGTGTGATGGAGAAGCAGGGTGGGAGCTTCCTCGGTGGCCCCAACTTCGACCGCCAGATCTACATCCCGGTCACCTCCTACGTCAGGACCTTCGGCGGTCGGCGCGGCCACATCGACGTCAACATCGCGATCAAGGCGCCCAGTCAGGAGGCCATGGCCGATCTCGAGTACGCCGTGATCGGGGAGATGCGGAAGGTCCGGATGTTGCGGCCCGCCGAGCCCGACAACTTCTCGATCAACAAGCTCGACACCCTGGTCGGGACCTTCAACAACGTCATGGGCGTCGTGCTGCTGGTCGGGCTGCTGGTCACGAGCATCTCGCTGTTCGTCGGCGCGGTGGGCGTGATGAACATCATGCTGGTGTCGGTGACCGAGCGGACCCGCGAGATCGGCATCCGCAAGGCGATCGGCGCGACCCGCAGGAGCATCCTGCTGCAGTTCCTGTTCGAATCGTCCGCCATCTGCCTGCTCGGCGGCGCGGTCGGGATCATCCTGGCCGCGATCCTCACCGCCATCATCAACGCCACCCTGATGCCGGCGAGCCTCTCGCTCCCGATTCTCGGCATCGCCGTGCTGGTCTCGATCCTGGTCGGCGTGGCCGCCGGCGTCGCGCCCGCGTACCGCGGCGCCCGCATGGATCCGGTCGAT
>CAVSAC010000012.1:0-602500 GCA_963725865.1 Candidatus Eiseniibacteriota bacterium
GACCGGCTAATCGACGGAGGGCCACAAGTTTTCGTTTGACACGCCTCGCTCGGCCCGCCTATCTTCACGCGCTCGCACCCCACCCCGACGTCAGGCGTAGTCCGCTGAACGGCACGGGGTAGTGCGTCTTCAAGAGACCCCAGGACGCTGATTCCAATACCTCGTCCGTGCAGCACGCGTCAGAGCGTGTGCCTCCTTACTGTGCTGCCCGCCGTGGAACGTCCCGGTCGCACGTAGCCCACGTAGCTCAGTCGGCAGAGCATCTCCATGGTAAGGAGAAGGTCATCGGTTCGATTCCGATCGTGGGCTCCACCTCGGGCGCAAGTGCATGGCTGACGGCGCGCAGGGTGGGTGACCAGCGGGGCGCAGTAGTCGGCAGGACGCGACGCCGTTCGCTTCGAGCGGGGCGTTGCACATCGGTGAACTGGGTCTCGAACCGTTAGAGACGCGCGCGAGCGCGCATGGGCGAAGCCGTGTGCCGTTCCGCACGCACGGCATGACAACCAAAGTCCGCGAGACAGGAGCCTCTGGACATGGCGAAGCAGAAGTACGAGCGCACGAAGCCGCACGTGAACGTGGGGACGATCGGGCACGTGGACCACGGGAAGACGACGCTGACGGCGGCGATCACGATGGTGCTGGCGCAGAACAACCCGAAGATCCAGGTGCGCGACTACGGCTCGATCGACAACGCGCCGGAAGAGCGCGAGCGCGGGATCACGATCGCGACCGCTCACGTGGAGTACGAGACGGCGAAGCGGCACTACGCGCACGTGGACTGTCCGGGGCACGCGGACTACGTGAAGAACATGATCACGGGCGCCGCACAGATGGACGGGGCGATCCTGGTGGTGAGTGCGGCGGATGGACCGATGCCGCAGACGCGCGAGCACATTCTGCTGGCGCGGCAGGTGGGAGTGCCGTTCATCGTGGTGTTCATGAACAAGTGCGACATGGTGGACGACCCGGAGCTGCTGGACCTGGTGGAGCTGGAGGTGCGGGAGCTGTTGAAGAAGTACGAGTTCCCGGGCGACGAGATTCCGGTGGTGCGGGGCTCGGCGCTGAAGGCGATGGAAGGGCTGGGCAAGGATGCGGCGGCGAACAAGTGCATCCTGGACCTGATGGAGGCGGTGGACAGCTACATACCGACGCCGGAGCGGGCGACCGACAAGCCGCTGTTGATGGCGGTGGAGGACGTGTTCTCGATCTCGGGGCGCGGGACGGTGGCGACCGGGCGGATGGAGCGCGGGAAGGTGAAGGTGGGGGACAAGGTGGAGCTGGTGGGGCTGCGGGACACACGGGACACGGTGGTGACCGGGGTGGAGATGTTCCGCAAGTCGATGGACGAGGCGATCGCCGGGGACAACGTGGGGCTGTTGCTGCGCGGGATCGAGAAGGACGACGTGGAGCGCGGGATGTGCATCGTGGCGCCGAAGTCGATCACGCCGCACACGAAGTTCAAGGGGTCGGTGTACGTGCTGACGAAGGAAGAGGGTGGCCGGCACACGCCGTTCTTCAACGGGTACCGGCCGCAGTTCTATTTCCGGACGACCGACGTGACGGGGGTGGCGACGTTGCCGGCGGGGCGCGAGATGGTGATGCCGGGGGACAACGTGGACATGGAGGTGGAGCTGATCACGCCGATCGCGATGGAGAACGGGTTGCGGTTCGCGATCCGCGAAGGCGGCCGCACCGTCGGCGCTGGTGTCGTCACCGAGATCCTGAAGTAAACGAAAGGCGAGAGCGATGCGCGATCAGGTCACGCTTGCCTGCAACGACTGCAAGCGGCGCAACTACATCACGACGAAGAACAAGCGGCTCCATCCGGACCGCGTCGAACAGAAGAAGTACTGCCCGTCCTGCCGGAAGCACACTGCTCACAAGGAGACGCGTTAGTCCCGGGTGCGCGCGCCTGCGGGTGCGCGATGGCGGTGGCGGCATCGCGAGGTGCCGGGTGTCCGAGGCAGGCCAGTAGCTCAGCTGGCTAGAGCACCGGTCTCCAAAACCGGGGGTCGGGGGTTCGAATCCCTCCTGGCCTGCCAGTCTTCTGGCGGCAGGGCCGGAGCGCCCGCCGCACGAACGGCAGGCGGTCGAGTACGAAGCGAGGCGAGATGGCTGAGACGACGACATCGACGACGACCACGACCTCGTGGATGGATCGCATCCGCGAGTTCTTCAAGGATGTCCGGACGGAGTCCAGCAAGGTCAGCTGGCCCACGCGGAACGAGCTGCGCGATTCGACCATCGTGGTCATCATCGCGGTGATCCTGGTATCGATCTTCGTTGGACTGGTCGACCAGGTGCTCACGCTGCTGATGCGGGTGATCATCCGCTGATCGCGGTGGGCGCCCAAGGGCGCCGGCGCGGGCCGCGTGATGAGCGCGCGACGCCCAGGGGATGGGAAGGCACATGTCCAAGAAGTGGTACGTGATCCACACCTATTCGGGTCACGAGAACAAGGTCAAGACGAACCTCGAGAAGGCCATCCACTCGGCCGGGCTGGAGGATCGGTTCGGTCAGATCCTGGTGGCGACCGAGGAATTCGTCGAAATGAAGGACGGGAAGCGCAAGACCTCGAAGCGCAAGACGTTCCCTTCCTACGTGATGGTCGAGATGGATCTCGACAACGACACGCGGCACCTGGTCCAGAACGTACCGGGTGTCACGCGCTTCATCGGCTCGGGACAGAACGCGGTCGCCCTCAAGGAGAACGAGGTGCGGCGCGTGCTCGGGCAGATGGAGCAGACGAAGTCGAAGCCGACGCCGACGGTGACGTTCCGTATCGGCGACCACGTGCGCGTGGTCGACGGTCCGTTCAGCGCGTTCACCGGCGTGGTGGACGAGGTGAACAACGAGCGCGGCAAGGTGAAGGTGATGGTCAGCATCTTCGGGCGCGCGACGCCCGTCGAGCTGGACTTCCTGCAGGTGCAGCCGGTCTAGCCGGTCGGAAGAGCGGTCCCGTGGCGGGAGCCGCTGACAGGCAGTGAGCGGTCGCGATCGGCGGCCGGACAGGAGAACGAGAAGATGGCCAAGCCCATTCAGGCCATGGTGAAGCTGCAGTGCAACGCGGGGAGTGCGACGCCGGCGCCGCCGGTGGGACCCGCCCTGGGTCAGCACGGCATCAACATCATGGAGTTCTGCAAGCAGTTCAACGCGAAGACCCAGCACCAGGCGGGACTCGTCATCCCCGTGGTGATCACGATCTACAACGATCGCTCTTTCACCTTCGTCACCAAGACGCCGCCGGCAGCGATCCTGCTGAAGCGGGCCGCGGGGCTGGCGAAGGGTTCTGGGGTGCCGAATCGCACCAAGGTCGGCACGGTCACGAAGGCGCAGGTCCGCGAGATCGCGGAGCTCAAGGCCCCGGATCTGAATTCCGCTTCGGTCGAGGCGGCCGAGCGGATGGTCATGGGAACGGCCCGCAGCATGGGCATCGAGATCGCCCCGTAGGAAGGGAAGGAACCGGATGGTTCGCCTGGACAAGGAGAGTGCGGAGCAGCTGCTGAGGGGCAAGACCCCGCGCGAGATCTACGACATCGTGCGGGACCAGGTCTCCAAGGCTCCGGACGCCAGCATCAACGACTTCTTCGAGACCCTCGACTGGGTCGTGAAGGAAGGCTACGCCACCGAGGCGCAGCTCGAGGCCGTCGAGGAGGAGAACGGTTAGTCCGCTCTTCGGGTGGGCGCGTGAGCGAGCGTCGCGCGCGCCCCGCGGGTGCGGAGCCTCGGCTCCGTGTCCCCTGCCTGCCGGCCAATCGACGCACGACAACCTGAACCGCGTGGGAGTGACGCCGACCACCGACGTCACGCCGGAACCACGGGAGGACCCATGAAGCACGGCAAGCGTTATCGCGCGGCAGCCGAGCTCGTGACCAAGTCGGGAGCGGTGAAGAACCTCTCCGACGCGGTCAAGCTCGTGAAGCAGACCGCGCGCGCCAAGTTCGACGAGACGATCGTCATCTCGTCGAATCTGGGCGTGGACCCGCGCCACTCGGACCAACTGGTCCGCGGCACGGTGGTCCTGCCCCACGGCACCGGCAAGAGCCTTCGCGTGCTGGTGCTGTGCAAGGGCGACAAGCAGAAGGAAGCCCTCGCGGCCGGCGCGGATCTCGCCGGCGCCGAGGAGTACGTGAAGAAGATCCAGGACGGCTGGCTCGACATCGACGCGATCGTCGCCACGCCGGACATGATGGGCGAGGTCGGCAAGCTCGGACGCGTGCTCGGTCCGCGCGGCCTCATGCCCAATCCGAAGAGTGGCACCGTGACCTTTGACGTCACCAAGGCGGTGCGCGAGCTGAAGGCCGGCAAGATCGAGTTCCGCGTCGACAAGGGCGCCAATGTGCATGCCCCGGTCGGCAAGGCGTCGTTCGGCGAGGACAAGCTCCTCGACAACGCGCGCACGTTCCTGCGGGAGCTCCTCCGTGCCAAGCCCGCCGCCGCGAAGGGCGCGTTCATCAAGTCCCTGACCATGAGCTCGACGATGGGCCCCGGGGTGACGCTCGACCCCTCGACCATCGTGGCCGAGCTCACTCAGCACTAGGGGGAACTCATGCCGACTCCAGAGAAGGTGGAGGTCCTCCAGAAGACCACCGATCGCATCGAGGGCGTGCGAGGCATCTACCTGGCCGACCTCTCGGGCATGACCGTCGAGCAGGCGACACTGCTGCGCCGGCGGTGCCGCGAGCAGCAGATCCAGGTGACGGTCATCAAGAACACGCTGCTCAAGCGGGCGTTCAACGCTCGCGGCATCACCGAGCTGGATGCCTTCCTCGCCGGGCCCACGAGCCTCGTGTACAGCTCGGTGAACGAGATGGCGCCGGCGAAGGTGCTCTCGGAATTCAAGAAGGAGTTCGAGAGGCCGCAGATCAAGGC
Organism: Candidatus Eiseniibacteriota bacterium; assembly: GCA_963725865.1. Lineage (GTDB taxonomy): Bacteria > Eisenbacteria > RBG-16-71-46 > RBG-16-71-46 > RBG-16-71-46 > CAVSAC01. The sequence continues at coordinate 4,873 of CAVSAC010000012.1, forward strand.
TGCGGTGGTGGACGGAAAGCTGTTCACGGCCAAGGAGATCGCAGTGCTGGCGACGCTGCCGAGCCGCGAGGTCCTGCTCGGCATGGTGCTGGGAACGCTCATCGCACCGATGACCACGTTCCTGGCGGCGATCGACGCCACGCTGCGACTGCCGGCCACGATGGCCGAGGTGCTGGAGAGGGAGCGCAGTCAGTAGTCCCGACATCGACGATCTCCGGGACCTGCGTCCCGGTCACGGTTTGAAACAACGCAACGCCCATGTGGGCACACAGAAGGAGATTCCGACCATGTCCAGCACGATCGACCAGGTTCTCGACCTCATCGGCAACATGACCGTCCTCGAGTTGTCCGAGCTGAAGAAGAAGTACGAGGAGAAGTTCGGCGTCACGGCGGCGGCCCCGATGATGGCGATGCCGATGGGCGGCATGGGTGGCGGCGGCGCGGCGGTGGTCGAGGAGAAGACGGAGTTCGACGTCGTCCTGACCGGCGCCGGTGACAAGAAGATCCAGGTCATCAAGGTGGTGCGCGAACTGACGGGCCTGGGCCTCAAGGAGGCGAAGGACCTGGTCGACGGCGCCCCGAAGAACGTGAAGGAGAAGGTCACCAAGGCCGAGGCCCAGGAGATGAAGGCGAAGCTCGAGGAGCAGGGCGCGTCCGTTGAGATCAAGTAGCGCCCCCCGTCTTCCCTGGTCGCGTGTGAGCCCCGGTTCGGCGCGCGGACGCTCGTCCGTGCGCCGCCGGGGAAGCATCACTTCCCCACAGAGAAAGGCGGGAAGGCCTTGAAGACAGCACGCCGCAAGGAACGGAAGAGCTTCTCGAAGATCGAGCAGGGCTGGAACATCCAGATCCCGAACCTGCTCGAGGTGCAGCTGAAGAGCTTCCGCGACTTCCTGCAGATGGACGTGGACCCTGCGCGCCGCCGCAACGAGGGTCTCCAGGAAGTGTTCAACGGGGTGTTCCCGATCAGCGACCCCCGCGAGCTCTACGTCCTGGACTACGTCTCCTACGACATCGGCGAGCCGAAGTACTCGATGGAGGAGTGCATCGAGCGGGACCTGACGTTTTCGGCCCCGCTGAAGGCACGCCTGCGGCTCGTGACGCGTGAAGAGGTCGACGGCGTCCGGCGCGACAAGGACGTGATCGAGCAGGAGGTCTACCTCGGCGAACTCCCGCTCATCACCGACAGCGGGACGTTCATCATCAACGGTGCGGAGCGCGTTATCGTCTCGCAGCTCCACCGTTCGCCGGGCGTGTTCTTCGACGAGCTCACCCATCCCAACGGCAAGCTGCTCTACTCGGCCCGGATCATCCCGTACCGCGGCTCGTGGGTGGAGTTCAGCCTCGACGTCAACGACGTCATGCACGTGCACATCGACCGGAAGCGCAAGCTGCCGGTGACGGTGCTGCTGCGCGCGCTCGGCTTCGTGGGCGATCGCGAGATCCTCGAGCTCTTCTACGAGAAGGAGACGCTCGAGGTGAAGGGCAGGAAGTCCGAGGGCGCGCTGAGCCGCATCTGTGCTCAGGACATCGTGGACGAGGGCACCGGCGAGATCCTGCTCGAGGCCAACGACGACATCACGGCCGAGAAGGTCGAGGTCATCAAGAAGGCCGGGCTGGAGCAGCTCGAGGTGTTCATCATCCCGATGCAGGACGAAGCGGACATCGTCCGCAACACCCTGCGCAAGGATCCGACGCACTCGCAGGAAGAGGCGCTGCATCGCATCTACAACCTGCTGCGCCCCGGCGAGCCGCCGCGCGCCGACTCCGCGCGCGAGATCCTCAACAAGCTGTTCTTCAACCCGAAGCGCTACGACCTCGCACGGGTCGGCCGGTACAAGCTGAACCAAAAGCTCCCGCACGAGTACCTGCTGCCCGCTCGCGACATCCGCAAGCGGCTTGGTCTCGGCCTGCCGGACCTGAACCACTCGACGCTCTGTCGCGAGGACTTCATCGTCATCATCAAGTACCTGCTCCTGCTGCGGACCAACGGCGAGATCGCGACCGACCGGGGCGTCGAGGCGGCCATCACGGACGACATCGACCATCTCGGCAACCGGCGCGTGCGCTCGGTGGGCGAGCTGCTCGCGAACCAGTTCAACATCGGTCTCGCGCGCATGGCCCGCATCATCCGCGAGCGCATGTCGCTCCAGGACCAGGACCAGATCACCCCGACCGACCTGGTGAATTCGCGCACCATCTCGGCGGTGATCCAGTCGTTCTTCGGCTCCAGCCAGCTCTCACAGTTCATGGACCAGACGAATCCGCTGGCGGAGCTCACCAACAAGCGGCGCCTCTCGGCGCTGGGACCCGGCGGTCTCACGCGCGATCGGGCCGGCTTCGAGGTGCGTGACGTTCATTACACGCACTACGGCCGCATGTGTCCGATCGAGACGCCGGAAGGCCCGAATATCGGCCTCATCTCGTCACTCTCGACCTATGCTCGCGTCAACGAGTTCGGGTTTCTCGAGACGCCGTACTTCCGCATCAAGGACGGCAAGGTCGTCAATCGCGCCAAGCCGGAGTTCCTGGCCGCCGACGTCGAGGATCGCTCGCATATCGCGCCGGCCAACACGCCGGTGGACAAGACGTCGGGCGAGCTCATCGACGAGCACCTCACCGTGCGGTTCCGCGGCGAGTACCCGAATATCGACAAGGGCGGCGTGGACTACATGGACGTCTCGCCGATCCAGCTCGTGTCGCCGGCCGCGGCGCTCATCCCGTTCCTCGAGCACGACGACGCCAACCGCGCCCTGATGGGCTCGAACATGCAGCGCCAGGCGGTCCCGCTGCTGGTCACCGAGGCGCCGCTGGTCGGCACCGGCCTCGAGGACAAGGTGGCGGAGGACTCCGGCGCGCTGGTGCTGGCGCGGCGTTCAGGCGTGATCGAGTTCGTCTCCGGCGAGATGATCACGGTGCGCTACGAGCGCGACCCGGACGACGTGCCGGTGGACTACAGCGAACAGCCCAACCTCGACATCTACCGCCTCACGAAGTTCCGCCGCTCGAACCAGGACACGTGCCTGAACCAGCGGCCGGTGGTGAAGGAAGGTCAGAAGGTCCGGAAGGGCGACGTGATCGCCGACGGCCCGGCCACCCGCGAGGGCGAGCTGGCGCTCGGACGCAACGCACTGTGCGCGTTCATGCCGTGGGGCGGCTACAACTTCGAGGACGCCATCCTGGTGAGCGAGAACCTCATCAAGAACGACGTCTTCACCTCGATCCACATCGAGGAGTTCGAGCTGCAGGTGCGCGACACCAAGCGCGGCGTCGAGGAGATCACCCGCGAGATCCCGAATGTCTCCGAGGAGGCGGTCAAGAACCTCGACGAGGAGGGCGTGATCCGGATCGGCGCCCGCGTCCGCCAGGGCGACATCCTCGTCGGCAAGGTCACGCCGAAGGGCGAACAGGAGCTGAGCCCCGAGGAGCGCCTGCTCAAGGCGATCTTCGGCGACAAGGCCGGCGACGTGCGCGATGCGTCGCTGAAGGCGCCCCCGGGCATGGACGGGATCGTCATCGACATCAAGGTGTTCTCGCGCCGCGAGAAGGACGAGACCACCAAGCAGCAGGAGAAGAAGAAGATCGAGAAGCTGCGCCGCGAGAGCAAGAAGGAGCGCGAGCGCATCGCCGACGTGCGGCTGGCGAGCGTCTCCGAAATCCTGACGGAGCAGCTCGTGAACGTGTTGCGCAGCGCGTCGACGGGCGAGGCGCTCGCCCGCAAGGGTCGCAAGTACGCGGCGGACTTCCTCGAGGGGCTCGACCTCGACGACCTCGCCTGGGGCACCCCGGTGACCGAGGACGACAAGATCAACGAGCGCTTCTGGAAGGCGATGGAGGGCGCGCAGTCGGCGTTCACGCGCTGCGAGAAGGAACTCGAGAAGGAGATCGAGAAGGTCACGCGCGGGGACGAGCTGCCGCCGGGCGTGGTCAAGCTCGTCAAGGTGTACATCGCCAAGAAGCGCAAGCTCTCGGTCGGTGACAAGATGGCCGGTCGCCACGGCAACAAGGGCGTGGTCGCGAAGATCCTCCCCGAGGAGGACCTGCCCTACATGCCCGACGGCAATCCGGTCGAGATCGTGCTCAACCCGCTCGGCGTGCCTTCCCGTATGAACATCGGGCAGGTCATGGAGACCCACCTCGGGTGGGCCGCGAGCAAGCTGGGGTACACGTGCGCGACGCCGGTGTTCGCGGGCGCGACCGTGGAAGAGATCAAGTCGGAGCTGCGCGCGGCCGGCCTGCCGGACGACGGCAAGGAGGTGCTGCGCGACGGCCGGACCGGTGATCCGTTCGATCAGCGGGTGTGCGTGGGCTACATCTACATGCTCAAGCTCAGCCACCTCGTGGATGACAAGATCCACGCGCGGTCGACCGGGCCGTACTCGCTCGTCACGCAGCAGCCGTTGGGCGGCAAGGCCCAGTTCGGCGGCCAGCGATTCGGCGAGATGGAGGTGTGGGCGCTCGAGGCGTATGGGGCGGCCTACACCCTTCAGGAGCTGTTGACGGTCAAGAGCGACGACGTCGCCGGCCGGTCGCGCATCTACGAGGCGATCGTGAAGGGCGAGAATCCGCCCGAGCCCGGCGTTCCCGAGTCGTTCAACGTGCTCGTGAAGGAACTGCAGAGTCTGTGTCTGGAAGTCCAGTTCGAGGAGGTGTAGCGGACCTTCACCGTGACGGGCGCCGCGCCGCGGCGTCCCTGGGATTCCAACGCGGACCACGGAGATACTCATGATCCAAGAGACCGAACTGCAGTCGCCCCTCAACATGGCCACGGGCAAGCTGGGCCTGAGCCGGATCGATGACCGCGAGCAGCGTCGCCGCGCGGCGTTCAACTCGATCCGAATCCGCCTGGCGTCGCCCGACGTGATTCGCGCCTGGTCGCACGGAGAGGTGACCAAGCCGGAAACCATCAACTACCGCTCCTTCAAGCCGGAGAAGGACGGTCTGTTCTGCGAGCGCATCTTCGGCCCGGTCAAGGACTGGGAGTGCAACTGCGGCAAGTACAAGCGCATCCGCTACCGCGGCGTCATCTGCGACCGCTGCGGGGTCGAGGTCACGCAGGCCAAGGTGCGTCGTGAGCGACTCGGGCACATCGAGCTCGCCGTGCCGGTGTCGCACATCTGGTTCTTCAAGGGCGTGCCGTCGCGGATCGGCCACCTGCTCGACATGAGCATCCGTGACCTGGAGCGCATCCTGTACTACGAGTCCTTCGTGGTGATCGAGCCGGGCAACACCGGCTTCAAGAAGAAGGAGATCATCTCCGAGGACCAGTACAACGAGGTGCTGGACGAGCAGCCGGACTCGAACCTCAAGGCGAAGATGGGGGCCGAGGCGATCCGTGACCTGCTGGCCGAGCTCGACCTCGAGGAACTCTCGACCGAGCTGCGCGCGCAGGCCAAGATGGAGACCTCCGTCCAGCGCAAGAAGGAGCAGCTCAAGCGCCTGCGCATCGTCGAGGCGTTCCGGCACAGCGGCAACCGACCGGAGTGGATGATCCTCGAGGTCATCCCGGTGCTGCCGCCGGACCTGCGTCCGCTGGTTCCGCTCGAGGGCGGTCGTTTTGCGACGTCGGACCTCAACGACCTCTACCGGCGCGTCATCAACCGCAACAACCGTCTGAAGAAGCTGATGGACATCAAGGCGCCCGAGGTCATCCTGCGCAACGAGAAGCGCATGCTGCAGGAGGCCGTCGACGCGCTGTTCGACAACGGACGCCGCAGCCGCGCCGTGCGCGGTCAGGGCAACCGGCCGCTGAAGTCCCTGAGCGACATGCTCAAGGGCAAGCAGGGTCGCTTCCGCCAGAACCTGCTCGGCAAGCGCGTCGACTACTCCGGCCGTTCGGTGATCGTCGTCGGTCCCGAGCTCAAGCTGAACCAGTGCGGGCTGCCGAAGAACATGGCGCTCGAGCTGTTCAAGCCGTTCATCATCCGCAAGCTCGAGGACCGCGGTTACGTGCAGACGGTCAAGAGCGCGAAGCGGCTGGTCGAGCGCGAGAAGCCCGAGGTGTGGGACATCCTGGGCGAGATCATCCAGAACCACCCGGTGCTGCTCAATCGTGCGCCGACGCTCCACCGTCTCGGCATCCAGGGGTTCGAGCCGGTGCTGGTCGAGGGCAAGGCGATCCGCATCCACCCGCTGGTCTGCCAGGCGTTCAACGCCGACTTCGACGGCGACCAGATGGCGGTGCACGTCCCGCTCTCGTTCGAGGCCCAGATCGAGACCAGCCTGCTGATGCTCTCGACCCACAACATCCTGTCGCCCGCGAACGGCCGACCGCTCGCGACGCCGAACCAGGACATCGTGCTCGGGTGCCACTACCTGACGAAGACGCGGGGCGAGATCCTCAACCCGCGTGCCGAGAAGGCCAAGCTCGGGGCGGACGACCCGCGCCGCCTGCGGGTGTTCTACAGCCCGGGCGAGGTGCGTGCCGCGTACGACAACGCCGAGATCTCGCTGCACGGCGTCATCGCCCTGAAGGCCAGCTCGGTCGAGCTCGCGAAGCCGGTCGCCGGCAGCTACGTAAAGACCTCCGCGGGCCGCGTGCTGTTCAACCAGGTGGTGCCGACGGAACTCGGATTCATCAACGAGACGATGGACAAGAAGCGTCTCGAGAAGCTGGTCGGGGACTGCTACGGCCGGCTCGGTTCCGAGGTCACCTCGGACCTGCTCGACGACCTGAAGAACCTCGGGTTCAAGTACGCGACGCAGGCCGGCTTCACGGTCGGCATCGACGACGTCCGCATCCCGCCCGAGAAGGACGGCATCATCGGGAAGGCGCGGACCGAAGTCGCCACCATCAACTCGAACTACCAGAACGGCGTCATCACCGAGGGCGAGCGCTACCAGAAGGTCATCGACACCTGGACGCGCGCGACCACCGAGGTCGAGACGAAGACGTTCGACGGTCTCGGCGCCGACCGCGACGGGTTCAACCCGATCTTCATGATGGCCGACTCGGGATCGCGCGGTAACCGCGAGCAGGTGCGCCAGCTGGCGGGGATGCGCGGTCTGATGGCGAAGCCGCAGAAGAAGATCACCGGCGGGCTTGGTGAGATCATCGAGTCGCCGGTGGTACACAACTTCAAGGAAGGCCTCGACGTGCTCGAGTACTTCATCTCGACGCACGGCGCGCGCAAGGGCCTCGCCGACACCGCGCTCAAGACCGCCGACGCCGGGTACCTGACCCGACGCCTGGTCGACGTGGCGCAGGACATGATCATCAACGAGCCCGATTGCGGCACCATCCGCGGCCTCTCGGTCGCGCCGCTGAAGGATGGCGAGGAGGTCATCGAGTCGCTCGCGGACCGCGTGCTCGGCCGTGTGGCGTCGGAGCAGGTCGTCCACCCGATCACGAACGAACTCCTGGTCGAAGCGGCCGAGCTGATCGACGAGGAACTGGCGGCTCGCATCGACGAGGCGTCGAAGGCAGGCCTCGACAAGATCCGCATCCGCTCGGTGCTCACGTGCGACGCCCGCCGTGGCGTGTGCGCGAAGTGCTACGGGCGCAACCTCGCGACCGGCCGCCTGACCGATCTCGGTGAGGCGGTGGGCGTCATCGCCGCGCAGTCGATCGGCGAGCCCGGCACCCAGCTGACGCTGCGCACCTTCCACATCGGTGGCGCCGCGACGCTGCTGGTGGAGCAGTCGCGGCTGAAGTCGAAGGGCGATGGCACCGTGCGGTTCGAGAACCTCGAGACCGTCGACCACAAGTCCGGCATCAAGGTGTGCGTCGGTTACAACGGCGAGATCGAGGAGATCGACACCGATGGCCGCGTGCGGCAGCGCTACGCGGTGCCCTACGGCGCGCACGTGTTCGTCAAGGATGGCCAGAAGATCGAGACCGAGCAGCAGATCTTCGAGTGGGACCTCTACAACAAGCCGATCGTCACGGAGCGCGGTGGTGCGGTGCGGTTCGTGGACGTAAAGGACAAGGTCACCGTCCGCGACGAGGTCGACGACACCAGCGGCATGCGTCTCCTGGTCATCATGGAGGACCGCAACAAGGAGCTGCAGCCGGCGATCGACATCCTCAGTTCGGATGGCAAGAAGCTCGCGCACTATCCGCTGCCCACCGGCGCCCGCCTCGAGGTGCGCGACGGTCAGGCGGTGGTCGCGGGCGACGTGCTCGTCAAGATCCGCCGCGAGGGCGCCAAGAACCGCGACATCACGGGCGGTCTGCCGCGCGTCGCGGAGCTGTTCGAGGCGCGCCGGCCGAAGGACGCGGCGATCGTCTCCGAGATCGACGGTCGCGTGGAGTTCGGCGGCGTCTCGCGCGGGATGCGCAAGATCGTCGTCCGCGGCGAGGATGGCGGGGCCAGCGAGTACCAGATCCCGCAGGGCAAGCACCTCTATGTCCAGGAGGGCAGCCAGGTGCGCGCGGGCGACCGCCTCACCGAGGGCCCGATCAATCCGCACGACGTGCTCAAGATCAAGGGCATCGAGGAGGTGCAGGAGTACCTGGTCAACGAGATCCAGGAGGTCTACCGGCTCCAGGGCGTGCGCATCGATGACAAGCACATCGAGGTCATCGTGCGCCAGATGCTCCAGAAGGTCCGCATCGAGGATCCGGGCAACACGGCGTTCCTCGAAGGGGAGCACGTGGACCGGCTGGTCGTCCTGGAGGAGAACGAGAGGATGCTCAAGGAGGGCCAGAGCCCGGCGACGTTCCAGCCGCTGCTGCTCGGCATCACCAAGGCGTCACTCTCGACCGACTCCTTCATCTCGGCGGCCTCGTTCCAGGAGACGACCCGGGTGCTCACCGAGGCCGCGATCCAGGGCAAGGTGGACTTCCTGAGGGGTCTCAAGGAGAACGTCATCATCGGGCACCTCATCCCGGCCGGGACCGGCATGCCGAACTATCGTCGGCTGCGTCTCGATTCGGAACGACCGGCGCCCATGGAAGAAGCGACCATCGTCGAGGACGAAGGGGCGAAAACCGCTTGACAGAGCGGAGCTAGGTGGGTAGATTTCCGGGCCTTGCGCGGCAACGGCGCATGTAGTCCCTTCACGGATGCCGTGGCCTGCCTGTCCGCGCATGCCCTTCGTCGACAAGAGGTTGGAGGTCAACTGTGCCGACGCTGAGCCAGCTCGTCCGTCATGGGCGGCGGCCCCAGAAGAGTAAGACCGGTGCGCCTGCGCTGAAGGCGTGTCCGCAGAAGCGCGGCGTGTGCACTCGCGTGTACACCACCACGCCCAAGAAGCCGAACTCGGCGCTGCGCAAGGTGGCGCGTGTCCGGCTCACGAACGGTATCGAAGTGACCTGCTACATCCCGGGCGAAGGCCACAATCTGCAGGAGCACTCGATCGTGCTCATCCGCGGTGGCCGCGTGAAGGACCTTCCCGGCGTGCGCTATCACATCGTGCGCGGGACGCTGGATGCGAGCGGTGTGCAGGGCCGCAAGAAGAGCCGTTCGAAGTACGGCACCAAGTCGAAGTAGGGCACGACAGACGAGGCGGCGGTCCTGGATGGGGCCGACGCCCGACGACCGTGGGCGCGTCCGCCATCGGGCAGCCGCCGCACGGGGATGAGGAAGCGAGATGCCTCGCAAGGGTTACATCCAGCGCCGCGAGCCGGCGCCGGATTCGAAGTATGACAGTGTGCTCGTGACCCGCTTCATCAGCTCGATGATGTCGGCGGGGAAGCGCTCGATCGCGGAGCGCGCCTTCTACACGGCGATGACCCTCATCGAGCAGAAGACCGGCACGGATTCGATGACGGTCCTCAAGCAGGCCATGACCAACGTCAAGCCTGTGCTCGAGGTGAAGTCCCGCCGCGTGGGCGGTGCCAACTACCAGGTGCCGGTCGAGGTTCGTCCGGACCGCCGCAATGCGCTCGCGACGCGGTGGATCCTGACGTACGCCGAGTCCCGTACCGACCACTCGTTTGCCGAGAAGTTCGCGGCCGAGATCGTCGCCGCGTCGCGGAACGAGGGTGGCGCCGTCAAGAAGCGCGAGGACACGCACAAGATGGCGGAGGCCAACAAGGCCTTCGCGCACTACCGCTGGTAGCCCACTCCTGACGGAAGGCCGGCCTTCGCGCCGGCCTGGGCTCGGATTCCGGGGCATCACGCTGCCGGGCCGGGCCTGACGGTCCCGGGTGGCCCGAGAAGTCCATCGCCGCACTTTCTGGTAACGGAAAGGCAGGTGGTGCCCGTCGATTGAAACAACCCAAGCGATAGAGGAACACGAAGCGGATGCCTCGGCAGACTGCGCTCCAGAAGTACCGGAACATCGGGATCATGGCCCATATCGACGCCGGCAAGACCACCTTGACCGAGCGCATCCTCTTTTATACGGGTCGGATCCATCGCCTCGGCGAGGTCCATGACGGCGGCGCCACCATGGACTGGATGGAGCAGGAGCGCGAGCGCGGCATCACCATCACGTCGGCCGCCACGACGGCCTTCTGGCGCGACCACCGCATCAACATCATCGATACGCCCGGACACGTCGACTTCACCGTCGAGGTCGAGCGCTCGCTTCGCGTTCTCGACGGCGCGGTCGCGGTGTTCTGCGCGGTCGGTGGTGTGGAGCCGCAGTCCGAGACGGTGTGGCGGCAGGCCGACAAGTACAACGTTCCGCGCGTCGCCTTCGTGAACAAGATGGACCGCGTGGGCGCGGACTTCGACAACGTCGTCCGCATGATGCGCGAGCGGCTCGGCGCCAAGCCGGTGCCGATCCACCTCCCGATGTTCGTCGGCGAGGCCTTCACCGGCATCATCGACCTGGTCGAGATGCGGGCGATCACCTATCTCGAAGACAGCATGGGCGCGAAGTTCGAGATCCACGACATCCCGCGCGACCTGCTGACGACCGCCGAGACGGCCCGCTTCCACCTGCTCGAGACCATCGCGGAATACGACGAGCAGCTGCTCGACGACTACCTGCACGAGAAGCCCTACACCGCCGACGACATGCGGCGCGCGCTGCGCAACGGGACGCTACAGGGCGCGATCAATCCGGTCCTGTGCGGCTCGGCGTTCAAGAACAAGGGCGTCCAGCGCCTGCTCGACGCGGTGGTGGACTTCCTGCCCTCGCCCGTCGACAAGCCGCCGGTGCCGGGCCAGCACGCGCAGACGTTCGAGCACGCCGAGCGCCGCCCGGCCGACGACGAGCCGTTCGCGGCGCTGGCGTTCAAGATCATGACCGACCCGCACGTCGGCAAGCTCACGTTCTTCCGCGTCTACTCGGGCAAGGTGCAGACCGGCGACTCGGTGCTCAACGTCGCCACCACCCGCAAGGAACGCATCGGCCGGCTGCTCCAGATGCACGCGGACAAGCGCGAGGAGATCAAGGAGGTCTACGCCGGCGACATCGCCGCGGCGATCGGCCTCAAGGGAGTGACCACCGGCACCACGCTGTGCAACCCCGAGAACCCGATCGTGCTCGAGGCGATGCACTTCCCGGAGCCGGTCGTGGACGTGGCGATCGAACCCAGGTCCAAGGCGGACGAGGAGAAGCTCGCGGACGCCCTGCAGCGCCTCTCGGAAGAGGACCCGACGTTCCGGGTGCGCACCGACGAGGAGACCGCGCAGACGATCATCTCGGGCATGGGCGAGCTGCACCTCGAGATCATCGTCGACCGCATGCTGCGCGAGTTCAAGGTGCAGGCGAACGTCGGCAAGCCGCAGGTCGCGTACCGCGAGACGATCTCGGTCGCGGCCGAGCAGCGCCATCGCTTCGTGCGCCAGACCGGCGGCAAGGGCATGTTCGCGGACGTTACCCTCGAGGTGACGCCGCAGGAAGCCGGCAAGGGCTTCGAGTTCGAGAGCGCGATCGTCGGCGGTGCGATCCCCAAGGAGTTCATCCCGGCCTGCGAGAAGGGCGTCGAAGAGGCGCTCAAGAACGGCGTCGTGGCGGGCTACCCGATGGTCGACATCAAGGTGACGCTGACCGATGGCTCGTACCACGAGGTCGACTCGTCGGAGATGGCGTTCAAGATCGCCTCCTCGATGGCGTTCAAGGAGGCCTGTCACAAGGCCCATCCGCGCCTGCTCGAGCCGATCATGGACGTCGAGGTCGTGATGCCCGAGGAGTACATGGGCGACATCATCGGCGACCTCTCGTCGCGCCGCGGACGCATCGGCGGCATGTTCCAGCGCGGGGCTGCCCGCGTGGTGGCGGCTTCGGTGCCGCTCGCCGAGATGTTCGGCTACGCGACTCGCATGCGATCGATTTCGCAGGGTCGCGCGGCCTATTCGATGCAATTCTCGCGCTACGAGACCCTGCCGGCGAGTGTCGCCGAGGAGATCGTGGCGAAGGCCAGAGGTTAGACTTCCCGGCCCGGGGCCGCGCGACGCGCCGACCCGGGCCGTCTGATTGAAAATGACGAATCAGTCGCAAGAACGGGGGTTCCGTCCATGGCGAAGCAGAAGTACGAGCGCACGAAGCCGCACGTGAACGTGGGGACGATCGGGCACGTGGACCACGGGAAGACGACGCTGACGGCGGCGATCACGATGGTGCTGGCGCAGAACAACCCGAAGATCCAGGTGCGCGACTACGGCTCGATCGACAACGCGCCGGAAGAGCGCGAGCGCGGGATCACGATCGCGACCGCTCACGTGGAGTACGAGACGGCGAAGCGGCACTACGCGCACGTGGACTGTCCGGGGCACGCGGACTACGTGAAGAACATGATCACGGGCGCCGCACAGATGGACGGGGCGATCCTGGTGGTGAGTGCGGCGGATGGACCGATGCCGCAGACGCGCGAGCACATTCTGCTGGCGCGGCAGGTGGGAGTGCCGTTCATCGTGGTGTTCATGAACAAGTGCGACATGGTGGACGACCCGGAGCTGCTGGACCTGGTGGAGCTGGAGGTGCGGGAGCTGTTGAAGAAGTACGAGTTCCCGGGCGACGAGATTCCGGTGGTGCGGGGCTCGGCGCTGAAGGCGATGGAAGGGCTGGGCAAGGATGCGGCGGCGAACAAGTGCATCCTGGACCTGATGGAGGCGGTGGACAGCTACATACCGACGCCGGAGCGGGCGACCGACAAGCCGCTGTTGATGGCGGTGGAGGACGTGTTCTCGATCTCGGGGCGCGGGACGGTGGCGACCGGGCGGATGGAGCGCGGGAAGGTGAAGGTGGGGGACAAGGTGGAGCTGGTGGGGCTGCGGGACACACGGGACACGGTGGTGACCGGGGTGGAGATGTTCCGCAAGTCGATGGACGAGGCGATCGCCGGGGACAACGTGGGGCTGTTGCTGCGCGGGATCGAGAAGGACGACGTGGAGCGCGGGATGTGCATCGTGGCGCCGAAGTCGATCACGCCGCACACGAAGTTCAAGGGGTCGGTGTACGTGCTGACGAAGGAAGAGGGTGGCCGGCACACGCCGTTCTTCAACGGGTACCGGCCGCAGTTCTATTTCCGGACGACCGACGTGACGGGGGTGGCGACGTTGCCGGCGGGGCGCGAGATGGTGATGCCGGGGGACAACGTGGACATGGAGGTGGAGCTGATCACGCCGATCGCGATGGAGAACGGGTTGCGGTTCGCGATCCGCGAAGGCGGCCGCACCGTCGGCGCTGGTGTCGTCACCGAGATCCTCAAGTAGGGAGCCGACGATGCTTCAGAAGATCCGCATCAAGCTGAAGTCGTACGACCACGCGACGCTGGACGAGTCCGCGTCGAAGATCGTGCGCGAAGCGCGTCGCACGGGCGCGGTGACTTCGGGTCCGGTGCCGCTGCCGACCCGGAAGACGATCTACACCGTGCTGCGCAGCCCGCACGTGGACAAGAAGTCGCGCGAGCAGTTCGAGATCCGCATCCACAAGCGCCTGATCGATATCACGCGCTCGAGTGCCCAGACCATGGAGGCGCTCGAGAAGCTCGACATCCCCGCGGGTGTCGACATCGAGATCAAGACCTGAGGCTCAGGGATCCTGAGGCCGCCCCGCGGCGGCCCGGAGAGAGAACATGATCGGACTCATCGGCAAGAAGGTCGGGATGACGAGCCTCTTCACGGAGAGTGGAGAGAGCGTCAACGTGACCGTCATCGAAGCGGGACCGTGCACGGTCATCGACGTGCGCACGCCCGACCGGAACGGCTACGCCGCCGTGCAACTCGGCTTCGGCTCCAACAAGGAGTCGCGATTCACCCGCCCGGTGCTCGGCCAGTTCAAGAAGAAGAACCTGCCGCCCTCGCGCACGCTGCGCGAGTTCCGCGTCGGGGACGCGGCGGGCTTCCAGGTCGGACAGAGCCTGACGGTGGCGCTGTTCGAGAAGGGCGAGACCATCGACGTCGAGGGCACGACCAAGGGCCGTGGATTCGCCGGCGTGATCAAGCGCCACGGCTTCTCCGCGGGTCACGCGTCGCACGGCCCCACGATGGGGCGCGAGCCCGGCTCGATCGGCTCGTCGGCGTACCCGTCGCGCGTCATCAAGGGCAAGCGCCTGCCGGGTCGCATGGGTGGCAAGCGCCTGACGACGAAGAACCTCAGGGTCGTCCACGTCGACGCCGAGCAGAACGTGATCCTCGTGCGCGGCGCGGTGCCGGGGCCGGTCAACGGCCTCGTCTACGTCAAGAAGCAGGAAGGCTGACCATGAACGCGATGACCGCGAAGATCTACGGCGCCGACGGGAGCGAGAAGGGCTCCGCCGCGCTGCCCGAGTCGCTGTTCGGGCAGCCGGTGCACGAGCACCTGCTCTGGCTCTCGGTGAAGCGCCACCTGGGCAACCAGCGCCAGGGCACGGCGGCGGTGAAGAACAAGGCGTTGGTCTCGGGCGGCGGCCGCAAGCCGTTCAAGCAGAAGGGCACCGGCCGCGCGCGCCAGGGCTCGAACACCTCGCCGCTGATGCCGGGCGGCGGCCGCGCGTTCGGTCCGCGGCCGCGCAGCTACCGGACCGACCTGCCGAAGAAGCAGCGCCACGCGGCGCTGGTCTCGGCGCTGTCGCTCAAGGCGGTCGAGCAGGCGGTCTACGTGCTCGACGTGCTGAAGCTCGACGGGCCGCGCACCAAGCCGGTCGCGGACGTGCTCAAGAATCTCGGCCTGCACGAGAAGCGCACGCTGCTCGTGCTGGGTGAGGCCGACGAGAACGTCGTGAAGTCGTGCCGCAACCTGAAGAACCTGCGGTTCACGCGGGCGCAGCAGCTCAACCCGTACGACCTGCTGGACTGCGAGGCCGTGCTGCTGACGGCCGCGGGACTCGAGCGCGTGAAGGAGGTCTACGCCCGATGAAGGATCCGCGTTCGATCGTCCGCAAGGCGCTCATCACCGAGAAGGGTACCGTGATGCGCGAGACGCGCAACCAGTACCACTTCGAGGTGGCGCGCGACGCCAACAAGATCGAGATCAAGCACGCGATCGAGACCATCTTCTCGGTGAAGGTGGCCGACGTGCGCACCATGCAGATGCGCGGCAAGGTCAAGCGGCAGGGGCGCTGGACCGGCAAGCGCAGCGACTGGAAGAAGGCGATCGTCACGCTCAAGCCCGATCAGAAGATCGAGCTGTTCGAGCAGATCTAGCGGGACGCTCCGGCGACCGCCGCTCGAGAGGAACCTATGGGCCTCAAGAAATTTCGACCAGTGACTCCCGCGCTCCGGCACACCGTGCTCCCGGACTTCTCCGAGATCACGCGCCGGAAGCCGTTGAAGTCGCTCACCGAGCCGGTCCGCCGCACCGGAGGCCGTGACAACTACGGCCACGTGTCGATGCGCTGGATCGGTGGCGGCCACAAGCGCCGCTACCGCCTGATCGACTTCCGGCGGAACAAGGACGGCATCCCGGCCCGCGTGGCCAGCATCGAGTACGATCCCAACCGCTCGGCGCGCATCGCGCTGCTCAACTACGCCGACGGTGAACGGCGCTACATCGTCGCGCCCGATGGCCTCAAGGTGGGCGAGGTCCTGCAGTCGGGCCCGGATGCCGAGATCAAGGCCGGGAATTGCCTCCCGCTGAAGAACATTCCGCTCGGCACCAACGTGCACAACGTCGAGCTGGTTCCCGGCCGCGCGTCGCGCATCGCGCGCTCGGCGGGCTCCTTCTGCCAGCTGATGGCGAAGGAGGGCGACTACGCCCAGCTGCGCCTGCCCTCGGGCGAGGTGCGGAAGTTCCACGTGAACTGCCGCGCGGTCGTCGGTCAGGTCGGCAACATCGATCACGAGAACGTCTCGATCGGCAAGGCCGGGCGCTCCCGCTGGATGGGACGCAACCCGAGCGTGCGCGGCGTCGCGATGAACCCGGTCGACCACCCGATGGGTGGCGGCGAGGGCAAGTCGTCGGGTGGCCGCCACCCATGCTCACCGTGGGGCAAGATCACCAAGGGCCTCAAGACCCGCAAGCGCAAGCTGAGCGACTCGCTCATCGTGCGCCGGCGGAAGAAGTAAGGGGAATAGGACCACATGGCGCGTTCCATCAAAAAGGGGCCGTACGTCGTCGACTCCCTGGTCAAGAAGATCGAGACGCTCAATCGCGCCGGCGAGAAGCGCGTGCTCAAGACCTGGGCTCGGCGCTGCACCGTTCTGCCCGAGTTCGTCGGGCACACGCTCGCCGTGCACAACGGCAACAAGTTCATCCCGATCTACGTGACCGAGAACATGGTCGGTCACAAGCTCGGGGAGTTCGTCCCGACCCGCGTGTTCCGCGGTCACGGCGAGAAGGCGGCGGAGAAGGTCGCCGCGCCCGGGAAGTGACGTCATGAAAGCCAAAGCCATCCAGCGATACGTGCGGATCACGCCGCGGAAGTGCAATCAGGTCCTCGACCTGATCCGCGGGCAGAGCGTGGAGCAGGCCACGGTCACGCTCCAGTTCACGCCCAAGATGGGTGCTCGCATCGTCCAGAAGGTCCTGAAGTCCGCGGTGGCCAATGCCCTGCACGAGGGCAAGGTCCGCATCGAGGACCTCTACGTCGCCGAAGCGATCGTCGGCGCGGGACCGACCCTGAAGCGCTGGCTGCCGCGCGCCCAGGGGCGCGCCACCCCGCTGCTCAAGCGCACCAGCCACGTGTCGGTGACCGTGGCCACCAGGGAGGCCTGATCACATGGGCCAGAAGACCAATCCCATCGGCCTCCGTCTCGGGATCGTGAAGACGTGGGACTCGCGCTGGTTCGCCAAGCGCAACTACGCCGAGCTGCTGCGTGAGGATCTGCTCATCAAGCGGTACCTCAAGAAGCGGCTCTATCAGGCCGGGATCTCCAAGATCACGATCGAGCGCAAGGGCGACCGGGTCACGATCGGCATCAAGACCGCGCGGCCGGGCCTCGTGATCGGTCGCAAGGGCGAGCAGGTCGACAAGCTCTCCGAGGAGATGAAGCAGCTCACCAAGAAGGTGGTGCAGCTCAACATCGAGGAGATCAAGCGCGCCGACCTCGACGCCCAGCTGGTGGCCGAGCACATCGCCAAGCAGCTCGAACAGCGCGTGTCCTTCCGCCGCGCGATGAAGAAGGCGATCGCCTCGTCGATGCGCGCGGGCGCGCAGGGCATCCGCATCGCCTGCGCGGGCCGCCTTGGCGGTGCCGAGATGGCGCGCTACGAGACTTACCGCGAAGGGCGAGTGCCGCTGCACACGCTCCGCGCCGACATCGATTTCGCGCGCGCGACCGCCAACACGGCTTACGGCACCTGCGGCGTGAAGGTGTGGATGTTCCACGGCGAAGTGCTGGACAAGGCGCAGCCGGGCGCGGCCCCGGCCGTCGCCGGTCGTTAGGGGGAGTCGCGTCATGCTGATGCCGAAGCGAGTCAAGTACCGGAAGCAGCAGCGGGGCCGCATGCGCGGGAAGGCGTATCGCGGCGGCACCGTGACGTTCGGGGAGTACGGGCTGCAGGCGCTCGAGCCGGCGTGGGTGACCAACCGCCAGATCGAGGCCGCCCGCGTGGCCATCACGCGCAGCATCAAGCGCGGCGGAAAGATGTGGATCCGCGTGTTCCCCGACAAGCCGGTCACCAAGAAGCCGGCCGAGACCCGAATGGGAAAGGGCAAGGGCGCTCCGGAGTTCTGGGTCGCCGTGATCAAGCCCGGTCGGGTCATGTTCGAGCTCGAAGGCATCCCGCGTGCAGCCGCGCAGGCGGCCATGAAGCTGGGCGCCTCGAAGCTGCCGATCCGTACGCGCTTCGTGGCTCGCGTCGAGCTGGGAGGGGAGTGACGTGGCTCAGGTCAAGCCGAATGGCATGCGGGACATGACGGTGGAGGAGCTCCAGGCGCGGGTGGCGGAGTTGCGCGAAGAGCTCTTCAATCTGCGATTCCGCAATTCGATGAAGCAACTCGACAACCCGTTGAAGATCCGCACGAGCCGGCGCGAGATGTCGCGTCTGCTCACGGTGCTCCGGGAAAAGGAGCGCCCGGCGCGCGCCTAGCGCGGCCGGGGAACGGAGCGACTGATGGCTGAGACCGTACGCAGCAGAAGGAAGATCCGCGTCGGCAAGGTGGTGAGCGACCGCATGGACAAGACCGTGGTCGTCTCCATCGAACGCCTCGTGAAGCATGAGACGTACGGCCGCTACGTGCGCCGTCGCGCGAAATTCAAGGTGCACGACGAGAAGAACGAATGTCGTGTGGGCGACGTCATCCGCTTCACGGAGACGCGGCCGCTGTCGAAGGACAAGCACTGGCGGTTCGTGGAGTTCGTGGAACGGGCGAAGTAGAGGAACAGGCCATGATCCAGCTGAGAACGATGGTGACCGTCGCTGACAACAGCGGCGCCAAGCGAGCCCAGTGCATCAAGGTGCTCGGCGGGCACCACAAGCGCTACGGGCGCCTCGGGGACATCGTCGTGGTGTCCATCAAAGATGCGATCCCGGGTGCCGCGGTGAAGAAGGGCGACGTCGCGAAGGCGGTCGTCGTGCGCACCGTCAAGGAGGGCCGCCGCAAGGACGGCTCGTACATCCGCTTCGACGAGAACGCGGTGGTGCTCATCAACGACGACCGGGAGCCGCGCGGCACGCGCATCTTCGGACCGGTGGCCCGCGAGCTGCGTGAGAAGGCGTTCATGAAGATCGTCTCGCTCGCGCCGGAGGTGATCTGATGGCGCTCAAGATCCGCAAGGGCGACACCGTCGTGGTGATCGCGGGCGACGACAAGGGCAAGACGGGCCGCGTCCTGTCGGTCGACGAGGCGAAGCACCGCGTCGTGATCGAGAAGGTGAACATGGTCAAGCGTCACACCAAGGCGCGCCGTCAGGGCATGCAGAGCGGCATCATCGAGAAGGAGGCCCCGGTGCACCTCTCGAACGTGCTGCTGTGGGACGCGAAGGCCGGCAAGGGCACGCGCGTGGGCGTGCGTGTGATGGCCGACGGACGCCGGGAGCGCGTGTCGCGCGCCAGCGGCGACACGCTCGCCAAACCCGATTGACCTCAGCCGCGGCTCGAACCACCAGGGTCGAGCCGAGCCGCGGTGGACCTGACCCTGGAGAGACGTGATGGCGGACGAAAAGAAGAGCAAAGGCACGGCGCCGAAGAGTGGGCCCTCGAAGGGTGGCAAGGCCACGAAGGCCGAGGGCAAGGCCAGCGGCCCGTCGGGGCCGGTGACCGAAGGCCGTCCGCATGGAATGAAGGACAAGCCGCGCCTCGCGACGTACTACCACGACAAGGTGCGGCCGGCGTTGATGTCGCACTTCAAGTACACGAGCCTGATGCAGGCACCGCGGATCGAGAAGATCGTGATCAACATGGGAGTCGGCGACGCGATCACGGATCAGAAGCTGCTCGACGCGGCGATGAACGAGCTCGGCCAGATCACGGGCCAGCGCCCCGCGGTGCGGCGCGCCCGCAAGGCGATCTCGAACTTCAAGCTGCGCGCCGGGCTGCCCATCGGCTGCGTCGTCACGCTGCGCGGCGCGCGGATGTACGAGTTCTACGACCGGTTCGTCAACGTGGCGGTGCCTCGCATCCGTGACTTCCGCGGCCTCAACTCGCGGTCGTTCGACGGGCGGGGCAACTATACGGTGGGCCTGAACGAGCAGATCATCTTCCCCGAGATCAATATCGAGAAGGTGGGGAAGATCCGCGGGATGGACGTGACGATCGTCACCTCCGCCAAGACCGACGAAGAGGGGCGGGAGCTGCTGAAGCTCATGAACATGCCCTTCCGTCAGCGATAGGAGCGTCCAGTGGCGAAGAAGTCGATCATCGAGAAGTGGAAGCGCACGCCGAAGTTCAAGGTCCGCGCGTACACCCGCTGCCACCGCTGCGGGCGCCCGCGCGCCTACCTGCGGGACTTCGGCCTGTGCCGCATCTGCTTCCGCGAACTGGCGCTGTCGGGGCAGATCCCGGGCGTCGTCAAGTCGAGCTGGTGAACGTCGCCCCGCACGGGGTGAGGGAGGCCAGGCTGCAGGCCATGACCGCGCGCGCCGCGCGGACCATGTCGACCTGGACGCTGGTCTCGAGGAGGATGGATGTCCGTCAGTGATCCGGTGGCAGATTTCCTGACCTGCCTGCGCAACGCGATCCGCGCCAAGCACCGCAAGGTCGATGTCCCCGCCTCGCGCATGAAGGCCGAGCTGTCGAAGGTCCTGCTGCGCGAGCGGTACATCAACAACTTCAAGGTGATCGAGGACTCGAAGCAGGGGATGCTGCGTGTGTACCTGAAGTACACCGCGGACGACGTCAGCGTGATCAGCGGCCTCAAGCGTGTGAGCACGCCCGGCCGCCGCGTGTACGTCCCCAAGGACCGCGTGCCGCGCGTCCTGGGCGGCCTCGGGACCACGATCCTGTCCACGTCGAAGGGCATGATGACCGACCGCGAGGCCCGGGATTCAGGGCTCGGCGGCGAACTCGTCTGCCAGGTCTGGTAGGGGGGCCGACATGTCTCGTATCGGCAAGCGGCCCGTTCCGATCCCGACGGGTGTCACCGTCAAGGTGGCCGACGGGGCCGTGCACGTGAAGGGTCCGAAGGGCGAGCTGAAGATGCACGTGCTCGCCGGGACCACCGTCGTGGTCGAAGGCGCCGAGGCAAAGGTCTCGGCGGTGAAGCTGACGCGCAATCCCGCGTTCGGGACGATGCGCGCGCAGATCAACAACATGGTGCTGGGCGTGACCGCGGGCTACTCGAAGACGCTCGAGATCGTCGGCACCGGCTACCGCGCTCAGCAGGACGGCAAGAAGGTCGTTCTGCAGCTCGGGTTCTCGCACCCGATCGTGTTCGATCCACCCGCGGGTATCGCCGTCAAGGTCGAGAGCCCCACGCGGTTGAGCATCGCCGGGATCGACAAGGCTCTGGTGGGCCAGGTGGCCGCGGACATCCGCGGGTTCCGTCCCCCCGAGCCGTACAAGGGCAAGGGCGTGAAGTACGAAGGCGAGTACATCCGCCGGAAGGCCGGTAAGGCGGCGGGGTCGGCATCATGAGCGGACAGCACAACAAGTACGAGCGGCGCCGGATCCGGCGCTATCGCATCCGGAAGCGCGTGTCGGGCGAGATGCAGCGCCCGCGCCTCAGCGTCTACCGCAGCTCCAAGCACATCTACGCCCAGCTCATCGACGACCTCGCGGGTCGCACGTTGGTCGCGGCTTCGAGCCGCGACGACCTCGCGGGCAAGATCGAGGGCTCGGGCAAGACCGCGGTCAGCAGCGCGGTCGGCAAGCTGCTCGCGGAGCGTGCCAAGGCGGCGGGCGTCACGAAGGTGGCGTTCGATCGCGGCGGTTACCTGTACCACGGGCGCGTCAAGGCGCTCGCCGACGGCGCGCGCGCCGGCGGTCTGCAATTCTAGGAGGCGTCACGTGGCGCGCATGTCCGAAGCACCCAAGTCTGAGTTCGCCGAGCGCGTGATCGCCGTGAATCGCTGCGCCAAGGTGGTGAAGGGCGGCCGGCGATTCTCGTTCAACGCCATCGTCGCGATGGGCGATCAGAAGGGCCGCGTGGGCGTCGGTCTCGGCAAGGCCAACGAAGTTGCCGACGCCATCCGCAAGGCGGGTGAGGCGGCCAAGAAGGGCATGTTCAACATCCCGCTCACCCGCGCGGGCTCGATCCCGCACATGATCGTCGGGCACTTCGGGGCCGGCGAGGTGCTGCTCAAGCCGGCGTCGCCGGGTACCGGCGTGATCGCCGGCGCCGGAGTTCGCGCGGTGCTCGAGGTGGCGGGTGTGCAGAACGTGCTCACCAAGTGCCTCGGCTCGCGCAATCCTCACAACCTGGTCAAGGCCACGATCAACGGGTTGCGCGGCCTGCGCCGGGCATCCGATGTCGCCGCGATGCGCGGTCGCACGGTGGCCGAGCTCTTCGGCCGCGGAGGCGAGTCGAATGGCGCGTAAGCTCCGCATCCGCCAGATCGTGAGTGCCAGTGGACACCGGCAGGATCAGCACCTCACGCTCGAAGCGCTCGGCATCCGCAAGCTGCAGCGGCCCGTCACGCACAATGACACGCCCCAGATCCGGGGCATGATCTTCAAACTCCGCCACCTCCTCGAGGTGGAGGAGATCAAGGACTGAACACCATGCGAATCGGACAGATCCGACCGGCGTCCGGCGCGACGCACCCCAAGAAGCGCCGCGGTAAGGGTGCGGCGAGCGGTCTCGGTGGCACGGCGGGCAAGGGGCACAAGGGTCACAAGGCCCGCACCGGTGGCAAGATCCCGGTGTGGTTCGAGGGTGGCCAGATGCCGATGCAGCGCCGCCTGCCGAAGCGCGGCTTCAAGAACCCGGGTCGCGTCGAGTACCAGGTGGTGAAGGTGGGCGCGCTCGCGAAGGCTCCGGCCGGCGCGGTCGTGGACCGCGCGTGGCTCAAGGCGCAGGGCATCGTGCGCCGGCCCGGCCCGGTGAAGCTGCTCGCGGGCGGGGAGATCAGCGCGGCGATCACCGTCAAGGTGGATGCGGCGAGCGAGAGCGCGCGCCGGATCGTCGAGAAGGCCGGCGGCACGGTCGAGACCCCCAGCGTGAAGGCATAGGCAGGCATGCTCGAGAAACTCCGAAACATCTTCCAGGTCCCCGAGCTCAAGCGCCGGATCATCTTCACCCTGGCGCTGTTCGTGATCTACCGCCTGGGTGAGCACGTCCCGACGCCCGGCGTCAACGCCGCGGCGCTGAAGTCCGCGTTCGAGAGCCAGCGAAGCGGCCTGTTCGGGATGTACGACATGTTCGTCGGCGGGGCGTTCTCGCGCGCGACCATCTTCGCGCTCGGGATCATGCCGTACATCTCGTCCTCGATCATCCTGCAGGTGCTCGGGGCGGTGGTGCCGTACTTCGAGAAGCTGCGCAAGGAGGGTGAGGAGGGGCAGAAGAAGCTCACCCAGATCACGCGCTACGGCACGGTGCTGATCTCCATCATCCAGTCCTTCGGGTACGCCGTGTTCCTCGTGAACATGGGCAGCGCGCAGGGCCTCAGCGTGGTCCCGGATCCGGGTCCGCTCTTTTACTTCTCCACCATCCTCACCCAGACGACCGGCACCATCTTCGTCATGTGGCTGGGCGAGAAGATCACCGAGCACGGCATCGGCAACGGCATCTCGCTGATCATCTTCATCAACATCCTCGGCGGCGTGCCCAACCGCCTGCTGGCGACCTACGAGTCCTTCCGCGCGGGCAGCCTGACGCTGCTCGTCCTGATCTTCATCGCCGTCATCGTGGTCGCGGTGATCGCGGCCGTGGTGATGATGACTCAGGCGGTGCGGAAGATCCCGGTCCAGTACGCCAAGCGCGTGGTCGGTCGCAAGATGTACGGCGGTGCCAGCACCCACATCCCGCTTCGCGTCAACACCGCGGGCGTGATCCCGATCATCTTCGCGTCGAGCTTCATGATCCTGCCGGCGACGGTCGCGGGCTTCGTGCCGCCCGATCATCCGCTCCAGAGCCTGGTGCGGCTGTTCGACCCGCTCGGCTGGTTCTACAACCTGCTGTACGGGGTCATCATCGTCTTCTTCACCTACTTCTACACCGCGGTGGTCCTGAATCCGAACGATCTCGCGGAGAACATGCGCAAGTACGGCGGCTTCGTCCCCGGCATCCGGCCGGGCAAGAAGACCGCGGAGTACATCGATCGTGTGCTGTCGCGGATCACGTTGCCGGGCGCGGTGTTCCTCGCGCTCATCGCGGTGCTGCCCGACGTCATCATCGGTTTCACCGGGAACCACGGCCTGATCGTCGGCGGCACCAGTGTGCTGATCGTGGTGGGCGTGGCGCTCGATACGCTCCAACAGATCGAGTCGCACCTGATCATGCGGCACTACGAAGGCTTCGTGAAGCGCGGCCGCATTCGCGGGCGTGCGAGGATGTAGCCGATGCGGGTCGTCTTGCTCGGGCCGCCCGGAGTGGGCAAGGGAACGCAAGGCCGCCGGCTCGCGCAGGAACACGGTTGGGCGCTGATCTCGACCGGGGAGATCCTGCGGGAGGCGGTGGCGAAGGGGACCCCGCTCGGACTCGAGGTCCAGCGGGTGGTGGAGCGGGGCCAGTTGGTGCCCGACGACGTGATGATCGGGCTCGTGCGCGAACGCAGCGCCGCGCCGGATGCGTCGGAGGGATTCGTGCTCGACGGGTTTCCGCGGACGGTGCCTCAGGCCGAGGCGCTGGAGGCGGTCCTGGTGGAGCGCGGAATGAGGGTGGATGCGGCCGTCTGTCTGGACGCGTCCGAGGACGAGCTGGTGCGGCGCTTGAGTGCGCGCCGTGAGTGCCCGGTCTGCAAGCGGGCATACAACCTGGTGAGCGCGCCGCCTCGCGATGGTCGTCACTGCGACGATCACCCCGAGGTGGAGCTGGTGCAGCGAGCGGACGACACGGCCGAGACGATCCGCAGACGGCTCGAGGTGTATCGCAGGTCGACCGCGCCGCTGATCGGCTGGTATCGCGAGCGGAATCGCCTGCGCGAGGTGCCGGGATTGGGAACGATGGACGAGGTGTACCGCGCGATCGCGCGGGCCCTGGTGGTCGCGTCGACATCGGGATGAACGCATGGTGTATCTGAGGGACCGAACGGAGATCGAGGCGATCCGCGTCGCGGCGCAGCTGGTGGCGCGCACGCTGGAGCGGCTCGGACAGGAGGTGCGTCCAGGCGTCACCACGGGTGAGCTGGACGCCATCGCGGAGGAGTTCATCCGCGCTCACGGGGGACGCCCGGCGTTCAAGGGCTACCGCGGGTTCCCGGCTTCGATCTGTCCATCGGTGAACGATGAGGTGGTCCACGCGATTCCGGGTCCCCGCGCGCTGCGCGAAGGGGACATCATCGGGATCGACGTGGGGGTCGAGATGGGTGGCTACTACGGAGACGCTGCGCGCAGCTTCGCGGTGGGCGCGGTCAGCGAGGAGGCGCAGCGCCTCCTGAGCGTGACCGAGGCGGCGCTGATGCAGGGCATCGCCCAGGCGCGCGCGGGTCTCCGGGTCGGCGACATCTCGCACGCGGTGCAGGCGCACGTCGAGCAGCAGGGCTTCACCGTGGTGCGGGCGCTGGTCGGGCACGGGATCGGGAAGCAGATGCACGAGGAGCCGCAGGTACCGAATTACGGGCCGCCCGATCGGGGCCCGCGGCTGATGGCGGGGCAGGTCCTCGCGATCGAGCCGATGGTGAACACCGGTGGGCCGGACGTCGTGACGCAGGCCGATGGCTGGACGGTGGTGACGCGGGACGGTGGTCTCAGCGCCCACTTCGAGCACACGGTCGCCGTCGGTCCGGGCGGTCCCGAGATCCTCTCGCTCCTGCCGGAGCGGGTGGGGGAGGGAACGGAGCAACGGTGAAGGTCGGGCCCGGTCGTTGAGCCGGCTCCGGCGCGACGCAACGCGGTCCATGAGGGCCGCGATCGATCGAGGGACGATTGGCGAAAGAAGAAGGCATCCAGGTCGAAGGCACGGTGATCGAGCCTCTGCCCAACGCGATGTTCCGCGTGGAACTGGAGAACGGTCACAAGGTGCTGGCCCATATCTCGGGCAAGATGCGGATGCATTTCATCAAGATCCTCCCCGGGGACAAGGTCACGGTCGAGTTGTCACCCTACGACCTGACCCGCGGACGGATCGTGTATCGGTACAAGTAGGTCGTCGCGCAGCGGGCAGCGTGGCGGTGAGCGCCGCGCTGCGTCGTGGCGGGAGGCGGATATGAAGGTCCGGACGTCGGTGAAGAAAATGTGCGAGCACTGCAAGGTGGTGCGTCGCAAGGGCGTGATCCGCGTGATCTGCACCCGCAATCCGCGGCACAAGCAGCGCCAGAAGTAAGGCTCAGAGGAGGAATCTGTGGCACGTATCGCGGGCATCGACCTGCCGTCGGACAAGCGCATCGAGGTCGCGCTGACGTACATCTACGGCATCGGTCACACGACGGCGCGCAAGATCCTGGCCGCCACCGGCGTGTCGCCGGACGTGCGGGTGAAGAACCTCAGTGATGAGGACGCCGGCAAGCTGCGGAGCATCATCGAGCGCGACCACAAGGTCGAAGGCGCTCTGCGCAGCGAGATGGCGATGAACATCAAGCGCCTGATGGACATCGGCGCCTATCGAGGACTGCGGCATCGCCGCGGACTGCCGGTGCGCGGGCAGCGTACGAAGACGAATGCGCGGACGCGGAAGGGTCCGAAGAAGACCGCCGGCGCAGTGAGGAAGCCGGTGGCCAAGGCTGCACCGGCGCCCAAGAAGTAACGGCACCACAGCGGCGCCGCGGTGGCGGCGCGCGCACGGAGGTTTCGAGTGGCGGATGTCAAGAAGGCCAAGAAGCGCGACCGGAAGGTGAGCGTGAACGGAGTCGCTCACGTGCAGGCGAGCTTCAACAACACGATCGTCACGATCACCGACATGGATGGCGCTGTCATCACGTGGGCGAGCTCGGGCAAGGTGGGCTTCAAGGGCTCGCGCAAGAGCACGCCGTTCGCGGCGCAGGTGGCCGCGGAGTCGAGCGCGCGCGAAGCCCTGAACATGGGCATGAAGCGCGTCGAAGTCTGGGTCAAGGGGCCGGGCGCCGGTCGTGAGGCGGCCATCCGCTCGCTCCAGGCGGCGGGGCTCGAGATCTCCGCGATCAAGGACGTCACGCCCATTCCGCACAACGGCTGCCGTCCGCCCAAGCGGCGTCGGGTCTAGGGGAGAGCGAACGCCATGGCTGTGTACCACGATGCGAAGTGCCGCCTCTGCCGTCGCGAGGGGATGAAGCTCTTCCTCAAGGGGCAGCGGTGCATGAGTGACAAGTGTGCGATCGAGCGCCGTGCGTACGCGCCCGGAGAGCACGGTAAGAGCCGCCGCGTGAAGGAGACGAACTACGGCCAGCAGCTGCGCGAGAAGCAGAAGGCCCGCCGCATCTACGGGCTGCTCGAGCGGCAGTTCCGCCACTTCTTCTCCAAGGCCTCGACGTCGAAGGGCGTCACGGGCGAAGCGCTGCTGCAGATGCTCGAGTGCCGCCTCGACAACGTCGTCTTCCGGCTTGGGTTCGCCCCGAGCCGCGCCATGGCGCGCCAGCTCGTGCGCCACGGGCACGTCCAGGTCAACGGCCGCAAGGTCGATATCCCCTCGTTCCAGGTCAAGGCCGGGAACGAAGTCAGCCTCCGCGACAAGAGCAAGAAGCTCGCGGCGGTCGTGAACGCACTCGAATCCCGCAAGGGTCAGAGCACCCCCGAGTGGCTGGACATGAGCGTCGAGAAGATGACCGGCCGCGTGCTGAGCATCCCCACGCGCCAGTCCATCTCGGTCCCGATCAACGAACAGCTCATCGTCGAGCTCTACTCGAAGTGATGACTGATCGCCTTCTCCTGAGGGGGCTTTCCTCATGAAGTGGAAGAACGTCACCATGCCGAAGCAGGTCGAGGCCGATGCGGCCAACACGGACCGGTACGGAAAGTTCGAGCTGGCGCCACTCGAGCGTGGATTCGGGATCACGCTCGGCAATGCGCTGCGCCGGGTCCTGCTCTCGTCGCTGCAGGGCGCTGCCATCACCGCGGTGCGCATCGACGGCGTGCTGCACGAGTTCTCGACGCTCCCCGGCGTGATCGAGGACGTCACCGAGCTGATCCTCAACCTCAAGCAGGTGCGCCTGAAGCTGCACGGCGACGGCCCGAAGAAGGGCGTCTTCGAGCTGCGCGGCAAGGGCGAGCTCAAGGCGGGCGACCTGCAGGTCGACGCCGAGATCGAGGTGCTGAACCCCGATCTGCACGTGGCGAGCCTGAACCGCGACGGCGACCTCCGCATGGAAGTCGAGATCGGCGGCGGCCGCGGCTACGTCTCGGCCGACTCGCACGGCGCCACGGACCGTCCGATCGGGGTGATCCCGATCGACTCGCTGTTCTCGCCCGTGACGCGGGTGAACTACGAGGTCGAGGCCGCACGCCTCGGCCAGCGCATCGACTACGACAAGCTCACCCTCGAGGTCTGGACCGACGGCAGCATCCTGCCGCAGGACGCGGTGTCGCTGGCCGCGCAGATCCTCAAGGAGCACTTCGAGCTGTTCATCAGTAGCGATGCCCACTTCGTGTTCGAGGAGGAGATCCCGGAGGACGAGGAGATCCTGCGCGTGCGGCGACTGCTCGACAAGAGCGTCGAGGAGCTCGAGCTTTCCGTGCGCTCCAGCAATTGTCTCCGCGCGGCCGAGATCAAGACCATCGGCGACCTCGTCCAGAAGACCGAAGGGGAGATGCTCAAGTTCCGCAACTTTGGCCGGAAGTCGCTCAAGGAGATCCAGGACATCCTGGGTGAGATGGGCCTGAGCTTCGGCATGGACATCAGCCGCTACCTCGAATCCCGCGCCACGGTCGACGTCGAGGGCTGAGCGCCCGAGCCCGAACCGGCCGAGAAGGACGACCGCACATGCGACACCGCAAAGATCATCGGAAGCTGAGCCGGACGTCTTCGCACCGGCGCGCCGTGCTCCGCAACCTGGTCACCGCGCTCTTCCAGTACGAGCGCATCGAGACCACGGTCGCGAAGGCCAAGGAGGCGCGCCGGCTCGCCGAGCGCCTCATCACGTTCGGCAAGCAGGGCGACCTCGCCGCGCGCCGGCACGTGGCGCGCTTCCTCACGAAGCCCGAGATCGTTCAGAAGCTGTTCGCCACCATCGCGCCCTGGTACACCGATCGGAAGGGCGGCTACACGCGCATCCTCCGCATCGGCCGTCGCCTGGGGGACGCGGGCGAGATCGCGTATCTCGAGCTCGTGAAGAGCGGCGAGCAGAAGGAGAAGGAGCGCAAGGACCGCATCGCGGCCGCCGAGGCGAGAGAAGCGTCGCTGAAGGGCGGCAAGGCGACCAAGAAGAAGGAAGGCAAGGAAGAGGAGAAGGCTGACGCCGAGGCCTCCGACAAGCCCCGCCGCGCGAAGAAGAAGGACGAGAAGGACAGCGAGGTCGCGACCCCGGCGCGTCGCCGTGGACGGGTGAAGACCGGCTAGCACGCCGATCGCGAACGCAGCATCGCGCGGGCGGAGGGGCGACCTTCCGCCCGCGCGCGTATCCATGGGGAGGACCCTGCTCGATGATCCGATGGGCGACCCGGCTGCTCGGCACGCTGTCGCTGCTCGCCGTGCTCACGCTCGAGGCCCGCGCGCAGGTCCCGACCGCCGATTCCGCGGCGGCCGCCGCCGACAGCCTGGGGGCGCGGGCCGCGACCACGGCCCCCGACTCCGGTCTCCGGCGCTCTCCGGTGGACGACCTGTGGGTGGTGCGCACCGCGCTCACGCGGCCCGCCGACGTCGAGAGCGTGGTCGCGCGCGCGAAGGCCCTGGGCGTGCGCGGCCTGCTGGTCCAGGTGGTCGGGCGTGGCGACGCATACTACCGCTCGGACCTGTTGCCCCGGGCGGAGGCGCTCGGCAATCACGCGGCGCCGTCCGACTTCGATCCCCTCGGCGCCCTGCTGCAGCGGGCCCACGCCGCTGGCCTCGAGGTGCACGCCTGGATGAACTGCGTGCTGGTGTGGTCGGCGCCGCAGCCTCCGCGCGATCCGCGTCACGTGATCCGCGCGCACCCGGAATGGGTCGCGCGGATGCGCGATGGACGCAGCCTCGCGCGGCTGACGCCGCGCCAGCGCGAACGCCTGCGCCTCGAGGGGGTGTTCCTCAGCCCGGGCCACCCGGGCGTTCAGGCGTGGGTCGCGAGCATCGCCAAGGAGATCGCCAGCCGCTACCCGGTGGATGGCGTGCACCTGGACTACATCCGGCAGCCGGGCGTGCCGGTCGGCTACGACATGACCACGCGCGCCCGCTTCGCGATGGAAACCGGGGTCGACCCGGACCGCTTCGACCGCCTGCCCCCCCAGCGGCGGGCCACCATGGACTCCACGTGGACGGCGTTCCAGCTCGCGCAGGTCACGGCGATCGTGCGCGGGGTGCGCGACTCACTGGCCACCGTGCGCCCCGGCATCACGCTCACCGCCGCCGTGCTGGCCGACACCACCACCGCCGAGCACCGGCACGCGCAGCTCTGGCGCGCGTGGGTGCGGGACGGCTTGCTCGACCGTGCCTACCTGATGTGCTATGCACCGCTGGTACAGACGGTCATGGACCAGTTGCTCGAGTACACGCGCGAGTTCGGACTCTCGGAGCGCATCGTCCCGGGGATCGCGGTGTACAACACCGGGCCCTCCGCCGCCGCCGCGAAGATCCTCGGCGCGCGCACGCTGGGATTCCCGCGGCTCGCTCTCTACTCGTACGACTCACTCTTCGAGCACCCCGGCTACTGGCCGGCGCTGCTGCACGCACTCGGGCGGTTGCCGTCTGAGGACCACCCTTGAAGGAGGACGTGTTGAAACCGACCGCAAGCACTCCGGGCACCCCCGCGGCCGGAGCCGTCCGCACGGACCTCCGGAACATCGCGATTATCGCCCACGTCGACCATGGCAAGACCACGCTGGTCGACGCGATGCTCTGGCAGAGCGGGGTGTTCCGCGCCAATCAGGAGGTCGTGGAGCGTGTCATGGACTCCAACGACCTCGAGCGCGAGAAGGGCATCACGATCCTCGCGAAGAACACCGCCGTCCGGTACGGCAGCCACAAGATCAACATCGTCGACACCCCCGGCCACGCGGACTTCGGTGGCGAGGTGGAGCGCACGCTCAAGATGGTGGACGGCGTGCTGCTGCTGGTGGACGCGAGCGAGGGCCCGCTGCCGCAGACGCGGTTCGTACTCAAGAAGGCGCTCGAGCTGGGGCTGCCGCCGATCGTCGTCATCAACAAGATCGATCGCAAGGACGCGCGGCCGGCCGAAGTGCTGGACGAGATCTACGACCTGTTCATCGATCTCGACGCGCACGAGGACCAGTTGGATTTCCCCGTGCTGTATACCATCGCGCGCGACGGGATCTGCCGCCTCACGCCCGACGGCGAGGATCACAAGCTCGTACCGCTGTTCGAGGCCATCCTCGAGCACATCCCGGCGCCGCGCTTCGAGCCCGAGCTGCCGCTCCAGATGCTGGTCCTCAACCTCGACTACTCGGACTACGTCGGCCGTCTCGCGATCGGGCGCATCGTGAACGGCACGGTGGCCGCGCGTCAGGACGTGGCCCTCGTGCGCCTCGACGGCAGCCTCGGCAAGGCGCGCGTGACCAACCTGTACGTGTTCGAGAACCTCGACCGCGTCGAGGTGGCGCAGGCGGGCCCGGGCGAGATCGTGGCACTCGCGGGATTCGAAGAGGTGCACATCGGCGACACCGTCACCGAGGTCGACCGGCCGGCGCCGCTGCCGCGCGTGGTGGTGGACGAACCGACCGTGAGCATGGTGTTCTCGGTCAACACCTCGCCGTTCGCCGGTCAGGAGGGCAAGTACGTCACCTCCCGCAATCTCAAGGACCGGCTCGATCGCGAGCTGCTCACGAACGTGAGCATCCGCATCGAGCCCGGGGACACCCCGGACGCGTTCCAGGTCTCGGGGCGCGGCGAACTGCAGATGGCGATTCTGATCGAGATGATGCGCCGCGAGGGCTTCGAGCTTGCGGTGAGCAAGCCGGAGGTCATCACGCGCCGCACCGACGGCGTGGTGCACGAGCCGATGGAGAAGCTGGTGATCGACTGCCCGGAGGAGTTCGTGGGCATCGTCACCGAGAAGATCGGGCGCAGGAAGGGGCGCATGACCAACATGGTCAACCACGGGACGGGGCGGGTGCGGCTCGAGTTCCGCATCCCCTCGCGCGGCCTGATCGGGTTCCGGGGCCAGTTCCTCACCGACACGCGTGGGACCGGCCTGCTCAATCACCTGTTCGACGGCTACGAGCCCTGGCAGGGTGACATCCCGCATCGGACGACCGGGGCGCTGGTCGCGGACCGGCCCGGACGCATCACCGCGTACGCGATCGAACACGTGCAGGACCGCGGCGAGATGTTCGTGGAGCCCGGCGACCGCTGCTACGAGGGCATGGTCGTCGGCGAGAACTCCCGCGAAGAGGACATCGACGTCAACATCGTCAAGGAGAAGAAGCTGACCAACATGCGCTCCTCGACGTCGGAGGAGAGCGTGCACCTGCTCCCGGCGCACAAGATGTCGCTCGAGCAGTGCCTCGAGTGGATCCGCGAGGACGAGCTGCTGGAGGTGACCCCGGCTTCGCTGCGCCTGCGCAAGCGAGGGCTCCAGGCGAACGTCCGCCCGAGGTACTGGCAGCGTAACGACGCCGCGCGCGCCTGAGCGCGCGGGCGTCCGGCCGGCGCCGCAATCCGCTTGCCTGGCGGAGCGGGGGGCATCGAGCGGGTGCGGACCCCGCCGCCAGGCCGGTCGAGCGGCATCCGGCTCCCCAGATTCTGGGCCTGACGGTGGTTCGTCATTGACGCGCGCGGGAGCGGCTCCCTACCCTTATGGAGGGTCGCGCCGCCTGCCCGGCGTGGCCGACGCCCAGTTGCAGGCATGCCTTCGCGCCGCGCGCATGCCGGTCTCCAACTCCCCTCGGAGGTCTCCGGTGAGCGGTCATCGCCTCATGACCGCGATCGGCAGCGCTATCCTCATCGCGCTCCACAGTTCGATCGCGCTCGCAGCCCCGTCCGTGCCTTCCCTGTTCGTGGTGGATGACGTCACGCCCGGCGCCGTCTGGGATACCCCGGTCGGTATCACGTTCCTCCCCGGCGGCCGCATGCTGGTCGCTGAGAAGCGCGGCCGCGTGTACACGGTGACGAACGGGGTCCGCAGCGTGAGTCCGCTCTGGCAGGCCGAGGCGCAGGTGCTCGACAACGGGGACCGCGGACTGCTCGGCATCGCCGTCGACCCGGCCTACGGGACTCCCGGCAACCGGTGGCTCTACCTGCTCTACACGGTGGACCCCGACTCGAACAACGTCGACACCGACAGTGATGCCTATGGCCGGCTGATCCGGATCCAGGTGCTGCCGGGCGATTCGACCGTGGACTACAACTCGCGCCAGGTCCTGTTCGGCGCCGACTGGCCGCGCGGGCCGGTCTCTGGCGGCGACTCGCACACCATCGGCTCGCTGCGGTTCGCGGCCGACAGCACGCTCATCGTCTCGGTCGGCGACGGCGCGCAGTACAACTCGATGGATCAGGGCGGTCAGGATCCCGGTGCGTTCGGCGCCGGCAAGACCGACCCGAACGAAAACATCGGCGCGTTCCGCGCGCAGGACATCACGAGCCTCGCGGGCAAGATCCTGCGCCTCGATCGCACGACCGGTCGAGGGCTGCCGAGCAATCCGTACTGGGATGGCAACGCCAACTCGGTGCGCTCGCGCGTGTGGGCGTACGGCACGCGCAATCCGTTCCGCTTCAGCCTGCGCCCCGGAACCGGCAGCACCGATGCAGCGCTCGGCCGGCCC
The DNA here is from genome assembly GCA_963725865.1 of Candidatus Eiseniibacteriota bacterium. Lineage (GTDB taxonomy): Bacteria > Eisenbacteria > RBG-16-71-46 > RBG-16-71-46 > RBG-16-71-46 > CAVSAC01. The sequence continues at coordinate 38,428 of CAVSAC010000012.1, forward strand.
GGGACGCTCTACATCGGAGACGTCGGCTGGACCACGTGGGAGGAGCTGGACATCGCGCGCAACGGCGGCATCAACTTCGGCTGGCCGTGCTTCGAGGGCTTCGGCGCGAACGGGCAGTACCAGGCGGGCAGCCCCGCGCACAATGGGTGCGGATCGATCGGCACCGCGACCAATCCCACGTCGCCCTCCTCGCCGATCGCCGCCTGGCACCACACGGACGACGCCCAGTCGGTGCCTCCCGGCTTCCACGGCAACACCTCGATCGGCGGGACGTTCTACACCTCCAATCGCTACCCGGTGCAGTACCGCGGGCAGTACTTCTTCGGCGACTTCGGCCAGAGCTGGATCCGGGTCGCGGTGGTGGACGCCAACGACAACCTGATCCAGGTGCTGCCGTTCGGCACCAGCATGGACGGCCCGGTGGACTTCGCGCTCGATCCGGCGACCGGAGACCTGATCTACGTCGCCATCAACGTCGGTGGGATCCGGCGCATCCGCTACACCGGCGCGACCGGCGGCAACACGCCGCCGATCGCGATCGCCGCCGCCAATCCAAACTCGGGCGCGGCGCCGCTGACGGTCAACTTCTCGAGCAGCGGCTCGAGCGATGCGGACGGCGATCCGCTGGCGTTCAGCTGGTTGTTCGGTGACGGCGGCAGCTCGAGTGCCGCGAACCCGACGCACGTCTACGCCAGCCCGGGGAACTTTCCGGCGCAGCTGACGGTCAGCGACGGCCGCGGCGGCTCGGACGTGCGCACGCTCAGCATCGTCGTGGGCAGCGGGAGCGGCGCGTTTCCCACCACGCCGGTGGTGGACAACTTCAACCGCGCGAACGGGGCGCTCGGCGGCCAGTGGGTGGGACAGACCACCGGGCTGACGATCAGCAACAACCAGCTGACGTCCTCGAGCGGTGCGGCGGTGAGCGCGGTGTGGAACGGGGCGGTGTTCGGGGCGGACCAGGAGGTGTACGTCACGTTCAACGCGATCAACGCGGCGGCGCCGGAGCACGACCTGATGCTGAAGGTGCAGGGGACGTCGTACACGGGCGGGCACATCGAGGTGCGGTACACGGCGGCGGCGGGGCAGGTGCAGGTGTCGACGTACACCGGGGCGACGGGGTGGGTGAACCGCGGGGGACCGATCGCGGTGACGTTCGGAGTGGGGGACCGGTTCGGCGCGCGGGCGCTGGCGAACGGGACGATCGAGGTGTATCGCAACGGAGCGCAGATCGGGAGCACGAGCGCGGGGACGTGGCCGTTCGCGGCGAGCGGTGGACGGCTGGGGCTGACGGTGGACGGGATCACCGGCTCGCTGCTCGACGACTTCGGCGGCGGCAATGTGGTGGCGAACGCGAACACCAAGCCGACGGCCATCCTCATCGCGCCCACCAACGGCTCGTTCTACATCAGCGGCCAGACCATCAGCCTGGTCGGCGACGGCAGCGACGCGCAGACGCCGAGCGACAGCCTGACCTACCAGTGGGTGATGGACCTGCACCACAACACCCACGTCCATCCTGCGGCGTTCACCGGCTTCGGCAAGATCCAGTCGTACCTCGGCGACAACCACGACGACGGCACCGGGGTGTTCGAGGAGATCAAGCTGATCGTCGCCGACCCGGGCGGGCTGACCGACACGGCGCGCGTGAGCATCTACCCCGAGGTCGACCTGACGCCTTCGATCGCGACGGTCGCGCCCGCCACGCCGACCGGCGGGCAGCCGGCCACGTACACGTTCCGCCTGCGCAACCTCGGCCGCATGCCGGCGCCGTTCTCGCGCTGGGTGCTGCGCGCGGGCGGCACACTGGTCGCGCAGGGCGACACGCTGGTGCCGGCGCGCGACAGCGTGACGATCACGCGCACCGCCTCGCTCGCCGCGGGCACGTTCAACTTGCGCGCGCGCGCCGACTCGCTCGGCACCGTGACCGAGACCGACGAAGGCAACGACGCCAGCAACGTGACGCTGACCGTGAATCCGGTGGCGGGGAACACGCCGCCGGTGGCGAACGCGGGGGGTGCGCCGGTGAGCGGGACGGCGCCGCTGGCGGTGACGTTCTCGAGCGCCGGCTCGAGCGATCCCGACGGCGACCCGATCACGTTCGCGTGGGCGTTCGGCGACGGCGGCACGTCGAGCGCGGCGGGCCCGGCGCACACCTACGTCGCGGCGGGCAGCTACAACGCGGTGCTGACGGTGAGCGACAACCGGGGCGGCAGCGGCCGCGACACGGTGGTGGTGACGGTGACGGGGGCGGCGAGCGGGTTTCCGAGCACCGCGGTGGTGGACAACTTCAACCGCGCGAACGGGGCGCTCGGCGGCCAGTGGGTGGGACAGACCACCGGGCTGACGATCAGCAACAACCAGCTGACGTCCTCGAGCGGTGCGGCGGTGAGCGCGGTGTGGAACGGGGCGGTGTTCGGGGCGGACCAGGAGGTGTACGTCACGTTCAACGCGATCAACGCGGCGGCGCCGGAGCACGACCTGATGCTGAAGGTGCAGGGGACGTCGTACACGGGCGGGCACATCGAGGTGCGGTACACGGCGGCGGCGGGGCAGGTGCAGGTGTCGACGTACACCGGGGCGACGGGGTGGGTGAACCGCGGGGGACCGATCGCGGTGACGTTCGGAGTGGGGGACCGGTTCGGCGCGCGGGCGCTGGCGAACGGGACGATCGAGGTGTATCGCAACGGAGCGCAGATCGGGAGCACGAGCGCGGGGACGTGGCCGTTCGCGGCGAGCGGTGGACGGCTGGGGCTGACGGTGGACGGGATCACCGGCTCGCTGCTCGACGACTTCGGCGGCGGCGACGTGGTCGGCGGACCGCCGCCCGGGAACACGCCGCCGGTGGCGAACGCGGGGGGTGCGCCGGTGAGCGGGACGGCGCCGCTGGCGGTGACGTTCTCGAGCGCCGGCTCGAGCGATCCCGACGGCGACCCGATCACGTTCGCGTGGGCGTTCGGCGACGGCGGCACGTCGAGCGCGGCGGGCCCGGCGCACACCTACGTCGCGGCGGGCAGCTACAACGCGGTGCTGACGGTGAGCGACAACCGGGGCGGCAGCGGCCGCGACACGGTGGTGGTGACGGTGACGGGGGCGGCGAGCGGGTTTCCGAGCACCGCGGTGGTGGACAACTTCAACCGCGCGAACGGGGCGCTCGGCGGCCAGTGGGTGGGACAGACCACCGGGCTGACGATCAGCAACAACCAGCTGACGTCCTCGAGCGGTGCGGCGGTGAGCGCGGTGTGGAACGGGGCGGTGTTCGGGGCGGACCAGGAGGTGTACGTCACGTTCAACGCGATCAACGCGGCGGCGCCGGAGCACGACCTGATGCTGAAGGTGCAGGGGACGTCGTACACGGGCGGGCACATCGAGGTGCGGTACACGGCGGCGGCGGGGCAGGTGCAGGTGTCGACGTACACCGGGGCGACGGGGTGGGTGAACCGCGGGGGACCGATCGCGGTGACGTTCGGAGTGGGGGACCGGTTCGGCGCGCGGGCGCTGGCGAACGGGACGATCGAGGTGTATCGCAACGGAGCGCAGATCGGGAGCACGAGCGCGGGGACGTGGCCGTTCGCGGCGAGCGGTGGACGGCTGGGGCTGACGGTGGACGGGATCACCGGCTCGCTGCTCGACGACTTCGGCGGCGGCGACGTGGTGCCGGCAGTGGCGTCCCTCGGCGCCCAGCGCAGCGTCGACGAAGCAGTCGCGGCGCCGAGTCTGCCCGGCGCGCTCGCGCTATCGACACCGTGGCCCAATCCCGCCTCGAGCGGCGTGACGCTGGCGTTGGACCTACCCGACGACGCGGACGTGCGCCTCAGCGTGCTGGACGTACAGGGCCGCCGGGTGATGGTCGGCCCGCTCGAGCACCGCCCGGCGGGGCGCTGGACGCTGGCCTGGAACGGTGCTTCGGCCGCGGGCCCGGTGCGACCCGGGATCTACCTGGTGCAGGTGAGCGTCGGCGAGCGCCAGCTGCTTCGCCGCGTGGTCGTGCTTCCTTAGTTCGTGCCGGGTCGCTCCACGCGGCGGCTCGGAGCAGTTGTGTCGCGCTCATCGGAGGGGGCCCAGGTCGGGCCCCCGCGCCGCGCGCCGCCGGGAGCCGCTGATTCCGGCTCAAGTCCCACAGCCGCTTGCCGATGACTCCGGTGGGCCCGGTCCTGTCCGGGCCCTCCATCATGACGCTGCGATCCCCTGCCTCACGGACGAAGCCTGGGTCTTCGGCTTCCCCGCCACTCACCGGCGCCTGGAGCGCCCCGGAGGGTGGCGGGCTGCCGCACGGCCAGACGACCGCCACCCCGCGCGACGGCGCGCGCATCGCCATCGCGCTCACGGTGTTGCTCGGGCTGATCCTGGCCCTGCTCAACGTCGGGCTCTATCAGAGCGCGCGCCGGCGGCTGGCCGATCAGAAATGGCAGCAGCTGGTGGCGCAGACGGACGATCGCCGCGACGCGGTCCGCGACGCCCTGCACCGCGCCGCGCGGGTCACCCGATTCGTGGCCGGGGACGCCGCGATCCGCGCGTGGGCGGAGCAGGCCGCGGCCGGTCCACTGAAGCCCGAGGAGCAGGCGCGCTTCACCGACCAGCTGGGGCGTGCCGCGCACCTGTTCGACCTGAGCAGCGTCGAGGTCTTCGACGCCGGCGGCCACAGCCTCGGGTCGACCCGCGGTGAGCGCCACCAGGACACGGAGGCGCTGCGGAACCTGCTGGGGCGCGCGCGCCGGTCCGCGGAGGCCGAGATCACGCAACTGCGCCACGATGGCCAGGCGGCCCCGGTGCTCGCGGTCGCGGTCCGGGTCGAGCCGCGGAGCGCGCGGAACGCCGCCGCGATCCTGGTCACCGACACGCGCCTCGAGGATGCGATCGAGCCGGCGCTGCACGACGGATTCGAAGGCGGCCCCGACGCGGGGAACTATCTGGTGCGCCTCGACGGTGACCGTCTCGTGATGGTGTCATCGCCGCCGAAGGGACTCGCGGCATCCGTCGGGGACCTGCTTCCCGCCCACGATCCGCGGCTGCGTGCCGGATACCTCGCGGCGAGCGGAACCGAGACGAACATCGAGGTGAATGTCGCGGGCCGCCAGGTCCACTGGGCGGTGACCCGCTACCTGCCCGAGATGGGCTGGGGGCTGGTGGGTGAGGCCGATCGCCGGACACTGCTCGAGGGGCTGCGCAGCACCCTCACGGGCCTGCTGGTGTTCGACCTCGCGGTGCTCCTGATCGCGGCCGCGGCGATCTGGTTCTGGCGCCGGCAGTACCTCGGCGGCCTCGCGCGCCGCGAGATGGAGATGACGCGGAAGCACGCCGGGCGACTGGCGGCGGTGTTCGACAACGCGTTCGACGCCATCGTCACCCTCGATCGGGACGGCAATCTCGGCAGCGTGAACACGGCCGCGGTGGCGCTGTTCGGGCGCCCGGCCGCTGAACTTCAGCAGCAGCGCCTGGAGCTCCTGCTGTCTCCCGTGCCTCCGCTGTGCGGGGAGGATCGGATCCACACGGTCGCGCAGGTGGAGGCGGTCCGCCCCGACGGCTCGCGCGTGCCGGTCGAGGTCTCGATCGGCGTGTCCGGCGAGGGCGAAGAGCTGCGCTACTCCGCCATCATCCGCGATCTCAGCCAGCGCCTCGAGTCGGAGCGCCGCATCCGCGCGTTTGCGGACGGGCTCGAGATCAGCAATCGCCGGCTCGAGGAGGCGAACGCCCAGCTCGAGGAGGCGTCACGGCTCAAGAGCGAGTTCCTGGCGAACACCTCGCACGAGCTGCGGACGCCGCTCAACGGGATGATCGGATTCCTGCAGCTGGTGCTCGACGGGCTGTGCGACTCGCCCGAGGAGGAGCGGGAATTCCTCAAGCAGGCGCTGCAGTGCTCGCGGCACCTGCTCGGGCTCATCAACGACGTGCTCGATATCGCGAAGATCGAAGCGGGCCGACTGACCCTGGAGATCGAGCGCATCGACATCGCGGCGCTGCTCGACGAGGTCTACACGCTGGCCCACGTGCAGGCCGCGCAGAAGGGACTACGGCTCGAGTTCGTGCCGCCCGAGGATCCGCTGATCGGGGTGCGCGGGGACTTCGGCAAGGTCAAGCAGATCCTGATCAACCTGGTCGGAAACAGCCTCAAGTTCACGCATTCCGGCAGCATCACCGTGCGAGCCCTGCCGCACGCCGACCTCGGCTACGTGATGTTCGAAGTCGTTGACACCGGCGTGGGCATCCCGGCGGAGCGCCAGCGGCTGATCTTCGAGAAGTTCACCCAGGGCGACGGGAGCACGACGCGCAAGTACGGGGGCACCGGACTGGGGCTCGCCATCTCACGGAGCCTCGTCGAGCTGATGGGCGGCATCATCGGCGTCCACAGTCACGGTCCGGGAACCGGGACGCGGATGTACTTCTCGCTGCCGGTGTGGCGCAACGAGGCCGACGAATCCAATCCGACCGTCGAGAACGCGCCGCACCACGTGCACGGGCCGGCCGGCGGGGCGCTGGTGCTGGTCGTCGAGGACGACCCCACCTTCCGGCTCTACCTGGGCTCCCTCCTCCACCAGCACGGCTACCGGACGGTGGACGCGCGCAACGCCGAGATCGGCTGGCTGCTCGTTCGTCGCCTGCGCCCCTCGGTCGTGGTGCTGGACTACGCGCTGACCTCGGTGGAGGGGGCGCTCATGCGGACCGGCTGGGACCTCGCCGAGCGGATGACCGCGGATCCCAAGACCCGCCACATCCCGATCGTGTTCGTCACCGGGTTCGACACCGAGCTCAAGCAGAAGTTGCAGGCCAATTCGTTCGCTCGGAAGCCCCACCACCTGCAGAAGCCCATCGAGGGTTCCGTACTGCTGGCGAAGCTCCACGAGGTGACCCAGGTGTCGGACGGGCGGACAGTGCGCATCCTGATGGCCGACGACGATCCCGCGGTCGCCGCCTACGTCCGCAAGGTACTTCCGTCCGAGCGCTTCGAGGTCGAGCTCGCCGCCGACGGGGCGGAGTGCCTGCACCTGCTGCGGACCCGCGCACACGATTTCGACCTCCTGCTGCTCGACCTCATGATGCCGGAGGTCAGCGGTTACGACGTGCTGCGCGAGATGACGCTCGCGGACCTGGCGCCCGACCTTCCCGTCATGGTGCTCACGAACTTCCCGGAGAGCCGCTCCGAGGAGGAGCGACGGCTCCTCCAGGACGGCCTAGTGGTGGACGTGGTGCCCAAGATCGCCGTCCACGACAATCCGCAACTGCTGACGCAGATCATCGACTGGCACGTTCAACTCGCCCGCGAGCAGTCCGAGCAGGATGAGGCCGGCCCAGGCGATCAGATCGATGGGAAGGCCGCATGACGCACATCCTGGTGGTCGAGGACGACCCGCACAACGCGATCCTGTTCCGAAAGGTCCTCGAGAAGCGCGGGGGCTTCCGGGTGACCGTCACCGAAGATGGCCCGGAAGTGCTCGCGCTCGTGCGCTCCGGAGACGTCGGGCTCGTGCTGATGGATGTTTCGCTTGCGCACACCCGGCTGGATGGGCACCCGGCCGGCGGCGTCGAGCTGTGCCGGCGGCTCAAGGAGGACCCGGCCAGTGCCGACGTCCCCGTCGTGCTGGCGACCGCGCACGCGATGCGCGGCGATGCGGAATCGTTGCTGATCGAGAGCGGTGCGGACGACTACATCGCGAAGCCGATCGTGGATCACGGAGCGTTCGTCGCGCAGGTGCGCCGCAACCTGCGGGAGGCGGCATGAAGCCGGTAAGCGAGATCCGGGTGCTGGTGGTCGAGGACGATCCGTTCTTCCAGCGGGTGCTGCAGCGACGCCTCCAGGTCGAGGGTTACCAGGTCCGGACGGCGTGCGATGGCCGCGAGGGCATGAAGTCGATCGTCGAGTTCGAACCCGATCTCGTGATCTCGGACTGGATGATGCCCGAGGTCGACGGTCTCGAGCTGTGCCAGTCGGTCAAGACCGGCCTGCGCGAGGCCGCGCCCTACTTCATCCTGCTGACCGCGCGCGGCGAGCTGAGCGACCGCCTGCTGGGACTGGAGACGGGCGCCGACGACTACCTGGTGAAGCCCTGCGATCAGACCGAGCTGATGGCGCGCGTCCGCGCGGGGCTGCGCATCGTCAACCTCACCCAGGAGCTGCGCCACACGGTCGCCGAGCTGCGCGCGGCGCGCGCGGCGCTGGGGCCGCGGTCGAGCCCGGGCGCTCCCGCCGCGGCCGGGTCGCACCTGCCCACGCTCTCGGTGTGCTCCTTCTGCCATCGCGCGCGCGCCGAGGGGGATCGCTGGCAGGACCTCGACGACTACCTCGCGCAGCAGGGGATCGCCGACGTGAGTCATGGGCTGTGCCCCGAGTGCCGGGCTGCGAACTACGATCCCGGCCGGGCCGCCTGAGGGGCCGGAGCTCTTTGCCCGCGATCGCGTGAGCGGTACCCTCGCGCCGCCCGGCGCTCCCGCCCGGTGCTCGCCCACTCCGGAGGACGCGATGGCCCGCTTGGATTCCCTCGACGCGACTGCGCCCGCCATGCCGTGCCCGCGCCGGGTCGCGGGATCCGCATGCGCCGGCGCCCACCGCTGCGCGCCGGCGCCGCAGCCGAGCCGGGAGGCGGCGTGACGACCGACGCGCGGGTGCTGCTGATCGGCGGCAGCGGCTTCATGGGGACGCGCGCCGCGCGGGCGCTGCAAGCGCTGGGCGCCGACGTCACCGTCCTCTCGCGCGGCCAGCGCCCGCTGCCCGACGGCGTCACCCCGCTGATCGCCGATCGCCGCGAGCCCGCCGCGTTGGCCGCCGCGCTCGAGGGCCGGCGCTTCGACTTCACCGTCGACTTCACCGCATTCGACGCGCTCGACATCGAGCGCCTGCTGTTGGTGCCGTACGCCGTGCTGGGTCGCTACGTGATGATCTCGACCGGGCAGGTCTATCTGGTGTGCGAGGGCGCGCACCCGCCATTCCGCGAAGAGGACAGCGAGCGGCCGCTCGTGCCGGAGCCCCCGGCGGGCACGCCCGATCACGCGGAATGGAGCTACGGCACCGGCAAGCGTCGCGCCGAGGGCGTGGTCCGCGTGCTGCGCGCATCGCACGGCGTGCGCGCGACCATCCTGCGGCTGCCGATCGTGCAGGGCGAGCACGACCCGTCGCTGCGACTGTGGGCTTACCTCGAGCGGATGCTCGACGGCGGACCGCTGGTGCTGCCGGACGGCGGGTCGCGCCCGGTGCGGCACCTGCATGCGGATGACGTGACGCGCGCCGTCGTGCGACTGTTCGAGGGCGCGGCGCCGCGCGAGCGCGTCTACAACCTGAGCCCGCCCGAGAGCGTCACGCTGCGCGCGCTGCTCGAGCGGGTCGCGGGCCTCGCCGGCGTGACGCCGCGTTTCGTCGAGGCGCCGTGGAGCGCGATCGAGGCCGCCGGGCTCGATCGGTCGTTCTCGCCGTACGCGGGGCCGTGGTCCTCGGAGCTCGATGCGGCGCGCGCCGCCGGCGAGTGGGGACTGGTCGGCACCCGCATCGACGACTACCTGCCGCGGGTGGTGCGCTGGCATCTCGAGAACCGGCCCGCGCGCAGCCATCCCGGCTACGCGCAGCGCGCCCGGGAACGGGAGCTCGCGGAGCGCGTGGGTGTCGAACGCTGAGGGCGCGGCGCGCGGCCGCGTGCGCCGGTCCAGCCGGCTTGACCCGATCGGGAGCCACCGGCTAGACTTCGCCGCCCATTTTGAAACGGGGAGGCCCGTAGCGGGCCGCCCATCGAGCCGTTCCTCGGTAGCTCAACGGTAGAGCATCCGGCTGTTAACCGGAGGGTTGTAGGTTCGAATCCTACCCGAGGAGCCAGTGTCGAGAGCCCTCCGGGTCCGCAAGGACCCGGGGGGCGTTCTCACGTGCGGACGGCCCTTGGCCGGGGCGCGCCCGCGGCATGCTCGCCCGGCAATCGCCGCTGCAGCGCGGGCGGCATCTTCTCGACCGCGTAGCGCAGCGCCTCGCGGCGGATGCGCGCGCGGTGCGTGCCGAGGAACGCCACCACCGCGTCGGGCGAGGCGCGCCACAGCTCGCGCAGCACCCAGCCCATGCCGAGCTGGACGAAGCGCTCGTCGGTGCGGACGATGCGCGGGCACACCGTGAGGATCTCGCGGTCGTGCTGGCCGCGGTGCGCCAGGCTCACGAACGCGACCGCCGCGGCACGCTGGCGCCACGTGGAACGAGCCCGGCTCCAGCCGACGATCCGCCGGCAGGCCCGCGGATCGGCAGCCACCAGCGGGCGGAGCAGCCGGCCGCTCCGCGAGGGCCGGGCGGGGCGGATGCGCCGGCGCTCGACCACGGCTCGGCGTGATCAGGCCCAGCGCCGGAAGAACAGCGCCTGCCTGGCGATCGGTTCCGTGCGGGCGTTGAGCGCCGCCATCTCGACCGCGCTCAGGGGCACGAATCCCCTGGCGAGCTCCACGTTCTCCTCGAGCTGGGCGACGCTGTCGCAGCCGATGATGACGGTGCTGACGGGCAGCGAGAGCACGTAGTCGAATGCCTCGCGCATGGTGATCGTGCCCGCCTGCGCCGCAGACTCGCCCGGGCGCGCCGACTCGGGCGCGGGCGGATTCCACGAACGGAGCAGCCGGCCGCGCGCCGGGATCTTCATCCCGATGATCCCCATGCGCTGCTCGACCGCCATGGGCAGCAATCGCTCCGCGAAGCTCAGGCGGTGGGGATCGGCGGCGTTGACCGCCATCAGGAGGGTGTCGAAGCCGAACCGGCGCATCGCCTCCATGAGCGCGTCGGGCTCGGTGTGTCCGGTGATTCCCAGGAATCGGACCAGCTTCTGCTCGCGGGCCTCCAGCAGCGCCTCCATCGCGCCGCCGCGCGCGAATACCCGCTCGACGTCGTCGCGGCTCCCGAGCCGGTGGAGCTGCCACAGGTCGAGATGGTCGGTCTCGAGCAGTCGCAGCGACTCCTCGAGCAGTCGCAGCGAGCCGTCGCGCGTGCGGTCGTGGGTCTTCGACGTGATGAACGCCTCGGGTCGGCGGCGCTTCATCACCGCGCCGATGTAGCGCTGGCTCCAGCGTTGCTCGCCCCCGTACGCGGCGGCGGAGTCGATGTAGTTCACGCCCAGGTCGAGCGCCCGCTCGATGATCGGGATCGCCTCCGCTTCGTTCTCGGGGTGCTCGAGCGCCGCCTGACCGCCGAGGCTGAAGATGCCGACCAGGTGCCCGGTGCGACCGAGATTCCGCATCGGCATCGCGCGCGCGGCCGGGGTCACGGCGGTCGCGTCGGGGGCGCCGCCGCCGGGCTGCATGGCCCCCGCCGGCAGACCGCCGGCGAGCAGGCCGGCTCCGGCCGCGGCGCCGATGCGCAGGAACTCGCGACGGTCGAGGTGCTCGTCGGAGCTGGGTGGGTTCGATTCCATGGCGGCGACGCTAGGAGCCGGACCTCGCATCGTCAAGCGCGGGATGCCCGGCGCCGCGTTCCGCAGGGCGAACGACGCGCCCAGCGCACGACGGGCCTGCTCGACGCGAAAGCTAGCAGGCGACGGCCCCGCCCGTTATGCTGCCCCGACCCTGATGCGCTCCGGTGCACTCCGGACGCGATCACCGCACCCGCCGACCCGATCGAGGACCGCATGAGCAACGCCGTCGACACCGCAGGCGCGGACACGCCCACCCCGGAGCCCGAGTCGCTGTCGCTCAAGGAGAACATCAGTATCCTGCTGACCGCCTCGCGCGCGTTCTGGCTGGTGAACCTGGTGAACTTCGGGGATGGGATCGCCTACTTCGGCGTGCTCAGCCTGCTCACGCTGTTCATCGGCCGGAACGTCGGATTCTCCGACCAGGCCACCGGGTTCGCGGTCTCCACGTTCACCGGCGTGGTGACGCTCTTCATGTTCGGCGGGGGGTTCATCTCCGACCGCATCGGCGTGCGTCGCGCGCTCACGCTCTCGGTCGCCGGGATGCTGATCGGCCGCATCCTCATGGTGCTCAGCCCCGGGATGGGCGCCAGTGCCGCGACGCTGCTGTGGATCAGCCTGCTGGTGATGGGGATTGCCGAGGGGGTGGTCCAGCCCGCGCTCTACGCCGGCGTGAAGGAGTTCACCGACCCGCGCACCGCCACCATCGGGTACGGCATCCTGTACGCCATCATGAACCTCGGCATCTGGGCCGAGTCCATGGTGTCGCCCTTCATCCGCACCCACGACCCCAAGACGGGGGTCGGGCTCGGCTGGGGCATCACCGGCGTGTTCTGGGTGATGATCGGGATCACCGCTCTCATGCTGGCCGCCAATCTCCTGTTCTTCACCCGCAGGGTCGAGCTGCGCGACCGGCGCGCCGAACACGCCGCCGCCCAGGCCGCGGACACGCGCACCTTCGCGGAGAAGCTGCGCACGCTGCCGTTCCTCGACCTGCGCTTCATCTTCTTCATCTTCGTGCTGCTCCCGGTCCGGACGCTGTTCGCGCACCAGTGGCTCACGCTGCCCGACTACGTGATGCGCTGCTTCCCGCTCGCGGTGAACTCGAAGTACGAGTGGCTGCAGGGCCTCAATCCGCTCGTCATCGTGATCTTCGTCCCGTTGATCGCGGCGCTCACGCGCAAGGTCAACATCATCACCATGATGATCCTGGGCACCACGCTGTCCGCGGTCACCACATTCATCCTGGTGCCGGGCCCGCATCTGTGGACGCTCATCACCTACCTGGTGCTGTTCTCGCTCGGCGAGGCGATGTGGTCGAGCCGATTCCTGGAGTACGTGGCGAACCTGGCGCCGTCCGGGCAGGTGGGGGCGTACATGGGGCTGGCGGGGGTGCCGTGGTTCCTCGCCAAGTTCACCACCGGGTGGTACTCGGGCTCGATGATCGCGCGCTTCATCCCGCAGACCGGGCACCAGGACTCGGGCACCATGTGGCTGGTCTACGGCTGCATCGCGATGCTCTCGCCGATCGGCCTGCTGCTCGGCAAGCGCTGGGTCCAGCGCGGAGTGAAGCACGGCGCGTAGCGGCGCCCAGCACCGCGCTTCGATTCGCAGGGCCGGCAGCGGGGAGCATTCCCTGCGCTGTGCAATACCCACACGCACAGCTCCGGGCACGCCCCCCGCTGCCGGCCCTGCGCCGAGATACCCGCTACTTCGCGGGGGTGGCGGCCGCCAGCTCGACGCCCTGCGTGGAGAGCACCCACTCGGGCTTCGGACAGGTGTGCCCCTCGGCCGGCTCCTCCTTGACCTTCTGCGGCAGCACGGTCACCACGCCCTGCACCACCACCCGGCGGCCCTTGCAGTCCTTCGGGACCAGCACGGACTCGTCGAGGCTGCGGGCGAGGAACGACGCGCCATTCGCGTCGGCGACTTCGATCCAGCAGCCGCGGCCCTGGCAGACGTCCTTCACCACGCCCTCCAGGCGCACCTTCTTGCCTTTGAACTTCTCGGGCGACTGCGCCAGCTTCGCGATGTCGACCGGCTTCTTGCTCGTGACCTTGGCGCCGTACCGCTCGACCGGGGTGCCCTCGGCGCGCACGGGAGCGGCGACGAGGGTCAGGGCGGCGAGCGCGGCCAGCGCGATGGCAGGGAGATTCCGCATCGGTGCATCCTCTCGTGTGTGGCGCGGGCCGCCGAGCGCGGCCCACGCGGGGGCCAGGACTACGTGCCGTGCTGGACGCGGCGCTGCAGGACCTCCCAGCGCGCATCCGTCTCCGCCTGGATGTAGCGGATCTGTTCGTCGGTGAGGTGCCGGAAGCGACCCTGACGGCGGATGTACGGCTCCACCGGATCGCCGGGGTGGTCCATCGTGAAGCGCCAGTGCTGGCCGTTCTCGACCTCGAGCAATGGGAACACGCGGTTGAGGACCGCCATGCGCGCCAGGTCGATGGTCTCTTCGTCCGAGGTCTTCCAGCCCGGCGGGCACGGCGAGAGGATGTGCAGGAACTTGGTCCCGCGCACGTTCTTCGCCTTCGTGACCTTGTCGATCAGGTCGACCGGGTACGCCACCGACGCCGTCGCCGCGTAGGGAATGCGATGCGCCGCGAGGATCGCGAGCATGTCCTTCTTCGGGTGCGACTTCGGGGTCGCGGCCGGCGTCGTGGTGGTCCACGCGCCCCACGGGGTCGACGACGAGCGCTGGATGCCGGTGTTCATGTACGCCTCGTTGTCGTAGCAGACGTACAGGATGTCCTCGTTGCGCTCGGCCGCGCCCGAGAGCGCCTGCAGGCCGATGTCGAACGTGCCGCCGTCACCGGCCCACGCCACCACCGTGGTGTCGGTGTCGCCCTGCATGTCGAGCGCCGCGCGGATGCCGGAGGCCGCGGCGGCGGCGGTCTCGAACGCGGTGTGGAACAGCGGCACGCCGAGCGAGGACTGCGGGTACGGGCCGGCCACGATCGTCCAGCAGCACGCCGGCAGCGCGACGATGGTCTTGGGCCCGAGCGCCTTGAGCACCAGGCGCATCGAGATGCTGCCGCCGCAGCCGGGGCACGCGAGGTGCCCGGACGACATCAGCTCGCCCGACGGGATCAGGTCTTTGATCGGAGTCTGGCTCATGGCTTCACTCCCACCCACTGGTCCTCGCGCACGGCGGGCTTGCCGGTCTGCATGGTCGCGCGCGTGCGATCCACGCAGTCGATGATGGTCTCGGGCGTCACGTCACGACCGCCGAGCCCGACGATGTAGCCGTGGACGGTCGGCCGGGAATCGGCCGGCACGTCGTACAGCGCCGCCCGGATCTCCTCGGCGAAGATGCCGCTGTGGCCGGGCGAGATGTTGCGGTCGAGCACCGCCAGGTGCGGCACGTGCTTCACCGCCGCACGAATCGCGTCGGTGGGGAAGGGGCGGAACATCTTGACCTTGAGCAGGCCGACCTTCTCGCCCTTCTCGCGCAGCGCGTTGACGACGTAGCGCGAAGTCGATGTGATCGTGCCCGAGGTCACGAGCACGATCTCGGCGTCCTCGGTGCGGTACGGCTCGATCGCGCCGTAGCGCCGCCCGAAGCGCTGGCCCCACTCCTCGTCCACCGCGTCCGCCGCGGCGCGCGCCTCGTCCATCGCCTCCTGCTGGCGCATCCGCATCTCCATGTAGACCGCCGGCGTCGTGAGGGCGCCGTAGGCGTGCGGATCGTCGGTGTCGAGCTTGAACTGGGCCACCCGCGGCGGCAGGAACGCGTCCACGTCGGCGGGATCGGGGATGTCGACCGGCTCGGAGGTGTGCGACAGGTAGAACGCGTCGAGCACGATCATGACCGGAAGGCCGACCCGCTCGGCGAGCTTGAAGGCCTGGATGGTGGTGTCCAGCACCTCCTGGTTGGTCTCGCAGTAGAACTGGATCCAGCCGGTGTCGCGCTGCGAGAGGGTGTCGTTCTGGTCGGTCCACACCGTCCAGCCCGGCGCCAGCGCGCGATTGACGTCCGCCATCACGATCGGCAGCCGTCCGCCCGCCGCCCAGTGCAGCAGCTCGTGCATGAGCACCAGGCCCTGCGCCGAAGTGGCGGTGAACGCCCGGGCGCCGGCGGCCGAGGCGCCGATGCAGGCCGCCATCGCCGAGTGTTCGGACTCGACCTTGATGAAGCGCGCCTTCAGGTCGCCCTTGGCGCACATCTCGGACAGCTCCTCGACGATCTGGGTCTGGGGCGTGATCGGATAGGCCGCGATCACCTCCGCGCGGGCGAGTTTCACCCCCCACGACACCGCGTGGTTGCCGACGATGACCTTCTTCACAGGCCCTCCCGCGTCATGATCATGGCGCCGCGTGGGCATTCCTCCACGCACACGCCGCAACCCTTGCAGTACTTGTACGAGAGCGAGTAGCCATGGCCGCTCGAGTGAGTCTTGATGGCGACATCGGGGCAGAACACCATGCAGAGGCCGCACATGTTGCACACGCCGCAGTTGAAGCAGCGCTTCGCCTCGGCCAGCGACTCCTCCTCGGTGAGCCCCAGGTTGGACTCCGCGAAGCTGCCGCGGCTCTCGTCCGCCGGACGGTAGCGATCCGACGTCCCGGGCACCTTGGCGAAGTGCGCCATGTTCAGCTCCTCGAACGGCACCAACTCGTTGACCTCGTTGGTACGGCGGACCGGATCGTCGCCGCGCCAGCGCGTGATGCTCATGCTGCCCTTGCCTCCGAACCGCAGCGACTGCGCGTCGAGCGGCGGAAGCGTCTCGCCCGCCCGGGTGCGCAGGTGGTGATCGATCCCGATCGCGGCGCGCTTGCCGGCACCCAGCGCGTGCGCGACGGTGCGGGGCTCGCCGGCGACGTCGCCGCCCGCGAACAGGCCGGCGCGGCTGGTGTGCCCGAACTCGTCGACCTTGATCAGGTAGCCCTTGCGCAACACGTCGGGCGGTAGGCACCCGAGGTCGGGCTCGGTTCCGAGCGCGGTCAGCAGCGTGTCGGCGGGCACGAAGAACTGACTGCCGTGGACCGGCACCGACTTCGCGCTCTCCGCGTCACCCGCCACCGCCTGCATGCGGACGCACACCACGCCGGTCAGCCGCGCGTGGGGCGCCGCGCCCTCGCGCTCCACGAACATGCCGCGGATCGCGTCGAGCGCCGGCTCGTCGTCGGCGTGCTCGGTGGTCTGCAGCCCGATCGGCGAGGTCCGCCACTCGAACCGCACGCCCTCGCGCAGCGCCTCCTCGACCAGCGCGGCGTTCGCCGCCAACTCCTCGCGCGCGACGCCGCAGATCACGGTCACCTCGGCCCCGAGCCGCAAGGCGGCACGGGCGGTGTCGACCGCGATGTCGGTGCCGCCCACCACGACCACGCGCCGGCCGACACTCGTGCGCTCGCCGGCGCGCAGGTCGCGCAGGAAGTCGAGCGCGGGCCGCACGTCGGGCACGTCGTGCCCGCCCAATTCGACCGCGGCCGGCTGGCGCGCGCCGGTGGCGACGAACACCGCGTCGTAGCCGTCCAACGCCTTCCAATCCAGGTTGGCGCCGACGGTGGCGCCGCACTGGATCGCCACGCCCGCGGCGCGAATGTGCTCGATCTCGCGCACCAGCACCGCGCGGGGCAGCCGGAACTCCGGCAGCGAGCGCAGCCAGCCGCCCGGCTCGGGGTCGCATTCCAGCACCGTGACCGCGTAACCGAGGCGCGCGAGGTGATAGGCGCACGCGAGGCCCGCGGGACCGGAGCCGACCACCGCGACCTTCTGCGCGCGCGTGGCCACCGGGGGCGCGCTGCGCTTCGCGGGCTCGGAGTCGCCCAGCATGCGTTCGATCGCGTGGATGTTCAGCGCGCCGTCGAACTGCGCGCGGTTGCAGGCGCTCTGGCAGGGGTGATCGCACACCCGGCCGGTCACCGCCGGCAGCGGGTTCTCCCGCAGCAGCAGGTCGCGCGCGTCGTCACGGCGGTCCTGGCGCAGCAGGTCCATCACGCCCTCGATGTCGATGCCCACCGGGCAGGCGGCGTTGCAGGGTGCGCCGCGGTCCTGGTAGCGGGGCTGGATGTACTTCCACGACCCGGTGCGGTTCGCGAGGGTCGAGGTGTTGCTCACGGCGATCGGCGGCACGCCGTGCGCGAGGTCGGGTGTGGAGCGCTCGTCAGGCATGCGTCACCTCCGTGGGAGCGATGCGGACCACGATCCGCGCCGCCTCGCGGGCGGCCTCGACGTTCCGTTCCGGCTTGGTGGGCACCGACTCGGTGATCGCGTCGCAGATGGCCTCGAGGCCGACCATGCCGGAGTCGGTCGCGAACGCGCCGAGGATGGCGGTGTTCACGATCGGCTGGGTCTTGGAGCCGAGTCCGTACTTGCGCGCGATGCTCGACGCGTCCACCAGCGCGACGCGGAAGTCCTTCGCCAGCGAGGCGTACGCGTCGGGTGAACGATCGGAGTTGATCAGGATCGTGCCGCCGGGCTTGAGCCCCTGCGTCACGTCGATGGCCTTGATCAGCGTGGGGTCGAGGATGATCAGGTCGTCCGGCTGCGTGATCTCGCACCGCAGCAGGATGGGTCCGTCGGACGTGCGCAGGAAGGCGGTCACCGGCGCGCCGCGCCGCTCGACCCCGAACGCGGGGAACGACTGGACCGACTTGCCTTCGTGGAACAGCGCGGAGGCGAGCAGCTTCGAGGCGATCACCGCGCCCTGCCCCCCGCGTCCGTGAATCCGGAGTTCGCGCATCGGGTGCTCCTGGCCGGAGTGGCCGAAGTTGGCCGGGGGCGTCCCATCGCAGCGGGCCGGATTCCAGCTGCCGCCGGGGGCGCCATTCACTGGGGAAGAGATGCGAAGAGCATGCTTCGCGCCAAGGTCGGCCTCGCGCGCACGTACGCGCGAGCCCGGCCAACTCGTGACGGGGGCGAGCATTGACGGCGCTCGAACGGCCCTCTGGCGAGGGCAGACAGGGCGCACCGCGAGTTCAGCGCTGTCATCCTGACAGGCGTTCCCGACAGGTGGTCAGGTCGCGGTCGCCGTGGGCACTGAGAACCGGGGTTCCCCGGCCCTGCATCGCGCTCGTCGCGGGCGCGCCGCGGCTGGTCCGCTCCGCTCGCGTCAGGGCCCCGCGGGCTGCGCGAGGCTCGCGCGCAGGGCCTCGAACAACCGCGCGCATTGGGCGATCAGCTCCGGGCCGTCGTAGGGGGCCACCGGCGGGCGATCCCGGGCGATCCTGGGATCGAACGCCAACGCGGCCTTCCGCCACGCGCGGGCGCGCTCCGGGTGACCCCAGTGCTCCTCGTAGATCGCTCGCGTCGCCATCGAGGCGCCGTAGAGCCAGCACAGGGTGGCGGTGTACGCGTCGACCCGCCCCGGCCACGGACGCATGCGGTAGCGCGGCAGCGGCTGCGGGGCGTACGCGGAGTCGGCCGTGAGCTCGACCACCAGGCCGCGCGGCACGCGCGCGAGCTCGGGCGCGAAGCGGGGCGGAATCTCGGGCGTCGCGAACACCCGTCCACGGGCCCGTGCCGCCGCGAGCAGCGCGCTCATCATCTCGGTGTAGGCGTACGCCACTTCCGTGGTGTCGCGGAAGCGTCCGACCTCCAGCGCGCGCGCCGCGCCGACGAAGCGCCGGCGCTCGGCGACGCAGGCGTGCGCCAGCGCGGGAGCGTTGCGGTCCAGCGCGTTCACGTACCACGAGCGACGCAACAGGTCGGGAGAGAGCAGGCACACGTCCGGACGAACGCGCTCGACGCGCTGGAAGTACCACGACGCCGAGAAGCCATAGTCCCACTCGCGCGTGAACAGCACCGCGCCGCGAGGCAGCGGGTCCAGCAGGTCGTGCACGTGCTGCTCGACCACCACGTTCCCACTCTCGTCGCACTCGCGCAGGTGGAGCGCGCCATTGGCGAGCACCAGCGCGACGCCGAACGCGAGCGCCAGGCGCGTCCCGACGCGATCGGCCAGCGCGGACAGGCCGGCGGCCACGAGCAGCCCGATGCCGAGGACCGCGGTCAGGTAGTAGGGCGGGATCTCGCGGATCGCATAGCAGCCCGCGAACGCCACGCACACCACGATCAGCAGCAGGGCCATCCACGCCACGCGTGCCTGCCGCCGGGCGGCGCGCCCGAGACCGAGCAGGGCGAGCCCGAGGCCGAGCCAGGCCCAGTCACGCGGCACGATGGCGACGAACCAGTCCGTCTGGCGCCGGAAGGTCTCGATCCCCGGCGCGAGCCAGCCGCGGTACTCCGCACCGGTCACGTGGGCCCAGAGCCGCGGCAGCGTCTCGGGAGCACCCCAGTCGAGCGCCGGATGCGCGACGGATCGCAGCGGCAGGTAGAGGTAGGGCGTGAGCCCGAGGACGAACCACGGCACCATCGGCAGGAGGTCGAGGACCGCGCGGGGCCAGCGGCGCTCCGTGGCGAAGTAGGCCGCCAGCAGCCCGGGGGCCAGCAGGCCGGTCATGAGGTGGTTCGTGAAGGAGACTCCGAGCGCGAGCGCGAAGACCGCGCCCGCGCGTCCGGCGCCGCCCGCCCCGCTCTCGCGCGCCGCGTCGATCGCGTCGAGCCAGCACAGGAAGCGCCACCACACGAATCCCGCGAGCGCGAGGTGGAAGGAGTAGACCTCGAAGCCGTTCGCCTGCTTCCATACGACGGTGGTGGTCGCGGTCAGCAGCGCCGCCGTGCCCGCGAGGGCCGCGCGCGCCGCCGGCGACCGGTCGTCGCCGGCGGCGCGCGGCGGTTCGAGGCGCGCGATCGCCCGCTCGAACGCGAGCGCGAGGAACGCGACGCCGGCGGCGGCGAGCAGCGCGGCGAGCAGATTGAGCGCCACCACCGGACGCAGCGGCGACAGCCGCACGACGGCGTGCCCGAGCAGCGTGATCGTGGGGTAGCCGGTGGGGTGGGCGATGCCCAGCGTGGCGGCGACCGCGGCGAACTCGCCCCGATCCACGAAGCCGATCGTGCGGCACGCTGTCGGCACGTAGGCGGCAGCCGCGATGGCGAAGACGATCGCGAACGTGATCCGTCGCACCGCGGGGGTCCTAGTACAGGAACATCGGCTTACCCAGCAAGTGGGCGACCTTGGGGCGGTAGTTCTCGACGTCGTACAGCTCGTCGACGTCGACGCGCTTCCTGCCCTCGGAGATCACGTTGGCCGAGACCGTGGTGTACTTGCCGTCGCGCAGCGCCACCATCCGGCCGCTCTGACGCTTGAGCAGCAGGTCGGTCGCCAGGTAGCCGTACGAGGTCGCCACCATGCGGTCGAGCGCGTCCGGCGCGCCGCTGCGCATGAGGTAGGCGACCTGCTGGTAGAGCGTCCGCACGCTGGAGCGCCGCTCGATCTCCTGCGCCACGAACTGCCCGACGCCGCCCAGCTTCTTGTGGCCGTAGGCGTCGGCCTCGCCGCTCATGACCATCTGCCCGCCGAGCGGCTTGGCGCCCTCCGACACCGTCACGACCGCGTACGCGCTCGGGTTCGCGCGGCGGTCCTCGAGCAGGAAGTGCGTGAGCTTCTCGGTGTCGAAGTCCACCTCGGAGATCACGGCGCGGTCCACGCCCGCCAGGTAGGCGGCGATCAGCGAGGTCTCGCCCGAGTAGCGGCCGAACAGCTCGATCACCGCGATGCGCTCGTGCGAGCCGGCCGCGGTGCGCAGCGCGTGGATGAACTCCACACTGCGCGTGACGGCGGTCGAGAACCCGATGCAGTAGTCGGTGCCGAAGACGTCGTTGTCCATGGTCTTCGGGATGCACACGATCGGCACGCCTTCGCGGTGCAGCCGCACCGCGTACGACAGCGTGTCGTCGCCGCCGATCGCGATCAGTCCGTCCAGCTTCAGGTGCTGGACCACCCGCAGCACGTGCGGCGTGCAGTCCGCCAGCTCGCCGTCGGCGAGTCCGGCGTACGCGCCGCGCAGGAACTCGGGCAGGTCTTGACGACTCACCTTGCCCGGGTTGGTGCGTGAGGTGTGCAGGAAGGTGCCGCCGCTGCGGTCGATCGTGCGGGTGTTCGCGCGGTTCAGCGGCACCACGTACTCGTCGCGCGTCGCCGGGTCGTCGGGGTTGAGGCGCAGCAGTCCCGCCCAACCGCGGCGCAGGCCGATCACCTCGCTGCCCTCGTCGGTGGCGCGCACCACCGCGGCCTTGATGGTGGAGTTCAGGCCGGGGACGTCGCCGCCGCCGGTGAAGATGCCGATACGCATGGGTCCCTTCTCGATCAGCCGGATCCGGGTGTTCGGCCCGAATCGTGAATTCTCAGGCGGCTCCCCGCCGCGCGAGCGAGCGTCCAGGATCCGGAAACTAGCGCGGGGGGTGCGGAGGCACAAGCGCCCGCGCCGGACTCGCGCGGTCGCCGGTGCGGCCTCAGAGCGCCGCCATGCGCTCCCACAGCCGGGCGGCCTGCGTGCGTGCCTCGGCGCGGATCTCCGCGAGGTCCGCGTGCTCGAGCTTGCCGTCCTCCACCACGGACTCGCCGTCCACCACCACCGTGCGGGCGCGGGTGGGCGAGCCCGGCGACACCGGCTCGAACTGCACGGCATCGCGCGCGAACACGGTGGGGCCGAACCGCTCGGCCGCCAGTCGCCAGCCGCCCTCGAGCCGCGCCTGCAGCACGCCGGCGCCCGTGGTGTCGCCCGCGGCGGCCGCGATGCGCTCCAGGTTCGCGAGCTCGGTCGGCATGTCGGCCGGGTAGCCGTCGGTGCCGAGCCCCACGCGGCGCGAGACCCGCAGCGACTTCGCGTAGCCCACCCGGTTGCCCTCGTTCGAGCGCGGGTTCTGGACCAGCCAGACTCCGTGCTGCTCCGCGCTGCGGACCTGCGCGTCGTCCAGGAACACGCCGTGCGCCATGATCGAGCCGGGCGGCAGCGCGCCGCGCTCGAGCAGGCGCTCGAGCGGCCCGGCGCAGCCGCGCCGCTGCGCGTCCACCACGTCGGCGCCGTCCTCGGCCATGTGCACGTGCATCACGGTCCCGAGCTCCTTGCACAGCGCGGCGGCCTCGTCGATGGTCTCGTCGGAGCACGTGAACGAGGCGTGCAGTCCGACCACGCCGCGCACCCGCGGCCGTTGGTTGGAGCGGATGAACCGCCGGCACTCCGCCAGCCCGGCCTGGCCCTCGGCGCGCCCGCCGTTGCGGTCGGTAGCGCCGAACGTGAGCAGCGCGCGTGCGCCCAGCTCCTGGCAGGCGTCGGCGATGACGTCGAGCGATCCGTCGATGAACGACGGCGACTCGTGGTGATCGATCAGCGTCGTGGTGCCGTGGAGCAGGGCCTCGGCCACGTACAGCCGCACCGACGCGCGCAGCGTGTCCGCGTCCAGCGCGCGGTCGAGCCGCCACCACACGCGCTCGAGGATCTGGACGAAGTTCTCCGGTGCCACCTGCGGCGCCGGCATCCCGAGCGGCGCGAGCCCGCTGTAGAAATGGGTGTGCGAATTCACGTAGCCGGTGCGTGCACCGGCGCCCTGTTCGGCGGTCATCGATTCCCCTTGTCCGGCGCGGATCCGGCCGCGCCCGGTGGATGCGCGCCCCGCGGCGCGCGGCTCATCGCCATGTCTCGCGGGGTGACTTCGTGCGGATCTTCCCGACCGAGAGCTGCTTCGCGGCGGGGGAGTCCTTCATCGGCAGCGTGGTGCGTCGGATCCCGTCGAACGCCTCGAGCGCACCCTGCACCGCGGCGGCGGTGGGCACCAGCCCGATCTCGCCGACGCCCTTCGCCCCGAACGGTCCCTCGGGCTCGGGCGCCTCGACCAGGATGGTCTCGACCTCGGGCATGTCCTTCGCGCGCAGCGCGCCGAGCTGGTAGAGCGAGAACGTGACCGGCATCCCGTCGACGCACGGCAGCTCCTCGCTCAGCGCGTAGCCGAGCCCCATGTGCACCGCGCCCTGGATCTGCGCCTCGGCGAGCCCCGGATTCAGGATGCGGCCGATGTCGTGCGCCGCGACCACGCGGTCGACCCGGCCGCTGGCGTCGAGCGTGACCATCTGGGTGGCCCAGCCGTAGGTGGTGTGGGTCTTGAGCCGCGGCGACGTCGAGTCGAGCGGCGTGGTGTCGTCGATCTTCACGTCGCCGGCGTACACGGTGCCCACCAGGTCGGCGAGGCGCTTGCCCGCGTCGAGGTCGGCACGCAGGCGCCGCGCGGCCGCCACGGTCGCGTTGCCCGCGAACAGCGTGCCGCGCGAGCCGGTGGTCTGACCGCACGACAACGCGAACGTGGCGTCCACCTTGGGTCGGAAGATCGACGCCGGCAGCCCGGTGACCTCGGCCGCGAACTGCTGGATCAGCGTGAACAGGCCCTGGCCCATCTCGGTGTAGCCGTTGTAGCACGACACGCTGCCGTCGGCCTCGACCACCAGGCGCGCCTTGCCCCACTCCTCGGCGCCGTTGCCGAGCCCGGTGTTCTTGAGACCGCACGCGATGCCGGCGAATCGCCCCGCGGCCTTCGCGCGCTCCCAGTGCGGCCGGATCGCCTCGAGCGTCGCCTTGATGCCGACCGACTTCTCGATGCGCTGCCCGGTGCCGAGCACGTCGCCGACGTCGACCGCGTTGCGCCAGCGGATCTCCCAGCGGTCGAGCCCGCACGCGGCGGCGAGCCGGTCGAGCGCCCCCTCGAGCGCGAACGCGGCCTGGTTCACGCCGAAGCCGCGCATCGCGCCGCACGGCGGGTTGTTGGTGTAGACCGCCAGCGACTCGACGTCCACGTTCGCGCACGCGGTAGGGACCGCACAGGTGACCGGCGCAGCGCTCGAGCACCTTGCTGCCGACCGAGGCGTAGGCGCCCGAATCGCCGACCACCCGCGCGCGCACCGCGGTGATCGTGCCCGCGGCGTCGCAGCCGACGGTCAGCGCGATGCGCACCGGGTGGCGCTTGGTGTGCACGCGGATCGACTCGCGGCGCGACAGCGCGAGCTTGACCGGCCGCTTCGTGAGCCACGCGAGCAGCGCGGTCTGCGCCTGCACGCTCATGTCCTCCTTGCCGCCGAAGCCGCCGCCGTTGGGCACCAGCTCCACGAACACGCGCTCCTCGGGCACGCCGAGCATGCGCGCCACCTGGCGGCGGTCGTCGAACACCCCCTGGCCCTGGGTGTAGAGGTGGAGCACGCCGTCCGCGCGCGGCACCGCGAACGCGCACTCGGGCTCGAGGAACAGGTGCTCGATGCGCTGGGTCTGCCAGGTGTCGCTCGCCACGTGGGCGCTCGCCGCCAGCGCCGCGTCCACGTCGCCGCGCCGGATCACCGAGCGCGAGAGCAGGTTCTCGTGGCGCGGATTCACCTGCGGGGCACCCGCGGCCAGCGCGTCGTCGGGCGACAGCACCGCCGGCAGCGGCTCGTAGGTGACCTCGACCAGCGCCGCCGCGGCGCGCGCGGCCACCTCGCTGTCGGCCGCCACCGCGGCGAGCACGTCGCCGACGTAGCGCACCTCTTCGCCCTCGGCCACGAACGCCGGCCAGTCGGAGTAGAGGATGCCGTTCCAGCGCTCGCCGGGCACGTCCTTCGCGGTCGCCACCGCCACCACGCCGGGCTGCGCGAGCGCCTTCGAGACGTCGATGCGGACCACCCGCGCGCGCGCGTGCGCCGCCAGGTGCAGGGCGCCGAACAGCATGCCGGGGGCACTCAGGTCGTCCACGTAGGGCCGCGCGCCCAGCGTCATCTCGCGCGCCTTCCAGCGCTCGGTCCGATGCCCGAGCCCGCCGTCCACGTCGGGCGTGGGCAGCGCCTCGCCGCGCCGGACGCGCGCCACCAGCTCGATCGCCTCGATCACCTTGAGGTAGCCGGTGCAGCGGCACAGGTGCTCGTCGAGCGCGCGCACGATCTGCTCGCGCGTGGGCGCGGGATGGTGGTCGAGCAGGTGCTTCGCGCGCATCACGATTCCGGGCGTGCAGAACCCGCACTGGAGGCCGTGGGTGTGGGCGAAGGCGCGCGCGAACAAGTCGCGCTCGGCGGCCGGCAGGCCCTCGAGCGTGTCCACGCGCAGGCCCTCGGCGCTCTCAGCGGGGATGTTGCAGGTCGAGCGCGGCTCGCCGTCCACCAGCACCACGCACGCGCCGCACTGGCCGGCGGGCTGGCAGCCGCGCTTGGGGCTGGTCACGCCGAGCGGGCCGCGCAGCAGGTCCAGCAGGGTCTCGCCGGGGCGCGCGTCCACCGTGCTCGCGCGGCCATCCAGCGTGAACGTCACCTTCATCGAGGTTCCTCCGGAAGCGGCCCCGCGTGCGCCGGGCGGGCGCGGCCGCGGTCCATCGGGGGGTCCGGGGCCGGGACACTATAGCGCGTGTGCGCCCGCGATTCACGCGCGCCGGACCGCTCCCGGCGCCGCGTCGCGGGCGTTCCGCACCGCATGGGCTCTCGCGCCGGGGCTGGCCACGCCGCGCCGGGCGCGGTCGGTTCACCGCAGCCTGACAGGCTCCGCTCGCGGCCCGCGCGGGTTTCCGCTTCGCGCGGCTCGGAGGTCTCGTCTACACTCCTCGCCACCTTCGGCACCACATCGGCGTCGCTTCGCCCCCCGGCGGCCATCCTGCGAACCCGACCCTCATCGCAGAAGGGACGCACTCGTGTCGCATGACCGCCTGTTCCTGACCGACGCCCAGCTGGCCAGCGAGATCGCGCGCTGCGTGTACTGCGAGGAGAAGCCGTGCATGAAGGCGTGCCCGGCCGACTGCTCGCCGGCCGACTTCATCATGGCCGCCAAGGGCGCCACGCCCGCCGACTACGGCCGCGCCGCCAAGCTGATCATGGCCAAGAACCCGCTCGGCGGCGTGTGCGGCGGCGTGTGTCCCGACATCTACTGCCAGGCCGCGTGCGCGCGCACGCTGTTCGACCGGCCGATCGAGATCCCGATGGTGCAGGCCGCGATCGTGGCGCGCGCCAAGCAGGCCGGCACGCTGCCGGCGCTCGAGGCGACGCCCGCGAACGGCAAGCGCGTGGTGGTGGTGGGCGCGGGCGCGGCGGGACTCGCGGCGGCCGGCGTGCTGGCGCAGCAGGGCTTCGAGGTCGACCTGCTCGAGCGTGGTGACCGGCCGGGCGGCGCGGTGCGGCTGATCCCGGAACACCGGCTCGATCCCGCGGTGCTCGACACCGACATCGAGTGGGTGCTCGACAATCCGCGCATCCATCTGCACACCGGCCGCACCGTCGCGGACCCCGGCGCGCTGCTCGACCAGGGCTACGCCGGGGTGCTGGTCACCACCGGGCTGCACGATCCGATCCGGCTCGGCATCGAGGGCGAGTCGCTCGCGCTGTCCGGCAACGCGTACCTCGCCGATCCCGCGCCCTACGCGGTGAAGGGCCGCGTCGCGGTGATCGGCGGCGGCGCCATCGCGTGCGACTGCGCGGTTACCGCAGCCCGCCAGGGCGCGGCCGAGGTCGAGATGATCACGCTCGAGCGCGCGGGCGAGATGCCGCTGTCTCCGCGCGAGCGCGGCGAGCTGCTGGCGCACGCGATCAATCTGGTCGGCCGCACGCGCGTGACCGTGATCCACGGGAGCGCCGGGAAGGTGACCGGGCTGAAGCTCGAGCGCGTGACGCTGCCGGCGGGGGAGAAGTTCCATCCGTCGAAGGTCACGCCGCTGCCGGGCTCGACGTACGCGCTCGACGGGATCGCGCAGGTGATCGTCGCGATCGGCAACCGCCCGGGGCTCAAGCCCGGCGACCGCGCCGGCGTGTTCGTGGCGGGCGACGCCCCGCACGGGCCGTCGAACGTGGTCGAGGCCGCGGCCTCGGGCAAGAACGGCGCGCTCGCGCTGGCGGCATGGGTCGCCCGGCAGGCCGCGCCGTCGTTCCCGAATCCGCGCAAGAGCCACGTGCGGCTCGCCGGCAGCCGCGAGCTGCCGGTGCCGCTCGAGGTCGACTTCTTCGGCCGCCGCATCCGCTCGCCGTTCCTGCTCTCGGCCGCGCCGCCCACCGATGGCTACGAGCCGATGCGCAAGGCGTACGAGGCCGGCTGGGCCGGCGGCGTGATGAAGACGGCGTTCGACGGCGTGGACATCCACATCCCCGCCGACTACATGCACGTGTTCGAGCGCGAGACGTACGGCAACTGCGACAACGTCTCGGACCACGCGCTCGACCGCGTGTGCCGCGAGATCGAGCGGCTGGTGCGCGAGTACCCCGACCGCCTCACCGCGGCCTCGACCGGCGGTCCGGTGAGCGGCCACGACGAGGAGGACCGCAAGGTCTGGCAGGGCAACAGTCGCAAGCTCGAGCGCGCCGGCGCGATGGCGGTGGAGTTCAGCCTCTCGTGCCCGCAGGGCGGCGACGGCACCGAGGGCTCGATCGTCTCGCAGTCGCCCGGCCTCACCGCGAAGATCGTGGACTGGATCATGCAGACCAGCGACCCGGCGGTGCCGAAGCTGTTCAAGCTCACCGGCATGGTGACCTCGGTCGAGGTCATCGTGAACGCGGTGAAGCAGGTGCTCGACAAGTACCCCGGCAAGCGGGCGGGCGTGACGCTGGCGAACAGCTTCCCGACCCTGTTCTTCCGTCCGCGCGCGGGTGCCGCGTGGGACGAGGGCATCCTGGTCGGCATGAGCGGCGCCGGTGTGGCGCCGATCTCGAACCTGACGCTGGCCTCGGTCGCGCGCCTCGGCGTCACCGTGTCGGGCAACGGCGGCCCGATGGACTACCGCGCCGCCGCGCACTTCCTGGCGCTCGGCGCGCGCAGCGTGCAGTTCTGCACGGTGGCGATGAAGTACGGCGTGCACGTGGTGGACGAGCTGCACTCGGGGCTCAGCCACCTGATGGAGGCGCGCGGCCTGCGCTCGGTCGAGGAGCTGATCGGACGCGCGCTGCCGATGCCGATCACCGACTTCATGGCGCTGAGCCCCACCAAGCGCATCCCGCGGCTCGCCGAGGAGCTGTGCGTGCACTGCGGCAACTGCACGCGCTGCGCCTACCTCGCGGTGAGCCTCGATGCCGGCGGCCTCCCGCGCTTCGACGCCTCGCGCTGCGTGGGCTGCAGCCTGTGCGCCCAGAAGTGCTTCACCGGCGCGCTGGCGATGGGGGACCGCACCGCGGCCGAGGCCGCCGCGCACCCGGCGGGCGCCTAGGTTCGGTCCGCGAACGGCGGCCATTCGCAGGCTGCACCCGACCCGCCAGGGACCGCGAGGCCGGGAGGGCAGCACGGATGCGCCGTCGCGGGCGGGCGGCCGCCGGGCCCGCCGGTGCCTGCCCGTGGCGCGCCCCAACCGCGATCGCTCGCCGCATACAATATGCGAGGGCCCTCGTCCGTCATGGTGGGTGACGGCAGCGATCGGAGGCACGTGGACCGGGATCGGGATCGGGGCGCTGGAGTGGCTGGCGGAGCAGCGGCGGCGGTCACCGAGCTCTACCGCAACTACCGCGCGCGCCTGCACCAGTACGCGTTGAGCCTGGTGCGCGACCGCGAAGCCGCGGAGGACGCCGTGCAGGACGCGTTCCTGGGGTGGGTCCGGCAGGTGGCGGCCGGCAAGGCGCCGAGACAACCCGCGTCCTATCTCTACGCCTCGGTGCGCAACCGCTGCCTGGACCGGCTGCGGCGGCGTCCGGAGATGGCGCTCGATGCGGCGCAGGTCGAGCTGCTCGCCGCCCCCGCCGGCGACGAGGAGCGGATCGGCCTCCGGCACGCGCTCAATCGCCTGCTGCTCGCGCTGCCGGAGGAGCAGCGCGAAGTGGTCGTGCTGAGGACCTGGCACGACATGGAGTTCGCGGCGATCGCCGCGCTCCAGGGAACGCCGGTCAACACGGCGATCGCGCGCTACCACTACGCGCTCGCCAAGCTGAACAAGGAGCTGGAAGCACATGAATGACGATCGCGTCGAGCGCCTGCTGCGCGGCTACGGGCTTCCGGAGGCGCCGCGCGCACTCGATCAGCGCGTGCTCGCGCAGGCGGAGCGGATCCTCGCCGGGGCGCGGACGCGGGCGGCCGTGGCCGGCATCGCGCGCGACTTCGGGAATGCCTTCGGCTTCGGCTACGTCAGCTACGTCGTCGATCTCGTCACCGCAACCGACGCGGAGTACCGCGTCGATCTCATCTGAGAGGAGCGTTCACCATGAGCACCTATGAGGAGAGACGCGAAAACCGGCGCCGCTTCCTTCGCCGAAACCTGTTCTGGATCGCGCCGCTCGGCGTGATCGCGGCGGGCGGCCTGTTCATCGGCGTCGGCTTCCTGGTCGCGTGGCTGTGGCGCGTGACCCTGGGTGACATCTTCGGCGTCAAGCCGATCAGCTTCTGGCAGGCGTGGGGGCTGATCCTGCTGTCCCAGATCCTGTTCAAGGCCAACGTGCAGCCGACCACACGTACCGGGCGCTGGCGGCGCGGCGTCCCGGAGTGCGGATCCGCTCCCGAGATGGAAGGGCAGAGCACGTGAGCTCGATCAGGCGAGAGGCGAGAGTCGCGGGGCTCCTGTATCTGTTCGGCGGGATCACCGCCCCGTTCGGCATCCTCTACGTCCCCCGCACGCTGGTCGTACCGGGAGACGCAACGGCGACGGCCGATCGCGTGCGGGTTTCCGAGACCCTGCTCCGCATGGGCGTCGCGAGCGAGCTGCTCGTCGCGACCCTGTTCATCTTCGTGGCGCTGGCGCTCTACCGCCTGCTCAAGCGGGTCGACGAGCATCACGCGCTGGCGATGCTGTTTCCGTTCGGGATGCTCGTCATCCGATCGGGCTTCATCCCCCGCGTCCTGGGGGTCTTCCTGATCATCGCGGGTTCCGCGTACCTGGTCAGTTCGATCGCCGCGCTGTGCCTGCCCCAGTACGCGCGTGCCG
The DNA here is from genome assembly GCA_963725865.1 of Candidatus Eiseniibacteriota bacterium. Classification (GTDB taxonomy): domain Bacteria; phylum Eisenbacteria; class RBG-16-71-46; order RBG-16-71-46; family RBG-16-71-46; genus CAVSAC01. The sequence continues at coordinate 68,446 of CAVSAC010000012.1, forward strand.
TCTCCCAATGGGCGACGCCGCTCGTGATCGGAGAACTGCCGATCGTGATCTGGTTCCTGTTCTGGGGTGCGAAGGAACAACGAGCCCACGCGCTCTTCCCGGTGATCCCATGAAGCCGTCGCCGCGGGTCACCGCGAGACGTGCCGGGGCGCTGTACGTGATCAGCACCGTGCCGGCCGGATTCTCCGTGTTCGTTCTCTCGAAGCTGGTCGTGCGCGGCGATCCCGCGGCGACCGCCGTCAGCATCCTGGGTTCGGAAGGGTTGTTCCGCCTCGGATTCGTCGCAGATCTGGTCGGCATCACGTTCGTGGTCGGTTCGCTGGTCTTCCTCTACGAACTGTTCAAGCCGGTGAGCAGGAGCCTGGCGCTGCTCATGGTGCTGCTCTGCCTGCTCGGTTCCGGCATCCAGGCCCTGAACTCCATTCAGGACCTCGCCGCTCTGACCTTGCTGAAGGGCGGGAGCAGCCTGGCCGCGTTGGGCACCGCCCAGTCGCAGGCGCTGGCGTACGTGTTCCTCAGGCTTCACTCGCTCACCTACGACCTCGCATTGGTGTTCTTCGGAGTGTTCGCCATCACCGTCGGGTGCCTCGTACTCAGGTCCACGTTCCTCCCTCGTATCCTGGGCGTGCTGATGGTGCTCGACGGTCTGGGCTACCTCACCTTCAGCTTCGCGATGTTCCTTTCGCCTCCGCTGGCCGCCCGTATCTACCCCTACGTCCCGCTCGTGACCGCGCTCCTCGGGGAGATTGCGCTGATGCTGTGGCTCGTCGTGAAGGGCGTGAACGCGACGCGATGGGAGGAGCAGGCGGCCGCAGGGGTCGCCTGACTCACGCCACCGGGATGACGACGTGGCCTCGAGGCCTGGCGCTCGATATGGGGGCTCGGAGTCGGCGATACCGGTGCACTTGAGGTAGATTCCCCCGATGCTCCTGGCTCCCGGCACCCGCCTCGGCCCTTTCGAGATCGTTGCGCCGCTTGGCGCAGGCGGCATGGGCGAGGTGTATCGCGCCCGCGACACACGGCTCGGGCGCGACGTGGCGATCAAGGCGCTGCCCTCCGCGTTCTCACTGGACCCCGACCGGCTGGCACGGTTCGAACGCGAAGCGAAGCTGCTCGCGTCGCTCTCGCACCCCAACGTCGCCGGGATCCACGGGCTCGAAGAGGTCGCCGGCGCGCGCTACCTGGTGCTCGAGTTCGTCGAGGGCGAGACCCTTGCGGCGCGCCTCGCCCGGGGTGCGCTTCCCATCGACGAGGCGAGCGAGGTCTGCCGGCAGATCGCGGCGGGGGTCGAAGCCGCCCACGAGAGTGGCGTGGTCCACCGCGACCTCAAGCCGGGCAACGTCATGCTCACGGCGTCCGGGGCGGTGAAGGTGCTCGACTTTGGGCTCGCGAAAGGCGGCGCCGCGAGCGCGTCGAGTTCGAACGTCGACCTTTCGGCATCGCCCACCCTGACCTACGCCGCGACGAGCGCAGGCGTGATCCTGGGCACCGCCGCCTACATGAGCCCCGAGCAGGCGCGGGGGAAGGCGGTGGACCGACGCACGGACGTGTGGTCGTTCGGCTGCGTGCTCTACGAGTGCCTGACCGGGCGCCCGGCGTACGAAGGCGAGACGGTGTCGGACCTGATCGCGCGCATCCTGGAACGCGAGCCCGATTGGAGCGCGCTGCCGCCCACGACCCCGCCGCGCGTCGCCGAGCTGCTTCGCCGATGTCTCACCAAGGATGTTTCGCTCCGCCTCCGCGACATCGGCGAGGCGCGCATCGCCCTCGGTGCGCCGAGTGCTGCCGCCGGCGCGGGGGCAAGGGACACCCCGGCGGGCCGGCGAACCGCTCCCCGCTGGATGGCGCCAGCCATCGCGGTCGTGCTCGCCGTTGCCGCGACGTCGGCCGTACTGCTCCTGACCCGGCCCGCGCATCCGCACGGCCCGGTGCGACGTTTTCGCGTCCCGGTGGACGGGCTGACGACCACGTTCTTCACGCCGCTCGCACTCACTCGTGACGGGCGTCAGATCGCGTACGAAGCGAACGACCGCATCTGGGTCCGCCACATGGATCAACTCGACGCGCTCGAGGTCCCCGGCTCCAGGGGCGGTCGCTCGCCCTTCTGGTCATGGGACCAGAGGACGCTCGGGTTCGCGGCCAACAAGAAGCTCTGGACGTTCACGCTCGGCGCGGAGCAGAGCAATGAGATCGGCGACATTCCCGAGAGCGGCGAGATCCTGGGCGGTGCCTGGGGCCCGGATGCGCGCATCGTGCTGGCGGTATGGCGCGGTGGACTCTACGAGCTCCCCGCCTCGGGCGGCGGCATTCGTACGATCATGATGCCGGACAGTTCCACGGTCGATTTCCACGGCCCGAGCTATCTCCCCGACGGCCGCACGCTCCTGCTGTTCGTACACGACAAGGCCGGCAGGAACGCCGTGGCAACCCTGGAAGGATCGCCGCCGCGACTGAAGCGCGTCTTCGAGGACTCGAGGACGGGCACGGCGAGCTACTCGCCGACCGGGCACCTGCTCCTCACGCTGGAGGAGGGCGACCACCGAAGCCGAACGTGGGCCGTCCCGTTCTCGGCGGCCGAGCGGAAGGTGACGGGACCCGCGTTCCCGGTTCTCGACGGCGCCGCATACGCGAGCGGCGCTTCCGATGGCGTGCTGGTCGCGGCAGAAGATGAGCCACCACCACAGGGCCAGCTGGTCTGGAAGCGTCGGGACGGCAGCGGGGAAGCAGCCATCGGGGAACCGCAGCAGGGCGTGAGCTCGCCCGCGCTCTCTCCGGACGGCGGACGCGTCGCCTTCGTCGCCGTTCAGGACGCGAATGCCGACATCTGGGTGCAGGACCTGGCGCGAGGCACGCGAACCCGGCTCACCTCCAGCCCGACGTGGGAGGGGAATCCCGCGTGGTCGCCGAATGGAAGCCACATCTACTACAGCTCGATCGAACGCGCCGGTTCCGTCCACATCGTGGCCGTCGCCAGCGATGGGAGCGGGTCTTCCGACACGATCTCCCGCGGCTTCCAGGCCTCCCCGAGTCCGGACGGCAAGAGCCTCGCATGTACGGTCGATCGGCGAGGCAACGCCGATCTCTGGATCGTCCGGTTGGATCGCGGGAATGCCATGCAGCCTTTTCTCGAGACGTCGAACAACGAAACGGCCCCGTCGATCTCTCCCGACGGTCGTTGGATCGCGTACACGTCCGACGAATCCGGAACCAACGAGATCTACATTCGCCGGTATCCCGAAGGCGATGCGCGAGCGCAGGTCTCGGTCGGTGGCGGCAGTTGGCCCCGCTGGACGCGCCGCGGCGACGCGATCTACTACGTGCACCGCGACACGGTCACCACGGTGTCCGTCGGACCCGGCCCACGCCCCGCTCTGGGCCTGCCCCGGGCATTCTTCACCTCCCCCGCGCAGGAGCTCGAGCTGAGCGCGAGGGAGTTCGCAGGCTTCCCGCTCGACGCTCACCCCGACGGCGCTCGCTTCATCGGCGTGCGGCGGACCGGAGCGCCCGCGAGCAGGGCGATGCTCTTCGTCGAGAACTGGCTGGAGGAGTTCCGCAAGCGGTGATTTGGCCCGCTCGGCCCAGCCGCGGCCGATGGGTCGCGGCGCTATGGCGCGTGACTCCGATCGATCCCGGCCGCCCCCGCCGAAACCCTGTGATTCCAGCGCCGAGTCGGACTCCGTCTTCCCGAGGGCCATCCCGGGGGTGGTTCCGCGCACCGCGCACCGCACTGCACGATCCCCAGGAGGCACCATGGTTGCCGCTGCCCGCACGTCCCGTCGCTCCCGCGGGGCGCTCGCGCTCCTCGCCCTCGCCCTGGCCCTCGCGACGTCCGCATGGGGCGCCGGCCTGCCGGATCTCATCCCCTCCGGGATCCCGGCGTCCGCGCGCCCCGGCGGCACGTCGCTGCCCGACCTCGGCTCGGCCACCCGCCTGATCGATGGGTTGCTCACCGCTCCGGCCGCGGATCGCCTCGCGCGGCCCGCGCAGGTGAGCGGGACGGCCGACTGGTCGACCGAATCCAACCTCGCCAACCGCAAGCTGGGAATGGCGGTCACTCCGGCCGGCGACGTGAACGGCGACGGCTTCAGCGACTTCGTGGCGCTCGGCGACGTGAACAGCTTCCACACCGCGCTCTACCTCTACCTGGGCTCGGCGACCGGCGCGACGCTGGCGCCCGGCTATCCCGCGATCGACCTGCCGCCGGGCGCGCAGGTGAGCGCGGCGGGGGACGTGAACGGGAATGGGCTCGCGGACATCGTCCTCTACTGGGCCGACACCGGGACCGCTCGGGTGTATTTCGGAACGTCGGGCGGCCTCGACCTCGTGAGCTTCAACCAGCTCAGCGGGCACTTCGGCACCAACGTCTTCGGATTCAACGCCGCCCCGGCCGGTGACGTGAACGGCGACGGCTTCGACGACCTGATCTTCGGGATGCCGTTCCAGTCCGGCTTCTCCCCGTGCTCGCCCTCGCCGGGCAGCGGCGTGGTGGAGGTGCTCTACGGCAGCCTGAGCGGCGTGAGCGCGACGAACAACTGGTACGTCGAGGGCTGCCTCGCGACCAGCGCGAACGCCGGACTCGGCACCTCGGTCGCCGGCGCGGGCGACGTGAACGGCGACGGCTTCGACGACATCGTGATCGGGGCGCCGGGCGCGGACCCGACCTTCTCGGGCAGCGTGGTGGGGATCGCGTACGTCATGTACGGATCCAGCTCCGGGTTCCCGACCATCAATGGCTTCCCGCACCTGGGCACCGTGACCAGCGGCACCGCCATCGCGGGCCATCACCTGTTCGCGGAATTCGGCAACGCGGTCTCGCCCATGGGCGATCTCAACGGCGATGGCTACGCCGACATCGCCATCGGCGCTCCGTCCGACGACAACTACGGCACCGATGGCGGCATGGCGTTCGTGTTCCGCGGCTCGGCCGCGGGGATCGACACCGCCACCGCCGACCTGCTGTGGTCGGAGGCGGGCGGCCTCCCGAGCCTGCGTTTCGGCCAGTCGCTCACCCCCGCGGGCGACGTCAACGGCGACGGGCGCGGCGACCTGCTGATCGCGATGTCGTCTGGCGTCGGCGCTCGGCCAGAGCACGGGCAGCACGCTCATCATCTCGCAGGTCCTCGGCTATCCGCCGAATGCCCACTCGACGGTGACCGCGGGCGACGTGACCGGCGACGGACTCAGCGACGTGCTGGTGGGCGATCCGTTCTACGCCAATGGCGAGTCCGCCGAAGGCCGCGTACTGGTCCACTACGGAACCGGCTCGCCGCCCTCGTACTCCGCGAACTGGAGCGCGACGCAGACCGCGATCGAGAACCCGAACTTCGGCTGGTCGGTCGCCTCGGCCGGCGACGTCAATGCCGACGGCTACGACGACGTGCTGGTGGGCGAGCCCACCTGGTACAACTTCACGTCGCCGGGCGACGTGAACAACGGGCTCATCCAGCTCTTCCTCGGCAGCGCGACCGGGCTGGCGACCACTTCGGCCTGGTATACCTGGGGCGCCTCCGGCGATCAGCTCGGGGTCTCCGTCGCTTCGGCCGGCGACGTCAACGGCGACGGCTACGCCGACATCCTCGCGGGCGCCCACTTCGCCGCGGGCGGTTTCGGGCAAGCGCAGCTCTGGTACGGCGGCCCCGGCGGCCCCGCGAGCTTCGCGCCGAACGTGACCATCACCGGCTTCAGCGCCGGCAGCCAGTTCGGCGCGTCGGTCGCCGCGGCCGGCGACGTGGACGGCGACGGCTATCCCGACGTGATCGTGGGCGCCCCGCTGGGCGTGGATCCCACGACTCCGCGTTCGGGCGAGGGTCGCGCGTACATCTTCCGCGGCGGATCCGGCGGACTCAGCACCACGCCGCTCTGGTCGCGCAGCGGTGGGCAGATCGACGCGCACCTCGGCACGTCGGTGGCGAGCGCGGGCGACGCCAACGGCGACAGCTACGCCGACGCGATCGTGGGCATGCCCGACTACGACGCGACCGACAAGCTCGGCAACGTCTACCCCGATGCCGGCCGCGCGCTGGTGGAATACGGCGCGAGCACCGGCATGTCGGGCGAGGGCACGCTCACCGTGCTCGCGTCCTGGCGCCTCGGCGCCTCGGTGGCGGGGGCCGGCGACGTCAACGGCGACGGAGTCAGCGACGTGATCGTGGGCGCACCGAATGCGACCAACACGATCGCGGGCGAGGGCGCCGCGCGCGTGTACACCGGAGGCACGAACCGCTCGCTGACCACGCTGTGGACCCAGTTCGGCGGCGAGGCGTTCGGCGGCTTCGGCTCGGCGGTCTCCTCGGCCGGCGACACCGATGGCGACGGCCTCAGCGACGTGCTGGTGGGGGCGGTGTTCCAGGACGCGGGCGGCGCGCACGACCAGGGCGCCGCGTACGTGTTCCGCGGCCCGCTGCCGGCCGGCGCGGCGGCATTCTGGACCGCGACCGGCGGCTCGCCGCTCGCGAACATGGGCCACTCGCTCGCCAACGCGGGCGACGTGAACGGCGACGGCTGGAGCGACCTGATGTTCGGCGAGCCCGGTTACACCAACACCGTCACGCGCCAGGGCTTCTGCCAGGTGCGCTACGGCTCGCAGGGAACGGCACTCTTCCAGCTCGGGCTCGGGTACCACATCACGGCGCCCGGGCACCTGCTCCAGGCAGGCTGCCTGAGCGATCCGGGCGGCGTGTTCCTGATCTCGACCGGCCGCTCGACCGCGGGCCGCACCAAGGTGCGACTGCAGTATCGCGTCACGCCGGTGATCGGGCTGCCGGTGGCTGGCGCGAGCGGGTTCACCGCGTGGACTGCGACCGGTGCGCCGGTCGCCAACGGCAGCCTCGCCGCACTCGCCGCCGGCGCCAGTGGCCTGACCAACGGCGTGCCGTACGCGTGGCAGCTGCGCACGCTCTCGCACTCCGTGTACTTCCCGACCGGCCCGTGGCGCTCGCCGGTGCGCAGCGGCCGGCTCGAGACCGACTTCCGCGTGCCGGGCACCTGGCTCGCGGTCGACGGTGGCCCCGCGGTGTCGCGGCTGATGCTCGCGGACGCGCGGCCGAACCCGATGCGGACCGCGACGTCGATCGGCTTCGCGCTCACGCGCTCGGGCGCGGTCTCGCTCGAGGTGCTCGACCTGCAGGGCCGCCGCGTGCGCTCGCTCGCGCGCGGCGTGCACGCCGCCGGGCTGCACCGCCTCGACTGGGACGGTCGCGGCGAGGATGGCGCGCCGGTCGGAGCCGGCATCTACTTCGTGCGCCTCGAAGCCGAAGGGCAGGCGTTCAGTCGCAAGCTGGCGTTGCTGCGCTGACGATCGCGTGAGTGATGCCGAGCGGGGGCGGCCATACGGTTGCCCCCGCTCGGCGTTGGCGCGCGGGTTCGCGCCCGGTGCTGGATGCGCGCGGGGCTGCACGCGCCGACTCGTGCGTGCGCCCGCACGCCTACAGCCCCGCAAGCCTGCGGCCCCGCGCACGCGACCCGCGAGTTGTGGCATGCTGCGCGCCGTGCAGGACCGGCGGAGGGCCGCCGGGCCCGGTCGAAAGGAGATCGACGTGAGAGCGTGGATGTTCGCAGCGCTGCTGGTGGCGGCACTCGGGATCTCGTGCGGCGGCGACTTCGGCTATCCGGCCGCCGAGAAGGTCGCGGTGGCGTGGACCGCCACGCCCGAAGCGCAGTCGATGTTCCAGAACCTGTTCGTGCTGAAGCAGACTCGCGACTTCCACGTGACCTGCGCCACCGCGCTGCCGCTGACCGACGACGACAAGGCGGCGAACATCGCCGGTGCCTGGTGCGTGACCGTGGGCTTCTCCGGCCGGTGCGCACGTTCGACGGCAAGCCCGCCCCCTGGGACGAGCACTCGATCTCGGTGACCGTGAAGGCCGACAAGGGCGCTGCGCCCAGCGTGCGATCGTGGGCCGATTGCGCGTGCGGGAAGCCGTAGGGGCGGGGGACGCGATGAGGGCGCGGCGATTCGCAGGCCTGAACAGGCGATCGCTGGTGCGAGCGTGCCGCCTCGAGCTGGCGTATCTCCAGTCGAACGAACTCCTGATTGACAGTCTCCTGCGTGTCGGACGTCCACTTGCGTGCGCGAGTCGACTCGACCTCGCGCGCGCGGCACCCTCACTCGCGCGGCCCTGATTCCGAAGGCATCGATCATGTCCGCCGCCGTGCCGCCCTCCGACCGCAGGCCCCTCGCCTCGGCGCGCGGCATCTGCCCGCACACCTTCCTCTCGCCGTCGCTCGCACCATCGCTGCGCGACGGCCCGACTCCACCGCGCTCGGCGAGCGCGCCCACTCGCGAGTCCCCACGCTTCGCCCCACCGGCAGTAAAATGGAGGCCGTTCCATGTGCCGCGTCCTCGGGGTTCTGGTTGCTCATGGCCATGTTGATTCCACGCCCGTCATCCGCGCTGCAGCTCCACTGGGGCTCCGGCGCGACCACGCTGAGCTTCGCAGAAGCCACGCGCTGCACGCTGGTGGTGCAGGCGGACTCGAGCGAGTCAGCGATTGCCCTCGGAGTGGCGACTGCTGTGGGTCGCCGACAGCAGCACGGACATCAACCCGGTGCCGATCGACGCGCAGCTTGCCTGCGAGGCGGACCGTGGCGCAGGTGTTGGCGATCGACGAGCCCGCGACATCGCGCGGACAGCGCGGCGCACCTGCGGACGATCCACTTCTGCTCCGAGGACGGACCGGCGTCGACGATCGCCGACTACCTGCTGGACCTGCCGGCGGAGAGCCGCGGGCGGTTCAAGGCGGTGGCGCTGGATCCGAACGATTCCACTCAGGTGATCGAGTCGAACGAGGTGACGTTCAACGGCGGATACGACGGCGAGTACCCGGTCGCCGTGCTTCGCGTCGCGACCATCCATCGATCAACAGAGTTCCGGGTGATTGCCGTTGGGACGGGGCTTGAACGGACTGCGACGCTGTCGCTCGAGGCACGCGACGAGTCGTGGAGTCAGCCCCTCATGATCGACTCGAGATCGGACCACCAGGTGTCGGCGGTTGCTTCACTGGCGGCAGCAGTGCCGGAGTGCGTGCTGCGGGCCGAGGGCATGGGAGGTTCGGTTTCGGATCTCACCGTGCTGGCTGAGGTCCCGCCCTCACTCCCGCCGCTCAGCCCGACAGGGTCTTCCTGCCAAGAGAACTTCAAGGAGCACAAGCCGGGCTTTCCGATCGGAATGATCCAGCCAAAGGACTTCGCGTTCGTGCTGGGTGGATGGACGCCACAGGGCGAGTGGACGTTCCATCTCTTCTACATCCGCCAGAACCAGGAAACGAAGAAGTGGCGATTGACCCACGGTGGGCCCGACTCCACTGAACGGAACATCGGGCATGCGGTTTCCAACGATCTCGATGACTGGCCTCAAGACCTCATCGACACGACCGCGATCGTGTCGCGACCCGGTGCCGCCAACTTCGACAGCAGGCACGTCTGGGCTCCGTCCATCGTGCTCTACGGCCTGACCTACTACATGTTCTACACCGGGGTCGATGACGTCGGAGATCAGCGGATGGGTCTGGCAACGTCGACCGATCTCGTCACCTGGACGCAGCGCGACCAGCCCATCATCGACTACACGCAGCTCGGATCATGGGCAAATCCGACCTCAACGACGGACCCCTTCACCGGGAATGCCCAGTTCCGCGACCCGTTCGTGATGCCCGATCCCGATCCCGCCCACCCTGGCCAATGGCTGATGTACTTCGTGACCATCGCAGCCGACGCCCCTTCGCGGATGGAGGTCGGGGTAGCCAGATCGGACGGGGACTTCACAGTTTGGCGTGACAGCTATGGCCTGCCGAGCACGCGGCATCCATACGGTGCCGGGTTCATCGTCGAGTCGCCGCACGTATTCCGCTATCAGGACCGTTGGTGGCTCTTCTACACGGCGAACAACCTCGACGTGTGGGGGATTTCCCACCCGAGCGATCCGACGGATCCGGGGACAGCCCTTTGGACCCCGACGATGCACTTGGACTCGTTGGTCATCGACGAGGCTACCGGCCTGCCGTCGAACACCTACGACTACTGGAAGGCGTCCGAGTTCCTCGAAGTGAACGTCACCAACGACGTGGCCTACCTGGCCGCTTACAACGACCAATCAGTCGGAATCAGTTACATCCCGGTCCAACTCGCAACGACGCCTTATCTCTTCAAGGAGCATTGCCCGGTCAGCGCCGCCGGTGTCGAATCCGATCTGACGGAACTGCGGGAGGTTGGTCTCCGAGTGTCCGGAGCTGTTCCCAGCCGACTTCCGATCTCGCTTCGAGTCGAACTCCCGGCTGCCTCGAGCGCGCGGTTGGCGATCTACGATGTCCTCGGCCGAAGGGTCCGCACATTGCACGATGGCGGTCTGGCCCGGGGCACGTTCGCGTTCTCCTGGGACGGTCGAAACGAGTCAGGCCACTCGGTAGGTCCTGGCCTCTACTTCGCGCGGTTCCAGACGATCGCCGGCGAGCGGCGGGTGAGAATGGTGATGATCCGATGAGGCCGGTGCGATTCGCGCCACGGAGCTCGGTGGAGTGTCCCATCATGAACGCACGGCCGCCTTGGCGACGGGGTACTGAGCAACGCGAGTCAACCCGAGCACGCCGCGAGCGCGCGCTTGCAAGGGTCATTGCGAGCGCGGCGATCGCCTGCTCGCTGGTGGGAGTAACACGCGCTCAAGAGCCGGACACCGTCCTCTGGGGTCCCAACGCGAACGTGCTGGACATCGCGCGCTCCGGAGACAAGCTCTACATTGCTGGCGCCTTCACCCAGATAGGTCCGAACACGGGCTCCGGGGTTCCGCTCGACCGCGCGAGTGGGGCGATCGTCCGACCGTTCGCGAAGGTCGCCGGGACCGTGAACGCGGTGGTCGCCGACGGTCAGGGCGGATGGTTCATTGGCGGTTGGTTTGTCGCTGTGGGGGGCGAGCCCCGTGCGGGGCTCGCCCATGTCCTGGCGAGTGGTCGGGTGGCGCAATGGAATCCCGGGCAGGATGGACTGGTCGAGGCGCTGGCGCTGCGTGACGGTGTCCTGTACGTCGCGGGGTCGTTCACACGGCTAGGCGGCGCGGCGCGCCGATGTCTGGGAGCGCTCGACGCCGAGACGGGTTCCGTCACAGCTTGGGACCCGTCCCCCAATCGACGCGTGCATGCGCTGTGGGTGAGAGACTCGACGCTGTACGCCGGAGGCGAATTCGACACGATTGCCAGCGTGGCGCGCAACAGCCTCGCCGAGGTCGAGCTCCAACGGCCAGCAGTCACGAGTTGGGATCCTAGCGTGGGCTTCAGCGGTTTCGCCGGTACGGTACGTGCGATCGCAGTTGCCGGTGACACGGTGTACTTCGGCGGGAGCTTCGGAAACGTCGGCGGCGTGCCTCGCTACAACGTCGGCGCGGTGGACGCTCGGACGGCAATGGCCACCGATTGGGATCCGTTTGCCGCTAGCTGCAACTGCAATGACTACGACCCGAGCCCCTATGTGAGCGAGTTGGCGCTCACCGAGCAGACGGTCCTGATCGCGGGGCACTTCTCCACCGTCGGCGGGCTCGACCGCGGAGGTGTGGCGGAGGTCGATCGCATCCTGGGTGCGCCCACGGAGTGGGATCCTCAGGTCGGGCCGCGCTACCCCGACTACGCACCGATTGTGACCGCCCTGGCCGTTGCTGAAAGCACAGTGTATGTCAGCGGGTACTTCCACTCGGTCGGTGAACAGGAGCGCTTCTGCCTCGCCGAGATCGAGTTGAGTTCTGGCGGCGCGACCGACTGGAATCCGAGACCGAACGGCCCCGCGTACGCGCTTTCCGTAAGCAGCGGGACCGTGTTTGCTGGCGGGCTGTTTGAATCGGTCGGCGAATGGGTGAACCGGCGGCACCTCGCGGTCCTCGACGCCAAGACTGGAAGGCCGACGGACTGGGACCCGTCACCGGATGGCCTAGGGGTGCAGGGCATCGCGGTTGATGGAGACCGGGTCTACGTCAGCGGTCATTTCAGCACGATCGGTGGTCAGGAGCGTTCGTCTCTTGCTGCGCTCGACACGCTCACCGGCCAGGCCCTGCCATGGGCTCCGAACCCCAACTACACCTGCGGACCCATCAAGATCGCCGACGGGCGACTCTATGTCGTGGGCGGCTTCACCGCGATCGGTGGCGTGCCGCGCGGCCGCGCCGCTTCGTTCGACCTGGCTACCGGGGAGTTGACCAGCTGGGACCCGAATGCCAGCGATGAGGTCTACGATGTCGCTGTCATCGACCGCGTCGCGTTCATAGGTGGGTTCTTCCGAACGGTGGGTGGCCTACCGCGGTCCTCTGTCGCAGCGGTCGACGCCACGTCTGGTGCGGTCCTCGATTGGAATCCGGTCCTGGGTGCGTGGGTTGATGCCATTGAGGCCAACGACAGCACGGTCTTCATCGGGGGAGGATTCCAGGTGGTGAATGGCCTGCCGCGCGAGCGCTTCGCCGCCCTCGACGCGAAGACAGGGGAGCTACGGGACTGGAGCGCCGACGCCAGCCTGTCGAATCCCTATCTCGCGAGGGTCTTCACGCTCGACTTGGTCCACGACACGCTGTACGCCGGTGGCAACTTCGATCACATCGCGGGTCAACCTCGTAGCAGCCTGGTGGCGCTCGACGCCGAGTCGGGTCGAGTGTTGGACTGGGACCCACACCTTGGGGGCCTCAATGGAGACCCCCCGCCCAGAACTGGGGTGATCTGGTCGGTGAGTGCCATCGGGAACACACTCTTCGTCGGCGGTTCATTCGGTTGGGCGGGGACCGATCCGATCTCGTGCTTCGCCGCGCTCTCGCGCGCCCCCCAGTCCGACACCATTCCCGAGCCCACGCCGATCCCGATGCGGCTTGCTATCGACGCCGTCAGCCCCAATCCCGTGCGCTCGAACTCGACGATCCGGTTCTCCATCCCGACTCTCGGCCCGGTGACTCTGGCGATCTTCGACCTGCAAGGCCGCCGAGTCGAGACGCTCCTGAAGGACGAACCGTTGCTGGCCGGTGTGCACGTCGTGCGACTGCCCGCCACAGACCGGCCCATAGGCTGCTATTTCTGTCGGCTTCAGTCAGGCGGCAAGATCGCAACGCGCAAGTTCATCGCGCTGCGATAGGGCGTCCGCGTCGGTGAGCAGAGCGCGTTGCGTCACCGGGGCTGGGCGTGACGTCCGGCGTTCTTCGCATCATCCGGTGCTACTCCTTCCCCTCAGAAGTGCTCGTCCCCCGGGAACACCACCGCGTCCCGTGTCCCAAGCCTCCGATCCCACGGGCCGCCGCGCCAGTTGTCGCGGTGGCCCTCGGCCGGCAGCCAGCCGGGCAGGTCGAGCATCAGGTGCGCGGCCAGCGCCTGCGCGTAGGGCTCGTAGAGCTTGCGCAGCGCGGTCAGCCGCTCCACGAACTCGGGTGAGTCGGGCACGCGGATCGACGCCTCTGCGAGCTGCTCGCGCAGTCGCCGCAGCGCGCCGGCATCCAGCCGATCGGGCGCGCCGGGCGCGTAGCGCGGCACGAAGATCTGCGTCACGTCCACCAGCGTGTGGCGCGCCATCGCGAACGTGAGCTGCGCCTGCTCCGAGGGCATGCCCTCGATGCCGGCGACGATCAGCGCGCTCGAGTCGAGGATCGCGGTGAGTGCTGCGAGCCACGACTGATTGCTGTGCTGCGAGCGGTAGTACGCGAGCAGCGGATAGTCGTTGCGGCTGTGGGAGTCGCCGTGGGTGTTCGCGCTCATCGTCGCGATGCTGAGCGTCGAGTGGGCGTGGCGGCGGAGACGCGGGCTGCCGTAGCGGCGAGGCGAGGCGTCCCGAGTTCCTGAGGCCCGGTGGAGATGGGTGGTTTCTCCATCCCGCAGCGAATACCGCTTGCCCCCCCCCCCCGGTCACGGGTGTTCACTCTCTTCGCGCGACGCATCGACCTCGCGCGCGCGGCACCCTCACTCGCGCGGCCCTCTGCCTTCGAAGGCATCGATCATGTTCGCCGCCGTGCCGCCCGTTCACCTCAGGCCCCTCGCCCTCGCGCATGGCTCCTGCCTGCACACCCTCCTCACGCGGTCGCTCGCACCGCTTCGCCGTGATGGCTCCGCTCCGCTGTACCTCGTGAGCGCACCCACCCTCGAGCCCACCGCTGCAGCCCACCCCGCAGTACAATGGAGGCCGTTCCATGTGCCGCATACTCGGGGTTCTGGTTCTCATGGCCATGCTCGATTCCACGCTCGTCATTCGCGCTTCAGCTCCACTGGGGCTCTGGCGCCACCACGCTGAGCTTTGCAGAGGCGACGCGCTGCACGCTGGTGGTGCAGGCGGACTCGAGCGAGTCGCGATTGCCCTCGGAGTGGCGACTGCTGTGGGTCGCCGATAGCAGCACCGACATCAGCCCGGTGCCGATCGACGCGCAGCTCGCGTGTGAGGCGGACATGGCGCAGGTGTCCGCGGTGGACGGGCCCGCGAATGCCGCCGACAGTGCTGCGCACCTGCGGACGATCCACTTCTGCTCCGAGGACGGACCGGCGTCGACGATCGCGCAGTACCTGCTGGACCTGCCGGCGGAGAGCCGCGGGCGATTCAAGGCGGTGGCACTGGATCCGAGCGATTCCACGCAGGTGATCGAGTCGAATGAGGCGACGTTCAACGGCGGGATCGGTGGTGACTACGCTCCTGCCGTGCTCAACGTTTCGATCTCCCACTCTGGCGGCGATCTCACCATCACGGCCATCGGGGCTGGCCTCGCCGATGCGGGCACGATGGCCCTGGCGGCACCGGACACGTCGTGGCGCATGCCGCTGACCATCACCCAGCGCAACGCGAATCGTGCGGTCGCGGCCGGCTACCTCGGCATTCCGGTCCCCGACTGCAACCTCGACCTCGCCGGTTCCTCCGGTGGGCTCACCACGACCGCGATGAGCGCGGAAGCGCAAACCACGCAGCCCATGGCGCCCATTGGGTCCTCCGCCAAGTTCGTACCCGCCTACGATATCGTCCAGCCGAAGGACTTCGCCTTCTACTACCAGCAGCAGCTCGGCCTCTTCCACCTGTTCTACATCGTCCAGAACCGGGTGATCCTCGGGAACCTGGGCGAGGATGCCACCGAGCGGTGCATCGGCCACGCCTGGTCGAACGACCTCGAGCACTGGACGATCATGGATAGCGTCCTCACGGTCCGATCCGACAACTGGGACAACCTCCATATCTGGGCGCCGACGATCGTTCAGAAGGACCTGCAGTTCAAGCTGTTCTACACCGCCGTGCATCTCGACGGCGACGGGAACCGGATCCAGAAGATCGGACTGGCCACCGCCGACGCCACGTTGCCGTACGACAGCCTGAAGACGTGGACGCCCCGCGACTCGTCGGTGTTCTCCTGCTACCAGGTGCCGTGGGCGAACAAGAACACGCGGGTCTACGACGGCCAGCAGTTCCGCGATCCGTTCGTCATGCCCGACCCGGACTCGGTGGGCCGCTACCTGATGTACTTCGTCACCATCCACAAGGACGAGACCGAACAGATGGTGGTCGGCCTGGCGCGCTCAGCGGGGGACCTGACGGCGTGGCGCAGCTACGGGCCGATGCACGGTACCGAGCATCAGTACACCGGAACCACGAACAAGCACGTCGAGTCCCCGCATCTGTTCCAGCACTACGACGTCACGTCGGGCACGCTGTCGCGCTGGCTGCTCCTGACGACGAGCACCAACCTGTCCGAGCGGAACATGCACTTCCAGCGGACGCTCGGCTCGCCCAGCGACACGCTGGCCGGGCCCTGGGTGCCCACCACCGAGCTGTTCA
This sequence comes from Candidatus Eiseniibacteriota bacterium, assembly GCA_963725865.1. Classification (GTDB taxonomy): domain Bacteria; phylum Eisenbacteria; class RBG-16-71-46; order RBG-16-71-46; family RBG-16-71-46; genus CAVSAC01. The sequence continues at coordinate 84,199 of CAVSAC010000012.1, forward strand.
CGTACCTGGCTGGGGACTCGACCGTCGACTACTGGCATGCGACGGAGTACCTCCCCGTCCCGGCGAGGATCGGCGGCTACGCGACAACGCACGAGTTCCTGGCGGCGTACGACGACTGGACGTGGGGCATCGACATCAACGAGATCCTGTGGAACGCGAACCCGGCGGCGCCGTACTACGCCGACTTCACGCTCGCGTATCCATCGCTGGCGTCTGCTGACCCGGGGACGGCCGCGCCTCGGGAGGGAGCCCGTCTGCTGCTGCTCGGACGTCTGCCGGCCATGAGCGAAGCGCGCGTCGCGGTGGACTTGCCCGCCGGCGCACACGCCATCGTGACGGTGCTGGATGTCCAGGGTCGCAGCGTCCGAACGCTGGTGCGGGGCGTGCTGCCGGCCGGCCGGACGACCGCACGCTGGGATGGTCGCGCGAACGATGGGCGACGGGTGCCGAGCGGCGTGTACTTCGTGCGCCTGAACGCGGAGGGGGTGGAGCGAACCGCTCGGCTCGTGCTGCTTCACTAGATCCGGTTCTTCGCTGCCGCGTCCGCCAGGACGTGGCGCTGTTCCAGGCGACTTCGGTGCCACGCTCGATGGCGTGATAGGAGTGATGATGACTCGGCTCGACGGTGCGTCATGAGCCTGCAGCGCTGCGGGTGTGAACGGCGTGGGTCGCCCCGCACCGTGCGGCTCGGCGGCGCCGTGGTCGCGCTGGTCGTAGCCGGCACGCTCGTCGGGGCGCGGCCGACGGCGGCCGTCGAGCTGTGGGGCACGGACGGCACGGTGACGGCGGTGGCGCGTTCGGCGAACACGATCTTCGTCGGTGGAGCGTTTTCTCACGTCGGACGGTGCACCGGCTCCGGGGTGCCGCTGGACGTCCGCACGGGCGCGGCTCCGCCGGCGTTCGCCAAGGTGATTGGTGCCGTCTTCGCGGTCGCTGCTGACGGCGAGGGCGGGTGGTATCTCGGCGGGCACTTCGACGCCGTTGGTGGCCAGGCCCGGCGAAATCTCGCGCACGTCCTCGCGAACGGCACGGTGGCACAGTGGGCGCCGAACCCCGATGGCACGGTCTGGGCGCTGGCGGCGAAGGAGGGCGCCCTCTATGTGGGCGGCTCGTTCGGCACGATCGGCGGCCAGCGCCGCAATCTGTTCGCCGCGATCGATGGTCGGACCGGGCGCGTGACCGATTGGGACCTCCAAGCCGACACCGCCACTCCCGGGATCTACGGCTTGTTGGTTCGTTCCATGGCGATCCATGGGAACACCCTCTACATCGGCGGCGGCTTCACGCACCTCGGCGCCGAGCAACGCGGCAATCTAGCGGCGGTGGACCTGCGAACCGGGCGGCCCACGCCCTGGAATCCGATGGTCGACGGCATGGTGTACGCGATCGCCGTGGACGAGCGGCACGTGTACGTCGGGGGGTACGATGGGGGCCAGGTGTGGAGGGTCGGCGGCGAGCGTCGTAGCGGCCTGGCGGCGATCGATGTCCGCTCCGGCGCGCTGGCAGCGTGGGATCTCCATCCGGAGAGGCCCTCCGACCCCTATTTCTACGAGCCGGCGGTCAGCGCGTTGGCGTTGCAGGGTGGCGTGCTCTACGCCGCGGGATGTTTCGTGACCATTGGCGGAGAGGTCCGCAATGGGTTGGCCGCCATCGATGCCTCGAGCGGAGCGCTCCTGCCGTGGGCTCCGAATCCAGCGGGCGGATCGCTGTACCCGAACCTCGAGTCGCTGCTCGTGGATGGATCCTCTGTCTACATCGGGGGGTACTTCTCGAGCGTGGGCGGCGCCGAGCGAAACTGCCTGGCGGAGGTGGACGCAAGGACCGGTCTGGCGACGCCGTGGAACCCGCGACCGAACACCGATGTCCTGGCGCTGGCGACCGACGGCGAGTCGATCTACGCCGGCGGCTACTTCACGTTCCTCGGCAACTGGCAGCGGCGCTCGTGCCTCGCCGCGCTCGATGCCACCACCGGCGAACTCAAGAGCTGGGACTTCCACCTCGCGGGCTACCAGGTCTGTGCGCTCACCGTTCGCGGCTCCACGCTCTACGTCGGAGGAGATTTTTCGGAAGTGGGTGGACTCGGTCGCAGCTACCTGGCGGCGTTCGATGTGGAAACCGCGAGCCCGGCGCCCTGGACGCCGCGTCCGGGCGGGCCGGTGTGGTGCCTGGCGGCTACCGACTCCTTGCTCTACGTCGGCGGCCTGTTCGGCTCCATCGGCGGAGAGTACCGACGCCGCGTGGCGGCGGTTCGGCTGTCGGATGGCACGCCGACGGCGTGGAATCCGGACGCCGACGACGCGGTCACGACACTGGCGGTGGGGCCGGACGCGGTCTACGCGGGGGGGCTCTTCGGGCGGATCGGCGGCCAGGTTCGCAGTCGGATCGCGGCGCTCGACCCGGCGACGGGCTCGGCGACCAGTTGGGATGCAGCCGTTCATTCCTGGGGCTGGGTCAACAGCCTCGCGGTGGCGAGAGGCACGGTGTACATCGGCGGGTTGTTCATCGGCGCCGCCGGGCAGCTGCGGAACAACCTCGCGGCGGTCGATGCGTCGACCGGGGCGGCGACGGCATGGAATCCCGACGCGGACGGCGAAGTGGAAGCAGTCTGTGTCAGTGGCGACAGGGTGTATGCCGGCGGTTTCTTCCGCTCCGTGTCCGGGCAGAGCCGCCGCGGGCTGGTGGCGCTCGACGCGACCTCGGCCGCGGTGGTGGACTGGAATCCGATTCCGGACGCGGTCATCTGGGCACTCTACGCCGACTCGAAGACGCTCTACACCGGCGGGAACTTCGGGAGCGTGTTCGACCTGCCGCAGATCAACATCGCTGCGATTCCGATGCCAAGGGCAGACATCGATGACTCTCCGCCCGTCCCGGGGTCTTGGATCAGCGCCTCGATCGAGCCGAACCCCGCTCGGGCAAACGCTGTGATCAGGTTCGTGACGTCCATTCCCGGGCAAGTGAAGCTCGTCTTCTATGACGTGCAGGGCCGTCAGATCGCCTCGATCCTCGACCGCAACGACGTCGTTGCTGGACCGCGGGAGGTCCAGGTTCGCACTGCCGAATGGCCGGCAGGCACGTACTTCTGCAGACTCGAAGGACCAAACTCAGCCGTGACGCGCAAGCTGATTGTGCTGAAGTAGAGGGGCCGCCTCCCCGGGCTGCTCCTCCTGAGGTAACAGGTGACTCAGATTCGGACCCGATCGTGACGATGGCTGCAGGTGTGCCTTTTCAACCTCGCGATGGCCGCGCCGGTCGATCTCGCGATCTTCGACGTGCAGGGGCGCCGAGTTGCGACCTTGCTCCAACACGAGTCGCGCCTGGCTGGTGATCACGCTGTCCTTGTGAGCACGCTTGACTGGCCTCGAGGGATCTACTTCTGCCGGCTCGGAGCGTACGGCAGGTCCTCTGCTCGGAAGATGTTGGTTGTAAACTAGTCCGTCGCGTGTTGCCGCCGGCTGCTACTTCTGCCGGCTTCAGGCGGGCGGCCAGACAGCCACGCGGAAGTTCATCGCGCTGCGGTAGGGCGTCCCTGCGCCAGTCAGCTGCGAAGGATGGGCGCGGACACGGTGTCGAGCAGAGGTGGGTATGCGCAAATTGCGGTGGAGCGGAGAGTCGCTTGGTTGTCGAAGGGGAAATGGTGTTGCGCAGGGACTGCCACGGTTGCATGAACAACGCTTGCGGGGACAGAGATAGTGACAAACCCCGTGCGTCGGCGGATCCGAGCTGTTGTGTATGGAATGCTTATACAACTGGTGTTGCTTGTAATGGCCAAAGGCGCCGGAGGCGCTATTGGCTCATGGGTGATGTTGTGGAATGTGTGGCTGGCCACGGCGTGGGTGGAGCCCGCTGGGATGACGTGCTTCACGTCGAATGGTCAGACGACATTGATCTGTACTGTGCTGACCATATGTGGAGTTGTTGTGGGCTGCGTGGTATACGGACTGGCGGTCCACGCAGTGTTGGCTGCGCGTGATCGTGGCAAATGAGAGAGTGTGCGAGTCGCGCGTGCCCACCGTGGGCGTCGGCGTAGTGTTCAAGTGGGGGGTTTCCCCGACACCCGGCCTTCCGCTGAACGCCACGCCGGCCGCGGTTGAGTAGAGGAGTACAGCCAAGGCCCCAGCCTACCAAGCCTCGAAGATCGCCTTGGCCTACCGTTCCCCGAGACCGCCCGCGCCGCCCAGCACCTCCAGCCCCGGCAACCCCCGCCCCTCGCCATCGAACAGCGCGAGGTTCTCGCCGCCCGAGCCGAAGCGCGGCGCGCTCACCCATTCGGGCGCCCACACGAACACGCCGCGCCCGCGACCGTGCGGCGTCGCGCGCACGATCTCGCCCAGCCGGCGCAGGAACGCCGCCTGCCCCTGCGGGCTCGCGGGGTAGCCCGGCAGCAACTGCGACGGCAGCCCGACAAGGTTGTGCGTGTCGTCGAGTGGCTCGAGCGTCCACGGGTACGCGGTCTCGACCACCACGATGTCGCGCCGGTAGCGCTCGGCGAGGATGCGCAGGTTCGCGGTCAGCGCATCGAGCCCGCCGTGCCACCACGGGTAGTACGAGATCCCGATCGCATCGAACCGCACGCCCTGCGCGACCAGATGGTCGAAGAACCACCGGCAGCCCGCGGCGTCTCCGCCGCGATCGACGTGCAGCAGGATGCGCACGTGCGCGCCGGCGCGCCCTCGTCCACGCCGCGCGCCCCCGCGTCGAGCAGACGCGCGAGGCGCGCCCACTGCGCGGGCGTGTCGAACGCGCCGCCCACGCGTCCCGCGTCCCACAGCAGCCCGCCGGTGATCTCGTTGCCGAGCTGCACCATCGCGGGCGGCGTGCCCTGCGCCACCAGCGCCGCGACCACGTCGCGCGTGTAGGCGCGCACGCTGTCGCACAGCGTCTCGAGCGGCAGGCCCGACCCACGCCGCGGGCACGCGCTGGTGCGCGGGATCGGCCCACGTGTCGGAGTAGTGCAGGTCGAGCAGCAGCGCCATGCCCTGCGCGCGCGCTCGGCGCGCCAGCGTCAGCACCTCCGCCAGGCCGCTGTGGCCGTCGGCGGGGGAGTGCCAGAGGCGCAGGCGCACCCACCCGACGCCGTGGCGCTGCAGGATCGTCAACGCGTCCGCGGCCCCGCTCGTGTCGCGGTAGGTGGCGCCGCCCGCTTCCTCCTGGGGCAGGAACGAGATGTCGGCGCCGACCATGAAGTCCGCCCGATCACGGGCCGCGCCCGCAGCTTGCGCGGCGCCGGGCGCAGCGCCTGCGACCGCGGCGTTCGCGCCCAACGCTCCCCGCGCGTCCCGCGCGCCACCTGCCACCACGGCGCCCTGCGCGCAGCCCGCGAGCATGACGAGCGACAGCGCCAGCGCGGCCATGAGCCGCACCTTCGCCGCGGGCGCGAACCGCCGCTCGCCTCGCACAGCATGCGATCTCACGCAGGTCCTCCGGGGTGGTCCACCGCGCGGCATGCCCGCGCCGCGGCAGTATGCGGCCGCCGCCGCGGCCGTGCATCCCGCGGTTCCCCTGCGGGGCTCCGACCACGTACAATCAACGCGGTTTCCATAGACCTCTCCTGGCCGATCCGCGGGCCGTCCCGGCCCGCGCGCAGGCCACGCAATCGTGTCTCGACTCCGCCCGTCGCGAGTTCCCCGAGCCACGACCCGAAAGGCGGTAGTCGCACATGCGCAGGTGGTCCAGCCTCCTGGTCGCCACGATGGTGGCGGCCTTCGCACTCGCACCCACGCCGGCACGGCCGGCCGTCATCCTCTCGGAGCTGTGCGATCCAAACCTCAACTACCTCACGGATCGCTTCATCGAGATCGCCAACACCGGTCCCGACTCCGTCGACCTCACCAACTGGGCGGTGATCGCGGTCGGCAACAGCGTCGACATCCAGACTTGGCCGCTGTCCGGCGTGATCGCGCCGGGTCAGGCGAGGGTGGTGGGCAACAACACCACGATCACGGTCTTCACCGTCGACTTCCCGAACGCCGCCTGGTCGTCCGCCAACGCGACCTGGAACGGCAGGGTCGGCGACGGGGCCAAGCTGATCGACGGCGGCGGCGCCATCGTGGACCGCGTGCTCGCGGCCGGCACGCTGTTCGAGAACTCCGACTACGTGCGGCACCCCAACGTCTACGTGCCGAACGCCACGTTCACGCCGTCGGAGTGGACCAGCACGCCGGTGTCACTCGCGACCGACGCGAGCCCCGGCACTCACACCATCACGCCGCGCCCGCCGGGGCCGTCGATCTCGCACGTCGTCACCAGCCCGGGCATCCCGCTCGCCGGAGTGGCGACCGACGTGCAGGCCGACCTCGTCGACACCACCGCCGCGATCACCACGGTGTCGCTGGCGTGGGGGACCTCGTCGTCGTCGCTGCCCAACACCATCCCGATGGCGCTGCTCTCCGGCGCCACCTGGCAGACCACCACCGCGATCCCCGCGCAGGCCGCGGGCACGACCGTGTACTACAAGGTGACCGCCTCCGACGCCGCCAGCGGCATCGGGGTCTCGAACCTGCAGAGCTACGCGCTCGCCTACGACCTCACGATCGCGCAGGTCCAGGGCACGCTTGCGGCGTCGACCTACGCCGGCAGCGCGGTGATCACGCACGGCGTGGTCACCGGCGCGTTCGGGCTCTACTTCACCGTGCAGGACGGCAGCGGCGCGCGGAACGGCCTGTGGGTGCGCGGCACCGCGGCGCCTCCGGTCGGCGATTCGGTGGTGGTGCGCGGCACCGTCACCGAGACCGACGCGCAGGGTTACGCCGGCAACACGTTGCTCGCGAGCGCGGTGGTCGTGAGCGACACCCCGGGCGCCACGCTCCCGGCGCCGGTCGTGGTGCCCTCGGGTAGCGCGCTGGCCGAGGCGTACGAGGGCGTGCTGGTGACGATCGCCGGCGGCGTCTGCACCAATCCCGACGCGGGCGCCCGGCACTGGGTGGTCAACGACGGCAGCGGCGCGGCGGTGGTGGACTCGATGGGCTACGCGTTCACGCCGCTGCTCGGGACCACCTACGCCGTGACCGGCCCGGTGGACTACCACGGCGGCGCGTTCTCGCTGGTGACGCGCAGCGCGGCCGACGTGGTGTGGGTCGCCGACCTCGCCGCGCCGGTCGTGAACGCGATCGGCGAGATGAGCGAGACCACGTTCCTGGTGCAGTTCTCGGAGCCGGTCGAGCTGGCGAGCGCCGAGACGCTCGTCGCACTACGCGATCGGGGCGCTCACCGCCACGGCCGCGGTGCGCGACGCCGCGAACCCGGCGAACGTGCTGGTCACGATCGCGAACGTGCCGGCCGGCCCGACCACCCTGACGACCAACGGCGTGCTCGACCTGTACGGCAATCCGACCGCGGGTGCCGGGCACGCGTTCACCTACACCGACGTGAGCGTGCCGGCGGGCTACTACGCCGGCGCGATCGGGCTCCACGGCACCGCGCTGCGGGCGGCGCTGCACGACATCATCAAGAACCACGCGGTGCAGAGCTACGACTTCGCCTTCACCGCGTACACCACCACCGACGTGAAGCCGAACGGCAAGGTGTGGGACATGTACTCCGACGTGCCGGGCGGCACGCCGCCGTACGAGTACGACTTCACGCAGCACACGGGCGGGACCACCGAGGGCAGCGGCTTCAATCGCGAGCACTCGTGGCCGCAGGCGTGGTTCGGCGGCTCGGTGACGCCGATGTACACCGACCTGTGGATCATCTACCCGACCGACTCGAAGGTGAACGAGTACCGCGGCAACTTCCCGTACGGCCCGGTCGGCGCCGCCACCATCACCTCGCGCAACGGCACCCAGGTGGGGCTCAGCTCGGATCCCGACTACACCGGGACCGTGTTCGAGCCGATCGACGCCTACAAGGGCGATCTCGCGCGCAGCACGTTCTACGTGGCGACCCGCTACTACACCGAGGACGCCGGCTGGCCGGGCGGTGCGGCGGCGAGCGGAGCCGATCCGCTGCCGTGGGCGGCCAAGCTCTACACCCAGTGGAGCACGAACGACCCGGTGAGCTGGAAGGAGCGCCTGCGCAACGGCGCGGTGTACGCGATCCAGGGCAACCGCAATCCGTTCGTCGATCATCCCGAGTGGGTGGCCGCGATCTTCGACTCGAACTCGGTGGCCGGCGTCGAGAGCGCGCGGCCGCTGGTCACGCGGCTGCTGCAGAACGCTCCCAACCCGTTCCGCGTCGCCACCACCGTGCGCTTCGACCTCGCGAGCCGCGCGCGCGTGGACCTGCGCGTCTTCGACGTGGCGGGCCGCGTGGTGCGCACGCTGACCGCCGGGCGCGTGCTCGAGGCCGGGCGCCACGACGTGGCGTGGGACGGCCGCGACGACGCCGGGCGCGCGGTCGGCGCGGGGCTCTACTTCTACCGGCTCGACGCCGGCGCGCTGCGTGAGACCCGCCGCATGGTGGTCACGCGCTGACCAGGCGCGGGCCGCCGCGCTCCGCGGCGCGGCGCCGTGGTAGGTTTCCGTCCCTCCGGTTCCCGAGCCGCCCGGAACCGGAGGGAGCGGGGGCGCGCTGATCCAGCAACGTCGAGGAACTCCGATGGCGCGCGAGGTCGTGGTGCGGGAGGTCGAGGACGACGATCTCCCGGCGTTCTTCGAGCAGCAACGCGATCCCGAGGCGGTCCGGATGGCGGCGTTCGCCTCCCGCGATCGCGAGGCCTTCGACGCGCACTGGGCGCGGATTCGCGGCGAGCCGGACGTCCTGCTGCGGACCATCGTCGCCGACGGCCGGGTGGCCGGCAACGTCGTGAGCTTCGTGCGCGATGGTCGCACCATGGTCGGCTACTGGCTCGGCCGGGAGTTCTGGGGCCGGGGCATCGCCACGCGCGCGCTGCGGCAGTTCCTCGCCCAGCAGGCGGTGCGTCCGCTCTACGCGGACGTCGCCACGCACAACCTCGGCTCGATCCGGGTGCTCGAGAAGTGCGGATTCGCGGTGATCGGCGAGGAGGTCATCCCCGCGGCGGCCGCGGGCGCCGAGGAAGCCGTCCCGGAGCTCATCATGGAGTTGAGAGCCGAGCTCGCGGGCGAGCCGGGATGAGCCCACCCATCACATGGGCCGCCCGCTGCGGGTCGGCCACCCCGATCCGCCGCGCCGCGCCGCAGCTCGCGATCCACGTGGTGCCCGATTCGGGCACCGGGGAGCTGGTCGGGCTCACCGGAACGCTGAACATCATCATCGACGCCGGCAGGCACTCGTACGACTTCGAATACACCCTCGAGCCCGCGCCCTGAGCGCGCAGCGCCACCAGGAGGAACCATGTCACGCGTGATGCACTTCGAGATCCACGCCACCCAGCCGCAGGCGCTGGTGAACTACTACACCGCGCTGTTCGGATGGACGTTCAAGCACCTGCCCGAGATGAACTACTGGATGATCGAGACCGGGCCGGCCGACCAGCCGGGCATCAACGGCGGACTCGTGCAGCGTCGCTCCGGCGGCCCGGTCGAGGGACAGGCAGTGAACAGCTACGTGTGCACGGTGGGCGTGGAGTCGCTCGACGCCTCGCTCGCGAAGTCCGCCTCGCTGGGCGGCACCGTGGCGCTGCCCAAGATGGCCGTGCCCGGCGTGGGCTGGCTCGCCTACGTGAAGGACCCCGACGGCAACATCCTCGGGATCATCCAGCCGGATACCCGGGCGGCGTAGCGGATCGCGCGGGCAGCCGACGAGCCGGACCGCACCTCGGTCCGGCTCGTCGTGTCCGCGGGCCGCGAGCGGGCGCCGCGCTTCAGCCCTTCGCCACGTACGCGCCCGGGAACTTCGCCAGGAACGCGATCGCGTGGCGCAGCTCGCGCTGGTCGAGCGCCTCGCCGATCTTGTGGGTGTTCTGCTCGATGCCGGTGCCCATGCCGAACATCGCGGCGTGGTGGTACGCGCCGGCGTCGATCCAGCGCTTGCTCGCCGGCACGTCCAGCTCCGCGAGCGCCTTCGGCACCGGCCAGCCCACGCCGTCGGTCGAGAACACCCAGCGGTCGACGCGCGGCGCGCGCCGCAGCGAGCCGCCCTGCTCGCGCGGCTCCTCGACGTGCGGCGTGACGACCGCCTTCCACGCGTCGACGGCGGCCTGGATCGCGGGGTGCTGCTCGGGCGTGGCCCAGCCCATGTAGATCTGGGGATTGCCGGGCTTGAAGCCGCGCCAGGTGAGCTGGTCGTAGGTGGGCACGCCGATCTCGACCGCGAGCCCGGCGGCGCGCGCGGCCTTCACGCTGTCGAGCGCCTCGATCGTGGCGACCGCCATCTCGGGCGTCTCGCCGGCGGTGAGGCGGCGGTCGAAGCGGAACGTGAACGCCTCGGGCACCGCGCAGTCGCTCGGCGTGTCGAGGTGCGCCCACGACGCGGTGCGCGTGCCGCGCCCCAGGAACGCGTCGTCCAGCATGCCCGCGCCCTTCGCGTGCTGCTCGGCGGCCTCCTTCAGGATCGCGCCGCCGAACTCGAGCGGGTTCTTGCCCTCGTGCGGCATCGAGCCGTGGCACGACTTGCCGATCACCTTCACCTCGATCTGCATGCGCCCGCGCTGGCCGCGGTAGATGCCGAGCGCGCCCTTGCGCGAGTCGCCGGTCGAGTCGGTCAGGATCACCACGTCCGGGATCATCTCGGACGGAGCGCCGGGCAGCACGCGGCGCGTCAGATAGAGCGGGCCACCGCCGTCGTTGTCCTCTTCGGCGACGGTCGCGTACGAGCGCCAGATCACGCCGCGCAGCGCGCCCTCGCCGCGCAGCTCGTTCAGGATGCGCGAGGCGAACATCTGGCTCACGACGCCGCCGAGCTGGTCGGCGGAGCCGCGGCCGAACACGAGCTGGTCCCACTCCGCGTCGGGCGGCAGGTAGCCGAGTTCGGTGCGCATCCAGTCGCGCTTGAGCTTCGCCGCGTCGACCAGCCCCAGGTAGGGATCGAGGCCGCCGGTCTTCTCGTGCCACTGCGTGCGCAGCGGCTTCACGGTGTCGCAGTGCCCGTCGAGGTAGACGACCTTCTTCTGTTCGCGCGGGATGCCGTCGGTCGGATCCTCGAGCGTCCACCACAGGTTGCCGAACGCGTCGACCCCGAGGTCCTCGGCGCCGGCGACCGCGCCGATCTCGAGCAGCGTGCGGCGCAGGTATTCGATGCGCGGCCCCTCGTGGTTGCTGAGGCCGCACTGCGGATCGCCGCCCTGCTCGACCGTGCGGTCGACGTGGTCGGCGGGGATGCGGATGGCCTCCTTCAGGACCTTCACCGCGAGCGGCAGGTCACGCGCGGCCAGCGCGGCGATGCGGGCGTCGAGCGCGGAAGGCGTCGCGGTGCTCATCGCAGCGCCCCCTCGAGGCGCGCCGCGAGGTCCGGCAGCTTGGCCACCGCGAGCATCGCCATGACGACGTACATCTTCTTGTTCGCCTCGCGCGCCACGTTCACGCGGTGCTTGTCCATCACGCCGTGCGTGACCTCGTCGCCGATGTCGGCCGGCAGGCAGTGCAGGTACATCGCGTCGCCCCGCTGCGTCAGCGCCATGCGCCGCTCGTCGCAGATCCAGCTCTTGTACTTGGCATTGCGCTCCAGCGCGCGCTTCTCGATGTCGCCCATGCGGGCCTTGTCGCGGGCCTGGTTGGCCGCCACGCGCTCGAGCATCAGGTCGTACGGGCCCCACGATTTGGGGTAGACCGCGTGCGCGCCGCGGAACGCCTCGTCCATGTCGTCCACGATCCGGAACGAGCCGCCCGAGGCCGCGGCGTGGCGCGCCGCGGTCTGCATCGTGTCGTCCATCAGGCGATAGCCCGCGGGGTGCGCCAGCACCACCTCGGCGCCGTAGCGCGTCATCAGCATCGCGATGCCCTGCGGCACCGACAGCGGCTTGGCGTACGAGGGCGAGTACGCCCACGTCATCGCGATCTTCTTGCCCTTCAGCCCGTCGGGGAACACCTGCTTGAGCCACAGCAGGTCGGCGAGCGTCTGGGTCGGATGGTCGATGTCGCACTGCAGGTTCACCACCGGCACCTGGCGCGGATCCGCGGTCGCGGCGAGGTAGTCGCCGATGCCCTTGTGCACCGCGCGCATGAAGCGGTTGCCCTCGCCCAGGATGAGGTCGTGGCGGATGCCGAGCGCGTGCGAGTTCATGCCCAGCATCGCGCCGGTCTCCTCGGCGGTCTCGCCGTGCTCGACCTGGGTCGAGGAGCCGTCCACGATCACCGGCCGCATGCCCAGGCGCGACGCGGCGCCGGCCCACGCCGACTTGGTGCGCGTCGAGTTGTCGAAGAACATCGCGTACGCCAGCTCGTCCGGCAGGAACGCCGCGGAGCGATGCGCGCGGTCGATCGCCTCGAAGCGCGCGGCGACCGCGAGCAGCGTGTCGATCTCGGGAGTGCTCCAGTCGCTCGTCAGCAGCAGGCTGCGCCCGTGCAACGCGTGCAGCACGTCCCCATCGAGGGCCGGCAGGGCCGGGGTGGCGGTCGGATTCATGTCACGACTCCTTGCGGATGCGGGTGCCGGCGTTGCCGTCGAAGGCTTCGACGAGCGCCTCGGGATGGCAGACGACGACCTCCTCGCCGCCGCGCGCGAGGAAGTACAGGGCGGCTTCGATCTTGGGGCCCATGCTGCCGGGCGGGAACTGCTTCGCCGCGGCCATCGCCTGCAGCTCGGAGATGGTGGTCTCGCGCAGCGCGGTGCGCTTGTCGGTGAGGTAGTCGCGGTACACCGCGTCGACGCCGGTCGTGATCACCATGCGCTTGACGCCCAGCCGCACCGCCAGCAGCGCGCTCGCGCGGTCCTTGTCGATGACCGCCTCGAGGCCGCGGATGTGGCCCTCGGCGTCACGCATGACCGGGATGCCGCCGCCGCCGCACGCGATCACGGTGACGTCGTCGTCGACCAGGCGGCGGATGGTGTCGAGCTGCACGATCTCGATCGGCGCGGGGCTCGCCACCACGCGGCGCCAGCCGCGGTTGGAGTCCTCGACGATGTCCCAGTGCCGCGCGGCCTTCAGCGCGTTCGCCTCGGCCTCGGTGTAGAACTTGCCGATCGGCTTGGTGGGCTCGTGGAACGCCTTGTCGTTCGGGTCGACTTCGACCTCGGTCACGATGGTGGCGACCTCGACCGCGATCCCGCGCTGGCGCAGCACCTCGCGCAGGCCGCGCTGGATCATGTAGCCGATCGCGCCCTGCGAGTCGGCGACCAGCGAATCGAGCGGCACCTCGTGGATGTGCTCCTTGGCCATCTCGACCCGCAGCTGCATGAAGCCGACCTGCGGGCCGTTGCCGTGCGTGAGCACCAGGTGCTCGCCGCGGCCGATGAGCACGGCGATGGGCGCCACCGCGCGGGCGGTGACGGCGAACTGGTTGGCGACGGTGGGTGGGAGCTTCGGATCCAGCAGCGAGTTCCCACCCATGGCGATGACGGTGGGAAGTCTATGAGTGCGACCTTGAGTGGTGTGCATAGGCCTGCGAGTATCGCGCAGGCATGCGAGCACCGGCAAACACCGGCTCCGCTGGCAGGCGTTCCCCGCTAGGAATCGACAAGTCCATGACGACCGCCCACTTCATCCTGTACGTCGCCGATCAGCGGCGCAGCAGCGCGTTCTACGAGCGCGTGCTGTCGCTCGCGCCGCGCCTGGACGTGCCGGGGATGACCGAGTTCGCGCTCGCCGGCGGGGCGGTGCTGGGCCTCATGCCGGAGGCCGGCATCCGGCGGCTGCTGGGCCCGACGCTGCCGGATCCCGGCCTCGCGCGCGGCGTGCCGCGTGCCGAGCTCTACCTGATCGTGGACGACGCGGCCGCGCATCACGCGCGCGCGCTCGCGGCCGGCGCGCGCGAGCTGAGCGCGCTCGCCGCGCGCGACTGGGGCCATCGCGCCGCCTACGCGCTCGATCCGGACGGCCACGTGGTCGCGTTCGCGGAGGTCGGATCGTGAGCGGCGGGCCGCTCGACGTCGTCGCGCACAACCGCGCCGCGTGGGACCGGCTGGTGGCATCGGGCAACCGCTGGACCGTGCCGGTGGCGCCCGAGGTGATCGCGGCGGCGCGCGCTGGTGCATGGTCGGTGGTGCTCACACCCGCGAAGCCGGTGCCGCGCGACTGGTTCGGCGAGCTGCGCGATCGCGACCTGCTCGCGCTCGCCTCCGGCGGCGGCCAGCAGGCTCCGGTGCTCGCCGCGGCCGGCGCGCGCGTCACGGTGTTCGACAACTCGCCGGCCCAGCTCGCGCGCGATCGCGAGGTGGCCGCGCGCGACGGGCTCGCGCTGCGCGTCGAGCTCGGCGACATGCGCGACCTGTCGCGCTTCGCGGAGGCGTCGTTCGACCTGGTGTTCCACCCGGTCTCGAACGTGTTCTGCCCCGAGATCCGCCCGGTGTGGCGCGAGTGCTTCCGCGTGCTGCGGCACGGCGGCCGCCTGCTCGCGGGTTTCTGCGACCCGGCGCTCTACATCTTCGACCCCGAGCCGCTCGAGCGCGGGGAGTTCGTGGTGCGCCACGGCGTGCCCTACTCCGATCTCGCGTCGCTCGCGCCCGCGGAGCTGGCGCGGCGCGTCGCCGCGGGCGAGCCACTCGAGTTCGGCCACACGCTCGAGGATCAGATCGGCGGCCAGTGCGACGCCGGCTTCGCGATCACCGGCATGTACGGCGACGGCTGGCCCGATCATCCGGCCGGCGGCCGGATGCCGCTGTTCCTCGCGACCCTGGCGGTCAAGCCCGGGGATTGAGGCGCCCGCCGTCCGTCCGGGCGGATTCGGGCGGCCGAGCGAATCGGCTGGCTGCGGAAATACAGGTCGGTGCCGCCGGCCTTGCCCGCCCGTGCCGCGGCCTCTAGCATCGCGGCATTCCTCGCTCCGCCGGAGACCGCCATGCCCGCCACGACGTTCCCGCCGCTCGTCGATCTCGAGGATGCCGCGCCGCGCTCCGCGGTGGTCACCGCGGGCGCCGCCGAGGAGCGCGCGTTCCTCGACCACCTGCGCGCCGGCGTGATCGGCGTCGATGCGCGCCTGCACACGCCCGAGGGCGAGCGGCCGCTGCTCTACTTCGACTACGTGGCGTCCGGGCGCTTCCATCGTGCGGTCGAGGACGAGCTCAACACGCGCGTGCTGCCGTTCATGGCCAACACGCACACCGAGACCTCGGCCACCGGCCGGCTGATGACGCGCTACTACGAGCAGGCGTTCCGCCGCATCGCCGGGTACGTGAACGCCGACGCCGGCGACGTGGTGCTGCCGGTGGGCTCGGGCTCGACCGGGGCGGTGAACCGGCTCATCCAGGTCATGGGCCTGCGCATCCCGTCGCAGCTCGACGACCGCTACGCGTTCTCGCGCAGCATCCCCGCGCACGAGCGGCCGGTGGTGTTCCGCAGCCAGATGGAGCACCACAGCAACGACATCACCTGGCGCGAGACCGTGGCCGAGACGGTCTACGTGGAGTTCGACGCGCACGGCCGCATCTCGGCCGCGCACCTCGACGCCGCGCTCGATCGCTTCCGCGACCGCCGGCTCAAGATCGGGACGTTCTCCGCGGCCTCGAACGTGACCGGCATCCGCAACGACTGCGCGGCCCTCGCGCGGGTGCTGCACCGTCACGGGGCGCTCGCGTTCTTCGACTACGCCGCCGCCGGCCCGTACGTGGACATCGACCTGCACCCGGCGCGCGCCGACGGCACGCCCGACGTCGAGGCGGCGCTGGACGCGGTGTTCCTGTCGACCCACAAGTTCCTCGGCGGCCCGCGCACGCCCGGACTGCTGATCGCGAGCCGGCGGCTGTTCTCGAACCGCGTGCCGGCCGAGCCCGGCGGCGGCACGGTGCTGTACGTGTCGCCCACCGAGCACGAGTACGTGCAGGACACCTCGCACCGCGAGACCGGCGGCACGCCGCCGATCGTGGGCGCCATCCAGGCCGGACTGGTGTTCGACCTCAAGCACGCGATCGGCACCGAGCGCATCCGCCGCGTCGATGCCGACTACCTGCGCCGCGCGCTCGCGGCGTGGACGCGCGACCCGCGGCTGCACATCCTCGGGCACCTCGAGGCCGAGCGCCTCGCGGTGGTGTCGCTGATCGTCGAGGGGCTCCACCACAACCTGGCGGTGGCGCTGCTGAACGACTACTTCGGCATCCAGGCGCGCGGCGGTTGCATGTGCGCGGGACCCTACGGGCACGAGCTGCTCCACATCGACGGCGAGGTCTCCGCCGCGATCAAGCACCAGCTCGAGCTGGGCCACGGCAGCGTCAGGCCCGGCTGGGTGCGCATCTGCTTCTCGCCCGCGACCAGCGAGCAGGAGTTCCAGACCCTGCTCGAGGCGGTGGCGTGGCTCTCGACCCGCGGACTCGAGCAGGCGGGCCGCTACCGCATGGTGGACGAGACCGGCGAGTGGCGGCGCGTGGGATGAGGCCGAGCGCTCCGGCAGATCCGGGCGGAGTCGCGCCGGCGCAGGCGCCCGCGGTCGCGTTCATCCTGCGTCTGCTGCGCGCGCTGCACGCGTACGGCGCGCCCGCGCACCGGCTCGAGGCGGTGGCGCGCTCGCTGGCCGCGCGGCTCGGGCTCGAGGGGCACATCTTCTCGACCCCGACCGCGATCATCGCCTCGTTCGCCCCGCCCGAGGAGGGCGTGACCTCGCTGCTGCGCGTGGAGCCGGGCGGCGTGCACCTCGAGAAGCTCGCGCGCCTCGATGCGCTCATCGATCGCGTCACCGTGGGCGAGTCCGCTCCCGAGCGGGCGGCGGTCGAGGTCGACGCCATCGTCGGCACGCCCGAGCGCTACGGCGCCGCGCTGACGCTGGCCTGCTACGGACTCTCGTCCGCCTCGGTGGCGCGCTACTTCGATGGCGGCTGGCGCGAGATGGCGGTGGCGGGCGGCTGTGGGCTGGTCACCGGCCTGTGCATGCGGCTGGCCGAGCGCCGCCCGGGATTCGTGCGTGTCGCCGAGCCCGCCGCGGCACTGGCCGTTGCGCTGCTCGCCACGCTCGCGGCCCGATGGATCGCGCCGCTCTCGCCGCGGCCGGCCGCCATCGCCGGGGTGATCGCGCTGGTGCCGGGTTTCACGGTCACCATCGCGATGACCGAGCTGGGCACGCAGCACCTGGTGTCGGGCACCACGCGGCTGGCGGGCGCGACGATGTCGCTCATGACGCTCGGCTTCGGGCTCGCGCTCGGCTTCGGGATCGCGCAGCGCCTCACCGGCGGGACGCTGCTCGGCGCCACCGCGGCGCTGCCGGCGTGGAGCCTGTGGGCCTGCGTGCCGGTCACGCTGTTCGCGCTCACCGTGACTTTCCGCGCGGCGCCCGATGCGTTCCCGGCCATCCTCGCGGTGGGCGGACTCGCGTTCGTCGCGGTGCGCGTGGTGGGAGCGGCGTTCGGGCCGGAGCTGGGGATGTTCATCGCCGCGTTCCTCGCCGGCTCGGCCGCGAACGTCTACGCCCGCCTCTACCGCCAGCCGGCCGCGGTGCCGCTGGTGCCCGCCATCCTGCTGGTGGTGCCCGGCAGCCTGGGGCTGCGCTCGTTCACCTCGCTGGCCGAGCACGCGGTGGCGCTCGGCGCCGAACTGTCGTTCCGGCTGGTGCTGCTCGCGTTCGCGCTGGCCGCTGGACTGGTATTCAGCACCGTCGCGGTGCCGCCGCGGCGATCGCTGTAGCCCGACTCGCGCCGCAGCGGCGCCCGCCCGCCCGGCCGCTCGCCGGACCCCGATTGCCGCGGCGGCGTCATTCGCGATACGGTTCACGCCCCGTCGCGGCCCCCCACGCGCCACGACCTCGAAGATCCGACGCCCCCGGAGGGGGCATGACATGGCACGACTGGGACTCGAGCAGCACATCGTCGACCGCGGCGTTTACGACCGCACGGTGCAGCGCTTCAAGGAAGCGCACATCGTCCTGCCCACCTTCGCCGAGCTGGCCGAGCCCGCGCGCATGCCGGCGGCCGTGCGATCGGCGCTCGCCTCGATCGATCCCGATGCCGCGCACCCGCTCAACCTGTTCCGCGTGCACTGGTACAACGACGCCACGCGCCGGGCGCAGGACACCACCCCGGGCTACCTGACGCTCACCAAGGAGCTGACCGGCGTCGACGCGCCGATCCTGGTCGCGATCGGTCGGCGCTTCCCGTTGATCACCGCGCACAAGGTGCTGGCGGCGTACGCCTGCCTGGTGCCCCGCGTGGTCACCGGGCAGTTCGACCCCACCGCGCACCGCGCCATCTGGCCTTCGACGGGCAACTACTGCCGCGGTGGGGTGGCGATCTCGCGCATCATGGGCTGCCGCGGCGTGGCGGTGCTGCCCGAGGGCATGAGCGCCGAGCGCTTCGAGTGGCTGGGCCGCTGGGTCGCGGATCCGGGCGACATCATTCGCACGCCCGGCACCGAGAGCAACGTGAAGGAGATCTACGACGAGTGCGCGCGGCTCGACCGCGACCCGGCGAACGTGATCTTCAACCAGTTCTCGGAGTTCGGGAACTACCTCGCGCACTGGCTGTGCACCGGCCGCGCGCTCGAGGCGGTGTTCGAGCACGCCAAGCGCACGCGCCCCGATCTGATCGCGGCCGCGTTCTGCTCGGCGACCGGCTCGGCCGGCACGCTGGCGGCGGGCGATCACCTCAAGGAGAAGCTCGGCGCGAAGATCGTGGCGGTCGAGGCGCTGGAGTGCCCGACGCTGCTCGAGAACGGATTCGGCGAGCACAACATCCAGGGCATCGGCGACAAGCACGTGCCGTTCATCCACAACGTGATGAACACCGACTTCGTGGTGGCGATCTCCGATCGCGCCACCGACGGCCTCGACGTGGTGTTCAACGAGCCCGCGGGCCGCGAGTATCTGGTGACGCGTCGCGGGGTCGCGCCGGCACTGGTCGAGTCGCTCGGCCAGATGGGCTTCTCGGGCATCTGCAACGTGCTCGCCGCGATCAAGCTGGCGAAGTACCTGGGGCTCGGACCGGAGCAGGCGGTGATCACGGTGGCGACCGATGGCGCGGACATGTACCGCACCGAGCACGCCAAGGCGCTGGCGCGCGACTTCCCCGGCGGCTTCGACGCGGTCGGGGCGGCCGAGACCTACGGGCGGCACCTGCTCGGCATCGGCACCGACGCGCTGCTCGAGCTGACGCTGCCCGAGAAGCGACGGGTGTTCAACCTCGGCTACTACACCTGGGTCGAGCAGCAGGGCGTGTCGGTGGCGGACTTCAACGCCCGCCGCGAGCAGTCGTACTGGCGCGGGCTGCGCGACCTGGTGCCGGCGTGGGACGCGATGATCCGCGACTTCAACGCCCGCACCGGCGCCTCGCCCGCGGCATGAACGCGCTCGGCGGCGTGCGGCTCGCGTGCGCGGGCTGTGGCGCGGCGGCGCGCGACGAGGACCCGTACCCGTTCCGCTGCGCGCGGGCGGATGAGGGCGATGTCGATCACGTTCTCGCGCGCACGCTGGTGCCCGGCCAGGTGCCGGCGCCGGCGCCGCACGCGAACCCGTTCGTGCGGTGGCGCGGCCGCCTGCGCGCGTGGCACCTGGCGCAGGCGGGCGGTCTCGCGGACGCCGACTTCGTCGCGCTGGTCGAGGCGCTCGACGCGCGCGTCGCCGCGGTCGACGGCCGCGGCTTCCGCGCCACGCCGCTCGCGCGCAGCGAGGTGTTCTCGCGCCGGCTCGGGTTCGCGCCGCGCGGCGGCGTGTGGGTGAAGGACGAGACCGGCAACGTGGCGGGCTCGCACAAGGCCCGGCACCTGGTTCGGGCTCGCGCTCCATCTCGAGGTGGCCGAGCGCCTCGGGCTCACGACGCGCGCGGAGAGCGATCGGCGCGGCCTCGCGATCGCCTCGTGCGGCAACGCCGCGCTGGCCGCCGCGGTGGTGGCGCGCGCCACCGGGCGCCCGCTCGCGGTGTTCGTCCCGACCGACGCCGATCCGCGCGTGGTCGAGCGGCTCCACGCGCTGGGCGCGCGGATCGAGGTCTGCGAGCGCGCGGGCGGCGGGGCGGGCGACCCGTGCATCCACGCGTTCCGGCGCGCGGTCGCCGGCGGCGCGCTGCCGTTCTGCGTGCAGGGGAACGAGAACGGCCTCACGGTCGAGGGCGGGATGACGATCGCGTGGGAGCTGGCGGCCGACCTCGTCCGCCAGGAGGTGCGGCCCGAGCGGCTGTTCGTGCAGGTGGGGGGCGGAGCGCTCGCGAGCGCGTGCGCGCAGGGGTTGGCGGAGTGCGCGGCGCTCGACGGCGTCACGCTCGCGCCGCGGTTGCACGCGGTGCAGACGCGCGGCGCGATGCCGCTGCGGCGCGCGTTCGACCGCGTGCGCGGGCGCGCGTTCGGCGACGCCGGCGAGCCGCTGCCGACGCGCCCGGCCGAGGACGAGGCGCTCGCCCGCCAGCTCGCCACGCGGGATTCCGCGCGCGCCGTGCGCGAGGCGCTCGAGCACGCCCGCACCCACCGCAGCGTCTACATGTGGCCGGTGGAGCAGGCGCCGCACAGCGTCGCGCACGGCATCCTCGACGACGAGACGTACGACTGGTACGCCATCGTCGCCGCGATGCTCGAAGGCGGCGGCTACCCGGTGACGGCGGACGAGGCCACGCTGCTCGAGGCCGTGGCGCTCGCCGACGAGGCCGGCTTCCGCGCCGACGCCACCGGCTGCGCCGGCCTCGCGGGGCTGACGACGCTGCGCCGCGCGGGCGTGGTCCGCGACGACGAGCGCGTGGTGGTGCTGCTGACGGGGGCGCGGCGGGGGTAGGAGGGGCCGCGCGCTCACGGCCGCTCCGCTTCGGGTTCGACGCCCAACGTCTCCGCCCGCGCGGCGGCGACGCTGTCGGCGCGCATCTGGTCCTCGTAGATGCGCTGCCAGTCCATCGCGTGGTCGCGCGTGCACTCGGCGGTGGGCGCGCTGCCCTTCACGAACGGCACCCGCATCGGCGAGGGGCAGTCACCGCGCGCGCGGCCGCCGGTGAACGGATCGATCCAGACCACTTCGAGATCGTCGCGCGCCGGGAACGGGGCCGGCGGCGAGTTCTGCGTCATCGCGCGCACGATGCCCGCCCACACCGGGAGCGCCACCTCCGCCGCGGGGCGCTGGAGGTCCCTGGGCGTGTCGTAGCCGACCCACACGCCGGCCGCGAACTCGCGCGTGAAGCCGACGAACCAGGTGTCGTTGTGATCGTTGGTCGTCCCGGTCTTGCCCGCGACGCCCTGCGTGAATCCGAATCGCGAGCGCAGCGGATAGCCGACCCCGAAGATCACGACGTCCTCGAGCAGCCCGGTCATCAGCGCCGCCGTGCGCTCGCTGATCACCCGGCTGGGGGCCGGGCGCGCGTGGAGCAGGTCGCGCCCGCGGCCGTCGAGCGCGGCGCGGACCGGGCTGGGCGCGCGCCACAGCCCGCCGGCGGGGAACACGCCGTAGGCGCCGGTGAGCGCCAGCAGCGTGACCTCGCTGGTGCCGAGTCCGACGCTGGGCACCGCTTGCGTGTGGCCGAGGCCGAAGCGCTCGCAGTAGCGCGCCACCGTGCCGGCGCCGATGCGCTCCACCACGTTCGCGGTCGCCACGTTCAGCGAGCGCGCGAGGGCCTTTGCGAGCGTAACGATCTCGTGGTAGTCGCCCTCGTTGTTCTGCGGCTTCCATGGGCCTTGGGGGGTGGCGAACTCGCGCCGCAGATCGGGCACTGTCGAGGCGGGCGTGAGCGCGGCCCCGCCGCGCGCGGGATCGAGCGCGGCCGTGTACACGATCGCCTTGATCGCCGAGCCCGGCTGCCGGCGCGCGTGGGTGGCGCGGTTGAAGTCGCCCTCGGTGGGATCGCGTCCGCCGACCATCGCGCGCACCTCGCCGCGCGCGGGGTCGATCGCCACGAACGCGCCTTGCAGCGGCTCGGCGCCGCGCCCGCGCCAGCGCTCCTGCTCGGCCACGCCGGCGGCGAGCTGGCGCTCCGCGGCCGCCTGCCACACCGGGTCGACGGTGGTCATGAGCGCCAGCCCGCCGCCGATCGCGGTCGCGCGCGGCAGCGCGGCGCGCACCTGCTCGCGCAGGTAGCCGGTGAACGACGGGAAGCGCTCGGCGGGCGGGGGGCCGCGATGCACCACGAGTGGCTCGGTCCGCACGCGAGCGGCCGCGGCCGCCTCAAGTGCTCCGGTCTGCACCATGTCGACCAGCACGGCGTCGCGCCGCTGGCGCGCGGCGCGCGGATTGCGGAACGGCGAGTACGCGTTGGGCGCCGGGATGATGCCGGCGAGCAGCGCCGCCTGCGCCACGGTGAGCGACTCGACCGGCGCGTCGAAGTAGAAGCGTGCCGCCTCGGCCGCGCCCGCCACGCCGCCGCGCGCGTCCTGTCCCCAGTAGACCGAGTTCAGGTACATCTCGAGGATCTGGTCCTTCGAGAGCAGGATCTCCAGGCCCGCCGCCAGAAAGATCTCCCGCACCTTGCGGTCGAACGTGCGCTGGCGGCCGAGGAACAGCCCGCGCGCCAGCTGCTGCGTGATGGTGCTGCCGCCCTGGCGCACGGCGCCCGCCTCGACGTTGGTGAGCAGCGCGCGCAAGTTCGACTTGAGGTCGAAGCCCAGGTGCGAGCGGAAGCGTCGGTCCTCCGACGCCACCACCGCGTCGCGCAGCGCGCGTGGGATGCGTTCGAGTGGCACCCACGAGCGGCGCACGCGGTCGCGATCGAGCAGCAGCGCGACCAGCACAGGCTCCAGGCGCGCCGGCCGCGCGGTGTCCGGCGGGAGCGCGCCCGGCAGCCCGCCGAGCCGCTCGAGTGCTGCGAGCCGACCCTCCGCGATGCGCAGGCGCACCCGCTCCGGCCCGCCGTGGCCGGCGGGATCGGGCGCGTCGTGGAAGCCGTTCAGCAGGATCTCGGCGCGCGCGCCGTCGAGCGCGTAGGTGCCCGGCCGCACCAGCGGCGGGCGCGCGGTCTGATAGCCGCGGGCCGCGAGCGCGGCGCGCAGGTAGTCGGGCGACAGCGTGCGGCCCGGCACCAGGTCCACGCCGTCCGAGTACACGCGGGAGGGGAACACCCACGCGGGCCCGGTCGCGTGGCGATCGCGCAGCGCGCCGAGCTTGAGCGCGAATCCGATGAACGACGCGATCAGCGCGAGCGGGATCAGCGCGAGCAGGCCGAGCACCAGCGCGCGACGGCGGCCCGGCGGCGGCAGGCGGCGCGCCAGGCGCGAGGACGGCGAGCGGATCGCGGTGACGAAGGTGGGTTCCAACGGATCGGTCTCCGGTTCGGGCCGGCAGTCTAGCGGCGCGGGGGGGCCGCACGCTATGCTGCGTCACATGACCTTCACTCGGATCGGCGCGCTCTCGGCGTTCGTGGCGGTCGCCGCCGGAGCGTTCGGCGCGCACGCACTGCGCGCGCGGCTGGCGCCCGACCTGCTCGCGGTGTTCGAGACCGGCGCGCGCTACCAGCTGTTCCACGCCCTCGCGCTGCTGGTCGTGGGCCTGATGCTCGAGCGCGCCCGCAGCCGCGCGCTGAACGCCGCGGGCGGGCTGTTCGTCGCCGGCACGGTGCTGTTCTCGGGCAGCCTGTACGCGCTCGCGCTCACCGGCGCGCGCGCGTGGGGCGCGGTCACGCCGCTGGGTGGTCTCGGCTTCCTCGCGGGCTGGCTGTGTCTCGCGATCGGCGCGGGGCGGCCGCGCCCGGCGGCCTGAGCCGCCGCTCCCCGGGCGCTCGACCGGCCGTCGCCGGCGCTGGGCGGAGTGGGGCATTTCCCCGCGGCCCGTGCTGTGGCAGAGTCCGCGCATGGCTCCGCCCCTCTCGCTTGCCTCCGAGCAGCGCGCCACGTCGCTCCTGCGCCGCGCGCTCGCGCGCCCCGGCGCTCCGCGCGGGCTGGTCGATCGCGTGCTGGTGGTCGACGTGGAGCTCCAGCGCGCGATGCTGCTCGAGGCGGGCACGCTGGTGCGCGAGTACCCGATCTCGACCGCTGCGGCCGGCATCGGCGGCGCGGCGGGCTCGCTGCGCACGCCGCCCGGGTGGCATCGTATCCACGCCCGCATCGGCGCGGGCGCCCCGCGCGGCGCGGTGTTCGAGAGCCGCGAGCCCACCGGCGCGATCTGGCAGGGCGAGGCGCGCGCGGACGACCTGATCCTCACGCGCATCCTCACGCTCGACGGGCTCGAGACCGGCATCAACCGCGGAGCGGGACGGGACTCGCTGGAGCGCTACATCTACCTGCACGGCACCAATCACGAAGACCGCCTCGGCAGCCCGGACTCGCACGGCTGCGTGCGGCTCGCGAACGACGACGTCGTCGACCTGTTCGAACGCGTCGCGGTCGGCGACCTGGTGCTGGTGGCGGGGCGCGAAGGCGCGCCCGACCCGGTGACGGCCGGGCGTTTCCACTATGCGGGGCTCGGCGGCAGCGGCATGAGCGCGCTGGCGCAGTTCCAGGCGATGCTGGGCGGCCGCGCGAGCGGCAGCGACCGCGCGTTCGACCGCGGCGAGCGCGCGGAGTCGCGCGCGCAGCTCGAGCGGCTCGGCATCGTCGTGCACCCGCAGGACGGCAGCGGCCTCGACGACGACTGCGCGGCGCTGGTGGTGTCGACCGCGGTCGAGGAGGACGTGCCCGACGTGGCGGCCGCCCGCGCGCTGGGCGTGCCGATCGTGCACCGCTCCGAGCTGCTGGCGCACTTCGTCGCGACCCACCGCACGATCGCGGTGGCGGGGACCAGCGGCAAGTCCACCACGGTCGCGATGGCGTTCGAGATCCTGCGCGGCGCCGGCCGCGATCCGTCGGTGATCACGGGCGGCGACCTGGTGTTGCTCCAGCGCGAGGGGCTGTGGGGCAACGCGTGGCACGGGCGCTCCGACCTGCTGGTCGTCGAGGCCGACGAGAGCGACGGCTCGCTGGTGCGCTACCAGCCCGCGGTCGCCGTGGTGCTCAACCTGCAGCGCGACCACAAGGAGATGGCCGAGGTCATGGCGATGTTCGAGGCGTTCCGCGCCCGCACCCGCGAGGACGTCGTGGTGGGCGAGGACGAGGCGCTGCGCCCGCTGCGCGAGGGCGCGCTGGTGACCGGGTTCGGCCCCGACGCGCACCTGCGCGCGGTCGCGCTGCGACTGGAGCCCGCCGCGAGCGCGTTCGAGGTCGACGGCGTGGCGTTCCGCCTGCCGGTTCCCGGGCGCCACAACGTCGAGAACGCGCTGGCCGCGATCGCCGCCGCGCGCTCGCTCGGGGTGGGGCTCGCCGAGATGGTGGAGCCGCTCGCGAACTTCCAGGGCGTGGGGCGCCGCTTCCAGTCGCTCGGCGTGGCGCGCGGGATCGAGGTGATCGACGACTTCGCGCACAACCCGGCCAAGCTGCGCGCGGCGCTCGTCACCGCGCAGGCGCGGGCGGCACGGGTGCTGGCGGTGTTCCAGCCCCACGGCTACGGGCCGACGCGCTTCCTGCGCGACGACCTGGTGGCGGCGTTCGCCGAGACCCTGCGACCCGCGGACCGGCTGTGGATGCTCGAGGTGTTCTACGCCGGCGGCACCGCGACCCGCGACGTCTCGGCCGCCGATCTGGTGTCCGCGATCGCGGCCCGCGGCCGGAGCGCCGAGTTCGCGGAGAGCCGGCCCGCGCTGGTGGAGCGGCTCGCGGCCGAGGCGCGTGCCGGGGACCTGGTGATCGTCATGGGAGCCCGCGATCCGTCGCTCACCACGCTGGCGCGCGCGATCCTCGAGCGGCTGAGCGGCGCGCGAGTGACGTAGGCGCGGCACCCGGCGGACCGGGTTGCGCGAGCTGGATGATGGGGGCGCGGCCACTCCCGTGGTGCGGATGCGCGTCGCGCATCGCCCCGGGCCTCGTCGGTGTGCTGGGCCGTGTGCGATCCCTTGCCGCTGCGTGCGCCGCGGATCCATCCGCGGTGGGCTCTGCGCCCCCTCATCCGCTCGGCGACGGCCCGCGGTCACCGCCGCGATCGATCGTCGTCCGGCACCGCGCGTGCCGGAACCCGGGGCACCCCAGAGGCGGCCGGGTCCATCGACAGGTGTCGGCAGAAGCGGCCCAGACTTGAGCGGCGATCGCGGCGCGTGCGGGATGGGGAATGGGGCGTAGCGAGTGGGGAATGGGAGGAGAGCGATCTTCCGGGCGATGCGACTTGACGGCACCGCGCTGGAAGAGGCGCCTCACCGGCGTGTGAGGCCCGCGCCCCGCTCGCCTTCCCCTCGCCCACGAGGCTGAGCCCCTCACAGCTGACGCGCTTCGTGCTGAGGGCGTCGATCTTCCATGCTTCGAGCCCCCGTTCGACGGCGGCGTAGAAGTCATCCGACGAGGTCCAGAATCCCTCGAACAGCTTGCTCCAATGACTGACGACATTGTCCAGCGGGGTCTGTGCCATGCGGCCCTCCGCGGCTAGAAACAGCTGACGGCGTCCTCCGAATGCGGGTCGAGGGACGCCGTCAGCAACTATGGAGTGTCCCCGATCCTCGGACCACCCATGCCCCGAACACACACAAAGCGCGAGAGCGAGATCGGGCCTCGTTCCGCTGAGCACTCGGAATCGCTCGCGCCTCCAGGACTGGCGGGGCTACCCTCACGAGGTGTGTAAAAGGCTGATGGCGACGTAACCTTCAGGTTCGCCAAGAACCACGGGCCGAGTGCCCGCAACGAAGGAGAACGCCACCGTGAGGAAGAAGACACCCGCCGTGCCCGTGTCGTCAATGCCGACGTGGGAGACCCTCGAGGAGTTCGTGCGCACGAAGATCCAGGCGACGATGCAGTCGGTGCTGGAGGAAGAGCTGACGGCGTTCCTGGGCCGCGGCAAGTCGGAGCGTCGCGCCGGAGTCGATGTCGCGCCGGGCTACCGCAACGGCCACGGCAAGCCGCGCAAGCTGGCGCTGTCGTGCGGCACGGTCGCGCTGCAGCGGCCGCGAGCGCGGAACCTGGAGGAACGCTTCGAGAGCCAGGTGTTGCCGCTGTTCGCGCGCCAGAGCCGCGCGGTGAGCGCGCTGTTGCCGGAGTTGTACCTGCACGGGCTCTCGAAGGGCGACTTCGAACTGGCGATGCGGGGGCTGCTGGGCGAGGGCGCGACGCTGTCGCCGGCGTCGATCGAACGGCTGCGCGGCAAGTGGCAGGCGGAGTACGACGCCTGGAGCACGCGGGACCTGAGCGATCGCGAGTTGGTCTACGTGTGGGCCGACGGCGTGTACGTGAAGGCCGGTCTCGAACGCGAGAAGGCGGCGCTGCTGGTGGTGATCGGCGCCAAGGCCGACGGCACCAAGGAAGTGCTGGCCGTGACGCCGGGCTATCGCGAGAGCACCGAGTCGTGGAAGGCACTGTTCGCGGATCTCAGGGCTCGCGGCCTCGACGCACCGAAGCTGATGGTCGCCGACGGCGCCGCGGGCGCCTGGGCGGCGGCGGGCGAAGTGTGGCCGGCGATGCGCGAGCAGCGCTGCTGGAACCACAAGCTCGTCAACGTGCTCGATGCGCTGCCGAAGAAGGTGCAGGCCATGGCGCGCGAGCTGCTGTGCGCGATCCCGTACGTGCCGACACGAGCCGAGGCCCTGAAGCGCCGCGAGCGGTTCGCGAAGGCGTTCCGCCGGACGCACCCGCGGGCGGTCGAGATCCTCGAGCGCGACTGGGAGCGAATGGTCGCCTTCTACGGCTTCCCGCGCGAACACTGGAAGCACCTGCGCACGACGAACGTGGTGGAGAGCCCGTTCGCGTCGGTGCGGCTGCGCACGGATGCAGCGAAGCGGTTCAAGAAGACGGAGAACGCGACGGCGATGATCTGGAGGCTGCTGCTCGTGGCCGAGAGGAACTTCCGCAAGATCGACGCACCGCACCTGGCTGCCGAGGTCTATCGCGGGGTCGTGTTCGAGGACGGAGTGAAGCTCACGAAGTCGAATCAGAGGGTCGCCGCCTGATGCCGTTTACACACCACTTGACTCAAGCCCCCACGACGGGCAGGACGTTAGCGCAGTCGGCGAGTGGGCGCCACGGAGTCGGTCGGGCCGGGTCCTTCGGCCGTTCCGTGCGAACCCGCGCGGAACGCGGACGTCCGGAGGATCGATCCGTGACCTTGCAGGTGCTCCGATCGAACGACGGACTCGGCGCGCTGCCGCCGCCGGCCGCGGCGACCTGGATGTCCTGAGCCCTCCTGGGCTGGCAACGGGCCCTCTCTGGTATCCTCAGTTGCCCGTCTCTACAATGCAGGAGGTGCGTGTCCCGGTGTCTCACTCGTCGCGGTCGCAGCTCCGGGCGGGAACGAGGCACGGTGCGGAAGGTGCGGCAGTCCCTCGACGATTTGAACAGGGTTCTTCATTTCCGTGATGGATCCGGGAAGTGGTGCGTGCAGGAGGTGAAGCCGTGACCCCATCGACCCACTCCGCGCCCGCGCCGCCCGCCTCCTCGATCTCCGTGGTGATCCCGGTGTACGGCGGCGCCGATACGCTGGAACCCCTGCTGGATCGCCTGGCGAAGGTGTTCACCGTGCTGGGGCTGGATCACGAGGTCGTCCTCGTGAACGACGCGAGCCCCGACGGGAGTTGGAGCGTGATCGAGAAGGCGGTCGATCGCTACCCCTGGGTCCGGGGCATCGACCTGATGAAGAACTCCGGTCAGCACAACGCCCTGCTCTGCGGCGTGCGCGCCGCGCGCTACGACACCATCGTCACCCTGGATGACGACCTGCAGCATCCTCCGGAGTGCATCCCGGACCTGCTGGCCAAGCTGGCGGAGGGCTACGACCTCGTCTACGGCGTCCCCTTCCAGGAGAAGCGGAGCTTCATCCGGAACCTGATGTCGCGGATGGTGAAGCGGGTGGTCATGAAGTACGGCGCCGGGCAGGAATTCGAGATCAGCAGCCTGCGCGTCTTCCGCACCTCCCTGAGAGACGCCTTCACGGCCGTCACCCATCCCAGCATCTACCTCGATTTCATGCTGTCCTGGGGCGCTCGCCGGATCGGACAGGTCCGGGTGGCCCATGACGTCCGCCGGCTCGGAGCCTCCGTCTACACGCCCGCGCGGCTCGTCCGCCACGCCCTCAACATGCTCACCTCGTTCAGCGTCCTGCCCCTCCATGTGGCCAGTTGGCTGGGCTTCCTCGTCGCGGGCTTCGGCTTCCTCGTGCTCTTCTTCACGTTCGCGGACTTCTTCCTGCACGGTCGAGCCGTTCCTGGCTTTGCCTTCCTGTCGTCGATCATGGCGATCTTCTCGGGTGCTCAGTTGTTCTCGGTGGGCATCCTCGGGCTCTACCTGGCGCGCATCTACGAGGGCACGATGGCGAAGCCCGCCTACGTCGTCCGCCAGGAGATCGGGCACCCGGCCCAGCCCGCGGGGCGTGGCGAGAACCCATCGTAAGGACGGTCATGCAAGAGGATGCCGAGCTGGCCATGCTGAAGTCTGCCCTGACGGTGGAGAAGGCCACGCATTCCCTGGCGGACATCCTGGGTGGATCGAACAGCGACGCGCCGCCACGCCCTTCGAGGTGAAGCTCATCCCCTTCGGCGCACTCCAGGGCTGGCATTTCCATCCGGACACCGGGAATCTGGAACACGTGTCCGGCCGCTTCTTCTCGATCGCAGGCGTGCGGGTCCGCACAGACTGGGGCTTCGTCCAGGAATGGGACCAGCCCATCATCTGCCAGCCTGAAGTGGGCATCCTGGGCATCCTGTGCAAGCGCATCGACGGGATCCTCCACTTCCTGCTCCAGACCAAGATCGAACCTGGCAACCTCGGCGGCGTCCAGTTGGCTCCCACCCTCCAGGCCACCCGCAGCAACTACACGCAGGTGCACAAGGGGACCCGGCCACGCTACGTGGACTATTTCCTCGAGCCCCGCGGCCGCCACGTGCACCTCGATGTCCTGCAATCCGAGCAGGGCTCCAAGTATCTTCGCAAGCGCAACCGGAACATCATCCTGGAAGTGGACGACGACGCGCCGGCCGGCGACGACTATTGCTGGATGACGCTGGGCCAGATCGGCGTGCTCCTGCAGCGGGACAACCTGGTCAACATGGACACGCGCACGGTGATCTCGTGCATGGCTTACGGCTCCTGGGCGAGCAGCTTCGTCGCCCTGGAATCCGTGATCTTCAACGACACGGAGCGCGCCAACGACCAGCGCCACATGCTGCTGTCGGCCCTCGACGGACAGCGGCACCTGCACACCCTGCCGGAGTTGATCTCGTGGATCACCCGGCTCAAGACCGAGTGCGAGCTGGTGGTCGATCGCATCCCACTCAACGCGGTGCGCGGGTGGCTGCACGACGACACGCGCATCCATCACGAGAGCGGCAGGTACTTCTCGGTCATCGCGGTCCAGGCCACGATCGGCAACCGGGAAGTGTCCTCGTGGTGTCAGCCGCTGGCGCAATCAGCCCAGGTGGGGATCATCGCCTTCCTGATCAAGTCGATCGACGGGGTCTATCACTTCCTCGTCCAAGCGAAGCTGGAGGCCGGGAACATGGACCTCATCGAGCTGGCCCCGACCGTGCAATGCGTGAACGACAACTACCGCAACAGCATCCCGGAGCAGAAGCCGGCCTACCTGGATTATGTGCTCCGCGCGGACCCCGGCCGGATCTGGTATGACACGCATCAGTCGGAGGAGGGTGGCCGCTTCTACCACGAGCAGCATCGCATGCTGATCGTCGAGGTGGATCCGGACTTCCCTGTGGAAGTCCCCGCTTACGCATGGATGACGCTGAACCAGATCAAGACGTTCATCCATTTCAACAACTACTTCAACATGGAGGCCCGGGGGTTGATCTCTGCCATCGGCCTCTGGTGAGCCTCGACTCATGAAGCGTCTGCGCGTCGGCGTCGTCGGTTGTGCCAGCATCGCACGGCGCCATGTGTTGCCGGCCCTGCGGTCCATGCCGGAGTACGAGATCGCCGTCATCGGCAGTCGAGACCTCGACAAGGCGAGAGAGGTCGCTCGCCTCTTCGGCGGCGAGCCGGTGCGCGGCTACGACGCCATCGTGGCGCGGGATGATCTGGACGTGGTCTATGTGCCGCTGCCCACCGGCCTGCACGCCGAGTGGGTGGCCAGGCTCATCCGGACCGGCAAGCACGTCATGGTGGACGCGACGCTGGGCCACCACCTATGACGAGTCCCTCCATCTGGTGGAGCTCGCTCGCGAGCGCCGCGGGCTCCTCATGGAACACTTCCAGTTCCTGCACCACCGCCAGACGGCCTTCGTGCGGAAGACGATCCAGGAAGGGACACTGGGGGAGATCCGCCTGTTGCGGTCGACCTTCGGCTTCCCCCCGCTGGACCCCGGCAACTTCCGCTACGACGCTCGCCTCGGCGGCGGCGCCCTGCTGGATGCGGGTGCGTACACCCTCCGGATCTCGCACGCCCTGCTGGGTCACGATCTCCAGGTGGGTGCTGCGACCATGGAGCGCGTGGCGCCGGGTGACGTCGACATCAGCGGTGCGGCCTTCCTGCTCTCGGAGCGCGGGTGCCGTGCCAGGTGGCCTGGGGATTCGACCACCACGATCAGTGCGCGGTGGATATCTGGGGGCAGAAGGGGCGTCTCGACGCAGGACCGCGCCTTCACCGCTCCCCCCGGCTACAGCCCGCGCGTGACCGTGGAGACCGGTGGTCTGCGCCAGGAACACCAGATCGCGCCTGACGATCACTTCGTGAACCTCTGGCGGGACTTCTATCAGCGCGTGGTCGACCGCACGCTGGAACCGTCCCTCGCCGACATCCTGACGCAGGCCCGCCTGATCCGCGATGTCCGCCTGCGGGCAGACGTCAAGGGCTCTCCATGAAGGCGCTGGTGCTCGGGTCCAACGGTTACCTGGGCCGGCATCTGGTGCATGCGGCGAAGGCCGCGGGCTGACGACGCTCACGGCGGACCTCCATCCGGCCGCATGGGATGGTGATCCAACCTACCGCTCGTGCGATGTCCGCCAGCCCGAATCCCTGAAGGCGCTGGATTGGGACGTGGACGCCGTCTTCGTGTTCACCGGCTTGTCCGGTACCACGACGGGCTTCGAACGGCACGGTGACTACATCGATGTCAACGAGAAGGGGCTGGTCGGGATCCTCGAGATGGCGCGCGGCGGCGGGCCGGGAGGCCCCAAGGTCATCTTCCCGTCCACCCGGCTGGTCTACCGCGGCGTGGCCGGGCAGGCCTTGCGGGAAGATGCCGAGCAGGACAGCCTCACGATCTATGCAATCAACAAGCGCGCCGCCGAGATGTACCTGGAGACCTACCGCAAGGTCTTCGGACTGCGTCACGCCATCTTCCGAATCTGCGTCCCGTACGCCGATCTGCTCGCCGGGCAGTACTCCTACGGCACGATCGGCTTCTTCCTCGGGCACGCCCGCGCCGGCCGGGACATACCCGTCTATGGGGATGGCCGCCAGCGGCGGACCTTCACCCACATCGAGGACCTGACCCGGCAGATCCTGCTCGCGACGGTCCACCCCGAGAGCGACGGTCGTGTCTACAACGTCGCAGGGGGCGATGAGCTCTCGATCCGTGAAGTGGCGGAGCGGATCGCGGCCCGGTATCACGTGCAGGTGCGCGCGGCGCCGTGGCCCGCGCGGGACCTGGCCTGCGAGAGCGGCGACACCGTCTTCGACAGCACGGCGATCGAGGCGCTCACCGACTACTCGTGTCTCCACCGCCTGGATGATTGGCTCAACGGCTTGCCGGTGGAGAAGCCGCCCGCGCGGACTTCGGGATCCTCGTGACCCAGAGGACGCGATGCCGCTTCCTGGTGGGGTGAGCCGCGGCATTCCCGGGGGCGAGACGGCCCCGGGAAGGTGGACTCGAGCGCGATCCGCCTTACGGCCGGCCGTGGTCCGCGGACTGGATCCGCCGGGCCGGAGCGTCGCGGCGACGGGGCAGAGCGAGCGCAGCGGGCCCACCATCCTCGCGGGCGCGCCGACTGGTCTGGGATCCGCGCTGGAAGCGGTAGAGCACGAGGGACGGCGTGCGGACGACCGCAATGAAGCTCTGCGGCAGCGCGTCCAGCTTCGCGATCGCGTCGACATGAGGGCCCGGCGGGAAGGGCACGAGCATGTAGGGCGTCGGCGTGCGACGCGCCACCACGTAGACCGGGGCAGGCTGGTCGCGCAGGGCCCGCCAGGTCGAGTCGCTGACGCCCGGTTCGAGCAGCAGGTTGACGACCACGCGCTCGCGCGCGGCGACGACGTCGAGTGGGTGCCCGATCAGCGCCGAGATCGTCGAATCCCTGCCGCCGAACAGGATCCGCCGCCCCGAGTAGCCCGCCGCGGCCGAGCAGGAGACCCACTGCAGGTCGATGAAGACCGCGTCGACCGGCGTGCGATCACGTGCGTAGTCGAACACCGCGAAGTCATCGCGCGTCTCCGGGTAGCCCGCGTATCCCCACGCGCCGTCCTGGCGCGCCCAGCCATTGAACAGGAGCAGCGCATTCGGCAGGAACACGAGGGCGGCGAGGGTCCATGCCCACCTCCGTCCGATCCGGCGCGTCGCCACGTCCACCAGCGCGCCGATGCCCGCGGGAGCGAAGAACGCGATGCCCATGTAGGCGAGGTAGACCAGGTAGGCCTGCGGGGTCCTGGGCATGGGAGGGCTCAGCCCCAGTGAAGTCGCGAGGCAGACCATCCCGAATCCCAGGCCGAACAGGGCGAGGGCCTTCGAACGCCGATATACGGCGGCCCACCCCCAGAGCGCGGGCAGGATCACGACGCTGAGGCCCTGCACGACCGGCGGGATGTTCTCCACCATGAGGCGGACCCTCACCGGATGGCCCGCCATCTGGTCGAGATGCTGCGTGAACCAGATGATCCCGAAGCCGATGCCGGTGCCCGCCACGACCGCCAGGGCCGGACCGATCGCGACTCTCCGACCCTCGACGGTGAGCGCGGCCAGCGCCAGCCCGACACACAGGGCGACACCGGCCGGCAGCCCCACCACCGGATGCACCACGACGGCACTCATCGCCAGCACCGCGATCGCGACGAGCCGTCCCCTGCCTCCCTCCCGCAGCTGCACCGCGACCAGCGCGAACGTCGCGACGATCAGCGAGAGCGCCGTGCCGAGGGTACAGGCACTCAGGAACTTGTAGAGCATCGAGCACAGCACGAAAGAGGACTGGTAGATGATGGCGCCGCACACCTGGAAGGCCCTGGGGTGGAGCACCAGCGTCGAGAACTGCTGG
The DNA here is from genome assembly GCA_963725865.1 of Candidatus Eiseniibacteriota bacterium. Taxonomy (GTDB): domain Bacteria; phylum Eisenbacteria; class RBG-16-71-46; order RBG-16-71-46; family RBG-16-71-46; genus CAVSAC01. The sequence goes on from CAVSAC010000012.1 coordinate 118,169, forward strand.
TAGAAATCGGCGAGGCCCCGGTCGTGCCCGACCAGCGGACCCACCACCAGGCGGGTGGCCATGAGCACCCAACCCAGTGCGTTCATGCCCAGCGCCACGACGGCAGGAGCGAGCCGCCGATACCGCCGCTCCGTCCAGAACAGCGCCGCCATGCAGTGCGCGCCGAAGCCCAGCACGGCCACCATGGCTCCCCCCACCCACGGGAAGATCCCGAATGGCGTGAGCCCCATCCCTTCCACCAGCGCCGCCGCCCAGACGTGGAACTGCCACATGTAGGTCAGGGGCATCCCGGCGTAGGCAGGGTCCTGCGGCGGCAGACCGCGCAGCCGGATCTCCTCGATGATCTGCACGTGGGAGATCGCGTCCCCGCTCGTGCGTGTCACCAGATCGAGTCCCGGCGGGAGCGCGACCAGCAGCGCGAGGGCGCCGACGATCAGCCAGGCGACCCGATCGGCCGGGGCACCGGGACGCGCCCGCGGCCGCAGCAGCAGGGCCCAGATCGTGCAGAGCCCCGCCCAGGCCCAGAGGAACGCCGGCGCGGGCAGCCCGGCCATGAAGCCGAGCGTGCGGCCCAGGATCGTGACCGGGACGGAAAGCGCCAGGCTCGCCATCGCGCGCTCTTCGGCCGTCGTGCGCTCCGAGCGCAGCAGGCTCTCCGCAAGCAGCCAACCCGGGAACACGCCCAGGAGCAGGAAGCCGAGCGGAGCGCGCAGCAGCAGGGGGAGATGCACCTGGGTAGCGAACGCCGCCGCCGCGGCCAGCACGGCCACCGAGTAGAACGGCCACCCGGGCGCCTTCGAGCGAGGGATGAGGGATGCCATGGCGAGGGAGGATACCAGTCACCCGAAGCGGGCGACAATCCTGGACGCCGGCGCATCGGGCTTGGATACGGTCAGTGCTCCACCGACCGGGCTGACAGGTCACCCCGGGCCAGCGCGAGCGACTCGACGCGCGCCCTCAGCCGCGCGCGGCGTCCTCGAAGAAATCCAGGACGTCGCCCACGGTCTGGATGCCGCGCAGGCGCACAGCGTCGAATTTGAGCTCGCGGCCCACCGCCTGCTCGACGCGCAGCGCCAGCTCGGAGAAGTCGAGACTCCGGAATCCGATGTCCCGCAGCACGGCGTCCTCGCGCGTCGTGGCCTCGCGGCTCTGCCGTTTGGCGACCTGCTGCATCAGCGTCAGGATCCGCGCTCGTTCCATGCTACGAGACCTCCCCAGAGGGGTCCGCCGCCGTCGGCGGCGCCCACGTCATGATCCGTCCTGCGCCTGGACCCAGCGGGGACACGGCGCTCGCTGCGCTCGGCGCCCCGTCCGAGAACCGGCCGAAGGCGAGCGTCCAGCGCCCGCCCCAGCCCGGCACGACCAGCGCCTCGGCGTCCGCCGGCAGTTCCGGCGTGTGGCCCGCGCGATGCCGCCGCACCCACTCGAGGATCGGCAGGTCGAGCAGTTTCGCCGTCACTTCCGCGAGCACCCAGAAGCGCCAGAAGTCCGCGCCCCCGGAGACCAGTCCCGCGAGTACCGGCGGCGCCGCGGGCTCGTTCCACTCGATGTCGCACGCACATGAGCCAGCGACCTCGTCCGGCCACCAAGCCAGTCGCACCCCATCGGGGGCGTACGAACGGGCGGGCGCGCCGGCTGCGAGCGTCTCGCTTGGGCCGGCCAGCGCGAAATGTCCCCAGCCCGCCGGCAGCGCGTGCACGGCAGCCGGCGTCACGTGCTCGCGCCCCCGTCGAGGAACACGGTCTGCCCGGTGAGGCTCGGCGGCCCCAGCAGGAGCAGGTCGAGCACGGGCAGCAACTCCGCCTCCTCGACCAGCCGTCCGGTGGGCGTGCGCCGGCGGATGACCTCGAGCTGCTCCGCCGCGAGCACCGATGACATCTCGGATGCGAAGAACCCCGGCGCGATCGAGTTCACGAGGATGCCGCGCGGACCCAGTTCGCGCGCGCGCGAGCGCGTGAACGCGTCCATCGCCCCCTTGCTCGCGGAGTACGCCTTGAGCCCGGGGTAGCCGCGGCTGCCGCAGATCGAGGACACGTTCACGATCCGACCGCCGCCGGCGAGGAGCATGCGCTTCACCACCAGCCGGGTGAGCAGCATGGGCGCGACCACGTTGGTCTCGATGATGCGCCGGAGCAGCTCGGGCGGCGTGTGCGCGAGCAGGTGGTCCTGGCCGATGGCGGCGTTGTTGACCAGGAAGTGGATGACGCCGAAGCCATCGATGACCTCGCCCACGAAGCGCTCGACCGTGTCCGCGTCGACCGCGTCCACCTCGCGGAAGAGGAACCGGTCGCCGTGGCGCGCGAGCAGCACGCGGAGCTGGTTGGCGAGGAAGCGCGAGCAACTCGTGCGGTCGAGCGCGACGTCGAACAGCTCCTTGATCCGGTTCTCGACCTCGCCGCGCTGGCAGTAGATGCGCTCGTAGACCCGCTGCGCCTTGCCCGGCAGGTTGGTGACGACGAAGCGGGCGTTGAGCTTCGGCTCACGTCCTTCGAGCCGGACGACCTCGGCCTTGCACACGACGCGACGCTCGCGGCTCCACGTGCCGGCGGCGTAGTTGAAGTCGGTGTAGACGTGCTCGGTCCTGCCCGTGGCGTCACTCAGGACGCGGGCGACGATCATGTCGAGGTCGGCCTGACGCTCCAGGACCTTGTTCTTGGCCATCGCGACCACGTACTCGACGCCGACGAGGTCGAAGAACTCGAACAGCTCCGGCGCCGCGAAGCCGCCGTCGAGGCGCACGCGGATGCGGGCCCGAGGGAAGCGCTCCTGCAGCCGGCCGACGATGCGCTTGAGAAGCGTGAGCGCGCCCGCGTGGGTGGGCGCGTTGCCCGGCCGCAGGGCGGCGGCGCAGAGGAACTGCTCGCGCTCACGGTCGAAGGTCAGGAACGCCAGCATCGGCAGGTAGCACCACGTGTCGTAGAAGCCGTTGAAGAACGCCATCTGCTGAGCGCCGTGCGTGGGATCGTCGGTGACGTCGAGATCGACGGTGATCCGGCGCACCTTGCGGCGACGCTTGCGATGCCGATCGACCACCGCCTTGAACAGGGCGTCGCCCATCGCCAACAACTCGCCGCGGGTGACGTCGTTCTCGAACCGCGACAGCGTCGGCTGCGAGGCGAGCGCGTCACCCGAGAGCGGGTCGCGGCCGAGCAGCAGCTTGTGCATCGGATCGTCGGCGAGACGCGCGGCGTCGTTGGCGTCTTCGTAGCCGAGTGCCAGGCCGTAGATGCGCTGGCCGAGCAGGTCCGCCAGGCCGTGCCGCACCTTGCCCGCCTGCCGCTCATCGACCAGCGCGGCCGCGAGTCGCGGGATCAGACCGAGCCGACGTTCCATGGCCTTGAGCAGCAGCGCGCCACCGTCGGAGCTGGCGTTCGGGACGTCGAACGTCGCCGTCAGCGGCCGGTCGAACAACTCCGGGAACAGGACACACGGTGTCGTGGTAGAGTCACGCACGCGAAGACCTCCGTCCTTGGAAGAAGAGCGCCTAGACAACGCCTTTCTACCATGCGGAGGTCTTCGTGTGGGCTACCCTCACGAGGTGTGTAAAAGGCTGATGGCGACGTAACCTTCAGGTTCGCCAAGAACCACGGGCCGAGTGCCCGCAACGAAGGAGAACGCCGCCGTGAGGAAGAAGACACCCGCCGTGCCCGTGTCGTCAATGCCGACGTGGGAGACCCTCGAGGAGTTCGTGCGCACGAAGATCCAGGCGACGATGCAGTCGGTGCTGGAGGAAGAGCTGACGGCGTTCCTGGGCCGCGGCAAGTCGGAGCGTCGCGCCGGAGTCGATGTCGCGCCGGGCTACCGCAACGGCCACGGCAAGCCGCGCAAGCTGGCGCTGTCGTGCGGCACGGTCGCGCTGCAGCGGCCGCGAGCGCGGAACCTGGAGGAACGCTTCGAGAGCCAGGTGTTGCCGCTGTTCGCGCGCCAGAGCCGCGCGGTGAGCGCGCTGTTGCCGGAGTTGTACCTGCACGGGCTCTCGAAGGGCGACTTCGAACTGGCGATGCGGGGGCTGCTGGGCGAGGGCGCGACGCTGTCGCCGGCGTCGATCGAACGGCTGCGCGGCAAGTGGCAGGCGGAGTACGACGCCTGGAGCACGCGGGACCTGAGCGATCGCGAGTTGGTCTACGTGTGGGCCGACGGCGTGTACGTGAAGGCCGGTCTCGAACGCGAGAAGGCGGCGCTGCTGGTGGTGATCGGCGCCAAGGCCGACGGCACCAAGGAAGTGCTGGCCGTGACGCCGGGCTATCGCGAGAGCACCGAGTCGTGGAAGGCACTGTTCGCGGATCTCAGGGCTCGCGGCCTCGACGCACCGAAGCTGATGGTCGCCGACGGCGCCGCGGGCGCCTGGGCGGCGGCGGGCGAAGTGTGGCCGGCGATGCGCGAGCAGCGCTGCTGGAACCACAAGCTCGTCAACGTGCTCGATGCGCTGCCGAAGAAGGTGCAGGCCATGGCGCGCGAGCTGCTGTGCGCGATCCCGTACGTGCCGACACGAGCCGAGGCCCTGAAGCGCCGCGAGCGGTTCGCGAAGGCGTTCCGCCGGACGCACCCGCGGGCGGTCGAGATCCTCGAGCGCGACTGGGAGCGAATGGTCGCCTTCTACGGCTTCCCGCGCGAACACTGGAAGCACCTGCGCACGACGAACGTGGTGGAGAGCCCGTTCGCGTCGGTGCGGCTGCGCACGGATGCAGCGAAGCGGTTCAAGAAGACGGAGAACGCGACGGCGATGATCTGGAGGCTGCTGCTCGTGGCCGAGAGGAACTTCCGCAAGATCGACGCACCGCACCTGGCTGCCGAGGTCTATCGCGGGGTCGTGTTCGAGGACGGAGTGAAGCTCACGAAGTCGAATCAGAGGGTCGCCGCCTGATGCCGTTTACACACCGCTTGACTCAAGCCCGGACTGGCGCAAGTAGGTGAGTGCCCCTTACTCACTCTCTCTCACGTCTCGCTCTCGGCCCTTGACTATAGGCGGCATCGTCCGCTTGAGCTTAAGTGAGGGCCGACGCTGCGCCCCCTGATCTATCCACTTGATGCTCCATGCGCACTTGGTGCCTGGGGTCGCCCGAACGTTGTCCAATACCTCCGCGCCCCCGCCAACAGCATTCCCGACACACTCTACTAACACGTTGTTATCGCCAGCCACCATTCTGAGTGTGTATGTGCCGTTTGTGGGTTCATCCACGTCAATGTGTGTGGCCGCGGACGTCGCGGCCCTACCTGCCGCTGGCAGGCCATCCCAGAAGGTGCATCCGGGAATGTGCCTCACCGTGGAATCCCGCCTGTCCGAGCTCCTGCCTATCGGGTCGACGAGCACGACACCTGTTGCCCCAGACACACTAACTTGAAGCCGCGCCCCTACCGTCCGCTCCCCCGCACTTACTCCCGCTCCAGTACTACAACCGACAATCAGTACACCACCTATCAGCCCCCTCACAGCACTCCAGGCTCGCATTCCTACCTCCCGCCAAGCACAACAACCCGTCACGTCGAGTTGCCTTCACTCGTCTCCAACCGTACGAAGTACAGTCCTGGCCTGGTCTCACCCCGCTGCCACGTCACGTCCGGACCGAAGGTTGGTCGCCCGGCTGCTATCTCTACCGCATCGAGGCAAGCGGTGTCGCCCGAACTCGGAAGATGGTGGTCATTCGCTGATGAAGCTACGGCAGCGGGTGTCGCCGGGGACGACCGGCGACTTGAACGCGCGCGAGGGTCGGATCCTCGCGAGGACTTTCTCGCTACCTGCCGCCGCTCAGCCCTTTCGCGCCGCTCCGAACCGCCGCTCGACGTACTCGTCGAGCAGGCGCGCGAAGTCCGCGGCGATGGCGTCGCCCTTGAGCGTCACCGCGAGCTTGCCGTCCACATAGACCGGCGCGCGCGGGTCCTCGCCGGTGCCGGGCAGCGAGATGCCGATGTCGGCGTGCTTGCTCTCGCCGGGGCCGTTGACCACGCAGCCCATCACCGCCACCCGCAGCGTCTCGACCCCGGGATAGGTGGCGCGCCAGGCGCTCAAGCGCGCGGCGATGTGGGCGGTGACCTGCGAGGCCAGCTCTTGGAAGAACGTCGAGGTGGTGCGCCCGCAGCCCGGGCACGACGTCACCTGCGGCGCGAAGTCGCGGATGCCGAGCGACTGCAGGATCTGCTGGCAGACCCGCACTTCCTCGGCGCGATCGCCGCCGGGCGCGGGGGTGAGGCTGGTGCGGATGGTGTCGCCGATCCCTTCGAACAGCAGCGTCGAGAGCGCCGCCGTGGTGGCGACGATGCCCTTGGTGCCGAGTCCGGCCTCGGTGAGCCCGAGGTGGAGCGGGTAGTCGCACGCCGCGGCCAGCGCGCGGTAGACCTGCACCAGGTCGCGCACGTCGCTCACCTTGGCCGACAGCACGATGCGATCGTGCGGCTGGCCGAAGCGCTCCGCCAGCTCGGCGGAGCGCAGCGCGCTCTCGCGGATCGCCTCCAGCACCACCTCGCGGTCGGGCAGCGGCTCGGGGCGCTGGGCGTTCGCGTCCATCATGCGCGTCAGCAGCCCGCGGTCGAGCGAGCCCCAGTTGACGCCGATGCGCACCGGCTTCGCGTGCGCGACCGCCACCTCGATCATGCGGCGAAAGTTCTCGTCGTGCTTCTCGCCGACCCCGACGTTGCCGGGGTTGATGCGGTACTTGTCGAGCGCCGCGGCGCACTCGGGGAACTCGCCGAGCAGCGTGTGGCCGTTGTAGTGGAAGTCGCCCACCAGCGGCGCCTCGCAGCCCTGCTCGCGCAGGCGGCGGCGGATCTCGGGCACCGCGGCCGCGGCCTCGCGGGTGTTGACGGTGATGCGCACCAGCTCCGAGCCGGCCGCGGCCAGCATCGCGACCTGCGCGGCGGTGGCGCCCGCGTCCTCGGTCGGCGTGTTGGTCATCGATTGCACCACCACCGGATGCCGGCCGCCGAGCGGCACGCGGCCGACCCAGCAGGTGGGGGTGGCGCGGCGGCCCTTCCGGCGGGTGTCCTCGATCTGGATGATGGGCATGGACGGCGAGGATAGGAGCGCGCGCGCGCGGGCGTCAACGCGTGCGCGCGGCGCTCACGCGGCGCCTGGAATCGTCGGCGCCGGCACCGGAATGGCGAGCGTGGCGACCAGCGCCACCACCAGCATCAGGTAGGCGAGCCCGATCGCCAGCCGTTGCCCGCGCGGGATCGCGTCGTAGCCCGGGATCGGGTGGCGCCAGCGCTGCCACAGCGTGAACAGGCCGAGCGCCATCACGATCAGCAGGATCGGCGAGGGCATCAGCAGCAGCACCAGCACGCCGAGCGCGTAGCCGGCGATCCAGAACGCGCGCGAGAACGCGCCCGCCACCCGCCCGCCGTCGAGCGGCGAGACCGGCAGCAGGTTGAACAGGTTGAGCCACGCGCCGACGTGGCCGAGGCCGATCAGGATCGGCCAGCCGCCCGCGAGCCCCGCCGCCATCACCGCCCACGCGCCGAGCGAGCCGAGCACCGGCCCGGCGATCCCCACCCGCGCCTCGACCGCGGCGTCGCGCGGCCGCCCGCGCATCGAGATCACGGCGCCCACGAACGGGATGAACACCGGCGCGCCGGCCGGGATGCCCTCGCGGCGCAGCATCAACGCGTGCCCCAGCTCGTGCACCAGGATCAGCAGCACGAAACCGGTCGCGAACGGCCAGCCCCACTGGGTGGCGTACACCGCGATCGAGATCAGCAGGGTCACGATGGTCTTGAGCTGGAGCAGCTCGCCGAGCAGCCCGACGAACTTGAGCTTGCCGAGCACCAGGACCGCCGCGGCGGCGATGCTCCCGAGCACGCCATTGCGGCCGCGGTGCGTGGGCCCGTGCGCCGGATCGCCGGCGGACGCCGTGCCGGGCGCGCGCGGCTTCTCGCGCAGGCTCGCGGCCACCGCGCGCAGGTTCTCGAGGTGGCGCTGCTCTTCGGGGGTCGGCGTCACGTGCGCGGCGCCTCGAGCCCGTGCAGCCGCAGGGGCCGGGTGATCGACCAAGCCTCGTACACGCAGATCGCGAGGAACACCGCGTCCATCAGGCCGAGCCCGGTCCCCACCACGCGCACGAACAGCTCCGCGCTCTGCGGGATCACGCCGATGCGAAACGACTCGCCCTGTTTCGCGAGCGCTTGATTGATGAACGTCATGTTCACGAGGTACGTGCCGGCCACGAAGCTCACGATCGAGACCGCGATCGCGATCGCTTGCAGTCCCACCGAGCGCTTGCCGCCGGCGAAGCGCACGACGCCGTGGCCGACCAGGAACCCGATCGCGACCGCGATGAGCCCGAACGCGATGTGGGTGAGCGCGGTGAAGCCCCACCACACCAGCGCCCCCAGCGCCCCACCCAGTACCGCCCCGAGCGTGGCAGCGGGGTAGGGGATGTCCGAGCCCATCGCGGCCACGGCCTGGCGCAGCTCCTCGCGCAGCGTCTCGTAGCACGCGCTGCAGAACACCCGGTCTCCCGCCGCGACTCGATCGCCGGGCGAGAGGGATCTGCCGCAGCGGGCGCATGCCTCGGCGCCGATCGCGGGCGTGGCGTCGATGCGCGTGGGATCGGTCATGGGCACCTCCGCGCGCAGGCTACGGGCCGCCCGCGGAGCGGTCAACGCCGAAGCACCGCGGAGCTTGACGCCCGCGCGCGCGGCCGACACTCTTCCGCGCATGACGTCCGACGAGGCGCCCTACGTCCACGGCACCGATCCGCTCGAGCAGGCGCGCCTGACGCGCCTCAACGAGCTGATGAACGCGGCCTCGCTGCGCGAGCTGGCGCTGGCGGGCGGCGAGCGGGTGCTGGACCTCGGCTGCGGGCTCGCTCAGCTCACGCGCGCGATGGCGCGGATCGCGGGGGTGCGCGCGCTGGGCATCGAGCGCAGCGCCGAGCAGCTCGCCGAGGCCGCGCGCCAGGCGCAGGCGGCCGGCGAGGCCGACGCTGATCGAGCTGCGCGCCGGCGACGCCCAGGCGCCGCCGCTGGCCGCGCACGAGTGGGGCGCGTTCGACCTCGCGCACGCGCGCTTCGTGCTCGAGCACGTGGCCGATCCGCTGGCGGTGGTGCGCGCGATGGTGCGCGCGGTGCGTCCCGGCGGACGGATCGTGCTGGCGGACGACGACCACGACGTGCTGCGACTGTGGCCCGCACCGGCCGGCCTCGCCGAGGTGTGGGCCGCCTACCAGCGCAGCTACCTGCGCGCCGGGCGCGATCCGATCGTCGGCCGGCGCCTGGTCGAGCTGCTGAGCGCGGCCGGCGCGCGACCGCGGCGGTGCACGTGGGTGTTCTTCGGAGCCTGCGCCGGCCAGCCCGGATTCGCGGACCTGGTCGAGAATCTCGCCCACATCCTCGAAGGCGCGCGCTCGGCGATCGTGGCGGCCGGTCCGCTGGAGCCTGCCGCGGTCGACGCTGCGGCCGCGGAGGTGCGCTCGTGGGGCCGCCGGCCGGACGCCGCACTCTGGTATGCGATGGCATGGGCCGAGGGTTTGGCTGCGGGATGACGTAGTATGGCCGTCAAGTCGGCCGGGCTGCTGGAGCCTCGGAGCCTCCTCAACCCGTTGCCGAGCAACTCCGTCTGGGGGCGGCTCGTAGACCGAGCGCGCTGCCGGACGGATTGACGGGTCGCGAGCCTTGGTCTAGCGTGCCGCGCCGTCCAGGTCGCTACCCCCGAGTAACGGTTCCTTACAAGGAGGCAAGGCATGAAGAAGATCGTGATCCTGACGGGGCTGCTGATGCTCGTCGCGAGTGCTTCGTTCGCCGCGGTCGGCGACATGTGGTTCGGCGTCACCGGCGGCGCCGCGTTGCCCAACGGTCCGGTGGGCAGTGCTTACAAGACCGGATACGGCGGCACCATCTACGGCTCGTACGGCGTGGCCAAGGACTGCGCGGTCGGCATCGAGGCCGGAGTCTGGACCTTCAAGGGCGATACCAACGACAACCTGACGGCGACCATGATCCCGGTCACCGCGTTCGCCACCTACACGGTGCCGCTCTCGGACCCCAAGATGCGCCCGTACGCGAAGGTCGACGCGGGCATGTACAACGTCAAGGTCAAGCTCGACGTGCCGGCTCCGAACGGATTCGAGCAGACCGACTCCAAGTTCGGCTTCAAGGTGGGCGGCGGCTTCGACTACGAGGTCAGCCCGAGCTACACGCTCGGTGTGACGGCGGCGTTCGAGTCGATCCAGACCGACAACGATCCGTTCAACTTCATCTCGGTCGGCCTGAAGCTGGGCTTCGGGATGCCGAAGAAGTAGCTCGCGACCGCTGCCGAGACACCATGAACGGCCGGGGCCATCGCCCCGGCCGTTCGCGTTCGTGCGCCCGCGGGCGCTTCAGCGCTGCGCGCGGATGAAGGCGCCGGCGACCAGCGAGGTGACGAGCCCCGTCACCACGGTGCCGATCCCGCCCGCCAGCGCGTTGCCCAGCGGCGTCTGGTGGCGCGCCTGGTGCGCGAGCGCGGCCGCGATCTCGCTCTCGCCGAGTCCCTGGTCGCGCATCATGCCCACGTGGACCGCGCGCAGCTCCTCCAGGTAGTGCGGGAACGCCACGGTCGTGAACAGCAGCGAACCGCCGACGATGAGAACCGCGGCCAGCGCCGAGGCGAGCGTGCCCGCGAACACCTGGCCGCCGTAGCCGCGACCCTGGGCGGCGGTCCGCGAGAGCATGCCGACCAGCAACGCGATCTGCAGCGGGATCACCAGGAAGAACAGCCGCAGCAGGACCGGGTGGCGGAACCAGCCCGTGACGCCCATCACGAATGTCCACGCCACCACCGCGAACCCCAGGATCGCGGCGTACGACACGATGGTCTTCATCTCGAGGCCTCCGGAGGGAGCAGGGAGCGCGCTCGCGCTCGTCCTCAGACGTTCAGCGCGCTCGCGAATCCCCGGTGGTGGCGTTCGCAGGCCGGATGACGGATGCCGAGCAGCCGATACACCGCGCGACCCGCCTCGCGCGCGATCGTACCCGCGCCGTCCCTCTGGGCGCGCATCGCCTCGACCAGCGCGCCGAGCGCGCCGTCCCAGTCGCCGGCGCGCAGGTCGCGCGCCGCCGCGAGGGCGTGGACCTTGGCCGCCCCGGCCGGCAGCGCCTCGGGAGTGTCCGCCAGCTGGGCGAGAGCGGCGAGCGTGCGCAGCGCGGCGGCGCGTTCGTGGTGCTCGGAGTCGGCGCCGATCGGCGACACCACCTCGTCGACCCGCGCCGGATCGAGTCGCAGCAGGACCTGTCCCAGCAGCACCCGCGCCTCGTCGTGGCGCGGCTCACGCTCGAGCACCGCCCGCAGCGCCAGCGCGGCCTCGTAGAAGCGCCCCTGCGCCAGCATCGCCGCGGCCTCGTCGACGGCGGCGTTGGCCGGCGAGGGGATGGCCCCGGCGAGCCAGCGCCGCACCGCCTCGGCGGGCAGCGCGCCGGTGAATTCGTCGGCGACCTCGCCGTCGATGAACAGCTTGCAGTTCGGGATGCCCTGGATGCCGTAGCGCTCCGCCAGCTCGGGGTGGGCCTCGGTGTCGACCTTCGCGAGCACCCAGCGACCGTCGGCCTCGCGGGCGAGCTGCTCGAGCGTCGGCCCGAGCATGCGGCAGGGACCGCACCAGGCGGCCCAGAAGTCGACCAGCACCGGGACCGCGCGGCTGCGCTCGATCACGTCGGTCTGGAAGTCGCTGATCTCGTACGTCACGGTCACGAATCGTCCCTCCGGGAAGTCGTCCGACGTTTGGAGTCGCGACGGGCCCGGGAGGATTCGGGCGCGGTGGGCCGGCGGGGCGCACGCGAAGTTGGTCGCGGGCCCGGCGCGAGGTTACATTCCCCGGTCCCAGCCGCCTGCGGAACCCCACCCGAGAGACCTCCATGATCGGCGACACGCTCGGTCGCTACCGGATCCTCGAACGCCTTGGCGAAGGCGGGATGGGAATCGTGTACCGCGCGGAGGACCCGCGGCTGGGGCGCGAGGTGGCGCTCAAGGTCCTGCGCGAGGACGCGCTGCGCGACGCGGCCGCCCGCGAGCGCTTCCGGCTCGAAGCCCGCGCGCTGTCGCGCCTGCTGCATCCGAACATCGCGACGCTGTTCGATTTCGATGCCGACGGCGGCACCGACTATCTGGTGCTCGAGTACGTGGCGGGGCAGACGCTGGCGGAGCTGCTGGACTCCGGATCGCTGCCCGAGGCGCGCGCGCGCGCACTCGCGCTGGAGATCGCGGAGGCGCTGCAGGCGGCGCACGAGCAGGGCGTCGTGCATCGCGATCTCAAGCCCAGCAACGTCGCGCTGACGCCCCGCGGTCACGCCAAGGTGCTCGATTTCGGGCTCGCCCACTGCGTCCCTGACCGGGACGACCTGACCCGCGCGAGCACCCGGGATTTCGCTCCGGAGCTCTCCGGGACGCTGGCCTACATGGCGCCGGAGCAGATCGAGCACGGACGCTGCGATGCGCGCTCCGACTTGTGGGCGCTCGGGGTGCTGCTGTTCGAGGCGACCACCGGCAGGCAGCCGTTCCACGCGGACTCGGCGGTCACGCTGCTCTACCGCATCGTCCACGAGGACGCGCCCGCGCTCGCGGATGTCCGTCCCGGCCTGTCGGCCGAGCTGAGCGCGATCGTGGCGCGCTGCCTGCAGAAGGATCCCGCCCATCGCTTCGCGGACGCCGGCGCACTGATCCGCGCGCTGCGCGGCGAATCCACGGGCCCGAGCATGCCCTCGTCGCCGGCGCCCGCGCGCGAAGGCCGCGACGCTCCGCTGCCGCCCGCGACCGTGCGCTCGCTGGCGGTGCTGCCGTTCCAGAACCGCTCGGGCGATCCGGCGCAGGAGTTCTTCGCGGACGGGATGACCGACGCGCTGATCGCCGACCTCGCGCAGATCGGCGCGCTGCGCGTGATCTCGCGGACCTCCGCGATGCGCTTCAAGGGCTCGGACCGGCCGCTGCCCGAGATCGCGCGCGAGCTGAAGGTCGACGCGATCGTGGAGGGCTCCGCCCTCCGCGCGGGCGACCGGGTGCGCATCACGGTCCAGTTGATCGAGGCGGCCACCGACCGGAGCCTGTGGGCGCGGAGCTTCGAGCGCGACCTCACCGACATCCTCGCGCTCCAGAGCGAGGTGACCCACGCGATCGCCGACGGCATCCGCGTGCAGCTCACGCCCGACGAGCAGGCGCGCAGCGCCCCCAAGGGCGCGGTGGATCCGGCCGCGCACCTGGCCTACCTGCAGGGACGCTTCCTCTGGAACCGCATGTCCCCGGAGGCGCTCCGCCAGAGCATCGCGCTGTACGAGCAGGCGCTGGCGATCGATCCCCGGTACAGCCTCGCGTACGCCGGGCTCGCGGACGCCTACAGCGTCCTCGGCAACACCAACGTGCTCCCGCCGCACGAGAGCTACGCGCGCGCGAAGGAGGCCGCCGAGCGCGGACTGGCGCTCGACCCCACGCTCGCCGACCTGCACGCGTCGCTGGGGTTCGTGCTGCGCTTCCACGACTGGGACTGGCCGCTGGCGGAGCGTGCCTTCCTGCGCGCGATCGAGCTGAATCCGGGTTACGCCAGCGGGCGGCGCTGGTACGCGCAGTTCCTGTCCGGGATGGCCCGTCACGAGGAGGCCATCGCGGAGGCCGAGCGCGCGCTGGAGCTGGATCCGCTCTCGCTCGTCATCCACACCGCGGTCGGGGACGTGCTGTTCTACGCGCGCCGCTTCGAGCGGGCCATCGACTACTACCGCCGCTGCCTCGAGATGGATCCCTCGTTCGGCCCCGGGCACACCGACCTCGCGCGTGCCCTCGAGCACGTCGGTCGGCTGGACGAGGCGCTCGAGCACATGCGGCTCGGTACCTCGTCGCCGGACTCCGCGGCCTCGGCGTCCGCGGGACTGGCGATCCTGCTCGCGCGCGCCGGGCGCCGGGACGAGGCGACGGCGGCGATCGAGCGGGTGATGGAGCGGGCGCGCGACCGATTCGTCTCGCCGTTCGGGATCGCCTCGTACCACGCGATCGTCGGGCAGAACGCGGAGGCGCTCGACTGGCTCGAGCGCGCCCACGAGGCGCGCGACGGGGCGCTGGTGTGGATCAAGGTGCACCCGCGGCTCGACGGCCTGCGGGGCGAGCCGCGCTTCCGCGACCTGCTGGCGCGGATGCGACTGGAGGCGTGAGCCGCGCGTCGACGACCGGGATGCGGCGCGCGCTACGAGGAGCGACCGGGCGCGGGCCCCTTCGCGCGCGGCGGGCTGAACGCGTCCCGGGTCAGCGGCGGATTCACGATCACCGTGCGGATGGTGGTCGCGCCCGTGTGGGCGCCCGAGGCCCAGTTCTGTTCGCGGAACGCGAACCACACCCCGTCGACGGAGCGCCAGTCCTCGTAGTAGGTCTCGAAGTGCGTCTCCATGCCGCCGTGCGTGAGCAGCCCCTGGCTCATGCGCACGCGCCAGGTCTCCGGGTCGGCGTACACGCGCAGCCGCAGCGAGCCCTCGAGCGGGATCTCGACGCCGGGCCAGCGCAGGCTGTCGCGCTCGAACGGCTCGATCAGCCGCGCGTCCGCCTGGCGGTCGTGCAGGATCCATGGCACCGCCGCGCGCGCGGCCTGCAGCACGATCGCATCCCGCATCGGTCCGGAGGACGCCTCGAACGCCCCGCCGCCGACCGCGCGCCAGCCCTGACGGCCGTCGAGCAGCCGCGCCTCGTGCCCGTCGGCGTAGTCGATGAGCACCTTGAGGCGCGCGGGGCCCGCCGACACGCGCACGGTCGGGGACTCGTCGTGACGCCGGATCGAGAACAGCGTGCCCTCGATCCGGTAGGTCTTCACCCGCTGGAGCCGGTTCCAGCCGCCGTGCGCCGCGAGCACGCGCGCGATGAACGCCGGCGCGTCGGCCGGCTCGGCGGCGCGCGCCGGAGCCGCGCCCGCGCACGCGAGCAGCGCCACCACCACCCAGGTCCCGGCTCGCGAGTTCATGGGTCGCAGGCTACCACGGCGCACTCAGTGCGCACCCAGCGCCCGGTCGATCGCGTGAATCCGAGTGCGCGCGTGGTCGAGCAGCGGGGCGCTGGCCGGCAGCGCCAGCACGCGTTGGTACTCGCGGCGCGCCTCGGCGAGTCGCCGGGCCTTCGCCAGGGCGTCGGCCCCCGCGATGATCCTGCGGGCGTCGACGTCGTGGCCGAGCGACTCGACGCTCGCGCGATCCTGCTCGTCGAGCGGCAGCGCGAGGGTGGCCTCGATCGCCTCCGAGGCGGCGGCGTACCGTGCCGCCTTCAGGGCCGCCGTCGCATCGCGCATCCCCATCCGGCAGCGCACCTTCACGATCGTACGCCCCACCTGCAGTCGCGCGTCGCCATCCGGCGCCAGCGGGCGGGCCTGTTCCAGCGTCCCGATCGCTCCATCGAAGTCGCCGGCGTTGGACCGCGATACACCTTCGTCGAGCAGCCGGTTGAAGTCGCGGATCGCGAGGTTGCGGCGGGCCTGCGAGCGGATCGCGAGCGCACGCGAGCGCACGTCGGGCTCCGACGCCTGTTCGGCGAGCGCCCCCGCGAGCGAATCCGCCAGCGCCCAGCGTCCGCCGCTCGCGGCGTCCTGAACGTTCCGCAGCTGCGCTTCCGCCAGCGCCGCCGTCACTCCGACCGCCGCTCCGCGCGAACCGGTCGTCAGCACGCGGTCGCGCAGCACCGCCTCGGCGGTCGCACGGTCCCCGCTGCGGGCCGCCAGCGTCGCGAGGTCGGCGGCCACGTCGATCCGGCCGGGGGCCAGCTCGAGCGCGCGCGCGAGCGCGCGGATCGCCGAGGTGTCGACCGGTCCGTCTTCGATCAGGAAGGTGCGGCCGAAGCCGGCCAGCGCCTCGGGATCGTCGCCCTGCAGGGCGAGCGCGCGCCGGAACTGCTCGCGGGCGCGGCGCGCCCAGCCGGCCGCGCGCTCGTGCTGGGCCGGGCCCTGCGCCTGGTAGATGCGCTGCAGCAGGCCGAGCCCGGCCAGCAGGGGAACCTCGGGCTGCTGGTGGGCGAGCGCCGCGGCGCGCGCTTCGTGGAGGTCGGCCGCGCTCGTGTCGCCACTCACCTCCAGGCCGTAGCCGAGCCACGCGCGGCCCGCCGCCGAGGTCGAATCCCAGGTGGCCGCCGTGCGCAGATGATCGAGCGCATCGCCCTGGCGGTCCGGTCCGTACGAGAGCACCAGCGCGCCCAGCGCCTGGAGCGCCTCCCCGGCCGGCAGCTCGCGCGTTGCGATCGCCACGTTCGCCAATGGCCCGGCGAACTCCACCTTGCGGGTGTTCTCGAACGCGATGCGATCGAAGTACGCCGGCAGCTCCTGCGTCACCGCGTCCCAGTCGCCCGCCGCGAACGCGGCGTCGAATGCCGCGCGGGGTTTGGCGCCGGTGCGCAGCTGCGCGAGGAACGCCGCGAAGCGATCCGCGCGACCACCCGCCTTCGACTGCAGGTAGTGCGTCAGCAGCCACGATTCCGCGTAGAATGCGCGCTGGATCGAGTTGTCGCGCAGGTAGGCGCGGGCGCCCGTCTGCATGCCGGCGAGCGCGTCCAGCGTCATCAAGTCCTGATGCCGCGCCCACTCCAGCTTGTCGCTCTGCACCCGGCCCACCTCGGCCCACGAATCGGTGATGCGCACGGTCTCGTAGTACTGCGCCAGGCCCTCGTTGAGCCACAGCGGGAGGGTGGCGTAGTTCGCGCGCAGGTACAGATGCGTGTACTCGTGGTACAGCACCGCGGTGCGCGAATCGGGCACCGAGAGCGCGATCACGATGTGGCCGCCGAGGACTCCGGATCCCGAGAACCCCGCGAAGCTCTCCATCAGTGGGCTGAACGCGTAGGCGTGCAGCTCGGCGGTGTCGCGCAGCGCGATCACGTGGACGTGCGCGGGTGTGACGGCGCGCAGGTCGGGATTCACGCGCGCCAGCACCTGGGTCAGTCGCTCGAGGCGGCGCGCCAGGTCGGTGGCCACCCCCGCGTCGGCATCGGTGAGCACGGTGAAGTGCGGCGTGCGGGCCGCGGCCCAGCTCGACTGCGTCACGAAGCCAGGAATCGCCGCGGCCCCGCTCGAGGCGCTCGCGGCGAGCAGCAGGACGGGCAGCATGAGCCGGACGAGGATCGCCTGCGGCGCTCGCGGACGCACGCGATGACGGGCGGGGGAGCAGGGGCGGGTCGGCACGGCGGCTCCTTTCGGTCCCACGCGCGAGCGGGGCGCGAGCCGAGAACGGGGGGAACGCCGCGAACCCTGACACAGTCCTCGCGGGCTGGCCACCTCGAAGCCGGCGACGCCGTGGAACTCGCGGCGGGCGCCCGGGGCCGCCGCGCGCACGCGCCTCAGTCGTGCGTCAGGCGCCGGTAGCGGATGCGGTGCGGCTGGTCGGCCTCGGCCCCCAGGCGCGCGTGGCGGTCGGCCTCGTACGCCTCGAAGTTGCCCTCGAAGTAGCGCACCTCGGAGTCGCCCTCGAACGCCAGGATGTGGGTGGCGATGCGGTCGAGGAACCAGCGGTCGTGCGAGATCACCATCACGCAGCCCGCGAACTCGAGCAGCGCGTCCTCGAGCGCGCGCAGCGTGTCGACGTCGAGGTCGTTGGTGGGCTCGTCGAGCAGCAGCAGGTTGCAGCCGCTCTTCAGCAGCTTGGCGAGGTGGACGCGATTGCGCTCGCCGCCCGAGAGGTCCTTCACGCGCTTCTGCTGGTCGGCGCCCTTGAAGTTGAACGACGCGACGTACGAGCGCGAGTTCAGCTCGCGCTTGCCGAGCGCCAGCGACTCCTCGCCGCCCGAGATCTCCTCCCAGACGTTCTTGTCGGGCGACAGCGTGTCGCGCGACTGGTCCACGTACGCCAGCTTCACGGTGTCGCCGATGCGCAGCGAGCCGCTGTCGGGCTGCTCCTGTCCGGTGAGCATGCGGAACAGCGTGGTCTTGCCCGCGCCGTTGGGGCCGATGACGCCCACGATGCCGGCCGGCGGCAGCTTGAACGAGAAATCCTCGATGAGCAGGTTGTCGCCGTAGCCCTTGGTCAGCTTCTCGGCCTCGATGACCACGTTGCCGAGACGCGGCCCGGGCGGGATGTAGATCTCGATCGCCTCGAGCTTCTGCTGTCCCTCCTCGGCGAGCAGCTTCTCGTACGCCGCCAGACGCGCCTTGCCCTTCGCCTGGCGCGCGCGCGGCGCCATGCGCACCCAGTCCAGCTCGCGCTGGAGCGTCTTCTGGCGCGCGCTCTCCTGCTTTTCCTCGGTCGCCAGGCGGTTCTTCTTCTGCTCCAGCCACGAGGTGTAGTTGCCCTCCCACGGGATGCCCTGCCCGCGGTCGAGCTCGAGGATCCAGCCCGCGACGTTGTCGAGGAAGTAGCGGTCGTGCGTGACGGCGACCACGGTGCCGGGGTACTCCTTGAGGAAGCGCTCGAGCCACGCCACGCTCTCGGCGTCGAGATGGTTGGTGGGCTCGTCGAGCAGCAGCAGGTCGGGCTTGCTGAGCAGCAGGCGGCAGAGCGCGACGCGGCGGCGCTCGCCGCCCGAGAGCGTCGTCACGGCGGCGTCGGCGGGCGGACAGCGCAGCGCGTCCATCGCGATGTCGAGCTGGCGGTCGAGGTCCCACAGGTTCTCGTGGTCCATCCGGTCCTGGACCTTGGCCTGCTCCTCGAGCAGCTTGGTCATCTCGTCGTCGTCCATCGGCTCGGCGAAGCGCGCGCTGATCTCGTTCCAGCGCTCGACCACCTTCACCTTGTCCGCGACGCCTTCCTGCACGTTGCCGAGCACGCTCTTCTTCGGGTCGAGCTGCGGCTCCTGCGTCAGGAAGCCCACGCTGTAGCCCTTGCCGATGAACGCCTCGCCGATGAAGTCCGGATCCACTCCCGCCATGATGCGGAGCAACGAGCTCTTGCCGGCGCCGTTGAGGCCCAGCACGCCGATCTTGGCGCCGTACCAGAACGACAGCCAGATGCCTTTCAGGATCTCGCGCTTGGGGGGCACGACCTTTCCGAGGTCCTTCATGGTGTAGATGATGTCGGGCAACGCGTTCCTCACGGTGTTCGGGTGGGCGGGGACGATGACGCGGCGGGAGAAGATGCGCGATGGGCGCGGGTGCGCGCAAGTGGGGGGCTGGCAGCGTCTGGGGCGGCGGGCCCTGGAGTGGCGGCCGCGACGCGCTCGCGGCCGTGCCGCCACCAACGCGAACGGGGTGGCGCACGCCGCGCCACCCCGTCACGCGAAGTCGCAGGCCTAGCTGGTCGCGCCCGCCGGATGGCGCTTCTTCATCAGCGCCCACACCAGCGCCGCGATCGCGATGAACGGCAGCGCAGGCAGCAGGAACAGGATCAGCGCCCCGCCGCCGAATACCACCAGGCCGAGCAGCCCGAACACCAGCAGGAACGGCAGCGCCAGCAGCGCCGCGAGCAGCTTGAAGGTCCAGCGCAGCAGCGTGAACGGGAGCGCGACCACCCACCACAGCAACGATGCCACCGACGCCAGCACTCCCAGGACGATCAGGGCGGTGAAGCCCAGCGCAGCCAGGACCACCAGCTCGATCACGGCACGGCTCCTTTCACTGCATCGATCCGGACGCGGCGTCCGGCGCGGACGCCTCCCGCCCTGCATGTCGTGGGGATGATACGCCCGGGTCGGCCGGAGGGTTGCAGGCGGCACGCGTGCCGCCGCCCCGCCGGCGCCGCCCGGCGCCGCCGCCACCGCCGGCGCCGGCCGCCGCGCGAGGCACGGCTCGTTGCGCCGTGCCGCACGGCCCGGCGGCGCCAAGCCAAGCTCATGTCGCCCATCCGGTTCCTGTCGTGGGCCGCGACCTCTGCTAGAGTCGCGCGACCACCGTCCCGAACCACGGAGAGCGCCATGGCTTCGACCCGGATCACCGTCGTCAACAACGGCTCGCTGCGCATCGAGGGCGACTTCGAGGTCGTCGACCAGGAGGGCAAGTCGTTCGGGCTCGCCGGCCGCACGCGGGTGTCGCTGTGTCGCTGCGGCATGTCGAGCAACAAGCCGTTCTGCGACAGCTCCCACAAGACCTGCGGATTCACCTCGACCCTGGTCGCGTTCGAGCTCGCCCCGCCCGCGCCCAAGCCGGGGGCGTGACGCGACGCCGACGCGCCCGCGCGAACCGCGGAGCCCGGCCGCGATGAAGGCGCGCCTCGTGCTCGGCGCGCTGCTCGTGACCGTGGTGGCGGTGGCCTGCGTCTCGCTCGGGCTCTGGCAGCTGCGGCGCCTGGCCGAGAAGCGCGCGCTCAACGCCGCGCTGCGCGCCGCACTCACCGCGCCTCCGCGCGAGCTGGCCGCGCCGCTGCCGCCGCTCGCGGCGGTGCGCGATCGGCGCGTGCGGGTGCGCGGGCGCTACGACGAGTCGCGCCAGGTGCTGCTCGGCGGGCACTTTCATGCGGGCGAGGCCGGCGTCGACGTGGTCACGCCGCTGCTGCTCGGCGACTCCGCGGGCGCGGTGCTCGTGGATCGCGGCTGGCTCGCCGCCGAGGATCCCACCCGCGCGCGGCCACAAGACCATCCCGAGCCCGGCGAGCGCACCGTGATCGGGCTCGTGCAGGCGCCCGTGCACGGCCCGCGCGGCGCGGCGCCGGTGGCGTTGGCGACCGATCGCGGGCGGCTCTGGCTCACACTGCACCTGGATGTCGACTCGCTGGCTGCGCGCTTCCCGTACCCGCTCGCGCCCTACGTCGTGCAGGCGCTGCCCGGGCCCGGCGTGCCGGCGATGCCGGCGAAGGAGCTCCCGCCGCCGTATCCCGAGGCGCTCCACGTCTCGTACGCGATCCAGTGGTTCGCCTTCGCGGCGCTGGCCCTGATCGCGCCTGTGGTGCTGCTGCGCCGGCGCCGGGCGGACGGCGCGGCGAGCACGAAGCCGCCCACCGCGCCGCGCGGGTAGCGTCACGGTCGTCGTCGGCCCGACGAGCGTCCATCGATCGCCGACGCTTCCGCGCCCCTCGCCGTCGGGGCCGCTGCGGTGCGCCGTGGGATCCAGCGCGCGATGCGGATGCCCCTCGTGGCACCACCCTTGCGCTCGACCGACGCGGGACGGAGGACCGTCCCGGATCCCCGCACGAGTCCCCGATGGAGGTGGGACATGGCGCGAATCGACTGGGTGGGAGTGGTGGCCATCGTGGCGGCTCTGGGGACGTCGCCGGGGGCGCGCCTCGGCGATGGGCGTCTGCATGCACTGCGTGGCCGGCTGGAGACTGCGGCGTGGGGGGCAGCTATCAGTTCTGCCTCAGCGGCAAGATCGGGGATGTCTCCCTATTGCACGCTGGTCGGAGCCTGCGGCGGCGGCGGCGGCGGCTCGGGGGACGAGGGCCTCATGCGTCCTCGATACGGGGCGCGGCCCGGTTCGGCCGCGGGCGACGTGTCGGAACTGCGCGCCGCCGGCCGGGCGCCCGAGAACTCCGCCGACGTGGTGCTCGTCCTCTATGCGCTGCGGATCCCGATCGGTCCGAACGTGGAGCCATTCCTCGCGGGACAACTGTCCTGGGTCGTTCGCGCGCAACTCGCGGCGCGCACCGCGCACGGCCTGCTCGATGCGGTGGCCGCGCACGCCGGTCGCGGAGTGGATGCCGTTCCCGTGGTCGAGGAATTCGCGGCGCTGGGGCCGCGGTGTTCGCGGCCTCCTTCGCCGCCACCGACGGCGACGGATATGCGCTGGCGCTCGAGCTCTCGGGCGGCGCGACACGCATTCGACTGTGCGCGATCCGCGGCCGGATGCCGGCCGGCTCGATCGCCGACGCCACGTTGAACGAAGACGACGTGCTGTGCGCCCGCATCCGCGGTGGCGGCCACGACTACGCGCTCGTGCTCACCCCGCGCCTGCTGCGCGTCGCCAGCGGCGAGGACGGCGTGGGTCGTGCCGAGCGCCAGCAGTTCCACGCGGAGGCCGGTCGGCTCACCGCGCGCACCCTGGACGATGGCGTGCGATTCCAGCCGATCGAGTCACTGGCCGGCGCCTGCCACTGAGCCGCGCGGGCGCGGCGGGGCGGCGCTCGCAGCGGGCGCCGCCGCCTCGGGCTGGGCGCAGGATTCCCTCGCCCGAGCCGTGGGTGGGGTGTAGGGTCGGTCGCGACGAGAAGCGGACTCCCCAGGATTCCGGCTCGCGGACCACGCGTGAAAGAAGGCGGCCATGCCGCACGCCCGCGCTGTCACGACTTCGCTTCCGCTCCTGCTCATCCCGCTGCTGTCGGCTGCAGTCGGCGCGGCCGCCTCCGCACCGGTCGCCGCGATCCCGGTCTCGGCGGTCGCGCGCCCTGCGGTACCGGCATCCGCGATGCCGATCCTCGGCGAGTTGCGCTCGGCGACCTCGGATACCGCGCGCTCGCGGCTGCTGATCATGCTCGACTTCGGACTCGGCTCCGGAACCCTGACGCTCACGACCGCTCCGCAAGCGGAATCGCGGCGCGCGTGAGGCGTGGGCAAACTGCGATGGAGGCGCCGCTGAGCATGGTGGCGACGAGCGCGCGACGAATTGCCGCTGCGATCCTCCACCGGAGCGGTAGTCTCCGGCTCGCCGCACGGTGATCAGCCGTGCACGTCCCTCGCGTTGCCGGGGCGACCGGGATCGCGGCGAAGGCTACCGGGCTGGGCGCCCGTTGGGCCGCGGCTGCGTACCGCGCATCGAGCAGGGATTCGCGATCGACCTCGCGACGAGCAACGAGCTATTCGAGTTCCTCGGCACCGAGTACCCATTCGTGACGTCGGATCAGGCGTTCCACGCATATGCGTCGACCGCCCGCGCGGCGCTCGCCGAGCGGGACGCGCTCGTGGTGGCGCCTCGCCTGGCGGGATTCTGCCGCGGCATGCTCGTCGCGCTTCGCTCGCGCGCCGCCGCGGGCGACCTCGATGCCGGAGCGGCGGCCGCCTACTTCGCCGTGCCAGTCGCGCTGCTCGACGGGGAGGATCCGCGCGCGCTCGGGCTGTCGGTCGCGAGCGCGGCGGCCGTCGGTGGCGATCTCGGGCGCATTCGAGCACACGCGCGGATCGAGCACTCGGCCGTGCTCGGTCGGACCGAGGACTTCACCAAGTACGCCCCGCGCGGCAGGTTCTCGATGGGCGATGGCGACCCGGGCTACTTCCAGGCGGTCGTGTTCCTCGGGCGGGCCACCTTCCGCGCGACCGATGAACGCGAGACGCGTCTCGCGCTGGCGATCGCGGAGGCACTGCGCTCGCGTCCCGCGCTGCTGGCGAGCTGGCGCGACCTGGACGGACTGTTGGGCGCGTGCTACGGACCCAATGACGATGCGACGCCCGCGGACGCGGTCCGCGCGATCGAGGGCATCGACGCTCACGATGCGGCGCTCGCGGCACTGCGCAGGTCGCTCGCGTCCGTGGCCGCCCCGCGCATCCACACCGCGGCTGACACGCGCCCGAGTGGCGCGGCCGAGCGCGCCGGCGAGCGCGGTATGCGTGTGCTGGGCCAGCGCTACACGCGCGGCGCCCACCGTTTCCAGCAGGCGCTGGAGTCGGGCGTGTGGCCGCTCACCAGCCTCGGAGTCGTGGGCGATCTCATGGGCTCCCGCCAGGCGGTGGAACTCGCGCGCGAGCGTGGCTGGCGGGTGATCGATGCGGCGCCCGCAGCGCCCGCCGGACCGGTCACAGATCTGCCCGAGGCCACGCTGCAGACGCTCGGCGCGCTCTTCATCCGCGACGCGCGCGCCCCGGCCTTCATGCGAGGTCCGGCCTGGGAGGAGAAGCAGATCAACACCGCGCTCGGCGGATGGGCCGAGATCGTCGACCTGACGGCGCCGTTCGCGAAGGAAGCGAACATCTGCATGGGGCTCTCGCCGGCGACCGCACGGTTCCACGGCTACGTCGAGCCGGTGCCGGTGTTTTTCGCGCGCCTGGACTCGATGTGTCGTTCACTGCGCTACCGTCTGGATCGAGCCGGCTTGTTCGAGGCGATCGAATCGAGCCGTGAACGCACGCTTTCCGCGTGGCCGGAGCCTGCACGCTCGTCCGGCGCGTCAAACCGCAGGCCGCTCTCTCTCTCGGCGACGCTCGACGACTGGCGTGAGCGCGAACGCGTTCGGTTGATCCGGGAATTCGCGACCCTGCGCCCCACTCGCGACGTGTTCGACGAGCTGTCGGGGATCCTGGCCCACTGCGGCGACCTCGCTCATCGCGAGCTGGCGGGCGAGTCCCAGACCATCGAGGACGGGATCTTCCTGAAGAGCCTGGGGCGGCGCTTCAAGTCCCTCGCCTTCAACCGCTCGAACATGGGCGCCGCGATGCTGCCGATGGGGATCGTCACCGACCTGGCGACCGAGTACCAATCCGGGCAGTGCCTCGAAGTGGGCACCGGGCTCGCGCACGTGATCTACGTGGCGGTGCCTGACGGCGACCACGCGTTCGTCTGCCGCGGTGCGGTGTACGCATACCACGAGTTCACGCAGCCAGGGACGCGGCGGCTCGACCACGCGAGCTGGCGGCGGATGCTGAGGGACGGCACGGCGCCCTCGCCCTGGCTCGCCTCGCGCGCCCTGCTGCGCTGGAGCGCGGGTGAGCATCCGGTGCCCGGGCCGCACGAACGCTGACGCGGTCGCGCATGCCGGGTGAATTCGGCCCTCCACGGTCGCCCGCTCAGGTGTATCGTCCCCGCAGGCATCGTTCACAGGGGACCCTGTGTGTCCCCCCGTTCCACCGAGGGCCCTGTGTGCCCTCGTCACCGGAAAGGATGCGTCATGAACGCCTCCCGTCCCGCCGATCCGTTCGGCGCGCGAGCCACGCTCGCCACCCCCGCCGGCAACCTCACCATCCACCGCCTCGACCGTCTCGCGTCGTCGATCGGCGTCGCGCTCGACGGTCTGCCGTTCTCGATCCGCGTGTTGCTCGAGGCCGCGCTGCGCACCTGCGACGACTACCAGGTCACGCAGGACGACGTGAAGCGCCTCGCGCGCTGGACGCCCGCGGCGGCGAGCACACCGGTCGAGATCCCGTTCAAGCCCGCGCGCGTGATCCTGCAGGACTTCACCGGCGTGCCGTGTGTCGTCGATCTCGCCGCGATGCGCGACGCGGTCGCGCGGATGGGCGGCGACCCGAAGAAGATCAACCCGCTGGTGCCGGTCGACCTGGTGATCGACCACTCGGTGCAGGTCGACGTGTTCGGCATCGGCGCCGCGCTCGCGCAGAACGCCGAGATCGAGTTCACGCGCAACCGCGAGCGCTACGAGTTCCTGCGCTGGGGGCAGAAGGCGTTCCGCAACTTCCGCGTGGTGCCGCCCGCGACCGGCATCGTCCACCAGGTGAACCTCGAGTACCTCGCACAGGGCGTCCTGACCGCCGAGCGCGACGGCGTGCGCGAGGCGTTCCCGGATTCGCTGGTCGGCACCGACTCGCACACCACCATGATCAACGGGCTCGGCGTGGTGGGCTGGGGCGTCGGCGGCATCGAGGCCGAAGCGGTGATGCTGGGCCAGCCGCTCTACATGGTGATGCCGCAGGTGGTGGGCTTCCGCCTCACCGGCGCGCTGCGCGATGGCGTGACCGCCACCGACCTGGTGCTGACCGTCACGCAGATGCTGCGCAAGCGGGGCGTGGTCGACAAGTTCGTCGAGTTCTTCGGTCCCGGCCTGTCGGCGATGTCGATCGCCGACCGCGCGACCATCGCGAACATGTCGCCCGAGTACGGAGCCACGATGGGCTTCTTCCCGGTCGACGCCGAGACCCTGCGCTATCTCGAGCGCACCAACCGGGCCGATGCGGCCCGCTTGGTCGAGGCGTACACCAAGGAGCAGGGGCTGTTCCGCGCCGACGCCTCGCCCGAGCCGGCATTCAACGACACGCTGGCGCTCGACCTCGGCGAGGTGGAGCCGAGCCTCGCGGGCCCCAAGCGCCCGCAGGACCGCGTCGCGCTGCGCGAGATGAAGAGCGCGTTCCGCCGCGCCCTCACCGCTCCCGTCAAGGAGCGCGGCTACGGACTTTCCATGGGCGACCTGGCGCGCAAGGTCGAGGTCGGCACCAACGGCGAACGCTCGACGCTCGCTCACGGCTCGGTGGTGATCGCGGCGATCACCTCGTGCACCAACACCTCGAATCCGTCGGTGATGATCGCCGCCGGCCTGCTGGCGCAGAAGGCCGCTGCGCGCGGGCTGACGCGCAGGCCGCACGTGAAGACCAGCCTGGCACCCGGCTCCAAGGTGGTGACGCGCTACCTCGAGGCCGCCGGCCTGATGAAGCCGCTCGAAGCGCTCGGGTTCTACCTGGTGGGATACGGCTGCACCTCGTGCATCGGTAACTCCGGCCCGCTGCCGGCCGCGATCGCCGACGGCGTGAAGCAGGGCGACCTGGTCGCCGCCGCGGTGTTGAGCGGCAATCGCAACTTCGAGGGCCGCATCAACCCGAGCACCCGCGCGAACTACCTGGCCTCGCCGCCGCTGGTGGTCGCGTACGCCCTGGCGGGCACCGTGGACATCGACTTCGACAAGGAGCCGCTCGGCACCGGCAAGGACGGCCGGCCCGTCCACCTGCGCGACGTCTGGCCGACGCAGAAGGAGGTCGCCGACGCGATGGCGGCGGCGCTCAAGCCCGAGCAGTTCCGCAGCGAATACGCGAACGTCTTCGACGGCAATCCGCGCTGGAACGACATCCCGGTCGCCGGCGGCGAGAAGTTCCACTGGGACGAGGCGAGCACCTACATCCACGAGCCGCCGTTCTTCCTCGGCCTCGGCCCCGAGCCCGCGCCCGTCGCCGACATCCACGGCGCGCGCGTGCTGGCGATGGTGGCGGACTCGGTGACCACCGACCATATCTCGCCGGCCGGCGACATCGCCGAGGAGAGCCCCGCCGGCCGCTGGCTCAAGTCGCGCGGCGTGGTGAAGAAGGACTTCAACTCGTACGGCTCCCGCCGCGGGCACGACGAAGTCATGGTGCGCGGCACGTTCGCGAACATCCGCCTGAAGAACCTGCTGGTGCCCGGCAGCGAGGGCAACGTCACGATCCATCTGCCGAGCGGCGAGAAGGCCAGCATCTTCGACGCGAGCGAGCGCTACCGCGCCGCGGGCATCCCGCTGATGGTGCTGGCGGGGAAGGAGTACGGCGCCGGCTCGTCGCGCGACTGGGCCGCCAAGGGGACGCTGCTGCTGGGCGTGCGCGCGGTGCTCGCCGAGTCCTACGAGCGCATCCACCGCGCGAACCTGGTCGGCATGGGCGTGCTGCCGCTGCAGTACGAGAGCGGACAGACCGCCGAGTCACTGGGGCTCACCGGGCGCGAAACGTTCGACGTCGGGGGGCTCACCGCCGGACTGAAGCCGGGCCAGAAGGTCACGGTGAGGGCCGCGCGCGAGGATGGCTCGGTGCTCACGTTCACCGCGACCGCGCGCCTCGACACCCCGGTGGACGTGGACTACTACCGCAACGGCGGCATCCTGCAGACGGTGCTGAGGAACCTCGTGAAGGGCTGAGCCGGGTCGGACCGAAAACGCGATCGATGGGCCGCCGCCGCGCGAGCGGAAGCGGCCCATCGCCGCATGCGAGCGCGGAGCCGGCGAGCAGCGCGCGCCCCGCTCGGTGGTGAACGGTGCGGGCCGCCCGCACCTCACGAGATTCCCGTTGCCCGCGACCGCCCGGCTCCGCCATCGTCACCGGACCGATTCGGGCCGTGGAGGGGACCTGCATGCCGGACATCCATCATTCGATCACGATCGCCGCACCGGCGGAGGTGCTCGCGACGCTCGTCTCGACCGGCGACGGGTTGCGCCAGTGGTGGGCGGAGGACGTCGAGACGCTGCCCGATCGAACCGTGAGCCTGGGCTTCTTCAACCGCTCGACCCTCTACCGGCTGCGGTTGCTCGAACGGAGCGCCGCTCGCGTCGCCTGGCGCTGCGAGTCCGGGCGCGAGTGGGAGAACACCGAGCTGATCTTCAGCACGCGCGCCGAGCGCTCGAACATCCTGCTGGATTTCGTCCACGGGAAGTGGCGCGAGGAGTCCGGCTACTTCGTCTCGTGCAACACGACGTGGGGCGGATTGATGTTCCGGCTCCGGAGCGCGGCGGAAGGCAGGAACCCCGGGCCGCTGTTCGCGCGCGACTCGCTGGCGTACTGAGCGCGGATTGTTGTCCGCGCCCCGTGCGGCGCGGACACGGAGGAACCTGATGACCAACGCCCCGGGCGATCGCTGGGTCGCCGGCGCCGCCTACGAAGCGTACATGGGCCGCTGGAGTCGCCCGCTCGCCGCCGCGTTCGTGGAGTGGCTGCGCGCGGGCCCCGCGGCGCACTGGCTCGAGGTCGGGTGCGGCACCGGGGCGCTCACGACCACGCTCTGCGAGCGCTGCGAGCCCGCGTCGGTGATCGCCTGCGAGCCGAGCGAGGCGTTCCTCCAGCACGCGCGCGGCGACTGCCCCGACCCGCGCGCTTCGTTCGTCCTGGCGGACGCCGGCGACCTGCCGCGACGCGACGGCCGGTTCGACGTGATCGTCTCGGGGCTCGTGTTGAACTTCATCCCCGAGCCGGCCCGGGCCATCGCCGCCATGCGCGATCGGGCCCGCCCGGGCGGCACGGTCGCCGCGTACGTCTGGGACTACGCGGACGGCATGGAGTTCCTGCGCCGCTTCTGGGACGAAGCGGTCGCCGCGGACCCGGGCGCCGCCGCGCACGACGAAGGCCGGCGCTTCCCGCTCTGTCGCGCGCCGGCGCTGGAAGCGCTCTTTCGCGGGGCGGGGCTCGCACGGGTGGTGACCACGGCGCTCGAGGTGCCGACCGAGTTCGCCGACTTCGACGACTACTGGACGCCGTTCCTCCACGGGACCGGGCCGGCGCCCGGCTACGTGCTGGCGCTGGATCCGGCCCGCCGCGAGGCGCTGCGCGCGCGGCTGGCGCGTCGCCTGCCGGCGGACCCCGACGGGCGCATCCGGCTGCGGGCGCGCGCGTGGGCCGTGCGCGGCGACTCGCCCCATGTGGGGGACGCATGACGAACGACGAGCAGGCGATCCGCGAGACGATCGCGACGTGG
Source organism: Candidatus Eiseniibacteriota bacterium (assembly GCA_963725865.1). Lineage (GTDB taxonomy): Bacteria > Eisenbacteria > RBG-16-71-46 > RBG-16-71-46 > RBG-16-71-46 > CAVSAC01. Next base: position 147,019 of record CAVSAC010000012.1, read on the forward strand.
CTGGCGGCCAGCGCGGCGGGAGACGACGAGCGGGTGCTGAGCCTCATGTCGGACGACGTCCTCTTCCTGACCGCGGGCCGTCCCCCGATGGTCCGCGACGCCAACCTGGTGACCGCGGTGCCGTCGTGAGGCCCGCGCGGCGACGGGTGTAGCATGCCTTTCGCCCGGCCTGGCCGCGCGGGAGCGGGCGATCGGCCCGCGCCGCGGCCCTGCCCGGCGAGGAAAGGGGAAGGGGAATGGCCGCTCGTTCGATCGCCCCGCGCGATCCCGAACTGAAGGCGGCGCTCGGCACCGCCTGGCCCGTGTGGACCTCCATCCTGGAATCGCTCGCGACGCGCTTCGATCCCCTGGATCGCCAGTGGAAGCCGTCGAAGGCCGCGTTCGGCCGCATGTGTCTGCTGCAGCATCGCCAGCGCACGCTGGTCTACCTGACGCCGGAGGCGGGCGCGGTCACGGTCGCCGTGGTGCTCGGCGAGCGCGCCGTGGGCCTCGCGATGGACAGCGCGCTGCCGGCGGCGATCAAGACCTTGATCGCCGGGGCCCGCCCGTACGTCGAGGGCCGCGGCATCCGGTTCGCTGTTCGCAACGCGCGCGACGTGCGCACGGTGGCGAAGCTGGTCGAGCTGAAGACCACGCCGAAGTGAGAGGCGGCCATCCCGGGCGCCCGCGTCGGTGGTAGGCTGGTGCCGTCCCGCGCGAGCCTGGTGCCCGCGCGTCACCTCAAGCAAGCCTGAGGAACCAGCCGTGTCGCGCGCCCCCGGGAGCCGTCAGCGTCCCCAATCGCTCGGCGAGGAACTCGCCAACAGCGTGAGTCACGGCGTTGGATTCGTGTTCGCGCTCGTGGCGATCCCGATCCTCGTGGTGAACTCGACGCGACACGGCGCCACCGCGGTGGTCGGCGCGAGCGTGTTCGCGGCGAGCCTGGCGCTGCTCTACCTGTGCTCGACGCTCTATCACGCGCTGCCGCCGTCGCGCGCCAAGCGGGTGTTCCAGGTGCTCGACCACGCGGCGATCTACCTGCTCATCGCGGGCACCTACACGCCGTTCACGCTCGGCGCGCTACGCGGCCCCTGGGGGTGGACGCTGTTCGGGCTGATCTGGGCGCTTGCGGTCACCGGCATCGTGTTCAAGTCGACGCTGGGGATGCGGTACCCGCGGCTCTCCACGCTGGTCTATCTCGGGATGGGCTGGCTGATCGTGGTGGCGGTGCGGCCATTGTGGCTGCACGTGCCGGCGTGGGGCCTGTTCTGGCTGCTCGCGGGCGGCGTCGCGTACACCGGGGGCGTGGCGTTCTACGCGGCGCGGCTGCGCTTCGCGCACTTCGTCTGGCACCTCGCCGTGCTTGCCGGCACCTTCTGCCACTTCGTCGCCGTGCTCGGGTACTCGACGTGAGCGACTCGCGATGAGCGCGCCCAGGCCAAAGACGATCGCATTCCTGCGCGCCATCAACGTGGGGGGGCGCGTCGTGCCGATGAGCGATCTCAAGGCGCTGTTCGAGGCGCTCGGCCTCGCCGACGTCGAGACGTTCATCGCGAGCGGCAACGTGATCTTCCGGTCGCCGTCGCGGAACGGACAGACGCTGCAGCGCCGGATCGAGCAGCGCCTGCGCGCGGTGCTCGGCTACGACGTGCCGGCGATGCTGCGCACCGACGCCGAGGTCGCGGCGATCGCGGCCTACCGCGCGTTCCCGCCGGCAAAGCTGCGCACCGCCGTCAGGCTCACCATCGGGCTGCTCGCGGCGCCGCCGACCGCGGCGGCGCTCAAGGCGCTGCAGGGATTGGCGACCGAGTTCGACGACTTCCACGTGAACGGCCGCGAGCTCCACTGGCTCGCACGCCGGAAGTTCAGCGAGACCACGATCACGACCGTCATGTTCGAGCGGGCGCTGAAGGCGCCGGTGACGTTCCGCGGGGTCAACACCATCGCGCGGCTCGCGGCGAAGTACCCGCCCGCGGGCGCGGCGGCCCCTTCCTCGAGATCGAGAGGACGATCCTGATGCGCACGACTCCCGAGTCCATCCGCCAGTTCCTCACCGCCGGCCGCATCGCCGTCAGCGGCGTCTCGCGCGATCCGCAACAGCCGGCCAACCTCATCTACCGGAAGCTGCGCGGCGTGCGGACCGACGTGGTCGCGGTGAATCCGCGCGCCGAGCAGGTCGAGGGGGACCCGTGCTTTCCGACGCTGGCCGCGATCCCGGGCGGCGTCGATGCGGTGCTGGTCGCGACCGCGCCCGCGGCGGGCGTCGAGATCGTGCGCCAGTGCCAGGCGCTCGGCGTGCGCCTGGTGTGGTTCCATCGCTCGTTCGGCGCCGGCAGCGTCTCCGACGAGGCGGTCGCGCTGTGCCGCGCGAGCGGCATCATCCCGATCGTCGGCGGTTGCCCCATGATGTTCGTGGAGCCGGTGGACCCGGCACACCGCTGCTTCCGCTGGTTCCTCGGCGTCACCGGCCGGCTGCCGGCCGATCGGCCCGCGTGCTGACGGGGCGATGATCGCGACTCCGAAGCCGAAGTTCTTCCGCTCGCCGGCCGAGTTCCGCCGCTGGCTGGCCGCGCACCACGCGAGCGCGGCGGAGCTGTGGGTGGGCTTCCGTAAGAAGGCCACCGGCGCGCCCAGCATCACATGGCCGGAATCGGTCGACGAAGCGCTGTGCGTGGGCTGGATCGACGGCCTCCGCAAGCGCATCGACGATGCGGGCTACACGATCCGCTTCTCGCCGCGCAAGCCCGGCAGCATCTGGAGCGCCGTGAACGTGCGGCGCGCGCGGGCGCTGATCGAACAGGGCCGCATGCGCGCGGCGGGGCTGAAGGCGTACGAGGCGCGGCGCGCGAACCGTGTCGGCGTGTATTCGTTCGAGCAGCGCAGCGTCGCGCTGCCGCCGCCGTACGAGGCGAAGCTCCAGCGCAACGCCGCCGCGTGGCGCTTCTTCCACGCGCAGACCGCGTCGTATCGCCGGGCCGCGATGTGGTGGGTCGTCAGCGCGAAGCAGGAGGCGACCCGGCTGCGACGACTGGAGCAGTTGATCGACCATTCCGCTCACGGACGATGCGCTCCGCAGTTCCTGCGCCGGACCTGAGCGCCGCCGCACCGAGGAGGGCGACCATGCACTACCTGCTGTTCTACGACGTCGTCGATGACTACGTGGAGCGCCGCGGCGCGTTCCGCGCCCTCCACCTGGCGCACGCGCGAGCCGCGGTCGCGCGCGGCGAGTTGGTGCTGGGTGGGGCGCTCGCCGAGCCCGTGGACACCGCGGTGCTGCTGTTCCGCGGCGAGTCGCCCGCGGTCGCGGAGGGCTTCGCCGCCGCCGATCCCTACGTGCTCAACGGCCTCGTGCGCGGCTGGAAGGTGCGCCCGTGGAGCACCGTGGTGGGCCCGGACGCGGCGGTCCCGGTGCGCGACTGAAGGCACAGCGCGCGCTCAGAGCGTGGCGGCGCCCTCGGGCATCCCGCGGAGCACCAGCGCCGGCGGCTCCTCCTCGATGAGGTCGCCGAACTCCTGCCGGAAGCGATCGAGCGGCATGTGCGCGGTGGCCGCGAACTTCGCGAGCGCATGCGGGTCGTCGAAGTCGTCGCGGCGGATGCGGATCATGTAGCGCCGCGCGATCGCGTAGCGCGCCGAACGCAGGTCGACCATGCGGATCCGCGCCCGGCCGGTCTCGGGATCGAGCATCGTGCTGAACGGCAGCGGCACGAACTCGCCGCCCTGCATCGTGACGATCGCCGCGTTGTGGCCGCTCAACAGGTACTTGGCCGCGCAGTAGCCGAGGTCGCGCGCGTACTCCATGTCGAACGGGATGGGATCCGCGCAGCGCAGCTCGTAGCCGACGTTCTTGGCCACGATGGTGCTGCTGATGCCGAACTCCTTGAGGCGCGTCTGCACCGCTCGCTTGAGGATCTCGCCGAAGTCCACCTCGGCAATGCGCAGGTGGCCGTGCGCGTCGCGCTCGACGTTCTCCATGCCCTCGAAGTCCTGCGGATCGATCGCGAGCACCACGCCCTCGGCGATCACCGCGACGCCGTCGCGGCGCCCGTCGGCGAGCCGCTTCAGGTGCGCACCGACCAGCGTGTCGACCACGGTCTTGAGCCGCAGCGGGCGGCGCTGGAACTCCTCCGGGATGAGCGTCAGCGTCGCGCCGGCCGCCTTGCCCATACCGAGCGCGAGGTGTCCGGCCTTGCGACCCATCGCGATCACGTAGTACCAGCGCGACGTGGTCTTGGCGTCCACCATCAGGTTCTTGAGGATGTCGACGCCGATGTGGCGCGCGGTCTGGTAGCCGAACGTGTCGACGTGCGGCGGCAGGTCGAGGTCGTTGTCGATCGACTTGGGCACGTGCATCACGTGGATGCGTCCCGCCGACTTCTCCTCGAGCTTCATCGCCGAGAACGCGGTGTCGTCGCCACCGATGGTGATGAGGTCGGATACGTTCAGCCGCAGCAGCGAGATGATCGCGTTCTCGAGCAGTTCGGGGCTCTTGGTCGGATTGGCGCGCGAGATCCCGATGTACGAGCCGCCGCGGAAGTGGATGCGGCTGACGCCCTCGATGGTCAGGGGACGCGCGTGGTCGATGTTCCCCTGCATGATCCACTCGAAACCATCCTCGACGCCGAACACTTCGACGCCTTCCAGCGCGGCGCGGATGGTGGCGGCTCCGATAACGGCGTTGATGCCGGGGGCGGGGCCGCCGCCCACCAGGATCGCGAGTCGTTTGCGTTGTGACATGCGTGATTCCTCCTCGAGTCGTGGAGAGTACCCGCTTCGACCCCCGGATGCGAAACCCTCGGCGGTCCGTGCCGTCGGCATCCGGCCGCGGCCCGGATGACGCGACGACGGTGCGCGGCTATGCTGCGCGCTTGAGATGAACCTCACGTTCGACCATGCGGTGATCGTAGTGCCCGCGCTCGACGAGGCCGTGCAACGCTACGCGGCGGCCGGCTTCGTGGTCACGCCCGGTGGCCGGCACGACGTGCTGCCCACCGCGAACGCGCTGGTGGCGTTCGCGGACGGCAGTTACCTGGAGTTGCTCGCGCCGCGCGACGAGGAGGCGCACGCCTCGCTGCGGCTGCGCAGCCAGCGACCGGGCTGGGCGGCCGGGTTGCGCCGCGGCTCGGCGATCGGGCGTCGCTTCCTCCCGCGCCTGGTGGGCCCGGCGGGCGTACGCGACCTGGTGCTGGCGGGCAACGGGCTCGCGCGCTTCGCCGCGGAGTCGCGGCGGCGCGGGTTCGTCATGACCGGGCCGGTCGCGATGTCGCGCGAGCGGCCGGACGGCGTGCGCCTGGAGTGGGCGCTGGTGCTGCCGGCCGCCGACGGGCTGCCGTTCCTGATCGAGGACCTCACGCCGCGCGCGTCCCGCGTGCCGTCCGATCCCGCGGCCTGCGCGCATCCGAATCGAGCGCGCGGTGTGGCGGCGGTGACGGTACGGACCGCCGACGTGGCGGGGACGGCGCTGACCTACGCCGACCTGTTCGGCGCGACGCCGGTCGCCCGCGCCGACGGCAGCACCGCGCTCCAGCTCGCGGGGGTGCGATCGTGATCGTCGTCGGCGCCCCGGAGGGCGCGGCGGGCATCACCCTGCACGGCGTCGGCGCGCTTCCGGCCGCGATCGCCCAGGATGGCGTGAGCGGCGAATCCGTGGCGGGTGGCTGAAAGCAGGCGCGCCGCGGCGGATCGAGTTGGGGGTTCCCTGACGTTCGCGCCGGGTCACCACGCTAGTCTGCGCGCATTCGACCGCGGACCGCGCACCGGGATCGGCCCGGCGCGTTCCGCGCGCGAGCGAGCCCATGACGCATCCGACCGCGAGCCGTGCGAGCCACCGCGCGGGACACCTCGTGCTCGCCGCGGCGCTCGTCGTCGCGGTGTTCGCCGCCGACGTGGGCACCGGCACCGAGCTCTCGCTCTCGCTCTTCTACCTGTTCCCGGTCGGTTACACCGCGTGGTTCTGCGGACTCGGCCCGGCGCTCGCGATGGCCGTGATGGCCGGCGTCGGCTGGTACGCGGCCGCCACGCTGCCCTCGTCGCGACACCTGGTGCCGGCGTGGCTGATGCTGTGGAACGCCGCGATCGAATCGGGCGTCAATTCCGTGGTCGCGGCGGCGCTCGCCGGCATGCGGCGCGGCCTCGATCGCGAGCGCGCGTTGCACGGCGAGCTCGAGGCGGCGTGGCGGGGACTCGACCGCGAGCAGCAGGTGGTGGGGGCGCTCCAGCGCGGGCTGTTGCCGGCGCGGCCACCCGAGCTGCCCGGCTGGCGCATCGCGGTGCACTACGCGACCAGCACGCGGGCCGGCGGGGACTACTACGACTTCTTCGCGCTCCCGGACGGCGCGCTCGGCGTGCTGGTGGCCGACGCCTCGGGACACGGCACCCCGGCCGCGGTGGTCATGGCGATGCTGAGGACGCTGCTCCACACCGAGCCGCCCACGCTCGCCGATCCGCGCACGGTGCTCACCACGCTCGACCGCCGGCTGAGCGGCAACCTGCCGCGGGGCCACTTCGCGACCGCCTGCTGGGTCACGCTCGGTCCCTCCACCGGCGCGCTCGCCTATGCCCGCGCCGGTCACTGCCCGCCGCTGGTGCTGCGCGCCTCGGGTGTGGTCGAGCGGCTCGATGCCGGCGGCGGCCTGCCGCTCGGGCTCGACGTCGTCGTGCCGCGCTACGCGGACGGCGCGTCGAGCGAGCTCGCCGCCTGCGCGCTGGCGCCCGGGGACACGCTGCTGCTCTACACCGACGGACTGACCGAAGCGACCGCTCCCGATGCCGAGATGTTCGGCGAGGAGCGCGTGCGCGCGCTGCTGGCGGAACACGCGGGAGCCGATCCCACGCAACTGCTCGAGCTCCTGCTCGACGCCGTGGGCACTCACCGCCGCGGAGCCGAGCTCGCCGACGACCTCACGGTGCTGGCACTCGGGCGACGACCGGCCGCCTGAGAGGTGCGCCCCACTCCGCCCGCGGCGCCCCGCCGCCGGCGTCTTGATGCCGTCTTGATGCCCGCGCCCCGCTTCCTGACCCGCGCCTGACGGCCTTCGGTGCTCCAATGGTGACGGACCCGAGCAACGGAGGTCGTCATGTCGGATCTGGGGTGGCTCGTGGTGTTGTTGATCTGCGTCGTGCTGGCACGGGCGCTCGTGCGCCTGTGCGAGCGGCTCATGTGAGGAGACGATGACCCCACTGCATGTGATCGGCCTGTTGATCGCGATCGCGCTGATGGCGTACCTGGTGGTCGCGCTGCTGCGGCCGGAGCGCTTCTGATGACGCCGCGTGACGGATTCCAGGTCGTCCTGTACATGATCCTGCTGATCGCGTTCGCGGTGCCGCTCGGGCGGCTGTTCGCGGACGTGCTCGAGGGGCGGCGCACGTTCCTGACCCCGGTGCTCGGTGGCCTGGAGCGGCTGATCTACCGTTTCGGCGGCGTCGACCCGCGCGGCGAGATGTCGTGGAAGCAGTACGCGCTCGCGATGCTCACGTTCAACGTGCTCGGCCTGCTCGTGGTCTACCTGCTCCAGCGGCTGCAGGCGGTGCTGCCGCTGAATCCGGCGCACCTACCGGCAGTCGAGGCGGGCTCGGCGTTCAACACCGCGGTCTCGTTCGCGACCAACACCAACTGGCAGGGCTACGCCGGCGAGGCGACGATGAGCCGCCTCACCCAGATGTTGGGCCTCGCGGTGCAGAACTTCGTCTCGGCGGCGACCGGCATCGCGGTGCTGGCCGCGTTCATCCGCGGCCTCGCGCGGCACAGCGCCGCCACCCTGGGCGACTTCTGGGTCGACCTGACGCGCTCGACGCTCTACATCATGCTGCCGCTGTCGGTCGTGCTGGCGGTCGTCCTCACGTCGCAGGGCGTCGTGCAGACGTTCGGGCCCGACCCGGTCGTGACGCTCGCACGCCCGACGCACGACTCGGCAGGCCACGAGGTCACGACGCAGACCATCCCGGTGGGCCCGGTCGCCTCGCAGATCGCGATCAAGCAGCTCGGCACCAACGGCGGCGGCTACTACAACGTGAACTCGTCGCATCCGCTCGAGAACACGACCCCGCTCTCGAACCTGCTCGAGATGCTGGCGATCCTGGTGATCGCGGCCGCGCTGTGCATCACGTTCGGACGCATGGTGGGCGACACGCGCCAGGGATGGGCGATATTGGCCGCCATGACGCTGCTGTTCGTGGCGGTGCTGTCGGCCGGGCTGTGGGCCGAGACGCGCGGCAACCCGCACCTCGCCGCCCTCGGCGTCGACCAGTCGGTGGCGCGCGGTTCGATGGAGGGCAAGGAGACGCGCTTCGGGGTGGTGAACTCGGTGCTGTGGGCGAGCGCCACCACCGCGGCCTCGAACGGTTCGGTCAACTCCATGCACGACTCGTTCACGCCGCTCGGCGGGCTGGTGCCGATGGTGCTCATGCAGCTCGGCGAGGTGGTGTACGGCGGCGTGGGCTCGGGGCTCTACGGCATGCTGGTGTTCGCCCTCGTCACGGTGTTCATGGCCGGACTGATGGTGGGGCGCACCCCGGAGTACCTGGGCAAGAAGATCGAGGCCTACGAGATGAAGATGGCCTCGCTGGTCATCCTGATCCCGCCCGCGCTGGTGCTGCTCGGCACCGCCTTCGCGGTGGTGGCGCCGGCGGGCGTGGCCACGCTCGGCAACCCCGGCGTGCACGGCTTCAGCGAGATCCTCTACGCGTTCTCGTCGGCGTCGAACAACAACGGCAGCGCGTTCGCCGGGCTGGGCGCGAACACGCCGTTCTACAACCTGATGCTCGGCGTAGCGATGTTCTTCGCGCGCTACGCGCTGGCGATCCCGGTGCTGGCGCTGGCCGGCGCGCTCGCGCGCAAGAAGCGGGTGCCGCCCGGCCCCGGCACGCTGCCCACCCACACGCCGCTGTTCGTCGCGATGCTGATCGCCGTGGTGCTCATCGTCGGCGCGCTCACGTTCGTTCCCGCGCTGGCGCTCGGCCCGATCGTCGAGCACTTCATGCGGTCCGGCGCGATCGCGCTGCCGCACTGACACCCGTCGAGGAGGAATTCCACGTGTCGTCCCGGCCCGGTGCACGTCCGCTGTTCGACCCGCCCATCGTGCGTCGCGCGATGCTCGATGCCGTGCTCAAGCTCGACCCGCGTCACCAGATCCGCAATCCGGTGATGTTCGTGGTGCTGGTGACCTCGGTGCTCACCACCGTGCTCGGCATCCAGGCGCTCGGCGGTCACGGCGAGGCGCCCGCGGGGTTCATCCTGAGCGTCGCGGTGTGGCTGTGGTTCACGGTGCTGTTCGCCAACTTCGCCGAGGCGATGGCCGAGGGGCGCGGCAAGGCGCAGGCCGACGCGTTGCGGCGCGCGCGCGGCCACGTGATGGCCAAGCTCCTGAGCGATCCGGCGGACCACCTGTCGATCTCGGTCGCCCCGTCGACCACGCTCAAGAAGGGCGACGTGTTCATCGTCGCACGCCGGCGACACCCTCGCCTCCGACGGCGAGGTGATCGAGGGCGTGGCCTCGGTCGACGAGAGCGCGATCACCGGCGAGAGCGCACCCGTGATCCGCGAGAGCGGCGGCGACCGCAGCGCGGTCACCGGCGGCACGCGCGTGCTGTCGGACTGGCTGGTCGTGCGCGTCACGGCCGAGCCGGGCGAGACGTTCCTCGACCGCATGATCGCCATGGTCGAGGGCGCCAAGCGCCAGAAGACGCCCGAACGAGATCGCGCTCGCGATCCTGCTCGCCGCGCTCACCATCGTGTTCCTGCTCGCGACCGCCACGCTGCTGCCGTTCTCGCTCTACGCGGTGCACAGCGCGGGCGCCGGCGCACCGATCACCGTCACGGTGCTGATGCGCGCTGCTGGTGTGCCTGATCCCCACCACGATCGGCGGCCTGCTGTCGGCGATCGGCATCGCCGGCATGGATCGCATGACCCAGGCCAACGTGGTCGCGATGTCCGGCCGCGCCGTCGAGGCGGCCGGCGACGTGGACGTGCTGCTGCTCGACAAGACCGGCACCATCACGCTCGGCAACCGGCAGGCGACCGCGTTCCTGCCCGCCGACGGCGTGACCGAGGAGGCGCTCGCCGACGCCGCGCAGCTCGCCTCGCTCGCCGACGAGACGCCCGAGGGGCGCAGCATCGTGGTGCTCGCCAAGGAGCGCCACGGCATTCGCGAGCGCGACGTGCACGCGCTGGGCGCCACGTTCGTGCCGTTCTCCGCGCAGACCCGCATGAGCGGCGTGGACCTCGACGGCCGCCGCGTCCGCAAGGGCGCGGCCGACGCGGTCGAGGCGTTCGTGCGCGCGCAGGGCGGCGAGCTGCCGGCCGCGGTGCGCACGCGCGTCGAGAGCGTCGCGCGCGCCGGCGCGACGCCGCTGGTGGTGGCGGACGGCGCCCGGGTGCTCGGCGTCATCCAGCTCAAGGACATCGTCAAGGGCGGCATCCGCGAGCGCTTCCAGCAGCTGCGCAACATGGGCATCAAGACCGTGATGATCACCGGCGACAACCCGCTCACCGCCGCCGCCATCGCGGCCGAGGCCGGGGTCGACGACTTCCTCGCCGAGGCCACGCCGGAGGCCAAGCTCAAGCTGATCCGCGAGCAGCAGGCCGGCGGCCGCCTGGTGGCGATGACCGGCGACGGCACCAACGACGCGCCGGCGCTCGCGCAGGCCGACGTCGCGGTGGCGATGAACAGCGGCACCCAGGCGGCGAAGGAGGCCGGCAACATGGTCGACCTCGACTCCAACCCGACCAAGCTGATCGAGATCGTCGAGACCGGCAAGCAGCTGCTGATGACGCGCGGCGCGCTGACGACGTTCAGCATCACGAACGACGTCGCGAAGTACTTCGCGATCCTCCCGGCGGCGTTCGTGGCCACCTATCCGCCGCTGGCGGCGCTCAACGTCATGCGCCTGGCGACACCCGAGAGCGCCATCCTCTCCGCGGTGATCTTCAACGCGCTGATCATCGTCGCGCTGATCCCGCTGGCGCTGCGCGGCGTGCGCTACCGGCCGCTGGGTGCCGCAACCGTGCTGCGCCACCACCTGCTGATCTACGGCGTCGGCGGACTGATCGCGCCGTTCGTCGGGATCAAGCTCATCGACCTCGCGCTCGTCGCGCTCCATCTAACGTAGGAGGCTGTCGTGCGATTCGCCTTCCGTCCCGCGCTCGCGCTGCTGGTGGCGCTAACCCTCGTCACCGGCGTGCTGTATCCGCTTGTGGTCACCGGCATCGGCATGGTGCTGTTCCCGCGCCCGTCGCGCGGCAGCCTGATCGTCGAGCACGGCGTCGTGCGCGGCTCGTCGCAGATCGGTCAGCCGTTCGACGCGCCGGGCGACTTTTGGGGCCGCCCGTCGGCGACCTCGCGCGTGCCGTACGACGCGGCGCTCTCGACCGGCTCGAACCTGGGGCCCCTGAACCCGGCCCTGATCGACGCGGTGCGCGCGCGCGTCGCGGCGCTGCGGGCGGCGGACCCGACCAACCCCGCGCCGGTCCCGGTCGATCTGGTGACCGCCTCGGGCAGCGGGCTCGATCCGCACATCAGTCCGGCGGCGGCCGAGTACCAGGTGCCGCGGGTGGCGCGTGCGCGCGGACTCGACGAGGGGATGGTGCGCGCGCTGGTCGCCCAGGCACACGACGCCGCCGCAACTCGGCGTGCTGGGCGAGCCGGTGGTGAACGTCCTGCGAACTCAACCTGGCACTCGATGGGGAGGTCGAACGTGCGCGTCGGTGAATGCCGCCCATTCGTGATCTGTCTGGTCGTGTCCGCGATGGTGGCCGGGGCGGCTTCCGCGTCGGCGACCCCATCCTCGACCGACTGGACCCCTGCGACCACTGACGTCCAGGCCTTCCGAGTGCTGCACGTGGGCATCGACAACTACTTCACGACCTTCCGCACCGCCCGCGATGGCGCCGGGGACTTCCCGACCGACGTGGGACTCACCGTCGGCGTGCTGCCCGTTCGAAAGGTGCAGATGGAGATCGGCATCGACACGCTCGAGCCGAGCGACCATCCGCTGTATTTCAATGCGAAGCTCGGAACGCCCGAGAACATCCTGTTCCGTGGCGCGCCGGCGTTGAGCGTTGGGGTGTTCAACGTGGGCACCGAGTCCGGCGCGACCGACCAGAACATCGTGCACGGCGTGCTGGGCAAGACGATCCCAGGCGTGTGCCGGCTGTTCGTGGGCGGCTACGTCGGCAACGATCGGGTGCTCGTCGACGCCCGGGGCGAGGCCGCGGGGTCGGGATTCATGCTGGGGTTCGACCGCGGTTTCCTGCCGGTGGGAGCCGCTGGCGGCGATTCGTTCAACCGTCTGGTCCTGGCGGGCGACTTCGCCTCGGGCAAGAACGCATTCGGCGGCGGCGGGCTCGGACTCTACTACTACTTCTCGCCGAGCATCTCGCTGTTGACCGGGCCGGTGTGGTTCAACGAGGAGGCCATCAACGGCGAGTGGAAGTGGACGACCCAGCTCGACGTGAACGCGCCGTTCTGAGCGCCCGCGGCCGTTAGACGCCGCGCCGCCGCTCGCCGGGAGCTCGCTCGTCACGCTCCGCCCAAAGGACAGGTGCTCGGCGAGCCAGGGCATTTCACCGTTGCGGTCACCCCCCGACGTGCGATACGAGGAGGCGCTCGCTCGCGCGACGCGCGCTCGCGGGCGCCGGCGCGCCGTCACGGCCGCCGCCACACTCCCCGGGAGGTACCGATGGCCCCCTCCATCGACGCGGACACCGGACGTCTGACCCCCGACGAGCTGCGCGAGGCGTGGCCGCTGCTGCTGCCCGAAGACCGCCTGGAGTCGTTCCACGCCCTCGACCCGGCGGTCGCGGACGACTTCTTCCTGAGCCTCGGCACCAGCGGCCAGTCGAGCCTGCTGCTCTCGCTGCCGGAAGGGGAGCGGCGCCTGTGGCTGCGCCTGCTGCCGCCGGACGACGCCGCGGACCTGATCCAGGCCGCCCCGTTCGTGGAGCGCGAGGCGCTGCTCGCGCTGCTCGACGAGCAGACCCGCCGCGACGTGCGCGGGCTGCTGGCGTACGCCGCCGACGACGCGGGCGGGCTGATGAACCCGCGCTACGCGCAGGTGCGCCCCGACCTGACCAGCGACGAGGCCATCCGCTACCTGCGCCGGCAGGTGCGCGAGCGGCCGGAGAGCCTGCTCTACGCCTACGTGATCGACCAGGACCAGCGCCTGCTCGGCGTGGCGTCGTTCCGCGAGCTGCTGGGGGCGCCGACCGACGCGCAGGTGCAGCAGATCATGCGCACCAAGCTGGTCACCGTGCCCGAGTCGATGGACCAGGAGGAGGTCAGCCGCGTGTTCGCCCGCCACCGGCTGGTGGCGATCCCGGTGGTGGACGACGCCGGGCGCATGCGGGGCGTGGTCACCGCGGACGACATCGTCGACGTCGTGCGCGAGGAGGCCACCGAGGACATCCAGAAGATCGGCGGCAGCGAGGCACTCGGCGCCCCGTATCTCGAGGTGCGGCTGCCGGCGATGATCCGCAAGCGCGCCGGCTGGCTGTCGGCGCTGTTCATCGGCGAGCTGCTCACCGCCACCGCGATGGGCTACTTCGAGGCCGAGATCGCGCGCGCGGTGGTGCTCGCGCTGTTCGTGCCGCTGGTGATCAGCAGCGGCGGCAACTCCGGCGGCCAGGCGACCACGCTCATCATCCGCGCGATGGCGCTCGGTGAGGTGCGGCTGCGCGACTGGTGGCGGGTGGTGCGGCGCGAGTTCCTCTCGGGGCTCGGGCTCGGCGCGATCCTCGGCGGGCTCGGCGCGCTGCGGATCTGGATCTGGCAGCGCCTGTTCCACACCTACGGCGACCACGCGCTGGTGATCGGCATGACGGTCGGCTTCAGCCTGGTCGGCGTGGTGCTGTGGGGCACGCTGGCGGGCTCGATGCTGCCGTTCCTGCTGCGCCGGCTCGGCGCCGACCCGGCGAGCGCCTCGGCGCCGTTCGTCGCGACGCTGGTCGACGTCACCGGGCTCGTCATCTACTTCACCACCGCGCGCCTGATCATGGCCGGGTCGCTGCTGTGAGCCGCCGGCGCGCCCGCGCGGCGACCCGCCTGCGCTCCACGCGCCAACGGCGTTAGACTGCCTCTCCGCGGCCGGAGCGCAGGCCGCGGCCCGCAGCCCACCCGAGGATCGTCCATGCACGACCGCCGCCCGGACCCCGATGCGCTGCTCGAGCGCGTGCGCGCCGAGGACGAGCAGGCGCACCGCGCGCGCCTGAAGATCTTCCTCGGCGCTTCGGCCGGGGTGGGAAAGACCTACGCGATGCTGGTCGAGGCGCACGAGCGCCGCCGCGCCGGCACCGACGTGGCGATCGGGGTGGTCGAGACCCACGGCCGTACCGAGACCGGCGCGCTGGTCGAAGGACTCGAGGTGATCCCGCGCCGCACCGGCGAGCACCGCGGTGTGACGCTCACCGAGTTCGACCTCGACGCCGCGCTCGCGCGCCGGCCGGCGCTGCTGCTGCTCGACGAGCTGGCCCACACCAACGCGCCGGGCTCGCGGCACCGCCGCCGCTGGCAGGACGTCCAGGAGCTGCTCGACTCCGGCATCGACGTCTACACCACGCTCAACGTGCAGCACGTCGAGACCGTGGTGGACGTGGTCGCCCAGATCACCGGAATCACCGTGCGCGAGACGGTGCCCGACTCGGTGATCGACCGCGCCGACGAGATCGAGCTCGTCGACCTGCCGCCCGACGACCTGCTCCAGCGCCTGCGCGAGGGCAAGGTCTACCTCCCGGCCCAGGCCGAGCGGGCGACCGAGCACTTCTTCCGCAAGGGCAACCTGATCGCCCTGCGCGAACTCGCGCTGCGGGTCACCGCGCAGCGGGTCGACGCGCAGATGGAGTCCTATCGCCGCGCCGAGGGGATCGGCCGCCCGTGGGCCGTGCACGAGCGCCTGCTGGTGTGCGTCGGCGATCCCGACAGCGGCCTGCGGCTGGTGCGCGCCGCGCGCCGGATCGCCGCGGCGCTGAAGTCGGAGTGGATCGTCGTGCACGTCGAGACCCCCGCCGCGCTGCGCGCGGGGCCGGCGCTGCGCGACCGCATCGTCGACGTGCTCGGCTTCGCCGAGGACCTGGGGGCCGAGACCACGATCCTCTCCGGCCTGCGCGTGGGTGACGAGCTGCTGGCGTTCGCGCGCCAGCGCAACGTCTCGCGCATCGTGGTCGGGCGCAGCCGCCGGCCGCTGTGGATGGAGTGGCTCACCGGCTCGCTCGGCACCGCGCTGGCGCGGGCCGGCGGCGGATTCGACGTGTTCGTCCTGCGCGGCGAGGAGGGCGAGGCCGCCCCGCCGGCCCTGCCACCGAGCCCGCAGGACTGGCGCGGCTACGCCGGCGCGCTGGTCGTGACCGCGCTCAGCGCGCTGGCGGCCGCACTGATGTACGGCGGCTTCGACCTCTCGAACCTCTCGATGGTGTTCCTGCTCGGCGTGGTGATCACGGCGGTCGCGTTCGGTCGCGGACCCGCGATGCTGACCGCGCTGCTGAGCGTGGCGGTGTTCGACTTCGCGTTCGTGCCGCCGCGCTTCACGCTCGCGGTGTCCGACACCCAGTACGTGTTCACGTTCGGCGTGATGCTGGTGGTCGCGGTGGTGATCGGCACGCTCACGGCGCAGCTCCGCGAGCAGCTCACGGCCGCGCGCCAGCGCGAGCGGCGCACGGCGGTGCTGTTCCAGCTCAGCCACGACCTCTCGACCGCGCGCGATCTCGACGAACGGCTGGCGATGGCGCTGCGGCGGATCGCGGAGGTGTTCGAGCTGCGCGCGGTGGTGTTCCGGCCGCACCAGGCCGAGCGGGTCGAGGTGGCCGCAGGCGACCTAGCGGCGATCGGCGACGTCGCGCACGAGCGCGGGGTGGCGCAGTGGACGTTCGACCACGACCAGCCGGCCGGCGCCGGCACCCCGACCCTGCCGGCGGCGCGCGGACTCTACCTGCCGCTGCCGGGGAGCCAGGGCGTGATGGGCGTGCTCGGCGTCGGCCCCGACGTGCCGCGCAGCCTGCTGGCGCCCGACCGCTTCCGGCTGCTGAAGACCTTCGCGAACCAGATCGCCTCGGCGATCGAGCGCGACGAACTCGCGCGCCAGGCCGAGCGGGCGCGCGTCGACGTCGAGAGCGAGCGCATGCGCAACGCGCTGCTCAGCTCGGTCTCGCACGACCTGCGCACGCCGCTGACGGTGATCACCGGGGCGGCCACCAGCCTGCGCGGCAACGCGGAGCTGCCGGGCCGCGACCGGGCCGAGCTGCTCGACACCATCGTCGACGAGGGCCGCCGTCTCGGCCGCCTGGTCGGCGACCTGCTCGACATGACGCGGCTCGAGTCCGGCGCGGTGCGCGTGCGCAAGGACTGGCACTCGATCGAGGAGCTGGTGGGCGCCGCACTCGCGCGACTCGACGACGCCTACCGCGAACGCGCGGTGGACCTGAGCCTGCCGCCGGGGCTGGCGCTGGTGCCGGTCGACGACGTGCTGTTCGAACAGGCGCTGTTCAACCTGCTCGAGAACGCGGTGAAGTACGCGCCCGCCGATTCGCCGATCGGGCTGGCGGTGACGCTGGAGCCCGGCCGGCTGCGGATCGAGGTCGCCGATCGCGGGCCGGGCCTGGCGCCGGGCGAGGAGGCGCGCGTGTTCGAGAAGTTCTACCGCGGCGCGCAGGCGAGCGGGCGCCGCGGCGCCGGACTCGGCCTGACGATCTGCCGCGCCATCGCCGAGGCGCACGGCGGCAGTGTCCACGCGCGCTCGCGTCCGGGTGGCGGCGCGATCTTCACGCTCGAGGTGCCGGTCGAGGGCGAGGCGCCGGGCATCGAGCGCGAGGCGGGCGAGGACGCGCCGCGCGAGGTGGCCCCATGACCGATCCCGCCGCCCCCGCGACTCCCGCGCCGCCCACCACCGTGCTGGTGATCGAGGACGAGGCGCCCATCCGCCGCGTGCTGCGCGCCGCACTCGCCAGCCAGGGCTTCACGCTGGTCGAGTCCGCCACCGGCGCCGACGGCATCGCGCAGGCGGCGATGCGCCAGCCGGACCTGATCGTGCTCGACCTCGGGCTGCCGGACGTCGACGGCATCGAGGTCACGCGCCGCGTGCGCGAGTGGTCGGCGGTGCCGATCCTGGTGCTGTCGGCACGCGGCCAGGAGGGCGACAAGATCAAGGCACTCGACGCGGGCGCCGACGACTACGTGACCAAGCCGTTCTCGATGGGCGAGCTGCTCGCGCGCATGCGCGTCGCCCTGCGCCATCGTGCCCGCGCGCAGGCCGGCGGCGAGGTCAGCGTGGTCGAGGCCGGCGACCTGCGCATCGACCACGCGCGCCGGCAGGTCTCGGTGGCCGGCGCCGACGTGAAGCTGACGCCGATCGAGTACCGGCTGCTGGCGGCGCTCGCGCGCTTTCCCGGCCGCGTGCTCACCCACGAGCACCTGCTGCGCGAGGTGTGGGGGCCGACGTTCACCTCGCAGCACCACTACCTGCGGGTGTACATGGCGCAGCTGCGACACAAGCTGGAGCGCGACCCGTCGCGCCCGCGGCGGCTGCTCACCGAGCCCGGCGTCGGCTATCGATTGGCGGAGGAGTAGGCGCGCGGGCGGGCGGGAGGCGCCCGGCGCGGCGTCGCGGTAGGATGCGCGCCGACCCGTCTCACCGCTTCCGGAGGAAACCATGAAGGGATTCGCGATCGCCACGCTGGCGGTGCTCGCGCTGGGCGCCGCTCCCACCCCGAGTGACACGCCCGAGGTCGCGCAGGCGCGCGCGACCGCGCAATACGTGCTGGTGGCCACCCACGCGCGGCTCGCGGGGGCGATGGCCGACCAGGGGCCGCTGGGCGCCCTGCAGGCGTGCGGCGCGGTGACGCAGGAGGAAGCGCGCAAGCACGAGCAGGCCGGCTGGCGCGTGCGGCGCGTGAGCCTGCGCTGGCGCAACCCGGCCGACGCCCCGGACGCCTACGAGGCGCAGGTGCTCAAGGCGTTCGAGCGCATGCGGCGCCAGGGCACGCTGCGGCCCGAGACCGAGCACGTCGGGGTCGCGCTGCTCGACGGGAAGCCGGTGGTGCGCTACCTGAAGCCGATCACGATCCTGGGTGCCCAGTGCCTGCAATGCCACGGCTCGCGCACCTCGATCCCGGCCGACGTGCAGGCGGCGCTCCGCACCGCGTACCCGAAGGACGGCGCGACCGGCTACCGCGTCGGCGACCTGCGCGGCGCGGTCAGCGTGGCGGTGCCGATCGAGCATCCGCAGGAATAGCGGCACGCGAAAGCGGGCGCCGCATCCTCGCGACGCCCGCTTGCGTGGTTCGTCCGGTGCGTGCCGGGCTCAGGAGTTCTTCAGCCCCGCGCGCTTGAGGATGGCCATCATCGGGCACGACTTCGTGAACGCGCTCTGGAGCAGGTTCGCTCCCACGAACGCGGTGAAAGCGAAGAACCACGGGTTGACCCAGTAGCCCAGGGCCACCGAGATCAGGACGAAAGCGCCTGCGACTCCGCGCAGCGCGTCGTTCACGGTCATGTCCACTCCTCCTGCCCCAGCGGCGTGCGCTCAGGCCGATCGTTCGACCGGCAGCAGGAACAGCCGCGATATGAGGTCACCGTGCGCGTCGCGTCGCTTCGTCATCTCCTCGAAGATCCGCTCCGCGCTGGCGTCCTCGTCGATCACCATCACCATGGCCAGCGCACCCGGGTGGATGCGGTCGGCCTTGTGGATACCGGTCCGGCCGCGGCCCTCCGCCACCGGGATCACCGTGTAGCCCGGCGCCCCCACAGTCGCGAGGTCCTTGCGCACCGAGTCGATGCGCGTCGCGTCCGCCATCATCATCAACATCTTCATCGAGCGATCACCTCAGCGGGCTCGAGCCCTGCCACCACATCGTCCGTCCCGGATCCCGCCGGGCCCGCGTCCGGCGAATCGACGGCCTGGGCGCGATCGCCGCGCCGGAGGAGATAGTAGAGCAACGGCACCGCCACACGCGAAAGCACCGGCGCGGCGAACGCGCCGCCGATGAGCGCGACCGCGAGCCCCTGGAAGATGGGATCGAACAGGATGACCGCGCCGCCCACGATCACGGCGGCCGCGGTGAGCACCATGGGGCGGAAGCGGATCACGCCCGCGTCGATGCAGGCCTCCTTGAGCGACAGCCCCTGGGCGATCCGCAGCTCGATGAAGTCCACCAGGATGATCGAGTTGCGCACCTGGATGCCGGCGCCGGCGATGAAGCCGATCATCGACGTGGCGGTGAAGAACGCGCCCACCATCGCGTGGGCGGGCAGGATGCCCACCAGCGAGAGGGGGATCGGGAGCATGATCACCAGCGGCGTCGTGAACGACTTGAACCAGCCCACCGTGAGCACGTAGATCAGCACCAGCACCACCGCGAACGCGGCGCCCATGTCGCGGAACACCTCGTACGTGATGTGCCACTCGCCGTCCCACTTGAGCGAGTAGCCCTCGTCGGAGTCCGGCAGCCGCGTGCTGAGCTGGTGCACCGGGCGGCCGTCGGGCCCGCGCAGCGCGGCCACCTTTGGCCGCAGCGCGCCGATGGCGTAGACCGGCGCCTCCTCGCGCCCGGCGACGTCGCCCAGCACGTACACGACGCGGTGCAGGTTCTTGTGCATGATCTCCGGCGGCGTCGAATCACGCTCCGCGCGGGTCAGCTCCGACAGCGGCGTGCCGGCGCCGGCGCCCATCCGCAGCGCGCGCAGCGCCGACAGGTCGGCGCGGTCGGCGGGGGCCAGCCGCACCTGGATCGGCACCGGCTCCGGCTCGCTCGGCGCGCGCAGCGTGCCGACGGTCTGGCTGCCGTAGAGCGCCATCGTGGCGGCCGCCACCTGGGCGGGTGCCACGCCGGCCCCGGTCGCGCGGTCGCGGTCGACCGTCAGGCGCGTGCGCGGCTGGCCCGTGGTCAGCATCAGGTCGGTGTCGACCACGCCCGGGGTGTCGCGGAACGCGTCCCACACCTGCCGCGCCAGCGCCCGCTGGCCCGCCAGGTCGGGGCCGTACACCTCGGCCACCAGCGTCGACAGCACCGGCGGGCCGGGCGGCACCTCGACCACCTTGACCCGCGCGCCGGCCGCGCCCGCGATCCGCTCGAGCGCCGGGCGCACCTCGCGCGCGATGGCGTGGCTCTGGTGCTTGCGGTGCTTCGCGTCGACCAGGTTCACCTGCACCGAGGCGAAGCGCGGGTCGGAGCGGAAGTCGTAGTGCCGCACCAGCCCGTTGAACGTGATCGGCGAGCCGAGTCCGTCGTAGATCACGACGTGCTCGACATCGGCGCGCTTCTCGACCTCGCGCGCCATGCGGTCGGCCACCGCCAGCGTGCCCTCGAGCGGGGTGCCGGGGGGCATGTCCACCAGCACCTCGAACTCGCTCTTGTTGTCGAACGGCAGCATCTTGACGGTCACCCACCGCACCGCGAACAACCCCATCACCAGCACCAGCAGTCCGGCCAGCCCGGCGAAGAACCACCACCGCACCCGCGGCTCGTCGATCAGCCGCGCCATCCACGCGCGGTACGCGCGGTCGAGGCGCGACTCGCGCGCCACGTGCGCCTGCGCGGCCTGCGGTCGCAGCACCCGGCGCGCGGCCCACGGCGACACCATGAACGCGACCGCCAGCGAGAACAGCATCGCGAGCGAGGCGCCGATCGGGATCGGCTTCATGTACGGGCCCATCAACCCGCCCACGAACGCCAGCGGCAGGATCGCGGCGATCACGGCGACCGTCGCGAGCACCGTGGGATTGCCGACCTCGTCCACCGCCTCGATCACGCGCGTGTCGGTGTCGCGGCCGTCCTTCATGGCGAAGTGGCGCGTGATGTTCTCGACCACCACGATGGCGTCGTCGACCAGGATGCCGATCGAGAAGATGAGCGCGAACAACGTCACGCGGTTCAGCGTGTAGCCCAGGAACTTGTAGAGGAACAGCGTGAGCGCCAGCGTCACCGGAATCGCGATCGCGACCACCACGGCTTCGCGCCGCCCCAGCGCCAGCGCGATCAGCACGATGACCGAGAGCGTGGCGAGCAGCAGGTGGAACATCAGGTCGTCGGACTTGTGCTTCGCGGTCTCGCCGTAGTCGCGCGTGGTGGTCACGTCGACGCCGCCGAGCAGCGCGGGGCGCAGCTCCGCCACCCGCCCGTGCAGCACACGCACCAGGTCGGTGGCGTTCACGCCGGGTCGCTTGGCGACCTCGATCGTGACGGCCGGGCGCAGGCCGTGCGCGCGGTCGCCGAGGAACACGTAGTTGGAGCGCTCGGCCGGACCGTCGGTCACGGTGGCGACCTCCGAGAGCCGCACGGAACGCCCGGCGCCGGCCGGCAGCATGAGCGCGCGCAGCTCGTCGGCGTCGTGGAGCGGGGACTCGGCGCGCAGCTCCCGCCGCACGTCGCCGCCGACCACCTCGCCGGCGGGCAGCGACAGCCCGGCGCCCTCGAGGCTGCGCGTGAGCGCGTCCACGGTCACGCCGGCGGCGCTCATCCGCGCCGGATCGGGGGCGACGCGCACGGCGCGCGGATCGCCGCCCAGCAGACGCACGCGCGCCACGCCGGTCGTCTTGCGCAGTTCCATCGCGAGTTCGGCGGCGACGCGGCGCACGTCGTCCTGGTCGAACGCGGAATCGCGGCTGGCCAGCGTGAGCGCCAGCACCGGCACGTCGTCGATCGCGCGCGGCGACACCGTCATGACGCGCGCCCCCGCGGGCAGCGCCGCCGCCGCCTCGTCGAGGCGCGTGCGCACCCGGGTGAGCGCCTGATCGGGGTCGAATCCCACCTGGAAGCGCAGGATCAGGACCGCGCCGTCCTCGCGCGAGATCGAGTAGAGGTACTCGAGATCGGGGATCTGCCAGAGCTGGCGCTCGACCGGCGTCGTGAGCTGGCGCTCGACCTGCTCGACCGGCGAGCCGGGCCACGCGAGCTGCACGTCCACCATCGGCACCTGGATCTGCGGCTCCTCCTCCCGCGGCAGCGTGGCGAGCGCCAGCAGGCCGAGCAGGATCGAGGCGACGATGGTGAGCGGCGTGAGCCGCGAATGGAGGAACGTGCGGGCGATGCGGCCGGCGAGGCCGACGGTCGGGAGTCCCGTGGTCACGAGGCCACCTTCACCGGGCGGCCATCCGCGAGCCCGGTGGGCTCGAGGATCACCGCTTCGCGCCCGTCGAGGCCGGCCAGCACCTCGATCGCGCCCGCGCTCTCGCGACCGACGCGCAGCCACCGCAGGCGCGCCACGCCGTCCTCGACGACGTACACGCCGGTGAGACCGCCGCGCCGCACGAGGGCGCGGGAGGGGACGGTGAGGGGGCGAGGTGTGGAATCGGAGCCCCTCCCGGCCGCGTGCGGAAGGGCGGCCAGCCGCACGCGGGCGAACGCGCCGGCCTCCAGCGCAATGCGGGCGCCGGGGCGGAAGCGCGCGATCCGGCTGCGGGTCGCGAAGTCGGTCATGCCGTCGACCCGCGAGAGCGTCGCGGGTTGCCACGCGCCGTCGCCCACCTGCACCTCGGCGCGCGGGTTCGCGAGACGGCCCAGCTCGGACTCCGGCACCGCGGCGGCGATCTCGCCGACGCCGAGCGAGCGCAGGTCGAGCACCGGCTGGCCGGGACCCACGGTGGTGCCCACGTCGGCGTGGCGGCGCACGATCACGCCGTCGAACGGCGCCTCGAGCGTCACTCCGCTCTGCATCTGGTCGACCTGCGCGCGCGCCTGCGCCCAACCCGCCTCGGCGGCGCGGCGCTCGGCCTGCGCACCCTCCAGCTCGCGCAGCGCGGCGACCCGCGCGGCATACAGCGAGTCCATGCGCTGTTCCTGCCGGCGCGCGAGGTCGCGGGCGACGGTGGCGGCGGCGAGCCCCGCGCGCGCGCCCTCGAGCGCCGCGCGCGTCTCGGGCGCGTCGAACGTGGCGAGCGTCTGCCCGCTGCGGAAGTGATCGCCCTCGCGCAGCGGCAGCGCGGTCAGGCGCGCCGCCAGGCGTGCGGTCAGCGTGATCTCCTCGCGCGCGGTCACCCGCGCCGGCAGCACCAGGGTCTCGCCCGCGCCGGCGCTGGCACGCATCACGGTGACGGTGACGGCCGGGCCGGTGGCGGGCGCGGCGGACTCGCGGCCCGAGTGGCCGCAGCCGGCGGCGAGCCCGGCGAGCAGCGCGATCGCCGCGGCGCGGGGGAATGGATTCGTCGTCATCGCAGGTCTCCCTGGGCGTGGAGGAGTCGGTAGTGCGCGAGCACCACCGCGGTCGAGGCTTCGATCTCCGCGGCGCGGGCACCCGCGGCCTCGGCATCGGCGGCGAGCAGTTCGGTGAGCGGGAGGAGGCCGGCGCGGTAGCGCAGTCCGGCGAGCCGCAGCGCCTCTTCGGCGGCGGCACGCCCGGCGCGCGCGGCGTCGCGGCTCTCGCGCGTGACCGCGTCCTCGGCGCGCGCGGCGGCGAGCCCCACGGCGAGGTCGCGCTCGAGCGCCTGCGCTTGCGCGCGTGGCCGCGGTGGCGCGGGCGCGGGCCGCGCGCCACTCGTTGACGCGCTGGGCGCCGTCGAAGATCGGCAGCTCGGCCGCCAGCGCCACCATCCAGCGGCGCTCGAACGTGCCGGTGTCCCACGGGCGGTACTGCGTGAGCGCGAAGCGCGAGTTGAGCGAGGGCAGCAGCCGCAGCGCCGCGGTGCGCGACTCGGTGGCGAGCGCCGCGGCGCCCTCGCGCGCGGCCGCCAGCTCGCCGCGCGCGGTCGTGGCGCGGTCCGGCGCCGCGTCGAGCGCCTCGGGCGCCACCAGCTCGTCGGGTGTGATCGACTCCTGCACCAGCCGCCCGACCCGATCGATCGCGACCGCGAGTCCGCGCCGCGCGCCGAGGGATCGCACCCGCGCCTGCTGCTGGCGCGCCGCGGCCCGCAGGGTGTCGAGCTCCGAGACCTGGCCCATGCGGAAGCGCTCGCTGGCGGCCGCGCGCATCGCGTCGGCGGCGCCGAGCGCGAGCTCGGCGGACCGCAGCTCCTCGCGCGCGCGCACCGCGCCCACGAACGCCTCCACCGCGCCCAGCAGCCGGTCCGCGACCGCCGCCTGCTCCATGCCGGTCGCGGCGCGCCGGTAGCGGCCGGCGAGCCCGGGCACCGTCAGCTCGCGGCCGCCGTTCCACAGCGGCTGGTCCACCGCGAGCCCCCACTGCAGCGCGCTCTGGGGCGCGGGCTGGTTGAGGCGGTCGACCGCGAAGTCGGCGGGCGTGAAGCGGCCCTGCCAGAGCTTCTGGGAGAACAGCAGCGCGGGGTCGTCGCTGCGGGTGAACCCGCTCGAGACCGAGACGTGGGGCGCCAGCATCGCCCAGGTCTGGGCGGCCTGCGCGCGCCCGGCGTCCCCGGTGGCCTGCGCCGCCCGCACGCCGGGGTCGCGCTCGCGCACCACCGCCAGCGTGTGTTCGAGGGTCCATTCCGCGGCCCGTGCGGCGGCCGGCGGGGTGCAGAGCACCGCCGCGGCCAGGGCGGCGGCCTGTGCTAGAGTGGCTGCCGCACGCGCGGCGGGCGGGTGGCGCCTCTGGGGTCGTAGGGTCATGTCGCCGGGTAGGAAGCCGGTCCGGTCGGAAAGGATTCGACGTCCGAGCATGGAGCGGATCGAACAGGTCAGGCGCCTCGCGCAGCGGGCACCGCGGCGGGAGGGTGGCTCGACGCGCGCCGAGGAGCGCGCGCTGGTGCGGGCCGCGCGCTCCGGCGACTCGCGTGCGATGACCCGGCTTCTGCGGCTGGTGGCCGACCCCGCGCTGCGCTTCGGCCGCGGGTTCTGCCGTGACGACCACGACGCGCAGGACGTCATGCAGGACGTCCTCACCTCGCTGGTGCGCAGCCTCGCGAAGTTCCGCGGCGAGTCGGCACTCACCACCTGGGCTTACACCGTCGCCCGCCATGCCTGCCTCCGCCGGCGCCGGCGCCGTGCCGGGGCGCCCGAGACGCTGGCGTCGCTCGACGACGTCGGCTCCGACGGCGCGCGCGGCGCGCGCGCGCTCGCCGATCGCGACGCCGATCCGGCGCGCCGCTTCGAGCGCCGTCAGATGAGCGAGCTGCTCGAGCGCGCGATCGGCTCGCTGCCCAAGGCGCAGCAGGAGGTGCTGATCCTGCGCGACGTCGAGGGCCTGCGGGCCGGCGAGGTGGGGCGCATCCTCGGACTCTCCGAGCGCGCCGTGAAGTCGCGCCTGCATCGCGCGCGCATCGCGCTGCGCGAGGCGCTCGCACCGCTGCTGGGACGGACGGCCGAGGGCGGCGCGCGCGCGGAAGCCGCTCGGCTGGGGCGCGGGCGTTCGTGCCCCGACACCGCGCGGCTGATCAGCCAGTACCTCGAGGGCGAGCTGAGCGGCTCGGTCTGCGCCACGCTCTCGAAGCACGTCGCCGCCTGCCCGCACTGCGGCGAGGTGTGCGACACGCTGCGCGGCGCGCTGACCGTGTGCCGCGACTACGGCGAGCGGCCGCTGCCCGCCGCGGTGCGCACCCAGGTGCGGACGGCGATCCGCGACGCGGTGCAGGTGTGGCCCGGCGTGGCGGGCGGCGGGTAGCGCGACACGCGCCCGCTTCATCCGCGGGCGCCGGCATCGATCGGACGCGACAGGAGGGGAGCATGGACGCAGCGCAGTACCGTGACGCGAGCGGACGCCGGCGCTTCCTCACCATGATCGGGATGGCGGGGCTCGCCTCCTCGCTCGGGATCGGCCGTGCGCTCGCGCAGGGCGCAGCACCCGTGCCGACTCCACCCACGCCGGCCGCACCCGCGACACCGGCCGCGCCCGCGACGCCCGCCGCGCCCGAGATCTCGGAGGACGCCAAGGCGCTCGCGGCGATCGTCGAGCGCCGCTATGGCGCGCACCTCGCCGAGGGCGACCTCAAGGAGATCACCGAGGAACTCGAGTTCCGGATCCAGAACGGCAAGCGACTGCGCGGCGCGGCGCTCACCAACGCCGACGAGCCCGACGCCACCTTCCACCCCTGAGGACGCCATGCCCGACGATCTCTCGTTCCTGAGCGTCCGCGAGCTGGGCACGCGCCTGCGCGCGCGCACGCTGTCGCCGGTGGCGCTGGCCGAGCACTGCCTCGAGCGGCTCGACCGGCTCGGCCCCAAGTACCACGCGGTGGTGACCGTGATGCGCGAGAGCGGCCTGCGCGACGCGCGCGCCGCCGAGGCCGAGATCAAGGCCGGCCATCACCGCGGCCCGCTGCACGGCGTGCCGTACGGCGTGAAGGACCTGCTCGCCACCAAGGAGGCGCCCACCACCTGGGGCGCCGCGCCGTATCGCAACCAGCAGTTCGACCACGACGCCACCGTGATCGAGCGGCTGCGCGCGGCCGGCGCGGTGCTGATCGCGAAGCTCGCGATGGTCGAGCTGGCGGGCGGCATGGGCTACGACCACGCCGACGCGTCGTTCACCGGACCCGGGCTGACGCCGTGGAACCTCGCGTTCTGGAGCGGCGGCTCCTCGAGCGGTCCGGCCGCCGCGGTCGCCGCCGGCCTGGTGCCGTTCGCGATCGGCTCCGAGACCTCGGGCTCGATCCTGACGCCGGCCGCGTTCTGCGGCGTGACCGGGCTGCGCCCCACCTACGGCCGCGTCAGCCGCCACGGCGCGATGGCGCTGTGCTGGACGCTCGACAAGCTGGGGCCGATGGCGCGCAGCGCCGACGACGCGGCGCTGGTGCTGGCCGCGATCGCCGGGCGCGATCCCAAGGACGAGAGCTCGCTCGACGCGCCGTTCACGTGGAGCGCGCCCGCCGCGCCCAAGCGCGCGCGCCTCGCGGTGCCCAAGGGCTGCGTGGAGAAGGTGCAGCCGGCGGTGCGCGAGAACTTCGAGCACGCGCTGGAGACGCTCCATGATGTCGCCGACATCACGCGCGACGTCGAGTGGCCCGACTTCCCGTGGGGCCCGTCGGTCAACGCGATCGTCGGCGCCGAGGGCGCCGCGGCGTTCATCGACCTGATCGAGAGCGGCAAGCTGAAAGAGCTGCAGTGCCCCGCCGACCGCCGCGGCGGCTACGCCGCGACGCTCATCCCCGCGGTCGACTACCTGCAGGCGATGCGCCTGCGCCGCCCGATGAAGCGCGCGGTGAGCGCGCTGTTCGAGCGCTTCGACGCCGTGGTCTCGCCCGGGCGCGCGACCGTCTCGTACCCGGCCGACAAGGGCTTCGGCGAGGTCTACGCCGGCATCAGCGGCGGCCCGCCATTGATCCCCGCCGGCAACCTGTGCGGACTGCCCGCGATCTCGATTCCCGACGGCTTCGGCGAGAACGGCCTGCCCACCTCGATGGCGTTCATGGGCCCCGCGCTGAGCGAGGGTCGGCTCGCGGGCCTGGCGCACCACGTGCAGCAGAAGACCGATTGGCATCGGCGTCGTCCGCCGGAAACCGATTGACCCCGAATCCCACGGTCGCGAGCCGCGCGACCGGATGTGAACTCTCACAGGGAGGAATAGCTCAGATGAGAAGAATGATCCCGATGATGTTGCTGGTCGCGTTCGCCACCGCGATGACGTTCGGTTGCAGTGGGGACGTGGTCAAGCAGGCGATGGCGACGCCCGAGCTGCAGGGCAAGGTGATGGACATGATCGGCGGCAACCCGGACATGGCCGGCCAGATGGTGGACAAGCTCATGGCCGGCGACAGCAAGACCATGATCATGGACAAGCTGATGGCCAACGCCGACGCCGCTCAGGCCCTGGTCGGCAAGATCGCAGCGAACCCCGAGATGGTCGACAAGGTGCTCACGATGGCCGTGCAGGATCCGGCGATGAAGGATCGCATCATGGCGTTCGTGAAGGGACTGGGCGCCGCCGCGAAGAAGTAGGAGCTCGAGAGACGCAGAGACGACAGACGACGGGGCGGGGTCCGTGAGGATCTCGCCCTGTTTGCGTGTGCAGCGGGGGCGCGGAGAGGAGACGGCCCTGGAGAAGTGGGCGGAATGAAGGTCTATCTGCCGGCTGGATGCCCTTCGTGCCGCTGTAGTCTTCGCGCCGATGCGAACCAGCGGGCGAGAGACAGTGGAGATTGGGCCCCCGGCACAGGGGGGGAATGGCCGTGGACGGGCATGAGGCAAGGGACTATGCTCCTGCGTGCGCGAGGGGATTCACATCCAGGTTCTGGGCTCCGGGAGGCCGTCCGATGCCCACCTGTACGGCGCACACCGCTGGACCCTTCAAGGCTCATCCCATCACGTGGGCCCTGCTTGAGACGCTGCTGCTCGTCGCCCTGACGACGCCGGTCCACGCTTACCCGCTCTTCTCCGCGCCCTTCCTGTCATTTGACGCTGGCAACTGTCCCGCGTCGGTTGCGATCGCGGACCTCAATGAGGACGGGCGACTGGACCTGGCGGTGGCCGACGAATGCTCGGACACGGTCTCGGTGCTGCTTGGGAAGGGGGACGGCACGTTCGGGACAAGGACCGAGTTCGGAGCCGGGAGCGTGCCAGTCTCGGTCGCGATCGCTGACCTCAACGGGGACGGGCGTCCAGACCTGGTGGCAGCGAACCGCTTGTCGAATACGGTTTCCGTGCTGCTCGGGAATGGGGACGGCACATTTGCGGCGAAGACCGACTTCGGCGCCGGGCTCGGTCCCCTGTCGATGGCGATCGCGGATTGCAATGAGGACGGACAGCCGGACCTGGTAATGGTGAATAGCGGCAGCTCTCCAGAGTTTCGGGGCACGCTCTCGGTGCTACTCGGCAATGGGGACGGTACGTTCGGAGCCAGCACCGACTTCGCCCTCGCCGGCTTTGCCCCGCAAGTCGGTGGCGATCGCAGACCTCAATGGGGACGTGCGTCCGGATCTGGTGGTGGCAGCTAATGCCGCCGATCCAGATGTCAGGGGCACGGTCTCGGTGCTGCTCGGGAATGGGAACGGCACGTTCGGGCCCGCTACCGACTTCGACACCGGGGAGGCCATTCCCTATTCGGTGGCGATCGCCGACCTCAACGCGGATGGCGCACCAGACCTCGCGGTGACGAACCAGAACATGTGGCCGCTCGACACCAGCGTCAGCAGGGTGTCGGTCTTCCTGGGCAACGGCGATGGCACGTTCGGGGGCAGGACCGACTTCGACATCGGAGGCAGTCCGTATTCGGTGGCGATCGCGGACCTCAATGGGGACGGGCGGCGGGATCTTGCGGTCACGCACGGGGACTCGAGTGCAGTATCGGTGCTGCTCGGGAATGGGGACGGCACGTTTGGGGCGAAGACCGACTTCGGCGCCGGGGTCAATCCCGCCTCGGTCGGGATCGCGGATTTCAACGGGGACGGGCGTCCGGACCTGGCCGTAGCGAACCTGAACGTCCCAACCGTGACGGGCGCCGGCACGGTCTCGGTGCTGCTCGGCAACGGCGATGGCACCTTCGGGGCCACGACCGATTTCGGTGCCGGGATCAATCCCCTGTCGGTGGCGATCGCGGATCTGAGTGACGACGGACAGCCGGACCTGGCGTTGGCAAATGCCGGCGCCGGTCCATGGTTTGTGGGCACGGTCTCGGTGCTATTCGGGAACAAGGACGGCACGTTCGGATCCAATACCGACATCAGCATGGGATGGTACCTCGCCTCGATGGCGATCGCGGACCTCAATACAGACGGGTGGCCGGATCTGGCGGTGGCGAACTACGTCGGCAACCCGTATTCGCCCGGCTGGGTATCGGTGCTCCTCGGAAACGGGGACGGAACCTTCAGGTCCAATACCGATTTCGGCACCGGGGGAATGCCTGTTTCGCTGACGATCGCAGACCTCAACGGCGACGGGCGGCCAGACCTGGCGGTGGCGAACGGCCCAGTCTTTCCAGAGTACCTGGGGATCGTCTCGGTGCTCCTCGGGAACGGGGACGGCACCTTCGGAGCCCCAACCGACGTCGGCAGCAGGTGCTGGCCATACTCGGTGGCGATCGCGGACCTCAACGGGGACGGGCGGCCAGACCTGGCGGTGCCGAGTGAAGAGCCGGGCACGGTCATCGTGCTGTTCGGGAACGGGGACGGCACGTTCGGGCGAGAAACCTGGCTCGGCTTCGAGAATGGCGTTCCTCACTACGTGGCGATCGCCGACCTCAATATGGATGCGGTGCCGGACCTGGTTGCGGCGTGCCAGAGGGTCTGGCCACTCGGCTCTGGCGCGGTGTCGGTGTATCTGGGCAACGGCGCCGGCTCGTTCGGGGCGGTAGCCCGCTTCGACACCGCAAACGACCCTACCTGCGTGTCGATCGCGGACCTCAACGTGGACGGTCGGCTGGATCTCGCAGTGTCGAACCGCGGCTCGAACACGGTCTCGGTGCTGCTCGGGAAAGGGGACGGCACCTTCGGGGCCAAGGCGGACTTCGGCGCAGGGAGCAGTCCCTCCTCGGTGGCGATCGCGGACCTCAACGCGGACAGTTGGCCGGACTTGGTGGTGGCGAATGCCGGTTCGAACTCGGTCACGGTCCTGCTCAACACCGGAGGCCATGATCCGACCCCGGTGGCCCTCGCGCTCGTGGACGCCCACGCTCAACCCGGTCGCGTCGAGCTCACGTGGATGGGCGCTTCCCTCTCGGGCACCCGCGCGACCGTGTACCGACAGCGGGAGGGGGCCGCATGGATGGCGGTTGCGAGTATTGCCGCGGACGGCACGGGCCGGTTCCGCTTCGAGGACGTGGACGTATTGTCGGGTGCGCGTTACGGCTACCGGCTCGGGATTCGCGCGGGCGGCTCGGAGGAGTTCGCGGGCGAGACGTGGATCACGGTGCCCGGCGACTGGATCCTCGCGCTCGCAGCACCAACGCCCAACCCCGCCACAACCCGGCTCTCGATTGCGTTCACCTTGCCGGGGGCCGCTCTCACTCGCATCGACGTATTCGACGTCACCGGGCGGCGAGTGGGCTTCCGCGACGCAGGTCCGCTGCCGGCGGGTTCGCACGCCGTCGCGTTTACCGAGGCCGCGGGATGGCGCCCCGGCATCTACCTGGTCCGGCTCACGCACGGCCATCGCTCGCTCATCGCTCGCGCCGCCATCGTGCGCTGATCGCGGATCCACGCGGTCGCCTCTGGCCCGCCGCACCCCGCCCCCCATTCCCACGTAATCCCCGCCCTCGCCTCTGCCGATCCATTCCCGGTGGCCCGGGCCACTGCCAGGTGGGCGCCGGCGCGACGGGCCGCGATCGGGAGCGCGATCATGTTCATCGAGCAGAGCCGGGCAGGGACAGGAAGTGCGGCTGCGTCCGCACGGCGCCGGGCGGTTCGTCTCGGCCGCGTTCTTGAGCGTGTGGCTGTGCGGCTGGGCGATCGGTGAAGCGATCGTCGGCTGGATCGTGGGCAAGGGCATCCACGCGCTGATGACCGGTGAGCCGCTGAGTCGCGACGGCTCCACGCCGGCCGCCGGCGTGCTGCTGATCGCCGGCGCATTCGTCGCGACGTGGCTCGTGTTCTGGACCATCGGCGGCGTGATGGCGATGCGCGAGTGGTGCCGCCTGCTGATGGGCGAGGATCGCCTGCTCGCCGGCCCCGACGGGCTCACGGTCGAGCATCGCTACGGTCCGTTCCGCAGCCGGCAGACGTTCGCTCGCGATGCCATCCGCCACCTCGATCGCGCACTCGCGCCCCGGCCGCCTGCAGATCGAGACCACCACCGCCATGCGCGAGCTCTCGACGCTCGGCACCCACGCGTGAGCACGTGCAGGCGGCGCAGGCGCTCGAGCGCGAGCTGAACCTGGACGCCAGCGACAGCGCCACGGCCGGCCGCGAGCTGCCGCCGGGATGGCAGGAGGCGCTGACGCCCGAGGGCGAGCGCGTGCTCATCCAGGTCCGGCGCTGCGCGCGACGCGCGCCCGCGGCGCGGCGGTCGCGGCGATGGTCACCGGCGCCGCGGCGCTGGGACTGGTGTCGGTCGCTCTGCGCCAGCCGCCGCTGTTCGCGCTCGTGGCGTTTCTCGCCATTCTCACCGCCGTTCTATCGCGATCGCGCTCTGGCTGAGCCGCGGACGCATGGAGTGGAAGTTCGGCAGTCGGCCAGCTCGTCCTGCGCCGGCGTTGGGGCGCGCAGGTCACCGAGGTCTTCACCGCGCGCTCGCTCGAGCTCAACACGCACTCGGACTCCGACAGCGGCCCGTGGTGGGTGCTCGAGGCGCTCGCCGATCCGCCCGCCGCCCCGAGCGGCCCGATTCGGATCACGGTGCGCATCGCTAAGTCACTGCCGGCGCATCGAGGCGAGCATGGCCGGCCCCACGGTGCCGCGTCAGCTCGGCGCCTGGCTCGCGCAGCGCACCGAGCTGCCGCTGGTCGACCAGACCACCGACAAGGCACGGTCCGCCGCACTCGCCGACGTGCTCGCGTGCGCTCGCCAAGTCAGGCCCGGTCGGCCGCGTGGTCGGGCGCCTGATCAGCTCCCGCGTCGACCTCGACTCGCTCCCGGCCGACGTGCTCGAGAAACTCCGCGAGAAGGACCGCAAAGCGTCCTGAGGCTGGGCGGCGGCAGGCCTGCTCGTCAGACCTGAGCGCTCGGCATGTACGGAACCTTGCGCGCGCTCGCGGGAGCCAGGCGCGAGATCGCCGCGCGCAGCCGTCGCTCGAGCGGGGCGTCGAGCAGCTCGTCGCCCAGCGTCGCCGCGCGCCGCGCCTCGTCAGCCCGGAAGCCGAGCTGCCGGAGCCACGGCATCACCTCGTCGACGCTCGCCTGCCGGGCCGCTTCGCGCTCGCGCGAGGGCGCCTCCTCGCGCTCCGGAGCCTGCGCAGACTCCGGTGCCTGTGCCGCGGCAGCTTGGCGCTCCTGCTTCGCATCGCGAGCGGCTTCCGAGCGACGCCGCGCTTCGTCGCGCTTCTGTCGTATGAACTCGGCACCATACGCACGCTCGGCCGCCAGCTGGTTGTGCGCCCGACAGCGCAGCCGCAGGCCGCTCGGTGTCGCCTGGCCGCCGCGGGCGAACGGCTGGGTGTGATCGAATTCCAAGCGTGAACGCGCCCCGCAGCGATGGCCTTTGTCGCTCGCGAACGTGCACCGGCCGCCGTCGCGCTGCCAGACCATGCGACGGATCTCTGCCGGCATGTACCGCGAGTCGTTGGTACCGGGCCGCCGGCTCGCTGGCCGCGAGCGCTCGGTGCGCGCGAAGCGCCGCTGCTCGAGCTTCGCGATCAGCGCATCGAGCGCGCGGTCCAGCACCTGCGCGAGATCACCGGAAGGCACGGCGTGTCCGAGCAGCTCTTGCGCGTAGCGCAGCTTGTCGTGCGTTACCTGCGCGATCGTGACCTGCAGCGCAACGCGACCAGGCGAGAGCGGCGTGAGCTTCGGGCGCGGGTCCGGAACCGGCGCATGCCATGGGGCGTGCTGAGCCGCGGACACTGGGATGGGCGCCGGTGGGGCTGACTGACTCTGCGCATCAATTGTCGCCAGCGCCAGCGCGCCGCACCCGCGCCTTCTGGCTCGGGCGAATGTCCAGAAACGGTGAGAATCACACGCCCCGGGGCGTGTTGTTCTCCACTTTCACAAGCCGCGAGCGGCCGCGACCAGCGTCGGCAGGTCGGGTCGCGGGAAGCGCTCGGCGAGCAGTCGCTCGATCTCCGCCTTGGACTCGCTCGCCGCGGTGGCCAGTAGCTCGTCGGCATTCTCCGGCGTGAGCTGCGGCGCCAGCAGGATCACGGTGCTCAGATGCAGCCGGCCGTCGGCGAGCATCGGGAAGACGAGCGGGAAGCGCCGCGCGACGCGGGCAGCATGGATGCGCTTGAACGCTGCTTCTTCCGACAGCTTCAGCTCGCCCGACGCACCACGCGTACATCGACGGATACCCCGCCGGCAGATACAGCCTGCGAGCATCGACCTCCGCCAGATGCGCCAGCATCGCGGCGGTGGTGACACGGTCCTGGGCGACCAGCGCGGCCAGGTCCTGCAGCAATGCCTGATCGGACAGATGCGACAGGGAGTACGACCTTCATGACGAGACTCCGCAGCGGGGGCAGAGTCGCGGGGGCGCTCTCTACTTCTTAGCATGCGCATTCGTCACGCCCGTGCTTGCCGCAGAGCGGAGCAACGCACACCGCACGAACGACGAGCGTCTCGCAGCGCCGCGAGGTCCTCTCGCCCGCACCAGCGCGCGTACAGGCGCAAATGCTGCGAATCGCCATCGGGGATCGCACACGCCAGGGCTCATGAAGCGCTGTCAAGCGGAATCGCGCGTGCAGACCGAGCACATTGGAGACAGCATCGCCCGGACACATGGGCATCAGCCTCAGCGATGCGCTCAGGCGCTAGATCGGACCGGCTACATCGAGCGACAACGCGGCGGGCATCACTCGCGATCGGCTCCGCTCGTCAGGTCACCGCCCCCAGATACCGGTCCAGCCACGCGAGCGACTCCCGGATCAGATCGGTCTTCGGAACCGTGTGGCCGCGCGGGTAGACGAGCCGAGTCTTGTGATCGGGCGGGGTGCCCAGCATCTCGAACATCGGCCGCTGCGAGGTCTCGGCGGGGAAGAAGAAGTCCAGCTCGCCGTTGAGCATCAGCGTGGGCTGGGTCACGCGGGTCACGTAGTGGATCTGATCCGCCTCCGGCATCGCGTGCTGGAACGTGAAGCCGGCGACGTAGAGCACGTTCACCTGGATGCGTTTCTCGACGGCGGGCAGGATCGCGCCGAGGGCGCCGCCCCAGCTCGTGCCGAAGTAGGCGAGCTTGCGCGCGTCGAGATCCTCGCGCGTCTCGATGTAGTCGATCGACCGGGCGAGATCCTTGCCCCACATGACCACGTGGTCCTTGTAGAGCGTGCTCGAGTCCGGCAGGTCGGACTTGAAGTCGTCGCCGCGTTCGTAGGTGCCCTTGTAGATCGGCAGCAGCAGAGCGCGCCCGCTCTTGACGATGAAGTCGATGCGACGGATCTCCGACAGGTTGAAGGTCCGGGTGTTGATCGCCAGCGAGCCGGGGAACAGCACGACCGTCTGGTACGGCGGCGTGCCGCGCGCGGGCAGGAACAGGTGCGCCTGCATGCGCTCGCCGCCGTACGCGGCGGCGAACTGGATCGTCTGCCAGCGCCCGGTGGGTACTGTCTGATCGGCGATCACGACCGCC
Source organism: Candidatus Eiseniibacteriota bacterium (assembly GCA_963725865.1). Classification (GTDB taxonomy): domain Bacteria; phylum Eisenbacteria; class RBG-16-71-46; order RBG-16-71-46; family RBG-16-71-46; genus CAVSAC01. Next base: position 181,950 of record CAVSAC010000012.1, read on the forward strand.
TCGAGCGGCCCCTTGTCGTAGTGGAACTGGCGCAGGAAGTAGGCGAACACCTCGTCGGGGACCGGCTGTTCGGCGCGAAAGTCGCGGAATGGGACCTCGATCGTCCGCCCGAGGTTCGCGAGGTTGGGCTCTGGTTCGCGCGGCCGGATGCAGCGGAAGCCATTCGACGGCGATCGGTCGAATGCCGGCTGGGCGTAGGCGTCGACGAACGCGTACCCAGGATCATTCCAGCCGCCGCCGAGAATGAACCGCTGGTCCAGACGGTTGACCGCGTTGACGACCCACTCGCGCACGTTGCCGGCCAGGTCGCGCACGCCGAAGCGATTCTCGCTCCTGGTCTGCCCGACGGGCACCGTGCGGCTGCCCGAGAGATTCGCGAGCGGCGCGATCTGCGAGCAGACGAACGTGAACGCGACGCGGTTCCAGTGGAAGATCGTGGGCAGCGTCTTGCCGGCCCACCGCGCGTACGCCGCGGCCTCGTACCAGCTCACGCCCGTGACGGGGTGATCGTCCTCGCCCGCCGGGTAATCGCCCATCTCCCAGGACGCAGGGCCCGGGTGGCCGACCGCATCGGTGAAGCGCGCGATCGCCTCCTCCCACGACAGCACGCGGCCCGCCTCGCCGAACGGCTCGCGCCAGAACTCGGCTCGTCGGTAGCCGCCGTCATCGACGAAGCGCTTGTACTCGCGGTTGGTCACCGGGTGCCGGTCCATCAGGAACGCAGCGGTCGGCTCGGTTGCGAGATGGTCGAGCCCCGGCATGAACAGCGGGAAGCCGCCGCGCGGCACCTCCACCATCTCGTCGGGCAGCTCGCCGGGCGCGCGCAGCGTGTACTGCCACACGCCTGCGTCGGGATCGGTCGCGTTGGTAAGCGTCTTGCCCAGGTTCCAGATCACGTCGTGCACCGATCGATGGCCGGGCAGCTCGAGGCGCAGCCGGGTGAGCCCGCGCGGGTATGGGATGCCCTCGAGCGGGGTGCGGCCGAGCGGCATCCACTCGCCATCGGGATCGCCGTAGAAGCACGCACTCGCGGTGGCGCCGGGCGGCTCGGTGCGGATCGAGACGGCGTGCGAGAAGTCGGGCCGCAGGCGCTCGAGCATCGGATCGCCGGGGGCGAGCTTCTCGATCTCGCGCGCGAGCTGGAACGCGGTCCACGAATCGGCGCCTTCCTCGAGGACCAGGATGCGATCGCAGATCTGCGCCAGCTCGGGCAGCCCGGTCTCGTGCGGCCAGCGCGCGAGGCGCGCCAGTTCGTCCCCCAGCTCGGCGCCGCTCGCGTAGCGCTGGCCGGGGTCCTTCTCGAGGCAGCGCGCGACGATCCGATCGAGCGCGTGCGGCATGGCCGGATTCAGGCTCGAGACGGCCGGAGGCCGGTCGCGCAGCACCGCGCCGAGCGCGCCGGCGCCGGCGGCGCTCGCGAACGGGTGCCGGCCGGTCGCCATCTCGTGGAGCACGCAGCCCAGCGCGAACACGTCGCTGCGCGCATCGGCGTCGCGGCCCTCGAGCTGCTCGGGCGCCATGTACGCGAACGTGCCGACCAGCGCGCCTTCGGCGGTCATCGCCTGATGCACGGTCGGCGACTGGCTGGCCGAGGCGTCGGGAACGACCGGTGCGACGGGGCTCGCGAGCCCGAAGTCGAGCAGCTTCACGCCCGAGGTCGTCACCATCAGGTTCGAGGGCTTGAGGTCGCGATGCACGAGACCCGCGCGGTGCGCATCGGCGAGCGCGGCGCTGATCTGCTTCGCGAACTGGAGCAGACGATCGATCGGCAGGGGGCCGCGCCGGAGCGCGGTCGCCAGCGTCTCGCCCTCGATCAGCTCCATGACGAGGTAGTCGAGCCCCCCGTCGCTCCCGACGTCGTGGAGCGTGCAGATGTGCGGATGGGTGAGCTGCGAGAGGATGCGCGCCTCGCGCTCGAGTCGGGCGCGCAGCTCGGGGGTGGACGCGAGGCGCTGGGGCAGCACCTTGATCGCCACCTCGCGGCCGAGGCGCGGGTCGCGCGCCCGGTACACCTCGCCCATGCCGCCCGCGCCGAGCGGCGCGACGATCTCGTAGGGGCCGAGCTTCCGACCGGGCGTGAGCTGCGTCATGGCGGTCGGGCGCGCCGGGCTAGACGCCGACCCGGCGGATGACGTCCGCGAACCGCGGATCGCCGCGCAGCGGATCGAGCGTGGGGTCGACGTGGATCGTCGCGAGCCAGTGCACGCGCTCCTCGAGCGCGCGCTCCAATGCCGCGAACGCGGGCTCGCGGTCGCCGAGGGCGGCCAGCACCTGCGCGACGTAGTAGGACGGCACGTAGTGCCGCGGCGCCTGCGCCTCCATCTCGGCGAGGACCGCGCGCGCCTTCGCGGGGTCGCCATTCGAGGCGTGGCCGAGCGCCAGTCCGGCGAGCGTGAACGGCACGCGGCCGCCGATCTCGACGCTGCGCTCGAAGCTCGCGACGGCCTGCGCGCCGCGGCCCATCTGCGAGCACGTGAGCCCGAGCCAGTAGCGCGCCATCAGGAAGTCGGGCATCAGCTCGACCGCCTTCTCGAGGTGGACGAGCGCCTCGTCGAAGCGGTGGCAGTAGTACGGCAGCCAGCCGCGCGAGGTCATCGCGGGCATCGACAGCGGATCCACCCGGCGCGCGATCTCGAACTCGGCCTGCGCGTCGTCGTGCCGGCCGAGGATGGTGAACACGTTCGCGAGCCAGAGGTGCGCGGTGGAGTAGCGCGGGTTCAGCTCGATCGCCTTGCGAAACTGGCGCTCGGCGTCGACCAGGTTCCAGTCGTGCCACAGCGTCGGGTAGGCGAGCGAGGTGTACGCCTCGGCGCTCGATGGGTTCAGCTCCAGCGCGCGCTTCGCCGCGGCCTGCGCGCGCGGGAACGCCTCGCGCGGCGGGATCACGGTGTAGAAGCCCATCAGGTTGTAGGCGTCGGCGAGCCCCACGTGCGCCAGCTCGAACGTGGGATCGAGGCGCAGCGCCTGCTCCATGTTCGCGAGGCCGCGCAGCAGCGCCTCGTCGGTGCGCAGCTCGATCGAGTAGCGCCCTTTCAGGTACGCCTCGTACGCCGCCGGGTTCACCGGGCGCGCGCCGCGCAGGCGCGACTCCTCCTGCGGCGTGACGCTCACCTGGATCTCGGAGCAGATCGCCTGCGCCACCTCGCCCTGCAGCGAGAGCACCTCCTTCAAGTCGCGCTCGTAGGACTTCGCCCACAGGTGGCGGTCGCTCGCGGTGTCGATCAACTGCGCCGTGATGCGTACGCGGTCGCCGGCGCGGCGCACCGAGCCCTCGACCACCGCGTCCACGTTCAGCTCGCGCGCGATCTCGGCGAGCGACTTGCGCTGGCCCTTGTAGCGCATCGCGGAGGTGCGCGAGATGATCCGCAGCGCCCGCACCTGGGCCAGGCAGGCGATCAGCTCTTCGGTCATGCCGTCGGCGAAGTACTCCTGCTCGGGGTCGCCCGAGAGGTTCTCGAGCGGCAGCACGACGATCGAGGTGATGCGCCGCGACGGCGTCGTCGGGGCCGCGGGGTCGGAAGGTTCGCGGTCCTCGCGGGCCGGCAGCGCGAGCCGCCGCAGCTCGCCGAGCAGCTCGCCGGCCGTCTGGTAGCGGCGCGCCGGGTCGCGCTCGATCGCGCGCATCACGATCGCCTCGGCGCGCGCCGAGATCGCGGGCTCGAGGCCGCGCGGCGGCGCCACGCGCGCGTGCAGGATGTCGTTCGTGAGCGCGGTCGACAGCGACGCGCGGAACGGGCGCGAGCCGGTGAGCATCTCGTAGAGCACCACGCCGAACGCGTAGAGGTCGGCGCGCGCGTCGAGCGGCTCGCCGAGCAACTGCTCGGGGGCCATGTAGGCCACCGTGCCGGCGGTGGTGCCGAGCTGCGTGAGCCCCATGGTCTGCGTGACGTCCCCGGTCGGCTGGACCAGCTTGGCCAGGCCGAAGTCGAGCACCTTGGCGCGGCCCTTCGGCGTGATGATCACGTTGCCGGGTTTGAAGTCGCGGTGCATCACGCCGCGGGCGTGGGCCTCCTCGAGCGCCTCGGCCATCTGGGCGCCCAGCTCCGCGGCCTCGCGCTCGGGGATACGCCCGCGCGCGATGCGCGCGGCCAGCGTTTCGCCGGGGACGAACTCGAGCACCAGGTAGTCGAGCCCCGCCTCGCTGCCGAAGTCGTACACGATCTCGATGTTCGGATGGTTCAGCCGCGAGAGCGCCAGCGCCTCCCGCCGGAACCGCTCGCGCGCGTCGGGCCCCGCGAGGCTGGTCGCCGACAGCACCTTGATCGCGACCTCGCGCTCGAGCCGCGAGTCGCGCGCGCGGTACACGTCGCCCATGCCGCCGCTGCCGAGCGGGGCGGCGATCTCGTACGGACCGAGGTGGGTGCCGGACGCGAGCGTCATCGCCGGTTCACCAGCGCGCCGAAGTCGGTCACCACCTCGATGCCGCCCCGCGTCGACGCCTTCGGCGGCACCAGCACGAAGAAGCGCTTGCCGTCCGCGCTGCACGTCCACGTGCGCGCGGAGGGACCCAGCGCGGCGACCGGGAGCGTGAAGAGGGGCTGGGGCGTGCCGGCGTGGAACGAGCCCTGGGTGTCGATCGACACCGCCATCACGCGGCCTTCGGATTCGTACACCAGCTCCTTGCCGGACTGCGTCCACACCGGGCCGAACCCGCTCAAGGTGGAGATCTGCCAGCGGCCCTGCTCGTCCCCGACACTCTGCACGTACACCTGCGGCTTCTGCGTGTTGTCGGTGGTGGCGTAGGCCAGCCAGCGTCCGTCGGGTGAGAGCATGGCGTGCGCCACGTGCTGCGACAGCCCCCCGATCGGCCGCGGCGCGCGGTTCGCGCTGTCCGGGCTGAGCGTGAACAGACCTTCCATGGATCCGGGACCGTAGAGCAATCGCGAGCCGATCGCCGTCCACTGCCAGAGCGCACCCTCGGCGGCGTTCGCGACCGCGAGGGTGTCGACGCGACCCAGCCCGTCGGCGGAACCGACCAGGATCTGGGTCGGCGCGCCCGTGCGGCTGACCACGCACGCGAAGCGCCGTCCGTCGGGGGACCACACGGGCGTGGTCGCCGATCCGGTGGTGAACGTGAGCTTCGATTCCGTTCCCCGCTCCAGGTCCCGCACCCAGATCTCGCTCGCCTTGCCCTGGCCCTGGCCCGTCACTTCGTAGAGCAGCCGGCGGCCGTCCGGGGCGAGCACCGGATTCAGGCAGTCGCTCGCCGTCAGCGTTCCGCCGACGAGCCGGCCGCTGCGGTCGGCCTCCTGCACCATGTTCGCGATGCCCTCGTCGCCGCGGGCGTACGCCAGGATGCCGCTGGGGGAGAGCGAGAAGTGCCCGGCGGAACTCCCGACCCGCACGGCCTCGGCGACCGTGATCGGCTGGCCGGTGAGCTTGCCCGCGCCCAGGTCGAGCTTCTGGGCGAGCAGCGTGGTGCCGCGCAGGAACACCACCCAGCCGCCCGGCGCGTACTCCACCCGGCCATCGGAGGTGCCGAGCAGCTTCGAGTCGAGCGAGCCCAGCCGTCCCAGCCGGATGTTTCCGCCCGCGCCGACGTTCCCGAGCATGCCGAGGAACAGGAAGTGCTCGCCGTCGGGCAGGAAGCTCGGCCACGCGCTGCCGACCTCGTGCGCCGAGCGATCGATCCGCGTGGCCGGCCGCAGCTCGCCGCCGCGCGCGGGCACCACGAGCAGCGAATCGGTGAAGCGGCCGTCCATCAGGATCATGCCCTTCGAGCCCCAGCTGAGATCGGCGCCCCGGTTCGCGGCGCACACCACGACGGGCGTGCCCCCCGCGATCGACACGCGCTGGATCTTGTTGTCGGCGACGAACGCGATCTCGCGGCTGTCGGGCGACCAATAGGCGCGCTGGAGCCGCTCGGCGCCCGCGATCGGGTGGGCCTCCGTCTGGTCGAGCGGTCGCAGCCACGCGCGGACCACCCCGCTGGAGTCCTGCGAGTCGAACACGAGATAGCGGCCGTCCGGCGAGACCCGCGGCCAGTAGAAATCCACCACGCCGGCCACCGACTCCGTGCGGAAGCGGTAGCCCGGGCGGGGCGCGCTCGCCCGCGGCCACAGCCACAGGAACGCGCCGGCCGCCGCCAGCAGCGCGAGCGCCGCGACGCCCCACGCGAGGCGCGCGCGCGACGGCTTCGCGAGCACCGGCACGGCGACCGGCGGCACCGGCACGCCGACGCTCGAGACGCCGGCGCCCTCGGCGATCCATTGCAGCTGCAACTTCACGTCGTGCGCGGTCTGCAGGCGCTCGTCGGGGTCCTTGGCGAGACAGGCGCGGATCAACCGGTCGAGCCCCTGCGGCGGCCCGATCGAGGGCGGCGCGCCGGACGGTGGCTCGCCCACCGGCGCGGGCTCGCGCTCGAGGATCGCGGCGATCAGCGACGCCTGGCTGCGACCCTCGAACGCGCGCCGGCCGGTCGCCATCTCGTACAGCACGCAGCCGAGCGCCCACAGGTCGCTGCGGGCATCGGCTTCCTTGCCCTCGAGCTGCTCGGGCGACATGTACTGGAACGTGCCGACAAGCGTGCCCTCGGCCGTGAGCGCGTGCGCCGCCGTCGGCGACTGCGTGAGTGCCGCGACCGTGGCGCCGCTGCCGCCCGCGGTCCCGGCCATGCCGGTGGCGCGCGCGAGCCCGAAGTCCATGAGCTTCGCGTTGCCGCGCGTGATCATGACGTTCCCGGGCTTGAGGTCCCGGTGGACGATGCCCGCGCGGTGCGCGCGATCGAGCGCGTCGGCGATCTGCGCGCCGAGGCGCAGCATCTCGGCGACCGGCAGCGGGCCCTTCTTGAGCCGCTCGGCCAGCGTCTCGCCCTCGATCAGCTCCATCACCAGGTAACCGGTCTCGCCCTCGGAACCCACGTCGAACAGCGTGCAGATGTTCGGGTGGTTCAGCCCCGAGACGGTCTTGGCCTCGCGCTCGAAGCGCGACCGTACCTCGGGGTTCGCCGACAGGTGCTGGGGCAGCACCTTGATGGCCACGTCGCGAGCGAGCCGCGGGTCGCGGGCGCGGTACACCTCGCCCATGCCACCTGCTCCGAGCGGGGCGATAATCTCGTACGGACCAAGTCGGGTGCCGGGGTCGAGCATGCTCGTGAACCTCGTGGGGGAGGGGTGGGACGGCCGCGCGCACGTTAGCAGCCGAGGCAGCGGGACTGCACCAGGAATCGCGTCGCCAACGGCGTCGCGACGCGCGCCGCGTCCGCGTGCGCCGGTCGACATCGCCCCTCGCCGCTAGCGCTTGTGCTCGGGCGGATCTGCGTCCTTGCGCTCCTCGCGGCGCTGCGCGGGCGTGGGCTTCTGCGCCGGCGGCGGAGCCGGGGCAGGCGGCGGCGTCGCGTGCGCTTCGTCGCGGTTCGCGCGCTCGCGGGCGTGATACTCGCGCTCGAGGTTGCCGGGCTTGGGAGCGGGCGCCGGTTGCACGGGGACCGGTTTGGGGGCGTGGCGCGGCTGCTCCTCGCTCACCGGCGGCGCCTGCACGGGCATCGGCCGCGGCGCCGGACGCTCCGCGCGCGGATTCTCCCCGCGATTTCCGCCGTCGGTCGTCCCGCCGCCGGAACCTGGCGGGTTGGGCGGGGTCAAGGGCAGGGCGGTCCGCTTCCACTTGCGCCCCTCGTTCACCTTCCACTTGCCGTGCTCGTCCCGCCGGTAGACCTTGCCGTCCTGGCCCGCGAAGACGTCGTTCGGGAGCTCGCTCGGCTGGGTGGCGGGCGGCCCGAGCTGGCGGATGGGCAGGCGCGTCGCAGCACGATCCACGCGCACGACGTTATCGGGGCGGTTGTAGATGTTCGTCGGCGCGCGATCCGTCTCGCCCGGCCGCGGCGGGCGGACAGGCCGCGTTCGCACCAGGGTTCGATCCGCGCCCAGCAAGGGCCGACGGTAGCCACCGGGGCCGAACCACATCGGTGGCCTGCCGCGCCAGGCGTGATGCTGCGAGGAGTGCCAGCGGGTGCCGGTCCGGAGGAATCCCGACCAGTAGCTGCAGCCGAAGCTCCAGCGGCTGAGCCACGGGTTGTAGCGGGGGTAGAAGCCCCAGGTGGCGGGTCGCGGGTAGAAGTGGTGCCGGCCCCGCCACGGCCGGTAGTGATGCCCGGTCCCGTAGTAGACCGTGCCGTAGTACGGATAGCAGCCAACGTAGCCGGGCACGTACCCGGTGTAGATCACGTCGGGAGTCGAGTCGTAGACGTACACGTACATCACGTTGTACACGGGACAGCTGGGCGGGATGTCCTCCAGCCCCTGCGGCCGCGCGTCGCTCACGCGCCATGGACCGTCGGGCCGGTCGGAGACGTACCAGACCCCCTGATCGCACGCGTAGTAGCGCCCATCGTCGAGGATGACCTCGGCGTCGGTGTTGACCGCGTACTCCAAATCCGTGCCCTCGATCGGCTCGAACTGCGGGTCTCCGTCATACACGACCTCGAAGCCGCTGGCGTCGCGCCGGATCGCGCTGGTCTGCGGGATCTCGGCATCGGCGACCGCGTCGTCCGCCTGGTCGGTGCCCGCCACGCTCGCCAGGATGTTCCCCTTCGGCGAGTCGGCCGGGACGCGCTTGAAGCTCGCCGGCAGCTCGTCGCCGCGCACGAAGGTCCACGGCCCCCGGGTCGAGGCGGCCTGGTACCAGCGGCCCGCGAGCAGCACGTACACGGCCTGCGAACTCACCTCGAGGACCACGTCACTCTCGGTGTTGGTGACGTACAGCAGCTCGTCGCCGACCAGCGGCGAGTAGCGCGGCGGTCCGTCGGTGGAGATCAGCTCGGTGGGCTCGGTGGCGGTGACCACGCGCGGCGTCGGACCCGCGAAGCGATCGACGGATGCGGTGTCGGGCGGCACCAGGTCGCGCACCGCGGACGGCGGATCGGCGATGGCGGCCCACGGACCGAGCGGGTCCTTGGCCGTGTACCAGAGGTTCGCGCCGTTCAGGTAGTAGTCGCCCCGCGACGGGTCGAAGACCACCGCGTAAGGGGTGTTCGAGACGAACTCGAAGCTGGAGCCCTCGATCGGCTCGAGCGTGGGCGCGCCCTCGTACGCGATCAGGATCGCACGCTCGGGCACGAACAGGATGTGCGGCGGGGTGTTGTCCAGGCCCGCGACGCTCGCGCGCTCGCGCTCGGTCGCCGCCAGCTGCGCCTGCAACTCCTCGAGCGAGCCCGTGAGGTCCCACTGCACGGCCTCCTGCTCGATGAGCTGCTCGTAGCGGCTCGACTGGTCGGGCGTGATGCCCGGCAGCCGCACCCGGGTGACGTCGAGGCTGCGCGCCGCGACCGTGCTGCTGTCGCGGTCGATGTCCACGCGCTCGGTGAACCACAGCACGCCGAACGTCGGACTGGCGTTCGGCGTCCGCTGCAGCGAGAACGCGGCGCGACTGCTGAGCAGGTCGTGGCTCAGGTCTTCGGCCTGCGGCTGGTAGATCACGATCGCCCCGCTCGAGGATTCGACCTGGCGCGGCCAGCCGGGCACGTCGGCGCGCGCCGAGGCGGCGAGCGCGAGCGCCGCGGCCACCGCGAGCACGGGCAGGAGCTGGGGAACGCCGGAGCGCTTGCGCGACCGGACCATTCGCGGCGATGGCATGGGATGCCTTTCGGGCTGGATGTCGGGGAGCGATCTCGAGGCGCGAACCTCGGATGCGGACCCTACACCCGCGCGGCGAGGAAGACACGCCCGGTCGCCGCCGCCGGCGGGCCGGGGGGATGTGTTCCGCGGGCCCGAATTCACGGCGGCCAGCGACCGTCCGTTTGCGTCGAACTCGGCGGAACGGCCGACGTCATCGCGGGGTCACGAGCGAGGGACATTCCCCGTTGCTTCGACCCCGGCGCGAACGCTAGTCTGTCCCACGTCCACGGCCGCGTGATCGGAATCGCCCCTCATCCGCTGACGCCCTGTCGCGCCCGACCGGCGCGGCGCGCCCTACCATGGAATCCACCGCGACCATCACGATCTTCGTCCCCGGCGTCCTGCGCGAGTACTGCAACGGCGCCGCGAATCTCTCCGCCGCGGGGGCCAACGTGCGCGCGGTGCTCGCCGAGCTCGAGCGAGACCACGCACCCCTGTACCGCAACATCTGTGACGAGACGGGCAAGGTGCGCCGTCACGTGAACGTGTTCGTGAACTCCGACAACGTGCGCGACCTCCAGGGGCTCGACACCGCGCTGGCCCGCGGGGACGTCGTCACGATTCTACCGGCGGTCTCCGGAGGCTGAGCCATGGCGGAACGCGTCGTCCTCTGCATCGGTACCAGGAAGGGTCTGTTTGTCGCCGAGTCCGCCAAGCCTCGGAAGCGCTTCGAGCTGCGCGGTCCGTTCGGACCCGGCGTCGCCGTGTACTCGGCGTTGATCGACTCGCGCGGCACGCCGAAGCTGTACGCCTCGAGCTGCAATCCGTTCTTCGGCATGAAGGTCCTGCGCTCGACCGACCTGGGGAAGTCGTTCAAGGAGACCAAGGCGGCGCCCGCGTTCCCGAAGGACGACGGGCGCGCGCTCGCCAACATCTGGTCGCTCGAGGCGGGCGCCGGCAAGAAGGACCTCTGGTGCGGCGTCGAGCCCGCTTCGCTGTTCCGCAGCGGCGACGGCGGCGACTCGTGGGAGATGGTGCCGGGCATCAGCAACCACGAGCACGCCCGCAAGTGGCACCCCGGCGCCGGCGGACTCTGCATGCACACGATCATCCGCGACGGCAACCGCGTGCACCTCGGCATCTCGACGGGCGGCCACTACCTGAGCGAGGACGGCGGCGTGACGTTCAAGGCCTCCAACCAGGGCGTGGGCGCGGGATTCGTGCCCGATCCGTATCCGGAGTTCGGACAGTGCGTGCACAAGATCGCGCGTCACGAAGACGCGCCCGGCCGGATGTACATGCAGAATCACGGCGGCTGGAGCGAATGGGAGGGCCCGGGTGGGCCGCGCCCGAACATCGGCGTGCTGCGCAGCGACGATCACGGCCACTCCTGGCGCTCGATCGCCAAGGGGCTGCCATCCGACTTCGGCTTCCCGATCGTCGTGCACCCGCACGATCCCGACACGGTGTACGTGATGCCGCTGATGCCGATGACTCGCACCTGTCCCGACGGTGCGCCCGCGGTGTGGCGCAGCGAGGACGGCGGCGACTCGTGGCGGCGGCTCGCCAAGGGGCTGCCGAAGAAGGAGAGCTACTTCACCATCCAGCGCGACGCGATGGACGTGGACCGGCTCAAGACGCCCGCGCTCTACTTCGGGACCACGACCGGCCAGCTCTGGATCGGGCACGAGGGCGGCGAGGAGTGGAGCTGCCTGTTCGACGCGCTCCCGCCGATTCATTGCGTGAAGGTCGCGGTGGTGTGAGTCAGGGCGTGGCGCGCGGACACGAATTCCGCGCAGCCCGGAGCCCGATGGTCCGCGGATCATCGGGCTCGACCCACTCCGAGCCTGCCCCCCCGGTTCAGGCCAGTCCCCAGGACCCCGTTGGACCGTCGTGGCGACTGCCACGTCCGAATGGACTCACGCTGCGCCACGAACTGGTGGACACTGCGCTCCAGGGGCGTGCGGTACTGCGCGCACGCCGGGCGCTGTAGGCGATCCTGCCGCCAACGGAGAATCGTGACATGAGACGCCTCGGAGTCGGACTGGTGATCCTCGGGATCCTCGGGCTGGTGTTGGGCCTCATGGGCTACGACCGTCGCACGACGATCCTGGAGGTGGGAGGGATCCGGGCGACGGCCACGGAGCACAAATCCATTCCCATCGCGCCAGTCGTGGGCGCGATCGCGCTGATCGGCGGCGTGTTGCTGCTGGCGGTTCCCCGACTGCCCCGCCCTTGAGACGCTGCGGTTCGACTCGCTCGATGCGCATCACGCGCATCGGGCGCGCGGCGGCGGCGGTCGATGCAACCACCCGGTAGACGCCCGCAGCCGGTGCCCGTCGCGACCTCCCCGCGCAGCGCCGCCATGGACCCCGGGGGGCCCAGCCCTTGACATGCAAGCAAATGCTTGCATAATGGATCGAGGTCACCACCGTATGGACAAAGTCTTCAAGGCACTCGCCGACCCGGGCCGCCGGGAACTGCTCGACCGCCTGTTCGCGAAGAGCGGGCAGACGCTCGGTGAGCTGTGCGAGGAGATGGGGATGTCCCGGCAGGCGGTGACGCAGCATCTCGCGGTGCTCACGGCCGCCAACCTGGTGAGCACCAAGTGGCGTGGCCGCGAGAAGCTCCACTACCTCAACGCGGTCCCGATCCACCAGATCTACGACCGCTGGGTGAGGAAGTTCGAACGGCGTGGCTTGAAGGCACTCGATCACCTCAAGCAGCGCCTCGAGGGAGAAGCCCATGACTGAGTCGGAGTTCGTGTACGTCACCTACATCGCGGCCACACCGGAGCGGATCTGGAACGCGCTGATCCAAGCCGAGTTCACACGACAGTACTGGGGCCACGAGAACGTCTCCGACTGGAAGCCCGGGTCGACCTGGGAACATCGGGATATCGGTGCCGCGGGCCAGGTGAGGCTCGTGGGCAAGGTGGTCGAGTTCACGCCGTCCCGACGGCTGGTGCTGACCTGGGCCAATCCTTCCGATGCCGCCGACACGTCCAAGCACACGCGGGTGACGTTCGAGCTGGAGTCGATCGACGAGATGGTGCGCCTCACCGTCACCCACGATCAGCTCGTCCCCGGATCCGACATGGAGCGCGGCATCACCGCCGGCTGGCCGCGGGTGCTGTCGAGCCTCAAGTCGTTCCTCGAGACCGGCAGGCCGCTGCCGACCTGGGCGAAGGCGAAGAGCTAGCGTTCCCCGGCATCGTCGCAGAGGCGACGCGAGTCATTCTCGGCCGCGGCGCGGCGCATGCCACGGGCATCGATCCGCGGCCGGCGACGACGCCGGCGGGCGAGGGGAGGAAGCATGTCCAGCGCAGGCGAGGTCGTGCGGAAGTTCTACGGCGCGGTCCAGAAGCGGGATCTCGCCGCCGCCCGCGCGTTCCTCAGCGATCAGCTCGTGTTTGTAGGGCTGTTCGAGACCTACCGCGGGCCCGACGCATATCTGGCCGCGCTCACCGGGTTGCTCGGCATCACCGTGCGACTCGACGTGAAGACGATCATCTCCGAGGGCGGGCAGGCGGCGATCTTCTTCGAGCTGGAGACAGTCGCTCCGGCCGCGGCCACCACGCTGGTCGCCGAGTGGCACGAGGTCGCGGACGGCAGGATCCAGCGCGTGCACTCGGCGTTCGACGGGCGCCCGTTCGCCGCGATGTTCACGGGCGGCGGCGAGCAGTGAACGAGCGCGACGGGCGCCCGCAACGCTTCGTCCCCGCCTTGCCCCTCACTCCGCCGCGCGCGTCTCCACCGGCACCACCGCGAGCGTCTTCCGCTCGCCGTGGCGCAGCAGCGTGAGCGTCACCGGCTGGCCGATGCGCTCCTCGGTGAGCAGGCGGTGCAGATCGTCGACGCCGGCGACCGATTCGGCCTCGAAGCCCACGATGATGTCGCCCTCGGTGAGCCCCGCGCTCTCGGCGGGGCTGCCCTTCTCGACGTGGAGCACCAGCAACGCGGTGTCGTGCGCGAGCGCGAACTCGCGCACGCGGCGGCGCTGGAGCGTCACGTTCTGCCCGCCGATGCCGAGCCAGCCGCGGCGGATGCGGCCCTCGCGGATCAGCAACCCGGCGACGCGGCGCGCGGTGCTGGCGGGGATCGCGAAGCAGAGCCCCTGCGCGGGCAGGATGACCGCGGTGTTGACGCCCACCACCGTGCCGCGCGAGTCGAGCAGCGGGCCGCCGGAGTTGCCGGGGTTGAGCGCCGCGTCGGTCTGGATGATGTCGTCCATCAGCCGGCCCGAGCGCGAACGCAGCGAGCGTCCGAGCGCGCTCACCACGCCGGCGGTGACGGTGGCCTGGAAGCCGAGCGGGCTGCCGATCGCGATCACGAGCTGGCCGGGCTTGAGCTGCCGGGAGTCACCGAGCTCCGCGACCGTCAGGTCCTCGGCGCCGATGCGCACCACCGCCAGGTCGGTGTCGGGATCGTCGCCGACCAGCGTGGCGGGCAGGCGGCGTCCGTCCTGCAGCGTCACCTCGATGCTCGAGGCGCCGTGGACGACGTGCGAGTTCGTCAGGATCAGGCCGTCGGGCGTGAACACGAATCCCGAGCCCGCGCCGGCCGGCCGCTCGCCGCGCGGCTCGCTCGCCGCTCGGCCGGCGCCGATCGCGTGGCGCACCGAGATATGCACCACCGACGGACCGACGCGCTCGACCGCGCGAGTCACCGCATGCGAGTAGGCATCGAGCAGCGCGCCGTCGTCGGGCGGCGGGGACGGGTCGAGGGACTCGGGCGAGGACGACGCGGGTTCGAGCGAGACGAGACGCAGTTCCGGTTCCATGCGCTCCGAAGGGAATGGGGCCGCGGCGCGAGTACGGGCGACGCGGGCCGGCGGGGGACGGCGGCCGCTTGTCCGCGATTCGATGCGGAGGGCGCCCGGAACGGTTCAAGCCGGCTCCGGGCGCCTCGGTCGAATCAGCGCACGAGCACGATGCGGGTCGCTTCGTTGGAGCGCTCGCCGGCCAATCGCGCGAAGTAGATTCCGGCCGGAAGCGGGGCTCCTTCGGTCGTCCGCGACTCCCACTCGAGCTCGCCACGGCCCGGCTCGATCCGGCCCTCCCAGCGCCGCGCGCCGCCCGCGTCGTAGATCTCCAGGCGTGCGGCGTGCTCGAGCGGCCGCCAACGAAGCCGCACGGATCCGCGCGAGGGGATCGGCGTGGCGGTCAGCGCGTCGACGTCGCGCGGGTCCCGGCCCGGATCGACCGCGGTCGTGGGCGCCGCGCAGCCGATTCCGAGCGCGCCGATCTGGCCGCATCCCGGCGCGTTCGCCAGGGGAGAGTCCGCGCTGAGCCACACGGAATCCTGCGGCAGGGAACAGAAGCGCGGGTCGACCATCAGATCGGTGGGCCCCGGTGCCGTCCCGCCGACCGCGCCCAGCAGGTTCAGGTACCAGTCATTGCAGCGCACGGCCTGGATCGGTTGCCCGCCCGACTCGAGGCCGTAGCGACGACTGCCATAGGCGATGTTGTGGTCGACCGAGTCGCTCGCGACGGCCGGCATCAGGATGCCGGACCCATTGCTCAGGTAGAAGGTATTGGTGCGCACCTTCCCGAGTGCTGTCGTGGATGCGGCCAGTCCGTGGCCGCCACTGCGCCCCACGACGTTGCCGATCACCGAGCCGCCGAGCTCCGTGCGCACGCCGTCGCCGCTCGAGTTCAGCACGACGTTGCTCTGGATCTGGATCTGTGGGAGCGCACTGGTCTTGCGCTGTATCCAGATGCCGCAGCCCGAGGAGTGATCGACCCGGTTGCCGGTGAGCGTGAGCACGCCCGACGAGACCACCCAGGCACACTCGACGCGGATGCCGTCGCTCCCGACGCTGTCGACGGTGTTCCACGCCGCGGTCACGGCTCGGAACGTTCCGGTCACGTCGATTCCCGGGCCCTGGCAGCGCTTCGCACGGTTGCCCTGCAGGAGGACGGTCGCAGCCGTGGAGAGGCCACCCCCCGTGTCGGTCACGCGGTAGGCCGTCCCCGAGCAGTCGCGAACCTCGTTGTCGACCACCATCGCGGTGTAGGACTTGGGCATGACCTGGATCCCGTCGGTGGCCCGTTCGACGGTGTTGTGCTCGATGCTGAGCGATGCGTCCCACGATGCCACCGCGATCCCGATGGGTGCGGGGCCCGAGACGTAGCAGCCACGGATGAACCCCCACCCTTCCGTGGACACGTTCAGTCCGCCACCGATGACCGTGCAACCGTCGATCTCGAACCCACCGATGGCGTGCCCGGAGTAGCCGCCAAAGATCTGACAGCCGTGCAGGCGAAGGAACGAGAGCGAGGACAGCGTCGTGAGGCTGGAATCGAAACGGCATTCGTCGAATTGCACGTTCCATCCCGCGGCGCGGACGGTGCCGACGAAGTGAATGCCGCGCACCAGCATCGAGGGCATGTCCACGATTCCGCGAACGCGTGGGAACGCGCCCGCGCTGTAGCTGTCGTACGAGGTGCGATAGGCCTCGAGGGTGACCACGCTGTGATGGTAGAGGTCGAGGCGCTCGTCGTAGTCGCCCGCCTTCACCTGGACGACGTCGGCACCGGAGTTGATCGCAGCCTGGATCGTCGGGTACTGGTCCGGCACGATCACCGTGATTGCGCGGGCGCTGGTCGGAGCGAGCCAGAGGCACAGCGCGAGGACGAGCGGTGAGAAACGGGCGGCGGCCATGCGGGATCTCCCATCGGCCCCGGGAATGGAGGCGTGGAGCGGGAGTCCGTGCGCACGGCCCAGGGGCCTAGCGGGCCCGTCGTCGCGAAGTTTGCGCCGACTCCAGCTCGACGGGGGACGTGCGGAGGCTAGCACGCTGCTGGGACGATGTCGTTCGGGAATCGCCGCGCGGGCCCTGCGCCCGCTTCTGCTCAGGCCGCGCGGCGCGCGGGCTCGTGGAGCGCCTGCGCCAGCGTGGTGGCCGCGGCCAGCAGCTCGCGCTCGCGCTCGCCGGTGGGCAGCACCTCGAACGCCACGCGGTCCTCGCCCTCGTGCTCGCGCGCGAGCAGGCACACCAGCTCGGCGCCGGCCAGGTGGGTGGCCAGGCGCCGCGCGTCGGCGGGGGCGAGCTGGTCGCCCCAGCGCGCCATCATCGCGGCGGGCTCGGTGGACGCGACGCGCGCCACCACGTGGCGCACGGAGTCGAGCGCGAGCAGCGCGCCCTCGGGAGTGGCCTCGGTGAGGTCGAGCGCCAGCGTCTCGGGCTCCATCGTCGCCAGCGCCACGCCGAGCTGCGACGCGCGTGTGGTCAGCAGCGCGCCCGGGCCCTCGTCGTGCCGCCACGTGGGACGGTCCGCGGCCAGCAGCACCGAGCCACCGTGCGCGAGCCGCCACGCCACGATCGCGTGCAGCAGGCTCGCGACCTGGTCGGGGTCCTCGCCGCCGACCAGCACCAGCGCGTGGGTCGCGGCGAACGCCGCCTCGAGCGGCGCGGCGATCCCGGTCATGCGCGGCGGTCGCAGTCCGGCGGGGCGCAGCCACAGCGACTCGCCGTCGGCACCCGGCACCAGCGTGACCTCGAACAGCCGCCCATCGGGAAAGCGCGTCATCGCGCGGCGCGCGCAGTCGGTCGGGCCCTCGAGGCCGTCGGCGCCGAGCAGTCGCGCGCGCAGGTCCTCGTAGTCGGCGGGCGAGAGCGCGGCGTCGCGCGCCTCGCGCCACGCACCCAGCGCGCGCAGCCGCGCGGGGCGTCCGGGGCGGAACAGCATGCGGTCGCCGGGATGGCGCAGCGCGTCGAGCTGGCCCGACGGCGCGACCGCGCTGGCGGCCGGCGTGAGCCCGCGCGCCTCGCGCGCCACGCTCGAGAACGCCTCGCGCAGCGCCTCCATGGTGCCCTGGCGCTCGCGCAGGCGCTCGGCCTCGCCCTCGGCGGAGGCGCCCGACTCGTCCATCTGGCGCGCGGCCTCGAGCATCAGCGCCTCGGTGCCGACCTCGATCAGGCCGTCGCCGCCGGGCGGTCCGGGGCGGAACTCGAAGTGGCCGGTGCGCCAGCCGAACAGGCGGTAGGCCGCGGACTCGCCCTCGCGGAGCTGGTCGTCGACCGCATTGATGATGCGGCCGTCGCGGAAGTAGAAGTAGCCCTTGCGGCCGCCGTCGGTCACCGCCAGGCAGCCGGTCGCGCGGTTGAGCATCAGCAGCTGGCCGAGGTCGAACAGCCCGACCAGTCCGAGCTCGCCGACCAGGCTGCTGGGCTCGGCCATCAGGCCGCCTGGGCGCGGGGCCCGCTCGAGCGCTCGAACGGCGCGAGCAGCTCGCGGCTCGTCAGGTGCGGCGCCGCGTCGTCGGCCGACACCTCGCCGGCGCGCACCAGGCCGAGCACGCTCTCGTCCATGCTCTGCATGCCCTCGCGCTTGCCGGTCTGGATCACCGAGCTGAGCTGGAACGTCTTCCGCTCGCGGATCAGCGACGACACCGCGCTGTTGCCGCCCAGGATCTCGAGCGCCAGCGCACGGCCCTTGCCATCCTTGCGCCGCAGCAGCCGCTGCGCGAGCACGCCCTTGAGCGACTCGGAGAGCATCAGGCGCACCTGCGCTTGCTTCTCGCCCTCGAACGAGTCGATCACGCGGTCGACCGACTGCGCCGCGCTCATGGTGTGCAGCGTGCCGAACACCAGCTGGCCGGTGGCGGCCGCGGTGATCGCGAGCTGCATCGTTTCGGGGTCGCGCATCTCGCCGACCAGGATCACGTCCGGGTCTTCGCGCAGCGCCGCGCGCAGCGCCTGCGCGAACGACGGCGTGTGGCGGCCGACCTCGCGCTGCGTCACCAGCGACTCCTTGTTCTGGTGGCGGTACTCGATCGGGTCCTCGATGGTGAGGATGTGCTTCTTCTGCGTGCGGTTGATGTGGTCGATCATCGCCGCCAGCGTGCTCGACTTGCCGGTGCCGGGCGGGCCGGTGACCAGCACCAGGCCGCGCGCCATCTCGGTGAGCCGCGTCACGTGGGGCGGCAGGCCGAGCTGGTCGAGCGAGAGGATCTGGTTCGGCAGGATGCGGAACGCGCCCGCCACGCCGCGCGACTGCTCGTAGATGTTGCAGCGCGCCCGCACGACGCCCGGGACCTCGTAGGAGAAATCGACGTCTTTCATGCTGTCGTAGCGCGCGCGGATGTCGGGATCCATCATCTCGAACAGCAGCAGCTCGGTCAGCTCGCGGGTCAGCGGCTCGTAGGGGATCGAGGTGATGGACCCGTGGATGCGCATCATCGGCGGGGCCCCGGTGGTCATGTGCAGGTCGGAGGCACCCTGTTCCTTGACGAGCTTGAGGATGGCGTCGATGCGAGCCATGGCCGTTCCGGACTGGTGGATCCGCGCAGCGCCCACCGGGCACGGCGCGGGCGGCGGGCACGCCCGGCGCGGGCGCACTCACCCGCCTCCGTTGTCGGCCCTCGAGGGCCCCGCCTCCAGCGGGAAATCCCGGACGGAACGGGCTCAATCGCGGGCCGCTCATGGCCGATAAGTCCGATGGTGACCTTCACCTGACGAGAGGACGATGGCTCGTTTCATCCAGAAGCTGCGGGTGGCCGTCCGCATGTGGCTGCCCCACGAGTCGCCGATGGACGGCACGCTCGCGCTCGGACCGCAGGCCGAGTTCCACCCCGGCCCCGAGACGCTGCTCGAGCGCCTCAACACGCACGACCGCGTGGTGCCGTTCCATCGCGAGCGCGATGCCGCCACGCTGCTGCTCAACCGGCTCGACATCGAGTGGGTCGAGCCGGCACGGGGCGTGCCCGAGAACCTGGTCTGGCCGCCGGCCTGGCAGGTCACGCGCGAGGAGCGCGTGCACCTGCGTCTGGCGAGCGGCCGCGAGCTGTCGGGCCGCATCCTCATCGAGCTGCCCGAGGACCTCAACCGGGCGTCGGACTTCCTCAACGCCGCGGACGACTTCTTCGCGCTCGTCACTCCCGACGGCGTGCGCTTGGTGAACAAGCAGCGCATCATCGCCACGCGCGTCTTCGAGCACTCGCCGCGACCGGTGACCGACCTCACCGGCGGCGAGCCCGGCGCGGACGCCGCCAGCGCCTGATCCGCTCCGGCGCCGCCAGCGCCTGATCCGCTCCAGCACCGCCAACGCCCATCCGCCCCGGCGCTGCCCGCGCCGGCGCGCGCTCCGCCGCCCCGAATAGGGCCCCGCGCGTGTATCAGCGCCGCCCTGACGTCCACCTCTGATTCGGGAAGCCTCCTGGGCTGCGAAGGGTCGGAGGGGAGGCGGGCGACGTGGTCCCAACCGGGCTGCGGCGTCCGCACCGGCCCTTCGCCCCGCTTCCCGAGCGCGGACGCGCGATGGCGCGACTGCGCCACCCGCGCGCCGCTCGAGCGCGCACCCGCGCGCCGCTCGAGCGCGCGCACCCGCACGCCGCTCGAGCGCGCGCACCCGCACGCATCGACACCAGCCGGCGCACCGCGGGCGCCCCTACCTTTGCTCGCAGGGCGATCGACCGTTGCGCCGCGACCGTGCGCTGCGGCATCATCGGTCGCGCTCGTCCGGCCGCGTCCCTGGTTCACCTCGAAGGTGCCCCCACATGCACACGCTTCAGCCCGCCCGCATCAAGCCCGGAGTGACACTCGCCACGCTGCCCGGCCCACGCCCGTCCGACATCGCCTCCGTCGCCGGCAGCGGCGGCCGGCTGGTGCGCGGCACCGCGCTGATCTTCTGGGACCCGAAGACGCCGGGGAAGAAGCTCGACGCCATCGACACCGACCAGATCACGCCGGCCGCCGACTGCGTCAGCGAGAGCCTCGAGACGCTGGACGAGCGCTGGAAGGCGGGCTCGTTCCGCTACCTGATGCCCGACTTCCGCGCGCGCGTCCACCGCGGCGAGACGTTCCTGATCGCGGGGGATCGCTTCGCGATCGGCTCCTCGCGCGAGATGAGCCCCGCGGGGCTCAAGGGCGTGGCGGAGGAGAAGGGCCTCGAGTTGGTGGTGGTGTGCGGGAACAACATGGGCGACATCTTCCGGCGCAACGCGTTCAACCTCGGCCTGCACGTGGTGCAGAGCCCCGAGGCGGTCGCCGACGCGCGCGACGGGGACGCGTTCGAGTTCGATCCCGACTCGCGCCGCCTGGTGAACTCGACGCAGAAGAAGACCTACGAGCCGGTCCCGCTGACCGCGAAGGAGGACGAGATCCGCCGCAGCGGCGGCATTTTCGCGGTCGGCCGCCGCGAGTTCCGCGAGTCGGTCGCCCGCGGGCCCGCGGTCGCGTGGCCCGATGCGGCGACCGCGCGGCGCCTGACCACGACCGAGCAGATCCTGTGGGCGCACCGCGTCGACCGCGACGCCGAGGTGAAGCCGGGCGCCACGCTGCGCGTGCTCGCCGATCTGCTGCCGGCGTCCGACGGCACCGCGCCGTTCTCGATCCACACGTTCAACCAGATCACCGGCGGCGCCAGCATCTGGCCGCGCCAGCTCGCGATCGCGAACGACCATTTCGTGTTCACGGGCCTCGCGGCGGACGACAAGCAGACCTCGATCGGCCGCGCGTTCGCCACCCTGCACGAGATCGAGAAGCCCTACTACGCGACGCCCGGCGACGGGATCTTCCACTTCTACTTCCCCGAGCAGGGCCTGGTGCAGCCGGGCATGATGATCCCCGGCGCCGACTCGCACTCGCGCGCGTACGGCGCGTACGGCGCGATCGGCATCGGGGTGGGCTCCACCACGCTCGGCTTCGGCTGGAGCACCGGCTACATCTACACCACGGTCGCAGCGCCGCGACGCGTGACGTTCCGCGGCGCGCTGCAGCCATGGGTGACCGGCAAGGACCTGGTGCTCGAGCTGCTGCGGCGCTGGGGCGCCAAACAGTCGCAGGGCATGAGCGTCGAGTTCGTCGACGGCGACCGCCAGCTGCCGATCGCGTTCCGCAACACGATCTGCAACATGATGGCCGAGGCCGAGAGCTGGAACGGCATCTTCGCGCCCGACGACATCACGTATGCGTGGTTCCGGGCGAAGGGCATGACCGAGCTGCCGTACCCGGGCGCGTCCTCCGGACGGGCACCCCTCGCGCCCGGCGCCGACGTGGCGTGGGCGATCGACGAGACGCTGTCGCTGCCCGACGTGCGGCCGATGATCGCCAAGCCATTCAGCCCCGGCAACGCGTTCGCGGCCGAGGAGGTGGCGAAGGAGCGCCTCACGTTCGACAAGGCGATGATCGGCTCCTGCACCAACGGCGGCTACGACGACCTGCTGAGCGCGGCGCTCGTGATCCGCGCCGCGCGCGCGCAGGGCGCCACGAAGGCGGCGAAGGAGTTCGTGATCTTCCCGGGCTCCGGCGGCGTGAAGCAGCAGATCGAGCGCCCCGATGCGCGGCTCGGCGGCGAGAGCATCGCCGAGGTGTTCCGCTCGGTCGGCGGGCAGATCCGCCAGAGCTGGTGCGGCCCCTGCTTCGGCCAGGGCCCCGACGCGCTCGCGAAGGGCGAGCGCGCGATCACGACGTTCAACCGCAACTGGACCAACCGCATGGGCCTCGGCGGCGAGGGCTACCTCGCGAGCCCGTGCGTGGTGGCCGCGAGCGCGCTGCTCGGCTACATGGCGCCGCCGAGCGAGCTGGGCCTGGCGTGGGAGGCGGAGGCGTTCGCGGTTTAGCACCGGCGCGCGCCCGCCCGCCTCAGCGCACCGTCACCAGCCGCCGCGCGGTGCGCGCGCTTCCCGCACGCAGCTCGCACAGGTAGACGCCGGGCGGCAGCCGGCGCGCATCGAGCGGCACCGAGTGCCAGCCCGCGTCGAACCACGCGCGGTCGAGCGGCCGCGCCCGCTCGCGGCCCGCGAGATCGAAGATCCGCAGCGAGACGTCGGCACCCGCCGGCAGCTCGAAGCGCAGCGCAAGCAACCCGCGCGCGGGGTTCGGCGCGATCGCGAGCGACAGCGATCGCGCGCGCGTGCCCGGGCCCGGGCCGACTCCGGCGGTGGCCGGATCCTGGATCGCCACCAGGTACGACTGCGGCTGCCCCGACGCGAACGCGAAGTTGCCGCCTGCCCACACGGTGCCGGGTGCCGCGAGCAGGCACTGCACGTCGCTGCCGCAGGTCGGATCCCACGCGGTGAAGGCGCCGCTCGTGGCGTCCATCGAGCACACGAAGAAACGGGTCAGCGCGCCGTTGTTCACGAGCGTGAACTGGCCGCCGGCGTAGAGCGACCCGCCGGTCACCGCGAGCGCGCGGACGGTGTTGCCGATCACGCCGCTCCACGGCAGCAGCGCGCCCGAGGCGCCGTAGCGCACCACGCTGCCCGTGAACGCTCCGCCCACCGTGTTGAACGCGCCGCCGACGTACACGATCGAGTCGCGCGCCACCAGCGCGAACACGTCGTTGTTCAGCACTCCGCCCCACGCGGCCGCCGCCCCGCTGGCGGGATCGAGCTTCGCAAGATGGCTGTGTGCGATACCGCCCATCTGCGTGAACGAGCCGCCCGCGTAGAGCGCAGCGCCGTCGGTCGCGAGCGCGTACACGATCGCGTTCGCGTTCGGATCGAACGTCGTCGCGAGCCCGCTCCCCAGGTCGAACGCGCCGAGGCGGCTGCGCGCCTGAGAGCCGAGCGTGGTGAACGTGCCGCCGACGTAGAGCAGCGGACCGGCCGCCAGCGTGGTGTACACGATCCCGTTGGTGCCCGGGTTCCAAGCCGTCAGCGCGCCGCTCGCGAGCTGGAACGAGGCGAGCGAGGCGCGCGACTGGCCGCCGGCGCTCGAGAACGCGCCGCCGACGTAGAGCGAGTCGCCCTGCACCGAGAGGGTGTAGACCGCGTTGCTCGCGCCGGGATTCCAGCTGGTGGCCGCGCCGGTCGCCAGGTCGAGGGCCGCGAGTCGCGTGCGGAACACCCCGCGCGCGCTGCTGAAATCGCCACCCGCCTGGAAGCCGCCGCCGGTCGCGGCGAGCGAGTAGACCACGCCGTTCGCCCCGGCGCCCCAGTCGAGCGCGGTACCGGTCGCGGCGTCGAATCCGGCGAGATAGCGCCGAGAGATCGAACCGTTCACCTGCGAGAACGTGCCGCCCGCCGCCACCACGCCGCCGGCGACGGCGAGCGCGTTGACCTGGCCGTCGGGATTCGGATTCCACGCCGTGGCGGCGCCGAAGTTGCCGGCGTCCAGCGCCGCGAGGCGGCTGCGACTGGCCCCGCCGATGGCGGTGAAGGCGCCGCCCGCGTACAACGTCGAGCCGCTGATGGCGAGCGCGTACACCGTGCCGTTCGAGTTGGGGTTCCAGCTCGGCAGCGCCAGTCCGGTGCTGGTGTCGAGCGCCGCGATGCAGTTGCGGGTGGCGCCGCCGATGGAGTTGAAGCCGCCGCCCACGTAGAGCGTGGGGCCCGCGAGCAGCAGCGACCACACGATGCCGATCGAGTTCGGATTCCACGTGCCGAGGGTGCCGGTGTCGAGCGCGAACGCGGCGATGCCGCGGCGGGTCTGGCTCGCGATGGTGTTGAAGTCGCCGCCGACGTAGAGCAGCTCGCCGCTCGCCTCCAGCGCCCGCACGGCCGCGTTCGGCGCGGGGTTCCACGCCATCACCGTGCGGCTGTTCAGGTCGATCGCGCCGAGCCGGTTGCGCGTCATGCCGCCGATCGAGCTGAAATCGCCGCCCACGTAGAGCGTCGAGCCGGAGCGGCGCAGCGCGCGCACCACGCCGTTGGTCGCCAGCGTCCATGCGGCGTCGCGCGTGCCGTCGGGCAGCAGGTGCGCGAGGTAGGTCTGCACGGCTCCGCCGACGTACGCCATACGGCCGCCCACATACCAGCCGCCCGCGCCATCGTCCGCGAACGCGAGCACGCCGTTGTCCACTCCGACCTGCGCGGAGATCCGAGCCGCCGGCGCCGTCGGCGTGCCGGTCGCCGGGTCGATCGCGGTGAACGCGCCGGTGGCGGGCCCGAGGTAGTCGAACGTGCCGCCCAGGTAGAGCGTGTTTCCCGCGCGCGCCATCGCGTAGACCGTGTTGTTGGCGATCCACAGATCGGGGCGCACGTTCTCGAACGCGAGGGCGGCGGCCGGCAGCACGCATGCGGCACACGCCGCGATCAGCACGGAGGTCCTGCGGGCGAAGCGGTCGCGGAAGCTCGGTGGGCGCATCCGGGGTCACCTCCGATATGGGTCGCTGGAGCGGGCGCCTGCGGGCGAGCCGGGCGGTCGCCGGGTCGCGGCCGCGCCTTCGCCGATCACGCGTGACGGGGAGGAGTATGAGTCATCCGGGCACCCCTCCGGACATCCATTCTCCGCGGCGGCGGAGCAGGCTCCGCTGCTGGCCACCTGGCCGACGATGAACCGGACCCACATCGTGTTCGTCTACGGCGGCACGCTCTGGAGCGTCCCGCGCGACGGCGGGGACGCGCGCCAGCTCACCACCGGGGGCCACGAGACCCGCCCGGTGTTCTCGCCGGATGGCCGCTGGCTCGCGTTCACCGGCCAGTACGACGGCAACGTGGACGCGTACGTGATGCCCGCCGAGGGCGGCGAGCCGCGGCGACTGACCTGGCATCCCGCGCCCGACGTCGCGACCGGCTGGACGCCGGACGGACGCCGCGTGGTGTTCGCCTCGCCGCGCGAGGCTTACTCCGACTTCGATCGCCTCTACACCGTGCCGGCCGAGGGCGGAGTGCCCGAGGCGCTGCCGATGTGGCGCGGCGAGACCGGCTCCTACTCGCCCGACGGTACGCGCTTCGCCTACCAGCCGCTCTCGAAGTGGCAGGAGGCATGGAAGCGCTATCGCGGGAGCCAGACCACGCCGATCCTCATCGTGCGCCTGAGCGACTTGCAGCTCGAGAAGGTGCCGCGCGAGAACTCGAACGACGACCAGCCGCTGTGGATCGGCGACACGGTCTACTTCCTCTCCGACCGCAATGGCCCGGTGACGCTGTTCGCCTACGACACCGGTGCGAAGACGGTGCGCCAGGTGCTGCCCAACGACGACCTCGACCTCAAGTCGATCAGCGGCGGTCCGGACGGCATCGTGTACGAGCAGTTCGGCGGCCTCCACGTGCTCGACCTCGCCACCGGCGCCAGTCACCCGGTCGACATCCGGCTCGCCGGCGATCTGCCGGCCACCCGGCCGCACTACGTGTAGGTGGCCGATCGCATCGAGAACGCGCGCATCTCGCCGAGCGGCGCGCGCGCAGTGTTCGAGGCCCGCGGCGAGATCCTCACCGTGCCGGCCGAGAAGGGCGACATCCGCAACCTCACTTACGTGCGGGTGCCCGACACCGGGCGCGACGGCTACGTGAACTTCAACCGGTTCTTCTTCGCGCAATCGGACCGTCAGGGCGTGATCATCGACGAGCGCTACAACCACGGCGGCTACATCGCCGACTACATCATCGACCTGCTCAAGCGGCCGTTGCGCAGCGCGGTGACCACCCGCGAGGGTGCCACGTGGTACTCGCCCCTGCAGCAGATCTTCGGGCCGCGCACGATGCTGATCAACGAGATGGCCGGCTCGGGCGGCGATGCGCTCCCGTGGATGTTCCGCGAGGAGAAGGTCGGGACGCTGGTCGGCACCCGTACCTGGGGCGGGCTGGTCGGCATCGGCAACTACCCGCCGCTGATCGACGGGGGCAGGGTGACCGCGCCGCGTGCCGCGATCTACGGGCTGCACGGCGAGTGGGAGGTCGAGAATCACGGCATCGCCCCCGACCTCGAGGTCGAGAACGACCCCGCGTCGGTCGCCGCCGGCCCGCGTGGCTCCGTGTTCGTCCGCCTCCTCTGGGACGTAGGGATGGGTGGCCCCACCCTGAGGGCCCTTCCGAAGACCCTTCCCCCAGGAGGTCATCCATGCGGTCCCGCTGGCTGTTCCCGTTCATCGCCGCCGCGCTGCTCGCCGCGGCGATCCCCGCCCTCGCCGACTGGTCGCCCGATCCCTACATCGGCGGACTCCCGCTCAGCTCCACCACCAACGTGCAGGATCAGGCGGTCGGCGTCTCGGACGGCGCGGGCGGCGTCATCCTCGTGTGGCAGGACCTGCGCAACGGCGTCGACTTCGACCTCTTCGCGCAGCGCATCAATCCCGCGGGCCAGGTGCTCTGGAACGTCACCGGCGTCTCGGTGTGCGGCGCGGTGGGCGCGCAGACGCAGCCGGTCATCGCTCCGGACGGCGCGGGTGGCGCGATCATCGCGTGGCGCGACTTTCGCAGCGGGTCCAGCTACGACGTCTACGCCCAGCGCCTGAACGGCAACGGGGCCGCGCAGTGGGCGCCCAACGGCGTGGTGGTCAGCAACGCGACGGGCAACCAGGACACGCCGGCGATCGCGAGCGACGGGGCCGGCGGCGCGCTGCTGGCCTGGCAGGACCTCCGCTCCGGGGTCACGTACGACATCTATGCCCAGCGCATCGGTCCGACCGGCACCATGATGTGGGCGGCGAACGGCCTCGCGGTCTGCGTGGCCGGGGGCTCGCAGTGGGCCCCCAAGGTAGTGGTGGACGGCGCGAACGGCATGATCGCGACGTGGTACGACCTGCGCGGCGCCACCTACGACATCTACGCCCAGCGCGTCTCCGCCGCCGGCAGCGCGCAGTGGACCGCCGACGGGGTCGTGATCTGCAACCAGACGGGCACCCAGCAGTATCCGACCATCGTCTCCGACCTCACGGGCGGTGCCGTGATCGCGTGGGAGGACCAGCGCAGCGGCAACTCCGACATCTACGCTCAGCGCGTCGGCCCGGCGGGCAGCGTGTACTGGACCGGCGGCGGCGTGGTCGTGTGCGCCACCACCAACGGCCAGCTGTCGCAGGCGATGGTGACCGATGGCTCGGGCGGCGCCATCATGGCGTGGATCGACTTCCGGGCCGTCAGCAACGCGCCGGACATCTACGCCCAGCGGATCAACGCCGCCGGGGGCGCGATGTGGCCCGCGAACGGCCTCCCGGTGAACTACGACAACACCGGCACCCAGCTGGGACCCGTGAGCGCGGTCGAGGACGGCCTCGGCGGCGTCCTGGTCAACTGGTCCGACGCGCGCGGCCTGGTCGCATACGACCTGTACGCGCAGCACCTGAACGCCGCGGGCGGCCACGTCTGGAACAATGATCGCCTGATCTGCGGCGCCGTCGGCGACCAGTACGGCTACTCGCTGGTCTCGGACGGCGAGCACGGGGCCATCTCCCTGTGGAGCGACTACCGGTCCGGGACCGCGAAGGTGTACGCGCAGGAGCTGAACGCCAGTGGCGAGCTGGGGGACTGCGCGCCGCGCATCGTCTCGGTCCGCGATGTCCCGAACGACCAGGGCGGATTTCTGAACGTGCGCTTCAACGCCAGCCGCCTCGACGTGGATCCCAATGGCTACCTGCAGTACGTCGTCTGGCGCCAGATCCCGAACGCCGCCGCGCAGGTCGCACTCGCGCACGGCGCGCGGCTGGACGCCGCCGGCGGGCACGCCACGCGTGCGGGCGAGGGCACGCGCGTGATCCAGCGCACCACCGATCCGAACGGGATCGTCTACTACTGGGAGCAGGCCGGCTGGGCGGATGCGGTCGGCCATCCGGCGTACGCGGTGGTGATTGAGACCACCAGCGATTCGGTCGCCGGCTCGAATCCGCGCACACTGATCCGCGTCGACGCGGACGACTACAACAACGACGTCTTTTACGATTCGACGCCCGACAGCGGCTACTCGGTCGACAACCTGCCGCCCGGCACGCCCGGTCAGTTCGCCGGCCAGTACGCCGGCGGCAGCACGCAGCTGCACTGGCTGCCCAGCGTGGCAAGCGACCTCGCGGGCTACCGGCTGTACCGCGGCGGCGCGTCGTTCGTGCCCGGACCGCAGAACCTGGTCGCCTCCCTCAGCGACACCGGCTACGTGGACAATGCCGGCGGCCCGTACGTGTACAAGCTGACCGCGGTCGACTCGCACGGCAACGAGTCGCCGGTCGCGACCGCGGTGCCGAGCGGCACGCTCGACGTGGCGGGTGCGCCCGGCAGCCTGTTCTTCCTCGCCGCGCCCTCGCCGAACCCGGCCCACGCCGGCGCCGGCCTGACGCTGCGCTTCGGGCTGTCACGCCGCGGCGAGGCGCGTGTTCAGGTGTTCGACGCGCAGGGCCGGCTGGTGCGCACGCTCGCCGCCGGGATGCAGGAGCCCGGCGAGCACGCGGTGCGCTGGGACGGCCGCGACGAGGCGCGTCAGCCGCTCTCCGCGGGGCTCTACTTCGTGCGGCTCGAGGCCGAGTCGCGCACCGCGCACACGCGCGTGGCACTGATGCCGTAGGCGCGGCAGGCACCTTCGCGATCGCTTCGCCAGGCGCTCGGTCGTCCGCGGGTTGGCACCCCGCCGGACGGCCGGGCGCCGCCGCGTTACGCCCGAATCGCGCTGCTCGTGCGCGGTGGCGGCCGGGCTCGGCGCGCTCGTGTCGCCGCTTTGCGCGAGAGTGCCGCGCGCCGTAGGGTGCGCGCTCCATGATCTCCGCCTCCCGCATCCGAGCGAGCGTGAACGCCGCCGCCGGCGGCCTGCCGCGGCCGTTCTGGTTCCTGTGGACCGGCACGCTCGTGAACCGGCTCGGCACCTTCGTGCTGCCGTTCCTCGCGATCTACCTCACCCAGGTGCGCGGCTTCTCCGTCATGCAGGCCGGGATGGTGTCGGCGCTCTACGGCGCCGGCGGGGCGATCGCGGGGCCCTTGGGCGGCACGCTCGCCGACCACGTGGGCCGGCGCTTCACCATGGTGCTGGCGCTCGGCCTCGGCGGCTGCGGGATGATCGCGCTCGGGTTCGCGCACCGGCTCGAGGTGATCGCGCCGGCGACGTTCGTGGTGGCGCTCGTGAACGAGATGTACCGGCCCGCCATGCAGGCCGCGATGGCCGACCTGGTGGCGCCGGCCGACCGGGTGCGCGCGTTCGGTCTCTTGTACTGGGTGATCAACCTGGGCTTCGCGATCGGACTCACGCTCGGCGGCGTGCTCGCGACCGTCTCGTATCTCCTGCTGTTCGTCGGCGACGGACTCACCAGTCTGACGTTCGCGCTGCTGGTGTGGCGCGGCGTGCCCGAGACGCGACCCGCGCACGTCGCGCACGCGGCGGCGAGCGGCGGGGGTGGGTGGCAGGCGTTCTTCGCGCCCTATCGCGATCGCACGTTCGCGGCGTTCCTGGGACTCAACTTCCTGGTCGCGCTGGTGTTCATGCAGCACTTCACCGCGTTCCCGATAGACATGGCCGCCCACGGCATCTCGCGTGCGATGTTCGGCGCGGTGCTGGGCCTCAACGGCCTCCTCATCGTGCTGGTGCAGCCGTTCCTCGGACCCGTCCTCACGCGGCACGACCGCCCGCGGTCGATCGCGCTGGGAGCGGTGCTGGTCGGGCTCGGCTTCGGGCTCAACGCGCTCGCGCGCACCGCTCCCGCGTACGCGCTGAGCGTGTGCGTGTGGACGCTGGGGGAGATCTGCGTGCTGCCCGTCTCGAGCGCGCTGGTCGCTGACCTGGCACCGCCCGCGATCCGCGGACGCTTCCAGGGCGCCTACGGCCTCTCGTTCGGACTCGCCACCTGTCTCGGGCCGACCACGGGCGCGTGGGCGCTGCAACACCTCGGGAGTGCCACGCTGTGGGCCGGCTGTCTGGCGGTCGGGGTGTGCGCGGCCGCCGGGCATCTCGCGCTCGCGCCGACGCTGCGGCGCGTGCGTGCGGCGCGGATCGCGCAGGGGAGTGCAGCGGCGAGGCCCGCCGACGCCGCGGCGACCTGAGCGGAGTACGCCGCGCCGCGGCGGGAGGCGCATCGCAGTCGTTTCGCGGTTGCGCTACAGTGCCCGCCGCCCGGATCGGGGCGCCCCGAGGCGCGTCGCGGTCCGGATCGTCGCGGCCGCCTCGGATCGTTTCAGGAGGATCCCCCATGTGGCTCATTCTCATCGTGCTGCGGCTCGTTCACATCCTCTCCGCCATCTTCTGGCTCGGCGGCATGTTCATCCTCGTCCGGTTCCTCGCGCCGACCGCGCGGCGCACCGGGGCCGACGGCGCGCGCTTCATGCAGAGCCTGGTGAGCGAGAGCGGTCTGCCGAAGGCGCTCACCGGCGCGGGCGTGCTCACCGTGCTCGCGGGGCTCGGGCTGTACTGGTTCACGTCGGACCACTTCAGCCGCGAGTGGATGCGCTCCCCGACCGGCATGACGTTCAGCTTCGGCATGACGTTCGGCCTGCTCGCCCTGCTGCACGGCCTCGCGGTGCAGCGCGCCAACGCCGACAAGCTCGCAGCGATCGCACGCGCCGTTCCGGCCGGCGGCGCGCCGAGCCCCGAGCAGCAGGCGCGGATGGACGCGCTGCGCGAGAAGCTCGCCCGCGGCGGCCAGGTCGGGCTCGTCCTGCTGACGCTGGCGGCCGCGGCGATGGCGATCGCGCGCTACGTCTGAGATCGCGGCCGACCTGATTCCTCCAACCCGAGGTGACCGTCCATGAACCGCCTGTTGCTGGTCCTCGCGCTGCTGGCCCTCTCCACGAAGGCGATGGCGACCGTGCACACCGAGACCGTCGAATACAAGCAGGGCGACACCGTCCTGCAGGGCTACCTGTCGTACGACGACGCCGTGAAGGGCCCGCGCCCCGCGATCGTGATCGTGCACGACTGGCTGGGCGTCTCGGACTACCAGAAGTCGCGCGCCGAGCAGCTCGCGGCGCTGGGCTACGTGGCGCTCGCGGCCGACGTCTACGGCAAGGGCGTGCGCCCGGCCAATGCCCAGGAGGCGGGCGCGGAGGCGGGCAAGTACTACAAGGACCGCGCGCTGCTGCGCGCGCGCGTGCGCGCGGGGCTCGATTTCCTCGCCGCCCGGCCGCAGGCCGATCCCCAGCGCCTCGCCGCGATCGGCTACTGCTTCGGCGGCGCCGGCGCGCTCGAGCTGGCCCGCAGCGGGGCGCCGCTGCGCGCGGTGGTGACGTTCCACGGCTCGCTCGCCTCGGCCGATCCCGCCGACGCCAAGAACATCAAGGCCAAGGTGCTGGTGCTGCACGGCGCCGACGATCCGTTCGTGAAGCCGGCCGAGGTGCAGGCGTTCGAGGACGAGATGCGGGCGGCGGGCGTGGACTGGCAGCTGGTGAAGTACAGCGGAGCGGTGCACAGCTTCACCGACAAGCGCGCCGGTACCGACAACTCCAAGGGTGCCGCCTACAACGAGGCCGCCGATCGCCGCTCGTGGCGGGCGATGCGCGACTTCTTCGAGGAGACGCTCGCCAAGTAGCGGCGGGAGAACGAGCATTCGGCCGTAGACGCCATCGCGGGGCCGGGGTAGCATGAATCGGCCCATGGATGGGTCGACCCCCGACGTTTGGCCGCCGCCCGCTCCCCTCCGTGGAGGTTGCCCATGCCCCTCGCCCGATCCCTGTTCGGCTGCGCCCTGCTCGCTTCCGTCTTCGCCCTGGCCGCGCCCGCCGGCGCCCAGGAGCTGATCACCCCCAAGGTGCTGATCCGGCGGTTCCCGCAGGGCCAGTTCTGCGCGCTGCCGGTCTCGATCTCGTTCGTCGCGCCCAGCACCGACGTGATCGTGACGTTCACCGCCGCCGAGTTCGTCGACGACGGCTCCGGCACCCAGACCTGGACCGAGCAGGCGATCGACAACGTCACGGTCGCCAGCACCGCGCAGGTCGCCGCGAACACCGCCGGGCCGCCCGAGTTCTCGAGCTCCGAGAACTGCTACGTCGGCGACCCGCAGCCGGTCACGTACTTCCACTTCAACCGCGCCGGGCTGACGCTGGCGCTGCTCGAGCTGTTCGACACCGATCCCGCGAGCCGCGGATGGACGATGTCGCCGCACAGCCACTTCGACAGCGGCCGCAGCGGGCCGCGCGACGTCGAGAACGACGCGGACCTCACGGGTGGCTCGCTCGCGCTGGGCGACGGCAGCGGCGTGCCGGCGAGCGGCATCACCTCGAGCGCCACGCTCACGCTGTCGACGCTCGATCCAGGCACCAGCTACGATCTCGGCGCGTGGTGGTACGCGGGCTTCGTGCGGTTCCCGCACGACACCGACTACCTGACGATCACCATCACCACCAACGCCGGCACGCCGATCGCGCAGAAGAGCTGGGGCGCACTGAAGTCGCGCTACCGTTGAGCGTCAGCGGCCGCTGAGCACGAACGGCGCCCAGTAGAACGGATCCGCCCAGCGGGGGTCCTGGCGCACGCGGCGCTTGGCGTCGCGGAGCGCGCGCGCGAGGTCGGGCGGCTTTGCGCGCGCCTCCGCGGCGGCGATGCCGGCGAACAGCCCGCCCATCACTGCCGCGGTCGGCCGGTCGTCCACCGCCCACAGGCTCGCCACCACCTGGCGCGCGCCGGCCGCGAGGAATCCCCGCGAGAGCGCGAACGCGCCCTCGCCCGCCAGCCGCGGGCCCTTCGCGGTCTCGCAGGCGGACAGCACCGCGAGGCGGCAATCGAGCGCGAGCCGGTGGATCTCGAACAACTCGAGCAGGCCGTCGTCATCGCTGTCGGCGCCCGGGGCGGGCGGCGGCGCCAGCACCAGCCCCGCCGCCAGCCGATCGCCCGAGCGGTCGGCGAATCCGTGGGTGGCGAGGTGCAGGTAACGATGGCCGGGGAGTGCCGCGCGCACGGCGGGCTCGCGCGCGGCGGCGCCGCTGAGCACGTCGACCCGGCCGGCGCCGAACGCGGCGCGGATCGCCGCGGTCTCGAGCGCGGTGCCGGGCAGCGGCGACCAGGCGCGCAGGCGCGGCGCCGCGGTCGCCGCGTCCGGCGCCGGCGGTGGCGCGTACGCCACGTCGCTCACGCTCAGCACCTCGGCGCGCTCCCCGGCGCCCGCGAGCGCGCGCGCCGGCCGGCGCGCGAGACTCCACAACGAGGTGGCCGATGGGCCGTAGGAGATCGCCGGACCGTCGTCGAGCCAGTAGCGCGTCGGCGCGCCGCGCGCTCGCGTCCGGGCCACGAGCGCCTCGAACGCCACCAGGTGGAGCGCCCCGTCCGGCACCACGAGCGCGGTGCGCGCGGCGTGCAGCGGCGCGCGCAGGGGCGCCGGCACGAGCGTGCGCCACAGCGCGTGCAGGCGCACCTCGAAGGAGTCCGGCCCCGCGGAGGCGCGCAGCGGCAGCGTCACGAACCCGCCGGCCGCGGTGCCGCCGAGCAGCGGCGCGATCCCGAGCGGGACGGTCGGCCCGTCGCGCGCGGGATCCCCGGTCACGATGCGCTCCAGCGTACTGTCGGTGAGCGGTCCGGGCGCCACCCCGAGTGCTGCGGCCGCATCGGGATCGAGCGCGAGCGCGAGCGCCGTGACCGGCCCGCGCGGGGGCACCACGAACACGTGGCTGGCGGCGCGGCCGACGTGGTAGACGAGCAGTAGTCCGTCGCGCGGCACCACCTCGCGCTGCAGCCGCGCCGCGTCGGGGATCCGCCCCTCGGCGCTGAGCACGCCGCGCCACACCGGGCTGGCGTCCTCGATGCGCCGGCGCGCGCGCCCGAGCTCGAGCGCCGCGGAATCGCGCCGCGCGGCGAGCCCCGCCAGCGCCTCGAGCCGTTCGCGTGCCCCCAGCGCCGGATCGAGGCGGGTGTCCTCCAGCGCGCGATGCGCGGCGGCCAGTCGCGCCTCGGCCGCGCGCTCGTCGGTCGCGAGCGGTCCCAGCACGTCGGGCGGGATGCCGGCGCGCAGGTCCACGCCGCTCGCGACGATCTGGTCGAGCAACCCGCGCGCGCGCGCGTGCTCGTGCGTCGACAGCGCGGCCGCGACCGCCCCCCGCGCGAGCTGCCAGTCCACCATCCGGTCGACCAGGTCGAGCCGCCCGGCCACGAACGCGGCGCGGGTCTCGTCGCCGCCCCCGCGCCAGGCGCGCAGCGAGTCCATCGTCGCGAGCGCCACCGCCATGTCGGCGATCGCGGCGTCGAGCCGGCCGTGCGCGGCGTGCCCCTCCGCACGCGCCGCGTGCGCGTCGAGGCGCGCGTCGGGGTAGGCGCTCGTGGAATCGAGGATGGCGAGCGCGCGATCCAGCCGCGCTGCGGCATCGTCCGGCGCCCGCGCCGCACGGGAGCGCGCCTGCTCGATCAGCAGCAGCGCCACGTCGGGATGCGCCGGGCCGAGCGCGCGCTCGCGCAGCACGATGGCACGCGCGAGCAACGTGTCGGCGCCGAGCGAGTCGCCCGACTGCATCGCCAGCCGCGCGCGGTCGCCGAGGTGCTGCGCCATCAGCAGGTGGTCGGGACCGAGCGTCGCCTCGACGATCGCACCGGTCTCGCGATACAGCGAATCGGCGCGCGCGAAGTGGCCGAGCTCCTGTTCGCACACCGCGGCCTGGTTGAGGAACGTGATCAGCCCCGGGTTTGCGGCGCCCAGCGTCACCCGCGCCTGCGCGAGCGCCTGCAGGTAGAGCGGCTCGGCGGTCGCGGCGTGGCCCTGCAGTCGGCGGACCTCGGCCAGGTTGAGCCGCGCGGTCGCGAGCGCGTCGGGGTCGCCGCCCGGGCGTTCCAGCAGCGCGAGGCCGCGCTCGAGCAGCGGCTCCGCCTCGCCGAGCCGGCCGACGTCCTTGAACAGCCCGGCGAGGTTGTTCGCGAGCGCCAGGCGGATCGGATCGTCCTCCGCGAGCCGCGCTTCCGCGACTGCGAGCCCGCGACGGAAGTGGGACTCGGCGATGTCGAGTTGGTCGCGTACGCGCGCCAGCTCGCCGAGATTGTTGTGCGCGTCGGCGAGCCTGGCCGCGAACCGCTCGCCGGCCCCGTCGTAGATCGCGAGCGCGCGCTCGAGCGGCACCGCCGCGGAGTCCAACGCGCCGAGTTGGAAGTGCAGCAGCCCGAGCTGGCGCAGCGCTGCGGCGGTCTGGGGATCGCGCTCGCCGAGCGCGCGGGCGCGGATCGCCACCGCGCGCTCGGCGAGCGGGACGGCTTCGCGCCAGCGCCCGAGGTAGTCGAGCACCGTGGCGAGCGTGACGAGGCTGTTGGCCACCGCGGGATCGCCGGGACCGAGTGCCGCCTCGCGACGCGCGAGTCCGGCGCGGAACAGCGGCTCCGCGGCCGCCATCGCCTCCGGCGTCCCCGCGGAGAACAGCCGCAGCCCGAGGCTGTCGCACAGCGCCGCCGCGCGCGGGGGCGCGAGCGGCTCGGCGCGCTCGCGCACGCGAACCAGCGAGTCGGCGAGCGCGCTGGCGACTTCGAACTCCTGCGCGGCCAGCGCGGCCTCGAACGCGCGCTCGAGCGCGGCGCGCGCGGCGACGCGGGGAGGGGCCGCCGCGCGGGCGCGAGCGTGTACCGGCGGCGGACCGCCGGACGCCGTCGCGGCGATCGCGCGCGCCGGAGCCGTGACGGCCAGCGCGGCGGTCGCGAGCGTCGTGCCGAGCGCCGCGGCGCCCGCGAGCAGCGCGGCCAGTCGCGTGGTCGTGCCGCGGATCCGCCGGGGAGGGGCCTGCGCCATGGGCGGGCAGGATGGACGATGCCGCCGTCCGGTGCCACACCATTCCCGCCCCCCGAGTTGACCCATGGACGGGCCCCACGCCATCCACTAGATTCCCGCCTGCCGCGCCCCCGTCGCGGCGACGCGATCGCGCCCGGCCGCCCGATCCTCCCCAGGCGTCCATCCTCTCGAAGGAAGGTCCTCATGCGCCGGTTCACGCGCCCCCCGATCTGCTTCGCGCTCCTGCTCGCTCCGGTCCTCGCGCTCGCCGCCATCGCCCCGGCGTTCGCCGCGCCGGTGGCGGTCGTCGCCGCGGTGAAGGGACGCGTCCAGGTCACGTCCCCGCAGAGCCGCGTCGCGGTGCGCGTGACGTTCGGCCGTCCGCTCGAGCGTGGCGACCGGGTGACGGTCGGCGCGGGCGGCTCGGCGACGCTGTTCTTCGACGACGGCAACGTGGTCGAGCTGTCCGAGCGCAGCTCGCTCACGATCGGCGGCCGGGTGGCGGCGAATCCCCGCGCGGCGCTGCCCGGCGAGGTGTTCGCGCAGGTGAGTCGCTTCGCCACCGCCGGCTCGCGCGAGACCGGGCTGGTCGCGATCGCCGGCATGCGAACGGGCGAGGACGCCAGCACGCCGCTGCTGCTGGCGCCGCGGCGGACGTCGCTGCTGACCGACGCGCCGGCGCTCGCGTGGCGCGCAGTCAACGGCGCGACGCGTTACCGCGTGCGCGTGCTGGACGCCGCGGGCGCCGAGCTGTGGAGCCGCGAGGTGCCCGCGGGCGATCCCGGCACCGCACCGGCGCTCGCGTACCCCGCCGATGCTCCACGCTTGACCGCCGACCGCGACCTGCAGTGGGAGGTCGAGGCGCTCGGCGCGAGCGGCACGCTGCGGCGCGAGAGCACCACGATGCGCGTCGTGACGCCCGCGGCGGGCGCCGACGTGCGCGCGAACCTCGACCGCATCACCGCGGGCGCGGGCGGCGCGGGGGCGCCCGCGGCCCATTTCCTCGCGGGCTCGTATCTCTCCGGATTGGGGCTCCGCCAGGACGCGGCCGAGCAGTTCCGCGCGCTCGCGACGCTGGCCCCCGAGTCGCCGGGCCCGCACGAGGCGCTCGGCCAGCTCTACCTGACGGTCGGCCTCGCGGACCTCGCGGCCGCGGAGTTCCAGCAGGCGCTGGCGCTGCAGCGCGACGCGCACTAGCCGGCGAGCCATGAGCGCGCGCACACGTGGTCCGCGCCGCCGTCGCGGCACCGCACGTCCGCGCCGCGCGCGCGCCGCGGCGCGCGGCTAGGAGCGCCGCGGCATGGAGCGCCTGTCGCACTACGACATCGTCCGCCGCCTCGGGCAGGGCGGGATGGGCGAGGTCTACGAGGCGGTGGATCTCG
This sequence comes from Candidatus Eiseniibacteriota bacterium, assembly GCA_963725865.1. GTDB lineage: Bacteria > Eisenbacteria > RBG-16-71-46 > RBG-16-71-46 > RBG-16-71-46 > CAVSAC01. The sequence goes on from CAVSAC010000012.1 coordinate 219,122, forward strand.
ACCTCGGCCGCCACGTGGCGCTGAAGTTCGTGGCACCGGCGGCGGCGGGCGACCCGGACGCCCTGCGGCGGCTCGAGCGCGAGGCGCGCGCGGCGGCCGCGCTGCACCACCCGCGCATCGCGACGCTGTTCGCGTTCGACCGCACCACCGAGCGGCCGTTCCTCGCGATGGAGCTGCTTCGCGGCCCCACGCTGCGCGATGTGCTCGCGGGCGGACCGCTGCCGGTCGACGAGGCGCTCGCGATCGCGCGCGACGTGGCGGAGGGGCTCGCGTTCGCGCACCGGCACGGCGTCGTGCATCGCGACGTCAAGCCGGGCAACCTGATGTTCGACGAGGCCGGCGCGATCAAGATCACCGACTTCGGTCTCGCGCGCACCGCGGATGCCTCGCACCTGACCGTGACCGGCGCCTCGCTGGGCACCCCGTCCTACATGGCGCCCGAGACGCTGGGGGCGGACGCGCACGCCGAGGCGGGCGCGGCGGGCACCGTGCCGGCGGCGGCGCCGGCGGACGTGTTCGCGCTCGGCGTGACGCTGTTCGAGATGCTGGCCGGCGCGCTGCCGTTCGGCGGCGATCGTCCGCTCGCCATGATGTACGCGATCGCGAACGATCCGCCACGCCCGCTGCGTGCCGCGCGTCCCGAGGTCGCGGAAGAGGTCGAGCGGCTGGTGGGGCGGATGCTGGCGAAGGAGCCGCACGTCCGGCCGCCCGCCGCCACCGCGATGCAGGAGCTGGCGCACCTCACCCGCTGGCCGCCGGCCGCGCCGTACGCCGTCGCCGCACGCGCCGCCGCGGCGGCGGCCGGCGCGGAGCCCACCGCCGCGACCCTGCCGCCGCGCGCGGCGCCGGTGGGCGAGGACACGCGGGCGGATACGCGCATGGCACGGCCCGCGACCGAGGAGCTGACCGCCCAGCCGCTCGCGGGCGCCCGCGCCGTGGTCGCGGCCGGCCCGCACTCCCCGGCGCGTCGCCCGCCCATCACGCGCCGCGGCGCCGTGCTGGGCGGACTCGCCGCGCTGCTCGTCGTGACCACGATCGTGCCGTGGTGGCGCGGCCGGCTGCTCGCCGGGCGCGAGCGCCTCGCGGTGGCGCTGGTCAACGAAGGGCACGATTCGCTGAGCGCCGGCCGGCCGGCCGCGGCCCGCTCGCGGTTCGAGGCCGCGCTGCGCCTCGCGCCGCGCTACGGCGAGGCGAAGCTCGACCTGGCGACCGTGCTCGCGCAGCAGGGCGAGCGCGACCGCGCGGCCGCGCTCGACGGCCAGGTGATCGCCGAGAATCCGCGGCGCGCGGAGCTGCGCGCGGCCGCGGAGTACGGGCTGGGCGGCATCGATCTGGAGTCGGGCGCCCTCGGCAGTGCGATCGCGCACCTCGGGCGGGCCGCGCGGCTCGACTCCGCGCGCGTCGAGTACCCGAACAACCTGGGCTATGCGCTGATCGCGGCGGGGCGCACCGACGAGGCGCTCGCGACCCTGCGCGCGGCGCGGGCGCGCTTCCCGGGCACCGCCGGCCTGCGCAAGAACGAGGCGCTCGCGTGGTTCGCCTCCGCGCGTTTCGACAGCGCCGCGGCCGCGGCGGGCGAGGCGGTCCGGCTGGCGCCCGCGCACGCCGAGGCGTGGGCGATCAAGGCGCGCAGCGAGGCGGCGCTCGGCGACCTGCGCGCGGCCGGGACCAGCCTCGCCGCGCTGCGCGGGCTGCAGCCGCCCGCGGCGCTGCTGAGCGAAGTCGAGACCGCGGTGCGCGCCGCCTCCCGTGCGGCGGGCACCCGCGTCAGCGCACCAGCGACTCGAGCGAGCGCACCAGTTCGGCCTCGGTGAGGCGCGTGGGCGTGTAGCGGCGGACGATCCCGGCCCGATCCACGAACACGAACGTGGGCGTGCTGGAGCCGCCGTAGCGCTCCATCGACGCGGTGCTGAGCACGATCGGCACCCGGCCCATCGTCGCGTAGGCGGTGTTCCACACGCTGTCCACGCGCGCCTTCTCGCGGACCCGATCGGGCCCCTCGTCGTAGTAGCGCGTGAGCGCCACCACCTGCAGCCCATGGTCCGCGAAACGCGCGGTGGCGCGCGCGAGCGCGGCCTCCTGCGCGCGGCAGTCGCCGCAGCCCTCGGCCCACACGAACAGCAGCACCGGCCGGCCGCGCAGCGCCGCCAGCGTCGGCGGGCGCTCGCCGACGTAGTCCTCGATCGCCAGCTCGGGCGCCGCGGCTCCGGTGAGGGTCAGCAGGTCGAGCCGCTTGTTGAGCCGCGAGCGCAGCGCCACCGGGCCCGGCGTCCGGGCCAGCTCGCCGCGCACGAAGGCGGCCGCGGCGCGGGCGCCCCGCGTGCGCTCGAGCCGCTGCGCCTCGACCTCGACCGCCGCGCCCCACGCGATCTCGACGTCGTGGTCGGTCGCGAGCGTCGCCCCGCGCGCGAGGCGCTCGTCGCAGCGCGCGCGCACCTGCGCGATGTAGTCACGCGCCCGGTCGAGGTCACCCATCAGCAGCGCGCCGCGCGCGAGCCACGAGAGCCCGGTGAGCCACGCGCCGTCCTCGCCGTTGCGCTCGCGATACACCTCGAGCATGGACTCGGCGCTCGGCAGGTCGCCGGCCGAGAGCTTGTTGCGGATGCCGCTCACCGGCGAAGGCGGCGGTGCGGGCGCGGCGTGCGCGGTGTCGCGGGTCGCCGGCGTCGCGGGCGCGGCGCCCTGCGCGCGGACCGCCCGCGGCGCGCCCAGCGCGGAGCCGAGCAGCAGGAGGATCGCGAGGCTCGCCAGTCTCATGGGGTGCGCTCCCGGGTCGAAGCGGTCACGTTCGCGGGCGCCGGCGCATCCGGCCCGAGCGTTGGACCACGCCGCCGTCCGCAGGGTTGCCCGGGCGCTCGAGGGAGATCAGCGGATGACGACCATCCGGCGCCACGCCTCCGCACCCGCGGCGCGCAGGCGCACGAAGTAGAGCCCGGCGCCGAGGTCGTGCGCGGCGAGCTCCACGGCCTGGCGGCCGGGCTCGCACAGCTCGTCCGCCAGCACGCGGACCTCCCGCCCCTGCACGTCGAACACGCTCAGGCGCACGTGCGCCCGCGCCGGCAGGCTGAACCACGAACGCGCCGTGCCGCGCACCGGATTCGGCGCGATCGGCTCGAGCGCGAACGAGGTCGCGGGCGGAGCGGGGCCGGCGCCCAGCGCCCCCGCGGCGATGCTGAACCCGGCGTCGCTGATGTCGGACAGCACGGCGCCCGCCCAGTCGCGCGCGTCGACCCGCAGGCGCGCGAGACCGCTCACCGTCGGCCCGCTGACCGTCCAGTCCAGGGAGCCCGTGTCGTTCATCCCGGCCGCGAGCAGCTCCCACGGTCCGGCGGCGCCGCTGCGCGACAGGTAGACGTCGACGGACTGCAGCCCGCGCGCGGCGGAGGCGGACCACGCGAGATGGCGCTGGGTTCCGACGGCGAGCAGCTCGCCGCCGTCGGGGGCGAGCACGTGGATCGCGGCGCCCGCCGGGGCGCCGCCCGCGACGCGCGCGAGATAGCCCAGCGTCTGATCGGCGATGCCGGTGAAGCTGCCGCCCGCCAGCACCGAGCTGCCATCCCACTCCAGGGTCTGCACCACGCTGTTGGGCTCCGGTCGCCACGGGGTCGCCTGGCCGGTGACCGGATCGAGCCCCGCGAGGCGCGATCGCAGCTGGCCGCCGATCGCCTCGAAGATCCCGCCCGCGTAAATGCTGGAGCTCCCGATCGCGATCGCCTGCACGGGCAGATCGGCCTGCGGATCCCAGTCGGTCGCCAGGCCGCTCGCGCGGTCCAGTGCGGCGATGTAGTTGCGCGGCCGCCCGCCGATGCGGATGAAGTAGCCGCCCGCGTAGACGGTGGAGCCGTTCACCGCGAGCGCGTCCACGATGCTGCCCGCGCCGGGATTCCAGTCGGTCACGGCGCCGCTGGTGGCGTCGATCGCGCCGATGCACGCGCGCGCCCGTCCGCCGAGCGTGGTGAACCAGCCGCCGGCGTACAGCGTGTTGCCGTCGAGCGCGAGCGCGAGCACGCCGCCGTCGGCTTCGGGATCCCACGCGGTGGCGGCGCCGCTGGTGGCGTCGAGCCCGGCGAGATCGCGGCGCAGTTGCCCCGCGGCGTGCCCGAAGGTCCCGCCCGCGTAGATCGTGCCGCCCTGCACGGCCAGCGCGTACACGATGCCGTCGGTGCCGGGGTTCCAGCCGGTGGCGAGGCCGTTGGAGGTCTGCAGCGCCGCGAGCGAGGCGCGGGGTTGTCCGCCGGCGCTCGTGAACTCGCCGCCCGCGACCACCGTGCCGCCGCTCACGGCCAGCGCGCGCACGATGCCGTTCGCGCCAGGATCCCAGGCGGTCGGCGCGCCGGTCACGAGATCGATGGCGGCCAGCCGCGCGCGCGGTCGCCCGCCCACGCTCGTGAAGTCGCCGCCGATGCCGATCGTGCCGCCGGACACGACCAGCGTGCCGACGGTGTTGTTGGCACCGGGATTCCAGCCGGTCGCGAGCGCGGTCGTGGCATCCAGCGCGGCGACCCGTGCGCGCTTGGCCGCGCTGATGTTGAGGAAGTCACCGCCCACGTACACGAGCGAGCCGTCGACCGCGAGCGCTGAAACGCCCGCGTCCGCGCTCGGGTTCCACCCGGTGAGGCTGCCCGTCGCGAGGTCGAACGCGCCGGCGCGCGCGCGCGCGAGCCCGCCAAGGATCGTGAAGGTGCCGCCGACGTAGAGCGTCGATGCGCTCGACGCGAGGGCGCGCACCTGGCTGTTGCAGCCCGGATTCCACGACGTCGGCGTGCCGGTTCCGGCATCGATCGCCGCGAGGTACGGACGGAGCTGTCCGCCGACCGTGGTGAAGGTGCCGCCGGCGAACAGGGTGGAGCCGGCCTGATGCAGGGCGAGCACCGAGTTGTTCATGCCCGGGTTCCAGGCGAGCGCCAGCCCGGTGGTCGCGTCCAGCGCGCCGAGGTTGGCGCGCGGCTGACCGCCGATCACCGAGAACGCGCCGCCGGCGTACACGGTCGAGCCCGACACCGCCAGGGCGTAGATCGTGCCGTCGCAGCCGGGATTCCACGCGGTCGGGGAGCCGCTCGTGGTGTCCAGCTCGGCGATCGCGCCGCGTGCCTGGCCGCCCACGCTCCCGAACTCGCCGGCGGCGATCAGGGTGCTGCCACGCATCGCGAGCGCGAAGACGATCCCGTCGGCGTGCGGATTCCACGCATCGAGCGTGCGATCGGCGCGGATGTGCGCGAGGTGACGCCGATCGACCCCGGACACGGACTGGAAGTCACCGCCGATGAACCAGCCGCCGCGACCATCGGGCACGCAGGCGTACACCCCGCCGAACACTCGTGGCCAGTCCGGATCGAGCTGCGCGGAGCTGGTCGGGAACGGGACGAAGTCCCCGGTGCGCGGTCCGACCCACGCGAACGCGCCGCCGATGTAGAGCGTGGTGCCGTCGATCGCGCTGGCGTAGACCGAGCCGTCGGCGGTGGGGAAGCGCGGCGCGGCCTCCTGGGCCGCACTGCGGGCGGCGGCCGCCAGCGCGACGAGGACGGCGAGCCCGCGCGCGACGCGCGACATCCGGGTCCACGTTGGAGCGCAAGGCGGTCGTCGGGAGGATGCGGTCGCCGACACGATGTCTCCGCGGGCAGGATGCAGGGCCGAGGTCGGGGCGGCGTTCGAGGGATCGGGTGGCCGCCTTCGTTTCGTGGACGACTCCAGCATAAGCGTTCCCGCGCGGGGGCTCCACCCCTCCGCGCGAGCCGCCCGCGCCCCGCACGCCCGCCGATCGGCGGCGGTGCCGGGGCGGCGTCACGCGCCGGCGATCGTGGTGACCTCGAAGCGCGGCGGGGACTCGAGGTGCTTCTTGACCGCGCACTGGTCCGCCGCGCGCACCAGCGCGGCGTGGTACTTCTGCGGGAAGCCCGGGGGAACGTGGATGTCCAGCGCGATACGCTCGACCATCCCGCTGGTCGGATCGGTCTCGACGCGCTGCACGAGGCGAAGCCCGTCGGTGGGCAATCCGCGCTGGCGGCAGAAGCCGAGTACGTAGATGCCCGCACAGGTGCCGATCGAGGCCAGGAAGGTGGCGAACGGGGTGGGGGCCGTGCCCTCGCCGCCGCCGTGAGACGACTGGTCGGTGTGCACCGTGAAGGGGCCGATCCGGGCGTCCACGCGGGCGCCCCCGGGGAACTCGATCATCATCTCCATCCCAAGGTCCTTTCCGCGGTCGTGGACGCTGGATCGCGTCCACCGGATGAGAGACCCGGAACTCCGGAATGGATGCGGCGGCCGGAGGCGGCTAAGCTGCCGGCATGGGAACCCGGGACCGCCGTGTCGACGCCTACATCGCGAAATCGGCCCCTTTCGCGCGTCCGGTCCTCGCGCACCTGCGCGAGGCGGTGCACGCCGCTTGTCCCGGTGTCGAAGAGACAATGAAGTGGGGTCATCCCCACTTCATGTACCACGGCATGCTGTGCGGCATGGGGGCATTCCAGCAGCACTGCACGTTCGGGTTCTGGAAGGGCGAGCTGATCGTGGACCCGAAGGACCGCCCCGCGGAGCAGGGGATGGGGCAGTTCGGGCGCATCACCGCGCTCGCCGACCTGCCCGCGAAGCAGGTGCTGCGCGGCTACGTGCGGGCCGCGATGAAGCTCAACGAGCAGGGCGTGCCCAAACCGGCGATGGTCCGGGCGCGCCGGAAGGCCGCGTCGAGCGCGCGACGGCCGGTCGTCTTGCCCGCTGAGCTCGGGGCCGCGCTCGCCCGACAGCGTCGCGCGCGGACCGCGTTCGAGGGCTTCAGTCCCAGCCAGCGCCGCGAGTATGCGGAGTGGATCGCCGAGGCGAAGCGCGCCGAGACGCGCGCGGCCCGGGTGAGGCAGGCGATCGCCTGGATCGCCGAGGGGAAACCGCGGAACTGGAAGTACCTGAAGCGCTGGCGGTGAGCCGCCGCCGCCCGCGGCACTCGGCTCCGCTCAATCGGCCGCGGTCGCGCCCGCGTTGGCGGCCCGGACCGGCTCCGGACGCGGCGCCGAGGACCTCCCGCCGGTGAGCAGCAGAACGCCGGCGAGGATCATCGCCACCGCGATCGCCTTGCGCGGCGTCATCGATTCGCCGAGCAGCAGCCACCCCAGGAGCACCGCGACGGCCGGCGCGAGCGTGAACGCGATCGGCTTGATGCGCGAGATGTCGTCGAGGTTGAGCGCCGCGTAGAAACAGATCATCGCGGCGGCGCCCGCGACCAGCCCGGAGCCCAGCACGAGGCGCGAGACGTCCGCGCCGTCCAGCGATCGCCACCAACCGCGTGGCTCCGCGCCGAGAATCGGGACCGCGATCACGTACGCGAGCCACAGCAGTGGGAGCGCCACCGTCGAGCGCACCGCGATGGCGGTGATGGGACCGATGCGATGCGTGTGGAGCACCATCTTGGTGCACAGTTCGCCGACGCCCCAGAAGAGGCCGGCGAGGATCGCCAGACCGATGGCTTTCATGAAGTCGATCTCCTGACGGGGCGCTGCCATGGCGGAGCCGCGGCACGCGCGCCCGGGGAACTTCGGTGGATGTCCGAGCGGAGGATCCTGACGCTGCCATGGTAGCCGCCCGCGCGGCGGAAGCCCACTCGACCGGAGCCTCGGGCCTGGGGCGAGGCGACCTCGTTCAGTCGCCGAGCAGGCGCTGGGCGCTGGCCTCGGTCGGCGGATGCAGAAGGACCAACGCGATCGACACGGCGGCGAACGGCACGAGCGTCGCGGGTGGCGAACCGGCCATCGCGATCACGAAGCCAGAGATCGCGACCGCCTCGAACTGCCCCCACTGGATGATCATCGCAGTGCGGGCGAGCGGCTCGCGGATCGCGTCGGTGACCGCTCCGGCGCTCGCGGCCCGCTCGACAGCGGCGCGACCGACAATGCGGGGCAAGATGAAGCCCAAGATTCCCGAGCCCGCGGCCCCAACCGTGAGCAACAGGTCGACCGGACGCGTGAAGTCGGGCAGACCGATGCCGAAGGGGGTCCCGGGCTTGTTCAGGAACCCGAACACGGCGTAGCCCACCGGAGCGAGCAGCATCGCGCCCCAGATGATCCACTTCGTCGATGCGGGCGCCGGTGTCGTCGTCAGGTCAACCATGGCGCGATCCTGCCGCCTTGCGGACGTCGAATCAACCCGGTTCGCGCCCGGGCGCCGCGGCCGCCCTCAGCGTGTGGGGACCTCGATGTCGAGCGCGATGCGCCACGAGTCGCCCTCGCGCCGCCAGATGCGGACGTAGGAGACGGTGTCCGCGGGCGGCCCGCCGTTCCCGTGCGAGTCCGTGAATCCGAGGCCGCGCGTGAACGCGAGGTCGCCGGAGCGCGCCACTTCGCCCGCCCGCGGCTCGACGCGCGTGCCACCGTCGGGGATGACCAGGTGCGCCACGTTGGCGGCGCTCCGCGGCGGCGCGCCCTCGCGCAGCACGCGCAGGCCGGCGGCGCCGAGCGAATCCGCGCGGAAGCCTCCCGTCAATCGCGCCACGGCACGGTCGCGCTCGAACAGGGCCGCGAGCGCCGAGGCGGGATGCGCCGCATCGTCTCTGGAGTGGCTGCGGAGCACCGGAGTCGGAGTGAGGGTCGTGGGGCGTTCGTGCGAGACGCCGAGGTCCGCGAGCAGCCGCCACGGACCGGGGGGCGTGCGCCGCCAGATCGAGACGTAGTGCCCGTAGGCCACCGGCGTGTCGGCCGCGCTGGGCCGGAACGACCACGGTCCGGTGGTGAATCCGAGATCGCCGGCGGCCGCGACCTCGGCGAACTCCGGCTCCCACGCCAGCACGCCGGGACGCGGCGACTGCGCGGTCCACACCGCGCGGCCGTTCACCGCGGTGGGGCGGAAGACCACACCGCTGTCGTCGAGCACCGCGAGGAACGCCGCGCGCGTGCCGGCGGTGGCGGCGATGCGCGCGAACGCGTGCTCCGCCTCCACCAGCGAGCGCGCCGAGCCGGCGGCCACCGCGGACGCGGACGCCAGCGCGATGAACCAGGGGAGCACCGCAGCGACCGTCATCAATGCGACCTCCATTCGCGGCCGAACGTCGGACCCGGATCGATCCGGCGGAGATTAGCGCGCCGGAACAACCGCGCTCAATCGTGGATCGCGCGGCCGAGAGGGCGAGAGCGCCCGGTCCATCCGAGGCGTCCGGGCATCGAACACGGCGATATCCCACTCACCCGGACCGCCCGAGGATCGCATGCGCTCTCATCAAATCGTCGTCTCGCTGCTGGTCACGCTGCTGGCCGTCACCTCCGCGTCCGCGTCGGGAGACTACTCGCGGCCGCCGGCTCCCACAGGGAGTGCGAACGACTCGCCGGATGCCTTCCGGCAGAAGACGCCGCGCGAGGAGGCGGAGCGCTGGTACGCGGACGCGTTCGAGGACGTGCGGAAGGGGCGCGAGGATCTCGTCGCGGGCAAGACCCAGAACGCCGGGAAGCGCCTGCGTCGTGCGCGCGAGCGCGCCGCGCGCGCCGTGGACCTGGACTCGACGTTCTACGAGGCCTGGAACCTGGTGGGCTACTCGGCCCGCAAGACCGGCGACTACCCGTCGGCGTTCGCCGCGTACGAGCGGTGCCTGAGGCTCAAGCCTGACTACGCGCCCGCGCGGGAATACGTCGGCGAGGCGTACGTGGAGGTGGGAGACCTGGTGCGGGCCCGCGAGCAGCTGCGCTGGCTGGAGAAGCTGGGCGCCGCGCAGGACGCGAAGGAGCTGCAGGCGGCGATCGATGCCGCGGCCGCCGGAGCGAAGCCGGAGGCGGCGACATCGGGGACCGATTCGCACTGAGCGCGCGCACTGGGGGACGTGAGCGTGCATCCGGCCGGACGTGCGGCCGGTCCCCACGACCAACGAAGGGCCCTCCGATCGAATCGACCGGAGGGCCTCGTCGCGTGGGGTCGGGGGACCCTACTTCGCGGGCTCATCCTGGCGGACGGCCTCGACGTGCAGCTCGATCCGCACGTCGTCGCCGAGCAGGGTGCCGCCGTTGTCGAGGGCCTTGTTCCAGATCACGCCGTAGTCCTTGCGATCGATGGTCGTGGTCGCGTCGAAACCGGCGCGATAGCCCATCGACTGCCCGCCCATTCCGAACGGACCTTCACCCAGCAGCTCGCAATCCAGCGTCACCGGCTTGGTGACGTCGCGGATCGTCAGGTCACCGGCCACGGTGAACTTGCCATCCTTGATCGCCGAGACCTTCGTGCTCTTGAACGTGAGGGTCGGGAACTTCTCGACGTCGAAGAAGTCGGGCGAGCGCAGGTGCCCGTCGCGCTTCTCGTTCGCCGTGTTGATGCTCTTCGCCTGGATCGTGAACTCCACCGACGAGGCGGGCAGCGCCTTGTTGTCGTAGAGCAGCGTGCCGCTGAAGTCGGTGAACTTGCCCGGCACCTTCGAGAAGATGTGGCGGATGGAGAACCCCACGCCAGTGTGGGCGGGATCGAACGTGAACTTCGCCGGCGCGGCGGAGGCGGCCGTCGCCAGGGTGATCGCGGCCAGCGACAGCAACCAGTTGAAGCGCTTCATCCACGTCTCCTTCAGATCGGGGAGTGTGAGACTCGAGTTCCGGCGGCCCAGCGCGATGCTTCGCTCGCGAGAACGTACGCGATGGCCTGCAACGCCGCGTTCGATGTTCCAGGACTCCGATGGATGCCGGGCGACGCCGATCGCCCCGAGAACTTAACGTGTGTTTGAACACAGTGTATCCCCGATGAACGGCGGCCACTGTCCGCCTGCCACCACGCGGGGTCCCAGCGTGCGTCCACGGGCCGGCGGAGGGGCTTGCTTGTGCCGAGCGGATGCGGCCTCTAGCATCGGCACCCGCCATGATCTTCGAGAATGCTCCCCCGGACATCCGTGACCTGCTCTCCAAGCGCATCAGCCAGCTCGGGCTGAGGCTCGAGGGCTCGCCGATGGAGCGCCGGGTCCAGCAGCTCCATCGCGAGCTCGACCGCAAAGGGCTCAAGCGATTCCGTCCGGTCTGCTACCTCACGGACGAGTGGGGATGCCCGGATGGCCAGCCCGTGATCGGCATCCCGTTCTACCTCGCCGACCCCAAGCTCGCCCGCCTCGAGCACGCGATGAACGATCTCGAGGACGAGCGCGAGATCATGATGTACCTGCGCCACGAGGCGGGACACGCCTTCAACTACGCGTATCGCCTGTACGCTCAGCCCGAATGGCGCGATCGCTTCGGTCCCTTCAACCGCCGCTATCGGGAGCGCTATCGGCCGGTGCCCTTCAGCCGCAAGTACGTGCGGCACATCGCGGGTTGGTACGCGCAGAAGCACCCGGACGAAGACTTCGCCGAGACGTTCGCGGTGTGGCTCACGCCACGCTCGAACTGGCGTGCGCGATACAAAGCGTGGCCTGCGATCCGCAAACTGCGCTATGTTGATGCCGTGGCGCGCCGGGTCCGTGACCAGGAGCCGGTCGTTGCAAGCGAGATCCTCGACGTGACGGTCGAGGACATGAAGCTCACGGTGGAGCAGTTCTACCGGCGCTGGCTCCGGCAGAACGGGGCCGCGGTCAACGTGGCGCTCGAGGCTGACCTCGGGGACATCTTCGTGCCCCGGGGGCGCCGCCGGAAGCATGTACGCCCGGCGGCGGACCTGGTCGAGGAGCAGCGCCTGACGCTGACCGACAAGATCACCTACTGGACAGGGGTCAAGCGTCCGGTGGTGCGCGCGCTGGTCGAGCGGGTGGTCCGCACCTGCCGTGAGAAGGACCTGGTGGTGGACACGACGCGGGAGACGGCGACGATGGTGGAGCTCACCGTCTACGGCACCACGCTGGCGATGAACTACCTGACGCGCGGCAGATTCGAGCAATCCTGAATCCTCCGGCCCACCGGATGGGCCCTGCATCGAGACGGCGAGGATCGCCATGGCGAAGCTTCGGATCGGCGTTCTGTACGACTTCTGGTACGACGACGACGAGGAACGCGCACCCGACGCCCGGCCCAAGCGCAAGGGGGCCGACGAGGACGTCCAGGAGGTCTACGAGGCGCTGAAGAAGGCCGGGCACAGCCCCATCTACCTGCGCCTCGACGGTACCCCCGACAGCCTCAAGGAGCTGGCCGCGTCCGAGACCGACCTGCTGTTCAATCTGGTCGAGTCGTTCGGCGGCGACGACACGGCCGACAGCCGGGTGGCGGGCTACCTGGAGCTGCTCGGGCGGCGCTTCACCGGCTCCGGCTCGCACGGCCTGTACCTGGCGCAGGACAAGGCGCTCGCCAAGAAGATCTTCGCCTTCCACGGCATCCACACGCCGACTTTCGCCATGGTGTATCGCGGGCGCACCGAGCACGCCCACGACATTCAGTTCCCGGTCATCGTGAAGCCCGCGCGCGAGGACGGTTCGATCGGGATCCGGTTCAACGCGGTGTGCGGCTCCATCAAGGAGATGATGGAGCGCCTCGACTACATCCACGCCGAGTTCGACACCCCCGCGCTCATCGAGGAGTACATCGAGGGCCGCGAGCTCTACGTCGGCGTGCTCGGCAACGAGAAACCGGAGGCGTTGCCGATCGTCGAGATGGACCTCTCGAAGCTGCCGGAGGGCACGCCGCGGATCGCGGGCGCCGAGGTGAAGTGGGAGGAGGATACCGAGGCGTATCGGACGACCCGGCCGTTCTTCCCCGAGGACCTCGACGAGACCCTCGAGGAGCGGATCAAGGAGACGGCCGTGCAGGCCTATCAGGCGCTCCAGCTGCGCGACTACGGGCGCATCGACATCCGGATGGCCGCCGACCAGACCATTCACGTGCTCGAGGTGAATCCGAATCCCTATCTGCTCTCGACCGCCGAGTTCGCGATGGCCGCGAATCAGTCCGGCCGCTCCTACACGGACCTGGTCGCCGAGATCACGAACCTGTCGCTCGCGCGCTACGAACGCAGCGCCCGCACCAGCTAGCCGGTCCGCGCCGCGCTCCGCGGGCGCCGTCCGCGGTGGTCCCGAGGCCGGCGCCCGCTGCTCCCTCCGCTCCGCCCCCTGCTATCGGATGAGCGCGAACGTGCGCGTCGCGTCGACGCCGTCGGCTCGCAGGTGCACCCGATAGACTCCCGGCGCCGCGGCGCGCCCATCGTTCGCGACACCCTGCCAGCGGAACGGATGCTCGCCCACGCCGAGTTGGCCACGGAACAGCGTCGCCACCCGGCGGCCGGTCGCATCGAGGACGTCCAGCGAGGCGTCCGCTGCGTGCACCATGGCAATCGTGAACCCGATGCTGCCGCGCGCGGGATTCGGTGCCGGCAGGCGCGCGAAGCCGGATCGCGAGGCGATCGGGCCGCCAGGGGTCGACGCCGCCGGCTTCACCACGACGACGCCCTTCATGTTGCTCAGCTCGTGGAACTCGCAGTAGTACGGAACCACGCTCGCATCGGGGAACGTGAAGTCGAAATCGGTCGAGCCGGTGATGAGCGTCGCGTTGAAGAGCGAGCCCGCGTTGGGGTCGGCGCTGCTCTCACCGTTCGTCACCGTGTGGATCCCGGCCCCCAGGTGCCAGCGCACCGTCTGGCCGGCGGTGATGAACACGGTGTCGATCTGCGTGGCGGCGCTGCCGTCCAGATCGAACCGGAAGTTGGTGACGCTCACGATGACGTCGGGTGCGGCGGCGGCCTTGGTGGTGGCCAGCCGCGAGACGTGAGGCCCGGCGGCGGTCTGGATGATGAACGCGCCGGGATCGCCCGGAACCGGGGTCAGATCGGCGATGGTGCCGCACGTGACGGCAGCGGCAGGGTGGGCGAGACCCGCGAGCGAGGACACGATCGCGGTCACGGCGCAGACACTGCGCACGCGCATGGGAGACTCCACGGTGAGGGCACGGGGCCCGGGACAAGGACGGCGGGGGCAAGGCCGCGGGAGCGCCCGACGGCTGATGCTTGGACTCCCCCGGTGCGACGTCCGGTGCGTGAAGGCACCGATCCCATTGGCGATGTGTAGCTGGGTCGAACTAAGGGGCGGCCGCCATCGGAACCGGCGCCGCCGCCGGGCGCGGCTCCCCGCGGGACACCACGACTGCGGCGGCGAGGTCTCCCGTCACGTTGAGCGTGGTGCGGCACATGTCCAGGAAGCGGTCGACGCCGAGGATCATGCCGATCCCCTCCACGGGGACGCCGACCATGCCGAGGATCATCACCACCACCGGGATCGAGCCGGCCGGCACGCCGGCGGTCCCGATGCCGCCGAGGATGCAGATGAACACCACCGTCAGCTGCTGCACGAGGGTGAGGCTGATCCCGTAGAACTGCGCCAGGAACAGCACCGTCACCCCCTCGAACAGCGCGGTGCCGTTCTGGTTCGCGGTCGAGCCCACGGTCAGCACGAAGCGGCTCACGTGCGGCGGCAGGTGCAGCTCGTCCTCGGCGACGCGCAGCGCGGTCGGCAGCGTGGCGTTGCTCGATGCGGTCGAGAACGCGGTGAGCATCGCCTCGCGCACTCCGGTGAAGAAACGCAGCGGGCTCATCCCGCCGAGCCACGCCACCGAGGCCGAGTACACGACGAACTGCTGCACCGCGAGCGCGCCGAGCACGACTGCGACATAGGCGCCGAGCTGGCGCAGCACGTCGAACCCCAGCCGCGCGGTCAGCGTGAACAGCAGACACGCGACGCCCAGCGGGGCGACCCGCAGGACCAGGTCGAGCAGCCGCATGACCACGTCGTAGAGGCCTTCGAGCATCTCCTCGAACCGCCGCGCGGCGGGCGTGCGCGTGAGCGCGAGCCCGATCCCGAGCAGCAAGGCGAACACCATCACGGCGAGCATGTCGCCGTCGCCCATCGCGCGCACGATGTTCTGCGGAACCAGGTTCACGAGGAAGTCCACGCCGGTCGTGCCGGCGGACGGCGCGATGGTCGCCACGGTCGTGCGCTGGGTGAGCAGCCGTTCCCGGAGCGCGGGCGAGAGCCCCTCCCCCGGGCGGACGAGGTTCACCGCGCCGACCCCGATCAGCACCGCGATGCTCGAGACCACCACGGTGTACACGAGGGTCTTGAGTCCGATGCGCCCGAGCTGTCGCACGTCACCGAGACCCGACACGCCGAGCGCCAGCGCCGAGAGGATGAGCGGGACGACCAGCATGAAGAGCAGCCGCAGGAACACGCGCCCCGCGGGTTCGGTGACGTGGCGGACCAGCCACTCGAGTCGTGGCGAGTCGCCGAGCAGCAGGTGGGCGAGGGTACCCAGCGCGAGCCCGACCAGCAGCCCGGCCAGCATGCGAAGGGATTGGCCGTGACGCATGGTGCGGCAGTATGCGAGGGTGACGCACGTCCGGCAACCCGCACCCCGCCGACGCCGGTCCCGGCTGCATCGAGCCGGGTGCTCGGCGCATCTCGACCGGGGGGCGCCCACCGATAGTCCGCGCACCCTCGGAGGTCCCTTTGCGATCCGCGCTCCGTCTTCACCGCCCGCTGGTGATCGCCCTCACGACCGTGGTGGCGCTCGCCTCACTCGCGCGCGCGCAGGCGACCCTGCCCGGCGCGTTCCAGGACCAGCTCGTGCTCGGCGGCCTCGACCAGCCGATCGCGATGGCTCAGTTGCCGGACGGCCGCCTGCTCGTGCTCGAGCAGAAGAGTGCACGGCTCCGACTGATCGTGGACGGCGCGATCGCCACGACCGACCCCGTCGGCGTGATCGACGGCGTGGAGTTCGCCGGCACCGAGCAGGGTGCGCTGGGGCTCGCGGTCGACCCCGGCTGGCCCGCGCGTCCCTACCTCTACGTGCACTGCGACGATGCGAGCGGACCGTACGTCCGCATCTCGCGCTACACGCTGAGCGGGGACCTCGGCGACCCGCACGGCGGCACACTCGTGCTCTCCACCGCCTCGCGCTACGACCTGGTGAGCGACGTCCCGGACAACGCCAGCAACCACAACGGGGGCACCCTGCGCTTCGGGACCGACGGGATGTTGTTCGCATCGTTCGGCGAGGACGCCGACGCGTGCGGAGCCCAGGACCTGAGCCTGCTCAAGGGCACGATCCTGCGGCTCGACGTGTCGCGTCTGCCCGCCGGGCCGGGCGCCGCATCGCGTGCGCTGGTGACCGCTCCCGGCAATCCATACGCGGCCTCCGCGGATTCGAATCAGCGGCTCCTCTGGGCGAAGGGGCTGCGAAATCCCTTCCGCTTCACGGTCGACGCGAGTGACGGCTCGCTGTTCATCGCCGATGTGGGCGAGAACAGCTGGGAAGAGGTCGACCACGCGACCGCGGGCGGGATGAACTTCGGCTGGCCCATCTGGGAGGCGGACGCGCCGTACCTGAGCTGCCCGTCGGCGTTGCCGTCGCCGGTTTCGCCGATCTACGCGTACGATCACGGTCAGGGCCGCGCGGTGGTCGCAGGCGTGGTCTATCGAGCTCCCGTGGGCGTCGCGGGACGATTCCCGCCCGAGTTCCAGGGCCGGTTCTTCCTCAGCGACTACTACTCCGGCTGGATGTGGCTGCTGCGCGACACCGGCAGCGGCTGGGCGGTCGTGCCGGGAGTGGACGCGGTGCACTGGGCGAGCGGGCTCGGCGCGGTGAGCGACTACCTGACCGGCGCGGACGGAGCGCTGTGGTACTGCCGCCAGTCGGTGTCCTACGCTCCCAACACGGGCGCGATCCGCCGCATCACGGCGTCCAGCGACACCACCGGCAGCGTGCCGCCCGGCAACCAGGTGGACTTCGGGCTGCCGTACCCGTCCCCGGCGCGCGACGCCACCACGTTCCGCTATCGCATGACCGCGTCCTCGCGCGTGGACCTGCGCATCTTCGACGCCCGCGGCCGGCTCACGCGCACGCTGCGGGCGGGCGCGGACGTCGCCGCGCCGGGCGAGCAGGTGGTGTGGGATGGCACCGACGATCGCGGACGGCGGGTGCCCGCCGGGCTCTACGTCGCGCGCCTGGAGATCGGCACTCGGGTCCTGAGCCGGCGCTTCGTGATGCTGCGGTAGGCCGGCTTTCCGGCCCTCCGAGCGTGCGCTAGACTCGCCGCGTCGTCCTTCCGAGTCACCATCTCGCGCGGCGCCCTGAGCGCCCGCCCGGAGGTCCTGTCATGCATCCCACCACTGCGCGCCCCGCGCCCGTGGACGCGAAGTCGCTGCCCGAATACCGCCCCACGACCTACGTCGACTTCGACCAGCCCGAGCACCGGGCGGCGTTCGAGAAGGCGCTCGCCGAGGTCCGCGCCCAGCTCGGCCAGGAGCACCCGATCGTCATCGGAGGCGAGCGCATCCGCGGCGGGCGGACGTTCGACTCGCTCAATCCGGCGCACCCCGCCGAGGTCGTCGGGCGGTTCCAGTCCGGAACCAAGGAACAGGCGGCGCGCGCGGTCGAAGTGGCTTACGCCACGTTCGCGAGCTGGAGTCGCGTCCCGGCCGCCGAGCGCGCCGCCTACCTGATCGAGGCCGCGCGGCGCATGCGCGAGCGGCGGCACACGTTCTCGGCGTGGATGGTGCTCGAGGTCGGCAAGTCGTGGGGCGAGGCCGACGCCGACACCGCCGAGGCGATCGACTTCATGGAGTTCTACGCCCGCGAGATGCTGCGCTACGACGCGCCGCCGCCGGTGGTGCAGCTGCCGGGCGAGCGCGACACGTGCGTCTACATCCCGATCGGCGTGGGCGCCATCATCCCGCCCTGGAACTTCCCGCTCGCGATCTGCGTCGGCATGACCACCGCGGCGATCGTCACCGGCAACACCGTGGTGGTGAAGCCCTCGAGCGACTCGCCCGCGATCGCGTGGGCGTTCTGGCAGCTGATGGACGAGGTCGGGCTGCCGGCCGGCGTGTTCAACTTCGTGACCGGTGGCGGCGGCACGGTCGGCGACGCCATCGTGCGTCACCCCAAGACGCGCTTCGTGTCGTTCACCGGATCGCGCGAGGTCGGCATCGGCATCAACCGGCTCGCGGCCGAGGTGCAGCCGGGGCAGATCTGGCTCAAGCGCGTCGTCGCCGAGATGGGCGGCAAGGACGGCATCGTGGTCGACGAGGACGCCGATCTCGACGCGGCCGCGCTCGGCGTGACGCTCTCGTCATTCGGCTTCCAGGGGCAGAAGTGCTCGGCGTGCTCGCGGGCGATCGTGCACGAGAAGGTGTACGACGCGTTCCTCGCCAAGCTCAAGGCGCAGGTCGAGAAGGTCGTGAACGTGGGCGAGCCCGAGAAGCATGGTGTCTATCTGGGCCCGGTCGTCAACGCCCGGGCCCGCGACACCATCCTCAGCTACATCGCGAAGGGCAAGGCCGAGGGCCGGCTGCTCCTCGGCGGCGGCCCGGTGGCCGGCAAGGACGGCTTCTTCGTCCAGCCCACCGTCATCGTCGACGTGCCCGCGAACGGCGTCATCGCGCAGGAGGAGATCTTCGGCCCGGTGCTCGCGGTCATCAAGGCGAAGTCCTACGACGACGCGCTCGCGATCGCGAACGGAACCGAGTACGGACTCACGGGCGCCGTGTACACGCGCGACCCGGCCAAGATCGAGCGCGCCAGGCGCGAGTTCCACGTCGGCAATCTGTACATCAACCGCAAGTGCACCGGCGCGATCGTCGGCGCGCATCCGTTCGGCGGCTTCAACATGAGCGGGACGGATTCCAAGGCCGGCGGCCGCGACTACCTGCTGCTGTTCCTGCAGGCGAAGAGCATCGCCGAGAAGCTCGGCTGAGCCCCCGCGCGACGCACGACGGCCCGGGCACCGCGAGGCGCCCGGGCCGTTCGCATGGGATTGGCGCTTACCGATAGCGCAACTTGAGAACGCCCCAGCTCGATGGCCGCACCGGCACGACCACGTCGCAGGTGGTGTGCAGGCGCGAGCGGACGCTCTCGAGGTCGGGTGCGTCGACCGTGCCGCTCCAGTCGAAGTCCGCCGTGGGGTCGTGGGTGCCGAGCTTGGCCTGCACTTGCGCCAGATCCTGCTCGTCGACCACCAGGTCGCCGTTCTGGTCGAGCGAGGCCAGCGCGCGCGACATCAACGGCACACCGTCGGCGACCACCTGCACGCCCCCCGCCGGGCAGATGCCCCCGATCCTCAGATCGAAGCTCGCGTGCCCGAAGCCGTCGGTGAGCTTCGCGACCGTGTGGAGCGCCGCGTCCGCCTCGCAGCCCGTGCACGGGGCGGGACAGAGCGCGACCCCGGGGCACCCGGAGAAGTCCAGCACGACCCGCGCGTTCTGGAGCGGCGCGCCGGTGCAGCTTCCACCCACGAACACGGTGAACGTGAATCCGCCGCCGGGCGCCCCGACCACGGAGGGATCGGCGGTCGACCAGGAGGGACTCGGCACGTCGAGGCAGGCGCGGGCGGGGATCGCCCCGAGCACGACCAGGACGGCGACGAAGACTGAAGCGAATGCCATGCGGCCCACGATCACCTCCTGGTGAGTGGTTCACTCACCGATAGCGGAACTTGAGCGCACCCCACGACTGCGGCCGTACCGGCACGACGGTGTCGCAATCCGAACCGAGATGAGCGAGCAGCAACGCCATGCTGGCGTGCGACCCGCCCCCGCCGCCGCAGTAGAAGTCGATCCCGGGGTCGAGACTCTGGTCGGGACTGTCCCACCTCGCGGAGTACTCCGCCACGTCGGCGTCGGTCACTGCAAGGTCACCGTTCATGTCGAGCGAGGCGCACCCGCGCCGGCCCAGCATCACGCCGTCGGCGAAGACCCACACGCTGTCCACCGCACACTCGCCGCCCATCCTCAGGTCGAACGTGACGACGCCAGCGGCGTCCGTGGTCTTTCGCACCGATCGGGCGTCCGGGTCCGTGACGCACCCCGTGCACGGGTTGGGACAGAACGCGACCATCGGACACCGCGAGAAGTCCATCACCACGACGCTCGACTCACACGGATTGTTGGCGAGGTCGCGCACCACCACCGTGAACAGGAGGGTCCCGTCGGGCGACGTCACCACACACGGGTCCACACTGGAATTCAACGGGCTGGGCACCCCGATGGCCCCCGCGCGGCTGGCGAGGATCGAGAGGATGCCGACGACGAGGAGCACACGGTTCGCGAGGTGCATGCGGCCTCCGCTCTAGACGGACCAGCGACGCCCGGTGCGGCGTCGGGCGGGTGGCATGAGCTTCCGGAGGGGGGGCGGGAGTGCCCTGAGTGTCCGCCCGCGGGAGCACGAGGCGCAAGGCCGCCCGGTCGCCTGCGGGCCGGGGCCCCAGCGTGCTCCGGCGGGCTCGACCGGCTATCGATAACGGATCTTGAGCCCGCCCCAGGTGTGCGGCCGCACCGGCACGACGGTGTCGCACGTGGAGCCGAGATGATTCTGCAGCAGCGCCTGGTCCGCGCTGTCCACCAACCCGCTGCAGTCGAAGTCGGCGGTCGGGTCCGGGCTCCCGAGCTTCGTGGTCAGGAGAGCGAGGTCCGCCGCGGTCACCGACAGGTCGCCATCCTGGTCGATCGAGGCGAGTGCTCGTTGGCCGAGCAGCACTCCGTCGGCGAAGATCCACACGCTGTTGGTCGGGCATCCGCCCCCCATCCGCAGGTCGAACGTGGCGACGCCAGCGGCGTTCGTGAGCTTGCGCACCGACCGCGTCGGCGAGTCGACGGTGCAGCCGGTGCACGTGCTGGGACAGAACGTGGCGCCCGGGCAACGGCTGAAGTCCAGGACCACCGTGCTCGAAGCGACGGGGTTGAACGCGATGTCGCGGACCACCACGGTGAAGAGCAGCGTGCCATCCGGCGACGACGCCAGACAGGGATCCACGCTGGAGCTGACGGGGCTCGGCACGGACGAGGGCGCCGCGAATGCGGACGTCGCCGAGCACACGCCGAGGACGAGGAACACACGGATCGCGAGGTGCATGCAGCCTCCATGGAGGAGAGGTGGGGAGCAAGGCGGCCCGTGCGGCCTCGGACGGGTCCGGAGGGTCGAGCCCTCCGGGGCGCCGATCCGGCGCGAGTCTGCGCCCGTGTGCTGGGTGCTTCAAGGGCTCGTTGACGCCGCCGGGGCGGGCTCCGCGCCGGGTGCCAGCGCCGGGAGACCCTACATCCCGAACAACGTGAGGCTGGACGGGCACCCGTCGAGAGACTATGGTTTGCAACCTCTGGACGTCTCCGCGTCCAGTGGGTTCCCCTGTCCACCCTCGGTCCCAAGAGTCGAGGGTGCGCCCCAGGCCGCCACCCACGAGGTAGCCCATGCCACGTCTGCGTTTCCCCTCATCCCGCCCGTGGTGCTTCGCGACACTGATCCTCGCCACGATCTGTCTGATCGCGGCACATCCGGCGCTCGCCAAGCGCGCGCCCGAGAGCTCGCCGGCCACCGCCGCTCACGCGATGCTGCTGATGCGACATCCGGCGCCCGACATCGAGCCCGAGGCGCTCGCTCCCATGCGCTGGGAGCAGGGCGCGCAGCTGCAGTTCGGCGAAGCCAGCGGTATCGCTCGCCGTTACTGGCTGCGGCAGCCCGGCATCGGCTCGAACGCCGCGCCGAAGACCGTGGCGGAGTCGTTCCTGCAGGCGCGCGCGAGCGTGCTCGGACTCGACGCCGCCAAGCTCGGCCAGACCCTCGAGCTCGTCTCCGAGAAGGAAAGCCCTTCCGGTACGCACTTCCTGTGGCGCCAGGTCGTGAACGGCGTCCCGGTGTATCGCTCCGACATCGTCATCAAGGTCTCGCGTCGCGGCGAGGTCTCGTCGATGCAGAACAACCTGCACCCCGGTGTCTCGGTGCTGACCGAGCCCGCGTTCGACGAGACCCGCGCCGTCGAGATGGGCGTGGCGGCGGTGCAGCCCACCGGTCGCGCGCTCGGCAACTACCGCGCCGAGCTGGCGATCCTGCCGCTCCCCGCGGGTCCGCGGCTGGCGTACCTGGTCGACGTGCCGGTCGAGGCGCCGATGGGGGACTGGCGCGTGTTCGTCGATGCCCGCACCGGTGAGGTGATCGGCCTCGAGGACCGCATGGTGTACGCGGACGGCACCGGCCAGGTGTTCGATCCCGATCCGATGTCGAAGATGGGGGACAGCTCGTTCGTCGACGCCAGCAACGCGAACAGCGCCGTCCCGTTCCCGGGCGCCTACGACATCCGCCCGCTGCTCGGCATCACGCTCACGGCCGGCGTCTATCACCTCGACGGACCGTATGCCCGGCTGGTGGAGACGGAGTCGCCGGTGGTCGCACCGGTGACCGCGACCCAGCCCGACAGCTTCCGCTACCAGCGCAATCCGACGGCGTTCGAGGACGTGAACTGCTACTACCACCTCGACACCAGCGAGCGCTACATCCAGAGCCTCGGCTTCCTCAACATCAACAACCGTGTCCAGGAGGTCGACAGCCACGGCCTCTCGGGCGCCGACAACTCGCACTACGTGCCTTCGACCAAGCAGCTCGCGTTCGGTGACGGCGGAGTCGACGACGCCGAGGACGCGGACGTGATCTGGCACGAGTACGGTCACTCGATCCAGGACAACATCAATCCCTCCTGGGGCGGCGGGCAGGAAGGCGCGATGGGCGAGGGATTCGGCGACTACTGGGCCGGCTCCTACTCGCTGTCGCTCTATCCGCTGTTCCGGCCCAACTTCGTGTTCACGTGGGACGGGCACAACAGCTTCTGGCCCGGTCGCCTGCTGATCGACACGGCGATGCACTATCCGGAGGACTGCTGCGGCGAGGTGCACGACTCGGGCACGCTGTGGTGCTCGGGGCTCACCGACTGCTGGTACCAGGTCGGCCGCACCGTGATGGACCGGCTGGTGCTCGACCACCACTTCGCGCTCGGCTCCACCGCCACCATGGCGGACGCCGCGAACCAGATCATCCAGTCGGACATCGATCTCTACGGCGGCGCGCACGTCTCGGTGCTGGTGGCGAGGCTCGGCAACTGGGGCTTCGTGGATCCGGCCTCGTTCGTGCCGATCATCACCCACACGCCGCTCCACGACACCGAGAACACCGTCGGACCGTACCCGGTCGTCGCGACGGTCACCACGACGCAGCCGCTCGACGTGGATTCGCCGCGCGTGCGCTGGGGCGTGGGCGCCCTCACCGATTCGCTGGTCATGACTCCGACCGGGAATCCGAAGGAGTACGCGGCCTCGATCCCGGGGCCGTTCTCCAACGTCGACGTGCGCTACGACATCGTCGCCCGCGACGTGAACGGCGGGCAGTCGACGCACCCGCTCGGCGCGCCGGCCAACTTCCACGTGTTCCACGTCGGCACCGACCTCACGCCGCCGGTGATCACGCACACCCCGATCGCCGACTCGCCGTCGCTGCAGTGGCCGCGGACGGTGCTCGCGACGGTGACCGACGGACTGGGCGTGAACCCGGACTCGGTGCGCGTGGACTGGACGCTGAACGCCGTGCCGCACGTGCCGTTCTACCTCGCGCGCGTGGGCCTCACGAACAACTACAGCGGCGCGTTCAACTCGGCGCCCGGCTCGGTCAGCCCCGGTGACGTGGTGACGTACCACATCAGCGCGCTCGACCTGGCCGCCGTGCCCAACGCGGGCCGCAACCCCGCGAGCGGGGAGCATTCGTTCAACATCATCGCGGCGCTCGGCGTCGTGCTGGTGCTGGACGATGACGAGCTCGCGAAGCGCCCGGAGACCAAGGTGGTGCCGAACGACGAGAAGACCGGCTCGGGCACGCACCTGGAGTCGGCCGGGACCGTCGATCCCGCCTCCGTGCTGTCGGCCAACGTGATCGCCAGCATCTTCACCGGGCTCGGCTACGTCGTGACGGTGGAATCGGCCGCGGCCTCGGATACGACCACCTGGCCGACCTACAGCTTCATCGTCTCCAGCAGCGGCGCGAACACCGGCCCGGTGGCCAGCGCCACGTATCGCACCGCGCTCGAGAGCTACGTCCTGGCGGGGCACAAGCTGCTGGTCGAGGGCGGTGAGGTGGTGTACGACGCGGCCTCCTCCCCAGGCTACCCGACGTTCGCCGCGCGCGTGCTGCACGCCGGCACCTGGGCCGCGGACGGCGCGGGCAATCTGCAACGGCTCGCGGCGCAGGCGGGTCATCCGATCGCCAACGTGCCGAACGTGCTGCCCGCAACGCTCCCGATCGCGTTCGTCGGATACGGGGACGAGGACTCCTACACGCCGGTCCCGCCCGCGTACATCGTCTATGGCGTGACCGACCAGCCGGGCAACGGCGGGATCCTGGTCTACGACGACAACGTCGCTCCGCAGAGCGCGCAGATCGTGGTGCTCGGCGTCAACATCAAGGCGCTTGGCGATCTCACGCTGCAGACCCAGCTGCTCCAGAACGTCGGGGCGTTCCTGCTGGCGACCGAGAGTGCTCCGGACGGGGCGGTCTCCGGGAGCGTGACGCTCGGCCTCGAGAGCGACCGATCCGGAGTGACCGTCACGATGACGCCCGGTGGCGCCACCACGCTGTCGGCGGCGAATGGCAGCTACTCGTTCTCGAACGTCTACCCGGGCACCTACACGATGACCGCCACGAAGACGGGCTGGGCGCCCGCCACCCGCACGGGCGTCGTGGTGCTCGGTGGTCAGACCACGTTCGGGCAGGACTTCAAGCTCTACCCGGTCCCGACCTCGTCGGCGTGCGTCTCGCCGGCGCTGCCGATCCCGGACAACAACGCGACCGGAGTGACCACCACGATCACCGTGCCCGACACGTTCGCGGTGAACGACCTGTCGGTGCAACTCAACCTCACGCACACGTTCGTCGGCGACCTGGTGGTCGAGCTGCGGCACGGCGCGACCACGGTGCGTCTGCACAACCGCACCGGTGGGAGCCTGGACAACATCATCGGCACCTACCCGACCACGCTGGCGGTGGACGGGCCGGGGACGCTCGCCAACTTCACCGGCGCGACCTCCGCCGGGGTCTGGACGTTGTTCGTCTCCGACCTGGCGGGCCTCGACACGGGCACCATCAACCAGTGGTGCCTCAACCTGACGGGCGCTCCCGACAGCAGCGTGTACGTGGGTGTGGAGTCGGATGGGATCCCGCGTGCCGCGGAACTCCTGCCCGTGCTGCCGAACCCGATGCGCGGCTCGGGGGCGACGCTGCGCTTCGCGCTGCCGCACAACGCGAACGCCTCGCTCGCGCTCTACGACATCGGCGGTCGTCGCGTGCGTACGCTGATCGACGGCGCGCGCGCGGCCGGCGTGCACAGCGTGGTGTGGGACCGCCGCGACGAGCGGGGTCACATCGTCGCGCCCGGCGTCTACCTGGTCCGCTTCACGACCGAACGGTTCCAGACCACCCGCCGGTTGATCGTGCTCCAGTAACATCTCCTCGAGACGCCACACACGACGAGGCCCGGGTCCGCGAGGACCCGGGCCTCTCGTCGTGACGCCCCGGTGGGTGCGGGCCGCGAGCCGCTCGAGGTGCCGCTCGGGCAACCGAGGCGGGGCCGCGGCGGCGACTCAGCGGGAGTCCACCCGCATCATCCGGATCCCGACGGCGATCATCGCGCACGAAATCGCGAGCGGCACCCAGACCGGCTGCACCCAGAGCGGGTGCGGAGGGATGAGGAACAGCAGGTCGCGCGTGGCGAGACTGGTGGGCCAGCCCACCAGCACGCGCAGCGACACGTAGTAGGCGATGTCCCAGACTCCGAACACCACCAGGAACGCCCCGACGCGCGCGCGCAGCGAGCGTGCCGCGAGCAAGCCGACCGCCGCGAGCATCACGAGCGTGGCCGCCTCGCGGCCCTGCTCGGTCGGCACCAGCCACGGCAGCGAGCGCAGCGCGCGCAGCATCTCCGCGGGCTCCGGGGTGGCGTTGCCGCGCGGCATGCCGAGCAGCGCGCGGATGTAGACCACGACCACCGCCTCGAGCCAGCCCATCGCGGCGGCGAACACCACCACCGCGGCGAGCCGCGAGCGCGGGCGCGCGGCGGCCGCGCGCGGGCGGACCCTCATCAGGCGCCCCGCCGGGGCTTCGCCGCGCCGCGCTTCGAGGGCGCCGGTCGCGCGGCGGAGCCCCGCCGCCGCGCGCTGGCCCCCGCGGTGGGCGCGGGCTTCGCGGGCGCGGGCTTCTGCACGGTGCGGGGCTTCGCGCCTGCCGGCGCCCTCGCCGCGGCCTGCGCCGGGCGCGCGCCACCGCGGGCGCCACCGCGGGCGGCGAGCGCCGCGGTGAACCGCTCGAACGGCAGCGTATTGAGCACGTCGTCCTTGGTGAGCCCCGCGCGGCGTCCCTGAAACACGCCAAAGCGGAGGTTCTCGAGCTGCCGGGTGGCGTGCGCATCGGTGTCGATCACGAACCGGACGCCTTTCTCGCGCGCCAGCCGCGCGTGGACGTCGTTCAGGTCGAGCCGATCGGGCGACGCGTTGATCTCCATCGCGACTCCGCGCGCGGCCGCGCGCTCGAACACCCGCTCGACGTCGAACGGCGAGCCCGCCCGGGTGCCGATCAAGCGCCCGGTCGGGTGCGCCATCGCGGACACGCGCGGATGGTCGAGCGCCTTCAGGACGCGCGCCGTCGCGACGTCGGCCGGCTGGTCGAGGCGGGAGTGGAGCGAGACGATCACCCAGTCGAGCAGCGCGAGCCCCTCGTCGTCCAGGTCGAGCGCCCCGTCGGCGAGGATGTCCACCTCCAGCCCGTGCAGCACGTGGATGCCGGGCACCGCTTGGCGCACCGCCGCGATCTCGGTGACCGACTTCCGCACGCGGGCGGTGTTGAAGCCCTGCGCCATCGCGAGGGACTGCGAGTGCTCGGTGATCGCGCAGTAGGCGTAACCGCGGGCCTTCGCGGCGCGCACCATGGCCTCCAGCGTGTCGCGCCCGTCGCTGCGGTCGCTGTGCATGTGCAGGTCGGCCACCAGGTCGCGCTCCTCGAGCAGCCGCGGCAGGCGGCCCTCGCGCGCCAGCGCGATCTCGCCCCGCGCCTCGCGCAGCTCGGGCGGGACCCACGCCAGGCCGAGCGCGCGGTAGACCTGCTCCTCGGTGCGCGCGGCGACGACGGTGCCGTCCTTCTCCTTCGCGAGGCCGTACTCGTTCAGCGTCAGCCCCTGCGCGATCGCCAGCTTGCGCAGCTCGATGTTGTGTTCCTTGCTGCCCGTGAAGTAGAGCAGCGCGGCGCCGAAAGCCTCCACCGGCACCAGCCGCAGGTCGACCTGCAGCCCGTTGCGCAGGCGCACGCTCGACTTGGTGTCACCGCGGCCGAGCACGTCCACCACGTCCTCGTGGCCGACGAACGCGTCCATGACGTCGTCCGCGCGCCCGCCGCACACCAGCACGTCGAGGTCGCCCACCGTCTCCTTGCGTCGCCGGAACGAGCCCGCCAGCTCGACCTGGGTCACGCCGCGCACCTTCGACACGCGCTCGGCGAGCGCGTGGGCCGCGCTCCAGGCGCCGGCGAGCAGCAGGCGGCCGGCGCTGTGGCTCGCCACCTCGAGCGCCTTGATGACGTTCTGCTCGACCTTCTCGCCGAAGCCGGGCAGATCGCGCAGCTTGCCGTCCTTCGCGGCCTGCGCGAGCGCCGCGCGGTCGCGGATGCCGAGCGTCTCGAACAGCGTCTTCACGCGCTTGGGACCGAGGCCCTGCAGCTCCGTGAAGCCCACGACCTCGAGCGGGATCCGCTTCGCCATCTCGGCGTACAGCTCGGTCGAGCCGGTGCGCGCGAGGTCGCGGATCTTCCCGGCGAGGTCCTTGCCGATGCCCGGCAGCGCCTCCAGCGCCCCTTCGGTCTCGGCCAGGCTCGCCATCGGCTCGGCCTGCGACTCCACCACGCGCGCGCCCTCGCGGTAGGCGCGCACGCGGAACGGATTCGCGCCGTCGATCTCGAGCATGGTGGCGAGGGTGGCGAGCATCTGGGCGATGTCGGCGTTGGTGCGCACGATCAGGGCCCTCCGTCGGCCGGGTGGAACTTCGACGCGGCGCGCGGCACCGCGCTGGCGGTTCGGACGTCGCGCATCGCGCTCATGCCTCCCCGATGCGCTTCAGGAACTCCGCCTCGTCGATGACCTTCACGCCGAGCTTGTTCGCCTCGTCGAGCTTGGAGCCCGCGCCGGGACCCGCCACGACGAGCGTGACCTTCTTGCTGATCGCGCTCGCGATGCGGGCGCCGAGCGTCTCGGCCTTGCGCTGGGCCTCGGGACGGCTCATGCGCTCGAGGCCGCCGGTGAACACCATCACTTCGCCGGCGAGCGGCTGCGCGCCCTTGGGCCGCGCTTCGTGCACCGGCTTCACGCCCGCCTTCGCGAGCCGATCGAGCACCCGGCGCGTCTTCGGGTTCGCGAAGAACGCGCTCACCGAGGCCGCCACCTCGGGGCCGATGCCGTGGATGGCCTGCAGGGTCTCCTCGTCGGCCTCCATCAGCGGCGCCAGCGCGCCGAAGTGGTCCGCCAGCAGGCGCGCGATGGTCTCGCCGACGTGCTCGATGCCGAGCGCGAACAGGAACCGGTCGAGCCGCGGGCGCTTGCTGGCCTCGAGCGCCGCGCCCAGGTTCTCGATGCTCTTCTCGGCGAACCCCTCCAGCGACGCCAGGTCGATCGGGGTGAGGTGGTAGAGGTCGGCGAGATCCTTCACCAGCCCCTTCTCGAGCAGCTGCGCTACCGTCTTGCTGCCGAGGCCCGTGATGTCCATGGCGCCGCGGAAGACGAAGTGCTCGATGTGCCCCTGGAGCTGGGCCGGGCAGGCGAGCCCGTTGGTGCACATGTGCGCGGCGCCGTCGCGCTCGACCGGCCCGCCGCACACCGGGCAGCGGCTCGGGAGCTGGAAGGGCTTCGTGCCGCGCGGGCGCTGGTCCTTCAGCACCTCGACCACCTCGGGGATCACGTCGCCGGCGCGCCGCACGCGCACGGTGTCGCCGATGCGCACGTCCTTGCGGTCCAGCTCGTCCTGATTGTGGAGCGTGGCGCGGCTCACGGTGACGCCCGAGACATCGACCGGCTGCAGCACCGCCACCGGTGTGAGCTTCCCCGTGCGCCCGACCTGGACCACGATGTCGAGCACCTTCGTGACCTCGATGCGTGGTGGGTACTTGAACGCCACCGCCCAGCGCGGCGAGCGCGACCGGAGCCCCAGCACGTTCTGCCAGTCGCGGCGGTCGACCTTGACCACCACGCCGTCGATCTCGTACGGGAGCGCGTCGCGCTCGGTGCCGAGCCGCCCGTGGAACGCGATCGCCGCGTCGATCCCATCGCAGCGCTCGATCCGCGTCTCGACGTGGAAGCCCCAGCCGCGCAGCGCGGCCAGCACGTCGTGCTGGGTGGCGAGCGCCACGTGCTCGGCGTCCATGACCTCGTACGCGAAGAAGTCCAGCCGCCGCGACGCGGTGATCGACGGATCGAGCTGCCGCACCGTGCCCGCCGCCGAGTTGCGCGCGCTCGCGAACGGCTCCTCGCCGGCCGCGATCAGCCGCGCGTTCAGCGCCTCGAACTCGCTCAGCAGCATCAGGGCCTCGCCGCGGATCGCCACCCGGCCACGCTGGCCGCCGGCCGGCCCCGCGTCACCGAGCCGCAGCGGGATCGCGCGGATGGTGCGCACGTTCTCGGTGACGTCCTCGCCGGTCTCGCCGTCGCCGCGCGTGGAGCCGCGCGCGAGCACGCCGTCCTCGTACACCAACTCGATCGAGAGCCCGTCGAACTTGGGCTCCGCCACGTACACGACGTCGTCGCGCTCGAGCGCCTTGCGCACGCGCGCGTCGAACTCGCGCACCTCGTCCTCGGCCATCAGGGAGTCGAGCGAGAGCAGCGGCTGGACATGCCGGACCTTCTTGAACGCCGCGCGCAGGCCCCCGCTCACGCGCTGCGTGGGGGAGTCGGGCCGCCGCAGGTCGGGGTGCTCCTCCTCGAGCGCCTGCAGCTCGCGCAGCAGCCGGTCGTAGGCCGCGTCCGAGACGGTCGGCCGGTCGAGCACGTAGTAGCGATGGTCGTGCCCGGTGATCTCGCGCACCAGCTCGTCGATGCGCTTGCGCGCCTGCGCCGTCGTCATGCGGGGCTCACCGGCCGCCGAGCTTCTCGAGGCGCGCCAGCTGGGCGGCGCTCACCGGCATCACCGAGAGCCGCGTGTTGCGCACCAGCTCGAGCGTCTTCAGCACCGGATCGGTCTTGAGCGTGGCGAGCGGGATGGGCTGCCCGAACGCGTGCTCGGGGCGCAGGTCGACCACCACGCGCCGGGGGTCGCCGAGCTTCGGATCGGGGTAGGCGTCCGCGGTGGCGACCGCCAGTCCGACCGCGGCACGGTCGGCGCCCGAGTGGTAGATCACCACGCGGTCGCCCCGCTTCACCGTGCGCAGATGGATGAGCGCGAGCGCGTTCGACACCCCGTCCCAGACCGCGCGTCGTTCGCGTGCGAGGTCGGCGAAGGAGTACGACGTCGGCTCGGTCTTGAACAGGAACGCTGCCACGGCGCGCAGGTTAAGACCCGCGCGGCGGCCCGCGCAACCGGCGTCGGGTCCCCCGGGGCGGGCGGCTCCGCGCCCCGCGGGCGATTGCGCTAATCTCCCGGCATGCATGCGCTCCACTGGGCGTGGCTGGCGATCATGGTGCTCGGGGTGCTGCCGTTCGTGGACGCGGCCCGCCTCACGGCCGGGCAGACCTACACCGTGCAGCGCGATCGCGACCGGCTGGCGATGTTCGGCGCCGAGGCCGGGGCGATCGCGCTCTGGGCGCTGCTGCGCTTCGGGCTCGGGCTCGACCGTGCCCTGCTGCCGCCCGGCCTCGCGCTCGCCGGCGCGCTCGCCGGCCTGGCGCTCACGGCCGGCGGCATGGGCCTGGCGGCCTGGGGGAAGCTGCGGCTCGGGCGCTGGTTCACCGGCACGTTCGGCGTCAAGGTGGGCCACGAGCTGGTGACCGACGGGCCCTACGCAGTCACCCGGCATCCGATCTACACCGGGGTGCTGCTGGCAATCGCCGGCGGCGCGCTGGTCTGGGACAGCCTCCTCACGCTGGCCCTCGATGTGGTAATCCTCGTCCCACTCTGGCGACACACCGTGATCGAAGAGCGATTGTTCGTCGATCATTTCGGTGACGCCTACCGGCGCTATCAACGGCGCGTGCCGCGGCTCGTGCCCTTCGTCGTCCGTCCACAGGAGAACGCATGACCGAACCAAAGGCCACCGCGCTCCAAGCGAGCGCATTCGCGAGCGTCGCCCGGGCTGCACTCGAGAAGCACGTTCCCGAGGCGACCAAGGGTTCGGCCGCGTGGGGCATCAAGACCAACCTGGTGTGGATCCGCTGGCACCGCGGCGACGGCGCCAACGTCTACCTCGGACTTCGCCGCCATCTCGGATGGGTGACCGGCGAGGCCGGCATCTCGGCCGAGCGGCAGGAGCTCGAGGCGCTGCCGCTGCGCACCGAGGGCGAGGACACGACCGCGTGCATCCGCGCGCGCGGCTACCGCGTGCGACTCGGCGAGATCCTGCACGAGGAGGACCGCTGGTGGCCGGCCGGCTCCACCACCGATGAGCTGCGCCAGCAGCTCGAGTGGATCGTGCTCCAGTTGCACGCGAAGGCCGACGGGTACCTGCTGAGGCACCCGCTGCCGTGATTCTGCGGGCCCCCACGCTCTGAGCCGGAATCCTCTCGCAGCCTCGAGGCGAGCCCACGAGCCGGCCGTACGAGTAGCGCGGGCCGTGGCCGCGCTGCGCACCCGCCCGGCGGTCAGCCTCCGCTCACGGCGGGCACGATGCTGATCTCTGCCCCGTCCGGGACCGGGGTCGCGAGGCCACCCGTCCAGCGGATCGCCTCGCTCCCCACGAACACGTTGACGTGCGGGCGCACCTCGCCGCGTTCGGTGACGACGCGGTCGCGGACGCCGGGATGTTCCGTCCACAGCGCCTCGAGCGCGTCGCCCACCGTGGCGGGAGCGCGCGCCAGGGTGATGCGTGCGGCGCCCTGGGTGAAGGCCATCAGCGCGGCCGGCACCAGGAACGTCACGCTCATGCCTACCTCCGTCGGGCTCGCTGCTTCGTGACCGCCGTGCGGCGCGCGCGCGTGGCGCGACCGCGCGTGGTCGGCTTCGGCGCGGCCTTGCGGCGGGCGCGTGCGGCCGGCTTCGCCGTGGAACGCGTCCGGGTGCGCGCGGCCTTCGCCTTGCCGCGGCCAGCGCTCGCGCGCCGCGTGGTGGCCTTTGCCCGCGGCGCCGCGGCTTTCGCGCCCGCGCGTCGCCGGGGTGCCGCAGCCTTCGCGCCCGCGCGCCTCGTGCGCGGCACCCGCGCCTTGGCCGGATCGCCGACCACCGCGGCCTTCACGCACAGGATCGGGGGCAGGCCCTCGCGCACCAGGTCCCAGTGGTGCCCGCCATCGGGCGAGGCGAACAGCTTGCCGCTGCGGGTGCCGAAGTACACGCCCGCCGGATTGAGCGCGTCGCAGTCCAGCCCATCGCGCAGCACCGTCTCGAGCGCGTCCTTCTGCGGCAGCCCGTCGGTGAGCGGCTCCCACGAGCGCCCGCCGTCGCGGGTGCGGAACACGCGCAGCCGGCCCTCGGGGGTGCAGCGAAAGCCGTCCGACTCCAGCGGCACGATGTACACGGTGTCCGGATCGTGCGGGTGCATCGCCATCGCGAACCCGAAGTCCGACGGCACGTCGTGCGCGATGTCCTGCCACGAGGCCCCGGCGTCGTCGGTGCGATACAGGCCCCAGTGATTCTGCAGGAACAGCCGCTCCGGCCGCGCCGGATGCGCGACCACCTTGTGCACGCACTGCCCGAACTCGGGATGCGGGTCGGGCAGGAACTGCGCGCGCACGCCCTTGTGCGCGGTGCGCCACGTGGCGCCGCCGTCCTCGGTGCGGTAGACGCCGCCGGTCGAGATCGCGACGTGCATGCGCCGCGCGTCGGTCGGATGCGGCACGATGGTGTGCAGGCACAGCCCGCCGAAGCCCGGTTGCCAGCGCGCGCGATGCGGGTGGTCCCACAGCCCCTTCACCAGCGACCACGAGGCGCCGGCGTCGCGGGACTCGAACAGCGCCGCCGGCTCGACACCGACGTAGAGCACGTCGGGCTCGCTCGCGCGACCGGGCCGGATCTGCCACACGTGGTTCAGCGTCGCTCCGGTCTCGGAGGGGAAGCGGATCGGCCGCTGCTCGGGGTCGCTCCACGAGCGCCCGAAGTCGTCGCTCGCGCTCAGGCCGGGGCCCCAGTGGTACGAGAGCGTGCCGGCCCAGACGCGATGCCGCTTGGCGCGGCCGTCGTAGCCCATCGCGTAGATCGCCTGGCCCGGGAAGTAGGGGCCGCCGGCCTCCCAGCGGGAGCGGGCACCGTTGGAGCGCAGCAGGAACGCGCCCTTCGCGGTGCCGACCAGCAGCACGACGTCGCCTTCCTTCGCCGTGACGTGACGGACAGCGGGCATGGCAGTCCTCCTGTCGTGGGGAGTCGAGGGTGCCGGTAGGCTAGCACCGCGCGACCGGCGGCGAATAGAGCTCGCGGGACGGCGTGGCTCGCGGCCGCGCGCCTCAGCGCACGGGGCCGGCGCGCGCGAGCGGCCAGTACCGCAGCGTCACGCGGCCGCGCAGCGAACTCGAGGCGACCGGGCCCCAGAAGCGACTGTCGTTCGAATTGTCGCGGTTGTCGCCGAGCACGAACACGCACCCCTCCGGCACGCGCAGCGGGCGGAGATTGTCGCGCGGACTGACCTCACCCGGCTGCACCTTCGGATCCCCGTGCACGGCGTAGGACTCCGCCAGCGCGCGGCCGTCGATGAATACCACCTTGTCCTGGATCTCGACGGTCTCGCCCGGCAGTGCGATCACGCGCCTCACGAAGCTCGCGGTGGGCGGCGACGGCCCGAGCATCACCACCACGTCCCCGCGCGCCGGCGGTCCGGACGGCCAGCGAGACGCGAACATGCGGTCGTCGAGCTTCAGTGTGGGACTCATGCTCTCCGAGGGGACGCGGTAGGCCCTCAGGGCGACCGCCTTCACCGCCATCGAGAGCACGCCCGCCAGCAGCGGCACGACCACCGCGAGCTGCGCGAGCCGGCGGATCGGTCCGGCGTTGACCTCGCGTCGGGACGGTGAGCCGCGGTAGGCGAGCACGGCGGGGACGATGCCGTAGGCGGCGTACAGGAGGTTGCCGAGCAGCGCCGGCAGTCGCACGAGCACCGACGCGACGACGAGCGTGCCGAGCGCGAACGCGATCCCCGGGAGCCACTGGCCCTGCGCGAGGTGGCCGAGACCCGGCCACAGCCGCGACAGCAGCACCACCAGCCACGCGTCCGTACCCGCGGGGGCGAGTTCGTCCGCGAGCACGACGGGCCGCCCCCGGTCCATGAAGTACGCGTGCGCCAGGCCACCGAGCGCGATCGCGATCGCCCCCGCCGCGCAGGCGACGAACAACGCGAACGAAGGCGGCCACCACGCCGCGGCGACGAACGCAGCAGTCGCCAGCAGGACGTAGCCCGCGATCAGCACGCCGCCGGCGACGCGATGCCCGGCCCACAGCTGTCCCAGGCCGGGCCACGTGAACGAGAGATTCACGGCGTACCAGGGCGAACGAGGCCGCGTCCCCTCGGGTAGGCTCGACATGGATGGCCTCCGGATCCTAGGGACGGTCCCAGACCAGCGTCGCCACGCTGACGACCGAGCTGTCGGGCTCGGCGCTCTGCTCGTAGTGCAGCAGCCGCCCGGCGCCCGGCTCGGCGCACCGCAGCAGCGCGTACGTGGGCGCGAACCCGCAGATGCGCGTGACGTCCTGTTGCTCGGCGATCGCCGCGAACCACCCGTCGGCGTCGCCGCGCCGCGCGGCGTCGAGCGCCGCGCGATCCACCGCCTCGATCTCGGACTTCGCGCGCTCGTCGATCGCCGCGTCGCCGAAGCGCGGGCCCACGTGCGAGAGATCGACCGACGCCAGGTACAGGGTGTCGCCCGGCTGGGCCGCCACGGTGGCTCGCACCGCGTCGATCAGCGCCTCGAATCCGGCGTCCTCGCGCGGCGTCCTGCCGTCGTCGAGCAGCGCGTGGAATCCGCCGCACACGATCGGCACGATCGCGAACGGGCGGGTGCCGAGCACGTGCCGCAGGTAGACCGCCGCGAACTCGATCGAGTGCTCGTCGCGGTGGGCGAGCTCGCCGTGGTAGGCGGCCTCGCCGAGCCGCGCCGCCAGCGCGTCCACGAACGCGATGTCGCAGGCCACCGCTCCGAACGGGGTCTCGTAGCGCTTGCGCGTGAGCGCGTAGGCGTCGCCGAAGAGCTGGTGCCCGGTCCCGAACACCACCACGCGCAGCGGCGTGGTCGCCGCGCGCCCGATCTCCATCAGGCCGCGCGCCATCGCGGGGCCCGCCCGGCGCGGATCGAGGTGCGGGACCAGCACGGCGCGCGGCAGCGCGGCGGCGGCGGGTGCCGGCTCGCCCGCGGCGGTGCGTGCGGCCTCGGCCGCCGCCAGGTGCGCGTCGATCGCGCGCGCGCACTCCGCGGCGTCGGCGGGATACGCCTCGCCCTCGAACATCGACTGGCGCACCTCGAGCGCGTGGTACTCGTCGCGCACCGTCTGGTAGGCGGCCTCGTAGCGGGGCGAATCGAGCATCAGAAGTCGGTCGAGCTGGCCGATGAACTCCTTCACCATGCCGCCGACCCGCAGGTCCTTGCTCTCGCGCATCACCGCGGCGGTGAGATCGGTGAGCGACGTGCGGCCGTCCAGCAGTTGGAGCAGCCCGAGCGATTCGAACGACAGCGCGGCGGGCGCCGGCATGACGCCCAGCGGATCGTTCACGACCAGCACCTCGCGCTCGCCTTCGCGCGCAACCGAGAGCATCAGCGGGCGCAGCCGCGGGAATTCCGGCAGCTCCTCCGCATCGTCCACGCGCGCGCCCGGCGGCAGCACGATGCGCGAGCCGGTGGTGGGCTCCGCGGCGCCGGGGATGATGAGCCGGCCGGGGCGCGGGGCGTCGTCGGGTGTCTCGATCGGCATGGGGTCCTCGAGGGTTCGCACGTCGCGATTCGGCGCAGGGCGCGCACGGCGCGTCGCGCGCCGCGCGAGCCTACCCCGAGCCGCCTCCGGTGGAAAGTGCGTGCATCGCACGGGTGCATGCGCGAAGATGCGCGCTCCCATGACCACCGCAGCCATCGGCAAGATCCTCGATGCGTACCTCGGCGAGCTGGAAGGCCAGCTCGGGTTCTGGCGTGGGCTCCGCGACGAGGTGCCGGTCTACGTGTTCAGCGACGAGTCCCACGACCGGATGCGCGTGATGTCACCGGTGGGCGAGCTCAAGGAGCTCGAGCCGGCGGTGATGCAGGTGCTGTTGCAGGCGAACTACGACCGCGCGCTCGACGCGCGCTACGCCCTGCGCGGCATGGAGGTGTGGTCGGTGGCGGTGCACCCGCTCGCCACCCTGGCGCCCGACGACTTCGCCAGCCTGATCGAGCAGGTGGTGCGGCTGGTGAAGAACACCGGGTCCAGCTACGCGTCGACCGACCTGGTGTTCATGGCCCAGAACGGCGACGAGAGCGTGGACGGGGAATCCGACGACGAAAACGGCGACGGTGAGGGTGACGACGCGGACGACGCGCCGCCGGAGCCGGGAGAGGGCGAACGGTCGTGAACCCGGCGAACTCGAGCCTCGCCGCCACGCGCATCGACGTGCGCGTGGATCGCAAGCTGACCTTGCCTGGCCGGGTTTGGGCCGCGGAGTCGCCGCGCGCGATGGTGGCGATCTGCCACGGGCTCGGCGAGCACGGCGGGCGCTACGCGGCGCTCGCCGAGGACCTGGTGCGAGCGCGGCTCTCGGTGGTGGTGTTCGACCTGCCGGGACACGGCGAGGGAACGGGCCCGCGCGGCGACGTGCCGTCCTGGACCCTGCTGCGCGAGACCGTGGTGCCCGCCATGTTCACGACCTCGCGCGGGATGCCCGGGCATCCGGGCCAGCTGCCGCACGTGCTGCTCGGCCACAGCATGGGTGCGGTGCTCGCGCTCGACTACGCGCTCCAGCATCCGCGCGAGCTGCTGGCGGTGGTGTCGTCCGCGGCCGGCCTGCGCAGCGCGCTCCCGCCCTGGTGGAAGCTCGCGCTGGCGAACGTCGCGCGCGTCACGGCGCCCAGCGCGGGATTCCCGCACGGGCTCGACGAGAGCGGCATGTCGCGCGACTCCGAAGTACTGTCGGCGCGCGCGAAGGACCCGCTGGTGCACGATCGCATCAGCCCCCGGCTCTACTTCGAGTTCAACGAGGCGCGCCAGCGCGTGCTGCGCGACGCCCGGCGGCTCGCGGTGCCGGCGCTGCTGCTGCACGGCGCGGCCGACCGCGTGGCGGATCCCCGGGGCTCGCTCGAGTTCAGCGGCGCCGCGCCGCACGGCATGGTGCGGCTGATCACGTACACGGACGCCTACCACGAGCTGTTCAACGACCTCGGCCGGGCCGCGGTGGTGAAGGACCTGGTCAGCTGGCTCGACGCGGTGCTGGTGGTCTAGCGTCGCTCAGGCGGCCGACGCGGCCGGCGCCACCGCGCGCGCGGGCAGCGTCATCGTCACGGCCAGTTCGCCGGCGGCCGTGCGCTGGCTGCGCAGCTCGCCGCCGTGGAGCTCCACCAGGTCGCGGATCAGCAGCATCCCCCAGCCGATCGCGTCGACGTGGGCCGGCGCGGCGCCGAACCCGGCCGGCGCGGCCTCGGGCGCGAAGTAGCCGGCGCTGGGGTCGCGCGTGAAGCGCAGCTCGAGCGTGGCCCACGCCTGGCCGGCGTCGTCCACGTGGTGGTGGGTCTCGGCGGCGATCGGCGCCCCGGGCGTGCTGACCCGCACCGCGCCCGCCAGCAGGTGGCGCACGGCGGCGTGCAGCTTCGCGAGGTCCATCCAGACCGCCGGCACGTCGGGGTCGAGCACCAGCGCCATCGCGACCGCCTTGCGCTCGGTGCGGCCGCTCAGCGCGACGACGCTGTCGTGCACCAGCTGGTTGAGCGAGCCGGGCACGGTCTCGAACGTCACCTCGCTCGCCTCGAGCGAGTAGAGGCCGTGCAGGTCGTCGATGCTCTCGAGCATGCGGCTGGCCTGCTCGCCCAGCGCGTTCGTGAAGGTGTGGCGGTCGAGGTCGCCGACCTGCCCGCGCGGATCGCGCAGCAGCTCGGCGTAGCCCATCAGCGAGGCGAGCGGATTGCGCAGCTCGTGGTTGAGCGCGCACAGGAACTCGCGCCGCAGGCGGTGCATGCGTTCGAGCGCCGAGGTGCGGCGATCGCGCGCGGCGAAATCGCCGATGCGGCGCACCGTGATCGCGAGGTGCTCGGCGAACGGCACCAGCAGGCGGGCGTCCTCGTCCTGGAACGGCGGCCGACCGGCCAGGCGCGTGACGTTGAGCACGCCCACCACGCGATCCGCGAGCAGCATCGGCACGCACACCGCGGAGTCGATACCGCGCCACACCTTCTCCTCGCCCGGGAAGCGCCCGGCCATCTCCGAGGTATGGATCACGGTCGCCTGGCGCGACGCGGCGACCCGGCCGGCGACGCCCTCGCCCATGCGCACCACGGACTCGCGCACCACCGCGCCGTCGGCGCCGGAGACCGCCTGGCAGCGCAGCTCCTGGCTCTCCGGGTCGAGCAGCATGATCGAGGCCTCGTCCGCCTCGAGACAGGGCAGGAGCCGGTGCGTGATGGTCTCGAGCACCGGCTCCAGCTCCAGCTCGAGATGGAGCCGCGCGGTCACGTCGAACAGCGCGATGATCTCGGAGAGCCGCGAGTCGAGCGCGGTCGCCCGCACGTGCTCGGCGAGCAGGCGGCGTGTCAGCGCGGCGACCCGCTGTTGCTGGAGCAGGGCGTAGAGCGAGAACAGCACGAGCAGGCCACCGAGCCCCACGAACATCTGCAGTCGGGTCTCGGGGTCGGGACTGCCCTCGACACCGGCCCGCCACTCGGCCAGGGACAGCAGCCCGACCGCCAGCCCGAGGCCGAGCATCAGCGCGGTGCTGAGGCCCCAATTCGCGAGCCAGCGATGCGACATCGCGCGCAGAACGCGCTCGTCACCCGCCGGCGGCGCCGGTGTCCGAGGTAGGGAGGGCATGTCCCCGGCGGTATCGGCATGCCGGACGGCCACCTTGATGATGGACGCCGCGGGGACTCACTCCAGCGGGGGCGGACCCTCGGGAGCGTCGGACGGCTTTCGGCGCTCACCCGGAGCGCACGCGTCGGGGCGCGCTCAGGTCGGCACGCCCAGCCGGGGCAGCAGCCACGCCTGGAGCACCCACCACGCGACGATCACGCCCGCCAACGGCAGCCAGTCCATGTCACCTCCGCACGATGGGAGACACGTCGTGGTCAAGAGGATTCCGCTACCGGTAGACCGTCACCCCGGTCGCCTTGAACGTGGCGTGCACGTCGCTGCCTTCGGCGAGCCCCATCCGCGCGGCCGCCTGGCGCGTGATCTCGGCCACCAGCGGCGGCTGACTGTCGAGCACCACCCGCAGGCGCTCGCCGAGCGGCGGCTCAGGCACCAGCTCCACGATGCGCCCGCGGACCACGTTCTGCGCGCTGCCCGCCGGCGCCTCGCGCGTCAGCGTGATGTCGCGCGGGTCCACCACGGCGAACGCATCGCCCGCGACACCGTCGTGCACCACCGTGATGGCGCCTTCGCCGGTTTCGAGGTGGCCGAGGCCGTCGGCGGCCGGCGGACCCAGCGTGCCGCTGAGCAGGTTCAGCCCCATCAGCGCCGCCACGTAGGGCGTGCGCGGCCGTCGCACCAGCTCGTCGGGAATCCCGTCCTGGCGGATCGCGTCGTCCTCCAGCACCGCGATGCGGTCCCCGAACACCAGCGCCTCGACCGCGCTGTGCGTCACGTACACCGTCATGCACGGCAGCGAGGCGAGCAGCCGGCGCAGCTCGCCGCGTACCGCCTGCCGGGTCTGCAGGTCGAGCGCCGACAGCGGCTCGTCGAGCAGCAGCAGCCGCGGCTCGAGCACGAGCGCGCGCGCCAGCGCCACGCGCTGCTGCTGGCCGCCCGAGAGCTGCTGCGGCCTTCGCGTGGCGAGCGACTCGACGCCGAGGCGCGCCAGCGCGGCGCGCGCACGCGCGTCCGCGTCGTGCCGTGCCACGCCGAGCGCGCGCAGCCCGAAGCCGACGTTGGCGAGCGCGTCGAGGTGGGGCAGCAGCGACCACTCCTGCGGGACCCAGCCGACCGAGCGGCGCCAGGCGGGCAGGTCGACGCCGCGCGCGTCGTCGAACCACGCCTCGCCCGCCACCTCGATGCGGCCCGCGTCCGGCCGCAGGAGCCCGGCCAGCAGGCGCAGCGCCGTCGTCTTGCCCGCGCCGCTCTCGCCGACCAGCGCCAGCGTGCGGCCGGCCTCGACCGAGAGTGCGAGGTCGAACGCATGCCCGCCGAGCTGCTTGCGGATCCGCGCGGTCAGGCTCACGCGCGGCCTCCGAACGTGCCGCGCGGGGCGGCACGCAGCCCGAGCAGCAGGGCGAACGACATCGCCAGCAGCAACACCGACAGCACCACCGCCGCGTCGAGGTCGCTCTGCATCTGCACGTAGACCGCGATCGGCATGGTCTGGGTCACCCCGGGGCGGTTGCCGGCGAACGTGATGGTGGCGCCGAACTCCCCCAGCGCGCGCGCGCCGGCCATCGCCGCACCCGCCATCACGGCGGGGGCCGCGAGTGGGAGCGTGACGCGCAGGAAGGTGCGCGACTCCGAAGCGCGCAGCGTGGCGGCCACCTCGTGGTAGCGCGGGTCGACCCCGTCGAATCCGGCGCGGGCGGCGGCGATGAAGAACGGCGCCGCCATGAACGCCTGCGCGACCACCACGCCGAGCGTGGTGAACGGGAGCGTGATCCCGAGTGCCGCGAGCGCGCCGCCCGCGAGGCCCATGCGTCCGAACGCCATCAAGAGCCCGAACCCGGCGACCGTGGGCGGCAGCACCATCGGGAGCAGCACCAGCGCCTCGAGCACGCGCTTGCCGGGGAAGGAGCGCGCCGACAGCAGCCACGCCACCGGCAGGCCGAGCGCCACCACCACCGCGGTGGCGGCGACGCTGGTGACGAGCGACAGTCCGAGCGCCGCCCGCACCGCGGGATCGCCCAGCCGCGCGAGGAACGTGGCGGGGGCGACCCGCAACACCATCGCGACCACCGGCAATGCCAGCAGGACGAGCAGCAGGACGATCGCAAGCGCGACCGCCCCGCGCAGCAGCGCGCGCGCGGGCGTCACGGCGCCGGCGGCGGATCGAACGCGTGCCGCGCGAGCACCGCCTGGCCTTCGGGGGAGCGCACCAGCGCCACGAACGC
Source organism: Candidatus Eiseniibacteriota bacterium (assembly GCA_963725865.1). Classification (GTDB taxonomy): domain Bacteria; phylum Eisenbacteria; class RBG-16-71-46; order RBG-16-71-46; family RBG-16-71-46; genus CAVSAC01. Next base: position 260,135 of record CAVSAC010000012.1, read on the forward strand.
CCGCGCCGCCTCGCCCTGGGGCGCGTGGGCGAACGTGGCGATCGGGTAGTCCGCGGTCACGTTCGCGCCGGCGGGCACCTCGAGCGTGCGCACGAAGCGCGCGACCGCGCGCGAGACGTCGGAGCGATACACGATCCCGGCGTCGGCCTCGCCGAGGCGCACCTTGCCCACGACGCCCTTCACGTTGTCCTCCTCGGACACCACGTTCGCCAGCGCGCGGCGCGTGAAGTCGACGGGCATGCCCGGCTCCCGGCCGAGATTCGCCAGCAACTGCCGCGCGTAGCGGCCGACCGGCACCGCGTCGGCCGCGATCACCAGCTTGACGCCGCCGCGCGCGAGGTCGCGCAGGCTGCCGATGCGGGCCGGGTTGGTGGCGGGAACGATGACGGCGAGACGATTGCGGGCGAAGGCAACCGGCTCGCCGTCGAGCAGGCCGCGACTGGCGACGTCGCGCATCCAGCGCTCGTCGGCCGAGGCGAACACGTCCGCGCGCGCGCCCTGCGCGAGCTGCGCTGCGAGCTGCTGCGAGCCCGCGAACGAGAAGCGCACCGCGATGCCGGGGTGCGAGCGTTCGAAGCGCGCGCCCAGTTCCGTCAACGGCTCGGCGAGCGAGGCCGCGGCGAACACGACGAGCGTGGTGGAGGGCGCCGCCGCGCGCGCCGGCGCGGCGGATGCCGGGCCCGCGAGCGCCATCGGCATCGCGAGCGCCGCCAGAGTCGCCAGGGCCACCGCGACGGTGAGCCGCGGGCGCGTCGGCCGTCCGCTGGGGAAAGCGCGCGCGCTCATGGCTGCCCCGGCTTGGCGATCATCACCTCGGTGGACTTGATCACCGCGTACACCGTGTCGCCGACCTTCAGCCCGAGGCGGTCGGCGGAGGAGCGCGTGATGATCGAGATCAGCGTCTGATCGCCGATGCGAAGCGCGACCTCGGCCATCACTCCGTCGCCGTGCACCCGCTCGATCACGCCGAGCAGGTTGTTGCGCGCGCTCAGCAACTCGAGTCCGACCGGCGCCGCCGGTGCGCGTGGCCCACCCAGCAGCCGGTCGATGTCGGCGCGCCGGAACAGCCACTTGCGGCCGACGCGCGCGGCCGGCAGGCGGCCGTCGCGCGCCATCGCCTGGACCCGCTTGGCGTGCAGATGGAGAAGCGCTGCGGCCTGCTCGACGGTGATCGTGTCCATGGAGACCCTCGACTTGAGACCGATAGGATCGTCGGCTAGATTACCCTGCGTTCCAGATGCGGCAATATTCGGATACGCAAGGGAACAAAGCAACCCTTCATCAGGAGGATCCGGATGCACGGGGAACCGAAGGCGCCGCGCACGCCCTGGTGGGAGATGGCACTCGCGGTCGCGCTGGCGGCAGCAGCCGCCACGCCGTCGACGGCCTCGGAGCGCGATTCCATTCTCATCGCGCCGGGGGTTCCGCCGCTGGTTCCCGCGCTCGCCGCGCCCAGGGTGGGCGGCTACCTCCAGGCGCGCTCGACCGCGCAGGCGCACGTCGGGCTCACGAACACGCTCAATCGCGCTCGCTTCTCGATCGACGGCGCGCTGCCGGCGCGCTTCTCGTACCGGCTACTGGTGGAGCTCGAGGCCTCCGCCGGCGCGCGGAGTCCATCGACTCCGAGTCTGCGCGAGGCGTACGCGCGCTGGAGCGCGGCGCCGTTCACGATGTCGGCGGGGCAGATGAAGGCTCCGTTCACGCGCGAGTACCTGATCGCCGTCTCGTCGCTCGAAACCCCCGACCTGCCGGTCGCGGTCGACTCGCTGGCGCCCAAGTACGACCTCGGCGTGCTGGCGGAGTACGCGGCGGGCACCTGGGCCACGCTCGCGCTCGGCGCGTTCAACGGCGAGGGACAGAACGCCTCGGCCAACCGCGACTCCACGGTGCTGTGGGTGGCGCGCGCCACGGTGGTGCCGCTGCCGATGCTGGGGCTCGGTGGCAGCGTGACCCACGAGGGTCCCGACAGCCTGCGCTGGGGCGTCGACGGGAGCATCGATTACCTCGGCGTGATGGTGCGCGCCGACTATCTGACGCGGCACCGGCGTGGGCGCGCGCGCGATCTCGACGACGCCGGCTGGAGCGTGCTCGCCGGCTACCGCGTGACGCCGCGCGTCCAGGCGCTGGGACGTCTCGAGCAATTCGAGCGCCCGTGGATCGGGCCCGCGCGCCGCATCCGCGGCACCGACGTGGGCGTGAACGTCGAGCTGGCCCCGAGCCGGGTGCGGCTGACCGTCTACGGGATCCGGCGCACGACGGGCAAGCCGCGCAAGAGCGCCGACACGGCGGTCGCACAGCTCCAGGTGCGCTGGTAGGGTGGTCGGGCGGGCGACAGCGCGGGGACCGCGCGGGGGTGTCGGCGCGCGCTCGCTGCCGCGGACCTCAGCTCCGCGGCGCGGCGAGCAGCGTGGCGACGGCGCGGCGCCAGCGCGCCAGCTCCGCGCGCCGCCACGCCGCCGGTCGCCGCGGCCGGAACACGCGTTCCACCCGCCGCGCGCGGTCGAGGTCGCGGTGCGAGGTCCACAGCCCGACGCCGAGGCCCGCGAGCAATCCGGCACCGAGCGCGGTGGTGTCGAGCACCCGCGGGCGCTCCACCGGGATGCCGAGCACGTCGGCCTGGTACTGCATCAGCAGGGCGTTCGCCGCGGCGCCGCCGTCGACGCGCAGGACGCGCAGCCGCGCGCGCGCGTCGTGCGCCATCGCCTCGACCAGCTCGGCGCTCTGCAGCGCGATCGACTCGAGCGCCGCGCGCGCCAGGTGCGCCCGCGTGGTCCCGCGCGTGAGGCCGAACAGCGCCCCGCGCACGTCGGCGCGCCAGTGCGGGGCGCCGAGCCCCACGAACGCCGGCACCAGCGTCACGCCGCCGCTGTCGGGCACCGAGCGCGCGAGCGTCTCGCTCTCGGCGGCGGTCGCGATCGTGCCGAGCCCGTCGCGCAGCCACTGGATCGCCGCTCCCGCGATGAACACGCTGCCTTCGAGCGCGTAGGCGGGGCCGCCGTCGGCGTCGCAGGCCACCGTGGTGAGCAGCCCGGCGCGCGAGGCGACGCGCCGGGCACCGGTGTGGAGCAGCAGGAAGCAGCCGGTGCCGTAGGTGTTCTTGGAGCGCCCGGCGGCCACGCACCCCTGCCCGAAGAGCGCCGCCTGCTGGTCGCCCGCCACGCCCGCGATCGGGATGCCGTCGGGCAGCCCCGCCACGCCGCGGGTCGCGCCGAAGTCACCACTCGAGCGCCGCACTTCGGGCAGCAGCGCGCGCGGCACCCCGAAGCGCGCGAGCAGCTCGTCGTCCCACCGCCGCCGTCCGATGTCGTAGAGCATCGTGCGCGAGGCATTGGTGGGGTCGGTGGCGTGCACGGCGCCGTTCGTGAGCTTCCACAGCAGCCAGCTGTCGACGGTGCCGAACGCGAGCGCGCCGCGCGCCGCGCGGGCCGCGAGGGTGCGGGAATGCCGCAGCATCCACTCGAGCTTGGTGGCGGAGAAGTAGGGATCGAGCACCAGTCCGGTGCGCCGCCGCACCAGCGGCTCGAGCCCGGCGCGCCGCAGCGCCTCGCAGCGCGCGGTGGTGCGCCGGTCCTGCCACACGATCGCCCGCCCCACCGGCCGGCCGCTGCGACGGTCCCACACCAGCACGGTCTCGCGCTGGTTGGTGATCCCGATCGCCGCCAGCGCGCGCCCGTCGACGCGCGCGGCGCGCAGCGCGCGCGCGACCGCGGTGCGCACGCTGGTCCAGATCTCCTCGCCGTCGTGCTCGACCCAGCCGGGCCGCGGGAAGTGCTGAGGCAGTTCCGCGTAGCCGCGCCCGCTCACCTCGCCGCCCCGGGTCAGCACGAGCGCGGTGCTGCCGGTGGTGCCCTGATCGATGGCGAGGACCTGGGTCGGCTTCATCGGCTCTCCGGGTAGGGGCCGAGCGGGCGCTCGGCCTCGGCGCGCGCTTCGAGCGCGACCGCCAGCTCCGTGCGCTGGCGCTCCGCGCTCCAGCCGAGCCGCTGCGCCATGCGCTCCGCCACCTGGGGAGCGGCGGCGCGCGCGCGGGGTGGATCGAGCCACAGCGAGGTGCGGCGGCGCAGCACGTCGTCGACGCGCCGCGCGAACTCGGACCCGACCGCGAAGTCCACCACGTGGCGCAGCTCGAGGCCGGCGGCGAACGGCGCCGGCAGCGGCGCATCGGTGTCCTCGATCACGTCGGCCGGCCGCCGCAGCACCGCCAGCGCCCGCCGCAGCGTGTCGTGCGCCATCACGCGGAAGGTCGTGTACTTGCCGCCCGCGATCGTGAGGATCGGTCCGTCGGCGATCACGCGATGCTCGCGCGAAGCGACTCCCACCGCGCCGGCGCCCGCCAGCAGCGGGCGCACGCCCGCGATCACCGCCCGCGGCGCGTAGTGCGCCACGCCCGGCAGCGCGCGCGCGAGCTCGGCACGCAGGTAGTGGATCTCCTCGGCGCTCGGCGCCAGCTCCTCAGGCTTCGGCGGCGAGGCCACCTCGACCTCGGTGGTGCCGACCAGCGCGTGGCCGGGGAGCGGGATCACGAAGAACACGCGGCGATCGTGCCGGGCCACCAGCAGCAGGCCGTGGCCGCGGGTGAGCGGCGGATACACCAGGTGGGTGCCGCGCGAGGGCCGCAGCAGCGGCACCGGCGGGGCCGCGTTCGGATGCAACCCCGCCAGCAGCTGCGCGCGCACCGCGTCGACCCAGGGTCCGGCCGCGTTCACCACCACGCGCGTGTGGAACGCCAGCCGCGTGTCCTCCAGCAGATCGTGGCCCTCGATCAGCACGCGGTTGTCGGACAGCGGGCGCGCCGCGGCCAGTTCGGTGTAGGTGTGCAGCACCGCGCCGTGCGCCGCCGCGTCGCGCGCCACCAGCACGGCGAGCCGTCCGTCGTCCATCACCACGTCGGAGTAGATCCCGGCGCCGGCGAGCCGCTCGGGCGCCAGCGCGGGCTCGAGCGCCAGCGTCTCCTTCGCGCGCACCATCGCCCGCGGCGCGAGTCCGCCGTGGCCCGCCAGCGCGTCGTAGAGCGCCAGGCCGGCCCTCAGCTTCCAGGTCGGCAGCCGGTCGCCGCGGTAGAGCGGCACCAGGAAGCGCCGCGGGTGCGCGATGCCGGGCGCCATCCGGCCCACCGCCGCGCGCTCGGCCAGTGCCTCGCGCACCAGCCGCAGCCGGCCGTACTCGAGGTAGCGCAGGCCGCCGTGCAGCATGTGGCTCGACACGCTGCTGGTGCCCGACGCGAGGTCGCCGCGCTCGAGCAGCGCGACGCTCAGCCCGTGACGGGCCGCCAGGCGGGCCACGCCGAGGCCGGTGATCCCGCCGCCGATGACGACCAGATCGACCGCCCGCGGCGACGCGCGCGGATCTGCGGGGTCAGTGCCGGCCACCGGTCGCGGGCTTCACGGGCAGTGGTTGGGCCGGCGGCTTCGCAGCGCTGCCGGCGGTGCGGCCGAGCGTGTACTTCTCGATCCAGTCGAGATGCCACTGCATCGCCGACTTCAGCAGCTTCGGCTCGCGCGGCGTGTGCGCCGAGCGTGGCAGCAGCAGCAGGTCGGTCGGCACGCCGAGCTGGCGGAGCGCGTTGTAGAACTCCCAGCCCTGGCTGGTGGGCACGCGGTCGTCGCTGGTGCCGTGGATGAGCGCGGTCGGAGTCTTCACCCGGTTGGCGTGGAACACCGCCGAGTGCTCGATGTACGCGGTCGGATCCTCCCAGGGCCACGCGGCGAAGTACGAGCGCGCGAACTCGGGAATGTCGGCGGTGCCCGTGAACGACGCCAGGTCGGTCACGCCCGCGCCGACGACCGCGGCCTTGAAGCGGTCGGTCTTGGTCACGATGGTCGAGGTCATGAAGCCGCCGTACGACCAGCCGCACACCGCCAGCCGCGCCGGATCGGCGAGCCCGCGCTGGATGAGCGCGTCGACGCCCGCCATGATGTCGTCGTAGTCCTTGCCGCCCCAGTCGCGCACGTTCGCGGCCCGGAACGCCTCGCCGTAGCCGCCGCTGCCGCGCGGGTTGGGCAGCAGCACCGCAAAGCCGTCCTGCGCGAGCGCCGCGAACGGGTAGACGCGCTGCATGACCGTGCACGTGTAGGAATTGGTGCCGGCGGGCCCGCCGTGGACCACCACCAGCAGCGGCACGCGCGCGCCGGGATGGTAGTCGACCGGGTAGACGAGCAGGCCGTCGATGTCCATCCCGCCGGCGCCCTTCCACGTCACGCGCTCCTTGCGGAACGCGAGGAAGTCCTGCGCGGTCGGGTTCACGTCGGTGATGCGCCGCGGTTCGCCGCCCTCGGGCCGCTTGGGATCGCCGCCGGCGATGCGCTGGAAGTACAGCTCGCGCGGCTCCACGCTCGACTCGCGGGCGTAGACGGCGACGATGCCCTTGGGATCGATCGACGGGATGCCGTGCACGTAGTCACCGCTCGTGAACTCGACCGGCGGCGTGCCGTCCACGAACGCGCGCAGGATCCGGCGCGCCGGGCCCCGGTCGCAGACGAAGAACAGCGAGGTGCCGTCGTGGTTCCAGCGCAGCGGGGAGTTGAACGGCGAGACGCGCTCGTCCAGCGACTTCGTCAGGTTCGTCGGGGCGCCGCCGTCGGGCGAGACGATGCACACGTAGTCGTTCGTGTACCACTCGGTGTCGTGGCCGTCCTGCGAGGCGAACGCGATCCACTTGCCGTCCGGCGACCACGCCGGATCGGCGTCGGTGCCGGGGCGCACCACCAGCGGCTTCGGCGCCCCGCCGGCGACCGACACGAGGTACAGGTCCGAGCGGTAGGCGTCGGGCACGAGCGGCGTCGGCTGTGCCGCGAACACCACGCGCTGCCCGTCGGGCGACAGCGAGAACCCGGTGACGTGCAACTCGCTCGTCAGCTGGGTGGCCTTGTGCGAGGCGACGTCGATCACCCACAGCCGGTTCCACGCGTAGCGATCGGTGGGTCGCCAGGCGTCGTCCTTGTCCTTCTCGCGCTTCTTCTGGTCGTCGCTCTTCGGCTGGCGGGAGAGATAAGCGATGGTGTTCGAGTCGTGCGACCACTCGAACGCCGATACGCCGCCAGCGGCGTCGGTCACGCACTGCGCCTCACCGCCGTCGGTGCGCATCATCCACACCTGGCGCCGGCCCTCGTCGGTGGCGTCGTCCTTGTGGCCCGGGCGCGGGCGCTCCGACAGGAACGCCAGCCAGTGTCCATCGGGAGACCAGCGCGGCGACTCCTCGTTCTGGTCGGTGAACGTCAGGCGGCGGTGCTCGGCGCCATTGAGGCGCGAGACCCACACGTCGGTCTGGTAGTCGCTGTGGTCGGCGTTCCAGTCCTGGAGCACGTACGCCACCGAGACCGCGTCGACGTGCACCTGCGGGTCCGAGACCACGCGCACGGCCAGCAGATCGTCGAGCGTCCAGCGCTGCATGCCGGCGTGCGCGGCCGCGGCGGGCAGGGACGCGGCGAGGGCGAGCGCGACCAGGAGTCGGCGCGGCGTCATCGTCAACCTCCGGGGGAGTGCGGTGCGATGCGTGCGAGGGATCCAGGCGCGCGGCAGCATAGCACCGAACCGCGGGCGCGCCGTCCGCTCAGCCCGGCTCGCCCGCCGGCACCGGCGCGCACGGGCGGCCGGCGGCCGCGGCGCTGACGACGCAGTTGTAGTCGGGCGATCCCGACACCGGGTCGAAGGTGCGCGGGATGAGCGCGTTGGTCTCGGGCCAGTACGCCTGCAGGTGTCCGCGCTTCATGGGCGCGATGCGCGCAAACCCGCTCCAGGTGCCGACCGCGGAGCGCAGCACGATCGCGTCGCCGTCGGCCACGCCGAGCTGCGCCGCGTCGTCGCCGTCGATCAGCACGTCGCGGCGGCTCGCAGCGCCCATCAGGTAGTCCCGCTCGCCGTGGCTCATGCTGTTGAACTGCTTCCCGCGCCGCGTGGTGAGGTAGAAGCAACCGGCCGGTACGACGACTCGCGGGACCGGCACCGCGCTGAAGCGCGCGCGACCGTCCGGCATGCGCGTGAAGCCGTCGCGGAACAGCTGCGGTCCGCCCCATTGCACGCTCTGGCCCTCGCGCTCGAGCGCCTCGATGCCGGCGTAGGCGGGCATCGCCCGCGCGATCTCGCGCCGCACCTCGGCGGGGCCCGGCCATGCGAACGCGCCGGCCAGCGCGGGCCGCGCCGCGCACGCCACGCGCGCCGGGATGCGCCACTCGGGCTCGGCTTCGGCGATGCGCGGCCCCGCGATCTCGGGCGAGAAGCGGATGCGCCGCTCGGTGCTGGTGGTGGTGCCGCCGCCGGCGGTCTCGTAGCGCGTCTGCGCCGGCAGCAGCAGCACCGTGCGCCCCGGCAGCAGCGACGAGGTGTTGAGCACGATGTCCTGGTGGATGCGCAACCGCACCCGCGAGAGCGCCTCGAGCATGTAGCCGCGGTCGGGCATGGTCTCGAGCAGGTTGCCGCCGAGCGAGTAGAGCAGGTCGAGCTCGCCGCGGTGCGCCGCCTCGAGCATCTGCAGCGTGCGATGGCCGCGCCACGCGGGCAGCGCGTGGCCCCACAGCGACTCGAAGCGGGCGCGGTCCTCGTCGCGCGCGACCTCGAAGCCGCCCGGGTACTTGTCCGGGTCGACGCCGCACTCGCCGCCGCCCTGCACGCCCGAGTGGCCGCGGATCGGCATCACGCCGCACTGCTCGCGCCCGAACATGCCGCGCGCCAGCGCCAGGTTGACGAGCGCGCGGACGTTGTCCACGCCGAAGCGGTGCTGAGTGAGCCCCATGCTGTACACGAACACGCAGGTGCGCGCGGCCGCGTACTGGCGCGCGAAGCGGAGCATGTCCTCGCGGCGCTGGCCGGCGGCGGCCTCGAGCTCTTCCCACGGGAGCCGCTCGAGCAGCGCGCGCAGTTCCTCGAAGCCGGTCGTGTGCGCGTCCACGAAAGAGCGATCGACCGCGCCCAGCTCGATCAGGTGCTTGAGCACGCCGTGCAGGAACGCGACGTCGCCGCCCACGCTGACCTGGAAGAAGTCGTCCATGAGTTTGGTGCCGAACAGCATGCTGCGCACGTCGCTCGGCACCCAGTAGCGCTCGAGCCCCGGCTCGCGCATGGGATTCACCACCAGGATGCGGGTGCCCCGACGCTTGGCGTAGGTGAGGTACTTGGTGGTGACCGGCTGGTTGTTCGCCAGATGCGAGCCGAGGATCACGACCAGGTCGGCCCCGATCATGTCCTTCAGCGAGCAGGTCGGCGCCGCGACCCCGAGCGTCTCCTTCAGTCCCGACACGCTCGCCGCGTGGCACAGCCGCGAGCACAGGTCGACGTGGTTCGAGCCCAGCAGCCGCGCGGCCTTCTGGAACGCGTAGTAGGTCTCGTTCGTGATGCCGCGCGAGGTGGCGAAGAAGCCCATCCGCTCGCCCGGCACGTCCCGCAGCTCCTCGGCCGCGATCGCCAGCGCCTCGTCCCACGACAGCCGGTGCAGGGCGCCGTCGCCACGATGAATCATCGGATACGGCAGTCGCCCCAGCCGGTGCAGCTGGTCGTTCGGCAGCGCGCGCAGCGCCGTGAGGTCGGCCAGCGCGGCATCCGGAACCGGACCCATGGTGTTCAGGCGGAGCAGCTTCAGCCGCGTCATGCAGAGATGGACGCCGTCGATGACGTCGTCGCGCAGGCCGCGCGGTCCGAGCGCGCAGCCGTCGCACACGCCGCGGTTGAGGATGCGCCAGGCGTACGGCAGGTTGTCGCGGTTCTCCCACGCCACCTGCGCCATCTCGACGAACGGGCGCGGGCGCGGGTGGCGCCCGGGGCCGAACGGCAGGAGATCGCGGAGGCGGAAACGTCCGCGGCTGGAGGTCAGTGGACTCGCCATGGGGTGCGGGCAGAGTAGCGGCCGGCGCCGCGCGAGGGAAGCGCCGTCCACGCGAGTGGCGGCGCGCGGGCCCGTCAGCGGCGCAGGCTGAGTCCGGTCTGCAGGTTGATCCGCTCGCGCTGATCCCCGTACAGCGCGTCCGCGACCGGTAGCTGCACGCCCAGCCGCAGCGCGAGGCGCTCGGTCAGCCGCAGCTCGGCGCGAGGCGTGAGGTACAGCAGCGCTCCTCCGGTATCGGGATCGCGCACTCCCGCGTCCACGTCGTGGCGCGCAGCGCGGAAGTCCAGCTCGGGGCCGGCCTCGAGCCAGGACGTGAACTCGTGCTGCCAGCCGAGATTCGCGACCGCGACGTCGCCATAGCGGTAGTCGTGGCGGTTGGCATCGTTCCAGCGCCCGTGCACTCCGCCGTACAGTGCGTCGTGCTCGCCCAGCGGATGCACCAGGGCGAGGCCGGCCAGCAGGCCCGCGGCGCCAGTGCCGGGCTGGAGGTGTTCCTCAGCGCGCGCGCCGTTGATCGCGAGGTCGTTGCGTCCCGACGGCAGTCGCACACCGACCAGCAGCGCGAGCCACAGCGGCCGCTCGCCGCCGCGCAGCGTGCTCACCGTCGCCGTCAGCTCGGCGTCCGAGAATCCCGCGCGCGTGGCGCGCACGGGTCCGGCGCTGATGGTGCGATCCGAGTACGGCGCGCGCGCCGCGAGGGTCAGGTGCCGCAGCGGCGCCCACGAGCCGCTCAGCGTGTACCGCAGCTCGTGCTCCTGCTCGCGCAGGGTCGGATCCTCGGGCACCACCTGATCCTTGGCGAAGCGCTCGGTCTCGAGCGAGACGCCCCAGCTGCGCTGATTCAGCAGCGGACTGCCCGCAAGCGTGTGCGCGGGATCGTCGCAGCGGCACATCGAGCAGGAGCGCGACGGCACGGGCAACGCGAGCGCGGCGGTGATCGCGAACGCGAGTGCGCCCGGGTGGATGGGATGCATGGGGCCTCCGAGTGGGGATCGAAGCGGCAGGGCGGATGCTAGCGCACCGGGGGCGTGCGCGAAAGCCCGGCCGCCCCGCGAGGCGCCGAAGTTCGATTGCACCGACCATCTGGGCCTCGCGCGCGAGGCAGGCTAGACTGCGCTCTCGGCTCGCCCGGCGCCGGTCCGCCGGCCCCCTCCGTCCGCTTGGAGAACGTCATGCTCTATCGCCCGCTCGGCCGCACCGGCATGCGCGTCTCGGCCCTCTCACTCGGCTCCTGGACCACGTACGGCGGCTCGGTCGCCGACGACGAGGCGGTGCGCATCGTGCGGCACGCGTTCGAGCGTGGCGTGAACCTGTTCGACACCTCCGACGTGTACGAGCGCGGCGCCGCCGAGACCGTGCTGGGCAAGGCGCTGCGCGGGATGCCGCGCGAGCAGCTGGTGATCGCGACCAAGGTGCGCGGCCGGGTGTGGGACGGGCCGCTCGGCGAGGGGCTCACGCGCAAGCACATCTTCGACGCGTGCGAGCACAGCCTGCGGCGGCTCGGCGTCGATTACGTCGACCTCTACCAGCTGCACTGGCCCGACGCGGAGGTGCCGCTGGAGGAGACGCTGCGCGCGCTCGAGGACCTGGTGCGCGCCGGCAAGGTGCGCTACCCGGGCTACTCGAACTACGACCATCACGCGACCGCCGACCGGCGCGTGCTCGAGATCCAGCAGGCGCGCGGCTGGGACGCGATGGCATCGAGCCAGCCGCGCTACAACCTGCTCGACCGCCACATCGAGGCGAAGCACCTGCCGCTGTGCCGCGAGCAGGGCGTCGGGCTCATCACGTACTCGCCGCTGTCGCAGGGAGTGCTCACCAACAAGTACGCCGGTGGAGCGATCCCGCCCGGCAGCCGCGCGACCAACGCGTTCGCGTTCTTCCTGGATCAGGAGAAGGCGCGCACGCCGGAAAACCTCGCGGCGGTCGAGCGTCTCGCGGCGTGGTGCGCGCGGAGCGGCGCGGGCTCCCCGGCGCAGGTGGCGCTGGCGTGGGTGCTGCGCGAGCCGCAGGTGTCCAGCGCGATCATCGGAGCCACCACCGTGGCGCAGCTCGACGAGAACCTCGCGGCCCTGGAGTTGACGCTGACGGATGCGCAGTGGCGGGAGGTCGAGGGCTGCTTCGCCTGAGCGCGGCGCTCGAACGAGCGGCTCACCGCACCGTCTTGTGGAACCTCGTGGTCGCGAGCCACAGCACCGCGACGCCCATGACCAGCAGGAACAGGAACTGCGGCCACAGCGCGTCGATCCCGGCGCCCTTGAGGAAGATCGCCCGCACGATCTCGAGGTAGTGGCGCAGCGGGTTCGCGAGCGTGATCCACTGGAACGCGACCGGCATGCTCGTGACCGGGAACATGAACCCCGAGAGCATCATCACCGGCATGATGGCGAGGAACGTGGTGAGGAACGCCTCCTGCTGGGTGTTCGAGATCGTCGAGATCAGCAGCCCGAGTCCCAGCGCGGTGAGCAGGAACAGCAGCGCCGCCAGCAGCAGCAGCGGGGCCTGGCCCAGGAACGGGATGCGGAACCACAGCAGCGCGACCGCGGTGATGATGGCCATCTGCACCAGGCCGACCAGGCCGAACGGGATGGTCTTGCCGATGATCAGCTCGCCGGGCGTGAGCGGGCTCACCATCAGCTGCTCGAGCGTGCCGAGCTCGCGCTCGCGGACCACCGCGAGCGCGGTCAGCATCAGGCTCATCATCAGCACGATGGTGCCGACGACGGCGGGGATGTTGTAGTTGCGCGAGACCAGCGCGGGGTTGTACCAGGCGCGCTCGCGCAGGTCGACGGGCGGCACCACGACGCGATCGAGCGTGGCGAGCCCGTGGGTGCGCACGATCTGTTCCGCGTACCCGAGTGCCACCGTGGCCACGTTCGAGTTGGTGCCGTCCACCAGCACCTGGACGTGCGCGCCCGCCGGCCCGCGCAGCATGCGCGCGTAGCCGGGCGGGATCTGCAGCGCGAGCACCGCGCGCCCGTGGTCGAGCGCGTCCGCCGCGTCCGCCGCGCGGTCGGAGCGCCCCACGATGCGGAAGTAGTCGCCGGCGGTCAGCGCGTCGATCAGCGAGCGCGAGGCCTGGGTGTGGTCGTGGTCGACGACGAACATGTGGGTGCGACGCACGTCGGTCGAGACCGCATAGCCGAAGATCACGAGCTGGATGATCGGCGAGACGAAGATCATCCGGCTCATCCGCGGGTCCCGGAACAGCTGGCGGAACTCCTTCTGAACGACGCCCGCGATGCGTTCGAGCTTGTCGCGCCGCATCATCCGAGGTCCTTCCGGAACGCCCGCACGGCCAGGCCGAGCCCGACGCACGCGAACACCACCATGAGCAGCGCCTGGGTGCTCAGCACCTCGATGCCGACGCCCTTGAGGAAGATCCCGCGCGTCACCACCAGGAAGTAGCGCGCCGGGATCGTGTAGGAGATCAGCTGCAGCCAGCGCGGCATGACGTCGAGCGAGAACATGAACCCCGACAGCAGGAAGGCCGGCAGGTAGGTGACGAGCATCGCCAGCTGAGTGGCCATCAGCTGGGTGCGCGCCACCGCCGAGATGAAGATCCCCAGCCCCAGCGCCCCGGTCAGGAACAGGAACGACAGCCCCGCGAGCAGCAGCACGCTGCCGCGGAACGGCACGCCGAAGATCACGACCCCGAGCACCGAGGTGAGCGTGACGTCGAGCAGCCCGATGGCGAGGTAGGGGAGCAGCTTGCCGATCACGACCTCGAGCCGCGACACCGGCGTGGAGGCGAGCTGCTCCATGGTGCCGCGCTCCCACTCGCGCGCGATCGTGAGCGAGGTGAGCATCGCCGCGATGATCATCATGATCGTGGCGACCAGGCCCGGCACGATCATGTTGCGGCTCACGAGCTCCTCGTTGTACCAGACGCGACTCTCGACCGTGATCGGCAGCTGCAGGCGCTGGCCCCGCAGCAGCACGCGCTGCGACCAGGTTTGCGCGGTGGCGCGGGCGTACGCCATGACGATCGTGGCGGTGTTGGCGTCGGCGCCGTCCACCAGCGCCTGTACCGGCGCGCCGTGGCCGTGCGTGAGGTCGCGCTCGAATCCCGGCGGCACGATGAGCACCAGCTTGACGCTGCCGCGGTCGAACAGCGCCGGCACCTGCGACGCGCTGACGAGCGACTGCGTGACGCGGAAGTAGCCGGAGGAGGCGAACGCGTCGAGGAACTCGCGGCTCTTCGACGAGCGGTCCTGGTCGACGACCGCGGTGTGGATGTCGCGCACGTCCCAGGTGATCGCGTAGCCGAACATGATCAGCATGAAGACCGGCAGCGCGAACGCCAGGATCAGGCTGCGTGGGTCGCGGCGCAGCTGCACGAGCTCCTTGTGCGCGATCGCCTTCAGGCGGGTGCGGTTGAAGACGGCCATGGTCAGTCCTCCACCGCGCCACCGGCGCCCTGGACGCGCGCGATGAACACGTGCTCGAGCGTGGGCTCGATCCGCGCGATCGTGCCGTGGCGCACGCCCTGCGCGTCGAGCCGCGCGGTGAGCGCCGCCTCGACGTCGGGGGCGGCGTCGACGGTGGCGTGCACCGCCCGGCCGAACAGCCCCGCCGCGTGCACGAACGGAGCGCCCGTCAGTGCCTCGACCGCGTGCAACCCGTCGTCGGTGCGCACCTCGAGCACCGGGTCGGTCAGCCCGGCGCGCAGCGCCTCCGGGGTGTCGAGCGCGATCAGCCGGCCGCGGTTCATGAGCGCCAGGCGGTGGCAGTACTCGGCCTCCTCCATGTAGTGGGTGCTCACGAACACGGTGGTGCCGCCTTCGGTCAGTGTGTAGATGAGGTCCCAGAACGCGCGGCGCGAGATCGGATCGACCCCCGATGTGGGCTCGTCGAGGAACAGCAGCGGAGGCCGGTGCAGCACGGCGGTGCCGAGCGCGAGACGCTGCTTCCAGCCCAGCGGGAGGTCGCGCGTCATGCGCCCGCGCTGGTCGGTGAGCCCCGCCATCGCGAGCACCCAGTCCCGCCGCTCGGCGCGCTCGGTCCGCGGCACCCCGTTCAAGTTCGAGAAGAACTCGATGTTCTCCGCGACCGTGAGGTCGCCGTAGAGCGAGAACGCCTGCGACATGTACCCGATGCGCCGCTTGATCGACTCGGTCTCGCGCATCACGTCGAAGCCCGCGACCGTGCCGGAGCCGGACGACGGCGCGAGCAGCCCGCACAGCATGCGGATGGTCGTGGTCTTGCCAGCGCCGTTGGGGCCCAGGAAGCCGAACACCTCGCCGCGCTCGACCTCGAACGAGACGTGATCGACGGCGACGAACGTGCCGAACCGGCGCGTCAGGTCGCGCACCACGACCGCGTGCTCGGGCGCCTGCGGTGCGGTGCTCACGGGATCACCCGCGGCACGGTCGACCGGCCTGCATGCCGGTGGCGGCAGTTCGCGCCGCTCATGGCGCCGCCTGCGGGCCGGCGGTCGCGCCAGTCCGCTCGCCGGCGGTGAGCCGCGCGATGAACACGTCCTCGAGCGACGGCTCGATTGTCTCGACCTCGCCGAACTCGAACCCGGCGGCGCGCAGCGCCTGCGTCACCTCGGGCCGGCGCCGCGCGGCGTCGTCCACTGCCAGGTGCAGACGATCGCCGAACACGGCGGCCAGCCGCACGCCCGGCAGCCCGAGCGCCCGCTCGCGCGCCTCGCGCGGCCGATCCACCCGCACGCCGAGCATGGAGCCCGCGAGCGACGCCTGCAGCGCCTGCGGCGTGTCGAGCGCGACCACGTGACCCTGGTGGAGCAGCGCCAGGCGGTCGAAGCGCTCGGCCTCGTCCATGTACGCGGTGCTCACGATCGCGGTCACTCCACGCGCGACCATCTCGTGCACGATCACCCACAGGTCGCGGCGCGACACCGGGTCGACGCCGAACGTGGGTTCGTCGAGCAGCAGCAGCCGCGGTTCGTGGATCAGCGCGCACGAGAGCCCGAGCTTCTGCTTCATCCCGCCGGAGAGCTGCCCGGCGAGCCGGTCCTGGAACGGGCGCAGGTTCGAGAACTGGTACAGGCGCTCGACGCGGGCGGCGCGCTCGGCGACCGGGACCTCGTAGAGGTCGGCGTAGAACTCCGAGGTTCTCGGCCACGGTGAGGTCGGCGTAGAGCCCGAAGCGCTGGGACATGTACGCCAGCGCGGGCTTCACGCGCTCGGGATCGCGCGCCACCGACACGCCGAATACGGTCGCATCGCCCGACGTCGGGCGCAGCACGCCGGCGAGCATCCGCAGCGTCGTCGTCTTGCCGGCGCCATCGGGCCCGACCAGGCCGAACAGCTCGCCCGGCCGCACGCTGAACGACAGTCCGTCCACCGCGGTGACCGCGCCGAAACGCCGCACCAGCTCGCGCGCCCCGACGGCGACCGCAAGGGGGACCGCGGGGTCGTCGACGACCTGCGGCCCGGCGGGCGGAACCGAACGATCGATCACCGGGGGCCCTCGAGCACCACGTCGGCCGGCATGCCGGGCTTCAGCTCGTAGCGGGGATCGTCCGTGATCCGCACCTTTACCGCGTACACGAGCTTCACGCGCTCCTCGCGCGTCTGCACGGTCTTGGGTGTGAACTCGGCTTCCGAGGCGACGTACACGACCGCGCCGCGGTACGAGCGGCCCTTGAACGTGTCGCTGGAGATCGTGGCCCGCTGTCCGATGTGCACCGTGCCCAGCCGCGTCTCCGGCACGTAGATCTTCACCCAGCGGTCGTCGCGGTCCAGCAGCGTCACCGCCGCCGCGCCGGCCGTGACGATCTCGCCCGGCTCGTGGTGCTTGACGGTGACGACGCCGGCGAACGGCGCCTTCACGACCATGTTCGCGAGCGTGGCGTCGAACGTGCGGACCGCGGCCTCGGCGCCCGCGAGGACGGCGCGGGCGGCCGCGATGCGCTCCTGCCGCGGTCCCGCCTCCACCAGGCGCAGCGCCTCGCGCGCCTGCTGGTCGGTCGAGCGCGCCACGCTCAGGATCGTGAGCGCCTTGTCGTACTGCTGCTGGCTCACCAGCTTGTCGGCCAGCAGGGCCTTGCTGCGGTCGAAGTCGCGCTGCGCGTCGGCCAGCTGGTCGGCCGCCGCCTGCGCCGCCGCGCGCGCCTGGGCGCGCTCCTCCGGCCGCGCGCCGCGCTCGAGCTCCTGCAGCGACGCCCGCGCAGCCGCCGCCTGCGCGGCCGCCTGCTCGCGGCGCGCCAGGGTCTCGGCGCGGTCGAGTCGCGCCAGCTCGGCGCCGGCCCGCACCGTGTCGCCCTCCTGGACCAGCACCGTCTCGATGCGGCCGGCCACCGTGAAGCCCAGTTCGGCCTCGGTGGCCTCGACGGTCCCGCTCGCCTCCAGTACGCCCGCGTGGCCGTTGCGGCGCACGAACAGCACCACGACGACGATCGCGATCAGCAGGATGGAGATCAGGACCAGGGGACGCAGACGGGCACTCATGCGGTTCTCTCCTGTCGGCGCACGGGGCGCGGACGACGTGAGCGCGCACGCGGCGCGCGGGACGGTCGGATGCCGGCGTGGAACACGGCCCAGGCGCGGCGGGCCTGAGCGGTGATGTCGAAGCGACCGCGGGTGACGTTCCAGAGGATGGCGGGCGGGACATACAGCCCGATGAAGTGGACCGCGAGCGCGCCCGGGTCGAGGTCGGGGCGGATCCGGCCGTCGCGCTGGGCCTCGCGGATCAGTCCCGCGAGCGCGCGCCGAAAGCGCACGATCACGAGCATCATCTGCCGGCGGTGGCCGACGTCACGCTGGACCGGCTCCGAGAACATCACGAACGGAATGCCGCGGTTTTCGACCACCAGCCGCACCTGGAGCATCAGCAGCCGCTCCAGCGCCCCGAGCGCGTCGTCGGACTCGGCGCGCGCGCGCGCGACGTTCGCGACCATCCGCGTTCCGAGCCGGTCGATGGTCGCCGCCAGCATCGCGTGCTTGCTCGGGTAGTGGCGGTACAGGGCCGAGGGCGCGACCCCGACCCGCTCCGCGACCGCCGCCACGCTCAGGGAGGCCGCGCCCTGCTCGGCGGCCAGCGCCAGCACCGCCTGGGCGATCTGATCGCGACGCGTTTCGGTGTGCAGACGGGGTGCTCGCACGACGTCCTCCTCGAAGTGAATGCTCGTTCACTATCGAGGAGGCGCGCGGGGCTGTCAAGCCCTCGGTCGGAATTCGGCGGCGGGAAGTGAACGTCCGTTCACATCGGCGGTCCGGCCCCCGCACCCGCGGCGTCTCCCGCCGCCCGCGCCTGGCCGCGCGCGAGGTCGACCGTGAGCAGCAGCCAGGCGCCACCGACGAACAGCGGCAGCAGTGCCAGCACCGCCAGCCGGCTGGATCCGGCCACCTGCGCGACCAGCCCGAACAGCAGCGGACCGATCACTCCGGCGACCTTTTCGCTGACCGCGTAGAACCCGAACAGGCGGGTGCGCTCCGCGGCGGGTGCCAGCCGCGCGAACAGCGAGCGCGAGAGCGCCTGCGCACCGCCCTGGAACAACGCCACCAGCCCCGCCAGCGCCCAGAAGTGCCACGGCCGCGCCATGCGGAAGCCGACCGCCACGATCAGCACGTAGCCCGCGAGCGCCAGCGCGATCGCGCGCTGCGGGCCCAGCGGGCGCGCCAGCCGCCCGAAGGCGAGGCTCGCCGGCGCCGCCACGATCTGCACCATGAGCAGCGCGCCGATCAGGTCGCGCTGGCCGATGCCGATCTCGCTGCCGTAGGCGGTGGCCATGCGCATCACCGTCCCGATGCCGTCGCTGTAGAGCCAGAACGCGATCAGGAACTGCAGCAGCTCCGGATGCCGCGGCAGGCCCCGCAGCGTCGCGAGCACGTCCGCCAGCGGGTGCGGCGCGCCGCTCGCCGCCGCGCGCGCCGGCTCGCGCACGTCGCGTGCGAGCGGGATCGAGAACACCACCCACCACACCGCGACGCTCAGGAACGAGAGCCGCGTCGCCGCCTCGACGTTGGGCAGCCCGAAGCGCTGCGGCATCAGGATCCACGCCAGGTTCAGCGCCAGCAGCACCCCGCCGCCGAGGTAGCCGAGCGCGAAGCCGCGCGCCGAGACGCGGTCCATCTGATCCGCGCGCGCGACCGACGGCAACAGCGCGTCGTAGAGCACCAGGCTCGCGGAGAACGCCACGTACGCCGCCACGAACAGCGCCGCGAGCGGCGGCCACCGGCCGCCCGGCACCACCGCGAGCCCCGCGGTCGCCAGCGCCCCCAGCAGCATGCAGACGAGCAGCAATGGCTTGCGGCGGCCCGCGCGATCGGCGATCGCGCCCATCAGCGGCCCCGCGATCGCGGCCAGCAGCTGGCCGCCGGCGACCACGTAGCCCCAGGTCGCAGTCGCCAGGTGCGCGGGCATCGTGCGCGAGGCGGTGGCGTGGAACCACGCCGGCAGCACCGCCACCATCACCGTGGTCGCGAACGCGGAGTTCGCCCAGTCGTACCAGCACCAGGCGCTCACGGCGCGGCGCTCGGCGGCGGTCTCGGGCGCGGTCGAAGAGGCCGCAGGGGGCTCGATCACGCCGCAGTCCTAGCACAGCCAGATGCTATATTCGACCCCCATGAACGCGCCGACCGTGATCGTCGTCGGGGCCGGAGTGTCCGGGCTCGCCTGCGCCGGAGAGCTGGCGCGGCGCGGCGTGCCGGCGGTGGTGCTCGAACGCGCGCCCGTCGTCGGCGGCCGCTGCGCGACGCGCCGGGTGATCGACGATCAGCCGGTCGATCATGGAGTGGCGTTCTTCCACACCTGCTCGCACGAATTCGGCGTCGCCCTCAACGCGCTCGACGAGGGCGGCAAGCTCCACGGCTGGCCGCAGAACGTGCGCGGCCGCCGCCTGGCCTCGCAGCGCGCCGCGTTCGCGCCCGGCACCAAGCGCTGGGCGCGCCGCGATGGCGTGGAGGTGTTCCCCCAGCTGCTCGCGCGCGGCCTCGACGTGCGGCTGGAGGCCGACGTGGTCGCGCTGCGCGAGCGCGACCACCAGATCACGGTGGCGCTCGCGGACGGCGCCGTGCTCGAGTCGCCGTACGTGGTGCTCGCGCTCCCGGTCACGGAATCGGTCGCGCTCGCCGGCCCGCTGGCGGCCGACTGGCCGGGCGCCGCGGCTCCGCTGGCGCGGCTCGCGGCGATCGAGATGGTGAGCACGGTCGCGCTGATCGCGGGTTACGACACGCCGGCGTTCGATCCGCTCTGCGAGATGTGGCACCCGATCGAGACCACCATGCTCCATACGATCGCGCACGACTCCAGCAAGCGGCCGAAGCCGCGCCACGAGGTGCTGGTGCTGCACGGCCGCCCGGCGTTCTCGCGCGAGAGCCTCGCGCGATCGGCCGAGGCATGGAGCGCGGACCTGCTGTGGGAGGCGGGCGAGCTGCTCGGGCGCTGGGCCAGCCGACCCGCGTGGACGCACGCTCACGTATGGCGGCATGCGCGGGTGCGCTCGAGCGACCGGCTCGGCGATCCGGTCGCCTTCGAATCGCCGCGCGGCGCCCGCGTGGCGCTCATCGGCGAGGCGTTCGCGCCCGCCGGCGGACTCGAGGGCGCGTACCTGAGTGGCATCCAGATGGGCGAGCAGATCGCGATCGCGCAGGGCGTGGTGAGCTGAGACGCCGAAGCGGCGGGCCCGGGGCGAGCCCGCCGCTTCCTGGTTCACCGCTCGACTACCACTGCGGCGGCTTGGCGAATCCCAGCTCGCCGCGCTCGCGCTCCCACACCCGGCTGCGCCGCGGCTCGATCCCGAGGGCGCGCAGTCCCGCGGTGTACTCGTAGCGGAGCGTGATGCGGTCGACCGCCGCGCGCTCGGCACGGAACTCCACCTCGCGCACCGGGTCGAACCGCTGGTCGCCCCAGCCGGTGCCGGGCGTGGACTCCTGCGCCAGCGGCGCGCGCACCTCGTCGCGGGACTCGATCGCGCCCGACTTCTCGGCGCCACCCGCGCCGCCGCGGAAGTCCGTCGTCGGCTGCGGCGCCGCCGGCGCGTCGCCGCGACGCGACTCGCGCTCCTCGATCGGGGGCGCCGGCTGCACCTCGTTCTGCGCCCGCGGGCCGTTCTCGCGGCGGACACGATTCCAGTCGTCGAGGCGCCACGCCGGGCGATCCTCGCGGAACGCCAGCACGCGGATCCAGCCCATGTCACCGTTCGCCTGGCCGGTGCGCTCGGCGTACGAGCGCTCCTCGTCGACGAACACGAACTTGCGGACGTCGTTCAGAGAGGTGCGCCAGCCGCGGATCACCGTGGTCTCGTACGGGTCGAGCACGTACATCGACTCGTTGTTGCGCAACGACGAGCGCTCGCCGTTGACGACGTTGAGGCCGTCCACAGCGATCAGCACGCCGATGCGCTGGCCGGTGGTGTTGCGGATCTGGAGCGCGTAGTTGCGGCCCCTGAAGGCTTCGAAGTAGTGGCGGTCCCACGCCGCCGAGCGCTGGAACAGCGTCGTCGCCCGTCCGTCGACCAGCACGCTGACGTCGACCACGTTGCCGTCCACCATCGTCCGCGAGCTGATGCTCGCGCCCGCCTCGTGCGGCGCGGCCACCGCCAGCACGGCCGCGAGTGCCAGCGCGGGCGTGAGCGAACGCAGCAGCACGCGAGAGACGTGCGCGGGCACCCGGACCGGCAGCGGCTCGGGCGCGGGAGTCCACCGTGCGAGAGAGATGCGCCGCGCGCTGGGGCGGCTCGCGGCGTCGAGCGCCGCGCGGATCAGGGTGACGATGGGGTTCATGGCGTTCCTCCTCGGTCGAGCGGTGGTGCGATGCCTTCCACGGTCACATCTGGCAGGGATTACGCCAGCGTCCGCGGGCTATTCCGGCAGGCTCCCGAAGCGCGTGCGCTCAACGTGTTGCGCGGGCGTGGGTGGGAGCGCCCGCGCGCCGCGCGCGGGCGGCCGCGGCGGGCCCGCCACACCCCGTGGCGGACCGGCGGCACGCCGCCGGGAATAGACCGCAACGGGCGGCGTATGGCGCCGCGCAGCGGGCAAGCGAAGGGCCCGCCCCTCTGGGAGGACGGGCCCTCGCCGCGCGATCCCGGTCGGGAGTTCGCGCTGGAAGTGGCTCGATCGTCAGTTCATCACGATCGCGCGCGCGGTGAGCGTGCGCTCCGGCGTCACGAGGAGGATGAAGTAGAGGCCCGGGCGCACAGCGCCGGCCTCTGCGAGGCGAATGCGATGCTCGCCGACGTCGAGCGCGCTCACGTCCTGCTCGGCGATACGACGCCCCGCGAGATCGAACAGCGCGAGGGTGCCGGGCGTGCGATGCGCCAGCGAAAACGCCACCATCAGATCGCCCGCGACCGGGTTGGGGCGCGCTCCGGCGAGCGCCAGCCGCGCGGCCACCGGCACCGCGAGCCAGGTCTCGCTCGCGGTCACCAGCGCGCCGCGCTCGCTGAACGCGAGCCGATAGCCGACACGCTGGCCGGGCGCGAGCGCCGCGTCCTCGAACCGCACGCGGCCGTCGCCGTCGGGATGCAGCCGCGCGCGCTCGGACCACGCGGCGCCATCGAGCGAGCGCAGCACGATCGCCTCGGTGGCGGGCGCGGCGTCGGTGCTCCAGGTGATGCGCGCGACGCCGGCGTCGATCGAGGCGGAGACGAGCGAGGCGAGGACGGGAGTGACGACGCCGGGCTCGCTGATGTTGTGGAGCACGAGCATGCCGTAGGGCCTCGCGGTAGGGACCGCGACGTCGAGGCGGTCGTCCGCATCGAAGCGGCCAATGGCCAGACCGCCGAAGTGAGGCCACGCGGCTCCGGCGTCGCGTCGGCTGACCGCAAATGTACCGTCACCATTCCCCCGGAAGACGGTGAGGAACGCGAATGTGCCGCCCCACAGCGAGCCCGTGACGACGTCGACGATCCCGTCACCATCGAGGTCTCCGACCACCATGCCGCTCCAGATGTCGGGTCCGACCGGGTAGCTTGCCAGACGGCTGAATCGGCCAGTCCCGTCGTTCAGGAGGACATGGATGCCATTGGTGACGGAGTAGTCGTTGGAATGAAGAATCAGAAGGTCTTGGTCACCGTCGTTGTCGAGATCGGCCAGGTCCAGGCCGCCGATCGGACACCAATTCGCAGACTCACCCCCGCTCGGGAATCCGAGCCGCTGCACGATCTGCACAGGACCTCGCTCATTGGAGTGGAACACGCACAACGAGTCACCGAGGTGCTCGTCCCACTTCGCGAGCACGAGGTCGCCGAGGCCGTCCCCATCGAGGTCGCCCACGGCTGCGCGGCATGTGGCTGCGTCGCTGAAAGAGGCGGTTACGCCCAGCGGGAGCGGTGGCAGGAAGCCCCCGAGTCCATCGCCGGTCAGCAGCGCCAGGTCGCCGGGCCCGTCACGCACCACGAGGTCGACGCCTTGCCCGCCATCCAGGTCGCCAGCGGCGAGCACCTTTCCGGTGCCGACCGGATTCGCCACCGACAGCGTGCGCGTGTCCTGGCCGAGTCGAACCTCGATCGAAGTCCCCATCTGGGACACCAGGTCGTCGAGTCCGTCGTGGTCGAGATCGACCACCGTGACCATCGAGCCTGGGCCGAGCGTGGTGGGTGAGCCGAACCCGCTGTCCCCCCGATTGGGGAGCAGGTAGAGGGAGTCCGCGGTGCCACTTCGAATCAGATCCGCGATGCCGTCGGACCGTAGGTGGATCGCGGTCGCGTCGCCGCGGTTGCGAGGGTCATCCGCGCCGAACGGCTCGCAGTACTCGGTACCAGCCAGCCGGGCGTGCGGCCGACCGAAGAACACGGCCATGCCGCGGTACTCGTGCATGTACTCATCGCCGATGAACGAGT
This sequence comes from Candidatus Eiseniibacteriota bacterium, assembly GCA_963725865.1. Taxonomy (GTDB): domain Bacteria; phylum Eisenbacteria; class RBG-16-71-46; order RBG-16-71-46; family RBG-16-71-46; genus CAVSAC01. The sequence goes on from CAVSAC010000012.1 coordinate 283,702, forward strand.
GGGGATAGGCGATCACGTCGTCGAGCCCATCCCCGTCCAGATCGGCGACGGCGACCGTCCGACGAAGGTAACCGGCCGCGTAACTTCGATAGGCACCCGCCAGCTCGAAGCCGGTGCCGGCGTCATTGCGAAGCACCACGACGGCATCGCGGCCGCGCAGCACGATGTCGTTCCAACCGTCGCGATCGAGATCCGGCGCTGCAACCCCCACGAGGTAGTCGTCAGCCGCAAAGCCGCCGCCGAGTAGCGATGATGATGCCGTAGTGAAAGCGCCCGACCCGTCGCCGTGGAGCAGCCGATCATAGGCGGCGATATCCACGTGACCGTCGTGATTGAAATCGGCCGTGGCGAGCGCGTCGTACCGTCCGGCCGCGGGCGCGCGAAGCGCTGGCCCGAAGGCACGGCTCCCGAGGTTGGGGATCACCACCAGGGTGTCGGGTCGGGCACCCGGCTCGCCAGAGCGGACCACGTTACCGATGAGATCCGGGAGGCCGTCCTCGGTGACGTCGGCGGCGAGCCGGAGCCAGAGCGAATTCGTCACGTCCTGCCGAGGCTCGAACGTGCCGTCACCGTGACCCCAGAACACGGCGAGGACGGGCGCGCTCCCCGACGCGGTCTCGAAGAGCATGGCGAGATCCAGGTGACCATCGGCATCGAGATCGGCGACGACCTGGAAGTCCTCCCAGTGCAGCGCGTCGGTCGTCACCGTCTCGGGCGCGGCGAACGTGCCGTCACCGATTCCGCGGAGCAATAGTGCTCCGCTGACGAGATCGGGATGTCCGTCCTCGTCGAAGTCCCCGGTCAGCAGCGTCAAAGACCCGCCAATGACTCCCGCGGAACCGGACACCACCCGGCTGAAGGTGTGGTCGGCATCGTTCAGGTGGACGGCGAAATCTCCACCCTGCACGGTCCCCACCGACGCGATGTCGAGTAGCCCATCGCCGTCGAAGTCGGCGATCGCGACGTCCTGGGCTCCAAGGTAGGAGCGATAATCCCCGATCGCCAGCTCATGGTCGAAGGCGATCTCGCCTGGGGTGGTAGCGGGGCGGGCGGGAGTCGACACGACTACGAATGCGGCGATGAGGACGAGCTGAATTGTGCCGGTCGGTCGTGGATGCATTTTCGAGTGCCTCGAGGTCGTACACGCGGTAGATCGAGGTCGGGCCTTCGGAGGAGGTCCGACGGAATGGGGTCGGATCTTTGACCCGCGTGCGGGGCTTGCGCGGCTGCGCGCGGGTTGCACGCTCACCTCATGACGACGGCTCGCGACTGCAGCGTGCGCTCGGTCGTGACGAGGCGGATGAAGTAGAGCCCCGGGCGCACCGTGCCCGCGGCGGCCAGCCGCACGCGATGCTCGCCCGACGAAAACGCGCTCACGTCCTGCTCGGCGACGCGGCGGCCCGCGAGGTCGAACAGCGCGAGGGTGCCCGGCGTCCGCTTCGCGAGTGAAAACGCCACCATCAGATCGCCCGCGACCGGGTTGGGACGCGCGCCGGCGAGCGCCAGCCGCGCGGCCAGCGGCACCGCGAGCCAGGTCTCGCTGGCGGTGATCAGCGCGCCGCGCTCGGCGAACGCGAGGCGATAGCCGACACGCTGACCGGGCGTGAGCGTCGCGTCCTCGAATCGCACGCGGCCGTCGCCGTCGGGGTGCAGGCGCGCGCGCTCGGCCCACGTGGCGTCGCCGAGCGAGCGCAGCACGATCGCCTCGGTGGCGGGCGCGGCGTCGGTGCTCCAGATGATGCGCGCGACGCCGGCGTCGATCGGAGGCGGAGACGAAGCGAGGCGAGCACCGGGGTGACGACATCGGACCGGGCCGTGGTGTTCATGATGACGCCGAGGAACATGGGGCGAGACGCGGTGACCGCGACGTCGGGACGCTCGTCGTCGTCGAAGCGACCCACCGCAACCGAGGTGAGGTAGTCGCCGAGGTCATTGCGGCTGCCGCTGGCAAAGGTGCCGTCGCCGTTGCTGAGCCACCAGGCGAGCGCCCCGGTGTAGCTGCTGTTGATGGCGCTGATGAGCACGTCATCACGATGGTCGCCGTTCAAATCCGCGACGGCGACGTCGTTGGGTTCGTGATGAGGGACGCGAATCGCGGTTCCTTCCGAATACACACCGCCTCCTCGGTTCATCAGTACCGCAAAGTCCCCATAGAAGAGGTAGTCCCCGAGAGCCGGACGAAACGCCAGGATGTCGGGCCAGCCGTCGCCGTCAAAATCCGCGGGGAGGACGCGCCCAGGATAAGGCGCGCCGTACCAGGAATCGCCTGCGCTCGAGGGCACCGCGTATCGCGCGATCAGCGCCCAGGCGCCGGGGCCCGACCGGTGAATCACAACAACAGTGTCGGGCGCGGACAGTGGCCACGCGGCCCCCGAGTTTGCGAACAAGATGAGCTCGTCGGCAGCGTCGTGATCGATATCGACCGCGCACGCGACCTGGCGCAGGACTTCGAACGGCGGAGTCATGCGCAGCTGGAGCGATGCCCCGCTCGCCGTCGGAACACCTACGCCTCCAGCGCCGTCTCCGCGCGCAATGAAGAGCCCCCCCTGCGTGTCGCTCACGAATAGATCGACCGCACCGTCGCCATCGAAATCACCGGCGGCGACGAATCGCCACCCCGTCAAGAGGACTTCTCCCGGGGTGATCGTGTGCCCGGCCGCGCCACGCAGCAGTTCGATCGTGTCGGCTCGCGTGACGACCACGTCCTCCAATCCGTCTCCGTCCACATCGCGGACCGCCTCGGGCATTCCACGACCGACCACCCGCGGAGGCTCGAAGCTCTGAGGACGGGTGTTCGCCATCAAGTACAGGTCGTGGGCGCCGTTGAAGATCAGATCGTCACGAGGTCCGCCGAGATGGATGGTCCGCGCGTGTGAGAACGAGTCTTCGAACCCGATGCTCTCCACGATAGGGAGCGAGTACTCGGCAAGGCTGTTCAGGCGGCCATCCGTCCGAATGCGGAGCACGGTCGCGCCGGCCGGGTAGCCACCCGGCAGCTCGCCCGCGGCGACGATCTCCAGCCTGTCGTCGTGGTCCAGATCGGCCACGCTCAGGCCCTCGACCTCGCCGACCGAGTGATAGCCGGCCTGGGGTTGGAACGTATGTCCGCCCAAATTGAGGTAGGAGCAAACCACTCCGAATGGCACGTCGGCCCCCCCGTAACCTTCGCTTCCGTCCTGAGCCAGCACGATGTCGAGCCGGCCGTCGCCATCCAGATCCGCGATGGCGACGCCGAAGGACTCGTGAGAGATCGTCAAGCTTGGGAAGGGTGTCGGCGGCGGAAGCGCCTCGGCATCAAACCCACCGCTGCCATTTCCGTACAGCAGCCGACCCGAGGCCATTGCGAGGTCGACGTCGCCGTCTCCATCGAGGTCGGCGCCCGCGAACTCGGAGCTCCAGTTCAAGGGGTGAGTCGTCGAGGGCAGGTCGCTCGACACGAGGGCGAACGAGAAGCTTCCATTGTTCAGCCAACATGCGAGCGCCCCTGCTGCGGAATCCGTCGTGATCAGGTCCGGCCGACCATCGTCCGTCACGTCGAGCGCGATCAGTCCGCCGGGCGCCGACCCGCTGGGGAGATCCAGCACCCATGTCAGGTTGCCATCGCCAGCATTCGACAGGATCCGAAGGCCCCTAGGCAGAGAGCAGGTCACGACGACATCGAGGTCCCCATCGCCGTCAAGGTCGGCGACGGCGACCGCTTGGGCGTCCGGAATCGGGTACGTGCCAAGCGGAGCGAACCTGCCCCGGCCGTCCCCCTTCAGTGACGCGATTCCCTCGTAGCCCATCGCAAGCACGACATCGAGGTGGCCGTCACCGTCGATATCGCCCACCTCCATGTCGGATGGGAGACCATCGAGCGTGAAGGGAGTGCCGATTCGACGATCGATCTCGTCGGCGCCTACATCGATGAAGGCGAACAGACCCGAGTCGGTCGCAATGAGGATGTCCGGCCAGCCGTCCTCGTTCAGATCGGCGATCTTCGAATGCGCGGGCGTGTTCGTGGACACGTCACGGCCGCACGACAGGTAGCGCGGCAGGTCGAACCAGATATGCGTGGTGGCGGTGTCGATGACGAACTCGTACGCCGCCGCGGGGACCGCTACGCCGAGGAGGGCGATGATCACGGCGAGGATCGCGAGTACGGGCACACGCATCGAGCGGACCCCTTCCCTTGGGGGCGGCGGCGGCCTGGACGGGGCGTTTCGGGGGGAAGCCCGTCGGGAATGGATGCAATGGCGCTTGGGGAGGGGCAAGGAGCGCGCCACGGCGCGGCGGCGAGCACGAGCGACTCCCAAGTGCACATGACAACTCATCATCCGTGGTGCCGGCGCTCGATCGAACGCTCACTCACCACGACGCGCGCCTCAATAACCGTCAAGCGCACCGTCACCACGACGTCGCGCGCCGGCCGACGGCCCAAGACGGAGCGAGCCCGCCACCTCGTCGGTGACGGGCTCGTCGTGGACGCAGTCGCCGGGGAGAGGCTCGCGTCCGACAGCGGTTCCGATCAGCTCACTACGATTGCGCGGGTGGTGAGCGTGCGCTCCGGCGTGACGAGGCGGATGAAGTAGAGCCCCGGCCGCACCGCGCCCGCGGCGGCCAGTCGCACGCGATGCTCGCCCGGCGCGAACGCGCTCACGTCCTGCTCGGCGATACGCCGCCCCGCGAGGTCGAACAGCGCCAGCGTGCCGGGCGTGCGATGCGCCAGCGAGAACGCCACCATCAGATCGCCCGCGACCGGGTTGGGGCGCGCGCCGGCGAGCGCCAGCCGCGCGGCCACCGGCACCGCGAGCCAGGTCTCGTTCGCGGTCACCAGCGCGCCGCGCTCGGCTGAACGCGAGGCGGTAGCCGACGCGCTGGCCGGGCGCGAGCGCCGCATCCTCGAACCGCACGCGGCCGTCGCCGTCGGCGTGCAGTCGCGTACGCTCGGACCACGCGTCGCCGCCGAGCGAGCGCAGCACGATCGCCTCGGTGGCGGGCGCGGCGTCGGTGCTCCAGATGATGCGCGCGACGCCGGCGTCGATCGAGGCGGAGACCAGCGAGGCGAGGACGGGGGTGACGACATCCCACGGCGTCGCGTTGTACGCGACCCCGACGAATCCGTGCTTCGAAGCGGTGATCGCGAAGTCCGGGCGCAGATCCTCATCGAAGCGGCCGACCGTGACCGAGGTCAGGTACTCGCCGACGTCAGTTGCGCTCGGCCATCTCGAACGTGCCGTCCCCGCGACTTCGCAACGAGACGAAGATCCCTATCCAGTCGCTATCGATCACCGAGACCAGCGCATCATCGCGACCGTCGCCATCGAGGTCCGCGATGGCGACATCGGATGCCTCCTGGGCCAAGCTCCGCTCCGAAGTATGCCGACAAGGTCCCATCCCCGTGATTGAGGAGGATCGGCGTAGGAGCCAATCTCGCCCAGTCCGTTCCCCGCGGAGAGCGAACACGTCCGGACGACCATCGCCGTCGAAGTCGCCGGTCTCGACCGCGAAGGGGTAGGAGAAAGCGTGGCGCGGGAGCAATGGGATCCAACGGGACGTTGTAGATCGCGACCGAGTCGAACGAGGCTGCGATCGCGAGCACGGACCACTAGCAATTCATCCGATGACTAGCCCGGTACCTGGGCGCGACCATGGATCTCGCGAAAGACAAGCAGTTCGTCGCGGCCGTCACCGTCGAGGTCGACCGCGTTCGCGACTTCGGCGTAGTGAAAGTCTGCCCTCAGGCCACAAACTCGGAGCAAACCCAGTGGGCACCGGAGCTCCAAATCCTCCCATCCCGTCCCCATAAGCGAGCCACAGTGCCGACGCGCTGTCGCGCGCCACCAGATCCGCCACGTGGTCGCCATCGAAGTCACCGAGCGCGAAGAATGCCATCGTCGTCACGGACGGCCCTTCGGGGTCGAAGCTGTGCACGGGTCCGCCGCGCCGCACCGCGATGCCGGCGCCGTAGCGGATCAGCAGGTCGTCGAAGTCCGTCGCGGTCCAGATCGCGCACCGCCAGCAGTTGTCCTTCGCCGAGGCTCTCAGGTGGTGCGAATCCCGCGGCTCCCTGGTTCGTGAACAGGCTGAGTCGGCCAGAGCTGCCGACCACGAGGTCGTCGAGCAGGCCGCCCAGCCTCACGGCGCGCACGCGCTCGAACTGAGGAGCGCCATAGCTGGGGTGAGGACCGGAGCGCAGATCGATCGGGAGTTCGATGAGCCCGGCCAGGCGCATCGATGAGCGGCCGTAGAGGACGTTGATGCCTGGCCCAGCGCCGAACCCTTGGCCGGTCACGACCACGTCCAGTCGCCCGTCCACGTCCAGGTCGGCGACTCGCATCGTCCGGGTGCCGCTGAGCACCTGAAAGCGCTCGCCCGGTCGGAATCGCCAGCCGCCGAGGTTCCGGTGGATGCGCACCACGGCGAAGGCGATGTATCAGCGGAGCCGATGGCGCCATCTTCGGCAAGCACGAGATCGGGCCGACCGTCGGCATCGATGTCCGCCACGGCCATGCCGGCCTCGTCTCGATGCCCTAGGTGCGACGCGGTGTAAGCCGGGACCGAGCCAAACCGGCCCGTACCATCTCCAGCGAACAGCATTCCCCCGGCGTCCGTGCTCAGCGCGAGGTCCGGGTGGCCGTCGCCGTCGAAGTCCGCGAGCGACAGGTTGTGGGGAACCGCCGGTCAGGCTCGTCGCGACACTCGCCGCGAATGCGCCCCCGCCGAGGTTCGTCAGGCAAGAGATCGTGGATGCGCCCGTGTCGGCGGTCAGGAGGTCGGGACGGCCATCCCCGGTGGCGTCGTCGGCAATCACCATCTGTGGGCCGCTGCCGACCGCCCATGCGGTCGGTGCGGCAAAGGTGCCATCTCCCTGATTGAGGAACACGCGGACCAGGTCCTCGTCGTGGCAGGCCACGGCGAGGTCGAGATCGCCGTCCGCGTCGAGGTCGGCGAGGGCGAGGCCCTGCGGGCCTGCGCCGGCGGCGGTACGCGAGCGCGGGAGCGAACGCGCCGCCGCCGAGCCCGCGCAGAACGTCGAACTCGCCAGTGTCCAAGAGCGAGCACACGAGGTCCACATGGCCGTCGCCGTCCAGGTCGCCAGCGGCGAGGTCGAACGGTCTGCCCGTGACATGGATCCCGACGCGGCGCTCCTGATCGTCGAGCGCCTCGTCCATCAGGAGCACGATGGAGTCAGCGTCGCTCAGGGCGGTCGCGAGGTCCGGCCACGGATCACCATCGAGGTCCGCCACCACGGAGGAGGCTGGGGCACGGTCCATCCGGTGAGGACGCGCGATGTCGAACCGAAGACCATTCGTCCCTGCAGAGTTCCTCGTGAGCTCGAGTCGTGGCGAAGGCTCAGCTCCTGCCGGACTTGTTGCCCCTGCGGCCGCGGCGTGTGTCACGAGCAGTGCGAGCGCCGCGACGATCAGTTTGCGCCTCATGCGAGCCTCTTCTGTGCGATTCGACGAGCGGGCGGACGCTCCCCGGTCACGATTCCCCTTCGATCCGTCCTCCGCTCTCGGCCTGACGGCGGCCACCGCGATCAGTTCACCTCATCACGATCGCGCGCGCCGTGAGCGTGCGCTCGGTCGTGACGAGGCGGATGAAGTAGAGGCCCGGGCGCACAGCGCCGGCCTCTGCGAGGCGAATGCGATGCTCGCCGGCGGCGAGCGCGCTGACGTCCTGCGCGGCGATACGACGCCCCGCGAGGTCGAACAGCGCGAGCGTGCCCGGACCGGGTCAGCCGCCAGGTGGATCCTGAAACCCCTACTGAGGTACGTCACCTGGGACGGGACCTCGAACGTGCCGTCGCCGTGGCCCCAGAGAACCACGAGGCGGGATCCGGCGCGGACCACCGGTTCGTAGGTGATCGCGAGGTCGAGGTGACCATCGCCGTCGAGGTCCGAAGCCAGTTCCTCCGATGGCCAGTCGATGCTCTCGGAAGTGACGGGTTCGGGGTCGGCAAAGCTGCCGTCGCCCCGACCTCGCAGGAGCAGCACGCCGTGCATGAGGTCGTTGCGTCCGTCTTCATCGAAGTCTCCCGCCACGATTCGGTTGCTGGGCGCGTCGCTCGCGACGGGGAGGCTGCGGGCGAACTCGTCCGCGTTGTCGCCCAGTAGGAGGAGGATGCTCGAGGTGGCCGAGATCCCAAGCGACGCGATGTCGGGAAGTCCATCGCCGTCGAAATCGGCGACAGCGACGGCTCGCGTCTCATCGTGGGGACCGCCGAGCGCCAGTTCGCGTTCGAACGTGATCTCGCCCGGGACGGGAGCGGAACGAGCAGAGCCGGGCGTGGAAGGCAGGGCGGCGGCGAGCATCGTCGCGACAAGCACGAGCACGGGCACACGCATCATGCGGACCCCTTCCCTTGGGGGCGGCGGCCTGGACGGGGCGTTTCGGGGGAAGCCCGTGGGGAATGGATGCAATGGCGCTTGGGGAGGGGCAAGGAGCGCGCCACGGCGCGGCAGCGAGCACGAGCGACTCCCAAGTGCACACGACAACTCATCATCCGTGGTGCGGTCGCTCGATCGAGCGATCACTCACCACGACGTGCTCCGCAGGAACCGTAAAGCGCGCCGTCACTGTGCCGTGGCTCCATGGTCCACGGCCCTCGACCGAGCGAGCCCGCCACCTCATCAGTGACGGGCTCGTCGTGGGCGTATCGCCTGGATCAGTTCATGACGATCGCGCGCGACGTGAGCGTGCGCTCCGGTGTCACGAGGCGGATGAAGTAGAGCCCCGGGCGCACCGCGCCCGCGGCGGCCAGCCGCACGCGATGCTCGCCCGGCCCGAACGCGCTCACGTCCTGCTCGGCGACGCGGCGGCCCGCGAGGTCGAACAGCGCGAGGGTGCCGGGCGTACGCCGGGCAGGGAGAAGACCACCATCAACTCACCCGCGACCGGGTTGGGGCGCGCGCCCGCCAGCGCCAGCCGCGCGGCCACCGGGACCGCGAGCCAGGTCTCGCTCGCGGTCACCAGCGCGCCGCGCTCGGCGAACGCGAGGCGGTAGCCGACGCGCTGGCCGGGCGCCAAGCCCGCGTCGTCGAACCGCACGCGGCCGTCGCCGTCCGGATGCAGCCGCGCGCGCTCGGACCACGCGGCGCCGTCGAGCGAGCGCAGCACGATCGCCTCGGTGGCGGGCGCGGCGTCGGTGCTCCAGGTGATGCGGGCGACGCCGGCATCGATGGAGGCGGAGACGAGCGAGGCGAGCACCGGCGTGACGACGCCAGGGACGCTGATGTTGTGGAAGACAAGAAGGTTGACCGGGTTGAAGGCGGGGACGGCGATGTCCAGGCGATTGTCGGCGTCGAATCGGCCGATCGCGATCTGCGAGAATCCCGATCGGGTCTCCGGTGCGAACACGCGAGCGTCAAAGGTACCGTCACCGTTCCCGCGGAACAGCCTGAGGACTCCGAACGTGCCGCTGTAGAGCGAGCTCACGGCGACATCGACGACCCCGTCGCCATCCAGGTCGCCGACCCCCATGCTCATAGCGTCGACGCTGAGGTGGTACCTGGCAAGTGGGCTGAAGGAGCCGATCCCATCGTTTGCGAGGATAGTGAGGTAACCACTCCCATATTCCCAACGCCGGAGCACGATCGCATCGGAATCTCCGTCGCCGTCAAGATCCGCGAATGCCAACTGGCCAGGTCCGGCCGCCCATCTGCCGACGTCGGTGTTGTACTCGAGCGCTTGCCCGGTCCGCATGGGAGCGTGCCCGTTCGAGTGGAAGATCCAGAGCGAGTCCCCGCCCTCCGGGAAAGCCGTGATGGCAAGATCTCCGAGGCCATCACCATCAAGGTCTGCGATCGCCGCCGGGACCACCGCATAGCCCGCAGATGCGGGCAGCGTCCCGACCGGCAGTGGCGGAGCGAAGCCCCCGGACCCGTCGCCGCTCAGCAGGGAAATGGCTCCCGATGGCTCGCTCACCAAAAGGTCGGCACCGGGTCCGCCATCCACATCGCCCGCCGCGAGCACGGTGCCCGCACCGACGACGCTCGGTGCTGCGAGCCCCAGAACCGGATCGCCGCGACGCACTTCGATTCCGGTGGCTGCCTGGATCACGAGATCATCGAGTCCATCTCGATCGAGGTCGATCACCGCGGCGAGCGCGCCCTCTCCTAGTGCGGTGGGCGAACCGAATCCGCTGACCCCGAGATTGTGGACCAGGTAGAGCGAGCCGCCGAAGGCCTGGATGAGATCTGCGCGTCCGTCCGCGCGCAGTCGGATGGCGGTGAGCTCGCCGGCATTGCGGCTATCGTTGACGCCGAACGGCAGGCACTCGAGGGTCCCCGCGAGACGCATCCCCGACCGACCGAACAGGACCGCCAGCCCGTAGTATTCGCTCAGGTTGTCGCCAGAGACGAACATGTGGGGAAAGGCCACGACATCTTGGAGGCCGTCCACGTCAAGGTCCGCCACCACGAGCCCCGGTCGATTGTGTGCAGTGAATCCGATCAGATACCGGCCCGCCTCGTCGAATCCCTGGCCCTCGCGGTTTCTGACAACCCTGACCGCCGCCCCATCTTGAAAGACGATGTCGTTCCATCCATCAAGGTCGAGATCGGGCGTGGCCACGGCCTCCCCGCGCGCCGGCAACATGCTCGGTACCGGATCGAAGGCGCCGGTTCCATCTCCCGCATGCACTCTGTCGTACACCACGATGTCGAGGTGTCCATCGTGGTCGAGATCGGCGACCGAGAGGGCGTGCGTGTAGCCCTCGGTGACGGTCCGAATCGCGCGTTCCGAACGCTCGGCTCCCGAGGCTCGGGAATACGACCAGCGAGTCGCTGCGCACGCCCGGGCCAAGGTAGACGGAGCTGCCGCCCACGAGGTCGAGCATTCCATCCTCGGTGAGGTCAGCCGCCAGGTGGATCTTGAAACCCCGACTGAGGTACGTCACCTGGGACGGGGCCTCGAACGTGCCGTCGCCATGCCCCCACAGAACCACGAGTCGGGATCCCGTGTTGATCACCGGTTCGTAGGTGATCGCGAGGTCGAGGTGACCATCGCCGTCGAGGTCCGAAGCCAGCTCCTCCGATGGCCATTCGATGCTCTCGGAACTGACGGCTTCGGGGTCGGCAAAGCTGCCGTCGCCCCGACCTCGCAGGAGCAGCACACCGTGCATGAGGTCGTTGTGTCCGTCTTCATCGAAGTCGCCCGCCACGATTCGGTCGCTGGGCGCGTCGCTCGCGACGGGGAGGCTGCGGGCGAACTCGTGCTCGTTGTCGCCCAGTAGGAGGAGGATGCTCGAGGTGGCCGAGCCCCCGAGCGAAGCGATATCGAGAAGTCCATCTTCGTTGAAATCGGCGACTGCGGCGGCTCGCGTCTCGGGAGCCCGACTGCCACCGCTGAGGGCCAATTCGCGTTCGAGCGTGATCTCGCCCGGGACAGGGTCGGAACGAGCGGAGCCGGGCATTGAAGGCAGGGCGGCGGCAAGCACCGTCGCGGCGAGAACGAGAGCAGGTACCCGCATCATGCGGACCTCTTCCCTTGGGGGCGGCGGCGGCCGACGGGGCGTTTCGGGGGGAAGCCCGTCGGGAATGGATGCAATGGCGCTTGGGGAGGGGCAAGGAGCGCGCCACGGCGCGGCGGCGAGCACGAGCGACTCCCAAGTGCACATGACAACTCATCATCCGTGGTGCCGGCGCTCGATCGAACGCTCACTCACCACGACGCGCGCCTCAATAACCGTCAAGCGCACCGTCACCACGACGTCGCGCGCCGGCCGACGGCCCAAGACGGAGCGAGCCCGCCACCTCGTCGGTGACGGGCTCGTCGTGGACGCAGTCGCCGGGGAGAGGCTCGCGTCCGACCGCGGTTCCGATCAGCTCACCACGATTGCGCGGGTGGTGAGCGTGCGCTCCGGCGTGACGAGGCGGATGAAGTAGAGCCCCGGCCGCACCGCGCCCGCGGCGGCCAGTCGCACGCGATGCTCGCCCGGCGCGAACGCGCTCACGTCCTGCTCGGCGATACGCCGCCCCGCGAGGTCGAACAGCGCCAGCGTGCCGGGCGTGCGATGCGCCAGCGAGAACGCCACCATCAGATCGCCCGCGACCGGGTTGGGGCGCGCGCCGGCGAGCGCCAGCCGCGCGGCCACCGGCACCGCGAGCCAGGTCTCGCTGGCAGTCACCAGCGCGCCGCGCTCGGTGAACGCGAGGCGATAGCCGACCCGCTGGCCGGGCGCGAGCGCCGCATCCTCGAACCGCACGCGGCCGTCGCCGTCGGGATGGAGCCGCGCGCGCTCGGACCACGCGGCGCCATCGAGCGAGCGCAGCACGATGGCCTCGGCGGCGGGCGCGGCGTCGGTGCTCCAGGTGATGCGCGCGACGCCGGCGTCGATCGAGGCGGAGACGAGCGAGGCCAGCACCGGCGTCGAGCGATCGGGCCAGGGTGTGGCGTTGAGGACGACATTCACGGTCATGTCCCGTCCCGCGGTGACGGCGATGTCGGCGTGAGAGTCCTCGTCGAATCGCCCGACGGTGATCGACGTGAGGTAGTCGCCGACGTCGTCCCGCCTGCCCTTCGCGAACGTGCCGTCGCCGCGGCTCACGAGCCAGTCGAGCCGACCGGTATCGTCACTGTAGATCACGCTCATCACCACGTCGTCACGCAGGTCGCCATCGAGGTCCACGATGGCCGCCTCGGACAACTCGCGGCCCGACCAGTCGGCCGCCGTGACCTGGAGTGTGCCGGCGCCCTGCTGATTGAGAAACGCCGCGTAGCTCCCCTGGCTGCAGCACGCCGACGGGGCGTTGCGCACCGCGAGCAGGTCCGGCCATCCGTCGCCATTGAAATCGGCGGGCAGGATCTGATTCGGCAGATCACCGTAGAACGCGCTGGAGGTCGGCCAGGGCACGGGGTAGCTCGCGACGGGCAGCAACGAAGTCCCGGGAGCGACGTGATAGACATCGAGCGTGTCCGGTTGGTGCTCACCGCCAATGTCGGGAGCCGACGAGGCGCGCTGCCGGAACACCAGCAGTTCGTCGAGCCCGTCGTGGTCGAGATCCGCGCTGTTGCAGACGCGCTGGCTCAGCCCGCTGATCGGATCCGAGGGAATGTACGCCTGGGTCGTGACCGGCGACTGGAACACGGCGGCTCCCGAGGCCGCGCGCCAGGTAGAGAATCCCGGTCGCGTCGCGCACGATCAGGTCCGGGAGCGCGTCTCCGGTGAACTCTCCCGCGGCGAGGAACACGTAACCTGTCATCGACCAGCCTGCCGGTGTGAAGGCGTGTCCACCGGTTCCGCGGAGCACGCTCAGCGCGTCGCCGTTACTCACCAGCACGTCGTCGAAGCCGTCGCGGTCGAGGTCGCGCACGAGCGCGATGGTGCCCGGGCCCTGATCCACCGCGGGCGCGAATCCGCGCACACCCTGGTTGACCATCAACTGCACGTGCCCGCCGATCACCGCGACCAGGTCGTCCACCGAACCGCCGAGCCGCGCCGCCCGGGCTCTGCCGACCCCGGGCGTGCCGTACTCGGTGAGACTGCGCAGGCGATGATCCGGACGCTGGATCAGTACGGAGATGTACGGGCGGGGATCGGTGTATCCCGCGCCCGCGCCGCAGGCGACGATGTCGGGAAGGCCGTCGTGGTCGATGTCCCCGACGCTCACCGACTGGAGGTTGGCAACCGAGCGATAGCTCGGGCCCTTCTCGAATGCGCCGCCGCCGAGCCCGCGGAACACGTGCACCGCCCCGAAGTAGGCGAAGGCTCCGGGGCCGCGAACACCCGATTCCCCGGTGATCACGTCCAGCCGGCCGTCGCCGTCGAGGTCCGCGATCGCGACGCCACCATCCTGGGGACAGGACCTGGTCGAGAGCACCGGGCCGGCGCCGAACCCGCCCGCTCCATCACCCCACATCACCGCGCTGCCCGCGTCGGTGCTCACCGCGATGTCGACGTGTCCGTCCGCATCGAGGTCGCCCGCCGCGATCCCGAATGGCCTGCCGATCAGTGGCGACGTCACGGGCGCGGCGAACCCGCCGCCGAGGTTCACCAGGCACGAGAGGGTGGCGGCGGCCTGGTTCATGCTGATCAGGTCGGGGCGGCCGTCGCCCGTGACGTCGGCGGCGATCACCAGGGCGGGCTGTCGCCCGACGGGATACGCGGCGCTCGGGGCGAAAGCGCCGCTGCCGTCGCCGAGGAACACGCGCAAGGTGCTGTCGTCGGCGCACGCAACCGCGATGTCGAGATCGCCGTCGGCGTCGAGATCGGCGAGCGCGAGGCCGCGAGTCCCGGGTCCGGCCGCGAAGGTCGACGGCGCGGCGAAGGAGCCGTTGCCGAGTCCGCGCAGAACGGCCAGCTGATCGCTGCTCCAGGTCGAGCACACCAGGTCGAGTCGGCCGTCGGCATCCACGTCTCCCAGCGCAAGCGCGAATGCGAGGCCCGGCAGCTTGGCGCCGATCCGCCGTTCGGTGGCGTCGGCCGCCTCGTCCAGAAAGACGAGCACCGAGTCGGACGCCGGCGAGGTGCTCACGACCTCGGGGTAGGCGTCGCCGTCGAGATCCGCGATCAGCGCGAAGAGCGCCGGAAGCGGGTAGTGGGAGTCGCCCAATGCGCGGAGCTGCCGCGGCATGTCGAGGCGGATGTGGGTCGAAGCGGTGTCGACCATCCAGGTCGCGCCGTTCGGCTGCTCGGGCCGCGCCCGCGCCGACTGGGCCCGCGCCCATCGGGCTTCGAGCGTGTCGCGCGGCACCTTGCCGGTGAGCAGCGGCGCCGCGTCGTAGATCCAATCCGTGGAAGGAAGCCGGCTCGGCACGGACGCAGTCGCGGCCTCCGCGATGAGCAGGAACAGACCCGCAAGGGCCAAGGTACGCATCATGCGAACCTCGAGCTGCAGAGAAGGAAGGGGGGAGAATCGCGTTTGGAAGCTTCGGCCGACCACGGGCCCGATCAGGCACACGCTCACTTGGGGAGGGGCAAGGAGCGCGCCACCGTGCTCCGTGGTGCCGGCTTGCCACCCAGGCGCGCGCGGGCGACTGGTTTGCACCCGCTGTCGCCGCACGCCGGCTCCGGCCGGCCAGCGCCGACCTCCGAAGAAGCGTCAACTGCCCCGACACTCTTGGCCTTCGCGCCGGGCCGGCCTTTCTGCTAGAGATACCCGGTCCCGCGTGCTGCGTTCTCCTCGACCCCCCGGTCTCGCACGCGACGGGCCCGTGCTCACGATGGGTGCGGGGGGTTTGGGGTGGCCCTTGAGGCCCAGAGCGAGGCGGTGGAGAACGCGATGCCTTTGACCGAAGAGCAGCAGACCATTCGCGACCTGGCGCGCACGATCGCCGAGGAGAAGGTCAAGCCGATCCGGGCGAAGTACGACGAGGAGAACATCTTTCCCTGGGACATCGTCGAGGCGCTGGCGAAGGTCGATCTGTTCCGGGTGTTCATCCCCACCGCCTACGACGGTCTCGTCGACGAGGGCTACGGCATCACCAACATGTGCCTGGTGACCGAGGAGCTCTCCAAGGCGTGCGCCGGTGTCGCGCTGGCGTTCGCGGGCACCGCGCTCGGCACGTTCCCCATCCTGCTGCACGGCTCCGAGGAGCAGAAGAAGAAGTACCTGCCGGTGATCGCCTCGGGCAAGAAGCTCGCCGCGTTCGGCCTGACCGAGCCGATGGCCGGCTCCGACGCCAGCGCGCAGCGCACCACCGCGCGGCGCGAGGGCGACGAGTACGTGCTCAACGGCACCAAGGTGTTCATCACCAACGGCGGCGAGGCCGACATCTACACCACCGTGGCGCTCACCAATCCCGAGAAGGGCGCGCGCGGCGCGTCGTGCTTCATCATCGAGAAGGGCACGCCCGGGTTCACGTTCGGCAAGAAGGAGACGAAGATGGGCATCCACGCGTCGGTGACGCGCGAGCTCATCTTCGACGGCGCGCGCGTGCCCAAGGAGAACCTGCTCGGCAAGGAGGGCATGGGCTTCGTGGTCGCGATGAAGACGTTCGACATCTCGCGGCCCGGGGTCGGCGCGCAGGCGCTCGGCATCGCCGAGGGCGCGCTCGAGGAGACGCTCAAGTACGCCCACACGCGCCACCAGTTCGGCCAGAGCATCATGAACTTCCAGGGCCTGCAGTGGATGCTCTCGGACATGGCGATGCAGATCGAGGCCGCCAAGGCGCTGATCTACTCGCTCGCCGAGCGCATCGACCGCGGCGACACCAAGGACATCGGCCACCTGAGCGCGATGTGCAAGGTGATGGCGAGCGACGTGGCGATGAAGGTCACGACCGACGCCGTGCAGATCTTCGGCGGCTACGGCTACATGACCGACTACCCGGTCGAGAAGATGATGCGCGACGCCAAGATCACGCAGATCTACGAGGGCACCAACCAGATCCAGCGCAACGTCATCGGCTCGTGGCTGGTGAAGGAGGCGGCGAGGCTGGCGGGGTAGCGGCGCGCCGGGCCTCCCACGCGGCCAGCGGCGCGTGAGGCAGCGGCGGACCGGTTGAGCGCGCGGGAGCGCGGACGTACGCTTGAGGCGGATCCAAAGCACCGGGATGTGAAGGAGGATGCCGCCATGACCGTCCAGCTCACCGAATCCGAGCGCAGCGTGCTGTTGGAACTGCTCGAAGCCGCTCACCGCGAACGACTTCACGAACTCCATCGCACCGACGCGCTGGCCTACAAGGGGCTCCTGCGCGAGCAGATCGCAAAGCTCGAGCAGTTGACCGAGAAGCTCATCCCGGCGGGCCAGCCCGTCTGAACGGCTAGCCGAGCCCGGAGTCGAGCGCGGCACGCGAGCGGGCGAACGCGTCGGGGACGCCACGAAATCCTCCTCGCCGCGATCGCCTCCCGGTAGACTTCGTGCTGTCGTGCGGCATCGATGTCGCGCGGCCGTTCGACCTTTCGACCGGAGCACCGCATGCCCAGACGCCTCTGCGCCCCAAGCGCGCTCGCGGCGATCGTCCTGGCGATCGTCGCGGCCTGGCCGCCCCGTCTCATCGCCGCGCCATCCGCTGGGCCCGGTGCGCCCGCCATCCACGGCGCGATCGCCCAGCCGATCGAGAGCGCCGCGCCGCTCCCCGCGCAGATCGTGCAGCGCGCGGCGGTGCGCGCACTGGCGGCGCCCGAGGGCGCGTGGAACGCCCAGCTCTATCCGTCATACACCTGGCCGCTCGAGCACGTGCTGCACGAGGGCGTGAACATCGTCAACTACGTCGACGAGGATCCGACCGCCGGCATCCTCGACTACCGCGGTGGCGCATACACGTACGACACGCACCGCGGGACCGACATCGCCTTGAACGACTTCCGCGCGATGGATCGCGGCCAGCGCATCGTCGCCGCCGCGCCGGGCGTGGTGACGTACGCGGTGTGGGCGAACCTGCGCGACCGCAACTGCGCAGTGCCGGACGATCCGACGCTCAACTACATCGAGGTCGCCAACGGCGACGGCACCTACACCTACTACTACCACCTGCGAGCGAACTCGATGACCGTCAACCTCGGCGAGTCCGTCCAGCGCGGCGAGGTGCTGGGGCTCGCGGGGAGCAGCGGCTACTCGTACGGCCCGCACCTGCACTTCGAGGCGGCCGACTGGCTGGGCGGCCCCTACGTGCGGCGCGACCCGTGGGGCGGTCCGTCGAATCCCAATCCCGGCCTATGGGCCGCGCAATCGCCGTACGTCGGCGACGAACCCATTCGCTTCGACGACGCGTATGTCACCACCGAGACCGCGATGGGCGGCAACATCAACAACGTCGACTACTGCACCTACTTCGCCGAGCGCATGACGCAGCCCGCGGTGATCGGCATCCACGAGCCCTACCTGCCGGTGATCCTGCTGCTCCACGCGCGGGTCGGCGAGACCTACCGCGTCGAGCTGCGCAGGCCCGACGCGTCGCTGTGGGCGTGGGTGGACTACACCATGCCCGGCGACATGTCCGAGGGCAGCCACTGGTGGGCGTGGTACTGGAACGGCTACGTGAACGCGGCCGACTACGGCACGTGGACCGCCGTGACGCTGCTCGGCGGCGTGCCGGTGCGCACGGTCCCGTTCGTGGTGGGCCCGGGCACGATCTACTCGCCGCGCTTCGTGCCGCGCGACGGGCACTCGTTCCGCATCGACGGCGCAGTGCATCGCGACACGCTGCACGTGTCGCCGCTCGGCGGACCGGTCACCTACTCGCTGCGCGGCGCTCCGAGCACCGTGACGCTGGCGGACTCGATCCTCACGGTGGGTGCGACCTCGAGCCAGCCCACGCGCTCGGCGTACTTCCAGCTCATCGCCACCGATGCCGGCGCGCGCACCGACACCGCCTGGTACCACGTCGTGGATCCGGTCAAGCCGCAGGAGCCGATCGCGGCGGTCGAGGCCGCGGTGCCGACTGCACTCACGCTGGCGCCCGCGTACCCGATGCCCGCGCACGGTGCGGCGACGCTGCGGTTCGCGCTGCCGCGCGCGGGCCGCGTGACGCTCGCGATCCACGACCTGGCCGGCCGGCGCGTGCGCACGCTGATCGATGGCTCGTTCGTGCCCACCGGGGGGGGCCGGGCCGTGACGTGGGACGGCCGCGACAATGCGGGCCAGCGCGCGCCGGCGGGTGTCTACTTCGCGCTGCTCGGCTTCGAGGGCGAGCGACTCAGCCAGCGGGTGGTGGTGTTGCCGTGACGCCGGCCCCGGGCGGAGCCGGCGCTGCGGCGAGCGCTCATCGCACGCGCACGATGCGCGCGATCCGATCGACTCCCTCCGCCCGCAGGCGAGCGAGGTAGATGCCGGGTGCCACCGCGGCGGCCGGCATCCAGCGCGCGACGTGCTCGCCGGACGCCTGCGCGCCCTGCGCCAGCGTGGCCACGCGCGCTCCGCGCAGTTCGAACACCTCGAGCCGCACCTGCGCCGCACGCGGCAGCACGTAGCGCAGCTCGACCGCGTCGCGCGCGGGATTGGCGCTCGACACGCTCAGTCGCAGCGCGCCCGGCGCGCTGGTCGCTGGCACCGCGAGCCGCGCCACGATGCAGCTATCGGGGATCTGCACGTTGATCGCGCGAAGCCCGGACAATTGACCGAGAAGCTGTTGCCGGCGGGCCATGATATGTTGGGCGCGGACAGGAGCCCCTCCCGCGTCCCCAGGCGAAGCATCGCCAGCCAACTCACCACCGGTGGACGCGTCCTTCTTGGAGCGTCGCTTCCGCGAGGAGCGAATGCATGTCCCTGCACATCGAGAAGATCAGGATTCCGGTCCGACTCGCCCAGCCGCACCTCGACCCTCGGGACGGCTGGTTTCTGCTGTTCCCGCGCATCGCTGGAGAACAACGCCCCGAGACCGTTCTCGAACTGCTCAATTCCTCGCGCAGCGTCATCCCATTCATCGAGGCCGACGAGGGCAGCGTGCTGCTGCTGACGCGCACCAACATCGACTGGGTCGCGGTGGGTTCGGGCGCGCCCGAGCACCTGATCCTCCCACCGGGCGCCCCTGCGACTCATGAGCAGGCGGTGCAGCTGCGGTTCGTCGACGAGAGCCGGGTGGATGCCGTCATCGGGTGGCGGGCGGAAGGGGATCGCACGCGGCTCTCCGACTTCCTCGATGCGAGCGGACCGTTCATAGCTGTGGGCGCCGGGTTCGGGACGCTGATCGTCAACAAGCAGCGCATTCGCGAGACCCGCATCACGATCGTGGCCCCATCGGAAGGCGACTCGCTCGCGAGCCCGGCCCGCCGAATCCAGGCAGGCCCTCGCTGAGTTCACTTGCGTCCGGTCGCGCGCTCGTCCTGGCCGCGCAGGCGTGGTTCAGGAGTCCACGACGATCGGAGCTGGGGAGGGGGAGTAGGTGTAGTCATGGCGCCGTAGCCAACGACTCAGAGCCACAGGTCGAATCCGAGCCTGAGCCCGACGGTCGTCAGTCGCGGTCGCCCGAATGCATCCGACGACCGCAGATAGTCCGCCCGCACCTCCGCGCGAACCGCGCCGTGATCGCCGCGGATCCGATGACGAACGCCGAGCCCGCCTCCATAGCCCGGCGACGTCGAGGCATATGCCGCACTTCCCTCGTGGTAGAAGCCCGCACCGAAGGAAGCCGTCGGCGCGGTGGTCCTGTCCGCGCGAAAGGCGAATTCGTAGCTGAATTGGACCACGACCATGTTCAGGGTCGAGCCACCCTCGTCGAGATTCAGCATCCCGGTATCCACGAACAATGCATGAGTGTGGTGATCATCCGCGAGTCCGACCCGCAGTCCGGGCTGGTAGGTGATGACGCTGGATGGCCACGCGACGGAGGTGCTGCGCCCGCTGCCGCGGACGTCGCTCTGGATGGACGCCAACCCCAGGTGGGAGCCCAGCGTCAAGGCCGCGCTCCACGCGACGGTGGGCAGTAGCAGGGCGATGGCAGGCAGTACGCGAAACCAACGTCGAGTCATGTGCGGCTCCTCGATTCGAGTACGGAGTACAATCCTCCCGCAGTCTGACAGAAGGTTGGGTCGCGCTCCATACGACGATCGGATCGCTGGGTCCGGCTTCGTGGGGTCGCAGCCATGGTCGCTCGAGGAGGGGAGCATTGCGCCGCCGAACCCAAGTGAAGGTATGCGTGCTGGCTCTGGCGCTGCTCACGGTCTCCTGCTCGCAGGCGCCCACTGGGCCGAACGACTCGACGTGGCACTTCCTATCGGGCCACGTCGAACCACTGCTCTTCGCGCCGTTCCGCGACGGCCGCAAGTGCTGGGTGTACCTGCCTCCGGGCTATGCGACCACCGACCGGCGCTACCCGGTCCTGTACTTCAACGACGGTGAGGTGGTGTTCGACGTCGACGAAGGAATGCACGTCAATCGGGTCTGCGAGGAACTGATCCGAGGCGGGCAGATGGAACCCATCATCGTCGTCGCCATCGCGAATGGCCCCGGGAATCAGCGGAATATCGACTACACGCCCTGGCCATCGCCCATCCTGAAGCCGAACGGGGGCGGGGACGCCTACGTTCGCGCCATCCGCGACACGCTCAAGCCGGAGATCGATCGCCGCTTTCGCACGCTCACTGACCCCGAGCACACCGCCATGGCCGGCATGTCGCTGGGTGGGCTGATCTCAGCGTACGCAGCCTACGCGTACGGAGAGACATTCGGCAGGATCGCAGCGTTCTCGCCCACCTATGGCTACTACGACACCGCAGGCGTCTCGATGCCGGAATTCGCGCAACGCATGGGACGATCGCGTCACTTCATCCGCTTCTACCAGGACACCGGCTGGCCACACGACAACTCCGTTGGCGCCATGGAGAGCGTCGCGCTCAGCCAGAGATTCAGGTCCGGGATCGACTTCATGTCGGTGACCCAGGCCGGGGCCGAGCACACCAACGCCGCGTGGACGCATCGCTGCCCCGAGATGCTCAAATTCCTCTTCCCTCGCTAGCCCGCCGCCCCGTCCGAGAGTTGCCGCTTCACGCCCTCGATGTGGTGTCGATCGTGTGCCATGCAGAAGAACAGCATCTCGCGGCCCGTGAGCGGCCCGAGCACCGGATGCACGAGCGCGCGAGCGTCGCACTGCTCTTCGGTCCACGTGGCGACTGAATCGCGCAGGCGGCGATCGGCGGCGGCGAACGCCGCGACCAGCGCGGCCTGATCCTGCGATGGCTCGATCGTCGCCGTGAGCGGGTTGTTCGAGATGAACGACGCCGGCGCGGTAGCGAGCCCCGCGAGGTAGGTGGCGCGTATCTCGTCGAAGGTGCGCGAGCGCCCGGTCGGATGCGGTGGCAGGGTCGCGCCAGCGCGGAAGCCCGCCCCGATGCGCGCGTGCGCCAGCGTGAGGTGCCCGAGGTGATACGCCGGGCCCCAGTGCATGGCGTCGCCGCGGAAGAACGACGCGGACGGAATGGCGGCGAAGAACGCCGCGACCTCGTCGCCGCTCGCCCGGAGCGCCGCGAGGATCTCGGGAAGCGTGGACGGTGCACGCATGGGGCGGGAGGGTAGCATGAGGGACAGGTGTGGGGCGTCCGCTTCCTCAGAAGACCGGGGCGGGACCGAGGACGAGTAAGACCGAGCGAATATCAGACATCGCTAGAAGCGAATAACAGACGGCCCGAGGAGTTACACATCCTTGGGCCGTTTGCGTCGTTGGGCAGGACTGGACGTGTGGAGACGCCAAAGGACCTTGAGCCCGTAGCCAGCAGTAGCCAACGCTTACGGCGATCTGGTCACTCGTCGAGTGGTCGAGCACGGGTCCAGTGGACCGGCTGGGTTGCCTGGGGCATGCTCCGAGCATGGTTAGAGGGAGTCGGCCGGATCGAAGGCACTCCAAGTGATCGGCGGCTCGCTCCTGAGTGCACTTGTGGGTGCGGAGGTGACGATGGCCGATGAGAGTCTCTACTTTGAGGGTCCAGACGCATTCGATCGTCTGGAACACACGTTGCCACAGGGTCTACATGACGCGATGCTCTATCGATTCTCGGTCGACTTGGAGCAGAAGGAACTCGTCCTGCAGATGGCGGCGGACGTGAGCCGGGGTGGTGAGGCGCGTCTGCAGTTGCGACCCTGCACCGTCAGGGTCAGCGGCCTGGCATTCTTCGGAGTTGAGTATGGCCTTCAAATCGAAGGGGGCATTGGGGCGGAATTCCAGGTGGATTCGGGCGTCGCCGATGCTCAACAACGGGCAAGAGTCCGACTTGAGCCCACGCCCCCTCGGTGCTTCGCACACTACATCATGGCTCACTGGCTCAGCGGCGGAACCCTGGTCTTCGCGGGGCGCGGTGTGCGCCTGGAGTGGTCGGCATAAGGGTTGAATCGGGCAGTCGGAGGGAAGTCTCACGATGACACTCTCGAACGACGACAAGGCTTTCATCAGGGAACGAATCGCGATCACCTGGGCAAATCATTTCATAGTCACGTCTGCGCTCGTGAAGATTGGGCATAGACCTTGGAACGTCGGTCGGGAGATCGTCGCGAGGAATAACCTACCGCGCAACAGGCAGTTCTTTGACTTGCCTCGGATGCGCAATTCACGGGAGTTGAGGGCACGGGTGCAGGGCATGGTTGCGCTTCGCATCTGGCAGGAATATGTCGCGGCCATGGAGAACGCTGGTGCGTTCCTGCGTGCGATTGGGCTACGGAATGACGGTGGCGTGATGTGGCGCAACTTCAAGTACGAGGTGTCGGATGTACGCATGTTCTACCGGACGATAGCTCGGCGCCGGAGCATGGATGCTACGTCGGTCCTGGGGCTGCCGAGTGTTGCCGCACTTCGTGCGCAGGAGTGCCCTGCGAAGCTGTGGCAACGGGCAGAGCGAGTCTATCCCTGGGCCTCGCGGACGCTGCGCGCTGTTGCACGAACGTACGTGAGGACTGCGCTGGTACGTCCGGTAAAGCTCGTGTCGAGGGTGTCACGCACGGATCCGCGAAACCATGTCTATGTGTTCGTGGACGTGCCTGCGGCCGATGGCGAGGTGAGGAAAGCGCGTCGGGAGAGGAGGGGAGTGGTAGAGGTTGGCATGAACAAGCTAAAACACGGCTGCAATGCAACAACGGCACAGCCGCCGTGGGCGAATGCGCATGCGGGCCGCGGCATCTGGGCCATTCCAATCTCAACAAAGTGGGAGACGATCCGGCGGCTTGGTACGAGCAGCGACCTGATGGGGGCCCTGTGTCGGGAGCTGGGGCGTCTGGTTCTGGACTTGGACTCAGTCGGGGCAGTGTGATCGGAGGCGTACGTGCTGCTTCGCTCGATTGCGCACATCTCGAGGGTGATATGCCTCCCCAGGCACCGTTGAAGTCGCTGGATCCTCTCCCGCATAGCCGCTGACTCAAGGGTCGAGCCACGCCCATCGGGTCGGACACGTCTCGGTGGAACTAGGTCCCGGTCGAGCCTCTGGAGACGAGCAGCTACGTCGGAGGCGGTAGGGCGTCTGAATTCCGGTGTCGTGCGAGGCGCAGCGGCGATGCGCCGCATGACCGGGGCGGGAGTCACTGAATTGCGCGCGATGCGCCGCCCCGCGCGCCCTCCACGTTGCTTGACGCGATAGCTCAGCCTGGACGGCATGCTCCCAATGACGAGCCCACGATATGGAAGGAGGGGCGAGGCGAGGACGCAGGCACTCTTGGAAGGATTCTCGCCCGCACCTATCTCGTGCCGCGCCCCGGCACCCGCCTCACCGCGTACTTCACGAGCGCCGGCAGCTCGCGCGCGATCGAGTACAGGTCGCGCGGCTCCCAGAATCGCGCGTGCACCCACGCGAGCCGCGTGATCCCCACGCGCGCGAACGCAAATCGCGTGCGCGGCACGTGGAAGCCCTGCGTCACGATCATCGCGCTGTGCAGGTGGTGCGCGGCGAGGTACATCCGCTTCCTCACCCGCCCTCCCGCCCGCATCTATCTCGTGCCGCGCCGCGGCACCCGCCTCACCGCGTACTTCACCAGCGCCGGCAGCTCGCGCGCGATCGAGTACAGGTCGCGCGGCTCCCAGAATCGCGCGTGCACCCACGCGAGCCGCGTGATCCCGACGCGCGCGAACGCAAATCGCGTGCGCGGGACGTGAAAGCCCTGCGTCACGATCATCGCGCTGCGCAGATGATGGGCGTCGAGATAGGCGCGCGCGTCGAGCGCGGTGTGCCAGGTATCCACGCCGCGCGGATCGGCCACGATCGCGCTGTCGGGCACACCCCGCGCCATCAGCCACGCCTTCATGCACGCGGCCTCGTCGTAGCCGTTGGGATCCATCCCGCCCGAGACCATGAGCCGCGGCACCAGGCCGGCGCGGTAGACCTCGAGCCCGCTCGCGCAGCGCGCGCGCAGGCGCGGCGAGCAACGTGCCGTCGGGCGCCACGCGGGTCGCGAGTATCACGCCGAGGTCGGCGGGCACGCGGCGATCGCGCACGCCGATCGCGACCAGGAGCGCACCGGCAACCGCCCCCGCGAGCGCCGCGGCGATCGCGAGCCGCACCGCCAGCCACCCCAGGGCGCGCAGCCGGCGCCACATGCCGCGCCTACATCCCCAGGATGTGCCAGCCGGCGTCCACGTAGAGCGTGGTGCCGGTGATGCCGCTCGCCATGTCGCTGAGCAGGAACAGGCCGGCGGTGCCGACCTCCTCCTTGGTGATGTTGCGCTCGAGCGGCGCGGCGCCGCTGTGCTCCTTGAGCATGTCCGTGAAGCCGCGGATGCCGCGCGCGGCCAGCGTGCTGACCGGGCCGGCCGAGATACAGTTCACGCGGATCTTCTTCGGACCCAGTTCGTACGCCATCTGGCGCGTGCTCTGCTCCAGCACCGCCTTGGCGCTGCCCATCACGTTGTAGTTGGGGATCGCGCGCGTAGCAGCCAGGTAGGTGAGGGTGACCACGCTGCCACCGTTCTTCTCGAGCAGCGGCTCCATCCGCCCGACCACGTTGATGAACGAGAACGCGCTCACGTCCATCGCGAGCTGGAACCCCTCGCGCGGCGTGTGCACGAAGCTGCCCTCCAGGTCCTCCTTGCGCGCGAACGCGATGCCGTGCACCAGCGCGTCGAGCGAGCCCCAGCGACCTTCGATCTTCTGCTTCACCTCGTCGATCTCATAGTCCTTGGTGACGTCGCATTCGGTGGTGAACGCGTGCGGCAGCGTGGCCGCCAGCTCCTCGACTGTGGACTTGAGGCGCTCGCCCGCGTACGTCAGGCACAGCCGCGCGCCGGCGGTGGCGAGGCACTGGGCGATCGCCCACGACAGGCTGCGGTGGTTGGCGACACCCATCACCAGTGCGTGCTTGCCTCGCATGTCGATCTGGTACACGGCTCCTCCTTGGCGCGGCGCGGCGGGTGGGGCCCGCGCGCACGGGTCCGGCGCTCAGCGGGTCCGACTACGCGGTCGGCTCCCAGACTCGGATCGGCAGGATGATGGAGTGCAGGCCCCGGAACTGCAGGCGCCGCTGGATCGCGAATGCCGTCTCCTGGTGCAGGATGCGGGTGAACAGGTTCTCGCGCTGGAACACCAGCTGGCCGAGGAACACCGCGATGCCCCGGAACTCGCGCGCCAGGCCGGCGCACAACAGCTCGAGCTCCTCGACCGTGTCGGTGCCGAGCGCGTAGCGATATTCGGCATAGTACCCCATGTGGTTCGCCAGCCGGACGTACTCCTGCAGGTCGTGCGCCACCTGTTCCTCGAGCGCGTGCATGCTGTCGGCGCCCTTGAAGCGTCCGGAGTCGACCACGCCGGCCGAGACGAACACGACGTTCCTGAAGTGCCGCGGCAGCAGCCGCTGGACCGACAGCAGGGTGTGCACGCCGAGGCCGTCGTAGCGCCCGACGCACACGATCGCGGTGGGACCGTTCGGGGTCAGCGCGGGCTCGGGGACGGGCGCGTGAAACGGCAGATTCAGCAGCGTCTCGTCGAGCCCCTTCAGGATCCGCGCGACGTGGTCGTAGTGGCGCCGGATCATCACGCAACCGCCCGCGAACACGGTGGTCACGACCAGCGTGACCCAGCCACCCTCACCGAACTTCACCACCGAGGTGACGGCGAGGATCAGCGCCGTGACGCAGGTGCCGAGCGTGGCGATCGCCAGGCGCCGGCGCCAGTGGGCTTCGGTCGAGCGCACCTGCCACCAATGGCGGACCATGCCGGCCTGCGAGAGCGTGAACGTGATGAACACGTTGATCGAGTACATCAGCACCAGCAGGCGCAGGTTGCCCTTGCTGTAGGCGAGGATCGCGACGGTCGCGATGCCCATCAGCAGCACGCCGTTCTGGGTGACGAGGCGCTCCGAGAGGTACGCGAAGCGGCTCGGCACCCAGCGGTCCACCGCCATCACCGCGAGCGTGCGGGGTCCGTCGATGAACCCCGTCTGCGCCGCCACGAACAGCAGCGCGCCCTCGCTGACCAGCGTGATCACGACGATCGCGGGGCCGACGTCGACGCCCCCCAGGTGCCAACCGCCGGTGAGCAGCGCCCACAGCGAGGCGTTCAGGGTGCGGCCGGGCTCGTGCACGACGCCGTTCAGCAGGTAGCAGAGCAGGATGCCGCCGGCCGTGAACGAGAGCGAGGTGGCCATGTAGAGCATGGTGCGGTGCGCCGTTTTCACGCGCGGCTCACGCAGGATCTGCACGCCGTTGCTGACCGCCTCGATGCCGGTGAAGGTGCCGCCCCCGAGCGAGAACGCGCGCAGCAGGATCGCGAGCACGCCGAGCAGGCCCAGTTCGCCGACCGCCGCGCGGGTGTCGCCGACGGTGTCGACGAGCAGGTGCCCGACCGCGGTGCCGTGCGAGAGCACCCCCCACACGATGAGCCCGACGTGGGTGAGCACGAAGGCCAGGAAGATCGGCACCAGGACGAGAATGGACTCGCGCACGCCGCGCAGGTTGAGCAGCGTGAGTGCCGCGATCACCACGAACTCGGTCTCGAGCTTGGCGCCCGCGAACTGCGGCAGCATCGAGAAGATCGCGTCGCAGCCGCCTGCGACCGACACCGCAACCGTCAGCATGTAGTCGATCACGAGCGCGCTGCCCGAGACCAGTCCGAGCCCTGGCGACAGCAGTCGC
Organism: Candidatus Eiseniibacteriota bacterium; assembly: GCA_963725865.1. Taxonomy (GTDB): domain Bacteria; phylum Eisenbacteria; class RBG-16-71-46; order RBG-16-71-46; family RBG-16-71-46; genus CAVSAC01. The sequence continues at coordinate 311,107 of CAVSAC010000012.1, forward strand.
GTGGCCACCAGGTACCCGCCGCCGCCGCTCGGGAACAACTCGATGATCTGGCGGTACGAAGCCGAGATCAGGAACACCGTGAGCACCAGCGCGAACGCCAGGTAGAGCGCGAGGTGGGTGTGGTGGCCGAGCGCGAGGAACGCCTCTTCGGGGCCGTACGACGAGGACGAGAGCCCGTCGGAGCCGAGCCCGACCCACGCGAAGAACGCGATGAGCGCGAGCTGGTGGTAGATGTGCGGGTCCAGCACGTTTCGAGGTGCGCCGATCAGGGCGCCGCGCAGCCGCTTCAGCATGAGCCCGTCCGCCTCACGCGGCGGAGTTCCGCTCCCAGACGCGGATCGGCAGGATGATCACCTGCACGCCAGCGAACTGGAGGCGCCGCTGGATTGAGAAAGCGGTCTCGTGGTGCAGCGTGCGCGTGAACAGGCTCTCGCGCTGGAACACGAGCTGGCCCGCGAACACCACCGGGCGCCGGAATTCCTTGATGAGGTCCATGCACATGTGCTCGAGCTCCTCGATGAGGTCGGTCCCGAGCGTGTAGCGGTACTCCGCGTAATAGCCCATGCGCTGCGCGAGGTTCACGTAGCGCTCGAGATCGGCGCGCACCTTCTGCTCGAGCGCGTCCATGTCCGCGGTGCCCTTGAACTGGCCGGAGTCGACCAATCCCGCCGAGCAGAACACGAAGTTCTTGAAATGCCGAGGGAACATCCGCTGGACCGACAGCAGCGTGTGGATCCCGAGACCCGCGTAGGACTCCACCAGCACGATGGCCGTGGGACCATCCGGCGCCAGGTCGGGCATCGTCTTGGGCTCGGGCAGCGGCAGGTTCGTGAGCACCTCGTCGAGCGAGGAGAGCATCGCCCGCACGCGGTGGTAGTGACGGCGGACGACGAAGCAGAACGCGATCAGGCCCGCGGTCGCGACCAGCGTGACCCAGCCGCCCTCGCCGAACTTGACGACCGCGGTGACCACCAGGATGCCGCCGGTCACCGACGTACCGAGGCTCGCGACGAACATGCGCGCGCGCCAGTGCTCCAGCGTGTGCCGCTCGTTCCACCAATGCCGCACCATCCCGAGCTGCGACAGGGTGAAGGTCATGAACACGTTGATCGAGTACATGACCACCAGCAGCCGCACCGCGCCGCGGGTGTAGAGCAGCACCAGCCCGGCCGCCATGCCCATCGCGAGGATGCCGTTCTGCGTGACGAGGCGCTCGGACAGGTGCGCCATGCGCTTGGGCACCCAGTGGTCCACCGCCATCGCGGCCAGCGTACGCGGGCCGGCGAGGAAGCCGGTCTGCGCAGCGACGAACAGCAGCGCGCCCTCGCTCAGCAGCGTGAGCACCACCACCAGGGGGCCGAAGTGGATGCCGCCGAGCTGCCACCCGTCGGTGAGGATCCCCCACAGGGCGGCGTTGAGCGTCTTGCCGGGAACGTGCGTGACGCCGTTGAGCAGGTAGCAGAGCAGGATGCCGCCGGCGGTGAACGAGAGCGACATCGCCATGTAGAACATGGTGCGCTTGCCGGTCTCGACCCGCGGCTCGCGCAGGATGTCGGTGCTGTTGCTGACCGCCTCGATGCCCGTGAACGTGCCGCCGCCGAGCGAGAACGCGCGCAGGAACACGAACAGCACCCCCCACACGCCCAGATCGCGCACCGCCATCTGGGTGTCGCGCGCAGTGTCCGCGACCAGGTGGGGCAGCGCGGCCGAGTGTCCGAGGATGCCCTGCAGGATCAGCACCACGTGGGTGATCAGGAACGCGACGAAGATCGGCAACAGGATCTGCACGGACTCTTTCACGCCGCGCAGATTGAGCGACGTGAGTCCCACGATGATCACCAGCTCGACGGGGAGCTTGGTCGAGATGAGGGCCGGCGGCAGGAATGAGAAGATCGCATCGCAGCCGGATGCCACCGAGATGGAGATCGTGAGCACGTAGTCGACGACCAGCGCCGAGCCCGAAACCACGCCCGGGTAGGTGCCGAGCAGCTTGGTGGCCACCAGGTAGCCGCCGCCTCCGCTCGGGAACAGCTCGATGATCTGGCCGTAGGAGGCCGAGATCAGGAAGATGGTGCCGACCGTCGCCAGCGCCAGGTACAGCGCCAGGTGCTGGTGCGAACCGAGGTGGAGGAACGCCTCCTCGGGACCGTAGGACGAGGAGGAAAGCCCGTCCGAGCCCAGGCCGACCCACGCGAAGAACGCGATGAGAGCCAGGGTGTGGTGGATGTGCGGGTCGAGGAGATTCTTGGGACGCCCGATGAGGAGTTCCCGCAGCGCGGCCAGGGCGTCCCACAATCGTTCAAGCACCGAGGGAATCTAGGGACTTGCCCGGGGTGAAGCAAGGCCCCTACCGTAGCCCTGTGCGCTCGTTCCAGATGCTCTCGGTGTCGCTGGTCGCGGTGCTGTCCCTGGTGGCGGCGGGCGATGGCCCACGGCCGGCCGGCCGCGTGGTCGCCGGTTCGGCGGCAGCGAACGCCGTCCCCCCGAGCGGCCCCGGATTCCCGGCGTTCACGCTGTTCGGCTGGGTGAGCCCGCCCGCCGATTCCACGAACGCCCGGCGCATGGACGAGCTGGTGGCCGCCGGCATGACGCTGGTGCTCCCGTCGTTCAGCGACACTGCCGTCGAGGGGCGCACGGCCGACAATCTCGCGCGCCTCGACCTGCTGGCGCCGCGAGGCCTGCGCGCGATCGTGTGGGACGAAGGCTTCGCCGGGCTCTACCACCTCGATCCACGCTCGCCGGCCGGGCGCGCGCTCATCGACACGGTGGTGGCGCGCTACGCCGGCCGCGCCGAGGTGCTCGGCTGGTACCTCGGCGACGAGCCCGGCGCCGCGCTGTTCGACCTGCTCGGTGGCGTCCACGAGGTGCTGCGCGAGCGCGACCCCCAGCGCATCGCGTGGAACAACCTGCTCGGCCGCCAGGCGTTCGCGACGCGCGACGACTGGCTCGCCTACCTGCGCGAGTACGTGGCGCGGGTGCGGCCCCGCGTGCTGTGCGACGACCACTACGACTTCGAGGACTCCGGCGACCACGGCCAGTTCGTGGAGAACGCAGCCGGCCTCGCCGCGGTCGCACGGGAGAGCGGGCTGCCGTTCTGGTCGATCGTGCTGGTGACGCCGCACCTGAGCTATCGCCAGGTCACGCCGGGCCTGCTCGCCTGGCAGGCCGCGCACCTGCTGGCGCACGGCGCGCGGGGCATCGGGTTCTTCACCTACTGGTCGCCCGCGCCCGATCCGGTCACGCAGTGGGGCGACGGCCTGATCGCGCGCGACGGATCGCTCGGTCCGCTCTACGCCCCGCTCGCCGCCCTCGCGCCGCGGCTGCGGGCGGCGGGCGAGACGCTCGCAGCCGCGACGTGGCTCGCCACCGAGTACGCGGGCTCCTGCCCAGTGGGGGGCACCCGGTTCGCCGCCGACGACTGGATCCTGGCGGTCGACGGCCGCGCGGCGCTCGGTCAGTTCGCCGCCGCGGACGGCGCGCGGCTGGTGCTGGTCGCGAACAGCGACTCCGCGAGCGCGCAGACGCTCGCACTCACGCTGCCGCACGCGCGCAGCGTGGAGCAATGCGGCGCCACGGCGGACGAGTGGAGCGCGGTGCCCGGCGCGCCCGGCGACGGCGGCGCGCGCGTGACGCTCGCGCTCGCGCCCGGCGACTTCGCGCTGCTGCGGATCCGCGGCGACTTCGGAGCGTTGCGTGCGGGCGCGGGCCCGGCGCTGCGCGTGTGGCCGAGCCCCGCGCGCGGTGCGGTGCGCCTGAGCTACCAGGGACTCGCCACGGGCGCCGGGCTGGAGGTGCTCGATGCGGGCGGCCGGCGCGTGTGGCGCGCGCGTCCCGCGGCCGGCGCCGGCGTGGTGACGTGGGACGGCGCGCGCGAGTCCGGCGGGCGCGTGCCGCCGGGCATCTACTTCGCGCGCCTCGAGGACGCGCGCGGCGTGGCGGCGGTGCGCATCGCGTGGCTGGGCCGGTGAAGGTGCCCGCGCGCCCGCGCACGCTCGCAGTACTCACGCGCGCCATCGTGGCGTGCGAGCGCTGCCCGCGCCTGCGCACGCACTGCGAGCGCGTCGCGCGCGAGAAGAAGCGCGAGTTCCGCGATCAGGTGTACTGGGGCCGGCCGGTGCCCGGCTTCGGCGACGCCCGCGCGCGGCTGCTGGTCGTGGGGCTGGCGCCGGCGGCGCACGGCGGCAACCGCACCGGCCGCGTGTTCACCGGCGACTCGAGCGGCGACTGGCTGTACGAGGCGCTCCATCGCTTCGGCTTCGCGAACCAGCCGCGGAGCATCGACCGCGACGACGGCCTGCGGTTGACCGGCGCCTACGTCACCGCCGCCGGCCGCTGTGCGCCGCCCGACAACAAGCCCACGCGCGAGGAGCTGGAGCGCTGCCGGCCGTTCCTCGCCGCCGAGTTCGCGCTGCTCGATCGCGTGCGCGTGGTGATCGCACTCGGCGCGATCGGGCACGAGGCCTGGCTGCGCGCGTCCGGCTGGTGGGAGCGCCTGGGGGCCCGCGAGCGCCCGCGCTTCGCGCACGGCGCGGAGACCGCGCTTGGAGGCATGACGCTGCTCGCCTCGTACCACCCGAGCCGCCAGAACACCAACACCGGCCGGCTCACACGGCCGATGTGGTACGCGGTCTTCCGGCGCGCGCGGGCGCTGGTGGACTGAGCGAGCGATGTCCCGGAATCGCCCGTGGGCGCGAACTGCGCGCCGCTGGCGATCCCGCGGGTGGCGCTCCGCCGCCGATGCCGCGATCGGCGCGGCTCGCCCCGCCCGCTACTCGAAGTAGCCCTCCATCAGCCGCGCGATCCAATCGGGCACTCGCGCGTCGTCGCGGCGGTCGAACGCCGGGACGTAGGGCTTGAGGTCCAGCACCGGCGTGCCGTCCACCGCGTCGAGCCCGCGCACCACCACGCGCCCCGGCTCCACGCGCACGATCCGGGTGGCGGTGACGCCGATCGGATTCGGCCGGCTGCGCCCGCGCTGGGCGAACACGCCGAGCATCGGCATGTCGTCGCGCCCGCGCGGCCGCCGCTGGATGCGCACCAGCTCGCCGGTGTCGCGGTGCATGAAGAACACCACCAGCACGTGCGAGAACTCCGCGAGCCCGGCCACCCCTTCCACGAACTCCTCGCCCAGCTCGATCACCGACTCCACTCCGCCCCAGCCAAAATCGTCGCCCACGTCGTGCCGCTCGTTGCGCACGGTCCCGATCACCTTCAACGAGATCGCATCCATGTCGCGCAGCGTAGCACCCACGCAGCGCACGTGCCTCGCGAGCGCGCAGCCATCGCGTGGCGCCCACTCGGGGGCGCTCGACGTCCACCCGTCGTGGGAGTACCGTCTTTCGCAGTCGATCGCTGCTGGATTCCACGGATCGAAGGTCGCCGCATGCTACGTCGCCAAGCTCGCTGGGCAGGCTGGCTCGCGCTCACAGCCGCCGCGCTGCAATGCCCCGTCCAATGGGCGGCCGCCACCCCGAGGTATCCGAGCTGCCCGGACTTCCCGGGGCCGCAGTCGATCGTGCAACCGGTCCCGAACGACGCCCGCTCACGAATGCTCGATTCGTTGGAGCGCGCGGCATCCCCTGTGTCCGGACTCGGGGCGGCGAGCGCGGGCGATGAGAACTGGACCCCCATCAACCTCGTCGGATACAGCGCCGCGAGCCTGATCGTGGACAGCCGCCGCGACCGCCTCATTGCCTACGCGGGCGAGAATGGATCGACTCAGTTCTCCGGGTCGGCGTGGACGAGGCCCCTGTCGGACGAAGGCGCCTGGACGCTCATCGATGCACAGGGACCGGGCCCGGTCGGGCGGATGGATCACGCCGCGGTCTACGATCCGGTGCGGGATCGCATGCTCGTCTATGCGGGATGGTCCTACGAGCCCGTTTCCGCAAGTGCGGTTTGGGCCCTCGAGCTCAGCGGAACGCCGCGCTGGTCGCAGCTCACGCCCGCTGGCTCGGGGCCGGGCTACCGCGTCGGCACGCACGCCGCATACGATCCCGCGGGGGATCGCATGATCGTGTTCGGCGGACATGCCGTCGATCGGGTCGCCGAGGACTCGTCGCTCTGGGCGCTCAACCTCTCAGGCACTCCGTCGTGGGAGAAGCTCTCGCCGACCGGGGTGATCCCGCCGCCGCGTGAGGACGGTGTGCTGTTCCCGGATCCGCGGCGTCATCGGATGATCCTGTTCGGCGGTTGCCCCGGGTATTTCGGACTCGGGGCATTGAACGACGTCTGGGAGTTGTCGCTCGGGGACTCCGTGGCGTGGCGGCGACTGACGCCAGGTGGCGAGATCGTCCCGGGGCGCCGCGAGTTCGCCGCGGCGTACGATCCTGTCGGCGACCAGCTGCTCGTGTTCTCGGGACGCGACAGTTCGAGGAACGACCCGCCACAGCCCGAGGCGTGGGCGCTCCGCTTCCGCGACTCACTCGCGTGGGTCCGGATCGTCGCGCCCGATCCGGTTCCCGGCCCGCGCTACTTCTCACGCGCCACGTTCGATTCGTCACGGAATCGGATGGTGCTCTTTGGCGGAGCGGGGGCCGGGGACGAGACCTGGGTCCTGTCACTTGCGGACGGTCCTGCGTGGACACGGCTCGAGGCGGGCGATCCCGATCCTGCGGTCGCACGCTACCTTCTGTCCGCAGTCTGCGACTCGTCGCGACGGCGCATCCTCGTCTACGGTGGCGAGTCCATGTACACGCGCACCATCGAGTACGAGTACACCACCTATGCCGACCTGTGGAGCCTGAGCCTCGAGCCGCACCCGCGCTGGGAGCGGTTGGCCCGCGACTCGGCGCCGGCGGCGCGCCACGGACACAGCGCCGTCATCGATCCGGTCGGGGATCGCATGATCGTGTTCGGCGGCAGCGGCTACCCCGGACCTCCCACCGTCGCGGGGCTCTGGCAACTCCCGCTCGCTCCCGGACAGCCGTGGAGCCTCCTCGGGGCCGACGGCATGCCGCCCGACGATCGCTACTTGCACTCCGCCATCTACGATTCCCGGCGCCACCGCATGATCATTCACGGTGGCGTGAGCGCGGCGGGTATCCGTGATGACACCTGGGCGCTGGAGTTGGAGGGTCGGCCCAGCTGGACGCGGCTGGCGCCGCTCGGGGACTGGCCTTCCGCGCGCTGGGGCCACAGTGCGGTGTACGACCCGGTGGGCGATCGCATGATCGTCTTCGGGGGTTCGACCGCGACGTCCGCCACGAACGAGACGTGGCAGCTCACGTTCGATCCAGAGCCCCGTTGGTCGCCGTTCGCGAGCGCGGAGCTCCCGTCCCCCCGACGGATGGCGGCCATGGTGTATGACGCGCTGAGGCAGCGCGTCGTGATGTTCGGCGGCCAGGCCGCGAACACGGGTTCGCTCGCAGACACGTGGATACTCCCGCTCGGGGACAGCACGGGTTGGAGGCCGGCGACCTACTCCGCCGGAATTCCGAACGCACGCTGGGGAGCGGCCGCGGTATACGACGATCGCAAGGATCGCGTCGTCCTCCTCGGCGGTGCTCGCAATGCCTGCGGCGACGGCATGCTCAGTCCCTGGACGATGACGTCTGCCGTGCCCGTGGTGACCGCGCTCACGCTGGCGGCGGTGGAGTCGCACCCGTGGCACGTGGTTCTCACCTGGCGTGCGCCCATCGGGAGTGAATTCGCGGCCGCTGTGGAGCGACGCACGGCTTCCACCGACTGGACGTATGTCGCCACCCTTCATCCCGACGCGTCCGGGACGCTCCGCTTCGAGGACGAGACCGCGCAGCCTGCAAGTCAGTATGCCTATCGACTTGCGTGGACCACGGCGGGGACGGCGTACACCTCGTCCGAGACGTGGGTCACCGTCCCGCCGCTTCGGCTCGCGCTCGTCGGCGCGGCTCCCAACCCATCGCCGCGCGGACTCGCGATCGCATTCTCGTTGCCGGACGCCGCGCCGGCGCGGCTCGAGGTCTTCGACCTGTTCGGGCGGCGCGTGGCCGCGCGCGACGTAGGAACGCTGGGAGCGGGGGATCATGTCCTCGGGCTCGACGCGTCGAAGTCGCTCCGATCGGGCATCTACCTGATCCGGCTCCAACGCGGCAGCACGTCCCTGACGACGCGAGCCTGCGTGATCCGGTAGCCGCTGCGCAGCGCCGCCGCGGGCCACGCGAAGTCGTGGCGCGGGCCACGCGACGGGTTCACAACTGTGCCCTTGACGCATCGCGCCGCGTGAAGCATGTTGCGCGCGACATCTTCCGGGTGCCCGCACGTCGTGGGTTGAAAGGGAAGAGGGGTGAAAGTCCCCCACGGTCCCGCCACTGTGAAGGCCCCCAGGATCCTCAGCACGCCACTGGCCCATCGGCTGGGAAGGCGGGGATCCGCACGGTCCTGAGTCAGGAAACCTGCCCGGAAGCCATGCCCGCACGCTCCGCGAGAGAGCGTCCCGGGTGCGCACGGCGTCCGCTGCGGGCCCGGCCTCCCGAGATCCTCTCTCGCGAAGCCGGGCCTTCTCGATCGAAGCGCGAAAGACGCCGTGATCGGAATCACCCTGCTGCTCCTGAGTCTCGCCACCCCGGCGACCGCGACCGCGGCCGCGCGGGACACCGTCTATGCGCTCCCCGAGGTGCGCGTGGACCGTGACCGCTCGCGTCTCGACGGCGCGGTGCGCCGGCGCCCCACGGGCTTCGTCACCGAGCTTCCGGTCGGCCACTCGGGGCGCGCGTTCGAGACCATCTCCGACGTGATGGCGGCCGCGGTCGGGGTGCGCGTGGTGCAGTACGGCGGGCTCGGCGCGTACAGCACCGTCTCGCTGCGCGGCGCGCCGGCGGGGCAGGTCGCGGTCTTCCTCGACGGGGCGCCGATCACCTCGGCCGCGCACGGCGTCGTCAATCTCGCCGACCTGCCGCTCAGCGCGCTCGAGCGCGTCGACGTCTATCGCGGCTCCGCGCCGCTCGCGCTCGGGCCGGGGGCGCCCGGCGGGGCGATCGACCTCATCACCCTGAGCCGCCCGGGGCTGCTGGATCTGCACGCGGCGCGCGGCTCGTACGACACGTGGGAGGGACGCGCGACCGCGGGTGCCGGGCGCGGTCCGCTGACGGCGCTGGTGCACGCGGGCTATCAGGGCTCGCGCGGCGACTACCGGTACGCGGACGACAACGGCACCCCGTTCAATCCCGCTGACGACAGCCTGAGCGCGCGGGTCAACAACCGCTTCGACGCCGCGACGCTGCTGTCGAGCGTGACGTGGCGGCCGGACGGCCGCACGCGCATGACGCTGCGCGAGGACGTGTTTCACAAGGCGCAGGGACTGCCGGGGCTCGGCGCGGTGCCGGCGCGCAACGCGCGGCTCGCGTTCCTGCGCACGCTCACACAGCTCGAGGGCGAGCGCCGCGCGGGGCGCTGGACGCCGGCGCTGCGCGTGCGCGGCGCGCTGCAGCGCGAGCGCTCGCGGCTGCGCGATCTCGCGCGGCTCGGCGAGCTGGGGCTCGGCCGCCACGACAGCGACGACCACTTCCAGGGCGAGGACGCGGCCCTCACGTTGCAGTGGCCCGCGCTGCCGGCGGGCTTCGCGTTCGAGACCGGCGCCAGCGCACGCGCCGAGCGCGCGGCACTCGCGGACGCGGCGGACCCGTTCAGCGATCCGCCGCCGAGCCGCCGCGAGGGCCACGGGGCGCACGCGGGAGTGCAGTGGCGCGCGCCGGGCGAGCGCCTGTTGCTGCGGGCCGAGCGCCGCTGGGACCGGCTGCACGACGAGCGGCGCACGAGCGGGGTGGGCAGCCGCGTGCAGACCCTGGACGTGCGCCGCACGCTGAATTCGCCCCAGCTGGGCGCCCGGCTCGCGGCCGGCGGCGGCCTCGAGCTGCGCGCGAACTGGGCCGCGGCCGAACGCGCGCCCGACTTCCTCGAGCTGTTCGGCAACCAGGGCTTCGTGATCGGCAATCCCGCGCTGCGGCCCGAGCACACCGAGGGCTGGGATGCCGGGTTCGCCTGGAGCGGCGCGCTGCGGCGCGCGCGGGTGGCGCTGGAATGGGCGCACTACGAGTCGCGGCCGCGCGACCTGATCGTGTACACGAGGCTCTCGCAGAGCTATGCGCGCGCCGCGAACGTGTCCCGGGCGCGCATCCGCGGCGAGGAGCTGACCGCCCGACTCGCGTTGCCGGGCGGCGCCGCGGTGATGGCGCACACCACCTGGCAGTCCGCGATCGACCAGAGCGACGTGGCGTACCTGCGCGGTAAGCGGTTGCCGCAACGTCCCGAGCGCGAGGGTTACCTGCGCCTCGACGCGCCGCTGGGCGCGTTCCGGGTCGCGGCCGACGTACAAGCCATGAGTGACGACGTACTGGATCCCTACAATCGCATGCGGACACCTTCCCGCACGCTATGCGGCGTGTCGCTCGGCTGGCAAGTCGTGCGAGAACGCTTGCGTCTGACGCTCGAAGGGAAGAATCTCACCAATCGTCACGTGGCCGACGTGGCGGGGTACCCCTTACCGGGACGTAGTGTGTTCCTCGCGTGCGAGACGCACATCGGTCGGGTGGAGCCCATCCATCGCTAGAGGAACACATGCATCGTGCACCGCTCGCGTTCCTCGCACTTCTTGCGCTGCTCCCGAGGGTGGGCTCCACCGCACCGATCGAAACCAAGGCCTACGTCGTCACCACCGATTTCACCACCGGCGGCCTGAGCGCCGTCGATCTCGCGACGCGCGCCGTCAGTCCCGATGTCGCGAGCGTGCACTCCGACGCGACGCTGCGCTGGTGGGGCGGCCGCCTCTACGTGGTGAATCGGTTCGGCCAGGACAACATCCAGGTGATCGACCCGGCGCAGGGCTACGCCACCGTGCGCCAGTTCTCGACCGGCAACGGATCGAACCCGCAGGACATCGCGGTGGTCTCGCCGACCAAGGCCTACGTCTCGTGCCTCGGGCTCGCCGAGCTGCTGATCGTGAATCCCGCGGCGGGCACGGTGACCGGCTCGATCTCGCTCACGCCATTCGCGGACGGCGACGGTCCGCCCGAGGCCGCACACCTGGCGCTCGGGGACGGCCGGCTGTTCGTCGCGCTCCAGCGGCTGGTGAACTTCGTGCCCGCCGAAACCAGCTTGGTCGCCGTGATCGACACCCGCGCGGACACCGTGCTCGACGTGAATCCCGCGCGGCCCGGCGTGCAGGCGATCCCGCTGGTGGGACGCAATCCGACCACGTCGTTCGAGTACGACCCGTTCGGCGGCCGGCTGCTGATCGGATGTGCGGGCGCCTTCGGCGTGCTCGACGGCGGCATCGAGGCGATCCCGGTCGTGGGCGGCGACGTCATCGTGCCGGGTCAGCCGCTCTACCAGAGCACGGGCTTCCTCATCACCGAGCAGGAGCTGGGTGGGGAGCTCGCGGACCTCGCGTTCCTGCTGCCCGGACACTCCTACGCGATCGTGAGCGACGCGTCGTTCGACGCGTCGGTGGTCGCGTGGAACACCCTCACGGGGCTCAAGCTCGGCACCGTCTACAAGCCGGGCGGCGGCGGCGGCCTGCCCGACATGGCGCTGAGTCCGATGCGCGACGAGCTGTGGGTGTGCGACACCAAGTCCACTGCGCCGGGGCTGCGCGTGTTCCGCTGCGGGACCGATTCGCCGCTCGCGGGGCCGCTCGCGACCGGCCTGCCGCCCTATCAGATCACTTTCGATCGCGACGACATCTCGTTCGCGTCCCATCTCTTGAGCGTGGCGCCGCCGGCCGCGGAGCCGCGCCCGCTCGCGTTCACGCGCGCGTGGCCGAACCCCGCGCGCGACGGGATCACGATGTCGTTGAGTGGGACCGACGCGGGACCACTGCAGGTCGAGGTGCTCGATCTCGCAGGGCGTCAGGTGCGTCGGTGGGTGGTGGAGGCGCCGACGCGGAACGCGACGACGGTGCGCTGGGATTTGCGTGCGGAAGACGGGAACCGAGTGCCAGCGGGAGTGTATGTCGTGCGGGCGCGGGAGGGCGGCATGTCCACCGCGCGTCAAGTAATCGCCGTTCGATGAAACCCACTGGAGTTCTGGCGGAGCCCCCGCTAGATTAGCCCCCATCATGATGCGATCAGGGACGACCGCCCACTCCTCGCTCATCCTCCTCCTCGGTTCGGTGCTGTCCCTCGCCGCACTGGGCGCGCTGGCGCCCGCTCGGGCCGTGGTCGACGTGACCCTCTCCTGGACCGCTCCCGGCGACGACGGCCGGCAGGGCACCGCCGCCCGCTACGACCTGCGACTGTCGGTGGTCCCCATCACCGAAGCCAACTTCGCCACCTCGTGGATGGTCTCGGGGATCCCGACCCCCGGCCCCGCCGGCACGCGTCAGAGCGTGCTGGTCCCGAACCTGGTCGACAACGGCACCTACTACTTCGCGCTGAAGACCGTGGACGAGAAGGGCAACTGGTCGGCGATGTCCAACATCGTCGTCTTCACCGCGGTCCCGCCGCCCACCGGCGGTCCCGGTCCGGTCGCCGGCCTCTCGTTCTCGTCGCCCCAGCCGAATCCCGCGCGCGATCTCACGAAGTTGGTCTTCGAGCTGCCGCGACCCGGCGACGTCTGGGTCGAGGTGCTCGACGTGCTCGGCCGGCGCGTCCGCCTGCTGGCGCACGAGTTCCAGACCAGCGGCCGTCACGAGATCAACTGGAGCCTCGACGACGCCTCGGCCCACCCGCTGCCCGCCGGGATGTATCTCGTCCGCGCACGTGCGATGGGCGAGGTGTTCCTGCGCCGCCTCGCGATCGTTCGTTAGCCCCTCCGCACCAGCGTCCGGCACCCGGAACGCCGCGCCCGCCCGCGCGGCGGTTGCGAGGCGCGCGCCCGACCGCCTAGGGTCCCGCGGTCCGTCGTGATCCCATCCGAGGAGGTCCGCCCATGACCCCGGCCGCACCGCGCCCCCGCGCGCATCGTCTGTGGATGACGCTCACCCTCGCGCTGACCCTCGCTCGGGCGACCCACGCGGCCGAGCCGCCCGCCGCGACCGCCCCGCTCGCCGCGCCGGGCGCCGACTCCACGGCCGTGGTGGACACGATGAAGGCCGCGACGCTGGCGGACTATCTGGCCGAGATCCACGCGAACTTCACGCCCGAGAGCCGCCGCTACGCGGGCATCCGGGCGTTCCTCGCCGTGGTCGATCCGTTCATCGCCATCCTGATCGCGCTCATCGTGCTCGCCACCGGCCTGTCGGCGCGCATGCGCGACGTCGCGCACCGGGTGAGCTCGCGCCGCTACGTGCGCGTGCTGATCTACCTGATCCTCTATTCGCTGGTGTCGTTCGTGATCGGCTTCCCGCTCGGCTGGTACGAGGGCTTCGCGCTCGAGCATCGCTTCGGGCTCTCGAGCCAGTCGTTCGCGGGCTGGCTCGGCGAGGAGGGGATCTCGCTGGTGGTCTCGATCCTGTTCCTCGGCGTGGTGCCACTGATCGCGCTCGCCTACGGCGCGCTCGAGAAGCAGCCGAAGCGCTGGTGGCTGTGGCTCGCGCTGGGCACGCTGCCGGTGATCCTCGGCGCGGTGCTGATCGCGCCCTACGTCGACGGCCTCTACAACAAGTTCACGCCGCTGCGCGACCAGCAGCTCAAGTCGGAGATCGTCGCACTCGCGCAGAAGGCCGGCATCCCCGGCCGCAACGTGTACGAGGTCGACAAGAGCCGCCAGACCAAGAAGTACAACGCCTACGTGAACGGCTTCGGCGTCTCGCAGCGCATCGTGCTCTGGGACACGACGCTCAAGGGGATGAAGCAGGACGAGATCCTGTTCGTGATGGGCCACGAGATGGGGCACTACGTGCTCCACCACATCTGGAAATCCGTGCTGGTGCTCAGCCTGCTGTCGTTCGCACTGTTCTGGCTCTCCGCGGGGATGCTCACCCCGCTGGTGAAGCGCTTCGGCCCACGCTGGGGCTTCACCCAGCTGCACGACATCGCGTCCCTGCCGCTGCTCGCCGCGGTGCTCACCGTGGTCTCGTTCGTCGCGCAGCCGGTGACCAACGGCCTCAGCCGCGGCACCGAGCACGAGGCCGACATCTTCGGGCTCGAGGTCACGCACTCCAACGACGCGGCGGCCCGCGCGTTCATCAAGCTCGGCTCGCAGAACCGCTCCGACCCCGAGCCGTCCGCGTGGCGGGTGTGGATGTTCTACACCCATCCGCCACTTGGGGACCGCGTGCGGTTCGCGATGACCTACCGGCCGTGGGAGCAGGGCGAGCCGGACCGGATGTTCAAGCCCAGGCCCTAGGAACGTCGCCGAGCGCCGTCGCCGCGGGCCCGGGCAGCGTCACGAGGCGGAGGCGGAGGCGGAGGCCCGCGTCGCCTCCGCCTCACGCGTCTCCGAGGCGGATCTCGGTGCGGGCCTCGGCGCCGTTCAGTCGTGCCACGAGTCGCGGCGCGGGTTCGCGCCGGCCGAGCGCGGCCGAGAACTCGCCGGGTTCGACGCGCCAGTGCTGGATGCCCTCGGCGGCGAACACCGCGGACGTGCGCCCGGTCCGCACCACGGCGCGGCGGCCGTCGAGCGTCACCGCGGCGTTCGGCGCCAGCGGGAACACCACCTCGGCGCCCGCGCCCTCGACGCGATCGAGGATCGTCACGCGCTCCGCCGACGCGTCGACGGTGCGGGTGTGGAGCTCCCCGCTCGCCCACCGGCACACGCCATGACCGGCGTCGCCGCTCACCTCGGCGCGGCGCCCCCACAGGAACGGCCCGAGCAGCTCGCTCTGGTTGCGGCCGTCGAACGTCACCGTCGCGTGGTAGGGCGTCGATCGGAAGCGCGCGCGCGCGGCCTCGTCCTCGTGGTACGCGTAGGTGCCCGGATCCACCACGATCGCGTCGAGCCCGCGGAAGAGCGTGAGCGCGAGCGCGTCCGCATGGCCGTGCGCGGCGAGCCGGCCGAGACCGAGCGGGCCGTGGTCGAGCGTGGCGAGCACGCCGCGATCGCGCCAAACGGTGTAGCCGCCGTCCGGGAAGACGTGGCGTCCATCGAGCGCCGACCGCGCCTGCACCGGCGTGCGCCCAAGCACCAGCTGCGCGTAGGCGCCCGTGTCGGGGGCGAGCGCGTCGGCCCCGAGCCACGCCGCGAGCGCACCGCCCGTCAGGTCGAGCCGCGCGTCGTGCGCCGCGAGCAGGATGCGCGCTTCGTCGGCGTCGCCGACCGGCGGCAGGCCGCCGTCCGGCAGGCGCAGCGTGCGCATCACCTCGAGCGCGCGCGCGAGCCGCTCGCGCACCGGCGGACTCGCCGCGCGTCCGGCGGCCTCGGCGGCGACCAGCGGAAGCAGCACCAGCTCGGTGATGAACGGCAGGTAGCCGAACGACTGCTCGGCGTTCACGCCGTCCGGGTGGAACTGGCGCAGGATCTCGCGCTCCAGCCCCCGATGTCCCACGGCGAGCAGGTGGTCCGCGCCGCGCAGCGACGGCCACACCGCGCCCGCCAGCGTCATCGCGCCGTACTCGGCGAGCAGGTGGTTGTTGGCGCTCGAGCCGAGGCTCAGGTGGTCGCGGCAGGCGAGCGCCTGCTGCGCCAGCAGGCCGAGCACCGGCGCCAGCTCGCCCGCGCGCGCGCGATCGCCCAGCACCGCGAGCGTCCACGTCACGGTCGCGACGCGCACCGCTCCCTCGATCCCGCTGGTGTGATGGATGCCACGGCCGAGCGGGTTGCGCGCAGTGAAGTCCGCGAGCCAGCGCAGCGCCCGCGCCGCGTGCGCGTCGTCGCCCGTCGCGCGCCACGCGAGCGCCAGCGTGGGCAGCACGGTGAGCCGGCCGAGCTCCCACGCGTACTTGGCGCCGCCGGCGAGGTCGGTGCGGTGGAAGTCGAGGGCGCGGCTCGCCTGCTCGGGCCACTCGGCGCCGCTCGCGGGATTGCGATTCCAGCGCGGCGGGTCCTCGATGCGCACCGGCGCGCCGAACAGCGTCCAGTGGCCGTGCGCGAGCCCGGTCGCGGCCGCCAGCGTGGGTGCCAGCTCGCTCGGCGCCACCGGATGCGCGAGCGGCGTCAGTCGCGCTCCGCGCCAGGCGCCCGCCGCATCGTGGGCGAACAGCGCGGCGAACGCCGGCGCGGGGGCGAGGCGCGCGTACCGCGGCGGCGCCAGCCGGTCGCGCAGGTCGACGTGCACGCGATGCGCGACCTCCGCGGCGTCCATCGCGCGCAGCCGGCGCAGCTCCAGGCCAGCGACATCAGGCGGGCGCTCCCGCCCGCGGCCGGCGGTGGCTCACTGCCGTGTCGCACCTCCGCGCAGCCGCTGGTCGAGGAACTCGAACGTGAGCCGCTCGATCGCGCCGGCGGCCAGCAGGTGGCCGCCGTTGGGGAAGAAGCGCGCATCGACGGTGCCGCCCGCGGCGGTCAGCGCATCGACGAACCCATGCGCCTGCGCGGCCGGGACGTTCGTGTCCTTCTCGCCGTGGAGCAGCAGCACCGGCGCGCGCAGCGTGCGCACGCCGAAGACGGGCGAGCGCGCGCGCCAGCCCGCGCTGTCGCGCCCGGCTTCGGCGACGATGGTGGCCGGGAAGTCGGCCAGCGCGGTGCCGCGGCGCACCGCCCACAGGTCGTAGATGCCCGATTGCAGCACCACCGCGCGCAGGTCGCCGCGCTGCTCCGCGAGCGTGGCCACCACGCCGGCGCCGCGCGAGAGGCCCCACGCTCGCCAGCCGCTCCGGGTCCACGCCCGGCTGGCGGGCGAGCGCCTCGAACGCCGCGGTCGCGGCCGCCATCGTGGCCGGCCCGCCGAGATCGGCCGGACCCGTGGAGCGCCCGTAGCCCGGCATGCTGACCAGCATGACCGCGACCCCGCGCTCGGCGAGACGCAGCGCGAGCGGCAGCATCAGCCGCGCGTGGCTCGCGTGCCCGTGCACCAGCAGCACGCCCGGGCACGCGCGCGCTGTCCGAGACGCGCGGGCACGAACACCGTCTCCACGTCGCGGCGGCCGACGCGCATCGCGGTGGACGGGTACGCCGACCAGCGCGGGCCCGGCGTCGCGATCCACGGTGGCGACGGTACGATAGCTGCCGCCGTGACCGTCGTGCGACCGCAGCGTCAGCGTCAGGTGGGCACGTTCGGCGGTCGCGCCGAGGCCGCACGGGAATCGTCAGCGAATCCCAGGCCGCGAGCGTGGGGGTGGCGCGCAGCAGCGGCGACAGGTCGGTGCGCCGGGTGCGCGTGGCACGCGTCCCGCCCTGATCGATGTCCTCCGCGTCGAGCGCGAGGCTGTCGAGCCCGAGGTCGCCCGGCAGCGGATTGGCGATGACCACCGGGAGCATCCAGTGGAACTCGTGGTCGGCCACGATCGAGTCGGCGGCGACGCGCAGGCGCGGCTCCAGCCGCGGCGCGGGCGCCGCGCCGGCGGAGATCGTGAGCACCAGGGGCAGGACGGCGATCGAGAACGGACGCAGACGCACGGGATTCCCTCCAGGAGGTCGGGACGTGCTGAACGGCGCGCATGGTACCATGCGCGTGCCTGCCATGACGCCCACCGCGACGCTCGCCTGGCTGTTCGACATCGACGGCACGCTGCTCTCGACCGAGGGGGCCGCGCGCGAGGCCTTCGCGCACGCGGTGCGCGAGCACCTGCGGGTCGACGACGACCTGAAGTCGATCGCCTTCGCCGGCCGCACCGAGCCGCTGATCCTCGCGGACATCCTCGCCCGGCACGAACAGCAGCTCGACGAAGCGAGCGAGGCGCGCTTCTGGGACACGGTGTTCGCGCGCATCCGCGCGCTGCTGGTGCCGCCCCGCGGGCGCCTGCTGCGGGGCGTGCCGGCGCTGCTCGACGCGGTCGCGGCGACGCCCGACTGGCACCTGGCGCTGCTCACCGGGAACATGACCCAGATGGCGCGCATCAAGCTCGAGCGCTTCGCGCTCGCGGATCGCTTCGCGTTCTCGGCGTGCGGCGAGGAGGCCGCCGACCGCGACGCGCTTGCGCGGCTCGCCGTCGCGCGGGCCCGCGCGCGCTGGGACGTGCCGCCGGCGCGCTGCGTGGTGGTGGGCGATACCGAGCACGACATCCGCTGCGCGCGCGCCGCGGGAGCGTGGGTGGTGGCGGTCGCGACCGGCTCGCAGTCGCGCGCGGAACTCGAGGCGCACGCGCCGGACCTGGCGCTCGACGACTTGTCCGACGTGGCGGCCCTGGTGGGGTGGGCGCGCGGGCTCCCGGCGCGGAACGGCTCGCCGCGGGGGTCCGCGTGAGCTGCGCTCGCCGACCGCCGGGCGTCATTCACCGGCGCCTTCCCGCCATCGGCCGAATCCCGCGGGCCGGGTGCCGCGCCCCCGCGTAATCTGCCTGTGGAGCCGGGCAGGAGTCCCGGCGAAGGAGGCGACGATGGAAGCACGCAGAGGTTCCCAGCCGCAGCGGCGCATCGTGATCGGACTGCTGTTCATCGCAGCCGGCACGTTGTTCGCGCTCGACCGGCTCGGGGGCTACGGACTCGGGGACATCAGCCAGTGGTGGCCGCTGCTGGTGGTGCTGTTCGGCATCAGCCGGCTGGCGGTGCCCAGCCGCCCGCACGACCTGGGTCACGGGGTCTCCTGGACGCTGATCGGCCTGTGGCTGCTCGCGGTCCAGTTCCACTGGCACGGATTCACGTACCGCAATTCGTGGCCGTTGCTGTTCGTCGCGAGCGGCACCGGCATGGTGGTGCGCGCGCTGACCGAGGTCCGCGCCCGCCGCGACCGCGGCCCGGGAGTGCAGCCGTGAACGCGCGCGCCACGGCATCCGCCCGCTGGATGCGCCGCACCGGCATCGTGTGCATGGTGATCGGCCTCGATCTCACGCTGGTGAGCGTCGGCGCCTGGGCGCTGGACCGCGCGCTGCCGCCCGGGGTGCTCCCGCTGCTGGCGCGCACGCTCATCGCGGTCGCCGGCGAGCTGGCGCTGCACGCCTGGCCGCTGCTGATGGTCGCGCTCGGCGCCGCGCTGGTGCTGAACGCGGCGGCCCGTTCGCGCCCCGCCGCCGCGGGAGAGCGCCGATGATCGAGACCCGTCCGTTGCTGAACGCGCGCCTGTACTTCGGCCTCGCGTTCGCCGCCGTCGGCGTGCTGTTCACGCTCGACAACTTCGGCGTGCTCGACGCCGGCGCGATCCTGCGCTTCTGGCCGCTGACGGTGGTGGCGTGGGGCATCCTGTGCCTGATGGGCCTGGGCTGCACGCGCCGGCCGCTGATGGGCTCGCTGCTGATCGTCGCGGGCGCCTACATGCAGGCCATGGCGCTGCGCGGGGGATGGCTGTCGGCGTTCGAGCTCGGCCCGCTGATCCTGGTGCTGATCGGGGTCTACCTGATCGCCGGTCCCTCGCTCCACAAGGGTCGCCCCGCGTTCTTCATGGGGGCGCTCATCGGCCGCCGCGCGCGCCGCGGCCGCGGCCCGTTGCGGGTCGACCTGTCCGACGTCGTCGAGCGTGGGGTCACACGCGCGGTGGACGATGCCGCGACCGCGGAAGCGAACGGCGACGAGGTGAACGCGGTCGCGGTGCTGGGCTCGGTGAACCGCAGGATCTCGTCCGCGGCGTTCACGGGCGGCGAGGTCTCGGCCGTGCTCGGCGGTGCCGTCATCGATCTGCGCGACGCCCGCATCAGCGGACGCGAGGCGACCATCGAAGTGCTCGCGATGATGGGCGGCGTCGAGCTGCGCGTGCCCGACGGCTGGCGCATCCTGGGCGAGGTCACGAGCGTGCTGGGTTCGGTCGACGACCGCACGCGGGTGGCCCCGGCGGAGGGCGCCCCGACGCTGCGCGTCCACGGCACCGCGCTGCTGGGCTCGGTCGAGATCAAGCACTGAGCCATGCACCCGCTGCTCGCGAGCCGCGCCCGCCTGCTGCTCTACCTGACCGCCTGGCTGCCGGTGATGGCGCTGCTCGCGGCACTCGACCGCCTGCTCGAGCCGCGCGACTGGCAGACGACGCTCGCGCTGGTGGTGCCGCTCGCGGTGGTCCACGCGTTCGTCTGCCTGTCGGCGTGGTGGGTGTGCCGCGCCGCGCCGCTCGGACGGAGCACGGCCTCGGCGGTGCTGAGCACGGTGGGCGTCGCGGCGCTGCTCGCCGGCGGCGCGTGGATGGGACTCGCGGCGCTCTGGCGGCACCTGCTGGAGCCGGCGCGCGGCGCGGTGCCGCTCCTCGAGCAGCGCGAGCTCGCGCTCGTGGGGGCCGCGGGCGTGCTGCTGTACCTGTTCTCCGCCGTGGTCCACTACCTGATCCTGGCGTTCGAGGACTCGCGCGCGGCCGAGCGCCGGACGCTCGAGCTCCAGGTGCAGGCGCGCGAGGCGGAGCTGCGCGCGCTGCGTGCCCAGGTCGATCCGCACTTCCTGTTCAACAGCCTCAACTCGATCAGCGCGCTGGTCGTGGGCTCGCCCGAGGGCGCGCGGCAGATGTGCCAGCGCCTCGGTGAGTTCCTGCGCAGCAGCCAGCGGCTGGGCTCGCAGGAGTGGGTGTCGCTGGCGGAGGAGCTGGCGCTGGCCGAGCGCTACCTCGCGATCGAGCACGCGCGGTTCGGCGCGCGCCTGGAGTTCGAGCAAGAGGTCGCGCCCGAGGCGGAGGTCTGTCTGCTGCCGCCGCTGCTGCTCCAGCCGCTGGTCGAGAACGCGGTGCGCCACGGCGTGGCGCCCAGTGTCGAGGGCGGCGTGATCCGTATCGAGGCGCGCCGCGACGGCGACCGCCTGGAGATCGAGCTCGACAATCCGTTCGATCCGTCCGCCCCGCCGAGCCGCGGCTCGGGGCTGGGCCTGGCGAACGTGCGCGCGCGTCTCGACCTGCTCGATCCGCGCCGCACCCGGGTCGACGCCGGCCCGGCGGGCGACCGCTACCGCGTGCGGCTGGTGCTGCCGGCGCTCGAGCGCGGCGCGGCGCCGCGCCCCGAGGAGGCGTCGTGAGCGCGCCTGCGACCCTGCGCGCGCTGATCGTGGACGACGAGGCGCCGGCGCGCGCGCTGCTGCGCGAATACCTCGCCGCGCACCCGGACGTCGAGGTGGTGGGCGAGTGCGCGAACGGCTTCGAGGCGGTGAAGGCGGCGGCCGAGCTGGCCCCCGACCTGCTGTTCCTCGACATCCAGATGCCGAAGCTGGATGGCTTCGACGTGCTCGAGCTCGTCGGCCCCGGCCCTCAGGTGATCTTCGTGACCGCGTTCGACCAGTACGCGCTGCGCGCGTTCGAGGTGCACGCGATCGACTACCTGCTCAAGCCGTTCCCGCCCGAGCGGCTGGCCGAGGCGCTCGCCCACGCCCGCGCACGGCGGGCGCAGCAGATGCCCACGCCGGTGGCGGCACTGGTGGCCGACGCGCGTCCGCCCGGGCGCTTCCTCGAACGCGTGCTGGTCCGTGACGGCGCCAAGGTGCACGTGATCCCGGTCGAGCGCGTGGACTACTTCGAGGCGCAGGACGACTACGTCGCGATCCACGCGGAGGGCAAGGTCACGCTCAAGCCGCAGACGCTCACCGAGCTCGAGCGCGGCCTCGACCCCGCGCGCTTCGTGCGCATCCACCGCTCGTACGTGCTCAACCTCGAGCGCCTCGCCCGCATCGAGCTGTTCGCCAAGGACCGGCGCGTCGTGGTGCTGAAGGACAGCGGCGAGCTGCCGGTGAGCCGCGCCGGCTACGCGCGGCTGAAGGCGCTGCTGGGTTGAGGCCGGACTAGCGGGCGTCGAGCTGGCGGTGCGCCGTCTCGAAGTGGGCGAGCGCCTCGTCGAGGTTGGTCGCGACCGCGGCGGCCGGAAAGCGCTCGAGCAGCGCGGCCACCGGCCGGAACAGCACCGGGAAATCGCAGGCCTCGAGGATGGTCAGGTCGTTGAGGCTGTCGCCCATCGCGGCCACCTTGTAGCCCGCGCTGCGGATGCCCGAGACGATGCGGTCCTTCTGGCCGCGGATGCGCAGCCGGAACCCGCTCAGGAGCCCGTCGGGGCCCACCTCGAAGCGATTCGCGAACAGGCTGTGCCCGCCGAGCTTCTGCGCCAGCGGCTCGGCCAGCTCGTGGAAGGTGTCCGAGATCAGGATCACCTGGCCCAGCCCCCGCACGCGCGAGAGGAACTCGCGCGCCCCCAGGTAGGGCTCGATCGCGTGGGCGGTCGCCTGCAGTTGCGCCAGCGTGAGGCCATGGCGGCGGGTGGCCTCGATGCGGGTGGTCATGAGCGCGTCGAAGTTCGCGCTCTCGCGGGTGGTGAGGGAGAGTTCGGGAACGCCGAACCGGGCCCCCAGCAAGGGCCAGATCTCGGGCGCCAGCACGCCCTCGAGGTCGATCGCGTAGACCATGGCGGGCGGCACCATAACATAGAGGAGTGGGACACCCCGGAACGGCACGGTTCCGAATGGATTCGGAAGTGTGGCGTTGACGCATTTCACAGAATCCGTTGCGGCACATGGCCTTGTCACTTCTTCACCCGCCTTTTGCTGGCCTTCTTGGCCTTCTTCTTCGCGGCCCGCTTCGGCTTCTCGGGCCATCCCTCGGCGGGGCGTGGCTTGGCGAGGGCCCGGCCGATGGCCGATTCCCAATGCTTCCGAATGGATTTCAGTTGTGCCGACCGATGGCCGAATCTATTATCGTCCCATGACTATCCGAGTGAATCCAGCCCAGGTCCTCGACTCCAAGGACCGACTCATCCTCGAATGGGTCCAGCGCGACGCCAAGACCTGGCGCAGGCCGAGATCGCCCGCCGGTCGGACTGTCGACGGCGGCGGTCAACGAGCGGCTGCGCAAGCTCGAGACGGCCGGCTTCATCCGGCGGTGGACGGTGGTGGTCGATCCGCGCGCGGTCGGCTCGACGGTGGCGGCGTTCGTCGAGGTGTTCATCGAGCATCCGAGCCACGAGGCGGCGTTCCTCGAGAAGATGCTCGCGCTCGACGAGGTCCAGGAGTGCCACTACATCACCGGGGAGTTCTCGCTGCTGCTCAAAGTCCGCGTGCGCGACATGGACGCGCTGCGCGATCTGCTGCTGCACCAACTGAACGGCATGGACGGCGTGCGCCAGACGCGCACGATCATGGTGCTCTCGACCGTGAAGGAGGAGGGCTTCGTGCCGACCGCAGTGAAAGGAGAAGCGCCATGAACCCGACCACGCGCGCGCCGCGGCTGGCGCCCGGCGAGGTGCATGCCACGCTCGGCCGCCACATGCTCGTCGACGGCTACGACATCGTGCTCGACCTCGACAGGAGCCACGGCCGCCGGCTGTGGGATTCCCGCAACCAGCGCTGGCTGCTCGACACGTTCTCGTTCTTCGCGACGCTGCCGCTCGGCGTCAACCACCCGAAGATGAAGGATCCCGACTTCCTCGCGGCGCTGCAGCGCGCGGCGCTCGTGAACCCGTCGAACTCGGACATCTACACGGTCGAGATGGGCGAGTTCGTCGAGGTGTTCGGGCGGGTCGGGATCCCCGACTACCTGCCGCACCTGTTCCTGATCTCGGGCGGCACGCTGGGCGTCGAGAACGCGCTCAAGGCGGCGTTCGACTGGAAGGTCCGCCAGAACTTCCGCGCCGGCAGCACGACGGAGAAGGGGCACCAGGTGCTCCATTTCCGCGAGGCCTTCCACGGGCGCTCCGGATACACGCTCTCGCTGACGAACACCGCGGACCCGAGGAAGTACCAGTACTTCCCCAAGTTCGACTGGCCGCGCGTCGACACCCCGAAGCTGCGATTCCCGGTCGACGACGCCGAGCGCGCGCGCGTGCAGCAGGCCGAGTCGGCGACGCTGGCCCAGGCGAAGCAGGCGTTCTCCGAGCGCCGCGACGAGATCGCCTGCGTGCTGATCGAGCCGATCCAGGCCGAGGGCGGCGACAACCACTTCCGCCCCGAGTTCCTGCGGGCGCTGCGCGACCTGGCGCACGAGAACCGGGCGCTGCTGGCGTTCGACGAGGTGCAGACCGGAGTCGCGCTGACCGGGCGCTTCTGGGCGCACCAGCACTTCGACGTCCGGCCGGACCTGATGGCGTTCGGCAAGAAGATGCAGGTCTGCGGCTTCCTCGGCGGGCCGATGCTCGACGAGGAGCCGGACAACGTGTTCAAGGTCTCGAGCCGCCTCAACTCCACCTGGGGCGGCAGCCTGGTCGACATGGTGCGCAGCCGCCGCTACCTCGAGATCATCGAGGAGGAGCGGTTGACCGAGAACGCGGCGACGGTGGGCGCCCACCTGCTGCGCGGCCTCGGCGCGCTGCAGCAGGCGAAGCCCGACGTGCTCTCGAACGCGCGCGGGCGCGGCCTGATGTGCGCGATCGACCTGCCCGACGGCGCCACCCGCGACCGCGTGACCGATGCGGTGTACGATCTCGGCATGATGCTGCTCGCCTGTGGCACGCGCAGCGTGCGCTTCCGCCCGCCGCTCGACATCATCACGCCCGAGATCGACGAGGCCCTCGACCTGTTCCGTCGCGGCGTGGAGCAGGTGCTGGCGAAGCCGGCCTGAGCGCGGCGCGCGTGCCGGACGCCGTCGCACCGAAGCCGCGGTTCCGCGAGGCCGCCACGGTGGTCCTGGTCCGGGGCCACGGCGAGGCGCTCGAGGTGTACTGGGTGCTGCGCAGCGACGCGGTCGCGGTCATGCCCGGCTTCCACGCATTCCCCGGCGGCAAGGCCGACGCCGAGGACGCCGCGCTCGAGATCGACGGGGCCCTCGAGGGCGAGGAGCGGGTGCTGCGCGCCTGCGCGATCCGCGAGGCGTTCGAGGAGCTCGGAGTGCTGGTGGGGCTCGAGGGCACCGCGCCGGAGCCCGCGGCGCTGGCGTCCGATCGCGACCGCGTACTGGCGGGCGCGGCGCGCTTCGGCGATCTGGCGCGCGAGCGCGGCTGGCGCTTCCGCGCCGACCGGCTCACGTTCGCCGGGCGCTGGCAGACCCCGCCGTTCGCGGCCGTGCGCTTCGACGCGGTGTTCTGGCTCGCGCGCCTCGACCCGGAGCAGACCCCGAGCGTGCGTCCCGGCGA
Source organism: Candidatus Eiseniibacteriota bacterium (assembly GCA_963725865.1). GTDB lineage: Bacteria > Eisenbacteria > RBG-16-71-46 > RBG-16-71-46 > RBG-16-71-46 > CAVSAC01. The sequence goes on from CAVSAC010000012.1 coordinate 335,943, forward strand.
GCTGGCGTCCGGCGAGTGGGTGCGCCCGCTCGAGGCGCTGCAGCGCTGGATCGACGGCGGCTGCGCGTTCGCGGCGCCGATGCTCTACACGCTGATCGCGCTCGCCGAGGGCGAGGCGCTGCTGCCGGAGCGGCTCGCCAACGCCCCGCTGCGCTCGCGCACCCCGGTGCGGCGCATCGAGCTGCTGTGGGGCGTCGTGCTCCAGCCGATGAAGACGCGCCCGCTGCCGCCCGCCACGCACACCAACACCTACCTGGTGGGCGAGCGCGACCTGGCGATCGTGGATCCCGGCAGCGACGATCCGGCGGAGCTGGAGGCGTTGTTCGCGCTCGTCGATCACCTGGTCACCGACGGCCGCAAGCCCGAGCTCGTCCTGCTCACGCACCACCATCCCGATCACGTCGCCGGGGTCGAGGCGGTCAAGGCGCGCTACGGGATCCCGGTGGCGGCGCACGCCGAGACCGCGCGGCACCTGCGCGTCGACGTCATGCTCGCGCACGGGGATCGCGTGCCGCTCGCCGCCGGCCGCGGCGGCGACTGGACGCTGCGCGCGGTGCACACGCCGGGGCACGCGCCGGGGCACCTCTGCTTCCTGCACGAGCGGACCCGCGCGCTGCTGTGCGGCGACCACATCCCGGGCGGCTCCGGCACCGTCATCATCGATCCGCCCGACGGGGACATGGGCGAGTACGTGGCCTCGCTCGAGCGGCTCGCGCGGCTGGACCTCGCGTACCTGTTCCCGGGGCACGGCTCGCCGCAGGGGGCACCCTACCGGCGCATCGCGGCACTGCTCGAGCACCGCCGCGCCCGCGAGGCGAAGGTGCTCGCGGCGCTCGACGATCAGCCGCGCTCGCTCGGCGAGCTGGTCGAGCGAGCGTACGCCGACACGCCGCGCGAGCTGTGGGTCCATGCCGAGCGCTCGCTGCTGGCGCACCTGATCGCGCTCGAGCGCGCGGGGCGGGCGGCACCGGTGGAGGAGCGCTGGCGGCGCGCGCTCCCGTAGACGCTCGCCGGGCCCGGCCCGCCGCGACCGACTGGCTTCCGCGGGCCCCGCTCCACTAGCCTGCCTCGATGGCCCTCGAACTGTTGCTGGGAGCGCTCGCTTCGCTGTGCTACGGCAGCGGCGATTTCGCCGGCGGGGTGGCGGCGCGGCGTGCGCCGGCGATCGTGGTCACCTGCTTCTCCGGGCTCGGGGCACTCGCGGTGCTGCTGCTCGGGCTCGTCCTCACGCACGGCAGTCCGACGACTGCCGACTTCGCGTGGGCCGCGGCCGCGGGCGTGTGCGGCGCGGCAGGCGCCACGCTCATCTATCACGCGCTGGCGCTCGGGCCGGTGAGCCTCGCGTCGCCGCTGCTGTGCATCATCGCGCTGGTGCTGCCGGCGCTGGTCGGGGTGGCGCTCGGCGAGCGTCCCTCGCCACGGGCGTGGACCGGCGTGGCGCTCGCCCTGCTCGCGATCCCGCTGCTGGCGCAGACCGGCAGCCACGCGTCGGCGCCGACCCGCGCGCACGTGCGGCGCACGATCCTGGTCGCGACCGTGGCCGGCATCGCCGCCGGCGCGTTCCTGGTCTGCGTCGCGCGCGTCGGCGCGCACGCCGGCATGGCGCCCCTGCTGCTCGCGCGCGGCGTCTCGGTCGCGATCCTCGCGGCGCTGGTGCTGGCGCAGCGGCGCTCGCTGCTGCCGGCCGCCGAGGCGCGCGGAGCGGCGCTCACGGCCGGGGTGCTCGACTCGACGGCGAACGTGCTCTTCTGGTTCGCCGTCCAGGGCGGGAACCTCGCGCTGGTGGCGGCGCTGGTCTCGCTCGCGCCCGCGACCACCGTGCTGCTCGCGCGCTTGTTCCAGGGCGAGCGCTGGACGGTGCCGCAGGCGTGGGGGCTGGGTGTGGCGCTCGCCGCCGGGGCGCTGATCTCGCTCGGGTGAGCCTCCCGCGACCGCCGCACGACGGCGGCGCCGTCCAGGCGCGGGCGCGGGCGCGGGCGCGCCGGCGTCGCGGCCGGCGTGCTTCCGCGCCTGCTACGGTACGCGGACGCGGAAGCTCACGCTGCCGCTGCCGCCGGGGGCGAGCGTGCCGGCGAGCGTCCACACCACGTCGCCGGTCGCGCCGGCGCCCGGCTGCTGCGTGAGCGCACAGCCGGTCAGGCCGGCCCCGAGCGCGGCGCAGGCCGCCGAGTCGAACACCGTCCACGGCGGGGTGGCGTCGCGGATCACGATCCCCGAGATCGACTGCCCGCCCGGGTTGGTGTACGTGATGGTGTAGGTCAGCGTGCCGCCGGGTGCCACGTTCGCCACGTCCACGCGCTTCGCCAGCAGGAGCCCGTTGCCGGGCGCGATCGTGGTCACGTCGGACAGCGCATTGCTCGCGGCCAGCGGCGGCGTGGCGTTCACGTACGCGTAGCTCGCAGTGAGCGTGGCGGTCTCGGCGGCGCCCGCCGCCGCGCCCGCCGGCGTCGCGTGGCGCGCGATCACGCACAGCGACTGTCCCGCCGAGAGCGCGACAACCGCGGGCAGCGGCGGCTCGCCGGCGTCGAGCACGCCGTTGCAGTCGAGGTCGCGGTAGAGCGTCACGCTCCAGCCCGGCTGCGCGGGCACCGGCGCCTCGGCGATTCCGATGCTCACGGCGCCCGCGCTGCCGGCGGTGAACCGGTGCGGATACACGGCCACGCCGCCGGCGGCGATGGTGCGCGCGAGCGGCGGGATCCAGGTGTTCAGCGGCACGTCGCCGAACGCCACGCCGGTGTACGTCACGCCGGCGGCCGCGGCGAACGTGACGTCGTCGCTGGAGCGCGCGTAGGCGCCCGCGGTGGTGCCGCTCTGCCCGCCGGTCGAGAGCCAGCCGCTCGGATCCACCTCGGCCACGCGGGCGCTCGCGCCGGTGGCCGCGAATGGCAGCCAGAGCCGGAACGCGCCGGTCGCGTCGGTGGTGACGCTGTCGCACAGCCCGCCCGCGCACGCCGCGGCCAGCAGCCGCACGCGCGCCGCGCCCACGCCCGCCTCGGCGCCCTGCCGCGCGCCGTCGTTCGCGGTCGCGGCGCCGGCGCCGTCGTCGCGGAACACCACGCCGTCCACGCGGCTGCCGTGCCACAGCCCGAAGTCGAGTCCGTTCTGATCGGTCGCCGCCACCACCACGCCGGGGATCACGCCGCTCGCGGCCTCGGTGCCGATCCAGCCCGCCGGCCGTCCCGCCACGATGTCGTCGGGATCCGCGCTGTCGTCGAGCACCACGTCGTAGGTGGCGGTGTTGACGAACGTGAACGCGTAGGCGCCCGTCGCGAGGTCGACGCCCGCGACCTGCTGGGCGCCGGTGAAGCCGCTCGGCACCAGCTTGGCCCACAGCGCGGCACCGGTGCCGTTCTCGCCGGCGTCGCGCTGGTCGTTGTGATCGCGATCGTCGTACGCGGTGCCGCGCACCGTCACGCCGGTGCTCACCACCACGCGCCCGGAGAACTCCGAGGTGCCGCTGGCGGCGATCGTGGCGGTCGCGGTCAGCGTGGTGCCGGCGGCCACCCCCGGCGGCGCCGCCCCGGTGAAGCGGAAGCGAGCGGTGTTGTCGCTGCCCTGGCCGAGTCCGTTCACGAGGCCGGAGTAGCTGCTGCTCCCGGCGTCGAGGTCGGAGCCCGAGCCCTCGACGAACGTCGCCACGTAGGTGCGGCCCTCGCCGAAGCCGCTCGCGTCGAGCGCCGCGACGAACAGCTCGATCGTCGAGCCCGGGCGCGCCCAGCCCTGGAGCGTGAACTGCCCGTTCGAGAGCACCGCGCTCTGGAGCACCGGGAAGTTCAGCAGCGCGTCGCCGCCGGCGTCGCCGTCGCCCGCGTCGTTGAGCGTGGTGTAGGGCGCGGTTCCGCGCGCGGCGTCGTCGCCGGCGGCGAGCAGGTCGATGCCGATCTGGTTGGTGATGCCGCTGCCGCCCGCGATCGTGCCGTTGCCCGAGATGCGGTTGCGCGTGATCACGTTGGCTCCCGCGGCCGCGGTCACCATCACGCCGGCGCCCACGTTGTCCTCGAGCGCGCAGAGCGCCACGCGGCTGCCGGCGCCGCCCAGGCGGATGCCCGCGTTCGGCACGCCCGCCACCGAGGCGAGCCCGCTGCGCCGCACCGTCAGCGAGTCGAACAGCCCGCTGCCGGAGCCGGTGGCGGCGTCGATGCCGGCACCGGGGTGCTCGATCACCAGCGATTGCGCCAGCCGCAGCCCGGCGCTCGATTCCACGCTGACCCCCGCGCGGGCGCTGGCGAGCAGCGCGTTCGAGCGGAACTCGGTGCGCGTCACGTTCCAGCCGTTCGAGCCCGCCGTCAGGGCGAGGCCGTTGCCGGCGGCGAAGCCGATCAGGCACGAGTCGATCACGCCGCCGTCGCCGCCCAGCGCGCGCACGTGGTCGCCACCGGAGCGCAGGCCGCCCGGATCGGCGAACGCGGCCGCGGTGGTGCCGATCGTGCAGCGCTCGAGCCGCGCGCCGTTGGCGGTGGCGCCGACGCGCACGTCGGCGTGGGCGTCGTTTCCGACCACGTTGCCGAAGCCGGTGATCGCGAGTGATCGCAGCGTGAGGTTGGCGCCGGCGAGATCGAAGCCGATCGCCAGGCTCGCGCCGTCGCGCACCTCCACCTCGGGCGCGGCGAGCGTCGGCAGCGGCAGGTCCTGCGCGCCGACCACGCCGCCGGTGCCGAGCTGGCCCGCGTCGGTGTCGCCCACGTCGCGGGTCTGCGTGCCGCCGTCCACGCGCGTGGCGGCGTCGCCGAGCGCGGGCAGCGCGCTGGCGAGCGTGACGCGCACGACGCCCGCCGTGAGCAGGTTCGCGAGCCCGGCGCGCAGGCCCGGGTGGGCGAGGCCGTCGCTGACCATGAACACGCTGGTCTCGAAGCCGGCGGGCAGCCCGGCCTGGGCGAGCCCGGCGTTGCCGAGCGCGTTGGCGTTGATCACGAACTGCCGCAGCGAGCCCGGCCCGGCGTCGTTGGCGTTCACGACCACGTCGAAGCAGAAGCCGAAGTCGAGGTCCGCCACGTCGACGGTGCCGAGCGTGACCGGCGTCAGCGACTGCGGCGTCGCCGCCGCCGTGGTGAGCGAGGCGAGCGCGGCAGACGTCAGGTTGGCCGCGGCGTCGGGCAGCGCTGGCGTCTCACCGCCGATCCGGTCCGCGTCGGCGACCGCGGTGCCGGAGGCGCCGACGGTGCGGAACGTCTGCACCGCGAGCAGTCCCGCCGTCGCGCCGCTCCGCCCCGAGGTCACGGTGGCGTTGACCACGCGCACGGTGTAGTTGCCGGCCGGCCAGCCGTCGAACAGGTAGACCCCGGCCGCGTCGGTGGTGTCAGCGTCGAGAAACGCGCCGGTGGCGCCGTACAGCTCCACGCGCGCGCCCGGCCGCACCGCGCCGCCGCTGGCGGCCAGCGAGCGGCCGCTGCCGCCGCCGTAGTTCGGATCCTCGAACACCTTGCCCGTCATCCGCGCCGCCGCCACGGTGACGGTCGTCGGCTGCGCGCCTCCGGACACGGCGTTGCCGTCGCTGCGCCCGCTCAGCGCGGCGCCGGTCTGGGAGCCGACGTACGTGATGCCCGCCTGGTTGCTCACCACGGAGCCGTTCGGCGCCGGCACGCCCACCGTGACGCGGAAGCGCACGACGGTGGAGTCGTTCACGTTGATCTGGCCGCCCACCGCGGCGTTGGCGCCGGTGCCGACCCGCGCGACCACCGTGCGCGAGGCCGCCACGTACTCCATCTGGTCGTCGCCCGCGGCGTCGGTCTTGGCGCCGGCGTTGGCTCCGCTCACCACGCTGAGCGACCCGCCCACGTAGGTGACGTTGGCGGGCAGGGTGTCGCGCATCGTGGTCTGGGTGGCGTTGTCCTGCCCGACGTTGCGCATCACCAGCGTGTACTCGAGCGCCTCGCCGGGACGCACCGGTCCGCCGTTCAGATCCACCACGCGCTTCTGGAAGCTGTCGCCGTCGATCACCGGGGCGTACAGGTCGGTGGCGAACGACACCGCGCCCGGGTAGTAGGTGTCGCCGTTCGAGGTGAGCTGGATCGTGGCGGTCGTGGCGTTGTTCGCGAGCCGGCCGTCGGCGTTGACCAGGTCGATGTCGAAGCCGAGCTGGTTGAGGTAGTCGGGATTCTTGGTCGTGACGGTGGTGTCGAAGCGGCTGATCGAGCTGTTGAAGAAGTTGGTCGCCGGGTTGCGGGTGTTCGAGAGCGCGACGCCGTTCAGGTTGAACGCGTCGCCGGTGAGTCCGAGGTCGCCTTCGTGCGCGATCACGCCGAGCCGGGTCTGCACCAGTCCGGCCGGCGGGGTGACGAAGCCGCTCACGGTCATCGTGATCGGCGCGCCGCTGAAGACCTGTCCGAAGCCGTCGAACACGACCAGGTTGCGCATCGGCAGCTGGGGCAGCTGGTACACCACCACCAGCCCCCAGCCGGCGAACACGTTCGCGGTATTCGGAGTCGAGCGCACGTTGGCGACGCGGTAGGTGCCGTTGCCGCCGGCGCGGACCTGGTTGCTGACGTCGGCGATGCCCTGGTACACGGTTCCGATGTTGTCGAGCCGCGCGGCGGTGATGGTGGCGTAGCCGGCGACCGGGGTCGCCAGCAAGCAGGTGTTGCGGCCGGCGTTGTTCGAATCGCCGCCCCAGTAGAGCCCGGCCCACAGCACGGTGGCGCCCGCGGGCAGCGCCAGGTCGGCGGTGCTCGAGCTGAACGTGGTCGCGTCGCCGTCCACGTCCACGTACACCATGCTGAAGTCGTTGTCGTTGATGCTGGCGCCGAGCCCGAGGCGGCCGCTGGCGCAGGTGCCGCTGCCGTTGCACGACATCAGCGTGTTGCCGATCATCGTGATGTCGCCGGTCGCGCTGGTCGTGAAGCGCGGCGTGAACGCGCGCACGATCTGCGCCCGCGCGGGCACCGCGAGCGCGAGCGCGGAGACCGCCAGCAGGGCCGCGAGCCACCGCCTCATCGCCGGCCTCCCGCGCGCCGCAGCGTGCTCTCGTCGAGCTTCATGCGCAGGCGCAGGTAGCCGCCCTCGCGCGTCCACTCCTGGTCGGTCAGCTCGTCGTCGCGGTAGCCGAACTGGTTGAAGCCGAGCGTCAGCCACACGCCCATCGGCAGCTGCTTGCCGAGCTCGGCGCCGAGGCCCCAGCGGCGCTGGTCCCAGCGGCTGCCGGTCAGCACGCTGGCCGACCAGCCGACGTCCCAGCCGCGCGCCAGGTCGCGCGTGGCGCGCGCGCGCGCCCACTGGCCGCCGCCGCTCGTGGTGGCGACGAACGACTCCTCGCGCGTGAGCTTGCCGGCCCACGCGACCGACATCACGTCGTGCTCGCTCACCTGGCCGTCGGCGTTGATCGACACGATGCCGGCGACGCGGCGCCCGCGCGGATCGGGATCGCCCGCGTCGAGCGCGGTGGGCGAGAGGGCGGCGGCGCCGCGGTCGTAGCGGCCTTCCCAGCGCGCCAGGCCTTCCCACGCGCCGCCGGGGCGCCAGGCGAGCCCCACCTGCAGCCGCGCCCGCGCCTCGCCCGCGGCGTCGGCCGCGTGCGCCTCGGTCACGCTCAGCGCGTAGCGGAACAGTCCGGTCCACGCGCTATCCAGCTCCACCGCGGTGCCGAGCGTCTGCAGCAGCTGGGTGTCGGAGCGGTTCGCGCGCACCTCGATGCGCGAGGAGCCCTTCCAGCCCCCTTCGCCGGTGAAGTCCACCGAGAGCGCCGCGGCCGTGGTGGCGCCCGTCGTGGGGTGGCCCTCGCCGAGCGGGCTCACGCGCTCGAACGAGGTGCCGAGCCGCGTGTCCGGAGCCACCTGCCAGCCGTTGCGCAGGCCGACCGCGGCCTGCGCCTCGCGCCCGGCCAGCACGTCGGCCAGGCGGTACTCCCCGAACACGTGCTGGTCGCGGCGCACGTCGGCGTCGAGCCCCACCACGGTCGCCAGCCGCTGCTGCGCGCCGTTGAGGTCGAAGTTGCCGCCGAGGCTCGAGATCAGCTCGTGGCGCGCGTACAGGCGGCCGCGCTGCGCCACGCGATACTCGCTGCCCAGCGCGGCCATGCGCCGGTCGGCCTCGCGCACGTCCTGCTCCGCCTCGGCGTAGCTCGTCCACTCGGGATGTGCCGGCGGCTGCCAGCCCAGCCGCGTGCGCACCGCCGCCACCAGCGGATCCTCGCCGCCGGCGCGCGCGCTGCCGTCCGAGACGCGCACGCCGAGCTGCCCGCGCCAGGCGTCGTTCAGCGCGCGCTCGAGCGCCAGCAGGCCGCCGCCGCGCCGGTCGCTCCCGGCGGCGTCCCCGCTGTACGACGCCTCGGCAGTCATCCGCGTGCGCTCGGCGAGCCGCGCGACCAGTTGCGCGCCGGCCTCGTCGCGCCCGCCGGCGAAGCCCGCGGACGGATTGTCGAAGCGGGTACCGGTCGAGGCGCCCCACACGTGCGCGTCCACGCCGCCCACCGCGTGCCGCAGGTCGAGCCGGCCGCCCTGGCCGGCGTCCTGGCCGAGCCGCTGGGTGAGCGCCCACTCGCCCTCGAGCAGGGTGTGCGGCGCCAGCTGGGCGCGGAACGACGCGCCGCGCAGCTCGCGCGGGGCGGTGGGATCGTGGTCGTCGACCGCGGTGCCCGACAGCTCCAGCGCCGGGGTCGCCTTCCAGCGCGCGGTGCCGCCGTGCACCCAGAACGGATCGCCGGCCGGACCGCCATCCGAGGTGCGCACCTCGTACGTGACGCGCACGAACACCGGATTGAGCGCCGCGTCGAGGCTCGGCACCGGCGCCCGGAACAGCAGCCGGCCGGTGAACGGCTCGACCTCGTAGTCGGTGAAGCGTTCGCGCGCCTCGCTGCTCAGCACCACGCTCGGGTGATCGCGGTCGCGCACGATCACCTCGACGCGCTCGGTGTTCTCCACGAGCGGGAAGGTGCCGAGCTGGTAGGGGCCCGAGATGCCGAGGCCCGGCAGCTCGTCGGTGCGGCTGCGCGTGCGGTCGCGGCTGGTGAACGCGTCGACCCGCAGCGCGCCCTCCTCCCAGTGGGTCTGCGCGCCGGAGAAGCTGCGGTTGTACGCCGCCAGCGCACGCGAGCCGCCGTCGGTGGGTGACCCGATGCCGCTGGTGACGTAGTCGCCGTACATCAGCCAGGCGCCCGGGCGCTCGATCCGCGTGAACAGCCGGCCGGTGCTCTGCGCGTCGTAGCCCCGCACCGAGGCGTCGCCCAGCACCGCGTAGCCGGCGTCGGGCTGCAGGTCGCGGAAGCGCCGCGCGTCGCGCTCGCGATCCGAGTCGTAGCCGAGCGTCAGTGACCAGGGCCCCGACACTCGACCCTGCATGTACAACGCGCCGCGGGCGGCCGCGGTGGCGCGGCCGTCGCGGCTCGCGGCCGCGAACTGCTCGACCGGCGCCTCGAAGCGCGCCTCCCGCAGGTCGGCTGCGCCAGCGCGCTTCGAGAAGCCGTTCCAGCCGAGCACGCCCTCGAGCACGCCCACCGCGAGCACCCGGCGCAGCTCGGACGTGAACGGCACGTACGCCGCCGCGCGCAGCTCGCCGGTCTGCGCGGTGACGCGCGCGACTCCGGGAGCGGGCGGCGCCTCGATCGGCACGCGCGCGCGTCCGCCCTCGACCGCGATCTGGATCCCCGCGGCGTCCGGGTCGAGATCGTCGAGGCGCACGCGCCCGAGCGAGCTCTCGATCGTCACCAGCGTGCGCGCGCCCACCGCCACGCCGTGCGCGTCGAGCAGCGCCAGCGTGAGCTCGGCGGGCGTGAAGCCGTCGGCCGGCACGTCGCGGGGCGCGGACAGCAGGAGCGCCTCGAGGGGCCCGGGCGCGACCACGCGCACGGCGGCGCGAGCGAGCGAGCGGGCCGGCGCCACCTCGAGCAGGTTGATCCCGGGCCGCAGGTCGACGCCCAGGAACTCCAGCGCCTCGGTGCCCGACTCGGGCGCGATCACGCGCTGCGCCACCCGCGAGGCCGGCTCGAGCTCGCCATTCACGTACAGCTCGAGCTGGCTGCCGGCGCCGCCCTTGACGCGCACCGCGATCTGCGTGACCGCGACGGTGTCCAGATCGGCGAGGCCGAGGAAGCCGGGCTCGGCGTCGAGCCGCGGCACCAGCTGCTCGAGCGGCGCGGTCGCGAGCACGCTCGACGACAGCGCTGCGATCGGAGCCGCGGCCGCGCCGTCGGCCGCGCCGCCCGGCGGCGGGCTCGCGCCCGCGCCGTCCGTAGTCGCGCCGGTCATCGTGCCTGCCGCGGCGGCGGCGCCCGCGTCGCTCGGGAGTCCGCCGCCCTCGTCGGCGGACGCCAGCGCGCCCGCGGCCTCGAGCGCGGCCGGGCTGCCGGCCTCCGGCGCCGGCGACGAGCCCGCGCCCGCTTCGCTCGCGCCCGACGCGGCGCGGCGCGCCAACGGCAGGCCGTTCTCGCCGGTCAGCACGCGACTCGCGGGCAGCGCGTGCGGATCGGTGGTCGGCTGCTGCGGATGGAGCGGATCGGTTCCGCGCGCGAGCAGCCGATCGGTCTCGCCGCGGCGCGCGGCCACGCCGCGATCGCTGGCCTCGCGCAGCGTCGCGGTGTCGCCGAGCGCGGCGAAGTCGGCGCGCACCAGCTCGCCGCGCGTCAGGTCCACGAAGCGCAGCCCCGGCTGATCGCCGGTGCGATGATCGAGCGCGATCAGCGTCGCCGCCGCCGGCACGGTGGCCGGATCGATCTTGAGCGCGTGGGTACGCGGCGCGACGCCGGTGAAGCTGTACCGGCCGCGCGCGTCGGTGACCGCCCAGGTGCCGTCGTCCAGCACCATCCGCACGCCCGCGAGTCCGGGCTCGCCGGCCGACAGCCGCCCGTCGCGGTCGAGATCGATGCCGACGGTGCCGAGGATGGTGCCTTCGTCCGCGAACACGCCGCCGCGCACGGTGACGCGCGCCACCGCCTCGTTCGAGCGCGTGCTGCCGCCGTCGGCCACCGCGCGGTTGAGCGCGTCGCCCAGCGAGGCGCCCGGGCCGATGTGCGCGCGGTAGGCGAGGGTCACGGTGGCGCGCGACGCGAGCGCGCCGAGCGTGAACGTCAGCCGCCCGCCCGCGCGCGCCGGATCGGCCACCGCGACGCCGTCCACGCGCGCGCTGCCGCCCACGTACGCGAATCCGCTCGGCAGCCCGTCGCGCACCACCAGCGTCGTCACCGTGCTGTCGGAGCGGTTCGCGACCCGCACCTGGTAGCCCACGTCGTCGCCGATCTCGGCCTCCGGCCGCGAGGCCGCTTTCTCCGCGAACAGCACGATCGGGTGCAGCGCGTCGACCGGCAGGTCGACGACCACCGGCGCGCCGACCTCGGTGACGGGGAACGGCTGGCCGAACGAGCCCGCCTGGTCGAGCACGTGACCGGGCGCCAGCGACGCCGGCGCCGCCAGCGACGGGAACCGGTAGGTCGCCGGCGGCAGCACCAGCAGGCGGTAGGTGCTCGGCGCGACCCACGGGAACTCGAACAGCCCCACCGCGTCGCTGGTGACGTCGGCGGACGCCGGCGTGACGCCGTCGGTCGCGTAGACTTGCGCGAGCTGGCCGGGCCGGCCGCCGTTGCCCGCGCCGGTGACGTCGATGAGCTGCACGCGCGCGCCACCCAGCGCCGCCCCGCTGCCCGCGTCGAACACTTCGCCCGCGGGATCCACCCACACGTTCGCGTCGGTGCGCGGCGCGCCCCAGCCGAACACCGTCGCGGAGATCTCCTCGCCGCGGCGCGACGACACCACGCCGTCACCGGCGAGCGCGGTGCCGCCCGGTGGCGGCGTGACCGCGGTGACGTACGGCACGATCCGGAACGTCCCGGTGTGCGGCCCGGTCTCGAGCGCGAGGAAGTCGTCGAGGTCCGCCGTCAGGCGGGTGGTGAGCCGGATCGTGATCGTGTCGATCTGGGCCGGCCGCAGGTCGGCCTGCGGCGCGGTGGCCTGCACGTACAACGGCGCGCCCAGGCTCGTGCGACGCGTGGTGCGCGTGAAGTCCGATGCGGTGTAGAACGCCACCGACGGCGGCGGCCCGAGCGCCGGCGTGGCCACCGTGTCGGTCACCGACGCCGTGGCTCCCTGCGCCTGCGAGGTCGCCGTGAGCGACACCCACGCCCGCGCCACGCCGGGGGCCGCGAGCGGCACCGTGCCGGTGACCAGCAGCGCCGCCGAGTCGCCCGCCGCCAGCGACACCGTGCCGCCGGGCGGCACCGGCGCGTCGGCCGCGCTCACGGCGCCGTCGCGATCGAGGTCGCGGACGATCGCGAGCGCCGCGAGATCGAAGTCGTCGCCGCCCGCGTTCGCGAGGTCGAGCCGGTAGTCGCTCGGCGTGTTGCCGTCGTTGTGCAGCGTGTGCGGGAACACCACCGCGTCCCCGGGGCGGGCGGTCCACGCCGGGCCGGCCGTCAGGCGCAGCGCCTCGAGCGGCTGCACCACCGCGCGCACCGGGTTCGACGCCGGCCGCAGCGTGACGGCGCGCGCGACATCGAACCCCGAGCCGGTCGCGGTGTTGTCGATCGGGGTACCGGCGAGCGGCCCGGCGACCGCGGGCGCGAACGCGAGCAGCGCGCCGAGCGCGGCGGGGGCCACGACCCGCGCGAGCGCGTACGCCGCCGCCTCGCGCGCGCGCGCGTAGATGGAAGCGCGCGCGAGGCGGGCGCCCGCCTCCGCGTACGCGCGACGGTCCGCGAGTCGAGCGAGCGTGCGGGCCCGCGGGCCGGAGCCGGGTGCGGGCGCTGGGAGTCCCTGCCGCCGCGCGCGGGAGCGCGCGGACGCGTCGTTCGGACGCCGGTGGCGAAGGGCCTCGATCATGGTCGTGGAACCCGTCGCCCCGCAGTCGCCGGCGTCCCCCGACCAGGGACGGGGGAGCACCGGCTCAGCGGAGCGTGATGAGTGCGACGGCGGGCGAATGCGAACGACTCGCATCCACCCGCGCGCCGCGCAGGCGGAGGCGGGGATCCGTCCCCGCCTCCGCGCGGCTGTGTCACGGATTGATGCGAACTCCGAACCGGACCACCGCGGTGGCACCCGGGGCGAGCGTTCCGACGTCCACCACCACGCTGCCGGTGGCGCCGTTGGCGGGCTCCGCGGTCACCGCGCCCAGCGACGTGAAGGCCGGGATCGCGGCCGAGTACACCGTGTTCGCCGGCGTGGCGTCGGTGACCGTCACGTTGGTCACCGAGGTCGAGCCGGTGTTGGTGACCTGGATCTCGTAGCGGATGCACGCGCCCGGAATCGCGCCGATGGTGAGGTCCGTCTGCACGTAGGCGCCGTCGGGCGTGCCATCACACGCGACGTCGAGCGCCTGCCACTTCTCGAGCAGGAGCTGGCCGTTGATGATGGTCGTCACGTCGGTGGCCTGCGCCGACGGCGGCGCACCGGTGTACGCGAGGTTGGAGGTGGTCGCGTCCAGCGTGGTCACGTTCACCTGCCCGAACGGAGCCCCCACCGGAGCCGCCACGCGGACGAACAGCCGCACGGTCTGGCCCGGATTCAGGCCGCCGATCGGCGACAGGTCGGAGAGCGTGGTGTCGGCCGCGTCGAACGCACCGTTGCCGTTGCGGTCCCAGTACACGGTCGCGTTCCAGCCGGGCTGGCTGTTCGGCGCGGTGAGCGTCACGACGCTGCCCACGGCGTCGCCTTCGATCACGTTGCCGGTGTTCGAGAGGAAGTGCGTGTACACCCAGAAGCCGCCCGGGATCACCTGCGCGCTGTTGTTCGGCACCAGCGTCAGGCGGCGCATCGCGTTGACCCCGACCTGGTCGTGGATGCGATCGGCCGCGCCGGTGTTGGGCGAGTGCGCGCGGAAGTACAGGTCGACGTCACCCGCGCCGAAGCCGGCAGGCACCGCGACGTCGGCGTACACCAGCACCGAGCCGTTCGCCGCCACCGGCACCGCCGCCACGATCGGCGCGTTGGCGCCGTCGCGGAACGTCACCGTCCAACCGGCCGGCAGCGACAGCGACGCGAACGACGGATCGGTGCTGCTCGTCAGGTTGTAGAGGTCCGGCTGCGAGCTGGTGTTGTTCACGTACAGCGTGAACCGCACGGTGGCGCCCGGCGAGGTGGTGTCACGCACCACGTACGCCAGCTCCGGACCGGGGCCGGCGCCGAGGCCGCCCGGCAGCGGCGCGTTGTTCGTGAGATCGACCGAGTTGGCGGTGATCGCCGTCAGGATGTCGGTGGCGGTCGCCTGGACGGTCGGGTTCGACGCGCTGGTCGCGGTCTTCTGCACCTGGAACGGACCACCGGTCGCGTTCGCGGGCAGCAGCACCTGGAGCACGACGGTGTACGACGCACCGGGCCCGAGCGGGCCGGTGTCGGGGATGCCGTTGAGGTTCGAGTCGGTCAGCACGTTGACGCCGTTGCTCTGGTACAGCGTGACCACCGAGCCGGCCGGGAACGAGTTGGCGCCCCACGTGACGTCGTACGTGTCGGTGCCGTTGCCGGTGTTGGTGAGCACGTTCGAGAACGTGACCGTGGTGCCCTGCAGCGCCGACGGGACGGTCTGGCCGACGAACGTCAGCGCGGCGGTCTGGTTCACGACGAACGGCGCGACGTTGGTGAAGAACGGACCCGCCGCGGCGGCGCCGTCGAAGTACGCGAAGCGCGCCGCGTTGTCGATGGTCTGCGGCACCAGGCCCGAGTTCACCGTGATGTCGAACGTGAGCGACGCGGCGTTGCCCGGGTTCACGCGGCGGAAGATCGCCGTCAGCGTGCGCGAGGGGCCGTCGAAGATGTAGCGCACCGAGTCGCCCGCGGCGAGCTGCCAGTCGGTCGAGTCGGCGTCGGTGAGCGCGGTGGCGCCCGTCACGCTCCAGCGCGCGGAGCCCGCGACGTACGTCATGCCGGTCGGCACCACGTCGGTGACGCGCACGTCGGTGGCCGCGCTGTTGCCGTTGTTCTGGTACTGCACGGTGTAGCGCCACGGACCCGAAGGCGACGGACCGTTGGGCTGGTTGATGCTCTTCGTCATCGCCATCACAGCATTGCCGGTCACGTTCACCCGGTCGGTGTTGAACGCCGTCTGCAGCGCGTCGAACGTGCTGGTCGCGGTGATGCGCAGCTGCGCGAACTGGCCGCCCACCTGGACGCCCGACACGTTGCCGACCACGACGAAGCGGAACGTCCCGCCCGCCGCGACCACGCCGGTGTTGGTGATCGCCGTGCCGTTGTCGGGCACGCCGTTGCCGTCGGCATCGACGTAGATCGCGAGACCCGACAGGTCGAAGTCGTCGCCCACCTGGTTGGCCAGCACCAGCGAGAGCGAATCGACGCCGTTGCCGGTATTGGTGATGACGTGCGGGAACACGACCTGCGTGCCCGGGGCCGCCGGCAGCGTCTGGCTGCTCACCAGCGTGAAGCTCGCCACCTGCTGCACGTACGTGGTGACGAAGTTCGAGGACACGGAACGCAGCGTGGAGGTGGCGTCCAGGTACGTGGCGGTGGCCTGATTGCCGATCGGCGTGCCGGCGGGCGGCGCGGCGTTCGCGGCCGGGGCCGCGAAGCCGAGCACGACGGTCGCGAGCAGCAGGCTCCCGGCCGCGATCCGGCGGATGGTCGAGAGGGACTTCACGGCGTTCATGTGCACACTCCGAGGGTGGTGAGGTTCGGGCGAAGGTCGGGCCTGACCGCGGGCGGGTCGCGCGAGGGACGGCCGCGGGCGCACCGGCAGGGGCCGGGCGCGCGACGGCGCGGAGCACTCGCGGCGCGGGCCGCGACGCGGAGATCAGCCGTGGATCAACCGATCAGTGCGTCGCAGCAGCCACCGGCACGGCCTGCACGCGCATGCGCGCGCTCACCGTGCGAGTGGATTTGGCCGCCAGCGTTCCCAGCGTCCAGCGCAGGTAGCGGTACTCCGCCAGCGGCACCGCACGCACGACCTCGCGACCGTCCGCCTGCTTCACGCGCCGCGTGAGCGGGACCGCCGCGAACGTGCGGCCGTCGAGACTCGCCTCGAGCTTCGCCGGCCGAGCGGTCCGTCCGACGAACTCCATGCCCGCCGGGACCGGAAGCGTCGCCAGCATCTGGCGCGCCGGCTGGTCACCCGCGTTGGAGTAGGTGGCGCGGTACTCGACGAGATCGCCGGGCTTGATCTGGGCCGCGGGCGAGAGCGTCTCCTTGCCGTTGGTCACGGACACGCGCTGGGCGGCCAGCGTCACCGTGACGTCGCCCCCGGCGCGGGCCGCCGCCGGCGCGATCAGCACCAGCGCGAGCACCGCCGTCGCGAGCGGGCGTGGGAACGAGCGAGCCATCGTGGAACCTCCCTGGTGGATACGCAGCACGAACGTCGGAGGCCCGGGGCACGCGAACGCGTGCGATCGAGCCGCCTTCCCTGGCGAGGCACCACGAATTCACTCGTCGTCGAGCGCGATGGGATCGGTCACCAGGTTCTCAAGCTCGAGGGGCCGAACGTCGGGAGCCAGGTGCCTGCCATGGGAGAGGTCATCGGCGGGTGGGGGACCCGGGTTTAGCCGGGATTCTCGCGGGGCGGGGTGCCCCGCGGCGCCGGCTCAGCCGCCGTCGCCGCTCGCCAGGGCTTCCAGCTCCTGCCAGCGCGCGTAGGCGGCGTGGATCTCGGCCTCGAGGGCCCCGAGGCGCGCGCGCATCCGGGCCACCTCGTCGCCGGGCGTGGTGTAGAAGTCCGGCGCCGCCATGCGCTCGAACAGCGCCTGCCGCTCGGCTTCGACGCGCTCGATCAGGCCCGGGAGCTCGGCCAGCTCGCGCTTCTCCTTGAAGCCGATGCGCCGCGGGCGCTCGGCCGCCCGCTCCGGCTTTGGCCGCGCCGGCCGGGCGGCCGGTGGCGGCTCGTCCGCCCGCCGCTGCCGCAGCCAGTCCTGGTAGCCGCCCACGTACTCGCGCCACTGGCCGTCGCCCTCGAAGACGATCGTCGACGTGACGACGTTGTCGAGGAACGTCCGGTCGTGCGAGACCACCAGCAGCGTGCCCTGGAACTCGAGCAGCAGGTCCTCGAGCAGCTCGAGCGTCTCCAGGTCGAGGTCGTTGGTCGGCTCGTCGAGCACCAGCAGGTTGCACGGCCGCGACAGGATCTTCGCCAGCTGCAGCCGCCGACGCTCGCCGCCCGACAGCTTGGTGACCGGCCCCTGCATCTGCTCCGGCGTGAACAGGAAGTCGCGCAGGTAGCCGACCACGTGGCGCTCGCCGGCGCCGACCGCGATCATATCGCGCCCCTCGGAGATGTTCTCGATCACCGTGCGGGATTCGTCGAGCACGTCGTGGAGCTGCTCGAAGTGCGCGATCTCGAGCCGGGTACCCGCGGTGACCGAGCCGTGCTGGGGCGCGACCCGGCCGAGCAGCAGGTCGATGAGCGTGGTCTTGCCGCAGCCATTGGGGCCGAGGATGCCGATGCGGTCGCCACGCGCGATCCGGGTGCTGAACCCATGCACGATCGGCGGGCCCCCGAATCCGAATCCCACGTTCTCGCAGCGCAGCACGATGCGGCCGGAGCGCTCGGCCTCCTGGAGCTGCGCCTTCACGCGCCCCACCTCGTCGCGGCGCGCGCGCCGCTCCACCCGCAGCGCCTCGAGCGCCCGCACCCGGCCCTCGTTGCGGGTGCGGCGCGCCTTGATGCCGCGGCGCACCCACGCCTCTTCCTGCGCCAGTTTCTTGTCGAACAACGCGTCCTGGTCGGCCTCGACGCGCAACTCGTCCTCGCGCAGCTCGAGGTACGCGTCGTAGCCGGCGCGGTAGCTGCGCAGCGCGCCGCGGTCCAGGTCGAGGATGCGGGTGGCGAGCGTGCGCAGGAAGCTGCGGTCGTGGGTGACGAACACCAGCGTCCCGCGCCGGCGCTGCAGCGCCGCTTCGAGGCGTTCGATCGCGTCGATGTCGAGGTGGTTGGTCGGCTCGTCGAGGATCAGCAGGTCCGGATCGCGCACCAGCGCGGCCGCCAGCAGCACGCGACGCTTCGAGCCTGCGGACAGCGTCTCGATGGCGGCGTCGAGGTCGAGCGTCAGGTCGTGCACGGCCTGGTCGATGCGGGTTTCGATCTCCCACGAGGTGTCGCTGCGGGTCGCGCCGCAGACCTCGTGCAGGTACGCGCGCACGCTGCCGGAGAGATCCAGCGGCACGTCCTGCTGCAGGCTCGCCACGCGCAGGTTCGGCTGGCGCGCGACCTCGCCCGCGTCGGGGGCGAGCGTGCCCTCGAGGATCCGCAGCAGCGTCGACTTGCCCGCGCCGTTGCGGCCCAGCAGCCCCAGCCGCTCGCCGTCGTCGATCTGCAGGCTCACGCGGTCGAGCAGCGGCGGGCCGGCGAACGCGAGGCTCACGCTGTTGAGGCTGATCAACGCCATGGCTGCACGATCTCCGAGAGTGAAGGGCGGACCGGATCGCTGCGCGCGACCCGATGCACCCACCGGTCCGCCCACCCGCGAGCGAGCGGGTGGGAGATTGTGCCAGAAGCTGGCATCCTGCGCCGACTCACCCGTCCCGCACCCGCTCGGCCCCATCGACCCCGAGGCTCGCCCTGGCCCTCAACGCCACCATCCACCAGTTCGCCGTGCAGCTCTCCCACGTGGACCGCGGCGTGTACGAGGCGCTCGAGCTGCGGCTCGCGCGGCATCCGTCCGAGAGCGAGGAGTTCCTGTGCGCGCGGCTGCTCGCGTTCTGCCTCGAGCAGCGGGAGGGACTCGCGTTCACGAAGGGACTCGCCGAGCCCGACCAGCCCGCGCTCGAGGTGCGCGACCTGACCGGCGCGCTGCAGGCGTGGATCGACGTCGGCGCGCCCGACGCTGCGCGCCTCCACCGTGCGAGCAAGGCGGCGCCGCGCGTGGCGGTCTACACGCATCACGACGCCGCGCGCTACTGGGCCTCGCTCGCGGGCGTGCGCATCCACCGCGCAGACGCGCTCGAGCTGTATGGGCTCGACCGCGCGCTGGTGGCTGCACTGGTCGCGCGGCTGGCGCGGCGCATGGCGTTCGACCTGACGGTGACCGCCGGCACCCTCTACCTGACGCTCGGCGACGAACTGCTGAGCGGCGCGGTGACCGCGCACCGCCTGGCGGGCTGAGCGCAGGGCGCCCGCCGCGCGCCGAGTGCCGGCGCAATCACGACCATCACGGCCGAGCGGAGCCGCCCCCGGCAGGCTTCGGGGCGGCGCATCGCGGTCGGGGTCGATCGTTGGCCTGGGGCGCGTCGTTCCACTAGCCTTCGCGGCCATGACCGACCACCGGGTGGCGATCGTGGGCGCCGGCGCCGCCGGCCTGACCGCCGCGATCCGCGCCGCCGAGGCGGGCGCGCGCGTGACGCTGCTGAACGCGCACCCCAAGGTGGGCCTCAAGATCCTGATGAGCGGTGGCACCCGCTGCAACGTCACGCACCGCGAGGTCAGCGAGCGCGACTTCAACGGTGGCTCGCGCCACGTGATCGCGCGCCTGCTGCGCGCGTTCGGCGTCGAGCAGACGCGGGCGTGGTTCGAGTCGCTGGGCGTGGAACTGAAGCTCGAGGAGACCGGCAAGTACTTTCCGGTCACCGACGACGCGCAGACCGTGCTCGACGCGCTGCTCGCGGCATGCGAGCGCGCGGGCGTCACGCTGCGCGCCGGCGCGCGCGTGGTGCGGCTGGAGCGCGCGGCGAGCGCGGGTGCAGGCCCGGCGAGTGCCGGCCGCGCGAGGACGCGGTGGGCGAGCGCGCGGCGGTGGCGGGCCCGTGGCGCCTCGGCATCCAGCGAGTCGCGGACAGCGCAGCGTTCAGCGCCGAAGTGCGCGCACCGGGAACCACGGCGTGGCCGCTGCCCGCCGCGCCGCCCGACGAGTGGCTCGAGGCCGACGCCGTGGTGCTGGCGAGCGGCGGGCTCTCGTTCCCGCGCACTGGCAGCGACGGCACCGGCTACGCGCTCGTCACGGCACTCGGCCACACGCTGACGCCGCCGGTGCCCGCGCTCACGCCGCTCA
Source organism: Candidatus Eiseniibacteriota bacterium (assembly GCA_963725865.1). Taxonomy (GTDB): domain Bacteria; phylum Eisenbacteria; class RBG-16-71-46; order RBG-16-71-46; family RBG-16-71-46; genus CAVSAC01. The sequence continues at coordinate 355,777 of CAVSAC010000012.1, forward strand.
CCGCCGACGATCCGCTGTGCGAGCACGCGCAGGGCATCACGTGCGAGGCCGCCCTCACGCTGCGCACCGCCGAGGCGCGCGCGCTGGTGGTGAGCGGTTCGCTGCTCGTCACCCACTTCGGCTACTCCGGGCCGGCCGCGCTCGACCTGTCGCGCCACTGGCTGCGCGCCGAGGAGCCGCGCATCGTGACCGCGAGCTTCATGCCGGGCGAGACGCGCGAGTCGCTGCAGGCGTTCTGGAAGCGGATGGCGCGCGAGATGCCGCGCATGGGCGCGAAGCGCTTCCTGGCGCATCGCATCCCCGAGCGACTCGCCGAGCTGCTGTGCGAGGAGGTGGAGGTGGAGCCCGCCTATCCGGTGGCGCAGGTGGACCGCCTGCACCGCGACGCGCTGGTCGCGCGCGTGATCGCGCGGCCCATGCGCGTGACCGGCACGCTCGGCTACGAGAAGGCCGAGGTCACCGCGGGCGGCGTGCCGCTCGCCGAGGTCGACCCGTCGACGCTCGAGTCTCGGGTGGCGCGCGGACTCTATCTGTGCGGCGAGGTACTGGACGTGGAGGGGAGGCTGGGCGGGTTCAACTTCCAGTGGGCATGGTCGAGCGGGACGGTCGCCGGGAGAGCGGCGGCGGCGCGCTGAAGGCGGGGGCACCGGCCCCTTGCCATTGGCCGGCTATACGGAGTCGCCGGTGCCGAGGCCCTGGCGCGAGCGCGTGCCTACGGGGAGCCAGGCCATGCCGCGGTAGGAATCCGCCACCACCCAGGCGGCGGCCGTCAGCACCCAGGAGTCGACGAACTCGTTCCATTGGTCGGCGTCGGGGCCGGCCACGAGGACCGGTACCCACACCAGCAGCGTGAACAGGCTCAGCTCCACCGCCGACAGCATCGCCGCCAGACGTGCAAACACGCCGCTGACGACCGCGACGCCCGCCGCGATGAGGGCACCGCCGGTGAAGTACGCCCAGCCGAGATGCCATGGCAGCCGCGCAGGGACCATCGCGACGGTCCGCTCGAGAAAGGTGAAGTGGGCGATGCCGAATGGGATCAAGCCCAGGCCGAAGAGCACTCTGGCGATCGCCATACCCCGCTCGCCGGTGATGAGGCCCGGCCGGCGGCCGTCTCGGTCACCGGCGAACCAGACCACGAGAACCCAGGCGCCCGCCATCATCACCGCGATTTCGCCGCATGCCCACCACATACCCGAAGACGTGGGAGCGCGAACGATGAGAGGCACCCGAAACAGCAGCATCCAGAGGGCGAGGTAGGTGAGAAGTACGTGGGAGGCGACCGCGGCTGCGCGTCTCCAGAGCAGACCGATGCCGGATCCCAGAGAGATGGCGGCGCAGAGATACGCGAGTGCCGCTCGCGCGGGCAGGTCCTTGGGAACTCCCGTCCAGATCGGGACGAAACCTCCCTTGATCAGGCCCATGATCCCCAGCGCGATCATCGTCGCGGCGAAGACGGCATGGCTGAAGCTGGCGATGTGTATCGCCCTTGCTCCGGTGCCGTTCTGTTTCATCGGTCCGGTTGGCTGCATTTCAGTCCGTGGCCAGGCCCGCCGGGTCTCTCGAGTACCAGTGCCGACACAGCCCCTTCGACGGGCGCGGCCCCGTTACCGAAGCCGCGCCCACGTCGGTGCCGAGGCTCGCGACTACTTCCGCGAGTACTCGATCGTCATCATCTTCATTTCCTTCTTGGCGCCTGGCGGCGTGCCGTACATCTCGAAGGTGTGGTGATCGTCGTCGACGATCGTCGTCACCATGCGCGACTTCGATGCCTTGCCGGTCATCGGGTCCGACATGGTGCCGACCCACGTGATCACTTTGCCGCCGGCGTCGGCGGTGCCGATGCTCGTCATGATCCCGGTGCCCATGTTGTCGATCCAGGTCGAGACGTACTTGCCGAGCACGTTGTCGTAGCCGGTCAGGCCCATGCCGCTGAACGGCTGGCCCATCATGTTGCCGCTCGTGACTTCCTGGCAGTAGCGGCCGTCCATCAGCATCGTGAGCGTCGACGTCGAGTTCTCGACCTGCGGGGGCTGCGAGGGATCCATCTGGGACGTGACCTTCGCGTTCCACTCGCCAGCCATCTTCTTGAGCATCTCGTGCTGCGGGCCGGGCGTGGCGGCCTTCATCATCTTCTCCATCATTGCCTGCTGGTCGGCCGCGCCGCCGTTCGGCGCATCGGCGGCGAACGCGTTGGCGGCGACGAACAGCGCGACGGCGACGACCGCAATCCAGTTCTTCATCGGTACCTCCTTGTCGTAGTGAGCGGCCCGCCGGGAAAGCTAACAACCGCGCGCGGTCGGCGACAAGTGCGGGTGGGGCCCCAGTGTCGTTCGCCGTGTTCAGCGCCGAATGCCGTCGCATTCGGACACTGCAGCGCGGCACGCTGGAGGCTGGCGGCGACCAGCTCGCGCGGGACGGGCTCGACGGTCCGATCGTGGCGACACGCCCTGCGAACTCTCCACACTGTGCGGTGATGCTGCGCGATCGAAGACGGCGTTGATATGGGACAATGCGCTCGGGGTGGCGGAGCGGATTGCATCGTCCCAGGACCAGGACGAGCCGCCTGGGGACTCTCGCCTCTCGGCAGGAGCGCATGCTGTGCGCGAACGGGAGTCACGCATCACGGACGTCGACGGGCGAGGAACGCGGAGGTTCCGTTGAAGGTTCTTGTGACGGGCGGCACGGGATTCGTCGGCGGGCATGTCGCCGAGCGCCTGTCGGCGGACGGGCATGGCGTCACGATCCTGAGCCGAACGGGGTCGCTGCCGGATGGAATGCCGGGAGGCGTGCGGGTACGTGTCGGGGATCTCGCGGACTCCGAGTCCCTGCGCGCGGCATGCGCATCCCAGGACGCCGTGGTTCACGCGGCGGGCCTGGTCGGAGCGGGCGGGACGTGGGCCGACTATCGGCGCGTGAACGTGACCGGAACGCGCCTCCTGATTCGAGCCGCCGTCGCCTCCGGGGTTCCCCGCCTGATTCACGTGAGTTCCCTCGTCGTCCACGCAGCGCCCCGACGTGGAGAGGTGGTTCGTGAGGCCTCGCCGCTGCTTCGGCACGTCGCCGGCTGGAGCCACTACGCACGGAGCAAGCTCCTTGCCGAGCGCATCGTTCAGCGCGCGGCTGTCGCGGGACGGATCGCGACGGTCGTGATCCGGCCGGGTCTGGTGCTCGGACCCAGAGACCGTTGGACGACGCCATGGCTGCTCCGAAGGCTCTCTCAACCGGTTCAGCTGATCGTGGGGGACGGAAGAAACGCCATTCCGTGCGTGACCATTGAGGATCTGGCAGATGCGATCGCGCGTGCAGTGGCCCAGCGCCCCACAGGGTCGGATGTCTTCGATATCGCGGCCGACAGCGTGATGACTCAGCGTGATGTGCTCGCCACTCATGCGCGCGCCATCGGACGAGCGTTCGCACCGGTGCGACTTCCTGCCGCTGCGGCGCGCGCGGGCGCGGTGCTGCTCGACGTCCTCGATGAGGTCAGGCGCGTGCAGATGTCGCCGCCCCGTCGAATGGCAGTTGCGATCGCGGGTGTCCACGCGCACATTGACGGTTCACACGCTGCCACCGGTCTTGGGTGGCGCGCCAGGGGCTCGTGCGAAGACGCGATTCGCAGGGCCGTGGAGTGGGAGCTGGCTCACGTCGGGCGATCCCAGCCAGGCAGCGGCCTGGGCCAGCATGGGACCGGACGCAGCCAGCCGGAGGCAACGACGTGAAGATCCTCGGCATCGCCCACTCGCTTCCCAGCTCCGTCGTGACCAACGAGCACCTAGTGTCCCGAATCCTGCGCCACGAGCTCAACGCGATTCCTCAGGCTGATCGCGCACGGTTCGCCGAGGACTTGAGTGCCCGATTCGAGCGAGCGGGAGCGGTGACGCGGTTCCATCGCGCCCCGGGGGAGCTCGCGGTGTCGTTCGGCGTCGACGCGGGCCGGAAAGCGCTAGTGCGGGCTGGCCTCGTGGCAAAGGACATCGACCTGCTCATCTACGTCGGCGTGGGGCGCGGCTTCCTGGAGCCCGCGACGGCGAACATCTTCCAGCACCGACTGGGCCTTACCCGCGCCACCTGCTTCGACGTCCTCGACGCGTGCGCGAGCTGGATGCGTGCGATCGACATCGCCCATCACCTGCTCGCGCGCGGGGTCTATCGCCACGTCATGGTCCTGAACTGCGAGTTCAACTTCGAAGAGTTCATTCGCTGGGACTTCGGTCGCGTGGAGGACCTCGATCACCTGTGGGGCGGGTTCACAGTCGGCGAGGCGGCGACGGCCACGATCCTCGGCGCCGACGATGTCGACTACCACGCGACGTTCGTGACCAGCGGCGAGCACCACGGGCTATGCCAGATCCCGCTCGGGAATGCCCAGAACTTCCAGGATGGGACGCCGTCGAGGTGTGCCGCTCCGCCGCTCCGGTTCTTCGTTTTCGCGGCCGAGCTCCACCAGCACGCCATCGCTCAGCTGGCCCGGCAGTTCTGGGACGATCCGTCGCTCGCGAGCGGGCAATGGGACCTGATCGTGGGCCATTCCACCAGCGTACCCGCGGCGCACAGCGTGATCCGGAAGCTCCGATTGGACCAGGAACGCGCCTTGGAGACGTTCTCGCGGCATGGAAACACGGTGTCGGCCTCGATACCGCTCGGGCTCTCGCTCGCGCTCGAGGGCGGACGGCTACAGCGCGGGCACCGCGTCCTGCTGGTCTCGGCGAGCGCGGGCCTCACCACCGGCTTCTTGAGCTTCCGATACTGAACATGAGCGGACCGCGCTGACATGATTCCCGGCTCGCTGTGGATCGTCCTGATGGTGGCGACGCCGGCGCTCGTGAGCCTGTCCTATCCCGTCCATCTCGCTCTCGTACGGTCGCGCAAGGCCAGGCGGGGGCCCGGGCGGATATCGCCACGGATCGGCGTTGTGGTTCCGGTGCACGGCGACGAGGAGGGGCTCGGCGCCAATGTGGCCGCCCTCATCGCGCAGCGGAACCCGGGCGGCATCCAGCTCGTCTTCGTCGCCCAGGACGCCGATGACGCGGGTCTCACGGTGGCCCGCGCGCTCGCCCCGGGACACGACCATGTTCGCATCGTGGTCAGCGGACCGGCGGGAACCGACCTCGGTAAGGGACACAATCTCGCCGCCGGACTCGACCACATCGACGCCGATGTCGTCGTGCTCGCCGACAGCGACGCGCGGCCGCCGGATCCCGGGTTCATCGCCCGTCTCGTCAAACGTCTCGACGACCCGGCCGTGGGACTCGTCACGTGCGTGCCCTCCTATCGCGGCGCCCGAGACCTCGGAGCGGGCCTGGTTGCGGCCATGATCGACACCGATGTCGCCGGGCTATTCGGCGTGTTGCAGGCATGGAACCGCATGGCCGTGGCGAACGGCACCTGCCTCGCCGTCCGCGCGGACCTGCTGACGCAGGTCGGCGGCGTGACGTGGCTCCGGCGCCGGCTGCTCATGGACTCGGCACTCGCCCGGCGCGTCGTCGAGCAGGGCCATCGAGTGGCCCTCCACGACGAGCCGGTGCCGGTCCATCGGGAGCACGCGCGATGGTCGGAGTGCTGGTCTCAGGCGCTCCGCTGGCACGTCGCGATGCGATTTGGCCTGCCACTCGCCCGATACATGGGATTGGGCTGGTTGCGCGCCGGAGTGCCCACCGCCGCGCTGGCATGTGCACTCGCGCCGCACGCCGCGGCAGCGGCCATGCTCGTCGCGGCGGCCGTGGCCCGCATCCTCGCGGCCGCGCTCGTTTCTCGCACGTTCCTGCACGACCGAGCGTCCCTCTGGGTCCTCGTGTTGACGCCTGTCGCGGATGTCTGCACGACACTCGCCTGGTTCGCCGCCTACTTCTGTCCGGAGGTCAGCTGGCGAGGTGTGCGTTACCGCGTCGGACCCGGAGCGGCCGTCTCACTGCGGAGCGTTCCGTGAGCGTGGACGCACGACCCGGTCGACGGGCCCAGTACGCACCACTCCTGGCGGCGCTGTTCGCGATGGCCGTTCTCATTGGATATGTGCGCACAGGTCTCCTGCTCGACGATTCATTCCTGTTGGCGCGGGCCGCGCACGGCTTCGGCTTCGAGGTCCTCGACTTTGCTTTGCGCACCACCGACTACCGGATCCACCTGTGGGTCCACCAGGACCCTGTCGTGTTCCAGTTCTTCCGTCCGCTCTGCTCGCTCAGCCTGTGGATCGAGCACCAAATCTGGGGCACGAACGCCTGGGGTTACCACCTCACGAACGTGATCCTGCACCTGGCCAATGCGTGGATGCTGTGGCGGCTGGCGATTCGGTGCGGGCTCCGTCGCGGCATCGCACTCCTGGGCGCGTTCGCGTGGGCCGTGAGTCTTCAGGCGATCCCGGCAGTCGGCTGGATCTCCGGACGGACCGAGGTCTTGTGGTGCTCGTGCGCGCTCATCGCGACGCACGCGCTGCTGAGATGGTATGACGGCGGTGGCTCCAGATGGTTCGGAGCGTCCCTCGTCGCCTCGGGCCTCGCCGCATGCGCGAAGGAGAGCGGGCTGGTCACGCCGCTTCTGGGGCTTTTGGTGGTGTGGTGCTCGGGGCTGGGGCGACCGGAATCGCCCACACGAGCGCTCACCCCGCGCCGGGTCGCCTGGATCATCCTGCCGGCGTTGGTCGTGGTCGGAGTCCGCCTCGTTTCGATCGGGATCTCCTTGCCGCCCGAGCCCTACGTGGACGTGCCGCGCACTGCTCTCGACGCCCTGTGGACCACGGTGAAACCGGCGCTGTACCTGAGCGCAGCCTATCTATCGCTGCCGCTCTCGCACTGGGGGCCACTCGAGTGGATGCACACGCATCCCTGGTCGCTCGCGGTGATCCTGCCGGTGGGGATCCTGGCGACGGTCGTGCTCGCGCACGCAGCCGGTCGATCGTCCCTTCTGCTGTGGCTCGGCTGGTTCGCGATCGCCCTGCTGCCGGTGATGCCGGTGCGGCCGACCAGCCTGTACCTCTATGTCCCGATGATGGGCCTCACGATGCTGGTCGCCTCGGCCTTTCAGCGGAGTCGGCGGGTGGCGTTCGCGGCCTGGCTCGTCCTTGCCGCGACGGTCGGAGTCGGCGCCCACGTGTTCACGCAGCAATACATCGCAGGGGAGTGGCGCACTTCCATGGCGCAGCTCGAAGCGGTCGATCGCTGGCTCCGGGCTCGTTGCGCTACGCGGCTGGTCACGATCGACACTCCCGTCTGGCTCTACGCGCTGCCCGCCGCGATCGAAATGAAGTCGCCCACCCTGCGCTTCGACACCTGGTTCGTGAACTTCAAGCCCAGTCTCAATGCTGTAGAGGGGTCGTCCGTGCGATGGCGCAGCGACCTCGTGCTCGAGATCACGGCTCCGCCGGGAGGATTCCTCCACTCGGTTTTCGAGCGCTTCCTGGCGTTCGGGGGCGCGCCACCCGAGCGACCCAATCCGGCCACCCATCCCGTGGAGGTTGCGATCGAGGGCCCGCGCACCCATCCCCAGCGGCTCGTCGTGACGTTCAAGGACGCATCGATTCGCGACTCGGCGCTGATCGTCCACTTCACCCGCGACGGGATCCGGCTGATCGAACCGGTCGCGTCACCCGCCTCCGGGCACCACGTTCCCGAGCCTGCCGGCGGACCGCAGGCAGGACCGTCCGCGGGCGGCAAGCAAGGAGCTGGCGCATGATCTACCTGCGGCGACGCTTCTCGCGCGTGGCGCCGATCGCGATGGCCATCGCCCTCGTCACGGTCCTACTCGTGTGCGTGATCACGCCCACGAACACGTTCGACGCGACCGCTCGAGCCAACATCGCCGGGCTTCGCGCGTTCACGGTCATCGCCCCGGCCCGACAGGCGGAGCTCGGCCGCTCGTGGAGGGAGCGCCTGGAGCGCGACCCTTCGGTCGAGGCGCAGGTGCCCGTACGGGCGCTGTGGGTTCGCTACCCGATGGTCATCGGCGAGGCCTATTGCCCGCTCCTCCTCGCGGACGGGACGCGAGTCCGCGAGATCGCGGAGCGCGCGGGCCTGCGGCTCGTGGCCGGGCGCTACCCCGACGACGACCATCCGGGCGTCGTGCTGCACGAGGGCGTGGCGCGCGCGCGCAAGCTCGCGGTGGGGAGCCGCTTCGGCACCTGGGTGGATCCCGACGACACGACGCCGGGCGTCTACGTCGTGCGGGGACTCCTGGGCGGCGATGCCCGGCTCGCGGTGGGAACTACCGGCACCGGCCCCTTCGAGGACTTCCTCTCGGCGCGCGCGCCCGGCTACACGCTGCTCTACCCGCGAGCGGGCGCCAAAGCCCGCATGGACGCGATGCTCCGCGAGGCGCGCGTGGATGGCGAGCCGGCATTCCAGGTCATCGACGAGGCGTACATGAACGAGCGCGCGCGGAAGGCACTCGCGAACGTGCCCATCCTCGTGAACTTCACCGCGCTGTCCACGTCGATCGTCGTGGCGCTGATCGTCGCCCTGCTGGCACTGGTCGCCTTCCAGGCCAGGCAGGAGGAGTTCGCGCTGCGGCTCGCCATCGGACAGCGCCGGAGCCAGCTGCTGCTCGAGCTGGCGTTGGAATCCGGCGTGCTGGCCGTGGCGTCGTGGATGGTCGGACTCGCGGTGGGTTGGCTCGCGTTGTACGCGTACGACGTGTTCGTGTTCGAACCACGCGGGTTCCTCGTAAGGCTGTTCGACGCGCGCCCGCTGGTCGCCAGCGCGTTGCTGCCACTCGTGTCGGTGCTGGCCAGCGTCACGGCGCTCGGTCTTCGGCTCTATCGCATGGATCCGGTCGCGATCCTCCAGAGGCACGAATGAGCACGCCGCTTCTCGAGGCTCAGAACGTGTGGTTGGAGTACCGCGATGGGACCCGGGCCGCGAGGGTCCTGCGCGGAGTCTCGCTGGATCTCGCGGCCGGGCACTCGCTCGGTATCATGGGACCATCGGGCTCCGGGAAGTCATCGCTGCTGCTGGTGCTGGCGGGGCTCCGGGCGCCCACGCGCGGTAGCGTGCGGCTCGAGGGAGTCGAGTGGCCCTCGAACCCTGGAGCGAGCGCCGATCGGCGACGTCGCCAGGTGGGCTTCGTCTTCCAGGAGTCCTTCTTGGTACCGCACCTCACCTTGCGCGAGAACGCCCGGCTCCAGGCCGCGAGCCGGACCGCGGTCGAGAGTATCACCGCACTCGCCGAGTCCCTGGGCATCCGAGCGCTGCTGGACGAGCTGCCCGGACGGCTGTCCGCGGGCGAGCGGCAGCGCGGCGGCATCCTGCGCGCGCTCGTGAACGATCCACTCCTGATACTCGCCGACGAGCCCACTTCGAGCCTCGATCACGATACAGGCCTCGAGGTGGTGGATCTGCTCTGGCGATGCACCGGAGGCGCGGCGCTCGTCGTCTGCTCGCACGATCCGAGCATGCTCGAGCGGGCGAATTGCGTACTTCAGCTGCGCGATGGAGCGCTGTTGGGCGACGCGCCCGCGGAGTCCTGAGGCGCTCGTCCGATCCACACGAGCATCGCGATCCACAGGATGACCAGAGGGACCCGGAGGATGGGAGGCGTGGGCAGCGGGCCGCGCACCATGAGGCCGTGCGTCGCGCCGAGCCAGTTCAAGGGCAGCTTGATCAACAGCAGCGTGACCAGGGAGCCAGCCCCTGCCGCTCGCCAGCGCCGCGTCAGCAGTGCGAGCCCCGCAAGAATCTGGATCGCACCAGCGATACAGACCAGAAGCCGGGGGTGGGGCACTCCCCGCGGAATGAACCGGGCAAGGTCATCACCCATCGAGGTGAAGTGCGCCAGCCCGGTCAGGACGTACATCAGACCGATCGGCAGCACCACCGCGGCGCGCCAGGATCTCCACGGCCCGCCCATAGCTCCGATCGCACGCAGGAGCAGCGTGCCCAGCGCGACGCCGAGCAGGGGAATCACGACGTACTCCGTTCGCGTTCGGCCCGGTCACCGCGCGCCGCGCGCGCGCTCGCGAGCTCGCGCTCGATCGCGGCCATCATGAGATCCGTGACTTCACGTGCCGCTGCCCGGCTCGGTGCGCGGCCGCGATACGCCGACAGGTCCAACTCCGGCCCGACGGACACGCCGACGCGTCGAAAGCAACGCAACCCGAAACGCTCGAAGCGAACCACGTCGTTCATGCCATCGATCGCCACCGGAACCACACGCGCGTCCGTGAGCAGGGCGATCCAGCCCGCGGCGGGCGAGGCTTCGCCGATCACGCCCGATCGGGATCGGCGGCCTTCCGGGAAGTAGATCGCCGTGCCTCCGGGAAGCACGCGGAGGATGCGGCGGAGCGCCGTTGGATCACGGTGATCCCGCCGGACCGGAAGACAGCGGAGATGGTCCGCGAACCAGGTCGTGACGGGCGTTCGGAAATACACTTCTGCGGCCGCAAGGCTCCAGGGCAGGAACCGCGGCTCGAGCCAGCAACGGGGATGGCAGGCGGCGAGCGCGACGAGAAGCGTGTCCACGGTCGATTGGTGATTCGACACGAGGAGCACGTTGCCCGACGGGGGCGGCACCCGCCCGGCGCGGTGCACCTTGGTGCGGTTGAGCACGAAGAAGCACACCCACGCAATACCCGAAAGCAGCACGATGAGCGCATGGGACGTCACGGACCACGCCAGGCTCCGGGAAAGTGGGCGGTGTGAGCCGTCCGGAGGCTGGGTCGCCGAGCGTCGGGTGCGATGGGAAAAGGGCGGGAGCGTCACGGGCGGGGAGGCGCGGAGGGAGTGTCTTCCGATGTTCGGGTGATCGACGTGGCGGCAGAAGCCAGCACGGCAAGCATAGACCTTAGGTCCCGCGAATGTCGGAGACGATCACGAAGCGAGGAAGCCTGCAACGGGCATGTCGAAATCGGGCGGAGCAACCCGCGCCCTTCGGCGGGCTTGGGTCCCCCTTGGGCGTGAAGCTCGGGCACGGTCGCCCGGGTGGGGCGACCTCCCGCGCCGATCGCCCGTTTGTGACGAACGCCTCGGCACCGCGTTCCTGAAGAAGACGAAGGGCCGCGAGCCGGACGCTGCGAGCCCACGGGACCCCGGGACCCGCCCCACCCGGAGCAGCACTATCTTCCCAAGGCGATGCGGCGTGGGATCTCTCCGAGCGCAGTTCGTGGCCGGGCTCTCGCTGCTCCACGCGGTGCCTGTTCTCGCTCAGTCATCGCCGGCGACCTCGCGCGAACACCACGGCACTCGGCCACACGCTGACGCCGCCGGTGCCCGGGCTCACGCCGCTCACGGCCGACGATCCGCTGTGCGAGCACGCGCAGGGCGTCACGTGCGAGGCCGCCCTCACGCTGCGCACCGCCGAGGCGCGCCCGCTGGTGGTGAGCGGCTCGCTGCTGGTCACCCACTTTGGCTACTCCGGGCCGGCCGCGCTCGACCTGTCGCGCCACTGGCTGCGCGCCGAGGAGCCGCGCATCGTGACCGCGAGCTTCATGCCGGGCAAGACGCGCGAGTCGCTGCAGGCGTTCTGGAAGCGGATGGCGCGCGAGATGCCGCGCATGGGCGCGAAGCGCTTCCTGGCGCATCGCATCCCCGAGCGACTCGCCGAGCTGCTGTGCGAGGAGGTGGAGGTGGAGCCCGCCTATCCGGTGGCGCAGGTGGATCGCCTGCACCGCGACGCGCTGGTCGCGCGCGTGATCGCGCGGCCCATGCGCGTGACCGGCACGCTCGGCTACGAGAAGGCCGAGGTCACCGCGGGCGGCGTGCCCCTCGCCGAGGTCGACCCGTCGACGCTCGAGTCTCGGGTGGCGCGCGGACTCCATCTGTGCGGCGAGGTACTGGACGTGGAGGGGAGGCTGGGCGGGTTCAACTTCCAGCTCGCCTGGTCGTCGGGGACCGTCGCGGGTAGGGCAGTTGCTCATTAGGGACCCGCTTCGTCCCGATACCCCCGAATAGCACCAACACCTCCGTCGCAGCTTTGCGGCGGTTCGCGAGCGCCGATTCCCGCCGGATACAGATCCGGACCACTGAGCCATCCGGACCGCGAGAACGACAGTTTCATGACCGTCCCGAACTCCCGCCCAGGGTGACGAGAAGCTCGTCCAGTTGCTCGAATGTCTCTCCCATCGCATCCGCCGCCCCGGTGCCGGCGGCGTCGAGAGCTTCCTTCGAGGGATATAGCTCGTGCATGACCAGCAACGTCGTGCCGCCTTTTTCCGCGAAGGTCACCGTGGTGACCTGACCCTCGTCACTCTCCTCATTGGTCCAGACGAGGCGCGAGTGCGGTGTTACTTCCTTGTATGTGCCGAAGAACGCCATCTGTGAGTCCCCGTGTGCGAACTCCAAACGGTACCTGCCCCCGACACGAGCATCCATTTCGCAGGAAAGCAGGGACATTCCCATCGACTTCGGCACCCACCACTGCCTGAACAGCTCGGGCTTGGTCCATGCCTCGAACACGAGGCGCGCCGGGCCGTTGAAGGTTCGCGTGACGACGAGCTCACGCTCGGACTTCCGCTCCACCGTCGTACGGGTCTTCATGGGGGCAGCCTCACTCTCTCTTCTTGCGTCCATCGACCTTCTCCTTCCGTTTCAGTTCCTCGACGACCTTGTCCAATTCGTCGAAACGTGAGTCCCAGACCTGGTGGTACCTCTTGAGCCACGCCGTCTCTTCCTCGAATCGGCGCATGCCGAGCTTGCAGGTCCGCACACGACCGACCTTCTCCGTGGTGACGAGTCCGGCTCGCTCCAGAATGCCGACGTGCTTCTTCATGCCCGTGAGGGTCATGTCGAACGTTTCGGCAAGGTCCGTGATCGAAGCATCGGAACGCCCGAGCTGCTCCAGGACACCGCGTCGTGTGGCATCCGAGAGCGCGGCGAACGAGGCATCGAGGCGGGCCCGCGCATACTGAACCATGCGGTTCAGTGTGGCACACGGACCGACAGTATGCAAGGGGGCGGCGGGCGTTAGCTTCTGACGGGCATTGGTGCCTCGGCCGGGAGCGCGCGAACTCGCGCAATGACTCGAGTTCGGCGAGACACAAGCTCGTTTCGGACTTCTCGAGGAGGGCAGGCTGCCGGTCGCCGCGCACTGTGTCAGAACTGTGCGAGAACCATCGGCGAACACCGGCCATCATCGGTCCTGATCGGTAACATGCCCCTTGGCCATGTTCGCCAATCCCAACACCTAGTGCCCGATCGCGACCCATGGTCTCGCTGTTGAGCCAGCATTCAACTTCCAGTGGAGTTGGTCGAGCGGGACGGTCGCCGGGAGAGCGGCGGCGGCGCGCTGAAGGCGGGGGCACCGCCGGTGAAGTACGCCCAGCCGAGATGCCATGGCAGCCACGCAGGGACCATCGCGACGGTCCGCTCGACAAAGGTGAAGTGGGCGATGCCGAATGGGACCAAGCCCAGGCCGAAGAGCACTCTGGCGATCGCCATACCCCGCTCGCCGGTGACGAGGCCCGCAACCTGCGAGGCTCGCTCAGCGCGTCAACACCACGCGTCGCGCGATCGAGCGGTCGTCGGCGTCGAGCCGGTAGAAATAGAGGCCCGGGGGACTGCGGCGACCCTCGGAGTCGGTGCCGTCCCAGCTCGCCGCGTGGGTGCCGGGCCCGAACTCGCCATCTGCGAGCACGCGCACCCGGCGCCCCGCGAGGTCGTGGATCGTGAGTCGTGCGTGCCCCGCGCGCTCGAGCGAGAACTCGATGCGCGAGGTGCCGCGCGCGGGATTGGGCCAGGAGTCGCTCAACGAGAGGCCGGTGACGCCGCGCGGCGGGTCGACCGCGAGCACGCCGTCGTTGTAGCGGATCCAGTACGGCGACTGGACGCCCGAGGCCGAGCGCTGGAAGTCGCCGCCGATCTCCAGGACGCTCCCGAGCGGCGCAAGCGAGTAGACGGGGCCGTCGACCCCGCCCGAGTAGTCGACCCACGCAGAGCCGTTCCACATCGCGAGGCGCCCGTAGTCGGTCGTGCTCGACAGCATGAACGTGCCGCCCGCGTAGAGATTGCCATCGTACATCGCGAGCGCGTAGGGCACGCCCAGCGAGAACCCGCTGCCCATGGGCGACCACGCGCCGGTGGAGTGGTCGCGGATCGCGACGCCCGCGGCGGCCACGCCGCCGATGCTCGTGAACGATCCGGCCGCCACGATGTCGCCGTCGAGGTCCGCGAGCGCGTAGACCGGGCCGTCCGCGTAGGCGACCACATTGAGCGTCGTGCCGTCCCAGGTCGAGACGCCATTGTCTGGCGGTAGAAACGGCTTGCCGCCCCGGGCGCCGCCGATGACGAGCTGGCCGTTCACCACGGCCAGCGCGTGGATTGCGGGGAAGTCGCCGACGCCGAGGTCGGCCCACCCGCCGCTGCCGTATCTCGCGAGGTGGTGGAGCGTGGTCGCGCCCGAGCTCGAAGCGGTGAAGCTCCCCGCGGCGTAGAGCGAGCCGCCGTAGTTCGCGAGGGCGTTGACCGTGTTGTTGAAGCCGTTCCCGAGCGCGCTCCAGCCCGCGATGTACGAAAACGCCGCGATGTTGTGCGCGCTGAGGCCGCCCGCCTGTGAGAACGACCCGCCCACGATGACGTAGCTGCCCGTGAAGATATCGAACGCGTGGAGCGTGATCGCTCGGATCGGCCCGTCGGTGCCGTTCGGCGAGCCCAGCGATCCGAGGCCACTGACGCTCGTGCCGTCGCTGCCGAAGCCGTGCTCGATCGTCGCGCCGCCCCAGTCAAACTGGAAATCGCCGCCGGCGTAGATGCCGGTTCCGGCCGAGTACATCGCGAGCACCGGCGCGTCGATGCCGGCGCTGAACGGCAGCCACGCGCTGCCGTTCCAGCGCGCGATGCCGTAGGCCGTAGTGCCGGAGGCGGCGTCGAACTCTCCCATCGCGACCAATTGGCCGTCGTACGACGCCAAGGCCTCCACGCCGCCGAACTGCCCGCCGTTCGCGACGTGGATGCCGCCGGCCATGTCGGACCACTGCGTGCCGTTCCACTGGGCGACGTTTTGGACGGCCGCACCGTCGGCGGTGCCGATCACCCCGCCGGCGACCAGGACGCCGTTGGACGTCGCGAGCGACGTCACCTGGCAGCCCGCGGGGCCGAGGCCACCACCCATGGGAACCCACTGCGTCCCGCTCCATCGCGCCACGCCGTACATGGTCGTGCCGGTGAAGAAGTGCGTGAACTCGCCGCCGCACACCAGATCATCGTTGTACGAAGTCAGCGTGAGGATGCTGTGGTCGGCCAGGTTCCCGAAGCGTGTCCACACATTCGTGTCGTAGCGATACACGCCGGGAACGCCCGCGGTCGTGGCGGCGAAGAGCTGGGTGTTGATCTCCGCGAGTTGGCTGATGGGCGCTTGGGTCGCCAGTCCCGCGGTGAGCGTGACGCCGTCCCACGTGGCGAACGAGGTCCAGGTACCGGTGCTCGCCGGCACGAACGTGCCGCCGATGCAGAGCACCCCGCCGTGCACGACGAGGGAGTTGACCGACCCGTTCGGGTTGCCCGGATTGCCCGCGCCGGTCATACCGGTGCCGAGCGGCTGCCAGTGCGAGCCGTCCCAGCGCGCGACGTTGTTCACGACATCCGCGCCGATCCTGGTGAAGGTACCGCCGACGTAGAGCTGACCGTTGTAGACCCCGAGCGAGCGGATCGAGCCGCTGGCCAGCCCCCCGAACGAAATGAACGAGGAGCCGTCCCAGGCCTGGAGCCCGCCCCCCGCGGCGACCACGAGCAGGGCCGGCCCCGGCCCGGCGCCGTCCGGATCCCAGATCGTCGCACACTGGCCGTACCGAAAACTGCCGAATCCGTTCTGTCCGTGCGCGGGACCGACGGTGAAGCCCGGGTACTCGGCGCGGGCCGACGTGCCCGCGAGAGTCGCGAGGAGAAGAGCGGCCGCGGCCGCGGCGGCCCGGCGAAGCCGGGGGCTCACGCATCGCGACGTCGTGAAGACGGAACGGAGTGCTCGGTGTGAACTGGACATGAGACCTCCCGGGTCGGTGGCCGGGTCCGCGTGGCGGACGCCAGGGCCGCTTCGGCGGCACGTCGCGGTGCTCTCTGCTCTAGAACGGTCGAGCGGGGCGGGCCGAACAGGAGGTTGGGGGGCCGGCATGCCCGAGAGCCCACCGGGACCGCCGAAAAGACCGTCTGCTCTGGCTGAGAACTGTCCGCAAACGGGGCCAACGTCAAAGCGCGTTGGCGGCTTCTTGCGCAAGCGATCAATGACCACATCGCGCGCGCTCTCGGGAGTCGCTAGCCGGCTTCATTCAGCCCGCATGAAGGCTGTTCGATCCTCATCCCCCCTCGCCCTACTTCAGCCCCGCGATCGTGTGCAGGTCCACGAGCTGCATGTAGTAGTTGTAGGCGTAGGCGAGGCCGGCGGGGCTGGTGCGCACGCGGCCGATGCGGTAGATGCCGGTGGGATCGGGCGGGGTCAGGTTGCGCCACACCTCGCGCGTGCCGGTCGCCAGGTCGAGGCGGTGGATGAACGCCGGCAGCTCGTTGGTGCGGTACACCAGCACCGCGTTCGCGTCGGGCATCCACTGCACCACGCGGTCGCTGCGCTCGAGCGTGGGGATCGGCGAGGGGTCGCCGCCGTCCAGCGGGTAGAGCCAGTGCTCCTGGTCCGCGCCCAGCGCCACCACGCCGTTCAGGTGCGGCACCACGTGGTACTCGGTCGGGTCCACGCCCTCCGGGCTCAGCGCGCGGAACTCGCCGCTGACCGAGTCGAGCTGATACAGCCGCCCGCCTTGTCCCGGCTCGTGCGCCGAGACCACCAGATTGCGATTGTCCGCGAGCCACTTGGCGTTGTGGCAGTAGAGCGGTCCCATCGGCACGTCGCGCGGCTCGCCGACGCCGGTCGGCAGCACCTGGAGCTGTCCGAGTCCGCTGGCGCCGTAGCGCGTGCCGACCACCCACTGGCCATCGGGCGACATCGAGCGGCCGACGCCGTCGCCCAGCCGCACCGCGGGCGAGCCGTCGATCGAGCGCAGGTAGATCGAGCCGCCCGGGCCGCCGCCCTCGGCGGTCTCGTCGAGCAGCAGCGTGCGTCCGTCGGCCGAGATGTCCTGCAGCAGCGACCAGTCGAGCCACGACAGGTCGCGCTCGCGGGTCTCGTCCGGCGCCATGCCGTTGATGCCCGCGCGCTCCGGTCCGTGCCCGACCAGCAGGCGGCCGTCGGCGGCGATGTCGTGCAGCGTCAGGTTGCTCGCCAGTTGCAGCAGCCGGCGCATCGGCCCCTCGAGCGGCACGGCGTACAGGCCGCGCGCCGCGCCGCCGCGATCGGCGGTGAACCACACCTCGCGGCCGTCCGCCGACCAGGCGAGCCCGCGCAGCGTGCCCCAGCCCTCGCTCAGCACGCGCCGCTCGCCCTTGCGGTCCACCACCGCGACCGCGCCCGAGTCGCTGTTGCGCGACGGATGATCCGCGAACGCGATCCACTGGCCGTCGGGCGAGAACCGGATCTGGCTGATCCACCCGGGGGTCTGCAGCAGCACGTTGCCGACCGGGAACTCGAGCCGGATCATGCCCTGCTTCTGCCGCACGATCGCGAGCTGCTGCCCGTCGCGGCTCCACTCGGCGCAGTGCACGTCGTGCAGCAGCTCGCGCGCAGCGCCGCCCATCGGCGGCACGCGCGCCAGCGTGCCGCGGCGGTCGAACGAGGTCACGAACTCCGCGCGCGAGAGCACCGCCATCTCGTTGGTCGGCGACAGGCTGAGCAGGTCGGTGTTGAGGAACCCCAGCGTGCGCGCCTCGGGGTTGCCGACATGGGTCCAGAACAGCTCGAGCGGCTTGCCCTCCCAGCTCGCGCTGTAGATCACCGAGTGCCCGTCGGGGGTGAAGCGCGCCGACCAGATGGCGCCGCGGCGGAACGTGATGCGCTGGTAGGTGATGTCCTCGACGCTCGCGGCGTGCGCCGATCCCGGCGCCGCGCCCACGGCCTGCGCCAGCGCCTCCAGGTTGAACGCCAGATCGCGCGCGGACTCGTAGCGCTCGCCCGGCGCCTTCTCCACGCAGCGGCGCAGCAGGGCCACCAGCGCCGGCATCGGCTCGCGCAGCTCGGGCGGCAGCGCGGGCATCTCCTCGCGCAGGATCGCCGCCATCGACTCGGCGCCCGAGTCGCGGTGGAAAGGGGCGCGGCCGGTGAGCATCTCGTACAGCACGCAGCCGAGCGCGAACAGGTCCGCGCGGTGGTCCGCCGGCTCGCCGCGCACCTGCTCGGGCGCCATGTAGCCCACCGTGCCCAGCACGCGGCCCACCTCGGTCATGGCGGTGGCGGCCAGCGAGTCCGCCGTGGCGCCGCCCGCGGCGTCCGGCAGGACGAGCTTGGCGAGCCCGAAGTCGAGGATCTTGACCTGCCCGTCGGGCGTGACGAACAGGTTCTCGGGCTTCAGATCGCGATGGACGATGCCCTTGGCGTGCGCCGCGGCGAGGCCTCGCGCTATCTGGGCGCCGAATTCCAGCGCCTTGCGCGGCGGCAGCTCGCGCCCATTGAGCCGCGCGCGCAGCGTCGTGCCCTCGAGCAGCTCGGCCACCACGAACGGCGCGCCGTCGTGCGTGCCCACGTCGAGGATCGCCATGATGTTGGGGTGGTTGAGCGCCCCGGCCGCCCGCGCCTCCTGGTCGAAGCGCCGCAGCCGCGCCGGATCGCCGCTGTAGTCCGCGGGCAGGACCTTGATCGCGACGTCGCGCCCCAGGCTGGTGTCGCGGGCGCGATAGACCTCGCCCATGGCGCCGCGGCCGAGCAGATCGAAGACTTCGTAGCGTCCGAGCAGGGTGTTCTTGGCAATGGACATGGGCGCGGAGAGTCGCAAACATGCGGCGGGCTGTCGAGGGATTCCTGCGGATTTGGCGGGCGTGGGGTGCCGCGGGCGGGCGCCGCTTGGCGCCGGCTTGCGCCCTCGCGTAGCTTCTCCCGCCATTGCGGATCGGGCACGCCGCGGCCCACGGCACTGCGCACCTCTGGGAGCTCTGCCCATGTCCCTCGCCCCGCGTCGCTTGTTCTCCATCGCCGCCATCCTCCTCCTCATCTCGGTCGGAGGCTGGATCTACGTCCACAGCCTGGTCCCCGCGATCCACCCGGACCACGACCACGGACTCGAGAACCTCGCGGGCGGCGGCTTCCTGCGCGTGGAGCGCGTCGAGGGCGGCACGCGCAACCTTGTCGGCCGCCCCGGGGGCGTGCTGATCCTGCACTGGTTCGAGCTGGGCTCGCCGGCGGCCGTGGGCGAGTTGGCCTCGCTGGTCGACTACGCACGGCGGGTGGCGGACGATCGCGACATCGAGGTGGTTCTGATCGCGATGGGGAAGCAGCGCGCGCAGATCCTCGAGTGGGCCCGCGCGCACGGGGTGCCGACCGCGGGCCTCTACGTCGACTCCCAGTCGAAGGCGGCGGGCCTGATCGGCGTCCGCCGCAGCCCCGAGGCGCCGATCTACGGCTGCAGCTTCTTGCTCGCGCTCAGGACGTTCTGGATGACCTCGTTGTAGTAGGGCTTCTCCTTCAGGCTCGCGTAGGCGCCCGGGAACAGCACCAGGGTCAGGTCCGCCGATTCATCGGAGAAGCTGTTGAGCACCACCGCGCAGCGCTGGCCCCGGTCGAGGCGGGTGTTGTCGATCATCGGGAAGTCGAAGTAGCTGACGCTGAACGTCGCGGTCTTGGTCTGGCGGCCCAGCGTGGAGTCCGGCGTCTCGATCGTGAGCCCGAGCTGGATCTCCCGGTTCTTGCGGTCCACGCCCAGCACGTCGATCGAGAACGTGGTCTGCAGGTCCTCCAGCGTCAGCACGGCCCCCTGGAGCGTGGTGCCCTCCGGGTCGCTCGTCAGGTCCACGGTGCGGTCCACCTTCCTGCCGACGCCCTCCAGCACGATCATCTGTTTGCGCGCGATCTCGCGCGCGACGCGCTCCAGGCGGGCCTGGTACTCCGCGAGCTCCGCCGGCGTCGACCGGCCCTCGCCCTTGGCGATCCGCCGCTTCAGATCGAGGAACAGCGGCTTCAGGTTGAGCGACTCGTGGAAGTTGTAGGCGAGCAGCTCCAGGTTCAGCACGTCCGAGCTCAGGTCCCCGCCGGCCGGCTTGAGGAACGAGCTGATGATGGAGACAAACATGTCCTTGCGCAGCGCGCTCTCGGATTCCTCGCGCCGGCTCATCAACTCGGAATAGAGCCGCGTGTTGGTCTCGATGGCCTGGCGGCGGTTCAGGAAGTCGGACGAGAAGTAGCCGAGCAGCGCGATGGCGACCGCCGTCAGCAGCCCGCCGACGGGCTGCAGGATGATGGCGAGCTTGTCCCAGAAGTCGCGCTTGCCCTCGTGAGTCACGGTCACTTCCTGCGCAGGCTCAGCGCGCCGTCCTTCTTCTCGAGCACCAGGTCGTAGCGCGTGGCCTCCTTGTACGAGAACAGCTCCAGCACGGCCGTCTGCTTCTGGTACACGATCGTGAGGATGCACTTGCCCGGCTCCTTCACCATGAGCTTGTAGGAGCCGAACTGGTCGGTGGCCGTGGAGTCGGCAGTGGGCGCGGCCTTGGCGCCGCCGGCCGGGGCGCGCGCGATCTTCACCGGGACGCCGGCGGGCACGGGCTTGCCGTCCAGTCGGATGTCACCGAAGACGCGTCCCGCCAGGGCGCTGGCGGGAAGGCAGAGCGCGAACAGGATGAACAGGCCGATGCTGCGGTAGCGCATGATCTGGCTCCTTCGTCGGACCGAAGCCCGCCGGGGAGCGGCTCCGGACGCTCCCACGCGGATCGGGTGGGAGCGCCGCAGAGTAGCGCCAACGCCGGCGGATGCGCCAGCCGGGCGCCGCCGGCCCGCCCGGCCAGGCGATGCCTTCACATCGATTCGCGACGAGGGTCATCCAACCTCTTCATTCCAGCCCGGTCGGCCGCCCATGCGTACTGTGTTGCCGACCCTCATCGGCGCCGCGCATGAATCGTCCCACCTACAGCGGCGCCGGCTCCGGTACACGCCGTCGCGCCGACAAGGAGCCTCCGGATGGGCGTTCCCTTTCGACCCGCGGTCCTCGCTCTTGCCCTGCTCGCCGTCGCGTCTCCGGTCGGGGCGCAGTGGAGCCAGGTCCCCGAGCTGCCCACCTCCAACGTGTTCTCGGTGCGGGTGAGCGGCGACACCATCCTCGCGGGTGTCGACACCTGCGTCTTCATCAGCACCGACGCCGGCGCGGGGTGGAAGCGGTCGGCGAAGCCGGTGGCGGGCGTGACGTCGATCCAGGCTCTGTTGATGCGGAACGGGCGGCTCTACGCCGGCACGTTCGGCCAGGGCGTGTTCGTCAGCGACGACCTGGGAGACACGTGGCAAGCGTTCAGCCAGGGCCTCGTGGGCGGCGTGCTCAACTCGCAGCTCTTCCTCTCGGACTTCGTGGTGCGCGGCGACAGCCTGTTTGGGGCCACGCTGGGCGCGGGCGTCTACATGCGCGGGCTGGCGTCCGCGGACACGTGGCATCACTTCGGCGAGGAGTTCGAGCCCAACCAGGCGTCGAACGTCGACGGGCTCGCGCTCGGCGGCACTCGACTCATGGCGGCGGCGGGCGGCAACGGCACGGTGCTCTTCCGCGATCCGGGCGATGCCGACTGGACGGTCTCCGAGCTGGGCAACATCGGGCTCCTGCCGGGCATCCAGGCGCGGGCCGCGGTGTTCACCGGCACCGGCTGGGTCGTGGGCACGAACACAGGCATCTTCCACAGCGTCGGCGGCCAGGAGCCGTGGTCGTTCACGGACCTCGGGCTCGGCCCCATGGGCAACGAGGCCTTCGCGACGCGCGGGCATCGGCTGTTCGCGGCATTCGACACTCCGCTCGCCGCCGTGATCGAGCACAGCGGCGACGACGGCGCCACCTGGGAGCCGCTGGAGAGCCTGCCGCTGGTCTTCGTCTACAAGCTCGCGATGAGCGGCGACGAACTCTACGCCGGCCGTGCCGACGGGCTGTGGCGCCGCTCGACAGCGACCGTCTCGGTGCCGGGTGGCGGCGAGCGCGGCCGCCTGCGATTCGCCCTCGCCGGGCCGCAGCCCGCGCACGACGTCGTGCGCCTGCGATTCGAGCTGCCGCAGGCGGGGCTGGCGTCGATCGACGTGTTCGATGTCTCCGGCCGGCGCGTGGCGGACGTCACCCGCGGAACGTGGTCGGCGGGTGCGCACGAAGTGGCGTGGGACGCGCATGACTTCGGCCCGGGCGTGTTCGAGGCGCGCCTGACAGCGCCAGGTGCGCACGAGGTCGTCCGGATCGTGCACATCCGGTAGGCCGAAGGCCGCGCGTGGTGCGCGCGACACGCGCCACGACGACGCGATTCCTGGCGGCCCCGGTGCCTCGTGCGCCGGGGCCGCCTCGCTGCTCCAACCGCTCCGCGTCTAGCCCTCGATCTTGTAGATCTCGCGCTTACCCTGGTCCACCAGCTCGTGGTAGCCCTGCATGATCTTCTCGAACTCTTTGCCGGTCGCCTCGTCCATGCCCTGTCCGGCCATCATGTCCTCGAACGCCTTGAGGCTCGCCACTTCCATCTCGGCGACCACGGTCCAGTAGCGCTCCGCGCAGATGTCGGTCGAGATGCGCATCTTGCTCATGCCCGCCTTCTCGCCGAGCTTGGACATGGCAAGGAACTTCTCGACCAGCGGGCGGACCTTGCCGGGCTTGCAGTACATGACCTCGCGAACGATCAGCATGATGCCTCCGAGAGTGGTGAGGGGTGGCACGGCGTGCGGCCCGGCAGGGCGCCGTGCGGGGAGTGGACGATGAGGTGCTCACGCGGCCGTGGTGGATCGCTCGCCCGCGGCGAGCGGATCGTGATTCGCGCCGCCGCAGGGCCGAGCGCGCGGCGGATTCTAGCGCAAGCCGGCCGCGATGGAGCGGCTTTCCGTGGCGGCCGCGGCCGTGGTGCGGCGCCGCGGGGAAGGGGCCCGCGTCGCGCACGCCGTCACGGGCGGGTCGCGGGGTTCGGGCGCTCCACGTCGGCGAAGTGGCTCAGCAGGAATCAGGTCGGGAACGCGCGAACAGTCGCGCGGCGGAACGCGCGGCACTCGAGGCGCATCCACCACGCGACGCGCGGGGAGCCACCGCACGTCCAGCGCGCCGGCGCATGTTCCACATCAGCAGCCCGACGTCGAGGTTCTGCGGATCGAACTGCGCGGTGGCCCAGCGCTGGCCCCAGGCGCCGAGCCGATCGAGCACCTCGCGGAACTCCTCCGCCGCCGGGGTGGGCGCGTACTCGCGGCCGCGGCCGCGCGGCAGCGGCCGGCTCTCGATCAGGCCCGCGTCTTCGAGCGAGCGCAGTCGCTGCGTCAGGAGCGTGCGCGAGATCAGCGGGAGGCCCTGGCGGAGCGCGTTGAACCGGCGCGAGCCGGCCAGCAGCTCGCGCAGGATCAGCGGCGTCCAGCGCTCGGCGACGATCTCGCTCGCCACCGCGATCGGGCAGAACTGTCCGTAGCCTTTCATGACGACCGACGGTAGGCAGCCCGCGGCCGGGCGGCAAGTCCATTCATTGGACTAGCCACCGCCGCGGCCGACCGGCAGTATGCGGCCCTCGCCGGCGCGCATCGGACGCCGGCACCAAGCCGGCCGCGCCACGAAGAAGGGAGGCTGTCTCGTGTCGATCCATGGTTCCCTCAACACGCGCCGCGCCGGATTGCTGCTGGCCGCACTGCTGGCGGTCGCCGGCGGCGCCCGCGCCGACGTCGTGACCGACGCCAATGCGAAGGCCGCGGCGATCGCCTCCACCGCGCGCGCGACTCCAGTCGCCGTGCGGACGATGGCGCTGGTCCAGGTCTCGGTGTTCGACGCGGTCGTCGCGATCACTGGTCGCTACCATCCGCTGATCGCGACGCCGGCCGCGCCGGCCGCGCCGGCGGGGGCGTCGGACGCGGCGGCGGTGGCCGCGGCGACGCGCGCCGTGCTGCTCGCGCTGATGCCGGCCGAGCGCGTGGCGATCGAGGCCGACTACCAGGCCGCGCTGGCGCCGCTGCCCGAGGGCCGCGCGAAGGCCGACGGCATCGCGGTCGGCGAGCAGGCGGCGGCGGCGGTGCTCGCCGCGCGGGCCGGCGATGGTGCCGACGCGCTGGTCGCCTATCGGCCGCTGACCACGCCCGGCGTCTACGTGCCGACCACGCTGCCGCTGGTGCCCCAGTGGGGCGGGCGCAAGCCCTGGTTCATGAGCGCCGGGAACCAGTTCCGCCCCGGGCCGCCGCCGCGCCTCGACAGCGACACGTGGAGGCGCGACCTCGCCGAGCTCGTGGCGCTCGGCGGCCGGAACAGCACCCGGCGCACGCCGGAGCAGACCGCGATCGCACGCTTCTGGGAGACCACCTCGCCGGCCGTCTACTGGCCGGTCGTGCGCGGCGTCGCGACCGCCGGCGGCCGCGACGCGAGCGACACCGCGCGCCTGCTGGCGGTGGCGGCGGTGGCCATGGATGACGCGATGATCGCGGTGTTCGACGCCAAGTACGCCTACCAGCTGTGGCGTCCGATCACGGCCATTCGCAACGCTCCGCCGGACGTGCGCGATCCGAGCTGGGAGCCGCTGATCGAGACGCCGATGCACCCCGAGTATCCGTGCGCGCACTGCATCGTCTCGGCCGCCGTCGGCGTTGTGCTCGATGCGTCGATCGGTGGCGGACCATCGCCGACGCTCGCCACCAGGAGTCCGACCGCCGGCGGCGCGGAGCGCACGTGGGCGAGCACCGCCGCGTTCGTGAAGGAGATCGCCGAGGCACGCATCTGGGCCGGGGTGCACTATCGCAACTCGACCGAGGTCGGCGACGCGATGGGCCGCAAGATCGGCGCGTTGGCGCAGAAGAGCTTCCCGGGCGCGACGCGGTGAGTCCGCTCTTGCACCTGGCGC
Source organism: Candidatus Eiseniibacteriota bacterium (assembly GCA_963725865.1). Lineage (GTDB taxonomy): Bacteria > Eisenbacteria > RBG-16-71-46 > RBG-16-71-46 > RBG-16-71-46 > CAVSAC01. The sequence continues at coordinate 380,523 of CAVSAC010000012.1, forward strand.
CGGCTCTCGTGGTCCCAGGAGGTGCGCTCACGCACCGCGGGCCTTCCGCTCGTCGGCGGCGCACCCGGCGCGTGGCGCGAAAGCGACTCGGGGCGTACTGTCCCGGGCACTCGGCCCCCCTCGAGTCTCGGCCCCGGAGACCACGTCATGAAGCACAAGCGACTCTGGATCGCGGCCGCGGTGGTGGTCCTGGCGGTCGCCGCCGCGTGGTTCGCCCTGCGCTCGGGTCGCAGTGCGGCGCCGATCTATCGCTACGCCGCGTTGGAGCGGGGGGACGTCGAGTCCACGATCTCGTCGACGGGTAAACTCAGCGCCGTGACCACCGTGCAGGTGGGGACGCAGGTCTCGGGACAAGTCTCGGCGATCTACGTCGATTTCAACGATCGCGTGAAGAAGGGACAGCTCATCGCCCGCATCGATCCGACGCTGCAGCAGCAGGCGGTGCAGGAAGCCGAGGCCGGACTCGCGAGCAACCGGGCCGAGCTCGACAAGGCCGAAGCCGACTACGCGCGTGGCAAGCAGCTGCACGACGGCCAGCTGATCAGCGACAGCGACCTCGAGGCGTTGACGTACGCGCTGGCGACGGCGCGGGCGAGATACCAGTCGGGGCAGGTCGCGCTCGAGAAGGCCAACCGCAACCTGGCGTACACCTCGATCCATGCGCCCATCGACGGCATCGTGATCGAGCGCAACGTGGACGTCGGCCAGACGGTCGCGGCGAGCCTGGCGACGCCGCAGATCTTCCTGATCGCCAACGATCTTTCGCAGCTGCAGATCCTCGCTTCGGTCGACGAGAGCGACGTCGGTCAGATCCACGAAGGCATGCCGGTGCGCTTCACCGTGCAGGCGAATGCCAAGCGGCCCTTCACCGGCGTCGTGCGCCAGCTGCGGCTCCAGTCCACGACGACGGAGAACGTCGTCAACTACACCGTCGTCATCAGCGTGAAGAACCCCGACGGCAAGCTGCTGCCCGGCATGACGGCCACGGTCTCGTTCCTCACCGGCTCGGCCACCGACGTGTTCGTGGTGCCGAACGCCGCGCTGCGCATTCGCCCGACCCAGGCGATGCTCGCGCAGGTGGGCGCGGCGAACGCGGCCGCCGCGTCCGGTCCCGCCGACAGCGTCGGGGCGCGGCGCGCCGTGGGCGCGAAGCGCGCCACGTCGGAGGGACTCCTCTGGTACCGGGGCACCGACGGGAAGCTGGCGACCCTGCGCGTCGAGACCGGCATCACCGACGGACAGCGGAGCGAGGTGCGGGGCGCGGGCCTCGTCGCCGGCATGCAGGTGGTGACCGGCACTTCGGCCAGCGCGGCGAACACGTCCTCGACCTCACCGAGTCCGTTCCAGCAGCAGTCGACGGGCCGACCGCCGGGAGGCTTCTGACCATGGACCCGCCGCCCACGTCCGTGCCCGCCGTCATTCGCCTCGAGTCGATCGCCAAGACCTACGGCTCCGGGGCCGCCGTGGTGCACGCTCTGCGCCACGTCGACCTGACGGTCGAGGCGGGCGACATGGTGGCCATCGTCGGCCCGTCGGGCTCGGGCAAGTCCACGCTCATGAACCTGATCGGCTGTCTCGACGTGCCGACGTCGGGCAGCTACACGCTGGATGGGGTGCGCGTGGACAGCATGAGCACCGACGCCCTCGCGGACGTGCGCAACAGCAAGGTCGGGTTCGTATTCCAGGGCTTCAACCTGCTGGCGCGCACCACCGCGGTCGAGAACGTCGAGCTCCCGCTGCTCTACGACCGCAAGGCGCGCTGGGGAAACACCGCGGCGATGGCTCGCGAGGCCCTGACCCGCGTCGGGCTGGGCGACCGGTTCGAGCATCCCCCCAGCGAGCTGTCGGGTGGCCAGCAGCAGCGCGTGGCGATCGCGCGCGCGCTGGTCACGCAGCCCACGCTCGTGCTGGCCGACGAGCCGACGGGCAACCTCGACACGCGGACGTCGCTCGACGTGATGGTCCTGTTCCAGACCCTCAACCAGCAGGGCATCACGCTGCTGCTGGTCACGCACGAGACCGACATCGCGCGGTACGCCAGACGCATCGTCGAGGTGCGCGACGGCCGGATCCTTCGCGACGGGCCGGTCGCCCAGCGTCGCATCGCGGCGGATGATCTGCAGGCCATGGACGCGCTCGCGCCGGCCGAGGTGGCATGAAGACCCAGATCCTGATCCGGATCGCCCTGCGCAGCATCGCCAGGAACAAGATGCGGACGCTGCTGACGACTCTGGGCGTGGTGATCGGAGTGGCGGCCGTGATCGTGATGGTCGGCGTGGGCTACGGCGCCAGCCGGAGCATCCAGAACAAGGTGAACGGCCTGGGCACAAACCTGCTCGTGCTCACCGCCGGAGCGAGCACGGCGGGGGGCGTGAGCCAGGGAGCGCAGACCTTCAACCGGCTCTCGATCGCCGACTACGAGAAGCTGGCCCGCGAGGCCACGACGCTGACCGCCGTGTCGCCGGTCGTGTTCACGCGCGCGCAGGCCATCGGCGGCGCCGGCAACTGGCGCACCGCGGTGAACGGAGTCGCCACCTCATATCCGCTAATCCGCGACTGGTCCGTGGCCACGGGCACGTTCTTCACCGATGACGATGTGACCGCCATCCGCAAAGTGGTCGTGCTCGGCCACACCGTCGCCCAGAACCTGTTCCCCGATACCGACCCCGTGGGCCAGGAGATCCAGCTGCGCAACGTGCCCTTCACGATCGTCGGCGTGCTGGCCGCCAAGGGACAGACGGCCTCGGGGAGTGACCAGGACGACGTCGTCCTGGTGCCCTACACCACGGCGCAGACGCGGCTGTCGGGTTTCAGCTTCATCGGGCAGATCCTCGCGAGCACGAACTCGCCGGGCGAGGTCGCCGCCGGGCAAGCGGAGATCACGGCCATCATGCGCGAGGCGCACGGTATCGAGGAGGGCGACAACGACGACTTCACGGTGCGCAATCAGACCGAGCTGGCCGAGACCGCGCAGGCCACGACCAAGGTGATGTCGTGGCTGCTCGCGGCGGTGGCTTCAATCTCGCTGCTGGTGGGCGGCATCGGCATCATGAACATCATGCTGGTGTCGGTCACCGAGCGCACCCGCGAGATCGGACTCCGGCTCGCGGTTGGCGCGCGCGGCTCGGACGTCCTGCGTCAGTTCCTGGTCGAGAGCATCGTGCTGAGCGCGATGGGCGGACTCATCGGCGTGGTCCTCGGGATCGCCGGCGCGGCCATCGTCGGGCGGATCACCGGCTGGAGCACCGCCGTGCCCACGCAGGCCGTGCCCGTGGCGGTGGGCTTCGCCGCCGCGGTGGGGGTGTTCTTCGGCTACTACCCCGCACGCAAGGCCGCGGCCCTGAACCCCATCGAAGCGCTGCGCTACGAATAGCCGCGGGGCAAGATCCCTCGCCGCACCCCTGGTTCGCTCGACGCCGCGATGTGCGAGGATGGGCCAGCGTCCCGACCACGCCACGACCCAGAGGTGACGTCCATGCCGAACCCGACGACGCACACCCCGACCCGCGACCCGGACTCGATGCGGAAGTTGGACGCCTACTGGCGTGCCGCCAACTATCTCTCGGTCGGGCAGATCTACCTCCTCGACAATCCGCTGCTCGAGCGGCCGCTGGCGCTGGAACACATCAAGCCGCGCCTGCTCGGCCACTGGGGAACCACGCCGGGCCTCAACTTCGTCTACGTCCACCTGAACCGCGTCATCCGCGAGCGCGACCTGGACATGATCTACGTCACGGGGCCGGGTCACGGCGGTCCGGGGATCGTGGCCAACGCATATCTCGAGGGCACCTACAGCGAGGTCTACGCGGACGTCTCGCAGGACGCGGAGGGGATGCGACGGCTGTTCAAGCAGTTCTCGTTCCCGGGCGGCATTCCGAGCCACGTCGCGCCCGAGACGCCCGGGTCGATCCACGAGGGCGGCGAGTTGGGCTATTCGCTGTCCCACGCCTATGGGGCCGCGTTCGACAATCCCGGGCTGGTCGTGGCGTGCGTGGTGGGCGACGGCGAGGCGGAGACCGGCCCGCTCGCCACGAGCTGGCACTCGAACAAGTTCCTCGACCCGGTTCGCGACGGGGCGGTGCTGCCCATCCTGCACCTGAACGGATACAAGATCGCCGGGCCCACGGTCCTGGCGCGCATTCCGCGCGACGAGCTGGCCGCGCTGCTGCGCGGCTACGGCCACACGCCCTACTTCGTCGAGGGCGACGACCCGCCGGCGATGCACGCGCTCATGGCGGACACGCTCGACACGGTGGTCGGCGAGATCCAGCGCATCCAGCGCGCGGCCCGGACGCATGGGTTCCGGCAGCGTCCGAGCTGGCCGATGATCGTGCTGCGCTCACCGAAGGGCTGGACGGGTCCGAAGGTCGTGGATGGTCAACCGACCGAGGGCACGTTCCGTTCGCACCAGGTGCCGATGGGCGACATGAGCCGCCCGGGCCACGTGAAGCTCCTCGAGGAGTGGATGAAGAGCTACCGACCGCAGGAGCTGTTCGACTCCCACGGCCGGCTCGTCCCCGAGCTCGCCGAGTTGGCGCCGCGCGGCGCGCGCCGGATGAGCGCGAATCCGCACGCCAACGGCGGACTGTTGCTGCGCGACCTGCGCCTGCCGGACTTCCGCGACTACGCGGTGCAGGTGCCGGCGCCCGGGGCCGTGGATGCCGAGTCCACCCGCGTACAGGGCCGGTTCATCCGCGACGTGATCCAGCGCAACCCGCACGACTTCCGCATCTTCAGTCCGGACGAGACCAGCTCGAACCGCTGGGGAGACGTGTTCGAGGTGACGAACCGCTGCTCGAGCGCGGAGATCGTCCCGGGCGACGATCATGTCGCGGTGGACGGCCGGGTGATGGAGATGTTGAGCGAGCACCAGTGCGAGGGCTGGCTCGAAGGCTATCTGCTCACGGGCCGTCACGGCTTGTTCTCGTGCTACGAGGCGTTCATCCACATCGTCGATTCGATGTGCAACCAGCACGCCAAGTGGCTCAAGGTGTCGAACTACATCCCGTGGCGGCGCCCCATCGCCTCGCTGAACTTCCTGCTCTCGTCGCACGTCTGGCGGCAGGACCACAACGGCTTCAGCCATCAGGACCCCGGGTTCATCGACCACGTGGTCAACAAGAAGGCCGAGGTGATCCGCGTCTACCTGCCGCCGGACGCGAACACGCTGCTCTCGGTGACCGAGCACTGCCTGCGGAGTCGCAACTACGTGAACGTGATCGTCGCCGGCAAGCAGCCCGAGCCGCAGTGGCTCGACATGGACGCCGCCGTCGACCATTGCACGGCCGGCATCGGCATCTGGCCGTGGGCGAGCAACGATCAGGGATGCGAGCCGGACGTCGTCATGGCGTGCTGCGGCGACGTGCCCACGCTGGAGACCCTGGCGGCGGTCGAGTGGCTGCGGGAGCACGTTCCGGGTGTGAAGGTCCGCGTGATCAACGTGGTCGACCTGATGAAGCTCCAGTCGCAGAGCGAGCACCCGCACGGCCTCAGCGACCGCGAGTTCGACCTGCTCTTCACGACCGACAAGCCGATCATCTTCGCGTTCCACGGCTATCCGACGCTGATCCATCGGCTGACGTATCGCCGCACGAACCACTCGAACCTGCACGTGCGCGGATTCAAGGAGGAAGGCACGACCACGACGCCGTTCGACATGGTGGTGCTGAACGACCTGGATCGCTTCCACCTCGCCGGCGACGTGATCGATCGTCTCCCGCACCTGGGCGCGCGCGCGGCCTATGCCAAGCAGGCGCATCCGCGACAAGCTGCTCGAGCACAAGCAGTACATCGTCGAGCACGGCGAGGACCTGCCCGAGATCCGCGACTGGAAGTGGGGCGCGAGCCAGCCGGGCGAGCGGTCGTGAAGCGAAGCGGTCGGTGGGGACGCCGCCCGCGGGGACGGACCGGAGGATCTCGTGCCGATGCAGATCGTGCTCGTCCGCCACGGTGAAACGGCCTGGAGCCTCTCCGGCCAGCACACCGGCCGATCGGACATTCCGCTCACGAGCCGCGGCGAACGCAATGCGCGCAGGCTGGCAGCCCGGCTGAAGGGCGCGAGCTTCGAGTGGGTGCTCACCAGCCCGCTGCAGCGCGCGCGGCGGACCAGCGAGCTGGCGGGCTTCGGCGCCCTCGCGACCATCGAGCCGGACCTGGCCGAGTGGGACTACGGCCGCTACGAAGGCCGGCGCACCGTCGAGATCCGCCACGAACGACCGGATTGGGACCTCTTTCGCGACGGTTGCCCGGAGGGCGAGTCGCTGGAGGACGTCGGCGCGCGCGCCGACCGTCTGATCGCTCGCATCCGCGAGTGCGAGGGCGACGTGCTCCTGTTCGGGCATCGCGACATCCTGCGCATTCTCGCCGTCCGTTGGCTGGGACTCCCCGCGCTGGTCGCGCAGCGCCTGCGGCTCTCGACCGCCTCGTGGAGTGCGATCGGATTCGATCCCGCGCTCGGGCAGCCGACCCTCGATCACTGGAACGACGATCGTCATCTCGCGGACGACGACGTCCCTGCCGCACCGGGTAGGCGTGTGTGGCCGTGGCGTGCGAGATGAGCGATAGTGCCGGCGGCCTTGCGGCCGAGGTCGGGAGGACATGACCAGCGAACTCGATCGACTGCGCGCGTGGGTGGTGACGGCCGACATGGGGCTGGGTCACCAGCGCGCGGCGCACGCGTTGGCCCACCTGGCTGAGGGCGGCATCCTCACCGCCGGCTCGCGCGAGACCACGGACGAGGACGAGGCGCGCTTCTGGCGCCGGCTCACGTGGTGGTACGAGGTGCTCTCGCGCACTCTGGAGATACCTCTCGTGGGCCGCGCGCTGTTCGCGGCGCTCGACTACCTGCTGCGCATCCCGCCGTTCTACCCGCTGCGCGACCTCTCGCATCCCTCGCCCAACAACCTCATCGTCGACCACCTGATCCGCCAGGGCCTCGGCCGCGCGCTGCTCGAGCGACTGCGAGCGCGCCGACTGCCGATGATCACGACCTTCTACGCCCCCGCGTTGGCCGCCGACCGGGGCTACGACGGCCCGATCTATTGCGTCATCTGCGACGCGGACCTGAACCGCGTGTGGGTGGCGTCGAAGGTGAGGGAGAGCCACATCTGCTACTTCGCGCCGTGCGGCCGGGTGATGCGCCGGCTGCGGCAATACGGCGTGCCGGACGAGCGCATCTTCATCACTGGATTCCCGCTGCCGCGCGAGAACGTCGGCGGGCCGGGCATGGAGACGCTGAAGGCGGACTTGCTCGCGCGGCTGGGCCGGCTCGATCCGCGCGGGCGGTTCTCGAGCGCCTACGGCGCCACCGTGCACGAGTTGCTCGGAGCGCGGCCAGAGCCCTCGAACGGAGCCGGGCGCGTGACCGTGACGTTCGCCGTCGGGGGGGCGGGGGCGCAGGTCGAGATCGGGCTGATGCTGGCGCGGGCGCTTGAGCCGGGCATCCTCGATGGCCGGTTCCGGCTGATCCTGGTCGCGGGCGTGAATCGCGTGGTCGAGAAGCTGTTCCACGAGTTCGTCGTGCACATCGGCCTCGCGGAGGCACTCGGCGACGGCTTGCTGATCGTGCGCGAGGACGACAAACCCGCGTACTTCGACCGCTTCGACGCGCTGATGCGCGAGACCGACATCCTGTGGACCAAGCCGAGTGAGCTGTCGTTCTATTCGGCGCTCGGGATCCCGATCGTGATGGCGCCCCCGATCGGCTCGCAGGAGGGCAAGAACCAGCGCTGGCTGATGGACAAGGGCTGTGCGCTGCCGCAGTACACCCCGCGCCACGCGCAGCAGTGGCTCACCGACATGCTCCGCGACGGCGTGCTCGCCGACAAGGCGCTGAGCGGCTTCATCAAGAACCGCAAGCTCGGCGTATTCAAGATCGAGGAGGTGCTGCAGACCGGCACCATGGCGCGCGAGACGCACCCGCTGCGGCGCTAGGGCGGGGTCGCGGTGCCGCACTCGCCGCTACGCCGTCGAGCCGCTGAGGGATCGTGCGCGATTCGCCACACCGGACTCGGCCGCTGCCAGGTGCTCGAACAGCAGCGCGGCGAGTTGGACCGCGCCGCGGCCGCCATCCAGGCGCGCACCCACACCGTGGAACAGGCGCGGCGCCAGCACGAGCTCACCGAGCTGGCGCTTCAGCAGGGGGTGGTCAATACGCTCCAGCTCGCCGGCGACGCCGAGTGATCCGGCTCGCGGGCCCGCTCGCCCCGCGCCGGCGCCCGCCCGGCGAGCGTTCTCCAGCGTGCCGGGCGGTGGTTCGCCCCGCTATCCCGCGGGCTTCGACGTGTCCAGCCGGCCGGCAGCCTCGTAGACGTTCAGCCGGTTGTACAGCGTCTTGAGGCTGATGCCGAGCCGCCGCGCCGTCTCCTTCTTGTCGCCCTCGGTGAGCTGCATCGTCGCGAGGATCATCCGGCGCTCGACCTCCTCCAGCGTCTCGCCGAGCGACAGCGTGATGCTCGGGCCGCCCTCCGAGGTGGGGCGCAGCGCGGGGGCGTCGCCGGCCGGCAGCGCCGGATCGCGGATCACGTCCTCGGCCAGGATCGCCGCGCGATCGACGACGTTGCGCAGCTCGCGCACGTTGCCCGACCACGCGTGCCCGCGCAGCCGTCGCAGCGCCTCGGGAGCCCAGTGCTTGTCGGTGCCCTCGCGCTGGTTGTAGAGCGCGAGGAAGTGGACGGCGAGCGGCTCGATGTCGTCCACGCGCTCGCGCAGCGGCGGGATCAGGATGGGGAAGACGTTGAGCCGGTAGTAGAGGTCCTCGCGCAGACGGCCGTCGCGCACCGCCTGCTCGGGATCCTGGTTCGACGCGGCGATCAGGCGCACGTCGATCGGGATCGCCTCGGTGCCTCCGACGCGCATCACGTTGCTGGTCTCCAGCACGCGCAGCAGCTTCACCTGCAGCTCGACCGACATCTCGGTGATCTCGTCCAGGAACAGCGTGCCGCCGCTCGCCTCCTCGAAGTAGCCGCGCCGCACGCGATCGGCGCCCGTGAAGCTGCCCTTCTCGTGCCCGAACAGCTCGCTTTCGATGACGTTGGGGGCGACCGCGCCGCAGTTGACGGCGAGGAACCGCTCGTGCCCGCGCGTGCTCGTGCGGTGCACGGTCTCGGCGACCACCTCCTTGCCGACGCCGCTCTCGCCGAGCACCAGCACGGTCGCGCGGGTGCGTGCGACCCGCTCGATGAGATCGAACACCCGCATCATCGGCGCCGAGCGCCCCACCAGCGGGCCGAACCGGCCGAGGTCGCGCAGCTCGTCACGCAGTCCGCCGACCTCGCTCCGCAGGTCGCGCGTGCGCTCGACATGGGCGAGCGTGGCGCGCAGCCGGTGCCGGTCCACCGGCTTGCTGAGGTAGTCGAGCACGCCCTGGCGCAGCGCGTCGACGGCCGAGTCCACCGTCGCTTTGCCGGTGATCACCACGATCTCGGGGCGCTCGTCCGCCGGTTGTTCGCCGCCGAGCAGCTCGAGCCCGTGCCCGTCCGGGAGCCCGAGGTCCACGAACACGACGTCGACCGGCGTCTCCTGCAGGCGCTCGCGTGCCTCGGCGAGGGACGAGGCCTCGCGCACCTCGAAGCCCTCGCGGCGCACGAGCAGCGCCAGTGATTCGCGGAACAGCGCATCGTCCTCGACCAGCAGCGCGACGCGCGGACGGCGCGCGCGGGGCGGCTCCGGGCGCGTCGCGGGCGCGGATCCGGGCTCGGTCATCCGGCGCTCGAGTGCGGGCCGGGGGCGCGGTTCAGCTCGAGCCAGTAGCGCATCGCGCGCGCGATGTAGCGTCCGGGCCCCGCCGGGTCGAAGCGCTTCACGACGTAGCTGTTCGCGCCTAGGTCGTAGCTGCGCGTCACGTCGCGGGAGCGCGCCGAGGACGAGATGATCACCACCGGCAGCCGCGCGAGCCGCGCGTCGGCCCGCACGCGGCGCAGCACCTCGAGGCCGTCGATCCCCGGCAGGTCGAGGTCGAGGAACACCGCCGCCAGGGACTCGCTCGCGGGCGCCGGCTGCGAGCCGATGCCGAGCTTCTCGAGCGCCTCGCGGCCGCTGCGGGCGATCTCCACGTCGACGTGCAGGTGCTCGCGCTCGATCGCGCGTTCCGCGATGTGCACGTAGTCCTCATCGTCGTCGACGATCAGGATGGTCTGCTTGCTCATGAAACCGCACCCTCCGCGGGCGGAAGCGTGAAGTGAAAAGTCGCGCCGCTGACGCCGTCGCTCTCGGCCCAGACGCGTCCGCCGAGCCGGCCGATGATCTTGGCGACGATCGCGAGCCCCAGCCCGGAGCCCTCGACCTCGTTGCCGTGCAGGCGCCGGAACGCCTCGAACGCCTCGGACGCGCGCGCGGGATCGAAGCCGCAGCCGTTGTCGGTGACGCGATAGGTGTTCTCGCGCGGACCGGGCTCGCCCGCCACGCGCACGATCCGAGCGACACGGTCCCGAGAGTACTTCAGCGCGTTGCCGATGAGGTTCACGAACACCCGGTGCACCAGCTCCGGATCCCCGAGCGCCAGCGGGAGCGGGTCCACCTCGAACCGCACGCCCTCGGGCAGACTCTCGCGCCCGAGCGCCTCGGCGTACGCCCGCTCGGCGAGGTCCTTCATGTCGAGCGGCCGGATCGCCCCCGGCTGCACCTCGGCCGCCGAGAACTCCGCGAGCGAGTCGAGCAACTGGTTCGCGCGCGCGGCCGCGCCGCGGATGCGCTCCAGCAGCCGCCTGCCGTCGGGCTCGATCCGGTCGCCGTGGTCCTCTTCCAGCACCACCGAGAAGTTGAGGATCGCGCCGATCGGCGAACGCAGATCGTGCGAGACCGAGTGGTTGAACGTCTCGACCTCGCGCAGCGCCCGCGACAGCTCGCCGGTGCGGACCTGCACGCGCTCGCCGAGATCGTCGTTTAACCGACGCAGCTCCTCGTCGCGCCGCGAGAGGTCGGTGAGCTTCTCGTCGAGGTCGCGATTCGTCCGCTCGAGCGCGCTCGAGAAGTCGCGCAGCCGCATGAACTGGATCAGCAGCGCGCCGATCGCGAACGACAGGAACGCTCCGGTGAGCAGGAACATCAGCGGCCAGCCGCTGCTGACCTGCCGCACGAAGTCGTCGGGCGGGACCACGTCCATGCGCAGCAGCGATCCGGCGGGCGACGTGATCGTGCGCCGCATCCGCATCCACGGCGGGGCGAGCGAGTCCGGCACCACGCGCAGCGGGATGAGCCGATCGTCCTCGCCCAGCAGCTGCACGGTGTAGGTGCCCATCAGCGAGGGCTGGCGCCGCAGCCACAGGGAGTCGACCCGGGCCTGGGCGACGATCACGCCCATCCGAATGGTGTCCACCGTGACCGGAGCGAACACGTGGTACTCGTAGGCGTCGTTCCAGCGCTCGTGGATCGTGGTCGCCTGGGATGCGAGCTGGAATCTCGTCTGACGGAGCACCTCAGGGTCCATCGAGACGCTCGTGTCGCGTCCGACGAATCCGCGGACGCTCGAATCGGGCAGCACCCACGCCACCCAGTCGAGGCCCGGGTACTCCTGCAGGATGAGCCCCGCCTGCAGCGGCCAGGCCGGCGCTCCGCCGACCGCCCCGGATTGCACCAGCGTGGTGAGGAACCGCACGCCGTCGACCTCGCGCTGCATCTGCCATTCGATGCGCGAGGTCGTGCGGTCCGCGATCGAGCCCAGCATCGAGGTCAGCTCGGTCCGGCGATCCGACTCCGCCCGGACCCACACCGCCACCGACAGGACGATCCCGAGCAGCGCGACCACGCCCGCCGTCACCAGGCGCTGGCCGGAGAGGGCGGGCAGCAGACGGCTGACCTGCTTCGCGGCGCGCCAGAGGGGCATAGGATCCCTTCGGTGGGACGATGGGAACGCTGCTCGCGACGACTCTAGCGGTTTTCCGTGCGAGTTCCACGGCTATCCGCCGCTGGCGCTCCCCGGCGCCGCATGCACAGCCCCGGGGCGTCACTAGAAGCGCACGCCGCCCATGAGCGCGAGTTCGTGCTGATCCGCGAACACGCCCTTGAGCTGGACGAACGGACGGGCGTCCCCGCGCAGGCTGGCGAGCCCGGCGACCAGGTTCAGTCCGAGGTCGGTGCGCCCATCGCCGCGGTCCGGATCGCGGTGGAACAGCGTCGGGCCCGCGCCGAGGTAGGGCGACATCGTGCCGGTCACCTGGAAGTCGTAGTGCACGTCGGCATTCAGCGCCACCACGCTCCCGCGGTCCGGCATCGCGACCTCGACGTTGGGATTGAGATACCAGCCCGGGTACGAGCCCAGCCGCGTGAGCAGCCCGCCGCCCAGCGCGATCGCGTCGGCATCGGTGTAGACGCCGGCGCGCAGATCGACATTGGTTCCGGCGCGAGCCGGGGTGCACATCGCGGCGGGCGCCAGCCCGGTCAGCGCCATGACCAGGATCGCGCCATTCAACTGCCGAGCAGTCGAGGACTTCATGGATGCCTCCTCGTGAGGTTTCGGGTCGGGGTCACGCGGCGCTCGCGGTCCCGGGTGCTTCTGGCAACTTGGGGGCCATGCGGGCCGCGGCCACAACCTCATGGCGCCCAACGCGCGGTTGCGGAGCGACCCTCACGCGGTGCCGTTCGGGCTTGTAGGTTGTGCATTCGACCATCGCGCGGGGACTCCGCGCCGAGCGCCGCCGAGGGAGCGTCCCTCGCGCGGCTGCCCCGCAACTCGCGCGCACGAGCGCGCCGCCTACGAGGCCCGCTCCCGGAGGTCGCCGAGACCGAGTGCTTGGCCCCTCCATTGCACCGATCTGTCGCGGACCGCGCGATCCGCTCTCCATCGCACGCGGTCCCTCGGGCGGCTCGTCTTCCTCGGAAGCCGGGCGCAACCAGGAGGCACTGCATGACACGCCATCGTTCGAACACCCGTCCGGGCTCGCGGGCGAGCTTCACGCTCGCGGTGATCGCGGGCCTCGGCCTCACGATCCTCGCTAGCAGCCCGGCGCGCGGCGCCGAGATCATCCCGTCCGTCGGCTTCACCCGTCCCGTCGATGGCGACGAGACCACGGTGTTGTCCGGCGGTGTCGCGCTGCGTTCTCAGCTCATGCCGCCGTTCCTGCTGGACGAGATCGCGGTCTCATACCGCAGCGAGTCGCGCTTCGACGACCAGCTCAAGGTGCGCATGTGGCCGGTGACGGCCTCGCTGTGGCTCGCGCCGGTCCCGGCGCTGTACGCGGGCGGCGGCGTGGGCTTCTACAACGTCACGCTCGACTACGACGAGGACACGCTCGGCCAGCTCTTCGAGGACAAGACCAGCCAGGAGTTCGGCGTCCACGTGGGCGGCGGCGTGCGCGTGCCGCTGGCGCCCAAGGCCGCGCTCGACCTGGGCGGCCGCTACGTGATGATGCGCGCGCTGGACGACCGGCTGGTGCCCAACCACTTCGACCCCGACTTCTGGAGCGCGAACATCGGCCTCGCGATCGGCTTCTGATCGGCCGCGCGACCGGCGCCACCCTCACCGAGGGGAGGAGACCATGCCCGCCTGCACCGCACTGCCAGGACTCGCCGGAGCCGGTTTGCTGCTGCTCGCGTTGTGCGCGGCGCCCGCGGCCGCGCGCGAGCCCGACGCGTGGCTGACCGCGAAGGTGAAGATGTCGCTGATCCTGTCGCCGGCCGTTCGTGCGCTGTCGATCGACGTCGACAGCGACGACGGCCGGGTCACGCTCCGCGGCAGGGTCCGCGGGCGCGACGAGCGCGACGCGGCCGAGGCGCTGGCGCGCGACGTCGACGGCGTGCGCGAGGTTCGCAACCTGCTCCAGCTCATGCCCGCCTTCCGAGCGGAACGGGTCGAGCTCGGGGACGCGGCGCTGCGCGCGCGAGTCGCCGCCCGGCTCGAGCACGAGCCGCGGCTCGCCCGCAGCCGGATCCGCGTGAAGTCGGTCGATCGGGGCGTGGTAGTGCTCGACGGCGACGCGAGCACGTTGTCCGATCACTTCCTGGCGCTCGACCTCACGCAGCGCACCGCGGGGGTCCGCGAGGTCCGCACCGAGGTGAGGAGCCCGAGCACGTTTGGCGCGCTCGAGCTGAGGACCCGCGACTAGGACGGCACTTCGCTCAGAAGCGCCTGCGGTCCAGGACCACCAACGCGCAGCCCACGAGGAGCGCGATCGCGCCGGCGACGGGCGGAATCGCGACCGTGTGCCGCTCGTTGACCTGCGCCTGGAGCGGAGCCACGTCGATGGACTCGCGATGCCGGGTGTACGTGAATCGCCCGCTGATCAGCGCGAGCAGGCCGACCAGCGCGAGGATGATCCCCACCGATCTCATGTCCGCGTCCGGGTTCGAGTTTGGTCGACTCGCAGAGAGGTGGGAACGGGACGCCAGGTTGGCTGTCCAGGATGTCGCCCGCGCCCGATCCTCTCCGCTCCTTCGCTCCACTGTGCTCGGCGACAACGTACGCGACTTGCAACATGCGGACCAGTGAGCGATCGGCCGCTTTCCCGGCAGAAGCGCGAGGTCGAGCCCGCGCCGGTGATGTACGGCGTACAAAAGCGAGCGCGGTCGTACAAGCCCGGGGCCGCCGCACGCCCCGCGTGCCGAGATCGTCGTTGCGATTCTTGGGATTCGCTCGTCGCAGGCGCGTGGCACGGGGGTTGCCGTGCTCCCGCGGTGGCCAGACGGAGGCCGGGCACACACGAGACCCGTCGGATCCTCATGCGAACAGGAGGCCCGTGATGCTGTGGACCATCTTCGCCGTGCTGCTGGTCCTGTGGCTGCTCGGGATGATTACCTCGTACACGATGGGCGGCTACATCCACCTGCTGCTGCTGCTGGCCATCGCGGCCGTGCTGATCCGCGTGATCCAGGGTCGCAGGCCGATCTGATCCGCGCGGCGACGCCGGGCCGCTCGCGAGACGGGCGGAGGGCTTCGCGATTCAGAACGCCGCGAGGCGGGGCACTCGCGGCGGAGCAGGACTGGACGCGAAGCCCACGACAGGGCCCCCAGCCGGGCGCGTGGTAGAGGAAGGAGGGGAGCCTCCTCTCCGGCGCTCGATGGCGATGCCGCGCGGTCCCCCCGGCCGCGTGGCTCGCCCTGGGGACCGCCGCCGTCGCGCGGCCGCGATCCTGAGTGACCCACCGCGAGGCGCAGGCGCCCTCGTCGTCTGGCAGAAATTGTGGGGAGGTTGTCATTGCGGCCAACCGTGCCTGACGGCATGCTCGGGCCCATGACGACCTCCTCGCCACATCCTAGGCCTTCCGCCGCGCGCTCCCCCCGCCGCGGCCCCATGCGCGTCGCGATGCTCGCGTTTCCCGACGTCCAGGTGCTCGACGTCATGGGCCCGCTCGAGGTGTTCTCGCGCACCTCGCGCTGGCTGCGCGACCACGGCAAACGCGCCGACCACGCCTATACGGTCGAGATCATCGGGCTGAACCGCGGCGCGTTCCGCACCTCGTCGGGGCTGCGACTGTACGCCGATCACGGCATCGCCGACGTCGGGCGCGGGATCGACACGCTGCTGATCGCGGGCGGGATCGGTGTGGACCACTACCGGGCGCACGTGCCGCTGCGGCGCTGGATCCGCCGCCAGGCGGGCCAGGTGCGGCGGCTCGCCTCGATCTGCACGGGCGCGTTCCTGCTCGCCGAGGCCGGTCTGCTGAAGGGCCGGCGCGTGACCACGCACTGGAACCACTGCGCGACGTTCGCGCGCGAGTTCCCCGACGTGCAGGTGGAGCCCGACCGGATCTTCGTCCGCGAAGGCGCGCTCTACACCTCGGCCGGCGTGACCGCCGGGATGGACCTGGCCCTGGCGCTGGTCGAGGAGGACTTCGGGCGCGAGGTCGCGTTGGCCGCCGCGCGCGAGCTGGTGATGTTCCTCAAGCGCCCCGGCGGCCA
Source organism: Candidatus Eiseniibacteriota bacterium (assembly GCA_963725865.1). Classification (GTDB taxonomy): domain Bacteria; phylum Eisenbacteria; class RBG-16-71-46; order RBG-16-71-46; family RBG-16-71-46; genus CAVSAC01. The sequence continues at coordinate 396,355 of CAVSAC010000012.1, forward strand.
GGCGCAGTTCAGCACCCAGCTCGCGGTGCAGCTCGCCGAGCACGAGCCGCTGCGCGAGCTGCAGACGTACGTGCTGGAGCACCCCGACGACGACCTGTCGATCGAGCGGCTCGCGCGGCGGCTCGCCATGAGCCCGCGCAACTTCGCGCGCGTGTTCGCGCGAGAGGTCGGCATGACGCCCGCGCGCTACGTCGCCACGGTGCGGGTCGAGACCGCGCGCCGGCTGCTCGAGGAGACCGCCGAGCCGCTCGAGGCCGTGTGCGCGCGCAGCGGGCTCGGCACCCCCGAGTCCATGCGGCGCGCGTTCCTGCGCCTGGTCGGCATCGCGCCCGGCCAGTACCGCGAACGCTTCAACCGGTCGCATCGATCCGCGGGGCCGCCGGACGGCGCCCCGCAGTCCATCAGGAGGCCCTCGTGAAGACCCTCATCCGCCTTGGTGCGCCGCTGCTGTTCGTGGGACTGATCCTCGCCGCGTCTCGCGGCGCTCGTCGCGACCGCGCGGCCCGCCGCCGCCGGCAGCGCTGGGTGTGCCCGCCATGCGCCGCGCCGTGCGACACCCTGTCGTTCGCCGCCGCCGGCACCTGCCCGCAGTGCGGCATGGCGCTGGTCGAGGCCGGCTCCGCCGCCGCCAAGCCGGTGGTGGACACCGACCAGAAGAAGGTCGCGGTGCTGCTGTTCAATGGCGCCGAGATCATCGACTTCAGCGGCCCGTACGAGATGTTCGGCGCCGCCGGCTGCGACGTGTACACCGTCGCCGCGACCAAGGACCCGATCACCACCGCGATGGGGCTGACGATCGTTCCCAAGTACGCCTTTGCCGACGCGCCGCAGCCCGACGTGCTGGTGATCCCCGGCGGCGGCGTGAAGGCCGCCGCCAACGACGCCGCGACGCTCGACTACATCAAGCGCACGACCGCGAGCGACACGCACACCATGTCGGTGTGCAACGGCGCGTTCATCCTGGCCAACACCGGGCTGCTCGACGGCCTCAGCGCCACCACCACCAACGGCAACATCCCGCGGCTCGCGAGCCAGTTCCCCAAGATCAAGGTGGTGCGCGACCAGCGCTACGTCGACAACGGCAAGCTCGTCACCGCCGCCGGACTCTCGGCCGGCATCGACGGCGCGCTACACGTGATCGAGAGGATGTTCGGCACCGGCACCGCGCAGCAGGTGGCGCTCGGCGAGGAGTACGACTGGAAGCCCGGCGCCGGCTACGCACGCGCCGCACTCGCCGACCACGAGCTGCCCCAGATCGACCTGGACGCGATCGGCAAGTGGAATGTGGTCCGCACCGAGGGCGACACTCAGCACTGGGACATCGCCGCGAAGGGCCATTCGGACCTGGCCGCCGCCGAGGTGATCCACCACGTCGAGCAGGCGCTCGAGGCGAGCAAGTGGACGCGGGTGAGCTCGCCCGCCAGCAGTGGCGAGGCCGGCGCGAGCGAGTGGCGCTTCACCGGCAGCGACGGCCAGCCGTGGAAGGGCTCGTTCACGATCGCGAGCGCGGGAAGCGGCGGGCACGAGTACACCGCCGCCGTCGCGGTGGCGCGCGCGGGGCGCTGAAGGACACGGGCGAGGGCGGCGCCCGGCTGCCCGGGCGCCGCTGACGCGCGGCCCGTGCGTGCTATCGTCGCGGCTCGCCCATCGAGCCGCGACGAACACGCACCGCCACCCGGAGTCCGCGCGCCATGACCGAGCCCCAGCCGCCCACAGCGCCGTTCCCCTACGAGACCCGCCTCAACATCCTGCACGGCCCGCTCGAGCGGGTGGACGTGCAACGCGCTGGCCGCCGCGTGCACGTACCGCTGGTACAACCAGACGCTCTGCCAGGTGAACGGCTCGGTCGTGCGCCTGGGCGTGGTCGAGGGCGAGTACCACTGGCACCACCACGATGACGACGACGAGTTCTTCTACGTGGTGGACGGCGAGCTGCTGATCGACCTCGAGGACCGCACCGTCACGCTGGCGCCCGGGCAGGGCTTCGTGGTGCCGAAGGGCGTCCGCCATCGCACCCGCGCGCCGCGGCGCACGGTGATGCTGATGGTCGAGAACGCGGGCATCGTGCCGACGGGGGATGGTGGGGTGAATGCTGCGCAGGGCCGACAAGCGAGGCCGAACAGTGTCAGTGTCGTAGCGTGTCGAGCCGCACCCAGTCGCCCGGCGCTCTCTGGTAGGTCCAGAAGGTCCAGCCGTTGCACGGCCGCTTGATGACGGCCGCGCCCCGGTTCGGGGAGCGAAGGCCGTATCGGTCGAGGCGTGCCCGCGGTGACGACGAGCCGACGCCCTCGTCGTCGCGCTGAACCGAGCCTTCGAAGGCTGCACCGTTGGTTTTCGCGGGCATGCGGCCACGCGTCTAGGGCGGGGAAGGATCATCTGCGTTACGATGCCCACGCGATGCACGGCGTTATCCTCGTAACGGACCACGATTGGTTCCAGTTCCTGAGCCGCCAGGTGGACCTCGACGAGGTCAACTTCTGGAGGCCGAGCGATACGCGCACGCCCAAGCAGCTCGAACCGGGCATGCCGATGCTCTTCAAACTAAAGAAGCACTATGGCGATTGGATCGTCGGCTGGGGAGTATTCGCGAGGCACGACGTCTTTCCCGCGTGGCTGGCTTGGGAAGCGTTTGACATCAAGAATGGGGCGGCGAGCTTCGCTGAGTTTCGCCAGCGAGTAGGGCGACTTCGGCACGTCTCGTCGAAGTCGGACTTCGACGCAGGCGACTTCAACATCGGATGTCTCATGCTGGCGCAGCCCGTGTTCCTTTCGCGCGAAGCCTGGGTTATGCCCCCGAAGGACTGGCACGAGAACATCGTCCAAGGCAAGTCCTATGACCTCTCGATGGGAGAGGGCTCCCGCGTCTGGCGCGAGTGCCAGGCCCGAGGGATTGGCCTAACAGTCGCTGCGGATCGCGCACGGACCCCTGTCGCTCCTGGCGCTCGCTATGGTGACTACGTGCTCGTGAAGCCTCGGCTCGGTCAGGGCATCTTTCGAGCTTCGGTCATCGCCGCCTACGGCCGTGCATGCGCGATCACGTCCGAGCATTCGCTCCCCGCGATCGAGGCGGCGCACATTCGGCCTTTCGGCGAGGGCGGCGAGCACGAGGTGTCCAACGGCTTGCTGCTCCGAAGCGACATCCATCGGCTCTTCGACAGGGGCTACGTCGGAGTGACGCCAGATCACCGTTTCGTAGTGAGCAAGCAGCTGAAGCGAGACTTCTCAAACGGCCGGAGCTACTACCCGCTTGATGGCCAGAGCATCCACCTGCCTGCGCGGCCGGCGGATCGGCCAAGTGCGAAGTGGCTCGAATGGCACCTCGCGGAGAGGTTCAGAGGATAGGCCGTCGGTCCCGGGCCGGGCTGCACGATGGACGTGGAGAGGTTCGGCACTCGCGAAGTGGCTGAGGAGAGTGGCTTCATGACCAACCAGGCCGTCCCAGCCTTCGCCCGCTACATCGGCATCGACTATTCCGGCGCCGCCACTCCGACGTCGAGCTTGCCGGGACTTCGTGTTTGCGCCGCCGACTGGGCGTCGCGACCCGCCGAGGTGCCGCCACCGCCTAGTCCGCGGAAGTACTGGACGCGCCGCGGTATCGCCGAGTGGCTCGTTGAGCGCCTCCAAGAGACCGCGCCGACGCTGGTCGGCATCGATCACGCGTTCTCGTTCCCGATGCGCTACTTCGAGAAGTATCGCGTTCCCCACGACTGGCCGGCGTTCCTCGACGACTTTCAGCGGCACTGGCCGACCGACGAGGACCACATGTACGTCGACTTCGTCCGAGAGGGGGTCTACGGCAACGGCGCCGCGCGTGCGGGAAGCTCGAAGTGGTGGCGATTGACCGACAAGCGCTCGAAGGGCGCCAAGTCGGTCTTTCATTTCGACGCGGCCGGCACCGTCGCCAAGTCCACGCACGCCGGCCTGCCTTGGCTGCGCTACCTTCGCGCGCGGCTCGGTGCGCGCGTCCACTTCTGGCCCTTCGATGGCTGGAGGATCCCGGCGCGCAAGTCGGTGCTCGTCGAGGTCTATCCCGCGCTCTGGAGCCGCCGCTTCCCGCGTGGGAACCGCACCGGCGACCAGCACGACGCCTACTCCGTCGCCGCATGGATGCAGTCCGCCGATCGCGACGGCAGCCTTGCGGGCTTCTTCGATCCGCCGCTGACCGCCGACGAGCGCAAGGTGGCGCGGGTCGAAGGCTGGATCTTCGGGGTCATGTAGCCCTCTACCTCAGCACCGTCCCCCGCACCACGCGCGCCTCGCCCGCCCCTCCACCAAGCGCCCGCGTCTCGAGCCGGTAGAAGTACACGCCCGCGGCCGCCGGCCGCATCGCGCCATCGCGTCCATCCCACGCGACCGCGTGCTCTCCCGCGCCGCGGTCGGCGTCCTCGAGCACGCGCACCTCGCGGCCGAGAACGTCGAGCACGCGCAGCCGCGCGTGGCGCGGCGCGGCCAGCGCGTAGTGGATGGTGGCGGGTCCGCGCGCGGGATTGGGCCACGCGGGCCCCAGCATCGCGCGTGGCGCGACGGGTCCGACCGCCGCCAGCTCGCCGCCGGTGAAGAGCGCCGTGATCTCGGCGGCCGACAGCGCGCGCGCGTACACGCGCACGTCGTCGAGCGATCCCTTGAAGTAGGCCTGCGGAATGCCCCAGCCCGCCACGAAGTTGCGCCCGATCGAGAGCGGAATGTTGAGACCTCCGCTCGTCAGTTCGACCAGTGGCTGCGTGACGGAGTCGACCGACTTGCCGTCGACGTACAACGTGCCGATGTGCGAGGTGCTGTCGTACGTGCCGGCGAGAAAGTGCCACGCGCCATCCAGCAGCGACGTGGCCCCCGCCAGGTTGATGGCGACGGATGCGTCATCGCGCAGGAACACGCGAGGCACGCCCGACGCATCGAGGTACAGCCCGTACGCAGCGGCATCGACCGGTCCACACGAGGGGTTCGCGCCGCAGCGGTACCAGATGACCGCGTACTGCGTGTCGCCGGTGCCGGTGGGCGCTGCGGCGATCCACGCCGTCAGCGACCAGCTCGCGCGGTGGGGCGTGAACGCGGGGTTGCTCGGCGACTCGAGGTAGCCGGTGGCACCGTCGAGCGTGGCCACGCGCCCGCCGCGGCCGGCGTTGAACACCACCGCGCCACCCGGCGTGGCGTCGAAGTGGTGGCCCGAGCTGTCGGCGCCGTCGTTGGCGTCAAAGGTCCAGCGCCCAACCAGCCCGGTCTCGGCGTGGGCGTGCGTGGCGATCAGCGCGAGGGCGAGCAGCGCGACGAGCGCGCACCGGCGCTCGGGCGAGCGGCGTGGTGCGGCGTGCGGACGAATGAGCGTGGCAGGCATGGCGGACTCCTGGTGGGGACAAGGTCACCGCGAGGGCGCGCGAACGGCGGGGCCTGCGTACTGAGGCCGCGGCGCCGGGCGGGAATCACATGCCGGGCGGCGCGGCCGGAGTCGAATGGGCGGTGCCTTGTTGGGGGTCTTGGCGGGAGCCGCTGCAGCAGCAGCCGCATCCTTGGCGCGTGACCGCGCTCGAGCGCAGGGCGCGAGGTGGGCGTCCGAAGCTCCACGGGCGTTGGCGGATGCATCAGCGAGGCCGCGCCTTCGTACGCGGCTTCCGACGGAGTTCGAGTCCGGCGCCGGCAAGAACCCACCCGCGCGCACGACCCCGCACCTCCGCGAGAACACCTGCTCGCGCGCGCACGGCTGATGCTAGGCTCGCCACCGCCACAGGCAATCCGCGCGCAGGGCATTCGGCGGCGGTGCGCCGCCGCGGAGCGAGGTGGCCGCGCCAGCCACGGGAGAGAAAGTTGATGGCCGCATCGCTCGAGGAACGCGAACTCGTCGAAGGCCTGAAGGCGGGATCGGCGCAGGCCCTGGACGACTACGTCATGCGAACGCATCACCCGCTCTTCCTGATGGCGGGGCGCCTCACGTCGGATCCCGACCGGCGCCAAGACTGGTGCCACGACGTCCTGCTCGGCATCCTCGACGACGTGCGCGGGGGGCGTTTCGAGTACCGCGGCCCTGGTTCGTTCTGGGGGTGGTTTCGCAAGCGCGCCTACTACCGGCTGATCGATCTCGAACGTGATCGCCGCAAGCGCGAACGCCGCGAGAGCGTTGCTGCCGACCCTGCATTCGATCCGCTGGAGACATTCTGCGGCGGCGAGGATCCCGCCGACGAGATGGAGCGAACCGAGTTCCTCTCGGCGCTCGAAGCCTGCCTCAGCCGCCTGGCGAACTTGCGGCATCGCGAGGCGCTGGCGCGGCGCCTGCTGGAGGACCAGAGCTACGAGGAGGTCGCGCGCGCGATGTCGGCCACGCTCAACACGGTTCGGGCATGGATCCGGCGGGGGCGGCTGCTCGTGCGCTCCTGCATCGCCGAACGCCTGGGCTGGTCGCTCGAGGTGGAGGCGTCATGATGCCCCGCAACTTCTGGGGGCGCGCCGCCGTCCTTGTGCTGGAGCTGCCATGACTTCGAACCACGACCGACTCCGCCAGCTCGTGCTGGCCTTCGAGGAACTCACCGCCGCCGAGCGGAACGAGGCCCAGGCGCATCTTGCGACCTGTGCCGAGTGCCGGCGGTTGCTCGAGCGCTTCCAACTGCACGAGCGCGCACCGGGCCCGCGCGGCGAACTGTCCGCTCAGGCGATGGCGGCGAGCCCTCGCCCGGGCACTCACGAGAGTGCCGCGGCCGAGGCAAGCCTTGCGGCGCTGCGCCTGCGCGTGGCGGCAGCCAATCGGCCGGCCGCAAAGGACGCCGAGGCGAATCCGCGTGGGATCGCGCTTCCGGCGCGGCCACGGCTGCGTTGGGCGCGCTGGCTGGTGCCGGCGGCCGCTGCGGCCGCGGTCCTCGTCGTGCTGGCGTTGCCGCGGCGCGCCGCGCGTGATCCACTTCGCGACGCGGCGTTGGTCCACGCGGGCAGCCTGCGCGGAGAGGCCCTTGGCGGCGTGGCACCGGACTCGCTTTGGCGCGTGGGCGACGCGTTCGAGGTGAAGCTCGAGCTGGACGCTCCCGGCTGGCCCATGCTGGTGCACGTGGGCGCCGACGGCGTCCCGCAGCTGCTCTATCCCGACACTGGCCCGGCCGCGGCCCCGCGTCTGGGGCCCGGCCTGCAGGTGCTGCGTCCGATGGATCCGGGGGTCGAATGGGAGTTCGAAGGAGAACCCGCGGCCGAGGACTTCCTGGTCGCAGTGGCGGTGAGACGATCCCCGGACCGCGCGGTGGTCGCGCGCGAACTGCAGCGCGCGGGCGAGGAGCACGCGGATTCCGCCGCACGCCTGGAGGCGGTTCGCCGGGTGCTGGCAAAGCACGCGGGACCGGCGCGCGCGTTCCGGATCCACCCGCGGCGCTGAGGGCGCTCCGGCTCAGGGCGCGACGCGCGAGCCGACGAGCACGAACGACGCCCACGTCGAAGCCCCGGCCGGCGCGCCCTGCCGCGGCCGCGTGCCCACGCCCCGGGCGCCGGCGGGGGCGGTCGAGCTCGCGCCGCGTCGCATCATCGCGAGCTTGCTTTCGCGCAGCGCGGCCGAGGGGCGGGCGCCGGCGGCGAGGCGCCGATAGAAGTCCACCATCAGGTCGGCCGCACTCGCATCCTCGATCCGCCACAGGCTGGCCACCACGTTGCGCGCGCCGGCGATCTGAAACGCGCGCACGAGCCCGAGCAGGCCTTCTCCGCGGCGCAGCCCGCCGCCTCCGGACTCGCACGCCGACAGGGTCGCCAGCTCGAGGCGCATCGGCGTCTCGACCACCTCGAACGCCTGCACCAGCCCATCGGTGGGTGAGCCGGGGATAGCCACGTCGGGCGCGAGCACGAGTCCCGAATAGGCGGGGTGGTGGTCGTCCAGAAACCCGTGCGCGGCGACGTGGAGGATCGACGCCTGTCGGGCCTCGCGGAAGAACGCGGACTCCGACGCGCGTTCGGCGAGATAGACGCGGGCCGACGGAAACGCCTCGTGAATGGCCTCGACCTCGCGGCGCGCGTGCACGAGCCGTCCCGCGCGCGGGTAGCCGCGCGTGCTGTCCGGCGTGGCGAGGGAATCCTCCTCGCCGCGCGATCCGCTCGCGGGGCCGGGCCGGGCCGGATCGCCGAACGCCACGAGCGACGACTCGTCCGCGCGCGGCGCGCGCGGTGGTGAACTCGTCAGCAACAGGCTGGCCGAAGCCGCGTGCACCACCTCGGTCGCCTCGATCAATGCGCGCGACCCGCCTCCGGGCGCGGCCACGCCGAGCGCCTCGAATGGCAATCCCAGCAGCGGGCCGTCGGGCACCAGATACAGCACGCCATCGGGCACGAGCGCCGGCCCGCCGGCCAGCAGCGTGTCCCCCAGGCCGCCAACGGCCTCGGCGCGCGCGCCTCCGGCTCGCAGTCGGCGGTTGACCGCCTCGACCCGCGTCGCCCAGAACGACTCGCCGATCGGCAGCACGCGCGCCTCGATGTGGTCGCGCCCGAAGCGCACGATCACCGTGTGCCGCGAGCCCGTCATGTAGGCGATCACCTCCTCGTTCGCACGCAGGGTCGCGCGCAGTGCGGCCGCCGAGGGCCGTTCCACGAGGCCTGCCAACGTGCCGTAGCCGGGCACCTCGAGTTCGACCCTGCGCACCAGCTCCTGGCGCTGGAGCTTGAGGGAGTCGGCGCGTCGCGCGAGCGAGCCGATCCAGTGGTCACGCTCGCGGGCCGTGGCCTGCATCGCGATCAGGAGTGAGGCCTGCACGCCGCTCAGTTCCCGCTCGTTGCGTTCGAGCGCGTCCGCGAGCGGCCCGGCGACGCGTCCGCGCAGCCCGGGTGCCGCGCTCGCGACGATGCGCCGTAGTTCGCGCATGCGGGACTGCTCGAGCTGCTCCAGGGTGGCGGTCGCATCCCCGGCGCGCGCGTGTGCCACGGCCAGTGCGACCGCGGCGTCGTACCAGCTCGATCGGTAGCCCGAGCGCTCGTCGCTGGAGCCCAGCGAGGAGGCGATCCGTTCGCGGGATTGCACAACGCGCCGCAACCAGTACAGCGCCTCCCGCGAACGTCCGCGATCGAGGAGCGCCTCGCCGAGCCCGTGCGCCGCGGTCAGCGCCGCCACCGAATCCCCCGCCGAGACGTAGATCCGGTGCGCGCGCCTGAAATCGGCCGCCGCTCGCCACGGGTCGCCCGCGACGCAGCCGCAGCTCGCCGCGCGCGACGAGGTCCCTTGCCCGGCCGCTCGAGTCGGGGGAGAGCGCCACGCGAGCCAGCTCGCGGTCGAGCACCGCCAGCGCCTCGCCGGGTCGCCCGAGTGCATCCAGTGCGAACGCCTCCAGCCGGGCGGCCGCGCCCAGCTGTCGCGGCTCCCACGACCGTGCCGCGAGGCCGAACCCGCGCGCCTCTGCCAGCGCGGGCGTGGGCCGTCCGGCGGCGAGCAGCAGTTCGCAGTGCAGCGAGCGCAGCGCCAATTCGGCCCGGCGGTGCCCGGTGGCCTGGGCGGCGGCGAGCCCCAGCGCGGCGAAGCCCGTGGACTCCTCGACGTCGCCCAGGTCCCGCGCGATCTCGGCGCGGCGCAGGAGCAGGAACGGCAGGCGCGCGGGCAGCGCCAGCCTGCGGGCCAGCGCGATGGCGCTGTCGAGCTCCGCACGCGCGGCGTCGTAGCGACCCGCCATGGCCTCCAGCGAAGCGCGACTGTCGAGCAGCTGGACCTGTTCGTCTGGCTCCCCGAGCCCGCGCGCGACCAGCGCAGCCGCGCGATCCAGCTGCTCGCGTGCCTCCGCCACGCGGCCGAGGTTCATGAACAGCTGGGCGAGGTCGCCGTACCGCCCGATCAGCGTGTGCGCGGGGGCCGTCGCGCGGGCATCGGCCAGCGCCTGCTGGTAGCTCTCGAGCGCGCCGTCGAAGTCCCCGAGCGCGCGTTGCACGTTTCCCAGCCCGCCCAGCGCCCGCGCGCGCAGCGTGCGGCTGCCGATCGCGTCCGCTGCGGCCAGCGCCGCCCGGTACTCGCGCCCGGCGTCGTCGAGCTCGCCCGCGAACTTGAGCACGTTGCCGAGGCCGCGGTGGGCGACCGAGAGCTGGTACGACGGTCCCAGCGGCTCCAGCAGCCGCACGGCCTCCTCGCGCCGCGGCCGGGCGCCGGCCGGGGCCTCGTCGTAGTCCTCGGACGCCAGCGCCAGCAGCACGTCGGCGATGGCAGCGGGATCACCCGAGCGGCGCGCCAGCGATTCGGCGCGAGCCAGCACGTCCTGCCGGCCGGCCGAGGCGCGCGCCGGGGTCGCGTACATGGCCCGGAACAGCGCCGCGCGCGACGCGTCCGCCTCGCGCCCGGCCGCGAGGTAGAGCGTCTCGGCCGCGGCGAATGCGGCCGCCGCGGAGCCTCGCCGGTTGCGGCGCACGTCGAGCGCGGCCCGCGACAGGCTCTCGGCGGCCCGTGGCGCGGCGGCGGGATCGGTGAGCGAAGCGATCGCCGCCACGGAGTCGCGCACCTGCGGCGCGCAGTGGCCGCGCAACCATGCGCCGAGGAAGTCGTCGGCGTCCCGGGCCAGCCGCCCGTCGGCGATCGCCGCCAGCGAGTCGGGCCGGCGCGCCGCGGCCGCGCGCGCCGAGACGTAGGCGTCCCAGAACGGGCCGGCGCCGGCAGCGGCGGGCGGCGGCGCCGCGGCCAGGCCGACCGCCAGCGAGACCGCGATCGCGAACGATCGCGGCCGGCCACCGCCTGGCAGGTCACGCACGCATCTCGGCATGGCACCAACGCTCCGGGGTCCGACGGCGCGGGCACCGCCGGAGTGTGCACCCGGCGGGCGGGGATCGCCGCAACTTTCTCCCGGGCCATGGCCGTCTTCGCGTCGTTCCACGAAATCCAGACCGCGGGATGTCGCACATGCACACAGGAGGAAGCCATGTCGAGACTCCGGAACGCACTGCTCACGGGCGCCAGCTCGATCGCCCTTGCGGCCCTACTGGCCGTCACCGGTCATCTCGGGTTCACGCCCCGTCCGGCCGCGCGGAATTCCACCCCCGCGGTCCCTGCGTCGTGGTGGGAACAGGTCCAGCAGCGGATCGCCAGCGAGGAGTACTTCGCCACCGCCCAGCCGGGCGGGCTGCAGGCGCCGAATCGGGCGCAGGGGCTGCGGACGCACTTCGGGAACGAGGCGCTGGAGGTGGTGCCGCGGACCGGGGAAGCGCACTGGCGGCTGGAATGGCGGACCACCGCGTGGGGTCGCGGCGAGGCGCTGCGTACGCCGGCCGCCGCGGTTCCGCAGGCGCGTGAGGCGCGCGTGGAATACGCGCGCGGCCCGCTGGTCGAGTGGTACGAGAACCGCCCCGAAGGGCTGGAGCAAGGCTTCACGATCGCAGCGCGCCCCTCGGGGGAGGGCGAGCTGCGCGTGCGCGGGCGCCTCGAGAGCGACGGGCTCGCGCCGAAGCTGGCGGCCGGGGGCGGCGTGATTTCGCTGCGCGACCTCACCGGCGCCGAGGTGCTGCGCTATTCGGCGCTCGTGGCGCGAGACGCCGGCGGTCGCGAGCTGCCGTCGCGGCTCGAGCAGCGCAGAAGCGACATCGATCTGGTGGTGGACGACACCGGCGCGCACTACCCGGTGACGATCGACCCGCTGCTCGCGACGCCATCGTGGACGCACGAGGGCGACGCCGCCTCCGCCCAGTACGGCTACTCCGTGGCCACCGCGGGGGACGTGAACCACGATGGCTTCAGCGACCTCATCGTCGGTGCGCCGGTCTACGACAACGGTGGCGTGAAGGCGTGGGGACGCGTGTTCGTCTACATCGGCGGCGCCAACGGTCCGCCCCTCGTCGCGAACTGGGAGGCCTCGGTGAACGACACCGGCGACGTCGCCAAGTTCGGCCAGTGCGTCGCCAGCGCGGGCGACCTGAACGGCGACGGCTACGACGACATCGTCGTCGGGGCGCCCGAGTTCTCGTCGAAGTTCTCCGACACGAGCGAGGGATTCGCGTTCGTGTGGTACGGCGGACCATCCGGCGGGGCCGGCGGTTCCTCGGGACTGGGCGCGTTCGGCACCATGGCCAACGCCGACTGGTACGCGCAGGCGAACCAGACCGACGCCAACCTCGGCTACTCGGTCGCGCACGCGGGCGATCTCAACGGCGACGGCTACGCCGACCTGGTCGTGGGCGCGCCCAGCTACACGAACGGGCAGCAGAACGAAGGCAGGGTGTTCGTGTGGATGGGCAGCGCCACGGGCCTGGGCGCGTTCGGAACGCCCGAGAACGCCGACTGGATCGCCGAGAGCGACGCTGCGCAGGCGCACCTCGGCTGGTCGGTGGCCGGGGCCGGCGACGTGAACGCCGACGGCTACGACGACCTGCTGGTCGGCGCGCCGGTCGCCAACGCGGCGCTGATGTGGCTCGGCGACGCCGCCGGGTTGGGCGCCATCGGCACGCCGTTCAACGCCGACTGGTCGGCCAACGGGACGCAGGCGGGCGCGCAGCTCGGCTACAGCGTGGCCACGGCCGGCGACGTGAACGGCGACGGCTACGGCGACGTGATCGTGGGCGCACCGCGCTACGACAACCCCGCGGTCGACGAAGGCGAGGTGTTCGTCTGGCTGGGTGGCCCCGACGATCTGGGCGCCAACGGCAACCCCGTGAACGCGGACTGGAGCTACGACGCCGATATGGACTCGGTCCAGGTCGGCTTCTCCGTGGCCACGGCCGGCGATCTGAACGGGGACGGCTTCGCGGACATCGTCGTCGGCGGCCCCGGCTACAGCGGTGGGCAGGTGCGCGAAGGGCTGGCGCTGGCGTTCCAGGGATCGGCCACGGGCCCCGGCGCGCTGCCGGTCTGGCTCTACGCGAGCAACGAGACGCTGGCGCAGTTGGGCTCGTCCGTGGCCACGGCGGGTGACGTGAACGGCGACGGCTTCAGCGACATCGTGGTGGGCGCGTTCGCGCACACCGGCGACCTCGCGAACGAGGGTCAGGCGCTGCTGTTCTACGGCTACGCGCTCGGCCCCCAGACGGTGGCGTCGTGGCTCGGCGAGAAGAACATCGCCGGCGCTGGCCTCGGCACGCGCGTGGCGCCCGCCGGCGACATCAACGCCGACGGCTACAGCGACGTGCTCGTCAGCGCGCCCAACTATGACGGCGGCAACGTGGACGAAGGCCGCGTCTACCTGTTCATCGGACAGTCGCTCGGGCTGTCGATCAACCACGCCTGGAGCGCCGAGGGCAACCAGACGGGAGCGTTCTTCGGTTCGTGCGTCGCCTCGGCCGGCGACGTGAACAACGACGGCTTCGATGACGTGCTCATCGGCGCCAGCGGTTACGACAGCGGCGCCCTGATCGACAACGGCGCCGTGTTCCTGTGGCGCGGCAGCGCTGCCGGCCTCGGCGTCAGCGGCACGCCCGCGAACGCCGCGTGGCGATACGACGGCACGCAGGCGAGCGAATACGTAGGCCAGTCGGCCGCGGGAGCGGGCGACGTGAACGGCGACGGCTTCTCGGACGTGATCGTCGGCGGCTACGGCTGGAGCAACGGCCAGGCCGGCGAGGGCCACGTGCTCGCCTTCCACGGTGGCACGCTCGGGCTCGGGGCGGCGCCCGCGTGGACGGTCGAGCGCAACCAGGCCGGCATGCGTCTGGGCTACGCCGTCGCGGGCGCGGGCGACGTGAACGCCGACGGGTTCAGCGACGTGATCGTGAGCGCGCCGCTGTACTCGTCGACCGCGCACACCAACGACGGCCGTGCCTACGTCTTCCAGGGCAGCGCGACCGGCCTTCCGGCGGGTGCGGTCTGGACGGGAACCGGCGGCCAGGACTTCGGGTACTTCGGCCACTCGGTCGCCACCGCCGGCGACGTGAACGGCGACGGCTACAGCGACGTGATCGTGGGCGCCTACGGATACGACGGAGACCAGGCCGATGAAGGCCGCGTGTTCGTCTACCACGGATCGAGCACCGGGCCCGGCGTTGCCGCGGCGTGGACAGCGGAAAGCAACCAGAGCAACTCGCGCTTCGGCATCGCCGTCTCCACCGGCGGGGACGTCAACGGCGACGGCTACAGCGACGTGCTGGTGGGCGCCGACGCCTACGTCGTGGCCGGCGTTTCGACCGGGCGCGCGTTCCTGTGGCTCGGTTCCGGCACCGGGCTGGGAGCGAACGGCTCGCCCTTGAACGACGACTGGACCGACGACGGCTCGCAGATCGGCGCGCAGGACGGCGACTTCGGCGCGTCGGTCGCGTGCGCCGGCGACGTGGACGGCGACGGCTTCAGCGACATCCTCGTCGGCGCTCCGTTGGCTGACGACGGCGAGGCCGACGAGGGCGTCGCGTACATGTTCTACGGCAATTCCAGCCACGGAATGGATCGGGCCATCATGCAGCGACGTCACGACGACGCGGGGCGTGTCGGCCTGCTCGGCTTCTCGAGCTCGGAGACCGCGTTCCGCATCCGCGCGCTGGCCCGCAGTGCCGGCGGGCGCGGCCGCACGCGGCTGGAGTACGAGTTCCGCACGCTCGGCGGGCCGTTCACGCCGGGCAACGGCAGCCACAGCGCCAACTGGACCGACACTGGAGTTCCCGGCGCGCAGGGCAGCGTGGTTCCGCTCAACGACTACGTCAGCTTCGCGCCCAACGGCGGCGTCCTGCGCTGGCGCGCGCGTGTGGCCACCGACTCGCCGCTGTTCCCGCACGGACCGTGGCTGTCGATCCCCGGCAACGGGCGCACCGAAGGGGACATCCGCCTGCTGCACGGCGTGCTGGCGGTCGAGCCCTCGGCCCCAGCCGCGCTGGCGTTTGCCCTCGCTGGAGCCAACCCGTTCCGGAATCGGATGCCGCTTCGCTTCTCGCTCCCGAGCGGGTCGCGCGTGCGACTCGAGGTGCTCGACGTGAGCGGCCGCCGCGTGACGACGTTGATGGACCGGGACCTGCCTGCGGGCACGCACGAAGCCTCGTGGGACGCTCGCGACGACGCTGGAGGAGTCGCAGCCCCCGGGGTCTACTTCGCGCGGCTTCGGGCGGGATCGCTCACTCGAGTGCTCAAGGTGGTGCGAGCCTTCTGAGGCGTCGCGCGGCTGGGAGAGGATCCAGAACGCGCGGGGCGGCTGGCCTGGGTGTGGAGTCGCAGCACGTCATTGACAGTCGGCTCCGAGCCGGCGGATGGGTGGACGCTCGCACAGACTACCGTGCGGGCGTTCGCGGTTGCAGTGGCGCAGCCACGGCCGCAGGACCGGCGGTGGGCCGCCTTCGCTCAGTGGTACAGGCTCTTGATCCGCCCCCAGCTCGTGGCCTGCGTCGGCGTCGTGTCGCGGCTGAACTTCTGGATGCGGTGGTTGCCGGTGTCGGCCACGTAGATGTTGCCGGCCGCATCGGTCGCCACGCCGCGCGGCGCGTTGAACTGCCCATCGCCGCTGCCGAGCGAGCCCCACTGGGTCTGGTAGACGCCCGTGCTCGTGAAGCTCTCGATCCGGGGGCTGCCGTTGTCGACCACGTACACGTTGCCGTCGGCATCGGTCGCCACCGCCATGTCGCTGCTGAACTGCCCGTCGCCGTTGCCCGGCGATCCCCACTGCGTCAGGTACGTGCCGCTGCCAGTGAACTTCTGGACGCGATAGTTGCCGAAGTCCGCGACGTACACGTTGCCGTCGGCGTCGGTCGCGACACCGGCGGGGTAGAGGAACTCGCCGTCGCCGCTGCCGGGCGCGCCCCACTCGGTCACCAGGGCGCCGGTGTCGGTGAACCTCTGCACCCGGAACGGGTGGATCAGCGTGGGCTCGGCGTACGTGACGAACACGTCGCCGGTCGCGTCGGTCGCAATGCCGCTGCCGGGGGCGGTCGCGAACCACTGGGTCACGAAGCCGCCGGTGCCGGTGAACTTCTGGATGCGACCGTTGTCGAACACGTACACGTTGCCGCTGGGGTCGGTCGCGATGGCGACCGGGTTGTCGAACTGTCCCTCGCCGCTGCCGGGCGTGCCCCACTGGGTGAGGTAGGCGCCCGTCGCGGTGAACTTCTGGATGCGAGCATTGCCCAGGTCCGCGACGTAGACGTCACCCGCGGGATCGGTGGCCACACCGCGCGGCGAGCTGAACTGGCCGTCGCCGCCGCCGAACGAGCCCCATTGCGTGACGTAGGTGGGAGCCTGGGCGCCGGCCCGCGCGGGCAGCGTGCACGCCAGGCCGAGTATCGCGAGCGGGATCGCGGTGCGCTGGAGCCACGGGGTCATGGGAGCGCCTCCGGATGGGAAGGTCATCCCTGAAGTGAGCCGCGCGGCCAGCAGACTCAAGCGTAGGCGCCGTAGTCGCGGCTCACCAGCCCCAAGTGAGGGCTGGTGAGTGCCGCGACCGCGTCCCGCCCTATCTCACCACCACCGCCCGCGCCGTCTTCACCCGCACGCCGTCGCTCGCTTCGACCACCGCGCGCGCGAAGTACATCCCGCTCGCCAGCCGTCCTGCCGGCACGCCGAACTCGTGGCGGCCCGCTTCGATCATGCCGTCGGCGAGCCGCGCGACCTGGCGCCCGCTCACGTCGTACACCGCGAGCGACACGCGTGAGCGCGCGGGCAGCTCCAGCGCGAACGCCGCGGTGCCGCGCGTGCGCACGGGCACCAGGCGCACTTCGGTGAACGCCGCGCCGATCGCAGGTCCCGGTCCGACGCCGGTCGAGCCGAGGTAGATCACCTTCACGCTGGTCGGTCCGTACTCGAGCACCACCACGCCGGCCGGGTCGATCCCGTTGACCGTGATGCTCGAGAACGTCCCGGAGACGCCACCGGCGTCGAGGACGGTGATGGTGTCGCCCACCGACGGTTCGAGGCCGGGGACCGTGAACAGCCTGAGCACGCCCGAGAGCTGCGCCTGGCCGTCCACCGTCAGCGTGTCGCGCATGCCCGCCACCCGGGCCGCGATGCGCATCGTGGTGCTGCACGCGCCGATCAGGGTCAGATCGCCGCCGATGTGCAGGTGTCCGAGCACCGCGACGGGAACGTCCTCGCTCGCCGCGGGATGCGCAGCGGCTCCGTTCGTTCGCGACTGCGGCACGTCCGTGAACCCGTAGGGCTGAAAGGCGTCCTGCGTCAGCACGACGTTCGCGCCCAGCTCGCCGACCGCCTGGAAGCGCTGGTTCTGCGTGACCTGCACCGTGCCGCCGCCCGCGATCGTGCCCTGGACCGAGACGAGCGTGCCCTTGGCGAGCAGGGTGTCGCCCACGGGGATCACGATGCTGCCCGAATTCACCCAGCTGCCGTTGAGCAGGCCATGCCCGCTGAGCGTGGTGGTGCCGGAGAGGACACCAGTCGGTGCGAACAGTGTCCCGTTCCCGAGCAGGATGGTCCCTTGCGCCAGCAGCTCGAGGCCGACCTGGAACGTGCCACCGCCGCGCACGTCGAGCGTGCCGGTGGCTCCCTGCTGCAGCGAGTTCGCGACCACGAGCGTGGCGCTGGAGTCCACCTCGACCACGCCGGCGCCCCCGAGTGAATCGGCCAGGGCCAGGTCGCCGAGCGCGTTGAGCACGGTGCTCGGTCCCGCGACCCGCACGCGGCCGGCGCCGCCGCGACCGACGCCCAGCGCGATGGTGGAGCCCGGGGCGGGCGAGACCTGCACGGTGGCCGTGCCTTCGATCCACAGCGTCGGCGAGCCCACGCTGCTCGAGACGGCGAAGGGGGTCGACTGCTGGATGGTCGAGTTCCCGCTCAGCAGCTGGACCGTGCCGTTGCGCAGCTCGAGCTCGCCGGCGAGCGAGCTCGGCATGCTGATCGGTCCGCCGAGGATCACGCTGCTGCCCTGCACGCGCAGCGTCCCGTGGTCGCCGTTGCCGCTGATGTGATCGGCGTCCCCGATCGTGCAGCCGCCGCCGAGCCGGATGGCGCCGGCTTCGAGGGAGAGCAGCCCGATGCCGGCGAGCAGCGCGGTCGGCTCGAAGCCGATCGACGTCGTGCCGGCGACGTTCATGCCGGGCGTGAGGATGCCGGCGGTCTTGTAGACGCGCAGGGTGCCGGTGCCGCGGCGCGCCACCACGAGCGGGCCCTTCAGGTCCACGAAGCCGCCGTTGAAGACGTCCACGCGGGCGGTGCCGCCGTTGGCCACGATCATCCCGCCGCGATCGCCGCCGCCCGCGGCAGTGAGCGTCGACACTCGCGAGCCCACGTGCGTGAGCGCGTTTCCGCCGGCGACGGTCAGGCTGCAGGTGGTGGCGACCCGCGGGGCGAGCGAGTACCAGCTGTTCGAGATGAACTGTCCCTCGCCCTGCACGTGGACCGCGCCGAACGTGCCGGTGGTGTCGCCGAACTCGGTCGGTGCGTCGGGGGAGACCGAGACGGCCTGACAGCCGCTGCCGCTCACGATCAGTCGGCCCGCGCCGGCGTGCCCCACGATCCATTGGTTCGAGCGCACGCGGCCCGCCGCGATGCTCAGGATGCCGCCGTTCTCCACGAACGCGAAGTTCCGCACGCCGAGGTTGGAGGCGATGCTCATCGCGGGCGTGCCGACGGTCACATCGAGACCGGCCAGCGTGTCCTGCGGCGCGGCCCAGCTCACGGTGTAGGCCCCGCCGAGCGTGAAGAAGGCGATGTCCGCCGCCCCGGGGACGAACGCCGGGTTCCAGTTGGCAGCCACGCCCGCCGAGCCGTTCACCGCGGCGCGCCACACGGTGCTCGCGGCACGGGCGGGAGCGGGCGACAGCGCGGTCGCCATGAAGAGCGCGGCGAGCATCCGCGTGCCGCGCTGGGGGAGCGCGGCGAGGGAGCGAAGCATGTGGACCTCCGGAACGGAGCGGGTTCGGCGAGGAGGCGCGAAGGCGGGGGACCTCGAGCCTGTGCACCCGTTCCTACGTTCCGGCGCAGCGGAGCGAACGTCCGCCCAGATACGCCTGGGGCGGCGTCCCTTCTGGACGCCGCCCCTTCGGCGCGAGGTGGTACGCGAGCGCTAAGCCTTACGGACGTTCGCCGCCTGCAGCCCCTTCGGACCGCGGGTCACGTCGAACTCGAGCGACTCACCCTCTGCCAGCGTCTTGAAGCCTTCGCCTGAGATTGCCGAGAAATGGACGAAGACATCCTCACCGCCATCCGCCTGGGTGATGAAGCCAAAGCCCTTCGCCTCGTTGAACCACTTCACGTTGCCACTAGCCACTTGAGACTCCTGTTGAATCCGGGTCCGAAGACCCTCCTTGCCGCGATATCACGCTGCGGCCGCGTCCGGTCATGGTGACCGTCGCCTCGATCGATGGGGACTGACGCCCAACAAAAAACCCGCCCGAGAGGTCTCTGGCGGATCTGAACGTCGAATGACACATCCACACACAACCGAAGACAAAGGGACTATCGGTCATCACGCGGCGGAAGGACAGACAATTCGCGGTGAACCCCGCGCGGCCCCCCGGCGCCAGCGGATTCGCCAATGAAAGGGCACATTCGTCGCGCGGGGGACCCGCCTGGTGGGTGGCGCCGGCCGCGGGGGGCAGCCTACCGCCACGAGTACGTGAACACCGCCTGCACGTAGCGGCCCAGCGTGCGGTCGCGCGAGTCCTGCACGTAGGTCTCGGTGACGCTGCGGCTGACGCTGCGGTTCTGCTCCAGCACGTCGGTGGCGGTCACGCGCAGCTCGCCCTTCTCGCCCTTCAGGAACTTCTTCCCGACCGACGAGTTCCACAGCACGACGTCCTGCCCGTAGGCGGTCGGCACGCCGCTCGTGAGGTTGTGGTTCAGCTCCTGGCGGAACGTCACGCCGGGCCCGACCTCGGCGCTGAACCGCAGCCCCGCGCTGTGGGTGAAATAGTCGCCGGTGGTGCTGGGGCTCAGCGTGCTGCGCGAGAGGTTGTAGGTGGCCCAGTACGACAGCGTGAAGTCCAGCTTGGGGCTGATGTTGCTCGCCAGCACCACGCCGCTGCGCAGCGCGTAGGTGCGGCTCACGTTCGTGCCGCCGTTGATGCGCGTCGGAGTGCGCGTGAACGTGCCGCCGCCGTTGAGGCTCAGGATGCTCTTCAGCCGCGTGGCCGGCCGGCTGTAGACGCCGAACACGCTCGCGTTCCACGACTCGTCCAGGTTCACCGGCCGGGTGAGCTGGGTGCCGCGCGCGAGCGCCACCCCGTCCACCACGGTGTCGGCGGCGGCGGTGAACGTGGAGTTCGCGATGGTGTGCGAGGTGCGCGACACGTTGGCGAACAGGAAGCGGCTGCGCGAGCGGGCCGGGTCGGCCTCGGACAGGCGCAGCATCAGCGAGTGCGTGTAGGTCGGCCGCAGCTCGGGGTTGCCGGTCGTGAGTGACAGCGGGTTCGAGTTGTTCACCACGTTCTGCAGCTGGCCGATCGAGGGCGGGTTGGTCGAGGTGTTCCACGCTAGGCGCAGATTGCGCCGGTTCGCGAAGTTGCCGGTCAGCTGGAGCGACGGCAGCGCGTCGTCGAACGTGCGCTCGATGAGATGGGTGAGCGGATAGGTCTGCTCGGAGTGGAGCCGCGTCTGCTGGTACGAGGCGTTCGCGAGCAGCCGCCAGACACCGCGGGTGACGAGCATCGCGAGCCCGGCGTTCTGCGCGGTGTTGCGGTTGCGGTACGAGTTCGAGAGCGCGCTGTCCGGCAGGGTGTAGCTGCCGCTCAGCGGGTCGCGCTGCCGCGCGCGCGCGTCGGACTCGCTGCGGGTGAGCGACGGATTGTAGATCGCCTGCAGCCGGAGCTGGGGTGCCACCGGCTCGGTGAACGCGATGCGCGCGGACAGCGAGTTGGTGACGGTGCGCGAATCGCTCTGCTGGTCGAGCGTGTCGCTGGTGGTGGTGGTGCCCTCGTAGAAGTCGGTGAGCGAGAACTGCGAGCCGTCGCCGTTCCGCAGCGTGTGGCCGGCGTTCAGGTCGGCCGAGACGTTGCGCCCGCGCTTCGCGAAGCGGTGGCGCAGGGTCAGGCGGCTCGAGAGGTTGTTGCCGTCGTTCTGATCGCGGGTGTCGCTCGCGGCGGCGCTCAGCAGCGCGCCGAGCGTCGACGTGTTGGCGGCATCGCCGCCGCTGCGCGCGTCGGTGTTCTGGAAATAGAGCCGCGGCTGGAAGATCACCGAGTTGAGCGAGTCGGGGGTCCACTCGAGCCGCGCGTCGACGCGCTGGTTGCCGTTGCGGCTCGAGGTGGTGGCGGTCTGGCCGTAGAACGCGAGCGAGTCCTGCGGCGGCAGGTACTCGCGCGAGAGCGTCTGCAGGTTGTCGGTCTCGGTGTCGTTGACGAATAGGCTCGAGGTCACCGACACGCGCTTGCCCCACTGGCCGGCGTAGTTCACGCCGCCCGAGTGCGTGGTGCTGATGCCGGACTGCTGGCCGACCAGGAAGCTGCTCGGATCGAACGCGCCGCCGCCGAAGCCGCCGCCGCCGATGCGGATGATCTGCGGGCGACCGCCGCCTCCTCCGCCTCCGCCGGGGCCGCCGAACATCCGGATGCGCGGGCCGCCACCGCCGCCGCCCGCGCCGCGCATCGCGCCGAACAGATCCTGCGGCGAGAAGTTCCGCTCGTTGATGTTGTTCGACATTCCGATCAAGGTGAGCCGCGTGGCGCCGCGGATCAGCGTGGCGTTGCCGCCGGACTGATAGCGGTCGTCGTCGCCGTAGCCGCCGTAGATCTTCCCGAACTGCGTTTTCCGGTCGCGCAGGATGAAGTTCATCGTCTTCTGCGCCTGGCCGTCGTCGAAGCCGCTGAACTCGGCCTGGTCGCTCATGCGGTCGTAGACCTGGATGCGGTCCACCACCTCGGCCGGCAGGTTGCGCATCGCGGCGGTCGGATCGCTGCCGAAGAACGGGCGGCCGTTCACGAGCACCTGCTGCACGTTCTCGCCCTGCGCCTTGATCTGCCCGTTCTCCATGGTGACGCCCGGCAGCTTCTGCACCAGGTCCTCGGCGGTCGCGTCGCGGTTGGTCCGCACCGCGCCGGCGTGGAACTCGGTGGTGTCCGCCTTCTGCACCGCGGGAATGCCCGACTCCGAGATGTCGACCCCCGGGAGCGGGATGGAGCGCGGCGTGAGCGACAGCAGGCCGGCGTCCTGATCGGGCCGGGTGATCCGCACCGTCGTGCGCAGCGTCTCGTAGCCCAGGCGCGCGGCCTCGAGCCGGTAGTTACGCCGGCCGAGCCCGCTGATCACGAACGTGCCGGAGTCGCTCGCGGTCGCACGGTGCACGTCGGTCGGATCGGCGACGCTGGTGAGCTTCACCTGCACGCTCGCCACCGGCGCGCCGGTCGCGCCGTCCTGGAATCGTCCGCGCAGCGTGGTGGACTGGGCGTGGGCGAGCGTGGGAATGAGCAGCAGGGCGAGGACCAATCGAGTAGCACGAAGCCTCATCAGCAGACCTCTGGGTTCGCGTGAATCGCGCGGAGCGTCAGGATGCAGCACTGCAGCCGATGAGGCGAGTCGATGATGCCGTAACCGGCACCGTTGATGGCTCCGAACTGCCGCGCTGGTCGCGCTGACCGACGCATCTTCGTAGACCCCAAGGAGGGCGAAAGGGTTGGACGGCCGCCCACCCGCCGCTGGACGGGCCGCGCAACGCCTGCGATGCTGCGACGCGTGTGACGAGCGATAGACGTGCGGGCGCTGGCCAGAGTTGCGGTGATCGTGCTGGCACTCGGCCTGGTCCTGCCGCTCGATGCGGCGCACGCCAGACGCGCCGGTCCCGCGCCTTGAGACAAGGACCGCGCCTACACCATGTTCGACGACGCCATGCCGCCGGACACGGTCGGCCTCGCGCCGGTGTGGTCCATGGTGATGCGGGACAGCGGCCGGCGCGCGGACGTGATCGGCGATCGCTTTCGCGACCCCGCCCTCGGGAGGCCGTCTTCCGGCTGACTCGATCTGGCTCTGGCGGCGACAGTACGAGCCCGATTCGCACGGCCGACTATTCCGGACGCAGGTCTCGGTCGCTCCCGTGCTCGACAACGGCGAGCTCGAGTCATCCGAACTGCGCTGGCAGGACTTGCGAGCGAAGTTGCTGACCGACAGCGTCTACTGCAGCGAGCGACCGATTCCCAGCGGAGGCGCGCAGTATCTCTCGGGCGACCGACAAACGCTGCTGGTGCTCGGGGGGCACGCGCTCAATGTCCACGCCGAGACGGGAGACTTCGGTCTCGTGGGGGAGTTCGGTCTGGCGGACACTTTCGACATCTCGGAAGCAATGCGGCCGCGCCGCATCGAGAAGACGCTGAAGGCCGACGGACCACTGGTGAACGGAGCCGTGTCTGAGGACGGTTCGCGACTGGCCGTGGAGATCCTGCTCCCCGAAGCGCGAAACCCCGGGAGGATCGAACTGAAGGTAGTCGTGTTGGAGCGAGGTCGAGGCGGGCTTTCACTGCCGAAGATCGTGCTTCCTCGGACTCGGATGACCGGGCTCTGGCTCGTCGACCGATTCCTGTTTGTGGGCATGCAGCATGCGTCACCGTCATGGTCGTATCCGGTGACCGATGCGATCGACCTGTTCGACATCGGATCCTGACGACTGCGTGAGAGTCGTGCTCGCCGATCGGCTCCGGCTTCAGCGGAAACGCTGACGGAGTCTGCGCAGTCCGGCGGTGTCGACACGCGCGGGCGCGGGTCGCCGGATCCAGACCATCGCCCGTCGGACGTCTCCGGGCGGGTGGAAGATCTGTGCCCCCGTGGCCAGATCGAAGACGTAGGTGCGGATTCCGGTCACGACGAGGAACCCGTGCCGTTCCACCATCCCCGTTTCGGGCAACTCCTCGTCCCTGCGTATCAGTGGCGTGTCGAGGAGTTGCAGCTTGCCGCGACGCCGGTCCATCAGGTACAGGGGCCCGACGATCGACGTGACGTTGGGTTGCGGTCGCCCGAGGCGGAGGGCCAGCCCCCGCGCCGGCTGGCTGCGGAGCGGAATGAAGTACCAACCGAATCTCGACTCCGGTTCTCCGTCGGGGGGAGCGATGGACTCAGGCGTGCCGCCCCATCCGCTCGCTGTGATCCTCGCGCGCAGATGGTCGAGACCGATCGCCGGACGACGCCGGATGGATCCCGCGCTCGGAACCGCCCACGACGTGCACCCGGACCACCAGCCGCAGTCCGTCGTCTCGGCCTCCGCGATGCGCCAGTTCGCACCTTCGCGATCCGACTGCCACAACTCGGAATGACACTTGAGGAAGGGTGGCTCGGTCCTCGAGTGCGCGCGGGGCACGCCGGCGACGGAGGACGCCTGCCAGCAGAGGCTGTCGAGATTGAACCACCAATCGGAGATCCGTCCGGAGTTCGGGAGTTGCAGGACAGGCCAGGGCTCGGCCTCGAATTCCCACGCGAGCCGGAACAAAGTGTCAGACTCGACGTACTCCACGAACGACTCGGTGCTGTCCCAGTACACGCCACTGGGCTGTCCCTCGCCGCAGCAGGTTCGGAACAGAGTGTCGGTCCTCGAGACGGGATCGAAGATCCGCCACTCCTCGCAAGGCACCCCGCTGCGCATGGACACGGAAAAATAGCTGAGTACCTCGCGGCTCGCCTTTCGTGCCTGCGCGGCGCGAACGCCTCCGACGAGCGCCGCGATCACGGCCAACGTCGTGGCCGCGGTGCGAGTTCGCGATGCGATGCGCGCGCAGCGCCGGGCATCGACGCCGATCGGGCTCATCGCCGCACCACAAACGCGTCCGCGCTGCTGCGAACCACGATGCCCGACGACCTGCGCTCGTTGGTGAGCACGTCGATCGCGACGAGGCGGTGGTTCTCGAGGACGACGACCTGTGTGTCGCTCAGCCAGCCGATCAGTTCCGCGTGGGGCAGCCGGAGCAGGGGCACAGGCGCCGAGGTGATGTCGTCGATCTCGACGAGAGGGAGGTCGGCCAATGACCGGCGAATGCTCGCCAGTCGAATCGAGTCGGGGCGGCTGTGGCTGGACAAGCGGATGTTCGCAGCCGGGCCTGTGGTCGCCTGGACCGTGAACGCGACCCGAGCGCTCGTCGGAGCGATGCGTGCCTGCGAGGTGTAGAAGCTGACGTCATAGCCCGAGTTCTGATAGCGCACCCACTCGTCGAACAGCGTGATGGTGCCATCCGGCCTGGTGCACGTGGTCTGGTTGCTGCTGGCGTTCCGCCAGCCACAGCATCCGCCATCGTCCGTCACTTCGACCCGGCACGGCGGTTCGACTCGGTAGTCCAGGAAATCCCAGAGTGCGAGCCTCGCCTCGGGACCCCACGATTCGTCGCTCCTCCGAAACAGCGTCGTCCGCGACCCGGCGACTGGCAAAGACCACAACTCCCCGTCGTGGTACTCCGCGGAAACAACCTGCTCCCAGTGTGTGAGGAGGAAGAACTCGTCCACGACGCCGCCGGGCGCCCAGAGTTCAGGACTTGGGCATGGTTCGAGGAGTGCGACCAGACGAAGGGACTTCTGGCACGGTGGGAGCAGGGCATCGACGACTCGCGCTCCCTCGCGCGCGGCGAGGTCCGTTCGTCCGACCGTGATTCGCGTCGAGGTGCTCTCCGCGGGCGAGCCGCTGAAGGGTTCCTCGCCGAGTTGGAGGAAGTAGAGGGAGCGCCCATCGTCGCCGAGAAACCACGCGCGTTCGATACTTGTCGCGCGTTTCACCGCCGGCGCCGATGCGGCGAGGCCGGAGTCGGGATGGAGCACGCGCGCGGCCGCACCATCCCACAGCCACAGCCGGCCGCCACCGAGCCGCCCCAGGATCTGGCCCGCCCCATTGATCGTGAGCCGGGTCGGATCGTCGTAGGTCGCGCGGGGAAGTCGCACTCCGCCGACGCGCGAGAAGTCGCTGGGCTCGAAGGCGACGATCTCGCCGGGCGGTTGGACCGCCCACAAGGTCGCGTCGGGACGAGCATGCGGCTGCCCGGCGCACGCGACTGGAGCCTGAAGGACGACGAGGAGCGCGAACACGAGCGGCCAGCGCATGCAGCCTCCGATGGCAGTCAGCGCGCAGCATATCACGAGGTGGGCGAGCCCACGGGAGCGCCACTCGCTCGGCACGATCGGTACGCTCGCGACCAGCCGCGGCAGTCGACTCGCCGCGCGCTCCGGGCGGATCAGGGCAGCGGCGGATTCGCCGCCGAAAGCGCGCCCTCCGCCGCGGTGGGCGCTTCGTTCACGGGCGCGGGCTCCCCCATCACGACGAGCAGGTGGTGCTCGCCGCCATCCTCGACCAGCGGGATCGCGCCGGGATCCACCGGGTGACCGTCCAGCTCCGCGCGCGCGACGCCGCGGCTGGCGTGCGCGGGATTCTCCACCGAGATCCGGTAGAGGCTGGTGCCCGCGCGCCACTGCACGGTGAATCCGCGCCACGACGCGGGGATGCACGGCGCGACCGAGAAGCACGACCCGCGCCGGCCGAGCCCGAGGATCGACTCGAGCCCGAGCCGGTACATCCAGGCGGCGGAGCCGGTGTACCAGGTCCAGCCGCCGCGGCCGATGTGCGCCGGGTGCGTGTACACGTCGGCGGCGACCACGTAGGGTTCCACCTTGTAGCGGTCGAGATCGGCGGGCGTGCGGGAGTGGTTGATCGGGTTCAGCATGTGGAACAGCTCGACCGCCTCGTCGCCGTTGCCTAGCTGCGCGATCGCCATCACGGTCCACAGCGCGGCGTGCGTGTACTGGCCGCCGTTCTCCCGCACGCCCGGCACGTAGGCCTTGATGTAGCCGGGATCGAGCGCGGACTGGTCGAACGGCGGGGCGAGCAGTTTGATCACGCCCGCGTCGCGCCGCACGAGCTGCATGCGAACGGCGTCCATGGCGCGCTCGGCGCGCTCCGCGGACGCGGCACCCGACAGCACCGCCCAGCTCTGCGAGATCGCGTCGATGCGGCACTCGGGGATCTGCGCCGAGCCGAGCGGCGAGCCGTCGTCGAAGTAGGCCCGCCGGTACCAGTCGCCGTCCCACGCCTGCTCCAGCATCGCCACCATGCGCTCGCGTTCGGCCCGCCAGCGGACGGCGCGCGCGGTGTCGCCGCGGGCGTCCACGATCGCGGCGAAGTCGCGCAGGATCATCGTCAGCAGCCATCCGAGCCACACGCTCTCGCCGCGGCCCTGGTAGCCGACGCGGTTCAGCCCGTCGTTCCAGTCGCCGGTGCCGATCAGCGGCAGCCCGTGCCGGCCGGTCGTCAGTCCGCGCTCGATCGCGCGGATGCAGTGCTCGACGAGCGTTCCGGACTCCTCCGCGACTTCGGGCCGCCCGTAGCGTTCCAGCTCGCCGTGCTCCAGCGGCGGCGCGCGCAGGAAGCCGACCCGCTCGTCGAGCACCGCGCGATCGCCGGTGCGGCTCACGTAGTGCGCGACGGCGAACGGCAGCCACATCAGGTCGTCGGAGCAGCGGGTGCGCACGCCGCGGCCGGTGTGCTCGTGCCACCAGTGCTGCACGTCGCCCTCGGTGAACTGGCGGGCGGCGCAGCGCAGCAGGTGCTCGCGGTAGAGGTCCGGCCGCGCGAGCCCGAGCGCCATCACGTCCTGGAGCTGGTCGCGGAAGCCGTAGGCGCCGCCGGGCTGGAAGAACCCCGTGCGGCCCCACAGTCGCGAGCTGACGGACTGGTACAGCAGCCAGCGGTTCATCATCAGGTCGAACGAATCGTCCGGAGTCTGGACCTGCACGGTGCCGAGCAGCGCGTCCCAGCGCGACTCGACCTCCTCCTGCGCCCGCCGCGCCGCCGCCACGCTGCCGAAGCGCTCCATCAGCGCCAGCGCGTGCGCGCGATCGTCGCCCTGCCCCAGCAGCAGCACGATCTCGCGGGTCTCGCCGGGCTCCAGGTCGATGCGCAGGTGCAGCGCCGCGCACGGGTCGAGGCCGGCGCCGAAGCGCTGGCTGAGCGCGACCCGCGCCAGCGCGGCCGGCCGCCGCAGCGAGCCGTTGCGGCCCAGGAACTCCAGCCGGTCGCCGGTCGCCGAGGCGGTGGGCAGGCTGGCGTGCGCGAACGCCACCCGGCCGGCGAAGTCCGCGTTGTAGGGATTGCGCGCCAGCACGGCGCGGGTCTCGGGGTGCTGCTCGGTGACCACGAAGCGCTGCTCGCCGGCGCGCGGCGGACACAGCGCCCACTCGTTGTAGGCGAACACGCTCAGATGGCGACGTCGCGTGGAGTGATTGACGAGCGCGAGCCGCGAGAGCTTGAGCGGCTCCTCGGCGTGCACGAACACCGTGCAGGTGCACGTCACGTCGTGCGCGCGATGGGTGAACCGCGTGATTCCGGCGCCGTGGCGGGTCACCCAGCGGCCACCGTCGGGCGTCCGCGCCAGCGGTCCCGGAGTGGCGCCCCACACGTCCCCGAGGTCCTCGTCGCGCAGGTAGATCGCCTCGCCGCTGAACTCGCTGACCGGGTCGTTGGCGAACGGCGTGAGGCGGTTCTCACGGCTGTTGCCGGACCAGGTCCACGCCGCGCCGGTGGCGCCGACCACGGTGCCGAAGCGCTCGTTCGCGATCACGTTCACCCACGGCTGCGGCGTGTCCGCGGCGCCGTTCAGGACGATCGCGTACTCGCGCCCCGCGGCGGTGAAGCCTCCGAGGTCGTTCGCGTGCGTGAGCGGCGGCGTCTCGACCTGCGGCTCGGCGTCGCCCATGGTCGGCGACGCGGGGCGCGTGCGCGCCGCCAGCGTCGGGGGCCACGTCGGCTCGGGATACGGCAGGCCGAGCTGGTTCGCGAGCTCGCCCAGCTCGCCGTTCAGCACCGCGCGCGCCGCCGCCAGCAGGACGGTGCGCTCCGCCTCCGGGATGCCGTCGCCGCGGAACAGGAACACGCCGCCGGGACGGTGCTTCCATGCGGCCCACGGACCCTTCTCGAGCAGGCTCTCGAGCTGCTCGTGCATCTCGTCCAGGTAGCTGGTCGGATGGTCGTTGAGGATGACCACGTCGGCGCTGAGTCCCTTCAGCCGCCAGTACTCCTGCGCGCGCAGCACCTGGCGCACCAGGGCGATGTCCTCGTCGCGGACCGCACGCACGACCAGGATCGGCAGGTCGCCCGAGACGCCGTGCGACCACAGACCCGGCTGGCCGAGCGTGTTGCCCGCCAGCCGCGCGGCGGGGGCGCGCAGCGCGCCGTCGGTCCACAGCACGTGCGAGGCGAGCCGCTCGAAGAGCTGCGCCTCGTCGGCCGCGAGCCCCAGGTGGCGCAGCCGCATCTGCGTCTGCGTCGATGCGAGCGCGAAGGTGCGCGTGGCCGCGGACGAATCGTCGTACTTCTCCGCCAGCGCGAGCGCGGCCGCGCGGGTCGCGGCGACCCCGGTCGCGAACGCCAGGCGCACGCGCTCGCCGGGGGCGATGCGCACGCGCCGCCGCAGGCTCAGGATCGGATCGAGCACGGCGCCGTGTGTGCCCGAGAGCGCCCGGCCGTCGAGTGCCGCGGGGTCCTCGGGGGTGCGTCCCCGACCGTAGAATCGCGCGCGGTCGGTCTCCCACTCGATCGCGCCGTGTACGCCCTCCTCGGCGCTCACCACGTGCACCGCCCACGGCGCCGGTTCGTCGGGCGAGCGCGGCCGCCGCCCGCACAGCAGGGCGGTGCACTCGGGCAGGTACTCGGTCTCGAGGAACAGCTTGAGGAACGCCGGATGCGACACGTCGTCGGCGGGCGGTGCCAGCACCACCTCGACCAGGCTCGTCACCTCGATCTCGCGCAGCCGATCGGTGCGATTGACGAGCGTGACCCGGCGCACCTCGACGTCGTCCTCGGGGGAGACCGTGATCTCGAGCCGCGTCTCGATGCCGTCGTCGGTGCGCTCGAACAGGGCCTCGTCGGGGCGGAACGTCACGCGGTAGCGCTCGGGCTCGCGGCACACCGGCTGATGCGCGGCCGACCACAGCAGCCCGCTGCGCACGTCGCGCAGGTAGACGAACTGGCTGCCCGGGTCGCAGGTGGGATCGTCCCGCTGGCGGGTGACGGCGAGTCCCCGCCACGTGCTCGCGCCGCCGCCCGCGTTGGTGACGATCGCCGTGTACTGGCCGTTCGACAGGAAGTGGGCGCTCGCATGGAACGTGTGCGGCGAGCGGAAGCGCCGCGGCGAGACCGCGGGCACCGGTGCCGCGACCCGCGTGGACTCGGCCGCGCGCGGCCGGATGACCGGCACGAAGCGTGGCACGCGCTCCTGCAGCAGCGGCTCGGTGGCCTGCACGCGGGGGTCCGAATGGAAGCGCCGCACCATCGGCGCGCCGAGCACCGCGCCGGCCAGCGCGACCAGGCTCATGCCCTGGTGATGCGCGAAGAAGGCCTGCACCCGCTGGACGCGGGGCGGCGCGGGCGCCGCCTCGGCGTCGGGATCGAGCGGGCGGCGCGGCGTGAGATCGAGCGCCTCGACGAAGCCGTACGCCCCCGCGGCGCCTTCGCGGGCGAGGCGGCGGAAGTTCGCGGCCGCGGCGGCGGGGTCGATCACCGCGGCGAGCGCGGTGGCGTAGGGCGCGATCACCAGGTCCTCGGCGAGCCCGCGCTTGAGCCCCGCGCCGGGGACTCCGAACGCCTTGTACTGGTAGCTGCCGTGGGGATCCTGCACGTTGTAGGCCGACTCCGAGATGCCCCACGGCACGTGATGGCGCCGGCCGTAGAGGACCTGCGCGCGCACCAGCGCGCGACACGCGTCCTCGAGCAGGGTTTCGGGGTGGCTGCGCATCAGGAGCAGCGGCATCAGGTACTCGAACATCGAGCCGCTCCACGACACCAGCGTGGTGCAGCCCTCGACGCTCACCAGCGCCCGCGAGAGCCGGAACCAGTGCTCCTGCGGCACGTCGCCGCGGGCGATGGCGACGAAGCTCGCGAGGCGCGCCTCCGAGGCCAGCAGGTCGTAGCACGACGGGTCGAGACGCCCCGGCCCGTCGGCGTCGGCGAGGCGGAACCCGATCGAGAACACGCCGCGCGCCGGTTCGAAGAGGAACTTCCAGTCCATGCCGTCGGCGAGGTCGTCGCAGCGGCGGGCGAGGTCCCGCAGGCGCTCGCGCAGCGCCTCCGGCCGCTCCGCGTGCTCCGCGCACGCCGCGAGTCCCTCGAGGAGAAGCCGGCCCCACTCGCCGACGTCGTCGGCCTCGGCGCCCGCGGGCGCCTCGGCGGCGATCCGCTCGAGCGCGGCGCGCAGGTCGGCGACGCGCGCGGGAATCGCCCGCCGCGCGTGCTCCGACTCGACGGCGGCCAGCGCCACAGGCAGCGCGTCGAGCTCCCGCCGCACCGCGCTGCAGCTCGCGCGCAACGCGGTGGCCGCGTGCGCCCGGTGCTCGAGCGCCGCGAGCGCGTCCGCGAGCACGCCGGCGGTGTCGAGCACGCCCGCCCGCGGCCGCGCCACGTCGTCCGTGCCCTCGGCCAGCTCGCGCAGGCCGGCGGCGAGCGCCATCAGCGCGCCCGCCAGGTTGCCGCTGTCCACGGTCGACACGTAGCGCGGGGCGAGCGGCGCGAGCCGCGTCGTGTCGTACCAGTTCAGCAGGTGGCCCTCGTGGCGCTCGAGCGACTCGACCGTCGCGAGCGTGTCCTCGAGCCGCTCCGCGAGCTGTTCGGAGTCGAGGTAGCCGAGGTCGTGCGCGGCGAGCGCCGACAGCAGCCCCATGCCGATGTTGGTCGGCGAGGTGCGGTGCGCGATGAGCAGGTCGGGTGCCATCTGCACGTTGTCGGGCGGCAGCGCGTGATCCAGCGGCGTGACGAAGCGCTCGAAGTAGTGCCAGGTGCGGCGCGCGATGCGGCGCAGCTGCTGGGCGTCGGAGGCGCCGAACGCGAGCCGCCGCGGCACCACCGGCCGGCTGAGCCACCACGCGATCAGCGGCGAGGCCAGCCACGCCGCGACGAACGGCAGCGCCACCGGCAGCGCGGCGGGGCGCAGCGGCACGACGGCCAGCAGCACCAGGAGCGCGGTCGCCGGGCCGGCCCACATCTCGGCGGCGAACACCCGCGGCCCGCCGCGCGCGAGCAGGCCGGCGGCGCGGGCCGCGCTGACCGCGGCGGTCTCCCACTCCAGCAGCCGCCGCTGCGTGATCACCATCCGCACCAGCGTCAGCACGATGGCGTGCACCATCTCGAAGGCGTGGTAGGCCAGCAGCGTCGTCTGCAGGAACACCTGCGCGGCGGCGTTCTCCAGCTCGCTCCACACGTCGTGCAGGAACACGGCGAACGGCTGCTGCGGGCGGGGGCCGAACCCCAGGTGCACCATGGGCGGGAACAGCGGGAACGCGAGGACCGCCAGCGCCGCCAGCGTCCAGTCGAGCGGCGAGCCGGGCAGCCACGTCCACGCCGAGACGAGCAGCGCCACCAGCGCCGGCGCCAGCAGGCTGCGGCGCAGGTTGTCGAGGATCTTCCAGCGGCTGATCAGCGGCAGCCGGCTGCGCTCCAGCCCGTGGCGCGTCGGCACCACGGGCAGCAGGAAGGACAGCACCTGCCAGTCGCCGCGCACCCAGCGATGCTGCCGGCGCGCGTGGGTGAGCACGCTCGAGGGGAAGTCGTCCACGAGCTCGACGTCCGAGACCAGCGCGCAGCGCGCGTAGAGGCCCTCGAACAGGTCGTGCGAGAGCATCGCGTTCTCGGCCACGCGGCCCTCGAGCGCGGCGGTGAAGGTGTCCACGTCGTACAGACCCTTGCCGGTGAAGCTGCCCTCGCCGAACAGGTCCTGGTAGGTGTCGGACACCGCGGTGGTGTAGGGATCGATGCCGGTGTGCCCGGCGTACGCCCGCGCGAACAGCGAGCCCGCCGCGCTGGCCAGTGTCACGCTGACCCGCGGCTGGAGGATCCCGTAGCCTTCGACGACCCGTCCCACCCGCGGATCGAAGCGCGGGCGGTTGAGCGGATGCTCGATCACCCCGATCAGGCGCCGGGCGGCGTCGCGCGGCAGGCGCGTGTCGCTGTCGAGCGTGATGCAGTAGCGCACGTGCGGCAGGATCGCCGGATCGCCGATCCGCACGCAGAAGCCGGTGTCGGTGGCGCCGCGCAGCAGCCGGTTGAACTCCTCGAGCTTGCCGCGCTTGCGCTCCCAGCCCATCCAGACGCCTTCGCTGCCGTTCCAGTGGCGCGCGCGGTGAAAGAGGTAGAAGCGGTCGGCGGCACCAGGCGCGTAGCGGGCGTTGAGCGCCTCGATCCCCTCGACCGCGGCCGC
This sequence comes from Candidatus Eiseniibacteriota bacterium, assembly GCA_963725865.1. Classification (GTDB taxonomy): domain Bacteria; phylum Eisenbacteria; class RBG-16-71-46; order RBG-16-71-46; family RBG-16-71-46; genus CAVSAC01. The sequence continues at coordinate 429,259 of CAVSAC010000012.1, forward strand.
CAGCACCGCGTCCTCGCCCGGGAGCGTCGCGGTGGCGGCGTCCGGGAAGTCGGTGAGCAGCGCGAAATGCAGGTGCGGGTCGCGATTGCCGAGTGCGTGCACCTCGAGGTGCTCGACCAGGGTCCGCACGCTCTCGACCGAGGAGATGAGCGTCGGCACGATGACCATCGTGCGCGCGGTCGCGGGCACGCCGCCGCGCAGGTCCAGCCGTGGGAGCGGCAGCGGCCGGATGAAGTGGTGGACCACGCGGTTCAGGGCCGCCACGGCGAACTCGCTGGCCGGGATCAGCGCGAGCGCACCGACCCAGGCCCAGCTCCACGGCGGCGCGGCGGCCGCGCGCGCGACCGCCACGGCACCCGCGACGCCGAGCCCCGTGAGCACGCCCAGCGCGCCGAGGTAGCAGGCGGTGGCGTGCGCGAACAACTGGCGGCCGAGCCGCCGGCCCAGCGGCGGGTGGTAGGCCACGTCGCTCTCGAGCTCGCGGCGGCCGCCCCCGATCAGGTGGTAGCCGACGTGGGCCACGCGCGAATCGACGCCGGGCGTCTCGGCCGCCTGGCGCGCGCTCTCGACGGCGCGCAACGCGACCCGCACCTGCGCCTCGCCGCTCGGCTCCGCCAGCGCCTCGACGGCATGGCGATAGCGGTCGCGGCTGGCGAAATCCATGCGGGCGTAGAGGCCGGGCGGGTCGCGGCGCAGGATCTGCTCGATCAGGCTCACGTCCTCGACGTAGTCGTTCCAGTCGAGGGTGGAGCACAGCCGCAGGCTGGTGATGGAGTTGCCCATCGAGACGTGGTTCATGGCCAGCCGCTGGTGATCGGCGCGCACGGCGTCCTCGACCGTCACGCCCGCGGCGTCCAGACGCTCCTCGAGCCGCTTGCGCAGCTCGGCGGCGCCGGCGCCGTACTCGCGCATGCGCTGCAGCAGCTGGTCCACGAACGCGACGTGCAGGACCGCGGGCAGCGGCGGCGGGCGCCCGCTCGGCCCCGCGCTCTCGAACGCGGCGAAGATGCGATCCGCCTCGCGGCGTCCGGCGCGGCTCTCGAGCAGCTCCTCCGAGAGCCGGCGCAGGTGCTCGATGAGGGCGAGCTTGAGCATGCTGGGCCAGGCCCACAGCTCGCCGATGGTGAGCGGGGCCACCGTCTGATACGCGTTCATGAACCGGTCGAGGCGCTGAGCGTCGAGTCGCGCGTCGCTGTAGCGGAGCAGCTCCACCGCCATCGCGTAGACGCGCGCCGTGCCCGCCCGCCCGCGCGCCGCCAGCTTCGGCAGCTCGAGGTAGAAGCGCGTCGGCAGGTAGCGGCGGATCTCGCGCAGCTCGCCTTCCACCAGATGGAAGTTGTCGAGCAGCCATTCGGCGGCCGGGCTACCGGACTCGCCGCGTCGAACGTCCCCGGCGAGCGTGCGGTAGGCGAGTCGCAGCACACGGGCATCGTCGGACAGGCGGCGCAGGAGCCGCGGCGGGCCGCGCCGTGGGGTGCGGGACAGCGTGAACTCGGCGGCCAGCGAGCGGGCTCGCTCCTCGAGACGCTCGACGCCGAGGAGTTCGCCGTGAAGGGGGCTCGAGTCGAGTCCGATCGGTCGCGGGCGCGCTCCACCCGCGGGGCCGGGAGCGGCGCGGGGCGGCGGATTGCGGGCGATGGACAACTGCCGAACGTCCTTCCGGAACGGGCCGCGGGAGAGTCCGCAACCATGGTCGAGGCGGTGCCCGCATCGTAACAGTCTTTCGAGCGCCCGTCGCGGGATGGCCGCGCGGGTGAGAAGCGTCGCCGATGCCGGGCCTGGCTGCTCGCGCGCGCCTCGCCAACGCCTGGGGCGGCGTCCGTTCGCCGTGACCCTTGGCTCGATCGGCGGGAATGGTGGTCCAGATCGAGGCGGGTTGTACCCAGTCCTCTGTGCCGTGCGCTATTCTCTGGAGCAGGTCACCGCTTCGAGGGTCAGCCCATGCTCCGTGCACTCTTCGTCGATGACGATGCCGATTTCCTCCAGGGAGTGGCCGAGGTGGCCAGCCAGGAGGGATTCGCCATCATCGCCGCGAACTCGCTGCGAGAGGCTCGCGAGCATCTCGCACGAGAGCCGGTGGACCTCGTCCTCATCGATCTGATGTTGCCCGACGGTGACGGCATCAGCCTGCTCCGGGAGCTCAAGGAGACCTCGAGCTCAGACGTGATCCTCGTCTCGGGGATGGCCACCGTCGATTCGGCGATCGAGGCCTTGCGTCTCGGCGCGCTCGACTACCTCACCAAGCCCCTGGACAACGGCCGCCTGAAGGCGGTGCTCGCGCACGTCCTGCGCCTGCGATCGCTGAAGGAGGAGGTCGGCGCCTTGCGGGGGGATCTCCGCAGGCTCGGTCGCTTCGGCCGGCTGATCGGTGTCTCGCCCGCGATGCAGAAGGTGTACGACCTGATGATCAAGGTCGCCCCGACGAACGCCACGGTCTTCATCACCGGCGAGAGCGGCACCGGCAAGGAGTTGGTCGCGCAGACGATCTTCGAGTTCAGCAGCCGTCGCCAGCGACCATTCCTGCCGCTCGACTGCGGTGCGATCCCCCCGAACCTGATCGAGAGCGAGCTGTTCGGCCACGAGCGGGGCAGCTTCACGGGCGCGACCCAGCTCCGGCGCGGCTGCTTCGAGCGGGCTGCGCGCGGCACGCTGTTCCTCGACGAGATCACGGAGATGCCGATCGAGCTCCAGGTCAAGCTCCTGCGCGTGCTCGAGTCCGGTTCGCTGGTCCGTGTCGGAGGCGACGAGCCCGTCCCGGTGGACGTGCGCCTGATCGCGGCCTCCAACCGCGTGCCGGCAGACGCGGTGGCGGTCGGGAAACTGCGCGAGGATCTGTTCTACCGGATCAACGTGTTCCCGATCGTGCTGCCGCCGCTCCGCGATCGTGAAGAGGACGCTCTGCTGTTGGCCGATCAGTTCTTGGTAGCGCTCAACGCCGAGCAAGGCACCGCCAAGCGGCTGAGCGCCAAGGCGCGCGAGCGCATCCTGGCCCACCCGTGGCGCGGCAACGTGCGCGAGCTCAAGAACGAGATGCATCGCGCCTTCATCATGTACGACGGCGTGATCGAACTCCACGAGCTGGCCGCGACGCGCGGGTCCGCGCCGCCGGAGGCCGAGGTGGGAGGTTCGCTGGAGGAGTCCGAGCGCAAGCTCATCCTCGCAACCCTCGGACAGTGTGGCGGCGACAAGAAGCAGGCGGCGCAGCTGCTGGGCATCAGCCTCAAGACGCTCTACAACCGCCTCAATCGCTACGCCGAGAGCTGAGGCTCCGCGCTCGGGTCGTGCTGCGCCCGCTCACCTTCCGAACAGGTCGCTGGCGTCGAAGCTCACACCCAAGGTCACGTGCAGCGAGGTGAGCCGGAGCCCGTCAGGCAGTCGCCGCAGCACCGCATCGGGCAGCGGCGATTCGGACGGCGCGCGGTAGCGGATCGAGGACCAGCGGATGTGCTGCGCGCTCATCCCGCCGACCACGCGCACGCCGCGGTGCGCGCGCCAGCCCAGCAGCAGGGACGCCTCCGGCGCCAGCGCCCGTTCGGTGTCGAGCCGCACCAGCGTGCTGTCGGTGGTGCCGTTGGCCTGGGCCAGCTGCACCACGCTCGCGCCCAGCGTCGCGTACCAGAACGTGGACCGCGGAGCGCGCCAGAGCGGGAAGGGACCGAACAGCGCACTGCCGTAGAGCCCGCCCACGGGGAACGTCGAAGCGAGCGTGCCGCGGTGACCGTGGACGTCCACGCGGTAGGCGCCCGAGTACTGGTAGCCCACCGCGAGCGACACCCAGCCGTCGCGCCCGGGGAGGGTGTGATGGCTGCGCACGGAACGGACGGTGCGCAGCGTATCCACCCGCATCGCTCCCGGCGTGCTCGGCGTGCCCGGCTGCCATTCGACCGCGGTCCTGACCGAGTCGAGCGTCACGATGGTGTCGGGCTGGCCGCCGAAGGGGCCGAACACTGCGGCGAACCCACCGCGCACGAACGGGTGGCGGTCGCCGAGGTAGAACGCCTCGGGATGCCGGACGTCGCGATAGCCGAGCGATCCCCACAGGTAGCCGCCCGTCAGCTTGGCGAACGGCGGAGCGACGGAATTGAATTGCGCTCGCGCGGGGATCGCCGATCCGAGGAGCGCGAGCACCGCCGCGGCGGCCGCGGCGCGGGCGGTGAGGCACCTCATGCGGACCTCCGATCGAGACGCTTCAGCAGGACGGGTCGGCCGGGCGTGGGCGCGCTCGTCACCCCGAGGCGGACTGAGGACGAGGTGCCGGCACCGTCCGACGACAAGGGACGCCCTCGCGCGGGGCCAGCACTCGATCCACACCGGCCGCCGCGCTCGCGAGCGCCGTGAAACCCTGGACGAAGACCGCGGGCAGCTTGAACACGTAACCCGAGAGCGGACGGGTCGCTCCCCGGTCTCCCATCTCGAACGGGTAGTACAGCGGAGATCCTACCTCGTCCTCGAGCGCGCGCAACGCGGGGAAGAAACTCCACTGGATCCGGGCGATCTCGTGCAGCGGCACGGCGGCGTCCAGCGGGGTGGATCGCCGGAGCTCGATGCCCCAGCTGGGCAGCGGCCGGCTGAGGCCGGTGCCTCGGTGGGATCCCGCGGGGAGCGGCCACGCGACGTCACGCTTCTCGACCGCGCCATGCGCGACGGACCAGGCATCGATCGCGTGGCGGGATGCGTCGTAGTGGAAGACGAGATCCCCGCTATTGACGTGCGTGATCAACCGATGGGTCCACGAGGTCGAGAGCCGGCCCTCGCCGCGCGGCGCAGCCAGCAACGCGTCGCGGCCGGGGCGCTCGGTGACGTCGAGCCAGTAGCGCTCCCTGGGCGCTCCTGCCCACCAGGCGTGGATGTCGTCCGCGCGGCGATGCCATCTCATCGCGAGTGGTCCCTTTCCGAACGCGGATGCGCGGGCACACGGTCATGCCGCGCGCTCGAGACCCGTGAATCGTCCCATCGGAGGATGAGCCAGATTGATGCCAGTCCATCGAGTCGGGCCCCAGATCGCCAACTCGTTGCCGATCGCGTCGCTGGGTGGCTGGCGGCTCCGGTCACGGAGATCAGGCGAGTCGGACCGCGCGTCGGAATTGAAAGGGCTCCTCCCGGCAGTGGAAGGATCTTCAATGCGGCGGGTCGGGGACGGGGCGTTCCCGAACGGATCACATGCACGGGACATCCGAGGAGGTCGCGCGCGGAGTCGCCGCCGGTGGTCCGACGCGATCATCCCGACGCTCCGCCGCCGCCGCCGAGATGTCACGGGCGGCGCACCGTCGCGATCGAATCTCAGGGGCGGCGCATTTCCCACAGGTCGGGCGCCCCTCGTGCGGTGAGGCGATCGGGACTTGCCGTTCATGGTGCTGCCCGACAGGCGCTTGAGCCGATCGGTCCGCTTCGCGTCCGGCTGGCACCGGGCTTGCGGTGTAGTCGCAGCGCGGCACGTCAGCGAGCCAGCGGCTTCATCTCCCACCCTCCGCTCGCAAGTCGTCTCGCCGAGGATCAGGCCACCCATTCCCGCTCGGCCGATCCTCGCCGGGTCGCTCACGACCCTTCACCGCCAAGCTCGACAGCGAAGTCGCCTCAGACCCCTGGGTCCGAGGCCTGGCCGCGTGTGCTTGCAGGATCCACGACTCTTCAGCCTAGGGACCGGGAGGATCCATGAAATGCACCCGACGCATCGCTCTGCTGGCCGCCTCGTCGCTGCTCGTCGTTGCGGCGCCGGCGCCAGCCTCGACCACCTCCGCCACTCCCTTCTCCATCCACTGGAGCGCACCGGGCGACGACTTCCGGATCGGCCGGGCGACGGTTTACGACCTGCGCTACTCGAGCGCGCCGCTCACGGCGGCGAACTTCAGCCTGGCCACGAAGCTCACCGGGCTCCCTGCGCCCGCGGTCGCGGGATCGCCGGAGTCCCTCGTGGTCACGGGGCTGCCCGACAGCGTCGCCTTCTACCTGGCCCTCAAGTCCGCGGACGAGGTGGGGAACTGGTCGACCATCTCCAACGTGGTGACCCGGCCGGCGCGCGTCGCGGGGGTCGATCCATCACCGCTCGAAGTCTCGTTCTCATCGCCGTGGCCCAATCCCGCGCGCGAGTCGGTGCATTGGCGCTTCACCCTGACGCAGGCCGCGCCGCTCCAGGTCGATGTCTTCGACGCGATGGGCCGCCTCGTGCGGACCGTGGCGAGCGGCGAACGCGCGGCGGGCAGGGGAGATCTGTCCTGGGATCTGCGCGACGACCGCGGTAGTCCGGTGGGCGCAGGCCTCTACTTCGCGCGGGCCCGCATCGGCTCGAAGGCGTGGACGAGCCGTCTGGTGGTCGTGCGCTGAGCGTGGGGGTCCGCCGCCGCAAGATGCCTCCAGCCGCCCCATCGCGCGGACCCCACTCGATCGCTCGGACCCATGCAGTGAGTACGCGGAGTATGCGGACGAGGGCGCGCCCGGGATGGCCCGGCCCGTCGGCCGACTCCGGAATTGAAGTTCCCTCCGCGCCGCTTGAAATTCCTGCCACGCGGACGGTGCGGATCGGATCCGGCGCGAGCTTCCCGGAAGAGGCGCACCGCGCACCCCACCAACGACTTCGTCGCGGCTTCTGAACTCGCTGTTTCGATGGCACCGATCGTGCCTCGTCGAGAGAACGTGACGAAGCAGGTGGCGCGGTCGCCGTCGATCCGCAGGGGAGAAACGGATTGCGCGCGGCCGCCCACCACCTTCGCTCACAGGGATCGAGCCCATGCGAATCGGGTTGTGGGGACGTCGCCAGGGGAGCCAGACTGGTGGCGCCACCTGACCGGTGGCCAAGCATCCCATCTCGAAACGAGGACCTCTCCTGCCTGAATGGTCATTCCAGCGCCGACTGATCACCGGTGTGATCGGGATCTGCCTGCTGGCGATCTTGACCAGCGCTGCGACTTTGTTCACTTCGCGGGTCCTGACCTCGAACCTGTCGCGGGTGGCTTCGGGCGTCGGCCGCGATCTCGGCGATGCGCGGGAGTTGCAGCTCATCGGTCTCAAGAGCATCGCGGACGCGCACGCGTGCCTGCTCACCGGTGGAGAGAAGTTCGCTCCCTCGGCCGAGGCTGGCAGCGTCCAAGTGCGGGAGATGGCCGCGCGGATGCAGGCGCAGCTCACGGACCCCCAGGGCCGCGCGCTCGTCGCACGGGTCCTGGCCGCCGAGGCTGCCCATCGGCTCGCGTTCACGCGCGCCCTCGCGGACGCCGGCACGCTTCGGGCCCGGTCACCGGTGCTCTACCCCGAGGCGGTCCTGTCGCACGGGGAGGAGCTCGAGCAGGCGCTGGATGCCCTCGTGGCGCACGTCGAATCGGTCCGGCTGAGCAACCTCGCGCGTGCGAGGGCGGCCGTGGACCGCGCCGAGAACTTCCTCTCGATCATCGCCACCCTCACGATCCTGCTGCTGGTCGCGCTGTGCCTGTTCCTGATCGGCGGGCTCGGTCGGAGTTACCGGCGGCAGACGACCGCTCGCAGCCAGGCCGAGCTCGGTCACAGCCAGGCCAAGACGTCGCTGACGGAGGTGGAGGCAGCCAGCCACCTGAAGGACGAGTTCCTCGCGACGGTGTCGCACGAGCTCCGCAATCCACTCGCGCCCATCCTCACCTGGACCCAACTGCTCAGGAGCGGCACGCTCGATCCCGAGAAGACCAAGCGCGCGCTGGAGGTCATCGAGCGAAACGTCGTCTCCCAGGCCCAGCTCATCGACGACCTGGTGGATGTCTCGCGCGTGGTCTCCGGGAAGTTCCGGCTCGACGTGCGACCGATCGACCTGGTGCCGGTGATCAAGGCCGCCGCGGATTCGCAGGTTCCCGCGAGTGATGCCAAGCAGATCCGTCTGCAACTCGTTCTCGACGAGCGGACCGGCCTGATCTCGGGAGATTCGGAGCGCCTCCAGCAGGTGATGTGGAACCTGATCTCCAACGCCATCAAGTTCACCCCCAAGGGCGGCCGGGTCCAGGTGGTGTTGCAGCGCGCGGAGTCGCATGTGGAGGTCGCGGTCAGCGACAGCGGCGTCGGCATCGACTCCGAGTTCCTGCCCCACGTGTTCGAGCCGTTCCGGCAGGGCACCGCCGGGCCGATGCGACGCCATGGCGGGCTCGGTCTCGGGCTCTCGATCGTCCGCCACATCGTGGAATTGCACGGAGGCGAGATCGTCGCTCAGAGCGACGGCCCGAACCTCGGTGCCAAGTTCACCGTCAAGTTCCCGCTCCTGGCGACGGCCCGCATGGTCGGCGAGCCGGTGCGCCGGCACCCGATCGCGCGCGACACGCTCACCGACCTCGACCTCGGGCGCCTGGAGGGGATCCGCGTGCTGATCGTGGAGGATGAGCCGAGTGCGAGCGAGGCGCTGCTGGAGCTGTTCAGTTCCTGCGGCGCCGAAGCGAGGAGCGCGGGATCGGCCCCCGAAGCGCTCCGGATGTTCGACGCCTGGCAGCCGGACGTCCTGGTCTCCGACATCGCGATGCCCGGTGAAGACGGCTATTCGCTGATCCGCAAGATCCGGCTCCGCCCCCCCGAGCGCGGCGGCACCATCCCCGCAGTGGCGCTGACCGCCTACGCGAAGATCGAGGACCGCGTGACCATACTGGGCGCTGGCTTCCAGATGTACCTGTCGAAGCCGGCGGACCCGAATGAGTTGATCGCGGTGGTGATCAGCCTCGCAATGCGCCCCGGACCGGCCGAGCACCGCGCGACCTCGTAGCGTCCGGATCCCGCCCACGGACCCCGTCCCGCGGCCGGGATCCGAGCCTCCTCGGATTGAAGATCCGGCCTGGCATTTGAAGTTTCTGCCACCGCGCCGCACCGCGCATGGCCCCGCGGGGCGATGAGCATCGATCCCGACCACGAGCGGCCACAACGACCTGCAGCGGTTCGCAGCTGCGCTCACCTGCTGGCACTGATCGTGCGATTCAAGTCACGCGAAGGAGCGCGCAGGCGCGGTCGGCCCGGCACGCTTCGAACCCCCACCACCACGCGGAATCGGGCCCCGCTGACACTTCCAGTCGGCCACAGAGGAGTCCCATATGACGGATTCGAAGCGCCGCACGGTCGCGGCGCGGCAGGTCCTGGCAGCACTCGCACTCGCCACGCTCGCGACCCTGAGCGCTGGGGTCGCCCGAGCGTTCGAGCTCATCCCTTCACTCGGCGTCACGAAGTCCACCGACACGGATGCCGGCGACGCCAAGGCTTTCGGCGGGCTCGCGCTGCGCGCTCCGCTGCTCCCGTTCCTCAAGGTCGAGGCGGGGATCGGCTACCGGCAGGACTCGTTCGGCAGCGGCCAGTTCGAGGTGCGCCAGTGGCCGGTGACGGCTTCGCTCTGGGCCTCACCGCTCCCCATGGTGTACGCGGGCGGCGGTGTCGGCTGGTACCGGACGACGCTCGACTTCCGCAGCGATGTGCCGTTCAAGGACACCACCACGCAGAAGATGGGGGTTCATCTCGGGGGCGGCGCCGACGTACCGATCGCGCCCAAGCTCGCTCTCGATCTGAACGGTCGGTACATCTTCATGCAGAAGGACAACAACAGTCTCGAAGTGCCGACGACATTCAACCCTGACTACTGGACCCTCGCGCTCGGACTTGCCATCAAGTTCTAGGGCCACGGGTATCGAGAGGAGCAAGCCACATGCATCATCCTGGACGCAACACTCTGGCATCGGTCGTCACGCTCGCCGTCACACTCGCCGCCGGGACCTGGCTGCTGAGCGGCTGCAACGAGACGAGCGCGGTCGCAAAGGACGCGAACGCGTCGGCTGGCAAGTACCGCTCGGCCTCGTCCCACACCCTGCAGTCGGGCACCCGGATCAACGTGACCCTCGGCAGCAGCATCTCGTCCGAGACCGCCAACGTCGGCAGTGCCTGGCACGGAACGGTGACGGAGAACGTGTCGACGCAGAACGGGGGCATGATCCCGGCCGGCAGCCAGGTGGATGGAGTCGTCGCGGGTGTGCTCGCGGCCCGGCGCGGCTCGCGGGCCATGCTCGAGCTCGGCGTGCGGAGCATCCGCGTGGACGGTCGTGACGAGTCGATCGCCGCGAGGTCCGAACCGGTGATCGCGGGCTCGCCTCGCGCTCGCAACCTGGGCGCCGTCGCGGGCGGTGCCGCCGCCGGCGCGCTGATCGGCAAGGTCGTCGGTGACGGCAAGAACGCCGCAGTCGGCGGCCTCATCGGCGGCGCCGCCGCAGCGGGTGTCGTGGCCGGATCGAAGGGCTACCAGGTCGTGCTGCCCGACGGCGCGGTCATGAGCTTCACCGTCGATCAGACCGTCGCATTGCGATAGGAGGTGGGCGGTCCCGGTCCTCGGGACCGCCTCTCCGGAAGGAGGCAGGAGATGTTGTGGACCATCGCGGTCGTGCTCGTCGTGCTCTGGCTCCTCGGTCTGGTGACGTCCTACACGATGGGCGGATTCATCCACGTGCTGCTCGTCGTCGCCATCATCGTCGTGCTGATCCGGGTCATCCAGGGTCGCCGGGTGCTCTGAACGTGCGGCGCCGAAAGGAAAGTGTGCAATGAAGGCTCTTGGCTTCGTGCTCCTGGTACTCGGCATCCTCGCCCTCGTGTACGGAGGGATCAGCTACAGCCGCCAGCGGACCGTGATCGACATGGGACCGATCCAGGCGACCGCGACGGAACAGCACAACATCCCGCTCTCGCCGATCGTGGGGGGCGTCGCGATCATCGGCGGCCTGCTGCTCCTGCTCGTGCCACGGCGTCGGATGGCATGACGGCGCGACTGCCCGCAGCGAACACAGCGCCGGCGAACGACGTCGTCGCGCTTCGTGCAGTACGCGTGGAGGTATGAGATGAGACTGTTTCCGCGACCGCTTCGCTCCTGGACCGTGCTCCTCGTGATCCTGTGCATGAGTGCGATGGACTTCGCTCCGGCCCTGGCCGGCCTGGCGCCTTCGCGCAGCTCGGGTGAGACGAGCATCGCCTCCGCACGCGACGCCGACATGCTGATGGCGCAGCGCGTGCTCGAGAACAAGGTCGTCGCGCAGAAGCTGCGCGACTACGGCGTAGCGCCCACCGATGCGCAGGCGCGGCTCGCCAGCATGTCCGATCAGGACCTGCACACGCTGGCCAGCGCCTCGAAGGGCCTACCGAGCGGCGGCGACGCGACCGGTGCCATCATCGGCGTGCTGGTGGTGGTCATTCTGGTCATCGTCATCCTCAGGCTGATGCACCGCGACGTGATCCTGCGGTGACGCGCAAGAGGCGCGTTGCACCGACACGGCCGGAGCATCGAGGAGCCCGGTTATGATCTGCCTGCTTGCCGCGCTACTACTGCCGCTGCATTTCACAGCGCCCGCGGATACACTCGGGGCGGACATGGCGGGTCGGGTGGAGGTATCGCCCGGCCCGGTCCATGCGTACGTGTTCTACCGGTTCGACACAGGCGGGACCATGGTCCGGATCCCGGGTTACGCCGACTCGGCCGGGAGTTCGCTCCTGGTGCCCCATGCGCCGGGGACACGCGAGATGGTCTGGCTCGCGCCCGGCGCGACCGCGACGACGATCTACATGGTGTCATTGGACGCCCGCGGCAACCAGAGTGCGCCGAGCAACGGCTGCGTGCTCGTGGGCCGTCCCGCGCCCTCGTTGGCCGCGATGCGTCGTGCCAGCCAGACCACGCTCGCCGTGCCGATCGTCAGGCAGGCGCGCGAGCGCTGCGGGCAGGCGGCGCTCGCGATGGTGCTGCGCTACTACGGCGCCGCGCCCGCCGCGCTTCGTGAGGTGGACGGCGCCTACGATCCCGTCCTCCACGGCTCGCTCATCACCGATCTCGCCGGCGCCGCGCGCCGAGCAGGCTACGCGGCGGACGTCGCGACGCTCACCCCCGATTCGTTGCTCGACCTCCTGAACGCCGGCGTACCCCCCATCCTGCTCTACCAGAACGGTTCGGGACCCTTCACCGTCCGACACTTCGGGGTCGTCACCGGATGGGACGCCACCCACTCCACCTTCACACTTCAGGACGGCACGGCGCGTCCGCGCGTGACGCCGCGCGACGACCTCGTGAAGCGGTGGGAGACGGCCGGCTCGCAGGCGCTGATCGTTCGGGAGCGGCAGCCATGATCGCCCGCTCGGCACGCGCCGGCCTGATCGCCGCGGCGCTCGCGGCGACGATCGCGCTCGGGGGCTGCGCCCATCTCGTGGTGTTGCGTGACCCCCTCACGGCGAGCGAGCACAACGACCTCGGCGTCGCCTACGAGGCGAGCGGGCAGACCGCCCTCGCGGCGAAGGAGTATCGCAGCGCCCTGCGACTCGATCCCCATCAGAGCCGTGCCCGGGTCAATCTGGGCAACGTGCAGGCCGCCGAGGGGCGCTGGCGCGCCGCGGAGAAGTCCTACCGCCAGGCACTCCGCGATACGCCTGCCGACCCGGATGCCATGAACAACCTCGCGGTCGCCCTGCTGCGGCAGGGCCGGGCGCCGGAGGAGGCGCGCTCGCTGGCCGAGCGCGCGGTGGCCGTGGGTGGGGCGCGGGATTCGGTCTACCGGGCCACGCTCGACGAGGTGGATCGAGGTGGGCGATGAGTGGCGAGCCGCGGAGCCGGGCGCGCGTCCGAGCGACTCGCGACGACGTCGTCCGCAAGGCGACCAGCGTCCATCCCGACGAGGAACGGAGTCGATGAACACTGCACGAGCGACCCAGGTGACCCACGTCCTGCTTCGAGCCGTCGCCGGCGTGATGATCCTCCAGCATGGAGGCCAGAAGCTGTTCGGCTGGTTCGGCGGCGGGGGCTCGGTGCCGGGCGCCACGGTTCCGTTGATGTCCCAATTGGGGCTCGGCGCCGTCCTCGAGCTGATCGGCGGGATCGCGATCGCGCTCGGCCTTTTCACCCGGCCGGTGGCATTCATCCTCTCGGGCGAGATGGCGGTGGCCTACTTCCAGATGCACCAGCCCCACGGCGCGTGGCCGATCCAGAACCATGGCGAGCTCGCCGCGCTGTATTCGTTCGTCTTCCTGTTCCTCGCGGCCCACGGCGCCGGGGGCTTCAGCCTGGACGGCATGCGGCGACGCACCCGGAGCTGAATCGCACTCCCCTCGCGATCCACAAACGCCCGAGGCGGCGTCCTTGCGGACGCCGCCTCGATTGGCGTGAGGTGGTACCTCGTGCGTTAGGCCTTGCGGACGTTCGCGGCCTGCAGCCCCTTCGGACCGCGGGTCACGTCGAACTCCAACGACTCACCCTCGGCGAGCGTCTTGAAGCCGTCGCCGGCGATGGCCGAGAAGTGAACGAACACGTCCTCGCCACCGTCCGCCTGCGTGATGAAACCAAAGCCCTTCGCCTCGTTGAACCACTTCACCGTGCCACGAGCCACTTGAAACTCCTGTTGTATCCGGGTCCGAGGACCCGCACTTGCCGCGATATCACGCTGCGGCCGCGTCCGGTCGCTGTGACCGTTGCCTCGATCGGCGGGAATGGCCGTCTAACAAAAACCCGCCAGAAGAGTCTCTGGCGGATCTGAACGTCGACGACTCATCCACACACAACCGAAGACGAACGCAGTATCGGGCAGCGGGGCGCGGAATGATAGTGAATTCGTGGTCAACCGTCCGCGACCCGCAAAGTCCGCGAATTCGCCAATGAAAGCGCACTTCTTGCCCCCGCCGGAGGCCCGGCCGGGCGGCCCGATCCGCCCCCCGAAGAGCCCCTGGGCCGCGGCCGGGCCGGCCTCAGTCGATGTCGGTCCAGGCCGGCAGCGCGGAGCGGATGGTGCCGAATGCGAAGCTCGCGGACAGGCCGCCGCCGAAGCCGAACAGGCCGAACCGCCGCCCGGGCAGCAGCTCGCCCGGGTTCAGCGCGAGCGCCAGCGGGATCGAGGCGCTGGTGGTGTTGCCGAAGCGGCCGCCGGCATCCAGCACCCGCCCGCGGAATCCCCGCTCGCTCCACATCTTCACGATCGATGCGTTGAGGGAGAGGTTGGCCTCGTGCAGGGTGACGAGGTCGAGGTCCTCGAGGCGCCAGCCGGCCTTGGCGAGCGCCGCGTCCGTCGCGGGTCCGCCGGTGAACGGCACCAGCACGCTGCGCACCGCGGCGCCGTCCATCGCGAGCCGGTGCCGGCCGGCCGCGGTCTCCTGCGGCGTCGGCGTGGGCCGGCGCGAGCCACCGGCCGGCGTGAGGATGATGTCCCCCCGCCCGCCGTCGAGCCAGCTCCAGAACTGCTGCGGCGCGAACCAGTCCTCGGCGGCAGGCACGGCGACGCACAGCATCGCGGTGCCGGCGTCGCCGAGCACGGTGGCGAAGCTGCGGTCGCGCCAGTTGATCGTGGCGCTCATGCGGTCGGCGCCCACCAGCAGGATGCGGCGCGCCATCCCGGAGCGGATGAGCGAGTAGCAGAGCATCAGCGCGGTCACCCAGCTGCTGCACGCCAGCGACACGTCGGCGCCCTTCAGCTCGCGGGGCGCGGGACCCGACCACACCGGGATGCCGAGCGCGTGCTGGAGCAGTGCCGCGTCCGGGGGGCTGTAGAGGTAGGACGGCGTGACGCTGGCGAACATGATCGCGTCGATGTCGCCGGGGTCGGTGCCCGAGCGCTCGAGCAACAGCCGGGCGGCACCCGTGGCGAGATCGATGGTGCCCTCGTCCTCGTGGCAGAAGCGCCGCTCGGTGAAGCCGATGAACCGGCGCACCCAGCGATCGCTGGTCTCGAAGAGCTTGGCCTCCTCGGGGCTCAGCACGGCATTGCCGGCGAGCCGGGTCCGCATGCGTTCGAGCCGCAGGCGGGCCGCGACGCGGGCATTGCTCCAGACGTTCCGGGGCGCATGCGCCGCGACACCCGCGAGCCGCATGCCATGGAGAACCGAACTCAACCGCTCCTCCCTATGGAGTGCCTTCATTGCTGGATCATCGCTGTCGACGGAACGCACCATATCGCTCGGGCGGGCAGTCGTTCAACCCGGACCTCGGGCCCGCGGGTTTCGCGGCTGCGGACGCCTCTCGCCCGACCGCGCGGGCCCGCGCTTCCCAACCGTTCCCGCCTCGGGCATGCTGCCGCCATGACCGTGGTCCCCGCATCGGCCGCTCGCCCGTCGCCCGCCGCATGACGGCGCTCCGCGTCGGCCTGGTCGGCGCCGGGCCCTGGGCCGAGAAGGCGTACGCGCCGATGCTCGCCGCCGGGCCCGAGACCCGGCTCGCGTGCGTGTGGTCGCGGCGCCCGGCGGCGGCGGCGGCGCTCGCGGCCGCGCACGGGAGCGCCGCCGCCGAGTCGTTCGAGGCGCTGCTGGAGCGTTGCGAGGCGGTGGCGTTCGCGGTGCCGCCCGACGTGCAGGCGGTGCTCGCGGTCCAGGCGGCCCGCGCGGGCCGGCACCTGATGCTCGACAAGCCGCTCGCGCTCACGCTCGAGCCGGCTCGCGCGCTGGTGCGCGCGGTGGAGCAGGCCGGCGTGGTGACGCAGCTCATGCTCACCCAGCGCTATCGGCCGGCGACGCAGGCGTTCCTCGACGCGGCGCGCGGGTTCGCGACGATCGGGGCGCGACTCGCGTTCCTCTCGGGCGCGTTCGTGCGCGGGCCCTACGCCAACGCGTGGCGGATCGAGCACGGGGCGCTGCACGATCTCGGCCCCCACGCGTTCGACCTGCTCGAGGCGGCGGTGGGGCCGATCGAGCAGGTGGTCGGGCGCGGCGATCCGCGCCGCTGGGTGGCGCTCACCTGCCGGCACGCGGGCGGTGCGGTGAGCGAGCTGGCGATGTCGGGCGTGATGCAGCTGCCGCAGTCGGTGTTCCGGCTCGAGCTGTACGGGCCCGCCGGTGCGCTGGAGTTCGACGGCGTGGCGGCGGCCGCGCAGGCGGAGCCCTGGTCGCTCGCGCGGCGCACGTTCGCGGACGCGGTGCGCGCGGGCCGCTCGCCGGCGCTCGACGTGCACCGCGGGCTGATGCTGCAGGAGCTGATCGACCGCTCGCTGCGGGCGCTCGCCTAGGGCGCGACGGCCCGCCGCCGAGTCGCGCGCCGCGCCGCGGGGGCGATCGCGATCACGCCGTCACGGCAGTCCGACCCGCCGGACCAGGGCCTGGAACCGCGGGTCGTCGCGCAGGCTCTCGTACGCCGGCTCCACCTTGATGAACAGCACGTCCCCCGAGCGCTCGGCGAACGCGTGTTCCAGCGCATCCAGCGCACCCTCGCGGTCCCCCAACCGGGCCAGGGTGGTCGCCAGCCGCTCGTGGTGGATCGGGTCGGTGCGGCTGCGGTCCCGGAGGACGGCGAGGACGGTGCGCCAGTACCCGGTGGGCCCGGACTCGCGATACGCGCGCCGCAGCGCGTCGACTCGCTGCCTGCCGCCGTCCGCTTCGGCGAGGTGGCTCTCCAGCAGCTCAAGCGCCGCCTTGTATTCGCCGCGCTGCTCGTGGATCCGCAGGATCGAGCCGAAGATGAGCCGCGAATCGGGCGCCGTCTCGGCCGCGCGCTGGGCCTCGGCGAGGGCCTCGTCGTAACGGTGGCCCAGGTACAGGGTCGAGATCGCGTTCCAGTGGGCGATGATCGAGAGCGGATCCAGCTCGAGCGCCCGGCGGCTCTCCTGGATCGACTCCTCCGCGCGGCCGGCGGCGGCGAGCAGGATCGAATGCAGGAGGTGGGCCTCGGCGTAGCCGGGATTCAATTCGATCGCGCGCAGCAGGTGCCGTTCGCCCTCCGCCCAATCCCAGTCTCCGAAGAACAGGGCGGCGCCCATCGAGGTGTGGGCTTCCGCCGAATGCTCGTCGGCGTCGAGCGCCTGGCGCGCGTACTGCTCGACCTTCACCATTCCCTCGTGGGTCGGCAGGCGCTCCAGCAGCTGGGTCAGCACCAGGTACGCGTCGGCGAGCGCACTGCCGTAGCGGGCGTCCCCCGGATCGAGCGCCAGTGCCCTCTCGAAGTGCGCGATCGAGGCGCGCACACCCGCGTCGGTGACCATGTTCCCCTGGAAGCGCCCTTGCAGGTACTCCTCGTAGGCCTGCGGATTCACGGCTCGGTGGCTCGCGAGGTTCTCGCTGACGCGCGGCGAGACCTGGAGCTGGATCTCCTGCGCGATGTCGCGCGCCACCTCGCTCTGCAGGGTGAGGATGTCGCGGAAGTCCCGCTCGAAGCTGCGCGCCCACAGGTGGTGGTCGCTCGCGGCCTCGATCAGCTGCGCGGTGATGCGCACGCGGTCGCCGGCGCGCAGCACCGAGCCCTCGACCACCGCGTCGACGCCCAGCGCCTTCGCGATCTCGCGCAGCGGCTGCTGCGAGCCCTTGAACCGCATCACCGAGGTGCGCGAGATCACCTTGAGCGACGGGATCGGCGCCAGGTCGGTGATCAGCTCCTCGGTCATGCCGTCGGCGAAGTACTCCTGCGCCGGGTCGCCCGAGAGGTTCGCGAGCGGCAGCACGGCGAGCGAGCGGATGCGCGGGCGGGCGGGCGCCTGCGCGAGCCGCTCGCGCAGCCCGCCGGGCGCGAACACCACGGCGGCCGCGATCGCGAGCAGCGCGACGCCCGCCAGCGGCAGCGCGGCGCGCCGCAGCCCCGCGCCCGCTCCGGCGGGCGCGCGGGCGCGCCCCAGCGCCTCGAGGGCGACGCGCACCTCGCCGCCGCGCTGGTAGCGGCGCTCCGGCTGCTTGGCGAGACAGCGGGTGATCACCGCGCGGAGGCCGGCCGGCACGCCCGCGCCGAGCGGGGCGGGTTCCTGGCCGGTGATCGCGTTCGCGAGCGCGGGCAGCGAGGCGGCGTCGAAGGGGAGCCGCCCGGCGGCCATCTGATAGAGCACCACGCCGAGCGCCCAGACATCGCCGCGCGCGTCGGCCGTCGCGCCGAGGAGCACCTCGGGCGGCAGGTGGTTCGGCGTGCCCATCACGGTGCCCACGGTGGTGAGG
Source organism: Candidatus Eiseniibacteriota bacterium (assembly GCA_963725865.1). Taxonomy (GTDB): domain Bacteria; phylum Eisenbacteria; class RBG-16-71-46; order RBG-16-71-46; family RBG-16-71-46; genus CAVSAC01. Next base: position 447,091 of record CAVSAC010000012.1, read on the forward strand.
TCCAGCTCGCTGGTCGCATCGAGCGCGCCGGTCTGCGGCAGCCGCTTGGCGATCCCGAAGTCCAGCACCTTCACGTGCTGCGCGGGCGTGAGCATGACGTTCGAGCTCTTGAGGTCGCGGTGGATGACGCCGTGCTGGTGAGCGTAGGCGAGCGCGTCGGCGATCTGCACGCCGATGCGCAGCACGGTGTCGGCGGCCAGCCCGCCGGGCGGGATCGACTGCTGCAGCGTGCGGCCCTCGACCAGCTCCATCGCGATGAACACGCGGCCGTCGTGCTCGCCGACCTCGTAGACGTGCGTGATGTTGGGATGCGCGAGCGAGGAGGCCATCCGCGCCTCGCGCACCAGCCGGGAGCGCGCCGTCGCGTCATCGGTGCTGTCGGCGAGCAGCACCTTGAGCGCCAGGTCGCGCCCGAGGCGGTCGTCGTGGGCGCGGTACACCGCGCCCATGCCGCCCTGCCCGAGCGGACCGACGATGCGGTAGTGGGAGACCTGGCCGGTCAGCTGGTCGCTCATCGTGGCTCCGCGGGAGGACGGCGCCGCAGCGCCTCGAGGTCGAGCTGGATGGAGTGGTGCGAGCGCATCAGGTCGTCGAGCACCTGCTCGCGGTCGCGCGCCGGCTCGGTCGCGCGGCGGCGGGTGGCGCGCTCGGGCTCGAGGTGCGGCCACAGCACCTCGCGCACCGCGGCGGGCAGGACGCTCTCGAGGTACTCGAGCGCGGTCCCGCGCAGCAGCAGGTCGTCCGCGAACAGGCCGCGGAACGCGATCCGCAACGGCTCGCGCGGGAGCACCAGCGTGAGCAGCGTGAACACGTGCTCGAGGCTGCGCCCCGCGCGCCGCCGCAGGAACTCGTCGACCGCGCCGCCCTCGCCGCGCTCCTCGAGGCCCTCGAGCTCGCGATGCGAATCCCAGAGCCGGCGCTCGACCACCGCCTCGTCCCGCACCACGCGGAAGATCGCCTCGGGGTCCACGCTCAGCGCCGGGGCCCGCTCGAGCATCCGCGCGAGCGCGGCGCCGCAGCGATAGCGCACCTCGAAGCGCGTGTCGGCGAGTCCGCGGACCAGGCCGTCCACCGCGCGCGGCGTGGCGCAGTCCGCCAGCACGCCGGGGATTCGGCGGCGGACATCGAAGGCGCTGGCGGGATCGAGCAGCGCGTCGACCAGCTGCCCGGTGTGTCGCGACGCGACGCGATTCAGCGCCGCGACCACCGCGGGCGCGGCCTCGGGCTGCGCCAGCAGCGCGATGGCGTGCGCGACTCCGGCGGCGTCCAGCGGCGCGCCGTCGACCAGCGGTTCCCGCGCCCGCGCGGGCTCGCCGCCGCGCGTCTCGGGCCGGCGCGCGGTCAGGTAGGGCGAGGCCGCCGCGCCCCCCGATCCGAGCACGCGCAGCACCGAAGTGCGCGTCGTCTGGTCCTCGACCGCAGCCAGATCGAGCCGCACGGCGCCCGCGCGCAGGCCGGCCTCGAGCGAGTCGACGTAGCCGCGCTGGAGCCGCGCCACGATGCCGAGCGTGGCCAAGGCGGTCAGCACCGCCAGCGCGAGCAGGACCGGCTGCGAGATCATGGGCACCATCAGCAGCACCAACGCGGTGAGGCCGGCGCCGGTCACGTCGCCGAGCCGCTCGCACCCCACGTCCACGAGGGTCTTGGTGGCGCGCTTCTCGGCCGCCGGGATCGGGGTGTAGAACATCTCGTAGCTGGTCCGGAACAGCGACCCGCGCAGCACGCCCTCGAGCCCGCGCGCCAGTCCCACGGTCCACGGGCCCGGGAGCAGCGCGGAGGCCATGCCGCCCACGATCAGTCCGCCGTGGAGGGCGCCGATGCTGCGCGCCAGTCCGACCCGCTCGAGCGCCCGGCGCGTCAGCAACGTCTGGGCGACGAACGTCAGCACCCCGACGATCGCGTAGAACGCCGAGAACAGGCGCACCAGGTCCAGGCCCTGGCGCGCCACGCCCGCGGCCTGCGCCTTGAACACGTAGTCGAGCAGCGCGACGCTCGCCGCGCTGCCGAACACCAGCAGGGCGAGGTTGCGCAGGTAGGGCGTGACGAGCAGCCGCCGCAGCGCCTCCGCGGTCGGCAGCGCGGCCCGCGCGGCGGCTGGCTCCGCGGGCGGCGCGATCGGCGTGGGCATGCGGTAGGTGCTCCACGCGCACCAGCCGTGCGCGAGCGCCAGCGCCGGGAGCGTGCTCGCGACCCCGGTCCACGCGGTCAGGCGCTCGGCGAGCACGCCGCCCGCCAATCCTCCGAGCGTGCCGACCGCCGCGATGCGGCCGAGGCGGCGGCGCGCGCTGCGCGGGTCGTAGCGCTCGTTGACGATCGACCAGAAGCCCGAGATCAGCACCGGTCCGAGCGCGGCGACGTGCAGGTACACCGCGATCGCCCCGAGGTCCGGCCGCCGCAGCGTGAGGCCCCACTCGGCGAGCGTCAGCAGCGCGCTGACGAGGAACGCGACCGGAATCGCGCGGGCCGGGCCGTAGGCCGCGGTCGCGCGGGTGGCCAGCAGCGCCACCACGATCGAGAGCAGCGCGGAGCCCGCGACCATCGCGGGCAGGGAGTGGACGTGGAAGTTGGTGAGGAACAGCGCGTCGCGCACGGCGCGCGAGGCCACCTGGTACGTCATCATGACCGCCGAGGTGGCCATCGCGGCGACCGTCAGCGGACGCATGCTGGTGGGAGGGGCCGGTCGCCTCATGCGCGGCCCCGGAAGCGGCGCGCGCCCGCGCGGGCGGCGCTGGCGGGCAGCCGGGCGCCCCGGCGCGGGTCCGCGCCGTGCGGAGGCGCGCCGGCGCACAGTGGTGCCGGATGGGGCGTGAGCGCGACGTGCAGCGTGCGACCCCCGCGGGGAGCGGCCCGACCGGATCAGGACTGCGCGGACGAATTCGACTGGGCGCGGACTCTACACCATCGCGCGCGCCCCGGGCGCTCGATCCCGCAGCGGCCTCCACGCCGCGTTCCGTCTCCATGCCGCGCGGGCCACGCCCGCGCCGCCGCCCGCGCGCTACTTCGCGTGCTTGCGATCCTGCTCCTCCCGCTTCTCCTTCTCGCGCTCGCTCGCCAGCTCGCGCCGCCACTGCGCGCACATGCGCTGGAAGCGCGGATCGCCTCGCAGCGGCGCCAGGTCGCGATCGTCCGGCGCGATCCCGCCGACGTCCATGCCACGGGCCTCCGCGAGCTGGAGGCAGCGCAGCGCCTCGTCGATCCGTCGCGCCTGAGCGTGGGCGCACGCCAGGTTGTAGGTCGAGGTCGAGATGCGATAGCCGCTCGCCAGCGCGCGGCCGTAGGCGTCGGCACTGCCGTCCCAGTCGCCCGCGCGGAGCCGCGCGAAGCCCAGGTTCCACCACGCTCGGCCGAGGTCCGGGTGCTCGCGTGCCACCCGCTCGTAGCGCGGCAGCTCCGCGCGCCAGGTGCCCCACGCCGGGAGGCCCCGCATCGAGCCCGACAACTCGAGATCGCTCGCCAGCGCGACCAGCGCGTCGAAGCGCGGATCGTCGTGCAGCGCTTCCAGGTCGTGGTCTCCAGAGATCTTCCCGGGGTCGCCGTAGCCGGAACGGATGGAGAGCTCGAGCAGGTCCAGACCGCGCGCGCGCTGCCCGGCGAGCGACCAGGCGCACGCCAGGTTGTAGAGTGCCGCGGCGCTGGAATCGATCTTGAACTGCGCGGCGAACGCGGCGGCCGAACGCCCGTACTCCGAGAGGCGCAACAGCTCGATGCCGCTCGAGTGCCACTGGTCGGCGTCGGACGACGCCGAGGACCGCAGCGCGTCGAACTGGGCGACGGCGTGGTTCCGCTTCGCTTCCGCGGCGTCGGTGTTCATCGCCCGCGTCAGCAGCCGGCCGAAGCCCGGAGTGTCGCGCAGGGTGTCGAGATCCTCGTCGGAGTGGATCAGCTCCGGCTCGTCGAACCCGGCGTCGAGCGCCTTGCCGAGGGCATCGAGCGCCGCGGCGCGCTGGCCCGAGCGCGCGAACGAGCACGCGGCGTTGTAGTACGACGTGGCGATGTGCTGGCCGGCAGCGGCCGCGTTCAGGTACGCGGTCGCCGCGGCGGCGAAGCGTCCCGCGTTGTAGTGCGCGCGCGCGGCGTCGTACCAGTCGGCGCCCGAGCGCGCGCCCGCCGGCTGGAGCGGCACGGCCGGCGTGACGGGAGCCGGCCCGACCGCGGGCACCGCGTCCACCCCGCGCCCGTTGGGCTCGATGTGAGGCTCCTCGAACGCTTCGGCGGTCGCCGTCCGGATCGTCGCGCGCTCGCGGGTCTCGGTGCGCTCGCGGGCCTCGGTGCATGCGCGCGTCTCGGCGCGTGCGCGCGCCTCGGTGCATGCGCGCCTCTCGGCAGCTTTGCGCGTCGTGGCCGTCGCGCATTCGCTGCCCGACGAGCATGACGGCGCGGCGATCACGCGAGCCGACGCCAGCGGCACCAGCAGCGTGAGCGCGGCGAGCCCGATGGCGGCGGTGGCGATGCGCGTCGCGGGGCGGCGCGAGGCGCCGGGCTCGAGGATCGCCGCGATCCGGCGCTCGAGGGTCGAGCGGCGCGCGAACGCCGGCGCGACCCCGCGCAGGGCGTCCGCCCCGCGCGCCGACTGCGCGATCGCGAGCAGCCACTCCGCGTAGTCGCTGGGGCGCGCGCCCGCGCTCAGCACCACGTCGTCGCAGGCCTGCTCGCACGCCAGCCCGGCCTCGCGGGCCAGCCGGCCGACCAGCGGATGGAACCACAGCAGCGCGCGGCAGCCGCGCGTGAGCAGCAGCGCGAGGCCGTCGTGACGTGCCACGTGCGCCAGCTCGTGCAGCAGCACGGCGCTCAGGCGCTCCGCCGGGCCGGCGAGCGTCGCGGGCGGCAGCAGCAGCACCGGATGCCGCACGCCGAACACGGCGGGGACCGCCAGCGCTTCCGTGCGGCGCAGCGCGACCGGCCGCCGGATGCCCAGGCGACGGCGCACGTGCTCGGCCTCGGCGACCACCGCCGGATCGTCGATCGGCACGGCGGCGCGGGCCACGCGGGCGGCGGCGAGCATCGAGGCGAGCAGCCGCGCGGTCAAACCCAGGGACACCGCCAGGCACGCCAGCAGCAGGGCCGCGGCGAGCGTGCCCCACGGGAACCGACGCGCGATCGGGGAGGCCGGGCGCACGAACGCGGGCCGCGCGGCGGACGTCGTCACGGCGGGGGCCGGCGGAACGGTGGCGCGCGCGGCGAGCACGCCGTTCTCCGGCGCGTCGGCGCGGAGGGCGATCAGGGTCGGCGGCGCCGCGCCAGCGGGTGGGAGCCAGGCGAGCGGCAGCGCGGGGAGCAGCAGGGTGGCGAGCGGCAGCGCGAGGACCGCCGCGAGCGTCACCACGGCGATGCGATGCCGCAGTGCGGCCGCGGCGCGCGGCCGCAGCGCGAGCACCGCGAGGCCCGCGGCGGCGATCAGGGTGATGCGCAGCAGCATCTGCAGCTGGCCGCCCCAGGTGCCGAGGCCGGCGGGCTGACGCAGGAGATCGAGGAGCAGGGACATCACCGGCCCTCCTTGCGGGCGCGTTCGATGAGCGCCGCGGCGCGCTCCAGTCCATCGCGGTCCAGTCGTGCGGCCTCGTGCTCGAGCAGCGTCAACACCGCGTTCGCCGGCGAGCCGTCGAAGAACGTCTCGAGCAGGTGCTGGATCGCGGTCTGGCGCGCCCGACTGCGGTTCACCGTCGGCCGGTAGACGTAGCGCGTGCCGCTCTCGGCGTGTCGCAGCAGCCCCTTCTGCTCGAGGATGCTGAGCGTCGCGCGCACCGCCGAATAGCTGGGCGGCTCCGCCATCCGCGTGCGGATCTCGACCGCGGTGGCGCTGCCGCACGCGTACACGATGTCCATGATCTCGCGCTCGCGCCGGCTCAGGGATCGAAGTCGCTGCATGGTGCCCTCCGTGTTCGTGCTGAATTTTCAGCAGTGCTGGAAAACTAGCAGAGGCCCGGACGCGCTTCAAGGATCGAATGGCCGCAGGCGCGGCGCCGGACACCGGCCGGGGGGGCGCGCGGCCCGCGGCCGCGGCAGCGCGCGGTCCGGGCCCGCGCCGGCGCGCGGTGCACCGTCGGCGCGGGGCCCCAAGCCGGGTGAGCCGCCGGCCGATAACCGGGGCGAGCCGCGCCGGGCCGGCGCGACGGATCCCTCCGCGGCCATGCTCGACGGACGGGCCGTCTCCGCGCCCGCCGGGCCCGGCAGTCCGCCGCGCACCGAATCGCAAGAATGGAGGCCGCCCGTCATGCCCGCAGACCCGACTCCCGCCCCACGCTCGCTCTCGCCCTGGTGGGCGCTGCTGCTCCTGCCGATCGCGCTGTCGATCGGCTGGTTCGTGGGCGCGGTGCCGGGGCCCGCGTCGCCGGTGGCGAAGCCGGTGCCGGCGCCCACCGGGCCGCCGGCGATCGCGGGCGCTCCGGCCTCCATCGCGCCCGCCCGCGGCGGCAGCCCGAGCGGGCTACCGGGCTGGGACTCCGCGCCGGCCGCCGAGCGTGCCGCCGGCGCCGCACCGGCGCCGGTCGCGACCGCGGTGCCCGAGGGCGAGCGGCCGCGCGCCGAGGTCTCGGACTGGACCACGATCGAGCAGGCGATGACGGAGTCGCAGCGCACCGGCAAGCCGATCATGATCGACTTCAACGCGGATTGGTGCGGACCCTGCCAGGCGCTGAAGCACCAGGTGTTCGAGGACGCTGACCGCGGCGAGGCGGTGAGGACCGCGGTGATCCCGGTGTCGGTCGTGGACCGCGCGCGCGAGGAGGGCAACAACCCGCCGGGGATCGACTACCTGCAGAAGCGCTTCGGGGTCGACGCGTTCCCGACCCTGGTCGTGTTCTCGCCCCAGAGCGGCCGCAGCGTGAAGACCAAGGGCTTCGGTGACGCCGACGACGCGGTGCGGTGGATCACCCAGGCGGCCCGCTCGGTGCAGTGACCGCTTCCCTCAGCCGCCCGGGGCATGGGAGCCCGCGCGGCGTTCGAGCTCCCGCGGCCGCTGCCGTGGCCCGCCCGGAGGACTGACCCCGGGCGGGCCACGGTGCGCGGACGGTCGGCTCAGGCCGCTTTCGCGATGTCCTCGCCGTCGTCGTCGTGGCGGCGCGCGCCCTTCACGGCCGCGCGCACGCGGGCAGTCGTCTTGCGCTCCTCGCGCAGGTTCTCGATCGCGGCCTCGGCCTGCTTGAGCAGGAACTGCAGCGAGCCGGCCTTCTCGACCGCCTGGTCGACGATCACCTTCTGGCCCTCGAGCGCATCGATGCTGGAGCGAACGTCCACGAGCAGCGCGTCGGCCCGGGCCAGCCGCTCCTCGGCCTTCGACATCTGCCGCTTGCGCTCGTCGAGCGCGCTCGCGGTGTCGCGCACCTCCTGCACCCGCTGCTGGACGTCGAGGAGCATCGTGCGGCTCTCCTCGAGCTCCTGCTGGGCGGACGTGATCTCGCGGACGTGCGTCGAGGTCGACTCCGCCATCGCGAACATGCGGTCGAGGTCGGCCTGCAGCGACTCGATCGTGCCCTGGCGGGCGTCGATCTGCGCCAGCGACTGGGCAATCTGCTCCTCCATCAGGTCCCACTTCGCCATCCGGGTCTCGAAGCGGGCGAGGCGATCCTCGACCGCGTGCAGCCCGTCGGCGCGCTGCTCGAGCTGGGTGGACACCTCGTCCACCTGCGTGACCCGCTGGTCCGCGGTCGCCAGCGCCGTGGTGAGCCGCTGGGTCAGCTCGTCCAGTTTCTGCGCTGCAGTGGCCGCCTCCTGGCGCAGGGAGGACGCCTTCTTGAGGTCCTTCGCGGCCGCCTCGAGCGCGTGCTGGCGCTGGTCCAGCTCCTCGCGCATCGTGCGGGTCTCCTCGGCGAGCGTCTCGACCGAGGCGCAGCGCTCCTCGACCGCGCCCACCATCGCGCGCACCTGATCCGTGCGCTGCACAGCCTCGCGAACGCTCGCGGTCACCGCGCCGATGGTCTGGCTGAGGCGGGCGGCCTCCTCGGACTGCGAGCCCAGGCTCACGAAGCCCTGCTCGGCCGCCTCCATGCGCATCTGCAGCTGCTGGCTGCGATCGTCGAGTCGCGCCGCGAGCGCCCCCAGCTCGGTCGTCCGCCGGTGCAGGTCGTCGACGAACTCGCGCCGCGCATCGATCACCGACGTGGTCTCGTTCACGCGCTCGGCTTCGTGCAGCGCGTGCTGGATGGCGGGCGCCAGCGAGTTGAGCGCGCCGACCTGGTCCCTCAGTTCGGCGACCGACCGCTCCACGCCCTCCATCCAGGTACGAGCCTCGGACTGATTGGCGCGGATCCGCACGATCTCGTCGTGCGCGAGCTGCGCCTGTTCCAGCGCGTCCTGCACCATCGCGTGCGCCCCGCTGAGCTGCTCGAGGTCGCGATGCGCACGTTCCACCGCGGGCCGCGCCTCCTCGATGCGGGAGACCTGGGTGCCGATCTCGCGGGTCGTGCGTCCGGCCTCGTCGAGATCGCGGCGGATGGCCTGCAGCTTCGCCATCTCGCGATCGACCTGGCCGACCTCGGTGGAGAGCGCCTGCAGCTGCGTGCCGACCGCCTGCGTCTGCGCGGTCAGCTCGCCCATCGAACGGCTCGCGTCGTTCAGGCCCTTGAAGCGGTTCTCGGCCCCGGTCAACTCGCCGCGCAGGTCGGCGACCCGCTGGCTGACCGACTCCAGGCCGCGGGACTCGAAGTCGAACCGCTCGGCGGTCTTCTTCATCTCCTCGGTCATCGCCGCGAGGTCCACGCGCATCGTGCGGGACTGCTCGTCGGTGTCGCGCTGGAGCTTGGTGATCTCGGTGGAGCGCGCGAGCACGGACTCGTGCAGCGTGCGGAGCGCGGCGACCTGCTCCTGGAGCGCGGTCAGCGACTTCTCGTTCTCCTGCTGCTGCCGCACGCCGAGGTCGGTCTGCCGCATCGCGCGGTCGAGCACCTCGGCCTGGGCGAGCGCGCGGTCGACCGCGTCGCGCTGGGCCTCGAGCGCGGCGGTCTTCTGGGCGACCGAGTCGCCGAGCGCCTTGAGCATGCCCATCTCGCGCTTCACCTCGTCCACGGTGTGCTGCACTCCGTCCATGCCGCGCACCGCCTGCTCCACGCCCTCCACGCGTCGTTCCTTGTCGGACATCGAGCGGCCCAGCTCGTCGCGGCGGCGGTCGAGCGCCTCCATCTTCGTGACCGCGAGCTTGTGGGCGTCCAGCAGCCGGTCGTGCTGCTCGCGCAGGCGCGCCATCCGCTCGCCGGTGCCCTCGATCTGGCTGCGGATCGATTCGGCGTCGCCGCGCAGCTGCTGGAACGGCTTCTCGATCTCGAGGAATGCGGTCAGCTGCTCCTTGAGGCCGGCGGCGAGATCGACCTTCTGGACCAGCTCCTCCATGGTGGAGCGGATCTTCTGGGAGTCCTCGAGCGCCTGGACGATGCGCTCCTCGGCCCACTTCTGGCTCTGCGTGAGGCCGGCGGCGCGCTCGTCGAGGCTCTCGAACAGCGAGGACAGCCGCACCATCGCCTCGAAGCGCTGCTGCAGCTCGGTCAGTCGCGTGGAGACCGCGTCGACGTCGGTGCCGGCCTTCGCGAGCGGCTCGTCGAGCTGCTGCAGGCGCTCGGCCGAGGCGTTCGCGTGCTTCAGCAGCGACTCGAAGCGTTCCCGCTCCCGCCGCATCTCGTCGAGCATCTCCCGCATCTCGGTGGCGGCTTCGCGATCCTTCGAGGAATTCCCGAGCAGGCTCTTGAGCAGCGGGGCCATGATTCACTCCTTGCGGGCACACCGCCCCCGTCGGGGCGGCAGTTCCAGTCGTCGATCCGGGAGTCGAGGCCGACTCCTCGGTGCGGGGGGGACGCGATTCGCGCGCTACGCGAGCAAGATGCGCGCCGCCGAGGGGGGGCTCCCCGGGGTCGGGCGGCACCCGGCCGGCGACGCGGGCACACGAGCGCAGATAGCCCTGCGGGGAGCCCGCGAGCCGGGCCGCGCGGACCGTCGCCCGGGCCCGGCACGAGGCCAGAAAAGCGCCATCCCGCGCGCGGTCGCCCAGGAAGTGGTCGGCGGCCGGGAGTGGCGACTGGCCGGCCGCCGGGACGGGCTCGCCCGCGGCGTGTCGTGGTTCTCGCCCGCGTCGGATTGCAGTTCGCCGCGGCCAGGCCCTCGCCGGGCGGGCCGGCGGCGGCGGCGCGGACCCGCGCCGGGGTCGCGCCGCCCGGGCTCAGACCGCGGCCGCACCACTCGCGCGACCGGCCTCGGTCGCGGCGGCGACCTCGATCAGGCGGCCGGACTTCACGTGCGCGTCGCCCTCGGCGAGTCCGGCGAGCATCGCGGGATCGAGGCGCGCGTTCATGCAGGTGAGGACCGCGAACCGGTGCCCGGGCGGCAGCGGCAGCGCGCCCTTGTCACCGAACTGCGCGACGTACCTCTGATTCGCGGCCAGCACTTCGTCGAGGATCCTGCTCATCGTGGGACTCCTGTGGGATGTGGGGTGGACGAAAACGACCGCGGCCCCCGCTGTCTGCGGGGGCCGCGGTGTCGGTATGCCGGTCGTGCTTCGAGGTCTAGGCCAGGGGTGACCTCATGGCGCGCGCGTCGATGCCCGGACTCGCGTGCTCCCGCAGGAGGGCGCGACAACAGCGACAGGCTCCGAAGACATGCATGGGGCGCATGGGCTTCCCGAGGCTGAACCGATCGAGCCGACCGGCGGGCCCGCGCGCGATCCTGGCTCACGCGTGCGGTTGCGCTGTGGATGCGGGCCGGGGCCGCACGGGTTCGCGAGGATTCCCGGCGGTCGTCACATCGTTCGCCCGGACGAACCACGGACCGCGTATACTTTCCCCCACTTCACGCGGTGGGGGACTCCCCCTCCGCATCGCGCGAACCGGCCAACGAAAGCCCCATGACCCCTCGCAGCCCGGATCGACCTCGGCGTTCGGACCCCATCGCGACCGGCGGACAGCGGGGGCGCTCGGTGCCCTCCGACGAGCGCCGCGCCCTCGACGAGCTGTTCAGCGCCGCCTACGAGGAGCTGCGCCGGCTCGCCTCGAGTGTGCGGCGCGGCGACCCCTCCGCGACGCTCAGCCCGACGGCCCTGGTCAACGAGGCGTGGCTCAAGTTGCGCGGCGCGCCCGAGGTGGCGCTCACGTCGCGGCTCCACTTCAAGCGCATCGCCGCCCGCGCGATGCGGCAGGTGCTGGTCGAGGCCGCGCGCCGCCGGCACGCGCGCAAGCGCGGCGGCCGCGACGCGGTGTTCGTGACGTTCGACGACTCGATCGGCGATGGGGCGACGTGGGCGGCCGACCTGCTGGGACTCGATACCGCGCTCGAGGAGCTGGCCCGGCTGCACCCGCGCCAGGCCGTCATGGTCGAGAGCCGCTTCTTCGGCGGGCTCGACGTCGCCGAGACCGCCGAGCTGCTCGGGATCTCCGAGGCCACCGTGCTGCGTGACTGGCGGGCCGCCAAGGCCTGGCTCGCTCACGAGCTGCGCGCGGCGCGCTGACCGGACGATCGGCCGCGCGGAACGCACCGACATGGACCCCGGACGCTGGGAACGGATCCAGGCCCTGTTCCACGAGGCCCTCGAGCGGCCGGCGGAGGAGCAGCGCGCGTTCCTCGCGGCGCGCTGCGCCGACGATCCCACGCTGGTGGCGGCGGTGCTCGACCTGCTCGCGGAGGACGCCCGCGCCGACTCGCTGCTCGACCGCGGGCTCGTGGAGGTCGCCGACCGCGTCCTCGAGCACGACGCCGCGCCGGCGGTGCCGCGCCGGATCGGGCCGTACGATCTCGGCGAGGTGCTCGGCGAGGGCGGCATGGGGGTGGTGTTCCTCGCCGAGCGGAGCGACCTCGAGAGCCGCTTCGCGATCAAGGTGCTGCGCGACGCGTGGCTCTCGCCCGCGCGGCGCGAGCGCTTCGCCAGCGAGCAGCGCACGCTCGCGCAACTCGACCATCCCTCGATCGCGCGAATCTGCGACGCCGACACGCTGCCCGACGGCACGCCCTGGTTCGCGATGGAGTACGTCGACGGCGTGCCGATCTCCCGCTACTGCGCGGTGCACGACTGCCCGGTCCCGGAGATCCTCGCGCTGTTCCGCGGGGTGTGCGAGGCGGTGCTCCACGCGCACCAGCACGCGGTGGTCCACCGCGACCTGAAGCCCTCGAACATCCTGGTCACGCCCGCCGGCCGCGTGAAGCTGCTCGACTTCGGCATCGCCAAGCAGCTCGAGGCGCTGAATACCAGCGCGGACGCGACCCGCACCGAGATGCGCCTGATGACCCCGGCCTACGCCGCGCCGGAGCAGATCCAGGGCGGGCGCATCGGCGTGCACACCGACGTGTGGGCGCTCGGCGTGCTCCTGTACGAGCTGCTGACCGGGGCTCCGCCCTTCGACCTCGCGCGCCGCACGCCCGAGGAGGCGGCGCGCATCGTGGTGGAGCAGTCGCCCGAGAAACCCTCGGTCGTGGCGCGCCGGCCGGCGGCCGGTGGCGCCGCGGGCGCGACCGCGCGGGCACGGCGCGCGGCGTCGTGGCCCGATCTCGACGTGATCTGCCTGACCGCGATGCAGAAGGATCCGGCGCGGCGCTACCGGACCGTGGACTCGCTGATCCGCGACCTCGACCACTACCTCGCCGGCGAGCCGCTCGAGGCGCGCCCCGACACCATCCGCTACCGCACGGGCAAGTTCCTGCGCCGCCACTGGCGCGCGGTGGCGACGGTGACCGCCTCGGTGCTCGCGATCGTCGCGCTGGTGGCGTTCTACACCACGCGGCTGGCGGCAGCCCGCAACGCGGCGGTGGCGGAGGCGCGGCGCACCCAACGCATCCAGCAGTTCATGAGCAGCCTGTTCGAGGGTGGGGACGAGTCGGCCGGGCCGCCCGAGAGCCTGCGCGTCGTCACGCTGCTCGAGCGCGGCATCGAGGAGTCCCGCACGCTGGTCGGCGAGCCGCTGGTGCACGCGGAGCTGCTGCAGACGCTGGGCGACATCTACGAGAAGCTCGGCGACTTCGACCGCGCGGACTCTCTGCTGACCGTCGCGCTGGCCGAGCGGCGCGCGCGCGGGCGGGCGGCGGACGCCGACGTCGCCCGCAACCTGGTCGCGCTCGCGCTGGTGCGCGTGGACCAGTCGCGGCTCGAAGAGGCCGAGAAGCTGACGCGCGAGGGCCTGGCCATGAGCCGGCGCGCGTGGCCCGTCGATCCGGCCGCGGTCGCGCGGGCCACCACCGAGCTGGGCCAGGTGCTCAACGCGCGCGCGCGCTACGACGACGGGATCGCGGTGCTCACCGAGGCCGCGCGGCTGGACTCCGCCGCGCACCTGCCCGCCAGCGATCTGTCCGCCACGCTCACCGAGCTGGCGAACGGCCACTACTACGCCGGGCACTACGCGATCTCCGACTCCATCAACCGGCGGGTGCTGGCGATCGACCGGGTGCTCTACGGCCCCCGTCACCCGAACGTCGCGAGCGACCTCGTCAACCTCGGCGCGATCCAGCAGGAGATGGGGCGCTACCCGGCGGCGGAGCAGCGCTTCCGCGAGGCGCTCGCGATCTACCGCAACTGGTACGGCGACGAGCACTACGAGACGGCATCGATGCTCACCATGATCGGTCGCGCGCTGATCCCGCAGCACCGGATCCCGGAGGCGACCGCGGCGCTCCAGCGCTCGCTGGCGATCCGCGAGCGCGTGTTCGGTCCGAATCACCCGAGCGTGGCCTCGACGCTGAACGAGCTGGGCCGGGTCGCGCAGTCGCAGGGCCGGCTCGACGAGGCGGAGGCGGACTTCCGGCGCGTGGTCGCCATCTACCGGGCGACCTACGACGACAAGCACCCGTTCATCGGGGTCGCGCTCTCGAACCTGGGAGGGGTCTATTTCGATCGCGGCGACTTCCGGGGCGCCGAGCGGCTGTTCCGCGACGTGCTGCGGCGCTACGCCGAATCGCTGCCGCCCGACCATCTCAGCGTGGGCATCACGCGCGTTCGCCTCGGCCGCGCGCTGCTGCGGGAGCGACGCTACGCCGAGGCCGAGCGCGAGACCCTGGCCGGCTACCGGATCGTCGCGAAGAACAGCGATCCCTCGGCGGCCTACCTGCACAGCGCGCGGGTCGACCTGATCGAGGAGTACGACGCGCTGGAGCAGCCCGCGCAGGCCGCGCACTATCGTGAGGAGCTGCGCCGCGCCGACGCGGCCGCGGGGTCCACCGCCAGCTCGACCGCCAGCCGGTAGGCTCCGCGCCTACCGGAACACCAGCTGCGCGCGCTGGTCGGGGCCCGACTCGAACGTGACCCAGAACAGCGTCCCGGGCACCACCTGGCCGAGCGAGTCGCGTCCGCTCCAGAACGAGGTGATCGACCCGGCCGGCATCCACCCGTTGGCCAGGAAACGCACGTGGTCGCCCTTCACGTCGCGGATGCGCACGCGGACCAACTCGGAGTCCGGCACTTCGTAGTGGTACGTGCTGCCGGTGGCGCCGAGCGGGTTCGGGGTGGGGAAGATATCGCCCGCGGACGCGAGCCGCAGCGTGTCGGCCGAGACCACGTCGTAGGTGGCGATCGTCAGCACCGTGGTCTGATCGAGCACGGGCCCGAAGATGTCGCTGCGCGCGACGTACGTCCCGGGCCGCAGGCCCTCGAACCGGTACTTGCCGCGGACGGTCGTCGTCCGCGCCACCACCTGCGTGGCGCCGAGCAGCGCGACCGGGACGCCGTCGGCGTCGGCGACCACGCGCGTGCCGAGGAACGTACCGTCGGCCGCGGTGACGTAGCCGATCAGGACGACGCTGCCCGAGAGCGCGTGCACGCTGGGCCGGACGGGGTCGTCCCTGGAGGAGCAGCCGGCGAGGGAGAGCGCGCCCACCAGCAGCAGGGTCCCGAGGATTCGTGTTCGATCCATGGCGGCTCCTTCGCCGCACCGCATCCCGGGAACGGTGGCGTGCGCGGGACGCTAGCACCGCCGCCCGCCGCCGTCGAGGGTCGACGCGCGTGCGGTCGCGCGCGTCCCGTGCTCGCGCCGCGGCGCCGGATCCCCGGGGGCGACGCGCGGTCCGCCGCCGCGGATCCGCTCAGCGCAGGCGCACGATGCGACGCACCAGCCGCTGGTCGTCGACCCGGACCACCGCCCAGAATGTCCCCGCGCCGGCGTCGCCGCGCACGAGGTTGCGGCCGTCCCACGCGAGCCGGTGCACGCCGGCCTCCAGCCGCGCGATGGGCTGGCGGGCGATGCAGCGGCCCGAGACGTCGAACATCTCGAAGCGCACGTCGGCCGCCCGTGGCAGCGCGAGCGACAGCTCGAGCGTGCCCTGGCAGGGATTGCGCAGCGCCTGCAGCGTCAGCGCGCTCGGCGGCGGCGTGCGGTCCACGCCCACGGTCGAGGTCGCGAGTGTCCCGGTCGCCATCGAGACGGGAGCCGAGCGCCCGTTCGCCGACCACGCGTTGTAGAGCGTCTGGCCCGCGGTGTTGGTCACGTTCGCCGACTGCAGGAACTCCACGTAGTCCTTCGACGTGGTCTGGTAGTAGAGCGTGGCGCTCACCGAGGCCGCACCGGCCGGGATCGCGTAGCTCGAGAGGTCGTAGTTCTGCCCATCCGGGTAGCGCGGGGCGGGGCCCTGCGGGTCCACCGGCCGGCCGCCGAACACGTCGTACGCCGCGTTCGAGAACCCGAGCGGCGGGATGCGGTTGTCCTTGTAGATCGAGTCGTTCAGCGCGAAGTGGAAGCTCGGTCCTGATGCCAGTCCGAGCAGCGTCGAGGTCCCCGACGAGATCCCGAGCTGCGCCTCGTAGACGCGCGCCTGCGGGCCCGGGGTCAGGATGCCGGTCACCGAGTCGTAGGCGCACGAGTGGTAGATCACCTGCCCGCCGCCGTCGCGCGCGACCACGTCGATCCACATGCGGCGCCCTTCCGGGTAGCCGGTGGGCAGCTTGTGACCGGTGCGGTTGGTGATGCGCACGGTGGCGCGGAAGCTGTCGGCCTCGGCCGCCAGCAGCAACTCGAGACTCGCGGCCTTCTGCAGCGTCGAGACCGCGCGCGCCGAACCCGCCCCGAGTGCCGCGGCGTCGGTCTCGGTCGGATAGAGCGTGGCGATCACCGGGCCCATCCACGCGTTGCCGCCGGTCAGGTCGTGCAGCGGCAGGTTGTCGCGTACCGGGGCCGAGGCGCTGTTGCAGCCCTTGCCGGTGACGGAGCGCATGTGGCAGTCCTGGCACGACGAGACGATCCCGCCGGGCGCGTTGCCCGCGAGATCGGGCGCGAACACGCCGGTCGGGTACGCGCTGTTCTGCCATTCGCTGAACGTGCGCTCGAGCGGCATCAGCATGCTCGAGACGATCGAGTCCGCGGGCGCGTCCAGCGGACCCGGTGTGTAGCGGTCGGTGCCGACCCGCGTGTACACAGGATTCGAGACGTCGTGGCAGGTGCCGCACATCTCGCTGTGGGTGTGGAACGGCGACGCGATGAACTCGTGCGGCGAGGCGGCGTCCACGAACGGCCCGCGCGGCCGCGGCGTGGGATCCACCACGTACTGTCCGTTCGTATACGAGGTCGGCCGGTGCGAGGGCAGCAGTCCGTTGATCACCGCCTGGTCCTCGACCGGGCTCACGCCGGCGGTGTACTTGGGATCCACGAGGCGGTGGCAGAAGTCGCACGAGAGCCCCTCGCGGCCGAGCGCGTCGATGCGCGCTCCGCTGGTGGGCTGGCTCTTGCCGGTCAGCCACGACATCGGCGCGTGGCAGCGGATGCACAGGTCGCCGGACGACGGGGCGTCCTGCTCCGCGAGCGCCAGGCAGGCGTAGAACAGCGGATCGTGCGCAGCCTGCCCCATCATGATGCCGCGGAAGTTGCGACCCGGCTCGACCGCGGGATCGTAGCCCGAGTGGCAGGTGTTGCACGTCGTCTGGCTCGAGAAGTCCCCGCCGCCGAACGGCTGGGTGCCCGGCATGAGGAAGTCGCGGAGCGTGGTCGGGGCGATCCCGCCCGGGGTCGCGGTGATGGCGAAGTCGGCGTTGCTGCTGTCGGCGGTCGCGTGGCCGTCCGCGTCGTGCGCCACCACGCGCACCCGTGCGTCGGCGCTCGGCGTGTTCTGCACGAACCAGTCGAATGTGCCGCTGTTCGGGATCCCCATCGCGAGCGCGGTCCAAGGCGAGCTCGCGTGGTCCTTGTAGAACAGGTCGATCGCCGTCACGCCCACGTCGTCGGTCGCGGACCAGGTCACCGGGTGCGACGAGCCGCCCACCCAGCTCTCGCCGCCGTTCGGCGCGGTGAGCACCACGACCGGGCTCGCGCTCACCGGCTGCCAGTCGCCGCCCCCGAAGTCGTCGAGGTGCGACTGGAACGCGCCGTCGAGCGTCAACCCGATGCGGCCGCCCGCGGCGGCGTACGCCCAGCCGGTCACCGAGGCGGTGCCCGCCTTCACGCCGTTGCGGAACACGTCGACGGTGCCGTCCGACAGCGCCCGCGCGCCCAGCTGGTCGCCGGCCTGGTACTGCACCGAGATGAGGCCGCGGTCCACCCAGCCGAACGCCGGGTCGAACGTCGCGATCGAGACGTGCGGGAACGAGTCGTCGTAGCGCACCTCGATGTGCGCGGAGGTGTAGGCGGTGCCCTGCACCTTGAGCATCAGGTCGTGCTCGGGCGCGCCGGCGGTGATGGTGCTCAGCGTGACGTAGGCCTCCTGGTCGGGGCCGAACGTCCCGCCGTTCCACACCGGCGTGGCGTAGCAGCACGTCTGAGTGAGCTGGTTCTGCGAGACGAACAGCCCGGTGGTACCCAGCCACGGCGCGCCGAGCGCGCCGTCGGCGCGGTTGAAGTCGTCGAGCACGGACGTGGTGGGGAACGACCCGGCGGCTCCGACCGTGATCACGAGGTTCGAGGTCGACTGACCGCCACGGTTGTCACGCACCGTCAGCACCGCGGTGTACGGGCCGGCCGTCAGGTAGACGTGCGTGGGGCTCTGGAGGTTCGAGGTGCCGCCGTCGCCGAACGTCCAGGAATAGGTCATCGGGTCGCCCTCGGGGTCGAAGCTGTCGGCGCCCGAGAACGCCACCGTCAGCGGCGCGGGGCCGCTGGTGGGCAGCGCCGTCGCCTGCGCGACCGGGATGCCGTTGCCGCCGGGAGCGCCGGTGTAGCGGATGCGGCGGATCTCGCCGGTGGAGATCGACGCGTAATACAGGTTGCCGTCGAGCGGATTGCGCTCGAGGTCCACCGGGGCGTCCATGTCGGTGCCGAAGTCCTGGTACGAGATGACGTGGTCCTGGTTGCTGAACGTGGCGACGCGGATCCAGCCGCCGCCGTAGTCGGCGAAGAAGTAGCGGCCGCGGTACTCGCCGGGATAGAGCGTGTCGGTGTAGAACACGCCGCCGACCGACGCGACCCCGTAGACGCCCGGCGGCACGCTGAGCGCCGGCGAGCTGTGGTGCCAGACGCTGACCGGCTTGGACCACGTCGAGGGGTTGGTCGCGGAGCCGACGCTGCCGCACCCGTTGTGCGCCGGCGTCGCGGCCTGGTAGGCGGGCTGGGGATTGAAGCCCTCGACGCACGGCCAGCCGAAGTTCATGCCGGGCCCGGTGGCGACGTTCATCTCCTCCCAGGTGCCCCAGCCCACCTCGCCGATGTAGAGCGTCCCGACGTTCGCGGCCGAGGTGTCGGTGCTGCCGGTGCCGGGGCGGACCGTGAAGCGGAATGGATTGCGCAGCCCGTACTCCCACACCCGCGAGCGCGCCGACATGAGATCGCCGTCGTGGAACGGGTTGCTCATGTAGCCGTGCCCGTTCGCCGGGTTGATGCGCAGGATCTTGCCGCACAGGTTCGTGATGTCCTGCGAGCGGAACGCGCCGATGTCCTCGTTCGGGTCGGTGCGCGTGGGGCCGAACGCCGCGGGCTGCAGCCCGCCCGGATCCATGACGTTGAAGTCGGCGCCCTCGCCGGCGGAGACCAGCAGGCTGCCGTCGCGCGCCCAGCGCAGCGATCCGATGCTGTGTGAGAGTCCGGCGTCGAGCTTGCCGTGCCGCCAATCCACGCCCATCAGGATGGTGCGCGAGGCGGGATCGACCGTGTTGGTGTCGCCGCTGGCGCGCATGGTGTAGCGGGTCAGGCGGCTGAACGCGAGCGTGTTGTTGTCGACGCCGTTGGTGTCGGGATCCACCGAGTACAGAAAGTAGACGAAGTGGTTCTGGAAAAACTTCGGATCGACCGCGATGCCGAGCAGCCCGCGGTCGCCGATGTTGAGCACCTCGTTGGAGCCGTCCCAGACCGGACTCGCGAGTCGCGCGCCATTGCGCACCATCCACGCCACGCCGCCCTGCTCGCACACGATGAAGCGTCCGTCGGGCAGGAACGCGAGCGCGACCGGGAACGCGAACGCCGCTCCCGACACCGAGCTCTCGACCACGAATCCGGAGGGGACCGAGACGGCGCGAGCGGTGGGAACGACGGCGAGCGCGGTCCACGCAGCGAGCAGCGCCACGGGCAGCAGGCGTCGGCTGGACAAGGGGGTTCTCCTCGGTCCTCGGGCCACGGATGAGCCTCGGGCGAGGAGTTGGACGACGAGGGCGGCCGGGGGCGTCCGATCCCTTCGTTCCGAGGCGCGGGATGCATCGACGATCGGGATCAAGCGTATCAGTCGCGCGGGGCGCCGGCCTAGGGGCATCGCGCCCAGCCGCGGGTGGAGCCGCCCGGCGCCGCCGTGGGCGCCTGGCGGAGCCCTGTCGCCCACCGGGCGTGCGCGGATCGGGGGCGTGCGCGCCTCGGGGCCTTGCTCAGCGCCCCGGAGCGGGGGAGCCGCGGGCGAAGGCGAGCGGCAGCAGCGCCAGCACCACCGGGGTGAGGATCGCGCCCCAGTAGTAGTCGAAGCGGTTGGCGCTGATCGCGACCAGGAACGCCGCCGGCACCGCCACCGCGGCCGCGAGCGCCCACCGCGCCGCCCGCTCGCGCAGCGCCACCGCGCCCCCCAGCGCCAGCAGCGCGAGCCACGGCGCGAGCGCGCCCCCATGCGGCATCAGCTCCAGCCCGTGGCGCAGCGCCCGCGTCAGCCGCGGCAGGCCGGGGCTGTGCAGCCAGGTCGCCAGCGCGAGCCCGCCCGCGCTCCCGGCCGCGGGCGCGGACAAGACGTGCAGCGCGATCGGCAGGATTGCGCCGCCGACGGCGATCAGCAGGGCGGGCACACGCGCGCGCGGGCGACCGCCGAGCCACCACGCGAGCACCCACACCGGAACGTAGAGGATCGCCAGCTCGCGGAACGCGACCGCGACCGCGAGCGCGAGCGCGCTCGCGACCCAGCGCCCGCGCGCCAGCAGCGCCAGCGCCACCACCACGACGCCGGCCGACCACGGCTCCGCGAACGTGAACCACGAGCGGTCGGCGAGCACGAAGAACGCGAAGAACGACGACAGCCCGATCGGGGCGAGCAGCGCCACGCCATCGCTCGCGAAGATGGCCGCGAGCCACCAGCCCGCCAGCGCGACCAGCAGCGCGAACGCCACGAACCAGCCGAGCAGCGCGGTGCCGCTCGCGCCGGGCAGCACGCGCCAGAGCTCGAACAGCGCGGGCTCGCGGAAGCTGAGCGGGGTCGCGATGCGGCCCTCGAAGCGGGCGTCCTCGCTCCAGGCCTGCTGGAACGCGGGGTAGAACGCCACCCCCCGCCGCATGAGCGCGCGCGTGCGCAGGTACAGCTCCCCGTCGAAGTCGTAGCGCTCGGGCTCGACCGTGCGCGCGTACACCGCCTGCCGCGCCTGCAGCGCCGGCGCGTAGGGCCCGCCCGCCAGCCCGAGCGTCCAGAGCTGGGCGCCGCACACCAGCGCGAGCGCCAGCGCCACGGCGAGCGGGCGCGAGATCCGTGCGCGCGCCCACGCGGCGCCCACCGCCACCGCCGCGGCGAGCGCCACGCCCAGTGCCAGCGCGATCCCGGTCGCGGCGGTGGGTGCCCCCGCGAGCAGCACGAGGCCTCCCAGCGCCGCGCCGCCGGCCGCGATCCGGGCGGCGTGGGCGGCGTCGCCGGCGACCGGCGGCGCGAGCGCCACCACCAGCCCCGCGAGCAGCCCGCGCGCGACGAAGCTGGCGAGCCAGCCGGGCGGGAACGCGGGCGTGCCGGGGAACATCACGAACGCGAGCGCTCCGGCGGCGGCGAGCGCGAGCGCGCCCGCGCGCGTCGAGCTGCCGTCGGGCGCGAGCGCGTGCGAGGCCCGGTCGTCGGACGGAGCAGGCGCGCGCGGCGCGTCGTGCGGGCGGTTCACCAGCGCGCCCCGATGCTCGCGCGCAGCTCGCGCGGCGGCGTGCCGAGGCGCGCATCGTGGACCGGCACCCAGTGACCGGGATCGCCGGCGGGCAGTGTGCTCCAGAACGCGCCGCCGCCCTGGCCGGTCGCGGTGCGGTAGGCGCCGTAGTCGTCGTAGATCGTGTTGATGAGCGGGTTGGGATAGCCGTCGAGCGTCGCCACCCGATCGCCACGCTCGTCGAACAGGTTGCGCGCCTCGATCCCGAGCGTGAACCCGTACGCGCGCGGCGGCGTCCACTGCAGGCTCGCGTTCGTGGCCTCGGTCCAGCCGAGCCGCCCGCTGTTGGTGAGCCCGAGGTCGGCCACCTGCTGGCGGACCTGCTTGGGCGTCCACGGTAGCGGCGAGCCGACCGCGGTCGACCACGCGAACGACCAGCGCTCGCGCCACTGCCACGCGCCGATCAGCGCGAGCGAGTGGCGGCGGTCCCACGACACCGGCGGATCGCCGGTCGACGGGGTGCGCGCCTGGCGCACGGTACCGTACGGGTCGCCCTCGGCGCGCGACTCGTTGCCGCGCGCCTGCATCCAGGTGTAGTGAGCCTCGAGTCGGCGGTGCTCGCCGCTCGCGTGGACCAGGCTCCACTCGAAGCCGACGGCCGCGCTCTCGTCCTCGTTGGCGTAGCGCAGATCGAACGGGCCGTCGGCGATCGTGAAGTCGCGCGCGCCCACCTGGTCGAACACGTCGCGAAAGAACACGGAACTCTGCAGCGCCCATTCCGGGCCGAACACGTGCTTCACCGCGGCCTCGTACGAGACCACCGTCGCCGGCACCAGCGCCGGATCGCCGAGCGGCTGGCGGTTGGTGATCGCCGTGCGCTGGTCGTACAGGTAGTCGCGCGCGGGATCCTGCTGGATGCGCACGTACGCGAACGAGAACACGTCGCGCACCGAGATCGGATAGGCGATGCCGAGCCGGGGCGCCAGCGACCACACGCCGCCGCGGCCCGGCAGGGTCTGGCGGTCGCGCTCGGAACCGGCCGTGAAGTACTCCGCGCGCAGTCCGGCGTTGAGGATCATGCCGCCGGAGGCCCAGCGCGTCTGCACGTAGCCGAACGCTCCCGGCGCCCCGGCGCGGTACGCGCGGATGGAATCGAACGGCTGCGGTCCGAACACGTCGGCGCCGAAGCGCCCCGACGGCAGGAAGTCGGTCTCGCGCAGGCGCACCTGGTCGTGGTGCACGCCCGCGCCGGCGGTGAAGCGGGTGCCCCGCCGGTTCACCAGCTCGCCGTCGGCGCGCAGCGTGACCACGTCGCTCGCGCTCTCGCGGTACAGCGGGTAGTCGCCCCAGAGCACGTAGAACAGGCTGCGGTCGTTCGAGTTCCCGTACGTGGGCCGGAAGTCGATGCCGCCCCGGTAGCCGCCGCCCACCGACGTCACGCTGCGGGTGCGCAGCCAACCGAGCGTCAGCGTGCCGCTTGCCGGGCCGCGGCGCGCCGTGGTGCTGAGCAGCGTGGCCAGCGTGCGCTCATCGGTGATCGCCAGGTGGTCGGCCGCGCGGTAGCGGAGGTAGCCGGGCAATTCCACCGGGCTGAAGATCGGCGAGACCTTGGGATTCGGATCGATGTAGGTCCAGCCGTCGAGCGACCAGTTGGGGCTGTAGGGCTCGTGCACCTGCCGGCTCACGAACACCTGGGCCGAGAACCGGTCCGGCTGCTCGATCGGCGCCAGCTTGAGCGAGCCGAGCAACCGGTTTTCGGCGCGCCAGCCGAGCGAGAGCCCGGCCAGCTCGTGCCGGCGCACCGTGCGCAGCATCGGCAGCGAGGTGTCGTCGAGCGTCACGTCGCTCGCCGCCACCGCGCCGAGCCCGAGCAGCGGCAGCGGCGCGGACGCCCGCGCGCCCACCCGGTCGTAATGGGTGCCGCTGCGGCCGTCGCTCTGCCAGCGCCACTCCGCCGACGGGCGCGGCCCGGGGTCGAGCGTGCGCAGCGCGAGCACGCCCGACAGTCCGCCGCCGTACTGCGCGTCCGGCGTGCCGCTCACCAACTCCGCGCCGCGCAGCGCGAGCAGCGGCACCTCGAGCGTGCGGTGACGCTGCGGCTCGTCGAGGCGGATGCCGTCCAGCTCCACCACCGTCTCGCCCGAGCGGCCGCCGCGCACGTGCAGCTCCTCGGCCTGCGCGACCACGCCCGCCTGCAGCGCCACCACGTCGGCCAGGTTGTCGATCGGGTAGGCGTGCAGCGCGGTGCTCGGCAGCAGGTGCACGGTCTGGCTCGAGCGCAGGTCGGGCAGCAGCGCGTGCACCTCGATCGGCGGGAATCGCTTGACCACACGGCGCGGGATCGAGTCGGTGTCGGCGATCGCGGTCGCGAGCGCGACCGGAGTGGGTGATGCGGCCAGGGTGGAGGTGGGGACGGCGAGCGCGAGGGACAGCGTCAGCAGGGTCGCGAACAAGGGCGCCTCGTAGGGGAGCACCGCGCACAGGGGCGCGCGCAAGTGCTCATGGGACCCGGCCGACCTCGGGCAGGGTGCCCGCCCGCGCGCGCGAGTTCAACCGAAAACACGCAGATCGCGTGCCCTGACGATCAAGCCGCATCGGATCCCGGCCGCCGACTATACTGGGGCGTCCAGCCACTCGCACCACCGAGGGCCGACCCCGTGCCTTCCAGTTCCGACCCCGCCTCCGAGCCCCTGCTCGTCACCACCGAGCTGCTGCGTCGCGCCAAGCAGGGCGACGACCAGGCGCTCGGGCAGATCGTGGCGCGCTACCTGCCGCGGCTGACCCGCTGGGCGTGCGGCCGGCTCCCCCTGCGGGCGCGCTCCCTGTACGACACCGCGGACCTGGTGCAGGAGACGCTGTTGCGGGTGCTCCAGGGGCTCGACCGCATCGAGGTGCGGGGCCCGGGCGGTTTCCAGGCCTATGTTCGCCAGGCGGTCCTCAACCGTATTAGGGATCAGATCCGCCACACCGACCGGCGGCCCGGGCCACCCGGCGTCCCCGAGGACCTCGAGGCTCCGAGTCCGTCGCCGCTCGAGGTGGCGATCGGCGCCGACGTGGTCGCGCGCTACGAACGGGGACTCTCGACATTGAGCGAGGAGGAGCAGCAGCTCCTCCACCTGCATGTGGAGCTGGACTACAGCTACGCCGAGATCGCCACCATGACGGGGCGGCCGAGCCGGGACGCGGTCCGCATGGCGGTCCAGCGCGCGCTGCGCCGGCTCGCGGAGGCGATGGGCCATGAATCGTGACGCCCGGAGCATCGAGCGGCTGCTCGAGTCCTGGTCGCGGGGCGAAGTGGTGGACTGGGAGCGCGCCGATCGGGGCGCGCATGACGACGACGATCGCGCGCAGGTGCGCGCGCTGCGCGACGTCGCGCGGATCGCCGACTTCAGCCGCTCGCTGCAGCACTCGGCGCTCGGCACCGATCCCGACGCTCCCGAGCGCTGGGGCGCGCTGTTGATCCTCGAGCACGTGGGCGCCGGCGCGAACGGCGACGTGTACCGCGCGTGGGATCCCTCGCTCCAGCGCGAGGTCGCGCTCAAGCTGTTGCGCGCGCCCGCGGCCGCGGGCGGCGATCTGATCGGCGAGGCGCGGGCACTGGCGCGCGTGCGCCACCCCGACGTCGCCACGGTGTTCGGCGTCGCCGAGCACGACGGGCGCGTCGGCATGTGGATGGAATTCCTGCGTGGCGCGAGCCTGGCGGCCGAGGTGGAGCGCCGCGGCGCGCTGCCCGCCGGCGAGGTGATCCGCATCGGCGTCCAGCTCGCCCGCGCGCTCGCGGCGATCCACGCCGCGGGCCTCGTGCACCGCGACGTGAAGCCCGCGAACGTGGTGCTCGAAGCGGCCGAGCGCGCGGTGATCACCGACTTCGGCCTCGGCCTGCGCGCCGACCTGACCAGCCTCGAGGCGCTGACCGCTTCGGGCACCCCGATGTTCATGTCGCCCGCGCGGCTCGACGGCCAGCCCGCGACCCCGCCCGACGACGTGTACGCGCTCGCCGCGACGCTGTGGAACGCACTGTTCGGCGCGCCGCCGTTCGCCGCCCACACGCTCGCCGAGCTACGAGCGGCGGTGCGCGAGGGACCGTCGGCCGCGGTGCGCGCTCAGCGCCCCGAGGCGCCGGCCGCGCTGGTGCGCGTGCTCGAGCGCGCGCTCGCGCCCGATCCCGCGCGGCGCATCGCTCGCGCGGAAGAGCTGGCGGCGGCGCTCGAAGCGCTTGGAGCCGAGGCGGCCACTCCCGCGCCGCGGCGCGTGTCCGCGTTCGCATGGGCCGCGGTGACGGCCGTGGTGCTCGCGAGCCTCGCGCTGTGGCTCGCGCTGCGGTCGCGCGCCCCGCACGCGTCGCCCGCGCCGGCGGCGAGCTCGGCACCCGCGGTGGCTCCCGGCGCGTACGACGTCTCGGCCGCGCTGGTGCGGCGCAGCGAAGGCGGCTACGAGCGGCTCTCGCCCGGCGATCGCGTGCGGCCCGGCGACCGGCTGTCGCTGGAGTTCCACGCGACGCGTCGCGTGTGGCTCTACGTGCTGAACGAGGACGAGCAGGGTGCCGCGTTCCTGCTGTTCCCGACAGCCGACTTCGACCAGCAGAACCCGCTCGCGGCCGAGACCACGCTGGTGCTGCCTGGCCTGATGCACGGCCAGGAGAACGCGTGGACCGTGACGAGCCGCGGCGGGCGCGAGCACTTCCTGGTGGTGGCGAGCCCCGAGCCGATCGCCGAACTCGAGGCCGGGCTCGCCGACCTGCCGGCCGTGAGTCCCGACCGCGCGGTGCGGTACGCCCCGGTCTCCGCCGGCACCGTCGAGCGCCTGCGCGGCGTCGGCGGCGTGCGCCCGCTGCCCGCGGCCACACCCGCGCGGCGCGCCGGCGTGTTCGAGCAGTTCCGCGCGCTCGCCGGCCGCGAGCGCGGCGTGACCGGCGTGTGGACACGCGAGATCACACTGGAGAACCCGCTGCACTGAGCGCGGGGCCGGCGCCGCCGGTGCTATCGTCGCGCGCGTGGAAACGAGCGAGATCGCATCGGTCGCTCCGCGCGACGGACGGGCGTCGCGCCGCACCATCGTGGTCGCCTGCATCTGCGGGCTGATCGCGTTCGCCGGTTACGCCGCCACCGCGTGCCGCACCATCACGTGGTGGGAGGGCTCCAGCTATTCGCTCGCGGCCGCCACGCTCGGAGTCACCGCCCCGCCGGGCTCGCTGCTGCTCACGCTGCTCGGCTGGCTCGGGACGCGCGTGCCGGTCGTCCACCCGCTCGCGTTCCAGCTCAACCTGCTCGCCGCGCTGATCGCGGCGGTGCTGGCGGGACTGGTGTGCGCCCTCGCGATCCGCCTCGCGACGCCGGACGATCGTGGGCCCCGCGCGCCGGAGGCGATCGGTGGCACCATCGCCGGACTCACGCTGGCGTTCGCGACGACGGTGTGGACCTACGCGGTCCAGTTCACGCCCTATGTCCTGAGCGCGTGTTTCGCGGCGCTCATCCTGCTCGCGGCGCTCTGGTGGTGGGAGGGCGCGGAGGAGCGGGAGCGCTCGGGACGTCTGCTCGTGCTGTTCCTGCTGTTCGGGCTCGACGTCAGCGTGCACCGCACCAGCCTGCTCGCGCTGCCGGCCGCGCTGGCGTGGGTGACGCTGCGACGGCCGCGCGCGTGGCTGCGGCCCACGGCGTGGGCGGCGATGGTGGGGGGCTTCGCCGCCGGCCTCGCTCTGCAACTGCTCATCATCCCGATGTCGGCGCGCGGTCCGTTCCTGAATCTCAACCAGCCGCACGACCTGCCGCGGCTCTGGGCCTATGTCTCGCTCGAACAGCAGGGCGGCGGCTTCCTCGTGAACCTGTGGCCGCGGCGCGCGGACTTCGTGCACGTGCAGCTCGGCGACTTCGCGAGCTTCCTGCGTCAGAACCTCATACCCGCCGACGGCGGTCCGTTGCGCGTGCTGCCGGTGATGCTCGCGCTCGTGGGACTCGGCGTGCTGCTGCGCGGCTCGCCGCGCCTTGGGCTCGCGTGGCTCGGCTTCTTCGTCTGCGCGGGCCTCGGCGCGGTGGCGTACTTCAATCTGCCGCCCCACTACTTCCGCCCGATGGGGCGCCACTACCTGCCGGCGCTCGTGGCGCTCGCGCCGCTGATGGGCGTGGGCGCCGCGGCGATGCTGCGCCTCCCCGGCGGGCTGCGGACGATCCCCCGGGTGCTGGCGGTCGGAGCGCTCGGGGTGGTGGTGGTCCTGCTGCCGTGGACGCAGTGGACGAGCAATCATCGGGCCTGCGATCTCTCGCGCACGCGCTTCGCCGATAACTTCGCGCGCGACCTGCTCGAGCCGCTGCCGCCGCGCGCGGTGCTGCTGACCAACGGCGACAACGACACGTTCCCGCTCTGGTACCTGCAGCAGGTCGAGGGCGTGCGCCGCGACGTGACGGTGATCAACCTGCCGTGCGCGAACACCGGCTGGTTCCTCGACCAGCTGCGCCGCCGCGATCCCGACCTGCGCCATCTGCTCGACGCCGAGCGCGGACTGGACGTGCTCCTTCCGGCCATGGTGCGCGACACGGTCGTCGCGCTGCGGGTCGAGCCGGGCCCCGGATCCGCGCTGCCGCCGGGGATGGCCGCCGCGGACTCGATCACGTTGCGGCTCCCCAGCATGATGGTCGCGAGCGATCGCGCGGTGCTCGACCTGCTGCTGCAGCTGCGCTGGCAGCGGCCAGTGCACGTCGCGGTGACCGTGCCGCCCGATCGCATGCCGTGGCTGTGGCCGTATGTCCGGATCAGCGGGCTGACGTTCGCGATGGTGCCGAGCGCGGACTCCTCGGCGCTGGACCTGGAACGACTGCGCCGCACGGTGACCGAGCGCCTCCACTGCGCAGACCTCGCCGATACCACCATCGTGCTGGACCGCGACTCCCTTCCGATGGTCAGCAACTACCTGGCGGCGTTCGTCCAGCTCGCCGAAGCGCAGCTGGCTCGGGGAGACCCGGAGGGCGGGCTGGAGACCCTGCGCCTGCTCGAGGCGCGGGTGCCGCCTCGGCGTCTGGGACTGGAGCCCGACTTGCTCGTGCCCCTGCGCGCGGAACTCCTGGACGCCCTGAAGACGCGGCAGCGCGTCCCAGGGTAGAGCGGCACTTCCGAAGTGCCCGCGGACCACGATTGCCGAACAGCCGTCCCGCGCGGGATGACGCCCGCGCGTCGAACCGATCGCCTGCTCGACGCGTCAGGCCGAAGCGCTGGTGATGTGTGGGACCCGTCGCGCCCCAGGGGGCGCCAGGCGCGAGATCGCCGCCCGCAGCCGCGCTTCGAGTGGCGCCCCGAGCAACTCGTCGCCGAGCGGCGCGGCGCGGCGCGCCTCGTCGGCCCGGAAGCCCAGCCGCCTCAGCCACGGGATCACTTCGTCCACGCTGGCCTGCTGTGCGGCCGCGCGCTCGCGCGCTTGCGCGGCCTTGGAGGCCGCCTCACGCGCCGTCCTGGCTTCGCGGGCCTGCTTCGCCTCGCGTGTCGCCTCCGACCGGCGCCGCGCTTCGTCGCGCTGGTGGCGCATGAATTCGACGCCGTAGGTGCGCTCGGCCGCGAGCTGGTTGTGCGCCCGGCACAACAGCCGCAGGCCGCTGGGCGTCGCCTGACCGTCGCGCGCGAATGGCTGGGCGTGGTCGAACTCGAGCCGTGTGCGCGCCTCGCATCGATGGCCGCTGTCGCTTACGAACGTGCACTGGCCACCATCGCGCTGCCAGACCATGCGCCGGATGGCGGCCGGGATGTACCGCCCGTCGTTCGTGCCGCGCGGCCGGCGGCTGGGCCGCGTGCGGGCGGTGCGGGCGAAGCGGCGCTGCTCGAGTTGCGCGATCAGCGCGTCGAGGGCGCGCTCCAGCACCTGGGCCAGGTCGCCCGACGGCACGGTGTGGCCGAGGAGCGTCTGCGCGTAGCGCAGCTTGTCGTGCGTGCCCTGTGCGATCGTGACCTGCAGCGCGAAGCGTCCAGCAGAGAGCGGCGCGAGCTTCGACCGCGACCCAACATGCCCCGACGCAGGGTGAGCGCCGGCGACTTCAACTGGCGCCAGTGTGAGTGCGCCATCGCAGGCGCTCTCAGGCTCGGCGGAATGTCCAGAAACGGTGAGAATCACATGCGCCGGGGCATGTTGTTCTCCATGTTCACAAGCGACGAGCGGCTGCACCAGCGCCGGCAGGTCGGGCCGCGGGAAGCGCTCGGCGATCAGCCGCTGGATCCCAGCCTTGCCGTGATGCGTGGTGGCCGCCAGCAGGTCGTCGGCGTTCTCCGGGGTGAGGTACGGCGCCAGCAGGTTGACGCCGCTCAGGTGCAGGCGCCCATCGGCGAGCATCGGGAAGATCGCCGGGAAGCGCCGCGCGATGCGGGCGGCCTGGATCCGCTTGGCGGCCGCGTCCTCCGACAACTTCAGCTCCCCCACGCACCAGGCGTACATCGACGGGTACCCCGCCGGCAGGTAGAGCTTCCGAGCATCGACCTCGGCCAGATGCGCCAGCATCGCCGCGGTGGTGACACGGTCCTGGGCGGCGAGCGAGGCCAGATCCCGCAGCAACGTGTGATCGGACAGATGCGAAAGCGAATAGGGCTTCATGACGGGACTCCGCGGCGGGGGCAGAGTCGCGGGGGCAGTCTCCACTTCTTAGCACGGGCGCTCGAGACGCTCACGCGTGCCGCGAGAGCGCACGACTCCCTTCGATACGCAATCGCAGCCCCAGGCAGTCGGACAACGGCCACGGCGCGCGGCCTGCGCGCGCACAGACGCCTCGCCCGCGAGCGCACCGGAGTTCGCACTTCGGGGGGCGCGAAGCCTGTCAAGGGGATTCTCGGTCCGCGCGATTCGCGAACTTCGATCGCGCCACTGCGCGCGCGCGATCGCGCCGCCGCGCGCGCGATCGCGCCGCGCAGGTCGGCAGGACTGATGCCCGGCACTGCGCGATGAAGCCGGCCCCGCCCTTCGACGGGGCCGGCCCGACACGGCGCGGGGTGGCGCCATGTTCATCGCGCGACCGTCGCGATCGGGGGCTGCACCGCGCTCGGGGCGCGGCCATCGCGACCGGGG
Organism: Candidatus Eiseniibacteriota bacterium; assembly: GCA_963725865.1. Classification (GTDB taxonomy): domain Bacteria; phylum Eisenbacteria; class RBG-16-71-46; order RBG-16-71-46; family RBG-16-71-46; genus CAVSAC01. The sequence continues at coordinate 477,240 of CAVSAC010000012.1, forward strand.
GCCGCGCCCGGATCAGCGCGCGAGCATCACGCGCTGTACGACGCTCGTGCCCTCGCTCGTGAGCCGCGCGAGGTACAGGCCGGCGCCCACCGCGCGGCCGCTCGCGTCACGCCCGTCCCACACGCGGTCGTGCGCGCCGGCCGGCAGCGCGTCGTCGACGAGTGTCGCGACCCGCCGACCGCCGATGTCGAACAGCACCAGCTGCGCGCGACCCGCGCTCGGCAGCGTGAAGCGCAGGCGAGTGCTCGCGCGCATCGGGTTCGGCATCGGGCGCGCGAGCGCGAGTCCGCCGCCGAGCGCGGCGCGCGGCGCGCCCGCCGTCGGCAGCGGCACCAGAGCGGCGACCCGCGAGAATCCGCCGAACTGCCCGATCACCACCACCACGCCATCGGCGCCGACCACATGCGCCTGCTCCAGCGTCCAGCCCGCGCCGGATGCGTCCGTCGCGGCCGCCAGGTCGATCGGGACGCCGTTCTCCCAGAGCTCGGCGTGGTAGGCGCTCGGTCCCGCCGGGAACGAGTACGTGAAGCTACTGCCCGTGACGATCGCTCCGGTAGGATCGACTCCGAGCGCGGTGCTCGCGTTGTCGCCCACCAGCGGAGCGAGCGGCGTGAGCGTGTGCGCGGGATCGGCGCTCCACAGCGCGCCCAGCGAGTAGCCGAATGACTGATACAGCGTGCCCACCACGTGGCCGGCGTCGTTGAGCGCCTCCGGCAGGCAGTCCACCGCGTCCGCGGGCGGCAGGATCTCGGTCGGGGTGCGCGCGGCGTCGTTGTCCCAGAGGATCGGGTGCGGGACGTCGAACAGGAATCGCGCGGTGCGGCCGAGAATGCGGCCGCTCTCGTTCATGCCGACGCCAAACGTCCAGCCGTTGCTGTCGGCGCCGAACGGCAGCGGCAGGATGGTGCGATTGAAGCGCCCGGGATGGTTGGCGTCCTCCTCCCACATCACCGCCCGCCACGACTTCACATTGCCCGAGCCCGAGCCGGTGCGCGATCCGCTGATGAGCCCGGCGGAGTTCACGCCGAGCGCGTAGAGGTTCGCGGAGCCGTCGGCGCCGCGCTCCAGGTCGAGCGGCGCGCCGTCGCGCCACAGCGTCGCGCGCGGCGGCGCGACCGAGGTGTTGCTGCTGCCGACCACGGTTCCACCGGCGCTGATCGCGAGCCCCGCGCCCTGGGTGCCGCCGGGCAGCAGGCCGATGTCCTGCACGGTGTAGCCACCGGCGCCGTCGGGCGTCCATGTCACGGCGCTCGAGGTCACGCCCTCGCCGCTCGAGCCCACGATCGCGCCGTTGGCGCCGATCGCGTAGGCGAACGTGACGTGGGTGCCGGGCAGCGTCGGCAGCGGAACGAGACGGTAGCGGGGGGCGGCGCTCGCGGAGGTCGCGAGCAGGAGGGAAAGGAGGGCGGCGACGAGGCGGCGCTGCGGCATGGCGAGATCCTCGGGTTCGAGTCCTGAGCCCGATGGGGGAGGCATCGCGGCTCGCCAGCGGGAGGTCGGCTCCCGGCTTTGTCGCCATCAGAGGTGGAGGAGTTGGGCGTCCTGATACACGACGGGCGGAGTGGACCGAAGTCCGCCCCGCCCGCGCGTGATCGCCCGCGACTCAGGGCAGTCGCACGATGCGCGTCACGCGGGTCGCCACGCCGGCGGAGCCCTCGATCAACGCGCGTGCGAATCCGATGCCGCCCGGGGGCAGCGCATCGGCAGGCGCGGCGAATCGATGCCGTCCGACCGGCAGCGGCCCGTCCGCGAGCATCGCCAGTCGCCGGCCGCCGAGGTCGAACAGCTCGAGCCGCACGCGGCTCGCCTCGGGCAGCGACAGCTCGAGCGCCGGCGTGTGGCCCGGCGAGTCGAGCGGCGCGAGGGCCAGCGCCTGCGGACCGGCGAGGCCGGGCCCGCCGGGCACGTCCGCGAAGCCGGGCTGCACCACCAGCCACACCTGGTTGCCGTTGTAGTGGGCGGCGAACTTGCCGAGCGCCGCACCTCCGCCGAGCGTCAGGTTCGCGAACGTGCCGACCCGGGTGCCGGCGGTCATCACCAGGAAGCTGTCACCCGGGACGGCGTTGTAGTTCGCGAGGATCCGGATGTCGAGCGTGCCGCCGAGCGTCGCGGTGCCGGAGATCGACACCAGGTCGCCCTGCGCGATCGTGTGGTCGCCGAGCTCGATCTCGACCACGCCGCTCGGCTGCACGGTGAGCGAGAGCGCGGTGAGCTGCCCGGCGCCCGGGCCCGGACGCATGCGGCCCGAGAGGTCGACGGGCATGGTGATGGTGCCGTTGCCGGAGAGCAGGCCGTTGGTGAGGATCTGCAGCGGCGCGCTGGTGGAAGTGGACAGCAGGCCGCCGCCCACCGCGACCTCGCCGTTGACCTGTGCTCCGAGCGTGGTGTTGAAGTCCACCGTCGCGGCCGCGGCATCGAGCTTGCCGTCGATCTTCATGAGCTGGGCGGCACCGCTGCCGAGGTGGAGTGTCGCGGTCGGCGCGACCGAGGCACCGGCGTCGACCGTGACCGGGGCGAGGATCGAGCCGCCGCCGGTGAAGCCGCCGCCCGAGAGGAAGCGGATGAGCGTGCCTTGCGTGTGCTGGCCAGTGCCGGTCAATGTGCCGCCGAACGACAGGCCGGCCCCATCGGCGTAGATCGAGCCCAGGTTGGTCACCGGTCCCTGCACCGTGCCGCTGCCCTTCAGGTAGCGGTTGAGCTCGACGTTGATGCCGCTGGCCGGCCCGCGCAACGTGCCGCCCGACATCGACACGGTCCCCACGATGGCGTGGTAGGCGGAGCGCAGCGTGACGTCCTGCGCGCCCACGTCGAGCTTGCCGCGCATGATGTAGCCGGTCGAGTCCGCGGCATCGCCCAGCAGCAGAGGCGAGCCCGTCGCGGTCACCACGCTGAGCGAGTCGAGCGTGTCCCAGACGATGCTGCTCACGTCGCCGGAGCCGGTGATACGGCCGCCGCCGTTCATGTCGAGCACTCCTCCTGTGACGATCCCGCCCGCCAGGTCGAGGGTGCCTCGGTGGTAGAAGAACAACGTATTGTGCACCTCGCCTCCGTTGGTCACGTGCAGAACCGCGGGAGCCCAGAGCGTCGCGGAGTCGCCCGGCTTGTCGAGCCACAGTTTCGCGCCGCTCGTCACGGTGCACGCGCTCGCCGCTCCGCTGCTGCCCGCCACCAGGCCCGACATCACGAAGTCGCCGATCACGTGCGCGTCGGTGCCGGCATCGGTGAGCGTGACGAACCCCGAGCCGCCCGCCTGCGAGCTGACGTTGAGTCCGGCGAACGTGCCCTGGCCGCCGCCGTCCATGAGCAGGAACCCGTGCCCGGCGCGGCCCACGATCAGGTCCTGGTCCGTGACGAGCGTGCCGCCGCCGCCGACCTCGAGCGTGCCGTCTCCGCCGGCGCTGGTCCCGACCCACGCCAGCTTGTCGTGCACGGTGAGCGTGGAGCCGCCCAGCACGTTCAGCCGGCCCTTCGCGGTGCCGCCGACCTCGAGCGCGGGCACGGTTGCGGAGTTGAGCGCGCAGTCGCTGCCCGCCAGCAGCTCGACCGTCGGCGTGCCGGTGGCGCTGTTGATTCGCAGCGGATCGCCGGTCAGGTCGAACGTGCCGCCGGTGATCTGCAGCTTGCCGCCGTGGAGCAGCAGCTCGGTCGCGGGCGCTCCCACGTGCAGGTCGTGGGTCGCGAAGCGCCCGCCCTCCTCGACCGTGAGCGTCCCCAGCCCCCCGGGCGTGTCGTCGTAGGTCCACGTCTCGCCGGTCACGTCCATCGCGGACTCGCTGCCCACGCTCACGGATCCCGTCCCGGCGGCGGTGCCCGCGACATCGTTGCGAGCGATCCACAGATCGCCGTCGATGGAGACGCGCGCGCTGTCGATCGGATCGCCGCCGGCCAGGCTGAGCGAGCCCGTGAGCCCGGCGGTCTCGCCGATGCGGAAGTCGCGGATCGCCGTCAGCAGTCCGCCGTCCTGCACCTGCACGCTCCCCGTCCCGTCGGTGCCGAGGTGCACGTAGTACGTGGGGATGTTCGACTCGATCGTCAGCATCGATCGGCGCAACGTTCCCGAGCCCTGGACGAGGACCGTGCCCGATCCGCCCCCGATGTACGGGACGGCGAAGATGCCGGGCACGGTGAGCGAGCCGCCATTGATCACGTTCAGCGTGCCGCTCCCGGTGGAGCCGCCGACGAACACCGGGCTCGACGCACCGGAGATGCTCACGTTGGTGGAGGAGCCGGAGACCTCGAACGTCCCGTTGCTGCCCGCGGTCGAGCCCGCCCGGATGCCGTTGACGCTCACGAGCGTGCCCGAGGCCACCCGCAGCGTGGGCAGGTTCGTGCCGCTCGAGATCAGCACGTCGTTCGTGGTGTGCGCGGTCGGGAACGCGAACTGCAGGTCGCCGTTCGACACCCAGAGCTGGTTCGAAGCCGGGGCGTTCGCTCCGAACGTCACGTTGTACGTGCCGGCCACGTCGAATCGCAGGTTGTCGGCGGCGGTCGGGACCTGCGCGGGATTCCAGTTGGCGGAGACGCCGGCGAAGCCGCCGGCGCCGTTGATCCAGTCCAAGGGGACCGCGTTGGCTGCCGGCGGGCCGAGCGTGGCGAGGAAGAACAGCCACGCGAGCGTGCGAGGCCATGGGCGGACGAGGGTACGAGGCGCGTAGCGCATGACATCCTCCGGAGCCGGCGGCCGCCTGGATGCGGGGGGCCCGGCCGGGGCAGGCGAGTCGGGGAGGGGCGCACCCACTCGCGCCGGACCGAACCCGGGTTCGGAGGGTTTGGCGTCGGAGTCCCGCGGGATCGGACATGCCGCCCGCCTCGCGTGGCCGCGGGTGGGTGGGCGGCGGGCGAGCGGCGCGTGGACCGGCGCGCCCACGGTGACCCGCGGGGCCGCGGGCGGGCGCGTGCAACCGGGTCAGCGCCCGGCGGCGAGGCTCGCTCTCGCACGCGCCACCAGCGCGACGGGCGCGTAGCCCCAGCGCTCGCAGCCGGCGAGCGACTCGCGCAGGCGGGCGCGGTCTCCGGGTCCGCCCGGCGCGCCGCGCGCCAGTTGATCGCCGCAGTGGGCACAGGCGAACAGCGGATGACTCGGCGGGACGAACGAGTCCACCACCGCGACCGCCCGCGCGAACGCCGCCGCCGCCTCGCCCGGCAGCGCGCGGTCGGGGCGCGCGAGTGCGGCGCTGCCCAGCTCGACCAGGCTCTGCGCGATCATCGCATGCGCGTTCGGCCGCTTGCGCTGGATCACCTCGATCCACGGGCGCAGCGCGGCCGGATCGGGCCGGTGCGCGCGCGCCGCCTCGATCGCCGCCAAGCGCAGGCGCAGGAACGCGTCCTCGGCCGAGGCCTCGTAGCGCCCGGCCGCCATCACGTGCAGCGCGTGCTCCGCATGAGCGGCGCCCTCGGCGTCGCGGCCGGCGCGCATCAGCGCCACCACCAGGTAACGCTCGACCCCCACCGAGGAGTGCGCGTCGGGCCCGAAGATCGACACCAGGATCTCGTGCGAGGCGGCCAGCGTGTCCGCGGCCTCCGCCGGGCGTCCAAGCTCGTCGAGGTTCTGGCCGATGCTGAGCAGGCTCGAGGCGACCGGCGTGGTACGCGGTCCCACGATGCGGCGGCGGATGCCGACCAGCTCGGTCTGCATGCGCATGGACTCGGCGAAATGGCCGACCAGCGCCTCGCACTCGGCGATGTTCTTGCGCACCAGCAGGCGGTCGGGATGGTCGGGCGGCAGCAGGCGCTGCACCAGCACCAGCGACTGGTCGAAGTACCGGCGCGCGGTCGCGATCTCGCCGCGGCCGGCGTAGTAGCCGCCCAGGGCGCTCAGCGACGATGCGACCGCAATCGATCCGCCGGGAGACAGCCGGCGCCGGATCGCGAGCGCACCCTCGAGCAGGCTCAGGCGCTGCCCGCGGTCGGCGCTCATGTTGCCGAGCCGCTCCATCGCCTCCGCGACGTGCTCGTCGTTGGGCCCGTAGCGCTTCCGGTTGGCAGCGAGCCACGCGCGGAGCAGGGGCTCGGCGACGTCCACGCCCTCGAGGCGCGCGCTCAGCATCGCCTGGTCGCCCTGGACGCGCAGCGCCAGATCGTCGTCGTGCGCCTCGCGCGCGGCGGCGAGCGCCTTGTCGAGTGCCGCGCGCTGCTCCTGCAGCTCGCTGCGCGAGCCGTGGATCGACGCCACCGCCTCCCACAGGCGGCTGCGGATCAGCGGCTGGTCCTCGATGCGGTCGATGCGCTGCTCGGCCATCCGCAGCAGGTCCGCCACCCGCAGCGTGTCGCCGCCCGGCACCGAACGCGGATCGCTGACCTGGAACAGATCCACCAGCACCGACAGCGCACGCTCCGAGCGCGCCTGCTCCGCGCGCGCGCGGTCGCGCTCGAGCGCGATGCGGCGCGCCTGCCCGGTCGCCACCACGCCGAACGCGAGCAACGAGAGCGCCAGCGCGAGTCCGGCCGCCACGCCGACGCGGTGGCGGCGCGCGAACTTGCCGAGCCGGTAGCGCGCCGAATCGGGGCGCGCCTGCACCGGCAGCCCGCGCAGGTGGCAGTCGATGTCCTCGGCGAGCTGGTCGGCCGAGTGGTACCGCCGCGCGGGCTCCTTGCGCAGCGCGTTGAGCACGATCGCGTCGAGGTCGCCGCGCAGCGCGCGCGCCAGCGCGGCGGGCGTGGTGGCGCGGGCGGCCGCCCGCGCCGCGTCCTCGGCGCGACCCGCGGCGTCGTCGCCGCCGTCCGCCAGCTCGCTCGGCCGCCGCGGCTCGTGCTCCAGCACCAGCCGCTCGATCTCGGTGGCGGTGGTGCCGGTGGGGCGGAACGGGCGCCGGCCGACCAGCAGCTCGTGCAGCAGCACGCCGAGCCCCCACACGTCGGTCGCGGTGGTGATCGCCCCGCCGCGCAGCTGCTCGGGGGCGGCGTACTCGGGCGTCAGCAGGCGGTCGTCCGCCCGGGTGCGCAGCGCGGCGTCCTCGTCGTGGTCGAGCAGCTTGGCGACGCCGAAGTCGAGCAGCACCGGCCGGCCGGCGGCGGTGACCAGGATGTTCGCCGGCTTGAGATCGCGGTGGATCACGAGGTTCGCGTGCGCGAACCGCACCGCGTCGCAGACCTGAGCGAACAGTCGCAGCCGCTCGCGCACCGGCAGCCGGCGCGCGTCGCACCAGGCGTTGAGCGGCTCGCCCTCGACGAACTCCATCGCGAGGTACGGCTCGCCGTCCGCGGTGGCGCCGCCGTCGAGCAGTCGCGCGATGTTCGGGTGTTCCAGCCGCGCGAGCACCTGGCGCTCGCGGCGGAAGCGCGCGATCAGCTCGTCCGGGCGCCAGCCGGCGCGCACGCGCTTGATCGCGGCGCGCTGCTCGTAGGCGCCGTCGGCTCGCTCGGCTAGCCACACGTCGCCCATGCCGCCGCGCCCGAGCAGGCGCACCAGGCGCCACGCCCCGAATCGAGCGCCGACCTGCGCGTCCGCGCCGGGTTCCGCGGCCGGCGTCTCGGACAGCAGCGCGTCTTCGATCCGCAGGCCGGTGGTCGCGGAGTCGTGCCTCGAGCATCGCCGCGACCTCGCGCCGAAGCGCGGCGTCGCCGACGCACGCATCGTCGAGATAGGCCGCGCGCTCGCCCGGCGGACGCTCGAGCGCGGCATGGAAGATCGCTTCGATCGACTCCCAGGTATCCGGATCCATCGGGCCCTCGCGTCTCTGGCGTCGTCCGGACGGCGCGCCGGACATCCGGGGGTCATTCGGGCAGCGCGAGTCTCCGGGAGACCTCTTTGCGGAGCCAGGCGCGTGCGGCGACCCAGTCCCGCTGCACAGTCTTGGAGGAGAGCTGCAGCTGCTCGGCGATCTCCTCGACCGTGAGCCCCGAGAAGAACCGCCGCTCGACGACGGTCGCGGCGCGAGGATCGGCGGCGGCGAGGCTCTGCAAGGCGTCCTCGAGCGCCAGGATCTCGTCGGCCTCCTCCTCGGACAGGAATGGCTCGGCCTGCTCGAGCGGTACCCGCTCCAGGTCGGCGCCGCCGCGCTTGAGCCGCTTGCGCGCGCGGGCGTAGTCGACCAGCACGCGCCGCATGGTGTTCGAGGCGACGGCCAGGAACTGGGTGCGGCTGCCGGCCGGCAGGTGGTGCTGCTGCGCCAGCCGCAGGTAGGCTTCGTTGACGAGCGCGGTGGCGCTCAGCGTGTGCCCGGGGCGCTCGTGATGCAGCCGCTGGCGCGCGAGGCCGCGCAACTCGTCATAGAGCAGCCGCACGACGCGTTCGAGCGCGTCGTCATCGCCGTCCTGCAGGCGTCGGAGCCAGGCGGTGAGGTCGCCAGACATGGGAGCAGGGCGCGGGGGGGGCCGCGGATCGGTCCTCTAGTACTCGGTGTACGACTTCTCGTCGAGCAGTTCGGAGCCCAGGGCCAGGTTCAGATCGCGCTTGATCGCGGAGCGCTTGTCGTTGGTGCGGTACACCGCGCGCGCCAGCTCCACGAAGTCGGAGTCGAAGCGCTGCTCGGATTCGCAGCGGCGGATGCGGTCCTCGATGTCCCACAGCGTGGCGTTGACCTGCTTGAGCGCCGCCACCACCGCGGCCACGTCGCTGCCGGCGAGCGGGGAGGCCTGCCAGGTCGCGCGCATCAGCTCCAGCTCGCGCCGCACGTTGGCGAGCTTGGCGGGATCGCTGATGCGCTCGAACTTGAGCTCGAGGATCGTGAGTCGATCGAGGAACTCGCCGGGAGCGGTCTGGACGTTCAGCAGCATGCGATCTGGGCCTCGTCGGAGGATCCGGCTGGGGTCGTACGGCGCCTTGGGCGGGCATGATACACGAGCCGCCCCGCCGCCGGTGCCCGGAGTCGGCGGCGGCTTGTCTCCGGGCCACCGCTCGGGGCAGACTGGCGGTCAACCACATCGATCCCGCTGCTGACGGCCGGCCGCGTTCCGGTCCCGGGCGTGCCCGATCGCGACCTCACCCTCTTCAGGAACCGCCATGGGACGCATCTTCGAGACTCGCAAAGCCACGATGTTCGCCCGCTGGGACAAGATGTCCAAGGCCTTCGCCCGCATCGGCAAGGAGATCACGATCGCGGTCAAGGCGAGCGGGCCGCTCCCCGAGAACAACCCGACGCTGCGGCGCATCATGCAGAACGCGCGCGCGATCAACATGCCGAAGGACAAGGTCGAGTCGGCGATCAAGAAGGCCTCGGGCCAGGGCGGCGCGGACTACCAGGAGATCCTCTACGAGGGCTACGCGCCGCACGGCGTCGCGGTGATCGTCGAGGCCGCGACCGACAATCCCACCCGCACCGTCGCGAACATCCGGATGCACTTCAACAAGTACGGCGGCAACATGGGCAACACCGGCAGCGTCGCGTTCGCGTTCAAGCGCATGGGCGTGTTCCGCCTCAAGCCCGAAGGACTCGACGCGGAGTCGCTCGAGCTCGACCTGATCGACCACGGTCTCGAGGAGATGGGCGAGAGCACGAGCGACAAGGGCGAGCCCCAGATCGTGATCCGTTGCGGGTTCGCCGACTTCGGCCGCCTGCAGAAGGCGCTCGAGGATCGCAAGCTCACGCCGCTCTCGGCCGAGTCCGAGTACATCGCGCAGACCCCGGCTTCGCTGCCCGAGGCGCAGGCCACCGAGGTGCTCAAGATGATCGACACGCTCGAGCAGGACGAAGACGTGCAGCGGGTCTTCCACAACCTGGGCTGATGCGCTGCCGGCCCGCGGGGACGGCCCCCGCGCGGCGACCGCGACGCGCCGGGGGACCCCGGGCACGAACACCACGAGTGGAGGGTTCCATGCGTGCACCGCTGAGACGGTCGCTCGTCCTGCTGTCCATCACGCTCCCGCTCGCGCTGGGCGGCTGCGCCACGCTGAGCGAGCTGGCCGCGCTGCGGAGCGTGGAGTTCGCGTTCGACCGGGTCGGTGAGGTGCGCGTGGCGGGCGTCGCGATCGACGACCACACGCGTTACAGCGACCTGCGCGTCGGCGACCTGGCCCGGCTGGCGACCGCGGTCGCCAACAAGGACGTCCCGCTGGAGCTGATCGCCCACGTCCTCGCCACCAATCCCGGCCAGAACCGCGCCGCAGCGCGCCTCGTGGACATGGGGTGGACGCTGTTCATCGAGGACCGCCGCACGCTCGACGGCACGCTCGGGAGCTCGTTCACGATCGCCCCCGGCGCCAGCGCCGACGTGCCGGTGTCGGTGCACCTGAATCTCATGGAGCTGGCAGGGGGCGGCGCGCGCGACGTGTTCGACCTGGCGCTCGCGATCGCCGGCGCGGGCGGCGCGCCGAAGGAGCTGCGCCTCGAGCTGCGACCGACCATCGACACCGCGCTCGGCCCGATCCGCTATCCCGCGCCGGTGGTGGTGAGGCGGGTGGTGGGCTAGCGGCGGCGGGAGCGCGCCGCGCTCAGCGCGCGAGTGCCGCGGTGCGCGTCCGCGTCATCGCGCTCACCAGCGTGAGCACCACCGCGTTCACCACCAGCGCGACCACGCCGATGTTGAGGTCGGTGATCTCCACTGGCCAGCCCGGCAGCAGCTTCGGCAGCGTGGTGCCCGAGAGCGTGATCGCCGCCACCGTCGCCACGCCCGCGAGGATACCGCCGATCGCGCCCGCGCGGGTGGCCCACGGCGTGCGGCCGAGGCTCAGGTAGAGCGCGGGCGCCAGCTGGGTGACGAGGTTGTAGCCCATCAGCAGCAGCGGCACCAGCGCCTCGCCCCCGTGCAGCGCGAAGAACACCGACAGCAGCGCCACCACCGGCACCAGCGAGCGGGCGAGCAGCCCGATGGTGCGCTCGTTCGCCGCCGGCATCAGCGGCTTCAGCACGTTCTTCGCCAGGATGGTGGCGGCGGTCATCAGCAGCATCGAGCCCGGCACCAGCGCCGTGAGCAGCCCGGCCGCGCCGATCACGCCCACCAGGCCGGGGCCGAACGAGAGCTTCGAGAGCCGCAGCAGCGACAGGTCGGCGTCGGCGCCCTCGAGCCCCGGCACCTTCAGGATCGCGGCGAAGCCGGCGAAGAACACGAACAGCAGCACCAGCTGGTAGATCGGCATCACCACCGCGTTCTTGCGGAACACGTCCGCCGAGCGCGCGGTGTACGCGCTCGCGAACGCGTGCGGCCACATGTAGAAGCCGACCGCCGTCAGCGCCACGGTCGAGACGAACCAGGTCGGGCTCAGGCCGTGGGCGGGCAGCGCGAAGAAGCCCGGTCGCGCCGCCTCGATCGCCTCGAACATCGCGCGGAAGCCGCCGTAATGGTGGATCGGCAGGTACACCCCGAGCCCGACCGCGACCGCCAGGATCATCACGTCCTTCACCACGGCGGTCCACGCCGAGCCGTGCACGCCCGAGACGATCACGTACACCACCAGTACCGCGGTGCTGAGCCACACCGCGGCCGGGATCGAGATCGCGCCGTACGAGGTCTCGGACACGATGATGCCGAGGCCCTTCAGCTGCAGCGTCAGGTACGGCACGATCGCCGCCACGCTCACCAACGCCACCACCACGCCCAGCGCCGGGCTGTCGTAGCGCTTGATGAAGAAGTCGGCCTGCGAGTGCAGGTGGTGCTCGGTCGCGTAGCGCCACACGACGGGCAACAGGAAGTAGGAGATGGTGTACGCGATCGCGCCGTAGCACAGGATGTAGAACGCCGGCGCGCCGCGCCCGTACGCCCACCCGCTGCCGCCGAGGAACGTGAACGTGGTGTAGATCTCGCCGGCCATCAGCAGGAACACGAACAGCGCGCCGAAGCCGCGGCCCCCGACCGTCCACTGCTCGAGCGTCATCGTGCGGCCCCGCCGCGCCAGGATGCCGAGCGCGAACGAGAGCGCGAGGAACAGCGCCAGGATGAGGAGCGCCGCGCTCACCGCGGCCGGCGCTCCGCGGCGTCGGCCGCCGCGCTGCCGGCCGCCGCGCGCCCGCGGTCGCGGACGCCCGCCGCCGCGTCCGCGCGGTCGTCGAGCGCGTGGATCACCGCCATCACGACCGAGGTCGCGAGCACGCAGCCCACGATCCACGTCAGCAGGAACGGCAGGCCGAGCACGTAGGCGTGCACCCGGTTCGCGAGCGGCGCGCCGATCAGAAAGCCGGCGGCCGGCAGCAGCGCCAGCCAGCGATGCGGCCGCGCGCGCATCAGCGCGTGGGCTCGGACCGCGGCGCGGCGGTTGCGGTGGACACGAGGAGCCTCCCGGTCGAGGGGCGATACGGCGGACGCGGCAGTATGCCGGGGGCGGCCGGGCACATCAATCGTCATCCGCGGCACCCGCGCTCAGGTCGTCCGCCGCCGCGCCTCGTCGCAGGTGCAATCCAGGCAGCCGTGGATGCTGCACGTGCCGCAGACGCGCTCGAGCTGGCGGCGCAGCGCGTCGCGCGCGCGAAACAGTCGCACCGAGGCGTTGTTCGCGGTGATGCCCGCGCGCTCGGCGTAGGCCTTCACGCTGCCGCCCGCCAGGTCGACGATGCGCAGCGCGTCGGCGTACTCGGGCTTGAGCGTGGGCAGCAGCTGCGAGGCGCAGGTGCAGACTTCGTCCATCAGCTCGGCGTCCACGCCCGGGACCGACTCCGCGGCGGCCGACGCCACCCGCTCGATCGCGCGCTGCTCGACGCCGCGGCGGCGCCAGTGGTCGACCAGCGCGTTGCGCAGGCTGCGGTAGAACCACGCCACCACCGAGTCCTGGTCGCGCAGCTGGCCGGCGCGCGCGAGCCCGCGCACGAACGCGTCCTGCAGCAGGTCCTCGGCCACTTCGCGCGAGCCCACGCGCCGCTCGAGGAACGCGAGGAAGCGCCGGTGGTTCGCGACCAGCACGTCGACCACCGCCGGGCTCGCGGGGAGCAGCGGCTCGTCGTCGAGCGGCGGGACGGGAATGGGCTCGTGCATCGGAGATCCCTCGAGGCCTGCGGTGGTGCGGCGCCGCGACCAGCCTACAGGCTCGCGGCGCCGCGGTCAGCCGCTCAGCAGCAGGCCCGGGTCGGGGCGCAATCGCAGTCCGGACCGCACGGGCAGGGCGTGCGCTCGCCCGCGGAGGCATCGGCGGGTCGGCAGCGGCATTCGGCGCAGGCGCAACCCTTGCCAGAGGTGCAACGGGTCGATTCGTTCATGGGGAGGTCCTCGGGTCCGGGCGCCCGCGGCCGGGTCGGTGTCTCCGCCGGCCGCGCGGCGCGTCCACCCCTGCCGACGCAGCCGCGGGGCCGGCCTTACACCGAGTCCTTGTCCGGGCGCCGCCCCGCCATTAGAGTCTCGCGCCACGTCTTCGTGCCCCCACCCTGAGGCGGACTCCCCGAACCCATGTCGCCGACCTTCCCCGAGTGGCTCAACCTGGTCCTGCGCTGGGCGCACGTCGTCGCGGCGATCATGTGGATCGGCGATTCGTTCCTGTTTATGTGGCTGGACTCGAGCCTCGAGAAGCCGGCGCGCCCGCGCGAAGGCGAGGTGGTGGGCGAGCTGTGGATGACCCACTCGGGTGGCTTCTACGAGGTGGTCAAGCACCGGGCACTCGCCCACTTGCCGCCCCGGCTCCACTGGTTCGAATGGCAGAGCTACACCACCTGGATCACCGGCGTGCTGCTGCTGCTGGTGGTGTTCGGGCTCGGTGGCCGGGTGATGCTGCTGGATCCGGCCTCGCCGCTTTCGCACGGCGAGGGGATGCTGATCGTGCTCGGCGTGCTGGGGGCGGGCGTGCTCGGCTACGACCTGCTGTGCCGCATCCCGCTGCTGCGCGACGGGCGCGTGATGGGGGTGGTGGGGCTGGCGCTCATCACCGCTCTGACGTGGGCGCTGACGCGGGTGTTCCTGCCGCGCGCTGCGTTCCTGCTGATCGGCGCCATGCTCGGCAGCATCATGACGGCGAACGTGTTCTTCGGGATCATCCCGGCGCAGCGCCACATGGTCGAGGCCACGCGCGCGGGGCGGCCGGTCGACACCTCGTACGGCGCGCGCGCCAAGCAGCGCTCGATCCACAACCACTACCTGACGCTGCCGGTGCTGTTCACGATGCTCTCAAACCACTTCCCCGGGCTCTACGGGCATTCGTACGCATGGGCGGTGCTGGGTCTGCTGTTCGTGCTGGGCGCGGGCGCCAAGCACGTGATGAACCGCGGCGCGCGCACCCACGCGCTGGTGTACGCCGGCACGCTCGCGAGCCTGGTGGGGGTGGCGCTGCTCACCGCTCCGCCGGGCGACCCGCCCGAGCTGCACGCGCTCGACGGGCACCCGCCGGTCGACCAGGCGACCGCGAGCGCGATCGTGCAGATGCGCTGCGTGCCGTGCCACGCGACTCATCCCAGCAACGGCGCGTTCGCGGCGCCGCCGGCGGGCGTGGCGCTCGAGCGCGAGGACCTGATGGAGGCGTACGCCGAGCGCATCCTGGTGCGGGCGTACCTCACCCACACGATGCCGCTCGGCAACCTGACCGGCATCACCGAAGCGGAGCGCGTCACGCTCGGCGCGTGGGCGCTGCAGCAGCGCCAGCGATGAGCGCGCCGCGGCGATGAGCACGCTGGTGATGCGCGGCCGGCGGGTGGCGCTGCCCGAGGGCATCCGGGCGGCCGCGCTGCACGTCGAGGACGGGCGCATCGCGCGCATCACCGACTACGACGTCGCGGGCGACGCCGACTCCGTGGTCGACGCCGGCGATCGACTGCTGATCCCCGGCGTGGTCGACACGCACGTCCACATGAACGAGCCCGGACGCACCGAGTGGGAGGGCATCGCCACGGCGACCGCGGCGGCGGCGGCGGGCGGCGTCACCACCGTGGTGGACATGCCGCTCAACTGCGTGCCGGTCACCACCACGCGCGCCGCACTCGCCGCCAAGCGCGAGGCGCTCGAGGCCCGCGCGCACGTCGACGTGGCGTGCTGGGGCGGCTTGGTGCCGGGCAACACGGGCGAGCTGCGCGGGCTGGCCGCGGACGGCGTGGTGGGCTTCAAGTGCTTCCTGTGCCCCTCGGGCGTGGACGAGTTCCCACCGGTCACCCGCGCGGACCTCGACGCGGCGCTGCCGGTGCTGCGCGAGCTGCGGCTGCCGCTGCTCGTGCACGCCGAGCTGCCAGGTCCGCTCGCCCGGGCGGCGCTGGCGATGGCGAGCGAGCCGGGCGATCCGCGCGCGCACGCGACGTGGCTGCGCGCGCGTCCGACGGAGGCCGAGGAGGAGGCGGTCACGCTGGTGATCGACCGCTGCCGCGAGCACCGCGCGTGGGCGCACATCGTGCACGTCTCGAGCGCCACGGTGCTGCGGCGGCTCGCCCAGGCGCGGGCCGAGCTCCTGTCGATCACCGCCGAGACCTGCCCGCACTACCTGACGTTCGACGCCGATGCAATCCCCGACGGCGCCACGCACTTCAAGTGCGCCCCGCCGCTGCGCGACGCGGCGAATCGCGAGCGGCTGTGGGACGGCCTGCTCGATGGCACGCTCAACCTGGTGGCGTCGGACCACTCACCGTGCCCGCCGGCGCTCAAGCGGCTCGACGCGGGCGACTTCTTCGACGCGTGGGGCGGGATCGCGAGCCTGCAGCTCGGACTGTCCGCGCTGTGGACCGGCGCGCGCGAGCGCGGCATCGACCTCCACCGGATGCTACTCTGGTGCACGGAGGCGCCCGCGCGGCTGGCCGGGCTGGGTGGGCGCAAGGGCGGCCTGCGGGTGGGGGCCGACGCCGACGTGGTGATCTGGGACGAGGAGGCGACCGAGGTGGTGAGTGCGGCGACCCTGAGGCATCGTCACCCGCTCACGCCCTACCTCGGCCGCACGCTGCGCGGCGTGGTCGAGTCCACCTGGGTGCGCGGCCGGCCGGTATACCGCCGCGCCACCGGAGTCAGCAGCCCGCCGATCGGGTCGTTCATCCACGGGCGCGCCTGACGCGCCCGCAGCCAGCCCACACGCGAGGAGAGCCGTGTCCCATTCCGCGCCCATGCCCGAGGTCTTCGCCGCGCTGACCGACCTGTCGGCGGACGCGACCGGCACCTTCGTGCTGTACGCCACCGACGACTATTTCGCGGCCAAGGAGAACCTGATCCGACCCGACGCGCCGGTCTGGAAGGAGGGCGAGTACACCGACCGCGGCAAGTGGATGGACGGCTGGGAATCGCAGCGCCGCCGCGCTCCGGGCCACGACTTCGCGATCGTGCGGCTCGGAACGCCGGGGACCATCAGCGGGCTCCTGTGCGACACCACGCACTTCAAGGGCAACGCCCCGCAGGAGGTCGCGCTCGAGGTGCTCGACCTGCCGCACACCGCGACCGCCGACGAGCTGCTGGCGCTGCCGGCGGCGCGCGACGCGGCCGAACAGCGCGCGCTCGGCGGCCGCGCGTGGCTCGAGGTGCTGCCGCGCACTGTCGTGCGGCCCGACACCGCGAACGTGCTCGCGCTGCCGCAGCCGAGCGGCCGCGCGAGCCACGTGCGGCTCCACATCCATCCCGACGGCGGGGTGGCGCGCCTGCGCGTGTATGGCACCGTGCGGCCGGCGCCGCGGGTGTTCTGGGGCGCGGGTGCCGTCGACCTGGCGGCGATCGAGCACGGGGGCACCATCGCGGCGGCGAGCGACTCGTTCTTCGGACCGCCTTCCAACCTGCTGCTGCCGGGCCGCGGCACCCACATGGGCGACGGCTGGGAGACCCGCCGCCGCCGCACGCCGGGCACCGACTGGTGCGTGATCCAGCTCGGCCGCCGCGGCGTGGTGGAGCGGATCGAACTCGACACCCATTTCTTCAAGGGCAACGCGCCGCAGGCGGCGATCGTCGAGTGCCTCGACGCCGAGGCGCTCGCCCCGCGCGAGGTGGCCGAGCGGCTCGCGGGCGGCGCCGGCTGGGACACGCTGATCGAGCGCACGCCGCTGGTGCCGCACCGGCTCCACGTGCTGGAGCCGGCGCTGCCGCGCGCGGTCACCCACCTGCGCGTGCACATCGACCCGCACGGCGGCGTCAACCGGCTGCGGGCGTTCGGGCACGCGAGCGACACCGCGATGGAGCGGCGCGCGCTGGCGGCGCTGCACGGGCTGCCCGAGGTGGAGCTGCTGGCGCTGCTGCGCTCGTTCTGCGGCGCCCCGGCGTTCGCGGAGCAGGTGAGCGAGGCGCGGCCGTTCGGCTCGGCGCGCGCGTGGTTCGCGGCCGCGAGTGCGGCGTTCGCGGCGTTCCACCCCGACGACTGGCTGGCGGCGTTCGCGGCGCACCCGCGCCTCGGCGACGCGGCGCCGGCGCCCGGGCAGACCGCGCGCTCCGCCGAGTGGTCGCGCGGCGAGCAGGCCGGCGTGGCGGGCGGCGACGCCGCGGTGCAGGGGCGCCTGCGGTCCGCGAACGAGGAGTACGCACGGCGGTTCGGCTTCATCTTCATCCTGTGCGCGAGCGAGGTCGGAGCGGGGCAGGTGCTGGCGGCGCTCGAGGAACGCCTCGGCCACGACCGCGACGCCGAGCTCGCGATCGCGGCGCGCGAGCAGGCGCGCATCACGCGCCTGCGCATGGAATCGTGGCTGCTGGCGGCGGCCGCCGGCTGAGCGAGGAGGACACCGTGTCGATCAGCACCCACATCCTGGACACCACCCGCGGGCGGCCGGCGAGCGGCGTCGCGGTCACGCTCGAGCGGCTCGACGGCGCGGGCGCCGTGCGGCTCGGCGGCGGCGCGACCGACGCCGACGGTCGCGTGCGCGCGCTGGTGCCGGAGGGCACGGCGCTCGCCGCCGGCACCTATCGGCTGCGCTTCGAGGTCGGCGAGTACTTCGCGCGGCTCGGCGTGGAGGCGTTCTATCCGCGGGTCGAGATCACGTTCGCGGTGGCCTCGCCGGGCGGGCACCACCACGTGCCGCTGCTGCTGAGCCCGTTCGGCTACTGCACGTACCGGGGCTCGTGATGGCGGCCGGCGCGCCGCACGCGGCCGAGGTGTTCGCCGAGCCGCTGACGCCCGCCGCGTTCGCGCCGTTCGGCGACGTGATCGCGGCCGGCCGCGGCGCCGGACGCGACACCAACCTCGGCACCGCGGTGCGCTTCGACTGGACCACGGTGCTCGAGAACACGCGCCCGCAGGCGCAGGCGAACCTCGCGGTGTTCCGCTCCACGGCGCAGGCGCTGCCGTTCAGGCTGACGCTGCTCGAGCGCCATCCGTGCTCGAGCCAGGTGTTCCTCCCGATGGTGTGCACGCGCTTCCTGATCTGCGTGGCGCCCGACCGCCCGGACGGCGGGCCCGATCCGCGCGGCCTGCGCGCGTTCGTGTGCGGGCCCGGGGAGGGGATCGCGTTCCGCCGCGGGGTGTGGCACCACCCGATCCTGGCGCTCGACGGCCCCGCCGAATTCGGGATGCTGGCCTGGGAGGACGGCTCGCCGCGCGACTGCGAGGAGCGGCCGCTCGCCCCGCCGGTGGTGGTGCGGGAGCCGCGCGCCTGAGGCGTAGTCGCGCGCCCGGGACGCGGCGGCGTCAGCGCAGGTACGCGAGCAGCGGCGTGAGCGTGAACGGGCTCAGCAGCGTGGTGAGCAGCACCACGGACGCCACGAACGAGGGCTCGACGTCGTACTCCGAGGCGAGGATGGTGCCGATCACGGCCGACGGCATCGCGGACTGCAGCACGCCGGCCTGGCGCGCCATGCCGCTCAGACCGAACAGCGGCGCCAGCAGCAGGCCCGCGCCGGCTCCGCCCGCCAGCCGCAGTCCGGCCGCCATCAGCATCGGGCGCACGGGCCCCTGCAGGCGCGCGCCGCGCAGCTGCATGCCGAGCACCACGAGGAACACCGGCACGCATGCCTGCGCCAGCAGGTGCACGCCGCTCGCGAGCGGCCCCGGCAGCGCGAGCCCCGCGCGCATCATCCCGAACGCGAGCACCACTGCCCACACGGTCGGGATGCGCAACAGTCCGAGCAGGGAATCGCGCAGACCGGCGCGTCCCATCGAGGCCACGAACACCCCGGCGGTGTAGCTGATGATCGCCGAGGTGAGGAAGAACAGACTCGCCTGCGCCAGCCCCGCCTCGCCGAACGCGAGCAGGTTGACCGACATGCCGTAGTTGCCGGCGTTGGTCAGCAGCACCGTGAGGATCACGGCGCTCGCGAGCGGCCGCGGCCAGCGACGCCAGCGCGCGATCGCGAACGCGACCGCGGCCGGCAGCACCAGGCACGAGGCGGCGAAGCCCATCATGCGCAGCAGGGCGGCGACCGGCACGTGGCTCTGGAGGATGACCTCGAAGATCAGGCAGGGCGCGAGCAGGTAGAGCGCGACCTGGGCGAGCCCGCGCGGATCGGGCCGCAGCGTGACCGCCAGCGCGTAGCCGGCCCCGGCGGTCAGAAACACCGGCAGCAGGTTGTCCGCGAACAGGCGCAGTAGGTCCATCGAGTTGCGCCTCCAGAGGGGTGAAGCCGGCCAGCGGGCCCGAGCGGAAACCGCACGATTCCGGTTCCGGGCCGTGGAGTCAATCCGGGCCCGGATCCGTGCCCACACCAGCGCGGCAGATGCCCTGCCCAGCGCGGGGAAACTCGACACCGGCTTGACCGTCGATTCCTCATGAGGACTATGCTTCAGACAGGATCTCTATCCGCCTCCCAGAGGAAGCCCATGCGCCTGACCAGCCCGATCCCGGGGGCGGAACGCCCTCGTGAAGCACTTCTCACAGCCGACGCCTGCCGCACTGCCGTTCGCCCGTTCCTGATCGCGCTCGGCCTCGCGGGCATGGCCGGCCTGCTGCTCGGCGGCTGCGGCGCCCGCAAGGCGCCCCGCAATCCCCGCGTCGCCGTCACCGTCGCCACGGTCGAGCGCCGCGACATGCCGCTCGCGTTGCTCGCCACCGGCGCGGTGGAGCCGGTCGAGACCGCCGACGTGGGCTCGCAGGTGGGCGGTGTGGTGACGCGCCTGGCGATCCGCGAAGGGCAGGAGGTCGCCGCCGGCCAGGTGATGATCGAGCTCGATGCGCGCCCGTTCCGCGCCGCCTACGAGCAGGCGCGCGCCGTGCTGGCGCGCGACCTGGCGCAGTACTCGAGTGCGCGCGGCGACGCCGAGCGCGCCGACCGCATGGTGGAGCAGAACCTGATCTCGCCTTCCGAACACGACAAGACGGTGTCCACCGCCGAGGCGCTCCACGCCGCGGTGCGCGCCGACTCGGCGACGGTCGCGAACGCGCGTCTCAACCTCGAGTACGCCAGCATCCGCGCGCCGATCAGCGGCCGCGCCGGCGCGCTGCACGTCAACGTGGGCGATCTGGTCAAGGCCGCCACCTCCGAGCCGCTGGTGACCATCAACCGCATGCGTCCGATCCGCGTGCGCTTCACGGTCTCGGAATCCGAGCTGCCGCTGGTGCAGCGCTACCGGAGCGCGGACCCGCGCGTGTGGGTGCGCGCCGCGGCCGGCGACTCGGTCGAGATCGAGGGCCGGCTCGTGTTCGTGGACAACACGGTCGATCCCGCGACCGGCACGCTGCTGCTCAAGGGTGAGTTCGCCAACCGCGACGGCAGGCTGTGGCCGGGCGAGTTCGTCGAGGTGCGGATGGTGCTCACGACCCAGAAGGGCGCGCTGGTGGTGCCCGCGCCCGCGGTGAGCAACGGCCAGCAGGGCACCTACGTCGTGGTGCTCAACCGCGACTCGACCACCACCTCGCGGCCGGTGCAGGTGACGAGCTCCGACGACGTGACCGCGGTGATCGCCGCGGGCCTCGAGCCGG
Organism: Candidatus Eiseniibacteriota bacterium; assembly: GCA_963725865.1. Classification (GTDB taxonomy): domain Bacteria; phylum Eisenbacteria; class RBG-16-71-46; order RBG-16-71-46; family RBG-16-71-46; genus CAVSAC01. The sequence continues at coordinate 497,825 of CAVSAC010000012.1, forward strand.
GAGAGACCGTGATCACCGACGGGCAGTTCCGCATCAGCCCCGGCGCCAAGGTGATGGTGCGCGCGGGCGCGGGAGGCGCGCGCCCGTGAACCTCTCGGGACTGTTCATCCGGAGGCCGATCGCCACCACGCTGATCATGGTGGGAGTGTTGTTCTTCGGCATGGTGGGCTATTCCAGGCTGCCGCTGAGCGACCTGCCCAACGTCGACTACCCCATCATCTCGGTGAACGCCAGCCTGCCCGGGGCGAGCCCCGAGACCATGGCGTCCGCGGTCGCCACGCCGCTCGAGAAGCAGTTCTCGACCATCCCCGGCCTCGAGGTGATGACCTCCTCGTCGAGCCAGGGCAGCACCAGTATCACGCTCCAGTTCACGCTCGAGCGCGAGATCGACGCCGCGGCGCAGGACGTGCAGTCGGCGATCGCGCAGACACTGCGGCGGCTGCCCTCGGGCATCCTCGCGCCGTCCTACCAGAAGGTGAACCCGGCCGGCGCCCCCATCCTGATGGTCGGTCTGACGTCGTCGATGATGTCGCTGCAGGATCTCGACGAGTACGCCGAGAACTTCCTGGCGCAACGGATCTCGATGGTCGACGGCGTGGCGCAGGTGCAGGTGTTCGGCGCGCAGAAGTACGCGGTGCGCGTGCGGCTCAACCCGCACGCACTCAACGCGCGCCAGGTCGGCATCGACGAGGTCGCGAGCGCGATCAACAGCGGCAACGTCAACCTGCCGACCGGCATCCTGTGGGGCCCCAACCGCACCGCCACCGTCCAGGTCAACGGCCAGCTACAGAACGCGAAGGACTTCGGCAACCTGATCGTGTCGTGGCGCGACGGCGCGCCGGTACGGGTGCGCGACCTGGGCGAGGTGATCGACGACGTTCAGAACAACCGGGCCGTCAGCTGGGCGCACGGCCAGCGCTCCATCGTGCTCGCGATCCAGCGCCAGCCCGGCACCAACACCGTCGAGGTCGCCGACCGGGTGCAAGCGCTGCTCAAGCGGCTTCGGCCCCAGCTGCCCACGTCGGTGGAGATGTTCCCGCTCTACGACCGCTCGATCTCGATCCGCAACTCGGTCACGGACGTGCAGTTCACGCTGCTGCTCACGTTCGCGCTGGTGGTGCTGGTCATCTTCCTGTTCCTGAAGAACCTCTCCGCCACCGTGATCCCGAGCCTGGCGCTGCCGCTGTCGGTGGTGGGCACGTTCGCGGTGATGAGCCGCATGGGCTACAACCTCGACAACCTCTCGCTGATGGCGCTCACGCTCTCGGTCGGCTTCGTGGTCGACGACGCCATCGTGATGCTCGAGAACATCCACCGGCACCTCGAGCTGGGCAAGCCGCCGCTGCGCGCAGCGCTCGACGGCTCGCGCGAGATCGGCTTCACCATCCTGTCGATGACGCTGTCGCTGGTGGCGGTGTTCATCCCCGTGCTGTTCATGGGCGGACTGCTGGGCCGGCTGTTCCACGAGTTCGCGGTCACCATCAGCGCCGCCATCCTGGTCTCGGGCTTCGTCTCGCTCACCCTGACGCCCATGCTGTGCAGCCGCTTCCTCAAGGCCGAGCACGGCCAGCAGCGCCACGGCCGGTTCTACCGCGTGACCGAGGCCGGCTATCAGGCCATGCTCGGCTTCTACATGCGCACGCTCGGCTGGGTGATGGACCACCGCCGTAGCGCGCTGGCGTTCTCGGCCGCGATCCTGGTGGCCACGGTGGCGCTGTTCGGCATCGTGCCCAAGGGCTTCGTGCCGAGCGAGGACACCGGCCAGATCCAGGGCAGTACCGAGACGCCCGAGGGCACCTCGTTCGAATCCATGGTGCGCCATCAGCAGGAGGTGGCGGCGATCGTGGCCAAGGACCCCAACATCCAGGACTTCATGTCGGCGGCGGGCGGCGGTGGCGGCGGCACCAGCAACACCGGACGACTGTTCATCCGCCTCAAGCCGCGCGCGCAGCGCAAGCTCTCGGCCGACGAGGTCATCGCCTCGCTGCAGCCCAAGCTCGCCCGCGTCCCCGGCATCCGCGTCTACCTCAACAACCCGCCGGCCATCCAGGTGGGCGGGCGCGTCGCCAAGAGCCAGTACCAGTACACGCTCCAGAGCACCGACATGACGGCGCTCTACGATGGCGCCAACACGCTGCTGACGCGGCTGCAGAACGAGCCCGGGCTGCAGGACGTGAGCAGCGACCTGCAGATCCGCAATCCCCAGGTCCAGGTGGACATCGACCGCGAGCGCGCCGCCGCGGTCGGGGTCACCGTGCTGCAGATCGAGCAGGCGCTCTACAGCGCCTACGGCTCGGCGCAGGTGTCGACCATCTACACGCCCAACGACCAGTACTGGGTCATCATGGAGCTGATGCCGCAGTTCCAGCGCGATCCGTCGGCGCTGTCGATCCTGTCGGTGCGCTCGAAGTCGGGCGCGCTGATCCCGCTCGGCGCGGTGGCGCGCCTGTCGCCGGCGGTGGGGCCGCTCTCGGTCAATCACGCCGGGCAGATCCCGGCGGTGACGCTGTCGTTCAACCTGCGCCCCGGGGTGTCGCTGGGCGAGGGCACCGCGGCGGTCGAGAAGGTGGCGCGCGAGGTGCTGCCGTCGAGCATCTCCACCAACTTCTTCGGCACCGCCCAGGTGTTCCAGTCGAGCCAGCAGGGCCTGCTGTGGCTGCTGGTGCTCGCGGTGATGGTGATCTACCTGGTGCTGGGCGTGCTGTACGAGAGCTTCATCCACCCGCTCACGATCCTGTCCGGCCTGCCGTTCGCGGGCTTCGGGGCGCTGCTCACGCTGCTGGTGTTCCGCACCGAGCTGGGCGTGTACGCGTTCGTCGGGGTGATCATGCTGGTCGGGCTGGTGAAGAAGAACGCGATCATGATGATCGACTTCGCGCTCGCCGCCGAGCGCACCGAGGGCAAGCCCCCGCGCGACGCCATCATCGAGGCCTGCAGCATCCGCTTCCGGCCGATCATGATGACCACGATGGCCGCGCTGATGGGCACGCTGCCGATCGCGATCGGTTTCGGTTCGGGCGCCGAGTCGCGGCGTCCGCTGGGACTGGCGGTGGTGGGCGGGCTGGCGTTCTCGCAGATCGTCACGCTGTACGTGACCCCGGTGTTCTACACCTACCTCGACGCGTTCCAGCGCCGAGTGGGCGGGGGCCGCAAGCGACGCGCGGTGCCGGTCGCGGAACCGCCGGTCACGCGACCCGTCGAGGGAGCGGCCGCGGGCGCCTGAGCGGGCGCGCGGCCGCCGCTCAGCGGCGAGAGCGGCGGCCCGCGCGGACCGGAGCGGTGGCCGGGACCGGGGCCGGCGCCACCGGCGGAGCTGCCGGCGAGGTCAGCGTGTCCGCGGGAGGCACCCGGCGGGCGTAGAGCACGTAGCCGTCGGCGTTCCCGCGCTTCTCGTAGCGCTCGCGCAGCGCGGTCACGGCGTCGTCGCCGAGATGGAAGTCGTGGTACCAGCGCGGCGCTCCGGTCTCCAGATCGGTCTCGAGCACCACCAGGCTCCAGCGCCCTGCCGCGAGGTCGGCCACCATCCGCCGCGCGGCGCGGTCGCCGTCGCGCTCGAGCGAGCGGAACGTGGCGGGGTCGGCCAGCGGTGAACGGCGGCCCGCGGCCAGCACCACCAGCGGATCCTCCGCGAACACCGATCCAGTGTCGGCGCGCACGGCGGCCAGCACCGCGTCCCGCCGCGCCGCCGGGTCGTCGGCCTGGCGGTTGAACGACTGCAGATCGCGCCAGCTCGCGGCGCACACGACGACCGTCACCAGCGCCGCCGGCAGCGCGACCGCGCGGGCGCCGATGCGCTCGCACCAGATGCCTCCGGCGACCGCCGCGAACGCCGCCAGCTCGATCAGGTGATTGTGATCGGAGCCGCGGTTGCTCAGCACCACGAGCGCGAGCGCGAGCGTCGCCACCGCGAACGAACGCACCGGCCGGTGCCGGGTCTCGCGCGACGTCACGAACGCCAGCGCCAGCGCGGCGGCGGCCGCCAGCTCGGCGAACGCGCCGAGGTAGCGCAGCAGCTCGGCGGGACCGCGCAGCGCGTGCCCGGTGTTGGGCGGTGAGGCGAGCAGGGTGCCGAGCGCCGAGCTGTACCAGGCGGCACCGTGGAACGGCAGGGTGACGAGCGTGCCGAGTGCCACGAACAACACGAAGCGGGCCACGAAGCGGATCGCCGGGACCGCCTGCTGCTGGTTCACCGCCCAGATCACGATCGCCACCGGCAGCGTGAGCGTCGAGAGCTTGGTCAGCCAGCCGAGCGCGGCGAGCATCGCGGTGAGCCACCCGCGCTGCTCGCGGTCGAGGTTCCAGGCGGCGAGCGCCGCGATCGAGCACGCGGCGGCGAGCAGGTCGGCCCGCCCCGCGAGCGAGGCGGCCTTGAACGGGAATGCGGCGATGATCAGCGCGAGCGCCACCGCCGCCCCCGCCGCGCTCCCACCGGTCGCCACCGCGGCCGCGAACACCGCCGCGAGCAGCGCGACCGCCGACAACAGCGAGGCCCAGCGCAGCGCGGCGCGCCACGACATGCCGCTGCCGTGCAGCGCCGCCACCAGCAGCGGGAACGGCGGCGCGTAGATCGTGCCGAGGAACACTCCGCTGCGCTCGGCGCCGGGCGCCTCTTCGTGCAACGTCGCGTCGGCGAGCGCGGCGACCGTGCCGGCGGTGTGGTTCATGCCCGTGTAGCCGTCCCACGTGCGAACGAGCGAGACGATCCACGCGGTCAGCGCGATCACCAGGACGAGGAGCGCGGAACGGAAGGACATGCTCGCGGGGTCGTGCTACCAGCGCACGGCCGCCGCCCCCCATGCGAAGCCGCTGCCGAAGGCGGCCAGCACCACGAGGTCCCCCGCCTTCACGCGCCCGGCGTCGCGCGCCTCGGTCAGCGCGATCGGGATGCTGGCGGCGGTGGTGTTGCCGTACCGCTCGATGTTCTGGAACACCTTCTCGGGCGGTAGCCCGAGCCGCTCGCCCACAGCGTCGGCGATGCGCTGGTTGGCCTGGTGCGGCACCAGCAGCGCGAGGTCGGAGAGCGAGTGGCCCGCGCGCTCGAGCACCTCGAGGATGACCTCGGGGAACCGCGTAGTGGCATGCTTGAAGACCTGACGGCCGTTCATGCGCGGGAACTGGCGCCCGGCCGCGAGCATCTCGGGCGTGATACGGCCCGGCACGTTGGAGCTGGGCGCCTCGCACCAGAGCTCCTGCGCGTGACGGCCCTCGCTGTGGAGCGCCCACGCCAGCACGCCGCGCCCGTCGTCGCAGGGCTCCAGCACCACCGCGCCGGCGCCGTCGCCGAACAGCACCGCCATGTCGCGGCCCTCGGTGCGCATGTCGAGCCCGGTGCTCTGCACCTCCGCGCCGATCACCAGCACGCAGCGATGGGTGCCGAGCCGCACGAACGAGTCGGCGACCGCGAGCCCGTACAGGAACCCGCTGCACGCGTTGCGCACGTCGAGCGCGCCCACCGTGCCGAGGCCCAGCGCGTCCTGCGCCAGCACGCCCGCGCCCGGGAACATGTAGTCGGGGGTGGTGGTGGCGAACACCACGAAATCCACCTCGGCCGGCGTGCGGCCGGCGTCGGCGAGCGCGCGCCGCGCGGCCTCGACGCCGAGCGCCGAGGCGCCCACGCCGGCGCCCGGCTCGACGAAGTGGCGCTCGCGGATGCCGGTGCGCTCCACGATCCAGGCGTCGCTCGTGTCCATGATGTGCTCGAGGTCGTGGTTGGTGACCACGCGCTCGGGCACGTGGAACCCGATGCCGGTGATCCGCGATCGCGTCACGAGGACCTCCTCATCCCGTCGGCCTGAGCAGCGACAGGTACGCGGTCACGAGCGGATCGCCCCACAGGTACGCGGCCAGCGCGGCGGGCGCGAGGAAGGCGCCGAACGGCAGCTCGGTCCGCAGCTGGCCGCGCCCGCGCGCGATCAGGAGGCCGCCCGTGATGCTGCCCGCCAGCGCGCCGACGAAGATCGCGAGGATGGTCACCCACGGCCCCAGCAGCACGCCGAACATGAGGCCGAGTTTGATGTCGCCGAATCCCATGCCATCCACCTTGAGCACCTTCTCCCAGAACAGCAGCAGCAGGAACAGCGGCGCCGCGCCCAGCACGGCACCGTACATCCAGAACCGCGGACCCATCGGGAGCGCCGCGATCAGTCCCACGACGAGCCCCGGGAACGTGAGCGCGTCGGGTAGCAGCTTCTCGTCGAGGTCGATCCAGAACAGGGCGATCAGCAGCACGCCCCACGCCAGCACGAACGGAAGCGTCCAGTCGAGGCCGACGTGCGCCGCCGCCAGCACCGCCCAGGTCCCACACATCAACTCGGTGAGCGGATAGCGCCACGCGACCCGCGCGCCACAATGGCGGCAGCGCCCGAGCGAGAACGCCCACGACAGCACCGGCACCAGGTCGAACACGCCGAGCACGTGGCCGCAGCTGGGGCAGCGCGAGCGCCCGTGGACCCACGAGAGCCCGCGCGGAAGTCGGTAGACGATCGCGGTCACCGCGCTGCCGAGCACCAGACCGAACACGCCCGCGCAGGCGAGCAGATACCACTCGAGGAGGCTCAAGCGCCACTCCGGACGTTGAACCGCGGACGCCGGTCGGGCACAATGCTCGTGGCACCACAACCCGCGCCGCAGCCAGGACCCATCGGACCCATGCGCATCGTCCTCTTCCTCGCGATGGTGGCGAACAGCTTCGATCTGGTCGTCACCTCATTCGGCATCCACTGGTTCGGCAATCGCGAGGGCAACCCGCTGCTGGCCGGCCTCGCCCACCATCACTGGTGGATGTTCGTCCTGCTCAAGGGCCTGATCATCCCAGCCCTGATCTGGCACCTGTACCGCCGGCGCCGGTCGACCCCCCAGCTGGCGACCGCGGGGCTCGCCCTGGTGGCCCTGGCCCTCACGATCGCGGTCGGTCAGTGGCTCGGCTGGATGGCGGGCGTGGTCCACGTCGGCCGGCTGCCGGGATTCTGATCGCTACTGCTGGTCGGGCAGGATGCGCGGCGTGACCTCGATGATGAGATCCTTCTTGCTCGTGGTGATGCTCTGGTGCTGGAACAGCCACCCGAGCCCCGGAATCTGCCCGAGCAGCGGCACCTTGGTCACGTTGACGGTCTTCTCCTCGCTCAGCAGGCCGCCGATGATGACGGAGTTGCCGTCCTTGAGTCGCACGGTGGTCGTCGCCTGTCGGGTCGAGACCACCGGCAGGTCGGCGAACTGGCCGCGGAAGCCGGTGACGGTCGAGACCTCGGGCGTGATCTCGGTGGTGATGTAGCCGTCGGCGTTGATGAGCGGCGTGATCCGCAGCTTGATGCCGACCTCTTCCTTCTGGATCGTCTGGGTCTGCGCGCCCGCGCCGCCGGCGAACGTCGTCCCGGTGACCACGTACGGGATGCGCTGGCCGATCAGCATCGTCGCTTCCTTGCCGTTGAGCGTGGCGATCTTGGGATTCGCGAGCACGCGCCCGTTGCCCTCGCGCAGCACCAGGTCGAGCGCGACGTTGAACGCCTTGGCCTGGCGGCTCATGCGGCGCGCCTGATACGCGTCGCCGGTGCCGGGCGAGGACTCGATGTAGGGCATCGTCGTGGGCGGGGCGTCGATCGGCGAGCTCCCCGGATTGCCCTCCACGATGATGAAGCCCTGGCGGGTGAGCAGGTCCCAATCGAGCCCGAGCTTCTTGGTGTCGTCGACCGAGACCTCGACGATGCGCGCCTCGAGCATGACCTGGCGCGCAGGAACGTCGAGGCGCTGGACCAGGTTGAGGATCTCCGAGATCACGCGCGGGCTGGTGAGCACGATCAGCCGGTTGCCGCCGCGATCCACCTCGATCTGGGCGTTCAGGTCCTTGAGCGCCGCCCGGACGTCCTCGGCGTTGGCGTACTTGAGATCCACCACGTAGGACGACAGGCCGGTCTCCGCCTGCAGCGAGCGGGCTTCGGCCACCAGGATGCTGTTGCCGATGCGCTCGTACGCGAGGCCCGCGGCGCGCACCACCAGGTTGACCGCCTGGTCGAGCGGCACGTCCTTCATATGGATCGAGATCCGACCGTTCGCCACTCCCGGACCGGTGACGATGTTCAGGTCGCCCTTCTCGGCCAGGATCTTGAGCACGCTCGGCAGGTTCGCATCCTCGGCGTCGAGCGAGATGAGCTTGTCTGCGGCCGTCAGCGGCGCTGCGAAGGCGAGCAGCGCCGCCAGCGCGGCCAGGCTGGCCCGCACGAGCCGACCTCTCGGGATCCTCACGCGTCATTCTCCTTTCTTGGGCAGCGTGAGGACGATGCGCTCGCCCCCGCGCTCCAGCAGGACCTGTTCACGGTTGATGCTGACCACGCGGAAGTCCGCGAACAGGGCGTTCTCCCGTACCGAAAAGTCGCGCCCGTTCCAGCGCACGGTGGCGCGGGGGTCGTTGTCCCACACGATCGAGGTGAGCAGCGGCTTGGGCGGGGGTGGCGGCGGCACCACGCGCGTCACGACGTGCGTGGTCGTCGTGGTCGTCGCCGCGACGGTGATCGAGAACGGGTCCCGCGCGACCTGGGGCGCGGGCGTGCCACCCACGTCGGCGATCAGACGGTCGAGCGGGGCATACGGGTCGACCAGGGGTGGACGCGGCTGCTGCAGCCCATGCCGCCACGTACCCGAGGCCAACAGCGCCGAGCGGGTCTGCACCAGCATCACCGCCAGCAGCACGGTGGCCAGCAACGGCGCGATCAGCCCGCTGGCGTCACGCTTCATCGCCGGCCCCCTTCGCGCTTGAGCACCAGGCGGCTCACCCACGCCTCGATCAGCAGGCCGCTGGACTGCGGGGCGAGCGTGAAGCGATCCACCGCGATGAGGTGGGGGCCCCGCGAGAGCGCATCGATGAAACTCACGAACTCGAAGTAGGTGCCGCGCAGGGTCAGGTGCGCGCGGGCGATCGTCGAGCCCTCCTGCTGGGAGATCGGGCCGGGCTCGGAAGCGAGCACCTCGACTCCACAGCGCTGCGAGATCGCAGTCATCTCCTCGAGCAGCCGCGCGGCCAGCACTCCGGAGCTGGCCTGCTCGACTGCCGCGGCGGGTGGCATCGAGTTGTCGGTCACGCGCGCGAACACGCGCGGTGGCAGCACCGGCTCCGGCTGCGCCGGGTCGACCGAGAGCCCGAGCGCCTTCGCGCGGGCCACGGCGCCCTCGTAGCGGCGCATGGCCGGCATGAACAGGATCTGGTGCGACAGCATGAGAATCACGAACACGATCGTCGCACCGGCCAGGGGCCAGTGCCGGCGGAGGGCGGCGGCCACGAGAGGATTCATCAGCGGCACTCGATCGTGAACTCGGTGATGGGATCACCACCGCCGAGGATGCGCGTGGAGGCCAGACGCACCTTGCTGTAGCCGCGGGTGAACGCGCTGTCGCCGCGCAGCGTGGCTTCGAGGTTCATGACGCTGCGCATGCGGTCCTCGCCGGGCCCGGCGCGCAGCACGCCGGTGATCACGAGCATCTCGGCGTTCGCCGCGCCTTCGAGTCCCTGCGGGTTCACGGTCGCGGAGGTGAGGCGGGCTTCGGCCGGCAGCAATTTTGCGAGCCGCACCAGCCGATCGCGCCAGTGCACCGGGTTGCTCAGGAAGCGCTCGATCTGCGCCAGCGACTCGGCCGACAGCCGGGTGTCCGCGGTGGCGCCCTGGATCTGGCGGAGCCGCAGCGCCTGGCGTTCCACCTCGCCGGCGCGCCGCGTGACCACCGCGCAATTGAGACCGTAGAGCCCCAGCACCACCACGATCGCACCGAAGTAGGCGACCCACAGTCCCAGCAGGAACACCCGCCGGCGGGCCTTGGCGACGTCGCGCTGATAGGCCTCGCGGCGGAAGTTGATCTGGAACACCGGCATCATGCCGACCTCTGCGCCAGGCCGAACGCGGTCGCGAACTGCGGTCCCGCGGTGCCGGAGGAATCCAGGCCGTGGAGCGACTCGAGCGGATTGAACAGCAGCACCGGGATGCCCAGCAGCTCCGAGAGCCGCGCCGCCAGCCCGGGCAGCCGTGCCGATCCGCCCGAGATGCGAAGCCGCAGCGGATCGGGCAGGCGCCCGACGGTGCGATAGAACGCGAACGAGCGGCGCAGCTCCTCGGCGAGATCGCGCCGCAGGGTCTCGAGCACCGCGCGCATCTCGAGCGAGTCCCAGTCGACCCGGAAGCCCGGCGAATCGGCGCCGGCCGCGAGCTTCCATTCCTCCGCCTCGGCCACCGAGGAGCCGGTGCCCTCGGCGATCGCGCGCGTGATGGCGCGGCCCCCGAAGTCGATCCGGCGCGCGAAATACGGCTCGCCCTTCTGCCACAGCGTCAGATGGGACGCGGTGTGGCCGAGGTCGAGCAGCGCCACCGGCTCGCGATCCTTCTCGGACTGCGTGGACGCGAGCGCGTTGGTGAGCGCCAGCGGGGCCGCGTCCACGATGTCCGCCTCGAGGCCGAGCAGCTTGAGCGGTGCGCACGCGCGATGCAGGCGTTCCTGCGAGACCGCGGCCAGCAGGACTTCGAGCTTCTTCTCGACCGGGTAGCGGGCGACGATCTGGAAGTCGAGCACCATGCCCTGCGGATCGAACGGCAAGTGCTTGCGCGCCTCGAACCGCAGCGCCGGCCCGACCTCGGCGTCGTCGAGCAGCGGCAGCGAGATCTGCTTGAGGATGACGTCGGGGCCCGTGACGGCCAGCGAGACGCCGCGCAGCCCACGTGCCGAGAGCCCGGCCTGGCCGAGCGCGTCCGAGATCGCGCGCGCCACGACCTCGGGCGCGTGCGGACGTTCGCCGTCCCCGTCCTGGCCGGGGAGTGGCAACTCGGCGAGCCAGTGGCGCGCGGCGACCACCCCACCCTGCAGGGCGAGCACCTTGACGCTGTAGGCACCGACATCGAGCCCGACCCACGGCCGGCTGCGGAGGCCAGCCCTCATCGTCCTTGATTCCTCATGGGGTCTTATCCTGCCACGTTCCAGCGATCATGTTGAAACGGGCGCCGACGGTGCTGCTGCCGGGCAAGGCATCGTGGTCTTTGAGCCAGTCGATCGGTTGTTCGGCGACCGAGGAGTACTGGAGCTTGAACCAGATTCCGCTCGGCGTCGGCGGCGGCCAAGGCGGTGGGCCCGAAACCACGTCGTAGTAGTGAGGGCTGGGAGGCTCCAGTCCCGCACAGACGATCGAGGTGTTGTACGCGTAGCCGGTGTTGGTCGCTGGACTGCTGATGCGATCCAGGTAGACGACTCCGTCGCTGACGATGATCACGGTGATCGGCGTGCCCGTCGTATCCACTTGGATGAAGTCCTGCGTCAGAATGCCGGCATCCGGTCGTCGCCGGGAGTCGCGTCCATTGCGCCCCGCGACGATCACCAGCGTCGGATTCGTGCCCTCACCGTTGACTGCCAGATCGGCCATCCAGACGCAATCCGCGCGCGAGCAGCCAGACGGCGTTACCCTTCACCTTGATCCTGAGACTGCTGTGGGTCGACCGGCGACCAGAGTCGTAGAAGCTGTACGCCCAGCCGTGCGGAGGCGTGATGTAGTACGCCAGACGTGCCGGGGCCTGGCGTCATCTCGAGACACGATCGGGTTACTCCCGAGGCGTCATGTGCTCGGGAGGCCCCGCGAGCGCGCTTTCGGCGGCGATGAAGCTGGACGACGTCGGGCGTCGTCACGCTGTCGAATCGCACCACCCGGTGAAGCCGCCAAGCACCGGCTGCCACGAACGGTCGTGAGAGTTCTGCCAGACGTCCCCGTTCAGGAACATCGGTCCGGTTGAGCGAGTCATGCCGGCGGGGTATCCCGAGGCTCGCAAGGGGATCACGCATGCCGCTCGACGACGTGATGAGCCGCTTGTACTGGTCCTCCCTGAGCTCGGGCACGAACCACGCCACGTACGCCTGCGTCGAGTTTCCGCGACTCGCACGCACACGCAGCATTACCTGCCCGCCCCAGCTCACGGGCCCCGCCGTGTTCCCGGCCTGCCAGGCGATCGTCGAGTCCACTCCCGCGGGCAGATTGCTCTGCACGCTCTCCAGTCGATAGGGCGACACCGTGAGCATGTATTTCGCGCGCTCGAATCCGCTCATCGCGTCGTTGTAGGCCTGCTGCTCCTGCATCGCCTGGCGCATGAACTGGGCTTCGTAGCTCGACAGGCTGAACACCGAGAGGCCCAGGATGGTCAGCGCCATCACGAAGATCACCACGCCGACCAGCACGAAGCCTTCGGACTGCGGCGCGTCGACCGCGCACGGGAGGACCCGGGGCGCTCTCATGGCTGGGTCGGCGGGTTGTTTGGCAGGTAGAGCCCCGAGGTCACGCCGACGTGCTGATCCTCGGGAGAGCACATGCGCAGCTCGAACCGCACGTAGGACGTGTCGACGTTCGTCACGAACCTGAACCGTTCGACCTGCGACACCTGCAGCGGTCCGCGGTCGCCACTTCCGTCCCGCTCGAAGTGCACACGCTGGTCGCCGGCGCTCCACCAGTAGTGGTAGGTGTTGGTTCCCGCGCTGGTCGGCACGAAGAACGTCACGGACTGCAGGCTGTCGCCCTGCACGTCGGTGACCACCACCTGATTCGCCCCGCGCGCGCGTTCGGTGAGGTCGGTCACGAGCTGCGTGACCTCACGCTGGGTCACCGCCTGGCTCGACGAATCGAGCCACACTCCCTGCGAGCTCATGTAAAAGCCCACCAGCCCGATCATGACCACGCTCGCGAGCACGGTTGCGACCGTGAGCTCGGTGAGTGTCACGCCGCGTTCGGGATGTCGTGACGGGGGAGGGGTCATGGTGCTTTCGGGATCAGTCGAGTGATGGTGATGGTATCGACCTCGCGGCCGGTCCCGTGAACGACGAACAACGTGAGTAGCTTGAGGTCCTGCGACGTGCTGGTGGTCGCTGGATCGTCGTACCAGTCCACCGTCCACTGCGAACTACCGCTCGCCACACCCGGAACGGAGAAGGGGATCGGAGTGCCCGGATAGGGCCCGCCGACCCTCAGACTGTCGCTGTCCGGTCGCGTCGCGACGAGCCGCTCGATCAGCGACATCTGCCGCTGGGCCTCGCCCAGCGCCGCGCGCTTCCCGGCATACCGGTCGATGAGTCCGTGACCGAGGCCGAACGAATACGCGAGACCGATGACCGCCACGATGGCGATCAAGGCCGCGACCATCGCCTCCATGAGCGAGAACCCGCGCTCATGCGCGCGAGGCGCCCGGTGGGCGCCCCGCGCCATGTCGGTCGTCGTCACGTTCGGTTCAGCGGCTGAAGTTGCCGCCTCCGATGCGGGTGAAGAAGTACGACACCGAATCCCCCGGCGAGCCGATCGCCGCGGCGGTGACCGTGAAGCCGGAAGTGTCGCCCTGCGTGACCTGGAAAATCCACTTGGCCTCGGCCTCGGGGATGTCGAGCAGCCGCTGGCTCTTGAGCGTGCCCAGATCGGGGGCGTAGGTCCCGGGGCCGGCGATGGCGCTCTTCTGGTAGTACGCCTGCTGCGCGCTCACGATCGCGCCGATGGCGCCCTTGGCCTCGGTGAGCTTCGCGTCGCGGACGTAGTTGATGTAGAGCGGCACCGCGACCGCCGCCAGGATCGCGACGATGACGATCACCACCATCAGCTCCATCAGCGTGAAGCCCTTCTGATTCTTCCTGCGCATGGGTCCTGATCTCCTCGTTGTGGGGTCCCGGCGTACCGGTCACTGCCGGATCCAGACCACCCGGGCCCGATCCGTCACCGCGCCACGATAGCAGAGCGAGCGCAACCTCCGTGCGGCGCGCGCCCCCAATGAACGTCCTAGTGTCCCAGCATCCCGGCCTTCATCGCCTGGCCGAGGTTGAAGATGGGCAGGTACAGCGCGATCAGCATGATCCCGATGATGCCGCCCAGCACCACGATCGCGATCGGCTCGACCAGCGAACTCATGCCCTCGACGGCCGCGCTGACCCGCTGCTCGTAGAAGTCGGCGGTGCGCGAGAGCATGGAGTCGAGCTTGCCGGTCTCCTCGCCAGTGGCCGTCATCTGGACCACCATCTCGGGGAAGACCCCGGAATCGGTCATGGCCTTCGAGAGCGCCACGCCTTCCTCGACGCGGACCCGTACGAAGTCGATGCCCTGCTCCAGCACCTTGTTCCCCGGCACGGGCCGCATGACTTTGAGGGCGTACAGGATCTGGGTGCCGCTCGAGGTCAGGATGCCCAGGGTCCGGGCGAACTTGGTAACCGCGTACATTCTGATGAGGTTCCCGAACACGGGCAACCGGAACTTCGCCCGGTCCACCGCCAGGCGGCCGGGCTCGGTCTGGGCCCAGTACCACAGCGCGACCCCGGCGATCAGGGTCAAGGGCGCCACCAGCAACAGGTTGTCCGTGATCAAGCGGCTCGCGCCCAGCAGCACCCGGGTGGGCAGCGGCAGGGGGACCCGGAACCGGTCGTAGATGCTCGCGAACATCGGGATGATCTTCAGCAGCATGGCCAGCAGCACGACCCCGGCGAACGTCAGCACGAACGTGGGGTAGCGAAGCGCCGCCTCCACCTTGAGCCGCAGGGCCTCGGCCTTCTCGAAATAGGTCGCGGTCTGGTCGAGGATGCTGTCGAGCGTGCCGCTCACCTCACCGGTGTTCACCAGGCTCACGAACACCTCGTCGAACGCCTCGGGGTGGCGCCCGAGCGCGGTCGAGAGCGACTCGCCCTTCTGCACCTCGTCGGCCACCTGCCCGATCAACGTCGCCAGCCGGCGGTCGTAGTGATCGCGGCTGATCGAACGCAGCGAGCGCACCAGCGGCAGCCCGGCGCCGATCATGGTCGAGAGCTGGCGCGCGAACAATGCGACCGAGCCCGGCTGGATGCGGGCGCGCATGCGCACGAACGCTTCGGCGAACGGGCGCAGCACCTCGGCGCGCGCCGCCCGCGCTCCGGAGGGCGCGCGCGACTCGATGTAGATCGGCACCAGGTGGGCGTGCTCGAGGATGCGCAACACCTCCTCCTCGGAGGCTGCGACCTCGACGCCTTCGTGCGGCCGCCCGTTGGCATCACGGGCTCGGTAGAAATAGGAGGGCATGTCGCCTTACGCGTCGTCGGCGAGGGTCGCGGCGCGCACCTCGTCGATCGTGGTGACTCCGTCGAGGATCTTGCGGATACCGCTCTTGCGGAGCGTCATCAGCCCCTCGGCCATCGCCTTCAGCTTGATCTGGTCCTCGGTCAGCCCGTCCAGCACCATGCGCCGGATCGGCTTGTGCAGCTCCATCACCTCGAACACCGCGGTGCGGCCGGAGTAGCCGGTCTGCTTGCACGCGATGCACCCGCGCCCGCGCGCGAGCGGACGGCCCTTGAGCAGCGTGGCGTCCTCGCCCATCACGGCGAGCTGCTCGGGATCGGGGATCACCGTCTCGCGGCACCGATCGCACACGCGGCGTACGAGGCGCTGCGCCATCACGAGTGTCACCGCCGAGCCCACCAGGTAGCGCGGCACGCCCATGTCGACGAGCCGCGTCACGGTGCCGGCGGCGTCGTTGGCGTGCACGGTCGAGAGCACCAGGTGGCCGGTGAGCGCGCTCTTGACCGCGATGTCGGCGGTCTCGGCGTCGCGGATCTCGCCGATCATGATCACGTCCGGGTCCTGGCGCAGGATCGAGCGCAGCGCGCGCGCGAACGTCATCCCGACCTTGTGGTTCGCGTGGACCTGGTTGACCGCCTCGATGTGGTACTCGATCGGGTCCTCGACCGTGACCAGATTCTTGTGGACGCTCTTGATCTCGTTGAGCGCCGCGTAGAGCGTCGTGGTCTTGCCGCTTCCGGTCGGGCCCGAGATCAGGATCATGCCGTAGGGCTGGCGGATGGCGCGCTGGAACGCGTCGAGCGCGCCGCCCTCGAGACCCAGGTTGGCGACCACGCGACTGAACGCGCCCTTGTCGAACAGACGCAGCACCACCTTCTCGCCGAAGGCGGTCGGCAGCGTCGAGACGCGGATGTCGACCTCGCGGTCGGGCAGGTGCACCGTGAGGCGCCCGTCCTGCGGCAGCAGGCGCACGGCGATGTCGAGGTCGGCGAGCACCTTGATACGCGACGTGATCGCCATCTGCAGGTGCTTCGGCGGCTTCATGGTCTCGTGCAGCACGCCGTCGATGCGGAAGCGCACGGTGATGCGGTCGCGCAGCGGCTCGACGTGGATGTCGCTCGCCCGCGAGTCGATCGCCTCGGCCAGCATGAGGTTGACCAGCCGCACGACCGGGGCGTCCTCGACCTGCTGGCGCAGGGTGGCGAGGTCGACGTCCTCGTCGCCCTCGCCGGACGCCGTGAGGTCGAGCTTGTCGAGGATCTCGCCGACCTTCTCGGTGGCGCGGATCTCCTGGTAGAACTCCTCGACCGCCTCGTGCACCTCGCTTGGCTTGGCGATCAGCACCTTGAGCGTGCACCCGGTGATGGCCCGCAGGTGGTCGAGCGACACCACGTCGAGCGGATCGCCGACCGCGACCACCAGCGTGTCGCCTTCGCGATTGAGCGCGAGCAGGTTCGCCTGGCGCGCGAGGTGCTCGGGGATCAGCTGCACCGCGCTCGGCTCGGCCTTCGACAGCATGTCGGCGCCGGCCACCGCGAGCGAGAACTGCTCGCCGAGGAAGCGGACCACGTCTTCCTCGGTCAGGATGCCGAGCCGCACCAGCGTCTGGCCGAGCCGCTCGCGCGGGTCGGAGCGGGCGTGGAGCACCTGCTCGAGCTGGTCCGCGGTGAGCCGCCCGCGGTCCACCAGCAGCTCGCCGAAGCGGCGCGTCGAGAGCCGGAAGGACTGGGTCATCGACCGCCCTCCGCCGAGCGCACCGGCAGCGGCGCGATCCGATAGGCGCGCCGCTGCACCGCCGCGCGCTTCTCCGAGTCGTCGAAGTACGGGTGCGCGGTCTCGAACGCCACGAGGCCGCGGTCCACCAACTCGGTGAGCGAGTCGTCGAGCGTGACCATGTCGTCCTTGAGGCTGGTCGCGATCACGTTCTGCACCTGGTGGATCTTGTCCTCGCGGATCAGGTTCGCGATCGGCTGGCTCACGAACATCACCTCGCGCGCCGCCACGCGCCCCTTGCCGTCCGCGCGCGGGAGCAGCACCTGCGAGATGACCGCGCGCAGCGTGAGCGACAATTGCGAGCGCACCTGCGACTGCTGGTGGGGCGGGAACGCGTCGATGATGCGCGTCACGGTCTGCGAGGCCGACTGCGTGGCCATCGTCGAGATCACGAGGTTGCCGGTCTCAGCCGCGGTCAGGGCGATCGCCATGCTGGTGAGGTCGCGCATCTCGCCCACGAAGATGATGTGCGGCAACTGGCGCAGCGCGCCGCGCAGGCCGCGCGCGTACGAGCGAGTGTCGGTGCCCACCTCGCGCTGGTCGATGACCGCGTTCTTGGCCTCGAACATGAACTCGATCGGATCCTCGACGGTCACGATGTGCCGGCGCGCTCCGCCCTGGTTCACCTGCTCGAGCAGCGAGGCGATGGTGGTGGACTTGCCGGCTCCGGTCGGACCGGTGACCAGCACCAGGCCGCGCGTCAACGCGAGCACGCGGTTGACCACGTGCGCCGCGAGCCCCAGCTCCGCCGGCAGCGGGATGCGCATCGGCACGATGCGCAGCGCCGCGCCCCAGTGGCCGCGCTGGATGAACAGGTTGACGCGGAAGTGCGCAAGCCCCGGCAGCACGTAGCGGGTGTCCAGCTCGAGGTCGCGCAGGAAGCGCTCATGCAGGGCGGGGGTGAGGAACGACTCCCCGAGGCGACGCGCGTCGACCGGCGTGAGCACCGCCGAGCCGGGCATCGGCTGCAGCGCGCCCGCGACCGTCATCATGACCGGGTGACCCGCGGTCAGGATGAGGTCCGACGCGCCGAGTTCGACCGCCCGGCGCAGGATCGCATCGCGTTCGAGAGGAAGCCCGCTCATCCGAGGTCCTGCCTGCCTGAGGGAGAGGATGAAGGCCGGCCGCGCAGTACGGAGGGCCCCTTCGGGTTATCGGCCACCCCATCGGCCACACTTCAGTCGACCCGATCCCCGCACCCCCGGCGGCGAGGATCGCCGACAGGCACTTCGCATCACCGGCTGGGGAACCGGTGCACGCGAATCAAGGGGCGGAGTCTAGGGGGGGCCGTCGCGGGTGTCAACGGGCGCGGTGAAAGCGCTTTCATCCCCGGCTCGCGAGGTTGCGGCGACCGCTGGACCGCCGCGTCCGGCGTCCGACGCGAGCACCGGGTCCGCGGGTCCTCCGCCCCGCGACGCATTGCAGTCCTGCGGTGCCCGCGTTGCGAATCGCGCGCGTTCTGCCGCCCGCCGGCAGTCGCTGCGTCGTCTGCCCCTGCCGTTCTCTGTCGCCAGACCGCGCGTTGCGCACGAGTTAGCGAGGCCCGCCGCATCTCCTGACGCCCCAAGCCCTGCGGGGCATGCTTCGTGCTGCGCGGAGGCCGCGGCTCGTTCAAGTGGGATGCAGCCGACGTGACCGGTACGCGTCGCAGGCGCACCGGCCGCCCCCTCGGCGCCGCATGCTGCACCTTGGCTCGGAGTACAGCGGTGTCCGTGTGTGCACGCGGGTCCGGAACCCGTGCGCCGCCACACGGTGGGTCGGAGGGACGTCATGAAAGTGCGCACGATTTTGCTCGTGGCCCTGGCCATGGGATGGATGGGAGTGGCGAACGTGCAGGCGCAGGTCACCCACAACAGCGTGACGTTGAACTGGACGACCCCCGGTGACGACAGCCTGGTCGGCACCGCGGCCCAATTCGACATCCGCTACTCGACCAGTGCGATCACCGCCGCGAATTTCGCGGGCGCGACGCAGGCCACCGGCGAGCCCGCGCCCACCGCGCCGGGGACCCGGCAGACTTTCACGGTCACGAATCTCTCGGCGAACACGCAGTACTGGTTCGCGATCAAGACCGCCGACGAGGTGCCGAACTGGGCGGGGATCTCGAACGTGATCACGCGCACGACGCTCGCGGCGCCCGACCTGACGCGCCCCGCGGCGCTGGCGATCGTGGCCGGCAGCGCGACCGACTCCACGGTGACGCTCAACTGGACGGCGGTCGGCGACGACAGCCTCACGGGTACGGCGGCCTCGTACGACTTCCGCTACTCGACCACCGCGATCACCGCCGCGAACTTCGCGAGCGCGACGCAGGTCACCGGCGAGCCCACGCCGGCCGTCGCGGGCACCGCGCAGTCGATGGTGGTGCGCGGGCTGAATCGCCAGGTGACGTACTGGTTCGCCGCCAAGGCCGTCGACGACGCCGGCAACCCGTCGGCGATCTCGAACGTCCCGAACGTCACGACGCCCGACTCGCTGGCGCCGGCGGCGATCCAGGACCTCGCGGCCTCCTTCGTGTGGTTCGGTTGGAACGCGGCCATGGACGTGCCGCGCCGCACGCGGGTGCGCGCATGACGTCGCGCACCCGCACCCGGGGCCGCCACGGCCAGCGCGGGACGCTGCTGTGGGTCGTCGCGCTCGTCGGCCTGGCATTGCTGCTGCTGGCGCCGGTGTTCGCGCACGCTCAGGGGGCGGGAGCGGACTCCTTGACGCTGTCGTGGACCTCGCCGGGCGACGACGGTGCGATCGGCACCGCCGCTGCCTACGAGGTGCGCATGTCCACCTCGGCGATCACGTCCGGGAACTACTCGGGCGCGACGCTCGTCACCGGGGCGCCCACACCGCGGGCGGCGGGCACGCTCCAGAGCGTCAAGGTGCGCGGGCTCACGCGCGGCACCACCTACTGGTTCGCCATCAAGACGCGCGACGACGCGAACAACTGGTCGGGGATCTCGAACGTGGTCCAGTTCGACTGGACCTTCGACACCGCCCCGCCGGCGGCGCCCACCGGCACCGTGGCCGCGATCCAGGGCGGGAACGTGAACGTGACCTGGAACGCGAACAGCGAGAGCGACCTCGGAGGCTACCGGGTCTATCGCGCGACCAGTGCCGCCGGGCCGTGGAGCCTGATCAGCGGCGGCACGATCGCCGCGACGAGCTGGCTGGACACGGCGGTCCCGATCGGCGCCACGTCGCTCTACTACGCGATCACCGCGCTCGACGTGAGCGCCAACGAGAGCGCGCGCGGCGCGGCGGCCCACGTGACCTTCACGGTGCCGCCCGGCAACGGCGCGCCCACCGCGTGGGAGGTCGAGACCGGCTATCCCAACCCCAGCCACAGCGGCACGTCCGTCACCATCCCGGTGGCGGTGCCCGCGAGCGGGGCCGGGGACGCGCGGCTCGAGATCGTGGACGGTGCAGGCCGGTGCATCCGGCGGCTCGCCCTCAGCGCGCTGGCACCCGGTCGACGCAGCGTGACATGGGATGGAAGGAGCGACATGGGGCGTGAAGTCGCCCCCGGTCCGTACACGGCGTGGCTGGTCGCGGGCGACTCGCGGCAGCACGTCCGACTGGTGCGCGTGCCATGAGGGCGACGACGATGATCAAGCGGATGGCGGCAATGGTGTGCGTGCTGGCGCTCGTGGGCATCGCTCCGGTGCACGCGTCGATCGATGCGGCCGGGACCACGGCGGGCAACTTCCTCTCCGTCGGCGCCGGCGCGAGCGCGCTCGGCATGGCCGGGGCGACCCTCGCCCTGCCGATGGGGATCATTGGCTCGGCCTGGAATCCCGCCGCGCTCGCGCGGCTCGACGAGACCGAGCTGGCGTTCTCGCACGCCGGACTCGAGAACCAGACGTCGCAGGAGTGGGTCGCGGTCGGAGGGCGCTTCGCGAACACCTCGACGCACTGGGCGGTGTCCGGCCTCTACAACGGGCAGGGCTCGTTCGAGGGGCGCGACGCGACCGGGCTGTCGACCGGCTCGTTCGGCGTCACCGACATGGCGCTCGGCGTCCACGTCGCGCGGCAATTCGGCCCCGTGGTCAGCGCGGGTCTCGGCGCCAAGTACGTGAGCGAGGTGCTCGATGCGGTGTCGGGCTCCGGCCTCACGTTCGACGGCGGCGTCCAGGTGCGCGCGGGCATGGCCGGCCTCGGCATCGCCGCTCAGAATCTCGGCGGCCGGATGAACTACGGCGGCGCGTCGTTCCCGCTGCCCACCAACTACGGCGTCGGCGCCGCGCTCGACCTGCCGAGCGGCATGCGGCTGGCGCTCGACGCGAACTTCCCGAAGGCGTACTACAACGACGTGCGTGCCGGTGTCGAGTGGCGCTATCACGGCGTGCTCGCCCTGCGCGCCGGCTACCGCAAGGAACTCGCGGCGGCGTCGGACGACCGCCTCACGGGCCCCACGTTCGGCCTCGGCGGCGGCGTGGGCTCGATGTGGTTCGACTACGGCTACATCATCCCGGGCCAGGGCGACGGTGAGCACCGCTTCGGCCTGACCATGCACCCCGGCGCGATGCGCGCGATCATGCGCCCGATGGCCGACGGCAAGCCGGCCGAGTCCGCACCGGTCGCCGCGCAGACGCCCGCGGAGAAGCCCGCGAAGCCGGCGAAGGCGTCCAAGGCCGCGAAGACGCCGCCGGCGGACACGACTCCGCTCGCCACCACCGCGCCGGCCAAGCCCGCGAAGCACGCGAAGTCCCAGGGTGCCGCCGCCTCGGGTCTGCTGAGCGCGGCGGAAGCCGCGGCGCTGGCCCCGTCGACGCCCAAGCCGTCGGTTCCCGCGCCGGTCGCGGTCACGCCTCCGCGCGCCGTGCCGGCTCCGGCCGCCGCGAACACCCCCGCGCCGGTCGCCGTGACGCCGCAACCCGTGACCCCCGCGCCGGCCGCGGTCAGTCCGACACCCAGGAGCGCTCCGGTCGCGGTCAGCCCGACTTCCAAGAGCGCGCCGGTCGCGGTCGCTCCGGCGCCCAAGCCGGCGGCCCCCAGCGTTCCCGCCGCGGCCAGCCAGGTGGCGAGTGCCCTCGTGCCGGTCGCGGCTCCGCGGACGATCAAGCCGACGGCGCCCGCGCCGACGGCCGTGCAGCAGCCGCTCGAGGCTCCCAAGCCGGCGCTGCCGCAGCCGGCCGAGACCGCGCCCGCGCCGCTGCCCGCCCCCGTGGCGGTGGTGCCGGCCGCGAAGCCCGCGGCGGTGACCGTGTCAGTCCACGCCGCGGCTTACGCCGGCGACCACGCCGGCCGTGGCGCCGGTCGTGATCCAGCGCCCGGACAAGGTGAAGGTGCGCTCGGGCGAGACCCTCGATTCGATCGCCAAGCAGTGGGGCACGAGCAAGGCCGCGATCATGATGGAGAACAACATGGTCACCGACAGGGTCAGGCCAGGCCAGACGCTCAAGATGCCCAAGAAGTAGTTCGGACGCCGCCACGGAAGGCGGAGCAAGCGCGAGCCCGGTGCCCAGAGCCGGGCTCGTCGCGTTGGGGGCGCGGCGTGGCTCGCGCCCGATCGCGCGGCCGGCCGTCCCACGCCGCGCGCCGGCGGAACGCCAGCGCGGCGCGGCGCGCTAGAGCGGGAACGCGCCCTCGACGCGCTGGCCCTCGCCCATCGCCACCGCGTAACGGCGCTGCTCTTCGAGGTGCGGCGGCACCTGGGCGTAGACGTCGGCGAACAGGCTCTCGATCGGCGGCGGTCCGAGCGCCTCGGCCGCGGTGATCGCCGCCGAGATCTCGTCGTTGATCGCGGTGGTCCAGCCCGCGAGGTCGACGTCGGACAGCAGACCCGCGCCGCGCAGGTGAGCCTCGAAGCGCCGTAGCGGGTCGCGGGCCTCCCAGTACTTCACGGTCTCGGGGTCGCGGTAGCGGGTGGGATCGTCGCTCGAGGAGTGCCCGCCCATGCGGAACGTCAGCGCCTCGACCAGCGTCGGCCCGCCGCCCGAGCGCGCGCGCGCGACCGCCTCGCGCATCACGGTGATCACCGCGAGTAGGTCGTTGCCGTCCACCCGCACGCCCGGCATGCCGTACGCGACCGACTTGATGGCGATGCTGCTCGAGCGCGTCTGCTTCTCGACCGGCACCGAGATCGCCCACTGATTGTTCTGGCAGAAGAACACGCACGGCACCTGCCACACGGCGGCGAAGTTCAACGCGGCGTGGAAGTCGCCGATCGAGGTGCCGCCGTCGCCGATGTAGCCCACGCACACCTCGTCGCGGCCCTGGAGCTTGGCGGCGTACGCGGCGCCCACCGCGTGCGGGAGCTGGGTGCCGATCACGCTCGACCACGCCACCGAGTGGACCTTGCGATCGCTGAAGTGCATCGGCATCTGGCGTCCGAGCAGCACGTCGCCCGAGTTGCCGATCAGCTGGCAGACCAGCTCCTGCACGGTGGTGCCGCGCCACAGGCACACGCCGGTCTCGCGCAGCGCGTGGAACACCCAGTCGGTGTCGCGCAGCGCGAACGCCGAGCCGGTGACGGCGGCTTCCTGGCCGGTGACCATGCCGTAGAAGCCGATGCGCCCCTGCCGCTGCAGCGAGAGCATGCGCTGATCGATCAGCCGCATGCGCACCATGTGCCGGTGGAGCCGGCGCAGGTCGTCGGCCGACACGTCGGGCAGCGGGCCGACCGCGTGGCCGTCGGGATCGAGGATCTGGAGCGGAGTCTCGCTCATGGGGTGCGTCTCTCCGGTCGCGGGTGGGCGGACCGCGGCGCGGGGCCGCGGCCCGTCACGAGGTCATCGGTTCACGCCGCCGACCGGGGTGTCGACCGGCCCGCTCGCGCGGTTCATGCCGAGCTGCTCGAAGAGGAACAGCAGCTGGTCGGCGTTGTCCTCGATCTGCTGGCCCACCGGCTTGCCGCCGGCGTGGCCGGACTTGGTGTCGTAGTGCAGCAGCACCGGGCGGCGCAGCGGATCCGAGCCGGTCGCCGCCTGCATGAGCGCGGTCATCTTGCGCGCGTGCAGCGGATCGACACGGGTGTCGGAGTCACCGCTCACGAACATCACCGCCGGGTACTCGGTGCCCTTCACCACGTGCTGGTACGGCGAGTAGTCGTAGATGAACTGGAACTGCGACGGATCGTCGGCGGAGCCGTATTCGGGCACCCAGAAGCGCGCGACCAGGAAGCGGTGGTAGCGCAGCATGTCGAGCAGCGGCACCGCGCAGATCGCCGCGCGGCAGAGGTCGGGCCGCTGCGTCATGAACGCGCCCACCAGCAGGCCGCCGTTGCTGCCGCCGAGGATCGAAAGGTGCTCGGTGTCGGTGTACTGGTTGCCGACCAGCCACTCGGCCGCCGCGATGAAGTCGTCGAACGTGTGCTGCTTCTGCTCCAGCATCCCGGCGCGGTGCCAGTCCTCGCCGAACTCGGCGCCGCCTCGCAGGTTCGGCAGCGCGTAGACGCCGCCGCTCTCGGCGAAGATCACCGCCTCGGGCGAGAAGCTCGGAGTCTCGTTGACGTCGAAGCCGCCGTAGCCGGTGAGCAGCACCGGACGCTTGCCGTCGAGCTCGAGCCCCTTGCGGTGCACGAGGAACATCGGCACCCGCGTGCCGTCGCGCGACGTGGTCCACACCTGCTCGGTGACGTATCGCGCGCTCACGACCGGCGCGGAGGACCGCCACCACTCGGTGCGCACGCCGCCCGGGATGTCGAAGCGGTAGATCGTCGGCGGGACCACGAACGAGGAGAACGTGAAGAACGCTTCGTTCGAGCTCCAGCGCCCGTTGATGCCGCTCACCGTGCCCAGCGTGGGGAACGCGATCTCGCCAAGCCGCCGGCCGTCGGGGCCGAACACGCGCACCTTCGACGCCACGTCCTCGAGGTAGCTCGCGAACACCCGGCCGCCCGCGAGCGAGAAGTCCACCAGTGCGTGCGGACCCTCGGGCACGACCTCGCGCCAGGCATCGGTCGCCGGGTGGTTCAGGTCGACGCGCACGATGCGCCCGTGCGCCGCCTTCCACGTGGTGCGCAGGTAGAGCTGGTCGCCGGCGATCTCGCCGCCGAAGAACGCGTCGATGTCCTTCACGATGGGCGTCGCCGGACCGCGGGTCTTGGTGTCCATCACCCACAGCTCGCTGCGCTCGGCGGCCGCGCCGTAGTACACCGTGAACAGCAGTCGCCGCCCATCGTCGCTCAGCAGCAGGTCGATGATCTTGTCGCCGCCGTAGCCCTCGCCGAACAGCGCGGCGTCCTTGTCCACTGGGGCGCCGAACGCGTGGTAGAAGATCCGCGCGCCGTCGGGGAACGAGCGGGAGTAGTACACGCCGCGGTCGTCGGCGCCGATCTGGATGCCGAAGTAGCGCCCCAGCGGCAGCGCGTCGGCCAGCGGCTTGCGGGTCGCGACCTGCACGAACGACACCACGACCTCGTCGCGGCCGCCCTGCCGGGTGCCGACCGCGACCAGCGAGCCGTCGCTCGACTCATCGAGGTAGTTCACCGACGTGCTGTGGTCGGCGCTCAGCGGATGCGGATCGACCAGCACCTCGTCCGGTCCCGCGACGCCCTGGCGCACGCACAGCACCCGCTGGTCCTGGTTCGCGGCGCGCTTCGAGAAGAAGTAGCGCCCGCCGCGCTCGACCGGCGTGGTCACCGCGTCGACCTTGAGCAGCTGCGCGAGCCGGGTCACCAGGCGGGTGCGCCCGGAGTAGTTGCCCAGCGTCTCCTTGGTGTAGCGGATCTGCTGGTCGAGCCACGCGCGCGTCGCGGGCGCGTCCTTGTCCTCGAGCCAGCGGTACGGGTCCTCGATCGCGGTGCCGTGCAGCGTGTCGCTCACCACCGCGACACGGGTGGGGGGCGGGCCGGCAAGCGCACCCGTGGAGGCCAGCAGCAGCGCGGCGACGATCAGCCAGCGGGTCCGGGTCAGCATGGCGGGTCTCCTCGTCAGGCCAGGTCCGCGTCCGAGAGCCAGTCCTGCGGGCGCTCGAGCGCATCGATGAGGGCGTACAGGAAGTCCGCGCCCACCGCGCCGTCCACCACGCGATGGTCGAGGGTCAGCGAGAAGTTGGTGAGGTCGCGCGCCACGATCTCGCCGTTCACCACGGCCGGCTTCTTCTTCACCTCGTGGACGCCGAGGATCGCGACCTGCGGATGGTGCAGGATCGGCGTGGCGAGCAGCCCGCCGCGCGCGCCGGTGCTGGTGACCGTGAAGGTGCCGCCCTGGAGCTCCTCGAGCGTCAGCTTGCCGGCGCGCGCCGCGGCGGCCAGCCGCGCGATCTCGCGCGCCACCGCGAACAGGCCGAGGCGGCCGGCGTGGTGGATCACCGGCACCGTGAGGCCCTCGTCGGTCATGGTGGCGATCCCCAGGTGGACGTAGCGCTTGAGCACGATCTCGCCGCGCCCATCGTCGAGGCTGGCGTTGAGCAGCGGAAACTTCGCGAGCGCCGCGGGCAGCGCGCGGAACACGTACGCGAGGTAGGTCAGCTTGACGCCCGCCGCCTCGGCGCGCGCGCGCTGCGCCTCGCGGTGCAGCACCAGCGCGGTGAGGTCGGCCTCGGCGACGAACGTGAACGGCGCGGTGGTGTCGAGCGCATGGCGCATGTGCTCGGCGATGCGCCGGCGCAGCCCGCGCACCGGAATGCGCTCCTCGGGTTCGTCCGCCTTCGCCGCGCGTGGAGCGGCGGCCGCGCCCGCGCCGGTGGCGTTCGCCGCACCCGCCGCGGCGCCGATCGCGCCCGCCGGCGCAGTCGCGCCCGCGCCGCCGGCCGCGCGCTTCACGTCGCCGGCGGTGATGGCGCCGCCCGGTCCGCTGCCGGCCATGCCTTCGAGCGCGACGCCGAGCGACTGGGCGAGCGCGCGCACCGCGGGGCTGGCCGCGGCGCGCGCGCCCGTCGCCGCGGCCGCCGCCGCTGGCGCCGCGGGCGTGCTGCTCGGTGCCGGCGCGTGCGCCGCGGGCGCGCCGGCGCCGGCGCCGCCGGCGACCGCGATGCTCACGAGCAGGCTGCCGACCGGCACCATCGCGCCTTCTTCGGCGTGCAGCGCCTCGATGGTGCCGGTGCGCGGCGAGGGGATCTCCACGCTTGCCTTGTCGGTCATCACCTCGACCAGCGGCTGGTCCTCGCGCACCGCGTCACCCGGCTTCACCAGCCAGCGCACCACCTCGCCCTCGGCGATGCCCTCGCCGATGTCGGGCAGTCGAACCTCGAACGCCATCGCTCCCTCCGCGCTCAGACCAGGGCGCCGAAGCGCCCGAGCTCGGTCTCGCGCTCAATCAGCCGCCGGCCGCGGTCCGACAGCTCGGCGTAGGCGGTGGCGTGCGAGTGCTTGAACTCCTCGTAGAGCGCCATGCTGGCCCAGCGGTCGGCGACCACGTAGCGGCGCGGCGAGCGGAGGTCCTTCCACAGCGTGGTGCTCACGTAACCGGAGGCCCCGCGGAACAGCTCGGTCCACGGACCTTCGGGGTGGTAGAGCCCCTCGAACTCCTCGACGCGGTCGGCCTTGGCGATGTACTCCCACAGGATGAGTAGCATGGACGGCCCTCAGTAGGACATCACGTGTTCGATCGCCCGCAGCACGCGCGGCGCGTCGGGCAGGTACGTGTGCTCGAGCGTGTACGGGAACGGAGTGTCGTAGCCGGTCACGCGCACCACCGGCGCGAGCAGGGCGGTGAGCGCCTTCTCGGCCACCAGCGCGACCAGCTCGGCGCCGTAGCCGCAGGTGCGCGGCGCCTCGTGCACCACCACCACGCGGCCGGTCTTGCGCGCGCTCGCCAGCACCGCCTCGGAGTCGAGCGGCACCAGCGTGCGCAGGTCCACCACCTCGACCGACCAGCCGCGCGCCGCCGCCTGCTCGGCGGCCTCCAGCGCGACCGGGATCATCGCGCCGTAGCCGAACACGCTGACCTGCTCGCCCGCGCGCGCCACCCGCGCGGTCGACAGCGGCACCGTGAAGCGTCCCTCGGCGACCTCCTCCTTGGTGGAGCGGTAGAGCCGCTTGGGCTCGAGGAAGATCACCGGGTCCTCGCCGGCGAGTGCGGCGAGCAGCAGGCCCTTGGCGTCGGAAGGGGTGGAGGGGATCACCACCGTGAGCCCCGCGGTGTGGCAGAAGTACGCCTCCGGGCTCTGCGAGTGGTAGAGCCCGCCCTTGATTCCGCCGCCGTACGGCGCGCGCACGATCACGGGTGCCGAGTACTGGCCGGCGGAGCGCCAGCGCAGCTTGGCCAGCTCCGAGACGATCTGGTCGAACGCCGGGTAGATGAAGTCGACGAACTGGATCTCGGCCACCGGCCGCAGCCCGCCGATCGCCATTCCGATCGCGGCACCCACGATGCCGTTCTCGGCCAGCGGGGTGTCGGCGACGCGCCCCTCGCCGAACTCGGCCTGCAGCCCCTCGGTCACCCGGAACACGCCGCCGTTGCGGCCGACGTCCTCACCCAGCACCACCACCCGCGGATCTTCGCGCAGCGCCACGCGCAGCGCGTCCTGGATGGCCTGGACCATGGTCATCTGGGGCATGGGAAGTCTCCGGGAATCGGTCGTGAGGACGCGGGAGAGTAGCGCACGCTCGGGGGCGCATCAACAGATGCCGGGCGCCGCGCGCCGCCCGGCTCCGCCGCCGCGCGGCGCCCGCGTCGTTAGGGTTGACGAACGCCCCAATTAGTCGTATCTAATTCCCCCCATGCCCCACCTGTCACGCTCCCGCGAGGACTACCTCAAGGCGCTCTACGCGCTCGGCCCCGCCGGCGCCGCGGTGTCGACCTCGGCGCTCGCCGCACAGCTCGGCGTGGCGCCGCCGTCCGTGACCGCGATGCTGCGCACGCTCGCGCGCGAGCGGCTGGTGGCGCACGGGCCGCGCACCGGGGCGCGCCTGACCGCGCGCGGCCGCAAGCTGGCGCTCGAGATGGTGCGGCGCCACCGCATCCTCGAGACCTTCCTGGTGCGGGTGCTGGGGTTCGACTGGTCCGAAGTGCACGACGACGCCGAGGTGCTCGAGCACCATGTGAGCGAGCGGGTGCTCGAGGCCATCGACCGCCTGGTCGGGCATCCCGACGAGGACCCGCACGGGCATCCGATCCCCGACCGCCAGGGTCACATCCGCCGCCGCGCGCTGCACCCGCTCGGCACGCTGGCGGCCGGCACGCGCGCGACCGTGCGCGAGATCGTCGACGCCGACGCGCGGCGCCTCGCGCGCTGGAAGGAGGCCGGCCTGGTCCCCGGCGTGCGCGTGCGCGTGGTCGCGGTGCGGGCGCTCGACGACGTGGTCGAGGTCGAGGTCGCCGGCCGCATGCTCGTCACCGGCCTGCGCGGTGTCGAGGGCGTGCTGGTCGAAATGCGCGGGGGGCGGGGCGCGTGAACGTCGACCGCCGCTCGCTGCCCGAGGTGCACCGCACCATCGAGATCCCGCACGCGGGCTCGTGGCTCCGCCGCATGTTCGCGTTCGCGGGGCCCGCGTACCTGGTCAGCGTCGGCTACATGGACCCCGGCAACTGGGCCACCGACCTGGCGGGCGGCGCACGCTTCGGCTACCAGCTCGTCTGGGTGCTGGTGCTCAGCAACCTGATGGCGGTGCTGCTCCAGACGCTCAGCGCGCGGCTCGGCGTGGTGACCGGGCGCGACCTGGCGCAGGCCTGCCGCGAGTACTACCCGCGGCCGCTGACCGTGCCGCTGTGGCTGCTGTGCGAGATCGCGATCGTCGCGTGCGATCTGGCCGAGGTGCTGGGGGCGGCGATCGGGCTCAAGCTGCTGTTCGGCCTGCCGCTCCTGTTCGGGGTGCTCGTCACCGCGCTCGACGTGCTGCTGCTGCTCGCGTTCTCGCGCCTGGGCATGCGCACGCTGGAGGCGATCATCATCACGTTGATCGCGACCATGGGCGCCTGCTTCGGGATCGAGATGGCGCTGTCGCGCCCCGACCTGCTCGCGATCCTCGCGCACGTGCTGCCGCGCGACAGCACCGGCGCGCCGAGCCTGTTCGCGCATCCGGCCGGCGGCGGACTCTCGGTGCTCGGGCTCCACGGCGACTCGCTCTACATCGCGATGGGGATCCTCGGCGCCACGGTGATGCCGCACAACCTCTATCTGCACTCGGCGCTGGTGCAGAGCCGCGCGGTCGCGCACTCGCGCGAGGCCAAGCGCCAGGCCGTGCGCCTGAACTTCGTGGACTCGGTGGTGGCGCTCAACGCCGCGCTGCTCGTGAACGGCGCGATCCTGGTGCTGGCGGCCGCCACGTTCCACCGCGCCGGCATGCACGACGTCGCGCGGCTCGAGGAGGCGCACCGCCTGCTGACGCCGCTGCTCGGCACCTCGATGGCCTCGACCCTGTTCGCGGTCGCGCTGCTGGCGTCGGGCCAGTCGAGCACCATCACCGGCACGCTCGCCGGGCAGATCGTGATGGAGGGCTTCCTGCGCTGGCGCATCCAGCCGTGGATGCGGCGCATGATCAGCCGCGGGCTGGCGATCGTGCCGGCGGTGGCGTTCATCGCCGCGCGCGGCGAGGGCGCGGTCGACGACCTGCTGGTGCTCTCGCAGGTGGTGCTGAGCCTGCAGCTCTCGTTCGCGGTGATCCCGCTGATCACGTTCACCAGCGACCGCCGCGTGATGGGCGAGTTCGTGAACCCGCGCTGGGTGATCGCGCTGGCGGGGCTGGCCTCGATCATCATCATCGGCCTCAACGCCAACCTGGTGGCGCAGACGCTCGGCACCTGGTTCGCGGCCGCCGGGCCCGGCGGATGGTGGCTGAAGCTCGTCGTGCTGCCGGTGGTCGGCGCGGTCGCGCTGCTGCTGCTCTACCTGCTCGCGATGCCGTGGCTCGCGCGGTTCGCGCCCGCGCTCGGCCTCCCCGCGCCCGAGTCGCGCGCCACGCCGGGTGCCACGGTCGCGGTGCCGGCCCACATGGCGCCGGGCGTGCCCGTGCCGTACCAGCGCATCGCGGTGGCGCTCGAGCTGGGCGAGGCCGACCGCCCGGTGCTCGAGCACGTGCGCTCGCTGGAGCTGGGCGCGGGCGCCGAGGTGGTGCTGCTGCACGTGGTCGAGAGCGCGGCCGGCCGCTACCTGGGACCCGAGACGCTCGACCGCGAGTCGCTCGAGGACCAGGCGGTGGTCGACGACCTGGCCGCCGAGTTGCGCGCGGGCGGCATCACCGCGACGGGCCGGCTCGGGTTCGGCAACGTGAAGAGCGAGCTCGCACGCCTGGTGCACGAGGTCGATGCCGACCTGCTCATCACCGGCTCGCACGGCCACCGCCTGCTGCAGGACCTGATCTACGGCTCGACCACCTCGGGCCTGCGCCACCTGGTGAAGTGCCCGGTGCTGACGCTGCCGGCGCGGGAGAAGTAGCGGGCTGGAACGCCGATCGTGTCTCCTCGCCGGGTGTGCCGAGGAACCCCGCTCGCCCGTCCGCCCCCCTACTTCCCGCCCGCGCGCCCGTCCTAGAATGCCGCCTCGCCACGCCGCGCAGCCGCCGACCCGAGATCCGAGCCCCCGATGCCCGAGAAGCTCCATCACGGCCGACTCACCGCCACCGTCGCCGAGGTGCTCGACGCGTGGCTCGATCTCATGCCCGATTTCGAGATGTGCGCGATCCCGGTGCTCGACGGGCAGGAGCGCCCGGGCGAGTGGCCGGCCATCCGCCGTCGCCTGCGCGCCGAGGGCATACGCGCCAGTGAGCATCGCGGCGTGCTGCTGCTGGCACCCGGCGAGCTGGACCAGCTCTCGTCGATCGGCATGCTGACCGGCACCGATGAGGTGCTGTTCGTCGACGACTGGAACGACGAGTTCGAGACCTTCCCCGGCCGGCTCAGCAGCGACCTGACCGACTTCGAGGAGACCACGCCGCTCGGGCTCGAGGAGTGGATGATCCATGCCGGCTGCGTGCTCGCGATCGGCGACGGCAACGGCCTCAACTTCGCGACGTTCGACGCCGAGCTGGCGCAGAAGCTGCGCGCGCGCTTCGGCGGACAGGCGCAGGGCGCGAAGCGTCGATGACCCACGCGCCGGGCGGGCACTCCCGCCTCGTGCAGCTCGAGCTGGCGGGCCCGGCGGGCCGCCTCGAGGCGGTGCTGCAGGAGCGTGACGCCCACGACCACACGCTCGCGGCGCTGGTCTGCCACCCGCATCCGCTCTACGGCGGCACGCTCCACAACAAGGTGGTGCATCGCGCGGGCGCGGTGCTGCACGAGCTGGGCGCCGCGGTGCTGCGCTTCAACTTCCGCGGCGTGGGCAGCAGCGAGGGCGCGTACGACCGCGGCGGCGGCGAGCTCGACGACGCGCGCGCAGCGCTCGCGTACCTGCGCGAGCGCTACCCGCGCGCGCGGCTCTGGGCGGCGGGCTTCTCGTTCGGCGCGTGGGTCGCCGCGCGGCTCGCGGCCGCGGAGCCCGCGATCGAGCGGCTGGTGCTGATCGCGCCGCCGGTCGGCACGTTCCCGTTCGACGTGATGCTCACGCTCGCGACCCCGAAGCTGGTGATCCAGGGCGCGGCCGACGACGCCTGCCCGCCGCACCAGCTCCACGCGCAGTTCACGGGCTGGTCCGAGCCCAAGACGCTGGTCGAGGTCGCGGGGGCCACCCACTTCTTCGACAGGCAGTTGGCCGGATTGGCGCACGCGCTGGAGGAACACCTGAAGGCGCCCGCCCGGGAGGGATGACCGCATGCATCGTATGAAGTGCGCGTTGGCCGCCGTGCTGCTCGCCGCGACGCTGGCCGGCTGCGGTGGGCACGGCGCCGCGCCCCGCCCGCACGTGGAGCCGCTGTTCTCCCTCGACCGGGTGTGGGACGACGGTCAGGCCGAGGTCGCGACGTACTCGGGGACCACGCTGCGCTACGGGACCGAGCGCTCCACCGACACCAAGTTCTACCTGGTGAAGGAGGACCTGCTCGAAGCGACCCTCGTGAAGAGCGATTCGGGCGCCGTGCAGGGGCGCACGGTCGAGGCGCTCAAGCTGAACGAGGTGATCGACTATCCGACCGGCACGTACGCCTACCACCAGATGGCCTCGGTGTTCGCGCGGCGCTCGGACCTCGAGCTGCTCAAGGAGACCATGAGCAGCACCGAAGGCTGCGGCATCACGTTCGTGCGGGTGGGGCCCAAGGGCGGACGCCTCGTGCACACCGCGCACTCCTACCGCGAGGGCGAGGCCGACCGCGAGGTCGCGATCGAGACCACGCACGCTCCGCTGTGGTGGGCCGACGCGCTGCCGCTCACGCTGCGCGGGCTGGCCGGCGAGACGAAGCCGTTCGAGCGCCGCGTGTGGCTGCTGCCGAGCCAGCTCGACAGCCGCAGCCCGCTCGAGCGCACGCGTCCGGTCGAGGCGATCGTGCGGCTGGTCGAGACGGTGCCGCTGTCGGTCCCCGACGGCGCGTACGCCGCGCGCCACTTCACCGTCACCACCGAGCACGGCACCGACCTGTACTGGTTCGACGTCGAAGGCGCGCACGTGATGCTCAAGATGGAGACCGCCGACGGGCGCAAGCTGGAGCTCGTGAACGTCGTGCGGCTCGCCTACTGGGAGCACACCGCGCCGGGCGAGGAGCGCCTGCTGCTGGAGTAGCGCGGTGCCGCGCCGCGGCCGCCGCCGCGTTGTGGCCGCACCGCGCTGCTCGCCGCCGGTGGCCGCGCGGCGCCGAGCGCGGTTAAGCGTCCGCCTGCAGTCCGCCGCCCTCGATCCGCTCCTTGGCGCGCTCGCTGTCGAGCCCGGGCTCCACGTGCACGACCACGTCGCGGATGCCGGGGAAGCGCGCGCGCAGCCGCTGCTCGACGCGGTGGCCGATCGCGTGGGCGTCCTGCAGCGTCAGCGTCGGATCGAGCAGGATGTGCAGGTCGACGTGGATGTCGTCCGACGGCCCGCGCGAGCGCACGTTGTGCGCCTCGATCACGCCCGGCTCCTCGGTCGCCACCGCCTCGATCTGGTCGGCCGGCAGGCGGCGCTCGTCCGAGAGCGTCGACAGCGTGGTCTTGAGGATGCCGATCCCGGCGCGCACGATCAGCACCACGATCACTCCGGCCACCAGCACGTCGACCCACACGAGCCGCAGCGGCGCGGCCGCGAACGAGGCGAGCACCAGCAGGCTGGCGTACACGTCGCTGCCGGTGTGGGTGGCGTCGGCGAGCAGCAGCTCGCTCTGCAGCCGCGTGCCCTCACGGCGCTCGTACCACACCACGAACAGGTTCACGCTCAGCGTGGCGAGCAGGATCGCGAACCCGGCCGCGGTGATCTCGGGCAGCCGCGGGTGCATCAGGCGGCCGATCGCCGCTTTCGCGATCTCCTGGCAGCCGATGAACAGCATGCCGGCGATGCCGAGTGCCGCGAACGTCTCGTACTTGCGGTGGCCGTACGGGTGGTTCGCGTCGGGCGGCCGCCGCGCGACTGCGAGGCCGATCAGTCCGACCACGTTCGACGAGCCGTCGAGCAGCGAGTGGATCCCGTCGGCGGTGATCGCGATGGCGCCCGAGTGCCGGCCGTAGAGGATCTTGGCGACCGCCACCGCGAGGTTGAGTCCCAGGATGCCCCACAGGACTCCGGCGATGCGATCGAGACGCTGGGTGGCACGCGGTTGCACGGCGGATGCTCCGTTCGGGAGGGACGAGGAGGCGGCATGATGCCCCCGTGTCAGGCCCGTGGCAACTCCTCGCGCCGCTTCCGCGCGCAGGGGCGAGGCCGGTCCCACGCCCGCGCGCCCGTAGCCCGGGGTGCGGCGCTGGTCGGGGCCACCGGGGCATTCGCGAGTCGTCTGCTATCTTCGTACGTCCCTATTCCAGCACTCATCCACGCGGCGCCCCACGCCCGTACCTGAGGACCCGGAGGTTGCGCGCTTGAACCGTTCCCGCTGGATCGCGCTGGCCGTCTTCGTCGCACTCGCCGCGCTCGCGGTGTTGTGGTGGCGCGCCCGCCACGCGCAGGAGGCGCCGAAGTTCCGGACCGCCCAGGTCGAGCGCGGCAGCGTCGAGCTGGTGGTCTCGGCCACCGGCACCGTGACCCCGGTCGTGCAGGTCGAGGTCGGCAGCCAGGTCAGCGGCACGGTCGCGGAGCTGTTCGCCGACTACAACTCCCAGGTCCGCAAGGGCCAGGTGCTCTGCCAGATCGAGCCGTCGTCGTTCAAGGCTCACGAGCTGCAGGCCGAGGCCGCGGTGGCGCGCGCCGAGGCCGCGCTGCTCGACGGCCAGCGCCAGTACAAGCGCGCGCAGGAGCTGATCCCCGAGAACTACGTCTCCCAGGCCGACGTGGACGCCGCCGAGGTGCAGGTGCGCCAACGCGAGGCCGACCTCAAGCAGGCGCGCGCGGCGCTCCAGGTGGCGCGCGTGGACCTCGACAACACCACCATTCGCGCGCCGGTCGACGGCGTGGTGATCTCGCGCGCGATCGACCGCGGCCAGACGGTGGCGGCGAGCCTCTCGGCGCCCAAGCTGTTCGTGATCGCGAACGACCTGCACGCGATGCAGATCGAGACCCGCATCGACGAGTCCGACATCGGCGTGATCCAGCCCGGGCTGCCGTCGACGTTCACCGTCGACGCGTTCCCCGACGCCACGTTCCACGGGCAGGTGCAGCAGGTGCGGCTGGAGCCCATCATCGAGCAGAACGTGGTCACGTACACGACCGTGATCCAGGCGCGCAATCCCGACCTCAAGCTGCGCCCCGGCATGACCGCGAACGTGACGGTGCTGGTCTCCAGGCGTGACGACGTGCTCAAGGTCCCGAACGCCGCATTGCGCTTCAAGCCGCCGATGGACGCGAAGCGCAAGGGCGGGCGCGGCGACAGCACCGGGGGCGCGGCGGTCGCGAGCGAGCGCGGCGCGGGCGGACGCGACGGCGGCGCGGCGCACGGCGACAGCACCGCGCGCGGCGCGGGCGGCGCGCTGGCGCCGGGCGGCGATCCGGGTGGCGCGAGCGCGCGCGGCGCCGGAAGCGGCGCGAGCTCGCCCGCGCTGGAGACCTACCGTCGCGAGCTGTTCGGCAAGGTGCGCAGCGGCGAGCTGACGCGCGAGCAGGCGACCGCATTGATGCGCGACCGCGCGGGCAGCAGCGGTGGCGAGGGCGACGGCCGCGCGGCGGGCGGTGGCACCGGCGGCGGCGCCGCCGCCCGCAACTGGGGCGGCCAGCACCGCGGGCTGCGAACCGAGGGGGCCGATGGCGCCGCGGGCGCCGATGCGCCGGCGTTCAAGCCGGGCTCGGTGTACGTGCTGCGCGACGGCAAGCCGGTCGCGGTGCGCGTGCTCACCGGCATCAGCGACGGCGCGTTCACCGAGCTGAAGACCGACGCGCTCAAGCCCGGCGACACCATCCTCGTGGGACTCGACGTGAACTCCAAGAGCAACCTGACGCCGCCTCCGGGCATGGGCGGTCCGATGATGGGACGGGGCGGCGGCGGAGGAGGCCGGCGATGAACTTCAGCGCGGTGATCTCGGTGGGCGTGACCGCGCTCACGCGGAACAAGATGCGCCTGGTGCTCACGACGCTCGGCATCGTGATCGGCGTGGCGGCCGTGATCGCCACGCTCGCGATCGGACAGGGCGCCCGCAGCGCCGTGCAGGCGCAGATCCGCGCGATGGGCGCCAACGTGCTCATGGTGATCCCGGGCACCCAGACGGCGGGCGGCGCGCACATGGGCATGGGCGGCATCACCACGCTGACGCTCGACGACGCGTTCGCGATCCAGCGCGAGTGCCCCGCCGTCTCGGCGGTGGCGGCCACGGTGCGCACCAATGGCCAGGTGGTCTACGGCAACCAGAACTGGGGCACCCAGATCCAGGGCGTGACCGCGGCGTTCGTCGACGTGCGGCAGTGGCCGATCGAGAGCGGCGTGTTCATCACCGACTCCGACGTGCGCGGCGCCGCCAAGGTGTGCGTGCTCGGCAAGAGCGTCGCGCGCCAGCTCTACGGCGACGGCAACCCGGTCGGCACCGTGATCCGCATCAAGGAGGTGCCGTTCAAGGTCGTGGGCGTGATGTCGCCCAAGGGCGGCAGCGGCTTCGGCGACCAGGACGACGTGATCTTCGCGCCGCTCTCCACCATCCAGCGCAAGCTGCTCGGCATCACGTTCGTGCATACCCTCGTGCTGTCGGCGACCAGCGAGTCCGCGGTGAACAACGCGGTGGACCAGATCACCGATCTGCTGCGCCAGCGCCACCGCATCCGGCCCGGCGGCGACCAGGACTTCTTCATCCGCACCCAGCTCGAGGTGGCGAGCACCGCCGAGGCGACCAGCAAGGTGATGACGATGCTGCTCGCGAGCGTGGCGGCGGTGTCGCTGCTGGTGGGCGGCATCGGCATCATGAACATCATGCTGGTGTCCGTCACCGAGCGCACCCGCGAGATCGGCATCCGCCGCGCGATCGGCGCCCGCCGCGCCGACATCCTGATGCAGTTCCTGGTGGAGTCCGCGCTGCTCTCGCTCGGCGGCGGCCTGCTCGGCGTGGTGCTCGGGGTGCTCGCCGCCACGCTGATCACCCAGATCGCGCGCTGGCCGACCATGATCGAGCCGGCCGCGGTGCTGATGGCGTTCGGGTTCTCGGCGATGGTGGGGCTGTTCTTCGGCTGGTACCCCGCGCACCGCGCGGCGCGGCTCGACCCGGTGGAGGCGCTGCGGTACGAGTGACGCGCGCGAGCGCCGCGGTGGGACCCGGGGCGCTCGCGACGTGACGACGGGCGTCCGGCGCTGGCCGGGCGCCCGTCGCGGCATTCAGCGCACCACCGCGACCCGCGCGCGCGCCACCACGCGGCCGTCGAGCGACAGGCGCGCGAAGCACAGCCCCGGCGGCAGCGGCGGCAGCGCCGCTCGCAGCTCGTGCGCGCCGGCACCGAGCGGTCCGTCCCACAGCGTCGCCAAGCGCCGGCCCGCGAGATCGAACAGCGCCCACTCGGCGCGCGCGGCACGCGGCGTCGCGAGCGCCAGGTGGAGCGCGTCGCGCGCGGGATTGGGCCACGGCGGGCGCACCGTCAGCGCGGGCGCACCGGCGTCGACGCCGGCCGCCGGCCCCACCGGCGGATCGATGCGCAGGTGGTCGATGCTCCAGCCGCCCGCGCCCGTGAAGTCGTCGGCGGTCATGCGGAACCGCACGCGCGCCGGTCCGGGCGCGAGCGCCGAGAGGTCGAGCGCCTCGCTTCGCACGCCGGCCGAGAGCCCGCTCCAGCACGGCGAGCCGCTCGGGATCGGGGTGCCGGTCAGCATCGTGTGCGTGTAGCCGGCGACCGGCGTCAGCGGCGACCACCCGATGCCGTTCACCGAGGCCTCGATCCGCGCGCCGTCCCACGCGTGCGTGAGGTCGAACGTCTCCAGGTCGACGTGGTGGTCGAAGCGCAGCACGGTGCCGGGGGCGATCGTGGTCAGCAGCGGCGAGACCAGCACCGCGTCGACGTGCGGCGGGTAGCCCTCGCCGCCGTCGCGGCCGCAGTGCCACCCGCTGCCGCCGGCGGGCAGCGAGCCGTCGGCCGACAGCCGCCACTCGTCGCGCCAGTTGCCGCCCGCGCTCGCGTGCGTCCAGCCTGCGGCGCCGTTCTCCCAGTCCTCGATCCAGCCCCCGCCGACCGTCAGCGTGTCGGGCGTGGCACCGGCACCCGCCACGTTCGGCACTCCCGCGGCGTCGCGCGCGACGAAGTGATAGGCGAGGCGCTGGCCGATCGCGAGCCCGGCGCCGAGCGGGACGGTGAACGTGTCGGCGCCCGCAAGGCTCGCGGGTGTCCACTGCGCGGGGCCGCCGTCGACGCTCCACGCCACCCACACCGAGTCCACGCCCAGGTTGTCGGTCACCCGTGCGAGCAGCGTGCGCGGAAGCTGCGCGGGGGCGCACGCCGCGATCGGCACGTGCGCGATCGCGGGCGGCGTCGCGTCGGGCCCGATCGTGAACGTGGCGGGGGCACTCGCGCCGCCGGGCGGATCGCTGGCGTCGATCCCGGCCGAGTCGCTGGCGGCGTACGCGTAGTACTCGATCACGCCGGGAACCCCGGGCCCCGGCAGCGTGCCGGCGAACGCGTCGCCGCCGGCGGGCGGCAGCGGCAGCGCGTTCCACGCCGACGCCCCCTGCGGCCGCCAGAACAGCCGCACCGACGCCGGATCGATCGCGCGCCCCAGCGCTCCGCCCGCGAGGCTCGCGTGCACCGTGAACGCGCGCGCGGCGCCGGCGTCCTCGACGTCGCGCAGCGTGGGGGCCGCGATCGCCACGTGACCGGCGCGCGAGATCAGCGACACGTCCATCGCGCCGCGGCCGTCGGTCGCGGTCTCGAACCACGGCACGAACCGCGTGCGCAGCGTGTCGAGCTTGGCCAGGTCGGCGGCGGTCGCGCTGGTGCCGCGCGGCACCACCAGCGCGAGCGCGATGTGGAACGCCTTGGGTGCCGCCGTCACGTCGGGCACCCGCGGCCCCTCCGCGGCGATCACGTCGTCGACGCTCCACCAGGTCGCGCGCCCGCGGCAGCCGAGCCCCACGATCGGCGAGGAGGCGATCACGTACGCGGCGTCGGGCAGGTAGGCGTGCGGATCGTTGACCACGAACAGCGGCGGCACCTCGGCCGCGGCGCGCAGCCCCATCAGGTACTGGTCGAGCGCGAAGTAGTGACCGTAGCGGCCGACCGTGCGGAACGAATCGGGCGCGACCTCGTCCCACGCGCAGCCGTCCATCAGCGAGGAATCCACGTTCGCGAAGAAGTTCCAGTGCTGGTAGTCGCGCCCCAGCAGTCCGGGCGAGCGCGTGCCGGCGGAGTCCACGTACACGTACGCCAGCCACCGGTGCCCGAACTCGTGCCCCAGCACGTCGAGCGGGTTCAGTCCCCAGCCGTCGTCACGGTACGGGTCGTCCCAGTAGCGATGGAGCCCGTTCATGCTCATCACCATGCCGAGGCGCCCCGCGCTGCCGTAGCTGGCGCTGAAGTCGAACGGCACCAGCCCGATCCCCTGCGTGTCGTTGTGCAGCGGAAACGACGCCGCGAGCGCCCCCGGCGAGCCCAGCCAGGTGTTCTGTCCGCTCGCCAGGTAGAACGCGAGCGCGTCGTAATCGTCGCCGTGGGTGCGGAAGAACGCGTTGCTCGCCGCGGTGACGTCGAACAGCGGATGCCCCTGCGCGTCGGGGTAGAAGAACGTGCCGTCGTCCTCGAGCACCGCGATGCCGCCGACGTCGCGGCTGTTGGGGGTCGGCAGCGGATCGGCCAGCACGCGATCGAGGTGCGCCTGCAACGCGGCGACACCCGCGTCGGGATCCGACGCGCACTCCCACGCGCGATCGATCGCCGCACCCGCGGCACTCGCGCGCGCCGCCGCGATCGCGTGAGCGCGCGGCGCATCGGGCGCCGGGTGCGCACGCGTGACGGGAGCGGGCGATGCGGCCGCCGTCACGGGCACGAGGAGCGCGGCGCACAGCAGCAGGGCCGGTGAGCGCGATGAGCACATGCGGGGTCTCCGGATCGGGGGGTCGAAGCCACGGACGCGGCGGGCGCCAGTCTAGCGCAGCGCCGCGGCGCCGACAGCGGCCGCGTGCGGCGGGTTCAGCGCGCGCTCACCTTCCGCCGAGCCATACCGCGAGCCCGTCGCCGCGGCTCGGCAGCGCGGGCGAAGGGCGGTGCGCGACGCCCGCCTCGGGCGGCTCGGCCACCGGCAGGCGCTCGTACTCGGCGGGGGTGAGCCACACGGTGGCGCGCCCGGTGGTCCACGCCGCGAAATCGGGGCGGTCGGTGAACAGCGGCGCCATGCGTTCGCCGCGCGCGGGGTCCGCGACGCGGAACGGCTCCAACTCGGCTCGCAGGCGCGGCAACGTGACGCGCAGCGCGCGGGCCTCGGTCGCCGCGGCGCGCATCTCGGGCGCGATCGAGGGCAGCACCATCAGCAGCAGCGCGCCCATCCACGCGCGCGGCCGCCGCGCCCACGCCGGTGCGAGGCCCGTGAGCGTCGCGGCGCCCCACGCGGCGGCGAGCGCCCACAGCGGCAGGAACGGCACCAGATAGCGATCATCGTAGAGCGTGAGCACCATGATCGCGACCGGCACCGCCGCGAGCGCCAGCGCCACCGCGCCCAGGCGCCGCACGTGCGGGGTCGCGAGCGCGGCGCCGAGACCGACCACCGCGAGCCAGCCGGTGGCGCCGGTGGGGGCGAGCAGCGCGCGCTTGAGCGCGTGCGGCAGCGTGTCGAGCCACTTGGCCGGCAAGCCCGGCAGCGCCTCGCGCAGCGCGTGGGGCCACAGCGCCGGCGGCAGCGTGAAGTCGCGCAGCACCGAGAGTCCCGGCCGCGCGCCCCAGTAGCCGATGATCAGGTAGCTCGACAGGTTGAAGAACGGCGAGCCGGTCGCGCGCCAGGTGTGCCAGCCCCACGGCGCCCACACCGCCAGCGTGACCGGCAGCACGATCCGCCACGCGCCGCGCCGCGCGAGCGGCAGCACCAGCACCAGCGCGGCGAGGAACTCGGGCCGCACCAGCACGCCGGCGCCGAGCGCCAGCCCGGCCGCGAATCCGCGCGGGCGCTCGCGCGCGAGCAGGTCGAGCGCCAGCATCAGCAGCGCGGCGCCGACCGTCAGCGCCACGTCGTGATGCACCGCGCGCAGCGTGAGCGGCGAGAGCGTCCACAGCAGCGCGGCCGCGGCCCCCACCGGCGGGCTCACCAGCCGCGCGCCGAGGCGGAACGTGGCGAGTGCGGCGAGCAGCGCAGCGAGTGCCGCGAGCCACGCCATCTGGTCGAGCACCGCGGGGCCGCACGCCGCGAGGACCGGCGCCACCACCAGCGGCAGCAGCGGGCCGTGCACCAGCACCGGCACCGTGCCGCGCACCGGATCGCGCAGCGACCACAGCGGCGGATGGATCACGCTGGTCGTGCCGCCGGCGCCGGCGAGCAGGTGGCGCGCGGCGACGCCGTACTCCCACGTGTCGTCGAGCGGATCCGGCGTGCCCGCGCGCAGCAGCGCGAGGTCGGCGAGCCAGAACAGCGCGACCACGAGCAGCGTGCCCTGCAGCCACGGGCGCATGCGCGAAGCGGGCAAGGGGTGCACGGGGCGCGACGGTGGCACGCGGCGCGCGCGGGGGTCAAGGCCGCGCGCGCCGCGGACCGCCCGGGTGCCCCGCGGCTGCGTGCTATAGTCCCGCGTCCCGAACCCGCGTACCGAGGGCCGAGCGTGAATCTCGATTGGCGTCGACTCCAGGCGGTCGTGCTCGAGAGCGATGACTGGGGGCTGTGCGCGTGGTCGCCGGACATCCAGGCCTTCCGCGTCCTCGCCGACGGCCCGGCGTTCCGCACCCAGCCGGGGCGGCGCTACGGCGCCTCGACGCTCGAGAGCGCTGCCGACGTGCGGCAGCTGGTCGAGTTACTGCTGCAGTTCCGCGGCGCCGACGGGATCGCGCCGGTGTGGCAGGCCAACACCGTGATGGCCGCTCCCGACTTCGCCGCGCTGAAGCCGCCGCAGTTCGAGCTCCAGACGCTGCCGCTGATCGACTTCCCGGCCACCCCGTCGCGCTGGCAGCGGCCGGGGCTCTGGGAGGCGATCACCGCCGCGATCGCGACCGGCGCGTGGTGGCCGGAGCTGCACGGCCTCCATCACCTGCCCGAGACCGCATGGCTCGTCGCGCTGCGCCGGGGCGTCGCCGACGCGCGGCGCGCGCTCGGGCACCAGAGCCTGATCTGCGAGGCGGTCGAGGCCTCGGGCGAATACGACCCGAGCGAGCCGGCGGCCGACCGCGCGCGGCGACTGGAGGCCGCGGTGGAGCGCTTTCGTCGGCTGTTCGGCCGCGCACCCGGCTCGCTGTGTCCGCCCGACTACCGCTGGGACGATCTGCTCGAGACCGCGGCCGCGCGCCACGGCATCGCGGTGCTGCAGGGCCGTGCCGAGCGCGTCGGGCCGCCGCTGCCGGCGGTGCGCCGGCTGGTGGGCCGCGTGCGCTGGCCCGAGACCTCGGGCGGGCTCTTCTGCATGCCGCCGCGCATCGCGTTCGAGCCGGCGGGTCCCGAGCAGCGGCAGGACAAGGTCGGCGCCGCCGCGGTCGCCCGCAGGGCGCGCGACGCTTGGAACGCGGGCCGCCCCGCGGTGATCAGCACGCATCGCGTCAACTACGCGCACCTGCAGCCCGGGTGGGCCGAGGGCGGGCGCGCGGCGCTGCGCGAGCTGCTCGCGACGCTGTGCGCGGCGGGAGCGCGCTTCTACACCGACCTCGAAGTGCGCGACCTGCAGCTGCGCGGCTGGTCGCTGCGCCCGCTCGGCGAAGGTCGCGCCCTGCTGCGCCACCACGGTGTGCCGCGCGAGCCGCTGCGGTTCGCGCCGCCCGCCGGCGTGACGGGGGCCGCGATCCGCGACGGAAACGGCGACGCCGAGCTGGCGTTCGACGCCGACCTGGTCGAGGTGCGCGCCAATCTCGGCGAGTACGTGCTGGAGTGGAGCCGCTCGTGAGCGATCCGTTCGCGGCGCTCGGGCGCACGCGCAAGGCCAAGTGGGCGTTCTGGAAGTTCAACTGGCTCGCGAACCACGCGGTGGTCACGGCGCTCGAGCGCGCCCGCGCGCACGCGCGCGGCACCCTGCTCGACCTGGGCTGCGGAACGCGCCCGTTCGCCTACCTGTTCGCGGGCCAGGTCGAGCGCTACCTCGGCACCGACCTGCCGTCCTCGGCCTACCTGACCGGGAATCCGCCGGACGCCTACGCCCGCGCCGAGGCGCAGCCGATCCGCAGCGGCGCGGTGGACACCGTGCTGGGGCTCTCGATGCTGACCTACCTGCCGGAGCCCGACCGCATGCTGGCCGAGGCCTACCGGGTGCTGAAGCCGGGGGGCGTGCTGCTGCTGGAATTCACCCAGATGGTGCCGCTTCACGACGAGCCCTTCGACTACTTCCGGTTCACGCGCCATGGGGCGCAGTGGCTGCTCGAGCGGGCCGGATTCGAACCGGTCGAATACCTGCCGCTGGGAGGGCTGTGGAGCCGGGTCGGACTCAGCCTGATCGCCCCGCTCAACCGGCTGAACCGCGGACCCACCCGGCTCCTGACCGAACTGCCGGTCCGCGCGCTGTACGTGGTCATCCAACTGGCATGCTTCACCCTCGATCGGGTGTTCCCCAACCCCCGCGAGGTCCTTGGCCACCTGGTGGTCGCCCGCAAGCCGGCCTGAGCCGGTGGCCGCCCGATCCTTGACCCTGTTCTGACAGGACGGTACTCTCCTCGCCGTGATTCCCGCTCCGGTGTCCTCCACGGCACCCACCCCGGTCGTAAGACTCCTGCCGCAACTGGTCGATTTCGCGGCCCGCCAGTACGGGGACATCCCCTTCCTGCTGCGTTACAGCGCTGGTGAATGGCAGGGCTACTCCTTCGTGGAGGCGGCCCGTGCCCAGCACGCGTTCCGGGCCCTGCTCGAGCGCGAGGGGGTACGGCCGGGCGACCGCGTCGGGCTCCAGAGCGAGAACCGCCCCGAGTGGATGCTCGCCTACCTGGCGATCCTCGAGACCGGCGCGGTGGTGGTGCCGCTCGACGCCCAGCTCAAGGCGGTCGAGGTAGGCGAGATCCTGGCTACCGCCGGGGCCACCCACTGCGTGGTCAGCGCCCGCCAGCAGGGCGTGATCGAGCAGGTGCGCGGCGCGCGCCTGCCGGAGCTGAAGCTGGTGTCGCTGGACCCGGTCGAGGGGCTGCCGACCTGGGACGAGGCGCAGCGCCGGTTCCCGGACGAACCCGCCCGCAAGCTGGAGGCGAGCCCGAACGACCTCGCGGTGCTGATCTTCACCTCGGGCACGACCGGCCAGGCCAAAGGCGTGATGCTGTCGCACGCCAACCTGCTCTACAACGTCGAGACCGTGGCCCGCACGTTCGAGTTCGGGCCCGGCGACCGGTTCCTGTCGGTGCTGCCGCTCCACCACACCTTCGAGTCCACCGGCGAGCTGTGCGCGCTGCGCATCGGCTGCAGCGTCGCGTTCGCCCGCGGCCTCAACTCGCGCGAGCTGCGCGAGGACATGACCGGCTCGCGCGCGACGCTGTTCATCGGCGTGCCGCTGCTGTACGAGAAGCTGCTGACCGCCATTCATCGCGGCATCGGCGAGGCCCCGCTGCCGCGCCGGCTGGTCGCGCAGACGCTGCTGTGGACCGTACGCCTGACCCGCATGCTCACCGGCCGGCGCATCGGGCACACGCTCATGCGCCCGATCCGTGAAGCGGCCGGGCTCGGCAGCCTGCGCATGTTCATCTCCGGCGCCGCGCCGCTGGCGGGCGACGTGTTCTGGGGCTACATCGACCTCGGCTGGATCATGCTCGAAGGCTACGG
Organism: Candidatus Eiseniibacteriota bacterium; assembly: GCA_963725865.1. Lineage (GTDB taxonomy): Bacteria > Eisenbacteria > RBG-16-71-46 > RBG-16-71-46 > RBG-16-71-46 > CAVSAC01. The sequence continues at coordinate 542,743 of CAVSAC010000012.1, forward strand.
CCTGACCGAGACCTCGCCGGTCGTGTGCGCGAACCGTCCGCCGCGGCCGCATCCGAACGCGGTCGGCGCGCCGGTGCCGGGCGTCGACGTGCGCATCGCGGATCCCGACGACGACGGCAATGGCGAGATCGTGGTGCGCGGTCCCAACGTGATGCTCGGCTACTTCGGCAATCCCGTGGGCACCGCCGAGGTGCTGCGCGACGGCTGGTTCTACACCGGCGACCTGGGGCACTACACGCGCGACGGGCGGGTGAAGATCACCGGGCGGCTCAAGAACATGATCGCCACCGCCGCCGGCAAGAAGATCTATCCGGAGGAGATCGAGGTGTACCTCAGCAACTGCCCTTACGTGCTCGAGGTGGTCGTGGCCGGGGGCCGCGACGCGCGCGGCGAGCGCGAGGAGGTGCACGCGCACATCTATCCGAACCTGCCGGCGCTCGAGGACCACGCGCGCGAGGTGAATCGCGCCTGCGACGACGCGTTCGTCGAGGAGACGCTGCGGCGCGAGGTGGACCTGCGCTGCCATTTCCTGGCGTCCTACAAGCGGGTCAAACGGGTGATCATCCGCCGGCAGGAGTTCGCCAAGACCACCACCGGCAAGATCAAGCGCCAGGGATTCTCCGCCGAGGCCGCGGTGCAGCGCGCCGGCGCCGTCGCCTGACCGGCGAAGGCGAGCGATGGCCATCGATCCCGTTCCCCATGTCGCGATCAGCAAGATCATCGGCTTGCTCGAGGTGATCGAGGACGCCGGCGGCCGCTACGACGTGTTCCGGCTCGCGCGCGACATCAACTACGAGTTCGGCGAGATCCTGCAGGTCATCAAGGCCGCCGAGATGCTCGACCTGGTGGTGACGCCCGGCGCCGACGTGGTGCTCACCGGCACCGGGAGCGCCCTGCTGCGCGCGAAGGTGAATCCCCGCAAGAAGCTCCTGAAGGAGCAGATCAAGAAGCTCCCGCTGTTCCGCGCGGTGGTCGAGGCGCTGGTGCGCGCCGAGGACCATCGGGCGGACGAGGACGCGTTCCTCGAGATGATCGCGCTGCACCTGCCGGCGGAGAATGCGGAGGGGTTGCTGCAGACGGTGATCGATTGGGGGAGGTACGCCGAGCTGCTGGGATACTCGCCGGACGACCAGCAGCTTTATCTGGATCAGGTGGAATAGCGGGCACGGCGCCGCTCCGGCGTCGGGCCATCTGCGGCGTCAGCCGCTCGGGGGCAGCCTGCGGAGTGTCCAAGAGGACACGCCTCGGCTGCCCCCGAGCGGCTTCCTTGCATCTGGCCCAACGGCGGAGCGGCCTGGGCACGGCGAGCTGTGGGCCGCATCGGGGCTGCGCCCCTCGCTGCGTTGGCGCTCGAGGAGGATCGCCGCATCGGGGCTGCGCCCCTCGCTGCGTTGGCGCTCGAGGAGGATTGCCGCATCGGGGCTGCGCCCCTCGCGGCGCGGGGACCTTACTCGGCTGCGGGGGGGGCGCCCAGGCCTTTGGCGCGGGCCTCGTAGACGATGTTGCCGTCGCTGTCGAACTGGAGGAAGTGGCGCTGGATCATCGGGCCCTTGGGGACCATGCCGCCGCGCCAGTGGCGCTGGCCCAGTTCGCTCTCGTACTCCCACTGGAGTTCGAAGCTGGCGTCGTTGGCGACCTTGAATGGGAAGACGACCTGCTCGTTGTCGGCGAGGCGCTCCTTGACGAACGTCTGGCCGTCAACCGTGAGGCGCAGGCGGGTGAGCACCTTGCCGCTGTGATTGGCGATCACGGCTTCGTTGCTCGGGGTGCGCTGCATGAGCTCGGGCCAGTGCTTCCAGCCGTACCAGGCAGCGGCGGCCACCAGGATGATGAGGATGAAGCGCATCATGGTCGGGTCCCTCCAGCGGGTGGGGGCCGGCTTCCTGCCGGATGCGGGAACGATAGGCGGGTGCCCCGCGTGGGTGCAAGGCCCGTGTGGGGCCGGTCCCCGGAGGTGTCCCGGGCGCCGGGAACTCGGTCAGCTCGCGGGGCGCTTGGTGCGAGAGACGCGCTTGCCCTCGTTCGCGCCTTCCGGGTTGCGCAGGATGGGCTCGTACGCGGCCGGCGTCATCGCCGTGACCACGCGCGCGGGCGCGTCGCCGACGTTCTCGATCGCGTGCGGCACGCGTCCGTCGTAGTGGATCGAGTCGCCGGCCTCGAGCACGAAGGAGTGCTCGCCGCACGTCATCCCGATGCGCCCCTCCAGCACCAGCATGCACTCCTCGCCGTGGTGGTAGTGGCGCTGGTCCCCGATGGGCATCCCGGGCGCGAACTCGATCCAGAGCAGCTCGAGGTTGCGCTTGGGGGCCGCCGAGAGCACCTCGACGCGGGTGACGTTGCCCGTGGAATCCATGCTCTGGCGCTCGTCGGCGCGCACGACGTACGGCACCGGATCCTCGTCCACGACGAGGTAGGCGACCGAGACGTCGAGCGCCTTCGCCACGTCGGCGAGTGTCGCGAGGGACGGGGAGGTGCGGTCGTTCTCGACCTGGCTGATGAAGCCCTTCGACAAGCCGCTGGCGGTGGCGAGCTGTTGCACGGTGAGTCCGCGGCGCAAGCGAAGATCGCGGATCTTCTTGCCGACTTGCATGGGTACTCCGACGATGCCCGGGGGGCGGGCGGGGGTCCGGAGCGAACGCCGCGCGACCCAGGGTCGGTCCCACGGCGACGAAGTGATCGTCGTCCCGGACTGGGGCCCGGCGGGAGCGACGTCACACGACTGCAAGGCTAGGCGAGGTTCAGACCCGAGTCAATGACTGGCGGCAGTGCTTCGACATCCCAGTCCCCGGCGGGGACACTCGCGCGGCGCGTCCGGGCGCCGAGCACCTGGAGCGCGTACAGGCGCGAGTAGATGCCACCGAGCGCCAGCAGCTCCGCGTGGGTGCCCTGCTCGCGCACGCGGCCGTGATGCAGGACCACGATCCGATCGACATCCTGGATGGTGGACAGCCGATGGGCGATGACCAGGCTGGTGCGGTTCCGCATCAGTCGCCGGAGGGCGTCCTGGATGAGCGACTCGGTGTGCGTGTCCACCGAGGAGGTCGCCTCGTCGAGCACCAGCACCTGGGGGTCGCGGGCCAGCGTGCGCGCGAACGCGAGCAGCTGGCGCTGGCCGCCGGACAGGGTGGCCCCCCGCTCGCGCACCTCGGCCGCGTAGCCGCCCGGCAGGGCCTGGATGAAGTCGTGCGCGTGGGTCTCGCGCGCCGCGGCCAGCAGCGCCTCGTGGGTGAGACCGAGGTCGTCCAGCCGCAGGTTGCTCTCGATGGTGCCCGAGAAGAGGAACACGTCCTGCAGCACCAGGCCGAGCGCGGCCCGCAGCTCGCGAGCGTCCCATTCCGCCAGCGGGCGGCCGTCGACCCGGATCACGCCGCGCTGCGGCAGGTAGAACCTCAGGAGCAGGTTCGCGAGCGTCGTCTTGCCGGAACCCGTCGCGCCGACGATCGCCACTTTCTCGCCCGGTTCGACGGCGAATGAGACGTCCTCGAGCACGAACCGCTCGCCGTCGTAGGCGAACCACACGTGATCGAACTCGATGCGCCCGCGCACCTCGGCGCGCTTCACCGGCTCGATGGCCGTGGCGGTCGACGGCGGCGAGCCCTGCGCGGGCGCCAGGGCGGGGTCGATCGGCGTATCGAGCAGGTGGAAGATCCGTTCGGCGGAGGCCATCGCCTGCTGCAGGATGTTGTACTTCTCGCTCAGGTCCGAGATGGGTCGGAAGAACCGCTGGGTGTACTGGATGAACGCGACCAGGATGCCCAGCGTGATGCCCTGCCACATCACCTGACGGCCGCCGTACCAGACGATCAGCGAGATCGCGAGCGCACCCATGAGGTCGAGCAGTGGGAAGAACATCGCGTGGTAGAACACGGCCTTCAGGTTGGCGTCGCGGTGCGCGGCGTTGAGGCCGCGGAACTCCTCGTAATTGCGGGCCTCGCGGTTCATGAGCTGCACGGTGCCCATCCCCGTGAGGTTCTCGTTCAGGAACACGTTCAGCCGCGAGAGCCGCGCGCGGATGTCGCGGAACGACTGCCGCACCAGCGTGCGGAACGCGAGGCTGCCGATCGCGATCAGGGGCAGCACCGAGAACGTCACGCCCAGCAGCTCGGCGTTCAGGCGCACCATCGCCACCACGATGCCCGCGAGCAGGAAGATGTCGCCGAAGATCGCGACGATGCCGCCGGTCACCAGTTCGTTGAGCGTGTCCACGTCGTTGGTGACGCGCGTCATCATGCGGCCGATCGGGTTCTGGTCGAAGTGCGACAGCGGCAGCCGCTGGAGGTGGCGGAACAGGTCGCGGCGCAGGTCGAGCATCAGGTGCTGCCCGACGCGCTGCATGATCTGCTGGTGCAGGTAGCCGAGGCCGAACGCGATCAGCAGCACCGCCAGATAGAGAACCGCCACGCGATCGAGGTGCCCGAGGTCGCGGTGGCGGATGCCGTGGTCGATCGCCTCCTTGGTGAGCCAGGGGCCCGCGAGCTGCACCAGCGAGTCCCCGATCACCACCAGCGTGGCCCACGCCACCTGCCCGCGGTACGGGCGCAGGTAGCCGAGCAAACGCCGCATGAGGCGGTGATCGTACGCGCGGCCGGAAGCCTCTTCCTCGTGCTGGCTCACGACGCCTCGAGCTCCTCTTCGAGCTGCTGCTCGCGCACCAGGTCGGCGTAGCGGCCGCCGGCGGCGAGCAGCTCCGCGTGCGTGCCACGCTCGACCAGCGCGCCGCCCTCGAGCACCACGATCAGGTCGGCGTCGCGCACCGTGCTCACGCGGTGGGCCACGATCAGCGACGTGCGGCGGCGCAGCTCGCCGCGCAGCTCGCCGAGGATCGCCTCCTCGGTCTGGGTGTCGACGCTCGAGAGGCAGTCGTCGAGCAGCAGGATGGGCGCGTCCCGCAGCACCGCGCGCGCGATCGCCGTGCGCTGGCGCTGGCCGCCCGAGAGCGTGATCCCGCGTTCGCCGACCATGGTGTCCCAGCCGCGCGGCAGCAGCGCCACGTCGTCCTGCAGGTGCGCCACGTGGCCGGCGCGCTCGATCGCCGCGCGTTTCGCGTGATCGACGCCGTACGCGATGTTCTCCGCCAGCGTCGCGGAGAACAGGAACGTGTCCTGCTGGGCGATCGCCAGCCGGGCCCGCAGCGCCCCGAGGTCCCACTCGCGCACGTCGAGCCCGTCCACGAGCACGGTGCCGGGCGGCGGGTCGAACGCGCGCGCCACCAGCGCGAGCAGCGTGGACTTGCCGGAGCCCGTGTGACCGACCAGGGCGACCGTGGTGCCGGGCGGCACCACGAGCGAGACGTCGTGCAGCGCGGGCGCCGGCGCTCCCGGGTAGCGGAACGTGAGCCCGCGGAACTCGATCGCCCCACGCGCCGGGCTCGGCACCCGCGCGTGGGGCGGGCTCGCGATCGCGGGCTCGACCGCGAGGATCTCGACCAGTCGGCGCATGGACGCGCTGCCGCGCTGGAACAGGCTCACCACCCAGCCCAGCGCCACCATCGGCCAGTTCAGCATGCCGAGGTACACGGTGAACGCCACGAACTCGCCGAGCGTGATGTGGCCCTTCACGACCTCGCGGCCGCCGACGTAGAGGGCCAGCAGCGCCGCGAGCCCGGACAGGAACCCGAGCACGGGGTACAGGAAGCCCGAGGTCCTGATCAACGCGAGGTTCTTGTCGAGGTACGCGCGGTTGAGCCGCTGGAAGTCCGCCAGCTCGCTGTCCTCGCGCGCGAACGCCCGCACCACCCGCACGCCCGCGAGGTTCTCCTGCACGCGGGCCGAGATGAGCGCGAAGTGCTCCTGGATGTGCGCGAAGCGGCGCTCGATGCGCTCGCCGAAGAACCACACCGAGAGCGACACGAACGGCAGCGGCAGCAGCGAGTACAACGACAGCCGCGGGCTGATCGCGAGCATGAACCCGAGCGCCACCAGCGCCACCGTGACGGTGTTCACCAGGTACATGATGCCGGGGCCGAGCATCAGGCGGACGGCCGCCAGGTCGTTGGTCGCCCGCGACATGATCTCCCCGGTGCGCTCGGTCTGGAACCACTGGAGCGGCTGGCGCTGGAGGTGCGCGAACAGGTCGTTGCGCAGGTCGAACTCGATCGCGCGCGAGATGCCGATGACGGCCTGGCGCATCCAGTACTTGAACACCCCGGAGATCAGCGCGACCAGGAACAGCAGGATGGCGTAGCGCCCGAGCTTGGAGGCGGTGACGCCGGTGTAGAGGTCGTCGACCGCGAAGCGGAGCACCTGCGGCTGCGCGAGCGCGATGACGTTCGCCACCACCACGCACACGATGCCCCAGGCGAGCCCGCGGGTGTGGCGGGCGAGGTAGGGACGCAGGCGCGCGAACAGTTCGCGGATGACTCGACCCTCCGAAACGACCGCGGGCGCGCGCCCGCTCCGGCACGCGCGCCCGTCGGTGAGCGCCGCCCTCAGGGCTTGCGGGGACCGCCCAGCCAGCCCTGCAGCCGGTCGAGCTTGGTGACCTTGAAGGCCATCCCGGCGTAGAGCTCGTCGGTGTGGAGTGCGTTCTTGGCGGCCGCGGTGTGGAACGAGCCCGCGAACATGTCGAGCCGGTCGTCCACGCGCAGCAGCAGGATCGGACCCACCAGGTGGCGCGTGACCTTGTCGCCCGGCGTGTCACCGTCGCCGGCCGCGATCTCGCCGGAATAGCGGCCGCCGACCAGCAGGCGCGAGCCCAGCCACCAGCCGAGGTCGGCGCGCGCGAGCATCTGGTCCGCGGGCGCCTCGAAGCGGTAGCGATAGCCCGCCGCCACGTCGAGGAAGCCCGAATGCGCGATGGGAGCGCCCCAGTTGAGGCTGGCCATCAGGTCCTGCTGGCCGTCGCCGAGCGTCGCCGGGTACTGCGCCACCGCCGGCCGCGTCGAGTCGCCGAGCGCGCCGGTCACGGTCAGGGGCCGGCCCTGCAGGGTGCGCCGCGAGAGGTCGCGCGTGTAGCCGAGCGGGGCCTTCCACGCCAGGTCCAACGAGAGCGCGCTGGTCGTCTGATGGAGCTTCAGCCGGACGCCGACCGTCAGGTCGCCCAGCCCGGTCTCCGACTGGTTGAAGCCGCGCGGATCGCCGACCCGCCGCGTCACGGACGAGTACGGCAGACTGAGGAAGAACGAGCGCCCCTTCTTCCAGCCCAGCTCGGTGGTCGAGGTGAGCGAGCGCATCTCGTAGAGCCCGCCGCCGTCGAGCGGGGGCTGGAGCTTGTCCTCGCCCACCACCCACCGATCGGACGAGAACGCACTGGCGGTGAAGGAGGTCTGGTATTCGCCCGGCGCGGGCAGCCACGCGCCCGCGTGGGCGGCCGGGATGGACACGAGGGCCGCGAGTGCGGCCACACAGGCCGCGCGGGCGGCCGGAACGAGCGACGGCACCTTCGTGCGCGCGAACATCAAGGCAGGAGCCTCCTTCGGAGCGTCCGGTCAAGCGGGTCCAAGTCGCGGGAGACTATCCGTCCGGGGCAAGCCGGTGCAAGCGGACGCTCGGGGGCGAACGCCTGCGGGCTCGCCAAGCCCCTCGCGGCTGTGGCACATTGCGCCGGCATGGAACGCCCCCGCGTGCTGGAGTACGTCCGCGACAAGAAGGCGGTGTGGACGCTGCCGACGGCGCTGATCGACGGCCTGCGCGGCGACTTCCCCGAGGTCGAATTCCTCTCGCCGCGCGACCGCGCCGAGGCCGAGGCGGCGCTGCCGACGGTCGACGTGATCTACGGCTGGGTGCTGCGCGAGTCCAACTTCGCACTCGCGAAGCGCCTGCGCTGGGTGCACGTCAGCGCGGCGGGCGTGGGGCCGATGCTGTTCCCCGCGCTGGTCGAGAGCAACGTCGTGCTCACGAACGGGCGCGGCCTGCACGCGATCTCGATGGCCGAGCACGCGCTCGCCGCGATCTTCGGCTTCGCGCGCAAGCTACACCTGGCGCGCGACCTCCAGCGCGCGCGGCGCTGGTCGCAGGAGGGGCTGTGGCTCGAACCGCCGCCGCTCGCGCAGGTGCACGGCTCCACGCTGGGCATCGTGGGCCTCGGCGAGATCGGCCGCGCGCTCGCGCTGCGCGCGCGCGCGCTCGGCATGCGGGTGCTGGCGGTGCGCCGCCACCCGACCGACGATCCCGCGCCCGCGGACGTGCAGTGGGGCCTCGACGGCCTCGAGGAGTTGCTGGCGGGCAGCGACTGGGTGGTGCTGTGCCCGCCGCTCACGCCCGCGACGCAGGGGCTGCTGTCGCGCGCGCGGATCGCCCTGCTCAAGCCGGGCGCGGTGCTCGTGAACCTGGGGCGCGGCCAGCTGGTGGACGAGACCGCGCTCATCGAGGCGCTGCGCGAGAAGCGCATCGCGGGGGCGGCGCTCGACGTGTTCGAGGAGGAGCCGCTACCGGCGCTCTCGCCGATCTGGGAACTCGACAACGTGATCCTGACGCCGCACGTCTCGGGCCTGGGCCCGTTCTATTGGGAGCGCGCGGTGGAGCAATTCGCCGCCAACCTGCGGCGCTGGCTGGAGGGGCGCGCGCTCGTGAACGTGGTCGACAAACGGGCAGGCTACTAGATGGGTCGCACGCTGGGAGTGGTGGTGGCCGGCGGTCGCGGCTCGCGGCTCGGGCTCGGCGTCCCCAAGGCGCTCGCTCCGCTGGCCGGCGGCACGCTGCTCGATCGCGCGGTCGCTTGCCTCGCGCCGCTGTGCGAGGACGTGGTGGTCGCCGCTCCGGCCGACGTGCCGCTGGGACCGCACGAGGCCCGCCGCGCGACCGATCCACCGGGCGCGGCCGGACCGCTCGCCGGAATGGTGGCCGGGCTGGGGGCGCGCGCTCATGAGGTGGCGTGGGTGCTCGGCGTGGACTTTCCGCTGGTGCGGCGCGCCACCCTGGTGGCGCTGCTCGCGCGACTCGCGGAGCGCGATGCCGCGGTCGCGATGCCCACGCCCGGCGGCGTGCCGCAGCCGCTGGTGTGCGCGCTCGGCGCGCGGGCGGCGCCGGCGCTCGCGGACGCGCTCGCGCTCGGCGAGCGCTCGGCGAGCCGTGCGCTGATGGCGCTCGATCCGGTGCTGCTCGACGCCGCGGCGCTGGAGTCGCTGGGAGTGGCGCCCGAGGAGTTCCTCAACGTGAACACACCGGCCGACCTCGCGGCGGCCGAGCGCGCTCTGGCGCTCCGCGCGGCCCGGGTCCGATGACGGGCGCGCGATCCGGCACGCGCCGCGGCGCCGCTCGGCGCGCACGATGAGCGGGATCCGGCTCCCCGACGGGGCGCTCGCGTGCGGCGGCCTGGCGCTCGATCGTGTGATGGCCGCGCTCAGGCGCGCGGATCCCACGGCGCGCGCGTGCTGGGTCTACGACGGCGCCGCGCTGGAGGCGCGCGCGCGCCGCTTCGTGGCGGCGTTCGCGCCGCTCGCTCCGCTGTCGGCGTACGCGCTGAAGGCCAACGCGCTCGGTGCCGTGCTCGCCCGCGTTCGCACCGCGGGGCTGGGGGCGGAGGCCGGCTCGCTCGGCGAACTGGAGGCGGCGAAGCGCGCGGGCTTCGGCCCCGGCCAGCGCATCCTCAACGGCAATGGCCGCACCCCGGAGGAAGCGCAGTGGGCCGCCCGCGAGGGGGTGGCGCTGGTGAATGCGGACCACGTCGGCGAGCTCGACCTGCTCGATCGCGAAGCCGCGCGCGCCGGCACGCGCCTGCGGGTGGCCCTGCGCGTGAACCCCGGCATCGACACGCCCGGGCATCCGTACATCGCCACCGGCGGCGGTGACGCCAAGTTCGGCATCGGCGCCGACGAGGCGCTCGGGGCATGGCAGGCCCGCGCGCGCTGGCCACACCTGGCGCTCGACGCGGTGCACCTGCACGTGGGCTCGCAGCTCATGGAGCCGGCGCCGCTCGCGGCGACCGCGCGCGTGGCGCTCGAACTGGCGGCCGAGTCCGCGCGCCGCGGGGCGCCGCTGGCGCTCGTCAACCTCGGCGGCGGATTCGGGATCGACTACGACGGCGCGGGCGAGTTCCCGCTCGAGCGCTGGGCGGTCGAGCTGGCCGCGATGCCGGCCGCGGCGTCGTTCGGCTGGGCGTTCGAGCCGGGCCGCTGGGTGGTGGCGCCGGTCGGCGTGCTGCTCGCGGAGGTGCTGTGGGTCAAGCGCCGCGATGGGCGCCGGTTCGTGGTGCTGGCGGCCGGCATGAACGATCTGCTGCGACCGGCGCTGTACGGCGCGCGCCATCGCATCGTTCCGGTGCGCCCGCGCCCCGGCACCGCGGAGCCCACCTGCGTGGTGGGACCGGTGTGCGAGAGCGCGGACGTGTTCGCGGAGGAGGCGCCGCTGCCTCCGCTCGAGCCCGGCGACCTGGTGGCGGTGCTGGACGCCGGCGCCTACGGCGCCAGCATGTCGTCGGCCTACAACGGGCGTGGACGCCTCGCCGAGCTGGTGGCGGCGGGCGGCGAGCTGCGCCTGGCGCGGGCGGCCGAGACGCCCGACGATCTCGCCGCGCGCGAGGCCGACCGGCCGCTCGCGCCCTGATCACGCACGCCCCGCGGGCGCGCGCCCGGCCGGCCGCCTGCCCCGGCGGGTGACGAGCGGACACGGCCGCGACCTCCAGCACGACGCGCGGCGACCCGTGGGGATCGCCGCGCGCGGTGGACGAGCGGGAATGCGGCGCTACAGCGCGAGCCGCGGGCGGGACGCGACCAGCAGCACGGCCGGGCCCGAGGCGAGGTTCAGGTACGCGTGCTCGGTGTGCGCGCGGAAATGGAGCGAGTCCCCTTCGCGCAGGACGTACGACTGCCCGCCGACGCGGAGCTCGGCGACGCCCTGCAACACCGTGACCCATTCCTCGCCCTCGTGCCGATGGACGAGCGCGGGCTCGCGGCCGATCGGCAGCGTCACCAGATGCCCGCCGAGTGCCGCGCCCTGCACCGACTCGTTGAGCGCCTCGAGCGTGGCCTGGCCCCACTGCACGCGCCGTTCGCGCCGGTCGGCCGCACGCTGCACCGCGATCAGCGGCAGGACGCGCGGTTCGACCAGGGTGGCGGGCCGCATCCCGAGCGCCACCGCGATGCGCCCGAGCGCGCCGACGGTGGGGGAGGCCTTGCCGCGCTCGATCTCCGAGACGTGGGTCGCGGAGATCCCTCCGCGCACCTCGAGGTCCTTCAGCGTGAGGCCGCGCGAGACGCGCAGCATCTTGATGCGCCGGCCCAGCTCGACCCGAGACGGGTCGCGCGTTTGGAGTCCGGCTGCAGCCACCAGCGGCGTGCGGCTCTTCGCGGGCATCGCGACCCCCCGCTTGGGGCGCGGGCTGGCCATCAGACCTCCTCCAGCGACTGGGTCACCACGGCCACCAGCTCCACGCCGTCGGTCTTCGATGCGCGCAGGCTGTGGGGAGCTGCGAGCGTGGCCTGGGCGCCGTCGCCCTCGGACAGGGCGGACACCTGATCGCCGAAGCGCGCTTCGACCGTGCCTCGACGGACGTAGTAGAGCGCGTCGCCTTCCAGCTCCTGCACCGGGATGCGGAACTCGGCACCGGGCTCGAGGGTGATCCGGTAGGCGAACAGCCGGCTCCCCGGGATGCCCGGCGTGAGCACCTCGGCGGCGACGCCCTTGGCGAGCTGGAGCCCGCGCGCCTGTTCGCGCTGCTGGTGGGCGACGGGCGCGCGCTCCTCCTGCTCGATGAAGAACGAGGCGTCCCGTTCGAGCGCGCGCGCGATGCGCACCAGCGCGCCGATGGTGGGGGAGGTGCGGCCGCGCTCGATCTCGGAAAGGTGGGTGGCGGACAGTCCCGAGGCCTGCTCCACCTGCTTGAGCGTCATGCGCCTTTCCAGGCGGAGTTTGCGTATGCGTCGGCCCAGTTCTTCGATCTCTACGATGGTGGACATTTTCCCTCGGCGTTCCGGCACGACCCCATCGGAATACACCCGGAGCCGCGCCTTCGGCCGACCGTCCACGCCGAACGCAACGGTGCACCCACCGGCGTGCGCCGATGGTGTGACGCCACCGCGTCCGAATGGTCGGGGGCCGCTTCGGAACGGTGTTCGATGACGCTTGGGACAACGACAGCGACCGACGGTTCTACCGCCGGAGTGAAGGAACGGGTCCGCGGATCGGTCCGCTCAACCCGTCAAACTCTCGAGTGAGCGCCCAGCTTTCTACGGGTTCACGTCGGGCATCCGTGCGGGCGCCCGCCCGAGGGGTGGGCGTTGCGCCGCCGGCTCACACGGGCCGCATCGTGCCACGCGCTCGGCGAATCCGTCAAGACAGCCGATCCGGGATATCGGAAACGGCAGGGGCAATTCCACATGCCTTGACAGTGCAGCGCCCCCAAGCGAGACTCCGCCGCCGTGCGCTCCGCTGGTCCCATGCCGACCCTCGGGATGCGGAGCCCCTTGTGAACCCAGTCACGAATCGGGCCACTTCCGGCCCTCGACCGACGAGGTGACTCGTGCTGCAGGTGGTGTGCATCAAGCAGGTCGCCGACACCGAGACGCGCGTGAAGGTGGGCGCGGACGGGCGGAGCCTGGATCCGGCGGGCGTCACGTGGATCCTCAATCCGTACGACGAATACGCCCTCGAACAGGCGCTGCGCGTGCGCGAGGCGCAGGGCGCGGGTGAGGTCGTGGCGATCTCGCTCGGCGGCCCCGGGGTGCAGACCACGCTGCGCAACGCGCTCGCGATGGGCGCCGACCGGGCGATTCACCTGACCGCGGACGCCGCCGCGGCCGACCCGCTCGCCGTCGCGCGCGCGCTCGCCGCGGCCCTGCGCGACCTGAACGCCGACCTGGTGTGGCTCGGCAAGCAGGCCACCGACGACGACGCCGCGCAGGTCGGTCCGATGCTCGCCGTGCTGCTGGGGCGGCCGTGCGTCAGCGCGATCGCCACGTTCGCGCTCGAAGGCTCGCGAGTGCGCGTCGAGCGCGAGATCGAAGGGGGCCGCGAAGTGGTCGAGGTCGAGCTGCCGGCCGTGCTGACCGCGGACAAGGGGCTCAACGAGCCGCGCTACGCATCGCTCAAGGGCATCATGGCGGCCAAGAAGAAGCCCATCGAAGAGAAGCCCGCGGAGCTGGGACCGGCCTGCCTCGAGGTCACCGCGCTCACGCTGCCGCCCGCTCGCTCGGCCGGTCGCATCATCGGCAACGGCGTCGAGGCGGTCCCCGAGCTCGTGCGCGTCCTGCGCCACGAAGCCAAGGTCATCTGAGGGAGCGGCCCATGAGCATTCTGGTGTTCATCGAGCAGCGCGACGGTCAGGTCCGCGCGGTGTCGCGCGAGGCGCTGGGGGCGGCGACGCGGCTGGCGTCGGACCTCGGCGGTCCGGTGGTGGGCGTGTGCTGCGCGACGGCCGATCCCGGCCTCGCGGCCCTCGGCGACGGCGGCGCGGAGCGCGTGCTGCTCGCGACGCACGCGCGTTTCGAGCGCTACGACGGCGAGGGCTACGCGCTCGCCGTGAAGGCCGCGGTGGACGCGGTGAAGCCGGCCGCGGTGCTGTTCGCGGCGACATCGATGGGCAAGGACCTGGCGCCGCGGGTGGCGGCCCTGCTGGGCGTGGGGCTGGCCTCGGAGTGCACGGCGCTCGCCGTGGAAGGCGGCGCGCTGCGGGCCACTCGTCCGGTGTTCGCGGGCAAGGCGGTGCAGACGGTGGCGTTCCCCGCCGCGCCCGCGCTCGCCACCCTGCGCCCGAAGATGTTCGCGGCCGTCGCCGTCGACGGCAAACGTGCGGCCGTCGAGCCGCTCGCGGTGACGCTCGAGGGCGCCCCGAAGGCGCGCGTGACGGAGATCGCGGCGTCCGGCGCGGGCAAGGTGGACCTCACCGAGGCGGAGATCATCGTGACCGGCGGGCGCGGCGTGAAGGGTCCCGAGCACTTCGCGCTGCTCGAGGCGCTCGCCGCCGCGCTCGGTGGCTCGGTGGGCGCGTCGCGCGCGGTGGTCGACGCGGGATGGCGACCGCACGCGGAGCAGGTCGGCCAGACCGGCAAGACGGTCGCTCCCAAGCTGTACATCGCGGCCGGCGTGTCCGGCGCGATCCAGCACCTGGCGGGGATGACCTCGTCGCGTTGCATCGTGGCGATCAACAAGGACCCGGAGGCACCCATCTTCAAGGTGGCGGACTACGGGGTGGTGGGGGATCTTTTCGAGGTGCTTCCCGCGCTCACGGAGGCCGTGAAGAAGCTCGACGCAGCGGGTTGAGCCGCGCGCCGCGCGCGGCTTGGACGCCGATCCACGGTCTGCTAGGGTGCGGCGCTGGAGCGTCGCGACGACGAGGGGGGAGGGGGTTTCGATGCGCGAATACCTGCCCGTGCTGCTGTTCTTCCTGGGAGCCATCGGGTTCGCCGCGGGCACGATAACGATGTCCACCTTCCTCGTGCCGCGCCGCACCAACCGCATCAAGAACGCTCCCTACGAGTGCGGCGTCGATCCGGTCGGCGACGCGCGCCAGCGATTCACGGTGAAGTTCTACCTGGTCGCCGTGCTGTTCATCCTGTTCGACATCGAGGCCGTGTTCCTCTACCCGTGGGCCGTGACGTTCCGTCACCTCGGCCTCTACGGGCTGGTCGAGATGATCCTGTTCATCCTCATCCTGTTGGTGGGGTACCTCTACCTCATCCAGAAGCGGGCCCTCGAATGGGAGTGACCCCGGCCCCGGCCGTTCCGGCGCTCACGCCTGCAGGAGACCGTGGCGCGTGACGCGCGCCTGGCGACGACGACCATGACCGACCACGCTCCCAAGCCGTTCCGCACGCTCGGTCCCGCCCCGGCGCAGACTCCGCAGGAGCAGGACCTCGAGCGCATCCTCAACACCTCGCCGGCCGGGCTCGTGAGCATCCAGACCGACGAGGCGTTGACCGCCGAGGAGCTCGAGCGCGGGATCCTGTTCACGACCGTCGACTCCATGGTGGGCTGGGCGCGCGCGAACTCCATCTGGCCGCTCGGCTTCGGGCTCGCCTGCTGCGCGATCGAGATGATGGCCGGGCTGGGCCCGCGCTTCGACATCTCGCGCTTCGGCGCCGAGGTCATGCGTCCCTCCCCGCGGCAGGCGGACCTGATGATCGTCGCCGGCCGCGTGAGTGTGAAGATGGCGCCGGTGCTGCGCACGCTGTACGACCAGATGCCGGATCCCAAGTGGGTCATCTCGATGGGCGCCTGCGCCTCGTGCGGAGGCGTGTTCAACAACTACGCGATCGTGCAGGGCGTGGACAAGATCGTTCCGGTGGACGTCTACGTGCCCGGCTGTCCTCCGCGGCCCGAGGCGCTCATCCACGGGATCATGAAGCTCCAGGAGAAGATCCTCGCTTCGCGCAGCGAACTGGGCCCCGTGGCCCGGAAGCGCAAGAAGAAGGGAGCGGCATGAGTGCGCTGACGCCCGGGCGGGTGGAGGAGCGGTTGCGGGAGCGGTTCCCGGACGTCCCCTTCCAGCGCCAGACGGGTGAAGCCGTGCGCGATCTCACGATCTTCGTGCCGGTCGCGCGACTGATCGAGATCTGCACGTTCCTCCGGGACGACCCGGAACTCGACTTCGCCCAGCTGTCGTGGATCTCCGGCGTCGACTGGCTGCCCCGCGAGCCCCGCTTCGAGGTGGTCTACGGGCTGCTGTCGATGTCGCGCACGTTCCGCATGAACCTCAAGCTCCAGGTCCCGGAAGCCCAGCCGCGCGTGCCCACCGTGATCCCGGTGTGGCCCACCGCGGACTGGCTCGAGCGCGAGACCTACGACTTCTACGGCATCGAGTTCACGGGGCATCCCGACCTGCGCCGCATCCTGCTGCCCGAGGACTGGGTGGGATGGCCGCTGCGCAAGGACTCGCCGCTCGGCTACGAGGAGGTCGCGTTCACGCACAACACGCCGTCGCGACGCGTGCCCGACCCCTCGCTCAAGAAGCTGGCGCCGAAGAAGGTGAGATACCGTGCGCACTGAGACCATGACCCTGAACATGGGGCCCCAGCACCCGTCGACCCACGGGGTGCTGCGGGTCGCGCTCGAGCTCGACGGCGAGACGGTGCTCAAGGCGAAGCCGATCGTCGGCTACCTGCACACGGGCATGGAGAAGCAGGCGGAGTACAAGACCTACACCCAGTCGATCCCACAGACCGACCGGATGGACTACGCCGCGCCCCTCTCGAACAACCTGGCGCTGTGCCTCGCGGCCGAGAAACTGCTCGGCATCGAGGCACCGGCGCGCGCGCAGGCGATCCGCGTGCTGCTCGCCGAGCTCACGCGCATCAGCTCGCACTGCCTGTGGCTCGGGACCCATGCGCTCGACATCGGCGCGATGACGGTGTTCTTCTACACGTTCCGCGAGCGCGAGAAGGTGCTCTCGATCCAGGACATGGTGTGCGGCGCCCGCATGACCGCGTCCTACGTGCGGGTCGGCGGACTCGCGATGGACATCCCCGACGGCTTCCTCGACAAGTGCGAGAAGTTCGTCGACGAGATGCCGCCGCACGTCGACGAGTACGAGACCCTGCTCACCAAGAACCCGATCTGGCTCGCGCGCACGCGCGGCGTGGCGCCGCTGTCGAGGGCTGACGCGATCGCGCTCGGGGCGACCGGTCCGATCCTGCGCGCCTCGGGCATGAACTGGGACCTGCGCAAGAACCAGCCCTACTGCGGCTACGAGACCTACGATTTCGAGGTCCCGGTCGGCACGCGGGGCGACGCCTACGATCGGTACACTGTCCGCGTGGCCGAGATCCGCCAGGCGACCCGCATCGCGAAGCAGGCCATCCAGCGTCTGCGCGACCTGGGCCCGGGGGACTACCGCCTGCGCGACTACAAGTACGTGCTGCCGCCCAAGGAAGAGGTGAAGACCTCCATGGAGGCCCTCATCCACCACTTCAAGATCGTGGCCCATGGCTTCTTCCCGCCGGTCGGCGAGGCCTACCACGCGGTCGAGAATCCCAAGGGCGAGCTGGGCTTCTACTTCATCTCGGACGGCACGCCGCGGCCGTGGCGCATGAAGGTGCGCTCGCCGTCGTTCACCAACATGCAGTGCCTGTCCACGATGGTGGAGGGCCGGCTGGTCGCGGACGTGATCGCGGCGATCGGCAGCCTCGACATCATCCTCGGGGAGATCGACCGATGACCGACGCCCACGCGACCCTGACCCCGGCCCGCGCGCTGGCGCCGTTCGCGGTCTCCGACGCCGCTCGCGCCGAGATCGAGCAGGCGCTCACGCGCTACCCGAACAAGCGCTCGGCCCTGCTGCCGGTGCTGTGGGTGCTGCAGAAGGAGCACGGCTGGCTGCCTCCGGCCGCGCTCCGCCACGCCGCGCGGGCACTGGATCTCGACGAGCCCGAGGTGTTCGGGGTGGCGACGTTCTACACGATGTTCAACCTGCAGCCGGTCGGGAAGTACCACCTGCAGGTGTGCAGGACGCTGTCCTGCTCGTTGATGGGCGCGGACCGGCTGTTCCGCCACCTCGAGAAGAAGCTCGGAGTGGGGCACGGCCAGACCACGCCGGACGGTCGTTTCACGCTGCGCCGGGTCGAGTGCCTCGCGGCGTGCGGCGGCGGTCCCTGCATGCAGGTGAACTTCGACTTCCACGAGAACCTCGACGAGGCGAAGGTGGACGCGCTGCTGGAGACGCTCAGGTGAGAGGGCCACTGCTCTTCAAGGACATCGATGCGCCCGGCCTCGCGACGCTCGACGGCTACCGCCGGCAGGGCGGCTACCAGACCCTGAGCGCGGTGCTCGGCAAGCGGGAACCCGACGCGTGCATCGAGGAGGTCAAGGCGTCCGGGCTGCGCGGACGCGGCGGCGCCGGGTTCCCGACCGGGCTCAAGTGGAGCTTCGTGCCCAAGGGCAACGCGAAGCCGAAGTACATCGTGTGCAACGCCGACGAGTCCGAGCCGGGCACGTTCAAGGACCACGAGCTGCTGCGGCTCAACCCGCACCTGCTGATCGAGGGCATGATCCTCGCGGGCTGGGCGATCCAGGCGAACACCGGCTACCTCTACCTGCGCGGCGAGTTCGAGTACCTGCAGCGCGTGGTCGACGCCGCGCTCGCCGAGGCGGGCGCCGCCGGCCTGGTGGGCGCGAACTGCGCGGGCAGCGGCTTCCGCTTCGACCTGCACACCCATCTCGGCGCGGGGGCCTACATCTGCGGCGAGGAGACCGCGCTGCTGTCCTCGCTCGAGGGCTACCGCGGCCAGCCGCGCCTGAAGCCGCCGTTCCCGGCGGTCGAGGGGCTGTACCGCTGCCCCACCGTGGTGAACAACGTCGAGACCCTGATGAACGTGCCGCACATCCTGCAGCACGGCGGCGCGTGGTACCGGCAGTGGGGCAACGAGAAGAGCCCGGGCACCAAGGTGTTCAGCGTCTCCGGCCCGGTGAAGCGGCCCGGCAACTACGAACTGCCGCTCGGCACCCCGCTGCGCACGCTGATCGAGCAGCACTGCGGCGGGATGCGCGACGGACTCCAGGTGAAGGCCATCATCCCGGGCGGCTCCTCGGTGCCGCCCATCCCGGCCTCGATGATCGACACCCCGCTCGACTTCGAGTCCATGAACGCGGTGGGCACGTTCCTCGGCTCCGGCGCGGTGATCGTGATCGACGATCAGACCTGCCTGGTGGACGCGCTGCTCAACATCAGCCACTTCTACCGCCACGAGTCGTGCGGCAAGTGCACGCCGTGCCGCGAGGGCACGTACTGGATGACGCGCATCCTCGAGCGGCTGGAGCACGGCGAGGGCCGGCTCGAGGACCTGGACGTGCTGAACGACGCCGCGGACAACATCCTCGGCAAGTCGTTCTGCGCGCTCGGCGATGCGGCCGCGATGCCGGTCATGGGCTTCCTCAAGCACTTCCGCGCCGAGTTCGAGCACCACATCCAGCACAAGAAGTGCCTGGCGAACCGCCGTCGCGAGTCCCTCACGGAGGTGACCGCGTGAGCGCCACCTGCAAGGTCACGATCGACGGCCGCACCGTCGAGGTGCCGGCCGGAACGCTCATCACCGACGCGGCCCGCGCGGCCGAGGTGCACGTTCCGGTGTTCTGCTCCCATCGCAAACTCCCGCCGCTCGGCGCGTGCCGCATCTGCGTCGTCGAAGTGGGCACGCCGAAGCTCGGCCCCGACCGCAAGCCGGTGCTGAAGCTCGATGGCAGCCCCGAGATCGCCTGGATGCCCAAGGTGCAGACCGGCTGCACCACGCCGGTGTCGGACGGCATGCAGGTGCGCACCCAGTCGCCCGCCGCGATCAAGGCGCGCGAGGGCGTGATGGAGTTCCTGCTGGTGAACCACCCGCTCGACTGCCCGGTGTGCGACGAGGGCGGGGAGTGCCAGCTCCAGGATCTCGCGTTCGCGTTCGGCCACGACTTCTCGCGCATGCAGGAGGCCAAGCGCACGTTCGTCTCCGAGGACCTCGGTCCGATCGTCAAGAAGGAGGCGAACCGCTGCATCGTGTGCATGCGCTGCGTGCGCTATTGCGACGAGATCATGGGCGAGGACGCCCTGACCGCGCACCAGCGGGGCGTGCTCACCGAGATCTCCTCGTTCAATCGCCAGCCGCTCGAGTGCGAGCAGTGCGGCAACTGCATCGAGGTGTGCCCGGTGGGAGCGCTCACCGCGCTGCCCTACCGCTTCAAGGCACGCCCGTGGGACCTGCGCCAGCACATCACCATCTGCCCGTACTGCTCCAACGGCTGCTCCGTGCGCCTCGGCGTGCGCGGCATGGAGGTGCTGCGCGCGCGCGGCACCGAGTACCGCGGCGTGAACCAAGAGTATCTGTGCGTGCGCGGGCGCTTCGGCTACGAGTTCGTGAACCGCGACGACCGACTCGCGAGCCCGTTGGTGCGCGACGGCGGCACGCTGCGCCCGGCCGGCTTCGACGAAGCGGTGGCGATCGCGGCGACGCGGTTGCGCGACCTGGTGGTCGCGCACGGCCCGAACGCGGTCGCGTTCCTCGGCGGCGAGAAGCTCACGCTCGAGGAGCAGTACCTGTTCCAGAAGCTCGCGCGGGCGGTGGTCGGCACGCACTCGATCGACGCCCGCACCCGCTTCACCTCGCGCGTGGCCGGCGACGCCCTGCTGCGCGCCACCGGCGGCGGCCGTCCGGCGCTCTCGTTCGCCGAACTGGCCGAGGCGGACGAGGTGCTGGTGCTCGGCGACGACCTGCAGGGCGAGTCGCCGTTCGCGCAGGCGCGGCTGATCCAGGGCCAGCACCAGCGCGGCACCCACCTGACGATCGCTCACCCGCGGCGCGTGAAGCTGACGCGCGTCAAGTTCGGCGCCGACCATCTCGCGCTCACGCCCGGCAGCGAGCTGGCGCTCCTGAACGGACTCACTCGCGCCGCACTCGAGCTGGGAGTGCCGGCCGACCTGCCGCCCGCGGTCGCGCAGGGGATGGCGGCGCTCCCGGCGGCGCTCGCGGCGTGGACGCCCGAGAAGGTGGCGGCGGCGACCGGCGTGCCGGCGGCCGCGGTGACCGCCGCGGCGAGACGACTGCGCGAGTCCCGGCGCGGTGCGCTGCTGTTCGGGCGCGCGATCGCCGAGCACCCGCAGGCGCCGGCGCTGCTGCAGGCGATCGAGAACCTCGGCTGGGCGAGCGGCCTGCTGGGCGCGACGCGCTCGCGCGTGATGTACCTGGGTCCGCACAGCGGCAGCCAGGGCGCGCTCGACATGGGGCTCACGCCCGACCGGCTGCCGGGCTACGTGGCCGCCACGGACGCGGCGGCGACCCAGCCGTTCGCGCAGCAATGGCAGTGCTCGCTGCCCGCGACCGCGGGGCTGTCGGCGCCCGAGATCCTGCGCGGCGCGGCCGAGGGCCGCGTGAAGGCGCTGTGGATCGTGAGCGACGAGTGGCTGCGGAGCGCGCCCGATCGCGCGCTGGCCGAGCAGGCGCTCGCGAAGGCCGAGCTGGTGATCGTCAGCGAGCTGTTCCTGACCGCGACCGCGCGGCAGGCGCACGTGGTGTTCCCGGTCGCCTCCTTCGCCGAGAAGGAAGGCGTGATGGTGAACTGCGAACGCCGCCTGCAGCGCTCCGCACGCGCGCTGTCGCCGCGCCGCGGCACGCGCCCGGACGGCGAGGTGTTCCAGGCGGTCGCCCGCGCGCTCGGAGCGCACTGGTCGTATCGCGGCCCCGAGGACGTCTACCGCGAGATCGCCCGGCTGGTGCCGGGCTTCCACGGCACCTCGTGGGCCACGCTGCTGCCGCTGGGGCCCCAGTGGTCGCGCGAGACCCCGCTGCCCGCGGGAGTGGCGGCGGCCGACGGCGCGCCCGCCGCGCACGGCGAGGGCCTGTGGCTGCTCGCGGGTGGAACGCTGTTCCTGCAGGGCAGCCTCTCGTACCGCGGCACGACGCTGCCGGGACTCGCGAAGGCCGCGCGCGCCGCGCTGCACCCGAGCGAGGCGCGGCGGCTCGGCGTGGCGGACGGCGACGTGATCGAGCTCGCGGGGCCGGGAGGCGTGGTGAAGCTGCCGGCGGTGCTCGACGACGGAGTGCCGGCGGGCAGCGTGTTCGTGCCGTACGCGTACGCCGAGGTCGAACTCAACCGGCTCGGCGCCCCTGCGGGCGCCGGCCTCAAGGTCCGCGTGTCGAAGTCGGGCATGCCGGCCCACGTATAGGAGCGCGCGAGGGATGGCCGCACTCTGGAGCAACCCGGACGTCCAGTACCTCGTCTGGATCCTCGTGAAGCTGGTCGTCATCCTGCTGGCGCTGCTCGGCGTGGTCTCGTACCTGATCTGGATCGAGCGCAAGGTCGCGGGCCACATGCAGGCGCGCACCGGCCCCAACCGCGTCGGGCCTTTCGGCCTGCTGCAGCCGGTCGCCGACATCGCCAAGCTGTTCCTCAAGGAGGAGTTCATCGCGGCGGACGCGAACCTGGTCGTCTACCACATCGCCCCCGTGCTCGCGGTGATCCCGGCGATGGTGGTGTTCTCGGTGCTGCCGCTCGGCCCCGCGGTGACGGTCACCGACGTGAACGTCGGCCTGCTGGTGTTCCTCGCGATGTCCAGCCTGGGCGTGTACGCGATCACGCTCGCGGGCTGGTCCTCGAACAACAAGTACGCGCTGCTGGGCGGCCTGCGGTCGGCGGCGCAGATGATCTCGTACGAGCTCAGCATGGGACTCGCGACCGTCGGGCCGATCCTGCTCGCGGGCACGCTGTCGCTGACCGGGATCGTCGAGGCGCAGAGCGCGGTCGTGCACCTCGGCCCGCTGCCCTTGCCGGGCTGGTACGTGCTGTTCCAGCCGCTCGGCTTCGTGATCTTCATGATCACGGCGTTCGCCGAGACCAACCGCGCGCCGTTCGACCTCCCCGAGGCCGAGGCCGAGCTGGTGGCCGGCTTCCACACCGAGTACTCGTCGATGAAGTGGGGGATGTTCTTCCTCGGCGAGTACATGAACATCATCGCGATCTGCGGCATCGCCACCGCGCTGTTCCTGGGCGGCTGGAACGGGCCGTTCCTGCCCGACTACCTGAAGGTGCTGTGGTTCCTCGCCAAGGTCTCGGTGCTGTTGTTCCTCTTCATCTGGGTGCGCTGGACCTTCCCGCGCCTCCGCTACGACCAGCTCATGAACCTGGGCTGGAAGGTGCTGCTGCCGGCTTCGATCGTGAACATCGTCGTCACGGCGCTGCTGATCTACTGGAGTCAGCCCGCATGAGCCTCGTCCAGGTGCTGTTCCTCGTGTTCGGCGCCCTGCTCGCGGTGTCGAGCCTGATGGTCATCCTGCAGCGCAACCCGGTCTCGAGCGCGCTGTTCCTGGTGCTGGCGTTCGTGTCGCTGGGGGCGATCTACCTGACCCTGCATGCCGAGTTCCTCGGCATGGTGCAGATCATCGTCTACGCCGGCGCCATCATGGTGCTGTTCCTGTTCGTGATCATGTACCTGAACCTCAAGCACGACGTGGAGACCGGGGTGCAGATCGCGCTGCGGCGCGGCTTCGGTTGGCTGCTCGGCGCACTCGTGCTGGGATTCGCGGTGCTGCTCGCGCGCCGCGGCTGGGCGCCCGGGCCGGTCTCGGAGGCGGTGCCCTCGATGGCCGGCAACACCGAGCAGATCGGCGTCGCGCTCTACACGCGGTACCTGTTTCCGTTCGAAATCACGTCGATGGTGCTCCTGGTCGCCATGGTGGGCGCCATCGTGATCACCCGCGGTCGTCGCGCCCCGAGCGCCACGGCCCCCCAGGCGGACCCGGCGGAAGGAGGGGCGTCCCGATGATCCCGCTCGGATGGAGCCTCGCGCTGAGCGCGCTGGTGTTCACCATCGGCCTCGTCGGCGTGCTGGTGCGCCGCAACGCGCTCGTCATCTTCATGTCGATCGAATTGATGCTCAATGCCGCCAACCTGGCGTTCGTGGCGTTCGCGCGGCACGCGGGCTCGGTGGACGGCCAGGTGTTCGTGTTCTTCGTCATGACCGTCGCGGCGGCCGAGGTCGCCGTCGGGCTCGCGATCATCGTCAACATGTTCCGACTCCGCGAGACGGTGTTCGTGGACGAGATCAACCTGCTGAAAGGCTGAGCGACCCGTGAACGGACCCATGCTCTGGATCATCCCGGCGTTGCCGCTCGCGGCGGTCGCGCTCAACCTGCTGATCGGCGACCGCCTCGGCAAGAAGGGCACCGCGTGGCTCGCCTGCGGGGCCGTCGGCCTGGCGTTCCTGTTCGCGCTGCGCGCGCTGCTGGCGCTGGCGCGACTGCCGGTCGAGGACCGCCACATCGTCGACACCGTCTACACCTGGATGCAGGTGGGCGACTTCCGGGCCGACGTCTCGTTCCTGCTCGACCCGCTCTCGAGCGTGATGGTGATGGTGGTGACCGGCGTGGGTTTCCTCATCCACGTCTATTCCATCGGCTACATGGCGCACGACGGGTCGTTCCGGCGCTTCTTCCTGTACATGAACCTGTTCATGTTCGCGATGCTCACGCTGGTGCTCGCGGACAACTACCTGCTGATGTTCGTCGGCTGGGAGGGCGTCGGCCTCTGCTCGTACCTGCTGATCGGGTTCTGGTACCACAAGCCCGCGGCGGCCGAGGCGGGCAAGAAGGCGTTCGTCGTCAACCGCATCGGCGACTTCGGCTTCCTGATCGGCATGTTCATGGTGTTCGGCTTCGCGCACAGCTTGAACTACCAGCAGGTGTTTGCGATTGCCCCGCACGCGTTCGCGATCGGTGCCCCGATCATCACGCTCGCGACGCTCGCCATGTTCCTGGGCGCCACCGGCAAGAGCGCCCAGCTGCCGCTCTACACCTGGCTGCCGGACGCGATGGAGGGCCCGACCCCGGTGTCGGCGCTCATCCACGCCGCCACCATGGTGACCGCCGGCGTGTACATGGTCGCGCGCTCGAACCTGCTCTACCGGATGGCGCCCGTCTCGCTCGAGGTGGTCGCGATCGTCGGCGCGGCGACCGCGCTGTTCGCCGCCACCATCGGGCTCGCGCAGAACGACATCAAGCGCGTGCTCGCGTACTCCACCGTGAGCCAGCTCGGCTACATGTTCATGGGGCTCGGCGTCGGCGCGTTCGCCGGCGGCATCTTCCATCTGATGACGCACGCGTTCTTCAAGGCGCTGCTGTTCCTCGGCGCCGGCTCGGTGATCCACGCGATGTCGGACGAGCAGGACATGCGACGCATGGGCGGGCTCGCCTCCAGGCTGCCGTGGACGCACGGGGTGATGCTGATCGCGTGCATCGCGATCGCGGGCATCCCGCCGTTCGCGGGCTTCTTCAGCAAGGACGAGATCCTCGCCGGCGCGTTCGCGAGCGGGCACTACGGCATCTGGCTCGCGGGCCTGGTGGGCGCGCTGCTCACCGCGTTCTACATGTTCCGGCTCTACATCCTGACCTTCCGCGGCCCGTCGCGGATCTCGCACGAGGCCGAGCACCACCTGCACGAGTCGCCGCGGTCGATGATCGCGCCGCTGGTGGTGCTGGCGGCGCTCTCGGTGGTGGGCGGCCTGATCGGACCACCGATGCAGGAGGGCGGGCACCGATTCGAGCGCTGGCTCGAGCCGGTGTTCGCGGCTGGCCTGCAGGTGGCCGCGGGCGCGCACGGCGAGGGCGCGACGGGCCACCACCTGAGCGTGGCGACCGAATGGATGCTGATCGGGCTCTCGGTGCTGGTGGCGGTGATCGGCATCCTGGGCGCGTTCCGGATCTACCTGCAGCAGCCTGCGAGCGCGACCTCGCTGCAGCAGCGCCTCGCCGGGCTCCACCGGACGCTGGTGAACAAGTACTGGGTGGACGAGGCGTACGACGCCGCGGTGGTCTCGCCGATCCACGCGGCGAGTCAGCGGCTGTGGCGCTTCTGGGACGAGAAGGTCGTGGACGGCGCGGTCAACGGCATCGGCTACGCGCTCGAGGGCGCGTCGGCGGTGCTGCGGCTGTTCCAGACCGGGTTCGTGGGCACGTACGCGCTGTTCTTCACGATCGGCGTGGTGGCGCTCCTCCTGCACTTCCTGAGGCACTGACGTGAACGGATACTACCTGACCTCCCTGTTCGTCCTGCCGCTCGTGGGCGCGGTCGTGACCGCCATGATGCGGCCCGACGCGCGGCGCGCCATCCGCGTCTCGGCGACCGCCTTCGCGCTCGCGGAGCTGCTGCTCTCGCTGCCGCTCTGGTGGCGCTACCTGCCGGGCCAGGCCGGCTGGCAGTTCGAGGAGCAACGCCCGTGGCTGCCGGCGATCGGCGCCACGTACCACCTCGGCGTCGACGGCATCAGCGTGCTGCTCATCCTGCTCACCACGCTCCTCACGCTGGTCGCGGTGGTGGGGGCGTACGGCGCGGTCGAGAAGCGCGCGCGGGAGTTCTTCGCCCTGCTGCTGGCGCTCGAGGCCGGCATGCTCGGCACTTTCATGGCGCTCGACCTGGTGGTGTTCTACGTGTTCTGGGAGGCCATGCTCATCCCGATGTACCTGCTGATCGGGGTGTGGGGCGGCCAGCGGCGCATCTACGCGGCCGTGAAGTTCTTCCTCTTCACGATGGCCGGCAGCGTGCTGATGCTGGTCGCGATCCTGTGGCTGTACTCCATGAACAAGAACGCCACCGGCGTCGCCTCGTTCGACCTCGACGTGCTCTACCGCCTGCCGATCGCGGCGGCGGCGCAGACCTGGATGTTCCTGGCGTTCGCGGTCGCGTTCGCGATCAAGGTGCCGATGTTCCCGTTCCACACCTGGCTGCCGGACGCGCACGTCGAGGCGCCGACCGCGGGCTCGGTGATCCTGGCCGCCGTGCTCCTCAAGATGGGCACCTACGGCTTCCTGCGCTTCGCCATCCCGCTGTTCCCGGCCGCCTCGACGCTGTTCACTCCGTGGATCGCGGGGCTCGCGCTGGTCGGCATCGTGTACGGCGCGCTGGTCGCGATGGTGCAGCCCGACCTGAAGAAGCTGGTCGCGTACTCGTCCGTGAGCCACCTGGGGTTCTGCATGCTCGGCATCTACGCCATGAACCCGCAAGGCATGGCGGGCGCGATGCTCCAGATGCTGAATCACGGTGTCTCGACCGGGGCGTTGTTCATGCTGGTCGGCGTGGTGTACGAACGGCGCCACACCCGGATGATCAAGGACTTCGGCGGCCTCTGGAAGCCGCTGCCGGTCTACGCGTCGGTCTTCCTCGTCGTGATGCTCTCGTCGATCGGGCTACCGGGGACCAACGGATTCGTGGGCGAGTTCCTGGTGCTGCTGGGCGCGTTCCGCGCGAATCCCGTGTGGGGCGTGGTGGCGACGAGCGGCGTCATCCTGTCGGCGGTCTACATGCTGTGGATGTTCCAGCGCGTGATGTTCGGCCCCGTGACGCACCCCGAGAACGAGAAGCTCTCCGACCTGTCGTTCCGCGAGCGCCTGGTGTTCGCGCCGCTGCTGATCCTGATCTTCTGGATCGGCTTCATGCCGCAGCCGTTCCTCGATCGCATG
The DNA here is from genome assembly GCA_963725865.1 of Candidatus Eiseniibacteriota bacterium. Taxonomy (GTDB): domain Bacteria; phylum Eisenbacteria; class RBG-16-71-46; order RBG-16-71-46; family RBG-16-71-46; genus CAVSAC01. The sequence continues at coordinate 569,534 of CAVSAC010000012.1, forward strand.
CAGCCGTCGCTCGACCGCACCGTGGAGCTGGCGCAGCTCCGCACCGCGCTGAGCGCGCCGCCGCCCGCCGCCGCGGTGATCCCGGCCCCGCCGGAAGGAGGCGCGCGATGACGCCGTTCGCCATGCCCGCGTTCCTGCCGGTCGACTGGTGGGCGATGGGGGCGATCATCGCGCTGACCCTCGGCACGCTGGTACTGCTGATGCTGGAGTTCATCCCGGTTCGCGAGGGGAGCCCGCGGGGGGCGATCGTCGCGCTGCTCACGTTCCTCGCCGCCGGTGCTTCGGTCTACCGCGTGAGCGATGCGCGCCGGTCGCTGTTCGACGGCATGCTGGTGCACGACGGATTCACGGTGTTCTTCACGCTGCTGCTGTGCGCGATCGGCGTGCTCTCCGTGCTGCTGTCGTGGGACTACGTGCGCCGCACGCGCATCAACCAGGCCGAGTACTATGCGCTGCTGCTGTGCTCGACGATGGGCATGATCGTGATGGCGGCGTCGAACGATCTCATCACGGTGTTCCTCGGGCTCGAGCTGATGTCGCTCGCGCTGTACGTGCTCGTCGGCTTCCGCCGCAGCCGCCTGGAGTCGAACGAGGCGGCGATGAAGTACTTCCTGCTCGGGGCGTTCGCGAGCGGGTTCCTGCTCTACGGCATCGCGCTGCTCTACGGCGCCACCGGCACCACGAACCTGCCGGCCATGGCGCGGTTCCTCGCCGGCTCGCCGATGCTCGGCAACCCGCTGTTCGTGATGGGGCTCGTGCTGCTGCTGGTCGGCTTCGCGTTCAAGGTCTCCGCGGTGCCGTTCCACATGTGGACCCCCGACGCCTACGAGGGGGCGCCCACGTCGGTGACGGCCTTCATGTCGGTCGGCGCCAAGGCGGCGGGATTCGCGGCGCTGCTGCGGGTGGCGCTGAACGTGATGGGCGACGTGCACGCCCAGTGGGTGCCGGTGCTGTCGTGGATCGCCATCCTCACCATGACGGTCGGCAACGTCACCGCGCTCATGCAGGCGAACCTCAAGCGCATGCTCGCATACTCCAGCATCGCGCACGCCGGGTACATCCTGGTCGCGGTCATCGCGGGTGGCCGGGACGGCGCGGCGGCCGCTTTGTTCTATCTGGTGGTGTACGCGTTCATGAACCTCGGCGCGTTCGGCATCCTGACGATGCTCGGCAAGGACATCGACGAGCGCGTGCTGATGGCGGACGTGCAGGGACTGGGCTTCCGCCAGCCGCTGCTGGGCCTGGCGCTCACGCTGTTCATGATCTCGCTGGCCGGCATCCCGCCGACCGCGGGCTTCATGGGCAAGTTCATCGTGTTCAAGGCCGCCCTGCAGCAGGGACTCGTTCCGCTGGTGATCGTCGGCGTGCTGAACAGCGTGATCAGCCTGTACTACTACCTGCGCGTCACCGTCGCGCTGTACATGCAGGAGCCGCAGGGCGAGCCGACGCACGTCTCGTGGGCGGTGCCCGGCACGCTGGCGCTGGTGGCGGCCGCGGCGGTCACCGTGTGGGTCGGACTGCAGGCGAGCGGTCTGCTCGAGATGGCGCAGCGCTCGGTGCTGGGGCTGATGTAGCGGACGGCGCGCCGCCGTCGATGCGGCGCCCGAGGCGGGCGAGCGCCCCGCGCACCGTCCCGGAGGCGGGGCGGGCGCGCCACGCCGCGGCGAGGTGCGCGCGCGCCTCGTCCGCGCGGCCATCGAGCAGGGCGAGGTTCGCGAGCAGGAACTCCGCCCGCGCATTCCACGGCGAGCTCGCGGACATGCGGAGCAGTTCCGCGCGCGCGGCGGACCGGAACGCGGTGTCCGCCGCCGCCAGGCGACCCATCACCGCGAGCGCCGCCTCGCCGCCCGGCACGTGGCGGAAACCGCGCCGCCGCGCCACCGGCTCCAGCGGTCCGCCGTGTCGCACCCACAGCGCGCCGGCGTCGTCACGGAACACCAGCGCGAACTCGCCGCCGGCGTCGAGCACGTCGTGGAGCGTCTCGCCGGGATCCTGGGAGCCCGGCAGCAGCACCCAGTCGAAGCGATGGCGGGCGTCCATCGCCGCGAACCCGGCCGCGCTCGTGAACGCGGCCGGGAGCAGCGCGAGGTCCTCCGGGAGGCCGGACTGGTGGATGTCCATGAACGGCAGTCGCGAGCGGTCGGGCGCGAAGCGCCACAATAGATACCCGCCCTGGTCGAAGCGGTTGAAGCCGCGGCCGCGGATGCCCTCGCGCTCCATGAAGTCGCACGCCCGCTCGGGAACGGCGCGCGGATCGATCCCCGGCGCGGGGGCGAAGCCCGGCTGCGTCCACGCCAGCGCCGCCAGCGCCGCGCAGGCGGCCACCGTGAGCGCGGCGCGCACACCCGCCGGGCGCGCCCACGCCGGCGCGCGGACGGCGGCGAGCGCGCCCGCGAGGTCGCGGGCCGCGAACGGCAGCGCCACCACCGCGTAGAGCCCGATGAAGCGCTGCGTGCTCCACGCCAGCGCGGTGGCACCGGCGCACAGCAGCGCCTCGGCGAGGTCCGGCCCGTGGCGCCGCGCGCGTTCCGCCAGCAGCAGCGGCCAGCCGAAGAACAGCAGCGGGAGGCCATCCCTCCAGCGCGCGAGCGGATCGAGCGCGCGCAGCTCCGGGATCGACCGGAACAGCGCCAGGTCGCGCTGGTGCAGCACGAAGTCGAACGGCTGCGCGAGCGCACGCGCGCCGCCGGGGTTCACGAACGAGACCGCGAGCGCCGCCGCGGCGATCGTCCACAGCCGCGCCGGTGCGGGTGCGCGGCCGGTGGCCGGACGCCACGCGTCGAGGTGCTCCTGCGCCAGGTAGGCGAGGGTCACGAGTGGCCCCAGGTACCACGTCAGGTGCGCGTTCGCCCAGGCCCATGCGATTGGCACCAGCCACCACGCCGGATCGGGCCCGCCCCGCGCGCGGCCCGGCCGGCGGCACGCCTCGAGCACCGCGACCTGGAGCGCCAGCAGCACCGACACCAGCGTCTCGGGCCGCACCTGCGATCGGTGCCGCCACGTGAGCGCTGCGAGCACCAGCACCAGCGCCGTCGCGAACCCGCGGGCGCCGAGCCGCCGCGCGGTGGCGACGCCGATCCCGAGTGCGAGCGCGGCGGTCAGCCAGCGCCACGCGGCCAGCCCCCACGCGCCGCCGGCGACCCAGAACGGCCACAGCAGGGCGCGGAAGCCCCACGACGGCGTGACCTCGGGGCGGCCGTAGACCGGCCACGCCCAGCGATTGACCGTGGGCACGGCATGATCCGCCCAGATCGCGCGCCCGACGGCGAGGTGCTCCCAGACGTCGGGATCGGTGATCGGGAAGCTCACCGATCCCAGCACTACGAGCGCCGCGAACGCGAACGTCGCGAGCAACGCCGGGTGCGCGAGCGCCGGCGGCGTCGGCGCGGCGGCGGCCGCCGGCCGCGGCTTCAGGCCTCGGGCCATCGCAGCAGCCACGCCTCGGCGACGGCGCCGCGCCCGAGTCCCGCGGCCTCCTCGGGCACCACCAGCAGCGCGTGGGCGCGCGACTGCGGAGCGAGGTGACCCGACACCTGCTCGCCCACCGGCGTGGCCCACCAGCCGTCGGGCTCCTGGGCGAGCGTCACGCGCACGAAGTCGGTGCGCCCCGCGTGCGAGGGCACCTCGACCGCCGCGCGCACGGATAGGCGCGGGCGGTCGAGCGCCGCGAATCCCTGCAGCGCGCGCAGCGCGGGACGCACCAGCGCCTCGAACACGCACGCCACCGAAGCCGGATTGCCCGGGAGACCGAAGAACAGCGCGCCGCCGGGAGCGCCGAACGCCTGCGGGCGGCCGGGGCGCATCGCGACGCGCCACAGCTCGAGGTCGCCGAGGGCCGCGAGGCTCTGCTTCACGGGGTCGAAGTCCCCGGCCGAGACGCCGCCGATCGAGAGCACCACGTCGGACGCCCCCAGCGCCACCCGCAGCGCGCGCGCCACCTCCTCGGCGCGGTCGCCCACCCGGCGCGTGTCCACCACGTCGGCGCCCGCGGCCGCGGCCAGCATTGCGAGCATCGGGCGGTTGCTGTCGCGGATCGCGCCCGGCCGCAGGGATTCGCCGGGCTCCAGCAGCTCGTCGCCCGTGGAGACGATCGACACCCGCGGCCGGCGACCCACGGTGACCTCGGTCGCGCCGAGCGAGGCGAGCAGCGCCAGATCGTGCGGGGACAACTCGCGCCCGCGTGCCAGCACGCGCTCGCCGGCCCGCACGTCGGCGCCGGCGTGACGGACGTTCTCGGCCGCGCGCGCGGGACGCCCGATCCGCACCTGCCCGGGGTCCGCCCCCTCCAGCACGTCTTCGAAGGCGATCACTGCATCGGAGCCGGACGGCAGCGCGGCGCCGGTCATGATGCGAGCGGCCTCGCCCGGCCCCAGCACGCGGGTGGAGGCGTGACCCGCGGGCAGCACCACGGCCACGTGCAGGTGCACCGGCGCCTGCGGGGTCGCGCGCGCGAGGTCGGCGGCGCGCACCGCGAACCCGTCCATGGCGCTGTTGTCGAACGGCGGGAGAGAGTGCGACGCGAGCGCGTCGGCCGCCAGCGCCCGTCCGTTGGCCGCGCCCAGCGGCACCGACTCGGTGCCGAGCGGGCGCACCGCGGCGAGCACCCGCGCTCGCGCGGCGGCGTAGGTCAGCGCGCGCGGCTCAGGTCCGGGACCAGCCACCGCTGCGGCCCCCGCGCTTCTCCCACAGGGCGAACTCGCCCATCACCATGCCGCGGTCGACCGCCTTGAGCATGTCGTACAGCGTGAGGGCCGCGACCGTCACGGCCGTGAGCGCCTCCATCTCGACGCCGGTCCTCGCGCGGGTGGCGACCTGCGCCTCGATCGACACCGCGGAAGCCTCCTCGTCGAGGCGGAACGAGACCCGCACGCTCTCCACCGGGATCGGGTGCGCGAGCGGGATGAGGTCCGCGGTGCGTTTGGCGGCCATCACGCCCGCCACGTGCGCGGTGGCGAGCACGTCGCCCTTGGGCGCGCGGCCGTCGCGGAGCAGCGCGAGCGTGTCGCGGTGCATGAACACCCGGCCGCGGGCGATGGCCACCCGGCGGGTGACGCGCTTGTCGCCCACGTCGACCATCCGCACGCGACCCTGGGCGTCGAGATGCGAGAGCTTGCGAGGCATCGTGGCTTGACATTAGGAAGCGTCATTCCTAGTGTCAATCGGCCTCGCGTCCGATGCGCGCGGAACCCATGCACGACCAACCTCGACGCCTGCCCATCTCCACCCGACACGCGTTCGCACTGGCTCTCGACCTGGCCGTGCGACGCGATCCGCTCCATTCGCTGGTGGTGCCGCTGCTGCTGAGCACGCCGTGGAGCCTGGCGATCGCGATCCTGCCGCGGCCCTCCGAGTCGCAGTTCCCGGCGCTGGTGGTGCTCGCCTCGAGCGTGGCGCTGCTCGGGGACTTCCTGGTGTACCTGCTCATCACGGGCATGCTGCGCTTCCGCGCGCGCTCGGTCTTCAACACCCCGCACGACCAGCTCCCGGCGCCCGCGTGGGAGTGCTACGCGCAGAGCGTCCGGCGCATCCCGTGGCTGTTCGTCACCGAGGTGGTGCGCAACCTGGCGCTGGCGGTGGGCGCGCTGTTCCTCGTGGTGCCCGCGGTCTTCCTCGGCTACCGCCTGTCGTTCGCGACCGAGGCCGTGGTGCTGACCGAACGCGACCTCGCGTCGTCGTTCCGGCGTTCGTTCCACATCACGCAGCGCCGCTTCGAGCGCTGGTTCGAGCTCATCCTGGGCTCGGGGCTGATGGTGCTCGGGGTGACGTTCGTGGTCGCGGTGCTGTCGGTGTTCGTGCCCGGTCCTTCGATGACGTTCTGGGCGGCGGCGCTGCGGCTGCTGTTCACGCTGATCACCCCGGTGATCCAGTACGGATGGACGTTCTTCTACCTGCGCCTGGTGGAGATCGACGAGCCCGGCGTCGAGGTCGGCCCGGCCTACGCCGCGGTGACTCCCGGCTGGTCGCCCGTGACCCGCAGCGCGCCTGCGCTCACGCTGGTCGAGCCCGCGGGCGGGGTTCCGGCGAGCCCAGCGGAGCGCGAACCCGACGCCTGACCCACCAGTCCGCCCGGCCGTCGGAGTGGCCTCCGTGCCGCGCCAGTCTTGCCTGGCCGTGGTCCCTGTGCCATCTTGAAACGGGCCACCCTCTCCTCTTATCTACGTCCGATCCGACGGGAGCCGAACCTTGTCCCCGACCTCCGACACGCGACGCCCCAATCGCGGCCTGCGCTCCTCGGGTCCGGCCACGGGCGCGTTCGCGGCCGACATCATCGGGGCCAGTCCGCGGATGCAGCGGATCTTCCGGCTGGTCGCGCGGGTGGCGCCCACCGACAGCACCGTGCTCCTGGTGGGCGAGAGCGGGACGGGCAAGGAGCTGGTCGCCCGCTCCATCCACCTGCAGTCGCGGCGGGCCCAGGCGTCGTTCGTCCCGGTGAACGTGGGCGCGCTACCGGAATCCCTGGTGGAGAGCGAGCTGTTCGGCGCGGTGCGGGGCGCCTTCACCGGCGCGGTGCAGGACCGCGTGGGCCTCATCGAGGAGGCCGACGGCGGCACGCTGTTCCTCGACGAGATCGGCGACATGCCGTTGTCGGCGCAGGTGAAGCTGCTGCGCACGCTCGAGAACAACGAGGTGCGACGCGTGGGCGAGAACGCCACGCGCGTGGTGGACGTGCGCGTGATCGCCGCCACCCACCGCGACCTCAAGGCGGAGGCCACGGCCGGGCGCTTCCGCGAGGACCTGTACTACCGCCTCAACGTGGTGCAGATCGACCTGCCGCCGCTGCGCGAGCGGCGCGAGGACATCGGCCTGCTGGCCGCCTACTTCCTCGAGCGCACCATGAAGCGCTGGGACCGCCCCGGTCGCTCGTTCGCGCCGGAGACCGCGGAGCTGCTCGAGGACTACGACTACCCGGGCAACGTGCGCGAGCTGGAGAACGCGGTCGAGCACGCGGTGGCGGTCTCCGACGGCCCGCTGCTGCAGCCCGAGGACCTGCCCGCGGTGTTCCGCGCCGCGCGCCTGCTGCCGGAAACGGTCCCCGGGGAGGCGGGCGCGACCGCGCCGCCGCCGCGCCCGCGGCCGCGCGAGGAGTGGACGCTCGCCGAGGTGGAGCAGGATCACATCCGCACCGTGCTGGGGCGCCATCGCGGCAACGCGACCGCGGCGGCGCGCACGCTCGGCATCTCGCGCACCACGTTGTGGCGGAAGCTGCGCGAGTACGGCATCCGCCGCGAGGAGCTGGAGGAGCGCTGATGGCGAGCCACCGCCTGGACTACGACGACGCGTACACCACCCGGTTCCGCGCCGTCATCGCCGGCACGGGTGTCCACGCGGGCCGGCCCGCCGTCGAGCTGGAGTCCACGTACTTCTACCCCGAGAGCGGGGGACAGGAAGCCGACCGCGGCACGCTCGCCGGCCAGCCGGTGGTGGACGTGCAGTCCGACGACGACGGCCGGGTCTGGCACGTGCTGGCGCCCGCGGTTCCACCGCCCGCCGGCGAGGTGGCGGCCGAGATCGACTGGGCGCGCCGCTTCGACCACATGCAGCAGCACACCGGCCAGCACATCCTCTCGGCCGCGCTGGAGCGCGTACTCGAGGCGCCCACGCTCTCCTCGCACCTGGGGGAGGAGCGCAGCACGATCGAGGTGCCGATGGCGGACGCCACCTGGCGCGACGTGGAGCGCGTGGAGGAGGCCGCGAACCGCGTGGTGTGGGAGGACCGCGAGATCCTGCGCCACTGGGCCGACGATCAGAGCGTGCGCCGCTTCGCGTTGCGCAAGCCACCCGCGGTGACCGGGCGCATCCGCGTGGTCGAGATTCCCGACTGGGACGTCTCCGCCTGCGGCGGCACCCACACCCGGCGCACCGGCGAGGTCGGCGTCATCAAGGTCGTGCGCTGGGAGAAGGTGCGCGGGAACGTGCGCTTCGAGTTCCTGTGCGGCGCGCGCGCGCTGCACGACCACGCGTGGCGCACCGAGGCGCTGCTGGAGTCGGCGAAGCGGCGCACCATCAAGGACCGCGAACTGCTCGCGCACCTCGAGCGTGCCGCCGAGGAGCGCGACGTGCTCAAGAAGCGCCTCGCGGCGCTCACCGCGGACCTGGTGACGATGGAGGCGCGCGCGCGCGTCGGCGAGCCGCCCCGCGCGGTGACCGACCTCGCCGCCGACCGCCCGCGCGACGAGGTGCGCCTGTTCGCGCTCAAGTGCCTGGAGGCCGGCGCGCCCTGGGTGGTGGCGGGCTCGCGGGCGCCCGAGCCGTGCGTGGTCGCCGGGCGCGCGAAATCCGCGAACGGGGACCTGCGCACGCTGGTGCCGGGCCTGCTCGAGCGCGCGCGGGGCAAGGGCGGTGGCGCGCCCGACCTGGTGCAGGCGGCGGCCGCCGACGCCGCGACCGCCGAGGCGGCGTTCCGCTGGCTCGCGGACTCCGTGCCGGCGCTGCTCGGAGTCTGATGCGCGACGGGCGGGCCCGCGGGCCCGCCCGTGCGATCACTTCCTGCGCGCCAGCGGCTTGGCGGGTGGCTTCTTCGCCACCGCGGTCCTGGCCCTGGGCACCGCGCTACTGCCCGTCGTCACCGTCTTCGGGAAGCCCGACTTCGCGGGCACCGCGGTCCTGCCGGTCGTCAGCGCCTTCGGGACGGCCGACTTCGCGGGCACCGCGGTCCTGCCGGTCGTCAGCGCCTTCGGGGCGGCCGGCTTCGCGGGCACCGACTTCAATGCGGTCGCGGCCGGCCTTGCGGGCGGAGCCTTCGCCGCCGGCGTGAATGCCTTGACCGGGGCCGGTCGCGCGGCCGCCACGCCCGCCTTGAGTGCCGCGATGCGCTGGGCGGCCGCGACCACGCCGGCCGCGGCGCCATCGCCGTCGGAGGGGATGCGACGCGCCTCGCTCGGCGGCATGGTGTAGTCGAAGTCCGGCAGCGTGACGCGCGCGATCGCCCGGCCGAGGAACCGCTCGATCGCCTCGACGTCCTTCTGTTCCTCGGGGCTCATCAGCGTGGAGGCCGCGCCCACGGCATCCGCGCGCCCCTGGCGGCCGATGCGGTGCGCGTAGTCCTCGGGCGTCTGCGGGACCTCGAAGTTCACGACGTGCGCGACCCCGGCCACGTCGAGACTGCGCGCGGCCGCGTGGCTCGCCACCAGGATCTGGCTGCGGCCCCGCTTGAGGTCCTCGAGCGCCGCCTCGCGTTGATCCTGGTTGGGGTGCTCGTCGAGCAGCGCGACCGTGTACCCCCGCTTCTGCAGGTGGCGTCCGATGCGCTCGCCGGCGGTGCGTGAGCGCGTGAACACGGTGGTGCTGCGGACCTCCATCTGCGACAGGATCTCGTCGAGCAGATCGGACTTGAGCTCCTTGGGCACCGGGTAGACCGCCTGGCGGATGCCGGCCGAGGGCTTGGCCGCGACACCCACGTCGACCCGCAGCGGCTCGATCAGCGCTTCCTTCGCGAGGCGATTCAGCTCCGGCGGCATGTTGAGCGTGAACATCACGGTCTGCCGGGTCTCGGGGAGCAGCTTCAGCAGCTTGCGGACGTCGGGGCCGAGGCCCAGCTGCACCATCTTGTCGGCCTCGTCGAGCACCAGCAGCTCGACGTCGGCGAAGTTCAGGAAGTTCTTCGCGACCAGCTCGAGCAGCCGCCCCGGGGTCGCCACCAGCAGGTCCGCCCCCTGCTCGCGCAGCAGGCGCTCCTGCTGGGCGAGCGGGGCGCCGGTGTAGACGACCACGATGTTCAGGTTGGCGAAGCGAGCGTAGTCGCGACAGCGCGTCTCGACGTAAGCGGCCATCTCGCGACTCGGCACCAGGATGATCGCGCGCAGGCGCGGGGTGGTGCCATCCAGCAGCCGGGCGAGGAGGGGGATGGCGTAGGCTCCGGTCTTTCCCGAACCACTTTGCGCGATCCCGATCAGGTCGTTCCCCTGCACGATGATGGGGATCGCCTTGCTCTGGATGGCGGTGGCCTCGGTGTAGCCGGCGGCCCGGATGCCCTTCAGGATCGCTGGGGGCAGTCCGAGAGCAGCAAAGTTCACAGGACCTCCGTGAGGCGGGTCGCTCGAATCGTGGTGTTCGTGGCCTTCCGGGGCGGGCGAGGGGCGGAGCGAGGTGTCCGCACGGCCGGCACGGTGAAGGTACGGGCGGCGGGGCTCCGGGGCAACGGAGAATGCGCGGCGGGCCGGTTCGGGATGCCGGATTTGTACGTGGCTTCACACCACCATGGTCTGCAGGGCGCCGGCGGCGGAAAGCTCAGCGCGCGCGCGGGGTGCGGGCGCGGGATCGCCGCGCCGGCCGCGCGCGGGAGCCGCTGGCGGCGGACTGCGCGCGCCGCGCCCCCGGGGGGTGCGGGGTGTCCGCGGGGTGGGCCGCGGCGCGCTGGCAGCTCGGGCAGTAGAAGGTCGAGCGCTGCCCCTGCACGATCCGGCGGATCGCGGTGCCGCAGGTGCGGCAGGGCGCTCCCGCGCGGTCGTAGACGCGGAGCTGGTCCCCGTAGCTGCCCGGCTCGTTCCACAGCGTGCGGTAGCTGCTGAACGTCGTGCCCATGCGGGCGATCGCCTCGCCGAGCGTGGCGATGGTCTCGCGTGCGACCGCGTCCCACTCGGCGCGCGTCAGCGTGCCGGCGCGGCGCCGCGGCGAGATCCGCGCGCGGAACAGCACCTCGCTGGCGTAGATGTTCCCGATGCCGGCGAGGCGCCGCTGGTCGAGCAGGAAGTCCTTCACCGCGACGCGCGCGCCGCGCGCGAGGTCGCGCAGGCGATCGCCGGTGGGCGGATCGGCGACCGGATCGGGCCCGAGGATCCGCAGGGCCGGGTGCGTCGCCTCGGCTCCGCGCTCGAGCAGTTCGAACATGCCGAATCGGCGCGGGTCCTGGAACCACAGGTGCGACCCGTCGCGGAACGCGAGCCGCACGTGTACGTGCGGCAGCGAATCGTCGGGCCGCCCGGCCCAGAACAGCCAGCGCCCGCTCATGCCGAGGTGCGACAGCAGCGTTCGGTCGCCGTCGAGGTCGAGCAGCAGGTACTTGCCGACCCTCCGCGCGGCGGTGAACGTGCGCCCCGCCAGGCGCCGCGACAGGCCGCGGGCGAGCGGCGTGCGCAGGCGCATTCCCGAAGTCGCGGCGCTCGCGATGGTGCGCCCGAGCACGCTTTCCGCCAGCATGCGACGGACGGTCTCGACCTCCGGCAGCTCGGGCATGCGTCAGCGCTCCGGACCCGCGCCGACGCCGGCGACGACGGCGCGGCGCGCGCGCGAGTGGTGCGGCATGACGGGGGCCCTCCTGGTGGACGGTGGACCGCGCACGCTAGCGCCCGCGCGCATCGCTCGCAAGCCCGTGCCGCGCGGGAGCCATTGCGCCGGCGCGTGCGCGCGTGGCATGCTGCCGCATCACGGACGGCAGCACTCGGAGGCCCATGGACGACCGCTCGCGCTTCGATGAATTCGCGCGCCTCGCGACCGAGCAGCGCAATCCGCGCACTCGCGACCTCGACACGCTCGACGTGCCCGGCATCCTCGCGCGCATCTCCGCCGAGGACCGCACCGTCCCCGAGGCCGTCGGTCGCGAGATCCCGCACATCGTCGCGGCGGTCGAGTTGGTGGTGGCCTCGTTCCGCGCCGGCGGGCGCCTGATCTACGTGGGCGCCGGCACCAGCGGGCGCCTCGGCGTGCTCGACGCCTCGGAGTGCCCGCCGACGTTCGGCTCCGACCCGCGCATGGTGCAGGGGATCATCGCCGGAGGCGCCCCGGCGCTGGTGCGCGCCGTCGAGGGGGCCGAGGACCGCGCCGAGGACGGCGAGCGCGCCATCGAGGATCTCGCGGTGGATGCTCGTGACACCGTGATCGGCCTGGCGGCGAGCCGCCGCACCCCGTTCGTGGTCGCCGCCATCGCGCGCGCCCGCGCGCGCGGCGCGCGTACGGCGTACGTCACGTGCACGCCGCGCCACGAGTTCGCGCTCGAGGTCGACGTCGCGATCTGCCCCGAGGTGGGGCCCGAGGTGGTGATGGGCTCCACGCGCATGAAGGCGGGCACCGCGCAGAAGCTGGTGCTGAACATGATCACCACCGCCGCGTTCGTGCGCATGGGCAAGGTCCACGAGAACATGATGGTCGACCTGATGGCGAATAGCCGGAAGCTGGTCGAGCGCAGCCGCCGCACCGTGATGACCGTCACCGGCGCCGACTACGACGCCGCCGCGCGCGCCATCGACGCGGCCGGCGGGAGCGTGAAGACCGCGATCGTGATGGTGACGTGCGGGAGCACGCGGGCGGAGGCCGAGGCCCGGCTCGCGCGCGCGGACGGATTCGTGCGGGCCGCCCTGGCGGAGTCCCGGTGAGGCTCCCGCGCTCGCCGCGAGTGCTCGTCGCGCTCGGTCTGGGGCTGGCGCTCGCGTCCGCCTGTAGCCCCACGCCGAAGCCGCCCGAGCCGATCGTCTTCTGGCAGCCGTGGCCGCCCGAGGTCGTGGGACCGGTGGTGCGCCGCTTCGAGGCCGAGCATCCCGGGCTGCTGGTGCGTCTGGTGACCGTCCCGCGGATCGACGGGCAGAATCCGGTCGACTCGGCGCTCGCCGCAGGCATCGTCCCCGACCTGTGCGTGATCGCCTCCGACGACATGCCGAAGCTGCTGGCCCTCGGCGCGCTCTCGGACTGGAGCGCGGGCGTCGCCGACCAGCGCGATTCGCTCCGCGGCTGGGAGCTGTGCACGGTCGGAGACGCCGTGTACGGCATGCCGTGGATGCTCGCCACGCAGGCGCTGTTCTGGAACAAGTCGCTGTTCGCGCGCGCGCACCTCGACACGACGCACGGACCCGAGACCTGGGACGACGTGCGCCGCGCGGCGGCGGCGATCCAGCGCCTGGGCCACGGGGTGCACGGGTACGGCGTGAGCGCGAACCAGCGCGGGCGGCTGTTCGAGCGGTTCATGCCGTATGCGTGGGGCAACGAGGGCGAGGTGCTGTCGGCCGGGCGGGACTCCTCGCGCTTCGACTCGCCGGCCAACCGCGCGGCGCTCGAGTTCTACCTGAGCCTGCGCCGCGGCGGGCTGATCGGCGTGCCGGGGACTCTCGACCAGGAGTTCGTGGAGGGTCGGCTCGGAATGGAGCTGGCGGGCGGGTGGCTGATCCCGCGATTGCGCGGCGCGGCGCAGGGGCCGCGCTTCGGCGTCGCGCTCGTCCCGCGGCCGGCGGCCGACCGCGGCACCCACGCCTCTGTCGCCGGCGGGGAGGTGTTGGTGTCGTTCCAGGGCTCCCGTCACAAGCCCGAGGCACTGCTGCTCGCGCGCTTCCTCGTGCGCACCGAGAACGCGCTGGCACTCGCGCGGACCACGCCGTCCCTGCAGCCCGCGGTCCGCGGCGCCGACTCGCTCGCGTACTACCTCGAGCGGCCGGCCGAGCAGGCGCTGGTGCGCCAGCTCGCGACCGCGCGCTTCATCCCCTCGCACCGGCAATGGGCCGCGATGCAGGCGGCGATCGAGGACGAGATCGAGCAGGCGCTGTTCGACAAGAAGTCGGCGGCCCAGGCGGTGGCGGACGCCGACGCGCGCATCGTCGAGCTGGTGGGGAAGCAGTAGCGGATGCCCCGCCACGACGACGGGCTCGCGCAGGTGCGGGACTACCTCGCGCGCGAGGAGCACCTGGTGATCGGCCTCATGACCGGCACCTCGGCCGACGCCGTGGACGCCGCACTCGTGCGCTTCCACGGCCACGGGCCCGCGAGCACGCACGAGGTGGTGGCGTTCCGCTCGATCGCGCTCGAGCCCGCGCTGCGCCGGGAGATCCTGGCGGTCGCTGGGGCGCGCGTGCTGGAGCCCGAGCGCCTGATGCGGCTCGACGCCGCGCTGGGCGAGTGCTACGCGGCCGCGGTGCTCGAGCTGCTCGCCGAGCGCCCGCTCGATCCGCGCACCATCGACGCCATCGGCTCCCACGGCCAGACCGTGCGGCACCTGCCGCGCGCGGATAACGCGGGCGAGGCGCTCACCCTGCAGCTGGGTTCGGCCGCGCGGCTGGCCGAGCGGACCGGGATCGCGGTGGTGTCCGACTTCCGGAGCCGCGACACCGCGGCGGGGGGCGAGGGCGCGCCGCTGGTGCCGCTGTTCGACTGGTGGCGCTTCCGCGACGCCGCCGAGTCGCGCGCTTTGCTCAATCTGGGCGGGATGGCGAACGTGACGCACCTGCCGCGCGGCGGCTCGCTCGACGCGCTGCTCGCGTTCGACACCGGACCCGGCAACGCGGTGCTCGATGCGCTCGCGGCGCTCGCCAGCGGCGGGCGTCTGCAGCGGGACGAAGGCGGCGCGCTCGCCGAGCGCGGGACCGCGAACGAGGCGCTGCTGGCGGAGCTGCTCGCGGATCCATTCTTCGCCGTGCCGCCGCCGCGCTCCACCGGGCGCGAGCGCTATGGCCGGTCGTTCGCCGAGCGGCTGCGCGCGCGCGGCGCGGACGCGGGACTCGCGGACGCGGACGTGATGGCCACCGCGGTCGAGCTGACGGCGGCGTCGGTGGCGCTCGCGGTGACGCGGTACCTGCTCCCGCGCGGCGGTGTCGACAAGGTCGCCGCGAGCGGCGGCGGCGTGCGCAATCCGGCGCTGATGCGCGCGCTCGCTCGGCGGTTGGCGCCGGTGCCGCTGGTGACGATCGAGTCCCTCGGCGGCGATCCGGCCGCGAAGGAGGCGGTCGCGTTCGCGTTTCTCGCGCACCTGACGCTGTGCGGCGCGCCGGGGAACGTGCCGGGGGCGACCGGTGCGCGGCGGCCGGTGCTGCTCGGGCACCTGACGCCGGGCGGGCGAGCGTGAGGTTCGCGCGCGGAATGGGCGCCCGCCCGGTGCGCGGCGCGGCGGTGCTGGCACTCACGCTGCTCGCGGGCTCGTGCGCGACCGTCCCCGTTCCGGCGCCGGTCCCCGCGCCGCGAGCGGGCCCGCCGGCGTCCGCGCCCGCGCACCCGACGACCTCGCAGGAATCCGGGCCGCTGCGGCTCGCGGGCGAGCCCATGATCGAGGTCGGGCTCGCGTGGGATGTCGATTCGATCGCGCTCGCGCCTCCGGCGCGCGTGGAGTTCGCCGTACGTCGCGACCGCCCGGGGCGCATGGATCCCGAGATCGCGTTCCGCGCGCCGCTGATGGTGCGCCGGCGGGAGGGCGGGGCGGATGCGTCGTGGGGCTTCCAGGGCGCGTTCGACCTGGTGCGCGGGGACACCCTGTGGGTGACGAGCGTCGCGGGCGCGCCGCGCTTCGGATGGAACGGTCGCACCTGGCGGGGCCAGGCCAAGTTGTTCGTGAACGCGCGGGGCGCGCTCACGCTGGCGGCCCGGCTGCCGCTCGAGTCCTACCTGCTGGGCGTCGTGCCCGGCGAGATCGGGGCGCTGAGCGAGGCGCTCGTGGAGGCCGGTCGTGCGCAGGCGGTGGCGGCACGCTCGTACACCCTGTTCTACCGCGGCCGGCGGGAGAGCGAAGGCTTCGACCTGTACGGCAGCGTGGAGGACCAGGTCTATGGCGCGCTCGACGCCGAGCGGCCGCTGGCGACGCGCTGCGTCGAGAGCACCCGCGGGCTGGTCGCGCTGGATCGCGGCCAGCCGATCCGCGCGAACTACTGCTCGACGTGCGGCGGCGTCACTTCCGAGGTGTGGGAGGCGTGGCCCGCGGCGTCGCTCCCGTACCTGGTGAGCCACGCCGATCGCGACGGCGCCGACTTCTGCTCCGCCTCGCCCCAGTATCGCTGGCACGAGGAGTGGGAGGTGGGCGAGTTCCTGCGCACGCTCGCGCGCTGGGCTCCGGCGCAGGGCGTCGCGCTCCCACCGGGCGGCCTCGGCGAGCTGGTCGACGTGCGTGTCGACGCGCGCTCGCGCTCGGGACGGGTCTGGCGGCTCACGGTCGCGACCACCACCGGCGACGTCCACATCCCGGCGTACGTGCTGCGACAGGTAGTGCGCCGGCCGGGCACCGCGGGGGCGATCCTGCGGTCGAACCTCTTCAAGATCGACGTGCGGCGCGACCGCGCCACCCGCCGCGCGCTCGCCGTCGTGGCGAATGGAGCGGGCTTCGGCCACGGGGTCGGCCTCTGTCAGACCGGTGCGCTCGGCATGGCGCGCGACGGACGCGACGCGCGCGCGATCGTCGCCCACTACTACCGCGGCGTGGACCTGAAGACGCTCTACTGAGCTTCGCCGACGGTGCGGCGGACCCTGAGCGGCCGCTCGGAAGGACGCGGCGGCGGGTCGCCCGCGAGACCCCGACGACTTGATCGCGACCTCGTCCTGGGCGCATTGACAGTGGTCGAGCCGGTGGTTATCCTGCCGCGGCTTCGGCGCTCGGGTGCTGACTTACGGTGACCGGGAGCCCAGTGCGGGGTTGTAGTTCAGTCGGTTAGAACGCCTGCCTGTCACGCAGGAGGTCGCGGGTTCGAGTCCCGTCAACCCCGCCATTCTCATGCCGTCCGAGGGCCCGTCGGGCCCTTTTTTCGTCGGGGCCTCCACTGCCTCCCGATGCTCCGGGAGAGCCGAACGCCACACGGGTCGCACCCCCCGGACGCTGGACGAAGTCTGAACGATTCGACTCTCTTCGGCTCTTCGTGGCGCGGGGGAACACCTCCCGCATCGCGTGCATTGGGGCGCCGAAATCGGTGTCAGCGAAAGTGGTTCTGCGCGAGCAGGATGCGGCCGAATCCTTCTTGACGGAGGGGGCGGGCTCCGTATACTGCCGCTTGCTTTTGACGCCGCGCGTCTCATCGAGCATCGAATCACTCGCGCGCCGTCATCGCTACACGACATCCACGCCTGGCTGGGCGCTCGGGACGCGCCGTCACCTGCGAGCTGAGGTGGCCATGTTCAAGAAGAAGGGTATTCCGGGGGACGACGACTACGTCGAGATCCCGGACGACGAAGTCGACGAATACGACGAAGAGGACGAGGACGACGAGTTCCTCGAGGACGACGACGAGCTCGAGGACGACGAGGCGTTCGACGAGGAGGAGTTCGAGGACGACTTCGACGAGGACGAGACGTACGACGAGGACGAGGAAGACGAGGACTTCGCCGACTTCGACGAAGAAGAGGACGACGAGGAACGCTGAATGACGCCACGATCGGCGCGGGTGACCGGCACGATCTGCGGTTCGCTCCCTGGGCTCGCTGCCCACGCCTGATACGCTGCAACTCGCGAGGGCCCTGCGTCTGCGATGACGCGGGGCCTCTCGCGTCGATGGAGGAGGAACGACCATGAGCAGGCCGCCTGACTGGCCCGCCGGCCTCCCCCTGAACTTCGGGGGGATCGAAGGCGAGCTCGCCACGCTCGCGCGCGCGCGCGCCGTCGTGTTGCCGGTGCCCTATGACTTCAGCGTCACCTACCAGAGCGGAACCCGCTGGGGCCCGCAGGCCATCCTCGCGGCCTCGCGCAACATGGAGCTGTGGGACGACGAGCTGGGGCCCACCTACCGCCACGGCATCCACACCGCGCCCGAGCTGGAGCCCACCGCGCTCGGCCCCGAGGCGATGTGCGAGCGCGTGGAGCAGGCGGTCGCCTGGATCCTCGAGCACGGCAAGCTGCCCGCGATCCTCGGCGGCGAGCACAGCATCACCGCGGGCGCCGTGCGCGCGACGAAGCGGACCCATCCGGGACTCTCGGTGCTGCAGATCGACGCCCACGCCGACATGCGCGACGCGTACCTCGATTCGCCGTACAGTCACGCGTGCGTGATGCGCCGCGTCCGCGAGCTGGTGCCGGCGGCGTCGGTGGGCATCCGCTCGCTGAGCGAGGAGGAGGCCGTCCACCTGAAGGCCCACCCGGCGCCGATCTGGAGCGTGCGGGGCTTCCGCGCGTTGCGGGGCGACTGGACGCCGATCCTCGACGCGCTCAGCGGCGAGGTGTTCGTCACGTTCGACCTCGACGGGCTCGATCCCGGCATCCTGCCCGGCACCGGTACGCCCGAGCCGGGGGGGCTCGACTGGTACGAGGCCTGCGACCTGCTCGCGGCCGTGGCGGCGCGGAAGCGCATCGTGGGCTTCGACGTGGTGGAGCTCGCACCGCTGGCGGGCAGCGTCACGTCGGACTTCCTCGCGGCGCGGCTCGTCTACCGGCTCATCGGCCACGCGCTCGGCGCGTGGCGGACCTGAGGGGGCACGCGTGTCGGTCGCACGTCTGGTGCTGCGCAAGAACCAGGACCGCCGCGTGCGCGGCGGGCATCCGTGGGTGTTCAGCAACGAGGTCGCCAGCCTCGAGGGCGACCCGGCCGACGGCGACCTGGTGGAGGTGTGCGACTTCCGCGGCGCGTTCCTGGGGCGCGCGTACTGGAACCGCAAGAGCCTGATCTGCGCGCGCGTGCTCACTCGCGGCCGCGATCCCATCGACGCCGACTTCTTCGTCAAGCGCCTCGAGCGGGCGCTGCGCCTGCGCGAGACGGTCTATCCGGGCGCGCAGGCGGTGCGCGTCGTCTACGGCGAGTCGGACCAGCTGCCGGGGCTCGTGATCGACCGCTACGGCGACGTGCTCGCCGTGCAGGTGCTCACGCTCGGCATGGAGCGCCGCGCCGAGCTGGTGCAGGAGGCCATCACGCGGGTGCTCGCTCCGCGCGGCGTGATGCGGATGGCGGATTCCCCGCTGCGCAAGCTCGAGGGACTGCCGCTCGAGCGCGGCGTGTGGTGGGGGGAGGTGCCCGAGCGGCTCGAGGTCGAGCTGGAGGGCTTCCAGCTCGAGGCCGACCTCAGGCATGGCCAGAAGACCGGACTGTTCCTGGACCAGCGCGAGAACCGCCGCCGGGCCGAGGCGCGCGCGTCGGGCCGCCGGGTGCTCGACCTGTTCTGCTACCAGGGCGAGTGGGCGCTGCACTGCGCCCGCGGTGGCGCCGCGCACGTGCTCGCGGTGGATTCGTCGGAGCCCGCGCTCGAAGCCGCGCGGCGCAACCTGGAGCGCAACGCGCTGCGCGAGCGCGTCGACGTGCGGCGCGGTGACGCGCTCGAGGTGATGCGTGAGCTGGAGCGCGCCGGCCAGCGCTTCGGGATGATCGTGCTCGACCCGCCCGCGCTCGTGAAGTCGGGCCGTCACCTCGCGGCCGGGGCCCGCGCGTACCGCGAGCTCAATCGCACCGCGATGAGCCTGCTCGAGGAGGACGGCTGGCTGCTGACGTGCTCGTGCAGCCATCACCTCGACGACACGCTGTTCCGCCAGGTGCTGCTGGAAGCCGCGCGCGCCGCGCGCCGTCCCATGCGCGTGAGCGAGTGGGCGGGCGAGGCCGCGGACCACCCGACGCTGCTCGCGGTTCCCGAGACGCACTACCTGAAGTGCGCGGTGCTGCAGGCCATATGAGCCGATGTCATCATGCGCTCGCGGCGGCCGCGGCGCGCCCCACCCAGCGCGCGACGATCGCGCGTCGCGCCGGGCGCTCGATCAGTTCGTAGAGGGCGGCGCACACCAGGTTCATCAGCACGTACAGCGCGGGCAGGCGCAGCGCGCCGAGGTGGTCGGTGAGCGCCAGCAGCGGCTCCATGACCACTGAGAGCTGGATCAGGTAGAAGCCGTAGGAGATCTTGCCGAGGTACGCCGGCAACGGCGCCGCGAGCGCGCGCGACACCCACGAGCGCTCCACCGAGAGCGCCAGGATGAGGGCTCCCGTCAGGACCGCGACGGCCTGGCTCGCGAGCACGCCGGACCACGCGCCGGCGCCGTGCATCGCCAGGTCCTTCCACACCATGCATACGCCGATGGCGACGAAGCAGGTGAGTGCGAGCGCCGACGCGCGCCGGCCCGCCAGCAGGCGCGGCAGATCGCCGCGGCGATGCACGAAGGCGCAGCCGATGCCGATCGCGAACTCCGGGAAGCGGCCGGCGAGCGTCGAGTGGGCGAGCAGCGGCAGGTCGGCGAGGAATCCGCCGAAGGTCCAGCCCAGCTGGTGGGCGAGCCACTGCGCGCCGCCGAACGTCGCCACGAGCCCCGCGCCGAGCAGCGCCAGCGTGCCGACCAGCTTCACCGCGCGCGCCGCGAGGCCGGCGCTGCTGCGCACACCGCGACCCAGGACCAACACGGCGATCACGACGTAGAGCACGGGTGCCGCGGCGTAGAAGGACTCCTCGATGGTGAGCGACCACGCGGTGGGCAGCCCGGCGATGCGCAGGTCGCGGAAGAACGCCTGGGTCATCGAGCAGGTGACCAGCCACGTCAGGTTGGGCGCCTGCCCGCGTAGCAGCAGGGCGAGGTGCTGGACCGCGACGAGCACCAGGTAGAGCGGCCAGATCCGTGCGATGCGCTTGACGAAGTAGAGCCGCAGTCCGCCCGCGCCCGACGCGAAGCGGTCGAAGTACAGGCGCGTGATCAGGAAGCCCGAGAGCACGAAGAACATGGACACGCCCAGCTGCCCGGCGCGCCACACCGGTAGCAGCGGGATCCACTCCGGCGCCGCCTCCGCGCCGCGGCGCGCCGGGGCGAACAGGAAGGCGTAGTGGTACATGAACACCAGGAAGGCGGCGAGTGCGCGCAGCGTCGTGAGGGCCTTGATCTCTCGCATGCCACTCCCGTCGAGCGGTCGGGGTTGTGGAGGTCGCCGCTCCGCTCGCGCGCCCGCCACGCGGGCGGAGCCGGCGCCGGGCCTAGCCGGCGCTCGCGCCCTTCTTGACCTCGTCCACGTAGTTCATGCGCAGCTCGCTGAGTACCTGCCGCAGCACCCGCTCCTCGTCGGGCTCGAGGTTGCCCCGGGTTCGCGCCTCGATCGCGCTCAGCGTCTCGATGGTGTCGCGCGCCGCGTCCAGGTTCTTCTCGACCTGGCGCGTCATCGGGTTCATGAGCTTGCCGAGCGACATCATGCCCGCCTGCTGGAGTCCGAGCACCAGCTGGAGGAACAGCGCGGCCTGACGGGAGGGATTCGAATCGGTCATGGGGTGTCCGGATGACCTGCGCGCGAGGCGGCCTTGGCCTCCTCCCACAGGGCGTCCATCTCCTCGAGGCTCGCCTGCGACGGGGTGCGACCCTGCTCGGCGAGGCGGCGCTCGATGTGGTGGAAGCGGTCGCGGAATCGGTGGGTGGCGGAGCGCAACTCGCGCTCGGGATCGATGGCGAGATGGCGCGCCAGGTTCACGACCGCGAACAGCAGGTCGCCGACCTCGTGGCGCGTGGCGGGAGAGGCGTCGGTTCCCAGCTCGCGCGCCAGCTCCTCGGTCTCTTCGCGGACTTTCGCGAGCGGGCCCTGGAGGTCGGGCCAGTCGAAGCCCACGGCGCCCGCCTTCTCCTGGATGCGATACGCCGCGACCAGCGCCGGGAGGCCCTTGGGCTGCTCGCCGAGCAGCGAGACGTGAGCGCCGGACGCGCCCTTCTCGGCCTGCTTGATCTCCTGCCATTGGCGGTAGGCGGCGTTTCCGTCGCCGATCACCGCGTCGCCATAGACGTGCGGATGGCGCCGAATGAGCTTCTGAGCGGCGCGTTCCAGGCTCTCGGCGAGCCCCGGGCCGCCCTCGTCGGCGAGCAGCTCGAGGCAGAAGATCGCGAGGAACGCGAGGTCGCCGAGCTCCTCGGCCACGTGGGCCGCATCGCCCGAGGCGATGGCCTCGCCCGACTCGACCGCCTCCTCGGTGAGGTAGGGGGTCATGGTGGTGAGGGTCTGCTCGCGGTCCCACGGACAACCGTCCGGCCCGCGCAGCCGGCGGCACACGGCGACGAGATCGGCGAAGGCCTTCAGCTCGCGTTCGTTCATGCGCGCAGCGTACCCGAGGGCAGCGCGCGCGTCACGCGGCGCGCGCGGAGGTCGCCGGCCGCCGCGCGAGCCGCCGCAGGATCAGCCACGTCACGAGCACCACGAGCAGCACCGCGAGCAGCGGCACCAGGACGGCCAGCACCAGCAGCGTGAGCACGGCGCCGTCCTCGGCGAAGGAGAGCAGTGGATTGCCGAGCCCGAGGGTGAACGCGGTGGAGCCCACGCGCGTATTCGCCTTTGCCGCGTGCACCGCCAGGGCGCCCGCACCGAACACCAGGGCGGCGATCTGCGCCCACGGCGCGCCCCACCCCGACAGCACCGCGAATCCACCGAGCCACGCGGCGGCGGGACGCAGCACCGTGCCCACAGCGTCGAGCGCGTGATCGACCACCGGGATCTTGTCGCCCGCCAGCTCGAGCACGGTCGCGACGCCGAGCGCCCAGAGCGCCGGATCGCTCACGAGCCAATGGGCCTCGGGGCGCAGCGGCAGCAGCCCGAAGCGACCGGCGAGGCCGATCGCCAGCAGTGGCAGGAACGCGCGGAGTCCGGTGGCCGCCGCGATGGCGATGCCGGAGAGCAAGGCGAGCACGAGCGTCGTGTCCATGTCCTCCTCGGGGCCGAGGTTTGCGCAGCCGGAGAGCGCCGCGTATCCTACCAGCCTTTCGGCGGGTGCGCGCGCGCCTCGGGCCCACCATCGACGCGCGCGCGGCCGCAAGGGGGTGGTGCGCTTGGGCATGCCTGTCTCGACCTGGGTCGAGGTCGACCTCGATCGCTTCTCCGCCAACCTGCGCGCGATCCGCGGGCTGATCGGCCCGGATCGCGAGGTGCTGCTCGTCGTGAAGGCCGACGCTTACGGTCACGGCTCCGCCGAGATGGCGGAGGCCGCCGAGCGAGAGGGCGTGGCGGCCCTCGGCGTGGCCACCCTGCACGAGGGCATCCAGCTGCGCCAGAGCGGTCGCACGCTGCCGATCGTCGTGCTCTCGCCGCTGCTGCCGAGCGAGATCGCCGAGGCGGTGCAGCACCGCCTGGATCCCACCGTGTGCGACCTCGGTTTCGCGAAGGCGCTCTCGGACGCGGCGGGGGTGGCGGGGCACCCGCTGCGCTGCCACGTCGAGATCGACACCGGGATGGGGCGCATCGGGGTGCACGAGGGCGAAGCCGAAGCGTTCCTCGCCGAGCTGGTCGAGATGCCGGGACTGCGGCTCGCGAGCGTCTACACCCACTTCCCGGATGCTGACGGCGCCGACCTGGCGTTCTCCCGCGAGCAGGCCGAGCGCTTCGTGGCGCTGCTCGGTCGCCTCGCCGCGCGCGGCATCCGGCCGCCGCGCGTGCACGCCGCGAACAGCGCGGCGACGCTCAATCTGCCCGGCGCGTACTTCGACTCGGTGCGCGTGGGGCTGATCGCCTACGGCCACCGTCCATCGCGGGCCGACGCGCCGCTCGAGCTCGCGCCGGTGATGTCGTTCAAGAGCCGGCTCGTCCAGCTCCGCTCGCTGCCCGCCGGCACCCCGGTCTCGTACGCGCGCACGTTCGTCACGCAGCGGCCGACCCGCATGGGCGTGGTCCCGGTCGGCTATGGTCACGGCTACTCGTGGCTGATGTCGAACCGCGGTCGGATGCTGGTGCACGGGCAGTCGTGCCCGATCCTCGGCCGCGTGACCATGGATCTGACCATGATCGACCTGGCCGCGGCTCCCGACGCGAAGGTCGGGGACGAGGTCGTGCTGTTCGGGGAGCAGGGCGATGCCACACTGTCGCTCGAGGAGGTCGCGCGCCTCAGCGAGACGCTGTCGTACGAGATCATGTGCACCATCGGCAAGCGGGTGACGCGGATCTACCTGCAGGGTGGCCGCCCGGTCAAACTCACGTCCCTGGTCGGCGAGCGCGCCGAATGGGCGCGCCAGGCGGCCGAGCACTTCCGACTGCGGGCGCAGGCCGTCGCCGCGGCGAAGGGGCGCTGACGTGCGCGTGTTCCTGATCGTGATGGACGGCGTGGGCATCGGCGAGCTGCCGGATGCCGCAGAGTACGGAGACGTGGGCAGCAACACGCTCGGTCACGTGGCGCAGGCGGTCGACGGACTGCGCCTGCCGAATCTGGAGCGCCTGGGGCTCGGGCGATTGCTGGACGCGCCGGGCATCCGCGCCGTGGCGGATCCGCGGGGCGCGTACGGCCGGCTCGCCGAGCGCTCGCCGGGCAAGGACAGCACGACCGGCCATTGGGAGCTGGCGGGCCTAGTGCTCGACCGGCCGTTCCCCGTCTACCCGCACGGCTTCCCGCTCGACCTGCTGGAGCGCTGGAGCGCCCGCGTCGGGCGCGGCTGGCTGGTGAACGCGCCCGCCTCGGGCACCGACGTGATCGCGCGCCATGGCGCCCAGCACCGCGCGAGCGGCAAGTACATCGTGTACACGTCGGCCGACAGCGTGTTCCAGGTCGCCGCCCACGTCGACGTCGTTCCGCTCGAGGAGCTCTACGAGGCGTGCCGCATCGCGCGCGAGATGCTGCAGGGAGAGCACGGCGTGGGGCGCGTGATCGCGCGGCCGTTCGCGGGCGAGGACGGCGCGTTCACGCGCGTCTCCGCGAAGCGGCGCGACTTCTCGCTGCCGCCGCCCGCGCCGACCGTGCTCGACCGCCTCACGGCGGGTGGCCATCACGTGACCACGGTGGGCAAGGTGGACTACCTGTTCGCGGGCCGCGGCGTCGCCGAAGCGATTCACACGGCCAACAACGACGACGGGCAGGGCGTGCTGCTCGACCTCGCGAAGCGTCCGGGCGCGGGGCTCGTGTTCGCCAACCTGGTCGACTTCGACGAGCTGTTCGGACATCGCAACGACGCGGTCGGCTTCGCGCGTGCGCTCGAGTCCTTCGATGCGTGCGCGGGCGAACTGCTGGGCCGCCTGAGGAGTGACGAGATGGTGTGGATCACGGCCGACCACGGCAACGACCCCACGACGCCGAGCACCGATCACGCTCGCGAGCACACGCCGCTGCTGGTGGCGGGGCCGCGCGTGCGCCAGGGCGTCGACGTGGGCACGCGCCCGACGTTCGCGGACGTCGCGGCCACGCTTGCCGAGACGTTCGAGGTGGCGTTCGAGTCCCCGGGTCGCTCGTTCCTGAAGGAGGTGCGCGGATGACCCCGAAGGAGTTGATGGCCGAGGCCGAGCGCGCGCTCGAACACGCGTACGCGCCGTACTCGCGCTTCCGGGTCGGTGCGGCGCTGCTCACGCGCAGCGGCCGGGTCGTGCACGGCTGCAACGTCGAGAACGCCTCGTTCGGGCTCTCGATCTGCGCGGAGCGGAACGCGGTGTTCCGCTCGGTGTGCGACGGCGAGCGTGACTTCGTGGCGGTGGCCATCGTGGATGCGCAGGGCCACGGCGCCTCTCCGTGCGGCGCGTGCCGGCAGGTGCTGCACGAGTTCGCGCCCGGATTGATCGTCTACTGGCGGGACGCGCGCGGCCGCATCGTGCGCAAGCGGCTGAGCGAGCTGCTCGGATCGCCGTTCGACCTGGTGAAGCAACCGAAGCGGAAGAAGGGAGCGAAGCGATGAGCCGCGAGCGCGACGACCTGGTCGAGGCCATCACCCGCAAGGTGCTCGAGGCGCTGGCGCGCCGGGCTCCGACGCTCTCCGGCGCTCCCGCGGCGGCGGCGACGGTGGACTCCCACGATCCCGACACCTGCGAGCGCTGTCGTGCGTTCGGTGTGAGCGCGGTCCGGGGGCCCGAGGAGACGCGCGCGCTGGCCGCCGCCGGCGCCTCCCGCGTCGTCGCGACGATGGGCTACTGTCCGGCCTCCGATGGACTGGCGTCGCTGATCGACCACACGCTGCTCAAGCCCGACGCCACGCGCGAGCAGATCGAGCAGATCTGCCGCGAGGCCGCGCAGTTCTGCTTCGCCTCCGTGTGCGTGAATCCGAACTGGGTGCCGCTGTGCCGGGAGCTGCTGCGCGGCAGCGGCGTGAAGGTGTGCACGGTGATCGGATTCCCCTCCGGTGCGCATGCGCCCGACGTGAAGGCCTACGAGGCGCGGCGTGCGGTCGAGCAGGGCGCGGAGGAGGTCGACATGGTGATCAACATCGGCGCCATGAAGTCCAAGGACTACGCGCTGGTCGAGCAGGACATCCGTGGCGTGGTGCACGCCGCTGCGGGCGCCGTGGTCAAGGTCATCCTCGAGACCTCGCTGCTCACGCGCGAGGAGAAGATCATGGGCTGCACGCTGGCGAAGGCCGCGGGCGCCGACTTCGTGAAGACGTCGACGGGCTTCGCCGGCGGTGGGGCCACGGTCGAGGACGTGCAGCTGATGCGCGAGACGGTCGGTCCCGAGATGGGGGTGAAGGCCTCCGGTGGAGTGCGCACCAAGGAGGAGGCGGAGGCCATGGTGAAGGCCGGCGCGACCCGCCTCGGCGCTTCGGCGGGCGTGAAGATCGTGCGCGGCGAGAAGTCGGAAGGGAAGGGCTACTAGCCGCATGTTCGAGGCGCGGGAGTTCCTGCGGGAGAAGCGGGACGGGCGGACGCACTCCCCCGAGCGCATGCACGCGTTCGTGGAGGCGTTCGCGCGCGGGGAGCTGCCCGACTACCAGGTCAGCGCGTGGCTGATGGCTGCCTTCCTGAACGGGCTCGATGAGAGCGAGACGGACGCCCTCACGCACGGCCTGCTGCACTCGGGGAGGATCTTCGACTGGAGCGCCCTCGGGCGTCCGAGCGCCGACAAGCACTCGACCGGCGGAGTCGGGGACAAGGTCTCGCTGCCGCTGGCGCCGTTGGTGGCGGCGTGCGGCGTCCTGGTGCCGATGGTGTCGGGCCGCGGTCTCGGCCACACGGGCGGCACGCTCGACAAGCTCGAGAGCATCCCGGGGTTCAGGACGACGCTGACTCCCGAGGCGATGCGCGCGCAGCTCGACCGCGTCGGAGTGGTGATGGTGGGGCAGGGCCCCGACCTGGCGCCGGCGGACGGCAAGCTCTACGCGCTGCGCGACGTGACCTCGACCGTCGAGCGTGACTATTTCATCGTGCCGAGCATCGTGAGCAAGAAGATCGCGGAGGGCGCGAACGCGCTGGTGTACGACGTGAAGTGCGGCAGCGGCGCATTCATGAAGACGCCTGCCGACGCGGGCGGGCTGGCCCGCCGCCTGGTGCGGACCACGCGCGCGCTCGGCGCAAAGGCAGCGGCGCTGGTGACCGACATGAACCAGCCACTCGGCGCGGCGATCGGCAATGCGCTCGAGGTGCGGGAGTCGGTCGCGATCCTGCAGGGCGGTGGTCCGGCGGACGTGCGTGCGCTGACGGTCGAGCTGGCCGCGCTGATGCTCACGCTGGCGGGCGCGGAACCCGATCCCGCGACCGCGCGCGCACGCGCCGAGCGGGCACTCGCCGACGGCTCCGCGTGGCGGCGCATGCTCGAGCTGGTCGAAGCGCAGGGCGGCGACCCGCGGAGTCTCGATGACGGCGCGGCGAAGCTTCACCGGGCTCCGGTGAGGAGCGAGGTGAAGGCCGCCCGCAGCGGCGTGCTCGCCGAGGTGGACACGTTCGCGCTCGGGGAGCTGATGGTGACGATCGGCGCCGGGCGGCGCGCCAAGGAGGACCCGATCGACCCGCGCGTCGGCATGACGGTGCAGCGGCGGATCGGCGAGTCCGTCCGGGCTGGCGATGCGCTGGGGGTGCTCCACCTGGCGTCCGCGGACCCCGCTGCGGTGACGCGAGCCGCCGACTGCTTCCGGGTGCGCGACACTGCGATCGCTCCCGCGCTCGTGATCGAGCGCGTGGGCTAGGAACGCGCCAGCGCCGGCTCGCGGAGCCAGGCTCGGTTCGCGGTTGCAGCGGCTTCACACCCCCCCGTCGCGCGGCGGCCGCGGCTCAGCGGCTGCGGATCCGCTCGGGCTCGCGATCGGCACGATCGAGCTGGCGCAGATCCTGGGGTGCGGGGACCGCCTCGGCCGGCGTGGGCTCGAGCGGTCGACCTGGATGCGTCGTGCAGTACTCCGTGGGCTGCGAACCTTCGTCGAACATCTCGGTGGTCACGTTCGGGCAGGCATCGGTCGCGAGCATGCCGCTCTCCGCGCAGATCTGGCGATTCACCGTTCCGACCGGCAGCGGGAAGTCCTCCGGCGGCCGGCCGCGCGTGGCGCCGATCATGAAGTCGGTCCAGATCGGCAGCGCCGCGCGAGCGCCCGTCATCCCGGGTCCAATGACACGCTTCTCGTCGAATCCCACCCAGGTCCCGCACACGAGCCCCGGGATGAAGCCGACGAACCAGGCGTCCTTGTACTCGTCCATGGTCCCGGTCTTGCCGGCGGCGGGGTACGTGAAGCCCTGGAGGCGCGCCTGGAATCCGGTGCCGTGGTCCATCACGCTCTGGAGCATCGAGGTCATGACCGAGGCGGTCTCCTCGGTGAGCACCTCGACCGGTCGCGGGGCGTCCCGTTCGAGCACGTTGCCGGCCTTGTCCTCGACCTTCAGCACGTAGAGGGGGTCGGTGCGGATACCGCGATTCGCGATCACGCCGTAGGCCGAAGTGATCTCGAGCAACGTGACCTCGCTGCTTCCGAGTGCCATCGAGAGATTCTGGCCGATCGGACTCTTGATACCCATGCGGCGGGCGTAGCTCGCCACGAGCGACGTTCCCACCTTGCGCAGCAGCTTGACCGCGGGGATGTTGATCGACTGCTGCAGCGCGTATCGCAGCGTCACCGGACCACGAAAGGTGCGGTCGTAGTTCTGCGGCTGGTAGAGTTCGCCATTCCCGGCCGGGAAGGAGACGGGCTCGTCGACGATGATGTCGGTCGGATGGAAGCCGTTGTCGATCGCAGCCGTGTAGATAAACGGCTTGAACGAGGAGCCGGGCTGGCGACGGGCCTGTGTCGCACGATTGAAGTTGCTCTCGTTCCAGTCGCGGCCGCCGATGAGGGCGCGGATGTAGCCATTGCGGGGATCGATCGCGACCACGGCACCCTGCAGGTAGGGCGTGCGCTGAGAGGCACGGCTCGCTTCCATCGCCGGCGCGGCGAAGGTGGCCCGGGTGGGCTTGAGCTTCAGGTCCGATTCGAGCTGAGCGAGCTGCTTCTCCAGCGCGCGTTCGGCCACCTGCTGCAAATCGATGTCGAGCGTGGTCCAGACCTTCAGGCCGCCCTCGTAGACCGCGTTCGATCCGTAGCGCTCGTCGAGGTAGAGCCGCACCATCTCCACGAAATAGGGCGCGCGATCGTTGCTGTAGCGCACGGGCGTGACGCCCAGCGGTGCGCTCATCGCGTTGTCGAACTCCACCTGCGTGATGGCCTTGGTGGCCAGCATGTTGCGCAGCACTTTCGCGCGACGGGCCTTCACCGCCTCGGGGCGCCGACGCGGGTGGTAGAGCGTGGGATTCGCCGGCAGGCCGGCGAGCAGGGCGCACTCGGGCAGCGTGAGCTCCTGGACCGGTTTGTTGAAGTAGGTCTTCGCCGCCGCGTCGATGCCATAGGCGCCGTCACCGAAGTAGATCTGGTTGAAGTACATCTCCAGGATCTGGTCCTTCGAATACGTGCGCTCGATCTCGATCGCGAGTGCGATCTCCTTGAGCTTGCGCGTGATGGTGCGCTCCTGCGTGAGGAACAGGTTGCGCGCGAGCTGCTGGGTGATCGTGCTGCCACCCTCCGCGCGACGCATCTGGAGGGCGTTGCTCACGGCGGCGCGTCCGATGCCCCAGAGATCGACGCCCCAGTGCGAGTAGAAGTTCCGATCCTCGGTCGCGAGGGTCGCGAGTACCATCTGGCGCGGAATGCGTCGCAGGGGGACGGGGGAGCGGTTCTCCTTGTAGAACTCGTGCAGAACGCGCCCGCGAGCATCGTAGACCACGGTCTTGACCGGGGTCTGGCGCGCGGTCATCTGCTCCGGCGTGGGGAGGTCCTGACCGAGCCAGCGAACCACGCCGAAGACCGCGCCCGCGGACCCGAACACCGCGAGGACGACCAGGACGAGAAACAGCTTCCAGGGGAAGCGGGACAGGACATTGGACATGTCGTGGATCGTCGTGGCCGTCGCGACGCGCGGCGGACTCCTTTCAGAGCGCGGAGCCTAGAGGGGGCTGCGGAGCAGGGTCAAGGCGAGCCCTCCCCGCTTTGCGATGTGGAGGGCGCCGCATAGAATCGCCGGGCTTTCTCGACCCGAACGAGGAGAGGCACGATGGTGTGGTCGCCCGAACGACAACTGGAGATCCTGGAGCGGGGCAGCGAGGAGATCGTGCCTCGTGGCGAGTTCCTCGAGCGCCTGCGCGCGAGCGTGCGGGACTCGCGCCCTCTGCGGGTGAAGCAGGGGTTCGATCCAACGGCACCCGACATTCATCTCGGGCACACCGTCGGGCTGCGGAAGCTGCGTCAGTTCCAGGACCTCGGTCATCAGGTCGTGCTCATCATCGGCGATTACACGGGAATGGTCGGCGACCCCAGCGGTCGAAACAAGACCCGCCCGCAGCTCACCGCGGACGAGGTCGAGTCGAACGCGCGGACGTATCTCGCTCAATTCTTCAAGGTGCTCGATCCCGACCCCGCTCCGCCTCGTCTACCTGTCGAGGTACACCGCAACGGAGAGTGGTTCGCGCGGATGAGCTTCATGGAGATCCTGCGCCTGGCATCGAAGTACACGGTGGCTCGAAT
Organism: Candidatus Eiseniibacteriota bacterium; assembly: GCA_963725865.1. Lineage (GTDB taxonomy): Bacteria > Eisenbacteria > RBG-16-71-46 > RBG-16-71-46 > RBG-16-71-46 > CAVSAC01. The sequence continues at coordinate 599,784 of CAVSAC010000012.1, forward strand.
GCTCGAACGCGATGACTTCGCGAAGCGGTACGCCGCGCACGAGCCGATCAGCCTGCATGAGCTCTTCTACCCGCTCATGCAGGGCTATGACTCGGTCGCGGTCCACGCGGATATCGAGCTGGGCGCGACCGAGCAGAAGTTCAATCTCCTCGTCGGGCGCGTTCTGCAGGAATTGCACGACCAGCGACCACAGCTCGCGCTGACACTGCCGGTATTGCCGGGTCTGGATGGCGGGCAACGGATGAGCAAGAGCCTGGGCAACTACATCGGCGTCACCGACGCCCCGTCGGAGATGTTCGGCAAGGTCATGAGCCTCCCCGACAAGTCCATGGCGCTGTACTGGCGGCTCGTGAGCGATGCCACATCCGATGAGCTCGCCGCGATCGAGCGCGATCTCGCGGATCCGGCGGTGAACCCCATGCTCGTGAAGAAGCGGTTGGGCGAGCGCATCGTGAGCATGTACCACGGCCGGGAGGCGGCGGATCGCGCTCGGCGCGATTTCGAGGCGCAGTTCACCCGAGGAGAGGTGCCCGAATCGCTCGAGGAATTCAACAAGCTGGACGTGCTGAGAGCGCAGGGACAGGCGCCTCGGGCCGGCGTGGTGGAGTTCGTGGTGGCGGCGGGATTCGCGCGCTCGAAGAGCGATGCACGCCGACTTCTCGAGCAGGGCGCGGTATCGATCGATGGCGAGCGAGTCCATTCGCTCGACGCACGGGTCGATCTGGAAGCGGCGTTCGTGCTGCGGGCCGGTCGGAGAATGAAGCGCTACCGACCCTGATGTCCTGCGGTCGCGGTGGTATCGCGCGGGCCTCGTCGCGGCTGGCGCGACTGCGGGAGTCCCGCGCTCGGAACTGGAGGCGGCCCCCCCCGGCGGCGGCCCATCGGCGCGGGCGCGATTCCAAGTCAATGGCCCGTAAGTTGTTTGATTCAATATGGTTGGGCCAGGATAGAAATTGCATTCGCAGGTGGCTTGACAGGGTGGGGCGTGCCACCTATATTGCGGTCGCCGCAGGGAAATCACCTCTCGCAGAGAAAGTAGTTTGACTTCCGCGACATCCGAGGATAGATTCCCCGTCCGCCTTTTGCCTAGGCAAGAGGCGCAAGGCACTACGCTCTTTGATAACTGAATAGCGCACGTGACGAAGGAAGCCCGGCGAGGTCCCGTCGCGCGTCGCCGTATGGACGCGTAGCGGGTTTCATTTCCTTGCAAATGATCCGTGCGGGTCGGTCGCGAGACCGAGTCGCATGATCTCCGTTTTTTCTACCACGGAGAGTTTGATCCTGGCTCAGAACGAACGCTGGCGGCGTGGATTAGGCATGCAAGTCGAACGCGAAAGAGGGGGCAACTCCTCGAGTAGAGTGGCGAACGGGTGAGTAACGCGTGAAGAACCTGCCTTCGAGAGGGGGATAACACTCCCAACGGGGTGCTAATACCGCATGAGACCACGGGGTCGCATGGCCCTGAGGTCAAAGGTGGCCTCTATTTATAAGCTACCGCTCGAAGATGGCTTCGCGTCCCATTAGCTAGTTGGCGGTGTAACGGACCACCAAGGCGACGATGGGTAGCTGGTCTGAGAGGATGGTCAGCCACACTGGGACTGAGATACGGCCCAGACTCCTACGGGAGGCAGCAGTCGAGAGGCTTTGGCAATGGGGGAAACCCTGACCAAGCGACGCCGCGTGGAGGATGAAGGCCCTTGGGTTGTAAACTCCTTTTGTTGGGGAAGAAGTGCGATCAGGTAAACAATCTGGTCGTTTGACGGTACCCGACGAATAAGCTCCGGCTAACTCCGTGCCAGCAGCCGCGGTAACACGGGGGGAGCAAGCGTTGTTCGGAATCACTGGGCGTAAAGGGCGTGTAGGCGGATAGGTAAGTGGAACGTGAAATCCCTCGGCTCACCCGAGGACCTGCGTCCCAAACTGCCTGTCTTGAGTACGGGAGAGGATGAGGGAATTCCTGGTGTAGCGGTGAAATGCGTAGATATCAGGAGGAACACCGGTGGCGAAGGCGCTCATCTGGCCCGATACTGACGCTGAGGCGCGAAAGCTAGGGGAGCAAACGGGATTAGATACCCCGGTAGTCCTAGCCGTAAACGGTGATCACTAGGTGTTGGAGGCATCGACCCCTCCAGTGCCGCAGCTAACGCATTAAGTGATCCGCCTGGGGAGTACGGCCGCAAGGTTGAAACTCAAAGGAATTGACGGGGGCCCGCACAAGCGGTGGAGCATGTGGTTTAATTCGACGCAACGCGAAGAACCTTACCCAGACTTGACATGTATCGGACCGGTGTGGAAACACACCTTCCCTTCGGGGCCGATGCACAGGTGCTGCATGGCTGTCGTCAGCTCGTGTCGTGAGATGTTGGGTTAAGTCCCGCAACGAGCGCAACCCTTGTCCTTAGTTGCTAACGGGTAATGCTGAGCACTCTAAGGAGACTGCCGGTGATAAACCGGAGGAAGGTGGGGATGACGTCAAGTCCTCATGGCCCTTACGTCTGGGGCTACACACGTGCTACAATGGCCGGTACAAAGGGTTCCGATACCGCGAGGTGGAGGCAATCCCAAAAAACCGGTCTCAGTTCGGATTGCAGTCTGCAACTCGACTGCATGAAGTCGGAATCGCTAGTAATCGCTGATCAGCAGGCAGCGGTGAATACGTTCCCGGGCCTTGTACACACCGCCCGTCAAGCCACGAAAGTTGGTAGTACCCAAAGTCG
>CAVSAC010000012.1:607500-1447420 GCA_963725865.1 Candidatus Eiseniibacteriota bacterium
CTGCGGTTGACCCAGACCGCTCGTGCCCTCGCATACCGGGCGTTGCGCCTCGCGGGGGGCGGCGCCTGAGGGCGTCGGCATCGTCGGGCGCCCGCATGTCGCACCGGGCCGCGCGAGATTTAGCTCCGAGCGCCCTCCGGTGGTTCGTACTTCTGATGATCCTGCTCCCAGCGAGGGGCCACGCGGAATCTCTCCCGGACTCGATCGGCGTCCACGCCGAGGTCGGCGCCGGCACGGATCTCTCCAACGAGATCTTCTACGAGGACGCCTACTCCGACACCACGTTCCTGGGTCGCCGCCTGGTCGGGGACCCTGAGACGCGGTGGTCGGTGCTCGGGCTGGTCGCCCTCGAGGGCACGCGCTCCCACGGTCGCACCCGTTACCGGCTTCAGCAGGACGCGAGCGTTGGCGATCGGGTCCAGCGCGGAGCCCTCACCGGTCTTGCCGCGGGGAACCTGGGGGCGAGCGGCGGATGGACGGTGGCCCCACGCGTCGAGTTCCGCCACGACCAGACCTTCGACCGCGACCTCTCTGAATGGCAGGGCGAGCTGGGAGCCAGGTTCCTGCGTGCATTCGACGATGCCGTGACCGATGCCGAACTCGGCGTACGCGCGGAGATCCTGCGCTCCGCGGGCATCGGCTCAGAGTTCGTTCCGGACCGCGAATCCGGTCGCCTCAGCCTCGTGTTCACGCACGCACCCCTGTTCGGGACCGAGTGGCGATTCGGATACTCGTTGGCGGCGCGTACGTTTCCGGACTCGACGAGCCGTGACCATCTCGAGCACGGTCTCGAGGCCCGGGTGCGCGTGGCCTCCAAGGGCGGGCACGTTCTCACGTTCGAATCCGAGCTGGCGCGCCGAAAGACCGTGCGGCCCGCGCCCACCAGCCGCGACGACCTGCTCGAAGGCCAGGCGCGGCTCGATGGCCTGTTGCGGCTCGGAGACGCATGGTCGTTGACGAGCGGCGGCGAGCTGGAGTCCATGCACTACGACGCGCAGGACAGCGCGCTCTATTTCGACTACACGGTCACTCGTGCCCGGCTCGCGGTGAAGTTCGAGAGAGTGGGCTGGTCGCTCGCAGTGGGCCCGCGCGGCGAGGTGCTCAGCAGTCGCCTCGCACCCGCCGAGCGCTATCAGGAGATCGCGGGAGTTCTCGAGCTCGAGCTGCTCAACAGTGGGGCCTGGTGGTCCATCGCGCCGGCAGGGGGCTGGCGCGACTACGAGGAGGTGCCGCCCGCCGCGCTCCCAGGTCTGCATTCCTCCTACGCCTACGCCGAAGCGGTGGCGCTCGCCGATCAGGCCCTTCCCGGACGCCTGCGATTCCGGGCGACCGGCTTGCTCCGCCTCGAACGCCACGTCGACCGGGCGCAGGACGCGCGCAGTCTTTACTTCTCGCTCGAGCTGCGTAAACTCCTCTAGCGCGCCGGCTCGGAACGCTCCGCAGTCGACGCCCATGCTCGATATCGATGGGACCAAGGAGGGTTCGCATGTCCGGACGCCGTGGCGTCCTCGTCTTCGTCGGCGCGCTCACGCTGCTCGGCGCGCTCGTTCTGGCCGGCGCGATCGCGCTGCGTCGCCCCGCTTCTCCGGCGTACGCCGCGTCGATGCTGGTGTTCGACGTCCCGAGCGAACTCGAGGAGTCGCCTCCGATCTATGGACCGTTCTCGTTGCGGACGTTTCGCACCAGCCGGTTGCAGGTACGCGACGTGGTACGCGCGCTGCACCACGCGGCGAGCGACGAGCGGATCGAGGGGCTGGTGCTCCATATCGACGAGGTCGATTGGGGTTGGGCCCGAATCGCGGAGGTGCGGGACGCGGTGCTGGCGTTCCGGCACTCGGGGAAGCCCGTTTTCGCGAGCGTGGCCGGAGGAGGCGAGCGCGAGTACCTGCTCGCCTCGGCGGCGGGGACCGTCTGTGCGCCGCCCACCGGGCAGCTTCAATTGGATGGGCTCTCGCTCACCGCGACTTTCTTCCGCGGGTCCTTCGACAAGCTGGGGGTGACGCCCAACTTCGTGCAGATCGGAGCCTACAAGTCGGGCACCGAGCCCTATCTGCGGAGCGGGCTGTCCGGGCCCGCACGCGAGGCCCTCGATGCGCTGCTCGACGACGAGTACGCGCTGCTGTGCGACAGCCTGGGGAGCGCCCGCGGACTGGATCCGGACACCGTGCGGGCGATCCTGGACCGCGGCCCCTTCACCGCCACCGAGGCGCGCGCCTGCGGCTTGCTCGATACGCTCCTTTACGAAACCGAAGTGGACTCGCTGGCGACGCGAGAAGGGCAACGATCGCTGCCCTCGGTCTCGCTCGTGCGCTACCTGGACCGGATGTCCCCGCGGCGAAACGGCCCCCACGTGGCGTTCGTCGTGGCCTCCGGCGCGATCGCTCCTGGGCGCAGCCGCGAGGATCCGATGGACGGTCGAGTGCTCGGGAGCGAGACGCTCATCCAGGCGCTGCGTGACGCTCGGACCCACAAGTCCGTCAAGGCGATCGTGCTTCGCATCGACAGCCCCGGCGGTTCGGCGCAGGCATCGGACGATCTGTGGCGTGAGGTCGTGCGCTGCCGTGACACCAAGCCCGTGATCGTCACCATGTCGGACGTCGCGGCCTCCGGCGGGTACTACATCGCCGTCGCAGGTGACGTCCTGCTCGCCGAGCCCTCCACGCTGACCGGCTCCGTCGGCATCTATGGCGGCAAGCTCAACATCGCGGGGCTGTATCGCAAGCTCGGTCTGAGCGTCGAAACCCTCGACCGCGGACGCCATGCCTCGATGCTGTCCGCGTTCCGGGACTTCACGCCCGAGGAACGCAGGCTCTACGAGCGCCACCAGCGCGAGTTCTACCAGGGCTTCCTCGAACGGGTGGCGAAGGGCCGTGGTCTCACGGTGCCGGAGGTCGACTCGATCGCTCAGGGGCGCGTCTGGAGCGGGCTCGCCGCCTACGACCTCGGCCTCGTCGACGGGCTGGGTGGGATCGAAGACGCGTTCTCCATCGCCCGCGAGCGGGCGGGACTGCGTCCCGACGAAGAGATCGTGGTGGACGTCTATCCCAAGGCCGAGCACCCGTTCCTCAGCCGACTTCTCGAGGACTGGCTGGGTGAGGACGACGCGGGCGCGAGTACGCGTCTGGCCCTGCCCGAGGTCGTCCAGGCATGGCTGGTCGCCGCGCGACTGCCGTCCGGCGCGCCGCTGGCGATTCTGCCGTGGTCCATCGATATCCGCTGAGAGGCGCGCGACCCAGCCGACCGTAAGCCGACGAGGCGGGCCCAGAGGGCCCGCCTCGCGGTCGACAGCCGAGCTTCGCTCGACTACTTCTTCTTCGGCGCGAAGGTCGTCCGGATGAACACGATCATGTCCTCGACCTGCTGGGGCTTGAGCTGCCCTGTCTTGCCCCAGGCGACCATGCCGGACTGGATCTTCCCGTTCGTGATGCAGTCGCGCAGGTAGTCGTCCGTGCGCTTGGGGTCGGCCCAGGTCTTCGCGTCTTTCCAGTTGGGGGTGGGGTTTCCGGTGAGCTTCACTCCGCCACTTCCGTCCGCTTTGTGGCAGGCGATGCACTTCGACATGAAGAGCGGCTTCGCGGTGGCGGGATTGCCCTTGGCCGGGCCGCCCAGCGCGACGCCGGCGACGGAGGTGAGTACCGCGAGACAGCAGAGGGTCAGCGCGGCACGCTTCCGGATGTCCATGCTCATCGTTTCTCCTTTGGTCACACGTCGAGAGCAGGCCCACGGGGAACGACCTGCTCGAGAGCCGCGGAAGACTAGCGGGCGTCCGCCGCACGGTCAATCCGCAGCGTCCGCACGAGCGCCCACGGGCTTCGGATGGGATGAACACCACGAAGGATGCGGTGGGGACACGAGTCGCCGGCGAGCGAGTCCTTGACCCGCTTGAACGCGCGGTGATAGTTTCCGCTGCTGCATCATCTTACGCGCTCACGCGTGATGCCCGACCCCCCGGTCGCGCTCCTTATGACCGCTCCACCACCCCACTCCGAGGTGTGTCTTGAAGGAATTCACCACCGCGCAGATCCGCAACGTGGCACTCGTCGCCCACCACGGAGTCGGCAAGACATCGCTTGCCGAGGCCATGCTCTTCCTGGCGAAGGCGACCAACAGACTCGGCCGGATCGCCGACGGCACCACGCTGCTCGACTACGCCGCCGATGAGATCGCGCGGCAGATCACGATCAACCTCGGGCTCGCCCAGTTCGAATGGTCGGGGCACAAGGTCAACCTGCTGGACACGCCGGGCTACCCGGACTTCGTCGGTGACGTGTACAGCGCGCTGCGGGTCGCGGACTCCGCGATCCTGATGCTGCGTGCGAACACCGGCGTCGAGGTGGGGACGGAGGTGGTCTGGGAGGTCCTCAAGCAGGAGAAGACGCCGGTCCTGGTCGTCGTGAACACGATGGACAAGGAGCACGCCGACTTCATGGCTGCCGTCGCCTCGCTCCACGACAAGCTCGGGCTCAACGCGGTTCCGGCGCAGCTGCCGATCGGACAGGCCGAGACGTTCCACGGCATCGTCGACCTGATCGAGAACAAGGCGTATACGTTCTCGGGCAGGGGCATGGACGCGAAGAGCACGGAGGTCCCGCCGCCGGCCGACATGGCGGCCGCGATCGCCGAGGCGCGGGACCGCCTGATGGAGGAGGCCGCGACCGGCGACGAGGAGTTGATGAACAAGTTCCTCGAGAGCGGCGAGCTGAGCGAGGCCGAAATCCGCAGGGGCCTCTGCGAGCGCGTGGTGCTGGGCGATCTGATGCCCGTGTTCTGCTGCTCGGCGTTCAACAACCACGGCGTCAAGGAGGTGCTCGACGAGGTCGTCGACGTGCTTCCGTCGCCGCTGCACGTGAAGGCGCAGGTCGGCAAGCTGGGCGAGTCCACGCCCACGATCAGGCCCGATGCGAGCGAGCCAGCGGTCGGCATGGTGTTCAAGACGCTCAGCGAGCAGCATCTCGGCGACCTGTCGCTGATCCGGATCTACGCCGGGCATCTGGAACCGGGCAAGGACGTCGTCAACAGCACCCGCAACCGTGCGGAGAAGATGAGCGCGCTCTACCATCTCGTGGGCAAGGAGCGCATCGAGTGCAAGAGCGGGGTCGCGGGCGACATCATCGCGGCGGTGAAGCTCAAGGAGACCCACACCGGCGACACGCTGGCGGACAAGTCGCGTCCGTTGGTGCTGACGCCGCCCGACTTCCCGAGCCCGGTCACGGCCGAGTGCGTGAAGGCCAAGAACAAGGGCGACGAGGAGAAGATCTCCACCGGTCTCACTCGCCTGCACGAGGAGGACCCGACCTTCAGGCGTTCTTACGAGACCAGCACCCACGAGACGCTGGTCTACGGGATGGGAGACCTGCAGATCGAGGTGATGGTCGAGCGGCTCAAGAAGAAATACGGCGTCGAAGTGGTGCTCTCCAAGCCTCACGTGCCGTATCGCGAGACCATCAAGGGCAAGGCGGAGGGTGACTACCGGCACAAGAAGCAGACCGGCGGCCGCGGCCAGTTCGGCGAGGTCCACCTCCGGCTGCAGCCCACGCCGCGCGGAGAGGGCTTCCGCTTCGTCGACGAGATCAAGGGCGGTGTGGTGCCGAACCAGTTCATCCCCGCGGTCGAGAAGGGCGTCGTCGCGGGCATGGAACGCGGCCCGCTCGCCGGCTATCCCGTGGTCGACGTGCAAGTGGCGCTGTTCTTCGGCAAGTACCACGACGTCGACTCGTCGGAGATGGCGTTCAAGATCGCTGGCGAGTCGTGTTTTCACGAGGTCATGAAGCGGCCCGAGGCCAAAGCGGTGCTGCTGGAGCCCATCGAGAACGTGGTGGTGCGAGTTCCCGGCGACTTCCTCGGCGACGTGATGGGCGACCTCTCGGTGCGGCGCGGCCGCATCCTCAGGACCGACACGGACGGCGGGCATCAGGTCATCCACGCCGAGGTGCCGAGCGCCGAGCTCTACAAGTACTCGGCCCAGCTGCGCTCCCTCACCCAGGGCCGCGGCATGCACGCTCAGAAGTTCGCCCGCTACGAAGAAGTGCCACGCGAGCATTCCGAGAAGGTGGTCGCGGCGGCCAAGGCCGAGCGCGAGGCGAACGCCAACGCGTCGTGAGGCTCGGCGGGAGGTGAGGCATGTCCGGTCATTCCAAATGGGCCACCATCAAGCGCAAGAAGGCGGCGACCGACCAGGCGCGCGGCAAGATGTTCTCCAAGTACATCAAGGAGATCACCATCGCCGCGCGGCACGGGGGCGGCGACCTCGAGTCGAATCCGCGCTTGCGGACCGCGATCGCGGCGGCGAAGGCGGTCAACATGCCGGCCGGGAACATCGAGCGCGCCGTCAAGCGCGGGACCGGTGAGGTCGAAGGCGCGACGTACGAGGAGGCCACGTACGAGGGCTACGCGCCCGGCGGGGTCGCGCTGCTCATCGAGGTCGCGACCGACAATCGCAACCGCACGGCGGGCGACGTGCGCCACATCCTCACGCGCTTCGGGGGCAACATGGCCGAGGCCGGGGCGGTGTCGTACCTGTTCAAGCCCAAGGGCATCCTGATCGTCGACGCGTCGGCGATCGGGGAGGACGCGCTCATCGAGGTCGCGCTCGACGCCGGAGCCGAGGACGTCGCGTCGGCCGGCGAGCACTACGAGGTCACCACCCCGCCCGCGGCGTTCGAGACGGTGAAGGAGGCGCTCGCGGCGAAGGGCATCCCGGTCCAGAGCGCGGACCTGACCAAGGTGGCGAGTCTCCAGGTCCCGGTCGGTGAGAAGGACGGCGGCTCGCTGTTCCGCCTCATCGAGGCGCTCGAGGATCACGACGACGTGCAAAAGGTCCATGCGAACTTCGACATGTCCGACGAACTCCTCGCCAAGCTGTCCCACTGACGCCGCGGTGACCGGCATGCGAGTCCTGGGATTGGACCCCGGCAGCCGGCGCACCGGATTCGGCGTGGTGGAGTGCCATGGGAACACCTATCGTTGCCTCGCGCACGGGGCCGCCACCGCACGAGCCTCGCTCGATCTTCCGCATCGCCTGCACGTCATCGTCGCGCGTGCCGCGGAGGTGATGGACGAGTTCCACCCCGACGTCGTCGCGGTCGAGGAGGCGTTCTACCACGAGAGCGTCCGGTCGACGCTGGTGCTGGGCCACGTGCGCGGGGCGCTGCTCGTGGCTGCGATCCAGCGGGGGTACGAAGTGGCCGAGTACACGCCGCGCGAGGTGAAGATGAGCGTCACGGGAACGGGAGCGGGATCGAAGGAACAGGTCGCGTTCATGGTGCGCCGCCTGCTCGCCGTGACGGGCACGCTCGGCGCCGACGCGTCCGACGCGCTCGCGATCGCGCTCTGCCATCTCCACCGGGCCCGCCGGCCGGAGTCCGCACGCGCGGCATCTGCGGCGGGGCAGCGACTGGCCGCGCTGCTGGCGCGCCGGGGCGGACGATGATCGCCAGTCTCCGCGGCACGGTCCTCGAGCGCTCGCCGGCGCACGGCGTGATCGAATGCGCGGGGGTCGGCTACTTCGTCCACGTCTCGACGCAGACCGCCGCGGCGCTTCCTGCAGTCGGTGAGCCGGTCACGCTGCGCACGCGTCAGGTCGTGCGCGAGGACTCGGTACAGCTGTTCGGGTTCGCCGACGCCGACGAGCTGCGCCTCTTCGACCTGCTGATCGGCGTCAACGGTGTCGGCCCACGGCTGGCGCTCGCGGTGCTCTCGGGCCTCAAGCCGCAGGCGCTGGCGCGAGCGATCCGCGAGGAGCACGTCGCGGCGCTGGTCACGATCCCCGGCATCGGCCGCAAGACCGCCGAGCGCCTGGTTGTCGAACTGCGTGACAAGCTCGAGACGCTGACGATCTCGGGCCTCGTCGGTTCCCCGCGCGACGGGGCGGCGCTCCCGCGCAACGAGCGGTTCGAGGACGCCGTCGCCGCGCTGGTCGCCCTCGGCTACACTGGGCCGCAGGCCGCCGATGCGATCCGCAAGGCGGCCGAGGCGGACGACGATCCCTCGCTCGAAGACCTGGTACGCCGCGCGCTCGCGCGGCTCGGCAAGGCGGCGGTGACGTCGGCAGGAGGGATCCGATGACAGACAGCCGACGACCCGGGCCCGAGCCACCGCACCCGGAGCACCCGCCCCGCATTGCCGATCCCGAGGCGTTCCCCGAGGACGTCCGCGAGGAGTCGCGGCTGCGGCCGCTGGCGCTCGCGGACTTCGTCGGGCAGCCGCTGGTCAAGGAGCAGCTGGCGATCTTCCTCGAGGCCACCAGGCGGCGCGGCGAAGCGCTCGACCACGTGCTGTTCCACGGCCCGCCGGGACTGGGCAAGACCACGCTCGCTTCGATCCTCGCGCACGAGCTCGGCGTCGAGATCACCCACACCTCGGGTCCGGTGATCGAGCGCCCCGGCGACCTCGCGGGGCTGCTCACGAACCTCGGCCCGCGCGGCATCCTGTTCATCGACGAGATCCATCGCCTGAGCCCGGTGGTGGAGGAGTACCTCTATCCCGCGCTCGAGGACTTCACGCTCGACATCCTGCTGGATCGCGGCCCGAGCGCGCGCTCGCTCAAGATCAACCTCGAGCGCTTCACGCTCGTGGGTGCGACCACGCGCTCGGGCCTGCTCTCGTCCCCGCTGCGTGCGCGGTTCGGGATGACGCTGCGCCTCGACTACTACGGATCCGAGGACCTGGCCCGCATCGTCGAGCGCTCCGCGTCCATCCTCAAGGTGGAGATCGAGGCCGACGCGTCCGCCGAGATCGCGCGTCGCGCGCGCGGGACGCCCCGCGTGGCGAATCGCCTGTTGCGCCGCGTGCGCGACGTGGCGCTCATCAAGGGGGACGGCCGCGTGGACATCGGCATCGCGCGCGAAGCGCTGCGGCTGCTCGAGGTGGACGGGCGCGGGCTCGACGAAATGGACCGGCGCCTGCTCGATGCCCTCATCACCAAGTACGGGGGCGGGCCGGTGGGTCTCGGCACGCTCGCGGTGGTGGTGGGCGAGGAGCCGGGCACGCTCGAGGACGTATACGAGCCGTACCTGGTGCAGGAGGGCTTCATCAAGCGCACGTCGCGCGGCCGCGAGGCGACGCCGCTCGCGTACGCCCACCTCGGACTGCCGTTGCCGGGCATCGCGCGCGACGCGACGAGGCAGCCCGAGCTACCGCTGCCCTGACGCGGCCGCTGCCGCGCGCGCCGTGCGCCTCGACGAGCTCGACTACCACCTGCCGCCGGAGCTGATCGCGCAGCGTCCGGCCGAGCACCGCGACGCCGCGCGGCTCCTGGTCGTGGAGCGCGCCGGCGGCCGCCTCCACGACACCACGATCTCGGAGTTGGGCACGTGGCTGCGCGCGGGCGATGCGCTGGCGCTCAACGAGACCCGCGTCATCCCCGCGCGTCTGCACGTCCAGCGGGCGAGCGGTGGCCGCGTCGAGCTGCTGCTGGTGCGGCCGGAGCCCGACGGCGGTTGGCGCGTGCTCGCGCGACCCGCCAAGAAGGCCCCGCCCGGTGGCCGGCTCGCCACGCCGGACGGTTCGCTCGAGCTGGAGGTCGCCGGCGCTGGCGACGAGGGGGAGCGCGTGGTGCGCGTGGTGCGCGGCGATCTCCAGGCGACGCTCGCGGCACACGGCGAGGTGCCGCTGCCGCCCTACATCCATCGCAGCGCCGACGCCCGCGATCGCGAGCGCTACCAGACGGTGTACGCGCGCGTCGACGGCGCGGTGGCTTCGCCCACGGCGGGGCTCCATTTCACGCCCGAGCTCCTCTCGGCACTCGAGCACCGCGGGATCGTCCACGTGCGCATCGTCCTGCACGTCGGGCCCGGCACGTTCCGGCCGATCGCGACCGCGGATCCATCGCAGCACCGCATGGACGAGGAGTGGTTCGAGGTCGGTGCGGCTGCGGCCGCGGCGCTCGCCGGTGCCCGGGCCCGCGGCGGACGTGTCGTCGCGGTCGGTACCACCTCCGTGCGCGCGCTGGAGTCCGCGTGCGACACGCATGCCGGAGCCCTCGGTGCCGCGGCGGGCTGGACGCGCAAGTTCATCGTGCCGCCCTACCGCTTCCAGGCGGTGGACGCGCTGCTCACGAACTTCCACCTGCCACGCACCACGCTGCTCCTGCTGGTCGCGGCGTTCGCGGGCGAGGACCTGATGAAGCGGGCGTATGCCCACGCGGTGGCGGAGCGCTACCGATTCTATTCCTACGGGGACGCGATGCTGGTGGTGTGAGCGCAGATCAGAGCGGCGGGTTGCCGTGCTTCTTGTGCGGCAGGACCTGCTTCTTGTCGCGCAGCATCTCGAGCGCGGCGATCAGTCGCGGCCGCGTGTCCTGGGGCTCGATGACGTCGTCGAGGTAGCCCAGCTCGGCCGCCACCCACGGGCTCGCGAAGCGGTCGTTGTACTCCGCGATCAAGCGTTTGCGCTCGGCGACCGGGTCGGCGACCTTCGCCAGCTCCTCGCGGTAGAGGATGTTCACCGCGCCGTCGGCGCCCATCACCGCCATCTCCGCGGATGGCCAGGCCACGTTGTAGTCGCCGCGGATGTGCTTGCTCGACATGACGTCGTACGCGCCGCCGTAGGCCTTGCGCACCACCACGGTCAGCTTGGGCACGGTGGCCTCGCAGTAGGCGTAGAGCAGCTTGGCGCCGTGGCGGATGATGCCGCCCCATTCCTGCCGCGTCCCCGGCAGGAAGCCCGGCACGTCCTCGAACGTGATCAGCGGGACGTTGAACGCGTCGCAGCAGCGGACGAAGCGCGCGCCCTTCACCGAGGAGTCGATGTCGAGCACCCCGGCGAGCACGCGCGGCTGGTTGCCCACGATGCCGACCGGTCGTCCGTTCAGCCGCGCGAATCCCACGATCAGGTTCGGCGCGAAGTGCTCGTGCACCTCGAAGAAGTCGCCGTCGTCCACGACCCGCCGCACGATCTCCTTCATGTCGTAGGGGCGGTCCGGGGATTCCGGCACCAGCGTCGCCAGCTCGGGATCGCGGCGATCGACAGGATCGGTGCAAGCGTGCCGCGGCGGATCCTCGGCGTTGTTGGACGGCAGGAACGAGAGGAGCCGCCGCACGTGGCGCAGCGCGTCGGCATCGTCGCGGGCCGCGAAGTGCGCGACGCCGCTCTTGGTGTTGTGCGTCATCGCGCCGCCGAGATCCTCGAACGAGACCTCCTCGGAGGTCACCGCCTTGATGACCTCGGGGCCCGTCACGAACATGTGGCTGGTGCTCTGCACCATGATGGTGAAGTCGGTGATCGCGGGGGAGTACACGGCGCCACCCGCACAGGGCCCGAGGATCGCCGAGATCTGAGGGATCACACCCGACGCGAGGGTGTTGCGCAGGAACACGTCGGCGTAGGCCCCCAGCGAGACCACGCCCTCCTGGATGCGGGCGCCGCCGGAGTCGTTCAACCCCACGACCGGGGCGCCATTGTCCATCGCGAGATCCATGATGGCGCAGATCTTCCGGCCATTCGCCTCGCTCATCGTGCCACCGAACACGGTGAAGTCCTGCGCGAAACAGTAGACGAGCCGGCCGTCCACGTGCCCCCAGCCGGCGACGACCCCGTCTCCCGTGATGCGGCGCCCCGCCATGCCGAAGTCCTGGGCCCGGTGGGTGACGAACGCCCCCAGCTCCACGAAAGAGCCGGGATCGAGCAGGAGCTCGATGCGCTCGCGGGCGGTCAGCCGCCCTTGTGCATGAATCTTGCCCACCCGCTCGGGGCCACCGCCCTCCAGGGACTGCTGGCGGCGTCGGCGCAGCTCGGTCAGACGTTGTTCGCGGTCCACGCTCCCTCCCGGTTTCGCTGCGTCAGGACGCCGCAGCGTAGGGACGGCGCGCGGGCCGGTCAAGGTCGCGACAGGCCCGGGGTCCGCCCGCTCGGCCCATGCATCGCGCACGATTGGACACTGCAAGCTTCATCGCGCGCCCGACGGGCTGGCCGTGCCGCGCCCGCAAGCCACGCCTTTGCCGAGGTGGAAGTTAGCGCTCCAGTCGGCACCGTTCTTGCCGATGACCAAGACGGGAGAATCTATCCGGATGGGGGAGCGCCGATGAATCGTGCGAGGGGTTTCACGTTGATCGAGACGATGATCACGGTCGTGGTGGCCGGGATCATCATGGCCTTCGGCATCCCGGCGTTCCTCGGGTTCCAGAAGTCGCTCGCCCACGTCCAGGCGCGCGAGCGGCTGATCCAGGACATCCGGACGGCGCGCCAGGTCGCGGTCACCCGCCACCAGCGCGTCATCATGGCGTTCGGGACCCCGCCTGCCACGACCAATCTGACCCGCTACTCCACGCTGGTGGACGCCGATGGGGACGGTGTCCGGGACGCCAACGAATGGGTGCTCGAGCGCCAGTTGCCCTCGGGCGCCACGCTCGAGCAGGTGAACCTGACTCCCACGGACTCACTGCTCTTCGACCCCAGTGGGGCGCTCCGTCCCGGCACCAGCGGCGGCGTGCTCATCTCGGGCAACGGTCGCGGCAAGGCCGACACCCTGTACATCTCGGGGGTCGGCATGGTGTTCCAGCGATGAGGGCCAACGTCATGCAGAGCCTGCCTCGGGTGCGCGTGCGCGGCACGCGCGGGTTCACGTTGATCGAAGTGATGGTCGCGCTGGTGGTGTTCGCCATCGGCGTGCTCAGCCTCGCGGCGCTCATCCCGCTCGGCACCAAGGGCATTTCGCGCTCCGGCGAGACCACCCGCGCCTCGGAGCTCTCGGCGTCGACGATCGAGCGCCTGCTCGCCACCCCGTACGGGGACGGCGACCTGGACGCAGGCGCGCACAGCGACCCGCAGAATCCCTACAACGGCCGCTACTGGACCACGTGGTCGGTCGAGGACAACCAGCCCATCACCGACTGCAAGCGCGTCACGGTGACGGTCCGCTGGCCGCGCTCGGGATCCCCGACGAACGTTCGGGTCATCGGCGTCAAGCCGCGATCGGAAGGAGAGTAGCCGTGGTCAGCCTCCGCGACAGGCTCCGGGACGAACGTGGGTTCGGACTCATCGAGCTCATGGTCACGCTCGCCGTGCTCGGCATCGTCATGCTCGGCATGTTCACGGCGTTCTTCCGGACCAGTGACGAGTCGAGCCGCATGAGCAGGTTGATCGAGTTCCGCCAGAGCGCCCGCGCCTCCGTCCAGCTGATCGAGCGCGACGTGCGGATGGCGGGCTCGGGCTGGGGCCGCTCATCGGTGGTGGTTTCCTCCGGTACCGACTCGCTGTGGGGCGCCCTCTCGGCCGGACCCGGCACGGGACCCAACGATTCGCTCACCGTGTTCGGTGCCTGGTCGAACTCCTCACGGCTGACGGTCAGCATGCCGTTCCCCTCGTCGACGCTGCGCGTGAGGGCCACGGATGTCGCGAGCTTCCCGATCGGCTCACTGGTGGTCGTCACCGATCCCGAGAGCCAGACCTGGCACATGTTCTGTGTCACCGGCATCGCCGGCAGCGACCTCCAGCACGCCACGTCGTCGAGCTACAACAACACCACGAATCTCCAGGTGCTCTGGCCGCTCAACGGCTACCCGGTCGGCTCGGCGGTCTATCGCGTGAGCCGGCTGACCTACCGCGTCGACTCCACCAACTTCGGGCGCCCGTGCCTGGTCCGCCAGGAGATCGGGGGCTCGCCGCAGGTGGTGGCCTACGACCTCAATCGTTTCCAGGTGTGGTACCGCATGCAGGACAGCACCCTGACTCGGAACCCGACCGCCTGGGGCGTTGCGAATGGAGTCAACGGGAAAGACTTCATCTCGCAGGTGCAGCCGCGCATCTGCGTCCGCGTGACCGGAAGGAACCGGCCGACCCTCCTCGATTCCGTGTGGGCCGAGGTGCGGCCCCGAACCTTCTAGCCTCGGAGGTCGACCATGCATCACCCGTCTCAGCAACCTCACGGCCCCCGGACGCACGAGCGAGGGATCGCCCTGGTGGCGGCAGTGCTGCTCCTGCTGCTCACCTCGGTGCTGGCCGGCACGTTCATGGCGTCCACCTCGAGTGAACGCTCGATCTCCGGCAACGTCCACGTGGCGCGCGCGTCCCTGGTGGCCGCCGACGCCGGCGTGCGCGTCGCCCAGCAGTTCATGGCCAATGTCGGCAAGACCAAGCTCGACAGCTGCAACACCGCCTGGACCGGCGTGGGTGTGGTCGTGAAGAAGCCGGATAGTCTGTTCAAGACCGGCGCCTACCTGGTCTCGAGCACCAACCCGCGTTTCACCGCCTCCGGCACGGTGGCGTTCGTGGATTCGGCGCTCTCGGACAGCTCGCAGACCTACGACTACCAGTACACCATCACGTCCTCCGGCGGTTTCGGCGCCGCCGGCGGCCGCGCCGTGCTGAGCCGCGGCATCCTGCGACTCAGCGTCAACCGCGGCAGCTTCTCGGACTACCTGATCTTCACGAACACGCACCTGACGCCGAGCGGCAGCGACATCTGGTTCACGTCGGGCACCACGTTCGACGGGCGCGTGCACACCAACGGCGAGTTCCGATTCGCGTATCAGCCCTACTTCCAGGACCTGGTGACGAGCGTGAACAGCCGCGCGTGGTACTACAACACGGGCAATCCCAAGGAGCTGAACGCCAACTACAACGGCGTGAAGGACGTCCCCGAGTTCCACGGCGGCTTCACGCGCGGGACCGCGAACATCCCGTTGCCGAGCAACTCGTTCAACCAGCAGAGCGCGGCACTGGGGCTCGGCGGCGGGTCGGTGGCGCCGACCAACAACCTGATCAACTACGCGATCACCGGCGGCGCCAGCTCCAGCGGCAGCGCGCCGGCGAACGGCATCTACCCGGTGTACTACGACAACGCGGGCGTCAAGAACATGACCGGTGGCTTCTACATCGTGGGCAGCCTCGACTCGTGCACGATGTACGCCACCGGCACCGGCCAGCAGGTCTATCGTCTCAAGCAGGGCGCGACGCTCAAGATCATCACGGTCGATCCGGCGGCCAACACCACCTCGGTCAAGGTCGGTGCGGCCTCGCCTGTGGTCTACGGCGGCGTGCCGCCCGCCAACGTCCTGTACGTGACCGGCAGCATCTCGAACCTCTGCGGCCCGAATCGCCCGACCGCCAACGGCACGCCGCCGCCGACGATCGCGGCCAGCAACCAGCTGCTCATCACCGCGGTCAACGACATCGTCATCCAGCGCGACATCACCTATCAGGACTACTACAACGGCCAGAACGTGCTGGGGATCTATTCGCAGAACGGCAGCGTCCGGGTCGGCTCCAACGCCCCGAACGACATGCGCCTCGACGGGTTCGTGATGGCGACCGGCGCCACGGCCGGCTTCTCGGTCGACAACTACAATTCGGGCAGCCCGAAGGGGACGTTCCACCTCCGTGGCGGCATGGTGTCGTCGTACTACGGCGCGTTCGGGCAGTTCAACACCGACGGCACGCCGGCGCACGGTTACAATCGCGACTTCCACTACGACCGGCGCGGTTTCAAGCCGCCGTTCTTCCCCACCACCACCCGCTTCGACGTCGACACGCCCGTGGCCCGGACGCTGTCGTGGCAGGAGATGTGATGAGGATCACCGTGAAGAAGCAGCCCGAGCCGCGATCGCCCTTGTGGTGGGTCGCGGGAGCCGCCGTCGCCCTGGTCGTGGTGTGGGGCGCGATGTCGATGTTCCAGCACCCGGCGCGGCGAGCCCCCAGGGCCACCGCCTCACCGACCCAGCCGGCCGATGCGGCGCAGCCGCAGGCGCAGGAGCAGCCGAGCGTGCCGTCGCTTCCGCCGCGGGGCGGCGTCAGCGACATGTGAGTCGTGCTTCCGATCGACGGCCCCGGACGTTCGCTCGTCCGGGGCCGTTCGTATCCGTGTGCTAGATTCCGTGCCCATGCCCCGTCCCGTGTACGAGTACCTCGAGTGGAGCAAGGCGCACGCCGGGCGCCACGCGCACGATCTCGCCGACAGCGCGGTGGTCGCTCCGGACCTCGCAGCGCTCGGGCTGCCGGCGGCCGCCCCGATGCCGGCCGGCGGCTACGCCGCCGCGCTCCCCGCGCTCGAGCGGGCACTCGGCGCGCGCAGCGGGGCCCCCGGCGGACGCGTGCTGGCGGCTGCCGGCGCGAGCGAAGCCAATGCGATCGTCGCCGCCGCGCTGCTCGAGCCGGGGGACGAGGTGCTGGTCGAATCGCCGGGTTACCAGCCCCTCCATCGCACGCCCGAGCTGTTCGGAGCGCGCGTGCGGGGCTTCATGCGCAGGGCGTCGCACGGCTTCGGCGACCTCGGCAGCTCGCTCGAGGTCGCGGTCGGTCCCGACACCCGCATGGTGGTGGCCACCGACCTCCACAATCCGAGCGGCGCCGCGCTCGAGCCGCGCGACCTCGACGCGCTCGACCGACTCGCGGCCCGCCGCGGCGTGTGGATCGTGGTGGACGAGACCTTCCGTGACGCCTCCACGCGACCGCTCGGCACGCTCGCCGAGCGCGGGCCGCGCTGGGTCTGCACGTCCACGCTCACCAAGGCCTACGGCCTCGGCGGCCTTCGTCTGGGCTGGATCGCCGGCAGCGCCGAGGCGCTGGCGCGCTGCGCCAACGTCCAGAACGGGCTCTCCGGGGCGCCGGCGCTGCCGAGCGTGGCGCTGGCGCTGGCGCTCGCTCCGCACCTCGACGCGCTGCGAGCGCGCGGGCACCAGGTGCTGGCGACCAACCACGAGGCGCTGGGCGCGTTCGCGCGCGAGCACTCCTGGTGCCGGCTCGCGGTTCCCCCGGCCGGCACCACGGCGTTCATCGCGCTGCCACTGGGGCTCGACGGGGACGCGCTTTCGGAGCGCGCCGCCTCCGAGTTCGACCTCGCGGTCACGCCCGGCCGCTTCTTCGGCGATCCACACGGCGTGCGCATCGCGCTCGGGGGAGAACCCGCGCGCTTCGCCGCCGCCCTCGACACCCTGGATCGCGCGGTGGCCTCGCTGGCCGCCGGCATCCGCACCGGAGGAATCCGATGACCGATCCATCCATCCTCGAGCGCATCCAGGTCGATCTGGCCGCCGCGATGAAGCGCCAGGACGCTCCGACCCTCAGCACGCTGCGCATGCTGAAGTCGGCGCTGATGGAGGCCAAGACGCGCAAGCCCAAGGACGCCACGCTGAGCGCCGACGAGGAGATCGAGGTGCTGCAGCGCTACGCCAAGAAGCGCCGCGAGTCGATCGAGGAATTCAAGCGCCTCGGCCTCAGCGACAAGGTCGGCGACGAGGAGCGCGAGATCGCGGTCACCCAGCGCTACCTGCCCCAGGCGCTCTCGGAGGAGGAGGTGCGCGCCGTGGTGCGCGAGGCGGTGGCGGCCACCGGCGCGAGCGGGCCCCGCGAGATGGGCAAGGTGATCGGCGCGGTGATGGCGAAGGTCAAGGGCCGGGCCGAGGGCGGCCTGGTCTCCCGGCTCGTGAAGGAAGCGCTCGGCGGCTGACGTCGCGCCGGTCGTCGCACCCACGGCGCCCGGCTCCCCGCCGGGCGCCGTCGCGTTGCTGGCGGACCCGGCGCGCGGTCGCCCACCACGACTCAGGGTGCCGGGGGCGGCGCGGCGCTCGTGTCCGCGGCCGCGCGCTCGAGCGCGTCCGGCGGCGGCTCGTCGGTGCCGAGCCCCGTGCTGTCGACCGCCCCGCCGTCGACCGCCGGCGCGGGCGGTGGCAGTCCGACGATCGCGCGGTACTGCGCGTCGTCGAGCGCGCCGCGCCGCCGCAGGCGCGAGGCGATCAGGCGCACGCGGCGCTCGATGCGTCGCGTGGGCGCCGTCGGCGCGTAGCGGCGCGGATTGATGATCACCGCCGCCAGCCGCACCGACTGCTCCGCGTCGAGCGCGGCGGCCGAGGTGCCGTACCAGCGGTTCGCGGCCGCCTCGATACCGTAGACGCCGTCGCCCCATTCGATGAGGTTCAGGTACAGCTCGAAGATGCGCCGCTTGGACAGCGTGTGCTCGAGCCGCAGCGCCAGGAACAGCTCCTCGAGCTTGCGCCACGGAGTGCGCTCGGGGCCCAGCCACAGGTTCTTCGCCAGCTGCTGGGTGATGGTGCTGCCGCCGCGGCTGAAGCGACGCTGCTCGAGGTCCTTGCGCGCGGACGCCTTGATCTCGTTCCAGTCGAGTCCGCCGTGCTGAAAGAACGCATCGTCCTCCGCCACCAGTACCGCGCGCCGCAGGTACGGCGAGATGCTGCCGTAGGGCACCCAGCGCTGCACCGTGCGCGGGGTGCGGCCGGCGGCGCGGGCCTCGGCTTCGCGCCGCAGCATCATCGCGGTGCGGCGCGGAACGCGTCCGCGCAGGGCGCCCACGTCCACCGCCGCCGCCCGGAAGCCCGCCCACGCGACCATCGCCACCAGCGCCAATGCCACCGCCAGCAGCACGGCACGCAGCCCCGCCGGCCAGCCGCCGCGCGTACGCCGCCGCGCGCTCACGAGCGGCGCCACCGGCAGGCGGCCCGGCGAGGGCTGTGGCGCGGAGTCGACGGCCGATGGGCTCGCAGCATGCGGATCCCTGCCAGGGCCTGGACGGAGTTCGGGGAGCGGACGCGGGCGGGATTCTAGGAGCCGGCCGCGACGTCCCACAAGCCCGCGCCGCGCGCGATCGCGGGGAGGTGCGGACGGTGCTGCTCCGCGCCCGCCGGATCCGCGGTCGCGCGCCGGCCTTGCCGCCGCGCGCGCGCGCTTCCTATACTGAGCCGCCATCGCGCCGCGGCGCGCCGCGCGCGCCCTCCGACCTCGACCTCCACAGCGGAAGACCCCATGACGACCTCGACCAGCTCCTCCTACCGCAACCTGCGGCTCGACCTGCGCGGGCCGGTGACCGTGCTGCTCGTGAACCGCCCGAGCGTGCTGAACGCCATCGACCGCGCGACGCTGGTCGAGCTCGAGGACGCGATCGCGCGCTTCGTCGCCGACGACGCGCAGGGCGCGCTGATCCTCACTGGCGAGGGCGAGAAGGCGTTCATCGCCGGCGCCGACATCAACGAGCTGGCGGTGCTGGGTCCGCGCGACGCCGAGGCGATCTCGCGCTTCGGTCAGCGCGTGGTGGATGCGCTCGAGCACTCGCCCAAACCGGTGATCGCGGCGATCAACGGCTACGCGTTCGGCGGCGGCTGCGAACTGGCGCTCGGCTGCCACATGCGGCTCGCCTCCGAGAACGCTGTGATGGGCCTGCCCGAGGTGGGGCTGGGCATCATCCCGGGCTACGGTGGCACCCAGCGCCTGCCGCGGCTGGTGGGGCAGGGGCGCGCGCTGGAGCTGATCCTGAGCGGCCGGCGCGTGAAGGCCGACGAGGCCGAGCGCATCGGCCTCGTGAACCGCGTGGTCCCGCTGGCGGAGCTGCTCCCCGAGGCCGAGAAGCTGGCGCTGGCGATCCTCAAGAACGGTCCCCTGGCGGTGGAGGCCGCGCTGGAGTCGGTGGTGCGCGGCATGTCGCTGCCGCTCCGCGAAGGCCTGCGCTTCGAGAGCGGGCGCTTCGGGATCGTCGCCTCGAGCGAGGACATGCACGAGGGCCTGAAGGCGTTCCTCGAGAAGCGTCCGGCGCGATTCACGCGGCGCTGACGCCGGCCGGTCACGCTCGCCA
This sequence comes from Candidatus Eiseniibacteriota bacterium, assembly GCA_963725865.1. GTDB lineage: Bacteria > Eisenbacteria > RBG-16-71-46 > RBG-16-71-46 > RBG-16-71-46 > CAVSAC01. The sequence goes on from CAVSAC010000012.1 coordinate 627,014, forward strand.
GACCGGCGTTGATGCCGGAGGCGGACCTGCCGATAATGCCGGGCACAGGGAGGTGTCCATGAACGATGTCGTCGCCATGCTCGTCTCGACGGTGCTGGGAACGCTCGTCGGGTGGGAGCGCCAGATGGGCCGCAAGCCGGCCGGGCTGCGCACCCACACGTTGGTCTGCCTCGGCTCGACGATGTTCGTCCTGCTCACGTCGCACGCGGCGGCCGAGTTCGGCGGCAAGGGGATCGACGCCACCCGCATCATCCACGGCGTCGTGACGGGCGTCGGGTTCCTCGGCGCGGGCAGCATCATGCGCCAGGAGGGCTTCGTCCACGGGCTGACGACCGCGGCGAGCGTATGGATGGTGGCCGCCATCGGCGTGTCGGTGGGCGTGCGCGCCTACGGACTCGCGATCACCGGGACGGTGCTCGCGCTGATCGTGCTCGAGGGCTATCGCTGGGTGGAGCGCTTCCTCTCGCCGGACCAGGACAGCAACGGCTGAGGCCGGACGGACGGACCACGAGGCCGCTCGCGGAGCAGTCCGCGCGGGCGGCCTTCGTCATCACCCCGCCGGCGGGACGCGACCCGATCCGCGGCCGCGTCAGATCCGCGGGGTCACGAAGAACAGCACCACCAGCAGGAACGCGATCGACATCAGGTAGAGGACGTCGCGTGTGCGCGGCATCACGCACCTCCCGTGCGTCCCGCTCGCCCCGCGAGCGGGGAGTGGACCCACAATCCCTGTGGGGGGCCGCAACGGACGGCCGCCGCCGAAAGCGAGTGGACTTTCCCGCTCGCGGGGGACCACGTCAAGCTCCAACCTCGCTCCCGGGCCCCGGAAGCCCGCCGCTCCGCGGGCGTATTACCTGTGGAACGGTGCGGCGCCGGGCGCCCATACTGACCCCAGCGGCGCAGCACCGGGACTTCGTGACTCGGCCGGGCGGCCTTCCACCAGGAGGTTGCGCGTGAAACCCCACGAACCCCAGGTCGCGCTGTACGCGTTCATGCCCTACGGAGCGCCCGAGCTGCTCGAATCGCAGCGCGCGCACATGAGCCGCGCGCTGTTCGCCGGCACGCTCCTTGTCACCGCCTCGATGCTCGTGGTCTGCCTGGTCGGTTCGCGGCTGCACACGTCCGCCGCGCCCGACCGGTTCACCACCACGGTCAACCTCACCGACGTCCTGTTCGAGCCGCCGCCCACGATGACGCACTTCGAGATCCCGAGCGTGCCGATCGCGCCGCCCGTGGCCGTGCCGAGCGGAGGCGACGTCCTGCCGGTGCGGGACGACCTCGCGAATCCCGCGGCGACGGTCAAGTCGCAGCCCGCGCTGGTCGAGGAACACCCCGGCACGACCGCGGGGGAGCCGGGTCCGCGCGTCGCGATCACTCCGATTCCCGAGGAGACGATGCCCGCGCCCGACGACGTGCCGTTCGTCGACGAGTTGCCATCGGTGGCGCAGCGCGTGCTGCCCGTCTATCCCGAGCTGGCCCGTGACGCCGGCGTCGAAGGCACGGTGCTGGTGCAGGCGCTGGTCGGCAAGGACGGCCGCGTGAAGGATGTGCGCGTCCAGCCCGGCCACTCGATCCCGCTGCTCGACGACGCCGCGCTCGACGCGGTGAAGCGCTGGGTGTTCACGCCCGCGCTCCAGAACGGCCACCCGGTGCCGGTGTGGGTGCGGGTGCCGGTGATCTTCCGACTGCACTGAGCGCGATCCGTCCGGGACGCGCGAGGCCCCGCGGGCGCGCCGCGGGCGGGGCCTCGATGCGCGTGGCGGCGACTAAGCCGGCACCCCGGCGCGGTCGAGCTCGGCCAGCACCAGGTCGCCGACCTGCGTGGTGCCCATCCCGGAGTCGGTGCCGAGCGCGGGCAGGCGCTTCGACGACAGCAGCCCCGCCACTGCGGCCTCGATGCGGGCCGCTCCGCGCGCCTCACCGAGGTAGTCGAGCATCATCTGCACCGCCATGATCGTGGCGATCGGATTCGCGACGTTCTGCCCGGCGTGCTTGGGCGCGGAGCCGTGAATGGGCTCGAACAGGCTGACCTGCCCCGGGTGGATGTTGCCGCTCGCCGCCACGCCGAGCCCGCCCTGGATCATCGCCGCGAGGTCGGTGAAGATGTCGCCGAACATGTTGCTGGTCACCACCGTGTCGAACCACTCGGGGTTCTTCACCACGTACATGCAGGCGGCGTCGATGTAGTTGTGCTCGCGCGTGACGTCCGGGTACTCGGCGCCGACCTCGGCGAACGTGCGGGTCCAGAGGTCCATCGCGCGGACGGCGTTCGCCTTGTCGACCAGCGTGAGCTTCTTCGCGCGGCCGCGCGCGCGGCACAGCTCGAACGCGTAGCGGATCACGCGCTCCACGCCCTTGCGCGTGAAGATGATCTCCTGGGTGGCCACCTCGTCGGGCGTGCCCTTCTTGAAGAAGCCGCGCATGCCGGCGTAGGCGTCCTCGGTGTTCTCTCGCACCACCACGAAGTCCACGTGCTCGGGGCGCTTGTCCTTGAGCGGGCACAGGTGCTCCGCGTACAGCTTCACCGGCCGCAGGTTCACGAACAGATCGAGCTCGAAGCGCAGCTTCGCGATGATGCCGAATTCGAGCAGCCCGACCTCGATGCGCGGATCGCCGATCGCCCCCAGCAGGATCGCGCGCTGGCGCTTCACCTCGCTGAACGCCGAGTCGGGGAAGATCTCCTTCGTCTTCAGGTAGTGCTCGGCGCCGAACGGATAGCGCGTCGGCCGCACCGCGAAGCCCTCGATCGCGGCCACCCGCTCGAGGACGCGCAGGCCCTCGCGCACCACCTCGGGACCGATGCCGTCGCCCGGGATCACGGCGATGTCGTACGAGCGCATCTCGGCTCCTTTCGCGCGGCGCGCGCCGCGGGTCACTGCTCCAGACGGTAGGGGATGACGACCCACGAACGCCGCGGGACGCCCGACTTGATCGCCGGCGCGAAGCGCCACTCCGGCAGCGAGCCCACCAGCGCGGCCACCGCCGGCGCCGGGATCCGCTCCTCGGTGAGCCACGGCAGTGCGTGCGCCACCGCTCGCCCCTGGGCGTCGACCAGCACCGGCAGGTACATCTCGAAGCGCTTCATGCGCACCATCCAGGTGCTGTCGAGCGGCACGCGCGCGGGCGCGATCAGCCGCGCCGGGGTGTCGAACTGCACGAACTCCTCGAGCTTCGGCCCCGCGCTGGAGGTGAGCAGCGCGACCTCGCGCGCGCCGCGCAGGAACGACGAGGGCAGCGAGTCCGGCCGGCTCCCGGGCAGCAGCACGCGCATCATCGCGAGCGCCGGCCGCCGCTCGGTCGAGTCGAGCGCCACCGCGGCGCGGAAATGCTCCTGGGCCTCGGCGCGCCGTCCCGCGCGCCAGGCCACGATCCCCGCGACGTAACGGGCCTCGGGCAGCGACGGATCGAGCATCGCCGCGCGCTCGGCCGCCAGCGTGGCCGTCGCGTCGTCGCCGCCCTTGCCGGCGGCGAGCGCCAGCGCGAGCCAGTCCGCGCCGGCCAGCGGGCGGGCGCCCACGCACGCGGCGGCCGCGCGCCGCGCCTCGCTCCAGCGCCGCTGGGCGAACGCCACCTCGAAGCGCGCGCGGGCCACGTACCAGCTCCATCCGTCGAAGCTGCCGTTGCCCCACTGCTCCTCGCGGATCCACGGCATGAAGTGTCGGCGCGTCACCGGCAGGGTGTCGGCGAGCGCGCGGTCCAACCGCGGCGTCCACAGCAGGGCCGCCGCGGAGTCGAGCCGCCCGCAGCGGGCCTCGTCGAGCGCCAGCGTGAGCTCGAGGTCGGCGTCCGGCGCCAGTCCGCGGCGCGCGCTGCGCAGCAACTCGCACGCGCGCTGGTAAAGCCCGCTCTCCTCCGACAGCCGCGCCTGCTTGGCCTGCTCGAGCGCGGCGGTGCGCGCGAGCGCCGGCGCCGCCGGCCGCCGTGCCGGGGCGCCGGCGCTCGGGGCGGCGCGCTTCGCCGCCACCGGCAGGCGCGCGGGTGCCGCGGTCGTGCTCGGCGTTCCACTCTTCGGCGTCGCCGCCGCGCGGGACGGCGGGGCGGGTGCCGCCGCGCACAGGGTGGCGGCCAGGAGCGCCAGCGGGATCGCACCGGCGAGCCGGCGCCGGGACCGTGGGGTGAGCCGGTAGGGGACCATGTGGAGGCTGAGGTTTAGCCGAACCGCCGCGCAGCGACAAGTGATTCACCACCGGGCGGCGCCCGCGAGCCTTGGAATCCGGCCTTGGGGCCCGCCCGGCGGGGGGCACGGAACTTGAATGTCGGTCCGCGGACCACCCCTCCGGCCCCGGCCGGCGCTCCCGCCCGTGCATCCCGCATGGGCGGACCGGTCCGCGCGGAGCACGCTGCATGTCCCGTCTCGTCCTCACCGGCCTCGCCCTGCTGCTGCTGGCGGGCCCGGCCGCGGCCCAGAACGCCTCCACGCCCGGCACGCTCGAGCTGTACCCGACGCTCGAGGCGGTCGGGGTGCGGCTGGCGTACGCGGGGGATGCCGACGGCGACGCCACCGCGCGGCTGGAGTGGCGCGCGCTCGGCGCCCCGGCCTGGACCGCCGGCATGGCGATGACGCGCATCGGCGGCCCGCGCTGGGCGGCGAGCGTGCTGTGGCTCTCGCCCGACACCGACTACGAGGTGCGCGCGACCATCGACGATCCCGACGGTGGCGGCAGCGCGGCCGGCACCGTGCGGACGCGACCCGTGCCCCAGCGCCTGGTGACGGGGCGCACGTGGTGGGTCGCGGTCGCCGGCAGCGACAGCGCGGCCGGCACGTCGGGCGCCCCGCTGCGCACGCTCCAGCACGCCGCCGATCTGGCGCAGCCGGGCGACGAGATCCGCGTGCGGCCCGGGCTCTACCTGCAGACGCTCGACACCCCGCGCTCGGGGACTGCGAGCGCCCCGATCTCGCTGATCGCCGACGCGCCCGGCGTGATCCTCGACGGCGCCGATCCCGCCTACCTGTCGCGTGGCGACTGGCGCGACGACGGCGGCGGCATCTTCAGCGTGACCTACGCCGCGACCGCGCGGCTGGTGTGCGCGGACAGCCTGATGCGGCTCTACCACCAGGCCAGCCTCGCCGCGCTGCAGACCGACGCCAACGCCGTGACCCAGGGCTTCGCGGTCGAGGGCGGCCGGCTGTACGTGAAGCTCGAGGACCGCAGCAGCCCGAACGGCCATCGCATGTACGTCGCACGCTCGAACGTCGGGATCATGGTCGACCAGGCGTGGTGGTGGATCGAGGGCCTCGAGATCCGCCACTTCGGCACCGGCAGCGGCGGCGCCGGCATCCGGCTGGCGGGTGCGGCGCACGCGGTGGTAACCGGCAACCACATCCACACGCTCGGCGGGCGAGGGATCTTCCTCAACGCGCTCGCGAGCGACTGCCTGGTCGAGCGCAACCTGTGCCGCGACCCGCGCATCGGCGGCTGGCCGTGGGCCGCGACCAAGGGGCACGAGGAGGAGATCCAGGGCATCTCGCAGCGCGGCGGCCGCGGCGTGGTGATCCGCTCCAACACCGTGGACGGCATCTTCGACGGCATCGACGCCGGCGACGGCACGCTCGACGAGAACGTCGCGGCCGACACCGACATTCACGGCAACACCATCACCGGCGTGGCCGACGACGCGCTCGAGACCGACCTGGTGGCGGGCATCAACCTGCGCGTGTGGGGCAACCGGGTCGACCGCGTCTACAGCGGCATGTCGATCGCGCCGATCTCGAGCGGGCCCGAGTACGTGCTCTACAACACCATCACGCGCACCCAGCGCGGCGGCTTCAAGTTCTCGCTCAGCGGCACCGGCCACGCGTGGATCGCGCACAACACCGTGACCAGCGACGTCGCGGGTGCCCCCGCGGTGCACCCGAGCGGGCCGTACTCGAACATCCACTTCCGGAACAACATCCTGGTCGGCTCCGGCTCCGCCGCGGTGAGCGACGACGCGGGCGAGAGCGCCACCGGGAACGACTTCGACTACGACCTGCTGTACACCACGTATCCCGCGCTGTTCCGCTGGAAGGGCGTGAACTACTCGACGATCGCCGCACTGCGCACCGCGACGGGCTTCGAACTGGGCGGCCGCAGCGGCGATCCGCTGTTCGTCGCGGCGGGCGCCGGCGACTACTCGCTGCAGGCGGGAAGCCCCGCGGTGGACGGGGCGCTGCGCCTGCCGGGGATCAACGACCGCTTCTTCGGCGCCGCGCCCGACATGGGCGCGTGGGAGCGCGCGGCCAGCGGACCGGATGCCATCCGCCCGGCGCCGGTCACCGACCTGCAGTAGCGCGGCGGACGCGAGCCGCCGCTACGCCCGCTCCAGCAGCACCGCGATGCCCTGGCCGCCGCCGATGCACGCGGAGGCGACGCCGTAGCGCTTGCGGCGCTTGCCGAGCTCGATCAGCAGCGTGTGGATCAGGCGCGTGCCGGTGGCGCCCAGCGGGTGGCCGAGGCCGATCGCGCCACCGTTGACATTGACCTTCTCGCGGTCGAGGCCCAGCTCCTTTTCGACCGCCAGGAACTGCCCGGCGAACGCCTCGTTGATCTCGAACAGATCGATCGCCTCGAGCGCCAGCCCGGTCTTCGCGAGCAGCTTGCGGATCGCGGGCGCGGGTCCGAAGCCCATGGTGGCAGGGTCGACGCCCACGTACGACCACGCGCGTACCACGCCCATCGGCGTGCGGCCTTCGTTCTGGGCGTTCGCGGCGGTGGTCACCACCACGGCGGCCGCGCCGTCCACCACGCCCGAGGCGTTGCCGGCCGTCACCATGGACTCGGGGCCGAACGCGGTGGGCAGCGCGGCCAGCTTCTCCAGCGAGGTGCCGGGGAACAGGTGGTCGTCCTTGTCGACCATCGCGCTCTTCTTGCCCTGCTTGACCTCGACCGCCACCACCTCCTCGGCGAACCGGCCGTTGTGGTTCGCGGCGTTCGCGCGCTCGTGCGAGCGGAGCGCGAACTCGTCCTGCTGCTCGCGCGTGATGCCGTACTTCCGCGCCAGGTTGTCGCTGGTCTGCGCCATGAAGCAGCCGCAGTAGCTGTCCTTGAGCGCCACGAACAGCGAGTCCTCGAGCATCGCGCCGGGCCCCAGCCGCAGGCCGCCGCGCGCGCCGCGCAGCACGTGGGGCGCCTGGCTCATGTTCTCCATGCCGCCGGCGAGCACCCACTGCGCCTCGCCCAGCATGAGCATCTGCGCCGCGCTGATCACCGACTGCAGGCCGGAGCCGCACAGGCGGTTCACGGTCAGCGCGGGGACCGCCTCGTCGAGGCCGGCCTTGAGCGCCACGTGGCGCGCGCCGTAGATCGCGTCGCCCGAGGTCTGGAGCGCGTTGCCGAACACCACGTGGTCGAAGCGCTCGGCGGGCACCTCGGAACGCGCGATCGCGGCGCGCGCCGCGACGGCGCCCAGGTCGATCGCCGAGACCGCGGCGAGCGCGCCGCCGTTGAGGCCGTCGCCGCGCTTGCCGCCGATCCACTCGGCCATCGGGGTGCGCGCGCCGGCGAGGATGACGATGTCGGGGAGTCCGCTGGTGGGCACGAGGTCGCTCCTTGGGGTCGTGGGGACGCTGCACACGGGAATGGCGCGGCAGCCTATCAGAGCGTCCGGTCGGGTCAAGACCGGCGCCGTTCCGCTCAGGCGGCGCCCGCGCGGCGGGCCGCGGCCGCCCGCGCGCCGCGCCGTGGCCGCCGGCCCGCGCGCCGAGCCGGCGGGCGTGGTACAGTGCCCGCCCCATGACGTCCCGCACCGAGTATCTGACGATGGAGGTGCCGGCGCGCCGCGGCTTCGTGAACATCACCCCGGAGGTCGAGCGGGTGGTGCGCGCCAGCGGAGTGCGGGAGGGGCTGGTGCTGGTGAACGCCATGCACATCACGGCGAGCGTGTTCATCAACGACGACGAGTCGGGCCTGCACCACGACTACGAACAGTGGCTCGAGCGGCTGGCGCCGCACGCGCCGACAGCGCAGTACCGCCACAACGACACCGGCGAGGACAACGCCGACGCGCACCTCAAGCGCCAGGTGATGGGGCGCGAGGTGGTGGTGGCGATCACGAACGGACGGCTCGACTTCGGCACGTGGGAACGGATCTTCTACGGCGAGTTCGACGGCCGTCGCAGGAAACGCGTACTCGTCAAGGTCATCGGGGAGTAGCGCCGAGGCGCTCCCCACCATCGTTCCCGACGCGCGCGGCGCGTCCCGTTGAACTCCGACGCGAGGTCCATACGACGTGAGCGGCTATCTGTTCAGCAGCGAATCGGTGACCGAAGGTCACCCGGACAAGGTCTGCGACTACATCTCCGACTCGATCCTCGACGCGTATCTCGAACAGGACCGCCACGCGCACGTCGCCTGCGAGACCATGGTCAAGCACAACCATGTGGTGGTCGGCGGCGAGATCAGCGCGAAGCCCGGCGTCTTCGTCGATCTCGAGGGCGTGGTGCGCCGCGCGGTGCGCGAGATCGGCTACCTGGACACGCTCGAGCCGTTCTGCGACTCCACGCTGTTCTTCACCTCGCTGCTGACCGCCCAGTCGAGCGAGATCGACCGCGGCGTCAGCGGCGCCAAGGCGCACAAGAAGAACAAGCAGCACCAGGGCGCCGGCGACCAGGGCATCATGTTCGGCTACGCCACCGACGAGACCAAGGAGCTGATGCCGCTGCCGATCCTGCTCGCGCACAAGCTCGGCCGCGGGCTGCGCGACGACCGCGTCAAGGCGCGCGTGACGTTCCTGCGCCCCGACGCGAAGACCCAGGTGACCGTGCGCTACGAGGATGGCCGCCCGTCGCGGGTCGAGGCGGTGCTGGTCTCGACTCAGCACACGAAGGCTTCCAAGCTCTCCACCGTGCGCGACTACGTGCACGACGAGCTGATGCCGCGGGTGCTCGGGCGCTGGAACCACGAAGGCATCAAGGTCTACGTGAATCCGGCGGGCGAGTGGCACCACGGCGGGCCGTCGGCCGACGCGGGCCTCACCGGCCGCAAGATCATCGTCGACACCTACGGCGGCGCCGCGCACCACGGCGGCGGCGCGTTCAGCGGCAAGGACCCGTCGAAGGTCGACCGCAGCGCGGCGTACTACTGCCGCTACGTCGCCCGCCAGATCGTGAGGGCCGGGATCGCCAAGCGCGTCGAGCTGCAGGTGGCGTACGCGATCGGCAAGGCGGAGCCGCTCTCGGTCAAGGTGGACACGTTCGGAACCGGCGACGCTCGCAAGGCCGAGGCGTTCGTGCGCTCGAAGGACAAGCGCGGGCGCAGCCGCTTCGACTTCCGCCCCGGGATGATCATCGAGCAGCTCGACCTGCTGAGGCCGATCTACCGCTCGACCACCAACTACGGCCACTTCGGCAAACCCGACCTGCCGTGGGAAGCCTGAGCGCCCCCCACTCGACGCCGCGCGCGGGCCGGTCGCGATGACCGGCCCGCCGCGCATCCGCCCCGCGCGCCGCGACGACCTCGCCGCGCTCTGGGGACTGGTGAACGAGCTCGCTGTCTACGAGCGGCTCGAGGAGCGGGTCACCGGCGACGCCGCGACGCTCGGCCGCCACCTGTTCGACGACTCGCCGCTGGTGCGGGCGCTGGTCGCCGAGGCCGACGCTGCGCTGGTGGGCTACGCGCTGGTGTTCACCACCTACTCGAGCTTCCGCACCGCGCCCATGATGTGGCTCGAGGACCTGTTCGTGCGCCCGTCCCAGCGCGGCCACGGCACCGGCCGCGCGCTGCTCGCGGCGGTCGCGCGCGAGGCACACCGCCTCGGGTGCTTCCGCCTGTCGTGGGCGGTGCTGGAGTGGAACGAACCCGCGATCGGCTTCTACGAGCGGCTGGGCGCCGAGCGAGATGGAGGCGGCTGGCACCAGTACGATCTGCAGGGCGAGCCGCTCGTGCGGCTGGCCGCCGAGGCGGACGCGGGCGGCTGACGCGGGCCGCCGCGCCGACGCACCGACCGCCGCGGCCGGGCTAGCGCTTCCGCGCCGCGCGCCGTCGATCCGGCAGCGCGCGCAGGCGCCGCGCCAGTCCACCGGGCAGCGGCTCCGCCAGCAGGCGCGCCCGCATCGTCGGATCGGCGCCGGTGCGCGCGAGGTGCGCGAACACGTGCTCCGCGCGCGCCGGGCGCTCGAGCAGCGCGTAGGCGACCGCCCAGGCCTCGAGACTGCCGAGCGGCACGCCGCGACGCCGCGCGGCGACCACGGTTGGGATGCGCACCACGCCGCGCCGGGTCGCGAACGCGAAGCGCACGATCACCTCGACGCGGCCGCCCGCCGTCACCACCTTGTGGTCGGCGTGGCAGCCGGAATTGCCGTGCAGCACCAGGTCGCGGCCGCCGAGCGCGCGCAGCACGGCGACCGGGCTCGCGTCGGTGTTGAGGTCCCAATCGTGCACCGCGTCCGCCAACCCGTGGGCGGCGAGCAGGCCGCTGCCGCCGAGCGCGCACGTCAGCCCGGCGCGCTCGAGTGCTCCGACCACGTCGACCACCAGCGCGCGCGGCGGCGACGTCATGCCGGCTCCGCCGCGATCCGCACCGCCTCGGCGGCACCCACCGCCAGCGTCTCGTGGAGCGTGCCCACGAGCTCGGCCAGCGCCGGCGGCGGATCGCCGTCCACCAGGTGGCGCGCCGCGGCCTCGCCGAGCCGCAGGCCGAGCGCCGCGGCCCCCGCCGCCTCGCTGGCCTGCCCGATCGCGCCATACTCGGCGTAGCGCGCCGCGACGCGGGCGCGCCGCGCCTCGAACGGCTCGAGCGCGGCGGTGTCGAGCATCCAGTGCTCGAGCACGCGTTCGTGCAGGGCGTCGATCGCGTGCGAGGTCTCGCGGTTGAATCCGCCGGCGGCGATCAGCCCGCGCACGCAGGCGTAGAGCGCGAAGCACTCCCACTCGCGGCACTGGCGCGCGCGCGAGGTGGCGTCGGCCGCGGCCAGCACGTCCGACTCGAGCAGGTCGTCCCACAGCCGCGGCGCCACCGCGAGCCAGAACGCGGCGAGCGCCTGCCCGCGGCGCGCCGGCTCGGCGATCATCGCGGCTCCACGCCCTCGAGTTCGCGCGCGCGGGCGGCCGCGCGCTGGGTGGCGCGCACCACCGCCTTGATCAGCGTCACGCGCAGTCCGCCGTCCTCCAGCTCGAGGATCCCGTCGATGGTGGTGCCGCCCGGCGTGGTGACCTCGTCCTTGAGCTTGGCGGGGTGCTCGCCGGTCTCGATCACCATCGCGCCCGAGCCCATCACCGTCTGCGCCGCCAGCTCGGTGGCGATCGAACGCGGCAGTCCCACCTTCACGCCCGCCTCGGCGAGCGACTCGATGATGATGAAGATGAACGCGGGCCCGCTGGCGGACAGTCCGGTGACCGCGTCCATGTGCTGCTCGTCGAGCACCACCGTGCGCCCCACCGCCTCGAACACCGCCCGCGCCTGCGCGACGTGCGCGGCGGTCGCGTGCCGTCCGGCGCACAGCGCGGTCATGCCCTTGCGCAGGACCGCCGGCGTGTTCGGCATCGCGCGCACCACCGGCACCGGCGTGCCCAGGCGCTGCTCGATGTACGCCGTGCTCGCCGACGCCGCGGCCGAGACCAGCAGCTGGTGGGCACCCAGCACCGGCGCGATCTCGCGCACCACGCCGTCCACCTGGTGCGGCTTGACGCACAGCAGGACCAGCTCGGCGTCCTTCACGGCGGCGGCGTTGGTCGGCGCGCCGCGCACGCCGAGTCGCTGCTCCAGGTCGGCGACCCGCGCGGGATGCGCGGCGGTGACGGTGACCGACGCGGGCGCGACCTGGCCGGCGGCGATCAGGCCGCGCACCAGGGTCTCGCCCAGCTTGCCCGCGCCGAGCACGGCGATGCGGGATGTGCTCATCTCGTCCTCCTCGGATGCCCGATCACGACGCGAAGGCCGGGGCGGCGCTGCGCCACCCCGGCCCCGGCGCGGCCGCGACGGCGGCCGCTCACGACGGCGGGTTGGTGCTCCAGTCGTAGAAGCCGCGCCCACTCTTGCGACCGAAGCGGCCCGCCAGCACCATCCGCTTGAGCAGTGGCGGCGGCGCAAAGCGCGCCTCCTTGAACTCGTCGAACATGATCTCGGCGATCGCGTACGTGGTGTCGAGGCCCACGTAGTCGGTCAGCAGCAGCGGTCCCATCGGGTAGCCGCAGCCGAGCTTCATGGCGTTGTCGATGTCGTCGCGGCTCGCCAGCCCCTGCTCGAACACGCGCATCGCGTCGAGCATGTAGGGCACCAGCAGGCGGTTCACCACGAACCCCGTCGAATCGCCGGTGCTCACGACCGTCTTGCCGATCGCGGCGCACCACGCGTTCGCGTCCGCGATCACCGCGTCGTCGGTGCGCAGCGTGCGCACCACCTCGACCAGCTTCATGAGCTGGACCGGGTTGAAGAAGTGAAGCCCGATCACGCGCTCGGGACGCTTCGTGAACGTGCTCATCTCGGTCACCGAGAGGCTCGAGGTGTTGCTCGCGAAGATCGCGCCGCTCTTGCAGATCCCATCGAGCGCGCCGAGCAGCTCGCGCTTGAGCGCCAGGTTCTCGCTCGCGGCCTCGACCACCAGGTCGCAGTCCGCGAGGTCCTTCAGCTCGACCGTGCCCTTCAGGTTCGCGAGGGTCTTGTCCATCGCCTCCTGCGGGATCTTGGCCTTCTCGACCAGCATGCCGAGCGACTTCTTGATCATCCCCAGGCCCTTCTCGAGGGCGTTCTGGGACACCTCGCGCACGACGGTGGGGAATCCGGCCTGCGCGCTGACCTGCGCAATGCCGTGGCCCATCAGGCCGCAGCCCACCACGCCGACCTTCTGGATCGCCATGGAACGAAACCTCCTCGGGACGCTCGGGGAACCACGCGGCCGCGCCGCACTCGAATGGCGCGGCAGTCTACGGGAGGGGGCAGGGAGCGACAAGGCGCGGCGCTCGTCCTGTGGCGCTCGTCCCTCGAAGCGCCCCGGCGGTTCGTTCGGCGCTGGACAGCGGCCCCGGCCACGGGCAGAGTGCCCGCGCTCCCACGTCACCAGCCCGCATCCCGGAGACGCCATGTCCACGTCCACCGCCCGCATCGAGCGCCCGGCCGCCGACGAGTTCCTGCCCTACTACGGGAAGTACATCGCCCTGGTGCCCGGTGACGACGCACGCCCGGCGCTCGCCGACCAGATCGAGGTCTCGATGCGCCTGCTCACCCCGCTCGGCGAGGCGCAGGCGGCACACCGTTACGCTGCCGGGAAGTGGAGCATCAAGCAGGTGGTCGGCCACGTCAGCGACGCCGAGCGCGTGTTCGGCTATCGCGCCCTGCGCTTCGCGCGGCGCGACGCGACGCCGCTGCCCGGCTTCGACGAGAACGCGTACGTCGCCGGTGCCAACTTCGACTCGCGCACGCTCGCGTCGCTGCTCGCCGAGTGGCGCGCCGTGCGGGCGTCCTCGCTGGCGCTGTTCGCGAGCCTCGACGCCGCCGACATGACGCGGGTCGGCACCGCGAACGGGGCCGCAGCGAGCGTGCGCGCGCTGGCGTGGATCATCGCCGGTCACGAGCTGCACCACGTGGGGCTGCTGCGCGAGCGCTACGGGGTGCAGGGATGAGCGCGCGCCGCACACGGTCGTCGCTGGCCCGCATCGCGGTGGCGAGCGCGGCGCTGCTCGCGGGCTGCGTGGTGGCTGCCGCCGGCGCTCCGTCCGCGCCGCGGTCCACCCCGCACGCGCGCCCGGTGCCCGCCGCGAAGGCGGCTCCGGCGCCGGCGTCTGCCGACGCGCCGTCGGGATTGCCGCCGGGTGCGCCGCCGATGGACCGCTACCAGTTCGGCCTGCTGGTGCGCGGAGCGGCGTGGACGCCCGAGCGCAACGCGCACAGCGACAGCATCCAGGCCGGCCACATGGCGAACATCAAGCGCATGTGGGAACTGGGCAAGCTGGTGGCCGCGGGCCCGTTCCTCGATGACGGCGACCTGCGCGGCATCTTCATCTTCAAGGCCGACTCGATCGGCGAGGCGCGCGCGCTCGCGGCCGCCGATCCGGCGATCGCCGCCGGACGGCTGCGGCTCGATCTGTGGGACTGGTTCGCGCCCGCCGGCATCGGCGAGCCCTATCGCGAGCGGGCGGGACAGGCGGGCTTCCGAGACAGCATGGTGAGCGCGGTGTTCGGCTTCCTCGACCAGGTGCCGGGCGGCACCGCGGCCGCGGGGCCCGACGTCGAGCGCGACAACCTCGCGCACGTGCAGCGCATCTTCGCCGGGCTGCGCGAGGGCGTGCTGATTGCCGCCGGACCGCTCGATGGCGCCGGGGACCACGCGGGTGTGTTCGTGTGCCGGCCCGGCCTGAGCGTCGAGGCGGCACGCGCGTGGTGGGCGGACGACCCGCACGTCAAGAGCGGCCGCCTCACGGCCGACCTGCATCCGTGGATGTACGCCGACGGGACGTTCCGCTAGCCGCGCCGGCGCCGCGTTTCGCGTGCGCGCGCCATTTTCGCTAGAGTCCGCACGTCCCGCGCTCGCGCGGCCCCCCTGGAACGACGCGAACCCATCCACCGTGTCCGATCGAGAAGGAGCTTCGCCGTGTCCACGTCCGTGCTCGAGTCGCTCGTCATCGACAATCCCACCAGGATCGTGCTGCTGGTGCTCGACGGTCTGGGCGACCTGCCGAACCCGGGGAGGGGCGGCATGACGCCGCTCGAGGCCGCGCGCACTCCTCGGTTCGACGCGCTCGCGCCGACCGCGGCGCTCGGCCGGCTGCTGCCGGTGGCGCCCGGCATCACGCCCGGCAGCGGACCCGGGCACCTGGGACTGTTCGGCTACGACCCGGTCGAGACCTCGGTGGGCCGCGGCGTGCTGGAGGCGCTGGGCGCCGACCTCGAGCTGAAGCGCGGCGACGTCGCCGCGCGCGCGAACTTCTGCACCATCGACGCCGCCGGCGTGGTGACCGACCGTCGCGCGGGGCGCATCCCGAGCGAGAAGTGCGCGGCGCTGGTCGCGAAGCTTCGCGAGCAGGTGGCGCGCATCGAGGACGTCGAGATCGTGCTGAAGGCGGGCAAGGGGCACCGCTTCGTCGCCGTGCTGCGGGGCCCGGGGCTCGCGGGCGAGGTGAGCGACGCCGATCCGCACAAGGAGGGCAAGCCCACGCCCGCGGCCCACGCGCTGGTGCCGAATCCGCAGGCCGAGAAGACGGCGCGCATCGTGAACCAGTTCATCCAGAAGGCCGCCGCGGTGCTGAAGGACGAGCTCCCCGCGAACGCCGCGCTCATGCGCGGGCTGTCCGCGCGTCCGCACCTGCCGGGCTACCTCGAGCGATTCCGGCTGCGCGCGTGCGCGATCGCCTCGTACCCCATGTATCGCGGAGTCGCCCAGCTCGCCGGCATGAAGGTGCTGTCCACCGGCGAGACGCCCGGCGACGCGTTCAACACCGCGCGCGAGGCATGGAGCGAGCACGACTACTTCTTCATCCACGTGAAGGGCACCGACATGGCGGGCGAGGACGGCGATTTCGACGCCAAGGTGCGCGTGATCGAGCAGGTCGACGCCGCGCTGCCGGCCCTGATGGCGCTCAAGCCCGACGTGCTCTGCGTCACCGGCGATCACTCCACGCCGGTGCCCATGAAGGGGCACTCCTGGCATCCGGTGCCCGCGATGGTGCTCGGGCCGTACTGCGGCGCCGACGGCGCCGCGCGTTTCAACGAGAAGAACTGCCGCACCGGCAGCCTGAATGTCCTTGCCAGCAAGGACCTCATCGCGGTACTGCTTGCGAACGCCGGGCGTCTCGACAAGTACGGAGCCTGAATGAAGAGACGCATGCTGTACCTCGCCGCCGTGCTGGGCCTGCTGGCCGGCACGCGCCCGGCGCTCTCCCAGACCCCGTCTCCCATGGACCCGACGCTGTACTCGTTCCCGGGCAGCGTCACGGGGACCACCTCGGCCGCCTCGAGCGGGATCGCCGCGGCCGACCGCTGGCTGAGCGACGAGCCGTTCCTCAACCCCGCGATGCCGCCCACGCGCGGAGTCTCGCTGTCGCCGCTGCTCCAGCGCGTCAGCCGCCAGGACCTGCGGGCCGGCAACCGGCAGTTGGACGAGTCGCCGTCGTTCGACTTCTCGGGTGGCTGGGCCGCGTACGCGGTGCGGCGCATCACGGTCGCCGTCTATGGCTGGCAGCCGGTGCTGCGGCGCGAGGACCTCGCGTTCATCCGCGGCGAGGAGGGCACGCCTCCGGCGGTGATCGCCAGCATTTCGACCCAGCGCGAATCGCGCGCCGGCCTCGCGCTGGCGGTGCCGATCGGCACCCAGGTGCGGGCGGGCGTCGCGGGGGAGTGGACGCGCCGCGACGACGACTTCCAGTACACCGAGCGATCCGGCGACCCGGGCTCCGGGACGCGCGAGGCCACGCTGACCGGCGACGGGTTCGGATTCGCGCTCGGCGCGCGCGGCTTCTTCCCGGTGTTCGGCAGCCACTCGCTGGAGGTGGGGGCGGCGTTCCACGCCATCCCCGCGCTCGACCTGACCGGGGATCAGACGCTGTCGCTGCTGACCGGCGACTCGACCGCGAGCTACGCGGTGCGGCGCGGCAGTGGCAGCGAGTACGGCGCCGCGGTGGCGATCAGCCTTTCGCCGGCGGTGCGCATGATGCTGCAGGCGGGCGGCCGCTCGGAGCTGGCGTACGACCCGGCGGCGGGCTCCGCGCCGGCGGTGGTCGGCTACACGCCGCCGTGGGGCGGTGCGACCGCCGGCGCCGCGTCGCAGTGGTCGCTCGGCTTCGAGTACGCCGAGCCGGACGTGCCCCTTCAAGTACGGGGCGGGTTCGGACAGGAGGTGCAGTCGGGGGTGCCCGAGCCACGCGCGGCCACTTACGCGATCGGCTTCGGCTGGCGCATCGACCGGGACCTCACGCTCGACCTCGGCGCGATGCGCCGCGGATTCGAGCGGGCCGGCAAGGCGACATCCTACGACGATCGGGTGGTGGCGACGGTCGGAGTCCGGTTCTAGGGTGCGGACGGATGCCGGCCGGAGCGGTGGGCCGGGCCGCGGCGGTCGCGGACCCCTGTGCTATACTGCCGCGCGTTTCTGACGACGCCATTCACGACCGCGCGGCCGCCGATTCCGGTGGCCGCTGGACTCTCGACACCCGGCGCGCGTCGCTGCGGCTCGATCCCAGCGGCGGCCGGGCGTCTCCGTGTGATGCGAGAGTGGCGGAACTGGCAGACGCGCTGGATTTAGGTTCCAGTGAGGAGACTCGTGGGGGTTCGAGTCCCCCCTCTCGCAGATCTCCGACCCGAGCCGGCTCACCCAGGACAGGAGCACTCCCTTCCGCATGAATCTATCGGTCCGCGCCACCGGTACGTGGCAACACACCCTCGACATCGAGGTCCCCGCCGACGAGGTGGAGCGGCAGCTGGAGGACGTCGCGCGCCAGATCCAGCGGCGTGCCGCCCTGCCCGGCTTCCGCAAGGGCAAGGCGCCGCTCGACATGGTGCGCCAGAACTTCGCTCCGACCATCGAGCAGGAGTTCCTCGAGACGGTCGTTCCGCGGGTCACCAACCAGGCGATCACCGAGTCCAAGCTGGTGCCGATCGTCCCCCCGCTGGTGCGCGAGCTGCGCTTCAGCCCCGGCCAGCCGCTGAAGTTCGCGGCGGTCGTCGATGTCCGGCCGGAAGTCGAGGCGAAGGACGTGAAGGGGCTCCCGGTGCGCCGCACCGTGCGTCCGATCGACGACGCGGCGGTGGAGCGGGTGCTGGCCGGGCTGCGCGAGGACTCCGCCATATTCGTGGACGTGGACGTCCCGGCGGAACGCGGGCACGTGGTGCTGATGGACTCGGTCAGGCTCGACGCCAACGGCCGCCGGCTGCCCAGCACCCGGCTCAAGGCCCGGCGGGTCGAGCTGGGCACCCAGGGGCTGTCCCCGGAGCTCGAGAACGCCCTGCTGGGCGCGACCGCCGGGGCAGAGCGGGTAGTGGACATGAACTATCCCGCCGATCACCCGGCCCCGGAACTCGCGGGGAAGACAGTGCGTTACGCGCTGAACGTGCGGAAAATCCAGGCGAAGAACCTGCGGGATCTGGACGATAACTTGGCTCGTGAGGTGTTCCAGCTTGGGTCGCTGGAGGAGCTGCGCACTCGGATCCGTCAGAACCTCGAGAGCGAGGAGCACACCCGCCAGATGCGCGAGTCGGAGGCGGCGCTGACGGACGAACTGGTGCGTCGGAATCCATTCGAACTCCCGGAGCGTCTGGTCGAGTGGATGCTGGACCGGGTGATCACCGAGGCGACCGAAGGTCGCACGGTGAGGGACGAGCTGCGACGCGAGCTGGAGCAGCACTACCGCCCGGGTGTCGAGCGGTCGCTGCGCCGGGAGGTGCTGCTGGGGGCGATCGCCCGCGAGCGGAACCTCGCGGCGGATGACGAAGAGGTCGCACAGGAGATCGCACGCATGGCGCAGGCCGACCCGCGCCAGGCCGCCCGCGTCCGGGCGCGGTACCAGTCGGCCGACCGGCGCGAGGCGCTCCGCGACTCGCTGGTCGAGCGCAAGGCGATGGAGTGGCTGATGAGCCAGGCGGACGTGAAGGACGAGCCGGCGACCGACGCATCGGCGCTGGCGACCCCCGCGGGCCGTTAGGATCGACGTTCGGGAAGGAGCCAGGGACCTTATGGGCTACATGCCCTTCGTCATCGAGCAGACGGGCCGCGGCGAGCGTTCGTACGACATCTTCTCGCGGTTGCTGAAGGACCGCATCATCTTCATCGGGACTCCGATCGACGACACGGTCGCCAACCTGGTGATCGCGCAGATGATCTTCCTCGAGGGCGAGGATCCCGATCGCGACATCAACCTGTACATCCACAGCCCGGGCGGCATGGTCACGGCCGGCCTGGCGATCTACGACACCATGCAGTTCGTCAAGCCCGACGTCGCCACCCTGTGCATGGGCCAGGCCGCCAGCATGGGGGCGGTGCTGCTCGCCTCGGGGGCGAAGGGCAAGCGATCCTGTCTGCCGAACTCGCGCATCATGATCCACCAGCCGCTGGGCGGGACCCAGGGCCAGGTGACGGACATCGAGATCTACACCCGCGAAGTCGTCAAGATGAAGGAGCAGTTGAACGGGATCCTCTCGAAGCACTCCGGGCGCACGCTGGAGCAGCTCGAGAAGGACACCGACCGCAACAATTTCATGTCCGCCGAGGAGGCGAAGTCGTACGGTCTGATCGACGAGATCATCGAGAAGCGCCGCTGATGTCCCCCACCGCGGGAGTGTCATGAAGAAGCGCATCGCGACTCCGCATCCCATCCGCTGCTCGTTCTGCGGGCGTGGGCAGGACGAGGTGGCACGCCTCGTCTCCGGGCCGTCCGTGTACATCTGCAGCGAATGCGTGAAGCTCTGCAACGACATCCTCGAGGGCGAGGCCGAACGGGAGACCCCGTCGGCCACCGGGCAACTGCCCAAGCCGGCGGAGATCAAGCGCATCCTCGATGACTACGTCGTGGGCCAGGGCCGCGCCAAGAAGACGCTCGCGGTCGCGGTGTACAACCACTACAAGCGGATCTACTCGCCGCCGCCGCCGGGCGAGGTGGAGCTGGAGAAGTCGAACATCCTGCTCATCGGTCCGACCGGCACCGGCAAGACGCTCCTCGCGCGGACGCTCGCGCGCTTCCTCAAGGTGCCGTTCGCGATCGTCGACGCGACCTGCCTGACCGAGGCCGGCTACGTCGGCGAGGACGTCGAGAACATCCTCGTGCGGCTGCTGCAGTCGGCGGACTTCAACCTGGTCAACGCCGAGCACGGCATCGTCTACATCGACGAGATCGACAAGATCTCGCGCAAGAGCGAGAACCCGAGCATCACGCGCGACGTCTCCGGCGAGGGCGTGCAGCAGGCCCTGCTCAAGATCCTCGAAGGCACGGTCGCCAACGTGCCGCCGCAGGGCGGGCGCAAGCACCCGCAGCAGAAGTACATCGAGGTGAACACCAAGGACATCCTGTTCATCTGCGGTGGCGCGTTCGAGGGGCTCGACAAGATCATCGAGCGCCGGGTGGGCGAGAAGGTGCTGGGCTTCGGCGCCGACATCAAGAGCAAGAAGGAGCGCATCGCGGGCGCGACGATGTCGCTGATCGAGCCCGAGGACCTGCTGCGCTACGGCCTGATCCCGGAGCTGGTCGGCCGGCTGCCCGTCATCGGCACGCTCGATTCGCTCGACGAACCGTCGCTCGTGAGCATCCTGACCGAGCCGAAGAACGCGATCACGAAGCAGTACCAGAAGTTCTTCGAGATGGAAGGGGTCAAGCTCGACTTCACCGAGGACGCTCTCAAGGCGATCGCGCAGCAGGCGATCCAGCGCGGCACCGGCGCGCGCGGCCTGCGGGCGGTGATCGAGGAGGCGATGCTCGACGTGATGTACGACATCCCGTCGCGGCCGGACGTGATCGGCTGCACGATCTCGCGGGAGTGCATCACGGGGGGAGCGGCGCCGTTGCTGACGTACCGGGGCGAGCAGAAGCGCCGGAAGGAAGCGTAGGCGAGGCCGTCCGGGGGCGACCCATCTGCTGCGTTGGCGGGCCGGCCGCGGTCTGCGGAGTGTCCCAGGGGGACACGCCTCGACCGCGGCCGGCCCGCCGCCTTGCATCTGGGCCACCCGCGGCCGCCTGATCGGGCACGGCGCGTTGGGCGAGGGGGCGCGGCACTGCGTGCGCGCCCTTCGCCAGGCGGAAACGACCGATGGGCGGGGGGCCGCGGCGCTTCGCGCGCGGCCTGCGTCAGGCGGTGGGGCTGAACGGATACTTTACGAGTCTGCTAGGTTCCGGACGTATCTCATCTGACACCGACGGGGAGCACTCCCCGACCCCGATAGACGAAGGAGCATGTCGTGGCCCGTACCCCGAAGCGTGAGCGCAAGGCCGAGCCGTCGCGCGCGCCGAAGCAGCGCACGGTCTCTCCGCAGGACGCACCTGCGCCCCGGCGCGGGCGCGGGCGCAAGCCCGCGGCGCCCGAGGAGAAGGGCGAGTCGCTGACCATCTCGCGCGGCGACGAGACGTTCACGTTCCGCGACCGGCTGCCGTTGCTGCCGCTGCGGGACGTCGTGGTGTTCCCGTACATGACGATCCCGCTGCTGGTCGGCCGCATGCCGTCGATCAACGCGATCGAGAAGGCGGTGGCGAAGGACCGGATGTTGTTCGTGACCGCCCAGCGGCGCAGCGAGGTCGCGGACCCGGGGCACGACGAGCTGTTCAAGGTCGGCACGGTGGTGCGCGTGCTGCAGCTGTTCCGCCTCCCGGACGGCACGATGCGGGTGCTGGTCGAGGGCGTGTGCCGCTGCCGCGTCGATCGGTTCCTGTGGTCGAGCGACTTCTACACCGTGAAGGTGGTGCCGATCGTCGAGGACTCGCCGAAGGGATCCGAGACCGAGGCGCAGATGCGGCACGTGCTCACCCTGTTCAACGACTACGTGCATCTCAACCGACGCATCCCGGACGAGGTGCTCACGACCGCCAACAACATCAGCGATCCGGCCACGCTGGCGCACACGGTGGCGGCGCACCTGCTGGTGAAGGTGTCGCAGAAGCAGAAGCTGCTCGAGGTCGAGAGCGCGATGGAGCGCCTCAAGCGGCTCGGCGAAACGCTCGCCTCGGAGCTCGAGATCGTGAAGCTCGAGCGCAAGATCGAGGGTCAGGTCCGCTCGCAGGTGCACAAGAACCAGAAGGAGTTCTATCTCAACGAGCAGCTCAAGGCGATCCGCAAGGAACTCGGTCACCAGAACGAGTTCGCCTCCGAGATCGAGGAGCTGGAGGCCGCGATCAAGCGTGCGCGCATGCCGCGCGAGGTCGCCGTCAAGGCCGCCAAGGAGCTCGACCGCCTCGCGAAGATGTCGTTCATGTCGCCCGAGGCGACAGTGGTGCGCAACTACCTCGACTGGCTCACGTCGCTGCCGTGGCGCACGCTCACGCGCGACCGCGCCGACATCCAGGAGGTCGAGCGCATTCTCGACGAGGACCACTTCGGCCTGCGCAAGGTGAAGGATCGCATCCTCGAGTACCTGTCGGTCCTCAAGCTCACGGGCCACAACCGCGGCCCGATCCTGTGCTTCGTGGGTCCTCCGGGCGTCGGCAAGACCTCGCTCGGCAAGTCGATCGCGCGCGCGCTGGGGCGCAAGTTCGTGCGGGTCGCCCTCGGAGGCGTGCGGGACGAAGCGGAGATCCGCGGCCACCGGCGCACGTACATCGGCTCGCTGCCGGGCCGCGTGATCCAGAGCCTGCGGCGCGCCGGCTCGAAGAACCCGGTGTTCCTGCTCGACGAGATCGACAAGCTGGGCGCCGATTTCCGCGGCGACCCGTCGTCGGCACTGCTCGAAGTGCTGGACCCCGAGCAGAACCACACCTTCAACGACCACTACCTCGAGGTGGACTTCGATCTCTCGCAGGTCATGTTCATCTGCACGGCGAACTCGCTGTTCTCCATCCCGCCGGCGCTCGAGGACCGCATGGAGATCATCCGCCTGCCCGGCTACCTCGAGGGCGACAAGGTGGAGATCGCCAAGCGCTTCCTGGTGCCCAAGCAGATCGGAGCCGCGGGGCTCGCCGACGGCGACGTGCGCATCGGCGATCCCGCGCTGCAGGTCCTCATTCGCGGCTACACCCGCGAGGCCGGCGTGCGCAGCCTCGAGCGGCTGATCGCCGGGATCTGCCGCAAGGTGGCCCGGCGCAAGGCCTCGGGTAAGCTGCGCGGGCGCGTCGCCGTGACGCCGCGCAACCTGCACAAGCTGCTCGGCCCGCCGCGCTTCCTCGATCAGAAGGTCGAGAAGCGCAGCCGCGTGGGGCTCGCGAACGGCCTGGCGTGGACCGAGACCGGCGGCGAAATCCTCACGGTCGAGGTCAGCCTGCTGCCGGGCAAGGGCGAGCTGCAGCTGACCGGCAAGCTCGGCGAGGTGATGCGCGAGTCGGGTGTCGCGGCGCTGTCGTACGCCCGTTCGCGCGCCGAGGCGCTGGGACTCGACAAGTGGTTCTACCGCGACCTCGACGTGCACGTGCACGTGCCCGAGGGGGCGATCCCGAAGGACGGGCCGTCGGCCGGCATCACCATCGCGACGGCGCTGGTGAGCGCGCTAACCGGCGTGCCCACCCGGTCCGACGTCGCGATGACGGGCGAGATCACGCTGCGCGGCAGCGTGCTGCCGATCGGCGGACTGAGCGAGAAGACGGTCGCCGCGCAGCGCGCCGGCATCACGACCGTGCTGATCCCGGCCGAGAACGAGAAGGACGTGGCCGAAATCCCCGAGGGCGTCCGCGAGGCGATCACGTTCATCAAGGTGGAGAACATGGACCAGGTGCTCGAGCACGCGCTCGAGCGCAGGGTCGGGCCGGCCGCCGGCGAGGACGGGGAGAAGGCCCCGACCTACGCCCATTGAGGCCGGCGACGGACCACGCCGCGCGGTGGGCCGCGCGGTGACGGCGCCCGCGGCGCGCACCGCGGGCCGCGGGCGGCTGTTCACACCCGGTCCGGTCGAGATCCCCGCGCGCATCCTGCGCGCGCTCTCGCAGGTGCAGCCCCACCACCGCACCGACGGCTTCCGCGCGACCTACCTGCGGACCACGGAGGCGCTGCGCGCGCTGCACGGAACCGCGGGCGAGGTGTTCATGCTCGCAGCCTCGGGCACCGGCGCGATGGAGGCCGCGGTCGTGAACCTGCTGGCCCCGGGCGAGCGGGCGCTCGCGGTGGTCGGCGGCAAGTTCGGCGAGCGCTGGGCCGAGCTGCTGAAGGCGTACGGGGTGCCGCACACGCTGCTGGCGGCACCGTGGGGCGATGCCCTCGCGCCCGAATCCCTGGCGCGGGCGCTCGCGGCCGAGCCGGGCATCACCACCGTGTTCGCCACCCATAGCGAGACCTCGACCGGCGCGTTGTTCGACATCGCGGGCTTCGCACAGATCACGCGGCCGCGCGGGACGCGGCTGGTGGTGGACGCGATCACCAGCGTCGGCGTCCACCCGCTGCCGCAGGACGCGTGGGGCGTGGACGTGGTGGTGTGCGGCTCGCAGAAGGGCCTGATGCTGCCGCCGGGACTCGCCACGCTGAGCCTGGCGCCGTGGGCGCACGACGCCATCGACGGCGCGCGGCTGCCGCGCTTCTACTTCGACCTGCGGAAGGCGCGCCAGGCGCTCGCGACCGGCGAGTCGCCGTTCACGCCCGCGATCAACCTGGTGCTCGCGCTCGAGGAGGCGCTCGCGATGGTCGCCGAGGAGGGCCTGGACGCGGTCCACGCCCGCCATCGCCGCCTCGCGCACGCGGTGCGCGCCGGCGCGCGGGCGGCCGGCTACGCGCTGTTCTCCTCCGCGCCGTCGCACGCGGTCACGGCGCTGACGCCGCCGGCCGGGGTGGACGCCACCGCGGTCGTGAAGCGCCTGCGCGAGACCCACGGCATGGTGGTCGCCGGCGGCCAGGACCAGCTCAAGGGTCGCATCGTGCGCGTGGGGCACATGGGCGCGTACACGCTGGACGACATGACCGACGTCGCCGAGGCGCTGGCCGAGAGCTGCGGCGCGCTGGGCGGCGCTCCGATCGCGGCGGGCACCGCCGCATCCGCCGCGCGCACGGCCTGGGATCAGGCGTAGCGGCGCGACCGGCGGCGCGCCCAATCCTCCGGAGATCCCACCCATGCGCCTCTACGTCGACGCCGACGCGTGCCCGGTGAAGCCCGAGGTCGAGCGCGTCGCCCGCCGACTGGGTGTCGGCGTGACCTTCGTCGCGGGCGCTTCGATGCGCGTTCCCACCGGCACGGACGTCGTGCTCGAGGTCGTCGGCGGGGGATTCGATGCCGCCGATGACTGGATCGCCGCGCACGCCGGGCCCGGCGACATCGTGATCACCGCGGACGTCCCGCTCGCCGCGCGCTGCGTCGCGAGCGGAGCGGCGGTGCTCGCGCCGACGGGCCGCGCGTTCACCGAGGCCAACGTCGGCGATGCCCTCGCGACCCGCGACCTGCTCGCCGAGATGCGCGGCGCGGGGATGGAGTCGGGCGGGCCGGCGCCGTTCGAGGCCCGCGACCGTTCGCGGTTCCTGCAGGCGCTCGATCGCGCGATCCACGCGCAGCGGCGGGCTCGCGGTTGATCCAGGCCGCCCGCGGCGTCAGCCGCGCGTGCGATCCAGCGCCGCGATCGCGTGCCGCCGCGCCTCGCGCGGCGGCATCCCCAGCTCGCGGCGGAACAGCGAGGTGAGGTGGGCGTGGCTGGCGAAGCCGTATTCCGCGGCGATGTCCGCGAGCGTGCGATCCGGGTCGAGCATCGCGGCGAGCGCGTGACGCACGCGCAATCGCTGCTGGTGGCGGTGCACCGAGACGCCGTGCACCTCGCGGAACGCGCGGCAGAGCGCGAACACCGAGACTCCGTGCGGCGCCGCGAGCGTCGCCAGCGACAGTCGCTCGTCGAAGCGCATCGCCACCTCGTGGGCGACCGCCTCGGCGAGCCGCACGGCGCGTGCGCTGGCCGCGCGGCGCGGAGTCGCCGCCGCGTCGAGCGCCCCGACCACGGCCTCCTCGATCTCGAGCGAGTCGACCGGCCGGCGCGCGGCCAGCGCCCGCGCCAGCGCCCGCAGGCGCACGTACGCCGCGTTCGAGGTCGCTCGCGCCGGCGGGCCGTCGGCCAGCGCGGCCGCCACGCGGCCGCCGACCGCGAGGCACACGTCGCCGCAGCCCTCGGGGTGGCGGATGCAGAACGGCTCGCCGGGCCGCAGGAACAGCGCCCGCGCCGGATCGGCCACCTGTCGGCCCGCGCGCCGGTGCACGGCGAAGCGGCCGTTGAGCACGAACCACACGTGAGGGCCGTCGACCCCCTCGTCGACCGGGCGGCCGTCGACTCCGTCGCACGCGACGAGTCGGGCGGAAAGGTGGTCCGAGCGCACCTCGCTCAAGTAGGAGAACCGCGGCATGCGTGGAACTCTAGCGCAGCGCGCGGCCGCAAGAACATGGAAGCCTGCGGAGGCCGTCCGCGACTAGGCTCCGCGCATCGATCCTCCGGCGGTGCCCGCCGGGCCGGCCGCCGGCGGGTCGGCAAGGCGCGGGCGCGCCGGGAAGCGACGGGCGCGGCGCCCATCGATCCCAGCCCAGGCCGGACGTTGGAGACGAACATGAACCGAGCGGCGGAGACGAGCACGGACCGAGCGGAGCTCCTGAAGATGTGGGACGAGTCGTGGGACGGTGGCATCTGGTTCGGGCCGTGGTCCCTGGCCTTGGCGGGGCTCACGCCGACACAGGCGGCGTGGCAGCCGCAGCCCGGCAAGCACGCGATCTGGCAGATCGTCGCGCACGTGGTCTTCTGGCGCGAGGCCACGTTCGCGCTGCTGGCGGGCCGGCCCGCGCCAGGCGCGGACGAGGTCGCACGCCTCAACTTCCCGGCGCCAGCGGCGGTCACCGAGGAGGCGTGGCGAGCGGTGCGCGCGCGGCTCGAGGATTCGCAGCGACGGATGCGCGAGGCGATCGCCGATCCCGCGCAGCCGCTCGAGCGGCCGCGCTACCACCTGGTGCACGACGCCAATCACCTCGGGCAGATCCTCTACCTGCGCAGCCTGCTCGACCTGACGCCGATCGAAGGCTGACGCCCCGTGCGGTGTGCGGCGGGGGCGCGCGTTCGCGTCCCCGCCGCGAACCTCGACAATCCGCGCGAGCGTGGCCTATGGTGCGCCGCATGCACAAGGGACGGCTCGAGGCGTTCAGCGACGGCGTGCTCGCGATCATCATCACGATCATGGTGCTCGAGCTCCGCGTGCCGCACGGCGCGGACCTGGCGGCGCTCGGCGCGCTGGCGCCCAAGCTGCTCGCCTACCTGCTGAGCTTCGTGTTCGTCGCGATCTACTGGAACAACCACCACCACATGTTCCAGGCCGCTCAGCACGTCAGCGGCGGCGTGATGTGGGCCAACCTGCACCTGCTGTTCTGGCTCTCGCTGACCCCGTGGGTCACCGCCTGGCTGGGGGAGCATCCACTCGCCGCGTGGCCGGTCGCGATCTACGGCGTGCTGCTGCTGCTCGATGGGGTCGCGTACTACATCCTCGCGCGCACCCTGCTGGCCCGGCACGGTCCCGAGTCGGCCTTCGCGCGGGCGCTCGGGCGCGATTTCAAGGGCACGATCTCGATCGTGATCTACGCCGTCGCCATCGGGCTCGCGTTCGTCACCCCGCCGGCCGCGTGCGCGCTCTACGTCGCGGTCGCGATCATGTGGCTGGTGCCCGACCGCCGCTTCGAGCGCGCCTTCCAGCACGGCCAGGGCTAGACGCGCGCGGGCAGGGTCCGGCGCGGCGGACGCACACGGCCGTCGCGAATCCCGATTCGCAGGCCGTGTGATTTCCGCGCTCGACTCCGGTCTCAGAGCATGTCGCCCGCGCCCTGACGTCCGCGCGGCCCCTCCACGGAGTGTGTCCCGAACCCGGAGCCGGTCCCATGAACCGCCTGTCCTGCCTCCTCGCGGTGGTCGTCGCGCTCGCGGCCAACGGCGCGAGCGCCGCCCCCGCCGACCTCGACCCCAGCTTCGGATCGAGCGGGATCGTCCTGACCGACGTCGCCGCCGGCTTCGACAATGCCCGCGACGCGCTGCTGCTGCCGGGCGGGCGGATTCTGGTGTGCGGGAACGCGTCGTCAGGGTCGACCGCCTCGTTCCTGCTGGTGCGCTATGGGTCGGACGGCGTGGTCGACGCGACCTTCGGCCCCAACGGCAACGGCCGGGTGACGACGGTGATCCCCTCGGCGACCTCGTGCGAGGCCACCAGTCTCGCGCTGCAGAACGACGGCCACATCCTGGTGGCCGGGCACGTGACGATCTCGGGCAGCCGCTACTCGGCGCTCGCGCGCTACGACTCGACCGGCGCGCTCGACACCGCGTGGGGCGCGCTCGGGCGGGTGACGCAACTGATCGGAGCCCAGGGCGACGTGTGGGACGTGCTGGTGCAGCCCGACGACAAGATCGTGCTCGCCGGCGCGTTCCGGATCAGCGGCTCCATCACGTACATGGGGCTGCGGCGCTACCTGCCCGATGGCACGCCCGACGCCACATTCGGGGCCGGCGGGACGGTCACCCGCGGGCCCGGGGTCGACAATCGCTGCTATGCGATCGCGCTGGCCGACAGCGGCAAGCTGATGGCGGTCGGCACCACGCAGCTCAGCGCGGGGGCCGACCAGTTCCTCACGTTCCGCTTCAACGCCAACGGCACGCCCGACTCCTCGTTCGCCACGTTCGGGCGCGCGATCACGTCGCTGTCGGTACTGCGCCACTTCGCGACCGACGTCGAGGTGCTGCCCGACCGGCGCATCCTGGTGGGTGGCTACGTCGGGGCGGCCAGCGACCTGACGCACGACTACGCGGTCGCGCGCTTCCGGCCCAACGGCACGCTTGACCCGCTGTTCGGCAGCGGCGGGATCTCGATCACGCCGAACGTCGGTCTCACGACCGGCTTCTCGTTCCTCGAGGACCTGCTCGTGCTCCCGGACGGCAAGCTGCTGCTGGCCGGGCAGGCCACCAACCTCGGCTCGTCGGACGACTTCGCGATGGTCCGCATGGACAGCAGCGGCACCGTCGACCCCGCGTTCGGCACCAACGGCATGGCGTTCACCGACGTCTCGGGCGGCGGCCGCGACACGCCCTACCGCGCGCTGCTGCAGCCCGACGGCCGCATCGTGCTGGCGGGCGGCGCCGGCACCAGCCTGTTCCCCGGCGGCTCGCAGGTCGCGCTCACGCGCTACCTCGGCGATGCGCCGACCGCCGGCGTCGGCCGGCCGCCGCTCGCGGCTGGAACGCTCGCGCTCGCGCTGGCGGGGCCGAACCCGTTCCGCGCGGGCACGGCACTCGTCTACAGCCTGCCTCGCGCGAGCGCGGTCGCGCTGCGCGTCTTCGACGTCGAGGGCCGCGCGGTCGCCACGCTCGTGCTCGGCGATCAGCCGGCGGGCGAGCACCACGTCGCCTGGGACGGCTCCGTCGCGGGCGGCGCGAGTGCCCCCGCCGGGCTCTACTTCGCGCGGCTCGAGGCGCGCGCCGCGGGCGAGGCGATGCGTGGCGCGACGCGCCGACTGGTGCGCGTGCTGTAGCGCTGCCGCCGTCACGGTTCGAATCGCGATGCCCGCCGAAATCCTCTGGGCCTCGTTCGAATCGACGCGCGCGAACGCGGACCCCCGCTCCCGAAGCGGGACGATGGACGCGAGCGCCCCGGCGGCCTAGGCTGCCGGGGCGTCCACATGGACCGGGAAGTCGCGTCCGAAGAGAGGGAGCGCGCCCATGAGGGATCGAACGGCGCGGATGCTCGGGAAACTATGTCCGTCCTGCGCCGCATTGGCGGTGGGCGTCCTCATCGCGTGGGTGCCGATCGCGGTCGCCCGCACGGAGCCCCCGCCCGATTCGGAAGCACCATGGGAGTCGGGCCTGCTCGGCGACCTGAGGCGTGCGGATGCCGTCGTCGGCGTGCGCATGCTGTCGCAGCGAACGGATTCGAGCGCGCAGACCCGAGAGCATTCCGAGGGCGAGGAAGTGACGGTCGCCCGGGTCGAGATTCGCGAGGTGTTCAAGGGCCGGGGGATCGCGGCCGGCGAGCGTCTGACGGTGCGCACGAGCCCCGATGGCCTGCACTGCCGGACGGCGCGGTTTCAGGAGTATGGGTGGGATGGGTACGGATTGGAGTGGCTGCCCGAGGACGGCGAGGATGTGGTGCTCGTCCTGCGGACGGTTCGCGAGGGGACGGAGGTGTTCCGAGCGTTCAGTGGCACACCGTCCACGACGCGTGCCTGGTGCGCGGCGGCTGCGAAGAGCCCGTCAGAAGCAGCGCTCCGACTGACCGAGATCCTGTGTCGGGAGTCGACCGTTCGAGGAGCATCGGCACCGAGCTCCTGGTACGTGGCGGCATGGGATGAATGGTATCGATTCGCGCCGTGGCTGGATCGCAGCGGGCCGGCCTATCGCGAGATCATCGACCGATTCGAAGCCACTGCGATCAACAGGGCTCGGGGAGAATCCTGGTCGGCACTCGGTTGGCTCGCGCAAGAGCTTCGCGAACCGGCCCGCCGTCGGCTGGTCGGCGAGCTGGTCGCGCGCTGTGACTCGGCGAACGCGCGCCTCGAGCGCCACGCACATGAGATCCGGGCGGACTCGATACGCTACGCCGAGGCGCTCGCCCGGGCGACGCCCGCGGAACGCAAACGGATGGAGGCGGCGATGCGGATGCTCGACCCGCCGGTGAATGATCCGCTCGCGCCCGAGGTCCGGCTCGCGTGGATCGCCCCCAACATCATGGAAGCGTGCTTGGACTCCGCCGCCGCGCGGCGCCGCGTGCGGGCGGGACGCCCCCTGAGCGAGGAGGAACGGGCCACGATCCTCGCGCGTGCCCGCGAGTGGTCGCGCCCCGGCGGTTCGGATCGCGAGCGATCCCCAGCGTCAGCGCGCCGGCGCTGACACTCGGGGTTGCTGAAGCGTCGGGGTGCTCGCCCGCTGGTGCCGGGTGGTCCCGCGCTGGTGCGAAACAGCGGGACCACGCCGCTCCGGGCAGCATGCGCGGATGCTAGCCTGCGCGCGGTCGCGCCCCGGGCGCGCCGAAAACCCATGCGCACCCGCCGCCGCCGAGTGGCGCTCCCCCGAGGAGGCCTCATGATCCGCCCCGATTCGCGCCGCGCGCTGGCACTCGTCGCGCTGCTGGTCGCGACGCTCGCATCCGCGGGCGCCGCACACGCCGCCGAGCGCGCGCTGTGGCTGCGCCAGCCGTCGATCTCGCCCGACGGCGCGGCCATCGTGTTCTCGTACCGCGGCAACCTGTGGAAGGTGCCGGCCGCGGGCGGGCTCGCGACGCCGATGACGGTGGGGAAGTCCTACAACACGACCCCGGTGTGGTCGCCCGACGGCACGCGCATCGCGTTCGCGTCCGACCGCAACGGGAACTTCGACGTGTACGTGATGCCCGCCGAGGGCGGTGAGGCCACGCGCCTCACGTTCCACTCGGCCGACGAGGTACCGACCTCGTTCACCCCCGACGGCAAGGCGGTGCTCGTCAGCGCCGCCATCCTCGACGCGCCGTCCAACGCGCAGTTCCCGCACTCGGTGAAGCCCGAGCTCTATAGCGTCGGCCTCGACGCCTCGCAGCCGGTGCAGGTGCTCACCACGCCGGCGCTCTACGCGGTGTACGACCGCGCCGGCAAGCGCCTCGCGTACTCCGATCAGCGCGGGTTCGAGATGGAATGGCGCAAGCACGACACCTCGTCGTTCGCACGCGACGTGTGGCTCTTCGACGTGGCGAGCGGCCGTCACACCCGACTCACCGGGTTCGGCGTCGACGACCGGCAGCCGGTGTGGGCGCCCGACCAGCGTTCGCTCTACTACCTTTCGGAGCGCAGCGGCACGTTCAACGTGTGGCTGCTGAACACCGCCGAGCCCGCCCACCCGGTGCAGATCACCACGCACGCGCGCTCGCCGGTGCGCTTCCTCTCGGTATCGGCGAAGGGCGACCTGTGCTACGCGTACGATGGCGAGCTGTGGGTGCGCGCCGCGGGCGAGCGCGAGAGTCGGAAGCTCGACGTCACCGTGGCGACCGATCGCCGCGACCGCACGGTCGAGCCCGTCGACGTGACCACGCAGGCGACCGAGATCGCGCTCTCGCCGAGCGGCGACGAGATCGCGTTCGTGGCGCGCGGGGAGGTGTTCGTCGCCAGCACCGAGCACGGCACCACGCGCCGCATCACGGACACGCCGGAGCAGGAGCGATCGGTGGCGTTCTCGCCCGACGGCCGCGCGCTGCTCTACGCCGCCGAGCGCGACGGGCACTGGAAGCTCTACCGTACCGACCTGCGCGATCCGGACGAGCCAGCGTTCTTCAACGCCACCGCGCTCCGCGAGACGCTGGTGCTGGCGACCGATGGCGAGGTCTTCCAGCCCCAGTACTCGCCCGACGGCCACGAGATCGCCTACCTGCGCGACCGCACCACGATCGAGGTGCTCGACCTGCGCACGGGCAAGCGCCACGAGGTGCTGGCGGGCAACCTCAACTACTCGTACTCCGATGGCGACGAGTGGTTCCGCTGGTCGCCGGACGGCCGCTGGCTGGCGGTGACGTTCCTGAGCCACGGCCGCTGGTCGAACGAGGTCGGGCTGGTGCCGGCCGCCGGCGGCGCTCCGCCGGTGAACCTGACGCACAGCGGCTACGAGGACGAGTCGCCGGTGTGGGCGCGCAAGGGTGAGGTGCTGATCTGGCGTACCGACAAGCTCGGGCTGCGCGCTCAGGGGGGCGGCGGCCGCGAGCAGGATGTGTACGCCGCGTTCCTGACCACCCGGGCATACGACCGCTTCCGCCTCGACGAGGCCGCGTACGATCAGCTGACGGAGCGTGAGAAGGACAAGGACAAGGACAAGGGTGCCCGCGATGGAGCGGGCAAGGGCGGCGCGGGCAAGCCGGGTGACAAGCCGTCGGATGCTCCGAAGCCGAAGCTCGCCGATCCGGTCGCGATCGAGTTCGACGGGCTCGACGACCGCATCGTGCGCCTGTCGCTCAACTCGGCCGACCTCGCGGGCGCGGCGCTCACGCCCGACGGCGAGACGCTCGTCTACCTCGCGCGTTTCGAGAAGGGCTACGACCTGTGGAAGTACGTGCCGCGCTCGAAGGAGGTCAAGCTGGTGGCGAAGCTGGGCGCCAACGAGGCGTCCTTCGAGCTGGACGCCGACGGCAAGAAGGCGTTCGTGCTGGCCGACGGCAGGCTCTCGAAGGTCGAGCTCGAGTCGGGCAAGAGCACGCCGATCGGGGCGAGCGCCCGCATGGACCTGCGCGCCGCCGACGAGCGCGCGTACCTGTTCGACCACATCTGGCGCCAGACGTTCGAGAAGTTCCACGACGTGAAGATGCACGGCGTCGATTGGCCCGCGGTGCGGGCCGAGTACGCGCGCTTCCTGCCCGCCATCGACAACTCGCGCGACTTCGCCGAGCTGATCTCCGAGATGCAGGGCGAGCTGAACTCCTCGCATAGCGGCGGACGCTACCGCCCGACGCGCACCGACGGCGACGAGACCGCGGCGCTCGGCATCTTCCCCGATCCGCGGCACACCGGCGACGGAATCGCCATCGCCGAAGTGCTCGAGGGCGGTCCGCTGCAGAAGGCGGGCACGAAGGTGAAGGCCGGCACGATCATCGAGTCGATCGACGGCCAGCGCATCGCCGCCGGAGCCGAGTGGTACCACCTGCTCAACCGCAAGGCCGACGTGCCGGTGCGGCTCGCGCTCTCCGACGGTCGCGGCGGGCGCTGGGAAGAGACGGTCAAGCCGATCGCGTGGAGCGCGCAGCAGCGCCTGCTCTACCTGCGCTGGCTCAAGAATCGCCGCGAGCTGGTGGACCGCCTGTCGGGCGGCCGCATCGGCTACGCGCACATCCGCGGTATGAACGACGGCGCGTATCGCGAGATGTACGAGGAGGTGTTCGGGCGCTCGGTCGACAAGGAGGCCATTGTGCTCGACACCCGCTTCAACGGCGGCGGCAACCTGGTCGAGGCGCTCACCGTGCTGCTGGGCGGCCGGCAGTATGCCCGCCAGATCCCACGCGGCCAGCCGGTGGGAGCCGAGCCCTCGAACCGCTGGACCAAGCCGTCGATCGTGGTGATGAGCGAGGGCAACTACTCCGACGCGCACTGCTTCCCGATGGCCTACACCCAGCTCGGCCTCGGCGAGACCGTCGGCATGCAGGTGCCCGGCACCTGCACGTCGGTGTGGTGGGAGCGCCTGCAGGACCGCGACCTGGTGTTCGGCATCCCCGAGGTCACGATGCTCGACACGCAGGGTGACGTGATGGAGAACAAGCACCTCGATCCGACGTACGAGGTCGAGCCGGACCCCGCGCTGCTCGCGCAGGGCCGCGACCAGCAGCTCGAGAAGGCGGTCGAGGTGATGCTGTCGAAGCTGCCGGCGAAGTAGCCACCGGCACGAACGCGACGCCGGCTCTCCCGGCGATGGGATCGCCCGCTAGTAGAGCAGCCGCGTGCGCAGCGTCCCGTCGATGGCGGCGAGCTCTTTCTGCAGCGTGCGCGTGTCGGCGCGCCCGGCCGGATCGACGTCGATGACCACGTAGCCGATCTGCGCGTCGGTCTGCAGGTACTGGGCGGCCACGTTCACCCTGCGGCGCGAGAACACCTCGTTCACCTGCGCCAGCATGCCGGGACGGTTGCGGTGGATGTGGAGCAGTCGGTGCTTGCCGGCGTGCTCCGGCAGCGCGACCTCGGGGAAGTTCACCGACGTCAGCGTGGAGCCGTTGTTGGAGTAGCGCAGCAGCTTCTCCGCAACCTCGAGGCCGATGTTCTCCTGCGCCTCGGCCGTGCTGCCCCCGACGTGAGGCGTGAGGATCGCGTTCTCGAACTCCCGCAGCGGCGACTCGAACGACTCGGCGTTGGACTCGGGCTCGTGCGGGAACACGTCGATCGCCGCCCCCGCCAGGTGCCCCGACGACAGCGCCGCGGCGACCGCGTCGAGGTCCACGACGCTGCCGCGCGAGGCGTTGATCAGCGCGGCACCTGGCTTCATGCGCGCGAGCTGCTTCGCTGCGATCATGCGGCGGGTCTGGGGCGTCTCGGGCACGTGCAGCGTGACGACGTCGGCGCGCTCGAGCAGCGCCTCCAGCGAGCGCACCGAGGTGGCGTTGCCGAGCGCCAGCTGGGTGACGATGTCGTGGTAGAGGACCTGCATGCCGAGCGACTCCGCGAGCAGCCCGACCTGGGTGCCGATGTGCCCGTAGCCCACGATGCCGAGCACCTTGCCGCGCGCCTCGCGGGCGCCGGCGGCGGACTTGATCCAGTCCCCGCGGTGGGCGGCCGCGTTCTTGGCCGGGATGCCGCGCAGCAGGAACACCACCTCCGCCAGCACCAGCTCGGCGACGCTGCGGGTGTTCGAGAACGGCGCGTTGAACACCGGCACGCCGCGCATCCGCGCCGTGGCGAGGTCGACCTGGTTGGTCCCGATGCAGAAGCAGCCGATCGCCATCAGCTTGGGCGCCGCCTCGAGCGCGGCCGCGGTCACCTGCGTGCGCGAGCGGATGCCGAGGATGTGCACGCCGGCCAGCGCCGCCGCCAGCCGGTCCGCGGACAGCGACTTCTCGATCAGCGTGACGCGCGAGTAGCCGTCGCCCTCGAACAGCTCGACGGCACTGCGATGCACGCCCTCGAGGAGCAGGACCTGGATGCGATCCTTGCCGAGCGAGGTGCGCGGGCGGGGGGCAGTCATGCGGGCGACTATGCACGAGCGCGGGAGCGAGCGACAAGGCGGTGCCCCGGCACGGGAAGCGCAGCCCGCGAGCGCCTCCGAGCCTTGACCTGCGCCGGAGGTCGCCCGTAACGTAGCGGCCCGAACGGGCCCCCCAAGCCTGCACCCCCAACGAGCAAAGGAATGCGCTCGATTCTCGTCGTGCCTGCGCCTCGCGTCCGCGTTCCGGCGGTTCGGAGCGCGCCCCCGCCCCAACGCGACACCTGATCCACTCGAGGGCCCGTGCCCGGCCCCTGCCGGGGCGCGGATGAAGGATTCCACCCAGGAGACGTGATGAACGTCCGACTCGAATCGTTCAAGTACGACGACGCGATCGTGCGCAAGTTCATGACCGCGACCTTCGTCTGGGGATTCGTGGGCATGCTGGTCGGCCTCCTCATCGCGCTGCAGCTCGCGGTGCCGAGCCTCAACCTGCCCCCGTTCCTGACCTTCGGCCGGCTGCGACCGCTGCACACGAACGCGGTCATCTTCGCGTTCGCGGGCAACGCGATCTTCTGCGGGATCTACTACTCGAGCCAGCGCCTGCTCAAGGCGCGGATGTTCTCGGACCTGCTGAGCCAGCTGCACTTCTGGGGCTGGCAGCTCATCATCGTGAGCGCGGCGCTCACGCTGCCGCTCGGATTCACGCAGGCCAAGGAATACGCCGAACTGGAGTGGCCGATCGACATCGCGATCGCCGTCGTGTGGGTGATCTTCGCCGTGAACTTCTTCGGCACGATCGCGCGGCGGCGCGAGCGCCACCTGTACGTGGCGATCTGGTTCTACATCGCGAGCATCCTCACGGTCGCGATCCTGCACATCTTCAACAACCTCGCGGTGCCGGCGGCGGCGTTCAAGAGCTACCCGATCTACGCGGGGGTGCAGGACGCGTTCATGCAGTGGTGGTACGGCCACAACGCGGTGGCGTTCTTCCTCACCACCCCGTTCCTCGGGCTCATGTACTACTTCATGCCCAAGGCCGCCGAGCGACCGGTGTTCTCGTACCGCCTCTCGATCCTCCACTTCTGGTCGCTGGTGTTCATCTACATCTGGGCGGGCCCCCACCACCTGCACTACACGGCGCTGCCGGAGTGGGCCTCGACGCTCGGCATGCTGTTCTCGGTGATGCTGTGGATGCCGTCGTGGGGCGGCGGTGTGAACGGCCTGCTGACGCTGCGTGGCGCGTGGCACAAGGTGGTCGAGGACCCGATCCTGAAGTTCTTCGTGGTCGCGGTGACCGCCTACATGATGGCCACGTTCGAGGGCCCGATGCTCTCGATCAAGAGCGTCAACGCGCTCGCCCACTACACGGACTGGATCATCGCGCACGTCCACACGGGCGCCCTGGGCTGGAACGGCTT
This sequence comes from Candidatus Eiseniibacteriota bacterium, assembly GCA_963725865.1. Classification (GTDB taxonomy): domain Bacteria; phylum Eisenbacteria; class RBG-16-71-46; order RBG-16-71-46; family RBG-16-71-46; genus CAVSAC01. The sequence continues at coordinate 663,516 of CAVSAC010000012.1, forward strand.
CCTCACGTTCGGGATGATCTACTGGCTGCTGCCGCGGTTGTTCCAGACCCCGCTCCACAGCCGGAAGCTCGCGGAGGTGCACTTCTGGTTCGCGCTGTTCGGGATCATCCTCTACGCGGCGGCGATCTACAGCGCGGGGCTCACCCAGGGGTTGATGTGGCGCGCGTTCGACGAGACCGGACGGCTCCAGTTCCCGGACTTCATCGAGACCACGGTGCGCCTGATGCCCATGTACTGGGTGCGCGCGCTCGGCGGGACGCTCTACCTGCTGGGCATGGTGCTGTTCGGCTGGAACATCCTGATGACGTGGAAGGCACGGCCGAAGACGTACGAGGAGCCGGTCCTCCAGGCGCCGCCGCTCGAGCGGGGCGTGCGTGCGCCGGCCGCGCCGGGCGGCTTGCTCGGGCTCGGATGGCACCGTGCGTGGGAGGGGCTGCCGCTGACGTTCACGATCTGGGTGGCGGTCGCGGTCATCGTGGCGTCGTTGTTCGAGATCGTGCCCACGTTCCTGATCCGCTCCAACGTGCCGACCATCGCGTCGGTGAAACCGTACACGCCGCTCGAGCTGGCGGGCCGCGACCTGTACATCCGCGAGGGCTGCTTCAACTGCCACTCCCAGATGATCCGGCCGCTGCGTCACGAGACGGAGCGCTACGGTGAGTACTCGAAGCCGGGCGAGTCGGTGTACGACCACCCGTTCCTGTGGGGCTCGCGCCGCATCGGGCCGGACCTCGCGCGCGAGGGCGGGAAGTACAACCACCTGTGGCACGTGCGCCACATGGAGAACCCGCGCGCGGTCACGCCAAAGTCGATCATGCCGCCCTACGCGGGAATGCTGACCGCGCACGTGGACTTCGCCGGCATCCAGAAGCGCGTCGACGTGATGGCGATGCTGGGCGTGCCCTACGGGGACGCGGTCCAGCACGCGCCCGAGCTGGCACGCGCGCAGGCGAAGCAGATCGCCGACGAGATCGTCGCCCAGGGCGGGCCCGCGGGGCTCGAGGACAAGGAGATCGTGGCCCTGGTCGCTTACCTGCAGCGGCTCGGCACCGACATCAAGGGGATCGGCGTCGCGCAGGCGCCGCCACCCGCCGCCGCGGAGGTCGCGCGATGAGCCTCTCCGACCTCATGGGCCACGCCGGACTCTCGCGGTACGCCGAGGTGGGGCTCGTCCTGTTCATGATCGCGTTCGTCGCCATCGCGGTACGCACGTGCTGGCCCGGCCGCCAGCGCGAGATGGACGCGGCGGCGCGGCTGCCGCTCGACGACGACCTTCCGGGCACGACCCGTTCAGGAGCGAACGAATGAGCAAGCCGGATCCGAAGCAGGATCATCTCCTCGATCACCAGTACGACGGGATCCAGGAGTACGACAATCCGATGCCCGCCTGGTGGGTGTGGATCTTCTGGGCCACGATCGTCTTCTCGGTGATCTACGCCGCGAACGTCATCCCCGGCGTCGGCAGCGGCAAGGGGAGGCTCGCGGCTTATCAGGCCGAGTTGGCGAAGTGGCAGTCGAAGCAGGCCACCGCCGAGGCCGCCGCGCCCCCGGTCGCCGTGCTGGACGACGCCGGCCTGTTCGCGCTGCGCAGCGACCCCGCGCGGGTCGCGGCCGGCCACCAGATGTTCGTCGAGAAGTGCACGCCCTGCCACCAGTCGGACGGAGGCGGCAACATCGGTCCCAACCTGACCGACGACTACTGGATCCACGGCAACGCGCCGACCCAGATCTACACCACGATCGACAAGGGTGTGCTCGACAAGGGCATGATCAACTGGGGCGCGACGCTCAAGCCGCAGGAGATGCAATCGCTGGTGGCGTTCGTGCTGACGCTGCACGGAACGAAGCCGGCGACCGCGAAGGAACCGCAGGGCGACAAGTTCGAGGAGTGGAAGCCGGGAGCGGCGTCCCAATAGGGCGTCGCGCGTCCGGCGGATCGTCACGGCCGAGAAGAGGCTCCCAACGACGTGAGCACCGCACCCGGTCCGGCAGCGCCCGGACGTGTCCTGTCGACCCTGAACGAGGACGGATCGCGCCGTTGGATCCGTCCCCGGCTCGCCCCCGGGCGCTGGTGGCGCATGCGCCGCGCCGTGGCGTACGCGCTGGTGGCGGTGTTCATCGCGCTGCCGTACTTGCGCATCGGCGGCAAGCCCTCGATCCTGCTCGATCTGCCGCGCCGCGAGTTCACGTTTTTCGGCGCCACGTTCCTCGCCACCGACACGCTGCTGTTCATGCTGGGCTTCGTCAGCCTGATCATCCTGCTGTTCGCGTTCACCGCGCTGTTCGGCCGGGTGTGGTGCGGTTGGGCCTGCCCGCAGACGGTTTACATGGAGTTCCTGTTCCGCCCCATCGAGCAGTGGCTCGAGGGCGGTCGCATCGGCTCCATGGACATGGACGAGCAGCGGCGATTGCACCCGCGCCGGCTGCTCAAGTACGCGATCTACGCGGTGCTCTCGATGGGGCTGGCGCACGTGTTCCTGGCCTACTTCGTGGGCGTCGATCGGCTCGGCGAGTGGATCCACCGCTCGCCGATCGAGCATCCGACCTCGTTCGCGGTGATGGCGTTCACCAGCCTCGCGATGTTCCTGGACTTCGCGTGGTTCCGCGAGCAGACGTGCCTGGTCGCCTGCCCCTACGGCCGCCTGCAGTCGGTGCTGCTGGATCGCCGCTCGCTGATCGTCGGCTACGATTTCGGCCGCGGCGAGCCGCGCATGCGAGGCAAGCAGGGACGGCCCGCCCACGCCGGGGACTGCATCGACTGCCATCTCTGCGTGATCGCGTGCCCGACCGGCATCGACATCCGCGAGGGGCTGCAGATGGAGTGCGTCCACTGCACGCAGTGCATGGACGCCTGCGACTCGGTGATGGCGAAGATCGGCAAGCCGCTGGGGCTGATCCGCTACTCCTCGCGCGACCAGCTCGAGGGCAGGCCCGCGCGCCTGCTGCGCCCGCGCGTGGTGCTGTACCCATTGGCGCTCGCGATCGCGATCGGCCTGCTGGCGTTCACGCTCGGCAACCGCAGCGATGCCGACGTCACCGTCCTGCGCTCGGGCGGCACGCCCTACACGCTCGGCCACGACGGTAGCGTGACCAACCTGATCCGCGTCAAGGTCGCCAATCGCGGCAGCCGCGCGCGCGACTTCCGCGTGGCGCTCGCGGGCGCCCCCGACCTCAAGCTGGTGATGCCGATCCCGACGCTCGCGGTGCCGCCCGGCAAGTCGGCGACCGCGGTGGTGTTCGTGGTGGCTCCGCGCGGCGCGATCGCGTCGGGCACCCGCGACATCGCGGTGCAGGTCACCGACGGCGCGCGCTTCGACCAGGTGTTCCCCTATCGGCTGATCGGGCCGGAGCCGGGGGATTCGCACGACGAGCACGAGCAGCGCGACGAGCACGAGCCGCACGATCCGCCCGATCGATCCACGCCGGGGGGCGGACACCGATGACTCCCGCGAAGCTGTGGCCGGCGGCGGTGATCGCGGTGCTGGCGCTGACCGTGGTCGCGAACGCGTTCCTGCTCTACGAGGCGCACGACCGGGACGCCGCGGTGGTGGAACCCGACTACTACCGCAAGGCGGTCGGCTTCGACTCGACCCTGGCCGATCGGCGGCGCAGCGACGCGCTCGGCTGGCACGTCGCGGTCGAGCTGGGGACGCCGGACGCCGACGGGAACGCCGCGCTGCACGTGAGCCTCACCGACCGCGACGGGGCGCCGCTGGCGGGCGCCGAGGTCCGCGCCACCGCGATCCACAACCGGCTCGCCGCGCACGCGGTCACCGCCACGCTCGCGCCGGTGATGGGCGACGGCTACGCGACCCGGCTGCCGCTGCGGCTGCGTGGGCTCTGGCAGCTCGATCTCGCGATCCGCCGCGGCGCCGACCGGTTCGTGACGACGCTGCGTTGCGACACCGGCTCGCGGGCGGCGAGATGATCGCGCTGGTGGGGTCGGTCCTGGGCGCCAGCCTGCTGGGCAGTCCGCACTGCGCCGGCATGTGCGGCGGCTTCGTGGTGTTCTACGCGGGGCAGGAGAGTGGCTCGCGGCGCCCGTGGCCGCACCTGGCGTACAACGGTGGCCGCCTGCTCTCGTACGTCGCGCTGGGTGCGGTCGCGGGCGCGCTCGGCGCGGGCGTGGATCGCATCGGCGCGGCGGCCGGTATCGGGCGCGCGGCCGCGATCCTCGCCGGCCTGCTCATGGTGACGTGGGGCGGGCTCACGCTGCTGCGCGCGCTCGGCGTGCGACTGCCCACCACGATCGCGCCGGCGGCACTCCATCGCGCGGTGGCGGGCGCGATGCGCGCGCTCCACGCGCGTCCGCCCGAGGTGCGCGCGCTGGCGCTCGGACTGCTCTCGACGCTGCTGCCGTGCGGCTGGCTCTACGCGTTCGCCACCACCGCCGCGGCCACCGGCGCGGCGGCGACCGGCGCCCTGGTGATGGCCGCGTTCTGGCTCGGCACGCTGCCGGTCATGGCGGGATTCGGATTGCTCGCCCAGCGCGCGGTGGGCCCGTTGCGCCGGCGGCTGCCCGCGTTCACCGCGGCGGCGCTGGTGGTGGTCGGCCTGCTCACCATGGCGGGCCGCATCCCGACCACGTTCGCCGCGCGCGAGCGCGCGCCGCGGCACGGCGCGCACGGCGCGCCCGCGAGTGCGAGCGCGATGGGCGCGGCCGCTGCACGAGGGGCCACCGGCACAGCGAGTGATCGCGGTGCCGTCGGCTCAGCGGCCGCGGATTCCCTGGCATCCATCGCCGGCGGCACCGCCGATTGTTGCGCCGCGCCCGCGGCCCGCGCCGCCGCCGCGCTCGCGCCCGCGGAGTCCGCGGCCGCCGCGAGCCGGCGATGAGCGCGGCCGGCGCCACCGCGGTCGGCGCCGCCGCCCCGGTCGCCGAAGCCGTGGTCTGCACGCACTGCGGCCTCGAGGTGCCGAAGGGCCTGGTCGAGCGCGGAGCCGCGCGGCAGTTCTGCTGCGGCGGCTGCCGCACCGCGTTCGCGATCATCCACGAGAGCGGGCTCGAGCGGTACTACGACATGGCCGAGCGGCGGCGGGTGCCGGTGCGCGCGAGCGACCGGACGTTCGAGGAGTTCGATCATCCCTCGTTCCACGAGCGCTACGTGCGGCAGCCGGGCCGACGGGCTGTGCGAGACCGACCTCTACCTCGAGGGCGTGCACTGCGGCTCGTGCGTGTGGCTGGTGGAGCGCGTGCCGCTCACGCTGCCCGGGATGGCGAGCGCCGAGCTCGACGTGCGCCGCTCGCTCGTGCGGGTGGCGTGGGACGACGGCGCGATCCGGCTGTCGTCGATCGCGCGCTTCCTCGACACGCTCGGCTACCGGCCGCATCCGTTCCGCGGCGTGAAGGCCGCCGCGATGCGCCGCACCGAGGACCGCGCGATGCTGCTGCGCATCGGCGTCGCCGGCGCGATCGCGGGCAACGTGATGACCCTGGCGCTCGCGATCTACAGTGGCTGGTTCGGGCACATCGAGCCGGAGTACGAGCGCTACTTCCGCTGGGTGAGCCTGATCCTGACCAGCGCCGCGATGTGGCCGGCGATGGTGTTCTTCCGCGGCGGGCTCGCGGCACTGCGCACGCGCACGCTGCACATGGACCTGCCGATCGCGGTCGCGCTCGCGGCCGGGTTCACGCGCGGCGCGATCAACACCATCACCGACCACGGCCCGATCTACTTCGACGGCGTCACCACGCTCACGTTCCTGCTGCTGGTGGGCCGCTTCCTGCAGCAGCGCGCCCAGCGCGCTGCGACCGACTCGGCGGAACTGCTCTACGCGCTGTCGCCGTCGGCGGCGCGGGTGGTGAACGACGCGGGCGAGGTGAAGGAGGTGCCGACCGAGGCGCTGCTGCCCGGCATGACGCTCGACGTGCGGCCCGGCGACACGCTGGCGGCGGACGGCACCGTGACCGATGGCGCCTCCGACCTCGACCTGTCGCTGCTCACCGGCGAGACGCGCCCGGCGCTCGCCGCCCCCGGCACCGCCGTGTGGGCCGGCACGCTCAATCGCACGGCGCCGCTGCGCGTGCGCGTCGAGCAGACCGGCGAGAGCAGCCGCATCGGCCGCATCCTGCGCGACGTCGAGGCCGGCGCGCTGCGGCGCGCGCCGGTGGTGCGCACCGCCGACTCGCTCGCCGGCGTGTTCGTGGGCGGGGTGCTGGCGCTGGCGGTGGTGACGTTCGCGGTGTGGATGACGCGCGCTCCCGGCCGCGCGCTCGACAACGCGATCGCGCTGCTGATCGTCACGTGTCCGTGCGCGCTGGCACTCGCCACCCCGCTCGCGGTGACCGTCGCGATCGGCCGCGCCGCGCGCGCCGGCGTGCTGGTCAAGGGCGGCGACGCGCTGGAGGCGCTCGCGCGCCCGGGCCAGCTGGTGCTCGACAAGACCGGCACCGTCACCGAGGGCCGCCTGACGCTGGCGGCGTGGGAGGGGCCCGACCACGTGCGGGCCTGGGTGCTGGCGCTCGAACGGCACTCGACGCATCCGCTCGCCGCTGGCTTCCGCGACGCGTGGCCCGGACTCGCGGCGCCCGAAGCGACCGAGGTGGCGAGCACTGCAGGCGGCGGCATCGAGGGCCGCGTGGGCGGTCGGCACGTGCTGATCGGCTCGCCCGCGTTCGTGCGCGAGCGTGCGAGCGGGGCCGAGGCGTTCGCGGCGCGTATCGACCCGGCGCCTGTGGCGAGCGCGGCGGGGGCTGTCGCGGTGCGCGCCGGCGCGGCGCTCACCCCGGTGCTGGTCGCGGTCGATGGCCGCGTGGTGGCGCGAGCGGCGTTCGATGATCCGATCCGCGCCGACGCGGCGTCGGCGCTTGCCACCCTGCGTTCGCGGGGCTGGCGGCTGTCGCTGCTCTCGGGCGACGATCCGGCGGTGGTGGCGCGGGTGGGGGAGTCGCTGGGGTTCGCGCCTGCCGACAGCCGCGGCGGCGCCAGCCCCGAGGACAAGCTGCGCGCGATCGAGGCGTACGCGCAGCAGGGTCCGGTGGTGATGGTGGGCGACGGCGTCAACGACGCCGCCGCGATCGCGCGCGCCACTGTCGGCGTGGGCGTGCGCGGCGGCGCCGAGGCGTGCCTGGCAGCGGCCGACGTGTTCCTGGCGCGGGAGGGACTGTCCTCGCTGGTCACGCTGATCGAGGGCGCCGCGCGCGTGATGGGGGTCATCCGCAGGGACATCGTGTTCTCGCTCGCCTACAATCTCGTCGGCGCGACGCTCGCGATCGCCGGCGTCATCGATCCGCTGATCGCCGCCATCCTGATGCCCGCTTCGTCCCTCACCGTGGTGCTCGCCAGCTGGCTCGGCCGCACCTTCGAGGCCCCGCGCGCATGAGCGTGCTGTTCATTGTGCTGCCGGTCGTGCTGGTGGTGGTGCTGGGGGCGGTGATCGCCTACGCGTGGGCGGTCCGCCGCGGCCAGTTCGACGACCTCGACACGCCGCCGATCCGCATGCTGCATGACGATGACGGCGTGACCCGGAAGACCACCACGCCCGAGGAGGATGAGGCGCCACGGCCGGCTGGCTGAGAGGCCGAGGCCGCTCCACGGGATCCGAACCGCGAGCCTGGCCGACCGCGCTCCGCCCTGTCACGATGCTGCGCTTGGAGGTGATGCATGTCGACCGATCCGCAGGCCGGGCAGCCGGCCCGCACCCCGCGTCCCTGGGTTGCGACATTAGGATGGATCGCGGCCTGGGCGTGGGCGATCATCGCGGGCGGCGGCGGCCTGTGGTTGCTCTGGACGAGCGGACCCTGGCGGCTGACGAACGGCTGGTTCGCGCTGGGCTCGGGTCTCGCGGCCTGTCCGCTGACCGCGTGGCTCCTGAAGCGGTACGCGGGACTGGCGGTCTCCGGTCGCGTCCGGTTCGCCGTCACCCTGCTCATCTGGGTCGCCGGCAGAATCGCCCGGGCAGTGGGGCTCTGATCCGCTCTCCGGCTATCGACGCGGCGACGCGGTGCCCCCGGGAGGAGCGACCGATGATCGACGACGACTGGGTCGGGGAGTTCCCCGACGCCATCACGGTGTGCGACCCCGGAGTCTTCGTCCAGGCGATGAACGCGCGCGCCGGCTGAACGCGCACGCGTCCTTGTCGCCCCCGTCCCCCTCGGCTATCGTGCGGCGGCTTTTTCCGACAGGAGGTCGTGCGTGCCGTGCACCGTGGTGGTCGGTGCCCAGTGGGGCGATGAGGGCAAGGGGAAGATCGTCGACGCGCTGAGTGCCGCGTCCGACGTGGTGGCGCGCTACCAGGGCGGGCCAAACGCCGGGCACAGCATCATCCACTGCGGCGCGACCGTGGTGCTTCACCTGGTGCCCTCGGGCGTGCTGCATCCGCGGGCGCCGCTGCCTGATCGGCAACGGAGTGGTGGTCGACGTGCAGACGCTGCGCGCCGAGGTGGAGCAGCTCGAGTCGCTCGGCCTCGACGTGCGCCCGCGCCTCGGCGTGAGCCCGGCCGCGCACGTGATCCTGCCGTATCACCGCGCGGCCGAGGCGGCGGCCGAGCAGGGCGCGGGCGCGATCGGCACCACCGGGCGCGGCATCGGCGGCGCCTATCGCGACAAGGCCGCGCGCACCGGCATCCGCATCGGCGACCTGGCCGACCGCGCGGCGTTCGTCGCGGCCGCCGAGCGCAATCGCGTGCGCTACGCGCGCGAGTTCCCGGAGGCCGCGGGGCTCGGCACGCTGAGCGGCGCGTCGATCCATGCCGAGCTGGCGGAGACCATCGTGTGGCTGCAGCCGCTCGTCAGCGATGTCGCGAGCGAGCTGCACGCGGCGCTCAAGGCGGGCCGGCGCGTGCTGCTCGAGGGCGCGCAGGGCACGCTGCTCGACCTCGACCACGGCACCTATCCATTCGTGACTTCGTCGCCCGCGAGCGCCGCCGGGGCACCGCTCGGCGTCGGGCTGGGACCGCGCGCGGTCGACCGCGTGATCGGCGTGACCAAGGCGTACACCACGCGCGTCGGCAACGGGCCGTTCCCGACCGAGATGCCCGAGGCCGAGGCCGCACACCTGCGCGAGGCGGGCGAGGAGTACGGCGCCACTACGGGGCGCCCGCGCCGCTGCGGGTGGCTCGACCTGCCGGCGCTGCGCTACGCGGCGCGCATCAACTCGCTCGACGCGCTGGTGGTGACCAAGCTCGACGTGCTCGACGCGTTCGACGAGATCCGGGTGGCGACCGGCTACCAGCTCGACGGGCGCACGTTTGACGACTTCCACATGGGCGCCGCGACGCTCGAGCGCGTGAAGCCGGTGTGGCGCACGTTCCCGGGCTGGACGTGCTCGACCCGCGCGGCGCGTCACTGGGGCGACCTGCCGGAGCGCGCGCGCAGCTACCTCGAGTGGATCGAGCGCGAGGCCGGCGTGCCGATCGCGTCCGTCTCGGTGGGCGCCGAGCGCGAGGCCGAGGTGGCGCGGCAGTGAGCCGACTGGCGGCGGAGCCGGCCGCCTCCGAAATGAGACACCCATCACATCCTCAACGAGAGCGCGCGCGCAGCCGCTGGAATCGCTGCCGGACGCGAGTTGAGTCTTGACGGGACCCTGACGCGCTGCGAGGCTTACCGGCAGCCACCAAGATTGAATCGACTCAGTCTCTGGAGTTGCTGGTTGTCTGTCGTCGCGCTCCATCCCTCCATCACGTGTCCCCCCGAGGCCCGCCGGAAGGACTACGGAGTTGCATGAGCGTCCTGCTCAAACAAGGAGGACTGCATGAGATTGCTACGCTCTGCGCTCACACTCTCCGTCGCCATCGCTCTCGCGCTGGTGACCATCGTGGCATCTGCGTCGCCGGCTGCCGCGGCTCCACGCGTGCCTCAGATCGCGCTCTGTGACGGCTCGCTGCAGAGCTATTTCAACGGTGTCGGGGAGTCCATCAGCGTTCTCACCGACCAGATCGACGCCGAGGTCTGGACCACTGGCGTGTCGGGCAATGCCGATTTCACCTACATGGTCGAGTTGGCCGGCTTCGCGGATCAGAACGCCATCGGCGTTTACAACACCGTCGAAGCGAGCCCAACGCTGTTCCAAGTGTTCCCTGGCGCGGCGGGGGCCGGTTGGTCTGCATACCTGCATTTCGGCGCGGGCAATCTGATCGTGACGCTGTTCAACAACGGCGTTCCTCAGGGCTCGACGACCCACTTCGGCGTGGACGCGCACAAGTTCGGCTTCTACCTCCAGGGTCCGGGTGGGACGTTTTATTCGCAGGATGCGCGCAACGGCAACCTGGCCCAGGTGTTGACCTACCTGGGTACGGGCGTCAACTCCGGGGACAAGTGGGTGTGCTTCGAGGACCTGCCGTATCAGTATCCGAACTGCCTCACCGACTTCGAGGACGCGGTTCTCCTGGTCCAGTCGGTGAATCCGGTGCCGGTGGATGGCAGGACGTGGGGACAGTTGAAGATCCTGTACGGTCGCTGACGCGTGAAGGGGCCGATGCCATCCCGCAGCGGGATGGTCGCGGGCCGCGGCATAGCGGGTGACTCTTCGCCCGAGCTGGAAGATGAAGCCCCTGCGTGCAGTCGCACGCAGGGGCTTCGGTCACCATTCACACTTCGCGGCGGCTTCCCGTCGGCACGCGTGTCCGAATCCCCACGGAGATGATCACGCGATCGGCGTTGTGGATTGAGCCCGTCCCCACGGCCACTTAGAATCAAGGGGTTCGTCACGGTCCCGGCGCGCGCTCGGACCCAACTCCCGGGCACCATCCCGGCGCACCACGGCGAGGACCGCATGAGCGCACCCATCCCGCGGCAGGCCCGTTCCGTGGTGCAGCGCGTGCTCGCCGCGGGGTTGCTGACCGTGGCGATGTCGGAGTGGTGCGCGGGCGTGGCGCGGCCGCAGAGCGCCCGCACCGACTTCTACGTCACGAACGGGACCGTGTTCGCCGAAGCCCTGTCGGGGAGCACGCTCTTCGTCGGGGGCAGCTTCAGCCGGGTGGGTCCGCCGACCGGCTCCGGCGTACCGCTGGCGGCCGCCTCCGGCGCCCCGCTCGACGGATTTCCCAGAGTCCTCGGGCAGGTAAACGTGGTCGCCTCCGACGGCGCGGGCGGATGGTTCATCGCAGGAGCGTTCACTTCGGTGGGCGGCGTCGCGCGCTCGAACCTCGCGCACGTCCTGGCCGACCAATCGGTGTCCGGGTGGGACCCGGGCGCGAACAACGCCGTGCGCGCCCTGGTCGTCAGCGGCGGCACCGTATACGTCGGCGGCGACTTCACCATCGTGGGCGGGCAATCTCGAGCGAGTATCGCGGCGCTCGATTCCGCCACCGGACTCGCCACTGCCTGGGACCCGAGTGCGAACGGCAGCGTCCAGAGTCTCGCGCGAAGTGGCGAGACCGTGTACGCGGGCGGGCAGTTCACCACCATCGGCGGTCAGACGCGCAGACGCATCGCGGCGCTCGATGCGACGACCGGCCTCGCCTCGGGCTGGGACCCCGGCGCCGACGGCACCGTTCGTGCGCTCGCCCTGGACGGCGGGACGATCTACGCCGGCGGCTTCTTCAGCAGCATCGGGGGACAGACGCGCAACAACCTCGCAGCGCTGGACTCGACCACTGGTCAATCCACCGCGTGGAATCCGGGCAGCAACGGACAGGTCGCGGCTCTGGCGATGGACGGTGCGACGCTGTACGCGGGCGGCAGCTTCACCACCATCGGCAGGCAGCCCCGCAACCGAATCGCCGCGCTGGACCGAGCGAGTGGTCAGCCCACGGGATGGAATCCGAACGCGAGCGCCCAGGTGCTGGTCGTGGTCGCGAGCGATGGCGTGGTGTACGCGGGCGGCGACTTCCAGGTCATCGGTGGCCAGCTCCGCAGCCAGCTCGCTGCGGTGGACACCGCCACCGGCCAGGCCACCGCCTGGGATCCGAGCGCCTACGGAACGGTCACCGCGCTGGCGGCGAGCGACGGTGTCGTGTACGCGGGCGGGAGCTTCGCCGGGATGGGCGGACTGCTCCGGAACAACCTCGCCGCCTTCGACGTGTCGAGCGGAGCGGTCACCTCATGGGATCCCAACGCCGACGGCCAGGTCTCCGCACTCGCCGCGGGGCCCAACGCGGTGTACGCGGGCGGCCTCTTCGCCAGCGTCGGCGGCCAGCCGCGCAGCTACCTCGCGGCGCTGGGTCCCGCGAGTGGGCTCGCCACCACGTGGAATCCGAACGCGGACGGCCAGATCCTCGCGCTCCACGTGAGCAACGGGGCGGTGTACGCGGGCGGACTCTTCGGCAGCCTCGGAGGGCAGCCGCGGTCGTCGCTCGCGGCGGTGGACGCCGCGAGCGGCCTCGCCACCTCCTGGAACCCGAACGTCGACGGCCTGGTCTATGTGCTCGACGTGATCGGGGGGACACTCTACGCCGGCGGCAGCTTCAGCGAGGTGGGAGGGCAGGCCCGGAACAACCTCGCGGCCGTGGACCTCGCCACCGGCACTCCAACGTCCTGGAATCCGAATCCCAACGGCACGGTGCGATCGCTCGAACTGGGCTGCGGGACGGTCTACGCGGGAGGCTTCTTCACCACGATCGGCGGGCAGGCCCGCACCAGCCTCGCGGCGCTCGACGCCACCAGCGGGCTCGCGTCGACCTGGAACCCGACCGCCAACGGTCCCGTGTTCGCGCTCCTGCTCGACGATGGAAAGGTGTACGTGGGCGGTGTGTTCAATCTCGTGGGTGGGCAGTCGCGCAATCGGATCGCGGCGCTCGATCCCGGCAGCGGGCAGGCGACCGCATGGAACCCCAACTCGAACGGCACGATCCGCGCGCTGGTGGCGGCAAGCGGATCGGTCTACGCCGGTGGGGCGTTCGGAGCGATCGGCGGCGCGCGGGTCGCCAATCTCGCGGCGATCTCGGCCGACCCCAGCCTGACCTGTCCGCTCGTGGTCCTCGCACCGCCTACGCTGCCGGCGGGAGTGAAGGACGTCGCCTACGCGCAGACCCTCGCGGCGAGCGGAGGTGGTGCGCCGTACTGCTACGCGGTGACCGGCGGCCGCCTGCCCGACGGGCTCGCGCTCGACCCGGCGACCGGCAGGATCGAGGGCGTGCCCACGGTGGCGGGGGCCTTCCCGTTCTCGGTGGGCGTCACCGACGCACGCAACTGCACGGGGTCCGCGACCTATGTCCTGAGCATCTTCCACTCCCCGGCCCAGTCCTTCGTGGTCGCGAACACCAACGGGCTCTGCATCTCGAGCGCGCATCCCTGCGTGAGCGTGCCCTTCGAGTACCAGCGCTCGGACAGCGTTCCGGCGCGCGCCATGAGCGTGACGTTCCAGATCGACGTGACGAAGTGCTCGCTCTGCACGCCGGGAACACCCGCACAGAGCATCCACGCCGGCTCGTGGCTCGCGGATTTCGATCGGTCCTTCCAGGTGGTCGACCTGGGCGGCGGAGCGTACAAGGTCGACCAGACCATCCTGGGCTTCCCGTGCGGTACGACTGGCGGCGGCCAGGTCTTCAGCGTGGACGTGAAGTCGGTGGACGGTGACGGCGGCGGTGCCATCACCGTCACGGCGGTCAGCGTCCGCGACTGCAACAACGACGCGATCGCGGCGGTGCCGGGACCTGCGGACACCCTGGCGATCCTCAACACGCCGATCGCCATCCTGCCCGACACGTTGCCGTCGGCCACGACTGGCGTGCCTTACAGCCAGGTGCTCACGGCCGGCGCGGGCGTGGGGCCGTTTTCCTTCGCGCTCACCGCGGGCTCGCTGCCGCCCGGGCTCGCGCTCTCCACGAGCGGCGTGTTGTCGGGCACACCGATGGCGCCCGACGTCTCCCCGTTCACGGTCGCGGTCTCCGACTCGCGGGGATGTCCCGGCAGCCGCGCGTACAGCCTCGCCGTCACCTGCGCTCCCATCGCGCTCCGGCCCACGGCGCTGCCCGGGGGCGTCGTCGGGATCCCCTACGGCCAGACGCTCGCGGCCCTTGCCGGCCGGCCGCCGTACGCGTTCGCGCTGCTGAGTGGTGCGCTCCCGCACGGTCTGACGCTGGCGAGCGACGGAACGCTCTCCGGCTCGCCCGACTCGAGCGCGAGCTGTGTCATCCTGGTCGGCGTCACCGACGCGAACGGCTGTACCGGCAGCCGGAGCTACCTGGTGAACATCTTCGCCACCCTGCCCGAGTCGTTCGTGACGGCGAACACCAGCGGGCTCTGCGTCACTCCGACGAACCCCTGCGTCACCGTGCCGTTCGTGTTCGTCCGGGCGGACACTCTGCCGGCGCGCGCGATGAGCGTGCTCTTCCAGCTCGACGAGTCGAAGCTGACGCTCTGCACGCCGACCAATCCCGCGGCCAGCATCCACCCCGGCCCGTGGCTCGCTGGCTTCGACCGCAGCTTCCATGTGGTGGACAACGGCGGTGGCTCGTACACGGTGGATCAGGTCATCCTGGGCACCACGTGCGGCGCCACGGGCGGCGGGCCGATCTTCACGGTGGACCTCAAGGCGATCGGCGACGACGGCGACGGGACCATCACCGTGGCGGCGGTCGGCGTGCGCGACTGCGACAACGCGCCGATCCCGGCCGCGGCGGGCGCACCGGCCGAGCTCACGATCGACAATCTCGGACCCGCGGCGATCACCGACCTGGCCAGCACTCCGGGCACGCCGGCCAGCGATTCGAGCGGGACCATCGACGTTCGTCTCACTTGGTCCACGGGCGGCGTCGGAAGCGTGAGCCTCTATCGCGCTCCCTTCGGCTCGTACCCCGAGTACGACGACGACATGCAGGTGGTGCCGCCGACCCCGCAGACGGCTCCGGGGCCGCCCTGGTCACTGGTCGTGACGGACGCGACACCGGGCTACCTCGACCACGGGGCGTCGCGCGGGTATTGGCACTACGTGGCGATCGTGACCGACCCTTGTGGGGTGCGCTCGATCGTCTCGAACATGCCTGCCGGCGTGCTGAATTACTACCTCGGCGACGTCTGCGACGGCCGCACTCAGGGGCAGGGTGACAACCGCGTGAGCACTGAAGACGTCTCGCTGTTGGGCGCGAATTACGGCATTGGGGACGCGGAGATCACGGCGCGCCACGTGGAGTTCCTGGATTTCGGGCCGACGACGGATGGTCTGCCGCGCTCGCGGCCGACGCCCGACGACCAGATCGACATCGAGGATCTGATGATCCTCGCCACCAGCTATCCGGGCTCCACGGGCCCCGAGCCGGGGATCCGCCGCGCGAGCGCGCGCAGCGACCGCGCGCAGCCAGCGTCCGCACGGGACGAGTTCTTCGTCACCGCCCCCTCGCAGGTCGAGGAGGGGCAGATCGTAAGCGCCGACCTGTGGCTGCGAGGGTCCGGCCGCATGCAGGGCTTCTCGGTCCGCGTCGGCTGGGATCCGGCGGTGGTCCAGCCCATCGGGATGCATTCGAGCCAGCTCATCGAGGCCCAGGGGGGAGTGGTGCTCTCCCCTCGAGCGGGTACCGTGGACGCCGCGCTGTTGGGCGTGAGGGAGCAAGGCATGACCGGTGACAGCGTGGTCGCGACGGTCGCCTTCCAGGCGCTGAAGGCCGGTCTCCCTGGATTCCACGTGGCGAGTGTCGTGGCCCGTGACTCGGCGAATGGTCCGCTCGACGCGGGCGCGGTCCTCTCGGCGGCGCGTCCGGTTCCGCCCGCTGCGACGCTGCTGCTCGCTCCACTGCCCAACCCCTTCCGCGGCGAGGTGACGCTGACGTTCGGCCTGGCTCGGTCCGGCCCGATCGTGCTGGAGGTGTACTCGGTGGACGGGCGGAAGGTCCGGACGCTGGCGAGTGGGCAGCGCGAGGCCGGGATCTACCACATCGGCTGGAATGGCACGGATGACGCACGCCGTTCGATCTCGCCCGGGGTGTACTACGCACGCCTGACGGCGGCGGGGCACACGTTCACGAAGCGCTTGGTCTATCTGAGGTAAGGGCCCGGCCGATCGGTGCGCCGCAAGTTCCATACGATCGCTCGTCCATGATCTCCTGGCGACTCCTTCAGCGAAGTTCATTCCGGCGATGAGGAACGCGCCGGGAAGACCGTCTCGTGCCACCGCGGCCGCCCACGGCGCCGCCGAGCCCGGTCTCGTGAGCGCGGGCGCGCCGATGCATGAGGCGGTCGGACTATCGCCGCAACTCGGCAACGTCGTGGCCATCGCAGTGCGGGTGGCGCTCGCATTCGCGGTCCTCGGCTTCTCCCCATGGAGTCTCGTCGAGTCGTTCGAAGTCCCGAAGATCGCACTCGTGCGGGCGGTGGGGCTGGGCGTCCTCACCTTGGCGCTGGTGGCGCGCCGGGCCTGGTCGGCGGTGCGCTGGAACGTCGTGGACCTGGCGGTGCTGGCGTGGCTCGCGGTCGAGATCGCGGCCACGGCTTTCTCGGTCTCGCCGCGCATCAGCGTGCTGGGCTCGCCGTGGCAGCACGAGGGCCTGCTCACCTCGGTGGCGCTGGCCGGGATCTACGTGGGGCTGCGCTTCTCGCACCGCTTCCTCGCCGCCTTCCGCCCGACGCTCGCCGTGTTCCTGGCGGCCGCGGCCGTGGCGTGCCTGTATGCACTGGCGCAGGTGGTCCATCTCGACCCGATGCCCTGGACCCGCACTGCCGCTTACGCCGGCGGCTACGTGCGTCCCTTCGGCACGCTCGGGCACCCCAACCTGCTCGGGGAGATCGGGGCGCTCGCGTGTGCGGCGGCGACGGCACTCGGGTTGGCTGAGCGTCGGCGCCGTTGGGCTTTGGCGTTCGTGGTGCTCGTCGGCGCGGGTGCAGCCGTCGCCTCGCTGTCGCGTGCTGCGTGGATCGCGCTGCCCCTCGGGACGGTGCTCGCGGGCGTGCTCGCATGGAGCGAGACAGAAACTCGGCGGATCTCCCGATGGGCGGTGGTGATCGGTGGTGGCCTGACGGCCCTGCTCGCTGTGGCGCTGGCCGCCAGCAGTGGAGGCCGGCTGTTGGCGGCGCGGGCCGCCGAGATGCTGTCGAGCACGACCGGCTCGGGCGCGAGCCGGGTCGAGATCTGGCGCGCGGCGCTCGCCGCTTGGCGGGGGCGTCCCTGGCTCGGTCACGGACCGGATACCTTCGAGCTGGTGTATCCCCGCTTCCAGACCCCAGCCTACTGGCGACTCGAGTGGCTGGGCACGCCGTTCCACGCGCACTCGATCGTGCTCCACACGCTCAGCACCCGGGGGACGCTGGGGTTGCTCGCCGCAGTGTTCGTGGCCGTGGCGATGGCCTGGGCCTGGTGGCGCGCAAGCCGCGGACGCGGGGATGGGCGCGCGCTGCGGGCCTCGTTGGTGAGCGCGACGGTGACCGTCGTGGTGTGTGGGCTGTTTGGCGCGATCGGGATCAGTGGCGCGTTCGTGCTCGTGCTGACGGCCGCGTTCCTGGCGGCGACGCTCGAGGGCGTCCCCGGGGGCGCGGCGCGCTCGGCCCGACTCCCGGCAGAGCACCGGCCCTCGAAGGCGACACGCTCACACCGAAGGCCGAAGGGGCGGCTGACGCCGGTCTACTGGCTCGCGGCCGGCTGCGGACTTGCGGTCTCGCTTCTCGTGGCCTGGGGGGAGTGGATCGACCTCAGAGCCGCTTACTTCGCCCGCGGTGCCGACACCCTCGCGTCGAACGCGCCGGCCGAGGCCGTCCTCGCCGCTCGCCTCGCCACCCGGACTATGCCATTCGAGGACCTCTACGAGCGCTACCACGTCGATGCCCTGAGGGCACTCATCGCGAAGGCTCCGGGACGCGGCGCGCTGCTCGACGAGGCGGAGCGGGCGGCCCGCCGCGCCGTGGCCCTCACCGCGCGGCGGCCGGGCTGCCACCTCAGGCTGGTCGCCGTGTACGCGGACCGCGCCGAGCTCGGGGATTCCTCCGCGGTGGCTCTGATGGAGGCTGCATCTCGCAGTGTGCTGAAGCTCGCTCCCGTGGATGTGATGGCGCGCGTCATCTTCGCGCAGACGGAGCTGCGTCTCGGGCGGCCGAGCGAGGCGCTTGGTTTGGCAGGGGAGGCCGCGCGGATCGACTCGACCTGGGCACCACCGTACGCCATCATCGCCCAGGCGCGCATCGGCCTGGGCGATCTCGCTGGTGCGCGCGCCGCGTTCGCGCGGTCCTTGAAGGCAGACTGGCGCGGGAACGCCGCGGCCCGTGCCGACGCAGAGCAGCAGTGGCGGTCAGTGGGGGCCACCGCGCGCTGAGCCGGCGATTGGCGACCCTGCCTGCACGGACGGTTGGGCTCGGGATCCACCGGGCGCCAATTCCCGTAGCCGAACCCGGGCGCCCACGCACCTGCAGTTGCGGCCCGACCCACCGGCGGGCCCGGCCTCTGCCAGGCCCGCCGTGGATCACGGAGCCGCCCCACCGGGAGGTGGCCCCGCCGTCGCTCAGTGCGCCAGCCGGATCAGCGTGCGCGTGAATCGCTCGCGACCCGCAGTCAATCGGGCGTAGTACATCCCGGCCACGACCTGGCGGCCCGAGTCATCCCGCCCATCCCAGGTGATCGGGTGAATGCCTGGCTCCTGGATGCCCCGCACGAGGGTGCGCACCCGCCGCCCATCGATGCCGAACACCGCCAGTTCGACCTCGCCGCGCGACGCCACGCCGAACTCCAGCGTCGTGCTGGAGGTGAACGGCGTGGGCCTTGCGGGAGCGAATTGCGTTCTGGCCGGCGAATCGCCCACCCCGACGGCATTCACCAACCGCACTTCCATCGGGTGGTTCTGGTGGTCGCGACCCTTGATCTCCACGACCTCGATCGCGGGATTGCCGGTCGCCAACGCGCGGTACGTCACGGTCGCGAACGCGCCGGCCCGGGAGAGCCCGGTCTCGTGGATGCCGAGCAACGCGCCGTCCACCGTGGTGAGGCCGACGTGGAACAGGACACCGCCTTCGCCTTCGAAGAGGCCTTCGGAGACGATCGAGATGGGCAACGCAACCGCCGGGTTCCAGCCCAGCTTCACCGAGATGCCCTGCAGGAAGCCCGTGCCCTGCAGCCCGAGCACCACCCGGAAGGTCTCGCCGGCGGTGACCGTCGTCGGCGCCCATACGCCGAGCTGCTCGGCGTCACTCGACGTCGCCGCGGCGTCGGCCGGGCGTGCCGCGGACTGCGGCGCTGAAACCATGCCGTAGTTGAGCGAGAACATCATCAGGTCTTCGAAATCGATCCGGTTGTCGGTCATGGGCCGGGCGCTCACGGAGTAGTCCATCGTCGGGCCGACGTCCAGGCACTCCAGGCCGTCGTCGACCGGGAGCGTGGCGCCGTAGTGGCCGCCGAGCAGGCTCACGTCCGAGGTGGCCACCAGGTTGTCGCCCGCGCAGGCGACGGTGCCGTCACTGACGTCGCCCAGGTAGTAGTCGAGCGTGCCCAAGGTCATGTTGGACACGGGTGACGTGTTCCCGTACGCATCCTTGGATACGAGGACGTAGTACCAGAAGTCACGCGTCGGTGGCTCGTCCGTCTGACCCGATGCGGTCACACCCGTCAGGGCCCAATTCGCGCTTGGCGGATAGGTCGGCAGGCCCGGGGCCGCGCCTGCGCTCTCGTCATACTGCGGATAGGCGCCGAATTTCGCCCGGTAGACCTCCACGCTCACCGCGTCCGCCGGGAGCGAGAACTCGAGCTGGATTGGTGTGGTGGCGCGCGCCGGCGGCGGCGGCACATGGTTGCCCGTCGTCACCTGCACCGCCACCAGATCCGCGGTCCGCGCGGGACCTGTCCGGTGGATGGGGATCGAGGCGGGTGGTCCCGGCACCACCTCGATCGGCTGGTTCGAACAGTCACGCGCGACCGCCGACTCGATCGTGATCGTGCCCGAGCCGTCCGATTCCGGGCTGGTCACGTCCACGGTGAACAGCGTGCCATCGCCGGTCACCCCACAGGGCGAACCGAGCGTGACGTCGTCGATGATCCAGCGATTGCCCGACGCGGGCGTGACGTGGAATGAGCGCGGCGCCAGCGGGTAGCCCCCGGACACGAACTCCGCGCCGCACAGCGCCAGATTGGAGCTCAACTGCACCGTGACACTGAAGCCCATCAGCGGCGTGGGATTCGTGCGCGTGATGACGACCGGGACGGTCACGCAGGGGTGGTCCTTCGTGATCATGGTCCCGCTCGCCGGCTGGGCGCTGACGACGTCCGCACTCACCGGCGCGAAGCTGGCGGCGATGGTGTGGGCGGCCTGCACGTCGGTGAAGGTGTAGCTGGTCACCGCACCGACCGAGCTGCCGTCCACCAGCACGTCACCGACGTGATAGCCGGGGCCAGCGGTGATGGTGAAGGTCCGGTTGGTGCCGCAGTCCACGGTCTGCGCCCCACTCGGGTCGATCGCGCCGCCCGCGCCGGCCGAGGCCGTGATGGTGTAGGTCCGGAGCGCGAAGCTGGCGGCGATGGTGTGGTCAGCGGTCACGTCGGTGAAGGTGTAGGTCGTGACCGGACCGACCGAGCCGCCGTCGACCTGCACGTCGGCGATGGTGTAGCAGGCGCCCGGTGCGATGGTGAAGGCCTGACTGCCGTGGTCGACCACGCTGACGGCGCCGCCCGGGTTGATCGAGCCGCCCGCGCCGGCCGCGGCGGTGATGGTGTGGGTGACGCCCGCGCCGGCCAGCGCGGCGATCTCGCCCGCGCTCAGCGCCCGGCTGTAGACCCGAGCGTCGTCGATCGCGCCCTGCAGCATGTACTGCCCGTCGCTCTGGCTGCCGATCCCCACCGGGAGGTCGTTCGCGGCGATCGCGAAACTCTCGGCGCGTGCGGTGTCGAGGACGCCGTTGACGTAGAGCTTGATGGTCGTGCCGTCGTAGGTGGCGGCGACGTGCGTCCAGGTGTTGCCGTCCGCCACGTACGGTTGAGTCGCGTTCAACCGGAAGGTGTTGCCGTTGGTCAGCTGGTTGAAGCGGACGAACGGCTTTCCGTTGGAGGAGGGCGGAGCCATCGCCAGCGAGATCTCGTAGCCGTCGGCCCCGCCGTTGTTGCCCTTGTGGATCAGATGCTGGGTCGCGACCCGCTCGGGTCTCACCCAGGTGGCGAGCGTGATCTGGTTCGTGATGTCCAGGCTCGGGCTGTCCGGCACGGTGCCGCGCTGGCTCGAGCCGTCCAGGTGCAGCGCGAGGTTCCCGACGCCGGTCACCCAAGTCGCGCCATTGGGCAGCGTGCCATCGTTGCCGTGTCCCGAGGCGTCCTGGATCGCAGTCCCGGTGCCCTCTTCGAAGGGCCACCAGGCCACCAGGTCACCGGGTACGACATCCGGCGCGAAGCTGGCGGCGATGGTGTGGGCGGCCTGCACGTCGGTGAAGGTGTAGCTGGTCACCGCACCGACCGAGCCGCCGTCCACCAGCACGTCACCGACGTGATGGCCGGGGCCAGCGGTGATGGTGAAGGTCCGGTTGGTGCCGCAGTCCACGGTCAGCGCCCCGCTCGGGTCGATCGCGCCGCCCGCGCCGGCCGAGGCCGTGATGGTGTAGGTCCGGAGCGCGAAGCTGGCGGCGATGGTGTGGTCAGCGGTCACGTCGGTGAAGGTGTAGGTCGTGACCGGACCGACCGAGCCGCCGTCGACCTGCACGTCGGCGATGGTGTAGCAGGCGCCCGGTGCGATGGTGAAGGCCTGACTGCCGTGGTCGACCACGCTGACGGTGCCGCCCGGGTTGATCGAGCCGCCCGCGCCGGCCGCGGCGGTGATGGTGTGGGTGACGCCCGCGCCGGCCAGCGCGGCGATCTCGCCCGCGCCCAGCGCCCGGCTGTAGACCCGAGCGTCGTCGATCGCGCCCGGAAACACCCGCGCCACGTTTCCGTCGCTCGGGGCGCCGATCACGAACGGCAGACTGTTCGTGGTGATCGGCGCGGTGGTCGCCTTCGAGGCGTTCAGCACGCCGTTCACGTAGAGCTTGATCGTGCTCCTGTCGTACGTCGCGGCGACGTGCATCCAGGTGGTGCCATCCGTGGGGTACGTCGCGGTCGCGTTGAGTCGGCCGCCTCCGGCGGCGAGGTTGTCGTCGAAGAGCCGGCAGAAGGGCACCCCGAGCGACGAGAGGTTGAGCTCGAACCCGAAGACCGCCGGGCTGGTCGCGAACGTGGCCTTGTTGAGGATGCTCGCGGTTGCCACCTTCGTGGGCCTGATCCACGCCGACACGGTGATCGCGCTCGTGAAGTTGAGCGGCGTGGCGTTCGCTATCGTCACGTACTGGCTGGTGTTGTTGACGAACGAGAGAGCGTAGGGGCCGCTGATGCCGGGTACCCAGGCGGGGCTACCCACCGCCGTGCCATGGAGGCCGTTGGAGGAGGCGTCCGAGACGACGCTCCCGCTGCCCTCGTCCATCCGCCAATGGCCCGCCAGATCGCCCGCCGGCACGTCGAGCGCGAAGTTGGCCACGATGCTGTGCGGCGACTGCACGTTGGTGAAGGTGTAGCCGGTCACCGCGCCGACCGAGCCGCCGTCCACCACCACGTCGCTGACGTGGTAGCCGGAGTCGGCGGTGATGGCTGAAGGCCTGGTCGCGCCCTGGCTCACCATCACCGCGCCACTCGGACTGATCGCGCCGCCCGCGCCGGCCGAGGCCGCGATGGTGTAGGTGGTGAGACTGGCCAGCGCCGCGATCTCGCCCGCGCTCAGCGCCCGGTTGTAGATCCGGACGTCATCCAGACCGCCCTGCAACCAGCGGCTCGCGCTCCCGCTCCCGTCCACCTGGGCGCCGATCCCGACCGGCAGCGTGTTGCCCGCGATCGCGATCGCCGCCGGCAGCGAACTCTCGAGCACGCCATTGACGTACAGCTTCATCGTCGCGCCGTCGTAGGTCGCCGCCAGGTGGATCCAGCTGTTGAGGTGGTCCGAGTAGAGCGTCGTCGAGTTGATCCGGTAGGTGTCTCCCGAGGGGACCTGATTGAGCCGGAAGAACGCCTTGTGTGGCCAGGTGGAGCTGGTGGCCGCCAGGCAGAGCTCGTAGCCACCGAGGCCGCCGTTGGTGGACTTGCTGATCAGGTTCTGGGTGGCCTCGCGGGCCGGATTGACCCACGTCGCCAGCGTCAGCGCGTTGCTCATGCCGAGCGCCGCGTCGTGCGGCACCGCCGCGTACTGGCTGCTGCCGTTGAGGCTCAGCGCCTGGCCGTCCTGGCCCGTCACGTAGCCCGGGCTGCCCACGACGGTGGCGTCGTAGCCATTGCCCGAGGCGTCGGTGACGTCGCCGTCCAGCTTCCACCAGCCGATCAGGCCCGCCGGCCCGCCGTCGGCCGTGAAGCTCGCCGTGATGGTGTGGTTGGCCGTCACGTTGACGAACGTGTAGCTCCCCACCGCGCCCGCCGAGACCCCGTCCACCTGCACGTCCAGGATGGTGGAGCCGCTGTTCGCCGAGATCGTGAACGGCTGGTTGCTGCCCGGGCTCACGCTCACCGCCCCGCTCGGCGTGATGGTGCCGCCGCTGCCCGCGCTCGCCGTGATCGTGTACGCGCCGCTCGAGCGCAGCACGCTGCTCACGCTGCTGCCGTTGCCGGCCAGGATCACCACCGCGCCCGCCAGGTTCTGCTTCTGGCTGCTCGGATCGTTCAGCCCCCCCGGCATCAGCACCGTGCTCGGCCCGCTCAGCGCGATCGCCGCGGTCGGCGTCTCCTTGTAGAGGATGTTCCCGCTGCTCTCGACCGAGGTGTACACCACCGTCACCGTCGCGGCCCCCTCGTCCAGCAGCACCAGCCCGCGCGTGCCCGCCTCATCCACCGGGTAGAGGTTGTCCCAGCTCCCGCCCGGACGCCGCACCAGCAGCGCGATCCGCGGGTAGCCCGCCGTGTCGTAGCTGGTCTTCACCGCCGCGTACAGCGTCCCGTCGCTGCCCACCGCCACGTGCAGGTGATCGTCCGCCATCCCCGCGCCCACGTTCAGCGCCGACTGCGACGCCGGCACCTCGTCCGCCGTCCAGCTCGCCGGATCCGTCCCGTCCAGGTGGGTGCGGAAGCCAAAGCGCTGCGTGTTCTGGTTCGACCACAACACCCCGATCCGGCCCCCCGCCAGCGCCGTCACCACCGCGATGTCGTCCGCGTGGATCCCGCTCGCCAGCGTCACCGGCCCGCTCCAGCTGCTGTACGGCGCGTCGCTGTAGTAGACCACGATCTGGTCCGCCCCCGCCGCGTGGTCGCTGACCACCCACAGCCGCCCCTGGGTGTCCTGCTCGAGGGTCGCCGTCTCCGTGCTGCCGTCCAGCGGCAGCGCCACGTTCGCCGGCCGCGCGCTCCAGGCCTGGTAGCTGTGGCTCGCGCTCACGTACTCGATCGAGGCCAGCTCCGAGCTGCCCGCGTTGAACAGCAGCACCTGGCTCACCGCCCCGCTCGCCTTCACGTCCGCATGCACCCCGGTCGCGTTCGACAGCTTCAGCACGTTGGTCCAGCTGGTGCCGTCGAGCCGCCACACCCAGGTGCCCGACCCGTTCGGCATCACGCACCACCACGTGCCCGCGTGGCTCCACACCTTCGACTGGGGTTTCTCGCCCGTCGTCGCGCTCACCGTGAACGGGTTCAACGGCGTGTGGACCGGCGGCAGCGCCGCCGCAGGAGGGGCCAGCATGGCAAGGCAGAGGACTGCAAGGAGGATGGGGCGCACGGTCTACCTCCTACGCTCGAGGGCGTAAGCAGGAGATGCGGCCTGCCGCGCGACCGCGATGCAGGGCCTGACCCCGCGCATTGCGATGCTGCCACGAGCGTCCGGCGGCTTTCCCTACGAACGCTCGCTTGGGCTGGCGAAGCCAATCAGTGGGCCCTCGGCCCGCTCGCTTCGCAAAGCTGTCCGACGGTTTGCCGGGAGCGCTTCCGTGAGCTTCCGGTGCAGGTCGCACGCGGGGGGGGCTACAACCGTCCGAGCCACATGACCCGAGCCGGTCGGCCCGTGCGTCCGATCGAGATCACTGCCGCGCGGAGGATTGTCGGGTCGAGGGCTGGTTGCTGCTGCAGTCTCGACCTTCGTCCGCGCTCATCGTCGGGGGACACGACTCATGCTAGTGCATTGTCTGGTCGCGCGCCTCAACATAGTAAATTCCGGCGGGCCGTCAAAAGGGTTTGCAGAAAGACCCAACACGCGGGAGACTCCGAGCAGGGTCGCACCGCGAACAAATTAGGGCCGCCGCGTGGCAAACCCCGAGCCCCCTGCTCGGCGTCTCGAGCCCCCCGCTCGACGTCTTGTGTCTTGAGCCCCCCGCTCAGCGCCGCGAACGCCCCGATCGAGCGAGCACGGACACGGATGTCTCTCGAATGACGACCCGGTGATGTAGTCGAGCGTCATGCTTGGCGCTCATCTTCTTCGGGACATGCACCATGTCACGCAGGGCCGCCGTCATCGATTCTTCATGTATTGCCGCTTTCCGTCAGGGGACGCGATCCGCGCCCGGGCCCCGCAGGTTGACCCGTGCCCGCCCCAGGCCGGCCCACCCGTGCCACGCGTGGCGATTCACCACGGGCACCTTCTGTCGGACGTGTGAGCCGACGGATTCCCACGGCCGGTCGCTGACTCTCGCATCCACACTCTCATCGCAGCGCCCGTTTTACTCCCTCGGCGGGCATGCTCCGCATGCAGCCGCTACTCTGGAGGTTCTGTGTTGAGTTCGCGTACTCGTTTCGGAGCGCGGCTGGCATCGATCGCTTTGCTGGTGGCGGTGATGCTCGTGACGTGCGGCGCAACAGCGTGGGCGGCAAATCACACCATCACGGCGAGCGCCGGGACCGGTGGCTCGATCGACCCGGGCGGCGCCGTCAGTGTGAGCGATGGCGCGGATCAGACCTTCGCCATCGCAGCGGATGTGGGCTACGCGATCACGGATGTATTGGTGGACGGAGTCTCGCAGGGGCCGATCGCGAGCTACACCTTCACGAACGTCACGACCGACCACACCATCGCGGCCAGCTTTGCGGCGCCCGGCACCATCGATGTCGGCGCGGCCCCGGGACCGATCCTGGCCTCGACCGACCACGTCACGGTGCCGTTCACCATCACGCGCAGCGGCTCCTCGCCGGCGCTGATGGCCTTCAGCGTGGTGTTCAAGGTCTCCGAGCCGCTGGTGCTCCCCGCGGGCAAGAACAGCGTTCACCGGGGCGCCTTCCTGCCGGGGACCAACTTCCAAGTCATCGACCGGGGCATGGTCGGCAGTGACCACCTCTACCAGGCCGACGCCTCGACCTTGGGCTCGCCCTGCGGCACGGACGCCTTGAGCGGCACGCTCTTCACCATCGACCTGAACGCCTCGCACAGCGGAACGGGGACCGTCTCGATCGAGAGCGTGAAGCTGCGCGACTGCGAGAACGGGGTCATTCCCTCGATTACGGGGACGTCTGCGAGCGTGCTGGCGGACCTGACCGTGACGTTGACGGTCACCAAGGACGGCAGTGGCACCGTGACGCAGGACCCGGAACCGGTGCTCGGCAAGTACGAGAAGGGCACGGTGGTGACGCTGACGGCGACGCCGGCGGCGGGCTGGACGTTTGGAGCGTTCAGCGGGGCCGTGACGGGTGGCAGCCCGGCGACCGTGACGATGGACGGCGACAAGAGTGTGACCGCGACGTTCACGCAGAACAGCTACACGCTGACGGTGGTGAAGGTCGGCAACGGGACGGTGGTGAAGGACCCGGAGCAGGCGAGCTACCACTACGGTGACGTGGTGACGCTGACCGCGACCGCGGATGCCGGCTGGACGTTCGCCGGGTTCACTGGCGACGCGAGCGGCGGCAGCCCACTGGCGGTGACGATCGACGGCAACAAGAGCGTGACCGCGACGTTCACGCAGAACAGCTACACGCTGACGGTGGTGAAGGTCGGCAACGGGACGGTGGTGAAGGACCCGGAGCAGGCGAGCTACCACTACGGTGACGTGGTGACGCTGACCGCGACCGCGGATGCCGGCTGGACGTTCGCCGGGTTCACTGGCGACGCGAGCGGCGGCAGTCCGCTGGCGGTGACGATCGACGGCAACAAGAGCGTGACGGCGACGTTCACGCAGAACAGCTACACGCTGACGGTGGTGAAGGTCGGCAACGGGACGGTGGTGAAGGACCCGGAGCAGGCGAGCTACCACTACGGTGACGTGGTGACGCTGACGGCGACCGCGGATGCCGGCTGGACGTTCGCGGGGTTCACTGGCGACGCGAGCGGCGGCAGTCCGCTGGCGGTGACGATCGACGGCAACAAGAGCGTGACCGCGACGTTCACGCAGAACAGCTACACGCTGACGGTGGTGAAGGTCGGCAACGGGACGGTGGTGAAGGACCCGGAGCAGGCGAGCTACCACTACGGTGACGTGGTGACGCTGACGGCGACCGCGGATGCCGGCTGGACGTTCGCGGGGTTCACTGGCGACGCGAGCGGTGGCAGTCCGCTGGCGGTGACGATCGACGGCAACAAGAGCGTGACCGCGACGTTCACGCAGAACAGCTACACGCTGGACGTGACGGTGGTGGGCAGCGGCGCGGTGGCCAAGGCGCCGAGCCAGGCGAGCTACCACTACGGTGACGTGGTGACGCTGACCGCGACCGCGGATGCCGGCTGGACGTTCGCCGGGTTCACTGGCGACGCGAGCGGCGGCAGTCCGCTGGCGGTGACGATCGACGGCAACAAGAGCGTGACGGCGACGTTCACGCAGAACAGCTACACGCTGACGGTGGTGAAGGTCGGCAACGGGACGGTGGTGAAGGACCCGGAGCAGGCGAGCTACCACTACGGTGACGTGGTGACGCTGACGGCGACCGCGGACGCCGGCTGGACGTTCGCGGGGTTCACTGGCGACGCGAGCGGTGGCAGTCCGCTGGCGGTGACGATCGACGGCAACAAGAGCGTGACCGCGACGTTCACGCAGAACAGCTACACGCTGACGGTGGTGAAGGTCGGCAACGGGACGGTGGTGAAGGACCCGGAGCAGGCGAGCTACCACTACGGTGACGTGGTGACGCTGACCGCGACCGCGGATGCCGGCTGGACGTTCGCCGGGTTCACTGGCGACGCGAGCGGTGGCAGTCCGCTGGCGGTGACGATCGACGGCAACAAGAGCGTGACGGCGACGTTCACGCAGAACAGCTACACGCTGACGGTGGTGAAGGTCGGCAACGGGACGGTGGTGAAGGACCCGGAGCAGGCGAGCTACCACTACGGTGACGTGGTGACGCTGACCGCGACCGCGGATGCCGGCTGGACGTTCGCCGGGTTCACTGGCGATGCGAGCGGTGGCAGTCCGCTGGCGGTGACGATCGACGGCAACAAGAGCGTGACGGCGACGTTCACGCAGGACTCCTACAGCCTGACCGTGGCCACGGTCGGGAATGGCACGGTGAATCTGGTGCCGTCGGGTGGCAGCTACACGTACGGGACGGTGGTGTCGGTGAGCGCGGTTCCGGCGACCGGCTGGCACTTCGACAGCTGGAGCGGACACCTCACCGGCAGTACGAATCCGACCTCGCTGACCATGGATGGGAAC
Source organism: Candidatus Eiseniibacteriota bacterium (assembly GCA_963725865.1). GTDB lineage: Bacteria > Eisenbacteria > RBG-16-71-46 > RBG-16-71-46 > RBG-16-71-46 > CAVSAC01. The sequence continues at coordinate 691,856 of CAVSAC010000012.1, forward strand.
AAGAGCATCACGGCGACGTTCGTGGTCAACCCCGACGTCCTGCCCACGACACTGACGGCCACGCAGCTGCGGAGCGGGAATGACCCGGGCCCCACGACCAAGATCAAGCTGGCATGGCCAAGCCTGCCGAGTGGGTCCACGATCGAGGTCTGGCGCGCGGGCCACGGGAACTACCCCGAGTACAACGACGCGCCCCAAGCCGGCTCGCCGCCGACGGTACCCTCGGCATACCCGCCGGAGTCAGCGACGTGGACCAAACTGCCGGCGATCCAGCACCCGAATGACCTCGATGCGCCTTCGGCGCGGGACTTCTACTACTACATCGCCTACGTGACCGACCAGTACGGCACGCGGTCGCCGGTCTCCGGGCTGTCGGCCGGGGCACTCAACTACTTCCTGGGTGACGTGACCGACGGCGTGACGCCCGGAGTGGGCAACAATGTCGTGAACGGACTGGACGTCTCGGTGCTGGGCGCTCACTACGGGGTCGCGCTGGTTGCGAGCGATCCGCTGGGATTCCTGGACGTCGGGCCGACTGACACGCGGCTACCGATCGGACTGCCGCAGACCGACAACGTGCTCGAGTTCGAGGACCTGGTGATCTTCGCGCTGGACTTTGGCCGCGCGTCGGTACCGCAAACCAAGGCCGAGCCGGCGGTGGCGGTGGCGAGCAGCGACGGAATCGTGCTCGAGCGACCGGAGGCCGTGGCGCTGGGGGACCTCGTGACCGCGACGCTGACGCTGCGCGGCACCGGGACGCTGCGGGCGCTGTCCACCAGGCTGGCATGGGATCCGGCGGTGGTCGAGCCGGTGGGGCACGCCGCGGGTGAGTGGCTGACCGCGCACGACGGCGTGGCGTTCTCGGCCCGGCTCGGGACGGTGGATGCGGCGGTGCTGGGGGCGGCGGGGATGAGCGGGGAAGGGGTGCTGGCGACGGTGAGCTTCAAGGTGCTGGCGGCCGGCGATCCGAAGATCCGGATCGAGGCGCTGGACGGTCGCGACGGCGCGAACCAGAAGGTGACGCCGGTCAGGTCGGAGCGGCTGGTGGCGCGGGTGCCGACGGTGACCCGGTTGGCGCTGGCGCAGCCGAACCCATTCCGCGGGGAGGCGGTGCTGGGCTTCAGCCTGGCGCAGCGCAGTGAGGTGGAGTTGGCGCTGTACTCGGTGGACGGACGGCGGGTGCGGACGTTGGTCAGCGGGCTGCGCGAGCCGGGCGAGTACCGGCCGCGGTGGGATGGCCGCGACGACCACGGGTCCCACGCCGCGGCAGGCGTGTACTACGTGCAGCTGGTGGCCGGCAAGCGCCACTTCACCCACAAGCTGGTGTACCTGAGGTAGGTAAGAGCTGTGCCCAGGCGGGCGGACCCGAGCTCCGCAGCAGCTGCGAATCGGCGGCCGCCCGCCGGGAGCGACTCATTCCGACCCGCCAAGCTCGGCTGCGGATACCGGAGGGCCGTGAGCGTGCTGCCCACCAGACGAGCGATGCCCGGGGAAGACGCTGACGTCCCGATGTCATGGAATCTTGTAGTCGGTCTCCAAGCGTGGGAAACTCTCATGCAAGGTCGCATCGTGTCCAAACCCACGATTGGTTGCCGCTAGTCGCCGAGCCCCCTGCTCGGTGGTCCGAGCCCCCCGCTCCTCTCCGTCAACTACTGCGATCGCGTAGTGCACAGACGCGGTTCTCCCACGAACCGCGACCCGGTGCAGTCTCGGGCACATCGCTTAGACCCTGATCTTCTTTGGGAAACGACCTCATGCCGCGCTGGGCCGCAACCTCGATTCCTCCGTGCATAGCGCGTCCCTGCGGGGCAGCGCCTTCCCCTCCTCATGTCGACCGGCGGCTGAGCCACACCTCGCCGCCGGCGGATTCCCGTTGTCACTCTCGGCGCGCGGGGGCGGCGTGGCCGCGCGCGAGCGCGCGCCGGCTCCTCATACCCCCGCCGATGACAAGGCCTGTTCCATTTCCCTCCTCGGGCATGCCCAGCATGCGTCCGCTCAATTCGGAGGCACTGTGAACATCCTCGGTACGCGTTTCGGGACGAAGCTTGCGCTCGTCGCGTGCATGGTAGCCGTGCCGCTTGGAGGTTTCGTTGCGTCGGCATCGGCGGCAGTGCTGCTCAATGAGGGATTCAACTACAGGCCTGGTACAGCACTGACCGCCACGACAACTGGACTGCGCACAGTGCCGCAGGCACGAATGCGATCGTGACAACATCGCCAGGTCTCTCGTACGCCGGCTATTCCTCTCCGAACATCGGAAATGCGGTCACGCTGACCACCAGCGGCGAGGACGACAACCGTGCGTTCACGGCGCAGACCGCGGGGAGTGTCTATTGCTCATTCCTGGTGAACGTAGCTGCGGCCAAGACGGCGGGCGACTACTTCCTGCACTTTGGCTCCAGCAGCTTCCATGGCCGAGTGTGGTGCAAGCGGGACGCGTCCAATAATCTGGCTTTTGGCCTATCCAAGTTCTCCACCACAGCCTCCTACACCGGTTTCACTTACGCGCTGAATACGACTTACCTAGTCGTCGTCAAGTACACGTTCAACACCGGCAGTACGACTGACGACGTTGTCAGCCTCTTCATCAATCCGGTGGTGGGGGGCGCTGAGCCCTCCCCAACCGTGACCTTGACTGAAACGGCGAGCACTGATGCTACGAGCCTTGCAGCAATCGCTCTCCGGCAGGGGACTGCCACCGACGCCCCTAATGCCGTCCTCGACGGAATCCGTGTAGGCACGACCTGGTCCGACGTCGTCGCGAGCGGCGGCTCACTGGCAGGCTGGTGGCCCATGAACCAGGGGGGCACCGGTCTCTTTGTCCCGGACTCCACGGCCAACAACAACGCGAACCTCAATGGCAGTACAGGGACTTGGGTGCCGGGCGTCGACGGTAACGCCGTGTCCATCAGCGGTGGTCAGTACGCGGTCACGGGCGCCAATCCCGCCTCGCTCAATGCCACGAGAGAAGTGACTGTCGCCGCGTGGATCAAGGTCCCTGCGGCTGGGACGATGCCGGTGATTGCGAAGGAGGTCTACGGCTCGGGGACTCCCATCACCACTCCGGGCTACGCGTTGGACCTGGGATCGGGTGGTCAGCCCTTCTTCAGGCTCGACAACAACACACCCGCACCCACAGCAGGCGCTGGCAGGCTCAACGGCGCCAAGTCGTATCCGACCGACGGCCGCTGGATCCACGTGGCTGCGACGTATGACGGCTCCACCATGAAGCTCTACGCCAACGGCGTGCTGGATGTCACGTGGAACAGATCCATCCCCCTCCCGACCAACACCGTAGCGCTAGCCATAGGCGCCCAAAGCACCGGGGAGACTGGCCGCTTCTTTTCGGGCTCGATTGACGACGCCCGGGTCTACACGTACGCGCTCAGCGCGAGCGAGATCGCGGCGCTTGTGGTGCACCCGCTGAACGTGACGATCGTTGGCACGGGCACGGTGAGTAAGAGCCCGGACCAGGCGGCGTACGATCACGCAACAGTCGTGACGCTGACCGCGACGCCGACAGGTGGCGCGACATTCGTCGGCTGGAGTGGGGACACCAGCACCACGAACAATCCGATCACGGTCGCGATGAATCGGACGAGGAACATCACCGCGACCTTCGCCGTGGGCTCGCACACGATCACGGTGAATGCCGGGGCGAATGGGACGATTACGCCGCCCGGGCCGATTGTGACTGTAAGCGACGGCGCAAACCAGACCTTCGCGATCGCCGCGAACCCTGGCTACCACACAGACGACGTGCTCGTGGATGGTGGCACCGTCGGTGCAGTGACCAGCTACACTTTCACGAACGTCACGACCGACCACACAATCGCGGCGACATTCGCGGCCGATCCGCCGAGTTGGTGGCCCGTTGGCGCATGGAAGGCGACCTCGCGGATGCCACGGGCAACGGCTTTGGCGCCACGCCCGCTGGCAGCCCGAGCCCGGGGTACGGCACTGGCATCGAGGGTGCGCAGGCGCTCTCGCTGGATGGAACGAGCCAGTATGCATTCGTGCCCCACAGCGACGCGCTCAACATGAGCAACGCGATCACGCTCGCCGCGTGGGTCAAGCCCGCGCAGGGGGCGACCCAAGACGTGATCGAGAAGGGCCTCAGCTCGGGGACTAGCGGGTACGAGCTCAACCTCGCGCAGCCTCCAGCCGCCAGCACCGGGACAGCGTTCGTTCGGTTCAACGGCACCGTTGGTCCCAGGCTCAATGCCAGCTCGCTGTACCCGACTGATGGCAACACCTGGATGCACGTGGCCGCCACGTACGACGGAGCCACGGTCAAGATGTACGTGAATGGCGTACTGGAGACCCAGGCAACCAGCGCCTTCACCATCGCCGGCAATACGCTGCCCCTGGGCATCGGAGCCGAATACACGGGCAGCTCGGCTTCGAGATACCTGAAGGGTGGGGTCGACGACGCCCGCGTCTACAACTACGCGCTGACGGCCGGCGACGTTGCCGCCCTGGCCAGCCACACGCTGACCGTGACGACGGTCGGGAGCGGCACGGTCGGCAAGTCGCCCGCGGACCAGCCGACCTACACCCACAACACGATCGTGACCCTGACGGCGAACCCGGGCCCCGGCTACCTCTTCGTGGGTTGGACCGGCGACACCACGGGCTCAGGCGGTTCCCTCACGCTGCCCATCAACAGGGACCGGAGCATCACCGCGACCTTTGCTCCCGACAACTTCACACTGACCACTGACGCGGCTCCGCCCGAGGGCGGCTTGGTGACGCGGGACCCGGACCTGCCGAGCTACCCCTCGGGCACCGTGGTGTCCCTGACGGCGGCGCCGAGCGCGGGCTTCCGGTTCGACCACTGGAGTGGTGGGACGACGGGCACGGAGAATCCGGTCTTGGTGACGATGGACGCGAGCAAGTCGGTCACCGCCCACTTCGTGCGGGTTTACACCCTGACAACCGCAGTGGATCCCGTAGGGGGCGGCTCGGTGGGACGGAGCTCGCCGGGGCCCAGCTACGACGTGGGGACCGTGGTATCGCTGACGGCGACGGCGACCGGAGGCTGGCATTTCGTGGAGTGGAGTGGAGGCGCCTCCGGAGCCGTCAATCCGCTGGAAGTGACGATGGACGCGGACAAGTCCATCACTGCGAAGTTCGCTGTGAGTCAGTACAAGATCACGGCTAGCGCCGGGACGGGCGGCACCATCAGTCCGGTCGGCGATGTCATGGTGAACCCGGGCGCGGATCAGGCCTTCACCATCACGGCGAATGATGGCTACGCGCTCTCGCAGGTACTAGTGGACGGTGCTCCGCAGGGGCCGGTGGCCACCTATACCTTCACGAACGTCACGGCCGACCACACCATCGCGGCCAGTTTCGTGTCCGCCGGCACCATCAACGTCGGCGCGCCCTCGGGGCCGATCTTGGCCTCGACCGACCACGTCACGGTGCCGTTCACCATCGCGCGCAGTAGCTCGGACCCGCCGCTGATGGCATTCAGCGTGCAATTCAAGGTCTCCGAGCCGTTGGTGCTGCCTGAGGGCAAGCTCAGCATCCACCGGGGCACCTTCTTGCCCGACGGCTACAGCTTCCAGCTCATCGACAATGGCGTGGTCGGCGGCTACCACCTCTACCAGGTCGACGCCTCGACGCTGGGTGAGCCCTGCGGCACGGACGCCTTGAGCGGCACGCTCTTCACCGTCGATCTGAACGCCACGCACAGCGGAACGGGGACCGTCTCGATCGAAAGCGTGAGACTGCGCAACTGCCAGAACGGGGACATCACCCCGAGCATCGGGACGTCTGCGAGCGTGCTGGCGGACCTGACCGTGACGTTGACGGTCACCAAGGACGGCAGTGGCACCGTGACGCAGGACCCGGAACCGGTGCTCGGCAAGTACGAGAAGGGCACGGTGGTGACGCTGACGGCGACGCCGGCGGCGGGCTGGACGTTTGGAGCGTTCAGCGGGGCCGTGACGGGTGGCAGCCCGGCGACCGTGACGATGGACGGCGACAAGAGTGTGACCGCGACGTTCACGCAGAACAGCTACACGCTGACGGTGGTGAAGGTCGGCAACGGGACGGTGGTGAAGGACCCGGAGCAGGCGAGCTACCACTACGGTGACGTGGTGACGCTGACCGCGACCGCGGACGCCGGCTGGACGTTCGCGGGGTTCACTGGCGACGCGAGCGGTGGCAGTCCGCTGGCGGTGACGATCGACGGCAACAAGAGCGTGACGGCGACGTTCACCCAGAACAGCTACACGCTGACGGTGGTGAAGGTCGGCAACGGGACGGTGGTGAAGGACCCGGAGCAGGCGAGCTACCACTACGGTGACGTGGTGACGCTGACGGCGACCGCGGACGCCGGCTGGACGTTCGCCGGGTTCACTGGCGACGCGAGCGGTGGCAGTCCGCTGGCGGTGACGATCGACGGCAACAAGAGCGTGACGGCGACGTTCACGCAGAACAGCTACACGCTGACGGTGGTGAAGGTCGGCAACGGGACGGTGGTGAAGGACCCGGAGCAGGCGAGCTACCACTACGGTGACGTGGTGACGCTGACCGCGACCGCGGACGCCGGCTGGACGTTCGCGGGGTTCACTGGCGACGCGAGCGGCGGCAGTCCGCTGGCGGTGACGATCGACGGCAACAAGAGCGTGACGGCGACGTTCACGCAGAACAGCTACACGCTGACGGTGGTGAAGGTCGGCAACGGGACGGTGGTGAAGGACCCGGAGCAGGCGAGCTACCACTACGGTGACGTGGTGACGCTGACCGCGACCGCGGACGCCGGCTGGACGTTCGCCGGGTTCACTGGCGACGCGAGCGGCGGCAGTCCGCTGGCGGTGACGATCGACGGCAACAAGAGCGTGACGGCGACGTTCACGCAGAACAGCTACACGCTGACGGTGGTGAAGGTCGGCAACGGGACGGTGGTGAAGGACCCGGAGCAGGCGAGCTACCACTACGGTGACGTGGTGACGCTGACGGCGACCGCGGATGCCGGCTGGACGTTCGCCGGGTTCACTGGCGACGCGAGCGGTGGCAGTCCGCTGGCGGTGACGATCGACGGCAACAAGAGCGTGACGGCGACGTTCACGCAGAACAGCTACACGCTGACGGTGGTGAAGGTCGGCAACGGGACGGTGGCCAAGGACGCCGGAGCCAGGCGAGCTACCACTACGGTGACGTGGTGACGCTGACGGCGACCGCGGATGCCGGCTGGACGTTCGCCGGGTTCACTGGCGATGCGAGCGGCGGCAGTCCGCTGGCGGTGACGATCGACGGCAACAAGAGCGTGACGGCGACGTTCACGCAGAACAGCTACACGCTGACGGTGGTGAAGGTCGGCAACGGGACGGTGGTGAAGGACCCGGAGCAGGCGAGCTACCACTACGGTGACGTGGTGACGCTGACGGCGACCGCGGATGCCGGCTGGACGTTCGCGGGGTTCACTGGCGATGCGAGCGGTGGCAGTCCGCTGGCGGTGACGATCGACGGCAACAAGAGTGTGACGGCGACGTTCACGCAGGACTCCTACAGCCTGACCGTGGCCACGGTCGGGAATGGCACGGTGAATCTGGTGCCGCCGGGCGGCAGCTACACGTACGGGACGGTGGTGTCGGTGAGCGCGGTTCCGGCGACCGGCTGGCACTTCGACAGCTGGAGCGGACACCTCACCGGCAGTACGAATCCGACCTCGCTGACCATGGATGGGAACAAGAGCATCACGGCGACGTTCGTGGTCAACCCCGACGTCCTGCCCACGACACTCACGGTCAACCAGCTCAGGACCGGGAACGGGCCGGGCAATACTTGCAAGGTCTCGATCAGCTGGCCGGCACTGCCAGGCGGCTCGACGCTCGAGCTGTGGCGCGCCAGCTACGGGCACTATCCGGAATTCGACGACGGCGGTGGTTCGCCGGTGACGACGTATCCGCCGGAGGCGCGGTGGACGTCGATCGCCACGCACCTGACCGGCACGACTTACCTCGATGCGCCGTCGCTGCGTGACTACTACTACTACGTGGCCTATGTCACGGATACCTACGGGACGCGCTCGCCGGTATCGAACCAGCCTGCCGCGCTCGACTACTTCCTGGGTGACGTGACCAACGGCGTGACGCCCGGAGTGGGAGACAATGTCGTGAACGGGCTGGACGTCTCGGTTCTGGGCGCTCACTACGGGGTCGCGCTGGTGCCGGCGAGCGACCCGCTGGGCTACATCGACGTCGGGCCGACAGCGACGCACCTGCCGACCGGCCTGCCGCTCACGGACAACGCGCTCGACTTCGAGGACCTGGTGATCATCGCAATCAACTACGGCGGAGTCTCGGCGCCGCAGCTGCGCGCGGGGCCAGCGGCGGTGGCGGTGGCGAGCAGCGATGGAATCGTGCTCGAGCGGCCGGAGGCCGTGGCGCTGGGGGACCTCGTGACCGCGACGCTGACGCTGCGCGGCAGCGGGACGCTGCGGGCGCTGTCCACCAAGCTGGCATGGGACCCGGCGGTGGTCGAGCCGGTGGGACACGCCGCGGGTGAGTGGCTGACCGCGCACGACGGCGTGGCGTTCTCGGCCCGGCTCGGGACGGTGGATGCGGCGGTGCTGGGGGCGGCGGGGATGAGCGGGGAAGGGGTGCTGGCGACGGTGAGCTTCAAGGTGCTGGCGGCCGGCGATCCGAAGATCCGGATCGAGGTGCTGGACGGTCGCGACGGCGCGAACCAGAAGGTGACGCCGGTCAAGTCGGAGCGGCTGGTGGCGCGGGTGCCGACGGTGACCCAGTTGGCGCTGGCGCAGCCGAACCCCTTCCGCGGGGAGGCGGTGCTGAGCTTCAGCCTGGCGCAGCGGGGTGAGGTGGAGTTGGCGCTGTACTCGGTGGACGGACGGCGGGTGCGGACGTTGGTCAGCGGGCTGCGCGAGCCGGGCGAGTACCGGCCGCGGTGGGATGGCCGCGACGACCACGGGTCCCACGCCGCGGCGGGTGTGTACTACGTGCAGCTGGTGGCCGGCAAGCGCCACTTCACCCGCAAACTGGTGTACCTGAGGTAAGGAATCCGCCCGCGCGGGCGGCCACGAGCTCCGCACTCGGTCGCGGACCGGGGCCGCCCGTCGTGGGCAGTGCGGCGGGAGGAAGCGATGAAACTGCGAAGGTGCACAAAGGCCGCGCTGGTGGTGGCTGTGCTGGGGGCCGGCGTGCCTGCGACTCACGCTTCCACGAACGCTGCGGGGGTTACGGTGGGGCTCACGCCGGCGACCCAACAGGTGACTCCCGGGGCGGTGTTCGACCTCTACATCGAGGTGACGCAGGCCGGCGATCCGTTCAATGGCTTCGATGCGGTGGTCGGCTACGACCCGACGGCACTCACGCTGGTGCCCCTGTCGCCGCTGTCGCTTCAAGAGGGCGCGTACATGACAGGTGCGTGCGGGAATACCTTCCACCGCTTCAGGCCCGGCGCGAGCACGGACACCATCACGGACGTGCTGCTGTGCAACGGCGTCGCACTGACGGGACCCGGGCAGATCTACCACTTGCGCTTTCAGGCTTCGACCGAGCAGCAGGTGACGACGGTGCGTTTCCTGCCGGGCCTGGAGTTCTACAACGCCGGAATTTACGTGAGGCCCGCCTACACGACGGACGCCCGAATCGGCATCGGGATGCCGGTGAGCGTCGGCGCGTCGGGCTCGGTGCGTGTGTCGCTGGCGGTCGCGCCCAATCCCAGTCCCGGAAGCCTCGTTTTCACGATCGGCTCCGACCGCGCGGGGCCCGAGTCCCTCACCGTGTTCGACCTGCAGGGCCGCGTGGTGCGCCGGTTCGCGGGGACACGCTCCGGGCCTGGGGTCCACACGGTTACCTGGGATGGCCTCAGCGAGGCCGGCGTGAGGCTCGCGCCGGGGGTGTATCTGGCCAGGCTCGAAGTCGCGGGCCGGTCGGTGTGGAACCGGGTGACGCTGATTCGCTGAGGCTACTCCACCACGGGAAAGGCACCGCATGTACCGCACGGCCGCTCGGCTCCCTCGTTTCCTCGCCGCGTTCGTCGCGGCCTGTTGTCTGATCGCTAGCTCTCCTGCGGCGGCGCTGCCGCCGGTCCACACGCCGTTGAACCCGTTCACGGTGAGCGCGACGACGGGCGAGAAACCCCAGTCGAAGGTGTGGAGCCACGCGGGCACGTGGTGGTGCGTGATGCCGAACGGGTCGGGCACCTGGGTGTGGCGGCTCGACGGCACCAGCTGGACCAACGTGCTGAAGCTGTCGAACGCGACCGGGGTGCATGCGGACGTGAAGGCGAGCGGGGCGGTGAGCCAGGTGCTGCTGTTCAACGCGGGCAGCTCGGAGCTGGCCTCGATCGAGTACGTGAGCGCGAGCCACAGCTACCAGGCCTGGAGCGCGCGGCCGGCGAACGTGGCGCTGCCGCTGGACGGCAGCACGGAGACGGCGACCCTCGAGCAGGACACCCAGGGGCGGCTGTGGGTGGTCAGCGACCACGCGGCGGGGGCGGACCAGATCGTGGTCTATTACAGCGACGCGCCGTACAGCAGCTGGAGCGGGCCGGTGACGCTGGCGAGCGGGATCCACGCGGACGACATCGCGGTGGTGACGGCGCTGGCGGGGGGCCGGATCGGGGTGTTGTGGTCGAACCAGAACACGCAGCGCTTTGGCTTCCGCACCCACCTGGACGGGACGGATCCGGCGAGCTGGACGGCGGACGAGGTGCCGGCGTCGCAGTCGGCGCTGAACGTGGGCGCGGGGATGGCGGACGATCACCTGCACGTGGCGGTGGGCAGCGACGGGACGCTGTACGCGGCGGTGAAGACCAGCTACGACACGGCGGGCTACCCGCGGATCGCGCTGCTGGTGCGGCGTCCGGGCGGGAGCTGGGACAACCTCTACCCGGTGGATGAGGCGGGCACGCGCGGGCTGGTGCTGCTGGACGAGGGGGCCGCGACGGTGACGGTGGTGTACACCTCGGTCGAGAGCAGCGGGAACATCCTCTACAAGGAGACGCCGACCGCGGCGATCGCGCTGAGCGGGCCGAGCACGGTGCTGATGCCGGGGGGGCTGAACGATCCGAGCAGCCAGAAGCAGAACCTGGCGGGCGCGGTGGTGATCCTGGCCGGCAACGGCAGCAGCGTGAGCAGCGTGCTGCGCTCGAGCGGCGCGTACACGATCACGGCGAGCGCGGGCAGCGGCGGCACCATCACGCCGAGCGGGGCGGTGAGCGTGAGCCCGGGCAGCAACCAGCCGTTCACGATCTCGGCGAACAGCGGCTCCACCATCCTGGACGTGCAGGTGGACGGGGTCTCGGCGGGCGCGGTGGGGAGCTACACGTTCGTCAACGTGACGGCCAACCACACCATCACGGCGAGCTTCACGGCCGACGGCGGGCCGGCGGGCCTGATCGGCTGGTGGAAGCTGGACGGCGACGTCACCGACGCCTCGGGCAATGGCTACGACGCCACCGTCGTGGGCAGCCCGGGCTACGTGACGGGCCAGGACGGCCAGGCGCTGAGCCTCAACGGCAGCAGCCAGTACGCGGCGGTGCCGCACGACGCGGCGCTCGGCATGAGCAACGCGCTGACGCTGGCGACGTGGGTCAATCCGGCCCGCGAGGCCACCCAGAACCTGATCAGCAAGTCCACCAACGGCGGCCTGGACGGCTACGAGCTCTGCCTGGCCTCTGCATCGTCCACGTCGGGACCCGACAAGGCCTTCTTCCGGCATCAACCAGAAGACCTCGCGGACACCTACCGGATCAACTCGACGACGCTCTACTCGGACCACCTCAACAGCTGGATCCACCTGGCGGCGACCTACGACGGCGCGACGATGAAGCTGTACGTCAATGGCGTGCTCGAGAGTTCGCTGCCGGCGGCGATCGCGATCGCGGGCAACACGCTGCCGGTCGGGATCGGCGCCCAGGTGGACGGGAGCGGGAGCGCGAGCCGCTGGTTGCAGGGCGGTCTGGATGACGTCCGGATCTACAACCGGGCGCTGAGCGCGGGCGAGATCGCGGCGCTGGCCAGTCTCACCACCTACACCATCGCGGCCGCGGCCGGCGCGGGCGGCGCGATCAGTCCGAGTGGCGCGGTGGTGGTGAGCCAGGGCGCGAGCCAGAGCTTCGCCATCGCTGCCGACCCCGGCTACCACGTCAGCGACGTGGTGGTGGACGGCGGCTCGGTCGGCGCGGTGACCGGCTACACCTTCACCAACGTGCAGTCGCCGCACAGCATCGTGGCCAACTTCGCGCTCGACGTGCCGGCGGGCGACCTGGTCGGCCAGTGGCCGATGGACGAGGGCACGGGCACCGTCATCCACGACGGCACCAGTTACCACAATGACGGCAACCTGCTCGGCAGCCCCACCTGGGCGGCCGGTGTGTCCGGCCAGGCGCTGGTCCTGAACGGGACCGACCAGTACGCGTCGGTGCCCCACAGCTCCTCACTGGACATCACGGGCTCGATCACCCTGGCGGCGTGGTTCAAGACCACCAAGGTCGGGACCCAAAACGTCATCGCGAAGGCGCTCTACGGCGGGACCGATGGCTACGAACTGAATCTCTCGAGCGGGGCCAAGCCGTTCCTGCGGCTGAACGGGACCAACCGGCTCGACGCTCTCACGTCCTATCCGACCAATACGTGGATCCACGTCGCGGCGACGTACGACGGCACGACGATGAGGATCTATGTGAACGGCGTGCTCGACAACACGGCCGGCGCCGGCATCACGATCAAGTCGAACAGTCTGGCGCTGGGGATCGGGGCCCAGAGCAACGGAGACGCCAGCCGGATCTTCTCGGGTGCGATCGACGACGCCCGGGTCTACAACCGCGCGCTGAGCGCCGGCGAGATCGCCGCGCTGGCCAGCCTGCCCTCGACGACCCACACCATCACCGCCGCGGCCGGAGTCAACGGCTCGATCAGCCCGAGCGGCGCGGTGAGCGTGGACGACGGCGCCAGTCAGAGCTTCAGCATCGTCGCGAACGCCGGCTATCACGTCGCCGATGTCCTGGTCGACGGAAGTTCAGTGGGTGCGGTCACGGCTTACACGTTCACCGGCGTCATCGCCGACCACACCATCGTGGCGAGTTTCGCGGCCGACATGCCGGTAGGCGACCTGGTGGGCTGGTGGAAGCTGGACGGCGACGTCTCGGACGCCTCGACCTACGGCAACAGCGGCTCGCTCCCCAACGGCGCGATCTGGGGCTCCGGGGTCGAGGGCCAGGCGCTGGTCCTGAACGGTACGAGCCAGTACGCGCAGGTGCCGCACAGTGCGAGTCTCAGCCTCGCGAGCGGGCTCACGCTCGCGGCCTGGATCAAGCCGGCCAAGCTCGGCACCCAACCGCTGATCGCCAAGGAGACCTACGCGCCTTCGGTCTGGGGCTACGCCCTCGAGTTGTCGTCGGTCGCTCCCGGTCGGCCGTTCTTCCGGCTCGATGACAACACGCCGGGATCGGGCCGGCTGGATGGAGTCACCGCCTATCCCCAGGATGGCAACACCTGGATGCACGTCGCGGCGACCTATGACGGCATCACGATGAAGCTCTACGTCAACGGTGTGCTCGACGCGTGGCAGGCGCGCTCGGTCGCGATTCCGAACAACACGCTGCCCGTGGCGATCGGTGCCCAGAGCACCGGCGAGGCCAACCGGTGGTTCCAGGGCGCGATCGACGAGGCGCGAATCTACGACCGGGCACTGAGCGACGCCGAGATCGCGGCGCTGATGAACCACACCATCACCGCCAGCGCCGGGGTGCACGGTTCCATCTCGCCCGCCGGCGCGGTCTCCGTAGGGCACGGTGGCAGCCAACTCTTCACCATCACGGCGGACCCGGGTTACCGCGTGGCCGACGTGCTGGTGGACGGGGGCTCGGTGGGGGCGGTCTCGAGCTACGCGTTCACGAGCGTGGTGCACGCCCATTCGATCGCCGCCAGTTTCACCACCAACGCCCCGCCGGGCCAGCCCACGCTCGCAGGGCCCGCGGATCAGGCGATGAACGTCGCGCTGCCGCCGACGCTGGACGTGGTTCCCAACGACCCGGACTCGCCCCAGCTCACGGTCAAGTTCTACGGGCGCGCGGCGAACGGGCCCCCGGGCCCCGACTTCACCGTCGCCGTGCTCCCGGACGCCCAGAACTACACGGGGCAGGTCGGCAACTCGAAGAACGCGATGTTCAAGGCGCAGACGCAATGGGCCGTGAGCCAGCGTCTCGCGCGCCGGATCGCCTACGTCGCGCAGCTCGGAGACTGCGTCGACGACGCGTCGGTCCAGGTCCAGTGGATGCGCGCCGACACGACATTCAGCATCCTCGAGGACCCGGTCACCACTGGTCTTCCGGACGGCATCCCCTACGGCATCGCCGTCGGCAACCACGATCAGTACCCCAAGGATAGTCCCGACAACAGCACGCAGAACTACAATCAGTGGTTCGGCGCCGCGCGCTTCCAGGGCCGGAGTTACTACGGCGGCCACTTCGCCGACAACGGCGACACCTGGTTCCACTTCTTCAGCGCGAGCGGCCTGGACTTCATCGTCGTCAGTCTGGAGAACGACGGCACGCCCGACGCGGATCGGCTGTTCTGGGCCGACAGCCTGCTCAAGAGCCACTCTGAGCGGCGCGCGATCGTGGTGGTCCATTCCATCATCGGGCCGGGCAATCCAGGCAGCTGGGACGGGGCGGGGCGGACGATCTACGACGCGCTCAAGAACAACCCGAACCTGTTCCTGATGCTGTGCGGACACGTGGGAGATCAGGGGAGGCGGACCGACGTCTACGACGGGCATACGGTTCACACACTGCTCTCGGACTACCAGGGCTGGTCCAACGGCGGCGACGGATGGATGCGCTACCTGGAGTTCTCGCCCGCGAACAGCGCGATCCGGGTCCGCACTTACACCCCATGGCTCGACCAGTACAAGGTGACCGCGGACTCGAGCAGCCAGTTCACGCTCGCCTACGACATGTCGGGCAGCAGTCCCTACCAGTTGATCGGCACGGTCACGAACGTGATCCCGGGAACGCACGCCACGCTCCCCTGGCCGGATCTCGCCGGGGGAACCCCGTACGAGTGGTACGTCACGGTCGAAGATGAGGCGAGCACGACCACCTCGACTCCCACCTGGACGTTCACGACGGGTTCGGGTGGCGCTCCGCCGGACCCGGTCGCGAACCTGACCGCCACGCGGGTCGCGAGCGGCAACGGCTCGAGCGGCGTGGTCGGTGTCAGCCTGAGCTGGACGCCGCCGCCCCAAATCGGCACCGCGCAGGTCTATCGCAAGGGCTTCGGCGACCATCCGCGCTACCGCGCCGGCTTCGGAGGCGAACCGGCGATCCCGGCCACCCCCGCCGCGGCCCTGGCGGCGGGCTGGACGCTGACGGCCGTCACGGCTCCGAGCCAGACCGACGCTCCGGGCACCCGCGGCTACTGGTACTACGTCGTGTTCACCATCGGCTCGGGTGGGACATCGGGTCCGTCGAACCGGGCCGGCGCACTCGATTATCTGCTCGGCGACGTGCACAACGGCGAGGTCGGCGGTCAGTGCCAAGGGAACAACGCCGTCGCCACCGAGGACATCACCTACCTCGGCGCGCACTACGGTGTGTCCGTGGGAGGCGACGACCTGCTGGCGTGTCTGGACGTCGGACCGACCACGGACCGCAGCACGAGCGCGCGACCAAGCCCCGATGGGACGATCGAATTCGAGGACCTGGTGATGTTCGCGCTGAGCTTCGGCACCAATGCGCGAATCCCGATTGCGGCGCGCCCGGCCCCGGCGGAACGGGACGCCGTCACGCTCGACGTACCGGGGCTGCCCGCCGTGGGCTCGGAGTTCGCGGTCGCACTCCGGATGTCCGGCACCGGCGCGATCGCGGCGTTGAGCGCGGAGCTGGAATTCGATCCTGCCGTGGTCGCGCCGCTGGGACTGGCGCCGGGCGCTCTCCTCGCGCAGCAGGGCGCGCCTTCGGTGGCGCTCTCGTCGAGCCCGGGGAACGTGGACGTGGCGCTTCTCGGTGGCGCGGGGATCCAGGGTCACGGCGACGTGGCGGTCCTCCGCTTCCGTGTGAAGGCGGAGGGGGACGCCGGCATCCGGCTCGCAGGCGTGGACGCACGCGATGCGGCGAACCAGCCCAGGGCGATCGCTGGCATGCCGCTAGAGATCCATCTCCCCGCGCGGACCGCATTCCGCCCCGCCGCGCCCAACCCCTTCCGCGCGACCGTGGCCCTGAGCTTCAGCCTGGACCACCCCGGCGCGGTCGAGTTGGCGATCTACTCGGTGGACGGCCGGCGCGTGCGGACGATGATCCGCGGGGAGCGCTCGGCAGGCGAGTATCGGCCCGTCTGGGATGCGACCGATGACCATGGCGAGCGGGTTCCCGCCGGCGTGTACTTCGCGCGCCTGAGCGCGGGGCCGATCCGGCTCGCACGGACGATCGTGCTCCTGGATTGAGCAGCCAGACGTGCCGCGCGAGCACGGCAGTCGCCCGCGCGGCACGGCGAATTCAATGTGCATCGCAGCGAGTTGCCCCACAGCTCGTCTGAGTACTGGATCACGGGCCGCCCCCGTGGCTCGTTCAAGCGTCGAATCACGAGCCGCCCCCCGCCGCTCGCTACGGGAATACGAGCCGCCCCCCGCGCGCCCGCCAGTCACCGTGAACAGGTGCCATCGAACTCCACGGCCAGGTGTCTCACCACAGCAGTGAGCGCTTCGGCCAATCGGCGTCGAAGGTCGGCGAAGAATCAGCGGACTGTCCGTCAGCAGCAGCCGCTCCTCGGGGGATCGTCATGAGAGGGATCGGGTCGCAGCAGGGTGTCGCGCCGCGGGCAATGCGGTGCGCCGTGTGCCTGTCGTGGATCGGGTTGGAAGTACTCGCTCTCCTCACCATGGCTCCGGGGTGGGTGCAGGCCGGACGCGCGAAAGCGGTCGAGCAGCGCAGCAGCGGCAAGCATGCCGCGAGGCTCGCACCGCTCATGCCGCTCGCGGAGCCTGCCGCCACACCCGTCATGTGGGAGGTGGGCAATGCCGGCTCCCAGGCGACCCATCAGGCGGGCAGTCCCGTGCCGAGCGGTTCCCCACGCAGACCGATGGGCCCCCTGTCCGACGGGCCGGAGCCGACCGGCTGGTACTCGGGCGACATGCACGTGCATCGCAGCTGTGGCGGCACTCCGGCGCCGGTGTCGACCATCTACGACGCCATGGTCGCGCAGGATGTCGCGGTCGTGTCCCTCCTGGCGGACATGGGCAACGGTGAGGTGAAGGACCCGGTCACCGATCTCCCGCTGGTGAGCGGGGAGGACGATCCGATCTCCACGCCCGGGCGAATCATCCACTGGGACGCCGAATGGCATTGGGACGCCATCTATACCCAGTACCCCCACCAGGCATTGGGCGGGCATCTGAACAACCTCGGCCTCAGGGAGGCGCACCAGATCTGGGACGAGTACACCTATCCGATCCTGCAGTGGGTCCATCAGCAAGGGGGCATCTCCGGGTTCGTGCACATGCAGTACCTCCCGGACGGCATCCCGCAGACCCTGAACTGCTGTCTCCCGATCGAGTATCCGGTCGAGGTGGCCCTCGGGGCGGCGGACTACGTCGCGGAGGACGTCGCCGGAGGAGATGCCGCCATCCAGGCCTACTACCGCCTGCTGAATTGCGGTCTCCGGCCCGGCCTCGCGGCTGGCACCGATGCCCCCTGCGGTCAGGTCATCGGGCCGCTCGTGACCTTCGCGCAGGTCCCCGGCACGCTGACCTACCGCGGCTGGATCGACGCCATCGCGCGGGGCAGGACGGTCGTCTCGCGAGTTGGAAGCGGCCAGTTCCTGGACCTGCAGGTGAACAGTACCGCCACGCCGGGTGACGAGATCCAGCTCGCCACCGGCGGCGAGGTACAGGTGTCGGTCCAGTGGAGCGCGAACCAGAGCGCGACCGGGACGATCGAGCTGGTGCACAACGGGGTCGTGGTGGCCAGCAAGGCAACGGCGGTCGCTTCCGGCGCTCCGGACGTCCTCACGGCGGCGGTGGATCTCCAGCAGAGCGGCTGGCTCTGCGCCAGGGTGATGGGAGGAGATGGGCACATGGTGCACACCGCGGCCGTGTTCGTCACCGTCGCGGGTGCGCCGGTGCGGGCCAGCGTCGCGGACGCCCAGTTCTACATCGATTGGATCGACCAGTTGATCGAGAAGACGTCGCCGGGCGGGGTGTGGAACGGCTACTTCCAGGACGATCTGGCCGCGGCGCAGGCCCGCTACCAGGCGGCCAAGGCGGTGTATCAGCAGATCGCAGCAGGTGGCGACGTCGCCCCGTCCGTGGTCTGGCATCTGCCGGCGAGCGACGGGACGGAAGTGCCCGTTGGCGCGAGCCTCAGCGCGCGGTTCAACGAAGCGCTGGACCCCGGCAGCGTTTCGGCCGCGACATGTCCGGCTGGAGGACGCGTCTCACAATCCCGTGGCGGCCGGCGTGACCTACGATGCGGGCCTGCGCACGATCGTGCTCACGCCAGCTGCCCCGCTCGGATTCGCCACGACCTACACCGCGACGCTCGGCGGCGGTGGCGGTGGCATCCAGGATCCGGCAGGGACCGTCGCTGGCGGCCGACGAGTCGTGGTCGTTCACCACCGCGGCGCAGGACATCACGCCTCCCACGGTGACATCGCGCTCGCCACTGCCGAGTGCTACCGGCGTGACGCTGTCCACCACGGTGACCGCCACGTTCGACGAGGCCCTGGACCCGGCCACGGTCGGCACGAGCACGTTCGAGCTTCGCGATGCCGCGAGTGCTCTCGTGCCGGCCACGGTGACGCTGAGTGCTCTGGGACGAGTGGCGACGCTGGCGCCCTCGGCTGCGCTGGCGTACGCCACCACCTACACCGCGACGCTGAAGGGCGGGGCCGGTGGCATCGCGGACCTCGCGGGAGTCGCACTGGGGTCGGACGTGTTTTGGTCGTTCACCACGCACGACCCGCCGCCGCCGCCGCCCGACGAGGGGCCCGGCGGGCCGATTCTCGTGGTCGGCTCCGCAGCCAATCCCTTCACGCGGTACTACGCCGAGATCCTCCGCAACGAGGGCCTCAATGCCTTCATGGTGCGCGACATCTCCCAGGTGAACGCCATCGACCTGGCCAGCTACGACGTCGCGATCCTGGGCGAGATGCCCCTCACCTCCGACCAGATCCTCATGTTCACCGACTGGGTGACCGCCGGCGGCAACCTCATCGCCATGCGGCCGGACCGACAGTTGGAGTCGTTGCTGGGACTCACGGATGCCGCCGGCACGCGAGCCAACGCCTACCTGCTCATCGACACGGCGTCGGGACCCGGCCACGGCATCGCCGGCGAGACCATGCAGTACCACGGCACCGCCGACCTCTACACCCTGAACGGCGCGACCGCGCTGGCTACCCTGTATTCGGACGCCAGCACGCCGACGGCGAATCCCGCGGTGACGCTGCGGAGCGTCGGGTCCAACGGCGGACAGGTCGCGGCATTCACGTACGACCTGGCACGCTCCGTGGTCTATACGCGCCAGGGAAACCCGGCATGGGCGGGTCAGGAGCGCGACGGCAATAGTCCCGTACGCAGCGACGATCTCTTCTATGGCAACGCCGCCGGCGACCCGCAGCCCAACTGGGTCGACCTCAACAAGGTCGCCATCCCGCAGGCCGACGAGCAGCAGCGCCTGCTGGCCAACATCGTCCTCAAGACCAACCTGGACCGCAAGCCGTTGCCCCGATTCTGGTACTTCCCGCGCGGCAAGAAGGCGGTCGTCGTCATGACCGGGGACAACCACGGGGATGGCGGCATGGCACCCCGGTTCGACATCTACATGCAGCAGAGCCCCGCCAACTGTTCGGAAGACGACTGGGAGTGCATCCGCGCCAGCGGTTACCTCTTCGTGGGCGGCGGATTCCCCGACACGGCGGCGGCCCGCTACGACTCCTACGGCTTCGAGACCGCACTCCACGTGAACACCGGCTGCGCGGATTTCACTCCGGCGTCCGTGGAGGAGATCTACGCCGGCCAGCTGGGGACCTTCACCTCCACGTACCCGAGCCTCCCGATTCCGGAGAGCGAGCGCAACCACTGCGTCGTCTGGAGCGACTGGTCCACCATGGCCGAGGTGGAGGTCGCGCACGGCTCGCGGCTCGACACCAACTACTACTGGTGGTTCCCGGGCGGGGTGGGTAGCTGGCCCGGAATGTTCACCGGCTCCGGGATGCCGATGCGTTTCGCGCGACTCGACGGCTCGATGATCGACTGCTACCAGGCGGCCACCCAGATGACCGACGAGTCGGGACAGAGCTACCCGTATACCATCGACGCCCTGCTCGACAAGGCGCTGGGCGCTGAGGGCTACTACGGGGCCTTCACCACCAACATGCACTTCGACTCGTCACCGCACGGCGGCTCGGATGCCATCGTGGCCTCGGCCAAGGCGCGCGGCGTGCCGGTGGTCTCGGGCCGGCAGATGCTGCATTGGCTCGACGGGCGCAATGCCTCCAAGTTCGAGGCGCTGGCGTGGAACGAGACTCAGCACCAGCTGAGCTTCACGATCACGCCGGGCGCTGGGGCGCGCAACCTCGAGGCGATGCTGCCGGTGGAAGGCGGGGTCGGCGATCTGACCGGAATCAGTTCGAGCGGTGTGCCGATCGCGTACCAGACCGAGATCATCAAGGGCATCCAGTACGCGATCTTCACGGCGGCGCCGGGCACCTACGTCGCGCAGTACCTGGAAGACACGTTTCCGCCGGCCATCAGTTCGGTGCTCGCCACGGTGGTGGACGACGGCATCGCGACCGTCACATGGACGACGAACGAGCTCTCGAACTCGCACGTGGACTACGGAACGGCGCCGGACCCGCTGACGCGATCCGCCGAAGCTTCGGCGATGGTCACGAACCATAGCCTGACACTGACCGGCCTCGCGGCGAACCAGACGTACTACTTCCGGGTCTCATCCACCGACGACGGCAACAACACGGCGGTCTACCCCGAGACCGGGCAGCCCCCTGCGACGTTCACGATGCCACCCCTGGCCTGCCTGAAGGACGATACGGAGGCGCAGTTCGCTCAGGGGACGCCCGGGGTCGGTACGGTGGTGTCGTCGATTGGCAACGGCGCCGTGACCCTGGCGACAAGCGCGGGCTCCGAGTTCAATGGCACCGCGCTCGACTCCGGGTGGGAAGTGGTGCTTCCACCGAGCCTGCCCGGCACGGCCACCGTGGGTGGCGGTGTGGCACTACTCAACGGAGCGCTGATCCGCACTACCAGCGATTACCCAGCCGGACGGTCCGTGGAATTCGTGGCCACGTTCACCGGGGCCGCCAACGAGCACGTCGGCCTGGGAGTCGACCTGAACAACACCCAGTGGGCCATCTTCAGCACCATGAATGGCGGTGGCCTGTACGCGCGGACCAACGTCAACGGCATGACGAACCTGCCGATCAGCGGCACCTGGCTGAACGCGCCGCACCGCTACCGCATCGACTGGAATCCCGCCAGCGTGGTGTTCTTCATCGACGGCAATCAGGTCGCGTCGAGCGTCGACAGCCCGACCCAGAACCTGCGCTTGGTGGCGAGCGACTTCGCCAACGACGTCACGGTCATCACGGTGGACTGGATGCGCATGACACCCTACGCCGCGGAGGGCAGCTTCCTGTCGCGCGTGTACGGTGGCGCCGATCCGGCCACCTGGGGACCGGCGAGTTGGGTGGCACAGACGCCGCTCAACACCACCGTGGCGATCTTCGTTCATCGGGGCGACACGGTGACGCCGGATGAAACGTGGACAGGGTTCCTCCCCGTCGAGAACAGCGGCGACATCGTCGGCGGTCGCTCGCGCTATGTCCAGTATCGGGCCGATCTGACCACCAGCGACTCTCAGAGCACGCCGGTGCTGGAGCAGATGCACATCGCATGCACGGCCGAGTTGGACGAGGTCTCGCCGCTGATTTCGGCGGCGACGGCGACGCCGGCCTCGATCACCGCGACCATCGTATGGACCACCAACGAAGTGGCGAACTCCCGGGTGGACTACGGAACCGACGCGGGCAATCTCGATCGGCACGCCAGCAACGTGGCCTTCACGCTGACGCACAGCCTGCAGTTGCCGAGCCTGACGCCGCTGACCCAGTACTTCTACAAGATCACCTCCGCCGACCCATCGGGCAACTCGGCGGTCGAGCCGCCCTCGGGGAATCCGCTTAGTTTCACCACGACGGCCCACACGACACCGCCTGTGGTCAGCGGTGTGACGGCGACACTGGCACCCTCCGGCCTCGAGGCGACCGTCGCGTGGACCACCGACGAAGCAGCCACGAGCGTCGTGCTCTACGGCACGAACGTGGAGAGCCTGAACCTCACGGCAGAAGTCACGGGTCTCGTGTCGTCGCACAGCGTGCCGCTCACCGGCCTCACCATGGGGAGCACGTACTACTACCGGGTTCGCTCGGTGGACGCCTACGGCGCCGAGGCGACGTTCCCGGTCGCGCCCGCCGCCCCGCTCAGCTTCGGCACGCCTCAGGAGGCGTGCTTCACCGACGCGACCGCGGCCGACTTCGGTCTGGGAGACGTCGGCGTGGGCACCTTCGTGGAGGAGCATGCGGACGGCGAGGTGGTCCTGAAGCCGGAGCTGTCCGTCGATTTCACGGGCAGCGCACTGCCCCCCGGCTGGGTCGCGACGCAGTGGGGCAGCGCGGGAGGCTACGCGGTCGGCGGTGGGTCGCTGACGGTGGACAGCTATCGCGTCATGCCCGATCCCTACGGCGTCGGTCCCGGCCACTCCGTCGAGTTCGTGGCTACTTTCGGCACCGAGGCCTACCAGCACCTCGGGTTCGGGGGCGGCGGGTTGACCACGCCCGATGTCTTCAATTCCGCCCCGTGGGCCATGTTCAGCACCGGGGTCAGCGGGGGAGTGCTCCAGGCCCGTACGTGGCGCCCCGGAGATGCGGAGAACAATCAGACCATCCCAGGCAGCTGGCTGGGCGCGCCGCACCGCTATCGCGTCGACTGGGGCGATACGAAGGTCGACTTCTACATCGACGGGAGCCTGGTCTCGACCCATGCGGTCGCACTCACCGGGCTGATGCGCCCGGCGGCCAGTGACGGCGTCGGAAACGGTGCGCCGATCACGGTCGACTGGCTGCGCGTGACGCCGTTCGCGTCCAGCGGCACGTTCACCTCACGCGTCTTCAGCCGCTCCACGGTCTCCATGTGGCACACGGTGGCGTGGACGGCGGACCTGCCCACGGGGACGGGGCTGGCGGTCGGCGTTCGGACCGGGAACACGCCGGCGCCGGACACCTCGTGGGCTGGCTTCGCGCCCGTGACCTCGGGTCAGGAGCTCGCCGTCCACTCGCGCTACGTCCAGTACGAGGCGGTGCTGTCCACCGCCGACGTGCTCGCGACTCCCGCGCTGCGAGACCTCACGATTGCCTGCGAGCCGTACAACGATGCGATCGCGCCGACGATCACGGCCGTGGCCGCGACGCCGGATCCGAGCGGCTCGCAAGCCACGGTGACCTGGACCACCGACGAGGTGGCGAATTCACGCGTGGAGTACGGGACGGAGCCGGACGTGCTGACTATGAACGTCGGCGGCGCACTGTTCGTCACGGCGCACAGCCTGCGCCTGACCGGGCTGACGCCGAACACGACCTACTACTACCGGGTGACCTCGACCGATCCCTCGGACAATTCGGTCACGTCGCCAGCACCGCCAGGAGCGCCACTGAGCTTCGCCACGCCCGCCCACACCACCCCGCCCGTGATCAGTGCCGTCGTCGCCACCCCTGACCCGCTGATACCCCAGGCATCGGTGACCTGGACGACGGACGAGGTCGCCACGAGCGTGGTGCACTTCGGCCTGTCGTCGAGCAGCTTGGACCTCATGGCGAGCGTCGGGGGACTGACCACGGCTCACAGCGTGCCGCTCATCGGACTGGCGCCCACTCGGACCTACTACCTCCGGGTCGAGTCGGTGGACGCCTACGACATCGCCGCGACCTCGCCCGCGCTGCCCGCGGATCCGCTCAGCTTCGTCACGTCGGCGACTCCGTGTCCGGCGGATGCAACCGCAGCGGACTTCGCGCTGGGGACGCTTGACGCGAACACGGCGATCGCGCTCGCGGGTGACGGCGAGGTGATCCTGAAGCCGTTCGTGCAGGAAGAGTTCTCGGGCACGTCGCTGCCACCGGATTGGCCTTCGGGCCCGTGGGGGACTGGCGGGACCGTCGTGGTCAGCGGGGGCGAGGTGACGGTGGATGGAGCACGCACCTTCTCGCAGGCGAGCTTCGGACCGGGCTGCGCGCTCGAATTCGTCGCCACCTACCGGGCGGCCACCTACCAGAACGTCGGATTCGCGGGCGATGGGGCGTTCAGCTCCCCATGGGTCGTCATTGGCATGGGCGGAGCGACCGACGGCGTGTACGCGCGGACGTACACCGGCACGGAGACCAGGCTCACCACGACCACGCTGGGGACGCCGCACCGCTACCGCATCGAATGGAGGTCCGGGAGCTTCGTCTTCTTCGTGGACGGGAGCGAGGTCACCACGATTCCGCTCGACGTGAGCGGCAGCATGATCGTGCAGGTGAGCGACCTGAATCCGGGCGGCAACGACCTGAGCGTGAATTGGGTGCGGGTGGGCTACCCGGCAGCGGGCAGCTTCACCTCGCGCGTCTTCGATGGTGGCGAGCCCACGAACTGGGGCGTCGTGTCGTGGAGCAGCAGCACGCCGTCGGGCACGAGCGTGGCCGTCCAACTTCGGGCGGGGGATTCCGCCACGCCCGACGGCACCTGGACCGACTTCTTCCCAGTGGCCAACGGCGCCTCGGCGGGGACCAACTCGCGCTACGTCCAGTACCGGGCGGACCTCGCGACCGGCGGGGTCGTCACGCCCGAGCTTCAGGACGTCGCCATCGCCTGCGCCGCGGGATTCGACTTCACGCCGCCGGTGATCAGCAGCGTCACGGCGACGCTCGCTCCCGGCGGAGTGAGCGCCACGGTCACCTGGAGCACGAACGAGCCTGCGAACTCGCGCGTCAGCTACGGCACGAGCCCGGGCGCGCTGACGCTGACCGTCTCGGCCACGGCGCGCGTGCGGTCGCACAGCCTGCTGCTGGCGGGGCTCACACCCGGGACGACGTACTACTACCAGGTGATCTCGGCAGACGGTGCGGGAAACTCGGCGACCGAGCCGGATCCGCCCGCCTCGCCGCTCAGCTTCACGACTCCGGCTCCCGTGTGCTTCGTGGATCAAGGGGCCGCCGACTTCTCGGCCGGATTCGCCGGCACCGCCACCTACCTCTCGCAGACGTCCGACGGCGAGGTGATCCTGTCCCCGACGTCCGGCGCCGAGTTCTCTGAGACGGTCCTGCCTGACACATGGCAGGCCGAGGCGTGGGGTGGCGGAAGCACCCCAGCGGTGGGCGGTGGGCTACTGACCGTGGACGGAGGCCATGCCGCCACGGTGGCGACGTTCGGATCGGGCAGGTCGCTCGAGTTCGTGGCGACCTTCCGGGGTGAGGTGAGTCAGCACATCGGCTTCACGAAGGACTACGCGTTCGATTCGCCTTGGGCGATCTTCAGCACCTTTGGCTCGACCACGACCCTCTACGCCCGAGTGAACCCGGGCGGCGACGTGAGCCTGGGGACGGGCTACCTCGGCGTTCCCCACCGCTACCGGATCGACTGGAATCCGTCGAATGTCGTGTTCTCCGTGGACGGGAGCGTGGTGGCCACGGTTCCCACCGCGCTGACGACCCCCATGGTGGCCCATGCCAGCGATTTCAGCTCGGCGAGCAACCCCCTGACCATCGACTGGCTACGCATCACTCCCTATGGCGCGGCGGGCACGTTCCGTTCGCGGGTCTTCGACGGCGGGGAACAGAAGTCCTGGGTGAGCGCGAGCTGGAACGCGAACCTGCCGACGGGCACGAGCCTGGACATGTTCGCGCGTGGCGGCGACGCGCCGGACACGGCCAGCGCCAGCTGGACGGCGTGGAAGCCGATCGGGAACTCCGGCGCGGGCATCGGGATCTGCTCGCGCTACGTGCAGTACCGGGCCGATCTCTCGACGTCGAATACCAGCACGACCCCGACGCTGCTGGACGTCGCGCTCACGTGCGCCACCTCGGGCGGTCCTGGTACCGCGCTGAGCGGGCTGGCGAGCGCGTCCGCACCGGGCGGCAACGACGCCAGCGGCCTGACGAGGAACGTGCTGACCTGGTCGGGAGGTGGTGGAGGCGGCGGGGGCGTCAAGGTCTATCGCAAGGGCTACGGAGGCTACCCGGCCTATCCCGGCGGGAGCTTCTGGCCACCGGCGGCCCCACTGAGTCCGGCCGCGGCGGAGGCCGCGAGCTGGACCCTGACGAGCGTGACGGGCGCTGGGCAGAGCGACCTGCCGCCGGCGAGGGACTACTGGTCGTACGTGGCGTTCAGCACCGACGCGTGCGGGAACAGCTCGGCGGCGTCGAACGTGACCGGCGGGACGCTGGACTATCTGCTGGGCGACGTCACCGATGGGATGACGGCGTGCACGGGCGACAACGCGGTGACCACGTCCGACATCAGCCTGCTGGGGGCGCACTACGGGGCGACGAGCGGACAGGCGGACTACCTGGGGTGTCTGGACGTGGGTCCGACGATGGACTACTCCACGACCGGTCGACCGCTTCCGGACGGCATCGTGGAGTTCGAAGATCTCGTGATGTTCGCGCTCCAGTACGGGATCGACGCGCGCCTTCCGGTGGCCCCGATGGCCAAGGCGCGTCCGACGCCGAAGGCGGAGGGCGAGCGGGCGGCGGCGACCGAGCTGACTCTCGAGGTTCCGGCGTCGCCTGCGGCGGGCGACGTGTTCGCGGTGGCGGTGCACGCGTCGGGCGGGGGTGAGGTGCAGGCGCTGAGCCTGGACCTGCGCTACGACCACTCGCGCGTGGAGATGGTGGGTGCGGATGCGGGTGAGCTGCTGTATCGCCAGGCGGCTCAGGCGCTGGTGCTCTCGCCCAAGCCCGGCCGGGTGGACGTGGCGCTGCTCGGCAGGGGCGCCGCACTCGACGGGGAGGGCACACTCGTGGTCGTGCGGTTCCGCGTCACGGTGGCGGGCGATCCGGCGATCACGCTGTCCAGCGTGGACGCGCGAGACGGCGCGAATCGCAAGCTGAATCTGATGGCCGGGGGGCCGACCGCCGTTCCGACGACGACGTCGTTCGCACGTCCGAGTCCGAATCCGTTCGGGGGAACGACCACGCTCGGCTTCGCGCTCGCGCGGGCGGGACACGTCGAGCTGGTGATCTACGCGGTGGACGGACGGCGCGTGCGCACGCTGGTCGACGACGACCGGCAGGCGGGGGAGTACCGATCCGTGTGGGACGGCACGAGTGATCGCGGAGAAAGGACGCAAGCCGGCGTGTACTTCGCCCACCTGAGCGCCGGGGCCGAGCGCTTCACACGGCCGCTGGTGCTGCTGAAATGAGGTCGGCGAGTTCGGGGTCAGCTCGCCGCGGCGCCCGCACGCCGCGACGGCCGCTGACCCCGCTCCACTGACCTCGGTCCCCGGAGGATCCATGCTTCGATCGTTTCGGCTGTCCGCTCTCGCGCTCGTCCTCGCCGTGCTCGCGCTTCCGGCCGCGCGCGCATCCGCCGCCACGGCCTCGGTCGCCCCGGCCGACACCACGATCGGCCAGGGGGACGTGATCCAACTCCGCGTCGTCGGCGACGCCTTCGCGGACCTCAAGGGCTATCAACTCGTCTTCTCGTTCGACCCGTCGCGTCTCCAGTTCCTGGGCGCGCTCCCCGGGGACGTGCTGACCGGAACGGGCCGCGCGTTCACCACGTTCGTGCTCCCCGATGCGGTGCCGCCGGTGGACAGCGTGTGGATGGACGCGGCGGTGCTCGATGGAAGCACGAGCGCGCCAGGGGTCCTCGCGTACTTCCAGTTCGCGGCGCTCGCCCTCGGGCAGAGCCCGCTCACCTGCCTGCACGTGGAGTACCGGAATTCCGCGAACGCCCCCACGCTGCCGGAGTGCGTATCGGGAGTGGTCCACATCCTGGGGCCGACGCCCGTCACGCCGCCGTCGTGGGGGAGGCTGAAGGTCCGCTATCGGTGATTCGGTGCGGGCGGGGTGGCTTCGATGGGCAGTGACTCCCGGCGGGTCGAGGTTGCGGCCCGCCGGGAGCGCGTTTATAAGGAGCGTGCGCGGTCCAGGTCGCGGACCTCCGAGGCCCGGACCGCCGGCGGCCCGGCCGTGACCCGTTAGCTCAGTCGGTAGAGCACCTGCCTCTTGAGCGTATCCGCGCCCGATGACGCCCATCGTCGCATGGGCCTGCAGGGCGCGGTGTTCGTCACTCTGGGCGGTCACCGTCGCCCGCCGCGGTCTCGCTTCGGGCACCTTGCGTCCCGTGTCGAAATCGTCAGAGAGGGCGCAAGGTGTATGCCCTGCACGACGCTTCTTCGCTAGCTTGCGCGACTGGCATTGCCTCCGCGAATGTGTGGTGCCGGGCAACCGATGATCCCACAGCATGTCGCAGAGCGGGTCGCGACGGCATTCATGCTGGCATCATACCTGCGTCAAAGGTCGCACACTCACCTGAGCGCGTTCATCCCCTCGAGCTGCAGCCAGGGCACACCGGATCGGGGGCGGGCTGGAGCCGTCGTGGTATCGCGGCAGTGTTTCGCCGCCAGACCTCCGCCCGCCGTCCAAGGCGTCTTCCGCCGAACCCGATGATGGCCATTGGCCGCCTTCGCCGGAAGCCGCGGCGGTCGGAGTTGAGCCATGTGTGGAATCGCAGGGTCGGTCTGCCTCGACGGCGGCCCGGATCCACAGGGCCTAGTGGACGACGTGGTTGCGAGCCAGCGCAATCGCGGGCCGGATCACCAAGCCATCATCGCAACCCGCGGCTCCACGGCCCGACTTGTCCTCGGGCATTCGCGGCTCAAGATCATCGACCTCTCGTCCAACGCGAACCAGCCGCTCTGGGATCACGAGCGGCGCCTATGCCTGGTCTTCAACGGCGAGATCTACAACTACCAAGAGTTGCGCGGTGAGCTCACCGCGCGCGGACATCAGTTCGCCACGCGGGGGGACTCGGAGGTCATCCTCGAGGCCTTCAAGGCATGGGGTGCGGGTGCCTTCGAGCGCTTCAACGGGATGTTCGCGTTCGGCCTCTGGGATCGCGACGCCGCGCAGTTCTACCTGGTGCGCGATCGCTTTGGCGTCAAGCCGCTCTACCTCTGGCACGACGCGCACCAACTCTGCTTCGCCTCGACCTGCGACGCGCTTGCGGGCCATCTCGGCTTGGAGCCGGATCTCGTCTACGCCGCGCGGGGCATCCGCTACTGGGTGTACGACGACGACGAGCGTGCCCCGTTCATCGGGCTGCGCGCCCTCAAGCCCGGCCACTACGCGGTGGCCGATCTGACGTCGCCACGACCACTGGAGGTGGCGGTCCATCGCTACTATTCGTTGGTTGCGGCCGTGGAGCGGAAGGCGGAGGTGCTGCGCTCGCACGGCGAAGGCGAGATCCATGACGAGCTGGCGTCGCTTCTCGAGCGTTCGATCGAGCTGCGGATGCGGTCGGACGTGCCGGTGGGCGTCTCGCTGAGCGGAGGCTTGGACTCCTCGACTCTGGCCGCCATCTCCTGCGCGCGCGGGCAGGTGCTCGGTTTCACGTTCGGGCATCCGGAGGACCCGGCCACCGAGGGGCCGATGGTGCGCCACCTCAGCCGGCATACCGGGCTAAGAGTCTGTTTCGTCCGTCCGTCCGCGCGGGAGATCATCGAGGCCTACTTCGCCGCCATTGAGGCCCAGGGGGCGCCGTTTCCCACTGCCAGCATCGTTGGCCAGTACCTGGTGTATCGCGCGGCAAAGCAGCAGGACATCAAGGTCGTTCTCGGCGGACAAGGGAGCGACGAGATCTTCATGGGCTACCGGAAGTTTCAGTACTTCTACCTGCGCCAACTGCTGCATCGCGGCGCCGTGGGCAAGGCCGTGAGGTTCTTGCTTGGGTCCTCGCCCGAGCTCGCCGCCGAGGTGTCGCGCGCCGCAACCTACTGGAGGGCCAGGCAGCGGTACACCCTCGCCGGCGGCATTGCAACGGGACTCCGGCTGCCAGACGCCGGGCGGCTCGACATGCGCGCCGACCTCGGTCGGCCCCTGTGGCTCCGGCAGGCCTACGACATCGAGCACACCAGCCTGCCGACGCTGCTGCGCTACGAAGACCGCAGCTCGATGGCCCACGGGGTCGAGAGCCGCCTTCCCTACCTCGACTATTCGCTCGTGGAGTTCGCGCTCGCCCTCGACGTGGACTACAAGCTGCGGCATGGGTTCCGGAAATGGATTCTGCGCGAGTTCGCGCGCGGCAAGGTACCCGAACCGATTCGCACGGCGCGCTGCAAGCGTGGTTTCGACGTGGCGCAGAACCAGTGGATCGATCAGGGGCTGGGCGAGGCCATCCGCGAAGCGCTGCGGGCAAGGCTGCCGCTCGTCCGGCAGTTTCTGGAGCCCGGCGCCAGGGTCGAGCAGTTGTTCTCGGACGCCCGGCTCAAGCGCGAGGGTTCCGCCTTCACAGAGGCCACGACCCTGATTTGGCTCGGCAACTGCGCGATGCGGTCCCGCGACCGTGGGTGAGTCCGGGCCGGGCCCCGCCGTGGTGGCGGCATCTCCGGCACGCAGGCCACTGTCGTCGATCGCCTACGTCACCACCACCTTCCCCACCTTTGCCTGGTTCCTGGAGAACGAGGTGCGCGGACTGCGTGCGCGGGGCCACCGCGTGCGAGTATTTGCCTTGCGCGAGGTGGGGAACCCAGTGCATCCCGAACACGTAGAGCTCGTGCCGATCACCACGGCCGTCGGCGCCCCGTTCGCGTGGCAGGCGTGGCTGGCGCTTGCCGGCTGGCTGCTGCGCCGGCCAGGCGTGCTCGTGTCCGGGGCCGCGCGGCTGTTGTGGGCGTCGCGGAGCAGTCCCTATGCGCTGGCCGGCCATCTCGGCTACCTGCCGGCCGCGGCACGCGTCGCCACGCTCGTCGAGCGTGAGAACCTCGACCTCGTGCACGGCGCCTGGGCCCACTTCCCGGCCAGCGTGGCCTATCTCGCCGCCCGGCTCACCGGCCGCAGGTTCAGCATGGCGGCCCACGCCGGGGCCGACTTGCACCGTACCCGGGCCTTCCTCCCCGAGAAGCTGCGGGCCGCCGACTTCGTCGCGGCGTGCGTGCGGGGCAATGCCGAGATGCTCCGTGGCCTCGCCGGTGCCGGCGCGCGCATCGAGTGCATCTACCACGGCGTCGATCTCGAGCGATTTGACGGACGCGACCGGCAGCGCGACCTCGAGCCCATGATTCTCGGCGGTGGCCGCCTCGGGCCGGAGAAGGGATACGATCTCGCGATTCGGGCGCTCTCGGACTTGGAGGGCCGAGGGCTGCGGGCGAAGCTGGTGCTGTTCGGAGATGGCCCGGAACGGTCGCGGCTGCAGTCGCTGGCGCGACGCCTGGGCCTCGAGGCGCGCGTCGTGTTCCGCGGCCAGATCGTCCAGCCCGAGCTCCTCGAGTTGCTGCGCCGAGCGTGGGTGATGGTCGCGCCCTGCCGCGTGCTCGCCAGCGGGCAACGCGACGGAATCCCAAACGTCCTGGTCGAGGCGCTGGCGATGGGCGTGCCGTGTGTGGGGACCAGGGTGGGAGGTATCGAGGAGGCCGTGATTCCGGGCGAGACCGGCGCGCTGTGCGCCCCGGACGATGTGCGCGGGCTTGCGGACGCGCTCGCGGAACTCCTCCGCAGCCCGGCGGACCTGGATCGCATGGGCGCGTTGGCGCGCGAGCGCGTCCGTCGGGACTTCGACGCGCGGCAGAACCTGGAACGGCTGCTGGCGTTGTTCGAGGAGCCACGTCCATCGTCGCCTTCGCGGCCCAACACTGCGCACGGGGAGCCATGAGCCACGGCAGGCCCCTGCGCGTGATGCACGTGATGGAAGCCATGCACCGCGGCGGAGCCGAATCCCTGGTGGTCGAGCACGTGCGGCATCGCGGTCCCGACGTGACGGCGCTCGTGACCACGCTGAATGGCGGCTCGCAGGCGCTCGACGCCGCACGCGCGGCCGGCGCGGCAGTGTTCGATTTCGGCGCGACCAGCGGCGCCCGCGCTGCCCCGCGCGCCGCGCGGATTCCAAGGCTCGTGGCGCTGCTCCGGTCCGAGGGCGTGGATGTCGTCAACGCCCACAACCCGACCGCTGCTCTGTACGGGGTCCCCGCCGCGCGGCTTGCCGCCGTGCCGGTCGTCATCCGCACCGAGCACAGCATCCACGACCCCGGCCGGCACTCGTTGCTCTACCTCGGGCTCGAGCCGGTGCTGACGGCGTGGTGTGCGAGGGTCGTGTGCGTGTGCGAAGCCGTGCGCCACAGCCACGCGTCGCGTCTGCGCCGGTGGGAGCGGCGCTTCGTCACGGTTCCCAACGGAGTCTCGGAACTGCAGGGCCGTCGTTCCCGCAATGACGCAAGATCGGCACTCGGCCTCGATGAGCGGCAGCGGGTGGCGCTCCACGTCGGCAGCCTGACCCCGCAGAAGGCGCAGCACCTGCTGCTCGATGCCTTCGCGCTCGCCCGGCGGCGTCAGCCGGAGTCGCGGCTGCTGATCGTCGGCGAGGGTCCGCTGCGGGCCGAACTCGAGGCGCGTTCCCGCGCTCTGGGGCTTTCGGACTGCGTCCAGTTCTTGGGCGGACGCGACGACGTGGCGGATCTCATGGCGGCCGCCGACGTATTCGTCCTCTCTTCGGTGCGTGAGGGCCTCCCGGTGACCGTGCTCGAGGCAATGCGGGCCGGACTGCCGGTAGTGACCACCGATGCGGGCGGCACTGCCGAGGCGGTGCGCGACGGTGAGACAGGCATCGTCGTGCGCGTGAACGACCGCGAGGCGCTGGCTTGTGCCATTGGCGTGCTCCTGGCCGATGCGCCCGGGGCGCAGAGCATGGGGGAGGCAGGACGGAGCCGCTGGTCGGAACGGTTCCGAGCCGAGCGGATGGTGCGGAAGACCGAGGAGCTTTACCGGTCGGTTCGCTGGACCCGATGATCCCGCGGGGTTGCGCCGCGATCTCCGCCGTTCAGTCACGTGGGGGACTGGCTGCCCATGCTCCGACGTCCGATTCCTCGAGGCACCTTCGCCGGGTAGAATCTCGTTGCGCACCGACGATGCTGTGCTGGCCAAGGCCGCGAGAATCGGCGGCGAGACCGACACGTGCGAGAATGGGCCGTCTGATACCAGTCTGGAACTGGTTGCCCTGCGGGGATTGCGGCGGCATCAGGCACACGAGCAGGTACAATCGACCCTTCGATCGCATGCGCTCAGGGCGAATCCAAGCGGAATGGCCGAAATTCGAGGCCCGGCACGCTCCGTAGCGCGAGCTATCCGCCTGCGCTAGCCTGCTGCTCGGTAAACCGTGACCCGTTAGCTCAGTCGGTAGAGCACCTGCCTTTTAAGCAGGGTGTCGCTGGTTCGATCCCAGCACGGGTCACCATTCCCGAATCCCCATGCCGGCGAAGACATCTGCAGGGGCGGCCGGACCGGCCGTGATTGCAGCCTGCTTCGTCCCCCTTGGTCCCCCCAGCGCCCATGCGCCGGCCTCCCCGGCGGTGGTCGCGGAGCGCACACTGGGGAATCCGGCCCAGCCGAGAAAGATTCGTTCGTGTCACATTCGTGTAAAACTCCTGTGGACTGCACGCATCTATTGCCGATGGAGTGTGCGGATGCACCGAGCCACCTCAGGGCCCCCCAGGACCCCAGCGTCGCAGGACCCCAGACCGAGGTCGCACCAGTTCCCCAGGCCAGACATCGGAGAGAGGCTGTGGATTGTCAGGACGTACTCGACCAACTCGCTGACTACCTCGACGACGACGCGCGCTCGGAGTTGTGCCGTCAGATCGAGGAGCACCTGGCGCGTTGCCGCAACTGCCAGGTGGAGGTGGACACGGTGAAGAAGACGATCGTGCTCTATCAGGCTGGAAGTCGTGTCGAAGTGCCGGTGCGCGTGAGCGCGGAGCTGCAGGCCGCGTTGTCGCGCGAGTACGGGCAAGGCAAGCCGCGTAGCGCGTCGGATTGACACTCGCGCGAAGCCGCGCCTAGACTGCCGCGCCTCCTGAGCGAGGCTCCCGGGCCCGCGGGATGACTCCCGCGGGCCGTCGCATGTCCCCCAGACCGCGAGAGCCATGAAGCGCGTCGGCATCCTCGGACTCCCACAGTCCGGCAAGACCACGCTGTTCGAGATCCTCATGCAGGGTGCCGGCGCGAGTGGCGCCACCGCGCCCGGCCGCGAGCAGGTGGGCGTGGTCAAGGTGCCGGATCCGCGCGTGGACCAGCTCTCCGCCCTCTTCAGCCCCAAGAAGACCACCTACGCGCAGATCCAGTTCGTGGACAGCGCCGCGGCCGGCCACGCCAGCGCACGCGTCGCCGCCAAGGGGCCCGACCTGTTCTCGTCGGTGCGGAACTGCGACGCCCTGCTGGTGGTGATCCGCGACTTCGAGAACGCCGCGGTGCCGCGCGAGGGCGGTGTGAATGCCGAACGCGACCGCCGCGACCTCGAGGCCGAGCTGGTGCTCAACGACCTGGCGATCGTCGAGAATCGCCTCGAGAAGGTCGCCAAGGAGCTGCGCATCGGCAAGAAGCAGGGCGAGGCCGAGCACGCGCTGCTCGAGCGCTGCAAGACCTGGCTCGAGGCCGAGCGACCGCTGCGGACGTTCGAGCACGGCGCCGAGGACGCGAAGGTACTGCGCGGCTTCCAGCTTCTGACACTGAAGCCGCTGCTGGTGGTGTACAACCAGGACGACGCGTCGACGCACGTGCCACCGGAGGCCGGGCCGGGCTCGCTCGCGATCGCGCTGCGTGCGCATCTCGAACGGGAGATCGTGTCGCTGGCGCCCGAGGAGCGCGCCGCGTTCCGCGCCGAGCTGGGGATCGCCGAGGACGGCCTCTCCATCGTGATCCAGGCCTGCTACCTCCTGCTCGGGCTGCAGTCGTTCTTCACCGTCGGCCCCGACGAGGTGCGGGCGTGGACGATCCGGCGCGGGGATTCGGCGGTGGACGCCGCCGGCGAGATCCACACCGATCTGGCCAAGGGATTCATCCGCGCCGAGGTGGTACCGTTCGACCGGCTGCTGGAGCACGGCTCGCACGCCAGGGCCCGCGAGAAGGGGCTCGTCCGACTCGAGGGCCGCGACTACGTGGTTGCCGACGGGGACTGCGTGGAGATCCGGTTCAACAAGTAGTCCCGCGGGCGCCACTTCAGGTCCGCGCCGGAAAGGAACGCCATGACGCATCGCACGCTCGCCCGCATGGCCGCCGCGCTCATGGGAATGCTCGTCGCCCTGCCCTTGACGGCGCAGGCCGCCGGCCTGGCCGACTGGAACGGCCACCTCGCGTTCGGATACTCGAAGCTGTTCCGCGACGGCGCCCCGGCGGGCTCGCTCTCGATGGGCGCGGGGCTGGACCACGCGCTCGTGCCGCACTGGCGCGCGGGTGCCGCGATCGGCTACCACCTCCTCGGCTCCGGCGACTTCCGCCGCGGCAGCCTGGCGGCCGGCGTCGACTACAGCCTGCTCGACGCGGCCCTGCTGGTGAGTCGCGACCTTGACGGCCGCCTCGGGCGACTGCGCCTGTCGGCCGGACCGGGGCTCATGAGCTGCCACGCCGAACTGTCGACTTCCGGGGGCGGGCTCGCGTTCACGGACCTCGCCGTGAGCAAGACCGCGGCGGGCGCGGCGTTCGAGGCCAGCTGGATCCGCGGTCGCACGCGCCCGGTGGGAGTGGGGCTCGAGAGCGGCGTGCGGCTCGGCTTCGTGCCGAACGACACCTGGACGGTGTGGCACACGCGGGTGGCCATCTACTACTGATCGATCACCAATTGAAAGATGCCGGCGATCACGGTAAAGTCACCTCACGTGTCTCTGGTTACCTGACGGAACGGGCCGCCCCCTGTCCATTCTACGAGACCGGGTCCGAAAGGAGCGCACCATGCATCGAGCCTGGATGCAGGTCCTTGGCATCATCCTGGGTTGCTGTGCCTTCGCTTCGACTGCCGTGGGCTCGCCGCCCACCTACATAATCGACTGGGGCAGCCTGGGTTCGGGACCCGGGCAGTTCTCCAATCCCTTCGGGATCGCGCTTGATCCCACGGGCGACGTCTACGTCACCGATGAGACGAACTGCCGCGTGCAGAAGTTCACGAAGGACGGAACGATCCTGCTCCAATGGGGGACGTTTGGTGCTGCGGCCGGGCAGTTCGACCATCCGACCGGAATCGC
The DNA here is from genome assembly GCA_963725865.1 of Candidatus Eiseniibacteriota bacterium. Classification (GTDB taxonomy): domain Bacteria; phylum Eisenbacteria; class RBG-16-71-46; order RBG-16-71-46; family RBG-16-71-46; genus CAVSAC01. The sequence goes on from CAVSAC010000012.1 coordinate 728,108, forward strand.
GGTGTCCCCGAATGGAGAGGTGCTGGTCGTCGATCATCGCAACCACCGCGTGCAGCGATTCACGCAGGCGGGCGGATTCATCGGGGAGTTCGGTTACGGAGTCGATCCGTACATCGTCCCGCCCTACTACCCGCCGGGTCCCGCGGGATCGTTCTTCTACCCGGTGGGAGTCGCCTGTGATGCCGCGGGCAACATCTACGTCGCCGATTCCGAGAACTACCGGATCCAGAAGTTCACGCCGAGCGGCTCGTTCCTGGCCCAGTTCGGAACCCAGGGCACCGCGCCGGGGCAGCTCCGCGAACCCTACGGCGTCACGCTCGACGGGTCGGGGAACATCTTCGTGAGCGAGTACGGTGGTCATCGTGTTCAGGTGTTCTCGCCGACCTTCGTGTCGTTCCTGAACTGGGGGACGTTCGGTGGAGCACCCGGTCAGTTCTATTCCCCCGAGTGCGTCGCGTTCGGTCCCTCGGGCACGCTGTACGTCGCCGACACCGGAAACAACCGCATCCAGCAGTTCACGCTCGGTGGCTCGTTCCTCGAACAGTGGGGAACCCTGGGGTCGGGGATCGGACAGTTCTACACGCCGAGCGGGATCGCCACCGACAACTCGGGGAATGTCTACGTGGTGGAGTGGAACAACCACCGCGTCCAGAAGTTCGGCACCCCGCCGACGCCGGTCACGCGCGCCACGTGGGGTGAGGTGAAGAGCCGCTATCGCTGATCGCCCGCAAGCCCGGCGGCAGACCTGATGCGACCCCGCGCCTCGATGGGCGGGGTCGCTTCGATTGGACACGCCGACGGGATGGCGCGGGAGGGCTGGCTGAGCGCGCCTGTTCAGCGTGCGACGCGCCACCCGGCGGACGCGGCGCGCGCCAGCTCCCAGGCGCGCTCGATCGGGCCCCGCGGGGCGTCGACCTGGAAGTAGTGCTGCAGCGTCCCGCCCAGCTCGCTCTTGAAGCGCGCGACGCGCGGCAGATCGGCGCCGCACAGGTCCCAGAAGCGATGGCCGCGTCGTCCGCACTCGGCCGCGATCTCTACCATGATCCACGCGCTCACGCCCGAGACGAGATGCTGCTCGGCGGCTCCCGCCACCCACATGTATGCGCCCGGGGTCCCGGGCACCGCCAGCACGATCTGGCTCGCCGCGGGTGCACCCTCGGCGGTGAGCGCGGTCGCCATCCACGCGAGGCCCCCGCGTGCGAGCGACTCCGCGAGCCCCTTGAACGCGGCCGGCGCGAGCCGGAGGCCGAATCCCTGGCGCTGGCGGGTCACGTCGAACACCGACCAGAAGCGCTCGAGGTCCCAGTCGTACGACATCGTGAATCCCGCCTCGCGGCATTTGCGCAGGTGACGGCGTACCGAATCGCTGACGGGAAGAGGAGCGCCGGTGTCGAGGAGGTAGGTGTAGCGGGGTTGGGTGCGCCAGCCACGCCACGACCACGGACGCACGTCGTCGATGGCCGGCACCAGCAGATGCGAGAGCCCGCGCGGGTGGCCGCGGAACTCCCCGAGCATCGCGTCCGTGACCTCGAGGTGCTCCGAGGTCGCGCGCGCTCCCGAGCCGGTCGGCGGGCGGTAGATCCAGGAACTGTAGGCCGCGAGCGGCAGGCCGAAATGGAATGGCTGTCCCAGCCGCCTCCGGTGCACCAGCGGAACTCCCGCGACCCATTCGTCGCCCTTGGTGGCTACGCGAAGTTCGAGCGCGGCGCCGGTGGCGGCGCACGCCGGCTGCAGCCACCCGCTCGTCGCGAAGGGGTTGGCCTGCGGCGAGTGGCGCACGAACGCGTCCCAGCGCGCCAGGTCGCCGTCACCCTCGAGGCACCGGATCGCGTACTTCGGCGCGGCCGCGGGCTCGTTCATGGTGCGGAGGGTGCGGGCGCGGCGACCAGCCGAGTCTCGCGCTGCGTGCCGACGCCAAAGCGGACCTGAATCGCGTAGCGACCGGACTCCACGAAGCCCGCCTTCTCGATGCCCCGGCGGGACGCGTGGTTGCCGAGGTCGGTGGAGATGAGGACCGCATGTGCGCCGGCGTGGCGCGCCGCGGCCGCGGCGGTCGCCAGCACAGCCGGGTAGATGCCCATCCCGCGCGCCGTCGCGACCGTCTCACAATAGTGAATGTAGTCGTCGCCCGGGCCCAGCACCAGGCGACCCCACGCGAGCCACAGGGGCACCACCAGCGGGCCGCGGCGCACCCACGAGCGATGAACCATCCGGCCATCGACATAGGCGTACCAGCCGACGTCCCCGCGCTCCAGGAAGCGACGGAACTCCTCCACGCGCTCCGGGGGCTCCATCGCGGACGCGTCGCCGACGTTGCGGGCATCGACCCGGCGGATCTCCGCCACAGTCGCGGGCGTCGTGACGTGTTCGAGCCGGTAGACGACCACCTCGACGTCGCGGAACGTGGCGAGCCGGGACCAAGCGGAGATCAGACGCCGGAACGATGGCAGGGACGGGCTCATGGGCGGCCGCAGTGTAGCGGCGGCGCTGCTCGCTGTCATGCCCCCGGCGCGGCGCCGCGAAACGTGACAGCACTTGGCCCGGCGGTTATCCTCACCCGTCCATGAACGTGCTCATCGTCCCGTCGTGGTACCCGCACCGGTGTTTCCCGCGCGAAGGGATCTACGTCCGCGACCAGGCGATGATGCTCGGGGAGATGCGCCCGGATTGGCGCATCGGTCTGGCGCTCTGGCACCAGGGACGCAACTTCGTCTCGCCATCCCACGCCCGACACTCCCCGCGCTGCCTGCTGGAGGCGCTGACCGATCACGCGATCCGCGAGGAGCCACTGCGCGAGAACGTGTGCGCGTGGACCATTCCGGCGCTGCAGTTCCCGGAGCGCGTGCTCGCGGGCAACCGGATGGCGGTGCTAGCCTCGGTGCGCGAGGCCGCCCGCCGGATGGCAGCGCGATTCGGCCCGCCCGACCTGCTGCATGCTCACGTCAGCTACCCGGGAGGCTGGGCGGCCGTGCGGGTGGCGCGCGAGCGCGGCGTGAAGGCGATCATCACCGAGCACATGGGGCCGTTCCCGGTGCTGGTTTACCAGCGCCGAGACGGCACGCTCGCGGACTTCATCCGTGACCCACTGCTCGCGGCCGATGGCCGCATCGCAGTGAGCCCGGCGCTCGCGGGGGCCATCGCGGCGCACGGCATCCCGCGACCGCTCGTGGTCCCGAACGTGGTCGACGAGCGCCTCTACGACGCCGGGCAGAGCGGCGACCCGGCCTACTTCACGTTCTACACTGTGTGCCAGATGGTCCGATCGAAGGGCATCCTCGACCTACTCGAGGCCGCGGCGCTGTTCCTCGCCACGCTGCCGCCGGCGGAGCGCACGCGCATCCGCTTCCGGCTCGCCGGCAAGGGGCCCGACCTCGGGCGGTTCCAGGCTGCCGCGGAGCGGCTCAGGATCGCGCCGCACCTGACCTGGATCGAGAAGTACATCGAGCGCGAGGAGTCGAACGAGGAGTTCGCGCGCTGCGACGCCTTCGTGCTGCCGAGCCATCACGAGTCGTTCGGCATCGTGTTCGTGGAGGCGATGGCGTGCGGCAAGCCCTCGATCGGGACGCGCTGCGGCGGCCCCGAGTCCATCCTCACGCCCGAGACCGGGGTACTGCTGCCGGTCGGCGACGTGCCGGCGCTGGCCGACGCGCTGGGGCGCATGGTGCGCCACGCCGCGCACGTCGACCGCGCGCGCATCCGCGCCGAGTTCGAGCGCCGCTTCAGTCGCGCGGCGGTGAGCACGGCCCTCGAGGTCGTGTATCGCGAAGTGCTCGAACCGCGACCGCCGTCGACCGCCGCCGCGGGAGTCGCACCATGAGCCGCTCCGCGGGGGTCGTGTTCACGTTCGATGCCGCGACCTGGGAGCGGCCGGCCGCGCGCCACGCCATCGGCGTGATCGCGTCCCTGCTCGAGTGGCCGACCCGGCTCGCCGCGGCCGGCGCACGCGATCGGCGACGCGGAGGCGCCGGTGTTCGTCGGCGATCCCGCCCGCGCGGCGGCCGGCAGCGCCGCGATCGTGCCGTGCGGTGAATGGCGAGCGTGGGCGCCCGACCGGGTGCAACTGCGCACCCACGAGGGCGTGGCGCTGCCGTGGACGCCCGACGAGGAAGCCGGCGGAGCAACGATTGGCACGCTCCCCACGTGGTGGCTGCGGGCCGCCGCCTGGATGCTCCAGCGCGAGGAGGAAATCGCGGTGACGCACCGCGACGAGTGGGGCTGTTTCAGCGGCTTCTCGCTCGCGCTTTCACGAGCTCGGAATCCTCGAGACGCCGACCGTCAACCTGATGGCGGCAGCAGCTCGAGCGCCGGTCGCCGCATGGCTCGAGCGGCGCGGCAGCTGACCGCGCCGCGGCCGGCCGCGCTGGAAGGACGGCGCGCGCTTCGCGGTCGCGCTCACGCACGACGTGGACCTGGTCCGCTACTACTCCTGGTCGCGGATGCCGTGGCGCCTGCTGCGGCGCGCCGCGGCCCGCGCTCGCTACGCGTTCCGCCGCGGCGTCGATGCAGGCGCTCGAGACGCTTGCCCACGTCGGGACGACCGCGGCGATCCGTTCTGGACCTTCGACCGCTGGGTCGCGCGACGAGGCGGCCGGTCGGATTCCGCTCGTCACGTTTTACTTCCTGCCGACCGCGCCGACGCGTGCGCACGAGTTCGACGGCACCTATCGCTGGGATGACCCGGTCGGATTCGAGGGCGAGCGTCCTCACCGTCCGCGCGCTGCTGCGCCGGCTCGCAGCGCGCGCGGCTGCCGAGGTCGGGCTGCACGGCTCCTACCTGAGCCACCTCGACGGCGGCGGAACTCGGCCGCCAGCGGCGCCAGATCGAGGAGGCGCTCGGCGCGCCGGTGCGCGGAGTGCGCCAGCACTTCCTGCGCTTCGACGTCGCACGACGTGGCGCGCTCAGCAGCGAGGCCGGCTTCGCGTACGACGCCACGCTCGGGTACAACGAGGCGCTCGGATTCCGGGCCGGGATCGCGGCGCCGTTCGCTCCGTGGGACGTCCGGAGCGCACGCGCCGCTCGAGCTGCTCGAGCTGCCGTTCACCGCGATGGACGGTGTGCTGTTCCGCACGCTCAAGCTCGACCACGAGCTCGCGACCCGGCGCTTGATCGCACACCTGGAGGCGGTCGAGCGCGCCGGCGGACTCGCGGTGCTGCTCTGGCACCCGAACGTGGCCGACGCGCGGCGCTATCCCGGCTGGTACGACACCTGGCGCGACGCGCTCGATCACCTCGCGACCCGCCCGGCCTGGGTCGCGCCCGCCGGCGAGATCGCACACTGGTGGCGGGAGCGACGGGCGAAAGCGCGTGACCTGGACGGCTGCTCGCTCCGCGGGGCTACCGGCGCCTGGACCGGCGCGGAGCGCCCCGCGGAGCCCGACCGCCGAGGGGCCCACGCATTTGACCCCTTCGGAGCCCCCCGCTATCCTCGCCGGCCGTTGCTCCTTCGGGGCGGGGTGTGAAGTCCCCACCGGCGGTACAGCCCGCGAGCGAGCGAGTCCGGCGTCCGTCCTTGCGGGCGGAGCAGGCCAGTCGGCCGGGCGAGCGCGCACGATCCGGTGAGATTCCGGAGCCGACCGTGAAAGTCGGGATGGAAGAAGGAGTGGGCAGGGCTTTCGCCTGCCCGGCGCTCGCGCGCACCGCCCCGTGGCTTCGCAGGCCGCGGGGTCTTCTGTTGCAGGGGAGTCCATGTCCGAACCTCGCTCCGACGACTCTCTCCGCCACATGCGCCGCGCGCTCGCGCTGGCCGCGCGCGGACGCGGACGCACGCGGCCCAACCCGATGGTGGGCGCGGTGGTGGTGCGCGGGGGTCGGGTGGTGGGAGAGGGCTGGCATCGCGCCGCCGGCCGCGAGCACGCCGAGGTGGCGGCGCTGCGCACCGCCGGGCCGCGGGCGGCCGGCGCCACCATGTACGTCACGCTCGAGCCCTGCGCGCACTGGGGGCGGACCCCGCCGTGCGTGGACGCGATCATCGCCGCCGGGGTGACGCGCTGCGTCGTGGCGATGCGCGATCCCCACGCGATCGTGGACGGTCGCGGGCTCCGGGTGCTCCGGCGGGCCGGAGTCCAGGTCGAGGTCGGCCTGCTCGCGGACGAGGCGCACGCGCTGCTGCGCGGCTACGTGCTGGCGCACACCGCGCGGCGGCCGCACGTCACCTGGAAGGTGGCGGCCACGCTCGACGGCCGGATCGCGGACGCGCGCGGGCGCGCGCGCTGGATCAGCGGCTCCGCCGCGCGCGAGCGCGGGCACCGCATGCGCGCGGCGATGGACGCCATCGTGGTGGGTGCGACGACCGCGCGGCGCGACGATCCGCGGCTGACCGCGCGGGGCGTGCGCGTGGGCGTGCAGCCGCTGCGGGTGGTGTGCGACACGCGGCTCGCGCTGCCGCGTACGCTGCGGCTCTACGGGCGCGGACTCGCGCGCGGCACGGTGGTGGCGTGCGGCGCCGGCGCTCCGGCGGCACGGCGGCGCGCGCTCGAGGCGCGCGGCGTGCGCGTGTGGGCGCTGCCGCTCGCGGCCGGCCGTGTCGCGCCGCTCGCGCTCGCGCGGCGGCTGGCGGCCGAGGGCTGCCACGAGGTGCTGCTCGAGGGCGGTGCCGCGCTCGGCACCGCGTGGATGGAGCGCGGACTGGTGGACGAGGTCGCGTTGTTCCTCGCCCCGAAGCTGCTGGGCTCCGAGGGGCTGGACTGGTGCGGCGCGCTGGGGCGCCGCGGGCTCGCGGACGCGATCGCGGGCCGCCTCGTCGCGCACGAGCGCGTCGGGGACGACGTGCTCATCACGGTCGGGATCGGGGGATAGTCCGGTGTTCACGGGGATCGTCGAGGAGAAGGGCCGCATCGCGGTGATCGAGGAGCGGCCGGCCGGCCGCCGGTTCTGGATCGCCGCCGCGCGCGTGCTGGAGGGGACCTCGGTGGGCGGGAGCATCGCGGTGAGCGGCTGCTGCCTGACCGCGGTGGCGGTGGAGCCCGGCCGTTTCGCGGTGGAGGCGGTGCCCGAGACGCTCGCGCGCACGGTGCTCGGCGACGTGCGGGTCGATGACGAGGTGAACCTGGAACGCGCGATGCGCGTCGACGAGCGGCTCGGCGGGCACCTCATGCAGGGCCACGTCGACGGGGTGGGCACCGTGACGGCGGTGACCCCCGAGGGCGACGGCCGGCGCGTGGCGATCACGGTGCCCGCGGAGCTGGCGCGCTTCGTGGCCGAGAAGGGCTCGCTGGCGGTCGACGGCGTGAGCCTGACGGTGGCCGCGGCGCGCGGCGCGACGTGCGAGATCGCGTACATCCCGCACACTCTGGCGGTCACGACCGCCGGCCGCTACGCGCCCGGATACCGCGTCAACCTCGAGATCGACCTGATCGCGCGCTACCTCGCGCGACTGCTGGACGAGCGCCTCGGCGCGGGGCGGCCCGCGTGAGCCCGCTCCGCCGCCGCAGGCCCGCGCGCCGCGCCGCGACCTCCCGCCCGCGTCGCGCCCCCGCGACGCGCGCCCGGCGCCGCAGCGGACCGGCGACCGAGCCGCGCCCCCGGCGGGACAGCATCTTCCTCGGCGTCGAGGAGGCGGTGCGGCGCATCGGCGCCGGGAAGATGCTGATCGTGGTCGACGACCGCGAGCGCGAGAACGAGGGCGACGTGGTGTTCGCCGCCCAGTTCGCGACTCCCGAGAAGGTGAACTTCGCGCTCAAACACGGGCGCGGCATCCTGTGCGCGCCGATGGCGCCCGAGGAGAGCGAGCGGCTGGGCCTCAAGCTGATGGTGTCGGAGAACACCGCGCGCTTCGGCACCCCGTTCACCGAATCGGTCGACGCGCGCCGCGGCACCTCCACCGGCACCTCGGCGTTCGACCGCGCGAAGACCCTGCGCCTGCTGGCCGAGCCGCGCTCGCGCTCGCGCGACCTCGCGCGGCCCGGGCACGTGTTCCCGCTGCGCGCGGTGCCGGGCGGCGTGCTGCGCCGCGCCGGCCACACCGAGGCGGTGCCGGACCTGTGCACGCTCGCGGGCCTGCGGCCGGTCGGCGCGCTGTGCGAGATCCTGACCGATGACGGCCACATGATGCGGCTGCCCGAGCTGCAGCGGTTCGCCCGCGTGCACGGGCTCGGCATCCTCGCGATCCGGGACCTCATCGAGTACCGCCGCCGCCGCGAGCACCTCGTGCGGCGGATCGTGAGCGTGCCGCTGCCGATCGCCGAGGGCACGTTCACGCTGCACCTCTTCCAGGAGACGATCGAGAACGATCATCACGTGGCGCTGGTGATGGGCGACGTGCGCAAGGGCGGGCCGGTGCTGGTGCGCGTCCACTCGCAGTGCCTGACCGGCGACGTGTTCGGCTCCCAGCGCTGCGACTGCGGCCCGCAGATGCACGCCGCGCTGCGCGCCATCGCGCGCCGCCGCCGGGGCGTGTTCGTCTACCTGCGCCAGGAGGGCCGCGGCATCGGGCTCGCGAACAAGCTGCGCGCGTACGCGCTCCAGGACCGCGGGCTCGACACGGTGGAGGCGAACGTCCGGCTCGGCTTCCCGGCCGACCTGCGCGACTACGGCATCGGCGCCCAGATCCTCACCGACCTGGGGCTCACGCGCATCGAGCTGCTCACCAACAATCCGCGCAAGATCGTGGGCCTCGAGGCGCACGGGCTCGAGATCGTGCGGCGGGTGCCCCTGCGGGTGAAGCCCACCCCGCACAACCGGCGCTACCTGGCCACCAAGCGCGACAAGCTCGGGCACCTGCTCGGCCTCGAGCTGGGGGAGACGTGAGCATGCGCGAGTTCAAGGGCGACCACGACGCGACCGGCCTGCGGTTCGGGCTCGTGGCGGCCCGCTTCAACGAGAAGTACGTCCAGCGCCTGGTCGACGGCGCGCTCGAGACGCTGCGCCGCCAGGGCGCCGACGAGAGCGCGCTCGAGGTGTGGTGGGTGCCGGGCTCGCTCGAGCTGCCGCTGGCGGCGCGCTGGCTGGCGGAGGGTCCGCGCGCGTCCAGCGCCGTGCTCGCATTCGGCGTGATCGTGCGGGGCGAGACCGAGCACTTTCGACTGGTCGCCGACCAGTGTGCGCGCGGGTTGCTCGACGTCGGGTTGACGACCGGCACCCCGGTGCTCAACGGCGTGCTGGCCTGCCACGACATCGCGCAGGTCGAGGCCCGCATCGGCGGCGCCGTCGGTCACACCGGGATCTCGACCGCGCTCGCGGCCATTCCGATGGCGCGGCTGCGCTCGCTGCGGGAGCGTCGGTGACGCGCGAGGTCCCGACGGCCCGACGGCGCGCGCGGGCGCTCGCGTTCCGCGTCGTCTACCAGTGCGACGTCACCGGGGACGCTCCGCTCGACGCCTGGCGCGGCCTGCGCGACGAGGAGCACCTGAGCGAGGACCAGCACGAGCTGGTCGAGGACGTGGTGCGCCACCTCGCCGAGCACGGCGGCGAGGTGGACGCGGCGCTCCGCGACGCGCTCGACCGCTGGCCGCTCGAGCGGCTGGCGGCCACCGACCGCGCGGTGCTCCGCATCGCGACCGCCGAGCTGCGCGCGCGCGCCGGGAGCCCGGCGCGGGTGGTGATCGACGAGGCGATCGAGCTGGCGCGCCTCTACGGCAGCGAGGAGTCCGGCCGGTTCGTCAACGGCGTGCTCGACCGCGTCGCGCGCGCGCTGCGCCCCGGGGAGTTCTGATGCGGCGCGCGGTGCTGAGTGACATCCACGGGAACCTGGACGCGCTCGAGGCGGTGCTCGCGGAGCTCGAGCGCCAGCAGCTCACCAGCCTGGCGTGCCTCGGCGACTTCGTCGGCTACGGCGGCGCCCCCAATCCGTGCGTGGAACGGTTGCGATCGCGGGTCGAGGCCGCGGTGTGCGGCAACCACGACGTCGTGGCGTCGGGCCGCCTGCGCCTCAGCGCGTTCAACAGCGAGGCGGCGACCGCCGCGCGGTGGACCTCCGAGACGCTCGAGCCCAGCCATCGCGAATGGCTCCAGTCGCTCCCGTACGTCGCGCGCTGGCACGGCGCGCTGCTGGTCCACGCGTCGCCGGTGGAGCCGGAACAGTGGCACTACGTGCTGTCGCCGTACGAGGCCGAGCACGAGCTGGCGGGCTTCGAGGAGTCGCTGTGCCTGATCGGACATTCGCACTATCCGGGCGCGTTCGAGCAGGAGGGCACCCGCGTGCGCTACACCCGCGAGCCGCAGGTGCAGATGCAGGCCGGACGCCGCTACATCGTGAACGTCGGGAGCGTGGGGCAGCCCCGCGACGGCGATCCGCGCGCCGCCTTCCTGGTGTGGGACGACGAGCGGAGCACCCTGGAACACGTGCGGGTCGCCTACGACATCGAGCGGGCGATGGCCCGCATCCTCGAGGCGGGCCTGCCCCGTTTCCTGGCCGAGCGCCTGCAGTGGGGGGAGTGACGATGGCCGAACCGGCGCCGTCCCGCGTCTCGACGCTCGACCACTGGGAGTCGTACTGGAAGAGCCACGCCGACCTCGACCGCACGTACTCGACCGGCGGGCGGCTGGTGCGCGAGGTGCTGCGCGACGGCGACGTGCGCGGACGGCGGGTGATGGAGGTCGGCGCGGGCTCGGGTCGCGACCTGCTGGCGCTGGTGCGCGAGGGCGCGCGCGGCGTGGTGCTCGACTACTCGCCGGCCTCGCTCGAGCTGGTGCGCCGGCAGGCGGCCGCGCAGGGGCTGCCGGTCCACCTGGTGCGCGCCGACGCGCTGCGCATGCCGTTCCGCGACGGTACGTTCGACGTCGTGTTCCACCAAGGCCTGCTCGAGCACTTCCGCGACCCGATGCCGCTGCTCCGCGAGAACGCGCGCGTGGCCGCGCGCGGCGGGCGCGTGATCGTCGACGTGCCGCAGACGTTCCATCTCTACACCGTGATGAAGAACGTGCTGATCGCGCTCGATCGCTGGTTCGCCGGCTGGGAGACGCAGTTCACGCCGGCGCAGCTCGAGCGGCTGGTGGCGGCGACCGGGCTGCAGGTGCGGCGCACCTATGGCGAATGGATGGTGCCCGGGCTCGGGTATCGCGTGGTGCGCGAGCTGCTCAAGCGCGGCACCGGGCTCGCGCTGCCGCTGGAGCCGCGCGGTCCGGAGTGGTGGGCGGCCGGCTGGGAGGCGCTGCGCGCGCGGCTGTCGGGTACGCGCTGGGCGACCTGGACCGCCCACGTGATCGGAACCGTGGCCGAGAAGCGATGAGCCGCCCCCTCCACCTGCTGGCGGTCAACTTCCGCGACCCGGAGCATCCCGAGGCCGGCGGGGCCGAGCTGCATCTGGAGGAGATCCTGCTCGAGGCGGTGCGGCGCGGACATCGCGTGACCTGGCTCGCCACCACGTTTCCCGGCGGGCCCACCGAGGTCGAGCGGCGCGGGATGCGCGTGGTCCGCCGCGGCGTCTGGTGGAACTTCAACTGGGTGGTGCCCCGCGTGCTGGCGAGCGAATTCGCGCGTCCCGCGCCCGACCTGGTGATCGAGGACATCAACAAGGTGCCCTGCTTCACGCCGATGTGGACGCGTGCCCCGGTCGCCGCCATCGTGCCCCACCTGTTCGGGACCGCGGCGTTCCAGGAAGCGGCGGCGCCGGTCGCGTTGTACGTGCAGGCGCTCGAGGCCCTGATCCCGTCGCTCTACCGCGGCACGCGCTTCCTGGTGATCTCGGAGAGCACGCGCGACGACCTGATCGCGCGCGGCGTGCCGGCCGACCACATCGTCGTCGTCCACTGCGGGCTCGACCACGACACCTACCGGTTCGATCCGGGGGCGGGGAAGACCACGCACCCGAGCCTGGCGTTCGTCGGGCGGTTGCGTCGGTACAAGGGCGTGGACTGGCTGCTGCGCGCGCTGCCGCGGGTGCGCGAGCGGGTGCCCGCGGTGCGGCTCGAGATCATCGGCGACGGACCGTGGAAGTCGGCGCTCGAGCGTTCGGCCGCTGAGTTGGGAATCGCGGATGCGGTCGACTTCTGCGGCTTCCTGCCGCGGGCCGAGAAGGTGCGGCGCCTGCAGCGCGCCTGGTGCCTGGTGCAGCCGAGCCCCAAGGAAGGCTGGGGGCTGACGGTGGTGGAGGCCGGCGCATGCGGCACCGCGGTCGTGGCCGCCGACAGCCCGGGGCTGCGCGACTCGGTGTGCCGCGACGAGACCGGCCTGCTGGTGCCGTTCGGCGACGACGCGGGGCTTGCCGCGGCGCTGGTGCGCGTGCTCACGGACGTCCCGCTGCGTGACGCGCTCGCGATCGGCGGGCTCACGTGGTCGACGCGCTTCACGTGGCCCGATTGCGCCGAGCGGTCGCTCGACGCCATGCTGCGCGGACGGGAGGGATCATGGTGAGCCCTGCGTCCGGCGGGCGGCCGAGCCTCAGGACCATTCTGCTGCTGAGCGCGAAGGTGGTGTTCAGCGTCGGGCTGATGGCGTTCTTCGTGAAGCGCATCTCGCTCGACGACCTCGGCGTGGCGCTGCGCGCCGCCGATCCGCGCGGCCTCGCGCTCGCCGCGGCGTTGCTGGTGTTCTCGAACGTGCTCGGCTCGCTGCAGTGGGGCCAGCTGCTGCGCGCGGTCGACATCCGCATCCCGTTCTGGAAGGTGTGCGCCTACTATCACGTCGGGTTGTTCTTCAACAACTTCCTGCCCGCGAACATCGGCGGCGACATCGCGCGCGTGTTCGACGCCTCGCGCCACGCCGAGACCAAGGCGGCCGCGGTCTCGACGGTGCTGATGGACCGCCTGGTCGGCACCCTGGCGCTCGGAGGGCTGGCGCTCGTCACGACGCTGCCGGCGATCGACCGCTTCCACCTGTCGGTGGTCTACCTGATGGTGGTGGGATTCTTCGTGGTCACCGTGCTGCTGGTGTGGGCGATCTTCCATCCGGCGCTGCTGCCGGCGGTCGAGCGCCTGCTCGCGCGGTTCGGACTGGGCGGGCTCAAGCCACATCTGGACGACCTCGCCGAACGGCTGAAGGGATTCCGCGGCGAGCGGGGACTCTTCACGCGCTTGCTCGCGCTCGCGACCGTGGTGCAGGTGTCAAGGATCGGTGTGCACGTGCTGGTCGCGCGCGCGCTCGGCCTCCACATCGAGATCGCCTACTTCTTCCTTTTCGTGCCGTTGCTCGCGGTGATAGTCTCGCTGCCCATCTCGCTGAACGGCATCGGGGTTCGTGAAGGGGCGGGGATCCTCCTGTTCGGCCTGGTCGGGGTCGATCGGGCGCATGCCTTCTCGCTGCAATTCACCACCTACCTCGTCGCCGTCGCCGTCAGTCTGCTCGGAGGACTGGTGTTCGTCGCGCGCATCCCGAGCAGGCGAGCGGAAGCACGGCAGTCCCGGAGGTCGAACTGATGGACATGGGCAGGCGTACCACGATGGTCCTCGCCCTCGTGGTGTTCCTCATCGCCGCGACCGTCTACTTCATCACGCTCACCCCCACGGTCCCCTTCTGGGACGCCGGCGAGTTCATCGCCGTCGCCAACATCCTCGGCATCCCGCATCCGCCCGGCACGCCGACCTACGTGCTGATCGCCCGCATCTTCACGATGATCCCGTGGGCGTCGGTCGCGCAGCGCGTCAACGCGTTGAGTGCGATCTCCTCGGCGCTGGCGGTGATGCTCACCTACCTGGTGTGCCTGCGCCTCATCCAGGGCGCGATGCGCGATCGCCTGACGCCGCAGAACAAGTGGCTGGCGCACGTGGGCGCGATCGCCGGCGCGCTGATGCTGGCGTTCTCCGACGCGTACTGGGAGAACTCGATCGAGGCCGAGGTCTACCAGATGATGAGCCTCGCGCAGATCCTGGTGCTGTGGCTCGGACTGCGCTGGTGGGACGAGCACGAGCAACAGCCCTCGGTGGGCCTGCTGCTGGTCGCCGTCTACGTGATGTGGTTGTCGGTCGGACTGCACCTGGGCGTGGGCGTGATGGGGCTGCCGCTGCTCCTGATGGTGGCGATCGCGGACCGCCGCGTGGCGCTGCTGTTCATGATGCCGTTCCTCGCGGTGCTGCTGTGCACGGCGGGGCTCGAACGCATGGCCGGCGCCGTCATCGTGCTCTCGACGCTGACGTTCATGGGCTTCGCGCAACAGCGCAAGCTGCCGTGGTGGGTGGTGCTGACGTGCGCGGTGCCCGCGCTGTGGGGCACCAGCATCGCGTTCGGCGACAAGTCGTTCGACTTCGTCACGGGCACCATCGCCGCGCTCTCGGTCGCGGTCCCGCTCGTGATGCTCGCGGGGCGCCACCGCGAAGGCCGCATCCTCGCGCTCGCCCTGCTGCTGATGGTGATCGGGTACTCGACGCACGTCTATCTGCCCATCCGGGCCGCGCAGCACCCGGCGGTCAACGAGGGCGACCCGTCGACCTGGAACAACCTGCGCGATCTGCTCGAACGCAAGCAGTACGGACAGATGAACATGTTCGTGCGCCGCGCCGACATCAAGATCCAGCTCGGGAAGGAGTTCTGGCGCTACTTCAGCCGCCAGTGGCCGGTGCTGCCGTTCGACAACAAGGGGCTCGCCTCGCTCCTGGCGCTCTCGCTCGGCGTGATCGGGGCGGGGTGGCAGGCCGCGCGCGATCCCAAGCGCTGGTTGCCGGCGTTCGTGTTCTTCGGATTGAACACGGCGGGGTTGATCGTGTTCCTGAACTTCAGCGACCACGAGGTGCGCGACCGCGACTACTTCTTCCAGAGCGGCTACCACGCGTTCGCGCTGTGGATCGGCGTCGGCAGCACGTGGCTGATCCTGTTCGTGCGCGAGGCGTTCACCGAGGGATCGCAGGCCGCGCGCTGGAGCACGTGGGCGACCGCCGGGCTGCTCCTGGCGCAGCCGTTCGTGCTGGCGAAGCAGCTCTGGTACGAGCACGACCGCCGCGGCAACTACGTGGCGCGCGACTACGCGTACAACATGCTCGCGCCGCTCAAGCCCGACTCCTTCCTGTTCACGAACGGCGACAACGACACGTTCCCGCTGTGGTACATCCAGGAGGTGGAGGGCTTCCGCAAGGACGTGCGGGTCGTCAACATGAGCCTGCTGAACACCGACTGGTACATCCGGCAGCTGAGGGACGAAGCCCCGAAGCTCCCGGTCGCGCTCGACAACACGATGATCACGCGCGGACTCGGTGACGGCGTGTTCCGGATCCCGCCCGGCCTCTCGAAGACGGAAGTGGACTCGCTGCTGAAGCCGTACATCGCGCAGGGCGGCGGCGTGGACCAGGAGGGCATCGTGCTGCTGCCCGACGGCCGCGGCGGGTACAAGCCGGTCTTCACGAACGACTTCATGGCCGGTCACATGATCGAGCACAGCCGGCTGCCCGGCGGTCGCTGGAGCCGGCAGCCCTACATCGCGGTGACGGTGCCCGACCACGTCGGCTACGATCGCAATCTCACGCTCGAGGGACTGGTCTACCGCGTCAACCCGGACACCACGGGGCCCGAGGTCGACGAGCAGGCCACCCGCCACGCGCTCTACGACGTCTTCAAGTATCGCGGACTGTTCAAGGCCGACGGCTCGTGGGACTCGACCGTGTACAAGGACGAGAACTCGGAGACGCTCTCGCGCAACTACGCCGCCGCGCACATCAACCTCGCGCTGCTCGCGCGCCGCACGGGCAACCTGCGGGTCGCGATCGCCGAGATGGAGCGCGTCGAGCGCATGTTCCCGACGCTGTCGGAGGTGCTCAGCCCACTCGGACAGTTCTACATCGAGGCGGGCGACACCGCGCGGGCGTTCGCGTTCTACGAGGCCCAGGTGCGGCGCAACCCGCAGAGCGCCGAGGCGCACTACTACTACGGCGCCGTGCTGGCGGTGCGCCAACGGGTCCCGGAGGCGGTGAAGGAGTTCGATCGGGCCATCGGGCTCGATCCGAACCTCAACAACGCCTACTACTCCGCCTACTCGCTGCTGTGGGAGGCGGGCCAGCGCGAGCCGGCGCTGCGCTACCTCGAGCGCTGGCTGGACGGGCATCCGGACGACGCGCAGGCGCGCCAGCTCTACGAGATCCAGCGCCGGGCGCTCGGTGGCGGGAACGCGCCGCAGCCGATGCTGCCGCGGCCCATGCTGTCGCCGGGCACACCGTAACCTCGGAGGTCGCATGGCGGGGACGCGTGCGCTGGTGACCGGGGCGGCCGGCTTCATCGGCTCGACCCTCACCGAGCGCCTGCTCGATCGTGGCGTGGCGGTGACGGGCGTGGACTGCTTCACCGACTACTACGATCCGGCGCTCAAGCGCCGCAACCTCGAGCGCGCGCTCGCGCACCCGGCGTTCGCGCTGCTCACGCTCGATCTCGGGGCGGCGGACCTCGCCGCGCTCCCGGAGGTCGACGTGG
Organism: Candidatus Eiseniibacteriota bacterium; assembly: GCA_963725865.1. GTDB lineage: Bacteria > Eisenbacteria > RBG-16-71-46 > RBG-16-71-46 > RBG-16-71-46 > CAVSAC01. Next base: position 744,373 of record CAVSAC010000012.1, read on the forward strand.
TGTTCCACCAGGCCGCGCAGGCCGGGGTGCGCGCGTCGTGGGGCGCCGACTTCGCGACCTACGTCCATCACAACGTGCTCGCCACCCAGCGGCTGCTCGAGCGCTACCAGGACGCGCGCCTCGAGCGCTTCGTGTACGCGTCGTCGTCGTCCGTGTACGGCGACGCCGAGCGCTATCCCACCGACGAGGCGCTGCTGCCGCGGCCGTTCTCGCCCTACGGGGTGACCAAGCTCGCGGCCGAGCACCTCGTGCTGCTCTACGGTCGCAACTTCGGACTCCCGGTCTCGGCGCTGCGCTACTTCACCGTGTACGGACCGCGCCAGCGCCCCGACATGGCGTTCCATCGCTTCTGCAAGGCGATGCTGGCAGGCGCGCCGATCACGGTGTACGGCGACGGCGAGCAGTCGCGCGACTTCACGTTCATCGAGGACGCCGTCGAGGCCAACCTGCTGGCGTGGCAGAAGAGCGCGCCGCAGGGCGTGTACAACATCGGCGGCGGCTCGCAGGTCACGGTCCGCGAGGCGATCGCGATGCTCGAGCGCGCGCTCGGCGTGAAGGCCGACCTGCGCTTCGAGCCGCGCCCGCCCGGCGATCCGCTGCGCACCCGGGCCGACGCGACGCGGCTGAAGACCGACCTCGGCTACGTGACGCGCGTCGGGATCGAGGCGGGACTGGCGGCCGAGGCCGCGTGGGCGCGCACGCTCTACGCCGGGGACGCCCGATGAGCGAAGCCCCGTTCGTCTCGGTGGTGGTGCCGGCCTACAACGAGGTCGAGAGCCTGCCGGAGCTGAACCGCGAGCTGGCCGCGGCGCTGACCTCGCTGGGGCGGCCGTGGGAGATCGTGTACGTGGACGACGGCTCGCGCGACGGCACCGACCAGGTCATCGCGGCGCTCGCCGCGGCCGACCCGCGGGTGAACGGCGCGGTGCTGCGCCGCAACTTCGGCAAGTCGGCGGCGCTCGCGACCGGGTTCAAGCGCGCGCGCGGCGAGTGGATCGTGACGATGGACGCCGACCTGCAGGACGACCCCGCGGAGCTGCCGCGGATGATCGCCGCGCTCGAGGGCGGGCTCGACCTGGTGTCGGGCTGGAAGCAGAAGCGGCAGGACCCGATCACGAAGACGATCCCTTCGCGCCTGTTCAACGCCGTCACCTCGATGGTCGCCGGCGTGCACCTGCACGACTTCAACTGCGGGTTCAAGCTCTACCGGCGCGAGGTGGTGGAGGCGATCGACGTCTACGGCGAGCTGCACCGGTTCATGCCCGCGCTCGCGCACTGGCGCGGCTTCCGCGTCGGCGAGGTGCCCGTGCACCACCGCGCGCGCCGCTTCGGACAGAGCAAGTTCGGGGCGTCGCGCTTCGTGAACGGATTCCTCGACCTGCTCTCCGCCGCGTTCATCTCCACGTCCGCGCTCAAGCCGCTGCACGTCTTCGGCCGCATCGGGCTGCTGTTCCTGCTCGGCGGGCTGCTGATGGGGCTGTGGTTCGTGGCGGAGTGGGTGCGCGGCGTGCCGATGCACGTGCGGCCGCTGATGCTGTTCGGCGCCGGCCTGGTGCTGCTCGGCATCCAGCTCGTCCTGATGGGCCTGCTCGGCGAGATGATCGCCAGCATGCGCGCGCGCGACGACTATCCGCTGCGCCGCACGTTCGGCCCGGACGGGGACGCATGAAGGCGTTCGTGCTCGCGGGCGGGCTCGGCACGCGGCTGCGACCGCGCTTCGGCGAGCTGCCGAAGTCGCTCGCGCCGATCGGCGGGCGCCCGTTCCTCGAGCGTCCGCTGGCGTGGCTCGCGGTGCACGGCGTGCGCGAGGTGGTGCTGTGCGTCGGCTACGGTGCCGACGCCATCCGGGCCGCGATCGGCGACGGCACGGCGCTCGGCGTGCGGGTCGCCTATTCGATCGAGCCGGAGCCGCTGGGCACCGGCGGCGCGCTGCGCCATGCCATCGAGCACGTCGACGGGCCCGCGCTGGTGCTGAACGGCGACACCCTGCTCGAGTGCGACCCGTGGTGGCTGGAGCGCGCCCGCTGGGAGCGCGGCGCCCTCGGCGCGGTGGCGCTCTACCGGGTCGAGAACGCCGCCAGCCGCGGGCGCGTGGAGTGCCGCACCGACGGCGCCATCGCGCGCTTCGTCGAGAAGGACGCGGCATTCCGCGGGCCGGCGTGGGTGAACGGTGGGCTCTACGCGTTCTCTCCGCGGGTCTGGCGCCACCTCCCCGCGGGCGTGTCGTCGCTCGAGCGCGACGTGCTGCCCGCGCTCGCGGAGCAGGGCCGGCTCTGCGGGCTCGTCACCGCGGGCGAGTTCTACGACATCGGCACGCCCGAGGAATGGGAGCGAGCCGAGCGGAGGTTCGCATCGTGAGGGGTCCGGCGTATTTCCGCGCGCGCGCCCCGCTGCGGCTGTCGTTCTGCGGCGGCGGCACCGACGTGTCCCCGTACCCCGAGGAGCACGGCGGCATGGTGCTCTCGGCCACCATCAACCAGTACGCCTACGCCTCGCTGCGTCCGCGGCGTGACGCGCGGCTGGTGCTGTCGAGCCTCGACTACGACGTGGTCGCGCGCTACGACCACCTGTCGCGGCTGCGCTTCGACGGCAAGCTCGACCTCCTGAAAGCGGCCGTGAAGGCGATGAAGGTGCGGCGTGGGCTCGACCTGTGGGTCCACTCCGACGCGCCGCCCGGCTCCGGGCTGGGTTCCTCCTCGACGCTGGTGGTCGCGCTGATCGGCGTGCTGAGCGAGTGGCTCAAGCGCCCGCTGTCGGGCTACGAGGCGGCCGAGACCGCCTACCGCATCGAGCGCATCGACATGCAGCTCGCCGGCGGCCGCCAGGACCAGTACGCCGCGGCGTTCGGCGGCTTCAACTTCATCGAGTTCCTCGGCGACACCACGGTCGTCAACCCGCTCCGCATCCGCCCCGACGTGCTCAACGAGCTCGAGTACCGCCTGCTGCTCTGCTACATGGGCCAGACCCGCCAGGGCGCTCACATCATCGAGCGCCAGACCGCGTCCTACCGGGCCGGTCGCGCCGAGGTGGTCGACGCGCTCCACGACCTCAAGCGCCAGACGCTCGAGATGAAGAAGGCCCTGCTGCTGGGCGAGGTGGACGGCGTGGGCGAGCTGTTGCACGAGGCGTGGGAGCACAAGAAGCACCTCGATCCCAGCATCTCGAACGGGCGCATCGACAAGCTCTACACGCTGGCGCGCCGCGCCGGCGCGATCGGCGGCAAGATGCCCGGCGCGGGCGGCGGCGGCTACTTCCTCCTGCTCACCCGCTTCGATCGCAAGCATCGCGTGGCCGAGCTGCTCGAGAAGCACGGCGGCCAGGTGGTGCCGTTCCAGTTCGAGCGCCGCGGCCTCCACACCTGGTCGTCGGCCTCGCGCTGAGGCCCGGCCCGCGCATGCGGATCGCCCTCGTGGGACCGGTCGCCCCGTGGCGGGGCGGACTCGCGCAGTACCTCGCGCTGCTGGGCGAGGCGCTGATGGACCGCGCCGAGGTGCGGGGCGTCACGTTCACGCGCCAGTACCCGGGCTTCCTGTTCCCGGGCGAGACCCAGTTCGATCCGCAGGCGGAGCGCCCGCGCTTCCCGGTCGCCGCGCTGCTCGACTCGATCGGCCCGTGGACCTGGCGCCGCACCGCGGCGCACCTGGAGCGCTTCGCGCCGGGCGCGGTGATCCTGAAATGGTGGATGCCGTTCTTCGGGCCGGCGTTCGCCTCGGCGGTCGGGCCGCTGCGGCGCCGCGGCACGCGCGTGGTGCTGGTGTGCGACAACCTGCTGCCGCACGAGAAGCGCCCGTTCGACGACGCGTTCTCGCGCTGGATGCTGCGCAACTCCGACGGCTACCTGGTCATGAGCGACAGCGTCGAGCGCGATCTCGACACGCTGAAGCCGGGCGCCCCACGGCGGCGCGTGCTGCACCCGCTGTACGCGCAGTTCGACCGCGGCCGCTACGACCGCGCGAGCGCGCGCGCGAAGCTCGGCCTGCCCGCCGATGCCGAGGTGGCGCTGTTCTTCGGCTACGTGCGCCGCTACAAGGGCCTCGACACGCTGCTCGAGGCGTGGCGGACGGTGCACGAGCGGCGGCCCCAAGCCACTCTGGTGGTGGCGGGCGAGGCGTACGAGGACACGGCGCCGTACGTGGCGCTGGCGAACGCGGCGGGTGGCGAGCCCGCGGTGCGGCTGCGGCTGCGGTACGCTCCCGACGACGAGGTGGAGGCGCTGTTCAAGGCGGCCGACGTGGTGGTGCTGCCCTACCGCTCCGCGACCCAGAGCGGCGTGACGCACGTGGCGTACGCGCTCGGCGTGCCGGTGATCATCACCGACGTCGGCGGACTGGCCGAGACGGTGCATCACGGCGAGACCGGGCTGGTGGCGCCGCCGGAGGATCCGGCCGCACTCGCGGACGCGCTCTCGCACTTCTTCGCGCGCGGGATGGGCGCCGCGATGCGCACGAACATCGCGCGCCTGCGCCAGCAGCACTCCTGGCAGGCGCTGGCGGACGCCACGGTGGAGCTGGTGGACACGCTGAAGCCGGGGCGCGGCTGGCGGTGAGTCCGGCCCGCAGAAGGAGGACGCGATGCTGGTGATCTCGGCGGCCACGCCCATGAGGAGCCCGACGCCATGAGCGCTCCCGACCGCCGCGCCCTCGAACGCCGCGCGCGCACGCGCACCGCGTGGGCGATCTTCGTCGCCGCGCTGCTCACGCTCGCGTTCAGCGGGGGCGGTCGCATCGTGGGCAGCGACGAGATCACCATGCTCGAGGTGGCGCGCGCGCTGCTGCACGGCTCGGTCGCGGTCCCCGAGGGCGCCACCCTGACGGGACGCGACGGGCACTCCTACTCCAAGAACGCCGCCGGCCAGGCGGTGCTCGCGTTGCCGCTGGTCGCGGTGGGCGAGGGACTGGCCGCGGCCGCGCCGCTGGCGCCCGCCAAGAAGCCGCTCGCCGCGCGCGCGGTGGCGTCGTTCTTCAACGCGATCGTGACGGCCGCGTTGCTCGCGCAGTTCTATCGCGCGGCGCGCGCGCTCGAGCTGGGCGGCGGTGCGGCGCTCGCGGCGACCGCGATGCTCGGGTTCTGCACGCCGCTGTGGCCCTACGCCAAGTCGTTCATGGCCGAGCCGCTCCAGGCGCTCGGTCTGCTGCTGGCGCTCACCGGCGCCGCCCGCGCGCGTGCGGGCGAACCGCGTGCCGCGCGCACCGCGGCGCTCGGCGCGTTTCTCGCGGTGTCCGCCAAGCTCAGCATGCTGCCGCTGGCGCTGGCGTGCCTGGTGCCGCTCGCGCCGTGGCGCGGGCGCGGCTCGCTGCGCGCCGCCGCGCTGGGGCTCGTGGGCGTCGCGGCCGCGCTGGCGGGCCACGCGCTGTACAGCCTGGCGCGCTTCGGCAACCCGTTCGAGACCGGCTACGGCGCGCAGGCCACCGCGGCCGCGTACACCACGCCGCTGCTGGTCGGCCTCTATGGTCTGCTGGTCTCCTCCGGCAAAGGGGTGCTGTGGTTCGCGCCCGCGCTGTGGCTGGCGGGCCACGGCGCGCGCCGCGCCCTCGCGCGCGGCGGCGAGCGCGGCGTGACGCCGCGCGCGGTGCTGCTGGGTGCCGCGCTCGCGTGGGCGCTGGCGCTGCTGCTCTACGCGCGCTTCCAGCACTGGGCAGGCGACGGCTCGTTCGGACCGCGCTACCTGGTGCCGCTGCTGCCGCTCGCGTTCCTCGCGGTGGCGTACGCGCTCGAGGGCGCCTCGCGCGCGCGGCGTCGCGCGGCATGGGCGCTCGCGGTGCTTGGGGCGTTGGTGCAGATCGGCGGCGTGGCGATCTACTTCGGCGCGCAGATGCGCGAGGCGGGGGATTACCCGTACACGCTGCCGCTCGAGGATCCACGCTTCATGTCGGCGAGCCACTTCGACCCGCACCAGAGCCCGATCGCGGGACACTGGGGCATGCTGCTGCGCAACGCCGGCGAGCACCTGCACGGCGAGTGGCCGCACCTGGCCGCGACCGGGGTCGGCGAGCCCGGCACGCGACTGGGCGTGGGCGCCGAGGACCAGGCGCGCCTGCTACACGGCCTCGACTTCTGGTGGACCTACGCGCTGTACGCGGGGATGCCCACGGTGCCGGTGCTGGGAGCGGCGCTCGCGTTGCTGCTGGCGGCGGGCTGGGCGTGGACGCGCGTGTTCGACGCGCTGCGCCGCGAGCGGGTCGTGCCGTGAAGCGCGTCACCGTGGTGGTGCTCAACTGGAACGGGCTCGCCGACACGCGCGCGCTGCTCCCCACGCTCGCGCGCTGCCGCCTGCCCGACGGCTGGGAGCTGCGCGCGATGGTGGTGGACAACGGCTCCACCGACGGCTCGGTCGAAACACTCGCGCGCGAGTTCCCCGACGTCGAGCTGGTCGCGCTGCCCGAGAACCGCCGCTTCGCGGGCGGCAACAACGCGGGCGTGAAGCGGGCGCTCGCCGCGGGTGCCTCCGCCGTGATGCTGCTCAACAACGACACCGTGTGCGACCCCGGACTGATCGAGCACCTGCTGCTGGCGCTCGAGCAGGATCCGCGCGCCGGCGCCGCCGGGCCGCTGATCTACTTCGGCCCGCCGAGCCCGGTGATCTGGTACGCCGGTGCCACCTGCGACACCGCGCTCGGCCTCGCCTCGCACCGCGGCCTGCGCACCCGCGACGCAGGCCAGTACCGCGCGGTCGAGTCGACCGGGTATCTCACCGGCTGCTGCCTGCTCGCGCGGCGCGAGTGCTGGGAGCAGGTCGGGCTGCTCGACGAGCGCTACTTCATCTACGCCGAGGACGCCGACTGGTCGCTGCGCGCGCGCGCGGCGGGGTGGACGCTGCTGTTCGTGCCCACCGCGCGCCTGTGGCACAAGGTGAGCGCCTCGAGCGGCGCCCAGAGTCCCTGGAAGATCTACCAGCGCCTGCGCGGCAACCTGAGGTTGTTCTCCACCCACGCGCGCGGCCTCGCGCGGCTCACGTGGGCGCCGGCGTTCCTGGTACAGCAGGCGGTGCTGTTCGCGTGGCTGCTCGCGCGCGGCCAGGCCGCCGCGGCGATGGCGGTGCCGCGGGCGCTGCTGGACGCGATGGCGGGCGAGAGCGCGGCGGAGGTGAAGCTGTGAGGGGCGGCGCGATCATGACTGACGCCGCCGCCCGCAAGCCCGTGATCGCTCCCGGCGAGCCGCCGGTGTTCCTGCACGAGGTGATCGCCGCGCAGCCACGCGGCGCGCGCGTGCTCGACGCGGGGTGCGGACCGGGTTCGTGGTCGTACGCGGAGCGGCCGGACCTCGTGATCACCGGGTTCGACATCAAGTTCCCGCCCGGGCCGCCGCCGCGTTCGGATCGTGTGCGCGTGTTCGAGGCCGACCTGGCGCGACTGCCGCTGCGCGACGGGCTGTTCGACCTGACGGTGTGCCACTACGTGCTCGAGCACGTCACCGCGCTCGCGGCGTGCTGCGACGAGCTGGCGCGGGTGACGAAGCCGGGCGGCACGCTCTACCTGTCGGTGCCGCGCGCGGCGGCGTTCGACGATCGGCTCTATCGCTTCGCGGGCTACTTCGCCAAGTACGCGCTGATGAAGTTCAGGAAGCGCATCGAGCACCAGCAGCGCTTCACGCTGCAGGGCGTGCTCGACCAGTTCTACGCGCGCGGCTTCGCGCTCACGGCGCACGCGTTCGTGCCGGCGGGCTTCTCGTGGATGAACGACGCGCGCACCAAGCCGCTGCAGGGACTCTTCACCTGGAAGCTCGCGAAGCTCCATCGCTGGATCGGTCTCGACCTCGCGAAGGACGCGAACTTCGTGCTGACGTTCGCGAAGACCGGGACGGGGACCACGGCGCCCGACGCGCGCGGCCCGCTGCCGGGTGCCGCGCCGGGTGACGCACGTCTGCCGCGAGTGCGGCGAGCACAGCCTGGTCGAGCCGCCGCGGCCGTGGCCGACGCGCTGGATCTGCCCGTGGTGCGGCAAGCCCAATCCGTTCGGGAGGCCGCGTGAGCGCGCCGCGCCTGCGAGCCGCATCCGCGCCGCGGGCAGCGGAGGCCCGCGTGCGTGAGGCGTTGAAGAAGCTGATGTCGGAGTCCGCCGTCTACGGGCTCGGCCAGGCGCTGGGGCGCGCGGCGCAGCTCGCGCTGGTGCCGATCCTGACGCGCTTCCTCGCCCCGGACGCCTACGGCATCAGCGACCTGCTGCTGGCGTACTCGCAGACCGCGGTGCTGGTGCTGGTGTTCGGCATGGACGGGGCGCTCGCGCGCCACTTCTACACCGAGCCGGACCGCGCGGCGCGCGTGCGCATGGCGTCGACCTCGTTCGCGTTCCGCCTCGCGATGGGCCTGCTCGCCGCACTCGCGGTCTCGCTCGCCGCGTCGCCGCTGGCGGGACACCTGCTGGGCGGCGCGGTCTATCGCAAGTACCTGCTGATCGCCGCGTGGACGCTGCCGTGCACGCTGCTGACCATGTGGGCGAACGAGGTTCTGCGCGTCACGTTCCAGCCGTGGAAGTACGTCGGGCTGAACCTGCTGCAGACCGTGCTCGCGGCGGGGCTCGCGGTGTGGTGGGTGGTGGTCGCGAAGGTCGGCGTGGTGGGCGTGCTGTACGGCAAGCTCGCCGCCGACGGCGTATGCGCGCTGCTGGGGCTGGTGCTGTGCCGACACAACCTCGGGCCGCACCTGCGCGGCGACGTGCTGCGCAAGCTGCTCGCCTACGGCGCGCCGCTGGTGCCGGGGGCGTTCGCGTTCGGCGGCATCGCCAGCCTCGATCGCTACTGGCTCCAGCACACGCGCTCGCTCGACGAGGTGGCGGTGTACGCGGTGGCGATGAAGTTCTACGCCGTGATGGGGCTGACGGTGGCGGCGGTGCAGCTCGCCTACGGCCCGTTCGCGTTCGCGCGCGCGCGGGAGCCCGGGGCGCCGCGGCTGTTCGCGTTCGTGTACGACGGCTACGTGGCGGGGGCCTCGCTGATGGCATTGCTGGCGTCGGCGTTCGCGCCCGAGATCCTGCGCATCGTGGTGCCCGCATCGTACGCGCCGGCGGCGGTCCCGGTGGTCCCGCTGACCTTTGCCGCGGTGGCGCTGGGTGCCTACACTGTGGCCTCGGTCGGCATCGGGCTGGCGCTGCGCACCCCGCTCCTGAATCTGGCCGCGGGGGGTGCGGTGCTGGTCGCGTGGGCCGCCCAGGCGCTGCTGACGCCGCGCCTGGGGGCACCCGGCGCGGCGATCGGGACGCTGCTCGGCTACGTCACGACCGCGGTGCTCACGTTCGTGATCGCGCAGCGGGTGCACCCGCTGCCGTATCGTGCCGGGCGCCTGGTGGCGCTGTTCGCGAGTGCGCTCGCGCTGGCGTGGGCGCTGCAGGCGCTGGTGCCCGCCACCGCGGTGGGCGCCGCGATCAAGCTGGCCGCCGCCGGCGCGTGGGCCGCGGGCGCCGGATGGGTGGTGATGCGCAAGGAGCGCGGCACGCTGGGTGCGGCGCGCGAAGGGACGCCGGCGGCCTGAGGCCGCGGCGCGGGAGGGACGCGGACGCATGTGCGGCATCGCTGGATTGTACGAGCGGGAGGGCCGCGCCGATCTCGGCCGCCTGCTCGCGATGTCGCGGTTGATGCGCCACCGCGGTCCCGACGACGAGGGCATCCTGCTGGCCGACGTCGCGGGGAACGGCGTGCTGGCGCTCGGCGGGCCCGACACGCCGGCCGACGTCTACACCAGCCCGCACGCGTACGCACCCGGACGCCTCGAGGGGCGCGGCGCCGCCGGTCATCACGGTGTCGGCCTGCTGCATCGCCGGCTCGCGATCCTCGACCTGAGCCCGGCCGGCCACCAGCCGATGTGCGACCGCGAGCGCCGGCTGTGGCTCACGTTCAACGGCGAGATCTACAACTGGGTCGAGCTGCGTCGCGAGCTCGAGGGGCTCGGCGACACGTTCACGAGCGCCTCCGACTCCGAGGTCATCCTGGCCGCGTACCGGCGCTGGGGGCCGGAGTGCCTGCCGCGCTTCAACGGCATGTTCGCGCTCGCGATCTGGGACACGCACGAGCGCCGGCTGTTCTGCGCGCGCGACCGCTTCGGCGTGAAGCCGTTCTATTACCAGCACGAGGCGGGGCGGCTGGCGTTCGCCTCGGAGCCCAAGGCGCTGGTCCTCACGCAGCCGGGGCGCATCGCGGTGCGCGACGAGGCGGTGCGCGACCTGCTCGCGCTCGACTGGGTCGATCACGAGACGAGCACGTTCTTCGAGGGGCTGCGGCAGCTGCCGCCCGCGCACTGGCTGGCCATGAGCGAGCGCGGGCTCGAGATCCGCCGCTGGTGGTCGCTCGATCCGAAGCGACGCGCCACCAGCCCGCCCGCGCAGTGGACCGAGGAGTTCGCCGAGCTGTTCACCGACGCGGTGCGACTGCGGCTGCGCGCGGACGTGGCGGTGGGCTCGTGCCTCTCCGGCGGTCTCGACTCCTCCGCGGTGGTCACCACCATGGCGCGGCTCGGCGCCGCCGACCAGCACACGTTCTCGTGCGCGTACGACGTGCCGGGCTTCGACGAGCGCCCGCACATCGACGCCGCGGTCGCCGCGAGCGGCGCGCACCCGCACCTGGTGGTGCCGGATGGCGCCGACTTCTGGAGCGTCTTCGACCGGCTCGCCTACCAGCAGGACGAGCCCACCGCGGGCTCGGGGCTGTTCTCGCAATGGAAGGTGATGGAGCTGGCGCATGGCCGCGGCCTCAAGGTGCTGCTCGACGGGCAGGGTGGCGACGAGACGCTCGCCGGCTACTTCCGCTACCTGCCGATCGCGCTGCGCGACCGGCTCGCGGCCGGCGACCTGGTGGGCTTCGCGCGCGGATTCGGCGACGTCGCGGGGCGGCTGGGGGCGGCGACCACGCTGGCGCTCACGCTCGAGCCGTGGCTGCCCCGGGCGCTGTTCGCGCCGCTGCGGCGGCGCTTCGGGCAGGGCAAGGACCGCGTGCTCGCGCCGCGCCTGCGCGCGCTGCCCGCGCATCCGCCGCGCCCGTCGCGCGAGTTCCCGACCGCGCTGTCGCGGCAGCTGGCGTTCGACACGCTGCAGCGCCTGCTGCCCTCGCTGCTGCGCTACGAGGACCGCAACAGCATGGCGTTCTCGATCGAGACGCGGCTGCCGTTCCTCGACTACCGGCTGGTCGAATTCGTGTTCGCGCTGCCGGACGACCAGCGCCTCGAGGGCACGACCACCAAGGCGATCCTGCGGCGCGCGCTCGCCGACCGGGTGCCCGCGAGCGTCCGCGAGCGGCGCGACAAGATGGGCTTCGAGACTCCGACCGACCTGTGGCTGCGCACGCGCCACGCCGGCGAGGCGCGGCGGCGATTGACGCGCGAGGGGGTGCTCGACCGCTGGCTCGACGGCGGCGCGCTGCGCACCGAGCTCGAGGACTTCCTCGCCGGACGGCGCGCGATCGGGCTGCAGGTGTGGCGCTGGCTCGCGCTCGAATCGTGGGCGCGCCGCTTCGTGGCGGTCGACGCGCGCGTGGGCGCGCGGGAGGCCGAGGAGGTCTGGAGCGCCGGACATCACCGCACGTACCTCGAGGTGGTGACCGGTCGGCCGCCCGCGCGGGAGGACGGCGCGTAGCGCCGGCGCATGGACCTCGTCGTGCTCTCGGAGGTGCGCTGGGGCTACTTCCGCACCCGGAAGCAGTTCCTGCTGTCGCGCTTCCCCGACCGCTGGCGGGTGTTCTTCGCGCAGCCGCCGGCGGCGGGCGCGGACGACCCGTGGACGCCTCGCCGCGAGGGGAACGTGACGTACTTCAGCGTGCCGTTCCTCAAGCCCGGTACCACCAGCCCGCTCTACAACGGCGTGGTGGCCACCGCGCCCGGCCGCATGGCGATCGAGGCGGCGGCGGAGCTCTGGCTGGCGCGCGCCCTGAGGCGGCTCGGCGTGGCGCCCGATCCGGTGGTGATGGTGTCCAACATCTACGCCCCGGGTGCCCTGTCGCGGCTGCGCAAGGCCATGGTATTCTACGATTTCAACGATGATCCCTTTCAGTTCGCGGGGGTCCCGGCATGGGCCCGCGCGTATTGGCGGCGCACGCTCGACCAGGTGGATGCCTTGTTCGTCGTCTCGGAGTTCTACCGTCGTCGACTGAGCAGCGAGATCTCGAAGCCGTTGACGCTGCTCGGCAACGGCGTCGAGGTCGCGCACTTCGAGTCGCCGCGGGCGCTGCCCGAGGACTTGGCGACCCTGCCACGCCCGCTCATCGGGTATGTCGGACTGCTGTCCCATTTCCTCGACTTCGACGCACTGGAGGCGATCCGAAGGGCGCGCGCCGGCGGCACCCTGGTGCTGATCGGTCCCCGCTCGCCGGCCACCGACGCGCGGGTGCGCGAGCTGGCGGCGCGCGGGGGCGTCGCGGTGCTGGGGCCGAAGCCCTACGCCGAGGTGCCGGCCTACATGCAGGGCCTCGACGTCGGCCTCATCCCGTTCCGCGCCGACGATCCGTTCGTGCAGGGCATCAATCCGAACAAGGTCTACCAGTACCTCGCCGCCGGGCTGCCGGTGGTGACGACGCCGCTGCTCGATCTGCCCGAGGCGCCGCCCCAGCTGTGGTTCGCCGCCGGCCCGGCGGCGATGGCCGCCGCGGTGTCGGGGGCGCTGGCGTCGCCGGCCGACCGCGGCGCGTGCCGCGCGCTGGCCCGTCCGCACGATTGGGGCGCGCTCGCCGCGCGCATGGTGGAGCAGATGGAGTCGCGGCTGGCCGCGGCCTCCTGAGTCCGTCCGACCCGAGATCCCCGGAGCCCCATGTCCGAGAAGAAGAGCCCCAAGCCGACGCCACGCCGCGCCGCGGCCGGACCCGCGTTCACGCTCACGACCGGCTGGGCCGCGCTCGTGATGGTGCTGCTGGTGGCGGTGTTCTTCCACGAGCTGGTGGTGGGAGGGAAGACGTTCGTGTCGCCCGATGCGGTGGCGCCCGCGGGGTTCGTGCGCATGGGCGAGCACTCGCTGTGGGTGGACCACGTCTACCCGCTGTGGAATCCGTACGTGTTCCTCGGCATGCCCTCGTTCGGCAGCGGGGCGTACAACCCGCTCATCTACCCGCCCGATTGGCCGCTCGCGCTGGTCGCGAAAGTGGTGCCGCTCCCGGACATGACGTGGATGCTCATCTACTATGTGCTCGGCGGGCTGTTCGCGTTCCTGCTCGCGCGCGAGCTGGGCGCGCGCCCCGAGGGCGCGCTGCTGGGGGCGGCCGCATTCGTGTTCGCGCCCAACCTGGTGGCAGTCGGCTCCCACGGCCACGGCAGCCAGCTGGTGGACTCCGCGTACCTGCCGCTGCTGGTGTGGCTGACCGCGCGCTGGATGCGACGCGGCGGCCTGCACCACCTCGGCTGGCTGGCGATCGCGGGCGGGTTCCAGTTCCTGCGCGGCCACGTGCAGGTCTGCTTCTACACCTGGATCGCGGTGGGCCTCTACGCGGGGCTCGCGTGGCTGGAGGGGCTGCGCCGGCCCGCGGAGCTGCCGCGGCTCACGCTGCGGCTGGCGGGGCTCGGCGTCGCGGTGGCGCTCGCGTTCGGCATCGCGGGGGTCTACGACCTGCCGCTGCGCGACTACGCGCGCTGGTCGATCCGCGGCGGCAGCGACGCGGGCGGCGGTACCGGGATGGCGTACGCCACGCAGTGGTCGCTGGCGCCGTACGAGCTGCCGTCGGTCGTGGTGCCGGGGTGGACCGGCTTCGGCGGGGCGACCTACTGGGGCGGCATGCCGTTCACCGACTACCCGAACGGCTACATGGGGATGATGGCGGTCGTGCTCGGGCTGTTCGCGTTCACGCGCGGCGGCCTCGCGCGCGCCTTCGCGCTGGCGCTCGCGGCGGTCTCGCTGTGCGTGGCGTTCGGGCGCCACTTCCCACTGTACGGATTCCTGTACGACCACCTGCCGCTGTTCAACAAGTTCCGCATCCCGGTGATGATCATCCTGCTGTTCCAGCTCGCCGTCGCGCTCGCGCTGGCGTGGGGCTGGAGCGCCGCGCTGGAGCGTGATCCGGACGCCGCGCGCGGTCGCCGCACCGCGCTGCTCGAGAAAGCGCTGGCGGTCGCCCTCGGCATCGCGCTGCTCGCGGCCCTGCTGGGGCGCGACAGCTGGCTGACGGCCTACACCCGGTTCGCGGTCCATCAGAAGCCCGACTTCGGCGCCGACGCGGCCGCGTTCGCGTATCGCGCGTTCATGGGCGACCTCGCGCGCGCGAGCTTCATCGGGCTGCTCGCGCTGGGGCTGTTCGCGCTCGCGCGCCGCGGCCGCCTGCCGGCGGCCGGCGCCAGCGTGCTCGCGCTGCTGCTGCTCGCGTTCGAGCTGTGGCCGATCAGCACGCGCGTGATGGAGCCGGTGATCGGGCCCGTGGTCGAGCATTCGGCCGACGTCGGCCGCGACGACGTGGTGGACTTCCTCGTCCAGGCCGCGCCCGCGGACTCCTTCCGCGTGCTCCCGGTCGAGGAGTTCCAGAGCAACCGGTTCGCGGGTTTCGGGATCGCGACGGTGGGCGGCTACCACGCTGCGAAGACCCGGCTCATCCAGAGCTTCATCGACGCGAATCTCATCGGCGAGCCCGCGTGGTGGCGGCTGCTGGGCGTGCGCTTCCTCGTCACGCAGCGCGAGTTCCCGGCCACCACGGGCCTGCGCCTGGTCCACGACGGCTCGCAGCGCGTGTACGAGTTCCCGGTCGTGCTGCCGCGCGCCACGGTGGTGGACCGCTACGTGGTGGTGACGCCGCCGGCGGCGATCCTCGACTCGGTGAAGGCGCAGACCCGCGACGCCGCCACGACCACGTTCCTCGAGCAGGACCCGAAGCTCGCGCTGGGGCCGGCCGCCGGCGCGCTCGCGCACATCACCTCGTACCGCCTCAACGACGTGCAGGTGCAGGTCCAGACACCGGCCGCGGCGCTGCTGCGCCTCGCGGACCTGTGGTACCCGGACTGGACCGCCACCGTCGACGGGCGGCCGGCGCCGGTGCTCAAGGCGGACTACCTGCTGCGGGCGGTCGCGGTCCCCGCCGGCACCCACACCGTGGAGTTCCGGTTCCGATCGCGGGCGCTGCGGACCGGGCTGATGGCGTCGATCGCCAGCCTGGTGGTGGCGCTCGTCCTGCTCGGCGCGGGTGGGATCGCCCGCCCCCGAAGCGCATCCCCCGTGGCCGGTCGGGAGGCGGCCTGACCGTGGAGCGGCTCATCATCATCCCGACGTACAACGAGTGCGAGAACGTCGTGCCGCTGCTCGACCGGCTGATGGCCCTGCCCTACGGTCTGCACGTGCTGATCGTGGACGACAACTCACCGGACGGAACCGCGGCCCTGGTCCAGGAGTACATGACTCGGGAGCCTCGGATCCACATGCTCCAGCGCCCGGGCAAGATGGGCCTGGGGTCGGCGTACCGGGACGGCTTCCGTTTCGCGCTCGAGCAGGGCGCCCAGTACATCTTCGAGATGGATGCCGACTTCTCCCACGACCCGGGGGCGATCGGCGAGTTCCTGAAGGCGGCCGAGGACGCCGACGTGGTCCTGGGGTCGCGCTATCTCCACGGCGTCACGGTGGTGAACTGGCCGCTCAGCCGCCTCATCCTGTCGTACACGGCCAACCTCTACACGCGCGTCATCACCGGGCTCCCGGTCAACGACGCCACCGGCGGGTTCAAGTGCTTCCGTCGCCGCGCGCTCGAGGGAGTCCGGCTCGACCGGGTCCAGTCCGACGGCTACGCGTTCCAGATCGAGCTGTCGTTCAAGTGCTGGAAGCGCGGTTTCCGGGTCCGCGAGATCCCCATCCTGTTCGTCGATCGCCGGGCCGGCGTGTCCAAGATGAACCGCCGGATCATCTGGGAGGCGGCTTGGATGGTGTGGAAGCTGCGGCTCGTCGACCTGTTCGGGCGTCTGGAGTGAGCGTGATGAAGCGTGTCCTGTCCTGCCTGGTGTTCGCGCGGCCTGCTGGTGGCGATGCCCTCCATCGCATCCGCCGCCGGGCGCTGGACCACCTATATCCGCGCCTTCGGCGTGAGCGATGTCGAGACGGGGCGCGACTCGGTGTGGTTCGGCACCACCGCCGCCGGGCTGCTCCTCCTCGACCGCCGCACTGGCGCGATCGAGTCGCAGACCCGCGACTTCGGTGGCCTCTCCGGCAACGAGATCTCGGCGCTCGCCTTCGACCGCAGCCACCGACTCTGGGTCGGCACGCTCGGCGGCGGGATCGGCCGGCTCGCGAACGACGGGCGCTGGTCGCTGGTCAACGCGTTCGACGGCCTGCCGTCGGACTCGGTGACGGTGGTGAAGGCGTACGGCGACACCGTATGGGTCGGCACTCCGGGCGGCTTCGCGCTCTGGAACGGGCGCGAGATCACGGGCCGGCTGCCGGACGGCGTCAATCCTTCGCCGTTCGCGAGCGATCGGATCAGCGGCATCGTGATGATCGGGGACTCGCTGTGGATCGCGACCGCGCGCGGCGTCTACCTGAGCACCCTCTCGACCGGGCTGCAGAACTGGTCGCTCGAGGTCAGCGGCCTGTTCGGCAGCGACGTGACCGGGATGGCGGCGGCCGGCCGGACGCTGTTCGCGGTCTCGAGCGGCCTGCTCTGGCGACGCGTCGGCGCCAGTTGGTCGCTCGAGAGCGGACTCGGAACCGTCTACCGGATCAGCGAGGACCACGGCGTGGTGCTGGCCTCGTGCAGCACCGGGCTCCAGCGCTGGGACGGCACATCGTGGAACCTCGTCGACGCCGCGCTGGCATCGAACGCGAGCGATCCGCCGAACAGCATCCTGGCCGCCGCCTTCGACGCGACCGGCAAGTTGTTCGCGGGACTCGAGGGCCGGCTGTGGCTGACCGACTCGCTCGGTGTGACGAGCAGCGTGGTCACGCCCGGCCCGGTGGACAACAACCTCGTCAACGTGCTCTCCGACGGCGCCGGCATCTACGTGACCACGCGCACGCGCGGCTCGGCGCGCCTGCGCGATGGCGTGTGGCTCAACTGGCCGGCGGTGGTGTGCGACACCTGCACCGTGCAGCCGTTCTACGTCGGCGACGGCTTCAGCGCATTCGTGGACGCCGACGGACGCAAGTGGTTCTCGATCTGGGACGATGCGGTCGAGGTGCTGGACGATAACGGTCCGTCCACCCTGTGGACCCACCTGTGGCGCGGCAGCGGTCGCGCCCTCGACAGCCACACTTGGGGCTGGTGCGCGGCGGTCGACGCCGCCGGCGGGCGCTGGATCGGCGGCGACTCGCCGTGCATCGACTGCGGTCCCAACACCGCGCCGATCGGGATCGACTACTACCGCCCGGGCGTGCCGCTGGAGACCGCCTACGTGCGCACCTACTCGCGGGACAGCACCTCCGGCATGCTCGGCAACCAGATCCGCGCGCTCACCGTCGACTCGCGCGGCTACATGTGGGTCGGATACGGGACGGCGGGCGGCGACGGCGGCGTGAACTCGTTCCTCATCCCGTTGAATCCGGGGGATTCGATCGACATGCTGGGCGAGATCTCCGGACTCTCGACACCGGCGGCCAAGAACGTCTTCGGCGTCGTCACCTACGGCGATTCGGTGTGGGTGATGAGCGAGGACGACCTGCGCCTGTACGTGAACAACGCCACGGCTCAGACTCCGAAGCTCTTCGACAAGCTCGGCCCGGTCGCGGAGCCGGGCTCGGTGCACCCGCTCGAGATCACCTCCGACGGTTCGGTGTGGATGGCGGCCGACGGCGGGGTGCGCGTGTACCACCCGAACGGCACCCGCGAGGACTTCACCACCGCCAACTCGGCGCTCGCCAGCAATACCGTGCGCACCATCCGCCGCGAGGTGGGTTCGAACGCGTTGTGGTTCGGGACGACGGGCGGACTCAACCGCTACGATCCCGACTATGTCGCCCCGCCGGCTCCGCCGCTCGCGAGTCTGCACGTCCGCGTGTTCCCCAATCCGGTGACGCTGACCAACCTCGGGTTCGGATTGCGGCTGACGGGCGAGGGGACGGCGTATCGGGGCGGCGTGTACGGGATCGACGGCCGCCGGGTGCGGCCGGTGGTGGTCTCCGGCAACGGCGCGGTAGTCTGGGACGGGCGCGACGACAAGGGCGAGCTGGTGCCGCCCGGCATCTACTTCGTCCACGTCGAAGCGGGAGGTCGGTCGGCGACCGCGCGCGTCGTGGTGCTGCGCTGAGCGCGGCCGGCCGCGCCCACCGCGGACTGTGAGGACCGAAGTGATCCGATGCGGCCAGGGACGTCACCGACCGGATCCGGTTCAGGCGCGCGTCGCGTGAGCGCGCTGGCCGGCCGCTGCGTCGAGTCCCTGCCGCCCGGCTGGGGCGAGCTCTGCGACGAGGACCCCGGCGCGGGTCCCTCGCATCGTCCCGAGGTGTGGGCGGCGTTCGCCGCGGCCGTGCCCGGGATGCGATCGGTGCTGCTGCTGGCCGAGCAGGACGGCGTGCTGATCGGCGGCGCGCCGCTCCTGATCGAGCGCCGCGGCGGCCTCTCCTGGTTGCACGCGCTGCCGTGGGCGCTGTCGGGCGCGCCGCTCGCGCGCGCGGGGCGCCACGCCGAGGTCGACGCCGCGTGCGGCCGCGCGCTGGCCGAGCTCAAGCGCAGCCTGCGCGCCGCCGGCGGTGGCTGGGCGGTGTACCGCCCGGTGGGTCTGCCGATCGCGACCGCGGCGCTCGAGACCGTGGGCGGCGAGACCCGGATGCTCGAGGCCTCGGTGGTGGAGCTCGCCGACGGCGGCGCCGCGGCCGCCTGGAAGCGCGTCGACCGGAAGACGCGCACCGAGATGCGGCATGCGCGCGACACCGGGCTGGTGTTCGCCGAGGAGCCGGGCGCCCTCGAGACGGCGTACGCGCTGCACGTCGCGCAGGGACGCGCGTGGCGGCGCCATCGCCCGCTGCCACTCGAGCTGGCGCGGCGCGTGCTCGCCGCGGGCAGCGCGGATGCACCGGTCGCCCGGCTGTTCACGCTGCGCGACGGGCGGGGCGTGGTGGCCGCGCTGCTGGCACTCGACCATCCGCGCGAGACGCTGCCGTGGTGGAGCGGCCTGCACCCGGATGCGCGCTCGCGCCATGCCTCGGCATTGCTGCTCTGGTCGGTGATCGAGTGGGCGGCGGCGCGAGGGCGCGCGCGGGTGAACCTGGGGGGCAGCGCGGGGCTCGACGCGCTGGCGGCGTTCAAGGCCTCGCTGGGCTCGCGGGTGGTCCGCTATCCGGTGCGCTGGCTCGATGCCGCCGACGCGCCGCTGGCCGGCCGGCTCGCGGCGCGCCTCCAGCGCCGGCTGCGCGGCCGGCTGGCGGGGGAGGCCGCGTGAAGATCGCGACGCTGTCGAACGCCTCCGTGGTGCACACACAGCGCTGGGTGACGCACTTCCGCGCGCGCGGCCACGACGTGCGCCTGTTCTCGCTCGAGCCGCCGCCGCCGGGGCTCGCGACCGACGCGCTGCCGCGCGCGCCGCTGCCGGGCGTGCTGCGCTATCCGCTCGCGCTGCCGGCGCTGCGGCGCGCGCTGGCCGCGTTCCAGCCTGACCTCGTCGACGCGCACTACGTGCCCAACTATGGCCTGCTGGGAGCGCTCTCTGGATGGCGGCCGCTGGTGGTCTCGGCCTGGGGGTCGGACCTGCTGGTGTCCGGAGGCCGCGACGCGCTCCAGCGCGCCCGCACGCGCTTCGTGCTGCGCCGCGCGGACCTGGTGCTGGCGGACGCCGAGAACCTCGCGGCCGCCGCGCGCGCGCTGGGCGCGCCGCCGGCCCGCGTGCGCGCGATCCCGTGGGGCATCGACCGCGCGCGCTTCGCGCCGGCCGCCACGCGCGAGCGCGGCCTGCTGCTCTCGACCCGTATGCACGAGGACATCTACGACATCCCGGTCATCCTCGCCGGCGTGGCGCCCGTGCTCGCGCGCCACCCGCACGCGCGCCTGGTGCTGACCGGCGACGGGTCGCTGCGGGGAGTACTCGAGCGCGAAGCCGCGCGCCGCCTGCCGGCCGGCCGCTGGAGCTTTCTCGGTCGCCTCGATCCGGGCGAGCTCGCGGGCTGGCTGGGACGCGCCGAGGTGTACCTGTCGGCCTCGCGCTCGGATTCCACCTCGCTCTCGCTGCTCGAGGCGATGGCGGCCGGCGCGCTGCCGGTCGTGAGCGACCTCGAGGGCAACCGCGAGTGGGTCGCGGACGGCGAGGGTGCGCGCTGCTTCGTGGTCGGGGACGCCGCCGGCCTCACGCGCGCGCTCGAAGCCGCGCTCGCCGACGCGGCCTGGGCGGCCGCCGCGCGCGCGCGCAACGCCCGCGTGATCGCCGAGCGCGGCGACTGGCACGTCAACCTGGCCCGCATCGAGGCGCTGTTCGCCGCCCTCGCAGCCGGACGCGGAGTGGAGGGCCTGCGATGAGCGAGCGCCGGGTGCTGCTCCTGTGCTACTTCTATCCGCCACTCGCGGGGGGCGGCGTGCATCGCGTGCTGTCGTTCACTCGCTACCTGCCCGCGCGCGGATGGAAGTGCACGGTCGTCTGCGCGGGCGAGGAGGACTATTGGGTGACCGATGACAGTCTGCTCGCTCGCGTGCCGGCGGAGACCGAGGTGATCCGCGTGCACGGCGGCAGCGCCCTCTCGGCGTGGCTGCGGATGCGGCGGGCACGCCCGGGGCAGCGCTCCGGGCGCACGTTCGGGGGCCTGCGCCGGCTGGCGGACTGGTTCCTGCTCCCCGACTCCTACGCGGGCTGGGCCGCGCGCGCCCGCGCGGCGGCGTTGCGGCGGGTGGCGCAGGGCGGGATCGACGCGTTGCTCTCGTCCTCGCCTCCCGACAGCGCCCACCTCGCGGGGCTCGCGGTGAAGCGACACACCGGGCTGCCGTGGGTGGCCGACTTCCGCGATCCGTGGTTCGGACTCTACCTGCGCGAGCCGCCGAGTGCCTGGCACCGCGCCCGCCACGCCGCGATGGAGCGCGCGGTGGTCGGCGGCGCCGACGTGGTGCTGACGGCCTCGCGCACGCACGCGGGCCGGCTGGGCGCACGCAGCGGCGCCACCGCGCGCGAGGTCGTCCACCTGCCCAACGGCTTCGAGCCGCTCGCGGAGTCGGCGGCGCCGGCGCCGGTCGCCGCGGCCGCGGGGGAGACGTTCACGCTCGTCTTCACCGGCACGCTGTCACAGATGCCCGACACCGAGACGTTCCTCGAGGCGGTGCACGAAGTGCTCGCCCATCGGCCCGAGGCGCGGCGCCGGCTGCGCGCGCGGCTGGCGGGTCCCTACGAGACCGACCTCGCGGACCGCGCGCTCGCGCTCGGGCTGACCGGGATCGTGGAGTTCACCGGTCCGCTCCCGCACGCCGCCACCCGAGCCCTGCAGCGGTCGGCCGACGTGCTGCTCCTGTGGAAGCCGCCCGGCGCGCCGACCATGGTGCCCGGCAAGACCTACGAGTACCTGGACGCGGGACGGCCGATCCTCGGGCTCCTCGAGCCCGGTGACGAGGCCGCCGAGCTGGTGCGGCGCGCGGGGGGCAGCGTGGTGCCTCCGCGCGACCGCGCGGCGCTCGCGGCGTGGATCGACGCTCGCTACGTGGCCTGGAAGGAGGGCGCGCGACCAGCGTCCGCCCGCCCCCCGTGGCTCGAGGAACACCGGCGCGACCGCCTGGCGGTGCGGCTCGCCGATACCCTGGACCGCCTCACCCGGAAGGGCCGCGCATGATCCTGACCCTCAACGGACCCGTGACCCGGATCGAGCGCTACGGGCTCGCCGTGGCGCTCGCGCTCGCGGCCCTGCTGATGTGGCCGCTGCGCGCCTACGTCACCGACGACACGTTCATCCACCTGCAGTACGCCAAGCACCTCGCCCAGGGACAGGGCCTGGTGTTCAACGTGGGCGAGCGCGTGTACGGGTGCACCAGTCCGCTGTGGGTCACGCTCATCGCCGACGGCATCGCGCTGCACCTCGACGGGCTGCTGGTCGCGAAGGCGATCGGCTTCCTCTCGACGCTCGCCTCGATCTTCCTGTTCCTGCAGCTCACCCGGCGCACGCTGCGCGTGCCGCTGATGCGCGCCGCCGCGACGGTCGCGTGGGCGGGCCACGCGTGGATGCTGCGCTGGTCGCTGTCGGGGATGGAGACTCCGCTGGCCGTCGCGCTGGTGCTCGCGGGCTTCGTGGCGTTCACGGAAGGCACCCAGTGGGGCTCACGACCGGTGCGCACGGGGGCACTCTGGGCGCTGGCGGCGCTCACGCGTCCCGAGGCCGTGTTCCTGCTGTTCCTGTGGGGCGTGTTCCTGATCATCGACACCGACAGCCGCCCCGGCCTGCGACGGCTGCTGTTCGGCGCGCTGCCGCCGGTGGTGATCTACGGCGGCTGGCTGCTGTTCGCGCGCACGTTCTTCGGCACCTTCTGGCCGCAGACGCTGTCGGCCAAGTCGGCCGGTGCGGGCGACCTCGCGGTCCAGGTCGAGAACCTGTGGCGGCAGATCCAGATCATGGGCGCGACCGACGGCGTCATGGCCGCCCTGCTGGTCGCCTCGCTGGTGTTCGGGATGCGACGCCTGTGGCCGGCGCGGCTGCTCGCGCAGCGATTGCTGCCGTGGGTCTGGGTGTTCGCGGTGCCGGCGCTCTATCTCGCGCGCGGCGTGCCCGTGCTGTCGCGTTACCTGCTGCCGCTGATGCCGGTGCTCGCGTGGCTCGCCTGGCGCACCGCCGAGTTGTGGTGGGTGGGCGAGGCGCCCGACGCGGGACGCGTGCGACGCGCCGCGCGCTACGCGATCGTGGTGGCGCTGCTGTCGCTCGGCCTCAACTTGACGGTCTACCGCCTCAAGGTCGTGCCGCACGTGCTCGAGATGACGCAGACCATGCAGACCTCGCTGCTGCGCTGGGGCGCGTGGCTGCGCGCGAACACCCCGAAGGACGCGCTGGTGGCGGTCCCCGACATCGGAGCGATCGGCTACATGAGCGACCGCCGCGTGCTCGACACCGCCGGGCTCGTGACGCCACGGATGGTGCCGTTGCTCGAGCGCGTGCCGCCGAACGGCGTCGACGCCCGTGACGACGCGGTCGCGAAACTCGCGTTCGCGTCGTTCGCGCGACCCGGCTGGCTGCTCGAACGCGGTCCCTCGGCGGGAGAGTTGCTCAGCCGCAGCCCGTACGCCGCGGCGCTGGTGCCGCTGGGCTCCACGGAGGCCCCTACGCTCGGCATCGCGCGCCCCGGCTACACCGTGTACACGCTCTACCGGGTGAGGTGGGAGGCCTACGACTCGCTGCGCGCCCTGCGCTGAGTCGACTGCACTTCTGTGCAGCCTGGGCGGGACGATCGTCGTCCCGCCCAGGCCGCGTTTTGCTTTGACTTGCAGGAACTCGGGGACTATGTTGCCGCGCGTGGTGGGGAATTGTGGGGAGCAGTGGTGAATCGTGGCGATCCGATCTGGCCCTCGACGGCGGCAGGCGAATGAGTCCCTTCTTCGGCAGCGAGACCTACACCATCGATCACAAGGGGCGTGTCAGCGTCCCGGTGAAACTGCGCCGCGCCGGTGGCCGCCGCTCGATGGAGGTCGTCCTGACCCGCGGCTTCGAGGGCTGCGTCGTGATGTACACGCTCGAACAGTGGGCGACCTTCGAGGCCATGCTCAATCGCATCCCGTACGGCGACGTCGCGGGTCGCGCGTTCGCGCGCACGTTCTTCGACGCCACGGTCGGTCCGCTCACGCTCGATGCGCAGGGACGCATCACCCTTCCGCCGCACCTCCTGTCGCTCGCCGGCCTGTCGAAGGAAGCCAAGTTCCTGCCGCTGGGCGATCGCATCGAGATCTGGGATCCCACGCGCTACGCGGAGCGTCAGCGCGGCGACGAGGTCGACCTGGTCAAGGGCGCGCAGCGCTATTTCGGAGGACCGCAATCGTGATCGCGCGGCCGCCGCTCACTCCCGGGCATCACTCGCTGGCCGTGAACCTCCACCTGCGCCATGGCCACCCCGGCGCTCACGCGCGCGTCGAGCTCCACGAACGCATCTCCGGACGCGTGGCGCTCGTGCAGCTCATCGGCGCGCTCGACGTCGCAGCGGTGGAGCGGCTCACGCGGGCGCTCGACGATCTGGCGTTGCGCGGCGTCGAGCAGCTGCTGGTCGATTGCGCGAGCCTCAATCACATCGACTACCGGGCGGTGCCCGGGCTCGCGCTGGCACTGTCACGATACGAGTGCCGCGCCGGCGGCGTGGTGGTGTGCGGACTGTCGCACTACCTGCGGGATCTCTTCCGTCTCGCCGGCTGCGAGTCGGGCCTGCGCTGCTGGCCCTCGGCCGCCGAGCTGCTGGACGAACCGGTGGCCGTCGAGGCCACGCGTGAGCGCGCGTCATGAGCCGGTCCTGCTCGAGGAGACCCTGCGCTTCCTCGCCCGCGGGTCGGGCCTCTACCTCGATGCCACGCTCGGCGACGGCGGGCACGCCGCGGCG
Organism: Candidatus Eiseniibacteriota bacterium; assembly: GCA_963725865.1. Lineage (GTDB taxonomy): Bacteria > Eisenbacteria > RBG-16-71-46 > RBG-16-71-46 > RBG-16-71-46 > CAVSAC01. The sequence continues at coordinate 768,709 of CAVSAC010000012.1, forward strand.
CTGCTGGACCGCGAGCCCGGCGCGCGCCTGCTCGGCTGCGACCGCGATCCGGTCTCGCTCGAGTTCGCGCGCGAGCGGCTCGCACCGTTCGGAGGCCGCGTGATCCTCGCACACGCCACGTTCCGCGAGGTGCCCGCGGTGCACCGCGAGCAATGCGGCGGCGAGCCCCTCGCGGGCGCGCTGCTCGACCTCGGATTGTCCTCGCGCCAGATCGACGATCCGGCGCGTGGCATCAGCTTCGGAAAGGACGGGCCGCTGGACCTGCGCATGGACGCGACCAGGGGTGAGCCCGTTACGCGCCACCTTGCCCGCACGGATGCGGGTGAGGTGGCGGCGGTCCTTCGCGAGCACGGCGACCTGCCGCAGGCGGGACGTCTCGCTCGCGCGCTGGTGGAGTCGGCGCAGGCCGGCACGCTCGAGACGACGCGCGCCCTGGTGGCGTGCATCGACCGCGCGTTCGGCGGGCGCCAGCATCCACGACGCTACGCACAGGTGTTCCAGGCATTGCGCATCTGGGTCAACGGCGAGGCCGAGGACCTGGATGCGATGTTGAAGTGGCTGCCGGACGCGATGCGTCCGGGCGGCGTGGTCGTGACCCTCGCCTATCACTCGGGCGAGGATCGCCGGATCAAGCGGGCGGTGCGCGGGACGCCACGGACGGCACCCGCGCGTCGCTCGCCGGCATCGCTGGAGGCGCGGTCCCCCGAGGGGCCGTGGGAAGAGGTCGTGCGTCGCGTCGTCACGCCGACGCCCGAAGAGGAGGGCCGCAACCCCCGCGCGCGGAGCGCGCGGCTGCGTGCTTTCCGGAGGACATCCGCATGAACGGTGGTCCCCGTCGTTCGCGCCCCTCCTGGCGTGTCCCCGAAGGGCGCGCCATCCGGCCGGAGCTGTGGCTCGTCGCCGCCGCCACGGTCGGGATGCTGCTGGTCGAGGTGTGGCTGAGCTCGCGTGTCGCGGAGCTCTCGCTGGACCTGGATCGGAACCGTACGGCACTGGTGGCCGCGCAGGCACGACTGGAGTTCGTGAACGCGCAGCTCGAGCGCCAGACCACCCGTGCGACGCTCGCCCCGCTCGCGGCCGAGCTGGGGCTGTCGCCGGCCGACGCCCGACAGGTGGTGGTGCTGCCCGCCGCGTATCTCGCGGCCGCGCGGCCCTCCACTCGAAGCGGAGACGCTTCGTCGATCGTGGCGTGGGCGGAAAGGGCCTCTCGCGTGCTCGTGCCGGATGCCATGGCGCGGAGCCGCGGCTGGAAGGACTGAAAGGGAATAGGACGCGTGTCGCGTCCGGTCCGAGGGGCCGGTCGCACCACCGCACCGCGCAAGTGACGGCCCGGCGGTCTGCGTGAACCGCCGTTCCAGGGAGGGAAGCAGTTGGCCCACACGGAAATGCGCAGGAGTCGGGTGCTGGTGGCTGCGGCCGGCCTGTTCTTCGGCCTGCTGGTGCTCTGGGCGCGCGTGGCGTGGCTCCAGATCGCCATGCACGGCGTCTACGAAGCACGCGCCGAGCGCAACCAGGAGCAGCGCGTGCTCGTGCGCCCGATGCGCGGCAACCTGCTCGACCGCCAGGGGCGCCCGCTCGCGCGCGACCTGCTGACCTACTCGGTCGCCGTGGTGCCGCGCGAGATGAAGGATCCGGCGGGCGCCGCGCGCTCGCTCGCCAAGGTCCTCGACCTCGACGCGAAGAAGCTCCGCCGCGAGTTCCAGGCGCGCCCGCGCTACCTGGTCGTGGCGCGGCGCGTGGCGCCCGACGCGGGCCAGGCGATCGCGGGCTGGAAGCTGCGCGGGGTGTACCTCTCGGTCGAGACCCAGCGCGAATACCTGCTCGGCAGCGCGGCGCAGGAGATCCTCGGGCGCACCGACGTCGACGACATCGGGGTCGAGGGTCTCGAGCTGCAGTACGACGAGGTGCTGCGCGGGCGCCCCGGCTGGACGACCCTGTTCCGCGACGGCCGCGGCGGCACGCACGCGCTGGCGCGCGGCCTGCGCCGCAGTCCGACCGACGGCCAGCACGTCGTGCTCACGCTCGACGCCGATCTGCAGGGCATCCTGGAATCGCACCTGCTCCGCGCGTGCGACACGCTGCAGGCGGTGCGTGCGTTCGGGCTCTTCCTCGATCCGCGCACGGGCGAGATCCTCGCCGCCGCGAACGTGCCGCACCTGCCCGCGGGGCAATCGCGCAACTGGAACTTCACCGACCAGTTCGAGCCCGGCTCGACCTACAAGATGGTGGTCGCCGGCGCCGCCCTCGAGGAGGGCGTGGTCAAGCCCACCGACGTGCTCGAGGCCGCGGCCGACGGCGTCGCGCTGGTGGCGCCCGGCTGCGTGCTGCACGACTCGCACAAGGCCGCGCTGTTCACGTTCTTCGACGCCGTGCGCTGGTCGAGCAACATCTGCATGGCACGACTCGCGATCAAGCTGGGGGGCGAGCGCTACTACCGCTACGCGACCGCGCTCGGCTTCGGCAGCCTCACCGGGGTCGAGTTTCCCGGCGAGACCGGGGGCAAGCTGCGCAGCCCCGACCACTGGTCGGGGCGCTCGCTGCCCACGCTCGCGATCGGGCACGAGGTCACCGTGACACCGCTCCAGCTCGCGCTCGCCTACGCCGCCGTCGCCAACGGCGGCGTCCTCATGCAGCCCATGCTGGTCCGCGAGGTGCGCGACGACGACGGCCGCGTGACGCGCCGCTTCGAGCCGCGCGCGCAACGCCGCGTGTTCAGCGAGGCCACGACGTCGACGCTGCGCACGCTGCTCGCGGCCGTCGTGGACAGCGGGACGGCGCGGCCCGCGCGGGTACCGGGACTCCACATCGGGGGCAAGACGGGAACCGCGCAGAAGTACGACCCTCGCACCCACACCTACGGCGCGCACATGTTCGTCTCCTCGTTCGTCGGCTTCACGCCCGCCGAGGCCCCCACGCTGGTGGGAGTGGTGGTGATCGACGAGCCGCGCGGGCCCAGGCACTTCGGCGGCGAGGTGGCGGGGCCGGTGTTCCGCGAGGTGATGATGGACCTGCGCCGCCTGCCGGATGGTCCGCTCGACCTGGCCTCGACCGCCGTCGCCGCGCGACCGCCGGCGCCCGCGCCGGTCGTGGTGCCGGATCTGCGCCTGCTGCTCGCGCGCGCCGCCGAGGAGCGCCTGGGCGACCGCGGATTGCGCGCGCACTTCGAGGGCGCGGGCGCGCGCGCGCTCGCGCAGTGGCCGGCGGCCGGGCAGGCGATCGAGCGCGGCGGCAGCGTGACGGTGTGGCTGTCGGCGCCGCCGGACTCCACCGCCGGCCGCATGCCGGAGCTCGCCGGACTCTCGGTGCGCGCGGCGCTGCGGCGCCTCGCGATGCTGGGTGCGCGGGTGACCATCGAGGGCGCGGGACTGGTGGTGCGCCAGTCGCCGGAGCCGGGCGCGCCGCTGGCTCCGGGCGCCACCTGCCGGCTGTGGTGCGAGCCCGGACCGACGATGACGATGGCGCGACCGTTCTCGGCGGCGGTCGCCGTCGCGGGAGGGCCAGGGACGCCGTGACCCTGCGCGAGGTGCTCGAGGACGTGGACGTGGCGGCGCCGGCGGCGCGCCCCGAGGTCGAGGTGACCGGGCTGTGCCTCGACTCGCGCCGGGTGCGGCCCGGCGACCTGTTCTTCGGCCTCGCGGGGCTCAAGGCCGACGGAGGCGCGTTTGCGCGCGCGGCCCTCGGCGCCGGTGCGGCCGCGGTGGTGGTGGGCTCCGAGGTCGCGCTCGCGGGCGAGACCGTGGTGCGCGTGCACGAGCCGCGCAAGGCGCTCGCTCAGGCGGCGTGCCGGTTCCACGGTTACCCATCGCGCACGCTGCGCGTGTTCGCGGTGACGGGGACCAACGGCAAGACCACGACGACGTACCTGCTGCATGCGGTGCTCGAGGCCGCAGGCCTCGCGGCCGGGCTGCTCGGCACCACCGGGGCACGGCTCGGGGGCGAGGTCCGCGCCTCGGCGTTCACCACGCCCGAGGCGCCCGAGCTGCAGGAACTGCTGCGCGAGATGGTCGAGCGCGGGCTCGCCGCGGTGGCGCTCGAGGTGAGCAGCCACGCGCTGGTGCAGCGGCGCGCGTTTGGGCTCGAGTGCGACGTGGTGGCGTTCACCAACCTCAGCCACGACCACCTCGACTTCCACGGCACCCTCGAGGCCTATCTCGACGCCAAGCTGATGCTGTTCGACGGCCGCAACGGCGGGCGCGGCGCCAAGCGCGCGACCGCGGTCGTGAACGCGGACGATCCGGCCGCCTCCCGGGTGCGCGAGGCCGCGCACGCGGGTGGACTGGCGCTGCGCACCTACGGCGCGTCGCACGACGCCGACGTGCGGATCCGCGCTGTGGCCGCGCGCGCCGGCGGACTCGACGTGACGCTGCTGGAGGCCGGCGAGCCGGTGCAGCTCGCGCTCCCGCTGCTCGGGCGCTACAACGCCTGGAACGCCGCGTGCGCCTACACCGCGGCGCGTGTGCTGGGCATCGACGGGGCGATCGCGGCGCGTGCCCTGGACGCCGCCCCCGGCGTGCCGGGACGGCTCGAGCGCGTGGTGGCCGGACAGCCCTTCGAGGTCGTGGTGGACTACGCGCACACCCCGGACGCGCTGGCGCGCGCGCTCGCCGCGGCGCGCGAGCACGCGCGCGGCCGCGTGATCGTGGTGTTCGGCTGCGGGGGCGACCGCGACCGCGCCAAGCGCCCCGTGATGGGTGGCATCGCCGCGGCGGACGCCGATCTCGCGATCGTCACCAGCGACAACCCGCGCAGCGAGGACCCGGCGGCGATCGTCGAGGAGATCGTGCAGGGGGCCCCGGCGGGCCGGCTGCGCGTGGAGCTGGACCGGCGCGCCGCCATCCAGGCGGCGCTGGCAGCGGCGCAGGCGGGTGATATCGTCGTCCTCGCGGGCAAGGGCCACGAGACCACGCAGACGATCGGGTCCGCGGTGCTGCCGTTCGACGACCGGGCGGTGGCGCGCGAGATGCTGGCCGCGGGAGAAGCGCCATGAGCGCGTTCGCGACCACGCCGACCATCGGTCTGGTGCAGCTCGCCCGCTGGAGCCGCGGCGACCTGGTGGTGCGCGAGGTGCCCGGCGATCCGCTCGCCCGCGAGGCGCTGCTGCGCGCGGGCATCGACGGCGCCTCGATCGACACCCGCACGCTCGCGCCCGGGCAGCTGTTCGTGCCGCTGTCGGGCAGCCGCGTCGATGGCCACGCCTTCCTCGGCGAGGCGTTCGCGCGCGGCGCCGCGGTCGCGCTGTGCGCGCGATCGCACCACGCCAGCATCGCCGGCCGCGAGCCGGGACCTCTGGTGGTGGTGGACGACGTGACCGAGGCCCTGCAGCGCATCGCGCGCGGCCATCGCGAGACGTGGACCGGCACGCTGATCGGCGTCACCGGCAGCGTCGGCAAGACCACGACCAAGGAGCTGGTGGCGGCGGCGCTCGCGAGCGCCGTGCCGACGCTGAAGACCGAGGGGAACCTGAACAACCACTGGGGCGTGCCGCTCACGCTGCTGCGGCTGGGTCCCGCGCACCGTGCCGCGGTCGTGGAGATGGCGATGAACCACCCCGGCGAGATCGCGGCACTCGCGGCCCTCGCGCAGCCGGGCGTGGCGGTGCTCACGTTCGCCGGCAGCGCGCACCTCGAGCACCTGGGCTCGCTCGAGGCGATCGCCGCCGAGAAGGCCTCGCTCGCCCGCTCGCTCGACGCGCGCGGGGTGGCGTTCGTCAACGCCGATTCGCCGCGGTTGGTCGCCGCGGTGCAGGGCGTCCGCGCCCGCCTCGTGACGTACGGACTGGCGGCGGGCGCCGACGTGCGCCCGCGCCGCGTCGAGTCGCTCGGCGAGCGCGGCAGCCGCGTCGAGGTCGACGGCTTCCCGGCGTTCACGCTCGGCCTCCCCGGACGCCACCAGGTGGCGAACGTGCTCGCGGCGCTGGCGGTCGCGCGCGAGCTGCGCCTCGCGCCGGAGGCGGTGACGCGCGCGCTGGAGGCGTGCCGCCCCACGCGCGGGCGGATGGAGATCCGCCATCTGCGCGGCGCCACGCTGCTGGTCGACTGCTACAACGCCAATCCCGAGTCGATGCGCGCGGCGCTGGAGACGCTGGCCGGCTGGCCGGCGGCGAACCGGCGGATCGCCGTGCTGGGGGACATGCTCGAGCTGGGCGAGGATGCGCCCCGCCTGCATCGCGAGACCGCGACGGTCGCGCGCGAGACCGAGGTGTGGGCCACCGGGCGGTATGCGTCGGAGCTGATCGCGGGCGCCCGGGCCGCGGGGGCGCCGGCGCGCGAGTTCGATGGGATCGCGCCGCTGCGCGAGTCCCTCCGCGCCGCGCTGGCGGACGGCGTGGTGGTGCTGATCAAGGCTTCCCGCGGCGCCGCGCTCGAGCGCGTGATCGACGGCCTCGAAGGCGAGGGCTGACCCGTGTTCCACGAATGGATCTTCCCGCTCCACACGCTGCCCGGCCTGTCGGCGTTGAACGTCTTCCGCTACATCACGTTCCGCGCCGCGTACGCCGCGGTGACCGCGCTCATGCTGTGCTACGTGCTGGGCCCGCACATGATCCTGTGGCTGCGGCGGGTCAAGCTGGGGCAGAAGGTGCGCCGCGAAGGACCGCAGACGCACCTCGCGAAGGCCGGCACGCCGACGATGGGCGGACTGCTGATCGTCACGTCGATCGTGGTGCCCACGCTGCTGTGGGGCAACTTCCATTCGCGCCCGATGTGGCTCGCGCTGCTCGCGACCGTGTGGCTCGGCGCGCTCGGATTCCTGGACGACTGGCTCCGCGTGGTGAAGGGGGCCCCCAAGGGCCTGCTCGGCCGCTACAAGCTGATCGGTCAGGTCACGATCGGCGCGCTCGTCGGCCTGGTGCTCGTGGTGTGGCCGGAGCCGGGGATGCCCGCGACCGTGACGCACGTGCCGTTCCTCAAGTTCCAGTTCATCGACTTCGGATGGCTGTTCGTGCCGTTCGTGATCCTGGTCGTGACCGCCTCCTCGAACGCGGTCAACCTCACCGACGGACTCGACGGCCTGGCGTCGGGCCTGGTGGCGATCGCGGCCCTGGCGCTCGCGGGGATGTGCTACCTGAGCGGGCACGCGAAGTTCAGCGCCTACCTGAACCTCTCGTTCCTGGTCTACAGCGGCGAGCTGACGGTGTTCTGCGCCGCGGTGCTGGGCGCGGCGCTCGGATTCCTGTGGTTCAACTGCCACCCCGCCGACGTGTTCATGGGTGACACCGGATCGCTGGCACTCGGCGGCGCGCTCGGCGTGGTGTCGGTGCTCATCAAGCGCGAGTTCTGGCTGGTGCTGATCGGCGGCGTGTTCGTGGCCGAGACGCTCTCGGTGATGATCCAGGTCGTCTCGTTCAAGCTGCGGGGCCAGCGGGTGTTCCGCATGGCGCCCCTCCACCATCATTTCGAGCTCGGGGGCTGGAGCGAGTCGCGCGTGGTGCTGCGGTTCTACATCATCGGCGCGCTGCTCGCCCTGCTCTCGCTCTCGACGCTGAAGCTCCAATGACGATCGACGCCCGGCATCCGCTTCCCGGCCGCAGCGCCCTGGTGGCGGGCGCGGCGCGCTCCGGCATCGCGGCGGCGCGGCTGCTGCGGCGCCACGGCGTGGACGTGACCGTGTGCGACCGCCGCACCGCGGCGCAGGCGGGCGACGCCGCGGTCGCGCTCGCCTCGCTCGGCGTCACCACGGTCTGGGGCCGCGACGACGCCGGCCTGCTCGACGGGTGCGAGTTCGTGGTGTGGAGCCCCGGCATCCCGATCGACCATCCCCTGGCGCAGGCGGCCCGCGCGGCGCGGATCCCGCTGGTGTCCGAGCTCGAGCTCGGCTACCTGGCCGCGCACGCGCCGCTCGTGTGCGTGACCGGCACCAACGGCAAGAGCACCACCGCGCACCTGACCGGCGCGCTGCTGCGGGCGGCCGGGCGCGAGGTCGAGGTGTGCGGGAACATCGGACGCGCGCTGTGCGAGGTGGCCGAGGAGGTGCGTCCTTCGGGCCTGCTGGTCGTCGAGGTCTCGTCCTTCCAGCTCGAGACCGTCGAGCGCCTGCACCCGTTCATCGCGGCCTGGCTCAACCTGACGCCCGATCACCTCGAGCGCCACGGCAGCCTGGACGCCTACGGCGCCACCAAGGCGCGCCTGTTCGCGCGCCAGGCCGAGAGCGACTACGCGGTGTGGAACGCCGACGATCCCGAGGTGATGGCGCGGCGGGCCGGCGCGGCCTCGCCGCTCACGTTCTCGATCCGCGGCGCGGTCGACCCCGGCGCCTACGCGGCCGCGGGCCGGTTCGCGCTGGCTTGGCGCGGGGGCGTCGAGCCCGTGATCGAGACCCGCGAGCTGAAGCTGCGGGGCGACCACAACCGCGCGAACGTCGCGGCCGCGCTTGCGATCACGCTGCCGCTGGAGATCGCGCCCTCGACGCTGCGCGCGGTGCTGCGCGACTATCGTGGGCTCGAGCACCGGCTGGAGACGGCCGGCCTGGTGGACGGCGTGGAGTTCGTGAACGACTCCAAGGCCACGAACCTCGATTCGATGACCGTGGCGCTGCAGTCGTTCGACGAGCCGCTGGTGCTGATCGCCGGCGGCCGCGACAAGGGCCAGGATTTCGCGCCCTCGCGCGCGCTGGTGCAGGCGCGCGCGCGCCACGTGGTGTTGATCGGCGAGGGTGCCGAGCGGATCGCAGCCGCGTGGGCGGGGATCGACCAGAGCCGTGCGGGCTCGCTCGCGGAGGCGGTGCAGCGGGCCCACGACGAGGCGCTGCGCGCCGGGGCGCGGGTCGTGCTGCTGTCGCCCGCGTGCGCGTCGTACGACATGTTCCAGGACTTCGAGGAGCGCGGCCGCCAGTTCAAGGCCGAGGTGGCGAAGCTGCGCGCGAAACGGGAGGCGGTGTGAGCCGCGGGGATCGCTGGTTGCTGGTGCTGCCGCTGGTGCTCACCGCGCTGGGCGTGGTGATGGTGTACTCCTCGAGCGCGATCCTCGGGATCACGCGCTTCCAGAACCCCGACTACTTCTTCACGCGCCAGCTGTTCCGCGCCGTGCTCGGCGTGGCGGTGCTGCTCGCGTGCGCGAAGGCCGACCTGAAGCGCCTCGAGGCGTGGGCGCCGGCGCTGTTCGGCGTCGCCGTGTCGCTGCTGGTCGTGGTGGTGCTGGTCGGACACGTGGCCAAGGGCGCGCAGCGCTGGCTGCGCTTAGGCTTCCTCACCCTGCAGCCGACCGACCTCGCCCGACTCGCCGCGGTGCTGTTCCTGGCGTGGTGGCTCAAGCGCCGCTCGCCCGCCGAGCTCGGGTTCCGGCGCGGACTGTTGCCCTCGCTCGGCATCCTCGGCGGGCTGTGCGTGCTGATCCTGCTGCAGCCGAACCTCTCGAGCGCCGGGCTGCTCGGCATGGCGGGGTTCGGCATGATCTTCCTGGCCGGCGCCCCGCTGCTGCACCTCGCGGTGCCGGTCGGCGCCGGCGTCCTCGGGGTGGCGGTCGCGCTGCTGACCCACCCGTATATGATGAAGCGCTTCGAGACGTTCGTCGGATTCGTGTTCACCGGCGCGCTCGACTCGCGCGGCGCGGGCTGGCAGCTCGACCAGTCCCTGATCGCCATCGGGTCGGGGGGCTGGTTCGGCCGCGGCCTCGGGGGCGGGCTGCAGAAGTACCTGTTCCTGCCCGAGGCGCACACCGACTTCATCTTTTCCATCCTGGCCGAGGAGCTCGGATTCCTGGGCGCCACCGCGCTGCTGGTGGCGCTGGGGCTGCTGGTGTGGCGCGGCATGCGCTCCACCGCGCGGGCCCACGAGCCCTTCGCCTTCCTGCTCGCAGGAGGACTGACCTTGCAGATCGGCCTTTATGCGATCGTGAACCTGGCCGTGGCCACCGGGCTCGCGCCCACCACCGGCCTGCCATTGCCGTTCGTGTCGTACGGAGGATCGGCGCTGCTCGCCAACCTGGCAGCCGCCGGCCTGCTCTACCGCGTGAGCACGTCGAACGCCGCGACCGAGGCGCTCGCCCGCCAGCGCTGGACGCGGGAGGCCGCGTGAAGGTCCTGATCGCGGGCGGCGGCACGGGCGGGCACGTCTATCCCGGCGTGGCGGTGGCGGAGCAGCTCCAGCGCACCCGGCCGGACGACGAGGCGCTGTTCGTCGGCACCCGGCGCGGGCTGGAGTCGCAGGCCGTGCCCGAGGCCGGGTTCCGGATCCGCTACATCTGGACGCGCGGCTTCCCGCGCCGCGCCTGGTGGCGGTGGCCCGCCGCGCTGTTCGCCAACGCGGTGGGCCTCCTGCAGGCGGTGTGGGTGGTGGCGACCGAGCGGCCCGACGTGGTGCTGGGGACCGGCGGCTACGTGAGCGGTCCGCTGGCGCTGGCGGCGTGGCTGCTGCGCCGCCCGCTGCTGCTCCAGGAGCAGAACAGCGTGCCGGGGCTCGCGAATCGCTGGTTGGCCCGCATCGCGGACGAGGTGCACCTGTCGTTCGTGGAGGCGCGGTCGTATTTCGACCGCAAGGACAACCTGAAGGTCAGCGGCAACCCGATCCGCGACCACATCCTGAGCGGCGATCGTACGAGCGCGCTCCAGGAGTTCGGCCTGGTGGCGGGCAAACCGACCGTGTTCATCTTCGGAGGCAGCCGCGGCGCGCACCGGATCAACGAGGCCGCGCTCGACGCGCTGCGCCGGCTGCAGGGCCGTGTCGACGTGCAGTTCATCCTCCAGACCGGACGCGAGGACTTCGACTGGGCCAAGGGCATCGTGGAAGCGGAGGGGCTGCCGGCGAAGGTGCTGCCGTACCTGCGCCGCATCCACCAGGCCTACGCCGCGGCCGACCTGGTGGTGTGCCGCTCCGGCGCCATGACGCTGGCGGAGATCGCCGCCTGCGGCGTGCCGTCGATCCTGGTGCCGTACCCGCACGCCGCTCACGACCACCAGGCCGTGAACGCCGCGAACCTGGTGGACCGCGGCGCCGCCTCGATGATCGTCGACCGCGAGCTGACCGGCGAGCGGCTCGCGAAGGAGATCGCGCACTTCCTCAGCGACCGCCAGGCGCTGTCGCGGATGTCGGCGAACGCGCGCACGTTCGCGCGCCCCGACGCCGCCGAGCGCATCGTGAAGAGCCTGGTGCGGTGGTCGGCCGGCCGCGCGGCGGCGCGTGCGAACGACGCGGCGGGAGGGGGGCGCTGATGTACGGACGCACCCATCGCATCCACTTCATCGGCATCGGCGGCTCCGGCATGTCGGGCATCGCCGAGGTGCTGCTCAACATGGGCTACCAGGTCTCGGGCAGCGACCTCAAGGCGAGCGAGGCCACCGACCGGCTGGTGCGGCGCGGCGGCCGCGTGTGCATCGGGCACGCGGCGTCCAACATCGAGGGCGCGCAGGTCGTGGTGTTCTCGACCGCGGTGAAGCCCGACAATCCCGAGCTGAGCGCGGCGCGCGCCGCCGGCCTGCCGGTGATCGCCCGCGCCGAGATGCTCGCCGAGTTGATGCGCATGAAGTACGGCGTGGCGGTCGGGGGCTCGCACGGCAAGACCACGACCACCTCGATGGTGGCGGCGGTGCTGGGGCGCGGCGGGCTCGATCCGACCATCGTGGTGGGCGGACGGCTGCACGCGCTGGGCACCAACGCGCGGCTCGGCCACGGGCAGTTCCTGGTCGCCGAGGCCGACGAGAGCGACGGGTCGTTCCTGCGGCTCTCGCCCGCGGTCACGGTGATCACCAACATCGACCGCGAGCACCTCGACCACTACCCCGACCTCGAGGCGATCCGCCAGGCGTTCGTCTACTTCGCGAACCGGGTCCCGTTCTACGGGGTCACCGTGCTGTGCGCCGACGACGAACAGGTGCGCGCGATCCTCCCGAACGTCACGAAGCGCGTCACCCTGTACGGCACGCTGCCGATGTGCGATGTCCGCGCCAGCGACGTGGAGCTGCAGCCCCACGGCGCGCGCTTCACCGTGCACGCCCAGGGCGGCGCGCTCGGCAGCGTGGAGCTGGCGCTGCCCGGCCGCCACAACGTGCTCAACGCGCTGGCCGCGGTCGCGGTCGGGCTCGAGGTCGAGATCGGCTTCGGTCACATCGCCGAGGCGCTCGCCAGCTTCCGCGGCGTGGGGCGCCGCTTCGAGACCCGCGGCACGGCGGGCGACGTGCGGGTGGTCGACGACTACGGTCACCATCCGACCGAGATCCGCGCCACGCTGGCGGCGGCGAAGGGGCTCGGCGGGCGCGTGCTGGTGCTGTTCCAGCCCCATCGCTACACGCGCACCGCGGCGCTCGCGGAGGAATTCGGCGGCGCCTTCACCGACGCCGACCAGGTGTGGGTGCTCGACGTCTACGCGGCGGGCGAGGCCCCGATCGCCGGCGTGAGCGCCGGCACGATCGTCGAGCGCGCCCACGCGCTGGGTGCGGGCCACGTGGCGTACGCGCCCGACGGCTCGGCGGCGGCGGCGGCGGCGGCGCAGGTGGCGCGGCCCGGCGACGTGGTGATCACGCTCGGCGCGGGCGACGTCTGGCGGCTGGGCGACGAGGTGCTCGCGCACCTGAAGAGCGGGAGGCATGTGTGACGTCCTACCAGGGGCGTGCGCTGCGCACCGAGGCGCCGCGTCCGCGCCGCGGCCGGCGGCTGCGCCGGGTGCTGGCGATGACCGGGCTGATCGCGCTGGTCACGCTGCTCTCGCAGGTGCCGTGGGGAGAGCTGCGCGCCCACCACGCGGTCGTGCACGGCATCCGCGTGGCCGGGACGCACTACCTCGACGCCGCCCGCGTCGCCTCGATCGCGGGCCTGTCCGAAGGGCAGGACCTGTTGCGGCTGGACCTCGTGCGCGCGCGCCAGCGCCTGCTGCTCCATCCCCGCATCGCGCGCGCCGAGATACGCCGGCGCTTCCCGCGCGGGCTCGACATCCGCATCGAGGAGCGCGTTCCGGTGCTGCTGGTGCGCCACGGAGTGCCGTGGGAGATGGACTCGTGCGGCGTGCTGCTGGAGCCGCTGGCGGACGGCGTGACCGCGGACGTGCCGCTGCTCAACGGGCCCGACGTGACGCGGCTGCGCGCGGGCGCCCAGGTGGGCGGCCCCGCGATCGCGCGCGCGCTGGCGTGGATCCGGGCGCTCGACGGGCGCGAGCTGCAATTGTCCGGACAGGTGTCCGAGGTGGACGTGCGCGACGCCCGCGCCACCAGCCTGCTGCTCATGGACGGCACCCGGGTGCTGGCGCCCGCGTGGCCGCCCGATCCGCGGCCACTGTCCGCGCTGCGGGTGGTGCTGGCGGACCTCCACCAGCGTGGCGTCGCCGCCCGCGAGGTGGACGTGCGGTACGACAACCAGGTGATCGTGAGACCCGCGATGGTCGCGGATGATCCATCGGCCGGCGCCCCGCGCCGCAGCCAGGCGGGGTAAAGCCCCCGGGGAGGTGACGGACATCATGGGACAGGCGATCCGAACATACGTGGGTCTCGACATCGGGACGACCAAGATCTCGTGCATCATCGCCGACATGAACGGCTCTCCGGAGCCGCGCGTGGTCGGTGTGGGCAACGCGCCCAGCGAGGGGCTGCGCCGCGGCGTGGTGGTCGATCTCGAGAAGACCGTGGCCAGCATCCAGCGGGCGGTGGACGAGGCCGAGCGCATGGCCGGCGTGCAGGTGAAGGGTGTCTACGCGGGCATCGCGGGCGACCACATCCGCAGCATCAACAGCCGCGGCGTGATCGCGGTCTCGCGCAAGGACAACGAGATCGGCCCCCCCGACGTGGACCGCGTGGTCGAGGCCGCCAAGGCGATCGCGATCCCCATGGACCGCGAGATCATCCACGTCATCCCGCAGGAGTTCATCGTCGACGATCAGTACGGCATCAAGGACCCGGTCGGCATGAGCGGGGTGCGACTGGAGGCCGAGGTCCATATCATCACCGGGGCGGTGACGTCGGCGAAGAACATCTGCCGGTCGATCCAGCGCGCCGGACTCAAGGTCAACGACCTGGTGCTGGAGCCGCTGGCCTCGAGCCACGCGGTGCTGGGCGCCGACGAGCGCGATCTCGGGGTCGTGCTGCTGGACATCGGCGGCGGCACGACGGACGTCGCGGTGTTCTTCGAGGGCTCGATCCGCCACACCGCCATCGTCCCGCTGGGCGGGGCGAACGTCACCAACGACATCGCGATCGGCCTGCGCACGCCGATCGACAAGGCCGAGCAGATCAAGCTGCAACACGGCTGCGCGCTGGCGGCGCTGGTGCCGGCCGAGCAGACGGTCACGGTGCCCGGCGTGGGCGGCCGCGCGGACCGCGAGATCTCGCGCCACGTGCTGGCGTCGATGATCGAGCCGCGGATGGAGGAGATCTTCGCGCTGGCCAACAAGGAGGTGAAGAAGAACCACTTCGCGGAGCTGCTGGGCGGTGGTGTGGTGCTGACCGGCGGGACGTCGCTGATGCCCGGGATCGTCGAGCTCGCGGAGCAGGTGTTCGAGATGCCGGTGCGCCTCGGCGTGCCGCAGGGGCTGGGCGGGCTGTCGGCGAACGTCGCCGACCCGCGGTACGCGACCGGCGTGGGGCTGGTGCTCCACGCGGCGCAGAACGAGGAGAGCATCACCGGCCGCGCCAGCGACCGCCCGCGCGCGATCCGCGCGAGCTTCGACATCCGGCGCTGGTTCAGCGAGTTGTTCTAGTCGTCGTCGCACCCTGGAAGCGGTCCGCCGGCGGATCCCCCGCCGGGACGCCCCGGGGAACGGCACAGGGAGAGGTGCCACATGTTCGAGCTGGAGATCGATAGCCAGTCCACGGCCAAGCTCAAGGTCATCGGGGTGGGCGGTGCGGGCGGGAACGCCGTGAACCGCATGATCGGTGCGGGGCTGCGCGGCGTGGAGTTCATCACCGCCAACACCGACGCTCAGGCGCTGCAGCAGTCGCTGGCGCCGCACCGGCTGCAGATCGGCAGCTGCGCGACGCGCGGCCTCGGTGCCGGCGGCGATCCCTCGCAGGGTCGGCGCGCGGCGGAGGAGGACGAGCAGGCGATCGCCGACACGCTGACCGACAGCGACATGGTGTTCATCACCGCGGGCATGGGCGGCGGCACCGGCACCGGCGCGGCGCCCGTGGTGGCGCGGCTGGCACGCCAGACCGGCGCGCTGACGGTGGCGGTGGTCACGCGGCCGTTCACGTTCGAGGGCCGGCGGCGACTGCGTCAGGCCGAGGAGGGCATCGCGGAGCTGCGCGCCGAGGTCGACACGCTGATCGTGATCCCCAACGAGCGCCTGCTCGCGGTGGTCGACCGCGGCACGTCGCTCTCCGACGCGTTCGGAGTCGCGGACGAGGTGCTGCTGAAGGCCACCAAGGGCGTCTCGGATCTGGTGACCGTGCCGGGGCTCGTCAACCTCGACTTCGCCGACGTCAAGGCGGTGATGTCGAACCGCGGCAACGCGCTGATGGGCACCGGTCGCGCGTCGGGCCCCAACCGCGCCACGGAGGCCGCGCAGGCCGCGGTCTCGAGCCCGCTGCTGGAGGACGTCTCGATCGCGGGCGCCGAGGGCGTGCTGGTGAACATCACGGGCGGCCGCGACATGACGCTGCACGAGGTGAACGAGGCCGCCAGCGTGGTGGTGCAGGCCGCCGGCGAGGAGGCGAACGTGATCTTCGGCTCCGTCATCGACCCCAACATGGACGGCGAGCTGCAGATCACCGTGGTCGCGACCGGCTTCGGCCACACCGAGCCGCGCGTGCGCTCGCTCGACAAGTCGCGCGCCACCACCGCGCCGGCCGCCGAGGGCGAGAGCGAGGAGCTGTCGCACCCGAAGCCGTGGCGCGAGCCGCACGTGCGGCCGAATCGCTGGGGCCGCGGCGCGGAGCGCGGAGGATCGCTCGACGTCCCGACGTTCCTGCGCAAGCAGATGGACTGAGCGGGGCCGGGCGCCGAGTGCGGAGGAGGTCGTAGGCGGGTGGTGAGCCCGCGCGCGTGCCCACTCTCCCGGGTGCCGCGCGGGCCCACCCGCATCGTAGGAAGGGAGCGAAGGGAGGGGAGCGGTCCTGGGGATCTTCTCGGCCCTGTTCAAGTGGGGCCACAATCGTCACTACAACCGCGGCATGGTGCACTTCAACCGCGGTGAGTTCGAGCGCGCCGCGGAGGCCTTCGAGCAGGCGCTGGCCGAGGTGCGCGATCCGGCCGACCCCGACCAGAGCCTGGCGCGCTGCTACGCCGCCGAGGCGCGCGCCCAGCTGGGGCTGGCGTTCTTCCACGCCGGACAGTACGCGCGCGCCGAAGAGCAATTCGACCGGGCGCTCGACGAAAACCCCACGTTCCCCGACCTGCGCTACTACCGCGCGCGCATCTACGAGCGCTCGGGCCGCATCGACGAGGCGCTCGCGGACCTCGAGCGCTCGCTGAGCGAGCACCCTCGCTATCTCGAGGCGCACCTGCTGGAGGCGGTTTGCCGCAGCCACCAGCGCGACTCCGCCGGCGCGCAGGCGGCGCTCCAGCGCGCGCTCGAGCTGGGGTTCGCGCCCCCGCCCGGGCTCGCGCCGGCGGGCGCGGCGGACTGGGGCGGCGCCGAATGGCAGCGACTGCTGCCGCCGACCCGCATGGGAACCCGCAAGGCGCCGCCGCCGGTCGAGCACGCGCTCGAGCTCTATCACGCCGGGGATCTCGCGGGCGCGATCGCCGAGCTGACGGGAGCGGTCGAGGCGGAGCCCTCGTACGCCGACCTGCGCTGCCGGCTCGGCGGACTGCTGCTGGAGGCCGGGCGGGTCGAGGAGGCGCTCACCCACATCGAGGCGGCGCTGCGGATCAATCCCCGCTACCTCGAGGCGCTGCTGCTGGCGGCACGCGCGCGGCTGGAGTACGGCCAGGCCCACGCGGCGGTGCGCGGACTCGAGGGCGCGGTGGAGGCATTCCCCGACTACCCGGACCTGCACTTCTGGCTCGGGCTCGCGCGCTTCCGCGCCGGCGACCTGGCGGGCGCGGTGGCGCCGCTCGACCGCGCGGTGGTGCTCCATCGCGAGTTCGCGCGCGCGTGGCGCCTGCTGGGGCTGGTGTACCACGCGCTGGGGCGCGAGGCCGAAGCGCTGCGCGCCATCCGCCGCGGGCTGGTGCGCGATCGCGAGGTGCCGCGCGCGGCGCTCGAGAGCGCGCCGCTGCTCACCACGCTCGGCGATCCGGGCGCGGCCGAGGCCGAGCTGCGCCGCGCGGTGGCGGTGCAGGGCGACTACCCGGACCTGCGGGTGGCGCTCGCGCGCGCACTCCACGCGCGCGGGGACATCGACGGCGCGCGCGCCGAGTACCGCGAAGCGCTGCGGATCGAGCCGGGCTACGGCGCGGCCGCCCTCGAGCTGGCTCACCTCGAGATCGCGGCCCTCCGGCCGCAGGCGGCGGAGGAGCTGCTCGTCGACCTGGCGGGGCGGCGGCCGCGCTGGGCCGACGCTCACGCGCTGCTGGGGCGCACGCGGCTGCTGCGCGGCGACGCCGCCGGCGCCGAGCCCCCGCTGCGCGAGGCGCTCGTGCTGCATCCGGGCTTCGCCGCCGCGCGCGCCGATCTGGGGTGGGCGCTGCTGGCGCTGGGACGCTCGCAGGCGGCCGACGTGGAGTTCGCCGGGGCGCTCGAGCTGGATCCGCTCCACGCGCTGCCCCGGCAGATGCTCGAGTGGCGCGAGCTGCTCGATCCCCGGCACCCGCGCGCCTAGGCGGCGCACCGACCCGGCGCGCCGGGAACGCGCGAGGCCCCGCGGGCGGACCCACGGGGCCTCGTCGCCGTCAGGCGCGGCGTTGCGCTCAGGTCGTCTCGATGACGTGCGAGCGGCGCACGGCCTTCTCGACCTTGCCGGAGCGCAGGCAGCGCGTGCACACGTCGATGTTGCGCACCCGGCCCTCCACCTTGGCGCGGACTCGCTGGAGGTTGGGATTCCAGGTCCGCTTGGTGAGATTGTGAGCGTGGCTCACGTTGTTCCCCGACATCGTTCCCTTGCCGCAGATATGACAGCGCTGAGCCAACGGATACCTCCTTGCCGGGCCGCGGGCAGGGCCGCCCGGGCGAGATGACCAGGTTCGAAATGGCGACGGAAGATAGCAGTCCCGGAGCCGCTCTGTAAAGGTGGGGCCGTCCGCCGCCCGACGTGGCGCGCGCGGGTCCGGAGGCCGTACGCTGCCGCCCGACATGCCGATTCCGACCCGTCCCGCTCCGCCCCTCGAGGGCGCCTCGCGCGTGCAGTTCGTGCACGGCGTCGGACCGCAGCGCGCCCTGCTGTTCGAACGCCTCGGCATCGTCACCGTGGACCACCTGCTGCGCCACTACCCGCGCACCTATCTCGACGCGCGACGCTTCGTGCGGATCGGCGACCTGCAGCCCGGCGCGCTGGTCACCGTCCAGGGCGTGATCCGCACCGGGGCCGCGCTGCGCACCCGCGGTGGCCGCACCGACTTCAGCGCCACCGTCGAGGATGGCTCGGGGGTGCTGGGGTGCTACTTCTTCGGCCAGGGCTTCCTCGCCCGCACGCTGCGCCCGGGCACTCCGGTGGTGATCAGCGGCGAGCTCGATCCGCTCGACCGGCGCATGTCGAACCCCATGTTCGAGGTCACCGATGGCGAGGTGGGGGAGCTGCTGCACGTCGGGCGACTGGTCCCGGTGCATGCGCTCACCAAGGGACTCAGCGGCCGGCTGATGCGGCGCGCGGTGCGCGACGCGCTCGAGCGCGCGGCGGAGCGGCTGATCGATCCGCTGCCGCCTGCGGTGCGCAACGCGCACTCGCTGGTGCCGCTGGGCGAGGCGCTGCGCCAGATCCACTTTCCCGGCGACGATGCCGCCCACGCCTCCGCGCGCCGGCGGCTCGCGTTCGAGGAGCTGTTCCAGCTCCAGACGGTGCTCGAACTGCGCCGGCGGGCGCTGGCGGAGGAAGGGCGCGGACTGGCGACCGCGGGGCCCGGCGCGCTGCTCGCGCGCGCGCGCGCAGCGCTCCCGTTCGAGCTGACGACGGGCCAGGGCGTGGCGCTGGAGGAGATCGCGAGCGACATGCGGGCCGGCCAGCCGATGCACCGGATGCTGCAGGGTGACGTGGGCAGCGGCAAGACGATCGTGGCGTTCCTCGCCGCGCTGCTGGCGATCGAGGCGGGATTCCAGGTCGCATTCATGGCCCCCACCGAGATCCTCGCGCGCCAGCACGCGGGCAACCTCGCGCGGCTCGCCGAGCCGCTCGGTGTCGCGGTGGCGGCGCTCACCGGCGCCACCTCCGCCGCCGAGCGCCGGGCGCTGGCCGCGCGACTGGAAGCGGGCGAGCCCCTGCTGGTGCTGGGCACCCACGCCCTGCTCGAGGAGAAGGTGCGGATGCCGCGGCTGGCGCTCGCGATCGTGGACGAGCAGCATCGCTTCGGCGTGCGCCAGCGCGCGGTGCTCGCGCAGAAGGCGGTGATCCCCGACGTGCTGGTGCTGACCGCCACCCCGATCCCGCGCACGCTCATGCTGGCGCTCTACGGCGACCTCGACGTGAGCACGCTGCGCGAGCGCCCGGCGGGACGCGGCCGGCTGGTGACGCGGGTGACCGGAGACGAGCGGTTCCCGCAGGTGCTCGACTTCATGGCGCAGGAGCTGCGCAAGGGCCGCCAGGCGTTCGTGGTGGTGCCGCTGATCGAGGACGGCGGGCGCGCCGAGACGCGCGCCGCCGAACAGGAGTACGAGCGCCTGCGGGCGTATCCGGCGCTGCGCGACTTCTCGGTCGGCCTGCTGCACGGGCGCCTCAAGGCCGACGCCAAGCAGGCGGTGATGCGCGAGTTCGTGGCGGGCTCGGTGCAACTGCTGGTCACCACCACCGTCATCGAGGTGGGGGTGGACGTGCCCAACGCGACCCTCATGGTGGTCGAGAACGCCGACCGCTTCGGGCTCACGCAGCTCCACCAGCTGCGCGGGCGGGTCGGACGCGGCGAACACCGCTCGGTGTGCGTGCTGGTGGCCGCGCCCGGCGCCGGCGCGGTGGGGCGCGAGCGACTCGCGGTGATGGCGAGCACCGACGATGGGTTCGCGATCGCCGAGGCGGACCTGCGCCTGCGCGGTCCGGGCGAGCTGTGGGGCACCCGGCAGAGCGGGCTGCCGCGA
Organism: Candidatus Eiseniibacteriota bacterium; assembly: GCA_963725865.1. GTDB lineage: Bacteria > Eisenbacteria > RBG-16-71-46 > RBG-16-71-46 > RBG-16-71-46 > CAVSAC01. The sequence continues at coordinate 788,724 of CAVSAC010000012.1, forward strand.
CTGCGGGTCGCGGACCTCGCGCGCGACGGGGCACTGCTCGAGGAGGCGCGCGTGGCCGCTCAGGCGCTGGTGGCCGCCGACCCGTGGCTGCAGCAGGCGGCGCATGCGCCGTTGCGCGCCACGCTGCTCGAGCACTACCGCGAGCCGCTCGAGCTCGCGCTGGCTGGCTGAGCAGGGGCACTGCGGGGTACCGCTCGGGCCCCGTCCATGGCATGATGCGCCTCACCAGCATGTCGATCACCGTCCGCTGCCCGCACTGCGCCACCGACTATCTGCTGCCCGAGGCCCTGCTGGGTCCCGGTGGGGCCCGCGTGCGCTGTCCCTCCTGTCAGAAGCGCTTCGCTGTCACCCGTGATGGCAGCGTCGTGCCCGGCTCCGGCCCCACCGCCGCGGCGCCGGGCGGAACACCCGCCCCCGTGACCGAAGGGACCGAGGGCTCGCGTGAGGAGCGCATCGCCAGCATGGTGCTCGACGAGCTGGCGGCGCATCGCGGGCGCGCGATCGAGGATGCCGTGGCGCGCGGGCGTCCGTTCGCCGAGCACGGCCCGGCGCTGCTCGAGGCGTGGGACGAGTACCGTCGTCGCGCCGGCAAGACCGCCGATCCGGCGCCCTTCCGCGCCGCGCTGCGCGCGCGCTGGGGCATCGACCTGCCGGGCGAGGGCGCGAACCGCGAGTGAGGGCCCGGCGCGCCGCGGTCGCGCCGTCAGGGCGCCGCGGAGCCGTCCGAGTGCGTCTCGATCTGCATCAGCTCGGGATGCCGACGGCCCCACGCGAGCGCCAGCGCGCCGGCCACACCCACCACGACCGCGCAGGTGAGGATCGCGCTCGAGGTTCCCCACGAGCGCGTCACCCACGCGGCGACGGTCGAGCCCACGAGCAGCAGCAGGCGCATCAGGAAATCGCGCAGGCTGAAGACGCGCGCCCGCTGGCGCAATTCGGTGCCCTGCTGCAGCAGCGTCTCGCTCAGCATGAAGGTCGGTGCGGCCGCGAAGCCGATCACGAACCCGGTCACGGCGAACAGCGCGAACACCCGCACGAATGCGAACGCCGCGAGCGCGAGCCCCGCGAGCATCAGGCCGCAGCCGAGCAGCAGCGGGCGCGGGAACGCGCGGCCGTAGCGGTTCACCCACCAGGTGCCGAGCCCGCTCCCCACGCCGAACGCCGCCAGCAGGACGCCCAGTCGTTCCATCCCGGGTACGCTCGCCACGTGCTGGATGTGCTGGTTCCCGGCCACGTGCAGGAACCCGCCGCCGACCCATACGGCGGCGAGCGCCATCAGCGCGAGCGCGACCATGCGGCTGCGCCTCAGCACCGCGAGGCCCTCGCCGACCTCGGCGAGATAGCCGCTCCACGTGATGGGCGGGCGCGCCGCCTGGTGGGTCGTCGAGCGGTAACGGATCAGCGCGAGCATGACCACCGACCACAGGTAGGTCGCCGCGTTGACCCACAGCGCCGTCCGCCAGCCCCAGTGGTCGATCATCCAGCCTCCCGCCAGCGCGCCGATCGCGGTCGAGGCGATGCCGGCGCCCGACAGCAGCGCGTTCGCCGCCAGCAGCTGATCGGCGGGCACGATCTCGGGCGTGATCGAGCTCTTCGCGGGCAGGAACACGACGTTGCAGGCGAACAGCAGGAAGACCAGCACGTAGACCGGCAGCGTGTGATGGAACGCCAGGTAGCCGAGCGGGATCCCGGCCACGATCACCGCCCGCAGCGCGTCCGAGACCACCATCACGTGCTTGAGGTTCGAGCGATCCACCCACGCGCCCGTGAACGGGGCGAACAGCAGCACCGGCGCCACCATGACGTTCGCGAGCATCGAGAGCAGCCACGAGGAGCGCGTGTCGGCGAAGTGCGCGGTGTGCTCGGCGAGCAGGCCGATCAACGCGAGGTAGGTGAGTCGCTCGCCGAGGATCGAAATCAGCTGCCCCCACCAGAGCAGCGCAAAATCGCGCTGGGCGAGCAGGGGGCGGGTGTGCGGCGCGTCGGCCACGGGCGCCTCGAGGGGACTCAGGCCGCGACCGGCGCCGGGCCGTGGCGGTGCGCGATCGCGTCGCGGTACAGCGCCTCGATGCGATCGGTCACCCGGGGCCACGCGAACTCGAACGCACGGGCGCGACCGCGCGCCGCGAGCGCGGCGCGGCGCTCGGGGTCCTGCACGAGCGCGACGAGGGCGGCGGCGAGCGCCTCGCGGTCGCCGGGCGGGAACACCACGCCGTTCTCGTCGGGGATCACCACCGAACGGTAGCCGGGGATGTCCGACGCCAGCACGGTGCGGCCCGCGGCCATCGCCTCGACCAGCACGATCCCGAACGACTCGTTGCCGGAGGCCGGCGAGACGAAGATGTCCCCGGTGGCGTACCAGCGGGGCAGGTCCGCGGCCGGCACGTGGCCGAAGAAGCGGACGTGGTCCCTCAGCGCCGCCGGTACCGCGGCCTCGTACTTCGACCGCAGGTAGGAGTCGCCCACCACCAGCAATCGCGCCCGGCCCGCGGTGCGGCGCACCACCTCGGGCATCGCATCGAGCAGCAGGTGGACGCCCTTGCGCGGATCCAGCCGACCCACGAACAGAACGTTCACGCGCGCCGGGTCGCGCCACGCCTCGAACGGCGCCACTCCCGGATGGAAGCGGTCGGTGTCCACCCCGTTGGGGATGATGTGGTAGGTCCCCGGGAAGTAGCGCGCCGCGTACTCGCGCGCCGTCTCGGACACCGCGATGCGGGCGTCGAGGCGCTGCAGGCGGTGTTCGAGCGGCCTGCGGAAGAGCTCCAGCAGCCGGCTCGGCCCGCCGGTGGTGTGGAAGGTACCCACCTGCGGACACTCCGCGGTCTCGATCGCGATCAGCGGCAGGGTGGGGACGAGCGGCGCGTGGGTGTGCAGGACGTCGAAGCGATGGCGGCGCAGCAGGCCGCGCAGCTGGCTGCGCAGGCGGATGCCGACCGCGAGATCGACGAAGGCGCCGTTGAAGGGGATGAGCAGGTTGTAGCCGATGCGCTCGACATCGGGAAGTCGCTCGACCGCGCCGCCGCGGAAACGGCTCGTGATGATGGTCACGTCGTGGCCGCGACGCCGCAGCTCGACGGCGGTGTGGTGGACGTGTTCGGTGACGCCGCCGAATCGCGGGTAGTACGACTGGCTGACGATCCCGATCTTCACGCTTCGACGCCGCGCGTCGCCCCCGCGGGCTCCGTCTGCGGGCTGGGTGCCGGATCCCAGAGCGGACGGAAGATGCACCACTGATCGAGGTGCTCGCGGATGTGACGCTCGGTGACAGTCGCGACCGCCTGATTCAGCGCGGCGGTCGTCGGGAAGGCGGCGGGATCGAGCGGCGGCTCCATCACGATGCGGAAGCGGCCGGGGCCGAGGCGTTCGCAGTAGCCGCTGATGAGCAGCGCGCCGGTGCGCTGCGCCAGCACGCCCGGTCCGGACGGGAAGCTGGTCTCGCGGCCGAACCATTCGACGGTGCTGCCGTGGCTGTAGATGTCGCCGTCCACCATGAGCGCGACGAGGTCGTTGTGCTCCAGGGCGCGCAGCAGCTTGCGGAAGCCGTCCTCGGGCGACACCGTGCGGATGGCCAGCTCGCGCTTGGTCTCGCGCACCGCTGGCGACAGCCAGCGGCTGAGCTGGACCCCGGCCACCGCATGCAGCGAGTAGCCCCAGTGTGCCAGCACCACGGCGGCCAGCTCCCAGTTGCCGATGTGGCAGCAGGTGAGGATCACGCCGCGGCCGCGCGCGACCGCCTGTTCGAGATGCTCGCGCCCGATCACCTCGACCGATCCCAGCAGCTCCGCGCGGGTCAGGTGGGGAAGCCGGAAGAACTCGAACATCATGCGGTTGTAGTTGCGCATCATCTTGCGCACGACCTGGAGACGCTCGCGCCGGGTGGCGCGCGGCATCATGTTGGCGAGATTCGACAGCGCGGCATGGCGGCGCGAGGGGAAGCACCGGAGGTGGAGATCCGTGGCGAGGTCGGCCACCAGGTAGCCGAGCCACAGCGGAAGGCTGGAGACGATCCCCGTCAGCCAGCCGTAGAGAAGTCTCGACATCCGATGCTCCATTCCATGGAAGGGACCGCCGGGGGGCTGATGAGACTCGCAGCGAACCTACGGGCTCGCCCGAACGACTGTCAAGACATCGCCGGCCGGCCAGGTGCTGGCGCCGAGGCCCGCTCGCGACCGAGGATCGCACGTCGCGTTCAAGCGCGCCCGCAACTTGAGCGATTGACCATGGTTCGGGTGGGCGCTAGCATGCGGTCCGTGGTCCATTCGCAGCGGGAGGAATGGGTGACCCCCCACGCATGAGTCACCCGGTGCCCGGCCCCTCCGTGTTCAAGGATCGAACGTCCTGGAGGAATCGGAGATGCCCAGTCAGAAACTGGTGCGGTGCGAGATCCGTCGTCGCGGGAGCACCGGTCCTGATTCTGTGCGCTTCATCCCGCTCGAGATCTTCGGACTCTGGGAGTACCTGATGTCCTCGCGCCACGATTTCGAGGTGGTGAAACCCGTCGCCTCGTTGTGGCTGGACATGGAGGACTCACCTGAGGCGGCGTACGACCAGGACCAGTACGACCGCGTCACCGAGGTGACCGCGTTCGTGTACTCGGGTCGGGATGACATGTTCACCCGGGCCTGCCGCTACTTCCGGTCCGAGGAGTCCGAGGATCTCAAGGAGATCTTCCTGGCCCACTACCGGACCGCCGGCGGGCGGATGCAGCCCCACGTCCGGGAGCGCCAGGGCATCTGGCTCCACCGGGAGGTGCCGGCGCTGGCGGACGGGTCCTAGCCGCACCGCCGCCCGAACCGGCCCCACCGGGCCGGAGGAGCCCGCCGCGCCCGCGGCCATCGCAGGGATCATCCTCGGCCCGCCCACCCCACGGCGGGCCTCGACATTCCCGTCCCAGGGCCGCGCCCAGCCCTCCGGATCGCGCTCAAGGTCGGTCGCCAGCAGGCCGATAGACTCTCCGACAGCAGGCGACCGGCACAGTGCCGGCCGTCGCGGCCGTGACTCGCGTCCGATCTCCGCCGAGGCGGTAACGAGAGTCGCGACCCCATCCGGTGCGCGTCGGCCCGTCCGGGCACCGTGCGAGAGCACCGGAAACGTGGATGGTTCACCGCACCCTCAAGGTTCCTGTGGAGAAAGGGCGGCAAGGGGCTCCATGGGGGGTTGCCTTGTGAAAGGGTGGGGTCGCACAAGGAGGGATCGACCGTGGTCGTCGTGAGCTATTCGGGCAAGGAGATCAACGCCAAGCTGGTGTACTACGGCGCCGGCCTGAGCGGGAAGACGACGAACCTCGAATCCATCTACGAGGCGGTCCCCGATACGAGCCGCGGCAAGATGGTGAGCATGAAGACGCAGTCGGATCGCACGCTGTTCTTCGATCTGCTGCCGCTCGACCTCGGCGAGATCATGGGGTTCAAGACCCGCTTCCTCCTGTACACGGTCCCTGGCCAGGTCTTCTACAACGCCACCCGCAAGCTGGTGCTCAAGGGCGCCGATGCCATCGTGTTCGTGGCGGACTCCGAAGTCGGCAAGATGGAGGAGAACAAGGAGAGTCTCGCGAACCTCCGCGCGAACCTCGCCGAGTACAACCTGAGTCTCGATTCGCTGCCGTGGGTCATCCAGTACAACAAGCGCGACCTGCCCAACCTCTACACGGTCGAGGAGCTCAACGCGGAGCTCAACCCCGGCGGCAAGGTGCCCTTCTTCGAGGCGGTCGCGACGCAGGGCAAGGGCGTGTTCGAGACCTTCCGCGGCATCTCGCACCTGCTCATGGAGAAGGTGACGAAGGACCTGCGCCGCTCGACCCCGCAGAACGCCGGGCGCCCCGCGGTGCAGGAGGAGCCCGTCAAGCCGGCCACGCCGGCGCGCCCCGCCGAGTCCCAGTTCCATCCCGCCGCATTGCCGGGCTCGCAGGGACACGCGAGCCAGCACGAGACGCTCGAGCCGGTGACCGCCGAGGCCGGGACATCGCTCGACTACGGGCGCGAGATCGAGCTGCCCGACCAGTTCCCGGCCGCCGCCGCGGCTCGCGAGAGCGAGCCGGTCGTCGCGAAGCCTCGGACGCAGCCCGCCGCGGCGCACGCCGCGCCCGCGGCCCGCGCGGCCGCACCGCGCACCGCGGTCCCGACGCCGCCTCCGGCGCCGGTGCACGCCAGCCCCGCGGAACCCGTCGCGCGTCCCGAGCCGGTGGCGCGGGTCGAGATGCCGGCGGCCTCCGTCGCTCCGCGTGCGGCGGCCCCGTCGCCCCGCGCCGAGCCGCCCGCGCCGCGCGCGGCCGAGGCGGGTGCCACGCAGCGCCCGGTGGTCATTCCGATCCGCCTGCCGCGCGACACCTCGTGCGAGATCGTGCTGCGCATCATGATCGGAGAGGACGAGCGAGCGGCGTGAGCCTTTGCACCGACCGGACCCGCGCCCCCCGGAACCCATTGACACGGGAGGCGCGGGTTTCCCATTATCCCCCCATGCGCCAGACCATCGTGCTCTCGGTCCTCGCGATCCTGCTGGCCGTCGCGCCCGCAGGCGCCCAGTCTTCGCCGTTCGGCGGCGGTTCCGTGCTGAGCGGCTGGCATCCACCCGTTCCGACCAGCGCGTTCTCCCGCGCGTCGTCCTGGATCGATCCCCAGCGTCTGCACTTCTCGACCTCGGTCTCGGTCGGCAGCGGCTGGGGTGGGCAGGGCACGAACGCGCTCCAGGTGACGAGCCTCAGCTACCAGTTCCACGCGCCGGTGGCACTCAGCGTCAGCCTCGGCAACGCGTGGGGCCCGAGTGGCGCGAGTTCGAACGGCAACACGATGTTCCTCGAAGGACTCCGCATGGCATGGCAGCCGCGCGCGAACACCTCCTTCACCTTCGAGTACCATCAGCTCCGCTCGCCGCTCCAGTACGGCGCGTACGGCTACGGCCAGCCGCTCTGGCAGCCGTAGTCACTCCAGCTCCTCGCTCCCGATGCCGAGCCGCATCGCTCCCGCGTTCCTCGCGCGGCGTGGCCGGACCGGACTCATCCCGTACCTGACCGCGGGCTATCCCTCGCTCGACGAGACCGTCGCGATGGCGCGCGGCCTCGCAGACGCCGGCGCCCTCGCGATCGAGATCGGGATCCCGTTCTCGGATCCGATCGCCGACGGTCCGGAGATCCAGCGTTCCTCGGAGTGGGCGCTCGCGAACGGCGTGGGACCCGCCGAGGCGTTCGGGGTGGTGCGCGAGCTGCGGCGCGACTCCCGGCTGCCCGTGGTGGTGATGACCTACGCGAACCCGGTCGTCCACGCGGGCGCCGAGCGCTTCGCGAACGAAGCGCGCGACGCGGGGGTCGACGGGGTCATCGTATCGGACCTGCCACCGGACGAGTCGCCGGAGATCTGGACGGCGTTCGACCACGCCCGCCTCGACACGATCCTGCTGGTCGCCCCCACCACCGCGGAGGAGCGGCTGCCGCTGCTGCTCGAGCGCTGCCGTGGATTCGTCTACTGCCTCGCGCGCACCGGGGTGACCGGCCGCGCGGCAGGTGGATGGAGCGGCTCGCTGCCCGAGCGCGTGGCAGCTCTGCGGGCGCGCGGGGCACTACCGGTCGCCGTCGGCTTCGGCATCTCGAACGCCGAGCAGGCGCGCGCGCTGTGCGGGGTGGCGGACGCCGTCATCGTCGGTGCGGCGTTCATGCGCGCGATCGCCGAGGATCCCCGGCAGGGTGCGGTCGACCGCGTGGTGGGATGGGGGCGCGAGCTGATCGCCGCGCTCGAGGCGCCGGAGCGCTCCGCCTAGGACGCGGATCGGAGTCGGCGCGTCCCCGGAAATCGCGCGGGCGCGCCGTCGCGGACGCGGCCCACGCGATTGGGCGCGGGCCGTTCCCGCTCCTCGAGGCCCGGCGGTCGCCGGTCCCGAGGCGTTCGGCCTACTCGAGTCCGGTTCCGCCTACCGGCGGATGAACCAGAGCAGATCCAGGAGCACCAGCACGAGGGCGAGCTCCATCGTCCACCTCCGTTCGCGCATCCTGCGCGGCCTCGATGGCTGGCCCGCGGCCGAAGCCGCGGACGCCGAGGCGATCCTTCCGCCTCATCCATCGCTATCGGCGAGCGCTTCGGTGGACTTGAGAGGAGAATTTGCACTTGCACGGAGGGATGTTCCGGCCGGGTCCGTGAGCTGGCGCAGCACCAGCACCGTGATGTCGTCGAGCGGCGCGTCGGCGAACTCCCGGACCGCCTCGAGCAGCGCCTGCACGACGTCCGCGGCGCGGCGATGGGCGTGGGCGTCGAGCACCCGGCGCACGCGCTCGTCGCCGAACATCTCCTCGCCGCGGCGCGCCTCGCTGAGGCCGTCGGTGTGGATCAGGAGGAGGTCGCCGGCCGCCAGCTGCAGGCCGACCTCCGGATAGTCCGCGCCTTCGCGCACGCCGAGCAGGACGCCGCCCGCCGTCACCTGCTCGAAGGCGCCTTCGCGCCGCCGGAGCACCGGCGGCGTGATGCCCGCGTTCGCGATCGACACCCGGCCTTCGCGCGCCTCGACGCGCGCGACCAGCAGCCCGACGAAGTGCTCGGGCTCACCATGCCGGACCAGTTCGTGGTTGAGTGCCGCGAGCACCTCGGCGGGCGGCTGTCCGTGCTGCGCGGCGGAGCGGAAGCGCGCCTGCACGTCGGCCATCACGAGCGCGGCGGGGACGCCGTGTCCAGCTGCGTCGCCGACTGCGAGCGTGAAATCGCGGGAGGGACCCTCGACGAAATCGTAGTAGTCGCCGCCCACCGGCTCGGTCGACAGCGCGGCGGCCGAGCAGTCGAGCGTGGGATACACCGGCGCGTGGCGTGGCAGCCGGTGGGCCTGGATGGCGCCCGCCTCGCGCAGCGAACGGTCCAGCCGCCCGTGCGTGCTGGCGTCGCGCCGCAGCAGCGCGTTCTCGAGCGCGAGCTCGATGCGGGCGGCGAAGCGCTGCAGCTCGGCCAGCTCGTCGCGGTCGAGCCACGAGCCTGCGAGCCGGCGTCCGAGCACGAACAGGGCGCGCGTCGGCGATTCGCCCACCGGCAGGATCCAGCGCGCGCCCGCGTCCTCGAGCGCCGTGCGGTCGGCGGGCTCCAGCGGCGCGTCCTCGAGCGCGGCCACCCGGCCGGAGGGCAGCTCCTGGGGCAGGCGCTCGAGCAGCACCGCGGGCGGGCGTCCCGAGCTCGCCGCCACCAGCCCCTCCCCGCGGGACGGCACCAGCGCGGCGGTGCCGTCGAGGCGCAGGGCCGCGCACAGCGCGTCGCACGCCGAGCTCAGGATCTCGTCGGGATCGTCGTGCCCGAACCCGTGGCGGCCGGACCATTCGGCCAGCGGCGGCACGCCGCCGCCGGTGACCGAGAGCACGCGCAGCCGCCGCCGCAGCGGGCCGGCCACCAGGAGGGCGGCGGTCACGAGCGCGAGCGCCGCGCCTGCCATGCTGCCCGAGAGATTGGACCAGCCCGGCGCCGCGAATCGCTGGCCGAGCGCGTAGGCGAGGCCCGAGACCGCGGCGACCACGAGCGCCCCGAGCACCGCGCGCAGCGCGATCCGGAAGTCGAAGATGCGATGCACGGCGATCGCCCACGCGAACGATGCGGGCACCAGCAACGTGAGCAGCGCCGACCAGCGCTCGCCCGGCAGAGCCACTCCCGGGGCGAGGTTGCGCAGCGCCACCAACGCCGCCAGCGGTCCCACGCCGAGCGCGGTGCCGAGCAGCACCACGCGCAGTCGCCGCCGCGCGTCCGGCGACCCCGCGCGCAGATACGAGCGGGCGAACAGCGCCAGCGCGCTCACCAGTCCGATCACGAACCACGCCCCCGCCGACATATGGAGTGCGTCGAGCGCGTCCTGGCCGGCGCTCGGACGCGCGAGCCGGACGCCCTCGAGCGCCACCGCCGCCACGAACAGCAGCGTGGCGACGCCGTACCCGGCGCTCACCAGCGTGCCCAGCGCGCCACGCGGACCGCGCGATTCCGGGAACAACGCGAAGAAGTGCACGAACAGCGCGGGCAGGAACAGCTGGGCCGCCGTCAGCGCGAGCTCGTGCAGCAGCGTCAGGCGACCGGGGATCAGCAGCGGAGGGGGCACGATCACCAGCGCGAAGGACAGGCACAGCAGCAGGAACACGCGCGTCAGGGTGTCGCGGCGCTCGCTCCACACCCAGCCGCCGAGCAGCACGAAGCCCGCGGCCACCAGCAGCTGACCGACCCGAATGCGACGGTCGGCAGCGGTCGAGGGCTCGGGCGCGAGCCACACTCGGCGCTGCACGCCCTCGCGCTCGAGCGTCAGGCTCAGTGGCCGGCCGGGACGCGCCGCGTCGAGCGGCCCGCGCGTGCGCGAGAGCGGATCGCCGCCGAGCTCCGGCGCGAAGCGGTCGCCGGAGCGAATGCCGGCGCGGGCACCCGGACTGCCGGGGAGGACGTTCTCGATCACGTCGCCCCGCGGCACCAGACCGGTATAGGCCCTCAGGGGCAGGCTGAGCGCCGAGGCCACCAGCAGGGCGACCGCCGGAACGAGAAGCCAGGACAGCAGGTGCGACGGCCAACCACGATCCAAGCGCACCTCCGGGGATGAGGCCGTTCAAAGGCTCCCAAGCGCACCGCTGGCTGTCAAGGTCCAGTCCACGCTTGGAGCGACGCCGCGGTTGTGTCTATTCTCGCCTCAAGAGGCATGCGACGCATGCCGATACGCTGACTGTCCAGCCGCCCTCCGGCGGTCTGGCGAGGAGCGGAGGAACTCAGGAAGATGCTGGTCCTAACAAGGAAGTTAGGAGAGAACATCCGGATCGGGGACACGGTGAAGATCACCGTGCTCGAGGTCCGCTCCGGTCAGGTGAAGCTCGGCATCGAGGCGCCACCCGAGGTCAAGGTGCACCGCGAGGAGATCTATGCGCGCATCCAGGAAGAGAATCGTCGCGCGCAGGGACGCAAGAGCGAAAGCCCGCCCGGACCCCACGATCCCAAGGACCCGAACGGCACGAGCTGATCGTCCAGACGTTGTCGACCGGCGGCCGACCGCCGGGGGCCCGGCGCGCCCACCGCGGCGGGCTCCCGGAGACGGCCAGCGCCGAGGAACGATGACCCTCACACCTCGCAGCGGTTCCACCCGCAAGCTCACTCCCGCGCCGACCCCCGCTCCCGCCCGCATCGCCGAGTTCATCCGCTGGCCCCAGGTGGCCAACGCCCGCGCCCGCGTCGCCGCGGGATTCTACGATCGCGACGACGTGCGCTCGCGCCTGGTGGACGCTCTGCTCGAGGAGCTGCGCCGCCGCTGATCGCCCGCGCGCCCGCGCAGCGCCGGGCGGCACTCGCCGTCGGCGAGTGCCGCCGCGACGTCCGCGTGATTCCCGCCGCCGCAACCGCGCTACCGTCCCCGCTCACGGCGCGGCTATACTGTCCGCGCCATGGACTGGTCATGCCTGTGAAGCGCGCTCCCCGCGCCCCGGCGGTACGGATGCCGCCGTCCGACGCCCTGTTCCGGGCGCTCATGTCCGATGTCGAGGCCGGCGTGCTGCTGCTCGACCCGCGCGGCCGGGTCGCGACGCTCAACCCGGCCGCGGAGCGCATGCTCGGTGCCCGGCTCGCCCGGGCCCGCGGGCGGCCCGCACGCGAGCTGGTGCGCACCGTGGTGCCGGGGGACGACCCGGTCCGCGACCTCGAGCGCCGGGCGCGCGCCGAACGCGAGACCGTGCTGCTCGGCGAGGGCGGGGTGGAGGTGCCCGTGCTGATGCACGGGACCCGCATCGGCAAGCCGGGCTGGGCGCTGTTCGTGCTCCACGACCTGACCCGCACGCGGCGTCTGCAGGAGGAGCTGCGGCGCAAGGAGCGCCTGGCGACGCTCGGTCAGCTGTCGGCCGGTGTCGCGCACGAGATCCGCAACCCGCTCGCCGGCATCGGCACCAGCGCCCAGGTGCTGCTACGCCGGTTCGAGCCGCGCGACGAGCGCGCGCGCTTCGTCCAGGTGATCCTCGAGGAGGTGGCGCGCCTCGACCGCATCGTGGCGAGCCTGCTCCAGTACGCGCGCCCGCGCACGCCCGAGCTGCGGGCCGCCGAGCTGGGCGGCTGCGTCGATCGCGTGATCGAGCTGCTCGCCGAACCGATCCTGCAGGCCGGCATCCGCGTCGAGCGCGACGTGGCGCCGCGGCTCGGGACGCTGTACATCGATCCCGACCTCGTGCAGCAGGTGCTGCTCAACGTGAGCCTCAACGCGGTGCAGGCGATGGAGCGGGGGGGCACGCTGCGCTACGAGGTGCGCAAGGTGCGCCGGCGCGCGCCCGCGCGCGGCCTCGGACGCCGCGTCGACGACCGCCGCGCCGGCGACCGCCGCGCGGATCCGCGCCGCGCCGAGCGGCGCGACACCCCGGCGGCCGCACCGCGCATCGAGTACCAGCAGGTACGGGTCATCGACACCGGTCCCGGCATCCCGCGAGGCGTGCTCGAGAAGATGTTCGACCCGTTCTTCTCGACCAAGTCGCGCGGCACCGGCCTGGGGCTGGCGATCTCGCAGACCATCATGCAGGAGCACGGCGGCGCCATCGAGGTGGCGACCCGCGAAGGACGCGGCACGACCCTGCTCCTCAACTTCCCGGTGGAGAAACGGCATGGCCAGAGGCGACAGCCCGACCCCCGCGGCGCCCACGCACACCCTGCTGATCGTTGACGACGAGCGGTCGATCCGTTTCGGCATCTCGGAGTGGGCGCGCGACGCCGGCTACGAGCCGATCGAGGCCGCCAGCGGTCGCGAGGCGCTCGATCGCGCACGCGATGGCGCGGTCGACGCGGTGGTGCTCGACCTCAAGCTCGGCGACATGGACGGCCTGCAGGTGCTGAAGCGCCTGCGCGAGGACGACCCCGCGCTGCCGGTCGTGATGCTGTCGGCGCACGCGAGCTTCGACCACGTCGTGCAGGCGGTGCAGTCCGGAGCTTTCTGGTTCCTGTCCAAGCCGGCCGACGTCGGCCAGCTCGGCGTGCTGCTCGAGCGCGCGCTGGAGACCGCGCGACTCCATCGCACGGTGGATGCGGCGCGTCGCGAGCGCCTGCAGCCGCTGATCGGCGAGAGCGCCATGCTCCAGCGTGCGCTCCAGCGGCTCGAGAAGGCGGGTAAGAGCGGCACCGCGACGGTACTGGTCCACGGCGAGACCGGCTCCGGCAAGGGGCTGCTCGCGCGCTACCTCCACGCCCACAGCGCGCGCGCCGAGGGGCCGTTCGTCGAGCTCAACTGCAGCGCGATCCCCGAGCAGTTGCTCGAGAGCGAGCTCTACGGACACGAGAAGGGCGCGTTCACGGACGCGAAGCGGTTCAAGAAGGGACTGTTCGAGCTCGCCGACGGCGGCACCCTGTTCCTCGACGAGATCGGGGAGATGACCCCGGGGCTGCAGGCCAAGCTGCTCCACGTGCTCGAGACGCGCACGTTCCGCCGCGTCGGCGGCGGCGCGGACATCACGGTCGACGTGCGCGTGGTGGCGGCGACCCACCGCGACCTGGCGCGCGCGGTCTCCGAGGGCCGCTTCCGCGAGGACCTGTACTTCCGGCTCAACGTCGTACCGATCGAGGTGCCGCCCTTGCGCGAGCGGCGCGAGGACGTGCGGGTGCTCATCGATCACTTCGTGACACTGTTCTGCCGCGAGCTCGGGCGTGCGCCGGTGCGCGTGCATCCCGAGGCCCTGTCGGCCATGACCGCGTACGGATGGCCGGGCAACGTGCGCGAGCTGAAGAACGTGATCGAGCGCGTGGTGCTGCTCGAGGCGGAGGACGAGATCCTGCCGGAGCACCTGCCGGCCGAGATCCACCGCCGCCCGGCGCAGGGCGCACCGGGTGCCGATCCGTTCCCGCCGGGCGTGGTGCGCAAGCTGGCCGAGATCGAGAAGCTCGCGATCGAGCACGCGCTCGGGGTCTGCGGCGGCAACAAGACCAAGGCCGCCGCGCTGCTCGACATCTCGCGCCAGACCCTCCGCACCAAGCTCAAGGACTACGCGCTGGGTGCCGACGAGGAGGACGTCGAAACCGGAGCGTGAGCCGGCCGGCCGCGCCGCGAGCGGCCATTTCCGGGTCGGCGCCGCGGACCATGCGGTCCGCGCTTGAGCGGGCATCTCGCATCGCCGCACCCGTGCTCCGCGCGGCCGGGCGCGCTCCCACCCGGCCCGCGGGCGTCGGGTGAACCCTCCACGTGACCTTCAGCGGCCGCACTAACTCCCTGCCGGAGTGATGGATGGGGGCCCGCGGCCGAGGGCGTTCCGGAGCGGTGAGGGCACCTCCGCGAGCGCCGCTACGAACGTGCGACCCCGCTGGCACGACGACTGCAAAACGGGTTCTCCGCGACATCACCCGGAGACCCGTCATGCCCCACATCCTGATCGTCGAAGACGAACCATCGACCTCCTGGGCCCTCTCGGAAGGGCTCTCGGACGACGGGTTCACGATCGACACGTTCCGCTCCGCCGAAGAGGCCTGGGAGTGGCTGCGCAACGGCGGCCGCAGCGACCTCGTGATCTCCGATCTCAAGCTGCCGGGGATGAGCGGACTCGACCTGGCGAAGAAGCTGCAGCGCGGCCGCCACGCCCAGCCGGTGGTGATCGTCACCGCGTACGGCTCACCCGAGTCCCTGCGCGAACTGCGCGAGGCGGGGGTGGCCGACTGCTTCCCGAAGCCGTTCCCGATGGATGCGCTTCGCCGTTCCGTGCGGCAGGCGATCGACCGTGCCGCGCGCCGTCCGGCGCCGCGCCTGCGGAAGGCCGCATGAGCCCGGCTCCGCCGCGCCGTGCGCGCGCCGCGCGCAGCATCGACGCGTCGGGTCTCTCCGACGCCGTGATCCGTCGCCGCCTGCTCGATGCGATCGAGCACTGCGCGCCGCGCGAGCGCATGATGCTCGCGCTGCTCCTGGTCGAGCGCCTGACGCCGGCCGAGGCCGCCGAGACGCTGCGGCTGCCGGCCGCCAGCGTGACGCGCCGCTACCGCGCCCTGCTCGCGGAGCTGGCGCGCGCCTACCACGGCCTCGGCTCCCGCCGGGCGGCCCGTGCCGCGGCCGGCGTCGCGCGACTGCGGAGGGCGTCGTGAGCCGCCGCGCGCCGATCACGCCGTCGTCGGACGTGGAGCGCGAGATGCCGGTCGCCGTCGGCGCGCGTGTCGACGCGCTCGACGCCGCGCTGCTGACGCTGGTCGCCGAGGAGCGCCGGCTGAAGCGCCTCGGCCTCGACCTCGCGGTGCGCCGCTGCCGCGAGCAGCGCCGCTACTGGGAGTTCCTGCGCGCGGTGCTGACGCTGCCGCGCGATCCGCGCGACGCGAAGCGGCAGGCCGCGTGAGCCGCCGTCGCGCACCGGGCGCGCCCGCCGTCCGCGGTGGACTGCGCGTGGTCCCCGGCGGAGTGCCGGCGGGCGAGACCGATCACCCCGCGCGCTGGGCCCGGCCCGGCGTGCGCACGGTGGTGGTCGCCAGCGGCAAGGGCGGCGTGGGCAAGAGCCACCTCGCGGCCAACCTCGCGATCGCGCTCGGCGAGCGCGGCTGCCGGGTGCTGCTGGTCGACGCCGACTTCTCGCAGGCGAATCTCGACCTGCTGCTCGGCGTCCACCCGCGCTACGACCTCCAGCACGTGTTCGCGGGCGAGCGCACGCTCGAGGAGATCGCGCTCAAGGGACCGCAGAACGTCACGCTCGTGCCGGCTGCCTCCAACGATCCGGACCTCGCGGAGCTCGACGACGTGCGCCGCGAGTCGCTGATGCGCGGACTGGGCACGCTGGCCGCCGAGGCCGACCTGGTGCTCATCGACACCGCGTCGGGCGTGTCGCGGCAGGTGACCTCGTTCTGCCTCGAAGCCGACGACGTGCTGCTCATGACCACGCCCGAGATGCCGGCGTTCTCCGATGCCTACGGCCTGGTGAAGCTGCTCCAGCGCCAGGGCCTCACGCGCGCGCCGCACCTCGTGGTCAGCATGGCGACCGGACCGGAGGAGGCCGAGGAGACCTCGCACCGCATCCGCCTCGTCGCCCGCCGCTTCCTCCACCTCGAACTCGATGCGTGGGGCTGGGTGCCGCTCGATCCCGCGGTGCCCGGTGCCGTCCGTCGTCAGGAACCCCTGCTCACCGCCTTCCCGCAGTCCCCGGCCGCGGCCGCGTATCGTGCCCTGGCCGCGCGACTGTGGGACGTCCCGTTGCCCCCGGCGTCCGACGCGACCCCGAGCGTCGAACGTCTCAGAGCCTGAGGAGGTCCCGCTCCATGGCCCGCCCCGCCGCCCTCACCGCCACGACCTCGAAAGCAGCGCGCCGTCCGCGACCGGCCCCGCGTCTGACGGTCGTCACTCGTGACCGCCGCCCCGCGCGCCCGCAGCCGGCGCCGACCGCGGTGCAGTATTCGAAGGACGACCTCCTGAAGCGCTTCGCTCCGCTGGTGCGCCACGTGGTGGAGCGCGTCGCGGCGACGCTGCCGAAGAACGTGGACCACGAGGACCTCTACTCCGCCGGCGTGCTCGGCCTGCTCGACGCGCACGCGAAGTTCGACGCGCGCAAAGGCGTGAAGTTCGAGACCTACGCGGTGTGGCGCATCAAGGGCGCCGTGCTCGACCAGCTGCGGGCGCTCGACTGGGTGTCGCGCTCGATGCGACGCAAGGCCCGCAACCTCGACGGCGTGACGCGCAAGCTCGACCAGCGGCTCGGCCGCGCGGCCACCGAGGAGGAGGTCGCGAAGGAGATGAAACTGTCGCGTCCGGACTTCTACCGCCTGCTCGATCACGTGCGCGGCGCGGTGCTGGTCTCGCTCGACGAGAGCCGCTCGGGCGACGGCGAGGAGCCGTCGACGCTGGGCGACCATCTCGCCGATCCGGCCGCCGAGGACCTCGAAGAGCGCCTCGCCGAGCACCAGTCGCGGCTGGTGTTGCTCCGCACCCTCGATCACCTGCCCGAGCAGGAGCGCCTGGTGGTGTCGCTGTACTACTACGAGCACCTGACGCTGAAGGAGATCGGACGCACGCTCGGCATCTCGGAGTCGCGCGTCTCCCAGGTCCACACCCGCGCGATGTCGCGGCTGCGGCTGCGCCTCGGGCGGTTCCTGGTGGGCGAGGAGGCGGCGTGAATCCGCCGCACGAGTCCGAGGCGTCGATGCCGCCGGCCCCGTGGCTCGCCCTGGCGGCGCGCCTGGAGGCGCAGGCGACCGCGCTGGAGCGCGATGGCCACGCGGCCGCCGCGCAGGCCCTGCGGGACGTGGTCGCGGAGTGGTGGGCGGAGCAGCAGCCGTGGGACGAGGAGGCCTCGCGCCGACTCAGCGCGCACCACGAGATCAACAACGCGCTCGTGGGCGTGCGGGGGCACGCGCAGCTGCTGCTCATGGGGCCGACCGGCCAGCAGCCCGGAGTGCGGGAACGTCTGGAGGTGATGCTGCGTGAGTCCGTCCGGATCCAGGAAGCCGCGGGACGCCTCCGCGAGCTCAAGACGGCGTTCGGAGGTCCGGGTGCCCCGGCCCGCGCGGCCTGAGCCCACGCGCTCCGAGTCCGGGCGCGTTCGCGCCGGCGAGCGACCGGGTCATGCGGACGAGCGCCGGCGCGCGTCGCGCCTGCTGTGGGCGGCGTGCGAAGCGCTGCTCTCGGCAGGCTCCGACCCGAAGTCGGTCGACCGCGCGCTCGACGCGCTGGTGAGCGCCTTCGAGTGCGACGGCGCGTCGCTGCACGCGCTCGGTCCGCAGGGCACGCTCGAGCGCTCGAACGCGCGGGGACCGTGGCAGCGCCATCCGGGCGACCTGCGCGCGGTGATGTCGGTGCCGCTCGCGCGGGGCGACGAGCGGGTCGGCACGCTGGAGCTGCTCGCACGCGCCGGCCAGCGCTGGACCCCGGCGCAGCACGCGCTCATGCGCACGGCGGCCGGCGCGCTCGGCGCCGCCCTCGGCACGCGCCTCGAGCTCTCGCGCCTGCGCCAGCAGCCGGGGCGCGACACGGTGACCGGGCTGCCCGACGCGCGCGCGTTCCACGTGCGGCTCGGCGAGGAAACCGCGCGGGTGCGCGAGCACGGGGTGCCGCTCGCGGTGCTGGAGGTCGACCTCGACCATTTCGCCGCGCTCAACTCGCGCTATGGGCGCGCCGCCGGCGACCGCGCGCTGGCCGAGGTGGCGCTGGTGCTCAAGCTCGCGCTGCGCGACGGCGACTACATCGCGCGGCTGGGCGGAGACGCGTTCGGCATCCTGCTGCCGGAGACCGACGTGCTGGCGGCGCGGCGGGTCGCCGAGCGGCTGCGCCGCACGCTCGAGGAGCACCGCTTCGCGCGGGTCGGGCGCCTGTCGGTCTCGTCCGGGGTGGTGGCGGCGCCGCGCGACGGCCTCGATCCGCTGGAGCTGATGAATGGGGTGGACCAGGCGCTGGGACTCGCCAAGAAGGGTGGCCGGCGCCGGGTCGTAACGCGCGACAGCGCGCACGTGCACTGACGGGGGACCGATGGAGCCGCTGACGCCCGACGCCGCCACCGCGCTGAGCACCACGGGGCACGACGCCCCGGTGCGCGTGCTGGTCGTCGACGACGAGGAAACCGTCGCGGACCTGTGCCGCGAGTTCCTGTCGGCCAAGGGCTACGACCTCACCGTCGCGCTCAGCGGCGAGGAGGCGGTGCGCGTGCTCCCCGCCCTTCGACCGGACGTCATCCTCACCGACATCAACCTGCCGGGGCTCTCGGGCCTCGAGGTGATGCGCTACGCCAAGAGCGTGGACCCCGAGGTCGGCGTCATCGTCGTGACCGGATACGCCTCGGCGAGCACCGCGATCGACGCGCTGCGCCAGGGCGCCTACGACTACGTGCCCAAGCCGTTCGACCTCGACGACCTGGAGCAGATCGTCGACCGCGCGGTCGCCCACCGCCGGCTGCGGGCGATCAACCGGCAGCTGGTCGAGGAGCTGCGCCAGAAGAACGAGATCCTGCAGCACCACGAGCACGAGCTGCGCGAGCGCGTGCGGCTCGCGACCTGGCAGATGACCGCGCTGTACGACGTCGGCAAGGCGATCATGACCGACCTCGAGCTGGCGCCGCGCGTCGCGATGGTGTGCGAGAAGGGCGCGGAGCTCGCGGGCGGTGCCTCCGCCGTGATCTTCCTGCGGGTCGAGGACACCGACGAGTTCCGGGTCGCCGGCGCGTTCGGAACCACCGTGGCGGTGCGCGACGACGGCACCGCGCCCTCGCTCGAGCCGCGCGGACCCCTGTGGGCGACGGTGACCGGCCAGCTGCCGCAGCGGCACGCCACCGCGGTGGGCGAGCCGCCGCTCGAGGTGCCCGGCACCGAGAGTGGCCGGGCAGCCTCGCTGTTGAGCGTGCCGCTGCTGGCCGAGGGCAAGGTCATCGGCCTGCTCGTGCTGCTCGACAAGCCGGGCGGGTTCAGCGAGGACGACGAGAGCTTCATGATGCTGTACGCCTCGCAGGCCGCACTCGCGGTGCTCAACTCGCAGCTGTTCGAGCACACCAAGGTGCTCGACCGCCTCAAGTCCGACTTCGTGGCGGTGGTCTCGCACGAGATCCGCACGCCGCTCACCTCGGTCAAGGGAGCGATCGAGCTGCTCTCGGACGACCGCTACTTCACGAACTCCGACCAGCAGAACAAGCTGCTCACGATCGCGCACGCGAACGCGGAGCGCCTGCTGGTGCTCATCAACGACATCCTCGACTTCTCGAAGCTGGAAGCCGCCACGTTGCCGATGAGCATCGAGCGCCAGCGGCTGGAGCCGGTCGTCCAGCAGGCGGCGCACAACCTGCGCACGCTGATCGAGGAGCGCCGCATGCACCTCGACCTGGTGATGTCCGAGGACCTGCCGGACCTGATGATGGACGCCAACCGCATCGCCCAGGTACTCACCAACTTGGTCTCGAACGCGATCAAGTTCTCGCCCGCCGGCGGGCGCATCGAGATCAGCGCGGAGTGCTGGGAGGACGGCGTGCGGGTCGGCGTGCAGGACCACGGCGAGGGCATCGCGCCGCAGGACCTCGCGAAGCTGTTCCGCAAGTTCTCGCAGATCGACTCCACCGCCACGCGCAAGGCCGGGGGCACCGGCCTCGGCCTGGTGATCAGCAAGGGCATCGTGGAGCAGCACGGCGGCCGCATCTGGGTCGAGAGCCTGTCCGGCGTGGGGAGCACGTTCTTCTTCACGCTGCCCGCCGCCGGTCGCCCCGTCGCGACGTCCGACGCCGCCTGAGCGCGGCCCCGCGCCGCGCACGCCGAGCCGGGCACCGCCGCGCTCGCCTCTGCGCCGGGAGGCCTTGACGGTCACCCGCGGCTCGCGCTAGTTTGCGGGCGGACGCTTCACGGATGATGCGCATCCCCCGCTTCGCAGGCCCCTTCATGAGCGACATGGAAGCCGCCCCTCTCGACGCACCTGCCGTCGCCGCCTCGCGACGGCCATCGATCCCCGGCTCGCGCCGCGTGCTCGGCGCCGCCGCGGGCTCCGCGGTCGGCATCGCCGCGCTCGCCTCCGCCTCCGGTCTGCTGCCCACGCTCGGACCCGAATCCATGGCCGCCTGGGCGGGTGCGGCGTCACTCGGCGCGGCGGCCGGCGCGCTGCTGGCGGGCCGCACGCGAGCCGCCTCGACGGGCCCGCCACCGGCGGGAAGCGCCGCCGCCGCGGCCGCCGAGGTCCCGGCCGCCTGGTTGCACGTCGTGAGCGGCGGGACGCGCGGCGCGCTCGAGCACACGCTGGTGGAGCTGGTCGCGCGGTTCCTCGCGCGCGGCGAACGCGTGCTGGTGGTCGACGGCGGCCGGCGCCTCGGACTGCACGCGTGGTTCGGCGCCGACGAGCGGCTCGGATTGGTGGAGTGCCTGGAGGGCCCGCTGCCGCTGCTGGGTCTGGTGCAGGTGGGAGGACACCCGGGCCTGTACGTCCTCGCGCACGGCCGGCCCGCGACCGAGGAGCGCTGGTCCCGACTTGGCCACCTGTTCGAGGAGGCGTGGCCACACTTCGGCCGCGTCGTTCTGGTGCTGGATCCGGGAGCTCACGAGGCGGTCGGCGATGCGCTGCGGGGCCGGCTGCTGCGAGGCTGGTGGGCGGGAGGCCCGAAGGAGCTGCCGCGGATCGCGCTCGCGCTCTCGCAGCGTCTCGGTATCTCGTTCGGTCAGTTGGAGCTGGGCGATGGATCTGAGGTGACGCTGGAGACCCTTCGGGAGCGCGTGGGGCAGCTGCGGGCCGGCTTGCCGGAGGCGGTGACGGAGCCCGCCGCGCTGCCGATCCCGGCGCCGTCCGCGGTCGCACCGGCGCTGCAGAGGGAGGCCGAGGTGCTGGCCTGCAATCTGCAAGTCCGTGAGCGACTCCGGTTCCTGATCTGGACGCGTCGCGTCCGCGCCGAGAGTCGACGCGAAGCACTCGCGCCCGCCTAGCCACCCGAGTTCTCGCGCCGGTCGACGACCGGCGTCCTCCGGTCGCGCCGGGCAGAGCCGGGCACTCCGCGCTCCACCACGACGTCCGCACGTGCCCTCGCCCGGCAAGCGCGCGAACGGCCGGCCGGTGGGACGAGCGGCGCCGTCACGCGAGCGCGCCTTCCCGCCGGACGTCCATCGCGAGCCCTCGCCGCCGATCCCACGGACGGACCCACAGGGGGTCTTCGTGTCCCACGTCCGACTGGTGCTCGTCGAGCACCTCGGGGCGCCCGGCGCATCCGACGCCGACGCTCGCATCCACGCCTCTCACCTGCAGGACGCCGGCTACGAGGTGCGCACGCTGTTGTGCGATCCGGACCGCGTCGCGCCGCCGCCGACCGTGCGGCCCGCCGACCGGCTGCCGCGCTTCACGGCGGACGCCGCCGGTCTGCGCGCGCTGCGCGCGGCGGTGCATGACGCGCAACCCACGCAGGTGGTGGTGGCCTCCCACGAGGTCGCCGGCGGCGCGATCGCGCAGGCGCTGGCGAACGGCACGGCGCTGCGCTGGTGGCCGACCGCGCATGGGGGCCCCGCGATGGCAGCGCCCGCACGCGCGCTCGATCCGGCGGCCGGCGCGCTCGACTGGGCGACCGGCGATCCCGCTCGCAGCACCCGCGCTCGCCTGCCGCTGTGGGACGGCGAGTACGTGCTCGCCCCGGTGCCACTCGCAGGACGCGGTGGCGCGCAGTTGATCGAGGCGTTCGCACGCGCCGCCGCGGACGAGGCCGCGCTCGACCTGGTCGTACTGGGCGATCCGCAGCCCGAGTTCGTCGTGCTCGCGCGCCGGCTGGGGGTCGGGATGCGCGTGCACTTCGCGGGCGTCGCGCCGCGCGACGCGGAGTTCGCGTGGTGGAGTGCCGCGACAGCCGCGGTGTTCGCGGGCGAGCACCCGTTCGCGGCGGGGCTGGTTTGGCGCGCGCTCGAGTGCGGCTGTCCCATGCTCGTGGCGGGCGACGCACCGGTCCCGGCCGCCCTGCGCGCGTGGCTCGACGGGCACGGATGCCTTGCGGGCGCGCGTGCGGGCGGCACGGACGTGCTCGCCGCCGTGCTGGCTCCGGGCCTGGCGGCCACCACCGCCGGATGCCGGGCGGTGACGCGCGGGCGCGAGCTGGCGCGCGCGCAGCACGTGGGGCTGGCCGGGCGACTGGCGGTCGCGCTCGGCCGCCGGGGCGCGGCGCGGGCGGCCTGAGGCGCGCGCCGCACGCCGCCTTGCGCGTGGATCGGCTCACGGCTAACGTGCCGCGTCCCGCCGCGGACTGCGGCGTTCACCCCTCATCGAAGGAGGACCCCGTGCGCATCCTTGTGACCGGCGGCGCCGGCTTCATCGGCTCCAACGTCGCGGATCGCTTCGTCGAACTGGGTCACGAGGTCGCGGTGCTCGACGACCTGTCGAGCGGCTTCCGGGAGTTCGTTCCGTCGCGCGCCCGTTTCTACCACGCGAGCGTGACCGACGTGGCCGCGGTCGACCGCTGCTTCGGGGAGTTCCGACCCGAGCTGGTCGACCACCACGCCGCGCAGATCGACGTGCGCAAGTCGGTCACCGACCCGGTCTTCGATGCCAGCGTGAACATCCTCGGCGGACTGCGCCTGCTCGAGGCCTGCACGCGGCACGGCGTGCGCAAGTTCGTCTACGCGTCGACCGGCGGGGCGCTCTATGGCGAGGGTCGCCAGCTGCCGGCGACCGAGGCGCATCCGATCAACCCCGAGGCGCCGTACGGGGTGAGCAAGCACACGCTCGAGCACTACCTCTACATGTGGAAGCTGCTGCACGGCCTCGACTACACCGTGCTGCGCTATCCGAACGTGTACGGCCCGCGCCAGAACCCGCACGGCGAGGCGGGCGTGAACGCGATCTTCATCGGGCTGATGCTCGAGGGCAAGCGCCCGCGGATCTTCGGCACCGGCGACCAGGTGCGCGACTACCTGTACGTCTCCGACGTGGTCGAGGGCAACGTGATCGCGCTCGAGAAGGGCAGCGGCGAGATGGTCAACCTCGGCACCGGCGTCGGAACCTCGGTCAATGACATCGTGCGCGAGCTGAACGCCATCCTCGGCACGCGTATCGAGCCGATCCAGGAGGCCGCCCGCCCGGGCGAGATCCAGCGCATCTACCTCGACGCCACGCGCGCCCGGCGGGTGCTGGGCTGGGCGCCCACGGTGTCCTTCGCCGAGGGACTGCGGCGCACCGTCGAGTGGTCGCGCCACCACCCGCTGCCCACGAAGCACTGACGGTCCGCGGTCGCGCATCCGGTCGGCGTCCCCGATCGGGACGCCGACCGTTTCCGCGTGAAGGCGCGCGGCGCGGGCCCGCGCGCGGAATGCCCGCGCGGGCGCGGCCCGCGGACTACCAGATGCGCGCCTGCTTCTCCTCGTCGCGCACCATCGGGTCGCCCGGATGGCAGCCGAACGCCTGGCGGAACTCCGGCAGGTTCGACAGCGGCCCGTTCACGCGCCAGTAGGGCGGTGAGTGCGGATTGGTCTGCACCTGCGTCCGCACGCTGGCGTCGCGCTCGACCTCGCGCCACACCTGGGCGTACGAGAGGAAGAAGCGCTGCTCCGGCGTGAAGCCGTCGATGAGGGGCCGCGGCCTGCCGGCCAGCGCCTTCTGCAGGGCGCGGTAGGCGACCGCCACGCCGCCGAGGTCGGCGATGTTCTCGCCCAGCGTCAGCCGGCCGTTCAGATGGAGCGTGTCGAGCACCGTGTAGGAGGCGTACTGCTCCGCCACCTTGTCGGCGCGGCTCTTGTAGTTCGATGCGTCGCTCGGCGTCCACCAGTCGCGCAGGTTGCCCTGCGCGTCGAACTGGCGCCCGCGGTCGTCGAAGCCGTGCGTCATCTCGTGGCCGATCACCGCGCCGATGCCGCCATAGTTCATGGCGTCGTCCCACGACGGGTCGTAGAACGGCGGCTGCAGGATCCCGGCGGGGAAGTTGATGCTGTTGAGCGAGGAACTGTAGAACGCGTTCACCGTGGGCGGGGTCATGGTCCACTCCCCGCGCTCGACGGGGCGGCCGATGCGCGTCAGATTGCGCTTCGACTCGTACACCCGGGCTGCCTGGTGGTTGGCGTAGAGCGACGCGCGCGACAGCGTCACGCCGCGGTAGTCGCGCCAGATGTCGGGGTACCCGATCTTGTTCTCGAACGCCTGCAACTTGCCGAGTGCCGCCCGGCGGGTCGCCTCGCTCATCCAGTCGAGCGTGGCGATGCGCTCGCCGAGCGCCGCCTCGAGGTTGTGCACCATGCCGAGCGCGCGCTCGCGCGCGGCCGGGGAGAAGCGCTCCTTCACGTAGGCGCGCCCGAGCAGGTCGCCGAGATCCCCATCGGTCCAGCGCAGGGCGCGCTTCCAGCGCGGCTGCTGGACCTGCTGGCCGCTCAGCAGCCGCCCGAACCGGAACGACTCCTCCGCGAACGCCGACGACAGGTAGGGCGACGCGTCGTCGATCA
Organism: Candidatus Eiseniibacteriota bacterium; assembly: GCA_963725865.1. Taxonomy (GTDB): domain Bacteria; phylum Eisenbacteria; class RBG-16-71-46; order RBG-16-71-46; family RBG-16-71-46; genus CAVSAC01. The sequence goes on from CAVSAC010000012.1 coordinate 813,485, forward strand.
CGTTCCAGCGCAGGTAGGCCTTCCAGTCGGCGAGCGGCGTGGCGCCGAGCTGGGCGTCGAGCGCGCGGAAGAACGCCGGCTGGGTGACGTTGACCGAGTCCACGCGCGGCGCGGCGCGCTGGGCGAGGTAGGTGGCCCAGTCGAATCCCGGCGCCAGCGCCCGCAGGGAATCGAGCGGCATCTTGTTGTAGGTCGCCCGGGGGTCGCGGCGCTCGACGTTGGTCATCGACGCGCGCGCCAGCTCGGTCTCGATCGCCATCACGCTCGCGGCGTCGCGGCGGGCGGCGTCCTCGGGGGCGCCCGCCAGGACCAACGCGCGCGCCACGTGCGCCTGGTACTCGCTGCGGATCGCGCGCGCGGCGGAGTCGTCGCGGAAGTAGTAGTCGCGGTCCGGCAGGCCGAGGCCGCCCTGGCTCGCGAACGCGATCATCACGTCGCTGCGTCCGGGGTCCTGGCCGGCCCGCAGCCCGAAGAGCCCGCCGATGCCGCGCTCGTGCATCCAGGCCAGCGGCCCGGCGATGTCACGCGTCGAGCGCAGCGCCTCGATCGACGCGAGCGCCGCGGCCAGCGGCCGGGCGCCGGCCGCATCGGCCTGCGCCGAGTCCATGGCGGCGAGCCAGTAGGTGCCGAGCATCGCCGTCTCCGAGCCGGCGCTGGCCCGTGGCGCGCGCGCTGCGGACTCGAGGATCCCCAGCACGCTGAGCCGATTCGCCTCGGCCAGCTCGTCGAAGCTGCCCCAGCGCGACTGCGATGCCGGGATCGTGGCGTGCGCCGCCCATCCGCCGTTCGCGTAGCGGAAGAAGTCGCGGCACGGCGAGCAGGTCGTGTCCATGTTCGCCGGGGTCAGCGCCGGACCGCCCGCGTGCGCGGGCGGCGCGAAGATCGGCAGGACGAGGAGCAGCAGCAGGGGGAGCGGAATCGCGAGACGCATGGCAGGAGCCTCATGGGATGGAGCACGGGGGCGGAGCCGATGGAGCACGGGGGGCGGAGCCGGCGGGACGATAGGGCCGGCGCGGGCGGTCTTGGCCGGTTCGGCGACGAGCGCGGCAAGAACGGCCACCGAATGGTCCCGCGCACCGCGCGGCGGGCGCCTGTCGCGATCGGGATCCGGATGGCGATCCGCGTCCGGGTTCGCTGCGGACTCCTTGCGCGCCCGCGCGTCTCAGCGCGTCAGCCGGACCTCGAACGCCGCGTGCGGGGCGTCGCGGGTCGCGCCGGCGACATGGCCGGCGTCGTCGACCCGGGTCCAGCCGGCGGAGAGTGAGAGGTCGACGCCGCTCGCCGGCCACCAGCGCAGCGCGACATCGAGGTCGCGGGTGCGCTCCACGACGCCGCCGAAGTCGAGCGTCGAGCCCACCGGCACGCCGCCCCCCGGCACGAACGGCTGATCGAGCGCGCCCTCGCCGTGGTCGGTGCGCGCGGCGCGCAGCGCGAGCTGCCAGTCGACGCACGGATCCCACGTCACGCGCACGCGCACCCGGCGCGCGTCGGGGCCGGTGAAGTAGCCGAGCGGCTCGTCGTGCGCCGCGTACGTGCGGCCGAAGTACGACGTGTAGACGTAGCGCGACACGCGCGTGTACTCGCCGTTCCAGCTCACGCGCGAGCTGCCGATCGCGCCGGCGCCGTCCCAGCCGAGCTGGAACGCGAGCTTGTTGGGAGAGGCGCCGCTCTTCGCGTGCAGGTCGTCGATCAGCACCTCGCCATACAGCCGGGTGCCGTCGGCCACCCGCCAGGCCACGTCGGCGCCGACCATCACGTTGTTCCGCAGTGCCGCCAGCGAGTCGGGCTCGTCCTGCTGCTCGAGCCGCTGCGCGAACACGTAGGGCAGCACGCCCAGCGCGTACAGCGGCTGCCAGCCGCTCGCGTGGTAGCGCGCGGTCTCGGTCGCCCCGATGCGGAGCGCGTCGAGCGGCTGCCACTCGATGCGATGCGCGGCCAGCTGCTCGCCCGCGCTGGCGGCCAGCGTGGCGTTGAGCGCGGTGGCGCGTACCTGGAACATCGGCAGGTCGAACGACGTCACCAGCCCGGTGATCGCCGGGCCGGTGGCGGACAGCGCCAGCGAGCCCTCCTCGCCCGGGCCCCAGGCCCAGCGCGAACGCCCGAAGCGCGCGTTCCAATGGCCGCCGGTGTACGCGAGGTAGGTGTCCTCGGTGTGGGCGACGAAGTCGCTGTGCGGCACGATCGGATCGGCGAACGCGCGCGCGCCGTCGATCTGGCCGACCACGGTGTGCGTGTGCAGCAGCCACCCGTCCACCGCCGCGGTCGCGCGCACGTGCACTCCGGACCCGGAGAGCAGGCGCGGCTCGGCATGACGCGCGATCTCGCCGCCGCCCTCGAGCGCGGTCGAGAGCAGGAACACGTCGTGATCCGCGCCCTCGCGCTCGAACAGGCGCGGGGTGGACCACGAATCCCGCGCCGGCCCGGCGAGCAGGTCGCGGGCGATCCCGCGCATCAGGCGCCGGGTCGCGATCCGGCGCACCGGGTCGAGCGAGTCCACCCCGCCGTAGGAGGGCGTCAGCACGTCGACCACCTGCAGCGGCCGGGTGCCGAGCGGCAACGGATGGTGGTCGGCGCGCGCCGATTGGCCGGTGCGCGGGTCGTGCGGGAACAGGTCGAGCAAGCGCAACTCGGCGTAGAGCGGATCGTCGACCGGGAGGAACTGGCTGCTGAGCCCGAACGCCGGTGCGGCGCCCAGCAGCAGCAGGAGTACGGTGGCGGAGGCGGCCGGGCGGAGGCGCATGGGCTGCATGCTAACAGCGCCGCGCGCGCCGCGGCCAGCGCCGGGCAGCGGAGCACGTCGCCGTTGGGACGGCCCGCGGCCGGCGCCGGGCAGCGGAGCACACCTCTGTGGCGACGGCCCGCAGCGAGCGCCGGTGGAGACGCGATCATGGACGCGTTAGCCGGTGTCATTTTCACTGACGTCCCACAGGCGCCCCCATGTGTTTCGGCGCCGCCCGGCGACTGTGCTAGCCTGCTGCCCCTTTCCAACCGCGGGCCCTGTGAGTCCCCGGGCCGCCCGACTGGAGGTCATTCACATGCGTCCTGGCGATCCCGCGGCCCTCGAACAGCCCTACGATCCGGGGCGGGTCGAAGCCCGCTGGTACGCCGTCTGGGAAGAGCGCGGGGTGTTCAAGCCCGCACCCGGCGGTGGCAAGCCGTTCGTCATCACCATCCCGCCTCCGAACGTGACCGGTTCGCTCACCATGGGGCACCTGCTGGGCGAGTCGATCCGCGACCTGATCGTGCGCTGGCAGCGCATGGAGGGGCGCGAGACGCTGTACGTGCCCGGCATGGACCACGCCGGCATCGCGACCCAGAACGTGGTCGAGAAGAAGCTGCGCGATGAGGGCCGCTCGCGCCACCAGCTCGGTCGCGAGGGCTTCCTCGCCGAGGTGTGGGCCTGGAAGGAGCAGTACGGCGGGCTGATCTTTCGCCAGGAGCGCCGGCTCGGCACCACGCCCGACTGGACCCGCGAGCGCTTCACGCTCGACCCGGCCTACTCGCGCGCGGTGCTCGAGGTGTTCAAGCGCCTCTACGACAAGGGCCTCGTCTACCGCGGGCGCTACATCGTCAACTGGTGCCCGCGCTGCCTGACCGCGCTCTCCGACGAGGAGGTCGACCACGTCGACCGGGAGGGCAGCCTCTGGTACCTGAAGTACCCGATCAAGGATTCCGACAAGTTCGTCACCGTGGCGACCACGCGGCCCGAGACCATGCTCGGCGACACCGCGGTGGCGGTGAGCCCCAAGGACCGCCGCTACGCCAAGCTGGTGGGGAAGACCGTCATCCTCCCGCTGATGCGCCGCGAGATTCCGATCATTGCCGACGAGATGGTGGACCCCAAGTTCGGCACCGGCGCGGTCAAGGTCACGCCCGCGCACGACCCGAACGACTTCCAGACCGGGCAGCGCCACGGCCTTCCCGAGCTCGTGGTGATCGACGAGCAAGGTGTCATGAACGAGAACGCCGGCGACTTCCGCGGCCTCGACCGGTTCGAGGCGCGCAAACGCATCGTGGACGCGTTGCGCGATGCCGGCTACCTCGAGAAGACCGAGCCGTACGCGCTGTCGGTCGGCACCTGCTCGCGGTGCGGGACGATCATCGAGCCCTACCTGTCGTGGCAGTGGTTCGTGAAGATGGCACCGCTCGCGGCACCCGCGATCGAGGCCGCCAAGCGCGGCAAGGTGAAGTTCTTCCCGTCGCGCTACAAGCGCGTGTACCTGCACTGGCTCGAGAACATCCGCGACTGGTGCATCTCGCGCCAGCTGTGGTGGGGCCATCGCATCCCGGTGTGGTACCGCGGCGACGAAATGGTGGTGTCGGTGGATCCGCCGGCGGGCGAGGGCTGGCGCCAGGACGAGGACGTGCTCGACACGTGGTTCTCGTCGTGGCTGTGGCCGTTCGCGACGCTCGGCTGGCCCGACGACACGGAGGACCTGCGCCGCTACTACCCGAACAGCCTGATGGTCACGGGCGCCGACATCCTCTTCTTCTGGGTCGCGCGCATGATCATGGCCGGCTACGAGTTCCTCGGCGACGGCCCGTTCCCGCACGTCCTCTTCACCGCGATCGTGCGCGACGGGCAGGGCCGTAAGATGTCCAAGTCGCTCGGCAACTCGCCGGATCCGCTCGAGATGCTCGACCGCTACGGCGCCGACGCGATCCGCTTCACGATGATCTACCTGACGCCGACCGGGCAGGACCTGCTGTTCGACGAGAAGCGGCTGGAGACCGGCAAGTTCTTCGCGAACAAGATCTGGAACGCGGCCAAGCTGGTCCAGATGCGGCTCGGCGACGAGAACGTGGGGGCGATCAAGGAGTCGCAGCTACGCCTGACGCTGGCCGACCGCTGGATCCTGTCGCGCTACGCGAACGCCGTGAAGGACATCTCGCGCAATCTCAAGACCTACCGCCTCAACGAGGCGGCGAACGCCATCTACCACTTCGCGTGGAACGACTTCTGCGACTGGTACCTCGAGATGGCGAAGCCGCGCTGGACCGAGACCGCCGACCCGGCCGATCGCCGCACGGCGCGCTGGGTGGCGTGGAAGGTGCTCGACGGCATCCTGCGGCTGCTGCATCCATTCATGCCGTTCATGACCGAGGAGGTCTGGCAGGCGCTGCCGCACGAGGGCGAGCTGCTGGCGACCGCGGCGTGGCCGAAGGCGAAGAAGGCGTGGTTCGACGCCGACGCCGAGCGCCAGGTGGCGTTCCTGCAGGCGCTGGTGGTGGCGGTGAGGAATCTGCGCGTCGAGGCGAAGATCGCACCCGGCAAGGCCGTGCCCGTGGTGGTCCGCGGTACCGCGGCGCAGCTCGAACTGGTCGAGCGACTCAAGGACCAGCTGGAGCCGCTGGCGCGCATCGAGACGCTGACCGTGGCGCGCGACGGCCAGCGCCCGTCGGTCGCGGCCTCGACGGTGGTGGACGGCGCCGAGGTGTTCCTGCCGCTCGAGGGCCTGGTGAACGTCGACGAGGAGCGGGCGCGCCTCGCCAAGGAGGCCGGCCGCCTGCTCGAGGATCTCGAGAACGTGAAGAAGAAGCTCCGCAACCAGGACTTCCTCGCCAAGGCCAAGACCGAGGTGGTGGAGCGCGAGCGCACCCGCCTCGCCCGGCTCGAGGAGCACCTCGAGAAGCTGCAGCGCATGCAGTCGAGCCTGCGCGAACGCGCGGGCTCCTGAGGGCCCGAGTCGCGCGCTTGGTCGTGCTCCCGTGGGCGCGCGCTCAGGGTGCGGCGGGGGGCGGCGACAGACGCGCCGCCCACTGCGCCTCGACGGCCGCCATGTCCTCGGCGGCGTAGTAGGCGGCGGCCGCCTCGCGCATGCCCGGCCGGGTGTAGACGTCGGCGCGCGGATGCTCGATCAGGTCCACGATCACCGCCGCGACCTCGTCGGCCGACTGGGCGCCTGGAATCCTGCGCGAGTCGAGGCCACCGCCGATCGCGCGCGCGCCGAACATCGTCGCGACCACGCCGGGCGAGACGGTCGAGACGTGGATCCCCGGGTAGCCCTCGCGCAGTTCCAGTCGCAGGCATCCGGTGAGGGCGTTGAGCGCGTGCTTCGAGGCGCAGTACGCCGAGCGCGTCATCGCGAACGGGATGCGCCCCAGCATCGAGGACACGTTGATGAGGTGCCCGCGGCCGCGCGACTGGAAATGGGGCAGCACGGCCTGCATCCCGTAGAGCGCTGACTTGAGGTTCACCAGCATCATCTCGTCGACGTCCTCGTCGGTGAGCGCGCTCACGGGGCGGGTGATGCCGCGCCCGGCGTTGTTGACCCAGACGTCGACGCAGCCGAAGCGCTCGAGCGCGGCGGCCAGGATCCGCTGCACGTCCGCACGCCGGGTCACGTCGGCGACCACCACGAGTGCATCATGGCCGGCGCGTGCGGCGACCTCCCGCAGCTCGCGCTCGCGGCGCGCGGCGAGCACCACACGCGCGCCGCGAGCGGCCGCGAGCTGAGCGAGCGCGGCGCCGATGCCATCGCTGGCGCCGGTGACGACGACGACCTGATCGAGCGGGGTGGAAGGAGTCGACACGGGGAGGACCTCCGGAGGTTCGAGCCTGGCTTCGAATCGGACGCACGTGCGCGAGGATAGCCTCGCGCGGCCCGGCTCCGCTCGCGGCGGCCCGTACGCCGGCGCCGCGAGCGGACCACCCCGCTCGCGCGCGGCCGCAGCCCGCCCGCACCGGTGCGGAGTCGGGGCGCGGCTGCGGACGCAGGAATCATGTCGCCCATCGCATTCAACATCGCGACGAACGTCTTGGCGTGCCGAGCGTTGGCGGTCGTACCCGGGAGGCATGCCGCCCCGCGCGCTCCGACGATCTGGAGCGCGCGGGGAAACTCCGCGGACATCCGCCGCGTAGTCGATCGCGTCCGTCTCCATGCCCGATCCGCCGCTGCTCCCGCCGTCGCTCCCGGAGGTGCGCCGATGCGCTTCGCCGCCGTCCCCGCCGTCCGTTTGCACCGCGCCCTCCAGCGAACGGCGCTGGCGCTCGCCGCCCTCGTGCTGGGGGCGACGATCGCGCGCGCGTCCGCAGCCCGCGATCACTGGGCGCCGGCGGCCACCGCCGTCGAGATGCCGGTCGTGGTCGCCCTCGACGACACCGCGCGGGTGCGGCGCTGGCGGGAGGACCTACACGCGGTGACCGATCGCGTCCTCGCGGTGCACCCGCGGCCGTTCGCTTTCTCGCCGCGAGCCGCGTTCGACTCGGCCGCGGTCGCGATCGAGGCCGGTATCCCGCGGACGCCGGACCGGGTGATCGCGGTGGAGATCATGCGCATGGTCGCGCTGCTCCAGGACGGGCACACGATGGCCGTCGGCACGCTGCCCGCGCTCGGGTTCACGTCGGTGCTGCCGCTGTGGCTCCGACCGTGCGAGGACGGCCTGTTCGTCGCGGCTGCCGGACCCGAGTACGCGCGCCTCGTGGGAGCGCGCGTGGTGCGGATCGGCCCGCTGCCCGCACCGCAGGCGCTCGAGCGCGTGATGAGCGCGACCAGCGGGGACAACCGCTACACGCGGCTCGACCGCGCACCCCTGTTCCTGATGATGCCGCAGGCGCTGCAGGCGCTCGGAGTGGTCGCCGATCCGGATCAAGTCGCGCTCGAGCTCGAGTGGGCCCCCGGTCGGAGCGAGCGCGTGACCGTCGCGGGCGGGGCGCCACCGGCGGGATTCCCGGAGGCGTTCCTCGAGAGCGAGCCGCAATTCCCCGCCGGCTGGGCAAGTGCGCGGCGAATCCCGCCGGGCGGCCTGCCGCGCTGCGACCGCCGTCCCGCCGACGCGTGGTGGTACGAGTATCTGCCGGAGGCGCGGGTGATGTACCTGCGGATACGCCGCGTCGAGCCCGTCTCGCGGGACTCCGCGGTAGCGGACTTCTACCGCCGGATGTTCGCCGAGCTCGATCGCCTGCGGCCGGCGGGGCTGGTGATCGACCTGCGCCAGGACCACGGTGGCAACAACACCATCCTCGACGTGCTGGTGCGCGGGATCGTCCAGCGCCCGTGGCTCGATCGCGATGGATCGCTGTTCGCGCTCATCGACCGCGGCGTGTTCTCGGCCGCGATGAACGCGGCGGTGTTCCTCGAGGACCGGACCCAGGTGACGTTCGTGGGGGAGCCCACCGGCGGCCGGCCCAACCACTACGGTGATGCGCCCGAACGCACCACGCCGAACTTCGGGATGATGTTCCAAGTCTCCACCCTGCCATGGATGTCGCGCGATCCGTCGGACGCGCGCGAGTGGATCGCCCCCGCGATCGCGGTCCCTTCGACGTTCGCGCGCTGGCGCGACGGCGGTGACCCGGCACTGGACGCCGCGCTCGATGCGATCGCCCACGGCACGCTGACCTCACGCGCGCTCGCAGCCGCCCGGCGCGGCGGGGCCGACGCGGTGGTGGCCGAGTGCGAGGCGTGGACGCGGCAACACGTGGATCCGTGGGGGGGCTCCGGTGCGCCCGAACTGCGGGGGCTGACCGAGCGGCTGCTTGACGAGGGCGAGCGCGCGGACGCGGTGATCGTGGGTGAGGCGTGGAGCCGGCTCGAGCCTCGCTCGGGCTACGCGTGGTCGCGCCTCGCGCAGGCGTACCTGAGGGTCGGTGACCGCGTCCATGCGGCGCAGAGCCTGCGCAAGGTGCTCGAGCTGTACCCGAACGCCGGCTTCGCCCGCCGGATGCTGGAGAGCCTCGGCGAAAAGCCGTAGACGCGGGACGCGTGAGCGGGCAGCCGGTTCGCTGCCCGCAGCTCGATGCCTCAGGCCGCAGTGCTCGGAGCGTGTAGGACCCTGTGCGAACCGTGGGGCGCCACGCTCCTGAGCGCCACGCGCACCCGGGCCTCGAGCGGACTGTCATCGGGCATGTCGGCGCACGGCGCCGCCGCGCGGCGCGCGTCCTCGATGTTGACCCCGAGGGCGCGCAGCCATGGGAGGACCTCTTCCACGCGTGCCCGAGCGGCGGCCGCACGCTCGCGCTCGAGTGACCGCGCGACGTCGCGCGCCCCGGCGGCCTCGTGCTCGCGAGCCTGGGCCACTTCGCGCGCGCGGACCTCGGCGGCCGCGCGCGCCATTGCGGCCTCGCGATCGTGGGCCTGCGCCGCCTCGCGCGCACGCGCCACAGCGACGTCGCGCGATTCCGCCGAGCGACGCCGCGCTGCGTCGCGCTGGTTGCGCATGAACTCGGCGCCGTACGCGCGCTCGGCATCGAGCTGGTTGTGGGCCCGGCACCGCAGGCGCAGGCCCCCGACGGTCGCCCGCCCGCCGCGTGCGAACGGCTCGACGTGATCGAACTCCAGCCGGGCTCGGGTCTCGCATTGATGACCGTTGTCGCCCACGAACGAGCACCGTCCACCGTCGCGCTGCCAGACCATGCGGCGGATCTCGGCGGGCACATAACGAGTATCGGCCGCGCGACGCGGGCGGCTCGGGCGCTGGCGCGCGCTGCGCGCGAAGCGACGCTGCTCGAGCTTGGCGATCAACGCGTCCAGCGCGCGATCCAGCACCTGAGCCAGGTCGCCCGAAGGCACGGCGTGCCCGAGCAACGCCTGCGCATAGCGCAGCTTGTCCTGGGTGGCCTGCGTGATCGTGACCTGCAACGCGACCTTGCCCGGCGAGAGCGGCGTGAGCTTGGCGCGCGAGTCCGAATCCTGAGCATGCCCCGGAGCATGCTGAGTCGCGGGCGCTGCGATTGGCGCTGGCGCCAGCAGGCCGCGATCTGCGCTCGACGGCTCCAACACATGTTCAGGCTCGGTCAAAATCACACGCCCCGGGGCGTGTTGTTCTTCACTTTCACAAGCAGCGAGCGGCGCCACGAGAGTCGGCACATCCGGCCGCGGGAAGCGCTCGGCCAGCAGTCGCTCGATCGCGATCTTGGACTGGCTCGCGCTGGCGGCCAGCAACTCGTTGGCATTCTCCGGCGAGAGATGCGGTGCCAGCAGGATCACGCCGCTCAGGTTCAGCCGGCCGTCGGCGAGCATTGGGAAGACGGCCGGGAACTGCCGCGCGACGCGGGCGGCATGGATGCGCTTGAACGCGGCTTCTTCCGACAGCTTCAGCTCGCCCACGCACCACGCGTACATGGATGGGTATCCCGCCGGCAGGCACAGCCTGCGAGCATCGACCTCGGCCAGGTGCGCCAGCATCGCGGCGGTGGTGGTGCGGTCCTGGGCAACCAGGGCAGTCAGTTCGCGCAGCAGGACGTGGTCGGAGAGATGCGACAGTGCGTAGGTCTTCATCACGGGACTCCGCTTCGGGGGCAGAGTCGCGGGGGCACTCTCTACTTCATAGCAGGCGTGTCTGCGGCGCTCGTGCTCGCGACGCCGCCGCACATCGGGGCGCGGCACGACACGAAATGGCCTGGCGCCGGTTCGCCGATCTCCACGCGCACGCCGCGCGCCCTGATGCGCGATCTGCACGCGGGCGGTGAGGTGGTGACGGTGGGGGGGCCGAACCGCGTCAAGAGGATTCGCATCGACTGCCGCGGCCCGCGCCCCCTCGCTCAGGGCGTCGCGCGCGCCGCGCCCGCTCCGGGTGCGCCGAGGTGCTTCCACAGGAACGTGTAGCCCAGCGCGCTCATGAACGCGCGCTGCTGGTTGTTCGCGGAGCCCGCGTGGCCGCCCTCGACGTTCTCGTAGTAGAGGACCTCGTGCCCCTGCTGCTCCAGCCGGTACACCATTCGACGCGCGTGGCCCGGGTGCACGCGGTCGTCGCGCGTGGAGCTGGTGAACAGCGTGGGCGGATACTTCGCGTCGGCCCGCACGTTCTGATAGGGCGAGAACGTGCGGATGAATGACCACTGCTGCGGATCGTCGGGATCGCCGTACTCCTCCATCCACGAGGCGCCCGCCAGCAGCTTGTGATAGCGCTGCATGTCGAGCAGCGGGGACTCGCACACGATCGCGCCGAACAGATCGGGCCGCATGGTCAGCATGTTGCCCACCAGCAGGCCGCCGTTCGACGCGCCCTCGCAGCCGAGGTGCGGCGGGCTCGTGACCTTGCGCTTCACCAGGTCCTCGGCGACCGCGATGAAGTCCTCGTACGCGCGCGGCCGATTCGCCTTGACCGCCGCCTGGTGCCACCGCGGTCCGAACTCGCCGCCGCCGCGGATGTTCGCGACCACCAGCACCCCGCCGCGCTCGATCCAGCCGCTGCCCTGCACCCCGCTGTAGGCCGGCAGCGAGGGGATCTCGAAGCCGCCGTAGCCGGTGAGCAGCGTGGGCGCGGTGCCGTCGAGGCGCAGGTCCCTCGGCGCCACCTCGAAGTAAGGGACGCGCGTGCCGTCCTTCGAGACGGCCTCGTGCTGGCTCACCACGTCGCGGCTGCCGTCGAAGAAGGTCGGCGATCGCTTGAGCCTCTCGGGAGCGCCGGCGCCGGCCGCGCCGAGGTAGTACCCGGTGGGGGTGAGGAAGTCGGTGATGGTCATCCAGTAGTCGTCCGAGGTGCGCGAGTCGACCGCGTACGCGCTGATGTTCCCGAACTCGGGCACGCCGGGGATCGCCGTGCGCGTCCAGCGGCCGCCGTCGGGGCGCAGCGTGTAGATCCGACTGCGCACGTTGTCGAGCACGTTCAGCAGGACCGCGCTCTTCGTGGCGGAGAACCCGGCCAGCGACGTGCGCTCGGTGGGCTGGAACAGCACCTTCAGCTCGCGCTTCCCAGCGAGGAAGTCGTCGAAGCGCGCCGCGACCAGCGCCCCGGCGGGATACGTGGTGCCGCCGACCCTCCAGTCGGTTCGCAGCTGGACGAGCAGCCAGTCGCGCCACGCGAAGGCCTCCGCGTCGTCCGGCTTGTCGACGCGGATCAACCGTCCGTCGCGACGCAGGAACTCCTCGTTCGTGAACGTGGTGATGCCCCGATAGACGAAGTCCCGCTCGAAGCCCGGCGTGTCGTCGTGTCCGGCGGAGATCCACACGTCTTCCGGCTTGCCCTCGTAGACCGGCGTCGCCGCCGCCAGCGGCGTGCCCCGCTTCCACTCCTTCACCACGCGCGGGTAGCCGGACTGGGTCATGGTGGAGGAGTCGAACGCCACCGCGACGTACGCACGATCGCGATCGATCCAATGCAGCTCGCTCTTCGATTCCGGCAGCGAGAAGCCGTCGGCCACGAAGGTCTTGCTCACCAGGTCGAACTCGCGGACCACGGCGGCATCCGCGCCGCCGCGCGAGAGCGAGATCAGGCAGCGGGTGTAGTCGGGCGCCAGCGCGTCGGCGCCCGACCAGTTCCAGTTCGCGTTCTCCGCGGCGCCGAGCGCGTCGAGATCGAGCACCGTCTCCCAGGCCGGCGCGTCCTTGCGGTACTCCGCGAGCGTCGTACGCCGCCACAGCCCGCGCGGGTGCTCGGCGTCGCGCCAGAAGTTGTAGTAGCGATCGCCAACACGGTTCACGTACGGGATGCGTTCCTTCGAGTCGAGGATGGCGAGGAGCCGGTCGGTCATCGCCTTGAACTCGGGCGACTGCGCGAGCGCGCGGGTCGACGCGCTGTCCTGCCGAGCGACCCATTCGAGCGCCGGCTGGCCGGTGACGTCCTCGAGCCAAAGGGCCGGATCGTCGGACGGCGGCGCGGCGTGGGAGGGGAGAGCGGCCAGCGTTGCGAGCAGGACCAGAGCGAGCAGGGTTCTCATCGGAGTCTCCGAGACGGGCGTGGGCGCGACATCGCGCGAACTGTCTCAGACCGCCGGCACCCCCGACAATCCCGAGGACACGTGCCCGGGGTGCGCTGGTCGCGCGCCGCGCCGCGCTCGACGCGACGCGGCGGGCGGACCCGGTCCGCCCTGCCACGGACGGCGACTCCCGGACCCGCTCCGACCTCGTCTTGGTGCCACGCGAAGAGGTGATGCACGGCCACCGGCGACCGCCGGCCCTCCCCCGAAGGCCCGACAGACCGGCCCTCGCGCGGACCTCTGCTTGCATTGCGCGAAGTCGGGGCGGGATCCGTCACCGGGTGCCCGTGAGGCGCCTTGAGGAGCCACCCCCCCGGTGGGGTTCCCGCGACAGCGAGCGGGACGGCGACCGCCACGGCGGCCGCTACGGAGCGCCGCGCAGCTCCGTCGGGCCGCTCGGGCGCGGCGTGCGGTAGCGGGCGATCCATAGCGGCCCGCCGGTGGCCTCCCAGGTCTCCCGCAGCACGAGCATCCGGCCCTCGCCGGCTGCGGCCGCCTCGGCGAGTGCGACCACCTGGCGCCGCTGGGCCGAGTTCGGGCTGCGCACGATCACCCACACGTCGTCGAAGCCGGTTGCGCGCGCGCGGGCCGAATCGGCCATTTCGGCCAATTGCTGCGCCGTCCAGTGCGAGTGGAACGGCACCGCGGGGTGCGAGACCTCGATGCACGGCAGCGGTCGCGGCAGCCGGCGGTCGTAGTAGCGGAACGGATCGCTGTCGAACGGCACCAGCACCGCCGCGCGCCCGGCCGTGGCTCGCGCGCCGATCGACTGCGTGACCTCGCGCCAGCGTTCCTTGCTGACGTCCCACTGCACTCGCAGGCACGCGTAGGCGGAGACCAGCAGCACCAGCACCCCCCAGACGCGACCGAGTGCCGCGGGACGCATGCGCGCCAGGCCGTAGGTGGTGAGCAGCGCCGCGAACGGGGTGAGCAGCACGAAGTAGCGCGGGAGCCACAGCGACTGGCGGAACGACACGACGAACACCGCCAACAGCGGCGCGACCAGCGCGGTCAGCGCGATGCGCGCCGCCCGTCCGCGCGGATCGCTACGGCGCGCGGCCCAGACGCCGAGCGCGAGCGGCACCAGCGCGATCGCGAGCAGCAGCAGCTGCGCCAGCGGGCGCGGCAGGAAGTGGTCGATGCCCGGCGCCTGGCCGGCGCCGGTCGTGGTGACGAGCGGGACGGGCGAGAGCAGCACCGAGCGCAGGACCTGGAACACTCCGAGCGGGTCGGGCGCATCGATATACCAGTGGCTCTCGTTCAGGTGACCGGCCTGGCGCGCGCTGATCACGAGCCACGGCACGTACGACGCCACCGCCGCGGCGACCGCGAGCGCCCAGCGCACGAAGCGCCGGCGCCCGGCGGCGGTCAGCACCGCGAGCAGGCCCTGCACGCCGACGCCGAGCAGCGCGATGGGCTGCGTCCACAGCCCCAGCGCCAGCGCCGCGGTCAGCGGCCACCACGCGCGCGGGCGTTCGAATAGCACCGCGCGGGCGAACAGGTAGAGCGCGAGCACCGTCCACACCCCGACCAGCATGTAGGTGCGGGCCTCCTGGGCGTACATCAGCTGGTAGGGCGACAGCGCCACCAGCGCGGCGGCGAGCAGCGCCTCGCGGCGCTCGACCCACAGGCGCGCGAAGCGGTAGGTGAGCCAGACCATCGCGACCGCGGCGAGCGCCGACACCAGTCGCAGGTTCGCCTCGTCGTCGCCGAGCCGGAGCGCGAGCCAGGTGAGCAGGTGGAACAGCGGCGGGCTCGCGTCCTTGAACGCGCAGAAGCGCCACAGCTCGCCGAGCGTGCCGCTCGCGGCGGTCCACGTGGAGGCTTCGTCGGTCCACAGGCTGAGCGCGCCGAGCCGCCACAGGCGCAGCACCAGCGCCGCGAAGAGCACCATCATCAGGCTGCGGCGATCGGCCGCGACGTCGGTCCCGGACTCAGGCTGGCTCACGGGTCAGCCCTTCAGCAACAGGTCCACGATGCGCAGGCCGCTGGTGCCGTCGCCGAACGGGTTGGGCCAGTCGCGACGGCGGTCGCGCATCGCGCGGGCGCACTCGACGATCCGCTCGGGCGTCGCGCCGGCGAGCATGTTCGCGCCGACCTCGACCGATTCCGGCCGTTCGGTGTTGTCGCGCAGCGTCACGCACGGCACGCCGAGGCTGCACGCCTCCTCCTGCAGGCCGCCAGAGTCGGTGAGCACCAGCGCGGCGCGGGCGTGCAGGCCGAGGAAGTCGAGATAAGGCAGCGGCGGCAGCGCGCGAACGCGGCCGTCGAAACCGAGGCCCATGCGCTCGAGCCGCGCGGCGGTGCGCGGATGGAGCGCGGCGAGCACCGGCAGGTCGAGCGCGGCCGCCGCCCGCGTGAGCCCCTCCACGATGCCGCGCAGGCGCTCAGGGCGGTCGGTGTTCTCGGCGCGGTGCACGGTGGCGAGCGCGTAGCGGCCCGGCGTGACCGCGAACTGCTCGAACAGCCCCGGGCGCATCGCGCGCTCGCGCTGCCGCAGCAACTCGTCCACCACCGTGTTGCCGGTCACGTGGATGCGCGCGGGCGCGATCCGCTCGCCGAGCAGGATGTCGCGCGAGTGCTCGGTGGGCGCGAACAGATACTCGGAGAGGTGGTCGGTGAGGATGCGGTTGATCTCCTCGGGCATGCCGCGGTCGTACGAGCGCAGCCCCGCCTCCACGTGGCCGACCGGGATCCCCATCTTCTGAGCGGTCAGCGCGCCGGCGAGCACCGACGAGGTGTCGCCCTCGACCAGCAGCACGTCGGGGCGCTCGCGCGCCAGCAGCGGCTCGAACCCGAGGATCATCGTGCCGATCTGGTACGCCTGCGTCCCGGACCCCACCTCGAGGTTGGCGTGCGGCACCGGCAGGCCGAGCTCCTGGAAGAACACCCCGTCCATCTCGAACGAGTAGTGCTGGCCGGTGTGGAGCAGCAGGAACGGCGTGCCGCGGGTCTGGCATGCGCGCACGACCGGGGCCATCTTGATGATCTCGGGGCGCGTCCCGACGACGATGCCGATCTTCATCCGCGCGCCCCGGCCCCCGCGCGAGCGGCGGTCTCGACGATCCACTCCTGCATCATCTCGTCCGCCACTTCGCAGCAGGAGTTCCACGAGTTCACGCGCGGGTAGACCTGCGCGGTGCACACCAGGTAGAGGCGGCCCGGGATCACCGACGTCGGCGGGCGGACGTCGCGGTAGCCGACCGTCCAGATCGGCTCCACGAACGGCGCCCGGAACAGGAACGCGTCCTCGATCGAGTTGCCGGCGGCCGGGAACAGCGCCTGCAGGTCGCGGCGGTAGATCGCGAGCATCTCGGCGTCCGGTGTCTGGAAGAGCGCGCTGTCGCGGTGCGTGTAGTTCACCAGGTAGTTCACGTGGAGCCCGTGCGCGCGCTCGAGCGGCACCAGGTTCGACATCTCGATCACGCCCTGTGAGGTCGCGCCGCTGTCCACCCACGGCATCCAGTAGTAGTGGGTGATGGGCTCGCGGGTCAGGAATACGCCGCTCATCACGCCCTGGTAGTCGAGCTTCAGCTGCGCCAGCTTCGGCGGGACCGGCAGCCCGGCCGTCATGCGCTGGAACTGCGGCAGGGGCGAGGTCGCGACCACGCTGTCGAACGCCTCGAGCGTGCCGTCCTCGAGCCGCACGCCCATGCGCTCGCCCTGCAGCTCGAGCGCGCGCACGCGGGTCTTCATGCGGAGGCTCGCGCCCCGCTCGCGCAGCCGGCGCTCGAACGCGTCGATGAGCGTCCGGTAGCCGCCCGGCAGGCAGCCCTTGGTCTCGGTCGGGGCGCTCTTCTCACGGTGCATGCGACTGGTGAGCCACAACGCCGGCAGCGCCGCGTAGTGGTCGCCGATCTTGGCCGAGAGCAGCGGCTTCCACAGCACCTCGAACGCGCGCTCGCCGACCTGCTTGCGCACCCAGTCGGCCGCGGTGACGCCGTCGAGATGGGGATCGAGGCCGTGGCTGCGCGCGCGCAGGCCCAGCAGCCCCATGCGCACGCGCTCCAGCGGGGTCAGCGCCCCGAAGCGCAGCAGGTCGAGAGGGGTGTTCATCGGCCAGATGCGCCGCCGGTACATGAACCCCATCTCCGTGCGCTTCCAGAGCAGCTCGCGGTCGAGGCCCAGTTCGCGCACGTGCGCGAGCAGCGCGAGGTCGTCCGGGAGGATGCAGTGATAGAAGCGCTCGAGGTGACCGTCGCGGTAGGGGAACGTGGTGCCGAGGCCGCCCAGGATATCGTCGCCCTCGAACAGCGTCACGCGATGGCCCAGCGCCGCCACGCGGGACGCGCTGGCCAGCCCGGAGATGCCACCACCGATGATCGCGACGTCGAGCGCCATGCCACCTTCCTGGGGTCGAAGTGAGGCGTGCCTGCCAGCGGCCCGCCGGGCGCGTCCCGAGGACCCGGAGCGCGGCTCCAGGCACCTCGACGCCTTCGTTATCGGCGGTCTTGTGGCGCGGCTGAAGGAGGCGGCGCGGGCCCACGGAGAGCGGACTCCGACCGGACTGATGGAGCCGGGCAGGGTACGCGCCGCTTGCCGCAGAGGCAAGCGCGGACGGCTCCTCGCGAGCCGTCCGGCCGGATTGCTCCGCCGCCGGCACCTCCGTATGCTGCGCGGCCGACCGCCGGATGCCCCCACCGACCTGAGGACCGCACCCCATGACGCGACCCGTCGCCACCGTCAACGTGGACGTCGATCCGGTCGACCTCCATCTCGACGGCTACGGCTTCCGCGGCCTCGCTCCCGACCCGCTCGCCTACACCGCGGCGCTGCCGCGCCTGCGCGAGCTCTTCTCGCGCACCGGCGTGCGTGCGACGCTGTTCATGGTGGCGCGCGACGCGGCCGCGCACGCCGCCGAGCTGCGCGAGCTGATCGCCGAGGGGCACGAGGTGGCATGTCATTCCGCCACCCACCCGCTGGCGCTCACGCGCCTGCCCGCCGCCGCGCTCGAGCGCGAGACCGCTGGGGCGCGCGCGGCACTCGAGCAGGCGTGCGGGCGCCCGGTGGTGGGATTCCGCGCGCCCAACTTCGACATGGACGTGCCGACGCTCGCACGACTGGCCCGCGCGGGCTACCGCTACGACGCATCGGGTTATCCGACGCCGCTGCTGGCCGCGGCGCGGCTGCTGCTGGCCTCGAAGAGCGGCGATCCGCGCGGCGTCATGCGGCTGAAGCTGTGGCCGTTCGACTGGGAGCGCCGGCCGCACCGCGTCGGTACGGGCGACGCGACGCTCGAGGAGTTCCCGGTCTCGGTCCACGGTCCGCTGCGCATGCCGGTCTATCACACGCCGCGCTACGTCATGCCCGCGTCGCAGTTCTTCGGCGCGCTCGACGCGCTCGCCGCGCGCCGGGAGCCACTGTCGTATCCGCTCCACGCGGTGGACGCGCTGGGAATGGCCGAGGACCGCGTCGATCCACGGCTCTCGAAGCACCCCGGCATGAACCGCCCGCTCGCGGAGAAGCTCGCGCTGCTCGAAGAGACGCTGCGGGCGATCACCGCGCGTTTCGAGTCGCGCACGTTCCAGGAACGCCTCGCCCCCTGAGCCGGACGCCCGGGAAGGGATCCGACCGGGCGGCGTACATCGGCTGCGCACGCCACTCAATTTCACGGAGGACGCCATGCCCGCCTTTCGCCCGGTCCCCGCGTGCTCGCTGGGACTGCTGCTGCTGTGCCTCGCCGGCCCCGCCGCCTCCGGCCCGGCGCTCACCGTCTACTCACGCGACCTCGCACTGGTGCGCGAGCTGCGCACGTTCGAGCTGCGCGGCGCGCAGGACACGGTGCGGTTCGACGACGTCGCCGAGCGGCTCGACTTCTCCTCGCTGCGGCTCGCGCCGCAGGGCGGCGCCCGGCTCGCACGCCTGGCCTATCGCTTCGACGTCGCGAGCGGCGATGGACTGCTGGAACGCTCGCGCGGCGCGCGCGTCCGCGTCTCCTCGCGCGGCGACCGGGTGACCGAGGGGGTGCTGCTGGCCGCGGACGGAAGCTGGCTGGTGGTGCGCGGCGACGACGGCGCGGTCGTCACGCTCGCGCGCGGCGCGGTCGAGGGCGTGCGGCTCGCGACCCCGCCCGGCGCGCTCGCGCTGCGCCCGGCGATCGAGGCGGTGTTCGAGGGCGGCGCGCGCGGCCGCACCACCGCCGAACTCTCGTACCTGACCGGCGGACTGTCGTGGAGCGCCGAGCACGTGCTGGTGCGGCGCGGCGAGAACTCCGGCAGCTGGTCCGCGACGGTGCAGGTGGAGAACACCACCGGTCGTGACTTCCAGGATGCCGAGCTCAAGCTGGTCGCCGGCGATCCGCGGCAGGACAGCGCGATGCCCGCGCCGGTGCCGCGCGTGGCGATGATGGCGATGGCCGAGGGCGGCACCGCAGCCGAGAAGCGCACGCTCCAGGAGCAGGGCTTCTCCGAGTACCACCTCTACGCGCTGCCCGCGCCCGCCACGTTGCGCGACCGCGAGAGCCAGAGCCTCGTGATGCTGGAGCCGCGCGACGTGAAGCTGACGCCCCGCTACCTGTTCCGCGGCGACACGGGGCCGGGCGTGCGCGTGCAGCTCGAGCTGCGCAACACGCGGGAGAACGGGCTCGGCGTGCCGCTGCCGGGCGGACGCGTGCGCACCTACGAGGCCGACGCCGCGGGCGCGCTGCAGTTCGCGGGCGAGACCACGATCGGGCACGTCGCCGAGGGCGAGAAGCTCACGCTCGACGTGGGCCGCGCGTTCGACCTGGTGGCCGAGCGCACGCAGAAGGCCGACAAGCGCATCTCGGACCGCGAGCGCGAGCAGACCGTCGAGATCGCGCTGCGCGACCGCAAGAAGACCGCGGTCACCATCGTGGTCGAGGAGGGCCTCTCGGGCGACTGGGAGATCCTCGCCAGCAGCCTGCCGTGGACCCGCAAGGACGCGAACACCGTGCGCTTCGAGGTGCCGGTCGCCGCGGGCCAGGCGGTGGCCCTCACGTACACGGCCCGCGTGCGCTGGTAGCGCTCGACGCGCTCGGCGCGGTTCGGTCGCGGCGGGCGCGGTCGTCCCGCGGGTCCGCGCGCGGGCGCGGTCAGCGCCTCACTGGGTCGGCGAGGCGAGCGGCTCCGGCGGTGCCCAGCGGCGCCGCATGGTCGCGAGCAGCGCCTGGAACTCGGGGGTCGGGCGCAGCGGGTCGAACTCGGGAATGGTCTGGACCTCGGGGTCGCAGTAGCCGAGGCGCACCGCCTCGCGCAGCAGCCGCATCGCGCCGGCGCGATCTCCGACCAGGGCGTGGTAGCGCGCGAGCGTGAAGTCCCCCCAGTCGCTCGGGGGCGCGGCCTCGGCCAGCTTCAGCTGCGCCTCGGCGTCCTCGATGCGCCCGGCGCGCCGCAGGATCAGCGCGCCGAGCGCGAGATTCATGCCCACCGGCTGGCGGTGGCAGGCCATCTCGATGTACGGGACCGCCTCCGTCCAGCGCCCCGCCCGCGCCAGGCATTGGGCCATGCAGGCGACGGTGTAGCTGGCGTCGGGGTCGAGGGCGATCGCCTGACGCGCGCGCACGAGCCCCTCCTCGGAATGCCCCGCGACCCCGAGGGCGTCCGCGTGGATCACCAGCGTGATCACGTTGGTCGGGTCGAGGCGCGACGCCTCGTCGAGGTCGGCGAGCGCGGCGCCGGGGCGGTCGAGGTCGCGGAGCGCCTGCCCGCGCAGACTCAGCAGGAAACCGCGCGCCGCGGGCGTGAGGTCGTCGCGCGCGAGCGCCACCCCGAAGCAGCGCTCGGCCTCCACGACGTGGCCATCGCGATGCGCCAGCAGACCCTCGAACGCTTCCGCCCACGGGTCGGCGGGATCGAGCTCGCGCACCCGCCCCAATTCCTCGCGGAGCAGCCGGCGGTCCACGAGGTCCTGCCGCAGCGTCCAGTCCTTGCCGAGCAACGCGTACGCGCGCAGCACGTGGGCCTCCGATTCGCGCGGGAACGCCTTCACCAGCTCCGCGCTCCACCGCAGCCCGGCCGCGGTGTCGCTGCGGCGCAGCGCGCCGAGCGTGGCGCTCGCGATCGGCGAACGGCCGAGCGCCTCGCTGCGCAGCGAATACAGGTAGTAGTCGTAGAGCTTCGTCGGGGGGGCGTGGAGCGCCCGCGCGATCTCGTTCGCGACCGCGCTCGCCAGGTACGGAAGCTGGCGGTCGTCGGCGTCCCGGTCGCCGGACCAGAGCACGCGTCCACTGCGCGACTCGAGCACGCTCACGCGGGCGTGGTTCATGCCGTGTTCGCGCACCAGTCGACCGCCCACCACCAGGTCGGCACCCCGTCCGACGCTTTCCGCGCCCGCCAGCACGCGCAGGTTGGTGACCCGGGTGAGTCCGACCGCGACCGCCTGCGAGAACGCGCGGCCCACGTAGGCGTCGCTGCGCTGGCCGCCGCTCACCTCGATCGGCGACACCGCGATCGAGCGGGGGGCGGCAGCCGGGCCGGGTGCGCGGTCCGGCCGGGCCAGCACGAACCAGGTCGCGAGCGCGGCCAGCAGCGCGGCGGCCGCGGCGGTGATCCACAGCGCGCGCAGGCGGGGCGCCGGGCGGGTGGGGCCGTCGAGCGCCTGGGCGATGCGCGCCAGGTCCGCGTGCAGGGTGGCCGCGTCGCGCGGGCGCAGGTCGGGATCGCGCTCGACGCACTGCGCGAGCACCCGCTCGAGCGGGGTGGGCGGCGCCACCTGCGACGGGTCGGACGCCGGCCTGGCGCCCGCGCGCATGCGGACCAGCGCCGCCTGCGGTTCCTCGTCGGCGCGTGGCGGCTCGCCGGTAAGCGCCTCGATGAGCACCACGCCCAGCGAATAGAGATCGCAGCGGCCGTCGCTCGTCCGGCCGCTCGCCTGCTCGGGGCACATGTACTCCGGGGTGCCCCAGACCAGGCCCTCGGGCTCCCCGCCGCCGCCGCCCCGCAGCGAGGCGATGCCGAAGTCGGCGAGCCGCACGTGACCGTCCTCGGTGATGAGGATGTTCTCGGGCTTGATGTCGCGGTGCACGACCCCGCGGCCGTGGGCCTGCGCGAGCGCGCCGGCGAGCGAGGCACCGATGTGGGCCACCTCGGGCGCGGCGAGCGGCCCCAGCGACAGCACCTCCGCGAGCGTCTCGCCGTCGACGTATTCCATGACGAGGAACGTGGTGTCGTCCGCGTTCTCGAGCGCGAACACGCGCGCGATGTGCGGATGCGAGAGCGCCGCCAGCGAGCGGGCTTCGCGCTCCAGTCGCGCGCGCGCCGCGTCGTCCTCGGTTTCGGGCAGCGCGAGGAACTTGAGCACCACGCGGCGTCCGAGGCGGGTGTCCTCCGCCAGGAACACCTCGCCCATCGCGCCGGCGCCAAGCCGCTCGAGGATCTGGTAATGGAGGATGCGTCGAGTGGGCATGCGGTCATGGTAGGGGAGCGGCGCGCGGGAGCGGAACCTGGAAACCGGACCCCGCCGGCCCGGCCGCGTGCTCCCCCGCCGGGCCCCGCGCTGCGCGCGGCCGCGGGCGCCCTCGACCGGCTGCCGCGCCTCGGGTAGCATCGCCCGTCCATGGCGTACACCCTCCGAGCCCCTTATCCGCCGCGTGGCGACCAGCCCGAAGCCATCGCAGCCCTCGTCGAGGGGCTGCGCCGCGGCGACCGCCGCCAGGTCCTGCTGGGCGTGACCGGCTCGGGCAAGACATTCACCATCGCGAACGTGATCGCCCAGTGGGGGCGCCCGGCGCTGGTGATCTCCCACAACAAGACCCTCGCGGCGCAGCTCTACGGGGAGTTCCGGCAGTTCTTCCCCGAGGACCCGGTCGGCTACTTCATCTCGTACTACGACTACTACCAGCCCGAGGCGTACGTGCCGTCGACCAACACGTACATCGCCAAGGACGCCAGCATCAACGACGACATCGACCGCCTGCGGCTGCAGGCCACCTCGATGCTGCTGGAGAACGACCAGGCGGTGGTGGTCGCGAGCGTGTCGTGCATCTACGGCCTCGGCACGCCCGCCGACTGGAAGCACCTGCGGGTCGACCTCGCGACCCATGAGCCGATGCGGCGCAAGGAGCTGCTCGAGCGGCTGATCGCGATCCAGTACCAGCGCAACGACATCGAGGTCGGGCGCGGCCGCTTCCGCGTGCGCGGCGACGTGATCGAGGTGCATCCGGCCTACGACGACGTGCTGGTGCGCATCGAGCTCGAGGACGACGTGGTGCGGCGGCTCTCGGCGGTGGACCCGGTGACCGGGCAGGTGAGGCGCCGCATGGAGCGCCTCGCGCTGTACCCGGCCAAGCACTTCGTCACGCCCGAACCGCGCATGCAGGCGGCCCTCGAGAGCATCCGCGCGGAGCTGCAGGAGCAGCTCGTGCGCTTCCGCGCCGCGGGCAAGCTGCTCGAGGCCCAGCGGCTCCAGCAGCGCACCGAGTACGACCTCGAGCTGCTGGCGGCGACCGGCACCTGCCCGGGGGTCGAGAACTATTCGCGCCACCTCTCGGGGCGCGCGCCGGGGGAGCGGCCGGGCTGCCTGCTCGACTACTTCCCCGCGGACTTCCTGATCGTGATCGACGAGTCGCACGTCACGTTGCCGCAGGTGGGCGGCATGTTCGAGGGCGACCGCTCGCGCAAGCAGACGCTGGTGGAGTTCGGCTTCCGCCTGCCGTCGGCGCTCGACAACCGCCCGCTGCGGTTCGACGAGTTCCAGACGATGGCGCAGCGGATGATCTTCGTGTCCGCCACGCCGGCCGACCTGGAGCTGCGCGAGACGCAGGGCGTCGTCGTGGAGCAGATCATCCGGCCGACCGGGCTGGTGGATCCCATCCTCCAGGTCCGGCCGGTGGCCGGCCAGGTGGACGACCTGCTCGGCGAGATCCGCCAGCGCGTCGCCGCGCGCGAGCGCGTGCTGGTCACCACGCTCACCAAGCGCATGTCGGAGGATCTCACCGACTACCTGAACGAGGCCGGCGTGCGCGTGCGCTACCTGCACAGCGACATCGACGCGCTGGAGCGGGTCGAGATCCTGCGCGGCCTGCGGCTCGCCGAGTTCGACGTGCTGGTCGGGATCAACCTGCTGCGCGAGGGGCTCGACCTGCCCGAGGTGTCGCTGGTCGCGATCCTGGACGCCGACAAGGAGGGCTTCCTGCGCAGCGAGCGCTCGCTGATCCAGACCGCGGGACGGGCGGCGCGCAACCTGAACGGCACCGTGATCCTCTACGCCGACACGGTCACCGACTCGATGCGGCGGGCGCTCGAGGAGACCGCGCGACGCCGTACCCGCCAGCTCGCGTACAATGTCGCCCACGACATCACCCCGCGCTCGGTCGAGAAGAGCGTGGAGGACGTGATGCGCTCGACGTCGGTGGCGGACGCCATCGGCGCGAGCGCCGAGGAGGACGTGCGGGGCCTGATCGGCGCGGCCGAGGCCGAGGACGTGCAGGTGCTGCTCGCCCGGCTGGAGGAGGAGATGCTGGCCGCCGCCAGGAAGCTCGAGTTCGAGCGCGCGGCCTCGCTGCGCGACCGCGCCGACGAGGTGCGCGCCACGCTCGCGGGGGCGGCCGCGATGGGGATCACCGGCACCCCGCGGCGCCCGACCGGGCGCGGAGGCCGCGATGGACGGCCGCGCACCGAGCCCCGCCGCGTCGCTCGCCGCTTCGGACCGGATCGCTGACCATGCTCGAAGCCGTCGCGCTTCCCATCGTCCGCTACGCGCTGTCCGAGGACATCGGCACCGGCGACATCACCACGCTGAACGCCGTGAAGTCGGGCGTGAACGCCCGCGCCGTGATGGTCGCCAAGGAGGCCGGCGTGCTCGCCGGGCTCGACGTCGCGCGCCTGACGTTCCGCGAGGCGGATCCGACGCTCAAGTTCCGCTCGCTCGCGCACGACGGCGATGCGCTCACGCCCGGCGTGGCGGTCGCGCAGATCACCGGCGACGTCGGCGGCGTGCTCAAGGGCGAGCGCACGGCGCTCAACTTCCTCCAGCACCTGTGCGGGGTCGCCACCCTGACGCGCCGCTACGTCGACGAGGTGCGCGGCACCGGCGCGACCATCCTCGACACCCGCAAGACCACCCCGGGGCTCCGCTTCCTCGAGAAGTACGCGGTCAAGTGCGGCGGCGGCGAGAACCACCGGCTCGCGCTCTGGGACATGTACCTGGTCAAGGACAACCACATCCGCGCGGCCGGCGGGATCACGCAGGCGCTCGAGCGCATCCTGCGCACGCGCCAGGGCGACCTGCTGCTCGAGGTCGAGGTGGAGTCGCTCGACCAGCTGCGCGAGGCGCTGCGTCCCGAGGTGGATCGCATCCTGGTGGACAACCGCCCGCCCGCCGAGCTGCGCCGCGCGGTCGAGGAGGTCGACCGCTGGTGCGCCGCGCACCCGCCCGACAGCCCGCGCATGCTGACCGGCGCCCGGCGCTGGCCCCAGATCGAGGCCTCCGGCGGGATCCACCTGGACACCGCGCGCGTCTACGCCGAGACCGGCGTGGACTTCCTCTCGGTCGGCGCGCTGACGCACTCGGCGCCGGCGCTCGACCTCAGCCTGGAGATCGAGGAGATTGGCTGACCCGACCTTCGACCGCGCGGCGTTCCTCGCGCGGCTCACGACCCGGCGCCTCGGGCGCACGCTGGTCGCGCGAGCGGCGGTGGAGTCCACGAACGACGTGGCGTGGGAGGCGCTCGCCGCGGGAATGCCCGACGGCACCGTGGTGGTGGCCGACGCGCAGACGCGCGGCCGCGGCCGCGACGGGCGCGGGTGGCACACCGCGCCCGGCCGCGGGCTGGCGCTGTCGGCGCTGCTCCATCTCGGTTGCGACGTCGGCGGCGCGACCACGCTGCCCCTGGTGGCGGGACTGGCGCTCGCCGAGGCGCTCGAGGGGCTCGGCGTCCCGGCGCGGCTCAAGTGGCCGAACGACCTGCTGCTGGGCCAGCGCAAGCTGGCGGGCATCCTGGTCGAGAGTCGCCGCGCGCCCCACGCGCTGCGCGAACGACTGCCGGGCGATGTCGCGGTGGTGGGGGTGGGCGTGAACGTCGCGCAACGCGCGGAGGACTTTCCGCCCGAGCTGGCCCGGCTCGCCACCTCGCTCGCGCTCGCGGGGCACGCGCTCGCGCGCGAGGTGGTGGCGGCCGCGTTCCTGTCGCGGCTCGAGCCGCTGTGGGACGCGCACGCCGAGGGCGGGCGCGCGGAGCTGCTCGAGCGCTGGCGGGCGCGCGCCACGTTCTGGGGCCAGCCGGTGACCGTGCGCACGCCCGCGGGTCCGCTGCACGGCACCGCGCGCACGCTCGACGAGGACGGCGCGCTCGTGATCGCGCTCGCCGACGGCGGGCAGGCCCGCGTGGTGGCCGGCGACCTCGAGGTCGCCTGGCCCGCGGAGCGCGAGCGATGAGCGAGTTCCCGCACCTCCCGCCGCCCGAGCCGGGCCAGTACCCGCCGGTGGTCGATCCGCGGCAGAGCGGCGAGATGCCGTTCTTCTCGCACCTCGAGGAGCTGCGCAAGGTGCTGCTCCACTCGCTGGCCGGCGCGATCGTCGGCGCGCTGGCCGGCTGGTGGATCGCGCCGCGCGTGCTCGAGGACGTGATCCATCGCACCGTGAAGGAGGCGGTGGTGCTGTCGCCGCTCGAGGCGTTCAACGAGCGGATCAAGCTCACGCTCATCCTCGGCGTGGTGGTGGCGGCGCCGTACGTGTTCTACCAGATCTGGTCGTTCGTCGCGCCGGGGCTGTTCCGCCGCGAGCGGCGCTGGATCCTGCCGATGGCGATGGCGTCGCTGGCGCTGTTCGGGCTCGGCGTGTGGGCGGCGTACGGCTACGTCGTGCCGCTGGTGGTCGAGGTGCTGTCCGGCTTCATGACCCCGAACATGAAGGGCATGATCCGGCTCGGCGAGCTGACCTCGTTCGTGTACAACATGGCGCTCGCGTGCGGGCTCGTGTTCCAGCTGCCGCTGGTGCTGATGACGCTGACCGCGATCGGCATGGTGACGCCGCGATTCCTGCTCCAGCAGTGGCGGGTGGCGATCGTGCTCACGTTCCTGGTCACCGCGATCATCACGCCCGGCGACGTGGTGACCGCGCAGCTCGTCATGGGCGTGCCGATGGTCGGGCTGTACTTCCTGAGCGTCGGCCTGTCGTGGTTCGTGTGGCGCCGCCGGCAGCGGCCGCGCCCGGCGGACTAGGAGGAGGCGAGGGTGCCGGATCTCAAGCGCAAGCGGCCCGCGAAGCCTGGGCGCGCCCGCGGGCGGGCCGAGGCGTGCGTCATCGCGGTGGACATCGGCAACAGCGATACCGTCGTCGGTCATTTCCGCGGAGACGCGCTCGAGCACCTGTGGCGCCTCACCAGCGGCCGCATGACCGCGGACGAGGCGCTCATCGCGCTCGACCTGTTGCTCCAGCGCCGCGACGCGGCCACCCCGCCGACCGGCGCGGTGCTGTGCTCGGTGGTGCCGCCGCTCACGCTCGCGTGGGCGGAGGCGCTCGAGCGGCGCTCCGGCCGGCCGCCGTTCGAGGTGAGCGCGGCCACCGTCACCTCGCTCGTGATCCGTTACCACGACCCGTCGGCGGTCGGCGCCGACCGCATCGCGAACGCGGTCGCGGCGCGCGCCATCTACGGCACGCCCGCGATCGTGGTGGACCTCGGCACCGCCACTACGTTCGACTGCATCTCGCGGGCGGGCGCCTATCTGGGCGGCGCGATCGCGCCCGGTGTCGGCACCTCGGCCGAGGAGCTGTTCCGCAAGGCCGCGCGGCTGCCGCGCGTGGAGCTGCGGCGGCCCGCGCGGGCGCTGGGCCGCACCACCGAGGAGTCACTGCGGGCCGGCGTGCTGTGGGGCGCCGCGGGCCAGATCGACGCGCTGGTGCGCCGGCTGGCGCTCGAGATGCGGGGCACACCGCACGTGATCGCCACCGGCGGCTGGGCGAAGGCGCTGGCGCCGGAGTGCGAGACGGTCAACGTGGTGGACGAGGGGCTGACGCTGAAGGGCATGCGCATCCTGTGGGAGGAGGCACGATGAAGGGAACGCAGCGACCGCGACCGGGCCGACCGGGAAGGGTGGCTGCGACGTTGGCGACCGCGCTGGCCGTCGCGGCGCTCGCCGCGCCGGGGGCGCGGGCCGCGCGCCGGAGCGGGGCTCCGCCCGACACCGTCGTGCTCAAGGAGACGGTGCGCTGGCTCGCCGATCCCGCGCGCGAGGGGCGCGGCGTCGGCACCGCGGGGTTGGACAGCGCGGCCGGGTTCGTCGAGGCGCGCATGCGCGCGCTGGGCCTGCGGCCCGCGGGCGACGACGGCGGCTGGCGCCAGTCGTTCGAGGTCACGACCGGCGTGGCGGTCGAGACGCCGACCACGTTCGCGATCGGCGCGCTGCGCGTGGAGCCCGGCGCCGACTTGCAGCCGCTCGGGTTCTCGACCAACGGCTCGCTGGCGGCACCGGTGGTGTTCGCGGGCTACGGCATCACCGCGAGCGCCCTGAACTGGGACGACTACGCGGGGCTCGACGTGCGCGACAAGCTGGTGCTGGTGCTGACCGCGGAGCCGGGTGAGAACGACTCGACCAGCCGCTTCGACGGCACCGTCAACACGCCGTTCGCCGAGCTGCGCACCAAGGCGATCAACGCGCGCGAGCACGGCGCGCTCGGGCTGGTGGTGGTGAACGGCCCCCAAGAGCACGCCGGCGAGGCGCCGCGCCCGCCGCGCAACGAGCGCACCGGCTACATGTCGAGCGGATTGCTGGCGGTGCAGGTCTCGGAGCGCATGGCGGACGCGCTGCTGAAGAGCGCGGCCACCACGCTGGCGGCGGCGCAGGCGGCGATCGAGGACGGAGGCGCTCCGCACTCGTTCGCACTGCCGGACTCGGCGACCATCACGGTCACGCTGCGGCGCACGCGCGCGCGCATCGCGAACGTGGTCGGGCGGCTGCCGGGGCGCGACAGCACGCGCACGCTGGTGCTGGGTGCCCACTACGACCACCTCGGCTACGGCGGCGAGAACGCGCTCGACAACCAGCACGTGCCGCACCTGGGCGCCGACGACAACGCCTCCGGCACCGCGGCGCTGCTCGAGATCGCGCGCTTCGAGGCCGAGCGCGCGAAGCGCGGCTGGCGGCCGGCGCACGACCTGGTGTTCGCCTCGTTCACCGGCGAGGAGAGCGGCGTGCTGGGTTCGTCGCACTTCGTGGACGACGACTCCGCGCGGCTGCCGACCATCGAGGCCATGATCAACATGGACATGGTGGGGCGCCTCAAGGACGACAAGCTGATCGTGATGGGCACCGGCACATCGCCCGGCTTCGCGGCGCTGGTCGAGCACGTCGGGAGCGCGGCGGGCTTCAAGCTCGCGACCTCGAGCGACGGCTACGGGCCGAGCGACCACTCGTCGTTCTACAAGAAGCAGGTGCCGGTGTTGTTCCTGTTCACCGGCGCGCACAGCGACTACCACAAGCCCAGCGACACCTGGGACAAGCTGAACTACCCCGGGCTCGCGCGGGTGGCGCGGATGGCCGCGA
The DNA here is from genome assembly GCA_963725865.1 of Candidatus Eiseniibacteriota bacterium. Classification (GTDB taxonomy): domain Bacteria; phylum Eisenbacteria; class RBG-16-71-46; order RBG-16-71-46; family RBG-16-71-46; genus CAVSAC01. The sequence continues at coordinate 842,564 of CAVSAC010000012.1, forward strand.
CGCTGCTGGACTCGCTCGACGCGGGGCCGCGCCCGCCCTACCGGCGCGCCGAGGCCGACACCAACCTGGCGCACGTGAGCGGCGTGCGCGGCTACGGCAGCGCCTACCTGGGCACCATCCCGGACTTCGGGCAGACCGAGGGCGGCGTGCTGCTGGCCGGCGTGCGCGAGCCGAGCCCGGCCCAGGCCGCGGGCCTGCGCGAGGGCGACGTGCTGGTGAAGTTCGACGGCATCCGCATCGACAACCTGTACGACTACACGTACGCGCTCCGCTCCCGGAGGCCCGGGCAGCAGGTGCGCCTCACCATCAAGCGCGGCGGCCAGGAGCTCGAGATCGTCGTCACGCTGGGAAGGAGATCATGAAGCTTCGCGCCGGGACCGTACTCGCACTGGCCGCCTTCGCCCTCGTCGCCGCCGCCCCCGCGCCGCGGCGCACTCCACCGGTGCCGCCCACGGCCGCCGCCGCCGACTCCCTGATCCGCCCGGGCGAGCGCCACTTCGCGCATCTGTGGCAGCTCACGTTCGGCGGGCAGAACGCCGAGGCCTACTGGTCGAACGACGGCACGAAGCTGATCCTGCAGTCCACCCGTGGCGACGCCCACTGCGATCAGGAATACGTGCTCGACCTGCGCACCGGCGTCACCACCCGGGTGAGCAACGGCCAGGGCCGCACCACGTGCGGCTACTTCTACGACCACGACCAGCGCGTGCTGTTCGCCTCGACGCACCTCGGCGGCGCCGAGTGCCCGCCCGAGCCGGACATGAGCCACGGCTACACCTGGCCGGTGTACGCGTCGTACGACATCTTCACCGCGAAGCCGGACGGCAGCGACCTGAAGCGCCTCACCGACAGTCCCGACTACGACGCGGAGGCCACGCTGTCGACCGACGGGCAGTGGATCGTGTTCACCTCGCTGCGCGAGGGCGACATCGACCTCTACAAGATGCACCCGGACGGCAGCGGGCTCACGCGTCTGACGCACGAGACCGGCTACGACGGCGGCGCGTACTTCTCGCGCGACGGGAAGTGGATCTGCTGGCGCACCCACCACCCGGCCGACTCCACCGAGACCGCGACCTACCGCGGCCTGCTCGCCCAGAACCTGGTGAAGCCGGGCGCCATGGACCTGTGGGTGATGCGCTCCGACGGCTCGGACAAGCACCAGGTCACGCGCGACCCCGGGGCGTCGTTCGCGCCCTACTTCACGCCCGACGGCAAGCGGCTGATCTACGCGTCCAACCGGCTGCAGCCGCGCGGGCGCGACTTCGACCTCTACCTGATCGACGTCGCCGGCGGCACGCCCGAGCAGGTCACGCACGATCCCGACTTCGACGGCTTCCCGATGTTCAGCCCCGACGGCCGGTGGCTGGTGTTCTGCGCCAATCGCGGCGGCAAGGTGCGGGGCGAGACCAACGTGTTCCTCGCGGAGTGGCGCCGGTAGCGTACCCTTGCCGTCCCGGGTCGCACCGCATCCGCGGCGCGGCTCCCTCACGGAGGAGGCGCGATGGGCAAGCGGCTCGAGTTCGACGACGCGGCGCGCGCCGCGCTGCTGCGCGGCGTGGACCAGCTGGCGGGCGCGGTGCGCGTCACGCTCGGCCCGCGCGGTCGCAACGTGGTGCTCGAGCACGGCGCCCACGTGCCCACCATCACGAACGACGGCCAGACCATCGCCGAGGCGATCGAGCTGGCCGACCCGTTCGAAAACCTCGGCGCCCGCATGGTGCGCGAGGCCGCGACCGCGACCGCCGAGAGCGCCGGCGACGGCACCACCACCGCGACGGTGCTGGCGCAGGCGCTGATCACGCGCGGGCTGCAGGCGATCGCGGCCGGCCACGACCCGATGGCGCTGCGGCGCGGCATCGAGCACGCGGTGGCCGCGGTGGTCGAGCACCTGGCGCGGACCGCCCGCCAGGTGCACGGGCGCGACGACCTGCTCCACGTGGCGACGGTGAGCGCCGGCGGCGACGCGGAGCTGGCGCGGCTGGTGGCGGACGCGTTCGAGCGCGTCGGCCCGCAGGGCGTCGTGCAGGTCGAGGATGGGCAGGGCCGCGGCACCACGCTCGACGTGGTGGAGGGCGTGCAGCTGGCCGGCGGCTGGCTGTCGCCGTACTTCGTCACCGCGCCCGACCGCATGGAGGCCATGCTCGAGCATCCGCTGGTGCTGGTGGCGGCCGCCACCTGCACCGACGCGCGGGACCTGGTGCCCGCGCTCGAGATCGCGGCGCGCGCGCACCGCCCGCTGCTGGTGATCGCCGAGGACGTCGAGGGCGAGGCGCTCGCCACGCTGGTCGTGAACCGGCTGCGCGGCACCGCGCCGTCGGCCGCGGTGCGGGCGCCCGGCAGCGGCGAGGCGCGCCGCGCGCTGCTGGAGGACCTGGCCGTGCTCACCGGCGCGACGTTGATCGCCGCGGACGCCGGCCGCACGCTCGACGGCGTGACCGAGGCGGACCTGGGCCGCGCGCGCGACGCGGTGGTGGAGCGCGACACCACCACGCTGGTCGAGGGCGGCGGCTCCGCCGAGGCGATCCGCACCCACCTCGCGCGGCTCGAGCGCGAGCTGGCCGAGGCGGAGCGCGAGCGCGAGAAGCTGGCCGTGCGCGAGCGCATCGCGCGGCTCACCGGCGGCATCGCGGTGATGCGCGTGGGCGGCGACACCGAGATGGCGATCGCCGAGCGCCGCCAGCGCCTCGAGGACGCGCTCGCCGCCACCCGCGCGGCCCTCGAGGAGGGCGTGCACACCGGCGGCGGCGTGGCGCTGCTGCGCGCGCAGGCGGCGGTGCGCGCGATGCCGCCCGTGGAACAGCGCGACGAGCAGCGCGGGCGCGAGATCGTGATCGAGGCGCTCGAGGAGCCGGCGCGCCAGATCGCCCACAACGCCGGCGCCGACGGCGCCGTGGTGGTCGAGCGCATCCGCGCGGGGAGCGGGAGCGAGGGCTACGACGCCGAGCGCGGGGAGTTCTGCGACCTCGACGCGGCCGGAATCCTCGATCCGGCGAAGGTCACCCGCTCGGCCCTCCAGCACGCCGCGAGCGTGAGCGCGCTGGTGCTCACCACCGACGCGATCGTGGTGGACGCCCCCGAGGGCGAGGGCGAGGAGCCGGCGGGTGAGGAATGAGCGGGGCGCGCGGGATCACTGGGTCACGAGACCGCATTGCCGATGCTCGTGGCGCGAGGATGACCGGGATGGGAATGCGCGGCTGGATGGTGGGTCTACTGGTGCTGGGTAGCGTTGGCGCCGGCACGCCCGACCGACCGAGCCCCGCGGGACTTACGACGATCGTCGTGCGGGGCAAGGCGCAGGACGTCGTGCTTGTGGATCCGCGCGGCCGAGTGGACAGGTCCGAGCCACGCAAGGGGGACGTGCCGATCCCGGCATGCACACGATGGGACGGGGGTACGGAGACGACGCTGGACGACTCCGCGGATGTCGAGACGGACGTCGAGGAAGCCGGGCCGGGCAACGTCGTCACCCAGATCGAGCTGGCCAGACCGATCGTCGGACGCTACCGCCTCTACGCGACGGCGACCGAGATCGGCGCGTTGAGCGTAGTCGTGACGCCGGTCGTGTCGACCGCCCAGAACAACGAATGCCCCGAACTGAGGCGGGATCTCGCGAAGGGAAGCGGGCGGTATGTCTGGGCCATCGACTTCCTGTCGGATCAAGGTGTCGGCCGATGCGCTGTGCGCATCGCCCCCGCGACGCCCAGCCGTAGGAAGTGATCGACGAGAGTCTCGTCCGAGAAACGCGGCTGGACGGAGGGTCGCGATCCTTGGCCTTGGTGACCGACCGAGACTATCGACTCCGGAGTATCCGACATCAGGGCCTCGGTACGGCGCAGGAGAACTGATGAGAGCCGCGAAGGCAGCAGTGCGAACCACACAAGTGACGATCTTCATCGGGCTCTTGCTGAGCATCTCATGCGGCTGCGAGCGATCATCAGCACGGCCGACCGGGCGACTGATCTTCACCGTGCCGGGCAGCGAGGTGGGAATGGTGGATCTGACGACCCGGGCGCACTCACGGCTCGCGTGGCTCTGGCCCACCTCGCACTGGAATGGCGGAATCGGTGGGGTCGTGCAAGGCCGCGCGATCCTGTCCGTGTCCGGTATGAACGACGCCGTGGGGATCGTCTACGTAGTGCCGCTCGCCGGCGGTCGCCTGATGCCGATCTTGAACGCGGACATCCCCGTCGCGACGACCGATGGTCGGTGGATCGTGTGCCGACCGGATGGCGATGAGGCCGCCGCGAGGATGCTCCGGATCGCCACCTCGCCTGACTCGAACCGGATCCGCGTCGACACGCTTTCACCCCGCTTGGCGGTGTCCCGGGACTACGATCAGTGGTCGCCGCCCGTGGCGCTGGATTCGGCTTGGGTGGCGTTCCGGGGACGGGATGGGGCCGTCTGGAAGTGCGACGCCGGCTCGGGTCGAGTGGAGAGGCTCGGGGGCGACGGTCTGATTCCCATGTTTCGAGTGGCGGGAACTAAGCTCCTCATCTGTGGGCGCTCGAGCAGCCGCACGATCGTCGCGTTCGATCTCGAAAGCGCTCGAGCAGCCCCGGTGGGCGACTTGAGGGGCATGGTGGGCTATGCGCCGCATCCTCAGGAGCCCCTGACGCTGGTCGTGGTGCCCGGTCGGCCGCGGATCGGAAGGGACAGCTATCGACTGGAATTGCGAGACTGGCGGAACGGCAGCCGCCACGTGGTGGATGAGGACTTCTACTTCAGTGGGAACGCAGTTTGGTTGGCGGACTAGGAGATTGAGCACGCCGCTACGGGCGGCCTGCTCCTCCGACCGATGAAGCTCAGGCGCGCCGCCGCGCCGGCTTGCGGCTTGCGGTCTTCGCCCGCTTCGCGCCGTTCGCGCTCGCCCCGGCTCTGCGCGGCCGCTGCTTCGCCGAGATCGACTTGACCACCGTGCGCACCGGGCCGCGCGCCGGCATCGGCACCTTCGACTGCGGCGACGGCGGCGCGCACGATCGCCACGACCGCGGCTGATCGAGATCGGCGGCGCTCGCGCGGCGCAGGAAGCGGTTGAAGTTCCCGCAGCCCTCCAGGAGGCCCTCGGGGTCGGGCAGCGTCGCGCCCTGCAGCAACGCGAGGCCCACGCCGCGCGCGTAGGCGGCGATCGAGATGATCGCCTCCGAGGCGCGCTCGGAGGGGCCGTAGCCGATCACGAAGAAGTTGTAGTTGTCGTACACCATCTCGATCGGCGGTCGGGAAGCGCCGCCGCACCTTCACGCGCGAGGCGCGGATCAGGCGCTGGATCGGCGGGTCGAACTTGGCGATGAATCCGTCCACCTGCCTCAGCGACGGACGCGGCGTGGAAGTGGGGACGGCTTCGCGGGCGGCTTCTTCATGGAGAGCTCCTCCTCGGCGAGGCGATCGCGGCCGTGGCGATGCGCTCGCGTCGACGCGCGGAGTGCCGGCACGTGTACGGGCCGGCGCGCACGCGAGCGGCGCGCGCGCTCACGGCGCGGGCAATCCGAGCGGGCGGCGCTCCGGCGCCTGCCACACGACGCGCGCGGAGGCTCCGGTCTCGGTCGCCAGCACCGTCTCCAGCTCCGCCGCCTCGAGTGCGACCACCGCGAGCCCGCGCCAGTCGTCGCCGTCGGCGCACGCGCTGGTCAGCCGCCCGCAGCGCTCGCCCGCGCGCAGCAGATCGCCCGGGACGTCGGGTGCCGCGCCGGAGCCCGCGAGTCCCACCAGCCGGCGGCGCGGCCCACGGTAGGTCACCAGCCGCATCAGCGTCTCCTGCCCGGTGAAGCAGCCCTTCGACAGGTGCACCTCGTGCGCGAGGCCGACCTCGAACGGCGTGAAGTCCTCGGCGATCTCGTGGCGGTGGCGCGGCTGGCCGCGCACGATGCGGTCGAGCTCGTCGATGGGATCGGACACAACGCCGGGCGCGTCGTCGACCACCACCGCGAACGCGTCGTCGACCTGCACCTCGCGCGGCAGGCCGTTCGCCTCGCGGAGCGTGCCCGGCGGCAGCGCCGGCGTGCCGCGGCGCGCGCGTACCACGTGGCCGATGCCGGCATCGGCGAGCGTCAGATTCTCGCGGAACACCGAGCGGTCCACGAACGCGCGCAGCTCCTCGCCGGGCCCGTCGTCGCGCAGCAGCCACACGGCGCCGTCCGCGGTCACCGCCACCGCCGCGCGATGAAGCAGCCGGGCGCGGAAGTCGCAGAACAGCGTGGCCCGCACCTGTCCCGGCGCCAGGTCGGCGAGATACGCGGTCGCGATGCGGTGCAGCAGCGGGAGCGCGTCGGGGCCGGCCAGGCGCACGAGCGCGCCGGCGGAACCGGTCGTGGGGGGCGTCGACATGGGCCGACCCTATCGGGGTCCGCACCGCTGGCGCAAGCCCGGGGGCGCTGCTAGAGTCGCGCCGCGCTGCGCGCACCCGCCCATGACTCCGACCACCGCCTCCATCGTCGAGCTGCTGACCACGCTCGTGGACATCCCGAGTGTCACCGGGGACGAAGCTCGCATCGCCACGTTCGTGAGCGAGCGATTGCGCGCCGCCGGCACGGGCGAGGTGATGCGCTCGGGGAACGGCGTGGTGTGGCGCGGGCCCCAGCGGGGTCGCCCGCTCGCGCTGCTCGCCGGTCACCTCGACACGGTGCCGCCCAACGACAACGCGCGCGCGCGCCTCGACGGCGACAAGCTCTTCGGACTCGGCACCACCGACATGAAGGGCGGCGTGGCGGTGATGCTGGCGCTGCTCGAGGGGCTCGACCTGGCGCGGCTGCGGTTCGATCTCGCGCTGGTGTTCTACGACGCGGAGGAGGGGCCTGCCGACGGCAACGGGCTCGGCCGCCTGCTGCACGAGATGCCGTGGCTGCGGCAGGCCGCGTTCGCGGTGCTGCTCGAGCCCACCGACGGCGCGGTCGAGCTGGGGTGCAACGGCGTGATGAACGCCGAAGTGCGCGTGACCGGCCGCAGCGCGCACGCCGCGCGGCCGTGGACCGGCGTGAACGCGGTCGAGCGCGCCGCGCCGTGGCTGGCCGAGATCGTGCACTTCCCGACGACGCCGGTGACGCTGCAGGGGATCGAGTACCGCGAGACGCTCCAGGTCACCACGCTGCACGCCGGCCGCGCGCGCAACGTGGTGCCCGACGAGCTGGTCGTCAACCTGAACCACCGATTCACGCCCGATCACACCATCGCCGACGCCGAGCGCAAGCTGCGCGCGCTGGTGCCGGCGGAGTTCGAGCTGCGCATCGTCGACGCCGCGCCGGCGGGCAAGGTGGCGGCCGATCATCCCGAGGTGGCGGCGTTCATCCGCCGCTTCGGCCTGCGCACCGCGGGCAAGCAGGGCTGGACCGACGTCGCGCGCTTCACTGAGGCGGGCATCGCGGCCTTCAACTTCGGCCCCGGGGTCCCGGACCTCTGCCACGTGCGCGACGAGTATTGTCCGATCGCGAACCTCGAGCCGGCGTGCCGCATGCTGGCCGAGTTCCTGAGCGAGGAACGAGCATGAAGAAGACCCGTGCCCGCAGGACCTCCGGTGCCGCGAAGCGTACCCGCCGCGCCGCGAAGCCCGCGCGCCGCGTCACGAAGGCCGCGCACCGCGTCACGAAACCTGCGCGCCGCGTCGCGAAGCCCGCGCGCGCGCGCCCGCCGCGGCCGCCGCGCCGCGCGCGCGCGCCGCCCGCCGCGCGCCGGTGCTCGCGCCGCTCCATCCGCTGCTCGCCGGCACCCGCGAGTACCCGTTCGTCACGCTCGACAGGAAGCGCGCGGCGCTCTGCCCGCCGGGGCTCGAGGCCATCAACTTCGGGATGGGCGATCCGCGCGAGCTGACGCCGGAGTTCATCAAGCAGGCGATGCGGGACTCGATCCCGGCGATGTCGTCGTATCCGGCGGCGGCCGGACAGCCCGCGCTGCGCGCCGCGTGCGCGCGCTGGGTGCAGCGGCGCTTCGGCGTCACGCTCGACCCCGACCGTCACGTGCTGCCGGCGAACGGCAGCAAGGAAGCGGTGTTCCTGATGGCGCTCGCGATGATCGACCGCGCCGCGCGCCGCCGGAAGGACCTCGTCATCATTCCGACTCCGGCGTACCCGGTGTACGAATCGGGCGCCGTGTTCGCGGGCGGCACGCCGTACTTCGTGCCGCTGCGCAGCGCCGACCAGTGGCGCTTCGTGCCCGAGCGCGTGCCCGCGAAGGTCTGGGACCGCGCCGCGCTGTTGTGGCTCACCACGCCGCACAATCCCACCGGCGCCGTGTCCCCGCCCGAGCTGACGGCGCGGGTGCTCGAGACCGCGCGCCGCCACGGCGTGTGGGTGGCGTCGGACGAGGCGTACAGCGAGATCTGGTTCGACCAGCCGCCGGGCTCGACGCTGCAGCACGGGCTCGACAACGTGATCGCGCTGCACACCCTCAGCAAGCGCTCGGCGATGACCGGCTTCCGCTCGGGCTTCATGGCCGGCGACCCGCGCTTGATCGACGCGCTGCGGCGCTTCCGCCCGAACGCCGGCGTGGCGACGCCCGACTTCGTGCAGTCGGCGGCGATCGCTGCGTGGAACGACGACGAGCACCCGCGCGCGCAGCGCGCGCGTTACGCCGAGAAGCGCCGGCTGATGCTCGACTACTTCGGCACGCGCGGCTGGACGGTCGAGGCGAGCGAGGCGTCGTTCTACCTGTGGCTGAAGGCGCCGGGCGGAGACGACGTGGCGTTCGTGGAGTCCCTGCTGAAGGCCGGGCTGGTGTGCATGCCGGGCTCGTTCCTGGGGCGCGGCGGCGAGGGCTTCGTGCGCTTCGCGCTGGTGCCCACGCCCGAGCAGTGCCGCGAAGCGATCGCCCGCCTCGCCGGGGTGCGCGGGTGAGCGGCGCGGCGTATCCGCTCGACGACTGGCGCGCGCGGATCGCCGCGGGCTACGAAGGCCGCCGCCCGCTCGACGACCCCGAGCTGCGCGGCGCGGTCGAGGGCGCGATCGCGGCGCTCGACGCCGGCGACCTGCGGGTGGCCGAGCCGGCCGGTGCCGACTGGATCACGCACGGCTGGCTGCAGCAGGCGCTCGCGCTCTACTTCCGCATGCGGGTCTCGCGCACGATGGAGGTGGGGCCGTTCGAGTTCCACGACAAGATCCCGCTCAAGCGCGGACTCGCGGCCGCCGGCGTGCGCGTGGTGCCGCCCGGGGTGGCGCGCTACGGCGCGTTCCTCGAGCCGGGCGTGATCCTGATGCCGGGCTACGTCAACATCGGCGCGCGGGTGGGCGAGGGCACGCTGGTGGACACCTGGGCGACGGTGGGCTCGTGCGCGCAGATCGGCCGCCGCGTGCACCTCTCGGGCGGCGTCGGCATCGGCGGCGTGCTGGAGCCGCCGCAGTCGCAGCCGGTGATCGTCGAGGACGACTGCTTCATCGGCTCGCGCGCGATCGTCGTGGAGGGCGTGCGGGTCGAGGAGGGCGCGGTGGTGGGGGCGGGAGTCGTGCTCACCGCCTCGACGTCCATCATCGACGTGACCGGGGCCCAGCCGGTGGAGACGCGCGGGCGCGTGCCGGCGCGGGCCGTGGTCATCCCGGGCTTCAAGCCGCGCAAGTTCCCGGCCGGCGAGTTCGGCATCGCGTGCGCGCTGGTGATCGGCCAGCGCAAGGCCTCGACCGACCGCAAGACCTCGCTCAACGACGCGCTGCGCGAGTTCGGCGTCCCGGTGTAAGGCGCGGGGATCGCGGCCGGGACGCGCGCGGCGCCGCGCCGGCCCACCCGAGCCCGCATGGCTTGACCGCCTCCCGGCGCCTCCCTAGACTCGCTGCGGCTTCCTAGAAGCGGGCCCGCGCGGCCCGGTCATCCCGTTCCCATGGAGGCAACGCGTTGGCCACCATCCGGCTGGAGGGGCTGTCGGTGTTCGGACACCACGGCGCCCGACCGTACGAGAAAGAGGCCGGCCAGCGGCTCGAGGTGGACCTCGAGTTGGAGCCCATGGACGCGCGCGCCGAGAGCAGCGACCGGCTCGCGGACGCGGTGGACTACGATGCGCTCTACCGGACCGTGCGCGAGGTCGTGGAGCAGCAGAGCTTCCATCTGCTCGAAGCGCTGGCGGCCGCGCTGGCGGCCAGCATCCTCGAGCGCTTCGCCATCCGTTCGGTGCGCGTGCGCATCGCCAAGCAGAACCTCGGGTGGACCACCGGCGGTCGGGCGATCATCGAGGTCGCGCGGATGAGGACGGCATGAGGGCGTTCATCGGACTGGGCTCCAACCTGGGGGACCGCGAGGCGCTGATCCGGCAGGCGCTCGAGGAGATCGCGCGCATCCCGCAGACCCAGCTGATGCGGGCCTCGTCGCTCTACGACACCGAACCGGTCGGCGACGCGGACCAGCCCAACTTCCTCAACGCGGTCGCCGAGGTGGACACCGACCTGCCCCCGCGCCAGCTGCTCTGGAACCTGCACCTGATCGAGAAGCGGCTGGGCCGCGTGCGCACCCACAAGTGGGGCCCGCGCACCATGGACCTCGACGTCCTGCTCTTCGGGGACGAAGTGCTCGAGGAGCCCGATCTGCGGGTGCCGCATCCCGAGCTGATCCGGCGCTCGTTCGTGCTGGTGCCGCTGGTCGAACTGGATCCGGCACTGGTGCATCCGGAGACCGGGGAGACCCTGCTCAGCCACCTCGCGCGGCTCAACACCCGGCCGCCGGTGCGGAAGGGCTCGCGCCTCTGGAACTGATCGTAAACTCCATCCGCCGCGCGCCGCGCGGCCGTGCCGCGCGAGCGCGCCGGATCCCGTCATGAGCGAGAATCGCTACATCGGCGTGGAGGGCGTGATTGGGGTGGGCAAGACCAGCCTGGCGCGCATGCTCGCCGAGCGGCTGAAGGCCAAGCTGGTGCTCGAGGAGGTGGAGGAGAACCCGTTTCTCAAGGACTTCTACAAGGACCGGGCGCGCTTCGCGTTCCAGACCCAGATGCACTTCCTGTTCAGCCGCTACCAGCAGCAGCGCACCCTGCGCCAGACCGAGCTGTTCAGCGAGCGCATGGTGGCCGACTACCTGTTCGCCAAGGACCGCATCTTCGCGCGCCTGAACCTCTCGGAGCGCGAGCTCGCGCTCTACGAGCGGCTGGTGGGCTGGCTGGAACTGGAGGTGCTGAAACCCGACGTCGTGGTGTACCTGCAGGCCACCGCGGACACGCTGATGGAGCGGATCGCCCGGCGCGCGCGGCCGTTCGAGCGGGACATGGAGCGCGCGTACATCGAGCAGCTGGTGCAGGCCTACAATCACTTCTTCTTCCACTACGCCGACGCGCCGCTCCTGGTCGTGAACACGAACGCGATCGACTTCGTGAACAACCCGGACGACTTCGAGGACCTGCTCACGCGCATCCTGTCGCACGGGCAGGGCACGGTCTACTACACGCCGATCGAGCGGGGAGGCAGCTGATGAGCGCCGCCGACCGTCCGGGAGCCCCCCGGCCGAAGGTCACCGCGCCGGCGGTGATCGAGCTGAAGCGTCAGCACCGGCCGATCGTGGTGGTGACGGCGTACGACTTCCCGACCGCACGGCTGGCGGACGAGGCGGGCGTCGACGTGCTGCTGGTGGGCGACAGCCTCGGCACGGTGGTGCTGGGCTACGACAGCACGCTGCCGGTGACGATGGAGGACATGCTCCATCACATCCGCGCGGTGACGCGCGCGCGCCCCAGCGCGCTGGTGATCGGCGACCTGCCGTTCATGTCGTACCAGGTGAGCGTCGAACAGGCGGTCGCGAACGCGGGCCGCTTCGTGCAGGAGGGCGGCGCCGACGCGGTGAAGCTCGAGGGCGGCGAGCGGGTGGTCCCGGCGGTGCGCCGCATCGTCGAAAGCGGGATCCCGGTGATGGGACATCTCGGGCTGACGCCCCAGAGCGTGCTCGCGTTCGGTGGCTACAAGGTGCAGGCGCGAGCCGAGGCCGACCAGGAGCGGCTGCTGCGCGAGGCGCGCGCGCTCCAGGAGGCGGGCTGCTTCTCGCTGGTGCTCGAGGGCATCCCGGCCGCGCTCGGAGCGACCGTCTCGCAGGCGCTCGCGATCCCGACCATCGGCATCGGCGCGGGTCTGTCATGCGACGGCCAGGTCCTCGTGAGCCACGACCTGCTCGGCTTCTACCTCGGGCACCAACCGCGCTTCGTACGCCGCTACGCGGAGCTGGCCGACACCGTGCGCGACGCGTTCCGGCGCTTCGCCGAGGACGTGCGCGAGCGCCGCTTCCCGTCGGAGCGGGAGTCCTACTGATGGCGGCGACGACCCGACGACCGCGCCCCGCCCGGCCCCGCCGCGGTCGCATGACGGTCGTGCGTCGCGTGGAGGAGGTGCGCCGGCTGGTCGCCGGCTGGCGCGCGCGCGGCCAACGCGTCGCGTTCGTGCCGACCATGGGCTCGCTCCACGGCGGGCACGTGTCGCTCGTGCACCGCGCCCGCGCCGCCGCCGAGCGCGTGGTGGTGAGCATCTTCGTCAATCCGCTCCAGTTCGGACCGGGCGAGGACTACCGGCGCTATCCGCGGCCGCTGGCGCGCGACCGCGCGCTGCTGGCGGCGGAGGGCGTGGACCTGCTGTGGACACCCGAGGTGAAGGAGCTCTATCCCGCGGACGAGCGCACGCGCGTCCGCGTCACCGGGCTCGGCGAGGTGCTGGAGGGCGCCGCGCGCCCCGGCCACTTCGAGGGCGTGGCGACCGTGGTGCTCAAGCTGATCAACGCCGTCGCCCCGGACGACCTGTGGCTCGGCCAGAAGGACGCCCAGCAGGCGCGACTCATCGCGCAGCTGTGCCGCGACCTGCTGCTGCCGGTGCGGGTGCATCGCGGCGCCACCGTGCGCGAGCGCGACGGCCTGGCGTTCTCGAGCCGCAACAGCTACCTGGATGGCGACCACCGCGCGCAGGCGGTCGCGCTCTCCCGCGGCTTGTGCGCGGCGGAGCGGGCGCTGCGGGCCGGCGAGCGCTCGGCAGCGCGACTCAAGGCGGAGGTGCGGCGGGTGTGGCGCGCGTACCCGCTGGTGCGCGAGGACTACGTGGCGATCGTCGACGCCGACACGCTGCGTCCGGTGCGCGTGGTGGCGGGCCGGGTGCTGGTGGCCGTCGCGGCGCGGGTGGGACCCGCGCGACTGATCGACAACTTCGAATGGGAGCCTCGATGAGCGGACGCCATCCCGACGTGGCCGCGCTGGTGCTGGCCGCCGGCCAGGGTACCCGGATGAAGAGCGACATGGCCAAGGTCCTGCATCCGATGGCGGGACGCCCGCTGCTCGCGCACGTGATCCGCACGCTCGAGCAGCTCGGGGTGGGCCGCACGTTGATCGTGATCGGCCACCAGCGCGAGCGGGTGCGCGCCGCGTTCGCGGACACGCCGGTCGAGTGGGTGGAACAGGCCGAGCAGCGCGGCACCGGCCATGCGGTGCTGATGGCCGGCCCGGCGCTCGAGGACTTCCAGGGCACGCTGCTGGTGGTGTGCGGCGACACGCCGCTGCTGCGCGCCGCCACGCTGCACACGCTGCTCGAGGGACATCGCGCGAGCGGCGCCGCGGTCACCGTGCTGTCCACGAAGCTGCCCGATCCGACCGGCTACGGACGTATCCTGAGGGAGGGCGAGCACGGCATCCGCGGCATCGTCGAGCACCGGGACGCGAGCCCGGAGCAGCGCGCGATCGACGAGGTGAACTCCGGGATCTACGCGTTCGAATACCCGGCGCTGGTGCAGGTGCTGGCCGGCCTGACCGCGAACAACTCACAGGGCGAGTACTACCTCACTGACACGGTGGCGCTGCTGCAGCGGGCAGGCCGCCGCGCGGCGGTGGTGTGCGCACCGGACCATCGCGAGCTGCTGGGCATCAACACCGTCGAGCAGCTCCAGGAGGCTGAACGGGTGTATCGCAAGCTGGGTGGCGCGGGCGAACGCGCATGAGGCGCGCGGATCCCTTCGAGCGGCTGTGGGCGCCGTGGCGGATGGCCTACATCCGGCGCGTCCACGAGCCGGCCGGTTGCCTGTTCTGCCGCGTCGGGCGCCGCCGCACCGACCGCGCGGACCTGGTCGTGGCGCGCCGGCCGCACGCGCTGCTGATGCTCAACCGCTTCCCGTACAATCCCGCGCATCTGATGGTCGCGGTGGCGCGCCACACCGGCGCGTTCCACGCGCTCACCGCGGCGGAGCGCGGCGACGTGCTCGACTTGACCGGCCTTGCGGAGCGCGCCCTGACGGCGGAATATGGCGTCCACGGCATCAACGTGGGCGTGAACATCGGCCGGGTGGCCGGTGCCGGCGTGCTCGGGCATCTGCACCTGCACGTGGTGCCACGCTGGGACGGAGACACGAATTTCATGCCCGTGATCGGAGCCACGCGCGTGTTGCCGGAGTCGCTCGCGCGCACCTGGTCGCGACTGCGCCGCGCGCTCCGCGCGCTCGAACAGGCTCCGCCGCCGGCCGCACGCGGAGCGGGAGCGCCGCGCCGTGGGCAAGGCCGCTGAGCAGGGCGGGCGCCTGGCGTTCTGGGCGCTCGCGGTGGTGGTGATGGCGCTCGTGATGTCGTGGAGCTGGTCGCGGTTCCGTCCGGTGCGCAGCTCGCGGGTACCGGGGCCCGCGATGCGCCCGACACGGGTGCAGGTGCTGAACGGTTCGGGAGAGGGCGGGATCGCCTCACGCGTCGCATCGTACCTGCGCGAGGGAGGATTCCAGGTGGTGGAGGTGAGGAACGCCGATCGCGCGGACTGGTTCGCGTCGATCGTCGTCGCGCGGCGCGTGGATCCGACCGCCGCGCGCACGGTGGCCGGTTACCTCGGCGGACCACCGGTGATCCGGCAGGCCTGGGAATCGGATCTGGCCGATGTGACGGTGGTGATCGGCAGCGACCGCAGCCGGCTCCGCTTGGACCCGCAGTAGGAGGAGGACGACGTGTTCGGACTCGGTGGCGGCGAGATCGCGATCGTGCTGGTGCTGGTGCTGCTCATCTTCGGCCCCAGCCAGCTGCCCAATCTGGCCCGCGGTCTCGGCCAGGCCATGAAGGAGTTCCGCAAGGCTCAGCGCGAGATCAAGGACGAGATTCAGCGCGACGACACCCCCAAGCCGCCGGACAACAAGCCGGTCGCGTGACGCCGCGGGGGGCGGCACTCGCCGCACCCTGGAGACGGCAACGGCGCGACCGGGGTCGCGCCGTCGCACCGCGCGGCCGGGCGCCGCGCCATCCGCTCGGGGCCGGGCCCCGCCGGGTCACTCCGCGCTGATGCTGCGCAGGTCCTGCACCTTCGCCTTCTCGCGGAGTTCGGTCGTGAATCCCACGAAGAACGACTGCTGGCGACGCTGCAGGAACTCCCGCGCGAGCGACGAGCGGTTGCGCTCGTAGGTCGTGTCGGGCGCGACCGTGACCCCGTCCAGGCGGACGAAATACCAGCCGTTCGCGGAGCGCACCGGACCCACCACCTGGCCGGGCCGAGCCGCCATCATCGCGCCGACCGCCTCGGGCGCCGACCCGAGCCGCGGATCGGGCGTCGAGCGCGACATGCCCGTGATACGCGACACTGCGAGGCCCTGGGCTCGCGCCGCATCCTCCAGCCGCTGGCCGCCGGCGATCGACTTCGCGATGGCGTCGGCCTTGCTCTTGATGCCGTCGACCTTCTTGCCGAGCTCGGTGAGCTGGCGGATCGGGTCGGCGATCTCGGAGCGCGGCGCGGGACCACCCGCGTGCCGCGCGGCGACCTGGGCGATGACGTACTCGTCGATGCCCTCGAAGATCGGGCTGAGGTCTCCGGTCTTTGCGCCCAGTCCCCACTCCGCCGCCTCCGGCACCGTGTAGAGCTCGTTCGGCGGGCTGCCGTAGTCGAAGAACGCGGTCTTGACCGTCGTCATTCCCTTCGCGGAGACCGCCTGTGCGAGACTGTGCGCGGCGGCGGCACTCTGCCGGATCTTCTTCAGGTCATCGAGCTGCTTGCGCTGCGAGGCATCGTTTGCCTTGACCTTCACGATGATCTGCGCGATGCGCAGCTGCGGCATTCCGTTCGCGCCGGGCGGGAGCTTCTCGACCAGCTTCACGATCACGAAGCGGCCCGCATCCTGGACCGGGTCGAGCACGTCGCCGGCGGCGAGCGCCAGCATCCGTGGTCCCATCTCGGGGCCGAGTTCCTGCAGGCTCACCGGGCGCGGCACGAGCCCGCCCTGATCGGCATTGGGACCCTCGCTGAAATCGCGCGCGAGGTCCTCGAACTTCTCGCCGCGACGCACCCGATCGACCAGGCTCTTCGCGAGCTGGTTGGCGTCGCGGATCTCCTCCTCGCCGTACTGCTTGGGCACGCGAAGCACCTCGAGCTGGACGCGCGGGCCGGACGCGAACCGCCCCTTGTAGCGGTCGTAGGTGGCCTGCAGCTCGGCCTCGGTGGGCGCGGCCACCTTGGCGTCGGGCGCCGGCTGCACCGCCACGACGCTCGCGTCGATGCGGTCGTACTGGTCGTGGAACGCCTGCCGGAGCTCGGCGTCGGTGACCTTGATCGAGGAGAGCAGCCGCTCCTCGAGCTTGCGCATCGGAACCTGCTCCCGGGCCAGCTCCTCGTACGGGCCCCACGGGAAGCTCGGATTCTGGAGCGCGGCGCGGTACTTGTTGGCGTCGAACTGGCCGTTGGTCTGGAACTCCTGCATCGCGAGGACGAGCGGCGGCGGATTGGTCTTCATCGCGATCTTCACGTCCTCGTCGGTCGCGCGCAGGCCAAGCTGCTGCGCGCGCGCGTTCACCAGCCGCTCGGTGACGAGCGAGCGCCACGCCTGGGTCTCCAGCATCTTCTGGTCGCGCTCCGCCGGGTCGACGCCGAACTGGCGCCGGTAGGCCTCGCGCTGCTGCAGGAGCGCGCTCTGGTACTCGGCGCTGGAGACGCGCTCACCGTTCACCACCGCCACCGCGCCGGTGGCGCGGGCGTTCTGCGTCGCATCCAGCCCCGCACCGAACAGGAAGACGAAGCCGCCGACGAACGTGATGATGGTGATGATGGCGATGGCCCACCAGATGGTCTTGGTGCTCTTGCCGCCACCGCGCAGGAACCGAAGCATGCGGGACTCCAAGAAGAAGAGGACGAGCTCGAGTCAGGATGGCTTGAAAGCGGCTGGAGAGTCTATCAGCGGAGGTCCGCCGATTCAACCTCCGCGCGCACCTCGGCGTCGCGCGCGGGCGCCGCGCGAGACGTCGCTCGTGGGCCCACGGAGCATTGCCCCGACCGCGGCCGTGTGATACCACTGGCGCGGTGGTTCGCAACGGTGCGGAGGCACGTCTCCCATGCGCAGTGACGCCCCGAGCCGGCACGGAGAGCCCGAGGTGCCGGCGCGCTCCCCGGCGCTGTCCTCGCAGGTGCTCGACACGCTCGAGCAAGTGGTGGTGGCGCTGGATCGCGAGCGCCGCGTGCTCTACTACAACCGTCGCCTGGACGAGTTGCTCGGTGCCGAGCCGGGCACGTTCATGGGGCTCGCCGGGGCGCGACTGTTCCCGGGCGCCGACGCGCGCTGGCTCAAGGGGGCCTCGCGCGAGGCCCGGGACTTCCGGATCGAGACCGACGAGCGGGAACTCACGCTGAAGGCCGAGTCGCTGCCGATGCGCGACGAGGACGGCGACGTGGTGGGTTCCGTGGTCCTGGCCGAGGCCATCTCGGAGACCGAGGACGGCGAGTTCCAGAAGCGCATCGACCGGCTGGTTTCCCTCGGCGAGCTGTCGGCGTACGTGGCGCACGAGATCCGCAATCCGCTCACGGGGATCCGCACCACCGTGCAGTTCGTGGGCTCCAAGTTCAAGCCCAACGATCCGCGCCGAGAAGACCTGGACGACGTCATCAAGGAACTCGACCGGATCGAGCAGATCATCACGGGCCTGCTCATGTTCGCGCGGCCCCCCGCAGCGCTGCCCCAACCCACTGACCTGCACGCGGTCCTGGACCGCACGCTGACGATGCTCGAGCTTCAACTCGGCGACGCCGAGGTCCAGCTCACCCGCGAGCAGGCCGACGACCTTCCGCTGGTCTTCGTGGACCCGGACCTGATCCAACAGGTGTTCCTCAACCTGTGCCTCAACGCGGTGCAGGCGATGCCAGAAGGGGGTGCGCTGCGGGTGACCACCGGGGTGCGCCGCTACCGCACGCGGCGCTCGATGGTGGACGTGTCGTTCACCGATTCGGGCGTGGGGATTCCCAAGGAGCTCATGGACAAGATCTTCGACCCGTTCTTCACGACGCGCTCGAAGGGCACGGGGCTCGGGCTGTCGATCTCGGTCCAGATCGTGCGCGAAGCGGGTGGAGTGGTGACGGCCAAGAACAACCCGGGCGGAGGCGCCACGCTGCGCGTCTCGCTGCCGGTCACGGCCGAGCTGCCCGGGCGGGCGGAAGAGTGAGCGCGCGATGAAGACCTCGGTGCTGGTGGTCGATGACGAGCTGCTCATCCGCAAGTCGCTGTCAAAGGTGATGCGGGCGCGCGGTTACACCGTCGAGCTGGCGAGCACCGGGGCGGAGGGGCTCGAGAAGGTCCGCGAGGTGCGCCCGCAGGTCATGATCCTCGACATGCGCCTGCCCGACACCGACGGGCTCTCGGTGCTCCGGCGCGCCCGGGAAGTCGACCCGCTGCTCCAGGTGGTGCTCATCACCGCGTACGGCGACGTGCAGTCCGCGGTCGACGCGATGAAACTCGGGGCCTGCGACTTCCTGCGGAAACCCTACGAGATGGAGGACATCGTCCTCGCGGTGGAGTCGGCGAGCCGCCACTTCCGCCAGGCGAGCGAGCTCGACCTGTATCGCCGCCAGGCGTGGAGCCACTGGACGGGTGAGGAGATCATCGGCGCCTCCGGGCCCATGCACGAAGTGCGCGACCTGATCGAGAAGGTGGTGCGCAGTCAGGCCACCTCGGTGCTCATCACGGGCGAGAGCGGGACCGGCAAGGAGCTGGTCGCCCGAGCGATCCACTACCGCAGCGATCGCGCACAGCAGCCGCTGATGGAGGTGAACTGCTCGTCGTTCCACGAGAGTCTGCTCGAGAACGAGCTGTTCGGCCACGAGCGAGGCGCCTTCACCGACGCGACGGACACCAAGAAGGGCCTGGTGGAGCTGTGCGACGGCGGGACACTGTTCCTGGACGAGGTCGCGGACATGCCCATGCCGACCCAGGCGAAGCTGCTCCGATTCATCGACCATCGCAGCTTCAAGCGGGTGGGTGGCGCCCAGGACATCGCGGTCGACATCCGGATTGTGGCTGCAACCAACAAGGACCTCGACCTCGAGGTGCGGTCGGGCCGATTCCGCAGCGACCTGTTCTTCCGTCTGAAGGTGGTGAGCATCCATCTGCCCGCGCTGCGGGAGCGGGACGACGACATCCTGCTGCTGGCGCAGCACTTCATCCGCGAGTTCTCGCGCAAGTTCCAGAAGAACTTCGCCACGATCCGCCCCGAGGCCGCCCAGGCCATGTTGTCCTATGCGTGGCCGGGAAACGTGCGCGAGCTCAAGAACCTCGTCGAGCGCGTCGTGCTGCTCGAGGAGGGCGAGGCGATCGCGCTCGAGCACTTGTCCTCGGAGATCCTCGGCCGTGGCGCCGCGTCGAGTGGTGCACCGCGCAATGCGGTGCCGGACTCGATCTCGCTCCCAACGCTCGCGCAGATCGAAGCCGATCACATCAGCGAGGTGATGCGACTCGTGGCCGGCAACAAGAGCCGTGCGGCGCGCGTGCTCGGCATCTCGCGGCAGGGACTGATCGAGAAGCTTCGCCGCCTGCGGCTCGAGGAAGAGGTGGGACGTCAAGTATCTTGACACCCACAAGGAAGTGGACACCTTCGCTTAATCTTCACTCCGACAAGCGATTGACAGCTCGCTCCGAGCTAACGTCCAACAATCTTGACAGTTAGATCGCTTCCAAGAGTGCGGCCGCGTGAGTTCCGGTCATCGCTATCGCGTCGTGAGATCCGGCCATCGCTTTGATGCTGTTCAACATGCGGCGCTGTGTCCGACGGTCTCGCGGTGTGTGGCATGCGAGGTGCATGTATCCACGGCGAGGCCACGCGGGGCACTCGGGAGCCCCGTTGAAGGCCGCCCGGCCGCATATGGCGGCGCCCAATGAGACGACTGGCCTGACGGTCGGTCGAACGGAAGCTGAATCGCAAGGAGGTGATCCGGAATGGCTGCCAAGAAGAAGGCTGCGAAGAAGAAGGCCACGAAGAAGAAGGCTGCGAAGAAGAAGAAGTAACTGCAGCGACAACTGGACCTGGCACGTCCTCGGGGATCGACTGACGCGAGTCGTCGATCCCCGAATGTTGACCCTCCGCTCGCGTCCCCCGCGCGAGGGCGAGGGGAGCTCCGTCGAATTTGATCCCGGAGCGCTCCCCGCTGGGGTCGCGACCGGCACCAGCCGGCTCTGCGACGAAGCAGAGCTGGGGGTCGCCAGGGCAGGCGAGGAACCTCAGTTCTCTAGCATGCGGCTCACCCACGGATGGGCGAGCCGCATGCGCTTTTCGCCCTCGCCGCGTGTGCTACGGTGCTCGTCCACGGCCGTTCCCGCTCACCCCATCCCGAGCCCACGTTGAACGACGCCCCGTTCCCGCCGGATGTGATCGCCATCCGCGGAGCCCGCCAGCACAATCTGCGGAATCTCGACCTCGACTTGCCCCGCGGCCGTCTCACCGTCATCACCGGGGTCTCGGGGTCGGGCAAGTCCTCGCTCGCATTCGACACGCTCTATGCCGAGGGCCAACGCCGCTACGTCGAGTCGGTGTCGGCCTACGCGCGACAGTTCCTCGAACGGTTGGCGCGTCCCGACGTGGACCTGATTCACGGGCTCACGCCCGCGGTGGCCATCCAGCAGGCTGCTCCCGCGCGCAGTGCGCGCTCGACCGTCGGGACCGCGACCGAGGTGTTCGACCACCTGCGACTGCTGTTCGCGCGCCTGGGCACCGTGCACTGCACGGCCTGCGATCACGTGGTGCGGGCGGACGACCCGAGCTCGATCGCCCGCGAGGCCGAGGAGTGGGCGGCCGGCGAATCGCTGCTGGTCCTGGCCCCGGTCGCGCGCTCGGAACGACTGGCGTGGGAACAGCAGGCGGCCGACCTGTTGCGCGCGGGCTTCACGCGCATCCATGTCGCGGGGGAGATCACTTCGCTGGAACCGCTGCCCCGGTTGCCGCGCGGGACCGACTTGGTGCAGGTCGTGATCGACCGCTTCACCTGGCGTCCCGATGAGCGCGCGCGTCTGGTGGAGAGCTGCGAGGCGGCGTTCCGCCGCGGAGAAGGGCGGCTCGAACTGGTCCATGGCGCGGGCGCGCCCGAGCGTCGGAGCGAGCGCTGGGAATGTTCCGCCTGCGGCACGGCCGCGCTGCGCCCCGAGCCCGCGCTGTTCTCGTTCAACAGCCCGCTCGGCGTCTGCCCCACCTGCCGTGGATTCGGGGACGTGCTCACGTTCGCGCCCGACCTGATCGTGCCGGACCCCACGCGCACGCTGCGCCAGGGCGCGCTCGACCCGTGGGCCCGGTCCTGGCGCTCGGTGGCCTGGCCGCGGCTCGAGAAGCTCGCCCGCGAGCGCGGGATCCCGCTCGACGTGGCGTGGGAGCGCCTGAGCGACGAGCATCGGACGCTGTTGATGGAGGGTGGCGAGGGCTTCCGCGGGGCGATCCCGTTCCTGCAGCGTCTGCAGCAGAAGTCTTACAAGGCGGGCAACCGCTTCATCGTGAAGCGCTACCAGACCGCGCGCTCCTGCCCGACGTGCGGGGGCGCGCGGCTGCGCGCCGAAGCGCTCCATGTGCGGCTGGCCGGGCGCTCCATCGCCGAGGTCGGTGCGATGACTGTGGCGGCGTCCGCGCGCTACGTCGCAGGTCTCGAGTTCGCGCCCTCCGAGCGCGCGATCGCCGGCCCCGTGCTGGACGAGCTGCACGCCCGGCTCGGGTTCCTGGAGCGTGTCGACCTGGGCTACCTGACCCTGGACCGGCTGACGCGGACGCTTTCGGGCGGCGAGGCGCAGCGGATCGAGCTGGCGAACGCGCTCGGGGCGCGGCTGGCGGACACGCTCTACGTGCTCGACGAGCCCACCGTGGGTCTCCACCCGCGCGACACCGAGCGGCTGGTGGAGATCCTGCGCGAGCTCGCGGAGCGCGGGAACACGGTCGTCGTGGTCGAGCACGAGCCGCTCGTGATCCGCGCCGCGGCCCACCTGATCGATCTCGGCCCGGGCGCGGGTGAGCAGGGCGGGCGCCTGCTCTACGCGGGCCCCGCCGGCGACGCGTTGGCTGGGGTCGCGACCGAGACCGCGCGTTACCTGCGCGGCGAGAAGCAGGTCACGCGCGCGCGGGTGGGTGGCGCGCCGGGGGCCGTGATCGAGGTGCTGGGCGCCGCCCACCACAACCTGCAGGACGTGGACGCGCGCTTCCCGCTCGGGCGGCTGACCGCGGTCACGGGCGTGTCGGGCTCGGGCAAGAGCAGCCTCGTGGAGGAGATCCTCTACCGCGCCGCCCGCAAGCGGTTCGACCAGCGCGAGGAGGAGCCGGTCGGCGCCCACGGCGCCGTGCACGGCCTCGAGCACCTGCGGCGCGTCGCGCTGGTCGACCAGTCGCCGATCGGCCGCACGCCGCGCTCGTGTCCGGTCACCTACCTCGGCGCCTTCGCCGCGCTGCGCGAGGTGTACGCGCGACAGCCGGCCGCGCTGGCGCGCGGCCTCAAGGACGGCGCGTTCTCGTTCAACACCCCGGGCGGCCGCTGCGAGACGTGCGAAGGGGCCGGCTGGGTGACGGTCGAGATGTACTTCCTGGCCGACCTCCTGGTGCCGTGCGAGACCTGCGGCGGCGATCGCTTCCGGCGCGAGGTGCTCGAGGTGCGCTATCGGGGCTTGAACATCCGCGAGACGCTCGACCTCACGGTCGACCAGGCGTTCGCGCACTTCGCGACCGAGCCGCGGTTCACGCGCGCGCTGCACATCCTGCGGCGGGTCGGGCTCGGCTACCTGCGCCTCGGCCAGCCCGCGAGCCAGCTGTCGGGCGGCGAGGCGCAGCGGCTCAAGGTGGCGCGCGAACTCTCCGAGCGCTCCGCCGGGCCGACGCTCTACCTGCTCGACGAGCCGACGGTAGGCCTGCACTACGCCGACGTGCAGCGATTGCTCGAGGTGCTCGATGACCTGGTGGCGCGCGGGGACACCGTGATCGTGGTGGAGCACAACCTCGACGTGATCCGCAACTGCGACTGGCTCGTGGACCTCGGCCCCGGCGGCGGCGACGCGGGCGGCCACCTGGTCGCGGAGGGTCCGCCCGAGGTCGTCGCGGCCTGTGAGGCGTCGTGGACCGGACGGTTCCTGCGCGCGGCGGGAGTGGTCCCGGGCCGGACGCCACCGTCCGTACCGGCGCCGGCGCGGCCCGCCCGCCCGCCCCGGCCGTCCCGCTCGCGCGTGCCCGCGCCGGGGCGCCGCCGCGGTGTCGCCCGCCCGCGTTGAGCACCGCCTGGCGCGGTGGGATGCTGCCGCCGCCATGACCGCCACCTACCGGGGCGCCATTCAACTCGACGCGTATCGCTGGATGCTGCCGCAGGAGGGCGGCATGCGAGTGCCGGGCGTGCTGTTCGCGGACCGTCCGTTGCTCGAGCGCATGCTCGACGATCGCACGCCCGAGCAGGTGCGCAACGCCGCGCACCTGCCCGGCATCCTGGTGGCCTCGATCGCGATGCCCGACGCGCACTGGGGCTACGGACTGCCGGTGGGGGGCGTGGTGGCGACCGATCCCGGCGACGGCGTGGTCTCGCCCGGCGCCGTGGGCTACGACATCGGCTGTGGCGTGCGCCTGCTGCGCACGCGGCTCGCCTACGCCGAGCTCGCCCCGCACCTCGATGCGCTCGCCGACGCGCTCCATCGCGAGGTGCCGTGCGGCGTGGGCTCCTCCGGGGCGGTGAGCGTTTCGAAGCCCGAGCTCGACCGCGTCCTGCGCGAGGGTGCGCGGTGGGCGGTGGGCCGCGGCATGGGCAACGCGAGTGACCTCGAGCACTGCGAGGAAGCCGGCGTGCTCGCCGACGCCGACCCGCGCGCCGTGAGCGAGTCCGCGCACGAACGAGGCCGCGGCCAGCTCGGCACGCTGGGCTCGGGCAACCATTTCCTCGAGGTTCAGCAGGTCGATGCGATCTACGACGAACGCGGCGCCGCGGCGCTGGGGCTGGCGGCGGGCGACGTGACGGTGATGATCCACTGCGGCTCGCGGGGCCTCGGCCACCAGGTCTGTACCGACTACGTGCGCGATGTCCTGGGCAAGCTGGCCGGCTGGGGGATCGTGCTGCCCGACCGCCAGCTGGCGTGCGCGCCGCTGCGCTCGAGCGAGGCGCGCGAGTACCTCGGCGCGATGCGCGCCGCGGCAAACTTCGCCTGGGCCAACCGGCAGTGCATCGCCGACGGCGTGCGGCGCGCGTTCGAGCGCACGCTGAAGCGCGGCCCGGGCACGTTGGGGATGTCGCTGCTCTACGACGTCGCGCACAACATCGCCAAGTTCGAGACCCACACCATCGACGGGGATCAGGTCCGCTGCCTGGTGCATCGCAAAGGCGCCACGCGCGCCTTCCCGCCCGGACACCCGGAGGTGCCCGCCGCCTACCGCGCCGTTGGTCAGCCGGTGCTGGTTCCGGGGGACATGGGGCGCTATTCGTTTCTGCTGCTCGGCGCGCCCGGCTCGATGGTGCACGCCTTCGGCTCGTCCTGTCACGGCGCCGGGCGCCAGATGAGTCGCACCCAGGCGGTGCGGGAGACGCGCGGACGCGACCTGGTGGCGGAACTGCGCGAGCGCGGGGTGGTGGTGCGTTACGAGGGCCGCGACACGCTGCGCGAAGAGACCAGCGAGGCGTACAAGGACGTCGCCGACGTGGTGCGCGTGGTCGCGGGCGCCGATCTCGCCCGCCCGGTGGCACGCCTGCGGCCGTTCATCGTGGTGAAAGGATGAGGACCTGACTCGGCGTCGCGCCGGCGCGGCGCGCGGATCACTCGCCCCGGTGGCCGCGCGTCCCGCGCGCCCGCGGGCCGCTCAGCCTTCGATCACCGCGGCCGCGAGCGCATCGGGCAGCGCACGCTCACGCGCGAGGGTGGCCGACTCGGTCGGCCCCAGCACGCCATCTTCCACCACGATCCCTCGCAGCAGCGGCAGCGGCACCAGCTCGAAGTAGACGTTGCGCGGACGCACGCCTTCGCCGGGCGTCTCCCACACCTCGCCGGGCGGCATCTCGGGGATGCGCAGCGCGGCGGTCGCCGCGGGCAGGAAGCGACGGCGGGACGCGAGCGCGTACACCGGCACCGAGTGCTCGCGCGCCGCCAGGGCGGCCGCGAAGGAACCCACCTTGTTGAGCACCCCGTGCTCGGTCACGGCGTCGGCTCCGATCCACACCATGCGGGCCTGCGACAGCAGCAGCGGAAGCGCGGCGTCGACCACCAGCCAGGTCGGCAGCCCCGCCGCGGCCAGCGTCGCGGCCAGGGAGCGGCCCTCGAAGCCGGGTCGGCTCTCGGCCACGATCACGCGCGGTGCGCGCCCGACGCGCTGGGCCTCGAGCAGCGCCGCGCGCACCGTGCCGCTCTCGGAGAGCGTCGCGATCCAGGGCTCGGGCCGGTCGAGCAGCTGCACTGCCTGCTGCGCCGCGGCCGCCTGGGTGGCGGCGAGGTCGTCCCGTTCCGCGCGGCAGGACTCGGCGAGATGCGTGCGCAGGTCGGCCACGCCATCGCCGCGCGCCATGCCGGTGAGCGCGACATCGAGCGCGCGCGCCGCCAGCTGGTGCACCAGGGCCATCGCCGGCTGCGCGGCCTGCGCGGCGCGCAGCCACGCCAGCAGGGCGGCCTGCAGCGTCGCGGCGTCGCGCGAGCGGTCGGTCGCGGCCCAGCGCTCGAGCTCGTCGAGGAAGGCGCGGGCCACCCCGCTCGAGCCCGAGCCGCGATCCGCTGCGAATCCCATCAGTTCCCGCTACTTGACGAGCAGCTGCTTCAGCCAGAGCACGGTGGTCTGGCGGCCGAGCTCGCCGAACGCCTCGGTGAGCGGGATCTCCTTCGGGCACACCTCGACGCAGTTCTGGGCGTTGCCGCAGTCCGCCAGCCCGCCGCGGCCCATGATGGCCTGCAGGCGCTCCGCCGCGTTCATGCGGCCAGTCGGGTGCGCGTTGAACAGCCGCACCTGGGCGATCGGGGCCGGGCCGATGAAGTCCGACCGGTCGTTGTACTGCGGGCACGCCTCCATGCAGCAGCCGCAGGTCATGCAACGCGAGAACAGGTAGGCCTCGGCGGCCTCGGTCGCCGCCAGCTTGGGCCCCGGCCCGAGGTCGTACGTCCCGTCGATCGGGATCCACGCCTGGACCTGCTTGAGCGCCTCGAACATCGGCTTGCGATCCACCACGAGATCGCGCACCACCGGGAACTTGGTGAGCGGCTCGAGCGTGATCGGTCCCTCGGGCAGCTGGTCGATCAGCGCGGTGCAGGATTGGCGCGGGCGTCCATTGATGCGCATGGTGCACGCGCCGCAGACCTCCTCGAGGCAGGAGGAGTCCCAGGTCACGGGGGTGGTGGTCCGACCGTCCCTGGTGACCGGGTGTTTGCGGACGTCCATCAGGCAGGAGATGACGTTCATCCCGGCGCGGTAGGGGAGCGAGAACTCCTCCCAGCGGGGCGACGCCGAGGGCCCGTCCTGGCGGCGGATCCTGAGTTCGATCGTCGTGCGGGGCATCGCGTCCTCCGTCCTAGTCGTATTTCCGCGCGACCGGCGACACGAGCGAGATGTCGACCGGATCGTAGCGGAAGGAAGGGCCGTCGGGGGTGTACGTCGCGACGGTGGTCTTGAGCCAGTTCGCGTCGTCGCGGTTCGGGAACTCCGGCTTGTAGTGGGAGCCGCGGCTCTCGTCGCGCGCGAGCGCGCCGCGCGTGACGACCCGGGCGAGCGCGAACATGTTCGACAGCTGGTTCATGAACGCCAGCGGGGCGTTCGACCACGAGGAGTCGTCGAGCACACTGGCCCTCCGGTAGCGCTCGGCCAGCTCGCCGATCGTCGCAGTCCGTCGCCCGCAGCTTGTCGTTGAAGCGCACGGTGCTGACGTTGTCGAGCATCGAGTTGCCGAGTTCCTCGGCCAGCACGTACGGGTTCTCGTCGCCGGTGCGCTTGCGCAGCGACTCGAAGTGCGCGGTCCATCGGGCCTCGGCCTGCTCGTACACCGAGGCGGGCACGTCGGCCGCCGACCCCTTCTGGTTCTGCGACCAGGCCACCGCGGCCGGCCCGCCGATCTGGCCCGCGTACACGCACGAGAGGAGCGAGTTCGCGCCGAGGCGGTTGGCGCCGTGGTACTGGTAGTCGCACTCGCCGATGGCGTAGAGCCCCGGGATGTTCGTCATCTGATTCTTGGGGTTCGAGAGATCCACGAAGCCATCCGCCGACCGCGCGTAGTCCACCCAGAGCCCACCCATCGAATAGTGGACGGCGGGGAAGATCTTCATCGGCACGTCGCGCGGGTCGTCGCCGGTGAACTTCTCGTAGATCTCGAGGATGCCGCCGAGCTTGCGATCGAGCGTCGCGCGCGGGATGTGCGTCAGGTCCAGGTAGACGCACATCTTGCCGTCGACCCCGAGGCCCTTGTCCACGCAGACGTGGTAGATCTCGCGGCTCGCCACATCGCGCGGCACGAGGTTCTTGTAGCGCGGATATTTCTCCTCGAGGAAGTACCAGCGCTCGGCCTCGGGGATCTGCCGCGGGTCGCGCTGGTCGCCGGCGGTGCGCGGCACCCACACGCGACCGCCCTCGCCGCGTGCGGACTCGCTCATGAGGCGCAGCTTGTCCTGCCCCGGGATCGCCGTGGGGTGGACCTGGATGAACTCGCCGTTCGCGTACCAGGCGCCCTCGAGATAGGCGGCGGCGGCCGCGGAGCCCGAGTTGATGACCGAATTGGTGGTGCGGCCGAACATGAGGCCCGGCCCGCCGGTCGCCAGCATCACCGCGTCCGCGCGGAACGCCTTCGGCTTCATGGTGCGCAGGTCGAGTGCCACCAGGCCGACGCAGCGGCCGCCGCCCTCGCGCGCCATGCCGACGTACTCCCAGCCCTCGTACTTGGTGACCAGCCCGGCCGCCTCGTGCCGTCGCACCTGCTCGTCGAGCGCGTAGAGCATCTGCTGGCCGGTGGTGGCGCCGGCGAACGCGGTGCGATTGTAGAGCGTGCCCCCGAAGCGCCGGAAGTCCAGGAAGCCCTCGGAGGTGCGGTTGAACATCACGCCCATGCGGTCGAGCAGGTAGATGATGCCCGGTGCCGCGTAGCACATGCCCTTGGCGAGCGGCTGGTGCGCGAGGAAATCGCCGCCGCGCACCGTGTCGACGAAGTGGATCTCGGGCGAGTCATTCTCGCCCTTCACGTTCACCGCGCCGTTCACGCCGCCCTGCGCGCACACCGAGTGGGAGCGCTTGACCGGCACGATCGAGAACAGGTCGACGGGCACGCCGGCCTCGGCGATCCGGATCGTCGCCATCAGGCCGGCGAGCCCGCCGCCGACCACCGCGATGCGGGGCTGGCCGCTCATGGCCGCACCTCCGTCTGCGCGACATTCGCGGTGTCCGAGACGCGCTCGAACAACCGGACGCCCCGGCCGACGAAGCCCAGCAGGGCGTTCACGCCGATGAGCGTGAGCACGATCGCCACCGCGTAGCCGAACCGTGCGGCCTGGCGCTGCGCGTGGCGGCCAGTCGTGAGGCCCCAGTGGATCGCGAACCCGAACAGACCGTTGCCGAGGTGGAAGGCCGCGCTCGCGACCCCCAGCACGTAGAACAGGAACACCGCCGGGTTCGAGAGCTGTTTCTGCATCAGGGCGAACAGATCACCGCCGGGACTCATCGCCTCGGGCGCGAAGCGCGAGCTCCAGACGTGGTAGATGATGAACAACACCAGGAACAGGCCGCTCGCCCGCTGCAGGCCGTAGCCCCAGTTCCGCTCGTAGCGGAACCGCCCGAGGTTCGCCTGACCGCTCGTCACGATCAGCAGACCGAGCACCATGTGGAACAGGATCGGCAGGCCGATCGCGACCACCTCGATCAGGGCGACGAAGGGGAGTTTCGCGATCTCGTCGGTCGCCGCCCGGTAGGACGCGGGCCCCTGGACGGCCTTGGCGTTGATGAACAGGTGGAAGGCGAGGAAGGCCCCGATGGGAAGGACGCCCGTCAGGGAGTGCAGCCGCTTCAGCGTATTCGCGGTCCGGTCGGACATGCTCATGGAGTCGGGTCCTCGATCCGGTGAAGATACAGGGGGTGAGCGCAATATAGCACGAGCGCGGCGCCGTCGACCGCGCCGCCCACCGCGGCGACGGCGAGTGCGCGCGTCAGCGCAGCGGCCGTCGGCCGCGGACCTGTGCTAGCGTGGCGAATCGCTCGCGCGCGCCGCGCGGCGGTCCGGCCCGAGGAACCCCGCCGATGACCCGACCCGATCTGCAGGCCCTGCGCGAGGCGCTCGAGGCGCTCGATCGTCGCGTCCTGGCGTTGCTCCACGAGCGCATGCAGCTCGCCGAGCAGGTCGCCGCGGCGAAGATCCTTGATGCGGCGCCGTTCCGCGATCCGCTGCGCGAGGAGCAGGTGCTCCAGCGCGTCCGCCACCTCGCGGTGAGCGAGGGCCTCGACGCCCACAAGATCGAGCGGCTGTACCGGCTCATCTTCGACATGTCGGTGTCGCGCCAGCAGGCGTTCCTCCACGAGCTGGAGACGGCGCCGCTGCGCGTGGCTTACCAGGGTGTGGAGGGGGCGTACAGTCATCTCGCCGCGCAGCGTCGCTACGCCGGCCGCCCCGGCGGTGCGCTGTTGGAGGGACACGAGTCGTTCGCGGGCGCCGCCCGCGCGGTGCGCGACGGCGAGGCCGACGTGGCGCTGCTGCCGATCGAGAACACCACCGCCGGCAGCATCAACGAGACCTACGACCTGCTCGCGGAGGGCGGACTGGTGATCATCGGCGAGGAGGTGAGCGTCATCGAGCACTGCCTGCTGGCGCTGCCGGGGGTGGCGCTCGAGGAGTTGCGCGTCGTCATCTCGCACCGCCAGGCGCTCGCCCAGTGCGAGGGCTTCCTGCGCGCGCATCCCGCGCTGTCGCCGCGCGCCGAGTTCGACACCGCGGGTTCCGCGCGCAAGGTGGCGGAATCCGGCGACCGCACGCTCGCCGCCATCGCCAGCGAGTCCGCCGCGCGCCACTACGGGCTGCAGGTGCTGGCGCGCGGCATCCAGACGCAATCGGGCAACTTCACGCGCTTCGTCGAGATCGCACGCGAGGCGGTGCCCTGTCCCCCCGATGCGCGCTGCACCACGTCGCTGCTGATGACGCTCACCCACCACGCGGGTGCCCTCGGCCAGGTGCTGGTGGAGTTCGGACGGCAAGGGGTCAACCTGACCAAACTCGAGTCCCGGCCGCTGCCGGACACCCCCTGGCAATACCGCTTCTATCTCGACCTCGACGGGCAGGCCGACTCGGCCCAGGTCCAGCGGGCGCTCGAGGCGGTGCGGCCCCACACCACCGAGCTGCGAGTGCTGGGGTCCTACGTCGCGGCGGTCCGCCCCGGCCCGCCCGTTGCCTGAACGTCTCGATCGACCTGCGGGCGGCCGCACGCGGCCGTCCTTGGGCGGGCTCCAGCGCTGTGCTAACGTGCGCCTGCCCATACCCGGCGGGCCCTGCGCCGCCCCGCCTTATGACGACGAGTTCGCCCGGCCGCCGCGCGTCACGCCCGCGGGCGCGCGCCCGTGGCATCCGCAGACCCAGGACGTCGGGAGGCTTTCCCACCGCATGACCCCGGCAGTCGCCGATCTCATCCAGCACCAGCTGCTGCCGCGCGTCTCGAAGCCCAATCGCTATCTGGGCAACGCGCTGCACGTTCCGCGCAAGCCGCTCGACCAGGCGGAGGTGCGGGTGTTGTTGGCGTTCCCCGACGCCTACGAGATCGGGCTCTCGAACATGGGCATCCGGATCATCCACCACGTGCTCAACCAGCGGCCAGACGTCGCCGCCGAGCTCACGTTCGCACCGTGGCCCGACGCCGAGGCGGAGATGCGCCGGCTCGGCATCCCGCTGTTCTCGCTCGACTCCCACACCACGGCCGACCGCTTCGATGTGCTGGGCTTCTCGCTCCAGTACGAGTTGCAGTACACGAACGTGCTCATGATGCTCGAGCTCGCCGGCCTGCCGCTGCACGCGCTCGATCGCGACGAGCGCCATCCGCTGGTGATCGCCGGCGGCGCGCAGGCGTTCAGTCCCGAACCGATGGCCGAGTTCGTCGACGCGTTCGTGATTGGCGACGGCGAAGAGGCGATCCACGCGGTCGTGGACCGCGTGAAGGCGGCCAAGCAGGGCGGCTGGACGCGCGCGCGGCTGCGCCGCGAGCTGGCGCACGTGGAGGGCGTGTACGTCCCGCTCGGCTACGACCTCGACGCGACGCGCGAGGGCTGGCTGGTGCCGGTCGCGCGACCGGGCTTCCCGTCCCGCGTGCGCTCCGTGTACGTGCGCGAGCTGAAGAGCGAATACTACCCCGCCGCGCCGCTGCTGCCCGTGGGCGAGATCACGCACGACCGCCTGTCCGTCGAGATCATGCGCGGGTGCACGCGCGGCTGTCGCTTCTGCCAGGCGGGCATGATCAACCGGCCCGTGCGCGAGAAGCCCGCGCAGCAGGTGCTGGAGGAGGTGCTGGGCGGGCTGCAGTCGACCGGGATGGAAGAAGTCTCGCTGATCTCGCTCTCCTCGACCGACCACACCCAGATCGTCGACCAGGTGGTGGCGCTCGCCGACGAGCTGTGCCCGACGCGGGTGCAGATCTCGCTGCCTTCGACGCGGCCCGACAACGTGCCCGTCGAGGTCGCGCGCCGGATGGCCGCGCAGAAGAAGGGCTCCATCACGCTCGCTCCCGAGGCCGGCAGCCAGCGCATGCGCGACGTCATCAACAAGAACCACACCGAGGAGGAGCTGCTGCAGTCGGTCGCGACCGCCGCGCGCGAGGGCTACACCAGCGCGAAGCTCTACTTCATGTGCGGCCTGCCGGGCGAGAACGATGATGACCTACGCGCCATCCTCGGCCTCGCGCAGAAGGCCCATCAACGCGCGCGTGGCGAGGGCAATCGCAACTTCCGGATTACCGCGAGCGTCTCGCCGCACGTGCCCAAGCCGCACACCCCGTTCGCGTGGGCCGAGCAGGTCACGACCTCGGAGCTGAACCGCCGCCTCGGCGTGCTGCGCGAGGCCGCCCGCGGCACCACGGTGGCCCTCAAGTACCGCGACGCCGAGACCTCGCTGCTCGAGGGCGTCTTCACGCGCGGCGACCGGCGGCTCGGCCAGGCGGTCGAGGCCGCGTACCGCCGCGGTTGCCGTTTCGACGCGTGGAGCGAGCATCTGCGGTTCGAGACCTGGATGGAGGTGTTCCGCGAGCTCGGGCTCGAGCCGGAGCGCCAGCTGATCGAGCGCGACCCCGGGCTCGACCAGCCCTGGGACGTGGTTCAGTCGCCCGTCACCAAGAAGTTCCTCGTGCGCGAGAAGTTGCGTGCCGATCGCGCCGCCGCCACCGAGGATTGCCGTCTCGAGGACGTGTGCTTCTCGTGCGGCGTCAACGAGTGTCCCCAGCGGCCGTGGGTCAAGCAGTCCCATGCGCCGCTCGACATCGCCCGGGCGCGAGCCGCGGTGCCCGCGCCGGCGTATGGCCGCCGCGCCCGTCGCGCGGTCGGCGCGCCCGGCGTGGCCACCGCCACGCGCTTCCGCATCGAGTTCGAGAAAGGGCCGGGGATGCGCTTCATCTCGCACCTCGACCTCATGCGCACCTGGGAGCGCGCGCTGCGTCGCTCCGGGTTGCCACTGGCGTTCTCCCAGGGACATCATCCACACCTGAAGATGTCGTTCGGGCCCCCGTTGCCCCTGGGCTACCGTTCCCGGGCCGAGGCCTTCGACCTGGAGCTCGCCCAGCCGCCTGCCGTCGATCTCGCCGAGCGACTCGACGCGGTGCTGCCGGACGGGATCCGGGTCCTGGCCTATCGACCCATCCTCTTCAAGACGCCTTCGCTCATGAGTCAGCTCGAGGGCGCCTCGTACCGGGTGCGATTCCCGGCGTCGTACCTCGAACAGGCCGGCCTGACCGCCGCGACCCTGGCGGGGACGCTCGAGGCGAACATCCCCGCGCTGCTGGCCCGCGAGAACGTGATCGTGAGCCGCACGAGCGAGGCACAGACCCGATCCTTCGACGCAAGGCCTTCGATCGTCGCGCTGACGATCGCCCTCGACGAGTCCCCGGTCGCGCTCGACGCGCTCGTGCGGTTCACCGCCCGCGCCGCCGTGCGGCCCGAGGAGATCGTCGCGCTGTTGCTGCCCGGACCCGATCCTCGCACGGTTGACATCGAGCGGGTGGGGTTGTGGGCGGAACTGCACGGGACGCGGCTCGATCCGCTCGAGCTGCTCTCGCCGAGGACCTAGAAGGCACGCCGGGGACGGGGGCACAGGACGCCCTCCGTGAACCGCAAGATCATCATCAACGCCGATTCGTACGAGACCCGCATCGCGATCCTCGAGGACGACGAGCTCGCGGAGCTCCTGGTGGAGCGCGCCGATCAGCGTCGCCACGTCGGGGACATCTACAAGGGCCGCGTCAACGCTGTGTTGCCCGGCATGCAGTCCGCGTTCGTCGATCTCGGGCTGCCCAAGACCGGCTTCCTCCACGCGTCGGACCTCGCGGAGTCGCTGAGCGAGCTCGAGGACATCTCCGACCTCGACGAGAGCGGCGACCGTGGCCGCCGACGCCGGGCTGCGGTGCCCAAGATCGAGGACTGCCTCAAGAAGGGCCAGGAGGTGCTGGTCCAGATCACCAAGGAGGCGATCGGGACCAAGGGTCCGCGCGTCACCCAGCAGGTCAGCCTGCCCGGCCGCTTCTGCGTCATGATGCCCGGTGTGGATCACGTCGGGGTGTCGCGGCGCATCGAGGAGCGCGCGGAGCGGCAGCGCATCAAGGCGATCATCACCGACCTCAAGCCCAAGGGGGTCGGTCTCATCGCGCGCACCGCCGGCGAAGGCAAGGGCGATCCCGACTTCGCCGCCGACGTGAAGTACCTGCACAAGCTCTGGCAGAAGATCGAGCGCAAGGCCACGAGCGCGCGCGCGCCGGCGCTCGTCCACCGCGAGCTGGAGCTGACGGCCGGCCTCATCCGCGACCTGTTCACCCAGGACGTGGAAGAGGTCCACATCGACGACAAGGAGTCGTTCGCCGAGATCCAGAGCTACCTGAAGCTGGTCTCGCCCGAGCTGCGCGACCGCGTGATCCTCTACAAGGGCCGCGATCCGATCTTCGATGCGTTCACCATCGAGGCGCAGATCGAGAAGACGTTCGAGCGCAAGGTGTGGCTCAAGAAGGGCGGCTACATCTGCATCGACCACGCCGAGGCGCTGGTCGCGATCGACGTGAACACCGGGCGCTTCACGGGCAAGAAGAACCAGGAAGAGACCATCTTCCGCACGAACATGGAGGCGGCGCGCGAGATCCCCCGCCAGCTGCGGCTGCGCGACATCGGGGGCATCATCGTCATCGACTTCATCGACATGGAGATCGAGGCGAACAAGCGCGCCGTGATCGACGAACTGCGCGGCGAGCTGCGCAATGACCGCGCGCGCACGAAGGCCTTCGCGGTCTCCGACCTCGGGCTGGTCGAGATGACGCGCCAGCGCGAGCGCTCGAGTCTGCTGCACTACTACACCGAGGACTGTCCGCACTGCGCGGGACTCGGCAAGGTGCCGTCCCAGGAGACCATGCTGGTGAAGCTGGAGCGCGCGATGCGCCGCGTGACGGCGCTCGGCAACGAGCGGCGCATCACCGTGAAGGTGGCGCCCGAGGTGGCGCTGTTCTTCGTGGAGCAGGAGGGCCGGCGCTTCGCCGAGCTCGAGAAGCGCTTCCGCCTGCGTGTCGACCTCAAGGACGACCCGCAGCTCAAGCGCGGCGAGATGCGCGTGTTCACCGAGAAGAAGGTCGAGCTGACCAAGCAGGTGGTGGGCTCGGTGCCGGGAACCTAGGGCCGAGCGGGCCGCGGCGATCGCCCGGGGTGCGGAAAGGGGGGCTCGCGATGCGGGCCCCCCTTCGTCGTCCGCCCGAGATTCGCGCGCGGGCTACAGCGCGCCGATGTACGCCTCCTCGCCGTGGAGCGACTGGTCGAGCCCCTTCCCCTCGGCGATCGCGTCGACCTTCACCGGCGTGATGCGGTCGATCAGCCACAGCATGCCGAGCGTGAACGCGAACGCCCACACCGACGAGGCGAGCACCGCGACGCACTGCTTGAGGAAGAACGTCGTGTTGCCGGCGAGCAGACCGTCGACACCAGCGGGATTGAACGTCCGCGAGGCGAACACACCCAGCAGGATGATGCCGATGAAGCCGCCCACCCCGTGCACGCCCCACACGTCGAGGGCGTCGTCCCAGCGGAGTCGGTTCTTGAGCGCCACCGCGTAGAAGCACACCACTCCGGAGATGATGCCGATCAGCACGGCGCTGGCGGGGGACACGAATCCCGCCGCCGGCGTGATGGTCGCCAGCCCCGCGACCGAACCGGTGAGCAGGCCGAGGAACTTCGGCTTCGATCCCGACAGCCACTCGACCACGAACCACGTCACACCGGCGAACGACGCCGCCAGGTCGGTGTTGAGGAACGCGGTCGCCGTGACGGCGTCGACGCGGAACTCGCTGCCGGCGTTGAACCCGTACCAGCCGAACCACAGCAGGCCGGTGCCGAGCGCGACCAGCGGGATGCTGTGGGGGCCGCGATCGGCGACCCGCCGGCGCCCGACGTAGAGCACCGAGGCGAGCGCCGCGATGCCGGCGATGTTGTGGACCACGATGCCGCCGGCGAAGTCGAGCACGCCCCACTTCTGCAGCAGACCGCCGCCCCACACCATGTGGACGAACGGGAAGTAGACGAACAGCAGCCACAGCGTGAGGAAGATCATGTACGCCTTGAACGTCACGCGATTCGCGAACGCACCGGTGATGAGCGCGGGGGTGATGATGGCGAACATCATCTGGTAGGCCATGAACACGATCAGCGGGATGGTGTCGTTGGGGGACGGCGTGGTGAGGGTCATGCCCCGCATGAACGCCATGTCGAGATTGCCGATCACCCCGCCGACGTCGCCGGAGAAGCACAGCGAGTACCCGACCGTGAACCAGATCACGGTGGTCCAGCACAGCGAGACGAAGCTCTGGATCATGATCGCGAGGACGTTCTTGCGACCGACCAGCCCGCCGTAGAAGAACGCCAGCCCCGGGGTCATCAGCATGACCAGGCTGGAGCACAGCAGCATGAAGCCGGTGTTGCCGGTATCGAGATGGAGCACGGGGACCTCCCGAGCAGGACGAGGGTGACGAGGATCCGACCGGGGGGTCGGTCCGGATGAGGCCAGCAGCGGGCGTCGATGTCAACCGCCGCCCGCCCGCGGAGCGGCGACGGCCGGCGTCACTCCTTCAGCACGCGGAACGAGATCGGGCGCTGCAGCCGCTCGAAGCCGGCGCGGTCCGGATCGTCGGTGTCGACGATCACGCGCTCCAGCCCGCGCATTTCGTTGAGGTCGAAGATCACGCCGCTGGGCGGGGTGCCGGCGCCGAGCACGATGATGCGCGCCCGGGTATCGAGCAGGTTCCACGCCTCGGCGGCCGCGCGGCTCGGCGGGTAGCCCGCCAGCACCACGATGAGGTCGGCCTCCGGCGGCAGCCGGTTGAGCGAGGTGAGCGGGGCGAACTCGGACGGCCACTGATCGAGCGTCAGGACCACGTGCGCGAGTCCGCGCACGAATCGCAGGTCGTCCAGCTCGGGTGCGGTCGGAACCCGCGCGAACTGCACGGTGGTACCGATCCGCAGGTCGGTGCGGTCGATCAACAGTGGCCCGCTGCCGCGCCCGGTGCGCAGGCTGCGGGGCAGCCCCAGCGGGGAATCCGCCGCAGCGGCAGGTGAGGGCGGCGGCGCGGGGCGTGAGCGGGCGGTCAGGGCCGGACCGCAAGCCAGCCCGCCGGCGAGCAGGCCGAGGACGAACCACAGGGACGCCGTCAGCACGCGCATGGGACCTCCGGGCTCGAGTGGGACTCGTGCGGGGAGAGTCTGCCTCAGAAACGGCCCGGATGCGCGGCCGAACCCCTGCTCGGCACGGTTGGACGGGCGCCCGCGCGGGCCCGCCCGCGTTGACAGCGCGCGCGCCGCCATGATAGAAAGTCACGCTTCGTGTGCGCCTGACGGGGCCGAGCGCCGGCCTTGCGGCCGTGCGGCCGCCCTCGCGTGCCGCTCCGAGATCCATCGCGTGGCAGGGAGAACGCTGCTCATGTATGCCATCGTCAACATCAACGGAGTCCAGACCAAGGTCGAGCCGGATACCGTGATCGCGGTGCCCGCGCTGACCGGTGAGCCGGGCCAGAAGCTCACCTTCGACCAGGTGCTGATGTTCTCCGACGGCGACCGCATCGCGGTCGGCCAGCCCTACGTGAAGGGCGCCAAGGCGACCGCCGAGGTGGTCGAGCAGTTCCGCGGCCCCAAGCTGCGCATCTTCAAGTTCAAGCGCCG
Source organism: Candidatus Eiseniibacteriota bacterium (assembly GCA_963725865.1). Lineage (GTDB taxonomy): Bacteria > Eisenbacteria > RBG-16-71-46 > RBG-16-71-46 > RBG-16-71-46 > CAVSAC01. Next base: position 880,008 of record CAVSAC010000012.1, read on the forward strand.
GCGCGACTATCGCCGCCGCCGCGGTCACCGCGACTCGCTCACGCGGATCCGCGTCACCGGCATCCAGGCCTAGAAGGAGTCTCCCGTCATGGCGCACAAAAAGGGCCAGTCCTCATCGAAGAACGGCCGCGAATCGAATGCGCAGCGCCTCGGCGTCAAGCGCTTCGGCGGCGAGCGCGTCAGCGCGGGCAGCATCCTGGTCCGCCAGCGCGGCACCCGCTTCTTTCCGGGCCTCAACGTCGGCCTGGGCAAGGACGACACGCTGTTCGCGATGATCGACGGCGAGGTGAAGTTCACCCGCTACCAGGGCACGCGCCGCAAGGTGCACGTGGTGCCGCTGGCGGCGGCCCAGACGAACTGATCACGAGGCATCCCGCTCCGACGACGCCGCGTCCCCTCGGGCCCCCCGGCTCCTGGCGACGCGGCGTTCCTCGTTGAGGGCGGGTGCGTTCATCAACCGGAGGGATCCCGTGAAGAACAAGGTCGCTGTCATCGGCGCCGGCAACGTCGGCGCGAGCGCCGCACTCTACGTGGCCGAGCGCGGCCTCGGGGACGTCGTCCTGATCGATCGCCCCGAGATGGAGGGCATGCCCAAGGGCAAGGCCCTCGACATCCAGCAGGCGACCCCGATCTGGCACAAGGGCGGCCGGATCGAGGGCGCCGACTCGTTGAGCGCGGTCGCGGGCGCCGACGTGGTGATCATGACCGCGGGCTTCCCGCGCAAGCCCGGCATGTCCCGCAGCGATCTGCTCAAGGCGAATGCCGACATCATCCGACCGGCGGCCGAGGCGGTGAAGGCGCATGCGCCGAATGCCTACGTCATCGTGGTCACGAACCCGCTCGACGTGATGGCGTGGCTGTTCTGGAAGACTTCGGGCTTCCCCAAGCATCGCGTGATGGGCATGGCGGGCATCCTCGACTCGGCCCGCATGCGCGCGTTCATCGCGATGGAGCTGGGTGTGTCGGCGGCCGACGTCGACGCGATGGTGCTGGGGGGCCATGGCGACTCGATGGTGCCGCTGCCGCGCTACACCACGGTCAACGGGATCGCCGTCTCCGAGCTGCTGCCGGCCGCGAAGATCCAGGAGATCATCACGCGCACCGCGAACGGCGGTGCCGAGATCGTGAAGCTGTTGAAGACCGGCTCGGCCTACTACGCGCCGGCGATGTGCGCGGTCGAGATGGCCGAGGCGATCCTCACCGACCAGAAGCGCCTGGTGCCGTGCTCGGTGCTGCTCGAGGGCGAGTACGGGCTGAAGAACCTGTTCATCGGCGTGCCGATCCTGCTCGGCGGCAAGGGCGTGGAGCGCATCATCACGCTCAGCCTGTCGGCCGAGGAGTCCGCCGCGCTCCAGAAGAGCGGCAAGGACGTGGCCGACATGATCGCCGAGCTCGGCGGCTGAGCCGCCGGGCAGGCGGACCCGCGCCGCGCCGGTCACCCCGGCGCGGCGCGGCCGTTTCCGGCCCGCTCGCCGTGGCCGCGCCTGCCGCCGCGAGCGCCTGCCGCGGCGCCTGCCGCCGCGAGCGCCTGCCGCCTCGTGCGCCGCGGGGCCGCGGACGTGCAGGCTGCACGGCGCGCGCCGGCCGGCCCGCCGCCCGCGCGCGGAGCCGCCGCTGTGGCCGAACGGGATAGGGCCGCTCCAGCGTACGGCGGGGAGTGGCGCCGCGCGGGCATGGGTGATGCTGCCTCCATCGCCGCGGCATGAACACCTCCCGACCGTGGATCCTGGCCGGCGCGCTCGCGCTGGCACTCGCGACGGCGGGCTGTTGGAAGGCCCCGGCGCCCACCGCGCCGAGTGCGGCCCCACCGACGCCCCCGAGCGTCGTCCCGTACGACTCGCTGCCGGCCGAAGCGCAGGCGTTCGTCGTGCTTGCGAACCAGCATCGCGTCGCGATCGGTCTCGCGCCGCTCCAGTGGGATTCGCAGGTGGCCGGCGTCGCGCGCGCGCACAGCGTGGACATGGCGACGCGCGGCTACTTCAGTCACGTGGATCCCGAGGGCAACTCACCGTTCGACCGGCTCGACCAGGCCGGCATCCCCTGGAGCGCGGCGGGGGAGAACATCGCCGCCGGCTACACCACCGGGCAGAGCGTCTACGACGCCTGGATGAGCAGCCCGGGTCATCGCGCGAACCTCGAGAACTCGACGTTCACGCGGCACGGACTCGGATTGTTCCAGAATCGCTGGACGCACATGTTCTACACGCCGCGTGTCGGCGTGCCGTAGCCCGCGCGGCGCACCGCTGCACGATGTGCTAGCGTGCCGCCCCATGCACGCGCCCGACGCCGCCTCGCCGCGCGCCGTACTCGGCGTGATCCCCGCGCGCTTCGCGGCGACGCGCTTTCCCGGCAAGCCGCTCGCGACGCTGTGGGGCAAGCCGATGCTCCAGCACGTGTGGGAGCGCGCGCGTGCGGCGCGCGGGATCGACGAACTGGTGATCGCCACCGACGACGACCGCATCGAGGCGGCGGCGCGCGGATTCGGAGCCGCGGTGGAGCGCACGTCGCCCGCCTGCGCCAGCGGCACCGACCGCGTGGCCGAGGTGGCGCGCCGGCGAACGGGGCACGACATCGTGCTCAATCTGCAGGGCGACGAGCCCGAGCTGGAGACCGCTGCAGTCACCGCGCTGGTCGCGGTGATGCGCGCCGACCCCGCACTGCGCATGGGCACCATCGCGCACCACGAACCCGACCTCGCCGCGATGGCGGACGCGAACGTGGTGAAGGTGGTCGTGGACGCGCAGGGTTTCGCGCTCTACTTCTCGCGCGCCGATCTCGCCGGTGCCTCGCGCGGCGGGCCCGCGCTGCGCCACGCCGGCGTGTACGCGTTCCGCCGCGACCTGCTGCTGGAGTTCGCGTCGTGGCCGCCGGGCGCGCTCGAGCGCGCGGAGCGGCTCGAGCAGTTGCGCGCCGTCGAGCGCGGGGTGCGGATCCGGGTGGTGCTGGGGGAGCATCCGTTCGCGGGTGTGGATACTCCCGAACAACTGGCCGCGCTGGAGCGGCGCGGACCGCGCGGCTAGCACGCTCCGACGAGTCCGCGGCGCCCGCTCATGGTCCGCCCGTCGAGTCTCGTCGCACGCCCGCGCCGGCCCCGCGTCGGCAGAGCCCCTCGGGCGGCCGGCGTGGGCCGGCCTCAGTCACCGGTCCGCTCCGCCGCGGCCAGCACCTTCACCCAGTTGACGCGCTCGTAGGCGTCCCGGAAACCCATGCGACGCAGGTTGTGGGTCGAGGGATTGGGGCGCTCCGGGGTGTCGAGCGCGGTTTCGACGACCAGATGTCGGCAGTCCGCCGCGCGCGCGGCCTCGATGCGCCGGGCGATGAGCGCGGTCTGCAGTCCGCGGCCGCGCGAGGCGGGACGCGTCGCCGCGAGCCCGAGCCACGCCGCGTCACCGTGGATGAACAGCCCGCCGCCCGCGGCCAGCGCCCCGTCCTCGTACGCGCCGAAGAGACTCCAGCCGGGCCGCCCGTGCGTGGCGGCCAGCCACGGCACCATCGAGGGCGGATAGCCGAACGTCTCGACCAGCAGCGCCGCCAGCACTCCGGCGTCCGGGCGCGGCAGCGGGACCACGCGCGGGTCGTCCGGCGCCGGCGCGGCTTCCGCCGCGTCGCGATGCAGCTTGAGCCACGCGTTGTGCCGCCGGAAACCGCGCCGCTCGAGCCACTCGCCCAGCGTGGCGGGCTCCGCGATCGGCGCGACCTGCGCCATGCACCGCTTCGCACCCGCCGCGCGGAAGAACGCGAGCGCCGAGTCGAGGTCCGCCTCGCGCGCGGGCGGACCGCTGCCGAGCCCGAGCACGCGATTGAATCGCAGGACGTCGAGCGCAGGAGCGCACAGCGCCACCGCGGAGCCGAGCGGGAGGTGGGCGAGGCCGAGCGCGCGGCCGGGATCCGCGGCCGGGTCGTGGAGCGACGTCGCCGCGGCGACCTCGACGCGCTCGCACACGCGCGCGACCTCGATGTCCCGGGGGGCCATGAGCCGAGACTAGCGGCCGCTGCCGGGCGCGGCAAGCACCGCGGGCGCGCGCTCGGGGCGTCGACGCGCCCGCTCGGCTCGTGGCCCGCGAGGCGCGACCCGCGCGGCCAAGGGCGTCGGTTTTCGCCGGCGGGCGCGCGTGTGCTACCTTGCCGATCCGTGCTGGACGTGCACGTGCCCTCTGCCCACGCCGCCTCGGACGCCGCTCTCGCGCCCGGTGCGGCGCGTCTCGTTGGAGGGCGCTCCGGGTCCGGTGAGGCCTGACGCGAAAGGACGGGGACGATGGCCAAGATCGTGGTGGTGACTGGCGGCGTGGTCAGCTCGCTCGGCAAGGGCATCGCAGCGGCATCGCTGGGGCTGCTGCTCAAGTCGCGCGGCCTGCGCGTCACGCTCCAGAAGCTGGATCCGTACCTGAACATCGATCCGGGAACCATGAGCCCGTTCCAGCACGGCGAGGTGTTCGTCACCGACGACGGCGCGGAGACCGACCTCGACCTCGGCCACTACGAGCGCTTCACGGGCGTGAGCGTCACCCGCAGCCACAACGTGACCGCCGGCCAGGTCTACGACTCGATCCTCTCCAAGGAGCGCCGGGGCGACTACCTCGGGCGCACGGTGCAGGTCATCCCGCACGTCACCGACGAGATCAAGCGCCGCATCACCGGGCTCGCGCTCGCCACCCAGGCCGACGTGATCCTGGTCGAGATCGGCGGCACGGTCGGCGACATCGAGTCGTTGCCATTCCTCGAGGCCGTGCGCCAGCTCAAGCTGGAGCACCGGCGCGACGTGCTGTTCGTGCACGTCACGCTGGTGCCGTTCATCAAGGCGGCGGGCGAGGTCAAGACCAAGCCGACCCAGCACTCGGTCAAGGAGCTGCGCGAGATCGGCATCCAGCCCGACGTGCTGCTGTGTCGCAGCGAGACCGAGCTCACCAGCGAGGTGAAGGAGAAGATCGCGCTGTTCTGCAACGTGCCGACCGACGCGGTCATCCCCGCCACCGACGTGTCGAGCATCTACGAGGTGCCGCGAGTGTTCCACCAGGGCGGCCTCGACGCGTTCGTGGTGCGCGAGCTGGGGCTCGAGGCCGGCGATCCCGACCTGAAGTCCTGGGACGACTTCGTGAACCGCGTGACCCATCCCGAGCACGAGTGCGTGATCGGCGTGGTGGGCAAGTACACGCACGTGCGCGACGCGTACAAGAGCATCATGGAGGCGTTCGTGCACGCCGGCGCCGCCAATCGCGCGCGCGTGCAGCTGCGCTGGGTCGAGGCCGAGGAGGTCGAGCAGAAGGGCGCCGCCGGCCTGCTGTCGGACGTCGACGGCGTGCTGGTGCCGGGCGGCTTCGGGGAGCGGGGCATCGAGGGCAAGATCGCCGCCGCCCAGTTCGCGCGCGAGCGCGGCATCCCGTACTTCGGGCTGTGCCTCGGAATGCACGTCGCGACGATCGAGTTCGCGCGCCACGTCGCCGGCTGGCAGGAGGCGAACTCCGCCGAGTTCGACTCGTCGGCACCCCAGAAGGTGATCGACCTGATGAGCGAGCAGGCCGACGTGACCGAGAAGGGCGGCACCATGCGGCTGGGCGCCTACCGCTGCGCATTGCGTGAGGGCAGCCTGGCGGCGCGCGCGTACGGCAAGCCGGAGGTCGAGGAGCGGCACCGCCACCGCTACGAGTTCAACAACCGCTACGCCGCGCAGCTGCAGTCGCGCGGGCTGGTGCTGTCGGGCAAGTGCGTCGGCCGCGAGCTGGTCGAGATCATCGAGCTGCCCGACCACCCCTGGTTCCTCGCGGTGCAGTTCCATCCGGAGCTGAAGTCGCGCCCGCACGAGCCGCATCCGCTGTTCCGCGACTTCGTCCGCGCGGCGCTCGAGCGCCGGCGCGCGCGGGTCGGCGACGACCGGCTGGGGGCCGCACCGGGCAACGCGCCCGGCCCCGCGAGCCCGGAACGGGCCCCGGCCCCGCCGCGATGAGCGCGTTCACGGTCGCCGGGGCGGAACTGGGCGGGCCGCGCCTGTTCGCGATCGCCGGCCCGTGCGTGGTCGAGAGCGAGGGTCTGTGCCTGACGGTCGCGCGCACGCTGCGCGACGCGTGCGCCGCGCGCGGAGTCCCGTACGTGTTCAAGGCGTCGTATCGCAAGGCCAATCGCTCGAGCGGGCGCTCGTTCGCGGGGCTCGCGATGGAGGAGGCGCTCGCGGTGCTCGCGAAGGTCAAGCGCGAGATCGGGGTGCCGATCCTGACCGACGTGCACGAGACCGGCGAGATCGCGGCGGCGGCGGCGGTCGCGGACATCCTCCAGATCCCCGCGTTCCTGTGCCGGCAGACCGCGTTGCTCGAGGCCGCGGCGCGCAGCGGGCGCGCGGTGAACGTGAAGAAGGGGCAGTTCCTCGCGCCCGCCGACATGCGCCACGCGGTCGACAAGATCGTGGGGGCCGGCGGAGCCCAGGTGCTGCTGACCGAGCGCGGCGCCAGCTTCGGCTACGGCGACCTGGTCGTGGACATGCGCGCGCTCGTGGTGATGCGCGAGCTGGGGTGGCCGGTCGTGTTCGACGCCACCCACAGCCTGCAGCGCCCGGGCGGCGCCGAGACCGGCGGCGACCGGCGCTTCGCCTTCCCGCTCATGCGCGCGGCGGTCGCGTGCGGCATCGACGGGCTGTTCTTCGAGACCCATCCCGACCCGGCGCACGCCCTGTCCGACGCCGCCACCCAGTTGCCGCTCGCGCAGGCCGCGTCGTTCCTCGACGAGGCGCTGCGGGTGCGCGCGGCGGTGGAGGAGCCCGCCCGTGGCTGAGGCCCCGACGCCGCTCGAGTGCCCGTTCCCCGGTCCGGTGAAGGTGCTGTTCCTCGACGTGGACGGCACGCTCACCGACGGCGTCATCGGCTTCACCCGCGAGGGCGACCTGCGCCACTTCTGGATTCGCGACGGACTGGCCCTGGAATGGGCGCGAGAGCTGGGCGTGCTGCCGGTGGTCATCTCGGGGCGCGACTCCCTGGCGGTCGCCGCGCGCATGCACGACCTGAAGCTCGAGCACTACCTCGGCATCCGGGACAAGGTGGCGATCGCCGAACAGGTCCTGCGGCGCGAGGGCGCGCGCTGGGAGGAGTGCGCGATGGTCGGCGACGACCTTCCCGACGTGCCGATGCTCCGCCGCGTGGGCTGGCCGATCGCGGTCGCCGACGCGTCGGCCGAGCTGTTCCCGCTGGTGCGCGGCGTGACCCGCGCACGCGCGGGCTACGGCGCGGTGCGCGAGGTGGTCGAATCGGTGTTGCGCCACAACGGAACGTGGCCGCGCGTGCTGCAGCGCTACGAGGTGACATGAAGAGTCCGGCCGAACTGCTCGCGCTCGCGCGCGACGTGGTGCGCACCGAGGCCGCGGCCGTCGCGGGCCTCGAAGCGCGGCTCGACGACTCGTTCGTCGAAGCCGTCACGGTGCTCGCCGCCTGCCGCGGCAAGGTGATCGTGTCGGGGGTCGGCAAGTCCGGCCTGCTCGCGCACAAGCTCGCCGCCACGCTGACGAGCACCGGCACGCCCGCGATCTTCCTGCATCCGACCGACGCGCTGCACGGCGACGCGGGGTTGTTCTCGGCCGGCGACGTGGCCCTGTTCATCTCGAAGAGCGGCGCCAGCGAGGAGTTGCTCGCGCTGCTGCCGTATCTCGAGCGCCGCGGCATTCCGCTGCTGGCGCTGGTCGCCACCCCGGCGACGCCGCTCGCGCGCAAGGCGCGCGTGACGCTGCTCACCGGCCCGCTGCGCGAGGCGTGCCCGATGGACCTCACGCCCACCACCAGCATCACCGTGGCGCAGGTGATGGGGGACTGCCTCGCGATCGCGCTGCTGGAGCAGCGGGGCTTCGACGCCGAGGACTTCCGCTTCCTGCATCCCGGCGGCGTGATCGGTCAGACCGCCTCGCGGCGGGTCGAGGAGCTGATGCACGACGGCGACCGCATGCCGGCGGTCGGCGAGAGCGCGCCGCTGCGGAGCGTGATGATCGAGATCATGGACAAGCGCCTCGGCATCACCACGGTGCTCGACGGCGCCGGCCGGTTGGCGGGCGTGATCACCGACGGCGACTTCAAGCGCATCCTCATGAAGCACGCCGACCCGTGGGCGCTGACGGCCGCCGACGTGATGGGCCGCTCGCCCAGCGTCATCGCACCCGACGCACTGGTGGCGGCGGCGGTGCGCGCGATGGAGGAGCGCCCCGCGGGCCCCATCACCGCGCTGGTGGTGGTCGACGGCGACCGACGCCCGGTGGGGGTGCTCCACCTGCACGACTGCCTGCGCACCGGCGGCTGACGCGTCGCCGGCGCCGCCGGGGCGCTTGAGGCGCGGGGCGGGAACCGCGATGCTGGTCCGGTGTCCGATGTCGTCGCTACCTCGCCGCCGGCCCTGATCCTCACGCTCGGCCACTCTTCGCGCCCGCTCGCCGACACGCTCGCGCTGCTGCGCGCGCACGCGGTCGCGGGCGTGGTCGACGTGCGGCGCTTTCCGCGCTCGCGTCGCCATCCGCACTACGACGCGGTGCCGCTCGCCGCGGCACTCGCGGCGGCGGGCATCACATACCGCCACGCCGAGCCGCTCGGCGGCTACCGCGAGCCGCACCCCGAGAGCCCGCACACCGCGCTGACCGAACCGGCGTTCCGTGGCTACGCCGACCACATGGGCAGCGCGGAGTTCGCGCGCGCGGTCGACGGGCTGCTGGCGGAGGCCGCCGACCATCGGCTCGCGCTGATGTGCGCGGAGGCCCGCCCCGAACAGTGCCACCGCTCGCTGCTGGCCGACGCGCTGCTCGCGCGTGGCGCGCGCGTGGAGCACGTCGTCGACCTCGGTCCGCGCGAGCCGCACCGGCTCACTCGCGGGGTGCGCGTGCACGCGGGCCGGGTATCGTATCCGGGAAGCGGGACGCAGCTCTCCATCGGCGGTCTGTGAGTCTTCGTGCTTGCCGAAACCGGCGCCGGGCCCGATGCTCGCGCGGTCGCCGAGGTCCTCGACGATCCTCGCGGGCCGCGGGAGGAGATACGACCTCTCGTCGCCCGCACGCGCGAGTGCACGCCGCCGCCCGCGCACGGGGGCCCCATCCCCCCTTCACCCATCCGTCCCAGGTTCGGATCCACCTCGGCCCCCACGAGGAGAACTCCATGAGGCTCGGAATCCTGTTGCTGTGTTGTTCCCTGCTGTCGACGCTCGCGGCGTGTGCGCCGCACCCCGCCGCGGACGACGAGGCCACCGAATCCCTCGCCTCGCCGCCCGCCGTCGTGCGCGACGATCTGCCCCACACGGGACCGTACTTCGACGGTCCGGCGCTCGCGCCCGGTCCGGTGCCCCCGCGACTCGACCCGGCGCCGGTGAAGGACATCCAGATCGACGTCGTGCACCAGGTCATCGAGCTGGCGCCCGGGGTGAAGTTCAGCGCCTGGACGTTCGGCGGCCAGGTGCCCGGACCGATCGCGCGCGTGCGGGTCGGGGATCGCGTGCGCTTCAGCATGACGAATCGCAGCGAGGAGGCGATGCCGGGAGTGCCGGTGTTCGCGGCGCCGATGATGCACTCGATGGACTTCCACGCCGCGATGGTCTCCCCGCAGGACAAGTACCGCTCCATCGCGCCGGGACAGACCATCTCCTTCGAGTTCGTGCCGCACTATCCGGGCGTGTTCATGTACCACTGCGGCACTCCCATGATCCTCGAGCACATCGCCTCGGGGATGTACGGCATGGTGATCGTGGAGCCGCGCGAGGGCTGGCCGACACACGTCGACCGCGAGTACGCGATCGTGCAGAGCGAGTTCTACACCCGGCCCGACCCGCAGAAGCGCAAGGTCGACGGGGTGCCGCTCCAGGTGCTCGATCTCGAGAAGGTGCGGACCAAGCAATCCACGTACACCGTCTTCAACGGCGTCTACAACGGCATGGTCGAGCATCCGCTGGTCGCGAAGCCGGGCGAGCGCGTGCGCCTCTACGTGCTCAACGCCGGGCCCAGCAACACCTCGAGCTTCCACGTGGTGGGCGAGATCTTCGATCGCGTGTGGCTCGACGGCAACCCCGCCAATCTCCTGCGCGGGATGCAGACGGTGCTGTTGCCGTCGAGCGGCGCCGCGATCGTCGAGTTCCGCATCCCGGAAGCGGGGAAGTACGTGATGGTCGACCATCATTTCGCGAACGCCTCGCAGGGTGCGATCGGCGTGATCGATGCCAGCGGCGGCACTCCCGAAGGTCCGCTCGAGCACCACAACATGCCGGCGAGCGCGGCCCCGGACGACCCCGAGGCGGCCCAGGGCAAGCTGCGGTTCGAGAGTCAGTGCCTGGCCTGTCACGGCATCGGGAGCGGCCCCAAGCTCGGCCCCGACCTCCAGGGCGTGACCGCGCGCCGCAGCGACGCGTGGCTGCGCTCGTGGCTGACCTCGCCCACCGCGATGCTGGCGCACGACGACACCGCGAAGGCGCTGCTCGCGCGCTACCGCGTGCCGATGCCCGACCAGCAACTCGGCCCCCGCGACATCGATCAGCTGGTGCGCTACTTCCGCTGGACCGCGAGCCGCCCGGCGCAGGAGGCTCCACATGCGCACGAGTGATCGGGTGTGCCGATGGTCCGCGCGTTACGCGAGCCGATGGTCCGCGCGTTACGCGAGTCAACGTCTGCTCTGGAGCGCATGCGGGCTGAGCGCGGCCGGCGTGCTGCTCGCCCTGATGGGCGGCGCACAGGTCGCGGGCGCTTGCGGCGCGTGCCTCGAAGACCGCATGGCGGCGGTCTACGACCACGCGGTGGTGGGGAGCGCACGCGCCCGCGGACACTGGGTGGTCTTCGCCGCCATCGCCGGCGCGCGCACGCCTTGGTCGACCGCGCAGGGCGCGCGCGTGCGCCGGGCGCTCGTGGGATGCACGGGGGTCCAGGCGGGCTCGATCCGCCTCGCACCGGCGGCCGCCGCGGCCTCGTTCGCATTCGACCCGCGCGGCACGTCGCTGGCCGGGCTGCTGGCGCGCATCCGGCGCGACCTCGCGTCCGACGCGCTCGGACTCGACACGCTGCGAGTGCTGCGAGCGCCGCCGGCGCCGCCACGTCCGCGCGTCGGGGCCTGAGCCCCCACGGGGAGGCCGGCGATTCCGGCCGGCGGGTCGTCCCCGCCGCCGACGGCGCCGTCGAAGCACGGTCAAGATGATGGGGGGGAAGCCCGATAACCAAGGTGAGCAGGCGATCCGGGCCCGCTGGCACAGCGCGTGCTTGCGGGCCCGCGAACCCTTTGCTAGCGTGGCGCTCGACGTCTCGAACGTGGTGTCATCGTGGTGCCGAAAGAGGTCCTCCATGCGTTCCTCCCGCATCCGTCCTCTGGCCGTCGGGGTGCTCGCCGTGTCGCTCGCGGCGGCGCTGGCGACCGGCTGCGGCTCGCGGCACTCCCCGAGCGGCGCGGCGGCGAGCGGCGAGCTGCCGGACCAGGAAGTGAGCGATTTCGTGCTCACCGAGACCGACCAGGGCACGCCCGCCTGGCGCCTGTTCGCGCGCTACGCCGCGACCTACAGCGCCCGCAACCTGATCACCGCCCGCGGCGTGCGGGTGGACTTCTTCGACCGCGAGGGCAAGGGCACCTCGACGCTCACCGCCCGCGAAGGCGAGATCCACCAGACCACGCGCGACATGACCGCCCGCGGCAACGTGGTGCTCAAGAGCGCCGAAGGCACCCGGATGTCGACCGAGGAGATGCACTTCACCAACCAGAATCAGCGCATCCTGGTCCCGGTCGATCGCCTGGTCCGCGTCGAGCGCGCCGGCGACGTCCTGACCGGCTACGGCTTCGAGAGCGATCCCGAGCTGCGGCATTTCGAGTTCAAGCGCGACGTGAGCGCGCTCGTTCGCACGCGCTCCGGCGGCATCATCGGCCCGCCCGAGGGGAAGCAGTGAGCGACCTGCCCGCGACCCCCACGCCCACCCCGTGCGACCGGCCCGGCCTGCTTGCCGAGAAGCTGGTGCGCTACTACGGGAAGTGGCGCGTGGTGAGCGACGTCACCATCGAGGTGCGCTGCGGCGAGGTGGTCGGACTGCTGGGGCCCAACGGCGCGGGCAAGACGACGTCCTTCTACATGATCGTCGGACTGCTGCGGCCGGCCGAGGGGCGGATCCTGCTCGACGGGCGGGACATCACGCAGGAGCCCGTCTACCGGCGCGCCCGCATGGGTCTCGGCTATCTGGCGCAGGAGCCCAGCATCTTCCGGCGGCTCAACGTGCGCGACAACGTGCTGGCCGTGCTCGAGACCATGGAGCTCACGCCGGCCCGGCGGCGCGAGCGACTCGACCAGCTGCTCGACGATCTCAACCTCACGCATCTGGCGGACCGCCAGGCGACCAAGCTCTCCGGCGGCGAGCGCCGACGGGTCGAGATCACACGCGCCCTCGCGCGCGAGCCGTCCTACATGCTGCTCGACGAGCCGTTCGTCGGGATCGACCCGATCGCCGTCGCCGAGATCCAGGACATCGTCCGGCGCTTGCGCGATCGCGGCCTCGGCGTGCTGATCACCGACCACAACGTCCGGGAGACGCTGCGCATCACCGACCGGGCGTACATCATGTACGAGGGGCGCATCCTGCTGCAGGGAACCGCGGAGGAGCTGGCGCAGGACGCCCGCGCGCGGGAGATCTACCTCGGCGAGCGCTTCAGCCTCTAGCCCCCAGGACCCCACGATGGAAATGAAACCTTCGCTGAACCTGACGATGCGGCCGGCGCTCATCATGACGCCGCGGCTGCAGCAGGCCCTCAAGCTGCTCCAGGTCCCGACCCTCGAGCTCCAGGCGATCCTCAAGCTGGAGATCATGCAGAACCCGCTGCTCGAGGAGGTCGACGAGATCGTCGACAGCGAAGACCTCGAGAAGGAGGACTCGCCCGAGGAGACCGCGAATCAGGAGTCCGAGGATCCCGCCGAGGACGACCCCATCGACTGGTCGGACTACATGCAGGACGGTGCGCTCGACCGCGCGTACATCCCGGAGAGCGAGACGGTCCAGGAGTTCCTCGAGAAGGTGCCGGTCACGCGCACCACGCTAGCGGAGTCGCTGCTCGAGCAGTTGCACTTCCTGGAGCTGAGCCCGACGCGGCTGACGGTGTGCGAGTTCCTCGTCGGCTCGCTCGACGACCGGGGCTTCATCGCCACGCCGCTCGACGAGGTCGCGCAGGCGGTCGGCGCGCCGCCGGAGGAGATCGAGGCGGCCCTGCAGGTCGTGCAGACGCTGGAGCCGATCGGGGTCGGGGCGCGCGATCTGCGGGAGTGTCTGCTGCTCCAGCTCGCGGCGCGCGGCGAGCGCGACACGCTGCCTTGGCGCCTGATCCACGACCAGTTCGACAACCTCGTGAACCGCCGCTTCCCCGAGATCGCACGCCAGCTCCGGTGCTCGGTCGAGGAGGTGCAGGCGGCGGCCGACGTGATCGCGACGTTGAATCCGCGGCCGGGCCTGCAGGTCTCGAGCGAGGACCCGAAGTACGTGGTGCCCGACCTGCTCGTGGAGCGCGTCGACGAGGAGTACGTGGTGCTGCTGAACGACCGCCACTTGCCGCGGCTGCGCATCTCCTCGGCGTACGAGGGCGTGCTGCGGGAGAAGAAGAAGGCCGACGCGACCACCGGCGAGCTGAAGACGCGCGAATACATCCAGGGCAAGCTCAACTCCGCGCGCTGGCTGATCCAAACCATCGAGCAGCGCCGCCGCACCATGATCAAGGTCATGAACTGCATCATCCGCGAGCAGCGCGAGTTCTTCGACAAGGGCATCGCGTTCCTGCGGCCTCTGACGCTCCAGCAGGTGGCGCGCCAGATCGACATGCACGAATCCACCGTGAGCCGTGTCTGCAGCGGCAAGTACGTGCAGACCCCCCGCGGCGTGTTCGAGCTGAAATTCTTCTTCTCGAGCGGCCTCGAGACCGAGGATGGCGAGGACGTCTCGGCTCGCACGGCCAAGGACATCATCAAGACCCTCATCGACGAGGAGGACAAGAAGGAACCCCTGTCGGACCAGCACATCGCCGAACTGCTCCATCAGCGCGGGCTCAAGATCGCCCGGCGGACGGTGGCGAAGTACCGCGAACAGCTGAACATCCTGCCGGCGCGCTTCCGCCGGCGGGTCGCCTGATCTTCGGACGTCGCGGCGCGGCCACGGCCGGACGCGTCGCGGGGGCCGGCTCACGCAGGCCGGGGGAAGGTTGGACCATGCAGATCACCACGACGGCACGACACTGCGACCTGGATTCCGAGCTTCGCACTTTCGTCGAGCAGCGCCTGGGACGGTTCCAGCGCTACGCCGGCGACATCCTCGAGGCGCACCTCGTCATCACCGCGGAGAAGTACCGGCACATCGCCGAGATCACGGTGCGCCTGCGACAGAATCAGATAGTGGGCCGCGAGGAGGCGACCGACGCCCGCATGGCGATCGACCGCGCGGCCGACGCGCTGGAGGAGCAGCTCCGGCGCCTCAAGGAGCGCCGCGTGGACCGCAAGCACGAGGCTCGCGGGAGCACGCGCGTGGTCAACGGCCACGCGGCCCCGTCCGCCGAGGACGAGGGAGCGACTGGCTTCGAGGACTGAGATCGTGAACACGCTGAGCGTCGCGCGGCTGTTCGAGGATCAGCGCCAGGAGCTCCAGCTCGAGCAGCTCACGGAATCGATGGCCTCGAGCCTCGAGATCACGGTGAGCGACATCCATCGGCCCGGCATGGCGCTGATGGGATTCGTCGAGAATTTCCTGCCCGAGCGCATCCAGATCCTGGCGCAGACCGAGCTGACCTACCTCGCGACGCTCACGCCGAGCGACGTGCGGTTGGCGATCGACCGGCTGTTCCAGTTCCAGATGCCGCTCATCGTGGTGTGCAAGGCGCTCGAGGTGCCGCCCTACCTGATCCAGCGCGCGAACCAGACCCAGACCCCGGTGCTGCGCACCCCGCAGAGCACCACGCCCTTCATCCACTCGCTGACCGGCTACCTCGACCACCTGTTCGCGCCGCAGGTCTCGGTCCACGGATCGCTGGTGGACGTCTACGGGGTGGGGCTGATGTTCACGGGGCGCAGCGCGATCGGCAAGTCGGAGACCGCGCTCGACCTGGTCGAGCGCGGCCATCGGCTGGTGGCCGACGACGTCGTCACGATCACGCGGCGCCACGGCGATCTGCTGATCGGTACCGGGAACCAGCTCCTGCGCCACCACATGGAGATCCGCGGTCTCGGCATCATCGACGTGCAGGCGATCTTCGGCATCCGCTCGATCCGCCTGCAGAAGCGCATCGAGGTCGAAGTGCAGCTCACCGAGTGGTCGAACGAGGCCGACTACGAGCGGGTGGGCCTGGACGAGCGCAAGACCACGCACCTCGGCGTGGAGATCCCGCTCGTCACGGTGCCCATCACGCCGGGCAAGAACATCACGGTGATCGCCGAGGTGATCGCGCTCAACTACCTGGTCAAGGTCACCGCGGGCTACTCGCCGGCCGAGCGCCTGAATCAGCACCTGCTCGAGTTGATGAAGCGCAAGAGCGCCGCCAAGGCGTGGGTGCGGGCGGACACCGAGTGATGGCGCGCGTCCCGGTGCTGCTCGTGACCCACGCTGATCTCGCGGCGGCGCTGCTGCGCGCGGCCGAGACGGTGTACGGGCCGGCCGAGGACATCGCGATCCTCAGCAACGAGGGACTCTCTCGCGACGGGCTGGAGGAGGCCATCGAGCGGCAGGTCGAGCATTGGACGCATGGCGGGCTGGTGCTCACCGATTTCTGGGGCGGCTCGTGCACGCTGTGCGGCCTGGCGGCGGCGCGTGGCCGCGGCGAGGTGGTCGTCGTCAGCGGCCTCAACCTCCCTATCTTGCTCGACTACCTCCACAATCGCGACCAGGCCGACGTGTTCGCGCTCGCCGAGCGCCTGCAGAAGAAGGGGCAGGACAGCATCCGGGTCCAACGCGGGCAGCCGGCATGAGCTGGCTCCTCGCGCGCGTCGACGATCGCCTCATCCACGGCCAGGTGGTGGTGGCGTGGGGGCAGCGGCTGAAGCCGGCGCGCATCTGGGTGGCGGACGACCAGGCCGCGGCCAATCCCTGGGAGCGCGAACTGTTCGCATCCGCCGCGCCCGGGGTCGACGTGCGGGTGCTGACGATCGCGGATGCGGCCGCCGGCTGGGCGACCGAGCGCGACGCGCGCGGCGGCGCATTCCTGCTCGTGCGCGCGCTGCCCGTGGCGCTGGCGCTGGTCGACGCGGGGGCGGCCATCGAGGTGCTCAACCTCGGAGGCCTCCACTACGCGCCCGGCTCGGTGAAGGTGAACGAGTACGTCTACCTCGGCGAGGCCGACCGCGCGGCGGCCCGCGCGCTGCTCGCGCACGGGGTGCGGCTCGAGGTCCAGGACGTGCCGGCCACCCGCGCGGAGCGGCTCGAGTCGCTGGTGCCGGAGCTGAGCCCGCGATGACCCACCGTCGCACGTTCGGCTCGCGCCGGCAGGCGCGCCGCGGCGCATGAACCTCGCCCTGCTCGGGACGATCCTGCTCGGCGGCGTCGCCGCGCTCGACGCCACCCCGGTCGCGCAGACGCTGCTGTTCCAGCCGCTCGTCACCGGCACGTTGCTCGGCATGCTGTGGGGCGACGTGCCGCTCGCGATGCAGTCCGCCGTGGTGCTCCAGGTGCTGGCCTCCAGCACGCTGCCGGTGGGTGCGCGCACGCCCGAGGACTTCGCGGCCGCCGGCGTGGTTGGCACCGGGACCGCGCTCGCGCTCGGCGCCGGCGTGGGCTTTCCGATGACCCGCGAGGCGTGCGCGCTGGTGGGCGTGCTGGTGGGGCTGGCGGTGGCGGTCCTCGGCGTACCGCTGGTGAAGTGGCAGCGCCGACGCAACGAGGGCCTCAGCCGCTGGTGCGAGGCCGAACTGCGCGCCGGCCACGAGGGCGCGCTGACGCAGGCGCACGCCGCGGCCGTTGCCCTGGCGTTCGCGGTCGGGGTAGGGTACACGGCCGTCGGACTCGCGGCCGCCCGGATCGGGCTCGCCGGCGCGGTGGAGCGCGAATCGCTGCGGCTGGCGCGCGCGTGGTCGCTCGCCGAGCCGCTGTGGCTCGGGCTCGGACTCGCGCAGCTGCTGCACGCGTTCGTCCAGCGGCGGCTGATCCGCTCGGCGGTGTTCGGCGTGGCGCTGATGGTCGCGTGGCTGGTGCAGATGCTGGGGACGCCATGAGCGGCGACCGGCTCGGGATGCGCGTGCGACTCGAGATGGGCCTGCGGGCGCAGTTGCTGCAGGCGACGTGGAACTACGAGCGCCAGCAGGGACTGGGCTGGGCGTGGGCGCTGCAGCCCGCGCTGCGGCGGCTGCTGCCGGATCCGGTGGCGCGGCGCGAGCGGCTGGCGGAGCACACGGCGTTTTTCAACACCCAGCCGTCGATGTGTTCGCTGGCGCTGGGCGCCGCTGCCGCGCTCGAGGCCGAGCGGGCCGCGGGCGCCGGACCGGACGCCGAGGGGATGACGCGGGTGAAGAACGTGCTCGGCTCCTCGCTCGCCTCGCTCGGCGACCGGTTCTTCTGGTTCACGCTGCGTCCGGTGGCGGCCTGCCTCGGCATATGGCTGGCGCTGCACGGTCCGGCGTGGGTCGCCGCGCTGTCGCTGTGGCTGGCGTACAACGCGGCGCACCAGACCGTGCGCGTCGCGGGCGTGGGCTGGGGCTGGCGGGCGGGACCGGCAGTGCTCGACGAGCGGCTGCGCCGGCGCTTCGAATCCGCGATCCGGCTGCTCGTGCTGCTGGGCACCGCGGGAATCGGCGCGATCGTCGCGACGCTGCTGGTGCCGGGGGGCATTCCGCGCCCGTGGTCGTGGCAGGCGACGCTGGGCGCGGGACTCGTGATGGGGCTGTTGTCCGCGCAGCGGCCGCGGCCGTCGCCGGTGGAGTGGGCGCTGGGCGTCGGGGCGCTGAGTCTGGTCGCCGCGTGGATGATGCATTGAGGGGGACCGAGGAGGACGGGGCGTGACGGAGATGGACCTGCTGATCCGCAACCAGCTCGGCCTGCACGCGCGAGCGTGCGCGCTGTTCGTCAAGACCGCGGCGCGGTTCCAGTCGCAGGTATTCGTCTCGCGTGACGACCTCGAGGTGAACGGCAAGAGCATCATGGGGGTGATGATGCTGGCGGCCGAGGAGGGGAGCACGATCCGGGTGCGCGCCGACGGCCCGGATGAGAGCGCCGCGATCGCCGCGCTCCAAGCGCTGGTCGACGGCAAGTTCGGAGGCGAGCCGTGAGATTCACCGGCATCGCGGCGTCACCGGGGATCGGCCTGGGACCGGTGTTCCGTTTCGAACGCGACGAGCTCGCCGTCCGCGACACCCTGCTCGCGCCCGGCACCGAGGAGGCCGAGCTCGCGCGCTTCCGGGCGGCGCTCGATTCCTCGCGCGAGGACCTGCACCGCATCCGAGACAGCATCGCCGCCGAGCTGGGAGACTTCGAGGCGCGCATCTACGACGCCCACCTGCTGCTGCTCGAGGATCCCGAGCTGATGCGCGCGGTCGAGCACGGCGTGCGGGTCGAGCACCGCGGGGCGGCGGGCGTGTTCCGCGCCACCATGGGCCAGGTCTCCGCGCGGCTCGAGAGCGCGCAGGACGAGTACCTGCGCGAGCGCCACGTGGACATCCTGGACGTCACGCGGCGGGTGCTGCGCGCGCTGCTCGGCGCGGTGCCGCGCGCGCTCGCGGAATTGAAGGAGCCTTCGATCGTCGTGGCGCACGACCTCGGCCCCAGCGAGGTCGCGGTCCTGCGCCCCGACAAGGTGCTGGCGTTCGTCACCGAGGTGGGGGGGCGCACCTCGCACGGCGCGATCGTCGCCCGCGGGCGGGGCATTCCCGCGGTGGTGAGCGTGCGCGGCATCATGGCGCAGGTTCAATCCGGCACGATCGCCGCGGTGGACGGGTACACCGGCGTGATCGAGCTGGAGCCCGACGCGGCGTGCGAGCAGCAGTATCGCAGCCGCAGCCATCGCATCGACGAGGAGCGCCGCAAGCTCGCGCGCCTGCGCGACGAGCCCGCCGAGACCTCCGACGGCCGGCGGATCGAGCTGGGCGCCAACATCGAGCAGCCCGGCGAGGTCGAGGTCGCGCTCCAGTGCGGGGCCGACTCGATCGGGCTGTTCCGCACCGAGTTCTTCTACATGGGCCGCCCGGAGTTGCCGACCGAGGAGGAGCAGGCGGTGGCCTACCGGTCCGTCGCCACGCGGATGGCGCCGCGCCCAGTGCTGTTCCGCACCATGGACCTGGGTGGCGACAAGGTGGCCTCCTACCTGGGCATGACGCACGAGACGAATCCGTTCCTCGGCTGGCGCGGCATCCGCTTCGCGCTCCACCACCCCGAGGTGTTCCGCGCCCAGCTGCGCGCCATCTACCGTGCCAGCGCCCATGGCCGCGTCCGGATGATGTTCCCGATGGTCGCGAGCGAGGGCGAGCTGCTGCGTGCCCTGGAGCTGTGCGCCCAGGCCCGGGCCGAGCTGGACCACGCCGGCGCGGCGTACGATCCGGCGCTCGAGATCGGCCTGATGATCGAGACCCCGAGCGCGGTGTGGATGGCCGACGTGCTGGCGCGCCACGCGTCGTTCTTCTCGATCGGCACCAACGACCTGGTGCAGTACACGCTGGCGATGGACCGCGACAACGAACGCCTCTCGTACCTCTACGAGCCGCTCGAGCCGGCGGTGCTGCGCAGCATCGCCCACACGGTCGCCGCGGCCCACGCGGCCGGGCGCTGGGTGGGCCTGTGCGGCGAGATGGCCGGCGATCCGCGCATCGCGGTGCTGCTGGTGGGACTGGGAGTGGACGAGCTGTCCATGTCGCCCTACGACCTCCCGCGCGTGAAGGCGGCGATCCGCAGCGTGCGTCACGAGCAGGCGCGGGCGGTCGCGGCCGCCGCGCTCGAGTGCCCGTCCGCGACCGCCGTCAAGGCCCTGATGCGCGAACACGTCGACACCCGGCTGCCGAGCTTCCTGGCGGCGAAACGGAGCCCCCTTTGATGCTCACGCTCGAGCCCCCGTACGGCGACTACGACCACTTCGACATGGCGGCCCGCATCGCCGCGATCCCGGACCACGTCGACGCGGCGCTGGCCGCGCTCGAGGCGGCGCCCTGGCGTCTGCCGACCCGGGAGCCGGCGCTGATCGCGGTGGGCGCGATGGGCGGCTCCGCGATGGCGGCCGAGCTGTGCGCGGGACTGTGGTCCGACCGCCTGCCGCGGCCGTTGCTCATCACGCGCGAGTACCGCTGGCCGGCGTACGTGGACCGCAGCGCTCTCGCCCTGCTGTGCTCGTACTCGGGCGGCACCGAGGAGACGCTCGCGCTGTACGCCGAGGCGGGCCGGCGTGGCGCTCCGCGCCTGGCGATGACCACCGGCGGCGCGCTTGCCGCGGCGTGTGGCCGCGACGGCGTGCACGTGACGCAGCTGCCGGGCGGCTCGCCGCCGCGCGCGGCGCTGTTCTCGGCCTGGGTGCCGCTGAGCGGCCTGCTCGCCGCACTGGGCTGGATCGACGACCCGGCGCCGGCGTGGCGCGAGGCCGCCGAGGTGATGCGCGCGCAGCTCGCCCGCATCGGTCCCCAGGTGCCCGAGGCCCAGAACCCGTGCAAGCAGCTGGCGCGCGAGGTGCACGGCCGGCTGGTGTTCGTCTACGCCGCCTCCGAGCGTCTCGGCCCGGTGGCGACGCGGTGCCGCAACCAGCTGAACGAGAACGCGAAGCTGCTCAGCCATTCGGCGCTGGTGCCGGAGCTCAACCACAACGAGATCGTCGGATGGGAGAACGCCGGCGCTGCGCAGGCGCCGATCGCCGTGCTGGTGCTCCGGGACCGCGAGGATGCGCCCGAGGCCGCGACGCGACTCGCGCTCACCGCGGACTACGTTGCCCGGCAGGGGGGCGCGGTCCACGAGCTGCGGGGGGCGGGCGAGTCGCGTGTGGCGCGCGTCGCCGCGCTGGTGCAGCTCGGGGACTGGCTGAGCTTCTACCTGGCGCTGCTCAACGGCGTCGACCCCACGCCGATCGCGAGCATCGACGCGTTCAAGGCGCGGCTGGCGGAGCACGGAGCCGCCCGCCCGCACTGATCCGCGCGCCGGCTCGGTGACCGGCGACCGGGTGCCGCGCCAGCGCCCGCGGCATGATGCGCGCTCGGCGCCGCACGCGCTTTCGCCGCGCGGCGCGCTGTGGCAGAGTGCCCGCGCTCCCCGGCACCGATCGATCGGCTCAGGAGGGTTCCATGCTGCCTCGTCCCACCCCCGCGGGCCCGGTGCGGCTCGCAGCGGCGGCGCTCGCGCTGGCGCTCGCCGTGAACGCCGTGCCGCGCGCGCTCGCCGCGCCGCGGGCGCCGCGCGCGAGCGTCGCTGCGGTACGGACCGGACTCGAGCGCCTGGAAGGCCAGGTGCAGGAGTTCCGGATCGCGAACGGCCTGCGTTTCATCCTGGTGGAGCGCCACGATGCGCCGGTGTTCTCGTTCCAGGCGATCGTGAACGCGGGCTCCGCCGACGACCAGATCGGCACCACCGGGCTCGCCCACATGATGGAGCACATGGCGTTCAAGGGTACGCCGTGGGTGGGGACCCGGGATTTCGCGGCCGAGCAGCCGCTGATGGCGGCCGAGGACGCGGCGTTCCAGGCCCTGCTCGACGAGCGCCGTCGCGGAGCCGCCGCCGACTCCGCGCGGCTCGGCCAGCTCGGGAAGGCCTTCGCCGAGGCCCAGGAGGCGGCGCGTGCCCAGGTCGAATCGAACGAGTTCTCGCGCATCCTCGAGCAGGCGGGCGCCAAGGATCTGAACGCGTTCACCAGCTCCGACGTCACGGGCTACCAGTACTCGGTGCCGTCGAACCGGCTCGAGCTGTGGGCACGGATGGAGGGCGGCCGGCTCGCGCACCCGGTGTTCCGGGAGTTCTACAAGGAGCGCGAGGTGGTGATCGAGGAGCGCCGGATGAGCACCGAGTCCTCGCCGTTCGGGCGGCTGCTCGACGAGTTCGTCCACCTCGCCTACGTGGCGCACCCGTACGGGTTCGGCACCATCGGCTACGCCTCCGATCTCGCGTCGTTCACGCGAGCCGAGGGCGACGAGTTCTTCAGGCGCCACTACGTCGCTCCCGCGATCACGATCGCGGTGGTGGGCGACGTCACGCGCGCCGAGCTGCAGCCGCTCGCCGAGCGCTACTTCGGCGACATCCCGCCCGGCCCGCCGCCGCCGGTGGTCGACACCGTGGAACCCGAGCAGAAGGCCGAGCGGCGCGCCGTCATCGAGGACGCCGCGCAGCCCATCGTCGCCATCGGCTGGCACATCCCCGCGACCACCGACCCGAGCAGTGCGGCCCATCGGGCGGTGGCCGACCTGTTGGGAGGCGGCGACTACGCGCGCCTCCAGAAGGCGCTGGTCAAGGAGCGGAAGATCGTCGCGTACTTCAGCGTGGCCACCGGCATCCCGGGGGACAAGTTCCCGTCGATGCTCGGGATCCTCGCGGTGCCGGCGGCCGGGGTCGATCCGGACACCGTCGAGCGGGCGGTGTACCGGGTGCTCGACGACGTGGAGGCCGCTCACCCGTTCACCGCCGAGGAGCTGGCAGGTTACAAGGTGCGGGTGCGTGCCCAGAAGATCGACGCGGCCGAGGGCAACGCGAACCTGGCGTCCGAGCTCGCCATGGCGCAGACCCTGTTCGGCGACTGGCGGCAGTTCTTCCGCGAGCAGGAGCGGGTACAGGCGCTCACGCTCGACGACCTCGCGGGCGTCCTGAAGCGCTCGCTGACCCGAGCCAATCGCACCGTGGCCATGATCGCGAACCCGGCGACCGCAGCCGCCGATCCGGGGGGGCATTGAGATGACGACGGCACGAGCAGCATTCCCGCTGGCGCTGGTCCTGGTGCTCGCCGCCGCGTCCGGCGCGCGGGCGGAGGATTCGCGCTTCGATCCGCATCACGTGGTGGCCCCGCCGCTGCGCCCGGTCCGGGTGGTCACGCCCGAGCGCTTCGTGCTCCCCGATGGCGCGGTGGTGTTCCTGCTCGAGGACCACACGCTGCCGGTGGTGAGTGGCACGGCGTACTTCCCGGCCAGCCCGCTGCTGGTGCCCGACGATCGGGTCGGGCTCGCCGACGTCACGGGCGAGGTGATGCGCACCGGTGGCTCGGCCACGCACCCCGGCGACGCGCTCGACGACCGCCTCGCGGCCATCGGCGCCTCGCTCAGCAGCTGGCTCTCCGACGACCTCGGCTACGGTGGATTCCGCTGTCTGACCGACAACACCGCCGAGGTGGTGGGGCTGTTCGCCGAGGTGCTGCGGAAGCCCGCGTTTCCGGACGACAAGATCGAGCTGTCGAAGGTGGGCCTGCGCCGCGGCATCGCGAGCCGCAACGACGAGATGCTCGAGCTCCTGAACCGGGTGGCCGACCGGGCCGCCCACGGCGCGGGCAGCCCGTGGGTGCGGATCCCCGAGTACGCCACCATCGAGCCGATCTCGCGCGCGGACTGCGTGCGGCTGCACGGACAGGTGTTCGTGCCCGATCGCATGGTGATCGCCGTGTTCGGTGATTTTCGGGCCGCCGAGATGAAGCGGCTGCTCACGCGCGCGTTCGCCGACTGGAAGCGCAGCGGAACGCCGGCGCCCGCGCTGCCGACGGCGGAGGTGATCCCGCCGGCGCGGCTGCTGTTCGCGCCCAAGTCCGACGTGACCCAGACGGGCATCATCCTCACCCATCTCGGCTCCCGCGCCGACGATCCCGACTACGCGGCGCTGCAGGTGTACGAGAACGCGCTGGGCGGCGGGTTCTCGTCGCGGCTCGTCAATCACATCCGCACCCAGCGCGGGCTGGCGTACGCGGTGGGCGCCGACGCCGGCATCCGCTACCGCCGTCCGGGGGTGTTCCGGGCGTACGCGCTGACCCGCAACGACTCGGCGATGACGGCGCTCGAGCTGTTGCGCGAGGAGGTGGCGCTCTCGGTGCGGGAGCCATTCACCGACTCCGAGTTCGCGGTCGCGCGGGACGCGGTCCAGAACAACCTCGTGTTCGAGTTCGAGAAGCCGTCCGCGGTGCTGTTCCGCGCCGCGTTCTACCAGGTGCTCGGCTACCCGGCGGATTTCCTGGCGCGCTATCAGCAGGGCCTCGGAGCGGTGACGTCGCAGTCGATGTCCGCGGCGGTCCGGCGCAAGGTCCATCCGGAGGCGCTGAGCGCGGTGGTGGTGGGCAAGGAGGGCGATTTCGAGCGTCCGCTCGCAGCGGCCGGACTGCCCGTCGAGCGCGTCGACATCTCGATCCCGCCGCCGCCCTCGAAGCTGGGGGCCGGAGCGGTCACCCCGGAAGCGCTGGCGCGCGGCCGCGCCCTGTTGGAACGCGCGGCGAATGCGGCCGGCGGAGTCGCCGCCTGGGCGGCGGTGAAGGGGATCACGACCTCACGCTCGCTCACGGTGTCCGTCGAGGGGCAGCAGATGCGGGTCGCCGACAGCACGATCTGGATGCTCCCCGACCATCACTACGAGCTCCAGCGGCTGCCGATGGGCGAGATCGTGCAGGGCTGCGACGGCGCGTCCGGATGGGCGGCCGCGATGGGACAGGTCCAGGACCAGCCCCAGCTGCCGGAGCAGGTCGCCAAGGAGTACGAGCGCTCGTTGTTCCGTCTCTACGGCCACCCGGACGCGGTCGCGGCCCAGGTGCTGCCCGAACCGCAGACCATCGACGGGGTGCGCTACGACGTCGCGCTGGCGAAGAGCGAACGGCTGCGCGACTGGACCCTGTTCTTCGGCCCGACGGGCGGGCTCGACCGGATGGAGTTCGGCGACCAGGGTCCGCTCGGCGGCCCTGCGCGCATCACGGTGGTGTTCGACGACTGGCAGCCGCTGGGGGCACTCCGTTTCCCGCGCACCCAGAGCATGCTCGTCGACGGCAAGGCCTTCATGGAGGCGAAGCTGGTGCACGTCGAGCTCGACCCGGTCGTCCCGGACGAGGTGTTCCGGAAGCCGTCCCACTGACGCCCGCAACCGTCCAAGAGCGGACGGCTCGGTGCGCGGCGCGCGGCGCCTCGCCTCATGCGCGGCCGCCGCGCGGACGGAGCACGCGGTAGCGGCGTCCGCCGGGCGCGCGAACCGCGCGCGCGGCGCCGTGCACAGGGTCGATCGCCACCAGGAACGGGAAGCGTCGCAACTCCCGCCCGCACGTGAGCACCTCGCTCACGCCGTGCTCGCGGAGCAGGACCGCGGTCTCGAGCGCCGCTGGGGCGGGCTCGCCGGGAGCCAGGAAGCCCAGCACCTCGCGTGTCACCGCCAGATGCCGTGCGGTCGGCAGCAGCAGCCGGCCGCACGGCCCCGCCAGCAGCGCCTCGAGGAACCCGAGCGCCTCCGCGATCTGCAGCGGGCGACCCACCCGGTGGGGATGCGTCACCAGCGCGATGAATGTGTGGGCCTCGCACACCGGGAGCCCCCAGGGGCGTTCGCCGCTCGCGAGCCCCTCCACGGCCTCGACGGCGCGCGGATGCTCGGGCGCGCCCCGGTTGACCGCGTACGCGAGCAGTCCCGCGTCGAGCGCGATCATCGGCCGGGCTCCTCGTCCTCGGCGGGCTCGCTCAGCGGCTCCGGCTCGTACGGCTCCAGCAGGAACGGGCCGAGGTCGTAGGAGGGAAGCCGCACGCGGCCCCGGCGCGTCGCGTCGAGCGCCGCCAGACCGGCGCGCAGCGTGCGCTCGAGGACGGCGGTGAGGGTGAGGTTCTCCGCCGCCGCGCGACGGCGCAGCTCCGCATGCAGCCCGGCGTCCAGGATCAGGGTTGTTCGTTTCATGTGCGAAAGCATATCTCATGAATGCGAGCCGAGTCATCGACGAACTTCCAGGATTGCGCGGCGAGCGTGCGCTGAGGCAGAATGTCGGCCTTCCGCTCACGACCTTCACCCCCTTCGAGGAGAATCCATGGCGAAGCAGCAGCAGTCGGCCGCGGTGGCCGCCGCGGGCCGGCCCGGGCACATCAAGGATGCGAGACTGGCGCGCGAGGGCCGCATGCGCATCGAGTGGGCCGACCGGAACATGCCGGTGCTGCGCGCGATCCGCGCGCGGTTCGCGAAGGAGCGGCCGCTCAAGGGCGTGCGCATCGCGGCCTGCCTGCACGTGACCACCGAGACCGCGAACCTCGCCCGCACGCTGCAGGCCGGCGGCGCCGAGGTCTACCTGTGCGGCTCCAATCCGCTCAGCACCCAGGACGACGTCGCCGCGGCGCTCGTGCACCACTACGGGATCGCGACGTTCGCCATCAAGGGCGAGGACCACAAGACCTACTACTCGCACATCGTGTCGTGCATCGAGGCGCGTCCGCACATCACGATGGACGACGGCTGCGACCTCGTCACGGTGCTCCACACCAAGAAGAAGAACTACCTGCGCGACGTGTTCGCCGGCACCGAGGAGACCTCGACCGGCGTGACCCGCCTGCGCGCGATGGCGGCGAGCAAGGTGCTGCGCTACCCGGTGATCGCGATCAACGACGCCGACACCAAGCACCTGTTCGACAACCGGTACGGGACCGGCCAGAGCACGATGGATGGCGTGGTGCGCTCGACCAACATGCTGATCGCGGGCTCCACCGTGGTGATCGCCGGCTACGGCTGGTGTGGCCGCGGACTCGCCGCCCGCGCCAAGGGCATGGGCGCCACCGTGCTGGTCACCGAGATCAACCCGGTGCGGGCGCTGGAGGCCCAGATGGACGGCTACGAATCCGTCTCGATGGCCGCGGCCGCCCCGCGCGGCGACCTGTTCATCACCGTGACCGGCAACAAGTCGGTGCTGCGGCGCGAGCACTTCGCGGCCATGAAGGACGGGGCGATCATCGCGAACAGCGGTCACTTCAACGTCGAGATCGACATCCCGGCGCTCGAGCGCATGTCGACCCGCCGGCGCACGGTGCGCGCGTTCGTCGAGGAGTTCTCGCTCAAGGGCGGCAAGAAGCTGATGCTGCTCGGCGAGGGCCGGCTCATCAACCTCGCGGCCGCCGAAGGCCACCCCGCGATGGTGATGGACATGTCGTTCGCGAACCAGTCGCTCAGCGTCGAGTACCTGGCCAAGAAGGCCCGGACGCTCAAGAAGGACGTCTTCGTGGTGCCGGAGGCGATCGACAAGGAGGTCGCGCGGCTCAAGCTCCGGAGCATGGACATCGCGATCGACACCCTGACGCCGGGGCAGGCGAAGTACCTCGCGAGCTGGAGCGAGGGCACGTAGGCCTCACCCGTCCGCGAGTGGCGCAACGCACACGGCCCCGGTCGAGCGACCGGGGCCGTGGCGCGGGGGATCGCAGCGGCACGGGTCAGTGACCATCCTCGCGCGGCAGGTACAGGTCCAGCCGGGTACCGGTGCCCGGCGCGCTGTCGAGGGTGAGGAATCCCCGACTGCGCTCGATGAAGCCGCGGACCGTCACGAGGCCGAGCCCGCTGCCGCGATGCTGCGACTTGGTCGTGAAGAACGGCTCGAACGCGCGCCGCCGCGTGTCGGTGTCCATGCCGCACCCGTCGTCCTCCACGGTGACCCGCGCGAACGAACCGGGCCGCGCGCCGGTGAGTGCGCGGGCCTCGGTCCGGCCGAGCGCGACCGGGGCCGTCGCGATGCGGACGTGGCCGCCGCGCTCGAGCGCGTCCCGCGCGTTGATCGCGAGGTTCATGATCGCCTGCTCCAGGCCAGCGGGGTCCGCCTGCACGCGCATCCCGCCGAGCGCCAGCTCGAGGTCCAGGTGCACCTGCGGACCGAGCAGCTGCTCGAGCAGTGGGCGCTTGCCACCGAGGAACGCGTCCACGTCGAGCGACACGGGCGCGAGCAGCGGAGCCGGCAGCGGCGCGCGCAGCGGCCGCAGCAGCCGGGTCGCGCGTTCCACCGCGTCGTGGATCGACTCCAGGTGCGCGCGCGACGGGTCGTGCGAGGCCACCCCGGCGGCGAGCAGCTCCGCGTAACCCTGGATGGTGTACAGCATGTTGATGAGGTCGTGGGCGGCGGTGGCGGCGGGCGCGGCGCCGCCGGTGGACGGTGGGCGGGCCGCGCCCGTGCTGCTCGCCAGCGGGCTCAGCAGCAGCAGCAATGCGCGGCCGGTCCCGGCGTCGGCGCCCGGCATGCGCTGGGCTCGCAGCATCAGCTCCGCGTCGGTCCCGTCCGGCCGGCGGACCCGAACCGGGGTCTCGACGAACGACCACGTGCGCCACCGCGCGAGTCGCAGCGGATGGGTGTCGTCGTCGAACGGGCGGCCGTCGATCCGGCGCAGCTCGGGCAGCGCACGGTGCGCTTCGAATCCGACGCGTTCGGCCGCGCGGCACGCCAGGAGCCGCTCGGCGGCCGGGTTGAGCGAGCGCACGATCCCCTCGCGATCGACCACCACCACCCCCTGCGCGCTCGCCTGCACGAGCAGGGTGAAGCGGCCCTCGCTCGCGCGCAGGGCGCGGCGCGTCGAGGTGGTCTCGAGCGCGTGACGGAACACCTCTTCGACCAGGTCCTTGGGCGGTCGCACCGGCAGTCCCTGGGAACCGGCACCCCGCGCGCCGGTGGCGCCGGGGTCGGAGTCCGCGGGAAGCACCACGATCGGTGGGTGGTTCTCGGCGCGCGAGGCCGCGGTCACCAGCCGTCCGATCGCCTGGGGGTCGAGTCGCCCGGCGAGCACCAGGACGTCGTGCACGCCCTCGGCCAGCACCATCGGGACATGGTCGAGATCCTCGATGTGGTCCACGGCAAGCACCGTGCCCGCGGGTTCGCCGAGCAGGTCGCGCAGGGCGTCGTGGGGCACTCCCGAGGTCGACACCACGAGCACGTGTCGCGACGGGCGAGGCAGCGTCTCGTCGCCGAGGAATCCGGGCTCGAGCGACCGGCCGGGCTGGGCGCTCATGCGGCACCTTCGGCGCGCCGGGACGCGAGCTCCACGCGCAATTTGTCGAGGGCGTCGAACAGCGGCGCGGAGAATCGGCCGGTGTCCACCGCGCGCAACAGGCCTTCGGGGGCGCCGGTGATGAGCCGGCCCGCCCAGCCCTCGGCCGCCTCGGTGCCCGCGTTCGCGGGCAACTGCTGCACGAACGCGAGCAGCAGCCGCTGAACGGAGGCCGAGAGAACGTCGATTCGGTCGAGGAACAGCGTGCCGCGCTCGGCGGCTCGCCAGGCGAGCGGGACGGCCTCTCCGAGGCCGCCCGTGAGCCAGTCCGCGAGCGCGCCCCGCAGCGCGCCCTCCTCGCGAGCCCCGTCCACCACCACCAGCAGTCCGCGGCGCAGCGGGCTCTGGAGATGGAACGTGTCCGCGATGCGGACACGCTCCTGGCAGGTCCCGCCCAGCACCATCAGCGGCGCGGAGGTGTGGCGGTAGCGCCTGAGCAGCCAGTCGGGGATCACCGCCAGCGTGCGCGAGTCACCCCTGGACGAGCGCGCAGGAAGACTCACCGGGTCACCCGACGAGTCGGCACCGCGAGCATCGGATCGGCGATCGCCGCGCGGGGCGAGGCTGGCGCGCGGCCGACCGCGAGCACGGACAGTCGGCCGAAGCGGCTCGCCAGCACCACCTGTGCGGTCTGCAGGGCCAGGCGGAATCCGCCGAACGTGGGCACCGCAGGGGTGCCGAGATCGGGTGGCGTCGACTGGTAGATCCCGCACCCGACGGGGATCCAGCCGCCCGACTGCTGGGCGTGCGCGGACCCGGCGATGCCGAACGAGAGGGTGACGAGGCTGGCGACCAGGACGATTGCGGCGAGACGCATGGAGGATCTCCTTGCCTGAGGGGTTCCGGCTGAAACTCGGACGTCTCCAGCAATGGCGATTCCCGTGCCACTTCGCGAGCGGCCATGCGCGGAAGTTCTACGATGCTCTGCGACAGAAGGTTGGAGAGTGGACCTCACGCAGATGGTGACCCGGCGAGGGCGGGGGCGAATCCGCTGATTCCGGCGGGTTCATTTCCAGCCCGGCCGCGGACGGCCTAGCAGGTCAGCGGCTTCCGCCGAGTCCGTCGAAATCGGCGGCCCCGCTGGAATCGGCGGCAGCCATCTCCATCCCGCGGTCTGGCGCTCATCTCCGACGGCGCGCGGGAGCGTCGTCGTCGGGGCGCAGTCCGTACTTGCGGATCCGGGTCCGCATCGCGGTCTCGCTCAGGCCGAGGGTGCGCGCCGCCTTGCGGATGTTCCAGCGCGCACGCTCGAGCGCGTCCAGCAGCAGGCGGCGCTCGAGCTCCTCCACCTGGTCTGTGAGCCGGCGCCGCTTGGTCCCATGCTCGGTCACCGCGCGACCCTCGAGGTCGCGCGGCAGCGGATGGGGCTTGAGTACGGGGCCCTCGGTCATTGCGACCATGCGCTCGATGTAGTTCTGCAGCTCCCGCACGTTGCCCGGCCAGTCGCTCTGCATCAGCGCGGCCATGAACTCCGGCGTGAGCTCGGGCGCCGGCCGTTCCTCGCGAGCTGCGAACTTGGCGACGAAGTGGTGGGCGAGTGCCGGGATGTCCGCCTTGTGCTCGCGAAGCGGCGGCACTTCGATCGGGATCACGTTGAGCCGGTAGAACAGATCCTCGCGGAACGCCCCCTCGTCGATGCGCCGGCGGAGATCCTGGTTGGTCGCTGCGATCACGCGCACGTCCACCGAAACCGGCCGGCTGCCGCCGACCGGGGTGATCTCGCGGCTGGAGAGCACGCTGAGCAAGGCCACCTGCTGACTGAGCGGCATCTCGCCGATCTCGTCGAGAAACAGCGTGCCGCCGTCGGCCTGCACGAAGCGGCCGTCCCGCCCGCGCACCCCGGTGGCGACGTTGGGCAGGATGCCGAACAGCTCCGCCTCGAGCAGCGTCTCGGGAATCGCGCCGCAGTTCACGGCGACGAACGGCCCGTGCCGACGGCGACCGTGCGCGTGCAGGACGCGCGCGACCATCTCCTTGCCGGTGCCGTTCTCCCCGGTCACCAGCACGTACGCGTTGGTGGCGGCTGCGCGCTCGACGATCGCGAGCACGCGGCGCATGGGCGTGCTGACGCCGATCAGGGCCCCCGGCTGGAACCGCTCGGCGACCTCCTGGCGCAGCGCGAGGTTCTCGCCGACCAGGCGCTCGTTGTCGCGCTGCACCTCGTCGTGCCCGCGGCTCTTCTCGAGCGCGACCCCCATCAGGTGGGCGACGCCCTCGAGCAGGCTGCGATGCGCCTCGTCGAACGCGTCGGAGCGACGCGAGTCGTCCAGGTACACGGCGCCGATCACCCGCCCGCCGACGTACATCGGCACGCACACGATCGAGCGCAGCCGCAGGTCCTCCACGCTCTCGGACCGGGCTCGCGGGTCCGACGGCGCATGGGTGACCAGCAGGCTGTCCCCGCTCTCGAGCACCCGCTCCACGATGCGCCGGCTGAAGGTGATCGCCTCGCGGCGGAGCCGCGCGTCGACCGCGCCGTACTCGGCGATCGGGGTCAGCGCTCCGCCCTCGGGGCTCGCCAGCAGCAGCACGCCGCGTTCGGCCTCGAGCTGTTCCACGGCCAGGGTCATCGCGCGGCGCGCCACCTCGCGCGGATCCGAAAGCGAGGCCAGCAACCCGCTCACCGCCTCGATCAGGCTGCGTCCGTGCGACGGGGCGTGTGAGGGGGGCGCCACCCGGCGATGGCATTCCACCAGCTGGTCGAGCGCGCGCTCGCGCGAGCCGTGGTCGCCGCAGCGCGCGAACAGCCCCGCGGCCTCCTCGAGCCAGCGCGCGAACGGGGCCTCCGGCGGCGCCGGATCCACGAGCGCCAGCCGCGACAGGTCGAGGATCGCGAGCGCGCGGTCGACCGGCGCCGGGAGCGAGGCGAACGCGGCCAGGCAGCGCTGCGCCGCCGCGATCGCGTCCGGCCGCCGGCCTTCGACCATGCGCAGCTCGGCGCGCAGTTGGTCGAGGTGCGCCATCCCGTAGGGTGAGGTCACGCCCTCCAGCAGGCGCTCGGCCTCCGCCAGTCGTGCGCGCGCCTCGGTGACCGTGGCCGCGCGCACCAGCGCGCGCCCGGAGAGCGCGGCGAGGATCGCGCGCGGCCGCGGATCGCTCGGCGCCGGCCCCGTCAGGCCCGCGTCGCACACCGCGCCGGCGGCGCTCCAGCGGCCCCGGACGGCGAGCGCGCGCGCCAGCTCGATCCGGCACCACAGGGGCTCGTTGGCCGCCGACCCGGCCAGCGCGCGGCTCAGCGCCCGGCGCGCCTTGCGCTCGGCCCGCTGGAGCCGGCCGGCGATTCGCAGCGCCTGCGCCTGCGCGCGCAGCGCGGATGCCTCCAGCACGGGCATCAGCGTGTGAGCGAGCGCGCGCGCGCGCTGCGCGCTGCGCCACGCGGTCCGCGGGCGCCCGAACAGCCCCTCGTTGACCGCGCGCAGCACCAGCGACCGGACCGCACCCTCCGGCCGGCCGTCCTCGAGCGCGATGCGCGCGGCCTGGGCGTGAAGCGCGTGCGCCTCGGCCCAGCGGCCGGTCTGGTGCAGGAGGAACTGCAGGTTGTGCAGCAGCTCCTCCTCGGCCAGCCGCGCTTCGCGCGCGCGCGCCAGGTCGAGCGCCGAGCGGTACAGCCGCTCGGCCTCCTCGTACGATCCGACGGTCTGCGCGATCAGCCCACGCAGGCCGCGCGTGCGGGCCTGGTTCTGGATGTGGCCGGCGCGCGCGCACCATTGCTCGGCCCGCGACGCGAGGCCGCGCGCCTCGTCGAACTGGCCGCGCTCGAGCAGCAGGCCGCTCAGGGTCATGCCCGCGCTGCCGAGGGACTCGTCGTCCATCGACTCCTCGGCGGCCTCCAGCGCTGCGCGCGCGCTCCGCACCGCGCCCTCGGGATCGCCCTCGTGATGGCGGCGCGCGGCGTCGTTGGTGAGCAGGCGGGCGCGCAGCGCCGCCGACGGCCTCGCCGCGAGCGCGCGCTCCGACACGCGGGCGAGATCCCCGAAGCGCCCGGTGCGCAGGTACGCGGTGGTGAGCAGCACCGCGCGTTGGGCGGCCGACTCGCCGGGCTCCGCCAGCGCCAGCGCGCGCTCCAGGTGCGGGATCGCCGCGGCGTGACGGCCCAGCTGCGCGAGCGCCGCGCCGGCGCGCTCGTGCCACGTTCCGGCCGATGCGGCGCCGGCCTCCTCCGCGAGCTCGGCGGCGGTGGCGGCCAGCGACGCCTCGGGCTCCCGGGCGAACGCCTCCTGCGCGGCGGCGAGGGCCGCGAGCCGGTCGCCGACCGACCGCAGGTGCGCGAAGCGCTCGCGCGCGGGCAGCGGCGCGTGCGCGAGCACGGCGCGATGAAGCCGGCTCGCCCGCTCGGCGGGCAGGCTGCCCAGCAGCGCCGCCGCGAGCCGGCCCGCGCGCAGCGCGATTCGCCCGCCGCCGTCCAGCTCCGCGATCCCGGCCGCGGTCAGCGCCGCCACGTCGTGCTCGGTGGTCGCGGGCGCGAGCGCGGACAGTTCCTCGAGGCGGGCCGGGCGTCCCCACACCGCGAGCGCCTCCGCCACTCCCAGCGCCGCGGGCGGGAGTGCGCGACAGGGCGCGAGCGTGGCGGCGTCGAACGCCTCCGGTGCGGCGATGCGCTCGAGCGCAGCCGGGTCGGCGAACATGCCGTCGTCGGTCTCGTGGACCGCTCCGGACTGCGCGGCGAGCACCAGCAGCGCGACCGCGAGACCGGGGTGGCCGCCGCTGCGGCGCGCGAGGAACTCGCTGAGCGCCGCCGGCGCGGACGCGCCCAGTCGTGCGTCCGCGAGCCGCGCGATCGCCGCCGGCGACAGCGGCTGGAGCGTGAGCGGCTCGGCGACCCCGGCGGCGACGAGCGCCGCGGCCAGTTCCGCGCCGGAGCCCGCGCGGGCGCCGGTCCACACCATCGGGAGCGCGTTCGCGTCGGCGTGGAGCGCGATGCGCCGCAACAGCGCCGCGCTCGCGGCGTCGAGATGCAGCGTGTCGTCGAGCAGCACCAGCGGCGCGCGACCGTCGCCCTCGATCCGCCGCGCCCAGCGCACCGCGCAGCCCGCGAGCGCATCGAGCTCGCGCTCCGCGGGCGCGCCCTCGTCCGCGCGCAGCCACGCCGCCGCCACTTCGCCCGCTTCCTCGAACGGCGCGCGCGCCTCGCCCGCGAGCCGCCGCAGCAGCGAACGCGCGAGCGCGCCCGGTACTTCGGGCGGTGCCGGCGCGAGCCGGATCAGGCAGCGCCCCGCGAGCGTGGCACGCATCGCCAGCTCGTCGAGCAGCGCGCTGGAGCCGAGCCCCGGCTCGCCGGCGATCCACAGCAGCGCCGCGCGACGGCGAGTCGCGCCGAGCCAGGCCTCGACCCGCGCCAGCTCGCGCTCGCGACCCACCACCCGCACGGTGCCGAGTCGTTCCGCGAGCGGGCGGTGGGCGCCGGGGCAGACGCGCTCGAGCTCGCGCCGCACGGTGCGCGCGTCGGCGGGACGCTCGTGCGGCATCGGGGCCATGAGGCCGAGGATGAGCTGGATGAATCCCGGCGGCAGCCCGGCTTCCTCGAGCGCGGTCGCCGACGGCGGTCCGTCCTGCTGCGCGCGCAACTGGGAACTCACGCTGCGCGATTCGAACGGGCGCCGGCCGGCCACCAGCGCGTACAGCGTGGCGCCGAGTCCGTACAAGTCCGCCGCCACGTCGGGCGCCGCGCCCCGCACCACCTCGGGCGCGGCGAAGCCGGGGGTGCCGGTATGGCCGGCGCTGTGGCGCCCCACCAGCGCCGCGAGGCCGAAGTCGACGAGCCGCACGCCCCCCGCCCGCGCGAGCCCGGGTCCGGGCAGCACCAGCACGTTCGAGGGCTTGAGATCGCCGTGCACCACGCCGGCGGCGTGGAGCGCCTCCATGCCCTCGGCGACCTGCGCCGCGAACACCGCGAGCGATCGCCAGTCGCGCTTCGGCAGGGCGCGGTCCGCGCCCACGCCCGGCACGTACTCCATCGTCAGGTAGGCGCCGCCTTCCGGCGCCACGCCGAATTCGTGCACCTCCACCACCGCGGGGTGGCGGATGCGCGCCAGTACCTCGAACTCGCGCCGGGCCGCGGCGCCGGCCAGCGATGCCGCCGAGGACTCGAGCCGCTTCAGCGCGCACTCCGCGCCGGTGGTCTCGTCGCGGGCGAGGAACACGGTTCCCATTCCACCGCGTCCGAGTCGCTGGATGAGCACGAAGCGACCCGCGAAGCGCTCGATCACGTCATCACCTCCGGGCACTGCGATCGCTGTGGGGGGGGGAGTGGGAACCCGGGCGAGGACCGCGGCCATCTTCGCACACCGCCGCGGGGGGTGGTCCAGCCTTCCGCGCGACGGCGCGCCTGGACGCCGCGCGGCCCGCACGCGTAGCCTCCCGCCATGTTCTCGCATCGCGTTCCCGATGGCTCCGCGCCGAACGCCTGGTCGCGCCGGCTCGCCGAGCGCCGCGCCGCCGGGGCGGCGCTGCTCGACCTCAGCGAGGCCAATCCCACCGCGGTGGGGCTCGGCGGCGCGGCCGCGGTGGAGCTGGCGGCGCTCGCCGACCCGCGCGGGCTCGAGTACCGGCCCGACCCCCAGGGGAGTCCGTCCGCCCGCGCGGCGGTGGCCGCCTACCTGGCCGCACGCGGACCTCATGCGTCGCCCGAGACGCTCGTGCTCACCTCCAGCACCAGCGAGGGTTACGCGCACCTGTTCCGGCTGCTGGCCGAGCCCGGCGAGCGGATCCTGGTGCCGGCGCCGTCGTATCCCCTGTTCGAGCCGCTGGCGCTCGCCGAGGGCGTCGAGCTCCATCCCTATCGCATCGCCTGGGACGGCCGCTGGCACATCGATCCGGGCGCGCTGGAGCGCGCCGCCGCGGACCCCCGCGCGCGCGCCGTGATCGTGGTGCAGCCGAACCA
Organism: Candidatus Eiseniibacteriota bacterium; assembly: GCA_963725865.1. GTDB lineage: Bacteria > Eisenbacteria > RBG-16-71-46 > RBG-16-71-46 > RBG-16-71-46 > CAVSAC01. The sequence continues at coordinate 915,700 of CAVSAC010000012.1, forward strand.
TCCCACCGGGTCGTGCCTGTCGGCGGAGGAGCGCGAGTGGCTGGTCGGGATCGCCGCGCGCCAGCAGCTCGCGCTGATCGCCGACGAGGTGTTCGGCGATTATCCGTGGGGGAGCGCGCCGCTGCCGAGCCTGGTGGGGGAGGCACGGGTCCCGACGTTCGTGATGAGCGGGCTCTCCAAGGTCTGCGGCATGCCGCAGATGAAGCTCGCGTGGATCGCGGTGAGCGGCCCGGAGCCCGCGCGCGAGCGTGCGCTCCAGGGGCTCGTGTGGCTGGCCGACCTGTTCCTGTCGGTGAGCGGTCCGGTGCAGCACGCGCTCCCGCAGCTGCTCGCCGCGCGCCCCGCGTTCCAGGCGCGGGTGCGCGAGCGCATCGCCCTCAACCGCGCGGCGCTCGGCGCCACGCTCGCGCGGCGGCCGGCGCTCTCGTGGCTCGCCGGCGAGGGCGGCTGGGTGGCGGTGCTGCGGCTGCCGGCCACCCGCACCGAGGAGGAGTGGGTGCTCGCGCTGCTCGCGCACGAGGTGGTCGTCCACCCGGGACACTTCTACGACCTCGAGGGCGAGCCCTTCATCGTGGTGAGCCTGATCGTCCCGCCCGCCACGTTCGCGGCCGGACTCGCGCGGCTCGAGGCGCTGCTGCCGGACTGAACCGCCGCCGTCGCCTCAGCGGCGCCGGCTGCGGCGGGCGGTCGTGGCGCTCGCCCGTCGTGCGGCGCGCCGGGCGGGTGCCCCCGCCGCGCGACGTCGCACGCGATCGAGGTGCCGCAGCATCAGGATCTGACCGGAGTGCCCGGCGAAGTGCTCGACCAGGTGGTGGAGCACCCAGCGCGCGTCGTACTCCTGCACCCGGCCGTCCCAGCGCTTCCGCCGCGCCCGCCGCGTGAGGTCCTCGAGCATCGCGACGGACAGCGCCGCTCCGCGGCCCGGCTCAGGGCTGCGCCTGCGGTTTCATGGTGAGTGGATCGCGCAGCGGCAGCCGCCGCGGCTCCCCGCCGGCGAGGCCCGCCACGCTCACGTCGTGCTTGCCGTCGCCGAGCGCCATCTCCTTCGCGTCGCCGACCACCAGGAACGCGAGCCGCGACGGATCGAGCAGGCGCCTCGCGACGCGCTGCACGTCGGCCGCGGTGACCGCCTGGGTGCGGGCGGCGAACTGCGCGTAGTAGCCCGGGTCGCGGGCGTAGCGGCCGGTGAGCTCCTCGGCCGCCAGCCGTCCGGCGATGGCGCCCGCGGTCTCGAACTGCGTCGGCAGCGATTCCACCATCTTGCTGCGGGCGGTCACGAGCTCGTCCTCGCTCACCAGCGAGTCGCGCATGCGGCCGATCTCGGCGAGCGCGATCGACACCGCGTAGGCGGTCGATCGCACCTTGGTCTGGAACACGATGCGCAGCGGATCCGGGTAGTAGGTGCCGCCCTCGAGGCGCGACGAGACCGAGTAGGCGAGGCCCTCGTCGGAGCGGATGCGATTCACCAGCCGCGAGGAGAAGCCGCCGCCGCCGAGGATGTCGTTCATCACGCGGGCCGCGGCGAAGTCCGGATCGTATCGGTCGAGCGCCCGCAGCCCGATCGAGACCCGCGCCTGGTTGACCTCCTTGTCGACGACGTACCAGCCCTGCGCGGCCGGCCCCGCGGGGGTGGCGGGCGCGGTCGGGCGCTCGCCCGGCGTGGGCCAGCCCGCGAACGCGCGCTCGAGCCGCTTCACCATCGTCGCCCGGTCGAAGTCCCCGCTGACCGCGAGCAGGAAGTTGCGCGGTCCGACGTAGCGGTGGTGAAACGCCTTCAGGTCCTCCGGCGTGATCCCGCTGATCGAGGCCTGCGTGGTCCAGCGATTCGTCCAGTGGTCCGCGCCGCGCATCAGCACGCCCCACTCGCGCTCCTCGATCGGGCGGGTGTCGTCGTTGCGCTGCTTCATGTCCTGCAGCAGTTGGTCCCGTCGCAGCTGCAGCCGGCCGGCGTCGAACGCGGGCGTCTTGAGGCACTCGACCAGCAGGCCGAGCCCCTCGTCGATGTCCTTCGCGAGCAGGTTGAGGCTGACGCGCGACTCCGAAGCGGTGATCGGCACTCCGCCGATCCCGAACATCCCGCCGCCGCCGCCGCCGGACTGCGACTCGAGCGTGGCGCCGAGGAACGCGACGCGGTCCTCGAGCTGGGCGGGCGTGTGGGCCGCGGTGCCGCCGCGGGTGAGCTCGTACACCATGAGGTCCGCGAGCCCTTCGCGGCCCTCGGGATCGAGGTCGGGGCCGATGCGCATCAGCACGTGCACCTGCACCAGCGGCTGGCCACGGTCGGGGACGAGGTAGGCGATCATCCCGTTCGCGAGCCGTACGCGGTACTCGGACGCCTTCGGCGGCTCGTAGCGCAGCGGCGGGAACGTGAGCTGATCGGGTCGCGCGGGCGGTGCCTGCGCGCGCGCGGGGGACGCCGGCATCAGCAGCGCGGCGGCGACGACGAAGAGCGCCGCGCGGGTCCCGCGTGGCGAACGATGGATGGCGTGCATGTCGGGGACCTCCGGTCACTGCGAGCCGCCGGCGGCGCCGAGCTCGGCGAGCCGCGCCTGCGCCTTCTGGCGGATGTAGTCGAGGGCGGGCTTCAACTCGGCCGGGAGCTGGCCTCCCATCAGGTCGAGACGGCCGAGGAACTGCTGGACCTGCGCCGGGTCCTTGGCGGCCTGCAGGCGCTGGAGCAGCTGCTTCGCCAGCAACTGGGCCTCGGGCGGCAGCGCGGCGAGCGCCGGGTCGGCGGGGGCGCCGGCCTTGCGGCTCCACAGCGCGACCGCGCGGTTCTCGCGCTGGAAGTAGGTCCGCGCCACGCGCTGGACGTCGTCCGCCGTCACCGCCTGCACCGCGGCGTCGAGTCGATCGGCGTCCTGCCAGGTGCCGCGGCCCTCGGCGACGCCGTAGCGGATGAGCAGCTGGAAGTTCGACGTCAGCTGCCGGTACGTCGAGGTCAAGTAGCGGTTCTTCGCGCTCTGCAGCTCCTCCGCGGCCACCGGCGTCTGCTGGAGCCGGTCGAGCTCGGCCTCCACCGCGCGCTCCAGCTCCTCGGGCGCGTGGCCCTCGGCGGCCTCCGCGTCGACCTGGAAGAAGCCTTCGTACTTGCGCGGGTCGTGGCTGCCGCTGGCGCTGGTGGCGATCCGGCTGCCCTGCACCAGCGCGCGCTGCAGCCGCCCGGTCGGGCCGTTGAGCAGCGTCTCCAGCAGGTCGAGTGCCGGCTCGTCGCGATGCGCGAACGCCACCGTGTGCCACCGCACGGTCACCGCCGGGTTGGTCTCGGCCTCGGCGTAGAAGCGCTTCTCGGCGCGCTGCGGCGTCTCCATGGTGATCATCTCGGGCGCCGACCGCGCGCCGCGCGGGATCGCTCCGAGGTAGCGCTCGGCGAGGGCCAGCGCCTGCTTGGGATCGAAGTCCCCGACCAGCAGCGCGGCCAGGTTCTGCGGCGCGTAGTAGAGGGCGTAGTAGTCGTCGGCCTGCGCCTTGGTGATGAACGGCAAGTCGCTCGGCCAGCCGACCACCGGCCAGCCGTAGGGGCTCGACTCCCAGAACAGCGCGTCGAACGACTCCTCGAACTTGCCGGTCGGCGTGGACTCGGTCCGCAGGCGCCGCTCCTCGTACACCACGTCGCGCTCGGAGTAGAACTCGCGGAACACCGGGTTGCGCAGGCGGTCCGCCTCCATCCAGAACCAGAGCTCGAGCTTGTTCGCGGGGACCGCCTCGAAGTAGAAGGTTTGGTCCTCGTTCGTGAACGCGTTGATCATCGTCGCCCCGTTGCGCTGGAGGACGTTGTCGAACTCGTTCTTGATCATGTTCTCGCGTTGTTCCTTCACCAGCGTGTCGAAGCTCTGCTCGAGCTCGCGGTAGCGCGCGGTCTTCGACTCGGGCCGGCTGATGTCGTCGATCTCGCCACGGCGCAGGCGGGCGCGCTGGGCGGAGAGCTCGGCCCGCATCAGGGTCTGCAGGGACTCCTGGGCGGCGATCAGGCGCAGATCCTGCTCGATGTCGCGGGTGCCGATGGTGCGCGTCCCCTTGAACATCATGTGCTCGAACAGGTGCGAGATCCCGGTGATGCCGGGGCGCTCGTTCGCGGAGCCGACGTGGGCCACCCAGCCGCCGGCGACGGTGGGCGAGAGGTGGCGCGGGATCAGCACCAGCTTCATGCCGTTCGAGAGGACGTGCTCCTCGGCGGCGATCGCGGGGCGCGCGGCCGCCGCCGGTGGACGGGCGGGCGCCGCGTGCACGAGGCACGCGCCCGCGAGGGCGGCTCCGATGGCCAGCGCCGCCCAGGCGGGGCGCGCGGTGCGGAGGCTCATGAGGTTCTCCTGGAGGTGGGCGGGACGAGTCGACCGGGAGGTCCGGGTCACACGGACGAGGAGCCAAGCGGAAGTGCGCGCGCGCGTCAAGGCGACGCCCCGCCGGCGGACTGGCGGGGCGTCGGGACCGCGGCGGGGCGCGGCTACTTCTGGCTCGTGATCCGCATCCCGTAGAAGGAGCGATAGACGAACGTCAGCGCGATCAGCATGAACACCGCCGCGACCGGGATCCGGATGGTCGGGTTGGCCACCGCCATCTCGACCGCCAGCAGCCCGAACAGCGTGGTGAACTTGATGATCGGGTTGAGTGCCACCGACGAGGTGTCCTTGTACGGGTCGCCCACCGTGTCGCCCACCACGGTGGCGGCGTGCAGCTCGGTGCCCTTGGCGTTCAGCTCGACCTCGACCACCTTCTTGGCGTTGTCCCACGCGCCGCCGGCGTTCGCCATGTAGACGGCCTGGAACAGGCCGACCACCGCGATGCTCACGAGGTAGGAGATGAAGAACACCGGATTGAAGAACGCGTAGGCGATGGTGAGGCTGAAGATCACGATGAAGATGTTGAACATGCCGGCCTGCGCGTACTGGGTGCAGATGCGCACCACGGTCTTCGAGGATTCGATGTTCGCGGCCTCGGCGGAGTCCAGCTTGATGTTCCGCTTGATGTACTCGACCGCCCGGTACGCGCCCGTGGTGACTGCCTGCATGGACGCGCCGGTGAACCAGTAGACCGTGGCGCCGCCCATCACCAGGCCGAGCAGCACGTACGGATCGAGCAGGTCGAGCTTGAACAGCTGCACGCCGGTGGCGTCGAGGCCGAAGTGCTTCTGCAGGGTGAGGATGATCGAGAACAGCATGGTCGTGGCACCCGCCACCGCGGTGGCGATGAGCACCGGCTTGGCGGTCGCCTTGAACGTGTTGCCGGCGCCGTCGTTGTCCTCGAGGTAGTGCTTGCCCTTCTCGAAGTCGGGCCTGAATCCGAACTGCTTCTCGATCTCCTGCGCCACGCCGGGCGTGGACTCGACCTGCGACAGCTCGAAGATCGACTGCGCGTTGTCGGTCACCGGACCGTACGAGTCCACCGCGATGGTGACCGGGCCCATGCCGAGCAGGCCGAACGCCACCAGGCCGAACGCGAATACCGCGGGGTACTGCATGTACTCGGAGAGTCCGTGCCCCGAGAAGACGAACGCCACGAACAGCAGCGTCGCCAGCGTGAGCCCCATCCAGAAGACGGAGAAGTTGCCCGCCACGAGTCCCGAGAGGATGTTGAGCGAGGCGCCGCCCTCCTTGGAGGCGGAGACCACCTCGGCCACGTGGCGCGAGTGCGAGCTGGTGAACACCTTCGTGAACTCGGGGATCACCGCCGCCGCGAGCGTGCCGCACGAGATGATGACCGAGAGCGTGACCCAGAGGTTGCCGCCCATCGGGGCGAGCAGCCACTTCGAGGCGGCGAACGTCACGGCGATCGACAACAGCGAGCAGAGCCACACCAGGCTCGTGAGCGGCGCTTCGAAGTTGATCTTGTCCTTGCCGATGTTCTGCGAGCGCGCGAACGCGCCGTTCACCACGTAGGACAGGATCGAGGTCAGGATCATGAGCACGCGCATGACGAAGATCCAGGTGAGGAATGCCGCCTTGTGCTCGGGCATCACCGCCAGCGCGATGAACGAGATGAGCGCCACGCCGGTCACGCCGTAGGTCTCGAAGCCGTCGGCGGTCGGGCCGACCGAGTCGCCCGCGTTGTCGCCCGTGCAGTCCGCGATCACGCCGGGGTTGCGCGGGTCGTCCTCCTTGATCTTGAACACCACCTTCATCAGGTCCGAGCCGATGTCGGCGATCTTGGTGAAGATGCCGCCCGCGATGCGCAGCGCGGAGGCGCCGAGCGACTCACCGATCGCGAAGCCGAGGAAGCAGGCGCCCGCGTTCTCGGGGGCGATGAACAGCAGGATCGCCAGCATCATGATGAGCTCGACGCAGATCAGCATGACGCCGATGCTCATGCCCGACTGGAGCGGGATCTCGTAGACCGGGAGCGGCTTGCCCTTGAGCGAGGCGAACGCCGTGCGGCTGTTGGCGAACGTGTTCATGCGGATGCCGAACCACGCCACGCTGTACGAGCCGAGGATGCCGAGCACCGAGAACAACAGGATCGTGACCACCTTCATCGCGTCGAGGTGCTGGAGGAATCCGAAGTAGTAGACGATGCAGACGCCGATGAAGACCTCGAGCACCATCAGCAGCTGGCCCTGCTTGAGGAGGTAGGCCTTGCAGGTCTCGTAGATGGTGTGCGAGACGTCGAGCATCGCCTTGTGCGCCGGCATGCTCTTCACCTGCGTGAACATGAGCAGGCCGAACATCATGCCCAGCACGCACACGCCGATGCCGATGAACAGGAGCTGGCGCTGGCCGGGCTCGAGCGTGGGCAGCTGGAGGTCCAACTCGCTGGCGAACGCGGCGACCGGAACGAGCAGGGCCACGATGGCCGCCAGCGCGCCCGGCAAGGAGAGTCTCCGCAGGGCCGAGCCCGCGGTGCGGAACGTCGTCATCGGCTGCTCCTCAATGTGCGTGATGGCTTCCGGCGCTTGGCACCGAAGGACCTGCCGGCAGGGCAGCCGCAAGATGCTCAGTGGGATGCGGCCCGGCCGACGAGGGAAGAACTCCACGGCCGGTGGGCCCGACCGTGAAGGACGCGGGAGGATAGCCGAGTCCGGAACGATCGTTCAAGAGGTTTCATGCCGCTTTCACGGTGTGGCGCGGTGGGTTGCAGCGCCGTGGCCCGACCCCCAGGATGGCGCCGTCCACCCCATCGGAGGAACTCCGCCATGCTCGTGCCCAGTCGCTCCCGCAGCCTGAGCGCCGCGCTCGTCCTCGTCGCCGCGCTCGTCCCCGGTCTCCGGCCGGCCCTCGCGGGACCGCCGCCGGCCCGCGCAATCGGGCGGGCGCAGACCGCGATCCGCGCGGTGCTCGCCGCGCAGGTGGAGGCGTGGAACCGCGGCGACCTCGAAGCCTTCATGACCGGCTACTGGCGCGACGACTCGCTCACGTTCTACAGCGGCGGCGACGTCTCCCACGGCTGGCAGCCGACGCTCGAGCGTTACCGGCGCCGCTACCAGGGCGAGGGGAAGGAGATGGGCACCCTGGTGTTCGAGCTCCACGACGTGCAGGTGCTCGCGACCGACGTCGCGGTCGTGAAGGGCGGCTGGGCGCTGACGCTGAAGGACGGCGCGCCGCGCGGACTGTTCACGCTGATCCTGCGCGACGTCCCGCACGCCGGCTGGCGGATCGTGCACGACCACAGCAGCGTGGCGGCGACGCCGTAGCGCCGCGGCGGGTCAGACCCGCCGCGCGACCAGCAGCGTGATGTCGTCGGCCGGGCCGGATTGGCCCTCGTACGCGCGCACCTCGTGGACGATCGCCCGCACCAGATCCGCGCAGGGCTCCGCCGCGCGCGAGCGCAGCGCCGCCAGCAGGCGCTCCTCGCCCCACAGCTCGCCGCGCGCGTCGGCGCCCTCGGTGACGCCGTCGGTGTAGAGCGCGACCAGGTCGCCGGGGGCGAGCGTCGCCTCGCCACTCTCGAACACGCTGCCGGGCAGGATGCCGAGGATGAGCCCGCCCGTGGAGAGCATCTCGTGCGAGCCGTCGCGCCGCAGCAGCACCGGCGGATTGTGGCCCGCGTTCGCGTACACCAGCCGCCCGTCGCGCCCGTCGAGGAACGCCACGAACGCGGTCACGAACTTGCCGGGCTCGACGCTGCGGTGCAGGAACTCGTTGAGTCGCCCGGCCAGCACGTCGGGGGTGGAGCGCGCGCTGTCCTGACTCATCAGCGAGGCGCGGAAGCCCGACATCAGCAGCGCCGCGCCGACCCCCTTGCCCGAGACGTCGGCCACCACCAGCATCACGCGCCCGTCGCCGAGCGGGATGTGGTCGAAGTAGTCGCCGCCGACCTCGCGCGCCGGCTCGCTGAGCCCCGCGATCTCGAGCCCCTGGATCGCCGGCGGGCCGGCCGGCAGCAGCCGCGCCTGGATGCGCCGCGCCAGCGCCAGCTCGCTCTCGAGCCGCTCGGCCTCCTTCTCCAGCGCGCGCGCGCGCTCGAGGCCGGCACTGGCCTGGTTGAAGGTGTCGGCGACGTCCCACAGGTCGTCGTCGCCCTTCAACGCGATGCGATGCGCGAGGTCGCCGGACTCCAGCCGCCGCGCGCCGACCTTGAGCGCCTGGATCGCGGCGGTGATGCTGCGGCCCATGCCGGTCACCATCACCACATCGAACGCCACCACGAGCAGCGCGCTGACCGCGAGGACCAGCACGATGACCAGCGGCACGGTGCTCAGCGGATCGCTGCGGGTGTTGTGGTAGAGCCCGGCGAGCACCTCGGTGGGGTGGGGATCGGCGGACAGCAGCCACCGCTGCTGCCGCCAGCCATGCGGCGTGGACGCGAGCCCCTCGACCATCGCGTGCCCCTGGAGCAGGAACGGCAGGTCGCCGCCGCCGTGCGGCTTCGCCGCGTCGAAGCGCTGCTCTCCGAACGTCAGGCGAGCCCCGCTGCCCCGCGAGGCGCCGAGCTTCACGGCGGAGTCGGCAAGCCCGACCCGCCGCAACGCCCGGCGCGCGCGTTCCAGTCGGGCCGAGTCCGCGGGCGAGAGGACCTCCGAGCCGGTCCGCGCCGCGCGCCCGCGCGCGAGCGAGTCGAGCGCCGCGGGGGCGTGCTCGAGCGCCGCGTCGTCGGCACCCACGCGCACCGCGCCGCCGGCACCGGACGCCACGCCCTGGACCACGCTCAGGCGTGAGCCGGCGATGCGCGCGGGTTCGCGCGCGAGCACCGAGTCGACGGGGGCGAGCGCCACCGCGGCGAGGCCGGGGTCGTCGGGGGCGCGCACCGCAGCCCCCAGGAAGCCGTCCTCGTCCAGGATCACGACACCGCTGGCGCGCAGCGTGTCCAATCCGGCGGCCCACGCGGCGAGCGCGCCCTCGGAGCCCAGCGAGTCGCCGCCCAGGCGCTCGAGCTGCGCGCCGCGCACCCGCCACACGCGCAGTCGCGGCCAACGGTCGACGCTCGCGCGCGCGAGCCTGCGCAACGCCGCGTCGCTGGTGGTGGGGTGCGCGAGCGCGCCGCGCAGCGCGCTCTCCAGCTGGCGGCCCTCGGAGTCCAGCGCGCGCGCGCCGACCAGCGCTCGCTCGCTGGCCACGCCGAGCAGCGTGGTGAACATCCACAGCGCGCCGAGCAGCACCAGCGGGACCGTCACGACCAGCACGTGCGAGAGCGCGAGCCGGCGTCCGACCGTGCGGATGCCGAGGGTCGGATCGCGCAGGAACGCGGCGAACAGCGCGTCGGCGGCGAACAGGGCGTGGACCAGCGCCACGCCGCGCACCCAGCGCGCGAAGGTCGCCAGCGCGGCGAGCGAGGACGCGTCGCCGGCCGCGGGCGCGCGGCCGAGTCCCCAGCCGAGCATCACGACGAGCGCCAGCGCGCCGAGTCCGAGCCGGAACAGCCGCAGCGTAGGCATTCCGGTGCGCCACCGGTAGGCGAGTGCCGCGACCACCACGAAGAAGCCGATCGCGCCGGGGGCCGCGCGGCTGAGCGCGAGGATCAGCGCGATCAGCGCGAACGGCGCGCGCACGATCAGGTCGCGGCGGCGCGGCGCGATCAGGGTCAGCCGCGCGAGCGCGCCCCAGGTGAGGAGCCCGGCGAGCGCAGCCACCCCGATCGCGAGCGGCCGCAGCCCAGGGCTCGCGTTGGCGACCGCCAGCGCTGCGGTCAACCCGATGGCTCCCAGGGCGAACGCGGCGAGCAGCCGCCCGATCGCGGGCGGGCCGCCGCGCAGGCCGGCGAACACCGCCCACAGGGCGATCCCGATCGCGGCGGCGACCAGCAGGGGGGCGACCATGCGCGCACTCTAGCGCAGCCCGGCGGCGGCCCGGAAGCCTCGCCGCGCTCAACCGAGGACCCCCGCCGGCCGATAACCCGGGTGCCACGGTCGCGGCCCGCGACCTTCATCGCGACCTCGCTGCAACCCCCTCGCGCGCGCGGCGCACTGCCGCGCGTCGCCGAAAGGACCACGGCCATGAACCTCGGTCGATCGTCCCCGCTCCACCGTGTCCGCACCCTCCTCCCGCCGCTCCTCGGCGCGCTCGCCCTGCTCGCGGCGGCGCCCGCGCTCGCCCGCGCGGCGGCGCCGATGTGGAGCGGACTCCATCCGGTCACCTGGTCGCCGGCCCGGCTCGCCACGCCGCCGGTCGCCGCGGCGATGCGGGTGGCGATCGACCCCGAGACCGGCCGGCTCGGACTGCCCTCGGCCGAGCAGCTCGAACGGCTGCGCGCGGCGCAGCCCTCCTCGGCGACCTCGCTGCCGCCCGCGCTGGTCGAGCGCCGGATGCCCGACGGCTCGTACATGGTCGACCTGCGCGACCAGTTCATGTCCGACTTCGTGGTGGTGATGGGCGCCGACGGACGGCTGCGCGTCGCCTGCACCGACGAGGCGCGCGCGCACGATCTCGTGCGCACTCCGCCCGCGAGCCCCGCCTCCGCGGCGTGGCCGGAGGAGTGACGCCATGCGCACCTCGATGCGATCCCTCGCGCTGATCCTGCTCGCGCTCGCGGCACTCGCCGCCCTGCCGCACCGCGGCGCCGCCGCGACCATCACGATCGTCAACGCCGACACCTCGGGGGAGGGCTTCAACGACCCGACCGCGGCCGCCCCGGTGGGCGGCAATCCCGGCACCACGATCGGCCAGCAGCGGCTCAACGTGTTCCAGCACGCGGCCGACGTGTGGGGCGCGATCCTGCCGAGCACGATCCAGATCCGCGTGCTCGCGAGCTTCGACCCGCTCAGCTGCAACGCGACCAGCGCGGTGCTCGGCAGCGCCGGCACGCGCACCGTCCACCGCGACTTCACGAACGCGGAGTTCGCCACCACCTGGTATCCGCAGGCACTCGCGAACAAGGAGGCCGGCACCGACCTGGCCGCGACCACAGACGACATCCGCGCCCAGTTCAACCGCAACGTCGGCAACACCGGCTGCCTGACCGGGATCACCTGGTACTACGGCTTCGACAACAACGAGGGTGCCAGCCAGGTCGACCTGTTGCCGGTGGTGATCCACGAGCTGGGGCACGGGCTCGGCTTCGCCACGTTCGTCACGCTGTCGACCGGGGCGCAGTTCAGCGGCTTCCCCGACGTGTTCGAGCGGTTCCTGGTCGACGACGCGACCGGCAAGCGCTGGACCGCGATGACCGACGGCGAGCGCGCCGCGTCGGCGATCAATGGGCCGCACGTGGTGTGGGACGGCACCGCGGCCACGTTCATGGCGCCGCTGATCCTGTCGCCGCGGCCGGTGATGAACGTCACCGCCCCGGCCGGCATCGCGGGCAGCTATCCGATCGGCCAGGCGTCGTTCGGCGCGCCGCTCACCACCACGGCGGTGAGCGGCACCGTCGTGCTGGCCGACGACGGCGCGGCGCCCGGCAGCGACGCGTGCACCGCGCTCGTGAACGGCGGGGCGATGAACGGCCACATCGCGCTCATCGACCGCGGCGTGTGCGGCTTCGCGGTCAAGGCGAAGAACGCCCAGAACGCGGGCGCGATCGCGGTGATCATCGCCGACAACGTGGCGGCGAGCACGCCGCCCGGACTCGGGGGCAGCGACCCGACCGTGACCATTCCGACCGTGAGTGTGACGCTGGCGGTCGGCAACACGCTCAAGGCGAACCTCGCGGGCGGCGTGAGCGTGTCGCTGCTGCTCGATCCGGCGCAGCTCGCCGGCGCCAACGCCGCGCACCATCCGCTGATGTACGCGCCCAATCCGCTCCAGCTCGGCTCATCGATCTCGCACTGGGACGTCTCGGCGACCCCGAACCTGCTGATGGAGCCGGCCATCAACCCGGACCTCACGACCAACGTCGACCTCACGCGCTACGCGTTCGAGGACATCGGCTGGCTGCCGCGCACCACGTCGGTGCCGGCGGTGGCCGGCGGCGGAGCGGCGCTCGCGACCGGCATGCCCAACCCGTTCACCGGCTCGACCACGATCCGCTTCCGGCTCGCGGCCGCGGGCCCGACCGAGCTGGCGGTCTTCGATCTCGGCGGGCGCATCGTGAAGCGCCTCGCGCGCGGGACGTGGACGGCCGGCGATCACAGCGTGGTGTGGGACGGCACCGACGAGTCCGGTCGCCGGTTGCCGCCGGGCGTGTACGCCTACCACCTGCACAGCGGCGCGCTGTCGGAGTCGCGTCACATCGTGCTGTTCCGCTAGCACCGCGGGCGGGTTCCACGCGCCGCCGGTCCCCCATCGGGGCCGGCGGCGCTGCTTGGGGGCGGCGCCGGGGACCGCCCGTCCGCGGTCGCCGCGAGCCCGCCGGACCCACGGGGCCCCGGGCGGGGTATAAGAGGAGCAGCGAGCGGCCCCTGCGCCCGATGGACCGGGGGCCCTCGCGCTTCCTCGCACCCCGGAGCCCCATGGTCCCCACGCGCGTCGTGTCGCTGCTCGCCTCCAGCACCGAGATGGTGGCCGCGCTCGGCTGCGGCGACCGGCTGGTCGGGCGCTCCCACGAATGCGACCACCCCGACTGGGTGCGCAAGCTGCCCGCGGTGACCCGCCCCCGCATCGACGTCACCGTGCCCTCGGCCACGATCGACGGCAGCGTGCGCGCGCTGGTCGAGCTGGCCGCCTCGGTCTATCACGTCGACGCCGACGCGCTGGCGGCGCTGGCGCCCGACCTGGTCATCACCCAGACCCAGTGCGAGGTGTGCGCGGTCTCGCTGCGCGACGTCGAGGCCGCCATGCGCCAGGCCATGCCCAGCCACCCGCGCGTGGTCGCGCTGGAGCCGAACGCGCTCGCCGACCTGTGGCGCGACCTGCGCAAGGTGGCCGACGCGCTCGGCGTGCCGGAGCGCGGCGTGCAGCTGATCTCGCGCCTGCGCCAGCGCATGCAGGCGATCGCCACGCGCTGCGCCGAGTTCGCGCCGTCGCCGCGTGTGGCGATGATCGAGTGGATCGACCCGCTGATGGCGGCCGGCAACTGGCATCCCGAGCTCATCGCGATGGCCGGCGCGATCGACGTGTTCGGCGTGCCGGGCGCGCGCGCGCCCGTGATCGATCTCGCGGCACTCGCGGCCGCCGACCCGGACGTGGTGTGGGTCGCGCCGTGCGGATTCGACCTCGCGCGCACCCGCGAGGAGCTGGGCGGGCTCGCGCGCCTGCCGCAGTGGAGCGCGCTGCGCGCGGTGCGCGAGCGGCGCGTCGTCCTGGGCGACGGCAACGCGTTCTTCAACCGCCCCGGCCCGCGGGTGGCCGAGACGCTCGAGATCCTGGCCGAGGCGTTGCACCCGCAGGCGTTCCGCTTCGGGCACGAGGGCACCGGCTGGGCGCGGTGGGAGAGCTGAGGCGGTACCCGCCCGCGGCCGTGCGCGTCAGGGCAACGCGGGACGCGCCGCGCGCCAGATCGGCACCCAGTCCCACAGCGGCGTGAGCGTGGGCGCCGCAAGCATGCTGCCGCCGAAGCCGAGCGAGCGCCGCGTGAGCACCTCGATCGAGGCGATGTCGACGCGCTGCAGCGTCGCGTAGTCGAGCCGCAGCCGCTCGCGCTCGGCCAGCTCCGCCACGTGCCGCGCGACCCGCGCCGCGCGCTGGTCCACCTGCGCGAGGTCGCGCGCCTCGGCGAGCGCCGACGCCGCCCCCGCCGAGTCGGGGATCACGCGCTTGCCGAGCACGCGGAACACCGACACGCCATCGGGCAGCGTCAGCGGACCGCACAGCGAATCGCGCGGCGTGAGCAGCGCGGCGATGCCGAGCTCGGGGTAGCGCCGCACCGGCACGAAGCCCGAGCGTCCGCCGCGCGCGCGCCACGCGACCCGCCGGGTGCTGGCGCGCGCGAGGGAATCCAGGTCGGCGCCGGCGTCGAGCAGCGCGCGGGTGCGCGCCGCCTCCGCGCGCGAGTCGCCGAGCACCTCGGCCACGTCCACCTCGCACAGCGCGCGCGCCCGCGCCGGCTGGTAGAGCGCGAGCGCGTGGAAGGCGTCGTCCTCGCTCGGCGCGGGACCGGGCATCAGCGACTCGAGCCGCACCTGCGCCCGCCAGGTCGCGGTCCACATCGCGAGGTCGTGCCGCACCTCGGGCAACTCGTCGAGGTGGCGGCGCAGTCCCTCGCGCGCCATCAGCTCGCCCTCGACGACCGCGCGCAGCGCGATGCTGAGGTCGACGGCCATCCGGCGCTTGGGCCGCATCGAGATCGGCAGCGGCTGGAGGCGGAACGTCTCGAGCGCCTCGCCCAGGCTGAGCGAGCCATCCGGCAGGTGCACCAGCGGGCGCTCGAGCGAAGCGGCCAGCCGCGCCATCAGCGGATCGACCGTCGCCGGCAGCTGCACGCTGCTGTCGCGGCCCGGCACCGCGCTCGCGGCGATCAGCGCGTGCAGCGTGTCGGCCAGCATCACGAACGTCGCGGTGTCGACCATCGCACGCTGGCCCGCGAGCGTCTGTTCCATGAATGCGACGGCGCGGCGCTGTTCGCCCACCTGCTTGAGCGAGTCCGTCACCGCCTTGCGCAGCGCGCGGCGGCCCGCGAGGTCGAGCGTCCGCGCGCGCGCACGGGTCAGCCGCTCGACGTCGGCGGCCGCGACCGCCGGCTCCGCCGCCACCACGTCGTGGTAGAGCGCGTCGCGCACCAGCGCCTTGCGCAGCACCGCGCGCATGCGCGCGATCGCCGGCGAGTCGCCGAGCCCGAGCCGCTCGGCGTCCTCGGCCAGCAGCGCTTCGGCGGCCAGCGACTGGAGCGCGCGCACCTTGGCCGAGTCCATCGAGGCGCCCGCCCGCTTGCCCGGCCACGGCATCGCCTCGATGCGCTGCACCAGGTCGGCGACCGTGATGCCGCGGCCGCCCACCCACGCGAGCGTGTCGCGCGTCAGCGCCTCGGCGCGCCAGGCGCGCGTCGCCGCCGGAGTCGGGGCGGGCGCCGCTGTCCGGACCGTGCGCGGCGCAGCGGCCCGGCTGGCGTGTGACGCCGGCGCGGCCGCCGCCAGCGGCGCGAGCAGGGCGAGCAGCGCGGTCGCCGCCAGCGGCACGCTCCGTCGCACTCCTGGGATGGGACGCATGCGCGGACCATACGGAGCGCCCGCGAGGCTGACAAGGTGCCGAAGCGCGCGCCGACGCCGCGCGCCCCCACTCCTCGTGCGCGCCGCGCGCCGGGCGGACCGCGTTGAGCCGCGGCGCGGCGATGTGCGACTCTGCCGCGCATGCCGACCTCCGAGGCGTGGCAGATCCCGTACGTGTGCGACGTCATCGCTCGCGAGCGCCCGCGCAGCGTGCTCGACGTGGGCGCCGGCTACGGCAAGTACGGGCTGCTCGCGCGCGAGTACGCCGACTGCGAGCGGGTCGACGCGGTGGACGTGAATCCGCCGCGCTACGCCGTCTACGATCACGTCTACCTGGGCGACGTCGCGCGCCTGGACGCCGTGGTGCCGGCCGACGCGCCGCGCTACGACCTGGCGCTGTTCCTCGACGTGATCGAGCACTTCGAGAAGCCGCAGGCGTGGGAGGTGCTGCTCGCGATCACGCGCCGCGCGCGCCGCGTGCTGGTGACCACGCCGTGGGGATTCCGGCCGCAGGAGATCCCCGGCATGCCCTTCGAGACCCACCGCTCCGGCTGGGTGCCGTGGGAGTTCGGCGCGCGCGTGAAGGTCCACGAGTGGCGCGCGTTCCCGGGGCATTTCACCCGCCACCTCAAGCTGCCGCGCCTGTGGCAGGTGCTGGTGCTGGTGAGCGCGCGCGAGGGGTGACGGGTGTGTTCGCAAAGATCCTGCATGCACTGGCGAAGGACCTGCGCGACCGGGGCAAGCTCGACCTGACCGAGTGTTTCATCGACGCCACCTTCGTGGGGGCGAAAAAGGGGGCCTATGTGTGGGCCCGACGAAGCGCGGGAAGGGTTCAAAGCTCATGGCAGTTGCGGACCGCCATGGTCTTCCTCTCGCCGTCGACGTGGCCAGTGCTTCGCCAGCTGAAGTCCGACTGGTCATCTCCACCCTCGAAGCCCGCTTCCTCCCGGAACTCCCGGAGCGGCTCATCGGCGACAAGGCCTACGACAGCGACCCGCTCGCGGCGCAGCTTGCCGAAGGCAACGTCGAACTGATCGCGCCGAACCGCAGCAACCGCAAAGTGAAGACCCAGGATGGCCGCCCGCTGCGTCGCTATCGTCGGCGCTGGAAGGTCGAGCGGCTGTTCGCCTGGTTGCACAACTTCCGCCGGTTGGTGACGCGTTGGGAGTACGACGTGCTCAACTTCCTCGGCTTCGTCCAGCTCGGCTGCATCGTCATCCTGCTGCGCAGGTGTTTATGAGACCGCTTCTAGTGGGAATGGTGTTGGTGACGGCTTGCGCCGGATGCAGTCCGCGGAACCCGGTGAAAGTGGAAGCGCCGTGCCGAGATGTTGAATGGCAAGTGGCGAACCAATGGGACCCGGCCTGGTCCCCTGAGGGCGACCGCATTGCGGTCGTGAGCGCCTACGATGGCTTGGGTGCGTTCGCCCCAGGGCTATACATTGCCGAACTCCGTATGCGCACCTGGACCCGCATCGAGGACTTCCAGAACATGGGGTTTGGTGTCTGGGATATCTCGTGGGCGCCCGATGGGCGGCGACTCCTGATGTGGGCAAATGGGGCCCTTGGGTCGTTCGATCTGCGCGATCGGACGTGGCAGCCACTGATCGCGGCGTCCTACCCAAAGTGGATTCAGTGGTGGCCGGGACGTGACAGCCTTTGCTGGTGGGCGGATGACAACAGCGGTTTCTACACGATCGACCTCGGAACCGGCGAGGTCGGGCGGTTCGTAGTGGATGACACGATCTCGTACCTGGGGGGTGGCGATCAGATCGCGTTCCCGAGGGACGGGAGCAAGCTCGTCTGGAGTGAGGGGATCCCCGATCCAGACGGGCAGCATCCAGACGTGCGCGAGCTCTTCATGGTTGGCGCGGACGGTCGTGGACGAGGCCAACTCACCTTCCTCGGGGGCAATGCCCGGAATCCGCAATGGGTGCGTGGGGATCGCGAGATCATCTTCGATTTCGCTCCCCACGACTGCGCCTACGTCGAGCACCCGATGCGCCACACCTGGAGCATCAACCCCGACGGTTCGAATCCGCACCAGTGGCCCTATGACCTCGGCGATTCGCGGGTGCAGTTCGGGTATCCCCCGGCCATCGATCCGACGGGGGAGAAGGTAGCGTTCATCGCTCTCGATCCGTCCACGGGCAAGGGGTCGCTCTACACGATGGACATCGATGGGCGGAATCGGCGGCGGGTGATGAAGTGACGCGTCGGGTGGCCGCGTCGGTGGTGCTGATGGGCTTGCTGGGGTGCGGTGGGCGTCATCACGTGGTCGCACGCGGTCCGGCGCCGGAATGCGAGCTCATCACGCCAGTCAGGGTCGAACTATCGTGTCCGACTTGGGCCCCGACCGGTGACAGCCTCGCCATCATCAGCTCGCGGAATGATCTCGGGAAGCCAGCACCTGGGCTCTACATCGTGTCCTGGACCTCAGGTCGGGCACGGCGCGTGCTGGATGCGAGCAGCTTGTCCGGGGTCTATGAGCTGCAGTGGTGCCCGACCGGTCGACGACTGGCGGTGTGGAAGGGAAACGACATGTGGCAGCTCGACCTCGACCCCGTCCTCTGGAGCCGAGTGTCGGATGGAATCCACCCGGCCGCCTTCCCCAGTTGGAGCCCCGATGGCGAGTGGCTCTACTACACCCGTTGGCCGCTCGACACCGAGCCGATCGAGTCCGGCGGGCTCTACGTCTACGACCGCGTATTGCGAGTCACCCACCAGCTGGTGTCTCGCGAGGGCGTACCGATCTGGCCCGCGGCGCGGGTGACCTTTTCGCCCGATGGGAACTGGATGGCCTTCCCGTCCGCCGTCCCGGGCCCGGACCCTGCTGTCGCGAGCGTCTTCGAGTTGGTGGTCATCCGTCGCGACGGCACCGGCCCCCGGCAGTTGACCGAAATGGGCGGGCAGGTCGGAAGCCCGCAGTGGCTGCCCGACGGGCGCAGCATCGAGTTCGACTTCGTGCAGAACGAGTGCCTCGAGCTCGGCTACTCCCCGCGACATACATGGAGCGTCGGTACGGATGGCTCCGATCTTCACCGCTGGTCCTACGATCTCAACGACCC
Source organism: Candidatus Eiseniibacteriota bacterium (assembly GCA_963725865.1). Lineage (GTDB taxonomy): Bacteria > Eisenbacteria > RBG-16-71-46 > RBG-16-71-46 > RBG-16-71-46 > CAVSAC01. The sequence continues at coordinate 934,152 of CAVSAC010000012.1, forward strand.
GCTCGTCGAGGGCTACCCTCCGCCTTCGATCGATCGAGTACATCGACGCGTGGCCTATGTCGGGACGGTCTCCGGCGTCGGCCCCGGGAGCCTTTACGTGATGCAGATCGATGGCCGGATCGTTCGGAGGCTGTTCCCCATCAGCCGATGAGCTCGCTCGCACGGCGACTCAGGGCCCTCGCCGCGCGCCGGTGCCGGGCCCAAATGCACGCTCCAGTCCGCTCTCCGAGTTGCCGATGGACCCGGGGAATCGTGCCGCGCTAACCTGCGCGCGGTGCCATCGCCGAGAGCCACCGCCGCGACGGCGTCCCACGACGCCAGCGCTCCACGGGAGGGAAGCCATGAGCGATCCGAAGCCGATCACCGCGCACGTCTCCGAGCAGGAGGCGCGCGCTGTCGCCGAGGCCTCGCGCGAGACCACCTGGGAGGCGCCGTCGTTCGTCCGCGAGCTGTTCCTCGGGCGACTCGACCTGCACCTGATCCACCCCTACCCGGAGCCGGACCGCGAGGAGCAGCAGCGCGCGGCCGCGTTCCTCGCGACGCTCGAGCGCTTCGTGCGCGAGCACGTCGATGCCGAGCGCATCGAGCGCGAGGACCGCATCCCGCAGGACGTGGTCGACGGGCTCAAGGCGATGGGCGCGTTCGGCATCAAGATTCCGCGCGAGTACGGCGGGCTCGGGCTCTCGCAGTACACCTACTGCAAGGCGATGTCGCTGATCAGCTCGGTGAGCTCACCGATCGTCGCGCTGCTGTCGGCGCACCAGTCGATCGGCGTGCCGGGGCCGGTCAAGATGTTCGGCACCGAGGAGCAGAAGAAGCGCTTCCTGCCGCGACTCGCCCAGGGCGCGGTGTCGGCGTTCGCGCTCACCGAGAACGAGGTGGGCTCGGATCCCGCGCGCATGACCACCACCGCGATCCCGACCGCCGACGGCAGCGCGTACGTCCTGAACGGCTCGAAGCTGTGGATCACCAACGGCACCGTCGCGGAGCTGATGGTGGTGATGGCGCGCACGCCGGGCAAGGACGGCAAGCCGGGGCCGATCAGCGCGTTCATCGTGGAGTCGGCGTGGCCCGGGGTCGAGGTCACGCACCGGCTGCAGTTCATGGGCATCCGCGGGATCGAGAACGCGGTGCTCAAGTTCACGAACGTGCGGGTGCCGAAGGAGAACCTGCTGTGGGGCGAGGGCAAGGGCCTCAAGCTCGCGCTCATCACGCTCAACACCGGCCGCCTCACGCTGCCGGCGACGATGGCGGCGGCGGGCAAGTGGTGCCTCGGCGTCTGCCGCGCGTGGGCGAACCACCGCGTCCAGTGGGGCAAGGCGGTCGGCAAGCACGAGGCGGTCGGCGCGATGCTCGCCAAGATGACCGCCGACACCTACGCGATGGAGGCGGTGAGCGACCTCGGCACGCTGCTCGCCGACCGCGGCAAGAGCGACATCCGCCTCGAGGCGGCGATCGCCAAGCTGTGGAACACCGACGTGGCCTGGCAGCTGGTGGACGACGCGCTCCAGGTGCGCGGCGGGCGCGGCTACGAGACCGCCGCGTCGCTGGTCTCGCGCGGCGAGGCGCCGGTGCCGCTCGAGCGGCTGCTGCGCGACGTGCGCATCAACCGCATCTTCGAGGGCTCGAACCAGGTGATGCGCCTGTTCATCGCGCGCGAGGCGCTCGACGTGCACCTGAAGGTGGCGGGCGACGTGGTGATGCCGGGCGTGCCGCCGGCCAAGCGGCTCGCGGGGCTCGTGCGATCGGTCCTGTTCTACGCCGCGTGGTACCCGAGCCGCTGGCTGGGCTGGGGCTGGTGGCCGGCGTACGGCGAGTTCGGCCCGGTGGCAACGCACCTGCGCTACGTCGAGCGCACCTCGCGCCGGCTCGCGCGCCAGCTGTTCCACCTGATGGTCACGCAGGGGCCGGCGCTCGAGAAGCGCCAGGGCCTGCTGTTCCGCTGCGTGGACATCGGCGCGGAGCTGTACGCGATGGCGGCGGTATGCGCGCGCGCGCGCCGCGACGTGCTGGCGAACGCGGTCGACGCGACGCCGTACGAGGTGGCGGCCGCGTTCTGCCGCGCGTCGCGCCGGCGGGTCGAGGCGCTGTTCGAGGCGGTGCGCGACAACGACGACGTCGAGCAGTACGCCGTCGCGCGCGCGTTCCTCGACGGGCGCTACACGTGGCTCGAGCGCGGGATCGTCGAGGCCGAGACCGAGGCGCCGCCGGCGCCGCGCGAGGCCCGGCAGGCCTGACGCTCCGACCTCCACGAGGACTGCAGGTGTCCGCGTCGGGGCGCTGCCCGGACGGGAGTTAGCGGGTGAGTGCTACCGCCGTCCGGGCGCAAACCGCCGTTGCCCCCCGGGCGGGCGTGAGGCACAATGCGTCCCGACTGCCCGCCAGGGAGGCGGGTGAGCGGACCCGTGGTCGTCCTGCCGCCGGGTCCGTCCCGGATGCGGTGCGGGTGGGATCCCGCCAATGCGTCCACCATCCGCAGGACATTCCCTCCAGAATCGCGTGGCCCAATCCATCTCGGCTGACCGTCAACGCCAGGTGCTCGCACTGCTGCTCGGCGCCCTCGCCGTGCTGACCGCCGCGAGCGTCGGTACCTTCGAACCCGCGCTGCCCGGCTACGCGCCGTGGACGGCCGCCAACGCGTGCGGCCCGGTGGGGGCCACGCTCGCGTTCGGGCTGGTGTGGGCGCTCGGGCGGATGGCCGCCTTCGGGGTTCCGGTGCTGGCCGGGGTGTGGGCGTGGAACCGGCTGCGCAACGCCGACGTCCGCCCGCTGGCGGTCACCTCGCTGGTGGGCGTGCTGCTGGTGTTCGAGGTGTGCACGCTGCTCGGGCTCGGCGGGCTCGACCGCTGGGTGCTGGCGGGCGGCTGGGGATTCGCCGCGGGGCTGGCGCTCCACTCGGCGCTCGGCGCGGTGGGCTCGTGGATCGTCGCGGGCACGCTGTTCGCGGCCACCGCGCTGCTCGCGAGCGAGCTGGGCTTCCACTGGATCGCGCGGCTGTTGCACCACGCGGTGGTGTCGCCCGCGCGCGGCGCGGCCGGCGCGCTCGGCGCGTGGCGCGAGCAGCAGGCCAAGGCGCAGAAGGCGCGCGCCCGGGAGCGGACCAAGCCGCGCGTGGTGCGGGCCGAGGCCGCGGCGGGCGAGGGTGCGACCCGCGCGCGCGGCGCGACCGCGGTGGCGCTCGCCGAGCCCGAGGACGACGAGCCGAGCGAGGAGGAGAAGCAGGGCCAGGCCCGCCTGCCGCTCGGGCTGCCGCGCATCGCGCGCCCGAGGGCCCCGCGCCCGGCGACGGCCCGGGGTGCGACCAACGGCGCGGCGGACGGCCGCGGAGGAGTTCCCTTCGCTGTCGCTGCTCGGGATGCCGACCCAGCCCGAGGACCTCATCACCGCGACCGACCTGACCGCCGAGGCGAACCTGCTCACCGCCAAGCTCGCGGACTTCGACATCCACGGCCGCGTCAGCGAGATCCACCCGGGGCCGGTGGTGACCACGTTCGAGTTCGAGCCCGCGGCGGGCGTGAAGGTCAACCAGATCGTCTCGCGCGAGGACGACCTGGCGCTCGCGCTGCGCGCGCAGCGCATCCGCATCCTGGCGCCGATCCCGGGCAAGGGAGCGGTCGGGGTCGAGATCCCGAACCGCCGCCGGCGCACCGTGTACCTGCGCGAGGTGCTGTCGAGCCCGCAGTACGAGACCAGCGACGCCGCGCTCAAGATGCCGCTCGGCGTCGACGTGGTGGGGGTGCCGTTCGTCGGGGACCTCACCAGGATGCCGCACGTGCTGATCGCCGGCGCGACCGGCTCGGGCAAGAGCGTGTGCCTGAACGCGGTCATCACCGGGCTGCTCTACCAGCACGGTCCGCGCTCGCTGCAGATGGTGATGGTGGATCCCAAGATGCTCGAGCTGTCCGCGTACAACGGGATCCCGCACCTGGTGATGCCGGTGGTGACCGAGCCCAAGCGCGCCAGCCGCGCGCTGCGCTGGGCGGTCTCCGAGATGGAGAAGCGCTACAAGCTGATGGCGACCTGCGGCGCGCGGAACATCGCCGCGTACAACGAGAAGGTCGCCACCGGCCAGGTGCCGGCCGCGCCCGGCATCGGCGGCGTGGAGGGCGCGCTGCCCGAGCGGCTCTCGTACGTGGTGGTGGTGATCGACGAGCTCGCCGACCTGATGCTCACCGCGCCGGCCGAGATCGAGGAGCCGATCGCGCGGCTCGCGCAGATGGCGCGCGCGGTCGGCATCCACCTGGTGCTCGCGACGCAGCGGCCGTCGGTCGACGTCATCACCGGCGTCATCAAGGCGAACTTCCCCTCGCGGATCGCGTTCCAGGTCGCGAGCAAGACCGACTCGCGCACGGTGCTCGACATGAACGGCGCCGAGAACCTGCTCGGTCATGGCGACATGCTGTTCACGCCCGCCGGCCGGCCCGAGCCCTACCGCATCCACGGCGCGTACGTCTCCGAGGAGGAGACCGCGCGCGTGGTGGAGTTCTGGAAGGCGAAGGCGAATCCCGCCGCGGTCGCGCCGCTGGCGGTCGAGCCGACGATGGTCGAGGCCGAGGAGGAGTCCGAGGGCGGCGGGGACGGCTTCGACGACGAGCTGCTGAAGGAGGCCGCGCGGCTGGTGGTCGCGCACCAGCAGGGCTCGACCTCGCTGCTGCAGCGCCGACTCAAGGTGGGCTACTCGCGCGCCGGCCGGCTCATGGACCAGCTCGAATCGCTCGGCGTGGTCGGGCCCTTCCAGGGCAGCAAGGCGCGCGACGTGCTCGTCGACGAGCATTGGCTGGAGGACCGAGGGTTCGAGTGAAGCCACCGCGCCCGGCCGTCCGACCGCCCACGCTCGCCTTCGTCACCCTCGGGTGCCCGAAGAACACCGTGGACTCCGAGAGCATGCTCGGCCTGTTCGTGCGGGCAGGCTACCGCACGGTCGCCGACCCGGCCGAGGCCGACGTCGCGGTGGTGAACACCTGCGCGTTCCTGACCAGCGCGGTGCGCGAATCCAAGGAGGCGATCGCCGCGGTCGCGCAACTGAAGCGCGACGGCCGGCTGAAGGCGCTGCTGGTCACCGGCTGCCTCGCGCAGCGCGCGGGCGCGGGACTGCTCGAGGAGTTCCCGCAGGTCGACGCGGTGCTCGGCACCGGGCAGTGGCGCGAGGTGGTGCAGGCGGCCGGCCACGTGCTGGGCGGCGGCCACGAGCGGGTCGTGCACACCGAGTACCCGGGCGGCGCCCTCGACGTGCTCGCGCCGCGCGCGCTCTCGACCCCGCGCCACCTCGCGTACCTCAAGATCAGCGAGGGCTGCGACCATCGCTGCACGTTCTGCATCATCCCGCGGCTGCGCGGCGACCAGAAGAGCCGCACGATCGAGTCGCTGGTCGCGGAGGCCGAAGCCCTCGCGCGCCAGGGGGTGCGCGAGCTGAACCTGATCGGGCAGGACACCACCGGCTACGGCACCGACCTGCCGGGCAGGCCGACGTTGGCCGACCTGCTGGCGGCGCTCGATCAGGTCGAGGGCCTCCACTGGATCCGCGTCCAGTACACCTACCCGCGCCTGTGGGACGACCGCCTGATCGCGACGTGGGCGCGCGCGAAGCGGGTGGTGCCCTACGTGGACATGCCGCTGCAGCACATCGCCCAGGACATGCTGCGCACCATGGGACGCGCGATGACCGAGCGTCAGACCCGCGCTCTGGTGAAGCGGATCAAGGCCGGGATCCCGGGGGTGGCGTTCCGGACCAACTTCATCGTCGGCTTCCCCGGCGAGACCGAGGAGCATTTCGCGACCCTCGAGCGCTACGTCGAGGAGGAGGGCTTCGACCACCTGGTGGTGTTCACGTATGAGCGGGAACCGGAGACCCCTTCCTATAGTATGACCCCCCGGGTGCCAGTGGCCGCGCGGCGCAGCCGCCGGGCGCGTCTGCTGGCCCTGCAGCAGCGGTCGGCCCGCGAACGCCTGCGCCGGCGCATCGGCGACGTCATCCCGGTCCTGATTGACGGCCCGGCCGGACACGGCCAGTATGCCGCCCGCACCGCGGGTTCCGCCTGGGAGGTCGACGGCGGAGTCGTGGTGGAAGGGGAGCACCTGCAGCCGGGGACATTGGTGAAGGTGCGGGTCACGGGGGCGGCCGCCTACGATCTGTTCGCCCGCGTGGAGCGCCCGGAGCCCGTGATGCTGAACCTGTCGAAAGGACCAGCTTGATGCGAGTGTGGCTTGCCGTGGCGGTGACCGGGTTCCTGATGCTGCCCGCCGCTGCCCATGCCAAGAAGTTCCGTTACTCCAGCGGTCCCAAGGCTCCCGCCGACACGGTGTTCTCCGAGTCCCAGGTCGAGATCCAGCCGATCGTGCGACCGCGCGGCCCGCGCGTGCCCGCCACCAACCTGCAGATGATCGGGATGGTCGCCCACACCGCCTACGAACGCGCGCTCGTGAGCGCGCCGGTCGACACCGGCGCGCACGTGGTGCTGGCGCCGGCCGAGAGCCATCCGCTGAACTTCGTGATCGAGCACGCGCTGCTGCGCCAGCTCGCCCGGCGCGGGGTGACGACGACGGTGCGGCGCTCGCTGATCCCCGACGACAGCCTCGCCACGATCGGCGGAACGTCCGCCGACCCGGTGCTCGAGTACCAGCTCGCGACCGCGCGCGTCAGCTACCTGCGGCTCGTCGGCTGGCTGCCCGGACGCGTGAAGATCGAGCGCCAGGCGCTGGTCGAGGGCACGCTCACGCTCCGCGATCCGCGCGACGCGCGCGTGCTGTGGACCGGCGACGCCTCCTACAGCCTGGTGGACGCGTTCTCGCGCGGGTCGGTGTCGCAGGTCGAGGACGCGCGCTTCACGGACCTGAAGGCCGAGGTGCCGCAGCGCAACGTCGACAAGGTGATGGAGCCGGTGATCGTGGTCAGCGTGGTCGCCGGGCTGGTCGCCCTGTTCTTCCAGAACCGCCCGTGACGCGCCCGCTCCCGCCGTCGCGCGCGACGCGCCTGGCGGCCGCCGCCCTGCTGGCGCTGGCGCTCGCCGGCTGCGGTGCCGCGACGCTGCCCCAGGTGCACTCCGAGAGCGAGCGGCTCGCGAACGCGAAGCTCCTCATGGGGCGGCGCGAGTGGGGGCTGGCCACCGAGCTGCTGAAGACCTACGTCCAGAACAACGGCGGCTCCGCGCGGGTCGACGAGGCGCTCTTCCTGCTCGGCGAGTGCGAGGTGCGCTCGAAGGACTGGGCGGCGGCGCAGACCGACCTCGAACGGCTGCTGCGCGACTTCCCCGAGAGCGACTCCGCCGCGGCGGGCGCGTACATGCTGGGTGAGGCCTACTGGGGCGAGGCGCGGGGTCCCGACTTCGACCAGGAGGGCTCCCGCAAGGCGCTCGCGCAGTGGCAGGCCTACCTGCGCAGCTACCCGGACGACGCGCGCGCGGAGCTGGGACGCCGGCGGGTGCTGGAGGCGCGCACGCGGCTGGCGCAGAAGACCCTCGCCACCGCCGACCTCTACCTGAAGATGGGCTACACGGTGCCGGCCCGCCTCTACTACTCACGGCTGGCCGCGGACTACCAGGACGTCCCGCTGGTCGGCGACGCGCTGCTGGGGCTGGCGATGTGCGACGCACGCGAGGGCCACCGGGATCCGGCGGTCGCCGCGCTGCGCGAGCTGGAGACGAAGTTCCCCGGCACGCCGCTCGCCGCCCGCGCCGCCCGCGAGCGCGCGCGCGTCGAGGCGGGCCGCGTCAAGATCACCCGCGCGCCCAAGCCGATCCCCAAGCCGGAGAGCGCCGCCGGCGTCGGGCCATGAGACGGCTGGGCGTCTTCGGCGGCACCTTCGATCCGCCGCACGTCGGCCACCTGGCGCTGGCGGAGTGGGCGCGCGAGGCGCTGCGCCTCGATCGCGTGCTGTTCGTGCCCGCCGGCCGCCCGCCGCACAAGCGACGCGCGGACCTCTCGAGCCCCGCCGACCGCCTGGCGATGACTCGCGCGGCGGTGCGCGGCCATCCCGCGTTCGCGGTCTCGGCACTCGAGGCGCGCCGCCGCGGCCCGTCGTTCACCATCGACACGCTGCGCACGCTGCACGCGCACCACCCGGACGTGGAGCTGGTGCTGCTCATGGGCGCCGACAGCCTCGACGAGTTCGAGAGCTGGCGCGAGCCCGACGAGATCGCGCGGCTCGCGACGCTGGCGGTCGCGATCCGCCCCGGCGCCCGGCGGCCACGGCCGCGCGCCGGCTGGCGGCTGCGGTGGCTCGACAACCCGGGGCTCGCGGTGTCCTCGAGCGCGCTGCGCGCGCGCGTGCGCTCCGGGCGCTCCGTTCGCTTCCTGGTGCCCGACGCGGTGGCGCGCGTGATCGCGCGGCGCGGGCTCTACCGCGTACCCGCCCGGCGCGCCCCGCGCGCCGCCGGGAGCCACCCGTGACCTACCAGCCGCGCGAGTTCTGGGACCAGCGCCTGCGCGAGCAGTTCGACCTGCGCGGCACCGGCGAGACCGGGCTCTCGCTGGCGTACAACCGCGCCTGCTACGCCCTGCGTCGCGAGGTGCTCGACGCCGCGCTCGCCGCGGAGCGGTTCGACCCGCGCGGCCGGCGGGTGCTCGACGTGGGCTGCGGAACCGGGTTCTTCACCGCCTACTACCTGGACCGCGGCGCGCGGGTCACCGGCATCGACATCGCGCCCACCTCGGTCGAGCGCCTGCGGCAGCGCCATCCCGACGCGACCTTCGTGCTCGGCGACGTGAGCGAGACCGCGATCGAGGGGCGCTACGACCTGGTGAATGCGTTCGACGTGCTGTACCACGTCACCGACGACGCGCGCTGGGAGACCGCGGTGCGCCATCTCGCGGCGGCGGTCGCGCCCGGCGGCCGGCTGCTGCTCACCGACCTGTTCGCCTCGATGCCGATGGCGGAGCACAACACGATGCGGCCGCTCGCGCGCTACCGACCGCTGCTCGAGGGCGCGGGGCTCGCGCTGGGGCCGCTGCGTCCGACCCACGTGCTGCTCAACTCCGAGCTGGGAGCGTTCCGCTTCATGAATCGCCTGCCGGGCGTGCTGCTCGCGCTCGACCGCGGGCTGCTGGGGCTCGGCGCCGGTCACGGGCCACGCTTCAACAAGCTGCTGGTCGCGCGGCGCGCGGGATAGCGGACGCCATGGCCCGACTGTTCGTCCTGGATGCCATGGGACTCGCGTACCGGGCGTACTACGCGTTCATCTCGCGTCCGCTGCGATCGAAGGCCGGCGAGAACACCTCGGCGATCTTCGGCATGGCGATGACCATGCTGAAGCTGCGGCACGACGAGCGGCCCGATCTGTGGGCGCTCGCGTGGGACGGCCCGGGCCCGACGTGGCGGCACGAGCGCTATCCCGACTACAAGGCGCAGCGCAAGCCGACGCCCGAGGATCTGATCAGCCAGCTCGGTCCGATCGAGGACCTCGCGCAGGCGCTCGGCTGCCCGGTGATCGAGATCCCGGGCATGGAGGCCGACGACGTGATGGCGACGCTCGCCGCGCGCGGCGACGCGCGACGGACTCGAGGTGGTGCTGGTCACCGGCGACAAGGACATGCTGCAGGTGGTGGGCGGTCCGGTGCGGGTGCTGGCGCCGCGCACCCGCGACGAGTACGAGTGGATCGGCCCCGACGAGGTGCGCGCGAAGTGGGAGGTGGGCCCCGAGCACATCCGCGACGTGCTGGCGCTGATGGGCGACAGCAGCGACAACATCCCGGGCGTGCCGGGGGTGGGCGAGAAGACCGCCAAGGAGCTGCTGCGCACCTACCACTCGCTCGACGACCTCTACGCGCGGCTCGACTCGGTCGCCAAGCCGGCGCTCCGGAAGAAGCTCACCGACCACCGCGACCTGGCGTTCCTCTCGCGCGAGCTGGCCACGGTGCGCGCCGACCTCGAGCTGCCGCACACCTGGGAGGACCTGCGGTGCGCGCCGATCCGCCGCGACGCGCTGCGCGCGTTCGCGCGCCGCTGGGACATCGGCCGGCTCGAGCGGGTGGCCGAGAGCGAGGGCGTCGACGACGCGGCGGCGGGCAGCCTGGCACCCGGCCGCCCGGCGGAGCGCCGCGGCACCGTGGCCGAGACGCCGGCAGCGGGCGTGAAGCTCGCCGGGGTGCCGTCGACCAAAAGCCCGGCCGCCGCCGCGAATCCGCCGGCGCCCACGGCGCCGGCCGAGCGCTTCGGCACGCTGCCGATCGCGCCGCCGACCACGCCGCTGCCGCGCGTGCTCGCGTCCACGATCGGCGGGGCACAGGGCAGCCTGGACCTGTGGACCGGGGGCGACGACGCGGCCCCGAGCCCGGAGGCGCTCGCGTTCGCGCTCCACGCGGTGCGCGCGCGCGCGCCGCACGGGCTCGCGCTGCTGCCGGTGCTCGACACCGACGCGCCCCGCACCGCGCGGCTGGTCGGGCTGGCGCTCGCGGCGCGCGACGGGACCGCCGCGTACGTGCCGCTCGCGCACGAGAGCGGCCCCAACCTGCCGGTCGAACAGGTGGCGGGCTGGTTGCGCGGGGCGCTCGGCGACGCCGCGGTGCCCAAGGTGGGACACGACCTGAAGGAGCTGCATCACGCGCTCGCGGGCGCCGGCCTGCCGCTCGCCGGCACCCGGTTCGACCTGCGCATCGGCTCGTTCCTGTGCGATCCGGCGCGCGACCACTCGCTGGCGGGACTCGCGCGCGACGTGCTGGCGGTGGAGCTGGAGCCGCTCGAGCCCGCCGCTGCGCGCGGCCGGCCGCGTCCCGCGCGCGCGGCGCTCGCGGTCTCGCAGGCGGTCCCGCGCGCCACCCGTGCCGTGGCCTGCCTGTTCCCGCTGGAAGAGGCGCTGCGCGCGCAGCTCGAGACGCGCGAGCAATGGTCGCTGTACACCGGGCTCGAGCACCCGCTGATCGAGGTGCTGGTCGCGATGGAGCGCGCGGGCATCGCGCTCGACCCCGCGGTGCTGCAGGCGATGTCCGCGAGCAGCGCGACCGAGATCGCGCGGCTCGAGCAGCAGCTGATCGCGCTGGCGGGCGAGTCGGTGAACCTCAACAGCGGCCCGCAGCTCGCGAAGGTGCTGTTCGAGACGCTGAAGCTCCCGCCGGGCCGCAAGACCAAGACCGGCTACTCGACCGACTCCGAGGTGCTCGAGGCGCTCGCGGAGGAGCACGAGTTCCCGCGCCTGCTGCTCGAGTACCGGGCGCTCACGAAGCTCAAGTCCACCTACCTGGACGCGCTGCCGCTGCAGGTGGACGAGCGCGACGGGCGCGTGCACACCACGTTCGACCCGACCGGCGCGGCGACCGGCCGGCTGTCGTCGAGCGATCCCAATCTCCAGAACATCCCGATGCGCACGCCGGCGGGCCGCGCGATCCGCCGCGCGTTCGTGGCGCCCCCCGGTCGCGCGCTGGTGGGCGCCGACTACTCGCAGATCGAGTTGCGGGTGATGGCGCACCTCTCGGGCGATCCGGCGCTGATCGAGGCGTTCGTCGGCGGCGAGGACGTGCACGCCAGCACCGCGCGGCGCATCTTCAAGGTCGCGGGCGAGGTGGATCCGGCGCTGCGCGCGCGCGCGAAGGTGGTCAACTTCGGCGTCATCTACGGCATGGGCGCGCGCAGCCTCGCGCAGCAGATGGGCATCCCGCTCGCCGAGGCGCAGGAATTCATCCGCGGCTACTTCGAAGTGTACGCGCGGGTGCGCACGTACCTCGACGCGACGCTCGCGGAGGCGCGCGAGCGCGGCTACGTGCAGACGCTGCTCGGGCGCCGCCGCTGGCTGCCGGCGCTGCGCGCGGCCAGCGGGCTGGAGCGCTCGAACGCCGAACGCGCGGCGATCAACACCCCGATCCAGGGCTCCGCCGCCGACCTGGTGAAGCTGGCGATGATCCGCGCGCACCACGCCTTGTCGCGCCGCGGTGCCTCGGCTAGATTGCTGCTCCAGGTGCACGACGAGCTGGTGTTCGAGTGCGATGCCGCCGAGGCCGCGGCGGTCGCCGAAGTGGTGCGCGCCGAGATGGAGGGGGCGCACCCGCTGCGAGTGCCGCTCACGGTCTCCGTGGGCATCGGCCCGACCTGGTTCGATGTTCACTGAGCGCGCGCGCCGGGCGCCGGCGCACGACGGGCTGCTGATCGTCGGCGTGGTGGGACGTGCGGGCAGCGGCAAGACGAGCGTCGCGCGGGCGCTCGCCGCGGACGGCGCGGTGGTGATCGCCGCCGATGGGATCGGACACGCGGTCACCGACCAGGATCCCGCGGTGCGCGCGGCGCTGCTCGCCGAGTACGGCCCCACGGTCTACCGGCCCGACGGCCAGCTCGACCGCCCACGGGTCGCGGCGAGCGTGTTCGCCGATCCCGCGGCGCGCGCCCGGCTGGACGCGCTCGTGCATCCGCGCATCGTGGAGCGGTTGCGCGCCGAGCTCGCGCGGCTGCGCATGCGCGCGCATCGCGGCGTCGTGGTGGTGGACGCGGCGCTGATGCTGGAGTGGGGATTCGAGCGCGAGTGCGACGCGGTGCTCGCGGTGACGGCCGCCGAGGCCGAGCAGCTCGCGCGGCTGGAGCGCGCGCGGGGCTGGACGGCCGCGGAGGCGCGGGCGCGGCTCGCCGCGCAGCGCACCGACGCCGCGTTCGCCGCGGCGGCCGACGAGGTGATCGACAACCGAGGCACCGAGGACGACCTGGCGCGCGAGGCGCGCGCCGCGCTCGCGCGCATCGCCGCGCGCCGGCGGACCTAGAAAGGGAACCCCAGATCCATGCTGACCGCCGCCGAGCTGCACAAGCGCCTCGAGCAGACCCGCAACGTCCTCGACGGCCTGCGGAGGTACCTTTGACATCGACCGCCTGCGCGCGGACGTCGCCGCGTACCAGACGCGCATGGCGGAGCCCGGGTTCTGGGACCGACAGGACGAGGCCCAGCGACTCGTCGGGGCGCTGAAGAGCGCCCAGCGCACGCTCGACGGCTACGCCGCGCGCGAGACCGGTCTGACGAACCTGGGAGAGCTGCTCGACCTGGCCGAGGCGGAGGGCGACCAGGAGATGCTGGCCGAGGTCGAGCGCGAGTTGGGCACGATCGAAGGCCAGGTCGCCGACCTCGAGATCCGCAGCCTGCTCTCGGGCGAGCACGACCGGCTGGGCGCGATCATCTCGATCCACCCCGGCGCCGGCGGCACGGAGTCGCAGGACTGGGCCGAGATGCTCATGCGCATGTACCTGCGCTGGGCCGAGCGCCACGGCTTCAAGGCGGAGATGCTCGACCTGCAGCCGGGGGACGAGGCCGGCATCAAGGACGCGACCATCCAGCTCGACGGCGAGTACGCCTATGGCTACCTCAAGGCCGAGAGCGGCGTGCACCGGCTGGTGCGCATCTCGCCCTACGACGCCGCCAAGCGCCGCCACACCTCGTTCGCGTCGGTCTCGGTGATGCCGATGGTGGACGACACGGTCCGGGTCGACATCGCGCCGGGCGACCTGCGCGTCGACACGTTCCGCGCCAGCGGCGCCGGCGGGCAGCACGTGAACAAGACGGAGTCCGCGGTGCGCATCACCCATCTGCCCACCGGGCTCGTGGTGCAGTCGCAGGCCGAGCGCAGCCAGAGCCGCAACCGCGACTTCGCGATGAAGATCCTGATGGGCCGGCTGCTGGTGCACTACACCGAGCAGCAGCGCGTGAAGACCGAGAAGCTGGCGGGCGAGAAGAAGGACATCGACTTCGGCAGCCAGATCCGCTCCTACGTGCTCCAGCCTTACACGATGGCGAACGACCATCGCACCGAGCTCAAGATCGGCGACGTGCACGCGGTGCTCGACGGCGACCTCGACGCCTTCATCGATGCCTACCTGAAGCGGAAGGAGTCCGCTTGATCCCGTGCCGCCCCGATCGAGGCGGCGGAGTTCGCGGCCGTTCCGCGGTCCGGCCTGGCGTCGAACCGGCCGCGACGGGCTCCCGCTGAACGCGCGCGCGCCCCGCTCGCGGACGCCGCGGTCGACCGATCCGTTCGGTCGTCCGCTGCCGCGCGCGTTCTTCGCCCGCGACCCGCGCGTGGTCGCGCGCGCGGTGCTCGGGCGGGTGCTGGTGCACGACGCTCCCGGCGGGCGCGTGGCGGGCATCGTGGTGGAGGTGGAGGCCTACGCCGGCGCCGCCGACCCCGCGAGCCACGCCTATCGCGGCGAGACCGCCCGCAATCGGGTGATGTTCGGGCCTCCGGGCCACGCCTACGTCTACTTCACCTACGGCATGCATCATTGTCTCAACCTGGTCACCGGCCCGCGCGGCCGGGCGAGCGCGGTGCTGATCCGCGCAATCGAGCCGCTCGCAGGGCTCGCGCAGATGAGCCGCCGGCGCGGCATCGCGGACACGGCGCGGTTGGGGCGCGGGCCGGGGTGCGTCGCCCGGGCGCTGGGGCTCGACCGCGGGCACGACGGCCTCGACCTCACGCGCGGTCCGCTGTGGCTCTCGGACCGCGCCGCGCGCCGTGGCGGCCGGCGGATCGCGCGGGGACCGCGCATCGGCCTCCGGGTCGCGGTCGAGCGACCGTGGCGCTTCTGGCTCGCCGGGCACCCGTGTGTCTCGGGGCCGCGCGGCGCGTCCGCAGGAGTCTGAGGAGCGGGGCCGCGCATGGTCGTCGCGGAGCCAGTCCCCGGTTGACAGCGCTGTGACCCCTTCCTAGTATCTGCGCGCCGTGCATCGCGCACCTCGTTGACCGCGCGCACTTTCACCCGGCAGGCGTGAGAGCATTCCTCCGCACGGACCCGAGCGTTACCACGTCGACACGCCGGCACAAAGGAGATGGCATGCACCCTTCGCGCAGGGTCTGGATCAGCGCGCTCGTCTTGACCGTACTGGCCGCCACGGCCCTCTCGGCGCCTTCCAGGGCGCAGATGTACGAGGATGTCCGACATGCGGCGCAGCTGTCTCCCGACCCGTTGCAGCGGAGCCCGCGGATGCTCGGGTTCGGCCGCCTCGAGCTGGTGGTGGATGACGAGCACACGCGGTTCACGATGTGGGACTTCGCGGGGAACCCGACCGGAATCTACGCGGCCGACTCGGGCTCGACCCTCGAGCTGCGACCCCGCACGGGTTCGAGCTCGATGCTGCGGGACCAGCTCGGCTCGAGCACCGACGCCGTGCAGCAGACCCTCGCCGCCCGGGACGTCGACTTCGGCTTCGAGGCGTGGCGGCGTGCCGCGGGCGCGACCGCGTACGGGTTCGTCGGCGAGGTGGCGACCGTGCGGCTCGACCACGAGTACTCGAGTGACGTCGAGCTGCGGCGCTCGGTGCAGGTGCCGCGCGGCCAGGCGATCCTCAGCGGGCCGATGCCGTTCCTGTTCTCCGAGCACGGGCGCTTCGCGCTGCGCGGCCACTTCGGGAGCGAAACGTTGTCGGACGAGTACCGCCGGATGGTCACGAACCGGACCGGGACCTGGCTCGATCGCGATGGGAGCCAGATCGACACGCCGCTGTTCTTCACGCCGGACCAGGTGAACGACGACCAGCTCGGCGGCGGACTGGCGATGTCGTACGACGTGGGCAAGTCGCTCACGGCGGCGGCCGGCTACGACCTGATCCAGCACAAGCTCCGCAGCGACAACACCGGGAAGCGCTACGTGAGCAAGATCGACGAGAACCAGCCGGTGCACAACGGCCAGTTCTCGGTGGTCGGGAGAGTGGGCCCGCACCTCCAGTTCGGCGCCGACGCGCGCGGTTGGCGCGAGACGTCCGAGGCGAGCTGGCTGTTCACGATCTCCGCCGGCGTGGGAGCGATTCCGCTGAGCGGCCGCGGCAAGCTCTTTCAGCGCGACGAGGAAGGCACCACCCTGCGCACCCGCGCGCGCTGGACCCAGGGGCCCCTGCAGCTCGGCGCGTCCCTCAACACGCACTACCGCAAGACGGAGATCTCGGCGCCTGAGGCGGGCGACATCACGTCGCTGAACTACTTCCTCAATACCCTCTTCTATCGCCAGGGCGCCGACACGCTCGCGTTCCCCGACAGCATCCGGGACGTCGTGAGCGAGGAGCGCGCGTACGAGGTCGGAGGCGGCATCGCGTGGACGGCGCTGCCCCACCACGCGCAGCTCGGCGTCGAGTTCCACGCCTGGCGGGACGCGAGCCAGACGGACCTCGGTGGGGCCGGCCCGAAGCCAGTGGGCTGGGACGTTCGCAGCGGGCTCGAGGTGCCGCTCACGAAGGTCCTGACCGCTCGCGGTGGCTACATCTACCGGTGGGACGACCTGGACGACTTCACCCGGTCCAACGAGTACGTCACCCACTCGGTCACGCTGGGTCTGGGTCTCCATCCGGCCGGGGCCGTGTGGTCGGTGGAGTCCGGGTACGTCCTGGACATGACGCAGGCCGACTTCGGCGATCCATCCCTGCCGCGCGGCAACCGCCAGCAGCTGGCCGCGGAGCTCCGGTGGGGGTTCTAGGTTCGTGCGGATGCAAGAAGATGCTTGACACGGAACGGGGATGCGCACGATATTTCGTGACGACAGGGCGTAGGGCTTCGCCGGGCATCGGCGTGTCCACCTGTTCCCTCGCATCACCTCCCTCCAGCGTTCCCACGATCCCATCGAGACTCTGCTTCGAGGCTGCTCGGGTTTCTCCCGACGCGCGCTTCGCACTGACTAACTTCCAGCCCTGCGGGGAGTTGGCGCGGCGAAGTCGATTGACAGTCTCCAGACAGGCTGGCATGTTGAGTCGTCGTCATCCATGCCGGAGTCGCGAATGGATCATATCGTGAGGTCGAGTCGCATGTGGACTGAGAGCAGGCGTTTGGTGAGTGGGCTCATGGTGATCGCCCTGGGCCTCGTGTTGGCCGCTCCTCCGGCCCCCGCACAGTCGACCGCCCCAGCCAAGCCGGCGGCCAAGCCCGCGACCGCCCCGGCCAAGCCGGCGGCCAAGCCCGCGACCACCCCGACCAAGCCGGCGACTCCGGCGCCGACTCCGCCGCGGCCGGCGGCCGCCGCTCCCGCCCGGCCCGCGACTCCCGCGCCCGCGCGTCCTGGAGCGTCCACCAGCGCCTACGGCAGGATCACGGGCACGGTCAGCGACCCGAGTGGTCCGGCCGCCTACGCCAACGTGATCATCCTCGGCACCAAGCAGGGCTCGATGACGGACGAGAACGGCAAGTTCGTCATCAACGGCGTGGCGGTGGGAACCGTGCAGGTGCAGGTGATGCTGACCGGCTTCGACAAGCAGGTCCGCGAGGTGCAGGTGAACGGAGGCCAGGCCTCGGTGGCCGATTTCAGGCTCGGCGGCCAGAAGGTGGTGAAGGAGTTCGACGTCATCGAGGTCACCGGCCAGAAGCCCATCGACACCAAGTCCTCGACCACCAAGCAGAGCATCACCGCCGACAAGTTGCGCGAGATCCCGGTCGACAATGTGCGCGAGGCGGTCGCGGTCAAGGCCGGCATCGTCGCCCAGGGCGGCGAGCTGCACTTCCGCGGGGGCCGTGGTGGCGAGGTGAAGTTCCAGTTCGACGGCGTCGAGGTGTCGGATCCGCTGTTCGGGCGCAGCGCGGGCATCGCGAACCTCGCGGTCGCGGGGGCCGACGTGCTCTCGGGTGGCTTCGACGCCGAGTACGGCAACGCGCTCTCGGGCGTGGTGAGCCTCCAGACCAAGGAGGGCACCGATCGCTTCGGCGGCGAGGTGCGCTGGGACACGGACCGCTACGGCGATCCGACCAAGACCTTCGACAACTACGATCGCTTCACGTTCGGATTCGGCGGCCCCACGCCGGTGAAGAACCTGACGTATTTCGCGACCTACGAGGGCTCGTTCAGCGACACCTACCTGCGCTCCTCGATGTCGCGCCCGAAGCGCACGCTGCTCGACTTCGTCACGCTCGGGAACCGCCAGAGCAACCAGATCAATACCAACTTCAAGCTCGCGTACCGCGTCAACCCGCGCAACAAGGTGACGTTCGAGACCGTCAACAACCACACCATCAACACGCCCTACAACCACATGTGGAGCCGCCAGGGATTCGTGAAGGTGACGTACGACACCACGCACACCGCGGGCCTGCCGGACACCTACTCGCCCCGCTACGGCACCTGGTCGTTCGTCAAGCTCGACTCCAGCTACCAGGCGCAGAACCTGCCGGACCACGTGCCCACCATCGACGACCGCTTCCAGCAGTTCACCGCGGTGTGGACGAACCAGCTCTCGGACAAGAGCGTGTGGACGACCCGCGCCTCGAGCCTGCGCTTCCGCACCCGTAGCTCGGTGGGGGGCAAGGAGCCGTGGGAGTACGAGATCCAGAGTCCGTTTTACTGGAGCGGCAACGTCCAGAACGGGACCGAGAACAATCCGTACTTCGCGACCCACGGCGATCTGCCGCGCTGGTCGAACCGCGACGCATCGACGTACGTCGTGAAGAGCGATTTCTCGACCCGGAAGTGGAAGAACCACACGGTCAAGACCGGTTTCGAGGCGAAGTACAACCGGGTCCAGAACCTCGCACTCGTGCTGCCCAACTCGGAGACGAACGGACTTCCGGGCGGCTCGCGCTCGGACTTCGTGAACTACAACCCCGAGGGCGCCACCTACGTGCAGGACCGGTGGGAATTCGAGGGGCTGGTGCTGAACGTGGGGCTGCGCTACGACCTGTTCACGCCCGGTCTCCAGGTGCAGGACACCGACCTGACGTCGGGCAAGCGGTACAAGCAGCAGTTCAGCCCGCGTCTCGGGATCGCGTACCCGATCTCGGACAAGGACGTGCTCTCCTTCTTCTACGGCTGGACGTACCAGACGCCGGCCCGCAACTTCGTCTTCGAGAACCGCGGCGTGAACACGTCGGTCGCCATCCGCGGCAACCCGGACCTCGAGCCCGAGACCAACATCTCGTATCAGGCGGGCATGCAGCACCTGTTCTCGCGCGACGTGTCGGGCCAGTTCTCGGTGTTCTTCAAGGACATCTACGGTCTCATCACGGTGCGCCAGGAGATCGACGAGTTCGGCAACCAGGTGCGCGTCTACTACAACGGCGACTACGCCTCGTCGCGCGGCTTCGAGGCCAGCGTCATCAAGAGCTTCAGCCACAAGTTCTCGGCCGAGGTGAACTACACGTTCTCGCTGGCGACCGGAGTGGCGTCGGATCCGAACTCGGCGCTGCAGTTCTTCAACGGCGGCCGCCTCTATCTGCCGATCGCCGAGCAGCCGCTCGACTGGGACCAGCGCCACACCGTCAGCGTGCAGACGGTGCTGCGAGATCCGGGCCGCTGGGGCGTGCGCATGCTGTGGACGTACGGCTCGGGATTCCCGTTCACGCCGGCGTTCCGCAACGACCGGCGCCCCGACCCGGCGCTCGAGAACTCGCGCCGACTGCCATCGCAGGCGCGGCTGACGCTCGACGGCGACAAGTACTACAAGGTGTGGGGCCAGAACGTGACCCTGTTCTTCGACGCGAGGAACGTGCTCAACGCGAAGAACATCGACAACCTGTCGGTGGATGGATTCCCGAACCCGTACATCAACACCGCGGGTGACGACTACACGATCTACTACACGGAGACCGGACGCGCCGGCGGCGCCTACCTGCAGGACATCAACGGGGACTCGATCCTCGACTGGGTCCCGGTGCGGGATCCGCGCGTGTTCGAAGAAGGGCGCAACGTCCGCATGGGCGTGAGCATCACGTTTTGACCCGGGCCGGACGAGCGGACATGAGAGGGACCATGAGCAACTTGCGAGGTCGGACCACACTGGCGACACTGGCGCTGATGACGGCGCTCGTCGTCCCCGCCTGGGGTCAGCTCGAAGGCAACGGAAAGGTGGACCCCGACAGCCTCACGATGGAGGCCGTCCAGAAGGCGATGCCGGAGTACTTCCACGTCGGCGGGAACGGCCGCATCCAGCCCATGGACATCCCCGACGTGATCGGTCCCGGCGCCGTCCTGAATGTCGGCAGCGTCTACATGAAGGTCACCAACTGGGGCCACTGCGGGAACCTGTTCACCAACCTCTCCTCGGACCCCGCCGGCCAGTGGCCGGGCGCCTCGGCGATCGAGTACCTGAGCAGCATCCGGTTGGCGGTGGGTGGCGTGAATCCGACCGCGACCGACCCGACCGCGATCCGCCGCGTCTCCTACCTGCTCGAATGGCGACCGCCGTCGCTGCTGGCCGAGGACAAGATCTATCGCGCGTACGACGGCATCATCAACGGCGCGCGCTACGCTGACGACGACGGCAGCCAGCAGGACCGGCTCGGCTACGACCTGATCGACGAGGACTTCCTCGACGGCCACGACAACGACGGTGACGGCAAGGTCGACGAGGACTACGGCGCGCTGGGCCAGCAGATGTACTCCCTGGTCATGCGCGACGACACGCCGCAGGCGGTCAACGCCACGTTCAACGAGAAGCACGTGCCGCTCGGCCTCGAGTGCCAGCAGTTGGCGTGGGCCTATTCGATCCCCGGCTTCACCGATTTCGACGTGATCCAGTACACGATCATCAACCGCAGCGGCCACGAGATCGACAGCCTCGTGGTGGGCTGGCTGGTCGACATGGACTGCGGGCCGAGCGCGGTGTCCAACTTCTTCCAGGACGATTTCGACCTGCCGTACTACCCGCACGGCGAGTTCCATCTCCCGCTCGATCCGAACGACCCGCGCCGCCAGGCCATCCACAATCCCGAGCTGGACGGCCAGACCGGGGTCTCGGCCGGCCTGCCGCTGTGCAAGGAGCTCAAGATCCGCGTCAACGGATTCTCGATCGCCGACGACGACGGGGACGACAGCCGGACGACCGGCATCCCGTCCTTCCTGCTGATCGATCACACCGTCGATCCGCTGGGCGTGTCGGGGCCGTGGCGCGTCGGGTTCCGCGCCTTCCGGTCGTTCACGTCGGGCACTCCGTACGTGCAGGGCGGCAATCCGATCATCGACCAGCAGCGCTACGAGTTCATGGTCAGCAAGGAGAACGTGGACGTCAGCGAGGATCCGAACGACGCCTTCTCGACGAGCGCGCCGACCGGCTGGATCACCTCGGAGCCGGGGGACCAGAAGGGGGACTACGTGGCGTGGTGCTCGGTCGGTCCGTGGCGCCACGTGCCGCCCGGCGGCCAGGTGCAGGCGACCGTCGCGTTCGCCGTCACGCGCGGGAAGTACGTCGACGCGATCCGCTACCGGAGCGACTTCCTCGCGTACCAGGCAGGCGCGCTGACCCGCGATGCGTTCCGCCAGAAGTACCTGGCGCTCGACAACGCCATCTCGGCGCAGGTCGCGTTCGAGGGGATCTACGAGCAGCGCACTTCGTATCCGCAGACCGACGGTCACGGACGCGAGACCGCCCTCGTGGCGGCGCAGGGCACCCCCGGTGGATTCGTCGCCGAGCCCCCATGCGAGAGCCGCGGTGCCGAGAACCCGCGGGTGATCCTCGTCGACGCCACGCGCTACTACTGGTTCGACATGGACTGTGACTATTGCACCGGCATCTACGACTGGTCCCAGCATCTGGGCATGTTCCACAAGAACTGGAACGCCGAAGCCCCGCCGCCGAACCCCAATACGAACATGTCGGTGAGGTACAACTACACGGACAATCCCGAGCGGCTCGTGCCGGTGGCCGGCGACCAGACAGGTCACGGTCGCCTGGGACAACCTCTCCGAGGCGACTCCCGATCCCAAGAGCACCTGGTTCGACTGCCGGGGCTACAAGCTGTGGAAGGTCTCGGGCTGGACGCGCCCCGTGGGATCACCCGGTCCCAGCGATGACGACTGGGCGCTGGTCGGCGAGTTCCGACTGTTCGACTATCGCGATCCCACCACGTACATCCCGATCCAGGACAATCGCTTCGTCCGCGCCGCGGGCGACACCGTCTGGCCGATGGTGTACATCCCGAGCTGGTACGACTCCACCACCGGCGTACGCGGGGCCCGGCCAACGTCGAGATCCGACTGCGCCGCGGAGACCTGTGGGATCGCCAGACGGGGCTGGTCCTGCATCCGTACGACATGCCCTGCCTCCCGGGAACCGAGCCCGGCACCTGCTCGCGGGAGCACGGGACGCTGGTCGGCACCGGCGACACGCGCAATCCGGGCGTGCCGGACACCGTGACGCGATACCCCGTCGGGCGCTATCGCTACGTCGACACCGAGGTGAAGAACGGATTCATGTACTTCTACTCGGTCACCGCGTTCGACTCGACCGGCGATGCGGCCCTCCACACCATGGTCGAGCTGAACGGACGTCGCAGTGCAGTGGAGCCCGAGGGGGTGACGCCGCAGATCTCGACGCTCACGGGCAAGCACGTGTGGGTGGTTCCGAATCCCTACCGCGGCTACACCCAGCTGGCCCAGCGCCCGTCGACGTGGGACATGACTCCGAACGCCGCGGACCCCACCGGGACTCACATCGACTTCTTCGGGATGCCGCCCGGACGGTGGACGATCCGGATCTACACGGTCTCGGGCGATCTGGTGACCACGCTCCGTGAATCCGATGCGGTCAACGAATCGCTGCGGCCGACCATCACCGACGACAGCGGGGTGGGGCGACCGGGCTACAATCGCCAGCAGGACACCGCCAACGACGGCCAGGCGCGCTGGAACCTGATCTCGAGGAACGGGCAGGACGTCGTGAGTGGAATCTATCTCTTCACCGTCGAGTCGAGTCAGGGCACCCAACGCGGCAAGTTCGTCATCATCCGCTAGGGCGCGATGTGCGAAGGAGGAGGCACACAGTGAGAAAGTCCATCGCGGCTCTCTGCCTGGCCGGGGCGCTGGTCCCGGGGATGGCGTTTGCCGCCAACATCTTCGAAAAGGTCGGCACGTTCGACGGGCAGTTCCTCAAGATCGCCGTGGGCGCGCGCGCGTCCGCCATGGGCGGCGCGTTCGTGGGCGTGGCGGATGACGCCTCTGCGCTGTTCTGGAACGCCGCCGGGATCGCGCGCATCGATCCCGACAAGTCCGAGCTGTCGCTCAACCACGCGAACTGGCCCGCCGAGTTGTCGTTCGACCAGATCGGCTACGTGTTCCACGTCAAGCGCATCCCTGGAGCCTTCGGGGTCAGCGCGCGTGCGCTCACGATGGACCCGATGGTCGAGACCACGGCGTTCCAGCCGGATCCCGTGGTGGGCACGGGGCGGACGTTCGATGCCGGCATGATGGCGGCGGGCATCACGTACGCGCGCTCGTTCACCGACAAGTTCAGCGCCGGCTTCACGGGCAACTTCATCCACGAAGGACTCGCGGAGTTCTCGCAGCAGTCGTTCGCGGTGGACGTGGGCACGCTGTACGACGTGGGTGCGGCGGGGATGCGGATCGGAATGTCGATCAACAACATCGGCTCCCAGATCCGCTTCATCGATCGGGATGGACGCATCCCGTCCATCTTCCGCGTCGGCACGTCGGCGACCCTGATGAAGACCGCCGACCAGCTGCTCACGGGCTCGCTGGAATTCTCGCACCCGCCGGACAACTCGGAGCGCCTGAACGTGGGAGCCGAGTACGCGTTCCGCAAGTACCTGTTCGTGCGCGGCGGCTACAACATCAACTACGACGCCGAGGGGCTGGCGGGCGGCGTCGGATTCCACTTCCCGGTCTCGGTGGCCGGACAGGCCGACATGGACTACGCCTACACGGACATGAAGGACCTCGGTGCGGTCCACCGCTTCTCGCTGAAGTTCCTGTTCTGATCGGAATCTCGTCGTCCCGATGACCCTGACTCGCCTCCTCCTGTCTCGCGTGGCGCGCTCCTCCCTGGGAGCGCGTTCGCGTTTGGGGATGCTGGCGGTCTCGCTGGCACTGCTCGCCACGGTTCCACGCGATGCGGCCGCCCGCATCGATCGCGGCGAGGCGCCGCTCGAGCTGCCGTGGCGCACCGGCGGGCGCGTCGGGTTCACGGTCGACGCGGCCTCGTTCCCGGACTCCTCGAGCCTCACGCTCGAGGTCTACGTGCGCATCCCGCCGTCGACGCTGGCGTCGCTGGCCCGCGACTCGGTCGGCACCGGACGGCTGGCGGTGAGCGTGCAATTGCGGCTGCCGACCGGCGCCCGGTTGCCCGAGAGCCGGCGCGAACTCGACTTCACGCCCACCGACACCCTCGCGGGCTTCGGCAAGGTCATCGTCATGCGCTACCCGACCCGCCCGGGGACCCACCGCCTCAAGGTCCGGCTCGAGGACGTCCAGTCGAGCAAGCTGGGGCTCCTGTACTTCGGCCGCAACGCCCACGAGGCCGCCGAGCTCGAAGGCGAGTTCCTGGTGCCCAAGCCGCAGGCGGACCGGGATCTCTCGGACATCGAGTTCGTGTGGGCCGAGCCCGACACCGGTCTCGGCACGTTCCGGCGCGCGGGGCACACCCTGTTGCCGAATCCCGAGCGCCTCTACGGTCTGTACGCGAGCGACCTGCGCGCGTTCTTCGTCGCCCGGAGCCGCGCGGGGGACGAGCGGCCCTGGCACTGGGTGGCGCGCTTGATCGACGAGGGCGGGGCCGCGGTGGCCGCGCAGGAGAGCACCGGCGCCGCCGGGCGCTGGCTCACCGGCGCGTGCACGTTCGACCTCTCGCCGCACGCGGCGGGCGGCTACCACCTCGAGCTCAAGGCGTGGCAGGAGGGGGACGCCGTCGCGCTCACCCGGCGTGCCCGCTTCAGCATCGCGTGGCAGCCCACGACCTGGTGGCGCAACCCGCGCGAGGTCGAGGACGACGTGCACCTGCTGTTCGACGCGGATGCCGAGGAGCGCTTCGCGCGGCTGCAGCCGGGGGAGCAGGAGCGCGCGCTCGACGAGTTCTGGAAACGCCGCGATCCGACTCCGGAGACGGCGATGAACGAAGCTCTCGAGACCTTCCACGCCCGCGTCGAGCAGGCGGACCGTCTCTACTCACGGCGGGGCCTCATGCGCGGGATGTTCAGCGACATGGGGCGCGTGTTCATCCGCTACGGCGAACCGACCGAGGTGAGCCACCAGGTCATCCCGGCGGGCGACGAGACGCTGCTCCAGGTGCTGGACGACATCGAGCTCAGCGGCGGTCGACCGACGGGTGACGTCCATCAGAAGGGACTGGGCGGCGACCAGCGCTCCTTCGAGGTCTGGACCTACGAGGCGCCGGTGCCGCCGCCGATCGACGCGGACCCCGAGGCCGGCGCCGTGCAGCGCCACAAGCGCCTGCTGTTCCTGTTCGTGGACGAGCAGGGCCTCGGCGACTTCACCCTCCGCTACACCACCGAGTAGCCGGCCGCGCGCGGCCGGCTCGCTTGACCCTCCGCCGCCCATTGGGCATAGTGCGTCCGAGTCCGCCCACGTAACCTGTTGACGCGCCACTCGTTTGGGGGCCCGCGCGTCGGAGTTCGACCCGCATGAGAATCGGGATCCTCACCGGGGGAGGCGACTGCCCCGGCTTGAACGCCGTCATCCGCGCGGCCGCGCTGCGCGCGGTCCGGACCTACGACACCTTTCTGCTCGGCTTCGAGAACGGGTGGAAGGGCCTGCTCGAGAACCGCTTCCGCGAACTCAGCCTGGCCGCGATCGGCGGCATCCTCCATCGGGGCGGGACCATCCTCGGCACCTCGCGCATCGACCCTCTCCGCGAGCCCTATAGCCTCGAGGCGGTCCGCGAGGCGTTCGCGTTCCACGAGCTCGACGGCCTGCTGGTGTGCGGCGGCGATGGCACGCTGTCGGCCGCGCTGCGCGTGGCCGAGGGAGGCATGCCGATCGTCGGCATCCCGAAGACCATCGACAATGACGTGCCCGGGACCGATTTCTCGTTCGGCTTCGACACCGCGCTCGGCCACATCGTGAACGCGGTGGACGCGCTGCACAGCACCGCGGAAGCTCACGAGCGCGTCATCGTGCTGGAGGTCATGGGCCGCGCCACAGGCTGGCTCGGCGTCTGCGGCGGGATCGCCGGGGGCGCCGACGTGATGATCATCCCCGAGGTGCCGATGAGCGTCGCGGAGGTGTGCACCTTCATCAAGCACCGCATCGCTCGGGGCCGCAAGTTCAGCATCGTCGTGATCTCCGAGGGCGCGGAGTTCCGGCCCGATCCCGACGGCTACGTGCTTCCGCAGGGCCCCGAGCGCCTCGACGAGCTCGGGCGGCGCCGCTACGGCGGCATCGGGGACGTGCTCGCCGAGGTCATCGAGTCGCGCATGAAGATCGAGACGCGCACGGTGAAGCTCGGCTACGTCCAGCGGGGCGGCACGCCGAGCCCGTTCGACCGCCTGCTCGGTTCGCGCATGGGCGTCATGGCGGTCGACCTGGCCGCGTCCGGGCAGTTCGGTCGCATGGTGAGTTTCCAGGGCGGACACATCACGTCGGTCGAGCTGTCGATCGTCCGGCAGGGACCCCGCCTCGTCGACAAGGAGCTGGCTCAGGTGGCACGCGTCTTCTTCGGATAGCGTGCCGCATCGTCCACGACAAGCCGGTGATTCGGCCGGCCATCCCATAGAGAAGGAGTCACCTCATGGCACTTCGTGTCGGTATCAGCGGCTTCGGCCGCATCGGTCGCCTCGTCATGCGAGCCGCAGTCGACCGCAACGCGCCCATCGAGTTCGTCGCCGTCAACGACATCACCGATGCGCCGACACTGGCCCACCTGCTCAAGTACGACACCGTTCACCGCACCTGGAACAAGGCCGGCAAGGCCGAGGACGGATGCCTGGTCGTCAACGGCAAGAAGATCCGGGTGCTCGCCGAGAAGGAACCCGCCAAGCTGCCGTGGAAGGAGCTCGGGGTCGATGCGGTCATCGAGGCCACCGGCAAGTTCACGGACCGGGCTGGCGCCTCGCAGCACCTCGTCGCGGGCGCCAGGCACGTGCTGGTCTCGGCGCCGGCGAAAGACGCCGACCTCACGTTCGTGATGGGCGTCAATCACCAGCAGTTCGACAAGGCCAAGCACCAGGTCGTGAGTATCGGCTCGTGCACCACCAACTGCCTCGCGCCGGTCGCCAAGGTGCTGAACGACACGTTCGGCATCGAGCACGGCCTGATGACGACCATCCACGCCTACACCAACGATCAGAAGATCCTCGACCTACCGCACAAAGACCTGCGGCGCGCGCGCGCGGCGGCGCAGAACATGATCCCGACCTCGACCGGCGCGGCCAAGGCGATCGGCCTCGTGATGCCGGAGCTGAAGGGCAAGCTCGACGGCTTCGCGGTCCGCGTGCCGGTGATGAATGGCTCGGTCGTGGACCTGACCGTGGTGGTCAAGAAGGCGACCGACAGGGATGCGGTGAACGCGGCCATGAAGGCGGCGGCGGAGGGTCCGATGAAGGGCTACCTCGAGTACTGCACCGACCCGATCGTGTCCACCGACGTCATCGGCAATCCTCACGGCAGCGTCTTCGATGCGCTCTCGACGGTCGTCATGGCGGGGAACATGGTCAAGGTCCTGTCGTGGTACGACAACGAGTGGGGCTTCTCGCAGCGCGTGGTCGATGCCCTGCTGCTGATGGCGTGAGGCGGCCATGACACCCACGACCGTGCCGTACTACGCCTCGAAAGCGAGCGTCAAGGACATCGATCCCAAGGGCAAGCGCGTGCTCATGCGCGTCGACTTCAACGTCCCGACCAAGGACGGCGAGGTCACCGACGACACTCGCATCGTCGCCGCGTTGCCGACCATCCGCTATCTGCTCCAGCAGGGCGCGCGCCTGGTGCTGGGGTCGCATCTCGGGCGGCCCAAGGGCGGGCCCGAATCGAAGTACTCGATGAAGCCGGTGCAGGCGCGCCTCGAGCGCCTGCTGCGCCAACCCGTGGCGTTCGTGGACGATTGCATCGGCCCCGCGGCCGAAGCAGCCACCCGCGCGCTCCAGGACGGCCAGGTGCTGCTGCTCGAGAACCTGCGCTTCCACGCCGAGGAGGAGAAGAACGATCCCGCGTTCGCGCAGGCGCTGGCGAAGCTCGGGGACCTGTACGTGAACGATGCGTTCGGCACCGCGCATCGCGCGCACGCCTCGACCGCGGGCGTGGCGAAGTTCCTGCGTCCCGCGGTGGCCGGCTTCCTGATGCAGCAGGAGCTGGACTACCTCGGCAAGGCGCTCGACCATCCGGTGCGCCCGTTCGTCGCCATCCTCGGCGGCGCCAAGATCTCGGGCAAGATCGACGTGATCACCGCGCTGCTCGGCAAGGTCGACCGCCTGGTGGTGGGCGGCGCGATGATGTTCACGTTCTACAAGGCGCAGGGCCGCCCGGTCGGGAAGTCGCTGGTCGAGGACGACCGCGTCGAGATGGCCAAAGCGGTGCTCGCCGAGGCCGCGAAGCGCGGCGTCGAGCTGGTGCTGCCGGTCGACTGCGTCGCCTCGGCGGCGACGGATGGCAGCGCACCCGGCCGCCCGTGCGCGATCGACGCGCTCGGTGCGGACGACATCGGCGTCGACATCGGACCGGCGAGCGTGAAGCTGCTCGCGGATAAGCTGCGGGACGCCCGGACCATCGTCTGGAACGGTCCGATGGGGATCTTCGAGGTCGCGCAGTTCGCGGCCGGCACGCTCGCGGTCGCGAAGGCCTGCGCCGAGGCCACGGGCCGGGGCGCGGTCACGGTGGTGGGCGGCGGCGACTCGGTGGCGGCGGTGCAGCAGGCGGGTCTGGCCGAGAAGTTCAGCCACCTGTCGACCGGCGGGGGCGCGTCGCTCGAGTTCCTCGAGGGCAAGGTCCTGCCCGGCGTCGCCGCGCTCGACGAGAAGCGGACCTGATGCCGGCCGCCTGGCCGCGCCGGCCGCGACTCGTCGCGGGCAACTGGAAGATGCACAAGACCCCGGGCGAGGGCGCGGCCCTCGCCCGGGAGTTCCTCGCGCTGGCGGGCGCGGGGACGTCGTGCGAGGTCGCGGTGTGCCCGCCGTTCCCGGCGCTGGCGGCGGTCGGCGAGGCGCTCCGCGGCAGTCGGGTCCACCTCGGCGCGCAGAACCTGCACGCGGCCACCCACGGCGCGTACACGGGCGAGGTGTCCGGGGCGATGCTGGCGGCCTGCGGCTGCCGATTCGTGATCGTGGGCCACTCGGAGCGGCGCCACGGGATGGGCGAGGACGACGCGGCCGTCGCGCAGAAGCTGCGCGCCGCGCAGCGCGACGGCCTGGTGCCGATCGTGTGCGTCGGCGAGCTGCTCGCGGAACGCGAAGGCGGGCACACCGCGGAGGTGCTCGTGCGCCAGGTGCGGGCGGCGTACGACGGCCTCGACCGCGCGGCGGCGGCGGCGACCGTGGTGGCGTACGAGCCGGTGTGGGCGATCGGCACCGGCAGGGTGGCGACTCCCGAGCAGGCGCGCGAAGCCCACGCGATCGTGCGGGAGACGCTCGAGCGGGTGGTGGGGGCGGGCGCGGGACAGGCGATCGCGATCCTCTACGGAGGCAGCGTGAACGCCTCCAACGCGGCCACGCTGTTCGCCGAGTCGGAGCTCGACGGCGCGCTGGTGGGAGGGGCTTCGCTCGAGGCGGCCTCGTTCTGGCGTATCGTCACCGCCGCCGCGACGGCGTAGCGCTGGCGGCGCGGGCCGGCGGTTGACGCCGCCTGCGGCCGTTGGTACTCTCCACCGCCGTTTCGAGTCGTGTGTCGTCATCCTCACGGTCAGGGGTTCGCATGTTCGTCGCTCTGCTCATCCTCCATCTCCTCGTCTGCCTCGGCCTGATCACCGTGGTGCTCGTGCAGTCCGGCAAGGGCGGCGGGCTCGCGGGCGGCGCCTTCGGCGGCACCGCGCAGACCGTGTTCGGCGGGCGCGGAGCCACCGACTTCATCACGCGCGCCACGATGATCCTCGGCGCGACCTTCTTCCTGACGTCGATCGCGCTGGCGCTGATGAAGACGCACGAGGGAGGCGGGACCCGCAGTCTGCTCCAGGAGGAGGCGCGGCGCACGAGCCAGCAGGCACCGGCCCGCGTGCCGTCGGCGGCTCCGAGCGCTCCAGGTGCCGCCACACCCGCACCGGCGCCCGCGCCGACCGCTCCCGCGCCGACCGCTCCCGCGGGCGGCGGTCGCTGAGGAAGGATCCACGCGGCGTTCGCACGCCGCGGTCGAGAGGGATGCCCGGGTGGTGGAATTGGTAGACACGTACGTTTGAGGGGCGTATGGGGCAACCCGTGCGAGTTCAAATCTCGCCCCGGGCACCACTGAAGCACGAGAGGCCACGCGGCGCCGCCACGTGGCCTCCCTCGTTCCGGGTGCATTTCCGCGCCCAGTCTGCCGGCGACAACGCTCGAGGCCGCGCGGCGGACACCGCGCGGCCTCGCGTGCTTCGCTCGGGTCCGGCGCTAGAACAACTCGCGCACGTAGTTCTCGAACGTCTCGCCGTCGATGTAGCCGACCACGCGCCGCACGACCTCGCCCTTGCGGTTGATGAAGAACGTGGTGGGGATGGCGCGGATCGGGCCGTACAGGTCGAGGACCTTGTCGTCGGCCATGGCGAGCCGGAATCCGATCCCGAGCCGGTCCGCGAAACGGCGGACCTTCTGGCCATCGCCATCGTCGACCGAGAGCCCGATCACGACCAGTCCGCGGTCGCGGTAGCGCTCCTGCATGGTCGTGAGGTGGGGCATCGAGGCCTTGCAGGGCCCGCACCAGGTGGCCCAGAAGTCGAGGATGACCGGCCGCCCGCGATAGTCCGACAGACGCACGGTCTTGCCGTCGAGCGCGCGCACGGAGAACTGCGGCGCGATGCGATCGCCCGCGTGGGTCGCGGGCGCGATCGCGAAGGATGCGGTCGTGGTCGCGAACACGAAGGCGAGCAGCGGGCTCAGATGACGAGGCACGGGGCGACTCCTCATGGATGACGTCGACGTCGGTGATCAGCGCTCGATGGGGAGAGCGTATCCGAATCGATGCGAGGCGGCACGCGCACGAAGGTGTCGTTGGGCTTCTTTTTGCACGCCTTTGACGCCGCCGGAGCGCCGCACGCGAGACGTCGATCTGACGTGCGTGCGGCCCGGCGTGAAGAACGTGGGAATGGATGCGCTCGCGTGGGGTAGGAAAGGGCGCGGTGGCCCGCGGATCGCGCTCGCGCCTTGAGGGCGTCCCGGTCGCGTGGTAGCGTGCCGTGGCCAGCTCCCCAGGCCGCAAGGCCTCGTTCCCTTTCGCTCGTCGGCGCGGCGTACCGGGCGGCGCGGCGACCCGACTTCACAAGGAGTGTGAAGCCGATGGTCCTTGGCACCCTCATCCTGCAGATCGGCGGCGTGCGGGCCTCCATCCCGGCGCTGGTCGCCAGTTCGAGCATCTTTTCGAAGCTGATCCTCGTGGTGCTGGTGGTGATCTCGGTGGTCTGCTGGGCCATCATCGCCGATCGGCTTCGCCTGCTGGTCCGCGCCGAGCGCGCCGACCGCGACTTCCTGGCGGCGTTCCGCCGGCTGGCGGCGGGAGCGGACCTGCGTCTGGCGGCGCAGCAGCATCCGGCGAGTCCGCTCGCAGCGCTGGCGCTCGCGGGCCAGCGCACGCTCGACGTGCACCCGGCGGCGGTCGCCCCGGGCGCCCCGGTGTCGGTGCGCTACGAGCTCGCACAGCGCGCGATGGAGCGCGCCGCGGGCGAGCAGGCTGCCGGGCGCGAGCAGCACGTGGGCACGCTCGCGACGGCCGGCAGCGTGTCGCCGTTCATCGGCCTGCTTGGCACGGTCTGGGGCGTGATGACCTCGTTTCTCAACATCGGCGCCCAGGGATCCGCCTCGCTGGTCGTGGTCGGTCCCGGCATCGCCGAGGCGCTGATCGCGACCGTGGCGGGGCTCGCCGCGGCGATCCCGGCGGTGGTGGCCTACAACCACCTCACCGGCCGCCTGCGCCAGCTCGACAATCATGCGGTGCAGTTCATCGGCGAATTCCTCGACCGTCGGGTCGGAGGGCTCGAAGCGTGAGCGTGCACCTGGGCCCCGAGCGCCGACCGATGGCGGACATCAACGTCACGCCGTTCGTCGACGTGGTGCTGGTGCTGCTCATCATCTTCATGGTGACCGCCCCGTTCCTGCAGGGCGGGCTCGAGATCGACCTGCCGCGCGTGGCCTCGCGGGGCCTCGACGTGCGGGAAGGCCTGGTGGTGAGCATGCGGACCGACGGCACGATCGCGCTCGGCAGCA
Source organism: Candidatus Eiseniibacteriota bacterium (assembly GCA_963725865.1). Classification (GTDB taxonomy): domain Bacteria; phylum Eisenbacteria; class RBG-16-71-46; order RBG-16-71-46; family RBG-16-71-46; genus CAVSAC01. The sequence goes on from CAVSAC010000012.1 coordinate 966,078, forward strand.
CGGTGGTCGCGCGGGCGCGCCTCGAGGACGCGCTGGCGCGCGCCGGCGCGGCGCAGCGGCCGGTGTTCCTGCGGGCCGACCGCGGGGTTCCGTATGGCGACGTGGTCGAGCTGATCGCGCGGCTGCGGCGCGCCGGCATCTCCTCGCTCGGGCTCGTGACCCAGCCGCCGGCGAGGAAGCCGAGATGAGGCAGGCGCTGGTCGGCTCGTCCGCGGTGCACCTCGCGATCCTGGCGGGGTTGCTCGCGGTGCGCGCCGGTGCCCCGATCGTGGTGCCGGGCCCGGACGTGGTGCAGGTGGCCCTGCTCGATCCCGCCGACCTGCCGACCGCGGTCGCACCGCGGCCGCCCGCGCCCGAACCGGAACGCGAGATGCCCGCACTGGCGCCCCCGGAGGACGCCGAGGGGGTGAAGCTGGTGAAGCCGCGCCCGGAGCCCAAGCGGCCGAAGCCGCGCGAGGAGAGCCGGCCGACGGAGCCATCGCCGAGCGCGGCGGCATTGCCGTACGCCGCGATCGGCAGCGCCGGACTGCGCGGCCAGGTGGCGGTGGACGCCGCGGATTTCGAGTTCACGTACTACCTGCTGCTGGTGCGCAACCGGATCGCGCAATCGTGGAGCCCGCCCGCGGGGCTCGCGACCGGGGGCCAGCCGGTGCGCGCGGTGGTGTACTTCCGCATCGCCCGCGACGGCGGCCTCTCGGACGTGCGACTGGAATCGGCGAGCCGGGTCGAGTTCTTCGACCGCTCGGCGACGCGCGCGGTGATCCTGAGCGACCCGCTGCCGCCGCTGCCGCTCGGATTCGCGAGCGGGAGCCTCGGCGTGCACTTCGGCTTCGAGTACGCCACGCCATGAGCGCGCGCGCCCTCGTCTGCGCACTCGCCGGCGCGCTGCTCGCCGCCACCGCCGCCACCGTCGCCACCGCCCAGCCGCCGAGCGACGTGCGCATCGACATCCGCTCGGCCGAGGGGCGGCGCATCCGCGTGCAGTGCGAGCCGCTGGTCCCCGCGGGGGACCGCAGCGCGGGGATCACGAGCGTGCAGGCCGACGAGACGCTGGCGGCCGACCTCGATCACTCCGCCGTGTTCACGGTCGCCCGCACGTGGGCGCCCGGACAGGAGGCCTTTGACGTGCAGGCGGTGGTGGGCGGGCGCTGGACCGTCAACGGTTCCACGGTCCGCCTGGCGGGCGAGGTGCGGGACGTCCCCGCGCGGCGCCCCATCCTGGTGAAGGAGTACCGCGGACCGCTCTCCGATTGGCGCCGGCTGGTGCACGAGTTCGCCGACGACGTGGTCCTCCAGTTCACCGGCGAGCGCGGCAGCGCGTCCACGCGCATCGCCTTCGCGTCCCGCAATGGACGTGACAAGGAGCTCTGGGTGATGGACGCCGACGGCGCCAACCCGCGGGCGCTCACGACCGACCGCTCGATCGCTCTGTCACCGGCGTGGGCGCCCGACGGATCGCTGCTCCTGTTCACGTCGTACCGCGGGGGCAGCGGCCCCCAGATCTGGGTGGTGCCCGTCGCCGGCGGGCGCGCGCACCTGGTCTCGGGACGCCCCGGCAACAACACCAGCGCGTCGTACTCGCCCGACGGGCGCGAAATCGCCTGCACGCTGTCGCTGGACGGGAATCCCGAGATCTATCGGCTCGATGCCCGCGGCGGCGCGCCGCAGCGGCTGACCTCGAACCGCGCCATCGACACTTCGCCGGCATGGTCGCCGACCGGGCAGGAGCTCGCGTTCACGTCCGACCGCGGCGGGAGCCCGCACGTCTACGTCATGGACCGCGATGGTGGTAATGTGCGGCGGCTGACCTATGAGGTGGATTTCACGGACTCGCCGGCGTGGTCGCCGCGCGGGGACCGGATCGCGTTCGTCGCGCGAACGGGATCGGGCTTCGACATCTACGTCTGCCGCCCGGACGGTGCCGGCCTGCGGCTCCTGGTGTCGGGCCGAAGCAACGAGAACCCGCGCTGGTCGCCCGACGGGCGCCATCTGGTGTTCGCCTCGAATCGCGAAGGTGCCTATGCGCTGTTCATCTCGGATCTGGACGAACGAGGTCCGCCGCGCCGGCTGGACACCGGAGGACGCGAGGCGTACTCGCCCGCGTGGTCGCCGTTTCCGGCTCATCCCGGCAATCCCTGATCCATACTCCACCCCCGACTCGGGAGGTTCGACATGAGACTCCACAGGACTCGACTGCTCGCCGTCGTCTCGCTCGCGGCGGCGCTCGCGATGCTCGCGGGCTGCGCCAAGAAGGCCGTGCAGCAGCCGCCGGCGCCGGCCACCCCGCCGCCGACGACGGCACCCGCACCGGCGCCCACCCCGACTCCGACCCCCAGCGAGACGCCGGCGCCCACGGTGGTGAAGGCGGAGGACCTCAAGCCGGTGTTCTTCGACTTCGACGCCTACACGCTGTCGGCCACGGCGCGCGAGGTGCTCGATGCGAACGCGCGGATGCTGCGCGAGCACGGGGACATCCGCGTGGTGATCGAGGGGCATTGCGACGAGCGCGGCACGGTGGAGTACAACCAGGCGCTCGGCGAGCGCCGCGCGCAGGCGGCCCGCGACTACCTGGTGAACGCCGGAATCCAGGCCAATCGGCTGTCGACGATCTCGTACGGCAAGGAGCGACCGTTCGCGACCGGCAGCGACGAGGCCGCGTGGGCGCAGAATCGCCGCGCGCACTTCGTGACCCCGTGATGGGCCGCCTGCCGATCGCCGAATCCGATCGATCGCGCATCGCCCGGCGCTCCGCGGCGCTCGTCGGGGGCCTGGCGCTCGCGGGCGCGCTCAGCGGCCTCACCGGCTGCATGGCGCCGCAGCTCGCGCTGCTGCGCTCGGGGCTCGACAGCCTGCGCACTCAGGTGGACACCCTGACGGTGCGCGACTCGATCGCCTATCGGGTGCTGCTCGACACCCGCCAGGACCTGGCGGAGCAGCGCGATGTCCTGCTGTCCACCCGGGCCACGACCGGCAGCACGACGCAGGAGCTGTTCGAGCAGATGTCGCGGCTGGAGGGCAAGCTGGACGAGGTGATGGGGCGCTTCAACCAGCTGTCGACGCGGACCGGGTCGGCACCGGCGGGCGTGCCTCGCGGCGCGGATCCAGATTCCGCGGCGGCGGGCGCGGTGGACGTCCAGCAGCTCTACGATCAGGCGGCCCAGGATCTCACCCAGGGGCGCTACGCGATGGCGCTCCAGACCTTCCGCGAGGTGGTGCGACGCCAGCCGACCTCCGAGCTGGCGGACAACGCGCAGTACGGCGTCGGGGAGTGCCTGTTCGCGCAGTCGATGTTCGACAGCGCGGCGGTCGAGTATCGCAAGGTGGAGGCGTCGTGGCCGCTCGGCGAGAAGGTGCCTGCCGCGCTCTACAAGCTGGCGTTGGCCGAGGACAAGCTCGGGCACAAGCAGCAGACGACCCGCACGCTCGAGGACCTGGTCAAACGCTTCCCCCTCTCCGGGGAGGCCCAGCTGGCCCGTGAGCGACTGGGTGTCCCGAAGCGCCGCTAGGGCGCTGCTCGTCTACGTGGTCGGCGCGGTGCCGCTGGGCGTCGCGCCGGCCGCCGCCACCCCGGCGGTGGCGATCGTCACGCTGGCGGTCGACACGACCGGCGGACGCCTCGAGGCGGCCCCCGAGACGCGCGGGCTGCCGATCCGGTCCATCCGCATCCGGCCGCGGGACATCTACGACCCCGTGCCGCCCGGCCGGCTCGGTCCGCTCTACCGCGGCGCGAACCGGCTGCACGTCGTGAGCCGGCCGGCGACCGTGGAGCGCGAGCTCGCGTTCGGACGCGGCCAGAACTGGGACGACGCGCGCGGGCTCGAGACCCTGCGCGCGCTCCGCGATCTCGACTTCATCCAGCCGATCGCGCTGCGCGTGGCCGCGAGCGGGGACTCGGCCGATGTGGAGCTCGAGACCCGCGACGTGTGGAGCACGATCCCGGAGTTCAACCTGGAGAGCGGGGGCGGGAAGAGCTACGGCGCCGGCGCGTTCACCGAGCGCAACCTGTTCGGATACGGCAAGTCGGCTTCGGTCGCCTACCGCAGCGACCCGACCGGCATCTCCCGATCGGTCACGTGGTCGGATCCCGCGGTCGCCGGCTCGCACGCGCGGCTGCAGTTCGCGGCCGTCACCGGGTCCGCGGGCGTCACCAACCAGGTGTACGCGGGCGTGCCGTTCTGGTCCGAGGACGCGCCCTACACCGCCTTCGCGAGCTGGACGCGCTCGACCTCGGTGGCGCGCCTGTTCGAACGCAGCGAGGTCGCCGCCGACCTCGACGAGCGGCGCGAGGAGGTCGAGGTCGGCTGGGGACGCGGCGGGCGCGTGGACGGGATCGTGCGCAGGCTCACGTACTCGTTCTGGCTGCGGAACCGGCGCCTGGGACCCAGCCGGCTCGAGCCCGGCGCGCCCGTGGAGTTCGACGGCGGCGAGGAGAACCTCCGGATCCGCCGGCTCGCCGCCGAGCTGCGCCTGTGGCAGCCGCACTTTGTCGAGCGCCGCAGCGTCGATCGCATGAGCGGCCTCGAGGACTTCGACGTCGGACCGCTCGTGTCCGTGAAGCTGGGCTTCTCGCCGCGCATCCTGGGAGCGTCCACCGACGAGTCGTACGCGCAGTTCGGGCTCGACGGCGGCACCGCGACCCCGCTGGGATTCGGAACGGTGCACGCGTCGATGGCGACGCGGTTCCGCTACCGGCCCGAGGAGCTGATCCGCAGCGTCGACGCGCGGTGGGTGAGCCAGATGTTCCCGGGCCAGACGCTGGTGGCCGCGGGCGCCGGCATCTGGGGCCTGCGCATGGCGCGCGATTGGCAGACCGTGATCGGCGGACTCAATGGCCTCCGCGCATTCCCGGTCCACGCGCTGGCGGGACGTCAGGCGTGGCGCTTCAACCTCGAGGACCGCTGGCTCATCGGCCGCGAGTACTGGGAGCTCGTGAACGTGGGGCTGGCGGCGTTCTGGGACGGCGCGCGGGTGTGGGGGCCCGGCTCCGCGGGCACCGACTGGTACCACGACGCGGGGGTCGGCGTGCGGCTCGCGCTCCCGCACATGTCGAGCAACCAGGTCATCCGGCTCGACGTGGCCTGGCCGGTGCGCCCGACCCCGGCGAGTGGCCGCGACGCGGTGTTCTCGTTCGGCTCGCGGCAGGCGTTCTGATGCGCCGCCCGCGCGCTCGCGTTCACTCACGGGCTGGCATAGACTGCCCGGTGGCGATCCGCGCACGTGAGGTGCGCGCTCGCCCGATGCGGACGTGATGCTGCGCATCGGCACGTCGGGCATCCCGCGCTCGAGCGCGCGACCCGGCACCGTCCACGGCATCCGTCGGGCGCGCGAGCTGGGGCTGGACCATCTCGAGATGGCATGGGTCAACGGGGTGAAGATGGGCCCCGCGGCCGCGGACGCCATCGCCGAGGCGGCCCGCCGGGACGACGTCACGCTCACCGCGCACGCGCCGTACTACGTGAACCTGTGCGGCTCGGACGAGGTGGTCTCGCGCAGCCTCGACCGCCTCGTGCAGGCCGGTCGACTCGGCGCCCGGTGCGGGGCCCAGAGCTTCTGCTTCCACGCCGGGTTCTATCAGGCGCTCGCCCCCGAAGTCGCGCGGCGGACCATCGAGGCCCGCCTGCGCGAGGTCGCGGGCGGGCTGCGCGAGGAAGGACTGGAGATCGACGTCCGGCCCGAGCTCACGGGCAAGCCCTCCCAGGTGGGCTCGCTCGAGGAGATCGTCGGCTGGAGCGAGGCGGTGGCCGGGGTCGCGCCCTGCGTGGATTTCTCCCACCAGTACGCGCGCACCGGCGGGGCGGTGAATCGCTACGAGGATTTCGCGGGCATGCTGGAGACGATCGCGCACCGACTCGGACGGGCGGCGCTCGAGCGGCTCCACGTGCACGTCTCGGGGATCGAATACGGGCCGAAGGGCGAGCGCCATCACGTTCCGCTCGAGGCCTCGCGGTTCCGCTGGCGCGACGTGCTGAAGGCGCTGCGGGACCAACGGGTCGGGGGCTGGCTGGTGGTCGAGAGCCCGGCCATGGAAGAGGACGCGCTGCGACTGAGGCGCGCCTGGCGGAGGATGCGGTGAGTACGACGATGAGCCGGACCGCGCCGGTGGTGATCATCGGGGCGGGCTGCATCGGGGCGGCGATCGCCGACCATCTCGGTCGGCGGGGCGTGAAGGACGTGTGTGTGCTGGAGCAGGAGCCGTTCGCGGGCGCCGGCTCCACGAGCAAGGCGGCGGGAGGCATCCGGGCGCAGTTCTCGACCCCGCTCAACGTGCGCCTCTCGATGATGTCCATCGAGGAGTTCGAGCGCCTGCCCGAGGTGATGGGGTGCGAGCCGGTGTTCTTCCAGGTCGGCTACCTGTTCCTGCTGGCGGACGATGTCACGTGGGCGACGTTCCAGCGGCAGGCCGAGATGCAGCGCGCGCTCGGACTGCCGGTCGAGACCCTGACGCCCGAGCAGGCGCGTGCGCGCGTGCCGGAGTTGAACATCGAGGACCTCAAGGGCGCGACGTTCTGCGGCAAGGACGGCCTCGGCAGCCCGCACGAGGTCACGCAGCTGTTCGTGCAGCACGCCCGCGAGCTCGGCGCCCGCTTCGAGTTCGGCGTGCCCGCCACCGGCTTGATCGTCGAGCGCGGGCGCGTGATCGGCGTGCGCACACCGCAGGGCGACGTGCACACGCCGTGGGTGATCAACGCGGGGGGGCCGCACGCCGCCCAGATCGCGCGCTGGGCCGGCGTCGAGCTGCCCGTCGAGCCGGTGCGCCGCCACTGCTTCACCACCGAGCCGCTCCCGATGGCGCGCCCCGACCTGCCCATGATCGTGGACATGAAGTCGGGCGTGTACATGCACCGCGAGAGCGGCGGCATGCTGCTCGGGCTCGCGAACAAGGACGAGCCGCCGGGCTTCAACACCGCGGTCAACTGGGACCTGCTCGAGCAGGTCGTCGAGCCGGCGATGCACCGGGTGCCCGCGCTCGAGGCGGCCGAGGTGTCGAACGGCTGGGCGGGGCTCTACGAGACCACGCCGGACCACAACGCGGTGCTCGGCCCGCCGGCGCAGGTGGCGGGACTGATGCTCGCGAACGGCTTCAGCGGCCACGGCTTCATGCACTCGCCGGCGGTCGGCCGGCTGATCGCGGAATGGATCGTGGACGGCAAGCCGAGCATCGACCTGACGCCGCTGCGAGTCGAGCGGTTCAGCGACCGCCAGGCGCCAGCCGAGGCGTACGTCATCTGACATGCCGCTCGTCCACCACGCTCTGGCGCTCGGACCGCTCGACAACCGCAGCTACGTGGTCCGCTGCGAGACCAGCGGCGAGGCTGCGGTGCTGGACGTCGGCTTCGACCCGGCGGCCGCGATCGATGCGGTGCGGCGGCTCGGCGTCACCGTGCGTTGGCTGCTGGCGACCCATGGTCACTACGACCATGTCGCCGGCATGCGGGAAGTGCAGGACGCGTTCGGCGGCGCGTTCTGTCTGCACCCGGGCGACCGGGCGCTGCTCGACCACCTGGACGTGCAGGGGGCGGCGTTCGGATTCCCGCCCGCCCGCGCGCCCGACGTCGTGCACGACCTCGCCGACGAGCAGCTCGTCCCGCTCGGCGAGGAGACCCTGCGCGTGATCCACACCCCCGGGCACTCGCCGGGCGGCGTGTGTTTCCTGTGGCAGGATCAGCTGTGGGCGGGCGATACGCTGTTCGCGGGCTCGGTCGGCCGCACCGACCTGCCCGGAGGATCCTCCGAGCAGCTCGAGCGCGCGATCCGCACCCGGCTGTTCCCGCTCGGCGATCACGTCCACGTCCATCCGGGGCACGGTCCCGGGACCACCCTCGGCCGCGAGCGGCGCACCAATCCGTTCGTGGGCGAAGGAGCGCACCTGCCGTGAGCGATCGCACGTCCGACTGGCCGGCGCGGCTGCGCCTGGATCCGACCGCCTTCATTGCACCCGGCGCGGTGGTGGTGGGCGAGGTGACGCTGGGCGCGCGCGCGAGCGTGTGGTTCAACACCGTGCTGCGCGGGGACACCGCGGCGATCGAGGTGGGGCCGGAGACCAACATCCAGGACAACTCCACGGTGCACGTCGACGAAGGGCAGCCGGCGCTCCTCGGCGCCCGCATCACGGTCGGTCATCGCGCCATCGTGCACGGCTGCGTGATCGAGGACGACTGCCTGGTGGGCATGGGCGCGGTGATCCTCTCGGGCGCGCGCATCGGCGCCGGCTCGCTGATCGGCGCCGCGGCGCTGGTGCGCGAGCACCAGGTGATCCCGCCCGGCAGCCTCGTGCTGGGCGCTCCGGCCCGGGTCGTGGGGCCGGTCACCGACGCACATCGCGCGGCGATCGCCGACGGCAACGCGCACTACGTGGCGCTGGCGCGCTCCTACCAGGCGCGCGGCATCGTCGCCTCCCTGCCGCCGATCGTGGGACGCGAACCCGCCATGCCGCGCGCTGGGATGCCGATGGACTTCCTCGAGTGGGAGCAGCGCCTGGCCGTACTCGCCTCCGGGCCGCGCTGGGGCCAGGAGCTGCTCGAGGCGCACGGGGGCGAGTCGTTCCGTCGCCCGCCGTCGCCCGGCCGCTGGAGCGCCGCGGCGGTGGTGGCCCACCTGCGCGACTGCGACCGCGAGGTGTTCCTGCCCCGCGTCGAGCGCGTGCTCGCCGAGGACTTCCCGGCGGTGCCCGACGTGCCGGCGCACGACTGGGCGGTCGAGCGCCGCTACGCCGACGCCGAGCCCGAGCGGGTGCTGGCCGAGTGGCGCGCGGTGCGCGAGCAGTTGATGGCGCGAATCGCGCCGCTCGGGCCCGCGGACTGGGCGCGGGCCCTGCTGCATCCGAAGCGCGGGGCCCACACGCTCGCCGAGATGGTGCGCTACTGGTGCGACCACGACCTCTCGCACCGGCGCCAGATCCGCGCCGCGCTCGGCGGGGCGCCGTGATCCACCGGTTCGGCCCGCCGGGCCCACCGGCCGACCGGCTGCTGGCCGCGCTGGCGCGGCGCGGTCACGCCGTGCGCGCCGAGGCGCCGCCGGCCGCGGCCGGCGATCGTGGGGCCGACGCTGCGACGCTGGTACTGACGGCCGCGGCCGACCTCGACGCGATGGCGCTGGCGGCGCTGCTCGCGGGGTGGCGGAAGGCGGCCGGCGCACGCGTGCTGGTGCTGAGCGCGCTCGGCGCGCACCCGGACGCGCGCGCGCCGCGTCTGCGGCGGCTGTGGGCGCTCGAGGAGCAGGCGCGCGGCGCCGGGATGCCGGTGCTCACGCTGCGGCTCGCGCCGCTGGTGGGACCCGCGAGCCCGCTGTGGTTGCGACTGCGGAGCCGCCCCGCGCTGCCGCGTGCGATGCGCGGGCTGGTCCAGCCGGTGGCCGAGGCGGACGTGGTCGAGACCCTCGAGCGCGCGCTCTCCGGGCGTGCGGTGTGGGAGGGCTGGTACGAGCTGGCCGGCCCCGAGGCGTTCACGCTCGCCGAGCTGGTGGAACTCGCGGCGTCCGCGGGCCCGCCGCCGCCGGCCGGCGCGGGTGAGTGGGAGCCGGCGCTCGCCGAGCTGGCCGAGCACCGCCTCGCGGAGGCCGCGCCGTGGCTGGCGCACTTCGGGCTCGCGGCCCGCCCACTCGCGGACCAGGTGGGCGCATGGGCGGCGTGAAGCGCACGGTGCGGCGCGGCGCGCACGCCGCACGGACGCCCGGCGGGCGGCCGGTGCGCTGCGCGGTCGTCACCGTCAGCGACACCCGGCGCGGCGCCGACGACCGCGGCGGCGCCGCGATCGAGCGGCTGCTGGTCGCCGCCGGTCACGTCGTGGCGACCCGTGCGTGGGTGCGCGACACGCGCGCCGGAGTGCGCGCGACGGTCGAGCGGGTGCTCGACCGCGCGGACCTCGACGTCGTGGTGATCACCGGCGGCACCGGCATCGCCCCGCGCGACGTGAGCCCCGAGGCGATCGCGCCGCTGATCGACACCCCGCTGCCCGGATTCGGCGAGCTGTTCCGCCTGCTGTCGCACCAACAGGTCGGCGCTGCCGCCTGGCTCTCGCGCGCGACCGCCGGGGTGGCGCGGGGCCGGCTCGTCGTGCTGCTGCCCGGATCCGAGCGCGCCGTGACGCTGGCACTCGAGCGCCTCCTGATCCCCGAACTCGCCCACGCCGTGCGCATGCTCGGCCGTTCCCCCCACGCGAAGGAGTGAGCATGTCGATCAAGCCCGATCGGTGGATCCGCAAGATGTGCATCGAGCACCGCATGATCGAGCCGTTCGAGGAGAAGCAGGTGCGCGAGGGAGTGATCTCCTACGGCGTCTCCTCGTACGGCTACGACATCCGCGTCGCCGACGAGTTCAAGATCTTCACGAACGTCAACTCCACGGTCGTGGATCCCAAGCACGTGGATCCGGCCTCGATGGTGGACGTGCGCGGCGCGGTGTGCATCGTGCCGCCCAACTCGTTCGCGCTGGCGCGCACCGTGGAGTACTTCCGCATCCCGCGCAACGTGCTCACCATCTGTGTGGGAAAGTGCCTGTCGGGCGACACGCGAGTGGTTGACGCCGAGACCGGCGAGTACGTCGAGCTGCGCACATTCGTGGCGCGACGTGCGAGTCACGCGGCCGGGCTGAAGGACTGGCGGATGGGTGCTCGCGCCGTCACCGAACACCTCACCACGGGCGTGCGGCCCGTGTATCGCGTGCGGACGCGAGCGGGGCTCGAGTTGAAGATGACCGCGGAGCACCCGTTGCGCACGTTTAGCCGCTGGGCCCGACTCTGCGATCTGGCGATCGGGGATCGGATCGCCGTGGCGCGGAGCATCCCGTGCTTCGGCCGCGAGGTCCTCCCGGAGCACGAGGCGCGGCTGCTGGGCTTCATGCTCTCCGACGGGCAGTGCGCCACGCCGGGCCACTCGCCCTGCTACTCCACCGGAGATCCGGTGCTGGCCCGGGCCTTCGGTCGGGCCGCCAGGGCGTTCGGCTGCGCCGTGTCCCGGGCAGGGCGCTACGGATACCGCTTGGTGAATCACCGCGGCCGTGGCGGGCGGCCGGAACGGAATCGAATGAGCGTCTGGCTCGAACGACATAGCTGCGCGGTGCGCTCCCGCGACAAGCGCGTCCCGACGGTGGTCTTCCGGTCCCCTCGCGACGGCGTTGTCACGTTCCTGCGGGCGCTGTTCTCGGGCGACGGCAGTATCTGGAGATCGGGAGACGGGGTCCAGCTCGAATACGCGACGATCTCAAGACGGCTGGCCGACGATGTGCGCCACCTGCTGTTGCGCTTCGGCATCTTCGGCATGATCCGGGAGCGGCGGAGCCCCGACGGATACACGTCCTATCGCGTCCAGGTGACCGATCGCGGAATGATCCTGCGCTTCGGGCGCGAGATCGGGTTCGAGCGCGGATCCCGCAAGCAGCGGGCCCTCGAACGTGCGATGGCGGAGTGCATCCGAGTGCCGAAGTCGAAATCGAACTTCGACACGCTGCCTCCGGAAGCGTGGGGCGCGATGCGGACGACGGTACGGGCCAGCGGCCGATCGCTGCGTTCGCTGGGCGTGGCGGGCACCCAGCCCCACCAGTCATTAGGACTCGAGGTCGCCCAGCGTGTCGCCCGGGAACTGCCCGAAACGCGGTGGGCGACGATCTGCGAAGCGGATGTCGTGTGGGACACCATCGTTTCGATCGAGCCCGCCGGCGAGGAGGAGGTCTTCGATCTGACCGTTCCGGCGGGGAGCAACTTCGTCGCCAACGATTTCGTGGCCCACAATTCGACGTACGCCCGCTGCGGCATCATCACGAACGTGACTCCGTTCGAGCCCGAGTGGGAGGGATTCGTCACGCTGGAGATCAGCAACACCACACCGCTGCCGGCCAAGATCTACGCCAACGAGGGCATCGCGCAGGTGCTGTTCTTCGAGAGCGACGAGCCCTGCGAGACGTCGTACCGGGACAAGGCCGGCAAGTACCAGAAGCAGGTCGGTATCACGCTGCCGCGGCTGTGAACGGTCCAGTCGGATTCACCGCGGTCACATGGAGCAGGGGGCGGGAATGAGGAGCGTGCTGCGGGCAGCCGTCACGGCACTCGCGCTGGCGTCGTCGATGATGCTCCTGACGGTCGGGAGCGCGGCTGCGCGGCCGCGGCTCGGCGTGCAGGGCAGCCTGCGCTGGACCGAGCTCACCTACCACTGGAGCGGGGGGGACCTGGGAGCGGCCGCGGACCTGGTGCCGCATCCGGCGTTCCACGCCGCGTGGTCGGCCGGCCTCGTGGCGGACTGGCCTCTGACGCGGAGAGTGGGGATCGTGACGGGGCTGCGCTACGCCGAGGCGGGCGAGGTGCAGGAGCACTCGGCCGACTTCACGGGAGTCACCGCCCGCAGCCGCGATCAACTGGTGCTGCGCAGCGTCTCCGCGCCGGTGCAGGTGCGCTGGCGGCCGGGGGCCGCGCCGGTGCATGTCGCTGCCGGCGTCGATGTATCGTGGCTCGCGCAGGCGCTCAACCGCCCGAGCCTGGATCTGGTGAACACCGCGCCGGCAGCGGCGGTGCGCGGACCGCGCCCGGCCGCCGCCATCTTCGAGGACGTTTCCCACGGGATCGACCTCACCGATGCCTTTCGGCGCTGGCGCGCAGGCGCCAGCGTGGGCGTGGGAGTCGACCGATCGCTCGGCTCGCTCACCGCGAGGCTCGAGGCGCGCTGGACCGAGGGGCTCACGGACGTGGTGAAGTCGTCGGACGTGCAGCGCCGCGTGCGCGCGATCGACCTGATGCTCACGCTGCTTCGATGATCCCGTCCCCCGCGGCCCGACGGCGGACGTGACGATGCGCGCGATCCACATCCGGGGCTCGGTGCTGGTCGTCCTCGCCTCGCTGCTGGCGGGGTCGCCGCCCGCGCGCGCGGCCGACTCGACCTGGGTCGACCACGCGCGCGCCGCGCAGGCCGCGCACGCCGCGGGAGACGTGGCGGGCTACCGCGGTGAGCTGCTGCGCGTGCGTGCGGCGATCGGCGAGACCCCGGGAGTGACGTACGGTCTCGCCCGCGCGGCCGCGCGGCTCGGAGGACGCGCCGAGGCGCTCGCCGGGCTCGAGACCTACGCGCGTGCCGGGCTGGTACGCGATCTCGCCGCGGACTCCGATCTGGTCTCGCTGCGCGGTGACCCGCGCTACCAGCGCGTGGCGGAGCGGCTGGCCGCGAACGGCCGGCCGCTCGGTCAGGCGGTGACCGCGCACGCGTTCGAGGATGCCGCGCTGTTGCCCGAGGACCTGGCCTTCGACGCCGACGCGCGGTGCACGTTCGTGAGCAGCATCCATCGCGCGCTCGTCCTGCGGGTGGACGGCCGCGGCGTGGAGCGGGAGTTCGCGCAGGCGCCCGCCGGGCGCCGCTGGGGCCTGTTCGCGCTCGGCATCGACGGCCCGCGGCGGTGGCTGTGGGCGAGCGCGGCCGCGACCGCCACTTGTGCCGAATGGGATACCGCCGACGCCGGGCGCAGCGGGCTGTTCGCGTGGGACCTGCGGACCGGGGTACTCGTCCGCACCCTCGAGGTCGCGCGGGACGGGCGCCCGCACGTCCTCGGAGACCTGTGCGTGGCGCCGGACGGCGCGGTCGTGGTCTCGGACTCGCGCTCCGGTGAGATATTGCGGCTGGCCGTGGGAGCGGATTCGCTCGCCACGCTGGTGCCGAGGGGCACGTTCGGCTCGCCGCAGGGAGTGACGATGGCGGCCGACAGGCGCAGCGTCTTCGTGGCGGACTACCCGCGCGGCATCGCGCGCGTGGAACTGGCCACCGGACGGGTGCGGTGGCTCGGCTTCCCGCCGGGCGTGGCGCTGCAGGGGATCGATGGCCTCTACCGCGTCGGTCACGATCTCGTCGCGATCCAGAACGGCGTGCAGCCGCATCGCGTCATGCGCTTCCACCTGGATGGCAGCGGCACCCGGGTGACCGGCGGGGAGCCGCTGCTGAGCGCACTTCCGGAGCTGGGCGAGCCCAGCCATGCCGCGATCGTGGGCGACGCGCTGGTGGTGCTCGCTCGCACCGGATGGGATCGCGTCGGCGCGGACGAGCTCCTGCCCGAGCGCGCGGACGATCCGCCGCCGCTGCTGCTGCGAGTGCCGCTGCGGGCGGGCGCCAAGAACGCGGTGAGCACCCGAAGCTCGGCGCACTGAAGGCGCGGCGTTCACGCGCGCGCCGCGGGTCGACGTGCCGCGCGCGTCGCCGTGCCGGGCGTGGTAGTTTCCTGCGCGGGATCGCCGGACCCGCATCGTATCGATCGGGCCCGGCCTCCACCGCAATCGGATGCGCCGCCCGCTCGGCCCCCGAGGCCGTCGGCGGCGCATGACGCGACCAGGGAGGACGCCATGCTACCGATCGAGTCGGAGCCCCGCGCGCGGATCGAGGGGCATCGCTGGACCGCGCGAATCCGTCGAATGGGCCACGCCCGTCACCGCCTGTGCGTGTCGCTGGGAGTGCTCGCGTGCATGCTGCTCGTCTCTCGCACGGCGTCCGCCCAGGGAGTCCGTGAGGACATCTGGGTCACCGACGGATCGGTGAACACCGTCGCGCTCTCCGGCAACACGCTCTACCTGGCCGGTGCGTTCTCGCGGGTCGGCCCGCCGACCGGCGGCGGCGTGCCGCTCGGCACCCCGTTCGCGCTGCCGGTGGTCGGATTCCCGAAGGTCACCGGCTCGGTGCTCGTCGCGGTGCCCGACGGCTCGGGCGGCTGGTACATCGGCGGACGCTTCTCCAGCGTGGGTGGGGTGCCGCGGGCGAACGTCGCGCGGATCCTCTCGAACATGACGGTGTCGTCGTGGAATCCGGGCGCCAATGGCCAGGTCATCGCCATCGCGCTGAGCGGCGGCACGGTATTCCTGGGAGGGACGTTCACGAGCGTCGGTGGACAGCTGCGCGACTACATCGCCGCCATCGAGGCCGCCACGGGCCTCGCCACCGTCTGGAATGCCGGCTCCGACGGCATCGTCGAAGCGCTGACGGTGACGGGGTCGACGTTGTACGCGGGCGGACTGTTCTCGACCATCGGCGGGCAATCGCGCACGGGGATCGCCGCGCTCGAGATCGCCTCGGCGAATGCGACCGCCTGGAATCCGGGCGTCGACGGACCGGTGATCGCCATGGCGGTGAGCGGGACGAACGTCTACGTGGGCGGCGTGTTCGCGAACGCGGGCGGCCAGCCGCGTTCGAACATCGCGGCGCTCAACACCGTGAGCGGACTCGCCAGCGCGTGGAATCCCGACGCCAATGGCGCGGTCTACGCGATCGCGGTGAGCGGGACGAAGGTCTACGCGGGCGGCGACTTCTCGGTGATCGGCGGGCAGCCGCGTCCGTTCCTCGCGGCGCTCGACAACACCGCGGGCACGGCGACGAGTTGGGCGCCGGCCGCGAACGGAAGCGTGTTCGGCATCGCCGCGGGCAGCACGATCTTCGTGGGCGGACTCTTCACGTCGGTCGGCGGTCAGCCGCGGTCGAACCTCGCCGGCCTCGATGCCAACAGCGGGCTGGCCACCAGCTGGAACCCGAGCGCGAACCTGCAGGTGTTCACCGTGACGCTCAGCTCCAGCATCGTGTACGCGGGCGGTGACTTCACGAGCCTGGGCGGCATCGCACGCAACAACGTCGCGGCCCTGGACGTCCGTACCGGCCAGCCCCTGGCGTGGAACCCCAACGCCGACGGCCCGGTGAACTCGCTGCTGGTGAGCGGGAGCACCGTGTACCTGGGCGGCGGGTTCACGCAGGTCGGCGCGCAGTCGCGGCCCTTCCTCGCCTCCGTCAACGCCACGACCGGCGCGGTGAGCGCGTGGAATCCGGCTGCCAATGGGGCGGTGCTCGCGCTCGCTCCGGGCGCGACCGTGGTCTACGCCGGCGGTGACTTCACCGACATTGGCGGACAGTCGCGCAGCTTCGTCGCCGCGATCGACGCCACGAGCGGCGTGCCGACGAGCTGGAATCCTTCCGCGAATGGCAGCGTGTACGCGCTCTCGCTCGCCGGCGGCACCCTGTACGCCGGGGGCGGATTCACCAACATCGGTGGGCAGGACCGTTCGCGAATCGCCGCACTCTCGACGTCCACGGGGCTCGCGAGCGCGTGGAATCCCGCCGCGGACGGCGTGGTCAACGCGCTGACCCTGAACGGGACGACGATGTACGTGGGCGGCGACTTCCTCAGCATCGGGGGGCAATCGCGCTCGCGGATCGCCGCACTGTCGACCACCACCGGGCTCGCGAGCGGGTGGAACCCCGGGGCGGACGGCGTGGTGTACGCGCTGCTCGTGGCTCCCACCACCGTGTACGTGGGCGGCGGATTCGCTTCCGTCGGGGGCCAGACGCGCAACTACATGGCGGCGATCGATCCCGTCAGCGGACTCGCGAGCACGTGGAACCCGATCATGGGCGGCGGCGTCTCGGGGATCGCGGCCGATGCGACGAACGTGTACCTCGTGGGCTCGTTCATGAGCGTGAGCGGCCTCCCCTCGAGCGGGGTGGCCGGCATCACCGTCACCACCGCCGACGTGGATCCGGCGCCGGCATCGGCGCCGCTGGCGCTGGGTCCGATCGCGCCGAATCCCGCCCGCGGAGCGGTGGGCCTGGAGTTCTCGCTCGCCGCGGCCGGCCGGGTGCGACTCTCGGTGTTCGACGTGGCCGGACGCGAGGTCGCGCGGTTGGCGGACGGGGACTTCGCTCCAGGGCGGCACCGCGTCGAGTGGGACGGCGCGGAGAGTGGGAGAGCGCCCGCGGGGCTCTACTTCGTACGGCTCGAGGCGGAGGGCCGACAGCGGATGCAGCGGCTGGTGCTGCTGCGCTGAACACGCGACGACGGGCGGGTTCGCCGACGGCTCGCTCCGTGGGGCCGCGGTCGGTGATGCTTCGATTCCGGCCGCCGTCGCAGGCTGTCGTCGCAGGTTTGCGCGCGAGGCCGCGGCGCCGCTATCCTCCCACCGCGAATGCCGCATCGATCGGGGTCCGAAGGAGCCAACGCATGATCAAGGAACTCGGACAGGGGCTCGGCGTCACGTTCGAAAACCTGTTCAAGAAGCCATTCACCGTCCAGTACCCGGACGAGAAGCTCACGATGTTCCCGAGGTTCCGCGGACGCCACATCCTCGCGCGTCACGCGGACGGCCTCGAGCGCTGCGTCGGATGCGAACTGTGCGCGGTGGCCTGCCCCGCGGACGCGATCTTCGTCAAGGCGGCCGAGAACGATCCGCAGGCGCCCAAGTCCCACGGCGAGCGCTACGCCGAGCGGTACGAGATCAACATGATCCGGTGCATCTTCTGCGGCATGTGTGAAGAGGCGTGCCCGGAGGACGCGATCTGGCTCGAGAAGGACTACGAGCTCTCGGACTACAGCCGCGACAGCTTCATCTACACCAAGGACGAGCTGGTCGTCCCGATGGAGCAGTCGGGCTATCTCCCAGCGCGCTGAGCGCGCTCGAGCGGATGTGGACGGCGGCGGGCCGGCGGGCCCGCCGTTCGCCGTTCGGGGCGACCCTCCGATCGTCGGCCCCGGGTCCGGCGCGGATCCGCGTCGCGCGGTGGAAGGATGGCGTCGCGGGCACGAACACCCGGCGTTCCACATGCGCACGCGGCGGCATCACGGGCACTTCGAGAAGTGTTCGAGCTGCCGGCGGGATAGGCCTGTGGGAGAAGCGCTTGGGGCGCCGGGTTCGCGCATGGCACGACGCCTGCGGTAGCCAGGTCGAGAACGACCGAGGACACCGGAGGCCGTCCGGGAGCAGGTCCCGTCGTCAGGGACACCTCGCGGGAGCGAGGCATCAGGAGGAATCGATCATGGCACTCATCCGCTGGCAACCCATCCACCCGGCCCGCGACTTCGTGCGCATGCAGAGCGACCTCGACCGCCTGTTCGACGGCGTCTTCCAGCCGAGCGCGCTGCGGCCACGATTCGAGCTCGAGACTGCCCCGGCCGTCGACATCGAGGAGGACACCGAGGGGTTCGTGCTCCGTGCGGATCTGCCGGGAGTGCAGCAGAAGGACGTCAAAGTGCACCTGTACGGGGACACGCTGACCATCCGCGGTGAGCGCGATCTGGCGAGCGAGCGCAACGAGAAGGGCGCGCATCGCGTGGAGCGCTACTCCGGCGTGTTCGAGCGCACGTTCACGCTCGGCGTGCCGGTGCGAGCCGATCAGGTGAAGGCCGTGTTCCACGACGGCGTGCTCGAGATCCGCGTGCCGAAGGCCGACGAGGCGCGGACCCGCGAGATCGAGATCCAGGTCGCGAAGTCGTAGGCCACATCCCCGACGCGGACCGAGCCGCCCGGATGGACCGGCCGGCCTCGATCCGCAGGTCCCGAGACACAGAAGGATGGGTTCGCGATGGGCAAGGTCATCGGTATCGATCTGGGCACCACCAACTCGTGCGTCGCGGTCATGGAGGGTGGCGAGCCCAAGGTGATCCCGAACGCCGAGGGCTTCCGGACCACGCCGTCGGTGGTGGCGTTCGCCAAGAGCGGGGAGCGTTTGGTGGGGCTCGTCGCCCGTCGCCAGTCGGTCACCAACCCCCGCAACACCATCTACTCGATCAAGCGCTTCATGGGCCGCAAGCACGACGAGGTCTCGAGCGAGATGAAGCTCGTGCCCTACGAGGTCGTGCGCGGCGCGAACGGAGATGCCCGCGTGAAGGGCGGAGACGGCGAGTTCTCCCCGCCCGAGATCTCCGCGATGATCCTGCAGAAGATGCGGCAGACCGCGGAGGACTACCTCGGCGAGAAGGTGACGGAGGCGGTCGTCACCGTGCCGGCCTACTTCAACGACAGCCAGCGCCAGGCGACGAAGGACGCCTGTCGCATCGCCGGGCTCGACGTCAAGCGGATCATCAACGAGCCCACTGCGGCCGCGCTCGCGTATGGACTCGACAAGAAGAAGGACGAAAAGGTCGCGGTGTTCGACCTGGGCGGCGGCACCTTCGACATCTCGATCCTCGAGATCGGTGACGGCGTGTTCGAGGTGCGCTCGACCAACGGCGACACCCACCTGGGCGGCGATGACTTCGACCAGATGGTGATCGACTGGCTCGCGGAGGAGTTCCGGAAGCAGGAGGGAATCGACCTGCGCAAGGACCCGATGGCGCTCCAGCGGCTCAAGGAAGCCGCGGAGAAGGCCAAGTGCGAGCTGTCGGGCACGCTGCAGACCGACGTCAACCTCCCGTTCATCACCGCCGACGCGAACGGGCCGAAGCACCTCAACATCACCCTCACCCGCGCGCGGCTCGAGCAGATCGTGGCGCCGCTGGTCGAGCGCTGCCGCGGGCCGGTGCTGCAGGCGCTCAAGGACGCCGGACTGGCGGCCCCGCAGGTCGACGAGGTCGTGCTGGTGGGCGGCTCCACCCGCATGCCCCGCGTCCAGGAGCTCGTCAAGGAGATCTTCGGCAAGGAGCCGCACAAGGGCGTCAATCCCGACGAGGTGGTCGCCATCGGGGCCGCGATCCAGGGTGCGGTGCTCGCCGGCGAGGTCCGCGACGTGGTGCTGCTCGACGTGACTCCGCTGTCGCTCGGCATCGAGACGCTCGGCGGCGTGATGACCACGCTGATCCAGCGCAACACCACCATCCCGACCAAGAAGAGCGAGGTCTTCTCGACCGCCTCCGACAGCCAGCCGTCGGTGGAGATCCTCGTGCTGCAGGGCGAGCGCAAGATGTCGGCGGACAACAAGAGCCTCGGGCGCTTCCACCTGGACGGCCTCCCGCCGGCTCCGCGCGGCGTGCCGCAGATCGAAGTCACGTTCGACATCGACGCGAACGGCATCCTGCACGTCTCGGCCAAGGACCGCGCGACGGGCAAGGAGCAGAGCATCCGGATCGAGGCGTCGAGCGGTCTCCAGGAGACCGAGATCAAGCGCATGGTCCAGGACGCCGAGGAGCACGCCGAGGAGGATCGGACTCGTCGCGAGGCGGCCGATACGCGCAACCGCGGCGAAGCGCTGGCCTACGACGTGGAGAAGAACCTCAAGGAGCATGGGGACAAGATCGACGGCGCGCTCAAGAGCCGCATCGAGGACGCGCTGACGAGGCAGAAGGACGCCCTGAAGTCGGGCGTGACCGAGGCCATCAAGTCCGCCAGCGACGTGCTGCAGCAGGCTTGGCACGAGGCGGCGGCGGCGCTCTATCAGAAGAGCGCCCCGGGCGCGGACACGCCGCCTCCCCCGGGCGGGCCGTCCGAAGGTGGTCCGAAGCGCAAGGACGGCGGGGACGGGGCGGTGGACGCCGACTACGAAGTCGTGAACTGACCTCGGTTTGACCTCACGGCGGCGGGAGCGGGTATGCTCCCGTCGCCGTTCGTGCGTTGGTCACGGCGACCGACGTGCGGCGCGTCGACCCTTCACCCAGGATCTCGCGATGTCGCTCCCGCTGCCCCCTGCCCTGTGGATCGCCCTCGGTCAGGGCGCGGCCGGGCTCGCGTACGGGGCGGTCCAGCTCGCGATGCTGTTCTACGCCGTGCACCGCGCCGTGGTCCTGGTGCGCTGGTGGCGCGGGCGGCGGCGACCCCTCGCAGCTCCCGCGCCGCCAGCGGAGTGGCCGGTGGTCACGGTCCAGCTGCCGGTCTACGACGAGCGGCGGGTCGTCGAGCGGCTGATCGACGCGGTGGCGGCGCTCGACTATCCGCGCGAACGACTCGAGATCCAGGTGCTGGACGACTCCACGGACGACACGTGGACGCGTGCGGCGGTGGCGGTGGCGCGCCACCGCGCGCGCGGGATCGACGTCGTGCACCTGCGACGCTTCGGGCGCGACGGTTTCAAGGCCGGCGCGCTGGCCGCCGGGCTCACCCGCGCCCGCGGCAGCCTGCTCGCGGTGTTCGACGCCGACTTCGTTCCTCCCGCGGACTTCCTGCGACGCACGGTGCCGCACTTCTCCGATCCGCGGGTCGGCATGGTGCAGGCACGCTGGGCGCACCTGAACCGTCGCCGTTCGCTGCTCACCGCCGCGCAGGCGGCGCTGCTCGATTCGCACTTCCTGCTCGAGCACCGCGCCCGGATGGCGAGCGGGCTGTTCTTCAACTTCAACGGCACCGCCGGGCTGTGGCGCCGGGCGTGCATCGAGGACGCCGGCGGGTGGTCGCACGATACGCTGACCGAGGACCTCGATCTCTCGTACCGCGCCCAGCTGCGGGGCTGGCGTTTCGTGTTCGATCCGAGCGTGGAGGCGCCGGCCGAACTGCCCGCCGACATGGAGGCGTTCAAGTCGCAGCAGCGTCGCTGGGCGAAGGGCTCGATCCAGACCGCGCGCAAGGTGCTGCCGGGGCTGCTGGCGGGACCGCTGCCCGCGCGCGTGAAGCTCGAGGCGTTCGTGCACCTGACCAGCAACCTGGCCTATCCGCTGCTGCTGGTGCTCGGTGCGCTGCTGCTGCCGGTCATGCTCGATCGCCGCATGCTGGCGCCCCCGCTCGCGTGGTTCGTGCAGGCGGGTGTGCTGGCGTTCGGCGTGCTGCCGGTGGTGCTGTTCCTGATCGCGGGTCAGCGCGCGAGCGGCGCGGGATGGGCGCGCGCGCTGCGCGACTCCCTCGCCGCGCTGGTGCTCGGGATGGGGATGTCCGTGAACAACGCGCGCGCGGTGTGCGAGGCGCTCGGCCCGCGCCTCGGAGACTGGGAGCGCACCCCGAAGTCGGGAGAGGGCGGCGCGCGGGCGGTGGCGCCGGGCTACCGTGCGGCGCGCAGCGCGACCGGCCGCGCCGAGCTGGCGCTGGCGCTCTATGCCGCGGGGCTCTGCGGCCTCGCGCTCGCCATCCGCCAGTGGCGCACGCTGCCGTTCGTCCTGCTGCTGCTGGCGGGCTTCCTCAGCGTGGGCTGGGCCTCGCTGCGCGATCGCCGCTCGTTTTCGCGCGCCGCCGAATCGCGCGGCCGACCCGCCGCGCCGCGCGGGGCGAGCACCAACGGAAGCGGGGCGGCGTCCATCGCCGCCCCGCCCGTCGTCCGATCCGCGACTAGAGCCGGGTGATCTTGCGCGAGACCTTTCCGCGATAGGCGTTGCGCGTGTCGACCAGGCCCTTCGCATGCCGCAGCACCTCGCGGTAGGGCAGGTCCTTGTGCGCGGTCGCCACCACCACGCAGTCGAAGCGGCGCAGTGTCGCCGGCGTGAGCTTGGTGCTGCGCATCCGCTTGCCGGCGAAGTCGATCGTGGGCACGTGGGGATCGTGGAATTCGATCCGGGCGCCGTGCTCGCGCAGCTTCTCCATGATGTCGAGCGAGGGACTCTCGCGCACGTCGTCGATGTCGGCCTTGTACGCCACGCCGAGCACCAGCACCTTGGAGCCGCGAATCGCCTTGCCGCGGCGGTTGAGGTTCTCGCCCACCAACGTCACGACGTGCTCGGGCATCTGCCCGTTCACGCTGCCCGCCAGCTCGATGAAACGCGCCTCGAATCCGAACGCGCGCGCCTTCCACGACAAGTAGAACGGGTCGATCGGTATGCAGTGCCCGCCCAGCCCGGGCCCGGGATAGAAGCGCATGAAGCCGAACGGCTTGGTGGCCGCCGCGTCGATGACCTCCCAGACGTCGACGCCGAGGCGCTTGCACATCATCGCGAGCTCGTTGACGAGGCCGATGTTCACGCTGCGGAACGTGTTCTCGAGCAGCTTCACCATCTCGGCGACCTGGCACGAGGACACGGGCACGACCGTCTCGAGCCGCTGGCGGTACAGCTCGACCGCCGCGCGCGTGCACTCGGCGGTGACGCCGCCGACCACCTTGGGGATGTTCCGCGTATTGAACTTCGGATTGCCCGGGTCGACGCGCTCCGGCGAGAACGCGAGGAAGAAGTCCTCGCCGACCTTGAGCCCGCGCGCCTCGAGCATCGGCAGCACCAGCTCCTCGGTGGTGCCGGGGTAGGTGGTGCTCTCGAGGATCAGGAGCATGCCGCGGTGCAGGTACTTCGCGACCTGCTCGAACGCCGAGACGATGAAGGACACGTCGGGGTCGCGCGACTTCGACAGCGGCGTCGGCACTGCGACGTTCACCGCGTCCACTTTCTTCAGCACGCTGAAGTCCGTGGTGGCGACGAGATGGCCGGACTTGACCACCGCTCGCAGGTCGCGGGTCGGGACGTCCTGGATGTACGAGGTCCCGCGCTGGACCTGCCGGACGCGATCCTCGCGAAGGTCGATGCCGGTCACCCGGAAGCCGGCCTGCGCCAGCTCGACGGCGAGCGGCAGGCCCACGTATCCGAGCCCGATGACTCCGAGGTGGGCCTTGCGATCCTGGATGCGACGTATGAGTGAATCGGCCGCGGAGCGGCCACGGGTACCACGAGGGGAGCGTTTCATAGGGAGCGAAGGCTAGCACCCGCGCGCGAAGCGGCGCAAACCCGGCGCCCCCACCGCGAGCGCGAAGCCGCAGGCAACTCTTGAGCACGCCGCAGCGCCCGCCTAGTATCGCGCGACCATGGTCCCGAGCACGACGCGAGAGCGCCGCTTCGGACTCCCCGATACCGAAGTCCTGGTGCTGTGTGGAGCGGCCGCACTCGGCGCGCTGCTCGTGATCCTGCATGCCCCCGCCGTCGCACGGATCCCCGCCGGACTGATCCTGTTCGCGCTGCTCCCCGGCGCCGTGCTCGCGCGGCTCGCGCGCCGCGACCCGCGCGTGCGCCTCGAGGACTGGCTGCTGCAGACGATCACGTTCTCCCCGCCGATCGTGATCGCGGCGCGCGCGCTCTCCACGACGGTCGGGCTCTCGTGGGAGGCGTTCGCGGTCGCGCTGGCGGCCGTGCTGGCAGGCGCCGCGCTCGTGGTCCCCGCGGCTCGGGTGCGCGGCCTCGAGGCCGACCGTCGGGTGCTGGCGATCGGGCTGGCGATCGGGATCGCGGTGGCGCTGCCGGCATGGGTCGACCTCCGCACCCGCGTGTTCGGCGACGCGCTCGTGCACGCGCAGATCGTCCACGAGCTCCAGCTGCGTGGCCTGCCGCCCCAGGACCCGTCCTATGCCGGCGTGCCACTGACCTACATGTGGCTGCTCCACGTGGGGTGGGCGGCGCTGGGTGCCGCCACCGGGCTCGCGCCGTTCTACGTGTTCCCGCTCGTGAACGGCCTGATGGCGGTCGCGCTCGTGATGGCCGCGCGGCTGGGGACCGAGGCGCTCGGCGGCGGGCGATCCGCGCAGCGCGCGGCGGCGGTGGTGGTGCCGCTCGGCATGAACGCGCTGGGCTGGCTCCCCGCGGTCGCGTTCACGCTCGGCCGCGCGATGATCGGGCACGATCGCGGCGCCGGCGTGCTGGCGGCGGGCCTGCGCGCGCTGCTGGTCGCGCCGGATGCCAACGGGATCGCGAGCGCGCTGCTGCCCGGCGGCTACGTCGTGCTCGCGAGCTTCCTCTACAAGTACCTCTGCGCGAACGCGCTCGCGACCGGGCTCACGTACGCCGCCGCGGCGTGGGGGTGGGCCGCGACCCAGTTGCGCGCCCCGCGACTGGATCGCTCGCTCGCGCTCGCGGTCTCGGTGCTCGGCGCGACCGCGGTCCACCCGATGGTCGGGCTCCCGGCGGCGGTCGGGCTGCTGTTCGGTCTGGCGGCCGCGCTCGTCGATCGTCGTGCCCAGCCGCGCGCCGTCGCGACCACGGTGGCCGTAGGGCTCGGCATCGCGCTGGCGCTGCCGATCGTGCGGCTGCTGCTCGGGGGTGCCGAGCACTCGGCGGCGCCGATTTCGTTCCGGCTCGTGACGGAGAACTTCCGGATCCTGCCCCAGGTCCTGGTCGGCGTGCTGCCGGCGGCGATCGTGTGGTGGCGGCGATCGTCGGCCGAGCTCGCGCACCGGGCGTTCGTCCTCGGCTACGCGGCCGCCGTGACGGTGTTCGCGCTGGCGGTGCGGCTACCGTTCCTGGCTTACGCCTATCCCGTGTACGTGGTCTACCTGGCCTGCGCGCTGCCAGCGGGCGAGGGCTTCGCACGCTGCGCGACGGCGCTGCGTGAGCGCGGCTGGCCGCGGAGGGCGCGTGCCGCCCTGCTGCTGGTGCTGCTGCTGCCGTCGACCCTGCTCCTGTACCACGGCTTCCTGCGCCAGGGTCACCCCGGCGGGCTCGCCGGCTATCCGGAGGGAACCGACGAGATGAGGGTCTACGAGTACCTTCGGATGCATACCCCGGTCGACGCGGTGGTGGTGGACCTGCCCTACTTCGCGTCGTCGGCCGCCGCGGGCTATTCGGGGCGCCGCGGGTTCTTCGGGGGATTGCGGCAATCCGACCTGGTCGGCTACCCGCGCGAGGCGATGCGCCGTCGCGATGCGGCGGTGAGGGACCTCTATTTCGGTCAGGGTGCGCTGCGGGAGGGGACCCGCGCCGAGCTGCGACGGATCGCGGCCGACGTCTACGTGGTGGCGCATCGGAGCGCGCCGCCGAATCCCGCGGTCGCGGTGCCCGCCGGGATCGCCGGGGACGCGGTCGCGCGGCTGGACGCGCTGGCGGGCGAGTTCGTGCCGGTGGTGCGGACCGCAGGGATCACGCTCTATCGGTGGGTCCGCGCCTGAACGGCGCGGGCCTCGAGGCGAAGGTGGGCGGTGGCCGCCAGCGGGGAGGCCCGCCCCGGCCCGGCGCGGCGGGCGGGTGGCGCGGCCCGCTCGTGTTCCGTGCGCGCGCCCTGTATTCTCGCGCCCGATGTCCGCTCCGGGTCCAGTCCACATCGCGCGGTACCTCCGAGATGGCCGTCCGCACATCGGACGGCGCGACGGAGCCGGATTCGCACGTCTGGACGCGTACCCGTGGGAGGGCGGCGCTCCCACCGGAGTGCTCGACCCCGCCGAGGCGGTGACGCTGCTCGCCCCCGTGGTGCCGACCAAGATCGTCTGCGTCGGCCTCAACTATCGCGCGCACATCGCCGAGAGCGTCACGGTGCTGCCCGGCACCGATCCGCCGGCGGAGCCGCTGCTGTTCTTCAAGCCACCGAGCGCCGTGGTGGCCAGCGGGCAGTCGATCCTCTACCCGCCGAGCGTCACCCGCCTCGACCCGGAGGCGGAGCTGGCGGTCGTGATCGGCCGCCGCGGGCGCCACGTGCGGGCCACCTCCGCGCTGGAACACGTCGCGGGACTGACGTGTTTCGACGACGTGAGCGCCCGCAACCACCAGCGCGCCGATGGGCAATGGACACGCGCGAAGGGCTTCGATACCTTCGCCCCGCTCGGACCGTGGGTGGCCACGGGGCTCGACCCCGCCACCCGGACGGTCGAATGCCGAGTGAACGGGGAGCGCCGCCAGTCCGGCCGCACCGCGGACCTGCTCGTGGCCGTCCCGGCATTGGTGAGCTTCATCTCGTCCATCATGACGCTGGAACCCGGCGACGTGATCGCCACGGGCACTCCGGCCGGGGTCGCTCCGGTGGTTCCCGGGGACATCATCGAGGTGGAGATCGACGGGATCGGAGTGTTGACGAATCGCGTGGAGGCGGCGCCGGATGTCGGCCAGAGCTGATCTGCTGATCCTGAACGCCCGTCCGTGGACGGATGGCGCACCGGTCGCGGGCGCGGACGCGCTCGTGGTCGGCGCGGGCCGCGTGCTCGCGCTCGGCCGCGCGGAGGAGCTGGCGCCCTTCGTCCATCGTGGCACCGAGCGCATCGACGCCCGTGGCGCGACCGTCACGCCGGGACTCTGGGACGCCCACCTGCACTTGCTGACGTGGGCGCGCGCGCGCGCCGAGGTCCAGCTCGCGGGCACCCGCAGCCGCGCCGAGGCGCTGGCGCGGGTGCGCGCGTGGCTGGCCGCCCACCCGGGCGACGGTCCGCTGGTGGGCCGCGGCTGGGATGCGAACGGGTGGCCGGAGCGGCCGGACCGCGCGACCCTCGACACGGTGACGGGCGCGCGGCCGGCGCTGCTGCACAGCAAGGATTTCCACACGCTGTGGGTGAACAGTGCGGCGCTGCGCGCGGCCGGCGTGAGGCGCGCGAGCCCCGATCCCGACGGTGGATGCTTCGAGCGCGACGGGGCGGGCGAGCCCAGCGGGATCGTGCGCGAGCACGCGGTGCGCGCGTTCGCGGCCCTCGAGGTCGCGGCGCGTCCCGACGACGCGGCGGCGCGTGGCGCGCTGCTGCGCGAGGCGGCCACGGCGCTGAACGCGTGCGGCGTCACCGCGGTGCAGGACATGGATCCGCTCGACCTCGACCGTGACGAGCCGTGGCCGCTGCGGGATGCGCGCGCGGCGACGCTGCGCGCGTTCGCGGCGGTCGGCCATCGCGACCTGGACCGCGCGCTCGCGCGGCGGCCGGCCTATGCGGGCGCCGCGGGGCGCACCGGGCTGGGACCGCTCAAGCTGTTCGCCGACGGCACGCTCGGATCGCAGACCGCCGCATTGCTCGAGCCCTACTCGGGCGGCGGCAGCGGCATGGAGCTGATGTCGCGCGACGAGCTGCGCACCACGATCGCGCGCGCGCTGGCGGGCGGTCTCGCGGTGGCGGTGCACGCCATCGGCGATCGCGCGGTCCGCCACGCGCTCGACGCGTTCGAGGCGGCGGGCGAGGCGCGCGCGCGCGCGCCGCTGCCCTGCCGGATCGAGCACGCGCAGCTGGTGCACCCGGACGACCTGCCGCGGTTCGCGGCCCTCGGCGTCGCCGCCAGCCTGCAGCCGCTGCACTGCACGAGCGATCAGGAGCTGGCGGAGCGTCACTGGGGCGCGCATCGTGAATTCGTCTATCCGTGGGCGAGCCTGCTCGCGCGCGGCACGCTCCTCGCGTTCGGCTCGGACGCGCCGGTCGAGTCGCCGAGCGTGGCGGCGGGGCTGCACGCCGCGGTCACCCGCCAGCGCGCCGACGGCACGCCGCCCGGCCGCGACGCCGCCCGCGAGCGCGTGACGCTGGACCAGGCCCTGCGCGCGTACACCGAGGGGCCTGCCCGACTCGCGGGCACCTGGCCCGCGGCCGGGCGCCTGGCCGCGGGTGCGAGCGCGGACGTGGTGGTGTGGAGCGACGACCTGCACGCGCTGCCGCCCGCCGCGCTCGCGCTCGCGGCGCCGGTGCTCACGCTGTTCGACGGCGCGGTGGTGCATCGCGCAGCGGTGGCGCCCGGGATCGTGCGGAGTGTGGCGCGATGAGCTCCGACTTCCGCACGCGCTCCGACGAGGACCTGGTGCAGCTCGCGCAGGCGGGCGACACGCGCGCCTTCGACGTGCTGGTGAGCCGCTACCAGGAGAAGGTGTACCGGCTCTCCTACAAGATCCTGCGGCACGAGGACGATGCCTCCGAGTCGCTGCAGGACGCGTTCCTGTCCGCGTTCCGCGGGCTCAAGAACTTCAAGGCCGAGTCCACGTTCTCGACCTGGCTCTATCGCATCGCGACCAACGCCGCGCTCATGAAGTACCGCAAGCGCCGCGACGGGCACGTGTCGCTCGAGCAGTCGCAGAGCGGTGCCGAGGAGGCGGAGGGACTGCAGATCCCCGACTGGTCGACCCAGCCGGTGCAGGACCTGCTCGACGGCGAGACGCGCGACGTGATGGAGGAGGCGTTCGACCGCCTGCCGGAGGAGCTCAAGCAGGTCTTTCTGCTGCGCGACGTGGAGGGTCGCTCGAACGCCGAGGTGGCGGAACAGCTGGGGCTCACCATCGCCGCGGTGAAGTCGCGGCTGCACCGGGCCCGCATCCACCTGCGCGACCGGCTCAACCGGTACTTCGCCGACAAGATGACGCGCAGGGACCGTGGCCGCTCGTGAGGTCGCCGCGGGTCAGCGGTGCGCCTGCCAGCCCCAGAGGATGATCGCGGCGAGCACCGCGCGATAGATGAAGAACACCCCGAACCCCGCGTTGCCCAGCCAGCGGATGAGGCCACGGATGGCGAGCAGTCCGACCACCGCCGAGGTCACGACCCCCAGCAGCAGCGGCCCGATCGGCAGGTCGCTCGGCAGGTGCCGCAGCTCGAGCAGCCCCGCGCCGAACGTGATGGGGGTGGCGAGCAGGAACGAGAACCGCGCGGCCGAGACGCGCGTGAGCCCCGTGGCGCGGCCGGCCGTGATCGTCACGCCCGAGCGCGACACGCCGGGGACCAGCGCCACCGCCTGCGCGCATCCCATCGCCAGGCAGGCGCCCCAGCCGGGGGTGTCGGCGTCCTCGCGCTGGGGAGCGACGCGGTCGACCCACCAGAGCAGCAGGCCGAAGACGAACAGCATGACGGCCTGCAGCGGCATCGAGCGCAGCGCGGATTCGGCGATGTCCTTGAGCAGCAAGCCGGCGACGGCACCCGGCACCGAGGCCACCGCGAGCTTGCCCCAGGTGTCCCACGCCTGCGCCTTCGCCGGCGGGGCGCCCGCGATCGCGTCACGAGCGAGCGCCACCCACACGTTGCCGTACGCGAGCACCAGCGCGATCAGCGTGCCCCAGTGGAGCGCCACGTCGAAAGCGAGACCGTTGTACTTCCAGTGCAGCAGCTCCGGCACCACGTACAGATGGGCGCTGCTCGAGATGGGCAGGAACTCCGAGAGGCCCTGCAGCGCACCGAGCACGACGGCCTCGAACCACGGCATGAGTGGAAGCATGGGCGCGCACGCTAGCATGCGCCCCGGCGGGTCGCAACGGAGCGCGAGGCGGGCGTGAGCGAGGAATCGCGGGTCATCCGGCGCGCGGGACAGGTCGGCGTGGCGACGCTGCTGTCGCGCGTCCTCGGACTGATCCGCGAGCAGGCGATGGCGATCCTGTTCGGCGCCGGCTTCTTCACCGACGCGTTCAACGTGGCGTTCCGGGTACCGAACCTGCTGCGCGACCTGTTCGCCGAGGGCGCGATGTCGTCGGCCTTCGTGCCGACGTTCACGCGAGTGCAGCAGGAGCAGGGTGACGCGGAGGCGTGGAAGTTCGGCCGCCAGCTCATGTCGACGCTGCTGGCCGTGCTGGTGGTGATCTGCACGGTCGGCTGGATCGCCGCCCCGTTGCTGGTGCGGGTGTTCGCGCCCGGCTTCGCGGCGGTGGCGGGCAAGCTCGAGCTGACCGTGATGCTCACCCGCGTGATGCTGCCGTTCCTGCCGCTCATGGCGCTGGCGGCCGCCGCGATGGGCATGCTCAACTCGCGCGGGCGGTTCTTCCTGCCCGCGCTGGCGCCCGCCCTGCTGAACCTCGGCATGGTGGTGGTCGGCGTGTCGCTGATCCCGCTGTGCCGGCACTTCGGGCAGCCGGCGATCCTCGCGATGGCGGTCGGCGTGCTGGTCGGCGGGGCGCTGCAGTTCGGGATCCAGCTGCCGTCCCTGGCGAAGGAGGGGTTCCGCTTCCGGCTCGAGCGGCCGCGCGCGCACCCGGGCGTGCAGCGCGTCGCGATGCTGATGCTGCCGGCCACCGTGGGACTCGCCGCCACCCAGCTCAACGTCTTCGTGAGCACCATCATCGCGAGCATGCTGCGCGAGGGCAGCGTGTCGTGGCTCGCCTACGCCTACCGTCTCGTGCAGCTGCCGATCGGGGTGTTCGGCGTGGCGCTGGCCACCGTCAGCCTGCCGGCGCTCGCGCGCGCCGCCGTCGCGAAGGACACGCCGGCGCTCAAGACCACGCTCTCCGCCACGCTGCGGCTGGTGTTCCTGCTCACCGTGCCGGCCGCGCTGTGGCTGGCCAGCCTCGCGCGCCCGGTGGTGGCGCTGCTGTACGAGCACGGTCGCTTCGGTCCGCACGACACCACGCAGACCGCTGGCGCGCTGATGATGTACTGCATCGGGCTGCCGGCGTTCGCCGCGGTCGGCGTGCTCACGCGCACGTTCTACGCGCTCGGCGACACCCGCACGCCGGTCGCGGCCTCGTTCGTGTCGGTGGCGCTCAACCTGATCCTCAACCTGCTGCTCATGCGCCCGCTCGGCCACCTGGGGCTCGCGTTCTCGGCCGCGGTGACGTCGGTCATCGGGATGCTGCAGCTCACGTACTACCTGCGCCGCCGCATCGGTCCGCTCGAGGGCCGCCGGATGGCTCGCACGCTCCTGCGCGTGGGCGCGGCCGCGACCGTCGCTGCCGGAGGCAACGTGGTCCTGCTGCGGCTGCTCGACAACCGCTGGGAGGGCCGCGTGCTGAGCGAGCTGCTGGTGGTCGGCGCGGGGTTCCTGCTCTCCGTGCTCGCCGGCGGGATCGTGATGCGGCTGCTGAAGGTCGAGGAGCTGCACGCGGTCGGCGATATCGTGCGCGCGCTGCGCGAGCGGCTGTTCGGGCCGCGCGACTGAAGCCGGTCAGGGACGCGGCGCGCCGACCGGCCGCCCCGCGCGCCAGAGCGTGGGGAACACCACGAACGCCTGCAGCCGCCCGCGCCGCCACAGCGTGCTGATCAGTTCGAGCGCCAGCCATGCCGCGTACACCACCGCGATCTCCTCGCGCCATCCGGGCCGCAGGAACTGCGTGAACCACAGCACGAACAGCCCCGCCGCCTCGTACGCCTCGAACGTGAAGTTCGCGAGGATCACGACGCCCAGCGCGCCCTGCAGCAGGGTGAGCAGCAGCTCGACGCGGTGCTCGGCGAGCGGCACCGCGGCGGTGTGCCCGAGCGAGACCGAGTAGACGATCGGGATCATGGCGGCGAGCACCGTCCACTGATTGATGTTGCTCGAGGCCATGTTCATGAGCGCCATGCCGCCCTTGCCGCGCCCGCGCGCCCAGTAGAACGTGGTGGTGAACT
Source organism: Candidatus Eiseniibacteriota bacterium (assembly GCA_963725865.1). Taxonomy (GTDB): domain Bacteria; phylum Eisenbacteria; class RBG-16-71-46; order RBG-16-71-46; family RBG-16-71-46; genus CAVSAC01. The sequence continues at coordinate 997,584 of CAVSAC010000012.1, forward strand.
CGGGGAATTCCGAGAGGAACGGCGCCACCCATTGCACGAACACGAACTGCGAGACCCCGGCCACCGTCGCCAGCCCGATCATGCTGGCGAGGAACGGCGTGGCGGTCACGTAGAGCGCCGCGCCCCCGAGCGCGAACAGGATCACGATCGCGAGCGTCCGCGCGGGGGAGGGCAGCGCGAGCACGCGGCGCGGCACCCAGGCGGCGTCCTCGACCTCTTCGTGCTCGCGGGGCGGGATCCGCTGCAGCAATGCCAGGTAGCCGGCATAGAGCGCGAGGAGCACCGCGGCGTCGGCCAGCCCGAGCGAGCCCTTCACGATGATCCACGCGAAGTACAGCAGCGGGGGCACGAGCCCGATCACCTCGGCCGCGTGCTCCTGATCGAGCGCGATGGGATCCCAGAAGCGTCCCTCCCGGCGCTGCGCGCGCGAGAGCGCGGACACGGTCCAGATCATCGGCCAGCCGAGCCCGGTCAGCAGGCGCAGCGCGCCCGTGAAGTTGGCGGTCATCAGCGGCACGTCCTGGTGCCACGCGATGACCGCCTCGACCGCGAATTCCGGCAGCACCTGCATCCAGGCGAGCAGCGCCAGCGCGAGCCCCTGCGAGATGAAGAACTCGGCGGCCTCGGCGCCCCAGGCCAGCACGAACGCGCTGGCGAGGATCGAGGGAAACGTCCACAGCGCCTGCAGCGCGCCGCGCGCCGGATCGCCCGGCTCCGAACCAGGGATCACGCGGGTCGCTCGTCGCGTCGGGTCATGGAGGGTCGCTCCGGAGGGGCTTGTGGTCGAAGAAGCGCGCGGATACTGTGCCGGACCCATGCGAGCGTCAAGCGCCCGTCCTGCCTGTGCCCCGCCGGCGGCACGCGCCCTCGTCCGCTTCGCCGCGGCGATGAGCGCGGGGCGGGCGCACGCCGCCGCCCGCGCGCTGCGCGCCGCGCGCGCGGCGGGTGCGTCGCGGCGCGCGGCCGAGGAGACCGCGCTGATGCTGATGCTCCACGCCGGCTATCCGGCCGCGCTCGAAGGCGCGCGCGTGCTCGCCGAGGCGTGGCCCGGTCGCGCGCGCCGCACGCGCGAGGGCGACCCCGCCGACTGGATGGCGCGCGGCGTGGCGCGCTGCCGCGCGGTGTACGGGCCGGTGTATCCGCGGCTGGTGCGCAGCGTGCAGCGGCTGCATCCCGACCTCGCGCGCTGGATGGTGGAGCAGGGCTACGGGCGCGTCCTCGCGCGCCGCGGCCTCGACGGCGCGCTGCGCGAGCGCGTGGCCGTCGCGGTGCTCGCCGCGGGCGGTTGGGAGCGGCAGCTCGTGAGCCATCTGCGCGGCGCTCGGCGGCTCGGCGCCGCACCCGCCGAGGTGCGCCACGCCTTCGACGCCGGCGCGCGCGTCTGCCCGGCGCGTGCGCGGGCGCGGGTGCAGCGCGCCTGGCGGCGCGCGGCCGGCGGTTGACCCCTCCGCGCACGCTCCCTAAGATGGCCGGTCTCATGCCACTCGATCGACGAGGCGCGCGCCCGCGGTCCGCCGCACCCACCGGCGCCGCGCCACGAGGGGGGCGATGTCCCCGATGACCGGCACGCTGCGCGTGCGCGCGTGGGTGGACGGTGCGCCCGAGCCACCGCGCGATCGCTTCCACGACCCGCTGACCGACGATCTCGTGCACGGCGGACCGCTCGCGCAGGAGCGATTCCCGGTGCGCTTCCGCGACCGCGATGCGCTCGCGGCGCTGGCCGCGGCCAAGTGCCATCCGCTGCCGGCGGCGCTCGCGTCCGAGCTGGAGGCCTACCACCGCCGCCTCGGTGCCCCGCCGGAGTCGCTCGCCGCGCTCGCGCGCCTGGCGCGCGGTGAGGCGGTGGCCGCGGTCGCGGGCCAGCAGCCCGCGCCGCTCGGCGGACCGCTCTATTCGCTGCACAAGACCGCCAGCACGGTCGGCCTCGCCGCGTCGGTCAGCGCGCGCATCGGGATGCCCTGCGTGCCGCTGTTCTGGATGCACGGCGAGGATTCCGACTTCGCCGAGATCCGCGGCGTCACGGTCGCCGACCGCGGGCTCGCGCTGCACGACCTGAGCCTGCCGGACGGCGTGCACCGCGACGGCGCGCTGGTCGGCGGCATCGCGTGCGCGCCGCTCGCGGTGCTGCAGCGCGAGGCGCTCGCGCACTGGGAGGGACTGCCGGGACATTCCGCCACCGCGGCGCTGGTGGCCGGCGCCGAGGCGCGCGCGGCCGACCTCGGGGAGTTCATGAGCGCGCTGATGCTGGCGCTGTTCGGCGCCCACGGGCTGGTGGTGGTGGACCCGCGGCTGCCGGCGTTCCGCGCGGCGGCGCGCCCGTTCATCGATCGCTACCTCGCGCGCGCCGATGCCCTCGCGGCGGCCGCGCGCCGTGCGGGAGCGTGGCTCGAGACCCACATCGGCCGGCGCCCGCTCACGGATTCCGCGCTCGAGTCGTTCGTGTTCGCGCTCGAGGACGGCGTGCGCCACAAGCTCACGGCCGACGAGGCGCGGGCGCGCGGCGCGGGCACGACGCTGTCGCCGAGCGTCGCGCTGCGCCCCGCGGTGCAGGACGGCGTGTTCCCGACCGTCGCGATGGCGTGCGGTCCGGGCGAGCTCGCCTACCTCGCGCAGCTGCGCGAGGTGTTCGAGGGGCTCGGCGTGCGCGCCGCCTGCCCGGTGCCGCGCTTCGGCGCCACCTGGCTTGCGCCCGCCGCGGTCGAGCTGCTCGCCGCCACCGGGGCCGACGTCACCGCGCTGCTCGACGCGCCCGACGCGGTGCTGCGCGCGCACGCCGAGCAGGCGGTGCCCGCCGACCTGCGCGGGCTGCTCGCCGACGCGCGGCGCGGCGCGATGGACGACTTCGCGCGGCTCGAGTCCGCGGTGCGCGCGGTGGACCCGAGCCTGCCGCAGATGGTCGAGTCGGCGCGCGCCAAGAGCGACTACCAGTACGCGCGCCTGATCGACGGCGTGGTGGGCAAGCTGCGCCACCGGATCGAGCGCCAGCACCCCGAATGGCCGCGCGTGCGCTACCACCTGCTGCCGGGCGACCGGCTGCAGGAACGCCGGCTGGCATCGCTCGAGCCGGTGGCCTACCGCGGTTCGCGCCTCGGCGCGGAGCTGGTGGTCCTGGCGACCGAGCACGCCGCGCGCCTCGCCGCGGGAACGCACGCGCACGCGGTGATCGAGCTGGGGGACTGATGGACGCACTCTTCTTCGGCGCACATCCCGACGACATCGAGCTCACCTCGGGCGGCCTCGCCGCGCGGCTCGCCGCGGCCGGCCACGCGGTGGGCCTCGTCGATCTGACCGCGGGCGAGGCGGCGAGCCGTGGCACCCCGGAGCAGCGCACGGGCGAGGCGCAGGAGGCCGCCCGCCGGCTCGGCGCGCGGGTGCGCGAGTGCCTCGGGCTGCCCGACTGCGGGGTCGACCGCAACCACCCGGCCCACCGGCGCGCGGTGGTCGCGGCGCTGCGCCGGCACCGCCCGTCGCTGGTCGTGGCGCCGTGGCGCGACGACGCGCACCCCGACCACGTCGAGGCGCACCACCTCGTTCGGCACGCGTGCTACCTCGCGGGGCTCGCGCGCTTCGATGCGCCCGGCGAGCGCCATCGTCCCGCGCGGCTGCTGTTCGCGCTCTACCGCGACGGCGACGCGCCGACGCTGGTGGTCGACGTGACCGCGGCATGGGAGGCGCGCATGGCCGCGCTGCACGCGCACGCGAGCCAGCTCGATCCCGCCGCCGGGCCCTCCACCTACCTCACGCATCCCGACTTCCTCGCCGAGGTCGAGGCGCGCGCCCGCACGTTCGGCGCCCGCATCGGCGTCCGCTACGGCGAGGGCTATCGCAGCGCCGGCCCGCTCGGACTCACCGCGGTGGGCGCGCTGCTCGGACCCCAGCCCGAAGGACCCGCGGCATGAGCCCCAGACGCCCGCGAGCGACGCGTCGCCGCAGCCCCGTGAAGTCCGATTCCGCGCCGCGCGCGAAGCGCGGCGCCGCGACCCCCGCCGCGAAGCCTCCGCGCCCCGCGCGCAAGCGGCGCATCGGGATCACCTGTTACTCGCACTTCGGCGGCAGCGGCGTGGTCGCCACCGAGCTCGGGATCGAGCTGGCGCGCCGCGGCTTCGAGGTGCACTTCATCGCGCACCGGCTGCCGTTCCGCCTGCGGCGCTTCGAGTCGAACGTGTACTTCCACGAGGCGACGCCCGCCTCGTACCCGGTGTTCGAGCAGGCGCCCTACAACCTGGCGCTCACGACCAAGATGGTCGAGGTGGTCGAGAACTACGAGCTCGACGTGCTCCACGTGCACTACGCGATGCCGTTCGCGGCCAGCGCCTACCTGGCGCGCCAGCTGCTGCTGCCGCGCCAGCTCGGGGTGGTGACCACGCTGCACGGCACCGACATCACGCTGGTCGGGCTGGAGCCCGCGTTCTTCCGCGTCACCCAGTTCAGCATCCAGTCGAGCGACCGGGTGACCGCGGTGAGCCGCTTCCTCAAGGACCGCGCCGAGGCCTCGTTCGGGATCACCCGGCCGATCGAGGTGATCTACAACTTCGTCGACCCGCGGGTCTTCAGCCCCAACCGCAAGGTCGCGCTGCGGCTCGCCGGGCCCGAGACGCGGGTGCTGATGCACGCGTCCAACTTCCGTCCGGTCAAGAACATCCCAGCCGTCATTCAGGTGTTCGCCGAGGTCCGCCGGCGGCTCAAGAGCAAGCTCGTGATGATCGGCGACGGCCCCGAGAAGGCCAACGCCGAGCACCTCGCCCGCGAGCTGGGGGTGGAGCGCGACGTGCTGTTCCTCGGCAATCAGGATTGCATGGAGGAACTGCTGCCGCTGGCCGATGTCTTCTTATTGCCGAGCTCCTCGGAGAGCTTCGGGTTGGTCGCCCTGGAGGCCATGAGCGCCGAGGTGCCGGTGGTGGCGTCGAATGCCGGCGGGTTGCCCGAGGTCATCGACCACGGGGTCACGGGGTTCCTGCACGATCCCGGGCACATCGCGGGGTTCGTCTCCTCGGTGCTGCGTCTGCTCCAGAACGAGCCGCTGCGCCGGACCATGGGCCGGCGCGCGCGCAAGGTGGCGCGGACGCGGTTCAGTGTGGACGAGATGGTGTCGCGCTACATCCAGGTGTACGACTCGCTCCGGTAGGGTCATGTCCGCTTCCGACCGCCGCCTCGCGATTCTCGCCGAAGGCTGCTTCTCACCGCTCGAGGCCAAGACCGCGCTGGGCGCCCTGCGTTACCGCGCGCACGACGTCGTCGCGGTGATCGACTCGACGCGCGCCGGCCGCACCGCACAGGCCTGCGTCGGGGTCGGTGGCGCGGTCCCGGTGGTGGCGACGATCGGGCAGGCGGCAGCGCTGGGGGCCGGGGCGCTCGTGATCGGCGTCGCGCCGCAGGGCGGCGGGCTGCCCGCCGGTTGGCGCGCACCGGTCGAGGACGCGCTCGCGCGCGGCTGGGACGTGATCGCGGGACTCCACGTGTTCCTCGCCGACGACGCGGGGTTCGCGAGCCTCGCCGCCCGCCACGGCGCGCGGCTGATCGACCTGCGCCGTCCGCCCGCCGAGCGCCGCGTCGCGGCCGGGCGCGCCGCGCGGCTCGACGCCACGGTGGTGCTCACGGTCGGCACCGACTGCAGCGTGGGCAAGATGACCGCGGCGCTCGAGCTGACCCGCGCCCTGCAGGCGCGCGGGGCCCGCGCCGCGTTCGTCGCCACCGGCCAGACCGGCATCCTGGTGGCCGGGGGCGGCGTGCCGGTCGACGCGGTGGCCGCGGACTTCCTCGCCGGCGCGGTCGAGCACGCGGTGCTCGAGGCCGCGCGCGACGCGGACCTGGTGGTGGTCGAGGGTCAGGGCGCGCTCGCGCATCCCGGCTACGCCGCGGTCGCGCTGGGGCTCCTGCACGGCGCCTGCCCGTCGCTGCTGGTGCTGTGCCACGAGGCCGGCCGCGAACGCATGCGCGTGATGGCGCCCGACGCGGCCGAGTTCCCGCTCGCGCCGCTCGCCGAGGTGGCGCGCGACAACGAGCGCGCGGCGGGCTGGGTGCACGCGGCGCGCACGGTCGCGCTCGCGGTCAACACGCGCGCGCTCGAACCGGCCGCCGCGCGTGCCGCGATCGAGGACGCGGCCCGCGCGACCGGGCTGCCGGCCTGCGATCCGGTGCGCGACGGCGCGGAACGGCTGGCCGACGCGGTGCTGGCGGCGCACGCCGCGCGGAGGTCGCATGCGGCTCACGCATGAGCGGCTCGACCTCGAGACGACGTTCGAGTTCCGCATCGCGGTGGGCGGGCGCAAGGTCCACCGCAACACGCTCGTGCGCCTCGAGCACGACGGCATCACCGGGCTCGGCGAGGCCGCGCCCGCGTTCTACCACGGCGAGACGCGCGAGACCGTCGAGGCCGCGCTCGCGGTGTGGGGCCCGCAGCTGGGCGAGGATCCGTTCGCGCTGGAGGCGATCGAGCGGCGCCTGAACGGCGTGCTGCGCGGGCATGCGGCCGCGCGCGCGGCGATCGACCTGGCGCTCCACGACTGGATCGGCAAGCGCCTCGGCCAGCCGGTCTGGCGCCTGCTCGGGCTCGACCCGGGGCGGGTGCCCGCCTCGTGCGTCACGCTGGGCATGGCGGCGCCCGAGGAGATGGAGCGCAAGCTCGAGGCGGTGCTCGGCTTCCCGGCGCTCAAGGTGAAGCTGGGAGCGCCCGGCGACGTCGAGAACCTCGAGCGCATCCGCCGCGGCTACCGCGGCCGACTGCGCGTGGACGCGAACACCGCGTGGACGCCCGCCGACGCGGTGCGCGTGCTGCGCCGCATCGAGCCGCTCGACATCGAGCTGGTCGAGCAGCCGGTCGCCCGCGAGGACCTCGACGGTCTGCGCTGGGTGCGCGAGCGCGTCGGCATCCCGGTCTACGCCGACGAGGCCTGCTGCCGCGCGAGCGACATCGCGCAGCTCGCCGGCCGCGTCGACGGCGTGAACCTCAAGCTCATGAAGTGCGGCGGACTCCGCGAGATGCTGCGCGCCATCCACGCGGCGCGCGCTCACGGGCTCCGGATCATGCTCGGCTCGATGGTCGAGACCAGCCTCGCGCTGTCGGCCGCGGCCCAGCTGGCGCCGCTCGCGGACGAGCTCGACCTCGACGGCCACTGGCTGCTGGCGCGCGATCCGTTCGACGGCGCGCCGCGCGAGCAGGGGGAGATCGCGCTGAGCGAGCGCCCGGGCCTCGGCGTGGTACCGGCCGGGGGGACCGCATGAGCTTCCGCCTGCGGGCGTACGTGGCCGTGGTCACCCTGATCGCGGTGGCGCTGATGATGCTGCACCCGCCGGCGGCGCTCGACGTGCGGTGGCCCGACTATCTCGCGTGGGTCGCGATCCTCGCGCTCTCGGAGATGATGGTGGTCGCCACGCTCTCGGGCGGCGGCACCATCAGCCAGGCCTCCACCGCCGGATTGGCGGCGGGGATGCTGTGGGGGCTGGGGCCCGGGATGTGGGTGGGCGCGCTGAGCACGGTGGTGACCGAGCTGCTCATCACGCGCAAGCCCTGGGTGCGTGCGGTGTTCAACGGGGCCGAGATCGCGATCACGATGTGGGTGGCGATGCACGTCTGGAGCTGGCTGGGTGGCCCGCTGAACGGGTTGCAGTTCGAGCCCATCGGCGCGGTCGGTCCCGCGGTGGCGTGGCGGCTCGCGCCACCGATCCTCGGGCTCACCGTCACCTACCTGCTCGTCAACCGCGCGCTGGTGGCGGTGGCGGTATCGTGGTCGTCCGAGCGTCCCTACGTGCAGGTGCTGCGCGAAGACTGGTTCTACGCCGAGCGACTGCTCGAGGACTCGGCCGCGTTCTTCCTGGCGCCCATCATGGTGCTGTCGTTCCGCGCCATCGGCTACATCGGCGTGGTGCTGTTCTACGCGCCGCTCTACATGCTTCACCAGTCCACCAAACGCTACATCGAGCTGCGCAACGCGCAGAACCAGATCATCCACCGCGAGCGCATGGCCGCGAAGGGCGAGATGGCCGCCGAGATCGGCCACGAGCTGCGCAACCAGCTGGTGGCGATCAGCGGCCGCGCCCAGCTATTGCTGCGCGACAGCGAGCGCCAGGTCTACGAGAGCGTGCAGCGCCACGCCCAGATCATCCTCGAGCAGTCCAAGCGCATGGAGGGGCTCTCGAAGGGCCTGATGGACTTCTCGAGCGCCGAGATCAAGGTCGAGCGCGTGGACATCAACGGGCTGGTCCAGCGCTCGGTCGAGTTCGTGCGCACCCAGAACCGCTTCGACACCGTCGAGTGGGACATGCGGCTCGCGCCGCAGGCGCCGGAGCTGCGGGTCGATCCCGGGCAGATCCAGCAGGTGTTCCTCAACCTGTTCATGAACTCCGCCGACGCGATGCAGGAGAAGGGTGTCGGCGTGAAGCGCATCGCGGTCGAGAGCTCGTGGGACGAGCGCGCGCGCACGCTCTCGCTGCGCGTCTCCGACACCGGCACCGGGATCGCGCCGCAGAACCTCGCGCGCATCTTCGAGCCGCACTTCACGACCAAGCCCACGGGCCACGGGTTTGGGCTGTCGTCCTCGTATCGCATCCTCACCAACCACGGCGGGCGCATCACCGCCGAGAGCCCGCCCGGGCAGGGCGCGGTGTTCACCATCGTGCTGCCGCTCGACGGGCCGGGGAACGGCTGGAAGTGAGCGCCCTCGACCCGCCGGCCGCGACCGGGCTGCGCCGCGCCACGGTGGCGCGCGTGGACTTCGGCGGCTGCCGGGTGGTGCTCGACGACGGCACCGAGTGCGAGGCGACCGTGCGCGCCCGGCTGATGGGCCGCTCCAAGGCGCTCGGCAACGCGGTCGTGGTCGGCGACGCGGTCGACGTGGAGCTCGCGGGCAGCCGGCCGGCGATCGAGCACGTGCACCCGCGGCGCAACCTGTTCTCGCGGCGCGCCTCGGGCGAGCGCAAGCTCGAGCAGGTGGTGGCCGCGAACCTCGACCAGGTGGTGCTGGTCGCCTCGGTCGACGAGCCCGAGTTCAAGCCCGGCTTCGTCGACCGCGTGCTGGCGCAGGCCGAGCACTTCGGCATCCCCGCGCGGATGGTGCTCAACAAGACCGACCTCGGCTCGCCGGCGACCGAGCAGGCGATCCTCGACGACTACGCCGAGGCCGGCTACGCGGGCCACCTGACGTGCGCGATCCGCGGCGAGGGGGTCGAGGCCCTGCGCCACGCGTGCATCGGGCGGCGCTCGCTGTTCATCGGCCACTCCGGCGTGGGCAAGAGCTCGCTGCTGAACGCGCTGGCGCCCGAGCTGGATCTGGCCGCCGGCGCGGTGAACCTGAAGACCGGCAAGGGCCGCCACACCACCACCGCGGCGTGGCTGCTGCGCACCGCGGACGGACTCGAGCTGATCGACACGCCGGGCGTGCGCACGTTCGCGCTGTGGGGGATCTCCTGCCGCGACCTCGAGCAGGCGTACCCGGATTTCCGCCGCTTCCTCGGCGCCTGCAAGTTCACCGACTGCCGCCACACCGCCGAGCCCGGTTGCGCGCTGCGCGCCGCGGTCGCGGTCGGCGACGTCGCGGCGCGGCGTTACGAGTCGTTCCTCAAGCTGCGCGAGGAGCTGGCGGGCGAGGAGCCGGCGTGGTGAATCGCGGCGCTGGCGGCCGCGGCCCGTCCCGCGCCGGCCCGCCGGAGCGCCGCATCGAGTATGCTGGCCGCCATGAGCCCAGCATCCCCGCCCGCGCCCTGGAATCCCCACCTCCGCGCCCTCGACTGCCTCGACTGCGGCGCGTCGTGTGATCTGTCGCAGCCGCGCAGCGTGTGTCCGGCCTGCGGCCGGCCGCTGGTGGCGCGGTACGACCTCGCGGCGCTGAAGCGCGTGCTGGCGCGCGGCGACCTGGCGCGCTTCGGCACCGACCTGTGGCGCTTCCGCGCGGTACTGCCGTTCGCCGCGGACCACGCGGTGGTGCGGCTCGGCGAGGGCGGCACGCCGCTGCTGCCGCTGCCGCGGCTCGGCGAGGAGCTGGGCCTCGGAGCACTCTGGGTCAAGGCCGAGGCCGGCAATCCGACCGCCTCGTTCAAGGCGCGCGGGCTGGCGCTCGCGGTCAACGGCGCGGTGGCGTTCGGCAAGGACGCGATCGCGCTGCCCTCGGCCGGCAACGCCGGCAGCGCGGCGGCCGCGTACGCCGCAGCCGCCGGGCTGCGTTGCCGCATCACCGTGCCGGCGGACACGCCCGCGGCGTTCGTGCTCGAGCAGCGCGCGTTCGGCGCCGAGGTGCGGCTGGTGCCCGGCACCATCTCGGACGCGGGCAAGGCGCTCGCCGAATGGGCGCCGGCGCCCGCGTGGTGGAACGTCGCCACGTTCAAGGAGCCGTTCCGGCTCGAGGGCAAGAAGACGCTCGGCTGGGAGATCGCCGAGCAGCTCGGCTGGACGCTGCCCGACGTGATCCTCTATCCGACCGGCGGCGGCACCGGGCTGGTGGGGATGTGGCGCGCGTTCGCGGAGCTGCGCGAGCTGGGCTGGATCGAGGGCCCGCCGGCGCGGCTGGTCGCGGTGCAGGCGGCGGGCTGCGCGCCGGTGGTGCGGGCGTTCGATTCGGGCGCCGCGCGCGCCGAGGCCTGGAAGGACGCCGCCACGGTCGCCAGCGGGCTGCGCGTGCCCTCGCCGTTCGCCGACACGCTCATCCTGCGCGCGATCCGCGAGAGCGGCGGCACCGCGATCGCGGTGAGCGAGGAGGACCTGCTCGACGGCATGAACGACCTGGCCGCCGCCGGGGGCCTGTTCGCGTGCCCCGAGGGTGGTGCTACGCTGGCGGCGCTGCGACGGCTGCGGGCGAGCGGCGAGGTCGCGGCAGGAGCGCGCGTGGTGATCTACGACACCGGCAGCGGTCTCAAGTATCCCGAGGCGTGGCGCGCCGCACTCGCCCGCCGCGGCGCGGAGGTCGGGCGATGAGACACCTGGCGCGGCTCGCCGCGCTCGTCACGCTGGCGGCGCTGATCGGCGCCGCCGCGCTCGCGACCGCGAAGCCCCGGCGCGCGGTACCGGAGCCCGCGGTGCCGCCGCCGGCCGGCCACGGGCGCGTGCTGGCGGCGGAGCTGACGGGACCGGTCACGCCGGTCATGGCCGAGGCGCTCCACACCGCGATCGCGCGCGCCGAGTCGCGCGGCTACGCGGCGCTGATCCTCGAGATCGACACCCCGGGTGGCCTCGAGTCGAGCATGCGCGAAATGGTGAAGGACCTGCTCGCGAGCCCGCTGCCGGTGATCGCGTGGGTGGCGCCGAGCGGCTCCCGCGCGGCGTCCGCCGGAGTGTTCATCACGATCGCCTGCGACGTCGCGGCGATGGCGCCCGGCACCAACATCGGTGCCGCCACCCCGATCAACATGCAGGGGCCGATGGACTCGACGCTCGCGCGCAAGGTCACCAACGATGCCTCGGCGTTCGCGCGCACCGTCGCGGCCCAGCGCGGGCGCAACGTGGTCTGGGCCGAGCGCGCGGTGCGCGAGGCGGTCTCGGCCAGCGAGACCGAGGCGGTCGAGCTGCGCGTCGTGGACTTCGTGGCCGCGAATCGCGCCGAGCTGCTCGAGAAGTGCGACGGGCGCACGTGGCGGCGCGGGCAGGAGACGCGCACGCTGGCGCTGAAGGGCCTGCCGGTCGACGTGCTCGCGACCGGGTTCCGCCAGAAGCTGCTCGCGCTGCTCGCGGACCCGAACATCGCCTACCTGCTGCTCATGCTCGGCTTCTACGGTCTGCTGTTCGAGCTGCAGAACCCGGGCGCGATCCTGCCCGGGGTGGTCGGCGGCATCTGCCTGATCCTCGCGTTCCTCGCGCTCTCGACGTTGCCCGTCAACTACGCCGGCGTCGCGCTGCTGGTGCTGGCGGTGGCGTTCTTCCTGGCCGAGGTCAAGGTCGCGAGCCACGGGATGCTGGCGGCTGGCGGCGTCGTCGCGATGCTGCTCGGCTCCCTCATCCTGTTCCGCGGCGAGGGGGTCGCGCTGTCGTGGACGGTGATCCTCGGCGCCACCTCGGTCACCGCCCTGTTCTTCCTGTTCATCGTCGGCGCCGGATTGCGCGCCCAGCGCCGCAAGGTGCAGACCGGCTCGGCGGGCCTGATCGGCGAGCGCGCCGTGGCGCTCGATTCGCTGGCGCCCGTGGGGCGGGTGATGATCGGCGACACCTCGTGGCGTGCGGTGGCCGACGCGCCGGTGAGCGCCGGTGAGACCGTCGAGGTGACCGGCGTCGAGGGGCTGACCCTGCACGTGCGGACGTGGCGGCGGGAGGGACGGACGTGATCCTCCCGCGGGCCGCCATGGTGGGCGGCGTGGCGCCGCGGTCGCTCGCGCGGGTGGGACCCGTGCGGGTCGCGGTCAGGATGTGGAACGCGATTTCCAGCGCGCGGGTGGATGCCCGCGCGTTGGTGGAGATCGTGGGCGTGGACGCGCTCATCCCGCGCGTCCGGCCCCGTGCCAAGGAGGAACGGTCATGATGCCCCTGCTCACCCTGATGCTGATCGTCTTGCTGTTCGTGGTGATCCTGATCGCCAACGCGATCCGCGTGGTGCGCGAGTACGAGCGCCTCGTGGTGTTCCGCCTCGGGCGGCTGATCGGCGAGAAGGGGCCGGGCCTGGTGCTGCTGTGGCCGATCATCGACCGCGCGGTCAAGGTCGGGTTGCGCACGGTCACGATGGACGTGCCGCCGCAGGACATCATCACCAAGGACAACGTGTCGGTGAAGGTGAACGCGGTGGTGTACTTCCGCGTCGTGGACGCGCGCCAGGCGATCGTGCAGGTCGAGAACTTCCTGTACGCCACCTCGCAGATCGCCCAGACCACGCTGCGCTCGATCCTCGGACAGCAGGAGCTGGACGAGCTGCTGAGCGAGCGCGAGAAGCTCAATCTGGCGCTCCAGCAGGTGATCGACCGCCAGACCGAGCCGTGGGGCGTGAAGGTCACGAACGTCGAGGTCAAGAACGTCGACCTGCCGCAGGAGATGCAGCGCGCGATCGCGCGCCAGGCCGAGGCCGAGCGCGAGCGGCGCGCCAAGGTCATCAACGCCGAGGGCGAGTACCAGGCCGCAGGGCGTCTGGCCGAGGCGGCGGCGGTGATCGGCCGCGAGCCGGCGGCGCTCCAGCTGCGTTACCTGCAGACGCTGGCGGAGATCGCCACCGAGAACAACAGCACCACCATCTTCCCGGTGCCGGTCGACTTCCTGAGGGCGTTCATGGGCGCGGCGGACCGGGGCGATCGCGTCGCGAAGAGCTGAGGATGCCGGGCCCGGCGGCCCCGGCGCGCGCATGAGCCCGCGCTTCGAGCGCCGCGTCGCGCTTCCCGTGAGCGCGGCCGCGGCGTTCGACTGGCACGCCCGCCCGGGCGCGTTCGAGCGACTCGAGCCGCCGTGGGATCCGGTGCGGGTGCTGCAGCGCTCCGGCGGGATCGAACCCGGCGCGCGCGTCACGCTCGCCGTCGGCCCGCTGCGCCAGCGCTGGACGCTCGAGCACCGTGACACCGAGCGCGGCGTGCGGTTCCGCGACGTCCAGGTGGCGGGACCCTTCGCGCGCTGGTCGCACGAGCACGCGTTCGCGCCCGCCGGCGCGCACGCGTGCACGCTGACCGACGCGATCGACTTCGCGCTGCCGGCCGCGCTGGCGCCCGCCACCCCGTGGGTGCGCGGCCAGCTCGCGCGCCTGTTCGCGTACCGCCAGCGCGTCACCGCCGACGACCTCGCGATGCACGACGCCGCGGCGGCCGCCCCGATGACGGTGCTGGTGAGCGGTGCGAGCGGGCTGCTGGGCGCCGCGCTGGTGCCGCTGCTCACCACCGGCGGGCACGCCGTGCGCCGTCTCGGCCGCGGGTCCGCGGCGGCGGGGGACGCGCGCTGGGATCCCGACGCCGGCACGCTCGATCCGGCGGCGCTCGCGGGCGTGGACGCGGTGGTGCACCTGGCGGGCGCGAGCGTGGCGCAACGCTGGACGCCCGCGGCGCGCGAACGCATCCTCGCGAGCCGCGTCCGCGGCACGCGCCTGCTGGCGGAAACGCTCGCGCGGCTGCCGCACCCGCCGCGGGTGCTGGTGGCGGCCTCGGCGATCGGGTTCTACGGCGATCGCGGCGACGCGCCGGTCGAGGAGTCCAGCGGCCCCGGCCGCGGGTTCCTCGCCGACGTGGCGCGGGCGTGGGAGGAGGCCACCGCTCCGGCGACGGCGGCCGGCATCCGGGTGGTGCGCGTCCGCATCGGACTGGTGCTGACGCCGCGGGGCGGGGTGCTCCAGCAGCTGCGGCTGCCGTTCGCGTTCGGCGCGGGGGGGCCGCTGGGCAGCGGGCGCCAGTGGATGTCGTGGATCGCGCTCGACGACCTGCTCGCGGTCCTGCACGCGGCGCTGGTGCGCGACGATCTCGCCGGCCCGGTCAACGCCGTGGCGCCCGGCGCGGTCACCAACCGCGAGTTCGCGCGCGTGCTCGGCGGCGTGATGGGCCGCCCGGCGCTCGTGCCGGCGCCGGCGTTCGCGCTGCGCGCGCTGCTCGGGCGCGCGTTCGCGGACGACATGGTGCTCGGCGGCGCGCGCGTGCGGCCGGCGGCGCTCGAGCGCGCCGGCCACCGGTTCCGGTTCCCGGCGCTGGCGGAGGCGCTGCGCCACGTGCTGGGCCGCGCCGCGGGGGACGCGTGAGCGCTGGCGCGCCGCCCTCCGCCGCGCCCGCGGTGCGGCTGGTCGGCGTCACCAAGGCCTTCGGCGCGGGCGCCGCGCGCGTGCTGGCGCTCGACGACCTCTCGCTCAGCGTGCCGGCCGGGCAGTGCGTGGCGATCGTGGGGCGCAGCGGCTCCGGCAAGAGCACGCTGCTCCACCTGATCGCGGGGCTCGACACGCCGACCGCCGGCGAAGTATGGGTCGCGGGCCGCGAGCTGGGCCGGCTCGACGACGACGCACTCACCGCGCAACGCCGCACCACGGTCGGCATGGTGCACCAGTTCTTCGAGCTGCTGCCGACGCTGAGCGCCCGCGAGAACGTGGCGCTCCCCTCGCTGCTGGCGGGCCGGGCGGAGCGCGCGGTGCTGGCGCGCGCCGACGCGCTGCTGGCCGAGGTGGGGCTGGCCGCGCGCGCGGACGCGCGGCCGCACACGCTCTCGGGCGGCGAGATGCAGCGGGTGGCGATCGCGCGCGCGCTGGTGCACGAGCCGGCGCTGGTGCTGGCCGACGAGCCGACCGGGAACCTGGACTCGCGCGCCGCGGCCCAGGTGCTTGAGCTGCTGCGCGGGCTCGCGCGGCGCCACGGCGCCACCGTGCTGCTGGTCACCCACAGCCGCGAGGCGGCGGCGGTGGCGGACCGCGTGGTCGAACTGCGCGACGGGCGCGTGGCGGGCGACCACCCGCCGGCGGACCCGGCGTGAGCGCGCTGTTCCGCTGGGTCTCGCTGCGCCATCTGCTGCACGAGCGCACGCGCACCGCGCTCACGGTCGTGGGCGTGGCGCTGGGGGTCGCGGTGTTCGTCGCGATGCGGCTCGCGAGCCACTCGGCGCTGGCGTCGTTCGCGGACACGGTGGACGCCGTCGCCGGGCGCGCCAACCTCCAGGTCGCGGGCACCTCCGAGGGCTTCGACGAGCGCGTGTTCCCGTGGGTGCGGACCACGCCCGGGGTCGCGGCGGCGGCGCCGATCGTCCAGCTCTACGCGCCCGCGCGGATCGCGCGCCGTGCCGCGCCGCTCGACACCGCGAGCGGCCGCGGGCGCTACGACCTCACGATGATGGTGCTGGGCGTCGACGTGTTCGAGGAGCGCCCGTTCGAGCGCTGGCGCGAGGACGCGCCCACGCGGGCGGCGGCGCTGGAGTTCCTCGCCGATCCGCGCGCCGTGGCGGTGCCGCGCGCGTTCGCCGACCGCGAGCGGCTGGTCCCCGGGGACACGCTCGAGGTGGTGGCGTCCGGTGTCCCGGTGCCCCTGGTGGTGCGGCGGGTGCTCGCGGCCGAGGGGCTCGGACAGGCGTTCGGGGGCAACGTCGCGGTGGTGGACATCGCCACCGCGCAGGAGGTGTTCCGGCGCGCGGGCCGGCTCGACCGCATCGACCTGCGCGTGGCGCCCGGCCGGATGGCCGCGGTGCGCGCGGCGCTGGCGGCGCGCCTGCCGGCCGACGTCGAAGTGGAGACCCCGGCCGGGCGCACCCGCCAGGTCGAGGGCATGGTGAGCGCGTTCGCGCTCAACCTCACGGCGCTGTCGTTCATCGCGATCTTCGTCGCCACGTTCCTGGTCTTCGACGCGGTGGCGATGGCGGTCGTGCGGCGCCGGCGCGAGCTCGGCATCCTGCGCTCGCTCGGCGTGACGCGCGCGCGGCTGGTGCGGCTGGTGCTGACGGAGGCGCTGGCGCTCGGCGTCGCGGGCAGCCTGCTGGGACTCGCGCTGGGCACGCTCATGGCCCGCGGCGCGCTGGCCGCGGTCGCCCGCACGCTCACCGATCTCTACCTGGTCGCGCACACCGACCGGCTCGCGCACGATCCGG
This sequence comes from Candidatus Eiseniibacteriota bacterium, assembly GCA_963725865.1. Lineage (GTDB taxonomy): Bacteria > Eisenbacteria > RBG-16-71-46 > RBG-16-71-46 > RBG-16-71-46 > CAVSAC01. The sequence continues at coordinate 1,014,016 of CAVSAC010000012.1, forward strand.
CGACCTACGCGGCGGGCCTGCTGCTCGGGATCGGCAGCGCGCTGGTCTCGGCGCTGATCCCGGCGCTGGAGGCCGCGCGCACGCCGCCGGCCGCGACCGTGCGCCAGGGTGCCCACCTCGAGGCCGCGCGGATGCCGGTCGCGCGCTGGGCGTGGGGCGGGCTGGCGCTGCTGGCGCTCGCCGCCGCGGTCTCGTGGTGGACGGTCGCCGAGCGCCAGCCGCTGGGCGGATTCGCGAGCGCGTTCCTGACGCTCGCGGGCTTCTCGCTGCTGGCACCGGCGGCGACGCTGCTGGGCGAGCGGGCGGGGGCGCCGCTCGCGCGGCGCCTGTGCGGCATCGAGGGCGCCCTCGGCGCGCGCTTCCTGCGCGAGGCGGTGGCCCGCACCAGCGTGGCGGTGGCGGCGCTCATGGTGGCGGTCGGCATGCTGGTGGCGCTCGAGGTGATGGTGGGCTCGTTCCGCCGCACCGTCGACACCTGGGTGCGCCAGAGCATCCGCGGCGATCTCTACGTGGAGCCGCTCGGGCATCGGCTCAACGGCAGCGCCACCCGGCTGCCGCCGGAGCTGGTGGACGCGGCGCGCGCGCTGCCGGGCGTGGCGGCGGTCGACACCTACCGCGGCGCGCGCATCCGCTACGAGGGCGCGCTGGTGAGCGCGATCGGGGTCGACCTGGCCGTGCAGCGCGACCATGGCCACCTGCGCTTTCTGGCGGGCGATCCGCGCGCCATCCTCGACCGCGCGCGGGCGCGCGGCGAGGCGCTGGTCACCGAGTCGTTCGCGCATCACCACCGCGTCCACGCGGGCGACTCGCTCACGCTCGCGACTCCCGGCGGCCGCGCGCGCCTGCGGGTCGCGGGGGTGTTCATCGACTACAGCACCGACGCCGGCGCCGTCTTCGTGGACCGCGCCGTGTTCGCGCGGCTGTGGCGGGATCCGCGCACCGAGAGCTTCGCGATCTACCTCGCCCCGGGCGCCGACGGCGCCGGCGTCGCGCGCGCGCTCACGGCCGCCGCGGGACCCGGCCGGCTGCTGGCGGTGACGCCGAACCAGGCGCTGCGCGAGCGGGTGCTGCGGGTGTTCGACCAGACGTTCCAGATCACCTACGCGCTCCAGTCGATCGCGATCCTGGTCGCGGTGCTGGGCGTGATCGGCACGCTCACCGCGCTGGTGATCCAGCGCGGGCGCGAGATCGCGGTGCTGCGCGCGTGCGGTGCGCAGCGCGGGCAGATCCAACGCATGGTGCTGGTGGAGAGCGCGCTGCTCGGGCTGATCGGGGCGGCGCTCGGCTGCGTCGCGGGGGTGGCGCTGGCGCTCATCCTCGTGCACCTGATCAACCGGCAGTTCTTCGGCTGGTCGCTGACGTTCACGCTGGATCCGTGGGTGCTGGTCCGCGCGCTGGGGTTGCTCGGCGGCACCGCGACGCTCGCTGGGCTGGTGCCGGCGCGGCTGGCGGCCCGGCGCGTGGCGCGCGAAGCGCTGAGGGTGGAATGATGCCCCGCGCGTGGGCTCGCGCCCTCCGCGGGTGGGGGGGCGCGCTCGCTGCCGCGCTCGCGCTGTGCGCGGACCTGGCGCTCGCGTCCCCGGCGCCGGCGGTCGCGGCGGACGGCTGGCGGGAGGTGCGCGCGCCGTACCGCTTCGCGTTCCCCCGCGACCACGCGGCGCACCCCGAGTTCCGCACCGAGTGGTGGTACTACACCGGCCACCTGCGGGCCGGTGCGCGCACGTTCGGCTACCAGCTCACGTTCTTCCGCGTCGGGCTCGATCGCGCGCGCGCGGCCAGCCCCTCGGCGTGGGCGCCCCACTCGGTGCTGTTCGCGCACGCCGCGCTCACCGACGAGCGTGGCCGGCGCTTCCACGTCGACGAGCGCATCGCGCGGCCGGCCCTCGGCCTGGCGGGCGCCGACACCGCGCGCTATCGCGTGTGGGTGGATCGCTGGTCGGCCGCGCTGGCGCCGGACGGCATCACGCACCAGCTGCGGGCCGCGGCGGAGGACTTCGCGCTCGAGCTCGAGCTCGCCCCGCTCAAGCCGCCCGCCGTCCACGGTCGCGACGGCGTCAGCGTGAAGGCCGCGGGCGCGGGCCACGCCTCGCACTACTACTCGATCACCCGCCTCGCGACCACCGGCACGATCGCGCTCGGCGCGGACACGCTCGCGGTCGCGGGCACCTCGTGGATGGACCACGAGTTCATGTCGTCCTCTCTGGCGCCCGGCCAGGTGGGGTGGGACTGGTTCGCGATCACGCTCGACGATGGGCGCGAGCTGATGCTCTACCAGCTGCGGCGGGCCGACGGCAGCCGCGAGCCGGCCTCGAGCGGTACGCTGGTGCGGCGCGACGGCTCCACGCTCCACGTGCCGGGCACGGCGTGGAGCGTCGAGCCGACGAGCACGTGGACGAGTCCGCGCAGCGGCGGGCGCTATCCGTCCGGCTGGCTCGTGCGGGTCCCGGGCGAGGGGCTGGAGCTGCGCCTGGAGCCCACGGTGGCGGACCAGGAGCGGCCGGGCGGCGCCACCGGGGTCACGTACTGGGAGGGCAGCGTGCGCGTGAGCGGCCGCATGCGTGGCGCGGTGGCGAGCGGACGTGGCTACGTCGAGCTCACGGGCTACGCCGGTGCCGCGCCGGGGCCGTGACGGACCTGCTGCCTTGACCGGTCGCCGGGCGGGGCACTAGGCTGCCGCCGATGCGTAGCCCCACGTTCGCATGGCCCGCGCTCGCCGTCCTCCTGGCCGCAGTCGTGGCCGGCTGCTCGGCCGGGCCGCCACCCGGCTCGCCGGCGACTCCGCCGCCCACGGTGGACGCCGATTCGTCGGGGATGAGCTTCGGCCGCTTGCTGAGCGGCTCCGCCGACTCGGTCGGCGCGATCCCCGGCAGCGCCGGCGCGCTCTACTACTACCGCTTCAAGCAGATCGAGCCGGGCAGCGACCGCTTCGTGTTCCAGGATCGCGAGCTCTCGTTCTACTTCCGCCCCACGCCCGACGCGCTGTTCTTCCAGGTCGAGAACCGCACCGACAAGCCGGTGTGGCTGGACTGGGACAAGTGCACGTTCTTCGATCCGCTGGGCAGCTCGAGCCGCGCGGCGCACAGCTCCACCCAGTACCGCGACCGCTTCGGCAGCCAGCCGGCCACGCAGATCCCCGGGCTGCAGCGCTACAGCGACCACACGTTCCCGATCGACTACATGTTCGATCCCTCCGGTAGCGACCGCCAGATCCACCGGGCGCTGCTGCCCGAGGACGAGAACGCGCCGCAGTTCTTCGGGCGCGAGTTCGGCGTCGACCTGGCGTTCCGGGTCGAGAACCAGCCGCGCTCGTACAGCTTCCGCTTCCGGGTCGCCAGCGTCATCCCCAACCACTGATGCGGCCGGTCCGGGCGCTGCCGGCCGCGCTCGTGCCGCTGCTGATGACGCTGTCCGCGGCGGCCGGCCTCGGGGTCCCTCCACGCTACACGCGCGACCAGATGGAGGGCTCGCTCGGCGAGTCCGCCCGCTGGTGCGTGGTGTACGGCACGCTCGACCCCGCAGCCACCCCGGTGCTCCGCGAACGAGCGCTGCAGCTCGCGCGGCGCTGGTTCGGCGGCGACTCCAGCGCGGTGCTCGCCGATCGTGACACGCGCGACGCCGTGCTGGCGGGGGCGAACGTCGCGGTGTTCGGCGGCCCGGCGCAGAACGCGCTCGCGCGCCGCCTCGCCCCGGCGCTGCCGGTGCGCTTCACGGCGCGAGGCTTCGTGTGGGCGGGTACGGCCTACGAGCGCCCGGGCGACGTCCTGCACCTGGTGTACCCGAGTCCGCTCGATCCCCACCACTTCCTGCTGCTGACGGCGGGCAACTCGGCCGGGGCACTCGGCCGGCGCGGGACCGGGTTCGGATTCGGGAGCGAGGACTGGCGCATCGTGCGCGACGGCGACCTCGCGCGCTCGGGGCGGTTCGCGCAGTCACCGGGCGCGCCGTGGCGCTACGACCCGGCGCTCGACCGCGACCGCGAGCGCGAACGCGAACGCTTCGCGGCCGCGCTGCGCACCGCGGGTGGCGGCGCCCTGCGCGTTCGCGGTCCCGCCGGCACGGATCTGGACGCCGCGCGGGCGACCGGCGAACGGACGCTCGCGGCTCTCGACCGGCTGGGGCTGCGGGCGCCGCGCGGTGCTCCGCCGGTGACGCTCACGCTGTACGCGAGCATCGAGCAGAAGGGGCTGATGGTGCGCGACACGCGCCCCGGCTCCGTCGACGCGAGCGGCGATGGGCACGCGGCGCCGGTCGCCGGACGCACGGACGTCGAGGGCTGGCCGGTGGCCGCCGCGCGCCTGGTCGCGCTCGGGGCGCCCGCCGACGCGGCGCTGCTCGAGCCGGCGGGGGTGTGGCTCGCGGACCGCACCGCCGGCGAGCCGCTCGCGGTCGCGGTGGCGCGCGCCTACGCCGCGCGCCTGCTGCCCAGCGCGGGCACGGTGCTCGCGCGCGCGCCGTGGCGCTCGCCGCTGCAGAGCGTGCCGGCGCAGGCCGTGCTGCTGCGCGCGCTCGCCGAGTGCGCGGGCGCGCGCGCGCGCGTCGCGGTGCTGGCCGCGCTCGTCGCCGAGCCGCCCGGCACGCTGGACAGCCTGTGCGCCGCCGCCGGCGTGAGCCCGCGCGCGGTCGAGCGGCGCTACGCGAGCCTCGCCGACTCGCTCGGGCGCGCGGGCGCGGCGGCGGCGCGCGCCGCCGCACCCCGCGGCTGGCGGCCCGGCCAGGGCTTCATGCGCGGCGTCTGCCTGGCCCACGCGGTGAGCCTCGAGCGCGGCTACGCCTCGCAGGCCTGCGCGACCGAGCTGGCGCGCCTGCATCGGATGGGCGCCGACTGGGTCTCGCTGACGCCGTTCGCGTACCTGCCCTCGACGCGCTCGCCGGAGCTGTATCCGAGCGTGGGCGGCGGGCTCGACGAGGAGAGCGACGAAGCGCTCGCCGAGGCCGCGGCGCGCGCGCGCGCGCTCGGCATGCGCGTGATGCTGGTGCCGCACCTGTGGACGCGCGGCTGGGTCGGCGAGCTCACGCTCGGGCCCGCGGGCTGGACGAGTTTCTTCGCGCAGTACCGCGCGTTCATCCTCCACCACGCGCTGCTGGCCGAACGCGAGGGGATGGATGGCCTGGTGGTGGGGCACGAGCTGGTCAGCGCCACGCTCGGACACCCGGAGGAATGGCGCTCGATCATCGCCGACGTACGGCGGGCCTATCACGGCACCGTGATCTACGGCGCCAACTGGGGCGACGAGGTGCGCGGCGTGACGTTCTGGGACGCGGTCGACCTGGTCGGGGTGTCGTTCTACGAGCCGCTGGCCGCGCGCCCGACCCGTTCGGCGCCGGAGCTGCGCGCCGGCGCCGCGAAGGCGCTCGCGGCGCTGCGCGGGATCGCCGCGCGCACCGGGCGTCCGGTCGTGCTGCTGGAACTCGGCTATCCGGACTCGCCCGCGGCGATGGTGCGGCCATGGGACGATGGTGGCGCGGGTCCGCCCGACCCCGAAGCGCAGCGCGCCTGCTACGAGGCGGCGGTCGCGGCGCTCGATCCGGAGGACTGGGTGGCGGGCGCGTTCTGGTGGAAGTGGTTCAGCTCGCCGCTCGGCGAGAGCGCCGGCGGCCGCACGTTCAGCCCCCGCGGCCTGCCGGCCGAGGCGGTGATGGCGCGCGCGCTGCGGTCGTGGGAGGGGCGGCCGGTGCGCGTGCTCAGGCCGCCGGCCGCGTCCCCTCGATGACGCGCAAACCGGGTGCGCGCGGGCGCATCCGGTGGCGCAGGTCCTCGATGCCGGCGGCGGCGAACAGCACCACCAGCGGCTCCACCGGCACCCGCATCCGCAGCGCCCCCCAGAACACCACCGCCAGCAGCGTGAACGTCAGCACCACCAGCGCCGGGAGGGCGAGGAACCAGCGCCGCGGCGAGCGCAGTGTGAGCGCGAACCCCCACGACGCGAACGGCAGGACCACGAGCGACCAGAGCAGCAGCGGATCGAAGCGGGCGAGCAGCGCGGTCAGCGGCGAACCCGGGCGCTGCCAGGCGCCGGTGCCGCCGCCCTCTCGGGTGAGCCGCCAGAAGCGCGCGAGCTTCGTGCCGGCCATCGCGGGCCACTCGCGCACGTGCGCGCGCAGGAACGCGAGCGCTTCGGCGCGCGCCAGGCGGTCGACCTCGACCTCGCCGTGGCCGCGGAAGCGCGCGGCGTAGGGCTCGACGCCGTACACGCTCGCCGCGCCGCCGCGCAGCGCAGGGTCCGCCCAGTCCACCGCGTTGTTGCTGTCGAGCAGCGCGCGCCCACCCCCGGTCGTGACCGGCACGAACGCGTGCAGCGCGACCGCGTTGCGGAGCGTCCACGGGCCCACCACCAGCACCACGCCGAGCATCAGCAGCAGCAGCTGCCGCACGCGCGCGCGCCGGTCGAGCAGCAGCCCGAGCGGCACCCAGGCCCACCCCGCGACCACCAGCGGCAGCACGATCGCGGTGGGCCGCGCCAGGATCGCGAGCCCCCACAGCAGGCCGGTGCCGAGCGCCCGCGCGGCGCGCGGCTCCTTGAGCCAGGCGAAGGAGGCGAGCAGGGCGAGCAGCAGCATCGCGGTGAACGTGGTCTCGGTGAGCAGGTAGCCGGAGAAGAACACCAGCAGGGGGTGCACCGCGGCGAGCCAGCCCGCGACGCGCCCGACGCCGCTGCCGTACAGCGAGGCGCCGAGTGCGGCGATCAGCAAGGGCACGGTGGCGCCGATCGCGCACTGGAGCAGCACCGCGGCGAACAGCTGCGGACCGGCGACGCGATACACCAGGCTGGTGAGCCACGGCACCAGGGGCGGCACGAACGCGGTCGGATAGGCGCCCGCACCGCTGCCGAGCGCGAAGCCGGCGCCGCGCGCGAGGTTGGTCGCCACGGTGTGGTACGTGAGCGCGTCGCTCGAGGGAGTGGCCTGGGGACCGATCGCGAGCCACGCGTAGACCACCCGCAACGCCAGCGCCGTCCCGAACAGCAACAGCCACGGCGCGAGCGGCGGAGCCGGCGGACGCGGGCGGCGCCTCCGCGGGGGATCCAGGCGCTTCAGCATGCGCGGAAGTGTAGCAGAGCCGCTGGAGGCTGCTCGCGAGCCGCGAAGCGCACGGCGAGCCGCCGACCGTGCAGGACACTGGCCCGCTCGCCGCGCCGGATTGCGTTCCGCAATCCCCGCGCGCCCGCGGCCGCGCCGCGCCCCGCGTGACGCGGCTCAAAGCGCCGCAACTCCGCGGCCCGCGCGGGTCCGCGCGCATCGCGGCGCGGCCCGGCGCGCCTCCGCGAATCGGCAGAAGGGTTGCATAGGACGCCGGCCCCTCCGGCTCCCCGGTCCCGGACGGGCCGTCGCCGCCGCTCGAGCCTCCGCGCACGGAGGCCAGGTCAGAAGCGCACGAGGTTGCCATGGATCACTACATCCCGAAGCGTCGCATCCCCGTCACCCTGTGGTTCGCGGATGGACAGAGTGTCCAGGGCCAGGTGTTCCTCGACCTCGACGCGGCACGCGGCCGCCACCAGACCGTCCACGAGAAGGTGAACGAGTCGGCGCGCTTCCTCCCGGTGGCGGTCGGCCAGGAAGGCCGCATCCACCTGATCAACAAGAGCCGCCTGCTGCGGGTGACCGCCGGACGGCAGGTGATCCAGAGCGACGTGTTCGCGCGCGGGTTCGATCCGTGGCGCGAGGAGCCCGCCGAGCTGGTGATGGCGGACGGCACCACGCTCGAGGGCCGGGTGTGGACGCCCCTGCAGCGCGCCACCCAGCGCCTTTCCGACTTCATGAACATGCAGGGCCCGGCGTTCTTCGTGCTGCTCACCGGCACCGGAGTCCACCTGGTGAACACCGCGGCGGTGATCGAGGTGCGTCTCATCGAGAGCGCCGGCGCGCCGCTGCTGTCCGAGGACGCCGACGCGGAAGGCACCTCGGCCGCCTGAGCGAGAGCCGGCGGCGCGGATGGCTTGCCGCCCGCTGCGGGAGCGGATACCGTCCTCGCGTGATCCCGTTCCGCGTCGCCTTCGTGCAGGGCCGGCCTCGTTTCGGGCGTCCCCAGGAGAACCTCGAGCACGGTCTCGCGCTCGCCGCCACGGTGACCGCCGACCTCGTCGTGCTGCCCGAGCTGTGGTCGTCGGGCTACGTGTTCTCCTCCCGCGCCGAGGTCGCCGCGCTGGCGGAGGACGCGACCACCGGCCCCACCGCACGCGCGCTGAAGTCGGCGGCGCGCCGCGAGCGGCGGCACCTCGTAGCGGGCTTCCCCGAGGCGCATCGCGGCCGCTTCTACAACAGCGCGATGCTGGTGGGCCCGGCCGGCGTCCGGGCGGTCTACCGCAAGATCCATCTGTTCGAGCGCGAGCAGCACTGGTTCCGCGTCGGCGACCTGCCGTTCGCCGTGCATCGCGTGGGTCCGGCGCGGGTCGGCCTGATGATCTGCTTCGACTGGCGCTTCCCGGAGGCGGCGCGGGTGTTGGCGCTGATGGGCGCCGACGTGATCGCACACCCGTCCAACCTCGTGTTCCCCGACGCGCAGCGCATCATGGTGATCCGCGCGCTCGAGAACCGCGTGTTCGTCGTCACCGCGAACCGCACCGGCGTCGACGATCGCCCCGACGGACATGTGGTGTTCACCGGACGCAGCCAGATCGTGGACCCGCGCGAGCGCGTGCTGGCGCGTGCCGGCGTCCGCGAGACCTGCGCACGCGCGGCCGATTGCGATCTGGAGCTGTCGCGCGACAAGGCGCTCACGCCGCTCACTCATCTGTTCACCTCGCGCCAGCCCGCGCGCTACCGGCCGCTCGTGAGTCGCCGAGCCGCCCTCGCGCGGTGACCCTCCCGGAGGCCCGCCTGACGCGCATCCCTGCCGACGACGCCACGCGCAGCGTGGAGCTGGCCGCTTTCATCGACGCCCATGTCGCCGAGGTGGCGCCGCTCAGCCGCCGCCACAACGAGGAGGCGTGGCTCGCGAACGTCACCGGTCTCAAGGAACACGAGGATGCGAGCGGCCGGCTCGACGCCGCGGTGCGGGGCGTGTACGCGCGCGCCGAGCCGTTCGCGTGGCTGCAGGCCCTGCGCGCGGCCGGCGGCGTGAACGACCCGCTGCTGCAGCGCCAGCTGGTGCTGCTCTGCCACGCGCACCAGTCGCAGCAGATCGCACCGGAGCGGATCGAGCGCATGGTGCGGCTCGAGAAAGCGCTCGAGAGCCGGTTCAACAACTTCCGCCCCGAACTCGACGGCCGGCGGGTGGGGGACAACGAGCTCAAGCGGCTGCTGCGCGAGTCCGACGACGTCGGCGTGCGACGCCGCGCATGGGAGGCCGCCAAGCAGGTCGGCGCCGAGGTCGAGGCCGACCTGCTCGCGCTGGTCCGCCAGCGCAACCAGGCGGCGCACTCGATGGGCTTTCGCGACTACTACGGGATGATGCTGGGGCTCGACGAGCTCGACGAGGGCGAGTTGTTCGCGCTGCTCGACCGGCTCGACGCGGGCACCCGCCCGCTGTTCGAGCACTATCGCACCGCCCTCGACGCGACGCTCGCGCGGCGCTTCGGTGTAGCGCCCGCGGACCTGCGACCGTGGCACTTCGGGGATCCGTTCTTCCAGGAGGCACCGGCGCCGGACGTGGACCTGTCCCCGTGGTTCGCCGGCGCCTCGCTCGAGCAGCTCACGGCGCGCTTCTTCGCCACCGTGGGACTGCCGGTCGACGGCGTGATGGCGCGCTCCGACCTGTACGAGAAAGCGGGCAAGTGCCCGCACGCGTTCTGCCTGTCGGTCGATCGCGCCGACGACGTGCGGGTGCTCTGCAACCTCCAGCCGAACGAGTACTGGATGAGCACCATGCTCCACGAGTTCGGTCACGCCGCGTACGACATCGGCGTCGACCGCAGTCTGCCGTGGCTGCTGCGGGCGCCCGCGCACACGCTGACCACCGAGGCGAGCGCGATGCTGTTCGGGCGGCTGGCGCGCAACGCGGCGTGGCTGACGCGCTGGGCGGGGATGCCGGTCACCGAGGCCCGCGCGGTGGCGGCGGCGTGCGCCCGCGCCACGCGGGCGCAGCTGCTGGTGCAGACGCGCTGGGAGCTGGTGATGTGCCACATGGAGCGCGCGCTCTACCGCGATCCCGAGCAGGACCTGCGCACGCTGTGGTGGGACCTGGTCGAGCGCTTTCAATGGGTGCGCCGGCCGGAGGGCCGCGACGCGCCGGACTGGGCGAGCAAGATCCACTTCAGCATCGCGCCGGTCTACTACCAGAACTACCTGCTGGGCGAGATGATGGCCTCGCAGCTGCAGGGCCATCTGCTCCACACGGTGCTGGGCGGGGGCGCGGACGCCGGGGAGCGCTACGTCGCGAGCCCGGAGGTGGGGGCGTTCCTGCGCGCGCGCCTGTACGCGCCCGGCCGCCGCCGCGATTGGCGCGGCGCGCTGGAGCACGCGACCGGGCACGCGCTGGACGCCGCCGCGTTCGTGGACGAGCTGGCGGGGAGGACGCCGGGCGCGTGAGCGGCCGTCGCACCGCGCGCGGGCGCGGCGTGACGGCTCGCCCCCGGGGCGGATGCGCGCCTGCGCGAATCCCGCCGCGATCGCCCCGCCCGCCCCGGATTCGAACCGCGCGCGCTCCCTGACGCTCGGGATCAGCGGCGGTGCGAATGCGCCGCCCGCCGATGCCGTTGTTAGCTGGCGTCGTCCTTCCTCTGGGACTCAGGCGTGGGCCGCTGCTTCTTGGTGCTCCTCGCTCTCACGGCGATCGCCACTACCAGCCAAAGCACTCCCAGCGCTCCCACACCCGGTCTGCCGGAAAGCAGGCCAACCGCGATCCAGATCAGGGCAATCAGCACGAAGGCAAGGCCTGACTCGAAGAACTTCCTCACCATCCCCCTCCGCTGATCCTGCGTTCCCTTGGCTGCCTACCGCACGTTCGCCAGCAGCGCGAGCAGGTACTCCCAGAAGCGCCCGACCGAGCCGATGTGGATCTTCTCGTCCGGCGAATGGACGCCCTCGAGCGTGGGGCCGAACGAGACCATGTCCATGTCCGGGTACTTCTCGCCGATGATCCCGCACTCGAGCCCGGCGTGGATCGCCTTCACCTCCGCCGGCTTGCCCGCGTACTGCTGGTAGGTGCGGATCGCGACCTTGAGGATCGGCGAGTCCAGGTTGGGCTTCCAGCCGGGATAGCCGTCGGAACCCGCGACCTCCGCGCCGCCCAGCTCGAACGCCGCCGTCACGGTGTCGGTGATGTCGAGGATCTCCGACGCCACCGAGCTGCGCTGGCTGGTGGCGATCACGATGCCGCGACGACCGGTCGCGATCGAGGCCACGTTGGTCGACGTCTCGACCAGCCCGGGGATGTCGGCGCTCATCTTGATCACTCCGTGCGGCAGCGCCTGCAGGGTCCGCAGCAGGCGGTTCTGGAGCGCGCGCTTGAACACCTTGCCGCGCGCCTTCGAGGGCTGAGCGCTCACGCGCAGGTCGGGCTCGACGGTCGCCAGCTCCGCGCGCGCGATCGCGTCGAACTCCGCCACCGCGGCGCGCGCCGCCTCGAGCCGGGCGCGCGGCACGAACACCAGCGCGGTCGCATCGCGCGGGATCGCGTTGCGCTTGTTGCCGCCGTCGATGCGCGCGATGCGTCCGCCGAGCTCCGCCACCCGCGCCAGCGCGCGCGCGAGCAGCTTGACCGCGTTGCCGCGGCCCTTGTCGATCTCGAGCCCAGAGTGCCCGCCGCGCAGGCCGCCCACCGCGATCTCGAGCGCCGCGCCGCCGGCCGGGGCGGGATCGGTCGCGAGCGGCCAGGTGCCGGTGGTGTCACGGCCGCCCGAGCAGCCGACGTACAGCGCGCCCTCCTCCTCGGAGTCGAGGTTGAGCAGGGTTCCGCTCTGCAGGAAGCCGGGCTGCAGGCTCTGCGCGCCGGTCAGGCCGGTCTCCTCGTCGATCGTGAACAGGAACTCGAGCGGTCCGTGCTCGAGCGCGCGGTCCTCCATGATCGCGAGGAACGTGGCGACCGCGACGCCGTTGTCGGCGCCGAGCGTGGTGCCGTCGGCCATCATCAGGTCGCCCTGGCGCACCAGCACGATCGGGTCCTTCGTGAAGTCGTGCTTCACGTCGGGGCGCTTCTCGCACACCATGTCGAGGTGGCCCTGCAGGCACACCATCGGGGCACGCTCGCGACCGGGTGCGGCGGGCTTGCGCACGACCACGTTGCCGGACGCGGTCCTGGGCCCACTCCAGCCCCAGCCGCTTGGCGGCGGCGATCACGAACGCCGCGGCCCTCTCCTCGTGCTTGGAACCGCGCGGGACGCGCGACAGCTCGGCGAAGTGCTTCCACAGGGCGGCGGGTTCGAGTCCTTCGATGGCGTTCGCCATGACTGCTCCTCTGCATCACGGGCGCGCGCGGCGCGCGGCGCGTGGATCGCTTCGAGGCCCGCTCCGGGGGCGCGGCGGCTCCGCGCCGGGGCGGGTTGGGACGAGACGGGCCGGTCCTGCTACCTTCATGGCCGTCCGCGGACCGCCGCATGATAGTGCAGTCCGCCGCCGAGGGCAGCCGACCCGAGTCCATCCACCATCCGAAGGCCCAGGAATCCGCCATGACGCCCGACCCGCAGCCCCTCGACCCGCAGGCCAGCCACGTCCCCGAGTCCGACGACGAACGACCGTCGGACGCCTTCGCCGAGGCACTCGCGGAGTTCGAGAGCGGCTCCCGTCCGGCCCACGCCGCCGCGACCGCGGCCACCGACCTCGCGGTCGGAAGCCAGGTGAAGGGCACCGTCGTCGGGGTGGGCGAGGAGTTCGTGCTGATCGACTTCGGCGGCCGCAGTGAGGCGGTGGTCGAGACGCGCCACTTCCGCGCCGAGGACGGCACGGTGAGCGTCGCCGTGGGCGCGGTGCTCGAGCTGTTCGTGATCGAGGCCGCCGACCAGGTCGTGCTGGCGCCGTCGATCCGGGCGGAGCCGCACGCCGCGCTGCGCCAGGTGCGCGAGGCGCGTGCCGCCGGGGTGCCGGTCAGCGGGCGCGTCACCGCGCACAACGCCGGCGGCCTGCAGGTCGATCTCGGGGGCGTGCGCGCGTTCTGCCCGCTGTCCCAGATCGAGGCCGGCTTCTGCGCCGACCCGTCCGTCTACGTCGGACGCACGCTGGAGTTCCTCGTCACCTCGATCGAGGAGGGCCGCGGCGGCGCGGTGCTCTCGCGCCGCGCGCTGTTGCGCCAGGCCGAGGCGGTGGCGGCCCAGCAGGTACTCGCCGCGCTGAAGCCCGGCGACGAGCGCGAGGGGCGGGTGGCGCGGCTCGAGGCGTTCGGCGCGTTCGTCGACCTCGGCGGCGTGGACGGGCTCGTGCACGTGTCGGAGATCCGCCACGACCGCACCGGGCATCCGAAGGAGGTGTTGCACGAGGGCGAGACGGTGAAGGTGCGCGTGCTGCGGATCGAGACCGGCAAGGACGGCCGCCCGCGCGTCGCGCTCTCGATCAAGGCGTGTGCGCCCGACCCGTGGACCGGGGTGGCGCAGCGCTATGCGCCCGGCACCCGGGTGCACGGCGTGGTCGCGCGCCTGGCGGACTTCGGCGCATTCGTGACGCTCGAGCCGGGGATCGACGGACTGGTGCACGTCTCGCAGGTCGCGCACCAGCGCATCACCCACCCGAAGGAGGTGCTGACTCCCGGGCAGGAGGTCGAGGCCGTGGTGCTCGCGGTCGAGCCGGACAAGAAGCGCGTCTCGCTCTCGATCAAGCAGCTGACCGAGGCGCCCGAGCGCGCGCCCCGCGCGGCGGCGCCACGCCCGCGGCCGCGGACCCGCGAGGAGCGCGCGCCGGCGCCCGTCGCCGCCGCCCCGAGCGCGCCCGCCGAGCCCACCACCATGGCGATCGCGTTGCGGAAGGCGATGGAGGAGGCGGCGCGCAGGCAGGGCAAGACCCCCGCGTGACGCGGGCGCGGCGCGGACGCCCCGATTCCCGCGGGCCCCGGAAGAGCGCCGGGCGCGGTCCGCACGCAATCGCGTGCGGTCGGGGTCGGGTTTTCGCTACAATGCGCGGCCGGACCCTCCATCCGTAGATGGCCGATCCTCTGGAGTGTCCGCCGGAACCATGATCCCGCCGACCCGCCGCACCGGCGCAGTTCGAAGCGCCGGCGACGGGGAGGGGGCGATGGCGACGGCGGCCGGTTCCCGGGTGTCCTCGCAGTGGGACGCCGGGCGGGCCGTTCTGGTGGGTCATCGAGCAGTTCGTCCCGATCCGCAGGTCGGCGCGTGACCGCCGGCTGGATCCACAGCTGGCGCCCGCCTGCCGAACGGTGCGGCGCGATCCCAGGAGGTGTCCTTTGTCGACTCCGAGCACCCCGCAGGCCGCGACGGCCGGCGCGACCCTGACGTTCGATGGCGGATCGGTGAACCTTCCGATCGTCTCAGGCAGCGAGGGCGAGAAGGCCGTCGTGGTCGAGACCCTGCGCGCCAAGACCGGGCTGATCACCCTCGACCCCGGCTACGGCAACACCGGCTCGTGCCGCAGCGCCGTGACGTTCATCGACGGCGAGAAGGGCATCCTGCGCTACCGCGGCTACGACATCGCCGAGCTGGCGGAGAAGAGCTCGTTCCTCGAGGTGGCCTGGCTGCTGATCCACGGCGAGTTGCCGCGCAAGGCCGAGCTGGACGGCTTCACGGACGACATCACGCGCCACACGCTCCTGCACGAGAACTTCCGCCGCTTCTTCGACGCGATGCCCAAGGACGCCCACCCGATGCCGGTGTGCGCGGCGGCGTTCGCGGCGCTCGCGACCTACTACCCGGACACCGAGGGCGATCGCTCCCTTCAGGACACGGTGGTGCGCCTGATCGCCAAGATGCCCACCATCGCGGCGTACTCCTACAAGCACTCGATCGGCCAGCCGTTCATCTATCCGCAGAACCGGCTCGACTACTCCACGAACTTCCTCCACATGATGTTCGCCACGCCGGCCGAGGATTACGCGGTGGATCCGCTGCTGGCGAAGGTCGTCGAGCTGCTGCTGATCCTCCACGCGGACCACGAGCAGAACTGCTCGACCAGCACCGTGCGCATGGTGGGCTCCTCGCGCGCGAACCTCTACGCGTGCATCTCCGCCGGCATCAGCGCCCTGTGGGGGCCGCTCCACGGCGGCGCGAACCAGGAGGTCATCCAGATGCTGGAGCGCATCGAGGCCGAGGGCGGCGATGCGCGGAGTTTCGTGGACCGAGCGAAGGACAAGAAGGACAACAGCCGCCTGATGGGCTTCGGCCACCGCGTGTACAAGAACTACGATCCGCGCGCGGCGGTGCTCAAGAAGTCGTGCGACGAGGTACTCGCCAAGATGGGCATCCGCAGCCGCCTGCTGGAGATCGCCAAGCAGCTCGAGGACATCGCGCTGCACGACGACTACTTCGTGAGCCACAAGCTCTACCCGAACGTCGACTTCTACTCGGGCATCATCTACCAGGCGCTCGGGATCCCGGTGAACATGTTCACCGTGATGTTCACGATGGGGCGCATGCCCGGCTGGATCGCCCAGTGGATGGAGATGCGGCGCGATCCCGAGACGCGCATCGGACGCCCGCGCCAGATCTACACCGGCGCGCGGCAGCGGTCCTACCAGCCCATCGGGGCGCGCAAGTAACGCGGGTCTGCGGGAGGCGCGGGATGCTCGAGATGGCGCTGCTGGGCGGCGCCGCCATGACCGGCGTCGCCGGCGGCGCGGCCCTGATGGCGCTCTTTCCGCCGCTTCCGCGCGACCTCGGCGGCGCGCCCGACCTCGATGGCCGGGCGCGCCGCATCCGCATCCCGGTCGCGGGCGGCGACACGCTCGATGGCTGGTGGCTCGCGGGCCGCGCTCCCGCGCTCGTGATCCTGTTCCACGGCTACGGGCGCGACCACTCCCGCGCGTGGCGCTACGGCGCGTTCCTCGAGGCCGCGGGCTACGCGGTGCTGACGGTCGACTTCCGATCCTCGCGGCACTGGCGGCGGCTGCCGACGACGCTGGGACACCACGAGATCCTCGACGCCGAGGCGGCGCTGGCGTGGGCGCTGCGCGAGCCGGCGCTCTCCGGCCATCGCATCGGCGTGTTCGGCGAGTCCCTGGGGGGCGCGGTGGCGGTGCGGCTGGCGGGTGCGCACCCCGAGGTCGCCGCGGTGGCGGTGGACTGCGCGTTCGCGGACGGCGCGCTGGCGCTGGCGGACTCCTCGCAGCGCTGGGCGCGGCTGCCGCGTCACGCCGGCCGCGCCGCGCGGGTGCTGGCGCGGGTGGCGACCGGCCACGATCCGGGCGCCTTCGACGTCACGCCGTGGGCGGAACGCCTCCGCGACCGCCCGGCGTTCTTCATCCACGCGCTCGACGACGACCGCCTGTCGCCCGAGCACGCGCGGCGGCTCTGGCGGGCGGCGGGGGCCAAGGACCCGCTGTGGTGGATCGCGGGAGCGGGTCACAACGAGGGCTGGCTGCGCGAGCGGGTGGCCTACGAGCGCGCGCTCACCGCGTTCTTCGACCACGCGCTGCTCGATCGCGGGCCCGGCGTGCCCGCGGGCGAGCACCGCGCGGCGCCGGTCGGCGCGGACCGGAGCTGACATGGTGACCACCATCCGGCTCGGCACCCAGGGCTGGGCCTACGGGGACTGGATCGGCTCGTTCTATCCGCCCGCCGCCAAGCAGGAGGACTACCTGCCGTTCTACTCGCGCGTGTTCGACAGCGTGGAGTGCGACACCACCTTCTACCATCCCCCCAAGCCTGCCATCGCGCGGTCGTGGGAGAAGCGCGTGCCGGCGCACTTCCGCTTCGCCGCCAAGGTGCCGCAGCGCATCACCCACGAGGCCCGGCTCTCGCGCATGGGCGAGCACATGCAGACGTTCGTGAAGGCGCTCGAGCCGCTCGGTCCCAAGCTGGGGCCGCTGCTGGTGCAGATGCCGGCCGAGTTCACGCGCGACGCGGGCACCGTCGGCCTGCTCGGCCGGTTCCTCGCCGCGTGTCCGGTGGAGGTGCGGATCGCGGTGGAGTTCCGGCACCGTTCGTGGCACACCGCCGAGACGTGGGACCTGCTGCGCAAGCACCGCGTCGCGGTGGCGTGGACGGAGTGGCGCGATCTGCCGCGGGTGACCGAGGTGACCGCCGACTTCCTGTACCTGCGCTGGCTCGGCGACCGGCAGGAGATCGCGCGCTACACCCACGTGCAGATCGAGCGCACGCCCTCGTTCGACGCCTGGCAGCGCGACCTCGAGCGCGTGCTGCCCGAGGTGCGCGAGGTGTACGGCTACTTCAACAACCATTGGGCCGGGCACTCGCCGGCGAGCGCCAACGAGATGAAGCGCCGCCTCGGGCTCACCGTCGTGGATCCGCGCGGCCTGTGGCCGCAGCGCGAGTTGTTCTGAGCCGGCTGGCCGTGGTCCGTCACCCCCGAGGGCGCCCCCGATGAGCGGACTGTTGCGCAACGCCCCCTGTCCCTGCGGGAGCGGCCGGAAGTACAAGCAGTGCTGCCTCCATCGTGACGAGGAGGAGCAGGCGCGCCGCCGCCACCGCGACCGCGGCGTCGAGATCGCGCTGGACTGGCTCACCGAGCGGTTCCCGAAGGAATACGAGGCCGCGGTGCTGGACGGCTTCTTCGCCGCGCTGGGCGAGTCGGAGCGCGCGGCGGTCGGGGACCTCGACGCGCCCGCGCGCGCGATGATCGACCAGAACATCGGCGAGTGGCTGCTCGCCGATGGCGTGCTCGAGCTGGAGGTGGAGGGGGAGAAGGTCGAGCGCCGCGTCGCCGACCTGGTGCTCGGTCCGCAGGCGCCGCCGCTCGCGAGCGACCAGCGCGAGCTGCTCGAGGGTCTGCGCGACCGGCCGCTGCGCCTCTACGAGGTCGCGGCTGCCGTGGCGGGCCGCGGGCTCACGCTGCGGGACGCGCTCGAGCCGGCGGAGCCGTTCGAGCTGGGCGATCCGTACCTCGCGGATCGCCTCGAACCCGGCGAGTTCGTGGGCCTGCGCGTGCTGGCGGCAGCGGGCGCGTGCGAACCCTCGGGCGCCCTGTACGCGTTCTCGGCCGCCGCCGGCTCGGAGGTGCTCGCGCGCCTGCGCGAGGAGCTCGAGGCGTTCGCGGCCGACGCCGACGCCGATCCTGCGGAGCTGCGCCGCCGGGTGGTGTGCGAGACCATCATCGATGCCTGGCTGGCCGGACTGACCGGACCGGTCGCGGTGGGCGAGGGGGCCACGCCGGCGGAGGCGCCGGAGCACCCCCGCAGCTAGTGTCCGGCGCCCTTCGGCGCCGCCACGCCCGAGACGGTGGCGAGTGCGCGCAGCGCGGCCTCGCGGGCGGCGTCGATCTGGGCCTCGGGGCCCGACAGGTACATGCGGCCGAACGCCCCGAACAGCTGCGCGTCGAGCAGCTTCACGTGCGCGGCCTTGACGGCCTCGTTGCACGCGAAGGCGATGTAGCCGGCCGGCTCGGTCTCCATGATCAGCAGCGACTCGCCCGGCAGCAGCATGTCGCCGTAGCGGATCTTGTTGATGAGCTGGGCGTGGTAGGACTCGACCGAGCGGATGACCTGGTCGGACACCAGCCGCGGCTTCACGCGCTCGTGCTCCTGGAGCCCCAGGTAATCGAGCACCGCCTGGCCGCCGATCTGGACCTGCCCCTTGTCGTGGTCGTGGATCTCGAGCAACCCGAAGGCCCGTTCGACCACCATGATCGCGGGCGTGCAGCGGGTCGCCTTGAGCGCCACGTCGGTGATGCGGTTGATGATGAGTCCGGGCGCGGTCTCGATGAACATCGAGGCCACGCCGGCCACCGGCAGGAAGCCGCGCGCCGTCGTCCCGATGAACGCGGCGAGCTGCGGCTGCAGATCGTCGAGGAAGATATAGGTGCGCAAGGAGACATCGGCCATGCGCGGCAGGGTAGACTGCGTGGCCCGCGGGCGTCAAAGCGGCGCGAGAGCGCCGCGCAGCTTGGCGCCGCGCGACGCTCGGTCGATACTGCGCCGCGCGGGAGCGCCCGGCACGCGTCGAGACCCGGAGGTCGCGAGATGACGGAAGACGGGACGAGATGAGCCCCGCGGGATGGCTGCGCCGGCCCGCGGTGGCACTGGCGCTGATCGCGCTCGTCGCCGTGGTACCCCGGTGGCTGGCGCTGCCGCGGGTCGGCCCCGACACCATCACGCCCGATGGCGCGCGCTTCCTCAACCTGGCGCGCTCGATCGCACGCGGCGACGGTTACGTCACGCCCGAGGCGTGGCCCGCGTACCTGGCGCCGGCGCGGCTGCCGATGCCTGAGACCTTCAAGGAGCCGGGATACCCGTACGCGATCGCCGCCGTCGCGCCGCTGGCGGGCGATCCCCTGCGCGCGGGGCAGTGGATCTCGCTGCTCGCGGGCCTGCTGCTGCCGTTCGTGGTCTACGCGCTGGCGCGCGTGCTGGTGCCGGAGGACTCGCTGGTCGCGGCCATCGCGGGGCTGCTGACCGCCGGCAGCCCGGTGCAGGTCGTCCAGTCGGTGGTGGTGATGGCGGAGTCGCTCTCGACGCTGGCGCTGATGCTGGCGTTCCTCGCGGCGCTCGCGCGCCCGCGGGGCGCGACGGCCGAGCGCGGCTGGGCGCTCGACCTGGCCACCGGCGCGCTGTGCGGGCTCGCGTACCTGGTGCGCGCGCAGGCGCTCGTCGCGGTCCCGGCGCTGGCGTGGGCGCTCGCCCGCGGCCGGCCCGCGCGCGTCGTGGCGCCGCGGCTGGCAGGCGCCGCGCTCGCCATGGCGGTGGTGATGGCGCCCTGGATGGTGCGCAACCTGCGGCTGTTCGGGGTGCCGCTGTACAGCGATGTCGCGGCGTTCGCGGTGTGGCCCTACGTCGACACGTTCGCGTTCTCGCACTCGCTCGTGCGCCCACCGGCGCCGCTGCCCTTCGCGCTCGCCCACCTCGGCGCGGTGGCGCATCACACCCTGGGCTCGCTGCGTCAGTTCACGCTGCACACGCTCCCCGACGAGCTGCTCGGCAGCCGGATCTGGCTGATCCCGCTCGCGCTCGGCCTGGTGCGCGCGCTGGGACGCTGGCGCGCCTGGGGGCCGCTGCTGCTGCTGGCCGCGCTCAGCGCCGCGTTCCTGTTCCCGCTCAACTGGGTGGCGCGCTACTTCGCGCCGGTGGCGCCGGTGTTCGCGCTGGTGACCGCGTTCGGCATGGCGTGGCTGAGCGGGACGGCGTCACCGGGCGCGCCGGCGTCCGCGCGCGCGCGCCGGGGCAGCCCGGAGCTCGTGGCGCTCGTCACGCTGGTGCTGGTCGTGCTGCCGCTGCCCGCCACGATCCGGGCGGTGGCGGACTCCTACCATCCCGAGCTGGCGGCCGCGCGGGCCCACGGCCCGTGGCTGGCGCGGCACCTGGCGCCGGGGGAGGCGGTGATGGCCGACATGACGTCCTACTGGGCGTGGTGCAGCGGTCGCCCCGCGGTGCACCCGCCGGTGACCGACGAGACGCGCTTCGTGGCCGCGATGCGCCGCCTGCGGGTGCGCTACGCGGCGCTGCCCACCAGCCGCCTGGCGGAGTTCGCCGCGCGCTACCCGGCGCGACGACTGCCGGCCGCGCTGGTGCCGTTCGCGACCGACTCGACGCACGACGTCACGCTGTTCGACGTGCGGACCGAGTAAGCCGCGGGCTAGAGCTCGGCGAGCCGTTGCCAGAGCGACTCGACCTCGGCCCGCAGGCGTTCGTAGTCGGTCACCAGCGTGCGGGCGCGCGCGCCGTCGGCGTACAGCTCGGGGTCGGCGAGCTGCGTCTCCAGCTCCTTCATGCGCGCCTCGCGGCGCTCGAGATCCTGCTCGATGCGCTTCACCTCGCGAGCGCGGCGCTGCTCGTCGGCACGCTGGCGGCGCCCCGCGTCGCGCGAGGTCGAGCGGTCCCCGCGGGGGCCCGCCCGTGCGACGCTCGGCACCGGGGTGGCTTCCTGCGCGGGGGCGACCACCTCCGCGGCCGCCCGCGCGAGACGCGCGCCCTCCCAGTCGGCATAGCCGCCCGGGTAGAGCGTGACTCGCCCGTCGTGCACCTCGAGGACGCGGGTCGCCACGCGCGCCATCAGCGAGCGGTCGTGGGTGACCACGACCACGCTGCCCGGGAACTGCGCGAGCGCCTCCTCGAGCACCTCCTTGCCCGCGAGGTCGAGGTGATGGGTGGGCTCGTCGAGCAGCAACAGGTTCGCGGGAGTCAGCAGCAGCCGCGCGAGTGCCACGCGCTGGCGCTCGCCGCCCGACAGCACGCGGGTGAGCTTGAAGGCGTCGTCGCCCGAGAACAGGAAGTGGCCGAGCAGCGAGCGCAGCCGCGGGCGCCAGTCCGCGCTCGCCACCTCCTCGAGGGCTCCCAGCACGGTGTGCGTGGGATCCAGCGTCTCCGCGGCGTGCTGCGCGAAGTAGGCCATGCGGGTGAGCGGGGTGTCCTCGCGCACGCCGGCGCGCGGCGCGAGCTGGCCCGCGACGACGCGCAGCAGCGTCGTCTTGCCAGCGCCATTCGCGCCCACGATCGCGACCTTGTCCTCGCGCTCCAGCTCCAGGTTCGCGCGCGCGAATACGTCGGGCGCGCCGTCGTACCCGAATGCCGCCTCGCGCAGCCGCACCAGAGTCCGGCCCGCGTGCGGCGGATCGGGGAACTGGAAGCGGATGCCGCGCGGGCGCCGCGGGATCACCACGCGCTCGGACTTCAGGCGGTCGATCTGCTTGCGCTTGCTCTGGGCCTGGGTGGCCTTGGTGTTCTTGGCTCCGAAGCGCTCCACGAAGCGGGAGAGCTGGGCGATCTTCGCCTCGAGCTGTTCGTTGCGCGCCTCGAGCTGCTCGCGGCGCAGCTCCTTCTCCTCGAGATAGCGCGTGAAGCTGGTGGCGTAGGTCTCGAGTCGCGCATGGTCGAGCTCGCGGACCTCGGTCGCCACCCGGTCGAGGAACACCCGGTCGTGGGAGACCACCACAAGCCCGCCGTGGAACGACTCGAGGTGATCCTCGAGCCACTCCATCGCGGGCAGATCGAGGTGGTTGGTCGGCTCGTCGAGGAACAGCAGCGTGGGATCCGTGAGCAGCAATGCGGCGAGCGCGGCCCGCATGCGCCAGCCGCCCGAGAACGTGGCGAGCGGCCGGTCCTGGTCGGTGGTGGCGAAGCCGAGGCCGCCGAGGACCGCGCGCGCGCGCGGCTCGAGCGCGTGCTCGTCGTGCAGCTCGAGCCGATGCTGGAGCTCGCCCATGCGCTCCAGCAGCGCGGTCAGGTGCGGATCCTCCGGCGCGATCCCGTGCAGGCGCTGGTGGAGGGCGTCCAGCTCCTCGCGCATCTCCAGCAGATGGCGGTGGGCCTCCATCGCACGGTCGAGCACGCTGCCCTCGAACGCCTCGGCGGCCTCCTGCGGCAGGTAGCCGATCCGGGTCCCGCGCGCCATCACGCGTTCGCCGGACTCCGCGGCGAGTGTGCCGAGCATCACTTTCAGCAGCGTGGTCTTGCCCGCGCCATTGGGTCCCACCAGCGCCACGCGATCGCCCGGCGAGAGCACCCAGTCCACACCCTCGAACAGTACGCGCTCGCCGACCGAATAACGCAGGCCCTGGAGCTGGATCACGCGGTCCTCATCGGTTCGGGCCCGCGCGCGACCGGGGCCCGCAGGGCGCCCCGAGCGCGGCAATCGACGCTGCGAGCGCCGTCGGCGCCCGCTGCGTCATTGACCCGGACACCTAGTCTGGACATAATCGGGTCTGCCCTCAGAGTACCCCCGGCCGTGCGACGTCACGTCGTCCGCATCGCTGCTCCAGGAAAGGCTCGGATCCCTCTGCGCTGGCTGCACCGCACCTTGCTCCCGCTCCTGCTGGCCATCGGACTGGCCCCGAGCGTTGCGGTCCCCGCGCGCGCCGCCTGGATGCTCCCGCCGGCCCCGTTCCGGGCCAAGGACTTCTGCATCGTCAAGGCGAGGAACGGTCTGTATCACGTCTTCTACATCCGGAACAACGTCACTCTGCCGGCGAGCGACACCGAGCGGGAGTTCGGCCACGCGATGACCCCGAACTTCTGGACCTGGACCCAGCTGCCGCCGGTGCTCTCGGTCCGCGACTCGGCCTGGGACAACACGCACGTCTGGGCCCCCAGCATCGTCGAGCAGGACAGCGTGTACTACATGTTCTACACCGGCGTCACCGACGTGGCTGGGAGCACGAAGCTGTTCCAGCGCATCGGGGTGGCGACCTCGACCGACCTGATGAACTGGAACCGCATGGACGCCCCGACGTTCTCGTGCGTCGACGTGCCCTGGGCGTACTGCGACTCGACCGACGCCAAGTGCGCGTTCCGCGACCCGTTCGTGATGCCCGATCCCGCTCAACCGGGCGGGTGGCTGATGTGCTACTCGGCGAGCGCGCCCGCGGACTCGTCGATGCTGGTGGGGATCGCGCAGTCGAGCGGCGACCTCACGCAGTGGCACGACCTGATGCCGCTGTGGAACACGTATCGCCCGATGACCGGCGGCTACATCGCCGAATCCCCGCACATGTTCGAGCTGAACGGCCTCTGGTACCTGTTCTACACGACGGTGCAGGCGCAGCCGCTCCAGTTCCAGACTTCGGAGGCTCCGGCCGCGGACGCGTTCGGCTGGACGATGCGCGGCAGCCTGGGGGGGATGCTGGGGCTCAACACCGCGGCGTGGTACGCGTCCGAGCACTTCCAGGACGGACTGATCCACATGTTCGCGTTCGTCGAGTTCGACCGTCTCACCTTCTACCGCATGATCGCCGCGCCCGGCGACTGGCACTTCGCGCTCCAGCAACCCGATCGCTTCCGCATCCTGCGCATGGGCTGGACCGCCGACACCACCCGGGTCGGGAGCAGCGCCACGCTCTATCTGAAGGGCATCGAGTCGATCGGGAAGTTCGCGACGCTCGAGACCGCCGTGCTCCAACCCGACGGGACCGAGCGGCCGATCCCACCCGACAGTCTGGGGCTCCCCTCGATCGTCAGCATGACGTCGGACAGCACGCTGGTGAACTGGCACACCTTCCTGCCACCCGACAGCACCGACACCACCCGCGTGGTGCGGCTGGTGGTGCGCACCCAGGATCAGACCACGACCGCCCGGACGCTGATCGTGCTGCGCGACACGCTGGCGGTCATCGACACGCTGCCGCCACCTCCCAATCCCGATCCGCCCACGGCGCCCGATCCCAATGAGGGAGGCAGCGACGAACCGCCGATCCGACCGCTGCGGTACGCGCCGTTCGGATTGCCGTCGGTGTTGGTGCAGATGACGGAGGAGGCGCACGCCCGGGTGGACGTGTTCGACCTGCAGGGGCGCCGCCTGCGCACGCTGGCCGACCGGGTGCTCGCGCGCGGCGCGCACGTGCTCGCGTGGGACGGCCGGGGTGGGGACGGCTCGCGCGTCGGGGCGGGGGTGTACTTCGTCCGCCTGACGACTCCGCGCGTCCAGGCGACCGCCCGACTCGTGCTGCTGCCCTGAGTCCGCGGCCGGGCGCGCGACCGTTCAGCCGCCGAGGCGCTCCGGGTTCAGTCCCTCGAGGTCCTGCGCGACGAAGCGACCGTCCTTGCGGATCAGCTCGTCGTCGAACCAGATCTCCCCGCCGCCGTACTCCGGCCGCTGGATGAGGACCAGGTCCCAGTGGATCTGCGAGCGGTTGCCGTTGTCGGCGATCGTGTAGGCCTGGCCGGGCGTGAAGTGCAGCGAGCCGGCGATCTTCTCGTCGAACAGCGTGTCCTTCATCGGGTGCAGCACGTGCGGGTTGAACCCGAGCGAGAACTCCCCGATGTGGCGCGCGCCCTCGTCGGTGTCGAGTAGCTCCAGCAGCTTGTCCTGCGGGCTGCCGGTCGCCTTCACGATGCGGCCGTGCTCGAACGTGAACGCGAGGTGCTCGTACGTCACGCCCAGGTAGAGCGAGGGAGTGTTGAACGCGATGGTGCCCTCGACCGAGTCGCGCACCGGCGCGGTGAAGCACTCGCCGTCCGGCAGGTTGCGCCGGCCCTCGCACGGAACCGCCGGGATGCCCTTGATGCTGAACCGCACGTCGGTCCCCGGACCCTTCAGACGGACCCGATCGGTGCCCTGCATCCGGTCCTGGAGCGGCCTCATGGCCTCGGCCATCTTCGGGTAGTCGAGCGTGCAGACGCGATAGTAGAAGTCCTCGAAGGCGTCGGTGCTCATGCCCGCCATCTGCGCCATCGACGCGGTCGGGTAGCGCAGGACCACCCATCGCGTCTGGTTCACGCGATACGTCAGGTGCACGGGCTGCGCGATCAGGCGGGTGTAGAGCCCCATCTTCTCGCTCGGCACGTCGACCAGCTCGCTGCTGTTCTGGGCCCCGCGGATCGCGACGTAGCACTGGACCTTCTGCAGCTGGGCCAGCTCGATCTCGCCCTGGAGCTTGAAGAAGCTCTCCTCGCCCCGCGTCATGAGCGCGCGCGTGACGGCGTTGTCGCGCAGGTAGACCAGGGCGACGCCGTGCGCGTCGTGGATCGCGTCCACCAGGTCGAGCACCAGTCCGTCGCGGACGTCGAACGCCTCGACCAGCACCACCTCGCCCGGCTCCAGGCGCAGCGAATGGTTCACGATGAGCCGGGCCAGCTTCGCGTTGCGCGGATCGCGCATGGCACCTCCGTCTGGGAGCGGCCGCGGGCACGCCAGACTCGTGCGCGGCCACGAGCGGGCCGATACGATAGCATAGGCGCCGCCGTCGCTTGGAGCGCGCGCGGGCCGTCGCTATACTGCGTGCGGACGGCGCGTCGCCACACGGGCGCGCCGCGCAGACCGGAGGAGGGAGGACCCCATGGCAGATTGGGACGTCATCGCCAAGCAGCGCCTGACCGAGGATTGGGCATCGCTGCGCGCGGCCTACCTGCCCCTCAACCAGGCCATGCGCCGGACCGTCGAGTTCCTCGAGAAGGGCGACGGCTCGTTCGCCGACCTGACCGTGGTGGCCCGCGAGCGTCTCGATGGCACGCTCAAGAACCTCACCGCGCTGTGCAACCGGCGCTCGCCCTGGGTGCGGCTCGAGGCGATCCGCAACCTGCGCGTGCTCGCGACCGGGCTGCGCGGCGCCGCGAGCGACGATCCGCGCGCACTGCTGCGCTACCTGTTCGCCCTCAGCGAACTGCTGACGAACGTGTGGAAGGACGCTCCCACCGAGGCGCGGCTCACGCACGGCATGGTGATCGAGGGCGAGCCGGAGTTCTGGTTCGGCTGTGACTGCTGCGCGGTGGGCGCGCTGCGGCCGGCGGGGCCCGATGATCCGCCCGACCTGGCGCGCGGCAAGGAGGTGCGCCTGGTCTGGGAGGTCGACGCCCTGTTCGCCTGGACGCTCGACGAGTTCGAGGACTACCTGGCGAGCGAGCGCTTCTCGCTGCCTACCACGCCGCGCGTGGCGGCGGTCGAAGATCTCGGTCTGCCGGTGATCGACGTGCCCTCGGACGCGCTGCGCCGGGGCAACGAGTTGTTCGGAGGCCAGGGCGGCGGGCTGTATGGCGTGCTCGACCTCAAGTGGCTCGAGTTGGCCTGAGCGCGACCCGCGTGGATCCACGGCCCCGCCCGCCGGGCAGGGCCGTCGTGTTTCGCTGCGAACGTCACGGCGCCGTCATTTCTCACGCGCGGCGGACGAGGGCTTGAACCGGCCCGTCCCTGGGCGTATCTCTCCTCTCATGCGTCAGCGGGCCGGCACGTCGGTCCGTCCGACCCCCCAACCCGGAGGAGCTCCATGAAGCGCGTTCTCACCGTCCTCGTCCTCGCCGCCCTCTCCACGCTCGCGGTCTCGCGGTCCCACGCCGCGCCGGCGGGCCCGCCCAAGCCGGTCACGATGAAAGGCGAGATCGTGGACATGGGTTGCTACCTCGCCCACGAGGCGCGCGGCGAGAAGCACAAGAGCTGCGCCATCAAGTGCATCTCGGGCGGCATGCCGATGGGGCTGTTGACCGCCGATGGCAAGCTCTACCTGCTGACCATGAGCCACGACAGCTCCGATCCGTTCGACCAGGCGAAGGCCCTCGCGGGCTCGATGGTCGAGCTCACCGGACCGATCATGGAGCGCAACGGCGTGAAGGCGCTCGAGGTCACCGCGGTCAAGGCCGCGAAGTAGCCCGCCGCTGACGTGGGGCGGCGGCCGCCGCCCCACGTCGCGCCTTCCCATGCGTCGCCTGCTGGCCGCACTCGCGCTCGCCACCGCCATCGTGATGGTCGCGTGGGCCTCGCGGCGCGACCTGCCCGAGGCCGAGCGCGGACGTCGCATCGCAGAGCACGCCGGCTGCTTCGCGTGCCACCTCGCCGAGGGCACGCGGGGCGCCGCCAACGTGGGACGCGCCGACCACACCGTCCCGTCCTTCGAAGGCGATCTCATGATGTACGCGCGCACCGCGGACGAGACCCGCGAGTGGATCGTCGACGGGGTGACCGCCGCGAAGCGCGCGAGCGCGAAGTGGCGGCGCGAGAAGGCCGCCGGCGCGCTGACCATGCCGGCATTCGGGAAGCGCCTGCGCCCCGGCGAGATCGATGCGCTGGTGGCGTTCGTGGAGGCCGTCGCGGGGCGCCCCGAGCCCGCGGATTCACTCACCCGCGCGGGACTCGCGCGGGCGGACGCGCTCGGGTGCACGGGCTGCCATGGCGCGGGCGGACGCTTCGCGCGACCCAATCCCGGATCGTTCAAGGGCTACGTGCCGTCGTGGGACAGCCGCGACTTCAGCGAACTGGTGCGCGACCGCGCCGAGTTCGGTGAGTGGGTGGGGCGCGGAGTCAGCCGGCGCTTCGCGGCGAACCCCGGAGCGCGCTTCTTCCTGGAGCGCGCGACCCTGCGCATGCCGGCCTTCGAGCGCCATCTGGCGCCGGGGGACCTGGATGCGCTGTGGGCTTACATCGGGTGGCTGCGCGCTCCGCGGAGCGCCGAGCCACCGCCCGACTAGCGCTTGACGGCCTTCTTGGCGGCGCGGGCCTTCTCGGCCTTGCGCTTCGCGGACTTCTTGGCGCGCTTGCGATGGAGGCGGTGCTTGAAGGAGGTCATGGAGCCCTCGGTGGGTGGTTGGACCGGCGTGCGCGGAGCGCGCACGGGGCGCGACTCTACCCGATGCCGCCTGCCGAGTTCAACCGCCGAGCGGGCTCACGCAGCGCGCGAGGCGAGTATCTTCTGCACCAGCTGGTCGGCCGCCGGGCCGGCCTTCACCTCGGCGCACGCCGCCGTCATCACGTAGATGCGCAGGTTGTTGCTCTCGACGTCGGACGGGAACATGAAGAAGCCCTCGCGATCGGGGGAGAACGCGAGCGAGTACCCGCACAGCAGCTCGCCGTCCTTGAACAACACCGCGAGCTTCTTGCCCTGGCGCGTCTCGGCCGGCGATCCCAGGAAGCCGCGCAGGTCGCGCCGCTTGGGGTTGCCCGCGAGGTCGCGGACGAAGAACACCGCCTTGAGCTCCTTGCCGCGGACCTCGATGGTCGGCTCGCCGCCGCCGGGCTGCACGTGAAACAGCGGCCGATTGGGGAAGAAGTCCTGGGTCGCTCCCTTGATCAGCTTCCCGTTCATGTAGTGTGCGACGACCTTGTTGATGTCGCTCATGTCCCTTTCCTCCGGGAGAGCAGTCCTGGATCACGCGCGGTGAAGCGCGCCGGGGGAGACTTCGACCAGTGGGGTATCGGCCGGTCCGCCCCGGCGCTTCAGGCCGTTTCGGAGGCCCCGGCGGGGCCTTGATGCCGCTGCTCCGATGTGGGAGCGTGGGCCGCCGTTGCCGTTTCCACCCGAGACGCGAAAGGAGCCCCGCATGAAGCACCGCACCCGCTGGCTCGCCCCGCTCGCGCTGGCTGCGATCGTGGGCTGCCACCACGCAGCCGGCACCAGCCCCGCCGACGTCACCTCCCACGCGGCGTCCGCCAGCGCGGCCGAGAAGGCCCCCGCCGCGCCCGCGGTTCCCCCGGAGGTCGTGACACCCAGCGGATTGAAGTACCAGGACCTCGTGGTTGGCTCGGGCACGATCGCCGAACCCGGGATGAGCGTGTCGGTGCACTACACCGGGTGGCTGACCGACGGCACCAAGTTCGACAGCAGCCTCGACCGCGGGCAGCCGTTCACGTTCACGCTGGGTGCCGGCAACGTGATCCGGGGCTGGGACGAGGGCGTGGCCGGCATGCGGGTCGGGGGCAAGCGCAAGCTCACGATCCCCGCCGAGCTGGGCTATGGCGATCGCGGCGCCGCGGGCGTGATCCCGGCGGGCGCCACTCTGGTGTTCGAAGTGCAGCTGCTCGGCGTGCGATGACCGCGGCGGCGTTGCGACGCTCCGTCGCCGCGCTGCGCCTCGGCCGCACGACCGCGCTCGGGAGGAGTCCGATGACCACGCAGCGAGGTTGGCTCGCCCTGGCGGCCGTGATCGCTCTCGCGGGCTGCCAGCCGAAGAGCACTCCGCCCGCCGCGTCCACGCCGGCACCGGCGCCCGCGACTCCGGCGGTCGCGGCGCAGGACACCGCGGTGTGGACGATCAACGGCAAGCCGGTCCGTACCGCGAGCGGGCTGAAGTTCTGGGACCTGGTGGTGGGCAGGGGGGTCGTGGCGAAGTCCGGCTCGACGGTCTCCGTCCATTACGTCGGGCGCCTGACGGACGGCACCGTCTTCGATCATTCGTACGGCCGCGGCGAGCCGCTGGTGTTCCGGCTCGGCAGCGGGCAGGTCATCAAGGGATGGGACGAGGGCATCTCCGGAATGAAGGTCGGCGGCAGGCGCAAGCTCGAGATCCCGCCGGCGCTGGCGTACGGCGACAACGGGGCCGGCGGCGTCATCCCGCCCCGTGCCACCCTCGTGTTCCAGGTCGAGCTCGTGGACGTCAAGTGAAGTGACCGAGCGCGGCGGCTCCTCGCGGGGTCGCCGCGCCTTCGTGCAGAGGAGCTTCCCCATGCTGCGTCCCTCCGCCATGGCCGTGCTGCTCCTGTTCGTCGCGCCGACGGCCGCGCTCGCGTCACCCGCCCCGGTCCGTTCGTCCGCCCCCCGCGCTCCGGCGACGTTCGACCAGCGCACGCTCAAGGACTACCCGTGGCGCTCGATCGGCCCCGCGACGATGGGTGGCCGCGTCTCCAGCATCGCGGTGGACGAGGCGCACCCGGCGACCGTATGGCTGGGGCTCGGCACCGGCGGGCTGTTCAAGTCGACCGACCTCGGCACCACGTGGATGCCGATGTTCGACGATCAGCCGGTCGCCTCGATCGGCGACGTCGCCCTGTGGCCGAAGAACCCGGACGTGGTCTGGGTGGGCACCGGCGAGGCCAACAGCCGCAATTCGTCGTCGTGGGGGAACGGGGTCTACCGCAGCGACGACGGCGGCGCCACCTGGTCACCCCGCGGGCTCGAGGGGACGCGCAGCATCGCGCGCGTGGTGCCGCATCCGACCGACAGCAACACGGTCTACGTGGCGGCGCTCGGACGGCTGTGGGGCGAGAGCCGAGAACGCGGCGTGTTCAAGACCACCGACGGCGGCCGCACCTGGCAGCCGGTGCTCCAGGTCGACGCGCGCACCGGCGCGGTCGACCTGGCGATGGACCCCGGCGATCCGCAGGTGCTCTACGCGGCGATGTACACCCGGCTGCGCACGCCGTGGTCGTACGAGGGCGGCAGCGCGGTCGGCGGCATCTTTCGCACGCACGACGGCGGCCGCACCTGGACGCGCTGCACCGACGGGCTGCCGGCGCACACCGGACGCATCGGGCTCCAGGTGTGGCGCAGGGATCCGCGCGTGGTGTTCGCGGTGGTGGAGTCGGACGAGGGCGGCCACCTCTCCGACTTCGAGGACAAGAGCCGCACGGGTGGCGTGTTCCGCAGCGACGATCGCGGCGAGCACTGGCGGCGGCTCACCGACCTGGTGCCGCGACCGTTCTACTTCGGCCAGATCCGCGTGCAGCCCGACGACAGCACCCGCGTCTACCTGCTCGGCACCGACCTGTGGATCTCCGACGACGGCGGCCACCACTTCCGCG
Source organism: Candidatus Eiseniibacteriota bacterium (assembly GCA_963725865.1). Classification (GTDB taxonomy): domain Bacteria; phylum Eisenbacteria; class RBG-16-71-46; order RBG-16-71-46; family RBG-16-71-46; genus CAVSAC01. The sequence goes on from CAVSAC010000012.1 coordinate 1,044,876, forward strand.
CCGGCGGAGCGCGCAACCTGCACCCCGATCTCCACGCGATGTGGGTCGACCCGACCGGAGGCGGGCGGGTGCTGATGGGGACCGACGGCGGGTTGTTCCTCAGCCACGACCGCGCGGCGCACTGGGACTTCGTCAACAACCTCGCGATCGGCGAGTTCTACGACCTCGCGGTGGACATGGGCGACCCGTACCGCGTGTACGGCGGCTTGCAGGACAACCAGTCGTGGGGCGGCCCGAGCCGCACGCGCTTCGAGACGCAGACGTGGGGCGAGGAGGACCGGCATCTCGGCATCCTGAACCACGACTGGACCTGCCTCGGTGGCGGCGACGGCTTCCACGTCGCGGCGGATCCGACCGATCCCGACATCGTGTACTGGGAGTCGCAGGGCGGCTCGCTCGTGCGCACCGATCTCGCGAGCGGCGTGCAGCGGCGGCTCCAGCCGGTGGCCAAGGAGGGGCAGCCGGTGTTCCGATTCAATTGGAACACGCCCTTCATGATCTCGCCGCACGACCCGAGCGTGCTGTGGATGGGCGGCAACCGGCTCTTCCGGCTCGAGCAGCGCGGCGACCGGTGGGAACCGGCGAGCCCCGACCTGACCACCCAGGATCCGCGGCGCATGGTGACCGGCGGTTCGGGCGCCGAGACCTACTGCACCATCACCACGCTCTGCGAGTCCCCGCTGCAGCGCGGGCTGGTGTGGGTGGGCACCGACGACGGCAAGGTGTGGGTGACGCCCGATGGCGGCGCGACGTGGGAGGACCTCACGAGCGCGCTGCGCGGAGTGCCGGCGGGACTGTACGTCACCTGCATCGAGGCCTCGCATCACGACCCGCGCACCGCCTTCGTGTCGATCGACGGGCATCGCTCGGATCACCTGGCGCCGTACGTGCTTGTGACGCATGACCGCGGCCGCACGTGGAGTCCGATCGTCGGGGACCTGCCGCGCGAGGTGCCGGTGCACGTCGTGCGCGAGGACCTCGCCGATCCGTCGCTGCTGTTCGTGGGCACCGAGACCGGGATCCACCTGAGCCTCGACGGCGGCGCGCACTGGACGCGGATGGACCGCGGCCTGCCGACAGTGGCGGTGGACGACATCGTCATCCACCCGCGCGAGCGCGACCTCATCGCTGGCACCCACGGCCGCAGCGTGTACGTGCTCGACGACATCGGACCACTCGAGCAGTGGAAGGCGACCGCGCAGCACGACACCGTCACGTTCTTCGCCCCGCGACCGGCCACCGCGTACCTGATCCAGGGGATCGGCGGTGTGTGGGGCCAGAAGTCGTTCGCGGCGAAGAACCCGGCGTTCGGGGCGTCGCTCGACTACCTGCTCGCGCACGACATGGACGACGAAGTGTCGATCACGATCGCCGACAGCGCCGGGCGCACGGTGCGCACGCTGAAGGGGCCGGGCACCGCGGGCCTCCATCGCGTGATGTGGGACCTGATCGCCGGCGACCCGCGCGCGCGCGTCGAGCGCCCCGAGTGGCTCGACCGTCCCGAGTTCGTCGAGCCGGGACGTTACACGGTCACGCTGAAGTGCCCCGGCGCGACCACCCGGCAGCAGCCGCTGGTGGTGCGGGCGGCGCCCGGGGCGCCGACGCGCTGAGACGGGGCGCGGGATCCCGGACGCGGCCCGGCTTGACCGGCACCGGGCCGAGGCGGGAGACTCGTGGCCGTTCGGATCCGCGCCTTCGCGCCGCCTGAAGGCTTCAGTCGCAGCCGCGGGATCGATGGACCCCGCGGCTGTGCGCGTTCGGAGCGGTATCCGACGGCATCCGCATGGTGGCGTCCCGGGACGTCATCGACATCGAAGGAGGGGACGCCGCGTCCCCGCATCGAAGGAGTCCGCAGTGGCCAGTGGTACCGTGAAGTGGTTCAACGACGCGAAGGGATTCGGCTTCATCTCGCAGGAGGGTGGCGAGGACGTGTTCGTGCATTTCTCGGCCATCCAGGGCGAGGGCTTCAAGAGCCTCGTCGAGGGCGACAAGGTCGAGTTCGACATCGTCCAGGGGCCGAAGGGCCTGCAGGCGAGCAACGTCCACAAGTCCTGATCCTCGTGAACGCCCGGAGCCGGACGGCTGCTCCAGCCGCCCGGCTCCTTCATTGGGCCACGCCCCAACCCGTCTGTGGATGATGATTTGCGACCGTCACCTCGTGCAGGGTCTCAGTCGGACTCGCGGCGCTGCACGGGTGAGGCGAGCAGCTGGTCGACCCCGATCACCACTCCATGGCCATCGACCTGACCGAAGCGCAGGACGCCGGTCGGACACACGTGCACGCACGCCGAGCAGCGCACGCATTCGGGGTCGGCCATCGGCGCGCCGCGGTTCGCGAAGCGCATCACGTCGATGCCCTGGTGACAGACCGCGGTGCACTGCCCGCACGAGATGCACTTCTTCTTTTCGGCGAGGATGCGGAATCGGCTGAATCGTGCATACACGTGCATGAGGGCCGCGAGCGGGCAGAAGAAGCGGCACCAGAAGCGGCCCGAGTACCAGAAGTAGACGCCGTAGCCGACCACGCCCGCGAGGAACACGTCGATCGTCCACTGGTACGGCGTCTTCAACAGCGGCTCGAAGATCCGGTCCGCCCAGTTCCCCGCCGGCAGCAGCCAGCCCGCGATTCGCACCAGCAGTATCAACGCCACGAGCCCGAGCAGCGCCTGTCCCGCGAGCTGGAGCCGATTCCAGCCGGGACCGTGCGGCATCTTGTGCCGATGGGTGTCGCCGAGGGTCTCGGCCAGCGCGCCGCACGAGCACACCCACCCGCAGTAGGCGCCCTTGCCGTACAGATACACGCCGAACGGGATGAGCACGCACGTCTGCACGAACGAGATCGCCAGCCACCATCCGAGCGGCTGGTGCGTGAATACGTTGTAGACGTCGAGCGGCCACGCGAGCACCAGCCCGTAGGCGCGCCAGTACTCGCGGCCGTGTCCGTAGCCGACCACCGGGAACAGCGCGTCGAGCAGCCCGCGTGGCAGCCAGCCGTGGGCGCCCATCAGCGGCAGCAGCACCTCGGGGAGCAGGAACAGCGGCCCCACCTGCACCGCCATCAGCGTGAGCGTCTGCGCGGTGATGTAGGGCGTACGGCGGCGCCGGATGCGGCGCAGCCCGAACACCACGACGACCGTGGAGTAGGCGAGCGTGTACCAGAACGAGGGGCCCGACGCGCTGATGGCGAGCGTGCCGAGCAGCGTGTGCGGATCGGCGGCCTGCGCGGCCATCGCGCCACCGGCCGCGCGCAGCCGCTCGGGCAGGTCGGTGGGGAACCAGTGGCGCGCGTACCAGAGCGACGAGAAATAGCCGCCCGACTTCCAGTCGTAGAGCCACGCGCAGCCGAGCATGAACGCGGCCATCGCGAGCAGCCGGGCCCGGGTCCATTCGCCGGCGATCGCGACGCCGCAGCGGCGCAGGAACTCGAGCGGCGCGGTGCGCCCGATCATCGTGAAGACGGCGTCGGCGGCGAGCGACGTCTCGCGGCCGCCGGCGTCCACGAGCCGCACCGCGTCGGGCGCGATCGCACGCACCGTGGTGCGCAGCCGCACGGCGATCCGGCCGGCGGCCGGCACGGCGTCGGCGCTCGCGAGCGCCTGCACCCGCTCGATGTTCTCCGGCTTCGCGCGTGCGAGATCCTCGCCGCGGTGCGCCAGCGTGACCGCCGCGCCCGCCTCGGCGAGCGCCGACGCGGTCTCGAGTGCGGAGTCGCCGCCGCCAGCCACCAGCACGCGGCGGCCCGCGAAGTCGCCCGGGTCGTGCAGGCGATTGCTCACCAGGTCGAGGTCCTCGCCCGGCACCCCGAGCCGCCGGTACTCGCCGCTGCGGCCGATGGCGAGTACCGCGCGCCGCGCGTGCACCTCGCCGCCGCCCGCCAGCCGCGCCACCAGCCCGCCGCCCGCGCGCCCGACCGACTCCACGAGCGCGGGCTCGGGGGCGATCCCGAGTACTGCCGCCTGCGCGCGCAGCTCGTCCAGCAGCGTCTCCTTCACGGTCGCGCGCACCTGCAGCGCGGACGTCGGAGTCATGGCGCGGGGGTACGTGAAGATCGGCTTCGCGCGCGGGAAGTTCGCGATGGTGGAGAACGCCTCGGCGCTCTCGAGCAGCCGGAACGAGAGGCCGAGCTTGCGCGCCTCGGCCGCCGCCGCGACGCCCGCCGGACCCGCGCCCACGATCACCACGTCGACCGCGCCCGCCGGCACGTCGGCCGCGCGCCAGGCGGCGTCGGCGGCGATGGCGCGCATCACCCGGGCGCCGGACTCCAGCGCGCTCTTCAGCAGCGGCACGCCCGCGAGGTCGCCGGCGACGTACACGCCGGCCACCGACGTGGCGCCGTCCTCGCGCACCGCCGGCGCGGGCTCGACGAGTCCGGCCGGCCAGCGCAGGTGCAGCCAGCGGGCATAGCGGCGCAACGGGCCGATCATGCCCGGGGTGGTCCGGATCCGCCCGCGACCGCGGCGCGCAGTCGCAGCCGGTCGCCCGCGAGCGCCAGCGCCAGCCCCGCCATCACGAGCACCGTGCCGAGCACCTCGCCGCTCTCGAGCCGCTCGCCGCGGAACACCACGCCGAGCGCGAGCGCGACCACCGGGACGATCACCGAGATGAACGAGATGCGCGTGACGGGCCAGTGGTTGACCAGCCACGCGTACAACCCGAAGGCCCCGATCGAGCCGGCGACCACGAGGTAAAGCACCGGGAGGAGTTCGGGGCCGCGGGTGGGCAGCGGGTGCGGCTCGCGCGCCAGGACGCTGGCCAGCATCGCCGCCCCGAAGCCCGTGAACGAGGCGATCGCGTTGGCGGCCAGCGGATCCTGGCGCGGCCCGCGCTTGAGCACCACGCCGGACGCCGCCGCGCAGGTCGCGGCGAACACCGCGGCGGCGACCGGCAGCGCCTGCACCGCGCCCGACGCGCGCCCGGCCACGATCGCGACGACGCCACCGAGCGCGACCAGGGCGCCGGCGATCTTGAGCGGCACCAGCCGCTCGAGCCCGGACGCCCGCGCGAACAGGGCGGTCGTGAGCGGGATGGTGGCGTAGAGCACCGCGACCAGTCCCGAGGGCACCACCAGCTCGGACCAGTACAGCAGCGGCATGCTGATCCCCATGTTGAGGAGGCCGTAGCCGGCCGCGGCGCGCAGCGCGGCTCCGCGCGGAAGCCGGCGGCCGAGCGCGTAGGTGATCGCCGTGAGCAGCACGCCCGCGAGCGCCATGCGCAGCGCGACGGCCCAGCACGGCGGCAGCGCGTCGTCGCCGATCGAGATGACCAGGAACGTGCTGCCCCAGATGGTGCTGCAGCCGGCGAACGCGGCCCACGCGGCGGTGCCGCCGGAGGCCTGCTCGGTGGTGCTCACGGATCCTCCCAGGTTGGGGCGCGGACGGCGACGCGCGCGGCCGGCACCATAGCCGTTCGAGGTCGCGGCGTCACGGCCGGGAGCGATGGACGCACGAAGGGCGGCGCCGCACGGCGACGCCGCCCTCGGTTCTGCGGGTCGACCTCAGCGACGGCTCTCCGTCGCCAGCTCCTCGTGCACCGACCGCCGGGTGTCGGGCTCGATCGCCGGGTAGTCGGGGAACCACATCGCGTCCTTCACGGACTGCTCGATCGCGTCGTCGGCGATCATGCGCCCGAGGTTCAGGCGCTGCGCCTCGCGAATCACCGCGGCCGCGATCCGGGCACTGACCTTGCGCAGCCCGTCCGCGTCGGGGTACAGCTGGCCGCACGCGAGCTGCTGCTCGGTCACGCACGACGCCAGCGCCTTGGCCGCGATCAGGAACATGCTGTCGGTGACCTCGCGGGTCTCGGACAGGATGATGCCCAGCCCCACGCCCGGGAAGATGAACACGTTGTTGCCCTGACCGACCTTGTGGACGACGCCCTGGTAGGTCACCGGGCGGAACGGGCTGCCGGTCGCGATGATCGCGCGGCCCTCGGTCCACTGGATGGCCTCCTCGGGCGTGCACTCGCTCTTCGAGGTGGGGTTGGAGAGCGCGAACAGCACCGGGCGCTCGACGTGCCGCGCCATCTCGGTCAGCACTTCCTTGCTGAACAACCCGGGGGTGGCGCTGGTGCCGACCAGGATCGTGGGCTTCAGCTTCCGCACCACCTCGAGCAGGTCGAACGGGCCGTCGCCCTCGAACCCGTAGCCGCGCAGCTCCTCGCGGGTGAGCGCGAACTCGCGCTTCGGCACGTCCATCGGCTTGCCGTCGTCCCACACCAGGCCGTGCGAGTCCAGCAGTACCTGCGAGCGCCGCAGCTTCCCCGCGTCGCTGCACGACTCCGACATCGCGCTGCGCACCAGTCGCGCGATGCCGACGCCGGCCGAGCCGGCGCCCGCGTACACGATGCGCTGCTCCTCGAGCCGGCCGCCCGTGATACGGAGCGAGGCGAGCAGCCCGGCCACGATGACGGCGGAGGTGCCCTGGATGTCGTCGTTGAAGCACGTGAGGCGCTTGCGATAGCGGTCGAGGAGGCGGAAGGCGTTGTCCTTCGCGAAGTCCTCCCACTGCAGCAGCGCGCGCGGGAACACCTCGCGCACCGCTTCGACGAACGCCTCGATGAAGCGGTCGTAGCGCTCGCCGCGCAGCCGGCGCTGGCGGTAGCCGACGTAGTACGGGTCGTTCAGCAGCTCGGCGTTGTTGGTGCCGATGTCGAGGCTGATCGGCAGGCACTGCGACGGGATGGATGCCGGCGGCCGCGGTGTAGAGCGCGAGCTTGCCGATCGGGATGCCCATGCCGCCAGCGCCCTGGTCGCCGAGCCCGAGGATGCGCTCGTTGTCCGTCACCACGATCAGCCGCACGTCCTCGCGCCCGCAGTTGCGGAGCACCTCGGGGATCGAGTCCTCGTCCTCGGGCGTCAGCCAGACTCCGCGCGGCTGGCGGAAGATGTGGCTGAACATCTGGCAGGCCTTGCCGACCACGGGCGTGTACACGATCGGCAGGAACTCGATCGCGTTCTCGACCAGCAGCCGGTAGAACAGCGTCTCGTTCCGGTCCTGGAGCGCGACCATGCCGATGTACTTCTCCAGGTCGGTGGATTTCGCCCGCAGGTGCTCCAGCTCGAGCGCCACCTGCTCCTCGATGGTGAGGTGGGCGGCCGGCAGCAGACCCCGCAGGCGCAGGGCCCGGCGTTCCTCGGGCGTGAACGCGAGCCCCTTGTTGCTGAGCGATTCGCGCATCAATGCGGGTCCGCGCCGCACGGTCTTCGCGGTACGGATGTTCTCGGAGCGGTCCATCGGATCCCCTTTCACGGCGATCACGGGCCGGACCACCGCCGCGGCGAGGGCGGAACGCCGAGGTCCGGAGCGCGAAGCGCCGAAAGCACTTGTCGTCTCATGGGCGCTGGGGTCCGAAGCACCCGGATACTCCGCATCCTACTCCCAACTCCCAGCGCCGCCAATCCGAGCGGCCGCACCGCTCGCGGGCGGCCGCAGCCGCGGCGCGGCCGGCTAACCGGGCAGGGCGAGCGTCATCTCGCGCTGCCGCAGACGCACGGTGAATCCGGCCGCCGCCAGCGCGGCAGCGGCCGGGTCGCCCACCGGCAGGTTGGCGAGCGTGGCGCCCACTCCGGGGTGCGGAGCCAGCAGCGCCGCGAGCAGGGCGGCATGCGAACCGCTCGGGGCGTCGGGGCGGGCCGCAAGCGCCAGCACGGCCAGTCCGCGCGGCGAGGGATGGAACAGCGCCAGCGCGGAGATCCCACCCGCTCCACGCACGCCGAGCGCCGAGAGGCGCTCGGCCTGCCGCGTGAGCGAGGGCAGATCGCGCTGCCAGGGAGCGCGCTGCGGGTGGAGCGCCGCGTGTGCCGCCAGAGCCTCGTCGACCGGGATCGCGCTCACCGCCGGCGAAGCCACGGAAGCGATCGCCGGCGCCTCGGCGGGCCGCGCCCACACGTCCAGGTCGCGCGTCGCGCGGAAGCCGAGTCCGTCGTAGATGCGCGCGGCCCAGTTGTTCTGCTCCAGCACCTCGAGGTCCACGACCGAGAGCCTGATCGCGCGGGCTTCGGCCAGCACCGCCTCCATCGCTGCGCGTCCCAGCCCGCGGCCGCGCCACTCGGGGACCACGCCCATGCCGCCGACCCACCCGCGGCGGCCCCGCACGCCGAGCAGCGCGAAGCCGATCGGCTGGCCGCCGGCGACCGCCACCCGGGTCGCGGAGAGATCGAGATCCCAGGCCGCGGCGTACAGCGCGAACGCCTCGGCGTCGAGATGGATCGGCACGTAGTAGCCTTCGTAGCCGCGATTGAACAGCGTCGCCAGCGGCTCGAGGCCGAGGTGGTCGCCGGGGACGAAGCGTGCGCCGGGGCTCATGCGTCCATCCTTCCCGCCGGCGCGGGCACGGGGCCCGCAACCAGCGGCTCCGCGGCGGCGCCGGCAGGGAGGCGTTGCGTGCACCAGCGCCCGAACAGTCGCAGCGCGCGATCGGCGGTGCGGAAGGTCGGCACCCCACCGTCCTCCAGCCGCTGCGCCATGCGGTCGTAGAGCCGGCCGGCGTCCACCACGGCCACCCAGGGCTTGCGGGTCGCGTGGAACAGCCGCACCAGGCGGCCCGCCACCGAGTCCTCGCGATCGACGTCGTCGGAGTGCCCGGCACCCGGCGCGAGCGTGTCGAGCGCGCCAGTCATCGGCACGCAGCCGATCAGGCCCGCGTCGACCTCGGGATCCTCGAGGACCAGCCGCGCCACCTCCGCGAACCCGGCGTCGCCGAGGATGGGGGTGAGATCGATCGGATCGCGGATCGCCACGATGTCGGCGAGCCGCGCGCGATCGAGCAGAGCGCCGAGTGCCCCGCGGGTCGCCGGCGTCCATTCGGCGAGCGCGAACGGGCCGAGGCTGTCGGCGATCGCCACGCACTCGAATCCCGCGTTCGAGAGCGCGCCCAGGCGCAGGCCCGCGGGCGTGCGGCCTTGGAGCATCGCGAACAGCCGCGTGAGGTCCTCGAAGTCCTCCAGCGTGTCCGCCACCACCACGCCCGCGGACTCGGCGAGCGCGCGCGTCACCGCGTAGTCACCCGCGATCGAGGCCGTATGGCTGGCCGCCGCGGCGGCGCCCGCGCTCGTGCGGCCGGCGCGGTAGAGCACCACGGTGCGCCCCGACTCCGTGATCGCGCGCGCGAGGGTCACGAACCGCCGGCCGTCGAGCGGCCGGAAGCCCTCGACGTACACGGCGAACAGCGCGATCGCGGAATCCGCTGCGAGCACCTCGAGGTAGTCCGCGATGGTGAGGTCCATCTGGTTGCCGATCGAGACCACCACGCGCGGATTGAGCCCTGCCAGCTTGCTGGTCTTGGCGACCGCGAACGCGCCGCTGCCCGAGATCAGCGCCATCGGGCTCGCGGTCCCGCGCGGCAGCGGCAGCTTGAACTCCGGGATGAACAGCGTGTTCACGCGGCCCGGCACCGAGCGCACGCCCAGGCAGTTGCCTCCGTTCACCACCGGGCCGCGCCACGCGGCCCCCCGCGCGCGCGCCAGCGCGGCGCGCATGCGCGCCACCAGCGGCGCGCTCTCGGGACGCTCGTCGAGCCCGCCCGGGATGAGGATGATGCTCTCGGCCCGTGCGCCGTCGGCCGCGGCGGCGATCGCGTCGGGCGCCTGCGCGGCCGCGATTGCCAGCACCAGCAGGTCCACGCGCTGCTCGAGCGCGTCCAGCGCCGGCACGCACCGCACCCCGTCGATCTCCGCGGTGCCGGGCTTGATCACGGTGATGGCGGCGGGATCGAAGCCGTCGCGCAGCAGGTTCTGCAGGATGATGCGCCCCGGGTTCATGCCCTTCTCGGACACCCCGACGATCGCGACCGTGCGCGGCTCGAGCAGCCGCCGCACCTTTTCGAGCGGCCGCGGCGGCGCCGGCGCCGGACGGGGTCCGCCGAGCTTCGCGAGCGCGTCGAGCGCCACCAGCCGCCCGCCCGCGAGCACCAGCGGATTGACCTCGAACTCGCTCAGCGGCGCCGGGACGAAGCGCTCGGCGAGCCACAGGATGCGGCTCACGACGTCCACCAGACGCGCGCGCGCGAGCCGCGCGGGCTGCCCGCGCAACGGCTCCGTCACCAGCCGCACCGCGGGCACGCGCGCGAGCGCGCGATCGATCGTGGCCTCGTCGGCGAGCGCGGGGGAGAACACCGCGAGCGCTTCGTCCGCGCGGAAGCTGCGGGCGAGCAGCTCGGTCGCGACCCCGCCGGCGCTCACCGTGACGACGGCGCCGAAATCCTCGGTCCAGCGCAGGCCCACCAGCAGCTCGTGTCCGAGCGCGGGGGAGAACGCGACGTGCTCGCTGATCGTGAAGCCTTCGACGTCCGCGGCCGGCAGCCGGCGCTCCATGTCGCGCACCGCGTCCGTGATCGCCGCGACCGTGTTGGCCACGATCGCCACGCCGCCCACCTCGGTCTTGTGGAGGATGCGCGTGCTGATCACCTTGACGACCGCGCGCTCCCCGGCAAATGGCGGGGCGACGAGCGCGGCGGCGGCGGCGGCGTCCCGCAACTCGATCCGCCGCGGGACGTCGATCCCGAGCGCCTCGAGCAGCGCCATGCCCGCGGTCTCGGTGAGCGCACCCGCGGAGTGCGAGCGCGCCGCTTCGAGCACGCGGGCCACGCGGGCCGCGTCGGGAATCATGCGGCGCCTTCGCGGGCGCGCCGGAACGCCGCGCGGTTGAGCTCGACGACCCGTTCGCCCTTGGCCTTGAAGGTCGCGTGCACCGCCTGCTCGAGCGCGGCGGCCGTGAGCGGGAGCAGGTCCGCGACGCTGCCCACCATGACGGTGTTCACCGCCTGCACGTCCCCGGCCTCGTAGGCGATGCGCTCGGCCTCCACGGTGCGCGAGCGGGGCAGCCCCCGCACGGTGGCGAGCAGCCCGTCCATCGCCGGATAGTCGGGGATGTTCACGACCGCGTCGACGGCGGTCACCAGCGAGCCCCGCGGCGACAGGTACGCGACGTAGCGCAGGCTCTCGAGCGGCTCCATCGACAGGATGAGGTCGGCCGTGCCCTGCGGGATGAGGTCCGAGTCGATCGGGTGGTCGGCGAGCCGCAGGTGCGCCACCACCGCGCCGCCGCGCTGCGACATGCCGTGCACCTCGGACTGCTTGACCTGGAGGCCATCGATCGCGGCCGCGCGGCCGATGATGGCGGCCATACTGAGTACGCCCTGGCCGCCCACGCCCGCGAGGATGATGTCGTAGTTCACGCCGGGACCTCCGCCTCACGCCGCTTGCGCTTCGCGGTCTGTACGCATTCCTTCACCGCCACCACGACCGAGAGGCCGTGGTGCTCGATCTCCTCCCGCAGCAGCGCGGCGTTCTGCTTCAGGAGCTTCGGGGTGGCTTCGATCAGCCGGCAGTGCGCCGGATCCACCCCGACGCCCAGCACGATCGCATGCAGGCGGGAGGCGGGCAGCAGCGGCTGCTGGCCGCCGGTCATCGCGGTGGCCTCGTTGTCGAGGATGAGCACCGTCATGTCGGTGTCCTCGGCGACCGCGTCGAGCAGGGGCGTGATGCCCGAGTGCAGGAACGTGCTGTCGCCGATCACCGCCACCACCGGCCGATAGCCGGCGTCGGCCGCGCCCTTCGCCATCCCGATCGAAGCGCCCATGCAGACGCACGACTCGATCGCGGAGTAGGGCGGCAGCGCGCCAAGCGTGTAGCAGCCGATGTCGGCCGTCACCATGTGCGCGTCGATTCCCTCCATCGCGCGGTGCAGCGCGTGGTACATGGTGCCGTGCGCGCAGCCCGCGCACAGCTGCGGCGGGCGGTTGGGGAGCGCCACCCCGTTCAGGTTCATCACCTCGCGAGCGGGCAGCCCGAGGGCGGCGCGCACGTTCTCGGGGGTCAGCTCGCCGTCGGGCGGCAGTGTGCCGTCCATGCGCCCGCGCACCTCGAGCGTCTGCGGCAGGAGCCCGCGCAGCTGGCGCTCGACGAACGGGTAGCCGTCCTCGAGCACCAGGATACGCGCGACGTGGGCGGCGAGACGGCGGATCGCCGCGATGGGCAGCGGCGAGGTGCCGATGTGCAGGTGCGACGGGGCGTGCGGCAGCTCGCCGACGGTCTCGCGGAAGTAGCCGCGGGCGATGCCGCAGGTGATCACGCCGAGCGCGCGATCGCCCTCCTCCAGCACGAGCGTGTTCCAGCGGGAGCGCTCGCTGGTGGCGAGCAGCTCGGGCTGGCGCTCGAGCAGCGCCCGCCACTGGCGCCGGGCGTTGCCGGGCAGCAGGATCCACGACTGGCGCGCGGGCGCGCGGCGGATCGGGTTCGGCTCGCGTGGCTCGCCCACCTCGATCACCGTGCGGCTGTGCGCGAGGCGGGTCACCAGGCGCACCATCACCGGGATACGGAATCGCTCGGACAGGTCGAAGGCCTCGACGGTCATGTCGTAGGCCTCCTGCTGGTCCGCCGGCTCGAGGCACACGATGCGCGCGAAGTCGGCGTAGAAGCGGCTGTCCTGCTCGTTCTGGGACGAGTGCATGCCGGGATCGTCGGCCACCGCGAGCACCAGCCCGCCGTGGACGTCGACGAGCGCGGCGTTCATGAACGGATCGGCGGCCACGTTGAGGCCGACGTGCTTCATCGCGACCAGGGCGCGCCGGCCGGCGAAGGCGGTGCCCAGCGCGCATTCGAACGCTGTCTTCTCGTTGGCGCACCAGTTGGCATGGAGCCCGGCGTGCTCCGCTCGGTAGGACTGCAGGGCTTCCATGATCTCGGTGGACGGCGTGCCGGGGTAGGCGTATGCGGCGCTCAGCCCGGCGTGGACCGCGCCGAGCGCGACGGCCTCATCTCCGAGCAAGATCCTCTGGGTCATGCGAAGCCTCCGTGCGGGGGCGAGGGGCCCTGCGCGCCCCAGATTAGGCGCTGGCGCGACCCGGCACAACCGCGGCCCGGCGGCGCGGAACGCCCCCGGACCGCTCCCGCGCCGCGCGCCGACCCGACGGCTCAGTCGACCCCGACGGTCTCCGTGACCATCACGTTCGTCGCCACGCCGGGGCCGAAGAAGCGGCTCTCCAGCTCCGCCCACTTCCATTCGCTCTGGCCGTTCGCCTCGAGTTCCTTGCGCGAGCGGGCGATCTCGTCCTGGTACCACGCGACCACCGGCTTGCCGATGCGCAGGCCGTCGAGCTCGGCCGCCAGGTTGCTGGGACGCACCAGGCAGACCCAGCCGCGATCGTAGGGGCTCTGGACGATCAGCGAGGCGGAGCCCTTCAGGGCCTCGTTCACCTGGGTGATCTCACCGCTGATGGGGGCGAGCAGGTGCGCCACCTGGGCGCCGCGGCGCACGGTGAACAGCGGCTCGCCGCGCCGGACCGTCGTGCCGACCGCCGGCACTTCGACGCGGTCGACGGCTTTCAGGTGCTTGCGCGCGAAGTCGTCCATCCCGGTCCACACCTGGCCGGCCGGGTCGATGCGGGCCCAGGTGTGTCCCGGGTACACGAACGCGCCGCCGGGCACGCAGTACTCGCCACTGGCGACCACCTCGGCCACCGCGGGCGCGACCACCCGGACGGTCGGGCGCCGCTGCGCCTCCATGCGGGCCTCGCGCTTGATGACGAGCCGGTTCGTGATCGCGACCAGCTCCTCCTCGGTGAACGGCTTCTGCACGTAGTCGATCGCGCCGAACTGCATGGTCTCGACCGCGGTCTCGATGGTGCCGTAGCCGGTGATCACCACGACGTCCATGTCCGGACGCAGGTGCTTCGCGGCCTTGACCACCTCGACTCCGTTCATCACCGGCATCTTGAGATCGGTGAACAGGAAGTCGTAGTCGCGGGCCCGCAGCAGCGACAGCGCCTCGGGACCGTTGTCCACGGTGTCGACGCTGAAGCCCGCGAGCACCAGGATCTTGCGGAAGCTGTCGAGGATGATGTGCTCGTCGTCGACCGCCAGGATGCGGGCCCGCGCCTGCGGCACCTCGGCGCGCTGGAGGCTCTTCGCCTCGTCCGCGAACGTCAGTTGGACGGAACTCTTCAGGACGGCCTCGCGTTCTCGATGCTGGCGCGCGGCCTCCATCCGCTTGGTGGTCGACCGCACGACGAGGTCGGCGACGACGAAGGCGACGAACAGCAGGATGATCAGGACGGCGGTCATGACGTGGGTTCCTCACCGGCGACGTCCGGGTGGGACAGGACGTGCCGAACCAGGGTCAGCAACTCGGAATCGTCGAAAGGCTTGGGCAGGAACGCCGTCGCCCCCGCGGAGAGGACCAGCTCCTCGTGGGCGGGCGTGGCGTACCCGGTGATCATCACGATCGGCAACCGCGGACGGCGCTCGCGCACCGCCTGCAGCACTTCGAGGCCCGAACGTCCGGGCAACATCAGATCGCAGATGAGGAGTCGACAGTGATCGAGGGCCGGATGCGCGAGCGCGGTCTCGGCGTCGGGCACGGTGGTGACCTCGAATCCCTCGTAGCGCAGCACCATGCGGACGGCTTCCGTCACGACCGGCTCGTCGTCGACCACGAGCACATCGCATGCATCGGTCACGGCGTACCTCCCGGTTCCTGCGGAGTGGTGCCGCTCGCGGGCGTCGCCGACCGCGGCGCGACCGGCGCCACGAGACCGGGTCCCGTCATGCCGCGGGCGTCGGGCATCGGGACGCGGCGGGGGGCGTTCGCCGGATCGGCGCCGGGCGCGCCCGGACCGGCCGGCTCGGCGACCTCGAATGGGAGTCGGACGGTGAAGCGGGTGCCCTGGCCGGGCTCGCTCTGGACCGTGATCGCGCCACCGTGCCCCTCGATGATGCCCCACGTCACGGCCAGGCCGAGCCCGGTGCCGCGCGTGCCCTTGGTCGAGAAGAAGGGCTCGAAGATCCGGTCCATCTCCTCCGGCGTGATGCCACGCCCGGTGTCCGAGACCTCGATCTGCGCGAAGGGCCGCGGACCGCGCGCGTCCATCGCCGCCCAGTGGCCGCCGTGGCAGCCCTTGCGCGTGCACCACTCCACCTGGCCGAGGCCGGCGACCTGCACGGCGAACAAGGGGGCTCCGCATTCGTCGCAGCGACGGTCGGGCACCTCGAGCTTGGCGCGGCAGGTGGGGCACATGTGGGTCCCGATCACGCCCTCCTCGCAGGGCTCCGCCGCGCGGTGGTTCGCGCGCCCGTACAGCGGGTCGAGGTGGAAGACGACCTCGCGGTCCCCGGTGCGGCGCAGCACGCGGATGGTCGGCACGCCCGAGAGGCGCACGCTCTTGTCGAGCAGATCGCAGCCCTTGGGACACGCCGCGGCGCGGATGAGGGCGTTCCCGCGCGGCATCACGTCGATCGCCGACGTGCGCACCGAGATGGAGCCGCCCTGCGACGCGTCGTTCCCGGCGATGGCGTCGGCCGCATTGAGCACCAGGTTCACCATCACCTGCTGGATCTGATTGGCGTCGATCGGCACCGGGGGCAGGTCGGGATCGAGCTCGAGGCCGATGTTCACGCGCGCGAGCGTGAGCTGGTTCATGACGATGGTGGTCGCGCGCTTGACCACGTCGCGCAGGTCGGTGAGCTGGCGGTGGGGTGGGGTCTGGCGCGCGAAATCGAGCAGGCCGCGCACGATCTCACGGCAGCGCTTGGTCTCGCGCACGATCACCTCGAGGTCCGCGCTGGCCTCGGTGTTCCCCTCCGAGCGCTTGAGCAGGAACGACGCGTACGTGAGCACGCCCGTCAGCGGGTTGTTGATCTCGTGGGCCACCCCGGCCGCGAGCCGCCCGACCGAGGCGAGCTTGTCGGACTGCGCGAGCTGACGCTGCGCCTCGCTCAGGCGCTTCGTCATGTCGTTGAATGCGCGTGCGAGATCGCCCAGCTCGTGTCCCGCGGTGGCGGGGATGGTGGTCGAGAGATCGCCGGCCGCCACGCGCCGGGTGCCCGCGATCAGCGCGCGCACCGGGCGCAGGATCAGTTTCCCGCTCAGCCACCACAGCAGCAGGCTGCTCGCCGCGATGGCGAGAACCGCGAGCAGGATCAGCTGGCTTCGGTCGTGGGCGATCTGGCGATCGGCGTTGGCGAGCGAGAGGTTCACGTCGAGCACGCCCAGCACCACTTCGCTGCGGGAGTGGGCATGGCAGGCGGCGTTCCAGCAGCTCCGCTCGTTGTGGATCGGGCGGATCATGCCGAGCACGCGGTGGCCGTCGGTCGCCCGGTAGACGCGCGCGCGGGCGTGCATCGGCAGCCGCTCGAGCGGGCGGCCCGCCGCGTGGCACGCGTAGCAGGCCTCCGCGTTCTTGTCGAGGGCGCGGCCGATCTCGGCCTCGTCGGTCGAGAACATCACCGTGCCCACCTTGTTGAACAGCCGGACCTTCTCGATGCCCTCCTGGTGGCCGATGGTGACGATCTGGCGGTGGACCGCGTCGCGCTGATTCGCGAGCATGTCGTAGTACATGCTGCTCGCGATGGTCTCGCTCAACTGGTCCGCGCCGCGCGTGAGCTGGGCGATCAACGCCCCCTGGTGGGCGTTGATGATGACGCCGGACATCAGGCTGATGACCAGTGCGGTCACCAGCGCGACTCCCAGGATCGCCAACGTGCCGATGCCCGGCCTCATCGCGTCACCCCCGCGCCGACCGGGCCGGCGCCGGGCGGGAACCGGCCCCCGCGCCGTGCTCGGGGAAGATGGGGAGGTACCGCACCGCCAGGGCGAACGCCGCGAATCCGATCGCGACCAGTCCGACCGACACCACGACCTCCATCCACGTCGGGGTGTAGTGGACACCGCTCGATCGCTCGAACGCCGTCACGCTGACGTTGAGCCGGTGCATGATGAAGCCGAGCACCGCGAGCGTGGCGCCCGCCACCAGCCCGCGCGGCGAGGTGCGGATGCGCGGCCACACGAGCAAGGCGATCGGCAGGATCACGCCGAGCCCGAATTCGGCCTGGAACATCCGCGATTCGTAGGTGGAGGCGAACGCGAGGTGGAGGACGCCGGCGCCCGCCAGCATCTGCAGGCGCAGCACGCCGAACAGCGCGAGCACGACCACCATCGCGCGGCCCAGCGGCTCGAGCAGCTCCATCTCGAGCTCGCGCCCGAACGCGCGGCCGCTCAGGTAGGACTCGGCGATGATCATGCCGAGGCCCGCACCGATCGCCGAGACGTAGAACTGCACCGGCAGGTACGGCGAGTACCAGAGCGGGTGCAGCTTCTCGGGCGTGATGAGGTAGAGCGACCCGAGCGACGACTGGTGCAGCGTGGAGAGCAGCACGCCCAGGATGACGAGCGGCGTGTTCAGGTTGTGCAGGAACCTGCGGGCGCCGTCGAGCCGGAACCGTTCGAAGATCACCGGCATGAACTCGAGCGTGAGCACCGTCGTGTAGAGCATCACGCACCACGCGACCTCGAACATCACCGAGTGCGGGTTCCAGAACACGGCCGCGTGCCAGATCCGCCACGGCTGGCCGAGGTCGAACATCAGCGCGATGCAGACGAACACGTAGCCGAGGAATCCTGTCAGCACGGTGGGACGGACGATCGGCTCGAAGCGGTGGATGTTGAACAGGTGGACCGTCGCCATGATGGTGAACGCGCCGGCAGCGAGGCCGACGCCGCACAGGATGTCGAAGCCGATCCACAGCCCCCACGGGAACTGGTCGCTCAGGTTCGTCGTCGCGCCCAGCCCTTTCGAGAAGCGCAGGAACGTGACGTACAGGAACGCCGCGAGGATGACGAAGAAGACGGCCACCCAGAAGCTCGGCCGCGCCCGGCGCGGTGCGCTCAGTGCGACGCTCATGACCTGCCTCCCCCGACGCCGTGCGCCGGTGTCGGCGGCTCGACCGGACCGTCGCCGCCTTCGATCGTCTGCACGTACGTGCGACGCTTGGTGATCCAGTAGATGCCGTAGAGGAACACGGCCGCGAACACGACGACGTCCGGCAGGTGCGACAGCACCCGCCAGGTGGTCTCCGGCAGCGGCTCGCGCGGCAGGTTGACGGGAAGCCCGAGCTGCTGGAACGGGACGCCGGAGAGCATCAGCACCGAGGTGCCTCCGGCCTCGTCGAGGCCGTAGATCTGGTCGACGTAGCGCGAGGGTTCCTGGGCGATGCGCTGGCGCGCCTCGCGCACGAGGGCGTCGCGCTCGCCGAACTTCGTGGCGCCGGTGGGACACACCGAGGCGCACGCGGTGGGCAGGCCCTCGGCGATGCGGGGCGCGCACATCACGCACTTGCCGACGATCGGGATGGCGCGGTCCCACTGGTATTTCGGCACCCCGAACGGGCACGCCATGATGCAGTAGCGGCATCCGATGCAGAGCTTGGAGTCGTACACGACCGGACCGGTGGGGGTCTTCTTCATCGCGCCGACCGGGCACACGGACACGCACGTCGGCGTGAGGCAGTGCATGCACAGGCGCCGGACGTTCGCCCCGCCGCGGTTCTCGACCACCGTCCAGGTGTAGGCGGTCGGCTTCTCCTCGAGCGGCTTCGGCAGCTGGTTCTGCTCCTTGCAGGCCGCCGAGCAGGCGCCGCAGCCGATGCAGCGCGTGGAGTCGAACAGGATCCCGAATCGCTTGGTCATCGGCCGGCTCCGTTCTCGCGGTGGCAGCGCGTGCAGGTCTCGGGGTCCTCGGCGGCGAACGCCCGTTTGCCGTCGTGGCAGGCGCCGCAGGCGTCGCGTTCGTGCATGCCGCCGCCCGGGCGGGGTGCCGTGGCCGCCATGCGGAACCGTTTCGGGTGGCAACTGGCGCAGGTGGCGTCGCCGCGCATGTGGCTCTGGTGGCGGAACGTGACCGGGCCGGGCGAGTTCTCGCTGGGTGGATAGGTGTGCGGTGCGGGCAACTTGGCCGCGGTCGCGCCCGCGGCCGTCGGGGCCGCGCTCGCCGCCGCCGGCCGCGTGCCCGTGTGGCAGGTGCGGCACGACGACGAATCGGTCACCGCGAACGCCTGCTTGCCGTCGTGGCAGGTCCCGCACGAGCCCCCGCCGTTCATCACGGAGTGCAGCGGAAGTGGTCCGCGCTTGAGCATGGGAAACGTCTGCGGATGGCAGCCGGTGCAGCGGTTCTCGGCCAGCGCCACGTGGGTCTGGTGGCTGAACACGACCGCGCTGTCCCGGCCCTGGATCGTCCGGTAGACGATGTCGGCGGGCAGCCGCAGCTCGATCGGTGCCGCCGGAGCGGGAGGGGCCGCAGTACTGGGTGCCGCGCCGGCCGCGCCGAGCGGAAGCAGCAACAGGAACCATGGAGCGCACCAGCCGCCCAGCGGCCGCGCTCGCCCCGTGGTGAAACGCAGCCCGTGCCCTTCGCCCTCCTGGGACGGCCTGGAAGTCCTGAGGTTTCGCATGTCTCCACCATTCCATCCGCGGGCGCCGGTCGTGCGGGGGAGGGAGCCGTGGAACTCGGCCCGTCCCGACGTCGTGACCGCGCGCGTCCCGGAGGTCACCGGTAGTGTCTGTGTGTGAGTCGCGAACATGAGTGCCTTCATCCGTACGTCCGGCGCACCAGCCTCAGATAGCGGGCCGGGCCCAGCGCGTCCGCGAGGGCGCGCAACGTCGCGTTGTCGTCCTCGTCGTCCGACTTCGCGGAGCGGCTGCCGCGCTGCGCGCTCCGCAGTGTCTTGTGGAAGCGGGCGGACGCCGCGTCGTACAACTCCGCGGCTTTCTCCGCCGTCATCAGCCGGCCGAGGTCCTTCGAGCCGGTGTCCGTCGTCACCTCGTAGAGCCAACCCTCGTCCAGCGGCCGCGTCGCGGCCAGGTGCGGGCGGTCGTGGAGCGCCGGGTTCGTGGCGTGGAGCGCGCCGCCGACCGGAGCGAGTACCCCGAACGTCCCGCCCTCGGTGACGATCCAGAAGTGAGTCGCTCCATGCAGGATCGCGGCTCCCGGATCGGTGTGGACCACGGCGCGCGGCGTGAGCAGCGCGGAGGCGAGCGCCGGTTCCAGACCCACGCGCCACACGGCGCGTCCTGCGGCCGGGTCCGCGACGCGCATCAGCCAGCAGTGCTCGCGGCTGTAGAGCCGGTCGTCGGGCAGATGGCGGTCGACGGGAGTGGACGGCACCTGAGCGGCGGAGGGATCGATGCGCGGCACGGAACCGCGGCGCGTGTACATGCGCATCGCCTGGTCGAGCGGACAGTGCTCGCAGTCCAGCTGCCGATCGCAGAGCTGGTAGGACAGGATCCCCGCCGTCATCCAGACGCACTTCAACTCGTCCGGGGGGATCACATGGTGGCCGCCGTCCGATGTGGGCGTGGACATGGCGCTCTTCGCGTCTCCCTGCGCGCCGTCCGGGCGCGCGTCCTCGCTGTCGCTTCGCGTCGTGCGCCCGCGTGGGCGCAGCTCTTCACGCCCTCTCTATAAGAAGGATGCGTGCCACCGTTCGAGCGCGATCCGGCAGTCGCGTGCGAAGCAGCGAGATAGGGCGCGCGCGGACGGTCCGCTCGGTCGCCTCGCTGCCGGCTCGATTGTGGAAGGACTCCACACGACGGCGGCGCCGGTCCGCGGACGGCCGGCCCAACCGGCTGGCGGCCAAGGGGCTGGCACGCGTGTAGGGATCCGCGGCACCGACTGCCGAGGAACTCCCCACTTCGGCGATCGATCCGCGGCTCGAGTCCGCGCCGAGTCTCGCGGCACATCGACCTCGATCCGAGGTATCTCCCGGCACCCGCCGGTGCCACCGCACCAGCCTCTCCGGCCACTCGGCGACCTCGACTTCCTCACGCTTGTCCCCTTGGGCCATCGTCCGCGTCATGCGGCCGGTCCCCGCGACCGCGCTTCACACGACCCCATCCCACGGAGGCGTCGCCGCGCGCGACGCCCCACTTCCTGCGCGCGCGACAAGGACTTCGGAGCGCGTGGTGGGTCGATTGCCTCGGGCCGAAGGCCGAGCGAGACCCGGTGTGTTTGCGCCCACGGGGCGGTGATGAGAAGGTCCACACAGCCTCCCTTGGGAACCGTGGGGATCAACCATGCGCGCGCTGCGCACCGTCAGCTTCCGGGTCTTCGCGGGCACCCTTCTCCTGCTGCTGCTCGCGTTCGGCCTGTTCGCGACCTACGCGATTCACTTCTACACGGTCCAGTTGACCGAGCAGGCCATCGCCAGCGCCAGTCGCATCGGTGACTTCATCGCCGCCAGCACCCAGTACAGCATGCTCCTGAACCGCAAGCAGGACGTCTATCAGATGGCCCGGACGCTCGGCACCCAGCCGGGCGTCGTCAGCATTCGGATCTACAACAAGCGCGGCCAGATCACGTTCTCGACCGATCCGGCCGAGCAGGGACGCATGGTCGACCTGCACGCCGACGCGTGCGTGGCCTGCCACGACAGCGCCCGCCCTCTCGAATCACTGCCGTCGGCGAACCGCGCCCGCGTCTACCGCGACCGTGCGGGGCACCGCGTGGTGGGGGTCATCCATCCGGTCCGCAGCCAGCCGTCGTGCTCCACCGGCGGCTGCCATCTGGCACCGTCCGAGCGGACGGTGCTCGGCGTGTTCGATGTTCAGATGTCCCTGCAGACCGTCGACGCCGCGATCGCCACCGCGCAGCGACGGACGGCGTCCTCGGCGGCGATCGGATTCCTGGCGGTCGCACTTGCCTCCGGAGTGTTCCTGCGCATCACCGTGCGCCGCCCGATCCGGGCGCTCACCGCCGGCACCGAGGCGCTCGCCCGGGGCGACCTCGATCACGAGATCGCGGTCCAGGGGCACGACGATCTGAGCGGTCTCGCGGACTCCTTCAACGCCATGACGCGTTCGCTACGCGAGGCTCAGGAGGAGAACCGGCGCTGGGCCCGGACTCTCGAGGATCGGGTCCGCGAGAAGACCCAGGAGCTGAGTCGCATGGACCGGCAGATCCTCCAGGTCGAGAAGATGGCCTCGCTCGGCACGCTCGCCGCATCGGTCGCCCACGAGCTCAACAACCCGCTGTCCGGCATCCTCACGTACGCCAAGTTGCAGGCGAAGCGCGTGCGACGAGACGGCGCCGAGGCTCCATGGGCGCGGACGCTGCTCGCGGATCTCGACATGATCGTGCGCGAGACCGAGCGCTGCGGGAGCATCGTGCGGAACCTGCTGCTGTTCTCGCGCAAGCAGGACGGGGAGTTCCACCGCGCTGAAGTGCGCGAGGCGGTGGAGCGGTCGGTGACCCTGGTCGCGCACCACCTGGAGATGCGCCACGTCGAGGTCGAGACCGCCTGCGAGCCGCCCGACCTGAGCATCCTCGGCGACGAGGGACAGCTGCAGCAGGCCCTCGTCGCACTGCTCATCAACGCCGCGGACGCGATGCCGAACGGCGGCACCGTGCGCATCCGGGCGCGCCGCGAGTCGAGCGGCGAGGTCCGCCTGACCGTCGAGGACACCGGCATCGGCATCGCGGCGGCCGACCTGCCGCACGTGTTCGAACCGTTCTTCACGACCAAGCCGCAGGGCCAGGGCGTCGGCCTCGGGCTGTCGGTGGTCTATGGCATCGCCCAGCGCCACGGCGCCACCATCGATGTGGCCTCCGAGCCCGGGTGCGGCACCCTGATCACACTCGTCTTCCCGCCGCTGGACGGGGCCCAGCTCCGGCCCGACGGCGGGGGACGTGAACGTTCTTCCTGAGGTCGAGGTTCCCATGAACGACAAGACTGCCATCCTGATCGTGGACGACGAGCTCAGCGTCCGGGAGTCGCTGCAGCGGTGGTTCGCCGAGGATGGCTACACGGTAGAGGTGGCCGCGGGCGGCGCCGAGGCGCTGCAGCGGGTCCAGGCGCGGCGCTGGGACGTCGTGCTGCTCGACGTGAAGATGCCCGGGATGGACGGCCTCGCGCTGCAGGAGCGGCTGACTCAGATCGATCCGAGCCTGATCGTGATCTTCATCACCGCCTTCGCAACGGTCGACACGGCGGTGCAGGCGCTGAAGGCCGGCGCCTTCGACTTCGTGACCAAGCCGGTCGATCCCGATCACCTGTCGCACGTCGTCCAGAACGCCATCAAGCAGCGCGCGCTGCAGAAGCAGAACGAACGCCTGCAGGATCAGATCTCGGAGTTCGCGCGAGCCGACGAACTCGTCGGCGACTCGCCGCAGATGCGGCAGGTGTTCGAGATGGTCCAGACGGTGGCGCGCACCGATACGACCGTGGTCGTCCGCGGCGAGAGCGGCACTGGCAAGGAGCTGGTCGCGCGCGCCATTCACGGCAACAGCGCGCGCCGTTACTTTCCGATCGTCACCGTCAACTGCGGCGCGCTGGCCGAGGGCGTGCTCGAGAGCGAGCTGTTCGGCCACGAGCGCGGCGCGTTCACCGGGGCGCAGTACCGGCGCAAGGGCAAGCTCGAGCTGGCGGACGGCGGGACGCTGTTCCTCGACGAGATCGGCAACATCGACATGAAGACCCAGATGGACCTGCTCCGGGTGCTCGAGACCAAGCAGTTCTCCCGGGTGGGCGGCAACCACATCATCGCGGTGGACTTCCGCGTGGTCTGCGCGACCAACCGCGACCTCGAGAAGGCGGTCGCCGACGGGACGTTCCGTGAGGATCTCTACTATCGCCTCAACGTCTTCAGCATCTTCGTGCCGCCGCTCCGCGAACGGAAGAGCGACATCCCGCGGCTCGCGGGCCACTTCGTCCGGCGCATCGCGACCGCGCGCGGCATCACCGAGATGCGGATCGCGCCCGAGGCCATGGACGCGCTGGTGCGCTACGACTGGCCCGGCAACGTGCGCGAGCTCGAGAACGCGATCGAACGCGCGATGGTGGTCGGCAAGCCGCCGGAGCTGCGGGCCGAGGACCTGCCGTTCCAGGTGCTCGGCAAGGGCGCGCTGCCGGCCAGCGGCTCGCTCGCGAGCGTGGAGAAGGCGCACGTGATGAACGTGCTCGAGCAGAACCACTGGAACATCTCGCGCTCCGCCGAGGTCCTGCAGATCGACCGCGCGACGCTCTATCACAAGATCGAGAAGTACGGGCTGAGGAAGTCCTGACCGCCGCCGGCACGGAGCCGGTCGTGCGGGGCGGCTTGGGCCGGGGGACCGGACTCACGCCCATCGTCGACGTGCGTCCCGGGCTGGTCGCGCGCTGGGGCCTCGACGAGGGCACCGGCACCGCGGTCAACTCCTCCTCCAGCACCCCGCTGCCGGGCACGGTCACGGGAACCGGGTACGCATGGGTGGCGGGGGCGCCGTTCGACGCCCATGCGAATCACGCGCCGACGGCGCCTGTGTGCGTCGGTCCGGCGCACGGCGCGATCGACGTGTCGACGAGCCCATCGCTCGCCGTCCAGGTGAGCGATCCCGATGCCGACCCGCTGGACGTCACGTTCTACGGGCGCAGCCTGCCGACCGCGGCGGGCGCCGACTTCACCGTGGTCCTGCTGCCGGACGCGCAGAACTACACCTCTCAGGCGGGGACCAGCAGCAACGCGATGCTGCGGGCGCAGACGGCGTGGGTGGTCGCCAACCGGGCCCCGCGCAACATCGTCTTCGTGAGCCAGATCGGCGACCTGAGTGAGACCGGCGACGCCGCCGAGATCCAGTGGATGCGCGCCGACACGGCGCTGTCGGCCCTCGAGGATCCGGTGGCGACCGGGCTGCCGCACGGCATCCCGTACGAGGTCTCGGTCGGCAACCACGATCAGACACCGAACGGCGATCCGACCGCGCCCTGCTCGTTCTACAACGAGTACTTCGGTGAAGCTCGCTTCGCGGGCCGGCCGTATCGTGGCGGCGCGCGCCAGCCCGGGCGCAGCAACGACCACTTCTCGCTGTTCAGCGGCGGCGGGCTCGACTGGATCGTCATCAGCCTGCAGTACGCCGCCAGCGTGCAGCCGGCCGCCGTGGCATGGGCGGACAGCCTGCTGACCGCCCACGCGGGTCGCAAGGCGATCGTCGTAGTCCACAACCTGCTCGCCACCGGCAATCCCGCCGCGTGGTCCGGGCAGGGGCAGGGTGTGTACGACGCCCTCAAGTCGCATGCGAATCTCGAGCTGATGATCTGTGGCCACACCGCTGGCGAGGGACGCCGCTCGGACAGCTTCGGCGGCCACACGATTCACACTCTGCTGCAGGACTACCAGGACCGCGCCAGCGGCGGCTCGGGCTGGCTGCGGCTGCTGGAGTTCTCGCCCGTGAACGGGGTGGTGCGTGTCCGCACCTACTCGCCGTGGCTCGACCAGTGGGAGGCCGACGCCGACTCGAGCAGCCAGTTCACGCTGCCGGTGGACCTCGGCGGCGGTCCCGGATTCACCGCGCTCGGCACGGTGAGCGGGGTCGCTTCCGGGAGCACCGCGACCCTCGCGTGGCCGGCGCGGGAACAGCTCACCGCGTACGAATGGTACGCCGCGGCCGACGACGGCGCGCGCCGCTCCATCAGTCTCACATGGTCGTTCACGACCCGGGACGCACAGGCGCCCGCGATCGTCGTGTCAGCGCCCAACGGGGGCGAGTCGTGGCCGGCGGGCGAGAGCCGCACGATCACGTGGAACGCCACCGATAACGTGGGCGTGAGCTCGGTGGACGTGCTGCTCTCGCGCAGCGGGCTCGGGGGGCCGTGGCAGAGTCTCGCGAGCGGGATCGCCAACACGGGCTCGTTCGCCTGGACGGTCACCGGGCCGGCGGGCACCGACGCGCGCATCCGGGTGGTCGCGCACGACGCGGCCGCCAACTCCGGGGAAGACGCCAGCGACGGCTCGTTCAGCATCACCGGGACCTCGGGGGTCGACGACCTCGCCGTCACCGAATTCGCGCTGGCCCCGGTGCGCCCGAATCCCGCCCGCGGCGTGGGCCACGTGGCATTCGAACTCCCGCGCGCGGCGCACGTGCGACTCACGGTGAACGACCTGCAGGGTCGCGAGGTCGCGGTACTCGCCGATCGGGAGTTCGAGTCGGGCCGCCACAGTCTGGCGTGGTCCGGCAGCGGCAGCGCCGGCGCGGCGCCGGCCGGGATGTATTTCATCCGGCTGCGGGCCGACGGCCACGAGCTCGTGCGCCGAATGGTCTTCATGCGATAGGGGGCGCTACGGCTCCGAGGCATCAGCGGGCGCCGGGGAAGCGTCCCCGGCGCCCGTCACGCTGCGCCTCCCGGCCGCGCGGCATGCCGCTGGTCACTCGATCGCCTCGCGCGGCGATCCTCCCCGGCGCGGCGCAGGCGCTGCCGGATGCGGCCCCGCGGGCGCCTGAGTACTAGGGAGGAAGGCGCGCGCCTGATACCCTTGACGTACGTCGACCGGCCCGAGTGAACCCACCGCGCGAGGTCCATCCATGTCCCGTTCCACCGTCCTGCTGACGTGCGCCCTGCTGCTCGGCGTCGCCGCGACCACGGCGTATCCGGCCACCTACCAGGGGCGCCCGATCGACGCGCACAGCTGGCACTGCGTCGCGCGCACGAACGACTATGGCAAGTTCCCGGGCTGCGAGGTGCGCTTCGATGGGGAGCGGGCCTACCTCACGCTCTCGAGCGGCCTGCGCATCGTGCTGATCCTGGAGGACGAGCACATCCTCGATCCGCACGGCGTCGTGGGGTACGACCACAAGCGTGGGCTGCGCTGGGAGCTCGACATCCTCGACCTGCCCAACGGCTGACCTGACGGCAGCGGGCGCGGAGCCCGCGAGCCGCCCGTCGTGAGCCTGCCGCTCCGGCGACCGCCGCTGAATGCCACGGCCGCGACGCGCGCTGCGCGTCGCGGCCGTGACGGTTCCAGTGCGTGTGGCGGCGCTACTTCTTCTTCGGTTTCGCTCCGCCCTCGCGCGCGGCCAGCAGGGTCTCCATCTCGTCCATCACGCGGTTCATCTCGGAGATCGCCGAGTTGAACGGCGCCGACGTGGTCATGTCGACGCCCGCGCCCTTGAGCAGATCGATCGGGTACTTCGACGAGCCCGAGGACAGCATCGTCAGGTACGCGTCCCGCGCCTTGGTCGACGGCTTCTTCGCCGCCGCCTCGGCCAGGATCGAGTTCGCGATCGAGGACGACGCCACGATGCTGGTCGAGTACGAGTACACGTAGAAGTTGTAGTAGAAGTGCGGGATGTACGCCCACTCGATGCCGTACAGCGGGTCGATCTTGCAGACGCCCTGCGCGTCGCCGTAGTACTCGCGGAGCAGGTCCAGGTACAACTTCGTCATCGCGGCACCCGAGAGCGCCTCGCCCTTCTCGCCCATCTGGTGGATGCGCAGCTCGAACTCGGCGAACAGCGTCTGGCGGAACAGCGTGGTGCGCAGGCCGTCGAGCCGGCTCCCGAGCAGGAACAGCCGGACGTCCGGGTCCTTCGTCTGCTTGAGCGTGTAGTCGAGGAGCAGGGCCTCGTTGCAGGTCGACGCGACCTCGGCGACGAAGGTCGGATAGTTCGAGTTCACGTACGGCTGGTGCTGGTACGACAGGTAGGTGTGAATGGAGTGACCCGACTCGTGGGCCAGCGTGGACACCTCGTCGTACAGCCCGGTGAAGTTCTGGAGCTGATAGGGATGCACGCCGTACACGCCGGTGCTGTACGCGCCCGAGCGCTTGCCGGCGGTCGGCATCCAGTCGATCCAACGGCTGTTGAAGCCCTTCTGCAGCGTGGAAACGTAGGTCGGTCCGAGCGGGGCGACGGCCTTGAGCGTCATGTCCATCGCCTGCTCGGGCGTGTAGCGCAGGTCGACCTTCTTCACGACCGGCGCGTACAGGTCCTCGTAGCGCAGCGTGTCCACGCCCATCATGCGCTGGCGCAGCTTCAGGTAGCGGTGCAGCGTCGGCAGGTTGGCGTGCACGTCCGAGATTAGCTGCGTGTACACGGCCGGCGGGACGTTGGGGCCGAACAGCGCGGCCTCCATGCACGAATCGAACTTGCGCGTCTCCTTCTGGAAGACGTGCGCCTGCACCTGCGCGTAGAGCATGCTGCCGAGCGTCTGCTCGAATTCGCGGTAGCGCTCCCAGAACGCGTGGAACACCGCCATCCGGTCGTCGCGGTTGGTCGAGGCGCGGTACTTCGTGTAGCCCTGCGCGTCGAGCCGCACGGTCTCGCCCGTCGACAGCGTCACCGACGGATAGGGCATGTCCGAGTTCGTGAACACGTCGTGCAGCGTGCCGGCGGTTCCGGCCATGTCGCCGGTCTTCGCGAGGATCTTCTCCTCGGCGGAACCGAGCGTATGCGGCTCGGCGCGCAGGATGTCCTCGAGGTACACGCGGTAGGTCTCGAGCCGCTTGTCCGACCCGATCAGCGCGCGCACCTTCTCGCCACCCAGCGCGAGGATCTCCGGCTGCATGTACGAGATGGCCGCGCCGTAGTCCACGAACAGCTGCTGGGCCTGCTGGTTCATCTCGAGCGACTTGCTGACCCGCTTGTCCTGATCGCTCAGCATGCTCGCGTAGACGTTGAGCTGTTCGAGATCCCGCTGCACCTTCATGCGGGCCTCGAGCGCCTCGAACAGGGTGGCCGCCGAGGCTCCCAGCTTGCCCTGGTACGTCGACAGCTCGGGGATCTGCTTCTCGAGGCCCGACCGGGCGGACTCCCAGGCGGCGTCATTGGCGTACAGGTCGGTGAGACTCCAGGAGTACTTCGGATCGACCTCCGACCGCTCCAGGGCGGGCGCGGGCGCGGCAGCGACCAGCAGCGCCGCCGCCAGGGCGACGGCAAGATGCGACCGTTCGATTCTCATGCGAGGACCTTTCTGCTCGTGCGGATGGGTGCGAACGCGCGGGCGTTCGAGTGGAAGCGAATGGGGAAGACGGACCACCGGCGCGGCATCGTAGCACCGCCCGCGTCGGCCCGCAGGCAGGCGGACGCGCACGACGACGGACGCGGGGAAGCGCTCGACGAGAGCGGCCACTCCGACTCGGTCCTACGAGTCGGACGGCTCCGCGTCCGCGGGCAGCTCTGATCCGTAGTCGGCGATCAACGCGCGCGCCGATTCCGCCATCTCGGCCGGCACCTGGAGTCGCGTCGGACCGAGCGCGAAGTTCTCGCCGCTCGGCATGCGTCCCAGTCCGATCAGGTCCTGGCTGAGCCCGTTCTGCTCGATGCAGGGGATCTGCTCGGCTTCGAGCAGCGAGCGGATCACGGCGATTCGCGCGGGATCGGCCGATTCGAGCACCGTCTCCAGGTCGCGCCACTGGGCCTGCTCCACCGAAGGCGGCGCGAGCTCGTCCACCAGCTCCACGTCACAGTCCTTGCAGCGCGTGATGCCCGCAACGTACTCGGTCCGGCAATTCGGGCAGAACATGACGCTCCTCCTTCCACGCGGAATCCCCACTTCCCATTGCGAAAGCTACGCCTCGGCTCCATCCGGCGCCAGTAGCGGGCACGCCGCCCGCGATTCCGCCGCGGCGCCGCGCTCTGTTAGCCTGCCGCGGTCGTCATGCCCCGGCGCCCCGTGTGCGGACCGCCGGGCCACCACGCCACGCCTCCGGAGGCATCGCATGCACCTGCCCTCTCGCCGTCCGTGGCTCGCGCTGGGCGCGAGTCTCGTGTTGCTGCTGTCGTCGCTGCCGGCCGGCGGAGCGCTCGCGGCCAGCCCGCTGCAGGAGCGCGCCGACCGATTCCTCGCGCTGGTGAACGCGTCGTACCAGGCGCTCTACGGGGTCAACAGCCGCGCGCAGTGGGACGCCGCCACCGACGTGAGTCCCGAGCACGACGCCGCCTCGGCCGCGGCGAACAAGGCGTACGCCGCGTTCAACGGCAATCCGGTGATCATCACCGAGGCGCGCGCGCTGCTCGAGCACGCCGCCGAGCTCGATCCGCTCACCGTGCGCGAGCTCAAGCGCGTGCTGCTCAACGCCGCCGAGGGGCCGATGACGAACCCCGAGCTGGTGGGCGCGCGCATCGACGCCGAGACGAAGCAGGCGTCGACGATGAACGGCTATACCTACCTGCTCGACGGCCAGCCGATCACCGCGAACGGCATGGACGACAGCCTGGTCGCACTCACCGACGTGAGCCGGCGCCTCGCGGTGTGGGAGGCGTCCAAGCGCATGGGCATCGAGCTGCGCCCCGGGCTCGAAAAGCTCCAGGGCCTGCGCAACGGCGTCGCGCGCGAGCTGGGCTACCCCGACTACTTCACGCTGCAGGTCGCGAAGTACGACATGACCACCGACGAGATGCTCAAGCTCAACGAGGAGTTCATGAGCGAGCTGCGGCCGCTCTACCTGCAGCTCTACACCTGGGCCAAGTACGAGCTGGCGAAGCGCTACCACCAACCGGTGCCGGCGCGCATCCCGGCTCACTGGCTACCGAACCGCTGGGGCCAGGAGTGGCAGGCGCTCACGCCGTCGTCGAGCCTCGACGCCGCGTTCCAGGGCAAGACCGCCGAGTGGGTGGTGAAGAGCGGCGAGCGCTTCTACACCGGGCTCGGGTTCGCGCCGCTGCCGAAGACGTTCTGGGAGCGCAGCGACCTGTACGCGCTGCCCGCCGACTCGAAGCGCAAGAAGAACGCGCATGCCTCGTGCTGGCACATCGACCTCGACACCGACATCCGCTCGCTGATGAGCGTGCAGCCCGACGAGTGGTGGTGGCACACCGTCCACCACGAGCTCGGGCACGGCTACTACTTCATGTCGTACACGCGACCCGAGGTGCCGCCGCTGCTGCGTGACGGCGCCAACCCGTCGTTCCACGAGGGCATGGGCGAGCTGATCTCGCTCGCCTCCGGCCAGCAGCCCTACCTGGTCTCGATGGGTCTGCTCAAGCCCGGCAAAGCGAGCAAGGACGAGCAGATACGGCATCTGCTTCAGGATGCGCTCGAATCGGTCCCGTTCCTCTATTGGGCCTCCGGCACCATGACCCACTGGGAGGCGGACGTCTACGCCCAGGGGCTGCCGAGCGACCAGTGGAACCAGCGCTGGTGGAAATACGTCGGTGACTTCCAGGGCGTCGCGCCGCCGAGTCCGCGCGGCGAGGAGTTCTGCGACCCCGCGACCAAGACCCACATCAACGACACGCCCTGCTACTACTATTCGTACGCCATCGCCACCGTGTTCAAGTTCCAGATGCACGACCACATCGCGAAGCGGATCCTCCACCAGGATCCGCACGCGTGCTCGTATGCCGACAACCAGGAAGTGGGCGCGTTCCTGCGCGGCATCATGCAGCAGGGCGCAACGCACGACTGGCGTGTGGTGCTCAAGGAGGCGACCGGCGAGGACCTGTCGACGCGCGCGATGGTCGAGTACTTCCAGCCGCTGATGGCGTGGCTCCAGCAGCAGAACAAGGGACGTACGATCGGATGGCAGTGATCGACGGCACGCGCGTCGCCGCCGCGCGGCGGGGGCGGCCCGCATGACGCCGCTGCGGATGGCCGCCGTCACGACCGTCACCACCGCGCTGCTGCTCTACACCATCGGTGCGACGAAGGAGATGCGCGCGCGCCGGGCCAGCCCCGGCGTGCGCGGCTTCCTCGCCGCCGGGGTGACGTTCGACGTCACCGCCACGCTGCTGATGATCCTCGCCACGACGCGCGAGGGACTCAGCGTGCACGGCGTGCTCGGCTACTCGGCGCTCGCCGCGATGGCGCTCGACACGCTGCTGATCTGGCGCCACGGGCGCCGCGCGGGGGACGCGCCGCTCGGCAGGGGACTGCATCTCTATTCGCGGGTGGCGTACGTGTACTGGGTGGCCGCCTACTTCACCGGCGCCACGCTGGTGATGATGGCGCAGCGGATGAGCTGAAGCGCGAGCGTTCGTGCCGCCCGCGCGATGCGGCCCGCGTCGGACGCCCCGGACGTCCTGGACGCGCGGCCGCGCGACGGACGCGGCCGCGCTGCGAAGCCCGCGCGGCGGTGGTAGAATCACCTCCGTCGCGACGGACCGGCCCGGATTCCTCGAGGGCATCGGCCCGCCTGGAGGCCGCCATGGGATCGACCCGATCTCCCATTCTCCCGCGCGCAGGAGTCCTCGTGCTGTTCCTCCTGCTGTCGCCGGCGCTGCAGCCGATCGCCCTCGCTCGAATCGCGCCCGCGCCACCGCGCTTCTCAGCCGCATTCCGGTCCTTCGAAGCGGGAGGGGAACTCCGATCGCTCGCCGTGGGCGACCTGAACGGGGATGGCGCGCCGGACCTCGCCGTGGCGAACAGCAGCTCGGACGCGGTCTCGATCCTGCTCGCGGACGGTCATGGCGCGTTCGGTCCCGCGACGGACTTCGCGGCCGGAGACTATCCTCAATCGGTCGCGGTCGGGGACCTGGACTCGGACGGGGATCTGGACCTCGTGGTGGCGAACGAGAGTTCCAGCACGATCTCGGTGTTGCTGGGAATCGGCGGTGGCTCGTTCGGACCCAGGGCGGATCTCATGTCCGCCTACGCGCCTCACGCCGTCGCGATCGGTGACTTGAACTCGGACGGCATCCTCGACCTGGCAGTTGCGAACCAGGGATCCAACACGGTCCAGGTGCTGCTCGGCGTCGGCAACGGGACGTTCGGCACGCCCACTCGCTACCTGCCCACGGGGAGCAGTCCCTACTCCGTGGCGATCGGCGATCTGAACGCCGACGGACGGCCCGACCTCGCGGTGGCGAACTACGCGTCGAACTCGGTCTCGGTCCTGCTGGGCGAGGGCGGGGGCGCCTTCGGCTGGAAGACGGACTTCGCCACGGGAGGCGGGCCGGTCGCGGTCGCGATCGGAGACCTCGACCGAAACGGCACACTCGACCTCGCCGTCGCGAACTGGAGCGAGAACACCGTCTCCGCATTGTCCGGAGTCGGAGACGGGACGTTCACCGGCCCGCTCAGCTTCGAGACCGGGTGGCAGCCGTACGGACTGTCGATCGCCGATCTCGATGGCGACGCGGTGCCCGACCTCGCGATCGCGAACTACAGCTCGAGCTCGGCATCGGTGCTCATCGGCTCTGGCAACGGGACGTTCCGTCACAAGCGCGACTTCGGGACCGGGGCGCTGCCCGTCGCGGTGGGCGCTCGTGACCTGGACGCCGACGGTCATCCGGACCTCGTCGTGGCCAACTTCCATTCCAGGTCGGTCTCGGTGCTGCCGGGCGACGGGACGGGCGGATTCGGCGATCCCGGCGAGTACGCGTGCGGGGGATACGCCTCCTCGATGTCGATCGGTGACCTGAACGGAGATGCCCGGCCCGATCTGGTGGTGGCGCTCGGAATCGGCCTCGCGATCTCGGCGCTGCTGAACTCGGGAGCCGCGACGTTCGATGAGCGGGTTTACTCCGGGACCCTCA
The DNA here is from genome assembly GCA_963725865.1 of Candidatus Eiseniibacteriota bacterium. Taxonomy (GTDB): domain Bacteria; phylum Eisenbacteria; class RBG-16-71-46; order RBG-16-71-46; family RBG-16-71-46; genus CAVSAC01. The sequence goes on from CAVSAC010000012.1 coordinate 1,077,867, forward strand.
GCCATCCCGGGGCGACCGTGCTCGGTGATCTCGATCGCGATGGCCGGCTCGATGTCGCGGCGGTGGACTTCAACGCCCATTCGGTCTCGATTCTGGTGGGCCGCGGAGACGGCGGATTCAGCGGCCGACCCGGGCTCGACACCGGACTTGGTCCCAGCGGCGCGGCACTGGGTGATGTCGACTCCGACGGCGCGCTCGACCTGGTCGTGGTCAACGCGAACTCCAATACGGTGTCCCTCTTCCTCGGATCCGGGAACGCGGCGTTCGGTGCGCGCACGGATTTCGCGACCGGCGCCCAACCCGTGGCCGTCGCGCTCGGGGATCTCGATCGAGACTCCCGGCTCGACCTGGCAGTCGCCAGTGCGGGCTCGAACACCGTGTCGATCCTTCTCGGCGATGGCGAAGGGGGTTTTGCTCTGCGAACGGATTTCCCGACGGCCGCCGGTCCGGCATCGATCGCCATCGGCGACCTCGATCAGGACGGCGATCTCGACCTCGTGACGGCAAGCCCCACGGCGAACGTGCTCTCGATCCTGATGGGCAGCGGGAACGGCAGCTTCGGTCCGAGCGCGGACCTCGCCACGGCGAGGGGGCCCTATTCCGTCGCGATGGCGGACCTGAACGGGGACGGGGCTCTGGACCTGGCGGCGACCGACGCGTACGCCAACGCGATCTCGGTGTTCGCGGGCGGCGGAGATGGATCGTTCGGGGCGCGCGCGGACTTCGGCGTCGGCAACTTGCCCGCCGCGCTCGCGGTCGGGGATCTCGATGGCGACGGCCGCCCGGATCTGGCGGTCGCGAATCACGAGTCCCAGAGTGTCTCGGTGCTCAGGAACCTCGGTGCGCCCCCGCTCGACGTGCCACCCTTCATCATCGGCGCGCCGACGCTCTCGCTGCGGCTGGCGGGCGCGAATCCCATCGGGCGAGGGACCACGGTGGAATTCTCGCTTCCCGCGCGCGGCCGCGCCACGGTCGCGCTGTTCTCGGTGACCGGTCAGCGAATGCGCACGCTGGCCAGTGGCGAACTCGATGCGGGAGTCACCACGCTGGAGCTGGACGCCGCGGGGCTGCCCGCGGGCGTCTATTTCGTGAAGCTGGATTCCGCCCTGGGCGCGGCGTCCCGGCGACTGGTGGTGCTTCACTAGCACGCGGGGATCCGGCTCGCCGCCGATACTGTGGCCGGCGTCTCCTCGCCGCGCTGCTCAGTCCGGGCGCGCCCGGGTTCATCGACCAGCGCTTCGCGCCGGCCGGGGTCGCGGACGTACGCACCACCCGCGTGTCCGCGCCGTTCCGGCGGCCACGGCTGGAGCACGACGTGGAGTTCCTCCGCAGCTCGACCGCACCCATCCCGCAGATCCTGGGTCGCCTCGATGACGCGGCGCGCGTCGCAGCGTGGGCCGACATCGAGGCGAGGCTGCGCGCGTTCGAGACACCGGACGGCTGGATCGGGCCGAACGAACTGCTGCTGACGGTGGGGCGGCGGTAGGGGGGAGCGCCTCCGCTTGCCCACCCGCGGCCCGGTGCCTCACGGCGCCTCGGTCGGAGCGTGCGGGACCCTGCGGGCACCGTGGGGCGCCAGACGCTTGAGTGCCGCGCGTACTCGGACCTCGAGCGGAGCGTTGTCGGGCATGTCGGCGCACGCCGCAGCCGCGCGGCGCGCGTTTTCGAGGGTGACCCCGAGGCTGCGCAGCCATGGAATGACCTCGTCCATTCGTGCCCGAGCGGCGACGGCGCATTCGCGCTCGAGCACCCGCGCGGCCTCGTGCGCCATCCCGGCCTCGTGTGCACGCGAAGGGTCGCCTGCCACCGCGGCCTCCTGAGCCGTGTCCCCGCCGCGCCGCGCTTGGTCGCGCTGGTGGTGCATGAAGTCGGCGCCATACGTGCGCTCTGCGGCGTGCTGGTTGTGCGCCCGACACAACAGCCGCATCCGATCCGGCGTCGCCTGCCCGCCGCGCGCGAACGCGTCGAGGTGGTCGAACTCCAGGAACTTTCGTGTTTCGCAGCGATGGCCCTTGCCGCTTACGAATGTGCACTGACCGCCATCGCGCTGCCAGACCATGCGCCGAATCTCGGCGGGCACGTAGCGGGTGTCCGCTGCGCGAAGCCGGCGGCTTGGGCGCGTGCGGGCGCTAGCGGCGAAGCGGCGCTGCTCGAGCTTCGCGATCAACACGTCGAGCGCGCGATCGAGCACCTGCGCGAGGTCGCCCGAGGGCAGCGCGTGGCCGAGCAGCGACTGCGCGTAGCGCAGCTTGTCGTGCGTGGCCTGCGCGATCGTGACCTGCAGCGCGACCTTGCCGGGTGAGAGCGGCGTGAGCTTTGAACGCGGCTCGGAGGCACGCTCACTCGCCGGCCCCAGCACATGTTCAGAATCGGTCACATGAACATGCCCCGGGGCATGTTGTTCTTCACTTTCACAAGCGGCGAGCGGCGTCACCAGGGTCGGCAGGTCGGGCCGTGGGAAGCGCTCGGCGATCAGTCGCTCGAGTTCGGGCTTGGACTTGCTCGCCGCGGCGGCCAGCAGCTTGTCAACATTCTCCGGTGTGAGGTGCGGTGCCAACAGCACCACCGCGCTCAAGTGCAGCCTGCCATCGGCCAGCATGGAGAAGATCGCCGGAAAGCTCCGGGCCAGCCGAGCGGCCTGGATGCGCTTGGCGGTCGAGTCCTCCGACAGCTTCAGCTCGCCGACGCACCACGCATACATCGACGAATACCCCGCCGGCAGGTACAGCCGCCGGGCGTCGACCTCGGCCAGATGCGCCAGCATCGCGGCGGTGGTGACCCGATCCTGGGCGACGAGAGCAGCGAGGTCATGCAGCAGAACACGGTCCGACAGATGCGACAGTGAATAGGCCTTCATGACGAGACTCCGCTTCGGGGGCAGAGTCGCGGGGGCAGCCTCTACTTACTAGCACGCGCGTTCGCGGCGCGCGTGCCCGCGCGGAGAGCGCGCATCTCGGGGCGGCGCGAGACGAAAGTCGCCCGGCGTTATTTCGAAGTGCCCGCTGTCATTCTGCGTGCGCATATGCACGGTTCAGGCACCCGCGACGACCTGCGCCTGCGGGGGCGCACGCAGCGTGTCAAGCTGATTCGTGACGAACACCGAGATCTTCGGTCACTGCGGCGCGGTTGGTTCGCGACGGCCGCCGCCGTCGGGCTGATCACTTCGAGCGACATAGCACGCGCCACTCGGCACGGGGACTTCGAGCGCGCGTCCCGGGCGGATCATGCCGCCGCATCGCAGGCGCGGTCTCGCTCGACCCCGATGCTATAGTGCCCGCCGCCCGACTCCGCGCCCCGTGCCGCTCGATCCCCAGAGGAGCTCCATGATGAACGAGATCGTCCTCGCGTCGCCCGTCCGCACCCCGATCGGCCGCTTCGGCGGCGGGCTCGCGTCCATGACCGCCGCCGAGCTGGGCGGGATCGCGGCGCGAGCGAGCCTCGAGCGCGCGGGGCTCGCCGCCTCCGCGGTGGGCTACACGGTGTTCGGCAACGCGCGCCAGGCGGGCGGCGGCCCGAACCCGGCGCGCCAGGTGGGGCGCAACGCCGGCCTGCCCGACGCCGCGCCGGCGTTCACGATCAACATGGCGTGCGCATCGGGCCTGCAGGCGATCCTGTCGGCGGCGCGCGTGATCCGCGACGGCGAGGCCGACGTGGTGCTGGCGGGCGGCACCGAGTCGATGAGCCGCGTGCCCTACATGCTCGAGCGCGCGCGCTGGGGCTACCGGCTCGGCCACGGCGAGCTGACCGACGGCATGTATCGCGACGGCTTCCTCTGCCCGCTGAGCGGCAGGATCATGGGAGAGACGGCCGAGACGCTGGCGAAGCAGTACGCGATCCCGCGCGCTGAGCAGGACGAGTTCGCCGCCACCAGCCAGCAGCGCTGCGAGGCCGCACGCAAGGCCGGCCGCTTCGCCGACGAGATCGTGGCCGTCGATGCGAAGGAGGGCCGCAAGGTCACGCGGGTCGCGGCCGACGAGCATCCGCGCGACGGCATCACGGCCGTCGGTCTCGCCGACCTGAAACCGGTGTTCCAGGCGGACGGCACCGTGACCGCGGGCAACTCGTCGGGCATCACCGACGGCGCGGCCGCGGTGCTGGTGATGTCCGCCGAGGCCGCGAAGCGCCACGGGGTGACGCCGTGGGCGCGTCTCGCGGGCTTCGCGACCGCCGGCGTGGCGCCCGAGGTGATGGGCATCGGACCGGTGCCGGCGGTGCGCGCGCTCGAGCAGCGCACCGGAGTGAAGCTCGCCGACATCGACTTGGTCGAGCTGAACGAGGCGTTCGCCGCGCAGGTGATCGCGTGCGATCGCGAGCTGCACTTCGACCGCGCGCGCCTCAACGTGAACGGCGGCGCGATCGCGCTCGGTCACCCGATCGGCTGCACCGGCGCCCGCATCGTGGTGACGCTGTTGCACGAGATGAAGCGCCGCGAAGCGAAGCGCGGGCTCGCCACGCTGTGCGTCTCGGGCGGGTTGGGCTTCGCGATGCTGCTCGAACGCGCCTAGGGAGCGCCGCCGCTACTTCTTGGTGTCCTCGATCTCGTGCTTCCAGGCGCCCAGCGTATCCATGTGCATGGGACGCTGCTCGACCGCCTTCTCGAACTTGCAGATCTGCGTCAGCTCGTCGTCGGTGAGCACGCGGTTGTGCTCCTTCGCGGCGCGGAAGATCGCCTCGACGAGCGGCTCCTCGGCCTGGTAGCCGTGCGCGTGCAGCCAGTAGACGATGTTCGACATCCCCGACATGAAGCCGACCTCGATCTGCTGGTGCAGGCCCACCATGCCGGCGGGCACGCCCGAGTACACCATGTCCGCGAGCCCGTCATCACCCTTCTTCTTCGCCTTGATGATGGCCGCGGCGTGCACGCCGGTGGCGGTGCGGAACGCGTCGTGGCCGAACACCGGGTAGTTCGCGGGGATCGGCACGTCGGTGGCCTCGCTCGCGACCCGCACGTACTCGGCCAGCGGTGCGAGGTCGTTCTCGATGTAGCCCATCAGTCGCAGGTTGATCAGCAGCTGGTCCATCGAGCAGTTGCCCACGCGCTCGCCGAGGCCGAGCGCGGTCGCGTGCACGCGATCGACGCCGGAGGTCATCGCGGTGATGGTGTTGATCACGCCGAGCCCGCGATCGTTGTGGCCGTGCCAGTCGATCTTGATATCCTCCCCGGTCTCGCGGATGATCTGCCGCACGTAGGGGATGAGATTGCGGACGCCGCGCGGCGTGATGTGACCGACGGTGTCCGCCACGCACACGCGCCTCGCACCCGCCTCGATCGCGGTGGTGAAGAGTCGCTTGATGGTCTCGGGGGTGGAGCGGGTGGTGTCCTCCGTCACGTACATGACGGGCAGCCCGTGCTGGGTGGCGTACGAGACCGCCTCCTCCGTCAGGCGCAGCATGGTCTCGAGCGTCCAGTCCTCGGCGTACTGGCGGATGGGGGACGAGCCGATGAAGGCGCACGTCTCGATCGGGATACCGACCTTCTGCGAGATCTCGAGCAGCGGCTCGATGTCGGAGCGCACGGTGCGCACCGCGCAGTTCGGGGTGATGCGCAGGCGGGCGCGCGAGATCTCGCGGCACAGCAGCAGGATGTCCGCGCACGCACGCGGGCCGGCGCCGGGCAGCCCGAGGTCGGCGGTGTGGATCCCGAGCTGGTCCATCAGGTGGAGCATCCGGATCTTGGTGTCGATGTCGGGATCGCGCACGGATGGGGACTGGAGTCCATCGCGCAGGGTCTCGTCGTCGAACTCGACCTGCCGATCGCGGTGCGGGTAGCCGTTGCCGGCGGTGTTCCAGTCGTAGATCAGGGACGAGACGGAAGGGTTCGGCGACATCGAGATCCTCCTCGGGACCGCCCAGGGCGGTCCGCAGGCCGGTGGCGACCGGGACAGTGCGCAGGACTGTACGACATCGAACGGGCGTTCGCTGCGATAAAGCGCGCCGCTGCGCCGGGAAAGGGCACGATGCTCCAGGGCAGGGCCGGAGTGGTGACGGGCGCGGGCCGCGGCATCGGCCGCGAGATCGCGCGTGCGCTGGCGCATGCGGGCGCCGGGGTGGTGGTGAACGACGCCGGCGTGGCGGTCGACGGCGCGCCGTCGGGCGAGCGCCCCGCCGACGAGGCGGTGGCGACGATCGCGGCCGCCGGCGGCCGCGCGGTGGCGGACCACGGGTCGGTCGCGTCGTGGGACGACGCGCACGCCATGGTCGAGCGCTGCGTGCAGGCGTTCGGGCGCATCGACTTCGTCGTGAACAACGCCGGCATCCTGCGCGACGTCATGTTCCACAAGATGAGCGAGGCGGACTGGGACGCGGTCCTCGCGGTGCACCTGAAGGGCACGTTCAACGTCGCGCGCGCGGCGGCCGGGCGCTTCCGCGCGCAGGGCTCGGGGGCGGTGCTCAACATGACCTCCACGTCGGGCCTCATCGGCAATCTCGGCCAGGCCAACTACGCCGCCGCCAAGCTCGGCATCGTGGGACTCACGCGCTCGATCGCGCTCGACATGGCGCGGTTCGGCGTGCGCGCGAACGCGATCGCGCCGTTCGCCTGGACGCGCATCACCGGTACGCTGAGCGGCGGTGCCAGCGCCGCGGAGCGCTCCCGCGTGGAGGGGCTCCAGCGCCTGCGCGCCGACCAGGTCGCGCCGCTGGCGGTGGTGCTGGTCTCCGACGCGGCGCGCGCGGTGAGCGGGCAGGTGTTCGCCGTGCGCGGTGCGGAGCTGGTGCTGTTCTCGCTCCCTCGTCCCATCGTCAAGCTCCACGAGTCGGGCGGCTGGAGCACCGCGTCGGTGGCCGCCGCGCTCGCCGGGCCGCTGCGCGAGGCGTTCGTGCCGCTCGAGGTGACCGCGGACGTGTTCCCGTACGACCCGCTGATGTGAGCGCCGGGCGTCAGCGTGCGGGCTCGGCCGCCGCGAGCCGGCCGCTCGCCGCCAGCTGACGGTGACGATAGGCGCCGAGCAGCGCCGCCCCGAACGCCCCCGCGAGGATCGCCTCCGGGTGGGTGACCATTCGCAGCGGCGCGCTGTGCGTCTTCTCGTCCCCTTCGTTGATGAGCGACTCGAGCCGCTCGAGCAGGCCGGCGTCCTGCGCCAGGCCGCCGGTCACCAGCACCACGTCCTCGGCGCCCACCGAACGCACCAGCCGCACCAGCCGGCCGGCGATGCTGTGATGGATGCCGCGCAGGATCTCGGCGGTGGTGATGCCGCGACTCACCATGTTGATGACGTCGGTCTCGGCCAGCACGGCGCAGATGCTCGACACCGGCTCGCTGCGGCGCGCCGAGAGCGAGAGCGCGCCGACGTCCGCCAGCGCCACGCCGAGGTAGCGCGCGATGTTCTCCAGGAACTGTCCGCTGCCGCTCGCGCACTGGCTGGTCATGCGGTGCGCCAGCACCTTGCCGCGGCCGTCCATGCGGATCGCGCGCGCGTGGAGCGCGCCCACGTCGAGCGCCGCGCGCGCCTGCGGGACCAGGTGGAGCGCGCCCGCGGCGTGGGTGGTCATGCTGTAGAAGTGGCCGGTGCGGAACGGCACCGCGTCCCCGTCGCCGGTCGAGGCCACGTAGTCGAACCGGTCGGCGTTCAGCCCGGCCGCGGCGCACGCGCCCTCGAAGGTCCGCTGCGTGACCTCGTGGACGTTGCGGCGCCGGATGCGCTCGGTGGCGGTCGCGAGCGTGGTGGCCGGTGCGTGGGCCGGGCAGCGCAGGAGCGCGACCTTGATGGAGCTCGAGCCGACGTCGACGCCGGCGGTCAGCAGGGGCTGCAACGCGTTGTCGGGCATGGGCTCCTCGTCATCCGTTCGTGTCGCTTCCGAACTGGCGGGCGGCCGGTTCGCTGGCGCCGCAGGGCGGCTCGTCGGCGGGCGGCTCGGCGGCGCGCCCGAAGTTGGGAAGGATGCCGGCGCGGCCGGCGCGCAGGTCGTCGAGCGCGAACAGCGCGGCGCCGCGCGCGCCCATGTAGATCGAATCGGCGTGGGTGTGCAGCGTGATGTCGTCGCCGTAGTGCTGGCGCACCAGCTCCTCGAGGATGCGAGTCGCCATCGGGTTCTTGCACACGCCGCCGGTGAACGTGAAGGCGTTCTCGATCCCGCCCGAGCGCGCGAGCAGCGACATCGCGCGCAGCATCATCGCGCGATGGAGTCCCGCGAGGATGTCGGAGCGGCTCTGCCCGAGCGCCAGCCGGTCGCGCAGCTCGGCGCCGGCGAACACCGTGCAGGTGGAGTTCACGCGCACCATCTTGCGGGCCTGCAACGCGAGCGGCCCCAGCTCGTGGAGGCCGAGGTTGAGCTCGTCGGCGATGTAGCCGAGGTAGCGCCCGCAGCCCGCCGCGCAGCGGTCGTTCATCTGGAACGAGGTCACCACCCCCAGCTCGTTCACCTGGATCGCCTTGGTGTCCTGGCCGCCGATGTCGAGCACCGTGCGGGTGTCGGGGAACGAGTCGTGCGCGCCGCGGCCGTGGCAGAGGATCTCGCTGCGCACCGAGTCCTTGGGGAACGGCAGCGTCTGGCGCCCGTAACCGGTGCCCACGAACGCGGTCTCGTCGATCCGCGCGTCGGCGGCCTCGGTCAGCAGATGCTCGAGGGTCGCGCGCGCCGCGGCGCGGCGCGGCTCCGACGCGGGCGCGATACGCTCGAGGGCGCGGCGCATGAGCGCCGAGAAGGCCGGGCGGCGGAAGCGCACCTCGACGTCGAGGATCGCGCGGTCGAACAGCCCCACCAGGCGATCGAACGGGACGGCGCCGCCCGCGCTCACGCGCTCGGCACCGGCCATGAACGCGGCCGCGGCGAGGTCGCGGAAGAAGTCGCTCTTGCGCGGGGAGTCGCCGAGGAACAGCCCGGGCGCCTCGCGCTCCATCGCATCGAGCACCTCGCGGGCGGCGGGCTCGAGAGTCGCCCGCAGCGGACCCACCGCCGGATGCGCGAGGTGGCGCATCACCGCCTCGCGCAGCTCGGCCAGCTCCTCGAGGTACATCTCGAGCCGCAGCGCCTCGAACAGCAGGGGAGCCAGCGTGCGCGCCGCCTCCGCGCCCTCGCCCGCGAGTGCGGCGATCGCGCGCTCGAGCAGGCTGCGCCGCGCCGACAGCAGCGCCTCCTCGTGGGCCACCGCGCACGCCACCTCGTAGTTGCTGCGGCTGTTCGTGATCCCCTGGCCGAGGATCGCGCCCTGCTCGTCCATCAGGACGGCCTTGGTGGTGGTGGAGCCCAGGTCGATGCCGACGACGCACCTCATGCGAAGCCTCCGTGGCGGCGCGCCTCGAGCATCTGCAGGTAGGACTGGATGCGGTTCTCGATGTTCGCCTTGCCGAAGTAGCGCGGGTCCACCAGGTCGGACTCGATGAAGCCGCCCGGCACGCCGGTGCGCTTCTCCAGCTCGCGCAGCATCAGGAGCTGTCCGGCGCTGAAGGAATTGCACGACTTGACGCTGTTGATGATGAAGCCGTCGGCGTGATAGTCGCGGATGTAGCGCTCCAGCAGCGCGACGCGTGACGGCAGGCCGAGGTTCGTGTAGCAGCCGAGGCAGTAGTCGGCGAGGCTCTCGAGCGGGTTGCGCGCGTCGTGCCGGAAGCCGGTGTCGTAGAGCCCGCCCACGCGCGTGTAGGTGCTCGCCACCACCACCGCGCCCTCGCGCGAGAACATGCGCCAGAAATCGTTGAAGCTCGTCCAGTTCGGCGGACCCTCGACCACCAGTCGGTAGCGCTCCTCGCCGAGCGGACCATCGGGCGTGGTCGGCCCCTCGCCGCTCGCCATGCGCGCCTCGACCTCGGCGCGCAGCTCGCGGTAGTACGCCACCGCGTCCTCGGTGCCGCGGAACGCGCTGAAGATCGGCCCGATGTAGTACACGCCGCCGAAGTAGCCGTCGATCGGCGAGGGCCGGTGGCGCGCCGACTCCCAGACTGCGACCAGGTCGTCCTCGGCCGCGGCCGAGAGCGTCAGCCGGCGCGCCAGCTCGTCGAGGTCGAGCCGCCGGCCGGCCACGGCCTCGAGCGCGGGCACCACCTTGTCGCGCAGCTGCTCGACCACGTAGCGTCGCATCTCCGGGGTGATCACGCCGTCGGGCTGGTAGGGCACGTGGAGCATCACCACCGGACACTTGTACTGCTCGCGCAGCAGCTCGAACCACTTCATGAACGTGAAGCAGCCGGTGTAGGAGAGCAGCAGGATGTCGGGCTCCGGAATCCGGGTACCCGTGGGGCCGATGTTGCCGCTGCGGAGCATGCCGATGTCGCACTTCACGTAGGTGCAGACGTCCTCGGAGTGCCCGGCCTTCTCGGCCTCGGCGATGTAGCCGCCGGAGCGTCCCCGCATGCCGGACTGCAGCGCGTTGATCTCGGGCAGCACCGGCAGCATGCCGAGTGCCCCGATCATCTCGGTGAGGTTGCCCGGCACGAACGTGTACACCACCGGCCGGCCTTCCTCCTTCGCGCGCTCGAGCCGCTCGAAGTGCTCGGCGATCATCCGCTTCTGGCGGACCTGGCTGCGATCCTTCGCGGATTCGCCCAGCGGGGTCGTCGCGGGCGTGGGGGCGCTCATGGCTGGCCCTCCCAGAGTTTGACGGCGTCCGAGAACGCGCCGGCCTGCTCGCGGATGGTCTGGAACTGGCCGGTGTTCTCGGCGAATTTGAAACTGGTGTGGGGGATCCCGGCCGCGTCGAGCGCGGCCTCCAGCATCGGCTGGTCGAGCAGCGCGGGGTCGCAGAACGACGCCGCCGCGAATACCACGCCGTCCGCGCCGCAGGCCTTCACCTTCTCGATCAGCGCCGCGCCCTTGACGCCCTCGGCGATGTAGCGCGACGCGGTCGCCGCGCCGTGCTCGAGGTAGCCGTGGGCCAGCGCCGCGAGTGGGTCGCCGCCGTCCGGCACTGCGATCGGCCGCTCGATCATGCGCAGCCCGAGCTGCAGGTCGTCGTCGAGGATGTCGCACCCGGCGCGCTCGAGGGTGCGGAGCAGCTCGATCGGCGGCTGCTCGCAGAACGAGCCGACCATCACCACGCGGGCGTTGTCGAACACCCGGGCGGGCCGCGTGGCGGCCGCGGCGAGGAACGCGTCGAGCAGGGCGGTGTGCTCGCGCGCCAGCATCAGCGTGCCCGCGCGCACCATCAGGTACGCCTCCGAGCAGCGTACCCGCCACGGCTCGCGGCGGCGCAGCGCATCGAGCGCCGCGAGCCGCTCGCGGCGCGCGTTCTCGTCGTCGATCGAGGCACCCAGCGCGGCGGTGGTCAGCGGCCGCGCACCGCGTGCCTCGAGGTCGCGCGCGATGGTGCGCAGCTGCTCGAGATAGAAGCGGCCGCCCACCGCCAGGTCGAAGTCCTGCGGCAGGTCGAGGTAGAACGCGTAGCGCTCTGGGAACAGCATGCGCCACATGCCGCCGAGATTGCGGATGACGTCGCAGATGGAGGGGAACAGCATGCCGTCGAACGCGTCGAGGTGGCCGTTGAGCGCCAGCTCCAGCGTGCTGCGCGGGATGTGGCACATGTAGGACTGGAAGTACGAGTCGCCGCGGATGATGTCGATCTGCGCGCCGGCACCGAACACGCCCACCGGCAGGCAGCCCAGCGCCTCGAGCAGTGGCCGCGGCGCGTAGATCGGCATGTGACCGATCGCGAGCGCGCCGGGATGGGCGGCCTTCCAGGCGCGCACCGACGCGAACGTGTGGTCCTCGACCTCGGCCATCGCGCGCTCGAGCAGCGGAGCGCACGGGTCGGGCGGTGCGTCGGCGGGGCGGACGGGATCCATGGCGGGTTCCTCAGTCGGACGGGCGCAGGTGGATGGGCGAGCGCACGGCGGTGCCTTCGACGTGGCGCTCGGTGGCCGACAGCGCGGCCCGCGCGGGGCCGCTGCCGCCGACGCCGACCAGCGACATGCGGAGGATGGTGCGCGCCACCACCGGCGGCGTGTCGTGGCGCTCGGGCGAGTACCACGCGTAGACCCAGTTCAGCATGCCGAACACGTTGTAGGTCGCGCGGTCCAGCTCGGCGCCGTCGGCGGCGCGCCGCGGGTGCTTGCCGCCGCGCGGCGCGATCACGCCGCGCACCAGCGCGCGGCCGACCTGGAAGTAGCGCTCCTTGAGCGTGCGCACCGCGCGGCGGCGCTCGGGCGGCAGCTCGCCCGCCTCCTCGACCAGCACGCGCATGATGTCGCGGTGGCTGGCGACGTAGCGCACGTGGCTGAGGATGAACGCGTGCAGCTTCGCCTCGGGGCGCCGCGGGTGCGCGACCACCTCCTCGGCCATGCCGATCAGGGTCTCGAACGCGCGGGTCTGGAGCGCGAACAGCAGGTCCTCCTTCGAGGCGAAGTAGTTGTAGAGGTTGGCGAGGCTCATGTCGGTGGTGGCTGCCAGGTCGCGCATCGACATGCCGTGGTAGCCGTGGGTGGCGAGCAGCCCGGCCGCGGCCTGCAGGATGTCGACGCGCCCCGCCTCCTTGAGTGCCCGTCGCGAGCCGGCCGCGCGGCGTCGCGCGCGCGGGCTCACGCGTCCCTCCAGACCGGCGCGCGGCGGGCGAGGAAGGCGGCGATGCCCTCGTTGCCGTCGTGGCTCGGCAGCAGGCGCTCGAGATAGAGCCGTTCGGCGGCCCGCAGCGGAGCGTCGAGCGCGGCCAGCAGCCCGGAGCCCTCACGCGCCGCGCGGGTGGCCACGCGCAGCGAGAACGCCGACAGCGGCGCGAGGCGCTCGCGGTACCACGCGAGCAGCGCGGCCTCGGGGTCGGTCCCCGCAGGGATCACGGTGGTCACCAGGCCCGCGCGCGCCATCGCCGCGGCGTCGAGGTCCTCGCCGGTGACCAGCATGCGCTCGGCGAGCGCGCCGCCGAGTCGCAGCGCGCCCGCGGCGGCGAGCACCGGCGGGAACACCCCGAGCTTGATCTCGGGGCAGCCGAAGCGCGCGTCGGCGGTGGCAAACACCAGGTGACAGGCGAGGACCACCTCGAACGCCCCGCCCAGGCAGCGACCCTCCACGAGCGCCGCCACCGGCACCGGGAACGCGGCCAGCGCGCGCACGAACGCGTGGAACTCCGCCAGCAGCGTCGCGGCCTGCTCGGGCACGTGCTCCTCCACCGCGGCGCCGAAGGAGAAGTGCCCGCCAGCGCCCCGCACGATCACCAGCCGCAGCTCGGGCAGCTCGCGGTGCGCGACGAGCGCCGCGCCGAGCTCGGACATCATGGCGCGCGAGAGGACGTTGCCCTTCGGTCGGTCGAGCGTCAGGCGCAGCACGGTGCCGCCCTCGATCCGCTCGGCGTGCACCAGCGGGTGGGGCACCGGAAGCCGGGGGTTCATCGCGCGCTCCTCATCGTTCCATCCGCGCGCGTGCCGACGGCGGCATCACGCGGCGGATGAGGTCCGCGTCGAACGGAGCGCCCTCGGCGTACGCGCGCCGCAGCTCCGCGAAGTCGATCTCGCGTTCGTCGCGGTCGCCGAAGTGGAACGCCGGGAAGCCGGCCGCTGCCTCGGTGTTCATGTTGAGGGCGAGCCACGAACGATTGGTCTCGCTGTTGGCGTACCAGTGCTCGAGCTTCTTCTTGCGCAGGCTCTCGAGCGTCTTGCGCGTGCAGTCGGGGACCGTGTCCAGGAGCCGCGTCACCATGCGGTCGACCGCGGCGTCCAGCAGTGCGAGGTCCACCGTACACGCGGCGGCCGCCGTCTTGGCGGCCCTCGCGTCCTCGCCGGTCTTCCACTCGCCGAGCACGATGCGGCCCATCGCGTCGGTCCAGCGGTCGGTGACCGCGAACGGATTGGGCAGCCATTCGCCGGAGGCACTGCGATGGACCGGCGCGATCTCGTTGATCAACCCCAGCCGCTGCGCCTTGTGCGCCGACCACGGCTCGCACAGCACCAGCGATTCGGCCGCCTTGGCGAAGCCCACGTACAGGTGCAGGAAGTCGGTGGAGCCGCCGTCGGGCGCCGAGCCGTGGATCGGGCCCGCCTGGCCGAAGCGCGCGTGGTCGCCGGCGATCGAGAAGTCGCACGCCATGCCGATCTCCTGCCCGCCGCCGATGCGCATGCCGTTGACGCGGCAGATCACCGGCTTGTCGCAGAGCAGGATGCTGGTGACCATGTCGTTGAACAGCCGCATGTACTGCAGGTACTCGAGCGGCCGCCCGGCGTAGTAGGTCGCGTACTCCTCGGTGTTGCCGCCGGTGCAGAAGGCGCGGGTCCCGACCGCGGTGAACACCACCGCCACGCAGCGGCGGTCCATGCTCGCGCGCCGGAACGCGAGGATGATCTCCTTCACCGCGTCGGTGGTGTAGGAGTTGAGCTGCGGCTCGTTGTCGAGCGCGATCCAGATCTGGTGGAGCCCGGCGACCGGGCCGCCGTCGCGCGCGAGCACCGGGCGCTCCTCGTAGCGAATGGCGCCGAAGCGTCGCTCCGCGTCGAGCTCGTGGCTCTTCAGGGTGAGCGGGGTACGGGCGGTCTCGGGCATCGTGCGCTCCCTAACGGCGAGGGTCGAGGACCATGCGGCGCTCCAGCCGGTGATGGGCGAGGGCGTCCAGCAGGTCGTTGATCGAGGACATCGGGGCGTGTTCGACGAAGGGCTCCAGCACCACGCGGCCGTCGGCGATCAGACGCAGCACCTCGGGGTACTCCGCGGGCGGACAGCCCCAGGTGCCGTGCACCGTGGCGTCGAACGCCATCAGGTTGGACAACCGCAGCTCGACCGGCTGGATGGTGTAGCCGACCTGCACCAGCGTGGCGCCGCGCGCCAGCAGTCCGAACGCGAGCCCCTGGCCGGCCGGCGTGCCGCTGCACTCGAGGATGCGCCAGCGCAGCGAGGGCACGTCCCAGCCGCGCGCCAGCGCGTGCAGCTCCTTGCGCACGTCCTGCGGCCTGCGTTCGCGCACGTCGAGCGTGTGCTCGGCGCCGTGCGCCGCGAGCTGAGCCAGCCGCGCGGGCTGCACGTCGCAGACCGCCACGCGCGCGCCCAGCGCGCGAGCGATCTGGGTGACGAAGCCGCCCACGCCGCCGGCGCCCACCACGAACACCGCGTCGCCCGCCTGCACCTCGGCCCGGCGCAGCGCCTGGTACGCGGTCGAGACCGCGTCGGCCACCACCGACAGCATGCGCACGTCGAAGCCCGGCGGCAGGCCGTCGAGCGGCACCAGCGGCGCGGCCGGCACCAGCAGGTGGGTGGCGAAGCCGCCGTGGACGTCGTTGCCGGGCATCTTCTGGGATGGGCAGGCGTTTCCGCGACCCGCGCGGCAGAACGCGCAGGTGCCGCACGGGAGCACCGCGGGCACGATCACCCGGGTGCCCGGTGCGAGCGTCACGCCGTCGCCGACCACGGCGAGGGAGCCCACGACCTCGTGGCCGAGCACCAGCGGGAGGGGATGGTTGGGACGCACCGAGCCGTCGGCGAAACCGAGATCGGTGTGGCACAGGCCGCAGGCGAGCACCTCGACGATCGCCTCGCCCGGCCCGGGCGCCGGCAGCTCGAGCGCGCGCGCCACCAACGGCGACGCGGGCGCGTCGAGGAAGTAGGCCACGGCATCGCGCATGCGCGGACCTCACGGCATTAGGGAAGCTGGGGGCGTCCCGACCCGGGAACATTAACGAACGATCGTTCGTTAATCAAGCGAGGACTCGCGGGCCCGGGGCGGGACCGCAGGTCCTCGGTGTCCCGCGGTCAGCGCCCCTGGAGCTGGGCGGTCCAGTCGAGGATCAGCGCGATCGTGGCGGGCGGCGGCGCGCCGGATTCGGTCGAGGCCAGGATGCGTTCGCCCGCGCCGGCGGCGAACGTGACGAGACCGGTCCGATGGAACAGCACCTGGGGCTTGCCGACATGGAGCGCCGGACCGCCGTCCACGGTCACCGACAGGAGGCTGCCGCCGCCGGGGTCGGGACGCTGGAACAGAAGCTCGCGGCCGCCGTGCGTCCAGTGCGGGCTGACGCCGCCGCTGGTCGACACCCGGGTGGCGGGCCCCGGCCCGGGGTAGGCCTGGATGTAGACCTCCGGGGTCTGTCCGCTCGCGTCGGTGGAGTAAGCCAGCCAGCGGCCGTCCGGGGACACCACGCCCTGGTCGTCCCAGCCCGGGGTGCGCACGAGGAGGCGCGCCGCCGCGCCGCCGGCGAGCGGCGCCGACCAGATGTCGAAGCGCGTCGCGGGGTCGATCGAGGAGAACAGGACGGCGCTCCCGTCCGGTGTGACGGAGGAGGGATGCTGGAACTGGGCCATGTTGGTGGCGATCCGGCGCGGCGCGCCGGCGTCGCCGATCTGGCCAAGGCATACGCGCTCGCCGTCATCGGTGCCGATCGAGTACACGAACGACCTGCCGTCCGGGAGCCAGTACGCGCCGTAGGCGTAGGTGTCGGTCGGCGAAACCCGAGAGGTCGTGCCGCGCGCCGGGTCGGAGTGCCAGATCTCGACCCGCAAGGCGGACAGCGTGCGCTCGGCGAGCGCCGAGGTGCCGTCGGGAGAGATGTCGAGCGTGGTGTAGCGCCCGGACGGGAGCGGGAACGTCCCGCCGGGTTCGCCGCCGCGGCTCAGCCACTCCACCCGCGTATCGGGGTCGCGGCGATGGAGCATGGCCAGCCGTCCGTCGCGCGCGGCGGTGGCGCGCCACGACGCGTCGACGTCGCCCTGCGGGGGTGGATCGGCGATGGGGAGCGGGTCGCCGCGCAACGCGAGCCTCGCGGGATCGAACCGGTGTGCCACCAGCTTGTCGTCGCGGACGTAGAGCAGGTAGCCGGGCGCGGCGTACGTGACGCCCGACCCGGCGGTGAGCACGCGCTTGACCGCCTTCGAACGCAGCGAGCCCACGAAGATGTCCCAGCCGCGCGACGTGCGCGGCAGCGAGGCATACAGGAAGTGGTCACCGTCGGGCAGGAACCAGGGCATGCGGTGCGCGGTCTCGTGGCGGCTGGTGTCGAGCGCGGTGGCCAGCCGCGCCTCGCCGCCGCCCGCCGAGACTCGGTAGAGCGGTCCGTTGGGCGCGGGGGAGAAGACGATGTCCCCGCCCTTGCCCCAGGTCGCGCCGCGCGACCACGTCACGTCGCAGAGCGAGACCGGCGAGCCGCCTTCGGCCGGCACCTTCCAGAGGCGCGCGTCGTCGCCCGTGGTGGCGAAGCCGAGGTAGCGGCTA
This sequence comes from Candidatus Eiseniibacteriota bacterium, assembly GCA_963725865.1. GTDB lineage: Bacteria > Eisenbacteria > RBG-16-71-46 > RBG-16-71-46 > RBG-16-71-46 > CAVSAC01. The sequence goes on from CAVSAC010000012.1 coordinate 1,094,920, forward strand.
TCGGGGGACCAGAACACGTCGGAGACCGCGGTCGCGTCGCCGACCCGGCGCGCGGCCGGCGCGTCGAGATCGCGCACCCAGAGCTCGTCGGCGCTGGAATCGGCCACCACGTAAGCGATGCGCCGGCCGTCGGGCGAGATCGCCACGGCCGCGGGGAAGGGGGCGATCGTGCCGCCGGCCTCGTGGGTGACGGACATGTGCAGGTGCGGGTCGCCCGCCGGGCGCCCCAGTCCGCGCCAGGCTGCGAACGCGGCCAGCGCGAGCCCGAGTGCGAGCACCGCCCCCGGGAGGGCCCACCGACGCGCGGCGGTTGACGCCGCGGCGGCCGGCTGCGGCGCGCCCCCGCCCGCCAGGATCTCGCCGAGCTCGACGCGCGCGTCGCCGATGTCGCGCAGCCGTTCCTTCGCGTCCTTGCGCAGGCAGCGCCGGAGCAGCTCGCGCACCCGCGGCGGCGTGGTCGCCGGCAGCGCCGACCAGTCGGGCTCGCGCTCGAGGATGCGCGCGATCAGGTCCGAGACCGTCTCGCCCTCGAACATCGGCCGGCCGGCGAGACACTCGTAGAGCACGCAGCCGAACGACCAGATGTCGGTGCGCCGGTCCACCGCCCGGCCGCGCGCCTGTTCGGGGGACATGTAGGCGGCGGTGCCGAGGATCACGCCCGCAGCGGTCGGCGTGTAGGCCCGGGTCGGCGAGGCCGAGAGGTTCGGATCCGACCCCGTGCCGCTGGCCGCGCCGCCCTTCGCGAGCCCGAAGTCGAGCACCTTGACCTGGCCGCCGGGGGTCAGCTTCACGTTTCCGGGCTTGAGGTCGCGGTGGACCACGCCGCTCTCGTGCGCCGCCTCGACGCCGGCCGCGATCTGACGGCAGACCTCCAGCGCCTCGTCGAACGCCAGCGGGCCGTGGGCGAGCCGCTCCGCGAGCGTGGGGCCCTCGACGTACTCGAGCACCAGGTAGCGATGGCCCGCGACCTCCTCGAGGCCGTGGATGCCGGCGATGTTCTGGTGCGAGAGCGAGGCGAGCAGTCGGGCCTCGCGCTCGAAGCGCGCGAGGCGCTCGGGATCGCGCGCGAACGCGTCGGGCAGCGCCTTGATGGCGACGTCGCGACCGAGCCGCGGATCACGGGCGCGCCACACCTCGCCCATGCCGCCCGCGCCCAGCAGGTCGACGACCTCGAAGGGGCCGAGCTTCGCGCCGGGGACGATGTTCACGCGGTGCCCGGAGGGCGCGCGCCGACGCGCGTGCGGCGCGGACGCGTCCGCGCCCGCGGCGCGCGCGCTGGTCCCTCTGCCGGTGCGGCCGCTGCGCGGGCCGGAGCCGGACGCGGGCCGATGAGTCGGATAGCGCACGCGAGGGCCATCAAAGTCGACCTCGAATCACGGGGTAGGGAGACGGTCGTGTGGGCAGCACGCCAGGCAGCAGGCGCCTCGGAGTGGCGCGCAAGCTACCACAGCCCGCAGGCGGTTCAATGCCCTTCCGCGCCGCGGGGCAGGCCGCGGGCCGCGCCGTGCGCTCAGCCGGCGCCCAGGCGGCGGAGCGTGGCCACCAGCCCGCGCAGCAGGTCGCGACCCGAGCGGCCCCCGGTGGCCAGCAGGATGGTCGCGGCCGCGGCGAGCGCGAGCGGATCCACGGGGGCGAGCGCCAGCGCGTCGAGCACTCCGAGCACCGGCTCGGCGTGATAGCCCTCGACGGCCGCGAGCAGCAGCTGGGTCGAGAACGCGGTGGTGCGCGCGGGCGCACCCGGCCGCGATGCGAGGCGCACGGCGCCGCCAAGTGCGGTGTGGAGACCGCGCGCCGCCGGGGCGGCGTCGCGGGCCAGGTCGAGCGCGGCCAGCGCCCCCAGCACCATGTCGTCTCCCGAGGGCGTGAGCCCCGGGCCGAGCCCGATCACGCCCGCCAGCACCGCCGGACCGCCGCCCGCGCGGAAGGCGCCGAGCGCGGCCTCGAGCGCCTCGTCTCCGGGATCGTGCAGCCGCTCGGCGCCGGCTGCCAGGCGGGTCTCGAGCGCCGCGACGGCCCGCGGCTCGATCCGTCCGGGCCGCGCGATCAAGCGCAGCTCGGGCCGCTCGGCGCCGGCGAGGCGGATCGTCACGTCGGTGTCGGCCGCCGGCAGCGGCACGCCCGGCGCGAGGATCACCGCCCACGGATGGAGCGGCGAGCCGGCGGGCAGCACGGCGAGCCGTGCGCCGTCGGGCAGCCCCACGAACGCGGCGCGCGAGTGGGACCCGAGCACTCGCGCGCGCGGGCCGGCCGCGAGCGCGCCGGCCGCGAGCGGACCGGCGCGGCTCGCGGGCACCGCGGTGAGCGGCGGGCTCAGCGCTTCTTCGCGTGCAGCTCGGGGCACAGGGCGCCCGCGATGTCGCCGTGCTTGGTGAGCTTGCAGCCGGCCTTCTTCTTCATCAGCTCCGCGTGGCGCGCGTCGTCCACGAACGCCACGATGCGCGCGATCGACGCCTCACCGTCCACGAACCGCCACGGGAAGCAGCCCACCGTCACGCGCTGGTTGAGCAACAGGTCGAGGTCGCCGCCCAGGCACTCGGCATGGATGATGCCGTGGTTGAACATCTCGATGTGCATGAGCTGGTACTTGCTGTCGTCGAAGTACTCCGCCAGCGGCTTGCCGTACTTGGTGCGGAAGTGCTGGTCGGCCTGGCGCGCCTGGCGCGGCATCCAGTCGCGGATGATGGTGTTCATCGGATGGTCGGCGCTGCCGCAGTCCACGCCGATCCAGCGGATCTTCCGCCGCTTGCACCACTCGGCGAACTCGCGATCGGGGCCGGGGTGCTTGACCATGTACGCGATCTCGTCCGCGGTGGGCTGGTCCCAGCCGTAGTGGTGGTAGCCGGTGTGGATGATCAGGATGTCGCCGTCCTTCACCTCGACACGCTCCTCGACCATCTTCGACGTGTAGACGTCGTAGTCGCCGCAGCAGTCCGACAGGTCCACCACCGCCGCCTCGCCGACCAGCCAGTCGAGCGACAGCGAGGCGATGTCCTTGCCCGGCGTGTAGAAGTGGATCTCGCCGTCCAGGTGGGTACCCAGGTGGTTGGAGTGCGTGATCACCTGGCCGTTCGCGCCGTTGGGCGCGAGGCGCTTGAAGTACTTCACCTGGAGCGGCTCGTAGGTGGGCCAGGCCGGCGTGCCGATGCCGAGTGGGATGGTGAGGTCGATCAGCTTCATGGTTCCTCCGGGAGCGGGACGGACGCGCGTGCGGGACCTCTCACGCGCCGGCCCCGAGGGTGTCGACGAATGCGAGCAGGGCGTCGCGGAAACACTCGAACGGCGGCTTGACCAGTCCGGCGCCGACCATGCCGACGCCCGGCGTCTTGTGCGCGATGCCGGTGTTGACCACCGGCACCACCCCGGTCTCGACCACCTTCAGCAGATCGATCCCGGTCGCGGTGCCGCGGAAGTCGAGCGCCGGGATCTTGTAGGTCGGATGCTCCGCGAGCGTGATGTCGTACATGCGGCGCGTGTACCCGAGCGCCTGCGCGGCGGTGCCGCCCACGAACTGCACGATCGCCGGCGCGGCCGCCATCGCCATGCCGCCGAGGCCGGCGGTCTCGGTGATCACCGAATCCCCGATGTCCGGCGCCGCGTCGGCGGCGGTGAAGCCGGGCAGGTAGAGCCCGTCCACCATCGGAGCGGGGGCGGTGAACCAGCGGCCGGGCAGCGCGGCGATCTGGATGCCGAAGTCGGTCCCGTTGCGCGCCATCACCGTGACCATGGTGGAGTGCGGCACGCCGGCGGTGGGATCGAGCGCGGCCTTGCTGGCCGCCATCGAGAGGTTGAGGAAGAAGTGGTCGTTCGAGTCGAGGAAGCGCAGCACCTTCGCGACGTCCTCGGCCGGCGCGCCGACCCGCACCAGGTGGGGCGCGAGCGTGCGGATCAGGAGCGAGGTCGCGGCGCGATTGCGGTTGTGCACCTCGTCTCCCATCTGCAGCGCCTGCGCGATCAGGCTGCGCAGGTCGAGCGGCCCGTGCGCCGCCAGTGCGCGGGCCAGCAGCGGCGCGAGCACCCGCTCCATCCATCGCAGCCGCTCGATCACCTCGGCGTCGTACGCGCCGTAGCGCAGCACCTTGCCGAGGCCCTCGTTGAGCGTGGCGTAGGCGCGGTTGCCGAACGCCGCGTTCTCGACGATCCACACCGGCATCGAGGCGGTCACCACGCCGGCCATCGGGCCGACGCTCTGGTGATGGTGGCAGGGCGCGAATCGCACGCCGCCGGACGCCGCGAGCGTCGCGGCCTCGTCGGGAGTCGCCGCCAGCCCCTCGTACACCAGCGCGCCCATCACCGCGCCGCGGGTGGGGCCGCTCATGCGCTCCCACGTCACGGGCGGACCCGCGTGGAGCACGAGGTCGGCGCGCATGCCCGGGATCGCGTCCTGCGCGCGCGCGATGCCGACGATCGCGGGCTTGGCCTTCAACAGTCGATCGACCGACTCGCGGGTGCCGCGCGCGATCGCGGGCAGCACCGCGCCGTCGGTGCCGAGGCAGCGGTCGAGCGCCTCGGCCAGCTGCGGGTCGCCACCGGCGGGCGGGCGCCAGTCCACCTCGATCGCGGTGCCGCCGGCGCGCCGCAGGTCGGTCGCGAACGAGCCGAGACCCGCGTTCACCACCACCAGGTCGCCGGCGAAGAGCGCGAGCAGCGGAGCGGTGTCCATCAGCCGATCCTCCCGAGGATGGCCGCCGCGAGCGCCGCGGCGGCGCGGTTGTCGGGCGCCACCACGATGTCCGCCGCCGCGAGCGTGCGGACCTGCGCGCGGAAGTCCTGCGGATCGTCGTCGGTGCCGGTGACCGAGGCGATCGCCACCAGCCGCCGGCCGCCGGCCGCCACGCGGGCGGCCCGCACGCCGTCGGCCAGCACGCCCGCCGGGTCGGGGTGCGACCCGTAGCCGATCACGCAGTCGAACAGCAGCACGCCCACCGCCGCGGTCGCCACCTCGAGCGTCAGGCGCTCGTTGCGCAGCTGGGGCTCGATCATCGGGTGGGGCCGCCCGCGCGTGAACAGGTCGTCACCGAGGTCGAGCAGCAGGTGCCCGCACCCGCCGCCGCCGGCTGCCCCGGGCTCGGCGCCGTCGATGCGCAGCGGGCCGTGCTTGTGGAGGTTGGAGCGCACGGCGAGCCCGGCGCGGCCGAGCAGCACCAGCGCCTCCTGCCCGGTGGTGCCGCCACAGAACAGTCCGCGCAGCTGCGCGCCGGGCGCGAGTCCGCGCGCGAGCGCCGCGACCTGCGCCGCATCCGGGGCGGAGTCCGCGATCGCGAGGCCCGGCACGCCCGCGAGCCGGCAGGCGAGCGCGGCGGCACCCGCCAGCGAGTCGGCGAACACGATGCCGTGCGCGGCGTCGTCCACGCGCGGCGCGTCGCCCACGAAGTGCACGACGCACGGCTTCGGTGTGGCCGCCAGCGCGGCGATCACTTTCGCGGCGACCGCGGAGGCGGGGGGCTTCGAGACCACCACGATCACCGCGGTGGCGGGGTCGGCCGCGAGCGCCTCGATCCCGAGGCGCGCCATCAGTCCGTCGACCGCCTCCGTCAGGTCGCGACCGCCGGTGCCGATGGCCTGGGACACGCCGCCGCCGAGGCGATGGATGACGCTGCTGACCTCCTGGATGCCGGTGCCGGCGGCGCCCACGATGCCGATCGGGCCGCGCCGCACCGCATTCGCGAACGCCAGCGGCAGGCCGTTCACGATCGCGGTGCCGCAGTCGGGGCCCATCATCAGCAGCCCGCGCTCGACTGCCGCGCGCTTGAGCGCCACTTCGTCCGCCAGCGCCACGTTGTCCGAGAACAGCATCACGTGGCGCCCGAGCGCCAGCGCCCGCCGCGCCTCGCGCGCCGCGTGCTCGCCGGGAACCGAGATGAGCACCAGGTTGGCCTCGGGATGCGCCTGCACCGCGGCCGCCAGAGACGCCGGCCGCACGCGCTCCTCGCCGCCGACCGTCCGCGCGGACAGCAGCCGCGCGAGCTCGGCCTCGACCACCTCCGGGGTGCCGTCCCCGCCCTTCACCGCGATGACGAGGTCGTTGGCTCCCGCGCCGGAGAGGGCGGCGCCGCCGTAGCCCTGGGCGACGAGCAGCTCGCGGTTGTGCGGGGTGCCCATCGCCACCGTGGCGTCCGCGACCCCCGGCAGGCCGCGCAGCGCCTCCGAGAGTCGCATCAGCAGCACCGAGTCCTGGTACGCGTCGCGTCGCACCAGCACGTGGACGGCCATCGCGCGGCCCTACTTCCGGACCGCGTCGAGCGCGGGCGGCGTCGCCGGCGCGGCCGCGTGCTTGAGCGTCAGGAACACCCGCTCCGGATCGAGCGGCAGCTCGAAGAACTCCACGCCGGTCGCGTTGGCGACCGCGTTGCCGACCGCGCTCGGCACCGAGACCATCGGATGCTCCGCGAGGCCGCGCGCGCCGTAGGGGCCCTGCGGGTGCGGCGTCTCGACGAACAGCTGCACCATCTCGGCGGGGATGTCCTTGGCGGTCGGGAGCTTGAAGTCGACGAAGCTGTTGTTGAGCATCCGGCCGCCCTGGAACACCAGCTTCTCGACCAACGCCGAGCCGAGGCCCTGCACCACGCCACCCACCACCTGCGCCTTGCACTGCTGCGCGTTCAGCACCCGGCCCGGATCGAACGCCGAGACCACCTTGTGCACGCGGATGTGCCCGGTGTCGGTGTCGACCTCGAGGTCCACCGCGTGCGCGCCGTAGGTCCAGTTGAGCGCCGGCAGCCCCTGGCCGGTCTGCGGGTCGAGATTGGTCAGCCCGGTCGCGATGTAGCGTCCCTTGCCGATCACCGGCCCGCCGATGCTGGAGCCATCGGGGAACGTGTAGCCCAGCACGATCTGGCTGTAGTCGAGCGTGCGCTCGGGCTTCCCCTGCACCCACACCTTGCCGTTGCCGCACTCGATCATCCCGGGCGGCGCGTGCAGCACGGTGCCGGCGGTGGCGCGGATCTGGTCGAGGCACTCCTTCGCCGCCGCGATGATCGCGTTGCCGCCCATCACCGTGAGGCGGCTCGCCACCGTCTGCCAGTCGTAGGGCGTGTAGTCGGTGTCGCAGTCCCAGGGCACGTGGACCTTCTCGAGCGGGATCCGCAGCTCGTCGGCCGCGATCTGGGCGAACGTGGTGTAGGTGCCCTGACCGTAGTCGACGCCCGAGACCAGCACGTTCGCGCTGCCGTCGCCGTTGAACAGGATGGTGGCCGACGACGAGGTGAACGTCGGCATCGCGGGCGCCTTGTGCAGCATCGCGATGCCCTTGGCGCGCACCACGCCGCTGCCGGGCTTCACCGGCTGCGTCGCGCGCGCCCTGGGGTCCCAGCCGATGCCCTCGGCGACCAGCCGCAGGCACTCGTCGGGCCGGCCGTGGCCGGGCGTGAACAGCTCGCCGGTGATGGTGGTCTCGCCGGGGCGCAGCAGGTTCGTGCGGCGGAATTCCACCGGGTCGAGTCCGAGCGCGTGCGCCACCATGTCCATGTTGCGCTCGACGCCCCACATCACCTCGAGGTGGCCGAAGCCGCGATAGGCGGTGCCGAACACCTTGTTCGTGTACACCACCAGCGAGTCCAGCTTGCAGTTCGGCACCACGTAAGGGCCCGCGCCGGCGTAAGCGGCCGCGCGCCCGATGTTGACGCCGTAGTCCGCGTAGGCGCCGGCGTCCCACAGGTAGGTGATCTCGAGCGCGGTCAGGCGCCCGTCCTTCGTGACGCCGGTCTTGATGACGCTCGACAGGCCCTGGCGGGACGGCAGCGTGTTGAACTCCTCCTCGCGCGACGCCACGATCTTCACCGGGCGGCCGTGCGCGGCCTTCGACAGGCAGTACACCAGCGGCTCGAGGTGGATGCCGGCCTTGCCGCCGAAGCCGCCGCCCACGTACGGCACCTTCACGCGCACCCGCTGGAGCGGCAGGCCGAACGTGTGGCAGAACAGGTAGCGCACCGCGAACGGCGACTGCGCCGAGGTGATGATCTCGATCTGGCCGTCGAGCCGCGCGGTCGCGATCGCGGTGTGGGTCTCCATCGGCGCGTGCGGGGCGGGCGGATTCTGGAAGCGGAACTCGAACACCCGGTCGGCGGCCGCGAAGCCCTTCGCGACGTCGCCCTTGCGGATGCGCTGGTGGTGGGCGACGTTGTGGCCCGGCTCGGGGAAGAACACGCCCTTCATCCACGAGTAGTCCGCGATGTCGGGATGCACCTGGCGCGCGCCCTCGGCGAGCGCCTCGTGCACGTCGTGCAGCGGCTCGAGCACCTCGTACTCCACCTCGATCGCCGCGCACGCCGCGCGCGCCTGCTCGACCGTCTCGGCCGCCACCGCGGCGACCGCCTCGCCCTGGTGGCGCACCACGCCGCGGGCGAGGATGTCCTTGTCCTCCATGTACAGCCCGACCTTGTACGGCAGATCGTCCCCGGTCAGCACCGCGTGCACGCCCGGCATCGCGCGCGCCTTCGCGGTATCGACGCGGCGGATCCGCGCGGAGGCGTGCGGCGAGAGCAGCAGCCGCGCGTGCAGCATCCCCGGCAGCGTCATGTCGTGCACGAACGTGGCCGAGCCGGTGACCTTGGCGGCGGCGTCCACGCGATTCGCGCCGGTGCCGACGAACGGCGATGCCACGGGCGCGGCGGCGTGGTAATCGCCGCGCGCCACCGCCTCGACGGCGTCGATGAGCGGTTCGTAGCCGGTGCAGCGGCAGTAGTTCCCGGCCAGCGCCTCGACGATCTGGGCGCGCGTGGGTCGGGGTGTGCGAGCCAGCAGCGCGCGCGCGGAGTTGATCATGCCGGGGATGCAGAAGCCGCACTGCACGGCGCCGAAGTCGACGAACGCCTGCTGCAGGTCGGACAGAACGCCATGGCTCGCCATCGCGGCCTCGGCGGTCTCGATGACGGCCCCGTCGGCCTCGGCCGCCAGCACCAGGCACGCGTTGACCGGGGCGCCGTCCAGGATCACGGTGCAGAGGCCGCACTCGCCGATGCCGCAGCCGCCCTTCACGCTCGGCTGGTGAAGCGGGCCCTTGAGCAGCTCGAGCAGCGTGCGGTGCGCCGGGACCTCGAGCGTCGAGATCTGTCCGTTCACGGTCAGGGTGATCGGTACGGTGCTCATGATGGCCTCCGCGATCCGCCCAGCAGCCGGCGCGCGAGCCGGCGGCAGAGCGCCACGGTCATGTCGCGCCGGTACTCGGCCGAGGCGCGCACGTCGTCGATCGGCAGGATGTGTTCGAGCGCGAGCGCGCCGAGGCGCTCGCCGGTCGCGGCGGGGTCGGAGTCGGCGCGCACGCCGCGCAGCGGCGGCACGATCACCGGCGTGATGGCGCACGAGCCCACGCCCACGCGCAGTGTCTCCGCCTGCGGGTCCCACGCGGCGGCCGCGTTCACCAGTGCGAGGTCGTGCCCCGCGATGCGCTTGATCTTGTCGAAACCGCTCCGCACTCCGGCGGCCGGCGGCGGCACCACGACCGCGGTCACCAGCTCGTCCGGCCTCAGCGCGGTCTTGCGCACGCCGAGGAAGAAGTCCGCGAGCTGCGCCTCGCGGCGGCCGTCCGGGCCCTCGATCCGCAGCCGCGCGTCGTGCACCAGCAGGCCGGGCGCGGTGTCCATGCAGGGCGAGGCATTGGTCAGGTTGCCCGCGATGGTCGCGCGGTGCCGGATCTGCAGCGAACCCACGTCGGCGGCGCCCTCGGCGAGGGCCGCGAACGTGGCGCGGATGCGCACGTCCTCGGCGACGCGCTGCATGATCACGCAGGCGCCCAGGACGAGCGTGCCGTCGGGCGTCCAGGCGATCTCGGACAGGCCGGGGATGTGCTTGATGTCGACGACCAGCTCGGGCCGCGCGGCGCCGGAGCGCAGCGCCACCATCAGGTCGGTCCCGCCGGCCAGCACGCAGGCGCGGCCATGCGCCCCGGCGAGCAGTGCGGTGGCGGCGCCGATGGTCGCCGGACGTTCGTATCGGAAGCTGCTCATGTCGTCACCTCTGCCGACGGACCACCGGCCCTGCGCCGGGAGGGACCGTCGCGCGAAAGCGGAGCTGCGGCCGCTCGCCCTGGAAGACGGAGGGGCCGGGCCCCATGGCCCGGCCCACACCGCTCATGCCGGCTTGAAGACCAGGCCGGTGATGTCCTTGCCACCCGTCTCGCGCACTTTGCCGACCGTGGCGCGCACGCGGGTCCCGATCGCCGGGTCGTCGACCAGGATCCGGCCCGTGGCCCGGATCCCCATGTCGAGCTCGACGATCCCGAGCGTGATGGAGAGGTCCTCGTAGTCCAGCGGGAGCGCGAACACGCGCGTGAAGGTCAGCAGCGTGCCCTCGCCCTCCACCGGCACGGGGTCGAACTTCATGCCCTTGCACGACGGGCAGTAATAATGAGTCGGATAGGAGAGCTTGCCGCACTCGCGGCACTTCGCGGCGTCGACCGTGCGTGCCATGTCACACCCCCCGCTTGAGCACGGTGGCGAGCACGTTGTTGCCGAAGCCACCGAAGTTCACCGCGAAACCGTGCTGGGGCTGCTTCGGCACCTGGTAGTCGCCGGCCTCGCCGCGCAGCTGGAGCGTCAGCTCCACGATCTGGGACACGCCGGTGTTGCCGACCGGGTGCCCGCGCGACTTGAGCCCGCCGGACGGATTGATCGGGAGCTTGCCGCCGATCTTCGTGTCGCCGCGCTCGAGCGCCTTGTGGCCCTCGCCCTTCTTGAAGAACCCGGCCTCCTCGCTCTCGGCGATCTCGAGGATGGTGAACGCGTCGTGCAGCTCGGCGACGTGGATGTCCTGCGGGGTCAGGCCGGACTTCTGGAACGCCATCCTGGCCGCCAGCCGCACCGCGGTCAGCTCGGTGGGGTCGGGGCGCTCGTGCACCGCGTGGGTGTCGGTCGCCTGACCCATCCCCGCGATCAGCACCGGCGTCTTCTTGAACTCCTTCGCCATCGCCGCCGGCGCCAGCAGCACCGCGGACGAGCCGTCGCTGACCGGACAGCAGTCGAAGAACCGCAGCGGGTCGGCGATCCACGGGTTGTTGTTGAGCGCGTCGGGGCCGGTGAGGATGCCCTCCATCGTGACCGGGATGCGCAAGTGCGCCTTCTTGTTCTTCGCCCCGTTCTCGTGGTTCTTGATCGCCACCATCGCCAGGTGCTCCGGTCGGATCCCGTACTTGCCCATGTACAGGCGCGCAAACATGCCGGCCAGCGAGGGCAGCGTGACGCCGTAGACGTACTCGGCGTAGCGGTGCGAGAGGTACGAGACGAACTCGGTCGCCTCGAAGTTGTTCACCTCCTGCATGCGCTCGCCTCCGCACACCAGCACCAGGTCGGCGTGGCCCGACGCGACCGCGTGCATGCCGTGCTTGATCGCCGAGGCGCCCGAGGCCGGACCGTTCTCGATGGTCTCGGCGGCGGCGGGGTAGAGGTTCATGCGGTCGACCAGGGCGCTTGCCAGCCCCGCCATCTTGTTGTTGCGGGTGGCGCCCATGTTGGCCACGTATACCGCGTCGAGCTTGCGGTCGCCGAGGCCGGCGTCCGTGAGTGCCTCGTGCGACGCCTCGCACATCATCTTGAGCAGGCTCCACTGCGCCCGCCCGAACTGCGTCGATCCCACTCCGACGATCGCGACGTCCCTCATATCCGGGCCTCCAGCGTGTCGTCGATCTGGGTCAGCATGACGCGCAGGTCGGGCTCGCGGATCGGGTACGACGTCGCGAGCAGCTCCTTCGAGACCGGACGCGAGCCGGTCACCAGGCGCTCCTTGGCGCGGAAGTAGACATCTTTCTTCAGCACCCAGGACGGCGCGCCACCCAGCTCGTGCTGGATCTCGAACTTCCGGTCGAGTGGGTACTCGATCATCCAGCGGCGGTGCCCGATCGGGCTCTCGGCCACGATCCACACCTCGTCCTGGCCCAGGTACTCGATGTGGTGCTCCATCTTCGACGCGAACAGGTGGGAGCCCACGCGCAGGCCGCGCTTGAGCGTGAGCGTGTGGTAGCTGATCCCGTGCTTTTCGTCGAACATGCGGCCGTTGACGATGCCGGCGAGCACGCCGTCGATGACGCCGACCAGGCAGTACTCGTTGCGCACGCGGTAGGTCTTCCAGCCCAGCAGCTCGGCGAACAGGCGCGCCGAGACGATGTCGTAGAAGTCACGATTCAGCCAGCTCAGCGGCTGGATGATCTTGAGCATCGTGTCGACCTCGTCGATCGAGGCCTGGCGCACGACCATGGTCTCGCCGCTGGCGAGCGTGATCGCCTTGGGCGGGTAGGGAGCCATCGGCAGCACCGGCGGCCGAAGGCTGGCTTCGAGTTCGTCGATCATCCGCACGTCCTCCTCAGTGAGCATCTCGCCGGTATCCCAATCGACGAGCTTTCGGGGCATCGTGGCTCCAGAACAGAAGAACCCCACGCGGAGGCCGCGAGGGGTTCAATGGGTGCTGCGGACCGGTGGGGCCGGATGAGGCGCTTGCCGGGTGCGACGGGGGTGCGCAAAGAGTAGCACCGCGGATGACGGGAAGCACTTCGCGGGCACGCCCTGGGACGCGTCCGATGTTCAGGTCTGGTGAATCCCGCGCGGCCGCGCGGCGGCGCCTCGCGGATCGAGCGCTAGACCTCGGCCGGCGCCTCGCGCTCGGCGAGCTCCGGGGCCAGCTCGGGCGTCGCACCGCGCGGTGCGGCGCCTTCCTGCTCGCGGAGCTGCTTGCCCCAGCGGCTGTGCCGCCGCGCGATGCGCCGCGCGCTCGGCTCGGTGACGCGCTTGGGCAGGGGGTCGCGCAGCATCAGCGTCCCGAGCAGCGCGTCGGCGAGCGGGAACACGACGTTGAAGTTGCGCCCCATGTGCGCGTGGTGCAGGCGGTGGTGTCGCTCGAGGAAGCGGAACGGCGCGCTGCGCTCGATCCAGCCGATCGAGGGCTTGTGCATCAGGTAGTGGAATCCCTCGTATGCGAGGTAGTAGAGGAAGAACGTGACCCCGAACGCGACGACGAACGCGCCCGGGTGCAGCGCGCTGGCGTGCGCGCCGAGCGCCCACCAGGCGGCCAGCCACGGCAGCACGTTGATGCCGATCAGGACCGGGCCGCCCCACCACTGGAAATGGAGGGCCTCCTCCTGTTCCTCCTCGGTCACGAGGAAGGTGTCGTCGTGCTTGCAGAGTTGATGGTGCACCAGCGTGTGGGCGGTGAACATCTGCGGCGGCAGCCACGGGCGGTGCAGCCAGTAGCGGTGGTACACCCATTCGAACAGGCTGGCCTGGAGCAGCGCGACGGGCAGGGCGGCGAGGACCGCGAGCAGGGCAGGGGGCACGAGATGGGCTCCGGACGTCGGGGGCGCGCAGGACGTTCCGGCGGGGCGCGCGCGCTGCACGGACCTCCGGGCCGCGCGCGGAGGCACGCCTGGGGGCGAGGCGTCCGTGAATGCGGAACGGGGAACGTAGCACACTCGTCGTCGCGCTCCGCCACGGAATCGGGCGGCCGCGGCGTCGCGCCGACCGGCGCGCCGCCCGGGCCGCGAGCGCCGTCAGCGCGTCCGCCGCCGCATGAGCTCCAGCGTCGCGGCCACCTTGGGATCGCCGGAGCGAATCGCGGACGGGATGGTCGCGAGGATCCGTCGCGCGCCGGCGGAGTCGCCGAGCGCGGCTCGGATCCACGCCAGGTGGGCGCGCACGAGGTTCACATCCAGACCGTTCGCCGCGGCCGCGGCGAGCCGCCGGGACGCCGAATCGAGCGATCCCGTCACGATCTCGAGCCGCACGAGCGGGACGAGCGCGGGCTCGAAGCCCGGCAGGATCCCCGCCGCGGCCGTCAGGAGCGTGCGGGCCTCGTCGCGATTCCCCTGCTGCTCGGCTTGCGCCGCCTGCTGTACCAGCAGGTCCGCGGCCTCGCGCAGCGGCAGCCCGGCGAGGTCGTACTGCGATCGCGCCTCGTCGAAGCGCCCGCTCCGCGCGAGGCGATCCGCATAGCGCACCCGCGTCGATGCGGCCTCGGGCGCCCATCGCACCGCGGACGCGAGGCAGTCGAGGGCCTGCCGCTCGTCGCCGACCAGCGCGTACGCGGTCGCCGCATTCTCGTACATCCCGGCGCGCGCGAGTCGCCCGGTCAGCGTGCGGGATCCGGGCATCTCGCGGGCGCGGTCGATCGCGATCGCCTGCGCGTACAATGTCAGCGCCCGTCGCGCCTCGCCCTGCGCCAGCCAGGCGTCCGCCATCGTGAGCGCGCTCGACCACCGGACGTGCACGGGGTCGGCGGGGATCAGCGGAGCGAAGACGATCGAAGCGGCGATCACCCCCAGCCCCGCGGTCACCCACACCTCGCGCCAGCGGCGGGCCCGCCAGGTGGCCATCGCGTTTTCGACGCCGATCCCGGACAGGATCGCCAGCGGCGGGATCAGGTGGATGCGGTAGCGGTCGACCACGAAGAACGCTGCGGTCCCGAGCGCGAGTGCCACGAGCCAGCCGCACGCCAGGCGCGCGACCGGCCCGCGGCGCCACGCGACCACGAAGCCGAGCAGTCCGAGCACGCCGAACGGCGCGAAGCCCCAGTCGAGGGGCCAGCCGAGCGGGCCCACCGCGTGGTCGTAGGCCGCGGTGTCGATGAGCTGCGACAGCTCGCGGTGATTGAACAGGAAGCCGAGCTTCCGAGCGAGCAGTTCGAGGACCCGCGCCGGGTGAGCCCGCAGGTGATCGAGCGTCGCCGCGAACCAGTACCGCGAGCTCGCGGCCGGCGAGAGGTGGAGCCCCAGCGCCTGAGCGAGGTAGTCGCGGCCGTCTCCCTGCGTGCCGCCGGCTCCATCGGGTTCGCGTTCCACCGGCGGGCCGTACGCGGTGGCGACCGGAACGTAGGTGCCGTTGGCGAGCGGGCCGTTCCCGACGTAGAAGTTGAACCCGCCACTGTATGTGATCGGCGTCCACGATCCGCCCACGCGCGACTGCAGGAACGCGGTCAGCACCAGGACCGCGACCGGGACGACGAGCGCGGCGCCGAGCGCCCGCAGGCGCCGCGCGCCGGACTGGCCCACCAGGTACGCGCCGTACGGCACCAGCAGGAGCAGAAAGGTCGGTCGCCCCGCTCCCATCAGCCCGATCAGCGCGCCGATCCACAGCGGTCGGCTCGACCGTCCCCGCACGACGAGCCACAGCGCGAGGCTGCCGAGGAACAGCAGCAGGCTCTCGCCGAGCACCAGCAGGTCGAACGCCACCGCCATCCCGTAGCCCGCGAGCGCCACCCCCACCAGCACTCCGGCGCGGGTGCTTGCGATCCGCCGCGTGGCGTCGGCGAGCAGCACGACGGCCGCGGCGCCGAGCACCGCCTGCGCCCCGAGGACGCTCGCGATCGAATCGCCGAGCAACGAGCGCATGACCGCGAGCCAGTAGGGGTAGAGCGGGGCGAGGAAGAACGGCTGGACGGGCAGCCACTGACCGGCCCGCAGCTGTCCCGCCCACCGCCAGTACACATCCGCGTCGGCGGTCAGCTCGGTGAGCAGCGGGCCGCCGGCCAATCGCGCGAGCGCGAGCGCGCGCCAGCCGAGCGCCACGACGAAGAGCACGATCAGGAATCCGAGCCACCACGGTGGCCGCGTGGTCGCTGACTCCGCCGCGCCGGGGCGGCTCGCCGAGCGTCGCCGCGACTTCCGCGGCCCGGGCCGTCGCTCACCCGCGGCGTGCGACCCGCGGGGCCGCGCGTCCGCACCGCGGCTCATCGGCGCGATCGGCGCTCGCCGGCCGGCGCCGGGGCCCGATGGGCGATGGCGCGCGACAGCACCGGGTAAGTGACCAGCGGGTTCCCGCCCTCCTGTTCCGGGTCGACCACGTCGTGGTTCAGGTGGAGCGCGGCGGGGAACTCGTAGGTCGAGACCGTGGCGCCGTGCGCGCGCCAGCGGCGCACCAGGGTGGCGGTGAGTCCGTTGTCGGCCGCGATGTCCCCGCCGACCGTCACGACGTCGACGCTCCGGCAGGCGGCGCGCGTGCGCCCGGCGGCGTCGAGCACGGCGCCGCCCAGCAGCATCGTGGCTCCCACGCCACGGGTGGCGAACCGCGGATAGACGTGGCGCGGCCCCCCGAGGTGCTCGCGCGCGCGGTCATCCCACCAGACGAACGTGTTCGGCAGCAGCAGCGCCGTGCGCGTGAGCGCCGCGGTTCGCGGCTCTCCGGGCGCGCGCGCCCAGCCGAGCATCGGGGCGATCACCACCACGTGGTCGACGTCGCCGCGCTCCTGGGCCGCCCACGCGGCCATCACCCCGCCGATCGAGAGGCCGGCGACCGTGACGCTGTCGCCGAGCCCGTCCGCGGCGTCGAGCACGCGGTCGGTGAAGCGCGCGAGCTCGCGCGCGTCGAGGCTCGCGAGCGCCTCGGTCATCCGGTCGGCGTAGCCGTGCCGGGGCAGCCGCGGGATCAGCACGTTGGCGCCCTGCGCGAAGGCGGCGCGCCCGAGCGAATCGAACTGCGCCGGGCAGTTCGTGAGCCCGTGCAGCAACACCACGACGCGCGCCGTGCGTCCGCCGTGGGTGAGGAGGCGCGTGCCGCAGTCCCCCGCGATCGCGTCGGTGTCGGTGGCGCGCAGCGAGTCGACGACGCGCAGCGCGTCGTCGTAGGAGCGGGCCGGGAGCGGGCGGGACGCGAGCTCGCGCGGCGCGAGCGGGCGCATCAGCATCGCGACGAGCACGGCGATCAGCAGCAGGGCCACCCCCAGGGCACGACGCATGGAGCGACCCTACTCCACGGGAGCGGGCGCGGGCGACACCGGAATGCGCGCACAACTGGCGGGGTGCAGCCGCGCGGCGGCCGCGCTAGGATGCCCGCGGCCATTCCACCCCATCGTCCCCGGAGGAAGTCGTCCATGCATCGCCTCGTCCGCTGCCTGTCGCTCGCCTCCCTGGTCGTCGGCACTTGGGTCCTCTCGACCGTCGGGGCCGCGGCGCAGACCCATCCGTTCTCGGTCCACGACATGCTCGCGATGGACCGCATCTCCGACCCGCAGGTCTCGCCGGACGGCGCTCGCATCGTGTTCGTCCTGAGCGCGACGGACCTCGAGCACAACAAGCGCCGCACGTCGCTGTGGCTGGTCGGACTCGACGGCGGCGGGCTGCGGCGGCTCACTGCCGCCGACGGCAGCGCCAGCAATCCGCGCTGGACCGCGGACGGGAGCGCGGTGTGGTTCCTGTCGTCGCGCTCGGGATCGTCCCAGGTCTGGCGCATCCGCGCGGACGGCGGCGAGGCCGAGCAGGTGACGACGCTGGCGCTCGACGTGAACGCGCTCGTGGTCTCGCCCGACGGGAGCAAGCTGGTGCTCGCGATGGAGGTGTTCCCGGGCGCCACGATCGCCGAGAGCGCGAAGCGCCTCGCGGACACGGAGACGCGCGAGAAGGAGGGCCCCACCGGCCGCATCTTCGAGCGCGTGTTCATCCGCCACTGGGACGAGTGGGAGGACGGCCGTCGCTCGCACCTGTTCGTGATTCCTTCCGCCGGCGGCGAGCCGCTGGACCTGACGAAGGCGATGGACGCCGACGCGCCCGGCAAGCCCGATGGCGGGCCCGAGGACGTCGCGATCACGAGGGACGGCGGGACGGTGGTGTTCGCCTGCCGCGACGTGGCGGTCGGCGAGCCGTGGTCGACGAACTTCGATCTGTTCGCGGTGCCGATCGACGGCTCGGCCGCGCCCCGCAACCTGACGAGCGACAATCCCGCATGGGACGCGCAGCCGACGTTCTCGCCGGACGGCAGGACGCTCGCGTACAAGGCCATGAAGGTCGCCGGCTACGAGGCGGACCGCTTCCGCATCGTGCTGCGCGGTTGGCCCACCGGCGCCACCCGCGTGCTGACCGAAGGATGGGACCGCTCGGCCGGATCGATTGCCTGGTCGCCGGACGGCAAGACGCTCTTCGTCGACGCTGAGGATCACGGCCAGAACGCGCTGTTCGCGATCGACGTCGCGAGCGGCCGGGTGCGGACCGTGGTCGGTCAGGGGACCGTGAGCGGGGTGGACGTCGCGGGGACGCGCGTGGTGTACGGGCTCAATCACCTGACCTCGCCCACGGAGCTCTACTCGGTGAAGCCCGACGGCAGCGACGTGCGCGCGATCACTCGCATCAACGCCGCGCGCGTGGCCGCGGCGCGCATGGGGGTGCCCGAGCAGTTCCACTTCGTCGGCGCGGGTGGCGACACGGTGTACGGCTACATCGTGAAGCCGGTCGACTTCGATCGCGCCAAGAAGTACCCGGTCGCGTTCCTCATCCACGGCGGCCCGCAGGGAGCGTTCGGGAACGACTTCCATTACCGCTGGAACCCGCAGGCCTACACGGGCCGCGGCTACGCGGTGGTGATGGTGGACTTCCATGGCTCGACCGGCTACGGACAGGCGTTCTGCGACGCCATCCAAGGGGACTACGGTGGCAAGCCGCTGGAGGACCTGCAGAAGGGACTCGCGGCGGCGCTCGCGCGCAATCCGTGGATGGACGGTGACCGGGTCGCGGCGCTCGGCGCCTCGTTCGGCGGCTACATGATCAACTGGATCGCCGGCAACTGGTCCGACCGCTTCCGCTGCCTGGTCGCGCACGACGGTAACCTCGACGAGCGCGCGGCCTACTTCGACACCGAGGAGCTGTGGTTCCCCGAGCACGACCACCAGGGCACGCCGTGGACCAATCCCGAGAGCTACGAGAAGCAGAGCCCGGTGAACTTCGTGAAGAACTGGAAGACGCCGATGCTGGTGGTGCACAGCGCACACGATTACCGCATCCCCGAGACCGCGGGGATGAGCACGTTCAACGCGCTCCAGCGCCTCGGCATCCCGAGCAAGTTCCTCTACTTCCCGGACGAGACCCACTGGGTGCTCAAGCCGCGCAACAGCATCCTGTGGCACGACACGGTGCTCGACTGGCTCGACCAGTGGACGAAGAAGTAGGAGCGATGCGCCCGCGGGGACGCGCGGCCGGCGGCTGAGGGGTACCGCGCCTGCGGCCGGCCGCGCGGGCGGCCCGCATGCACGACGGCCCGCAGGAGTGGATCCCTGCGGGCCGTCGCGATCGGCTGCGCGAGTTGCGCGACTACGAGGTCATGATGACCAGGTGCTTGACCTTGCGGAAGGCGACCGGGTCGAGGATGTGCAGCTCGAGCTTGCCGCCCGCCGGGCGCAACTCGTAGCTCGCCGGCGGCTGCGCGCTGAGCACCTGCGCCTTCGGCGTCGGGATGTTGACCACGTCCTGATGGTCGGTGTCCAGCGCCGTGAACAGCGCCGCATCGACGCGACCCGACGGCGTCAGGGTCTTGCCCATTCCCAGCACGCCGCCCTTCGCGGCGACGATGCCGGTGGTGGTGAGCTGCTTCTTGTCGGCGACCACGTAGTACACGGTCGCGACCTCCTGGCGCTTCTCCTCGATCGTCTGCTGGTCGGCGCGGATGGTCTCCTGGTTCTGCGCGACCTCGGTCGACAGCCCCTGGACCTCGGTGTGGAGCGAATCCACCTGGACGGACAGCGAGGCGACCATCTGCTCCTTGTCGGCCACCGACTGCTTGAGCCCCGCGATCAACTTCTGCAGGCCCGCCACGCGGATGCCGCTCCGCTTGACGTCCGCTTCCAGCTTGGTGATGCGATCCTTGCTGCGCTGCACGCTCGCCTTGAGCGCGGCGATGCGGTCGAGCGCCTCGTGGCTGTCGGGCCCCGAGAGCCGGCGCTCGGCATCCAGCTCGCGCGCGACGACGTTGACCGCGGTGTCGCCCAGGGCGATCGCCCCGAGGCTGTCCTGGATCTGCGCGATGGCGTCGAATGTCTCGGCGTAGCGGGCGCGCACCGACTCCTCCGAGGCCTTGGTCTCGCGGAAGTCGGCGACGGTCTTCTGGTAGCGCTGGTAGAGCACGCCGGAGGCGCCGAGCAGCGCGGCGATGATGGCGACCAGGGCAATCACGAGAGGTTTGCGCATGAGTTGTCTCCTTGCTCGCGGCCGGTGAGGACCCAGTGTCGTGGACGAGGCGGCTCGATTCGCCGCTCGGGTTGGGGAGCGAGTGGGAGAGTAGGCATGGGAGCGACCGGACGGCAATACTTCTCTCGGTGCGTCATGGTTCTGTCAGGCGCGGATTTCTCCAACTTTCTTCGCGGCGTCATCGCGCGATCGCGTCGCGCGCGATCCGACACGTGCCTGTCGTCGGCGCCATCGCAGCGTCCGCGGCTCAGGGAGTCACGGACGAGTGAGCCTGCCCGTCCGCGGCGCGCCGCGCGGGGGTGCCGAGGCGGAACGCGAGGTTGAGCACCAGCGCCAGCAGCGTCCCGAACGCGATGCCGGAGACGTTGGTGCCGCCCACCGTCACGCCCTTCACGCCCAGGCCGGTCGCCGCGATCAGCGAAGCGCCCGCCACCACCATGTTGCGGTGATCCGCGAGATCGACGTGCGCGTCCATCCAGATCTTCACGCCCATGAGCGCGATCAGGCCGTAGAGGATGAGCGTCACGCCGCCCAGCACCGGATTGGGGATCGAGTGGATGAGCGCGCCGAACCGGGGGCACAGCCCGAGCAGGATCGCGATGCTCGCGGCCATGACGAAGTTGTACGACGAGAACACCCGCGTGATCGCCATCACGCCCATGTTCTCCGCGTAGGTGGTCTGCGGGGTGCCGCCGCCCATCGCCGAGACGAACGTCGCCACCGCGTCACCCAGGTACGCGCGTCCCAGGTGCGGATGGAGGTCGCGCTTCATGTAGCTCGAGATCGCCGCGATGTGTCCCTTGTTCTCTGCCACCAGCACGATCGCCACCGGCGCGATCGCGAGCATCGCCGCCGTGCTCCAGCGCGGGGTCTGGAACGGCGGCAGCCCGATCCACGGCGCCGAGCCGATCGCCCCGAGCGCCTTGGGATCGAGCAGTCCGACCGCGGCCGCCACGCCGTAGCCCACGACCACCCCGGTCAGCACCGGCAGCAGCCTCAGGATGCCGCGCGCGTACACCGAGACCAGGGCGGCCGTGAAGAACGTGACCAACGCCACCAGCAGCGCGAGGCGGTCCCCGGTGCCACGGATGACGAAGTCCGCGTTGATGGCATTGCCGACCGCGGAGGCCGCCAGGTTCAGGCCGATGATCGCGACGACGGTGCCGGTGACGATCGGCGGCATCAGCGCGTCGATCCAGCCCGAGCCCCACCGCAGCGTGGCCGCCGCCGCGATCATGTAGAGCACGGCGGCCGCGGCGATGCCCCCGAGCGCGTCGGGGATCAGCGCCGCCGCGCCGCCGGTGACCGCGAGCACCGGGCCGATGAAAGAGAAGCTCGAGCCCAGATAGCTCGGCACCTTCATGCGCGTGATGACGAGGAAGATGAGCGTTCCGACGCCCGAGAAGAAGATGGCGAGCTGGGGATCGAAGCCCATGATGACGGGCGCCAGCACCGTGGCGCCGAACATCGCCACCACGTGCTGCAGCCCCATCGGGACGAGTCGCGCGAACGGAATGCGGTCCTCGGGATAGAGGATGCGGTCTTCGTTCATGGTCGTGCCTTCGCCAGGTGGAGTCCGCGGGGGGGAGGCCGAGCATAGTCCGCGCGCCCAGCGCGCGCACGCCGGCGCGGGAATACCACGGGCCCGCGTGGCGTAGGTCCATCGTCATCGCCGACCGCACCCGGTCCGCGATCGACGCGGTCCGCCGCGGAGATTCCCGTGGACAGCCTGCGTCGACGCGCGGATACTGCGTTCAGACGACCGGGGCGGCGCGAGCCGACCGGTCGTCTGCGTTTTCTGGGCGCGGGATGGCCGTCCACCCGACCGGATGACGAGTTCGCATGAGACGCTGGCGACGAGCGTGGGTCGTGGCGGTCGCGGCGCTGGCCGTGATCGCGGCCGTGCCGGGGCGCGCACCCTACTGGGACCGGGTGCGCGATGCACTCTCGAAGGGCCTGCCCAAGACGGCCCTCGAATCGATCGATCCCATCATCCGGGGGGCGCAGGACGAGCGCGCCTACGCCGAGGCGATCCGGGCGATCGCGCTGAAGATCGCGCTCGAGGCGGGGATCCAGGGCAACCACCCCGAGGAGAAGATCACCCGCATGCAGGCGGCGATCGCGCGCGCGCCCGCCGACATGCGCCCGCCGATGGAGGCCATCCTCGCCGACTGGTACTGGCAGTACTTCCAGCGCAACCGCTGGCGCTTCGCGCAGCGCTCGCGCACCGCCGCGATGCCCGACAGTGACTTCACGACCTGGGACCTGCCGCGCATCTACGCCGAGATCGACGCGCACTTCACCCGCGCGCTCGCGGGTGCGCCGCAACTGAAGCGTACGCCGGTCGCCGAGTACGCCGACCTGTTCGTCGGCGGCAATGCGCCCGATGCCTACCGGCCCACCCTCTACGACCTGGTGGCGTTCGAGGCGCTCGCGTTCTACGGCTCGGGCGAACAGGCCGGCGCGCGTCCCGAGGACGCGTTCGTGCTGCAGGCCGCGGGCCCCGCGTTCGCGCCCGCGGAGGAGTTCGCACGCTGGGCGATCGCCGCGACCGACACCACGTCGCCGATCCTGAAGGGACTGCGGTTGCACCAGCAGCTGCTGCGGTTCCACGCCAGCGACCACGACCCCACCGCCCGGATCGACGCCGACCTGTGGCGGATCGAGTTCGCGCACGACCACGCCGTGGGGGACTCCCGGGACGCGCGGTACGCGGCGGCGCTCGAGCGGCTGATCGACCGCCATGCGGACCACGAGCTGTCGGCGCGAGCGCTGCACTCCCTCGCGACGCTGAGGCAGGCCCAGGGTGACCTGGTGCTGGCGCACGCCCTCGCGAAGCGCGGGCTCGATCGCTTCCCCGAGAGCGTCGGCGGACGGCGCTGCTTCAACCTGATCCAGGACATCGAGGCGCAGTCCCTCGCGGTGACCAGCTCGGACAACGTGTGGAACGAGCCGCGCCCGACGCTCGAGGTGAGCTACCGCAATCTCGATCGCGTCCACTTTCGCCTCGTCGCGGTCGACTTCCCGCAGCAGATGGAGCGCCGCAGCGGAACCTACGACTACTATTCCAGGGAGCGCGTCGACTACATCCTGGGGCTGCCGCCGCTCCGCCAGTGGTCCGCACCACTCCCCGGCACTCCCGACTTCCGCACGCGCTCCATCCGGCTGCCCGCGCCGACCGGCCTGGCGTCGGGCGCCTACTTCCTGGTTTCGAGCATGAGCGGGGACTTCCGCGAGGAGAACAACTCGATCGCGATCGCGGAGATCTGGGTGAGCGACCTCGCGCTGGTCACGCGTCAGGGGCGCCCGGCCGGGCTGGAGGGATTCGTGCTCCGTGCCGCCGACGGCGCGCCGCTCGCCGGCGCCGCGATCCGCACCTGGCGGTGGGACCGTGCCGCGCGCCACGTGGTGCCGGGTCCGAACGCCCGCACCGGCGCGGATGGCCTGTTCCACATCCTGGACGCGCACGAGCTGGCGGGCCTGATGGTGACCCGCGGCGATCAGAAACTCGGCGAGTCGGACCGGCTCGCGAACTACGAGGCGCCCGCGCCGCGCGCGCCGGCCGAGCGCACGTTGTTCTTCACCGACCGCGCGCTCTACCGGCCGGGACAGCCGATCCAGTACAAGGGACTCTGCATCCGCCTCGACACCGAGCGCGACGACTACCTCACGCTCGCCGACCGTGCGGTGCACGTGGTGCTGCGCGACGCCAACCGGCGGGAGGTCGCCACGGCCGATCTCCGGACCAACTCCCACGGCTCCTTCAGCGGCAGCTTCGTCGCGCCCGGGGACGCCCTGCTCGGCGCCATGAGCCTGGCGGTCGGCCGCGGACCGGACGGCAGCACCGGGATCCGCGTCGAGGAATACAAGCGTCCGCGCTTCCTGGTCACGCTCGACTCGCCCCTCACGCCGGCGCGGCTGGCCGACTCGGTGGCGGTGACGGGACACGCGCTCGCCTACACTGGCGCGCCGGTGGACGGCGCCGCCGTGAAGTGGCGCGTGCTGCGCCAGGTGCGCTACCCGGACTGGTGGGGCTGGTGCTTCTGGTGGCGTCCGTCGGCGACCGGCGGCTCGCAGGAGATCGCGCACGGCAGCGCCACCACCGACGCCGAAGGCCGGTTCACGATCCCGTTCGTCGCGCGGCCCGATTCGGCGGTCGCGGCCGATCAGGAGCCCACGTTCCGATTCTCCGTGATGGCCGACATCACCGACGCCACTGGCGAGACGCGCTCGGCGACCCGCGCGGTGAGCGTCGGTTTCACCGCGCTGGCGGCCTCGCTGGGCGCCGCCGACTGGCAGCAGTCCGATCGCCCGGTCGAGATCCTCGTGAGCACCGCCACGCTCGATGGTGCGGCGCAGGCGGCGCGCGGGACCTTGCGGATCGTGCGCCTGCGCGAGCCCGCCCGCGTCTCACGAGCGGCGTACACCGACGCCGCCGCCGCCCCCGCCGCCGCCCCCGCGGGCGGGGCTTCGGTCGGTGGCAGCGCGGCCGCACCGCCGATCGACGCCGCCGACCCCCGCACCTGGCCCGACGGCGAGGTCGCGATCGAGCGCCAGGTGCGCACGGACAGCAGCGGCAGCGTGCGCTCCGCGGTGCAGCTCGCCGCCGGGCTCTACCGCGCGCGATTCGAGGCTCGGGACCGCTTCGGCAGGCGGGTGACCGCGATGCTCCCGTTGCGCGTGATCGACCCCGCGGCCGCGCGCTGCGCGATCCGCGTGGCAGACCTGTTCACCGCGCCCACGTTCAGCGTCGAGGTCGGGGGCGAGTTCGTCGCGGTGTGGGGGACGGGCTACCCGGCGGGTCGCGCCTACGTCGAGGTCGAGCACCGCGGGCGAGTGCTCCAGGCCTACTGGACGGAGCCGGGCCGCACCCAGGTCGCCATTCGCCAGCGGGTCGACGCCGCGATGCGGGGCGGATTCCTGGTGCGCGTGACCCGGGTGTGCGAGAACCGCGCGTACCTCCACGAGCAGCGGGTCGACGTGCCGTGGAGCGACCGGGTGCTGAGCCTGCGCTGGGAGCACTTCGTCTCGAAGCTGCAGCCCGGCCAGCACGAGACCTGGACCGCGGTGGTGACCGGACCCGACGCGTCCCGCGTCAGCGCCGAGATGGTCGCCACGCTCTACGACGCCTCGCTCGATGCGTACGCTCGCCACGGCTGGCTGGGACGCATCGGGGGGTTCCGAACCGAGTGGAACCCGCGCGGAGCGCAGAGTCGCCTCGGCGCGGCGGCGCTGCAGACGGTGCGCGGAAGCTGGGTGCGCGCCTGGCGCGACTCGTGGCTCCAGTACCGCAGCCTGCCTTCGGGCCTGCTGTGGGGCGACTACACCTACGGATTGCTCGGCATGCCGGCGCCGGGCTCCCGTGGGGATCCGCGGCTGGGCGTCGAGGTCGGTGCCGCGCGGGAGCTCAACACGAAGCCCGCGACCACCAGGCAGTCGATCTCCGCCGAGCGGCTGAGCGGCATCCCGGTCGACAACGTGCGCGAGGAGCTCTCCGTGATGGCCGGGATCGCGAGCGAGGGCGACGAGCTGCACTTCCGGGGCGGGCGCGGCGGCGAGCTGAAGCGCCAGTTCGACGGCGTGGCGGTCTCCGATGCCAGCGCCACGCCCGAGCCGGCGCTCGACCAGGTGGTCGCGCGGCGGAACCTGGCCGAGACCGCGTTCTTCTTCCCGCACCTGCTGACCGACTCGCGACGGCGAGGTGCGCATGGAGTTCACGATGCCCGAGGGGCTCACGGAGTGGCGCTTCCTCGGCTTCGCGCACGACGATCGCCTGCGCAGCGGCACGCTGGAGGCGCGGGCCGTCACCGCCAAGGACCTGATGGTGCAGCCGAATCCGCCGCGCTTCCTGCGCGAGGGGGACGAGCTGGAGTTCACGGTCAAGGTGACGAACCGCTCCGAGGCGCCGCAGCGCGGCCGCATCCGGCTGACATTCGCCGCGCGCCGGCGACGGCGCGCCCGCCGACGCGGCGCTCGGCAACGCGCGAGCCCGAGGTCGCCCTCGAGGTGCCCGCGCGCGCGTCGCACACGTACGCGTGGCGCATCCGGGTGCCGGATGGGCTCGGCGTGCTCACGTACAAGGCGGTGGCTTCCACCGGCACGCTCTCGGACGGCGAGGAGGGCTACGTGCCCGTGCTCTCGCGCCGCATCCTGGTGATCGAGTCGCTGCCGCTGCCGATCCGCGGGCCGCTCACGCGCACCTTCGACTTCGAGCGGCTGCGTCGCTCCGGCGAGTCGAGCACGCTGGTGAGCCAGTCGCTCACGGTGCAGATGGTGTCGAACCCGGCGTGGTACGCGGTGATGGCGCTGCCGTACCTGATCGAGTACCCGTACGAGTGCAGCGAGCAGACGTTCAACCGTCTCTACGCGAACGCGCTCGCACGGCACATCGCGAACTCCGATCCGCGGATCCGCCGGGTGTTCGATCAGTGGCGCGACACGCCCGCGCTCGAATCGCCGCTCGAGCGCAACGCCGATCTCAAGGCGGTCACTCTCGCGGAGACGCCGTGGCTGGTGCAGGCGCAGTCCGAGAGCCGCGCGCGGCGCAACGTCGGAATCCTGTTCGAGCGGGGCCGCCTCGACCGTGAGACCGCGCGGGTGATCGAGCAGCTGCGCCGCATGCAGACCGAGGACGGGCGCTGGCCGTGGTTCCCGGGCGGTCCGCCCAACGACTACATCACGCTCTACATCACGACCGGCTTCGGCCGCCTGCGCCACCTGGGCGTCGACGTGCCGGTGGATCCCGCGCTGCGGGCGCTCACCAGCCTCGACGCGTGGAGCGATCGCATGTATCGGGAGATCCTGCACTGGGGGCGCAAGGACGACGACCACCTCTCGCCGGTGATCGCGCTCTACCTCTATGGACGCAGCTTCTACCTGAAGGATCAGCCGATCGCCCCGGCGCACCGGGAAGCGGTCGACTACTGGCTCGCACAGGCCCGCCGCTACTGGCTGCGTCATCCGGAGCGGCAGACGCGCGGCCATCTGGCGATCGCGCTCCTACGCTTCGGGGACGCCACGACCGCGCACGACATCATGCGCTCGGTGAAGGAGTACGCGGTGACCGACGAGGAGTTGGGCATGTTCTGGCGCGACACCGAGTACTCGTGGTGGTGGTATCGCGCTCCGATCGAGACGCAGGCCATGATGATCGAGGCATTCGACGAGGTGATGGGGGACTCGAGCGCCGTGGAGGGGTGCAAGGTCTGGTTGCTGAAGCAGAAGCAGACCCAGGACTGGAAGACCACGAAGGCCACGGCCGACGCCGTCTACGCCCTGCTGCTGCGCGGCACCGGCGTGCTGGCCTCGGAGGCGCTCGTGCAGGTCTCGCTCGGGGACACGCTGATCCGCCCGCGGAATGCCGAGGCCGGCACCGGCTACTTCGAGCGGCGCTTCGTCGGCCGCGAGATCGAGCCCACCATGGCCCGCGTGCAGGTGACCAAGACCGACCCGGGTGTCGCGTGGGGGAGCGTGCACTGGCAGTACCTCGAGGATATGGACAAGGTCACGCCCTACGCGGGCACGCCGCTGCGCCTCACCAAGTCGCTGTTTGTGCGCACGAGCGGCAAGGCGGGCCCCGAGCTGCACGCGGTGACCGGTCCGGTGAAGGTCGGCGACGAGCTGGTGGTGCGCATCGAGCTGCGCACCGATCGCGACATGGAGTACGTGCACCTGAAGGACCAGCGCGGCAGCGGGGTGGAGCCGGTGAACGTGCTCTCGCGCTACCAGTACCAGGATGGGCTGCGCTACTACGAGCAGACGCGTGACGTCGCCAGCCATTTCTTCATCGACTACCTGCCGAAGGGCACCTACGTGTTCGAGTACCCGGTGCGCGTGCAACTGCGCGGGCGCTACACCAGCGGTATGGCCGAGATCCAGTGCATGTACGCGCCCGAGTTCAACAGCCACTCGGCGAGCGTGCCGCTGACCGTCCAGTAGCGCGCGAGGCGTCCGGAACGGAGCCGCGGCGGTCCCCGATGGGCTCGCCGCGGCGTTCCGGCACGAGTCCATCGTGACGGCACGGCGGCCACGCCCGGGATCGGGCGTGGCCGCATGCCGGATGCGGATGGAGGTTCGGACGGACTAGCGGTAGCGCACCTTGACCTGGCCCCAGCTCGGGCGCGCGCCCGGCGTCGGGCAGTCCATCCCGGAGACCGTCAGCGCGTACACCGAGCCGCACGGCACTCCGGAGAACGCACTGGTCGACACGAAGATCGCGTAGTCCCCGGCCGGCAGCGTCGCCGAGCAGGTCGTGCTCTCGCACGGATTCGCGACGTTGATCCCGCAGGAGAGACCGAGGAGATCGCAGCCCTGGGTCAGATCCACGATCGCGAGCGCGGTCGTGGCCTGCCCGATCGCCGTCGCGGTGATCGTCGTGGTGCCCGTCAGCGAGAACGCGTACCAGTCGGTGTCGCGCGTCGGGCCGTTGAGGGGATCCACGTACGTCCCGTACGTGCCGCACACCGTGACCGACGGTGCGCACGGAAGGATGGTATAGGTCGGCGGGTCCGAGTTGCAGCCGGCGTTGAACACGTCGACATAGCCGTCGTAGCAGTTCGGCTCGCCCTCGGGGATCGACCCCGCCGGACAGGCGAACTGACACGGAGGCGGACACTCGTTGATCGTCAGCTCGTAGTCGCCGCAGTCCCCGCCGTAGCCGTCCACCACGATGTAGTACGTCTGCCCGGCGGCCAGGCTCACGTTCGCGATCTCGGACTGGAGGCCGCAGTTGTCGTCATTGCAGGCGACCAGCGTCGGTCCCGGGCCGGCGAGCAGGTTGAGGATCGTGTCGAAGGTGGTCATCGGCGAGCACAGCGAGATCGTCACGCACATGTCGGCGGCCGGCGTGAACGAGTACACGAGATCGGGGCCGGTGCCACCGCAGGCCTCAATGATGTCGGGGGAGTAGTTGCAACTGTTGCCGGTGACCGTGAAGGGGATTCCCGGGATCGGGATCGCGTCCGCGTAGGTCTCGCCCGCGATCATCGGGGTGATGTGTCGCGGCTTCACGGATCCGCTCTCGAGCTTGATGGGAGGCCGATTGCCGAGTTCCGACACAGGGGCGGCGAGCGCCTGATCGGCGCCCAGCGCGAGGAACATCACCAAGGGGAGTAGCGCGTGCCTCATGACAGACCTCCCGCATCATGGGGCTCTCGGCCGCGTGCGTGCCGACGAGTTGGCCATGTGCGTGTCCGGCGCGGTCCCGAAACCGGGGCGGACCCCCGCCCTGCGGGATCGACCGTGTGTGGGGAGAGAATCCCGTTCACGCTCGGCCAGCCACAGGCCAGAGCGGAGTCAGGCGGCCCAAAGCTGCTCGAACGCGGGTCCGTTCGACCTGCGCGGCCCGCAGGGGAGGGAACTCGCGCAGACTACTTCTGAACACCGAGCTTGGAAAGCTCGATTTTCGCTCTTATGAGGTGAGTTCGTTCGGGAGGTATCAACTTGGTGGGAGCCGCCGGGGATCGACCACTCCTCAGATACATGACGCTGAAGCGGCCGCGCACGGTCCGCACGGAAGGTCGCTTCGCCGCGGGAACCCGGGGGCGCGCTCGCCGGTTCAGTCACCGCCCAGAACCTGGAGTCGCGCCCGCAGGGTTTCTATCTCTTCGAGCAGTTCCAGCGCCAGCGCGGCCCCGGCGAGATTGACGCCGAGGTCGCGCTGCAGATGCGAGGCCACCCGGACCCGGCGCAGGTGGACGGAGGTGAACCGCCAACGCTGGGGCTCGTGCCCGACCGGCGCGAGCACGCCTTCCTCGACCAGTTCGACGATGAACTCGGTCTTCACGCCGCACACGCGGCAGACTTCTGTCAGCGTCAGCTCGGTCGGTTCCTCGGGGACGATCCCGGTCGCTTGCGACGAGTCGTTCTTGCGAGCCATGTCTACACTCCCAGCTTCGCGCGCGGGTGGAAGGAGCCGAACTTCCCGGCCATGTCGCGGTAGAAGGCCTTGGCCGCATCGTCGTCGGCGGGGGGCAGGGCGATCTGGAGCACGACGTAGAGATCGCCCGGCGTGCTGCCCGGGATGCCGCGGCCCTTCAGTCGCAGCGGGGTGCGCGCGGTCGAACCGGCCGGGATCTTGAGCTCGACCATGCCGCTCGGAGTCGGCACCTTCACCGCCGCACCCAGCGCAGCCTCCCAGGGCGCGACCGGTAGATCGAGATACACGTCACGCTCCTCCACGCGATAGCGCGCATGTGGGCGGAACTCGACTTCCAGGTACAGGTCGCCCGCTTGGCCCTGACCCAGGCCCGGGCCGCCTTGTCCCGCCAGGCGGAGGATCTGCCCGGCATGGACGCCGCGCGGGAACGTGACGTTGAGCTTGCGCTCGCGCAGGGTCACTCGCCCCGCTCCATCCACGTCGGGCACCTGCAGGGTGATGGTGCGGCTGGCCCCGTTGTACGCGTCTTCCAGGTCGATGAGCACCTTGGCGTGGCGGTCCTCGCCGTCGGCGTGCAACGCGACGCGGCCCCCACGCCCAGCGAAGCCGCGCCCGAACAGCGCTTCGAAGAAGTCGCTGAAGTCTGCCGTGTCGCCGGGGGTGAAGCCGCCGCCGGAGGTCTCGTATCCGGCGTTCCAGTCGGGTGGCGGATGGAAATCCTGCCCCGCTTTCCAATTCGCACCCAACCGGTCGTACGCCGCCCGCTTGACCGGGTCCTTGAGTACCTCGTAGGCCTCGCCCAGCTCCTTGAAGCGGTTCTCGGCCTGCGGATCCTTGCTGACGTCGGGGTGATGCTTGCGCGCGAGCTGGCGATAGGCGCGCTTGATGTCGTCCGCGGACGCGTCGCGCGGCACCCCGACGATGCTGTAGTAGTCCTTGAATTCCATCCCGCCCTCGGCGAAGCCGCGCCCGGCGTGGCGTGGTCGCGCGGCATTGTACCCCCGTCGCCGCGCGCCGCGCAGGAGCGACCGCTGCTGCGCTACGTATTCCACGCGGGAGAGCGGCTGCTCCACACCGGGTGGTTCATCGAGTCCCTGGCCACGCAGGTGCTGATCATCTTCGTGATCCGGACGCGAGGCAATCCGTTCCGCCCGAGACCCGGCTCGATCCCGACGGCGACCTCGCTCGCGGTCGTCGCTGTCGCAGCGATGCTGCCCTGCACCCCGCTCGGAGCACGGCTCGGCTTCGTGCCGGCGCCGGGGCTGTTCTTCCTGATCTTGGCGGGCATGGTCGTCGCCTATCTCGTCATGGTCCAGGCGGTGAAGACTTGGTTCTACCGCCGCTTCGCGGTGGCCTGAACGCCCGTGGTCTTTCCCCCCAGATCGGTTCAAAGCCAGGGTCCTGAGCGAGTGCTCATCGCAAATTCCAGCGGAATCGCGCGCCAGCCAAACGGCGCCATGGCGAGACCCCTCGGCGGCAGGTTATGGTGCGCGCTCGGCGGTGCGTCTCCGCCTGGCCGCGTCCAGAACCCATCCCCCTTGGAGGTCCGCGATGTGGCACGCACGTCTTTCCCAACCCTTCGGCGCTGTCCGTTCCGGCTGGCTCGGCGCCCTGGGGCTCGCCTTGGCGCTCGTCGCCTGCGGCCGACCCGCGCTCGCAGATGATGCGGCGTCGGAGTTCAACGTCTTCGCCAACCTTTCGGGTCAGCGCTGGAGCTACGGCTGGACTCCGACGCGCGGCGGCACCTTCACGCTGTTCGCCACCAAGGGAACGGACGCGTTCGGACTCAACTTCTGGAACTTCGCGACCAACCAGACGCTCGTGAGCTACAACGGGACCGGGCTGGCGAAGAACATCGGCAACAACACCACCATTCCGCCCGGCGGGCTGAACCTGTTTCCGGGCTCGGGCGGCCAGTACGCGGTGGTGCGGTGGACGGCGACCGCGTCGGGCACGTGCACGATCAACGCCCGATTCATCCGGCGCTCGACGAACGCGTTCGCGGCGGCCGACGTCGCTGTGCTGCACGGCAGCGCGGTGGTGTTCAGCCGCTGGCTCACCAACGACGTCTCGAACGTGGTGAGCATGTCCACCACGCAGGCGGTGCTGGCGGGCGAGACCATCGACTTCGCGGTCGGCCCCGGCGACGGCGGCAACGGCTCTGACGTGATCGGCCTCGACGCCACCGTGTGGCTCGAGCCGGTGGTGAGCGCCGCCGGGCCGGTGATCCTGTTCGGCGGCCAGCGCTTCGTCGCGTGTCGCGGCGACAGCGCGTTCGAATCGATCGCCTACGATCCCATCAACCAGCGGATCGCCTCGCGCGACATCATCCGCACGCGTTGCGGCGCCCCGGTCTACCAGGGCACCGAGGAGCATCCGGGCCTGACGTGGGATTCGCGGACGGCCTCCTTCTGGCAGGTGACCAACAACCGCGTCGTCCGGCGCTGGAGTCCGACGGGGACGTTCCTCGGCGACGTGTTCACCGTGCCGCTCACGTTCACCGTTCCGGGCTGGGGGCTCGATACGCTCGAATCCGTCAAGGGCATCGCCGTCGATTCGAACTTCGTATACCTGGTGGACGCCGGCGACGCGGGCAACCAGGGGCAGATCCGCTCGAACGAGTGGTTCAAGTTCTCGCGCACCGGCACGCCGGTGAAGTCCTCCAAAACCACGAATTTCCACGCCAACCTGGACCTGAGCCCGGACGCGCTGGTGGACGACATCGTGTACTCGCCGTTCTCGTCCCCGATCTATCCGGGCAAGCTCCTGATCGCGCTCGAGCACAGCGGCCTCCAGGTGATCGACACCGAGGGGAACTTCGTCGCCAAGTTCCGCTGGACCGACGCCGGCGTGCCGGCCGGGCTCAAGCTCCCGGCGTTCGCGGGGCTCGGACTCGATCCCGTGAGCGGGAATCTCTACCTGGTGAACAACGACGGCGCGTCGTCGCAGATCTGGACTCGGCTGCCGGCGGCGGGCGCGACCTACTACGCGGTCGGCTCGGGGAGCAACCAGCCCTACCTGCACTACCCGAATCCCGGCTGCGATCGTCCGATGTGGGGCGCGCTGCCCGCCGCGGCGGGGCTGATGTTCGGCAGCGCCTATCGCAGCGCGAACTCGACCGTGTACGGAGCGGACTTCAACTCCGGCGAGTTGTTCCGGTACTTCCCGGCGAGCGCCGCCGGCGGCCGGGTCGCGCTGACCGGGGCCTATTCGGTCTGGGGCATGGCGTACGACAGCGAGCGCGACGTGCTCTACGGCGGACTCGAGTCGGGTGCCGACGTCCGCATCCTGACCATCGACCCCGTTACGGGCGCCGTCTCCCCACTGCCGAACCAGGTCGGCGTCTATACGCGCGACCTCGCGTTCGACCCGCTGGACCACAAGCTCTACGGCGTCGGGTTCGTCGCCGGCGGCAACAAGCTGATCCGCATCGATCGCGACACTGGCGTGGGGACCGTCGTCGGGCCCACCGCGGATGTGGTGGGCATGGACTTCGACGCCGTGTCCGCACGGCTGATCGCGATCCAGTCCTCCGGCCCGTCCGGGACGCTCTGGAGCATCGACCCCGCCAGCGGCGCCAGCACCAGCCTCGCGACGCTGCCGGTCGGCACCGCCTGGGAGGGACTCGCGATCGTTCCGGTCGGTGCGGCACCGCCGCTCGCGGTGGAGCCGGGCATCTCGAGTCCGATCGTGCCTTCGTTGCGCGTCATCCCGAATCCCGCGCGTGGCAGCACGACGCTGAGCTTCAGCCTGCCCGCCGTCGCCGACCTGGAAGCCGCGGTCTACGACGTCGCGGGCCGCAAGGTGCGCTCGATCGGGTCCGGCCGCTACTCCGCCGGCACGCACACGATGAACTGGGACGGCCGCGACTCCGGCGGGAGGGTGCTGCCGAGCGGGGTGTACTTCGTGCGACTCGATCGCGGCGACCAGTCCCTGGTGACGCGAATGGTGCGCCTGGACTGACGACGGCCCTCGCAGGCTGATGGGGCAACGCGACATCGGGGTTGCGGGCTTCCGCGGTCCCGATGTCGCGTTTGGGCGAGTGGCGGTCACGTGATCGCGATTGACGCGCAAACTGGGCGAGCTATCCTCCGCACGTGGGTCGTGAGTCCCGGGTGCGCGCTCGCACCGCCTCGGATGAACTCCCCCCGGGCCTGCTGGATGTGCCGCATGCCCTCACTCCCTGGCAAGCCGCACCGGCCCTGAGGTCTGATTCACTGGCGGCAAGAGGAGGCGCCTCGTCCTCGATAGGGCGCCCGCTCTCGATTCCATCGTGGAATCCCGCGCTCGGTCGCCCCTCCGCATCGCATGCGCACTTCGCGCGCTCCGATCGCCCGGCCGCCGCCGCACGCTGCGCCCCCCGCACCGCGCTCTCGGCGATCCTCTTTCAGAGATGGAGGATCATCATGAGCCCACGGGTCTTTGGACTCGCACTGTCGGCACTCGTGGGGGTGCCGCTGTTCGCGCCCCCCTCGGCGACCCTCGCCGCCTGGCCAAGTCCGACAGCCAACTTGCCCGTCTGCACGGCCGCGGGCAACCAGGCAAGGCCTCAGTCTGTCTCGGATGGCGCTGGCGGCGTCATCCTGGCCTGGGTCGACCACCGGCCCGGCGCGCCCGGCATCTACGTGCAGCGCGTCAGCGCCGCTGGAATGCCGCTGTGGGCCGCGGACGGCGTACGCATTCACTCGCCCTCGTTGGGCGTCGTGGACATGCAACCGATCGAAGAAGTCAATCTCGCGGTGACTTCGGATGGAGCGGGTGGAGCCATCGTCGCCTGGGAGGACACGGTCGGTGACGGCAACACGGACATCCTTGGCCAACGCATCAACAGCACAGGGGTCACGCTCTGGCCTCCGGACGGCGTGCCGGTATGCCGAGCTCCGGGGCGGCAGTTCTACCCCAGGCTCGCCGCGGACGGCGCCGGTGGGGCGTTTGCGGCGTGGCAGGATCTTCGCGATGGAATCTACCGAGTGTACGCGCAGCACGTGAGCGCGTCGGGCGCGTGCTCGTGGGCGCCCGATGGGCAGCTCGCCTCGGATGCCGTCGAGGATGTGCAGCATCCATATTGGTACACGCTCGACATGGTCGTGACTTCGGACGAGCTGGGCGGTGCCATCCTGACCTGGAGCACCACGCGAGGTCTCGTCGGACAGCGCTTCGACGGGGACGGCACGCGCCTGTGGACGTCCTCCGGTGCGGTCGTCTGCAGCCACCGAAGATCCGAGATCGGGGCGCGGATCCTGCCCGATGGCGAACACGGAGCGTTCATCACCTGGTTCGACTACCGGGACTTTGGTGGCGACATCTATGTGCAGCGCGTCGATGCAGCCGGCACGAGCCTCTGGACGGCCGACGGCGTACTCGTCGTCGGCTACGACAGCTTCGATTCGTGGACGGTCCGCATCGCCTCCGATGCGCAGGGTGGCTGCATCCTGCTCTGGCAGGACACCCGTCCCTACTACTGCTCGCCGTGCAACGGCAGCGTCATCTACGCGCAGCGCTTCAATAGCAGCGGGAATGCGCAGTGGACCCCTGGAGGTGCATTGGTCAGCGATCGCGACTCGCGGCTCCGGGGCGGTGAACATGCGGGTCTTCCCGGAAGTCGTCGCGGACGGGAGTGGAGGCGCGATCTTCGCCTACCAGCTCAACGTCGGAGGGAGCACCGAGTGGCCGGAGGGCCCGTTCGACATCTACTGCCAGCGAGTGGGGGCGGACGGCACGAGGCGGTGGGCGAATGACGTGGCGGTGTGTACCGATCCCGGCAACCAAGTCCTTCCCGTCCTCGTCCCCAGTGGCCATGGAGCGATCATCGCCTGGATGGACGCGCGCAGCGGGGGATGGGACGTCTACGCGCAGGGAGTGGACGCAGGTGTCGAAACGATCACCTTCACCGACATCGGGGCCGGGCTGCCGGGCGGCGAGTGGAATTCGGTCGCCTGGGGAGACTACGACAGCGACGCCGACCTGGACATTCTGATCGGCTACCTCGTCTACCGCAATGATGGCGGGGTATTCACCGACGCGCATGCCGGACTGCCGGGCGCGGGTCTCAGCGCCGTCGCGTGGGGCGACTACGACAACGATGGCGATCTGGACATCGCGCTCACGGGTCAGACGGGCGGAGACCCCGAGGACACCGCGGGCATTTTTCGCAATGACGGGGCTGGGGCCTTCGTCGACATCGGCGCGGGATTGCAGGGCGTGTACCACGGCGCCGTTGACTGGGGTGACTACGACGGCGATGGCGATCTTGACCTGCTCCTGATGGGAATCAAGGTCACGGGCAGTCGCATGGAGCCCTTCTCGGCCGTGTACCGGAATGAAGGAGCAGATCGGTTCTCGGACATCGGCGCGGCCATTCCGGGTGCGGGCCAGAGCGCGGCGAAGTGGGGGGACTACGACAACGACGGCGACCTCGACATCCTGATGTCTGGGGCCGGGGGCGCTGGTGCTACCGGCTTGTACCGCAACGACGGCGCCGGCCAATTCGTCCAGGTCGACCTCGGACTTCCGCAGCTCAACTTCAGCGCGGTGGCCTGGGGCGACTACGACAACGACGGGGATCTGGACTTCCTGCTGACCGGCAGCGGACCAACGTCCATCATCTATCGCAACGACGGCGCCGGTGTGTTCACCGACATCCACGCGGGGCTGCAGGGGATGTACTTCAGTTCGGTCGCCTGGGGCGATTACGACAACGACGGTGACCTGGACATCCTGATGAGTGGCGACCTCGTGATGGGGTCCGTTGCGCTCGTCTATCGCAACGACGGCGGAGTGTTCGTGGA
This sequence comes from Candidatus Eiseniibacteriota bacterium, assembly GCA_963725865.1. Taxonomy (GTDB): domain Bacteria; phylum Eisenbacteria; class RBG-16-71-46; order RBG-16-71-46; family RBG-16-71-46; genus CAVSAC01. Next base: position 1,131,446 of record CAVSAC010000012.1, read on the forward strand.
CGCTCACGCCGGACTGGTGGGGGCATCACGTCAGGGAGTCGCGTGGGGGGACTACGACCAGGATGGTGATCTGGACATCCTGATCGGCTCGCGCGTGTACCGCAGCGACGGCGCGCCGCCGAACACGCCGCCGGCGGCACCGGATGGACCGTGGTCCATCGACGTCGTCTGGGGAACGGTGACGCTGAGCTGGACTCCGACCGTGGACGCACAGACGCCCGCGAACGGCCTTTCGTACAATCTGCGCGTCGGCACCACGCCGGGCGGGAGCGAGATCGCCTCGGCGATGGCGGATCCGGTGACCGGCTATCGGCGGGTGGTCCAGCTCGGTGACGCGCAGCAGCGCACCTCGTGGAAGTTCCACCTGCCGGAGGTCGCATCGTTCTACTGGAGCGTGCAGGCGGTGGACGGCGCATTCGCCGGTTCGCCGTTCTCGCCGGAGCGCACCTTTGGCCCGGTGCCCGTGGCCGCCTCGGTTGTGAGCGTCGACACGCGATCGGATCGCATCCTCCTCGTCTGGCACGCGACGGGGATGTCGGAACCCACGGCGAACGCGTATCGCCGCGAGGTAGGCACCGAATGGACCGCGCTCGCGCGGATCACGCCCGACGGTACGGAGTACCTGCGCTACGAGGACCTCGCCGTGCAACCCGGAACGCGCTACGGCTATCGGTTGGGACTTCGCGACCGCGAGGTCGAGGTGTTCGTGGGCGAGGTTTGGGCGGAGGTGGGCGCCGCGCAACTCGCGCTCGCGGGTCTGAGGCCGAATCCGGCCGGTCCGAATCCGAGCGTCACGTTCACGCTGCCCGATGCATCGCCGGCCCGACTCGAGGTGCTGGATGTCGGCGGACGGCGCATCCTCGCTCGTGACGTCGGCTCCCTCGGCCCGGGCACGCACGTCGTGAGTCTCGACCTGCAACGGCCGCTGCCGCCGGGGCTCTACCTGTTGCGGCTGACGCACGGCGACCGTGCGGTCACCGCGAGATCGGTCGTGAGTCGGTGATCGTCGACCAGGTCGAGTGAATTCGCCGGGCATCGTCGAACCGAACTGGACATTCGAGCCGACGATGCCGGCCAAGCTCGAGTCGCATGTCTCGTGCGAGGGCCGGCGCGGCCACGGGCGTCTGCTTCTGCGGCGAGCGCCCGATATCGGCCCTCATGCGGGCGGGCGGGCGCGCCGATAACCCCCGCGGCACGCGCCCGCGGGATCCCGGGCGCATTCGCGTCGCCCGCGGCCGCCGCGGACGATGCATTCACCATCGCACCTCGGGTCCCATGAAGGGAATCCCGATGACCCGACCGGCGACGCGCCGATCCTCAATCGTCCGACGGACCCTCGTCGCGCTCGCACTCGTTGACGGCCAGCGCCGAGGCATCCGCCGCGGGTGGAACGCCCGAGACGATCTTCCGCGACGCTCGCGCGTACACCGTGCGGATCCGCACGACGATCGAGACGCCGTTCCTCGAGGACCAGGCCGGATCGTTCAGCGGGGCGGGGTTCCTCGTGGATGCCGGGCGCGGCTGGATCGTCACCAACGCGCACGTCGTCGGGCAGTCGCCCTCGACCGTGGAGGTGGCCTTTGCGGACGGCGTCTACAAGCCGGCCCGCAAGATCTACGTGGACTCCTTCACGGACATGGCTGTCGTCGAAGTGGAGTTGGCTGGCGCGACGCACCCGGCCGCACCCCTCGATTGCGCCCACGTGCCTCAGGTGGGCGAGGCGGTCGGCGTGTTCGGGCATCCGCTCGGCATTCCCTTCACGGGGACGCGCGGGATCGTGTCGGGCGCGACGGATCAGGCGACCGCCGATCTCGTGCAGATCGACGCGACTGTCGATCATGGGAACTCGGGTGGGCCGGTGATCGCGTTGGGAAGCGGCCGCATCATCGGCATCGCGACTGCCGGCGCGGGGGGCGACAAGTCGGATCGAGTGAACTTCGCCACGCCCATGAAGGACGTCTGCCGTATCCTCGAGCTGCTGCGCCAGGGCGTGCACCCTGACCCCGCGGTCATGTCGTTCTCGCTGCTGAAGAACGAGGACGATCGCCACACCCTGGAGGTCGGGCGCACGTTCGATGATCGCCGGTGGCCGTTCGCGGTCGGCGATCGCATCGTCGCGGTCGGCGAGGAAGGCGTGCGAGTGAGCACCCTCACCGACCTGGTCCGCTCGCTGCGAGGCCGGGAGGGCGAGGTGCCCATCCGCATCCAGCGCGGCGGTAAGGACGTCACGATCCAGGTGCGGCCCGAGCGGCGGCCGTCCGTGATCGAGCGTCGGGGCGTCCGCGTCGATGGGGCGCTGTTCGCGCCGAACGCGTTCGAAGATGGCACCACCTTGAGCGAGCCCGCGCGGATCCTCGTGCATTCGTTGGAGCCGGCCTCGCAGGCGGAGTTGCTGGGCGTCCAGCGGCTGGACGTCGTTGAGAGCATCGACGGGCGGCGTTTCGAGGAGTTCGACGCGCTGGCCGCGTACCTGCGGCAGCGCCCGGCCGGTGCGCCCATCCGAATCGTGCTGCGGCGTATGTCCGACCGGCTCAACCGCTGGTTCGATTACCACTCACGAGTGCTGCCCGGCGCGGAGCTGAAGTTCATCGGACCGGAGGGCGACCTGCTCTCGAGCGCGCCGTAGGCCGCGCGCGGCGCGCATCCGCGGTGGAATGACAGACCGGGCCGGTCACCCTTTCCAAGACGCGCGGTTCTCCGCTACCACTCGCCAACCCATCGTGCGGACAAACGCCGCGCTTGCCGCCATGCTAGTTCTGTGCGCGACGCCGGAAGAAGAGGCCGGTCGGCGGACGGCGGTACGCCAGCATGTCCTCGTAGATCGTCTTCGACCGCCGAAGGTTGAAGCCCAACCCGGCCAGGTACTGCAGTCGCAGGTTCCGGTCGCGATTGATCGCTGCGCCCTGCAGCCAGCCGCGCAGGTCGGGCCCGCGCCCCGCGTACGTGGAGAGCAGGTGCTCCGCCGACACGAACCCCACTTCGCGCAGCGACTGGGCGACGAGCCAGTAGTCCGGACGCTGCAGCCTCGCCTCCCATGCGTCGAGGTCGAACTGGAGCGGCGTCGCCTGGCCGACCAGGACGAGGTCGTAGTTGGCGCCGTCGACCGTGGTCGCGAACACGACGCCGTTCGGGAACGCCTCCATGAAGGTGGCGATCTCGCTCTTCACTGCCTCCTCGCTGCACTGGTAGAGCTGGACGAAGAGGGTCACCGCGCCGCCCGGATTCAGGTGCTGCTTGACGAGGTCGAAGAACTCCGACGTGTAGAGCATCGCCGCCCCCTTGACCCAGGGGTCGAGCGGGTCCGACGTGATGGCGTCGAAGGTCTCATTCGTCGTCTGGAGGTAGTGACGGGCGTCATCGACGTGCACGCGGGTCTTCGGATTGTTGAGGACTTCGTAGTTGTAGGGGCTGAAGTAGCGCGAGATCGTCTTGACCACGAGCGGCTCGATCTCGACGATCGTCACGCGCTCGACGGCCGGATCGATGGAGACCGCTCCTGCCGTGACGCCCGCGCCGCACCCGATCACGAAGACCGAGCGGGGGTGGGCGGGCACCAGCGTCGTCAGATGACCGAGCATCCGCTGGAATCGCATGTCCCCCAGAGCGCTCGATGCCTGCACCTTGCCGGCGTTGTGGTAGGCCAGGACGCCGTCCGCCAGCCGCGTCACTGCCACCGACGCGTTGAGCCCTTCACCCACGTAGATCACGTTTCCCTGGCGGCCCTGCCTGGCGTTGAACCGGCCGTAGGCGACCAGGTGCCCCGGTAGCTGCGGCACTGCATTCACCATGAGGGTGCCGCAGGCTCCGAGGATGACGACTGCGACGACGCCGAACCGGAGCCACGGGCGACCCGACACGGGCGCTTTGACGACCGGCGCGAGCGCCACCAGCGCCGACAGGCCGCACAGGAGGATCAGCAGCTGCTGCGTGTGCTGGCTGCCGATCCACGCCACCAGTAGCAGGCTGGCACCGAGCGAGCCCGCGATCGCCCCCACCGTGTTGGCGGCGTACGCGCGGCCGACCAGCACCCCGGGGTCGTGGCCTTCCGCGGCCAGCGAGGCCAGGGCCAGTGGGAAGCTGGCCCCCCACAGGAGGGTGGCAGGCAACACGGCCCACAGGCTGCGCACGAAGTCGATCTGGAAGCTGAACCAGGGGCTGCTGGCGAGCGAGGGGTCGACCGGCCACCACGGCAGCGAGGCGGACAGCATGTAGGCCGCCCACGCGATGGCGGCGCAGAGCAGTGCCTGGCACCACCCGAGCGCCACCCTCGGCCGCGAAACGCTCCGCCCGATCGCCGATCCGGCCGCGCTCCCGACGCCCAGCCCCACGAGGAACGCCGCGAGGACGAGCGAGAACGTGTACGTCGTGCCGCCGATGATGAGCGACAGGTGCCGCGTCCAGACGACCTCGGCCGCCAGGGCGCTCAGCCCCGACAGCGCCGTCGTGACATAGATCGCGGCGGAGCCCGGCACCGGAACCGCGGTCTCCGATCCGGCTGCGGCGCGCTCGTACGGGGTCATCCGGGCCAGCACCAGCGAGGCCGCGGCCACGACCGCGTTGAGGGCGACGGCGATGAAGGTGCTCGTCGTCAAGTCGTAGACGCGCAGGAGGTAGAAGCCGGCCAGCAGGCAGCCGATGACGGCGCCGACCGTGTTGCCTGCGTAGAAGAACCCGAGCCACGACACGCCATCGGGCGTGGTCTTGACCCAGCGGGCGAGCGCCGGCAGCGTCGCGCCCATCAGGAGCGTGGGAGGCAGGAGGCAGACGGCGGCCGCGATCGCGCGCAGCACCAGGCCCATCACGCCCGGTCCCGCCCACGCGGAGTAGACCCCTCCGACCAGCGGCACGACGATCAGGACGAGCAGGCCGATGAGGCCGATCGCGCCCTCGAGGACGGCATACACGCGTAGCGGGTGGAGCCCGGCCGGGACGAACCGCGGCAGGAGCAGGCTGCCGAGGAACAGACCGGCCATGAAGGTGCCGAGCAGCACGCCGAGAGATACCGCCGAGACGCCGATCACCAACTGGAGCAGCTGGAACCACACGACCTCGTAGATCAGGGCAGTGCAGCCGCTGAGGACGAAGAGGAACAGCAGGAACGGGAGGACGCGACGAGCGGTCATGAGCGTGTCCTGGTCTGTGCGGTGGGCCACGGTGCGCGACACAATCGAGCGGACCATAGCAGCGCGCGGCCGCGGCCTTCTAGTCGGTGGAGGCGGGCGCGCGCTCCCTCGGCGAAGGCCTGCAGTCGCTCGACGTCCGCCTCGAAGGAGTGGCCGGAGGGCGACACGAGGTAGCCGCCGTCCGTCCCCGCCTCATCCAAGAGGCGGCGAACCGCGCACCGAGCCCGTGTCGGGTGACGCCAGAGTGCGCACGGTATCCACATCGTGAGAGACGGTTCTCCCGCTGGGCCTGAGACCGGCCTCGAGGCCGAGGATGCCAGGTGAACCGCGCCGGGTTTCCCGGAGCCCTCGTTCCCAGAGAGGAGGCTGCATTCTGGCCCAGATCTGTCCGGAGACGAGGCCGGCCTCGCCTGCGACGCCGGCGGTGGGTCAGAGATGTTCACGTGCGAGCCGCACCTCGAATCGCTGCTGGGCGGGGCGATGCCGGAATAGGCGCGACGGCACGGTCGCGCGCGCGTATCTTCAGGAACATCCGGGTGGCGGTGGCGAAGCCATCGCTTGTTGTCGGTGGTCTGCGGCGAGCCGGCAGCCTCGCCAAGAAGAGGAGGTTCGCATGGTGTGTCCCAAATGCGGGTGGAGAGCTCTCATGCCTCCGCGAGGCGCCTCGACCGCAGGGCCGCGCTCATGACCAAGCCCTCTAGTGATGACCTGAGCCTTGTGCCCGTGCTCGTAACGAACGATGCGTCCGCGCTGGCGATCGCGAAATCTCTGCTCGATGGCGAGGGCGTCGAATGCGAGGTCCAGGGTGAGTCGGGACAGGAGACACTCGGCCTCGGCCCGTTCCCCGGTGCGACGGGGCCGATGCGGCTCATGGTCGCGCGCAAGGACGAGGAAGCCGCGCGTGGTTTGCTCGCGCAACCTGACGACGCGGCCGACACGGACGAGTGAATGACCCGCGACTGACGCGCCTCGCGGACGGCGAAGACAGATCGCGGGCGACCGCCCCACCGACATGCCATGCTCCCGGACGGGCCGAACGGTTCCCGCCCGGAACTCCTCACTGAGGCTGGGCAGCGCACTGCCCTGGCGCGCTTGTCCATACCGGACATCGTGTCCGCCTCGGGAGATGCCCGCGATGGCGGGTCAAGCACACGGCGGAGGAGCGGGTGGATGAGTAACGCTATGCGTCGGCACACTCAGACGCTTGGACTCGTCGGCTAGTTTCTGCCAGTGACGCTCGTCCCACTCGCCGCTCGCCGCTCTGGAGGTCGAGGGCAGCACCCACACGATAGCGCCATGGATCGTGGACGTGTGCCGGCCGTAGTCAATGGGCTCAGCGTTCCGAAGACCGAGCGCCTTCCGCGCGGCTGTCTTGCCGTTGAATGCGACGATCGCCGGGGCATTGTCCTGGATCTTGCGGTGGAAGCCTTCGACGTCGAAGTCGGAGGCCGCCGGGCTCGCATCGCTTCCGGACCGATCTTTGACGATGTCCGAGAGGCCCAGGCGGTAGTCCGAGATCGAGACGTACTGATCGGGTCCGAGCGTGACGGCCGTTAGGCCGGTCTTGGCGAGCGTTGGCCAGAATCGATTCCCGGGGCCAGCGTAGTAGGCGTTCGCTCTCCTCGAGGCGTCGCCGACTGCGGTGCCGCAGAAGACGGCGTACAGGCCATCGCTGAGGACGTCTTTCAGGACCTCGGCAGTCATGGCAGGTTCTCGAAGCAGTAGAGCAGCGGGTTGGGGGCGGTCTTCAGCGCCTCATGGTGCCTGGCCCACGCAGTTGTCTCGGCTTCGGTGACCTTCTGCACCACAAGTTGCGGGCCGGCGACGAGCCATACCCCCCCAGTACTTGCGGCAGAATTCCTCGGAACGGAGAACTTCCGCATGGGCCCCGCTCTCGAGCGCATTCTCGCGCTCTTGGTGCATCCAGCCCCAGAGGTCGCCCTCGCCATGGTAGTGCTTCTCGTGGGCGAGCTTCATGACATCGCGCAGCATCTCGCTGCGAGTGGGCGCGGTCTCCACGTTGGGCCTCCATTGGGCATCTGGGCTTCCCCGACTCTCCCGGACACCGAACCAGGCGGGGTGGTGTAGCTGCTGTGTATCTTGTGGACTGACGAATCCCAGCACGTTGCATCGTTGCTGTCGAACTGCGTGGGCGACGGGAGGTGGTGCGTGAGTCGGTGAATCTATTCTCCCTAGGATGGTCGGCGCCAAAGACCCAGGGCCCCGTCTCTCTCGGGCTAGCTGTTGGAGCAGCTCGGCCCACAGCGCGAGAATCGGGGCAGCGGTTGTCCAAGCCGCTGCTCTGGCGTGACACCTAGCCTGCCCCGGCTGCGCCCCGGCGCGTCGGGTTCATCATGAGGACGCGCTGAACAGCGAGATAGCCGCGAAGCGACATCGCCCCCACGTAGACGCGAGCGTCCCTGCGGCTTAGGCTGCGGGGGCGCTCGCGTGACTTGGAGCACGGGAGAGTCGATCGGAGTGCTGCGGAGGCTAGGCCAAGCGGCCGAAGGAACTCGAGCGCGAGAACGCGTGGCTTCACGCTTCCGGCTTCGTGTTCGAACGGCTTGTCTTCACGCCGATGAACACGACGGAGTTCCCGAAGTCACCGCCGGACTCTCAGTTGGCGATGATCCCGAATCAGGAAGAGACTTAGGTTGGCTGAGTGCACGGGAGTATCCTGTCGTCTTGCGAGGGGTCCTGAGCCTCCGGCCCCTGGGCTGCCTCGAACCTACCAGCGATCCTGCATCAGCGGACCGCGCCCGCTCCTCTCGCGACTCCAACCTCCATGCCGACTCTGTCCCCCCGGCGAGGCACCCCCCGTGATTTCCCGGGGGATCGAACGGATGAACCCAGCTCATTCCATGAAGATGGCGCCGCGAAACAGGCGGCCGCGGAGGAAGCATGAACGTCAAGCCTCTTGCCAATCGGATTCTGGTCCGCCGCATCGAGGAGCAGGAGATGAAGAGCGGCGGGATCCTCATCCCGGACACCGCGAAGGAGAAGCCGCAGGTGGGTGAGGCGGTCGCGGTCGGCCCCGGGCGCATGACCGAGGACGGCAAGCGGATCGCCATGGAGGTCAAGAAGGGCGACCACATCCTCATCGGCAAGTACAGCGGCAGCGACGTGAAGATCGATGGGAGCGAGTACACCATCCTCCGCGAGGACGACGTGCTCGGGGTTCTCGCCAAGAAGTAAGCCGACAGTCTTCGCCGGCCGCAGCCGCGCGGGGATCGTAGGTAGACGATCGGAGGCAAAATGGCTGCGAAGCAGTTGCTTTTCAGTGAGCAGGCCCGCGCGCAGGTTCTGGCGGGCGTCGAGCAGCTCGCCCGGGCGGTCAAGGTGACCCTCGGCCCACGCGGGCGCAACGTCATGCTCGACAAGAAGTGGGGCTCTCCGACGATCACCAAGGACGGCGTGACGGTGGCGAAGGAGATCGAGCTCGACGATCCCTATCAGAATATCGGCGCGCAGATGGTGCGCGAGGTCGCCTCGAAGACCTCGAACGTGGCCGGCGACGGAACGACCACCGCGACCGTCCTCGCCGAGGCCATCTTCAAGGAGGGCCTCAAGAACGTCACCGCCGGATCCTCGCCCATGTACATCAAGCGGGGCATCGACAAGGCGGTCGAGGTCGTGGTAGCCGAGCTCAAGAAGCTCAGCAAGCCGGTCAAGGAGAACAAGGAAATTGAGCAGATCGCGACGATCTCGGCCAACTCGGACAGCGTGATCGGCAAGCTGATCGCCGCGGCGATGGACAAGGTCGGCAAGGACGGCACGATCACGGTCGAGGAGGCTCGCTCTGTGGAGACGACGCTCGACCCGAAGGAGGGCATGCAGTTCGACAAGGGCTACATCTCTCCGTACTTCGTGACCGAGAAGATCGACATGGCGGCCAAGCTCGAGGATGCCTACATCCTCCTCTACGAGAAGAGGCTTTCCGGCATGAAGGACCTGCTCCCGCTCCTCGAGAAGATCGCGCAGAAGGGGAAGCCCCTGCTGGTGATCGCCGAGGACGTCGAGGGTGAGGCGCTCGCCACGCTGGTGGTGAACAAGCTGCGGGGCACGCTCCAGGTGTGCGCGGTGAAGGCCCCGGGCTACGGTGACCGCCGCAAGGCCATGATGGAGGACATCGCCGTCCTCACCGCCGGCAAGGTGATCTCCGAGGATCTCGGCATCAAGCTCGAGAGTGTGCAGGTCGAGGATCTCGGTCGCGCGAAGAGCATCACCGTCGACAAGGACAACACGACCATCGTCGACGGCGGCGGCAAGCGGGCTGACATCCAGGGCCGGATCACCCAGATCAAAAAGGAGATCGAGGATACGACCTCCGACTACGACCGCGAGAAGCTCGAGGAGCGCCTCGCCAAGCTCGCGGGTGGCGTGGCGGTGATTAGCGTCGGTGCGGCCACCGAGATCGAGATGAAAGAGAAGAAGGCCCGCGTCGAGGACGCTCTGCATGCGACTCGCGCGGCGGTCGAGGAAGGCGTCGTCCCCGGCGGCGGCGTGGCGTACCTGCGCTCGATCGCTGCGCTCAACCGGCTCGCCAACGAGCTCGACGAAGGCGAGAAGGTGGGCGTGAACATCGTGCGGCGGGCGCTGGAACAACCGCTGCGCACGCTGTGTGACAACGCCGGCCTCGAGGGCTCGGTGATCGTCGAGAAGGTGAAGAGTTACAAGGGTGAGGACAAGTTCACCGGCTTCGACGTCGAGAAGGAGGAATACGTCGACATGTTCAAGGCCGGGATCATCGATCCCACCAAGGTGGCCCGCACCGCGCTGCAGAATGCGGCGAGCGTGGCGAGCCTGCTGCTCACGACCGAAGCGCTGATCACGGAGATCCCGGACAAGAAGCAGGCGCCGGGCGCGGCGAGCGCCGGTGGTTACGGCGGCGACGACTTCTAGATCGTACGCGGCTCGAACGAGACGGGCGTGGGCTGCGGCTCGCGGTTGGAGTGGCCGATGGCTCACCGAAGCTCGTCGCCCCGGTGTGAGTGTGCGGGCGTTCACGCACCTGCTCGGCGACTGCGGAGCGACGCAGTTTGCGGCACACCAGCTAGCGGTCACGTAACGGCGAGGCGGTGCCCCCTTTCTGCTGCCGGGTGAGACCAGCACGCTGCGGTGCGCGCTTGAACCGCAGTTTTCAGACGGATCGAGCAGCGGTTCTCTAAGGCACCGGGACGAGCGATCAATTCGACATGGTCACCTCTGGCGAGGGGCGAAATAGGAGCGGGGGACGTATCGCGGGCCACTGGGTCCCGATCGAGGATCTGTCCCTGCGACGGGACACCCGGGGCACTGTGCGGCCCCGGGCGTCCTTGCGGCACCCAAGACCTACTTCTTGCCTCGCTCGATGAGTCTTGGAGTGTCCCGGTGCAGGCAGTAGCCTCCGGTGCGACAAGAACGATCTCCCAGTCGAAGGTGGTCAGTGTGAAGGGGGGAGTAATCCGTGACGACGCAGGCGGGTTTGTGGATTGACCATCGGAACGCTGTCATCGTAACGGTTGCGAACAAAGGGGACACGACAAGGCTGGTCGAATCGAACGTCGATAAACACGTCCGCTATTCTGGCGGCCCAGTATCCGGTGGATTACACGGATCACGGGAGGGCGCGGGAGAAGCAACGCGGGAGCGACATTTCGAGGGCCAGCTCAGTAAGTACTATGATGAAGTGATCGCGTGTATCCGAGAGGCGGAAGCCATCTTGATCTTCGGACCGGGCGAGGCGAGCGGTGAGCTGCAGAAGCATATCGAGCGTGCCGGGTTCGGTTCCCGCATCGTTAGCGTCGAGACGGCCGACAAGATGACGGATCGTCAGATTGCTGCCAAAGTGCGGGAGCACTTTGCACGGTAGGATCACTCCACATTGAGCCTGCGCTGACTTGGACTATGGAGAGGCTTCATGAAAGTGTTGATCTGTGTGGATGACTCGGCGCACTCGGAGACGACGCTGGAATTCGTGCGGAGTATGGCGTGGCCGGTGGATACGGCGATGGTTGTTGTTTCGGCGGTGCACATGCCGTTTGGGGCCTTCTCGGAGCCCTACGGGCCGGTTGCTTTCGATCTCGGCGCCTGGCTTCGGGAGCTCACCAAGCTGCACGAGGACCTGTCGGCGCGCGTCGCTCAGCAACTAGCGAAGGCGGGGCTGGCTGTTCAGTCGCGAGGCGCCTGAGCGGGCACAAGACGGAGAGCATCTACCGGCGCTACGCGATCGTCTCTGAGGCGGATCTCGCCGAGGGAGTCGCGCGTCGCTCCAGCTTCCGGGAGAGAACCCGCACAGTTCCCGCACAGTCGGCGGGAGGCGGGCCGGAGGCGGGGGAGTTGCCGGACGCGTAACTGCAGCAAGGCAATGGTGCCGGAGGCGGGGGTCGAACCCGCACTCGGTTGCCCGAACGGGATTTTGAGTCCCGCGCGTCTGCCAGTTTCGCCACTCCGGCACTGGGAGGGGCTGCGAGGCTAGCAAGCGCGGAGGGCGCGTTCAACTCCCGCGCGCGACCTGCCGATGACCCGATCATGAGGCAACTCCTGATCACCCTGGTCGTCGTGGTGCTGTTCGCGGTCGTGCTGCTGATCGCGATGGCGGGGCATCCGGCGCCGCCGGGCGCCACCGGCGCGCCCGCGCTGATCATTCACTGAACACGGCGCTCTCCACGCTGTACCGCGCCGTTCACCGGCGGCCGCCGGGTGCCCGCGGCCGTGCACCGGCCGCGAGTGCCGGCCTTGGCATCCATCGGCTTACCCGTGGCACATGGCGTGCGTTCGACCTCGGCAACGAGTTGGAGTCCGCCGCTCCCCCCGCTCAGTGGAGGCAATCATGAAGCGCCTGATGATGATCGTCCTGGTGGCCGCGGTCGCCGGGCAGCTCGCCGCTCCCGATCCTGCGTCGGCGGCCCGCCGCGTCCGAGTCGTTCACCGCGGCCCGTACCATCGCACCGTCGTGGTCGTGCACCGAGGCTGGCCGCTGCGCCGCCCGCTGCCGGTGGTCGTGGTGCATCCGGTGCGCCGCGCGGTCGTGGTCGCACCCGTCGTGTTCCTCGCCCCGGTGGTGTGGACGGGTCGCGTGGCCACGCTGCCCGACCACGACCGGCTGGTGTGGGAGGACGGCGAGACGCTGTCGCGCGAGGAGGGCTGGACGGAGTTCACGCTCAACGCCGACGCGCGCGGCGACGCGCTGTTCCTCGAGGTGCGCGGCAAGGCGCAGATCGACTTCGCCGAGGTGGTGTTCGAGAACGGCGACACCCAGGTGGTGGACTTCAGCCAGCGCACCCGCGGCGCGGGGATCTATTCGCTGCTCGACTTCAGGGACGGCCGCCGGGTGTCGCACGTGCGCATGGTCGCGCGCGCCCGGAGCGACGAGGCCCGGCTGGTGCTGCGCATGGAGCGCTGAGCGGAGCGCGGCCGTGAGCGGCGGACTCCTCACCGGGGTCCGCCGCTTCTGCTTGGGGTGGGGCGCGCGCGCCTGCTAGCATCCCGCGCACACCCTCACCCTGGAGAGCGCAGAGCCCATGGACGACAAGTTCCTGCAGTCGGTGCGCAGCGCGTTCCCCGCGTCGACCTCGACCGTCACGCTGGGGGCGCCGGTGCTCGAGAACCTCTGTCACCCCGAGCCGCTGGTGAGCATCCCGCTCGCGATGATGAATCGCCACGGGCTGATCGCGGGCGCGACCGGCACCGGCAAGACCAAGACGCTCCAGTTGCTCGCCGAGCAGCTCTCGGGCGCCGGCGTGCCGGTGTTCCTCGCCGACGTGAAGGGCGACGTGTCCGGCATGGGTGCCGCGGGCGAGGCGAACGACAAGATCACCGAGCGCGCGCAGGCGACCGGCTACACCTGGAAAGGCGCCTCGTTCCCGGTGGAGTACCTCAGCCTGACCGGCAAGCGCGGCGCGCAGCTGCGCGCGACGGTGTCGTCGTTCGGCCCGCTGCTGCTCGCGAAGGTGCTGGGTCTCAACGAGACGCAGTCGAGCGTGCTGGCGATGGTGTTCAAGTACTGCGACGACAAGGGGCTCCTGCTGCTCGACTTCAAGGACCTGCGCGCGGTGCTCCAGCACCTGACGGAGGAGGGCGCGGGGGAGCTCAAGGATTACGGCGGCATGTCCAAGGCGACGGTCGGCGTGCTGCTGCGCGAGATGGTGGAGCTGGAGCAGCAGGGGGCGGGGGCGTTCTTTGGCGAGCCGGAGTTCGACCTCGACACCGACCTGCTGCAGACCGAGCGCGATGGGCGCGGGCTGGTCAGCGTGCTCGAGCTGACCGACGTGCAGGACCGGCCGGCGCTGTTCTCGACCTTCATGATGTGGATGCTCGCGCGCCTCTACAGCGAGCTGCCCGAAGTGGGGGACCTCGACCGGCCGAAGCTGGTGTTCTTCTTCGACGAGGCGCACCTGCTGTTCGACGGCGCCAGCAAGGAGTTCCTGCAGCAGGTGCAGCAGATCGTGCGGCTGATCCGCTCGAAGGGCGTCGGCGTGTTCTTCGTCACCCAGAGCCCGAAGGACATCCCGGCCGACATCCTGGGCCAGCTCGGCCACCGCGTGCAGCACGCGCTGCGCGCGTTCACGCCCGACGACGAGAAGGCGCTCAAGGCGGCGTCGCGCACGTTCCCCAAGACCGACTTCTACGACATCGAGCGGACGCTCACGACACTCGGCATCGGCGAGGCGCTGGTCACCGTGCTGGCGCCGAACGGCGTGCCCACGCCGCCGGTCGCCACCCGCGTGGTGCCGCCGGCGTCGCGCATGGGTCCGCTCACCGACGCGGAGATGGCGCAGCGCCTCGGCAGCTCGGCGCAAGTCCGCAAGTACGCCACGGCGATCGACCGCGAGAGCGCGCAGGAGCTGCTGGCGAAGCAGGCCGAGGCCGCCGCGCCCGCGACGCCGGCCGCCGAGGCGGCGAGCGGCCCGCGCGGCCGCGCGCCGAAGCCGCAGCCGAACGCGTTCGAGCAGATGCTCAAGTCGCCGCTCACGCGCGCGGTCGCCACCACCGTGACGCGCGGGTTGATGGGCGCGCTGCTGGGACCGGCGCCGCGGCGGCGGCGCTACTAGGCGTCCTTGCGCCGGCTCGGCTCGTGGGCCGCGGCGCTCGCCGCGGCGTTGGTGCTCGCGGCCGCGGCGTGGGTGCAGGCGCCGGCGCTGCGCGCGGGGTTCGTCGCCGACGACTTTCTGTTCCTGGATCAGGTGCGCGGCCGCGGTCTGGTCGCGGCGCTCGGCGCGCCGGATCCGATCGGCAACTTCCTGCGTCCGGTGGGCCGCGCGCTGTGGTACTGGGCCCTGGCGCGCGCGGGCGGCGAATCGCCGCTCGTGTTCCACATCGCCAGCCTGACGCTGTTCCTGCTCGTGCTGGTCCTGCTGTTCGTGCTGGTGCGCCGCCTCGCCGGCGCGCTCGCGGCCACGGTGGCGACCGCCTTCCTGGCGCTCGGTCACGCTCCCGACGTCGCGGTGCGCTGGGGCGCGGGCGCGCAGGACCTGCTGGCGGTGACGTTCGCGCTCGCGACGCTGCTGCTGCACCGGGCGGGACGGCGGGCACCGGCCGCCCTGTGCCTGGTGCTGGCGCTGTTGTCCAAGGAGACGGTCGCCGCGACGCCGCTGATCGCGCTGCTGCTCGACCGCCGCGCGAACGAGCCGTGGCGCGCGACCGCGCGGCGCGCCTGGCCGTTGTTCGCAGCCCTCGGCGCGTGGGCGGCGACGTGGCTGGCGACCGTGCCCGCGCGCCGAGCGACCGGCGCGGCGCTCTCGTTCGTGCCCGCCAACGTGCCCGCGGCGCTCGCCCACCTCGTGCAGACGGCCGCGGGGCTCGAATGGCCGCCGGGCGGCGGGCCGACGTGGCCGCTGTCGCTCGCACCCGTCGTGCCGCTGGCGCTTGCGCTGGTCGCGATCGTGCTCGTACCGCCGGCGACGGGGAACTTCCGCGCGCGCCTGCCGTCGACGCGTGCCGCGCTGCTCGCGGGGCTCGCGTGGGCGCTGCTGGGAGCGCTGCCGGTCGCGCTGGTGGTACCGGTCTGGAGCGCCTACCAGTACCTCTTCGCGCTGTGCGGCGTGGCACTCGCCCTGGGTGCCGCGCTCGCGTACCGGCCCCGCTGGATCGCCGCGATGGCGGTGCTGCTGCTGGGATGGAGCGCCGCCGGGTCACGCTCGCTCGACGAATTCGCGCAGACGCCCGAGCGGTGGGCCACGCTCTCGCACGTCAACGCGCGCTACCTCGAGCGCGCCGACATGCTCACGGCGGGATTCGTGGCGGGATCGCGCGGCGCGTGGCCGAGCCTGCCGGCGGGCAGCACGGTGCTGATCGCCGGCCTGCCGGCCTGGAGCGGAGTGCAGGCCGGCGGCGGACCGGTGCTGCGCTGGGCGTACCGCGACACCAGCCTGCGCGCGACGTTCACCACCACGTTCACGCGCGCGCGCATCGGGCCCGGTCCGCTCCAGATGCTCACGTACCGCGATGGCGCGTATACCCGGCGCACGCTCGGCGCGCCGGAGCTGACCGGGCTCGCGCTCAACCTGCTGCTCGACGACGCGCTGCCGTCGGCGCGCGAAGCGCTGCTGTTGTCGGAGTCGCGTGGCGGCGGCACGGCCGAGCTGCACTACACGCTCGCCTGGGTGGAATGGGCGCTCGGCGACACCGCGGCGGCGGTCGAACGACTGCGACGCGCCGGCGCCACCGCGGCCGGCGGTGCTCGGCCCGAGATCGAGGCCGCGATGCGCGAGGTGGCGCGCGGCGACACCGCCGCGGCGTACGAGCGCATGGGCCGCGCGGTCGGCCGCTACGCGCTCGATCCCGGCGCGCACGCGCTGCTGGCCGACCTGGCGCTGGCGCGCCCCGACGCGCATCCGCTCGCGATCCTGGAGTCGTTCGCCACCGTGGCGCTCGCGCCGCAGTGGCCCGACGCGTGGCGCCGCTGGGCGGCGTTGCTGGTGCACGACCAGCGGCTGCCGCGCGCTCGGCTGGCGGTCGAGCGCTGGTTCGAAGTCGCCGGGCCGGCCGGCGAGCGTGACGCCGAGATGCGCGCGCTGCGCGACTGGCTGCGTTCGACCGAGGCCGGGGGCGTGGCGGCGCGCGCCGCGGTGCGACGCGCGGGCGCCGCGCCGCGCTGAGCCCGCGCGGGTTGACGCGCCCCGCACGCTGTTGTAATCCTCTTCGCGCGCCAGACTCGAGGTGGGGCTGTAGCTCAGTTGGGAGAGCGCTTGACTGGCAGTCAAGAGGTCGACGGTTCGATCCCGTTCAGCTCCACCATTATCTACGAAGTGACGTGAAGGCCCGCCGGGGAGTCTCGGCGGGCCTTCACGTTGGCGCGGCGCCCCGTTCCGGCCCCTGGCCCGGCCCGGCGGCGCCGACGGCGCTGGCGCCCTCGGGGTCAGCCCGCCACGGGCGCCGCGGCACTCATTAGAGTGCGTGCGGCCTCACGGGCTCCGGCTCGCGGGCGCTCTCCTCGATCAGCCGCTCGAGTGCGTCGCGGGTCGCGGGCGCCAGCCAGTCCACCTCGCCCTCCTGCGCGATCGCCACGCGGCCGCGCGCATCGAGCACGTACGTGTAGGGCACGCTCGGGCACGGCAGCGCCGCGCGCATCGTGCGGCGTCCGTCGATCAGCACCAGCAGGCGCAGCCGTTGCCGAGCGATGAAGCGCGCCACCGACGGGAACGGATCCGCGCACACTACCGCGACGTGCACGTGCTCCATTCCGGGCGTGCGGCGCAGCGAGTCCAGCGTGCTCACCTGCAGTTTCGCGTGGCGCTGCCAGGGCGCCCAGTAGTGCACCAGCAGCACACCCTCGCCGTCGTGCAGCCGCGCCATCCCGATCGGCACCGCCGGGAGCACGACGTCGAGCGCGATGTGCGGCCGCGCCGCGGCCGGCGTCAGCACGAGCGCGCGCGGGTCGCCGCTGCGGCCGACCACGAACAGTTGCGCGTGCCACAGCCAGATCGCGAACCCGGCGGCCAGCACCGTGAACAGCAGCGTGGGCGGGCGCATCAACCGGCGTCCGCGGCCGCGCGGGCGCCCGCGAGCGCGCCGGGCTCGTGCCGCAACCAGCGCAGCCAGCGCGCGACGCTGTCGAGCATCACCACCACCAGCAGCGCCATCACCGCCAGCGTCACGACGCACTGGATGCGCGGGGTCGCGGGCGCGGCGGCGAACGCGGCGAGCAGGTCGGGCGCGCCGGCGGCGAGCTGCGGCCGCAGGTAGTTCACCGACAGGTTCAGCCAGCCGGCGGTCAGCGTGTTCACGCACATGAACGCGAGCGGCGCCAGCGTGACGGCGGCGTAGCGGCCCTTGCCGGTGTTGAGCAGAACCGAGGTGCCGATCGCGAGCGCGAACGCGGCGAGCAGCTGGTTGCTGACGCCGAGCATCGGCCAGATGGTGCCCACGTTGCCGGTCCACACGAAGTAGCCCCACGCGGCGACCGCGAGCGCGCTGAACGTGAGCGCGGGCGCGATCCCGGTCCACCGGCGCAGCGCGGGGATCGCCATGCCGCCGACCTCCTGCAGCATGTAGCGCGTCACGCGCGTGCCGGCGTCGATCAGCGTCAGCACGAACAGCGCCTCGAACATGATCGCGAAGTGGTACCAGAAGCCCATCAGCCCGCGGAGGAACGGCAGTGCGGAGAAGATGCGCGCCATCCCGACCGCGAGCGAGACCGCGCCACCGGGCCGGCCGGCGAGCGACTCGCCGACCGCCACTTCGAGCGCCGGCAGGTCGTGGGTCGTCAGTCCCAGCGTGGCGTAGACCTCGGGGCGCGTGTTGATGGCGAAGTAGTCCCCGGGCTGCAGCGCGCACGCGGCGATCAGCGCGATCACGCCGACGAAGCCCTCGAGCAGCATCGCGCCGTAGGCGATCGGCAGGATGTCGCGCTCGCGGTCGATCATCTTGGGCGTGGTGCCGGAGGCGATCAGCGAGTGGAACCCCGAGATCGCCCCGCACGCGATGGTGATGAACACGAACGGGAACAGTGGCCCGGGGAACACCGGTCCGCCGGTGCGCGCGAACGGGGTGAGCGCGGGCATCGCGAGGCGGGGGTTCACCAGCACGACGCCGATCGCGAGCAGCGCAATCGCGCCGACCTTCATGAACGACGACAGGTAGTCGCGCGGCGCGAGCAGCAGCCACACCGGCAGCACCGACGCCACGAATCCGTAGACCATCAGGGCGACCCCGATGGTGCGGTCGGGGTGCACGAACAGTCCGCGCCACGGAGACTGCGCCACCCACGCGCCGCCGCCGACCGCGGCCAGCAGCAACACCACGCCGATCACGGTGGCACCGCGGATGTCGCCGGGCCGGACGCGATTCGTCCACAGTCCCATCAGCAGCGCGATCGGGATGGTGCACAGGAGCGAGAACACACCCCACGCGCTCGACTTGAGCGAGTTCACGACCACCAGCGCCATCGCGGCCACCGCCACCACCATCACGAACACGATCGCGATCGCGGTCGCCGCGCCCGTGACGCCGCTCACCTGCTCGCGCGCGATGTTCGCGAGCGAGCGCCCGCCGCTGCGCACCGAGGCGGTGAGGATGACGAAGTCGTGCACGCCGCCCGCCAGCACGGAGCCCACCAGCAGCCACAGGAATCCGGGCGCCCAGCCGAACTGCGCCGCCAGCACCGGCCCGATCAGCGGACCGGCGCCCGCGATGGCCGCGAAGTGGTGGCCGAGCAGCACCCAGCGGTTCGTGGGCACGTAGTCGTGGCCGTCGCCGCGGGTGTGGGCGGGGGTGGTCCGCAGGTCGTCGAGCACGGCGACCCGCGCGGCGAGGAACGCGCCGTACGTGCGGTAGGCGATGACCGCGACCAGCGCGGCGCACAGCACCAGGTAGAGCGCGGGCATGCGGGGGTCCTCGGGTGCACGCGGACGTCGAACGCGTCAGTCTAGCGGCGCGCGCGGTGGCGCATCAACGTCCGAAGCGCGGCATGCCGCGGCCGGTGGCCGGCAGCGGACGGGAGCAGGTGACTCGCGGAGCGGCGGACGGCGGCGCTCAGGCCGCGACGCTGTAGCGCGTGGCGTCGGCGGGCTCCTGCGCGTACAGCTTCAGGAACACGGCGACCACCTGGGGATCGAACTGGGCCCCGCTGGCCTGGCGGATGATCTCGACCGCCTGGGTGTGGGTGCGGCTCTTGCGGTAGGCGCGTTCGCTGACGATGGCGTCGTAGGTGTCGGCCACCGCGATGATGCGCGCGCCGATCGGGATCGCCTCGCCCTTGAGGCCCTTGTAGCCGTTGCCGTCCCAGCGCTCGTGGTGATACGCGACCATCGGGATCACGCGCTTGAGGATGCCGCCCATGCTGCGCATCAGTCGGGCGCCGTGGTCGACGTGGCTCTTCATCTCGCTGAACTCGTCGTCCGTGAGCCCGGCCGCCTTGCGCAGCACCTCGGTGCTGATCTCGATCTTGCCGATGTCGTGCAGGAATCCGCCGATGCGGATGTCCTCGATCAGGTCCTCGCGCAGGTGCAGCGCGTGCGCCATCTCGACCGAGTAGTCGGCGACGCGGCGCGAGTGGTCCTCCGTGTACTTGTCGGCGGAGTCGATCAGCTTCGACATCAACTCGATGATGCCCTCGTAGGCGTCGCGCAGCTCGCGCAGTTGCAGCTCCTTGGTCTCGTAGAGGGTGCCCACGACGTACGACGTGAGGATCAGGAAGCAACCCCAGGTGCCGAGGTCGAGCCAGCGCATCCAGGCTTCGGGGTCGGCGGCGCCGAACTGACGCGCGCTCGCGAGCGCGATCAGGAACACGATCGCGCAGGCGGCCACCGCCGAGTACACGCCCTTGCGCAAGCCCATCGTGTAGGCGCCGAACACCACGGGCAGGTAGTAGAAGTTCAGGAACGCGCGCTGGTTCACGACGAAGAAGTTGATGACCCCGGTGATCGCGACGATGCCGAGCAGCACGAGCAGGCTGCCATCGACGCTCCACCAGGCACGGCGGCGGGTGGTCACGACGCCTTCTTCACGCCGTTCGCGCGCCGGCCGCTGGCGGGTCGTTTCGGCGCGTCTTCCGCCGGGCGGCCGTTCCCGTCGCTCTTGGGGTCCGAGCCCTCGGCGTCCACGCCGCAGTAGGGGCAGAACGTCCAGTCGGGGTGCAGTCGGCGGCGGCACGACTCGCAGTGGTCGCCGACGAAGTCGCCGCACGCGGGGCAGTAGTCGAAGTCCTGGCTGAGCACCGACTGGCACGAGGGGCACACGCGCCCGACCTGCTCGGCGAGGTACACGACGCGCATGACCTCCTCGAGCGTGGTGCGGCCGTCGAGCACCTTGCGCAGGCCGTCCTCGCCGATCGAGCGCATGCCGGCCTCGACCGCCGCCTGGCGGACGACGGTGTCGGGCTGGCGCATGTGCACCAGCGAGCGGATGTGGTCGTCGACCTCGAGCAGCTCGAAGATGCCGGTGCGGCCCGAGTAGCCCGAGTCGTGGCACTGCGAACAGCCGACCGCGCGCCAGAGCTTGACCGGGGCGCCCCCATCGGGCGCCGAGCCGAGCCGATTCAGCGTCGCGGGGGAGGCCTCGTAGGATTCCTTGCACTTCGGGCACAGCGTGCGCACCAGGCGCATGCTCACGACCGCGAGCAGCGACGAGGCGACCATGAACGGCTCGAGCCCGAGGTCCACCAGGCGGGTGACCGCACCGGCGGCGTCGTTGGTGTGCACGGTGCTGAGCACCAGGTGACCGGTCACCGAGGCGCGGAATGCGATCTGCGAGGTCTCGGCATCGCGGATCTCGCCGACCATGATGACGTCGGGGTCCTGGCGCAGGATGGCGCGCAGGGCCGCGGCGAACGTCTTGCGCGCGCGCTCGTCGACCTGCACCTGGTTGATGCCGGCCAGCTCGAACTCGACCGGGTCCTCGACCGTCACGATGTTCTTGGTGACGTGCTGGATGTAGCGCAGCGCGGAATAGAGCAGCGTGGTCTTGCCGGAGCCAGTGGGGCCGGTCACCAGCACGATGCCCTGCGGCCGGTCGAGATTGCGCTGCAGCCGCGCGAGGTCGTCGGGGAACAGGCCGAGTCCGACGAGTGGAACCAGCATGCGCTGCTGGTCCACGACGCGGATCACGACTTTCTCGCCGCCGGTGACCGGCAGCGTCGAGACGCGCATGTCGATGCGCCGCCCCTGGATCTCCACCACCAGATGGCCGTCCTGCGGCTGGCGCTTCTCGGCGATGTCGAGGTTCGAGAGCACTTTGATCCGCGACACCACGGCGCCCTGCGTCCACTTCGGCAGCCGCTGCACCTCCTGCAGCAGGCCGTCGATGCGGAAGCGCACGACCAGGTCGCGGTCCTGCGGCTCGATGTGGATGTCGCTCGCGCGCTCCTCGACCGCGCGGTGGAGCAGCCAGTTGGTGAGCCGGACGATCGGGCGTCCCTCGGCCTCCTTGATCAGGTCGTCGAGCGCCTCGGGCTGATCGTGGTCGACCTCGATCGTGCTGACCACGACGTCCTGCTCCGTGGTGATGATGTTGCGGATCACCTCGTCGACCGAGGAGTCGATGTGGTAGTAGCGCTCGATCGCCTCGAGGATGGCGCTCGGCCGCGCCAGCACCGGCTGGATGAACATGCCGCAGTGGAACCGCAGGTCCTCGAGCGCGGCCACGTTGAGCGGGTCGGCCATCGCCACGATCAGGGTCGAGCGGCCCTCGATCGCGAGCGGCAGGGCGCTGTACTTCCGCGCCGTGTCCTCCTTGATGTACGTCAGGACCTGCTCGTCGATCGACAGGGCGTCGAGGTCCACGAGCGGCAGGCGTAGCTGCTGCTCGAGATGGTGGAGCAGCGTCTCCTCGGAGACGTACCCGAGGCGCACCAGGGCGGCCCCCAGCAGCTCACCGGAAGCCTGCTGCTCCGTGACGGCATGCAGCAGTTGCTCCTCCGTGAGCAGACCGGATTCGAGCAGCAGATCACCCAGGCGCTTGTGCTCGCTCGCCATCCTGGCTCCAGACGTTTCGAGGGAATGGGATACGCGCTCTGGTTATCGGCCGCCCGAGCGCCTCGCTTCAGGGTCACGCGGGATCGGCGGGCCGCGCCGCGGGGGGGGCGGTTGAGGGGGTTCGGGCCGCATGTTACGGTGCCGCGACATGAGTGATCCCACCACCCACGAGGGCGACGTCTCGGCGTTCCTCGACCACGCGCTGGCCAGCCTCGCGGTCGCCGGGGCCGACGGGTTCGAGGCCCAGGCCAACATGAAGGAGCTGTTGCGCGCCGCCACCCGGCACTGCCGCCGCCTGGTGGACGCCGAACAGGTCCGCGTCTGGGTCCTGCGCCGCGGGGGCCGGCGGCTGGTCGCCCAGGAGTTCACCGACGATGGCGACACGGCCAAGGTGGTGCGCCGTGGTCCCACCGATGGGCTCGCGGGCTGGGCGATCGCGCACCAGAAGTCGCTGCGGCTCGCGCCCGGCGAAGGGCCGCCGTGGACGCCCGGCGAGGCGCCGCGGTGGACGCCCGGCGAGGGCCCCGGCTACCAGTCGGCGCTGGTGATCCCGCTGTTCCGCCGCGGCGAGGTGTTCGGCGCCATCGAGTGCCTCGACAAGCGCGGCGGCGGCGCGTTCACCGACGCGGACTTCGACCACCTCGACGCCGCCGCCGAACAGGTGGCGTTCGCCCTCGACAGTGCCCTGCTCCTGGAGGAGACGGAGCGCCGCGCGCTCGAGAAGGAGGTGCTGCTCGAGGTCTCCAAGACGCTCTCGGGACGGCTCGACCTCGACGATGTCATCGAGGCGATCTTCACCTCGCTGCGCGAGGTGGTGAACTTCGACGCCGGGGCGGTCTACCTGATGAACCGCGCGACGCAGGTGCTCGGCGTCGTCAGCTCGGTCGGATACCCCGAGGGCTCCGATCACGCGTTCGGACTCCAGGTCGGGCAGGGAATCGTCGGCTGGGTGGCGAAGACCGGCGAGCCAGTGATCGTGCCCGACGTCAAGCGCGACCCGCGCTACGTCGCGGCGCGCGTCAGCACCCGCAGCGAGCTGGCCGCGCCGCTACGGGTCGGCGGGCGGACGGTCGGCGTGTTCAACCTCGAAAGCGACCTCGACGACGCGTACCACGAGGGCCACCTCGAGCTGCTGTCGGCGTTCGCGGCCCAGGCCGCGATCGCGATCGAGCGTGCCCAGATGATGCGCGATCTGGTCGAGCGGCGGCGGCTCGAGAAGGAGCTGGCGATCGCGCGCGAGATCCAGCTGTCGTTCCTGCCCGAGCGCGCGCCCGTGATCCCCGGCTTCGAGCTGGCCGGTGCCGCCCTGCCGCACGACGAGGTGGGCGGCGACTACTTCGATTTCATCCCGGTGACCGACACCCGCATGGGGCTCGCGATCGCCGACGTCGCCGGCAAGGGGATCCCCGCCGCGCTCATCATGGCAGGCTTCCGCATGAGCCTGCTGGCCGAGGTTCGCAACGAGTTCGCGATCCGCGCGGTGATGCGCAAGGTGAACTCGCTGCTCTACGAGAGCACCGAGCGCGACAAGTTCGTGACCGCGTTCTACGGCGTGCTCGACTACCGCAACCACGCGCTCGTGTTCTCGAACGCCGGCCACAATCCGCCGATCCTGCGGCACCGCGACGGCACCATCGAGTACCTGCTCGACGGAGGTCTCGCGCTCGGCATCATGCCGGACTCCCGCTACGAGGAGCGCCCGATGCCGCTGCGCCCGGGCGACGTGCTGGTGCTCTACACCGACGGCGTGTCCGAGGCGGAGTCGCCGGACGGCGAGCAGTTTGGCACCACCCGGATCGAGCAGGTGATGGCGCGAATGATGGACGCGAGTGCGCAGGAGATCGTCGACGGGATCATCGAGGCGGTGCGCCAGTTCGCCGGCGAGCGCGGCCAGAACGACGACCTCACGCTGCTGGTGATGAAGGCGAAGCTGGAGTAGGCGCGGGCGGCGCGCGCCGCCGCTCAGTCCGCCGCCAGCCCGGCGAGCGCGCGGGCCGCGCGCAGCACCTCGAGCGCGTGACCGCCGACGCGCACGTGCCCCCACACCGCCGCGATGGCACCGCGCACGTCGACCAGGAAGGTGGTACGGCGGAACAACTCGATCCCCCAGCCGCCGATGCCCACCCGCGTGAGCACGCGGAATGCCGTCCCCGCCGCGCGCTCGGGATCGGAGAGCAGCGGGTACGGCAGCGCGAGCCGCTCGGCCACGGCGCGATTGGCGTCGGCGCGCTCGAGCGACACGCCGGCGACCGCCGCTCCGACTTCCGCGAACTTCGGATGGAGTGCGCGGAACCCGCGCATCTCGCGCACTCAGCCGGGAGTGCCGTTGCGGATGTAGAAGAAGAGAACGAGCGGTCCGCTCCCGATGCGCGAGCGGAGCCGGAACTCGCCACCGGCGCTCGAGGGGAGCGCCAGATCGGGCACCAGGGTGTCGACCAGTTCCTCGGGACCGGCGGCGGGCGTCATGAGCGCACGATACGGGAGCGGCGTCGGCGGCGGCAATCCGCGCGAACGCGGGCGCACGCGGCCACGTTCCGGCGGCAGGCACGGCGACCGCTCCCTTCGCGGCCGGGATCACCGCACTTCAAGCGTCACATGAAGTGCCGGAGCCTTGACCCTCTCCGACATTCCCGATAGTCTGGCCCGCACTTCGCTTCCCACCCCGTACCCGGAGCACCTCCGTGAGCGTCGATCCGCTGCTCGTCGCCATGATCCCCGTCTGCGTGCTGAGCGTCATCGTGCACGAGTGCGCGCACGGGCTGGCCGCGCTGTGGCAGGGGGACACGACCGCTCGCGACCGCGGTCGCCTCACGCTCAACCCGCTGCCGCATTTGGACCTGGTGGGCTCGCTGCTGCTGCCGTCGGTGCTGCTCCTGCTCCGCTCGCCGCTGCTGTTCGGTTGGGCGAAGCCGGTCCCGGTGGACGCCTCGCGACTGCGTCATCCGCGCGATGGGATGGTCGGGGTCGCGCTCGCGGGGCCGGCGTCGAACGCGCTGCTCGCGCTGGCGTTCGGCGCGCTCGCGCGACTCGCGCCCGCGAGCGGCTTCTTCGCGCCGCTGCGCGACATCGGTCTGATCGGCGTCGTGTTCAACTGCGCGCTCGGCCTGTTCAACCTGATCCCGATCCCGCCGCTCGACGGCTCCTGGGTGCTCATGCGCTTCCTGCCGCTGCGGCACATCCTTGCGCTGCGCACGTTCCGCTTCGTCGGGATGGCGCTGGTGGCGCTGCTGCTGTGGTCGCCGCTCACGTCGGGTCCGCTGTTCCACGCCCCGCTGCGCGCGGTGGTGACCGCGTGCCTGCACCTCTACGGTCTGCCGACCGCGGCGCTGCCGCTGTGACGCCGGGGCGGATCCTCTCGGGCATGCGTCCCACCGGACGACTGCACCTCGGCAACTTCGTCGGCGCGCTCGAGAACTGGGTGCACCTGCAGGACTCGGGCTGGCAGAGCTTCCACATGGTGGCCGACTGGCACATGCTGACCACCGGCTACGAGGACACCTCGCGCCTGCAATCGGACACCTACGAGATGGTGCTCGACTGGCTCGCCGCGGGCATCGATCCCAAGCGCAGCGTGATCTTCGTGCAGTCCGAGGTGAAGGAGCACGCCGAGCTGCACCTGCTGCTCTCGATGCTGGTCTCGAAGGCGACGCTCGAGCGGGTGCCGACGCTCAAGGAGCAGGTCGAGGACCTGCACCTCGACCTCCAGACCATCTCCTACGGGCACCTCGGCTACCCGGTGCTGCAGGCCGCCGACATCCTCATGTACAAGGCGAGCCACGTTCCGGTCGGCCGCGACCAGGTGCCCCACGTCGAGCTCACGCGCGAGCTCGCGCGGCGCTTCAACTTCGTGTACTGCCGCGACCGCGCGCCGGTGTTCCTGGAGCCCGACGAGCTGCTCACCGAGTTCCCGCGACTGCGCGGGCTCGACGGCAATCGCATGAGCAAGTCGGTCGGCAACACCATCCTGCTGGCCGAGGAGCCGCAGGACATCCTGACCAAGGTGATGAGCGCGTACACGGACCCGAAGAAGCTGCGCAAGGACGATCCGGGACGCCCGGAGGCCGACCCCACCGACGGCCACCCCGGATGCGTGGTGTACGAGTACCATCGCAAGTTCAATCCCGGCGAGGCCGCCGACGTGGCGAGCCGCTGCCGCGCGGGCACGCTCGGGTGCGTGGCCGACAAGCAGCACCTCGCGCAGAAGCTGGCCGAGTACCTCGCGCCGATCCGCGAGCAACGCGCGCGCTGGGCGGCCGACCCGGACGCGGTGCGCGACGTCATCCGCGACGGCAACGCGCGGGCGCGGACGGTGGCGCGGGCGACCATGGAGCAGGTGCGCGAGGCGATGGGCCTCGCGTCGGACCGTGAGGTGCGGGCATGAGCGCGACGGACGAGCGCGACGAATCGACCGGACTGGCGCCGGGCGCCGACGTGCCGGTGGGGGAGTCGGACGCGGCCGCGGCCGCGACCGCCGCGCCGGCCAGCGCCGCGCCGAATTCCGCCGCGGGGAGCGAGCCGCCGAGCATGCTCGACCAGCTCCCTGGGCGCGCGGCACGCCAATCGGTGACGGTCAAGCTCGAGCGCTTCGAAGGGCCGCTCGACCTGCTGCTCCATCTCATCAAGCGCGACGAGATCGACATCTACGACATCCCGATCGCGCGCATCACGCAGCAGTACCTCGCCTACATCGAGCTGATGCGCGCGCTCGATCTCGACATCGCCGGCGAGTTCCTCGTGATGGCGGCCACGCTCATGCGCATCAAGGCCAAGATGCTGCTGCCGACGCCCGCGATCGGCGAGGAAGAGGATGAGGGCGATCCGCGTGAGGAGCTGGTGCAGCGCCTGATCGAATACCGCCAGTTCAAGGAGGCTGCCGACACGCTCAAGGACCGCGAGGCCGAGCGCCGGCTGCTGTTCGAGCGTGGGATGGTGCCGGGCGAGGACGAGGCGGGGCCGCTGCCGCTCGCGCCGGCGTCGCTGTTCGACCTGCTCGACGCGCTCAACCGGGTCATGGCGCGGATTCCGGAACAGGCCGTCTACGAGGTGCAGGGCGAGCTCTACGACGTCGACGACAAGATGAGCCTGATCGCCAGCACCGTGGCCGAGCGCGGCGAGGTGTCGTTCACCGAGCTGCTGCTCCGCTGCCGCGCCCGCCTGGAGATGGTCGTGACCTTCATGGCGCTGCTCGAGCTGGTGAAGCTCGCGCAGGTCGCCGTGATCCAGACCGAGAACTTCGCGGACATCACCATCGTGGCCCGCATGCCGGAAGGGGACGAAACCCATGCCTCCCGTACGACTCCAAGCAGCGATTGAGGCGCTGCTCTTCTCCTCGGATCAGCCGCTGCCGCTGGCGCTGATCGCCGAGGCGCTCGAGGCCGCTCCCGACGAGGTGGCGGTCGAGCTGGTCGCGCTCGGTGAGGCCTACGCCTCGCGCGAGGCGGGCGTCGAGCTGCGCGAGATCGCGGGCGGCTGGCAGCTCGTCACCACGCCCGCGCAGGCCGAGTGGGTGGGACGGATGATGCGCGGCAAGCGCCGGATGCGGCTGTCGCGAGCGGCGCTCGAGACGCTGGCGATCATCGCGTACAAGCAGCCCGTCACGAAGTCCGAGGTCGAGGCGATCCGCGGCGTGGACGCGAGCGGCGTGATGGCGACGCTGCTGGAGCGCAACCTGGTCACGATCCGCGGGCGCTCCAAGGTGGTCGGCCGCCCGCTGCTGTACGGCACCACGCAGGAGTTCCTCGAGTACTTCGGGCTCCGCGACCTCGCGGAGCTGCCGCGGCCCGAGGAGCTGCGGGCGCTGGTGGCTGCGCGCGAGCCGGAGCAGCTCGAGATGATGGAGGTCGAAGTGGTCTCGCAGGTCGCCACCGACCTGCTCTCGAGCGCGGTGGCCGGCGACCTCGCCGCCGACCGGCACCAGATCGAACCGCTCGCGGCCGATGACGACGAGTCCGAGCTGGCCGACGACGAGTTCGAGGACGACGAGTTCGACGAGGACGAGGACGAGGACAGAGACGAAGCAGACGCGGACGAAGAGGACGAGGTCCTCGACGAGGACGAGGCGCACGAGCCGCTGGCGCTCGAGCGTGAGCGTTCGGACGGCGGGAGCTCGTGACGATCCGCCTCAACAAGCTGATGGCCGAGCGCGGCATCGGCGCCCGGCGCAAGTGCGATGCGCTGATCGAGCAGGGCGATGTGCGGGTGAACGGCGTGGTGGTCACCACGCTCGGCGTGCGCGTGGATCCGGAGCGCGATCGCGTCACGGTCGGCGGCAAGCCGCTGCCGGGCGCGCCGCGCCATCGTTACCTGGCGATCCACAAGCCGGTGGGGGTCATCACCACGCTGTCGGATCCCGAGGGCCGCCGCACCATCCGCGACATGCTGCCGCCCGGCGTGCGCCTGTACCCGGTCGGTCGGCTCGATGCCGACACCAGCGGCTTGCTGCTGGTCACCAACGACGGCGAGCTCGCCCACAAGCTCATGCATCCGCGCTACGGCGTGGAGAAGCTGTATCGCGTGCTGGTGCGTACCCACCCGAATCCCGGCCAGGTCGCCAAGCTGCAGCGCGGCGTCACCTACGATCCCGGCGTGCGCAGCGCGCCGGCGCGGGTGCGCGTGCGCGACCCGATCACGCGCGGACACGTGCTCGAGCTCGCGATCCACGAAGGCCGTTACCGCCAGGTGCGCCGGATGTGCGAGGCGGTGGGGCTCGACGTGATCGCGCTGCATCGCTGGGGGTACGGACCGCTGCGACTCGGCGATCTGGAGCGCGGCATGGCGCGCGAGCTGAGCGAGGACGAGGTGCGCGCGCTGCGCAATGCGTGCGCGGGCCCCGGCAGCACCGGGCCCGACGCGCGCCAGCGTGCCGCCCGCCCGCGCCGCCTGCTCGCGGGCGGCATCGGATTCGCGGCGTTGCGCCGCGGTGCACCCGACGCGAAGCCCGCGAGCGCGCGCCCGCCGCGCCGCTCCGAGCGCGGAGACCGGCCGACGGAACACGACCAGGGCGCGACGTCCGGCGAGGGCGAGATCGGACGACCACGCTACGTGGACACCGAGCGCGTGCCGCGCGGTCGCGGTGACGAGGCGCGTCCGCCGCGCGGGCCGCGCACCGAGCGCGGCGCACGTTCCGAGCGGGGCGTGCGGCCCGAGCGCGGGTCGCGGCCCGAGCGCGGCGCGCGACCCGAGCGCGGTGGTGCGCGGCCGGAATGGTCGAGCCCGCGACCCGAGCGTGGCGCGCGGCCAGAGCGGGGCGCTCGGCCTGCGCGTGGCGTTCGACCTGAGCGGGGCGTGCGGCCGGAACGCGGCGCGCGATCCGAACGCGGTGGTGCGCGGCCGGAATGGTCGAGTCCGCGACCCGAGCGCGGCACGCGGCCGGAGCGGGGCACGCGGCCGGAGCGCGGCACGCGGCCGGAGCGCGGCACGCGGCCGGAACGCGGCGCGCGATCGGAGCGCGGTGCGCGACCGAATCAGCGCGGGCCGCGACCGGCGTGGGCCGGCGGCCGCCCCGAGCGCGGTGCTCCGCCGGAACGCCGCGGCGCTCGCCCGGAACGCGGCGCTCGTCTCGAGCGCGATGCTCGCCCTCCGCGCGGTGGCCCGCGTTCGCAGCGCGCCCCGCGACCCGCGGCGCCCGAAGGGCGGCCGCCGCGCCGGGTGGGGGCACGCGTGCGCCCCATCGACTGGCGGCACGGCGCCAGCCCGATGGCGCCCGAACGACCCACGCGCGCTCCCGGCAGCCGGTCCGCTGCGGGTCGAAACCCGCGCGGACGTGGGGGCGAAGGCTCACCTGCGGGACGCCCGCGGCGCGGCGCGAGCGGCATGACCGGTCGCCCGGAGCGGAGCGGCAGTCGTCGCCCGGACGGTCGCGGTCGCCCAAGGCGTTAGCGCGGAGCACGTTTGGTGGTCGGCCTCGCCCACGGACCGGAAGGTGGAGGGCGGCAAGTCGTGCAGGAACGATTCCTGCGCATTGCATCTCGGTGTAGCTCTCTCGTCCGAGCCGGAGGGCGCGTTCCTCGTCCTCCGGCCACCTCCTTCCGGTCCGCATGGATGCGCCGATCGCGGAGCCCGCAGCCCGGGCCCGCCGGAGTGGTCCGTGCAACTCGATCGTGTTCCACCTCCGCGGCCGCTGCCCCTCGAAGATCCGCGGACACCCGTGCCGGCCGACGGTGTATTCGCAGCAGACCTTCACGGGGAGGGGGTCGGGAGTCCTCCGGTCCGCCGCCCGCGTCTGCGGTCGTGGCTGCTGCTGTCGCTCGCACTACTGACACTGCTCGGCCAGGGCGAGCGCTTCCAGGTGGACCGGCGGTTCCGGTCGCCCAGTTCCACGCTCACGACCTACTGGGACGCGCTGCGACGCGGGGACGCCGAGACCGCCTGGCGATGCCTGACCGAGGTGCGTCACGACGCGCCGTTCCCCGGCATGCTGTGGTTCCTGCCCGAGACGGACTCGTTCCGACTCGACGCGTTCCGCTCGCTGCCGGTGACCGCGGGCCGCGTCATGGTGACGTACGAGGTGCGCTTCCGCCCGGTGGGACAGAGCGTCGAACAGGAGTTCCCGACCGGCAACGAGCTGGTGCGCGTGCGAGGCGAATGGCGCATCGCGCGCAGCATCGGAGAAGTCTCGATGCCGGATTGGCGACCCACTCCGCGACCGGTTGACATCTGATCGGAGCGGCTCGTAGGCTGCGCGCTCCGGTCGCCCGTCGGTTCGACCTCGAGGCTTCCATGTCGCGCATCCGTCCGCTCCTGATGGTCGTCGTCGCCGCGCTCCTGGCGGCTCCGCCCGCCTTCGCCACCAAGTACGCCGGGGAGTTCCTCAAGCTCCCGGTGGGCGCGCGCGCGATCGGCATGGGGGGCGCCTTCAGCGCGCTCTGCGACGACGCTTCGGCGGCGCACTGGAACCCCGCGGGGCTCGTCTACCTGCCCTACCGCGAGGTGATGTTCCAGCACGCCGAGGAGTTCGGTGGACTCGCCAACCACGACTACGTCGCCGGCGTATTCCCGCTCGGCGGCGAGAAGGGTCACGAGCAGGCGCTCGGCGTCTCGGTCACCCGCTTCGCGGTCGACGACATTCCGATCACTCCGCGGCGCGGCGGACTCGTGGCGGGTCGCGACTTCCTCGACTACGGCACCGACAACGATCCCACCACGCCGGGCGGTGGACAGCAGAACGGCGTCTGGGATCCGGGCGAGCGGCTGCTGCTGACCAACGACGATCTGTTCCTCGCGAGCAGCTCCGACATGGCGCTGTCGCTTTCGTACGCACGGCACCGCGGCACCCACTGGGCGTTCGGCGGCAACCTCAAGTTCATCCGCCAGAGCATCCCGGACACGCTGCCGGGCGAGCACGTGACCTCGTTCGGAGCCGGCATCGACGCCGGCATGCTCTACATGCCGACCGACGCGGTCACCGTCGGCGTGGTGGCGCGCGACCTCACGACCACCTACCTGTCGTGGAGCAACGGCACGCGCGAGAAGATCTGGCCCACCGTGACCACCGGCGCGTCGGTCCAGTTCCAGCCGGCCGAGCGGCACATGCTGACGTTGGCTCTCGACCTCGGCTGGATGTTCGAGGACCGCACGGCTGACGGTCAGCTCCAGATGGGTGGCGTGACTGCCGACCTGAGTACCGGGCTCGAGTATTGGTATCGCAGCACGCTTGCCCTGCGCGGCGGCGTGAACGGCAAGGACCTCGCATTCGGAGCCGGACTGCGCTACAAGCAGGTCGGCATCGACTACGCCGCCTCGCTGAACCGCTTCTTCGCCGCCGACGATCCCAACTATCCGTCGGATACGAACCTCGACGTCACCCACCTGGTGTCGCTCGGCGTGAACTGGTGAGCCAACCCGCCGCCTGGGCTTGACACTCCGAGGCACGCTGCCTAGTGTGCCTCGTTCTCAATCGTCCCGTACACGCAGACCTTCCAGCAGGAGGGGAGTCGGGTGCGTCAGACCCTGGCGATGGTGCTGTCCGGTGGCGGTGGTGAACGCCTCAGCGTGCTCTCGAGCGAGCGCGCCGTTGCCGCGCTGCCGTTCGGCGGCAAGTACCGAGTCATCGACTTCACCCTGAGCAACTGCTGCCACTCCGGCATCGGTCGCGTCGGCGTCATCACCCAGCACGCGCCGACCTCGCTGCACGACCACATCGGCGCCGGCCGCCCGTGGGACCTCGACCGTCGCGGCGGGGGCGTGGTGATCCTGCAGCCGTACCTCACGCGCAGCCACGCCGGCTGGTACCGTGGGACCGGGGACGCGATCGTGCAGAACTGGGACGTCATCGACGACCACATGCCGCCGCGCGTGCTGATCCTGTCCGGGGATCACGTCTACCGCATGGACTATCGCGCCCTGCTGCTCACGCACCAGCAGGAGCGCGCCGCGGTCACCATCGCCGTCACCCGCGTGCCGCCCGAGCAGTCGCGGCGGTTCGGCATGGCGACCGTGAGCCGGGACGGCCGGATCACCGAGTTCGACGAGAAGCCCGAGCACGCCGAGACGCCGTTCGCGTCGATGGGCATCTACCTGTTCGAGACCGACGTGCTCGGCGACATGCTGAAGGCCCAGCCGGTCGACATGGTGCTCGACGTCATCCGTCCGCTGATCGCACAGGGGCGCCGCGTGGTGGCGCACGAATTCAAGGGCTACTGGGAGGACGTCGGCACGGTCCGCACGTTCTACCGCTCCAACCTCGAGCTGCTTGCGCCCGAGCCGCGGCTGGTGCTGCACGACGCGCGCTGGCCGATCCTCACACGCGACGAGGAGCGTCCGCCGGTACTGTTGCGCGACGGCGCGGTGGTGGACAACAGCCTGGTGGCCAATGGCGCGCGGGTCGCCGGCACGGTGCGCAACTCGGTGATCTCGCCGGGCGTGCTCGTGAAGGCCGGCGCCGAGGTCGTCGACTCCATCCTGATGTCCGACGTCACGGTGGAACCCGGCGCGCGCATCGAGCGCGCGATCGTCGACAAGTACGCCACCGTGGGCGAGGGCGCGTGGGTGGGTGGGCCGCCCGCGTGCACCGACGACGAGCTGGCGTGGCTCGACGGGCTGGTGCTCGTGGGCAAGGACGCCGACGTGCCGCCCGGCACCCGCGTGCACGCACCGGCCGTGATCGGCATCGGCACCCGGGCGGGTCACTTCCTGGACGTCACGCTGTCCGCTGGCACGATGCTCGAGAACCGGCTCTGGTACGAGGACCACGCATGAGGTCGTCGCGTTACGCGTTCATCCTCGCCGGCGGCCTGGGCACCCGGCTGTGCCTGTTGTCGGAACGCCGCGCCAAACCGGCCGTGCCGTTCGGTGGCAAGTACCGCATCATCGACTTCACGCTCTCGAACTGCGTGAACTCCGGGCTCTACGACATCGGCGTCCTCACCCAATACCGCCCGACCTCGCTCAACCAGCACATCGGCACCGGACGCCCCTGGGACCTCGACCGCTCGCACGGCGGCGTGCAGATCCTGCAGCCCGCGCTGGGCTCGGTCCAGAGCGACTGGTACCAGGGCACCGCGGACGCCATCTATCGCAATCTGCTCCACCTGCGGCGGCGCCGCTGCGAACAAGTGCTGGTGCTCTCGGGCGACCACGTCTACAAGATGGACTACAACGTGCTGTTCGCGTTCCACCAGGCGAACCGCGCGCTGATGACGGTGGCCGTGACCGAGGTGCCCGAGGACATGGTGTCGTCGTTCGGCATCCTCGAGACCGACAAGGCCGGCCGCGTGGTCGCGTTCAACGAGAAGCCGCGCCACACCTCGTCGCGACTCGCGTCGATGGGCGTCTACCTGTTCGACCGCGACGCGCTCATCAAGTGGCTGGTCGAGGACGCGACGCTCGCCGACTCCGCGCACGACTTCGGCAAGGACCTGCTGCCCCGACTGGTCGAGCGCGGGGAGGGCGTGTACGCGTACCGCTTCCCGGCCTACTGGCAGGACGTGGGCACGCTCGACTCGTACTACGAGTCGAACATGGCGTTCCTGTCCGAGAATCCGCCGCTCAACCTCAGCGATCCGGAGTGGGTGATCCACACCCAGAGCGCGGACCGGCCGCCGGTCCGCTTCGAGCCGGGCGCGCGCGTGGGCCGCAACCTGATCGCAAACGGCTGCCGGATCGCCGGCGAGGTGGTGCGCTCGGTGCTGTTCCCGGGCGTGACGGTGGCGGCCGGCGCCGTCGTTCACGACAGCATCATCATGCACGACACGATCGTGGGCCGGGACGCGGTGATCGACCGGGCGATCCTCGACAAGAACGTGCGGGTGGGGGACGGCGTCCAGGTCGGCGTCGGCGGCGAGACCATCCCGAATCGCGCCTGCCCCGATCACCTCTCCAGCGGACTCACCCTGGTGGGCAAGAGCGCGATCCTGCCCGAGGGTCTCACGATCGGGCGCAACGTGCGCATCGGCGCCCACGTCACGCGCGAGGACTTCGCCAACGACGTGCCGTCGGGCGGGGTCGTCGACGGGCCGGAGTCGATGCACTGACGCGCTGCGCCCCGGATGCCAACGGCCCGGTCTCCACGCGGAGACCGGGCCGTTGCGTGTCCGAACGGTCGCCGGTCAGGCCGGCAGGCGCAGACGCTGGCCCGCGCGCACCCGGTCCCCACTCAGCCCGTTCGCCTGCTTGAGGGCGCGCAGGGTCACGCCGTGTTGGCGCGCGATCTCGCTCAGCGTCTGGCCCGCGCGCACGACGTGCACCCCGTGACCTGCGCGGGTGCCGTGCCGCGGCCGCGCCGCCGGCACGTGGAGCGCCGCGATGCGCGCGCTGTCCGCGGTGCTCTCGGCCATCGCCGCTTCGCCGGTGCGAATCTTCAGCCGCGTGCCGCGGTGCACCGTGGTGGTCTTGAGGCGGTTCCAGCGGCGGATGTCCGCGACCGACACGCCGTAACGCTCGGCGATCGAGGAGAGCGTCTCGCCGCGCCGCACGGTGATGGTGCTGCGTCCCTCGGCGTTCGACTCGGCCCCGAGCGAGGTCATCGGACGGATCGCGCGCGGCGGGACGTATGCGGTCGAGGCGCGCGGGTCGTCGCGCTCGAGGATCTCCGGCGCCGGCGCGCGCAGCGACGCGGGCACCGTGAGCGTTGTGCCGCGCTGCAGCGGGCGCTTGCGACCGATGCCATTCGCGAGCGCCAGTTGCCGCGCGCTGACCCCGTAGTGACTCGCGATGCTGGAGAGCGTCTCGCCGCGCTGCACACGGTGGGAGAGTGTGAGATCGACCGCGGGCAGCGCGCCGCCCTCGCGGATGCGCTGCATCAGCGCCTCGCCCTTGCCGGGGGGCACGCGCACCACGGTCACGCCGTCGCGACCGCGCACCGCGTGCGTGCGGACCGCGGGGTTGAGGTCGCGCAGCTCTTCGTAGCGGCACTCGGCCAGCTTCGCGAGCGCACGCAGGTCCACCGCGCCCCGGAGCGCGACTTCGTCGAACTCGATCGGATCGTCCAGCTCGACCTCGTCGAAGCCGTACTTCTTCGGGTCGCGCGCGATCGCCAGCACCGCCATGAACTGCGGCACGTAGTCCTCGGTCTGGCGCGGCAGCTTGAGGTCCCAGTAGTTGGTCGTGCCCTGGGCCTTGATGGCGCGCAGCACGGTGCCCTCGCCCGCGTTGTAGGACGCGAGCGCGAGCGGCCAGTCGCCGAAGATCGAGTACAGGTGCTTGAGGTAGCGGGCCGCAGCGACGGTGGACTTCTCGGGGTCCTTGCGCTCGTCCACCCAGCGATCCACGGTCAGGCCGAACAGCTTCGCGGTGCCGCTCAGGAACTGCCACGGCCCGACGGCGGCCGACACCGAGCGCGCATTGACGTTGAAGCCGCTCTCGACGAACACCAGGTGGACGAGGTCCGGCGGCAGGCCCTCCTGCTGGAGCACGCCGCGGAACATCGTCATGTACTTGCCGGAGCGCTTGAGCCAGCGCTCGAACGTGGAGCGGCCGGCGCCGGTGAAGAAGTCGATGTAGCGATACACGTCGTCGTTGTACTGCGGCGTGATCTCCTCGACGGCGGGGGCGTTGAGCACCGCGTCGTCGGCCTCGTTGCCCACGGCATTCGCGGCGCTCGCGGAGCGCGCGTCCCGCTGCGCGGCGTCGCGCAGCGCGGCGAGCCGGGACTGCAGATCCACCAGTTCGCGGCGCTGCGCGGCGTCGGGGTCCGCCGCGATCGCGGCGATGATGCGCACCAGCCCGCTGTCGGCGGTCGCGACCGCGACGCCGAAGGCGCCCGTCTGGCGCTGGTTCCAGGCCCGCTCGTAGGCGTCGCGGGCCGCCCACACGGCGGGGGGAAGCAGCGCCGAGGGCGCGATCGCCGCCGAATCCGCACCTGCCGCGGCCCGCGCCGGGGCACTCTGGGCCCGGACGGCGGGGGGCAGCATGAGGAGTCCGGCGACCACGAGGGTCGCCAGGGTGGGGCGAACAGCCACGAATGTACCTCCGAAGGTCGAAGGACCCTGCCTGGGGCGGTACCGAACCGGGCGAAGCTACCCGCGCGGCATGCAAGATGCAACCGCTGGGATCGACCGCGCTCTGCCACGACATCCCAAGGGTCGTTGCGCCATCACGCCGCGGCCCTCCGGATACTCTGGCTTCGGCAAGAGCTGTGCCACAAGTCCTCGAATCGTTGACACTTGCGGGAGGTTTGGATAGCGTGGGCCGTGACCACAGGCTGGATCACATCCTCGTGGCAGCTGCCGGGGAAGGAGCCCCTCGATGAACCGCGCCCTCGCCACCACGACTCGATGGATGGTTTCTACCCGCGCGGACGGTGAAGTTCTCACCGCCGGCGCGGGCTCGGACGACCTCGAGTTCACAGTCGTCGGTTTCCCGGATCGATTCACGCCCGAGGAGATCGCCGGCTGGCTGAACGACCTGACCGGGGTCGCCCGCGAGACCGCCCAGGGCGACAGCTCTGCCCGCACCATCCCGCCACTCCTGCACCACGCGCTCACGGGGCTGCTCTTCTCCCATGCCGAGCTGTGGGAGAGCGATGGCATCACCCGCCCGTGCTCCGCCGCCTTCGTCTCGATCGGGGATCAGGTCGCCTTCGGCTGGGTCGGCGAGGCGCTGCCCGAGGTGTGGATCGACGAGGGTCCGCTGGTCGAGGTCTACACCCGCGTGCGCGACGACGAAGGGCGCGAAGCGCTCGGCATCGCGTTCCCCGCCAGCCGCCGCGTGCGCGTGCGCCTGAGCTGGTCCACGCTGCCGGGCGCCACCGATGCGCCGTCGGGCACTGTCGAAGCCGAGTGGGCGGGAACGTTCTCGCCGCTCGAGGAGTCGCTCGCGATGGACACCCTGGCGGTCTCGGCGCTGGTCAGCTCCGACGCACCGGCGAGTGAGTCGCCGCGCCCCGAGCCGGTCGCGCGCCAGACGGACGCGCCGGAAGTCGCGCCGGCGATCGTGCCTATTGTGCCTGCGGCGCGTGCGGCCCGTGCGCCCGATGCGCTCTCCGAGTGGCCGCTCGAGTCGCCCGCGAAGCGCGGGTTCTTCGGTCGCATCCGCACGTGGCTGCGGCGCGCGCGGCCGGAGGATGCGCAGGAGTTCGCCTCCACCCTCGAGGCGCCGGCCGACGAGAGTGGAACCGAGATGCCGACGCCGATCGCGCCGATCGCGCCGATCGCGCAGGCCACGCCGACCGCACCGATCGCGCCACCGGTCGCCGCGCCGCCTCGGAATGCCCCATCGCCGATGCTGACCGCGGATGACGTCGAGGTGTCGCCGCCGGACCTTCACGAGTTGCTGTACCCGCAGACGCCGGCGCCGCCGGCGTTGGCGGGAGGGAAGGACGCGATCGAGGATCCACATGTGCGCGTGCTGGGGCCCAACGCTCCGCCGCCCGCGCGTCCGGTGTTGCACGTGCCAAGCGTCGCGCCGCCCGCGTCGAGCGGCCCGCCCCGGCTGCACGTGACACGGGTCACCGAGGACGCCGACGCCGTGCTCGCCGAGCCCCCCGCACGGATGCCAGGACCGCCTCCCCTGCCGCGGCCGACGCCGACTGCCGAGAGCACTCCGTTCGAGCCACCGGCGCCCGCCTCGCCCGACCACGTCATCGAACTCGACCCGCGGATCGAGCCCGCGCTCTGGGAACCTCCGTCGTCGATGATCGCGGATCAGAGCGCGCAGCCGTCCGAGGAAGAGGCGTTGGCGGCCGCGCTCGCCGCGCTCGCCGCCGAGACCGCCACGCCGCCGGCCGCCGCGGCGCCGCCCGCACCGCCGGCGCCACCGACGCCCGCGCCGCCGCGCACGCCCTCGCTCGCGACCTCGGAGTCGATGCGCGCCGTGCTCGCCGCGCGTGCCGCCGCACGTTCGGCCTCGGATCCCGACATCGAGCCGATCGGGTCGTGGCCGGCGCCGAGTGCGCCGCCGCTGCCGACCGTCGCGCCACCCGCCGCGCCGCCGCGGGACTTCACACGCTCGACCGCGGATTCCGACTTCGAGCCGATCGGCGCGTGGTCGCCGCCGCCGCCGGCCGCGACTGCGCCGCCGCGTGCCGCCGCGCCGCCGCGTGCCACCGCGCTGCCGCCGGCCGTCACTGCGCCGCCGCGTGCCACCGCGCCGCCGCCGCCGGCCGCGACGGCGCCGCCGCGTGCCACCGCGCCGCCTCCGCCAATTGCCGCCGCGCCGGCGCGCGCGGCGTCCGCACCGCCCGCGCCCATCGACGAGGCCGCGGCCGTCCCGCCGCCGGTGGAACGCGTTCCGCTGCGACCGGAGTGGCCGAGCGAGGACCAGCTGCAGGCGCCGGAGCCGCTGTGGAAGCGGCCCTGGGTCTGGATCGCCGCCGTGGTGGCGCTGTTCATCGGCGGCTGGCTGGTCGGCGGAATGTCGCAAGGCGGTTCGCGCACGCCGCGACCGAATCCCTTCGTCGCCCTGGCGCGCGGCTTCGGCCTCGGCGGCGCGCGCTACGACGTGATGGTGAACAGCCGCCCCGCCGGCGCGTGGATCGCCGTCGACGGCAAGGATCTCGCGCGCCGCACGCCGGCCACCATCGACCTGCCGCCCGGCGAGCACACCGTGACGCTCTCGCTCACCGACCTGGGCGGGACCGACATCCAGGTGCGTGGGCAGCGCGGCGACCGGGTGGCGATCGACGCGCCGCTGTGGGGCACGCTCGACGTCTACGCGGCCGATGGCGCCCCGCCGGTCACGGTGACGTTCGATGGTCGCGAGGTGGGATTCGCGCCTGTGCACCTCGACAGCGTGCAGCCGGGCGCGCACGACCTGCGCTTCTCGGGGCCCGGCATGCCGGCATGGGGCCAGCCGGTCGAGGTGCGGATCGCGCAGAAGGCCGAGGTGGTGGCGCGCCCCATGACGTCGCCCGCGACCGGCGTGATCGAGGTGCGCGCGAGCATCACGGATGACGAGGGCACGCGGTCGCTGTCGAACGCGGCGGTGTTCGTCGACGGCGAGCCGCGTGGCTCCACGCCGCTCTCGCTCGAGCTGCCGCGCGGTCCGCACAGCGTGCGCGTGACCTACCGCGACCAGAGCGCGCCGGTGCAGGTCATCGACCTGCCGGGGGGCAACCAGCGCTTCGCCAATTTCGAGCTGGGCGTCGGCGCCGGCGGCCCACGGCTCGCCGCGGTCGGCGGAACGCAGCGCTTCGCGATCGGCAGCGCGGCGACGGTGTCGGCCAGCCTCGACGGCGTGAGCTCGACCGACGCGCGCGAGATGTGGCTGCACGTGCGCACGCCCGAGGGGGCGTGGCGGCGCTACCAGATGGCGCTGCTCAAGTCGCCGACGGGCGTGGTGGGGGTGGCGGTGTTCCCGAGCCAGCTCTTCGACCCCGGCAGCCGGGCGCGCTGGTACGCCAGCGCCACGGTGTCGACCGGCGACGAGTACTTCACCGAGATCCTGAACGCCGAGATCGTCGCCGCGCCGCGCTGACGCCGACGCCGACGCTTGCGGAGCCGGGCCCGTCCACGCCGTGGACGGGCCCGCCGCTTGGCGGGCGCGCAACTCGCGCCGCGGCGGCCGTGCCGGCTGGCACGGCTCTTCCGCCGCCCGCGTGGCATGGGCGGACGCACGGCGGTGGGCGCGGCGGTGCTGGTGTGGCTCGGGCTGCTGGCCGGCGCCGGCGTGGGAGCTGCGCTCGTGGCGCCGCTGCTCGTGGGGGCGCTCGCGCTGGTTCCGGTCGCGGCCCGTCGGGGCGCCCGCGGGGCGACCCCGGCGCTCTTGCTCGCGCTGGTGCTCGCCGCGCTCGCGCGGGCCGGGGCCCATCGCGCGCGGCTCGAACTGGAGCGCGACGCCATCGAGCGCGGCGGCGAGTGGTTCCGCATCGAGGGCCGGATCGAGGAGCCGCCCCAACGCGCTTCGGGCGAGCCGCTCGCGGTCCTCGCCGTCGAGCGCGCGACACCCGCGCTGCCGCGCGGCGCGCGCGTGCGGGTGCGGCTGCCAGCCGGCGATCGCTCCGAGTGGGGCGACCGCGTGCGTGTGCTGGCGCGGCTCGAGGCGCCGCTCGCCGTGCGCGATCCGGGTGGCTTCGACGCCCGCGGCGCCGCGGACGCCGCGCGCGTCTGCGCGACCGGCCGGGCGGTGGCGGTGGACTCGCTCGGCGTGGCGGCCACGTTCGGCTGGCCGCGCGCCTCGGTGGCGCGCGTGCGGCGCGGCTTCGAGCGCGTGTACGCCAGCGCGCTCGGCGACGAGGCTCGTGCGCTCGTGGTGCCGCTGGTCACCGGCGACCGCTCCGACATGCCCCCCGGGCTCGAGGCCGACTTCCGTACCTCCGGGCTGGTCCACCTGCTGGCGCTCTCGGGGCTGCACGTCGTGTGGCTGGCGGCGCTCGCGCGCGGACTCGCGGCGGCGCTCGGGGGCGGTATCCGCGCGCGCGCGCTGGCGGGGGCGGCGTGCGCGCTCGGCTACCTCGGCCTTGCGGGGCCGCTGCCTTCGCTGGCGCGCGCGGCGCTCGGCGAGCTGGTGGCGGCGACCGCGGCGGTGCGCGGGCGCGCGCTGGATCC
Organism: Candidatus Eiseniibacteriota bacterium; assembly: GCA_963725865.1. GTDB lineage: Bacteria > Eisenbacteria > RBG-16-71-46 > RBG-16-71-46 > RBG-16-71-46 > CAVSAC01. The sequence continues at coordinate 1,172,381 of CAVSAC010000012.1, forward strand.
GTTGCAGGCGCTCGCGCTGGCCGCGCTGATGCTGCTCGCGCGCGCGCCCGGCTGGGCCCACGATGTCGGCTTCCAGCTCTCGTGCGCCGCCACGCTCGGGCTGGTGACCGTGGGGGCCTGGCTCGATGCGCGGGCCGGGCGCTGGCGCGCGTGGGTCGCCCCGTTCACTCCCACGCTCGGGGCCCAGATCGGCGCGCTCCCGGTGCTGCTGGGGCGCTTCCACGCGGTGTCGTGGGTGGCGGCGATCGCGAACCTGGTCGCGGTGCCGGTCTCGGGACTGCTGCTCGCGGCGGCGTGGATCGGCGCGCTGCTCGAGCTCGCATGGCCGGGGGCCGGGCACCGCTGCCTGGCGGCCTGCGAGCCGCTCGCGCGCCTGCTGCGCGCGACGGCGGCACTCGCCGCGCGGGTGCCGGGGGCGCTGGTGCCCAGCGGGAGCGAGGCCGCGATCCCGTGGCTCGCGGCGGCCGGCGCGGCGGCCCTGATGGCGGCGCTGGTGCCGCCGCGCACGCTGGCGGCGCGGGCGGCGTCCACGCCGCCTGCGCGGCGGCTCGCGGCGTGGGCGGGCGCGCTCGCGCTCGCGCTGGCGGTCGCTCTCGCGCTCACCGCGCCGCCGCTGCGGCCCCCGCCCGGGTGCACGTGGGTGGTGGTGCTCGACGTGGGGCAGGGGGATGCGATCGCGCTCGCGCACGGCGACGCGTGGTGGCTGGTGGACGCCGGTCCGCGCTCGCCGCGCTTCGACGCGGGGCAGAACGTGGTGCTGCCGTTCCTGCGCTGGGCCGCGGTGCGCCGACTCGCAGGGCTGGTCGTGACGCACGACGACAACGACCATCGCGGTGGCGTGCCCGCGGTGCGCGGCGGCGTCGCGGTGACGCGCGTGTGGGCTCCGGTGCCGCGACCCGGGGCGCCCGGCCCCGCGCAGCGCTTCCACGCGCGCGGCACGGCGCGCGGCGACACGCTGGATCCGGCGATGCCGCTGCGGGTGTTGTGGCCGCCCCGCGAGGGTCCGCCGCTCGCGGACGCGGTCAGCACGCCGGGCAACCAGGCGGCGGTCGTGCTCGAGGCGGGCGCCGGAGCGGGCCGCGCGCTGCTGATGGCCGACGCCGACAGCGTGGTGGAGGGGGCACTCGCGGTCGCGGGTGGCGTCGCGGTGCTGAAGGCCGGCCACCACGGCGCGGGCTCCTCGAGCGGCGCGGCGTTCCTGGCGCGCATGCGTCCGGTGGTCGCCGCGATCTCGTGCGGCCGGCGCAACCCGTTCGGCCACCCGAGCCCGGGCGCGCTGGCGCGCCTCGCGGCCGCCGGCGCGCGACTCGATCGCACCGATCGCGGCGGCGCGCTGTGGTACGAGCTGGATGCGCGCGGCGTGCGCGACGTGGAGTGGCGGCGCGGGCCGCCGCCGCGCGTCGCGCACGCGCCACCCGGTCGCTCGGCCGGCGCGGCGCGCGCGCCCTCGGCATGGTGAGCGGGCGGGCGCCGCGCGGCGCGGTCCGCTCGCGCGGGCCGGCGCGCGGTCCGCTCGCGCAGGCCCGCGCGCGGCTCACGCACGCGACGACGCACCCGCACGGCACGACGCTTGCCCGCCTCCCGAGCGCTTGCTAGATTGCGGCGTGCTCTCCTCCACGCGCACGCTGGCCGTGCTCGCCTCCGGCCGCGGCAGCAACTTCGAGGCGCTCGCCCAGGCCGCCCGCCGGGGCGCCCTCGGCGGCCGCATCGCGGTGCTCGCGTGCGACGTCCCCGACGCCGGCGTGCTCGAGCGCGCGCAGCGACTCGACATCGAGGCGCTCACCCTGCCCACCGGCCCGCTCCGCACCCGGCTCGCCGACGAGCAGCCATGGATCGACGCGCTGCGCGGGCGCGGCGTGGACACCGTGCTGCTCGCCGGGTTCATGCGCCGGTTGCACGCGCGGTTCCTGACCGCGTTCGCGGGACGCATCCTCAACCTCCACCCCTCGCTGCTGCCCGCGTTCCCGGGGCTCGACGCGATCCGCCACGCGTGGATCCACGGCGCCCGGGTCACCGGCTGCACGGTGCACGTGGTGGACGACACCCTGGACGGCGGCCCGATCGTGGCCCAGGCCGCGGTGGCGGTGCGCGACGACGACACGCTGGAGACCCTGGAGGCGCGCGTCCACGAGGCCGAGCACGCGCTCTACCCCGACGCGGTGCGGCGCTTCCTCACCGAGCCGTTCCGGATCGAGGGCCGCCGGCTCGTGTTCGGCGTCGCCAGCGAGGCGCGCCATGGCTGAGCGACCGCTGCTCGAAGCGGTGGTGTTCGACGCCGGCGGCACGCTGGTGCGGCTCGACTACGAATGGATGAGCGACGCGATCGCCGATCTCGGTCGCACCGTGCCGCCGCACGCCCTGCGGCGCGGCGAGATCGCCGGACGGCGCGCCTACGACGCCAGCCGTGGCCAGCCGGGAGCGCTCGATCCGCAGTTCGCAGCACTCGGCCTGCAGGGCGACACCACCGCGTACTTCGTGGCGATGCTGGCGGCCGCCGGAGTGAAGGAGGCGATGATCGCGCCGCTGCTCGAGCGCTTCGTGGCGCGCCATCGCGAGCGCGGCCTGTGGACCCGCCCGGCCGAGGGCGCGCGGCGCACGCTCGACGCGCTGCGCGAGGGGCCTCTGCGGCTCGCGTGCGTCTCGAACTCCGACGGTCGCGCCGATCGCGCGCTCACCGACTGCGGGGTGCGCGACGGCCTCGAGTTCGTGGTCGACTCCCAGGTGGTCGGGATCGAGAAGCCCGACCCCGGCATCTTCCGGATCGCCCTCGAGCGGCTCGGCGTGCCCGCGGACCGCGCGCTCTACGTGGGCGACCTCCGCGCCGTCGACGAGGTCGGCGCGCGGGCGGCGGGGATGCACTTCGTGCTGATCGACCCCTGGATGGACTACGGAGCGGACGGCGCGCGCATCGCCGCGATCGACGCGCTGCCGGCCTGGCTCGCGGAGCGTTTCACGCTGCCGGCGGACCGCGCCGGCGGCTCGCGATAGCACGCCGCGGCGAACCGCGGCCGGTCGCCCGCGCGGACCCAGCGGCGCCGCGCGGAACACCACCCAGCGCGCCGTCCCGTGAGGCGGCGGAGGAGGAGCACGCATGAGTCCCGGTCCCACGACCATCGCCATCCCGGCCGCCTGGCTCGACCCCGCGCGCGCCATGTCGGAGATCGAGGTGCCGGGTGTCCGCCCCTGGCGTCGCGGCAAGGTGCGCGCGGTGTACGAGGCCGGCCCGGCCCATCTCGTGATCGTCGCCAGCGACCGCCTGTCGGCGTACGACTCGATCCTGCCCACGCCGATCCCGGGCAAGGGCGCGATCCTGTCGAGCATCTCCGCGTTCTGGATGCGCACGCTGGCGAGCGCCGCGCCCCACCACCTGGTGAGCGACGACCCGGCCACCTTCCCGGCGCCGTTCGCGGCCGCCGCCGCCACGCTCGGCGGACGCGCGCAGTACGTGCGGCGCGCCGAGCGCATCGACATCGAGTGCGTGGTGCGTGGGTACCTCACCGGCTCGGGCTGGAAGGAGTACCAGCGGAGCGGCACGGTGTGCGGGCTCGCACTGCCGCCTGGATTGCGCGACGGCTCGCGGCTCACGCCCGCGATCTTCACGCCCGCGACCAAGAACGACTCCGGCCACGACGAGAACATCGCGTTCGAGAGCATGGTGGAGCGGGTGGGCGGCTCGACCGCCGACGCGCTGCGCGCCCGCAGCCTGGCGATCTACGAGGAGGCGCGCGCCCACGCGTGGGACCGCGCCCTGGTGCTCGCCGACACCAAGTTCGAGTTCGGTCGCGTGGACGGCGCGCTCGCGCTGATCGACGAGGCGCTCACGCCCGACTCGTCGCGCTACTGGGACCGCGACGCCTACGAGGCGGGGCGGTTGGAGTCGTTCGACAAGCAGGTCGTGCGCGACTGGCTCGATGCCAGCGGATGGGACCACGAGCCGCCGGCGCCCGCGTTGCCGGCCGACGTGGTGCGGCGCACCCAGGAGCGCTATCTCGAGGCGATCCGCCGCCTCAGCGGTCCGCGGACGCGATGAGCCTCGCCCGGGTGCGGCTCCGCGGCGAGATCACCGCCATCCGCGACGCCGGCAACGTGGAGGATCCCGTGGACATCGCATCGACCGGAGGCGGAGGATGAGCTGGCCGCAGGCCGCACTGCTGTCGCTGTCCGACAAGACCGGCGCGGTGCCGTTCGCCCGCGCGCTGGCCGCGCGGGGCACGCGCCTGCTGGCGAGCGGGGGCACCGCGAAGCAGCTCGCTGACGCCGGGCTCGCGGTCACGCCGCTCGAGGAGTGGACCGGGTTCGGCGAGCTGCTGGGCGGTCGCGTGAAGACGCTCCACCCGCACGTGCACGGACCGATCCTCGCGCGGCGCGACGTGGCCGCCGATCTCGCGACGCTGTCGGAGCGGGGGCTGGTCCCGATCGACCTGGTGGCGGTCTCGCTCTACCCGTTCGAGGAGCGCGGGGTGACGCTCGACGATGCCGGCATGATCGAGGAGATCGACATCGGCGGCGTGGCACTGCTGCGAGCCGCGGCCAAGAACCACGCCGGCGTGATCGTGGTGCACGACCCGTCGCAGTACGCCGAGGTACTGAGCGCGCTCGAAGCGGGCGGCCCGAGTCTCGAGCAGCGCCGCGCATGGGCCGTACGCGCGTTCGCGCGGACCGCGCGCTACGACGCCGCGATCGCGGCCGAGCTGGCCCGGCGCGCCGCCGGCGCGGACGCGCCTCCGGTGCACGTGGTCGCGCTGGAGCGCGCCCGCACGCTGCGCTACGGCGAGAACCCGCATCAGAGCGCGGCGCTCTACGCGCCGGCCGGCCGCGCCGCAGCGCTGGAGGCCTGGCGGGAGGGCAAGGAGCTCTCGTACAACAACCTGCTCGACCTCGAGGCCGCGGTCGAGCTGGTCGCGCGCTTCGAGGCCCCCGCGTGTGTGATCGTGAAGCACAACCAGCCGTGCGGCGTCGCCTGCGCCGCGACGCCGACCGAGGCGTACGACCTGGCGCTGCGTTCCGACGAGCAGTCGGCGTTCGGAGGCATCGTGGCGTTCAACCGGTCGCTCGACGGGACCACCGCCGAGCACCTGGCGAAGCTGTTCGTGGAGTGCGTCGCGGCCCCCGCGTTCGAGCCCGCGGCCGATGAGGCGCTGCGCTCCAAGAAGAACCTGCGGATCGTGCGGCTGACCGCCGCCGAGCTCGCGAGCGGCGAGCCGTGGCGGGTCCGCTTCGTGGGGCCGTGGGGATTGCTGCAACGCGAGTCCGCCGACCCGCCGCCGGATTGGAGGCTGGTGACCGAGCGCGCCCCGGAGCCCGAGGAGCTGCGCGCCCTGCGCTTCGCGTGGGAGGTGGCGGCCGCCGCGCGCTCGAACGCGATCGCGCTCGCCCGCGGCACCTGGCTGGTGGGGCTGGGGTCGGGGCAGACCTCGCGCGTGGACGCGGTGGACGTCGCGCTCATGAAGGCCCGGCGCGCCGGGCACGACCTGAGCGGCGCGGTGCTGGCGAGTGACGGGTTCTTCCCGTTCGCCGACAACATCGAGCACGCCGCCGAGGCGGGGATCACCGCGGTCGTGCAGCCCGGCGGTTCGGTGCGGGACAACGAGGTCATCGACGCCTGCGAGCGGCTCGAGATCGCCATGATGTTCACCGATCGAAGGACGTTCCGGCACTAGGATTGGGTTATCATCTGCGGGCCCGCTCCGGCGACGGGGCGGCGGTGGACCCAAGGTGGGGACCCCGGGCGCGGTCGCGAGTCCGCCCCGGATGGCATGCGCACCCGCGGATGCGCGCACGAACGAACCACGTCCCCCCCCGGGCGGCGGTCAGCATCTCGGATCCTCGGCACCCGACCCGGACTGGAACCATCCCGTGAAGCGCCCCTTCGGTCTCCCCACCGCGGCGGTGGGGCACACGCTCCTCCCGTGGTCCCTCGCCCTGCTGATGTGCTGGGCGGGTGCCGCCGCGGCGTTCATCCCGTGCGCGAACGTGACGCCGGCCGGGGGGTCCGCCGGCGACTTCACGATCGTGAAGCGCGCGAGCGTCTACCACGTGTTCCACACCCTGCGCTCCGGCGACGAGGTCAACTGCCTGGGCCACGAGACGTCGACCGACCTGTACCACTGGACCACCCGCGCCGACGTCCTCATCGGCACCCAGGCGAGCGCGCCCGGCACCCCCGACGGACGCAACGGGTGGAACCGCGACCTGGTGTGGGCGCCGTCGATCGTGCTGAGCAACGGGACCTACTACATGTTCTACACCGGAGGGCGCCGGCGACCGAGCGCGTCGAGCTGCCCGGGGCAGATTTACCAGGAGCTGGGCGTGGCCACCTCCACGGATCTCTACACGTGGCGGCTGGAGCTCGATCCGTGGCTCGTCCCGGGCAAGGTGCCGTGGGCGCTCCAGGACACCTGCAGCTACGACTTCGGGAACTTCCGCGATCCGTTCGTGACGCGCGACCCGGCCACCGGCGGCTGGTTGATGTACTACACCACCATCCCGAGCGCCGCCGCCGTCGCGGCGAACGTGGGGTGCACGAGCGCCTGCTCCGGCGGCTGCGGGTACTCGTCGTCGCGCTTCGTGCTCGGGGTGGCCCGCGCTCCGTCGGGCTTCACCCACGCGGCGGACTGGACCGACCTCAAGCCGCTCTGGCAGACGTACCAGACGTATCCGGGGAGCGCCTGCTACCGGACGTGGGAGTCGCCGCACGTGTTCAAGCGGACCTGGAACGGCTCCGACCTCTGGTACCTGCTCGCGAGCGCTGGCACTGGCCTCTATGCCACCGACCTCGTCATCATGACCAGCGCGGTCGCGCCGACCGCCGACCCCTCGGCGTGGACGTTCCGCGGCCGCCTCGACGAGCAGCACATCTGCGATCCGTACGGCAACCAGCTGGCCCTCTACGAGAGCTACGGGTGGGTCGCGAGCGAGTACTTCCAGGACCCCGACGACGGCCGCGAGTACCTCGCGAACTGCACCGGCTACCCGATCCAGATCCGCCAGATCCTCTGGCGGTCGAGCGGCGATGGCTTCGATCTGGTGGAGCCGTTCCACGTGCTGGCGGTGACGCCGGACCGGTCGTCGGCGATCAGCGGCACGACCGTGAATCTCACGTTCAGCGGGCGCAACTGCGTGGATGCGATCGGGCCGCGCACCGTGCCGATCGAGGTGGTGCGCCTGGACGAGGACGGCAACCCGCTCGGCCTCGTCCCGACCAGCGCGATCGGGCTGCCGGCCACCGTGACGCTGACCGAGGACCAGACGGTCCTGCGCTGGGCCTGTCGCGAGTGGCCGCTCGGGCACGTCCTCAACCTGCGCGTCCGCCTCAAGGACAAGAGCACCGGGATCAGCAGCCCGATCATCACCGTGAGGCCGGTGGCCGGCGGCGGCGGCCGCCGCCCGCGGATGCTCCCCGACGGCGTGGCCGCGGACCCGGGCGTGGAGCGCGAGACGGACGCCGCACCCGCGGCGCCGGAGTTCGGGCTGCGCGTGCAGGGCGCCGCCTCGGCGGCGGACGGTGTGGACCTGCGGATCGAGCTGCCCGCGGCGCAGCGCGCGCGGCTCGATGTCTACGACCTCGGCGGCCGCCGGGTCCGCGAGCTCGCGGCGCGCGTCCTGCCGGCGGGCCCGAGCGTGATGCACTGGGACCTGAACGGCGCCGACGGCCGCCGGGCGGCCGCGGGCGTGTACTTCGCGCGGCTCGTCACCGCGGAGGACGCGCGCACCGCGCGGATCGTGGTGCCGTCCGGGCGCTGAGCGGCTCGCCGTCCGGGCCTCCGCGCGCCCGGGTTGATGCGCGGTCGCCCGCCGGTGCACACTGCCGCGCGACATCTGCTTCCGCGCGATCGTGTGGTTCCGTCGAGGACCGCGCGCGTCCGTCGGAGCCCCAAGCGCGCACTCGCACGATCCGGTCGGACAGGAGGGACCCCGCCGCCCATGCCCCGTGAGCTCGTCCTCATCCTCGATTTCGGCTCGCAGTACACGCAGCTGATCGCGCGCCGGGTGCGCGAGCTCGGGGTGTTCTCCGAGGTGGTGCGCGGCGACACGCCGCTCGCGGAGATCCGGAGCCGCAAGCCGAGCGCGCTGATCCTCTCGGGCTCGCCGGCGTCGGGCTATCGCAGCGCCGCGCCGCTGCCGGATCCCGGGATCTACGGGCTCCGCAAGCCGCTGCTCGGCATCTGCTACGGCTTCCACGTCACCGCGCACCTGACGGGCGGCGTGCTGGCGAAGGCCGAGCGCGCGGAGTACGGCACGGCCACGTTCGTGCAGGACCGCAGGTCCCCGCTGTTCGCGGGGGTGCCCAAGCGGTTCCGCGCGTGGATGAGCCATGGCGACGAGGTGCAGGCGATGGGCGAGGGTTGGCAGCGGATCGCCCACACCTCCAATTGCGCGTTCGCGGCGGCGCAGCACGCGACGCAGCCGTTCTTCCTGATCCAGTTCCATCCGGAGGTCGTGCACTCGCCGTATGGCCGCCAGGTGCTGCACAACTTCCTGTTCCGCATCGCGCGCCTGAAGGGCGGCTGGAGCATGAAGGGATTCATCCGGCAGTCGATCGCCGACCTGCGCGCGCAGGTCGGACCCGCGGGCCGCGTGCTGCTCGGGCTCTCGGGTGGCGTCGACTCGACCGTGGCGGCCACGTTGCTCCATCGCGCCATCGGGCCGCGGCTCAAGTGCGTGCTCGTGAACCACGGCCTGCTGCGCGAGGGCGAGGCCGAGGAAGTCGCGCTCGAGCTGGGGGGCAAGCGCCGCCTCGACCTGACGGTGGTCGATGCGCAGCGGCGATTCCTCGACCGGCTCGCGGGCGTCACCGAGCCGGAGCAGAAGCGCAAGCTCATTGGCGCCGAATTCATCTCGGTGTTCGAGGAGGAGGCGAGGAAGCACGGACCGGTCGAGTTCCTCGGCCAGGGCACCCTCTACCCGGACGTGATCGAGAGCGCCTCCGCGGGCTGGGGTGCGCAGGTGATCAAGTCGCACCACAACGTCGGCGGGCTGCCCGAGCAGATGCACCTCAAGCTGGTGGAGCCGCTGCGCTGGCTGTTCAAGGACGAGGTGCGGGCACTCGGCCGCGAGCTGGGACTGCCGCCCCATCTGGTCGACCGCCATCCGTTCCCGGGCCCCGGGCTCGCGGTGCGCACGCTGGGAGCGGTGAACGAGCCCGACCTCGCGCTGCTGCGCCGTGCCGACGCCATCTTCATCGAGGAGCTGCGGCGCGCGAAGTGGTACGGGCGCACCTGGCAGGCGTTCGCGGTGCTGCTGCCGGTGCAGACGGTGGGCGTGAAGGGGGACGAGCGCTCGTACGAGAAGGTGATCGCGCTGCGCGCGGTGGATTCCAGCGACGGCATGACCGCCGACTGGACGCGCCTGCCCGCGTCGCTGCTGGAGCGCGCCGCGAGCCGCATCGCGAACGAGGTGCGGGGCGTGAACCGCGTGGTCTACGACGTGACCAGCAAGCCGCCGGCGACCATCGAGTGGGAGTGATACGGGCCGTCGTGCGCCGCGCGGCCACCGTGGCGACGCGGGCGATCTGGGCGCTCGCGATCTTCGGCGCCGCCAGCGCGGGTGCGCAGCCCGGACGCGCGGGCGCGGAGCCGGCGCGCCGAGTCCGCTCGACGGCGAGTGCCCCTGCGCCGCGGCCGGTCCCGGCGCCGGTCCGTGCGACCGCGCCGCGATTCGGCGTACCCGCGAGCGATCCCGGCGGTGGGGTCCGCTGGTCGGCGCCCGCCGACTCGGCGCCCGCGTGGGCCCGCGGACTGGTGTTGCCGCCGCCCGCGCGCGCGGACTCGCTCGCGCTCTGGATGCGCGCGTCGCGGCAGCCGGCGCTGCGCGACGTGGCGGCCTACCGGCTCGCCGCGCTGCGCCTCGCCGACCGCGACTCCGCCGCCGCCGACTCGTGCCTGGCGCTGGTCGACATCGGCTCGCTGTGGGCATGGCCCGCGCTGAACGCGCGGATGGGCCTGGCCCTCGCCGCGCGCGACACCGTGCGGGCCGCCGCGCTGCTCGAGCACGCGGACCCCGGTCGCTGGCAGGATCCGGAGCGGGCGGTCTGGCTCGCGGCCCGGGTGCCGCTCGAGGTCGCGCGCCGCGACACGGCGGCCGCGATCGCCTGCGCCGTGCAGGTGGTGCGCGCGTATCCGGCGGCGCCGGCGACCTTCGCGGCGCTGGCGCGCCTCGACGCGCTAGCGGCCGCGCGCGGGGACTCGCTCGCGATCGACGTCGTTCGCCAGGCCGCGGAGGTCGAAGCGGCGCACGGCGATGGGACCGCCGCCGCGCGCCGCCTGCACCACGTGCTGCCACGGCTCGCAGGGCGGGAGCCCGCGATCGTCGCGACGCGCATCGCCGCGCTGCTGCGGCAGGGCCGCCGATTCCAGGCGGCCGAGACGGCGACGCACGAGGCGCTCGCGCTCGCCACCGACTCGCTCGCGCGCGCGGGCGCCGTGCTCGAGCGCGCCCGCGTGCTGCGCGACGCCGGCCGGCCCGACTCGGCGCTCGCGGAGTTCGAACACGCATCGCGCGTCGCGGCGGACCCGCTCACGCTCGACGCGGCGATGTGGGAGGCGGGACGATTCGCCGAGTCGCTGGGCCGCTTCGACACGGCACGCGAGTGGTACGCGCGCGGCGCGGCAGGCGGCGGGCCGCGCGCCGCGCCGGCGGCCTTCCGCACCGGACTGATGGAACTCGCCCTGGGCCGGCCCGATCTGGCCGACCGGTGGTTCGCCTCCGACACCACCGACGGCGGGCGCTTCTGGCGGGGCGTGACGCGGCGCGCGCTCGGCGACCGCGCGAGCGGCGATTCGGTGCTGCGCGTGCTCGCCGCGCTTCCCGGTTACGCGTTCCATCGGGCCGCGGCGCGCGACACGCTCGGGCTGGGCGGCTGGCCCGGTGGCGTGGCGGCCGCCGGGTGCGCGCCCGACTCGGCGTGCGCCACGCTGACCGCGGCGCGCGAGCTGGTCTCGATCGGCGCGGGCGACGAAGCCTCGATCGTGCTCGCGCGCTGGCTGGCGCACGATCCGCGTGCGCCCGGCGACGATCCGACCGCGCGCGGCGTCGCCGCTCGGCTGGCGGCGGCGCGGATCGCCTACGCGACCGGGCGTCCCGGGCAGGCGATCGCGCTGGTCGACGCGGCCGCACGTGCGGCGGAGAGCGCCGGCACCGACTCGCTGCGCGCGGTGGCGTGGGCGACGTGGGCGTGGGCCTACCCGCCGGCCTACGAGTCCCTGTTCGTGGCGCCGGCCGACAGCGCGGTGGCGGCGCTCGAGCCGGCGCTGCTGTTCGCGCTCGCGGACCAGGAGAGCCGCTTCGATCCGCGCGCGCGTTCGCGCAGCGACGCGCTCGGGCTCATGCAGCTCAAGCTCGCGACGGCGGCCGACGTCGCCGGCTGGGTGGGCGATCGCAGGCCCACCGAGGAGACACTGTTCGATCCGCAGCGCAGCGTCCGCTACGGCACCCGCTACCTGCGGCGCCTGCTCCAGCGCAGCGAGGGTCACGTCGCGGTGGCGTTGTCGGGGTACAACGCGGGGCCCAGCTCGCTGCCGCCGTGGTGGCGTGACGCGCTGGCGCGCGGGGGCGAGGCGCTGTTCTGCGAGCTGGTCCCGAACGGCGACTACCCGCGCAAGATCCTCGGCTTCCGCCAGGCCTATCGCGAGCTGAGGCCGACCGCCGTCCGCTGATGCCACCGGCAGGGCGACCGGCCGCTCATGCGGTTGCAGCACAGAGGACTGCCCGCCCCACTTCGCGTGACACCTGCGCCGGGGGCGCGGCGCGCCACTCCTCTAGATAGGGGCTCGCGGGCGACCGGGGCGCGCGGGCGGATTCTGCTAGGGTGCAGCGCGTGAGCACGCCCGCGCCGCCGACACCCCGGCCCGATCCCTTCGCGCCGCTGCGCGAACGCACGTTCCTCGCCGAGTTGCGGCGCAAGGCGATCCACCTCGGCTTCCTCATCCTGCCGATCGAGCTGCTCTTTCACGTGCTGCCGTGGCCGCAGAGCAAGCGCGAGTTCCGCGTGCTGTTCCTGCTGCTGGTCGGGGGCGCGGTCGCGATCGACCTGCTGCGCATCCACGAGCCGCGGGTGCGCACGTTCTTCCGGAAGTTCCTTGGCGAGATCCTGCGCGAGCACGAGGAGTTCAATCTGCTCGGCTCGACCTACCTGCTGCTCGCCTCGCTGCTGGCGATCGAGATCTTCCCGCAACCGGTCGCGGCCGCCGCGGTGGGCTTCACGGTGCTGGGCGACGCGTTCGCCGCCATCGTGGGCCGCGCGTGGGGGCGGACGCGGATGTTCCACAAGTCGCTGGAGGGGCTGGCGGGCTGCCTCGGCGTCTGTCTCGTGTGGGGGGCGTTCCTGGCGCTCGGCGGCCACCTGCCGTGGCACGTCGTGGTGACCGGCGCGGTGGTCGCAAGTCTGGTGGAGTTCCTGCCGATACCTCTCGACGACAACCTCGGGATCACGCTCGCCGCGGGGTACGCCATGAAGCTGCTGCTCCAGCCATGACTCCACGTCCCATCGAACCACCGCCGTCGGCGTTCGCGGCGGCGCTCGCGCACGCGCGCGACGGCCGCTGCGCCGATGCCGTCCTCGAGGTGAGCGGCGGGCTCGGCGCCGACGCCGACGACGCGCAACGCGCCGACGCCGCGCGCACGCTCGCGCAGATCGCGCGGCTGGCCGAATCGGCCGGCGAGACTCCGACGGCGCTCGCCGCGCTCGACCGGGCCGTGGAATGCTGCTCGGGATGGGCCGACCTGCACCTGCAGCGCGCGCGCGCCTGCATCGCGCTCGACCGGCGCGCGGCCGCCCGCGAGGCGCTCGCGAGCGCGCTGCGGATCAACCCGCGGTACGTGGCCGCGCGGCTCGAATCGGCATTGCTCGACGCGCGCGAGGGGCTGATCGGTGAGGCGCTCGACGCGCTGCGCGCGCTCGCGCGCGAGACGCAAGTGCACGAGCCCCGCACCTACGAGCAGGGCCTCGAGAGCCTCGAGCGGGCCGACGGCGACGAGGCCGGCGCGCGCTTCCGTCGCGCGCTGCACCTCGCCGAGCCCGAGCTGGACGTGAGGCTCGAGCGTTTCCAGGCGCTCATGGACTCCGCTCAGGTGGCGGCGGCGGCGCAGCTCCTCCGCGAGGTGCTGCCGCGCTACGACGCGTACCCGGACCTCCACTTTCGGCTCGGCACCGCCGAGCTGCGCGAGGGCTGGTTCGACGACGCGCTGGTGTCGCTCGCGCGCGCGCTCGAGCTCAATCCCGATTTCCACGCCGCCCGCCTGCTGCTCGCGCGCACGCTCGACGCGATGGGCATGCGCGCGCAGGCGCTCGAGCAGGTGTCGCTGGTGCTCCAGCGCGCGCCGGACGACGCGCAGGCGCGTGCGCTCGAGGCGGAGTGGACGGTGCGCTCCCGGGCCGCGTCCGCCCGCGAGAACAGCCGACGCAAAGGGGCTTGACCGCGCCGCGATCCGCGCGCACCCTGAGGGTGCTTCGGGCGGTTGACCCGTTTCGTCGGCCTGATAGGGAGGAGTCCCCATGGCCCGTGGCATCGTGAAGTGGTTCAACGACCAGCGTGGCTACGGTTTCATCAGCGCGGAAGGTGCGAGCGAGGTGTTCGTCCATCACTCCGCGATCGAGGGGCGAGGGTTCCGCACGTTGCACGAAGGCGAGCAGGTGGAATTCGAGCTCCGCAGCAGTGACAAGGGCGCGGAGGCCGCGCACGTCACGAAGATCCTCTAAAGTTCCCACGCCCGAAGCGCGCAAGGCCCGGTGCCCCGCATCGGGCCGATGCGTTTGGGACCGGCCGGCCGACCGCCGCATCGGAAGGCGGTGCGCAGGGCCCCTCGGAACGCCCTGCCGACCCCCGGGTGGGCCCCCCGCTTGACACTCCTTCTATCCTGACACCCATGCTCGAAAGCCTTCTGAAGACCGTCTTCGGCTCCAAGCACGACCGGGAGCTCAAGCGCGTCCGGCCCATGGTGGCCGAGATCAACCGCTTCTCCGCGGACTACGCCGGGCTCCCGGACGAGGCCCTGCCGGCCAAGACCACCGAGTTCAAGGCCCGGATCGCGGCCGCCCTCGAGGGGCTGACCGACCCGGCCGAGCGCCGCGCGGCCGAGCAGGAGACCGTGGACGAGCTGCTGCCGGAGGCGTTCGCGCTGGTCAAGGAGGCCTGCCGGCGGCTGTGCGGCAAGACCTGGGACGTGGTGGGGCTGCCGCTGCCGTGGGACATGGTCCCCTACGACGTCCAGCTCATCGGCGGGATCATGCTCCACGAGGGGCGCATCGCCGAGATGGCGACCGGCGAGGGCAAGACCCTGGTCGCCACCATGCCGCTCTACTTGAACGCGCTCACCGGGCGCGGCGCGCACCTGGTGACGGTGAACGACTACCTCGCCCGCCGCGACAGCGAGTGGATGGGACAGATCTACCGCACGCTCGGGCTCACGGTCGGCTGCATCCAGACCGGGCTCGATCCGGCGACCCGGCGCCAGCAGTACCTGTGCGACATCACGTACGGGACCAACAACGAGTTCGGCTTCGACTACCTGCGCGACAACATGGCGGTGCGGCCCGAGCACAAGGTGCACCGCGGGTTCGTCTACGCGATCGTGGACGAGGTCGACTCGGTGCTCATCGACGAGGCCCGTACGCCGCTCATCATCTCGGGCCCGGTGGAGCACAGCGACCAGGCGTTCGACGAGCTGAAGCCACTGGTCGAGCGGTTGGTGAACGCGCAGATGCGCTGGGTGCAGGCGGCGCTGTCCGACGCGGAGGCGCTGCTCAAGGACCCGCAGAAGGAGTACGAGGCGGGGGTGAAGCTGCTGCAGGTGCAGCGGGCCGCGCCGCGCCAGAAGCGTTTCGTGAAGCTGCTCTCGGATCAGCCGGGTCTCAAGAAGCTCATCACGCGCGTCGAGATGGACTACCTGCGCGACAAGCGCATGCACGACATCGACGAGGAGCTCTACTACGCGATCGACGAGAAGGCGCGCAACGTCGACCTGCTCGAGAACGGCCGCGACCTCATGTCGCCGGGCGACCCCGATCGCTTCGTGGTGCCCGACCTCGCCGGCGCGCTCTCCGAGTTGGAGGGGCGCGACGAGCTCGATCCCGAGGCCAAGGTCAAGGTCCGCGACGAGATCTACAGCGCCTACGCCACCAAGAACGAGAAGATCCACAACGTCTCCGCGCTGCTGAAGGCGTACTCGCTGTTCGAGAAGGACGTCGAGTACGTGGTGCAGGACGGCAAGGTCCTGATCGTCGACGAGTTCACGGGCCGCCTGATGCCGGGGCGCCGCTACTCCGAGGGGCTGCACCAGGCGATCGAGGCCAAGGAGAACGTGCACGTCGAGGGCGAGACCCAGACGCTCGCGACCATCACGCTCCAGAACTTCTTCCGCATGTACGAGAAGCTCGCGGGGATGACCGGCACGGCCGAGACCGAGTCGAGCGAGTTCTGGGAGATCTACAAGCTCGACGTCGCGGTGATCCCGACCAACAAGCCGACCACGCGCAAGGACATGAACGACGTCGTCTACCGGACCAAGCGCGAGAAGTTCAACGCGGTGATCGAAGAGATCGTGGCCCTCCACGAGAAGCAGCAGCCGGTCCTGGTGGGCACCATCTCGGTCGAGGTCAGCGAGCTGCTGAGCCGCATGCTCAAGCGCCGCGGCGTGACGCACAACGTGCTGAACGCGAAGTACCACGAGCAGGAGGCGGGCATCGTCGCGCAGGCGGGGCAGCCGGCCGCCGTCACGATCGCGACCAACATGGCGGGCCGCGGCACCGACATCAAGCTGGGCCCGGGCGTCCCCGACGTGGGCGGGCTCCACATCCTGGGCACCGAGCGTCACGAGTCGCGGCGCATCGATCGCCAGCTGCGCGGCCGCGCGGGCCGCCAGGGCGATCCGGGCTCCTCGCGCTTCTATCTGTCGCTCGAGGACGACCTGATGCGCCTGTTCGGCAGCGAGCGCATCGCGGGCCTGATGGAGCGCATGGGCGTCGAGGAGGGCGAGGTCATCGAGCACGGCATGGTGACCGGCGCCATCTCGCGCGCCCAGAAGCGCGTCGAGGCGTACAACTTCGACATCCGCAAGCACCTGCTCGAGTACGACAACGTGATGAACCAGCAGCGCACCGTGGTGTACGAGCTGCGGGACAAGGCGCTGCTCTCGACCGACATGAGCGAGCAGGTGCTGGACCAGATCGAGGAGGCCATCGGCGATCGCGTCGACAAGGCCACCGGTGGCGCGGTGGGCCATCGCGACGATTGGAACCTGCGGGGGCTGGCCGACGACCTGGCCTACCTGCTGATGACGCCGGTGACGCACGGCGACCTCGAGAGCGCGCGCGACCACGCCGCGCTCGAGGAGCTGGCGGTGGACATCGGCGAGCGCGCGTACCGGGCGCGCGAGGGCGAGTTCACGGCCGGGGTGCTGCGCGAGCTGGAGCGGCACGTCTACCTGTTCACGCTGGACGAGCACTGGCGCGACCACCTGTACGAGCTGGACGGCCTCAAGGGCGGCATCGGGCTGCGCGCCTACGGGCAGCGCGACCCGCTGATCGAGTACAAGAAGGAGGCGTTCACGCTGTTCGAGACGTTCCTGCGCGAGGTGCGCGAGGAATTCGTGCAGCGCCTGTTCCGGGTGCAGCTGGCACCGGAGGCCATGCGCGAGATCGAGCGGCGCCCGCGCCCGCGCCAGATCGTGGCGCAGCACGCCGAGGTCGGCAGCGCGTTCGCGGGTGCGGCCACCGCGCAGGCCGAGAGCGGTGCGCCGCCGGCCGCGGCCAGCGCCGGGGCCGGCGGCGGGACCGCCACCGCGACCCAGGCGCCGGTGCACGCGGCGCCGCGGGTCGGGCGCAACGATCCCTGTCCGTGCGGCAGCGGCAAGAAGTACAAGAAGTGCCACGGCCTCACCGACGGAGGCGCGGGATGAGCGACGACCGCTCCGGCGATCCGGTGCTCGGACTGTTGAGGTTGCTCGCGGAGCGCCTCGAGGCCTACCTCGAGGGCGACGAGCTCGCGTTCGAGACGCTGGCCGAGCGCATCGAAGAGGAGGGCGCGAGCGCCGACGACGTGCACGCCGCGATGCTGGTGCTCCGCAGCCTGACCGGCGAGCCGCCGGCGGGCGGCGAGGCGGACCTGGAGAGCGCGCCCGGCGAGCACGCGCAGCGCGTGCCGTCGGCCGAGGAGCGCGAGTCGATGAGCCCCGAGGCGTGGGGGTATCTGATCGATCTGCGGCGCCGCGGCTCGCTGAGTCCGGCGCAGTTCGAACAGGTGATGGAGCAGCTCACCGATTTCGCGATCCGCCCGGTCGATGTCGAGACCGCGCGCGAGGTCGCCACCCGCGTCGCGCTGCAGTGCGACGATCTCGACCACGGAGGCACGGTTCATGGCGACGGCGAAAGGGCGAACTAGGGCGACGCGTTCGCCCGCCGGCGAGCCGCCCAGCGCGGGCGTCGCGCCGGTGAAGGCCGCCCTCCGCACCACCGCGAAGCCGCGCGCCACGAAGCAGAAGCCTGCCCAGAAGACCGCCCCGGCCGCGCCGCGCAAGGCGACGAGCGCCCCGGCCGCGCGCGCCAAGCGACCGCCCGCCGGCAAGGTGCCCGCCGCCAAGCGACCGGCCGCCGCCAAGGCTCCAGCCGCCGCCAAGGCTCCGGCGCGCCGCGCGGCCGCGAAGGGCGCGGGTGGCGCCGCCGCGCTCGAGTCGACCGGACGCTCGCTGGTGGTGGTGGAGTCGCCCACCAAGTCGCGCACGCTGACCAAGTTCCTGGGCCGCGGGTTCACCGTGCTGGCCTCGAACGGCCACGTGATGGACCTGCCGAAGGCGGGGCTGGCGGTCGACATCGAGAACGGCTTCGAGCCGCAGTACGTGCCGATCGAAGGCAAGAAGAAGCAGCTCGCCAAGATCCGCGAGGTCGCGCGTGAGGTCGATCGCATCTACCTGGCGCCCGACCCCGACCGCGAGGGCGAGGCGATCGCGTGGCACCTGGCCGAGAACCTGAAGCAGCTCAACCGCCCGCTGCTGCGCCTGACGTTCAACGAGATCACGCAGCGCGCGGTGCAGCAGGCGCTGACGCAGCCGCGCGAGCTCGACATGAACCTGGTCAACGCGCAGCAGGCGCGCCGCGTGCTCGACCGCCTGGTGGGCTACAAGGTGAGTCCGTTCCTGTGGAAGAAGCTCCACTACGGGCTCTCGGCCGGGCGCGTGCAGAGCGTGGCGCTGCGTCTGATCTGCGAGCGCGAGGACGAGATCGAGGCGTTCGTTCCGGTCGAGTACTGGACCCTCGAGGTCGACTACCAGACCCCCGAGGCCCAGCGCTTCACCGCGCGGCTCACGCGCATCGGCGAGGAGGACCTCGAGCAGGGCCAGATCCGCGGGGCGGTCGCCGAGGCGACCGCGCGCGCGGTCGCCGAAGAGCTGGCGCGCAGCGAGGCGCGGGTCGCAAGCGTGCAGACCACGCCGCGGCAGGTGCATCCCAAGGCGCCGTTCATCACCAGCACGCTCCAGCAGACCGCCTTCAACCGGCTCGGGTTCACGAGCCAGCGCACGATGAAGGTGGCGCAGCAGCTCTACGAAGGCGTCACGCTCGGGCCGCAGGGCAGCGTCGGCCTCATCACCTACATGCGCACCGACTCGCAGCGCCTGGCGGGCGAGGCCATCGGCGAGATCCGCCACTGGCTCACGGCCGGGCTCGGCGCCGAGTACGTGCCGGAGTCCCCGCGCCAGTACCGCAGCCGGAAATCGGCGCAGGACGCCCACGAGGCGATCCGCCCGACCGCGGTCGAGCGCACGCCGCAGGCGGTGCGCCCGTATCTGACCGAGGAGCAGTACAAGCTCTACGAGCTGATCTGGGTGCGCGCGGTCGCTTCGCAGGCGGCCTCCGCCGAGTACCTGCAGACCACCGCCGAGATCACGGCGGGCCGCTGCGGCCTGCGCGCCTCGGGCCGCGTGCTGCGCTTCGCCGGCTTCCAGAAGCTCTACGGATTCGACGAGGAGGACGAAGCGGGCGAGTCGCGACTTCCCGAGCTGAGCGCCGAACTGCCGTTGGCGATCGCGAGCGAGCCGCTCGCCGAGGCGGGCGGGCCGGTGCGCCCCGAGCAGCACTTCACGCAGCCGCCGCCGCGCTACACCGAGGCGTCGCTCGTGAAGGCGCTCGAGGAGCAGGACATCGGCCGCCCGAGCACCTACGCCACCATCGTCACCACGATCACCGCCCGCAAGTACGTCGAGCGCGACAAGGGGCGCCTGCTGCCTACCGACCTCGGACGCACGGTCACGCGCGTGCTGGTCGAGAACTTCTCGGACGTCTTCGACGTCGGATTCACCGCGGGCCTCGAGGACGAGCTGGACGACATCGAGTCCGGCAAGCAGCAATGGCAGAAGGTGGTCCGGGACCTGTGGGAGCCGCTCGAGAAGGACCTCGAGAAGGCCGGCAAGGACGGCTCGAAGGTCGAGGAGCCGACCCACATCCCGTGCCCGAAGTGCGGGCGGCTGCTGGTCAAGAAGTACGGGCGCATGGGCCCGTTCCTCGGCTGCCCGGGCTATCCGGAGTGCCGCTACACGCGCCCGGTGAAGGACGAGGAGCTGCCGGTCCCGGTCGAAGGGACGTGCGAGAAGTGCGGGGCCGGGCTGGTGATGCGCACCGGCCGCTACGGCCGCTTCATCCACTGCTCGCGGCGACCGGACTGCGACTTCACGAAGAAGATCACCCTCGGCGTCACCTGCCCCGAGTGCGGGAAGGGCGACATCGCCGAGAACCGCTCGCGACGGGGCAAGGTGTTCTACGGCTGCACGCGCTATCCCGAGTGCCGCTTCGTGGCCTGGGACAAGCCGCGCGCCATCCCGTGTCCCAACGGGTGCGGCTCGCCGTTCATCGTCGAGAAGGAGACCAAGAAGGGGCTCACCCTGCGCTGCCCGAAGTGCAAGGGTGTGTTCGCCCCCGACGCCATCGGTGCGTGACGCCCTCGAGCGTTTCCTGAGCGAGCTCGCGGCCCAGCGCCGCGCCTCGCCCCACACGTGCGCGGCCTACCGTCGCGACATCACCCGCGTCCTCGACCTCGCGGCGGGGATCGGCAAGCCCGTGGCGCCCGCCGAGTGGACGCGCGAGCTGCTGGAGCGCGGGCAGCGCGACCTCTACCGCACCGGCCATGCCGCCGCCAGCGCGGCGCGCGCGCTCGCCGCCTGGCGCTCGTTCTCGCGCTTCTGCGCCCGCCGCGGCGTGATCGCGCGCGATCCCGCGCGCGCGCTCGCGTTCCCGCGGCTGCCGCGCCGGCTGCCGCGCACGCTGCCCGAGATCGACCTGATCGCGGCACTCGACGCGCTCGACGGCGCCGACGCCGCCACCCGGCGCGATCGCGCGCTGCTGGAGCTGATGTACTCCTCGGGGCTGCGGCTCGCCGAGCTGGTGGGACTCAACCACGGCGATCTCGACCGCGGCGCGCGGCTGGTGCGCGTGCGCGGCAAGGGCCGGCGCGAGCGCATCGTCCCGGTGGGGCTCACCGCGCTGGCGGCGCTCGATCGCTGGCAGGCGGCGGTTCCGCCCCGCGACCCGCGCCCCGACCGCGCGCTGTTCCCGGGCGCGCGGGGCCCGCGCCTCTCGCCGCGATCGGTGCAGCGCATCGTGCGCGCGCGGCTCGCGGCGGTGGCCGGCGGGCTGGGCGTGACGCCGCACGCGCTGCGGCACTCGTTCGCCAGCCACCTGCTCGATCACGGCGCGGACCTGCGCGCGATCCAGGAGCTGCTCGGGCATCGCTCGCTCACGAGCACGCAGGTGTACACCCACGTCTCGCGCACGCGTCTGCGCAAGGCGTACGAGCAGGCACACCCGAGGGCGTGAGCATGCGGGCACTGCGAAGTCTCGATCGGGCCGGAGCGCTCCGCCGCGCGCGCGCGCTGGCGGTCGTGCTCGCCGTCGTGCTCGGGGCGGCGGGTTGCGCCAAGAAGGGGCCGCCCTCGGGCGGTCCGCCCGATCTCGAGCCGCCGCGCGTGGTGTCCTCGGAGCCCGACTCCGGCGCGGCCGGCGTGGCGCGCGATGCGGTCCTGGGCATCACGTTCAGCGAGGGGATGGAGCCGCGCAGCACCGGGGACGCGGTGGCGCTGGCGCCACGGGTCGACATCCAGCAGCGGCGCTGGAGCGGGCGCACGCTGCGCCTGGTGCTGGCCCAGCCGCTCGCCGCCACGCAGACCTACACGCTGTTCGTGGGCGGCAACGCGCGCGATCGCCATGGCAACTCGATCGCCGGCGGCGCCACCGTCGTGTTCACGACCGCGGACTCGTTCCCGCCCGGCGTGCTCGAGGGCGAGATCGAGGCGCGGGGCTTCGCCGCGTCGGGGACCTACCTGTGGTGCTACGACGCCGCCACCGGACACCTGCCCGACAGCACCGCGCGGGACTTCGACGCGGTCGGCCTCGCCGACAAGGACGGGCGGTTCCGCATCGCCGGGCTGCGGGTGCCGGCCCGCTGGCGGATCTGGAGCTTCGCCGACCTCAACGGCAACCGCTCGTTCGAGCCCGACGTGGACCTGTTGGCGCCGGCGGACAGCGTATACGAACTCACCCGCGCGGCCCCCGAGGCGAAGGGGCTGCTGCTGCACGTCGTGAATCCGCGCGCGCCCGGCCGCGTGGCGGGGCGGGTGGTCGTGGAGGGCGCGGCGGACTCGACGGTCAAGCGCCGCGTCTGGGCCGTCGCCGATCGCGACAGCACGCGCGCGCAGACGTTCGAGGTGCGCGCCGATGACACGTTCGACATCCCGCTCCCGAACGGGGGGTGGCGACTGCGCGCGTTCCTGGATCAGAATCGGGACGAGCGCTGGCAGGCGGCCAGCGAGCCGGCGAGCGATCCGCTGCGCGTCGAGGTGCCGCCCGCCGACCAGGTGAAGGACCTGACCCTGCGCCTGACGGCCCCCCAGGCCAAGCCCGCGGAGGGGCCGTGAAGTTCGACTTCTGGAAGATGCACGGGGCGGCGAACGACTTCGTGGTGATCGACCATCGCGCGCCGTTCCTGCCCGCCGACCCGGCCGCGCTGGTCGCGCGGCTGTGCGATCGGCGGCGCGGCATCGGAGCCGACGGCGTGCTGGCGCTCGAGCGCGATCCGGCGCTCGACTTCGCGATGGCCTACTGGAACGCCGATGGCGGGCGCGCCGAGTTCTGCGGCAATGGCGCCCGCTGCATGGCGCGGCTGGCGCTCGACCTCGGCCTCGGCCACGACGGCGCGGTGCGCTTCGCGACCGACGCGGGCCCCAAGGAGGGCCGCCGCACCGCCGACGGGACCGGCGTCGACCTGCGCTTCGGCCACGTCGGCGCGCCGGGCGGCGCCGAGTTGATTCCGGTGCTGGAGCGCACGTTCACCGGCTGGCGGGTGCCGGCCGGCGTGCCGCACTTCGTGGTGCCGGTCGACCGCCTCGGCGAGGTGCCGCTCCAGGTATGGGGCAGCGCGCTGCGCCACCACCCGCAGTTCGGACCGGCGGGCGCCAACGTGGACTTCATCGAGGTGCTGGGCCCCGGGCGCGTGGCGATGCGCACGTTCGAGCGCGGCGTCGAGGGCGAGACGCTGGCGTGCGGCAGCGGCGCGATCGCGACCGCGCTGGCGGCCGCGCTCGGCGGCATGAGCTCGCCGGTCACGGTGCGCACCGCCGGGGGTGACGATCTGGTGGTATCGTTCGCGCCCAGCGAGGGCGGCTACGATGTGACGCTGAGCGGTCCGGCCGAGGTGGCGTTCCGCGGCACCTGGGAGGCCGGGATCTGACGTGCGACGGGCGTGAAGCGGTTCCACGCCGCGGGAGGACGGGATGTTCGAAGGACTGACGGTGGCGATGGTGACGCCGTTCGCGGGGGGCGAGCTGGATCTCGACGCCACCGCGCGGCTGGTGGACTTCATGCTCGAGGGCGGCGTCGAGGGGCTGGTGGTCTCGGGCTCCACCGGCGAGGCGGCGACCTGCAGTGTCGAGGAGCGGCGGCGGCTGTGGGCGTTCGTGAAGGAGCGGGTGCGGGGCCGCTGCCCGGTGATCGCCGGCACCGGCACCAACGACACCGCGGCGAGCGTGGCGCTCACGCGCATGGCCGACGAGCTGGGGCTCGACGGGGTCATGCTGGTGACGCCGTTCTACAACAAGCCGACTCCGCGGGGACAGGTCGCGCACTTCACCACCGTCGCCCGCAGCACGCGGCTGCCCGTGATCCTCTACAACGTGCCCGGTCGCACCGGCATCAACACGATGCCCGACACGTTCGCGCGGACCCAGGAGGTCGCGAACATCGTCGCGATCAAGGAGGCCTCCGGCAGCCTCGACCAGGCCAGCGCGCTGTGCGCGAAGACGCGCTTCACGATCCTCTCGGGCGATGATTCGCTGACGGTGCCGATGATCGCGGTGGGGGCGCAGGGCGTGATCTCGGTCGCGGGCAACGTGGCGCCGCGGGCGATGCGCACGCTGTGCGACCACGCGCGCGCCGGCCGCATGCGCGAAGCCGAGGCCGCGCACCGCGCGCTGGGCCCGCTGTTCAAGGCGCTGTTCATCGAGTCGAACCCGGCGCCCGCCAAGTTCCTGCTGGCGGCGATGGGGCTGATGCGCGCCGAGCTGCGCCTGCCGTTGGTGCCGGTCGAGCCGGCGAGCGCGACCGCGATCCTCGAGGCGGCGCGCGCCTGCGGCGTGCCGCTGGCGGCGGGCGCGGGGGCGCCGGCGTGATCCCGCTGGTGCTGGCCGGCGCCGCCGGCCGCATGGGCCGCGCGGTGGACGCCGCGGCCCATGCGGCCGGCTTCGCGGTGCGCAAGCGGATCGACCGCGCGGCGCCGAGCGGGCCGGACTGGAGCCTCGATCCGGGCGTGATCGCCACCGGGGACGTGGTGATCGACTTCAGCGCGCCCGAGCTGCTGCGCGGCGTGGTCGCGCGCTGTGCGGAGGTCCGGGCGGCGCTGGTGACCGGCACCACCGGGCTGGGCCCGGCCGACGAGCAGGCGCTCGCCGGCGCGGCCCGGACCGTGGCGGTGCTGCGGGCCGCCAACTTCAGCCTCGGGGTGCTGACGCTGCGCCGCGCGCTCGCGGCGGCGCTGGCGGTGGCGCCCGCCACCTGGGACATCGAGATCGTCGAGCGCCACCATCGGATGAAGGCCGACAGCCCTTCGGGCACCGCGCTGCTGCTGGCGCGCGAGGCGGCGGCCGCGCGGGGCCTCGCGCCGGACGCGCTGCGCCACGGCCGCTCGGGACGCGTGGGCGTCCGCCCGGCGGACGAGATCGGCGTGCACGCCGTGCGCGGCGGCACCTGGGTGGGGGACCACACCGTGCTGCTGGCGGGCGAGGGGGAGTGGATCGAGCTCCGCCACGTCGCCCAGGACCGGGCGGCGTTCGCGCACGGCGCGCTGGCGGCCGCACGATTCGTGATGCAGGCGCCGCCCGGCCTCTATACACTCGACGACGTCGTCACAGGCCGCGCCTAGGCGGAACCGGGAACCGCCGTTCACGTCACCTCGGGAGCCTCCATGCGTCTGGCGCGCCCGGCGCGGACCCACATCCCCTTCCTCGCGCTCCTCCTCGCGACCCTTGCGGCGGTCCCGTCCGCCCACGCGCAGTCCTTCGGCAAGAACAAGGTCCAATACGAAGCGCTCGACTGGACGGTGTACGAGACCCCGCACGTGCGGATGCACCACTACGCGGAGGAGGACAGCCTCGCGCGCCGGCTGGCGGCCTTCGCGGAGAGCGTGTGCGTGGAGTACGACGCGCGATTCCGCCTGCACCCGCGCACGCGCGTGCCGTTCCTGCTGTACGCCGCTCACAGCCTGTTCCAGCAGAGCAACGCCACCCCCGAGCTGATCTCCGAGGGCACCGGCGGGCTCACCGAGCTGATCAAGGGGCGCGTGCTGGTGCCGCACACGGGCTCGTGGACGCGGCTCGCGTGGGTGACGCGCCACGAGCTGACCCACTGGTACATGCTCGAGAAGCTCAACCAGGTCATGAAGGAGCACCACCGCACCCAGGGCGGGCTGCCGCCGCTGTGGTTCGTGGAGGGGCTGGCGGAGTACTTCGGCACGAGCTGGGACGCCGACGCCGAAGGCCTGATGCGCGACGCGGTGCTGTCCGGCGAGGCGCGGCCGCTGCGGCACAGCGAGTCGATCTGGGGCACGGTGCTGATGTACAAGGAAGGGCAGTCGTTCATGCTGTGGTTCGCGGAGCAGTACGGCGAGTCGCGCCTGATTGGAATGCTCGAAGACTGGTGGCGCGCCGACGACTTCGAGACCGTGTTCCGCATCACCACCGGCGAGCGCTTCGAGGCGGTCGACGAGCGCTGGTTCACATCGGTGCGCCGGCACTTCTACCCGGCGATCGCGACCACCTCCGCGGTGGCGGATACCGCGCGCCGCGCGACGCCGCACGGGCGCTACAACCTCGGAGCTCGGGTGCTGCCGGGGCGCGCCCCGGGCGACACCGCGCTGCGCTTCTGCTGGTTCGCCGCCTCCGAGAACGGCATCGAGCTGCGCCTGAGCGAGCCCGACCGGCGCGGGCGGCGGCGCGAGACCCGCCTGCTGCGGGGCTACCAATCCCCGCAGTTCGAGTCGTTCCACCTGTTCCAGAATCGCCCCGGCGCCTCGTCGCTCGGGCGCGTGGTGATCTCCTCCAAGCGCGGGGGGCGGGACTGCATCCACGTGGTGGATGCGGCCGCGCGCCGCGTCCTGCGCACGGTCGACCTGCCGTCGCTGGTGATGATCACCGACCCGGTGTTCGCGGCCGGCGACTCGGCGGTCATCTTCTCGGCGCAGGACCGCAGCGGCCGCAGCGATCTGTACCGGCTGTGGTGGCGCCGGCCCGAGGGGCTCGAGCGCCTCATGAACGACGACTTCGACGACCTCGAGCCCGCGGTCTCGCCGGACGGCCGCTGGGTGGCGTTCGCCTCCGATCGCGGCGAGCGGGGCGGGCGCTACGGGCTGTTCCGGCTCGCGCTCGCGGATGGTCACGTGGAGGCGCTGAGCGACCCGCCGGCCGGCGACGACCGCCAGCCGGTGTACTCGCCGGATGGACGCTGGCTCGCGTTCCGCTCGACGCGCGGCGGCACCAGCGACCTGTGGGTGCGCCCGGCGGAGCCCGCACGCGAGGCGCGGCGGGTGACCCGGCTGCGCGGCCCGGCCACCGATCCCGACTGGCTCGCGGACGGGCGCGGGCTGATGTTCACCGGGCAGGAGGCGGTGCGCTTCCAGGCCTACGTCGTCCGGTTCGCACCGGAGTCGCTGCAGGTCGAGCCCGAGGCGCCCGGCACCGCGGAGCCCGCGATGCCGGCGATCGCGCATCGCGGCGAGCCGCAGCGCTACCAGCGGCGCGTCGGACTCGACCTGGTCCAGAACGCGATCGCCTACGACCCGGTGCTCGGCGGCGCCGCGGGAGTGGGGCAGATCTCGCTCAGCGACGTGCTCGGAAACGAGCGGTGGTACGTGTTCATCGCGAACGACTCCGAGCGGTTCGGCAACTTCTGGGACGGCTTCCAGACCGGGATCACGTACGTGAACCAGGCGCAGCGGATGAACTACGGGGTCGGGGTGTTCCGGCTCACCGAGCAGTACGACGCCGACCTCGACCTGATCCGCCGCGAGAAGCGGGTCGGGGTGCTGGCGCTGGCGTCCTACCCGTTCGACAAGTTCACGCGCATCGAGGCGTCCGCCGTCGTGCGCCACGCGAGCGACCATCTGCTGCGCGACGGCCGGGTGCTCGACGTCGACCTGGTGTCGGACTTCCTCACGCTGGTGCGCGACAACGTGGGTTGGTCGTCGATGGGGCCCGCGAGCGGACTGCGCGCCTTCCTGTCGGCCGGGTTTCACGCGCGACATGACGTCGGGAGCGGCCGACTTCGCCACGTTGATGGCGGAAGGGCGCCGCTACGCCAGCCCGGCGCCGGGGCTGGTGCTGGCCGCGCGCGCGCAGGGGCTGGCGAGCCTCGGCCACGACGCGCAGCGCTTCTACCTGGGTGGGCGCTCGACCCTGCGCGGCTTCGACCGGCGGGAGATCTCCGGATTGCGCACCGTGCTGCTGCAGCAGGAGGTGCGCTTTCCGCTGCTGCGCGGACTCACGCTCGCGGTCCCGGCGCCGTGGGAGTTCCCGGCCATCTCGGGCGCCACGTTCGTGGACGCGGCGTGGGCGTGGGAGGGCGAGGTGCGCGAGCGCCGCGGCAGCGCGGGCTTCGCCGTGTACGTGGGCGGGGCGTACTTCCCGGCGCTGCGCTGGAATTTCGCATGGACCACGCTCGACTTCGAGCACTGGGCACGGCGGCCGCGGACCCAGTTCAACCTCGGCTTCAACTTCTGAGTCGTCGCGCCGCGCTCACGGCCCCGAGCGGTCCACCGCGACCGAGCGGGGGCTGACGAACCCGCCCGCGCTCTCGAGCACCGTGCCGGCGGAGGAGACGTGCGCCACCCGTCCGAGCGAGGTGGCCACCACCCAGGCGTCGCCGGTCTTCAGATCGAGCGACACGCTGCGCGCCCCCGGGAGTCCGCGCACGCGGAACAGCACGGCGCCGGCGCGGTCCAGCACCACGACCTCGCTCGCCACCGCGTCGGCGATCCAGACCCGGCCGCGGCGCGGATCGATGTCGATCCCGATCGGACCCAGGAAGCCCGCGATCGTGTCCTGCGGCACCATCGACGAATTCATCCGCACGACCTGGCCCTGCTCGTAGGAGCTCACCCACACGTCGCGCGTGAGGGAGTCGATGGCGATCCACCAGGGCAGGGTCACCGCGGTGCGCCCGAGCTGCGCGCCGGCCACCGAGAATCGCCGGACCTGGTTGCCGTGGTGCTCCGTCACCCACACCGAGCGGTCGGCGGGATCGATCGCGACCGCGAGCGGCTCGTCGAGTCCGCCGATCGAGGACGGAGTGCCCGGCTGGCCGGAGGGCTGCAGGTGACGCAGCAGGTCCGCGGACTGGTCGCACACCCACAGCCCGCGATCGAGCCAATCGATCGCGAGCCCCGCAGGGCGCGAGAACCCGGTGACCTGCACCGAGACCCGGCCGTCCGGGAGCACCGCGCTCACGCTGCCGTCGCCGATGTCGCCAACCCAGGCGACTCCCGAGTAATCGTCGACCGCGAGCTCGTACGGCGCGGAGAACCCCGCGACCTGGGCGGCGATGTGGCGGCCGTCCGGCGTCATCCGCGCGATCATGCCCGCCTCCGGGTCGGTCGCCCACGCGCGCTCCAGTCCCGGCGTGGCGCGGTCCTCGGCCGGCAGTCCGCCCGGCCCGTTCTGGAACACGTGGTAGAGCTGGTACTCGTACGTCGTGCCGTTGGACAGCCCGAGGTCCACGAAGCCGGAGCTGTTCGCCGGGAGCTGCAGCGGAAGGACCAGGTAGTCCGGCTCGCCCGCGATGCGCCGGCGCAGCTCGAAGCCCACCAGCCCCGGGGCGGTCGACGGCGACCACTGCAGCCTCACGAACGTGTTCTCCGCCAGCGCGACGAAGCCGCTCGGGCGCCCGCCGGTCTCGGGGTTCTTGGGATCGAACGGATTCGAGTGCGGTCGCGAGCTGCAGCCCGCGACCAGCGCCAGGCCGGCGATCAGAACCGCAGCGCGAGCGCGCATCGTCCGGGGGCCACGGTGAGGGAGAACACCTCGTCGCGCGGGTGGTGCACGAAACGCATCCACAGCCCGGCGGCGATCAGCGCCTCGCCGCCGAGCAGCGCGCCGCTCGAAAGCCGGTCGTAGTGGGCGGTGCGGTCGTACAACGACGTGATCTGCCCCGGATCGACCGCCATGAGGTACTCGTCGTAGAGCTCGTTCGACCGGGCCTGGAGTGCGAACGAGGCGCCCATCAGTCCGGCCCCGGCCGCCATCGCCAGGTAAGCGCCGAGGTGGGACCGCGGCGCGGCGGCGGTGTGGATCTCGACCGAGGGGAACGGCGAGGGTGCGGGCTCGCCGGCCGCCGCCGCGGCGATCGCCGCCGCCGGATGCGCGACGGCCGCCCGCGCGGGAGCGCAGGCGGCCGGGGCCGGCATCGAGCAGAGTGCGAAGGCCGCGAGCAGCGCGGCCGCGGGGCGCATCGTCATCCGATCATGGCCTCAGGCCGAGAGCTTGGAGGCGAACTTCGCCAGACGCGACTTGTGGCGGTTCGCGGTCTCCTTCTTGATCATGCCCTTGGCGGCGGTGCGGTCGAGGATCGCGGCGGCCTTGGTGTATGCGGCCTGAGCCTGGGCCCTGCTGGTGGCCTCTCGCACGGCCTTCACGGCGGCGCGCATGCGCGAGCGGGCGGCGATGTTCCGCTGGCGCGCCTTCTCGTTCGTGATGACGCGCTTGGCCGCGGACTTGTGATGCGGCATTCGTTCCTCCTTGGGATCGTCGGGTCACGGAAAAGCCCGGAAAAACTACGTGTTCCCGCGCCGTCCGTCAAGCCGCGACGGGGGAGGATCGCGCGTGCGAGCGACTCGCGACTATTGCGGCCCGCGGGCCCGGGATGTAGTGTCCTTGCCTCGACCATCCCTCAGTGGGCCGCTGGGGCTCCCATGAGCGCATTGAGCGAAAAAGTGCGGAATCTACCGGCTCTTCCCGGGGTCTACCTCTGGAAGGACGCCCGGGGACGCGTGCTCTACGTGGGCAAGGCCAAGAGCCTCCAGCACCGCGTGCGCTCCTACGCGACCGGCGAGAGCGGGCACGCCCGGCTGGACGAGCTGATGGCCGAGGCGGTCGACGTGGACACCATCCTGACCGACACCGAGGCGGACGCGCTGCTGCTGGAGTCCACCCTGGTCCGCCAGCACAAGCCCCATTACAACGTGCTGCTCAAGGACGACAAGTCCTTTCCCTACGTCCGGATCAGCGTCCAGGAGGACGCCCCCCGGCTGTCGGTGACCCGCCATGTCCGCAGCGATGGCGCCCGCTACCTGGGCCCGTACACCGACGTCAAACTGTTGCGGCGCACTCTGCGCGAGCTGCGGCGGGTGTTTCCGGTGCGGACCTGCCGGGATTTCGAGGACCACCGGCGCACCAATCGCCCGTGCCTGTACTTCCACATCCGGCGCTGCGCCGGCCCCTGCACGACGCGCTCGCCGGTCTCGCCGGCCGACTACCGACGCATCGTCGACGGGCTGGTGCTGTTCCTCTCGGGGCGCGACGTGGACCTGGCGAAGTCGTTGCGCACCCAGATGGGCGAGGCCGCGGCGGAGCGCCGCTACGAGGAGGCCGCGCGGGTGCGCGACCAGATCGCCCTGCTCGAGAAGGCGCGCGTGCCGCAGACCATGGTGCGCCGCGGCGCGCACGACACCGACGTGCTCGGGGTGGCGCGCCACGGCGCGCGCGCCGCGCTCGCGGTGCTGCTGGTGCGCGAGGGTCGCGTGGCGGGGAAGGAGTCGCGCGTCATCGACGGGGCCGGGCGGCTCGACGACGCCACCATCCTCGAGTCCGTGATCACGCAGCACTACCTCGGCGCCGCCGAGCCACCGCGCCGGCTGGTCGTGGGCGTGCTGCCCGAGAGCGCCGCGGCGCTGGCGGACGCGCTGTCGCGCCACGCCGGACGCCGCGTCGAGCTGGCCGCGCCCGTCCGCGGGCGCGACCGGAGGCTGGTGCTGATGGCCGAGCGCAACGCGGCGCTCGCGCTCGAAGACCTCGCGGCGCGCGCGGCGGGCCGGCGCGCGCGATTCTCGCCCGACGTGCTGGCGCTCCAGAAGGCGCTCGAGCTGCCGGTGCCGCCGTTCCGCATGGTGTGCTTCGACATCTCGAACCTGGGCCCCGAGCACGCGGTCGCGGCCGTCGTTGCGGCCGAGAACGCGCGCCCGCGCAAGTCGCTGTACCGGCGCATGCGGATCCGCCGCCCGGGACCCGACGACTTCGCGATGATCGCCGAGGCCGTGGAGCGCTACTGGGCGCGCGTGGAGTCGGGCGAGCTGCCTCGCCCCGACCTGGCGGTGATCGACGGGGGCCTCGGGCAGCTGGGGGCGGCGCGCGCGGCGCTCGAGCGCTCGGGTGCCCGCCCGGTGCCGCTCATCGGCCTCGCCAAGCGCGAGGAGACCGTGGTGCGTCTCGGCGCGCCCCCGCTGGTGCTGCCGCGCCGCAGCGCCGCGCTGCGCGCGCTGCAGCGGCTGCGCGACGAGGCGCACCGCTTCGGGCTCTCGTACCACCGCACGCTGCGCAGTCGCTCGCGCCTGGCGAGCGACCTGGAGCGGGTGCCGGGCGTGGGGCCCGCGCGGCGCGCCGCGCTGCTGCGCGCGTTCGGCTCGCTGAGCGCGGTCCGTGCCGCGACGGCGGCGGAGATCGCGGCGCGCGCCGGGATGCCGGCGCCGCTCGCCGAGCGCATCGCCCGCCAGCTGGCGGCGGGCGCGCACGCCCGGGAAGGCCCGCGATGAGCCGCGTCGCCGTGTCCACCGCGCCCGCCGCCCGCGCGCCCGCGCCGGCGCTGGTGCGCCCGGTCGAGGCGTACCTCGACGAGCTGCGCACCGGTCGGCGGCTGGCGGCGAACACGCTCGACGCCTACGGCCGTGACCTCGCGGACTACACCGGCTTCGCGGCCCGCCACCGCCTGGCGGACTGGGGCGAGGCCACCCCGGTGTTCGTCGACGGTTACTTCGCCTGGCTCGCCGTGCGCACGCTGTCGGCACGTACGGCGGCACGCCGGCGCTCGGTGCTGCGCGGCTTCCACGCGTTCCTCGAGCGCACCGGGCAGCGCACCGACGATCCGCTCGCCCAGCTGCCCGCGGCGCGCCGCGAGCAGAAGCTCCCTCACGTGCTGGCGGTCGAGGACCTCGAGCGGCTGATCGCCGCGCCGCAGGGGGAGGGCCCGCTGGCGCTGCGCGACCGGGCGATGCTGGAGCTGATCTACGCCAGCGGGCTGCGGGTGTCGGAGCTGCTGGGAC
Organism: Candidatus Eiseniibacteriota bacterium; assembly: GCA_963725865.1. Taxonomy (GTDB): domain Bacteria; phylum Eisenbacteria; class RBG-16-71-46; order RBG-16-71-46; family RBG-16-71-46; genus CAVSAC01. The sequence continues at coordinate 1,204,153 of CAVSAC010000012.1, forward strand.
TCACCCGCGCGGCGGTGCAGATGCGCGAGCGCAGCCTGGTGGTCACCGGCAAGCGCGACAAGACGCGCGTGGTGCCGTTCGGCACCCGCGCCCAGGCGGCGCTGCGCGAGTACCTCGAGCGCGGCCGCCCGCTGCTGGTCGCCCGTTCGCGCGGCGAGCGGCTGTTCGTCAACGCGCGCGGCGAGGCGCTCAGTCGTCAGGGGTTCTGGAAGATCCTGCGCGGTCACGCGCGTGCCACCGGGCTGGCGGCGCGCGTGCACCCGCACGCGCTGCGGCATTCCTTCGCGAGCCATCTGCTGGAGCGGGGCGCCGACCTGCGCGTGGTGCAGGAGCTGCTGGGTCACGCGTCCATCTCGACGACGGAGATCTACACCCATCTGGACCGGGATTACCTCCGGGAGGTGCATCGCACCTTCCACCCCCGCGAGGCCAGGCGGCCCGCGGGGACGACCACTCGAAAGGAGTCTCGATGAGCCGGATGCAAGGCACCACCCTGCGGATCGCGATCGTGGCGATGGCGGCGCTGACGCTGGCGGCACCGGTGCGCGCGGAGTCCACGATCGTCCTGCCGCGGCCCGGTCAGGTGGGGATCAGCGTGCAGGGACAGTATGGCTCGCTGCTGCAGGGCGGCGCGATCGGCGACCTGTTCAACAGCGGTCCGGGCCTCGCGGTGCGGCTGCGCTACCGGATGCGCTACGAGCGCGCGCTCGGGCTCTCGTTCGAGAGCCAGACGTTCGACGCGCGCAAGCCGCAGCCCTCGGACAGCCTGTTCGCCCGCAAGGAGGCCACGCTCATCCTGTCGGGGATCGAGGCCTACCAGCTGTTCGGCACCCGCACGCGCACGACCAAGATGCTGAGCGCCGGGCTCGGGCTCGTGCAGACGTCGTACAAGCTCAACGACGGTGAGACCGAGTTCCCGGGGGACGGCATGTTCCTGAGCGCGGGCGCCGGCGTGGAGCAGTTCTTCTATCGCTCCTGGGCCTTCGATCTCAGCACGCGCTATCTCGCCCTGTTCCAGAACGGCAAGGCCAACCACGACATCCAGGCGAGCCTGGGTGTCGTCTTCTACGCGAGCTACTGATGACCGAACCGCTCTCCATCTCCTTCGAGGGTGCCGCGCGGACCGTGACCGGGTCGCGGCACCGCATCCGCTTTGGCCCGCGCCAGTGGCTGTTCGACTGCGGGCTCTATCAGGGTCACCGCGACGAGGCGGAGCGCATCAACCGGACTTTCCGCTTCGCGCCCGCGGACCTCGACGCGGTGGTGCTGTCGCACGCGCACCTGGACCACACCGGGAACCTGCCGACGCTGGTCGCGCAGGGCTTCCGCGGGCTGATCCACGCCACCCCGCCGACCGCGGACCTGTGCGGCGTGCTGCTGCCGGACAGCGCGCACCTCATGCAACGCGACGTGGAGCACGTGAACTGGCGCGGCAAGGGCAAGGGCGGGCCGCCCCGCCAGCCGCTTTACGGACCGGAAGACGTGGACGCCACGCTCGCCCAGTTCGCGACCCATCGCTATCACGAGCCCTGGGACCTGTTCCCGGGCGTGCGCGTGCAGTACTACGACGCCGGTCACATCCTGGGCTCGGCGCTCACCACGTTCGAGTTCTCGAGCGGCGGTCGCACGCTGCGCCTCGGCATGGGCGGGGACCTCGGGCGCGCCGGGCGCCCCATCCTGCGCGATCCCGAGGTGCCGCCGGGCGTCGACGTGCTGGTGATGGAGAGCACCTACGGCGACCGGCTGCACAGCGACACGGCGGCCGACGAGCTGCGACTGGTCGAGATCATCGAGCGCACGGCGAAGCGCGGCGGCCGCGTCATCGTCCCCGCGTTCGCGGTCGGGCGCACGCAGGAGCTGGTCGCGACGCTGCACCGCCTGATCGAGGCCAAGCGCCTGCGGGACCTGCCGATCTTCGTCGACAGTCCAATGGCGTCGCGCACCACGCAGGTGTTCCGCCACCATGCGGAGGTCTTCGATGCCGAGACGCGCGGGCAGTGGGAGGAGGGCGACGGGTCCCCGTTCGGCTTCGGGCGCCTGCGCTACGTCTCCTCGCCGCAGGAGAGCATGGCGCTGAACGAGTTCAGCCAGCCGTGCATCATCATCTCGGCGTCGGGCATGTGCGAGGGCGGGCGCGTGCTGTTCCACCTGCGCCAGGCCATCGGCGATGCGCGCAATACGGTGTTGTTCGTCGGCTTCCAGGCCGAGGGCACGCTCGGCCGCCGGCTCCGTGAAGGGGCCGAGCGGGTGAACATCTTCGGGGAGCCCTACGAGCGGCGCTGCGACATCGAGGCGCTGGACTCCTTCAGCGCGCACGCCGACCAGCGCGAGCTGTTGGAGTGGATCGCCCGCCTCGATCCGGCGCCGCGCGCGATCCATCTCGTGCATGGAGAACCCACGGCCGCGGAGACGCTGGCCGGGCTGCTGCGCGAGCGCACCACCGCGCGCGTGGACGTGCCAGCGCTGGGGGAGGCCTTCGAGCTGTGGAGCTGACGACCGCTCGCTATCGCGTGGGCCAGCGCCTGCGCCACCCGCAGTTCGGGGAGGGCCTCGTGGTCGAGGTCCACACCGACCGTGGGCGCGAGGTACTCGAAGTCGTGTTCGAGGGCGTCCTGCGTCGGCTGTCCGCGCAGCGAGACTGGAACATCGTGCCCGGAAGCGCGCCGCTCGATCCGACCCCGGTCGTGCCGGTCGGCCGCCCCAACGCCCACGACGCGACGCCGGTCGCCGCGCGCGCGGCCCGCACGTGGCACCCGATGGGCGATCGGCTGGTGGATCTGTGGACCGCGGGCACCCACAGCCCGCCGAACCACTTCGACCTGCGCAGCGAGGCCGAGCGCTGGGCGGGCTGGGCCGGCACCGATCGCCTCGTGTCGCTCGACTCGCTGCGCGGGGTCGAGCGCTACCCGCACCAGATGCGGGTGTGCCTGAAGGTCATGCGCGAGCTGAACGGGCGCGCGATCCTCGCGGACGAGGTCGGACTCGGCAAGACCATCGAAGCCGGCATCATCCTGAAGGACTACCTGCTGCGCGGCGCGGTTCGCACCGTGCTGGTGCTGGTGCCCGCGTCGCTGTGCGAGCAGTGGCGCGCCGAGCTGTGGGAGAAGTTCGAGCTCGACTTCGTGGTCTCGCGTGGTCCGGCCGGGCAGTGGGGCCGCCATCCGCTCGTGATCTCGTCGCTCGAGACCGCGCGTCACGAGCGCCACCGCCGCCGGGTGCGCGCGTCGAACTACGATCTGGTCTGCGTCGACGAGGCGCATCGCCTGCGCAATCACCTCACGCTCGGCTGGAAGTTCATCAACGACCTCAACCCGCGCTACCTGCTGCTGCTCACCGCGACCCCGGTGCAGAACGATCTGCGCGAGCTCTACAACCTCGCCACGCTGGTGCGCCCCGGGACGGTCGGCACGTTCTCCCAGTTCCGGCGCGACTTCCTCACTGGGCACGACAAGCGCACGCCGCGCAACACGCCGCGCCTGCGCAGCCTGCTGGAGTCGGTCATGGTGCGCACCCGCCGCAACGAGACCGATCTCACCTTCACCCCGCGCAAGGTGGAGACCATGTGGGTCGCGCAGACCGCCGCCGAGCGCGCGCTCTACCGCCAGGTCAGCGACTTCGTCGCCGACGCGGTGCGGGGCGAATCGGGAGCGCCCGGGCGCCCTCACTACTTCACGCTGATGGTGCTGCAGAAGGAGATGGGATCGTCGTGGGCGGCGGCGCGCGCCACGCTCGAGAAGCTCTCGCGCCATCCCGACGGCCTCGACCCGCGGCGTCTCAAAGCGCTCGCCGCGCGCGCGACCGACGTCAGCCGCGAACCCAGCAAGGTGCGCTCGCTGCTGCGCTGCGTGGCCGGGCTCGGCGGCGAGAAGTGCATCATCTTCACGCAGTTTCGCCCCACGCAGGACGCCATCGCCGACGCGCTGCGCGGGATGGGCATCGAGCCGTGCCTGTTCCACGGCGAGATGGCGTGGAACGAGAAGGAGGACTCGCTCGAGCGCTTCCGTGACGACGCCCAGGTGCTGGTCAGCACCGAGGCGGGCGGCGAGGGACGCAACCTGCAGTTCTGCCGCATCGTCATCAACTACGACCTGCCGTGGAACCCGATGCGGGTGGAGCAGCGCATCGGGCGCGTGCACCGCCTGGGCCAGGAGCACCCGGTGCGGGTGGTGAACCTGGTCGCACGCGGCACCATCGAGGCGTACGTGCTCGAGATCCTCGACAAGAAGATCCGCATGTTCGAGCTGGTGGTGGGCGAGATGGAGGAGATCCTCGGCACCTGGCAGCCGCACGGCTCGTTCGAGGACGAGGTGTTTCGCCGCTGGACCGAGTCCACCAATCCGCGGGTCCGCAAGAAGCGCTTCACCGAGCTGGCGCAGCACCTGCTGGTGGCGCGGCGCATGTACCAGGAGCAGAAGAACCTCCAGAATCTCCTGTTCCCGGCCGCGACGAAGGAGGAGGCGAAGTGACCGCGACCGCCGACTCGGGCGCGCGCGCCGCGACCGCCCGCCGCCGCGCGAGCAGCGCCCGCCCTGCGGGCAGCGCCCGCCGCACGCGCCGTCGCGTGCCGCCGGCGGTCACGCCGACCGCCGCGACCACGGCGCTGCCCGCGGCCTGGCGGCCGTTCGTCGGGCGCTGGCTCGAAGCCTGCGGCTGCACGGTGAGCGATGCCGCACGCGGCGACTGGGAGGTCGAGCTCGCGGCCCCGCTGCAGAAACGCTGGCGCCGCCAGCGCGTGCGCCTGGTGTTCGACCCGCTGCGGCCCACGCTGCCGCGCGGCGCGTGGTTCTGCGCGCCCGGCAGCATGGCGGGGCGCAGGATCCTCGAGGCGCTCACCGAGCGCCCGGCGGTGACTCGCCGCACCGCGCTGGTGCGCGTGCCCGGCGCGCCCGAGGACGGACTCGCGTCGGTGTGCAAGGTGCGGGGCTTGACGTGGGGCCCGATGCGACTCGGCCCGGTGCGCTACGAGCGACGCGCGGCGTTCCACGCGATGGTGACGCGCTGGGGCGGGCTGCCGGCGCAGGAGCACTGGGTGGTCGTGCTCGCTCCCGACGGCCGCACGGTCGAGTGGACTCCGGGCCACGAGCTGCCCGACGTGCGCAGTCGTGAGGGCCTCTATCAGATCACAGACGATCTCGACCCGGCCGAGCGCGGCCGCTGGATGGAGGGCGCGCGGCGCGAACTGGAGCGGCGGCTGGGCGAGAAGGAGACCGAATGGGAGCGCACCGTCTCGCGGCTGCGGGACGACGAGCTCGACCGGCTGGGGGCGTTCTTCTCGGCCCGCATCGAGGAGGAGGAGGAGCGCCTGCGGCGGCGCACCACGGCCGCGGAGGACCCGCTGCTCGACCATGGCGACGTGACCTCGCTGAAGCTGGAGTGGGAGCGGCGCGCGGCCGAGGTGCGGCAGCGGTGGGCACTGCGGACCGAATTGCGGGTGTGGGGGCTCGAGGAATGGTCGTGGCCGGTCGCGGACCTCGAGCAGGAGCTACGGGCCGGGGCGGTGCACGTCCGGGTCTCGAGCCTGGTCGACGTGGCGCGCGGCCGGCCCGCGCTGCCGGCGTGCCCGACCTGCGGGGCTCCCGCCGAGATGCTCGCGCGCATGCGCGGCGCGGTGGCCTGCTCGCGCTGCGCCTGACTCGGGAGACCGCTTGACGGCGGGCCGCCCGAGGCGATAACGTGCCTGCCGCTCGCGCCGTGACGGCGTTGATACGGCGCTTTGAAGCAGCGCTGCAAATGGAGGTCTGACTTGAGTTTGGAGACCAGAAAAGGCGCGGCGCTCGAGGATCAGGGCGCCCATGTCGTGGACCAGCTGACCGCCTTGTGGGAGCGCTACGGGCGACTCGCGGCCGGGGGCGTCATCGGCGTGGCGGTCGTCATCGCGGGGGCGGTGTTCTACACCCGCTCGCGCGCCGCCACCGAGGAGCTCGCCGCCGGCAAGCTCGCCGAGGCCAACGTCCAGTTCTGGCAGGGCGACTATCAGCGCTCGCTCGACGCCGCCAAGCAGGTCTACGCGCAGTACGGTTCCACTCCCAGCGGGCGCGACGCGCATCGGCTGGCGGGGGACAACGCGTACTGGCTCGGCGACTACAAGGCCGCAGTGGACGAGTACCGCAAGTTCCTCGCGGGCGCTCCCAGCGACATGCTCACCGACGCCGGCCGCCGCAGCCTCGCCTACGCGCTCGAGAACTCGAAGCAGTACCAGGAGGCTTCGGACCTGTACGACGGACTGGTGGGCAAGTTCGATCGCGAGTCCTCGGCCGAATTCCTCGCCGCCTCCGCGCGCTGCCGGGTCGCGCTGAATCAGCCAGCCGAAGCGGCCAAGCGCCTGCAGCGACTGCTGGACGACTTCGGCGACACCAGCCTCGCCCCGCGCGCGCAGTCCGATCTGGGCGCGCTGCGTCCGACCGGAAGCTGAGGGCGCACCGGGCCGGCGGGTCAGAGAGGGCCACGTGAGCGGAGCGCCGCCGGTCGATCTCGTCTTCCTGTGGCATCACCACCAGCCCGACTACCGCAGTCCGCGGACCGGCCAGGCGCTGCTGCCGTGGGTACGCCTGCACGCCACCAAGGACTACCTCGACATGGCGCTCCATCTGGAGCGCCATCCTCGTATCAAGGCGACCTTCAACTTCGTTCCGTCGCTGCTCGACCAGCTCGATGAGGCCGCCGCCGGCACGCCCGACGCGCTGTTCCCGCTGCTCGAGCGAGCGCCGGCCACGCTGACGCCCGAGGAGCGCGACGAGGTGTTGCTGCGGTGCGCCTCGGCACCGCCGTGGACGCTCGACCGCTGGCCGCGGTATCGCACGCTGGTGCAGAAGGCGGCGCGCGCGCGGCGCGCGGGGACGCGCGAGCCGCTCGCCGATGGCGACCTGGTCGCGCTGGAGGGGTGGTTCCTGCTGGCGTGGCTGGATCCGCTGTTCCACGACGAGCCGGCCGCGGCGGCGGTGTTGACGCGCCACGCCGATCCCGGGCCGGTCGAGCGCGATGCGCTGCTGGCCCTCCACGCGCGACTGGTGGGGCGCGTGATCCCCGCCTATCGGGCGCTCGCCGAGCGCGGCCAGATCGAGCTCACGGAGTCGGCCTACTACCACCCGATCCTGCCGCTGCTGGTCTCACACCAGGCGGCGCGGCGCGCGCGCCCGCAGATGGTGCTGCCGAGCGAGCCGTTCGCGGCACCCGAGGACGCCGCCCGCCAGATCGAGCGCGGGCTCGAGCGGCACGCGCGCGCATTCGGCGCGCGACCGGCCGGGATGTGGCCATCCGAAGGCGGCGTGAGCCCCGAGGTGTGCGAGTTGGTCGCGAGCGCGGGCGTCCGGTGGCTCGCCACCGACGAGGGCGTGCTATGGAACTCGCTGCCGCCGGCGGAGCGCGGCCGCGGCACGCTCTACCGGCCGTGGCGGGTGAGCACCGCGGCGGGCGACGTGGCGCTGTTCTTCCGCGACCACGAGCTCTCCGACCGCATCGGCTTCATCTACCACCACTGGGACGCCCAGGAGGCGGTGCAGGACTTCCTCGCGCGCGTGCGCCGGATCGGCCAGGAACATGGCGGCGCCGAGTCGGCGGTGGTGTCGATCATCCTCGACGGCGAGAACTGCTGGGAGCACTACCCGGACGACGGCGGCCCGTTCCTCGAGGCGCTGTACGCGGCGCTCGAGTCGGCCGCCGACATCCGCACCCGGACGCCCGCGGACCTGCTCGCCGAGCGCGCGGGCGCCATCCCGGCGCTCGCCTCGCTCCACACCGGTTCGTGGATCGACGCCGACTTCCACATCTGGATCGGCCACCCGGAGAAGAACCGCGCGTGGGATCTGCTGGCGCGCACGCGCCGCGCGTTGGTGGAGGCGGCCTCGACTCCCGCGACGCATCCGGCCGCGTGGGAGGCACTGGCGGCCGCCGAGGGCTCGGACTGGTTCTGGTGGTACGGCGAGGACCATTTCACCGCCGACAAGGCGCTCTTCGACCGGCTGTTCCGCGAGCACCTGATGGGAGCGCGCGAGCGGGCCGGGTTGCCGGTGCCGGGCGAGCTGATGTTGCCGGTCGCGCGCCAGCGCATCAAGCGCGCGGGCACCCAGCCGCAGAACTTCATCGAGCCGACGATCGACGGCCGGCGCACGCACTTCTACGAGTGGCACGGGGCCGGCAGCTTCAAGACGGGCGCCGGTGGCAGCTCGATGCATCGCGGCGCGGGGCTCGCCAAGGAGGTGCACTTCGGATTCGACGCCCGGCACCTGTTCGTGCGCGTCGACTTCACGGCCCGACTGCCGGGGGAGGCGGTGGACCTCGCGCTCGAGATCATGACTCCGCGCCCCGTCCGCCTCTCGGTGCGCGGGCTCGTTCCGGGCGAGCGAGCGGTGCTGTGGGGGGGAGGTCCGCGCGCCGGCAAGCCGGTCGAGGGCGCGCGCGCGTGCGCGCAGCAGATCGTCGAGCTGGCGGTGCCGTTCGCGAGCCTCAAGCTGATGCCGCACGAGGTCGTGGAGATGATCGCCCAGCTCCAGGAACGCGGCGCCGCGCTGGAGAGCCTGCCGGACGAGGACGTGATGCGCTTCGAGGTGCCGGACGAGAACTTCGAGCAGATCATGTGGGAGGCGTAGGTGGCCGCTCCGGACCGCGCTCCCGATCGGCGCCCCCGCCGGCCTACTTCACCCAGACGGTCTTGGCGTTGACGAACTCGCGGATGCCGAGGGTGGAGAGCTCGCGCCCGTAGCCGGAGCGCTTGATCCCGCCGAAGGGCAGGCGCGGATCGGACTTCACGATCCCGTTCACGAACACCTGGCCGGCCTCGAGCTCGCCCGCCATCGCCTCGCCGCGGCGCGGGTCGGCGGTCCACACGCTGGCGCCGAGTCCCAGCCGCGAACGATTGGCCAGCTCGACCGCGTGCCCGGCGTCGCGGGCGCGCACCAGCGCGGCGAGCGGGCCGAACGTCTCCTCGTCGAACGCCGGCATGCCGGGCGTCACCTCGCCGAGCGCGGTCGGCGCGTAGAACGCGCCGGGCCCGGACATCGGATGGCCGCCCGCCAGCAAGCGCGCGCCGGCGGCGATGCTGCGCTCCACCTGGCCGTGCAGCTCATCGCGCAGGTCGGGCCGCGCGAGCGGGCCGAGCCCGGTCGCGCGATCGAGCGGGTCGCCGACCTTCACCGCGCGCAGCGCCACCACGAAGGCGTCCGCGAACCGCTCGTAGGCCGGCGCCTCGACGATGAAGCGCTTGGCCGCGATGCACGACTGCCCGTTGTTGACCAGCCGCGCCGCTACCGCGGTCGCGGCCATCGACTCGATCGGGGCGTCGGCCAGCACGATGAACGGATCGGACCCGCCGAGCTCGAGCACGCACTTCTTGAGCGCGCGTCCCGCGGCGGTGGCGACCGCGAGGCCGGCGGACTCGCTCCCGGTGACGGAGACCGCGACCACGGTGTCGTGGGAGATCAGGCCGGCGACGGCGGAGGCGGGCACCAGCAGCGTGGCGAACGCACCGGCGGGAAGCCCGGCATCGCGGAAGATCGACTCGATCGCGAGCGCGCATCCGGGCACGTTCGAGGCGTGCTTCAGCAGCACCACGTCGCCCGCCAGCAGCGCGGGCGCCGCGCAGCGGAACACCTGCCAGAGCGGGAAGTTCCACGGCATCACGGCGAGCACCGCGCCGAGCGGATCCCAGCGCACGAACGAGCGCCCCGCATCCGTGGCGATCGGCTGCGGCGCGAGATCGCGCGGGCCGTGCTCGGCGACGTGCTCGCACACCCAGGCGCACTTGTCGACTTCGGCCTCGGCCTGCGCGATCGGCTTGCCCATCTCGAGTGTCATCGTCCGCGCGAGCGTCGCGCGGCGCTCGCGCAGCAGCGCCGCCGCGGCCATCAGCACCATCGCCCGCGCGGGGACCGGGCGGGCCCGCCAGAGCGGAAATGTCGCGGCCGCCGCGGCCAGGCGGGCGGCGACCTCGGCATCGTCGTGATCCGGATACTGGGCAAGCGTCTCGCCGGTGGCGGGATTCACGGAGCGCATGGCGCGGACCTTAGCACCGCCGACGCGCGCACGCAGTTGGCCCCGGACGCACGCGGATTCCCGCGCCGGCCACCGCTGAGGGCGACGCGGTCGCGGTCCTCGCCGCTGGGACCGGCGCCCGTCGCGCCCGAGCGGGCGGCGCTGGCCCGCACGCGGCCGATGCGGCAGGATGTCGCCGGGAGGGACGCCGCCATGGACGAGATCGCCCGCATCGAGGACCAGCTGCGACGCGCGTTCGAGCGCGAAGCGTGGTCCGGTCCCTCGTTGCTCGAGACCCTCGACGGCGTGGACGCCGCGACCGCCGTGCGCCGGCCGCTCGCGAGTGCGCACACCATCTGGGAGCTGGTGCTGCACGTGGCGGCGTGGGAGGACATCGTGCGGCGCCGGCTCGGCGACGAGCGCGTGGAGGTGACGCCGGAGATGGACTGGCCGCCGGTCGCGGACACCAGCCCAGCGGCATGGGGCGCGGCACTCGGGCGCCTGCGCGCGGGCCATGCCGCGCTGCGGGTCGCGGTGCGCGCGCTCGACGCGGCGTCGCTCGACCAGCTTCCGCGTGGCTCCACCGTGACGCGCTACGTTCTGGCGCACGGCGCGGCCCAGCACGACCTCTATCACGCGGGACAAATCGCGCTGCTGCGAAAGGGTTGAGACGTGTCGCTTCGCGGAGTGGATGAGGGGCGCGGGCGGGCGCGGGGAAGCCGGAGCGGGAGGATTGCGGACGACCTGGCTCCGCTGCTCGCCCTCGTCGCCGTGCTGGCGCTGAACGCCGCACCCGCATGGGCCGGCCGGCGCGCGTTGATCGAGATCGGCCTGCCACCCGAGCCGCCGACCGCGCTCGACTCGATCCCGCACCCATGGCCCGGGCGCGCGCTGTTGCTGACCGCCGCCGGCACGGCGCTGCCGATCGCGCTCACGACGGGCCCGCACCAGCACGGCGAGAACCGCGCGATCCTGCTCGGCGCGGCGGAACTGTTCACCCCGGCGGCCGGCCATCTGTACGCCGGGCTGCCGCGGCGGGCGCTGAAGGGCATCGCCGCCCGCGCGGCCGGCTTCGCGCTCGTGGGCTCCGGGATCGCGGGCATGGACAACTCCGAGTTCGACTGGGGCGATGTGCGAGTGCTGGCGGGATTCACGGTGATGGCGATCGCGGCGGCGGTGGACGTGATCACCGTGCAGCCCGACGTGGAGCGCGCGAACCGCGAGCGGGTGCGCGCGCGGGCCGCGATCGGGCTCCGGATGACGCGGGACCGGAGCACGCCGGTGCTCGCGGTCACGGCGCGGTTCTGATGGCCTTCAGGGGGCGCTCGAGCCGCCCGTCGGGCCCGCGAGTAGCTGGCGCATAATCTCTATTATGTAAACCTACGGGTCCAGCCGGCCGTCTCGATCGTTGCGCTCGCGATCCGGATCCGATTTCCCATCCCCCGCCGCCGTGTCCCGCGCGCCGCGCGGAGAGCGCTCATCTCGTGCGCTGCAGCAGCACCAGGCCCTCCGCCGTGAGCGCGTCCATGCTCGGGTAGTCGAGCCGAAAGACCGACATCGCGCGGCGGAACTCGGTCGAGTCGCGGAACGGCGCGGTCCGGCCCGAGAACTGGCGCTGGTCCACGATGAACTGGCCGCGCATGACCACCCAGTCCGGCCGGTAGTGCTCGAGGGCATCCGCGTACCAGCCCGGGCCCGTGGTCCGCCGCCGAGCCACCCACGGCGCGACCAGCCCGACCTCGTCGTGCATCACCAGCGAGGCGTTCGTCCATCCGATGATCCCGAGCGGCTCCAGGAACACCGACTCGCCCGCCCGCGCATGCGTGGCGAGGCGGGTCGCGACCGGGCCGAACACGCCGCGCTCCACCGCCGCGCGCCCGCGGTAGAACCGTGGCTGGTAGGTCCACGCCCCGAGGATGAGCAGCGTCGCCGCGACATACAGCCACGGGCCCCGCGCGATGCGGGGCATTCCCGCCGCTGCCAGGAAGACCACCAGGGTGGCCGGGATGGTCAGGTACCAGAAGAAGTACGTCGCGCCGGTGACGATGTAGGCGGTCCACACTGCGAGCCCCGCGAGCACCAACGGCAGCGCGCGCGAGCGGCGCAGGGCCAGCAGCCCCGCGAGCGCTCCGGGGCCGAGCAACAGCCGCAGCGTCCAGAGCTGCGCCGTGTCGCCCAGGGTCGGCCAGCCCGCGAGGTCGAACGGCAGCACCCAGTCCCACCACGCCTTGCTCTGGAGCGGTCCGGGCGTGCCGTACACCGCCGCCTTGGCGAGGACGCTCTGCGGGATGGGACTGCCGTAGTAGAGCGCGATCGCCGCGAAACCCGCGGCCGCCAGCACGCCGGCGATCAGGCGGGCCCGGGCGTTCGCCCACACCGCCAGCAGCCCGGCGCACAGCACGCCCTCGGGGCGGATGAGCGCGAGCGCGCCCAGCGCCGGGCCCGCCCACGAGCTGCGCCGCGCGACCAGCCACCCGCCCAGCGCCAGCAGCGCGAGCATCGCGCCGGACTCCATCCCGGACGCGGACACCGCCGAGAAGAACGGCCACAGGCCGAACATGACGGCGAAGCACCAGACCGCCGCGCGCGATGCGGTCCACTCCAGCAGCGCCGCCAACGCCAACAGCGTGACGCCATCGGCGAGCAGCAGCGTGAGCCGCGACCACGTCGCCGGATCGCGCAGCAGGGCGATGCCGGCCGCGCTCCACACCATCCACAGCGGCGAGGTGTAGCCCATCACGCGCTCGCCGGGATTGAACACCGCTCCCCCGCCCGCCAGCAGGTTCCGCGCGAACCGGAACGTGATGTACGCGTCCTCCCCCGGAGTGGGCACGATCCACCAGAACACCACGCGGGTGACGAGCACGAGCACCAGCCCGAGCAGCACGGGACGCAGGGCCAGCACCGCGCGAAGCGAGGGCGGCGCCGCGGTCTCCGAAGTCGGTGGGGATGCGGGGGCCGTCGGCGGCCCCGCGCGCGGAGCGCGAGGCGGACTCACCGCCCGGCGACCACCAGGTTCAGCAGCTTGTCCTTCACGTGGACGACCTTCTTCACCTGCTGGCCGTCGGTGTAGCGCCGGACCCGCTCGTCCTCGAGCGCGGCCGCCAGCACGGCGGGCTGCTCGAGCCCGCGCGCCACGTCGAGCGTCGCCCGCAGCTTGCCGTTGACCTGCACCGCCACGGTGACCGTGTCCTCGATCACCAGCGCCGGGTCGTAGTCCGGCCACGGCTCGTACGCCAGGCTCTCCGGATGGCCGAGGCGGCTCCACAGCTCCTCGCCGAGGTGCGGCGCGAACGGCGCGAGCACGAGCACGAACGGCTCCAGCACCGCGCGCGGCCGGCGCTCGAGCCGGGTCAGCTCGTTCACGAACACCATCATCTGGGCGATCGCGGTGTTGAACTTGAGCGCCTCGAGATCCTCGGTCACCTTGCGGATGGTCTGATGCAGCACCCGCCGGGTCTCGAGCGTCGGCGCGTCGGCCACCAGCAGCGGGCTCGCGCCGCCGTCCTCGGCCACGTAGAGGCGCCACACGCGATCGAGGAAGCGCGACACGCCTTCCACGCCCTGCGTGCTCCAGGGCTTCGCAGCCTCGAGCGGGCCCATGAACATCTCGTAGATGCGCAGCGCGTCGGCGCCGAATCGTTCGATCAGCTCGTCGGGATTGACGACGTTGCCGCGCGATTTCGACATCTTCTGGCTGTCCTCGCCGAGGATCATGCCCTGGTGCACCAGCTTGCGGAACGGCTCCGGCGTGCTGACCACGCCGATGTCGAACAGCACCTTGTGCCAGAAGCGCGCGTACAGCAGGTGCAGCACCGCATGCTCCGCCCCGCCGACGTAGAGATCCACCGGCATCCAGTACCGCTCGAGCTCGGGATCCACGAGGCGCTCGGGATTGCGCGGATCGATGAATCGCAGGTAGTACCAGCACGAACCGGCCCATTGCGGCATGGTGTTGGTCTCGCGCCGCGCGGGCTTGCCGGTGGCCGGGTCGGTGGTCTCCACCCACTCGGTGATGTTCGCGAGCGGGCTCTCCCCCGTGCCCGCCGGCTTGAAGTCGCGCGCCTCCGGCAGCACGACGGGGAGCATCTGTTCCGGGAGCGCCTGCGGCACGCCCTCCACCCACAGGATCGGGAACGGCTCGCCCCAGTAGCGCTGGCGCGAGAACAGCCAGTCGCGCAGCTTGTAGTGGACCGCCCGGCGGCCGCGGCCGGTCCGCTCGAGCCACGCGGTGATGGTGGCGATCGCCTCCGCGGCCCGCAGCCCGTCGATCGAGAACGACCCGTCGGGCGTGGTGGAGTTCACCGCAACGCCGTGATCGACGTCGACGAAGGCCGCCTGCTCCACGTCGCCGCCCTTCACCACCTCGCGGATCGCCAGGCCGAACGACTTCGCGAACTCCCAGTCGCGCTCGTCGTGGCCGGGCACCGCCATGATGGCGCCGGTGCCGTAGCTCATCAGCACGTAGTCGGCGATCCACACCGGCAGCCGCTCGCCGTTGACCGGGTTGACCGCGTGGCCACCGGTGAAGACTCCCGTCTTCTCCTTGGCCAACTCCTGGCGCTGCAGGTCGCTCTTGCGCGCCGCTGCCTCGCGATAGGCGGCGACCGCGGCCCGCTGCACGGGGCTGGTGAGCACGTCGACCAGCGGATGCTCGGGCGCCAGCACCATGTAGGTGGCACCGAAGAGCGTGTCGGGCCGGGTCGTGAAGATGCGCAGGCGGCCGTTCACGCCGTCGAGCGGGAAGTCCACCTCGGCGCCGATCGAGCGCCCGATCCAGTTGCGCTGCATCTCGAGCGTGCTCGCGGGCCACTCCACCAGGGCGAGGTCCTCGAGCAGGCGCTCGGCGTAGGCCGTGATGCGGAGCACCCACTGGCGCATCGGGCGGCGGACGACCTCGAACCCCCCCACCTCGCTGCGGCCGTCGACCACCTCCTCGTTCGCGAGCACGGTGCCCAGCTCGGGGCACCAGTTGACCGGCACCTCGGCCACGTACGCGAGCCCACGCTCGAACAACTTGAGGAAGATCCACTGGGTCCACCGGTAGTACGCCGGATCGGTCGTGTCCACCTCGCGATCCCAGTCGTGCGACAGCCCGACGCGTTTCATCTGGCGGCGGAACGTGTCGATGTTCTGGCGGGTGGTGATCGCCGGGTGCACGCCGGTCTTGCGCGCGTACTCCTCGGCCGGCAGCCCGAACGCGTCCCAGCCGGTGCAGTGCAGAACGTTGAACCCGCGCATGCGCTTGAAGCGGCACAGGATGTCGGTCGCGGTGTAGCCCTCGAGGTGGCCGACGTGCAGGCCGGAGCCCGACGGGTACGGGAAGAAGTCGATGCAGTAGTACTTGGGCTTGGCCGAGTGGTCGTCGGCGCGGAAGAGCTTGCGCTCCTCCCAGACGCGCTGCCAGCGCCGCTCCGCCTCGGCGAACGGGTAGTGGAGGCTCATAGGCGGCGGAGATTAGCGACTCGCGGCGCGCGAGTCACGCCGACCGGCGCGCGAGTCACGCCGGCCGGCGCGCTCCCGGCGCGGCGGGCGGGCTCAGCGCGCGCCGCAGAGCGTGCGCGTGGCCTGCTCGAGCACGGCGACCGGATCGGCGCGGCCGCCCTTCCAGGCGGCCTCCGCGCGGTAGAGCGCGTCGACGGCGGCACTCAGCTCGGCGGGGCGCAGGCGGCGCCGCAGCGTCTCGCTCGCCTCGCGATGGCGCGCCCAGCCGCCGAGCGCTCCGCCGACCAGGTTCGAGAGCGCGAACAGCACCTGCCCCTCGCCCACGCCGGTCGCGAGCAGGCGCCCCAGCCGCAGCGTCGCGGGGCCGGACTGGCCGAGCGCCACGGCCGCGAGGTACTCGGGCAGGTCGGCGCCCACGGTCGGGCGCAGCACCGCCTGCGCGTCCGCGAGGCGGATGGTCCGTCCAACGCCGGCCCACGCCACGATCTTCTCGAGCTCGTTGAGGAACGCGAGCGGATCGCCCTCGCAGGCGTCCGCCGCCGCCTCCAGCACGCCGCGCTCGGCCTCGATGCCCTCGCGGGCGAAGCGGCGGGCGCCCCACGCCAGCAGCGCTGGGCGCTCCGGCGGCACCGCCACCCAGCGCGCGGACGACGCGCCGCGCAGCGGGTCGAGCGACTTGCGCGGACCGTCGGCCGCGGACTCGACCAGCACCAGGCACGAGGCGCCGGCCGGCTGCGCGAGCCCGGCGGCGAGCGCGGCGATGCGCTTCTCGCTGCGCCCGAGGTCCTCGACCTCGAGCACCACGGTCAGCTCGCGGGGTGAGAACAGCGAGGCGCCCTGGTAGGCCGCGAGGATCTCCTCGACCCCGCTCTCGGCCGCCCGCAGCACGCGGGCGGTCGGCGCCGCCGGCACGCGGGACGCCCACGCCGCGCGCAGCTCGGCCAGCAGCGCCGCCTTCAGCGGCTCGCAGGGGCCTTCGACGTACAGCGTGGCCGGGAATTCGTCGCGGTCGAAGCGACCGAGCAGGGCGGGCGCATCGAGGGACGCCCGCGACCCCGCGGCTTTGCCGCGGGCCGCGGGCGCCCGCCGCGCGGGCGCGGCCTCACCAGCCCTGGGTGGAGCGGCTGAGGATCTCGTCGGCGATCTTCTGGATGGCTTCTTTGCGTCCATCGAGTTCCGTCTTCGCGGTCTGGCCGGGGACGTCCTGCACGTAGTAGTTCGCAGTCTTGATCATCGCGTCGTCGCGCCACAGCTCGCGGTTCTTGATCTGGTCCTTGAACACCACCGAGACGGTGATGGTGACGCGGTACTCCTGGGCCCGGTTCTGGGTCGAGAAGCCGAACACCGCGTTCTTGTACCCCACGATCTTCCCGCGCACCACGCAGTCGGCAGAGCGCTCGTCGACCACGCGCAGGTGGTTGTCCTGCACCAGCCGCGCGAGCACCACGTCGGTGATGTCCTGCTGGAGCGTGTACTCGCTGGTGGCGTTCTCGAACACCGGCACCGCCACCGTCTTCAGGTGCGACGGCAGCAGCGCCGTGCTCGTGGTGTAGGCGCAGGATCCCGCGAGGAAGGCCACCGCCCCCGCGAGCATCAGCGCGCGGGGGCGGGACAGGTCCACGACTCAGGCCACCTTGTGGGTCGGGTCGGACGCCTCGTTCTCGGGCTGCAGCTCGTACAGCTTCATCCGATAGCGGAGCTTGTCGCGCTTGAGATTGAGCAGCTCCGCGGTGCGACTCTGGTTCCACTTCGTAGCACACGAGGCGCGCACAATCAAGGCGCGCTCCAGCTCCTCGACCAGCGCCTCGAACGGGATCCCGGTCGCCGGGATCGCGCCGTGCAGCACCTCGTCGACGCGCTGGCCCAGCGAGGTCTCGGTCGACGGCCGCGAGCGCGACGCGAGCTTGACGTGCCGCGGCTCGAGCGACTCCCCGTTCTCGAGCAGCACGGTGCGCTCGAACAGGTTCTTCAGCTCGCGGATGTTGCCGGGCCACGGGTACTCCGTGAGGACCCGCTCGGCCGCCGGCGTGATGTCGCGGAAGCCCTTCTTGAACTGCTTCGCGAACCGGTCCATGAACAGCCGCGCCAGCGGCAGGATGTCCTCGCGGCGCTCGCGCAGCGGCGGCACATAGAGCGGCACCACCTTCAGGCGATAGTAGAGGTCCTCGCGGAACCCGCCCTCCTTCACCAGGCGCTCGAGGTCCTGGTTGGTGGCCGAGATGATGCGCGGGTTGACCACGATGTCCTTGGTCCCGCCGACGCGGCGGACCGTCCGCCGCTCGAGCACCCGCAACAGCTTGACCTGGAGCATCGGCGCCATCTCCCCGATCTCGTCGAGGAACAGCGTGCCCTCGCTCGCCAGCTCCATGAGGCCGAGCTTCTGCGAGCGGGCGTCCGTGAAGGCGCCCTTCTCGTGACCGAACAGCTCGCTCTCGAGCAGCTCGCTCGGGATCGCCGCACAGTTCAGCTCGATGAACGGCTTGTCATGCCGCGCGCTCATGCGGTGGATCAGGTTGGCGAAGTACTCCTTGCCGGTGCCGCTCTCGCCCTCGATCAGCACGCTGGTCGTGTCGCCGCGCGCCACCTGCTCCGCGATCGCGTACGCCTCCTGCATGCGCGCGCTGCCGGAGTGCAGGAAGTCCTCGTCGGCGAACGCCTGGTGGCGCAGCCGACGCAGCTCGATCCACATCCGCTGCGAGTCGATCGCGCGCTCCACCAACGCCAGCAACTCCTCGTTCTGGAACGGCTTCTTCACGAACCAGAACGCGCCTGCGCTCATCGCCTCGACCGCCGTCTCCAGTTCGCCGAAGGCGGTCATCAGGATGACCGAGACCTCGGGCTGCACCCGCTTGATCTCCCGCAGCAGCTCGATGCCGGTCCCATCGGGCAGCTTGAGGTCCAGCACCGCGACGTCGGGCAGCGTACGCTCGAACGCCTCCCGTCCCTCCCGCACCGAGCCGGTGGTGACCACGGAGTACCCCGCGTCCTCGAGCGTTCGGCTCACGAAGTGCCGGATCGAGTCCTGGTCGTCGACGACCAGGATGTTGGCCTTGCTCATGGGTTTCCTCCGTTGGACTCCAGCGGCAGCTCCACGATGAACGTGGTGCCGCGGCCGGATTCGCTTTGCACCGTCAGGCTTCCACTGTGTCGCTTCACGATGTCGTGGGAGATGTAGAGACCGAGCCCGGTCCCGCCGGGCTTGGTGGTGAAGAACGGCTCGAAGATGGTCTTGAGCGCGTCGGACGAGATGCCGCTCCCGCGATCCTCGATCCGCACCAGCACCCCGGGGCCGCTCGCGCCGCCGCGGCCGCCGGCGGCCGGCGCGGCGGGCTGCACGCGCACGGTGACCGCGCTGCCGATCGGCGAGGCCTCGGCGGCGTTCTTGATGAGGTTGATGAACACCTGCTCCATCTGATCGGCGTCGTGCGGCACCGCGGGCACGCGGGGTGCGACCGCCACGTCGAGCGTGAGGCCGCGCTGCTCGAGCACCGTGCGCAGGCACTGGACGGCGCGGCTCAGGGTGTCCTCGAGCGGCGCGACGCGCAGGTTGAGGCTGCGCGGATGCGTGATGTCGAACAGGTCGCCGACGATCCGGTCGAGGCGCTTGATCTCGCTGTGGATGAACTCGAGGTTCTCGCGCTGCGAGTCGTCGTGCTGGAGGGCGCGCGCCAGGTACTGCACCCCGGCGCCGATGCCGGCGAGCGGATTGCGGATCTCGTGCGCCACGCTGGAGGTGAAGCGGCCGAGCGCGGCCAGCCGGTCGAGCCGCCGGGCCTGCTCCTCGGCCCTGCGCAGGGGCGTGAGGTCCATGAACGTGGCGATGGCGCCGTAGACGGCCCGGCGGTCGTTGCGCAGCAGCGAGGTGGTGAGCGAGACCGGCACCGGGGTCCCGTCGTGCGAGCGCAGCATCACGGTCTCGCGCACGAGCTCGCGGCCGTGCTCGAGCGTCGCCTGCACTGCGGACTCCCCGTCGCTGCCGAGCACCGCGCCGACTGCGTGACCGGCCGCCTCGTCGCTGCTCCACCCGAGCAGGGATTCGGCGGCGTGGTTGAACGTGAGGACCTCCCCTTGCATGTTCACCGCCACCAATGCGCTCGCCATGCTGTCGAGCACGTGCTCGCGGAAGCGCTCGCTGCGGCGCAGGTCCTGGTAGAGGCGCGCATTCTCGATCATCGGCGCGATCGACTGCGCGATCGACTCGATGAGCGTGACCTCCGTCGACGTCAGCGGGGGCGCGCCGCGCCGCCGGGCGGCGCCGATCACGCCGAGCATCGGCATCTGGTCGCAGCCCAGGCAGTGGCGCTGCCGCTCCTCGCGGTCGGCCGCCCAGCCGTCGGCGGCCGCGCCCGGCGGCGGCGTCAGGACCGCCGCGTCGCCCATCACGCAGCGGGCGCCGCACAGCTCGTGCTGCTGGCCGGTCGGCAGCAGCGTGTGACTGCGGCGCAGCGGCACCGCGGTCAGCGCGCCGAGGTCCGCGAGCGTCTCCTCCAGCGGGTGGCCGTCGGGCAGCGCCGCCGCCAGGTGCGGGCGGGGCGCGCGGTGCGTGACGGTGCGGTCGAGCCACAGCGCCCGCGTCAGGGCGCCGCCATCGCCCAGCAGCGAGACCTGCAGCGGTACGCTGTGATCGCGGTCCCCGCGGCGGCTGCTCCACGTTCCGACGAGCGCGTGCTCCTCGAGGTCCACCAGCAGCAGGAACACCTCGTCGAACGCGAACGCCCGGCTCAGGTAGCGGGCGACGGTGCGGGTGGTCTCTCCCGCGTCGAGGCTGCTCACGACATGGCTCGCGACCTCGCGCAGCGACACCAGCTGCACGTTGGTCTCGATCAGCCGCCGATGGCTGCGCTCCAGCTCCTCGACGAGCAGGCGCACGGTTTCCATCAGCGCCTCGGGATCGCCGGCGTCGGCGGGCACGGCGTGGCCGGTCGGATCCGAGAGGCCTCGGATCTCCTCGACGCGCCGCAGCAGGTCGCGCAGCTGTTCGCGCTGCGTGCTGGTCATGGCACTCGCACCGGGGCGCGGCGAAAGGGCTCGCCGTCCCGGGGGATCGGTGCTGACCGGCGCACGCCACAGGGCGGGGTGGTGGGCGCGCCGGGGTCGTGACGGGGCGCCGCTGCGGCGCCCCGCCGGCGGTGTGTCTAGCGGTCCGTGAACTCCCGCACGGTGGCCGCCACGTAACGGATCTGCTCCTCCGTCAGTTCGGGGTAGATGGGCAGGGCGATCGTCTCCAGCGCGGCGGCCTCCGCGTGGGGCATCGAGCCCGGCGCGTGGCCCAGCATGCTGAAGCACTTCTGCAGGTGGAGCGGCACCGGGTAGTAGACCTCGTTGCCGATGCCGTGCTCGGTCAGGTGCGTGCGGAGCTCGTCACGCTTCTCCACCCGGAGCACGTACTGGTTGTAGATGTGGCGCGTGCGCGGGTCGTGGTACGGCCGACCGACCTTGGCGCCCTCGAACTGCTGGTTGTAGAGCGCCGCGTTCTTCGCCCGCTTCTCGCTCCAGCGGTCGAGGTGGCGCAGCTTCACCCGCAGGATGGCGGCCTGCAGCGCGTCGAGACGCGAGTTGGTGCCGACCATCGAGTGATAGTACTTGGGCTTCGCGCCGTGGTTGCAGAGCAGGCGCGCCTTGTCGGCCAATTCGCCGTTCTGGGAGACGATCATGCCGCCGTCGCCCGCGCCGCCGAGGTTCTTCGACGGGAAGAACGAGAAGCAGCCGTAGTCCGTCATCGAGCCGGCACGCTTGCCCTCCCACTCCGAGCCGATCGCCTGCGCGGCGTCCTCGATGATGTAGAGCTTGTGCTTGTCGCAGATCGCCTTGATGGCCGGCAGGTCGGCGCACTGGCCGAACAGCGACACCGGCATCACCGCCTTGGTACGCGAGGTGATGGCGGCCTCGAGTCGCAACGGGTCCATGTTGTAGGTGCGCGGGTCGATGTCCACGAACACCGGCGTGGCGCCGTTGTTCGCGATCGTGCCGGCGCTGGCGAAGAACGAGTACGCGCTCGTGATGACCTCGTCACCGGGCCCGATCCCGAGCGCCCACATCGCCATCAGCAGCGCGTCGGTGCCGGAGGCGCATGCGACGGCGTGGGCGCACTGGGAGTAGCGCGCCACTTCCTGCTCGAGGGCCTTGACCTCGGGGCCGCCGATGAAGATCTGGCTCTCCATGACGCCCTTCACGGCAGCGTCGATATCCGCGCGATGATCCGCGTACTGCGCCTTCAGGTCGAGCAGCGGCACCTGCATCGTGGCCTTGGACGGCATGGCGCTCATGGTGTCTCCTCTCTATGTGTCGCGGGCCTAGGCGTCGACCCAGCCCTGATTCTCGAGCAGCTGTTCCACCGGGACGTCGCGCCACACCTTGGCCGGCGTCCCGAGCACGATCTTGCGCGCGGGCACGTCGGAGGTGACCACCGAGCCCGCCGCGACCAGCGCGTCCTCGCCGATCACCACGCCCGGCAGCGTCACCGTGCCGGCGCCGATGCGCGCACCCTTCTTCACGGTCACGCCCTTGAAGTGCTTGAAGCGCTCCGCGGTCCGGCCCACGTAGTTGTCGTTGGACGTCACCACGCCGGGCGCGACGAACACCCGATCCTCGAGCGTCGAGTACGCGGTGATGTAACACTCGCTCTCGAGCTTGCAGTAGCGTCCGACGGTGCAGAAGTTCTCGACCGTCACGCCCCGGCCGACGATGGTGCCGCGGCCGATCGTGACGTTCTCGCGAATGGTGCACAGGTCCGCCATCAGCACTTTGCCGTCGATCGCCGCGCCGCGGTAGAGCACCACGCCGGTGCCCACGATGCAGACGTCACCGACCGTGAGCGGGGCCAGCTCCTGCTCCTTCGTGGTGGCCGAGTTCGCGGCCTTCATCGGCAGCTTGCCGAGCACCGCCTGGTCGTCGACGCGCACGTCGTTGCCGACCCGGGTGCCCTCGTGGATCACCACATGGTGTCCGATCCGGCAGCCGGTGCCGATCGTCACGTTCGCGCCGATCACGCACTGCTCGCCGACCGTGGTGCCGGCGCCGACCGTCGCGCTCGGGTGGATCACGCTGGTGCTCATGCGACCCCCTGCGTCTCGGGCGCGATCGTGATCGGGGCGCCGCCGGCGGCGAGCGAGCGCTGCGCCGCGTCGAGCACCTTGACCACGCGCAGGCCGCTGGCACCGTCGGTGATCGGCGTCTTGCGCTCGCGAACGCACTCGACGAAGTGCTGGCACTCGAGCTTGAGCGGCTCCTGCAGCGAGATCTTCGGGATCACGATGTCCCCGTTGCGCACCGTGAGGGCGTCCCCGTACGAGACCACCTGGCCGGCGCGGTCGACGCCCTTGTCGTAGACGCGGATCTTCTCGCTCGCGTCCATGTCGTCGAACACGACCATCTTCTGGCTGCCGACCACCGTGACCTTGCGGAGCTTGTGCGGATCGAGCCACGACACGTGCACGTGCGCCTGGCGGCCGCCCGGGAAGCGCATGTCGACGAACACCACGTCCTCGACCGACTTCTGGAGGAACGCCGAGCCGCGCGCGGCGACGTCGATCGGCTCCGCGTCCAGCAAGTGGAGGATCACCGACAGATCGTGCGGGGCGAACGACCAGAGCGCGTTCTCGTCCTTGCGCACCTTGCCGAGGTTGACGCGCTGCGCGTACAGGTAGAAGACCTCGCCCAGGTCGCCGCGCGTGACCATGTCCTTCATGTAGCGGACGGCCGGGTGGTAGATGAGGAGGTGGCCGACCATCAGGACGCGGTGCTTCTCGCGCGCCAGCCGCACCAGCTCCTCGGCGTGGGCGACCTCGAGCGTGATGGGCTTCTCGACGTAGACGTCCTTGCCCGCCTCCAGCATCGCCTTGGCGAGCGGGTAGTGGCTCACGGCGGACGCCGCGATCACCACCGCCTGCACGTCCTTGGCGGCCGCGATCTCGGCGGGATTGGGCACCGCGCGGGCCTGCGGATACTGCGCCACGCTGCGCGCCAGTCGGGCGGCGTCCAGGTCACACAGGGCGACGAGCCGGGCACCGGCGAGGTTGGCGAAGTTCCGGATGAGGTTCGCGCCCCAGTCGCCGGTCCCTACCACCGCGATTCCGATCGGTTCGGACATGGTTCCTTTCAACACTCCGGGTCCAGAGGATGAGGCGTGGGGGCGTCCGATCCCGCGCAGCCTAACAGCGGCTCCGAAACATGGTCAACGCGGCGGAGCGCGGGCGGCCGCAGGCACGCGCTCACGCGGCCGACTGCCACAGCGCCTCCGCGCGGTTCTTGCCGCGCTGCTTCGCGAGATACAGCGCGCGGTCCGCCGCCTGCAGCAGGCTGATCGGGTCCGCGGCGTCGGCGGGGAACGTCGCCACGCCCAGGCTCACCGTGATGTCGCCGCGCCGGGCGAGCGGGAACGTGTGCGCCTCCACGGACGTGCGCATGCGCTCGGCCGCCACCCGCGCGCCCTCCCTCCCGGTCTGCGGGAGGATGAGCGTGAACTCGTCGCCGCCGTACTTCGCGACCAGATCGAAGGAGCGCACCTGCTCGGCGAACAACCCCGCCAGTTCGCGCAGCAGGAACGACCCGCGCAGGTGCCCGTGACGGTCGTTGTAGGACTTCAGGTTGTCGACGTCGATCATGACGATCGACAGGTCCTGGCGGAAGCGGCCCGCGCGCTTGATCTCGCGCCGCAGCGCGCTCTTCAGGAAGCGGTAGTTGTAGACCTGCGTCAGGTCGTCGGTGATCGCGAGCTTCTCGACGCTCTCCGACAGCCGCACGTTCTCGAGCGCCATCGCGGCCCATGCGCCGAGCAGCGTGACGAGGTTGAGCTCGTCCGGGCTGAAGCGCGTCGCGTTGCGGCGGCGATAGACGGCGAGGTAGGCCGGCGACTGGTCGCGCTGGCGCAGCGGCACGAACGCGGCGGGGCCGGATTCCAGCCCGATGCAGCGATCCTCCATGCCGAGGCGGTGGTCTGTCGCCGAGTCGGGTGTGGCGATCGGCGCGCCGGTGCGCACCAGCGCGCGCGCGAACTCGGTGCCGGCGCGCTCGGCGTCGAGCCGCTCCGGCCGTTCGAGGTCGCGGCGCAGCAGCCAGCGCTCGCTCTGACGACTGGTGCCGCAGAGCACGACGGCGCCCTCGCATTCGGCGACGGCGAGCGCGGTGCGGAGCACCTGCTCGATCAACCCGCCACGCGAACGTGAACCGGTCCGTGCGGAGAGGTCGAGAAGGGACTCGAGGAGCTTCTCGCGGCTGAGCATCGGTCGTCCTGACTGGTCGAGGGGTGGGCGATGAGACCCACCCAAGCACGCAATGCCTATGCCACGGGCCGGAATGGGCTTAGCGGCGTGGCCGGGGGGCCATCGAGCGCCCCACCAGCACCAGAGTCCGGAGCAGGAATCCGGCCGTCCCCCCCACCAGCAGGAGTTCGAGCCCTTTCTCCTGCCAGCGCTCCAACGGCAGGCTGGGGCGGGCCTTGAAGAACGCGACCGTGCCGTACGCGAGGGCCACGGTCAGCGCCGCCGAGGTCACGGCCGAGACCAGCGCCCAGGTCCGCCACTCGGCTTCGCGGCCATCCCGCGGTTGGGGCATCTCGCCACGTTCCCTACCCCCTCCGGATGCATCCTGCACGGCGCTGGGGCGGGCGGCCAATGCTTCGCCGGGGCGCGGCTGGCGCTCGGCCACCCACAGGCGGGTGGCCCCAAGCAGGAACGAGCGCCGCTCGACGATCGCGAATCCCGCTGCGGCGAGCGCCGTCTCGAACGCGCCGCCGTCGCCGAACTCCTCGATCGACTCCGCCAGATAGCGGTACGCGCTCGGATCCGGCGAGAGCCGTCCGAGCAGTGGAACGACCCGGCGCAGCCACGCGCGATGGATGGGCGCCAGCGGGCCGGGCGCCGGCGCGGTCGCCTCGAGGACCACCAGCACGCCGCCCGCGCGCAGCACCCGCGCGGCCTCGGCGAGCGCCGCGGCCTGCGGGCGCAGGTTGCGCACTCCGAATGCGACCGTGATCGCGTCGAGCGCCGCCGCACGCAGCGGCAGGTGGAAGGCGTCCGCGCAGGCCAGGCGCGGCGCCCAGCCGCTGCGGCCCTGCTCGTCCGCCGCGATCTCGAGCATCCCGAAGCTCACGTCCATGCCGAGCACCAGACGGCCCGGCCGGCGCAGTCCGGCGAGCGAGGTTCCGCTGCCGGTGCACAGGTCGAGCACCGCGCGCGCGTCCTCGGGAACCGCGTCCCACATCTGCTGGCGCCACGCCTCGTCGCGGCCCAGCGTCATCAGGCGGTTGAGCAAGTCGTAGCGGCCCGACACGTCGTCGAACATGTCGGCCATCGCGCGCGTGGCGCGCGGCTCGAAGCGGGGATTCTGCTCCGGCGGGTTCTCGGAGGTCATCGCGGGCAGGTGGGCGAAGGCCCGGGGAAAGGGTGGTGCGCCCGACAGGGGTCGAACCTGTAACCTTCAGCTCCGGAGGCTGACGCTCTATCCAATTGAGCT
Organism: Candidatus Eiseniibacteriota bacterium; assembly: GCA_963725865.1. GTDB lineage: Bacteria > Eisenbacteria > RBG-16-71-46 > RBG-16-71-46 > RBG-16-71-46 > CAVSAC01. Next base: position 1,230,016 of record CAVSAC010000012.1, read on the forward strand.
ACGGGCGCAGCGGCAGGCGTTTATAGCACACGGGCGCGGGGCCGTCACGCTCCGCCCCCGGCGCGGGTGCGGTCGGCCGCGGCGCGGCCGGCGTGACCCGCGACCGCCGCGCGCGTACCGCCCCGCGACCGCTCCCACCCTGGACCGGCGTCATCGATCCGGCCCAGCCTCGCGACCCAGCACGCGCAGCACCTCGTTCACGTCCTTGTCGCCGCGGCCGGACAGGTTGACCAACACGCGCGCGTCGCGCCCCAGCGCGCGGCCCTCGCGCAGCACCCAGGCGATCGCGTGCGCGCTCTCGAGCGCCGGCAGGATGCCCTCGAGGTGCGAGAGGCTCTCGAACGCGGCGATTGCCTCGTCGTCGGTGGCGCTGGCGTACTCGGCCCGCCCCTGGTCGGCGAGCCAGGCGTGCTCGGGGCCGAGCGCCGGGTAGTCGAGCCCGGCGGAGACCGAATGGGTCACGCGTACCATGCCGCGCCCGTCCTGCAGGATCAACGTGCGCGTGCCGTGGAGCACGCCGACGCTGTGCTCCGGGATCCGCGCCGCGTGCCTGCCGCTCGCGAGCCCGAGGCCACCCGCCTCGACCCCGACCTTGCGCACCGACGGCTCGTCGAGGAACGCGTGGAACAGCCCGATCGCGTTGCTGCCCCCACCGACGCAGGCGACCAGGACGTCGGGCAGCCCGCCGGCGGCGGCGGCGAACTGGCGTCGCGCCTCCTCGCCGATCACCCGGTGGAAGTCGCGCACCATCGTCGGGAACGGATGCGGGCCGAGCACCGAGCCCAGCACGTAGTGGGTGTCGCGCACGTTCGTGACCCAGTCGCGCAGCGCCTCGTTGATCGCGTCCTTGAGCGTGCGGCTGCCGGCGTCCACTTCGCGCACGTCGGCACCCAGCAGCTTCATGCGCTCGACGTTGAGGTGCTGGCGGCGCGCGTCCTCGACGCCCATGTACACCGTGCACGACAGCCCGAAGCGCGCGGCGGCCGCCGCGGTCGCCACGCCGTGCTGCCCCGCGCCGGTCTCGGCGATCACGCGCGGCTTGCCCATGCGGCGCGTGAGGAGGCATTGGCCGATCGTGTTGTTGATCTTGTGCGCGCCCGTGTGGAGCAGGTCCTCGCGCTTGAGGAACACCCGACAGCCCGCCTGCTCGCCGAGCCGCAGCACCTCGAGCAGCGGGGTCGGCCGGCCGGCGAAGTCGCGGAGGGTGGCGGCGAGCTCCGCGGTGAACGCGGGGTCCGCTTGCGCGCGCGCGTACTCGGCGCTCAGCTGGTCGAGCGCCAACACCAGCGTCTCGGGCACGAAGCGCCCGCCGTAGGGTCCGAAGTGTCCGGTCGCGTCAGGCCCGCTGGTCGAAGCCGGCATCGCACTCCCTCACCGCAGCGACGAAGCGCCGCATTCGATCGTGGTCCTTGACGCCCGGCGCGGATTCGAGCCGCGACGAGGCGTCCACTCCGAACGGCCGCACCTGCTCGAGCGCCGCGGCCACGTTCTCTTCCGACAGCCCGCCCGCCAACATCACCGCGCGGCCGCGCGCCAGCGCCGCCGCCTCGTGCCATGGATAGGGCCGCCCCGTGCCGCCCGCCAGCGTCGGGTGCGAGGTGTCGAGCAGCACCAGCGACCCCGCCCCCGGCAGCGGTCCCGCGATGCGTCCGCTCGGCTCGACCGGCACCGCGAAGGCGACCGGCAGCGGGAAGTCCGCCGGCCACTCGCCCGGGTCCACGCGATGGAGCTGCACGCGGGCCGCGCCGATCCGCCCGGCCAGCGCCAGCGCCTCGTCGGGCCATGGCGTGACCATCACCGCCACCGCCGTGCGAGCTCCGCTCGCGGCCACGATCTCGGCGGCCAGCGCGACGTCGACGCGACGGGGACTGCTGCCCTTCACGATGATGCCGAGCCAGTCCGCTCCCGCCGCGAGCGCGGCCTGCGCGTCCGCGAGCCGGGTGATCCCGCACACTTTCACGATCGTGTGATGCGCGGCGCGAGGCTCCGGTGCGGACGACACGGGGCGGGCCGCGCGTCAGCCGCGGGCGGCGGCGATCAGGGTGGCCAGCAACGCGGCGGGATCGGGGCTCACCATGAGCGCCTCGCCGATCAGCACCGCGTCGCAGCGCGTCGCGCGCAGGCGCCCGAGGTCGGCGGGGCTCGAGATCCCGCTCTCGGCCACCGCGGTCACCATGCGAGGCACCCGCGGCAGCAGGCGCAGCGAGGTCTCGAGCGAGACCTCGAACGTGCGCAGGTCGCGGTTGTTGATGCCGACCAGCGTGGCACCGGCGCGCACCGCCCACGTGAGCTCGTCCTCGGTGTGCACCTCCACCAGGCAGTCGAGGCCCAGCAGTCGCGCCTCGGTGATCAGGCGCTGCATCTCGGTCTCGCTCAGCAGGGCAGCCAGCAGCAGCACCGCGTCGGCCCCGCGGGCGGCCGCGTCGAGCACCTGGTAGGGGTCGACCACGAAGTCCTTCATGAGCAGCGGCAGGCTCACCGCCGGGCGCACCGCGTCCATCCATTCCGGATCGCCCTGGAAGTGGTCGGGCTCGGTCACCAGCGAGACCGCGGCCGCACCGTGCGCCGCGTAGAGCGTGGCCTGCGCGACCGGGTCGACGTCGCTCCGGAGCATGCCCCGCGAGGGGGAGGCGCGCTTCACCTCGCACAGCAGCCGCAGCGGCTGGTCCGCGCCGCCGCGCCGCAGCGCGCGCTCCAGGCGGCCGGCCGGCTCGATGGTGGTGAGCCGCGCACGCAGCACGTGCGGCGGCGTCCGCAGCCGGGCCTCCGCCACGCGCCGTCGCCGGTCTTCGGCGATGCGCGCGAGGACGTCCCCGCCGGTGGCCATGACTCCCCCTATCCGCGGAACGCGGCGAGCTCGCCGAGCTTGGCCGTCGCAGCTCCGCTGTCGATCGCCTCGGCCGCGCGCCGGACGCCGGCCGCCAGATCGTTCGCCACCCCGGCGACCACCAGCGCGGCACCCGAGTTGAGCAGCACGATGTCGCGGGCCGCGCCGCGCTCGCCCTTCAGCACGCGGCGGATGAGGGCGGCGTTGGCCGCCGCGTCGCCGCCGGTCACCTGGCTGCGGTCGGTGTGCGCGAGGCCCAGCGCCGCGGGATCGACCTCGAACTCGCGCAGCTCCCCGCCCACCAGCTCGGCCACGTGGTTCTTCTCGAACACCGAGAGCTCGTCGAGCCCGTCGTGGCCGTGCACCACCCACGCGTGCTCGCTGCCGAGGATGCGCAACACCTCCACCACCGGGTGCACGAGGTTGTCGGTGAACACGCCCAGGAGTTGCCGCTTCGCTCCCGCCGGATTGGTCAGCGGGCCCAGCACGTTGAACACCGTGCGCACGCCGATCTCGCGGCGCGCCGCGTTCGCGTGGCGCAGCGCGGTGTGGTAGTTGGGCGCAAACAGGAACGTGATGCCGAGCAGGTCCAGCGAGCGGCCGGCGTTCTCGGGCGTCAGGTCGATCGTCACTCCGAGTGACTCGAGGACGTCGGCGCTGCCGGTGCGGCTCGAGACCGCCCGGTTGCCGTGCTTGGCGACCGCCACGCCGCAGGAGGCGGTCACCAGCGCCACGGTGGTCGAGATGTTGAACGTGCCCGCGTTGTCGCCACCGGTGCCGCAGGTGTCGAGCAGCGGCGTGCGCCGCGTGCGGATCACCGGCAGCCGCGCGCGCATCGCCTGCGCGAGCCCCGCGATCTCCTCGGCGGTCTCGTGCTTCATGCGCAGCGCCACGGCCAGCGCCGCGATCTGCGCCGCCGTCGCCTCGCCCGCGAGGATCTGGTCCATGGTGGCCCGGCACAGCTCGATCGGCAGGTCCTCCCGCTGGACGGCCTTGGCGATGGCGGACACGATCACGCGCGTTCACTCCTCTGCTGGCGACACAGCGTCAGGAAGTTCTCGATCAGGCGCAGCCCCTGGCGGGTCAGCACCGACTCGGGATGGAACTGTACACCCCAGGTCTCGTGCTCCTTGTGCTTGAGGCCCATGACCTCCCCCTCGGGCGTCCACGCCACCACGTCCAGCACCTCGGGAAGCGACTCGCGCTCCACGATGAGCGAGTGGTAGCGGGTGGCCTCGAACGGGTTGTCGAGGCCCGCGAACAGCCCGCGGCCCCGGTGCAGGATCGGGCTGGTCTTGCCGTGCATCAGCCGCGCGGCCCGGACCACGCGCCCGCCGTACACCTCGCCGAGGCCCTGGTGGCCGAGGCACACGCCCAGCACCGGCACCTTTCCCGCGAAGCGGCGGATCGCGTCCTCGGAGATCCCGGCGTCCTTGGGCTCGCCGGGTCCGGGCGAGATCACCAGGCCGTCGACCGGCAGCTTCAACAGCGCGTCCACCGCGATCGCGTCGTTCCGCCACACCTCGAGCTCGGCGCCGAGCGTGCCCAGGTACTGGACGAGGTTGTAGGTGAAGGAGTCGTAGTTGTCGATGACCGCGATCATGGCTGTCCCCGCTCGGCGCGCTGCACCGCGATCCAGAGCGCTCGACCCTTGTTGAGCGTCTCCTCCCATTCCTGCTCGGGGTCGGAGTCGGCCACGATGCCGGCGCCCACGCCCCAGTGCGCGCGGCCGTTCGCGTACACGACGGTGCGGATGGCGATCGCGAGGTCGAGGTTGCCGTGGTAGTCGAAGTGCCCGACCGCGCCCGCGTACACCCCGCGGCGCATCGGCTCGAGGTCCTCGATGATCTCCATGGCGCGCACCTTGGGCGCGCCCGACACCGTGCCCGCGGGGAAGCACGCGCGGACCACGTCGAGCGGCGTCAGCCCGGCGCGCGCGCGCCCGCGCACGTTGGACACCAGGTGCATCACCTGGGAGTAGCGTTCGACCAGCATGTACTCGTTGGTCTCGACCGAGCCGAACTCGCAGACGCGGCCGATGTCGTTGCGACCCAGATCCACCAGCATCACGTGCTCGGCGCGCTCCTTCTCGGACGCTCGCAGCTCCTCCTCGAGCCGGCGGTCCTCCTCGGGAGTGCGGCCGCGCGCACGCGTGCCGGCGAGCGGCCGCACCTCGACCAGGCCCTCGGTGCGACGCACCAGCACCTCGGGGCTCGAGCCCACCAGCGCGAAGTCGCCCATGCGGAGGAAGTACATGTAAGGGGACGGATTGGTGACGCGCAGCGCGCGATAGCCCTCGAACGCCGGCTGGCTCACCGGCGCGCTCATGCGATGCGACAGCACGACCTGGAAGATGTCGCCGGCGCGGATGTGCTCCTTGGCGCGCTCCACCGCCGCCATGAAGCCCACGCGCGTCGAGGTCGACACCGGCTCTCCCGGGGACGGTCCCGCGACGGGCTCGCTCCAGTCGAGCGGGCGGCGCAGGCGCGTGACCTCGCCCTCGATGCGCCCGACCGCGGCGTGCCACGCGGCGTCGGGATCGCCGCCGCCGCGCGCGTGGGTGACGACCTTGAGCGTGTGCGTGAGGTTGTCGAACACGCTCACCACGTCGCCGAACAGGAACACGGCGTCGGGCAGCCCCACGTCCTCCTTGTCGCCCGCCGGGATGCGCTCGTACCAGCGCACGGTGTCGTAGCCGAGGTAGCCGACCGCGCCGCCGCAGAACTTCGGCAGCCCGGGCAGCGCGACCGCCTGGTGCTGCTGGAGCAGCTCGCCGAGCTCCACCAGCGGATGGCGCGCGAGCGGCGTCGTGGCCCCGTCGCGGATCACCTCGCAGCGATCGCCGCGCGCGACGAACACCAGCGACGGGCGGCTGCCGAGGATCGAGTAGCGGCCCCACTTCTCGCCGCCCTCCACGCTCTCGAGCAGGAATCCGTACGGGCCGTCGTCGATCTTGCGGAACGCCGAGACCGGCGTGTCGTGGTCCGCGAACACCTCGCGGTAGACGGGGACCAGCCGGCCCCCCTTCGCGAGCGCGCGGAACTCGGAGAGCGACGGGACGATCATCGGGCGTGCGACCGGGTCGGGGTGGCGCCGAGCAGCTCGAGCGCCTGGCGGCGGGTCGTCGCGCTCGCCCGGTCGCCGGCCAGCATGCGCGAGAGCTCGTCCACGCGCGACTCGCCCGCGACGGGCTCGATGCGGGCGACGGTGCGCCCGGCGGCGACGTGCTTGGAGACGCGCAGGTGGTGACTGGCGAGAGCGGCGATCATGGGCAAGTGGGTGACGCAGATGACCTGACGGCGCTCGGCGAGCGAACGGAGGCGCTCTCCGACCGCCTGGGCGACCGCCCCGCCGATGCCGGAATCTACTTCATCGAAAAGCAGAAGGTCAACGCAGTCTTGGGCTTCCAGCGCCGACTTGAGAGCGAGCATGACGCGCGAGAGCTCGCCTCCCGAGGCGATCCGCGCCAGCGCCCGGGCCGCCTCGCCAGGATTCGCGGTGAAGCGCATCTCGATCGTGTCGAGCCCCGCGGGTCCGAAGTGCGCGGGCTCCGCGGGCGCCGACTCCACCGCGAACTCGAGCAGCGCGTGACCGAAGCCGAGCGGCTTCAGCTCGTGCGTGATGCGGCTGCCCCAGGTGTGCGCCGCCTCGCGCCGGCGCGCGCTCAGCGCGCGGCCCGCCGCCGCGCAGGCGGCGCGCGCGGCGGCGGCCGTGGCGCGCGCCCGCGCGCGGGCGCCCTCGGCGTCCTCGCCGGTCGCCAGCTCGCACGCGATCTCCTCGCGCCACCGCAGCAGCGCCGGCACGTCGCGGCGGTACTTGCGCACGAGCCGCGCGATCAGGTCGCGGCGCGCCTCCAGCCCCTCGAGTGCGCGCGGGTCGGCCTCGAGCGAGGCGGCGTAGTCGGCCAGCGTGCGCGCCGCCTCGGTGGCGGCGATCCGCGCCTCCGCGATCGCCGGCAACGTGTCGGCGAGGCTCGGATCGATCGCGGCGGCCTGTTCCAGCGCGTGCGCGGCCACCGCCAGCGCGTCGACCGCCGGCGCGTCGCCATCGCTCAGACGCGCCAGCGCGCCGCTCACCAGCTCGCGCAGGCGATCGGCGTGCTGCAGGCGCGCCGCTTCGCGCGCCAGCTCCTCCTCCTCGCCCTCCACCAGCCGCGCGTCGTCCAGCTCGCGCCCGGCGCCCAGCAGGTAGTCGCGGCGCTCGGCGTAGGTGGCGAGCGACTGCTCGAGCAGCGCCAACTCTCGCTCGGCCGCTCGATGCTGCGCGAGCGCCGCGTCCCACGCGCCGCGCTCGACGTCGAGGCGCGCGAGGCGGTCGAGCGTCTCGATGCCGGCGCCGGGACGCAGCAGGCTCTGGTGCTCGTGCTGGCCGTGCAGGTCGATGAGCAGCTCGCCGAGTTGCTTGAGCGCCGTGAGCGTGACCGGCGACTGATTCACGCTCGCGCGGCTCTTGCCGCCGGCCTGCACCTCGCGTCGCACCACGAGCGCCTCCTCCTCGGCCTCCATCCCCCAGCTGACGAGCAGCGCGCGCACCCGCGCGGCGGTCTCGCCGGCGGGACTGAATTCACCCTCGATCACCGCCGCTCGGGCCCCATCGCGCACCGCATCGGCGTCGGCACGGCCGCCCACCAGCAGGCTCGCCGACTGCACCAGCAGCGACTTGCCCGCGCCGGTCTCGCCCGTGACCACGTTGAGCCCGGGGCCGAACTCGACCTCGGCGCGCTCCACCAGGGCGAGGTCGCGAATGGTCAGGCGTTCGAGCATGGGCGGCAGTGTACCCGATGGCCGATGGCCGCGGAGAGCCGGCGGCCACGCGCGTTCACGGCAGCCGCCGCCAGTGCGTGGGCGGCAGCACCACCGCGAGCGCGCGGCCCTGCAGCGTGTGGGGGCCGGCGAGGCACAGCGTGGGTGCGGCGCCCGCCGCGTCCCCGCCCAGCTCGAGCAGGCACGCGCCCTCCGCGAGCGCCAGCGGGCGAAGCACCACGAGGTGCTCGACCTCGGGTACTCCCGCGATCCCGGCGGTCAGCACCCGGGCGTCAGGTGCGATGGCCAGCGTGTCCGGTCCGAGCGCGAGGATGCGGCCGATGCGTCGGACCCCGGCGTGGCCGGTGACCTCAATGACGACCAGGCGCCCGAGCCGTGGGGTGGCCGGCCGCCGCTCTACGAGCACGCGATCGCCTTCCATCAGCGGTGCCGGCACGGCGCCCGCGCAGGCTTCGATGCGGTAGGGAGTGAGCGCCATCGCGAGCCGCGCGACCGACTCGGCCTTCGCGACCAGCACCACCAGCGCGATCAGCAGCCCCGCGACGAGCGACCACGAGACCAGCGGCTGCGGCTCGATCGGGCGTGCATCGAGCGGCGGACGCTCGGGCGGCGCGGGGATCGCGGCGGCCGTGGATGCCTCCGCGCCGGTCGCCTCCTCGTCGGGCCCGCGCAGCAGCGCCGAGGCCATCATCACGATCCCGCCGAGCACCAGCGCGACGCGCAGCGCGACAGGCGCGTCGGTGGCCCCGGCCGCGGACCCCAGCAACGCGATCCCGACGACGAGCCGCTGGACGCGCTTCGAGGCGCGGGGCCGGTCCTGGTTCATCGGGACCTCCTCGGGCGGTTGAAGGGGGACGACGGGGCTAGAAACTGCGCCGGGCACTTCCCTGCCAGCCGAGCTTGGCCTGGAGCGCGAGCGCGAACGGCCGCGCGGGATTCTGCACGCGGCGCACGGCGGCCTTGCCGAGCGCCAGCGTGACGAGGTCGCCGGGCTCGAGCTCGAACGCCTCCTGCCCGTCGTACAGCAGGGTCACGCGGTCGTAGGCGCCCAGCACGCGCACCTCCATCGGGTGGCCGGGGCTCAGCAGCAGCGAGCGGCTGCCGAGCGAGTGAGCGCACACCGGCGTCACCACCATCGCCTCGAGGCCGGGCTCCAGCAGCGGGCCGCCGGCCGACAGCGAGTAGGCGGTCGAGCCCGAGGCGGTCGCCGCGATGAGCCCGTCGGCGACCAGGTGGCCGAGGTCCTGACCGAGCGCGAACGTGCGCAGGTGGACCGCCTGGTAGCCGCTGCGGCTCTTGATCACCGCGTCGTTGATCGCGACCCCGCGCCGCACCACCTTGCCGCGTCGCCGCACCACCGCCGTCACCAGCCGCCGCGGGATCACCGGCCACTTCCCCGCCAGCGCGGCGGCGATCGCCTTGTTCGTCTCCTGCGACTCGGCCACGGTCAGGAAGCCGAGCCCGCCGTGGTTGAGCGCGAGCAGCGCGCCGGAATGGCCGGCCAGCGCGCGGCCGCCGGCGAGCGCGGTGCCGTCGCCGCCGAGCGTGATCATCAGCTGGCACCAGGCGCCCAGCGAGCGCGGCGTGTAGCCGTCGCGCTTCATCGCCTCGGCGAGGTCGCGCGACAGGCGCACCTGGAACCGCCGCCGCGCGAGCGCAGTCGCCAGCCGGGCCGCGACGCGTCGCACCCCCGGCCGGCGGGAATGCCCCAGGATCGCGACGCGGCGGATCACGCGCGGCTCACGTGTGGAGGGCCTGGGTCTGGTGCACCCACGCGAGCGTGCGGCGCGCGATGCCGTCGGCATCGAGGCCGATGCTCGCGAGCAACTCGTCGCGCTTGCCGTGCAGCACGAACCGATCGGGCACGCCGAGGCGCAACTGCGCGGTGCCGGAGAGCATCAGGCGGTCGAGGCACTCGCTCACCGCGCTGCCGAAGCCGCCGGCGATGACGCCCTCCTCCACCGTGACCAGGCGCCCGACCGAGCGCGCGAGCCCGGCGACGAGGCCCTCGTCGAGCGGAGCGGCGAAGCGCATGTCGACCACGGTCGCCGAGACGCCCTGCGTGGCCAGAGTCTCGGCCGCCGCGAGCGCCGGCGCGACCATGGTGCCGAGCGCCAGGATCGCGACGTCGCCGCCGGCGCGCAGTTGCTCGCCCTTGCCGATCTCGAGCCGGCGCGGTTCGCGCGCGGGCAGCTCGTCGGGCACGTTCGCGCGCGGGTAGCGCACCGCGATCGGGGCGTGTCCGTCCCAGAGCGCGGCGGTCCACAGCATGTCCCGCAGCTCCTCGCCGTTGCGCGGCTGCATCACCACGGCGCCCGGGATCATGCGCAGGTAGGCGATGTCGAACACGCCGTGCTGCGGCGCGCCGTCGTCACCGACCAGCCCCGCGCGGTCGAGGCACAGCACCACCTTGAGGTCCTGCACCGCGACGTCGTGGATGATCTGGTCGATCGCACGCTGGAGGAACGTGGAGTAGATCGCCGTCAGCGGCGTGAGCCCGCCGGCCGACAATCCGGCCGAGAACGTCACCGCGTGCTCCTCCGCCATGCCGACGTCGAAGAACCGTTCGGGGAATCGCTTCGAGAACTCTTTGAGTCCGGTGTTGTCGGTCATCGCGGCGGTCACCGCGACCGTCTGCGGCAGGCGCTCGCCGATCAGCACCGCGGTCTCGCCGAACACCTGCGAGTAGGTCTTCTTCGTGCCCTTCGAGGCGGTGCCGGTGTCGGGGTCGAACACGCCCACGCCGTGGAACCGGGTGGAGTCGGACTCCGCGGGACCGTAGCCCTTGCCCTTGCGCGTGAGCACGTGGAGGAACACCGGCTCGTCGAAGCGCTTGAGGTCCGACAGCGTCTCCTCGAGCACGTCGAGATCGTGGCCGTCGATGGGGCCGAAGTACTTGAAGCCCAGCTCCTCGAACAGCAGCCCCGGCACCACCAGGTTCTGGAGCCCCTCCTTCACCCGGCTCGCGCCCTGCTGCACCATCCAGCCCTTGGGCAACCGGCCGAGCAGCTCCCACACGTCGTGCTCGAAGCGGCGGTAGATGCGGCTGGTCGTGAGCTTGGTGAGGTAGCGGTGCAGCGCTCCGATGTTCGGCGAGATGCTCATCTCGTTGTCGTTGAGGATGACGATGAAGCGCTTGCGCAGCTCGCCGGCGTTGTTGAGGCCCTCGAACGCCATGCCGCCGGTGAGCGCGCCGTCGCCGATCACCGCCACCACGTGGTGCTTCTCGCCGCGCAGGTCGCGGGCGGCCGCGAATCCGAGTGCCGCGGAGATCGAGGTCGATCCGTGGCTGGTGCCGAACGGGTCGTGCTCGCTCTCGGCGCGCCGCGGGTAGCCGGCGATGCCGCCGAGCTGCCGCAGCGTGTGGAAGCCCTCGTAGCGGCCGGTCACCAGCTTGTGCGGGTAGGACTGGTGGCCCACGTCCCAGATGATCTTGTCGCGGGGCGAGTCGAACACCCGGTGGAGCGCGAGCGTCAGCTCGACCACGCCCAGGTTGGGCGCCAGGTGGCCGGCGTTGCGGGCGACCGTCTGGATCACGACGTGACGGATCTCGGCGGCCAGCGCCTCGAGCTGAGGGCGGGTCAGACCGCGCAGGTCGGCGGGCGAATGGATCTGTTCGAGCAGGCTCATCAGGACATCCAGAACCAGAGGAGTGCGCTCAGGAGGCCCAGCAGGGCCCCCACCAGCACCTCCAGCGGCGTATGGCCGAGCAACTCCATCAGGCGGCCGGTCTCCGCCTCGGCGTGCTCGAAATGCTCGTCGATGAGCCGGTTGAGGATCGCGGCCTGGCGGCCGGCGGCGCGCCGCAGGCCGGCGGCATCGTACATGACGATGAGGCTGAAATACAGACTCACCCCGAACAGCGTCGAGGTGAACCCCTCCTTGATGCCGACCGCGGTGGTGAGCGCGCAGACCGCCGCCGAGTGGGCGCTCGGCATCCCGCCGGTCTCCACGAAGCGGCGGATGTTCCAGCGCCGCCGGCTCGCGAAGTACGCGAATCCCTTGAAACCCTGGACCAGCAATCCGACGATCAGCGCCAGCCAGAATGGTTCCGTGGTCCCTCCCCCCCAACGGGCGCCCTCCGTGGGCGCTCGAACGCACGAAGATAAGGAGCGCGAGGGCCGCGGGCAACTGGCGATTGTCGCCCGCCCGCGCCCCCGCGCCCGGCCGCTCGCTCGCGCCTACCGCGTGCGCTCGGCGACCGCCACCACCAGCGCCGCCAGCGGACGGGCGCGCGGGCCGAGGCCGCCGACCTGGGCCAGCACGCGCTCGAACAGCCGCCCGGCGTCGAGACGGGCGCGCGCCTCGCCCACCGCGCGCGGCCAGGTCGCCTTGCCCCGCGCGTCGTCGGTGCCGGCGCGCTTGCCGAGCTGGGCGAGCGTGCCCTGGCGATTGAGCAGGTCGTCGTGGATCTGGAACGCGAGCCCGAGGTCGCGGCCGACCGCGGCGAGCCGCCGGGTGGCGGCGCGGTCGGCGCCGCCGGCGATCGCGCCGAGCGACAGCGCGGCACCCATCAGCGCGCCCGTCTTGCGCACGTGGATGGCGCGCACCGCGGCGGCGCCGAGCCGCCGGCGCTCGCCCGCGAGGTCGAGCACCTGGCCACCGACCAGCTCCGCGCTGCCGCTCGCGTGCGCCAGCTGCCGCGTCGCGTCGACCACGCGCGCCGCGGGCACCCCGCGCTCGGCGAGGCGGGCCAGCTCCTCGAACGCGAACGCGAGCAGCGCGTCGCCCGCCAGCAGGCCGAGCGCCTCGCCGAACTTCTTGTGGGTGGTCAGGCGCCCGCGGCGGTAGTCGTCGTCGTCCATCGGCGGCAGGTCGTCGTGGACCAGCGAGAACGCGTGCACGCACTCGAGCGCGGCGGCGGCCGGCAGCGCGTCGCGCCAGTCGCCACCCACCGCCTCGCACGCCGCCAGGCAGAGCAGCGGACGCAGGCGCTTGCCGGGGCCGAGCACCGCGTAGCGCATCGCGGCGTGCAACGTGGCGGGCACCGTGGCGGCGCGCGGCAGCGCCTGCGCGAGGTAGCGCTCGAACGTGGCGTGACGTCCGCGCTGGGCGCGCGCGTCGGCGGCGCGCCGCGCGGGGCGAGTGCGGCCGGCGGCCCGGGCGGTCATCAGAACGGCAGCCGACCGGCGTCGTCGTCGGGCGCGGGTCGTTTCGGGGCGGCCGGCCGTGCCGGCTTCGGCGCCGGTGGCGCGGCCGGCTCCGGGCCGGACTCGAGGTCGGCGGGCTCGGTGGCCGGGCCATCGGCGCCCTCCACCAGCCGCTCGATGCGCTGCTCGGCCGCGTCCAGCGTCTGGGTGAGCGTGCGCGAGAGCTTCACGCCCTCTTCGTAGCGCGCGATCGAGTCCTCGAGCGACAGCGCGCCGCTCTCGAGCTCCTCCACGATGGTCTCGAGCCGCTCGAGCGCCTGCTCGAAGCCCTGCGGCTCGCCCTCAGCGCCGGTGGTCTTCTTCGCCGCCATCCGTCCCTCCCCTGCGCACCGCTTCGATGCGGGCATCCGCCTCGCCGCGGGCGAACTCGATGGTCACCGCATCGCCGACGCTCAGCGCCACGGCTCCACGCATCAGTCGTCCTTCCGGTCCCTTCACCAGGCAGTAGCCGCGCTCCATCACCGCGCGCGGCGAGAGCGCGCGCAACCGGTCGCCGTAGCCGGCGAGCCGCGTGCGCTGGAGGTGCAGCCGCGCGACCACGGCCGTGGTGAGCTGCTCGCGCGCGTCGGTCAGTCGCCGGCGCTGCTCCGCGAGCGACCGCGGCCACTCACGCAGGCCGTAGCGCGACGCCGCTGCCGCGAGCCGCTGGCGGGTCCGCTCGAGCGCTCCGCGCAGCGCGCGCGTGCCGCGCTCGAGCAGCTCGTCGACGCGCTGCTGGTGCATCCGCACCGCGTCGGTCTGACGCTTGAAACCGTACTTCTCCACGATGCGCGCCAGGTGGCGGCGGCGGTCGAGCAGCCCGAGTCTCAGCGCGCGGTCGCGGCGCTGGGCCAGCACCGCGAGGCGCGCGGCCACCTCGCGGCGGTCGCGCACCGCCAGCTCGGCGGCGTTGCTCGGGGTGGCGGCGCGCACGTCGGCCGCGAGGTCGCAGAGCGTGAAGTCCACTTCGTGGCCGACCGCCGAGATCGTGGGCGTGCGCGAGGCGGCCACCGCGCGCACCACCGGCTCCTCGTTGAACGCCCACAGGTCCTCGAGCGAACCGCCGCCGCGCCCGACGATCAGCACGTCGGCGCCGCCCCAGCGGTCGAAGCGCTCGATCGCGGCCGCGATCTCGGCCGCCGCGCCCTCGCCCTGCACGCGCACCGGCGCCAGCACGATGCGCACCGCCGGCCAGCGCGCGCGCAGCACCTTCACCAGGTCGCGCACCGCGGCGCCGGTCGGCGAGGTGACGAGCCCCACCGTGCGCGGATAGTGCGGCAGCGGGCGCTTGCGCGCCGCATCGAACAGCCCCTCGGCCGCGAGCCGGCGCTTGAGCTCCTCGAGCGCCAGCAGCAGCGCGCCGATGCCGGCCGGGCGCAGCTCGTCGACCACCAGCTGGTAGCGGCCGCGCGGCTCGTACACGGTGATGGAGCCGAACGCCTCCACCTCCTGCCCGTCGCGCGGTTCGAACGAAAGGCGTCCCGCGGTGCCCTTCCACATCACGCAGTCGAGCACCGCGGTGGTGCCCTCTTTCATCGCGAAGTAGAGGTGCCCGCGGTCGGAGCGCTTGAAGCCGGAGATCTCGCCGCGCACCCAGAGCCCGCTGAAGCCGTCCTCGAGCGAGCCCTTGATCAGGCGCGTCAGCTCGCCGACGGAGAGGATGCCTTCCTGCTCGGGGGCGACCGCCATGCTCAGCGCGTCCCGGCGCCCGCCACCTGCCGCGACGCGGCGAGCGCGGTGTTGGCGACCACCATGGCGACGGTCATCGGACCCACCCCGCCGGGCACGGGTGTGAGCGCCGAGGCGATGGTCGCGACACTCGCGGCATCGACGTCGCCGGTGAGCCGCGTCGCGTCGGGCGCGTCGCCGCGCGGGACGCGGTGGATGCCGACGTCGACCACCACCGCGCCGGGCTTCACCCAGCTCGCGTCGACCATCTCGGGCCGGCCGATCGCGCAGACCAGCAGGTCGGCCTGGCGCGCCAGCTCACGCAGGCGCGAGCCGCTGGCGCTGTGGCCGAGCGTCACGGTGCAGTCCACACCCTTCTGCGACAGCAGCGTCGCCAGCGGACGGCCGACCACGTTGCTGCGCCCGAGCACCACCGCGTGGCGGCCGGCGAGCGGGATCTGGTAGTGGCGCAACAGCTCGAGGATTCCCGCGGGCGTCGCCGGTGCCAGCGCCGGCAGTCCGACCGCGAGCCGGCCGACGTTCTCGGGATGGAATCCGTCCACGTCCTTGGGCGGCGGAATGGCCTCGAGCACCGGCTGCGACTCCGCGGGTGCGGCGAGCGGCAGCTGAACCAGGATGCCGTGCACGTCGGGGTCGGCGCCGAGGGCGCGCACCTTGGCGACCACCGTCGCGGTGTCGGTGCCGGCCGGCAGCTGCACCCGGCGGGCCTCGATGCCGGCGGCCGCGCACGCCTCGACCTTCTTCTTGAGGTAGATCCGCGACGCCGGATCCTCGCCCACCGACACCAGCGCCAGCACCGGCGTGACGCCGGCCGCGCGGAGCTGGTCGCACTGCAGCTTCGCGCGCGCCGCGACCGCGGCCGCGGGCTCGGCGCCGGTGAGCCGCCGCGCGTCCGACCGCGAACGCGACAGGTCGCAGGGCTCCTGGATGCGGCGGATCGCGATCGTGCGGCCGCTGCCGGGATCGATGTCGAGCACCGCGCCGTTCAGCCACAGGTCGTCGTGGGCGGGCGACAGCCGCGCGGGCATGCCGGTCAGGAATCGCTTGAGCGCGGACTCCTTCTCCATGCCGATGACCGAGTCGAACGCGCCGGTCATGCCGGCGTCGGTGAGCAGCGCCGTGCCGCCGGGCAGGATGCGCTCGTCGGCGGTCTGCACGTGGGTGTGGGTGCCGATCACGGCGGAGACGCGGCCGTCGAGGTGCCAGGCGAGCGCGATCTTCTCGGCGGTGGTCTCGGCGTGGAAGTCGACGAAGATGACGCGCGTCTGCCTGCGCAGCGCGGCGACCGCCGCATCGGCAGCGCGGAACGGGTCGTCGGCCTCTTTCATGAACACGCGTCCGAGCAGGTTGATCACGCCCACGAGCGTGCCGTCGGCGGCCTTGAACACGCCGCTCCCCTGCCCCATGGTCCCCGGCGGCATGTTGAGCGGGCGCACCAGCCGCGGCTCGCTCGCGAGGTAGTCCAGGCTCTCGCGGCGGTCCCACAGGTGGTTGCCACCGGTCAGCACGTCGGCGCCGGCGCCGATCAGCTGCGCGCCCGCGTCCTTGGTGAGGCCGAAGCCGGCGGCGCTGTTCTCGGCATTGACGATCGCGATCGCGGCGCGGTGGCGCGCGCGCAGCGGCGGCAGCAGCGCCGCGACCACGTCGCGCCCCGGCGAGCCGATCACGTCGGCGACGAAGATGAGGTTCAGAGCGGGCCTCCCGGCTACTTCGCGTAGTCCACGGCGCGCGTCTCGCGGATCACCGTGACGCGGATCTGGCCCGGGTACTCGAGCTCCTTCTCGATGCGCCGCGCGATCTCGCCCGCCAGCACCTGGGCGCGCGCGTCGTCCACCTTGTGGTGCTCGACCATGATGCGTACCTCGCGGCCGGCCTGGATGGCGTAGGACTTCTCGACACCCGGGAAGGTGTTCGCGATCTTCTCCAGCGACTCGAGGCGCTTGATGTAGATCTCGAGGCTCTCGCGCCGCGCTCCCGGACGGGCGCCGGAGATCGCATCGGCGGCGGCGATCAGCACCGGCCACAGGCTGCCGCCGGCGTAGTCGTCGTGGTGGTAGCCGATCGCGTCGAGCACCGGCTGCGGCTCGCCGTAGCGCGCCGCCACCTCCATGCCGAGCTGCGGGTGCGTGCCCTCGTGCTCGTGGTCGATCGCCTTGCCGATGTCGTGCATGAGCCCGCCGCGCTTGGCGAGCTTCTGGTCGATGCCGAGCTCGGCGGCCATCATGCCCGCGAGGTGCGCGACTTCGATCGAGTGACGCAGGATGTTCTGACCGTACGACGTGCGGTACTGCAGCCGTCCGAGCAGGTTCATCAGCTCCACGTGCACTCCGTGGGCGCCGACCTCGAGGCAGGCCATCTCGCCCAGCTCGCGGATCTTGGCCTCGACCTCCTCCTTGACCTTGGCGACCACCTCTTCGATGCGCGCGGGATGGATGCGCCCGTCCGCCACCAGTCGCTCGAGCGCCAGGCGCGCGATCTCGCGCCGGACCGGGTCGAAGCCCGACAGGATCACCGCCTCGGGCGTGTCGTCGATGATGACGTCAACGCCGGTGATCACCTCGAAGGAGCGGATGTTGCGCCCCTCGCGCCCGATGATGCGGCCCTTCATGTCGTCGCTCGGCAGGTGCACCACCGAGACGCTCGACTCGGATGCGTGGTCGCCGGCGTAGCGCTGGATCGCGAGCGTGATGATCTTGCGCGCCTCGCGCTCGGCGTTGCGCTGCGCGGTGTCGCGGATCTCGACCACGCGCCGCGCGGCCTCGGAGCGCGCCTCGCTCTCGATGCTCTGGATGAGCTGCTGCCGAGCCTCGTCGGCCGACAGCCCGGCGATGCGCTCGAGCCGCATGGTCTGATCGACGATCAACTTCTCGAGCTCGTGGCCACGCTCGTGCACGGCGCTCTCGCGCTGCGCGACCTCGGAGTCGAGGCGCTTGATGTCGCGCTCCTTCTTCTCGATCAGCTCGACGCGGCGATTGAACGCGGCTTCCTTCTCCTGGAAGGCGCGCTCGGCGGCCAGCGCCTGATTGCGCGTGGCGAGGATCTCGCGCTCGATCTGCTGCTTGAGGTGGAGCGCCTCCTCGCGGCCCTCGAGCTGGGCGTCGCGCTTGAGGTTGTCGGCCTCGCGCGTGGCCTGCTCCATGACGCCCCGCGCGGTGCGCTCCGCGCTGTCGAGGCGGGCCTGGCCGATGCGCGAGCGCAGGAAGTAGCCGAGGAAAAACATCGCGACGACACCCACGCTGGTGCCGGCGATCCACTGCCACTGGGCCATCGGAATGTCCCCCGGGCTCCGGGGCGGCGTCACCGCCGCCCCGGCCCCCCAGGCGGGAAGGATCCCCGCCGGATTGCCGTGTGCTGGTGCGGTTCTTGAGACCTGGCGAGCCAGGTGGGCGTTCCTGTCGACCGGGTCTGCCCACCGGGTCCCTTGCGGGGCCCGGCTCGGCGTCGCCAGCCACCGGATTGCCCTTTGAGATTCTGTTGGTTCAAGAACAGCGAGGCATCACGAGCACGGCAGGGAAATCGCGAAGAGGCGGGTCTCCTCCACTCAGCGTTGGGAACCGTTCTCCTGGAGCACGTCGTCGAGGACGGCGTTCAGGCGCGCTGCCTGGCGGTGCAGGTCACGATCGACCGTCTCGCAGCGCGCGCGCTCCTTGAACAGTTCGTCGGCGATGTTGAGGGAGGCGAGGATCGCCACCTTGGACAGCGAGGCCACCGGGAGCTTCTCGGTGATCTCGCGCATCTTGCGGTCCACGTACGCGGCGACCCCCAGGATGTACTCCTGGTCGGCTTCGCCCCGGATGGTATACGGATGCCCAAAGATCTGGACCTGAACGACGTTCTTGGCGTCCATGGTGTCCCCGCTTCGTCGCGTTTCCCTGCGTTTCCAGTTGCGCCTGTCGCCACCGTCGGGCCGACGCCGCGCCTGCGCGCGGCACGCTCCCGCGGTGGATCAGCCCTCGATGCGCTCGAGCTTCTTGATGAGCGCTTCGATCCTCGAGGCCACGTCGCGCCGTTCGCTGTGCCAGTCGCGCTGCTCCTTGCGGAGCGCCGCGACCTCCTGCACCAGCGCCGTCGCGTCCTGGCCCTGCAGCCTGCCCTCGAGCGCCTCGAGCTTCTGCGCCAGCTCGTCGCGCTCGCGCGTCAATCGCTCGCGGTCGTCGCGCAGTCCCTGAACGACCGTGGCCGCCTTCTCGACTCGCTCGGCGAGCCGGTCGAGGTCGGTCTGCATCACGATGGTGTTGGTTTCGCTCATCGCTCTCTCAACTGGCCGCCGCATCCCTTCTCGACGGCTCGCACCATGTGGTCCTGGATGGCCTGGACCTCGGATTCCGTCAGCGTGCGCTCCGGATGCTGGAACTGGAGCGCGAACGCCAGGCTCTTCATGCCCTCCGGAGTGCCGGGGCCAGCGTAGACGTCGAACAACTCGATCGAGGCGAGTCGCTCGCCGGCCGCGGCCGCCAGCACGCGATGCACCTCGTGATGCGTCGCGCGCTCGGGGACGAAGAACGCGACGTCGCGTCGCACGGGCGGGAACCTCCCGGGCAGCGCCACGCCGGAGCGCCGTGCGCCGCGGGCGGGCAACGGATCCAGGAGCGCCATGAACAGGTGCACCGGGAGCTCGATCTCCCATTCGCGCAGCAGCGGCGAGCCCAGCGTCCCAGCCCAAGCGATGCGTGAAGTACCGTCCGCAACTTCCGCGCTGGCACCGGGTTTCCAGCCGCCCGCAGGATAGGCGCGCCATTCTGGCGTGTCAACGCCCATCTCCTCCAGCCACGCCTCCCACAGCCCCTTCGCGTCGTCGAAGTCGGCCGGCTGCTGGGCGGCGTCGTGCGCGTGCGCGTAGCGCGCGCCCGTCACGATCGCCGCGAGCATCGGACGTTCTTCCGGCAGCTCGCCGGCGCGCGCCCGAAAGCCCGTTCCCACTTCGAACAGCCGCACCGCCGGCGCGCCCTGGCGCAGGTTGTGCGCGCACGCGCGCAGCAGGCCGGGCACCGGGTTGGGCCGCAGCACTTCGCTCTCGCGGCTCATCGCGTTCGCGAGCCGCACGAGCGCGGGCGCCTCGTCGATCAGCGCGGCGCACGGGAGCGCCTCGCGCTCCGAGACCAGCGTGGTGGTCCACGCCTCGCTGAGCCCGCGCGCGAGCATCGCGGCGCGGGCGCGCTCGAGCACGCGCTCGCGCGGGCCGCGCTGGGCGAACACGCCGTGGGTCTCGAGCGGGGCCTCGGGGATCCGGTCGTAGCCGTGGGCCCGCGCGACCTCCTCGACCAGGTCGTCCTCGAGGGTCACGTCGGGGCGCCACGTCGGGACCCGCACGACGAGCGGGTCGCTCCCCTGCGCCTCGAACTCGAGCCCGTCGAGGTAGCCGCGCGCCGCTTCCGCCTCGAGCGCCAGCCCCGCCACCCGCGCGATCCGCGAGAGCCGCAGCTCCACCGTGCGGGGCGCGTGATCCAGCACGTCGCGCTCGGCCCCCACGCCCAGCGTCGCGCCCGGACAGAGCTCGAGCAGCAGGTCGAGGAAGCGGCGCGCCGCGAACGGCGTGGCGCCCGGGTCCACCCCCCGCTCGAAGCGCTTGGAGGCTTCGGTCGTCATGCCCAGCGCGCGAGCGCCGCGGCGCACGCGCTGCGGGAGGAACCACGCACACTCGAGCAGCAGGCGTCGCGTGCCGGCGTGCACCTCGCTGTCCGCCCCGCCCATCACGCCGGCCAGCGCGACCGCGCGCTCGGCGTCGGCGATCACCAGCACCTCGGGGTTCAGCTCGCGCGGCTTGCCGTCGAGCGTGGTCAGACGCTCGCCCGCGCGCGCGCGCCGCACGCGGATCGCGGGGCCCGCGAGCCGGTCGAGGTCGAATGCGTGGACCGGCTGGCCGTACTCGAACAGCACCAGGTTCGTGAGGTCGACCACGTTGCTGATCGGACGCTGTCCCATCGCCTCGAGGCGCCGCTGCAGCCACTCCGGCGAGGGACCGACCGTGACGCCCTCGACCACCTGCGCGATGTAGCGCGGGCCGCCCTCGGCGTCCTCGAGCTCGAGGTCGAAGCCCTTGCGGGTCTCCCACGCCGCGGTGCTGAGCCGGCGCGCCGCCTCGGTCCACGCCGCGCCGAACGCCGAGCGCACCTCGCGCGCCAGGCCGATCACGCCGAGTCCGTCGGGGCGATTGAACGGCACTTCCACCTCGAGCAGCGTGTCGGGCGGGCCGAACAGCTCGTCGATCGCGCGGCCGAGCGTGAGCCCGTCCGCGCTCCCGCGCAGCCGCACGAGGTCGACGATGCCGCTGTGGTCGTCCGAGAGTCCCAGCTCGCGCGCCGAGCACAGCATGCCCTGGCTCTCCTCGCCGCGGACCTTGCGCTTCTCGATCCGGAACTCGCCCGGCAGCACCGCGCCGATGCGCGCGAACGGCACCACCATCCCCGCCGTCACGTTGGGCGCGCCGCACACGATGCGCAGCGGCGTGCCGGTGCCGTCGTCGACCGCGCAGAGCGAGAGCTTGTCGGCGTTGGGGTGCTTCGTCACCTCGAGCACCCGTGCCACCACCACGCCGGGATAGCTGTGGCCGTGGGTCTCGAGGCCCTCGACGTAGAAGCCGCGCCGGGTCAGCGCGTCGGCCACCTGTTCGGGGGTGGCGTCGAGCTGGACCCAGTCGCGCAGCCAGGAGATCGGGAGTCGCATGCGGTCCTTCGAGGCGCGCGGGTGAGCGCGCCGGATCAGAACTGGTGCAGGAAGCGGATGTCGTTCTCGAGGAACAGGCGGATCTCGGGCACGCCGTAGCGCAGCATCGCGATGCGCTCGAGTCCCATGCCGAAAGCGAATCCGGTGACGCGCTCGGGATCGTAGCCGACCGCGCGGAAGACGTTCGGGTGCACCATGCCGGCGCCCAGC
This sequence comes from Candidatus Eiseniibacteriota bacterium, assembly GCA_963725865.1. Classification (GTDB taxonomy): domain Bacteria; phylum Eisenbacteria; class RBG-16-71-46; order RBG-16-71-46; family RBG-16-71-46; genus CAVSAC01. The sequence goes on from CAVSAC010000012.1 coordinate 1,251,297, forward strand.
ACCTCGAGCCAGCCGGAGCCCTTGCACACCACGCAACGTCGCTCGCCCTCGGGCGTCTTCTGGCGCCCGCCGCCGCCGCAGATGACGCACGAGACGTCCATCTGGCAGCCGGGCTCGACGAACGGGAAGTAGATCGGGATCAGCCGCGTCTTCAGGTGCGCGCCGTAGATGTGGCGAGCGAACGTGTTCAGCGTGCTCTTGAGGTCCGCCATCGACACGTCGGTGTCGACGAACAGGCCGTCGATCTGGTGGAACTGGTCCATGTGGCTGGCGTCCACCTGCTCGGCACGGTACACGCGGCCCGGGAACACCAGTCGCAGCGGCGGCTGCCGTTCCTCCATCGCCCGCACCCAGCCCGGCGAGGTGTGCGTGCGCAGCACCACCTGGGGATCGACGAAGTAGGTGTCGTGCGCGTCGCGCGCCGGGTGGTCGGGCGCGAAGTTGAGCTTGCCGAAGTTGTACTCGTCCCACTCCACCTCGGGACTGGTGTAGACGGAATAGCCGAGCCCATGGAACAGGTCGAGCAGCTCGTCGCGCACCTGCGCGAGCACGTGGCGATGCCCCACCCACGGCCGGCGTCCCGGCAGCGTGACGTCGAGCGCGTCGCGCGACTCGGCGGCGCGCTCGAGCGCGGCCTTGCGAGCGGCCGCGACCTCCTCGAGCAGGCGCTTGGCGAGATTGAGGCCCCGGCCGCGCCGCTTGCGCTCGTCGATCGCGAGCGCCGGCAGTTCCCCCAGCGCCCGCGTCAGCGCGCCGCGCTCGCGCCCCAGCACCGCCACCACGCAGGTGGAAAGCGCGGCGGCGTCCGGCGCGCCGGACAACCGCTCGCTCCACGCCAGGACTGCCTGCGCGAGGTCGCCATCGGTCGCGCGCAGCGCGGCCAGGCGCTCGTCGAAGTCCGGCAGCAGCGGCCGCGGGTCACCCGCGGCCCACTGCGGATCGAGTCCGTTCAGCAGCGGGTCGGCCATCGCGTCACACCGTCGCCGACTTCGCCACCTCCGCGAGCTTCGCGAACGCCCCCGCGTCGCGCACCGCGAGGTCGGCGAGCAGCTTGCGGTTGACGTCCACGTTCGCCTTCTTCAGGCCGGCGATGAGCGTGCTGTACGACAGGCCGTTGATGCGCGCGGCCGCGTTGATGCGCACGATCCACAGGCGGCGGAAGTCCCGCTTCTTCTTGCGACGGTGTTCGTACGCGAACTGCCCGGCGCGCTGCACGGTCTGGAGCGCGCTCTTGTACAGCTTGCGGCGGCCGCTGAAGTTCCCCTTCGCGGCCTTCATCACCTTGCGCCGGCGGGCGCGTCCGGGAACTACGGTCTTGGAACGAGGCATCGGTCATGACCTCCATGCCCGCGGCGCCATCGCTCGGGGGCGCGACGCGGGGCGGATGTTCGTCGTGAATTCGGGTCTAACGCTTGCCGAGCATGCGGAGGACGCGCGCCTGATCGGCAGCGGCCACCACCTCGGTGCCCACCAGCTTGCGCTTCCGGCCCCGCGACTTGCCGATCATGCCGTGACGCAGGTTCGCGTGGCCGCGCACGGCCTTGCCGGTGCCGGACACCTTGAACCGCTTCGCGGCGGCTCGGTTGGTCTTCATCTTGGGCATCGGGTCACTCCTTCAAAGCGCCGGGCGGCGGTGCCGCGGCGGCGGAAGCGGACTCGGCCTTGCCGGCCGGCGCCGCGTGGGTCTCGGCTTTGCCACCGCCGGTCTTCGACGGCTTGGGCATCATCACCGCGTTGAGCGTGCGCCCTTCCGAGCGCGGCGGCGATTCCACCAGCGCCACGTCGGCCAGCGCGGCGATCACCTTCTGGATGAGCGCGTAGCCAAGCTCCTGGTGCGCCATCTCGCGACCGCGGAACGTGACCGTGACCTTGACCTTGTCACGGTCGTCGAGGAACTGGCGAGCGTGCTTGAGCTTGAACTCGTAGTCGTGGTCGTCGATCTTGGGCCGCATCTTCACTTCCTTGAGCTGCATCTGGTGCTGCTTCTTCTTGGCCACCCGGGCGCGGCGGTTCTGTTCGTACTTGTACTTCCCGTAGTCCATGATGCGGCAGACGGGCGGTCGCGCCGTCGGCGACACCTCGACCAGATCGAGGCCCTTGGACTGCGCCAGCGCGAGCGCTTCGCGCACTGGCAGCACGCCGACCTGAGCGCCGTCGTCCCCGATCACGCGGACCTGGGGGACGCGGATGCGCTCATTGACGCGCACTTCAGGCTGCTTCATCACCGAAATGGCTGCACCTCCGATCCAGACGTTCGAACAGGAGCCCGGTCGCGCGTGGCGCGCCACGAAACGCGAACGCCGGGCGGGTCCTCCAAGCGGAAGGCCCCGCCCGGCGTCGGCCGGAGCGAGCGAGCGCGCGCCCATGTCGTTGGGGCACGCGACCAAGACCCTTGAGCAAGACCACGAGGTCCGCGGGGGTGAGAAGCGCGAGGCTTCTGCTTGGAAACTGGACGGGCAGTCTAAGGCACCGCCGCGGTGCGGTGCAAGGCGACTGTGGGCCGGGTTGACAACCGTGGTCGTCCCCTGCGCATCCTAGCGGGGCGAATCGACCCCATCCCCTGCCGTCCCGGAGCGACCGCACGCCGGGAAGTACCCCCCAAACGGAGGTTCTCATGCGCACGCTCTTCGTCCTCGCCGCCCTGGCGGTGGTGGTCAGCGCCTCGACCGCGTCCGCCCTCGAGACGGGCGACGGCTACTACGCCATCCAGATCACCAACGGCACCGCGGATCTGTACTCGCCCGCGGCGGGAAGCTACATCAGCGCCTACGACCACTCCGAGGTCGGGGTCGGGCTCCAGTACTGGCGGCTGATGTCGCCCGACTACGCGTTCACGTTCTCCGGCGGGGTGGGTTACTTCGCCGAGACCGACAAGCCGGGGGCCAACGCCACCCCCACGGCGACCGACTTCAAGTACACCCAGAGCTCGTGGAACGTCCGCATCGGCGGGGACCGCATCGCGAAAGTGGCCGACCGCGCGATCCTCTACTTCGGACCGGGGCTCGAATACTGGAGCGGCAAGGCCAAGTTCGACGGCGGCGCCTATCTCAACCCCTACCAGACCCAGAACGTCACGCGCTTCGGGCTCTCCGGCCGGGTCGGTGGGATGATGATGTTCACCGACCAGGTGGGCTTCAACATCCAGGTCGGACGCTACGTCGCCTACGCTTCCGCCGAGGAAGGTGGCGCCAAGGCCACGTGGTGGCCGAGCGGCTTCCAGGGTACCGGCGGCCTGGTGCTCAAGTTCTGATCCGACCTCTCGGCGGTGATGTGCGCGGGCGCGCGGACTGCGGTCCGGGCGCCCGCGGCATGCACGGCACCGCGCCGCGGATCGCGGGAAGGCTGGCATTCGGTCCGCCGGGCGCCTACTCTGGGTCCGGGTCGACGGCCGGGCCGAACGCCCGGCGCGCAGGCGGCGCGCCACCCGCGCGCCGCCGTGTCGTTTCGGGCACAGGAGATCCGCTCCGCATGATGGTCCGCCACTGGGTCGCGACGCTCTCGCTGCTCGCCCCATTGCTCATCCCGTCCCACGCGTCCGCCGCTCCGGCGGATTCGAGCGCGACCCGTGCCGACACCTACCACCTCGATCTCTCCTCTCCCCGCGCGGGTGCCGCTCCGGTGGACTCGAGCGCGACGCGCGCCGACACCAGCGCCACCGCCACCGACTCCACCGGGCACCGCGTCCCTCCCATCACCATCGTGCGGCTGCCGCTGGGGACCACGCCGCTCGATCGCCCCGACAGCGCGGCCGCGACGCGTCCGCCGGGCAAGGAGCGCCGCAAGGGGCCCGAGCAGCGGTTCTTCGTGCTGGGCGGGTTCGGCTTCCCACTCGCGCCGCCGGCCCTCACGAGCCAGTGGAATGCGGGCGGCAACTTCGGCGCCGGGATGGAATTCCTGCTCGAGCCGCGCTTCAGCGTGCGGATCCGCGCCGACTGGACGCAGCTGCCATTCGACGAGCGGCACTTCCTCAAGCGGATCGGCCTGTACGGGACCGGCGCCGCCGTCGAGGGCGGCGGCGCGAGCCTGGTGCAATTGGCCGCGATGCTGAAGCTCCACACCCGCGGCGAGTGGCCGCGCTTCTTCATCGAGGCCGGCCCCGGGCTGGGCCTGGTGCGCAGCGGTGACGCGCTGCTGTACGACCCCGTCACGGCGACGCTGTTCGAGAACCAGGGCGAGGACGAGTTCCGCGGTGCCGCGAGTGCCGGCGGGGGCGTCGAGCTGCTGAGGCGCGACGGCAGCGGACTGTTCGTGGACCTCCACTGGAACTCGATCTTCACCAAGGGGCGCACGACCCAGTCGATGCCGTTCACGGTCGGGATCCTCTTCCCGTAGTCCGGCCGGCCGTGCGCCGGGCGGCGCGGCGGTGAGGAACTCCGGAACACGCGTCGCCGGGCAGGGGTAGGACGAGGCGATGACGCATCGGGAAAGCTCCTCACCTCGGAGGCCAGGATGAACCGATCGATCCTTGCTCTTCCCATCATGCTCGCCCTCGGGACATGCGGATTGGCGCCCGACGGGGCCCGCGCGGCCGGCAACGTGCGGCCATTCGTCGCCGTGGGTTGGTCCGCTCCGGTGACCTACAGCGATGCCCACATCGGCCCGGCGTGGTCCGGTGGCCTCGAGGTGGAGCAGTCGGAGCGCGTGAGCATGCTGGCTCGCGTCGATCTCACCACGCTCGGCGGCCCGGTCGCCGACGGCCGCGTCGTCGCGCTCTCGGGGCCCGACGCGCCGCGGCTCTATGAGGTCGACGCCGCCGATCTCCGCACCGCGAGCGCCGCTTTCGGCGCGCGGCTCTACCCCGTCCGCATCGCGCGCTGGCGCACCTACGCTGACGCGACGCTTGGCGCGCGCGTGGGCCTCGAGGGCCGGCGCACGTCCTCGTTCTCGCCACACGGCGACCGGAACCGGTTCAACGGCGTGGTCGGTGCGCTGCACGCCGGCATCACCACCGCGCGCCGGGGCGGCGGCGGGCTGTTCACCGACGTGGGTTGGGAATTCGTGGCGCGCAACCCCGCTCGCTACGCGGTGGTGCCGGTGCGGGTCGGCATCATCCTGCCCTGAGACGGAGGAGGCGATATGCAGGCCGCGCACGGAATCGCGACCGGTGCGCGGAGGGGAGCATGGCTCCTCTTCGTGCTGTTGGCGGGGCTGGGCGCCGCGTGGAGCGACGCGTCCGCCGTGCTGGTGACGGTGCCTCGCGACGGGCCCGCTTCCGGCCCGCCGCCGGATGTGCACGTCGCAGGGGCGATCGGATACTGCCGCGCACAGCGCTGGCCGGTGCTGCAGGACGGGTTCATCGCGTCGCTGCGGCTCTCGATCGATCCATCCCCGTGGTGGAGTCCGTTCCTCGAGGTGCAGTCGACCGGATTGACGGGGACCGTCACCTACCGCACGTTCACTCAGACGCTGTACACGTCGCGCGAGGACCGTAGGCTCAACGCGGTGGCGATCGGCACGCGCGTCCACCTGGTGAGGCGACGCCTGATTCGCCCCTTCCTCGAGGGCGGCATCGCCGCGCGATTCGCGGGCGATCAGGACAGGGTTTACGCCAATGATGCCTCCAGTGTCACCCGGGTTGGACCGCTCGTCGACGAAGAGGGCCTCGCCGGCTTTGGTCGAGCAGGTCTCTCGACCGCGCAGTGGAATGGAGCGGGGGTGTTCGTGGATGCGGGCTACGAGTTCTTGTTCAAGAACCCCGACCAGCGCGGCGTGACGCCGGTGCGGTTCGGGATCCTGTTCCCGTAGCGACGTACCCACGGCACGAAGGCCCCGCCGCGCGCGACGGGGCCTTCGTGCCGTCCAGCAGAGCCTACCGCGTCCGCTCGCGCGTCTCCTGCTGCACGCGCGCCAGGAACTCCTCGCGCGTCATCGCCGACAGTTGGCCCTCGCCCTTGCGGCGCGGTGCCACCGTGCCGGCCTCGGCCTCGCGCGGGCCGACCACCAGCATGTACGGGATCTTCTGCAGCTCGGCGTCGCGGATCTTCGCCCCCATCTTCTCGTCGCGCAGGTCGAGCTCCACCCGCACACCGCCCTCCTTCAGCAACTGGGCGGTCGAGGTCGCGTAATCGAACGCCTTCGGGTTGGCGGGAATCACCATCACCTGCACCGGCGCCACCCACACCGGGAACTCGCCGCCAGTGTGCTCGATGTAGATGCCCACGAACCGCTCGAGCGAGCCGTACAGCGCGCGGTGCAGCATCACCGCCTCGTGGTCCTGCCCGTCGGGCCCGGTGTAGTACACGCCGAAGCGCTTCGGCAGGTTGAGGTCGACCTGGATGGTCGGGCACTGCCATTCGCGCCCCAGCGCGTCGCGCAGCTTCACGTCGATCTTGGGCGCGTAGAACGCGCCGCCGCCCTCGTCGACCTCGTACGGCAGGCCGCGGCGGTCGAGCGCCTGGCGCAGCGCGTTGGTGGCGAACTCCCACTCCTCCTCGGAGCCGATGTACTTCTCCTGCGGCCGGGTCGCGAGGTAGCACACGTACTCGTAGCCGAAGGTCTTCAGCAGGAAGTCCATCAGATCGAGGATGCCGTCGACCTCGTCGAGCAGCTGCTCGCGGGTGCAGAAGATGTGGGAGTCGTCCTGCGTGAAGCCGCGCACGCGCTCCATGCCGTGCAGCACGCCGGAGCGCTCGTAGCGGTAGACGGTGCCCAGCTCGGCGTAGCGCAGCGGCAGGTCACGGTAGGAGTGCTTGCGGGTGTTGTAGATCATGATGTGGCCGGGGCAGTTCATCGGCTTCGCGCGGTACGGCTTGCCGTCGATCTCCATCGGCCCGTACATCAGCTCGGCGTAGTTCACGAGGTGCCCCGAGATCTCGAACAGCTTCTCGCTCGCGATGTGCGGGGTGTAGACGAGCTGGTAGCCGCGCCGCAGGTGCTCGTCCTTCCAAAGCGTCTCGATGGCGTGGCGGATCGCGCCGCCCTTGGGGTGCCAGAAGATCAGCCCCGCCCCCACCTCCTCGTGCACCGAGTAGAGGTCGAGCTCCTTGCCGAGTCGGCGGTGGTCGCGCTTGAGCGACTCCTCGATGCGTTGCAGGTGAGCGGCCAGTTCCTCGGGGCTCGCGAACGCGGTGCCGTAGATGCGCTGGAGCATCTCGTAGCGCTCGCTGCCGAGCCAGTAGGCGCCCGCGACGTGCGTGAGTTTGACCGCCTTGAGCTTCCCGGTGCTCTCGACGTGCGGACCGCGGCACAGGTCGAGGAACGGACCGTTGCGGTAGTAGGTGACCTTGGCGCCCGCCGGGATCTGGGTGATGAAGTGGAGCTTGTACTTCTCGTTCGCCGCGGTGAAGCGCTGCTGCGCCTCTTCGCGCGTGGTCTCGATGTACTCGAAGGGCTGGTCGGCCGCGATGATCTCGCGCATCTTCGCCTCGATGCGCTCGAGGTCCTCGGGCGTGAACGGCGTCTCCTTGGCGAAGTCGTAGTAGAAGCCGTCGTCGATCGGCGGTCCGCCGGCGACCTTGACCTCGGGGAACAGCTCCACCACCGCGGTCGCGAGCACGTGAGCGGCCGAATGGCGGAGCTTGTACAGCGCCTCGCCGCCCGGATACTGCGAGAGGTCGGGGCCCGAGGAGGGCGCGGAAGCCATGGTCATGGCGGATTCCCTTCGCAACGAGACGCGGGGCGGCACGCCGGGACGACGGTCCGAACGGCATACGCGCCCCGCGAAGATGGTGGGCGATACTGGACTTGAACCAGTGACCCCTTGCTTGTCGAGCAAGTGCTCTAGCCAGCTGAGCTAATCGCCCGCGAGCGGGAGATCAAACCGCACCGTGGCGCGCGCTGTCAAGGCAGCCACCGATGCTGCCGATAACCGGCGCAGAGGTGCTCGCATGCGCTGGGGACGAGTGGTGGTGGCATTGACGCTGGTCGCGCTGTCGATCGCGACGATCTTCCTCTCGAACAACTGGCGGTACCAGATGCGCCGCGCGGAGCTCGCCGAGCGACGCGAGCAGGCCACGTGGCACTGGACGCGGTTCGTCATGGACTCGCTCGGCACCACGCTCGCGCTGCCGAGTCCGCCGATCGAACCGTGGGGCGCCGACTCGCTCTACTGGCAATGGGTGGCGACGACGGCGCGGCTGCAGTCACGCCGCTGGCAGCAGGCGGTCCAGCACTGGGTACGTCAGCGTGGCACCATGCTGGACGAGGTCGATGTGACGATGTTGCAGCGCGACGGGCTCTCCGACCCTCCCACCCAGCTGCGCGACGATCTCCAGGCGCATCCGGAGCTGATCCCGGATCGCGCGGTGCTCGGAGGCAGCATGCAGGTCGACGAGATCCTGCTGCTCTCGCCGTCCTACGTGTTCGCGCGCTACACCGACGGCCACATCGAGGGTGCGATGCTGCTCGAGTACCAGGTCGCCTCCGGCCGTATCGCCTGGAAGCGGCTCTGGTCGCGGCTCGACTGAGGAGCGCTGCGACGCCGCATCCCGCCGCCCCCGGTGCCCGCGATCGGTGCGCCGGCGCCGCTGGGATCGCGCCGGCCGACGCGAACCGCGCGCTTCGGTCCGGCGCGAACGCCTACCAGTCCACGCCGGTCACCAGCGTCACGTCGAACGGCTTCCAGGTCGAGAACCAGCCCGCGTCGAGCGCCCCGTCCGTCAGCGCGCGCGTCACGCGCAGGTCGACCAGCCCGCGGTGCCCGCGGAGCGGAAACGCCCACCCGATGCCGGAGCGTGCGTCGAGGCGTGACGTACGCACGTGCGTGAAGATGTTGGTCGTCCCCGCCTCGTGTCTCGGGACCATCGCGTCCAAGGTCGGATCGTAGCGTTCGATGTCCCGCACGAGTCGGAAGTGCGCGGCGGTCACGAATGCCGCCTCGGGGCCGATCGTGATCTGGAGACGACGCGCCCAGAACGGCGAGAGGCGGAGCAGCAGCGGCACGCGAACCTCGTCCACCCGTAGGCCGAACTTGCCCTGCTGGAGCAGGAAGGGGTCGGTCGGCGTGGTCGCGTACTCGACGTGATTCCCGGAGTGCGCGAATCGTGCGCCGGTCAGCAGGCCGAAGTGCGGGCCGTAGCGAAGCTCGACGCGCGCGCCGGCCGTGAACGAGGTCGCCCAACCGTTGTCCCAGAACGGAAGCGGGTCGTCGTAGTCGACGCTCGAGCGGCCGATTCCGAACTCCACGCCGGGCCGCACGACCATGCGAGCATTCGCGGGGCCGGGTGCGAGCGCGCGGCAGCTCAGCAGCAGCGCGCACACGAGCACGGTGGAACGGATCGCGATCATCGCGGCCAGCCTCCTCGTGAAAGGAACCGTGGGGCACGCACAGAGTACGCCCGCGCACCCGTCGCCCTCCAGCCGGTCGCCGAGCGCGGACGAGGCCGGCGCTCGAGCGGAATCGACCCCGCACCTGCGCGACGGCCGCGCGCTTCTCCGACGGGATCTCCCAGCCCAGGGTGCCGCAGAGCGACAGGTCGACCGGCTTCAGGTCCCGGCGGATATCGCGGTAGCGCGACGACTCCATCCCACCCGGGAACTCACCGGCGCTGAACACTCGCGCCGACGCGAGGAACGCCAACTCGGTGCCCAATCCAAAGTACGGCCCGGACTGCGGACGCGGCGCGTAGCCTACGAGGAGCGGGACCGCGACGTCGTTGGCGCGCAGTCGGAATCCGCCGCCGAACCCCACCGGGCCCGAGCCGAAGTCGATGTCGCCGTCGAACGCGACGTGATTGGAGTAGCAGACGTAACGCACGCCGTTGGAGAGCCCGAATCCTCGCGCGATCGGCACGTCGAGCGTGGCGCCGCCGGTGAGGGTGTTCCCCCAGCCGGTGTCCCAGAAGCCCAGAGGATCGTCGTAGCGGAGCGTGGAGGACTGCCATCCGGCCTCGGCGCCGGGATGGAGCGACGGACGGGCGTGCGTCGGACGGGCGGCGAGCAGCAGGACGAACAGACCGGCGACGGCGGATGCCAGGGGGCGGAGCGATCGCATGGACGGCCGTTCGAGCGAATCGACATCCGAGGGTGGATCGGTGACGCCCCGATCCTACACCCTTCGCCCCAACACACCGGCGATGGTGCGGAGCTGCTCGACGAGGCTGTCGAACTGCTCGGGGTACAGCGACTGCGCGCCGTCGGAGAGCGCGTGGTCGGGGTCGTGATGGACCTCGACGATCACCCCGTCCGCCCCGGCCGCGATCGAGGCGCGCGCCATCGGCGCGACCTTGTCGCGGATGCCGGTGCCGTGCGAGGGATCGACGATCACCGGCAGGTGGCTCAGCTCCTTCACGACCGGGATGGCGTTCAGGTCGAGGGTGTTGCGGGTGTAGGTCTCGAACGTGCGGATGCCGCGCTCGCACAGGATCACCTGGGAGTTGCCCTGCGACATCACGTGCTCGGCGCTCATCAGCCACTCCTCGATCGTGGCGGCCAGCCCGCGCTTGAGCAGCACCGGCTTCTGCGTCTGTCCGACCTCGCGCAGCAGCGAGAAGTTCTGCATGTTGCGCGCGCCGATCTGCAGGATGTCCGCGTAGCGCGCCAGCAGCCCGACCTGCGCGGTGTCCATCACCTCGCTCACCACCGCGAGGCCGTGCGCGTCGGCGGCGCGGCGCAGGATCTTCAGGCCCTCCTCGCCAAGGCCCTGGAACGAGTAGGGCGACGTGCGCGGCTTGAACGCCCCGCCGCGCATGATGGTGGCGCCCGCCTTCGCGACCGCGGCGGCGATCGTGAACGCCTGCTCTTCGCCCTCCACCGAGCAGGGGCCGGCCATGATCGCGAGCTGGGTGCTGCCGATCGCGCAGCGGCCCACGCTGATCACGGTGTCGTGCGGATGGAACACCCGCGAGACCAGCTTGAACGGGGCTTTGATGCGCTCGGCGGACTCCACCCCCGCCCACGCCCGCACCGTGGCGAGGTCGATGCCGCCGAGGTCGCCGACCGCCGCCATCCGCACCCGCCCGTCGTGCTCAGTGCGGTGCACCGCGAGCCCCGCCATGCGTAGCCGCGAGGCCACGTCGTTGGCGAGCGCCTCGGTCACGCCGGGTCTCAGGATGACCAGCATCGGTGGAGCGTCCTCGCGAGCGGGTACGAAGAAGCCCATGCCGCCATGGCATGGGCTGGGAGTCTCGGCGCGGACCCGGTGGACTCAGCGGACCAGCGCGGACTCCCGGCCACGCCACGCGCGGCCGGTGCTGCGCCAGTACTCGTATCGACGGCTCGAGATCACGGTTCCTCCGGGAAACGCAGTGCGCGAGCCTAGCATGCGCCGCGCGCGAGGGTCAAAGCCCGGCGCTGCGATGGGGTGCGGTGGCGCGAGCGCGGTGCGCGGCGCGTCAGTGCGTGAGCACGAAGCGACGCGTCAGGGTGGCGCCGACTCCGTCGAAGCGGGCGAAGTACACCCCCGCTCCGGCCGTCGTGCCGTCCTCGGAGTGGCCGTCCCACACGAGCCGCGTGGAGCCGGCATCGAGGTGGCCATCGGTGAGCGTGCGCACTCGGCGCCCGGCGAGGTCGAACACCGCGACCCGGGCGGGCCCGGCGGCGGGCAGCGCGAGCCGGAACACCGCGCTGCCGCGCGCCGGATTCGGGATCGGGCCCGAGAACGCGAGCGCGTCCGCGCCGGGGCCAACCGCGAGCCCGCCGGTGGGCTGGAGCAGGAACGCGCGCGTCAGGGTCCCGTGGCGGCCGACCCCGACGATGTCCCCGGCGTCGTCGATACTGCTCGCCGAGGTGAGCAGCCAGCCGGTGCCGCGCGGGATGACGGTGTTCAGGTCGATCAGCTTCGCACCGTCCCACAGGAACGCGTGCTGGGTCCCGGACGCGTCGGTCGAGGTGCCGACCACGTCGCCGCGCGCGTTGAGCGCGAACGCCGCGCTGTACACGCCGCCGAGCGTGCCGAGGTCGATGGTGACCCCTTCGCTCCACAGGAACGCGTGGCTGACGTAGTTGGGCACCTTCATCGACCACCCGCACACCTTGCCGGCTTCGTTGATCGAGTAGGCGTGGCTGGCCCAGCCGCCGAGCGTGCCCAGATCGGTCATCGATCCGTGGCGCCACAGGAACGCGTGCAGCTCGTCGTTGGCCGGGATGCGCGCGAAGCCGACGATGTCGCCGAGGCCGTTGATGCAGTAGGCGCGGGCGTCCGTGCCCCCGAGCGTGCCGAGGTCGGTCATCACGCCGTCGCGCCACAGGAACGCGCGCTCGACGGTGTCGCCGACTCCGAGCGAGGAGCCGACCACGTCGCCGTGGGAGTTGATCCAGCGCGCGTCGCTCACGGTGCCGCCCAGGGTGCCGAGGTCCTCCATCACGCCCGCGCGCCACCGGAACGCGTGGTAGCCGCCGTCGGGCGCGTCCGCCCAGCCGACCACGTCGCCGGCGTCGTTGATGTGACGCGCCTGCGACTGGGGACCGCCGAGCGTGCCGAGATCGCGCAGGCCGCCGCCGTCGTCGAGCACCGCGCGCAGCGCGACGTCGCCCGGCAGGAACGAGTGCCCGACGATCTGGAGGCTGGAGTTGATGCTGAGGGCGCCGCTCACGCTGCCGCCGAGGCTGCCGAGGTCCTTGACGGTGTAGAGGGTCTGGGCGCGCGCACGCCCGCCGAGGGCACACGCGATCAGCGCGCACGACGCGACCGTCACGACTCGGCGGAGGCCACGGGCCAAAGGGATCCCTCCTGGTTCGGGCGCTTCGATGGGAAGCGGTCGCGGCCACCACCCGCCAACCACAAGGTAGACACCCCCCACGCGGCGCTCAAGTTCCGAATGCGGGGGCGCCGCGCGCGTTTCGTGTATCGGCACTTGTGATGTCGTTCACGAGGGGCGGATGCCGCCCTACTTCTCCCGGCCGCGCAGGGCGCGCTGGGCCAACCAGGCGTCCATCAGCGTCAGTGCCAGCATCGCCTCGGCCACCGGCACCACGCGCGGGCAGATGCAGGGATCGTGGCGTCCCTCGATGGCGATGGAGGTGGTGCCGCCGGCCGCCGTGGCGGCGGTCTGCGGCTTGCCGATCGAGGTCGCCGGTCGCACCGCGACCCGCACCACCACGTCCGCGCCGGTCGAGATGCCGCCCGAGATGCCGCCCGCGAAGTTGGTCAGGTGGCGGGTGCCGTCGAAGACGTCGTTGGTCTGGGAGCCGCGCAGCTCGCACATGCCGAAACCGCCGCCGATCTCCACCCCCTTGGTGGCCGGGATCGAGAGCATCGCGGCGCCCAGCGCGGCGTCGAGCTTGTCCATGGTGGGCTCGCCCCAGCCCGCGGGTAGCCCCCGCGCCACCACCTCGACCACGCCGCCGACCGAGTCGCGCTCCTCGCGCGCTCGCAGGATGACCTCCGCCATCGCGGCCGCGGCGGCGGCGTCGGGACAGCGCACGGGATTGCGCTCGACCTCGTCCCAGTCGCGCCGCTCGGTGCGCACCTCGCCCACCTGCACGGTGCCGCCGACCAGGCTCACGCCGATGGTGCCGAGCGCGATCCGCGCGAGCGCCCCGGCGGCCACGCGCCCGACAGTCTCGCGTCCCGAGGAGCGGCCGCCGCCGCGATGGTCGCGCACGCCGTACTTCTCGGCGTAGACGCGATCGGCGTGGCCGGGGCGGAACACATCCTTGAGGGCGTCGTAGTCCTTCGAGCGCTGGTCCTGGTTGCGCACCAGCATCGCGATCGGGGTGCCGAGGCTGACTCCGTCGAACACGCCGGAGAGCACCTCGACGGTGTCCGATTCCTGCCGCTGCGTGGTGAGCGCGCTCTGACCCGGTCGCCGGCGTTCCAGCTCGCGCTGGACGATCGCGACGTCGACCGCGACGCCGGGCGGCAGGCCGTCCACCACCACGCCGACCGCGGGCCCGTGGGACTCGCCGAACGTGGTGACGCGGAACAGACGTCCGAAGGTGGAGCCCACTTCAGCGCGCTCGCGACTTGGCGGGCGCCCGGCGCCGGGCGGTCGGCGCGCGCCGACCGCGGGCCGCACGCGGCGCGCGCGGAGCGTGGGCCGCATGGAGCCGCGCGCGGAACGCCAGGTGCCCGGCCACCAGCTTCTCGAACTGGTAGAGGTAGGTCGGGCGGATGCTGGCTCGCGCGCCGGCGATCCACGACTTGCACCGCTCCCACGTCACGATGTCCTCGCCGGTGTGGTCGAAGAACAGCTCGGCGTGCAGCACGCCGCGATTGACCAGCGTCGCGACCATCTCCCAGTACGAGGTCGTCATCCGGAACCAGCGGTCCTCGTCGGAGTGCGTGAGGTAGCGCGCCTGGATCTCCTCCCAGCCGGCGGGCTTGAATTCCGACAGGAACCAGCGGCGCGCCCGCCGCAGCTCGGGGTCGCGCCGGAGTTCGTACAGGTGGAGCAGGAGCTCGGCGTCGGCGTGGGTCGGCTTGGGCATGTCGGGAACCTCCGCGGGGCGTGGGGTGGTGTCCGGGCGCGCATTCTAGCCATTCGAGGCCGGCGCTGCACGGCTCCGGCGCGCCGCGGCGCCGGTCGGTCGCGTCGAACCGAACGCCCATCGGCGGTGTAGAACCGACATGCTCCCCCGACTGGTCCAGGCCATCATTCGCGCGGCGGTCCTCGCGACCGTCGTGCTGGCCGTGGCGTCCGCGGCGTCCGCGGCGTCCGCGGATGGCCCCCTGGGGGGCCCGGGTCCCGGGCCGGCGGCGGGCGTCTTCCCTCCCGCCACCCGCGCGTTCGGCCGTTCCGACCTGTGGTACGGAGTGGGCGCCACCGCCGCGGTCACGCTGGCCGGGGGCTTCGACCGCGGCGTGGACCGGGTGTCGAGCGGCCCGGACGATCCCCGCCTCCACGACTTCGCGCGCGGCGTGCGGCCGCTCGGCACGCCCGCCGTGATCGGTCCGAGCGTGGTGGTCGGCTACCTGACCGGCCGGCTGCTCGACCGACCGGAACTCTCGCGCGGCAGCGTGCGAACCGCGCTGGCGGTCGGCACCGCGAGCCTGCTGTGCGAAGGCATCAAGCTGTCGGTCGGTCGGATGCGACCCGATATCGCGCCCGGGGAGCCCCGGCGCTTCCGTCCATTCTCCAGCAACGACGCCTTCCCGTCCGGGCACACGACGGTGGCGTTCGCGTTCGCGACGGCGCTCGACCGCGAGACCGATTCGCCGTGGGTGCCCGCGCTCGCGTATCCGGCCGCCGCCGCGGTGGGCTGGTCGCGGCTCGAGGACGACCGCCACTGGCTGAGCGACGTGGTGGCCGGCGCCGCCCTCGGCTGGTGGAGCGCGAACAAGGTCGAGAGCTTCGTGCGCACGCGCGGCGCGCGCCCCACGGGCGGCCCCTCACGCGTCAGCTGGATCGTCTCGCCCGGCGCCCGCCATTCGCGTTTCGGCGTTCGCGTGCGCTTCTAGTTGACCCGGTGCACGCGCCGGCGGAACATCCTGGGCGCGGCCGCACGAACGGTCGCTGACACGGACGCGGGAGGTCTGCGATGGCGAAGAAGATCCTGTTGCTGGCGGGCGACTACGTCGAGGACTACGAGATCATGGTGCCGTTCCAGGCCCTGATCGCCGTCGGTCACACCGTGCACGCGGTCTGCCCGGGGAAGCAGAAGGGCGACAAGGTGCGCACCGCCATCCACGACTTCGAGGGCGACCAGACCTACAGCGAGAAACGCGGCCACGACTTCGTACTCAACGCGACGTTCGACGAGGTGCGCCCCGAGGCGTACGACGCCCTCGTGATCCCGGGCGGGCGAGCGCCCGAGTACCTGCGGCTGGACCCCAAGGTGCTCGAGCTCGTGAGGCATTTCTTCACCGCCCAGAAGCCGGTGGCCGCGATCTGTCACGGCGCGCAGATCCTGACCGCCGCCGGCGTCGTGCGCGGGCGGCGGGTGTCGGCCTATCCGGCCGTGGGTCCCGAGGTCACGCTGGCGGGCGGCGAGTACGCGGCGATCCCGATCGACCAGGCGGTGGTGGACGGTTCGCTGGTGACCGCGCCGGCGTGGCCCGCCCATCCCGACTGGATCGCGAAGTTCCTGGTGGTGCTGGGCACCCAGATCACCCACGCGCAGCCGGTGGCGACCCGCTGAAGAGTCCGCGACGTCGAGACGCCGCGTGGACGTTCGCGCGGGGGCTCGTGCCTGCGCGCCGGGCGCCGCGAAATGACCGCGTCCTGACAGCCGGATCGCGGGCCCATCCGTCCAAGGGGTGCGTCTCGTGGACAGCACAGGAACAGGCCGAGGAAGGTCGGGCAGGATGTCGAAGACGTGGTCGATGATCGGCGTGGTCGCGGTGGGATTGGGCGTGATGGCGGCCGCGGGGCGCGGCACCGATCCGCCGGCGCGTCGCGCCGCGGGACCGGAACCCGCCGGCGGTGCGGCGGCGGACACCGTGGGGCACGTGGTGCGCAGCGAGGCCGAGTGGCAGCGCCACCTCACGCCCGAGCAGTTCCGGGTGCTGCGCCAGAAGGGCACCGAGCGCGCGTTCACCGGCACCTACTGGGACAACCACGCGACCGGTGTGTACCGCTGCGCCGGCTGCGGACTCACGCTGTTCCGCTCCGACACCAAGTTCGAGTCCGGTACCGGCTGGCCGAGCTTCTGGGCCCCGATTGCCGCGAGCCACGTGAAGGTGGCCACCGACCGAACCCTCGGCATGGAGCGCGACGAGGTGGTGTGCGCGCGCTGCGGCGGGCACCTGGGCCACGTGTTCGACGACGGCCCGCGGCCCACGGGCCTGCGCTACTGCATGAACTCGGCGGCGCTCGCGTTCGAGAAGACCAAGTGACGACGGCGCGCGGCGCGCTGGTGGATCACCATCAGCCGCCGCGCGTGCCGCTCGCCTCCTTCCTGGGACCGGGCGAAGTGGAGCGCCGCGGCCACCAACGCCCCGGCCTCGGCGCCCGCTCCCCTCACCGCTTCACTTGGGCGCGGTGCCTTCCCACTGCTGGATCAGCCCCTCGATGTTCTTCCGATTGAGGTCGTCCGGGGCCTGCGGAAGCGCCTTGCGCGCGAACGAGGCCGCCTTCCGCTTGTCCCCGAGCGCCGCGTAGCCGCGCGCGAGGCCGAGGTTGACCGGCCAGGTGTTCGGATGGCGCTTGGCGTTGGTCTCGAACACCGACATCGCCAGCTGGTTCTCGCCCTGGCCCTGGAGCTGGCGCGCGAACTGGTGCAGCTGCAGCACGCCGGCATCCATCGGCGCCATCGCCTGCTCGATCGTCTTGCCAGCGTCCGCCGACTTGCCGTTGGCGATCTGCAGCTGGGCGAGGTTCGACAGCGTCTGGAAGTTCGCGACCCCGATGCCCTCCCAGCTCACCGCCTGCTGGGCGAACCACAGCCCGTCGGCGAGATGGGTCTTGTGCGCGAGGCAGTACTGGGACGCCGCGATCCAGTTGATCCACGAGAACCCGTGACGGTCCCGCAGCTCGCGCCTCATCTGCGCGACGTACAGGTCGTCCATGTGCTCGACCGAGATCTTCACCGGGACCGCGAGGTCCTCCCACTCGAGCGCCACCGTCGCGTGGTCCGGCTCGCGGTCGGTGAACTCGTAGGTCAGCCACTCGTGGTACTCGTTCTTCGCGGGCTTCACCTTCACGCGCAGCGCGTCCTCGGCCGGGTCGTACGAGAAGCTCCCCCACGAGGTGGAGTTGTTCGAGAAGATGATGATCCATTCGTCCTGCCCCGCGATCATGTGCAGGCCGTAGGCGCCCGCCTTCAGCGGCTGGCCCTCGATCAGCACGTCGTGCGAGACGGTGAACACCGTGTTTTCGTTCGCTCCCGCGCGCCACGGGCACTTCGTGCAGTTGTTGAAGCCGAGGTCGTAGAGCCCGTACCCGACCAGCCCGCCCCAGATCTTGCCGCGGCGGTCGGAGCCGTCCGGGGCGTGCACGTCGGGACTGCTGTAGTCGACCGTCACCTTCACCGGGCCGATCCACTGCGATACCGAGGCCTTCTGGTTGTCGCCGCTGAACGGCTGGGTGATGGTCTGGGCCGGCGCGAGCGATGCGCACGAAGCCAGTGCCAGGATCGTCGCGAGCAGCACTGGGGAGCGGCGGGCCATGATGCCTCCTGATGGACGAGAGAGGTCGGGGCGTGCGCGCCGGTGTCGGGGCCGCGGCGCGGCGGAGCATGGGTGCCCGGTGCGGGAAGGGCTCCTTGGTAGCAGCGCTCCCGCCACACGCCTATCACCGAGCGCCCGATGCGGCCATCCGAGCGACCACCGCGGCAGCCCGGCCCTGCCGAGTCGGCACCGATCATCGCGGGCGCGGAACCGCGGGCGCGCGGACGGGGTACGCCTGGGACGCCACCAAGCGGCGTCGAACGCATCAGCCGGCCCGGGCTCCCGGTCCGGGTCGGCGTGATGCCGGGCCATTCCGCGGCCGCGGACGGAGGATGGGACTCATGCTCTGGCTGCGCCGCTTCTGGATCCTGGTGGTCCTGCTCCTGCTCGCCCCGGCCGCGGCACGAGCGGGCGCCGCCTTTGCCTGGTGGTCGGACATGGACGCGCGACTGGTGCAGTGCCCGGCCGGCGACGTCGCGTTCCACGTCATCCCACGTCGGCTCGCGACGCCGGTCCCGAGCGCCGGCTCTAGCGTTCGACCACCAGCACCCGGAACGATCCCGGCACGATCGCCGGCCGCGGATGCGGACGCTCGGGCGTCGGCGCTGACGGTGGGCCGAAGTCGGCGGTCGGCAGGTAGAGCTTTCCGGTCGACTCGTCGAGCGCCAGCGTCCGCGCGCCCCGTTCGGTGGTCGCGGTCTCGGTCACGCGATAGCGCTCCGCCCCGTCCTCGTGGATCACGCTCACCGTGCCCTCGCCGTTCGAGGTGAGGATCAGCCCGCGCTTCGCGTCGAACGCCGCGCCGTCCACGCCCTGCCCGATCGGCAGCGTGGCGACCCGGCGTCCGTCCCGCGCGTCGAGCACCACGAGCTTCCCATTGCCGCAGGCCGAGAACAGCCGATGGTGCGCGTGGTCGAGCGCCAGTCCGGTCGGCCCCTCCCCGGGAGCGAGCGGCCAGCGCGCGAGCACCTTCAGCGCGCGCGTGTCGAGCACCACCACCGCACTGCTGTCCTCCAGGTTCACGTAGAGGCGCCCGGCGCCGTCCACCTCGGCGAACTCGGGCTTGCCGCCGAGCGGCACGGTGCCCACGACCTCGTTCGTGCGGGCGTCGAGCGCGGTCGCGCTGGCGCTGCCGCCGTTGAACGCGAACACCCGGCCCGACGCCGCGTCGTAGGTGATGGCGTCGGGATTGCGTTCCGGGAGCTTCACGGTCGCCAGCACGGCGAGCGTCTCGAGATCGAAGACCGTGACCGAGGAATCCCTGCCGTTGCTCGTGAATCCACGTCCAAGGTCGGTCGCGAATGCGACACCGTGCACGCCCGGCGTGTTCGGGATCTCGCCAACGACGCTGTCGGTGCGGACGTCCACCACCACCACCCGCGTGCCATGGGTCACGTACAGACGATGACGCGGCCCATCCACCGCGGCACAGTCCCACCCTCCTTCCCCGCCGATCGGGATGCGGTGGCTGATGGCGAACGCCTTGGGCGGCGCGGGCGCCGCGGGCGCGGCGGAGGTGTTCAGCAGGAGCGCGACGGCCAGCACGGCCGGGGTGCGGAGCATGCTCGGGATCATCGGGACGATCCTCCAGTCCTGGGTGACGGCGACGCGGCGCGGTCCTGCGGGCAACGGATTCACTCGTCGCCTCCACCGAGGCGGGCGAGCAGCGACGGCAGCACGACGAGCAGCAACACGGCCGAGAGGGCGAATCCGCCGATCACGGCGATCGCCAGGGGGCGCAGCAGTTCGCCGCCGGAGCCGAGCCCGAGCGCGAGCGGCGCGAGCGCGGCCACCCCCGCGAGCGTGGTCATCAGCACCGGGCGGGCGCGACGCAACGCGGCGGCCAGCGCAGCGGCGGGGGCGTCGAGCCCCGAGCGCAGCGACTCACGATGGGCGGCGAGCAGGAAGTAACCGTTCTCCGCCACCACTCCGACCACCATGATCGCGCCCACGAAGCTCGAGATGTTGAAGGTCGACCCGGTCAGGTGGAGCGCGCCGAACACTCCGGCCAGCGAGGCCAGCACGACGGCCAGCAGCGCCAGCACCTGGGACCACGAGCGGAACGAGACGAGCAGGATGAGCGTCACCAGCGCGGTCGCGCCCAGCAGAACGCCGAGCAGCCCGCGGAACGAGGTCTGCTGCTGGGCCCACAGTCCGCCGAATCGGACGCCCACCTGCGGCGGGAGGACGACCTCGCGCGGCAGTCGTCGCTGGATCTCGGCCATCGCCGAGCCGAGATCGCGGCCCGAAAGCCGCGCGGTCACCGCCACCATGCCGCGCAGGTCATCGCGTGCGATCTCGGTCTCGCCCGGATCCACTCGCAGGCGCGCGAGGTCCCGCAGGGTTGCGCCCCCGCCTGCCGAGACCGGGATCGCCAGCGAGCCGAGCGCTGTCGAGACGTCGGGGCCCTGCGCCGGTGGCAGCACGGCGCGCACCGGCCAGGAGCGCGCGCCCCGCACGATCTCGCCGACGGCGGTCCCTGCCACCGCCGGCGACGTCTGCGCCCCGAGCTCCTCGGCGGAAAGCCCGAGCCGCGCCGCGGCGGGCGTGGGCGCGATCGCCACGTCGGGGCCGCTCACCACGATCCCATCCTTCACGTCGACCGCTCCCGGTACGCGCTCCACCAGGGCGGCGACCGCGCGCGCCGTGCGCTCGGCCAGCTCGCGGTCCTCCGAGTACACGCGGATCTCGATCGGCTGCGGATTGGTGGTGAGGTCGCCTATCACGTCCTCGACCAATTGCCCGAACTCGATCTGGAGCGCGGGCTGGCTGGACTCGATGCGTTGGCGCAGGTCGTCCGCGATCGCCTCGGCCGACCGCCGCCGGCCTGCCCGCAGCCGCAGCACGTAGTCGCCGACATTCGGCTCCGTGATGAAGAATCCGAGCTGATCGCCGGTCCGCCGGGACCAGGCGGCGATCTCCGGAATGGTGTCGAGCTGCTTCTCCACCTGCTGCAGGATGCGGTCGGTCTCGGTGAGCGAAGTGCCGGGGGGCGAGACGTAGTCGAGGATCAGCGACCCCTCGTCCATGTCGGGCAGGAAGCCGGTGCCGAGCGTGCGCTGCAGCGGCACCGCGAGCGCGACGAGCACCGCCACGCCCGCCACGCCGACCCAGCGGTGCGCACTCGCGAACCGCATCACGGCGGTGAGCCGACGGCCGGCGGCCGGCCGCGCTCCGCCCCGGTGCCGCGCCGTCCGGCTGAGCAGCGGGATCGCGGTCGCACACATCAGGAAGGACGAGGCGAGCATCAGGGCCATCGACAGCGCGAGGACGCGGAAGAAGGCGCCGGTCACGCCGCCGAGGAACAGGAACGGCAGGAAGATCGCGAGCGTGCACAGGGTCGAGCCGGCGAGCGTCGGCAGCAGCTCCGCCATCGCCGCCGCGCGATCGCCGCCGCCCGGCGTGTCCGCGCGGAACGCGAGGTGTTCGATCACCACGATGGCGTCGTCGAGCACGAGTCCGACCGCGGCGGCGATCCCGCCGAGCGTCATCATGTTCAACGACTGCCCCGCGAGCGCCAGGCCGACCAGCGTGAGCGCGATGCTGCCCGGTAGCACGCACGCGCCGGCGAGCCCCAGGCGCGCGCTGCGCAGAAACACGATGATCACCAGCACCGCGAGCAGCGCGCCGACCAGCAGGCTGTCGCGCACGCTGCCGACCGAGCCGCGGACCAGGTCGGATTGGTCGTAGAACGCCTCGACCCGCACTCCCGCGGGCAGGCGGCGTGCGTTGTCGTGGAGCCAGCCCTTGGCCGCGTCGGCCAGCGTGATCGCGCTCGCCGCGGGCTGGCGCAGCAGGTTCACCAGCACCGCCTCCCGCGAGCGCGCCCGATAGCGCACGAATTCCGGGGCCTCCGCCAGCCGGATGTCGCCCAGCTCGCCGAGCGCCACCGGGGGCCCGGAAGCCACCGGGATCGCGATCGCGCGCAGGTCGTCGAGGCCGGTCGGCCGGCCGTCCACGAGACCGAGGTAGAGTCGTTCGTTCGATTCCAGCAGGCCGATCGACTCGAGCACCGAGGAGCGGCGGATCGCCTCCGCCACGCGAGCGGCATCGAGCCCGCGCGAGCGCAGGCGCGCCGGATCGAGTGTGATCCGCGCCTCGATGCGGTGGCCGCCCTGGATCACCACCTCGGCCACCCCCGGCAGCCGCGCCAGCTCGGGCTTGAGCGTGAACTCCGCAAAGTCCCGCAGCTCCGGCAGCGAGCTCCGGTCCGAGGTCAGCGAGTAGCCGAGCATCGGGAACAGCGTCGGGTTCATGAGCCGCGCGTCCAGCGTGGCGCCGGTCGGAAGCTGGGAGCGGATCGCATCGACCTGGGCCTGCACGCGCTGCAGCGTGAGGTCCATGTCGGCGCTCCACTCGCAGTCGAGGTTGATTTCCGCGGAGCCGCGGCTGGTGGTCGAGCGCACCTCGAGGACGTGGGGGATGCGGCGCACCGCGGACTCCAGCGGCATGGTCACGCGCCGCACCATCACCGCCGCCGGCAGTTCGCCCGCGTCCGCGAGCACCGTGATGCGCGGGAATGTCACCTCGGGCATGATCGATGCGGGCATGCGGAAGGCGGCGAACCCGCCGAGCACCAGCACGGCGGCGAGCACGAGCGCGACCGCGCGCCGCTGGGCGTGCACCGCGAGGAAGAACGCTCTCACGGCTCGATCGACACGCGGGTGCTGTCGGGCAGCCCGCGTTGTCCACTCACGATCGCGCGTGTGCCCGGGGCGAGCGCCGCGGTCATCAGCTCGTGCCAGCCGGCCTCCGCGAGCCCGAGGCGCACGGGGACCCAGGTCGCCACGCCTCCGGGCCCCACGGTCGCGATGCGGAATTCGCCGGTCAGGTCGTCCTCCACCAGCGCCGCATCGGGGACGGCCAGCGCGCGGCGAGGCGCGCCGGTCAGGATCGTGGCGTTCGCGAAGCGATCGAGCAGCTCCATCGTCGGCGCCCGCGCGGGCGCCAGCCAGACCAGCCCGCTCTGGTCCTCGGGGCTGGTCTGCGGCAGGCGACGGCTCACGCTCGCGTCCAACGTGCGGCCATCCTCCATCGCGATGCGCGCCGGTTCTCCGGTCGCGATGCGCGCCACGTCGCGCAGCGCGACGTGCGCCTCGAACACCAGCGCCTCGGGCGCGACCAGGGCCAGCAGTTCCCCGCCCTCCGGGACCAGTGCGCCGGCCGCCACGGTGTTTCGTACCACGGTTCCACTCCCGCTCGCCGTGAGCGGCACCCGCACCAGGTCGCGGCGGGCCTGGCGCAGCGCGCGCTCCGCCTCCGATCGTGCCGCCGGATCGGCGGCCGCCGCCACCAGTAGCTCGGCTCCGACGATCGCGGCGCGGGACTCCTGCGTGACCAGGACCGCCAGCGTCTGGCCGCCGCGGACTCCATCGCCCAGCCCGACCCGCAGGGACTCCACGTACGCGGCGAACGGTGCGGTCACGACCAGGTCGCCGCTGCTCCGCCAGCGGCCTGGCGCGGCGACGCTTTCGTGGAACGAGCGCACTTCGAGCGTCGCCACCCGCACCGGCACTACGGGGTGCGCGCCAGTGGCGTCCGGGTCCGCGGCCCCGCGCGGTGCACAGGCGGCGATCGACATCAGCAGCACGGCGGCCGGTGCCAGATGCCGCGGCAGGAGCTGGCTCATCGACGATCCTCGATCTGGAACTGCACGAACCGCAGATCCTCGCGCGCCTCCGCGCGACGCACCCGGGCGTCCCGGAACAACTGGAGCGCATCGAGTAGGTCGAACAGCGTGGTGGCGCCCGCGGCGTACAGACTCTTGGTGCGCAGGTAGTGGGACTCGGCGCGGCCGACCACGGCATCGGCCGAGCGCAGCCGCTGGGCGGCCGACCGCCAGCGGGTGAACAGCGCTGCCGCTTCGCGCTGCTGGTGGAGCTCCACGCCGGCGCGGCGCTGCTCGGCGGCTCGCAGGCCGGCGGTGCGCGCCGCGGACGCGGGAGCGCGCGAGGCGTCGAAGATGGGGAAGCGAACCGAGAACGCCGCGGAGGCGCCGAGGTCGCGATCCAGCCGGTCGGCGAACGTCGCGGAGGGCTGCGCGTCGAGGAGCGGGCGCGGCACGGCGCGCGTGAGATCGGTCCCGACGAGACCCGCGTCGACGGTGAAGGTGAGCTCCGGAGCATTCTGCCGGCGCGCCTCGAGCGCCTGCAGCCGGGCGCCCGCCTCCTCGGCCTGCGCCAGCGCGAGCTCGGGTCGGCCCGCGGTACCCGCGAGCAACCGCAGCGAATCGGCCGCGGCCGGATCGCGCGGGTCATCGGCCGCCGGCGCCCGGATCGCGATGGGATCCGCCAGTCCGCGGCCCAGCGCCTCGCGCAGATCGAGTGCGGTAGTGGCGGCGTCGGCGGCGTTCAGCTCCACGTCGAGCGCGGCGTCCTCCTCCGCCAGCCCGAGCCGAATGGAATCGGCCGGGCTGCGGACCCCGGAGCGCACTCCCGAGCGCACCAGCGCGCCGATGCTGCCGAGGCCCTCGCGTGTCCGGCTCAGGATCGCTTCCACCTCGGCGAGCCGCAGCGAGCGCAGGGCCTGGGCCACCGCGCTCTCCCCCGCCTCGCGTGACGCGAGCTGGCGGCGGGCGCGAGCGCCGAGCAGATCGAGTCGCGCGCGCTCGCGCGCTCGCTGGCGGCGGCCTCCGTCGGTGAGTGTCCAGTCGACCCCGATCTGAGTGTGATACTCGCCGAGGTTGGTGAACGCGGGGTCGTACCAGCCGTCCGGGGCGACCATCGCGCCGGCCGACACGAAGTACTCCGGCCGTCGATTGAACGCGGTGGCGGTCGAGTCCAGCGCCGCCGCGCGCTCGTCGAGCGCGGCGGCGCTCGCCGCGGGCGCCTGACGCCGGGCGAGCGCGGCGCACTGCGTCACGCTCAGGGTCTCGCTCGCGGCGGACGCGCTCGTGGCGGCCGCGGCGGGCGAGCCGGGCGCGGGGACCGCCGCGAGCAGGAGGCCCGACGCGAACACGGGTGCAAGGCTCCGGATCATCGTCGTCGCATCGCGTTCTCGAGCGGGGCCTGCACGTCCCGCTATCGACCTCCCCCGAAGTCCCACTCCCATGCCGCGACCAGCTGCCAGGTACCGTCGGATTTCACGACCGCGCCCTGCTCGAGCTTCAGGAACTCGCTCAGGTGTTCGGCCAGGCCGAGCGTGCCCTCGGACTCGCTCTGGCCCTGCTCGGGCCCGCCGATGCTCGCGAATCCGCCGAGCGTGCCCGGGTGCCCGTGGAATCGACCGCCGGTCCCGAGTCCCGAGACCGCTTCCGCCTCGAGATCGAGCCCGGGTGTGAGGTGCCACTCGGAGGCCAGCGACAGCTCGAGCGTGTTCTGCAAGTCGACGCCGGGTGGGTCGCCGACGAACGTATACACCGCGTTGAGGTCGAGGTCGAACTGGACGAACTCCTTGCTCACGATGGTGCCGAACGAGTAGTCCGCGCGCCCGGTGCCCAGGTCGCCACGGCGGGCGGTCGGCCATTTGACCACGCTCTCCAGCGCGAGGCCCGGACGATGGCGTCGCTCCGTGGGCAGCTCCCACGTGAGCGTGGTCTCGAGATCGCCCGCCCCGCTGGTGGTGCCCCCGTGCTTCCTGCGGAGCAGCACGTAGCCGGGCTCCACGCTCAGCTTGAGGTTCTGGGTGAGGCCGTACTCCACGAGGAACGGGAATCCATACTCCGTCTCCTCGCCGTCGGTCTCGTATTCCAGTCCACTGCCGAGCGTGAGCGCGAGCCCCTCCCCGGACTGCACCGGCTGGCGCGTCTTGAGGATCCGGGCGGCTGTCGGCGACGGTCCCACCAGGATCCCCGCCGCGAGCAGGCCACACGCCGCCAGGCGCGCGGCCCCGCCCGTCCGCGGTGTCGCGTGTCTCACGGCCGGGTGACCGACACCAGCACGGCGAGCTCCCGCGACGAGGACAGGGTGCGGACGAGCCCGACCCCCTTCGCGTACCACTTGTTCTCGGTGCCGGCCTCGAGCATCGACCAGTCCTTGGTGCGCACGCAGTCGGTGAACGAACCGTACGGCACCGTCACGGAGTCCCTCAGCGCGACGACCTGGCCCATGTCCTCGGCGCGGCCGCGCAGGTACTCCTGGCGGTACGGCGCCCCCGGGGCGGGCTGCGCGTGCATGAGGATGCCGGGCTGCGCACCGTCGACGCCGGCCTCCCACGAGCCCTCGGTGCTGATCTTGCCCTTGGGTCGGAATTCCTTCGTGTCCTCGCCGAAGTACCAGACGTTGCCCGCCTTGTCCTGCGCGTACCAGTCGAAGGTCTCCTCGACGAGGGCGCCGCCTTGCTTCACCACGTCGTACACCACCGCGCACGTCACGCCGAGGATCACCTTGGTCTCCGGCTGGACCGTCACTTCGTTCTCGCTGGTCCTGCCCCCCGATGTCTCGCGATAGACGAACCGGGTCCCGGGCACGAGCGGGAAGTACGGGTGGTCGACGCGGGTCTGGAATTCCGCAGGGTCGATGTGGGGCGCGTAGGGCTCCGTGCGGGGCTTGGCGGTGACCGCGGCGGCCGCAAGGAGTCCGGGGATCAGCATCCACGTCGCGAGCTCGAGGATTGCACGTTCGATGCGCATCGTCTTCCTCCTGGGGGTGGGGGCCCACGGGTGGAAGTACCACACGCCTCGAATTCGGTTCCAGTGCCGCGCGAGCGTATCGCCTCCGTCGGGGGCCACGGTTCAGACGCCGTTCATACTCGTGTCCCAGGCTGCCAGGCCGAGCGGGCGCGGTGGGAACCGATTGGGGTCCGGGACGCGGTGCGCCTATCCTCGGGGCGTCCCGGGTCGCGCTGGCGCCGCACGCACGAGATCGAAGAGGGCGCTGCTGAGCGAATCATGAAGATCCTGGTGGTGGAAGACAGCCCGCCCACGCGGGACCTGCTGCGGCGCGCCCTGGAAGAAGGCGGGCACCAGGTCGCGCTCGCGTCACGCCATTCGACCGGGTTGCGACTCGCGACCGAGGGCGAGTTCGAGCTGGCGATCGTGGACGTGATGCTGCCCGACGGCAGCGGCGTCGAGTTGTGTCGCACGCTGCGGGCGCGGGGCATCCACGTTCCCGTGCTGTTCCTCTCCGCCAAGGGCGAGGTCGAGGACCGCGTTGCCGGCCTCGATGCCGGCGGCGACGACTATCTGAGAAAGCCCTTCGCACTCGCGGAACTGCGAGCGCGCATCCGGGCGGTCGGACGCCGCCGCGGCCTCGCTCCTGCCGCTCGCGTCCAGCGCGGCGACCTCACGGTGGACTTCGCCGCGCGGCGACTGACCCGTGGCGGGGACGAGATCACCCTGACCGCGCGCGAGTGGGCGGTGCTCGACGTGCTGGCGGAGCGGGCGGGCAGAGTGGTCTCGCGAAGCGAGATCATCGATGCGGCCTGGCCGCGGCCGGGCCCGGGCGTCTCGGAGAGCCTCGACGTGATCCTGTCGCGGCTGCGCCGCAAACTGGGCGAGGACGCCGCGCGGATCCGGACCGTGCGCGGGCAGGGGTTCGTCTTCGAGGTCGGGACGTGATTCGGTCCCTCGCCGGTCGCTTGACGCTCTTGCAGCAGATCTCGGCGCTGGTGGTGGTCACGGCGTTCGGGCTGCTCTCGCTGTGGCTCACCGGGCACGCGCTGCGACTCGAGCGCCGCAGCTTCGTCGCGAACACCGCGACCCGGCTGGCGCACTCGCTCGAGGACGAACTCGCCGAGGAACCCGACACGGTGGTGGCGGCGCGCGGTGTGGTGGAGGACGGGGTCGAGGCGGGAGTCCAGGTGGAAGTGCGCGCCGCGTCGAAGCGGCTGCTCGCCTCGTCGCGCACGCTTCCCAGGGGCGGTCGCGATCCCGCGCCCGCTCCCCTCCCGCCGCCGAGCCGCATGGACTTCCGCGCGACCGCCGTCGGTGTGGGGGGCGCGCGCATCACGGTCGTGGCGTCCGACCAGCCGTTGCGGGCGACCCTGCCGGCGCTCGGTCGTGCGCTGCTGCTCGCGGCGCTCCCCATCTGGGCGCTGAGCCTGCTGCTGAGCCGCTCGGCGGTGGCACGCGCGATCCGCCCGCTCTCCACCATGACCGATCGAGCCGCCAGCCTGAGCGTGGAGCACCATCCGCGCACGCTCGGGACGCGCTCGGGGCTGCAGGAGATCGATCGGCTCGCGGAGTCTTTCGACCACCTGCTCGGGCGGCTGGATGACGCGCTGCAGGTGGAGCGGCGGCTCACGGCGGACGCCTCGCACGAGCTGCGCACGCCCTTGACGGTGCTGAGCGGCGAGCTCGAGCTGCTGACGGAGCGAGCGTCTCCGGACTCGGTGGAGGCCCTCGGAGTGCGACGTGCGACCGAGCAGGTCGCGGCGATGCGCGAGCTGGTGGAGGCCATCCTCCTGCTCCACCGCTCCGCCGAGGGTGGGCGCCGGGACGCGGGCGGCTTCGAGGTGCTCAATCTCGGTGACCTGCTGCGCGAGGCGCTGGCGGAGGCCGGCGCCCGCCATCCGGGGCGGGAGTCCGACGTCGAGCTGAATGCACCGGACGAGATCCTGGTCCACGGGCACCTGGCCCTGTTGACCGCCGCGCTCCGCAACCTGCTGGACAACGCATTCAAATTCACGGCTCCCGGCGACCGCATCCGCGTGGAACTCGCCGAGCTCGCGGACCGGGCGGTGGTGATCGTGGACGATCAGGGTCCGGGTGTCCCGGACGCCGAGCGTGAGCGCATCTTCGATCCCTTCTACCGCGGGGCGGAAGCGCGAGGCGGGACGCCCGGGTTCGGCCTGGGCCTGCCGATCCTGCGCCGGATCGCGCGCGCGCACGGTGGCGACGCGGAAGTCACGACCTCGCCCCTCGGGGGAGCGCGATTCACGCTGGGCGTGCCGAGACTCGGGGGCACCGCGGACGACGCGCGACGAGGTCCGATGGCCGTCGCGCCGTAGCTCGACCGCCCGGGCGCGCCGCTCGATCAGGCCTCGGCCTTCCTGCCGAAGTCCCGCTCGAGCGGGATCGCCAGCGCCACCAGGAAGCTCGGCACGGTCGCCAGGATCACCCACACGAAGAAGTGGCGGTAGCCGATGTGGTCCTGCAGCCACCCGCTCCACATCCCGGGCAGCATCATGCCGAGCGCCATGAAGCCGGTGCAGATCGCGTAGTGCGCCGTCTGATGCTCGCCGCGCGAGATGTGGATCATGTACATCAGGTAGGCGGTGAAGCCGAAGCCGTAGCCGAACTGCTCGATCGCCACGCACAGCTGCACCAGCAGCAGATGGCTGGGCTGGGCGTACGCGAGGTAGATGAAGATCGCATCCGGCAGGTGGATCGCGAGCAGCATCGGCCACAGCCAGGTCTTCAGGCCATGCCGCGCCACCGCCCAGCCGCCGAGGATCCCGCCCAGCGCCAGCGCCGCCGGCGAGACGGTGCCGTAGACGAATCCCACCAGCGTGGTGCTGAGCCCGAGCCCGCCCTGGGCGGGCGCGTCGAGCAGGAACGGCGCCGCCATCTTCACCAGCTGCGCCTCGCCGAAGCGGTAGAGCAGCAGGAACAGGAGCAGCACCCCGATGCGCGGCTTGCGGAAGAACGAGCCGAACGTGGCGAGGAACTCGCGGATGAACTGCGGGATCCGCCGCGCCTCGCCCGGGCGGTCGACCGCCGGGCGCGGCAGCACGAAGCGGTGCCACACGCCGAACACCACGAACAGCGCGGCGAGGCAGCCCATCCCGACCGACCACGCGAGGGTCACGCTGTGCGTGCGGCTCTCGATCGTTCCGGCCAGCATCACCAGCAGACCCTGCCCCGCGATCATCGCGATCCGGTAGAAGGTGCTGCGCACGCCGACGAAGAACGACTGCTGCCGCTCGGTGAGCGCCAGCATGTAGAAGCCGTCCGCGGCGATGTCGTGGGTGGCGGAGTTGAACGCCATCAGCCAGAAGATCGCGAGCGTCCAGCGGAACATGTGCGGCCCCGGCACCGTCAGCGCCACGCCGGCGAGCCCCGCGCCGATCACCAGCTGGCTCGCCCAGATCCAGCGCCGGCGGGTGGCCAGCAGGTCGACCACCGGCGACCACAGCGGCTTGATGACCCACGGCAGGTAGAGCCAGCTCGTGTAGAGGGCGATGTCGGTGTTCGAGAACTTGAAGCCCTTGTACATGATGACCGACACCGTCATCACGACCACGTACGGGAGCCCCTCGGCCAGGTAGAGCGAGGGGATCCAGGCCCAGGGCGAGCGGGTGCGGGACGGCGCTTCGATCATGTGGGAGGCCGCCGGGGTGGGATGTCGATGCCTGCGAACGCTCCCGTGTAGCACGCGTGCGTGGTGATGAGCAAGGGCAAGCACGCCGGGTTATGCTGCGCGGCGCGAGGGACACTCCATGCCGGCATTCGAGCAGGACTTCCTTCTGCGCCAGATCCGCATGCTGGCGCAGGCGATCACCGAGATCGTGCGCAAGGCGCACCTCGACGGCTCGTACGCCGCGGGCATCGACGCGCTGCGCCGCGCGGCCGGCGAGGGCGACGAGGCCCGCCGGCTGACCGATCGTGCCGCGGCACTCTACGCCGAGTGTGCGCTCCGCTTCCCGGGCGAAGCGCCGGCGTGCGAAGCCGCCGCACGCGCCCTCGGCGAGCCACACGAGCCGCGCGGCTGACCCGGCGTCCGCGCCGCTCCCGGCGCCAGCCCCCTTATATAGAGGAGGCGGGGGCTCGCGGCGGCCCCGCGCCGTGCAAACTGCACGCCCCGCGCGTGCCGGGCTGCGAGTCCGCCGCGCCCCCTCCTTCCGCCGTCGGGAGCCGTCGGCACCACGATGATCGGGCGCACCTCACTCCGCACTGAGGACCGAGGCTCGCGCCGCCGATGACTTGGAAGCGCGGATCCGCCTGCCGGCACATCGCTCGCGTGACACCGGCGGAGCCTCGACCGCAAGCAAGGGAGGCATTGCGATGGCATCACCGGACAAGGCGCTGGGTCTCCTGCTGGAGCTCGGCAACCCCGGCGCGCGCCGGACGCGGACGGAGCAACTCGATCACGTGCTGCGCACGGTGCTGGCGCTGACCGACGGCGACGCGGCGGTGGTGTTCGCGCCGACCGGACGTCGCAGCGAGCGCATGGTCCTGCACGCGGGCAGCGTCGCGACCGCGCTGTTGCCGCCGCCCTCCCCGGACAGCCCGATCCTGCACTCGCTCGGCGAGCAGTCGGAGCCGCTGGCGCTCGTCGATCTCGCGGAGGACGCGCGGCTGGTCGCCAGCGACGGCTGCCCGGGCGTCGAGGCGGGGCCGGTGATGTACACGGCACTGCGCCAGCGTGATCCGGCGCCCGGCTACCTGGCGGTGTACCGCCGGCGCGGGCGCGCCCGCTTCGCGACCGCCGAGATCCGCTCGATGGTGCTGCTGGCGGCGAGCCTCGCGAACTCGCTCGAGGTCCTGCGCCTGTCGAGCGGCGCCGAGAAGCTGGCGCTGACCGACGACCTCACGCAGGTCTACAACGCACGCTTCCTCAAGGCGGCCCTCAAGCGCGAGCTGAAGCGCGCGGGGCGCTTCGGCCAGGAGCTCTCGCTGGTGCTCGTGGGGCTCGATCGCTACGAGACGCTCTGCCAGCAGAATGGCGAGCTGCGTGGGAGCGCGCTGCTCAAGGAGACGGCGGTGCTGCTGGCGCATCAGGTGCGTTCGTTCGACCTCATGTCGCGCTTCGGCGGCGACCAGTTCATGGTCGTCCTGCCGCAGACCGACCAGGACGGGGCACTCCAGGTCGCCGAACGCATGCGCGCCGCGGTCGAGTTCCACCCGTTCACCTCGATGCCCGCGGGCACGATCACCGCGAGCATCGGCGTGTCGACGTTTCCGCAGGAAGGTGCCGAGGCTCCGGCGCTGCTCGCGGCGGCCGAGCGCGCGCTGGCCCGTGCGCAGCAGCGCGGGAGCAACCGCGTCGAGTCGTACCAGGGCCGCGCCGCCTGAGCGCGGGCCGCCGGGCGGCGCGCATCGCGCGTCGCGGCGACCGCCGGCCTACTTGAACACCAGGTGGGCCACGGTGGTCTCGAGGTCCCAGTAGATCAGCGCCACCGCGGTGACGTCGAACGCGGCGTGCGCCACCATGAGCAACGGGAGCCGACCGGTCACGGCGAAGATCGATCCGAACACCAGACCCGTGACGAGCGCCTGCTCCACTCCCGGCAGCCCCTGGTTCGCGTAGTGGGCCAGTCCGAACAGCCCGGACGTGAGCACCACGATCGCGACCTTTGCCGCGGTGCTGGCGCCGAACAGCCGGCCGAGCCGCTCGAACAGGAAGCCGCGGAACACGGTCTCCTCCCCGAAGCCCGCGCCGACGATCACGGCGTACAACATCGCGGGCAGCGCCGCGGTGTTCCCCACCAGGTAGTGGTAGGCGCTGTTGACGGGCGGGGCCCCGAGCAGCGGCATCACGATCGCCTTCATCGCGAACTTGAACGCGACGCCGAAAGCGATGCCCGCGACGATGGTTCGCGGCCAGCTCGCCGGCCGTACGAACCCGATCGCGCGCCACGGGGTGCGCGACCACCGCGCCCACGCCAGCACCAGGATCGCGCTGAGCGGCAGCACGAGGAGGTTGCCCGCGAGGATGACCAGGATCGCGAGGATGCCGACCGGGCCGAAGCCGCGAAGGCGCTCGGCGAATGCGTCGTCCACCGCCGGCGGGGCCGGCGTGCCCAAGGGATGTTCGGACGTCGCGGGCGGCGATCCCGGGATGTCGCTCGTCATGGGGAGGTCCTCGCGTGAGTCGTGAACGGCGACAGCCTGCCCGCGTCCCTCCCCGCCGCGCAAGGGCCATCTGAGCGAGTGCCATCTGAGCGAGCCCGCCGGCCAGGCAACGGGCCCGGCTCCGCCGCCGGCCGCGCCGTTCGAACGGCCACGCGGACCCGGATCGCCCCCGAGGGTAGAATCCGGGCCGCGTCGCGATGTCCGGCGAGGAAGCAGAGGAGTGACTCATGGCGGAGGGCCCAGCGTGAACGATCGACCGGCGAGGCCGGCGGCGCTGCGCGAACTCGCGCTGCTGTTCCTGCGGCTCGGGACCACGGCGTTCGGGGGACCGGCCGCGCACATCGCCCTGATGGAGGACGAGGTCGTCCGCCGGCGCGCGTGGCTGAGCCGCGAGGAGTTCCTCGACCTGCTCGGCGCGACCCACCTCATCCCGGGGCCCAACTCGACCGAGCTGGCGATCCACCTGGGCCACCGGCGCGCGGGCTGGCCCGGGCTGCTGGTCGCGGGCACGTGCTTCGTGCTGCCCGCCAGCCTGGTCACGCTGGCCTTCGCCTGGGCCTACGTGCGCTACGGCTCCCTCCCCGCGGCGCAGAGCGTGCTCTACGGCGTGAAGCCCGCGGTGATCGCGGTCATCCTGCAGGCGCTGTGGTCGCTGGGGCGCACCGCGCTCAAGTCCCGGTTCCTCGTGGCGCTGGCGCTGGCGTCGGTGGCCGCGAGCCTCCTCGGCGCGAACGAGCTGTTGCTGCTGCTGCTCGCGGGTGCGATCGCCGCGACGGCGCAGCGGGCGATGTCGCCGCGCAGGCCGGGCGCGGGAGTGTCCGCTTGGGTGCCGCTCGGACTGGCCGCGTCCGCGGGCTCCGCCCCCGCCGCCGGCGCCGCTGGCGCCGTCGCGTTCGGCCTGCTGCCGCTGTTCCTGTTCTTCCTCAAGGTCGGAGCCGTGCTGTTCGGCAGCGGCTACGTGCTGCTCGCCTTCCTTCGCGCGGATCTCGTCGAGCGCTGGCACTGGCTCTCCGAATCCCAATTGCTCGACGCGGTCGCGGTCGGACAGCTCACGCCCGGTCCGGTCTTCACGACCGCGACGTTCATCGGCTACGTGCTGGGCCGCACCCCCGGGGCGACCGTCGCGACGATCGGCATCTTCCTGCCGGCATTCGTGTTCGTGGCGCTGAGCGCGCCGCTGGTGCCGCGGCTGCGTCGCTCGCCCACCGCGGGCGCGTTCCTCGACGGCGTCGTGGTCGCCTCGCTCGCCCTCATGGCCACCGTGGCGTGGCACCTCGGGCGCAGCGCCCTGGTCGACCCGCTCGCTGTCGGGCTGGCGATCGCGAGCGCGATCGCGCTGTTCCGTTTCCGCGTGAGCTCGCTGTGGCTGATCGTCGCGGGCGCGCTGATCGGGCTGCTGGGACACGGCGGCGGGTGACGCCCGGTCCCGCTCAGGAGCCGGCTTCCGGCCCCCCGTAGCTCACGATCCGCACCGCCTCCAGCGTGACGAGTCCCTCCTGCACGAGCGTGTCGACCTCCTGCATGTAGCGCCGGATGGCTGCGTCGGAATCGACCAGCTCGATCACCACCGGCAGGTCGCTCGAGAGCTCCGCCAGCTTGGCGGTGTGCATGCGGGAATGGCGGCCGAAGCCCAGCGGCCCGTGCAGCACCGTCGCCCCGGAGAGTCCCAGCGCGTGCGCGCGCTGGACGAGCACCTTGTAGAGCGGCTGGCCCTCATGGCGGTCGGAGTCCCCGATGAAGATGCGCAGCAACGTGCCTTCGCTCGTCCGGATCATGATGCGGTCTCCTTCCCGCCCCCGCGATAGTGCACGACGCGCGCGCGCTCGAGCGTCACCCGCACCGCGTGGCCCGCGAGCATCGGCTCGACTGCGGCCAGGAACCGTTGCAGATTCTCCTCCGAGTCCACGATCTCGAGCACGACCGGATGCTCGACCTGCAGCCCGTGGACGTGCTCGCCGAGGATGCGCCCGCGATCCACGTAGCCGTAGACCCCGGTCAGCACGGTGGCGCCGGCGAGATGCTCCTTGCGCGCCCGCCCGACCAGCGCCTCGTACAGCGGACTCGTGTGCCAGCGGGCGAAGTTGCTCAGGTGCAGCCGCAGCAGGACTTGATCGCCTTCGAGCTTCACAGCAGGCCTCCGAGCGCCGGCGTGAACAGGATGCCGAGGCGCACGCCGGCCAGACCCGCGACGACGCTCAGGACGATGTTGAGGAGCGCGCGCACCCAGGCGCCGTCGTGGAACAGGCTGTGCGTCTCGTAGGCGAACGACGAGAACGTGGTGAGCGAGCCGAGGAAGCCCACGATCATCACCAGCCGGACGACCTCGGGCCGGTCGACGAGCCGCCCGGTCACCATTGTCGCGACGACGCCGATCGCGAGGCATCCGCCGGCGTTCACGACGAAGGTGCCGTACGGGAACGCGGTGCCCAGCCACTGGGCCATGACGCGGTTCACCAGGTAGCGCGCGTTGGCGCCCAGCACGGCGCCGAGCGAGATCCAGAGGAACGGCATGAGGCGCGAGATGGTCGACCTCCACAAAAAAAGACTCCGGGCCTCCGCGGACGGAGGTCAGGAGTCATCAGCCCGCGCTCGCTGCGGGCGGTTCGAGGCGAACTCCATCGCCGAACGACTGTGCGGCTACGTTAGGGAAGATCGGCGAGCGAGGTCAAGGGGATTGGGCGGGACGGGCCGCTCGCGGCACGCGCGATCAGTCGCGCGGCGGGCGGTCGTCCGCCGCGATCACCCGGCCTTCGCGCAGGCGCACGCGATGCAGGACGATGCCCAGCTCGTGCTCGTAGCGGCGGACCAGCCGGACCTCGTTGGCGGTCATCAGGCTCACCGCCTCGCCCTTTGCCCTCGCGCGCGCCGTGCGGCCCACGCGATGCAGGTACGCCTTGCTCTGCGTGGGCACGTCGAGGTTGATCACGTGCGTTACGCCCGCGATGTCGAGCCCGCGCGCCGCCACGTCGGAGGCCACCAGCACGCGCGCCCGGGCGCTGCGGAAGTCAGCCATCGCCCGCTGGCGGCCGAGCTTGTCGATCCCCGCATGCAGCTCCGCGACCGGGACCTGGTGATGGGCGAGCTGCGCCGCGACCCGCTCGGCCGTCGCGTTGAGATGCGCGAACACCAGCGCGCGCTCCGGGCGCAGCGCGTGCAGGAGTTGCCGCAGCACGCGCGGCTTGTCGCGCTCCTCGCAGACCAGGTAGCGGTGGACGATCTCCGCATTCACGGCCGCCACTCCGGGCCGCAGCATGGCCACGCCGGGCGCGAGCGTCGCGATCGCGTCCGCGCTCTCGGGCTGCTCCGTCGCCGAAGCGAAGATCAGCTGTCGACCCTTCGGCATGCCCTGGACGATCGCGCGGACGACCGGCAGCCCCTCCTCGATCATCAAGCGGTCGGCCTCGTCGACCACGACCGTGCGCACACCCAGCGTCTTGAGCTTGCCCATGCCCATCAGTTCGCGAATGCGGCCCGGCGAGCCGACCACCACGTGCGGCTTGCTCTTGAGCTTGTCGAGCTGACGCTCCATCGACGTGCCGCCGATGAGCAGCAACGAGCGGATCGGCCAGCCGGCATTCTGGGCGAGGTCGCAGGCCTGCCGGTGGATCTGGATCGCCAGCTCGTGGGTGGGCGCGAGGACCACGGCCTGCGTCGCCGCGCGGGCCGCCTCGATCCGTCCGAAGATCGGCAGCAGATACGCGAGCGTCTTGCCGGTGCCCGTCTCGGCGTTCAGGTACGCGTCGCGGCCCTCGAACAGCACCGGCAGCGCCAGCTGCTGAATGGGCGTGGGTTCGGTGATGCCCTGCTTCGCGAGGGCCGCGACGAGGTCGGTGGCGACGCCGAGCTCAGCGAACGTGATGACGGCACCGCGGCGCGGCATGAGTCATGGGGTGGCCTCCCGGCGGAGCGATGATGCGTGGACTGTGCGCAGCCGTCGCGAACGTCGCGAGTTCAGGCTGGGGTTTCGTGGCGGCGAGTGTACGCCACCTCGCGCCCGGCCTCCGCACGGCGCATCGACGTCGCATTCGAGGATGTGGACATGTCCTGACCCGGGGGAAGCGTCAATCCACCGAGATTCCCCGCTGCCGTGACCGGAGCGAGTGTCCGTCCCGCCGCGTCGTTGTACGCCGTCGTCAGGTCGGCCATCGCCTGTGCCGATGTGGGATCGCCTGCGTGCTTCGTGCCGGTGAGCGTGCCGGGAGGGAATCCGGTCCCCGCGGTGCCCGGGCTCACGCCCCGGATCACTTCAGGGCGCTGCGGTGACGTGGATTGCGCGGCAGTTGAGTGGTGGCCCCGGCTGGAGTCGAACCAGCGGCACGCGGTTTAGGAAACCGCTGCTCTATCCGTCTGAGCTACGGGGCCACAATGAGTTAGGAAATGCTGGTGGTCCTTCTGGTGGCCCTTTCCCCCATCTTCACTCGCTCGGCCATCACGATCTCATCAGTTAGACGAGCGTAACGCTGAGTGGTGACTATGGAGGCGTGACCGAGGACCTGCTGCAAAGCCGCCAAACTTCCACCACTCTCGAGCCACTCGCAAGCGAACGTGTGACGGAGTTGGTGTGCGTGGAATCGTGACAACCCCGTCGACTTCCGGACGGTGCGGCTGAACGACCCGGATGCGTGCTCCGCGAACGGCACCAGGCGACCCACGTGGGTTCGAATCTCGGCCAGGAGTTCTCCGTCGAGCGGCACCCGTCGGATCTTCGACGACTTCGTCTGAGACACGACGAGGAACCCGCGCTCCACGTCACTTGCCTGCGCCCTGGTCAGCTCGGCCCATCTAAGACCAGTCCCGAGAGCGAGCCGACAGATGAATCCGTAGGGCTCCGGCAGGGAGCGCAGGGCTTCCGCTTCGCCGTTCGTCAGCCGGTCCGGCGGCCGCTCCTGAATCTTCGGCAGCAGCCGTCTCGGAATCGGAGACCGCTGAACGAGCCCCGTGTCTTCACACCAGCGGAGGAGGCACCGGGCATCGGCCAGCAAGTGGCTGACGCTTTGGACTGACAGTTTCTGGTTCTCGAGGTACAAGCGATAGCTCCGCAGGTGTTCGCTCGTGAGACGCGACAGCAGGTAGTGACGACTCGAGTCGTGCCAACTCGCCCAACGCGACGCGGCCTTCGAGTGGCTGGAGCGTGCTGTCGCCTAGCGCGACTCCGGTGTCGCCCTGGCCAAGGTGAACCCGCTGCTCCAATCGCTCCACTCCGATCCGCTGCGGCGACTGCTCTCTGCGCAAGCTGGGGCTCGCGGACTGAACTACTGCGGGATGGGTGCGCACTCGAGGCGCACCAGCGATCCCTCCTTCTCCACCAGGTACTCGAGCTGCCCATCGGCCCGGAAGGCAAGCCCCCAGAGACGATCGAACTCCGGACCCGGGTGCCCGTCCGCGACCACGAGCTGCTTCGTGCCCCGAGTGGCGCGATAGGCGATCCGTTTGCCATCGGGGCTGAAGACCGGACTTTCCGCCTCGTCGAACTCCGGTCCCACCTGGCCGTCCACGACCACGAGCTGCTTCGCGCCCCGGGTGGCGCGGTAGGCGACCTGATCGCCATCGGGACTGAAGACCGGGCTACCCGACGCGATGCCGTCGAACTCGGGCCCCGGCTTCCCGTCCACCACCATGAGCTGCGTCTTGCCCCGTCCGGCGCGATACGCGATTCGTTTCCCATCGGGACTGAAGACCGGGCTATCCGACGCGATTCCGTCGTACTCCGGTCCCGCCGTCGCGTCTTCCACCACCAACTGGTGATTGCCCTGCTGGGCAACATAGGCGACATGCTCCCCATCGGGGCTGAAGGCCAGACTCGACTGCGCGAAGCCGTCGAACTGCGGCCCCACGACTCCGTCCACCACCACCACCGACTTCTGCCCTTGGTAGGCGCCGTAGGAGATTCGCTTCCCATCGGGACTGAAGACCAACCTGGCCGCCATGATGCCGTCGAACTCGGGCCCCGGCTTCCCGTCCACCACAACGAGCTGCTTCTTGTCTCGTCCGGCACCGTAAGCGATTCGCTCGCCATCGGGGCTGAAGACCGGGCTCCCCACCGTGATGCCGTCGAACTCCGGTCCCACGGTGTCGTCCACAACGACCACCCATTTTCCGCCTCGTTGGGCTCCGTAGGCGATTCGTTTGCCGCCGGGGCTGAAGACCGGATTGTCCCCCTCCAGGATGCTGTCGAACTCCGGTCCCGCGGTCCCGTCCACCACCACCACGCGCTTCTTGCCCTGTACGGCGCAGTAGGCGATGCGCTGGCCATCCGAGCTGAAGATCGGACCCGCCCCAGCGAGGCCATCGAACTCTGGGCCCGCCTGCCCATCCACCACGACGACCCATTTCTTGCCCTGTCGGGCGCCGTAGGCGATGCGCTTGCCATCGGGGCTGAAGGTCTGACCGCCCAGACCGATCTCTTCGAACGTCGGTCCCGCAGTCCCGTCGACCACGACGAGCGACTTCTTGCCTTGTTGGGCTCCGTAGGCGATTCGCTTGCCATCTCGGCTGAAGACCGGTCCATCCTTCAGGATGTTGTCGAACTCGGGGCCTGCTTGGCCATCGAGGATGACCTGGCACTTCTTGTTCCTGTTTAGCGCCGCGTAGGCCACATGGGAACCGTCAGGGCTGAAGACCGGGAGGCCGACGGAGTAGCACTTGGGCCCCGATTGGCCATCCAGGAACACCGCCTGGTACACCAGATTGGGACGCGCCACCCAGGCGACATGGCAGCCCAACGGGCTCGCCTTCGAGATCGCCTTTCCCGGGATCGGGTGGGGGCGCGCGCCCAGCACCGTCTCACGGCATCCCGCTGGCTGTGCGGACTCGCCTTGTGCCGTCGCCGAAGCCAAGAAGAGCCACGAAACGGCGGTCGCAAGCACCGCCCTACTCCCCAAGCTTCGCATTGTCGTCCTCCATTGAGCCGAAAGCCGAGTCTCCTCGCGACGTCGAGGCGATGAACGCCATCGGGAGGCTAACTCCGTGTCGTCCGTCGCGCCATGGCGTTCTCCCGTTCTATGAGGTTGCCTGCCTGCTTCAACACGTCGTCGAGGCGGGACCAGTGCACGGCCAATACCAGCACGTCGGACGCCAGCGCGGCGTCAGCCGGCGTTCCGGCCCGCACTCGTTCTCCCGCTTCACGCGCAAGCCGCCTGAGTTTCCGCTCGCTGCGGTCGCTGACCCTTTCCATCCAATCGACAGGTCTTGCCCAGCGCTGGGCGCGTCCTAGTCGTGGGCGAGCGACGTGGGCAGCTCGCGAGTACCTCCGCCCGCATCTCACCGATCGATGCATTTCTGGGAACCCGGGGAATACCGCTCCCCTTGCAACGTGATCCCAGCGGTGGCGTTCTCGATTTCGCGGAGATCGTCGGGTGTGATCTCGAAGTCCGCCGCACGCCGGCTTCCGAGAGGCCAAAGTGCTTCACCTTGCCCTCAGCGATCAGCTCTCTCACCGTCCCGGCGATGTCCTCGATCGGCACGTCGGGCTCGACGCGGTGCTGGTAGACCAGGTCGATGTATTCGGTCTAGAGTCGTTTCAGCATCCCCTCGACCGCGACCCCGAAGTGCTCGGGACGGCTGTCAAGGCCGACGTTCTGCTTCCCGGTCTCGGGGTTGACGTTCCAACCGAACTTGGTGGCGATCACCACTTCTCCACGGAAGGGCGCGAGCGCCTCGCCCACGAGTTCCTCGTTCGCGAACAGGCCGTAGACCTCGGCAGTGTCGAAGAACGTGACGCCGCGGTCGACGGCCGCACGAATGAGAGTGATCATCTCTTGGCGGGCGGCCGCCGGCCCGTAGCCGAAGCTCATGCCCATGCAACCGAGCCCGATAGCCGACACCGCCAGCTTGCGCTATCCCAATGTCCGCTTCTTCATCGTTCCTCCATCAAGCGTGATTGCTGGCACAGCTCAATCGTTGAGTTACAACTTCCAACATCAGGGCCCCGGGTGACTACTCACCCCCTGTCAACAACCTCCTGAGACTCCACAGCTAGACGCGCCTTCAAAGGGCGATGACAGAGGCGCTTTGGACCGCAGCTTTCACTGCAAGGGGCTCGCCCGAATCCCTGCCCTCCGACGGCCCACAGAAGCGTTGCCCCGGTTGGTTGACGCGGGTTCTCCACTCATCTACAGTTCGCCATGTGACGAAACATAGGAGGGAGCCCAAAACCATGCGTGATCTCGAACTCGTCCTCAAAGCCGCCGGTGACCCGACGCGCACGCGCATCCTCAAGCTGCTCGAAGGCGGCGGACTCTGCGTCTGCCAGGTGCAGGTTGTACTCGGCCTCGCGCCATCCACCGTCTCCAAACACCTCTCGATCCTCAAGACGGCGGGGCTGGTCGAAGACCGGCGCGACGGCAAGTGGATCGAGTATGCGCTGGTCTCGGGAGAACGGAACCCCTACGCCAAACACGTGTTGGCGATGCTCCGTGGGCCGCTCGATCGCGACCCCGCTGTCGTCGCCGACCGGAGGCGGCTTCGGGAGATCAAGAAGATCCCGCTGGTCGAACTCTGCAACATCACGCCTGCCCGACCGGCCACGCC
The DNA here is from genome assembly GCA_963725865.1 of Candidatus Eiseniibacteriota bacterium. Lineage (GTDB taxonomy): Bacteria > Eisenbacteria > RBG-16-71-46 > RBG-16-71-46 > RBG-16-71-46 > CAVSAC01. Next base: position 1,292,426 of record CAVSAC010000012.1, read on the forward strand.
ATCCGCGACGGCTCGGCAGGCTCGAGTCTGAAGGGAGCCGCGATCATGCCTGAAGGCACTCCTTCCCTGCTCTTCGTCTGCATCGAGAACTCGAACCGCTCGCAGATGGCCGAGGGCTTCGCGCGCGCGCTCGGCGGCGGCCGCGTCGTCGCGTTCAGTGCCGGATCGCGGCCTTCGGGTGTCATCAATCACCGCGCAATCCAGTTCATGAAGGAGAAGGGCATCGACCTCACGGTGCAGCTTTCGAAGGGCGTGGATGACCTGCCCCAGCTCAAATGGGACTACATCGTGACGATGGGTTGTGGCGATGCGTGTCCATTCCTTCCGGCGCGGCATCGCCTCGACTGGGACCTTCAGGATCCGAAGCACCTGGATGACGACGGATTCAGGACCGTGCGCGACCGGATCGAGGCGCTCGTGAAGGACCTCATCGTGGAAGCGACGCGACCGGAGGTGTCGCGGGGAGGGCAGGGATGACGAAGGCGACCGCTGTGCCGGCCAAGCGGCTGAACGTGTTCGAGCGCTACCTCACGCTGTGGGTGGGCCTGTGCATGGTCGCGGGCGTGCTGCTCGGGAAGTTCCTGCCCGATATAGTGGGGATCATCCGTGGAATGGAGTTCGGGCACGAAAGCCAGATCAACCTGCCAATCGCGGTGCTCATCTGGCTGATGATCTACCCGATGATGCTCAAGATTGACTTTGCGAGCATCCTCGGCGTCCGCAAGCGTCCGGGAGGCATCCTCATCACCCTGTTCGTGAACTGGCTGGTGAAGCCGTTCTCGATGGCGTTCCTGGGCTGGCTCTTCTTCAAGCACCTGTTCCTGCCCCTGATCGGGCCTGAACTGGCGGACCAGTACATCGCCGGGGTCATCATCCTTGCTGCCGCGCCTTGTACAGCGATGGTGTTCGTCTGGTCGTACCTTACCGACGGCGACCCGGCTTACACGCTGGTACAGGTTTCGCTCAACGATCTCATCATGCTGCTGCTGTTCGCGCCGATCGTTGGGCTGTTGGTGGCCGGTGCGAGCAGCCTCACCGTGCCCCTGCAGGTGCTGCTCTACAGCGTCGTTGCGTTCATCGTCATTCCCCTCGCGCTCGGCAGCATCAGCCGCGTCGTGCTGCTGCGTACGAAGGGCCGAGAGTGGTTCGAGCGCGTGTTCCTGCCGTTCTTCCACCCGGTGACGGTCGTCGCACTGCTGGCGACACTGGTACTCATCTTCGCATTTCAGGCGGACAACATCACCGGCCGCTGGTTCCACGTGCTGCTCATCGCCGTGCCGATCCTGATCCAGGTGTACTTCAACTCGGCGCTCGTCTACGGGCTCATGAAGTGGTTCCGGATCCCGCACAACGTGGCGGCTCCGGGGGCGCTGATCGGCGCGAGCAACTTCTTCGAGCTGGCCGTCGCGGTGGCGATCACGCTGTTCGGCCCGAGTTCGGGCGCGGCACTGGCCACCGTGGTCGGGGTTCTCGTCGAGGTGCCGGTCATGCTGTCGGTGTGTTCGTTCTGCAACCGGACGCGGCACTGGTTCCCGGCTCCGCGCGCGGTCAGTCCCATCATGGAGACGACCCCATCATGAGTACCGCCCTCCCCATCCGCCCAGTTGGCAACGAGGCGCGGGTGCCCTCGCGCAAACGCGACCTGAGTGAGCTGAAGATTCTCGGTGCCTTCATCGCGGTGTTCCTGCTCGCATGGCTGCTTCCGTACGAGAATCTGCGACTGCAGGGCGCCCTCATCGAGTCGCTGGCCATGACGCAGGACTACGCCCGCCAGCACGTGCTGCTTTGCCTGATTCCCGCCTTCTTCATCGCCGGTGCGATCGGCGTGTTCGTGAGCCAGGCCTCGGTCATCCGCTACCTGGGCCCCGCGGCGCCGCGCTGGATCGCGTACCCGGTCGCCGCGGTCTCCGGGACCATCCTCGCCGTGTGCTCCTGCACGGTGCTGCCGCTATTCACCGGCATTCACCGGCGCGGCGCCGGCCTGGGTCCCGCGATCGCCTTCCTCTACTCGGGACCGGCGATCAACGTGCTCGCGATCATCCTGACAGCGCGCGTGCTCGGTATCGAGCTCGGGATCGCGCGTGCCGTGATGTCCATCGTCTTCTCGGTCGCGATCGGCCTCGTCATGCACTGGCTCTACCGCAAGGAGGAGGCGAAGCGCGCGGCTCTGGCGCTGGCGATGCCGGAGCCCGAGATCCCGCGACGGTCGCTCGGCCAGACAGGCGTCTACTTCGCGCTGATGGTCGGCATCCTGGTGTTCGCCAACTGGAGTTCCCCAGCGCAGGCCGGCCCCGGCGCGTGGGCGGCCATTCACGGCGCGAAGTGGTGGATCACGGGCGCCCTGCTGCTCGGGCTCGCCGTCGTCCTCGTGCGCTGGTTCGACCGCCAGGAACTCTCCGAGTGGGTCGCGTCCACCTGGGACTTCGCCAAGCAGATCCTGCCGCTGCTGCTCGGCGGCGTCCTCGTCGCGGGGCTGCTGCTGGGCCGGCCGGGGCACGAGGGCCTGATCCCCTCGGCCTGGGTGGCGCAGGCCGTGGGCGGCAACTCGCTGCTGGCGAACCTCCTCTCTTCGGTGATCGGCGCGTTCATGTATTTCGCGACGCTGACCGAGGTGCCGATCCTGCAGGGCCTGATCGGCTCCGGCATGGGCAAGGGCCCCGCCCTCGCGCTGCTGCTCGCCGGCCCGGCGCTCTCGCTCCCCTCGATGCTCGTGATCCGCAGCGTGCTCGGCACGCGCAAGACGGTGGTCTTCGTGACCCTCGTCGTCCTGTTCTCAACGCTCAGCGGCCTGCTGTTCGGCCTCCTGCCGGACGCCAGGCCGTAGATAGGAGTCGCTCATGACCAAGATTCAGGTTCTCGGCCCCGGCTGCGCTAAGTGCAAGGTGCTGGCCGAGCACGCCGAGCAGGCCGCGAAGGAACTCGGCCTCGCTTACGAGATCGAGAAGGTCACCGACATCGACACGATCCTGGCCTTCGGAGTGATGATGACGCCGGCCCTGGTCGTGGACGGCAAGGTCAAGCTCGCGGGCCGCGTGCCAACGACCGCACAGCTCAAGGAGGTGCTGTCGTGAGGCGCCTCCTGCTGGTTCTGCTGGTGCTGGGAGTCGTCGTGGCGAGCGGAGCCCCTCTCGCGTGGGCCGAGCCGACCAAGGACGGCGCCGCCGAGAAACCAACCCTCGTGACGCCGAGCGTCCACCCGCGCCGCGTCATCGCCTACTACTTCCACACCACGTATCGCTGCGCTTCGTGCCGGGCCATCGAGGCCTACTCGCGCGAGGCGATCGAGAGCGCATTTGCCGCTGAGATCAAGGACGGCCGCCTCGTCTGGAAGACGGTCAATATCGAGGTCAAGGGCAACGAGCACTTCGTCAAGGACTACAAGCTCTACACGAAGTCGCTGGTCCTGGTGAACGAGGTCCGCGGCAAGCCCACCGAGTGGAAGAACCTCGAGAAGGTGTGGCAGCTCCTGCAGGACAAGGACAAGTTCCTGCGCTATGTCCAGGATGAGGCTCGGGTGTATCTGACGGCGCGCTCATGATCGAGGCGTTCGCAGGCCTGGCCTCGGCGCTCTGGCTCGGGATCCTGACCTCGATCAGCCCCTGCCCCCTGGCGTCCAACATCGCCGCCGTCTCGTACGTGGGGCGCCATGTCGGTGCTCCGCATCGCGTGATCCTGGCGGGTGTGGCGTACTCGGTGGGCCGGGCGCTGACGTACGTGGTGATCGCCGCGATCGTGGTGACCAGTATTCTTTCGGTGCCGAGCGTCTCGTTCTTCCTCCAACAGCGGATGAACCAGGTGCTGGGTCCGTTGCTGATCGCCGTGGGCCTGCTGATGCTCGGCTGGCTGCGACTGCCGTGGTTCAACGGCCCGGGGGCCGGAGCGCTGGCACAGCGGCTGGCGGGAGCCGGCATCCCGGGGGCAGGCGGGCTCGGCGTGATCTTCGCTCTCTCGTTCTGCCCGGTCTCGGCGGGGCTCTTCTTCGGCGGGCTGCTGCCGCTGGCGACGGGCACGGGCTCGCGCTTCGTCCTACCCGCGGTCTACGGCCTCGGCACGGGGCTGCCAGTCATCGTGCTGGCCGCGCTGCTTGCGCTGGGCGCCGGCGGGATCGCCCGTGCGTTCCAGGCGCTGACCCGGTTCGAGCGCGTCGCCACCCGGATCACGGGCGTGGTGTTCGTACTGGCGGGGATCTACCTGGTCCTCACCCACATCGTCGGACTCTCGATCTGACGAGGGGGAGATGTCATGGCCAAGGATCTGAGCACTGTTGCGTGGCACGGCGTGCCGCGCAAAGACGTTGCGTGGTACCCGACCGTCGACGCGGAGAAGTGCATTGGCTGTCAGCTCTGTTTCGTGACCTGTGGCCGGGAGGTCTACGAGATCGGGCCGGCTCCCGACTACGAATCGAGCGTGGCCCGCCCCTTCAACTGCATGGTCGGCTGTTCGACCTGTGCGGTCGTCTGCCCGTCGGACGCGATCAGCTTCCCGTCTCGTGAGATCGTCCGCCGCGCGGAGCACGAGTACAACGTCCTGAATATCGTCAGGAAGGAAGCCCAGGAGAAGCGCGACAAGTCCGCGGCTCTCGAGTCGCGCAACCGGGCAGAGGCGAGCCTGGGCGCGATCCGCAACCGCGCCCAGGTGCGCATCGCCGGACTGTTCGGAGACAAGCGGCTCCTGGTCCAGTTCGAGGATGTCATCCGCGACCGGGCCTGCGACATCGTGAACCTGCGGCTCGAGGTGCCCACGCTCAAGGGACTGCTCCAGGGGGCTCCCGGACATCTGACCTGCGAGGTCTGGATGGAAGGCGCGATCGATGTGGCTCCCGTCCTGGCAGAGATCAAGCAGCTCGTGCAGCGCGAGGGGCTCGTTTGGATCGAGGATCCTCATGTTGGTTGAAGGGCCTGGTTCTCGTGGCGCATGACCACCCGCATCCGCCGGCGGAAGACGGCGTCCGCACCGCTTTCCTCGTCGCGGTCGGACTCAACGTCGCCTTTGTCGTCTTCGAGGTCGTGTTCGGGATCAGGTCCGGCTCTCTCGCGCTGCTCTCGGATGCTGGTCACAACCTCGGTGACGTGCTCGGCCTGGTGCTCGCCTGGGGGGCCATTCTCCTCGCCCGGCGCGCCCCCAGCGCGCGGCGCACCTATGGCCTGCGCCGATCCACGATTCTGGCAGCGCTGATCAACGCGGTCGTACTGCTGATCGCCGTCGGCGCGGTCGCGCTGGAGGCGGTGCAGCGCCTCCGCCATCCGTCCCAGGTGGCTGGGCCCACGGTCATCGCGGTGGCCTCCCTCGGCATCCTCGTCAACGGCGTCAGCGCCTGGTTCCTGGCGAGGGGTCGTCAGGGCGACCTGAACGTACGCGCTGCCGTCCAGCACCTCGTCGCCGACACGGCCGTGTCCTTCGGGGTGGTGCTCGCCGGCGTCGCGCTGGTCTACACCCACTGGCTGTGGTTGGACCCCCTCGTCAGTCTGCTGGTCAGCGCACTCATCGTGGCTGGCACCTGGAAGATCCTGCGCGAGTCGCTCGACCTGGCGATGGACGCGGTACCGGAGGGCATCGATCCTGCAGCGGTCCGCACCTATCTCGAGGCGCTGCCCGGCGTCGTGGACGTCCATGACCTCCACATCTGGGCCATGAGCACCACGGAGACTGCGCTCACGGCGCACCTGGTCACGGAGCGGGCGACGATCGACGACAGCCTCACCCCGAACATCGCCCACGACCTCTCCCAGCGCTTCGGGATCGTGCATCCCACGATCCAGTGGGAGTGCGCGGACTGCATTCCGCCTTGCGAGCAAGGGCGTGCCGCCATTCCAGCACAAGTGGAGGAGGCCATGGCAATCGCCTCCGAGCGACACCCTCCTGCGGATGTTCGAGAATGAGGCCACCCTTTGAGGAGGAACAACGGATGCCCACGCTTGAAGTGTTCGATCCACCGATGTGCTGCAGCACCGGCGTCTGCGGGCCTGAGCCAGATGCGAGTCTGACCACCTTTGCAGCGGACCTGAACTGGCTGAAGGGACAGGGGGTGCAGGTGCGCCGGTACAACCTCGCGCAGGAGCCGGCTCGCTTCACCGCCAATCCGCGAGTCAAGCAAGTGGTGGACGCGCTGGGTGTCGAGGGCCTGCCCGTCGTGGTCATCGACGGCCGTATGGTCAGCCAGGGCGAGTACCCCTCACGCGCGCAACTGCTCGAGATGACCAACTTGGGCGGGTCGGGTGCGACGCAGGCAGCAGATCCCGACCGGGTGCCCGACCAGCCACCACTCTTCAACGAGTCGATCGCCGAGTTGGTCGCCCTGGGTGCCTCGATCGCCTCCAACTGCGACCCGTGCTTTCGCTATCACCACCGCAGAGCCGTCGAGCTGGGCATCTCCAAAGAAGACATGGTCCAGGCCGTGAACGTGGCGCTGCGGGTCAAGGAACAGCCGGCGCAGGCGATGGTGCGCCTGGCCCAGAAGCTCCTACTGCCCGAATCCACCCAGACTGGCGGCTGCTGTGGCGGAGGAGACGGAGACAACTGCTGCTGAACCGGTCTCCCATCGAGGAGAGCGGCCAACTTCTTGTAGAGACGGGAGTACACATCATGCCTTGGTACGAACAGCCCACTCGGTACCTCTTCTTCACCGGCAAGGGCGGCGTCGGCAAGACATCCCTCGCCTGCGCGACGGCGGTGAAGCTCGCCGGCCAGGGCAAGCGGGTGCTCCTGGTCAGCACCGACCCGGCCTCGAACTTGGCTCACGTCTTCGAGACGGAGATCGGCGAACAGACGCCGACACCGATCCCGGATGTGGCCAACCTGTTCGCGCTGAACATCGACCCCGAGGCTGCGGCACAGGCTTACCGCGATCGGATCGTGGGCCCGGTGCGCGGGACCCTGCCGGACAAGGTCCTGCGCCAGATGGAGGAGCAGCTTTCAGGCGCCTGCACGACCGAGATCGCGGCCTTTGATGAGTTCACCGCGCTCCTCACCGACGAGCGGGAGACCTCAGGCTACGACCACATCGTGTTCGATACCGCGCCGACCGGCCACACCCTGCGACTGCTCAGCCTGCCAAGCGCATGGTCGACCTTCCTGGAAGCGGGTCAGGGCGACACGTCGTGCCTCGGTCCGCTGTCGGGGCTCAGCAGGCAACGCGAGCAATACAGGGCGGCGGTGAATGCGCTGGCCGACGGTGCGAGCACGACGATGGTGCTGGTCAGCCGTCCCGACAAGGCCGCGTTGGACGAGGCCGCCCGCACCAGCACCGAGCTGACGGCGCTCGGGGTGAGGACACAGCGCCTGGTCGTCAACGGCTTGATGCCCCGAACAGCGAGCACCGATCCGTTGGCTCGCGCGATGGCGCAGCGGGACAGTCGGGCGTTGGAGGGCATGCCGGAGGCCCTGCGGGACATGCCTACCGATCAAGTGTTCCTGCAGCCCTTCAACATGGTCGGCGCCAAGGCCCTGCGCTCTCTGCTCGATACTCCGAGCGGAGAGACTCAGAGCATCGACTCCACGCTGGGCCTCCCATCGCTCGACCTTCCCAGCCTGGGCGACCTCGTCGACGACATCGAGGCCGATGGCAACGGTCTCGTGATGGTGCTGGGCAAGGGTGGAGTCGGCAAGACGACGATTGCAGCGGCGGTCGCAGTGGAACTGGCCTCGCGCGGCCACGACGTCCACCTGACCACGACCGACCCGGCAGCGCACCTGGCATCGACGCTCGAGTCGCAGGTCGATCACCTTGAGGTGAGCCGGATCGATCCCCAGGTTGAAATCGCGCGCTACCGGCAAGGCGTCCTGGAGACCAAGGGCAAAGACCTCGACGCCCAGGGGCGGGCGATGCTGGAGGAGGACCTGCGTTCGCCGTGCACGGAAGAGATCGCCGTCTTCCAGGCGTTCTCCAAGGTCATCCGCGAGGCCCGACGCAGGTTCGTCGTCGTGGACACCGCCCCGACGGGCCACACCCTGCTGCTGATCGATGCGACTGGGTCGTACCATCGCGACGTCATGCGGCACGTGAAGCAGGGCACCAAGTTCGTCACGCCGATGATGATGCTGCAGGACCCGGCGCAGACCAAGATGCTGATCGTCACGCTGCCGGAGACGACACCAGTCCTGGAGGCCGCCGCGCTGCAGGAGGACCTTCGGCGCGCGAAGATCGAGCCGTGGGCGTGGGTCGTCAACGCATCGCTGGCCGCCGCGGGCCCAACGGACTTGCTGCTCGTGGCGAGGGCACGGTCGGAGCAACCGCGAATCGAACAGGTCCAGGCCGAGTTGGCGCAGCGGATCGCACTGGTGCCGTGGCTCGCCGATGAGCCGGTGGGGCCCGTGCGGTTGCGCCAGCTCACGAGGGGCAGGCAGCGGGCGACCTAGCAAGCCGAGCGCCCGCCGAAGCTATTGAGATGGGGCTCTGGTCGCCGATTGGTCGCCGGTTCAAAGTCCACTCCTGTCCTTTCCTGTCCCTTCGTGACTACATGACGAGCCCCGCTCGCGGTGCTAACCGCAAGCGGGGCTTTGCGCGACAAAGACTTCGGCGAGCGAGCCGACAAATGGCCGTTGGGATTAGGAAACCGCTACTCTATCCGTCTGAGCTACGGGGCCATGCGGCAAGAAGATAGCGCAGGATGCGTGGGCGTCCAATCGTCGGGGCAGCGGTCTATTGCCTGCACTGCCAAACCGACGGGCGAGGCGAGGTGCAGGCGACGCACTTGAGCCTAGGGGGCCCTCGCCGCGAGAAGAGCTAGCGCCCGGACCGAGGGCGTGCGCGCTGTCTCCGCGAGGTGCCGGCGCTGCCTGCGGGACTTCGCGTCGAGATGAAATCGGTCGCCATTGCAGCCAATCCCGCGACAAGCGTCTTCGCTGACCGCGACCTCGCAGTGAAATGCCCTGTTGCCATCCAGACCGAAGTGACGCCCGAGATGGCCCCGAAGACCACACTCGCGAGTTCGTAGCGTTCTGCGTCACTCATCCTCGCCGCGCGCGGCGCGGTACCGAGGATCGCGGCAAGCCTGGAGAGATAGGCAACCAGCGCGGTCCTCAGCGGGCGCCAGGTCGGGCGATCGAACTTGAGCATCCCCCGAAGCTGATGGAACACGCGCATCAGATCGGGATGCTCTGCGAAGAAGCTGAGATGAGCCTGAACGACTTGTCGGAGAAGTGCCTCGTCGTCGTGTGCCTTGCGTACGTTGTCGACCACGTGCTGCCCGAGTTGGGCGAAGCCCATGGAGGCCACTGCACGGATCAACTCGTTCTTGTTGGTGAAGTACGTGTAGAGGGTGCCCTTCGCGATGCCCGCGGTGGTCGTGAGGTCCTCGATCCGAGCCTCGTACAGCCCATTCGCGCCGAACAGGCGGATCCCTGCGATAATCAATTCGTTGCGGGTCGCAGCCTTGCGACGCTCGCGCCTGCCTTGCGGAGGCGCGTTAGGCGATGCATTTGCTGTCGTCATCAGTGTCCTTCCAAGTACTTGACCCGGGAGTCAAGTTCAAACTTGACCCACGAGTCAAGTTCGCAGATGCTCCCGAGGGTGTCAATCGCCTTCGATTCCCCCGTACCTGACGGCGCGCGAATGCGACGCTCGACGATCGAGGTGAGCCCGGGCAGGAGGACACACGATGAAGCCGGGCGCTCACTACCTCCTCGCCGTCTTCGTCCTTGGTGTTTCGCTCGGCCTCCTCGCCACGCATGGTGAACAGGTCCAAAGAGGCCGCACGTGAGTCCGATCCGAAGCATCGCGAGGGAAGCGCGGGACCTGGAGCTGCATGCCGTGGGCCGGACGGTCGCGCTCAGCTCACTGGTGGGGGTGGTGGCCGGGCTGGGCGCAATCGTGTTCCAGTACCTCTGCCAGTACGGCTCCCACTTCTTCCTCGACCGGCTCGCGGGGCTGCGCATGGAAGGGCCAGCCGGCGAGACCGCGCTGCTCGCCCCAACACAGTCGCTTTTCCACCCGTGGATGATTCCGCTGGTGGCGGGCTTGGGCGGTCTGCTCACGGGGCTGATCGTGCAGCGCTTCGCACCGGAGGCGGCGGGACACGGCACGGACGAGGCGGTGGATGCCTTCCACAGACGGGCCGGGGTGATCCGCGGTCGGGTGCCGTTCATCAAGACCATCGCCTCGGCGCTCACCCTGGGATCCGGGGGCTCCGGCGGCCGCGAGGGGCCGATCGCGCAGATCGGCGCTGGCTTCGGCTCGTTTCTCGCGTCCCGTCTGGGCCTGAGCGAGCGTGACCGGCGCATCCTGCTGGCGGCGGGCGTCGGCGCTGGCGTGGGAAGCATCTTCCGGGCTCCGCTGGCCGGGGCGTTGTTCGCTGCCGAGGTGCTCTACGCCGACCCGGAGTTCGAGTCCGACGTGATCATCCCGGCGGCGATCTCGACGATCGTCGCCTACTGCGTGTTCTCCCTGAAGTTCGGTTTCGGGACGCTGTTCGACACTCCCCACTTCACGTTCCACTCCGCGGCCGAGCTGCTGCCCTACACCGCTCTGGCGCTGGTCGTGGCGCTGGCGTCAGGCGTGTTCGTGAAGGTGTTCTACGGCACCCACGCGCTGTTCGAGCGTCTGAGGATGCCAAAGGTGCTGAAGCCGATGGTGGGTGGCCTGCTCACCGGGGGGCTGGCCCTGGTCGCCTACTATAGCGTGCGAGACCGGCGGGCGTTCGACGTTCTCTCGTTCGGCTACGGCTCCATCCAGCACGCGCTGCGGGGAGAGCTGCCCCTGGCGGTGCTGCTGGTGATCGCCGGTGGCAAGATGCTCACCACCTCCTGCTCGATCAGCTCGGGCGGCTCGGGCGGCGTGTTCGGGCCCTCGATGGTGATCGGCGGCACGCTCGGTGGTGCGGTGGGGCTGCTGGCGCAGCAGCTGATGCCGGGCGTGGTGACACAGCCGGGCGCGTACGTCGCGGTCGGGATGGCGGGCTTCTTCTCCGCGGCCGCGAACACGCCCATCTCCACGCTCGTCATGGTGTCGGAGATGACCGGCAACTACCAGCTCTTGCTCCCGGCCCTCTGGGTGTGCGCGATCGCGTACCTGATCGCGCGGCGCTGGACGCTCTACCGAAGCCAGGTCGCGAGTCGGCTTGACTCTCCCGCTCACCGGGGAGCGATCTTTGGGGGGCTGCTCAAATCACTACGAGTCGGCGACATCCTCGGCAGACGTCCGCTGCACACCATCCGCGAGACTGCATCGATGGCGGACGTGATCCAGAGCTGCATGACCTCGTCGCAGCACTGTTTCCCAGTGGTCGACGGCGTCGGGCGCATGACCGGACTGATCACGCTCGCGCAAGTGCGACAGTTCCTGGACGAGAAGGACGAGAACGGTCCGGTCATCGCACACGATCTGGCAACCAAGCCCCGGTCCTCGCTCTCGCCCGAGGATGACCTCGACTGGGCGCTCCAACGCCTCATGACACTGGATGTCGAGGAACTGCCTGTGGTGGAGCCAGCGAACTCGGGGCATCTGCTCGGCATCCTCTCGCGGCGCGACATCATCGCGGCCTACGCCCGGCGGCGGCTCGACACGGGGCCCGGGACCGCAGAGGCCACGACATGAGCGACCCATGGTGAGCGCACGCACCTCGACCGCTTGCGCTCGTGCGCTTGCTGGCCACGACCGACTTCGAAGGCCATGCGGCATCAGGGCCGGCTGGCCCGTGCCGCGCTCGACCGGCTGGCTCGTCTCTGGCGTGGCGCTGGCCACGGCGCTCCTCGCAGCACGCGCCTGCGCCGCGCCCGACGCTCGAGAGATCGTCGACCGCGTGGACCGCCTCCTGCGAGGAGATTCGAGCCGCGGCCAGGTGGAGATGGCAGTGAGCACGAAGCACTGGAAACGCACCTTGAGCATGACGGTCTGGTCGCTGGGCACTCGGGACGCGCTGGTGCGGGTCACCGCGCCGGCGCGCGAAGCGGGCACGGCCACGCTCAAGGTGGGTTCCGAGGTCTGGAACTACCTGCCGCGGGTGGATCGGACAATCAAGGTGCCCTCCTCCCTCATGATGGGCTCCTGGATGGGCTCGCACCTGACCAACGACGACCTCGTCAAGGAGAGCCGTATGGTGGACGACTACGCCATCGCTCTCAGCTTCGATGGTGACCGCGGCGGAGAGAAGGTCTGGGAGTTCACGCTTACACCGAAGCCCGAGGCGGCGGTGGTGTGGGGGCGAGTGGTCGAGCAGGTCAGGCAGTCGGATCTGATGCCACGATGGGCGCGCTACTACGACGAGGGTGGGGCGCTCGTGCGGACCATCGCGTTCTCGGACTTCCGGCCGATGGGCGGACGCCTGGTGCCGACCGTGCTCACGGTGGTGCCCGCGGACAAGCCCGGAGAGCAGACCGTGCTCCACTACCTCGCCTTGGAGTTCAACGTCGGACTCGAGCCCTCGCTGTTCTCGCTGCGCAACCTGCAGTCGGGCGCCTCGCCATGAGTGGCGATCGTCGGTGCTTGGAGAGAGCGGGCACAGGACGGGCCGGCCAGTGAGGCGCATCTGGTGGCGCATCGCCTGGCGCAACCTGCTGAGGAATCGGCGACGCAGCCTGATCACCGGCGCGGCGCTGGCGCTGGGATTCGCGGCCTCCGTCGTGATGGAGGGGCTCTCCGACGGGATCGTGGCGGAGATGATCGAGAACGGGACCGGGCTCCTGAGTGGACAGGTGCAGGTCCATGCACCCGATTGGCGGCCCGAGCGGAGCCTCTACAACACGTTGGGTGGGGACGCGGGCGCCGACGTCGAGTCGCTGTGCACGGCTGCCGACACCGAGCCGGGCGTGGTGGCGACTGCGCCTCGGGTGTGGGGCGCAGGCCTTCTCGGCACTTCCCATGCCTCGGTAGGAGCCGTGTTGCTGGGCGTCGACCTGGATCGCGAACGCCACGTGAGCCGCTTGCTTGGCAGCCTTGTGAAGGGACGCCTTCCCCGAGCCGGAGTCCGTGAGCTGATGGTTGGACGCTCTCTCGCCCGCAAGCTCAAAGTGGAAGTAGGTGACACGCTGGTGGTGGTCGCGCCGGCCGCAGACGGCTCGATGGCGAACGACCTGTTCCGCGTCAGCGGGCTCAATGCGAGCGGACTCTCCGAGCTCGATGCCGGTCAGGCGGTGCTGCCGCTGGATGTGCTCCAGCGCCTGCTCGTCCTCGAACCGGGGCGCGTGCACGAATTGGCTATCGCGATCCGAGACCCATGGAGAGCCGACACGATCGCAGCCGGGGTTCGCGCCCGACTGGCGGGCACCGGCCTGCCGCTCGACGCCGAGCCTTGGACACGGTTCCGCCCCGAGCTGGCCCAATACGCCGATCTGGCGAGCGCCTCGAACGGCGTCATCGTGATCGTGGTCTTCGTCATGGCGGTGTTCGGGGTGGCCAACACGATGCTCATGGGGACCTGGGAACGACGCCGGGAGTTCGCGGTCGTGCGCGCGCTGGGCACGACGCCGTGGGGCGTGGGCCGCACCGTGGTGCTCGAGGGTCTGCTGCTGGGTGTGCTGTCACTTGCCGCCGGCGTGGCGATCACGTGGCCCGTGATGGCATGGTGGCACCGCTCGCCTCCGGACCTCTCGGCCTTCTACGGTGGGTTCACCATGGCGGGCGCGCTGGTGCGACCCACGCTGCGCGTCGAGTTCTCGACTGCGGCGCCGATCGAGAGCGCTGTCGCGCTCATCGTGACTGCGGTGGTCGCCGCCCTCTATCCGGCTTGGAGGGCTTCGCGTGTCCCTCCCGCCGACGCGCTGGCGGGCCGATGAACGGAGTCTCAGCGGCCCGTCGCGCGACGATCCTGCTTTCGCTCGCCCTGCGCAACGTGCGACGCCAGGCCCGGCGCAGCGTGCTCATCTCCTCTGCCATGGTGCTGGGGCTCGCCCTGCTGGTGCTGACGCGCGCGATCGCCGAGGGGGGACACGAGGCGTGGATCGAGACTGCCGTGCGGATGGCGGACGGCGACGTCTCGTTCCAAGCTCCGGGCTGGCTGGACGATCGTGAGCTCGGGCACCGATTGGAAGCCGTCGACCTTGCGCGGGCCGAGCAGGCGCTCCGGCTCCCTTCCCTGGCTTCAAGGGTGCGGATGGCGGCCCCGCGACTCGCCGTGGAGGGGCTCGCGGCGTCGGCCGAGTCGGCCTTGCCTGTCCAGGTGATCGGCGTGGATCCCATCCGGGAGCGCGACTTCTCACGGCTCGATCGCAAGCGCGTCGCCGGACGCGCGCTCGAGGGGGGCGACCGCCTTGGCGCGTACGTGGGTGTGGGGCTGGCCGAGCGGCTCGGGCTGCGAGTCGGGTCCAAGCTGGTGCTCACCGCGCAGGGCGCGAGTGGCGATCTGCAGAGCCAGTTGGCCCGGATCGTGGGCACGTTCCGGACCGGCGTGCCCGAGGTCGACGATGGACTCGTGGAGATCCCGATCACCACCGCGCAACGCTGGCTCGGCACCGGGCCGTCCGTCACTTCGCTGGCGGTGCTGCTCGCGTCGAGCCGGGACACCGGCCCTGTGACGCGGTCGCTGCAGGCAGCCCTTGGCGGGCAGAACGATCCGCGCCTGCGGATCCTGACCTGGCAACAGTCCTCCCCCGAACTCGATTCGGCAGTGCGGATCGATGACTACGGAGACTGGGTCTTTCACGCCGTGCTGCTCGTGATCGTCCTGCTGGCGATCCTCAATGCCGTGCTCATGTCCGTGCTCCACCGAACCCGCGAATTCGGTGTGTTGCGGGCCATCGGACTCACTCCCCGCGATGCCGGCCTCGTGGTCCTGGCCGAGGGTTTGCTGCTCACGGTAGCGAGCGGGGTCGCCGGCATCCTGCTGGGCATCGGAGTGACGTGGGGCCTGTGGCGGAACGGCCTCGACCTATCCGCGTTCCTGCGGGGCGATTTCACCGTCTCCGGCGTGGCGATCGATCCTGTGATCGTGCCGCGCTTCGTGCCCGACCAGATGCTCCTCAGCCTCGCGCTGGTGTTCGCGATGGGGCTGCTCGCGTCCCTCTATCCCGCGCTCCAGGCGGCGCGCATCCAGCCCGCCGAGGCCATGGCATTCGAGTGATGGACTCCTCCGGTCCCTTCGCAGTGCGCACGCGCGACGTCTGGAAGATCTATGAGCAGGAAGCCGTTCCGGTCCAGGCGGTGAGAGGCGTTTCGCTGGAGATCCGTCCGGGTGAGTTCGCCGCCATGGCCGGCCCGTCGGGCTCGGGGAAGACGACGCTGCTCAACCTGATCGGCGGCCTGACGCGCCCGACGCGCGGGACCGTCGAGGTCGGTGGCCGTGACATCACCGCACTCTCCGAGCGCGAGCTGGCCGATCTCCGGCTCGAGAGCGTCGGCTTCGTCTTCCAGGCCTACAACCTGCTGCCGGTGCTGACAGCTCTCGAGAACGCGGAGTTCACGCTCCTGCTGCGTGGAGTGCCCAGCGGGGAGCGACTGCGGCGCGTGCGAGTCCTGTTCGAGCAGATGGGGCTCGAGGACCTCGAGGACCGACTACCCGGCCGGCTCTCGGGTGGACAGCAGCAGCGGGTGGCCGTCGCGCGCGCCGTCGTCGGAGCGCCGGCCCTCGTGCTGGCCGACGAGCCCACCGCGAACCTCGACACGAAGGCCGGTGGGGCGCTGCTCGACGTGATGGAGCAACTCAATCGTGAACGTGGTGTCACGTTCCTGTTCTCGAGCCACGACCCGCGCGTGATGGAGCGTGCGCATCGGCTGATTCGACTCGTGGACGGCGAAGTCGAGAGCGACACGGTGCGACCGGAGCGCCGTGCGTTACCTTCGGCCGGAGCGTGAACATGCTGCGGAGTGCGGCAGGGTCGACCGCGACGCTCGCGTTCGCAGCCGCGCTGACCATGACCCAGCCGAGCCTTCCGGCGCAGGCCGCCTCGGATCCCCAGGTCTACGCGCTCACGGTGGCAGGCCCGGTCGTGCCGCCGGGCGGCGGCGCGACCGGCTTCGCCGACTTCTCCCGTGTGCGTCTCATGGTCGCCCCGACGGTCGCGGGTGTCGCGATCGACCTTGCCTACGAGCACACGCTCCTCGCACTCGGATCCCCGTCTGACGGGCTCGGTGCGCTAGTGCCAGGGGCGACGCGCGCGAGCGGCGACTGGCTCGGGCTCGATGGTACGATCCGCTCGGATCAGCGGATCGACTGGCGCCAGCGCGTCGATCGACTCTCGGCGACCCTGCGGAGCGGTGACTTCACGGTGAGCGCTGGCCGCCAGCCCATCTCGTGGGCCACGACGCTCTTCCTCACCCCCGCGGATCCCTTCGCTCCATTCGTTCCCTCCGATCCCTTTCGCGAGTACCGCGCCGGCGTGGATGCGGTGCGCGGGCGCTGGTTCCCCGGCCCCTTCACCGAGGCCGAGGCGGTCGTTCGGCCGGCGCGGACCCCCGACGGTCGCACGGTCACGGCGCTGGCGCGCGGGCGTCTCAAGCGCGGAGCGTGGGATCTCTCCATGTGGGCCGGCGCGCTGCACGACCGCGCCGCGGCCGCCGCGGGCGCGGTGGTCACGGCCGGAGGCTCGGCGTTCCGAATCGAGGGAGCACTTCGCGGTACCGAGGAGGGCGTCGCCCGCGTTCGCGCGGCGGCCAGCGTGGATCGACGCGTGACCTTCCTCGGGCACGACCTCTACGGGGTCATCGAACTCCAGCACGATGGCTTCGGCGCGGCGCGTGCGGCGGACCTGACCAGCGTCGCCGGCTCGCTCACTGCGAGGCGTGGCGAGATGCAGGTGCTCGGTCGCGACGAGACGGCCGTACAGGCGCAGTGGCAGGTTCACCCGCTCGCAACACTCGAGGCAGTGGCGATCGTGAACCTGCGCGACGGCAGCATCCTCTGGGCGCCGGGCCTCGTTCTCTCGGCTACCGGCAGCATCACGGTTCGACTCGGCGGCGATCTGGGCACGGGTGCCCGCGACGCCGATCCCGGCCGGCCTCCGGCATCGGAGTACGGCGCTGTACCCCGCTTCGGCTACATCGCGGTCAGCGCGTTCCTCTGAGCGGCGCAACACCGTTCGGAGTGCGACCAGGGTTCGACAGCTGGCCGCTGCCCAAAGTGGCTACGAGTTTGGCTACGAGAACGGTGTCAAAGCCTGTCCGCTCGTGTCCGGAGCTGACCGCTCGAACGTGAAGCCCTCGCGCCGGCAACCGACGCGAGGGCTTCGACATGAGCGCTGTCCACAATGGCTTACGTGAACGTATTCGTTTCGCCCCGAAAATGCCCGGGAGCGATTAGGAAACCGCTGCTCTATCCGTCTGAGCTACGGGGCCGTGGCGCGGGAACGTACCGCACTTGGCTCGACGACGGAATCACGCGGGCAAGCCCCCGGCACGCCCTCAAGGCGCATGCTCGCGATGGTCGCTCCCTCGTAACCCCGGATGGCACTGGCGCAATGAACGCATCACTCGAGCATGATGACCCGCCTCGAAATGGTTTCGCCACCCCGTTGCATTCGAGCGAAATAGATGCCGCTCGGGACACGGCCTCCCTCCTGGCGCTTCCCGTCCCAATGGACCAGCACGGTGCCCGCCGCGACCTGCTCCTTCCAGACGCGCCGGCCAACGATGTCGTAGATCGCGATCTCGCCTGGCCCCGCCCCTGGACCCAGGGCGAATGTAACCGCTCCGTGCGCTGGTTGGGGAAATGCCAGGAATCGCGGCCGCGCAGCGAACAACGGAGGCGGGCCAACCCCCGCCACCGGTGCCAGCCGGCTATTCAAGAGGAGCGCTGCTTGTACCGCACCTGCCTCCTGATAGAAGTCGACGTTGATCACGTTGATCTGCCCAATCTCGGCGAATTGGGAGACATAGGTACCCAAGCGGTTGTTAATCTCGTGGCTCCACTGATGCAGCGTCAGGCACGCCCTCCCACGGGCCCTACCTCGTTGCTGGCCCGCACCGAGCGCGCCGCAAGAACGAAGCCCTCCGCCTTTCGGTCTTCAGGTAGCATGCTGGCCGTGACTGCTGCGTTCTGTACGACCGTCCTGCTCACCGTGCTCGGCGCCGCTCTGCGTCCGGGCGCGGTGGGCGCCGCCGGCCATTTTCGCACGTCGCGATGACTCGCCTCCACTGCATCCTTCTCCTCCTTCTGGCGGCAATCGCCCTCCCGGCGCCCGGCCTGGCGTCTCGCTCCGCCTGGCCGTCGATGCAGCACAGGGCACTGACCGAGTGGGCCGACTCACTTTTCTACCGTGGTCGCGGCCTGGGGTACGCCTACCTCGACTCGCTGATCGCGGCGGCCCGCGCGCGAGGCGATCTCGATCTCGAGATGGTGGCAACGATCCGCAAGGCGGGCGCCCAGGTCTGGATCAGTGGCGACTTCGATACGGCGAGGACCCAGTCGCGCCGCTGGTTGTCGCGGGCTCGCGCCACCGGCGACACTCTCAGCTGGTGCCGGGCGCTGCGGAATATCGGGGTCGCGGAACTCTTCCAGCAACATTGGCCGGAAGCGCGGCGGTGCTACACGGAGCTCCTGCGTCTTGCGCGTCGGGCGCACCTCTCGGCCATGGAAGGCTACGCGCAACTCGGCGTTTCGTTCCTGGCCATCCAGGACGGCGACGCGGTGGTCGCGGAGCGCGGCTATCGCCGGGCGATGCGGCTGCTCCCTGGCAGTGATGGGCCGGCGCTCCACACGGCGCGCGCAGGCCTGGCCAACGCCCTCTACCAACAGGTCAAGCCAGACGCCGCGCGGAGCGAATACGAGCGCGTCCTCGCCGACTCGCGCGCCAGCGGTGACCGGAGAAACGAGCTGGCCGCGCTCAACGATCTCGGCGCAATCGAATACCAGTATGGCGACCCGGGGCTCGCTGTCCGCTACTACCGGGAGGCTGCCGAGGGCCAGCGGAGATTGGGCAATGTGCTTTACGCGCGCACCGCTTCCCGGAACATGGGCCTTTGCCTGGAAGTGCTCGGGCACTCGGAGGAAGCCTGCGCGGTTTTCGACAGCCTGGCCTCGCTTTCGCTCCAGGATCGAAACGTCGATCAGGCGGCGAATCTGCTCGGGGATCTGGCGAGAGCGCGACGCACCCAGGGACGCCTTGTAGAAGCGGAAGCCGCCGCGAGGCGGGTCGTGGCGGCGCGGGACTCCATCTCGATGGATGCCCGGGCCGCCGGAGTGGTCGAACTCGCCGAAGTCCTGCTTGCCCGTGGCCGCCCCGAAGCCGCTCGGCGCCAGCTCAGGGAGGTGACCGCATCCCTCCCACCCGAGCGGCTCGCGACGCAGAATGGAGCCAGGCTGCTCGAGAAACTCGGAGAGTGCGAGATCGCGTGTGGCGACTGTCGCGGCGGCGGTGGCGCCCCTGCGGCAGTCCTCCGAGCTCCTGCGTGGCGTGCGTGGAGTGGTCGGGGTCGCGTTCGTCCGCGTGGAAGCTTCGCTGGCCCGCGCCTTCGTCGACCTCGGGAAACGGGACAGCGCGCTCGTCCACTTTCGGTCGGCGGCTGCCGCCTGGGAGCGCGGGCGAGCCGCGCCGAGCGACCCGGCCTGGCGCGAGGCGATGTCCGGGGGCATCGCGCTCCTGTACGGCCGGTTCGCATCGCTGCTTCTCGATCCGTCGAGTGGCGGCACCGAGTCGCAGCGGGTCGCGAATGCGTTCATGGTTCTGCAGCCGTTCCGATCCCGCACGCTCGAGGACGCGCTGCGCGGCGCCGAGGGCCGCTCCATACTTCCGCGCGTCCCGCTGGACCGCTTGCAGCGCGAGGTGCTTCGGCCCGGCGAGGTCCTGGTGGATGTGTTCTCGGCCCCCGAAACCACGTTCGTCTTTGCCGTGACCCGAGCCGGCATCCACGTCGCGGGGGCGCCGGGCCGGACGAGGCTGGGCCCGCGGCTTTCGCGGTTCCGGGACATGCTCGCCGCGCGTGACGCCGAACCTGCGCTCGTCGACGCCTCGGCCAGCCTGCTCGGGTCCGATCTGCTCGGCGGCGTCGCTGCGCCGGTTCGCTCGAGCCGTGTCGTCCTGATCGCCGCGGGGACCCTTGGCGACCTGCCACTCGGCATGCTGCGCCTGCCGGGGGACCGCGAGCCGCTCGCCCTTTCGCACCAGGTCGCCATGATTCCATCGGCCACGCTGCTGGCTGCGGGTCGCGCGGTCAGGGGGCCCGCTCCGGCGAAGGGCGTGCTGGCGCTGAGCCGCGCCACCGACGCCGAGGGACGCCGGCTCCCCGGGGTGGAGCACGAAACGAGGTGGCTCCGGCGGGAGATCCCGGGCGCGCAGGTGCGCGCCAACGACGGAGACCTGTCGATCGACGACATGCTGCGCGGAGTCGGCGATCGCGAAGTGCTGCACCTGGCCGCCCACGCCCGGGCACCGGCGAGAGCCCCGTGGCGCGCGGGTTTCCTGCTGGGACGCGGAGCCGGCGAGGACGCCTACCTCACCGCGTCGCGGATCAGCACGCTTCACGTCAAGGCCCGCGTCTGCGTGCTGGCCAGCTGCACGTCCGCCGGAGTCGGCGGCCCCGAGGGAATCCCGAACCTGGCCGCAGCCTGGCTGAGCGCCGGAGCGACGGCGGTGGTCGCGACCCTCTGGCCACAGGACGACGAGGCCACGACCGACTTCGTGGTGCTGTTCTACTCTCGACTCCAGCAAGGCGAGTCGGCCGGATCGGCGCTGCGCGAGACCCAACGAACGTTGCGCTCCCGTGGCGGGGTGGGCTCGATGGCCGCGGCCGGCTTCGTGCTCATCGGAGATCCCACCACGCCCGCCGTGCTGACACGCTGAGCGTCTCGTGTCCGTGCTTCTCAGTGACCTGTCAAGTCGCTAACCTCGGGTCGCTCATCAGCAGCTCGACGAATCGCTCCGCGCGGTGTGACGACCTTTGCGACAGGAACGTTCCTTATGGTGGAACACCGCTCCCCCGAAGGGCGCGACGACGACGAGCTGGCCCTGATCGTTCGGGAACACTTCGGCGGACACGAGGCCGAGCGCGCCACCAACATCCTGCTGGACCGATGGCAGGAGACGGTCTATCGGTGGGCCAGGAAGTTCGTTCGCAACTCCGACGACGCGCTCGAGCTGACTCAGGAGATCCTCGTGCAGATGGTGCGTGGGCTACGGAACTACGAATCGCGGGGGAAGTTCGGCGCTTGGCTGTTCACGATCGCGAGGTACCGCTGCCTGTCCGCAGTTCGCGCGAAGTCACTCGACATCGATCCCGATGTCGAGCTCGAATCCATCGTGAGCCTGTCCGCGGGGCCCGAGGACGAGGCCGAGTGGCGGGAGCGCGAGGCGCACGTCCTGGCGGCCATGAAGGGGGTCCTCGAGCCTCGCGAGCAGCTGGCCTTGTGGCTGCGGGCGTACGAAGGCATGTCGGTCGAGGACATCACCCGCGTGCTCGCGCTCGACGAGGCGAGCGGAGCGCGTGGACTGCTCCAGACGGCGAGACGCAAGCTCCGCGCAGCATTGGCGGAGCCGGAAGGACGAACATGAGCGACTGCCCGGATGTTGAAGCGCTGGCGGCGCTGTCCGGCCTGTCGGCCGACGATCCCCGTCGCGCTCACGTGGAGAGTTGCCCGCGGTGTCGTGCGCGCTTGATCGCGCTCGAGGAGTTCGTCGCTGCCTCGGGCTCCGACGTGCCCGAGGCCGAGTGGCACGTGGCCGAGGCGGAGCTGCGTCGCCGGCGCGTGAGCGACGGCCTGGTGTCGCCCCCGGCAAGGCCGCCGGCCGTGCGCCGGACGTGGACCCGGGCCGTTTGGCGGCCGGTCTTTGCTGCGGCAGCGTCTCTGGTGGTCATGATCGCCGGCGCGTGGTGGGTGGTGCAGAGCCGCCACGAGCCGACGCTGCGCGCCCTGCCCGGCGACGAGTGGATTCCCTCCGTCGAAAGCCGGGGGGCGGCGGTCACGATCGCCTGGAGGGCCACTCCCGGTGCGGATCAGTACCGCGTGGTCTTCCTGGACGCTTCGCTCGAGCCGGTCGCGACGCTCGAAGTGGGCCCCGCCCTCGAAGCCCGCGTTGGCCGCGAAGCCCTGCCCGGGGGGCTCGCCCACGGACAGGCAGTCATGGTGGAAGTCCACGCCATTCGGGGTCCGGATGAGGTCGCCCGGTCCCGCGCGGTACCGCTCACGCTGCCGTAGCCCCCCGAGTCCCGGCACCTGTCTGCCGTGCGTTGTGACTCGTCGAGCATTCCTCCGTTCCTCCCAGTATGGGCGCTGATCATTCGCCGCACCGCTCCTGGTTGCGGCTCCCCGACTCGGAGGATGCCATGCGCACTTGTTTCCGTTCCGCTTCGCGCCGGTCCCAGTTGCTCTGCGCCCATGCCGGGCTGGTTCTCGCCCTCGGCCTGCCGACTCTCGCGCGTGCCCAGGCCTTCCAGCTCGGCGTCCGGGTCGATCGACCGATGGGCATCTACCCGGCCTCGGTCGCAGTCGCGGACATGAATGGGGATGGCATCCCCGACCTGGTCTCGACGAACTCACAGGACAACAACATCTCCATCACGCTCGGGCTCGGCGGCGGCGCATACGCGCCGCGGGTCAACTTCGCGACGGGCGGGAACACGCTCCACGTCACCGTCGCCGACTTCAACCGGGACGGACGGCCGGACGTCGCGGCCACCAACTTCGACGCCGGGACCATCTCCATCCTGCTCGGAAACGGGGCGGGCGGGCTGGGGCCCAAGGTGGACATGGCCGCGGAGTTCAGGCCACGCTCGATCGCGGTCGCCGACGTGAACGCCGACAACCTCCTCGACCTCGTCGTGCCGAACTACGGCGCGAACAACGTGTCCGTCTTCCTGGGGAACGGCAACGGTGGCTTTGGGCCCCGGACGAACTACGCCGGTTTCACCAACCCGACGTGCGCCACGACTCCCGACCTGAATGGCGACGGCCGGCCGGACATGGTCGTGGCCAACAACGGCGGAACGGTGATCTCCGTCCTGCTCGCCAATGGGAGCGGCGGCTTCGGCGCCAAGACAGACTACTCGGTCGGGGCCGGTTCCAATCCGCACTGGGTCGCGAGCGGCGACCTGAACAACGACGGCTTCGACGACGTCGTGGTAGCGGACGTCGGGTCCAGCCAGTTCTCGGTCCTCCTCGGCAACGGGACGGGCGCCCTCCTGCCCAGGACCGACTTCGCTCTCGCGGGCGGGCCGTACACGATCGCGCTCGCGGACATGAACGCCGACGGGATCGCGGACGTCGTCACCGTCCTCGGCAGCAGCCTGGTGTCCGTGAATGCGGGGAACGGCAGCGGGGGCTTCGGTTCCGCCGCGACGTTCGCGACCCCGTTCGGGGCCGTTCACGCGGAGGTGGCCGATCTCAACGGCGATGGACGGCTCGACATCGCGACGGCCAACCAGTACTCGAACTCCATTTCGTTGTTGTTTGGGAACGGGACAGGCGGGTTTCGCGCGAGGTCGGACATCACCTCGCTCGCCGGGCCCTACAATGTGGTGATGGTGGATGCCAACGGCGATGGCCGCCTCGACCTTGCGACGCCGAACCTGCTGGGCAATTCGGCCTCGGTGCTGCTCAACAACGGCACGGGTGGCTTCGGCCCGAAACTGGACGTGGGTGTGGGAGCAAGCACCACGGACATCACGCTGGCTGACTTCAACAACGACGGCAAGCTGGACTTCGCCACGGCGACCGGCACCACTGCCCTGACCGTCTTGTTCGGCAACGGCGTCGGTGGATTTGGAGGGCGGATCGATCCACCAGTGCTCGGCGCCACATCGGCCGTGGCCAGCGGCGACTTCAACAACGACGGTCACCCGGATCTGGTCGCTGCGTACAGTTTCGGCAATGTCATCTCCGTGCTGATGGGCAATGGTCTCGGCGGTTTCGCTGCAAAGACCGACTATGCGACGGGAAGCTGCCCGCAAGCGGTGGTGGTCGCGGACGTGACCGGAGATGGCAAGCTCGACCTGGTCACCGCGAACGGCTGCAGCAACAACGTGTCGGTGATGGTGGGCGCGGGCAACGGGTTCTTCTCGGCCGGTGTCGCCTACCCGACAGGAACGAACCCCCGAGCGATCGCGGTTGGCGATCTGAACGGCGACGGGAGCCTCGACCTCGCGGTGGCGAACCGCAACTCCAACACCGTCTCGATTCTCCTCAATCTGGGCGCCGGCACCTTCGGACCGAAGACTGACATTGCGACGCCGAATGGCATCTGGGGCGTTGCCTTGGGTGACATCAATGGCGACAGCCGGCCCGACCTGATGTTCAGCACCAATACCCTTTCGGGCCTGTCCGTGATGCTCGGAAACGGCGCCGGGGCCTTCGGTCCGCAAATCGGACTACGACGACCGGCGGGGGAGGCGGAGGCGTAACGACGGGAGACCTGAGCGGCGACGGGGACATCGACATCGCGCTCGAGCAGGACGGACGAACGGCAAGGTAGCGGCTTTCTCGGGCTCACGCGCACCGCGACCGCGCTCTCGGCGGGGTCCAACCCCGCCGTCGTGGCGCCCCGATCCTGACCGCGACGGTATCCGTTGTGTCCCCCGGCTCTGGCGCCCCACGGGCACGGTCCACTTCTTCGACGGCAACCGGCTGCTCGGCACTTCGGCCGTGAACGGCGGCGCCGCGGCGCGTGGGTGTCCGCGACACGCCTGGGTTCCCGCTCACTGTCGGCGGTCTACAGCGGTGACGGGGAAGATTTCGGCAGCATCTCGCCGTCCAGGGACTTGCAGGTGGTCTCGTCGGCGGCTGCCCAGATCACCGGCATCGTCGACGTGCCCAACGACCAGGGTTACCAGGTGCGGATGACGTTCAACGCGAGCCCGTTCGACTACCTGAGCTCGCCCACACCGATCGCGAACTACCTCCTCTATCGGAAGATCGACGCGGCACTGGTGGCCGGAAACGAGGACCAGGTGAAGGCGGCACCGCCGCTGTCGACGACGGGCGGTCGTGCCCTCCGCGGTGGAGCTGCGGCGGGACTTCCTCGTGACCATTCCGGCGACGGCGGACGCGGGCTCTACGAGGTCGTCGTGCCCACGCTGATCAATGGGGTCGGAAACTTGTCCACCTTCTTCGTGCGGGCCACGCTGTCGACCCCTGGGCTCTTCTACGACTCGCCACAGGCCCAGGGCTATCACTCGACAACCTGCCCCCCGGCCCGCCGGCGCCGTTCGTCGGTAACTACTCCGGCGGCGCCGCTCACCTGAGCTGGGGAGAGAACCTCGGAGCCCGACCTCGCGCAGTATCGGCTCTACCGGGGCTCGTCGGCGGGGTTCGTCCCGGGGCCGGGCAATCTCGTCACCGTGACGGCGGGGACCACCTACGACGACGTGGGACCCGCAGGCAGCTTCTACAAGCTCTCTGCAGCGGCGTGAACGGCGACGAGAGCGCGTACACGCTGCTCACGCCCAGCGGCACGACGGGTGTGGACGATGGCCCGGTGGCGTTCGCGCTGGGGCGGCTGCCGAACCCGGTGGTCGGCGGACGTCTCACGGTGAGCTTCGCGCTGCCGAGCGCCGAGCCTGCGACGCTCGAGATGGTGGACGTGAGCGGTCGCGCGGTGGTGCGGCGGGACGTGGGCGCGCTGGGCGCCGGGCGGCACGCGGTGGCGCTCGACGACGGTGCCCCGCTGCCCGCGGGCATGTACTTCGTGCGGCTGACGCAGGGCCGGCAGGGCGCAACGGCGCGGGTGACCGTGCCCACAGAGCCGGCGAACCATCCAGGCGTCGGCGCGGCTATCGAGGCTCTTCAACCGCGTCACGGACCGGGCTGCCGCTCAGAAAGCGCGCCAGGGCCGGGATGGGCCGCGTCAGCAGGATCTGTGCCGGAGAGCGCCCGGCGGCCGAGCCAGCTGTGTCGCTTGGTCGCTCGATTGGTCGCTGTTCGAAGTCCACTTGTTGATTTTTTGGTCCTGTCCTTACGACAGCCGATGCCCGCTCGCGGCACGGTACCGCAAGCGGGGCATCGCGTGACAACGACCTCGGGCGGATCAGCGACATCAGCCGTCTGTCAGGGTTGCTGCCGACCGCTGAGCTGACGGCTGTAGCACAAGCAGCGCAAGAGGCGCTCGTCGCATTCAAAGGCTCCAGCCCGATCCTCCGCATGAACGACGTCCACCGCGGATCGTCGTGCAGGGGATTCAAGTGCGGGCTCACTTTGGCGAGCGCGACACCCGCGTCACGCGTCTCGAGCGCACGCTCGAGCCACCCGAACGCCGCGTCGACCTCTCCCCGGACTGCCCGGACCTGCGCCACTTGGAAGGCGGAGCTGTCACCATACATGCGCTCGAGCTGCGCCAGGGCCTCGTCCGACGCAGTCGCGCTTCCGAGCGTCCAATCGACGATGGCGAGCGACCAGAGTCGTGCCCATTCCGCCGATTCGGCCGTCGCCTCGACGAGTGCCTCTTCGGCTCGTCCCTGCGCCACGAGGACGAGTGCCAGCAGCGCACGCTCCCGCGTTGGCGAAGTCGAGCGGGCCAGCGTGGCGCGTACCTCGGCCTCTGCCTCCGCCAGCCGGCCGGCACTGAAGAGGATGCGTGCCACGTACGACGGGCCGATCATGGAGAGCGGATCCGCATCGATGGAGCGCCGCATCAGCTCGAGCGCCCGGTCGTACCGGCCGAGGCAGTACTCGAGCATGCCGGCCGCCTGCAATGCGTCCGCACTTCCCGGCGCCAGCTCGAGCGCTCGCGCGAACGACGCTTCCGCACCGGCCCAGTCGTACTCGTACCAGTGTCGGACGAGCCCGAGCGCCGTGTGTCCTTCCGCGAGGTTCGGCTCGATCGCGAGTGCGCGTTCCGCAGCCTCTCGCCCCAGCTTCATGCCTTCGTCAGGAGACATCAGGCCGGTCCCGGCCGCCCACGGGTAGGCCTGTCCGAGCGTCGCCCAGGCGAGCGCGTGATCCGGGTCGAGCTCCACCGCTCGTTTGAGCATCTCGATCCCCGCCGTCAGGTCGGCATTCGCGATGCGCGAGTACAGGTAGCGGCCCTGCAGGAACAGCCGGTGTGCTTCCGGATCGCGGCCTCGGCCGACCGCGGCAGCCGCGACTTCGGCGCGGGTCTCGCCGCTCGCCTTCGAGTCCGCGCCCTGTCCGAGCAACAGCGCGCGCAGCTCCTTCACCACGGACTGTGCGATGTCGTCCTGCACCGCGAGGATGTCGTCGAGCGTGCGGTCATAGGTCTCCGACCACAGGTGCGAGCTGTCGGCGACGTTCACGAGCTGCACGCTGATCCGCACGCGGTTGCCGGCCTTGCGAACGCTCCCTTCGAGCAGCGTCGCGACCTCGAGCGCACGGCCGATCTCGCCGGCGGTCGCCTGCTTGCCCTTGAACGTGAAGGTGGACGAGCGCGCGATGACCCTGAAGCCCTTGATCTTGGAGAGCACGTTGAGCAGCTCGTCGGCGAGGCCGTCGGAGAAGTACTCGTCGTCGGCGCTGGCGCTGCGGTTCACGAACGGCAGCACCGCGATCGATGCGGTCTTGTCGGCGACCGGTCGAGCCGAGAGGCCCGACTCGCTCCGCTCCAGCTGCTTGCGAAGGCCTCTCAGTTCGTTCGAGACGTCGAGCGCCGTCTGGAACCGCTCGCGCGGATGCTTCTCGAGGCAGCGACCCACGATCCGCTCGAGATCGGGCGGCAGGTCCGCCCGCACGCTCGAGAGCGGCCGGGGCGGCTCCCTCAGGATGGCGCGGCCGATGTCCATGCTCGTCTCGCCCGTGAACGGCCGGCTTCCGCTCGCGAGCTCGTGGAGCACGATGCCGAGCGCGAACAGGTCGGTGCGCGCGTCCACCGGTTCGCCGCGGATCTGCTCCGGCGCCATGTACGGGACGGTGCCGACGACCTGGCCGTCCCCCGAGAGCGGGCTCACCACCGTCGTGGCCTGCGTGAGGTTCGGGTCCGACTCCGACTCGGCCAGCTTGGCGAGCCCGAAGTCCAGGACCTTGACCCGTCCGTCACGCGTCAGCATGACGTTCGCCGGCTTGAGGTCGCGATGCACCACGCCCTTCTCGTGCGCAGCCGACGAGAGCGTCGGACAGGCGCAATCGCCACGTCGAGCAGCTTGGGCGAGCGGCAGCCCGCCGGCGCTCACGAGGCTCGTGAGATCTCGACCCTCGACCAGCTCCATGGTGAGGAACCGCGTGCCGCCGGCTTCCTCGATCGAGTACAGGACCACGATGTTGGGGTGGTTGAGGCCGGCCACGGTCTTCGCCTCGTGCTCGAAACGAGCGAGGCGTTCCGGCGACGACGCGACCGACGCGGGCAGCACCTTGATCGCGACGTCTCGGCCGAGCCGCGTGTCGCGTGCACGATAGACCTCGCCCATTCCCCCCGCGCCGAGCGGGGCGACGATCTCGTAGGTGCCGAGGCGAGTACCGGCGGTCAGTGGCATAGGGGCGAATGTACCTCACGGAGCGGCGAGGTCGTGGGCCCGATGAGCCTCGAAGGTGCCTACCCTTGGGCTACCCCCGCAATGGCGTACCGTGTCCTCCATAGTCCGCTGGCGTGACGTCTCCCCCGAAGACGACGGCTAGGCCTTCGCTTTCTCCGCAAGTCTTGACTTGCCGGAACTGTTGAGCGCGACCGCCTGGCGAACGAGCGCCTTGAAGGCGGACGCGTCCACTGCTTCTCCCTCGTGGATGTCGATCGCGCGGCGCACGTTTCCGTCGAGACTCGAGTTGAAGAGACGGGCCGGGTCCTTCAGCGACGCGCCCTTGGCGAAGGTGAGCTTCACGACGCTCTTGTAGGATTCGCCGGTGCAGATGATGCCGTCGTGCGACCAGACCGGAGTGCCGGGTTTGGTTGGCTTGACCCACTTCCACTCCTCGACGACGTCCGGGTCCGCTTCCTTGATGAGCTTCCGCATTCTGCTGAGGGTGTCCCCGCGCCAGTCCCCGAGTTCAGCGATTCGCTTCGAGATGAGCTCCGATGCCGACTGGCCTTGGCTCGCGCCCGACTTCTTCATGTCCGCCTCCTCCAAAGTCCAAACCCGTCCGTTCCTCTCCGCTCGTGACCACGCAGGAAACGACCGCCCCGCTCGGGAATCCTCCGCGAAATCGCAAGTCCGGTCCCGACTGAGGCGCGTGTCGCGCGCGCGATAGACCTCCTCGACCAGGAAGCCGCTGCTCCATCCGTCCCAGCTACGGGGCCACCGTCACGACGATCTTTCCACGAGCATGTCCCTGCGCGAGTCGGCGGAACGCTTCGGAGGTCTCCCTCAAGTGATGGCGGCTGTCGATGACGGGTGTCACCTTCCGCGACTCGAGGAGTCCGCCCATGATGACCAGGTCCGCTTGCTTCAGCCGCGTCACGTAGAAGCCCGCCCGCTGACTCGTGAACCGTGCGATCAGCGCCCCGGTCAACATGCGACCGAGCCGGCGCCAGAACCCGCGGCCGTCGGCACCTCCGACGCCCGCAGCGACCAGTACGCCCTGAGGAGTCAGCACGCGGCGGCATGCGAGAAACGAGTGATTCGCCACCAGGTCGAAGATCACGTCGTAGCGTTGCGCACTCCGCGTGAAGTCGGCGCGAGTGTAGTCGACCATGTGGTCGGCACCGATGAGCATCGACCATCTCCACGTTTCGGGTGCTGCAGACGCCGGTCACGTCGGCGCCGAACGACTTGGCGAACTGCACCGCGAACGTCCCTACGCCTCCGGCCGCGCCGTTGATCAGGACCCGCTGTCCGGGCTGGATCCGCCCACAGTCGCGGAGGCCCTGCAACGCGGTAAGCCCGGCGAGGGGAACCGCGGCCGCCTCCTCGAACGAGACGTTCGCGGGCTTCGCGGCCAGGGACGATTCGACGGCACAGGCGTACTCGGCCAGCGATCCGCGGCAGATCCCGAAGACGTCGTCGCCGGGCTTGAACTGGGTCACGCTCCGGCCCACGGACACGACGCGTCCGGCCACGTCGCGACCGGGTCGGGTCGCCTTGGGACTGCGCAGGCCCAAGAACACCCGAACGAGCCGCGGCCGGCCCCGCATGAGGCCCCAGTCGTAGGCGTTCAATGAAGCCGCCCGAACCTGGATCAGGACCTCGCCGTCCCCCGGCGTCGGCTTCTCGACGTCCTCGAGTCGAAGCGCCTCCGGGGCGCCGTAACGGTGACAGACGATGGCCTTCATGGAGCGGGAATCTACCGCAAGGGCCAGGCCGCCCGCAGCGGAGACGTGGCTACCCTTGCTCAGTCCTGCGTCGGCGGGCCCGGAAATGGCCTGTGACGAGACCGCTGCCGCTTCGTTCAGAGGTTAGGTGTCGGGACCGAACCCGGACGCTGCCGCAGGCTGCGGCGGGTCGCGGTCGGTCGCTCACGGGAGGTCCGGCATGAGCAGCCTTCGGAGGCGTTCGATTCCGGCGCGGGGCAGGTGGTGCGCGCTTGCCTCTCTCGCCATCGCGTTCGCGCTGGGGGCGGGCGCCCCGGCTTCCGCCAGCGTCCAGGTCGCCCCGTGGGCCGGCAACATCGGCTTCGTCTCCTCCGAGTCCAAGGCGGGCGGCGTGACGGACCTGCAGACGTCGTCCCCGACCGGACCGGAGCCGTGGAGTGCGGCCATGCTGAGCCAAGCGCACAACGACACCACGAACGCGAGCGCGTTCGCCTACATGACGTTCGCGACGTCATTCAAGGACAGCATCTTCGCGGTCAGTTCCAGTGGCTTCGGGTCCGTGGACGGTCCCGCGGCCTCCAACACCGGCGGCGTGTTCATCTATGTGCTGTTCGTGGTCGATCGTACCCAGAACTACATCACCTACCCGACGTTTGCCTCCGGCAGCTTCGGATCCCGGATCACGTTCGCCTTCATCGCCAACTTGATGAGCCCGAGCCTCGAGATGCTCACGTTGATGCCCAGTCAGCCGATTTCTTCGGGTCGGCTCGCACCGGGATTCTACGCCTATTTCTACACCTCCCACTACAAGGACGAGGCCATCAACGGTAACGCGGACGGCGCCAGCTCACAGATCGCGTTCTTCGATGTACCGAATCCGCTGATCACCCAGCATCCGCAGAGTCAGACGGTTCCGGTGGGCGGCTCGGCCTCCTTTTCCGGTCGGCACGAGCGGGCTCGCCACCGCGAGCGCGCCCGACCCGCTCAGCATCGCGAGCGCTTCTGCCCCACTCAGCGCTGACGCTCGGTGGCGACGCAACCTCCAGAGATCTCACGGACGGTGGACGAATCAGCGGCGCCACGACGAACAGTTGCAACATCACCGGAGTCGCGGTGGCGGACACGGGCGTCTACGACTGCGTCGCGACCCAGGGGACGATCCAGGAGCCGAGCAGCCTCGCCCGCCTCACGGTGACCGGACGAACGGGCGCGTCGACGGACACGCCGCGGCACGCGGACCTCGCACTGAGTGCGCCCGCGCCGAACCCGTTCGGTTCGCGCACGCTCGTGCGGTTCACGCTTCCCGGGGAATCCGACGTGACGCTCGACGTGCTGGACGTGGGTGGCCGGCGCGTGAGGTCGCTGGTTCTCGGCGAGCGGCATTCCGCCGGCACGCACGTCGTCGAGTGGGACGGTCGCAGCGATCGCGGCGAGCGCGTGCCCTCCGGCATGTACTTCGTGCGCCTGCTCGCGGGCCCGGAGCAGCGGGTTCAGCGCGTCGTGCGGATCGCGCCGTAGGCTCGGCTGGCACGCCTCCCGCGCGCTCCCGCGATGGAGCAGTCGACGAGGAACGCTCGCTGATCGACGCGCGGCATGCCGTCGTTACGCCGCTCCAGATTCGAGCGCTGACCGGTTGGGCACGAGCACGAGCTTGCCTATCACGCCTCCCTTTCGCGAGCAGCTCCTGCGCGCGTCTTGCCTCGGCAAGAGGAAAGCGCTGCGCGATGAGCGGCTTGAACTGTTGCCGTCGAAGGAGGTCGAGCAGGGCGATCAAGTCCTGCCGAAACCAAGCCGGCTTCAACCGTTTGAGCGTCTGGATGCTGTAGGGGACGATCCGTTTCCGGCCGGGGAGAAGCCAGCCGCCCGCGATGTACAACGCGTAGATGGGGATTCCATGAAGGCGATTGCGACGGCCTGTACGGTCCGAACCCAACCCCTCCCCACGAAGCGAGGTTGTATTGCCATAACCCACCACTCTCCCGCCCGGACGGAGAGCCTCGCGGGAATGCCAGAGGTGGGCGCCACCGATGGGGTCGAAGACGGCGTCCACGCCCTCGCTCGTGAGGCGGTGAACTTCCTTCACGTAGTCCTGATTCCGGTAGTCGATTGGGACACCGCCCAGGTCGGAAACGGCCGGCGCCCCTCGCGGTGAACAGGTACCGTACATCTCCAGTTCGGCAAGGCGCCCCAACTGCAGGAGTGCCGTGCCGACCCCGCCCGACGCGCCGTGAAACAACACGCGCTGGCCCGGTTTGACCTTGGCGGAGCGATGCAGCATCTGATACGCCGTGATGTAGTTCAGAATGAGGCTGACGGCCTCGGCGGCGTCCAACCCGGATGGCACCGGAACCAACTCGCGCTGCGGCAGGCAGACGAACTCCGCGTAGGCACCGTGGATCGGCAGTGCGGCAACTAGCTGGCCGGGTTTGATTCCAGAGACACCGTCGCCGAGCCGATCCACCACGCCAACCAGATCCCACCCCGGCGTGAAGGGGACCGGGGGCGTTTCGGGATGAACGCCCTCGCGCGCCATGACGTCGGGCAGCGAGACGCCTGCGGCCAGCACCCTGATCCGCACTTCACCTTCCGTCGGCTCGGGGCACTCTTCTTCAATCACCTGAAGTGCATCGGGTCCGCCGTAGTGGGTGACGATGATACGCGTGTGTCTCATGAGATCAGCATCCCGGTCAACATACGACCCAGCCGGCGGCCAAAGCCGCCGTGGTCCGAGGAATGGGGCCACCCCAGCGGTCCGCCGAGGGCCGGAATCCGTCAACAAGTGTGAGCCACTCGTATCGTGAGTCTACCGAGCAGCGGCCGCCTCACGGAAGAACATGGGCTGCCCGACCGCCAGTCGACCGATGCGAGTGACCGTGCCGTAGATGCCGGCGGTGTTCTGGTGCGCACGAACGACTGCCTTCAGGACTTCTGGCGCAGGACTTGCCGAATCGGGATCAAAGTTCACGATCGAACAGCGAATGTCGCGCATCGTGACGGTGATGGCGGGTGCGTCGTCCCCCTCGCCGAATGACAGCACGCCGCCCACCCACTCGTCCTCCAGGAAGGGACCCTGCCGCAGCAAGCGAACCAGGACATTCGGGCGAAAGCGTCGCACGTCCGGGCTCCGCCCTGCGAGCCGTGAGATCTCGCGCACCGTATCGAAGGCGATCACGGAGAGGCTCGCTTCATCGAAGCTGCCATGGTTCAGCTGCATCATCTGCACGGGGGCACCTAGCCGGCGTTCGACCTCCGCGGCCAACTCTTCCCCGAAGACAGGCAGCTCTTCGCCATCCGGGGTGCGTACATGCGTTGGAAGATCTCCCTGAGCACCATTGTCACCGCGGCGCGGAGCAAACAGGAGCAGTTCGGGAAGCTTGCTTGCCGACAGCCACGGGAACCCGCTGCGGTCATCCGTCTTTCGGAACGCCAGGCGCCTGTCACCCTCGAGGCCGTGCCAGCCCAGGTTGGCGACCTCGAGTCGTTCGCCGCTCATGGACTTCACGGGATACCGGAAGATCGCCTCCACATGTCCGATTTCTATACGCATGCTCGATCGAGTCCTCCCCACTCACCGACGTGCCAGCGGTGCGGCGCCCCGCTACTCCCAGCGAAAGCCGCGCGCCGTGAGGGCCAGGCAGATCGCGATCGTCAGCGCGAGCGCCCCCACGTGCGGCAGCAGCCCGAGCCAGCCCGCGCCGACCCACGCGCCGCGAAGGAGCGCGACCGCGTGCGACATGGGCAGCACGCTGCCGATCAGCGCCCACGGGCGAGGCATCGACGCAAGCGGCACGAACATACCCGAGACCGCCAGCATCGGGTAGAAGATCGCGCTGCCGATCAGCTGCGCGAATCTCGCGGTGCCCACCATGCTGGCGACGACGAAGCCCATGCACAGGATCGCCACCGTGCTCACGACCACCGCGAGCGCGAAGCCCGCGAAGTGCGCGTGGAGTGGCACCGGGTAGAAGCGCCGCCCCGCGAGGAGCCATGAGCAAGAGCGCGATCCCCGTGAAGACCAGCTTGACCAGCACGTGCGCCCCGAGGATGACCGCCGGCCGCAGCGGCGTGGCTCGCAGGCGCTTGAGGATGCCGCCCTCGCGGTAGATCGAGATGACCGCGATGAGCGAAAGCGCGGCGTTGATCGAGATGAAGATGGAGACGAAGAGGGGCAGGTCCTGCGCCAGGAACTGCGCCGTCCTTGCCGAGTGATCGGCGCCCGGGCTCACGGAGCGGCCGAGCACGAGGAACATGGCGAGCGGAATCACGACCGCCGCGACGAACCCGAGCGGTTCGCGCACGAAGATCCGGATCTCGAGCCAGGTGAGCTTGAAGAGTCCCCGCATGGTGGCCGCCTAGTCCCGGATGACGTGCCCGGTGAGCTTGAGGAACACGTCCTCGAGCGTCGGGAACACGGTGCGAAAGTCGCGGACGTTGAGGGCGTGGGCGGCGATGAAGCGAATGACCGCGGTGACGAAGTCGTCGCCCCGCCCCTGCACCGTGTACGTGGCGCCCTCGACGCGCACCGACCCGGCTCCTTCAATGCGCTCCAGTTCGCTCGCGAGGCCCTCGCGATCGCTCGAGAACACCACGCCGCGCTCGGGGCAGTGCTGGCGGACGAGGTCGGCGGGCGCGCCCATCTCGATGAGCCGCCCGTGCTCGATGATCGCCACACGATCGCAGAGCCGCTCGGCTTCTTCCATCAAGTGCGTGGTGAGAAAGACCGTCTTGCCGCGGCTGCGGATGCCGTTCACCAGGTCCCAGATGGCGCGCCGGGCCTGCGGGTCGAGCCCCGTGGTGAGCTCGTCGAGGAACACCACCTCGGGGTCGTTGATGAGCGCGAGCGCGATGAAGAGCCGCTGCTTCTGACCGCCCGAGAGGCTCATGAACGAGGCATTGCGCTTTGCGGTCAGTCCGAGCTGCTCGAGCAGGGCGCGACCGTCGACCGTGTGCGGGTAGAGCGCCGCCCAGAGATCGAGCGCTTCCCAGACGCGGATGCGCTTCTGTAGCTGCGCCTGCTGGAGCTGGACGCCGATGCGCTCTTGCAGCGCGCTGGCGTCACGGGCGGGATCGAGGCCGAGCACCGTGGTGCGCCCTGCGTCGGCCTTGCGAACGCCCTCGACACATTCCATGGTCGTGGTCTTGCCGGCGCCATTGGGCCCGATGAGCCCGAAGATCTCGCCCTCGAACACCTCGAAGGAGACGTCATCGACCGCGACGGTGGAGCCGTACAGCTTGCGCAGGTGGGCCACCTCGATGACGCGCCGCCCGGAGACGCCGGCAGACGGTCGCGACGGCGGCGAATTGCCGACGGTGGGCGCCGGCGGAGGCTCGAGGGGGGGCATGGGCGCGGACCATAGCGTCACTCCGCGGCCAGCCCAAGAGCGTATTGCGGCGGGCAGGGGGACTCCCGGCGTCGGTTGCGGGGTGATGTCCCTGCCGGATCGCGTCGGCTCGGGCACGTCCACGCGAGCGCGTTCCAGGACCGCACCCGCCGCCGCGGCTCAGATCGAGGGCGGAGCGATTCCGAGCATGCGCAGGTAGGTGTTCAATTGCGCGCGGTGGTGGATCTCGTGCTCCTGCACGTGGTCGAGGATCCAGTGCAGCGTGTACGTGCGCACGCTGCCGTCGGGCAGCGTGCGCGTGATGATCCGCCCCAGCTCCGACAGCGGTCGCTCGAGCCAGACCTGGGTCGGACGATGCCACTCCTCGAGCAGCCGCTGAAGAGCCGCGTGATCGGGCGCGTCGATGACGGTCCTCCATCCCTGCGACGGGTCCGGGAGCTCCGTGACCCACTCTTCGTGGGGATGGCCCTCGACGACCATGTGGATCCACGCGCGCTCGGCCTCGGCGATGTGCACGATGATCTGGTGCGCGGTGAGCATCGCCGGAGTCGGTTTGAAGTCGAAGTGCTCGCGCGGCAGCGCGTCGACCGCCATCCGAAGGTGCGGACGGTACTGGGCGTCCCAGAACGGGAAGCACGACCGGATCGTGCCCGCAAAGTCCGCCGCCGAGAGCTTGCGGCTCGCGGCGCGGATCTCGTCGGGCGATGGAGTCGACATGGGCGGATCCTCAGAGGGATGGGGGACCGGGTACGTCCGAGCGGCGTGCAGTCTAACATCCCGACTGCTCGCCGCTCGGTCACCGGCGGCCGAGTCCGACCGGCCCCCTCCCGCCGCCTGGCCTCACCGGACGTGCACCACGCGCACCGCCATTCGCCGTTGCCCCGTCGTGAGCATGGCCTCGTAGACGCCGGGCGGCAGGCGCCGAGCATCGAGCGACACGTCATGAGTACCCGCACCCCATGACCCGCGCACGGGCTCGGCGGCGCGTCGGCCGGTGACGTCGAACAGTTCGAGCGAGGCGCTCCCGGGCTGGGGCAGCTCGATGATGAACCGCAGGTCGTCCCCCGCCGGCTGCCGCCCCGCAAGGCGCAGTCGCATGCCGCTCGCTGCCGCGTCCGGCACCGAGGCGGTCGCGATCGAGCGGCGCCACAGGCCGTCGGTACGGCCGGCGTAGAGGTCGTTGCCGATCGCGGCCATCGAGATCACGAACACCCCGGGCAGGTCGTCCAGCGGCTGCCAGGTCACGCCGTCGTCGTCGCTGGTCTCGATCTCGGCGGCGTTGAGGGCGTCGAACGCGCCG
This sequence comes from Candidatus Eiseniibacteriota bacterium, assembly GCA_963725865.1. Taxonomy (GTDB): domain Bacteria; phylum Eisenbacteria; class RBG-16-71-46; order RBG-16-71-46; family RBG-16-71-46; genus CAVSAC01. The sequence goes on from CAVSAC010000012.1 coordinate 1,328,990, forward strand.
AACAACTGCCCCCCGCGGGTGGCGAACGCGCCGTGCCTGAGGACGCCGATGCCGAGGTCCGTCAGCGTCCACGGTTCCTCTCCCGCGACGCTGTGGAACACGCCCACCAGGGTGCTCACGAGCCACCCGTTCCCGGTGAAGAACACGGACTGCGCCTGGATTCCGGGGTGGAGTCCGACGTTGTCGAGCCAGGAGATGACCCATTCGGGCTCGCCCGAGTCTCGGTGGAACACCGATCCGTTGCCACCGGCGCCGGCGAGCAGGCGCGTCCCGCCGAGCGCGAGGGCGACGACGTTCGACGCCTGGTTGGGCTCGAACGCCTCGCCGAAGTGGCTCCAGGTTCCGCCGGCGGCGAGCTTGCGCACGTACACACCAGCACCGAACGTGGCGGCGTAGAGGCTGTCGCCACGCACCAGCAGGGTGGAGACGTCGAGCTGGGAATCGAACAGACCTCCGGTCAGGCCCTCGTTGAAGGTCTGCCACGTGGCACCGAGGTCGTCGCTCTCGAACACGCCCTGGCCCGCCGTGCCTGCATAGAGTCGGCCGTTGTGCACCGTCGCGGTCATCATGAGCCCCGCGCCGCCGGCCACGCTCCGCGAGGGGTGCCAGGTCGCGCCCGCGTCGAGGCTCACGAACACCGACGTGTCGGCGCACGCCAGCACGGTGTCGCCCTGGGTGCGGACCGTGAACACGTTCGACGCGGGCAACTGCGGGACGCGCGTCCATTGCGCCGCGGCGGGCGAGGCGAGTACGAGCAGGGCGAGCGCCGCGAGGGCGTGGCGCAACCTGAGCGCGAGCCGACGTGCGGCCGGACGCGGGTGGAGATCGTGTTCGGGCGTGAAGGCCGAACGGGGCCGGCAAGTCGATTGCGGGTTCATGCGACTCCTCGGGTCGGCGGCCGGGCAGGGTCCGGGTCCGCCGAAGCTGGGCGTTGGATCGTGAGGTCCGCGTCGGGGGGGGGCGCGGCCGGCTGAGGCGGCGTCGGCTTAGATACGATACGGATCGTAGCGATTCAGCCGATTTCACGCCGGGCGCACGTGTTCGCTTGCATACGACACGCCCCGTAGCGTAATGTGCACGTCATGTCGTCGCCGGCCTCATCGTCCGCCGCTCCTCAGCGACCGGGGCGCCCGCGCAGCCAGCAGGCGCGCCGCGCGGTGCTCGCGGCGGCGCGTGCGCTCGTCACCAGGTCGGGCTACCCGGCCGCGACGATCGAAGCCATCGCGGCACGCTCGGGCGTTGCCAAGACCACGATCTACCGCTGGTGGCCCGATCGACCGGCGCTGCTCGTCGACCTGCTGGCCGAGATCAGCGAGGAGGAAGTGCCGCCGGGGCTGGCCGGCGACCCGATGGCGGCGCTCTGGACGGAGATGCGCCTGATCGCGAGCGTCGGGGACAAGCTCCTCGGGCGGCTCTTCAGCTCGCTGCTCGCGGAGGCGCAGCACGACCGCGTCGTGCGCGCGGCGCTGGTCGAGCGGTTGTTCAACCCGCGCCGCGAGGCGATGGCCACCGTCGTGCGGCGGGCGCAGACGTCAGGTGCGATCCGCGGTGACGTGCCCGCGCCCCTCGTCGTGGAACTGCTCGTGGCCCCGCTGTTCGTGCGCATGTTCGTGCGGCACGAGCCGCTGACTCCGCGCTTCGCCAAGCAGGTCTTCGACGAGGTGCGCGAGGGGCTGGCCCCGCACGCGCGGGCACGCAGCGCCCGGCGGCGCTGACCGCCGCGAGGACGGGAGCCCGCGGGACCTCTCCTACCGCACCAGCACGACGCTCCGGCTCGCGTGGCCGCCCGCCGTCGTCAGTCGCAGCCAGTGGAGTCCTGGCCGCACCGCGCGCCCCCGCGTCATCGTGCCCGTTCCACGCGATTCGGTGCGTGCCGGCGGCAGCAGTGTGGCGCGTGCGGGTCCGGCCTGCGTCGGGACCGAGACCGTGCCCCACGGCGACGGAAGCCAGTGATCGAGATTGGCGATCGAGCAATTGCCGGCCGGGCTCATCCCCACTCCAGCATCTCGTGAACGTCGCCATCCTGGAACCAGGCGCGCACCTGACCGGCGGCCGCCGCGCCGCCCTGATGCTCGCGGAACGGCCTCTGGCTCGGCAGGACGGCACGAAACACCGCGTTGGGCGCGAAGCAACGCTCGAGGCTCTCCCAGTCGCGCTCGGCGATCGCGCGAAGGAATCGGTGGCCGAGGGAAGGATCCGGAGGAACTTCGATCATCGTGTCCCTCGTGCTCAGGGATGTCGCGCTGGCGGCGGTCCCGCCGGTGCGACGTCCTTCCCCGCCGCGGGTGCGCTTTCCGAGGCGGAAGGGCGTTCGCCGACCCGTGTCGCGGGCGCCTCTTCCTTACGTGTACGAGCGCGCTCGAGCGTGACGTAGGTCACCGTGTCCCAGGCGTTGTGGATCCCGATGAACACCAGGAGCAGCGCCGAGCCGCCCACGACGTACAACGCATCGGCGGAGACCCGCCCGAGCCGAACCCCGGCCTGCACCAGGGCGGCGTACGCGAGCATCGGCAGAGCGGCGTGCCAGATCCAATCCTCCAGGACCGGCTTGTAGTCGCGCTGGCGCAGCGCCCGCCTCAGGACGACGACGGAATACACGAAGCCGCACACACCAGCCACCGCGATGGCGAGGCCCGGAGGGCCGAGGCCGTGCCACGGGGCGCTGAAGATCGCGGACACCAGCAGGGCGGCGCAGAAGTGCACGACGTTCGGGCTGCCGAACGCGGCCATGGTCTCCCCGGTGCCGCGCATCATGCCCGCCTCGGTGATCAGCGTGAGCACCACGAATTGAAGCCCGATCAGTGCGCCGGCCGAGGACCCGACGATGACGTAGAAGCTCTCCCACGCCTGAGGTGTGAACGGCGCCATCTCAGTCATGGACTCGCGTCCCCCTGAGAGACTTGATCCAGCGTCATCTCGATCATCGTCGGCCGAAAACCGAGTGCGGTGAAGAGTTGCTGCGCATGCTCGTTGCGGGTCTTGGTCATCAGCACCACCTGCGATCGGCCCTTCGACCGGATCCAGGCGATGGCGGCGCTCATGAGCTCGCGCCCGGCTCCCAGGCGGCGCGCCGCTTCGTCGACATAGATGTCCTGAACGACCCCGCACGGCCCGCGGAGCTCCATCCAGTTCGTGGACTCGACCGCCGCAAAGACATACCCGATGACCGTTCCGGAGTGCTCGGCGACCATCACCACGCTGTCCGGGTTCGAGAGCTGGGAGACCAGGAACCGCCCGTAGCCAGCCTCGGGGTGGTCGACCTGGATGAATCGCGGGGGGTCGGCCGCGTGATGCAGTCGCATGAGCGCGCCGCCGAAGCGGCCGAGCTGCTCGTGGTCGGACGGGGTCGCCAGCCGGATCGTGATCATGGGGGAAAGATACCGCGCGTTCGCCCCAGCGCACAGTCCGAGCGCAGGCGCGCGCGCAGCGTGCCGTGATGGCCCGCGAGGCAACGGCAGACGCTTCACCGAGGAGCAGATCATCGCGATCCTGAAGGAGGCGGAGGCCGCGCCGAGTGGCACGGCGGGCTCGTAGGGGCGCCCGAACTGCCGGGAATCAGCGCGGCGTCACCCCTCGAGCCCCATCTTCTTCAGAAACGCCCCCCATCGCGGGTCGTCGAAGAGGGCACGGAAGCGCGGAATGGCCTTCACGTCGACGAGCCCTGCGTCTCGCTTCGCGTAGGCGCGCTCGAGCCACTCAAACGCCGCGTCCACCTCCCCGCGTGCCGCGTGCACCTCGGCGATCCGGTGGGCGGAGTCGTCCGCGTGTTTCTCGCACAGCTGCCGAAATGCTTCATCCGACTCTGCCTGACGGCCCGCCGCGAGGTGAATGAGTGCCAGCGCCCACAGGCGGGCGGCATCGTCCGGCTCCCCCATCGCTTCCGCCAGCGCCTCCTCGATCCGGCTCTGCGCGAGCAGGAATGTCGTGAGACCTGCGCGCGTGCCCCTTCTCTTCGGGGCAAGCTCCAACGCCTTTCGGCACGCCTGCTCCGCCTCTTCGAGGCGATTCGCCGCGTGGAGTGCCATCGCATAGTAGCTGTATGCCGACGCGCTCAACGGATCCTGTTCCACCGCACGGGCGGCCAGCGCCAACCCCTCGACAACCCGGCCCTGGATCACCGCCAGCATGCCGGCCCGGCGAAGCACCAACGCATTGCCGGGCGCCAGCTCCAGCGCGCGGCGAGTCGAAGTCTCCGCGCCGCGCCAGTCCCAGGTGTGGAACATCTGGATCCCAGCCAGCTGCGCATGGCCTTCGGCCAGATCGGGCTCGAGCGCGAGCGCCCGGTCCACAGCATCCCGCGCGCGTCGGCATCCCTCCGCTGCGGGAAGTTCGGATTCGGTCGAGTAGGCCCCGCCGAGCTCGGCCCAGGCCAGGGCATTGCCCGGATCCATCGCCAGCGACTCTGCCAGGTACGCGATTCCCTTCGCTACGTCCTCGGGTGTGCGCCGCTCGAGGAAATGCCGTGCCTGAAGATAGAGCCTGTGGGCCTCGGCATTCCGCCCCCGACCCTTCGCCGCCGTCGCCAGCTCGGCCGTCACGTCCCTGCTCGTCATCGAGTCCGCGACCTCTCCCAGCAATGTCGACCGAAGCTCCCTCACCACCGAGCCCGCGATGTCGTCCTGCACCGCGAAGATGTCATCGAGCGTGCGGTCGTACGTCTCCGACCACAGGTGGTATCCGTCCGACACCTTCACCAGCTGCACCGAGATGCGCACCCGGTTCCCGGCCTTGCGGACGCTTCCCTCGAGAACGGTGGCGACATTGAGGGCGCTTCCGACCTCGGCAATCGTCGGATTCCTGCCCTTGAAGTGGAACGACGAGGTTCGCGCCGCCACCCTCAGCCGGCGCATCTTGGCCAGGACGTTGAGCAACTCGTCGGCGAGGCCGTCGCAGAAGTACTCGTCCGCTTCGTCACGGCTCCGGTTCGCGAACGGCAACACCGCGATCGACGCGACGCCCTGCGGCGCCGGTCTGGCGTAGTCACCGATTTCGATCGTCTGCTTCAGCCGGCGGAGCTCGTTGTGCACGTCGAGCGCGGTCTGGACTCGGTCGCGTGCGTTCTTCTCCAGGCAGCGCCCGACGATGCGATCGAGGTCAGCGGGAAGATCGGTCCGCACGCTCGCCAGCGGCGCTGGAGCATCGCGCAAGATCGCCGAGCTCACGTCCGCGGCCGTCGCCCCGGCGAATGGCCGGCGTCCCGCCGCGAGTTCGTAGAGGATGATCCCCAGCGCGAACAGGTCGGTCCGCGCGTCCACCGCCTCGCCGCGGATCTGCTCGGGCGCCATGTACCCCACCGTGCCGACCACCTCCCCCGGCACCGATGTCGACAAGGGCAGCGTCCCAGTTTGCGACGCGACCAGCTCGCCCTTTGACTGCTCGATCTTCGCGAGGCCGAAGTCCAGCACCTTCACCCGCCCCTCGCGCGTCACCATCACGTTCGCGGGCTTGAAGTCGCGGTGCACGACGCCCTTCTCATGGGCCGCCACCAGCGCGTCGGAGAGTGCGATGCCGAGGTCGAGCAGGCGCGCGAGCGGAAGGCCCCCCGGCGCCACGTGCTTGTCGAGGCTCTGGCCGTCGACCAGCTCCATGGTGAGGAATCGGATGCCGCCCACATCCTCGACCGAGAAGAGCGTGACGATGTTCGGGTGATTGAGGCCGGCGACGATGCGCGCCTCGCGCTCGAACCGGGCCAGGCGGTCGGAATCGCGAGCGAAGGCCTCGGGCAGCACCTTGAGCGCGACCTCGCGTCCCAGCCGGGTGTCGCGCGCACGATACACCTCACCCATGCCGCCCGCGCCCAGCGGGGCGACGATATCGTAAGGACCCAGGCGAGTGCCGGAAGCCAGTAGCACCATGCCAATCCACCTCACACCGACGGTCTTCAAGGTCTCGCGCGACGGGTTGCGCTCGAGGCGGTGCCGAGAGTCCAGCTCAGACCCTCACGATCGCCGCGGGGGTCACGCCCCCGCCCTCACCAGCGGCCGGACAGCCCCGCCTTGAAGAAGCCGTGCCAGCCGGCTCCGACCTCGAAGAACCCTCCCACGTCGCGCCCGACGCGGACGCCGACCGGGATGATGTGAAAGGCCAGCGTGTTCAGTGCGTCCTTGTCGGCCAGGTTCCCAAGGTCGTCGCTGAGCTGGGCGTAACCCAGCGCGAGTCCGGAGTAGAGCCGCACATTCGGGCGTCGCAGCCAGTGCGCGCGCCCGTCGGCCACCACTGTGATCAGCCGGCGCTCGACCTCGCCGTTGTCGGCGCCCCCGATGAACACGGTCCGCCGCGAGCCCGCCCAGGACGTGGTGACGCCGGCACTGGCCCACGAGTTGAAGTGGCGCTGGTAACCGGCGATGAACTGGACTCCGATCTTCTCGTCGCCATACCTCACCTGGCTCAGACTGAACACCGTGACCAGCACTTCCTCGAACTCGAAGATGAGGCCGGCGTCGCCGACGCCGAGGAAGAACTCGTTCGGCCTCTCCGGGGGCTGCGCGGATGCGGAGGACGCGATCAGCATCACCAGCGCGAGGGCGAAGAGTGGTCTCATCGGTGGGATCTCCTTCTACAGGGACTTACTGCCTGGGGACCGGTGGCGAACTGCCCTCGAGGACACGTGGCGAAGTCGACACGGGAACCGCGAAGGCGCGCGCGAGGTCGTTGAGCACATTGCCGTGCACGTCGGCCGGGCGCGTGAGGTAGACCACGAAGGACTTCACTCCGGCGACCGGTGCGTGCGAGTTGGCGTCCCAATCCCCCGCGGGCAACGGGATGACCTCGGCGTTCGTCACCGAGAACCGCGCCCCCGCGACGCCATCGTGCTCCGCCCATCCCGGGTCCGGGATCAGAGCGATCTCGGGATCGGTGCTGTTCCCCCGCGCGTCCAGCGGGCGCAGGAAGGCGCGAGTCTCCGCGCTCGGTGCCATCGCCAACGGGAAGTCGAACACCACCTGGAGGCCCCGTGGTGGAATCGTCGATGACGGCGCGGCGCTCTCCTGCCGGAGCGGCATCCCCACCTCGATCCGCACCGGCGCCACCCAGATGGGATTCGTGATGCAGCGCTCGTCCACACTCGGATCGCGCGCGGTCGCGACGATTGCCGCGAGCCGGTCCATCGCCATCGGCAGCGCGCGCTCGTCGGGCGTGGCCGCGGCGCCCGCGGCCACGTCGAACGTGTCGCGTCCCGCCCCGACCACCCGGTCGAACCGATAGCGCGTGATGTCGCGCGCGCCCGGGGTCGCGGACTTCCTCCACTGACTGCGCATCCACACGCCGTCGCCCGGCAGCGGCACCAGCATGGTGCCTCCGCCATCGAACGTACCGGAGCCGCCGATGCGTCCGTCGGCGTCCTCCCATCGACTCTCCGCGTCGTGCCAGCGTGCCACGCCCGCTCGCGGGGCGTGCCGGCCGTCTGCGTCGAGTGTGAACGTCGCGATGGGGCCGTCGGTGATCACGGTGTTGCCGTCGCGGAATGCGTCGAGCGCGACCCGTGCGCCGGGTGCGCGCTCGTGGACCAGCACGTAGGTGCGCACGCGGCCATAGGCGTTGCTGGTGAGCATGCCCGAGTAGGGCAGCATGGTGGCCGTGACCTCATCGGTGTAGTTGAAGTCCCCGTGGGCATCCGAGCCCGCGCTCAGATAGAGCTTGCGGATGAACGTCTCGCTCGGCGCTTCGCGGAACGCGAACCGGAGCCCGCGGCCGATCAGGGCGAACAGCGTGTCGAGCGACTGCGTCAGCTCACCGTCCCACGCCACCTTGGAGAAGCGCTGGGCCGCGGGCCCTCCCGCGAACGGGTTCATGGCGTCGAACGCGCGCGAGGCCGCCAGGCGTCCGCTGCCGCGCGCGACCTCGTCGGCCTTGATGTTCCAGACCTCCGAGCCCTTGAACAGGAACTCCGTGCCCGTGGAGTCGACCAGCGGGCCGTCGATCGAGTCGTACGGGGGCAGGCCGATGGCCTGCGCGTAATACTCGGGCGGCCACACGAAGCCATCGAGGTTCGGATGCGCCGAGTACAGGAAGCCCGCCTTTCCGGCCAACCGCACGCCGGCCAGCACGGCCTCGAGCGAGTTGGGGTTCTCCACTCGCGACGTCAGGAACAACCCACCGTGCCAGGGGCCCTCGAAGTGGCGCGTGCCGTACGCGAGCAGGTGGTGTCCGAGATTGGGCGCGAGCGAGCCGTCCTGGTTCGAGCCGCGTCGGAGGGTGATCTCCTCTCCAGCGAGCTGGCCCAGGTTCGCGCGATACCAGGCGGCCTCGGCCGCGTGGCCGTCCGCCACCGTCGCGGTCGGTCCCGCGCCGGGCCGGACCCCGGCATCGAAGGGACGGGAGGAATAGAAGACGTTGTGGTCGGTGACCACGACGTCGTCCCGGAAGGCGTCCCAGTTCCCGGCGGCGGGCTGGGTCTGCACCAGGCCCAGCGCGTAGCTGGCCTCGAGCAGCATCACGACGGGTCCGCCGTAGGCCTTGTGTGCGCCCTCGACGTCGAGCACGGCGGAGGTGGTCTGCTCGGCGATGGTATGGACGTGCGTGTCGAGATAGCGGTCGGCCGGATCGAAGCTCGGGAACTGCGTGGGTTCGACCCGTACGCGCAAGACTCGGTGCGTGGTCAGGCGCTCGCGCCCGAAGACGCTCGGCCGTGACCACCCGACCTCGGCGAAGAGGTAGCGGACGCCGGGCGCGTCCCGCGCGCCGAGTGCGGCGAGCGGAATGCGCATGACGTAGTGCCAGAAGTCCTCCACGCGCTCGCCACGATCGAGCCCGGCACGCGACTCGCCCAGCGGGCCCACGATCGTGGTTCCGTTCAGCGTGTCCGGCCCGGCCACCTGGTCCACGACCAGCGGTGCGCCCACCGGCCGTCCCTCGACGCACTCGAAGACGCGGATGCGCTCGACCTGGCGGCCGCCCCGGAACTGGGGGAAGAAGAACAGCACCGGCACGTAGTCGCGGACGGTCTTCCAGGGTGCGTCGATGATGACGTCGGTACCCGCGCGGTCCGCGTACTGCAGCGTTCCCACGGGCTCGGAGCGCGGGTCCACCCGTGATGCCAATGCCGATGCCGCGAACGGCGGGCTCCCGGCGGGAGCGCAGGAGCCGCCGCAACCGGGCGGGTCCCAGTCCGGGGTCCTCCTGAAGGGCCCGCGCCACCATCGCGGCGACTCGCGCGGCGGCGAGCGAACTCCCGCTGCGGACCACGGTCCCGCCACCCAGGCCACACGTGCGCGCGTCCGCTCCGGCCGCGACCATCGCCGCGCAGGGCCGGGCCGGATCCTCGGCCATCGCCACCGCGATGACCGTGGGGAGCGCCGCGGGATAGAGCATCCGCAGTGGCCCCTGCCCGCCCGCCGGTGCGATGACCGGGATGCCGCTCGCCTCCGCCAGCGCGACGGCGCGCGCGACAGCCGCGTCCGGCTCCATGAAGCCGGCACCGATGAGGATCACGTCGGCGTAGTGCGCGACCGCGAACTCGATCGCCCGGGCCAGCCGCGAGGCGGTCACCCGCCCGTGTTCGCCAGCGCCCGACGGTTCCGCCACCTTGAGCGGCATGATCAGGCACGCGGGACCGTCGCCCGGAGCGGCTCCGCGCTCCGCGAGGATCCCCGCCATCCCGGTGCCGTGCCCCAGTCGGTCATCGGCGACCGAGTCGCCATCCACGAAGTCGTAGCCGGCGACGATCCGACCCGCGAGGTCGGGGTGACGGAAGTCCACGCCGCTGTCGATGAGGGCCACGAGCGGCTGGGCGCACGCGAGGTTTGCGGACAGGGCCCGGGCGAGCGCCAGCGACAGCAGCACCAGGGCCACGCCGGAGCGGTGGAGACTTCGCGGCCAGGACATCACGGGCTTCCTCCGCCGTGCGGGTGAGGTCAGCGACGCCAGAATCCGAGGCGCCGGTGATGGAACGTCTCGCCCAGGCTCAGGTAGTAGTTCGAGCGGCCGCCCTCCGCGCGGGCGTAGGCGGCCAGCACCGGACCGAGGAAGGTGCTGAGACCGACGAATACGCTGCCCGAGGCGATGCCATCCTCCGCGCGGATGTCGCTCCGCCTTTGGAACACGCCGCCATACTCCGCGGAGAATCCGCCGTACAGCGGCAGCAGTGCGATGTCGGTCAGCCGCCGGTAGACCACCGCGCTCAGCAATCCAGCATGCGGACCGTTCAGCTCGTCGTTCTCGATCCCGGAGAGCCGGGTGAACCCCCCCAGCGAGAACAGGCTCTGAGTCGGAGCGTCGCCGTCCAGCGTCGAAGCGACCATGGCGCTGACGAACCCGGTGTGGCGTCCCCGGGTCAATGCGTACGTCGCTTCGGCGAGACCCTGCCGATACTCCGCGTCCGAGCCGAGGTCCCGCAATCCGGCGGTGAGGCGCGCCCGGAGGCTGCCCCCCGAGCGTGGAAAGTTGATGTCGTCCAGCCGGTCCACGAACAACTGGACGAACGCGTCCCCGGTCGCGAAGTCGCGGTCGGCGATGCCGGGGTCACCAACCTGGGTGGAGATGTCGCCGCCCTCCCGCACGACGCCCGCCCGCAGCTCTCCCCAGGTCCCCAGCTCGCGTCCACCGGACAACTCGATGCCGACGCGCCTCACCTCCAGCTCGGAGTCCTTGTGTCCCCGGGCGTCGAACACGTTCACGGCCTGGTCGCCGGCGGTGGCCCGGACGTGCACGAACTTCTGGAGCGCGCGGTCGAGCGGTTGATGCCACTCGGTGAACACCCCGGGATCCCTGCCCACCTGGAGGCCGGTGCGCCACTCCCCGTTCCGGCGATTGATCGCCGTGCGACTGTAGGCCACGGCGAGGTTGAAATCCGGGCCCTTGAAGTCCTCGAATGCGGCGATGCCGGCCTGCACGTAGTTGGGGCCCCAGGCGCGCTCGCGCGCGGTGACCGTGAGAATGTTGCGGTCCTGCTCGCGGGTGATGTCGTAGTAGACGGACTCGAACAGCTCGAGGCCGAAGATCTGGTCCAGCGCCGTCTCGAGCGCGTCGACGTCGAGCGGAGCGCCGGCCCGCGCGCCGAGCCGGGTCGCGATCACGTCGTCGGCGATGCGCGAATGGTTGACGATCCGCACCTCGTCGATGAGCGTGGGATCCGCCGGGCGCGGGCGCGCGGAGCGATGCGCGTCGTAGGCCTCCGCCGACAGCGACAGGGGCTCGAGCTCGCCGAGGACGGCCTCCGCGGCGCGCGCGCCGATCGGCACCGCCTCGACCGCGCGGTCGAAGGACGCCGTCGTGATCGAGCCGAGATCGGGACGGATGAAGATGTCGCGGTCGGTCAGCGTCGCGAGCTGCTTCACCTTGTTCTGTTCCGACAGCAGCGTGGTGAGTTGGCTCGTGATCTCCAGCACCGAGCCGAGTCGATCCCGCCCGGCGGGCGGGGTGCTGATGTCCACCGCGATGATCACGTCGGCGCCCATCCGGCGCACGACGTCGATGGGCATGTTCTCGCTGATGCCCCCGTCCACGAGCAGGCGCCCATCGATCTCCCGTGGCGCGAAGACGGCGGGGATGGCCATGCTGGCGCGCATCGCCAGGGCGAGGTCGCCCCGCTCCAGCACGACCTCCTCCCCGGTCACGACGTCGGCCGCCACCGCTCGGTACGGGATGCTCAGGTCGTCGAAGTCGTGGACGGTCACGACCGGCAACGTGTGCCGCTTGAGCAGCAGGTCGATGCGCTGGCCGTCGATGAGTCCGGGCGGGAAGAGCAGTGCGCGGCCACGGATCCCCGGCTTGTTCCGGACCAGGTAGAGGTCGTCGTCGCGCTTGCGGCGGAACGAGCGATCCTCGCGCGGGATCTTGTCGGCGAAGGCCTCCGCCCAGTCCACTTCGGCGATCACGCGCTCGAGTTCCGACGCCGACATCCCCGAGGCATAGAGACCTCCGACGAGGGCGCCCATGCTGGTACCGGCGATGAAGTCGACCGGGACGCGCCGTTCCTCGAGGACCTTGAGCACCCCGATGTGCGCGGCGCCGCGCGCACCGCCGCCGCTGAGGGCGAGACCGATGCGCGGACGCTGCGCTGGGGTGGGCGACGCATCATTCGCGGAGACGGGGCACCACGGCACGGCCACGAGGGCAGCGCAGAACAGCAGTGCCTCGAGCCGGTGCTTCCCACGAGTGGTCACGGCCTGACCACCTTCCCTCGTGCAGCAGCGTCCAGGCTCGCCGGTCGGGGATCGCGACGCCGGAAGGGTCCAGGGGGAGGCCCGACGGCTCGACCGGGCGGCTGGTTCGCGAACTGATTCCCAAGGGGGGTGCAGCCAGACTAGCACCCGGGGATGGCGCGCTCCACGAGGAATCCGACCACGCTCGCGGTGAACGTGCGCGAAGCCTACACTGGACTCGTCGCGCGGACCCCCCGGGAAGGCACGACGATGAGTCTCCGTTGGACGCGGTCGCTGGTCGCCTCGATCGTCCTCGCTGTGTGCGCTCCCTTCGGCGCGTCGGCCGCGGGCCCGGAAGCGGAGTCGACCGGGTACCGATTCCCCTCGGGCCGGGAGCAACTCAAGGATTGGGCCCTGAATGCCGCCGGTCCGACGGCGGTGGCCGGGAGCCTGGGGAGCGCCTCATGGGGGCAGTGGGTGATCGACGAGCCCCCGGAGTGGACCGACGACCGCAAGGGCTTCGCTCAGCGATTCGGCGCCGCGTCGGCCACGACGGCCATCACCGAGACCTCGTTCTCACTGCTCTCCGCAGCGATGCGGCAGGACGCCCGCTATCACCGCAGCCCGCGCACCGGCTTCTTCCCGCGGGTGGGCCACGCGCTCCGGATGACGTTCGTGGCACGCCGACCGGACGGGACCGCCGTGTTCTCGGTCGCCAAGACGGCGTCGCCCTTCGTCGGCCCGCTGGTGACCAGGACCACGATGTACCCGGACCGCTACACGATGGCAGACGGCGCGCTGAGTGGCGCGTATGCGGTGCTCATGAACGCGGGCTGGAATCTCGCACGGGAGTTCGTGCTCAAAGCGCCGGCATGGTAGGCGGCGCGGGTGGCACCAGTCCGACTCGCTCCTCACTTCAGCCCGAGCCGTAGCATCATCGAGTCGGCCTCGGCCCGGGCCTCGTCCTCGCGTGGTATGAGCTCCGATGCGCGTCTCAGCTCCTGGCGGGCGCGCACCATGTTCCCGCGTAGGGCCAGGTCCTTCGCGAGCTCCACTCGCAGCTCGCCCTCACCCACCGGGCTTTCGGCCAGCGCCGGATATCGCAGCGCCTGATCGATCACCGCGCGGATGCGCGTCTGGTCTCCCCGCGAGTGCAGGAATCGGACATAGGCGTACGCCACCTCGGGCTCCGCGCGACTGATCTCGAAACCCAACTCGAACGCCCGCTGGGCGGCGGTGGTATCGCCGAGCTGTGCCGCCGCGCGCGCCGTCAAGACGTACGTCCATCCCCAGGCGTAGCGCTGCTCCACCAGCGGCCGCAGCGTGTCGATGCAGCGCTGGTACTGCTTCGAGTAGTAGTAGCCGCGCCCCAGCAGATAGGTGTAAAAGCGGTTCTCCGGGTACAGCTGCTTCAGCTCGGAGGCCGCGCGGATGAGGCCGGGCGTGTCGCCGCCGACCACCGACTCCAGCAGGTCGATGCGCAACTGCCCGCGGTGATCGGCGCGGACCCGCAGCCTGCGCATCGCGGCGCGCGTCAGTTCGAGTTTCGCGTCGTCACCCAGGTTCCAATACGCGCCCGACAGGTCGCTGCGGGCCGCGATGAACGTGCTGTCGATCTCCAGGGCCTGCTCGTATGCGGCCGCGGCTTCCTTCCAGCGCGAAGCCAGGAGCGCCTCGTGACCTCGGAGGTAGAGCCGATAGGCGTCCACCGACGTCGTGGTGATCTCGCGCAGCCAGCCCTCGGCCTCGCGGTCGCCTGTGAGATTCACCTCGAGTGCCGCCTGAAGGTTGGCGACGAGCCGGCCGACGACGTGGAAGAGGCCGCTGTCCGCCGGGCTCTCGACCGCATACGAATGCACCGGGCGCCCGCCGTCGGTCATCACGATGCGTCCCTCGATCCGCAGATCCCCGCCCGAGCGCAGGATGTTCCCGGTGATCGCGCGCTGGATACCGTGCCGGGCGAGAAAGGCGTAGCTCGGGGCGGGTGGAGGCGATGCTAGGCGATCGGCCTCGGCCAGGTCGCCGAGTCGCTGGGCATCGAACACGTCGAGCGCCGGCGACTGGACCAGCGCCGCGCTCAGCAGCTCCGCGACACCACGCTTCATCCAGTCGAGTGACGGGTCGCCGGTGACGTTCTCGAACTCGAGCACGGCGACTGATCGCCGATCGGCCGCGGCGCCGGCGGACTCCCGAGAGGCGGCGCCCCGCTGAAGGATGTACCACCCCGCGAGAGCCGCCAACGCCAGCGCGGCGATCGCGACCACGGCGGCACGGGCGCGCTTGGCGTTCGCGGGCGAATCGTGCCTGGCGCCGGGCGCGGGCGCGACGCCCTGATCGAGCCTGCGGCGCAGTGCGCGCAGGTCGTTCAGGACATCGAGCGCGCCCGCGTAACGCTCGCGCGGAGCCTTCTCGAGGCAGCGCATGACGATCCGCTCGAGCTCCCTGGGGACCTCGGTCCGGACGGTCGAGAGCGCCGGTGGCGTGTCGCGCAGGATCGCGGTGGTCAAGTCCGCGTACGTGCGGCCTGCGAACGGGCGGCGTCCGCTCGCGAGCTCGTACAGCACGATGCCGAACGCGAAGAGATCGGTGCGCGCGTCCACCGCCTCGCCGCGAATCTGCTCCGGCGCCATGTACGCCGACGTCCCCAGCACCGACCCCACACTCGACAGCGGCGTGGCGGCGGTCTCGGCCTGCGTGGCGGCCAGCCGCTCGGTGGTATGCGTCTTCGAATCCAGCGGACTGATCTTGGCGAGGCCGAAGTCGAGCACCTTCAGCCGGCCCTCGGGCGTCAGCATGATGTTGGCGGGCTTGAGGTCGCGGTGCACGACCCCTTTCATGTGGGCCGCCGACAGTGCGTCGGCCATCGCGATCGCCACATCGAGCACGCGCGTGATCGGCATTCCGCCCGGCGGCAGTTGCCGGTCGAGGCTCTGGCCCTCGACCAATTCCATGGTGAGGAAACGAATGCCGCCTGCGTCCTCGACGGAATGGAGCGTGACGATGTTGGGGTGATTGAGTGCGGCCACGGTCCGCGCCTCGCGCTCGAGACGCGCGAGCCGATCCCGGTCCGCCGCCACGTCGGAAGGCAGCAGCTTGATCGCGACGTCTCGGCCGAGACGGGAATCGTGTGCGCGATACACCTCGCCCATGCCGCCGGCGCCGAGCGGGCCGACGATCTCGTAGGTGCCGAGGCGGGTGCCGGGGGTCAGTGGCATCGCGGGAATCTAACCCATACTCAGGACGAAGCCCCGCCTGCGGTACACCGATGGCGGGGCCGAGTTGGCTGCGCTGGATCCGCAGCTCCGCGGCGGCCTGCTCGACACGGAGCGCGATATGGCACTCTCGAGGTTGACCGAGGGGGCCGCGCCCGATGTCACCGGCGCGGCCCCCTCCCGCCATCAGCGCAGCACCATGACGCGGGTGCTCCGCGCGCTCGATCCCTGGGTCAGCCGGACCAGGTAGAGCCCCGGCGCGAGCGCGCGGTCGGCTCCGAGCTGCACCTGATGCCGCCCAGGTCCGAATTGGCCCACTTCGCGGTCGAGCACGCGACGGCCGCTCAGATCGAACAGCTCGATCCGCGCCTCGTGATCGCTGGCCAGAGCGAAGCGGACGGTCAGCTCGTTGCCGGGCGCCGGATTGGGATGCACCGGCTCGAGCGCGAACGCGACGGGCCCGGCGTCGTCGACGCCGGCGGTCCCGGCGGCGTGCGCCGTCGCGAAGCCGCTCTCGTTGCCGTGCACGTCCATGGCCGAGATCTTGTACCAGCTCCCAGCCGGGCCCGGATCGACGTAGCCGGTGTCACCGCGGGTGGCGACGAGATTGCCGGGATCGGGCACGAAGGCGCTCGAGCTGCCCCGATAAATGCGGTAGTACCACAGGTCGGATTCTGCGTTCGCACCCCAATGGAGCGATGTGGCGCCGCTGCCACTCGTGGCCACGAACGGCGCGGGCGGCGCGGGCGGCAGGTTGTCGACCGAGTACCCTGAATCGGGCGGGGAGTCGAAGAACGTCCCGCTCGTCGCGGTTGCGGCGCGCACCATGAACGTGGAGCGCGCGAATCCGCCGGCGCCCGAGTCGGCGAGCGTCGCCACGACGAGGTCGTACTCGGTCTCGAGGTTGGCGGGAATGGTGCCCACGAAGTCCCAGCCGGCGAGTTGGACCCCGTCGGAGCCCGCGTCGTGCCCGCCGGCTGCCGGCGACTGCGGCTCTCGAGCGAGCAGGCGATCACGGCTCTCCAGCGCAGGCGACGCGACGACCGTGACCGCGCCCTGCTTGCGGAACACGTCGTAGCGGCCGATCGGTGTGGCCGAGCCCAGGTAGTCGAGCGCGCTGGGCAGGAACTTCACGCGCACCTGGCCGCCCTGGTCGTTCTTCACGTCGCCGATGCTCGTGATCCTCGGCGAGGCATTGGTGACGACACGTTCGTCCACACTGAGCGAGCTGCTGCCGAGCATGCGCGCGTCACCCGCGTACACGGCGGTCAGCGATCGCGGGCCCGGGTTGGCCGGGAACGTGCCCAGGGTGGCGATTCCTCCCACCAGAGGCGCGGAGCCGAGCGGCGTGGTGCCGTCGTAGAACCGCACGGTGCCGGTCGGCGGACCCACGCTCGTGCCGGTACCCGTCACGGTGGCGGCGAGGGTCGCAGGGAAGCCAACGATCACGGACGCGGGGCTCGCGGTCAGCGCGGTGCGGGTCGGCATGAGCGCCAGCAGCACTCCCGCCCGAGCGGCGCCGTTTTCGGCCATCGCCAGGTCGGGCTTGCCGTCACCGTTCAAGTCGCCGATCGCGATGCACGACGGCGTGCTGGCCGTCGCATAGTCGAAGCGCGCGAGGAAGCCGCCGGCGCCGTCGCCGATCAGCACGCTCGCCGAGTCGGCTCCGAGGTCCGCCACCGCCAGGTCGAGGCGCCCATCTCCGTTCAGGTCACCTGAGGCGATCGTGAACGGGCCGGCGGGCATATGCGTGTCCGCCTTCGCGCCGAACGACGTGCCTCCCAGACCGGGGAACACCGAGATCGAGTTCGCATTCTGATTGGCGGCGCACAGCTCCGGCTTGCCGTCGCCGCTCAGCTCGGCGAACACCACCGAGGCGGTGTTCGCCCCGGCCGTGTAGTCGGACCTCGAGGGGAATCTGCCGAGACCATCGTTCAGCAGGACGCTCACGGTCCCGGCGGTCCAGTTGGCGGTCGCCAGTTCGGGGAAGTTATCGCCGTTCAGATCGCGCACCGCGAGCGAAATGGGATCGGCGCCGGTGGTGAAATCGGTCTTGGTGCCGAAGCCGCCGAGCCCATTGCCGAGCAGGATCGAGACGTTGCTCGAGGCGCCGTTCGCGACGGCCAGGTCGGGCTTGCCGTCGCCGTTCAGGTCGGTGATGACCACCGCCTGCGGTGAGACACCGACGGGGTAGTCGGACTTGGGGCCGAACGAGCCGGTGCCCGTGCCGAGCAGCACGGAAACGGTGCTCGGGCCGTAGTTCGCCACGGCCATGTCGAGCCGGCCGTCGCCATTCACGTCGCCGAGCGCCACCGCATTGGGGCTGGCACCGGTGACGAAGTCGGTCTTGGGACCGAAGCCTCCCGCGCCGTCGCCGAGCAGGACCGAAGCGGAGGCGCTTCCGACGTTGGTCGTGACCATGTCGGACTTGCCGTCGCCGTTCACGTCACCGAGCGCCACCCAGCGCGGGCTGGTGCCGGCGACGTTCTCGATGCGCGCGCCGAACCGGACCGCCGGATCGGCGAGCAGGAGCGAAACCGAGGCGGAGTAGTAGTCGGCCGCCACCAGGTCCGGCCGCCCGTCGCCGTTCAGGTCTCCGATCGCCACCTCGAAGGGCCCGGAAGCCGTGTGGAACATCGTTCGCGGGCCGAACGTGCCGGTGCCCGTGCCGAGAAGCACCGCGACCGAGTCCACCCCGCCGTCGCCCACCGCGATGTCCGGCTTGCCGTCGCCGTTCAGGTCCCCGACCGCGGCCGCGAACGGAGCGGTTCCGACCGGATAGACGTTGAACGTGGCGACCCCGCCCACGCCGTCGCCGAGGAACACGAAGAGATTGTTGTCGAGATTGTCGACGACGATCATGTCGAGCTTGCCGTCGGCGTTCACGTCCGAAAGCAGGACGACGCCGGGCTGGCCGCCCACGGTCTGATAGAACGCCGGGCTGAGGCCGCCGGTGCCGTTGCCATACAGCACCGCGACCGAGTTGGTGTAGAAGTTCGCGACCGCGGCGTCGAGCTTCCCGTCGCCGTTCCAGTCGCCGAGCGCGACATGGATCGGATTGAGCGCGGCGAGGGCGATCTGGGGCTGCACGGCGAACGCGCCCCCACCCTGGTTGATCAGCACCGAGACACTGTTGGCATCGCCGTTGGCCACCACGAGGTCGGGCCGGCCGTCGCCGTTCAGGTCGCCGGCCGCGACCGATTGCGGCGCCGCGCCGACCGTGTAGTCCACGTGCGGTCCGAAGCCGCCCAGACCGTTGCCGAACAGCACCGCGAGCTTGCCCGAGCCGTAGACGGGGACCGCCATGTCGACCTTTCCATCGCCGTTCAAGTCGGCGAGGGTGGCCTCCTGGGCCTGGGGCCCGGCGGCGTAATCCGTCGCAGGTCCGAACGTGCTGCCGCCCGTCGCCAGCCTGACCGAGATCGTCCCGAATGTGGTGTTCGCCACGAGCAGGTCGTTCAGGCCGTCGCCGTTCACATCGCCCACGGTCACCCAGCGCGTGATGCCGCCGCTGAACTGCAGGTCGAGCCGCTCGCTGGAGCTGAAGCCTTGCGCACACACGAGCGCGGGCAGGGCGACGGCCGAGAGTGCGAGGCAGGTGAGGATCGGGCGTGGGCTGAAGCCGGCAACAGGGATGCGTGACATGTCTCCCTCGCGGGGTTGGGGTGTCGGCCCATGGTCACCCCATAGAACGGCCGAGGGCTCCGGGTTGAACACCGCGCGAGTGAGATGGTCGCCCGATGGCCTGGCTCGAGCTGCTCGAATCGACCCGAAAGCGCCGCGGAGCGGTCCGGGAGAGCGCTGCTCGATCCGTCCGAGCGACCGGGCCGCACGACGAGCAGTCGCGGTCGCGCGACGTCAGCTCACGCCGGCGAGAGCGGTGGTGCAGTCTCGGCCGGCCCCGTCGGAACGTGCTCGGACCACCACGCCACCGCGCGCTCCTCGCTCCACGGGTCCGCGAGCGGAACCGAGCCCAGCAGGCGCGCGACCTCGCGGGCGCTCTGCGGTCTGCGATCCGGAGCCTTCGCCAGGCAGCGCAGGATCAAGGCGTCGAGATCCCGCGGGATCGCTCCGGGACAATGACGCGACGGCGGATCGGGCTCGACGTTCACGTGCTTCGAAACGATGTCGAGCACGCTGGAGCCCTCGAACACCTGCCGTCCGGTGACGAGCCAGTACGCGACGCAGCCGAGCCCGTAGAGGTCGCTGCGGCCGTCGAGCTCCTGGCCCAAAGCGACCTCGGGGGCCATGAAGGCCGGGGTGCCGATCGCGTGCTCCGGCAGCGTGAGACGCAGCTCCGCAGGCGCCGCGGGCCGGAGATGCGCGACGAGCCCGAAGTCCAGCACCTTGATGAAGTCGCGCCGAACTCCGGAGCGGCACACGTAGATGTTCGCGGGCTTTACGTCGCGGTGGATCAGACCCTTCTCGTGTGCTTCCTCGAGCGATTCGCATACCTGAGTCAGGAGGTGCACCACGCGCGACGGAGGCAACGGTCCGAAACGGCCGACGAGCAGATCGAGGTCGAGGCCGTCCAGCAGTTCCATGATGTAGTAGAAGGTGCCGTCGTCCGAGACCCCGAAGTCGTAGAGTTCGACGGTATGCGCGGAGGTCAGCGAGGCGGTCGCCTTGGCCTCGAGCTCGAATCGCCGGATCATCGTTCTCGACACCTCCGCACTCATCCCCAGGATCGACTCCGGCCGGATGAACTTGATGGCCGCCTCGCGTGCCAGGAGCTGGTGGGACGCCTTCCACACCTCCCCCATTCCGCCCTGACCGAGGCGTTCGATCAGACGGTAGCTCCCGAGCTCGCGGGCACGGGACACGTCCGAACCCAGCCTGAACATGATGCGAGCGCTGGCGTAGGCGAGGCCGACGCAGATGAGGTAGGGAAAGACATGAGCGAAGAAGAACGATTCCGGCGTGAAGATGTGCGATAGCCCCGCGCGCTGCACCGCGATCCAGATCATCACGGGCGGAGCGGAGGCGGACGCGATCAATGCGAGCATCGCCCTGCCGGGCGGCGCGGGGACGACGATCGAGTAGGTGATCATCCAGATCGCGACCCACGACGGGGAGAGCGCGAAGAAGATGATCGGGGTGTCCGCGAACCGGTCCGCCCCGACGTACATCGCGAGCGCGATGCCGTAACTTCCGAGGACTTCGAACACCAGTCCGAGGCGCAGCTTGCCTCGCCACGTCATGCGCGGGCTGGACGCGAGCCACGCGACCGCCAATCCGGTCAGAATCGACGCCACGAGCGGAACCCAGTCGGCCGGGTTCCGGAAGTTCTGCGAGAGCTGTCCCCTGACGAGGTCGGGCGCGAGATCCGACAAGAGGTACGCGCCCGAGTAGAGCAACGCGATGTTTCGCAGGCGCCGGGGAACCTGCTCCTGAAGGTGCGGCGGCAGGGTCCATCCGGACGCCGGCTTCGCTCGCGGTGCGGTGTGTCCGCGAGGAAGGAAGAGGGCGTCACCCGGAGACGCCTTGAGAGTCTCCGCGACGTGGATGGACCCGAGTGGCTGCGTTCCTTCCGGCTTCACGCGTACTGTCCAATGTCGATCACGCGCCCGTTTCGAAGCGCCCCGGGCGGTCGCCGGCTGCGCGCGCGGTCGCGGTCGCGACCTCAGTCGTCGCGATTGCCGAGCGCGCGATAGACGGTCGCGCCCAGCAGCGCTCCGATGATCGGTGCCACCCAGAAAAGCCACAGCTGCGCGACCGCCCAGCCGCCTACGAACAACGCGACGCCCGTGCTGCGCGCGGGGTTCACGGACGTGTTCGTGACCGGGATGCTGATCAGGTGGATCAGGGTCAGGCCCAGCCCGATCGCGATCGGCGCGAACCCCTGCGGAGCACGCTTGGCGGTCGCGCCCATGATGATCAGCAGGAACATCATCGTCATGACCACTTCGGTCACGAACGCCGAGACCAGCGAGTAGCCGCCAGGCGAGTGCTCGCCGTAGCCGTTCGAGGCCATGCCACCGGCGATGTCGAACCCGGGCTTGCCGCTGGCGATGAAGTACAGGACGCCGCCGGCGACGATCCCGCCCAGGACCTGGGCGACGATGTACGGAATCACCTGCTTGGCCGGAAACCGCCCTCCCGCCCACAGGCCGATGGACACCGCCGGGTTCAGGTGGCAACCCGAGATGTGCCCGATCGCAAAGGCCATGGTCAGGACGGTCAGGCCGAATGCGAGCGCGACGCCCAGCAGCCCGATCCCGACCTGGGGGAAGGCCGCTGCGATGACGGCGCTCCCACACCCTCCGAGCACCAGCCAGAACGTCCCGAAGAACTCCGCCCCGTACTGTTTCATCGCGGCCTCCATTCCGTGGAAAGCGTCACCTGCAGGCGGGGTGATGAATACACCCCCGCGGCAGGCGACTGAGGCGGCCTACTTGGCCGCCACGACTTCCGCTCCCGCCCTCTCGGCCAGCGCCCGGCGGACGCCCGCCGCGTAGTCGGGATGCACCTTCTGGAAGTGCCCGAGCTGGCGTTCGACGATCGCGGTCGGCACGCCCTGCATCGCCGCCGCGGTGTTCGAGAACAAGCGGGCCTTCTGATCCTTGTCGAACAGATTGAAGAGCGCGCGCGGCTGCCCGTAGTCGTCGTTGCCCTCGCGGTGGTTGTAGCGGTCCGCGTCGCCCGAGATCTTCAGCGGCGGCTCCGCCACGTCCGGGCGCTCGGCCGGGCCGTTGAACGAGTTCGGTTCGTAGTAGGCGTCGGCGTTGGCGTTGGCCGGGAAGAACCGCATCGCCCCGTCCTTGTGGTAGTGCTGCACGGGGCCCTTCGGCGCGTTGACGGGCAGTGCCTCGTAGTGCGTGCCGAGCCGGTGCCGATGCGCGTCCGCGTACGAGAAGATGCGCGCCTGGAGCATCTTGTCCGGCGAGAATCCGATGCCCGGCACGATGTTCGAGGGCGAGAACGCGGCCTGCTCGATGTCCGTGAAGTAGTTCTCCGGGTTGCGGCTCAGTTCCATCACGCCGACGTCGATCAGCGGGTAATCGCCGTGGGGCCAGACCTTGGTCAGGTCGAACGGGTTGTAGGGCGTCTTTTCGGCGTCCACCTCCGGCATCACCTGGATGGCGAAGCGCCACTTCGGGAAGTCGCCCTTCTCGATCGCCCCGTAGAGATCCTCCTGCGTGGACTCGCGCGTCGCGCCGACGACCTTCGCCGCTTCGGCGTTGGTCCAGTGCTTGTGGCCCTGCATCGTCTTGAAGTGGAACTTCACCCAGAACCGCTCGTTGCGCGCGTTGATGAGGCTGTAGGTGTGGCTGCCATAGCCATTGATGTGGCGCACGCCGATCGGCAGGCCGCGATCCGACATCAGGATCGTGACCTGATGCAGGGATTCGGGCGACAGCGACCAGAAATCCCACATCGCGGTGTTCGAGCGCAGATTGGTCCGCGGATGCCGCTTCTGGGTGTGGATGAAGTCGGGGAACTTGTACGGGTCGCGGATGAAGAAGACGGGCGTGTTGTTGCCGACGAGGTCCCAGTTGCCATCCTCGGTATAGAACTTCAACGCGAAACCGCGCACGTCACGCTCGGCGTCCGCGGCACCCGCCTCACCCGCCACGGTCGAGAAGCGGGCCAGCATCTCCGTTTTCTTGCCGACCTTGGAGAAGACGCTTGCCTTGCTGTACTTCGTGATGTCGTGAGTGATGGTCAGCGTGCCGAAGGCGCCCCAGCCCTTGGCGTGCACCGTGCGCTCGGGGATCCGCTCGCGGTTCTGGTGCGCCAGCTTCTCGAGCAGCTGGTAGTCCTGCATCAGCACGGGGCCTCGCGGGCCGGCCGTGATCGCGTTCTGGTTGTCGGCGATGGGAGCGCCGGCGGTGGTCGTGAGAGTCGGTTTGTCGCTCATGGCTGTGCTCCTTCAGTGGGTTTGCAACGACGCGTCGGACTCTAGCGCAGGCATGGCGGAGGCGAAAGCGGGCCCCGGCGCCACGACGGAAACCCGGCTGGAAAAGTGACTTGCTCCCCGGCTCGAACACCGAGGCAATCGGCAGCGAGCCGAATCGCGTGCCTGCGGCCCGCGTTATCGTCGCCGTCATGTCCGGATCGCCGCCGCGGCAGCGGTCGCCGGGTCCTTCCAGCGGGCGACGTCCACGCCCATCACGAGCAGCCACAGGGTCAGCGATAGTCCCGCCACGGTGACATCGCACGCGAGGGTGATGAGCTCAGCGGCGCCGCAATCCCTGCCATCACCGCATTTGTGCTCAAATGCGGTTCTCCTCACACGAGCGATGGCATCCAATCCGCAGGCGAATCGGTTCGTATCGGCAGAGGCCCGCATGAGGCCGCGGACCTTCAGTACGGCTTCGCCTCGAGAAGGGGCTACGGCGTGGTGGGGTGCCCCTGATTCGTACCGCCGTGAAGGAGCTTGAACCCGATCTGCGTGCCCATCTGCAGCACGTAGCCGAGCTGAATGTTCAGATAAGCGAACGGCTCGAGCAGTCTCGCGTTCTTGAGCGGTCCGGCATCAATGGCGTCGAATCCGATCTCGCGCGCGAGGGCGCTCCCCACGTTGCCGCCGCCAATGATGCCGATCTTCTTCGTCGCCATGGCTGGTCTCCTTGGCCGAGGCTTACCCCTCTGCCGGGGCTTACTTGGCGAGGCCGAGGTGCACCTCACTCCTCTCAAATACCCATGTCCCCGAGCGCCTTGGCGGCGCGCGCCATCGTCGCCGTCAGGTCGGGGTGCGTGACCTCGAAGCGCGTCACCGCGGCGTGGAGCTGGTCGACGAGAGTCTGGTGGGCGCCCGCCGGCGTGCCCGAGCGGGCGAGTACGGACTGGATGTCCACCGACAGCTGCTTGAGGAGTTTGCGATCCGCCTCCGCGAGCGGGGCCGCCTTGTCGAGTGTGTGGTGAAGTTGCTTCAAGAGGTCTCGAACCGAGTTGTCGGTCATCGGGTGCTCCGGATGGATGAACCAGGGCGCGGATCGCGTGCTCGCCGCGGCGCCGATCGTGAGTCCGAGCGGCATCCTGGCGAGTCGCTCCGAGGGACTCGTGCGGATCCGCCGTGACCGCCGAGCGCGCGACATGAACAGCGTACCCGTTCGGCGAGCGGTCGCCCAGCGGAGGGCGACGCGCTCACCGAACGGCCCGCATCGTACGCGGCGAGCGGTGAATGGCTATCTCAGGTTCCGCTCTTCCAGCCGCGCGAGCACCCGGCCGCCGGAATCCAGCAGCTCGAGGGTCCGACCGAGCACGCGGTAGCGGCGCGTATCGTTGAGCGCGCGGAGAAACGCGGACTCGGTCTTCATGTCGGGGCAGGCCATCATGGTCGCGACGATCCGTCCGAACCGCAGCGTGTCCCGGCCGGCGGTGTAGCTGCCGGAGAACCGATTGCAGCCACCCGATCCGGTGAGGCGCTGCGAGCTCGGTTCGAGCACGAGCCAGGGCTCGTGCTGCGCATCGGCCACGGTCACGTTCAGCTCGCCGATACGAACCGGGCGCCAGCGGGAGTTGGTCAGACCCGTCCACGATTCGGACGGCTGGCACGTCTCGCCCGGCATCGCGGCCACGAACTCCTCCACGACCAGGGTCGGCTCCGTGCCGGACCCTTCCATCCTTGCGCGCTGCTCGATGCGGCCCTCGAGGCTCACCTTCGGCTCGGCCCCGGGCTCGGCGCTGCGAGCGGCGTACTCGCGCTCGAGCCTCCGATACTCGCCGCTCGGCTCCACCGGCCATTCGAGCCCCGAGCGGCAGTCGTGGAACCGCGCCGCGATGAGGAGCTTGAGCGCGATCGGTGAGTGTCGCATGAGGGGATCCCCTCGAAGAGTTCCCTGTCCGGTCGCGCGGCCGTGGGCTACCGTCACGAGGTCGACGGAAGACCCGTGAGGGTGCGCCACTCTCAAGAGAGTCAGCGCGCGGGAACAGTGAGGAGACAACCGCCCTCGCGGCTCGATACGACTCCCTACCTTCTCGGAAGTCAACGTCGAACCCTCATCGTCCGTTCTCACTATTGGTAGGTCGGATCGGCCCCCGCCGGCGCTCGGCAGCGTCCGGCAGCACCCGCCCCGGAGCGCACGGTTCGGGTGATCGTCGGCCGGACTCTGCCGCTCGAGTCGGCGGTGGAAGCGCACGAGCAGCCGGAGCGCGGCGGCGCCAGCGGCAAGATCGTCCTCCGCGTGGCGCGATCGTGAAGGCGAGTTCGCCGAGTCCGAACCCACGCTGCGCCGCTCGCTGGCGATCCTGGTCAAGACGTACGGCGATGGCAACGCGATGACGCAGCGGGCCATCCAGGCGCTCGCGGATCTCTATACGGCGTGGAAGAAGCCGGCGCAGGCGGCGACGTACACCGCGAGGCTGACAGCGCCTAAGTGATGGACCGAGGAGTCGACCTCGACCCTCTGATTCGACCTTCTCCCCCGCGGGGGTGACGCTCGTTCACTCGACCACCACGAACGGCTGGGCTGGCGGTCAGTTCACCGGCGGCGCGGGCCGGCCGCGGAAAGCCCGATAGAGCAGGAGGTCGTAGGCGATCTTGAGCCCCCCGGCGACGAAGAACGGCGCGCCGCTTCCGGTCAGCAGGAACGCGCCGCCGATCACCGGCGCCACGCCCGCGCCGAGCGACCTCGCGATCGCGGTGACGCCGGCCGCCGCCGCGCGCTCGTCCGGCGCGACGACGGCCATGGTGTAGGACTGCCGCGTGGGCACGTCCATCTGCGAGATGGCGTAGCGAGCCAGCAGCAGGCCCATGGCACTGGCCATCGTGGGCATCAAGGGCACCAGCAGGAGCATCACGTTCGAGGGCAGGTGCGTGAACACCATCGTGTTGACGAGGCCGATGCGGGCCGCGATGCGATGCGCCAGCAGCGCCGAGACCGCGGCCAGCAGATTCGCGCCGAAGAAGAGGCTGCCGAGTGCGGCGGTGCTGGCGCCGAAGCGAACGTGGAACCAGTACGCCATCACGCTCTGGAGCACGAACCCGCCCGCGAACGCGTCCAGCGCGAAGAGGGCGCTGAGACGCGCCACCACGGGGCCCGAACGATGGAGCCCGAGCCTCGAGTTGCCGGAGCCGCGAGGCGCCGCGGGCTCGGCCTCGACTGCCGCCGACAGGCGCGTGAAGAGCGCGGCGAGCACCACGCCGGCCCCTGCGTAGCACACGAGCAGCACGCGATACGATGCCAGGTCCGTCATTCCCCCGAGCTGGGCAATGCGGGTGAGCCAGCCGCCGGCGAGGGCCCCCAGCGCCGTCGCGGCGGATCCGGCGAGGTTGTACCAGGCGAAGACGCGCGTGCGCTGCTGGTCCGACACCAGCTGAGACAGCGCGGCCTGCTCGATCGAGAGGAAGGGCCCGATCTCGTGTCCACTCGGGCTGATCACCCCGACGATGGCGGCGATCATCAGCAGCTCGGGGCGCCGCGTGAGCAGGAACGCAACGCCCCCGGCGGTCATCAGGAGCGCGCCCACGAACAGCATGCGCCGGCGGCCCATGCGGTCGGCTCGCGTCGTGATCCACAGCGAGATGCCGGCGTCGCCCAGCAGCGTCAACGCGAGCAGGAGCCCGATGGCGGGCCCGCCGAGGCCGATCCGCACCAGGTACAGCACGAACACGATCGACAGGAATCCGTACGCGAACAACCGCGTCGAGCGTGTGACGAAGAGCAGCGTCGCATCGCGGCGAATCGGCGCCATGCGATCAGCACCCCTCACCGGAACGCGCCCTCGAGCCGGCCCTGCTGCACCATCCGCTCGCAGTAGGCGTAGAGCGCGTCATACACGATCCACTCGGCCGCATTGAGCTCGTGATCATCCTCGTAGCCGAGCCCCCGGAAGCCCTCGGCGATGGCCTTGAGCCCGGCCGACTCGGGCTGGTTCCAGAGGGAGTTGTCCGTGTCGGCGCCGTTCACGATCCTGGCGAGGAGCACCAGGGCGGGATCGGATGCCAGTCCGTGCTTCCTGACGATGGCGTCAAACGAGCACTCCTTCCTGTGGTGTCCGAGTTCGACGCCGCTCACGTCGTACGGCGTCGCGCCCTCCCGCTCCGACACGGTCATCACCTGGTCCGCGGGCACGAACAGGAACTCCGCCTGTGGATCCACGAACCGGCGGATCAGCCAGGGACAGGCCACGCGGTCGACGTGGACGTTCTCACGAGTGATCCACTTCATCTGGGGTGCCTCCGGGATGTCGAGCGGGTTCGTCTGCGAAAGGACTCGTAGAGGTTCTCGAACACGCTCGTTCCTTGAACGAGCCGCGTCTCATCGCCCTGCCTGGCGATCGCGAGACCCACGATCACGCGGCCCACTCCCGCGGCTTCTGCACGGTTGTAGCGGCCATCCCCCAGATCGAGGTCGTGAACGATCTCCGCGATGGGCCTGAGGGCCGAGTCGCGAAGGCGGAAGCGCTCGACCAGCACTTCGAACGTGCAACGGCCTTCGTGATGCGTGAACTCGGCACCGGCCATGTCGAAGCGGAGTTCGCCCTGCCGCGGCCGATAGGTGCGGCCACTCACGAACTTGAATCGAGCAGCGGGGTCGATGAACCGCTGGATCAGCCAGGCGCTGGCGATCCGGTCCACCATCACGCCGGTCCGCGTGACCCAGGTGGCGCCCTTCGGCGGCTCGGGAGCCTCCAGCTTGCGCTGGCTGGTCTCCTCGACGCCCTGGACCAGATCCTCGACGAGCGAGAGCAGCCCGGCGGCCGTCTCGCGTCCGTGGGCGCCGAACGGGTCACGGGAGACGGTCTGGTCGAATCGCACCCGAAGCCGCTCGAGCGCCTGTCCCACGCGGCGCCGGCGTGGCTCGTCATGGGAACGGGCTCCGCGAAGCTCGGAGGACAGGCGTTTCGCCTCATTGCTGACGGCCGCGTACTCGGCATCGCGAGCGTCCCGCATGAGGTCTTCCACCGCTCCGTCGGCGAGCCCCTCGACGAGGTGTGCCTCGCAGACGACCGCCTCGCCACCCTGGTGGAGGATCTCGCGCGCCACCTCTCCCAGACTCGTCTGGCTCTCGGCGTTGGCGGGTAGGAGATACACGGAGTTCTTGATCGCGACGGCACCGAGATATCTCAGACGACGCCGGATCTTCACGCGCAGGTAGTCCGGTTTCGCCGGGATGTGGTGGATCAGCAACAGCCACCTGGCAGGGTCCACACGGGGCACCGCTCCTCCTCGCTCTCAGGGCCGAGCGGGAGGTATAGGCACGACGAATCATGACGTCAACGTCACTGATTCATCTGGGATACGCGCGGCCGCGGCTGTGGTCCTTCGATTGCGGGACGGCGGCTGCCGAGGCCTCCGTTTCGTGACCCACCGGGCTGATGGTTGCCGACTCGTACAGTCGCTCGACGTGGTGGATGAAGGGCACGTACTTCTCGATGTACTCCCGGCCCGGCTCCACGTCGCCGGCCGAGCAGTCGCAGGCGGCCTCCGGAATGGCGGGCCCGAGATCGCGGCCGACTAGCGGTGCCGCCCGATGCGCAGGTTGGCGGTGCCGAGGTAGATCTCGCGCAGGAAGATGGTGAGGCCTCCGACCAGCGCCAGCATGGCGGTCACGAACAGGACCGAGATCACGCGCTCGAGGTCGATGTCCAGCGCGCTGCCGATGAACAGGAGCGCGATCACGAGGCAGACCATCAGCGCGCAGCTGGTGCTGAGCGTGAGCGCCAGGTTCACCATCCACGCCCGGTGCGAGAGCATCGACAGCTCGGAGTGCATCTCCGCGTGCCGCTCCGCCGGCTCCGTGAGGAGCCGATCTTCGACCAGGCGGGCGCGGTCGATGATGCGCGCCAGCCGGTTCGTGAGGACGGTCAGGATCACTCCCACTCCGGACAGCAGGAACACGGGCGCGACCGCCAACTGGATCACGTGGACGACATTGGGTGTGGGGAGCGCTGTGGTCACGATTCCTCCGGCCGCGGAGTGTGCCGGTGCGTGCGACGTTCCGCAACTGCAGGCGACGGGAGTCTGCCGCCCCCGCGGTCCTCACGCGGCCTAAGCGACGCTTCGACTTCACGCGAGTCGGATCGCCGCATCGCGTTCGAGAGGTGCTAGAGTGCGTCGAGGTCGCGTGCAGTTCCCATCACCCGAACCGGGGGCGGCGATCCATGGGCGACAAGTCTCCGAAGTCGAAAGAGCGGCTGAAGAAGCAGGACGCGGCGGAGAAGAACCAGAAGAAGGCCGACGCCTACAGCAAGGCGCACCCGGCTCCTGCTGCGCCGGTGAAGAAGGGCAAGTAGTCCGTCGAGTTCACTGAGCTCGGTCGG
The DNA here is from genome assembly GCA_963725865.1 of Candidatus Eiseniibacteriota bacterium. GTDB lineage: Bacteria > Eisenbacteria > RBG-16-71-46 > RBG-16-71-46 > RBG-16-71-46 > CAVSAC01. The sequence goes on from CAVSAC010000012.1 coordinate 1,358,493, forward strand.
CAGTGCGGCCGCTCGGGCGGCTGCGTCCGCGTCATCGTGGACGTTCGCGGCCGCCGCCGCGCCGCGCGCGCGGCCCCACCACGCCGGCAAGGAACGTCTTCTCGATCGACTCCGTCAGTTCGGCCATCGCCGCTTCCAGCTCTCGGTGTCTGCGATTCACCTCCGGATCGGCGTGTCGCTCCTGCGCGAGCGCCTCGGCGCAGCGCTCCCGGAGCGGCAGGTGGCCGACCGGCTGCCCCAATTGCGCCACCAGCCCCATCACCCGCGCGATCTGCCGCTGGGTCGCCTCGATCCGGTCGACCGCCCGCTGCTCGCTCACGGCACCGCGCCGCGCGTCCTGAAGCAGCCGGCACTCGAACGTCCGGCAGCACGCGGGGCGGTGCGCGTAGATGCTGCAGCGTCTCCCCCGCAGCGCGCGACACGGCTGAACCAGCAGCGCGCCGTGGGTGTCTCTGTCTTCGATCTCCAGCCCCATGAGCTCCAACCCGTCGGCTTCGGCGCGACTCGCCAGCTCGACGTCGGCGAACAGCGATCCGTCGCAGCACAACCCGCACCGCGTGCACAGGGTATCCGTGAGGCTCCGTTCCATGACGGGACCATCGCTGATCCCGTCCCACGATGAAAGCGACATGATCGACGGGCGGCTCATCCGGCGGGTCCGGGGCGCGGTCGATGAACGGCCGCGGCCACTCCTTGCCTTCGCGCGATCTCCGGGGGAGACTGCGGGTTCCCATGGCCCTCCCCGGATCCGCTCGTGGACCGCGCCCGAACTCGTCACGCCCTGACCGCTGACCGGGGATCGCTTCGATGGCCATCTTCCATTTCGACTTCGCCGACGCGCCCAGGGACCTGACGCTACGGCCCGGCGACATGCGCCGCATCTGGCGCTACCTGCTGCCTGCGTGGCGCCCGTCGGTGCTCATCCTGCTCTGCATCATCGCCGGCGCGCTGTTGGGCGTGATCCCGCCCCTGCTGGTCCGCGCGGTCATCGATCGCGCGATCCCGAGCCATGACGGCCGGCTGCTGAACTGGCTGATCGCCGGCATGATCGGCGCCCCGCTGGTCGCGGGCCTCATCGGCGTGTGGCAGAACTACCTCGTCACCGTGATGGGCCAGGGCGTCATGTTCGAGATCCGGAACGACATGTTCGACCGGGTGCTGCGGCAGTCGCTGCGGTTCTTCACCAACACCAAGTCGGGCGAGATCGTATCGCGGCTCCAGAACGACGTGGGCAGCGTCCAGGGCGTGGTCACGGGGACCATGGTCAACCTCGCCTCCAACCTGCTCGTGGTCGTGAGCACGCTGGCCGTGATCCTGCGCCTCGACTGGCGGCTGTCGCTCGTCGCGGTGGCCGTGCTGCCGTTCTTCATCCTCCCGACGCGGCGCGTGGGCCAGATGCGCGGCCGGCTCGCGAAGGAGACGCAGGAGCGCATGGCCGAGATCACCGCCGCGATCCAGGAGACGCTGTCGGTGAGCGGCTACTTGCTGGCGCGGCTGTTCGGGGCCCAGGCGCAGGAGCGCCGGCGCTTCCGCGAGAAGGCGGCCGCGGTGCGCGACCTGCAGGTGCGCCAGAGCATGATCGGGCGCTGGTTCCTGATGTTCATCCTGCTGTTCGCCAGCGTGGGGCCCGCGCTCATCTACTGGGTGGGCGGCCACGAGGCCATCGCGGGGCGGATCTCGATCGGCACCATCGTGGCGTTCGTCGGCTACCTGGGCCGGCTCTACACCCCCGCGACGGCGCTCGTGAACGCGCACGTCGACGTGATGAGCGGGGCCGCCGTGTTCCGCCGCATCTTCGACTACCTCGATCTGCCCATCGACATCGCCGAACCCGCCGCGCCGGTCCGACTCGCCGATCCGCGGGGCGCGCTGCGATTCGAGGGCGTGTCGATGGCGTACGCCGGGGCCGGCCCGCCGTGGACGGTCGAGGACCTCGAGTTCGAGGTGCGGCCCGGTCAGATGGTGGCGCTGGTGGGCCCCAGCGGGGCCGGCAAGACCACGGTGACGTATCTCGCCACCCGGCTCTATGACCCGACGCGCGGCCGCGTCACGTTCGATGGCACCGATCTGCGGCAGCTCGAGCTCGACGACCTCGCGCGCTGGACCGCCATGGTCACGCAGGAGACGACGCTGTTCCACGCCACGATCGCCGAGAACCTGCGCTACGCCCGGCCGAACGCGAGCGCGGAGGAACTGGAGCGCGCCTGCGCGCTGGCGCAGGTGCTGGACGTGGTCCGCGGCCTGCCCCTGGGTTTCGAAACGGTGGTCGGCGAGCGCGGCTACAAACTCTCGGGGGGCGAGCGCCAGCGCCTCGCGCTCGCGCGCGTGGTGCTGCGCGACCCGCGGCTGCTCATCCTGGACGAGGCGACGTCCTCCCTGGACTCGCGCTCCGAGGCGTTGATCCGCGAGGCGCTCGAGGCGGTCCTGGTCGGTCGCAGCAGCCTGGTCATCGCCCACCGCCTCAGCACCGTGCTGCGCGCCGACCTGATCCTGGTCATGGACAAGGGGCGGCTGGTCGAGCGCGGCACGCACGCCCAGCTGCTGGCGAACAGCGGACTGTACGCACGGCTCTATGAAGAGCAGTTCCGGCACGCCCAGGCCGCCGACGCGTGCTAGAGGGCCGGCGGGTGCGCGCGGGCCGCCGCAGCGGATGGCGCCCGGCCGCCGCCCTCGTGCCCCGCTCCCGGCATCGTCTCCGCACCACGGTGACCGATCGAGATCTGGCGCGGTTCCCGCCTAGCGCCCGTCGTGGGCCTCCTGCAGACGGCGGATGTCGAGCTTCTTCATCTGGAGCATGGCCGTCATCACCCGCTTCGCCTTCTCGGGATCCCTGGCTCCCATCAGGGCGCCGAGGACCGAGGGCACGATCTGCCAGGACAGGCCGTACTTGTCCTTCAACCAGCCACATGGCTCCTGCGATCCGCCCGCGGAGAGCTTCTCCCACAGCTCGTCCACCTCCTGTTGCGTCTCGCAGCGCACGAAGAAAGAGATCGCCGGAGTGAACTGGAACTGCGGGCCGCCGTTCAGCGCGACGAAGTCCTGCCCGTCGAGTTCGAAGGTCGCCGACATCACCGTGCCCTGGGGTGCAGGCCCGCCCGCACCGACCCGGTGGACGCGCTTCACCTTCGAGTTCTTGAAGATCGAGACGTAGAAGTTCATCGCCTCTTCGGCCTTGCCGTCGAACCACAGGAACGGGGTGATCTTGTGCATGTCGATCTCCTTCAGCCGACCGGATGACCGCGGGCAGAGCGACCTGGCGGTCGTCGCGAGGTCGAGGATTCCGGCGAGTGTCAGTTCGAGAGCGGCCGCGGACGATGGAGCGCGCCGCCCAGCCAGGTGCATGGCAGCGCCGTCACCACCAGCGCGAACGGATACCAGCGGGGCCCCAGGTTCATCGGCAGCGTCGCGATCGCACCGAAGAGACTCACGACCAAGCCGATGCCGCCGAGGATCATCGCGTGTCGCATCGGACGCCGCGGCGCCAGGCGCGCGGCGAGGTAGCCGCCGAGCACGGTGTAGACGAGGCGGTACGCGAGCGCCAGCAGGTTGAGACCGGGGTCGAACATCGGCTCGGTCCACGGTGGATAGACGTGAAGCACGTGCAGCACCTGGTCGGTGCCGATCGACAGCACGGCGACCGTGAGGAACCCCACGAGCACCGCGCCGATGCTGCGCGGCCGGCTGCCCGGGGGCGTGGTGGTCAGCGTGTCGATGGGTTTCATGGCAGGTCTCCCCAGGATTGCGCGGCCGGATCGTGTGGCGCAGGACGACGCAACGTCACTGCGACAACACGCTGTCGAGGGCGTCGAAGCTCTTTCCCACGCCGTCTTGCATCGGGGACTTGAGGATCGCGTCACGGACTTCCTTCGACGTATAGCGCATCGTCATCGTGAGTGTCGTGCGGCCGCCTCGCTCGATGAACATCACCGTGCCCGTGGCTTCGCCTTCATACCACGGGTCGTCGAACTGCTCGGTCGACACGATGCGCTCGGGGATCACGAGCTCGCGGATGGTGCCGCGCAATCCCATCGAGGTGCCATCCTGCCGGCGCCACACGTACCGAATCCGGCCGCCGACCTGGAGGTCGATCTCACAGACGTCGAGAGTCCAGCCGCCGAATACCCCGAGCCAGCGCTTGAGCAGCTCGGGCTTGGTGTAGGCGTCGAAGACCATCTGGCGCGGCGCGGCGAACTCGCGCGACATCGCGATCTCGCGGTCGGAGGGCGTGGTGATCTTCAAGCTGCCGGAGCTCGTCATCGTGCTCGTCTCCTCTTGCGCATGGTGGGGACACGCTGTCGCTTCCGCGTCTGCGATTTCAACTCGTCGAGCACGGCGTCGAGGCGCTGGAAGCTGGCCTCCCACGCCTCCCGGTACCGCTCCAGCCACACGTCGATCTCCGCGAGCGGCTGCGGCTCGAGCCGGCACGGGCGGCGCTGGGCATCGCGGCCGCGCGAGATCAGGCCGACGCGCTCCAGCACCTTCAGGTGCTTCGAGATCGCCGGCTGGCTCATCGCGAACGGTGCGACCAGCTCCGTGACCGACGCCGGGCCCGCCGCGAGCCGCGCGATGATCGCCCGCCGGGTGGGATCGGCGAGGGCCGAGAACATGGCGTCGAGGCGCTCCGGAGCCAGTGCGGATGTCGCGGTCGCTTTCATAACTGGCAGGTTATGTAAGATCGTGGTGACGGTCAACCCCGGAGTCGAGCGGCCGCGCGATCTCCCGATCGCTTCGACCGCGACGCTCGGTCCGCCCGGACATTCGCTCTTGTAGCGTCAGCGCCCGCAGGCTAGGGTTCGCGCCCCGCTCACCACCCCCCGTGATCGAGCGACTCCCACCGATCCGAATCCGTTCCCCACGCGGAGGCCGTGATGCCCGACGAGACCATCGGCAGCAATCCGCCCCCCGACCGCGCCCCCCGCCCGAGCGGCGGAGCGCCCGACGAGACGATCGGCATGGTGCCGGCCGCCGGCCGTGACTCGGGCGCGCGGGGCGCGCGGGAGGATCTCCCGGGTCCGATCGGTCCCTATCGCTTGCTCGAGCGGCTCGGCGAAGGCGGGATGGGCGAGGTCTATCTCGCCGAGCAGACTGGGGCCATCCGCCGCCACGTGGCGCTCAAGATCATCAAGCAGGGCATGGACACCCGCGAGGTGGTGGCGCGCTTCATGGCCGAGCGCCAGGCGCTCGCGATGATGGACCACCCCTGCATCGCCCGCGCGTTCGACGCCGGCGCCACCGAGCAGGGTCGGCCGTACTTCGTCATGGAGTACGTGGACGGTTTGCCGATCACCGACTACTGCGACCGCCATCGACTCGGGACGCGCGAGCGCCTCCGTCTCTTCATCCGGGTCTGCGACGGCGTCCAGCACGCGCACCAGAAGGCGATCATCCACCGCGACCTGAAGCCGCACAACGTTCTCGTCACGCTGGTGGACGGCCAGCCGGTGCCGAAGATCATCGACTTCGGGATCGCGAAGGCGACCGGGCAGGCGCTCACCGAACAGACGATGTTCACGGCGCTCGGCCAGATGGTCGGGACCCCGGAGTACATGAGTCCCGAGCAGGTCGAGATGGCGGGCGAGGACATCGACACCCGCACCGACGTCTATTCGCTGGGCGTCATCCTCTACGAGCTGCTCGCGGGAGCGCCGCCGTTCGATCCGGCCGAGTTCCGGCGCGAGGGCTTCGAGGCCATCCGTCGCCGCATCCGCGAGCAGGACCCGGTGAAGCCGAGCACGCGCGTGGGCGCGTCCGGCAGCCCCTCCACCCTGTCGGCCCGCGACCGCGGGATCTCGCCGGATCGGCTGGCGACAGAACTCCGGGGCGACCTCGACTGGATCACCCTGAAGGCGCTCGAGAAGGACCGGGCGCGACGCTACGCGACCGTCAACGGGCTGGCGCAGGACATCCAGCGTCACCTGAACCACGAACCGGTGCTGGCCTCGCCCCCCAGCGCGACCTACCTGATGGCGAAGCTGGTGCGCCGGCATCGGACCGCCTTCGCGGCGCTGGGCGCGATCCTCGTGATCCTCGCGGGCGCCGCGGCGCTCTCGACCACGCTCTACTTCCAGGCGCGACGGGAGTCCCGCCGCGCGCACGAGGAGGCCGCGCGCTCCGAGCAGGTGGCGACGTTCATGCGCGACATGCTGGCGGGCGTCGGACCCTCCGTGGCGCAGGGGCGCGACACGAAGATGCTGCGCGAAATCCTCGAGAAGACCGGGAGGCGGGTGGAGCGCGGTCTCGCGGGCCAGCCGGTGGTGGAAGCCGAGATGCGGTCGGTGCTCGGCACCACGTACGCCGATCTCGGCGAGTACGAGACCGCGCGGTCGAATCAGGAGCACGCGCATGCGCTGCTCCTGGCGCAGGTCGGCGAGCGCGACCCGCGCACGCTGCGCATCGCGATGAACCTGGGCGAGCTCCAGTACCGGCTCGGCAACCTGCAGGCCGCCGAGTCGATCCTCGTCCGCACCGGTGTGATCCAGGACGAGGTGCTGGGGCGCGAGCATCCGCAGTCGCTGGCCACGGCGGGCCGGCTGATGGCCGTCTACGCGTACGACGGTGCGCTCGACAAGGCCGATTCGCTCGGCCAGCGCGTGGTTCCCGCGATGCGGCGCGTGAGTGGGGACGCGGATCCCGAGACGCGCTCGGCTATGTACACGCTGGCGTCGGTGTACGTCGATCAGCTCAAGCTCGGCAAGGCGGAATCGCTCTACGTCGACCTGCTCCGGGTGCAGTCCCGCGAGGACGGACCCGAGCACCCCAACACGCTGTCGGGGCGGGTGGGGCTCGGCTGGGTCTACCGAATGGAGCGACGCTACCCGGAGGCCGAGCGCGAGACCCGCGAGGCGCTCGCGGCGATGCGTCGCGTGATGGGCAACGACCATTCCGAGACCCTGGTCGCGGTCAACAATCTGGGGATCATCTACAGCGACATGAAGCTCTACGACAAGGCCGCGCCGCTCTACCGAGAGAACTACGAGAGCGGCGTGCGAGTGCTGGGGCCGCGTCACCCCGAGACGATCGCCGCGCTCGTGAATCTCGCGTGCTTCGACGAGAACCGCGGCCGCTACCGTGAGGGCGAGCGGCTGGCGAGCGAGAGCCTCGACCGCTTCCAGGGTGTCGTGCCGGACGACCATCCAGGCCGCGGGATCGCGTTCCTCACGCGCGGCGTGGATCGCGCGCATCTCGGGCGCGACCGCGAGGCCGAGCACGACCTGCTCGAGGCCAATCGGATCCTGCTGCCGAAGTTCGGCCCCGACCACCGGCGCATCCATCAGCTGCGCGAGACGCTGCGCGGGGTCTACCAGCGGCTCGGCAGGCCCGACGACGCCGCGAAGTGGCAGGACTGAGCCCCCCGCCGCGTCAGCGGAAGCGGCGCTTGAGCGCCCCCCAGCTCGCGCGCTGCGCGGGGGTGGTCGCGTCTTCGAAGGGCGTCACGCGGCTGCCCGCGGTCTCCACCACGTACACGTCGCCGAGCCCATTCAGCGCGACCCCGAACGGGCCGGCGAGCCCCGACAGGACGACGCTCGCCGCGCCGCCAGCCGACTCGAAGCGCGTCACGCGCGCGTTGCCCGCCTCGACGACGAACACCGGTCCGTCTCCCGCCACGGCGATCGCGATCGGGTAGCCGAGGTCCCCGACGCCCACGCCCGGTTGGCCCCAGCCGCCGAGCGGGATGCCGTCGAGAGTGAAACGCCGCACGCGCTGCGCCAGGTAGTCCACCACCAGCAGCTCGCCGCTGCGTGTGAGCGCGAGGCCCGCGGGCAACCCGAGCGGGTCGGCGCCGGTGTCGCCGAATGTGGCGAGCGAGGCGCCGGTCGGGCCGAACACCTGGATGCGATGGTTCGTCGATTCACTCACCAGCACGCGACCATCGGGGGTGACCACGATCCCGAACGGCCGGTCGAGCTGCCCCGGACCGCTGCCGCGCGTGCCCCACTCGCGCACGTACCCGCCCTCCGGCGAGAACACCTGCACGCGGTAGTTGGAGAAATCCGCGACATAGACTGTGTCCCCGCGCCCCACGGCGAGGAACTCGGCCTGGTTGAACTGACCGGGTCCCGATCCCGGCGAGCCCCAGGCGTCCACGTACGCGCCGTCGCGGCTGAAGCGCTGGATCCGGCCGTTGTTCGTGTCCATCACGAGCACCCGGCCCTGCGCGTCGCACGCGATGCCGGTCGGCGACTGGAACTGCCCGGGGCCGGTGCCCGAGGAGCCCCACGGTGGGATGACCGCCAGCGCGGGCGGGCCGGCCGCGATCAGCGCGGCGACGAGCAGCAAGCCGAGGGAGCGCACGCGGCTACTACACCACGCGCGCCCCCCGGATTCCAGCGTCGGGGCGCGGCTCGATCAGCGATAGAGCGACTTGATTCGTCCCCACGTCGACCGATTGGCCGGCGTGGTGCCCGCCACCAGGAACCCGCGGATCTCGCCACCCGGGAATTGATTGGTGTGGATGTTGAGGTAGGCCGCGCCGTCCGCGATGCTCTGGAACAGGAAGGCCTCCGCGCCGGCGAGGCCGCCGTGGGCGGTGACGAAGCTCGGGTTGTAGCTCGTCGCCAGGGTCATGTCCATCGTGATGTCGTAGGTACCGGCGCTGACGTTCAGCGGGAAGCCGGCGAACGTCGGCGTGGTCGTGGCCACTCCCGCGGTCCCGGTGCCCGGCACGGCGGTGGCCGCGTGGATGTGGGAAGCGGTGGTGATTCCCAATAGCCCATTGAAGTCGACGTGGACGTGCATGGTGTGTGCGGCTGCGTCGACGTCCACCTGGGCGAGGCCGAGCCCGGGGGACAGATTCGTGGGTGACTCGACCGCACCGTTGAGACTGGCGGTGTACGAGACCACGGCCGCGTGTGCGGCAGGGATGGCTCCGACGGTGATCCCGACGAGCAGGGTCAGGGCGAGCCGACACGGGGGAAAGTACCGAGTAACGGACGAGCGCATGGGGGATGCTCCTCTCTCGATGAACGGGGGTTGAGGCGTCCTGGCTGGAGTCGTCGCGCACGGCCTGCGGCTTCGAGCTCGCACTGCAGCGAGGCACTCCCTGCTCGCCTCGCCGCACCGCTAGGATAACCGCAGCGCGGAGAATGATCGCACAGCATCGCGCGCTGGTCAGCAGGCGTAAACGCCATGCCATCCCGTGCTCGCGCACTCTCACCTGCTGCCGGGCGTGCGCGGGGACTTCCTGGTCCGACTCGGCCGCCTCGCGGAGGCGCGCGCCGAGTTCGAGCGCGCGGGTGGGCGCCGGAAAGCGGTCGCTCCGGGACGTCCCGCGCCGCATCCAATCGTGCTTGACGAGGACCCAGCCACTCCGTACCGGGGTGGTCCCCGCTGTACTACCGATCGACACGAGGCACGCAACTTGAGCGAACCGAGATTCGTCGCGACGTGGTCCTCCTGGAGCCCGCAGCTGCGCAGCGTGCTTCGGATCGTGGCCGCGTTCATGTTCATCCTGCCCGGCACGATGAAGCTGTTCGCGTTCCCGATGGGGATGCCGCCGAACGGCGGGACCGCACCGCTGATGTCCCAGATCGGGCTCGCCGGCGTGCTCGAGGTGTTCGGCGGCGCTCTGCTCCTGCTCGGACTGTTCACCCGCCCCGTCGCGTTCATCCTGTCCGGCGAGATGGCGGTGGCGTACTTCCAGGCCCACGCCCCGCACGGCTTCTGGCCGATCGTGAACGGCGGCATGAATGCCGCGCTCTACTGCTTCGTGTGGCTCTACTTCTCCGCCGCGGGCGCCGGATCGTGGAGCCTCGACGCGGCGCGAAAGCGCTAGGTCGCGCCCGGGCCCTAGCGCAGCACGGTCAGTCGCCGCACCATCCGGCGCTCGCCGTCCACTTCCAGCGCCAGGAAGTAGAGCCCCGGAGTCACCGGCCCGCCGCGATCGTCGCGGCCGTCCCATGCGAGCTGGTGGGGCCCGGCCGCCAGCCGCGCGTCGACCAGCAGGCGCGTGCGACGACCCGACACGTCGAGGAGCACGAGTCGCGCGTGCTCCGCGCGCGGCAGCGCGAACCGGAGCGAGGTCGGCCCGCGGGAAGGATTCGGACGCGCGGCCTCGAGCGCCAGTCGCGGGGCGCCGACCGAGCCCTCGACCGCCGCGGTGCCGACCGGCTCCAGGAACCAGTTCGTGAGGATCGCGGTCACGTCGCCTTGCAGCTGGGTGTGATCCCAGCGGTACGGGCGCCCCGACAGGAACGCGAAGCGTCCACCGTGCGGGCGCAGGCCGGCGCCGCCGGCGGGCTTGCGCACCGCGCCGATCCCGCGCGAGGGAGTGAAACCCGAACTGACCCGGAACAACAGCTCGCTCTCGGGGCTGGCGAGCACGGTGTCGAAAACCGCGACCAGCGACTGAGTCCCGATCGGCGTGAGGTTGGTCAGCCCGGGACGGGTCGCGATGCAGTCTGCGATCGTCGCGCTCACGATCGCCCAGTTGACGCCCAGGTACGCGCGGAGCGAGTCCCCCAGGAAGCTGTCGCCCATGCGGGACATGAGCAACAGATTTCCGCCGGCGCGCAGGTACGAGAGTGCCGGGGTGTCCTGCCACGACGCGAGGTCGCCGTTGAAGTTGTTGCCGACCCAGACCACGTTTCGATAGTGGCCGAGCACCTCCGCGGGCACCGCGCCGTGGCCGAGCGGCGCGGGAAGCGCGGCCGGGTAGCCGCCGGCGGGAGCGTCGAAGTTGTCCCAGAAGTCGACTCCGTAGGCTCCCGAGAACGCGTGATCGGTGTAGGCGGTGGTGATCTCGGTTCCGTACGTCGCCCAGTCGACCCCGTTCACCAGCAGCACCGGGCGCTCGAACGTCGGATCCGAGACGGCGGTCTCGAGGCTCTTGAGGATCCAGCCGTCCGGGTCGATCGCCACCAGCGTCGGCGCGTCGGCGACGTGCAGCACGAAGTCCTGGGACGCCAGCGAGTCGTCCACGACGAACGGGACGTCCCCTCCCGCCGTGGTCACTCGTACGTCGACGGGCATGTGGAAGCGCTGCCACGACTGGGTCTGCTCGAGCGTCAGCGTGACGTCCCAGCCGCCCGCGCCGGCCGCCGAGGTCCACGTCGCGCGATAGGCCGGGTAGTACTCGCCGTAGATCCACTGCTGGAAGAAGTCGTTCAGGTCGCGCCCCGACACGCTCTCGCAGACGTCGCGGAAGTCCTCGGTGGTCGCGCTCTGGTAGCCCCAGAGGGCGTGGTACTGCTGCAGCGAGGCGAAGAAGTCGGTGTCGCCGAGGACGTGCCGCAACATGTGCAGCACCCACGAGCCCTTGTTGTATGACAGGTTCGCGTCGAACACGCGGTTCTCGTCGGTGGCGTCGGGCACGTACACCGTGCCGGGTCCGAGGAAGCGATTGATGTTGATGTCGGCGTGGTAGGCCGCGGGTCCGCCGTTGGCCTCGGCCCACAGTGCCTCGCCGTAGGTCGCGAACCCCTCGTTGAGCCAGATGTGGTGGAAGTCGCGGCAGGTGACGAGGTCCCCCCACCACTGGTGCGCGAGCTCGTGCGCCACCACCGACTCGTTGAACACGCCGAGGCTCGTGCAGGTCTGGTGCTCCATGCCGCCGCCGAACTGGAACTGGGCGTGGCCGTACTTCTCGGCGAGGAACGGGTACTCGCCGAAGTGGACCGCGTAGGCCGCGATCATGTCCTTCACCTTCGCCTGCACCGCGGCCGCCCCGGCGGCGGACTCGGGGTAGTTGTGGAACCGGATCAGCATCGAGTCACCCGGCGTCGGCCGGTACCAGTCGTCGGTCACGGTGTACGGATAGGCCGCGATCGATACCAGGTAGGTCGCGATCGGGTAGCGCTCGTGCCACTGCGTGACGGCCTGGGAGGTCCCGCCGATCAGGGTGCGGCCGACGAGCGTGCCGTTCGAGACTGTCGTGAGCGTGTTCGGAGTCGTGAATCGCACGTCGACCGAGTCGGCCTTGTCCTCGGGCGCGTCCTTGCACGGCCACCACGTGCGGGCGCCGTACGCCTCGGACAGGCTCCAGATCAACTGCCGGCCGTTGACGGTCTGGAATCCCATGTAGCCCGACTGGGCGGGATTGCCGTGATAGGTGACGGTCACGTCGACGAGCTCGCCATCCGCGTACGCGCGATCGAGATTCAGCGTCAGCACGTTGAGAGCGCGCGACCACGTCGTCGCCGCGCCGCCCGCGGTGGCGGCATCCACCACCATGTTGGCGTAGAGGTCGAGGTCCACCGTCGCGATCGGCCCGCCAACGACCGCGGCCTTCATGCGCACGGTGCCCGACACCGTGCTGCTGGCCGGCGTGAACGTCAGGTTCAGGTCGTACCACTTCGCGTCGTACTGGAGCTGGTTGGCGGTCGCGGGCGTCGCCGCGCTGCGCTCGCGGGCGAAGGCCGCCGCCTTCCAGGCCGCGAGGTAGGGCGCCACGTCGGCCTCGTCGCGGATCTCCTGGCGCCCGTCGGGCAGCGGCGGGAACAGCACGGGAGCGGCGAGCGCGGTCGACGCCACGCTCGCGAGCGCGATCAGGGCCGACAGCGTGGCGACGCGCAGGGCGGATGGGGCGGTGCGATGGGTGCGACGCATCGGGGATGGCTCCTCGCCTCGGGGCGATGGGTACGCGGGATGCGATCGCCGGCGGCGTCGCGGGCGGCGATTGTAGCATCTGTCGCTCGCGGCGAGGGGGCGTTAGGATGCCGCGCATGAGCCGCATCGCTCCGTTGCTCGCCGTCCTGTTCGCCGTCGGCGTCGCGCTCGGCGCCCCGCGCCCGCTGCGCGCCGATGAGCCCCTGCCCGCGACGGCGGTCGAGCGCTTCGCCGACCTGGCGCTCGCCTGCGTCCAGCAGGAGTACCCGAACAAGCTCGCGCACGTGCTCGCGAGCGATGCCGACGCCCTGCCTCCGCGCGCGCTGACGCCGGCCTTCTACGGGTGCTACGACTGGCATTCGGCGGTGCACGGGCACTGGCTGCTCGCGCGCCTGGCGCGACGCTACCCGGACGCCCCGTTCGCCGCGCACGCGCGCGCCGCGCTCGCCGAAAACCTGACCCCGGAGCGAATCGCGGCCGAGGTGCGCTACCTGGAGGGGCCCGGTCGCATCTCGTTCGAGCGGCCCTACGGATTGGCGTGGCTGCTCCAGCTGCACGCCGAGCTGGTGGAGTGGGACGACCCGCAGGCGCGCGAGTGGGCGGCGACCCTCGCCCCGCTCGCCCGCCTGGCCGCCCGGCGGCTCACCGACTGGCTGCCGAAGCTCTCGGCGCCGATCCGCATCGGGGAGCACAACCAGACCGCGTTCGCGCTGGGCCTCGCGCTCGACTGGGCGCACGCGGTCGGCGACACCGCGAGCGCCGCGGTCTTCACCGCGACGGTGAAGCGCTTCTACCTCGACGATCGCCGCTGCCCCGTCGACTACGAACCCTCGGGCGAGGACTTCCTCTCGCCGTGCCTGGCCGAGGCCGACGTGGTCGGCCGCGTACTGACGCCGGGCGAGTTCGCGCGCTGGCTCGATGGGTTCCTCCCCCAACTGCCACGCGACGGCCGGAGCGACTGGCTGGCGCCCGGCATCGTCACCGACCCGACGGATCCCAAGCTCGCCCACCTCGACGGCCTGAATCTCTCGCGCGCCTGGATGGCCGAGGGGATCGCGGCGCGACTGCCCGCGCGCGATGCGCGACGCCCGGCGCTGCTGGCGATGGCGCGCCGGCATCGCGAGTCGAGCCTGCCGCGGGTGACCGGCGAGCGCTACGAGGGCGGCCACTGGCTCGGCACCTTCGCGACTTACCTCGTGACCGGGCGCGGGCTGCCCACGTCTCCGCGCTAGCCGGGTCGCCGCGCCCGCGTTCCGATCGGCGCGGCGCCGGCGCGCACGCGGCGGCCTAGCGGAGGACCGTGAGTCGCCGGACCGCGAGCGGGTGCCCGTCCACCTCGAAGCTCACGAAGTACAGCCCGGTCCCGAGCGGGCGCCCGTCCCCATCGCGCGCGTCCCAGCCCAGCTGATGGTGCCCGGCGCCGAGCCGGCCGAGCGCGATTCCGCGCATCCGCCGGCCGACCACGTCGTGAACCGCGAAGCGCACCTCGGCCTCGCGTGCGAGCGAGAACGAGAGCTGCGCGGCGCCACGCGCGGGATTGGGTCCGATCGCTTCGAACGCGGTGCGCCCGATGGAACCGGGCGCGGGTGCCGCGGCCGAGCCGGTCAGGTTGAGCTGCGCCACGAAGCTCGAGTCGTTGCCGCACGCACCGCTCAGGGCCATCCAGTAGTTGCCGTAGTCGGTGTGCGAGATGTTCCCGATCGTCAGCGTCGGCGTGTCGGCGCCGCTGATCGTGGAGCCGGTCCCGGTCGGGCCATTCACGAGCGGAGCGTCGAAGCGGTACCACTGGCAGCCGAGCCCGCCATAGCCGGCGGCCGGGGTGGCGCTGAAGGTGACATTGTCGCCCGGCTGCACCGTCACGCTCGACGGATCGTGGGCGATCCACGGGACGCCCGTCTCGGAGAACTTCGCCCAGCGCGGTGCGGCGAGCGCGCCGCCGGCGACGAACCCGAACGCGCCGCCCGCATGCACCTCGCCATTGGTGTAGGCCAGCGCGTACACGTTGTCGTTGGTGCCACCCGCGACGTCGTGCCAGCCGCCGTCCCAGTATGCGACGTGGCTCGCCCCGATGCCGCCCGCGCTCGTGAACTGCCCGCCGACATAGAGCCGGCTGCCGGTGGACTTCAGCGCGCGCACCGTGCCGTTGGTGCCGCCGGTGCCGAACGTGGTGTAGAACGAGCCATTCCACTGCGCCAGGTTGGGCGAGCTGTTGATGCCGGGGAAGGACCCCGCCATGACGAGCTGGCCATTGTGGACCTCGAGCGCGTAGACGACGCCGTTGAAGAATCCGCCGACCTGACTCCAGCTGGCGCCATCCCAGCGCGCGAGCCCGCCGGTCGCGACTCCGCCGGCGGTCGTGAACGCGCCGCCGGCGTAGAGGTAACCGCCGTACGACTTGAGCGCGAGCACAATGCCGTTCATGCCGCTGCCGAGCGGCTCCCACACGTCGGTGGTCTCGTTCCAGCGCGCGATGTAGTTGACCGTCGACGAGGAGGCCGTGAACGCGCCGCCGGCGTACGTGACGCTGTTGTGCCGCTCGAGCGCGTACACCCAGTTGTTGAAGCCCGCGCCCATCGGCGCCCACGCCGGCGGCGGAAACGCGACCATGCTCTGCGTCCAGCGCGCGATGCGGATGGCCGAGACGCCGCCGGCGGTGGAGAACCCGCCCGCCGCGATGAGCTCGGTCGACCCCAACACGCCCGGATAGAGGAAGGCCTTGAGCGCCATCACGGGTCCGTTCAGGCCCGTGCCGTAGGCCGAGAACGACGCGCCATCCCAGCCGGTCAAGAAGTGCGCCGAGGGGCCGGCCGCGGTGGACTGATGGAAGTCACCACCGGCGATCAGTCGGCCGTTGAACAGCGTCATCGCATTGACGCTGTTCGCGGTGCCGCCGCCGTACGATCCCCACTCGAAGCCGTTCCAGTGCGCGAGGCTGCTCGCGGGCTGGGCGCCCGCGTCGGTGAACGAGCCGCCGGCCACCAGTTCGTCCGCGTATGGGAACATCGCGTAGACGCCCCCGATGATCCCGAATCCGAGCGGCTGCCAGTTGCCGCCGCTCCAGCGCGTCACCGAGCCGACGGTCTGCCCACCGGCGACGAGGAACACGCCGCCCGCGACCAACTCCCCGTTGAAGTAGCTCAGCGTGACCACGGTGTTGTCCATGCCCGCGCCCATCGCCTGCCAACTGGTGCCATTCCAGAACGCGACACGATTCGCGGCCACGCCGCCAGCGGTCGTGAAGCGCCCGCCCGCGACGATCCCGCCGTTGAAGACCTGGAGGCCGAGCACCTCGAGGTTCATGCCGCTGCCCATCGCCTGCCAGCTCGAACCGTTCCAGCGCGCGACGCGGTTGGCCGGCACGCCGCCCGCGGTGGCGAAGTAGCCGCCCGCGATGAGCTCGCTGCCGTAGACGCCGAGGCTCACGACCCAGTCGTCGATCCCACTGCCGAGGGGCTGCCACGTCGAACCGTTCCAGCGCGCGATGTGGCTCGCGGAGCCGCCGCCCGCGTTGAGGAAGTACCCGGCGGCGATCAGCTCACCGTTGTAGACCGCCAGGGCGTAGACGTAGCTGCCCATCCCGGTGCCGAGGGACTGCCACGCGGAGCCGTTCCAACGGGCGATGTAGCTCGCGGACTGTCCACCGGCGTGGGTGAACAGCCCGCCGGCGATCAACTCGCCGTTGTAGACGGCGAGGCATCGAACCTGGTCGTCGACGCCCGTGCCGAGCGCCTGCCACTGCCCGGTCGCGGGGTCGCGGGCGGCGACGCGGTTCGCGGCCACCCCCTCGATCGTGGTGAACGAGCCGGCCGCCACCAGCATCGACGGCTTCGGCCCGCCACCGTCGGGATCCCACGCCATCAACGCCTGCACGGGATTGTTGGTGCCGTTCGCGCCGCCGGCGCCGGCGAAGGGCATCGTCAGCCAGTTCGCGCACTGCGCTCGGGCGCCGACGGCTCCGAGCAGCAGTCCGCACGCCATCACGACCGCCGAGAATCGCAAGCTCATGGCTGCCTCCGTGGGCTCCGAGGTCCGCTCGCGCGGAGGGGATGAGGCGCGGGTCCGAGTCGCCCCGTGCTCTCCTCCGTACGTTCGGGCGGGCGCGGGCGAACATCCGGCGCGCGCGCGGGGCTGTCGCCGCGCCCGAGATCGTCCGCATGGCCGGTGATGGAAGGCCGTGCGCGCGGTCGCCCCGGGACGCGCCTGGGTGGATCCCCCGACCGGAGCCGCGAGCCGGGACAGAGGCGGCCGGTCGCTCGCGTAACGGTCGAGTTCCTGCCGGCATCGTGTTGCACGACAGATCACTGGCCGGCAGCGCCGCGGGGGCGGCGGAGTTCCCCCTCAGGGCAGCAGGCGTCCGCGAAAGCGCCGGCTGAGCTTGAGCACGGCACCGTCGTCGAGCACCACGTCGCAATCGCCGTGGGTGGACGGGATCACCTCGCGCACGCAGTCGAGGCGCACCAGCATGCCGCGGTGGATGCGCGCGAACCGCGCCGGGTCGAGCCCCGCCTCCAGCTCGGCCAGCGTCGCGCGCACGAGGTGGGTGGCGCCGCGGGCCGGACACGCCGCCGCCCCCGCGCACGTGATCCAACAGCGCCGAAAGGCGCGGGACCCTCGCGCTCCGCGCCGCGCGTGGCGCTCGTGGGCGCTCGCTCACGACCAGCTCGATCGCGGCGGCGGGGGTGCCGGCCTCACCCACCACGCGCACGTCGTCTTCGTGCGCGAGCCACAGGCGCAGGCCTTCGCGCGCGACGGGCTCGTCGTCGACGATCGCGACACGGATCACGCCGGCACTCGCGCGGACGCGTCGATTCGCCACGGCAAACGCAACCGCACCTCGCCGCCCCCGCCGGGTCGCCGCAGGCGGCCCCTGTCGCGGACTCGCGGGGCCGTGTACGCTCCCCGCGACCCCGCCGGTGGAGGAAGCGAACCGTGAGTCAGCGCAGCAAGACCTACTCGGGCGAGAACGTCCGCGTCTACTTCGAGCCGCGGCGCTGCATCCACTCCGCGGAGTGCGTGGCCGGACTGCCGACCGTGTTCGACCCCGAGCGGGTGCCGTGGATCGACCCGGGCCGCGTGCGCGGGGACGCGCTCGCGCGGGTGGTCGCGCGCTGCCCGACCGGCGCGCTGCACGTCGAGCGGCTCGACGGTGGCCCGGCGGAGGCTCCGGATCCGGTCAACCAGGTGCGCGTCACGCGCAACGGGCCGCTCCACATGCGCGGCGCGATCGAGGTGCGGACCGCCGACGGCACGCTGATCGCCCAGGACACCCGACTCGCGCTGTGCCGCTGCGGCGCCACCGAGAATCCTCCGTTCTGCGACAACAGCCATCGCGCGATCCGGTTCGTCGACCGCGGCGAGGTGTTCGAGGGCGGCGTGCGGGCCGGCGACCAGGCTGGGGATCGGACCCTGCGCGTGACTGCGACGACGGGCGGCCCGTTCGAAGTCGCGGGTCCGCTGGAGGTGATGAGCGCCGACGGCCGGGTGCGGCTGACCGGCGTGGCGGTCGCGCTGTGCCGGTGCGGCGGGTCGAAGAACAAGCCGTTCTGCGACGGCACCCATCGCACGCTGGTGCGCGAGGAGAGCTGAGAACGTCCGACGTCCGGAGCGCGCCCCCGGCCGTGGTGGACGCGCCGCTGCCGAGGGTCCGGAGTCCGGAATCGGGTGCCGATTCCGGATTGACTCCCCGTCCACGCGCGGCGGACACTGGGCCGGTTCGACTCCGATGCTCGGCCGCCCAACCACCTTTCGGAGCGTCATCATGCCGCGTCCCCTGATCCTCATCCTCGCGCTGCTGCTCGCCGTGTCCGCCGTCTCCACCGCGGTCGCCGCTCCATCGGCTCCCCCCGAGCGCCTCTGGGTGGGGTGGCTGGACGGACACTCGATCGAGGACGCGATGGCGACCGGGGCGGTGCTGCTGGACCGCTTCCCCGACGCCGTGGTGCTGGCGGACGCGGCCTCGGCGACGCGACTGGCGGATGCCGGCTATCGGGTCGAGCCGCCGCTGGCACTGCCCGCGGGCCGCACCGTGACGCTGCTCCGCACCCGCGCGGCTTCCAGGTCGGCGGCCGAGCTGGACGCGAAGGACTTCGAGTCGAACGCGGCCGTGCTGCTCTGGCGCGGCGGGCGCGACGCGATCGCGGTCTCGGACGGGCCGTTGGCCGAGGTCGAGCCGCTGCTGGCGCTCCAGCGCCAGGCGCTGCGCTCCGAGCCGCTGCGCTCCCGCGCGGGTGCGGCGCCGGCCGGGAAGGCGCTCGCCACCGACTTCGCGCCGGTGATCCAGTCGATGGTCGACCAGGTGTCGGGCCCGGCGCTCATCCAGGAGATCGGCAACCTGGCCGGAGTGCGCCCGGTGACGATCGGCGCCGGCCCGGTCACGTTCACCACGCGGTCCACGCCGACCGCCCAGTGCGATCTGGCGGAACAGTACGTCTTCGAGCGCTTCCAGGCGCTCGGCTTCAGCGACGTGCAGTACGACCCGTACTCGTTCTCGAGCACCAGCGCGCGCAACGTCGTCGCGACGCTGCCGGGCGCCACGCGGCCGGGGCGCGTCGTGATCCTGGGTGCCCATCTCGATTCGACGTCGCCGCAATCGAGCACGCTCGCGCCAGGGGCCAACGACAACGCGAGCGGCATCGCGGGCCTGCTGCTCACCGCCGCGATCCTCAAGCAGTACTCGTTCGACGCCACCCTCCGCTTCATCGCGTTCACCGGCGAGGAGCAGGGGCTGTACGGCTCGACCCACTACGCCAACGCCGCGGCGGCCCGCGGCGACACCATCGTGGGCGCGGTGATCTACGACATGATCGCGTGGCACGGCGCACTCAACCAGATCGACATCGAGGGCGAGACCGCCTGGCTGCCGATCATGAACGTGATGAACGACGCCTGCGCGCGCTACACCGGCCTGGCGACCCAGATCCAGCTGTTCAGCTTCGGCTCCGATCACGTGCCGTTCCAGAACGTGGGCTATCCCTCGTTCCTCGCGATCGAGAGCGAGTACGACTCGTATCCCTGCTACCACCAGACCTGCGATTCGACCGGCTGGAACCAGCCGGTGTTCGGCGCCGACGTCACGCGCGCGGGGCTCGCGACCGTGGCGCAGCTGGCCGGGGTCCGCGACCTGTTCATCTCGCACACGCCGCTCGCCAGCACCGAGAACACGGCCGGGCCGTACGAGGTGGTGGCGACCATCGCGCAGCTCGCGCCGCTGGTCGCGGACTCGCTCGAGCTGCACTGGTCGAACGGGGGGCCGTTCGTCTCCACGACGCTGCTGCCGACCGGCGTGCCCGACCAGTACCACGCGTTCATCCCGGGCCAGCCCGCGACCACGCGGGTGCAGTACTGGTTGAGCGCGAAGGACGAACAGGACCACCACGCGACCCACCCCACCAACGCCCCCGCCACGCTGCACACGTTCTTCGTGGGGACGCGCGCGACGCTGTTCACGGAGGGCTTCGAGAGCGGCGGCGTGGGCTGGACCCACGGCGGGGCCGCCGACGACTGGCAGATCGCCTCGCCGTCGGCGCTCGGCGGCGATCCCGCGGCCGCGTACGCCGGAACCAAGGTCGCCGGCAACGACCTCACGGGGCTGGGGATCTACTCCGGGAAGTACGAGAACCTGACCGACTCGTGGTTCGAGTCGCCGGCCGTCAACTGCTCGACGGCGACCGCGGTGCGACTGTCGTTCGCGCGCTGGCTCGGAGTGGAACGATCGAACGGCAGCCTCTGGGACTACGCACGCGTGCTGGTCAACGGCACCAAGGTCTGGGAGAGCCCGCCCGACGCCAACCTGATCGAGACCGGATGGTCGCTCCAGGACCTCGACATCTCCGCGCTCGCCGACGGCAGACCCGCGGTGAAGGTGCGCTTCACGCTGAAGTCGGACGCGTCGATCACCTACGGCGGCTGGAACCTGGACGAGCTCCGCGTGAGCGGCATCAACACCACGGTGACGGCCGACGCGCCCGCCGTCGCGCGTCCGGGGGCCGCGGTGCTCTACGCGGCCGCGCCCAATCCCGGCGGCCCGGGCACCGCGCTGCGCTTCGACCTGCCGCGCGCGGGGGTCGTGGAGCTGACGATCTACGACGTGCGCGGGCGGCGCGTGCGGACGCTCGCGCGCGGCCCACGCGAGGCCGGACTGCATCGCCTGGTGTGGGACGGGCGCGGCGAGGATGGCGCGCCGAGCGCGGCGGGGGTCTACTTCTACCGCCTGAGCACGCCGGACGGTGCCCTCAGCCGCAAGCTGGTGTTCATGCGCTGAGCGGCGACCACCGCCGTCCGGCTGCGACCACGCCGTCGCGGGGGGTTCGGGCGTCGTGACCGGCACGGCACGTGCTGGGCAGCGAAGAGTCGCGGGCGAGGCCTGCGGCGCAGTCGTGGGCAGGCGGGGGTCAAGGCGCGGGCGTGACAGTCGCGCGGTGCCGCGCTCTCCGACCGTCGCCCTGCTCGATCGCTCGCGCGGAGCGCCGCACGCCGGACCTGCGCTGGTGCGCCGGGGTCCCGCGCTCGTCGTGCGCCGGCCCGGTGCGCACTGGGGAGTGCTGCCTGCGCGCCGGCGATGGCGGTAGTCTGCGCGCGAGTCCGCCGCCGCCCACCGTCCGGCGCGGCGGACCCTTGACGACGCAACGCCATGCCCTTCGGCTCCACGGAGGCTCCCCCATGTCGCAGCGCTACGCTGGCCCTGCCCCGCTGATGCTGGTCGGACTCGTGTGCCTCACCGCCGCCGCGTCGTACGCGGCCGATTCACCCGCAGGCCCCACGAAGATGCTCCGTTCGCCCACCGTCAGCGCGAGTCACATCGCGTTCGCGCACGCGAACAACATCTGGATCGTCGAGCGCTCAGGCGGCGCCGCGCGGCGGCTGACCAGCTTCCAGGGCGTGACCTCCAACCCACGCTTCTCGCCCGACGGCCAGTCGATCGCCTTCAGCGGCGAGTACGGCGGCAACCTGGATGTCTACGTCGTGCCGGCGACGGGTGGCGAGCCGCGACGGCTGACGTGGCATCCGGGCCCCGACCAGGTCCAGGGCTGGACGCCCGACGGCCGCTCGGTGGTGTTCGCCTCGACGCGCGCGTCGTGGGCGCCCACGCCCGCCCCGCGGTTCTGGACCGTGCCCGCCGCGGGCGGCCCCGAGGAGCCGCTGCCGCTCCCCCGCGCCTACCAGGGTCGCATCGCGCCGGACGGTTCGCGGGTCGCCTACCGCATGAACCCCTCGTGGGACGAGGAGCGCCGCAACTACCGCGGCGGCCAGAACCGGCCGATCTGGATCACCGACCTGAAGACCTTCGCTACCCAGACGCCGCCGTGGGACGGCTCCAAGGACATGGACCCGGCATGGCTGGGCCAGACCGTGGTCTTCATCTCGGACCGCGACGGGGTCGCGAACGTGTGGGCGTTCGACACCGCCAGCCAGGGGCTCACGCAGCTCACGAAGTTCACCGACTTCGACGTGAAGACGCTCGATGCCGGCGCTGGCGTCGTGGTGTTCGAACAGGCGGGCGTGATCCACGAGCTGGACCCGAGCACCGGGCGCGAGCACGTGGTCCAGGTCACGGCGGCCGGCGACTTCCCCTGGATGATGCCGCACTGGGAGGACGTCGGAGGCCGCATCGCGAGCCTGGCGCTCTCGCCCACCGGCAAGCGCGTGCTGGTCGAGGCGCGCGGCGAGATCTTCACCATCCCGGGCGAGAAGGGCGATGCCCGCGACCTCACGCGCTCCAGCGGCTCGGCGGAGCGCGACCCGGCGTGGTCGCCGGATGGCAAGTACGTCTCGTACTTCAGCGACCGCTCCGGGGAGTACCAGCTCGTGATCGAGGAGCAGGACGGCATCCATCCCGGACGAGCGATCGCGCTGCCGGATCCGTCCCACTACTACACGCCGTCGTGGTCGCCGGACTCGAAGAAGCTGCTCTACCACGACACCGACCTGCGCGTGTGGGTGCTGGACGTCGCGAGCGGGAAGACCAAGGTCGTGGGCAGCGATCCGTGGATGGTGCCGGCCCGCACGATGTTCCCGACGTGGAGCCCCGATTCGCGCTACGTCGCGTACGCCGCGCACCTGAACTCGCTGTTCCGCGCGATCTTCGTGGTCGACGTGGAGAGCGGCGCGTCGCACCAGATCACCGACGGGCTCGCCGACGCGATGTTCCCGGTCTGGGACGCGAGCGGGAAGTACCTGTGGTTCCTCGCCTCGACCGACTACGGGCTGCGCTCGCAGTGGCTCGACATGACGTCGTACGACCACGAGGAGGAGTTCGGACTCTACCTCGCGATCCTGAAGCAGGGCGAGCCGAGCCCGCTGCTGCCGGAGAGCGACGAGGACTCCGGCGTCGGCGCGGGCGCCCGGCCCGAGCCGACCGGCGGCGAGGCCGGCGCAGCGAAGCCGGCCGCGCCGCCGCGCGCGGCGGAACGACCCGGCCCCGACGCCGGGGATCGACCGGCGCGCTCCGCCGCGATCACGGTGAGTATCGACTTCGACGGACTGCAGTCGCGCGTGATCGCCATCCCCGGCGTGCCGGAGCGGCAGTACGCGCAGCTCAAGGCCGGCGTGGCGGGCACGGTCTTCTACCTCGAGACGGCGCCGGGTCCGCCCCCGGCGGGTCCGGGTGGAGCGGGCGCCGGCGCGACGCTGCAACGCTACAAGCTCAGCGACCGCAAGGCCGCGGCGTTCGCGAGCGAGGTGGCCGACTACGCGGTGAGCGCCGACGGCCGGAAGCTCGTGTACCGCACGGCGGCGCCCGGCGGCGGCCCGCCCGCGCCCGGCGCTTCGCCCGCGCGGCCGGCGACGCCGAACCTGTTCCTGGTGGACGCCGACAAGGCGCCGCCCGCGGCGGGCGCGGGCAAGCTGGCGGTCACCCTGCGCATGCTGCTCGATCCGCGCGCGGAGTTCGCGCAGATGTTCGACGAGGGCTGGCGCGACCAGCGCGACTACCTCTACGTGCCGAACCTGCACGGCGCCGACTGGCCGCGAGTGAAGGAGATGTACCGCCAGTTCCTGCCGTGGGTGAATCACCGCGCGGACCTGACTGAACTGCTCGACCGCATGGGCTCGGAGCTGGCGATCGGTCATTCCTACGTGCGCGGCGGCGACCTGCCCGAGGTGCCGGCGCCGACCGCCGGGCTGCTGGGCGCGGACTTCGCCGTGGAGTCCGGCCGCTACCGCATCACGCGCATCTACGACAACGAGAGCTGGAACCCCGAGCTGAAGGCACCGCTCGCGGTGCCGGGCGTGAAGGTCGCGGCCGGCGACTTCGTGCTGGCGGTGAATGGCGAAGAGTTGCGCGCGCCCGACAATCTCTATCGCCTGCTCGACGGCACCGCGAACCGGCAGACCGTGCTGACGGTCAACGGCCGTCCGGTGATGGAGGGTGCGCGCCAGGTGACGGTGGTGCCGGTTGCGAACGAGCAGGCGCTGCGCACCCGCGCGTGGGTGGAGTCGAATCGCCGGCTGGTCGACCGCCTCTCCAATGGCCAGCTCGCGTACGTGTACGTGCCCAACACCGGACAGCCCGGCTACACCAGCTTCAACCGCTACTACTTCGCCCAGCAGGACCGCGCCGGCGTGATCGTCGACGAGCGATTCAACGGCGGCGGCTCCGCGGCCGACTACATGATCGAGGTGCTGCAGCGGCGCTTCGACGGCTACTTCAACAACGTCGCCGGCGCGCGGGTCCCGTTCACCAGTCCGGCGGCCGGGATCTGGGGTCCGAAGGTGATGATCGTGAACGAGATGTCGGGCTCGGGCGGCGACCTGTTCCCGTACATGTTCCGCGCGCGCAAGCTCGGCACGCTGGTCGGCAAGCGTACGTGGGGCGGGCTGGTCCACACCGCCGACTCGCCGGTGCTGGTCGACGGCGGCACCATGATCGCGCCGCGCGGCGGCTTCTTCTCCGCCGACGGGCATTGGGCGGTCGAGAACGAGGGCGTGGCGCCCGACATCGACGTCGAGAACTGGCCGAAGGACGTGATCGCCGGCCACGACCCGCAGCTCGAGCGCGCGGTGGACGAGGCGCTGCTGCAGCTGAAGGCGCACCCGGTCGAGCGCCTGATGCACGAACCGCCGCCCCCGACGTGGGGACGGCGGAAGTAGCCCGCGGCCGCCGGCGCTCAGGGCGCGCCGAGGAAGTCCTCGACCACCCGCACGAACTTCTCGGGCTCCTCGAAGTACGGCAGGTGCCCGCTGGACTCGAAGGCCTCCCAGCGCGAGCCGGGAATGGCCCGGTGGATCCGCCACGCGGTGCTCGGCGCCACGTTGATGTCGAAGCGGCCGGTCATCACGAGGGTGGGCATCGCGAGTCCGGGCAGCAGCGGCCACATGTCGTACTTCGCGAGGTCGGCGTTGAGCTTCTCGTTCACCTCGCGGGCGTAGTGGTAGGTCGCGGCCCGCGACAGGAATTCGTCGCGCCGGGCGGCGGAGACGAACAGCATGCGCAGGTACTCGCGCAGGCTCTCCTGCCCCGCCGCGGTGTCGCCGAGCGCGTCCGCGAAGTCGAGCCGCGACTGCCGGTCCACGCCCTCCGGGTAGATGTACTTGAAGATGAACTCGGTGTCGCTCCACTTGGGCGCGGCCGAGTCGACGATCATCAGGTGCGCGACGTGGTCCGGGTGGCGGAGGGCGTAGGCCATCACGAGGTAGCCGCCCCACGAGTGCCCGAGCAGGTCGATGCGCGCCGCGCCGAGATCCGCGCGGACCGCGTCGAGGTCGGCGATCTGGTCGGCGAGCGTGCACGACTGCCCGCTCGCGAGCGCGCCGGAGCGGCCGTTGCCGCGCTGGTCGTAGAACACCACCCGACGCCTGCGCGCCAGGCTGTCCCAGGCGTCGGAGCACAGCACGTAGGTGTGATCGAAGCCCGGACCGCCGTTCACCATCACCAGCGGGCGGCCGCCAGCGGCGCCCCGCACCTCGTACCAGAGAGTCGCGCCCGGGGCGTGAATCACCTTCCCCGGTCCGCTCGGCACCGCCGGGCGGGCCTCGGCGGTGCCGAGCGTGATCATCGTCAGCAGCAGGACCGACAGGATCGGGGTCCGTGGATGGATGCGCATCGCGTTCTCTCTCGGGGTGGGGCGCCAGCTGCTCGCGGCCGGGAACGGCAGGACGCTACCTCGGAAGCCGCGGCTCGACCAGCGCGGATCGCGCGGGCGTTCAGTCGAGCAGCGCCTGGATGCGCCGCTCGGCCTCGGCGTGCAGGCTCGGCGGCGCTCCGTAGTAGGTCGCGGCGATCGCCCCGGTGCGGTCGAACAGCAGCAGCGTCGGCAGGGCACTGACGTCACCGAACCGTCGCGCCACCTCGGGCGTGGCCATCGCCCAGGCCACGGGCAGGTCGAGCTGGCGAACGACGTCGCGGACGCCGCGCTCGTCCGACTGCACCGCGAGCGCGAGCACGGCGAGGCGGTCGCCGTGGCGGCGGCGGAGCTCGCCCAGCCACCGGAGCGTTCCGCGGCACGGCGGACACCACGTGGCCCAGAACTCCACCAGCACCACCCGCCCCGCCAGCGAGTCGCCCGAGATCGTCCGGCCCTGCAGGTCCGTGAGCGCGAACGCGGGCAGCCGCGAGACCCCGCCGCCGGACTCCGATGGCGCCGCGGCCCGGGCGCGCGTCCGCTGGCCGGCGAGCACCAGGTCGATCATGCGGACGAGGTCGGCACGCAGGCGCTCGTGGCTCGCGGCGCTGCGGAAGGGCGCGTAGCGGGCGGTGTCGGCTCCCTCCCCGCGGCCGAAGAACCCGAAGTCCTTCGGTGTCGCCGCGAGGATGTCGTCGACGAAGATCGCCGGATAGCGCTTCACGCCGAAGCGCTCGGCGAGGGCCGAGCGCCCATAGTCCTCCGACACGAAGCGCGCCCGCCCTCCGTATCCCGCCACCACGCTCTCGGCCAGCAAACTTGCCGGGTCGGAGAGGTTTCAGGTGTAGGGCCAGCGCACCAGCGTGACGGTCACCTCGGGGGCCGGCCGCGCGGGCGCCGGCGCCGCCGGCTCGAGCGCGGCGAAGTAGTGCGGCAGCACGTCGGTCACGATCGCCGCCGCGGTCGCGGCGGTCGCCCCCGGCGCCGCGGACTCGGCGTCGGCGTGGGCGATCTCGAGCAGCATGCGCGCGAGGGTGTGATCGCGGCCGTCGGCCCGCAGGCGCGCGTCGGCGGCCGCGAGCGCATGCGCGAGCGCAACCGAGTCGAGTACCGCGACCGGCGTGCGCAGCGGCGCGAAGCGCACCCGCGCCTGCAGGTAGCGCAGCAGCGCCCCGCGGTGGAGCCCGGCGGCGGCGAGTGCGCGCGCCTCGTTGAGGGCGGAGTGCGCGACGATGAACTCCGCGTGGTGATCGATCGACAACGGCGGTCGGTAGGCCGCCAGCATCTCGCGTCCGAGCGAGTCGAGCTCGGGGGCGATCGAGCGGAATGCCGGCTCGGGCCCCGGGGTCGGCTCGCGGAGGCCGCGCAGGAACGCGACGAAGTCCTCCATGGCCTGCGCCGCGCCGAGGTAGAACGCGCCGTACTCGGGGCTGGTGCTGTTTCCGTAGTCGAGGCTGGCGTCGTGGAAGCCGCGCACCTGGGACAGCGACGCCTCGGCCAGCGCGCGGACGGCCGCGGGCCGGACGCCGTCCAGCGCGGCCGGCGCCACCGTGCCGAGCTGCGCGTGGAGCGAGGTGGCCTGGCGCGACCAGGCGAGGGCCAGCGCCGCCGAGTCGAGCGGCCCGCGCGCGCGCAGCGCCTCGGCGTAGCGGATCCCCGCGAGGTTCGCGTAGACCGCCGCGAGCCGGCTGAGCGCCATCAGCCGCCGGCCCCGGCCGACCGCCGCGCGCGCGGACGCGAGCGCCGGCGCGCTCCCGTCGCGCACCTGGGCCCAGTCGGCGTCCCCGGCCGGATGCTGCGTGACGAACGTGGACCAGCGCGCCAGCTCGTCCGCCAGCGGATCGCGCGCCTCGCTCGCGCGGCGGGCCGCGAACGACAGCACCGCGAGCGCAGCCGCCACCAGCGCGCCGAGGGTCGCGAATCGCAGGACGAGGCTGCGTCGATTCGGGCTCACCCGATGACCCTCGCACGGCCTCCCCCGCCACTCCAGTTCGCGGTGCCGAGCGCGGCGGCATCGCGAGCGAGCGACGCCGGTGACGCCCCGGCACGCGTTGGTCGACCGGGATCCAGAGGCGTCTTCGGCGGTCGGCGGGACTCGGCTAGGATTCCGCGCGAGTTCGCCGCCTCCCAGCGCGGGAGGCACGACCGCAGCCGACGAGGACACCATGAATCCCACGCGCAACGCGTTCGTGATCGCCGCCCTGCTGATCGCCATTGTGCCGCTCGCGCGCGCCGCGGAGCCGCGCGCGTTCACGATCGCCGACTTCTATCGCCTGAAGGAGGTCGAGGACCCGCGCGTCTCGCCGGACGGGCGCACGATCGCTTACGTGGTCCGCACCCGCGACCTCGCGAAGGCGGCCCGGATCGCGCGCATCTGGCTGATGGATGCCGACGGCTCGAACGTGCGACCGCTGACGTCCGGTGAGAAGAGCGACGCCGCGCCGCGATGGTCGCCCGACGGACGCACGATCGCGTTCGTCTCGGACCGCTCGGGATCCGCGCAGCTGTGGCGGATCGCCGTGGGCGGCGGCGAGGCGACCGCGCTGACCCACCTCGCCACCGAGGTGGCGGAGCCAGTGTGGTCGCCGGCCGGCGATCGGATCGCGTTCACGTCCGACGTCTACCCGGAATGCGGTGCCGCCGACTCGTGCAACCAGGCCATCCTCAGGCGGCTCGAGGAAGGCAAGCTCAAAGCGCACGTTGCCGATCACCTGCTCTATCGGCACTGGACCGAGTGGAAGGACGGCAAGCGCACCCACATCCTGGTCCTCGAGGTGGCGAGCGGCGCGGTGCGCGACCTGACGCCGGGCGACTTCGACGCGCCGGTGTTCAGCGCCAGCGGTCCCGCCGACTTCGCATTCTCACCCGACGGCCGGGAACTGTGCTTCGCGTCCAATCACGATGCCGAGCCCGCCCGCTCCACGAACTCCGACCTGTGGATCGTGCCCGCGGACGGCGGACCGCCGCGCAACCTGACGGCCGCCAACCGCGCCTACGATGGCACTCCGCGTTACTCGCCCGATGGCCGCTGGATCGCGTTCCGAGCCCAGCGCCAGCCGGGCCACGAGTCGGATCGCTTCCGGATCGCGCTGCTCGACCGCGCGAGCGGCGCGGTCCGCTCCTTGACGGAGGGGTTCGACTACTGGGTCGGCGATCTGCAGTGGGCCCCCGATTCCAGGCGCGTTCTGTTCACCGCCGACTGGAAGGCACGCGTGCCGCTGTTCGCGGTCGACCTGGTGGGCACGGTGACGGCGACGCCGCTCGTGGAGGTCGGCACCATCGACGCGTTCGACGTGGCGCCGGGCGGCGAGTGGGCCGCGCTCGCGCGGCGCGGAATCGGCCAGCCGTGGGAAGTCGTCCGGGCCCCGCTCGCCGGCGGCGCGCCGCAACGCCTGACGTTCGAGAACCAGGCGGTCGAGCAGGAGGTCGACATCCGGCCGGCGGAGTCGATCGAGGTGGCGGGAGCCGACGGCCACCCGGTGCAGGTGTACATCGTGAAGCCCCACGGCTTCGATTCGAGCCGCAAGTACCCGCTCATTCTCAACGTGCACGGCGGACCCCAGAGCCAGTGGTCCGACTCGTTCCGCGGCGACTGGCAGGTCTACCCGGGCGCCGGCTACGTCGAGGCGTTCCCGAACCCGCACGGCTCGACCGGCTTCGGGCAGGCGTACACCGACGCCATCTCGCGCGACTACACCGGCCGCGTGATGCAGGACCTCGAGCGGGTCACGGACGCGCTCGCGAAGCTCCCGTACGTCGACGCGGATCGCATGGGCGCGATGGGCTGGTCGTGGGGCGGATACGCGATGATGTGGTTCGAGGGGCACCGCACGCGTTTCCGCTGCCTGGCCTCGATGATGGGACTGTACGACCTCGACGCGTTCTACGGGGCGACCGAGGAGCTGTGGTATCCCGCCTGGGACCTCGGTGGCGAGCCCTGGAACTCCTCGCTCTACCACCGCGATTCGCCCGCACGGTTCGCGAAGGACTTCAAGACGCCGTGCCTGGTGCTCACCGGCGAGCGGGACTTCCGCGTCCCCTACACCCAATCGCTCGCGTTCTTCACCGCGCTCCAGAGGATGAAGGTGCCGTCGCGGCTGATCGTGTTCGAGAAGGCGGGCCACTGGCCGGCTTGGTACGAGATGGCGCTCTACTACAACGCGCACCTCGAGTGGTTCCACACCTACCTCGGCGGGGCGTCCGCGCCCTGGAACTCGGTCGAGATGGCGCGCAACGGCACTCCGTTCGAGACCGCCAGGCCGTGAGGTCGGACCGGAGCCGCCCCGCGGGTCGGTGAGGTCCGGGACTCCGCGCGTGGCGTGCCGGCACGGCCGCGCGGGCCGCGTCGGCGCGGGGTCTCCGCCGGTCGCTGGTCAGCCGAGGTCGCGCGCGAGGATCGGCGAACGGCGCAGGCGGCGGCCGGTGGCGGCGAACACCGCGTTGTGGACGGCCGCCGCCACCGGCGAGACGCACTGCTCGCCGACGCCCAGCGGCGGCAGCGCGCTGGGCGCGAGGATCACCTCGACGCGCGGCATCTCGCCCATCTCGAGCACCGGGAAGTCCGCGTAGCTCGCCTGCTCGGCGCGGCCGTCCGCGAACGTGACCTCGCCCTTGATCGCCGCGCTCAGCCCCCACGCGATGGCGCTCTCGACCTGCCCCGCCACGCCGAGCGGGTTCACGACCCGACCACAATCCAGCGCGCACACCAGCCGGTGCACACGCACGCCGCGCTCGCGCGATGCGGAGACCTCGGCGACCTGGGCGATCACGGTCTCGCCGTCGTAGACGTTGCCGGCGATGCCGAGCCCGTGCCCGGGCGCGACCGGACGGCCCCAGCCCGCGCGTTCCGCCGCCAGCCGCAGCACCTGGACAAGGCGCGCGCGATTCGGATCGCCGGGCTCGCCCAGCAGCGCCAGCCGCAGGGCGAGCGGGTCGTGACCGCCCGCGGCGGCGAGTTCGTCGAGGAAGCACTCGCGCGCCAGCACGCCGGGCGGATAATGCACCGCGCGCCATGGACCGGTCGGCACCGGCGCGCGCTGCGTCACGTGCGCCACGCGGAGGTTGGGCAGCCGATAGGGATTGTCGAAGCCGCCCCACATCAGATCGCGCGCCAGGTCCGCGCTGGGCGTCGGCTCGCTGAACGCCGAGTGCGGCACGCCGGCCATGGTGTGCGTCCAGGCCACGATCCCGCCGGCGGCGTCGAGCCCGCCCGTCATCCGGTGCACGGAGCCCGGCTGGTAGTAGCCGAAGCGCAGGTCGTCGGCGCGCGTCCACAGCACCTGGACCGGCCCGTTGCCGGCGCGCGCCACCTCGAGTGCCTCGAGCGCCATGTCCACGCCCAGCCGCCGGCCGAACCCGCCCCCCATCAGCTGCGGGTGCACGCGCACGCGCTCGAGCGGGACGCCGAGCCGGCTCGCCAGCGCCTCCTGCACCTGGTTGGCCGCCTGCGTGCCGAGCCACAGCTCGCAGCCGCCGTCGGCGCTGAGCGCACAGGTCGCGTTCATCGGCTCGAGCGGCGCGTGCACCTGGAATCCGTAGATGTAGACCGCCTCGACACGCTGGGCGGCGCCGGCGAGGGCCCCGTGCGGGTCGCCCTCGGCACGGGCCTCCCAGCCGGGCTCGCGGCTGGCCTCCTCGAGGCTGTTCAGGAACGCGCGCGAGTCGAACGGCGCGCCGGCCGCCCGCTCCCACTCGATGCGCAGCAGCTCGCGCGCGCGCTGCGCCGACCACGAATCGTCGGCGATCACCGCGACGCCGCTGGGCACCTGCACCACCTGGCGCACGCCGGGCACCGCGCGCGCGGCGGCGGCGTCGAACGAGCGCACCCGCGCGCCGAGTGCGGGCCCGCGCTCGATGCTGGCGAAGCGCAGGCCCGGCACGCGCACGTCGACTCCGAAGCCCGCCTGCCCGGTGACGATCGCCACTCCGTCGCGGCGCGGCATCGGCTGGCCGACGATGCGGAAGCGCGCGGGGTCCTTGAGCGCCGGCCGCGCGGGCGGCTCGAGCGCCGCGGCGGCCGCGACCAGCTCGCCGTAGCCCAGGCGCCGCCGGCTGGGGGCGTGCACGACGGCGCCCGACTCCGTGGTGCACTCGGCGGGCGCCACGTTCCAGCGGGCGGCCGCGGCGCGCACCAGCATGTCGCGCGCGGCGGCGCCGGCGTGGCGCAGCGGCTCCCAGCCGCCACCCACGCTCCAGCTGCCCGAGGTGCGCATGTTCGGATAGCGCGTGCCGGGTTCGGCGTTCACGACCGCGACGTCCTTCCAGTCGCAGTCCAGCTCCTCGGCCACGATCATCGGCAGCGAGGTGCGCACGCCCTGGCCCATCTCACCGCGCGCCACCATCACCGTGACGCGTCCGCCGGCGTCGATCGCGAGCCACGGATTGGGCGCGAAACGCGACGCCGGCTGCCCGGCCGCCGCCGCAGCGCGGCGCACCACCCGTCCGCCCGGCAGCGCCTCGAGCACCAGCGCCGCGCCGGCGAGCGCCCCCGCGCGCAGCACCGCGCGCCGGGTCGGGCTCATGTCGGGCCTCCGCCCGGACGCCTCGGCGCGCCGCGGCTCATGGCCGGCCGCCGCGCGCCGCGCGGTGGATCGCGCGCCGCATCCGGAGGTAGCTGCCGCAGCGGCAGACGAAGCCCGCGAACGCCTCGTCCACCTGGGCATCGGTGGGCTGCGGATGCGCCTCGAGCAGCGCCACCGTCGTGAGGATCGCCGCGGGCTGGCAATAGCCGCACTGGGCGACGTCCTCGGCCATCCACGCCTGCTGGACCGGGTGGCGGGCGGGTGCCCCGAGGCCCTCGATCGTGAGGATCGCTCGGCCGCTCGCCTCCTGAAGCGTCAGCTGGCAGGCGCGCACCGGGAGTCCGTCGCACAGCACGGTGCACGCCCCGCACGCGCCCACGCCGCAGCCGTACTTGGTGCCGGTGAGTCCGAGCCGGTCGCGCAGCGCCCAGAGCAACGGCATCTCGGGCGCGGCGTCGACCCGCTCGCGGCGGCCGTTGACGGTCAGCTCGAGGATCGCCATCCCGCGGTGCTCACCAGATCCGGACCCGCACCGAATCCGCGCGATACATGGCGTCGCCCGGCTTCACGCCGAACGCCTGGTAGAACTGCGGCAGGTTCGAGACCGGCCCCGTCACGCGCAGGAAGCTCGGCGCGTGCACGTCGGTCTTCACGCGCACCGCGAGGTTCTCCGGGCGCAGCTGGTTCATCCAGCCGAGCGACCAGCCGACGAAGTAGCGCTGCGCGGGCGTGAGGCCGCCGAGCGGCTTGCCCTGCCGGTACTGCGCGGTCTTGGTGAACGCATCCCAGCCGAGCAGCATGCCGCCGAGATCCGCGATGTTCTCGCCCTGCGTCGCCTTGCCGTTCACGTGCAGGTCGCCGACCGCCACGTACTGGTCGAACTGTCGCACGATCCCCGCCGCGCGCCGATTGAACTCCTGCTCGTCGGCGGGCGACCACCAGTTCTCGAGGTTGCCGCGCTCGTCGAACTGGCGGCCCTCGTCGTCGAAGCCGTGAGTGATCTCGTGCCCGATCGTGGTGCCACCCGCGTAGGCGTAGACCACCGCGTCGTCCACCAGCGAATCGGCGATGCCGGGCAGGATGAAGATCGCGGCCGGCAGCACGATCTCGTTGTTCGATGGGTTGTAGTACGCGTTGTACGTCTGCGGCGTCATGGTCCATTCGGTGCGGTCGACCGGCTTGTAGAGCTTCGCGATCTGGTAGTCGGCTCTCCAGATGTTCCCCTTGAGGCAGTTGCCGAGGAACGAGCCCCGATCCACCGCGTAGCTCGAGTAGTCGCGCCAGTGCTCCGG
Source organism: Candidatus Eiseniibacteriota bacterium (assembly GCA_963725865.1). Classification (GTDB taxonomy): domain Bacteria; phylum Eisenbacteria; class RBG-16-71-46; order RBG-16-71-46; family RBG-16-71-46; genus CAVSAC01. The sequence continues at coordinate 1,391,907 of CAVSAC010000012.1, forward strand.
ATAGCCGACCTTCTTGGTGACGGATTCCAGCTTGCGCAGCGCGCGCTGCTTGGTGGGCTCGCTCATCCAGTCGAGCGCCTGGATGCGGTCGCGGAACGCGGCGAAGATCTCGTCCGTGAGCCGGACGTAGCGCTCCTTGGTGCGGGGCGAGAAGTACTGCTGGACGTAGAGCTGCCCGAGCGCGTCGCCGAGGTAGCCCTCCTCCTCGTCGAGCATCCGCTTCCAGCGCGGACGCTGCTCCGGCGTGCCGTTGAGGATGGTGCCGAAGAAATGGAAGTTCTCGTCGTCGAAGCGCCCGCCGGCCTCGGCCGCGAACGCGCTCGCGAGGTGCCAGCGCAGGTAGGCCTTCCACTCGTCGAGCCCGTGCGTGGCGAGCGACTTCTCGACCTGCTGGAGGAACTCGGGCTGCCCGACGACGACGCTGTCGAGCCCTCGGACGTGGCCCTGTTCGAGGAAGTCGCGCCAGCGGATCGAAGGCGTGAGGTTCGAGACGGCGTCGATCGACATCGCGTTGTAGTTCGCCTGCGGGTCGCGCAGGTCTTCGAGCTTGCGCGACGCTCCCGCCAGCTCGGTCTCGATGGTCATCACGGTGCGTGCGTGGGTCGGCGCCACTGTCGCGTCGTCGCCGAGCAGCTCGAACATGCGGCCGACGTGCGCTTCGTACTCGCGCCGCAGCATGGTCGAGCGCTCGTCGGTGTCGAAGTAGTAGTCGCGATTCGGCAGCCCCAGCCCGCCCTGGTACAGGTGCATCACGTAGCGGTCGCTCTTCTTCTCGTCCTGGAAGATCGCCGGCGAGCACAGCACGTCCACGCCGATGTACTGGAGGTGCGCGATGGTCTCCAGCAGTCCCCGGCTGTCGCGGACGGCGGCGATCCGCGCGAACTCGTCGGCCAGCGGCGTCATCCCCTGCCGGGCGATCGTCGCGGTGTCCATGCCGGCGTACCAGAAGTCGCCGATCTTCTGCGCGTTGGCGCCCCGGGGCGCGCGCGCATCCCGTGCGGCCGACTCGCTGATCGCCAGCAGCCGCCGGTAGGTCTCCTCCTGGACGACGTGCGAGATCCCCCACGAGCGCTCACTCGGCGGGATCGGATGCTGGCGCAGCCAGCGGCCCACCGAATAGTGGAAGAAGTCCGCGCGCGGCGACACCGCCGGGTCCACGAACTGGGCCAGGTAGTGGGCCGCGTCGGTCGGAGCGGTGCGCGGCGCGGGCGCCGCCGCGGTGAGGAGCAGGCCGATCGGCAGGAGCAGGACGAACGAGCGCTTCATGGCGTGGAGTCCCGGGGTGGAAGGTGCTGCGGGAGCATGGACCGCGCGCAGAATCGGGGAAGCCGAGGGAAAAAGCCAGCGCGGACGCCGCGGACGGCGACGAGCGCGGCGGTCATGCGGCCGAGCGCTGAGGGCGCCCCGGCGACGAATGGCCGGACCGCGCCGACGGCGTCCTCCCCCGCTGCCGCGCAGGCGCTCCGCGCGTCAGCCGGTGAAGCGCCCGGCGTGCCCGGAGCCGGTGCCGTCCGGAAGCAGCGGGGAGCGGCGCAGCCCGATGCGGCGCAGCGCGCGGCCGATCGCCTTGCGGAGCGCGCGGCGCGCATGGCGCGAGAGGAAGCCGGCCAGGGTCGCATGCAGCGCGAGCTTCTCCGCCGCCGGGATCGCGGCGCGCGCGACCATCTCCGCCGCGTCGAGCGTGACCGCGGTCCACGAGCGCAGCCCGAAGTCCCAACTGCGCGACAGGCTCCGCGCCAGGTAGATCTTCGTGCAGAGCCGCTCGGGAACCCGCACGAAGTTGCCGAGCAGGCTCAGCTGCAGCAGCCACGGCCAGTCCGCCGAGAATTCCCCCGCGCGATGGCGGCGCAGGCCCCCGATGGTGCGCGCCGCGGCGGCGCGGAACACTCCGCGGTTCGGGATCCACCACGAGCCCTGCTGACACGCCACCCGGCGCGCCCGCCGCAGCCGGTCGTTCACGCCGTCGAGCACGGCGTAGGACTTGGTCTCGTGCGTGCCGTCCTGGTTCACGAGTTCGATGTCCGAGAACGCCAGCACGGCGTCCGGATCCGCCTGGAGCGCCCGCACGCAGCGCTCGACGTAGGTGGGCGCGGGCAGGTCGTCCTGGAACGCGAACAGGAACAGGTCCCCGCGCGCCTCGTGCAGCAGCGCGTTCACGTTGCCGACCCAGCCCAGGTTGTGGGGCTGACGGATCACGCGGAACCGAGGATCGCCGGCGGCGGTGTGCTGGCAGATCGCGGCGGTGTCGTCGGGCGAGGCATCGTCGGAGACGAGGATCTCGAACTGGGGCCACGTCTGGGCGGCGAGCGCCGCGAGCGTCTCCGCTATGAATGCGGACGCCCGCCAGGTCGGAACGAGCGCGACCACGCGCGGCGGGGCTTCCAGGCTCACGAGCTCGCTCCCGCGGTGTGCCGCGCCGCGATCCGATCGGCGGCCTCGATCGCGAACAGCGGCGCGGTCGTCAGCTTGCCCGGATCGATGGAATGGTAGCCGCCGTGGGAATCCACGCCGATGTGCGAGCGGTCGTGCAGGGCGCTCGCGGGATCGTCCACGTCGCTGCGCCCGATCGCGACGATCACGCCGGCGTCGACCAGCCGCGGCGTGCATCGCGCGATACCCGGGAACCACGCGTCGAGCCCCGAGAGGATCGCGGAGACGATCCGGCTCGCCGTGGCGGGATCCGCCGCCCCGCGGCAGGCGGCATCCCACTCGGCCGGCGGCTCGGCATCGTGGCTCCAGCCCTGCAGCCCGGCCGGATACCAGGAAAGGTAGGCGGTGCCGTCACCCCGCACCACCACGTCGCCGTAGCGCCCCAGCACCATGGTGACCGAGGGCGCCCCGCGCAGCGCGGGCGGCAGCTCGGCAATCACCCGATACTTGAGACGATGCAGGAGGTGGGGTGGCGGCGCGATCCCGAGCTGGCGGTCGAACGCGACGCGCCGCTCCCAGAGCGCGTTCACCACCTGGCGCGCGGCGAAGCGCCACGGACCCTCGGGGCCGTCGCCCTCGACGACGAAGGCGTCGCCGGCCTGGGTGATGGCGCGCGCCACGTGCGAAGGGGCGAACGTGATGCCGCGCGCGTCTGCCACCGCCCTCCGCAGGGCGCGGGCGAGCACCGCGGTATCGATCGCGCGCTCGGCGGTGGCGAATCCGGCCGGGACGCGCGTGGGATCGAAGCGCTCGGCGATCTCGCGGGCCAGCAGCGGGCGCGCGAGCGTGCCGGGGCGCTCTCCGAGGTAGTCGAGCGCCGCGTCGCGTTCGAACTCCGATCGCGCGCGCACCTCGACCGCTGCGTAGTGCGCGGCCAGCGCCGGGGGCGGGAGGATCGAGTCGTCCGCGACCAGATACTGGAACGGCGTGGAGGGCTCCAGCCATTCGAGCCCAGGTGGGATCCAGCGCGCGACGATGCGCCGGAAACGCAGCGCGCCGTCGAGCTGCCGGAACGCGGTCGCGAGCGAGCGGTCGTTGGCGTAGATCAGCCCGAGGTGGATCTTGCCCTCGTTGCGCAGGCTGGCTCGATTCAACGGGACCGCGTCCTGGTCGAGCAGCGTGGCCGGGATCCCGCGACGCGCGAGCTCGAGTGCCACCCCGGTGCCGGCGAGACCGGCGCCGAGGATCAGGATGTCGGTGGAGCGCGTGAGCATGCCGGTCGGATCCAGTCCGGGTGAACAGAAGGCGACGAAACGGACGGCGGGGACGTTCTTTCGGTTTCCGTACGGAGCCAGTGGCGGACCCGGGTTCGCCGCGAGCCGGGTGCGGCGGCGAGCGCGAGCCAGTGTAGCCCACGCGTGCCCGAGCGCGCGCGACCCATGTGAACGCACGCGGACGGGGCCCCGCCGCTGCCCGGCCGCTCGTGAGCGGCCACGATTCGGCTGCGCCCCGTTGGGTCCGCGGAGCGACCGGCTGCTACCATCGAGGCATGCGCACTCCCATCCGCAGTCGCCCGCACCCCTTCCCGGGGCTCCTCGCCGCCGTGCTCCTCGCGCTCCTTGCCTCCTCCGCCTCCGCTCAGGGCGTGCGACTGTTCCGCGACGGCAGCGGCGGGACGTACTGGGACCTCTCGTACGCGTTCCAGTCCGGCGGCAGCACCGTCGAGATGATCAACGGAAGCAAGGCTCCACTCGAGTACACGAATCGCTGGCGCGGCACCACCGCCATTCGCATGCGCTTCACCCAGCAGAGCGGCGGCGACTGGCTGCTGGGCGTCGCCAATGCCGGCTGGACGGCGGTGAACGGCGCTCCGCTCGACTCGCTGGTGTTCTGGGCGTACTCGGTCACCGCGCTCGCCGCCAACGACCTGCCGGTGGTGTTCATCGAGGACCTGAACAACACGCGCACCCCGCGCTACTCCATGGCTGCGTACAACCCGGCCGGGCTGCCGGCGGGAACGTGGACCCGACTCGTGATGCCCCTGGCACCCATCAAGGCAGGCCCCGGCGGCGCGAACATGGCGGTCATCAACAAGACGTTCTTCGCGCAGAGCCCGGCCGGAACGATGGGCGTTCAGCGCACGCTGTATCTCGACGAGATCCGCTGGGTGCGCACGGACCTCACCTCGCCGGTGACTCCGGGTGGCGCCCAGGCGCTGGGCTTCGAGCGCCACATCGACCTGACGTGGGACCTGCCGACACCCGCCGACGTGGAGTCGTACCGGATCGAGCGCTCGACGAACGGCTCCTGGGCGCCCGTGCAGTGGTCGAGCGCCGAGGACGGCGGCGCGAGCCTGTGGCTCGGCACCCCGGCGGTGGCGTGCACGCTGCGGGTGCTGGCCGAGGACTGGAGCTTCCGCACGTCCGCGCCGACCGCGGAGTTCGTCACCGGGACCGCAACGCTCGGAGACGACGCCTTCATGGACATGATCGAGCGCGCGACGTTCCGCTACTTCTGGCAGAGCGCGCATCCCGTTTCGGGCCTGACGCGCGAGCGTTCGTCGTCGGGCGATGTCTGTGCGTCGGGCGGCACCGGATTCGGGCTGATGGCGATTCCGGTCGGAATCGAGCGTGGCTACGTGACGCGGATCTCGGGCACCACGCGCACGCTGCTGATCCTCAACTTCCTCGACGGCATGGCCGAGAAGCACTGGGGCGCCTATCCGCACTGGATCCACGGCGTCACCGGACAGCACGTGGGCTTCCTGGGTCCCGACGACGACACCGTGGACCTGGTCGAGACCTCCTACCTCGCCGAAGGTCTGCTGACCGTGCGGCGGTACTTCGATGGCCCGGGCCCGGAGGAGACGGAGATTCGCACCCTCGCCACCCAGTTGTGGGAGGCGATCGACTGGACCGCGTTCGTGCCGGCCGGCCAGAGCGTGCTGCGCTGGCACCGCTCGCCCACCACCGGACTCTCGGCGGCGAACATCGCGGGCTGGAACGAGTGCATGATCACCTACCTGCTCGCGGTGGCCTCTCCCACGCACCCGGTCCCGGCCGCGCTCTACCACCTGGGCTGGGCGCGCAGCGGCGCGATGGTGCTCAACCAGAGCTACTACGGGTATCCGCTCTCGGTCGGCTCCGCGTACGGCGGACCGATGTTCTTCGCGCACTACTCCTTCGTCGGCTTCGATCCGCGCTTCAAGCGCGACGCGTACGCGAACTACTACACCCACAACCGCAACCACGCGCTCGTGCAGGTGGCGTACGGGGCCGCGAATCCACTCGGACGCACGGGCTACAGCGCGGTGGCCTGGGGGCTGACCGCGAGCGACGATCCCTACGGCTACAGCGCCCATGCGGCCTACTCGAACGACAACGGCACGCTGACGCCGACCGCCGCGGTCGCATCGATGCCCTACGTGCCGCAGCAGTCGCTCGCGGCGGCTCGCCACTTCTACGGCACCTACGGGGCCACGCTGTGGGGGTTCGACGGTTTCAAGGACGCATTCCATCCGGGGCTGGGCTGGACCGCGAGCGACTACATCGCGATCGACCAGGGCCCGATCCTCCTCATGATCGAGAACTACCGCAGCGGCCTGCTGTGGTCGCGCTTCATGGCCAACCCCGAGATCGCGCCGATGCTCGCCGCGTTGGGGTTCGTGGCCGACTCCAGCGCCACGACCGATGCGCCGGACGTCGCGGCGACGCGACCGCGCGCGCTGCGGCTGGCCGCGTCGCCGAATCCCTCTGCCGGCGCGACCGCATTCGCGCTCGAGTTGCCCGCGGCCGCCGAGGTCCAGGTCGAGGTGTTCGACCTGTCCGGCCGACGGGTGACGGAGCTGCGGCGCGGGCCGCTGCCGGCGGGTCGGCACGCGCTGGCGTGGAACGGCCGCGCGGAGGGCGGTGGCGTCCTGGCTCCCGGGGTCTACCTCGCGCGCGTCCATGCGGGCGATGCGACCGCGACGACGCGCATCGTGCGCGTGCGGTGAGAACGGCGACGGCCCGCGGACTTCGAGGTCCGCGGGCCGCCGTGCGTTCCCGACGTGCGGTCAGCGCATCAGCAGCATCTTGCGCTGCTCGACGGCACGCCCGACCTCGAGCCGGTAGAAGTACACGCCGCTCGCGAAGCGGTGGGTGCTGAGGTCGACGCGGTAGCGGCCGGCCTCCTGACGCTGGTTCACCAGCGTCTGCACCTCGCGGCCCTGCAGGTCGTACAACTTGAGCACCACCTGTCCCGCCGTCGGGATGGCGTACTGGATATGCGTGAGGCCACGGGACGGGTTCGGGAAGTTCTGGGCGAGCGCGACGGCACGCGGGACCGCGCCGGCGATCCGGTCGACCCCGAGGACCACCGAGTCGGTCCCTCCGAACTGGTAGTAGCGCGCAGCGAACTCCTGCAGGAACTGATTGGTGATGTCCGCGTCGTGGATGACCAGCGTGTTCTCGTTGTTCGAGTTCTCGGCCGCCGCGGACCAGTTGTGGGAGCCGGTGAGGGTGGTGGCGTCCCAGCTCGGGCTCTCGGCGTCCGCCAGGCAGTACTTGTGGTGGAGCAGGCCGGACGCGCCGGTCTTCAGCCGCACGTCCACGCCGGCGCCGACCAGGTTGTTGTACTCCGAGCCGGTGTCGGTGCCGTTGTCGAGGTCGCCGCGCACCGCGAGGCCGGCCGCGTGCCGTGCGATCAGCGCCCCCGAGATGTCGGAACGCGTCAGCGTCAGCATCTCGAACGCGACCGAGTGCTGGGCGCCGTTGATGAGCGAGAGGATGTGCGACGTGACGTTATCCGACGGGCTGAAGTAGAGCTGCACGTCGCGGCCGCCGATCGCGAAGCGATGCGGCGTGTCGTCCAGCTTGCGCGCGCCGAACCGTGAGGCCGCGGCGTTCGCGACGTCGGTGCCGCTGCCCCACATCTCGTCGAACTCCATCGTGTAGGCCACCGCGAGCGACTGGTCCTGGATCTCGACCGAGTTCTGGAAGTCGTTGTCGGTGCCCGGATCGGTCGGATTCCACGAGCCGGTCCACACCCACACGCTCTCCGGGGCGCCGCCGCGCCCGTCGATCACGAAGAACTTGTTGTGCATGAGCCCGGCGCCGTTGTTGATCGGATCGAGGCGGTCGGTCACGAGCGGGATGCCGTTCGCGACGAGCGAGTTGAACGCCGCGGTGCTGCGATTGTCGTCCTCGCAGATGACGCGCACCCTGACGCCGCGGTTCTTCGCGGCGATGAGGGCGTTCGCGAGCGTGGTGCCGGGGGTGCCGCTCAGGCTGTAGATGGCGGCGTCGATCGAGCGCTGGGCGTTGGTGAAGTGCGGCACCAGCAGAGCCGGGAGGTTCTGATTGCCGTTCGCGGGGTGCTGCCACGCGAGCGCGGTGTTCACGCTCTTGTTGAAGTAGGCGTTCATCGTGCCGGTGGACGCCACAGGCGACGCCGTGATGAACAGCGCGGTCGGCGAGAAGTTGGTGCCGTTCACGTCGCCCGAGCCGACGCTGTAGTGGTAGACCGTGGCGGGCGTGAGTCCGGTCACCGTCACGGTGTGGGTCGTCACCGCGGTCGCATCCACGATGCTGTCGCCGAGCGCCGCGCTGGTGCCGTACCGCACGATGCTCGAGGAGGCGACGTCGGTGGTCCAGTGCAGCTGGACCGAGGTCGGCTGCAGGTGGTCCTCGAACGGCGCGGTGAGCAGGATCGGGCCGGCGTGCGGGATGATGTCGTCGGGTGTCCGCGGCGAGATCTCGTAGTCGGCGGTGTACGGCGGCCCCGGCGCCGGCGTGCCGGGCTTGAACTGCTTGAGGATCCCGATCACGTCGAACACGCTCGGCACCGCGGGGAAGCTGGTCGGGATGAAGATGTTGGTGGTTCCCGAGGCGTCCGAGATGGTCGAGGTCGTCGGATTGTAGGTCACGCCGTCGATGCGGATCAGACGGCCCTCGTTGGGCTCGGCGAAGTCGGGATGGAACGTGGCGTTGACCTCCGCGCACGTGACCGTCAGCGGCTCCGGCACCGGCCGGCCGGTGGCGTGCCGCACCAGCAGCGCGAACTCGGGCTGGATCTCGATCAGACCGCGGAACTGGACGATCGAACCCGTGACGGTGATGCTGTCGCCCGGCGCCATCGTGAACGGCGGCAGCGACGCGCTGAACAGGTCGACACCCCCCGTGAGGTCCTGCACGTACACGTCCGTGCGCGTGTCGTTCAGATTCGCGGTGACGATGCCGGAGACGGTCGCTTCGCTGCCGACCGCGTAGGGCGCGGTGGCCACGCCGGAAGCATCGTTGACGTGCAGCGTGACGATCGGCACCAACGCGAGCACGCGCACGCTCGGCTGTAGCACGATCGGGGTCAGGGTCCCGGCCGCGACCGCGGTGCGCGTCGTGAACTGGGTCGCGCTCTTGGTGGCGGGCGAGGTGAGCCCGGTGAGGATGACCGAGCCCTGATCGGTCGGGCTCAGGGTGGCGCCCGTGACGAACAACGTGTCCCCCACGACCGATGGGGTCGCGGCCGCGAACGCGGAGCCCGTCAGCACCACGGAGTCGGTCGAGTGCGACCACGTCCACGACGGTGGGACCAGGATCGCGAGGCTCGCGAGGGTGGCGCTCGAATCCTGGTGGAACGCGAACGCGAGCGAGTCGAGGCCGCGATCGGCGAACACGATGGTCGGCGCCACGCTCACGCTGCCGGTGCCGTTGCCGCCCGAGGCGAACGACGGCTCGGGGGGATTGCCGCTGTTCTGCGGGTTACGGCCGTGGGTCTGGGCGACGAAGTCGTTGCCGTTGACGTCGGAGTCCTGGCCGTTGCCGAGCAACGCGTGCGCGCCGCCGGCACCCAGCGAGTCGGCGGTCGAGGTGGCGAGCGCCTTGCGCTCCACGCTGTTGCCGTTCGCGGTGGTGCCGTGGTTCGGCGCCGCGATTCCACCCTCAGGGTCGATCGCAGTCCCCCAGCCCACCTTGTCCACCTCGACCAGGGCGGCATCGAGGAGGTGCTCGTGGCCGCTGTCGGCCATGCCCGTGCCGGAGGTCCACAGCCCGGAGCTGTAGTCGGGCGTGGCTCCCCCCACGTAGGACTGGTTCGCGATCAGATAGAACCCGTGCGCCGGGATGGTCGCGTTCGCGGGCAGGATCGCGCGGTCGCTCCAGGTCGTCCCGCTGGCGGACTTGTACTGGATGCGCCAGCCGGACAGGCTGATCACGTTGCCGGTCGGGTTGTACAGCTCGACGAACTCGTCGGTCGCCGCGGCGGGACCGCGGGTGGCGAACTCGGAGATGACGACGTGGTTGGCGGCGGCGCGCGCCGTCGGAGCGGCTGTCGTCAGGGCGACCGCCGGGAATGCGACGAGGGCGGTGAGAATCCAGGTCGAGAGGCGCATGGAGGCTCCGTTCGATGGTGGTGGACGACTCGACGCTCAAGGCATCGAGCGTAGCACGCTGAAATGGAGGCGACCACCCGATGGCGCCCGCGGGCGCGCATCATCGGCGCATGTCAGGTGTCCCTGGACAGGCGCGCGCGCGCCGTGGAGACTGCCGCATGATGACCACCAACCGCTATCGCGCCCTTCCGCACTCCGGGGTATTCCTGCTCGCGGCACTACTCGGGCTCGCACTGGTGCTCGCGGGCTGCTCGAAGAAGGTCGGCGGGCCGAAGGTCACCCCGCCCCCGCCGCGCACGTACCTCATGGGCTTCTCCGGCATCCCGCCGCGCGCCGACTTCGCGCAGCAGGTGGCGGCCATCGACATGTGGGGTCTGCGCGCGGACGGGGCGATCATGAGCGACGAGGTCCCGTGGGATTCGCTGCTCGCCGGCGTGCGTCCCGACTCGTTCGTGATGCGCAATCAGCTCGGGCTCGCGCAGTACTACCGCGGCAAGGGTCACCGGCTCGTGGTCATGATCGATCCCGCGAACGGGCTCAATCGCGCCGGCGAGTCCACTCCGCTCGTGAACGCGGGTCGCAGCATCGCGGAGCCGGCGATCCAGCAGCTGTACCGACGCTACGCGGTGGCGCTGGACACGCTCCTGCGTCCCGACGAGCTGGGGCTGGCGCTCGAGACCAATCTGATCCGGCTCGCCGCGCCCGCGCCGCTGTACGCCGCGGTGCGCCAGCTGGCCAACGACGCCGCGGCCGACGTGCGCGCCCACGATGCGAGCGTGCGTCTGATGGTGAGCGTGCAGGTGGATGCCGCCTGGGGGCGCTTCGCACCGCCGGGCGCCTACGTGGGCGTCGAGTCGGACTTCAACGACTTCCCGTTCATCCAGGTACTCGGACTCTCGTCGTACCCGTACCTGGCGGGCTACGCGGACCCCGAGAGCCTGCCGGCGGACTACTACAGCGCGCTGCTGGCCGGGCGCTCCATGCCCGTGATGGTCACCGAGGGCGGCTGGTCGTCGACGACGGTCTCGCCGGTCGTCACCTCGGCTGCGATGCAGCGTCGCTTCGTCATCCGCCAGGCTCAGCTACTCGATGCGATCCATGCGATCGGATGGTTCCAGCTCACCTTCACCGATCTCGATCTGACCGTGTTCCCGCCGGGCGTCGCGCCGTTCGCCTACCTCGGACTGGTCGACACCGATCTCAATCCGAAGCTGGCGCTCGCGTCGTGGGACTCGGTGTTCGCTCGCCCGCGCCGCTGAAGGCCGGAGGCCGCGAGGAACCACGGGGGCCGGGCCGCGCCCCCGTGGAGCTGACGTCGCCGCTCGAACCCCGCCCCTCGCCTGCCACCGGCCGACGCCGACCCCGCGCCACGGGACGCGCGGACCTCGAAGCGGTCAGTTCGCGGTCATGGAATCTGGGGCGGCAGGCGTCGCTTCCGCCACGGTCTTGAGGCTGGCGAGCCCCTTCTCGAAGTCCCCACCCACCTGCTTGTCCATGTTCATGAAGAGGCTGAACGCCTTCGCCATGAAGTCGTTCTTCCCGTCCATGGACCACGTGACCCGGGTGCCCCCCTCCGCCGGAACGAACGTGAACGAGCAGGTGTTCACCGCCTGGAAGGGCTTGACGAACTCCAGCCGGATTCCGACCTTCGAACTCGGCTCGGCTTCGGTGACGGTCATCCGTCCCTCGCCCACCTTGTCATTGCCGGCCCAGTGGTAGCCGGCTCCGACGCCCGACTCGGCCCCCTCGAAGGACCTGGTCATGTTCGGGTCGAGCTTCTCCCACGGTGACCATTCGGCCCAGTTGTGCAGGTTCGAGACCTTGGCGAAGAGGACCTCCGCAGGGGCCGCCACGGTCGCCGAGCGCTCGATGTGGAAGGAGGGTGGGCGGGTGGCGATGAAGCCGATGACGCCGAGCACGATCAAGAGCAGGACGACGAGGACTCTCCGCATTGGGGCCTCCAGGACGGGTGGCGCAGCGCTCCGAGTGACACTGGTCAGCGGGATCGGCTCCGACCCCGCAGAACGGCCGAGACTATAGTCAGCGAGCCAGAGGACGTCATCACCCAGATCACGAGACTGGGGAATCCCACCCAGGAACGCGTGGCGCCGCATCGTGAGACGAGCGCGCGCGCCGCCCGAGCCGCTGCTCCCGCGTCCTCCTCGCTTGCTTCGCACGCCGGCGATTCGATAAAGTCATTACCAGCGGAGTTGAGCGGAAGTCCTCATATCGGCCTCTCCATGGATTGGACGGCCGCGGCCTAACACCACGCCAGCCACGTCTTGCGGAGATTCCTTCAAGGAACACTCCAGACGGGGCTCGAGGATTCCTCCCTTCCATGTCGAGCCGCCCCTCCGCGAAGGCGCTGCTGCGCGCTGTCTGCGTTCCGATCCTCCTCGCCTTGTCGCTCTCCAACGCCGTCGCGTCCGACTCGAGGATTGAGCCGCGCTTCGACGACGCAGGAGATCTCAACGCGTCCGCGGATACTGGCCCGAACTCGGCTGAGTTCCCTATCGCACGAGGCTCGTTCGGGCTCGCTGCGCCCCTTCAGGTCCAGTGTGAACCCGATCTCGCCATCAGTCTGGTTCCCGACAACGCGCCCTGCGCGGGCGAGATCGCCCGCTATCATGTTCTAGTCCGAAACGTGGGCTCGGGGCCGAGTGTGGGACCCATCATCGTCACGGATTCCCTCCCCTCCGGCCTCTCCTTCATCTCCGCCACCGGCTCCGGGTGGAGCTTCCAGACTCAGGGATCGATCCTGACGGCGACTTACTCGGGCTCGCTCGAGGTGGGCGCCAGCACGCGCTTCGACCTCGAAGTGCGCGTTGCCGCCGACGCGGCGCCCGGCCTGGTCCATGTGGTCAGTCTCGCCGGCGGCGGGGACGCGAATCTCTGCAACAACCGCGACCAGGTCGTCGTGCGACTGTGTGCCGAGCCCGACCTGGCGATCGACAAGCGGCACTCGTCGGACTTCACCGTCGGGCTGCGTGGGACCTACACGATCCTGGTCCTCAACGTTGGGCAGGCGCCGACCTCCGGCACCATCACGGTCACCGATACCCTTCCCAGCGGCCTGACGTTCAGCAGTGGGTCGGGCCCGGGTTGGTCCTTCAGCTCGAGCGGGCGAATCGTCACGGCGCGCCATGCGAGCCCGCTCAACCCCGGCGACACGCTCGTGTTCACCGTGCGGGTGAACGTCGCGGCCGCCGCAGTTCCCGAGGTCGTCAACTGCGCCGCGGTCTCCGTCTGCAATGACCACCACCCCGAGAACGACCGGGATTGCGACCCGACCGACGTCCAGCCTGCCCCTCCCGACCTCTCCATCTGCCTGACCCGAACCAACTGCCCCTGTGTCGGCGACACGGCCAGATACCGAGTCCAGATCCAGAACGTCGGCAAGGGACCGTGCTTCGGCATCATCACCGTGACCGACACGCTCCCAGACGGCCTCACGTTCCTGAATGGGACCGGAGCCCGGTGGACCTTCGCCCTCGACGGCCAGGTCCTGACGGCCAGTCACGAAGGGCCACTCGCCCCCCGGGACACACTCGGGTTCCGGATGGAACTCGCCGTCGGGCCGGCCGCCTATCCCAGCGTGACGCACTATGTGACCGTCCATGGCAACGGGGACCTCAATCCGAAGAACGATCGAGACAAGGACCGCCTGACCTTTTCCGCATGCCCGGGCGCCATCGACCTGACGATCGACAAGCGGCACGGCGTGCCGTTCGTGGTGGGGAGCAATGGGACCTACACCATCGTGGTGACCAACGTCGGCACGCTGCCGAGTGTCGGGACCATCACGGTGCTCGACACCCTGCCGAGCGGGCTGAGTTACGTGAGCGGCGCGGGCGCCGGCTGGACCATCAGCGCCACGGGCGCGATCGTGACCGCGACGCACCCTTCGCCGCTGGCGGCGGGCGACAGTCTCTCGTACACGCTGACGGTGGCGGTGGCGGGCTCCGCGGTGCCGCTGGTGGTCAACGCGGCGACGGTCTCGGGCGGTGGCGACAGCAACCCCGACAACAACCGCGACGTCGATCCGACCCCGGTCGAAGGCGCGCCGGAGCCGGATCTGACGGTGGACCTGAGTGCGCTGGGTGCTCCGTGCGTGGGTGAGACGGCGCGCTACCGGGTGGTGGTGAGCAACCTGGGGACCGTGCCGAGCGTGGGCACCATCACGATGACGGACACCCTGCCGGCGGGGCTCTCGTTCGTGAGTGGATCCGGCCCCGGCTGGACCATCGTCAACACCGGTGCGGTCGTCACGGCGACCCATCGCTCGCCGCTGGCGGTGGGCGACAGCCTGGCGCTGGAGCTGGTGGTGGCGGTGGGGAGCGCGGCGTACCCGACGGTGACCAACACGGTGTACGTGACGGGCGGCGGCGACACGACCCCGGCGAACGATCGGGCGAGCCATGTGCTGGCGGTGTGCCCGGGCACCATCGACCTGACGATCGACAAGCGGCACGGCGTGCCGTTCGTGGTGGGGAGCAATGGCACCTACACGATCGTGGTGACCAACCTGGGCACGCTGCCGAGCGTCGGCACCATCACGGTGCTCGACACCCTGCCGAGCGGACTGAGTTACGTGAGCGCCTCCGGCGCTGGCTGGACCATCAGCGCCACGGGCGCGATCGTGACCGCGACGCACGCGTCCCCGCTCGCCGCGGGCGACAGTCTCTCGTACACGCTGACGGTGGCGGTGGCGGGCTCCGCGGTGCCGCTGGTGGTCAACGCGGCGACGGTCTCGGGCGGTGGCGACAGCAACCCCGACAACAACCGCGACATCGATCCGACCCCGGTCGAAGGCGCGCCGGAGCCGTCGACCTGACGATCGACAAGCGGCACGGCGTGCCGTTCGTGCGTGGGGAGAACGGCACGCTACACGGATCGTGGTGACCAACCTGGGCACGCTGCCGAGCGTCGGCACCATCACGGTGCTCGACACCCTGCCGAGCGGACTGAGCTACGTGAGCGGCTCCGGCGCTGGCTGGACCATCACCAACACCGGCGCGATCGTGACCGCGACCCATCGCCTCGCCGCTGGCGGCGGGCGACAGTCTCTCGTACACGCTGACGGTGGCGGTCGCGCCGGCGGCGGTGCCGTTGGTGGTCAACGCCGCGACGGTCTCGGGCGGCGGCGACAGCAACCCCGACAACAACCGCGACACCGATCCGACCCCGGTGGGCGGCACCATCGACCTGACGATCGACAAGCGGCACAGCGTGCCGTTCGTGGTGGGGACGAACGGCACCTACACGATCGTGGTGACCAACCTGGGCACGCTGCCGAGCGTCGGCACCATCACGGTGCTCGACACCCTGCCGAGCGGACTGAGCTACGTGAGCGCCTCCGGTGCTGGCTGGACCATCACCAACACCGGCGCGATCGTGACCGCGACCCACCCTTCCCCGCTCGCTGCGGGCGACAGTCTCTCGTACACGCTGACGGTGGCGGTCGCTCCGGCGCGCGGTGCCGTTGGTGGTCAACGCCGCGACGGTCTCGGGCGGTGGCGACAGCAACCCCGACAACAACCGGGACATCGATCCCACGCCGGTCGGCGGCACTGGGAGGCTGGTGGTCGAGAAGCAGGTCTCTCCGACCGAGGCCGAAGTGGGTGACGTCGTCGACTACACCATCACGATCCGCAACGTCGGGACGGGAGATCTCCACCACGTGCGGGTGGAGGACACGCTCCCGGCTGGCTTGAGCTACGTGGCGGGCTCCTCGCGACTGGACGGCATCCGGGTCCCGGATCCCGACGGCGCGCCAGGGCCATCTCTGCGATTCGAGATTGGCGACGTCATGGCGGGTCAGTCGCGCCGTCTGCTCTATCGCGTCGAGGTGCGCGCTGGGGCCGAGCTGGGTTCGGGTACGAACCTCGCGTTCGCAGGCACCCCGGATGACTCCAGCGGTGGTTCGAACGTCGCCGAGGCCACCCTGAAGATCCGCAACGTGACGTTCGCGGACGAAGGCATCCTGATCGGCAAGGTATTCGTCGATTGCGACTGCGACACCAATGGAATCCAGGGCGCTGAGGAACTCGGGATCCCAGGCGTGCGCCTGTATCTCGAGGATGGCAGCTCCGCGATCACCGATTCCGAGGGCAAGTACTCGTTCGCCAATCTCCGGCCGCGACTGCACGTCGTGCGCATCGACGCGAGCACGCTGCCCGCCGCGGTCGACCTCAAGTCGCTCTCGAACCGCGATGCCGGGGATCCGCTCAGTCGCTTCGTCGATCTCACGAAGGGCGAACTCCATCGTGCCGACTTCGCGACTCGGACGTGCGCCCCCACGGTGCTCGCCCAGGTCAAGACGCGGCGGCGTCTCGGCGAGATCACGGGACCGTCGCCCGCGGGCCAGCCCGGTCTCATGAGCGGCTCGGCCTTGCAGCCCCTCTCGCGTCCGCCGCTGGGGTCGCTCCTGCTCGTGGGCGTCCTGGACGGCCGCCTCGACTGGCGGTCGCTCAAGGCCGGCGAACTCTACGGGGTGCGGCGTGATGCATTCGACGATCTACTCCAGGACGCCACCTTTGATCGCGACCATGGACGTCTCAGGGGCGCAGGTCGTGGGGCCCTGTTCGCAAAGGGCGACATCGGCCACGATCTGCTCCTGACGCTGCGATACGACAGCGAGCGCGATCCGTCCCAGCGGCGATTCCGCGATCTGCGCCCCGAGGAAGGCTTCGATCTCTTCGGCGATGCGTCGATCCACGAGTTCGACGCCCGATCCACGAGCCGGCTGTATGCGCGGATCGACCGTGGCGCGTCGTACGCGATGTTCGGCGACTTCGTCACACCGACCAGTGACCTGCGGCAACTCGGCGCATTCACCCGCAGCCTGAACGGTGCCGTCGTGCACGCCGAAGGACGATCGGGCGCGGTCAGCGGATTCGGCACCCAGGCGCGCGAGCGACAGGTCGTTGACGAGATCGCGGGCCGCGGCGTGTCGGGGCCGTATGCGCTCTCGCGGCCCGACGGCGTGGTGGGCACGGAGATCGTCGAGATCCTGGTGCGCGACCGGAACCAGCCGTCGCGCGTGCTCAGCCGCGAGCGCAAGGTACGCTTCGTGGACTACACCCTCGAGCCATTCACGGGCCGACTGCTGTTCCGGCAGCCGGTGCCGAGTCTCGACGAGCACCTCGACCCGGTGTCGATCCGGGCGCTGTACGAAGTGCAGTCGGCCGGGGCCGGCTACGGCGTGTATGGCGGCGAGGCGACGCTCACGGCGTCGCAGCGCGTCACGTTCGGCGTCGCAGCTTCCCGCGACGAGGACCCCGCGACTCCTCGTGGGCTGGCGAGTGCCCAACTCGCGCTGCGTCCGGTCGGCGGACTGGTGCTGACCGGCGAGGTGGCTCACAGCGATTCGGGTGGCGCACTGTTCGACGGGCAGCGAAAGGCCGAAGCCTGGCGGAGCGAGGCGCGGTTCGACCAGGGCGGATTCGGGGCACACGCGTTTGTGCAGCGCAGCGATCCTCACTTCGACAATGCGTCCGCTGGGATTCTGAGCGGACGCGAGGAGCTGGGCGCGGATGCGCGCCTGCAGGCCGGTGGGTCGTGGCTGAACGGCCGCGCGCTGCGCACCGAGGACCTGATCGGCGGCGGGCGTCGCGATGGGCTCGACGCCGCGGCCGGCCGGCGATTCGGCCGGCTGAGTGCCGAGGCTGGCTATCGGTGGGCGCACGAGACCACCCTGCCGGCGACCCCGCCGATGACCGGGATCGCGCCCAACTCGGTGTCGGCGGTGCGCGGCCGGCTCTCCACCGAGCTGCCCGCCGTCACCCCGGGCTCGATCTTCGCGGAGTACGAGAAGGACGTCGAGCAGTCGCGTGCGGACCGGCTGGCGCTGGGTGGCGACGTGCACGTCACTCCGCACGCGCGCCTGTACGCGCGCCACGAGAACCTCGCGTCGCTGGCGGGACCGTTCGCGATCAACGATCAGCAGGAGCAGGCGACGACACTGGTGGGGTTCGCCAGCGACGAGGCGCGGGACGGCTCCGTGTTCAGCGAATACCGCGCGCGTGACGCGTTCGCCGGGCGCGACATCCAGGCGGCGATGGGGCTGCGGAACCGCTGGCAGGTCCGTCCCGGGCTCCGCGTCGATGGATCGCTGGAGCACGTCGAAGTGATTCGCGGCGGCGCGGGCGATGCGACCTCCGTCACCGGCGGCCTCGAGTACACGCGCGATCCGCTCTGGAAGGGCACCGCGCGGGTGGAGTTCCGCACCCAGTCCAGCGTGGAGCAGTGGCTGGCCTCGGGGAGCGCGGCGCGCAAGCTCTCGAGGGACTGGACGGGGCTGGCGCAGAGCACGTGGTTCTGGACTCCGGACGAAGCGCGGATGGACGAGCGCTCGCGACTCGGACTCGCCTGGCGACAGACCGACCGCGACGCGTGGGATGCGCTGGGCCGTTACGAGCATCGCCTCGAGCGCGTCGGTCACGGAACCGATCCGTTCAAGCGCGCGACCCACATCGTCGCCGGCGACCTGAACTGGCACCCGGCGCAAGGGTGGACGCTCGCCGGGCAGTCGGCGGCCAAGTGGCACGTGTCGGAGCGCAGTGGCAGTCGTGTGTCCACGGACGCGCAGTTGTTCGGCGCGCGGGCGATGGTCGACGTGACGCGGCGGCTCGACTTCGGGCTCATCGGCCGTGGGCTGTTCAGCCATCACTTCGACGCGCGGCAGAGTGGTCTGGGCGCCGAGCTCGGCGGCGTGGTGACGCGGGACCTGCGACTGGCGGTCGGCTACAACGTGTTCGGCGTGCGTGACGCCGAACTCACCTCCGGCGAGTGCACGGACCGTGGACCCTACGTGCGGTTCGGGCTCAAGTTCGGGGACGGATGGTTCGGCGGCGCGCGTCGACGCGCGGACGACGGGGCCACACGCCCACTGGGATTCGCCGGATCGCCGGCACTCGCGGATCGCGCGGCGGCACCCGAAGGGGCATCTGCGGTGGCGCCCACGGCTCTGACCCCGCTGGGCCATCGGATGACCGACGAGGCGATCGCGCGCGACCTGGCGGCGATCGACGCTTGGCAGGCGCGCCTGGCGGGTCTGCCGGGGACGCCGCAGGATCCGTGGCGCGCGGAGGCCGCGCGAGGATGGCTCGACGTGGCCCGCGTGGAGTACACCGACAACGACGAGACCGGCTTCGCGGAAGGAGCGTTCGCGCTCGGCACGTCGCTGATCGAGGCGATCGAGTCGGGTGTACGCCCCGCACGTCCGGGCGAGGTGCCCCCGGCGGCGATGTTGCCGGGCTCGCCCCGCGCACGCGCGGATCTGTGGGCCGAGCTCGAGCGCCTGAAGCAGTCACCGGGGTTCAGTTGCGCGGCGGAAGACCTGGCGCGGATGGAGATCGAGCTGGCGTGGGCCGGCAACGAGCAGGTCAACCAGGGAGACTGCATCAGCTCGCCGCATCTCGACGAGGCGGAGCGGCTGGTCCGGAAGGCAGGCAAGGCCGCGGCCGACTGCGCGCCGCTGGCGCCGCCGGTCGTGACGCCGAGCCCGGAGCCTGCCCCGAGCGTGCCGGTGCTGCCGCCGCTCCCCGACCTGTCGCGGATCCCGCGCGACGTGCACTTCGCGTTCGACCGCTGCGAGCTGGGTCCGCTCTCGCAGGAAATCGTGCGGCAGATCGCGGACGCCATGAAGAGCCGTCCGAGTCTCCGCCTGCGCCTCGAGGGATTCACCGACGTGCGGGGCACCAACGCCTACAATGAAGGCCTATCGGCGTGCCGAATCTGCGCCGTTCGCAGCCTGCTGGAGGAGCTCGGCATCGATGGCTCGCGCATCGTGGGAGTCCCTCGCGGAGAAGCCTCGCCGGTCTCGCTCGAGCAAACGCGGCGCGCGCATGCCCTCAACCGGCGCGTCGAGATGACTCTGCTCGACGAGAATGGCCGAGCGCTGCCCGCGGACTCTCAGCGCGAGGATCTTCGCATCGAAGCGCCACCGAGACCCGGCGCACGGATCCCGCGGGTGGCGGCGCCGCGATTCCCGCGCGATCGAACTCCGCAGTGCTCGCTTTGACGGCCAGGGGGCCGGGTCGGGCCCGGCCCTCCTTCGCCGTACGCCCTCCGTCGTGGAGCCGCTGGGCCCGGTCGCGGCTCAGGCGATCCAGTGCTGGACGCCTTCGGCCGCGAGGAACGCCGCCGCGCCGGGGCCCCGCAGGTACGCGAGCGTGGAAAGCGTTCCCGCCTCGATGCAGCTGCTCGCCAGCACCGTGACCGAACGTGGCGCGTTCTCCACCGGCCACCCGGTGCGGGGATCGAGGATGTGACCCAGCCGGCGACCCTGCCAGCGGACGAAGCGGCGGGCGTCCCCGCTGGTCGCGAGTCCGCCGCGCTCGAATTCGATTCGGTACAGGGCGGCCGCCCCGGTGCGATCGGGGTCGTCCACGCCCGCGATCCACGGGCGACCGCCGCGACGGGCGCCGCTCGCGAACAGATCGCCGCCGAAATTGACCAGGAACGCGCACGAGGTCCGCGCGGCCACCCGCACGGCGGCCCGATCGACCGCGTACTCCTTGCCGATGCCGCCCAGATCGATCTCCATCCCGGCCGGCATGGTGAGCGTGGCGTCCTCCCAGCGGACCCGGTGCCAGCCGACCAGCTGCAGCACCTCGCGGACCGCGTCCTCGGAGGGAACTCGCTCTCCCCCGTCGAACGTCCAGATCCGACGCAGCACGCCCGACGTGACGTCGAAACGACCTTCCGACATCTCGTGGCACGTCGCGGCGTAGTCCAGCAGCGAGGCGGTTTCGGCGTCAACCGCGACGGGGCTCCCGGCCGCATGGTTGATGCGATGGACGATGTTGTCGGACCGGTAGCGGCTGAACTTCAGCTCGATGCGGCGGGTCTCGCTCTCGACGAGCTCGAGCAGCGACTCGACCATGCCACCGTCGTCCGAGTCCACGAGCAGCTCGCACGGACTCGCCATCGCCTCGAAGGCGCCGCGATGATAGTCCTCGATGCGCGTCACCGGACGCGGCCCGTCGCCGCGCCCGGTCGTCGAGCGATCCGTCTTCGGCACGGCGCGCGCCTCAGAACGCGAAGGAGTAGCCGACGAGGACCGTGCCGATGCTCACGGGCGGCAGCAGGTTGTACTTGCGCTGGGCGCCGACCGCGGTCGCTGGATATCCGTCGCCCCATTGCCGGAGGTACTCCCCGCGCACCGTGAACTCGCCCGGGTAGTCCATCAGGTGGAAGCCGTAGGTCGCCCCCAGCGTGAGCGTGCGGAGCGGCCCAAGCCGGTAGTCGCTGGTCGCGTAGCGGGGCAGCGCCGTGCCCTCGACGATGCCGAAGCGGAAGAAGTCGGCGGCCGACTGCAGGTACATCCGCACGTGCGGCTGCACGTAGGTGTCGTTCTCGAGCTCGTGACGCAGCTTGAGGTCGAGCGTGTGGGAGCGCACGCCCCAGTCGTCCCAGTAGTACCGATAGTTCGAATACAGGACGTCGCGGGTCAGGTGGTAGACCGAGCTGGCGAACACGTCGCGCCGCAGGCGGGAGTCCGGACGGTTCTCCTTGAGCTGTCCGACCGTGAGCCCGCTGTCGGCGGAGATCAGGCTCACGACCTTGTAGGGCTCGGTGAGGTAGCCCCGCTCGGTCATCATCGAAGCGTTCACCGCCACCATCCATCGTCGCGTGAGCACCCGCGAGAGACCGATCAGCCCGTTGGCGACATCCTTCGACTCGTTGCCCGAGCCGGCGCGGACGAGTCCGTCGGCGAGTCCCACCGGGACCCCGCCCACCGGGAAGATGTCGTCGTGGTTGAAGCCGCCGCCGACCGTCACGGTCGAGAGTCGGTGGAACAGGTCGACCGACCACTTCGCGTTGGCGCCGAGCGACTGGTAGTCCTTCTCCCGCGAGAAGTGCGCGCCGGTGGTCGAGGTGACGAGGCTGCCGAACGGCCGCCCGTACTCGAGATCGAGGGAACCGCGGATGTCCTGGAACATGCTCAGCGGGATCTGATCGGCCGCGTGGGTGGTGACGTTTCCCGACGCGGTCGTGGTGGTCTGGATGCGGCCCGACGGCATCGCGCCGCTCGGCGACGAGCCCGTGATCACGTCGAAGCCGAACTGGGCGGAGAGCGTCTGACCGTCGGCGAAGAGCCGTGTCACCCGCGCGACGGGCTCGACCACGTTGGTGCGGCCCTGCTCGGCGTACAGCAGCGTCGAGGCGTCGACCTGGGTCGTCGGCGCGCCGTCCGCGCGCGCGAGGGTCGGCGTCGCGGACGCGAGCAACACGACCGCCGCGGTGCGCAGCCGGCTGCGGACCGCGGGCGCATGGTCGATCGTGCTCAGTTGCATCCGCAGCCGCCGCCGCCGACGTCGTGTCCGCCGGTCGAGGCCTCCTTGCTGAAGTAGATGTGCTCGTCTACCGCCTGCTCCATCGGGAGCGGAATGAAGCGCATCTTCTTCTCCGCGAGCAGATCGCGGTCCCATGGCTTTACGGCGGTCGCGGCGCAGCCGCCGGTCGCCGCAAGCGCGGCGAACGACAGCAGCAGCTGCAGGAGTTGAAGTCGACGTCTCATGGAGGGCACGCTCCCTGGATCAGGGTCTCGAGCGGCCCGGTCTTCTGGGGATCGAAGCCGGCGTGGGAATACAGGATGCTGCCGTCGGGGCCGATCAGGAAACTCGACGGCATGCCCGAGACCCTGAAGGCCTCGGCGGTCGAACCGCTGGGGTCGAACGCCACCTGGAACGGTGGCTTGAACTCCTGGAGGAACTGGTCCGCCAGCTCGCGGCGCTTGTCGAGGTTGATGGCGAGGACCGTGAGCCCTCTGCCCGCGTAGCGCTGATGGACGTCGGTGAGCCACGGGAACGATCGCCGACACGGCCCGCACCACGACGCCCAGAAGTCGATCAGCACCACGCGGCCGCGCAGCGACTGCAGCGTGACTGAGCCATCCGTGGTCGCCAGCTTGAAGGCGGGAGCCATGGCGCGGGGGGAAGTCGCTGGGTTCGACTTCGCGGCGGCTGGGAACGGGGCGGCGAGCAGCGCGCCGCAGAGGAGGCCGAGGCTCCCGAACGATCGGAGCGCGCGGCCGCTGGAACGGATCGGAATCGATAAGTCGGGTGCTGACCTGCCTGGGTCGGGATCGATCATCCTGCCGTTCAACCTCCGCGGCTCGTGTCCAGCCGTTGCGACCACACCGTGTGCCTCCTGCCCCCATATATAGAGAGGAGCCCGGGCGCGACATTCTGTCCGCCACGGGCGACACCTCCGGGACGCGATCGACCGCCAACCGCGCCGGTGCGCGCCTCGCGAGAATTCTTACCCCGCAACCCGCTGCCTGCTCCCGGGTTTCGCGCGCCGCGCGCGATCGGGGCGCATGCTGCTCCCGGCTGGCGCGGCAGTTGCTCGGGAATCGCAAACTCCGCGCGACGCGACCGCCGGGCGAGAAGCCCCACCCCGCGAATCGCCTCAAGCGACGCACGTTTCGCGTCGATGAGCCCTCTGCGTACCCACCGGCCGTGCCTCGCGGCCGGGCGGGCGAGTCATTCTCCACACGCGCGCAGGAGCCCGCACCCCGGTGACCGACCGAACGCCGAAGACGACGCGTACCGCGGTCGCGCCGCTCCACTCGCGCGAGATCCTGCGCTTCTACCTGCCCCTCGTCCTGACCTCCCAGCTCCTCACGCTCTCGGGACCGCTGCTGAACGTGATCCTCGGACGCGCGGCGGAGCCGCGACTCGACCTGGCGGCCTTCTGGGTGGCGTTCACCGCGGTCCTGTTGCTCGAGAGTGCCGCGCTGGTGGTTCAGCCGCTGACGCTGGCGCTCGCCGGGCGCCCGGATGCCGGGCGCCGATTGCTCGACGGGGCGCTTCTGGTCGGCATCGCTGGCACCCTCGGCGCCGTCGCGCTCGCGTGCACTCCGATCGGGGAGGCCGTGTTCCAGCACGTGATCCCGACCACCCCCCGCGTCGCCGCGCGGGCGCGGGAGGTGTTGCTGGCGCTCGCGCCGGCGCCGTTCGTGATCGCGATGCGCGGACTGGCGAGTGGCCAGGCGATCCTGGCGCGGCGCACCACGCTGGTCGCGGTGGCCACCACCGTGCGAACGGGAGTGACCGCGCTGGCGGTGGTGGGCACGTTGATGCTCGGTGGCTCGCTCGGCGCGATCGCCGCAGTGTGGGCGTATCTCGCCGGGATCGCGCTGGAGGGCACGCTGCTGCTGGCGGCGACCGCGCCCGG
Organism: Candidatus Eiseniibacteriota bacterium; assembly: GCA_963725865.1. Taxonomy (GTDB): domain Bacteria; phylum Eisenbacteria; class RBG-16-71-46; order RBG-16-71-46; family RBG-16-71-46; genus CAVSAC01. Next base: position 1,415,830 of record CAVSAC010000012.1, read on the forward strand.
AATGCGCGCACCCGCCGCCCGGGTCGAAATCGCGGCCGCGACCGGGACGCCCTCGATCGCGCGGCTCGCGGCGCCGCTGGCGCTGGCCATGCTCGTGTGGACGGCGAGTCGTCCGGCGGTGAACGCGGTGCTCGGGCGGCTGGCGGATCCGGAGCTCGCGCAGGCGGGATTTGGGATCGCGCTCCCGTTCCTCATGGTCACGTGCGCACCGCTGTGGGCGTTCCAGGAAGCGAGCCTGGTGCTGCCCCGGGACGCCGTGGATCTGCGGCGGCTGCTGCGATTCGCCGCGATCACCAGCGGGATCGCGACCCTGGCGATCGCGGTGCTCACGCTGTCCCCCGCGCGCGGCGCGCTGCTGCGGCTGGGATTCGACCTCGGCCCCGAGCTGGAACGCACGGTCGCGCCGGCGCTGGCGTTGGTGGTGCTGGAGCCGATCGTCCTGAGCGTACGCGCCATCGCGCAGGGGCTCCTGATGCGCGCGCGCCGGACGGATCCGTTCATGGTGGTCGCGCCCGCGCGCCTCGGCCTGACGCTCGTGGTCGGAATCCTGATCGCCGCCGCTTGGCCTCGTCTGAATGGCGTCGTGTTGGGCGTCGGGCTGCTGGTGGGCGGCGACCTGTTCGAGGCGCTGGCCTACGGCGCGCTGGCGGGACGCGCGCTCGCCGAGCGCGCGGTGTTCGAGCAACCGCGACCGGGCCGCGCGGGCTGGGTGCCGACCGTGGTCACCGACGAGGCGACCGAGGTGCACGCACCGCAGGTCGGCGCCGACGAGCGCGAGGCGGCGGCGTGAGCGGGCTCCGGGGCGGGACGCTGCTCGCGCGCGCCGGCCTGGGGCTGGGCGCCGTCGGTGTCGCGGTCATCGTGCACGCCGCCGCGCCGGCCCCGCTCCGCTCGGTGACTTACTCCGGGCGCAGCATGGGCACGTACGTGAACGTCACGCTCGTCACTACGGACTCGGCGGCGAGCGCGCCGCTCGCGCAGGGCGCGCTGGCGGAGTTCGCGCGGCTGGACTCCCTGATGAGCAATTGGACCACCACGAGCGAGGTGGCGCGCCTCAATCGCGACGCCGCGCTGGGCGTGACTCCCGTACAGGAAGAGGTCGCGACCGTGATCGATACCTCGCTGCGGGTGTGGCGCGAGAGCGCGGGGGCGTTCGACATCACAGTCGAGCCGCTGGTGCGCGCGTGGGGATTCCTGGGCGGTCGGCCGCACGTTCCCACCCCCGCCGCTGCCGATTCGGCGTTCGCGCGGGTCGGCAGCGGCCGGCTGCGGTACGACTCGGCGGGCCGGACGCTCCGATTCGCGGACCCCGGGGTGCGCATCGACCTGGGCGGGATCGCGAAGGGCTACGCGGTGGAGGTGGCGGCGCGCTGGTTGCGGGCCCGCGGGGTACGGGATGCCCTGGTCAACATCTCCGGCAACATGGCCGCGCTGGGGCGTCCGCCCGGCGCGGAGGCGTGGCGCATCGGCATTCGCGATCCGCGCGACCGCATGCCGTACTTCGCACGGCTGCGGATCAGCGGCGAGGGTATCTCGACGTCGGGCAAGTACGAGCAATTCGTCGCGGTCGACGGGCGCACGTACGGACACATCATCGACCCGCGCACCGGCCGCCCGGCGGAGGGGCTCATCTCCGTGACGGTGGTGGCGCCGGACGCGTTCGCCTCGGACACCTGGGACACGCCGCTGTTCGTGCTCGGGCTCGACGCGGCTCGGCGCGTGGCGAAGTCGCGCGACGACCTGGCCGCGGTGCTGGTGGCGCCGGGCACTGGCGGTGTCGACACGGTGTGGGTCGAGCGCTCGCTGCAGGATCGCTTCTCGCTCGAGCCCGCCGCGGCCGCACTGTTCCGCATCGTCTTCTATTGAGCGCGATGTCCCTCCGCCGCTTGTTCATGAAGTGCGCATCCGGGTCTCCAGCGACGCTCCGTCTCCATGGCACGCGTCCTGCGTGACCCGTATGCGACTTCCGAATGGAGGAGGTTGAAAACCGTGTCTGAAGCGCCGCAAGGCACAAACAGATCAACGCGAAGCCCGAGCGCATGTGTCGATCGGTCACAAGGATCGATTCGCAGCGGTCGGAATGCAGCACGCACGATCCGGAGGACATTGCCCCGTGTCCACGAGCAGACCGAATTTCGCACGCCGAGCGACGCTGATCGTCGCCTCGCTCGCGCTGCCGGTCGCGCTCGCGGGCTGTAGCGCCCCCACGGCGCTGCCCCCGCCTCCCAGCGGTGGCCAGTCCCTCGTTCTCGATTTCACCAGCTTCCAGCAGACCGTCGAACCGATCCTCGTGCGGCACGGCTGTGACGCCGACGGGGACTGCCATGGCGGTGGCATCCGCGGGGCGCTGCAGCTCTCCCCGCCGACCGCGAAGAACGCTCGCTTCGACTTCGACCAGGTGGTGCTCGAGGTGTCGGTCGCGCAGCCGGACTCCAGTCCCATCCTGCTGAAGCCGCTCGCCCTTGCGGCAGGCGGAGTCCCGCACGCGTTCAAGCCGTTCGCCAGCACCGCGGACTCGGACTTCCAGGCCATGCGCGCGTGGGTCCGCGCGGGGGTGGTGCGATGAAGCGCCTCGCATCCGGCTCGCGGGCGGCTCTGTGGACGCTCCTGGCGCTCGCGCTGCTCGCCCCGCGGGCGCGCGCTCAGGCGAGCGCGGATTCCATCGCGGGCGACGAAGCGCCCACCGCGACGGTCGTCCCGGTGGCGGTGTCGGCGGCGAAGGGGCCGAGGCTCGAAGCGCTGGTGCCCGAGCTGGCGAACGCGCCGTATCACCTCGACGCCGGCGTGCGTCCCTACCTGCACCGCCTCGCGTTCAGTCCCGGATTCGGAAGTCTCGGCTCGGATCGGCTGTTCGCGTTCCGGGTCGCGTACAACCCGAGCGCATGGCTCGGGTATGAAGGATCGATCGAGCACAACCCCGGACGCTCCGTGCATGCCGCTTTGCACACGGTGAACGCGATCGTCCGACGACCTCGGCCAGGACGCCTGCAGCCCTATCTCAGCGTCGGCTACGGGATGATGATGGTGTTCCCCGGTCGCACGCTGAATGCCGATCCCGTCACCAAGAACGCCGTGGCCGCCGGCGGTGGACTCGAGCTGTACATCCGCAGCGATCTCGCCCTGCGGGGTGAGATGCGCCGGCTGACCGTGTTCGGACGGCAGGGCGATCGCGACGGCGTCGTCGCGTTCGACTACCTCCAGCAGACGATCGGCCTCGAGTTCTATCGCACGCTCAAGCCGTGACCGCCATGCGGATCACCTTCGGAGGGCATCCGTCCACCATGCGCCAGCGACCCGCTTTCCACGCTCCCAGGACCATGATCACGCTCCTGGCCACGGGGATCCTGCTGCAGACCGGTCTGATCGGCTGCCGCGAGAGTGCGCCCGACGACCTGATCCAGCAGGAGCCGACCACCGACGCGCTGGTCTTCGTCAAGACCACCGGCGACGAGACGCTCAACCGCACGTGGGCGAGCGGTAACCTGTACAAGCTCTCCCCGATCGCGCCGGACGGCATCGTCACGCCGATCACGAACTTCACGGGGGCCGCCATCTCGGACCCCGCGGTGTCGTTCGACGGCACGAAGATCCTGTTCTCGATGCGCCCGCCGGGCGCCAGCAACCGCAACATCTTCGAGATCAACGCCGACGGCACCGGCCTGCGCCAGGTGACGAGCGGTGGCGGTCACGACTTCGACCCGCTCTACCTGCCCGACGGTCGCATCCTGTTCACCAGCTCGCGCGACGGCGAGATGGACGAGTACAACCACGCGCCCGCCGAGCACCTGTACACCTGCGACTACGACGGCTCGAACCTCGAGCGCATCAGCTACAACCAGAGCGACGATTTCGACCCCGAGCTGCTCCCCGACGGCCGGATCGTGTACACGCGCTGGGAGCACTTCGGCAACTTCAACCGCTTCCCGCTGTTCTTCACCAATCCCGACGGGACCGGGACGTTCCACATGTTCGGCCCGCACGACCGGAACTTCTTCCACGCGGTTCCGATGCCGGACGGCCGCATCATCGCGATCGAGTCGACCGAGGTGGAAGGCGACGCCGGCCCGCTCGCGGTGCTGAAGCTCGAGCAGGGTCCGGCCGACCCCGCCACCGGCGGCCCCGCGCTCCACTACGACAACCTGACGACGCAGGTCAACATGGACGGCATGCCGTGGCCGTACGGAGCGTTCAAGTACCCGCGCCCGATCGGCGGCAACAGGTTCGTGGCGTCGTACACGCTGCCCGCGGCGACCGGCGACGACGTGGACTACGCGCTCTACACGTTCTCGGTCAACCAGAGCGGCGCCGGCACGCCCGGCGACCCGGCCACGTTCACCGTGTCGAACGTGACGTTCCTCTACAACGATCCGGCCACCGAACGAGTACGACGCGCAGCTGCTCGCGCCGCACCCGAAGCCGCCGGTGATCGCGTCGACCGTCAACCGCTCGCTCGACTACGGCGTGTTCCTCGCGCAGGACGTGTTCAACCGCAGCCAGGTCGACGGCCAGGAGGTCCCGGTCCGCGGGACCGACCCGATCGACAGCATCGCGGTGATCGCGTCGCTCCCGACGCGGGTCGGCGAGATGAATGACATCTCGGCGAACGACTACGAGAAGCGCGCGCTGATCGGCATGGCGCCGGTCGATCCGGACGGCTCGTTCCGGATCAAGGTGCCCGCCAACACGCCGCTCAGCTTCGCGACCCTGGATCAGAACGGCCGCGGGTTCGTGGTCAAGCGCACCCACCTGTTCGTGCGCCCGGGCGAGAACTTCGACCGCTGCACCGGCTGCCACGAGGACCGCATCGCGGGCGGCCAGGTGCCGACCAATCCGAATCCGATGGCGGCGTCGCACGCGCCGTTCGACCTCAACGTCGCCGCGGCCAGCTGGCAGGTCATCGACTACCAGAACACCATCGGATCGATCGTGGCGGCGAAGTGCGCGACCTGCCACTTCGCGACCTACACCCCGCGCCAGGTGCAGCTGCCGGACAGCTCGTGGATCACGGTGATCGACACCACGGCGGCCCCCGGCAACCTCGACCTGACCGCGGCGCCCGACACCGTGCGCGGCAACCGGGTCTTCCCGCGCGGCTACGTGAACCTGTCGGGCGAGATGATGGCGGGCTCGGCCCAGGTCACCACGCCGGGCTTCCCGCGGCGCTCGAAGCTCATCGACTACGTGATGGGTCTCGGCTCGCACGCGGGCCAGGGCTCGCATCCGGCCGGCGCCGACTCGCTCACCGCCGTCGAACGCCGTCAGTTCAACCTCTGGGTGCTGATGGGCGCCCAGTACCGCTAGTCGAGGAGCCACGGATGACGGATCGCTCGAATCGCGACCAGGGTCTCGCACCGCACCGCGCGGGGGTGGCGGCGGCAGTCGCCGCCACCGCGCTGGCGGCGGTGCTCACCGGACCGGCGTCGGCGGGGACCACACGTCCCGCCGGCTTCGGAGCCGACGCCATCACGGCGCAGCAGGTGCTGCGCCAGCGCGGGCTGCGCACGCTCGACGGGAGGTCGATGGTCCTCGGTCGCATGCAGGGACAGGTGATCGTCGTGAACTTCTGGGCGAGCTGGTGTCCGCCGTGTCGCCGGGAGCTGCCGCGGCTGGCGGCGCTCGACGCCGAACTGGCGCCGCGGGGCGGACACGTGGTCGCGATCTCGATCGACGACGACCTCGACAACGTCCGGCGCTTCGTCAAGGCCAACCGGCTGAACCTCGCGATCGTGCACGATGGCCCGAACGGGCTGGCGCGGCAGCTCGACCTGCCGCACGTGCCGTTCACGATGGTGATCGACCGTGCGGGCAGCGTGGCCTACACCACGTCGGGCTCCGACGACCGCTCGCTGGCCGAACTGGCCGCGACGACCCGGCGGCTGCTCGATTCGGCGCCCCCGCCGGCGCCGACGGCGGCGGAGGCGGCCCGATGAGCGCGCACCGCGGGATCCGCGCATCGCGCCGCGTGGCGACGCTGCTGGGCGCGCTGCTGCTGCTGGTCCTCGAGACCGGCTGCGCCGCGCGCTCGGTCGCGGTGTACCAGCGCGAGCACCTGGTGGATCGCATCATGTCGTTCGAGGCGGACGCCCGCAAGGACGCCCGCCGCACGAAGTCGTTCGATGCCCGGGAAGGCTCCACCGGCGGCAACGGCGGCGCGGGCGGAGGCTGCGCGTGCAATTGAGGAACGCGACCCTCCCGCTGGCCCTGGCACTCGGGGCGACGGTCCTCGGCGCGGCGCCCGGCGTCGCGCAGGAGGCGTTCGACGCGCGCGACGGCGGCTCGCTGCTGCGCTACTTCGTCGACTCGGACCATGTCGCGGTGCGTTCGTACATCAACGACTACTCGCTGCCGCTCAATCCGGACCTGGGGGTCACGCTCCACTGGAACAACGAGCGTGTCGAGGTGCCGGCGATCGAGGCGCCGGTCGGCAGCTCCGAAGCGGTCGACGCGATCACCACCGCGAGCCGGCCGATCCGCGGCAACGCGTACAGCGATTTCGTGAAGACGCGCAACGAGCTCGAGGGCGGCCTGCACCGCCCGCACGCCGCGCTCGAGTACTACCACTCGATCGAGAGCGACTACCTCGCGCGCCAGCTCGGCGCGAAGGTCGACCGGGACTTCCTGGATCGCCAGCTGAACGTCGCGGTCGGCGGCAGCTACGGCTGGGACTCGATCGATCCGCTCGCCGACGACCGCACGCGCACCGGCCCGGCCACCAAGACCACGCTCCACTGGGACGCCGTGGCCACCCGCATCCTCTCGCCCGGCTCGATCGTGCGCTTGGGCGCCGAGTACAACATCGTCGATGGCCTGCAGCACAACCCGTATCGCCACGTGTACGCGGGCGGCACGAACGTGCCGGAGCGCCACCCCGACCACCGGCAGCGCCGGGACGCGTTCGTGAAGTTCAACCAGTACCTCGACAACCGTTCGAGCGTGAAGCTCAGCTACCGGCTCTACAACGACGACTGGGGCATCACCTCGCACGAGCTGGGCTCGAAGCTGAGCCAGTACGTCACCCACGGCGTGTTCGCACGCTACGAGTACCGCTACTACACCCAGGGCAGCGCCGACTTCTATCGCCCCGAGTACGCGACGACCGCCGGTATCGACGGTTATCTGACCGGGGACTACCGGATGGCCGCACTGTCGTCCCACCTGTTCGCCTTCACGCTCGACCTGGACCTCGGCGTGCTGGCGCCGGACACCGCGCTCCTGCGCCGGCTCGGTGTGTATACGGACGTGGAGCGCTACTTCAACAGCAACAACTACTCCGCGAACATCGTGGAGACGGGTCTCGAGTTCCGGTTCTAGCCCTCGGGGCGGCCGGTGAGAGGAGCTGGTCATGCGACGCTTCATCCTGCTGTCGGTCACGCTGAGCCTGGTCGCGGCCCGGCCTCTGCTCGCAGGGACGTTCGAGCATGCGCGCATCGCACCTGATCTCGGACTCGACGCGCTCACGCGCGGAGTCGCTCACGAGCAGGTGGGCCGGGACGTGTTCGCCGATCCGTACGCGACGGTGACGCTCGGCAACGTCGACGTGTACGACGTGTTCCCCTACGTGGAGTCGCGCACCTTCCAGGTGGTGTCCGATCCGCGCTGGAACCGGCTGGTGTACGGTGAGCCGGGACGTGACCTATTCGCCTTCGACGGCGCTGGCACCTCGCTCGGAGTCCTCCGCGGTCCGAGCGGCCTGGCGGTCGACGAGGCCAACCACGTCTACGTCGCCGACACCGACAACGACCGGATCGTGGTGCTGAAGGCCAGCACGGAGTTCGGCGCCATGCGCTTGATTCCGGAGTACGAGATCCCCGGCCTGAGCCGCCCGCACGACGTGGCGTACTCCGACGGCGGCACTCCGTTCAGCCCCGGCGACGACGTGCTCTACGTGGCGGACACCGGCCGCAACCGCATCGTGGCGTTCGGCCTCGCGCCCGACGGCGCGCGGCAGGTGGCCGCGCTCGGCGACCTCGGCAACGGCCCCGGCCGGTTCGCGGGCCCGATGGCGGTCGCAGTGGGTCGCGCGAACGGCGCCACCACGCCCGACGTGTACGTCGCGGACGCCCACACCCGCCGGATCGTCCATCTGCGTCTCGCGGGCGGCACGCTGCAGTGGCTCGGCGCCGTCCAGCACGACGCCGACGTCGTGACGTCGCTGGAGACCGACCAGTGGGGCAACCTCTATGCGGCGGCGCCGAATCGCGGCCTGGTCCGCAAGTTCACGCCCGACCTGGTGGCGGTCGCCGACCTGCGCTCCGATCTGGCGCGCCCGCGCGCGTTCCACCTCCCGTTCGTGAGCGTGCGCGATCACCGCGACGGCACCGCCACGCGCGTGGGGCAGCCGAATGGCCTCAGCGTCGACCAGTGGACCGACGCCAGCGGCCTGCGGCTGTGGAGCCTCGGCGTCGACGTGAACCGGCTCGCGGTCGCGGGCGGTGACGCTCCGACGGCGTCGTTCACGCTCACCGACCAGGCAGCCGTGAGCCTCGAGATCGTCGACGGCCCGACCGGCCGCCTGCTGTCCCACCGGGACGCGGGCGCCCTCGGTGCCGGCGAGCATCAGCTCGCGCTGGTGGACGCCGACCTCCAGGCGGCCGCCGGTTCCACCCAGCCGTTGCTGCGCCTGCGCGCCGCGTCGAGCTATCCGGGCGGCGCCTCCACGTTCGCCCAGGCTCCGCTCGGCGCGGGGGGCGCGATGCTCGCCCCGGCGCACCCGATGCTCATGGGCAACCAGCCGAACCCGGTCACCGGCGCGACCCGCATCGTGTTCGCGCTGCCGACGCGGGGCGCCGACCAGGCGTCGCTGCGCCTGTTCGACGCGGCGGGCCGGCTGGTCCGCGGATTCCCGCAGTCGTTCACGCCCGGCCGCAACGAGGTGGCGTGGGACGGCACCGACGAGCGCGGGCGCCCGGTCGCGGGCGGCGTCTACTTCTATCGCCTGACCGTGGATCGCAAGGAGTTCAGCCGCAGGATGGTGGTCGTCCGCTAGGACGACCTCCGCGGGAGCCGACATGTCGACAACGCGCGCATCGCGGTTCGAGCACCGGTCCGCCGTGGGGTCCCGTCCGGGACCCCGCGGGACCGCGTTCGCCCTGCTGCTCGTCAGCACGGTGCTGATCGGAGGCTGTCTCGGCAAGCCGACGGTCGAGGACCGCTGGACGCGCATCGACATCGACTCGGCGAGTCTCTCGCCGGGCCAGACCCTCCCCGGCGGGACGACCCAGCCCATCACGGTGAGCACGCACATCACGTACCGGTCCATCATCACGGGGTTCGCGGTCGCCGAGCTGCGCTCGAGCAACACGCTGACGGCGGCCGACGTCACCCTGCGACCGGACGCCCCGCGTCCGGTGATGGCGGAAGACATCGACCGCGTGCTCGACAACTCCGTCACGCTCGGGCGCGCGACCCGCGGCGTCACCGGCTGGGACCACCTGATCCAGCACATCGACTTCTCGTTCAACGGCGTCACTCCGGCCGCGCTCGACACCGCGGCCGCCACCACGGGCACACCGGCGGGCCTGTTCCTGGTCTGCTACCTGGGCGCGGGCGACAAGGTCGAGCGCCAGGACGGGACCGACACGCTGGTGGTCACGCCGTTCCGTTCGTCGCAGTACCAGATCCTGCCCATCGGCATGGCGCTCGCCGTCGGGCCGCCGCCGCCGAGGAGTCAGTAGCGGTGCCCGGGCCGAAGGGGACGATGCGCGCACGGACGCGCACGCGCCACGACCGCGCCGCGATCGTGGTGACGGCGCTCGCGCTCGCGGCGTGCGCGGCCGCGCCGGCGCGCGCCGGCCTGCCGGCGCCGTTCGGCGCCGAGGTCGCGCTGCTGGCCGGCACCACGCGCCTCGACGCGCGGTTGGCCGACTACCAGTGGGACGTCGCGCCGCGGCTGGCGTGGGGTGCCGAAGCGCTCGGCACGCTCGGACGCTGGGGCGTCGGCGCGCGGTTCTGGCACGCCGCGACCACCCAGGCGCTCGGGCTCGGGGGCGCGACCAGCGATCCCGCCGTGGGGACCACGAGCGTGGAGGCGGTCGCTCGCGGGCGGCTCGCGAGCATCGCCGGCACCGCGATCCACGCGGTCGGCAGCGCCGGGCGGCTGCACGTCGGCTACCACCCGGACCACGTCACGGTGGACCCGACCGGCGGCGGGACGCCGCTCGAGATCCGGCTGGCGCCGGTCGACACGTGGATGTTCGGCGGCGGGCTCGCGCTCGAGCGCCGGCTGGCGGGGCCGTGGTCCGCCTCGTTCGAGGTGGATCGGCGCGCCTATGGCTGGGACACGGCGCATCGCGTGGCGGACACCATCCAGGTCGGACGGGAGTCCTTCGGCGACTGGAGCGCGCATCTGGGGATCGCCTGGAAGGCAGGGCGGCGGTGAAAGGGACGTCATGATGAAGACCATCACTCGGGATCCGTTCCACCACCGCGCGCTCCGCGCGGCGCTCCTGGCGTTCGCCGGCGCGCTGCTGCTCGAAGCTCCGCTCGCTCCCGCGCGCGCGCAGTCCGCTCCCCCGCCCCCGGCCCCGGCCGACGGGACGCCGGCGGAGCCGGCCGCGAGCGATGCGGCACCGGTCGTCGCCGCGGCGGACTCCACGCCGTTGGCGTGGCCGGCTCCCGCGGTCGCCGACAGCAACGCGAACGCGTGGCCGGAGCCCGTCGAGGGCGTTTCCGCCGACACCGCCAGCGGCGGCACGCAGATGAACGCGCGCATCACCGTCGTGCGCAAGGTGCGGCTCGAGAAGAGCGCCCGCAACGTCGTGCGCTCGGGCCCCGGCGAGCGCTTCTCGATCGTCGGCGTGTACGCCAAGCACGCGTCCTTTCCGATCATCGCCAAGAACGGGGACTGGTACGGCGTGCGGCTCTCCGAGACCGAGACCGGCTGGATCCACGCCTCGCTGTGCGAGGAGTTCGACGACCTCTCGGGGCTCGAGTTCCGCCCCAATCCGCGGCTCTACACCCGCACCGGCACCTTCATCCTGACCGGCTACAGCGGCGGCTACGCGTTCGACCGCAAGTCCAACTCCCTCGTACTGGGCGGGCGCCTGGGCTACTACGTCTTCGACCGCGTGCAGGTCGAGGGCGGCGTCGGCTGGACCCACGTCCACCGGCCCGCCGAGATCGTGGAGTCGCTGTTCGGCCTCTCGCTCGAGGCCGAGGATTTCCACATGCTGTTCTACCACCTGATGGCGACCTACGAAGTGCTCCCGGGACGCCAGATGGTGCCGTACCTGAGCGTCGGCGTGGGCTCTTCGATCATGCAGGGCGAGACCGCGTCGAGCGTCGACATCGGAGCGGGCACCACGCTGTTCCTGTCCAAGCGCACGGCGATGCGCTGGGAGGTGCGCGACTACCGCTTCGACACCGGCACCTCCAAGACCCACCACGCGAACAACAACATCGAGTTCACCCTCGGCACCTCGGTGCTGTTCTAGGAGCCCACGATGAGCCCCTTCCCGACGACCCCGGCGCGTCCCTGCGCCCGCCCCCTCCGCGTGGCGCGCCGCGGCGCGACGCTCGTGCTGGCGCTGCTGGCGCTCGCCGCGCCGCCCGCGATGGCACGCGAGCGGACGCCCTTCGCGGCGGCCGCCGGCGTGGACCTCGCGAGCGCGGCCGCCCAGGCGTGGGCCCCCGACGCGGCGCTGATCTACGTCGAGAACGACGAGGACGTGGACGCCGCCGGCACCGCGCAGCGCTGGGGCTACCTGTTCTACTCGCCGTCGCTCGACAAGGCGCGCGGCTACTCCGTGCACGACGGCCGCATCCTGGTGGCCGAGAACCTCGCGATCCGCTTCCAGGCACCGCCACTGGCGCCCCACTGGATCGACAGCGCCACCGCCCTCGAGGCGGCCGAGCGCGGCGGCGGTCGCGAGTTCCGCGAGAAGCACCAGGGACGCCTCGACAGCATGCTGCTGATGCGCGGCGCGTTCGACGAAAAGGACCCGGACGCCACCAGCTGGACCCTGATCTACACCGCCCCCGGCAGCCCGTCGTTGTTCGTGGTCGTGGACGCGGCCGCGGGCAAGGTGCGCCGCACCTGGAGAGGATGACCGCCATGAAGGCCTCGCGTCTCCCGGCCCGCCAGTGGCCGCCTCGCATCGTGCACCGCGGGCTCGCGGTGCTGCTCGCGCTCGCGTGGCTGGCGGCCCGCGTGTCCGTCGTGCGCGCCGAACCGGCCGCCGAGGTGCGCGTGGAGTCGGTGCGACCGCGCAAGGTGAAGCACCCGACGCTGCGGTTCCTGAAGGCGAACCGCGACTTCCTGCGCGGCCAGATGGACCGCCTGCGCGAGCAGCCGGTGGCGCAGCGCGGCGACGCGGACGCGGTCGACCCGCGCCTGCTGGCGTACGGAGAGCTGTTGGCGCGCGTGCAGGCCGCGCGGGACTCGGTTCACGCGTCCGAGGACGCGCAGGCGCGCCGCGAACTGCTCACCAGCGTCACCCAGCTCGGCGATCTCGAGTCGCAGCTCGACCAGCTCGAGCGGCTGCTCGGCGAGCAGCGGGTGCGCCTGGCGACGCTGGAGCGCAACTTCGCGGGCGACCAGAAGACCGCGTTGATGGTGGTCGTGAGCGGCTACCCGGCCGGAGTCGAGCTGTCCGCGGTGGCGGTGACGCTCGAGGACGGCACCGTGATGGACGTGCCCCTGTCGCCCGAGCAGTGCGTGGCGCTGCGCCAGGGCGGCGTCGTGCAGGTATTCCACGGCCTGGTGGAGCCGCGAGAGCAGGTGTTCGAGGTCGCGCTCCGCGGCACGGGCTGGATCGCGAACGGGCCGGGCTACGTCACGCTCGATCCCGCCCGCGATCGCCTGACGGTGCTGCGGCTCGAACTGTCCACCGCCGCGCCCGCGGTCGGCGCGGCCGGCATCCACGCGACCACCTGGCTGCACGATGCCAGGGTGTCCTCCATCGACGGGTGATCACAGGGACCGTGCGTCGACTCTCGGCGTTGTGGGGTCTTGCGGCCCTCCTCGGGGCGATCGCCCTGCCGTACCGCGCGCGGGCGCAGGGCGCGCCCGCGCCCGCGCCGGCCAACGGACCGGCGGCAGCGGCGCCGGTGGCCTTCGATCCGCACGAGTGGCAGCTCCGGCGCGCGGTCACCGCGCAGGTGACGGGCGACCTGGACGCGGTGATCGACGACCTCGAAGCGATCGACTTCGAGCACGAGCCCGTGTTCCCGGAAGCCGATCGCGCCGCGTTCCTGCTGGCCCACGCCTATCTCGGGCGCGGCGATCACGCGCGGTTCGAGCGCCTGGCGCACGCGGTCGCGCGCTGGCGGCGCACGAGCGGCTACACCGAATGGATCGCACGCATGCGGGTGACGCTCGAGGCCGGACCCGACAGCGCGGTGGCGCTGGCCCGACTCGGCGCGGCCCGCGGCACGGCGGGCTCCGGCGCTGCCGCCGAGCTGCTCGCGCAAGCGGGCGCCGACACCACCACCGCGCTGGGCCGCGACCTCGCGGGGGCGGCCCACATCGCGGAGGCGACCGCGCTGCTCGCGCACGGCGGGGACCCGCGCGCGACGCTGGGCACGGTGCCGGCAGACAGCCGCTATGCCACGCTCGCGCGTCACATGAGCGGGCTGGTGGCGCTCGAGCGCGGCGAGGGTGCGGCCGGCGAGGAGACGCTGCGGGCGCTCGTGCACGACGACTCGCTGTATGTGGGACGGCGCGAGGTGCTGCTGGCGCTCGCGGGCCACGCGCTCGAGACCGGGCGCTGGGAGGAGGCGCAGGCCGACTACGCCGCCGTGGATCGCGACTGGGCCGCGGAGCGCGACACGCTCGCGCGGCTGCGGACCGGCGAGCCGCCGGCCGCGCTGTGGAGCGCGTGGCAGTCCATGGGAGCCGGGGACGCGGTGGTGTACGACGGCGCGCCGCTGTGGAGCGGCGGTGACTCACTGGCGATGTTCTCCGCCGACCTCACGACGCGCCCCGAGCTCGCGATCCCGTCGCCCCGCGTGCCGGAGCCGGCAGCGCGCTTTCCGTGGGCGGTCGCCCCGCCGACCGCGGACGAATGGCATGCGCTCGGGACGGCGTCGGAGGGGCTGACGGCGGTCGAGGCGGCGCTGGCGCGCGAGCGCTGGGCGGCCGGCCAGGAGCGGGCGTGGCTGGCGCAGGTCCGCCGCCACCTCGGCAGCGGCCGAGCGCGCGCCGACTCCGAGCGGGTCAGCCTGGTGGTGCGCACCGCGCACCTCGATTCCCTGCGGGGCTCGCTCGACTCCCTGGACGCCCGGCTGCGCGCGGTCCGCGACGACGCCATCGCGCGCCTGCGCGCGCGCGCGGAGTCGCTGCGGGTCGCGAGCGAGGACGACGCGCGCTGGGTCGCGGCGCTGCGCTTCTACCACCTCGACGGACCCCGCACCGGCCCGGCCGTCCCTCCCGGTCGCGTGGGGCCCGACAGTCTGCTCGCGAGCGAGGACGCGTTGACCCGCTCGCTGGGCGCGCTGGCGAGCCGCCTGGCGGCCGAGACGCCCGGGCTGGTGGCGCGCTCCTACGAGCAGGCGTGGCGGCCCGGCCTGGTGGAGCGCGCGGGTCGGCTGGACGAGGAGGCCCGGCGCGCGCTGGCGCAGGCGCGGCGGCTCGGCGGCACGCTCGACTCGGCCTACGCCGCGGCCACCAGCAGCGACTCGCTGCGCTATCTGGAGACCCACATCGCGGGCGACCAGCAGCTCCGCGAGCGGCTGCTCGGCGAGCAGGCCGCGCTGCGCACCCGCATCGGGCGCGCCGCGGTCGGACGCGCGCTGGCGGCGCTCGGCGACGAGCGCGAGGGCATCGACTACGGCCTCGCGACCGCGGCCTACGGTCTTAGCGTGCGCCTCAGCCACGCGGACAGCAGCGGCGCCGCGCCCGCCGGCGCGCCGGTCGCCGCCGCTCCCGCCGACGCGGGCGACCCCGTGCTCGATTCGCCGGCGGCGACCGCGTGGCGCGGGCAGGCGATCGAGCGCATGCGAGGCTTCCTGAGCCAGCATCCGCGCTCGGCCGCCCGTGGCGAGATGCGCTTCCGGCTCGCGGACCTGCTGCTGATCGACGCCCGCCAGCGCTACCGCGAGCAGATGGCGCGCTACGTCCGCGAGCAGTCCGAGCACGGCGTCGCGCACCACGCGCTACCGGTCCTGGAGCAGGCACCCGCGCTGGCGCTCTACCGCGCGATCCTCGCCGAAGATCCCGACTTCCCGCATCGCGACGCGGTGCTGTTCGACGCCGGCATGCTGCTGGCCGACGACGGCGACGCAGGCGCCGAGCGCTTCTTCGCCGACCTGGTCGCCCAGCACCCCGACTCGCCCTACGCGCAGGAGGCCTACCTGCGGATGGGCGACATGCGATTCAACGAGCGCCGCTTCCGCGAGGGCATCGAGCTCTACACCCACGCGGCCGCGGGCAGCGATCCCAGCCTGCAGGCGATCGCCCTCTACAAGATGGGCTGGGCGCACTTCAACGAGGAGCGCTTCGCCGAGGCGGCCGACGCGTTCCGGCAGGTGCTCGACCTGTACGGCTCCGAGCGCCGCGCGCAGGTCCAGGTCGACGTCGAGCACGAGGCCGAGAACGACCTGATCCTCGCACTCGCGCGCGCGGGCGGCGCCGAGGCGTGCGCGGCGTTCTTCGACCGCGTCGGTCAGCGCCCGTACGAGCTGCGGGTGCTGCACGCGCTGGGGCAGCACTTCCGCCGCTACAGCCTGTACGCCGAGGCCGCCGGGGTCGAGCAGCTCACGCTGCGGCGTTACCCGCTCCATCCCGACGCGCTGCTCAGCGCCGAGCGCTTGATCGAGACCGAGCGGCGCGCCGAGCGCGGCGTCCAGCAGCGCGCGGCGCAGCTGGAGCTGGCGCCGCGCTTCGCCCCCGGCGGGGCGTGGGCGGAGGCGCAGACGTCGGACTCGGTGCGGACCGCGGGCGAGGACTTCGCGCGCGCGTCGTGGACCGCGGTCGCGCTCTACCACCACGAGCAGGCGCGGGCGAAGGGTGCCCCCGAGGACTGGCGCGAGGCGCGGCGGCTCTACGAGACCGTGATCGAGCGGTGGCCGCACGATCCCCGCCGCGCGGCGTTCGAGCTGGGCGCCGGCGAGGCAAGCGCGCGTCTCGGAGAATACCCGCAGGCGCTGGCGCACTACGCCGCGGCGGCCCACGCCGGCCCGGACAGCGTGGAGGCGGAGGCGCTGTGGCAGCGCGTGGCGGTCAGCGACGCCTGGTACGAGAGCACCCGCGCGGCGGCGCGCACGGGCCGTGAGGGCCTCGGCCGTGATTCGCTCGCCCGGCTCGTGCTGGACGCCGGCGACGCGCTCGTCGCGCGCTTCCCCGCCGGCCGCCACGCGCCCGACGTGACGTGGCGCGAGGGCCACCTGGCGCTGGCGCACGGCTGGCTGCCGCGCGCCGCCGACGACTTCGGGCGGCTCGCGAGCCGCTACCCGGGCGACCCGCGCGCGCCGCAGGCGGCGCTGCTGCGCGGGGACGCGCTGTTCCGCGACCGCCGCTTCGAGGACGCCGGTAATGCCTACGAGGAAGCGCTCGCGGTGGCGCAGCGCGCCGGTGTCGACTCGCTCGCCCGCCGCGCCAGGGCGGCGCTGCCGGTGTGCGCCTACCGGCGCGCCGAGGCGGCGGTCGCGCAGGACTCGACCGCGTACGCGCGTCACGCCGAGCTGTTCGAGATCGTGGCGGCGCGCTGGCCCACCTACGAGCACGCCCCGTTGGCGCAGTACCGCGCCGGGCTCGCGTACCTGCAGGCCGGCAAGCGCGAGGCGGGGGTGGCGGCGATGCAGCACGTCATCCACGACTTCCCGCGCAGCGAGTTCGTCCGCGACGCCCACCTGCAGGTCGCGCGCGCCTGGGAGGCGGGCGGCGAGCGCGAGCGCGCGGCCCAAGCGTACACCGACTTCGCCACCCGCTTCCCGCAGGACGAGAGCGCGGGCGCGGCGTCGCTCAAGGCCGCGGACCTGTTCGAGGCCGCCGGCCTGCGCGCGCGCGCCGACACCCTGCGGATCGCCTACGTGCGCAAGCACCCGGACGACGTGGAGACCGCGATGGAGGTGTTCGAGGGGCTCGCGCGTGCCGACCTGGCGCGGGTCGACGAGGCGCACCCGATCTCCGCGCTGCTCGCGCCGGCGAAGCCGGTCCGCGGGCGCCCGGCGGCGCCGGTGTCGCACCTCGCCGAGTACCTCAAGCGCGCGCAGGCCAACCCCAAGCTGGCGTCCGCCCCGCTGATCGCGCAGGTGCGCTTCCTCGAGGCCGAGGAGGTCCAGCGCGCATACGCGGCGGCGACGCTGCGGCAGCCGCTCGATCGCTCGATCCCGATCAAGCAGAAGCGCCTCGACGACCTGCTGGCGCGCTACCGCCGCTGCGCCGATGTCGGCGTGGCGGAGTGGGCGGACGCCGCTGCGTTCCGGATCGGCGAGGCGCTGGTGGCGTTCGGCACCGCGCTCGAGGCGAGCGAGCGCCCGGCCGACCTGCGGGGCGAGGACCTGAAGGGCTACGAAGACGTGCTGCACGAGCAGGCGCAGGCGTTCTACGACAAGGGCGAGGGCGTGTGGTCGGAGCTGCTGAAGCGCGCGGGCGGCGCCAGCGCGACGAACACGTGGCTCGACCGCGCCCGCACGGCGCTGTGGGGCCGCCTCGGCAACCGTTTCTTCTTCCGCCCCGAAGTGGAGTTCCCGCTGGTCTCGGCGACCCCGCCCGAGCACGCGCGCCGCGATCACGAGCGGGGCGACTCCGCCTCGAACCCCCCGGCCCGCGCCGAGAGCCTGCACGCGCAGCGCGAGGAGCGTCCCCGATGATCCCTAACGTCCGCATCCTTCACCGTATCCGCGCCGGCGTCGTGTTGCTCACCGGCCTCGTGCTGGCGGCGTCGGCGCTCGGCGGCTGCGGAGTCACCCGTGCCCTGATCCCCGGCGGCGATCCGGCCGGGGCGCCGGCACACGGTGCGTCCGCGAGGCCGAAGTCCGCGCGCGTGGCGAAGGCCAAGCCCCAGCCAAAGCCGAAGGCGAAGCGGTCCACGTCCGTAGCCGAGGCCCGCGGTGGGCGCCGCGCCGCCAAGCCCGACAAGTCGGGCAAGCCCGCGGACGCGCCGCCTCCGCGCTCGCCGCTCGCCGAGGCGCGCGCCGAGGCGACGACCGTGCCCGCCGAGCCGTACTGGCCGTATCGGGTGGCGGAGCTGAGCCCGGCCTCCGATTCCGCGGTGATCGAGGGCGCGCTGCGCGAGGCGGTGCGCCGCGACCCGTCGTACGCGCCGGCGCTCGCGCAGCTCTCGAAGCGGATGTTCGAGTCGGGTCGCCACGCCGAGGCGATCCGCCTGCTGGAGGGCGCGCGGTCGCAGGCGGGCACGCTCCCGCCCGCGCTGATGGCGGGACTCGCCCTGCAGTACGACGCGGCCGGACGGCCGGACCTCGCGCGTCGCGCGCTGGCCGCGCTGCCGGAGCGCGACGACGCGGACGCGGCGCCGGTCGAGGTGTACGTCACGCTGCGCGGCCCGGCGCCCGACTCGGCCACCGCGCTGGCGGCCGCCGCGGCGATCGACCGCCCGCGCAGCGCGGTCAACCAGAACAACTACGGAATCACGCGCCTGCGCGCCGGCGATCCAGAGAAGGCGCGCAAGGCGTTCCAGAAGGCGATCGACCTCGACCCGGCACTGCCGGGCCCGTACTACAACCTCGCCATCCTCGAGAAGTACTTCGTGTTCGACGACGCAGCGGCCGCCGGCTGGTTCGCGAAGTACCGCCAGCTCGCGAGCGACGACCCCGACGGCCTGGCCGAGGCCATGGGTGGCGCGAAGCCGGCGGAGCTGGCCGGCACCCGGGAGGACCGATGAGCACCCGCACCTTCGCGACCAGCCTGCTGGCATCGCTCGCCGTCGCAACGCTCGCCTTCGCGGCGCCGCCGACCACGCCTCCGGCGGGCGGCGCGCGCACCGCGCCGGCGTCCGCACCGGCCACGGCACCGCCCGCGCGGCGCCCGGCGCGGCCGGCCACGCGACCGGCGAGCGGCACGCGCCCTGCGCCGGCGGACGCGCACGTCGGCGCGTCCACGCGCCCGATCAGCGCGCGCGCCTCCGCGCCGCCCGCCCACCCGGCCGCCGCGGGCGCCGCCGGCGCGGCCGGGCGGACGCTCGACGACATCCACATCGAGGGCGAGATCGCGGTGCCGCAGGTGCTGTTCATCACGGCCCGCGACCAGCGCCGCTTCATGGATTTCCATCACCACCGCTACCTGCGATCGAGCCAGCAGCTCGGCGAGGCCACCGTGCTTCCCTCCCGCATCGCTTTCACCCCGCACCCCACGCAGGACGTACGAAAGGAGAGCAGCCGATGAATGCGTTCGCGACCATCGCCACCTTCTACAAGGAGGGCGGCATCTTCATGCACGCGGTGCTCACGATCGCCGTCGTGATCACCGCCATCGCCGTGGAACGGCTCATCGTGATCTCGCGCGCGACCGCGCTCGACTGCCGCCGCTTCACCGACGAGCTCGTCCGCTACGCCACGCACGGCGACCTCACGGGCGCCCGCCGCTCTGCGATGGGCTCCAGCACCCCGGTGGCGCGGGTCGCGCAGGCGATCCTGCACGTGGCACCGGCGGACGAGCCGACGCTCCAGTCGGCCGCTGACGACGCGGCCACGCTCGCGATGCCCGACCTCACGCGCCGGCTCTCGTTCATGGGCGTGCTGGCGAACTCCGCCACCCTGATCGGGCTGCTCGGCACCATCACCGGACTCATCACGGCCATCTCGGGCGTCGCGGTGGCCGACGCCGCCCAGCGCTCGGCCCATCTGTCCGCGGGCATCTCCGAGGCGCTCCACACCACGGCGTTCGGCCTCATCGTCGCGATCCCGACCCTGATGCTGCAGGGCTGGCTGAGCGCGCGCGTCGAGGGCGTCGCCGAGAACATCGACCACCTCGGCATCCGGCTCGGCCGCGCGATCGCGCAGCCGGTCGCGGGTCATGGCCACGCCGCGGCGCCGATCGCGATGGCGCGGCCCGCGGCGGCAGCCCCGGCCGCGAACGTGGCGCGCCCGGCGGCCGCAGCGCAGATCGCGGGACGGTAGCCCATGGGGGTGCGACGGAGACACAGGAAGAGCCAGCGCGAGATCGTGGCGGGCGAGATCGAGCTGCTGCCGATGCTGAACGTGTTCATCTCGATCATTCCGCTGCTGCTGCTGTCGGCGGCGTTCGTGCAGGTGGCGGTGATCCAGACCTCGCTGCCCGCGCCGGCCGACGCGGCGGTGTCGTCGTCGGCTGCGGCCGAGGAGGTGGACGCGCCGTTCCTGGTCAGCATCCGGGTGCGGGACAAGGAGTACGTGGTGTCGGAGAACGACGTGGTGCGGCTGACCATCCCGCGTCCCGCTGCGGGCGCCGGCACGGCCGCCGCCGCCGACGGTGCGCGCCAACAGCTGAAGGACGCGCTGCGCGCGCTGGCGAGCGCGCATGCGGGCAAGCGCGAAGTCCACATCGTGGCCGAGCCCACCACCAAGTACGAGGACATCGTCGACGTGATGGACGTCACGCGTGCGGCCGGCCTGCCGGAAGCGGGCCTCGCCGACGCCAGCCAGGGAGCATCGTGACATGAGACGGCGTGTCGGTGGTCGACCGCGGTGGCGGGGTGGGCTGCGTGCCAACTCGAGCGTCAACCTGATCTCGATGATGGACATCCTCACCGTGTTGCTGTTGTTCCTGCTGAAGAGCTACTCCGCGAGCGGCCAGGGAATGGTGCCGCCGGCGGGTGTGCTGCTCCCCACCTCGACCGCGCAGGAACCGCCCCAGCCGTCGCTGGTGGTGGTGATCGACGACGACCGGATCCTGGTGGACGACCAGAAGGTGGCGACGGTCCAGGACGCGCTGAGCGGCGAAGGACTCGAGATCGCCCCGTTGACCGCGCGCCTGCAGTCGGTGCGTGAGGCCGAGGCGACCGCCGCGAATGCGGCCCACCGGCCGCTGCCCCCGTCGCGACTGGCGACCATCCAGGGCGATCGCGATATCGAGTTCCGGCTCCTGAAGCGCGTGATGTACACGCTCAACCAGAACGGCTACGGCGACGTGTCGCTGGCCGTGTTCCAGAAGTCCTAGGGAGACGGCGATGGCGAGCATGACCTACGACACCTACCGCCGCCCGGCATCCCTCTCACCGGATGGGCTGTTCCAGCGGTGCCTGATGGGCTCGGGGCTGGCGGGAGTCTTGTTCCTGATCGCCGTGCTGATCACCCCGGCACGCCACGAGATGCTCGCCGAGGTCACCGAAGTCCAGCAGCGCATCACGCACCTCGTGATGGAGCCGCCGAAGCACCTGTCGTGGCCGGTCGGCGATGGCTACGGCCCGCAGGCCCCCGGCAAGCCCGGGACGCCCGGCCCCATCGGACCCGGTCCGGTCGGCAAGACGCCCGGCGCACCCGGTCCGATCGGCGCGGGTCCGGTCGCGGGCAAGGGCGCGGGCGACTACCTGCCGCCGGGGCCCGGGGATGGCACCGGCATCGGAAGCGGCGCAGCCGGGCGTGCGCGCGCGCAGGCGCTGGTGGCGACGCGACTCGCCGGCAGCACGGCGTCGATCTCGCGCTCGCTCGCGGGGCTCTCGAGCTCGCTCTCGTCGGCGTCGGCCGTGGTGGCCTCCTCGCCCGGCCCGGGTCGCCGCGTGCGCGCGGTGCGCAACGGTCGCGGGGACGCCGACCTCGGCGCCGTGTCCGCCGACATCGGCGGCACCGGTGGCGGCGCCGCCGGGCTCGGCGGCTCGGCGGTGCAGGGCTCGTGGGTCTCGGTCGGCACGCTCGCCGGCATCGGCGGCGGCACCCGGGGCGGCGGCGCGGGCGGCACGGGTGGCGGCGTCGGCGGCACCAGTGACGGCTACGGCGTGGGGGGCGGCAACGGGCTCGGTGGCTATGGCACCGGCACCGGTGGCGGTGGCGAAGGCGGTGGTGGCGGCGGTGGCGGCGGCGGTGGTGGTGGTGGAGGCGGTGGGCGCGGCATCGCGGGGCCGGGCGTCTATCGCAGCAACGCGTCGCTGCTCGCGGTCATCCAGAAGTACTCGGCCGGCCTCCAGTTCTGCTACGGCAACGAGCTCAAGCGGCAGGAAGGACTGCGGGGCAAGCTGGTGGTCGCGCTCACGGTCTCGGCGTCGGGCGAGGTGACGGAGGCCACGGTGGTGCAGAACACGCTCGGCTCGGAACGGCTGGCGGCCTGCGCGCTGTCGCAGATCCGCGAGTGGCGCTTCCCCGCGATCCCGCAGGGTGTGACGACGTTCCAGGCACCGTTCGTCTTCACGCCCCCGAACTGAGGCGCCCGGGCTCCGCCGCGGTTGCGGCGGTCCCGCGCGTCACGGCCGGCCCGCCCCTCCCAGGGGCGCCCAGGGCAGGTGGAACCCCAGCACGAGGTCCTCGTCGTGGCGGTCCCACAGCGCGAACAGGCCGACCGTATGGCCGCCCACGCGCAGCAGCCCCGGGTAGACGTTCACCCGCAGGCTGTAGCGTGACGAGGTGGCGCTCGTCACCGAGAACAGCAGCGAACCCTCGCGGTCGTAGAAGAAGCCGTACGACGGCACCAGCTCCGCGGTGCGCGCGTCAGCGCCGAGGTCCACCAGGGCCTTCGCACGCAGTCCGGCGGCGAACGAGTACGCGCGGCCGTCCGTGCGCCGGTACGAGAGCCCGGCCTCGCCGTGATTGCCGAAGTAGTAGAACAGGCTCCAGTGCTCGCTGCGCGGCAGCGCGAGCTTGATGGCGTAGTTCTGGCCCTGGTTCTCGATGGTGTGCGCGATCGGATCGATCGCGGGCTGCGTCGACCAGTCGCGCAGGTGGAGCGTGCCGCTGAAGAACCGGTTCACTCCGTCGTGGCTGAACAGCAGGATGCCCGCGGGATCGAACAGGTAGAGGTCGGAGATCGCATCGGTGGTCGGTCCCGCGCGGTCGTCGTTCTCGACCACCTCGTTGAGCAGGTGATACACGGCCATGGTGCCGCCCGCCCACCAGCGCGGATGCCCGAAGCCGTGCTGGTCGTACCACTCGCCCATCATCGCGTAGCTCATGCCCCCGCCGACCACGTGCAGCGTGTAGTTCGGCCAGTACTGCGCGCTCTTGCGGCTCACGCTGACCGGCAGCACCTCGCGCTGGATGAAGTCGCTCCAGCCGTCCACCTCGATGGCGCGCACCGGGTGGCGCAGGTCGATCCAGACGCGATTCCAGCCACGGTCGAAATCGACGCTCCCGAGGTGGTTGTCGCGGTTGTCGAACTGCAGGATCCCGAAGCCGCCATCGAGGATCAGCCGCAGCGGATGGACCAGCGACTCGCTGCCGTACGGACGACCCCGGT
The DNA here is from genome assembly GCA_963725865.1 of Candidatus Eiseniibacteriota bacterium. GTDB lineage: Bacteria > Eisenbacteria > RBG-16-71-46 > RBG-16-71-46 > RBG-16-71-46 > CAVSAC01. Next base: position 1,439,090 of record CAVSAC010000012.1, read on the forward strand.
AGTACCAGGGACCGGTCGCGAGGGTCTCGGGCGCGGCGGTGGCGGGCGAGCCGTCCGCGGTCTGCGCCTGCGGCGCGGCCGGCGCGAGCAGCGAGCCCATCGCCAGCAGCGCGACGAGCGCCGCGCGGCGCCGCGGGCGGGCGCCCGACCGCGACCGGCGACCGCGGCTCCCGGGGGGCGGGGACGGGCGCTCGATCATGGGTGGCCGTGCATCCGTGACGGTCGAGGCGGGGGCGACATGCGCACGCAGCATACCGGAAACCACCGGCGGCCGCTTCGCCCCCTCCCGCGCGCCCCGCGTCGCATGCGAAACGGCCCGGGGCGGTAGCCCCGGGCCGTTCGCGGCGGTGCTGGATCGTTCAGCGCACGATGGCGACGCGCTGCATCTTCGCGCCGTCGGAGGTCTCGAGGTGGTAGAAGTACACGCCGGCCGCCGCCTGCGTGTCGCGGTCGGTGCGTCCGTCCCACGTCCGCGAGTACTGCCCCGGCATCATCGAGCCGTCCTGCAACGTGCGGATGCGACGGCCACTCGCGTCGCACACCGTCAGGCGGACCTGCGTGATGGTCGGGACCGAGAACGTCACGACGCTGCCCCGAGTGGTCGGATTCGGCGTCGGCGCGCTCAACTGCAGCGTGCTGGCGACCGAGCCGCGCCGCGCGGCGAACACCAGGCCGGTCGTGTACCACGAGCCGCCGGCGTCCTGGTAGCCGAGGCGGTAGTACGACGTCTGCCCGACCGGGGCATCCGCGTCGAACGCCTCGACGTGGGTGTCGGTGATGGTCATCGCGAGCGGCAGCGTGGTCCACGGACCCTGCGCGCTGGAGCCGCGCTCGACCCGGGTGGCGAGCACGTCGCCGGGCTCGCTGAAGCGCCAGCGCAGCTGGATGCCGTCGTCGCGGCCTTCCGCGAGGAACTCCGCGAGCGTGGTGGCCGTCACCATCGGGAACCAGCCGATGTCGCGGAACAACGCGGTCGTGATGTCCACGCCGTCGTGCAGGTCGCCGTTGATCGCGGGCTCCATGAGGGTGTTCGGGGTCATGGTCACGTCCCAGTGCGAAACCGAGGAGCCGCCCTGGAACGGGTTCGGCGCGTACATCAGCGGACGACCCGCGGGATCGGCGCCGGCCATCAGCGTCGGGTCGAGGTCGAGCGTCACCGAGACGCCGCTGCCGAGGTTCGCCTTGAGCGTCGCACCGTCCGCCTGCGTGATGCCGACCACCGGGATGACGATGGTCGGATCGGTGCCGCCGGGCGAGAGCGGCCCGGCCACGTTGTTCGCGATGAGGACCGCGATCGCACCCGCGGCCTGCGCCGCCGCGGCCTTGCTGGCGAACGTGCAGGTGCCGCGGTCGACCAGCGCGATGTTGCCGGCCAGCGCCGGGCCGTTGATGAGCGGTTCGCAGCCGTCGCTCGTCGTGCCGGTCCCGTCGTCCATCAGCACCACGTTTCCGCTGACCGTGAACGACTGCGGCCCGAACGACGCGGTATTCGCGCCGTAGCTGCCGGCGATCCCGGCCGGGGCGGTCACCAGCATGCGGCGCCGGTGCGCGAGGTACGCGTCGGCCGCGGTGGTGCCGTAGAAGCCGTCCCACACCAGCTTGTCGATGCTGATCGCGGAGGCGGCGCGCTGCGCCGCGGTCATGTCGATCCAGTGCAGGCCGAGCGTGTTGTCCATCAGGTAGCGGTCGTAGATGCTCGGGAACCCGAGGTTGTAGGCGCCGGTCGAACCGTTGGTGGTGGTCGCGAATCCGAGGCCGTGCGCCAGCTCGTGGAGCACCACGGGCAGCAGCTCGATGTTGACGCCCTCGAGCCCGTCGATGCCGTAGTACCAGCCGACCCCGCCCAGACAGGTGGGTGCGCCGTTGAGCGCCGAGTTGAACTGCGTGTTCATGTCGGGAGTCCCGACTTGCTGATCGGCCCCCGCCAGCTTGTTCGCGAGCGACTGGACGTACCACGTGCCGGGATAGTCCGCGCCGGCGAAGTCGCGATGGATCGTGGTCGCCCCGGTGCTGCCCAGCACGGCGCTCGTCGCCGTGCAGGTGCAGCGGGTTGAACGCCGCGCGCACTTCGATCTGGACCGCGCTCGACAGGATGCCGCCCCAGATGTTGGCCGCGTACTGGAAGATGAACAGGCGCTGGCCTCCAACCGTGGTGGCGGGATTGCCGCCCACCGGCGCAACCGGCGTGGGATCGTTGAAGCCCTCACCGGCGCCGTCGTTGTTGATGATGGTGATCACCGCGGCGTTCGCGGTCCCCACGACCAGGGCGAGCAGCCCAGCGAGCGTCAGCGGCAGGAGTCCGCGCCGGCGAATGCGAGTCAGGTCGGTCATGGCCTAGCGCTCCTCGTAGCGCGGTGCGGGCGCCGGTGCCGGCGCGCTCTGCAGCGCCTGGTGAGCATCCTTCGTGCAATCGAGGACCGGCTTGCCGTTCGCGTCGAGCCGGACGATCACGTAGTCCTCGTTGGTGCCCTGCAGATCCACCATCCACGACCCGTCGGGCAGCTGGATCTGCTGCAGCTCGGGAGCCGCGGCGGAATTGCCGCCGACCACGGATTCCTGACCCGCCGGCGGCATGCCACCGATCAGGCCGGTCTCGGGATCCCGATACGCGCGCATCCCGGCGACGATCGGCGCGGGCGCGGCCGGCGCGGCGCTCGCCGTGGCGGTCGCGTGACGACGGGCGTGGCTGCGAGTGACGACCTGCACCGGCGCCGCGGGCGCGACCCGCGCCGCGACGAACGCGGGCGTGGGCGCGACGCGCTCCACCTGGGATGTCGACCGACGATGCAGTGCCATGGAGGTGACCGCGATCAGCAGCCCGAGGCCGACGATCGCGAGTGTGGCGTGAAGCGGTGTAGGTCTGACGCGCATGAGCCACTCCTTCCGTGTGGGGATTGGGGAAACTGCATGTCACGGAACTGTCCAGCACCCTAGGCGCGGGGCCTGGGAGTGAAAAGGGAAAAGTGGGCGCTGGCGGCTCGAATCGAACGAGCGTTCGGCCGGACGTGGGCTGCTGCGAAGCGCCGCTTCAGAAGCGTGCGCGGCGCGCGGAGCCCGGCCGAGGTGCCGTCGCGCGACCGGGTGTCATCCGCTCACGGGGCGCGGTGGCCAAGCGCGATCTCGACCTCGCGCGGTACCTCAGTGGCCGCGCGCAGCGGCCCGGGGCACCGCGCGTTACGGTGCTTTCGTTCCGTCCGGCAAGAGGCCGCGGGACGGGCAGGCAGCGGTCAGCGCGCGAGCCGCTCGCGCAGCGCCTCGATGCGCGCGGCGATGCGCTCGCGACGCATCGGACTGCGCATCGCGACGGCCAGGGTCGCCGGCAGCGGGACTGGATGACCGATCGCGGTGCGGACCACGTCGGCGAACTTGGCCGGATGCGCCGTCGCGGCCACCACGATCGGCTCCTCGCCCTCCAGCCGGCGCGCGGCGGCCACGCCCACCGCGGTATGGGGGTCGAGCACCACCTCGGTGCGCTCGCAGGTCGCCCGAATCTCCGCGACGGTCTCCTCGTCGGTCACCGCGAACGCGGTCAGCTCGCGCGGAGACGGTCCATGTCGCCGTCGACCAGCGCCTGGATGCGCGGCAGGTTGCTCGGATCGCCGACGTCCATCGCGTTCGAGTGGGTCGCGACCGCGGCCCGCGGCGTCAGCGTGCCGGTCCGCAGGAACTCCACCAGCACGTCGTTCGCGTTGGTGGCGGCGACCAGACCGCGGATCGGGATCCCCATCGCGCGGGCGTAGAACGCCGCGGTGAGGTTTCCGAGATTGCCGCTCGGCACCACCACGGTCGGAGTGGCCGCGGCGGTCGCCGGCCGGGCGCGGAGCTGCGCCAGCGCCCAGGCGTGGTAGGTGATCTGCGGCAGCAGTCGCCCGACGTTGATCGAGTTCGCGGTCGTCAGGGTGCGGGCCGCGTCGCCGGCGGATTCCGCCAGCGCCTGCTTCACGAGTCGCTGGCAGTCGTCGAACGTGCCTTCCACCTCGAGCGCGTGCACGTTGCCCCCGACCGTCGTGATCTGGCGCTCCTGCAGCTCGCTGATGCGACCCGCGGGGTACAGCACGAACACCGTGATGTGCGGCACTCCGTGGAAGCCGCGGGCCACCGCGCTGCCGGTGTCCCCCGAGGTCGCGACCACGATCGTGACCTCGCGCTGCTCGCGCGCCAGCAGCGTCGACATCGCCTGGGCCATGAAGCGGGCGCCGACGTCCTTGAACGCGAGCGTCGGGCCGTGGAACAGCTCGAGCAGCTGGAGCCGGCCCTCGAGGGGCACCAGCGGGACGCGGAAATCGAGGGCGCGATCGACGATCCCGCGCAGCTCGTCCGCGCTGAACTCGTCCAGGAACGGCGCCAGCACGGCGCACGCGATCTCGCCGAACGAGCGCTTCGGAAGGGCGGCCAGCTCCTTGTCCGCGAGCCGCGGGATCGACTCGGGCACGTAGAGCGAGCCGTCGGGCGCCAGCCCGTCGAACAGCGCGCGTGCGAACGGCACCGGCTCGCAGCGCCCGAGCACGCTGCGGAACTTCACGCGCGCCTCCGGCGCACGACGCGCGCGCCGCGCCCGTCGGTGGCGGCCACGTGCACGTCGCACGCGAGCCCCGCGCGCGCGAACGCCGCCCGCATGGCGCGCGCGATGGCGGGTGCAGCGCCGGCCGACGGCGCCAGCGCGAACACCGAGGGGCCGGAGCCGGCGATCGAGCAGCCGGCCGCGCCGGCCCGCCGGGCGGCGCGCTGCACCGCGGTGAAGCCAGGGATGAGTGGGGCACGCACCGGTTCCACGATCACGTCCTCCATGCAGGCGCCGGCCAGCGCGGGGTCGCCGCTCACGAGCCCCGCGACCAGTCCCCCGACGTTCGCCCATTGCCGTACCGCGCGTTCGAGCGGGACCGCGCGCGGCAGCACGCGCCGCGCGCGTGCCGTGCGCACTATGACGTGCGGATGTGCGATCACCCAGGTGAACTCCGCCCCGGGCGTGAGCTGCAACACGCCGTCGCGGCCCCCGCCGCGCACCAGGCACACGCCGCCGAACAGGGCGGGCGCGGCGTTGTCCGCGTGCGCGGTGCCTGCGGCGTGGCGCTCCCCCACGAGCGCGAAGGGCAGCAGGTCCGCGCGCGCCAGCGGGCGCGGGAGCAGCGCGTTGACCGCCACCGCGGCCGCCACGCTGCTGGCCGCCGAGCTGCCGAGGCCGGAGCCGATCGGCAGCCGCTTGTCGAGCATCAAGTCCACTCCGAAGCCGGGCCGGGCCGCGCGCAGCAGCGCGCGCGCGACCACGCTGGCCACGTTCGATGCTCCGCGCGCCGGCAGCCCGGGCACCGGGGCGCGCAACGCGCACCGCACGCCGGTGCGGGGGCTGCGGACCGCCGTCACGAAGTCTCCGAGCCCGGCGAGCGCGACGCCGAGCGTGTCGAAGCCGGGCCCCAGATTCGCGATCGAGGCGGGCGCGTACGCCTGCGCGCTCAGCAGCGGCCGGGTCGGCATGGGGTGCTCGGATCCGCGATCATCGCGGCAGCGAGTGGAGCAGCTTGAGGAGGTCGGAGAACACGCCCATCGCGGTCACATCGGCGCCGGCGCCGGGGCCCTGGACGACCAACGGCGTCGCGCCATAGCGGCGGGTGGTGAACGCGATCACGTTGTCGGTGTGGCGGGTGGCGGCGAACGGGTGGTCGGCCGGGAACTCCCGCAGCCCCGCGCGTGCCGACCCGCGGGCGAGCACCGCGGCGTAGCGCAGCACCGCGCCGGTGCGGCGCGTCGCCGCGACCCGCCGCGCGAGCGCGGCATCGACGCGCGCGAGGCGCCCGAACAGAGCCGGGCCGAAGCGGCCGCGGCGCAGCGCGGGAGGCACCAGGTTCTCGACCGCCACGTCGTCGAGCTCCAGCGCGAGCCCCAGCTCCCGCGCGAGGATCAGCAGCTTGCGCGCCACGTCGCCGCCGGAGAGGTCGTCGCGCGGGTCGGGCTCGGTGAGTCCGAGCGCGTGCGCCTGGCGCACCAGCACGCTGAACGGCGTGGTGCCGTCGAAGGTGTTGAACAGGTAGCTGAGCGTGCCCGAGAACACACCCTCGATGCGCTCCACGGTGTCGCCGCTGGCGATCAGGTCCTGGAGCGTCGAGATGATGGGCAGCCCCGCCCCCACGTTGGCCTCGTACAGGAATCGCTTGCGGCGCTCGCGCAGCAGCGCCATCAGCGCCTGGTAGCGGGGCCACGGCAGCACGTTCGCCTGCTTGTTCGGGGTGATGATGTGCAGGTTCGCGCGCACGAAGTCCGGGTACGCGTCCACCACCGCCGTGCTGGCCGTGCAGTCCACCACCGCGGCGTTCGTCCACTGGAGCGCCGCGATCGCGCGCGCGAGCTGCGGGGGCGCGAGCCGCTGGCGCGCGCGCGCGAGCGTCGCACGCCAGTGGAGCAGGTCGAGCCCGTCGGGCGCGAGCGCCACGCGCCGGCGGTCGGCGATCCCGCAGACGCGGACGTCGTAGCCGCGCGCCAGCAGATCGGCGCGCTGGCGCGCGAGCAGGTCGAGCAGCGCCGAGCCGATGGTGCCCTTGCCGATCACCACCAGGCGCAGCTTGACGGTGGGCTCGAAGAACGCCTCGTGCACCACCCGCAGCGCGCGCACCCGCGCGGTCGACGGCACCACGAACGAGATGTTGCGCTCCGAGGCGCCCTGCGCGATGGCCGTGACGTTCACGCCGTGGTCGCCGAGCGACTGGAACACCTTGCCCGCCACGCCCGGCGTGCCCTTCATGCCCTCGCCGACGATCGCGACGATGGCCTGCCGCAGGGTCTCGTCCAGCACCACGAGGCGGTTCTGGAACTCGAACCGGAATTCGTGGTGGATCGCGCGCCGCGCGCGCGCGACGCCGTCGGTCGCGATCGCGAAGCAGATCGTGTGCTCGGAGGAGGCCTGCGAGATCAGGATGACGTTGACCTCCTGCCGGGCGAGTGCCCCGAACAGGCGCTCCGCGGTACCGGGTACGCCGACCATCTCGAGCCCGCGGAGCGTGAGCAGCGCCATGTCGTCGATGCAGGTGACGCCCTTGGCGACCGGCTGCCACGCGGTGCTCTCGGCCGCCACGCAGGTCCCGGGCGAGCGGGGCGCGAAGGTGTTGCGGATCCACACCGGGATCCGCCGCGCGACCGCCGGGGCGAGGGTCGCGGAGTGCAGCACCTTGGCGCCGAAGTACGAGAGCTCCATCGCCTCCTCGTACGTGAGGCTCGGCACCACGAACGCCGCGGGCACCACGGCGGGATCGGCGCTCAGGATGCCGTCGACATCGGTCCAGATCTCGATCGCCGCGGCGCCGAGCGCCGCTCCCACGAGGGCGGCGGTGTAGTCGGAGCCGTTGCGCCCGATCGTGGTGGTGCGGCCGTCCTCGGTGGCGCCGATGAAGCCGGTCACCACCGCGATCGGCGTGCGCGTGCCGCGGTGGGCACGCCCGCCGAGTCGCCGCCGGAGCGCGGCGGCGGTGGGCGCCTGCAGCACCGAGGCGCGGGTGAACTGATCGTCGGTGATCACCAGCCCGCGCGTGTCGACGGCCTCCGCCGGATGGCGCGACCGCAGGTGCGCGGCGACGATCGCGGCCGACAGGCGCTCCCCGAAGCTCGCCACCAGGTCGAGCGCGCGCGGCGGCGCGTGCCGCAGCAGTCGGATGCCCGCAAGCGCATCCCGCAGCTCACCGAGCTGCGCGTCGACCCGGCGCACGACCTCGGCGCGGGCGCGCGGCGCGGCGAGCCGGCGCGCCGCCGCGCGATGACGACGCGCGAGGGCGTTCAGCAGCGTGTGGGTGAGCGCCTCGCCGCGTTCGGCGGCGCGCGCCGCCGCGAGCAACTGGTCGGTGACCCCCTGGAAGGCCGACACCACGACCACCACGCGCTGTTCGCGGGCCGCGGCGAGGACGATGTCCGCCGCCCGGCGCACGCGCTCCGGCGTGGCCAGCGACGAGCCCCCGAACTTGAGCACCTTCATGGGCGGTCCCGGGGTGGAAGGCGGCGGGCCCGCGCGGCCCGCGTGACGGTTGCGCGCCGATCATAGCGATCCGGCCACCATCCGGCCACTCCGCCCGCGGCGGCCGCGCAGCCGACACTGGAGGCGGGCGGGCGCGGCTGCTACCGTGCGCGCACCATGACTCCCGCGCCGACTCCAGTTCCGATCCGGGTCCGCATCCGTAGACTGCCGCACGCCGCGGGGCTGCCGCTGCCCGCCTACGAGTCGGCCGGCGCGGCCGGCCTGGACGTGCGCGCGGCGGTCCAGGCGCCGGTCGAAGTGGCCCCCGGCGCCATCGTGCGGGTCCCGACCGGACTCGCGATCGAGGTGCCGCCTGGCTACGAGGTACAGATCCGGCC
>CAVSAC010000013.1:0-60383 GCA_963725865.1 Candidatus Eiseniibacteriota bacterium
CGCGCCGTCGTCGCGTCGGCCGGCACGGCCCAGTACGACTCGAGCGCGCGGAAATGGTCGATACGCACGAGATCGAACCGCGCGAGCTGCGCGCGCAGGCGGTCGAGCCACCAGCGGAAGCCCGTGCGCTGCATCGCATCCCAGTCGTACAGCGGGTTGCCCCACAGCTGACCGTCGGCATTGAAGTAGTCCGGCGGCACTCCGGCCACCTCGCTCGGCTCGCCGTCGGCATCGAGCGCGAACAGCCCGCGCCGCCACCAGACCTCGACGCTGTTGCGGTCCACGTAGAACGGCAGATCGCCGAAGAGCTGCACGCCGCGATCGTTCGCGTAGCGCTTCAGCGCCGACCACTGGAGGTCGAACAGATACTGCTCGAAGACGATGCCGCGGAACCGTTCGCGTTGCTCGCGCGCGAGCCGCCGCAGCGCGTGCGGGTCGCGATCGCGAAATTCGCGCGGCCACTGCCACCACGGCACGGCGCCGAACCGCTCGCTGCAGAGCTCGAACAGCCCGTACGGAAGAAGCCAGCGCTGCGCGCGCACGTAGCTCGCGAGCTCGCGTCGCTGCGCGTCGGTCGCGAGCGCCGCGAACGACCGATAGAGCGCGTCGTGCCGCCCGTCGAGCGCAGCGAGGTCGACGCCGCGCGGCAGCTCGCGCAACGTCGCGAGATGCTCGCGATCGAGCAGCCGGCGGTTGCCGGCGTACGCCGAGCGCTGGCAATACGGCGAGCCGTACGCGTCGGGCGGACCGAGCGGCAGCGTCTGCCACACGCTGAAGCCGCCGGCCGCGAGCCAGTCGACGAACCGCCACGCCTCACGGCCCAGCGTGCCCTGCGAGTCCAAGCCGGGTAGCGACGTCGGATGGAGCAATACCCCGGCGCGGCGCGCGGCGAGGACGGGATTCACGGCCGTTCAGTGCGAGGGGCCGCGCCGCAGCGCCGCCAGCATGCTGCGCGTGACGAGCACGATGCCGTTGTCCGTGACGTGGAAGTTCTCGCTGTCGGCCTCGCGGTCGCGCCCGATCGCCATCCCGTGCGGAATGTCGCAGTACTCGTCGATGATCGCGTTCGCGATGTAGCAGCTGCGGCCGATCTCGACGTGCGGCAGCACGACGGAGCGACACACTTCCGACTGCTCGTCGACCATGACGTTCGTAAGCAGCAGCGATTCGCGCACGAGCGCGCCCGAGACGATGCAGCCGCCCGCGATCATCGAGTTGATCGCGAGACCGCGCCGCCGGTCCTCGTCGAGAATGAACTTCGCGCCCGGTACCTGCTCCTGATACGTCCAGATCGGCCACGCCTCGTCGTACAGATTCAGCTCGGGGCTCACGTAGATGAGCTCCATGTTCGCGCTGTAATACGCGTCCACCGTGCCGACGTCGCGCCAGTAGCGCTGCGCCTTCGTCTCGACGTCCTCGAACGGGTACGCGAACACGCGCCGCGTCGCGACGGCCTCGGGAATGACGTTGCGGCCGAAGTCGTGCTTCGACTGCGGATCCGCCGCGTCGCGCTATGGTCGCGTACAGCTCCTCCGCCTTGACGGGCTTGGATACGTAGTCGTCCATCCCGGCCGCCAGGCAGCGCTCGCGGTCCCCCTTCATGGCGTGGGCGGTCATGGCCACGATCGGCAGGTGGACGCCGGTGCCCACTTCGCGGCGCCGGATCTCCTCGCTCGCGCTCAGGCCGTCGAGGCGCGGCATCTGCACGTCCATGAGCACCAGGTCGTAGGGCAGACGCTCGAGCGCCTCGAGCGCCTCGGCCCCGTCCGCCACCGCGTCGGCGTGCACGCCGACGCGCTCGAGCAGGCGCAGCGCGACCCGCTGGTTGACGGGATTGTCCTCGGCGAGCAGGACGCGGCAGCCGTGCAGGCGCGAGGGGTCCGACGCACCGGGGGTGGGATCGGTCCCGACCTCCCGGACCTCGGCCGCGCGCGGCAATCGCAGCGTGACGGTGAAGGTGCTGCCCTCGCCCGGACGACTGTCGAGCTCGAGCGTGCCCGCCATCAGGTGCACCAGCCGGCGGCTGATCGAGAGCCCCAGACCGGTGCCGCCGAAGCGCCGCGTGGTGGAGCCGTCGGCCTGCGCGAACGCGTCGAAGACCGTGGCCTGTCGCTCCACCGGGATGCCGATGCCGGTGTCGCGGACGGCGATGCGGATGCGCGCGTGGGTCGGCGCGGCCTCGAGGCAGTCCGCGACCAGCGTGACGCTGCCGCGCGGGGTGAACTTGACAGCGTTGGCGGTGAGGTTGACGAGCACCTGGCGCAGCCGTCCGGAGTCGCCGGTGAGCCGGCGCGGCAGGTCGCCGGCGATCTCGATGCCGAGCGCGAGTCCCTTGGCGCGGGCGTGCAGCGCGAGCAGGTCCTGCACGTCGCCCAGCACGACGCGGGGATCGAAGTCGATCGCCTCCAGCTCGAGCCGGCCGGCCTCGATCTTCGAGAAGTCGAGGATGTCGTTGATGATGGTGAGCAGCGACTCGGCGCTGCAGCGGATGGTGCGCGCGCAGTCCTGCTGCTCCTCGCTCAGCGGGGTCTCGAGCAGCAGTCCGGTCATGCCGATCACGCCGTTCATCGGCGTGCGGATCTCGTGGCTCATGTTGGCGAGGAACTCGGACTTGGCGCGGCTCGCCTCCTCGGCGGCACGGCGCGCCAGGTCGGCGTTGCGGCGCGCCTCCTCGAGCTCGCGGGCGCGCTGCTGGAGCAGCCTCGCGTCGTGCATCCCGCTCCAGTGGGCGCGCTCCAATCGCGCCGACTCCGCGAACGTGAACACCAGGTAGAGCGCGTTCATCACCGGCACCGCCAGCAGGTGGACGTCCGGACTCAGCGCCGCCACCACCATCGGCGGTCCTAACAGCATCAGCAGTCCAGTGCGCGCCAGCCACCGGTCGGGAGACATCACCGCGACCAGCGCCGCGGCGACGCCGGCCGCGGCGACCATCGCCTGCATCGAGGTCGCGCTCAGCCCGGTCTCGACGATCATGGCGCTGGTGTAGGCACCCCATGCCGCGGTCATCGCGAAGCTGGTGCAGCGGAACACGACGCGAAAGCCGGCGGGCGAGCGGTCGTAGCTGCGCTCGAAGCTGCGCGCCAGGAACACCCGCCCGCAGGCGAGCAGGCTGGTGCCGATCGAGGTGAACAGGAGCAGGCGCGGGTCCTGGTCCTCCTGGCGGATCCCGAGCCAGAGCGCCAGGCCGAGCCCGGGATAGAGGAGCGCGCCGAGGACCGAGCGCTGCGCGATGCGGCGATAGGTCTCACGCCACATCTCGGCGGTGCGCTCGAGCGGCAGGACGGTCGGAGCCCTGCCGACCGCCGGACGGCTGCGCATGGTGGGGGCTCCCTCCCTCGGGACGCGCCCGCGTCCCGTCCCGGATCCCAGTGGACGCAGGCCAGATTGCGCGGGAGGGGTGTGCGCACGGGCCTCGACGATCCCCGACCGTCATCGGCACGCGCCCGCCCGCGCTTGAGAGCTGCGCGGGGTACGCCCGACGCCGACGGGGGGGCGGGTCACCTGCACGGCGGCCACGCGGTGCGCTCAGCGCCGCTCGCGGCCCATCAGCCCCGCGCCGCCGGCGATCATCAGGCACGAGATCGCGATCGGCACCCAGACCGGCTGCACCCACCACGGGTGCGGTGGGATCAGGAACAGCAGGTCGCGGGTGAGCAGGCTGGCGGGCCAGTCCACCAGCAGGCGCAACGCGACGTAGTAGGTGATGTCCCAGATCCCGAACGCCACCAGGAACGCCCCGAGGCGCCCGCGTCCGGTGCGTGCGGCGAGCGCGCCGACCGCCGCCAGCATCAGCAGCGTCGCCGCCTCGCGGCCCTGCTCGGTCGGCATGAGCCACGGCACCGAGCGCAGCGCGCGCAGCATCGTGTCAGGGTCGGGGGTGGCCTCACCGCGCGGCATGCCGAGCAGGGCGCGGATGTACACCACCACCACCGCCTCGAGCCAGCCCATCGCGGTGCCGTAGACCGCCACCAGCGCGAGCCGGCCACCGGGGCGCGCCGGGCCGGGATGGGCGTCGTGGGGCATCAGGCCCCTCGCCGCTTCGAGGCGCGCGCTCGGGCGGTGGAAGGCTTGCCTCCCGTCGGCTTCGCGGCGCCGCGCGGCTTCGTGGCGGCGGGCTTCGCGGCACCGCGCGGCTTCGTGGCGGCGGGCTTCGCGGCATCGCGCGGCTTCGTCGCGGCGGGCTTCGCGGCATCGCGAGACTTGGTGGCGGCAGGCTCCGCGCGCGCGGCCGCCCCGGCCGCGCCAGGCTTCGCGGGCGCGCTCGATTTCGCGGGCCGGGCCTTCGCCGTGCTGGCATCCGCAGCGCTCGACTTCGGCGGCGCCGCAGCCGCCGCGCGCGGGCCGAGTCGTGCGGCGAGCGCCGCCATGAAGCGCTCGTAGGTCAGTGTGTTCAGCACGTCGTCCCGGGTCAGACCGGCACGGCGCGCCTGGAACACGCCGTAGCGCAGGTTGTCGAGCTGCGCCACCGAGTGGGCGTCGGTGTCGATCACGAACCGCACTCCCTTCTCGCGCGCCAGCCGCGCGTGCACTTCGCTGAGGTCGAGCCGGTCCGGCTGGGCGTTGATCTCCATCGCCACGCCGCGCGCGGCGGCGCGCTCGAACACGCGCTCGACGTCGAACGGCGAGCCGGGCCGGGTCCCGATGATGCGTCCGGTGGGATGCCCCATCGCGCACACGCGCGGGTGGTCGAGCGCCGCGAGCACCCGCGCGGTGGCGGCGTCGGCGGGCTGGTCGAGGCGGGAGTGGAGCGAGACGATCACCCAGTCGAGCAGCGCCAGCCCCTCGTCGTCGAGGTCGAGCCCGCCGTCGGCGAGGATGTCCACCTCGAGCCCGTGCAGCACGTGGATGCCGGGGACCGCGTGGCGCACCGCCTCGATCTCGGCCACCGACCTGCGCACCCGCGCGGTGTCGAACCCGCGCGCCATCGCCAGCGACTGCGAGTGCTCGGTGATGGCGCAATACGCGTAGCCGCGCTCGCGCGCCGCGCGCACCATGGTCTCGAGCGTGTCGCGACCATCGCTGCGGTCGCTGTGCACGTGCAGGTCGGCGACCAGGTCGCGCTCCTCGATCAGCCGCGGCAGGGTCCCCGCGCGCGCCAGCGCGATCTCGCCGCGCGCCTCGCGCAGCTCGGGCGGGATCCACGCCAGCCCGAGCGCGGCGTAGACGTCCTGCTCGGTGCGCGCCGCCACCACGTGGCCATCGCGCTCGCGCGCCAGCCCGTACTCGTTGAGCGTCAGCCCCTGCGCGATCGCCAGCTTGCGCAGCTCGATGTTGTGCTCCTTGCTGCCGGTGAAGTAGAGCAGCGCGGCGCCGAACGACTCGGCCGGCACCAGCCGCAGGTCGACCTGCAGCCCGTTGCGCAGCCGCACGCTCGACTTGGTGTCGCCGCGACCGAGCACGTCGGCGACGTCGGCGTGGCCGGTGAATGCGTCCATCACGGGACCGGCGCCCCCGCCGCACACCAGCAGGTCGAGGTCGCCCACGGTCTCGCGGCGGCGCCGGAACGAGCCGGCCAGCTCCACCTGCGTCACGCTCCGGCACGCGCGCCACGCGCTCGGCCAGCGCGTGCGCCACCGCCCAGGCTCCGGCCAGCAGCACGCGCCCGGCATGGTGGCTCGCCACCTCGAGCGCTTTGATGACGTTCTGCTCGACCTTCTCGCCGAAGCCGGGCAGGTCGCGCAGCCGGCCCTCCTGCGCCGCCTGCGCGAGCGCGGCGCGGTCGCGGATGCCGAGGGTCTCGAACAGCGTCTTCACCCGCTTGGGCCCCAGCCCCTGCAGCTCGGTGAAGCCCGCGACTTCGAGCGGGATCCTCTTCGCCATCTCGTCGTACAGCTCGGTGGAGCCGCTTTGGGCGATGTCCCGGATCTTCTGCGCCAGGTCCTTGCCGATCCCGGGCAGCGCCTCGAGCGCGCCCTCGCTCCCGGCGAGCGCCGCCATGGGCTCGGCCTGCGATTCGACCACGCGCGCGCCCTCGCGGTAGGCGCGCACGCGGAACGGGTTCGCGCCGTCGATCTCGAGCAGCGTGGCCAGCGTCGACAGCACCTGGGCGATCTCGGCGTTGGTGCGGGACATGGGGTCTCCAGGGACGTGCGTGGCCGCGGGGGCCCGCGCGGTCGCGGTCGTCAGCGCCCGTGCATGAGCTGGGCGCCATAGTAGCCGAGCGCCACCAGTCCGACCGCCGCCAGCAGCACGGTGTAGTACCAGTACAGCAGCGGTCGCGCTGCGCGGGCGTAGACCTGGCCGCCGAACCTCAGCTCACCGCGGGCCAGGCCCCGGACGGCGTGCGCCAGGAACCCGGCTCCGACCAGCATCAGGAGCACCTCGATCACGGTCAGCCCCTCGATCGCCAAGGTTCACTTCTCCCCGATGCGCTTCAGGAACTCGGCCTCGTCGATGACTTTGATGCCGAGCTTGCTCGCCTCGTCGAGCTTGGAGCCCGCGCCCGGACCGGCCACCACCAGCGTGACCTTCCTGCTGATGCCGCTGGTGGTGCGCGCGCCCAGCGCTTCGGCCCGGCTCTGCGCCTCGGGGCGGCTCATGCGCTCGAGCCCGCCGGTGAAGACCATGACCTCGCCGTCCAGCGGCTGCGAGCCCGTCGGCCGCGCCTCGTGCACCGGCTTCACGCCCGCCTTCGCCAGGCGCTCGATCACCTTGCGAGTCCTCCGGTTGGCGAAGAAGTGGCTCACGGTCTCCGCGACCTCGGGGCCGATGCCGTGGATCTGCTGCAGCTCCTCGTCGTCCGCGTCCATCAGGGTTGCAGCGCGCCGAAGTGCTCGGCCAGCAGCCGGGCCACCGTGTCGCCCACGTGCTCGATGCCGAGCGCGTACAGGAAGCGGTCGAGCCGCGGCTTCTTGCTGGCCTCGATCGCGGGATCAGGTTCTCGATGCTCTTCTCGGCGAAGCCCTCGAGCGCGGCGAGGTCGATGGGAGTGAGGTGGTAGAGATCGGCGAGGTCCTTGACGAGCCCGGTCTCGATCAGCTGCGTCACCGTCTTCGCGCCCAGCCCGGTGATGTCCATGGCGCCGCGCGAGGCGAAGTGCTCGATGTGGCCCTCGAGCTGCGCCGGGCAGGCGAGCCCGTTCGTGCATAGGTGCGCCGCGCCCTCGCGCTCGACCCGCGCCGCCGCACACCGGGCACGCTCGGGCATCACGAACGCGCTCGTGCCCTTCGGGCGCTTCTCGGCCAGCACCTCGACCACCTCGGGGATGACGTCGCCGGCGCGGCGCACCCTCACGGTGTCGCCGATGCGCACGTCCTTGCGGTCGACCTCGTCCTGGTTGTGGAGCGTCGCGCGGCTCACCGTGACGCCCGAGACGTCGACCGGCTGCAGCACCGCCACCGGGGTGAGCTTCCCGGTGCGCCCGACCTGCACGACGATGTCGAGCACCTTGGTGAGCTCGATGCGCGGCGGGTACTTGAACGCGACCGCCCAGCGCGGCGAGCGGGACACCATGCCGAGCCGCTCCTGCCAGTCGCGGCGCTCGACCTTGATGACCGCGCCGTCGATCTCGTAGGGCAGGCGGTCGCGCTCCTCGCCGAGACGCGCGTGGAAGGCGATCGCGGCGTCGATGCCGTCGCAGCGCTCGACCCGCGACTCGACGTGGAAGCCCCAGCCGCGCAGCGCCTCGAGCATCTCGTGCTGGGTGGCGAGCGCGACGTGCTCGGCGTGCATGATCTCGTAGGCGAAGAAGTCGAGGCGGCGCGAGGCAGTGATCGCCGGGTCGAGCTGGCGTACCGCGCCGGCCGCCGCGTTGCGGGGGTTGGCGAACGGCTCCTCGCCGGCGGCGATGAGCCGGCCGTTGAGCGCCTCGAACTCCGCCAGCAGCATCAGCGCCTCGCCGCGGATGGCGACCTGGCCGCGCCGGCCGCCGCCGGGGCCCGCGGCGCCGAGCCGCAGCGGGATCGCCCGGATGGTGCGCAGGTTCTCGGTCACGTCTTCGCCGTGCTCGCCGTCGCCGCGCGTCGAGCCGCGCGCGAGCACACCGTCCTGGTACACCAGCTCGATCGAGAGCCCGTCGAACTTGGGCTCGGCGACGTACAGGACGTCGTCGCGCTCGAGCCTCTTGCGCACGCGGGCGTCGAACTCCCGCACCTCCTCCTCGGTCATGAGCGAGTCGAGCGAGAGCAGGGGCCGCACGTGCGCCACCTTCTTGAACGCCGCGCGCAGCCCGCCGGAGACACGCTGGGTGGGCGAGTCGGGGCGCCGCAGCTCGGGGAAGCGCTCCTCGAGCGCCTTCAGCTCGCGCAGCAGCGCGTCGTAGGCGGCGTCCGAGATGGTCGGCCGGTCGAGCACGTAGTAGCGGTGGTCGTGCTCGGTGAGGGTCCGCACCAGCTCGTCGATGCGCGGGCGCGCCTGCGCGGCGGTCGTGCCCGGATCAGCCATCGCCGAGGCGCTCGAGCTGCGCCAGCTGCACCGTGCTCACCGGCATCACCGACAGGCGCGTGATCCGCACCAGGTCGAGCGTGCTCAGCACCGGGTCGGCCTTGATGGCGCTGAGCGGGACGGGGTGATCGAACGCCCGCTCCGGGCGCAGCTCCACCACCACGTGGCGGCCGTCGGTGAGCCGCGGGTCGGGGTAGGGGTTCGAGGTGGCGACCGCGAGCCCGATGGCCGCGCGGGCCTCGCCGGAGTGGTAGATCACCACGCGGTCGCCCTTCTTCACCGAGCGCAGGTGGATGAGCGCGAGCGCGTTCGAGACCCCGTCCCAGACCGCACGCTTGTCGCGGACCAGGTCGGAGTAGGAGTATTCCGAGGGCTCGGTCTTGAACAGGAACGCTGCCACGGACGCAGGGTAAGACCCCGCTGCCGGGGCACGCAACCGCCGCGCCGGCGGGCCCGCCACCGCGAGCCGGTCCGGTGCCGCGGCCCACCGCCCACGCGCGGAGGAGGAAGCCCACCCTGAGTGCGCTCCACGGTCTCTGGCTCGCCTGCGTGATCGTCGCGGTGGTCCCGTTCCTGGATTCGGCGCGGCTGACCGTGGGCGGGTCGTACGTCGTCCAGCGCGGGCGCGACCGCCTCCTCCTGCTCGCGGTCGAGCTCGGCCTGGTGGCGCTGTGGGCGCTCTCGAGCCTGGTGCTGCGGCTCGATCGCGCGCTGGCGCCGCCCGCACTGCAACCGGCGGGGGCATGGGCGGGTCTCGCGCTCAGCGCGGCCGGCCTGGGGCTCGCCGCGTGGGGCAAGGTCCGCCTCGGACGCTGGTTCACCGGCAGCTTCGGGCTCAAGCCGGGTCACGAGCTGGTCACCGATGGACCGTACGCGGTGACGCGGCATCCCCTCTACACCGGGGTGCTGTTCGCCGTCGCGGGGAGCGCGCTGGTCTGGAACCGCTTGCTCCTCCTGGTGCTCGCCGTGGTATTGGTGGTCCCGCTCTGGTGTCACACCGTGATCGAGGAGCGCATGTTCGTGGACCACTTCGGTGACGCCTACCGGCGTTACCAGCGGCGCGTGCCGAGACTCGTGCCGTTCGCCCCCCGTCCCCGGGAGGACGCATGACCGACGCGAAGGCCACCGCGCTCAAGGCCGGCACGTTCTCGAACGTCGCCAAGGCGGCGCTCGAGAAGCACGTCCCCGAAGCCACCCGGAGCTCCGCCAGCTGGGGCATCAAGACCAACCTGGTGTGGGTCCGCTGGCATCGTGGCGACGGCGCGAACGTCTACCTGGGGCTGCGACGCCACCTCGGCTGGGTCACCGGCGAGGCGGCCATCTCGGTCGACCGTCAGGACCTCGAGGTGTTGCCGCTGCGCGCCGGGGGCGAGGACGAGACCGAGTGCTCGCGCGCCCGCGGCTATCGCGTGCGCCTCGGCGAGCTGCTGCACGAGGAGGACCGCTGGTGGCCGGCGGGGAACTCCGTCGCGGAGCTGCGCCGCCAGCTCGAGTGGATCGTGCTGCAGTTGCGCGTCAAGGCCGACAGCTACTTCCTCAGGCACCCGCCCGCCTAGCCGCTCCCCGGTCGATCAGCCGCCGCTGACCGCCGGCACGATGCTGATCTCGGCTCCGTCGGGCAACGCGGTGGCGAGGCCACCGGTCCAGCGGATGGCCTCCACCCCCACGAACACGTTGACGTGCGGGCGCATCTCGCCGCGCTCGTCCACCACGCGGTCGGCACACCGGGCGCGGCGCGCCCCGCGCCGGGGGCGCGCCACCGGTCCACTACCGGCGCGACGCGGAGATCGAGAGCCCGGGAGCGCTCAGGCGCCCGGCCACACCGCCGCCGCGATGCTCACCACGGTGCTGTCGGGCTCGGGGCTCTGCTCGTAGCCGAGTAGGCGGCCCGGGCCGGGCTCGGCGCAGCGCAGCAGCGCGTAGGTCGGGGCGAAGCCGCAGATGCGGGTGACGTCCTGCTGCTCGGCGATGGCCGTGAACCATCCGTCGGCGTCGCCCTTCACCGCGGCCGCGAGCGCGGGGCGGTCGACCTCCTCGACCTCGCCCCGGGCGCGCTCGTCCACCGTGGCGTCGCCGAAGCGCGGGCCGACGTGCGAGAGGTCCACCGCCGGCGAGGAACACGGTGTCGCCGCCCTCGGCCGCGGCGGTGTCGCGCACCGCCTGCAGGAAGCGCCTCGAAGCCGGCGTCCTCGCGCGGGGTCTGCCCGTCGTCGAGCAGCGCGTGGAAGCCGCCGCACACGATCGGCACGATGGCGAACGGGTGCTCGCCGAGGTGGCGCCTGCAGGTAGAGCGCCATGAACTCGATCGAGTGCTCGTCGCGGTGCGCCAGCTCGCCGTGGTAGGCGGCCTCGCCGAGCCGCTCCGCGACGGCGTCGACGAACGCGGTGTCGCACGCCACCGTGCCGAGCGGCGTCTCGTAGCGCTTGCGGGTGAGCGCGTACGCGTCGCCGAACAGCTGGTGGCCGGTGCCGAACACCACCACGCGCAGCGGCGCCGCGCGGCTCGCGGCCGATCTCCATCACGGCGCGCGCGATCAGCGTGTCCGGCGCGCCGCGGGTCGAGGTGCGGGCGCCAGCAGCGCGCGCGGCCGCGCGTCGGGCGCGGCGAGCGGGCTCGCCTGCCGCCGCGCGAGCCTGCTTCGGCGGCGGCGAAGTCGGCGTCGATCGAGCGGGCGCACGCTGTCGGGCTCGGCCGGATAGGCCACGCCCTCGAACACCGCCTGGCGCACCTCGAGGGCATGGTACTCGTCGCGCACCGTCGCGATACGCCGCCTCGAAGCGCGGCGATTCGAGCATGAGCAGGCGGTCGAGCTGACCGACGAAGTCGCTCACCATGTTGCCGACGCGCAGATCCTTGCTCTCGCGCATCACCGCGGCGGTGATGTCGTTCATCGACACGCGTGCCGTCGAGCAGCTGGAGCAGCCCCAGCGATTCCACCGAGAGCGCGGCCGGCGCGGGCATCACGCCCAGCGGGTCGTTCACGACCAGCACCTCGCGCTCGCCGTCGCGGGCCATCGACAGCATGAGCGGGCGCAGCCGCGGGAACTCGGGCAGCTCGTCGGGCTCCTCCAGCCGCGCGCCGGGCGGCAGCACGATGCGCGGCCCTTGCGCGGGCGTCGGTCTCGGCGCCGGGGATGATGAGTCGTCCGGGGCGCGGGGCGTCGTCGGGGGTCTCGATGGGCATACGGCTCCTCGGTGGGTCGCGTGCCTCCGGGCGCGGGGCCGCGGACGCGTCGGGCGGATGCGATGGATGCGCCGCGAGCCTAACCCGTGGTGCGCGCCGAGGAAAGTGCGTGCATCGCGCCCCGGCATGCGTCAAGATGCGCGCCCCATGACCACCGCAGGCGATCGGCAAGCTCCTCGACTCCTACCTCGAGCGAGCTCGAGGGCCAGCCCGGCTTCTGGCGCGGCACTGCGCGAGGAGGTGCCGGTGTTCGTCTTCAGCGACGACGAGCACGACCGCATGCGGATCATGGCGCCGGTCGGCGAGCTGCGCGAGCTCGAGGCCGACGTGCTGCAGGTGCTGCTGCAGGCGAACTACGACCGCGCGCTCGACGCACGCTACGCCCTGCGCGGCATGGAGGTGTGGTCGGTGGCGGTGCACCCGCTCGCCACGCTCGCGACCGACGACTTCGCCGAGCCTGTTCGACCAGGTGGTGACGCTGGTCAAGAACACCGGCACCACCTACGCGTCGACCGACCTGGTGTTCCGTTCATTCCGGCGACCAGATCGTGACGAGACCGAGAGACGACGAGGACGGACGACGGCGAGGCGGCGAGGACGACCGACGACGGACCCGAGAGACGAGCGCACCCCCTGGCGATGAATCCCGCGCACGGCGAGCGCTCCCGGCGACGCGCATCGACGTCCGCGTCGACCGTGGCATGACGCTGCCCGGACGCGTGTGGTGCGCCGAGTCGCCCGCGCGCCGCTGGTCGGCGATCGTGCACGGCCTCGGCGAGCACAGCGGCCGCTACGCCGCGCTCGCCGTCCGACCTGGTGCGCGCGCGCTGCACGGTGGTCGCGCTCGACCTGCCCGGCCACGGCGAGGCGCCGGGGCCGCGCGGCGACATGCCGTCGTGGACGCTGCTGCGCGACCGGTGGTGCCGGCGATGTTCACCGCGTCGCGCGGCCTGCCCGACCAGCCGGCCGGCGCTGCCGCGCGTGCTGCTCGGCCACAGCATGGGCGGCGGTGCTCGCGCTCGACTACGCGCTCGCGCACCCGCGCGAGCTGCTCGCGCTGGTGCTGAGCGCGCCGGCGCTGCGCAGCGCCGATGCCGCCGTGGTGGAAGCTGGCGCTGGCGAACGTCGCGCGCGCGACCGCGCCCGCGCACGGGCTTCCCGAACGGGCTCGACGAGAGCGGCATCTCGCGCGACCCGGAGGTGCTGGCACGCGCTACCGCGACGACCCGCGCGTGCACGACCGCATCAGCCCGCGGCTCTACTTCGCGTTCAACGAGGCGCGCCAGCGCTGCTGCGCGAAGCGCGCCGCCTGCAGGTGCCGACGCTGATGCTGCAGGGCATGGCCGACCGCGTCGATCGACCCCAAGGGCGCGCTCGAGTTCGCGGGCGCCGCGCCGCACGGCATGGTGCGCTTCGTCACGCTCAAGGACGCCTACCACGAGATGTTCAACGATCACGGCCGCGACGCAGGTGGTCGCGGGACCTCGTCGCCTGGCTCGACGCGGTGCTGGTGGTGTAGCCGCTACGCCGCGCGCGCGATGGCGACGGCCGGGCGCGCGGGCAGCGCGAGCAGCAGCTGGATCTCGCCGTCCCCGGCGGCCGTGACCAGCGTGCCGCCATGCAGGCCGACCAGCTCGCGGATCAGCAGCACGCCCCAGCCCAACGCGTCGGTGTGGCCGGTGCCGCGCGGGCCGGCCGCGGGGGCGAGCTCGGACGCGAATACGTCGTTGCAGCCGTCGCGCCGCACCCGGATGTCGAGGGCGACCTGGTCCCGCGCGGTCGGGCCCGCCTGGAGCCGGGTCACCACCGCCAGCGTGGCGCCGCGCGCGCCGGCCCGCACCGCGCCCGCGATCAGGTGGCGCACCGCGGCGTGGAGCTTGCCGTGGTCCATCCATACGTCCGGCAACGCCTCGTCGAGGTCCAGCGCGATCGTCATCGACCGGCGCGCCGCGCGGCCTTCGAGCGCGATCACGCTGTCGCGCACCAGCTGGTTGAGTGAGCCCGGCGTGCTCTCGAACGTGACCGCGCTGGCCTCGAGCGAGTACAGCCGCTGCAGGTCGTCCAGGTTCTCGAGCAGGCGGCCGGCCTGCTCCAGCAGCGCGGCGCAGAACGATTCGCGCTCGAGCTCGCCGAACGTCTCGCGCCGGGCGCGCAGCAGCTCGGCGTAGCCCATCACCGAGGCGAGCGGGTTGCGGATCTCGTGGTTGAGCGCGCACAGGAACTCGCGCCTCAGCGCGTGCAGGCGCTCGAAGGTCGCGGCGCGGCGATCGAGGGCCTCGAACTCACCGATGCGCCGCACCGTGATGGCGAGGTGCTCGGCGAACGGCATCAGCAGGCGGGCGTCGTCGTCGGTGAAGCGCGGCCGGCCCTCGAGCCGGGTCAGGTTGAGCACGCCCACCACGCGGTCGGGCAGCAGCAGCGGCAGGCACAGCGCCGAGCCGATCCCGCGCCACGCCTTCTCCTCGCCCGGGAAGCGCTCGGCCATGTCCTCGGCGTGCACCAGCGTCGCCACGCGCAGGGCCGCGACCCGGCCGGCGATGCCCTCGCCCAGGTGCACGCTCGACTCGCGCACCAGCTCGCCATCGGCGCCCGAGACCGCCAGGCAGTGCAGCTCCTGGCTGGTCTCGTCGAGGAGCATGATCGAGGCCTCGTCGGCCTCGAGGCAGGGAAGCAGGCGGTGGGTGACGGTCTCGAGCACCGGCTCGAGGTCGAGCTGCAGGTGCAGGTTGGCGGCGGCGTCGAACAGCGCGCTGATCTCGGACAGTCGCGAGTCGAGCGCCGCGGCGCGCACGTGCTCCGCGAGCAGGGTGCGCGCCAGCGCGGCGACGCGGCGCTGCTGGAGCAGCGCGTAGAGCGAGAACAACAGCAGCAGCCCGGCGAGCCCGACGATGAGATGGGGGCGCGTCTCCGGCGCCGGGAGCAGCTCGGCGCCACCGTTCAGCTGCGGGAGGTAGAGCAGGCCCACGGCGAGGCCGAGCCCGAGCAGGAGCAGGGTGCTGAGGCCCCAGTCGGCGAGGCCGCGCCGCGACAGCATACGCAGCAGCCGGTCGTCCCCGACCTTGGGAGCCATGGCCCGAGGGTGGCGGTTCATGGTGATCGGGGTATCGGCATCCCTGACGCACGCCTTGATGGCGCACCCTGCACCACTTTCAGAGCCAAGCCGGGGCGCGACCGTCCGCAGCGGGTGGTACCGGGTCCCGGCTCGCCGGCACCGCGGCGGCGCCCGGACCGACCTACGTCACCGGCGGGGGCGGCTCGTCCTGCTTCTTGCGGGGGCGCTCACCCGGAGCGCAGCCGTCCGGTCTCACTCAGGTCGGCACCCCGAGGCGGGGCAGCAGCCACGCCTGCAGCACCCACCACACCGCGACCATGCCCACCACCGGCAGCCAGTCCATGGGACCTCCACCCCATCCGAGACACGCGGCACGTGGAAGGATCCGCTCAGCGGTAGACGGTGACGCCGGCCGCCTTGAACGAGGCGTGCACCGCGCCCCCGGCGAGTCCGAGCGCTCGACCGCCTGCGCGTGACCTCCGCGATCAGCGGCGGCTGGCTGTCGAGCGAGACGCGCACGCGCTCGCCCGGCGGCGGCTCGGGCAGCGAGCTCCTCGATCGGCCCCGCGAACACGTTGCTGCGCGCTCCCGTCGGGCGGCTCGAGCGCCAGCGTGATGTCGCGCGGGTGGACGACCCCGCGACGTCGCCCTCGCCGCCGTCGTGCGAGCACCAGCTCGCGCCGTGCGCGGCGCGAGCCGCGCCGAGGCCGCCGGCGGCGGCGCTCGCGCCAGCGTCCCGCGGAAGAGGTTGACGCCCAGGAACTCGGCCGACGTACGGCGAGCGCGGGTGGCGCATCAGGTCGTCGCGCGGTGCCGCTCTGGCTCACGCGGCCCGCCTCGAGCACGGTGATGCGCTCGCCGAACGCCAGCGCCTCGACCGGGCTGTGCGTCACGTACACGCGTGATGCACGGACAGCGTCGGCGAGCAGCCGCCGCAGCTCGCCGCGCATCGCGCGGCGCGTCTGCAGCGTCGAGCGCCGAGAGCGGCTCGTCGAGCAGCAGCAGCCGCGGCTCGAGCACGAGCGCGCGCGCGAGCGCCACGCGCTGCTGCTGGCCGCCCGAGAGTTCGTGCGGCCGCCGCCCCGCGAGCGCGCCCGACGCCGAGCCGCGTCGAGCGCGGCCGCGACGCGCGCGCGGCTTCGCGCCCGGTCACGCCGCAGCGCGCGCAGGCCGAACGCCGACGTTGTCCGCGCGCGTCAGGTGCGGGAAGCAGCGCGTAGTCCTGCGGGACGTAGCCGACCGACGCGCTCCGCCGGGCCGGCACGGAGACGCCGCGTGCCGCGGTCGAACCACGTCTCGCCGTCCACCTCGATGCGGCCGGCGTCGGGCCGCAGCGAGCCCGGCGAGCAGGCGCAGCAGCGTGGTCTTGCCCGAGCCGCTCTCGCCGACCAGCACGCGTGCACCGAGCGGCCTCGACCGCGAGCGCGACGTCGAGCGTGAACGCACCGAGCCGCTTACGGATTCGCAGCGGTCAGCACGCGAGCGGTTCCAGAACCAGCCGCGCGGGGCCGAGCGCAGGCCGAGCAGCAGCGCCGAACGCCATGACGAGCAGCAGCACCGACAGCACGACCGCCGCGTCGAGGTCGGACTGCAGCGCGACGTAGACCGCGAGCGGCATGGTCTGCGTCGTGCCCGGGCAGGTTGCCGGCGAACGTGATCGTGGCGCCGAACTCGCCGAGTGCGCGCGCGCCGGCTCATCGCCGCGCCGGCGAGCAGCGCGGGCGCCGCGAGCGGCAGCACGACGCGCAGGAACGTG
Organism: Candidatus Eiseniibacteriota bacterium; assembly: GCA_963725865.1. Lineage (GTDB taxonomy): Bacteria > Eisenbacteria > RBG-16-71-46 > RBG-16-71-46 > RBG-16-71-46 > CAVSAC01. The sequence goes on from CAVSAC010000013.1 coordinate 16,379, forward strand.
AAGCGCCTCCGAGGCGCGCAGCGTCGCGGCGGCGTCGAGCAGCGCGGGTCGACGCCCGCGAAGCCGGCGCGCGCGGGGCCGACGAAGAACGGCACCGCCATGAACACCTGCGCGACCACCACGCCGGCCGTGGTGAACGGCAGCGAGATGCCGAAGGCCGCGAGCGCGCCGCCCGCGAGCCCCATGCGCCCGAACGCCATCAGCAGCGCGAAGCCGGCGACCGTGGGCGGCAGCACCATGGGCAGGTCGATCAGCACCTCGAGCACGCGCTTGCCGGGAAAGTCGCGCGTCGCGAGCAGCCACGCGACGGGCAGCCCGAGCAGCCACGACGACCGCGGTGGCGGCGGCGCTGGTGACGAGGCTCAGGCCGAGCGCCTCGAGCACCGCGGGATCGCCGAGCCGCGCGAGGAGCGTGGCGGGGGCGAGCGCGCAGCAGCAGCGCGACGAACGGCAGCGCGAGCAGCGCGAGCAGCAGGACGATCGGCGAGCGCGACCGACCAGCCGCGCAGCCAGCGCCGCGCGCGGGCGTCACGGCGCCGGCGGCGCGATCGCAACAGGCCGTGCCGCGCCGAGCACCGGCTGGCCTTCGGGCGAGAGCACGAGCTCCACGAACGCCCGCGCCGCCTCGCCCTGGGGCGCGTCGGCGCAGCGAGCGCGATGGGGTAGGCGCGCGATCACGTTCGCGCCCGCGGGAATCTCGAGCACGCGCACGAACCGCGCGACCGCCGCGCGTCACGTCGGAGCGGTACACGATCCCGGCGTCGGCCTCGCCGAGCTGCACCTTGCCGACCACGCGACTTCACGTTCTCCTCCTCGGAGACGACGTTGCGCAGCGCGCGCCGCGCGAAGTCGGCGCCGAGCCCGGCTCGCGCGCGAGGTTCCGCAGCAGCTGTCGCGCGTAGCGGCCCACCGGCACCGCGTCGGCGCCGAGCACCAGCTTGACGCCGCCGCGCGCGAGGTCGTGCAGGCTCGCGATGCGGGCCGGGGTTCGTGCGCGGGACGATCACGACCAGGCGGTTGCGGGCGAAGGTCACCGGCCGCCGGCGAGCAGGCCGCGCTCGCGCACGTCGCGCCATCCAGCGCTCGTCGGCCGAGGCGAAGACGTCGGCCGCGGCGCCCTGGTCGATCTGCGCGGCGAGCTGCTGCGAGCCCGCGAAGTTGAAGCGCACCGCGAGGCCGGGGTGCGTGCGCTCGAAGCGCGCGCCCAGTTCCGTGAACGCCTCGGCGAGCGAGGCCGCGGCGAACACGACGAGGGTGGGGAGGGCGCGCCGCGCGCGCCGGCGCGGCGGATGCCGGCCCCGCCAGCGCCACGGCATGGCGAGCGCCGCCAGAGTCGCCAAGGCCAGCGCGACGGTGAGCCGCGGGCGCACCGTCAGTCCTCTCGGTGAGCGCGCGCGCTCATGGCTGCTCCGCTTGCCGATCATCACCTCGGTGGACTTGATCACCGCGAACACCTCGTCGCCGACCTTCAGCCCGAGGCGCTCGGCGGACGAGCGCGTGATGATCGAGACCAGCGTCTGGTCGCCGATGCGAAGCGCGACCTCGGCCATCAGTCCGTCGCCGTGCAGCCGCGCGATCGGGCCGCGCAGGCGGTTGCGCGCGCTGAGCAACTCGAGCCCGACCCGGCGCCGCCGGGCGCGGGCCCGCCCAGCAGCCGGTCGAGGTCGGCGCGGCGGAACAGCCACTTGCGGCCGACGCGCGACGCCGGCAGCTTGCCGTCGCGCGCCATGGCCTGGACGCGCTTCACGTTCAGATGGAGGAGCGCTGCGGCCTGCTCGACGGTGATCGTGTCCATGGAGGCCCTCGACTTGTGACCGGTAGGATCGTCGGTTACATTACCTTGAGTTCCAGACGAGGCGATATTCGGATACACAAGGGAACAAAGCAACCTCTCATCAGGAGGATCGGGATGCACCGGGAACCGAAGGCGCCGCGTGCGCCCTGGTGGGGGATGGCACTCGCGGTCGCGCTGGCGGCCGTCGCGGCCGTGCCCTCGACGGCCGCGGAGCGCGATAGCATCCTCGCCGCGGCGGAGGTTCCGCCGCTGGTTCCCGCGCTCGCCGCGCCCCGGCTGGGCGGCTACCTCCAGGCACGCTCGACCGCGCAGGCGCACGTCGGGCTCACGAACACGCTCAATCGCGCCCGCTTCTCGATCGACGGCGCGCTGCCGGCTCGCTTCTCGTACCGGTTCCTGGTGGAGCTCGAGGCGTCCGCAGGCGCGCGCAGTCCGTCGACCCCGAGTCTGCGCGAGGCGTACGCGCGCTGGAGCGCGCCGCCGTTCGCGGTGACGGCGGGGCAGATCAAGACTCCGTTCACGCGCGAGTACCTGATCGCCGTCCCGTCGCTCGAGACCGCCCGACCTGTCGGTCGTGGTCGACTCGCTCGCGCCCAAGTACGACGTCGGCGTGGTGGGCGAGTACGCCCTCGGCGCACCTGGGCCACGCTCAGCGCTGGGCGTCGTTCAACGGCGAGGGCACAGAACGCCTCGGCCAACCGCGACTCCACGGTGCTGTGGGTGGCGCGCGCCACGGTGGGGCCGCTGCCGATGCTGGGGCTCGGCGGCAGCGTGACCCACGACGGACCCGACAGCCTGCGCTGGGGCGTCGACGGGACCATCGAGTACCTCGGCGTGATGGTGCGCGCCGACTACCTGACGCGCCACCGTCGTGGGCGCGCCCATGAGCGTGACGACGCCGGCTGGAGCGTGCTCGCGGGCTATCGCGTGACTCCGAGCGTCCAGCTCATCGCGCGGCTCGACCAGCTCGAGCGGCCGTGGATCGGCCCCGCGCGGCGCATCCGCGGCACCGACCTGGGGCTGAATCTCGAGCTGGTCCCGACCCGCGTGAGACTGATGGTGCAGGGGATCCGGCGCACCACCGGCAAGCCGCGCACCAGCACCGATACCGCGGTGGCCCAGCTCCAGGTCCGCTTCTAGCCACGGCGCCCGGCGCTGCCGATCGGCCCCGCGATGGTCCGTCCGCACCCGACTCGCGTCGGATCGAGCGCACACCCGCGCGCGGCGTCGCGCGCCGGCGGTGATCAGCCGCGCGGCGCCTCGAGCAGCGTGGCGATCGCGCGGCGCCAGCGCGCGTGCTCGGCGCGCCGCCACGCGGCGTCGCGCTGCGGCCGGAACACGCGCTCCACCCGGCGCGCGCGGTCGAGCTCGCGCTGCGAGGCCCAAAGCCCGACGCCCAGCCCGGCCAGCAGCCCGGCCCCGAGCGCGGTGGTCTCGATGACCCGCGGCCGGCTCCACCGGGACGCCGAGCAGGTCGGCCTGCATCTGCATGAGCAGGTCGTTCGCGGCGGCGCCGCCGTCGACGCGCAGGGTGCGCAGCCGCGCGCCGGCGTCGCGCGCCATGGCCTCGACCAGGTCGGCGCTCTGGAGCGCGATCGCGTCGAGCGCGGCGCGCACCAGGTGCGCGCGCGTGGTGCCGCGGGTGAGGCCCAGCAGGGCGCCGCGCACGTCGGAGCGCCAGTAGGGCGCGCCCAGCCCGACGAACGCCGGCACCAGCGTGACGCCGCCGCTGTCCGGCACGGTGCGCGCCAGCGCCTCGCTCTCGGCCGCGGTGGCGATGGCGCCGAGCCCGTCGCGCAGCCACTGGATCGCGGCGCCGGCGATGAACACGCTGCCCTCGAGCGCGTAGGCGGGGCCGCCGTCGGCATCGCACGCCACCGTGGTGAGCAGTCCGGCACGCGAGCGCACACGGCGTCTGGCCCCGGTGTGGAGCAGCAGGAAGCAGCCGGTGCCGTACGTGTTCTTGGAGCGCCCGCGGTCACGCAGCCCTGGCCGAAGAGCGCCGCCTGCTGGTCGCCCGCGACGCCGGCGATCGGGATGCCATCGGGCAGCCCGCTGACGCCTCGGGTCACGCCGAAGTCGCCGCTCGAGGGCCGCACCTCGGGCAGCAGCGCGCGCGGCACGCCGAAGCGCTCGAGCAGCGCGGTCGTCCCAGCGCAGCGCGCGCGAGGTCGAACAGCATCGTGCGCGAGGCGTTGGTGGGGTCGGTCGCGTGCACGGCGCCGCCGGTGAGCTTCCAGATCAGCCACGCGTCCACGGTGCCGAACGCGAGCTCGCCGCGCGCGCGCGCGCGCGCGCGCAGCCGCGGTGAGTGCTCGAGCAGCCACTCGAGCTTCGTGGCCGAGAAGTAGGGGTCGAGCACGAGCCCGGTCCGCCGGCGCATCGCGCGGCTCGGGCCGGCGCGGCGCAGCGCCTCGCAGCGCGCGGCGGTGCGCCGGTCCTGCCAGACGATCGCGCGCGCCACCGGCTCGCCGGTGCGCCGGTCCCACAGCAGCGACGGTCTCGCGCTGGTTGGTGATGCCGATGGCCGCGAGCGCCGTGCGCGGCTCACGCGCGCGGCCGCGCAGCGCGCGCGCGCGACCGCGGCGGTCGACGCTCGCCCAGATCTCGTCCGGGTCGTGCTCGACCCAGCCCGGCCTGGGGAAGTGCTGCGGGCAGCTCGGCGTAGCCGCGGCCGCGCACGGCGCCGCGGCGGTCCAGCACAGCGCGGTCGTGCCGGTCGTGCCCTGGTCGATGGCGAGGACGAACGCGGCGCTTCATGGGCGGCCTCTCACGTCGGTGGACGCGAGCGGGGCGCTCGGCGGCATCGCGCGCCGCGAGCGCCCAGCGGTCGATCTCGTCGCGTTCGCGCTCCGGGCTCCAGCCGAGCCGGCGCGCCATCGCGCCGGCGACGCGGGCGCGGCGGCGGGCCGCGGTCGTCGTCGAGCCAGCGCGTGCTGCGCCGGCGCAGCACGTCGTCGAGCGAGCGCGCGAACTCGTCGCCGGCCGCGTGCGCGCCGAGCGCCTCGGCGTCGCCCGCGCCGGCGAACGGCGCGGGCAGCGGCGCGCTCGGGCGGTCGCGCGGCGCGCTACCGCGGCGCCAGCAGGCGCGTCGCGGCCGCCAGCGTGTCGCGCGCCATGACGCGGAACGTCGTGTACTTGCCGCCCGCGATGGTCACGACCGGGCCGTCGACGACGACGCGGTGCTCGCGCGAGGCGCTGCCCGACGGCGCCGGCCGAGACGAGCAGCGGCCGCACGCCGGCGAAGGCGGCGAGCGGGCGGACGCGGCGCGCGCCCGGCAGCACGCGCGCGACCTCGGCGCGCGAGGTAGCGGATCTCCTCGGCGGTGGGCTCGCCGCGTCGGGCGCGGGCGGCGAGGCAGTCTCGACCTCGGTCGTGCCGACCAGCGAGCGGCCGGCGAACGGCACCACGAAGAACACGCGCCCGTCGCGCCGCGCCACCAGCGAGCACGCCGTGGCCCCGGGTGAGCGCGCGGGTACACCAGGTGCGTGCCGCGCGAGGGTCGCAGCAGCGGCGCCGGGGTCGGCCGTGCCCGGCGCAGCACGCGCGAGCAGGTCGCGCGCGCGTCGCGTCGGTCCACGCGCCGGTCGCGTTCACGATCGCGCGCGCGTCGAAGCGCGCGCTCGCGCCGCTCTCGCGGTCGCGCACCGCGACCTCGATCGCCCGCGCCGTCGGCCGCGGCGCGCGCCACGTCAGCTCGGTGCAGCGTGAGGAGCGCCGCGCCGTGCGCGGCGGCGTCGCGCGCGACCGCGACCGCGAGCCGCGCGTCGTCCATCACGACGTCGGAGTAGAGCCCGGCGCCCGACGCAGGCCCTCGGGCTCGAGCCCGGGCTCGAGCGCGAGCGCTTCGCGCGGCCTGCCCATGGCGTGCGGGCTCGGCCGCGTCGCGGCCGGCGAGCAGGTCGTAGAGCGCCGAGCCCGGCGCGCAGCTTCCACGGCGGCAGGCGCGCCGCCGCGGCAGACCGGGACCATGAAGCGCACGCGGGCGCGCCAGCGCGGGCGCCATGCGCGCCGACGGCGGCGCGCTCGACCAGCGCCTCGCGCACGAGCGCGAAGCCGGCCGTGCTCGAGGTAGCGCAGCCCGCCGTGCAGCATGTGGCTCGACGCGCTGCTCGCGCCCGTGGCGAGGTCGTCGCGCTCGATCACCGCCACCGACCAGCCGTTGCGCGCGGCGAGCCGGGCGACGCCGAGGCCGGTGACGCCGCCGCCGATGACGAGGAGATCGACCGGCCTCGCGTCCATGTCGACTCCGCCCGTGTCAGCGCTTGCCGGCCGGGGGCCGGGACCACCGGCACCGGCCGGGCGGGCTCCTTGGGGGTGCCCGCCACCGTCTTGCCGAGCGTGTAGCGCTCGAGCCAGTCGAGGTGCCACTGCATCGCCGCCTTGAGCAGCTTGGGCTCGCGTGGCGTGTGCGCCGAGCGCGGCAGCAGCAGCAGATCGGTGGGCACGCCCGCGCGCTCGAGCGCGGTGTAGAACTCCCAGCCCTGGCTGGTCGGCACCCGGTCGTCGGCGAGGCCGTGGATGAGCGCGGTCGGCGTCTTCACCTTGCCGACGTGGAAGAGGGCCGAGCGGTCGACGTACACCTGCGGGTCCTCCCACGGCCACGCGCCGAAATACGAGCGCGCGAACTCGGGGATGTCGGCGGTGCCGGTGAACGAGGCCATGTCGGTCACGCCGGCGCCGACCACGGCGGCCTTGAAGCGGTCGGTCCTGGTCACGATGGTCGAGGTCATGTAGCCGCCGTACGACCAGCCGCACACCGCGAGGCGGTTGGGATCGACGAGCCCCTTCTGGATCAGCGCATCGACCCCCGCCATGATGTCCTCGTAGTCCTTCCCGCCCCAGTCGCGCACGTTGGCGGCGCGGAACTTCTCGCCGTAGCCGCCGCTGCCGCGCGGGTTGGGCAGCAGGATCGCCCAGCCGTGCTGGGCGAAGATCGCGAACGCGTAGACGCGCTGCATCAGCGTGCAGGTGTAGGCGTGCGTCCCGGCGGGGCCGCCGTGCACGTTGAGCAGCAGCGGCACGCGCTGGCCGGGCTTGTAGTCGCTGGGGTAGATCAGCAGCCCGTCGATGTCGAGCCCGTCGGTGCCCTTCCAGGTGACCCGGTCCTTACGGAAGGTGAGGAACTCGTCGGCCTGCGGGTTGAGGCTGGTGACGCGCCGCGGGTCGCCGCCGGGCGGGCGCTTGGGGTCGGCCGAGGCGACGCGCTGGAAGTACACCTCGCGCGGCTCGGTCCCCGACTCGCGCGCGTAGACGGCGGTGACGCCGCGGCTGTCGAAGGTCGGCAGGCCGTGGACGAAGTCGCCGGCGGTGAACGGCTCGGGCGCGCGGCCGTCGGGATGCGCCAGCATGATCTGGCGTGCCGGCCCACGGTCGCACAGGAACGCGATCGAGGTGGCGTCGTGGTTCCACCGCAGGCCACCGTTACCGGCCGAGACGCGCTCGTCCAGCGACGCGGTCAGGTTCACCGGCGCGCCACCGTCCGGCGACACCACGCACACGTAGTCGTTGGTGTACCACTCCTTGTCCTTGCCGTCCTGCGAGGCGAACGCGATCCACTTGCCGTCGGGCGACCACTCCGGCGCGATGTCGGTGCCGGGCCGCGCCACCAGCGGCGTCGGCGTGCCTCCCGCCAGCGGCATCACGTAGAGGTCGGAGGCGAAGTTGTCGGGGATGCGCGGCGTGGGCTGTGCCGCGAACACCACGCGCCTGGAGTCGGGCGAGGTCGTGAACGATGAGACGTGGAGCGCGGTGGTGAGCTGGGTCGCCTTGCGCGAGGCGAGGTCGACGATCCAGAGCCGGTTCCAGGCGTAGTGCTGCTCGGGGCGCCAGGCGTCGTCCTTGTCCTTGTCCTTCTTCTTCTGCTCCTCGGTCTTCGGCTCCTTGGACAGATACACGATGGCCTTGCTGTCGTGGGTCCATTCGAATTGCGAGACGCCACCCGCGGCGTCGGTCACCAGCTGCGCCTCGCCGCCGTCGGTGCGCATCATCCAGACCTGGCGTTTGCCCTCGTCGGCGGCGTCGTCCTTCTTGCCGGGGCGCGGGCGCTCGGACAGGAACGCGATCCACTTGCCGTCGGGCGACCAGCGCGGGGTGTCGTCGTTCTGGTCGGCGAAGGTGAGGCGGCGGGTCTCGCTGCCGCTCAGGTTCGAGACCCACAGGTCGGTCTGGTAGTCGCTGTGGTCGGCGTTCCAGCCCTGCACCACGTACGCCACCGAGAGCGCATCCAGCTGCACCTGCGGATCGGAGACCACCTTGAGATCCAGCAGGTCGTCGAGGGTCCAGGGTCGGGTGCCCGCGAGTGCGGGCGTGGCGAGCGCGAGCGCCATCAGGGCGGTCGCGACCAGCAGACGGCGCGGCGTCATCGTCATCCTCCGGCGGAGAACGTGCGGACGTGGGAGGTGCAATCGAGTGGCGCGGAGCATAGCACCATCGTCGCGCGGCGCACTCCGCGCGCGGCTCAGCTCCGTTCCCGGGCCAGGGCGGGCGCGGATCGGCGGGCCCCGTCGGCGAAGTGCGGCTCCTCGACGCGCACCGCGCGCGGCTCGCACGGGCCGCCGGCGGCCTCGGCGCTCACCACGCAGTTGTAGTCGGGAGAGCCCGAGACCGGGTCGAACGTGCGCGGGATGAGCGCGTTGGTCTCGGGCCAGTAGGCCTGCAGGTGCCCGGGCTTCATCGGCGCCCGCCGCGCCACGCCGGTCCACTCGCCGACCTCGGAGCGCAGCACGATCGCGTCGCCGTCGCCCACGCCGAGCCGGGCCGCGTCGTCGGGGTGGATGAGCACGTCGCGCCGGGTCGAGGCGCCCATCAGGAAATCGCGCTCGCCGTGGCTCATGCTGTTGAACTGCTTGCCGCGGCGCGTGGTGAGGTAGAAGCGTCCCTCGGGCACCACGATGCGCGGCACCGGCACCGCGCTGAAGCGCGCACGGCCTTCCGGCATGCGGGTGAACCCGTCGCGGAACAGCCGCGGCCCGCCCCACTGGACGCTCTGGCCCTCGCGCTCGAGCGTCTCGATGCCGTCGTACATCGGCATCGCCCGCGCGATCTCGCGCCGCACGTCGGCGGGGCCCGCCCACGCGAATCCGGTCGCGAGCGCCGGCCGCACGGCGCACGCCACGCGCACCGGGATGCGCCATTCCGGCTCGGCCTCGGCGATGCGCGGGCCCTCGATCTCGGGCGAGAAGCGGATGCGCCGCTCGGTGCTGGTGGTGGTGCCGCCGCCCGCGGTCTCGTAGCGCGTCTGCGCCGGCAACAGCAGCACCGTGCGCCCCGGCAGCAGCGACGAGGTGTTGAGCACGATGTCCTGGTGGATGCGCAGCTTCACGCGCGCCAGGGCCTCGAGCATGTAGCCGCGGTCGGGCATGGTCTCGAGCAGGTTGCCGCCGAGCGAGTAGAGCAGCTCGATCTCGCCGCGGTGCGCGGCCTCGAGCATCTGCAGCGTGCGGTGGCCGCGCCACGCCGGCAGCGCGTGGCCCCACAGTGCCTCGAAGCGCGCGCGGTCCTCGTCGTGGGCGACCTCGAAGCCGCCCGGGTACTTGTCCGGATCGACGCCGCACTCGCCGCCGCCCTGCACGCCGGAATGGCCGCGGATCGGCATCACCCCGCACTTCTCGCGCCCGAACGTGCCGCGTGCCAGCGCCAGGTTGACCAGCGCCTTGACGTTGTCCACGCCGAAGCGGTGCTGGGTCAGTCCCATGCTGTACACGAACACGCAGGTGCGCGCCGCCGCGACCTGGCGCGCGAAGCGCAGCATGTCGTCGCGGCTCTGGCCCGCGGCGTGCTCGAGCTCGTCCCAGCGCGTGTCCTCGAGCTGGGAGCGCAGCGTGTCGAAGCCGGTGGTGTGGGCGTCCACGAACGCGCGATCGACGGCATCCATCTCGATCAGGTGCTTGAGCGTCCCGTGCAGGAACGCGATGTCCCCGCCCACCGCGACCTGGAAGAAGTCGTCCATGAGCCGGGTGCCGAACAGCATGCTGCGCACGTCGCTGGGCACCCAGTAGCGCTCGAGCCCCGGCTCGCGCATGGGGTTGACCACCACGATGCGCGTGCCCTGGCGCTTGGCATAGGTGCAGGTACTTGGTGGTGACCGGCTGGTTGTTCGCCAGGTGCGAGCCGAGGATGACCACCAGGTCGGCGCCGATCATGTCCGCGAGCGAGCACGTGGGCGCCGCGATGCCGAGCGTCTCCTTGAGGCCCGACACGCTCGCGGCGTGGCACAGGCGCGAGCACAGGTCGACGTGGTTCGAGCCCATCAGGCGCGCGGCCTTCTGGAACGCGTAGTAGGTCTCGTTGGTGATGCCCCGCGAGGTGGCGAAGAACGCGAGGCGCTCGCCCGGAGCGTCGCGCAGCTCCTCGGCGACGATCGACATCGCCTCGTCCCACGACAGGCGGTGGAGCCGGCCATCGCCACGATGGATCATCGGGTAGGGCAGGCGTCCGAGGCGGTGGAGCGCGTCGTTGGGCAGCGCGCGCAGCGCCGCCAGGTCGTCGAACGCGGCGTCGGGCACCGGCCCCATGGTGTTGAGTCGCAGCAGGCGCAGGCGCGTCATGCACAGGTGGATGCCGCTGATCACGTCGTCGCGCAGCCCGCGCGGGCCGAGCGCGCAGCCGTCGCACACGCCGCGGGTGAGGATGCGCCAGGCGTAGGGCAGGTTGTCGCGGTTCTCCCACGCCACCTGCGCCATCTCCACGAACGGGCGCGGGCGCGGGTGCCGGCCGGGACCGAACGGCAGCAGGTCGCGCAGCCGGAAGTGGCCGTGGCTCGAGGTGCGGGGGCTCGCCATGACGGGGGCGGGCTAGCGGCTTCCGCCGCTTCGGCAGGGCACGGGCGTCACCGTCGCAGCGCCAGGGCGGTCTGCACGTTCACCTTCTCGCGCTGGTCGCCGTGGAGCGCATCGGCGACCGGCAGCTGCACGCCCAGTCGCAGCGCCAGCCGCTCGCTGAGCCGCAGCTCGGCGCGGGGCGTGAGGTAGAGCAGTGCGCCGCCGGTGTTCGCGTCGCGCGTCCCGGAATCGACGTCGCGGCGCGCCGCGCGCCAGTCCAGCTCGGGCCCCGCCAGCAGCCACGGCGTCACCTCGTGCTGCCAGCCGAGGTCCGCCACCACCGCGTCGCCGTAGCGGTAGTCGTGCGCGTTCACGTCGTTCCAGCGGCCGTGGACGCCGCCGTAGAGCGCATCGTGCTCGCCCAGCGCGCGCACCGCGCTGAGCCCGGCGAGAAGTCCCGCCGCGCCGGTGCCGGGCTGCAGGTGCTCTTCGGCGCGCGCGCCGTCGACCTGGAGATCGTTGTCGCCGAGCGGCAGGCGCGCGCCGGCGCTGAGCGCCACCCACAGCGGGTGGTCCGACGCGGAGCGGAACAGCTCGAGGCTGGCGTCGACCTCGGGGTCGGAGAGTCCGGCGCGGCTGATGCGCTCGGAGCCGGCGGTGAGGGTGCGGTCCGAGACCGGCACGCGCGCCAGCAGCGTGATACGCCGCAGCGGCGTCCACGCGCCGCTCAGCGTGACGCGGGTCTCGGTCTCGCCCTCGCGCAGCGCCGGGTCCTCGATCGAGACCTGGTCCTTGGCGAAGCGCTCGGTCTCGAGCGACAGACTCCACGCCTTCAGGCGCAGCAAGGGGCTCCCGGCGAGCGTATGCGCGGGATCGTCGCAGCGGCACATCGAGCATGCCCGCGCCGCCACCGGCAGCATCAGGGTGACGCCGAGCGCGAGCGTGGAGAGCGGGAACAGGATGCGTCGCAAGGGGTCCTCCACCGTGGGGTGATGGGTCGACGGGAGCGTACAGGCCCGGAGCGAACCCGGACAAGGAGCACGAGCCGGAGCACGAGCCGGTCCCCGCCGCCGGGGACGCGATCGTGCCCCGCGCTCCGGGGACCTCCGCGGGGCCGGGCGTGCCGGCGCGCGGTCGGCGCAACGCAGGTCGCGATCGCCCCGCGTGCGCGCGGTCGGCGCACCGCCCGCCGCCACCGCCCGGTGCCGCCGTCGGGCGTGCGCCCGGGCAGGCGGGCGGCTAGACTGCGCGACGTCTTGCAGTCGGCGGGTCGCGCCCATCCCTCGCCCGGAGGTCCTCCCATGCAGTATCGCCGCCTCGGCCGCACCGGCCTCAAGGTCTCGGTCGTCTCGCTCGGCTCCTGGACCACCTATGGTGGATCGGTGGCCGACGACGAGGCGGCGCGCATCATCCGGCGCGCGTTCGAGCGGGGCGTGAACCTGTTCGACACCGTCGGACGTGTACGAGCGCGGCGCCGCCGAGACCGTGCTGGCCGCGCGCTCGAGGACCTGCCGCGCGAGCAGCTGGTCGATCGCCACCAAGGTCCGCGGCGCGGTGTGGGGCGGGCCGCTGGGCGAGGGGCTGTCGCGCAAGCACATCCTGGACGCCTGCGAGCGCAGCCTGCGCCGTCTCGGCGTGGACGCCATCGACCTCTACCAGCTGCACTGGCCCGACGCGGCGACTCCCCTCGACGAGTCCCTGCGCGCGCTCGAGGACCTGGTGCGCGGCGGCAAGGTGCGCTACGTGGGTTACTCGAACTACGACCACCACGCTCCGCTCGACGCGCCAGGTGCTCGAGCTCCAGCGCGCGCGCGGCTGGACGTGATGGCCTCGGCGCAGCCGCGCTACAACCTGCTCGACCGCCACCTCGAGGCCGCGCACCTGCCGCTCTGCCGGCGAGTTCGGCATGGGGATGTTGGTGTACTCGCCGCTCGCGCAGGGCGTGCTCACCAACAAGTACGCCGGCGGCGCGACGCCGGCCGGCAGCCGCGCCACCACCGCGTTCGCGCACTTCCTGGAGTCCGAGACGGCGCTCACGCCCGAGAACGTGGCCGACGGCGAGCGCCTGGGCGCCTGGTGCGCGGCGGCGCGCGCCGGAACCGGCGCAGGTGGCGCTCGCGTGGGTGCTGCGGGACGACGCAGGTCTCGAGCGCGATCATCGGCGCCACCCGCGATGGCGCAGCTCGAGCAGAACCTGCAGGCGCTGGACCTGACGCTCAGCGACGCGCAGTGGCGCGAGGTCGAGGGCTGCTTCGCCTGAGCGGTGGGCGCCCTACTTCACCGTCTTCTGGAAGCGCGTCGCCGCGAACCACAGCACGGTGGTGCCCATCACCAGCAGGTAGAGGTACTGCGGCCACAGCGCGCCGAGCCCGGCGCCCTTGAGGAAGACCGCGCGGACGATCTCCAGGTAGTGGCGCAGCGGATTGAGCAGCGTCAGATCCACTGGAAGACGGCCGGCATGCTGGTGACCGGGAACATGAACCCCGAGAGCAGCATGGTCGGCAGCAGCAGCAGGAACGTGGTGAGGAACGCCTCCTGCTGGGTGTTCGAGATGGTCGAGATCAGCAGCCCGAGCGCCGAGCGCCGAGAGCAGGAAGAGCACCGCCGCGAGCAGCAGCAGCGGGCGCTGCCGCGGAACGGCACGCGGAACCAGAGCAGCGCAGATCGTGGTGATCAGCACCAGGTCGAAGCAGCGCGATGACCGCGAACGGGATGCGTCTTGCCGAGCGATCAGCTCGCCGGGGCGTGAGCGGGCTCACCATGAGCTGCTCGAGCGTGCCGATCTCGCGCTCGCGCACCACCGCCAGCGCGGTGAGCAGCAGGCTGATGATCAGCATGATGGTGCCGATGACGGCGGGCACGTTGTAGTTGCGCGACACCAGCGCGGGGTTGAACCAGGCGCGCTCGCGCAGGTCGATCGGCCGCGGTCCGGCGCCCGAGCCGTCGCGCAGGCCGTGCGCGCGCACGATCTGCTCGGCGTAGCCCAGCGCCACGGTGGCCATGTTCGAGTTGGTGCCGTCCACCAGCACCTGCACCGCGGCGCCGCCCGGCCGCGCAGGTCGCGCGCGTAGCCGGCGGGGATCTCGATGCCCGACCGCGCGGCCGCGGTCGAGCGCCGCCATCAGGTCCGCGGCACGGTCCGAGCCCGCCCACCACGCGGAAGTAGCCCGAGGCGGTGAGCGCGTCGACCAGCGCCCGCGACTCCGGGTGCGGTCGTGGTCCACGACGAACGAGCCGGCGTGTCCCGCACGTCGGTGGAGACCGCGTAGCCGAAGATGATGAGCTGGAGGATCGGCGCGACGAAGCACCAGCCGGCTCAGCCTCGGGTCGCGGAGCAGCTGACGGAGCTCCTTGCGCACCAGCGCCGAGGACGCGCTCGATCGCTCGCGCTGCATCATCTGCAGCTCCTTGCGGAACGCGCGCACGGCCAGCCCGAGGCCGACGGCCGCGAACGCCAGCATGAAGCAGCGCCTGCGACCACAGCACTTCGAGCGCCGACGCCCTTCAGGAACACCCCGCGGGTGACGACGAGGAAGTAGCGCGCCGGCACGATCAGGAGTGATCGCCTGCAGCGGCGGCGGCATGACGTCGATCGCGAACATGAAGCCCGAGAGCAGGAACGCGGGCAGGAACGTGACGACCATGGCGATCTGGGTGGCGAGCATCTGCGACTTCGCGACGGCCGAGATGAAGATGCCGAGCCCCAGCGCGCCCGAGCAGGAACAGGAACGAGAGCACGACGCAGAGCAGCGCGTCGCCGCGGAACGGCACCGCGAAGAGCGAGCACGCCGAGCACCGAGGTGACGACGACGTCGATCATGCCGATCGCGAGGTAGGGAAGCAGCTTGCCGAGCACGACCTCGGCGCGGGACACGGGCGTCGCGGCGAGCTGCTCCATCGTGCCGCGCTCCCACTCGCGCGCGATGGTCAGCGAGGTGAGCATGGCGGCGATGATCGACATGATGACCGCGACCAGGCCCGGCACGATCATGTTGCGGCTCGCCAGCTCCTCGTTGTACCAGACGCGACTCTGGGCCACGACCGGCATCCGCGTGGCCGTTCCGAGCAGGCCCTCGCGCCCCGCACCACTGCTGCGCCACGGCGCGCACGTAGCCGAGCGCGATCGTCGCCGTGTTCGCGTCGGACGCCGTCCACGATCACCTGCAGCGGGCGACGGCCGCGCGGTGCCGAGCGCGGCCTCGAAGCCGGGCGGCAGCACGATCGCGACGCGCGCCGCGCCGCGCTCGAAGACGCGGGCGATCTCCGCCGTGCGGTCGAGCCGCTCGACCACCTGGAAGTAGCCCGAGGCCGTGAATGCCTCCACCAGCTCGCGGCTCTGCGCCGTGCGGTCCTGGTCCACGACGACCATCTCGATGTTGCGGACGTCCCAGGTGATCGCGTAGCCGAAGAGCACCAGCAGGAACACCGGCATCGCGAACGCGAGGATCAGGCTGCGCGGGTCGCGGCGCAGCTGGATCCACTCCTTGCGCGCGATCGCCATCAGGCGCGTCCGCCGGAGCGGGCCGTGCGCGGGCGCGTCCACGGGCTCCGCCGGGCGCGGCTCGCGGGCGTCAGCCATCGATCACCCCTCCCGACTCCTGCACGGCGGCGATGAAGACGTGCTCGAGCGTCGGCTCGATGCGGCGCAGCGACTCGGTGCGCACGCCGCGCTCGGCGAGCCGCGCCTCGACCGCCGGCAGTGCGTCCTCGGCGGTCGAGCCGTGACGTGCACCGCGCGGCCGAAGAGGCCCGCGGCGCGCACCGCGGGCAGCGCCGCGCAGCGCCTCGACCACCTCGAGGCCGTGCGCGGCGCGCACCTCGAAGACCGGCTCGCGCAGCGCCGTGGCGCAGCGCCGCCGGGCGTGTCGAGCGCGATCAGCCGGCCGCGGTTCATGAGCGCGAGCCGGTGGCAGTACTCGGCCTCCTCCATGTAGTGCGTGGTCACGAACACCGTGGTGCCGCCGTCGGCCAGGTCGTAGATCAGGTCCCAGAACGCGCGGCGCGAGATCGGGTCGACTCCGGACGTCGGCTCGTCGAGGAACAGGATCGGCGGGCGGTGGAGCACGGCGCAGCCGAGCGCGAGGCGCTGCTTCCAGCCGAGCGGCAGGTCGCCCGTGAGCGCGGTCCTCGTGGCCCGCGAGGCCGGCCATCGCGAGCACCCAGTCGCGCGCGCGCCGCGCGCTCGCTCGCGCGGCACGCCGTTCAGGCGCGCGAAGAAGTCGATGTTCTCGCTCGACCGTGAGCTCGTCGTAGAGCGAGAACAGCTGCGACATGTAGCCGATGCGGCGCTTGATCGCGCTCGGTCTCGGCGCAGCACGTCGAAGCCCGCGACGGTGCCGCGGCCCGCGGTCGGCGCAGCAGGCCGCACAGCATCCGGATCGTGGTGGTCTTGCCGGCGCCGTTCGGCCCGAGGAAGCCGAAGACCTCGCCGCGGCGGACGGCGAAGCGTGACGTCGTCCACCGCCGTGAACGCGCCGAAGAGCCGGGTCGAGGTGCTCGACCTCGACCACGGGGCCGTCCGCGACCGGAGCGGGCGCGGTCGCTCATCGCGGGTCTCGGCGGCGCGGCCGCCTCGGCGCTCGGCGACGCGGTCGATGAACACGTCCTCGAGCGAGGGCTCGATGCGGGCGGCGCTCGTGCACCTCGCAGCCCGCGGCGCGCAGCGCCGCGCTCGACGCGGGCCGCCGCCGCGCCGGCGTCGGCCACGGCGCACGTGCAGCCACGTCGCCGAACACCGCCGCGCGCGCGACGCCGGGCAGCGCCGCCGCGGCCTCGCGCGGCGGCGCGCACGCGGTCGACGCGGACGCCCAGCAGCGCGCCCGGCGAGCGTCCGCCTGCAGCGCGCCCGGCGAGTCGAGCGCCACGACGCGCCCGCGGTGCAGCAGCGCGAGGCGGTCGAAGCGCTCGGCCTCGTCCATGTAGGCGGTGCTGACGATCGCCGTCACGCCGCGCGCGCACCATCTCGTGGACGATGATCCACAGGTCGCGGCGCGAGACCGGGTCGACGCCGAACGTCGGCTCGTCGAGCAGCAGCACGCGCGGCTCGTGGATGAGGGCGCACGACAGCCCGAGCTTCTGCTTCATGCCGCCGGAGAGCTTGCCGGCGAGCCGGTCCGCGGAACGGCTCCAGGTTCGGAGAAGCGGTAGAGCCGCTCGAGGCGCGCGGGCCGCTCGGCCGCGCGGCACCTCGTAGAGGTCGGCGTAGAACGTCGAGGTTCTCGCGCACGGTGAGGTCGCCGTAGAGCCCGAAGCGCTGCGACATGTAGGCGAGGTGGCGCTTCACGCGCTCCGGCTCGCGCGCGACGCTCGCGCCGAGCACGAGCGCGTCGCCCGCGCTCGGCGGCAGCACGCCGGCGAGCATGCGCAGGGTCGTGGTC
The DNA here is from genome assembly GCA_963725865.1 of Candidatus Eiseniibacteriota bacterium. Classification (GTDB taxonomy): domain Bacteria; phylum Eisenbacteria; class RBG-16-71-46; order RBG-16-71-46; family RBG-16-71-46; genus CAVSAC01. Next base: position 33,314 of record CAVSAC010000013.1, read on the forward strand.
TTGCCGGCGCCGTCGGGGCCGACGAGGCCGAACAGCTCGCCCGCGACGCACCGTCGAACGTCAGGGCGTCGACCGCGAGCGAGCCGCGCCGAAGCGGCGCGGACGAGGCCGCGGAGCCGAGAGCGCGGGCGGCGGGCGGTCACTCGCTCAGGGGCCGCCTCGAGCACGACGTCCGCCGGCATGCCGGGCTTCAGCTCGTGCGACGGATCGCCGGTGATGCGCACCTTGACCGCGTACACGAGCTTCACGCGCTCCTCGCGCGTCTGGACGGTCTTCGGGCGTGAACTCGGCCTCGGACGCGATGATCGCGACGACGCGCCCCTCGTACCGGCGGTCGCGGAACGTGTCCGACGTGATGCGCGCCGGCTGCCCGATGCGCACGGCGCCGATGCGGTTCTCCGGCACGTAGATGCGCACCCAGCGGTCGTCGCGGTGGAGGAGCGTCACGACGGGCGCGCCGGCCGCGAGGATCTCGCCCGGCTCGCGGTGGCGCACGGTGACGGTGCCCGGGAACGGCGCGCGCACCTCCATTTGCGCGAGCGTCGCGTCGTACGTGCGCAGCGCCGCCTGCGCGCCCGCCAGCGCTCGCCCGCGAAGCAGTGACCTTCTCGGCGCGCGGCCCGAGCTCGACCAGCCGCCGCTGCTCGTCGGCCTGCACCTTCGCGCTCCGTGCCACGTCGAGCGCGGTCGTCGCCTTGTCGAGGTCCTGCTGGCTGACGACGTTGCGCTCCCGCAGCGAGCGCACGCGCTCGGCGTCGCGCTCGGCGTCGGCGAGCTTGTCGGCGGCCGCCTTCGCCGAGGCGCGGGCCGCGGTGATCTCCTGCGGCCGCGAGCCGCGCTCGAGCTCGAGCAGCTGCGCCTGCGCCGCGGCCACCTGCGCCGCGGCCTGGTCGCGCCGCCCCTGCGTCTCGGAGCGATCGAGCCACGCGAGCGGCATCTGCGCCGAGACCGTGTCGCCTTCCTCCACGCGCACCGCCTCGAGGCGGCCCGGCACGGTGAAGCCCAGCGCCGCGTCGGTGGCCTCGACCGTTCCGGTCGCTTCGAGGGCGCCGGCGGCGCCGCGCCCGCGCAGGATCGCGAACACGACCGCCGCGACGACGACGAGCAGGACCGGGATGACGACGAACTTCGGCGGGCGGCGGCTCATGACCGTTTCTCCTGGTGGTGGGCGCGGCGCGGCGCGCGCGCGCGAATCGCAGGCGTCCGCGGCGCGCGGATGCCGGCGTGATAGATGGACCAGGCGCGGCGGACCACGCCTGCGAGGTCGGTGCGGCCACCGGCGAGGTGCCAGTGGAGCCCGGCGGGAATGAAGATGCCGAGGAACGAGAACGCCCCGGCTTCCGGGTCGACATCGCCGCGCACCTGGCCCTGGCGCTGGCCCTCGCGCAGCAGGCCGGCGATCGTGCCGCGGAAATGGTCGAGCGTGGCCAGCATCAGGGCGCGGCGCCCGGGGTTCTGCACGACGAGGTCCGAGAAGACCAGCATCGGGAAGCCGCGGTTCTCGAGCAGGAACTCGACGTGTCGCGACAGGAAGTCGCCGAGCGCCCGCATGGCGTCCGCCTGCCCCTCGACGACCGCGCGCTCGAGGTTCGTCCGCACGTCCGCGCCGAGCCGCGCGATCATGTGCCCGACCATCGCGTCCTTGTCGGGGAAGTGGCGGTAGAGCGCCGAGGGCGCGACGCCGACGCGATGCGCCACCGACGCGATGCTCAGCGCCCCGGTGCCCTGCTCGTGGACGATCGCGAGCGCCGCCCGCGCGATCTGGTCGCGCCGGGGTCTCGGTCTGCTGGCGGGGTGCGCGCACGGCTCCTCCGTAGAAGTGAATGCTGATTCACTATCGTGGAGCTCGAGCCACCCTGTCAAGGCTCGGAATGACGTCTGGGGCTCTGAAGTGAACGTCAGTTCACATCCTCGTCGCCTCGCGCGTGCCGCGCTCGAGGTCCACCGCGAGCAGCAGCCACGCGCCCCCGGGGAAGAGCGGCAGCAGCGTGAGCGTCGCCAGGCGGCCGCTGCCGGTCAGCTGCGTGACCCCGGCGAACAGCACCGGGCCGACGACGCCCGCGAGCTTCTCGCTCACCGAGTAGAAGCCGAAGAGCTCGCTCGACCTGCGCGCGCGGCACCAGCGAGGCGAACATCGAGCGCGAGAGCGCCTGCGTGCCGCCCTGGAACAGCGCGACCATGCGCGGCCAGCACCCAGAAGTGCCACGGCCGCTGCCAGGAAGAAGGCGAACACGCTGATGCCGCACGTAGCCCGCGATGCCCAGCAGCACGGCGCGCTGCGGCCCGAGCGGCTTCGCGAGCCGCCCGAACGCGAGCGAGGCCGGCGCCGCCACGAGCTGCACCATGAGCAGCGCGCCGATCAGGTCGCTTCTCGCCGATGCCCACCTCGGCGCCGTAGATGGTCGCCATCTTGATGATCGTGCCGATGCCGTCGGAGTAGAGCCAGAACGCGACGCAGGAAGCGCAGCAGGTCGCGGGTGCTCGCGCAGGTGCGAGAGCGTGCGGCCGAGCTGGCGGAGCGTCGCGCCCGGCAGCTGCGCGCGCCGGCACGCCGTGGCGCCCGGCCTCGGGCTCGGGCACGTCGCGCAGCGAGCGGGATCGAGAAGGCCAGCCACCACGGCGGCCACGCTCGCGAACGACGACGCGCGTCGCGGCCTCGCGTCGGGCAGGCCGAAGCGGTGCGGCATCAGGATCAACGCCAGGTGCACCGCCAGCAGCAGCCCGCCGCCGAGGTAGCCGAGCGCGAAGCCGCGCGCCGAGACCGCGTCCATCTCCTCGGGCGCGCGCCACCGCCGGCAGCAGCGAGTCGTAGAGCACGTTGCCGGTCGGCGAACGCGATGAACGCGACGCCGAACAGCACCGCCAGCGGCGGCCACGGCCCGCGCCGGCACCGCCGCGAGCGCCGCGTGCCCGCGACACCCGCGAGCACGCACCCGAGCAGCAGCGGCTTGCGCCGGCGCGTCTGGTCGGCGAGCGCGCCCATCGGCGGGCCGGCGAGCACGGCGAGCAGCGGCCGCCGCGCTCGCGTAGCCCCACGTCGCGGTGGCGTGGTGCGCCGGCATGGTGCGCGACGCGGTGGCGTCGCGAAGTACACCGGCAGGACCGCGACCATGACGCTGGTCGCGAACACGGAGTTCGCCCAGTCGTACAGGCACCACGCGCGCACCGCACGCCGCTCGGCGGCGGTCTCGGTCGCGCCCGTCGCCGGCCGGGAGTGATCTTCCATCCGGGATTCATAGCAGAGGGCGATGCTATATTCGACCTCGATGAGCTCGCCGACCGTCGTCGTGGTGGGGGCCGGGGTCGCGGGGCTCGCCTGCGCGGGCGAGCTCGGACGCCGGCGCGTGTCCGCGGTGGTGCTCGAGCGCTCGCGTGGGGTCGGGGGTCGCTGCGCCACGCGCCGGCTGCCCGATGGCCAGCCCGTCGATCACGGCGTGCCGTTCTTCCACACCCGCTCGCACGAGTTCGGGGTCGCGCTCAACGCGCTCGGCGAGGAGGGGAAGCTCCACGGCTGGCCGGTCGACGTGCGCGGCCGGCGCCTCGCCTGCCAGCGCACCGCGTTCACCGCCGGCTCCAAGCGCTGGGCCCGCGCCGAGGGCGTGAACGCGTTCCCACGCCACCTCGCGCGCGACCTGGACGTGCGGCTCCACAGCCGGGTGGTCGCGCTCGCCGAGCAGGGCGACCGGCTCGCGGTGGTGATGCAGGACGGCAGCCGGCTCGCCGCGCCGTTCGTGGTGCTGGCGCTGCCGCTGAGCGAGTCCGCCGCCCTCGCCGGCGCGCTGGCCGCCGACTGGCCGGGCGCCGCCGCGCCGCTCGCGCGCCTCGCGGCGATCGAGATGGTGAGCACCGTCGCGCTCATCGCCGGCTACGCCACTCCCGCCTTCGACGCACTGTTCGAGATGTGGTACCCGATCGAGACCACCATGGTGCACATGATCTCGCACGATTCGGCCAAGCGGCCGAAGCCGCGCCAGGAGGTGCTGGTGCTGCACGGGCGGCCCCGGTTCTCGAGCGACAGCCTGGCGCGGCCGGCGGCGGAGTGGAGCGCCGACCTGCTGTGGGAGGCGGGCGAGCTGCTCGGCCGCTGGGCCACGCGTCCGGCGTGGACCCAGACCCACGTCTGGCACCACTCGCGGGTGAGCCCAGGCGACCGGCTCGAGGATCCGGTCGGCCTCGAGTCGCCGCACGGTGGACGACTGGCGCTGATCGGCGAGGGGTTCGCGAGCGTCGGCGGGCTCGAGGGCGCCTACCTGAGCGGCATCCAGATGGCGGAGCAGATCGCCGAGCTGCCCGGCGTGGCGAGCTGAGCGCGACGCGCCCGCACGCTCCACCCGACGCCGAAGCGGCGGACTCCGGTCGGAGCCCGCCGCTTCTCGTCAGACGCGTGACTACCACTGCGGCGACTTGGCGAATCCCAGCTCGCCGTGCTCGCGCTCCCACACCCGGTCGCGGCGCAGGTCGATGCCGAGGGCGCGCAGGCCCGAGGCGTACTCGTAGCGCAGCGTGATCCGATCCACCGGGTTGCGCTCGGCGACGAACTCCACCTGGTTCACCGGGTCGTAGCGCCGATCGCCCCAGCCCGTCCCGGGCGCCGCGTCCTGCGCGGTGGGCGAAGGCACGATCGACCGGCTCTCCATCGAGTTGCGCTTGAGCTCGCCCGCGCCGCCCCCCATGCCCTCGGCCTTGGGCGCGGTGGCCACCGGCGGAGGCGCGTCGTCGAGCGACTCCTGGCGCTCGGCCAGCGGCTCGCCGCGCTCGGTGCGGTCGCGATCCTGACCCTGGGCTCGCTCATCCTGGTCGCGACGCACCCGGTTCCGATCGTTCCAGCGGAACGCCGGCCGGTCCTCGCGGAACGACAGCACGCGGATCCACCCCATGTCGCCGTTGGCCTGGCCGGTGCGCTCGGCGTACGAGCGCTCCTCGTCCACGAACACGAAGCGACGGACGTCTCTCAGCGAGGTGCGCCAGCCGCGGATCACGGTGCGTCTCGTACGGATCGAGCACGTACATGGCCTCGCGGTTCGAGAGCTGCGAGCGCTCGCCGTTCACCACGTTGAGGCCGTCGACCGCCATCAGCACGCCGATGCGCTGGCCGGTGGTGTTGCGCACCTCGACCGAGTAGTTGCGGCCGCGGAACGCCTGGAAGTAGTGGCGGTCCCAGGCGCCGGCGCGCTGGTACAGCGGCGTCGAGCTGCCATCGACCAGCACGCGCACTTCGACCAGGTTGCCGTCGGCGAGCGACGTGGTGACGGTGCGGCCCCAATCCGCGGCCGTCGCCGGCGACGCGGCGCCGAGCACCGCGGCGAAGGCGAGCGCCAGGGCCACGACGCGCGAATAGACGCGCAGCACGCGCACCGGGATGGGCACCGGCTCGAGCGCGAGCAGCGGGAACAGCTGGGCGAGGATGACGCGCCGCCCACCGGGGCGGCCCACGGCGGCGAGCGCCGCGCGGATCAGCGTGAGCATCGGGTTCATGGCCTTCCTCCTCGGTGTGTGGTGGTCCTGACTCTCTCTGACGCTAGGCGTCTGGCAGGAACTACGCCGGGAGGCGGAGGCTATTCCGAGCGAGTGTCCCCAACGCGTTGCGCGCTCGTGGGTGAGGGCGCCCAGTGAGCACGGTGGGCGCATGCGCGGCGCGCCCGCCACACCTCGTGGCGGGCCCGCGGCAGAAGAGTGGGAATGGATCGCGGCGGACGGCGTAGTCCGCGCTTCGTCAAGCCGCCGCATCCGGACATGCGAAGGGCCCGCCCCTCTGGGAGGACGGGCCCTCGCGGCGCGCTCCCGCGCTTGCGGTCGCGCCTGGATCGGATCGGCGCTCAGTCCACGACGATGGCCCGCGTCGTGAGCGTGTGCTGCGGCGTCACGAGCCGGATGAAGTAGAGCCCGGGCGCGATGGTGCCTGCCGACGCGAGCCGCACACGGTGCTCGCCCGCGGCGAGGGCGCTGAGGTCGTGCTCGGCGAGCCGCCGGCCCGCGAGGTCGAACAGCGCCAGCGTGCCGCGCGTGCGCTCGGCGAGTGAGAACGCCACGTTGAGATCGCCCGCCACCGGATTGGGCGAGGCGCCGACCAGCGCCAGTTGCGCGGCCGCCGGCACGTCGAGCCAGGTCTCACTCGCGGTCACGAGCGCGCCGCGCTCCAGCAACGCGAGGCGGTAGCCGACGTGGGCGCCGGGTGTCAGGCCGGCATCGTCGAAGCGCACGCTGCCGTCACCGGCGGGGCGCAGGCGCGCGCGCTCGGCCCACGTCGCGCCGCCGTCGCTGCGCAGCACGATGGCCTCGGCGCTGGCATCGTCCACGCGCCACGCCAGGTGCGCGGTACCGGCCTCGATCGAGGCGGAGACGAGCGAGGCGAGGACCGGAGTGTCGAAGTCCTGCCATGGGGTGGCGTTCATCAGCACGTCGAGACAGATGTCGCGCCCTGAGGTGATGGTGACGTCGGGACGCGGGTCGTCGTCGAAGTGGCCGACGCCGATCGAGTTGAGGAAGTCGCCGACGTCGTTGCGGCTGCCGCTTGCGAAGGTCCCGTCGCCGCGGCTGACCAGCCAGGCGAGCTCGCCGGTGTCGTCGCTGTGGACGACGCTGATGACCATGTCGTCGCGCAGGTCGCCGTCCAGATCCGCCACCGCGGCCTCGGAGGCCTCGATCGACACCCAGTCGACCTCGGAGAGCGCCATGGTGCTGCCACCCTGGTTCATGAGCACGCCGTAGCTGCCCCGCGTCCCGGGCGCGCTCGGTCCCCAGCGGAACGCCATCAGGTCCGGCCAGCCATCACCATCGAAGTCCCCCGACAGGATCTGATGGGGTGCGTCGTACCAGTACTTGCTCCCCGTGGGCCAGGGCACGGCGTACTTGGCGATGGAGGTCAGCGTGCCGCCCGGAAGCGCGCGGTAGACCTCGACCGTGTCGGGCGCGTGCTCGTCCCCGATCTCGGGCGCGGTGCTGTTGCGGACGCGGAACAGCGCCAACTCGTCGATCCCGTCGCGATCCAGATCCACGCCGTTGCCCGCCAGGCCGCCGGGCTGCCCGAGCCACGGCTCGTAGGGGAGCGCGGGCCCCGTCGGAGCGGGGACACCGAAACCGCCATCGCCGACGCCTCGCGCCAACAGCAGGTTGCCCGGCGCATCGCGGACGATGAGATCGGGGAACGCATCCGCGTCGAACCTGCCCAGCGCCAGGAACGTGTAGCTGGGCTGTGTCCAGGCTCCGGGGACGAGCGTGTGCCCGGGGGCGCCGCGGAGCACACCGAGTGTGCTCGCATCCTGGATCACGACATCGTCGCGCCCGTCACCATCGAGGTCGCGCACCGCCAGGATGTCGCCGGTGCCCACCTGGGTCGCCGGCGCGAATCCGCGCTCGCCCCGGTTCACCATCAGCATGATGCGGCCATCCGTGACCGCGACGAGGTCTTCCAGCGCTCCATCGAGATGGAGCGCGCTCGCCGAGTGCAGGGCGCTCCAGTAGGACACCGGTGCCGCCAGCGGCAGGCCGAGCTCGAGCAGCCCACGCCAGCGGTGATCGGGTCGGCCATAGAGCACGCTCACGCCCGGGACCTGGTTGATGAATCCCTCCGACGTGCCGACCGCGAGGAGGTCGAGGAGCCCGTCCCGGTCGACGTCGCCCAGGCTGATCGACTGGAGCCCGCCCACGGTCCGATAGCCCGGCATGGTCTCGAACCGCCCGCCTCCCAGCGCACGATGGATGCGCACCGCCCCGAAGTAGGCGAAGGCCCCGCTGCCGCGCACACCCGCTTCGCCGGTGGCCACGTCCAGCCGGCCATCGCCGTCGAGGTCGGCGATCGCGACACCGCCGTTCATCCGGTCGACGCGCGACGACAACACGGTCCCGGGCGTGAAGTGGCCGGTGCCGTCGCCGAGCAGGACGCGGCTGCCGAGGTAGCCGCTCATCGCGATGTCCACGCGACCATCGTCATCGAGATCGGCCGCGGCGATGCCGAAGGGCATGCCCGGCACCGCCGAGGTCGCCGCCGGCGCGAACGCGCCGCCGCCGAGCCCCACCAGGCACGACAACGTGAAGGCGTCCTGGTCCATGCTCACGAGGTCCACGAGGCCGTCCCCGGTGACATCCTTCGCGATCACCGAGACCGGGCCCGCGCCCACGCGGAGCGCGCCGGCGTCCTCGAACGTGCCGTCACCACGATTGCGCATCATGTGGACGGAGCTGTCGCCAGCGCAGGCCACCGCCACGTCCAGATCGCCGTCGCCGTCGAGATCCGCGAGCGCCAGGCCGAGTGGGGTGACACCGGTGGGATAGACGAGCGCGGGGGCGAGCGCGCCCGCGCCGAGACCACGAAGGATCACCAGGCCATTGGTGGAATAGGACGAGCAGACGACGTCGCTGTGACCGTCGCCATCGACGTCACCCACGGCAAGCCCGAAGCCATCGCCGGGCAGGGGCACGCGGCTGAGGTGTTCGACGAAGTCGGCCGCGACGTCGGTGTGGATGGTCAGCGAGTCCATCGCCGACGAGATGCTCACCACCTCGGGGAAGGCATTCCCGTCGAGGTCGACGACCTCGGCCGCGATCGGCGGCTGGCGGTAGTTCGGAAAGGTGACGAGCAGGCGCGCGATGTCGAGGCGCAGGTGGGTGGTGGCGGTGTCCACCAATTGATCGGCCTCGAACGGCTGCGCCGGGCGAGCGCGCATCGTCACAGCGCGGGCGCGCCAGGCGCTGAGCGACTCGGGGAGGGGATGTGCGGTGTAGAGCCGGACGGAGTCCGGCGGCCAGTCGCCGAATGCGACCGGCGCCGGGCTGGCGGGAAGGCGGGTGGCATTCGCGACGCCCGCCATCGTGGCGAGTGCGAGGGCAGCAATGAGTAAGGAACGCATCGTGCGAAACCTTCGGTCCAGCAAGGGGGACGAAGCGCGACCGAGCGCTTCGGGGGAGGGAGCCTGGTCCGACGGACAGGCGTCCACTAGGGGAGGCGCAAGGAACGAGCCACGGGGGACGGGAGTGCGCAGGTACCCGGGAATCTCGCGCGGAGCACACCGATGCGGGTTTGGGGCCGGCGGGGCGCGAGGGGCTCGGCGACATCTCGAGCGCCGAAGAATCGTAAGACTGACCGACACCGCTACAAGTCGGCTCCACCCGAGTTGGACGCCAAGTGGCAGGTGATGTCCAGCCTGGGTGACGGACCGCGCGCCGGCGGGCAGTCACCGGCGCGCGATCCTCCTCGGCCTCACTCCACGACGACGGCCCGCGCGGTGAGCGTGCGCTGCGGCGAAGTGAGCCGGATGAAGTAGAGCCCCGGCGCGATGGTGCCCGCCGACGCGAGCCGCACGCGGTGCTCGCCCGCGGCGAGCGCGCTGAGGTCGTGCTCGGCGAGCCGCCGCCCAGCGAGGTCGTAGAGCGCGAGCTGGCCGCGCGTGCGCTCGGCGAGTGAGAACGCCACCATGAGATCGCCCACCACCGGATTGGGCGAGGCGCCGGCCAGGGCCAGCCGCGCGGCCGCCGGCACGTCGAGCCAGGTCTCGCTCGCGGTCACGAGCGCGCCGCGCTCCAGGAACGCGAGGCGGTAGCCGACGTGGGCGCCGGGAGCCAGGCCGGCATCGTCGAAGCGCACGCTGCCATCGCCCGCGGGACGCAGGCGCGCGCGCTCGGCCCAGGTCGCGCCGTCGTCGCTGCGCATCACGATGGCCTCGACACTGGCATCGGCCACGCGCCACGCCAGGCGCGCGGTACCGGCCTCCGCCGAGGCGGAGATGAGGGAAGCGAGAACGGGGGTGGAGACGTCGGGCCAGAAAGTGGCATTGATCATCACATCGAGGCATGCGTCGCGTCCCGAGGTGATGGCGACGTCCGGGCGTGGATCGCCGTCGAAGTTGCCGACGCCGACTGAGTTGATGAAGTCCCCGAAATCGTTGCGATAGCCGCGGGCGAAGGTGCCGTCACCCTTGCTCACCAGCCAGCCGAGCGCGCCGGTGTCGTTGCTGTTGATGATGCTGATGAGCACGTCGTCCCGCAGGTCGCCGTTCAGGTCGGCGATCGCAGCCTCGCTGCCTTCGACTCGCTGCGGCCAACCTGCTTCGGTGACGAGAAGGTCGCCACCACCTCGATTCATCAGGACGGCGTAGCTACCGATAGCGCAGCAGCCGCCATCAGCCTGCCGCATCGCGAACAGGTCCGGCCAACCGTCGGCGTCGAAGTCCGCGGGGAGGATCTGGTTGGGGATGCCCTGCATATAGTTGCTCATGCCCTCAGGCAAGGGTACCGGGACATGCGCACTCGCCGCGAACAGGCCCGAAGGGGAGGCGTGGTAGACGTCGATGGTGTCGGGAGGATCTCCCACCTGTTGTCTGAACAGCACGAGCTCGTCCACTCCGTCGCGATCGAGGTCGACGCCGTTACCGGCGAGGCCCAGCAGATACCGGCCGTCGACGAGGATCTGAGCCGAGACCCCGGTCGGCAGTGGGTCCTCGAATCCACCGGCGCCGTCTCCTCGTGCCAGGAACAGCACTCCTGTCGCGTCACGGACGATGAGATCTGGGATGCCGTCGGCATCGAACTCACCGACGGCGACGAACCAGTACCCCGTGAACAGCAGACGCGGGGTCTGCAGTTCGTGGGTCGGCAGCCCAGGCAAGGCCTCGATCGTGTCGGCGCGCTGCAGCAGCACGTCGTCCGCTCCATCGCGGTCGAGGTCGTGGATCGCGCAGAGGTGACCGCACCCCACCCTGATCGGAGTCGAGAATCCCAGCGCCCCCCGGTTGGCCATCAGGAACATCTTCATCTCGGCCACCGACCAGAAGGTCGTCGAGCGAGCCATTCAGGTGGATTCCGCGCGGTGAATGGGTTGCTCTGAAGGAATCGTTCGACCAGTCGACCACCGCGTACTCGGTGAGGCTGCTCAGCCGGCCACCGCCATGATTGAGGAGCAGCGCGATGCCTTCATGTTCCGGGTAATAGTAGGCGGAGTAGTCAGAACCCGCGGCCAGGACGTCCTGTGTACCGTCCATGTCGACGTCGCCGATGGTGAGCGACTGCACGTCATGCATGGCGCGATAGGCGCCGGCCAGGCGCTCGAAGTGGCCCGCTCCGAGGCCGCGGTAGATGCGCACCGCGCCGAAGATGCTCAGGGAGCAACCGCAGGTGATCCCCTCCTCGGCCATCGCGATGTCCAGGCGGCCATCACCATCCAGATCGGCGATGCCCACGCCGGCCGCGTACCAGTACGGGGGCGAGACGAACGCAGTGTCGACGATGAAACTCCCATGCCCATCGCCGAGCAGCAGCGCGCCGCCGCCGCCGCCACTGACGGCGATGTCGAGGCGGTCATCCTCGTCGAGGTCGGCCGCGGCGATGGCGTACGGGTAGCTCGGGACTGGGGTCGTGATCGGAGCGGCGAACGTCCCGCCGCCGCGATTCAGGAAGCAGGAGATGGAGGCAGCGTAGGTGTTCGTGGTGATCAGGTCGTCGAGACCGTCCCGGTCGCAGTCAACTGCGATGAGGCTGGTCGGCTCGGCATGCGCAGCGAGCGGGATGGCGGGGCCGAACGTTCCATCACCGAGGTTGAGGAACTCATTCACCGTCGAGTCGATCACGCACGCCACCGCGACGTCGAGGTCCCCGTCTGCATCAAGATCGACGAGCGCCAGACCGCGGGGGCCCGAACCGGTGCCATAGAACAGCGTGGGTCGGAATGTCCCGTCTCCATTCCCAAGCAGGACCGCGATCGCATCACTGTCCCAGAGCGAGCACACCAAGTCGGTCTTGCTATCGCGGTCGACGTCGCCCGCCCCAAGTCCGAACACACCGCCTGGCAAGCCAAAGCCCATTCCCCTGGGAGTCCCAGACGCCGCATCCAGGTAGATGCTCACGCCCCAGCAGGTCGGCGAAACGCTGGCCACATCCGGGAGTCCGTTCCCGTCCAGATCGGCGATGACCGACTGGATCGGAGGCGCGTACGGCTCGGCCCCCGCGCCCAACACTCGCGGCAAGTCGAAATGGATGTGAGTGCTGGCGGTGTCGACGACGTGCCTGACTGGATAGGACTCGGTGGGTCGCGGCCTGAGGGCCATCGCCCGCGCGCACCAAGCCTCCGTCGAATCCGGCAACGGACGGGGAGCTATCAGCGGATAGGGGGCGGAGCGTGCTGCCTCGAACAGCCCGGGTGGGGGAGCGGGAGGCGGAATCGACGCCTTCGCGACACCCACCATCGTGGCGAGGCCAAGCATAAGTGCGACGAGGGGCGATGAACGCATCGTGCGAGTCCCTTCGGTCCTCCATGGAGGACCAGGCACGCCGACGCGCTCCTGGGGGTGGTCCGCGTCCGGCGGACATACGTCCGCTTGGGGAGGGGCAAGGAGCGCGCCACACTGGGCGTGATCGAGCTGCGCATCGCGAACCGCTCGCCATGGCAGGCAGCTGTGGGCATCGAGCGCCAGTCTCTTCGGTGCCGCCCGGACCCGAAGCCGACGAAGAACCGCAAAACCCGCCGACAGCAGCCCGGCCTTCCGGGTGGCGCGCCTTTCTGTTAGACCTTCCCGGTCCCGCATCGCGATGCGCTCTCCTCGACCCCCCGGTCCCGCGCGCGGCGGGCCCGCGCTCACGACGTGCGCGGGGGGATAGGGGCGGCCCAGTAGCGGGCCACAGCGAGGCGGTGGAGATCGCGATGCACCTGACCGAAGAGCAGCTGCATGATCCGCGACCTCGCGCGCACGATCGCCGAGGAGAAGGTCAAGCCCGTGCGCGCGAAGTACGACGAGGACGGCACCTTCCCCTGGGACATCGTGCGCGAGCTGGCCAAGGTGGACCTGTTCCGCGTGTTCATCCCGGTCGAGTACGACGGCCTGTGCGAGAGCGGCTACGGCATCACCAACATGTGCATCGTGACCGAGGAGCTGTCCAAGGCCTGCGCCGGCATCGCGCTGGCGTTCGCGGGCACGGCGCTCGGCACGTTCCCGATCCTGCTCTACGGCTCGCGACGAGCAGAAGAAGAAGTACCTGCCCGACATCGCCGCCGGGCAAGCGCCTGGCCGCGTTCGGCCTGACCGAGCCCATGGCCGGCTCGGACGCGAGCGCGCAGCGCACCACCGCGCGAAGGACGGCGACGACTACCTGCTCAACGGCACCAAGGTGTTCATCACCAACGGCGGCGAGGCCGAGATCTACACCACGGTCGCGCTCACCGACCCCGAGAAGGGCGCGCGCGGCGCCTCGTGCTTCATCGTCGAGAAGGGCACGCCCGGCTTCACGTTCGGCAAGAAGGAGCACAAGATGGGCATCCGCGCCTCGGTCACGAGCGAGCTGGTGTTCCAGGACGCCCGCGTGCCCAAGGAGAACCTGCTCGGCAAGGAGGGCCAGGGCTTCCTCGTCGCCATGAAGACGTTCGACATGCTCGCGGCCCGGCGTGGCGCGCAGGCGCTCGGCATCGCCGAGGGCGCGCTCGAGGAGGCGCTCAAGTACGCGCACAGCGCGCCACCAGTTCGGCCAGAGCATCATGAACTTCCAGGGCCTGCAGTGGATGCTGGCGGACATGGCGATGGAGATCGAGGCCGCCAGGGCGCTCATCTACTCGCTCGCCGCGCGCATCGACGCGGGCGACACCAAGGACATCGGGCACCTCTCGGCCATGACCAAGGTGCTCGCCTCCGACGTCGCCATGAAGGTGACGACGAACGCGGTGCAGATCTTGGGCGGCTACGGCTACATGGCCGAGTACCCGGTCGAGAAGATGATGCGCGACGCCAAGATCACGCAGATCTACGAGGGCACGAACCAGATCCAGCGCAACGTCATCGGCTCGTGGCTGATGAAGGAAGCGGCCCGGCTGGCCGGGTGACGGCGGGCCGCGCCGTCGGCGGGTAGTCGCCGCGCCAGCCGGTCGCGAACGGCCAGCGGGGCAGGCGCGAGCACGAGATTCCGGTCCAGCCTCCGGCCGCTCCCGAACCCCCGGGGGCGGCCATTCGGCACCCGGCCGCCGCGGGCGTCGGCGCCGGCCGCCCGCCCGCAGCTTGGGGCCGCACCGCGCCGGATGTAGCCTTGAGGTGTCCCCGAAGGGAAGGGACGGAAGGGAGGGAGCGGTCATGACGCTCCATCTGACCGAGGCCCAGCGGAGCCTCCTGCTCGAGCTGATCGAAGCGGCCCACCGGGAGAAGCTCCACGAGCTCCATCACACCGATGCGGCGGCCTACAAGGTCCTGCTGCGCGAGCGCATCACGAGCCTCGAGGCTCTGACGGCGATGCTGGTCGAGGCCGAGCAGACCGTCTGAGCGCGTTCTCGCAGGAAGTCGCGGCCCCGATCCACGTATCCGGCGCCGCGAATTCAGCGCAGGTGGACGATGCGCAGGTCGCGCGTGGCGCTGCCCGCCTGGAGGTGGGCACGCCGAGGGTCTGGTCCATCTGCATCGCCGCTCACGGTGATCAGGAGCCAGTGCTCTTGCCGCCGGCCCCCCGCTCACCCCGTCCGCCTCACCGCGTACTTCACCAGCGCGGGCAGCTCGCGCGCGATGGAGTAGAGATCGCGCGGCTCCCAGAAACGCGCGTGTGCCCAGCCGGTGGTGCGGATGCCGAGGCGCGCGAACGCGAGCCGGGTGCGCGGCACGTGGAAGCCCTGGGTCACCACCATCGCGGTGCCGAGCCCGCGCGCCGCGAGGTACCGGCGCGTGCCGAGCGCGGTGTGCCAGGTGTCGACGCCGTGGGGATCCATCGCGACCGCCGAGTCGGGCACGCCGCGTGCGACCAGGTAGGCCTTCATGCGCGCGGCCTCGTCGAAGCCGTGGCGGTCGATGCCACCCGAGACCAGCAGCGCGGGCACCCAGCCCTGGCGATAGACCTCGAGCCCGCGTTCGCAGCGCGCCCTGAGCCGCGGCGCCAGCGTGCCGCCGGCCTCGACCTCGGTGGCGAGCACCACGCCGACGTCGGCGCGGGCGAGGTGATCGCTCACGCCGATGAGCACCACGAGGGCGCCCGCCAGCACGCACGCCACGGCCGCGAGCGCCGCGGCGCGCGCGACACGCACCGGCAGGGGCAGGCCTCGCCGCCGCCTCACATCCCGAGGATGTGCCAGCCGGCGTCCACGTAGAGCGTGGTGCCGGTGATGCCGCTGGCGAGGTCGGAGAGCAGGAACAGCCCGGCGGTGCCGACCTCCTCCTTGGTGATGTTGCGCTCGAGCGGCGCGGCGCCGCTGTGCTCCTTGAGCATGTCGGTGAAGCCGTGGATGCCGCGCGCGGCGAGCGTGTTGACCGGGCCGGCCGAGAGCGCGTTCACGCGGATGCTCTTCGCGCCGAGCTCGTACGCCAGCTGGCGCGTGGCCTGCTCGAGCACGGCCTTGGCGCTGCCCATCACGTTGTAGTTCGGGATGGCGCGGTTGGCGGCCAGGTAGGTGAGCGTGATCACGCTGCGCGCCGTTCTTCTCCATGCAGCGGCAGCATGCGGTTCGTCACGTTGATGAACGAGTACGCGCTCACGTCGAGCGCCAGCTGGAAGCCCTCGCGCGGCGTCTTGCACGAAGCTGCCCTCGAGGTCCTCCTTGCGCGCGAACGCGATGCCGTGCACGAGCATCTCGAGCGAGCCCCAGCGGCCGTCGATCTTCTGCGCGACCTCGTCGATCTCGTAGTCCTTGGTGACGTCGCACTCGGTGGTGAACGCGTGCGGCAGCGTCGCGGCGAGCTCCTCGACCGCGGGCTTGAGCCGCTCGTTGGCGTACGTCAGGCACAGCCGCGCGCCGGCCTGCGACAGGCACTGGGCGATCGCCCACGACAGGCTGCGGTGGTTGGCGACGCCCATGACGAGCGCGTGCTTGCCGCGAAGATCGATCGAGTACATGGCTCCTCCTCCGTGCCGGCGGCGGGTGGGGGCCGCGCGCGATTCAGGCCTTTCCAGGACCGATGCCCTCGCTCCCAGACGCGGATCGGCAGGATGACCACCTGGATGCCCGAGGAACTGCAGGCGCCGCTGGATGGCGAACGACGTCTCCTGGTGCAGCGCGCGCGTGAACAGGGTCTCGCGCTGGAACACCAGCTGGCCCGTGAACACCGTACACCCCCGGAACTCGCGGTCGAGGTCGCGGCAGATGCCCTCGAGTTCCTCGACGAGGTCGGTGCCGAGCGCGTAGCGATACTCGGCGTAGTACCCCATGCGGCTGCGCCATGTCGACGTACTTCCCGAGGTCGGCGGCCACCTTGTCCTCGAGCGCCTCGTACGCTGTCGGCGCCCTTGAACTGGCCGGAGTCCACGAGGCCGACCGAGCAGAACACGATGTTCTTGAAATGCGCGGGAACATCCGCTGGATCGACAGCAGCGTGTGGAGGCCGAGGCCGTCGTAGCCCTCGACGCAGCACGATCGCGGTCGGGCCCCCGGGCTCCAGCTCGCGCTCGGGCACGGGGTCGGGGCAGCGGCAGACCGAGCAGCGAGTCGTCGAGGCCCCTTGAGCACCTCGCTGACCTGGTCGTAGTGGCCGGCGCACGAGCATGCAGGCCCCGGCGAGGACGCCGGTCACGACCAGCGTGACCCAGCCGCCCTCGCCGAACTTCACCACCGAGGTGACCGCCAGGATGAGCGCCGTCACCAGGGTGCCGAGTCCGGCGAGCACCATGCGGCGGCGCCAGTGCGCCTCGGTGCGCCGCACCTGCCACCAGTGGCGGACCATGCCGAGCTGCGAGAGCGTGAACGTGATGAACACGTTGATCGAGTACATGACGATCAGCACGCTCACCGAGCCGCGCGTGTAGACCAGGATCGCGATGGTGGCGATGCCCATCAGCAGCACGCCGTTCTGGGTGACGAGCCGCTCGGAGAGGTGCGCGAAGCGGCTCGGCACCCAGCGGTCCACCGCCATGACGCGTGAGCGTGCGCGGGCCGTCGATGAAGCCGGTCTGCGCCGCGACGAACAGCAGCATGCCCTCGGACAGCAGCGTGATCACGACGATCGCGGGCCCGAGATCGGCGGCCGACGCGCCAGCCCTGCGTGAGCAGTGTCCACAGCGTGGCGTTGAGCGTCAGGCCCGGCTGGTGGTGCACGTCGTGGAGCAGGTAGCAGAGCAGGATGCCGCCGGCGGTGAACGACAGCGAGGCGACATGTAGCAGCATGGTGTGGCGCGCGGTCTTCACCCGCGGCTCGCGCAGGATCGGCATGCCGTTGCTCACGGCCTCGATGCCGGTGAACGTGCCGCCGCCGAGCGAGAACGCGCGCAGGGAGATCACCAGCACGCCGAGCAGGCCGACCTCGCCGATCGCGGAGTGGGTGTCGGCGACGGTGTCGGCGACCAGATGTCCGAACGCGGGGCCGTGGGAGAAGATGCCCCAGAGGATGAGCACGACGTGCGTGACGACGAACGCGACGAAGATGGGCATGAGCGCCTTCACCGATTCGCGCACGCCGCGCAGGTTGAGCGTCATGAGCCCGGCGATCACGAACAGCTCCGCCTCGACCTTGGCGCCCGCGAGCTGCGGCAGGGACGAGAAGATGGCGTCGCAGCCCGAGGCGACGGAGGTGGCGACCGTGAGCATGTAGTCCACGACCAGCGCGCTGCCCGAGACCAGGCCGGCGCGGGCGCGAGCAGGCGCGAGGCCACCAGGTAGCCGCCGCCGCCGCTCGGGAACAGCTCGATGATCTGGCTGTACGAGGCCGAGATCAGCATGACGGTGCCGACGATCGCCACCGCCAGGAAGAGCGCGAGGTGCGGATGCGCGCCGAGCGCGAGGAACGCCTCCTCGGGGCCGTACGACGACGACGACAGGCCGTCGGAGCCCAGCCCGACCCACGCGAAGAACGCCACCAGCGCGAGCTGGTGGTGGACGTTG
Organism: Candidatus Eiseniibacteriota bacterium; assembly: GCA_963725865.1. Classification (GTDB taxonomy): domain Bacteria; phylum Eisenbacteria; class RBG-16-71-46; order RBG-16-71-46; family RBG-16-71-46; genus CAVSAC01. The sequence continues at coordinate 51,075 of CAVSAC010000013.1, forward strand.
CGGGTCGCGCAGGTTGCGGGGCGTGCCGATGAGGGCCTGCGAAGCGCTGCAGCATGATCGGCGCCGCTCAGGCGGCGCTGTTCCGCTCCCAGACGCGGATCGGCAGGATGATCACCTGCATTCCGCGCGAACTGGAGGCGGCGCTGGATCGAGAAGGCCGTCTCGTGGTGCAGGCTGCGCGTGAACAGCGTCTCGCGCTGGAACACCAGCTGGCCGGCGAACACCATGCTGCGCCGGAACTCCTTGATCGAGGTCGAGGCAGATGTGCTCGAGCTCCTCGATCAGGTCGGTGCCGAGCGTGAAGCGGTACTCGGAGTAGTAGCCCATCTTCTGGCCGAGCGTCCACGTACTGCTCGAGGTCGGCGCGCACCTTCTCCTCGAGCGCCTGCACGCTCTCGGTGCCCTTGAACTGGCCCGAGTCCACGAGGCCGACCGAGCAGAACACGATGTTCTTGAAGTGGCGCGGGAACATGCGCTGCACCGACAGCAGCGTGTGGATGCCGAGCCCGGCGTAGGACTCCACGAGCACGATCGCGGTCGGGCCCGTCGGGCGCCAGGTCGGGGACGCTCTCGGGCTCGGGCAACGGCAGGTCGGTGAGCACGTCGTCGAGCGCCGCGCAGCACGCCGCGCACGTGCTGGTAGTGGCGCGCGCACGATGAAGCAGAACGCCGACCAACGCCCCGGTCACGGCCAGCGTGACCCAGCCGCCCTCGCTGAACTTGATCATCGCGGTCACCACCAGGATGCCGCCGGTCACCGCCGTGCCGAGGCGGCGACGAGCAGGCGGCGGCGCCAGTGCGGCTGCGTCCGCGCGCACCTCCCACCAGTGCCGCACCATGCCGAGCTGCGACAGCGTGAACGTGAGGAACACGTTGATCGAGTACATGACGATCAGGATCTTCACCGCGCCGCGGGTGTAGAGAGCATCAGCGCCGCCGCCGCGCCCATCGTGATGATGCCGTTCTGGGTCACCAGCCGCTCGGACAGGTGCGCGAAGCGCTTGGGCACCCAGTGGTCCACGGCCATGGCGGCGAGCGTGCGCGGGCCGGCGACGAAGCCGGTCTGCGCGGCGACGAACAGCAGCGCGCCCTCGCGAGAGCAGCGTGATCACGACGACCAGCGGGCCCGAGCGGCGAAGCCGCCGAGTGCCAGTCGCGGGTCAGCGTCTCCCACAGCACGGCGTTGAGCGTCTTGCCCTCGTGTGGCCGATGCCGGTGAGCAGGTAGCACGAGCAGGATGCCGCCCGCCGTGAACGACAGCGAGAGCGCCATGTAGAGCATGGTCTTCTTGCCGGTCTCGACGCGCGGCTCGCGCAGGATGGCGGTGCTGTTGCTCACCGCCTCGATGCCGGTGAACGTGCCGCCGCCGAGCGAGAACGCCTTCAGGAAGACGAGATCACGCCGAGCAGCCCGAGCTCCGCGACCGCGCTGCGCGTGTCGCGCACGGTGTCGCCGAGCAGGTGGGGCAGCGCGGTGGAGTGGCCGAGGAGCCGTAGACGATCAGCACGACGTGGGTGATCACGAACGCGACGAAGATCGGGCATCAGCACCGGCACGGATTCCTTGACGCCGCGCAGGTTGAGCCCGGTGAGCCCGACGACGATCAGCAGCTCGACGCCGAGCTTGAACAGCCGCGAGCCCGGCGGGCAGGAACGAGAAGATGGCGTCGCAGCCCGAGGCGATCGAGATCGCGATGGTGAGCACGTAGTCCACCACCAGCGCCGCGCCCGAGATCACGCCCGGGTGGTGCCGAGCAGCTTGGTCGCCACCAGGTAGCCGCCGCCGCCGCTCGGGAACAGCTCGATGATCTGGCTGTACGAGGCCGAGATCAGGAAGACGGTGAGCACGGTGGCGACCGTCAGGTAGAGTGCGAGGTGCTGGTGCGAGCCCAGAGGGAGGAACGCCTCCTCGGGACCGTACGACGAGGAGGAAAGCCCGTCCGACCCCAGTCCGACCCACGCGAAGAACGCGATCAGGGCGAGAGTGTGATGGATCTGCGGGTCGAGGAGGTTCTTGGGACGCCCGATGAGGAGTTCCCGCAGGCGGCAGGGCGTCCCGCAATCGATCGAGCACCGAGGGAAGCTAGGGGATTGCCCGGGGCGAAGCAAGCCGGCCTATGTCGGCCCCGTGAGCCCGCTTCAGCTTGCTTTCCCTACTGGCGATCACCGCGGCGGCGATGGCCGCCCCGGGGGATCCGCCCCATCCGCCGGCCGGGTGGTCGCGGCCCCGCCGCGGCGGCCGGCGACGGCCGCGGCCCGTGCGGTGCCCGCGTTCACGCTGTTCGGCTGGGTGAGCCCGCCGCTCGAATCCACCACCGCCACCCGCTACGCCGAGCTGGCCGGCGCGGCATGTCACCGGTGCTGCGCCGTGAACGACACGTCCATCGAGGGCCGCACCGCCGACAACCTGCACCGCCTCGACCTGGCCGCGGCGAGCGGCATGCGCGCGCTGGTGTGGGACGCGCGCCTCTCACGGCTGCAGACCGTGGACCCGCTCCGAGCGAGGGCACCGCGCTCATCGACACCGTCGTGGCCTGCTACGCGCGGCCCCGCGGGTTGCTCGGCTACTACCTCGGCGACGAGCCGCCGCGCGAGCGAGTTCGACCTCCAGGCCCGCCTGCACGTCGCGCTCGCGCGCGCGCGATCCGCGCGCACTCGCCTGGAACAACCTGCGCGGCCGTGGGCGTTCCCCAGCCGCGACGCGTGGCTGGCGTACCTGCGCGACTACGTCGCGCGCGCGCGCCCCGACGTGCTGTGCGACGACCAGTACGACTTCGTCGACGGGGCGACCGCGAGCAGTTCGTCGAGAACGTCGCCGGGCTCGCGGCGGTCGCGCGCGAGAGCGGGCTGCCGTTCTGGGGCATCGTGCTGCTGGTGCAGCACGGGCCGTTCCGCCAGCTCACGCCCGGCGAGCTGGCGTGGCAGATCTCGAAGCGGCTCGCCTACGGCGCGCGCGGCATCGGCTACTTCACGTACTGGACCCCGCCCGCGGTGGGGGACTTCATCAACAGCGTCGCGCTCATCGGCCGCGACGGCGCGCACGGCCCGCTGTACGACGCGGTGTCGCGCCGCGCAACGCGCGCTGCGCGCGCTGGGCGAGACCCTGGCGCGCCTGACCTGGCTCGCCACCGAGCACGCCGGATCGGTGTCCGCCCGGGGGTACCGCGTTCGCGCCCGACGCACTGGATCGCCGCGGTCGAGGGCCGCGCGACGCTGGGACAGTTCGCCGACGCCGACGGCGGGCGCTACCTGCTGGTGGCGAACGCCGACTCCGCCACGGCGCGCACCCTCGTGCTCACGCTGCCGCATGCGCAGCGCGTCGACACGCTCGCCGCCGCGCTCGACGCCTGGGCGCCGGTGGCGAGTGCGCCTGGCGAGGGTGGCGCGCGCGTCGCCCTCGCGCTCGCCGCGGGGGAGTGCGCGCTGCTGCGCGTCGGCGGCGACTTCGGCGCGATGCGCGCCGGCGCCGGCCCGGCGCTGCTGGCGTGGCCGAGTCCCGCGCGGGGCAGCGTGCGCCTGAGCTACCAGGGTCTCGGCCTGCGCGGCCGGCTCGAGGTGCTCGATGCCGGCGGACGTCGCGTGTGGCAGACGCGGCCGCGGCGAGGGCGCCGGCCTGGTGCGCTGGGACGGCGCGCGCGAGTCCGGCGGTGTCGCGGCGCCGGGCGTGTACTTCGCGCGCTTCGAGGACGCCCGCGGCGTGGCGGCCGCGCGCATCGTCTGGCTGGGCCGGTGAGCGTCGCCCGGCCGCGCTCGCTCGCCGCCATCGCCCGCGAGATCGTGGCGTGCGAAGCGTGCCCGCGGCTGCGCCAGCACTGCACCCGCATCGCCATCGAGAAGAAGCGCGAGTTCCGCGACCAGGACTACTGGGGCCGGCCGGTGCCGGGATTCGGCGATGCGGACGCGCGCCTGCTGGTGGTGGGGCTGGCGCCCGCGGCGCACGGCGGCAACCGCACCGGGCGCGTGTTCACCGGCGACTCGAGCGGCGACTGGCTCTACGAGGCGCTCCATCGCTTCGGCTTCGCGAGCCAGCCCGAGAGCGTCGGCCGCGACGACGGCCTGCGCCTGCTCGGCGCCTACGTCACCGCCGCCGGCCGCTGCGCGCCGCCCGACAACAAGCCCACGCGCGACGGAGCTCGAGCGCTGCCGGCCATTCCTCGCTGCCGAGTGTGCGGCCTTGCGCGAGGTGCGCGTGGTGATCGCGCTCGGCGGCATCGGCCACGAGGCATGGCTCAAGGCCTCCGGCTGGTGGGCGCGACTCGCGCCCCGCGGGCGCCCGCGCTTCGCGCACGGCGCGGAGACCCGGCTCGAGGGTGTGACGCTGCTCGCCTCGTACCATCCGAGCCGCCAGAACACCAACACCGGCCGGCTCACGCGAGCGATGTGGCACGCGGTCTTCCGCCGCGCCCGCACGCTGGTGGACGGCGAGAGCCAGGCCCGGCGCTACTCGAAGAAGTAGCCTTCCATCAGGCGCGTCACCCACTCCGGCACGCGCGCATCGCCGCGGAGGTCGAACGCCGGCACGTAGGGCTTGAGATCGAGCACCGGCGTGCCGTCCACCGCGTCGAGCCCGCGCACCACCACGCCTCCGGGCTCGACGCGCACCAGGCTCGCCGCGGTCACGCCGATGGGGTTGGGGCGGTTGCTGCCGCGCTGGGCGAACACGCCGAGCATCGGCATGTCGCCACGCCCGCGCGGACGGCGCTGGATGCGCACCGGTTCGCCGGTGTCGCGGTGCATGAAGAACACCACCAGCACGTGCGAGAACTCCGCGAGCCCCACGACGCCTTCCACGAACTCCTCGCTCAGTTCGATCACCGACTCGACCGAGCCCCACCCGAAGTCGTCCTGCACGTCCTTCCGCGAGTTCCGCACCCGCCCGATCACCTTCAACGAGATGGAATCCATGCGTGCAGGTTAGCACCGGCGAAGCGCCGCCACCGCGCGGGCACGGATGCTGCCCGTGGCCCGCGCCGCCACCGCGCGGGGGGCGCCCCGGGAAGGGTCGCTTCGTCTCGGGCTTCCTGCCCTCGACTTCGCTGCGTTCGCTCGGTGCGCGGCATCCTGCCGCGCACCGGCTCACGATCCCTTCCCGTTGCGCTCCCCGCGCGGTGGCGGCGCTGAGCTGCACGGAGGCAGTCGCGTTCGCCGTCACACGCGCGCGACCGGCGACCCTTCCCGCTGCGCGCCCCGCGAGCACCGGCGCGAGGCACGTGCGAACATCGCGCTTGACGCCTCCGCCGTCGTGCATCATGTTGCGCGTGACATCTTCCGGGTGCCCGCACGTCGTGGGTAAAAGGGAAGAGGGGTGAGAATCCCCCACGGTCCCGCCACTGTGAAGGCCCCCAGGATCCTCGAACGCCACTGGCCCCTCGGGCTGGGAAGGCGAGGATCCGCACGGTCCTGAGTCAGGAAACCTGCCCGGAAGTCATGCCCGTCACGCTTCGAGAGAGAGCGTCGAGGGTGAGCACGGCGTCCGTCCTGGCCCGGCCTCCCGAGATCCCCTCTCGCGCAGCCGGGCCTTCTCGATCCAGAGCGCGAGAGACGCCGTGATCGGACACCTGACATTCCTGCTCGTGCTGGCCGTCGCACCCGCCTCGTCGCCGGCTGCGCGAGACTCGGTGTACGTGCTGCCCGAGGTGCGCGTCGACCGCGAGCGCGCGCCGCTCGAGGGCGCGCGCCGCCGCCAGCCCACCGGCTTCGTCACCGACCTGCCCGCGGGCGCGCGCGGCCGCGCGCTCGAGTCGCTTTCAGAGGTGATGAGCGCCGCCGCCGGCATCCACGTGGTCCAGTACGGTGGCCTCGGCGCGTTCAGCACCGTGTCGCTGCGCGGCGCCCCCGCGGGCCAGGTCGCGGTCTATCTCGATGGGGCGCCCATCACCTCGGCGGCGCACGGGGTGGTGAACCTCGCCGATCTGCCGATCACCGCGCTGGAGCGCGTCGAGGTCTACCGCGGTGGCGCGCCGCTGGGCCTCGGCAGCGTCGGGCCGGGGGGGGCGATCAACCTGATCACGGTGGCCGCGCCGCGCCTGATGGACGCGCGGGTGGCGCGAGGCTCGTTCGGCACCTGGGAGGGTCGCGCCACCGCCGGGACCCGGCGCGGCACGCTCTCGGCGCTGCTCCATCTCGGCTACCAGGGCTCGCGTGGCGACTTCCGCTTCGCCGACGACAACGGCACGCCGTTCAATCCAGCCGACGACAGCCTGAGCGCGCGCGTCAACAACCGCTTCGACGCCGCCACGCTGCTCGGCAACCTGACCTGGCGGCCCGGTGCGCGCACGCGGGTGACGCTGCGTGAGGACGTCTTCCACAAGGCACAGGGCCTGCCCGGGCTGGGCGCGGTGCCGGCGCGCAATGCGCGGCTCGCGTTCCTGCGCGCGCTCACCCAGCTCGAGGCCGAGCGCGAGCCCGGCCGGCTCGCGCCCGCGGTGCGGGTCCGCGCCTCGCTCCAGCACGAGCGCTCGCGTCTCGAGGACCGTGCGCGCTTCGGCGAGCTCGGGCTCGGCCGCCACGACACCGACGACCGTTTCGCGGGCCAGGACGCCGCGCTGGCGCTGCAGTGGCCCGCGCTGCCGCTGGGGCTGGCGCTCGAGGGCGGCGGCTCGGTGCGCTCCGAGCGCGCCATGCTCGCCGATGCCGCCGACCCGTTCAAGGACCCGCCCCCGAGCACGCGCCGCAGCCTCGGCGCCACCGTAGGGCTGCAGTGGCGCGCCCCGGGCGAGCGACTGCTCCTGCGCGCCGGCCAGCGCTGGGACCGGCTGCGCGACCAGCGCCGCACCAGCGGCGTGGGCGACCGCGTCACGGCGCTCGACGTGACCCGCACGCTCGCCGCCCCGCAGCTGGGCGCGCGCCTGACCGTGGGCCGCGGCGTCGAGCTGCGCGGCAACTGGTCCGACGCCCAGCGCGCGCCCGACTTCCTCGAGCTGTTCGGCAACCAGGGCTTCGTGGTCGGCAACCCAGCGCTGCGGCCCGAGCGCAACCCGAGCTGGGACGCCGGTGCGGCATGGAGCGGCGCGCTGCGCCGCGCGCACGCCACGCTGGAGTGGGCGCACTACCAGTCGCGCCCGCGCGACCTGATCCAGTACGCGCGCCTGTCGCAAAGCTACGTGCGCGCCACCAACGTCTCGCGGGCCAGCATCCGCGGCGAGGAGCTGACGGCGCGGCTCGCGCTGCCGGGCGGGGTGGTGCTGCTCGGCAACTCCACCTGGCAGTCGGCGATCGACGAGAGCGACGTGGCCTACCTGCGCGGCAAGCGTCTGCCGCAGCGCCCGGCGCGCCAGGGCTACCTGCGACTCGACGCACCCGCCGGGCGGCTGCGCGTGATGGCCGACGTGCAGGCGATGGGGGACAACCTGCTCGACCCCTACAACCGCATGCGCGTCTCGAGCCGTACCCTGGTCGGCGCCTCGCTCGGCTGGCAGCTGCTGCGCGAGCGCCTGCTCGTCACCGTCGAAGGCAAGAATCTCACTGACCGCCACGTCGCCGATGTGGCAGGATTCCCGCTCCCCGGCCGCAGCGTGTTCCTCGCCTGCGAGACCCACCTCGGTCCGGCGGAGCCCATCCGACGCTAGGAAGGACACCATGCACCGTGCTCTGCTCGCGTCCTTCGTGCTCCTCGCGCTACTCCCGAGGGTGGGCTCCGCCAGTCCGATCGAGTCGAAGGCCTACGTCATCACCTCCGACTTCACCACCGGCGCGCTGAGCGCCGCCGACCTCGCCAGCCGCGCGGTGGCCTCCGACGTGGCGAGTGTCCACTCCGACGCCACGCTGCGCTGGTGGGGCGGCCGGCTCTACGTGGTCAATCGCTTCGGCCAGGACAACATCCAGGTCATCGATCCGACCTCGGGCTACGCCACCCTGCGCCAGTTCTCGACCGGCAACGGCTCCAACCCCCAGGACATCGCGATAGTGTCCGCCACCAAGGCGTACGTGTCGTGCCTGGGGCTGGCGCAGCTGCTGATCGTGAACCCGGCGGCGGGCGCGGTGACCGGCTCGATCCCGCTCGCGCGCTTCGCCGACGCCGATGGCCTGCCCGAGGCCTCGCGCATGGCGCTGGTGGATGGCCGCCTGTTCGTGGCGCTGCAGAGGCTGGTGGACTTCGCCGCCACCGAGACCAGCCTGGTGGCGGTGATCGACACCGAGGCCGACACCGTGCTCGACGTGGACCCGGGCCGGCCGGGGGTGCAGGCGATCCCGCTGGTGGGCCGCAATCCCGTCACCACGCTCGAGTACGACCGTTTCGGCGGCCGGCTGCTGATCGGCTGCGCGGGCGCCTACGGCGTGCTCGACGGCGGCATCGAAGCCATCCCGGTGGTGCCCACCGGCGACATCATCGTGCCCGGAGCGCCGCTCTTCGCCAGCGCCGGCTACGTCATCACCGAACAGGCGCTGGGCGGCGACATTGGCGACATCGCCTGCCTGCTGCCGGGCCACTCGTACGCCATCGTCAGCGACGCGAGCTTCGATGCCTCGGTGGTGTCGTGGAGCGCCGTCACCGGGCAGAAGCTCGCGACGGTGTACAAGCCCGGTGGCTTCAGCCTGCCCGACATGGCGGTCAGCCTGTCCCGCGACGAGCTGTGGGTCTGCGATTCGCGGCCGGTCTCGCCCGGCCTGCGCGTGTTCCGCTGTGGGACCGACGCTCTCATCGCCGGCCCACTCGCCACCGGGTTGCCGCCCCAGCAGATCGTCTTCGACCGCGATGACGTCACCCCCACGGTCGACGTGGCCGGTATGCCGGACGCGGGCGGTGCATGTCTCGCGCTCTCGTCGCCCTGGCCGAATCCCTCGCGCCAGGACGTGACTCTGACCCTGCGCATGCCGCGCCCCGGGGAACTCGAGGTCGCGGTGTTCGATGCCGCGGGGCGGCGCGTGCGCCAGCTCGCCAGCGGCGCTCGCGCTGCGGGGAAAGAGCAACTGAAATGGGATCTTCGCGACGATAAGGGGAACCGTGTCGGCGCGGGGGTGTATCTCGTCCGTGCCCGGATGGGCGACATGTCCACCGCAGGCAAAATCGTCGCCGTACGCTGATTCGTCTTGGAATCCGGGCGGCACCACCGCTAGATTAGGCCCGACATGATGCGCTCAGGGAAGACCGCCAGCTCCGCGCTACTCATCCTCGTCGTCACGGGGCTCCTCACGTCGCTGTCGGGCGCTCTCAGCGCGTCCCAAGCGCAGGTGCCCACCACTTCCGTCACCCTCAACTGGACCGCGCCCGGTGACGATGGCTCGAGCGGGGTCGCAACCCGTTACGACGTCCGATTCTCGATCGTCCCCATCACGGCCGCCAACTTCGCCACCGCCTGGGTGGTGAGCG
>CAVSAC010000014.1:0-1711199 GCA_963725865.1 Candidatus Eiseniibacteriota bacterium
ATGACGTGGTTCGCAGCATGATGCAGCGGCTGCGGCCAGCGGCGCTCGACGCGCTCGGGCTGCGCGATGCTGTCGGGGAGCTGGTGAACCAGTGGCGGCGCCGGAATCCGGCCACAGACTGCGAGTTTGAGTCACGGGGCGACCTCGCGGGATTGGGAGAACTGCTCAACATCACCGTCTACCGGCTGGTGCAGGAATGCCTGACCAACGTCACCAAACATTCCAATGCGACGCAAGCGCGCGTCATGCTGGAACGCACTGGGCCTCACGAAGTTTGCGTGACCGTGCACGACAACGGCCGCGGCATGGACCTGCAAGAAAAACGCTCCGGACTGGGGCTCGTCGGTTTGCGCGAGCGGGTCGAGGCGTTGCGCGGCCGACTGGAATTGGCCACAGCGCCGGGCGCCGGCATGCGCGTGACTGCGCGACTCCCCGTAACGCCGGGCAGCTGAGCATACAGATGGCCACCGTACGTGTCATATTGATCGATGACCACGCTGTGGTGAGAGAAGGTTATCGCCGCCTCCTGGAGCGTACCTCCGATATCGAGGTTGTGGCCGAGGCTAGCAGCGGTGAGGACGCCTACCGCCTGTTCTGCGACTTGCGGCCAGAGGTAGTGGTGATCGATGTCAATCTCACGGGCATGAGCGGGATCGAAGCTACCCGACGTATCCTGGCGCGCGAACCGCAAGCCCGAGTGCTGGTGTTCAGCATGCACGAAGGTGCGTTGTTCGGTTCGCGAGCGCTGCAGGCGGGAGCGCGCGGCTACGTGACCAAGGCCAGTGCGCCAGAAGTACTGGTCGAGGCCGTGCGAGCCGTTGCAGCGGGGCGCCTGTACATCAGTCACGACGTCGCGCAGCAATTGGCTTTCCAATCTTTGCCCGGCAAGGACACGCCTTTGTGCGAGCTTTCACCGCGCGAGTTCGAGGTGTTCAGGTTGCTGGCGGAAGGAAAGTCGATCACCGATATCGCACGCGTCTTGTCCTTGAGCCAGAAGACGATAGCCAACTATCAGTCCATCATCAAGCAGAAGCTGGAGGCGGACACTTCAGCGCAGATAGTTTGGATTGCGATGCGCAGTGGAGTGCTCGGCGGGTCATCGGAGCCGGCTGCGCCGGGTGAGCTTCCAGATTCCAGCGGCTGATTTCTCTCACGGCCCGCATCCTGCCGGTGTTCGGTACTATTGTTCCGCCGAGTAGCGATGCAATGTAATGTTGATTCCAGTAACCTCCTTGAATTCGAGGTCGGCAGCCGCCGACTTTCTTTTTGGTCCCTTGCGATGCTGGAGTCGGCTAGTCCGAAAGCCGGGAAAACCTCCCGGACAGCGATTGGCAGCCCTCCCGTACAGTGCCGTCGACCCTTCCGTATCGTGCGCAGGGTGTCTCTCTCGGGCACGATGGTTCATTAAGTCGTCTGGAGCGGCCGGACCCTTGCCCCGGTGACAGCGGTTTCAAGGTGGTTGTCCACAACCGTTCTGCCGAGTGGGCTCGCCGCGTCGCAGAATTAGGAGCCAGGATAGACAGGCGATGGATGCACTGATCGCTCAGCTGCTTCAGCTTGCCGTCGCGTGGACGGGCTACCCGGAGCCGATCCCAATCCCAACGGTCCAAATCGTTTCGGCACAGCAGATGCCGTGCCCGTGCATGGGTCTCTTTGAATACGGCACGCGAATCCAAGGCTATGGTTCGACTTTCGAAGGACATGCTCGCCTTCTTCTTCGCCAAGACGTCGATCTGTCGACGCCGTATGGCGCGAGCATTCTCCTGCATGAGCTAGTGCACGCCCTGCAAGCACAACAGGGCGCTGCGCAGTACGGCAGTCCAACATGGCACCGCAGAGAACGCGAAGCTTATCAGGTGCAGTTTCGCTTCCTGCGCGCATCAGGCATGATGCTCAGACAGCACAGAGAATCCAGCAGCGACTGACTAGGTCCCACCAAAAGCGGAGCATCGGCAGGACGTCGGAATTTGGTGAGCACTGTCTCACGGCTGCCGCGCGCTCTGCTGGCCTGCCGTTGCGTAAGTTTCGCCCGCCCGCTCCAGCTTGAGAATGGCAGCGGGACCCGTTCCCGCCTGTGGCGAGAGCCGCTCCATGTTGCTCCATGTCGGACTCGCATAAGCTCCATGACGTCGTTGCATCGCGATGGTCGGCGCTCTGCAACCAATGAACCAATGGATGACATCGAAGGAGCGCCAAATTGGACATTGAGATTCTTGCAGAGGCCTTTCGCGTCATCCACATGCTCTCGGGTTACCCGGTCCCAGACCAGTTTCCAGAGGTGCACCTGGTTCCTCGTCACGAGCTGCACGCGCGCATATGCCCGACAGGGTGTGGGGTAAAGGCGTTTTACCTGGGAGGGCAGGGTGTGTTCATGGACGAGACACTGGACGTGCGCAATGATGCCGAAGCACGCTCGGTGCTGGTTCATGAGCTCGTGCACCACGTTCAGAAGATTCTTGGACGCTTCGATTCCTTGCCTGCCTGTCAGGCATGGTACGCGAGAGAACGCGAGGCCTATCAGATTCAAAACGATTACCTGCGCGAGCAAGGTTCGGCGACCCGTGTGTATATGGCCGGCCGTGTAAATAATTGCGTCTGAGCAACCGCGCAGGACTGACTGTGGAAGCTTTCCGGTGAGCAGCATCTTTCGCGTCGCGGGCCTCGCATGCGCTTCATTTCTACTTGTGTGCACCTCGATTCACAACGAGGTGCGCGCAGATGCTCTGCAGGTCGAAACTCGTCCCGCCATGGCGTGGCCGCAGCAGCCGGTCCTCTCGTGCGGTGCTCGGGTCGAATACGCGAGGCAGTTTCTGGTCCTGATGCAACAGGGGTTGCCGGAAGAGCGCATCCATTTCGCCAGCGACTGGGAGCCGGCCGAGGAACTCGCCGAAATCCTGGAGATTCGGCGGCGGGTATATCACGATCGCGACGCGCTGATTGAAATTGTCGTATGTACCGCAGGCAGCGATACCTGATACGGCATCACCGTCCGCTCAGTGAACGTCCGGGCGCGGATCGGGGACGAAACCGTCGCGATTTGGCATGCGAATCGCGGGCAGCGAGATGTCGTCCAAGACACCATCTGCCGGCAGGATCGAGTTCAGGTACAGCAGGTAGGCAACTAGGGCGTAGACTTCGTCGTCGCTCAAGGACTGCGGCGCATTGAATGGCATCGTGCGACGAACGTAATCGAAGAGTGTCGTCGCGTAAGGCCAGTAGCTGCCAATGGTCTTGACTGGCTGCTCGGAAAGGAGCGTGCCTTGGCCGCCAGCAAGGCGGTCCTCCGGCTTACCTTCGCCATTCGCGCCGTGACAGGCGGAACAGCGCTGGGCATAGATGAGAGCGCCCGTTGCAACTGAACCGCGGCCAGGCGGCAGGCCAGCACCATCGGGTGCAACGTCGATATCCCACGCACGCACTATTTCCAGGGAGGCGGGAGTCCCGATCCCATAGCCTTCCGGCTTGCGCAACCGGAGTCGCGACCAGCATCAGAGCGAGTACGCTACTACGCGTGAACATTCCCCACGCCCCCATCAAGGTCGACGCGCCAGCTCTGGATGCCGTTGTAGTGGTAGTAGGATTTCACGCCGCGCGCCGCGATCAACGCATCGCGCCGCGGTTGCACATAGCCGGTATCGTCGCACGGCGCGGCTCTGCAGAATCGCGGGCGTGCCGTCCCAGCGCCACGGGAGGCGGAAGGCCGTGAGGCATTTCGAGAGCACGGGCTCTTGCAGCTGCGCTTGACGCCAACTGCGGCCACCATCGATGGATACATCCACTCGCGATATGCGTCCGCGCCCGCTCCAGGCGAGGCCTTGTATCTCGACGAATCCGGGACCTGGCACGTGCTGTCCACCCGACGGACGCAAGATCACCGATTTGGCTTCCATCAAATGGGTGAATTGACGCGCAGTCCCGTCTGGCATCAGGTCTGTGTACTTCGAAGTTTCTTCTCGGGTCATGAACGGCGCCTTGCCGAGTTTGATGCGTCGCAGCCACTTCACGCTCATGTTGCCTTCGAAACCCGGCAGCAATAGACGCAGCGGATACCCCTGTTCGGACCGCAGCATTTCGCCATTCTGCGCGTAGACCAGTAGAGCATCGTCTAGCGCCTTGTCCATCGGGACGCTGCGAGTCATCGCCGCGGCGTCCGCACCCTCCGCCAGCAGCCATTGCGCGCGCGGATCGATGCCAGCCTCCTGCAGCACGATGGCGAGGGGGACCCCGGTCCATTCGCAGCAAGATAGTAGGCCGTGCGTGACTTGTACCGTCTTACCCAGACCCCCCCATTCCCCAGCGGTGTTTCCCGAGCATTCGAGGAAGTGCATCCTCGATACAGACGGAAAGCGCATCAGGTCCGCCATACTGAAAGTTAGCGGCCGCTCGACCAGTCCGTGGACCAATAGGCGATGGTGCTCGGGCGCAATGTCCGGCACGCCGCCGTGATGGCGCTCGAATACGAGCCCATTCGGAGTAATGATTCCTCGCATGGCCTGGAGCGGGGTGAGGCTGGCAGCCGTAGTGGTGTTGACCCTCCCTGGAATCGGAATCCTCACGACCCCCGATTCGTGGGACGAGGGCTCGCCATAGGGCGGACTCAGGATTGGTCGCCCTTGCGCCTTCGTCCACTGGGGTATGAGATCGGGCAGCGCCGACTCGGCGGCCCCGTCGGCGGTGCGCGCTGCGCTCGGAGCCAGGCTGGCGGCAGCCAGGCCGGCGGATTGCCGCAGGAAGCGGCGGCGGTCGGAGGCATCCATGAGTGTCGGCTCGCTAGGGGGTGTCAAGCCGATGCGTGCAAGGCTCCCTCGGTCTAGAGCGATGCGCATCATGCTCGCAAAGGCGACAGTGATGGTGCCAGGAATTGCGGACCAGGCCAAGGCTGAGACGCGGCATCGAGCGCGGGGGCGGTTTCCTGGTTCAGGCCTATTCTGGCGGATCGTGTCGCGAGCCGTCTCCTGGTCGACTTCGGCCCACGAGGCTGTGCACGATGACAACAACGGCCAGAACGACGGCTACTAGGTAGGCAATGACCAGCGGCAGGAACAGTGGGCCGCCAACCAGGTCGAGGAGAATATTTCGCAACGTGCCGGGCATGCGGAGATAGCAATGCCTCTACTGAATTTGAACTCCCATGTGCAGGCTGAAGTTGCGCCGCCGACTGTACCAGGGAAAAAATCCCGACAGCACCGTGAGCAAAGCTCGACGAGAGCCGGGTGGCAAAGGATTCGCGGCGTTTTGGCCGTCGTGGTCCGGCAGGCGCTGCTGTAGCGCGAAACTCAATGCCACATGCTGTTCACCGTTCGAAACGTGGTGCGCGACCGCAGGCCCACAGGAAATACTCCCTAGTCCCAAAGGAAGCATTCCCTTATCCCGCGCGGGTCCGCAGCAAGATACTTTCCGCCTGTCACGATCTCGCCGCCACGCGCGGCCCGATTCGCCGGACCACCAGGTCATCAGGCCTCCGGGTAGATCGCGGCGCAATCGAGCTGACGACGCTCAAGTCAACGACACAAGGGACACAAGGGAGGACAAGTGTTCAAGAACTCATGCATGGGGTTGGCCGCGCTGGCCACGTTTCGGCGCGATCCACAGATGGCATTGGCCCTGGACGTGAAGCTGGAGGTGGTGGCGGAGGGGTTGACCCATCCGCTGACCATGGTCTCGCCGCCCGGAGACGACCGCAAGTTCATCGTCGAGCAGACCGGGACGATCAAGATCCTCGGACGCCGACGGCAAGCTGCTCGACGAGGACTTTCTCAACATCAAGCACAAGCTGCCGCCGCTGAAGTGGGAGTTCGACGAAGAGGGCCTGCTCGGCATCGCGTTCCCGCCCGACTTCAAGAAGAGCGGCAAGTTCTACATCGCCTACACCGCGCCAGCTGCGCGGCGACGCGGATCTCGGCAAGCAGCTCTGGTACGCGCACACCAACGTCGTCGCGGAGATGCGCGTGTCCAAGGACGATCCGAACAAGGCCGACCTCAGCTCTGCGAGCGCATCGTCCTGCAGATCGACTGGCCGCAGTTCAACCACAACGGTCATCTGGATCGGCTTCGGTCCGGACGGCATGCTGTACGTCTCGACCGGCGACGGCGGCTACGCCAACGACTGGGGCATCGGCCACAACGTGACGCTGGGCAACGGCCAGGACACGGCTTCGCTGAACGGCAAGATCCTGCGCATCGATCCGACCACGGCGATCCGCTACACCGTTCCGAAGGACAACCCGTTCGTCGGCAACAGCAACTACGCGCCGGAAATCTGGGCGATCGGCTTCCGCAACCCGTGGCGCTGCTCGTTCGACCAGGGCGGCACCCAGGAGCTGTTCTGCGCCGACGTCGGCCAGAACAGCTACGAAGAGGTGGACATCGTCGTCAAGGGCGCGCAACTACGGCTGGCGCGCGCATGGAAGGCGCGCACTGCTTCGACTACGTCAACCCGAACACCCATCCGGCGACCTGCGACAAGGCCGGGATGACCGATCCGATCATCGAGTACAAGAACTGCAGCAACCCGACGTTCGCGGCGAAGGGTGACTGCGAGGGCATCTCGATCACCGGCGGCTACGTCTACCGCGGACCGAACAAGGCCGTGGGACGGCATGTACTTCTTCGGCGACTGGAGCAAGTCCTTCCAGGTGGCCGAGGGCGTGCTGTTCGCCGGCAAGCGCTCCGGCAGCACTGGACCAAGGAGAACGGTGAAGGTGACCAACATCCCGGGCTTCAAGGACTATCATCCTCGGCTTCGGCCAGGACAATCAGGGCAACGTGTACGTCATGGGTACGCGCATCCGCGGTCCCAACGGCGAGCAGGACAAGATCTACAAGATCGTGCCCTGAAGCCGGTCAACCGCGGGCGGCTTGCCCGCGTTCACGCTGTAACAGCCGGGACACGGACGCGCCGCGCCGTGTCCCGGCCCATTTCAGAACAGCCGGATCGGAACACCATGGAGAATTCAGCAGTGCGCATCGCGGGGATGCTGTTTGTCATACTGCTCGTCGGGCTGCCGGTGCGTGCGGAGGATACCCTGTGCAGAACGCAGCCGGATGCGAGCGCGTCGCCACCTGCCGGACGCCAACGCGCCGCTACGCCGGCACCGTTCCCGAAGGAGCTGCTGGGCAACCCCGAGTACATCGAGCTCGGCAAGGAGGTCTTCGACAAGATCTGCAAGTTCTGTCACGGCAAGACCGCCTACCCGGGCAAGGCGCCCAAGCTCAATCCCGTCGCGCTATACGCCGGAGTTCGTGTACGACCGGGTCACCAACGGCTTTCGCGGCATGGCGAGCTTCAAGGAGCAGTTCTCCGACAAGGAGCGTCAGGCCGTCACGGTGTACATCATGAGCAAGGAGTTCTCGAACTAGAGATCTTCTTGCGCGGCGCGCGCCGCACGCACACGGCACGTCGCCCGTCGCGGCGGGCGATGCACGGGAGAATGGAGTGACAGGGACAGGTGAGCTGGTGCAGCTGCCACCCGCAGCGAGCGCGCCGGCCACGGTCCTGCGCGATCCCGGCGCCAAGCTCAAGCACATCGAGGCGTGCCTGACGCAGCCGGTCGAGTACCGCAAGCGCACCGGGTTCGAGGCGTTCGATCTGGTCAACCAGGCGCTGCCCGAGGTGTCGCTGGGCGCGCTCGATCTGTCCGCATCGCTGGCGGGCAAGACCTTGCGTGCGCCGTTGATGATCGCGCCGATGACCGGCGGGACCGAGCAAGGCCTGGCGATCAACCGCCGCCTGGCCGCGGCCGCCGAGCACTTCGGGCTGGCGATGAGTGTGGGGAGTCAGCGCGTGGCGCTCGAGCGGCCCGAGCTCGCGCGGTTCTTCCTGGTGCGCGACGTCGCTCCCAGCATCGCGTTGTTCGCGAACATGGGCGCGGGCCAGCTGGTGCGCGGCTGGGGCGCGACCGAGGCACGCCGCGCGATCGAGATGATCGGTGCCGATGCGCTGTTCGTGCATCTGAACCCGATCCAGGAAGCGATCCAGGGTGGCGATCGGGACTTCCGCGGGCTCGCCTCGCGGCTGTCGCAGCTGTGCAGGGACCTGGGCCGCGAGGGTATTCCCGTGTTCGCTCGCGAAGTGTGCTTCGGCCTGAGTCCCGAAGCGGCGCGCCGGCTGATCGACTGCGGCGTGTCGGGCCTGGATTGCTCCGGCGCCGGCGGAACCTCGTGGGCGAAGGTCGAAGCCTTCTGCGCGCCCACGCAGCGCCGGCGCGAGCTGGGCATGCGGTTCGGCGAATGGGGCATCCCGACCAGTCGCTCCATCCGCAACGTGCGCAGCGTCTCGCCGCACGATCTGCCTGATCGCTTCGGGCGGGCTGCGCAGCGGCATCGACCTGGCCAAGGCCTTGGCGCTGGGAGCCGACGTCGGCGCCATGGCGCGTCCGTTCCTGCTCGCGGCGCACGACGGAGAGGCCGCGCTGCACCAGCTCATCGAGGACGTCCTGGAGGAACTGCGCATCTGCATGTTCGGGACCGGTGCGGGGGACGTCCACGCGCTGCGGGGAAAGGTGGAGCCCATAGTCACCTCGCCGCAGGAGCCTTTCGCATGATCCCGACGCACGTGTTCAGATCAAGACTCGTCAGACCATGAAACGCGTATCCACGACCAATAGCTCGCCCGCCGCGCAGCCTGGAGAGTCGGCGCGCCGTACCACCAGCGCTTCACGGTGGAGTACGACTATCCCGTGCATTTCACCCGCGATCTGTTCTCCCGCGACAACCCGGTGTTCCTGTCGGCGCTGACCCGCAGGGAACCGGACAAGCGCCATCGCTTCGTCGCCTTCATCGACGCGGATGTGGCGGCGAGCTGGCCCGCGCTGGCGACGGATATCCGAGCGCTACGCCGAGCACCATGGCGAACGGCTGAGTCTGCTCGCCCCGCCGGAGATCATCGTGGGCGGCGAGCAGGTCAAGCACGACCCGGAGCTGGTCGTGCGCCTGCAGCGCCGGCTCCTCGATCTGGGCGTCGATCGGCACTCGTACGTGGTGGGCGTGGGCGGCGGCGCGTTCCTCGATATGGTGGGCTTCGTAGCGGCCACTACGCACCGCGGCGTGCGCCACGTGCGCGTGCCGACCACGGTGCTGGCTCAGAACGACTCGGGCGTGGGGGTGAAGAACGGAGTCAACACCTTTGGAGTCAAGAACTTCGTCGGCGCGTTCGCCCCGCCGTTTCGCAGTGCTCAATGACGCAGCCTTCCTGCGCACCTTGCATCCGCGCGACCGCATCGCCGGAATCGCCGAGGCGGTGAAAGTCGCGCTGATCCGCGACAAGGCCTTCTTCGAGTGGCTCGAGATTGCCAGGTGGGAGCACTGCATGCGGGCGCCCCTGAGGCGATGGCGCGCATGATCCGGCGCTGCGCCGAGCTGCACATGCGCCAGATCGCTCACGGCGGGGATCCGTTCGAAACCGGCAGCGCGCGCCCGCTGGACTATGGCCACTGGTCCGCCCACAAGCTGGAGGCCTTGACCAGCCATGAGCTGCGCCACGGCGAGGCTGTCGCCATCGGCATCGCGCTGGACAGCCGCTACGCGGTGCAGATCGGCATGCTCGCGGAGGGGCTGGATGAGCGCATCTTCTGGATGCTCAAGCGGCTGGGCTTCTATCTCTGGCATCCGGCCATCGAGCGGCGCGACGCAGACGGTCGCTGGCTGCTGCTGGATGGGCTGCGCGAGTTCCGCGAGCATCTCGGCGGCGAGCTGACCATCACGCTGCTGCGCGATATCGGCGTCGGCGAGGAAGTGCACTGGATGGACGAAGAAGAGATAGTCCAGGCTATCGCGTGGCTGCGCAACCAGGATGCCGAGCAACGATGCTCGATGGCGGGTGCGGCCATTTAACCTATTGCAGCAACATCCATCCTGGGGAGACCTGGGCCGAGGTGCGGCAAAATCTCGAGTTGCATCTGCCGCCGATCCGAGCGCAACTGGCGCCGGGCGAACCCTTCGGCATTGGCCTGCGTCTGTCGGCCCAAGCCGCGCAGGCACTTGTGCGCCCTGCCGCGTTGGCCGATTTCAAAGATTTTCTCTTGCGTGAGCGCTTCTACGTGTTCACATTGAACGGTTTCCCCCATGGCACATTTCACCGTAAGCGAGTCAAGGAAGAGGTGTATCTTCCCGACTGGGGCAACATCAGGCGTATGCAATACACGGACCTGCTCGCGGACCTGCTGGCAGAGCTACTGCCGGACGAGTGCGGTCTGATCGGCAGCATCAGCACCGTGCCCGGTGCATTGAAGTCGAATGCGAGCACGCCCGAATCAGTGCAGCGCATCGTTGACCTGATGGTGAGGCATGCAGCCCACCTCGTGCAGTTGAGAGCGCGCACGGGGAAGCGCATCACACTCGCAATCGAACCAGAGCCCTGCTGCATGCTCGAAACAGTGGGGGAGAGCGTCGCGTTCTTTCGCGATCATCTGTTCTCCGGCGCCGCGGCGAAGCGACTTTCACAACTCACAGGGCTCAGCCAGCGCAACGCGCAGGAAGCTTTGCACGAACACCTCGGGCTGTGCCTCAACCTGTGCCACGCTGCGGTGGAGTTCGAAGATCCAGAAGCGTGCGTCAGGCAGCTCGCCGACGCGAACATAGGCGTCTACAAGCTGCACGTCACCGCGGGGCTGAGGCTGCCGAAGCTATCCTTAGAGGCGCTTGCGGGCGTGAGGCAGTTCGACGACCCGGTCTACCTACATCAGGTCGTGGAGTTGGGTCCGGCTGGAATCCGGCGCTACGTCGACCTGCCCGAAGCCCTTAGCAGCCGTAATATGCGAGTGGGCCGAATGGACGCGAGTGGCGCGTACATTGCCATGTTCCTGTCGTCATCGACGACATGGGCGCGTTCTCATCGACACAGGCGTTCATCCGCGAAATACTGCGCTTGCATCGCACCCGACCTGTCTCCGCGCATCTCGAGGTAGAGACCTACACCTGGGCCGTATTGCCGCCGCACCTGCGCACCGGAGACATCGATCTGGCCGATCCCGCGGGAGCTGGCCTGGGTGCGCAACGAACTGGCCGCGTGACGCTGCCGTCGCGCGCAAGCTCCGGCGCATCTCCAACCGGCCCAACGCGGCCGGTATGGCGCGTGCTGTCGCGATGGTGTTCCTGAACCCCTATTTCAACAGACGCAGGAGCGCCTGGCCTGCTTTCGTCTTGAGTTCTGCAACTTAAACGGTGCCGTCGTTGTCAGCATCCGCGGCTTTGAAACGCTCTTCGACGATGGTCAAGTATTCGTCTTTCGTCAGGGTCCCGTCCTTGTCCGGATCCCAGGCTTTCATTTTCTCGACGATCGGGTCTGTCGCGGCCTGGGCTAGGCCAATAGTCACGATGCCGGTAAGGGCGAGCATCAAAGCGGTTATAGCGAGCTTTAGTAGTTTCATCCATGTTCTCCCGAGTTGGGTTTGGGGTAGCGTCTTGGGTTTGGGGTGGCGCGCAGTGCGCCAACATGGTGGAAGCCGTGCGCTGCATGCGCGCGCGAACCTCAGCACGCGCGCGACCTACTAGCCCAGGTATTTCATGGAGGCGCCCCCGAAATATCACGCATGCGGTTGTCGTGAGCGGTAGGGAGAAGGCCATCGCCACTCGCGCCAGCAGGCCTCAATGTGCACTCGAGCTCCGCTGCCCAGGTGCATCGCCGTCAACATGCCGCAGCGACACGATTGCGGCGATGACCGTCCACATCTCCTCCTCCGACAAGGTCCCCGTCCACGCCGGCATGAGCTTGCCGCCACGCTTGCGGCCGAACTTGATCGTGGCGATGACTGGAATCGGTCGAGAGGTCCGGACGGTTGCGTAACGGGGGCCCCTTGTATCCGCGCCCGGCGCTACCATGGCAATAGCCGCCGCAGGTGCTGTTGAGCGTTTCCATCCCTTTCTCGATGACGCGCGGATCGCGCAGATCTACGCCGGCGCTCTTCGTGGTGGCGGGATGTCGGTGTCGCTATCGGCTCCACTGCCGGCGATCGGGAGCGCGAGCGCGACAACCAGCGAGAGAAGGTTCAGAGGAAGTTTGCTCATCGAAGGATGAAGACGAAAGGGGCGTTCGCCCCCTTCGTCCAAGTTTGCGGCTATCGCGCGACCTTGAATGCGAACAGCGCCGCTCCAGAGGGGAATTCGGCGATCTCGGATAGATCTGCGAAGTCACCGCCTGTAGCGCCGACCCGATCCCGCTGGGTACCAGGATGTACTGTTCGCCGCCGGCCATGTAGCTGATGATGCCCCCGCGCGAGCCTGAGCCCATGTTGAACTTCCACAGCTCCTTGCCACTGTCGGCGCTGTAGGCGTACACATAGCCCTTCATGTCACCGCTGAAGACCAGCCCGCCCTTGGTGGGACAGGATGGTAGAGATGCGCGGATATTTGTCGGTCACCGACCACTTTTTCTTGCCGGTAAGCGGATCCCAGGGCATCGATGCCCCGTAAGCCTGGTCACCGGGAGGATGAACCCATTGCAGGTCAGCCCCCGCATACCAGGAGGGAATAGGCTTCATCCTGGGGCGCTCGGGCCGTACTTTGGCCTGCTCGCACATCTCCTGCCGCGAATTGAACCAGACTCCAGTGTCGGGATTGTACGAGCCCGCGTTCCAGCTTCGCCCACCGCCCATCGACGGGCAGAACACATTGTTCGGCAGGGTGATGGGACGGCGACCGATCAGCTCCCCGGTCTTGGGGTCGACGGTCTTGACGAAACTGACATGCTTGTTGATCGTCCATACATTCTCGATCTTACCGTTGGTGCGGTCGTAGATGTAGACGAACCCGCTCTTGGCCTGATGCAACATCAGCTTCTTGTCGCCCTGATTGATGAGCACGAACTCACCCAGCGTGCTGTCGAAGTCCCAATCGTCGTGCGGGTGCTCCTGGAAGTACCACACCAGCTCGCCGCTATCGGGGCGCAGCGCCAGCACCGAGGAGCTGTATAGGTTGTCACCCGGTCGCGCCCCGACCCCAGGGCACGGAGATACCCCTTCGGACCGTCCAGCGGCGGTGCCCAGGTCGAACCACGGCGAGGGATTGGAGGTGCCGTAGTAGATCAGATCGAGCTCGGGATCGTAGCTGCCGACGTGCCACGCGCCCACGCCCGCGTACTTCGCGCTCGACTCGCCGAAGTCGGTCATGCCCCAGTGCTCCTCGCCCTCTAGGACCGGATCGAAATACCAGACCTTTTGCCCGGACTTTTGATCCACGCCGAAGATGCCGCCGCTGCGAGCGGGAATACCGCCCTGCGTGGAGCCGTAGATCACCTTGTCCTTTACCGCCAACGGCGGTGAGGTGAACATGCAGCCGCACTCCATGGTGTCGACCAGCTGCGTCTCCCACACCGGTTTGCCGGTTTTCTGATCCAGCGCGATGGCACGCCCGTCGATCGTGCCGATGAAGACCTTTCCGTTGGCTACGGCGACGCCGCGCGCGGTGGGTGCAGTGGGAAGCTGCTCTACGCCGTCTTTGATCTTCGGATAGTAGTGCCAGATCACGTCGCCGGTCCGGCCGTCGACGGCGAAAATGCGGTTGAAGTTAGCCGAGTAGTAGATGATTCCGTCGAGGGCCACCGGAGTGGACTGCAACCCCTGCGTAATCTCGCCGGGCTGGTGCGTCCAGGCCACGCTCAGCCTGTGCACATTGCTCTTGTTGATCTGGTCCAGCGGACTGTAGCGGTGAGCATCGTAGGTGCGATGGTAGCTCGGCCAATCTCCGGCAACCGCGTTTTGGATGGTCTTGACTTCAGCTGCAATGCCGGTGCCAGAGAAACAGAAAGCGAGGACGACGACAGCCTCGCCGGCGACTGTGAGCCTGCGCATAAATCTCCTCCTCTAATTTGATTTTCGTTATGAACGCAGCGGCCGGCTTCGTGATGCGCAACCAAATACTCAACTAAGAACTAAGGCCCTTGCCGCGAGAGCAAAGTAGACCGCGCTGCGCGAATTCGACAGGGAATGAATCCCTGCGACGCCGGGATCTACTCTCGGAGCCCACCTGGAAGCTTGACTTCCCAACCGGCAGCAACGATCGCCGCGCGCAGCTTGGCGTGGCGAGCACGCCATGGAAACGAATCAGATGCAGCCTCGGAGGCGGGACGAGCGCGGCCAAGCGCTGCATGAGCTCCAGCGGCGACATCACGATGGGTGGTCCCGTCGCGATAGGGGCTCTTGAGCTGCAGCGCGACTCGGCCGCGCGATTGCGCTTCAGCCGACCGTTGGCTGAAATGGAAGTCTTCCCGCGAAGCGTCCGTTCCGACCTATGGAACTCTGATCGGGACATTGCCGCGCCGAGCGAGCGTGGACGTTTCGTGCACGACGCGCGCAACCCGGCCCGGTTTGTCCCAGACCCAAGACCGGCTATCCCAGACACAGGACTTCGGTGTCCCGTACTTCCAATGGCGTAAGCATCCGGGCGTCGCGGCATGGCTCCGAGTATGTCGCAGCGCTGCGCTGCTGCGAAGGGGCCGACGCCGCGGCTTCGGCAGACCCGCGGCGCTTCCTGCGGACGCCGGCTAGAGCGTCACGTCGCCGTTTGCCGGCGACAGCTCCTGGGCGATCTCGCCCTTGTCGGTGGCTACCTGGAGCTTGAGCTTCTCCAGCCCCGGCAACTGATCCGACAACCGGATGCCGAGCTTGTCGATGCGGGCCGACGTCGCCCCGTCGCAGCGGAACCGGTACATGGCCTGGATGTTCCCGTCGGCGGTGGTGGGCTTGCCCTGGGTGTCGACCGCGAAGGCATTGGCGTTTTCCACCTGGCACTTGGCCTTGTCCGGAAACACGAAGAGCTTGGTCGCTTCCTTCAGACGCGCCACGACTTCAGCCGAGGTCAGGGGCTGCTTGCTCCCGCCCGAGGTATCGCCGCGGGTCATGGGCAGGCGTAGTTGCATGCTGACGTCCGGGCCGGAAACGTCGACGGTCAAGGTGCCGGTCTTGTATAGCGCCGCGGCGGTGCCGTCGGCATGGGCGGGCAGGGTGCAGGCGAGCAGGGTCAGGGCAATGGAGGTTTTCGAATACATCGTGTTCTCGATCAGAAGAATTTGAGACGGCGCGAGTTTAGCGCAACCGGTCCCGACGGATAGCTTGTTACACCGCGACTTCTTTGCATCTGACGAGGAAGATTATGCGGTGATTTTGGAGTAGATGCTTGGAAAGTGCTGGTCGCGCAAATAGAGGGAAGTGCCCATCACGTGATGTCCATGGAGCGTGACACGCCAGCGGCGGGTATGCGGAATCTTGGCGATCAGGCCGTGGGCGTGGAAGCGGCGGAAGGTGCGGACTGACCTTGGCACTTTGCTTTCGCGGGTCGTGTCCGCAGGCTCGTAGATGAGCAGTCAATGCAAACTGTGTGCGGATGTCGCGGTTGGTGAAACCGCGCAAGCAGTGCTCGCCGGCCATGAGGGTTTGGAACAATTCGGCATCGTGACGTGACAGCGGATTGAAGCCGGCACAGCGACGCCCGGCGGCATCCTTCTTTGGCGTGGTGAGGCGCTCCAGAGCGCGTTTGGCGTTGGTTGGATCCTCGACCGCGGCCAGCCTCCAGATAACGGGCGTTGGCTTGGAGCGAGACCTCCACGATAGCGGTAGGATATCGGTGGAGTATTTGCTTTGCGCGCTCACCCAGCAGTATTAACAGCCATGGAGAATATCTTGCAGCTGCGGATTGACTCGCTTGGCGTATTTGGTGCGGATCGCAGGCCAATTCAAATTCGCGAAGCGATCCGCAAACCGCTGCGCTCGGGCGATGTCTTCGATCCGCACATGTGAGTAGCAAGGAATCATTCATCGCGCTGCGCGACTCACTGCGATCGGACCCGGCCCCGCTGGCCGCGATCATTCTCGGCTACATCGAAGCCGGCGAGCGAGGGGAATCACTGGATCCAAAGGAAAACAGCGCGCCCATCGAAGACGAGACGGATCATCTCTACCACTACGTTGTCCCCCATCTCAACCTCATACGTCGTGGCGCCGTTGCTGGGCGTTCTCGGAACGACTGTCGGGATCATGGCAACATTCCAACAGTTCGCCACATCCGGTCGGCGTGACATGTCGGCACTGGTCGCCGCGATCGACAAATCGTTGATCACTACGATGTGGGGACTGATCATCGCGGTTCCGGCCTACTTCTGCTTCGCGCTACTGCAAAGCAAGGTGTACCGCTACGAACGCCGAATACTTCCGGGCGTCATGAAACTGAATCGACACCTGGCGGCTTACGTGATTGCACCGCGGAGCTGCCCAAGTCTGAGCCTGCATCGATCAATCGCTAGATGGTTCGCTCAAACGCCTCGGCGGCCTGCAGGCCGCCGAGGGAAATGCTTCACCGCCGCTTGCGGATTTCGGCTGCGACGATCGCGCGACTTCCGCTTCAACTGAACTCCGACGACAGCCAGGGCGGTCAGCAGCAGAAGACGGCACTCCGGGACGAACTGGCTGCAAGGTCGTAACGTGGGTTGTGGTCGGGTCGCAGCGCCCTCTGCACGCTGTCTGGAAGATGTTCCGTAGACCGTTATTTCAACAGACGCAGGAGCGACTGCCCCGCCTTCGTCTTGAGTTCTGCCACTGAAACGGTGCCGTCGTTGTCAGCATCCGCGGCTTTGAAACGCGCTTTGACGATGGTCAGGAACTCCTCCTTGGTCAGGGTGCCGTCGTTGTCAGGATCGGCTTTTTTGAAAGTCTTGTCGTCGACCTTCGTTGAGCTCATTTCCTTCTTGTCGAGTGTGCTGTCGTTGTCCACCTCGAGGCTATCGAACTTGGCGGCGGCGGCTCTCTCTACCTCGGCCATATCCAGGGTGCCGTCCTTGTCGGGATCCCAGGTTTTTCATTTTCTCGACGATCGGGTCGGTCGCGGCCTGGGCTAGGCCAATAGTCACGATGCCGGTAAGGGCGAGCATCAAAGCGGTTATAGCGAGCTTGCGTAGTTTCATCGAAGTTCCCTTTATCTGATCTAGGAGTCAATTAGACACTCCAGGCTTACGTTGTTCTGTGCGCTGGGGCACCTATGATGACAGAGCGGAAAAATTCGTAAAATCTCGAATCTTGACCTTCGCCGTCTGTAGCTTGCAGTCACGTTGCAAGGCAACTCAAGCCGAATCGTTGCGCCGACGAGTCCCCAGGGACCTGCTTGCCGTATATCCAAGCGCTCGAGACGGGAGTTTTTCCCGGTGATTTCGGGAGAAATTCCCGGGTAGAGGTCGCGCGGCCGTCGCCACTCGCTGCGAAGCGTTGATCCGTCGACAGAACGAGAGCGTCTATCGAGGATACTCAATGGTCTGGGTGACTGGTAGCCGGACCCGGGACTCGACTTAACTTATCCGCTCTTTGGCAGTAGCTCGGCAGCCTACGATCTGGGTCAGTGCTGTCCGGACGTTGAACGCCAGGAACGCGATAACGGCTTGATCTGAAATGAACAACTCATGAATTTTCTTGGTCTCGATTTGAAGTTCGCCGCCTCGATTTGCGATCCTGCGAGGGACTCACTCGCAGGGGGCATCGATGAACTCGGGCAAGCTGGTGTTCGCACAGATCACGCAGCATCTGCCGCTGACAACGTTTCGGCGTTGCGTGGCGCGCTACGGCGGAGAGCACAAGGTCAAGAGCTTCTCGTGCCTCGACCAGTATCTGTGCATGGCCTTCGCTCAGCTGACCTATCGGGAGAGCTTGCGCGACATCGAGGCGTGCCTGCGCGCGCAGGCGGACAAGCTCTACCACATGGGCATTCGGAGCCGGGTCTCGCGCAGCACGCTGGCCGATGCCAACGAAGTGCGCGACTGGCGCATCTACGCCGAGTTCGCCCAGTCGCTCATCGGCATCGCCCGGCGTCTGTATGCGCGAGGACTCCTTCGGCGGTCGAGCTGAAGGAGACGGTCTACGCGCTGGATGCGACCACGATCGACCTGTGCCTGTCGGTGTTCCCGTGGGCCCCGTTTCGCTCGACCAAGGCGGCCGTCAAGCTGCACACGCTGCTGGATCTGCGCGGCAACATCCCCTCGTTCATGCATATCAGCGATGGCAAGTTGCACGACGTCAACGTCCTGGACCTGCTGCTGCCCGAGCCGGGCGCCTTCTACATCATGGACCGCGGCTACATCGACTTCGAGCGGCTCTATCGCCTGCACGCAGGCCGGCAGCTTCTTCGTCACGCGCGCCAAGTCCAATCTCAAAGCTCAACGTCGCTATTCCGCATCCGGTCGATCGAAGCACGGGGTTGATCTGCGATCAGACCGATCGTGCTCACCGGCTTCTATTCCCGCCAGGACTTCGACACGCCGCTGCGGCGCATCAAGTTCAACGACCCCGAAACCGGCAAGCGACTGGTGTTCCTGACCAACAACTTCGCCCTGCCAGCGATCGACCATCGCCGAGCTCTACCGCTGCCGCTGGCAGGTCGAGTTGTTCTTCAAGTGGATCAAGCAGCATCTTCGGATCAAGGCCTTCTTCGGCACCAGCGAGAACGCGGTCAAGACCCAGATCTGGATCGCCGTCGTCGGTCTACGTGCTCGTGGCCATCGTCAAGAAGCGACTCAACCTCTCGGCAAGCCTGTATGAAATGCTACAGATCCTGAGCCTAACCATGTTCGAGCGAGTCCCACTGGATCAGCTACTTGCTCACGTCGTGACCGACGATATCCAGGCCATCTCCGATAATCAACTGAAATTGTTCGACTAACGTCCGGACACTACTGATATCGGGTGTGACCCATCCCTTCGTTCTATCCATAGGGACGCCGAGGCAGACCACAAAGGGGGTTCACACTGATCACATGCACGGAAGGGACTACCCGACCAGCTCGCATCGGTCTGAGTCACGGCTGAAACAACGATAGATAAGAAGACTCGCGCCGATCGTCTACAGCGGGCTTGACCCTATCAGTGCTTCTTCAGGCTGCGCACGTAGGCGATGATCTTCAGGATGTCGTCCTGGCTCATGCGTTTTCCGAACGCCTGCATGGCACCGCCGGCGCCGCCGAAGACGACCTCGAACATCCCGGCGTCGGTGGCGACCCGCTCGTAGGTGAAGAATCGCCCACCAGGCTCGGACCCATGCGGCCGCTGCCGTCCGGCATGTGGCAGCTCTGGCACCAGGTTTCGTAGAGCTTCTTGCCAGCGGCGAGTGCGCCGGGGTCCCCAAGATACGGGTTGCGGCCGGATGCGTGAAACGCTTGCACCGCTCGGTGAACTCCTCGCCTGGCTTGGGGCTAACGTCGAGCGCGCTGCCATCGAACGCATTGTGGAACCGGATTGCGGTTGGGCGAGCCCGCCGAGAAGCACGGACATCGTCGCGTTACCGGCGAGGACCACGCGACCGTCTAGCGTTGCAGTACAAGACAGGCCGTGAAGGGACGTCGGGAGGTTCTGCGGCTGTCGGCGCAGGTGCCGACCTCGCGTCGGACCAGCAGGCGTGACGGCGGCGGATCCTGCGGCAAGGACGTGCGACTCCAGCGCGCGACGCGTCGGACCTGAGGGTCAGGCGATCGTCGCACGACGCTGAATCGTGGCTGCAGTCTACCGGGCGCGGGTCTTGGCGGTCTCCGCTCCCGCGGGGACTGGTCCGCCGCCACTACGCGCCACAGCGCGCCGGTCGGGTTCGCCGTCGGACCCTTGTCGTCCAGGTAGAAGCAATAGCAGTTCACCGCCAGGACCGAGCCGTCCTGATCGTTGTTGCCGCCGGTGAACTGCAGCGCGGTGTGGAGCAGCTCCTGCATCTGCCACTTGCTTGCCGTCCCAGCCCACGCCCCAGACGCGGCCCGAGCACCAGTCGCCGGCGAGGAACACGCCGTTCATGCCCGGCGTAGTTGGCCACGCCCAGGCCGGTCACCGAGCAACCCCAGCCGTCCTTCAGCTTGGGTGCACCCGGGTACGGTTCCTGGTGCGGATATTCCGCGACCGGCAGCACGCCCACGATCGGGCAGCGTGGTGTCGGCGCCGAGAATCGGATGGCATTTCGAGGCCTGATTGTGCTTCCAGCCGTAGTTCTCGCCGCCCTTGCTGGAGCGCGGCTGCCAGTCGATCTCTTCCCAGTGGTTCTGGCCGACGTCGCCGATCCACAGGTCGCCGGTCTTCGGGTCGAATGAGAACTGCCAGGGATTGCGCAAGACCGTACGCCCAGATCTCGGGCCGCGAGCCGATCTTGATCTTCGAGAAGCCTTCTTCGGTGATGCCGAACAGGTTCATCATCCGATCCTTGCCGGCCTCGAGGAAAGGGTTGTCGCGCGGGATGCTGTACGCCGCCTGATCGCCCTTGGTGTCGACGTTGATGCGCAGCATCTTGCCCCACAACTTGCCCAGGTTCTGGCCTGCGTCCAGCGGGTCACCTTCCCACCCGGCATCGCCCTTGGCGATGTACAGGTAGCCGTCAGGGCCGAACGCGATCTTGCCGCCGTAGTGGTTGTAGTAAGGCTGCGGGATGTTCATGATGACCTTGACGGTCTTGTTGAACTGTTCGCTGCGTGACCTGATTAGGGCTGGCGGGATCGACCGTGAAGCGAACGATCAGGTTGGCGCCGTTGAACGGTACCGATGCGAACGAAACAAAAACGTAGCCGTTGTCCTTGAACTTCGGATGGAACGCGACCGACCACAGGCCCTGCTCGACGAACGCGGTCTGCACTTCGGTGCCGAGCGGGTTGGTCTTGGTCAGGTCGAGAAACGGCTCCGGCAGAACCTCGCCGCCTGGCGGTCACGACTCGGATCGCGACCGACCCGCTCGACCACGAACAGCCGGCCGGTGCCATCGAAGGCAGACGCCACACCGACGGGATCGTTGAAGCCGTCGGCCAGCTTGACGAGCGCGATCTTGGGGTTGCCTGGCAGGTTACCTCCTGGACGCGCCACATGATCTGGGGTCTTCGGGACAACCTGGCCGGCCGCTGGCAGCGCTAACGCGACCAGCCCTGCCGAGGCAAGCAATGCCATTGCAAATCTGAACAGGTGCTCCTCCCTCCAATTGAACATTGATTGTGAGTTCGTGTTGGTTCGATGACTTCGCGTATCAAGATCATGTGGGCGGCGATTTCCAATCCCGACCTGTTGCCGCCACGCGTACGGTCGGGTATGTATTGCGCTGCACGAATTCGAGGCATGCAGGGTTGTACGCAAACCACGCTTAAGCGGCGATACATCATGTAAACGGTAGGTTCATAGGCTTGCCCGGGACAGGGAAATCTTCCCGCCGGCGCCGGGCAAAGGCGCGGGCGACACTTCGGAAAATGGAAGGGATCAGCTGCGGATATCTGGAAGTGGGTGTCCAAAGACCATTGCCATCGGGCCGGGGAAGCGAAGCATGATTGAAGATAGATAACGCGTTCCTCGCGGACGCAGTGTGTGATCCCTGCTTGTGGCAGCCCTGGAGTTCGGGAGCGCATCGCCGGAACGACACTCATGCGGCTCGCCGGCACCGCGCCGCCTTGGCAGCGCAGCGGGCTACGCGTGACTGCCGGCCAAGCGTTCACGTCTTCGCGGATGGCAGGATTCAGTAGTCTCCACGCGAGGCTGGGCTGTATGGCGGCCCGCGTTTTCATCCGTGGGCGCGTGTTGCGCCGGGCGGACGCATCGTCAACTATCAGTCCGTCATCAATCAGAAGGCGGAGGCCGATCCTTCCGCCCAGATGGTTTGGATTGCGATACGCGGCGGACCGCTCGGTGAGGCCTCCGAACCAGGTGCGCCGGGAGGGTTTCCCGACTCCGGGGGATGAGTTCTCACTGTCTGAATCCTGTCGGTCTTAGGTACGCTTATTCTGCTGAGCTTTACTTGTGACGTTTACTTCAGCAACCTCCCAGATTCGAGGCCGGCGGCCGCCGGCCTCTCTTTTTTTGGTGCGACCCTCAATTCGCTGCAGTCCGCTGGACCGCAGGGCGGGAAAACCTCCCGAGTATCGGATGGCAGCCCTCCCGTGCAGTGCTGCCACCCCTAACGTATCGTTCGCACGGTGTCTCTCTCGGGGGCACAATCTTTCATAAGGCCCTCTCACAAGGTCCTTTGGTCGGCCGGGCCCTTGGCGGGTTCGGCCGTTTTTTCGCACTGTCGGCCGCGACGGCTCTGGTAACATCGGCAGCCTTGGCGTTAACCGAGCTCCTCCCGCCCCCGCGGGATGGGGCGCCGGGCCTGCCAAAGGGGGCCGGAGATGGGAGAGGAAACCGGGTTCGTAGGTCTCGGACTCATGGGCGAGCCAATGGCGACCAACCTGGTCAAAGCCGGGTTCAAGGTCGCCGTCTACAACCGGACTCCCGAACGCGCTCGGCGCGTGGCCGAACTCGGGGCAAGGGTGGCGGGCCGTCCCTTCGATGCTGCCGAGGCAGGTGGCGTCGTTGTGACGATGGTCGCCGACGATAGGGCTCTCGAGCAACTGACAACGGGCGCGGACGGCTTCGGAGAGCGGTTAGGGCCAGGCGGCATCCACCTGTCGATGTCGACGATCTCGCCCGAGACCTCCAAGCGGCTGGCGGCCTGGCATGCAGCGCGTGGCAGTCAGTACGTGGCAGCGCCGGTGTTCGGCCGCCCACCCGCTGCTGCGGCTGCGAAGATGTGGATCGCGCAGTCCGGGCCGCAGGCGGCCAAGGAGCGCGTGCGTCCACTACTATCGGCCATGGGGCAGGGGCTGTTCGACTTCGGTGAGGAACCCGGCGCCGCCAACGTGGTCAAGCTCGCCGGAAACTTTCTCATCGGATGTGTCATCGAGGGCCTCGCCGAAGCGCAAACGATGGCGCAGAAGAACGGCGTGGAGCGCAAGGCCTTGTCGGACTTTCTGACCCAGACGATCTTCGGGTGCGGGGTATACCAGAACTACAGCCCGGTCATCGCCGCCGGGCATTGCGATCAGATCGGGTTCTTGTTGCGCCTGGGGCTGAAGGACATGAGGCTCGTGCTGGATACGGCGGACCGCAGCAACACGCCCATGCCGTTCGCGGGCATCTTGCGTGATCGGTTCGTGTCCGCTGTCGCCAAGGGGCGCGGTGACTCGGATTGGACCGCCATTGGGCTCGGCGTCTCCGAGGATGCGGGGCTCGACCCTTAGCGCCTCTCTACGGCACTCGCGACCTGTTGTGCCTTTGCTGACCCGGGATGGGCAGGGATGCGGGCTGGGGAGATGATTCCGAGCGAAAGGGATGTTGCATGAAACCGATGGAGTCCGAGTTCCACTCGCGCAGGAGGTTCATGCGGGCCGCTGCTGCGGCAGCGCTGGTGCCGGGCGGTATCGGGTGGCTGGCGAGCGAGGTGTTGGCGCAGGGCAAGGCCGTGGACGAGGGTATCCGCAGGTTCCGAGGGGAAGTCCTCGTCAACGGCCAGCCGGTCAAGCGCGGCAGCATCGTCAAGCCTGGCGACACCGTGACGACCGGGCCCAATAGCTATGCTACCTTCGTGGTCGGCCAGGACGCCTTTCTCGTGCGTGGCAACACGAAGCTCGAGCTCGGTGGGCTTGCGGGCATAGTCAACCTAGCGCGCGTCATAACGGGGAAGCTGTTGTCCGTCTATGCAAAGGGTACGCCCCGGGAAATCCAAGGCGTCACCGCGACCATCGGCATCCGGGGCACGGGCGCGTACATCGAGTCGAGCGCGGACCGTACGTATTTCTGCTTGTGTTACGGCGAGGCCGAGATCGTGCCTATCGTCAAGCCCGAGGCAAAGGAAACGGTGCGGACCACCCACCACGAGCAGCCCCGCTTCATTTTTGGCAAGGGCGCCGACAAAGTCATGGAGAGGGCGCCCGTGATCGACCACAAAGACGCCGAATTGATCTTGCTCGAGTCCCTGGTCGGGCGTGTACCGCCGTTCGTCGAGATGGACGAGTACAGGTCCGGAGTGCGGTACTAGGACCGCAATCCAGCCGGCGTTGGGATTTCGACATGCACCGTAAACGCCTGCGCCTGTCGCACTCTCATGTGATAATCGTCCAATCCGAGGCCGAGCCCGCGTTTCTCGTATGGGTATCCCGTCCGGGGCCGCCGCGTGAGAAGTGCGGACCAGAAGAGCTTGCATCCCCACCGCCTCGACGGCAGGAGGTGGGAATGCGCCTCGGGCGCCACGGGAAGGAGAGAGGTTGAACCAAGGTTTCAGTGCCAGGTCGGCTCGCCGGAGCGGGGGTTTCGATCGTGTTGCGGACGAAGACCTCGCGCAGGTCGCGCAAGCGCCCAACTTGTCGGGCTTGTATGGAGGCGTCGAGCCCGTGCAGCCCGCACTACTTCATCCCGGCCACCGGTGGGGAGTCGTCGCCGCATGAGCCTCACCCGCACGCTCGTGCTGAACGTCGTCGGGCTCACCCCGGCCTTGCTCGCAGCACGCGCCGAATCTGAACCGGCTCGCGCGCAGCGGCGGCATGCGGCCGCTGACCACCGTCACGCCCGGCGGTCACGACCACCGTGCAGTCCACGTTCGTGACCGGGGCGCTGCCGCGCGAGCACGGCATCGTCGCCAACGGCTGGTATTTCCGCGATCTCTCGGAGGTCTGGCTGTGGCGCCAGTCGAACCGCCTGGTGCGGCGGCGAGAAGATCTGGGATGCGGCGCGGCGCCGCGATCCCGCGTTCACCTGCGCCAAGCTGTTCTGGTGGTACAACATGTATTCGACCGCGGACATCGCGGTGACGCCGCGGCCGATGTATCCGGCCGACGGGCGCAAGCTGCCCGACATCTACACCAACCCGGCCGAGCTGCGCGACGAGCTGCAGCAGCGGCTCGGGCCAGTTCCCGCTGTTCCGCTTCTGGGGACCGGCCGCCGACATCGTCTCCAGCCACTGGATCGGCCGCTGCGCGCTGGACGTGTTCGAGCGCCAGCGGCCCGACGCTGACGCTGGTCTACCTGCCGCATCTCGACTACAACCTGCAGCGGCTCGGGCCCGGACCATCCGCGCATCGCGCAGGACGTGGCCGAGGTCGACGAGGTCTGCGGCGAGCTGATCGAGGCGGCGCAGCGCGCCGGCGCGCGCGTGATCGTGCTCTCCGAGTACGGCATCACGCCGGTCTCGAAGCCGGTGCACATCAACCGCGCGCTGCGCCAGGCCGGCTACATCCAGGTGCGCGAGGAGCTCGGCCGCGAGCTGCTCGATGCCGGCGCATCGCGCGCGTTCGCGGTCGCCGATCACCAGATCGCGCACGTCTACGTCGCCGAGCCAGCGCTGGTTCCGCGAGGTCAAGGCGCTGCTCGAAGCGCTGCCCGGCGTCGAGCGCGTGCTCGACGAGACGGCAAGCGCGCAGTGCCGGGCTCGATCATCCGCGCTCCGGCGAGCTGGTCGCGATCTCGCGCGCCGACAGCTGGTTCACCTACTACTACTGGCTCGACGACGCGCGCGCGCCCGACTTCGCGCGCACCGTCGACATCCATCGCAAGCCCGGCTACGACCCGGTCGAGCTGTTCCTCGACCCGCAGCTGCCGCTCGCCAAGGCGCGCATCGCCTGGCGGCTGGCGCAGAAGATCCTCGGCTTCCGCTACCTGATGGACGTGATCTCGCTCGACGCGACGCTGGTGAAGGGCTCGCACGGCCGGCCGACCGACCGCCCCGAGGACGGGCCGCTCTTCATCAGCTCCGAGCCCGGGTCGCTGGCGGAGGGGCCGGTCGCCGGCGACCGCCGTCAAGGATCTGATTCTCGATCACGTGTTCGCTTCCGGCGCGCAGCCGGCCAGGAGGGCGGCATGAGCCCCGCGCGACTTGCTGGACCGCTGGCTCGCGCGCCAGCTGCCCGCCGAGGCCACGGCCTGGCTGGAGAAGTCGGCGGCGCAGCTGCAGATCCTCCGGCACAGGACAGCGATCTGTACATGGCCGTCAGCCTGGTGACGCGCAAGATCGGCAAGGCCGACCTGCGCCTGAGCGATGCGGATCTGCGCGACGCGAACGCCGCGCGCGGCCGGGCTGGGACCCGCGCGGCTGGAGCGCCGACCAGGCCGCGCGCGTGCTGCTGGTTCTGGCGCTGGAGGGCGATCCCGCCGCGCCTCGCCCGCTGCCTCGATCAGCTCTGCAACACGGCCGACGTGAGCGAGCTGGCGGCGTTCTATCGCGGCCTGCCGCTGTATCCGGATCCAGCCGCGCTACGTGGCGCGCGCGACCGAAGGCCTGCGCACGAACATGAAGAACGTGTTCGAAGCCGATCGCGCATCGCAATCCGTATCCGAGCGAGCAGTTTCCGGAAGCGGCGTGGAACCAGATGGTGCTCAAGGCGCTGTTCGTGGGCAGCGCGCTGTGGCCGATCGTCGGGACTCGACCGGCGCGGCCAACCCCGCGCTCGCGCGCATGCTGTGCGACTATGCGCACGAGCGCTGGGCCGCCGGCCGGCCGGTGAGCCCCGAGCTGTGGCGCTGCGTCGGCCCGCATGCCACCGGCGCGATGCTGCAGGACCTGGAGCGCGTGCTGAAGAAGGGAACCGAGCCGGAGCGCAAAGCGGCGGCGCTGTCGCTGCGCGGTTCGCCCGATCCGGCTGCCGCGCGCTGCTGAGCGCGATCCGGTGCTCGTCGGCGAGCGAGCCGCGGGAGCTTGACCTGGGAGCGGCTCGTGCAGCGCGGGCCTGAGCGACGGACGCAACGATTCGCATGGAGGAGAACGATGCAATTCATCGACCCGCACATTCACATGAGCGCGCGCACCACCGACGACTACGAGCGCATGGCCGCGGCGGGCATCGTCGCGGTCATCGAGCCGGCGTTCTGGCTCGGCCAGCCGCGCACCAACGCCGGCAGCTACCTCGACTATCTGTCCAGCCTGGTCGGCTGGGAGCGCTTCCGCGCCGCGCAGTTCGGCATCCGCCACTACTGCGCCATCGGGCTCAACGCCAAGGAGGCGAACAACGAGGCGCTGGCCGAGGAGGTGATCGAGCTGCTGCCGCGCTACCTGCTGAAGGAAGGCGTGGTGGCGCTGGGCGAGATCGGCTTCGACGACCAGACCGCCAGCGAGGAGAAGTACTACCGCGCCCAGCTCGAGATGGCCAAGGAGCTCGACATGGTCGTGATGGTGCATACGCCGCACCGCGACAAGAAGACCGGCACCATCCGCAGCATGGAGATCGCGCTGGAGCACGGCATCAAGCCCGAGCGCGTGATCATCGACCACAACAACGAAGAGACGGTCGAGGACGTGCTCGAGCGCGGCTTCTGGGCCGCGTTCACGCTCTATCCGCACACCAAGATGGGCAACGAGCGCATGGTGGAGATCGCGCGGCGCTACGGCTCCGAGCGCATCTTCATCGACTCGAGCTCCGACTGGGGCGTGTCCGATCCGCTGGCCGTGCCGAAGACCGCGCAGCTCATGCTCGAGCGCGGGATCAAGGCCGAGGACGTCGAACGATCGCCTACGGCAACGCGCTCGCGGCGTACGGTCAGACCGGCCAGATGAAAGAGGAGGACTGGCTCGACCCCGCGCCGATCGACCAGCGCACGCTGTTCGAGGGCAACTCCGTGCTGCGCGGGCAACAGCCGCGCGTGGGCGAGACGCCGCAGACGCCTGGGCGGTTCGAGGATGTGGTATTCAAGTAAGCGGTGCGACTGAGCAGTGTGACCGAGCGTTGACTGGCGAGGTCTGGCTGCCGGGTATCGAATCGACTCCAGGCAGACACCGATCACCCCCTCTCCCCTGGTGGGAGAGGGCGGGGAGGGGGAGAGCCGGTGAGGCTGGAGAGGGGCAGAGCACACTCCTCGCTGCTAAAGTCCACCAGACCGCGTGAATCGTCAAACCACAACTACTACAACGAGCGTAGGGGCATTGCATAACGCCCCGGATATCCTGGCGCGAACAGACACAACCATGAAACCGACCACAACTGCCACAGCTGGAGCCAACATCGAACCCGGCGAGTTCGGCGCGGTGTACCACCAGCGCTTCGCGGTGGAGTACGACTATCCGGTCCACTTCACGCAGGACCTGTTCGCGCGCGACAATCCGGTGTTCGTCTCCGCGCTTGCGCGCAAGGAACCCAACAAGCGCCATCGCTTCGTCGTCTTCATCGATGCCGACGTGGCGGCGAGCTGGCCCGCCCTGGCGCACGACATCGCTGCCTACGCCGAGCATCACGCCGACGCGCCTGCAGCTGCTCGCGCTCCGCCGAGATCATCGTCGGCGGCGAGCAGGTCAAGCACGACCCCGAGCTGGTGACCCGCCTGCAGCACCGCCTGCTCGAGCTCGGCGTCGACCGCCACTGCCTACGTCGTCGCCGTCGGCGGCGGCGCGTTCCTCGACATGGTCGGCTTCGTCGCGGCGACCACGCATCGCGGCGTGCGCCACGTGCGCGTGCCGACCACGGTGCTGGCGCAGAACGATTCGGGCGTCGGCGTGAAGAACGGCGTCAACGCGTTCGGCGTCAAGAACTTCGTCGGCACGTTCGCGCCGCCGTTCGCGGTGCTCAACGACGCGAACTTCCTGCGCACGCTGCACCCGCGCGATCGCATCGCCGGCATGGCCGAGGCGGTCAAGGTCGCGCTGATCCGCGACGCGCGTGTTCTTCGAGTGGCTCGAGTCGCAGGTCGAGGCGCTGCGCGCCTGCGCGCCGCGAGGCGATGGCGCGCATGATCCGGCGCTGCGCCGAGCTGCACATGCGCCAGATCGCGCACGGCGGCGATCCGTTCGAGACCGGCAGCGCGCGGCCGCTCGACTACGGTCACTGGTCGGCGCACAAGCTCGAAGCGCTGACCGCTCACGAGCTGCGCCACGGCGAGGCGGTGGCGATCGGCCTCGCGCTCGACAGCCGCTACTCGGTGCAGATCGGCATGCTCGCCGCCGGGCGAGGAAGAGCGCATCTTCCGCGCTGCTCAAGCGCCTCGGCTTCTACCTGTGGCATCCCGGCGCTGGAGCGGCGCGGCGCGACGGGCGCTGGCTGGTCCTCGACGGGCTTGCGCGAGTTCCGCGAGCATCTCGGCGGCGAGCTGACCATCACGCTGCTGCGCGAGATCGGCCGGGGCGAAGAAGTGCACGTCATGGACGAGGACGAGATCCTGCGGGCCATCGCGCTGGCTGCGTCAGCCGCGAGGCCGCGCAATGAATCTTCGCAG
The DNA here is from genome assembly GCA_963725865.1 of Candidatus Eiseniibacteriota bacterium. Taxonomy (GTDB): domain Bacteria; phylum Eisenbacteria; class RBG-16-71-46; order RBG-16-71-46; family RBG-16-71-46; genus CAVSAC01. The sequence continues at coordinate 28,926 of CAVSAC010000014.1, forward strand.
CGGCGGCGAGCTTCGCTCGGCGCTTGCCACCTCACCTATTGCAGCAACATCCACCCGGGCGAGACCTGGGCCGAGGTGCGTGCGCAACCTCGGGCGCTACGTGCCGGCGGTGCGCGGCACGGCTGGCGCTCGACCGGCCGTTCGGAATCGGCCTGCGCTTGTCGGCGCGAGGCGGCGCAGGCGCTCGCGCAACCCGAAGCGATGCGCGAGCTCAAGGACTTTCTGGCGCGCGAGCAGCTCTACGTCTTCACGCTCAACGGCTTTCCCTACGGCACGTTCCACGGCACGCGCGTCAAGGAAGACGTCTACCTGCCCGACTGGCGCGACGAGCAAGCGCCTGCAGTACACCGACCAGCTCGCCGACCTGCTGGCCGAGCTGCTGCCGGATCGAGAGCGGCTCGATCGGCAGCGTCAGCACCGTGCCGGGCGCGTTCAAGCCGAACGCGCGCACGCCCGAGGCCGTCGCAGCGCATGGTCGACACTGATGGTGCGCCACGCCGCCCACCTGGTGCAGTTGCGGGCGCGCACCGGCAAGCACATCACGCTCGGCGCTCGAGCCCGAGCCGTGCTGCTTCCTCGAGACGGTCGAGGAGAGCGTGGCGTTCTTCCGCGATCACCTGTTCGCCGACGCCGGCGGTCGCAGCGACTGTGCGAGCTCACCGGGCTCGACGCAGCGCAGCAGCGCAGCAGGCGCTGCGCGATCACCTGGGGCTGTGCCTCGATCTGTGCCATGCGGCGGTCGAGTTCGAGGATCCCGCAGGGCTGTCGTCGCGCAGCTCGCAGCAGGCGGGCATCGGCGTGTACAAGCTGCAGATCAGCGCAGGGCTGCGGCTGCCCGAGCTGTCGGCGGCTGCGCTCGCCGGCGTGCGCCAGTTCGACGACCCGGTGTATCTGCATCAGGTGGTCGAATCGGGGCCCGGCGGGCTGGTCCGCTACGTCGACCTGCCCGAGGCGCTGCGCGCGCCGGCAAGGGCGCGCGCTGGACGGAGGGAGTGGCGCGTGCACTGCCACGTGCCGATCTTCCTCGACGACCTGGGTGCGTTCTCGTCGACCCAGGCGTTCATCCGCGAGATGCTGCAGGCTGCATCGCGCCGAGCCCATCTCGACGCATCTCGAGGTCGAGACCTACACCTGGAACGTGCTGCCGCCGCACGCTGCGCACCGGACGACATGGATCAGCGCCATCGCGCGCGAGCTGGCCTGGGTGCGCGAAGAGCTGGACGGCGCTGAGACGGTGCAGTTGACCGCGGCGGTGTCGGTCGCCGTCAAGCTCGGGCGCATCTCCAACCTGCCCACGGTCTGGACCAACACGCTGGTCGGCGTGACGCTGGCCGGGCGGCTCGCTGACTCGACCCGCGCGTGCCGCTGCTGCTCGTGGCCTTGTCGCTCTTCTACGTGGGCGGCATGTACCTGAACGATGCCTTCGACCGCGAGTTCGACGCGCGCTCGCGTCCCGACCGCCCGATCCCCGCGGGTCAGGTCAGCGCGTGCGACGGTATTCGCTGCCGGCTTCGGCATGCTCGGCGCCGGGCTGGTCCTGCTGGCGATCGCTGGGTTCGGCTTCCCTGGACGGCACCGGCTGGCGGCGCCGTGCTGTCCGGCGCCGCGCTAGGCGCGGCGATCGTGCTCGTACAACGCGTACCACAAGAACAACCCGCTGAGCCCGGTGCTGATGGGCACTGTGCCGGGTGCTGGTCTACGTCACCGCCGCGACGGCGATCGTCGCTGATCGCCCGACGCGAACCTGCTGCTCGCTGCGCTCGTGCTGCTGAGCTATCTGATCGGGCTGACCTACACCGCCAAGCGCGAGCACCTCAACGAGCTGGGCAGCCTGTGGCCGCTGGCCGCGCTTGCCGTACCGGTCGGCTTCGGCGTCTCTCTGGCGCTGGACGTGCCGCTCGTGTGGCCCTTCCTGCTGCTGTTCGCCGGCTGGATCCTGTACGCGCTGTGGCTGCTGCGGCGCCGCGCGCGGGGCGATGTGCCGCGCGCCGTGGTCAGCCTCATCGCCGGCATCTCGCTGCTCGACGCGGTGATCCTCGCCGGAGCAGCCGCATGGCCGCTAGGTGTGACGGCAGTGGCCGCTTTCGCGCTGACCCTGGCGATGCAGCGCTGGGTCGCGGGGACCTGAGTACAACCAACGAGTGCGTTAATAACTATAAGAGCTTTGAGGAGGCGGATGGGATATCGAATTGCAACTGTTGGGATGTTGTTGGCCATGGTACTGCCGATGACCATGGCGCCGATGATGACCGTAGCACAAACCGCCCCCGAGACCGGCAAGGAAATTTTCGAACAGATGTGCGCCGGATGCCACGGCACCTATGGTAACGGCCAGGAAGGGACGAAGAGCGGGTTCGTGCCCCGTATCGGCACGCTCGCCAACAAGGAATACATGGCTTCGGTGCCGGACGACTATCTCAAGATGATCATCAAGAAGGGCGGCGCCTACATGGGCAAGATCGCGGCCATGCCCGCCTGGGAGCACAAATTCAACGACGAGCAGGTCGCCGACCTCGTCGCCCATATCCGCACGTTCACGGGAACGGCGGAAAAAAAATACGGGATAAGAAAGATCCGGCCGGTCGAACGGCCAGGGTATGCAGGTACGTCGTAACGCAGTTGAAGTGGAATTCTGACGAAGCAAGTGCAGTGGAATTCTAACCAGGAGGAGGAGAAGAAATGAAAATTCTAATATATGCGGCAATAGTCGCATTGGCGGTGGGGTCCGTATCCGGTTCCGCTTTCGCCCAGGATCGCGCAAAGGCGGAGCCGGGCGGTCCGGCCGGAAAATGGTCTACGCGCACGCCGGTCACGCCGGACCCGAGCAAGATCAAGGTTCCGCCGGGGTACAAGGTCGGCGGTGTTCGCCTCCGGCCTCGATACGATCACGTCCATCACGGTCGACAAGAACGACAACGTCTGGGTCGCCATTTCGGGCAACACCTTCGGCTTTCCGCCGGAAGGCATCGACAAGCCGCACGTGAAGATCTTCGACAAGTCCGGCAAGCTGATCAAGGACAACGTCGGTCTGGGCATGTTCAAGTCCTTTGCCCTGAACGAGATCGGCTATTGCGCGGAAAACGGCCGCACCTACGTCGGCGACTACAGCTACGGCATCTGGGAAATCGACGGCGTGAACGGCACGCCCAAGCTGATCATGAACGAGGTGCCGATCGGTGACCACGCGCTCGGCGGCATCACCTGCCGGGACGGTTGGCTGTACTACGCGGTGGGCGCCCCGACCAATTCCGGCTTTTCCGATCCGGACATCCATGGCTGGACGGATGCGATCGATCCCTACTGGGAAAAGCGCACGACCGCCGGAGTGCCCGCGCTGCCGCGCGATCCGCCCTGCCGGGATATCGTGCTGACGGGGCTCAACATCCGCGACAAGCGAGGGCAACCTCACGGGCGCGTACCTGCCCAAAGGCACGCCTTCCAAGCCGGGTCAGGTGATCAAGGCGCAAAAGCCGTGCGGCGGCGCCATTCACCGGGCGAAGCTGAAACCCGACAGCAGCTACACCGCGCGACGACTGGGAAGTGTATGCGATGGGATTGCGCAATTCGTCCGGTGTCGCCTTCGGTCCCAAGGGCTCGCGGTTCGAGAACGCCCTGGCCGTCAGCGACAACGGGCATAACGACAAGGGCAATCGCCGCGTCGCCAACGGCGCCGAGAAGCTCTTCATCTTCACCGAGAAGGGTCAGGACGCGGGCTTTCCGGACAAGGAAGGCATGAACTTCGTGAACATCAAGCGCTACGGGCCTGACGTCTATCGCGGCAACAAGTTCGACAGCACGCGGCCGAATCCCCAGCTGTACATCGGGGACAAGCCGTTCATTCCGAAGCTGCCGCCCTACCGGTTCATCGACCATTCGATCGGCGTTCGCGGCACTCCGCTGATCGTCGCCAATCCCAACCCCAACGGCTACATCAACCCGGTGATGGAATGGGACACCAACAACCCGATGGACGGGTTGGCCTGGGCGCCGAAGGCCTTCGGTGCGCCGGGGGACACGATCTTCACCGCGGTGTTCGGCATCATCGACAACGGTCCGGAAAGCCTGCGCCCGATGTGGCCGGCGATCGTGAAGATCGAGTTCCTCAACCCGACCGGCGTCAAGTGGTCGATCTTCGCCGAAAACATCGATCCGGGCCCCAACGCCTACCAGAAGAAGGAAAACCGGGGCGGGTTCGAGCGCACCAACGACGTCGAGTTCAGCATCGACGGCAAGACCATGTACGTTGCGGACTACGGCGAGCTCTACGTGAACTACCAGATGGAATCGCCGTTCTACACGACGCCGAAGTCCGCGGTCGTCTGGACCATCACGAAGGAGTAGGTCAGGTCAGTCTTCCCATCCCGGCGGCTGCGGCCGCCGGGATGGGAATTTTCCTGCCGCCCGAGTGTTCTCTGCGACCGATGCGCGAATCCAGGGAAGAGCGACAGCGAACCCCATCGAGCGACATCGCGGGACGCGTTCTGTTCAGAAATGCCCATCCGGCGCTCACAGCGTAAGCTCGTAACTACCGGTCGTACGGAGCGCTTCTCGCGCAATTCCAGAAGAATCGGGTCTGACGCCAGCGTCCACACCGTTCACCGTCACGGTGGCCGCGAACGTTCCGTCGTCCAGTTCGCGCAGATCATGCAGCACGATGCGCTTGGCCTGGTGGATCATGTTGGCGAGCAAGGCATTGAGGCGGTCGCGCACCGCGATGGAGATGGCGTCGTCGCTCGGGCAGTTCGCGAAACGCCGTCGGGACGCACGCGATACAGTGATTCCGCCGAAGGATGCGGCGGTTCGATCCAGAACCGGCACCAGCCCGCCGATTCACAGCCGCGAAACTCGGCCTCCACCGGTTCGGCGTGCTCTGGGTGGGGTGCAGGTGGTTCCGCGCAAATTGTCATTGGCACGGACAACAGGCCGAGCAATGCGGCGCCGGCAGCGAGCAGGTTCGGTGACGCTTCGAGTACGAAGGGCATGGATGGAGTTATATCAGATTTCACTTTCGGGAGGCAGGCACCAATTGTCCGATTGCTCTAGTCCCGCTTGCCCGGTGTCTGCAGAGCAACTGTGTCTCGAAGCTGACCGCCAGTGCTTGCGGAGCGAGTCCAGTCTGGTCACCGGGCATCGTTAACCCGCGCATGGATTGAGTCCAACGATGGATGACCACGACGCAGAATGCAGTGCAGAGGCGGGAGTTTTTAGGCCCGTGGTCGATCGAAATCGCTGCGAAGGCAAGCAAGCTTGTGTGGCGGTTTGCCCGTATCAGGTCTTTAGCATGGCTACGGTTCCGCGGGAAGGCAGGCGTGGCCTGACACTAGCTGGGAAAGTGAAAGGCTACGTGCATCAGTGGCATCAGGCCTTCGCCACCAACGCGCATGCCTGCCATGCGTGCGGCTTGTGCGTGGCGGCCTGTCCGGAGAATGCGATCACACTCGAGCGCACCTGACCTCTCTATCGCGACCGAAGCCGACATTCTCTTGATCGCCGGACGCGCCCGGCTATTTGGCGCCGGAGGTGGAAAGAGATCGGATGAAGTTGATCAAGTCCCACACGTCGTTGTCGCTCAGTATGGTCTTCCACGCCGGCATTAGATTCTTGCCATTGGCAATCCGATAGGCAATCACACCGTCAGGAAATATCGGCGGTGGCGCAAGCTTCGTGAGATCTTTCGGCCGTGCCGGGAGCGACGCTGCGGCAACTCCATCGCCGAGGCCTCCGGCCCCGTGACAGGCAACACAATTTCGCTCGAAAATACTTTTGCCTCTCGCGATCGAGTCCGGCGACCTTGGAATGGGATTCGAGGTAAACGCCGCCTTGAGCAGGTCGGCGTAATAAATGCTCAACCCGATGCAAACGGGGGCTGCGGCGGCTAAGAGCCATTTGATCTTCACTTGCATACGTCCCGGTGCGAGAAGATCCAACCATACCATATGGTTCCACGGCTCCTAACGAGGCGCGAGATGTGCCGGCGAGCAACCGGGTCGCGCGGTACAGTGGTGCGGGCCAGATCAGATCCCCGATCATCGAGGCGGTGCAGCGGTTGGAGGCACCAGCCAAGCTTGCCGTGCGAGTAGGGATAGCCACCGGTCTGGTAGTCATCGGCGAGACCCTCGAGGGGGATGCGACCGAGCCGAAGACGGCGGTGGGGGACACCCCTAATATTGCAGCACGCCTGCAGGGGCTCGCCCGGCCCAATGCGGTTGTGATCGGTCCGGTGACCAAGAGCTTGGCGCGAGAAGCCTTCGACTATGAAGACTTGGGTAGCCACGCACTCAAGGGAATCAGCGAGCAAGTACACGCGTGGGGGGTAGTGGGAATCCGCCCGGAGGAGGCAGAGCAGCATTGCGAAGGCGTCAAGCGTGCTCCGTTGCTGGTGGGGCGGGACGAAGAGATCGGGCTGCTGCGCCGCGCCTGGCAGCAGAGCAAGGCAGGTCACGGCCAGGTGGTGCTGGTCAAGGGCGAGCCGGGCATCGGCAAGTCTGCCTTGGTGGAGACGCTTGTGGCGCAGCTGCGCGAGGAGGGCGCGCCTCGAATCACCATCCGCTGTTCCGCCTATCACACCAATAGCGCGCTCTATCCGGTCATCGAGCATCTCAAGAAAATGGTCGGCTGGCAGGCAGAGGATGCGCCGGAGGTCAACCTGGCGCGACTCGAGCACAAACTCAAGGACGACCGTCTGTCCCTGGAAGAGTTGGTGCGACCCTTCGCATCGCTACTATCGCTGCCGCTGCCTGAGGGTCGCTATCCACCGCTGAACCTCAGCGCGCAGGACTTGAAGCAGCGCATCCTGGACGACCTCGCAGAGTGGCAATTCGAGATCGCCGAGCGCCGGCCGGCGGTGATGGTGTGGTGAGTAAGCACAGGATCTGAACAGCCCGATGGCTGAGTCTTGTAGGGCGGGTACGGTGCAACCGAAGTAAGCCACCTTATCCCGCGGTGTAGATGTCAGCGTGGGTCAACGCACATCGGCAACGATGCCCGACGTCCTACTCGAGCGCTAACGAAGCGCTTCATCGAGCAGCTCGACCCAATGCCGGACCGGCAGCGTCGTCCCGGTCTGGATGTGAGCGAGGCAGCCGATGTTGGCGGTGGCGATCACCGCCGGCGACCCCGACGACAGGGCCGCGACCTTGTTTTTGAGCAGACGCTGAGACAGGTCCGGCTGCAGGATGGAGTAGGTCCCGGCCGAACCGCAGCACAGATGAGAATCGGGCACTGGCGTCAGCGAGTAGCTGGCTGCCATGAGCAGCGATTCGGCGAGTCCGCGGATCTGCTGACCGTGCTGGAGCGTGCAGGGCGAGTGGAAGGCGACCGCTGGCAGGCGCGAAGCGGGGGACGAGAAGTGAGAGGCGAGGGCCTCCCGTTCCGCCGTCAGAATTTCGGCTGCATCCTTGGTTAATGCCGAGATCTTCTTTGCCTTCTCGCGGTAGCGCTCATCTCGTTGGAGCAGGTGGCCGTACTCCCTCACCATGACCCCGCACCCGCTCGCCGTCATGACAATGGCCTCCACGCCTTGCTCGACGTAGGGCCACCACGCGTCGACGTTGCGCCGCATGTAGTCCAGCCCCTCGTCCTGGGCATTGAGATGATAGGAGAGGGCGCCGCAGCACCCGGCCGCAGCGGCGGGCACGAGCGAAATGCCGATCCTGTCCAGGATGCGCGCCAAAGCCGGATTGATGGTGGGGGCGATGCCAGGCTGCGCGCAGCCCTGCAGGACCAGCATGCGGCGAGCGTGACGCGGGGCCGGCCAGGGTGTGGCGGCAAGGCGCTTCGGGATCTTGCGCCTGACTGACCGCGGCAGCAGCGGGCGGGTGAGTTGGCCGAGCTTGAGCAGCGGGTTGAACACTGCGGGCTTCGGGATGACGGCGCGCAGCGTCGCGCGCTTCAAACGCTCCAAGGGGGTGCGGCGTACCTGTTGCTCGACGATATTGCGGCCGATGTCTACCAGCCGTCCGTACTGCACGCCGGAGGGGCTGCCGATTCAGTTCCAGCCCGCAACGCAGGCGCTTCCGTCGCTCTTGGTTGTGACTGCGCCGCGATCGTGGGCATTCTGGCGGGATGGGCGCAATTCGCGGGTTGGAGCTCTCGGGTTGTGATGGCGGCAACCCCATCGCCGCGAATTGTCGCCACTCTGGGATCCAGGATGCGGCGGCACTCGCCAAAGCGTCAGCGGCCCGCGGGGCGTGTGTTGTGGTCGGCGACCGGATGCACCAGCTTGTAGCTCGCGAACGTGGCCCACGCCCCGTCGCGCCCTTGCGCCTCGAGCAACAGGGACCACGCCCGCGAATCCGGATCGAACGTGAACGTGTCGCGGAAAGCGCCCTCCGTATAAGGGAAATGGATGATCAGCCGCCGTCCGTCGCGCCTGCCGGTCGCGACCACGCGCGCGCCACCTGCGCCGAATCGATCCAGCCAATGCGATACGTAGTCGCCGGCCTTGGCATCGAAGCCGATGAAGACGTCGGCCTCGTATTTCGGCGGCACCGCGACATCGGCCATGTGCAGCCGCAGGAAGCCGCCTTGAAGGACGCGCTCGCCGTGCGCGCGATACCGCACCGGCTGACCCCTCACCATGCCGACCATATCCCAGTCGCCCTGGAGCCCATCGAGATACGCGTTGTCCGGTGAGGCCATATCCTCAGCGCGCCCGAGCTGACCGACGCTTGCCGCGACGACGAGGACGCACGCGCAAACCGCAGCGCGACCGGGATGGGAGGACCGGGTGATCGCCATGGGGCAACTCGCGGAGTCCGGAGGCTTCACTATAGCGTGGCCATCGGATCCCACGCATTTCCTGCGACGGATCCCCGGCCGGATTTGCCGCGGCTGGCTGCCTGCGTCGTGCTGCGCTACGCGACCTGCCTCGCCTGCGGCGGGCCACGATAGGGAATGCGCGCCGCGAGCCAATTCAGCCGATCCGAGGGCACGCCGAGCTTCGCCAGGATCTGCATCGCGACTTCCTGCAGGTCCGGCGCGAACATGAAGTGATAGTGGACGTGAACCGGCGGGACGGGCCAGCCATTCGGGGTCGATCTCTCCCTTTCGAGGCGACGAGATGCAGAGGCACGTTGTAGCAGGCGGGGTAATGCACGACGCGATCGGTGGCCGCCCAGATCGCGATGGCCAGCACCGCCTGATTGGAACCCCAGTATTCGCTTCCTGCCTGCCCGACGGGTCCCGTCGACGCGTAGACGTCCATCCCGCTGCCGCGATAGGGTCTCAAGCCGGCCTTCACCGACGCGGTGAAGAGCTCGGCCGTGCGCGTGAATATTCCCTTGTCCCGGCGAGCGACGATCAGGCCGCCGTTGTACGACGCGCGGATGCGCTCGCCGTCGATCGTCGCGTGGATGTAGGGTAGCCGATCGATCGGAATCCCGCCCATTGCGGCGAGAGCGACCCAATAGTCCTCGAAGGGGTCGCCCGGACCCCGGGATGCGCTTCCCTTGGCGTCCACGGGCCTGACGGCAACGTCGGCGTCGGTCGGGAGCTCGGGCTCGTCGAGGTAGACCGTATCGCTATCCAGGACGACCATGAAGTCGGAGTCGGAATGCTGTTCGGCCCAGGCTCCGGCGTACACGCGGTTCGCGGAGCCGTACTCGGTGCACGTGGTGTTGAGGGGCTCGTCGACGTACTCGACGCCGAGATCCGCCAACGCACCGCGCGTGTCGCGATCGACGGCCAGTCCCGCGCGCGGCGAAAAGGCCAGGATCCGCGCATTGCGGTAGCGCCCGCCGAATTGGCGGATGCTCTCGCACAGCAGCAGCGCCTGATCGCGGATCGCGTTGTTCTCGATGCACAGGACGAACGTTGCCGTGGCACCGGATGCGCTGGGCCGACCCTCGAGGCTGTCGGCAGGACGGCGGTCCGGTGCGCGAGACGTCGGCGCGATCGTTGCGTCCTCGTCGCACCGCGCGAGGATGGTACCGTACAGGGCGCGAATCTCGGCGCTGGCGGGATGGGACGGCAAGGCGTCGAGCGCCGCGTCGTCCGACCGCTGCCGGCGCAGACCCGGCACCAGGAATCGGTCGACCTCGTCGGCGCGGCCGACTGCGTCGAGCGCGACGCCGAGACGCTCGGCGATCCGGCCGACGACGCCGCGCCAGTCGTCGAGCAGGTCGGTGTACCGGACGTACATGACGTCGGGCACCGAGTCCAGGAACTCGGTGCCCCGCTTCATGTAGTTGAGCCACAGCGCCAGCCCTTCCGGCACCGACATGTCGCCGCGGGCATGCAGCGACTGCGCGACTTCGAGCGGATCGCGAACGGGGACGACGTACACTGGCCGATAACCGGCGCCGGTCAGCGCGCGATGCCACAGCGGCGCCAGCACGCACATGCGCGGATCCTTGAGCAGGATCGTCGGCTCGTTCCCGTACTCCGACGCCAGCAGCGCGCGCGCGTCGCTGTCGAACTCGTCGGTGATCGCGGTGTTGTCGGGCAGCCGAAAGTCGACGTGGTCCCACGCGCCGCCCAACTGGCGCAGGACGCGGTTGTCGAGGTTGACGACCGCTTCCGGCTCCCAGGATCCCTTCGGATTCATGCGGAGCTTCGCGCGCCGCAAGTTGGGCGGAAGGTACGCGCCGCAAAGATTGAGCACGCGGGCCAGCGCCGAGCTGCCGCTGCGGTGCATGCCGAGCACGACCACGGCCGTCTGGCGCAGCCCCGGCGCCGTGGCGGCCGCGCGCTCCCGCGCCGGCGTACGCGGTTGCATTGCCCGCGGGCTCGCATCCTGGTCGCACCGCGCGAGGCATGCCCGATGCAGCGTGCGGATCTCGGCGTTGGCCGGATGGGACGGCAAGGCGTCGAGCGCCGCGTCGTCCGACCGCTGCCGGCGCAGACCCGGCACCAGGAATCGGTCGACCTCGTCGGCGCGGCCGACTGCGTCGAGCGCGACGCCGAGACGCTCGGCGATCCGGCCGACGACGCCGCGCCAGTCGTCGAGCAGGTCGGTGTACCGGACGTACATGACGTCGGGCACCGAGTCCAGGAACTCGGTGCCCCGCTTCATGTAGTTGAGCCACAGCGCCAGCCCTTCCGGCACCGACATGTCGCCGCGGGCATGCAGCGACTGCGCGACTTCGAGCGGATCGCGAACGGGGACGACGTACACCGGCCGATAACCCGCGCCGGTCAGTGCGCGATGCCACAGCGGCGCCAGCACGCACATGCGCGGATCCTTGAGCAGGATCGTCGGCTCGTTCCCGTACTCCGACGCCAGCAGCGCGCGCGCGTCGCTGTCGAACTCCTCGGCGATCGCGGTGTTGTCGGGCAGTTGAAAGTCGACGCGGTTCCAGGCGCCACCCAATTGGCGCAGGACCCGATCGTTGAGGTCGACGATTGCTTCCGGCTCCCAGTATCCGGCGGGATTCTGCGTGGCGCTCGGCGGCAGCACCTGCGGCGGCAGGTACGCGCCGCAAAGATTGAGCACGCGGGCCAGCGCCGAGCTGCCGCTGCGGTGCATGCCGAGCACGACCACGGCCGTCTTGCGCAGCCCAGGGGCCGTCACGGCCGGTCCCGCCGCCGACGGTGCAGGCGAGTGGCTCGCCCGCAGGTCTTCGGCGAGGCGGCGCATCGTCGGAACGGGCACGATCGTCCCCCGTCCCGCCGCCAGAACGCGCGTCAGCAGCAGTGCCCGGTTGCCAGGCCATTGCGGAGCGAGGGGGTTGGTGCAGGGTTCTGCGCCGGAAAGTGCGGTCGCGATGAATGCGGACAACGTCCGGTCGGCTTCCTCGGCATTCCGCCGTCGCGCTTCGGGGATCGTCCCGTCGCCACCGCCACGATGGAAATAGAGGGGGCGGCGCACGACTCTGGGCTCCGCCAGCCCGGCAGCCCGCAGGCAGAAATCCCATTCGTACTGGACGGGCAGGTCCCGAAATCCGCCGACCGAGCGAAAGAAGTCGCGCTCGACGAAGAGGTTGCCGGCGGTCACGGCAACGTTGGATTGCAGCAAGTCGAAGCTGTTCGTCGTGCTTCCCGGCAGACTGGCCTGGAGTTGCCCCGTGCCTGCCGCAGGAGGTGCGTTCCCGGCGCCGGCGGACTCCCGATCTGCGGAGACCCCGGAAACAAGCGAGTAGCCCCACAGGACGCCGGTACGGGCGATCCCGTCCACCAGCGCCGCGACGCGACCCGGCGCGTAGTCGTCGTCGCCGTCCAGGAACGCGACGAACTTTCCACGCGCAAGTGAAGCCCCCTCGTTGTAAGTGGCTGGCGCGCCCTGGCTTGTCCGCGCGACGAAGCGCGTCGGGATCGAAACGCCGGAAAGGCACTCGCGAACGACTTCGACGGTACGATCGCGCGATCCGTCGTCGATGACGACGAGCTCGATGTTCGAATAGCTTTGCGCGACGACCGAGGAGATCGCTTGCGCAACGCGTTGCGCGTGGTCGTGAGCACGCACGACCACGGTCACCAGCGGGCAGTCGCCGGTCTGTGCCTGGCTGTGCGATCGTTCCCATGCCAGGAACTCCGGCACGAGTTCCGTCTGCCGGTCGTTGGCTTCGCGCGCCAGCAGTTTGGCGATCGCCAGGCCCAGATTGTGGCGCACCTCGGGGACGGCCCAATCCGTCCTCTCCGCGGCGTCGAGCAGGATGTCGAGCGCGTCGCGATACCGCATTCGCTCCAGCAGGACCACGCCGAGCATGTGGCGGGCGTCGACGTCGTCCGGGTTCTCGTCCAGGGCGCGCCGATAGAGGGATTCGGCGTGCCGAAGCGAGCCGGTCCGGTGCGCCGCCAGGGCCAGGGAGCGCGTCGGCACGCTCGCCTGCCCGTTCGCACCGCAGCAGTGTTTGAACCTCTTTCCGCTGCCGCAGGGGCAGGGTGCATTGCGATTCATAGCGAGCAAATACGAGACCTAGAACCGATATCCGAAGTGGCGGATATCGCGCGCGAATCGACTGGCGACGATGTCCCGGGTCTCGTCCGTGTAGTAGTCGCGGTAGCCCGAATGAGCGGAACCGTTGGCGCGAGGGAGATCGTACGCAAGCGCGAGCCTGTTCTTCACGATTGCATAGTCATCCGCCAGCGTCTCGTAGCGACCGACGAAATCCACCATGAGATTCCCGTCGGGGTCGGCGACAAAATCAACCTGGTTGCGGGTGGTCCTTTCGCCCAACCCCGTCGTGGTCCGGGTGATGAAATCCGTGAACGTCGGAGCATTGTCGATGACGTACCGCTGGAACTCGTTGGGCGCGGGCCCTTGCAGGCACATGAAATACCACGATACCAGCCGATCCCAGGGATTTCGCACAAACGCGAACCGGTAATAGGCGTTCCAGATTTCCGGCCCCACGATCGCCCGCATCTCGCGGGCCGTCAGATGAATTCTGCCGTTGTGCGAATCGCCGGCGATCGACGGGTCCTCCCTTCGCAACGCCAATTCGATGGACGTTCCTGCGGTTCTCTGAATATGGACGAAGATGGCCTTCGTCTTGTGGGAAATGATCATCGGCAGCGCCTGTCGCGGCGCCGGCCCGCGCGGATCGGCGCTCCTTTCCTGGTTTCCGTTCGCATTCTAAAGCAATGAGGCGATTTCCCACGCCTTGGTCGAGCGCGCCGACCGACAGGATCGCGCGACATTCCGCCGCGCTTCAATTGGCCTATCAACGCGATTGCCTCTCAGTCACGGATCTCCGCCTAACCGCGAAGTGTCGCTGTGTTGCGACGCAGCGTTGTATCCGCAATCGGCCGCGGGTCCGAATGCCGCAAATATTGACCGTCGTCAACACCATGGATCCAAGTCGGGCAGACAGTTTGCCGGGTCGACGCAGCGCCGTATGCGACCGTATCCATCGAACCAGGTTCCTGTCCTCGGCGGCATTCGCCCGTGCTGAACCGGATATCTTCCTAGGAGAACCAACCATGATGCCAATCCGCAACTCCGCATTCGTCCTGGGGCTGTCGGCGGCAAGCCTGCTCGCGTTTCCGTCCGTCGCGTCCGCCGTCGATGCCGGCGCCGCGCAATCGCTCGCCCGCCAGAACAAGTGCTTCAACTGCCATGCCGTCGACAAGAAGAAGGAAGCCCCGGCGTGGAAGGAGGTCGCGGCGAAGTACAAGGGCAAGCCCGATGCGGAGGCGAAGCTCGTCACGCATCTCACGACCGGACCCAAGGTGAAATTCGACGACGGTCACCAGGAGGATCACCCGATCCTCAAGACCAAGAACCAGGACGACATCAAGAATCTCGTTGCATGGATCTTGTCGCTCTAGATGTACCTGGCTTGGCGGTAAGCCGCTTGCCACTGCCACGGCGCGAGGACTGTCGTGAACATCAATTCACATAAGTCATGGCACTCGTCAGTTCGCGCGGTCGGGATAAGGGACGCGATCGTAGGCGCCGTGGCGCTCGCGTTCTGGCTTTTTCCCGCTGTTGCATGGGCCCAGCAACACGACCGCACCGGGAAGGACATCGTCGAGACGTCGTGCATTGCGTGCCACGGCACGGGCGCAAACGGGGCGCCGAAGATCGGCGACAAGAAAGCGTGGGAGAAGCGCGCGGCGCAGGGACTGACTGGCCTTGACCAAGAACGCGCTGTCCGGGCTCCGGCAGATGCCCTCCCACGGCGGCAATCCCGAATCTCAGCGACACGGAAATCGAGCGTGCCATCACCTACATGGTCAATCAGTCCGGTGGCCACTGGACCGAGCCGATCAGCAGGACGGAGCGGACGGCCGATCGCACCGGCGAGCAGATCTACCAGGCGCAGTGCCACAAGTGCCACGAGACGGGCGTCGGCGGGGCACCGAAGATCGGCGACCGTGCCGCCTGGATACCACGGGTCAAGCAGGGCCTCGATGTCGTGGTCCGGTCGGCAATCAAGGGGCATGGGGCCATGCCGCCACGCGGCGGCATGGCCGATCTCACCGACGCCGAGATGCGGAGTGCGGTCGTCTACATGTTCAACTACGGTACGACGCCGGCGAAGAAGTGACGTACGTCGCCGCGATTCGGTTTCTGAACCTGATTCGTGTCCGCGGCCGGACGGGGGGTCGGTCGGATCGAGACTCCCTGAAGTCCAGGGCTGAAGAGTGAGTGGGTGCCATGCTCGATGAGCCCGTCAAGAGCGTCATGCAGCGCGGGAAAGTACTCAAAGCCTCCCCGGCGACCTCCGTCAGCGAAGCCGCCGTGCTCATGGCAAAGAAGAACGTCGGCGCAGTCATGGTCATCGAGAACGAGTGCCTCGTCGGCATCTTCACCGAACGCGACGCGGTGTTTCGCGTCATGGCGCGCGGGCTGGACGCCCGGACGACGCAGCTCGCCGACGTGATGACCTCCGCACCGCATACGATCGAACCGAACAAGCCCTTCGGATACGCGTTGACGATAATGTACGAGAACGGCTTTCGCCACCTGCCCGTCATCGAGAACGGCAAGCCCATCGGAATCGTCTCCGCTCGCAGCGCGATGGATCCGGACCTCGAGGATTTCGTGTCCGAGGCGCGGCGGCGAACCTATTATCGGAAAGGACGATAGGCCCATGGCCGAAGCGACCCCGAAGCAATCCGCTGTGAGCCGGCTGCGCGACTTTCTCTTCCGGCCGTCGAGCCTGTCGCTCGTCTCCGTCGTGGCGATCGGAATGATTTCGGGCCTCATATTCTGGGGCGGATTCAACACGGGGATGGAGGCTACGAACCAGCTCGGGTTCTGCACGTCGTGCCACGAGATGCGCGACACGGTGTTCCAGGAGTACAAGGAAACCATCCACTACAGGAACCGCTCGGGTGTGCGCGCGATCTGTTCCGACTGTCACGTGTCCAAGGATTGGGTGCACAAGTTCGTGCGCAAGATCCAGGCGAGCCAGGAGCTCTACGGAAAATTCGTGACGGGATCGATTGCGACACCAGAGAAGTTCGAGGCGAAGCGCATGGAGTTGGCGCAACACGTCTGGGCGACGATGAAGGCCAACGACTCGCACGAATGCCGCAACTGCCACTCCTGGGAAGCCATGGATCCGCACAAGCAGTCGCCGCGGGCCAGCGCCAAGATGGAGAAGGCGCAGAAGGAAGGCAAGACGTGCATCGACTGCCACAAGGGCATCGCGCATCTGCTGCCGAAGGAATACAACGAGGACGAGGAGTGACATGCGGCGGGCCGCGGATTCGATCAGCGGGAGAAGGTGATGTCAACGTTCATCTGGACCACGTTCGCCGTGGGTACGATGGTGGGAATATTCGCGGCGTGCGTAATCGTCGTTGCCGTGGGCGTGCGGGTGCTGGAAGGTGCGCTCGCCAAGCGGCGCAGGGGACGGGCGTGAGGCCTGCGCCGGCGCCGCCGCGCTTGGCCACGTCACTCTGTATCTATTGAGGCCATCGTGAACCGGGGCTCGCGATCCTGCCGCATCGTTCCGATCGGAGTGCTGGCGCTGATCGCCGGGATCCTTATGTTTCCCCCCGAGGCCGCGGCGCTCGACGTGATCGCGGCGCAGACGCTCGCGCGCCAGAGCCGGTGCCTCGAATGTCATACGGTCTACCAGAAGAAGATCGGGCCGGCGTGGAAGGACGTTGCGAGCAAGTACCACGGCGAGCCCGACGCCGAACAGCGGCTCTACAAGCACATCACGACCGGCCGCAAGGCGAAGTTCGACGACGGTCACCAGGAAGATCACCCGATCGTCAAGACGAGCGATGCGAGCCGGATCAGGAATCTCGTGGACTGGATACTGGCGCTCCCGGTCGCCGCTCCGGTCGACGTCGAGGCGGCGGAGACGCTCGCCGGCCAGAGCGGCTGCCTCAAATGCCACGGGGTCGGCGTGAAGAGGGTGGGCCCGGCGTGGAAGGACGTCGCGATCAAGTACTTGGGTAGCCTCGGGGCAGAGGACAAGCTTTACAAGCACGTCACGACCGGGCGCAAGGCCAAATTCGACGATGGCCACGAAGAAAATCATCCGATCGTCAAGACCCGCGACCCCGATCGGATCAACAACCTCGTGAACTGGATACTGTCGCTCAGGTAGTCGCGCGACGCGGCGCTCGGTAGGACGGACGATGGGCGAATCAGCTGCATGCCCGGCGCCGCGAGCGGGGTACAACCCCCCCGGCCGGGCCGCCCGCAGCCTTGGCCGGCGGTCGGCACCCGCCGGCCTCTCCCCCCGGGGGCGGGGTTTGTTGGCTTTTTCCAACACGAGTTCCCCGGCAATTCAATTACCTTGACCTGGATCAGACCGGCGGCCTGACGACGGTCAGAAACTCGCCCTTATTTTCCGAAATACCCCCATTGCGCAGCAGGATTCTGGTGGCCGCGCTGCATGGGACGGCACATCGGCGAAATCGCCGCTTCGAAAGAAGGCCCCCGAAGGTTTCGGGCCGGGCGGGGAAGTTCCCCCGCGCGACGAAATGTCGCAGCAGGGCGGACACGCAGGGCAACTACCATGGGTGCGGCATAAGCAGCAAAACAAAGGAGAGTGGACATGCGATTGAATTCGGCTAAGGCAGGCTGGTGGCTCGCCCTCCTGACCGCCTCGATGTTCGCCGGCCACGCGCTGGCTCAGACCAAGTCCGCCAGCGCTGGCCCGGTCGCGCCGGTGTGCGCGAACTGCCACGAGGCGCAGTGGAACGCGATCGACCTCTCGGCGCACGGCGCGAAGAACGACGCCAACGGCAGCATGTGCCAGAACTGTCACGGCGACGCCACGGAGCACCTCAAGGATCCGATGAAGGCGAAGCCGCCCAACCCGTTCGGCAAGGGCCACACGGCCAACGAGCGGACGACGGTCTGCCTCACCTGCCACTCGGGCAACCGCAATCTCGCGTTCTGGAGCTCGGGCAAGCACCAGCTGAACGAAGTGACGTGCGCCAACTGCCACAGCATCCACGGGCAAAAGCTGCTCCCGAGCTACAACGGGCTCAATCCGCCGGACAAGTCGCCGACGATCAACAAGTTCACGACGACGTTCCTGCCCAACCAGGCGGAGATCTGCTGGCAGTGCCACCAGCCGATCCGCGCGGCGAACTTCAAGCCGTCGCATCACCCGATCATCGAAGGCAAGGTCAAGTGCTCCGACTGCCACAACCCGCACGGCGCGATCACGCCGGCGATGCTGAAGCAGCCGACGATCAACGACCAGTGCTACTCGTGCCACGCCGACAAGCGCGGTCCGTACGTGTTCAACCACCCGCCGGTCGAGGAGAACTGCGTGACCTGCCACAACCCGCACGGCTCGGTCCACGCGAGGCTCCTGAACGAGTCCGCGCCGAACCTGTGCCAGGACTGCCACGACGGGTCGCGGCACCCCGGCACGGTCTACGGCGCCGCCGGCGCCTTCAACTGCCAGCCGGGCGACACGTCCGCGACGAGCGGGACGCTGAGCTGCCCGCCGAGCAGGACCGGACAGCCCAATCCGGGCGTGAACAACCGCCTCGTGACCCGCGCGTGCAACAACTGCCACACCGCGATCCACGGCTCGAACGCGCCGGGTAACCGTGGCAAGTTCTTCACGCGATAAGGGGAGACCAAAATGAGCAAGAAGCTGCTTTCCGCCCTCATCGCCAGCCTGTTCGCCGCCGCGCCCGCGTTCGGCCAGAGCGCTGACGACCCGATGCGCGTCCAGGGCACCGCCACCCTCGGCGGCATCCACAACAACACGAGCGCGACCGACAACGCGCAGCTCGAGCTGTACCAGGACCTCGGCAACGGCGTGATGTCGAACGTCGGCGTCCAGGGGCGCAACAGCACGACGTGGTTCCAGGGCTACGGCGAGAACTTCGGCCGCGGCGACCAGTACATGTTCCTGCGCGGCGGCATGTACGACGTGTTCAAGTCGGGGGTGTACCTCAACGACATCCCGCGCACGTTCTCGTCGTCCGCCTACACGCCTTTCGTCGGCAGCGGGACCAACCTGCTGACGGCGACATTCCCGCTGGCCGCGCTGCCGACGAACCCGCCGACGGGCAGCAGCTGGAACTTCTTCCGGCTGGGCTACGACCGCCGCGACGTGGGCGGCTACGCGGAGTGGCAGAAGAACAGCCCGTGGTACTTCCGGGCCGACGCCAACCAGGTCAAGTTCAGCGGCACCCGGCCCGGCTCCGGCGCCAACGGCACGAGCCCGGGCAACGGCTACACCGACCTCGCGATCCCGCAGGACTTTACGACGAACAACTGGGGCGTCGAGGGCGGCTACCAGTCGGGCAAGATGACGTTCTCGGTGCGCTGGGACTACAGCCAGTTCGAGAACGGGAACGAGACCCTGAAGTGGACCAACCCGTTCTTCGTCGGCCCGAGCGTCGGCGGGGTCGCGACGCCCAGCAACCTGCTCGACACGACGTACCTCGCGCCGGGCAACACGTTCAACAAGTTCACGCTCTCCGGCAACTACCGCGACCTGCCGTGGCAGTCGGTGGTTTCGGCGCGCTACACGTGGGCGAAGACGACGAGCGACACGCCGCTCGCGCCTGACGGCGCTCAACACCAACGGCGTCTACGCCAACACGCTGCCGGACGAGACCAACTTCAACGGCGAGAACATCAACCAGTCGTTCCAGCTGGCGTGGACCGCGATGCCGGCGGCGAATTGGAACACGCGCGCCTACTACTACTGGACGAAGCTCGACAACAAGTCGGACCTGGTCGAGTTCGGCAACGCGCCGGCGACGCCGCTCGCGTCGGGCCTGGGCTGCGGCAACCTCGTCGTGGCCGGCATACCGACGCAGACGGTCGGCAACTGCGACAACGAGCTCTACAACTACACGAAGAACAACGCCGGCTTCGACGCGTGGTGGAAGTTCGCGCCCGGCAACCGGCTGGGCTTCGGCTACGACTACCTCAACATCGACCAGACGCGCGTCGACTACGACAAGTCGCACACGAACAAGCTGTGGGCCGAGTACAAGAACACGATGTTCGACACGGTGTCCGGCCGGCTCAAGTACCAGTACCTGAAGCGCGACTCGACGCTCAACTTCAGCAACGATCCGCTTCCCAACGGCGGCGCGAACAACCCGAACTACCTGCTGCCGTACACGTCCGCGTTCGACCTGCAGAGCAACACCACGAACCTGGTGAAGCTGACCCTCGACTGGACCCCGATGATGAACGTCGGCCTGTCGTTCGAGGGCAACTGGGCCAAGGTCGATTTCGACGACGTGACCTACGGCCGCACCGAGTCCGACCGGCAGGGCTACTTCCTGAGCGGCTACTGGAACGCGTCCGGCAGCGTGAAGCTGAACGCCTTCGGCAGCTGGGAGCAGGCGAAGTATCCGTCGAACCATCGCTACATCGGCACGGTTGGCGGCGCGGCACGGCCCGAACAACCCGCCGTCCGGCTACTGCACGACCACCAACCCGAACTGCTACGACCCGTTCGCCGCGCCGGTCGCCAACAGCTCCTACAACTGGAGCTCGCAGACCAAGGACAAGACGTGGATGTTCGGGGTCGGCGCCGACTGGCAGGCGATGGACGCGCTCAAGCTGACGGGTTCGTACCTGTACATCAACGAACGAGGGCACCGCGACGTTCGGCGTGCAGAACAACATCGCGATCTCGCCGACGCCGCTTCCGATCGACAACTTCGACAACAGCAAGCAGCAGTACATCAACCTGAAGGGCATCTGGAGCCTCAACCGGAACTGGTCGTTCACCGGCGGCTACTCGTACCTGAAGTACACCCACAACGACATCGCCACCGACGGATACCAGTACGCGCTGCCGATCGTCACGAACAGCGGCGCCGGCGGCGTCGTCCCGAACAACCCGAAGAGCACGTCGCTCAGCTACCTGAACGGCTACGACGCGTACACGGACGGTCACTCGAACATCTTCTACCTGCACGGTGACCTACAAGTTCGACGCGCCGCCGCTGCCGGCTGCCGCCGATGAAGGTCGCGGCAGCGCCGCCGGCGCCGGTCGTGCGGCCGGCCGCCGCCGCCCCCGCCGCCGCCCCCGCCGCCGCCGCCGCCGGCCCGCAGGTGCAGAAGATCACGCTCGACTCGAAGGTGCTGTTCGACTTCGACAAGGCGGATCTGAAGCCCGAAGGGAAGGCGGCGATCGACAGCCAGGTCGTCGGCAAGCTCGGCGCAGATCCAGAAGCTCGAAGTCGTCCTGGTGACGGGTCACACCGACCGCCTCGGCTCGGACGCCTACAACCAGAAGCTGTCGCAGCGTCGCGCGCGACGCGGTGCGCGACTATCTCGTCAGCAAGGGCGTGGACAAGGACGAAGATCGAGACGATCGGGATGGGCGAGAAGCAGCCGGTCGTGCAGTGCGATCAGAAGAACCATGAAGGCGCTGATCGAGTGCCTGCAGCCCAACCGCCGCGTGGACGTGCAGGTCAAGGGCGAGTCGACGAAGTAGTCACCTCGCAGGCATGCCTCGAGAGCCCCGCCTCGCGCGGGGCTTTTTCTTGGGTGGCCGATGCCGGACGGCGACGTTCGCGACGTCGCGATGCCGATGCGCCGATTCGGCGCGGGAACGCACGGCCTCGATCGACGCGGGAAGGCACGGCCGTGATTTGCCCGCGACATTCGGTCGCGTTCCCGATGCGGAGGGTGTGTAACAGAAAGGATTCCACGGTGTGCGGAATCCACAACACGCCATCGCCGAATCGCGATTTGCCCGGATTGATTGACGTCCGTCAAATTGCCGATCGGCCTCCGGGAGCGCAATGGGAACCATAGGGCGAGTGCAATGCCGCGCGCGCATCCCGCGGTCGACGCGCAGCAGGAACTGCTTCGGGGCAGTGCGGCGCCCGTCACCAGTGCAGGGCCTCTGCGTCGGCAGCAAAACGAAGTTGCCGTTCCGGAATCCGGTCTTCGAATCCTGCATCAACTCCCAACGGAAGAGGTGGTCCATGCTATCCAAGAACCTCAAGGTCGCAGGCTGGCTGATGGCCGCGCTCGCAGCGTTCCTCGCGCTGCCTGCCGTTGCGCAGGGGCAGAAGGCCGCGGCTGGCCGTGCCGGTCTGCGTCAACTGCCACGAGAGGCAAACTGCGTCGATCCTGCTGACCGCGCACGGGGCGCAGAACGACGCGAACGGTAGCGCGTGCCAGAGCCTGCCACGGCGACGCGACGCTCGCACCTGAAGGACCCGTCCAAGGTCAAGCCCGACGAGCGCGCTCGACGTCCAAGACCGCCGACCGCGGCCGAAAAGTCGGCGGTGTGCCTCAACTGCCACGGCGGCCAGCGGGCAGCTCGAGCACTGGTCCGATCGCCAAGCACCGCAAGGTCGACGTGACGTGCGTCGAACTGCCACTCGATCCACGGCACGCAGTCGGCGAGCAACAACAAGGAGATCAGGGGTGCGCAGTTCGCGGCCGCGCCGTACACGACGACCGTGCGCCAGCTCGTCTACAAGCGGTGCATCGAGTGCCACCGCGACGTCCGCGGCGAGATACTCAAGCCCTCGCACCACCCGATCATCGAAGGCAAGGTCTTCTGCCAGGACTGCCACGACCCGCACGGTTCGCTGCAGAAGGCGAGCCTGACGAACGAGTCCGTCAGCGACCTGTGCCTCACCTGCCACACCGACAAGCGCGGTCCGTGGATCCACGAGCATCCCCCGGTCGAGGAGAACTGCGCGATCTGCCACACGCCGCACGGCTCGTCGCACAAGGGCGCTGCTTGCGCAGAAGCCGCCGGCGCTGTGCGCCGACTGCCACGCGAACGGCCACACGCACGGCATCTACGACGGACGCGGGACGCTGCCCGGGGTGCTGCCGTCGAACATCCGCTTCGAAAGCAGCGGCTGCGTCAATTGCCATCGGCAGATCCACGGCAGCAACGCGCCGTCATCCGCCTACGGCGAATTCTTCCTCCGCTGAGACCAGGGGACGATCATGAGAGTCAAACTTATTGCCTTAGTCGTGGCCGGCCTGTTCGCGCAGAGCGCGCAAGCCGACGATAACTTCCTGTGGGGCGGATCCATCGACGTCGGCGGACGCGGCACGAACGTCGACGGTGCCAACCGCAACGGCGCGTACGGCAACACCGCCCCGCTGTCGACCACCAACCCGCTGACGCCGTTCACCGGCCCGGTCGACGACGCGAAGGCGAAGGAGTACCAGGACATCGACAGCGCCGCCGATCGGCGTGTTCGACATCCGTGGCGGCAGCAAGCGCGTACTACCTGCGTGCGTTCGGCGAGGAGTTGGGACGCGACGACCAGTTCATCAACATCGTCGGCGGCGGCTACGAAGCCTGGAAGGCCTCGGTCTACAGCAACAACATCCCGCACAACTACTCGTTCAACGCTCTGTCGCCCCTGAGCAACGCGAACGGCGGCCTGCTGCAGGTCGGCCCCGGCCTCCCCTATCCGCCGGCCCAGAACCCGGCACTGTGGAACACGTTCCAGTACGGCACCCAGCGCAACACAGTGGGCGGCAACCTCGAGCTCTCGCTCAAGTCGCCGTGGTTCATCCGCGCCGACTACAACGAGGTGCAGACGGGCGGCGTCAAGCCGGGGTCCGCTCAGCTCGGGACGGGCTCGGGCAATGGCCTGATCGAGCTCGGCGTGCCGGTCGACTACAAGACGAAGAATGCGCTCGTCGAGGGCGGCTACAACAGCAAGCAGTACGGGTTCAAGCTCTCCTACATCGACTCGAAGTTCACCAACGGCAACGATTCGATGCAGTGGACGAACTTCTACATGCGCAGCGGGCTGGACGCTTCGCTGCTGCCGCCGGACAACGAACTCAAGAAGTGGAACATCAGCGGGTACATCAAGCAGCTGCCGTGGGACTCGGCGATCATCGCGCGCTTCACGCAGAGCAAGCAGACGAGCAACGTGGGCCTCACGGACCCGCTCTGGACGTCGAGCCTCAAGCCGACGGGCAATACCCCCACCGGCCAGGCGATCCCGCCCGGCGTGGGTTACCTGCTGACGCAGCCGTTTGACTCCGCGACGAACCAGAACCTGACGAACTTCAACGGCGAGATCAAGACGAACACCGCCAACGTCGCGTGGAACGCGAGCCCGATGGCGCAGCTCGACACGCGGGTCTACTACGAGTACTACGACAAGCAGAACAACTCGACGATCCGTCTCGTACCGGCAGGGCAGCCAGGGCACAAGCTGCGCGACCCCGCCCGTGAACAGCGCGACGTGCTTCCAGATCCCGTCTCTGGTCGAGGAGGGCGGAGAGGCATTCTCGTACACGAAGAACAGTGGCCGGGTTCGACGCGAAGTGGTCGTTCGACCGCGCCAACAAGCTGCTGGGCGGGTACGACTGGGAGAGCATCAAGCGCAACGACTACGAACTAAGCGGACTTGAGGTGCCCAAGTCCGACGGCAACCGCCTCTGGATCGAGTACCGCAACACCGCGTGGGAGAACCTGACCGGCCGGCTGAAGTACGACTTCCTGCAGCAGCGCTCCGACCTGATCAACACCAATCCGCCGACCAGCGTCTCGGCCTACTACACGGCCTACAACGTCAACAACTTCGACCGCAACACGGTCAAGCTGAACGTCGACTGGACGCCGATGCCGATGCTGCTGATCGGCGTGGGCGCGACCTGGCGCGACACCGATTACAAGGACAACTTCTACGGGCGCACGAAGGACAAGAGCCAGCAGTACGACGCGACCGCGTCGTGGGGTGACGACAAGCTGCGGATCACCGCCATCGGCAACTGGGGCAAGATCGAGTACAACCAGGGGTACCGGGTGGTCGGCAGCCTCACCGCCACTCCTCCGACCTTCACCGGGGCTCTGCCGAGCGACCCGCAGAACAACGTCAATTACAACTGGAGCACGGTCGAACACGCAGGACGGCTGGATGGGCGCCGCGCTGGTCGACTGGGCGGCGTCCGACAAGCTGATGCTGACCGCGTCGTACACCTACCAGAAGACCGGGGGCGGACTCGACTTCACGTCGGGCAATACGCAGGCCGGCGGCGGCTACCTCGGCGGCCCGCTCGTCAACTACAGCACCGACAACACGAAGCTGCAGCGGTTCCAGATCAAGGGGACCTACGACTACAACAAGAAGTGGTCGTTCAATGGCGGGTACGCGTACGAGAAGTACGACTACACCGACGGCCAGATGGCGGGCTACGGCGAGCTACTACCCGTACTTCCAGAACCTGAACACGGCGGCCGTCGGATCGAACTACTCGTGGTTCAGCGGCGCGTTCGCCAACCCGAGCTACACGACCAACCTGTTCTGGCTGACGGTGACCTACAAGTTCGACCCGCCACCGCAGGTGTACGTCGCGCCGAGGCTCGCCGAAGCGCCGAAGCCGGTGGTTGCGCCGCCCGCCGCCGCCGCCCCCGCCCGCGCCGCCGCCTCCGCCGGCCCCGCAGGTGCAGAAGATCACGCTCGACTCGAAGGTGCTGTTCGACTTCGACAAGGCGGTCCTGACGCCCGAAGGGAAGGCGGCGATCGACAGCCAGGTCGTGACCAAGCTCGCGCAGGTCCAGAAGCTCGAGGTCGTCATCGTGACGGGGCACACCGATCGCCTGGGCACGGACGCCTACAACCAGAAGCTGTCGGACGAACGGGCGGCGGCGGTGGGCGAGCTATCTCGCCAGCAAGGGTGTGGACAAGGCGAAGATCCAGACCATCGGGATGGGCGAGAAGCAGCCGGTCGTGCAGTGCAATCAGAAGAACCAGAAGGAACTGATCGCGTGCCTGCAGCCCAATCGCCGGGTGGACGTGGAGGTCAGGGGCGAAGTCAGGAAGTAATCGCCTCGCAGCCGCAGCACGAGAGCCCCGCCTCGCGCGGGGCTTTCTCTTTGTGCGCGGTACGGGCGAATGCGCCTGGCGATCGACCTCAGCGGAACGTGGCGGCGCCGGCCAGCGCCACCGCGCGAAGTTGTTCGGCCCGGGCGACGAAGGCGTCGACCAGCGTGTTCGCGATCCGCTCGAACACGGGGCCGGCCAGCCGGCCGAGGACCGGGCTTGCGAAGTCGTAGCGCAGCGCGAACTCGATCTTGCACGCGTCGGCGGCCAACGGCGTCAGGTGCCAATCCCCTTCGAACCGGCGGAAGGGACCCCGCTCGAGTGTGATGGCCATGAATTCCGGCCGGCGCTTCGGGTTGCGCGTGGTGAAATCGAGACGGATGTTCCGGTAACTGACCCGTATGTCGGCGACGACGACGTGGTCATCGCGCTCGAGGACCCGGGTTCCGGCGCACCACGGCAGGAATTCCGGATAGCGCTCGGCGGCCTCGATCAGGTCGAACATCGTTTCGGCGGGAAAGCCGACCAGCGCTGACCTGCGGACCTCCATTGCCCCGCTCCCACCGCCCTGTTGAAGGATCACGCCCGGACCGACATGTCCCAATCGGGATACCTTGACGCAAATCAACCGCGTGCGCCAACGCCGCCGGACAAAATGTTAGCATTGCGCGGGCATCGACGGAGCGGTGTCTGATTCGCGCGCGGCGCGGATTCACGGGCAAAGGAGAACGGGATGATCAAGTCGTTGGCGGTAGGAGTTGTCGCCGCGGCCGTGCTGTCGGCCGGCGGCGTCGCAATGGCAGCGAGCGGCGAGGAGATCGCGAAGAGCAGCGGTTGCCTCAACTGCCACGCGGTCGACACGAAGAAGTTGGGGCCGTCGTTCAAGGAGACGGCGGCGAAGTACAAGGGGAAGGCCGACGCCGAAGCGACCCTGACGGCCAAGCTGTCCGGCGCCAAGGGGCACCCCGAGGTGAAGGCCAAGGGCGCCGACCTCACGACGGTGCTGAAGTGGGTCCTGGCGATGTAGGCAGGGGTGCCACATCGTGAAAGGAGGCCGGCGCATGCCGGCCTTTTTTTCGCCGGCGCGGCAGCGGTCGCGCACGGCGATCCTTGACTACGATCAACGGCAGCTGCGACACGATGCCGCAGAATTCGTTCCGATGGACATGAGAGCCGCAGGCGTACGCGATCGGGATGGACAGCCGCTGTTGCTGCTGGTCGATCAGGATGAAGTGCACGCGGCCTCGCTGTCCCATTCGCTGGCGTGCCGCGGCTTCGTGATCCGGGTCGCCCGCAGCATCGGCGAGGCGATCGGGGCCGCGAGTTCCAGCCCTCCCCAGTATGCGGTGGTCGACCTCAAGCTGCCGGATGGCTCGGGACTCAGGCTCGTTTCCGGGCTGCGCGCGCTCGACCCGCGCACGCGGGTCGTGGTGCTGACGGGGCACGGCAGCATCCCGTCCGCGGTCGAGGCGATCAAGCTCGGCGCGACACATTACCTGACCAAGCCGGCGACCACGGACGACCTCATTGCCGCGTTCGGGCGCGAAGCCGGGGACGACAGCGTGCCGGTGCGCGAGAAGCCGATGTCGATCGGTCGCCTCGAATGGGAGCACATCCAGTACGTGCTCGCGCGAGAATGGCGGCAACGTGTCCGCGACGGCACGCGCGCTGTCGATGCACCGGCGCACGCTGCAGCGCAAGCTCGCGAAACACCCGGTCCGGAACTGACGACGCGCGAATCCGCGCCGCCGCCCGGCCGCGCGGTCGCCACGCGCGATCGCCCGCTCAGGAGTGCAGGTCGGCGGTGATCCGCCGCGCGCGCAGCGTCGTCGCAAAGCCGTTGCGGGCGCGCAAACGAGGATCGTTGACGATGCCCCCGATCGTGCCGGCGATCACCATCACGACCCCGGCGAGGGGCAGGACCAGGATAAGGCCGGGAATTCCGGCGACTGCACCGCCGACGAATATCAGGACCACCGTCGGCAGCGGATGCATGTGCAGGCTGCGGCCGACCGTCAGCGGCATGAACACGAAATCGTCGAGCAGGCGGACGACCAGGAACAGCGCAACCGCCGCATAGACCACCCAGGGATCGGCCGGAAAGTCGGTGGCGGCCACCAGCACCACGATCGCGCAGCCGATGACGGACCCGACGAAAGGCACCCATGCGAGCACGGCTGCCATCAGTCCCAGGGCGAACGCGTTCGGAACGCCGATCACCACGAGTCCCAGCGCGAGGCAAATCGTGTCGATTGCCGTCAGCTTGAGCAAGCCCTGGAAGTAGGCGCGGGCCGTGGCGTCCACGCGGTCGACCATGTACAGGGTCCGTTCGTAATACGCATTCGGAACCGCATCGCAGCAGAACTTGAGAAACCGCCGGCCGTCGCGCAGGAAGAAGAACGCGAGAAACGGCGCCAGCAGCAGGGCCGGCAGCGAGACGGCGGCGGAGAGCACAGCATCGGTGAGATGATCCTGCGCGTAGCTCCCGCCGAACGAGGCGATCTTCTTCCCCATCTCGGCGTGGAACTCCACGCGCTTCAGGAACGCGAACTGCGATTCCAGCATCGTCAGCGTGCGGTCGAGCAACCCCTGGCCCCCGGCGAGGTAGCGGGACAGCGCCTCTTCGCCGCTGACGGTCTGCGCCGCGAGCCAGGGCAGCGTCGGCACCATCGCCAGGACAGCGGCGAGAAAGAAGACGCCGGCAACGATCGCCGCGGAGGTCTCGCGTTCGACCCCGGCGAGCGTCAGGCGCCGCACCGCCGGGAACAATGCGTAATAGAGGATGATCGCCAGAAGGAACGGCACGACGAACCAGAGCGCCTGCTTCAGAAGGACCAGGAACAGCGTCGTGCAGACGATGGTCGCCACCCAGACCAGCGGGCCCGAGGACAGGTAGCGGCTCGGGCTCGGAGTTGCCGCCTTCCCCGGCCTCACAGCGGCTTTCGTTCGCCCGGCGCCGAGCGGTCGCGGAGCTGGCGGCCGAGCTGGCGCGCGAGCTGCAGGGCGATCTTCGACGCGATCACCGCGTGCGTGTCGAGGAGGCTCTCGAAGTCGCCGCGTGCAAGCGATGCCAGCACGCAGTCCTCCGCCGCCCGCGCCTGCGCGGCGCGCGGCGCGTCATCGAGCAGCGCAAGCTCGCCGAAGACCACACCGGATTCGATTTCGGTGATCTTTCCGGTTTCCGGCTCCCCCTGCCGGCAGATGAGCACGCGCCCCGCGATGACCACGTAGACGGTCTGCCCTTCCTCGCCCTCGTCGAAGATGATCTCGCCCTTGAGATAGCGTCTTTCGTGGAGCATGCCATCGACGACGCGCAGCTCGGACCGCGACAGCGTCGCGAACAGGAAGAGCTGCCGGAGCGTGCCCAGGCGCGGCGTCTCCTTCCGGTCCAGGAAGAACCCCAGCATCGATGACCCTCCACACGGCCCCCCGGACGCGGGGCAACGCCTGTCACTCTACAACAGGTCGTCGGACTACTTGCATTTCGGACGCTGGGGCGCGGCCCCCGGCCCGGCCTCGCGACTCGCCCCGGCCTCCTCGATCCGCTGCAGGTAACGGCGCCACATCTCGTCCTGGTTCGTGCCCAGCGTGTAGAAATAGTCCCACGAGAAGATGCCGGTATCGTGTCCGTCGGAGAATACCGGGCGCACGGCGTACGTGGCCGACCGGGTCGAGCTCGACGATCTCGACGTTCTTCTTGCCGACCTGCAGCACTTCCTGTCCCGGGCCGTGGCCGCGGACTTCCGCCGAGGGCGAATACACGCGCAGGAACTCGCAGGGCATCCGGAAGCGCTTGCCGTCGGAGAAGGCGATCTCCAGCACGCGCGACTTCTGGTGCAGCAGGATCTCGGTGGGGGTGGGAGCGTCTTTGGTGAGCCCTGCCATGGAACTTCCTCCTTCAATCCCAGCGGTTGTCGCGCACCTGGATCACGTCGCCTTCAACGCGCACGGGAAACGTGTCGGTCGGTTCGTACGCGGGCGCGGTCAGGGCCTCGCCGGTGCGGATGCAGAAGCGCGCGCCGTGGCGCGGGCAGACGATCACGTCGCCTTCGACCGTGCCACCGGTGAGCTGTCCGCCGTCGTGGGTGCAGACGTCCGCGATCGCATAGTACCGTCCGTCGAGGTTGAACACCGCGATCTGCGTGCCGTCGAGGTCCGCGACCCGCCATGCGCCCGGCGCGAGCTCGCCCACCCGCGCGACCGTCACCCAGTCGCTCATGGTGTCGATCCGACGCGTCGGGGCTTTCGCCGGTGGGCGCATGTTCATCCTAAGTCCACCGGCGAAGGCCCCAGACGCGGCGTGAAGCAAGACCGAAGCACTGGGACGGATTCAGACCGCGACGACTTCGATGTCGGGCTCGATCGACCGCACCAGGCTCTCGATGCCGACGAGCGTGCCCGATATCGAGCTCGGGCAGCTGCCGCACGCGCCCTGGTAGTGCACGGTCAGCCTGTTGCCTTCGAGACCGAGCACGTACAGGTCGCCGCCGTCGCCCTGCAGGTAGGGGCGGATCTGCTCATCGAGCAGCTCGTTGATCATGTCGAGCCGCTCCTGGTCCTCGGGGCTCAGGTCGGCGATCGCGGGTCGCGGCCGCGGCGGTGAGCCGCGCCGATTGCTCGCCCGCCGCCGGCGCGGCGCGGATCGGGTCGGCGACCGCGGCGCAGCAGCTCCTGCCAGTCGGCGCCGCCGTCCTGCGTGACCGTGATCCAGTGATCGACGTAGAACACGTTGGTCACATGCTCGATGTCGAACAGCGACGCGGCCAGCGGATCGTCCTTCGCCTGCTCGGCGTTGTCGTAGGAGCGCGCGATGCCCCAGGTCAGCGGCTCCTTGAGGATGAACTTCTTCGCGTTCGGATTCGGCGTGTCTTCGATGTCGGCGATTTTCGGCATGGCTGCTTCGGTCAGGCATCCGCCGATCGGCGCGTGCATCGGATCGTCTTCGGCTTCGGTCGAGGTGCTCGCGACCGAGTGGAGCGCCGCATGCAGCGTGTGCCAGGGCAGGATCGCGCATTTGACGCGCGTCGGCAGATCGCGCACGCCGGCGAACACCGTGAGCCGGCCGAGATGGTGCGCCTGCTTGGCGACATCGAGCTTGCCGGTCGCCATGTCGCGGAATTCCTGGATCAGCGTTTCCGCCTCCTGCGCGCGTCTTGCCCTTGACGTTCGCCGTCATCATCGACGCCGACGCCTTGCAGATCGCGCAGGACTCGCCCTGAAACGCGATGCCGTCGATGCGCTCGCCGTCGAGATTCAGCGCCACGCTGAGATGGTCGCCGCACAGCGGATTGTGGCCCTCGGCCTGGTGGCTCGCC
Organism: Candidatus Eiseniibacteriota bacterium; assembly: GCA_963725865.1. Classification (GTDB taxonomy): domain Bacteria; phylum Eisenbacteria; class RBG-16-71-46; order RBG-16-71-46; family RBG-16-71-46; genus CAVSAC01. The sequence goes on from CAVSAC010000014.1 coordinate 59,855, forward strand.
TGCGCCAGCGTCGCCGTAGTTGCGCGGCTTCCGGTTGTGGTCGAGGATGACTTCCTGATACAGCGCTTTCGGGTCGGCCATCACGCAGAACACCTTCTGCACGTTGCGGATGCCGGCGACCAGCGCATCGACCTCGGCCATGCGTGTTGTAGAACGCGAACGACGCGCGCGAGGTCGCCGGCACCTTGAAGCGCTGCATCACCGGCTGCGCGCAATGATGGCCGGTGCGCACCGCGACGCCGTCCTGGTTGAGCAGCGTGCCGACGTCGTGCGGATGCACGCCGTCGAGCGCGAACGACAGCACCGCGGCCTTGTCGCGCGGCGGTGCCGATGATGCGCACGCCCGGCATGCGCCTGCAGCTGCGCGGTCGCGTAGTCGAGCAGGTCGTGCTCGTGCGCGGCGATCGCGTCCATGCCGATCGCCGACAGGTAATCGACCGCCGCGCCCAGCCCGATCGCGGCGGCGATCGGCGGCGTGCCGGCCTCGAACTTCTGCGGAATCACGTTGTAGGTGGTCTTCTCGAACGTGACCGACAGGATCATGTCGCCGCCGCCCTTGAACGGCTGCATGCGCTCGAGCAGCGCCGCCTTGCCGTAGAGGATGCCGATGCCGGTCGGGCCGCACAGCTTGTGGCCCGGAGAACGCGTAGAAATCGCAGTCGAGATCCTGCACGTCGACCTTCATGTGCGGCGCCGCCTGCGCGCCGTCGACCAGCACCGGCACGCCGCGCGCGTGCGCGAACGCGATCATCTGCTTGACCGGATTGACGCGTGCCGAGCGCGTTCGAGACGTGCGTCACGCCGACGAACTTGGTGCGCTCGTTGAACAGCTTCTCGTATTCGTCGATCAGCAGTTCGCCGGCATCGTTGATCGGCACGACGCGGATCTTCGCGCCCTTCTCTTCGGCCAGCATCTGCCAGGGCACGATGTTCGAATGGTGCTCGAGCGTGGTCAGGATGATCTCGTCGCCGGCGCCGATGAACTTGCGCCCGTAGCCGTGCATCACCAGGTTGATCGCCTCGGTGGTGCCGCTGGTGAAGATCACCTCGCGCTCTTCGCGCGCGTTGATGAAGCGCTGCGAGCTTGCGCCGCGCCTCCTCGTATTCGGCGGTCGCGATCTCCGACAGGTAGTGCACGCGCGCGGTGGATGTTGGCGTGCTGCGTCGTCTGGTAGCGCACCAGGCGGTCGATCACCTGCTGCGGCATCTGGCTGGAGGCCGCATTGTCGAGATAGACCAGCGGCTTGCCGCCGACCTCGAGCTTGAGGATCGGAAAATCGGCGCGGATGCGCTCGACGTCGAACGCCGGTGCCGGGCGCGGCTTCAGCGCGCTGGCGCGCGCTCATGCGAGTCACGCGCCGGGTGCGGCGGTCTGGGTCTGCGCCAGCACCGTCTGCTCGAGCCGGTGCCGGAGCGAGGCGACGGGGATGCGCTCGATGATCTCGGCGCCGAACGCGTAGGTCAGCAGGTTGCGCGCCGCGGCATCGGACAGGCCGCGGCTCTTGAGATAGAACACTTCCTCGACGTCGAGCTGGCCGACGGTCGCGCCGTGCGCGCATTTCACGTCGTCGGCGAAGATCTCGAGCTGCGGCTTGGTGTCGACGTGCGCCTTGCCGCTGAGCAGCAGGTTGCGGCTCGATTGCGACGAATCGGTGCGCTGCGCGCCGGGGCGCACCATGATCTTGCCGTTGAACACCGCGTGCGCGGCGCCGTCGACGATGCACTTGTGCAGCTGCCGGCTCGACGCCGTGCGGCATGGCATGGTCGATCGAGCGTGTGGGTGTCGGCGAGCTGGCGCGCCGCCGATCAGCGCCAGCCCGTCGATCGTGCACTCGGCGCCTTCGGCCGCCTGCAGCACGTTCAGGTTGTAGCGCGAGATGCGCGCGCCCAGCGCGACGCTCACCGACTGGATAGCGGCTCGCGTGCGCCAGCGACACCGCGCAGTTCGCGATGTGGAACGCCTCGGCGCCCTCGCGCTGCACCCGGACGTGGTCGACGCGCGCATTGCCGGCGAGCGCGATCTCGGTCACCGCGTTGGTGAAATAGGCTTCGTCCTGCAGCGCGACGAAGTCCTCGATCACCGTGACCGCGCTGCCGGCCTCCGCCACCACCAGGCAGCGCGGGTAGCTCGCCGCGTGCTTGCGCGTCGCGATGAACAGCAGATGCACCGGCGCCGCGAGCGCCAGTGTCGCGCGGCACGACGATCAGCGCGCCGTCGTGCAGGAATGCGGTGTTGAGCGCGGCGAACGCGTTGTCGCTCGAATCCGGCGTGCCGGCCGAGATGCGCGCTGCACGCGCCGCGGCGTGCGCGGTCAGCGCCGCGGCCAGGTTCTCGACGACGATGCCGCTCCGGCGCGATCGTGAACGAATGCTCCGGCGCGTAGATGCCGTCGACGAATACCAGCCGGGTCGCCGCTTCGTCGGGATGGCCCACTGCTCGACGTCCGCGGCGCGCAGTGGCGGCTGCGCCGTCGCGCCGGCTGGAACGACAGCTTGGTGAGCGGCGAGATGTCGGTGAAGCGCCAGTCCTCGTCGCGCGTGGTCGGCACGGTCAGCGCGCCGACGCGGTCGACCGCGTCGCGCGCGCAGCTGATTGAGCCAGCGCCAGCGGGCTCGCCGGCAGCTGCGGCTGCCCGCGCAGCAGGCTGTCGAGATAGCCGCTGGTCGATGCGCGCGTGTTCATGCGCTCACGCCGCGCGTCCGCCTTGCACTTCGGCGCCGACCCAGTCGTAGCCGCGGCTCTCGAGTTCGAGCGCGAGTTCCTTGCCGCCGGTCTTGATGATGCGGCCCGCCATCCATCACGTGCACGTAGTCGGGCACGATGTAGTTGAGCAGGCGCTGGTAGTGCGTCACCAGCACGATCGCATTGTCCTTGTGCGCCAGCTGGTTGACGCCGCCGGCGACGATGCGCAGCGCGTCGATGTCCAGGCCGGAATCGGTTTCGTCGAGGATCGCGAGCTTCGGCTCGAGCAGCGCCATCTGCAGGATCTCGTTGCGCTTCTTCTCGCCGCCGGAGAAGCCTTCGTTGACGCTGCGGTCGAGGAAATCCGGATTCATTTCGAGCAGCTTCATCTTCTCGCGCACGAAGTCGTCGAACTCGAGCGGGTCGAGCTCGTCCTTGCCGCGCTCGCGCCTGCACCGTGTTGTAGGCCAGGCGCAGGAACTGGCTGTTGGCCACGCCGGGGATTTCGATCGGGTACTGGAAGCCGAGGAACACGCCGGCGCGCGCGCGCTCTTCGGGCTGCAGTTCGAGCAGGTTCCTGCCTTCGAACACGACCTCGCCGCCGGTGACTTCATAGGCGGGATGGCCGGCCAGCACCTTGGCGAAGGTGCTCTTGCCCGAGCCGTTCGGCCCCATGATCGCGTGCACTTCGCCGCTCTGACCGTGAGGTCCATGCCCTTGAGGATTTCGATGCCGTTGACGGTCGCGCGCAGGTCGCGCACCTCGAGCAGCGTCTTGCTGTCCTGGTAAATCATCCGACGCTTCCTTCGAGTTTGAGGCCGAGCAGCTTGGTCGCCTCGACCGCGAACTCCATCGGCAGTTGCTGGAACACGTCCTTGCAGAAGCCGTTGATGATCATCGACACCGCTTCTTCGGCGCCGATGCCGCGCTGCGCGAAATAGAACAGCTGGTCTTCGCCGATCTTCGAGGTCGACGCTTCGTGCTCGACCTTGGCGCTGTTGTTGTGCACCTGGATGTACGGGAAGGTGTTCGCGCCGCACTGGTCGCCGATCAGCATCGAGTCGCACTGCGAGTAGTTGCGCGCGCCGTCGGCCTTGGGCGCGATCCTGCACCAGGCCGCGGTAGCTGTTGTTGGAGTGGCCGGCCGAGATGCCCTTGCTGACGATGGTGCTGCGCGTGTTCTTGCCGATGTGGATCATCTTGGTGCCGGTGTCGGCCTGCTGGTGGTGGTTGGTGAGCGCCACCGAGTAGAACTCGCCGACCGAGTTGTCGCCGCAGCAGCACGCAGCTCGGATATTTCCAGGTGATCGCCGAGCCGGTCTCGACCTGCGTCCACGAGATGCGCGAGTTCGACGCCCTTGCACAGGCCGCGCTTGGTGACGAAGTTGTAGATGCCGCCGACGCCGTTCTCGTCGCCCGCGTACCAGTTCTGCACCGTCGAGTACTTGATGTCGGCGTCTGTCGAGCGCGACCAGCTCGACCACCGCCGCGTGCAGCTGGTTGGTGTCGAACTTGGGCGCCGTGCAGCCTTCGAGGTAGGACACCGACGCGCCTTCCTCGGCGACGATCAGCGTGCGCTCGAACTGGCCCGGAGTCCTGCGGTGTTGATGCGGAAATAGGTCGACAGCTCCATCGGGCATTTGACGCCCTTCGGGATGAAGCAGAACGAGCCGTCGGTGAATACCGCCGAGTTGAGCGCCGCGTAGTAGTTGTCGCCGGCCGGCACCACGGTGCCGAGGTACTTGCGCACGAGCTCGGGATGCTCGCTGCACCGCCTCCGAGATCGAGCAGAAGATGATGCCGACCTCGGCGAGCTTCTCCTTGTAGGTGGTCGCGACCGACACGCTGTCGAAGATCACGTCGACCGCGACGCCGGCCAGCGTCGCCCGCTCGTTCATCGGCACGCCGAGCTTCTCGAACGTGCGCAGCAGCTCGGGATCGACCTCGTCCATGCTGGCGAGCTTCTTCTTCGGCTTGGGCGCCGAGTAGTAGCTGATCTCCTGGAAATCGATCTTCGGATACTTGACGTTCGGCCACTGTCGGCTCTTCCATCGTGAGCCAGTGCCGGTAGGCCTTGAGCCGGAATTCGAGCAGCCACTCGGGCTCGTTCTTCTTGCGCCGAGATCAGCCGGATGGTGTCTTCGCTCAGCCCCTTCGGCGCGACATCGGACTCGATGTCGGTGACGAAGCCGTGCTGGTACGGCTGGTTGACCAGATTCTGCAGTGCGGTGCTCATGGGTCTTGCTCCGACAGGCTGCCGGACACGAATGGCGTCTGGCGTGCCCCGGATCTAGGCTTTGCTCGTTTCCTTGACGCTGAAGCTCTCGCCGCAGCCGCAGGTGCTGTCGACGTTGGGATTGTCGAACTTGAACATCTGCTTCAGGCCTTCCTTGACGAAATCGAGCGCGCGAGCCGTCGAGGAACGACAGCGCTGTCGGCGGCCACGACGACGCTTCGCGTCGTGCGCCTCGAACACCGGTCGTCGGCGCGCACTTCGTCGGCGTAGTCGAACGTATAGGCAAAGCCGGAGCAGCCGACCTTCTTGACGCCGACGCGCAGGCCGAGGCCCTTGCCGCGCTTCGCCAGCTGGGTCCGGATCTGCCTTGCCGCGCTTTCAGTCAGCGTGATCGCCATGGTGTCGTCTGCCTCGAGAGATCAGACCGGGACCGTCGTCCGCTCGCGTTTCGGCAGCGTCTCGCGCATGTCCTGCACCTGCGCGACGCCGGACGCCTTCGCCTTCTGCTCGTCGACCAGCTGCTTCAGCGTCACCGCGCCGCAGATAGTCGAAAATGTGCTCGTTGAGCTTCGCCCACAGGTCGTGGGTGATGCATTTGTGCTCGTCGCGGCAGTTTTCCTTGCCGCCGCATTGCGTCGCGTCGATGGGTTCGTCGACCGCGAGGATGATGTCGGCGACCGACACCTCGCCCATGTCCTTGGCGAGGCGATAGCCGCCGCCCGGGCCGCGCACGCTGTCGACCAGCGCGCGCCGGCGCAGCTTGCCGAACAGCTGCTCGAGATAGGACAGCGAGATCTTCTGGCGCTCGCTGATTTCGGCCAGCGTCACCGGGCCGCTGCCGTGCTGCATCGCGAGATCGATCATCGCCGTCACTGCAAAGCGCCCTTTCGTGGTCAGCCTCATCGTGGACCTCTCATAAGAATCAGATACCTACGCCGCCTCGGCGGAATAGGTGATCAATTCGATCAAGTATAATATACCCGATTGATTTGATCAACAATGGGGTCGGCAAGTTCCCGTCGCCTACCGCGCGTCGAACTCGCCCCAGGCGCGGTCCAGGGCGTCCTCGAAGTCGCGCGTGAAGCGCGCGGTGTCGAACAGCGGATGGGTCGCCCGGTTCGCGGCGAGTCGGTCGCGGAATCCGGAAAGCGCCCGCGGGCTTTGTGCGAGATGCAGCGCCAGCGCCTCGTAGGCGGCACGGTCCGGCGTGACGAGCTCGGGCAACCCGATCGCGTGCAGCTGGCTGCCGGCGATCCGGCTCACCAGCGTCTCTCCGGCGCGCGTGACGAGGGGCACCCCGACCAGCAGCGCATCGTTGGCGGTCGTGTGCGCGCCGTACGGGAACGAATCCACGAACAGATCGGCGGCCGCCGTTCGCGCAACGTGGCGCCCCACCGGCGAGACCAGCGGGGCGAAGATCAGGCGGCCCGGATCGATCCCGGCCATCGCCGCTTCGCGGCGCAGATTCCCTTCGGCATCGCTGCCGCACGCGAGCAGCCACAGCACGCTTCCGTCGACCGCATGCAGGAGCCGCATCCAGACGGCGAACACGTCGGGCAGGATCTTGTGGGCGCTGTTGAAGCACGAGAACACGAACGCGTCGGGCGGCAGTCCGCACTCGGCGCGCGTCGGCGGCGCGCCTTCGAGCGCGCGGCCCGGATTCGCCGGAAACGACATGTGCGGCAATTGCAGCAGCCGCTCGGTGAAGTACGGCTGGAGCGCCGCGGGACCGCTGTAGCGATCGACCAGCGCATGGTCGTACCAGTCGGCCCCGAGCGTGCCCGGATAGCCGAGGTAGTTGATCTGGACAGGCGCCGGATGGAGCGCGAATATCCGTTCCCGCGAGTGCCGCGTGTAGCCGTTGAGGTCGATCAGGACGGCGATGCGATCGGCGCGGATCCGCCGCGCGATTGCCTCGACGGACGCCTCGCTGACATCCGTGAAGTGCTCGAATGCGTCCGCAACGCGCTGCCCGATCGGGCCGCGGTCCCGGTCCCAGATTCCGTAGGCGAAGGTCTCGAACCGGTCCCGGTCGAAGCCTTCCCAATACGCGATCGACAGGTACACCATCGGATGCGGTCGAAAATCCGACGAGACGAACCCGACCCGCAGCCGTTCTCCGGGGGCCCGGGTGTAGGACGGCCGCACCGCCGGTGCAGGGGGCGCGAACCCCCGCGCCCAGCGCTGCGCAACCCGCAGCTGTGCCGTGGGCGAGGTCGGCATCGTGAGCAGCGCAAAGGGGTTGGTCCGGTCGTCCGCGCCGAGGTCATCGGACTCGATCAGGCGATTGAGCCTGTCGTGCATTTCGTCGAGGCCACGCCAGAGGCATCGGTGTTGGCGACCGAGGGCGAGCATCGACAACGCATACGGACTGTCCGGGCGAAGCTCCAGCGCGCGCAGCCAGGCCGGCTCCGCGTCGGCATGGCGTTTCAGCTCGGAATAGAAGCTGCCGAGGTTCTGCTGGATTCGCACGTCGTCCGGCAGCAACCGCGCGGCCTCGCCGAAGCACGCCTCGGCGGCATCGAATTCGCCGACGCGCTGGTGGGCCATGCCCCGGCGCACCCAGACGGGGGCCGGAACGTCGCGCCGGATGGCGAAGAGCCGGACGTACGCGGCGGCGGATTCCCGGAACGCATCGCGCTCGAACAGCGAGTTCGCGAGGTTACCCAGCGCGTCGGGATGCTGGGGATTCGCAGCGAGGACCCGACGATAGCAAGCCTCCGCGCGGTCGCGCTCACCGCAGGCCTCCAGAACGAGCCCCAGATTGTTGAGCAGCCCGGGGTGATCCGGCGCCGCTTCGAGCGCGAGCTCGTATTCGCGACGGGCAGCACCCGGGTCGCCGCGTTCCCGGTGGAGGTTGCCGAGATGGAAGTGCGCTTCGCCGTTGCCGGGGGCGATATCCAGTGCGCGGCGCCAGGCCGCCTCCGCGGCGATCGGATCGGCCGCACGCACGATCTCGCCCAGGAGGTTCCATGCCGTGACGTCGTTGGGCGCACGCTCTAGCGCAGTCCGGCAATCCGCCTCTGCGCCCGCGGTGTCGCCGATCATCCACGCCGCGCGCGCCTGCTCGCGCCGGAGTTCGGCGCTCCCTGGATCCGCGGCGAGCGCACGCTGCAACCAGGCCATCGCGTCGGCCAGTCGTCCATTGGCGAGCGCCGACTGCGCCCTCGCCGCGTAGTCGTCCGGTGCCAAGGGGTCGGGCGGTGACGCCTGCAGCGCGCCATGGCATGCCTTGAAGCGCCTGCCGCTGCCACAGGGGCATGGTGCATTGCGTGACGGCTGCGGCATCGATGGGGAGTGCTGGAAAGGGTCCGACCGCGGCGCGCCTCCGGCCGGCAGCCGCGACGGGGTCCGGCGTGGGGCATCGGCAGGGTGCGATGGTCGTCGTGAGGCCATAGCATACCGTCGTCACGCCACGCTTGCTCCCGGTCCGCACGAGGGCGCCGCGATGGAGGAGCGGCGCGCAGGAAGGTTGCGCCAAAAGGACGGGCAGGTCTCGTATAATCGGCACGGTTCGCCGCGTGGGCGAGCGGCGGATCGTGCGGAGCCATCGTGCAATTCTCTAGCCGACAGTTTGCCGATATCGTCGTCGCCGCCCCCGTCGGCCGGATCGACCACGCCGCGGCCGGACAACTCGAGCAGTCGCTGGCGCCGCTTCTCGCGGAGGCGTCCACCGGCAAAGGGGGAGTCATCCTGGATTTCGCCGGCGTCGACTACATCAGCAGTGTCGGATTGCGGGTGCTGATGATCGCCGCCAAGCAGATGCGCGGACGCGGCGCGCGGATCGCGGTCGCCGCACTGCAACCGGTCGTGACGGAAATCTTCGCGATCAGCCGCTTCGACAGCGTCCTCGAAGTATTTCCATCGGTCCGCGCCGCCGTCGAAAAGCTCTCGCCGCCGGCGCTCGCCAAATTCGATGCGGCGTCCTGACGGCCGGAAATGAAGCGGATACGCTTCTGGGGTACGCGCGGGTCGCTGCCCGTCTCGCTGACCGCCGCCGGGGTTCGCCGGAAGCTTGTCACCGCGCTGCGCGGCGCCTCGGGACGCACATTCAACTCGGACCGCGAGATCGACGCGTATCTCGACGGTCTCGATATCGCCGTGTCCGGGACGTACGGCGGCCATTCGCCGTGCGTCGAGCTCGAGACCGGCGGCCCCGACTACGTTCTCTGCGACCTTGGCAGCGGTCTGCGGCCCTTCGGACAGGCCGCGATCGCCCGCCACGGCCCCGGCTCGCCGCAGACGTACCACATCTTCGTGTCCCACGTGCACTGGGATCACATCATGGGCCTGCCGTTCTTCACGCCGGCCTATATCCCGGGCAACCGGGTGCGCTTCTACGGCTGCCATCCGTGGCTCGAATCGGCATTGCGGCGCCAGCAGGAGAACCCGTCGTTCCCCGTGGATTTCTCCTACCTGCGCGCGAGCATCGATTTCACGGTGCTCGAGCCGGGCAGGCGCTACGACATCGCGGGAATGAGCGTGACCGCGAAGCTGCAGCGGCACGCGGGCGACTCGTACGGCTACCGCTTCGAGAAGAACGGTCGGACCGTCGTTTACACGACCGATTCCGAGCACAAGCTCGCGGAGATGACGGAAACCACCGACATCGTCGAGTTCTTCCGGAAAGCGGACGTCGTGATCTTCGACGCGATGTATTCGCTTGCCGAGGCAACCACCGTCAAGGCCGACTGGGGGCATTCGAGCAACGTGGTCGGGGTCGAGTTGTGCCAGTTGGCGGAAGTGCGGCACCTTTGCCTCTTCCACCATGAACCCGCCAACGACGACGAGGCGATCTCCAGGGTGCTCGCGGAAACGCGGCGCCTCGAGGAAATCACGCGGACCCGCGAGCCCATGCTCGTCACCGCGGCCTACGACGGGATGGAAATCGAGTTGTGAGTTTGCCCGCGCGAATGGCGGCCGCGGTCCGTCGGACCGGCCCCATTCGCCTGGTCGCGATTCCGCTCCTCCTCGCGCTGACCGCGCTGATCTGGCTGGATCCGTCGTGGATCGCGCGCCCGCAGACCGCGTGGTTCGATGCGTACCAGGCGGCCTCGCCCCGGCAGGTCGCGTCGATGCCGGTCACGATCGTCGAGGTCGATCAGAAGAGCCTGGCTGCGCTCGGACAGTGGCCGTGGCCGCGCCCCGTGCTCGCCCAGCTGATTCGGGACATCAACCGCCACCGGCCGGCGGCGATCGGCGTCGACATCCTGATGCCCGAGCCGGACGGATTGTCGCTTGAGCGCCTGCTCGCGCGCACCGGCAACAAGGATCCGGCCCTGCAAACTCAGCTCGCCGCGCTATCGGCCCACGACGCGGAGCTCGCGCGCACGCTCGCCGCGGCGCCGACCGTGCTCGCGATCGCGGGCAGCTCCGAGGCCACGGGAATGCTGCTGCGGGCACCGCCGTTCACCGTCTCCGGCATGTCCGCCCGATCGGGCGCGCCGGAGAGGGTCGCTCAAGGGCTCCCCAACTACACGGGCGTATTGACGAGCCTCGACCAGCTCGACCGTGCCGCGTCCGGTCACGGTCTCGTTTCGGTCGAGCCGGCGGGCGGGGTCTTTCGCCGCATCCCGCTCGTCGCGAACGTGGGCGGAACGCTGGTGCCTGCGTTCGCGATCGAGATGCTGCGGGTCGCCGTCGGCGTGCCGTCGCTGCGACTCCTGATCGATGGTCCGTCGGTGGTGGGCATCGCGGTCGGCAACTTCATCGCGCCGACCGAGGCGGACGGCGCCGCGCGCGTCTATTATTCGCCGCGCAACGGCGACCGCTTCATCTCGGCGGTCGACATCCTCGACGGCAAATTCGATCCGCAGCAGATCGAGCAGAAGCTGGTGCTGATCGGCGTGACCGGCGTCGGCATGGTCGAGGACAGGAACACGCCGCTCGGCGCGCTGATGCCGGGCATCGAGATCCACGCGCAGCTCCTGGAAAACCTCTTCGACCAGACGCTGCTCAACCGGCCGGTCTGGGCGCCGCGGATCGAGGCGCTCGCGTTCCTGCTCCTGGGCGCGCTTCTCGTCTTCGCGACACCGCGGTGGAGTGCGCGCAATGCCACGCTTCTCGCCCTCGGTTGCGTCGCCTTGCTGGCGCTGTCCGGATACCTGGCATTTCGGCAGCAGCGGCTGGTGCTCGACGCGGCGGTGCCCGGAGTGAGCCTGATGCTGCTGTTCGTGGCGCTCCTCGTGCTGACGCTGGCGGAAGCGACCCGCCAGAGAAGATCGCTCGAGCGCCTCGTGCAGCGCGAGCGCGAGCAGCGCGCCCGCATCGCCGGCGAGCTCGATGCGGCGAAGCGGGTGCAGGTCGCGACGTTGCCGCGCGCCGAGCTGCTGCGCGACGATCCCCGGATCGACCTCGCGGCGGTCATGATTCCGGCCCGTGAGGTCGGCGGCGACCTCTACGATTTCTTTCGGCTCGACGACCGCCACCTGTTCTTCCTCGTCGGGGACGTCGCCGGCAAGGGTCTCTCGGCGAGCATCTTCATGGCGGTGAGCAAGGCGCTGTGCAAGAGCACGATGCTTCGGACGTCGGGCGCGGACATCGGCGAGCTCATGTTCGCGGCCAACGCCGAGGTTTCGCGCGACAACCCCGAGATGCTGTTCGTCACCGCGTTCGCCGGGGTGCTGGACCTCGAGACCGGCGAGCTCGTCTATTGCAACGCCGGTCACGAAAATCCGTACCTGGTGGACCCGGTGGGCGCGACCGTCGTCCGGATCCAGGATGGCGGCGGGCCGCCGCTTTGTGCGGTGGACGGCTTCGTCTACCGGGGAGGGGAGTGCCGGCTCCGGCCCGGCGAGCTGCTCTGCGTCATCTCCGACGGGGTGACGGAAGCGCTGAGTCCGGCCGGTGCCCTGTACGGTGATGGACGGGTGCGCCGCTTCCTGCAGGGCCTTGCGAACGCCGACTTGAACGCCACCGCGGTCGTCGACGCGCTGCGCGCGGATGTCGAGGCATTCGCCGCGGGCGCCGAACCGGCGGACGACATCACGGTGCTGGTGTTGCGCTGGAATGCCCCGCGCAACGCCCCGCAGCGCGCGCGCGCCTGATCGGGGAGCCCGGACCGGCGGAATCGGCCCGGCGGCTGCGGTCGCGGAATCAGCGCACGACGATCTCGACGCGGCGATTGCGCGGCTCGGCGATCCCATCCGCGGTCGGCACCATCGGATCGCGCTTGCCTCGCCCGACCGCGACGATATTCTCCGGCGCGACGCCACGCGCGATCAGCGCCGCCCGAACGGTCCCCGCACGGCGCAGCGCCAGCGCATCGTTGACCTGATCGCTTCCCACCTTGTCGGTATGCCCGACGACGACGAGGTCCGGGACCGGATACTTCGCGACCGCGGCAAACACGGTTTCGAAGATCGCCGCAGATTCGGGGGTCAGCTCGTCCTGTCCCTCGATGAAGTACAGCGTGAACGAGGCGGGCCGTCTGGGTTGCGCGGCGAGCGCGGCGCCGAAGCGCGCCTGCACTTCCTTGGGATCCGACGTGTAGGCCTGCGCACCCATCGGCCATTCGCGCGTCGCGGCGTAGGGCTTGTCGAGCACGATGGTCTGGTCACGCTGCCTGACCTCGACAGCGGTGTCGCGCGCGTCCTTCTCGGGCAGCAGCACGACGGTGCCGCTGTTGTATGCGCATCCGGCGAGCCACGCCGACAACGCCACGGCGGCACGCCCCGCCCCGAGGCGAGCGATCCCGCTAATCGTCATTGGCGCTGACCACGAATTCGGTGCCGCGAATGCCGAGTATGGACGAGGGCGTGCGCACCTTCATCGCTTCGGGGGATTGCTTGGCGATGCGGCCCGAGATCACCGCGAGCGAGCCCTTCTGCAGCGCAGCGTCGAACTGGCCCTGGCTGGTGGTCGAGTCGAAATCGTAGCGATCGAGCGACAGGATGCTGTTCGGTCCGGCGGAGAGGAGCGAGTTGTCGCTCATGGTGAGCCCGACCGAGCCGTCGGCGCCGGTCTTCAGCACGTCTCCCGCCTGCAGCCGCACGCCGGCCGTGGCCGGGATGACCTGGCCGCCGCGCTCGATCGTCACTCCGCCCTTTGCGACCTTGATCTGCCCGATGTCGGCCGCACCGGCCGACGCGGCGACCCACAGGGCGAGCGCGGTCGCCGAAATCCAACGCAGATGCTTGCCTCGATTCGTCATCGAAATTCCCCTGGAAGCACCGAAACGCGGTGACCCGGAACGCTTGCGCTGCGGCTACCCGCTTATACTCGTCATTGACCCACGCGCCGACGCGCCGATTCTATACCCATGACGGTACAACTTTCCACGGCCGCCCCCGAGCGGAAGGTCTTCGAAGCACGGATGAGCAACCTGCAGGAGACGGTCGCCTTCGTGGATGACTTCTGTGCACGCCATGGCATCGGTCGCGACGACGCGTTGCGGCTCACGCTGATCGTCGAGGAGCTGTTCGCGAACACCGTCGAGCACGGGTACCGGAAGGAAAGCGACGCGCCGATCGTCATCGCGCTGTCGCCGGCGGATGGCGCGGTCACGCTCGCCTACGAAGACGCGGCCCCGCGCTTCGACCCGCTGTCGCAGCCGCCGCCGGACATCAGCGCACCGATCGAATCGCGTGCAATCGGCGGCCTCGGCATCCACCTCGTCCGGCAATTCGCGCGGAGCATGCGGTACGCCCGCGAAGGCGGACACAACCGGGTCTGGCTCAGCGTGCCGTGCGCGAGCTTGGCGCGAAGCAATCGGGCGATGGCGCCGCCATGAACGAATGGGATGTGACAGGACGAATGCTCGCGGCGCTGGCCGGCGGCGGGCTGATCGGTCTCGAGCGCACCTTCCGCGGTCGCGCCGCCGGCCTGCGCACGTATGCGCTGGTCGCGCTCGGATCGGCGATGCTGGTCGCGGCCACTCAATACGATCTGGTGGCGGCGACGCACGGCGGCGGCGACCCCACGCGTGTCATCCAGGGGATCGTCACCGGCATCGGATTCCTGGGCGCGGGCGTGATCGTCAAGGAGGGATTCTCGGTCCGCGGGCTGACGACCGCGGCGTCGATCTGGGTGGCGTCGGCGATCGGCGTGGTCATCGGTGCCGGCCTTTTCCTCTCGGGCGCCGCGGCGGTGGCGCTCACGCTCATCGCCCTGGCGCTGTTGCGGCGGATCGAGGATCGACTGCATGTGCAGAACTTCGTCCATTGCACGGTTTCCTTTCGGCGTGACCGCATCCCGGACGAGGATTGGCTGCGGCAGCTCGTTCGAAGGTTCGGTTTCGTCATCACCGAGCGCTCGTACCGCCTCGACGACGAGTCGCAACGGTTCGAGTACCGGACCGTGATGTGGTCGGTCGATCCGGAGGGCAGCCATCTGCTTCAGCAGAGCCTTCTCTCCGAGCCGGACGTCGTCGAGTTCCGCATCTCGCCAAGCCGGGATTGACGCCGGCGACCGCCGCGGGTCGGAGGGAGCCGGTCGCTGACCCCGCGTCCCGCGAAGGGCACTTCGCCGGTTCGGTGCTTCGTCGAATCCGAACGCGGCAGGGTGGCGCCGGTCATGCGAAAATGACACGTTGAGCGGCGCATCCAGCATGGGCGCCGGCACCCTGGTCGACCCGCTCCCGGTATCGCGCACGCCATGAACATCTCGGACTCCACTTCCCTGCCCGACGCCAAAGTCGCGCCCGCCTCGTCCGGACAGGCGCGCCTCTGGTACCTGGATCAGCTCGAGCCGGGGCGGTCCGACTACAACGTCGCCATCGGATGGCGACTGGCCGGCGCGCTGGACGTCGCCGCCCTTCGCGGCGCGTTCCAGCATCTCGTCGACCGCCACGAAATCATGCGCACGACCTTCGTCGCGATCGACGGCCAGCCGTGGCAGCGCATCGTTCCCCGGCGCGACGTCGACTTCGCGCTGACCGACCTCAGCGGCGTTGCCGCGCCGAGCCGTGAAACCGAACTGAGGCGATGTCTCGGCGAGGAGATCCGGCACCCGTTCGATCTCGTGGCGGGACCGTTGAGCCGGACGCGCCTCATCCGGCTGGACCCGCACGACCATGCGCTCGTCCTCGTCAGGCACCACACCATATGCGGCGGCGAGTCGGGCCGGATCACCGCGCGCGAATTGGGTGCGGCTTACGATGCGCTCAAGGCGGGGAGGGCGCCGGACCTGCCGCCGGTTCCCGGCCAGCACGCCGATTACGCCGAATGGCAGCGCGAAAATCTGACCCGCGAGCGGGTCGATGCCCTCGAAGCGTACTGGCGGCAGCGGCTCGCGGGCGCGCCGGCCGCGCTGACGCTGCCGACGGATCGGCCGCGACCTGCCGTCCGGCACTCGAACGGCGCGTGCGTGTCGTTTCGAATCGGCCGCGATCTGGCGCGCGCCCTCCATGCGCTCGCCGACAGTGCGGCGGTCACGCTGCACATGACGCTGCTGTCGGCCTTCCAGGTACTGCTCGGACGCTATGCCGAGCAGGACGATGTCCTCGTCGGGACGCCGGTGTCCGCCTTCGGCCACCGAGAATTCCGGGGGGTGATGGGCTTCCTCGTCAACATCGTCGTGCACCGTGGCGATCTCGGCGGGGACCCGACCTTTCGCACGTTGCTGCAACGGACGCGCGTCAGCGCGCAGGAGGCCTACGCGCACCGGGATCTGCCGATCGAGCGCGTGGTCGCGGCGGCCGCTCCGGAGCGCCCTCCCGGCCGCGATCCGCTGTTCCAGGCGATGTTTACGCTGCAGGATCCCGAGACTCCTCCGGTCGCCCTCGCCGGGCTCACCTGCGTGCCGATCCGCGTCCGGAACACGACCGCCAAGTCGGATATCAGCCTGCTGATGTACGTCGAAGATGAGGGCCTTTCCGGCGAACTCGAATACAACACCGATCTCTTCGAAGCATCGACGGTCGAGCGCATGGGGGCGCATTTCGTCAACTTGCTCGAAGAGGCCGTCCGCGATCCCGACCGGCCGATATCGCGGCTGCCGTTCGTCACCGAGGCGGAGCGCCGGCGAATCGTCGTCGACTGGAACCGGACGGGCACGGATTTCCCGCGCGATTCGTCGATCACGGCGCTGTTCGCGGCGCAGGCGGAGCGCACACCGGACGCCATGGCCGTCATCGACGGCGCGCGCACGTTGACCTATGCGGGACTCGATCGACGCGCGAGGCGTCTCGCACGGAGGCTCATCGACCTCGGTATCGCGCCGGGCGCGAGGGTGGGCGTCTGCATCGATCGCTCGCAGGAGGAGATCGTCGCGTTCCTCGGCGTGCTCTATTCGGGATGCGCGTATGTGCCCCTCGATTCCACGCACCCGCCGGAGCGCCTGGCGGCGATGCTGAAGGATGCGGAGGCTGCCGGCATCGTGACCACACCCGACGCTGCACACGGCCTCGCGCTGGCGATGGCCGGCTCCGCGCGGCCCGTGGTCAAGCTCTCCCCCGACGAGCCGGACGGAGACGACGCGCGCACGTTGCCGTCGCCCGGCGCCGCAGCCGACGACGTCGCCTACGTCATGTACACGTCCGGATCCACCGGCGTCCCGAAAGGTGTCGCGATTCCGCATCGCGCCGTCGTTCGGCTCACCTGCGATACCGACTACGTGCGCCTCGGCGCTGCCGACACCGTGGCCCATCTGTCGAATCCCGCGTTCGACGCGGCGACGTTCGAAATCTGGGGGGCGCTGCTCAACGGATCGCGAATCGCCGTCGTCCGGCGCGACGCCGTTCTCTCGATGAGCGCCTTCGCGGAAGCGCTCGATCGCCATGGCGTCACCGTGATGTTCCTCACCACGGCGCTCTTCAACCAGATTGCGCAGGACCTGCCCGCGGCGCTGCGCGGCCGCCAGGTCCTGTTCGGCGGCGAAGCCGTGGAGCCGCGCTGGGTAGATGCGGCGCTGCGGGACGGCCGTCCAGCGCGCCTGCTCCATGTCTACGGGCCCACCGAAACCACGACATTCGCGACCTGGCACGAAGTGCGGGCCGTCGACCGCAATGCAGCGACCGTGCCGATCGGTCGGCCGATTGCCAACACCGAAGTGTATCTGCTCGACGCCAATCGCGAGCCGGTGCCCCCGGGCGTGCCGGGCGAGATCCACATCGGCGGCCCGGGCCTTGCGAAGGGTTATCTCGGCCTGCCGGACCTCACCGCGGAGCGCTTCGTTCCCCATCCGTTCGACCCGACGCCCGGCGCAAGGCTCTACCGCACGGGCGACCGCGCCCGCTATCGCGGCGACGGCACCATCGAATTCATCGGTCGCGTCGACCGGCAGGTGAAGATCCGCGGGCACCGGATCGAACCGGGAGAGGTGGAGGCGGCGCTCGCGCGGCTACCGAGCGTGCGCGATGCCGTGGTCGTGCTGCACGGCGCCACGTCCGAAACGCGCCGGCTGACCGCGTACGTCGTGCCTGCGAGGGGCACGCAACCGGTCCCCGCCGACATTTGGCGCGACCTCCGCCGCTCGCTGCCGGAATTCATGATTCCGGCCGGCATCGTGATGCTCCCCGCGCTCCCTCTCACGCCGAACGGCAAGATCGACCGCCGCGCGCTGCCCGACCCCGTCGACCTGGTCGAGCAGCGCAAGGGATTTCACGTGCAGCCCAGTGACCCGCTCCAATTCGCGATCGCTTCGATCTGGAGGGACCTGCTGGGCGTCGCCAGCGTCGGAGTCCGCGACAACTTCTTCGACATCGGCGGCCATTCGCTGCTCGCCGTCCGGATGATGTCCGCGGTCGAGCGTGCGACGGGCTACAGCGTTCCGCTCGCGTCGCTGTTCACCGACCCGACGATCGAGCATCTCGCCGAGGCGCTGCGGGACGTGGCGCGCCCGTCCGGATCGATGGCCGTGCCGGTGACGACGACCGGCACGCGCCCCCCGCTCTTCTTCCTTCACGGCGATTTCAGCGGCGGGGGCTTCTACAGCCATGGGCTCGCGCGGGCGCTGGGCCCGGACCAGCCGTTCTATGCCGTGCACCCGCACGGGCTCGACAGTTCGAACATTCCCGACACGATCGAGGAGATGGCCCGGGATCGCCTGGCAGCATTGCGCGAAGCTCGCCCGCACGGACCCTATTTCCTCGCCGGGCACTGCAACGGCGCGCTCGTCGCGCTGGAAATGGCGCGGCAGCTTCTCGCGGAGAGCGAAGAGGTTCCCCTGGTCGTGCTGATGGATGCCGCGGTGCCCTGGCGCGCGCAGCCGGTCGGCATCAGCCTGACGATGGGCAATGCGCCGCCTCCGCGAAAGCGCGCAGCTGCCGCCCCGTTGGCTGGAGCGCCGGCGGCCGACGACACGCTCTTCAACCGCTATCGGCGCGTGATCGCCGCCTACGATCCGGCGCCGTATCCCGGCCGGCTCGCGGTGCTGCGATCGGAAACGATGAAGGACGTCCGGCCCGAGATGGGATGGTCGGCGATCGGCCGGCAGGTCGAGCTGCACGCGATACCCGGCGACCATTTCACGTCGATCACGCGCGACATCGCGACGACCGCGGCGCAGTTGCGTGCCTGCCTCGACAGCGCGCTGCGTTCCGCGTCGGGCGACGCGGGCGGGATTCGCACGCAGGCTTAGGGCGACTCGCTCGCAGGCGGGGCGGTTCGCACGCAGGCTTAGGGCGACTCGCCCGCAGGCGGGGAGGTTCGCGAGCGGGCTTATTATGGTGATTCGTGCGCCCGCTCGCGAACCTCCCCGCGCGCCCACCGATCCGTGGCGAAAAGCACCTTTCGCGAAGGGCAAAGAAAAAGCCGGGCATTGCGCCCGGCTTTCTTCCGCTGCTGCCTCCCGAGAACGGGAGGTCAGGCGGCCTGAATGTTGCTTGCCTGCTTGCCCTTCGGGCCCGTCGTCACTTCGAACGAGACCTTCTGGCCTTCCTTGAGCGTCTTGAATCCCGGCATGTTGATTGCCGAGAAGTGCGCGAACAGGTCTTCGCCGCCGCCATCCGGCGTAATGAATCCAAAGCCCTTGGCGTCGTTAAACCACTTCACTGTTCCAGTTGCCATTTCAGTATTTCCTCACGAACAAACTAAAAATCGGGACGAATCCCGGCCAATGTTTCGATCTCAAGGAAAGAACGACGGTGGAACGACTGCAAAGCGGTCGTACAGGGCGTACTTACTGCCTTGAAACTAAAACACGTGGGGCAGGATACACAACTACCCCCGTGCGCGCTAGTGGTATTTTTTGGGGGGCGGGTGTTTTTCGACTCCGGGACCGGCCGGGCGGGGGGCGATTGGGGGGAACCGGTCAGCCCCCGCTACCTACCCAGCTCCGCCCGGACGAGCGCGGCGCCTGCACCCAGCGCGCGGAGCTTGCCGCGGGCGACGTCGCGCGCGAGCGGGACCATCCCGCAATTGGTGCAGGGGTACAGACGCCCGGCCGGGACGAAGCCGAGTGCCGCCCGGATCGTCGCGGCGACGTCTTCCGGCGTTTCGATGCGGTCGGTGGCGACGTCGATCGCCCCGACCAGCACGTCCTTCCCGTCGAGCAGCCCGATGAGCTCGATCGGAACGTGGGAGTTCGCGCATTCGAGCGAGACCTGCCCGATCGCGGAGCGCGCGAGCAGCGGAAACGTCTGCTCGTACTGCCGCCATTCGGAGCCCAGCGTCTTCTTCCACTCGATGTTGGCCTTGATCCCGTAGCCGTAGCAGATGTGGACGGCGGTCGTGCAACGCAGGCCCTGCGCGGCGCGCTCCAGCGTCTTGACTCCCCAATCGCGGACCTCGTCGAAGTAGACATTGAACGCGGGTTCGTCGAACTGGATGACATCGGCGCCGACCGCCTCGATCGCGAGCGCCTCCTCGTTCAGGATCTCGGCGAACGCCCACGCCAGCTTTTCGCGGCTCCTGTAATGGGCGTCGTACAGCGTGTCGACCATCGTCATCGGTCCGGGCAGCGTGTACTTGACCCTGCGGTCGGTGGCGCTCTTCAGGAATCGCGCGGCGTCGACGAACACGGGATGCCGCCGCGCGACCGGGCCGACGACGACCGGAACGTCGGCGTCGTAGCGATTGCGGATGCGAACGGACCTCTTGTGCTGGAAGTCGACGCCGTCCAGAGCCTCAAGGAACGTCGTGACGAAGTGCCGGCGCGTCTGCTCGCCGTCGCTGACGATGTCGATGTCCGCCTGCTCCTGGTCACGCAGGACGAGGCGGACCGCGTCGCGCATGCCCTCGGCGAGCACCTCGGATTCGAGTCGCCAGGGTGCCCAGAGCTCGTTGGGTGCCGCCAGCCAAGACGGCTTGGGCAGACTGCCGGCGATCGTCGTCTGGAGGAGTTTGGTCATCGAGGATTCCCCATTTGCGGATCGGGAGGCCGCGCCGATGCCGGAGCTGGCGGATTATAGGTGCCCCGACCCTCGCCCGTGGCGAGAATCGGTCAGGCCACTTGACCAATGCCCCGCGCGCCACGTACCGTGGCGCGTTCCCGAGCGTGCGCGCCGTTCCATCCGCCCCGATTGTCCAGGAATCTGCATGCCCAAGATACTCTTCGCCGACAACAATTATCCCGACGTCGAGATCGAGCGGAAGTTGTTCGAGGCGGCCGGCGTCGAATTGGCAACCGCACAGTGCACGACCGAGGACGACGTGATCGCCGCCGCCCGCGATTGCGCGGGGATCCTGCTGCAGTACGCTCCGATCACCGAGCGCGTGGTCGCGGCGCTGCCGGAACTCGGCATCGTGAGCCGGATCGGCGCGGGATTCGACACGGTCGACACCGAGGCCTGTGCGAAGCACGGGGTGTGGGTCGCGAATTCTCCGGACTACGGGGTCGGCGAGGTCGCCACGCACGCGCTCGCGCTGGCATTGGCACTCGTGCGCAACGTCGTCGCCTACCACCGCGACATCCACGCCGGGAAATGGCACTTCCTGTCGTCGGGCACGCTGCGCCGTGCCGGCGACATGACGCTCGGCATCGTCGGGCTGGGACGGATCGGCAAGCGGATGGCGCACGTCGGCCGCAACGTGTTCAGGCGCGTGGTCGCCTGCGACCCGTACATCATCGACGGCGACTTTCCCGCGTTCGTCGAGCGCCGCGATCTCGTTGCGCTGTTCGCGGAGAGCGACGTGGTGTCGTTGCACGTGCCGCTCAACGCGACCACGCGGGGAATGATCGACAATACGGTGCTGGGCGCGGCAAAGCCCGGCGCCTTTCTGGTCAATACGGCGCGTGGCGCCGTCGTCGACGTCGACGCCGCGCTGGTGGCACTCGACGGCGGCCGGCTCGCGGGCATGGGACTCGACGTGCTGCCGGTGGAGCCGGTCCCCGCCGATTCGAGGCTCCTCGGCCATCCGCGCGTGATCCTGACCCCGCATGCGGCGTTCTACTCGATCGAGTCGGAGCGGGACCTGCGGCGCAAAGCGGCGCAGAATCTCATCAGCTGGCTCGCGACGGGCCGGCCGGAATACGTCGTATCGGCCGGAACGCGCAGGCCCTGACGGGTCCGCCCTTTTTCGACAGGACAAGCATGGCAGGCGTCGACATCCGGGCAGTCCACAAGCAATTCGGGTCGACACATGTGATCCGTGGTGTCGACATCAAGATCGCCGATGGCGAGTTCTGTGTGCTGGTCGGGCCGTCGGGCTGCGGCAAGTCGACGCTCTTGCGGATGATCGCCGGACTGGAGGAGATCGGCGCCGGCGAAATCGCAATCGGCGGCACCGTCGTAAACCGCGTTCCGCCGAAGGAGCGCGACATCGCGATGGTGTTCCAGAACTACGCGCTCTACCCGCACATGACCGTGCGCGACAACATGTCGTTCGCGCTGATACTGGCCAAGCGGTCGAAGGCCGACGTCGAGCAGCGCGTCCAGAAGGCTGCCGATATCCTCGGTCTCGCACCCTATCTCGACCGTTACCCGCGGCAGCTGTCGGGCGGGCAGCGGCAGCGCGTGGCGATGGGTCGCGCGATCGTCCGCGACCCGCAGGTCTTCCTCTTCGACGAGCCGCTGTCGAACCTCGACGCCAAGCTGCGCGTCCAGATGCGCACCGAGATCAAGGAGCTCCATCAGAGGCTCAAGACCACGTCGATCTACGTGACGCACGACCAGATCGAGGCGATGACGATGGCCGACAAGATAGTCGTGATGCGCGACGGCGTCGTCGAGCAGATCGGCGGGCCGCTCGAACTCTACGACCATCCGTTGAACACGTTCGTCGCCGGGTTCATCGGGTCGCCGGCGATGAACATGATTCCGGGCACCGCGCGCACGGCGGGCGGTGGTCTTACCGTCGAATTCTCCGGCGGCGTCGTACTGCGGGCGCCCGTGGGTGCCCGCGCCGACAACGGCCAACCCGTGCTGTACGGCTTGCGCCCCGAGCACTGCGCGCTTGGCGCGGGAGGCCTGCCGGTGGACGTCGTCGTCGTCGAGCCGACCGGCGCCGACACGCAGCTCTACTGCCGATTCAACGGCCAGGAGGTGACGGCGACGATCGGCGATCGCACCGACTGTCGCGCGGGAGACCGAATCAACCTTGCGCCCGACCTCGGGCGCGCGCACCTGTTCGATGTGGCGAGCGGCCAGCGCCTGGTCGTGTGAATTACAATCCGGGCTCCACGCACGAGCCCCTAACCGCAGGAGGAGTCGATGAGTGAGTTCAAGCGTCGCAAGTTCCTGAAGTCCACGGCCGCCGTGGCGGCGAGCGCCGCGGTCGGTCCGTTCATCTGGGTCAAGGATGCGAGCGCCCAGTGGAGCAGTGTCCCGGAGAAGGGGGCGAAGCTCCGCGTGTTGCGGTGGAGCCGCTTCGTCCAAGGGGACATCGACCAGTACATGGTCAACGTGAAGAAGTTCAGCGACAAATACGGCATCGAGGTGCGCGTCGACAGTGAGGGATGGGAAGACGTCCGACCGAAGGCCGCCGTCGCAGCGAACACCGGCGCGGGACCCGACATCATTCTCTCGACCAACGACGACGCCAATCTCTATCCGGAGAAGCTCCTCGACGTCACGGACGTCGCCACGTATCTCGGGAAGAAGTACGGGGGGTGGTACCCGGTATGCGACCCGTACCTCAAGCCGGACGGCAAGAAGTGGATCGGCGTGCCGCTCGGAGTCGCCGGCGTCTGCCTCGTCTACCGCGAGAGCCACGTCAAGGCGGCCGGGTTCAGTGAGTTCCCGCGCGACACCGACGGATTCCTCAAGGTATGCAAGGCGCTCAAGGAGAAGGGCACGCCATCCGGTTTCGCGCTCGGCAACGCGACCGGTGACGGCAACACTTGGTGCAACTGGCTCGTGTGGGCATTCGGCGGCAAGCTGGTCGACAAGGACAACAAGGTCGTGATCGACAGTCCCGAGACGATCAAGGCGCTCGAGTACGCGAAGGAAATGTACGGGACGTTCGTGCCGGGCACGTTGTCGTGGCTCGACCCCAACAACAACAAGGCTTTCCTCGATGGGCAGATCTCGCTCACCAACAACGGCATCTCGATCTACTATGCCGCGAAGAATTCGACGGATCCGAAGGTCAAGGAAATGGCGGCGGACATCAACCACGCCAACATGCCGATCGGACCCGTCGGCCACCCGACGGAGTTCCAGCTTTTCTTCAACCAGCTGATCTTCAAGTACACGAAGTACCCGAAGGCGGCGAAGGAGTTTCTGCGCTTCATGATGGAGGACGAGCAGATCAACCCCTGGGTGCAGGCATCGATCGGCTACGTGACGCCCGCGCTGCAGGCCTACGAGAAGCATCCGATCTGGACTTCCGATCCGAAGCACACGCCCTACCGCAATTCGATGAAGGCCATGCTGCCGAGCGGCTATGCCGGAAAGATGGGTTACGCGTCCGCGGGCGCCCTCGCCGACTTCATCGTGGTCAACATGGTGGCGGAGGCGGCATCGGGATCGAAGACCCCAAAGGAAGCGGCCGAGCGGGCGCAGAAGCGGGCCGAGCGCTATTACAAGGTCTGACGTTCCATTGCTCGCGGGAGGCCGGCGGCCCTGCCACCGGCCTTGCGCAGCGCGGCGCGCCGGCGCTGTGGCGTCGAACGACGCCGGTCGGTGCGCCGCACTCCGTGCGCCTGCCCTCGCGTTTCCCTGAGTCGACCCATGCCGTCCGGTATGCCCGCCCACCCTTCAGCGCTCCGTCGCGCGCTCGAAAGCCGCAACGTCCTCGGGCTCCTGTTCCTGTTGCCCGCGGCGTTCCTGCTCCTGCTGTTCCTTACCTATCCGCTCGGTCTCGGGACCTATCTCGGCTTCACTGACACCAAGATCGGCCGCGGCGGCGCGTGGATCGGCATCGAGAATTTCGAGTTCCTTTGGGGCGACGAAGTCACCCGGCTCGCGCTGTTCAACACGCTCTTCTACACGGGTGTCGCGAGCGTCATCAAGTTCGCGCTCGGGCTCTGGCTCGCGCTGCTGCTCAACAAGCATCTTCCGTTCAAGGCGTTCTTTCGCGCGGTCGTTCTGCTCCCGTTCATCGTCCCAACTGCCCTGTCGGCGATCGCGTTCTGGTGGATCTACGACTCGCAGTTCTCAATCATCAGCTGGGCGCTCCTGAAGATGGGCGTCATCCACCGTTACGTCGACTTCCTCGGCGAGCCGTGGCACGCGCGGTTTTCGACGATCGCGGCCAACGTCTGGCGGGGTGTCCCGTTCGTTGCGATCACGCTGCTTGCCGGGCTGCAGACCATCTCGCCCTCGTTCTACGAGGCGGCGAGCCTCGACGGCGCATCGCCGTGGCAGCAGTTCCGCTACGTCACGCTGCCGCTGCTGACGCCGATCATCGCCGTGGTGATGACGTTCTCGGTCCTGTTCACGTTCACCGACTTCCAGCTGATCTACGTGCTCACGAGGGGCGGTCCGCTGAACGCGACGCACCTTATGGCGACGCTTTCGTTCCAGAGGGCCATTCCCGGGGGCAGCCTCGGCGAAGGCGCCGCGATCGCGACGGCGATGGTGCCGTTCCTGATCGCCGCGATCCTCGCTTCCTACTTCGGGCTGCAGCGCCGGGCCTGGCAGCAGGGAGGGACGGACACATGAGCGCCGCAGGGCCGTCCCAAGGCGCTCATTGCTCCCTCGCGGAGGGAGCGCGCGCAGCGCCCAGGGTGCACCAATGAGTGCGGAGGAGCGAGCATGAGCGATAGCGGCGCGATTCCCGAGATCGTCGACTCCCAGGGGATGAACTACCTGGTGTCGCTGCCGCGCCGCGTCGTCACCGTCTACCTGCCGATTTCGGCGTTCCTGGTGGTCCTGCTCTTTCCTTTCTACTGGATGGTCATCACGACGTTCAAGCCGAACGAGGAGCTGCTTTCACGCGAGGGCAATCCGTTTTGGGTCGTCGAATCCGACGCTCGCGCACATCAAGAAGCTATTGTTCGACACCGCCTATCCGGACTGGCTGTGGAACACCGTGCTGATCACCGTGGTGGCGACCGCGCTGTCGCTGTTCGCGAGCGTACTCGCCGCGTACTCGATCGAGCGCCTGCGCTTCCGAGGTTCGCGTTACGTCGGGATGAGCATCTTTCTCGCGTACCTCGTGCCGCCGTCGATCCTGTTCATTCCGCTGGCCGCCGTTATCTACAAGCTCGACCTGTTCGACACGCGCCTCGCGCTGATCCTGACGTACCCGACATTCCTGATCCCGTTCTGCACCTGGCTGCTGATGGGCTACTTCAAGTCGATCCCGTACGAGCTCGAGGAATGCGCTCTGATCGACGGTGCCACCCGCATGCAGATCCTCGTCAGGATCATCCTCCCGCTCGCGGTTCCGGGCCTCATCTCCGCCGGCATTTTTGCGTTCACGTTGTCCTGGAACGAATTCATCTATGCGTTGACATTCATCTCCTCGTCCGAGATGAAAACGGTGCCGGTCGCCGTCGTGACGGAGCTCGTCGAGGGCGACGTGTATCACTGGGGCTCGCTGATGGCGGGAGCGCTGCTCGGTTCGCTCCCGGTGGCAGTGCTCTATTCGTTCTTCGTCGAGTACTACGTGTCGGGCCTGACGGGCGCCGTCAAGGAGTGAATGCGCCGGCCCGCGATGCGATAGAATGCGAGCCTCCCGTCCCACGAAGCACGGAGTCACCCATGAGCATCCAGGACAAGATTCGCGAGCAGGTCACCTCGAACCGGGTCGTGCTGTACATGAAGGGCACGCCGCAGTTCCCGCAGTGCGGATTCTCGGCGACCACGGTGGAGATCCTCAAGCGCTGCGGGGTCACCGACTATCAGACGGTCGACGTCCTGCAGGATCCCGAGATCCGTCAGGGGATCAAGGAATACGCGAACTGGCCGACGATTCCGCAGCTCTACGTCAACGGCGAGTTCGTCGGCGGCTGCGACATCCTGAAGGAGATGTACCAGTCCGGCGAGCTGCAGCAGCTCCTCGCCAAGCAGCCGGTCTGAAGCGCGGCGCGACGGTCGCCGTGACCGGGCGTCGCCGGCTGCGATCGGTGAATCGATACGTGCGAGGCCTGGCGCGGGCGCTGCGTCGCCACGGTCGCTTGCATTCGCGCTCGCGGCGGGCGCCGCCACCGCCGATGACGGCGCGGCGCGTGGCGCACGCGCCCGGCGCCGGTGCGGCGAAGCCGGGGTCGGCCGGCGATCGGGCGCCACGCCGAGCCGCGGCCCGAAGACGCTGTCGTCGTCTTCAACCGGCGGATCGTGACGTTCCGCGCGCCGTTCCTCGGCGTATCGGCGCGCGAACGCGCCATTGCCGCGCACGACCGCATCGTCACCGTGCTCGAGCGTGGCGGCCCCGGCAAGGTCTCGGTCGAGAAGCTGGAGCCGGGCGACGCGATCAAGATCGACGGCGCGCTGGCATTCGTGCTGACGCAGGACGACGTCGATCCGGCTGGCCGGCGAGACCTTCGACTCGCTCGAAGCCGACACGCTGCGGGTACTCGAGCAGACGATCGCCGAGACGCGCGAGGCGCGCAGCGGGCGGCTGATGCTCGCCGCGGCGCTGTGGGCCGCGGGCGCGACCGTGTTCTACCTGCTGCTGCTGTGGGTGCTGCGCCGCGTCAGCCGCGCGGTGACCACCCGCATGGTGCAGGTCGCCGATACGACCGCCGGCCATCTGAAGATCGGCGGCTCGGAAATTCTGCAGCGCGAGCGCGCCCGGCGCGTCGTGCGGCGACTGCTGCAGATCGGCTTCTGGGCGTTCGTGCTGCTCTTCACCTACGAATGGATCGGCTACGTCCTCGGCCGCTTCCCGTACACGCGCCCCTGGGGAGAGCAGCTCAACGGCTTTCTCGTGAACACGATCGTCGACGTGCTGACGTCGGTGGCGACGTCGATGCCGGACCTCTGATCGCCGTGGTGATCTTCTTCGCGGCGCAGGGCGTCACGGGGGTGGTGAAGAACTTCTTCGACGGCGTGCAGACCGGACGCGTCCGCGTCACCTGGATCGACGCCGACAGCGCGCGGCCGACGCGCCGGCTCGTGGCGATCGCCATCTGGGTGTTCGCGGCGGCCATGGCCTACCCGTACATTCCAGGGTCGGGAACCGATGCGTTCAAGGGCCTGTCGGTGCTGGTCGGGCTGATGGTGTCGATCGGCGCGTCCGGCATCGTCGGCCAGGCGGCGAGCGGGCTCATCCTGATGTACACGCGCACGTTTCGCCCGGGCGAGTACGTGCGCATCGGCGACCACGAAGGCACGATCGTCGAGATGGGGATGTTCACGACGCGCGTGCGCACCGGCCTGGGCGAGGAGCTCACGCTGCCGAACTCGCTCGTGCTGTGGCTCCGTGACGAAGAACTACTCGCGCGCCGTCAGGGGCACGGGCTTCGTCGTCGACACCACGGTGACGATCGGCTACGACGCGCCGTGGCGGCAGGTGCACGCGATGCTGATCGAGGCCGCGCACGCGCACGCAGGGCGTGCTGGCCGAACCGGCGCCGCGCGTGTTCCAGACCGCGCTGTCCGACTTCTACGTCGAGTACCGTCTCGTCTGCCAGGCGCTGCGACCGAGCCGCGGCCGCGCGCCGAAGTGCTGTCGGCCCTGCACGCCAACGTGCAGGACGTGTTCAACGAGCACGGCGTGCAGATCATGTCGCCGCACTACCTTGGCGATCCCGCGCAGGCGAAGGTCGTGCCGAAGGCGAGGTGGTACGCGGCGCCGGCGGCGGCGCAACCAGGGAAGCCGCCATGGAAACCCTGAAGACGAGCACCGACACGCTGTTCATCCTGCTGGGCGCCGTCATGGTGCTCGCGATGCACGCCGGCTTCGCGTTCCTCGAGCTCGGCACGGTGCGCAAGAAGAACCAGGTGAACGCGCTGGTGAAGATCATCGTCGACTTCGCGGTGTCGACGATCGCCTATTTCTTCATCGGCTACGCGATCGCCTACGGCGTCAACTTCTTCACCGGCGCCGAAACGCTGGCCGCAGAAGAGCGGCTACGAGCTCGTGAAGTTCTTCTTCCTGCTGACGTTCGCCGCGGCCATCCCGGCCATCGTCTCCGGCGGCATCGCCGAGCGCGCGCGCTTCAATCCGCAGCTCGCGGCGACCTTCCTGCTGGTCGGTTTCGTCTACCCGTTCTTCGAGGGCATCGCCTGGAACCGGCACTTCGGCGTGCAGGCCTGGCTCAAGGCCGCGTTCGGCGCGGAGTTCCACGACTTCGCCGGCAGCGTCGTCGTGCACGCGGTCGGCGGCTGGATCGGCCTCGTCGCGGTGCTGCTGCTCGGCGCGCGGCGCGGCCGCTACTACGAAGGAGGGCGGCATCTCCGCGCATCCGCCGTCGTCGATTCCGTTCCTCGCGCTCGGCGCGTGGATTCTGTCGGTCGGCTGGTTCGGCTTCAACGTGATGAGCGCGCAGACGATCGACAAGATCTCGGGGCTCGTCGCGGTGAACTCGCTGCTCGCGATGGCCGGCGGCACGATCGCGGCGCTCGTCGCCGGCCGCAACGACCCGGGCTTCGTCCACAACGGGCCGCTCGCCGGGCTGGTCGCGATCTGCGCGGGCTCGGACGTCATGCATCCGCTGGGCGCGCTCGCGACCGGCGCGGTCGCCGGGGCGCTGTTCGTCGTGCATGTTCACGCTGACGCAGAACCGCTGGAAGATCGACGACGTGCTCGGCGTCTGGCCGCTGCACGGCGCTGTGCGGCGCGTGGGGCGGCCTCGCCGCGGGCATCTTCGGAACGAAGGCGCTGGGCGGACTCGGCGGCGTCGCGTTCGGGTCGCAGCTGCTCGGCACGCTGCTCGGCGTGGCGGTCGCGGTGGCCGGCGCGATCGATCGTCTACGGCGTGCTGAAGAGGACGATCGGGCCTGCGGCTCGATCCCGAAGAGGAGTTCAACGGCGCCGACCTCACGATCCACAAGATCAGCGCGACGGCGGAGCGCGAAACGTCGTGGTGAACCGGAACTTCGCTAGGTGCGCGCCCGCTGGACGCGCCGCACTTCCGCGACGCGCTTCATGCCTCGCATCACGTGCGCCAGGTGACGCCGGTCGCGCACCTGCACGCTGAAGAACATCGCGATGAGCCCGCCGCCGTCGGGCCGCTCCATCGACACGTTGTCGATGTTCGCCCCGGCATCGGCGATCGCGGTCGCGAGGTCGGCGAGCAGTCCGCGCCGGTCGGCGACCAGCAGGCGGATGCCGGCGTCGAACACGCCCTCGACGTCCTGCGCCCACTCGACGTCGACGAGCTGCTCGGTGTCGCCGCGCTGCTTCTTGAGCGTGATGCAATCGCGGGTGTGCACGGACAAGTCCCTGGCCGCGGCGGAACTGGCCGACGACCTTGTCGCCGGGGATCGGCCGGCAGCACTTCGCGTACTGGATCGCCACGCCCTCGACGCCGCGCAGCGTCAGCGCCGACGGCTTGGTGAGCGCGGCGGACGCCGCGGCGCCGGCGCCGTCGGCGGCTTTTCCGGCGGGCCGCGTCAGCGCCTGCGCCACGACGAACGAAAGGCGCTTGCCGAGCCCGATGTCGGCGAGGATGTCGAGCTGGCTCTTCGCGCCGAATTCCTTCTGCAGCGCTTCCCAGCGTTCCCAGGTGATCGTCTCCGGCGCGACCTTGAGCGTGGCGAGCGCCTGGTCGAGCAGCCGCTCGCCGAGCGCGGCCGATTCCTTCTGCTGCAGCCCCTTGAGGAAATGCCGGATCCGCGAGCGCGCCTTGCCGGTCGCCACGAACGACAGCCATGACGGATTGGGCCGCGCCGTCGGCGACGTGAGGATCTCGACGTGGTCGCCGTTCTTGAGCTCGGTGCGCAGCGGCATCAGCTCGTAGTTGATGCGCGCGGCGACGCAGTGGTGGCCGACGTCGGTGTGCACGGCATAGGCGAAATCCACGGCCGTCGCGCCGCGCGGCAGCGCCATGATCTTGCCCTTCGGCGTGAACACGTAGATCTCGTCCGGGAAGAGGTCGCCCTTGATGTTCTCGAGAAACTCCTTCGAGTCGCGCGACTCCGACTGGATCTCGAGCAGGCTCTGCAGCCAGCGGTGCGTTTCGCGCTGCGCCTGCGCGAGGTCGAGCTCGCCGCCCTGCTTGTACAGCCAGTGCGCGGCCACGCCGGCCTCGGCGATCCGGTGCATGTCGTGGGTGCGGATCTGCGCCTCGAGCGGCGTGCCGAACGGTCCGAACAGCGTCGTGTGCAGCGACTGGTAGCCGTTGGCCTTCGGGATCGCGATGTAATCCTTGAACTTGCCCGGGATCGGCTTGTACATGCCGTGCAGCGCGCCCAGCGCGGCGTAGCAGGTGGTCGCGTCGGGCACCAGCACGCGCACGCCGTAGATGTCGAAGACCTGCGAGAACGTGTAGTGCTTCTCGCCCATCTTCTTGTAGACGGAGTAGATCGTCTTCTCGCGTCCCGAGACGACGGCCGTGATGCCCGCCTTGGCGAAGCCGTCGCGGATGACGTCGAGCAGCCGGTTCATCACTTCGCGCCGATTGCCGCGCGCCGCCTTGATCGCGTTGGCGAGGATCCGGAAGCGCATCGGGTACAGGTGCTTGAACGCGAGGTCCTGCAGCTCGAGGTAGAGCGCGTTGAGGCCGAGCCGGTTCGCGATCGGCGCGTAGATGTCGAGCGTCTCGCGCGCGATCCGGCGACGGTGCGGCGGCGCCATCGCGTCCAGCGTGCGCATGTTGTGGAGCCGGTCGGCGAGCTTGATCAGGATGACGCGGACGTCCTGCGCCATCGCGAGCAGCATCTTGCGGAAGCTCTCGGCCTGCGCGTCCTCGCGCGACGTGAACTCGATCTGGTCGAGCTTGGACACGCCATCGACCATGTCGGCGACCGGCTTGCCGAAGGAAGTCTCGATCTCCGACTTCGTGATCGCCGTGTCTTCCATCACGTCGTGCAGCAGCGCGGCGGCGAGACCCTGGGCGTCGAGCCGCCATTGCGACAGGATGCTGGCGACCGCCAGCGGGTGCGTGATGTAGGGCTCTCCGGACTTGCGGAACTGGCCGCGATGCGCGGAGTCGGAGAACTGGAACGCGCGCTCGACGAGCGCGATGTCAGGCAGCGGCAGGTAGTTGCCGAGGTGTCGGGTGAACTCCGCTATTTCGGGCATGCTTCATTGCCGCCAAATGCGCCGCGTCAGACGGGCGCCTTCAGCAGCATTTCGATGCCGACCTTGCCCGCGGCGATCTCGCGCAGCGCGACGACGGTCGGCTTGTCGCGGTCGACGTCGACCAGCGGCGAGCTGCCGGCGGAGATCTGCCGCGCGCGATTGGTCGCCGCGAGCGTCAGCTCGAACCGGTTGGGAATCTTTTCGAGACAATCTTCGATGGTGATGCGGGCCATGAAGTCCTCGTGGAGGTCAGTGTTCGATGAGGCGCTGCAGGAGGTGCGCGTGGCGCACCGCTTGCCGCGGCGCGGTGAGGCGCGCGGCGCGAACGATTGCGCACAGGTCGTCGACCGCTCTTGCAAAGTCCTGATTCATAATAACATAATCGAACTCGGTGCAGTGTCGCATCTCTTCGCGCGCCGCCTCGAGCCGACGCAGGATGACGTCGGGCGAATCCTGCCCGCGTTTCTCCAGCCGCTCCTTCAGCGACGCGAGCGACGGTGGGAGGATGAAGATGTGCACGGCGTCGGGCATCAGGCGGCGCACCTGCGCCGCGCCCTGCCAGTCGATCTCGAGCAGCACGTCGTGGCCGTGCGCGACCTGATCGCGGAGCCAGGTGGCCGACGTCGCGTACCAGTGCCCGTGCACGAACGCGTGCTCGAGGAACTCGCCGCTCGCCTTCAGCGCGAGAAAGCGCGGCTCGTCGACGAAGTGGTAGTGGACGCCCGTCGGTCTCGCCGGGACGCGCGGCGCGCGTCGTGTACGACACCGAAAGGCGAATTCCCGGCTCGCGCTCGAGCAGCGCGGCGACGAGGCTCGGTCTTGCCGCCGCCGGAGGGCGCGGCGAGGACGAACAGGCATCCGGATGCCGGCGGGGCCCGGGTCGGCCCGACGTTGGCGCTCATTCCCGCGACCTCTTCGTACGGTCGACGTGCATGTCAGGTCGCGTGTCGGCCGCCTCGATCGTTCGGGGACGCGCCCTTCGGGCCTTGGCTTCGCCCACCTCACTCATTCGAGATTCTGCACCTGCTCGCGCATCTGCTCGATCAGCACCTTGATCTCGAGCGACGCCTGCGAGAGCTCCGCGTCCACCGACTTCGAACCCAGCGTGTTCGCCTCGCGGTGCAGCTCCTGCATCAGGAAATCGAGCCGCTTGCCCGCGCTGCCGCCGGCCGCCAGCACGCGCCGCACTTCGGCGACGTGGGTCGACAGCCGCGACAGCTCCTCGGCGACGTCGACCTTGGTGGCGAAGAGCGCGAGCTCCTGCTTCAGGCGGTCCTGGTCGGGATCGAGCCCGGCTTCGCGCAGGCGCGCGGCGAGCTTTTCGACGTAGGCCGCGTGGATCGCCGGGATCGCGCGGCGCGACGCGCGCGACCTGCGCTTCGATCGCCGCGCAGCGCTCGACGAGCGTCGCGACGAGCTTCACCCCTTCGCGCAACCGCGACGCGCCGAGCTCCGCGAGCGCCTGGGCGACGAGCCTGCGCGCGTGCGCGGCGAGCTCGTCGGGCGGTACCGTCGGCTCGGCGATCACCCCGGGCCAGCGCAGGATCTCGCCTATCGACAGCGGCCGCGCACCGGGAGCGATCTTGATCGCGTCCGCCGCCGCCTTCGCGAGCTGCCGCGACGCGCGTGGCGTCGACGGCGAGACCGGCGGCGCCGGCGGCGGTGCGATTGAGCGAGACGCGGCATTCGACCTTGCCGCGCTTCAACTCCGCGACCAGCTGTTCGCGCAGCGCGGATTCGAGGCCGCGCAAGCTCGTCGGGGAGGCGGACCTGGAGGTCGAGATAGCGGTGGTTGACGGAGCGCAGCTCGACGGCGAGCGCAACGCCGGGCAGCTCCGCGGCAACTGCCGCGAATCCGGTCATGCTGAGGATCATCGGCAAAACCGGCCGTATTTTGACAACTTTTCCAGCTTTACTTTGGGCGCGTTCATACGGAGAATGTATGCGTTATACGCCGGAGGCGCAAGCGCGCGAAGGTCGTTTGGCATGCGAATTGCAACCCGTTTGCGCGATTAGCGTCCTCCACTCCCTGCGCCCATGCCCGTCACCAACCAAGCCCTCTCCGGCGGGTATCAGCTGCTCAACTATCGGATCGACCGGCAGATCAGCCGCGGCGGATTCTCGATCGTCTATCGGGCATTCGACGAGACCGGCGTGCCGGTCGCGATCAAGGAGTACCTGCCGTCGTCGCTTGTGCTCCGCACCGAAGGCGACATCGTCCGCGCGACGTCGGCCGAGAACATGGCCTCGTTCCGGTACGGGATGAAGTGCTTCTTCGAGGAGGGCCGCGCGCTGGCGAAGATCACGCACCCGAACGTTGTGCGCGTGCTCAATTTCTTCCGCGCCAACGAGACCGTGTACATGGTGATGCGCTACGAACGCGGCCGCACGCTGCAGCAGCAGATCCAGATGCGACAGGACCAGATGTCGGAGCGCCTGGTGCGCCACGTCTTCATGCACCTCCTGAACGGCTTGCGCGAGGTGCACACGCACAAGCTGCTGCACCTAGACATCAAGCCGGCCAACATCTACCTGCGGACCGACGGCAGCCCGGTGCTCCTCGACTTCGGTGCCGCGCGCCAGACGCTCACGACGCGCCGCCCCAAGCTCGCGCCGATGTACACACCGGGCTTCGCTGCGCCCGAGCAATACCGGGATCCCGACCGGCTGGGGCCGTGGACGGACGTGTACGGCGTGGGGGCGAGCATGTTCGCGTGCCTCGCCGCGTTCGCGCCGCAGGCGGCCGACGCGAGGCAGCAGGAAGACCATCTCGTCTCGGCCAAGAAGATCTGGGCAGGCCAGTATTCCGACAACGTGCTCGAGGTGATCGATTGGTGCCTGCGCCTCGACCCCCTCGAACGTCCGCAATCGGTGTTCGCGCTGCAGAAGGCGATCCGCGACATTCCGCCGAAAAAGCCCAAGGTCGGCTTCTTCGGCAACCTGAAGCGGAAGCTCTTCACCGAAATCGGTGCGTAGCATGAACGGCCCCCCCACGCTCACTGCGTTCGCCGCCCCCCAAGGGGGGCAGTCAGTGCCCTTCGGGCGGCCGGGCGGGCACTGACGCGATGCGCTTCACGATCTTCCAGGAATCGCGCAAGGGTTCGCGCACGGTCAACCAGGACCGCATCGCCTACACGTACAGCCGCGACACGCTGCTGCTCGTCGTGGCCGACGGGATGGGAGGCCACGCGGGCGGCGAGATCGCCGCGCAGATCGCGGTCCGGCTGTTCATCGAGAGGTTTCAGCAGGAGGCGAAGCCCATCCTCAAGAGCCCGCTCACGTTCCTGCACGAGTCGATGGTCAAGGCGCACGCCGCGCTCGGTTCGTACTCGACGCAGTTCTCGATGCTGGAGACGCCGCGCACCACCTGCGTCGCGTGCATCGTGCAGGCGGGGTGCGCCTACTGGGCGCACGTCGGCGATTCGCGGCTCTCGCTTTTCCGGCAGGGCGCGCTCGTCAGCCAGACGAAGGACCATTCGAAGGTCCAGTACCTGATCGACCAGGGGATGATCGGCCAGACCGATGCGGCCGACCATCCCGACCGCAACAAGATCTACAGCTGTCTCGGTGGCCTCGTCGACCCGGTGATCGACCTCGGCAACCGGACGCTCCTGAAGAACGGCGACATCATCGTCATGTGCACGGACGGCCTGTGGGGCGCGGTCGGCAGCGATGAGATGGCGACGATGCTCACGTCGTCGCCGATCCTGAAGGCGGCGCCCGAGATGATGCGCGAAGCCGAGCGGCGCGGCGGCGCCGACGGCGATAACCTTTCGGCGATCGTCGTTCGCTGGGGTCCCGAGACCCTCGTCGACGAGCCGACGACGACGATCACCGAGACGCTGGGCCTCGGGGAATTCGCCACGCACCTCGACCGGACGCTGTCGCTCGCCGACCGCAAGGGCACTGACCGCGACCTTTCGGACGACGAGATCGAGCGCGCGATCGACGAGATCCAGTCGACGATCCAGCGGTACCGGCGCTGAGCGGGGGAGCCGGGTGCGCCAGATCGTCATCGACACCGAAACCACCGGGCTCGATCCGAAGCAGGGTCATCGGATCATCGAGTTCGCCGCGCTGGAGCTCGTCGATCGCCGGGCCACGGGCGCGCCGTGCATTTCCGCGTCGATCCCGGAGCGCGAGATCGATGCCGGCGCGACCGAAGTGCACGGGATGACCTGGGAGGACCTCAAGGGAAAGCCCAGGTTTCGCGACGTCGCCGCGGAGTTCGTCGACTTCGCGCGCGGCGCCGACTGGATCATCCACAACGCGCCGTTCGACGTCGGCTTTCTCGACACCGAATTCCGGCTCGCGGCCGACTCCGACCTGCGCCGAGGTCTACGCAGGGCTGATCGACACGCTGGCGCTCGCGCGCGAGATGTTTCCCGGCAAGCGCAACAGCCTCGACGCGCTGTGCGAGCGCTTCGGCGTCGACAACGCGCATCGTTCGGTGCACGGCGCGCTCCTGGACGCGCAACTCCTCGCCGAGGTGTATCTCGCGATGACGCGCGGTCAGGAGACGCTGACGATCGACATGGCCGCGCCGTCGCCTCTCCGTGCGTGAAGGCGACGCAGGTGCGCGGGAGTCCGGCAGCGCGGGGCCGCGCCCGTCGGTGATGCGTGATCGAGCCGACGCCGGCCGAACTCGCGGCGCACGAGGACTACCTGGCGGCGCTCGACAGCGAGTCCGGTGGCCGCTGTCTCTGGCTGCGCTCGCTTCGCGCCGGTCCCGCCGGTCGCTTGATCCCGTCGACGCGCGGCGTCGCGATCGCGCAGATTGCGCGCGTTCCGCGTCCGCGTGCTTTCCTGCTACGCTCGCGGGTTCCGTCCGCCCGCGATCCGCCATCCCCGATGCCCGTCGACTACCTCCAGAAGATCCTGACCGCCAAGGTCTACGACGTGGCGATCGAGTCGCCGCTCGACCTCGCGCCCGTCGCTGTCGCGACGGCTCGGCAACCGCATCCTGCTGAAGCGCGAAGACCAGCAGCCGGTGTTCTCGTTCAAGCTGCGCGGCGCGTACAACAAGATGGCGCATCTGTCGGCCGCCGAGCGCGCGCGCGGCGTCATCGCGGCGTCCGCCGGCAATCACGCGCAGGGCGTCGCGCTCGCCGCGCAGCGAGCTCGGCTGCGCGGCGACGATCGTGATGCCGGTGACCACGCCGCACATCAAGATCGCGGCGGTCGAGGCGCGTGGCGCGAAGGTCGTACTGCATCGGCGACTCGTACAGCGATGCGTATGCGCACGCGCTCACGCTGCAGAAGCGTTCGCGCGCGACGTTCGTGCACCCGTACGACGATCCCGACGTGATCGCCGGGCAGGGGACGGTCGGCATGGAGATCCTGCGCCAGCGGCAGGGACCCATCGACGCGATCTTCGTCGCGGTCGGCGGCGGCGGGCTGATCAGCGGAATCGCCGCGTACGTGAAGCGCGTGCGGCCCGACATCAAGGTGATCGGCGTGCAGCCCGAGGACTCGGACGCGATGGCGCGCTCGCTGGCCGCCGGCCGCCGCGTCAAGCTCGCGCACGTCGGGCTGTTCGCCGACGGCGTCGCGGTCAAGCAGGTCGGCAAGGAGACGTTCCGCCTCGCGCAGCAGTACGTCGACGAGATCGTGCTCGTCGACACCGACGCGACGTGCGCGGCGCTGAAGGACGTGTTCGAGGACACGCGGTCCATCCTCGAGCCGGCCGGCGCGCTGTCGATCGCCGGCGCGAAGGCCTGGATCGAGCGGCATCGGACGAAGGACCGCACGTACGTCGCGATCGCCTGCGGCGCCAACATGAACTTCGATCGGCTGCGCTTCGTGGCCGAGCGCGCCGAGCTGGGCGAAGCAGCGCGAGGCGGTGCTCGCGGTGACGATTCCCGAGCAGCCGGGCAGCTTCCGCGAGTTCTGCCGGCTGCTCGGCAAGCGCTCGGTCACGGAGTTCAACTATCGCTACGCCGATCCGCGCGTCGCGCACATCTTCGTCGGCATCGAGGTCGCGAACCGCCGCGAGACCGATCAGCTGCTCGCGCGAGTTCCGGCGGCGCAGGATCGAGGCGATCGACCTCTCCGACAACGAGATGGCGAAGCTGCACGTCCGGCACCTGGTCGGCGGGCACGCGCCGTCGGCGAAGAACGAGATCCTCTATCGCTTCGAATTCCCGGAACGGCCCGGCGCGCTGATGAAGTTCCTGAACAGCATGAGCCGCGGCTGGAACATCAGCCTCTTCCACTACCGCAACCACGGCGCCGACTACGGCCGCGTGCTGGTCGGCATGCAGGTGCCGCCGTCGGACAAGGGCGAATTCCGCATCGTTTCTCGACCGGCTGGGCTACGACTGCGTCGAGGAGACCGCGAATCCGGCGTACCGGATGTTTCTCGGCCGCTGAAGCGCGTCCCCGGGGGCGCTGCGGGCGGGCTGCGGCGCCGCGGCCGCCGCCGCTCGCGCGGGACCCCGGGGCCGCCGGCGGGGTCGGACCGCGACAGCGACGCCCGAGGGCAGGGTAGTGCCCCTGCGCGTCAGCCGCGTCCGACGAAAACTTGCCGGGCCGCGAGCGAATGCGCGAATTCCGCTGCCGATGCCGATTCAGGCAAAGTTTATGCTCTAGGCAACCGGCTGCGCCCATGGCAAACTTGCCCGCGAACTCAGTCTGTGGCCCACAATTTGCTGGTCTGAAACGACGGGTCGCGAAGAGGAAAAGCATGGTGCCGGAGCCAAATCCGCTGTCGGGCGTCAAGGTGATGGTGATCGACGACTCGAACACCATCCGCCGCAGCGCCGAGATCTTCCTGCTGCAGGCGGGGTGCGACGGTGATCCTGGCCGAGGACGGCTTCGACGCGCTCGCCAAGATCGCCGATCACCAGCCCGATCTCGTCTTCGTCGACATCATGATGCCGCGGCTGGACGGTTACCAGACGTGCGCGCTCATCAAGAAGAACGCGAAGTTCCAGTGCGACGCCGGTGATCATGCTGTCGTCGAAGGACGGCCTGTTCGACCGGGCGCGGGGCCGGATG
Source organism: Candidatus Eiseniibacteriota bacterium (assembly GCA_963725865.1). GTDB lineage: Bacteria > Eisenbacteria > RBG-16-71-46 > RBG-16-71-46 > RBG-16-71-46 > CAVSAC01. The sequence goes on from CAVSAC010000014.1 coordinate 98,169, forward strand.
GTCGGGTCGGACCAGTACCTGACCAAGCCGTTCACGAAGGAAAGCCTGCTGAAGGCGGTCGCGACGCACGTGGTCCGCCCGGCGGCATCGGGAGCGCCCGCGCCCGCCGCCGCCTGACGCGGCGCCGCCTCACGACCGCAACGCGCAGCCGCAGCCATGACGATCAAGAGAATACTCGTCGTCGACGATTCGCCGACCGAACGGCATGTCCTGAACGACATGCTGACCAAGGCCGGCTACGAGGTCGTGCGCCTGCGACAAGCGGCGAGGACGCCATCGTCAAGGCGAAGCAGATCAGGCCGGACCTGATCCTCATGGACGTCGTCATGCCCGGCCTCAACGGCTTCCAGGCGACGCGCGCGATCAGCCGCGACGCGGACACCAAGAACATTCCGATCGTGCTCTGCACGTCGAAGAGCCAGGAGACCGACAAGATCTGGGGGATGCGCCAGGGCGCGCGCGATTACGTCGTGAAGCCCGTCAACCGGGATGAGCTCCTCGCGAAGATCGCCGCACTGAGCTGATCGCCAACCGACCATTCCCCCGACGATGGCCCGCACCGCCCGCATCGACCTGCAGTCGTTTCAGCAGGAGCTGGCGAACCGCCTCGCGAGCAAGACCGCCGCGCAGGTCGAATCGTCGCGGCTCGGGCTCGCGTGCGGCGGCGAGCGGTGGCTCATTCGGCTCGTCGACGCAGCGGAAGTGGTTGCGGTGCCGCCGATCGCCGGCGGTGCCGCTGACGCAGCCCTGGTTTCTCGGTCTCGCGAACATCCGCGGCAACCTGTACAGCGTCGTCGACTTCGCGGGCTTCATCGGGCGCGAGGCCGTCATCCCGCACGGCACCGGCGGCCAGAGCCGGCTGATCCTGTTCGGGCCCCGCGCCGGCGATCTCAGGGTCGGCATCGTCGTGCAGAGCGTGCTCGGCCTTCGCAACGTCGCGGAGCTCGCGCCGACGTCGCCGGACGCGGATGCGCCGGCGTGGTACGGCCAGCGCTGGATCGACGCCGAAGGCGGCGCCTGGCAGGAGATCGACCTCGCCCGGCTCGTCGAGGATCCCGCGTTTCTGCGCGTCGGCCTTTGATCGAGGTGACGCGATGAAGAGACCGATCGTTCGGACCGACGCGTGACCACGTGTCATCTGGAGGAAACATGGCGATGGGACTGAAGCTCCCGAAGCTCGTCGGCGCCGACGCGGGACGTCGGCCACGTCGGCAGGCATCGGAGATGCCGACGACGCAGGTCCGCGCCGCGGACGAGGCGCGGGGCTACGATCCGCTGGCCTCCGCGTCGCTGGTCGAGCAGATGCACGCCGCGATGACGGAAACGAAGATGCCGAGGAAGGTGCCGCTGGTCGGTCACCTTCCGATCGTCCGCCAGTTCCAGGTCCTCGGCGTGCTGCTGGTGACGTTCCTCGTGTTCGCCGTGCTCGATCATGTTCCTCGACGTCCGGACCGCGTCGCAGGCCACCGCGTCGGCGGCGACCGCGACCGAAATGCAGATGCTGTCGCAGCGGCTCGCGCGCGGCACCGCGCTGGCGTCGCAGGGCCAGGCCGCGGCGTTCGCGGCGATCAAGGACAGCCGCGAGCGCTTCAAGGCGGACCTCGACGCGCTGCAGCGCGGCGGCGACCGTCAAGGGCGTAGCGCTCGACGTCGTGCAGGACGAAACGCTGAACGGGCTCCTGCAGGACATCAAGGCGCGCTGGGATCGCGTCGACGCGAATACGGAGCGCATGCTCGACAATCGGCAGAGCCTGACCGAGCCTCGCGAACGGCATCGGCGACGATCACGCAGGGCGGCGAATCGCATCGGCGACGCGGCGCGCCAGGTGGCGCAGTCGGGCGCGGGCGCGCGCGAGGCCGAGCACGCGAACCAGCTCGCCGCGCTCTCGCAGCGGATCGCGAAGAGTGCCGTCGCCCTCGTCTCGGCCGCCGAGGTCGATCCCGACGTCGCGGTCGCTGCTCGGCAAGGACGCCGGCAGCGTTCCGCGACGAGCGCTGACCGGGCGTCGCTCGCGGGCCGCGGCCCGGCGACGACGCGCGCGGGCCGCTGGCCGAGATCGCGAAGCAGGCGACCGCCTTCGACGCCGGCGTCACCGCGGTCGCGCAGAACATGAATCGGCTCGTCGTCGGCCAAGCAGGCGGCGCGCAGCGTCGAACAACGAAGCCGAGGCACTGCTCGCGGACACGACCCGGCTCGCCGAGCTCTACGAAGGCAGCGGCAAGTCGCGGGTACCGCTCTGGATCGCCATCGCCTTCGCCCTGCTCGCGCTGGGCACGCTGCTGTTGCTGGGCAAGGTGTTCCTCGACGACGCGCGCGTGCGCGCCTTCGAGAGCGAGCAGGAGAACAAGCGCAACCAGGAGGCGATCCTCCGGTTGCTGAACGAGATGGGCAACCTCGCCGACGGCGATCTCACCGTCCAGGCGTCGGTGACCGAGGACGTGACCGGCGCCATCGCCGACTCGATCAACTTCACGATCGAGGAGCTGCGCACGCTGGTCAAGGGCATCAACTCGGCGACCGACCAGGTGACGCAAGGCGACGCAGGACGCGCAGGCGATCTCGAACCGGCTGTACGAGGCCTCGCAGCGCCAGAATCGCGAGATCCAGCAGGCGTCGGGGTCCGTGCTGCAGATGGCGCAGTCGATCAGCGAGGTGTCGCAGTCGGCCGGGACAGTCCGCGAAGGTCGCCCAGCAGTCGCTGGCGGCGGCCGAGAAGGGCGCGCAATCGGTGCAGAACCAGATTGCCGGCATGAACGAGATCCGCGCGCAGATCCAGGACACGTCGAAGCGCATCAAGCGCCTCGGCGAATCGTCGCTCGAGATCGGCGAGATCGTGGAGCTCATTTCGGACATCACCGAGCAGACGAACATCCTGGCACTGAACGCGGCGATCCAGGCGGCGTCGGCCGGCGAGGCCGGTCGCGGCTTCACCGTGGTGGCCGAGGAGGTCCAGCGGCTCGCCGAGCGCTCGGGCGAGGCGACGAAGCAGATCGACGCGATCGTCAAGACGATCCAGGCGGACACGCAGGACGCCGTCGCGGCGATGGAGAAGTCGACGGTCGGCGTCGTCGAAGGCACCAAGCTGTCCGATGCCGCGGGGCAGGCGCTGGAGGAGATCCGGCGCGTCTCGCGCGAGCTCGCCGCGCTCATCGGCGGCATCTCGGCGCAGACGCAGAAGCAGTCGGTCTCGGTGACCGACGTGACGCGCGGCATGCAGGGCATCCTGCAGATCACCGAGGAGACGACCGAGGGGACGAAACAGACGAACGTTTCGATCGGACAACTGACCAGGCTCGCCGCCGAGCTGCGCAGCTCGGTGGCCGGCTTCAAGGTCTGATGCGCCGACGCAGAATGCCGCGCCCGCGATGATCCCCGGGGCGCAGCGAACCCGACGAACCCGACCCCCATGCTCGCCCAAACTTCCGAGTCCAACACCGCCCGCGTTCGACGCGGGCCCGCTGTCCTGGGTGCACGGCGAGATCGGCCAGTCTCTCGCGCGGGGGCTCGAAGCTGCTCGCCGCATTCGGGGCGGCACCGTCGGATCCCGCGCCGCTCAGGCAGGCGCGCAGCCATGTCCACCAGGCGGCCGGGCGCGATCCAGATGGTTGGGCTGGACGCCGTCGCCGTGTACACCGACGAGATCGAGCGCCAGCTCGCGCGGCTCGAGGAGCCGCGACCGGATGGAGTCGCGCCGAGTGCGCCGTCGTCGATCGCGCGTGCCGCAAGCTCGGAATCTTCCTCGACGAGCTGGTCGGGGGTGCGCCGCCCGTTCCGCTGGTGCTGTTCCCCGAGTACGACGCGATGCAGCGCGCGCGCGGCGTGAAGGCGGCAGCGCCCGACCGACCTGTTCTTTCCCGGACCTCGAACTGCGCGCACCGGTGCGCGAGGCACCGGAGGCCCTGCCGGCGGGCGAGCTCGCCTCGCACCTCGTCAACCAGCGACGCCGTTACCAGCGCGGGCTGCTCGCGTTCCTTCGCGGCGACGCCCAAGGCGCACGCCGGATGCGCGACGCCGTCGCCGGGATCGAGCGGGTCAGCACGCGGCAGAGCGCGCGGACGTTCTGGTGGACCGCCACGGCGTTCTTCGACGCGATCATCGAGCGTGGCCTCGAGGCCGGCTTCGGACCGAAGCAGCTCGCGGCGCGCATCGACCTCCAGATCCGCCGCGTCGTCGAAGGATCGTCGAAGGTCGCCGACCGGCTTCGGCGCGAGGTGCTCTACTACGTCGCAGTCAGTGCTCCGGTCGCGCCGTCGGTGCAGGCCGTGCAGAACGCCTACGCGCTCGCGGCGCTGATCCCATCGGCCGAGGTGCTGAACGCGGACGTCGTCCGCCTGCAGCCGATCCTGCGGGACGCGCGCGAGCAGCTCGCCACGGCGAAGGACATGTGGATCAAGGTCACGACCGGCCGCGCGGAAAGCCTGCCGAAGCTCAAGCAGATGCTCGCCGCCGTGCATGCGGACGCCGTCGAGATCGGCAACCGCGCGTTGACGAAACTCACCGCTTCGCTCGTCGCGCGGCTGGACAGCATGCCGCCGTCGGGCAACGTGTCCGAGCCGCTGGCGATGGAGTACGCGACGGGCATGCTGCTCGCCGAGAGTGCCGTCGAGAATTACGGCAAGCTGTCGAAGGAGTTCCCCAGGCAGGTTGACGCGATGATGGCGCGTCTCGACGCGGCTCAGGCATCGCGCCCCATCCCCGCCGCCACGGCACCGATCCTCGACGAAATGTTCCGGCGCGCGCACGAGCGCGTCCTGCTGACTCAGGTCGCCCGCGAGATCCAGGCAAACCTGCGGCGCATGGAACAGGTGCTCGACGCGTTTTTCCGCGACCACACGAAGCGGGCCGACCTCGGGACGCTTTCCAAGGACAGCCAGCAGATCCGCGGCGCGCTCAGGATGCTCGCGCAGGACGACGCGGAGCGCCTGCTCGGGCTCTGCCAGGAGCAGATCGACAGCTACGGAAATCCGGACGCGGAGATCGATGGCGAGGACCTGGAGCTGCTCGCGGAATCGCTGTCGGGCCTCGGCTTCTACGTCGAGGCGATGGAGCAGCAGCGGCCGGATCGGCAGCGGCTCATCGCGCCCCTGCTGGCCAAGCGCCTTGGCGAGGCTTCCGCCCCGCAGTTCGACCGGAGTGCCGAGACCGTCGAGCAGGCGGTCGAGGAGCTGCGCAACGCGCTACCCGCACTCGTCGCCGAAGTCCATCGCGCCCCGGCGGATGCGGCTGCGCGGGATTTGCTGAAGGCGCGGCTCGACGACCTCCTGAACGACGCGAAGCTCATCGACGACAGCGAGCTCGTCGCGCAGGCGGAAGGCGGCGCTGGCGGAGCTCAAGGCCGGCGGCACCGCTGCGCTGGCGGCCGCCGTCACGGCGATCGCTGAGAGCGGCGCCGCGGTTTCGGCACCGGCACCAGCCATCTCGGAAGAGACGCAGCGCCTGCTCGCGACCGACGCCACGGGTCTCGACGCCGAGCTCCTCGACATCTACCTGACCGAAGCCGCCGACGTCCTCGACGCAATCGCGGCCTGCCGCCGCGAGCTCGAGGGGAACCCTGGCGACCGCGAGGCGCTGCGCACGGCGCGCCGCCAGTTCCACACGCTGAAAGGCAGCGGACGGATGGTCGGATTGACCGAGCTCGGCGAGCACGCGTACGACGTCGAGAAGATCCACAATCGCCTGCTCGAGGAGGAGCGCACGGTGACGCCGGCGGTGCTCGCGATGATCGACGTTGCCGAGTCCGAATTCCGGCATTGGATCGCCCTGCTCAAGGACACCGGCCACGTCGCCGCCAATCCGGCGAAGCTCCACGCTGCGATCGCCGCGGTCGAGGCGGAGCTCCCGTCCGCGGCCGAGCCCGTGGTCCCGGCGCCCGCGTCGGCGGAGGTCGCGCCGGCGCAGAGCGTGGCGATTCCGGAGGTCGACAGAGCGCCGCCGGAGAATGTCGAGCTGCCCGAGCTGGACAGTGACTCCGTGCAGATGGTCGACCTGCCAGAGCTCGGCGGCGCCCCCGCCGGAGCGCCGTCGCCGGCTGCGGACTGGGTCGATGACGCTGAAGCCGGTGGTGACGGCGGCGCCGACATCATCGAGGTCGCGCCGAGCGGCGACGTGCGTGGGGCGGCCGCGGCGGAGCCGGTGGCCGTCACGCCCCCCCAATCCGTCAGGGTCGGCGATGTCAGCCTGTCGCCGGAGCTCTACGCGGTGCTGGTCGACGAGGCGGATGCGCATCTCGCGACACTCGCGCACGAGTTGTCGTTGTTGCAGTTCGACCCGACGGAGTTGCCCTCCGCCGCGATGGTGCGCGCGAGCCACACGCTCTGCGGCATCCACCGCACAAGCGGCTTGCCGCTCATCGCGTTGACCGCGAAGTCGCTCGAGCAGTGCCTGCTCGCGCTGCAGCAAACGGCGGGGCCGCGTCCGGAATCGGCGCTGCCGGTCCTGGCGGGCGCGGTGCAGGGCCTGGGCGAATTCGTAGGACGGGTAAAGGCGCGCGCGGCCTTCAATGCGACGGATTCGGCGAAGGCTGCGGAAATCCAGCTGGAGCTGGAAGCGCTCAAGAGGGCCGCGATCACCGAGACCGCCCCCGTCGACGCCGAAGCGCAGGCGGCACGCGAGTTCGCCGACGGCGAATCTGCGGTCCCGAGCCCGCCGGCTCCCGCGCCCGTCGCGGTGTCTCCGCCTCCCGAAATCGCCGTGGCTCCGCCCGCCGAAGCCGTGGCCCCCCCCGCGGCAGAGATCGCGGTGCCGGCCACCGTGAGCCCGCCCTCGCCGACGGCGCATGCGCAATACCCCGCGCACGCTGCAGCGGAGTCCGCCCCCGAATCGCCCCAGGGGGTGCTCGCCGACATCCGCGACGACGTCGACGAGCAGGTGCTGCCGATCTTTCTCGAGGAAGCGGCAGAGCTCTATCCGCAGGCCGGCGAGCAGGTGCGCGCATGGCGCCGCACCCCGGGCGACCTCGTCGGCGCGCGCCAGCTTCGCCGGACGCTGCACACGTTCAAGGGCAGCGCGCGGATGGCAGGCGCGATGCGCCTGGGCGAACTCGCGCACCTGATGGAATCGCGCATGTCGACCGAGGATGCGCTGGTCGCCGCGACGCCGGAGTTGTTCGAGGCGCTCGACTCGGACCTCGATCGAATCGGGTACGTGCTCGACGCATTGCGCAAGGGCAGGACGAACGTCGAGTTGCCCGAGCCCGCGGAATCGCCGGTGGCCGCGGCAGCTGGAGCTGCATCTGCGCCGTCGGTGGAGCACGTCGGTCCCGCGCGAGCGCTGGCCGGAGCGGAAAGGTCCGTCGTCGTGCCGCTTCCCGCGCCGGCGGCGCCGTCGCCTGCCGTGGGCGAAGCCGCGGAGGTCGAGACCGGCGCCTATGCGATGCTGCGCGTGCGCGCCGACATCATCGACCGCCTCGTCAACGAGGCCGGCGAAGTTGCGATCACGCGCGCGCGCATCGAAAGCGAGCTGCGCGCGCTGAAGGCGAACCTGCTCGAGCTCACGGGCAGCGTCGTACGGCTGCGCACGCAGGTGCGCGAAATCGAGATTCAGGCCGAGTCGCAGATCCAGTCACGGCTGCTGCAGGTGGGCGAAGGCGACGAAGGCTTCGATCCGCTCGAGTTCGACCGCTACACGCGCTTCCAGGAGCTCGCGCGCTCGCTCGCCGAAGGCGTCAACGACGTGTCGACGGTACAGCAGTCGCTGCTGCGCAACCTCGACGTCACCGACGCCGCGCTCATCTCGCAGGCACGCCTGTCGCGCGACGTCGCGCAGCAGCTCTTCTCGATCCGCACGGTGCCGTTCGGCAGCCTGTCGGAGCGGCTGTACCGGATCCTGCGCGGCACCGCCAAGGAGCTCGACAAGCGCGCCAATCTCGAGATCGGCGGCGCGCAGACCGAGCTCGACCGGTCGGTGCTGGAAAAGCTCGTCGGCCCGCTCGAGCACCTGCTGCGCAATGCGCTCGACCACGGCATCGAGCCGCGCGATGTTCGCGCCAGGGCCGGCAAGTCCGAGACCGGCGAGATCACGCTGACCGTGCGCCAGGTCGGCAACGAGATCGCGATCGAGCTCGCCGACGACGGCGCGGGCCTCGACCTCGACCGGATCCGTGCCAAGGCGATCGCGCAGGGACGGATCACCGCCGACGCGCAGCCGACCGACGAGCAGCTGATCGCGTACATCTTCGAGCCGGGATTCTCGACGGCGGCGAAGGTCACGCAGGTCTCGGGGCGCGGCATCGGCATGGACGTCGTGCGCGCCGAGATCGCCGAGCTGGGCGGCCGCGTCGAGGTGTCGACGCGGGCCGGCAAGGGCACGACGTTCAAGCTGTACCTGCCGCTGACGCTGGCCGTGGCGCAGGCGGTGCTCGTGCGCGCCGGCGGCCGGCTTTGGGCGCTGCCGGCGCCGATGGTCGAGAAGGTCCAGCAGCTGAAGCCCGAGGCGCTCGTCGAGCTCTACGTGCAGCGCCGCGTCGAGTGGCAGGGCGTGAGCTATCCGTTCCACTACCTGCCCCGGCTGCTCGGCGATCGCGAGCAGATTCCGGAGTCGACGCGCACCAACGCCGTGCTGCTGCTGCGCAGCGGACAGAGCGTTGCCGCCGTGCACGTCGACGAGATGATCGGCAACCAGGAAGTCGTGGTGAAGAACATCGGGCCGCAGCTCGCGCGGGTGTCCGGCATCGCCGGCGCGACGGTGCTCGGCACCGGCGAGATCGTGCTGATCATCAATCCGGTGCAGCTCGCGCAGCGCGCGGACGTGCCGGTGTACGAGCCGGACGCAGAGCGGATCGCGCCGGAGGTGCCGAGGATTGCCGTCGTGCAGGCCGGGCGGCCGCTGGTGATGATCGTCGACGACTCGCTGACCGTGCGCCGCATCACGAGCCGGCTGCTGACGCGCGAGGGCTTCGATGTCGTCACCGCGAAGGACGGCATCGACGCGCTCGAGCTGCTGCAGACGGAAGCGCCCGACGTGATCCTGCTCGACATCGAAATGCCGCGAATGGACGGCTTCGAGTTCACCAAGAAGATCAAGGCGATGCGAAGACCTCCACGATCCCGATCGTGATGATCACGTCGCGCACGGCGGAGAAGCACCGCAACCTCGCCAGGGAGCTCGGTGTCGAGCTCTACCTCGGCAAGCCTTTCCAGGAAGACGAGCTGCTCACGCACCTGCGCGAGATGCTGGCGTTGACGCCCTAGCGGCGCACTCCCGCACCCGAATATTGCCCTTCGTCAAAGGCCGCCCGGGCCCGAAGGTTGGCGGGCGCGCCGTGGCACCGGCGGCCCCCGGTATAATTTGCCCGAACATCCACGGGGGAGGTCATCGCATGGCGAACTACGCCACCAGCAACATCCGCACGGTCGCGCTCGTCGGTCAGGGCGGGTCGGGCAAGACCACGCTCGCCGAGGCGCTGCTGCTCGCGGCCGGCGCGATCACGGCGGCCGGCACCGTCGAGCGCGGCACGACCGTCAGCGACTTCGATCCGCTGGAGAAGACGTGGCAGCACTCGCTGCGCGCGTCGATCCTGCACCTCGACACGCGGGACACGCGCATCCACCTCATCGACACGCCCGGCTTCCCGGATTTCATCGGCCAGGCGATCGGCGCGCTCGACGCCGTGGAGACCGCGGCGGTCGTGGTGAACGCGCAGACCGGCATCGAGATGATCACGTCGCGCATGATGGACTGGGCGGCGAAGCGCAAGCTGTGCCGCGCTCGTCATCGTCAACAAGATCGATGCCGAGAACGTCGACCTGCCGGACGCTGCTCGCGCAGATCCAGGCGACGTTCGGCAAGGAGTGCCTGCCGATCAACCTGCCGGCCGGCGGCGGCAAGCGCGTCGTCGACTGCTTCTTCAACCCCGACGGCGAGTCCGATTTCTCGTCGGTCGGCCAGGCGCACCGCGCGCTCGTCGACCAGGTCGTCGAGGTCGACGAGGACCTGATGGCGCTCTACCTCGAGCAGGGCGAGATCGCGCCGGACGAGCTGCACGCGCCGTTCGAGAAGGCGCTGCGCGAGGGCCACCTCGTGCCGGTGTGCTTCATCTCCGCGCAGACGGGCGCCGGCGTCGCCGAGCTGCTCGACGTCCTGGTGAAGCTCGCGCCGAATCCGACCGAGGGCAATCCGCCGCTGTTCTACAAGGGCGAAGGCGACGCGGCCGAGGAGTTCCGCTCGGAGCCGGATCCGAAGAAGCACGTGCTCGCGCACGTGTTCAAGGTCGTGATCGACCCGTTCGTCGGCAAGCTCGGCGTCTTCCGCGTCCACCAGGGCACGGTGACCAAGGACACGCAGCTCTTCATCGGCGACGGCCGGAAGCCGTTCAAGGTCGGCCATCTGTTCATGCTGCAGGGGGGCAAGAACGTCGAGGTCGACCGGGCGGTGCCCGGGCGACATCGCCGCGGTGGCGAAGGTCGACGAGATCGAGTTCGACTGCGTGCTGCACGACTCGCACGACGAGGACCACATCCACATGCGGCCGCTCGAGTTCCCGACGCCGATGTAGGGCGTCGCGATCACGCCGAAGAAGCGCGGCGACGAGCAGCGGATCTCCGAGGTGCTGCACCGGATGATCGCCGAGGATCCCGACGCTCGTCGTCGAGCACGACTCGCCGCACCAACGAGACGGTGCTCCGCGCGCTGGGCGACCTGCACCTGCGCTCGGTGCTGGAGCGCATGACGAGCCAGTTCAAGCTCGAGGTCGACACCCAGCCGCCGCGGATCCCCTACCGCGAGACGATCACCGCGCAAGGCCGAGGGCCACCACCGCCACAAGAAGCAGACCGGCGGCGCCGGGCAGTTCGGCGAGGTGTTCCTGCGCGTCGAGCCGCGCGCGCGCGGCGCGGGCTTCGAGTTCGTCGACGAGACCAAGGGCGGCGTGATTCCGCACCAGTTCATGCCGGCCGTGCAGAAGGGCGTCGAGCAGGTGCTCGGTCACGGGCGCGATCGCCGGCTTCCCGATGCAGGACGTGCGCGTCGTCGTCTACGACGGCAAGCACCACCCGGTGGACTCGAAGGAAGTCGCGTTCGTCACCGCCGGCAAGAAGGCGTTCCTCGACGCGATCGAGAAGGCGCGGCCGATCGTGCTCGAGCCGATCGTCAACGTCGAGGTCATCTGCCCCGAGACGAACATCGGCGACATCGCCGGCGACCTGTCGTCGCGGCGCGGGCAGGTCACCGGCACGCGGGGTCTGCAGCCCGGGCGTGCTCGCGATCAGCGGGCTCGCGCCGCTGGCCGAGCTCGACGGCTATTCGGCGCGCCTGAAATCGGTGACCGGCGGCCACGGCTCCTGGTCGATGCAGCTGTCGCACTACGAGCAGGCGCCGCCGAATCTGCAGCAGCAGCTGGTCGCCGATACAAGAAGTCGCGCAAGCACGAAGAGGAAGTAGCGCGCGCGCTACTCGCGCCGGCCTCTGAACAGCGCGAGCGCGGCGGTGCGCGCGGCGGCGTGATCGACGACCGGCGCCGGGTAGTCGCGGCCGACGACGACGCCCTTCGCGCGCTGGACCGCCGGCGGAACGCGCCACGGCGCGTGGATTTCCGTCGCGTCGAGCGCCGCGAGCTCCGGCACGTAGCGCCGGATGAACTTGCCCTCCGGATCGAAGCGCTCCGACTGCGTCACCGGGTTGAAGATGCGGAAGTACGGCTGCGCGTCGCAGCCGGTCGAGGCCGCCCACTGCCAGCCGCCGTTGTTCGACGCGAGATCGTAAGTCGAGCAGCGTGTCGGCGAAGTAGCGCTCGCCCCGCCGCCAGTCGACGAGCAGGTCCTTGACGAGGAACGACGGCCGCGATCATCCGCAGCCGGTTGTGCATGTAGCCGGTCGCGTTGATCTGGCGCATCGCCGCGTCGACGATCGGATAGCCGGTGCGCCCGTCGCACCACGCGGCGAACTTCGCCGGATCGTTCGGAAACGCGCAGCGCATCGTACTCGCGGCTTGAACGCGTGCGCCGACGACGCGCGGGTGGTGCCAGAGGATCTGCGCGTAGAAGTCGCGCCAGATCAGCTCCGACAGCCACGTGGCCGCGCCCGTCGCCGTTCGGCCTCGAGCGAGCGCGCGTGCGCGTAGGCGGCGAGCTCGCGGATCGACACCGTGCCGAAGCGCAGGTGCACGGACAGGTACGACGGTCCCTTGGCGGCCGGAAAGTCGCGCGCGTCGCGGTAGCGGTCGATGCGCGTCGCGAAAGTCGGCGAACAGCGCGGCGCCGCCGTCCATGCCGGTGCGCCACGCCGCGCGCCTCGAGGTCGGTCGGCCGAAAGCCCAGCGACTCGAGCGTGGGGATGCCGTCGGACGCGCGGGCGGCGGCGCGGCGAGCGCGTCGGCGTGGCGGCTCGACCGGGTAGGATCTGCAGGTGGCCGGGCGTCAGCGCCTTGAGCCAGGCGTTCCTGTACGGCGTGAAGACGCCGAACGGCGTTGCCGGCCTGCGTCAGCACCTCGTCGCGCTCGAAGATCACCTGGTCCTTGTCCGTCCGGAACGCGATGCCGCCGGTCGGCGAGCGCGCGTGCGACGGCGGCGTCGCGGTCGCAGCGCCGCGGGCTCGTAGTCGTGGTTCGCGTAGACGGCCTCGACGCCGAGCTCGGCGGCGAGCTGCCGGAATCGCGTGCCCGGGCGTGCGCATGCCGGACGATGAGCGCGCCACCCATCGCGCGCAGCGCGGCGTCGAGCTCGGCGACGCTGCCGCGGATGAACTCGCACGCGGCGATCCGCGCGAGTCGGCAGCGCGTCGAGGATCTCGCGATCGAAGACGAACGCGCAGTAGACCCGGCGCGCATCCCGGAGCGCGTGATGGAGCGCCGCGTGATCGAAGTCGCGCAGGTCGCGGCGGAACCAGACGAGCGCGCGGGCGATCGCACGGTCGCTCATTTGGGCGGCCGCCGCGTGGCCGGATGGCGAAGATCGCGGGCGCGCACTTCGTGGCGCCACAGGAGCTCCCCGGCCCCGTCGTAGCTCTCGAGCGCCAATCGACGGTCGTCGCCGGGACCGCTCACGCGGATCAGGCCGAACTGCCGCTTGACGACGAGCGTTCCCGGCACGACGTCGGGATTGTCGCGCTCGGCCGCGTCGATGCGCGCCGGCGGTCGCGACGTCAGCGGGCTCGACGTGAACTCGTACAGCGGATAGGCGCCCGGCCGCTCGATCTTCAGGAGCTCCGAAAAATGGCGGTCGCCGGAGAGGAAGATCACGCCGTCGATCTTCCGCTCGGCCAGCCACTCGGCGAAGGCGTGCCGCTCGCTGCCGAACTGATGCCAGCCCTCGAAGCGGTTCGCGCGGCTCCAGAACTGGCCTCCGCCGGCGACGATCTTGATCGCGTTGCGCGGCGCGGAGACGAGCGCCTGCTTCAGCCATTCGAGCTGGCGCGCGCCGAACATCGTCTTGTCGGGACCGTCCGGCCAGCGGTCGGGATAACGGTAGTAGCGGTCGTCGAGCAGGAAGAACAGCACGTCGCCGAGCGCGCGACGCCGAACGTCCCCGGGACGTCGGGCAGCCCGAAGCTCGGATTGGGCCAGTAGCGCTGAAAGAGCGTCAGCGTCTCGCCCTTGAAGACGTTCGACGCGTCGCTGTCGTTCGGGCCGAAATCGTGGTCGTCCCAGATCGCGAGGTGCGTCGTCGCCGTGAGCAGCCCCTGCAGCGGACTCGAACTGGCGCTGGCGACGGTAGCGCGTCGCCATCGACTGCGGGTCGAGGAGGTCGGGTTGCTGCAGGTAGAGGTTGTCGCCCAGCCAGAGCATCAGGTCGGGGCGTTTCGCGGCGATCGCGTCGAAGATCCCGAAGCCGCCGCCGTAGTCCTTGCCGGGAAAGGCGGGATTGGCGTCGGCGAGGAAGAAGCAGGAGCCGATCGCGACGGTCAGCTCGGAAGCGTCCCTGGGCGATGCCCAGTAGGGCTGCGCGCGCAGCACGCCGTCGCGGTGGTCGGGCCCGGCCGCGACGCGATAGGCGGCCGTGCCGGAGGGCTTGAGTCCGGCGAGGTGCGCGACCACGACATGGTCGTTGGCGTCGGTTGCCATGAGCTCCAATGCACGCTCGTCGGTTTCGCCGTCGACGCGCCAGCGCACGCTGACCGCCACAGCCCGATCGGCCTGGATCCAGAGCGTCGCGCTCGTGAGCTCGGCGTAGCCGTGCATCACGACGAGCCCGGCCGCCGCCGGGAGCGTCGCCGCGCAGACGGCGAGGGCGAGCGCCGCGCGCGCCAGCGCCGGACCGGCGGCACGGGCGACCTGCCGAATGGCGAGAGCGTGCATGTCGAGGGAGTTCGCCGGGCGGGTGCGCGGGGTCGCCAATTGTGCCGACGGGAGCGCACGATTACAATCGCTCTCATGGGTGGCTCCAAGGGTGGCCCGGCCGCCAATTTCACGCACCACTTCCTGATCGCCATGCCCGCCATGGCCGATCCGCATTTTTCGCAGACGCTCACCTACGTGTGCGAGCACAACGCGGACGGTGCGCTCGGCATCGTCGTCAACAAGCCGACCGACATGACGCTCTCGGCGCTGTTCGAGCAGATCGACGTCCCGCTCGCCGACGACGAGCTGCGCCGCACGCCGGTCCATTTCGGCGGGCCGGTCCAGGTCGACCGCGGCTTCGTGCTCCATCGGCCGCTCGGCAACTGGCAGTCGACGCTGGCGGTCGACGACGACGTCGGACTCACGACGTCGAAGGACGTGCTCGAGGCGGTCGCGCGCGGCGAGGGCCCGAGGGACGTCTTCGTCTCGCTCGGCTACGCCGGCTGGTCCGCCGGGCAGCTCGAGGAGGAGATCGCGCAGAACGCCTGGCTCACGGTGGCGGCCGATCCGGACGTGCTGTTCGAGACGCCGGTCGAGGCGCGCCTGCCCGCCGCGATGCGCCTCCTCGGCATCGACTTCTCGCGGTTGTCCGGCGATGTCGGGCACGCATGACGCGTGGCGCCGACAGCGCGAGCGGACGAGGCTCACGGTGCTCGCGTTCGATTTCGGAACGCGGCGGATCGGCGTCGCGGTCGGCAACACGCTCGACCCGCGTCGCGCGTCCGCTGACGACGATCGACGCCGAGGCGAATGCCGCGCGCTTCGCCGCGATCGCGGCGCTGATCGACGAGTGGCGGCCGGACCTGCTCGTGGTCGGGTCGACCGGTGCACGCCGACGGCAGCGAGCACGAGATGACGGCGCGCGCCGATCGTTTCGCGCGCCAGCTCGCAGGCCGTTTCGGACTGGACGTGGCGCGCGTGGACGAGCGGTACACGACGCAGGGCGCCGAAGCGGCGCTCGCGCAGGCCGGCGTACGCGGGCACGCGCCGCAAGGCGGCGCGCGACGCGGTCGCCGCGCAGCTGATCCTGCAATCCTGGTTCGACGACGACAGCGCGAAACGACGACCCGTGGCGCTGCCTGACGCCGAACAGACGCTCGCCGCGCTCGCCGAGCGCATGCGCGGCGCCGTCGCGTTCGACGCGCGGTTCGTCGGCATCTACTCGGGCGGCGCGTGGATCGCCGAGCGGCTCGCGCAGATGATCGCCGGCGACCACCCGGTCGGCTTCATCGACGTCTCGTTCTATCGCGACGATTTCAGCCGCAAGGGCCTGAAGCCGGAGGTCAAGCGCACCGAGCTGCCGTTCGACGTCGAGGGCGCGACCATCGTGCTGGTCGACGACGTGCTCTACACCGGCCGCAGCGTGCGCGCGGCGATCAACGAGCTGTTCGACTACGGGCGGCCGGCGCGCATCGAGCTCGCGGTGCTGTCGACCGCGGCGGCCGCGAGCTGCCGATCGAGGCCGACCTACGCCGGCGCCCGGCTCGCGGTCGCCCGCGACCTCTCCGTCGTCCTGTCGCGCGACGGCGGACGGCACGCTCGCGCTCACCACCGAGGCCGGCGGTGCGTAACCCGCAGCTCAACGCCGACGGCGAGCTCACCCACCTGCTGACGCTCGAGGGCCTGCCGGCCGAGATCATCGTCCGCATCCTCGACACCGCGGTGCCGTTCGCGTCGATCGCCGAGCGCGACGTGAAGAAGGTGCCGCTGCTGCGCGGCCGGTCGGTGTTCAACCTGTTCTTCGAGAACTCGACGCGCACGCGGACGACGTTCGAGATCGCGGCCAAGCGGCTGTCCGCCGACGTGATCAACCTCAACATCGGCGCGTCGTCGACGAGCAAGGGCGAGACGCTGCTCGACACCGTCGACAACCTCGTCGCGATGAACGCCGACATGTTCGTCGTCCGCCATTCGCAGTCGGGCGCGCCGCACCTGATCGCCGCGCACCTCAACCGGACCGGCCGCGCGCACGTGCACGTCGTCAACGCCGGCGACGGCCGCCACGCGCACCCGACGCAGGGGCTGCTCGACCTCTTCACGATCCGGCACTACAAGAAGGATTTCCGCAATCTCACGGTCGCCATCGTCGGCGACGTGCTGCACTCGCGCGTCGCGCGCTCGCTGATCCACGGCCTGACGACGCTCGGCACGCCCGAGGTGCGCGCGATCGGTCCGAAGACGCTGCTGCCGACCGCGGTGCAGGCGCTCGGGCGTGCGGGTCCACCACGACATGCGCGAGGGCCTCGCCGGGCTGCGACGTCGTCGTGATGCTGCGCCTGCAGAGCGAGCGGATGCGGGGCGCGCTGCTGCCGTCGGTCGGCGAGTACTTCAAGCACTACGGGCTGACGGCCGAGAAGCTCGCGCTGGCGAAGCCCGACGCGATCGTGATGCACCCCGGGCCGATGAACCGCGGCGTCGAGATCGATTCCGCGGTGGCCGACGGCGAGCGCAGCGTGATCCTGCCGCAGGTGACGTTCGGCATCGCCGTGCGCATGGCGGTGATGAGCATCCTGGCGGGCGCGTGAGATGACCTGCCCACGCTCGCTGCGTTCGCTGCTTCCGGGCGAGGCACATCGCCCGTGGGTACGGCTTCAGCCGGACGCGAATCTGAAGGGCCGCAGCCACTGAGGGCGGCCGCCACTGACATGAAGATCGAGATCAGAAACGGCCGCGTGATCGACCCGAAGCACGGGATCGATCGCGTGGCGTCGCTCTACGTCGCCGCGGGCCGGGTCGGCGGCGTCGGCGCGCGCGCCGGCCGGCTGGAGCGCGAATCGGAGCGATCGACGCGCAGCGGGCGCGTCGTCTGCCCGGGGCTCATCGACCTTTCGGCGCGGCTGCGCGAGCCCGGCTTCGAGTACAAGGCGACGCTCGAGTCGGAGATGGACGCCGCCGTGGCCGGTGGCGTGACGAGCCTCGCCTGTCCGCCCGACACCGATCCGCCGCTCGACGAGCCGGGCCTGGTCGAGATGCTGAAGCACCGCGCCCGCTCGCTCAACCAGGCGCACGTCTATCCGGTCGGCGCGCTGACCGTCGGCCTCCAGGGCGCGGAGCTCACGGAGATGGGCGAGCTCGCCGAGGCCGGCTGCGTCGCGTTCTCGCAGGCCGAGATGCCGCTGATCGACACCGGGGTGCTGCTGCGCGCCATGCAGTACGCCGGCGACGTTCGGTCACCGCGTCTGGCTGCGCCCGCAGGACGCGCATCTCGGCCAAGGGCGGCGATCGCGCACGACGGCGAGGTCGCGACGCGTCTCGGCCTGCCGGCGATTCCGCGCGGCGGCGGAGACGATCGCGCTGGCGACGATCTTCGCGCTGGTCCGCAGCACCGGCGTGCGCGTCCACCTGTGCCGGCTGTCGACCGCCGAGGGCGTGGCGATGGTGCGCGCCGCGAAGCAGCGAGAGGCCTGCCGGTGACCTGCGACGTCGCCGTGCACCATCTGCATCTGTGCGACGTCGACATCGGCTGGTTCGACGCGCAATGCCGTCTGATTCCGCCGCTGCGCGGCACGCGCGACCGCGCGGCGTTGCGCGCCGGCCTCGCCGACGGCACGATCGACCTCGTGTGCTCGGATCACACGCCGGTCGACGACGACGGCAAGCAGGTGCCGTTCGGCGAGGCGGAGCCCGGGGCGACGGGCCTCGAGCTCCTGCTGCCGCTGACGCTGAAATGGGCCGCGGAGGATCGCATTCCGCTGTCCGGACGGCGCTCGCGCGCATCACCGCGCGGCCGGCGCACGATCCTCGGCATCGACGCCGGGCATCTCGGCGTCGGGGCGCCCGCGGACGTCTGCATCTTCGATCCCGACGCGCATTGGCGGGTCGAGCCGTCGGCGCTGCAGCAGCCAGGGCAAGAACACGCCGTTCCTCGGACTCGAGGTGCCCGGGAAGGTGCGCATGACGCTCGTCGGCGGGCAGGTGGTATTCGAAGGCTGAAATGCAATCGGAATGATCGATGGCATGCGCCTGTTTGCCATTCGGTTGATCACGGCATGCGCCAAAGCGGCGCGCAATTTGGGAGGAATGGATGAAACTCGACCTCGAACAGGACGTGAAGGGCTTGCTGCCGGAGAAGGATTTCGACCGCCGCGATTTCATCTGGACCGCGCTGGGGGCAAGCGCCGCGCTGGCCCTGTCGTCGCCGGCTTCTGCGCAACAGATCACGACCGATGCCAACGGGCTCGACGTCGCCGACGTCATGATTCCGGCCAAGGACACCCAGCTCCGCGGCTACCGGGCGATGCCGGCGACCGGCGGGCCGTTCCCGGTCGTGCTGGTCGCCGCGGAGATCTTCGGGCTCAACCCGTACATCAAGGACATCTGCCGGCGGCTCGCCAAGGTCGGCTACTACGCCATCGTGCCGGACTTGTACTCGCGCAA
Source organism: Candidatus Eiseniibacteriota bacterium (assembly GCA_963725865.1). Lineage (GTDB taxonomy): Bacteria > Eisenbacteria > RBG-16-71-46 > RBG-16-71-46 > RBG-16-71-46 > CAVSAC01. The sequence continues at coordinate 116,817 of CAVSAC010000014.1, forward strand.
GGCCGATCTCACCAAGATCACCGACATGGCCGCCATCATGCCGATCGTCAACGCGAAGTACGACACCGAACTCGTCGGCGACTACGACGCGACCGTCTCCTTCGCGGCGGCGAGCGGCAAGGCGGACACGAACCGGATGGCCATCACCGGGTTCTGCCGCGGCGGACGCACGGTGCTTGTTTATGCGGCGGCGAATCCCAGGCTCAAGGCCGCGGTAGCGTGGTACGGGCCCATCGGCGGCCAGGCGAACGAGTACACGCCGCGCACGGCGATGGATCGCGCCGGCGAAATCAAGGTCCCCGTGCTTGGCCTCTATGGCGGCAAGGACGCCGGCATCCCGGTCGACCAGGTCGAGAAGTTCTTCGCCGCGCTGAAGGCTGCCGGCACGCCGGCCGAGGTCGTCATCTATCCGGACGCCGGGCACGGGTTCAGCGCGGACTTCCGCCCCGACGTTTACCGGAAGGCGGACTCCGAGGATGGCTGGAACAGGATGCTCGCCTGGTTCAAGAAGTACGGGGTGTAGCGCCGGCGACCCCAAGTGATCGCAATTGTGACGTGTGCTACGGAGCCTGGGCTGTCAGGCTTAGGATGATTCATGCGCCCGACAGCCCAGGCTCCGCGGCACATGGCGTCGCGCTACGACTCGGACGGTTGCCGAGGCGGCTGTCGCAGGCCCTCGCCGGGCGCATGGGGTGCCTAAGCCCGGGGGTATGTCACCGCTGCCAGAGCAGAGTCGATGCTACTTTTGCTTCGGCACGCGTCCCAGCAGGTAGAACTCGTCGTTCGGCATGAGGCCGATGAGGTTGGCCATCCGGTTCGACAGGCAGAAGAACGCCGAGATGTTGCCGATGTCCCAGATCGACGTAGTCGTTGACGCTCCGGCCGGGGGTGAACTCCACCATGCCGGGACGCCGCACCTGCCCTTCGACCCGGACCGAGAGCACGATCTGATCGACGCGCACCACGTCCATCTCGCGCAGCAGCGGGTCCACCGCGCTGCCGGCCTGCTGGATGCGGTCGAAGTCGACGCGGAAGCTGTTGCGGCGCTCGGCGAGCTTGGTCTGGAACACCGCGTACTCGGACTCGGTCATCTCGGAGCGCGACAGCCGCACCAGGCGGTCGAACTCGGAGTCGCCGTCCTGCCCGCCCTCGGAGGGCCGCACGATGTGGATCGCGGCGTGGTTGGCGCGCGGTCCGAATCCACCGGCCCAGCGCACCAGGTCGCTGAGGTGGTCGCGCCCGAGCACGATCGGATAGGCGCCCGGGCGTCCGACCTCGCCGTAGATCTCCACGGTCGGCAGCTGGTGGTATTCCGGCACGAAGTAGGCGAACAGCCGGTCGCCGTCGCGCAGCGTCGGGTTCACGGCCCCGGAGACTACCGCCCCGACCTCGAGCCACAGCGAGTCGCGCTGGGTCGGGCCGTCGAAGCGCACCATGAGCAGCTGGTCGCGCGCGGTGGCCGGCACCAGCCCGCCCGCCAGCGCCAGCAGGGTGCTGAGGCTGTCCCCCGGCACGAACTCGTAGTGGCCCGGCCGCATCACCGCGCCCCCGGCCTCGATCTCGGTGGTGCGCCGCGGGACGCTGACCACGTCCCCGTCGAGCAGGAACGGGTTCATCGACTGGCGACCGGCGTTCTCGTAGAGCTGCAGATCCACGCGCGAGACGGAGCCGTCGAGGTGCTTCACCTCGATGTCGCGCCGCGAGGCGTCCGCCAGCAGCCCGGCGTGAGCGAGGACCTCGCTCGCGCGCGTCACCGCCGAGGCCTCGATCGCGCCCGGCTTGGTCACCGAGCCCACCACGTAGACGCGGAAGGTCCGCACCCGCACCAGGCGCAGGTCCGCACCCACGCCGCGGAAGGTCCGGGCCACCAGCGCGAGCACGCGCTCGCGGGCCCAATCCAGGGTGTGGCCGCCGACCTCGATGGTGCCCGAGCCGGCCAGCAGCACCTTTCCCTCGGGGCTCACCTCCAGCAGCACGCTGCGCGCCACCCGTCCCCACAGGTCGAGTTGCAGCACGTCCCCGGGCCCCAGCACATAGGTGGCCCGATCCACGCGGCCCGCGAGTCCCGCCGGCGGATTGGTGCGGATCTGGTCGAGCCGGGTGTCGAGCTCGTCGCCTTCGGGCGAGAGCCGCGTCCCGGTCTCCTCTCCGGTGGTGCCGGCCGCGCCGCGGCTGAGCGCGGCGGCATCGCGGCTCGAGCGGTCGCTCGACTCCTGCGCCGCGAGCGGCGACGCGGTCGCCAGCACGACCAGCGCGGCGATCGTGGCCGGCAGGACGGCCCTGAGGCCGCGGAGACTCCTCACGCGCGCACCTCCTTCAGCACCTTGCGCTGGCCGTACATCCGCTCGTAGTAGGCGCGGAACTCGCCCTGCTTGATCGGGCGCCACCACGACTCGTTCTGCTGGAACCACTGCACGGTCTGCCAAATCCCCTCCTCGAACGGGATGCGCGGCCGCCAGCCGGTGACCCGCGTGAGCTTGCTCGAATCCACCGCGTAGCGACGGTCGTGGCCGGGGCGGTCCTCGACGTGGCGGATCAGCGTGCGGGGTCGCTCGAGCAGGCGCAGCAGCGTGTCGGTGATGGTGAGCACGTCGAGTTCGTGCTGGGCGCCGATGTTGAACGTCTCGCCCTCGATGCCGGGGTGCTGCAGCAGCGTGACGAGGGCGGCGCAGTGGTCCTCGACGTGGAGCCAGTCCCGGCGGTTGAGCCCGCTCCCGTACACCGGCAGCGGCTCGTTGTCGATCGCGTTGGTCACGAAGAGCGGCACCAGCTTCTCGGGGTACTGGCGCGGCCCGTAGTTGTTCGAGCAGCGGGTCACGACGACGGGGAGGCCGTAGGTACACCAGTAGGCGTAGGCGAGCCGATCGCCGCCCGCCTTGCTGGCCGCGTAGGGCGAACGCGGATTCAGCGGCCAGTCCTCGGTCGAGTGGCCTTCGAGCACCTCGCCGTACACCTCGTCGGTGGACACCTGGATGAAGCGCTTCACGCCGCGCCGGCGGGCCTCCTCGGCCAGCACGAACACGCCGTACACGTCGGTCTGGATGAACTCGCCGGGGGTCTCGATCGAGCGGTCGACGTGCGACTCGGCGGCGAAGTTCAGCACCACGTCGCAGCCGTCCATCGCCCGCGCCACCGCCTGCGGATCGCGGATGTCGCCGTGGATGAACGTGAGCTGGGCGGGGTCCAGCCCCTCGAGGTTCTCGCGCCGACCGGCGTAGGTGAGCGCGTCCAGCACCACCACGTGCGCGCGCGGGAAATGCGCGAGCACGTGGTGCGCGAAATTGGAGCCGATGAAGCCGGCGCCGCCGGTCACCAGGATGCGGGCGCTGTCGAGGCGGAGCGCCTCAGCCATCCTGCCGACTCCGATCGCGCGGGAGGCGCGGGTCGTACGGCGCGCCCCGGAACCCGTCGGCGCACCGCTCGCGCCTCCGCACGCTCACACCGTCGCTCATCGTGCCTTCCTCGCGCGCGCGCGCTTGGGACGGGCGCCCGGCCGGCCGCGACCCACGCCGACGTGGGTGAGTCCGGCGGCCTCGACCGCCTGCGGATCGTAGATGTTGCGCAGGTCCAGCAGCACCGGCTTGCGCATCAGGCGCTTGAGCCGGGCCAGGTCCATGTTCCGGAACTCGTTCCACTCGGTCACGATCGCCAGCGCGTCGGCGCCGCGGGCGGCGTCGTAGGCGTCCTCGGCGATCTCGACGCCGCGCAGGATCGGCAGCCCCTTGGCGTTGTCCATCGCCACCGGATCGAACACGCGCACCTTGAGGCCGCGACGCTTGAGTCCGGCGAGGATCTGCAGCGCCGGCGCGGCCCGCAGGTCGTCGGTGTTGGGCTTGAACGCCAGGCCGAGCAGGCCGACCTTCTTGCCGCGGCCCTTGCCGACGGCGGCCACGATCTTCTTCACCATCAGTTCCATCTGGTGCTCGTTCGCCGCGATGGTGGCGTCCACCACGCGGGTCGGCACCTTCACGTCGCGGCCGATCGCGGACAACGCGAGCGTGTCCTTGGGGAAGCACGAGCCGCCGTAGCCCGGCCCCGAGTGCAGGAACTTCGAGCCGATGCGCCGGTCCATGCCGATGCCCTTCGCCACCGCCTTCACGTCGGCGCCCACCGCGTCGCACAGGTTCGCGATCTCGTTGATGAACGAGATCTTGGTGGCGAGGAAGCAGTTCGAGGCGTACTTGATGAGCTCCGCCGACTCCAGCGAGGTCACCACCATCGGGGTCTCGATCAGGAACAGCGGATCGTGGATCTTCTTGAGGATCTGGGCCGCCTTGGCGCTCTCGGCGCCGATCACCACGCGGTCGGGCCGCATGAAGGTCTCGAGCGCCGAGCCCTCGCGCAGGAACTCGGGGTTCGAGGCCACGTCGAACTCCGCGCCGCGCTTGGCGAACTTGCGGATGAAGTCGTACAGGTGGCGGGCGGTGCCGATCGGGGCGGTGCTCTTCTGGACCACCAGCACGTAGCCGTCCATGTGGCGCGCGATGGTCTTGGCGACGGCGTAGATCGCGCTGGTGTCCGCGCTGCCGTCGGCGCGCGGCGGGGTACCGACCGCGATGAACACCACCTTGGTCCCCTTGAGCGCCCGGGTCAGGTCGCTCTCGAACGCGAGGCGGCCCTCCTGGACGTTGCGGCTGACCAGCTCCGGCAGCCCGGGCTCGTAGAACGGGACCACACCCCGCCGCAGGCGGTCCACCTTGGAGGGGTCGTTGTCGACGCACGTCACCTTGTTGCCGAAGTCGGCCAGACACGCGGCGGTCACCAGACCGACGTAGCCGGCGCCTACCACGGTGATGGAATACACGGCGAGTCCTTTCGGAAGACGCAGTCACGAGCCGCGGGGGTCCCTGTTGCGGGCGGGACGGCGGTCGGTGGGATGTTCAAATCGGCCGGTCAGACTAGGGGTTCGGTGGGCCGCCGGTCAACCGGAACACGCGGGCCGCGCGCGAAGGTCGCGGGCGCAGCACGGGCGGCGAATGACCTTTGCGGCGCGCCCTCCCGGTGTGCACGCGACCGCGGGTTCGCCCGGCGCCCAGCCACTCGCGGACGCGGCGGCCGGCGGCCGGTGCGCGCCCGGCGCGATGCGGCCACGGCACTTGACGGGCACCGGCACATCGCGAACAGTACGCCGTCGCTCGACCGCCGACCTCCATACGCCGCCCGAGGTGCCCTTCTGCTCCGAGCCCGACCTGCATCGCCCTCGCCCGACGCGAGCCGCCCCCGCGGCTCTCGACGGCGATGACCTGGCGCCCGGCGGGCGCGCGGCAGCTGCTGCGCGGCGTGTTCTGGAGCCAGCTCGGCCAGGGCCTGCCCGCGCTCGCGGCGCTGGTGCTGGTCCCGCGGCTGGTGCACGGACTCGGCGTGGAGCGATTCGGCGTGCTGTCGCTGGCGTGGCTGCTGATCGGCTACTTCACGCTGTTCGATCTCGGGGTCTCGGGCGCGCTCACGCGCATGGTGGCGGAGCGGCTGGCGGCCTCCCGCCGCGCGGAAGTGCCCCCGCTGGTGTGGACGTCGCTCGCGCTCACCACCGGCATGGGCGTGCTCGGAGGCGCGCTGCTGATGGCGCTGGCTCCCATGCTGGTGGGCGGCGTGCTGAGGATCCCGGCTGCGCTGCAGCCCGAGGCGCTCCACCTCACCTGGCTGCTGGCGGCCACGCTGCCGGTCGTCACCGGCACCGCCGCGCTCACCGGGGTGCTCGCCGCGCAGCAGCGCTTCGGCGCGCTGAACGCCGTCCGGGTGCCGCTCGGGATCCTCACCTACGCCGCGCCGGTGGCGGTGCTGCCGTTCTCCACCAGCCTGGTGGCGGCGGGCCTGGCGCTGGTGGCGGTGCGGATCACCGCCGGCTTCGTCTACCTCGTCGTCTGCCTGGCGGTGACGCCCGGCCTGCGCGCGCACCTCGAGTTCCAGCGCGCGCTGGTGCGTCCGATCCTCGGCTTCGGCTCCTGGATGACGGTGACCGCCGTGCTCGGACCGTTCATGGTCTACCTCGACCGCTTCCTGATCGGCGCGCTGCTCTCGATGGCGATGGTCGCGTACTACACCACGCCCTATGACCTCGTCTCGCGGGTCGCGTTGCTGTCGCTGCCGGTGGTGAACGTGCTGTTCCCCGCCATCGCGGCGAGCTTCGACACCGATCGCGCGCGGGCGGCGCGGCTGTACGACTGGGGCACCCGCGCCGCCGCGGCGCTGTTGTTCCCGTTCACGCTGGTGCTGGCCGTCTTCGCGCCCGAAGCGTTGCGACTGTGGCTGGGCGCCGACTTCGCGACCCATGGCGCGGCCGTGCTGCGACTGCTCGCCGTCGGCGTGTTCCTCAACGGCGTCGCGCAGGTCGCGCTGGCGCTGGTGCAGAGCTCGGGCCGTCCCGACCTGGGCGCGCGCCTGCACGCGCTGGAGCTGCCCGCCTACCTCGTGACGCTCTGGTGGCTCATCCACGCCCAGGGCATCGTGGGTGCCGCGATCGCGTGGCTGGCGCGCGTGGTGGTCGACGCCGCCGTGCTGTTCGTGCTCGCCCACCGGCGCCTCGGCGGCGGCCGCGCCGGGGCGGGCGCGCTGGCCGCGAGTGCGGTGGCGGCGATCGCGATGGTGGCCGGCTGTCTGCTGCCGGACGTGCGCGCGCGCGTGGTGTTCGCGGCGCTCGTGCTGGGGCTGTTCGTGGTGGTGGCGTGGCGGTTCGTCGCGCGGCCGGGGAGCCGCGCGTTGTTCGCGCCCGCGGCGGCCGGATCGACGACGTGAGCGCGACCCCGGCTTCGGCAGGGCGCGCGCTGCGCAGCCGGCCCGCGCCGGCGTGCGGCGTCTGCGGTGCGGCGGGGGTGCCGCTGTACGAGGACCTCGAGGACCGACTGTTCGGGGCGCCGGGCCGCTGGCGATGGGTGCGCTGCCCGGACCCGGCGTGCGGGCTGCTGTGGCTGGATCCCGCGCCGCTGCCGGAGGACCTGGGCCTCGCCTACGCCGACTACTACACCCATGGCACGGCGACCCCCGCACGTGGCGCACTCGAACGCGCACTTCGGCGCTGGGCGCGCCAGGGCTACTACGCCCGACGCTTCGGCTACCGAGTGGGCGGCGCCGCGCTGAAGCGGTTGTTGGCGCGCGCGGTGGTGCGCACGGACTCCACGCGCGAGTACCTCGACCGGCTGATCCTCATGCTTCCACCACGCAGGCGGGCGGCCGAGTCCTCGACGTCGGATGTGGCGAGGGGCGCACCGTGGAGGAGCTGGCGCGGCTCGGCTGGGAGGCCGAGGGCGTGGACTTCGATGCCGCCGCGGTCGCGCAGGCGCGCGCGCGCGGGCTGCGCGTGCACGCCGGAGCGCTCGAGGCGCAGCGCTATCCCGACGCCCACTTCGACGCGATCGGTATGAGTCACGTGCTCGAACACCTGCCCGAGCCGCTCGCGACCCTCGCGGAGTGTCGCCGCCTGCTGCGCCCGGGCGCGCGTCTGGTGCTCGCGACGCCCAACGCGACCAGCCTCGGGCACCGGCGCTTCGGCCGCGACTGGCGCGGACTCGAGACGCCGCGCCATCTGCAGGTGTTCACCGCCGCGGCGCTCCGCCGCGTGCTGGAGCACGCCGGACTGCACGAAGTGTCTCTGGCGAGCGAGCACCCACGCGGCGGCTTTAACCACGCGGAGAGCCGGCGCATCGCCGGCGCGATCGGTGCCCGGTTCGACGACGCACCCGCGCTCGCGTTCGCGCGCGAGGAGGTCGCCGCGATGGCCGCCGATCCATGGGCCGGCGAGGAACTGCTGCTGGTGGCGACCGCGGGCTGAGCGGCGGCGCTCAGGCGATCCGGCCGCGCCACTCCGCGAGCACGTCGTCGAGCGTGCGCGCGAGCGGGATCTCGGCCCGCCAGCCGATCTCGCGCGCGAGCAGCGCGGGGTCGCCCACCAGCCACGGCAGGTCCGACGGGCGCATGCGCGCGGGATCGACCTCGACCCGCACCGGCACGCGCGCGCGCGCCGTGAGCATGCCGAGCAGCGCATCCAGCCGCACGCCCTCGCCCCGGCAGATGTTGTACGCGGCGAACCGCCTGCCACGCTCGACCAGCGCGACGTAGGCGCGCGCGATGTCGCGCACGTCCGACAGGTCGCGGGTCACCGCCAGGTTGCCCACGCGCAGCACCGGCTCCACGCGGCCGGCCTCGATGCGGGCGATCTGCTCGGCCCAGCCCGGCACCACGAAGCGCGCGGTCTGCCCGGGCCCGGTGTGCCCGAACGCCCGCGCCACCACCAGGTCGAGTCCGTGGGCGCGCGCGAGCGACAGCGCGAGCGTCTCCCCCGCGGCCTTCGAGAGCGCATAGGGGCTGATCGGGGCGAACGGCGCGTCCTCGCCCACCCGCGACCCTTCCGGGCACGGCCCGTACACCTCGCTGGTGCTCACGAGCAGCACGCGCGCGCCCGGGACCACGCGCCGCACGCCCTCCACCACGTGCCAGGTGCCGGCGGCGTTGGCGCGGAAGGTGCCCTCGGGATCCTCGAACGAGAGCGCGGCGCTGCTCTGCCCGGCCAGGTGGATGACCGCGTCGGGCCGCGCCGCGGCGAGCGCGGCCTCGATGGTGGGCGGATCCAGCAGGTCGAGCGCATGCCACGCCGCGAGCGGCGGATCCACGCGGCGCACTCCCGAGCCCGGCGCCGTGCACGCGCGCGCCGACCGCCGCCAGCGCGCGCACCAGGTGCGGTCCGACGAACCCGTTGGCGCCGGTGACGAGGACGGTGCGGTCCCTCAGCTCCATGGTGCGCGCGTGCTCGGCCGGCGTGCGCTCATCGCGCGCGCCAGTGCTCCAGCATGTCGGCGAGGGTCTGCTCGAACGGGATGGTCGGCTGCCAGCCCGTGATGGCGCGGAACTTCGAGGCGTCGCCGAGCAGGATCGGCACGTCGCTCGGCCGCAGGCGCGCGGGATCCTGGCGGACCTCGATCTTCGCCTTCGTCATCCCGAGCAGCAGGTCGAGCACGTCGCGGATCATCCACGCCTTGCCCGAGCACAGGTTGTAGACCTCGCCCGGCGCGCCCTTCTCGAGCGCCAGCCAGTAGGCCTTCACCATGTCGCGCACGTCGGTGAAGTCGCGCTTCGCGTCGAGGTTGCCGACGCTCAGCAGCGGCGCGCGGCGGCCCTTCTCGATGTCGGCGATCTGCTTGGCGAAGTCCGACGCCACGAACACCGGACCGCGGCGCGGGCCCTCGTGGTTGAATCCGCGCGTGCGCACGGCATCGAGCTTCCACGACATCCAGTACTGGTAGCCGAGGTAGTCCTGCGTGACCTTGCTCACCGCGTACGGCGACAGCGGGCGCAGCGGATTGGTCTCGCGGATCGGCACCTCGTCCGGGTAGACCATGCCGTACTCCTCGCTCGAGCACGCGAGCTGGATGCGGCAGTCGAGCCCGATGCGCCGCACCGCCTCGAACAGGTTGACCTGGCCGAGGATGTTGGTGCTGAGCGACTCGGTGGGCGCGGTCCACGAGGTCGGCACGAACGACTGCGCGGCGAGGTGGAAGATCCACTCGGGCCGCACGTGTTCGAGCGTACGCAGCGTGGAGGCGGCGTCGCGCAGGTCGCACTCGTGGAGCCCGATGCGGTCCATGAAGTGCTCGATGTTCTCGGTGCGGCTACGCCAGCGATGGATGCCGTGGATCTCGCAGTCGCCCCGCGCGAGCATGTAGTCGACGAGGTGGCTGCCGGCGAAGCCGGTCACACCGGTCACGAGCACACGGCGCATGGAGGCTCCCAAAGGTCGAGGTGGGCGTGGTCGAAGACGGCGCCGAACACTAGGCGTTCGGCCCGGTACGGTCAATCCGCGCGGGCCGTGGACGCGGGCGCCGCGCGCTCACCTGCGACGATCGGCCTTCTTCGCGGGAGCCGGCTTCTTCGTCTCGGGCTTCGCCGCGTCCTTCCACACCACGCGCTCCGGCAGCTCGGCCACGGTCACCGCGCGGGCGGCCAGCGCCCACTCGGCGCTCTCGGGCGTCGGCTTCTGCAGGTCGCGCGTGAACGCCGCGATGGTGCGGCGCGCCGCCTCGCGGTAGCGACTCTCGCCGCTCACGCTCGCCAGCTCCGCCAGGAACCGCGCAGCGCGCGCGTTCTCCCAGGCCAGCCGCTGCGCCTTGCGGATACGGCCGCTCTTGTCGGGGTAGACCTGGGTGATGAAGCCGCCCTTCTCGCGGTCCTCGTACCAGCGCAGCATGCGATCGGCGATCGCGCGCGCGGTCGCGAGGTCCGCCGCGCGGCCGGCGAGATGCGCCGCGAGCAGGCAGGCGCGCCCCATCTCGACCTGGTCGATGAGCTGCGGCGGCTGGAGCAGCTCGCCGAACGGGCCGCGGCGCGTCAATCCGAACGTGGTATCGACGCCGGAGGCGAGCGTGCGATCGATGCTGCGGAGCGCGAACGCGCGCGACCTGACGTCGTTGGTCTCGGCCGCCCAGCGCAGCCAGGCGTGCACCGCGACGCCGTTGGCGGCGCCCACCAGCTCGCGATCGCCCACCATCGCCGTCACGAACCCGCCGCGCCCGTCCGTGAGCACGCGGTCCATGAACGTCCACACCCGCAGCGCGCGGCGGCGATAGAGCTCGTCGCCGGTGAGCCGCCAGCAGTCGATCAGCAGCTCGAGCCGGCGCGAGTTGATGTCGGTGCGCTTCTCGAACGCCGAGTTCCCGGGCGCGATGTCGCGGGCGCGGCCGTAGAACCCGCCGCCGAGCGTGTCCTGCAGCGCCCACGTCCACTCGGTCGCGGCGAGCCCGCGCCGGCGCCAGCTCTCGTCGCCGCGCGCCAGCCGCAGCGCCAGCTCGGCGGCCGCATCGTCGGGGGCGCCGTCGCGCATCACCCACGCGTTCCGCACCGTGTCGTACTGCGCCGCCACCTGGGCGGTGAGGCGGTTGGCCAGCGCGTGCTCGTCGAGCAGCAGCGGCCCCGCGATGCGCGGCGGCGCGGCGGCCCACAGGCCCGCCAGCGCGACCAGCAGCGTGAGCGAGGTCATCGATCCCTCCCTGGAATGGCCATCCGGACGCGGCTCAGTGGCGCACGCGATCGAGCCGGACGGCCGCCTCGTTGCGCGCGGCACCCGCAGGCGCCCGCACGATGTAACCGGTGAGCGCTTCCTGCGCCGCCATCGCGCGCCGCGGCGACGGCGCCTCCACCCAGGCGCGGAAGCGCGCGTCGGCGAGCTGGCGCCGCGCCTCGAGTTCGGCCACGCCCTGGGTGCGGCGCACCACGCGCTCCCACTCGTTCGCGGCGACCTCGAACTGCGCGGCCGAATGCCGGCCCGCGGCGTCGACCGACAGCTTGTGGGCACCGCGTGCCAGGGCCCGCACGCTGTCGGGCAGTTGCGCGAACGGCGCGAGCGCCAGATCGAGCGTGGTCTCCTGGCCGCGGCCGCCGCGGAAGTGCAGCTCCTGCGGCGCGCCCGCGCTGCCCCCCTCGGCGAGACTCTTGGTGGCGGTCGTGCTCTGCTGCGACAGCGCGCCGGCCGCGGGCGCCGGCGGCGACTGGCCCGCGCCGCCGAGCGCCAGCGGCTGGTCGAGCACCGCCACCGGCTGCAGCGCCAGCGCCAGATCGGGCGTCTGCGCCTCGATCGTCACGTTGCGCATCACGGTCTGGAAGCCGACGGCCAGGATGCTGAGCGTCCGCGCGCCGGTCGGAGCGGTGAGGCAGAAGCGCCCCGCGCGATCCGTCGTCACGCCCATGCCGAGGTCGGTCAGCACCACCTGGGCGCCGACCACCGGGCGGCCGCGGTCGTCCACGACCGCGCCGCACAGCAACCCGCGCGGCGCGTCCGCCGCGATCCGCCGGTCGGTCGAGCGCGGCGCGGCGGACTCGCGCGACGAGCCCAGCGCGGGGGCCGGCGCGTTCGCGCGCACCGGCGCCGGTGCCGGCGCGTTCGCGCGCACCGGCGCGGGCGCCTGCTCCAGCGCCGCGGTGCCGGGCGCGGTGTCCGCGCGACGCTCGAGCGGCTCCGCGCGCGTGGGCTTGCGCACGCGGCCGGGCTGGTCCGCCGGGCTCGGCGGCGGTTCGGGTGCGTTCGACTTCATCGCGAACGTGCGCGGCGGATTCACCGGCAGGTCCTCGCCGCCGGGTCCGCGCCGCACCTCGTACGCGCGCTGCGGGGACACCATCTCGTTGCGCGATCGCGGAGGCGCGGCGGCGCGGGCGGTCGACGGAGCCGCGCGATCGCGGGCGGCGGCCGGCGGCGCCGGCGGTGTCGCCTGGGCGTGCGGCGGTGTGGCGGTCGACGAGGGCATCGGCGCCGCCTCGTGCAGCGCGTCCAGCGGAGCGGCCATCCGCTCCTCGTCGGCCGGCGGAGTGGTCGGCGCCGCCGACTCGGTCGTGGTGGCGGTGCGACGCGCGAGGTCCGGCTGCGGCTGGCGCGCGACCACGATCACGAGCGCGGCACCCGCCATCACCGCGACCACGCCGCCGGCCCACGCCAGTCGCCGCGGTGACCAGAACCCGCCGAGCGGCGGCGCCAGCGGCGCGGGCGCGCTCGCGGGTGCGGCCGCGATGCGCCCGGCGACCCGCTCGGCGAACGAGGCGAAGTAGGCGTCGCCGGGATCGTGCGCGAGCGCGTCCTTGAGATCCTCGGTCTCGCGCACCACGCGATCGAGCGCCCGCTGGCACGCGTGGCAGCTCGCCAGGTGGTGCTCGACGTCCTCGAGCGCGCGCCCGATCAGCCCGCCGTCGGCGTGGGCGCTCAGCTGTTCGGGGCTCAGGTGGTTCATGCTCGTTCTCCGGTCCGCGCCGCGAGGCGCGTCTTCAGCTCGGCTCGCGCACGCGAGAGCCGCGACATCACGGTCCCCGGCGGCACCCCCAGCGCGCGGGCGATCTCCTCGTACGACAGGTCCTCGACCGCGCGCAGCACCAGCACGAGCTGATGGTCGTGCGAGAGCTCCGCGAACGCCGCCGCGAGCTGGACGTCGTGCTCGCGCTTGGCGGTGTGCTCGGCCGGATCATCCTCCGCTCCGAACTGGCGCCCGGCCTCGAGCATCGGCTCGATCGGATCCTCCGGACGCCGCTTGCGGCGCCGGAACAGCGAGAACGCCAGGTTGACCGTGATGCGCGACAGCCAGGGGTAGAGCGGCTCCCCGACGCGGAAGCGGCTCAGCGCCTGCCACGCGCGCACGAAGGTCTCCTGGGCGAGGTCGTCCGCGTCGCTCGGATTGCGGGTCAGGCCGTGCGCCAGCCGGTAGATCGCGCGCTGATAGTGGCGCACGAGCTGGCCGAACGCGGCCTGATCGCCACCCTGGGCGGCGAGGAGCAGTCCTGCTTCCTCGCCCGGTTCCATCCATGCCGTACGCCGCTCGAGGGGGTTCATTCCCGAGGACGGTTACCGCCGCGGGGGTCGGGGGTCAAGGTGTTGGATATGCGGGGGGTTGGGGCGGAGGCCCGCAGCCGGGCTTTTCCCCCCGGATCGTGCCTCAGGCGCCCGGGGTCGCGCTCTCCGCGGCCCGGCACTCCGCCCGCGCCGCCGCCAGCGCGGCCCGCGGGTCGGCCGCGGCGGTGACGGCGCGGCCGAGCACCAGCAGGCCGGCGCCGAGGCGGACCGCCTCGGTGATGGTGGCGACCCGCGCCTGGTCCTGGGTGGCGCCGCCGGCCGGGCGGATGCCGGGGGTCACCGCGTAGAACGGCGCCGGATGGTGGTGGCGCACGCCCGCGAGATCGGCGGCCGAGCACACGATGCCCTTCGCCCCCGCGCGCACGCTGATCGCCAGCAGCGCGGCGATGGTCTCGTGCAGCGCGAACGGCCGCGCGAAGCCGGGCGGCAGGTCGGCCGGATCGAGGCTCGTGAGCAGGGTGACCGCCACGATCGCGGTCGATCCGCCGGCGCGCGCGATGCCGCGCGCCGCCGCCTCGATCATCGCCGCGCCCCCGCTCGCGTGCACCGTCAGCAGCTCGGCGCCCAGCCGCGCGACCTCGGCGGCCGCACCTTCGACGGTGTGGGGGATGTCGTGGAGCTTGAGGTCGAGGAACACGCGGCGCCCGCGCGCCCGCAGCGCGCGCACCGCCTCGGGACCGGCCGCGGTGAACAGCTGCAGTCCGACCTTGGCGACCTCGGGTCCCTCGCCGAGCCGCGCGTCGAGCGCCAGCGCCTGCTCCAGCGTGGGCACGTCGAACGCGATCGCCAGCTCGCTCACGCGCGCCCTCCCGCGCGTCCGCGCCGCGTCGGCGCCGCCGCGACCGCGACGCCGCGGTGCGGCCCGCGCGCCGCCCGCGCGGGCGCCTGGGCGTCGGCGCCCGCGAGGCAGCCGCGCCACGCGTCGAGCGAGCGCACGCCGTGCGCGGCGAGCCACGCGGCCATCTCCTCGGCGATCGTCTGCGCCGCCCGCGGGTGGATGAACGACGCGGTGCCCACCTGGATCGCGGCCGCGCCGACCGCGATGTACTCGAGCGCGTCGCGCCCGTTCATGATGCCGCCGGAGCCGATGACCGGGATGCGCACCGCCTGCGCCGCCTCGTGGCAGCGCGCCAGCGCGAGCGGCTTGATCGCCGGCCCCGAGAGGCCGCCGGTGCGCCGCGCGAGCCTGGTGCGGCGGTGCTCGAGGTCGAGCGCCAGCCCGACGAACGTGTTCACCGCGGTCACCGCGTCGGCGCCGCCGGCCTCGCACGCGCGCGCCAGGTCGCCGATCGAGGTCACGTCGGGCGAGAGCTTGGCGATCAGCGCGCGCCGGGTGAGCGGGCGCAGCCGCGCGAGCGTGCGCTCGAGCCGGCGCGGCACCGCCCAGTAGCGGGCGCCGCCCGCCGCCACGTTCGGACACGAGAAGTTGATCTCGAAGCCCGCGATCCCCTCGACCTCGCCGAGTACCCCCACCAGGCGCTCCAGCTCGCGCGGGGTCTCGCCGCCGACCGACGCCACGATGGTCGCCCCGAGCGCGCGCAGCCGCGGCACCTTCTCGCGCGCGAACGCGTCCAGCCCGACGTTCTCGAGCCCGATCGAGTTGAGCATCCCGCCCGCGGTCTCGGCGATGCGCTGCGGCGGGTTGCCGGCGCGCGGTCGCACGGTGACGGTCTTGGTGATCACGCCGCCGATCGCGCGCAGGTCCACGACGTGGGCGTACTCGTCGCCGTAGCCGAACGTGCCCGAGGCCGTGAGCACCGGGTTGCGTAGCGCCAGCGGCCCGATGCGGACGGTCAGGTCCACTCCGGAGGTGGCGTCGCGGGCCACCCGGCCGCCCGCCGCGGCCCGCGCGCGACCGGACGGGCGCGCGCTCATTCGATCCTCGTCCAGTCGAGGTCGCGAGCCTCGAACACCGGGCCCTCGGTGCAGCACATCGCGTACTCCGCGTTGCCGTGCAGCGACGGGCTCGCGGCGGCGCGATAGGCGCGGCGGCGCGCGGCGCTGCGCGGCAGCGGACAGCCGCGGCAGACGCCGGTGCCGCACGCCATCTGCGATTCCATCGCCAGCCATGCGTGCGCGTCGTGCGCGATCGCCCACTGCGCGGCCGCCTTGAGCATGGCGTGCGGCCCGCACGCGTGGAGCACCGGGCGCGCGGCCAGCCTGGGGGCGAGCCGCGCGAGCACGTCGATCACCGTGCCCCGGACACCGCGGCCGCCGTCGTCGGTGCACACGTGCAGCCGCCCGCCCGCGCGCGCGATCCGCGCCCGCGCCGCCTCGAGGCCCACCAGCAGCGTGCGCGTGCGCGCGCCGAACACCAGGTCGCAGCGCCGGCCGTCCGCCGCGAGCCGCTCGGCCGCGAACAGCAGCGGGGCGACGCCGCGGCCGCCGGCCAGCAGGATCGGGGCGCCGGGCTCCGCGAGCGGGAATCCGCGCCCGAGCGGCCCCAGCACCTCGACCCGCGCGCCGGCCGGCAGCGCCGCCAGCGCGCGGGTGCCGGAGCCGACCGCGGCGTACAGGAACCCGAGCGTGAGCGCGCCGGCGCGCTCGCTCGCCGACGCGATGCTCATCGGGCGCGGCAGCAGCACCGGTCCGCCCTCCATCAGCAGCTGGACGAACTGACCGGGCGCGGGGCGCTCGAAGCCGCGCGGCAGCCGCAGCTCGAGCCAGCGATGGTCGGCGCCCTCGTCACGATGCACCGCGACGGTGGCCAGGACCTGGAGCCAGCTCGCGGCCGCGACGCTCACGGGCGCTTCCGGGTGGTGTCCGGGGTGGCGGGGACCTCCGCGCCGCGCGCGCTGTCGCGGACGGCGGGCGGGTGCGGCGCGCTCGTCGAGTCGCCGGCCGCCGGCGCGGCGTTGCCGTTGCCGCCCGTGGAGTCGGCGCGAGCGTGCGACCGCAAGCCGCGCGTGGAGTCGGCCGCCGCGGGCGCGGCGCCCGGCTTCCGTTGGGTCGAGTCCGGCGCGGCCGCGCGCACGTCCAGTCGGCGCGCCCGGCCCTTCTGCTTGGGCGTGAATCGCGGCCGATGCACGACGCTGTCGCCGGCCGCGGTGTCGCGCGCGGCCCCCGCGAGTCGCGGGCCACCCGCGGGCCCGAGCGGCGTGCGCGCGAGCGCGAGGCTGTCGGCCACGACGCTGTCGGGAACGGCCCCCGCGAGCCCCGGTCCGCCGGCGGGTCGGCGCGCGGCGCCCGCGAGCGCGCTGCTGTCGAGCGGCGCGCCGGGCTGCATGAACGGACCGCCGCGCAGTCCGGGGCCGGCGAACGAGGGCGGACCCATCCGTCCGAGGCTGTCGGGGCGCACTCCGGCCCCCATCGGCGAGCCGAAGATCGCGTTCTGCCACATCGGCGCCGTGCGCGCGGAGTCCAGCGCGGTCAGCGGTCCGCGCGCGCCGAGCCGCAGGTCCTCGGGCGGCGGCGCGGTCAGGTGCGTGGTGTCGGCGCGGGCGAGCAGCCGCACCGGCATGCGGATCAGATCCTGCGGCACCTCGGCGCCCTCGGCCTCGAGGTAGTCGCGCGCCGCGAGCTGCGCCTCGGTGGCGGGGTGCTGGCGCACCACCGCCCAGAACAGCGAGTCCGCCTCGGCGTTGCGCTCGAGCTTGCGGCTGAGCACCCACGCCTGCGCGTTCAGCGCCTTGGGCTCGTAGGGCGTGCCCTTCAGATCGGCGGCCGCCTTCTGGTACTCCTGCAGCGCGCGGTCGGGCTTGTCGAGCTGGAACAGGTAGACCTCGGCGCGCACGAACGCCGCCTCGGCGCGCTTCTCGATCGAGTCCCCGCCGGCGGTCTTGAACTGCGCGAGGCGGTCGAGCGTCGAGAGGCGCTGGGCGGCCTGCTCGCTGTATCCGCCGGCCGTGCCCTGGTCCTTGACCTTGGCGTACTCGGTGCGCGCCTGGTCGAAATCGTCGGCGGCGGTCTCGTACGCGTACCCGATGCGGTACTGCGCCTCGGCGCCGAGGGTGGTGCGCGGGTAGTCGCGCAGCACGTCGCGGTACGCCTGCAGCGCCGGCTCCACCCGCCCGGCCAGCAGGTTCGCGGTCCCGATCCGCATCAGCAGCCGCCCGTAGTGGTCGGCGCCCGGCGTGGACAGCACCGACGACGCCACGAACGTGGAGGCGGCTCCGGTTCCGCCCGCTCCGGTGGTGCCGGCCGGCGGGGTGGGTGGCTGCGGCTCGGTCTCGTGCGAGATCGCGTCCTTCAGCAGCGCGATCGAGCCGTCGAAGTCGCGCGCCCCCTCGAGGCAGTCGGCCTCGCGCAACAGCCAGCCGAGCCGATCCTCCTCGGTGAGCGAGTGCTCGCCCAGGAAGCGGTAATCGTCGCGCGCCTTCGCGAAGTCGCCGCGGCTGTAGTACGCCTCGGCGCGCGCCTTGCGCGCCTCCACCGCGAGCGCGCTCTTGGGGAAGCGCTCGAGCACGACGCCGGCCGCGGCCGCCGCGTCGCCGGGGCGCTGGAGCGCCATCAGCACCCGCGCGCGCTCGAGCTGCGCGTACGGCACCAGGTCGTGGCGCGGGGACTTCGCGATGAAGTCGTCGAGCGCTCGCAGCGACTCGCTGTAGCGGCGCGCCTGCCGGTAGGCCACGCCCAGGTAGAACGTCGCCTCCCCGCGCAGCGGGCTGTCCGGGTAGCGGGTGGTGAAGTCGGACAGCATGCTCACGGTCTGCAGCGGGTCGCTCTGGCCCAGCAGGGCCTTCGCCCACAGCACGTAGGCGTCGTCGACCCACTTCGAGCGCGGGTACTCGGCGAGCAGCTTCTTGGAGTAGTCGATCGCCTTGTTGAAGTACTGCGCCTGCATCGCCTGCGCCTTGTCGACGACGTACGGCGCGCCGTCGGTGCCCTTGAAGTAGTTCTTCCGCGCCAGGTAGTACGTGTTGTAGTACGCGCACGACGAGGCCAGCGCGGCGAGCGCGCCCAGCACCACCAGGCCCCGTAGGGCGCGTGTCGTCCTCACATCAGCTCCTGCAGCGCGGTGACGTCGAGCGGGCCGCGGCGCATCGCCTCGAGGCCCGAGACCGCGGTGAGCGCCCCGGCGACGGTGGTGATCACGGGCACGCCGAGCGCCACCGCCTTCTCGCGGATCGCGCGCTCATCGTACTCCGACACCCGGCCCAGCGGCGTGTTGATCACCATCTGGATCTCGCCGTTCTCCATCCGGTCCACCACGTTGGGGCGTCCTTCGTGCACCTTGAACACCTCGGCGCACGGGATGCCGTTGCGGCGCAGGAATCGCGACGTCCCGCGGGTCGCCACCAGTTGATACCCCAGTTCGACCAGCTTCTTCGCCATGAAGATCATGGCCCGCTTGTCGTCGTCCCGCACGCTGATGAACACCGAGCCGGTCGCCGGCAGCGGTTCGCCCGGAGCCCAGGTGCGCCTTGGCCAAGGCACGGCCGAAGTCCAGGTCGCGGCCCATGACCTCGCCGGTGGACTTCATCTCGGGGCCCAGCACCGCGTCCTCCCCCGGGAATCGCGCGAACGGTAGCACGGGCTTCTTGACGCTGACCATCGAGGGCTCGGGCGCCGTCGGCGGGGCGATGTCGCTCAGACGCTCCCCCGCCATCACCCGGGCCGCGAGCGCGCGAGCGGCAGCCCCACCGCCTTGCTCACGAACGGCACCGTGCGCGAGGCGCGCGGGTTGGCCTCGAGCACGTAGAGCTGCTCGTTGCGCACCGCGAACTGCACGTTGATCAGCCCGCGCACGCCCAGCGCCCGGGCGAGGCGGATGGTGGTGTCGCGCACCGCCCGCTGGGTGTCCTCGCCGAGCGTGAACGGCGGGATCACGCAGGTCGAGTCGCCCGAGTGGATGCCGGCCTCCTCGATGTGCTCCATGATCGCGCCCACCAGCACGGTCTCGCCGTCGGCGACCGCGTCGACGTCGACCTCGAGCGCCCCCTCGAGGAACTTGTCGAGCAGCACCGGCTCGTCGTGCGAGACCAGGGCCTCGCGCGCCAGCCACTCCTCGAGGTCCGCGGGCGCGTACACCACGCGCATGCCGCGCCCGCCGAGCACGTACGACGGGCGCACCAGCACCGGGTAGCCGAGCCGCTCCGCGCCCGCCAGCGCCGCCTCGCGCGAGGTCGCGGTGAGCGCCTCGGGCTGGCGCAGGCCGAGCGAGTCCACCAGCACGCGGAAGCGCTCGCGGTTCTCCGCCAGGTCGAGGCCGTCGTACGGCGTGCCCCACAGCGGCACGCCCGCCGCGTGGAGCGCCTTCGCGAGCTTGAGCGGGGTCTGTCCGCCGAGCTGCACGATCACGCCGACCGGCTGCTCGGCGTCGACCACGTTGAGCACGTCCTCGGCGGTGAGCGGCTCGAAGTACAGCCGGCTCGAGACGTCGTAGTCGGTGCTGACCGTCTCGGGGTTCGAGTTGACCAGCAGCACGTCGAAGCCGCGGCCCTTGAGCTCGAGCGCCGCCTGCACGCAGCAGTAGTCGAACTCGAGGCCCTGCCCGATGCGATTGGGCCCGCTCCCGAGGATCACCACGCGCGGGCGGTCCGAGCGCGGCACCTCGTCCTCCTCCTCGTAGGTCGAGTAGAAGTACGGCGTCATCGCCACGAACTCGGCGCCGCAGGTGTCCACCGCCTTGAACACCGGCGTGAGCCCGCCGCGATGCGCTGCGCGCGCACCGCGGTCTCGGGGAGTCCGAGTCGCCGCCCGAGATGGCGGTCCGAGAAGCCGAGGCGCTTGGCCGCGCGCACGAGCCCGTCGCGCCACGGCGCCTCGCGGTCCCCGGTGGCGGCCGCCGCGGCCAGCTCGGCGTCGCACTCCACGATGCGCTGCATCTGGTCGAGGAACCACGGGTCGATGCCGGTGAGCGCCGCGAGCGCCGCCGGCGGCTCGCCCGCCGCGAGCGCCCGGAACAGGTCGCGCGAGCCGGTCGGGGCTCGGCACCCGCAGCGACTCGCGCAGTCCCGCGAGCTCGGCGGCGGTGGCGGCCGGCGGCAGCGTGCCGTCGCCCTGCTCGAGCGCGCGCCAGCCCTTCAGGAGCGCCTCGGGGAACGTGCGGCCGATCGCCATCACCTCGCCCACCGACTTCATGCGGGTGCCGAGCGCGCCGGTCGGCGACGCGGAACTTCTCGAACGCCCAGCGCGGGATCTTGACCACGCAGTAGTCGAGCGTGGGCTCGAAGCACGCCGGCGTGGCGCGCGTGATGTCGTTGGGGATCTCGTCGAGCGTGAGCCCCGCCGCCAGCATCGCGGCGATCTTGGCGATCGGGAAGCCGGTCGCCTTGCTCGCGAGCGCCGAGGAGCGCGAGACGCGCGGGTTCATCTCGATCACGCGCACCTCGCCGGTGCCGGGATGGACCGCGAACTGCACGTTGGAGCCGCCGGCCTCGACCTTGATGGCGCGCATCACGCGCAGCGCCGCGTCGCGCAGGTCCTGGTAGCAGCGGTCGGTGAGCGTCTGCGCCGGCGCCACGGTGATCGAGTCGCCGGTGTGCACGCCCATCGGGTCGAAGTTCTCGATCGAGCACACGACCACGCAGTTGTCCGCGCGGTCGCGCATGACCTCGAGCTCGAACTCCTTCCAGCCCAGCAGGCACTCCTCGATCAGGATCGAGCCGTTGGGGCTCGCCGCGATGCCGACGCGCGCCGCGCGCGCAGCTGGCGCATGTCGAACACCAGGCCCGAGCCCGCGCCGCCGAGCGTGAACGACGAGCGGATCACCAGCGGGTAGCCGAGCGCCTCGCCGAGCCCGACCGCCTCGGCCACGCTGGTGGCGTAGCCGCTGCGCGGCAGCTTCAGGCCCGCGCGCTCCATCGCCTTCTTGAACCGGTCGCGGTCCTCGGCGGTCTCGATCGCCTCGAGCGAGGCGCCGATCAGCTGCACGCCGTGGCGCGCGAGCGCGCCGTTGTGCGCCAGCGCCACCGCCAGGTTGAGCGCGGTCTGGCCGCCGAGCGTGGGCAGCAGCGCGTCGGGCCGCTCCTTCTCGAGAATGCGCTCGGCGATCTCGGGCAGTAGCGGCTCGATGTAGGTGCGGTCGGCGAACTCCGGGTCGGTCATGATCGTCGCCGGGTTCGAGTTGAGCAGCACCACCTCGATCCCGAGCGCGCGCAGCGCGCGGCAGCCCTGGGTGCCCGAGTAGTCGAACTCGCACGCCTGCCCGATCACGATCGGGCCGGCGCCGAGCACCAGCACCTTCTTGAGGTCGGGGCGGACGGGCATCAGCGCGCTCCCGCCGGCGGGCCGCCCAGGGCCGCGGTGAGCTGGACGCCGCGGCGCTGGCCCACCGCGTCCGCGAACGCGCGGAACCACGGCCGCGAGTCGTGCGGGCCCGGGGCGGCCTCGGGGTGGTACTGGCAGGCGAACACCGGCAGGCGCGCGGTGCACCATGCCCTCGAGCGTCTGGTCGTTGCCGCTGAAGTGGGTCAGCTCGAACTCGCCCGCGGGCAGCGTGGCGGCGTCCACCATGAAGCCGTGGTTCTGGCTCGTGACCTCGACCGACGCCGGTGCGCCGGTCGATCACCGGATGGTTGGCGCCGCGGTGCCCGAACTTGAGCTTGCGCGTGGTCGCGCCGAACGCCAGCCCGAGCAGCTGGTGGCCGAGGCAGATGCCGAGCGTCGGCACCGCCTGCGCCACCGCGCGCGCGGTGGCGATCGCGAAGTCGAGCGGCTCGGGATCGCCGGGGCCGTTCGAGAGCACCACGCCGGCGGGCGCCATCGCGAGCACCTCGCGCGGCCGGCGTGCGCCCCGGCACCACCCGCACGCGGAAGCCCTCGGCGCGCAGCCGGCGCAGGATGTTCCACTTCACGCCGAAGTCGAACACCACCGCGAGCGGCCGGTCGACGTCGAGCGGGTCGTCGTGCGCCGCCGGGCCCGCGGCGGTCCACGCGTAGGGCTCCGTGCAGGTCACGCGGTCCACCAGCGCCAGCCCCAGCATGCTCGGGCTCCAGCGCGCCTTCTCGACCAGCGTGTCGGCGTCGAGGTCCACGCTCGAGAGGCAGCCGCGCATCACGCCGCGCTCGCGCAGGTGGCGCGTGAGCGCGCGCGTGTCGATGCCGCAGATGCCGGGCACGCCGCGCGCGGCCAGCAGGTCCTCGAGGCGGCCCTGCGAGCGCCACGACGACGGCCGCTCGCACACCTCGCGGCAGATCAGCGCCTGCGCGCGCAGGGCGGCGCTCTCCATGTCGTCGTCGTTGACGCCGTAGTTGCCGATCAGCGGGTAGGTGAACGTGACGATCTGCCCGCAGTACGACGGGTCGCTCAGCACCTCCTGGTAGCCGGTCATGGCGGTGTTGAACACCACCTCGCCGCAGGTCTCGACCGGGGCGCCGAACGCCTCGCCGCGGAACACCCGGCCGTCCTCGAGCGCCAGCAGCGCGGGGGGACGCCGCGTCAACGGACGCTCTCCGGGACCGCCGCCCCACCGCGCGCACGGGTCACCCGCACCGCCGGATCCGCGTGCGTGCAGTCGTCCGCCGCACACCGTCGCCATCACGCGGCCGGTCAGGCTCCAGCCGCCGAACGGCGTGTTGCGCCCCTTGGAGTGGAAGCGCTCGGGCTCCACCGTCCACGTCGCGGCCGGGATCGATCAGCACCAGGTCGGCGCGGATCGCCGGGCTCCAGGCGCACCGGCGGCAGGTCGAACACCCGGCGCGGCGCGTCGGTCCACAGCTCGAGCGCGCGCGCGAGCGACAGGTGCCCGGGCTGGACCAGGAACGTGAGCGTGAGCGCCAGCGCGGTCTCGAGGCCCACGATGCCGAACGGCGCCTCCTCGAACGGCCGGCGCTTCTCGTCGGCGGTGTGCGGCGCGTGGTCGGTCGCGAGCACGTCGAGCGTGCCGTCCACGATCGCCGCGATCACGGCGTCGCGGTCGGCCTCCGAGCGCAGCGGCGGGTTCATCTTCGCGTGGGTGTCGTAGCCGTCCACCGCGTCGTCGGTGAGCGTCCAGTAGTGCGGGACACGTCTCGCCCGTCACGAACAGTCCGCGGCGCTTGGCGTCGCGCAGCGCCTCGAGCGACTCGGCGCACGAGAGGTGCGCCAGGTGCACGCGCCCGCCGGTGAGCGCCGCCAGCTCCACGTCGCGGCGCACCATCACGCTCTCGGCCGCGTTGGGGATCCCGCGCAGGCCGAGCCGGGTCGCCATGAACCCCTCGTTCATCTGGCCGTCGCCCCTGAGCGTCGGGATCCTCCTCGTGCCCGATGATCGGCAGCCCGGCGTGGCGCGCGTACTCGAGCGCGCGGCGCATGATCGAGGCCTTCGCCACCGGGCGCCCGTCGTCGCTGAGCGCCACCGCGCCGCGCGTTCTTCAGCGCCATGAACGGCGCCAGCGTCTCGCCGTTCTGCCCCATCGTGACTGCGCCGATCGGATGCACGCGGCAGTGCCCGACCTGGGCCGCGCGCTCGCGCACCCACTCGACCTGCGACCGCCTGGTCGAGCACCGGGTCGGTGTTGGGCATGCAGCACACCGCGGTGAAGCCGCCGGCCGCCGCCGCGCGGGTGCCGGTCGCGATGGTCTCCTTGACCGACTGGCCGGGCTCGCGCAGGTGGACGTGCAGGTCGACCAGCCCGGGGGCGACCACCAGCCCGTCGGCGTCGATCACGCTGCCCGCCTCGCGCGCGGCGACGTCCGCCACGATGCGCCCGTCGCGGAAGCCGAGCTCGACGCGCTCGCCGGTGCGCCAGTGCATCGCGTCGCGGATCAGGGTGATGGGCCTCATGCCGCCACCTCCTCGCGCCGCGCGCGGGCGCAGCGCACGAGCACCGCGCAGCGCAGCGCCACGCCGTTCTCGACCTGGTCGAGGATCACCGCGCGCTCGCCGTCGGCGACCTCGGGCAGCACCTCGACGCCGCGGTTCATCGGCCCCGGGTGCAGCACCACCGCGTCGCGCGCGAGCAGCCGCACGCGCTCCGGCGTGAGCCCCCACACGCGCGAGAACTCGCCGAGCGAGGGCAGCAGCCCGCCCTCCATGCGCTCCTTCTGGAGCCGCAGCGCCATCACCGCGTCCGCGCCCTCCATCGCCTCCTCGACCGTGGCGGCCACGTCGCAGCCGAGGCGCTCGATCCCGGCCGGCAGCAGCGTGGCCGGTCCCGCCAGCGTCACGTGCACTCCCAGCGTGCGCAGCCCGTGGATCGCGCTGCGCGCCACCCGCGAGTGCGCGACGTCGCCCACCAGCGCGAGCCGGCGGCCTTCGAAGCGCCCCTTCCAGGCGTCGCGCAGCGTCAGCAGGTCGAGCAGCCCCTGCGTCGGATGCTCGTGCCGCCCGTCGCCGGCGTTGATCACGCCCACCTCGAGATGCCGCGTCAGGAACAGCGGTGCGCCCGACGCCACGTGGCGCACCACCACCAGGTCGACGCCCATCGCCTCGATGTTCTGGATGGTGTCGAGCAGCGACTCGCCCTTGCTGACCGAGGAGCCCGCGGCGGTGAGCGTCGCGACCGTGGCCCCCAGGTGGCGCGCCGCCAGCTCGAACGACACCCGGGTGCGGGTCGAGTCCTCGAAGAACGCCAGCAGCACGGTCACGCCGCGCAGGTCGTCGAACGGCATGCCCCCGGCGCGCAGGCGCTCGCGCACCCGCTCCGCGGCGTCGAGCATGGCGAGCAACTCCTCGCGCGGCATGCCCTCGAGGCCGAGCAGGTGACGGCGGGACGGCGGGGTAGCAAAAGACCCCGCGCCGATCGGCGACGGGGCGGATACGGGGACTGCGGGCTGCATCGGCTCCTCCCTTCCCGACCTCGCAGGGCCGAGTTCAAGGGGTGGTGGACGTCTGGACCGGGCGGGAAGGTAGCGCAATGGCCCCGGGGAATCAACGCCGGCGCGGCGCCAGCGTGATGAGCGCCACCGCCCCCACGATCACGGTCGCCGCCAGCATCGTGCGCGCCCCGAGCGGCTCGCCCGCGAGCGCCCAGCCCAGGAACACCGCGACCACCGGGTTCACGAACGCGTAGGTCGCCGCGCGCGACGGCGAGGCGACCCGCAGCAGCCACAGGTACGCGGTGAAGGCCACGATCGAGCCGAACAGCGCCAGGTAGCCCAGCGACAGCAGCGCGCGCACGCCGACGTGCGACCAGTCGAAGCGCGCGGGCTCGCCGGCGGCCCAGCCCGCGAGCGCCAGGCACACGCTGCCGGCGAGCATCTCCATCGCGGTGCCCATCAGCGGATCGCTCGGCAGCGGTCACCCGCGGCGCCAGCAGCGAGCCCACGGACCACGAGAGCGAGCCGGCCACCAGCACGCCCGCCGCCAGCAGGTCGATGCGATTGCTGCCCGCGAGCGACTCGGGGCCCACCAGGATCGCGATGCCCGCGAGCCCCATCGCCACCCCCAGCCACGCGCGCCGGCCCGGCCGCGTTCCGCCGCCGACGCCCTGCAGCAGCGCCATCCACAGCGGCACCGACGCCACCATGAGCGCCGTGAGGCCCGAGGGCACGCGGGTCTCCGACCACACCACCGCGCCGTTGCCGCCCAGCAGCATCAGCGCGCCCACCAGCCCCGCCGAGGCCCAGTGGCGCGCGGTCGGCCACGGGGCCCCGCGCAGGCGCAGCCACGCGAACATCGTCACGCCGGCGAGCAGGAAGCGCAGGCTCGCCATCAGGAACGGCGGGATGTCCGCGATCGCCCAGCGGATCGCGAGGTAGGTCGAGCCCCAGATCAGGTACACGCACGCGAAGGCGAACACCACCTGCCAGCGCGGCGGGGCGGACGACGAGGTCGGGGGGTGCGCGGGGGTCATCGTGCCGCCATCTTACCGGCCCGGCGCCGGCGGGTGTAACCTCCTGTCGGTTCCCCGAACCGCGGCGCGACGCCGCCCCGAGGCGCTCCACGCCGCCCGCCGCATCCGCATCAGGGGGCCGTCATGCGCCTCTCGACCCTGTTGCTGGCACTCGCGCACTCGCTGCGCTCGCCGCGCTCGCCGCGCCCGCCACCGCCGACCCGTTCCTCGTCGATGTCGCCAACCGCACCATCGAGACCTCGATGATCCGCGTGCGCTTCGACGCCACCCAACCCGAGCGACTGCTGAACGTGGTGTACAAACCGTTCGGCGACTTCAACCTCAACGGCGAGTCCATGCCGTACGAGTTCAGCGGCCAGTCGATCCGCGGGATGTGGGCCGGGCAGGGCTTCATCTGGCCCGCGCCGGTGACCCAGCTCTGGCAGGTGCTCGAACAGGACCAGCAGCACCTGCGCGTGCGCATCGAGTCGCAGTCGGTGAAGGAGGGCACCAGCCTGCTCGAGCCCCCGGTGAGCACGGTGTACACGTTCTTCGCCGACTCGGCCGGCTTCCAGGTGGAGCGCACCTTCCACTTCGACGACGTGCCGCTGACCGAGGACTTCCAGCTCTACGTGCTGCGCGTCTCGCTCTCGTACGCGGCCCACCTGCGCTGGCGCAGCGACACCGGCTCGATGCAGCAGACCGACCCGTGCCTCTACGGGTGCTGGACCAGCGCCTGGGATCGCCACTGGGTGCAGACCTACGGCGGCACCCTCGGCGTCGCGCTCATGCTGGCACCCGAGTGCGCGGGCACGCTCCGCCTCGCGTACGACCGCGACAACAATTCGTGGGCCGAGTGGGCGAGCCCGATCACCGGCAGCATCGCGTGCTCGAGCGACAAGACCTACCGGATGCTGGTGCACTTCTCCACCTCTCCATCCGACGTCCTGCTGCTCGACGGCGTGTACGCGTGGTTCGCTGCGCTACCGCCAGCGGCCGTGGACGCGGCGCCGCCGGTCGCGGCACTGGGCCTCGAGCTGGCGCCCAATCCGAGCGCGGCGGCAGTGCGGGTGGCGCTCGCGCTGTCCGCCCCCGCCGCGGTCGACGTGGCGGTGTTCGACCTCGCCGGTCGCCGCGTGGCCACGCTGCGGTCGGGCGCGTGCGCGGCCGGCACCACCACGCTGGCCTGGGACGGCCGCGACGCGCGCGGGGCGCGGGTGCCGCCGGGGCTCTACCTGGTGCGCGCCGCGCGCGACGGCGCCGCGGTCGCGAGGCGGCTGGTGCGGCTGGAATGAACGCGACGCCCCGCGCCGTGGAGCGGGCGCGGGGCGTCGGATCGCGGCAGAGGTCGGGCGCGGCTACTCGTCCAGCTCCTTGATCACCACGCTGTCCACGCCGTCGATCTCCTGGAGCTTGACGCCGATGACCTCCTTGCGCGAGGTCGGCACGTTCTTGCCCACGAAGTCGGCGCGGATCGGCAGCTCGCGGTGACCGCGGTCGATGACGACGGCGAGCTGGATCGCGCGCGGGCGGCCGAAGTCGATCAGCGCGTCCATCGCCGCGCGCACGGTGCGGCCGGTGTAGAGCACGTCGTCGACCAGCACCACCACCTTGCCGTTGATGTCGACCGGGATGTCGGTCGCCCCCACCACCGGCTGGTGCGCGACGGTCGAGAGGTCGTCGCGGTAGAGCGTGATGTCGAGGCTGCCCTGCGCCGGGCTGGTGCCCTCGAACTCGTGGATCTTGGTGGCCATGCGCGAGGCCAGCGGCACGCCGCGGCGGCGGATGCCGACCATCACCAGGTCGTCGACGCCCTTGTTGCGCTCGACCACCTCATGCGCGATGCGGGTGATGATGCGGCGCAGGCCGTCGGCGTCGATGATCTCGGCCTTCTCCTTGATCGCCATGCTTCCTCCGGGTGGTCCCGGCCAACGGCCGGCAGGACATCGGCGACACGGGCGCGCAGGGGCACCGGGCGCGCGCGAGCGGGCGGACATTAGCCGCGGTGGCGGGTGCGCGCAAGCGAGGGCGATCCCCCCGCACGGATCACCGCATCCGCGCGACCCGCCGCGCGACCTGCTCGCCGCCGGCGCGCAGGCGCACGAAGTACACGCCGGGCGCGGCAGGGCCGTCGGCGCCGCGGCCGTCCCACTCCACCGCGTGCTCGCCGGGCGCGAACGCGCCGCGCGCGAGCGTCGCGACCACGCGACCCGCGAGATCGAATACGCGCAGGTCCACCTCGCCGCGCGCGGGCAGCGTGAAGCGGATCACCTGCGGGCCCGACGCCGGATTGGGGTGGATGTCCGAGAACGCGAGCGCCGAGGCGCGAGCGCGCTCGTCCACCGCCAGCGGCGGATTGGGGCCGAGCTTCAGGTGCACCAGCGCGAGCGCGTCGGTGGTGCCGGCGAGTGCCGCGTCGAGGTGGCCGTCGCCGTCGAAGTCGCCGGTCGCCACCGCCGCCGCGCCGCGCGTGCTGCGGTACGCGTACAGCGGACCGAACGCGCCGGTGCCGCCGCCGGCCAGCACCGCGAGGCGGCCGCCGGTCGGAGTCCGCCATCACGACGTCGAGCACGCCGTCGCCGGTGACGTCGGCGAGCGCCAGGTGCGAGGGCGCGCCGCCGGTCGGCACGTGCGCCGCGACGTCGAACGCGCCGCCGCCGAGGCCGCGGTGCACGACCAGGTCGCCGCTCGCGGCGGCGCCGTGCACCAGGTCGCGCGCGCCGTCGCCGTCCACGTCGAGCACCGCCAGCGCGCGCGAGCCCGGCCCGTCCGAGAGCGCGGCGGGACTCGGATCGAACGCGCCGCCGCCGGTGCCGTGGAACACGTACACCGCGGCCGCCGCGCCGACGATCAGCTCGGGCGTGCCGTCGCCGTCGAGGTCGGCGACCCGCGCGACGCTGAACGGATCGCCGGCCGGGCGCACTCACGAGTGCCGCCGGCGTGAACGCGAAGCCGCCGCCGTGCACCAGCACCCGCGCGCCCGCGGGCGTCGCGAGCACCAGGTCGAGCGCATCGCCCGCGCCGTCGCCGTCGCCCACGCTCAGGTCGCGGGCGGCGCTGTCGGCCGCCACCGATGGCTGCGCCGCGAACGTGCGCGCGCCCTCGTTGCGCCACAGCGCGAGCGTGCCGTCACGCAGCGCGGCGGCCAGGTCGGGGGCACCATCGCCGTCGAAGTCCGCGATCGCGAGCGCCTGCGCCGGCGCGCCCGCCGCCAGGTCGACGCGGCGCGCGAGCGTGCCGTCGCCGCGGCCGAACAGCAGCGAGACGGTGCCGTCCGCGTTCGCGGTCGCCAGGTCGGTCGCCAGGTCGCCGTCGAGGTCGGCCGCCGCCACGTCGCGCGGGCCGGCGCCGGTCGCGAACGCCATCGGCTGCAGGCGCGCGTCGAGCCGCAGCACGGTCGGATCGCCGAGCGAGTCGGCGACCGCGATCGCCAGCCGGTCGCCGCGCAGCGCGATCCCGGCGGGCCGGCCGCCGGCGTCGAAGTCGAGCGGCGCCGAGAACGTGCCGTCGTCGTGCCCGAGCAGCACGGTGAGCGTCTGCGAGCCGGCGCACGGCAGGATCAGGTCGGTGGCGCCGTCGCCGTCGACGTCGGCGGCCTTCAGGTCGAGCGGGTTGCGCCGGCACGGCGTGACGGTGCGGGTGAAGTTGCCGCCGCCGGTGTTGCGGAACAGCACCACGATGCTGTCGCCCGCGCACGCGACGGCGTAGTCGGGCAGCGAGTCG
This sequence comes from Candidatus Eiseniibacteriota bacterium, assembly GCA_963725865.1. Classification (GTDB taxonomy): domain Bacteria; phylum Eisenbacteria; class RBG-16-71-46; order RBG-16-71-46; family RBG-16-71-46; genus CAVSAC01. The sequence continues at coordinate 146,494 of CAVSAC010000014.1, forward strand.
GCGTTGAAGTAGCCGGCCGCCACCGAGAGCCCGGCGCTGCCCGAGAGGTAGCTGCGCACCGGGAACGAGCCGATGCCCGACACCACGCCGGAGGTGGTGTTGGTGCGGTTGCTGGTCAGGTAGTCCAGGTAGCCGTCGCGATCGACGTCGGCCAGCGCCACGCCGACCGGGCTCGAGAACGGGGTCTTCACCAGGTCGGAGCGCCGGTACGCGCGGATCGCGCCGCCGCTGCCGGGGCCGTCGTTGTAGTAGCGCACCAGCATGGCGCCGGTCTGCCCGATCACCAGGTCGAGGCGTCCGTCGTTGTCGAGATCGCCCAGCGCCACGCGCGCGGGCGCGACGCCCGCCGCGAGCGTGTCGGGACCCGCGAACGCGAAGCCGCCGGCCGCGTACATGACGCTCACGCGGTTGAGCGCGGGCTGCGCGATCGCGAGGTCGGGGCGGCCGTCGCCGTCGAGGTCGCCGGCGGCGAGGTCGCGCGGGCCGCTGATCGCGATGGTGTTCCCGGTCGCGAACGAGCCGTCGGTGAGGCCGCGGCGCACCACCACGTCGCCGGCGCCGAAGCGCGCGAACGCCAGGTCCTGCACACCGTCGCCGTCGAAGTCGGCGAACGCGATCCCGGTCGCGCCGGCGGCCCCGCCGAGCCGCGCCACGTTCGCGTGGTCGAACAGGCAGCACGCGCTGTCGTGCGGCAGCACGCGGAAGCCGGCACCCGCGGAGAGCATCGGGTACGGATCGGCGCCCTGCACGCTGATCGTGCGGGTGCCCGCGGTCGCGAGGTCGAGCGGGTCGAGCACGGCGGTGAGCCGGCTGCCGTTCACGAACGTGGTCGCCCGCGGCGTGCCGTCCACGCGCACCGCCGCGCCGGGCCGGAAGTTCGTGCCGGCGACGGTGAGATCGAGCGCGGTGTCGCCGAGGCGGCGGAACGCCGGCGAGAGCCCCGCGATGCGCGGCGCGGGCACGGTCGGCAGCGCGATCTTCCACATGCCGCGCCCGTGCGTCGCCGCCACCATCACGTCGTGCCCGGGGTCGACCGCCAGGCCGAGCACCGCGGTGGCCGGCAGGCTGGCGCCGGCGAGGCTCCAGTGCACACCGCCGTCGGCGCTGCCGTAGACGCCGGTGTTGGTGCCGAGGTAGTAGGCGTGCGGCGTGGGCCGGAAGTCGGCCGCGACGGTGTTCACCTGCTTGCCGGCCGGCAGGTCGCCGGTGACGTCGGACCAGGTCGCGCCCTGGTCTCCGCTTCGGAACACGCGCGGTCCGTCGACGAGCGCCGCGCACACCACCAGGTCGTTCGGATCGGCGGGGTTGATGACGAGCGCCGGCAGCGTGATCGCCGGCAGCCCGGTGTCACGCCGCGACCACGTCGAGAGGTTGTTGGTGATCTGCACCCGGCCGTCGCTGGTGGTGGCCGCCACGGTGCTCGGGGCGCCGGTCGCGATCGCGAGGCTGCGGATCACGCCCGCCCCGCCGGTGAGATCGCCGCTGATCGACGACCAGCCCATGCCGTCGTTGGTGGTCCGCCACACCCGGTAGGTGCCCGCCACCAGCGTGCTGCCGCCGTTGGGATCCACCGCCAGTCCGCCGTTCGCCCACGACGCGCGATCGCCGGCCCACGGCCCGGTGATGTTGGTCACGGTGGAGCCGGTCGTGGTGCCGCGGTAGAGCGGATTGAGCTGCACGTAGCTGGTGTAGAGCACGCTCGTGCTGGTGCGGTTGAAGTCCACCGGTCCGCCGTCGCCGGCCACCACCTGGGGCCACGAGGAGATCCCGGTGTACTGGAGCGTGCCGTTGTCCTGGGTGCCGCCGATGATCCGCGTGCCGCCCGGCTGCAGCGCGATGGTGTAGAACTGGACGGTGCTCAGCGTCGTGTTGAGGTTGGTCCAGTGCGCGCCGCGATCCGCGGTGCGCCACACGCCGCCGTCGGTGCCGGCCCACATCCGCCCGTCGGGACCGAACGCGAGCGCGTGGAAGTCGGGATGCACCCAGTTGTCGAGCCCCTTGGTCACGTCGGCCCACGAGGCCCCGGCGGTGATCGTGCGCACGATGCCGAACGTGCTCGAGTTGTACGGGTACACGCCGGCCGCGAACGACACGCTGCTGTCCGCCGGGTCGAACGCGAGCACGTGGTTGTAGAACCCCTGCCCGCCGAGGTAGTCGGGAGTGGTCGGCAGCAGCGTCCACTTGTCGCCGCCGTTGCTCGAGCGGTAGAGCCCGAGCAGGTGGTAGTTGGAGCTGTTGTCGAAGCCCGCCAGCAGCACCTGCGGCTGGCTCGGCGAGATCGCGAGGTTGATGCGGAAGAAGCCGCTCACCGGCAGGCCGCCGGCGAGCGGGCTCCAGTTGGCGCCGCCGTCGATCGAGCGGTAGATGCCGGTCTGTAGCATCGCGGCGTACAGGATGTTCGGGTTCGCCGGGTTCTGCACCAGGTCGGTGCAGAAGTTGACCCCGAGCGTGACCGCCCAGTTCGCGCCGCCGTCGAGGCTGCGCACCACGCCGCGATCGCTGGCGACGAACATCGTGCCGGGGGTGCTCGGATGGATCACCACCCGCGCGATGTAGGAGCCCACCGCCCCGGTGCCCGCGACCTTGGTCCAGGTGGCGCCGCCGTCGGGGCTGCGGAACAGCCCGTCGCCGTAGTACGAGTCGATCGCGAAGTTCTGCTCGCCGGTCCCGTACCAGACCACGTCGGGATCGAGCGGGTCGAGCGCCAGCGCGCCGGAGGCGAGCGTGGAGAGGCCGTCGGTCATCGGCGTCCACAGCGCGCCACCGTCGATCGTCTTCCACACGCCGCCGTAGGCCGCGGCGGCGTAGGCCACGTTGCCGTCGCGCGGGTCGACCACCATCGAGTTCACGCGCCCGCTCGCCGGGGCGTTGCCGGACCAGTACTCCGCGGTGATCGGGGCCGGGCCGAGCGCGGCCCAGTCCGGCGTCACCTGCACTTGCTGCGCGCCGAGCAGTCCGGCCCCGAACCGGGCACCCACCGCCGCGCCCTCCCGCACGCCGCGCAGCCGGTCGAGCAGCTCCTCGGGCGGAGTGAACTTGGGCGGGCTCTCGCGCTCGCCCTCGTCGTCCTGAGCCCACGCGGCCGCTCCGGCCGTCAGGGCGAGCGCCAGCACGAGGGTCACGACGGTCCAGGGCAGGGTGCGGCGCAGCGACAGGCGGATCATGGTGCTCCTTGGACGGAGGCGAGCGTCGCCGGGCCCATCGTGGTCCCGGCAGCGGGGATGTCGATAGGTGTAATGGTCCACGCAGCGCGCGTCGAGCGCAAACTGGGAGTGGTTCCCTCCGGCAGGACGCACACGAGTTTCGCGCGTCGCCGTCCGCTCGCGCGAGGGGGCGGCCCGCCGCGTCCCTGCGCGAGCCGCCCGAGCTTGCGAGGAACCTAGAACTGCATTCGCACGCCGGTCTCGATGACGTCGTCGAAGAACCGATCCACCTGCCGCCACGACAGGTCGACGCCGAGCTTGGTGCCGCCGACGCGCACCGTCGTGCCCGCGCCGAACGCGAGCCCGCCGTAGAGGTCGTCGCCGCTCGTGAAGCTCATCGACTCGGCTCCGGTGTCGGGATCGACCACGTTCACGATCGAGCCGACGTACGAGCCGCGCAGCGCGAACACGTGCCGGTAGTCCCACTCCAGCCCCGCGGACAGGTTGTCGCCCGCGAAATTGTTGTTCTGGAACGCCGAATGGAACGTCACGCGCTGCTCGGTGGCGCGCCACATGTCGTAGGTCGCCGAGAACGTGAAGTACGACGGCATCTCGAAGGGCGCCGACGACAGCCGATAGATGCGGTTGGTCGCCGACGGGTCGCTGCCCGGCGGCTGGATGCTGGTCTCCAGTCCGGGACCGCCGAACTGCATGCTCGACCCGAAGTTCTTCATGACCACTCCGAACTGCAGGTTGCGCCAGCCGGTCTGGTACTGGACCCCGAAGTCGAACGCCAGCCCGCTCGCCGTCATGTCCTGGATGCGCTCGCCCACGTAGTCGGCCGTCACGCCGAACTTGACGCGATCGGTGAACGTGCGCGCCCACGACAGGCCCATCACGACGAACGTCGGCTGCAGGACCTCGCCGGTGCCCTCGGGCGCCGCCTCGGTGGTGACGATGATGTCGCCGACCGAGAGCGCCTTGAGCTGCAGCCCGAGGGTGCCGAGATCCCCGACATGGGTGCCGAGCGCGAGGTAGTTCAGCCGCATGTCCGCGAAGTAGCGCGTGCTGCTGAACAGCGCCTCGGTGCGCTCGATGGTCGCGAGGCCGGCGGGATTCCAGAACGCCGCCTCGATGCCGCTCACGTCGCCCGCGATGGCCCCGCCCAGCGCGTTGCCCCGCGGCCCCACCGGGATGCGCAGCTCCTGCGCGCCCCCGGTGCCCTTGCGCTCGTCCGAACCGGCGCCCGCGGCGCCCGCCCACATCAGGAGGGCGAGCAGTCCCAGGGCACCCGCCCGCTTCCGGGCGCTCGCCCGGCCGGCTCGATGCTCAGAGATGTTGTGCATGATCAGCCCCCTCTCAATAGGTGGTCAGCCGTTCCTTTTCCATGAACACCGCGATCCGGCCGAACGTGGACCCCACGCCCGGCGCGTCGACGTGGAAGACGTACACGCCGCTGCCGACCGGCAGGCGATTGCGCGTCTGCAGGTCCCATTCGAGGATCGAGGTGGTGGCGTCCGTCTTCTCGAGCGTGCGCACCAGGTCGCCGGCCAGGTTGAAGATGCGGACGGTCGCGTGCTCCGGCAGGTTGATGAAGCGCACCACGCGGGCGAACGGGCTCAGCTCGTACGCCGAGTGCGCGTAGTACGGATTGGGCACGACGCGGATGCGCTTCAGGTTCGCCTTCGCGAGCCCGGCGTCGTTGCGCACCAGCGCGTGGGTCGTGAACTCGTAGATGTCGTTCGAGGTCGCGGGCTGCGCCCACAGCCACTGGAACGCGTCGCCGTCGTCGACCACGGCGCCCCCGCTCGGCTTGCGCGCCCACAGCGCGTAGAGGATCGGCATCTCGTCCGCGAGGATCGCGCCGTCGGCGGCGAACTCTGCCTTGGGCGTGTCGCTGTACGGGCGCTTGAGCACGAACAGGTACTCGCCGCCGCCGTCCTCGTCGGCGTTCGGCGCCCACGTGGAGTCGAACGTCGCGAGCTGGCTCGCGGGCGGCTGGATCGTGCCGGCCGCGTCGGCGACCGTGCGCTCCACCCACGCGACGTCGAGTTGCTCGCCGTGGCTCACGTCCCACACCTGGAACGGGACCGTGTGAAAGCCCCCGTAGCGGTACTCGCGCCCGTTGTCGGGCGCGGTGCCGTCGTCGAGCTGCAGCCGCAGGAAGCGATAGCCCTGCTGCGTCGCGGTGCGGCTGAACCGCAGCTGCACGGTGCCGAAGGAATCGGGCGCCACGGCCGGATCGAGCGCGCCGCCCCAGAAGTTGAATCCGCTGTCGCCGCCGCCGTCGAAGAACGGACCGCCGCCGCCCGCCACTCCGCCGAGCCCGGCCGCGTGCGTCGCGACCTCATCGAGGTAGCCCGCGTCCTGGAACGCCGGCACGTAGGCGCCGCGCACCTTCACCATCAGGCCGTCCACCACCCGGTACTCGCCCGCCCCCGTCTTGTTGATCTGGCGCTTGAGCAGCGTGTCCCCCGTGGTGACGTCGGTCAGGTCCCAGCCGAACAGGACGTCCTGACCGTCCACCTGCGGGAAGGGCGGCGACAGCGGGGTGAACGTCACGCGATAGCGGTGCCCCGTCACCTGCACGGGATCGACCACCTGAATGTCGAGCACGTCGGTCGACGGCGACAGCGCCGAGTCGACGCGCGCGTGCGTGAAGGCGGTCGGATCGGTCGAGGCGTAGTCGGTGCCGCCGGGCGCGCGCTGCGGGATCGCAGCGAGCACCTGCGGCGAGTTCTCGAGCACCTTGGGGAACCCGTCCGCGAAGAACGAGTACGCCGTCACCGCGTAGTAGTACTGGGTGGCGTCGAGCAGCGGGCCGCCGCGCACCGCGTCGGTGGTCGCGGTGTAGCTGAACCGCAGCCCGGTGTTCTCGCCGAACGCCACCACGAAGTCGGTGAACTCCGAGCAGGAGCCCGCGTCGAAGACGTCGTCGCGCACGCGGCCGACGTCGTCCGCCAGGTCGTAGGTCGCGAGCCGCTTCCACGGCCCGGTGGCGGTCTCGCCCTGGTACACGACGTAGCCCTGGAACGCGTATCGCGGATCGTGGTATCCGAGCCGCGAGCCCTCGTTCCACGACAGCGTCACGTGACCGTGGTCGGTCGCGACCGCGACCTGCGGCTGCGGCGGCGGGCTCGGCAGCGCGAACGAGGAGTCGAACGCGGCCTGCGCCACGCGGTCGTTGAACTTCATCGCCTCGATCGACGACAGGCGATCGCCGCACTGGCCGAGCACGATCCCGGCCACCACCTCCTGCGTGTCGCCGGGCGCCATCGTGAACGGCCCCGACGACATCATCATGCGGCGATCGGCCGGATTGGTGTCCAGCCAGCCGGTGCCGGTGACCGGATTGCCCGAGTTGTAGAACGTCGTCACGACGCCCCGCGGGTCGGTGAGGACGCTGCCGTCCGGCTTGAGCCCGAGCATGTAGTTGTACGTCTCGTCGGGCGCCTGCGGGTCGAGGTTGTTGATGTACTTGTTGAACGACGACAGCCCCAGCCGGGCCGCGCCCACCCGCGGCCCGCGCAGGAAGTCGAAGCCGACCGCCGGCGGCACCGCGCCGTAGTTCAGGTCGTTGTTCGTGGAGTTGTAGACGTACCCCATCGCGAGCGTGGTGTCGCTGCCGACCAGGTCGTCGGAGGCCCCGCCCAGGTCGGGATCGGACCACAGCGAGACGTACATCTGGTCGAGCGTCTCGGTGCCCTTGTTGATGATCCTGAACTTCATGAACGCCGTGGTGCCGAGTGCCCCCAGCCGGTCGAAGGCGAACGTGGTCTGCTGGATCTCCACGCCCAGCGGCAGGCTGTTCCCGGGCGGATCGGTGTGCGGCGCGGGATCGGCGTCGTTGTAGACGCACCACAGCATCTGGTCGCCGAGCACGTCGGGACCGGGCACGTCGACCGAATCCCCCTCCGCCGGCGTCGACGTGTCGGGGAGGCGGTAGAGCTTCCACGGCGCGCCGTACGGCGCCGCGCCGCTCATGTACTCGCTCCACGAGTGGTGGACCAGCGGGTCCGTGGACTCGTCCGCCGCGTCGCGCGTCACGTGCGCGGTGTCCTGCGGATTCCCGGTGAAGCGCGCCATCTTGTAGACGACGTGCGCCGAGCCGGTGGGATCGGCGGGCGTGCCGTCCACGATCGGACCCGGCAGGTACTCCTGCTGGTAGTCCGCGACCGTGGCGCGCACCTCGCCGTTCACCTTCGCCCCCAGCCACAGCCCGGACGCGTAGATCACTCCGTTCACGGACTGGCCGTTGGGGTACACGAGCCCCGGCAGGAACGCGTCCTGGCGGCCGGCGAACGCGCCGAAGTTCGAGACCCACATGTTGAACCGGTTGATGTCCAGATGGCGGTCGCCCACGAACGACGTCACGTGGAGCGTGCTCTGGCCGTGCAGCGGTTGCGCCCCGCGCCCCCGCGCCGGCGCCGCCGCGCGGGCTGGCGCGACGCACGTGACGAGCGTCAGCGCGGCCAGCGTCGCGGTCCGGATGTCGCGTCGGATGTTCATCCTCGGCCTCCTCTCGATCGGTCGCATGGTCAGAAGCTCGTCCGCAGGCCGAAACGCACGAGCCGTGGGTTGCCGTAGTAGTTCGGGTCGTTCTGCGCCAGGTCGTACAGCGCCGCGCCGTCGCGCCCGGCGTCCGCCGCAGTCTGCAGGTAGGCCTGCCCGTCGGGCGTGTCGAGGAAGCCGGTGTTGGTCGGCGACCCGGTCGACGTGAACACCTGGATCGCGTTGCGGACGTCGAACACGTTGAGCACGGTCGCGAACGCCTCGAAGTCGATCCCGCTGAGCGTGAAGCCGCGGGTCGCCTTGAGGTCGAGGTTCGAGGTCCACGGGCCGTAGCGCGAGTTGATCGAGCCCGACGGCGAGGTGGCGACCGTACCCAGCGTGACCTCGTCGTACACCTGGGTGGGCGTGTACGGCGTGCCGCTCGCCACGTTGAACAGCAGGTTCAGTCCGGTTCGCTCGAGCGGACGGTGCCCCTTCAGGAGCGGGCCCTGCCCGTGCGGCAGGTTCCAGTCGAGGTTGACCGACAGCTTGTGCCGCTGGTCGAAGTCGAGCGGCGCGGTCTGCTTGGGGGTCTGCGTCCCCGCCAACGCCGGGTTGCGCTGCGAATTCGACACCGAGCCGGTGCCCTGCGCGTACGACAGGCTGTACGACAGGTTCGCCGCCAGATGGCTCACCGGCTGCATCGTCAGGCCGAGGTCCACGCCCTTGACGGTGGCGAAGTCGCGGTTGCGGAAGCTCGCGAACACCTTCGGATGCGAAGGCACCGCGGTGATCTCGACCAGGTCCCTCACGTCCTTGTAGTACGCCGTCACGTCGAGCCGCACGTGATCGCCCATCAGCCGGCCGACGCCGACCTCGTACGCGGTGGTGCGCTCGGGCTTCAGGTTCGGATTGCCGAAGCCCACGAAGAACGGCGCCTGCCGCACCATGTAGTCGAGGAACCGATAGGACACGTACAGGTCCTGCAGGTTCGGCTGCTGGTAGAACTGGCCGTAGTTGAAGCGCAGCAGCGTCCGCTCGTCGACCGGGAACGCCACCCCGAACCGCGGCGAGATGCGCGCGTAGGTCTTGTTCCGCTCGCAGGTCCCGCGACTCCAGCACGTCGGGGAGGTTGCCCGGGTCGGAGAGCGTGTCACCGAGCGGGAAGTGGTCGTTGCGCAGCGCCGGCGTGTCGACGTCGATGTAGTCGAACCGCAGCCCGCCGTTCACCACCAACCCCTCGCGCTCGTACTTGTCCTGCGTGTAGAGCGAGAAGGTCTTCGGGTGCTTGGGACCGTCGCGGCTGCCGTCGCCGTTCTCGACGATGCGCGCCGACGTCACGGCGCCGGTCGCATCGCGCTCCACGACCAGGTCGTACCCGTAGCCGTCCCAGTCGGTGAGATCGGGATGGTCCCCGAGCAGCGCGGACGGCGCGAAATGGTTGAAGAAGCGCAGCGTGTGCCGCTGGAAGTCCGCCCCCGCCTTGAGCTGGTTGTGGTTGTCGAACTGCCACACCAGGCTCCCCTGCCCGCCGACGTACGAGGAGCGGCGCTGCAGGTAGTCGTCCCACACGTGCCCGGACTTCCAGAACATCGGGCTCTCGGAGTCGAAGCGCGGGTTGGGCGAGCGCGCGTACGCGTTCAGGTCGTCGAACGCCACCCCGTCGCCGCGCCGGCGCTCGGTCTCGAAGAAGTTGGTGCCGAGGCTGTAGAACATCTTCGGGCTCAGCGTCTGGTTCCAGGTCGCGAAGTACGAGGCGTTCTGGTCCAGGTAGCGCGGCGTGTGCTCGAGGTCGAACAGGTAGGCGTTCCGGTATTCGCGCCAGTCGTCGCGCGAGCCGAGGCCACCCACCTTCAGCGAGGCACGGTCGCCGAGCCGCCAGTTCAGCTTGCCCTGCAGGCTGTAGCCGCCCTGGCTGTTGTTGGGCTTGATGTCGCCCTGCAGGCCCTGCGAGCGCAGCTCGCGCTCGAGCACGTCCGGGATGAAGCTGGGCGCGCGGTCGCGCTGCCAGCGGCGTTCGCCCGACACGTAGAACGTCAGGTCGTCGCGGCCCGGGATGACGGGGCCGCCGAGCGAGCCGTCGTAGAGGTTGTAGTCGGCGCGCCGGGTGCCCGCCCACTTGCCGGCGAGCGCGTCGGAGACCGCCTCGACCGCCCCCTTGTACGTCTTGCTCCCCTCGCGCGTCACCACGTTGACCGCGCCCGACATGATGCGGCCGTACTCGGGCGCGAAGCCGCCGGTGAGCACGACGACCTCCTCGATGGCGTTGTTGTTGATCGCCGTGCTCGAGGATCCCGTGAGCGGGTCCTGCTGCGAGAAGCCGTCGACGAAGTACGCGGTCTCGTTCGGGCGCCCGCCGCGGATGATCAGCGTGTTCCCGTTCGAGGTCTCGTTGTCGATCTGGCGCTGGAAGTTGACGACCCCCGTCTGCTGCGCGGCCGCGTCGCGATAGCCGCGGGTCGGCAGCTTCTGGATGTCCTGCGAGCTGATGAAGCGCGTGGTGCCGGTCGCGTCCTTCTGGAGCAGTGGGCGCTCCGCCTCGACGCGCACCTCGCCCAACTGCACCGCCTCGGTCCGCAGTACGACGTCGAGCGACGTGGTGAAGTCCGGGCGGATGACGACGTTGTCGGCGAGGTAGGCCGCGTGACCGAGCAGGTTGACGCGCACGGCGTACGTCCCGGCGGGCAACCCGATGATGAAGTACTCCCCGTTCTCGTCGGAGGCCGCGCCCATGCGCATCGCGTCGATGCGCACGTTGGCCCCCATCAGGGGTTCCTTCTTCTCGTTCACGACGCGGCCCGCGAGCTTGCCCGTGGTCCCGGCCCGGGCCTCCGGCGCGCCCAGGACGAAGGCCGCGGCCAGGCTCAGCGATCCCAACACCTGGATGATGCGGCGGGTCATGAGCGTTTCTCCTTTCGCGCTCCTCCAGGAGCGATCGAGGCCGAACGCGCCGCGCGGGTGCGCACAGCACGCACAGGCCGTACTTGTGCTGGAGGGAGGAGGGACCTGCACTACCGGTGCGCCCGGAGCGCGCCGCACAGACTGCTGCCACGTGGGGAGGGCCCGAGTCGTCGCCGAACGCAACACGACGGCCGTACTCGTGCTGGAGTTGGGAGGACTCAGCGCGGTGAGGGCACGACGCCCGGTGTGTCGCGTCGCCGCATCGGATCCCGAGGGAGGCCAGTGGGGCCATGGGACCCAGCCGCTGCTGATGCCTGCACGCTAGGACAGCTACGACTCTCAGTCCATCCTGAGATGCATCCTGGCCGCGAAAGATGCGGGCCCTCGCCACATCGCGACGAGGACCCGCGGCGCCGCAGCGGAACGCCTAGGCGCCCTTCTCGCCCTCGACCACGACCTTCGACAGATCCCAGCCGCGCAGGAACAGGTCGCGCACCTCGGTCAGCAGCCGCAGCCGGTTCGCGCGCACGCCGAGGTCGTCGGCGTTGACCAGCACCTGGTCGAAGAAGGAGTGGATCGGCTGCTCCATCGCGAGCAGCGCGGGCAGGATCGCGGCGTGGTCACCGCGCGCCCACAGCGGCGCGGTCACCGCGCGCGCCGATTCGAGCGCCGCGTGCAGCGCGCGCTCGGCCGGCTCGCCGAGCCGCGCGGTGTCGAGCGCCACCGGCAGCGTCTCGGTCGCCGCGCGCAGGATGTTGCCCACGCGCTTGAACAGCACCGCGAGCGACACGAAGCGCTCGTCGGCACGGAAGCTCTCGAGCGTGCGCGCGCGCTGCAGCGCGTCGGTCGGATCGGTCCAGCCCGGCCGCGGCTTGCCATCCCCGCGCACCACGCGCGCCTCGAGCGCGGCGGCGGCGCTGTCGTACGGGACCCCGCGCTCGGCGAGCGCGGCCTCGACGCGGCCGCGCCAGTACTCGCCCAGCTGCTTCACGATCTCGGCATGCGGCAGGCCGGCATCGGCGGCGAAGAACGTGCGGGTCGCCTCCATGGTCGCGTCGCGCAGGTCGAGGTGGCGATCCTGCTCGATCAGGATGCGCAGCACGCCGTTGCCCGCGCGCCGCACGCCGTACGGGTCCTCGCTGCCGCTCGGCACCTTGCGCGCCACGAACGCGCCCGCCACGTGGTCGAGCTTGTCGGCGAGCGCGAGCAGCGAGCCCGCCTCGCTCGCCGGCGGCGCGTCGCCCGCACCGCGCGGCCGGTAGTGCTCGGCGATCGCGGTCGCCACCGCATCCGGCTCGCCCGCGCGCCGCGCGTAGTGGCCGCCCATCAGGCCCTCGAGGCTCGCGTACTCCTTGCCGCTGCCGATCATCTCCCCCAGCAGATCGGTCTTGCACAGCAGCCCCGCGCGCCGCACGTGCGCCGTCGCCGCCGGCGCGAGCCGCTCGGCCAGCCAGCCGCCCAGCGACTCGAGCCGCGCGGCCTTCTCGCGCAGCGAACCCAGCCCCTCCATCCACACCACGCCCGCAAGCGCGTCCACCCGCTCGGCCGGCGCGTGCTTGAGGTCGGTGTCCCAGTAGAACTTCGCGTCCTCGAGTCGCGCGACCAGCACGTCCTGGTTGCCCTTGCGCACGATGTCGAGCCCGCGCTCGTCGCCGTTGCGCACCGCGATGAACGCCGGCAGCAGCGCGCCGTCGGGGCGCTCGACCGCGAAGAAGCGCTGGTGCTCGCGCAGCGCGGTCACGATCACCTCGCGCGGCAGGTCGAGATACTTCGGATCGAAGCGCCCGGTGAACGCGGTCGGGCGCTCCACCAGGAAGGTGTCGATCTCGACCAGCTCGGCGTCCTCGACCACGCGCCCGCCCTCGGCGCGCGCCAGCGTCGCCATCTGCCCGGTCATCGCCGCGCCGCGCCGCGCCGGATCGGCGATCACGTCGACGCGCTCGAGCACCGCCAGGTACGCGCCGGCGTCGGCGATCTCGACCGGCGCGGGCGCCAGGAAGCGGTGGCCGCGCGAGACGCGTCCCGCCGCGAGCCCGAACGCGCGCACCGCCACCACGTCGGAGCCGAGCAGCGCCACCAGCCAGCGCACCGGGCGCGCGAAGCGGGTGTCGTCGTCGAGCCAGCGCATGGTCTTCGGGAACTGCAGCCGCGTGGCGAGGCTCGCCAGCAGCGCGGGCAGCACTTCGATCGCGGGGCGGCCGGCGATGTGCACGGTGACCGCGACGTACTCGCCCTTGGGCGTCGCGACGCGGCGCACCGCGCTGGCGTCCACGCCGCGGCCGGCGCAGAAGCCGAGCAGCGCCTTGGTCGGCTGGCCCGCGGCGTCGAACGCGACCTTGGTCGCCGGGCCCATCGCCTCCTCGTCGCGGTCGGGCTGGCGCTCGGCGAGGCCGCGCACCATCAGCGTGAGGCGGCGCGGCGTGCCCAGCGCGCGCACGTCCTCGAACGCCAGGCGCGCCTCGGCGAGCGCCGCGCGCGCGCCCGACTCGAGCTGCTCGAGCGCCGGCGGCATGTAGACCGACGGCACCTCCTCGACCCCGATCTCGAACACCAGGTCGCGGCTCATCGGGCGGCTCCCTTCGCGGCGCGGGCCTCGCGGTCTTCGCGCTGCCCTGGCGGCGCGCCTGGGCCTGCGCCTGCTCGTCGCGGTAGCGCGCCAGCCAGCGCTCGCGCTCGGCCGGGTCCGGGATCAGCGGATAGCCCAGCTCCGCGCGCAGGTGGTGGAATGCGAGTGCCGCCTGTCGCGCCAGCTTGCGCACGCGGCCGATGTAGCCCACGCGCTCGCTGACCGAGATCGCGCCGCGCGCGTCGAGCAGGTTGAACAGGTGCGAGCACTTGATGACCGCGTCGTAGCCCGGGTTCACGAGCTTCAGGTCGAGCAGCCGCACCGCCTCGGACTCCCAGACCTTGAACATCTCGAACAGCGCGTCCACCGGCGCCTGCTCGAAGTTGTAGTGCGACCACTCCCACTCGTTGCGCACCCACAGGTCGCCCCACGTCACGCCCGGCGCCCACTGCAGGTCCTGCACGCGGTCGGTGCCCTGCAGCATCATGCCGATGCGATCGAGCCCGTAGGTCAGCTCGGCCGAGATCACCGGCAGCTCGAGCCCGCCGCACTGCTGGAAGTAGGTGAACTGCGAGATCTCGGTGCCGTCCATCCACACCTGCCAGCCGAGGCCGGCGGCGCCCAGCGTCGGCGACTCCCAGTCGTCCTCGACCAGCCGCAGGTCGTGCTCGCGCGGGTCGATGCCGATCGCGCGGAGCGAATCGAAGTACTGGTCCACCACGTCGCCGGGCGTCGGCTTGAGCAGCACCTGGTACTGGAAGAACTGCTGGAAGCGGTTCGGGTTCTCGCCGTAGCGCCCGTCCTTCGGGCGGCGCGAGGGCTCGACGTACGCCACGCGCCACGGCTCGGGGCCGAGCGAGCGCAGGAAGGTCGCGGGGTTGAACGTGCCGGCGCCGACCTCGGACGGGTACGGCTGCTGGATCACGCAGCCGCGCGCCGCCCAGAACATCTCGAGCGCCAGCATCATCTCCTGCAGCGAGCGGGCGGGCTTCAGGCCGTCCAACGCATCCTCCTTGTCACGATGCCGATGGCAGTGAGCGCAGCAGCTCGAGCGAGCGCAGTCCCTGGAACCGCTGGAAGTGGTGCTTCAGGAAGAGCTCGACGACGCGCAGGATCTCGCCGGAGCGCTTCACCTCGAGGTACGCGCCTGCCTCGGCGACCGGGCGCGCGAGCAACAGCGCCAGCCCCGCGAGCGCATCGGCCGAGAGACGCACGACCCCGGGCTCGGCCGGCGCGCATCGGTCGCACAGCAGCCCGCCGAGCGCCGGCGAGAACAACCGCTCCTGCGCGACCGCGCCGCCGCACCGGGCACACGCGTCGAGGCGGGGACGATAGCCCAGCAGGCTCGCGACTTGAAGCTCGAACGCGATGGTGATCGCCGGCAGCGCCTCGGGCGGCGCGGTCGCCACCGCTTCCAGCACCGCCACCAGCAGGTCGTACAGCTCCGGGTGCGGCTCCTCGCCCCACACCAGCCGGTCGATGATCTCGAGCGCGGCACTCGCGTGCGCGAGCCGCGTCAGGTCGATGAGGTCCATTCCCATCGGCGCCAGCGTCTCGGCGCGCGAGAGCAGGTGCAGGTCGCGGTCGCGCTTGAGGTACACCACGAAGCGCGCGCGCGTCAGCGGCTCGAGCGCGAATCCGAACCGGCTCGGCGTCTTGCGCGCGCCCTTGGCCACGAACTTGAGCAGCCCGTGCTCGCGCGTGTAGACCACCGCGATGCGGCTGGTGTCGCCGAGCGCGTGGTTCTTGAGGACGACGCCTTCGGTGGTGACGAGGGCCATGGCCGGGGGCCTGCGCGCTCCGGCGCGGCCGGGATGGCCGGGCGCGGGCGGCGCGAGGTGGGACAGTGTAGCGGAGTGCGATGGAAGGCGCCCGGAGGCGGGCGCGCCGACGCCCGGCGCGGTGATGGCCGGCCCACGCGGGCCGGCCATCGAGCGCCCTGCGTTCGGGGTCAGGCGACCGGCGCGAGGCTCTTCTGGTTCGCGGCGAGGAACGCGTCGAAGCTCTGGAGCTTCGGGTTCAGCGCGCGCGTGCGCGCCACGTCGCGCATGCCGAGCACGTCCTTCGCGCAGTCGTGATAGAACTGGAACATGTTGCCCATCTCCACGGCGCCCGGGAAGCCGAGGCCGCGGTAGACGTCGAAGGGCACGTCCTGGAAGCGCACCGGCTGGCCGATCACGCGCGCGAACGCGGCCGCGAGCTGCGCTCCGGTGAGGTGATCGCTGGCGAGTCCGATCCGCTGCCCGGCGAGCGCCGACCCCTGGCGGAAGATCCCGTACGCGCAGCGCCCGATGTCCTCCGCCGCGATACCGGCGAGCGCCCGCTCGCCAAGCGGCATCGCGAACGTGTAGGTGCCGTCGTCGCCGCGGCGCGGGCCGAGGCCGAGCTGGATGAAGTTGTCCCAGTAGAACGAGGCGAGCATGAACGTGGTCGGCACGCCCGAGTCGGTGAACGCCTGGTCCGCCTCGCCCTTGGCGTCGAAGTGGGGCACCTTGTAGTGCTCGAGCAGGTTGGGCATGCGAGGATCCGAGAGCGGGATGAAGCGCCGCGTGTCCTCGAGCGTCGACCAGATCGCGTGCCGCACGCCGGCCACCTTCGCCGCGCGCGCCATCGCCCGCGCGTTCGCCAGCTCGCGCTCGGGCGAGAAGTGCGCCCAGAAGAACGTCACGCAGTAGGCGCCATCGGCGCCCGCGAACGCGCGCTCGAGGCTCGCCGGATCGTCGAGATCGCCCTGCACCACCTCGGCGCCGCGCCGCGCGAACGACCGGGACTTCTCGGAATTCGGGTCGCGCGCGACGACGCGCGCGGTGAAGCCGCTGCCCGGATCGTCGAGGATGGCGCGCACCAGTCCGCCGCCCTGAGCACCGGTCGCGCCGACGACCGCGATGATCTTCTTCTCCGACATGGGGAATCCTCTCCGTGGGGGTCGAGCGGTGACGCGGCCGGGTGGGATGACCCCACCTCGGATGCGCCAACGGGTCGAATGGATCGCGAACGGTTGTGGGAGCGATGCGGCCGCGGACCAGGTCGGCGGCGCGCCGCGCGCCCCTACCGGTACTCGTAGGTGTAGACGCGCTCCTCGCGGCTCTCGACCTGGACCGGACCCTGGCCGGGGACGTCGGCGGTCATGCGGATCGTGCGCACGGAGGTCTCGCGCTCGATGAGCATGGTCGCCGGGTCGAGCACGCGCGTGGCCGAGCCCGAGATCGCCGAGCCGCTCACGCCCATGCCGATCGAGTCCTGGCCGGACGCCTTCGCCACTCCGGCCGACAGTCCGCTCAACGTCCGGTCGAGCGCCTGCGCGTCGGCGTCGTAGCGGGTCTCGATGCGCACGCAGCGGCCGGCGCGGCCGGGCACCAGCGCCGCGAACCGGGTCACCATGGCGTACTGGATCGCCTGGCCGTCGGGCAGCGTGTAGGGCACCTGGGTGCGCACGCTGTCCCCGATCGCGACGCTCTTGCCCACGAAGTCGCCCACGCGGCCGTTCCACTCCGCGGTCTCCTTCGCGACCAGGGCCGCTTCGCTCAGGTGCGGGGCGAGGCGCTCGGCGACCTCGGCCGGCAGCTGCGCCTTCAACCGCGCCGCCACGGCGGCGAAACCGTCGATCCGCGTGATCCGGCCGGCGCGCGTGAAGTGATAGGTGAACGGCAGCTTCACCATCAGCTCCCCGATCGGATCCGGCACCCGCTTGCCGTCGCGCTCGAAGACCACCGACAGCGTGGTCTCGGCCAGCGCGTAGCCGTCCCCCTCGCGGCGCATCGCGATCGCCGCCCGCGTGACTCGGTGGTCGGCCTGCTGGCCGAGCCCGGCGAAGCGCTTCTCGGTGTTGGTGGTCAGCGTCTCGATGAACCGCGTCCCCGGCGGCGGCGCGAACCGGAACGTGATCCGCGCGGCCGAGGTGGCGGGGCTCGCGGCCCTCGCCGGCGCGGCGGGCGCGAGGGTCAGCAGCACCAGGGCGATCCCGCCCGCGACCGACCACGTTCTCATGAGCGGCTCCCTGGCGCCGCGCCACCCCGCGGGGCGACACCGCCGTTGCCCGGGGGCTGCACCACGCCGCCCGAGACGATGACCTTCAGTCCGTCCTCGACCGACCAGTCGAGGAACAGGATCTCGCGGCGCGGCACGTAGTGGACGAACCCCGACGCGGGATTGGGCGAGTGCGGAACGAACACCACCTCGGTGTCGTCGCCGAGCTTCGCGCGCACGTCGGCCGGCGTGCGGCCGGTGACGAACCCGATGCGCCACATGCCGGGATGCGGCCACTGCACCAGCACCACGTGGCGGAACGCGGACTCGCCGCGCTTGTTGATGAGCGCCTCGCCCACCGACTTCACCGAGCCGTAGATGATGCCGATGCCCGGGATGCGCTGGAGGAAACCCTCCCACACGCCGAACAGCGACCGCGCGCCGAGCCACGAGGCCACCCAGCCCACCAGCAGCAGGAGCAGCAGCGTGGCGAGCAGACCGAGGCCCGGGATCGGCTGGTAGTGGAGCGGAGTCTCGGGGCGGACGACGCCGGTGATCAGCCCCAGCACGCTGTTCACGAGCCGCGGCAACAGCCCGTCCATCCAGTCCAGCATGCGGAAGAACACCCACAGCGAGAGCGCGGTGGGGCCGATCACGATGAGCCCGGTGAGCAGGTAGTTGCGCAGCCTCAGCATCAGGCGGCGGCGGTGCGAAGGATCGGGCGGCGTCGGGGTCATGAGGGGAGCGTGGTCCTTTCGAGCCGTGCAGCCTGCCGGAGCGCGGCCCCGCGGTCAAACCGGAGGTGCCCACGACGGTCGCCGCGCACGGCCCCGCGGCCGGCGCGCCGTGGCGCTCAGCGCACTTCGAAGCGGACCGGGATCTCGACCCAGGTGCGCACCGACTCGCCCCCGCGCCGCGCCGGCTGGAAACGCCAGCCCAGCACCGCGGCGACCGCGGCGGCGTCGAACGGCGCGCGGGCCTCGCGGGCGCGGGCCTCGGTGACGCGGCCGTTCTCGTCGACCAGCGCGAGCACGCGCACCTCGACCGGCCCGGGCCCCGGCGCATCGGGCGGCCACTGGGGCGGCCGCGTGACGAGCGCGCGCGGCAGCACGTCCACCGGGGTCGGCACCGCGAGCGGGAAGAAGCGCGCGCCGGTGTCGGCCGGCAGCGGTTCGGCCATCGCGACCGCCGCGAACGCCGAGTCGCCGGGCAGCGCGCGCTGCACCTGCGACAGCAGGTCCTGCGCGTGGGCGCCCAGGTCGATGCTCGCCGCCGGTCCGCCGTCGCCGAACACCTGCGCGCAGCGCGAGCCGAAGAACAGCAGCACCCCGACCTGGCGCCCGCTCGACTGGAACGTCACGCCGGCCGCGAAGTCGTCCGCGCTGTCGCCGGGCGCCGGCCGCGGCGAGCAGCGGCGCAGCGAGTCGCTCGGCCCCGCCGCGAACAGCGCGCGCGCGAACTCGTGTCCCCACGCGGTGTCGACCGCCGCCTCGGAGACGCTCTCGGTGCGGTAGCGCCGGTGCTCGCCCCCGCGCTCGTCGCGCACGCTGTAGAGCACCACGCGGACGTGCTGCACCGTGACCGCGTCGGCGGTGGTGAGGATGTCGCGCGCCTCGAGGTACGAGAGCGGCGCGGCGCTCGCCGGCAGGGCGGGCACGAGCAGCGCGGCGACCGACGGCAGCAGCGCGAGCGCGAGGGCGGTGGCCGTGAGCGCATGCCGCCCGGCGCGGCGGGCGTCGAGCGGCGACGAGGTCCTGCGAGGTCGGTGGGTGCGACGCATGCGCGCAGTATCGCACGCGGGCGCCCGCGGCCACCCGCGCCGCCCGTCACGCCCGCCGTGCCGCGCCGTTCAGCGCAACAGGCAGACGCGCGCCAGCTTCGTCGCGCCGCCCTGGCGCAACCGCACGAAATACACCCCGGCGTGCGCCAGCTCGGGGAGCGCGACGAGGTGGCGCCCCGCGCCGGGCCCGCTCACGTCGCGCGTCGCCACCCGCCGGCCGCTCACATCCAGCACGTCCAGCGTCGCGGGGCCGGCGACCGGCAGCGCGATGCGCAGGCTCAGCGTGCCGACCGAGGGATTCGGGCCGTTCGCCTCGATCGCGAGCGCGACCGGCACCGACGCCGCGGAAGCGAACACGCTGTCCAGGGAACGCCGTCGTGGGCATCGAGCACGTGACCGTCGGACGCAGGCTGTGGTCGAAATCGAGCAGCCAGGTGTCGCCGAGATCACCGCCGTTGGCGTCGAGTCCTCCGTAGAGTGCGAACCGGCCGGAGGCAGGGTCGAACACTCCGGCGGAGGCGCTGCGCGCCGGCGGGCCCGACCCCACGGGCGAGAGCCGGCTCCACTGGGACGACCCACCGAGCCACAACTGCCATGCATCGCCTTGAGCGCGGCCATTCGCATCGCGGCCGAACAGGATCACGAGCCGGTCGTAGTACGGGTCGTAGAACGCGAGATGCTCGCCGCGCGCGGGCCCCGCCGAATCGAGCAGCGTCCAGGCGCTGTCGTCGAGCGAGAACGCCCAGGTGTCCCCGAGGCAGACGCGCACGCCCGACGCCAGCGTGTCGCCGCCGAACACGAGCAGCCGATCGCGGTGTGAGTCGTAGACCATGGTGTGGCCCGAGCGCGCCGCCGGGTGCGGCCCGGTCGGAGCGAGCGGACGCCATCCCTGGAAGTCCCGGTGCCACAGGTCGTCGAGCGGGCGCAGGGAGTCGGGCGGCTCGCCCGCCCGCGACCCACGTCCACCGAAGACGTACATCGACAGCGAGCTCGGCGGTGCGCATGCCGCGTGGCCGACCCGTATCAGATC
Organism: Candidatus Eiseniibacteriota bacterium; assembly: GCA_963725865.1. Lineage (GTDB taxonomy): Bacteria > Eisenbacteria > RBG-16-71-46 > RBG-16-71-46 > RBG-16-71-46 > CAVSAC01. Next base: position 166,371 of record CAVSAC010000014.1, read on the forward strand.
GGCAGGGACACTCGAGCCGAAGGACCAGTAGGACTCCTTCTGCGCCCGGAACGGCGCGAAGTACAAGAAGAACGTGTCGAAGCGCGGACTCAACGGACTCCCGCCCACCCGGGTCCACGACGTCATCGGGTACTGGTCGACGAACGTCGCACCCACGACGGGGTCGACGGGAGGCGCTCCCTCGCCGGGTTGTTCCCATTCCCAACCTGGCGTGTCGCCGAGCGCGAGCAGGCGGATCCAGTCGCGCGACACCGCGCGCCCGCCACACACGAGCATGCCGGCCGAGGAACTGCCGGGCCAGGTGAAGAGCGCCGCCGCGTGTCCGCTGTTCGGCGGCGGGTCGACGGGAAGCGGGGCGAGCCGCACCCAGCGGCCATTCAAGTCGGCGTGGGCGGCGCTCGCGCGGGCCACGATCAGCAGCGCGATCGCGGCGGCAGTGCAGAGTGCGCGGCGGGTGAAGGAGACGAACATGGCGACCTCGCGGCGAGGGGCGCCCGGTCTTCGTGTACGCGTCGAGGCTAGTCCGCTCGCGGAGCCCGGTCAACCCGCGCGGCGGGGGCGGCGCGCGCATCGTGGCCGAGCGGGCGGCGGCGGCCGCTCCTCGCATCGGACCCGCGCTCACCGCGCGCGCGCCGCGCGCGCCAGCGCCCGGTCGAGCTGCGCGATCGCCGCGCGGCTGGCGCGCAGCGCCTGCTCCTCGCGCGCGCGCATGCGGATGCGCTCGTCGGCGTGCTGGTGGTCGAGGCCGGCCAGGTGGAGCGCGCCGTGGATCACCAGCCGCGCCAGTTCCCGGCCGACGCTGACGCGGAAGCGCTTCGCCTGCGCGCGCATGCGGTCGAGCGAGACCACCAGATCGCCGTTGACCTGGCGCCCGCGCGTGGGCAGGTCCTCGTCGTACGAGAAGCTGAGCACGTCGGTCGCGCGGTCGAGATGGCGCCACTGGCGGTTCAGCATGCGCAGGTCGGCGTCGTCGGTGAGCACGATCGCGATCTCGCCGGCGGCGCGCTTCTCCGGGACGAGCGCGGCCTGGACCACCGCGCGCAGCGGAGTGGCGAGACCGCGGATGTCAGGCGGGGTCGCGACGGAGATCGGCATCGGGGCGGGCGGCCTTCTTGCGCGGATCCTCGGGGTACGGCGCGCGCACGTGGAAGATCGCGGTCAGCACCGGGACGAACGACTCGCGGATGCGCGCGAGGTCCTGCAGCGTGAGGCCGCACTCGTCGAGTTGCCCCTGCTGCACGCGCTCCTCGAGGATGCGCGTCACCAGCCCGCGGATGCGGCTGGGCGTCGGCTCCGCGAGCGCGCGCGAGGCGCCTTCGACGCCGTCGGCGAGCATCAGGATCGCGGTCTCGGCGGAGCGCGGCTTGGGCCCGGGGTACGAGAAGTCCTCGGCGCGCGCGATCGGGTCGGTCTCGAGCGCCTTGTGGTAGAAGAACGCCATCACCATGGTGCCGTGGTGCTCGGGAATCGCGTTCTGCACCGCGCGCGGCAGCCGCTGGCGGCGCGCCATCTCGAGCCCCTCGCTGATGTGCGACTTCACGACCAGCGTGCTCATGCTCGGCGTCAGCCGCTCGTGGCGGCTGCGCGTGGTGGCGGGCTCGTTCTCCGCGTAATACTCGGGCTTCGCCAGCTTGCCGATGTCGTGGTAGTAGGCCTGCACGCGCACCAGCAGGCTGTTCGCGCCGATCGACTCGGCCCCGGCCTCGGCCAGGCTGCCCACCACCATGCTGTGATGGTAGGTGCCGGGCGCCTCGAGCTGCATGCGCTTGAGCAGCGGGCGGTTCAGGTCCGACAGCTCGAGCAGCGTGATGTCGCTGGTGAGCCCGAACAACTGCTCGACCGGCGGCAGCAGCAGGAATGCCAGCGAGACCGACAGGAACGCGTTCGCCGAGCCCCACAGCAGGTCGCGCAGCAGCGCCTCGAGCGCGGTGACGCGCGCCAGGTCCCAGGCCAGGATCGCCGCCACGTGAGCGAGCGCGATGGTGAAGAACGCGCGCGCGAAATGCCAGCGGTGGCGCAGCCGCGACACCGAGTACACGGCGACCACGCCGCCCATCATCGCCACCGGCACGAACGAGCCGCGCAGCTCGCTCACCGACATCGCGACCACGCTCAGCATCAGCGTGAACACCAGCGCGGGGCGCTTCTCGAGCAGCGAGGCGATCACCAGCGGCGCGAGCGCGAGCGGAACCGTGAACTCCGAGAGCCCGAACTGGTTCACCAGCAGCTCGGCGCTGCCCAGCACCACCGCGGTGAGCAGCGTGAACATCGCGAGCATCGAGTTGTCGCGGTAGACCGCCGGCAGCTCCATGCGCAGGTAGGTGGCGAACACCGCGATGAACAGCAGCATGAGCAGCATCCGCGCGACCGGCGGATACAGGAACTCGGTGCGGCTGCGGCGCGCCTCCTCGAGGTTCGCGAGCGAGCGCAGCTTGAGCAGCGCGTCGCGCGTGACGCGCTGGTTGGCGTCGACGATCAGCTCGTCCTTCTTCACGAAGCCGACGGTCGACGGCACCACGCCCTGCGCCTGCACGCGCCGCCACTCGGTCTCGGCGCGGTCGGCCAGCACGTTGGCGACCACGAACGGCTGCGCCAGCTCGCCCGACAGCCGCACGCCGGCGGGTCGCCGCCGAACGCCGCGCGCGCGCGGCGCTCGATCAGCTCCTGCGCCTCGCCGCGGTCGTACAGCAGGCTCACGCCGCGCGCGGCCTCCTGCTCGCCGTCGCGCACCTGGATCGTGTGGTAGCCCTGCACGGTGCCGCTGCGCTTCTCGGCCACCACGCCGGCCTCGTAGATCTCGTGCAGCCAGCCGCCCAGCTCGCGCAGCACGTGGCGCGCGCGACCCGAGGCGGCCAGCGCCTGGGCGCTCTCCTGGCTCAGCGGCACCCCGAGAGCGCGCAGCTTGAGCGCGCGCGCGTCGGGGCGCAGCACCGGGTCCAGCACGATCGCCAGCGCGCGCTCCTGGAACAGCGCGAAGCGGTTGAGATTCTCGGCCGAGACGCGCGCGTCCACCACGAACACCGGCGGCACCGCGGCCGCCGCCTGCTCCTGCTGGCGCCGCAGCGTGGTCTCGTCCTTGAGCACGCGGAAGTCGTACGGCGCGACCACGCGGTCGCGCGCGATGTCGCCCTCGTGGTAGCGCGCGTGCTCCACGTCGCCGCCGCCGCCCGGCAGCGCCGCCGCGAGCGCCAGCAGCGCCGCGACCAGCAGCAGTCGCACCGCGAAGTAGCCCCAGCGGAACGGGCGCGCACGGTCCGGCAGCGCGGGAACGGCGATGGATTCCTGGGTGCTCATCGAGTGCCGGAGGGGCGCGCTACTGCAGCGGCGCGCTCGCCGGTCCCTCCGACGCGGACTGCGGCGCCGCCGGATGCTCGGGCGTCGCCCCGGCGGCGGGCGGCGCCGCCGGATCGAGCGCGTCGCCGACGCCGTCCTCGGCCTTGCCGTTGGTGCGCGCGTGGTACTCGTCGAACGCCTTGATGATGTCGCGCACCAGCCGGTGGCGGACCACGTCCTCGGGATGGAAGTAGATGAACTTCACCCCCGACAGCTCGCCGAGGATGGTCTGGATGCGCACCAGTCCCGAGGAGGCCGGGTCCTTGAGGTCGATCTGCGTCACGTCGCCGGTGATCACCGCGCGCGAGTTCACGCCCATGCGGGTGAGGAACATCTTCATCTGCCGCACGGTGGTGTTCTGCGCCTCGTCGAGGATCACGAACGAGCTGTGCAGCGTGCGCCCGCGCATGAACGCGAGCGGCGCGATCTCGATCACGCCCAGCTCGATGTAGCGCCGCATCTTGTCGTACGACATCAGGTCGGCGAGCGCGTCGTACATCGGGCGCAGGTAGGGATCCACCTTCTCCTGCATGTCGCCGGGCAGGAAGCCCAGGCTCTCGCCCGCCTCGACCGCCGGGCGCACCAGGATGATGCGATCGACCTTCTTCGCGCGCAGCGCGTTCACCGCGGCCGCGACCGCCAGGTAGGTCTTGCCGGTGCCGGCGGGCCCGATCGCGAACACCACGTCGTGGTCGGCGAGCGCCTTGAGGTAGTCCGCCTGGGTGGGCGTGCGCGCGCGCACGCTCTTGCGGTCGAACGACCAGCCCGGCGCGCCCTGGTAGGAGTCCGCGAGCGTGCCGTTGCCGTTGCGGCGCGTCTGCCCCAGCGCCGTGGCGACGTCGGCCTCCTCGACCACCTTGCCGCGCTCGGCGAGCTGCACCAGCTCGACCAGCGCCTTGGCGGCGGTGCCGACCGGCTCGTCCTCGCCCGCGACCGTGATGGTGCCGTCGCGCAGCGTGATCCGGACCGGGACCGCGCGCTCGATCTGGCGCAGGTTCGAGTCGTTCTGCCCCAGCAGGATGATGGGATCGAGATGCTCGATGGGGAACTTGCGGACGATCACGTCAGCACCTCATCTCCCGATGAAACGCAAAACTCTTGACCGCGAAGACCCCAGGGGGCAGGGCCAGGTCAAGAGTGCCGACTGCTTCGGGATGGAGCAGTTCGTCGTGGTTCAACCGGAGTCCTCGCTGAGGCTTCGGTGTGTCTCGTGTGCTCGTGCCGACCTCCACTGATGCGACCGAGACGACAGGCGGGACGTTAGCATCGGGTCGGCGGAGCGTCAATCGTGATGCCCGAGCCCGGCTTAGGATCCACGCGAGGTGCGGAGCGGGCCTACCGCGTGTATCGGCACGAACCCGCTCGCTCCTGAACCCGCTCGTGCGAGCGCGCGAGCGGCCGCGCGGCGCGCGGGTGGGAGGCGGCTCGGCCGTCCGCCCTACTCCCCCGCGTCCTCCATCGCCACCAGCGCCGCGCCGCCGGCGACCATCTGGCCGACGATGGCGTTCACGCGGGCGATGCGGCCATCGCGCGGGGCGCGGATCGCGTGCTCCATCTTCATCGCCTCGATCGCGACCAGCGGCTGGCCCTTCTTCACCTCGTCGCCGGCGGCCACCAGCACCTTGGTGACCACGCCCGGCATCGGCGCCTCGAGCCCGCCCGTCTGCGCGCCACCGCGCCGCGCGCGGCCGGCCTCGCGATCGAGCACGAAGTCGAGCGTGCCGATGCGCACGAAGCGGCGGTTGCCGCTCGGCGTGACCTCGGCGATGGTCACGCCCTCGGGCGTGACGAGGCGCAGGCGCCCGCCGTCGAGCGGCTCGGCGGTCAGGTCCAGCTCGGCGTCGTCGACGCGCACGCGGTAGCGGCCGCCGCCCTCGGGGCTGACCTCGACCTCGCGCGTGCGCGCGCCGTCGCGATAGAGCGCGCGCATCACTCGAGCCCCGGGTGGCGCCAGCGGCCGAGGGCCGCGAACGCGTTCGCCGCCGGCGCGGTGGCGGCACCCGCCGCGCGCCCGGCCGCCTCCACGCGCGCGAGCCCGAGCAGCTCGGCGAGCGCCACGGCGGCCACCGCCAGATCGGGCACCGGCGCGGTGGCGAGCGCGGTGAAGCCGTCGAGGAACTCGCGCTCGATCCACTCGGTGTCGACCGCCCCGCGCTGCACGGCTTCGCTCCTGACGAGCGCGCGCAGGAACGGCAGGTTGGTGATCACGCCGTGCACGCGCGCGTCGTCGAGCGCCCCGGTCAGCCGCGACAGCGCGAGCGTGCGGTCGGGACCGTAGGCGATGATCTTCGCGAGCATCGGGTCGTAGTGCACGGTGACGGAGTCGCCGGCCTCGACGCCGCGGTCCACGCGCAGGAACGCGCCGTGCGGCCAGCGCAGCCGCACGATCTCGCCCGACTGCGGCAGGAACCCGTGCGCGGGATCCTCGGCGTAGACCCGCGCCTCGAACGCGTGCCCGTGGTAGCGGATGGCGTCCTGGGCCCACGGCAGTCGGCCGGTCGAGGCGACCAGGATCTGCGAGCGCACCAGGTCGATCCCGGTCACCAGCTCGGTGACCGGGTGCTCGACCTGCAGGCGCGTGTTCATCTCGAGGAAGTAGTACTTGCCGCGCGCGTCGACCAGGAACTCGCAGGTGCCGGCGCCGCGGTAGCGCACCGCTTCGGCGAGCGCCACCGCCGAGGTCGTGAGCCGCCCGCGCAGCTCGGCGTCGATCACCGGTGAGGGACTCTCCTCGATCACCTTCTGGTGGCGCCGCTGCAGCGAGCACTCGCGCTCGAACAGGTGTACCGCGTGGCCGCGGCCGTCGCCCAGCACCTGCACCTCGACGTGGCGCGGGCGCTCGATCAACTTCTCGATGTACACGGTGCCGTCGCCGAACGCCGCCGCCGCCACCCGCCGCGCGCTCTCGACCGCCTCGGCCAGCTCGGCGGCGTCGTTCACGGCACGCATGCCCTTGCCGCCGCCGCCCATCGCGGCCTTCACCATCACCGGCCAGCCCATCGAGGCGGCCGCACGCGTCAGCGCGTCGAGGTCGGCGCCCTCCGCGCCGGGCACCACGGGCACGCCGGACTCCTGCGCCAGCCGGCGCGCCGCGCGCTTGTCGCCCATCGCCCGGATCTGGTCGGCCGTGGGGCCGATGAAGTGGAGCCCCGCGCGCTCCACGGCGGCGGAGAAGTCGGCGTTCTCGGACAGGAAGCCGTAGCCCGGATGCACGGCGTCGGCGCCGCTCTTGCGCGCGGCCTCGATCAAAGCGTCGGCGTTCAGGTACGAGGCCCGCGGCTCCGCCGGGCCGATCGCGTACGCCTCGTCGGCCATGCGGGTGTGGAGCGCGCCCTGGTCGGCCTCGGAGTACACCGCGACCGAGCGCATGCCCAGCTCGTGCAGGCTGGAGGCGATGCGGCAGGCGATCTCGCCGCGGTTGGCGATCAGGACCTTGCGGAACATGGCTCCTCGGGGTGGACGGCGCGCGACCGGGCGGGAACATACGGCATCGGGCCGCGGGCCGGCGAGGATTCTCCTGTCGCGGGGCTCGAGCCCGGGCTCTACTTCGCCCGGCTGCGGGTGGACGGCGAGCCGGTCGGCAGCGTGAGGGTCACCGTGGTGCGCTGAGTCGCGCGGCCGCGCGCCCGCCGCGGCGCGCGGTGGCGCCTTCGTCCTCGTGCGCGAGGATCGCCGCGTACGCCGCCTCCAGATCGGGCGGCATGCCGCGCGCGCCGACTGCCGCGCGGGTGCGCTCGACCAGCCGGCGTGCGTCGTCCCAGTCGTCCATGCGCTCCGCCGCGGTCGCGCCGGTCAGGCACGCCGTCACCGATTCGGGCACCATCCACAGCACCGCGCGCGCCAGCTCGCGCGCCGCCGACCAGCGGCCCTGCACCAGCAGCTCCAGCGCGAGGCGCTCGGCGAATCCCCGATAGCGATCGTCGAACAGCGAGCGCAGGCTCGCGACCCATGGGGTGGGCTCGCCGCGCGCGTCCACCGGGGCGCGCTGACCGCGCGCCGCGGGCGGCAGCAGCGAGTCGAGCCGCGCGACGTAGGACGCCGGCACCGCCTCGGTCCACCACCACGGCGGCAGCGGACCGCGCGCGTCGATCGCCGCGCGCGTGCGGTCGGTCACCCGGTACACGATCAGCGTGGGCCCGGCCCGTACCCCGTGCGGCTCCACCCGCAGCGCGACGCTCGCGGTGGAATCCAGCAACGCGTACAGCGCGAGCGGCGCGCGGTAGCGCTCGGGCAGCGCCTCGAAGCGCCCGCGCACCGCGCTGCTGGTGACGACCAGGTCGACTCCCGCGAACAGCCGCGGATCGTAGACCTGCGCGTTGAGGTCGCCGACCTGCTCCACGATCGGCACCGCGACGCGGCGGCCGTCCAGCGTGCGCACCGAGACCGTCCGCCCGCCCACCACCGTCAGCGGCAGCTCGACGCTCGCGAACCACGGCCGCGCCTCGTAGTCACGCCGCACGGCGGGCCGCGCGGCGGCGAACGCCGGCGTGGCGCGCATGCGCAGCGCGGAAGCGCGATCGAGCAGTGGAGCCGCGTACAGCTCCTGCACCACCACCTGGTCGGTCCCGACGTTGCGCTCCATCCACCGCCGCACCGCGATGCGGGTGGCGTCCTCGTCGGTGCGCGCCGCCCGCACGCCCGCCCCCAGCGCCGGGAGCGTGAGCGCCGCCACCACCACGACCGCGGCAGGCCGGCGCCACGCGGGTGCCAGCCGCGCGATCAGCCCCAGCGCGGCATCGGCGATCAACAGCGCCACGAGCGGCAGGATCGGCACCAGGTAGCGCTCCGCCTCGACGCGCGCGAAGGCCGCCGGCAGGCCGAGGACGGCGATCGTGAGCCACAGCAGCAGCCGCGGCGTGGCGACCCGGCCGTCCGGCTCCGCGCTCGCGGCCGAGCGGGGGCCGCGCGGCGCCAGTGCGAGCAGCACCAGCGAGGCGCCCAGCAGCGCGATGCCGAGCAGCCCGACCGACGAGCGGAGCCGCTCGTAGAGGAACGGCAGCCCGATGCGCTGGTAGTTGCCGAGATGGCCCTCGGCGGCGAGGCCGCGCAGGAACCTCAGCGCGCCCAGGAACGCGGGCGCATCGAGCAGCGCGAACGGCGTGGTGGCGAGGAACACCGCGCCCGCCAGCGCCGCGGCGCCGAGCCACGCGCCGAGCGCGCGCGGACCGCCGCGCGTCCACGCGGCCACCAGCAGCGGCAGCAACAGCGCCGCCCCCGGATACTTGCTGCCGGCCGCGAGCCCGATCAGCATCGCGGCCGCGATCAATCGCCCGCGGCCGCCGCGCGCCTGCCAGGCGAGCGTGCGCTCGAGCGCCGCGACCACGAACGTCGCGAGGAAGGTGTCGCTGTGCAGCGAGCCCGCGCTCGCGATCAGGATCGGCGAGCACGCGGTCAGCAGCGCGGCGAGCACGCCGGCCCCGGCGCGCATCCGCGCCCCCAGCGCCAGCACCGCGCCGACGGTGAGCAGGTCGAACGCCGCGGTCAGCGTGCGCGCGGGAATCACCATCGGCGACGGGTCGGTGGCGAAGCGCACCAGGTAGTCGGCGGCGCTCCCGAGGCCGCCCGTCCACTGCCCGACCATCAGCTGCAGGCGCTGGAGCGCGAAGTTCAGGTAGAGCGTGAGCGAGGGGTAGTGGAAGAAGTGCGGGTTCCAGTCGATCGCGCCGTCGGGCCGGTCCCACATGCGCAGCGCGAAGCGGAACGGGATCGCCTCGTCGAGGAACTCCGGCAGCCCGCGTCGCAGCCCCCACAGGCGCAGCAGCAGCGCGAGCACCAGGACCGCCAGCGCGGCCGCGCGCCAGGCCGCAGCCTCGCCGCGCGCGGATCCCGCGGGGGGCGCCCGTGGGGTACGCCGGGAGCGCGCATCGCGCGCCGCGTCGGAGTCCGGGGTCGGCATCGCGGGGCACGATAGACCATCGTCGCCCGCGCTGCTCGCGGGCGACGGATCGGCGCTCGTGCGCCGCGGCGCGCCGCACCGCGCGAGCGCGCCCCCGCGGCCGCCTCCCGCCGCGGGCCGCGGCTCAGCGCGGGCGCCCGAGCGCCCGCGCGGCTCGCGCGGCGATCGCCGGGTCGGGATCCACGCTCGCCAGCTCGAGCTCGTCCCGCGCGCGGGCGGAATCGCCGAGCTGCAGCAGGATGCCGGCGCGCTGCAGGCGCACCAGGCCCGGCACCGCGCCGCCGCCGCCGAGGGCGCGCTCGACCCGCTCGAGCGCGCGCAGCGCGTCGCCCCACTCGCCCACCTGGATCGAGGCGTCCACGTAGGTGAGCGCCGCGACGACGTCGTCGGGCTGCATGGTGGCGACCGCCGCCGCCAGCTGCCGGGCCGGGAGCGGCCGCCCGCGCTCCATCAGCTCCATCGAGAGCCACTGGGCGAACGAGGCGTAGCGCTCGGTGAACAGCCCGCGCAGGCTCTGCACCCACTCCCGCGGCTCGCCGTCGAGGTCGACGAGCGCGCCGCCGCCGCGCCGCTCGGGCGGCAGCAGCGCCTGCTCGTAGGCCACCCGGTAGCCGGGCGAGAGGCGCTCGGTCCACCACAGCGGCGGCAGCGGACCGTGCGCGGCCACCGCCGCGCGCGCGCGCTCCCCCATCCGGTAGACCGTCAGTCGCGGCCCGCGCGAGCCGTCGGCGGTGCCGAACCGCGCCGCGACTTCGGCCGCGGAGTCGAGCAGCGCGTAGAGCTGCAGCGGAACCGGATAGCGCGCGGCGTCGGCCTCGAAGCGCCCGCGCACCGCGCTGCTCGTCACCACGAAGTCGACGCCGTCGAGCAGGCGCGGGTCGTACACCGCCTGGTTGAGGTCGGCCGGATGCGGGACCACCGTGAGCGTGACCGGCGGGCCGCCGCGCGGCTGCACCGTGGTGCTCGTGGTGCCCACCACTGCCAGCGGGATGGACACCGCGGCAAGCTGCGGGCGCGCCTCGTAGGCCTGCCGCACGCCGCTGCTGCCGGCCTGGAACACCGCGCTCGCGCGCAGCTCGGCGGCACGCACGCGCTCCATCACCGGCGCGGCGTAGCCCTCCTGCAGCAGCAGGTCGTGCGGGCCCAGGTGGCGCTCGAGCCAGCGCCGCGCCTCGATGCGCGAGGCATAGGGATCGCGCCCGGCCGCTCGGAGCCCGGCGCCGAGCACCGGCACCACCAGCAGCGCACCGAGCCCGACCGTCGCGAACGAGCGCGCGCGCCCGCGCGCGAGCGCCGCCAGGCCGAGCGCACCATCGGCTGCCAGCAGCGCGACGAACGGCAGCACCGGCACCAGGTAGCGCTCGGCCTCCACGCGCGCGACCGCGATCGGCACGCCGAAGGCGAGCGCGCATGCCCACACCACCGCGCGGTCCGCGAGCGCGTGCTTCGACGGAGCGGGCGGCGCGCCGGCCGCGACCGCGGGGGGCAGCATCCGCACGCGCCGCTCGAGTGCCAGCAGCACCACGCCGGCCGCCACCATCGCGATCGTCATCAGCCCCAGATCGCGCACCAGGGTCCGCGCCTGGAACGCGAAGCCCGCGCGTTCGAGATCGCCGAAGTGCCCGCTCGCGGCGATGCCGCCCACGAACCCGAGGTCGCGCGCGAACGCCGCGCGATCGAGCAGCGCGAACGGCGTGGTGAGCAGGAACACCGCGGCGGCCCCCAGAACCGCGAGCGGCCAGCCCGCCAGCCCGCGCAGACCTTGGCGTTGCCCCATCACCATCGCGAGCGGCAGCAGCAGCGCCACGCCGGGGTACTTCGCCCCCGCCGCGAGTCCCACCAGCACCACCGCGATCGCGAGCCGCCACGCGCCTCCACGCGCCTGCCACGCCAGCATGCGCTCGACCGCCAGTACCGCGAGCGCCGCCATCACGGTGTCGGACTGGATCGTACGCGCGCTCTCGATCAGCGTGGGGGCGGCCGCCAGCATCAGCGCCGCGAGCAGGCCGGCGCCGCGCCGCAGCCGCTCGCCGATCAGCGCCGCGCCGCCGATCGCGAGCGCACCGAAGGCGATGCTCAGCACGCGCGCTGGAATCACCATCGGCGTGGGATCGGTCTGGAACCCGATCACGTAGTCGGGGGCACCCGCGAACCAGCCGAGCGCGCGCCCGAGTGCCAGGTGGCCCTGCTGCAGCAGCAGGTGCAGGTAGAGCGTCAGCGAGGGGTAGTGGAAGAAGCGCGGGTTCCAGTCGATCGCGCCGGTCATCGGATCCCACATGCCGAGCGCTTTGCGGAACGGGATCGCCTCGTCGAGGAAGTCGGGCAGGCCATGCCGCACGCCCCACAGGCGCAACGCGAGCGCGAACGCGACGACGAGCATCATCGCGAGGCGCACCCACGGCAGGCGGCCCGCGGCGGATACGGCCGGGGCGCGGGGTCGTTCGACGCGTCGGCGGGGGGCCGAGCCGGAACGCGACATGGGACCTCGGCGGCTGCGGCCTCCGCGCCTTCCCGCGAGATGGATGCGGGCGAGGCGAGCGACCAGTGCGGAGAGTCTAGACGACCCGAGTCCGCGTTCGTCGAGGAATCTGCGGCGTTCGGCGCCGGGCCGCGCCCGTCGCATGCTAGGCTCCCGGCATGCTCCGACGGCTCTTTCGGCTCCTGCCGTACGCCGCGCTGGTCGCGGTCGCGGCGGTCGCCCACGCCCGCACCGCACCGGCCCCGCCGCCGCACGCCCCGCGCACGTTCACCTGAGCGGACGTCCGGGTCCCGTCGGGACCCGTGGTGGACGCCGAGTTCGCGCTGTTCCACATGCAGCGCGTGCTCTGGGACCCGGTCGATCCCGAGCTGCTCGGCTCGCTGTCGCCGCAGCTGCACGCGACCGTGAACGGCGAGATCTACCGTTTCGGCACCCGCGCGACGCTCGCGCGCTTCCAGGCCGCGCCCGCGCTCTACTGCGGGCTGCTGCGCGACGCGGTCAGCGGGCTGCGCTTCTGGCCCTCGACGCGCTCGCCGCGCGCCGAATGGAACGGCGGACCGTACCTGTTCGCGAGCGATTCGACGCGCGCGGAGTTCCTGCGCGAGCCGAAGCGCTACGAGGTGAAGCGCGGCGGCTGAGGCGGCGCGGACTTTCGCTACGCCATCCAGCGCGGCTTGCGCTTCTCGAAGAACGCCGCGAGGCCGTCCTTCGCCTCGTCGCCCGCGCGCGCCTCGGCGAGCGCGCGCGGCAGCGCCGCGCGGTACTCGTCCCACCCGGCGTCCGACCACATCGCGAGCAGCCGCTTGATGCGCCGCTGCGCGGCGGGCCCGCCGGCGAGCAGCGCCTGCACGCGCTCGCCGACCGCCGCGTCCAGCTCGGCGGCCGGGACCACGCGGTTCACGAGCCCGATGCGCAGCGCGACGTCGGGGCCGAAGCGCTCGCCGGTCATCATCAGCTCGCGGGCCGCGCGGTCGCCGAGGCGGCGCATCACGTAGGGGCTGATGATCCCGGGGATGATGCCGAGCCGCACCTCGGTCAGCCCGAAGCGCGCGTCGTCGCTCGCGACCGCGAGGTCGCAGCAGCACACGAATCCCACCCCGCCGCCGTACACCCCGCCCTGCACCCGCGCCACCACCGGCTTGGGGAACTCGGCGAGGATCGCGAACATGCCGGCAAGCCGCTCGGCCTCCGTGAGGTTCTGGTCGAACGAGGCGTGGGCGCTCGCCTTCATCATGCCGAGGTCGGCGCCGGCGCAGAACGACGCGCCGCGCCCGCCCAGCACCACCACGCGCACCGCGTCGTCGTGCTCGAGCGCGTGCAGCGCCCCGACCAGCGAGACGCCCAGCTCGGGCGACAGCGCGTTGTGCTGCTCGGGACGGTTGAACCACAGGTGCGCGACGCCGCCGTCGCGTTCGGTCTCGACCAGGGACATGGGGACCTCCGGGGTCAGGCCAGCGCCAGTGCGATGACGCCGCTCGCGAACGCGGCGGCCGCGATCAGGCGCCGGCGACGGTCGCCTTCGCCGAGCACGTGGCCACCGAGGAATGCGCCGATCAGGATGCTCAGCTCGCGCGCGGGCGCGATGTGGCTGACGGGCCCCGCGCGGAACGCCAGCAGGATAAGGATGTACGAGAGGGGACTCAACAGCGCGATGCCGAGCACGCGCCCGCGCGGCCCACGCCACAGCGCGGCCACGCTCGCGCGGTCGGCGAGCGCCGCCGGCGTGAACAGCAGCACGCGCACCAGCTCGCCGCCCCAGTAGAACACCAGCGGATGCACGCCCGCGTGCTTCACCGACCAGCCGTCCCACAGCGTGTAGATCGCGATCAACACCCCGGTCGCGAGCCCGTAGCGCAGGCCCGGCGCCAGCTTCGCCGCCGCGGCCGGGTCCGGCCGCCACGTCAGCACCAGCACGCCCAGCGCGATCAGCACCGCGCCCCCCACGCTCAGCGCGGTCGGCCGCTCGCCCAGCCACGCGATCGCGCCGGCCGCCGCGAGCAGCGGCCCGGTGCCACGCGCGACCGGATAGACCAGCGACAGGTCGCCGACGCGATAGCCGCGCAGCAGCAGCAGGAAGTAGACGATGTGGATCACGCCGCTGCCGAACATGACGCCGAGTGTCAGCGGCGTCGGCTGCCAGTGGGTCGCGATCGCGAGTCCGAGGGCGACCGGCGCGTAGGCGAGCGCCGAGAGCCCGGTGAGCACCCACATCAGCGGCCCGCTGCGCACGCCGGGGCCGATCTGCTTGGTCCACAGGTTCCAGGTGGCGTGCACGACGGCCGACGCGAGCACCAGGGCGAGCGTGGCGAGCGTCATCGGGTGGCCGCGCCGGCGCGCGCGCGCGGCCTCACGGCGCGCCGGGCCCGGGCGCGACGCGCGCGTCGCGGCGCAGCTCGGCCAGCAGCCCGCGCAGGGTGTCCTCGCCGGCGCCGCCGGCCACCACCTCCTCGAGGTACGCGATCGCCTGCGGCCGCAGTCCCGCGGACGCCCACGAGCGTGCCAGCGACAGCTCCGCCGCCAGGCCGTAGCCGTGGACCTCGACGTGGCCGTTGACCCAGTTGGTGACCAGCAGGTGGCGCGCGAGATCGGGCGTCCAGTGCTCGGTCATCCGCAGCTCCTCGACCTGCGGCAGCAGCACGCGGACCGCGCGGCCACTGTCGAGCGCGACGAACAGGAAGTCGTAGCGCTCCCCCGCCAGCCGGCCGTCGCGGACCGCGCGGCCGGTGGTCGCGCTGATCACCTGTCCGCTCGCGGGCGGCAGCATCCAGGCGATGCGCGCGGGGCGGTCGCCGACCGCGCGGCGCAGGTCCTCGATGGCGTTGCGCGCGAACACCATCTTGCGCAGTGCGGTGTCGAGCGGCAGGTCCAGCGAGGCGATCCACGCCGCGTGCCGCCGGGTGATCGCCGACTCCGCGTGCACCGCGTGCGCGAGCAGCAGCACGCCGGCGAGCGCCGGCGCCGCCCAGCGCCGGCGCGGCGCGCGCGACGCGGCGGTCGCGGCCCCGCCCTCGAACGGCAGTAGTACCAGCGCCGCGAGACCCAACGCGAGGAACGCGAACGGGGCGTACGCGTAGTGCGCGTGCTGCGCGTGGAGAAGCGGCAGCACCGGCGCCAATCCGAGGATCCAGCCGGCCAGTCCGATGGCCGGCAGCCGCGTGCGCCGCCAGACGGCGATCGCGGCGATGGTCATGAGCGCCAGTGCTGCCGCGCCGGGGACCGCGCCGCCGGGGGCGGCTGGGTCCACCACCACCGGCCGAGGGTCGATCACCGCCCCGGTGTAGCGCAGCAGGTGGGTGACGATGTGGAGTCCGAACGCGCGCGCGTAGGCGGTCCCGCCGAGCGCGGTGCGCGTGGCGCCGCTTACCACCAGCACCGCGCCCCACAGTATTCCGAGCGCCGCCAGCGTGCCCCAGCGCCGCCACGCGATCCCCGCGCCCGCCGGGCGCAGCAGCGTGGCGAACGGCAGCAGCGTGATGCTCTCCTTGCTAAGCAGCGCCAGCGCGAACGCGCCCGCCGAGGCGTCGGCCGCGACGGCATTGCGGCTGCCGATGAGCAGGACGCTGAGGAGCGTGAACCCGAGCGCCAGCACCTCGCCCACCGAGCTGGCGGGATAGACGGCGGTGAACGCGAGCCGGCTGGTGCCGAACACCCCCGCCGCCAGCATCGCCACCGAGCGCGAGGCGCCGAGCCGGCGCGCGACCGCGAACAGCAGCACGGTGTCGATCCCGTGCAGCAGCCACACCACCAGGTGGTAGGGGAACGGCGCGGCGCCGAACAGCCGGCTGGCCGTGGTCCAGTAGGCGGTGCCCGACAGCCAGCGCCACGGCGTGGTGAGCCCGGGCGTCAGACCGCGCGCGCGAGCGAGCAGCACGAAGTCATCCGGCGCGAAGAACGCGTCGAGGGCACGCCGGTACACCGTCCAGGCGAGCGCCAGGCAGACGCCCGCGGCGAGCGCGCTCGCCAGGCTGGGCACCGCGCGGGCGCGCCGCTCCCCTGCGCCTGCACGCACGGAGCGCGGCGGCGGAGCGGGTCGCGTGCGACGCGCCGGCCGCACGGCCTACATCCGGAACACGCCGAACTTCATCGCGGCCACCGGCGCGCCGAGCGTCGAGGCGAGCGCCAGCGCGAGCACGCTGCGGGTCTCGGCCGGGTCGATCACGCCGTCGTCCCACAGCCGCGCGGTCGAGTAGTACGGGCTGCCCTCGGTCTCGTACTGGTCGAGGATCGGCTGCTTGAACGCGCGCACCTCGTCGTCGCTCATGCGCCGGCCCTGGCCCTCGAGCTGCGTCTGCTTCACCTGCGCCAGCACCGAGGCCGCCTGCTCGCCGCCCATCACGCTGATGCGGCTGTTGGGCCACATGAACAGGAAGCGCGGCTGGTAGGCGCGCCCGCACATGCCGTAGTTCCCGGCGCCGAACGAGCCGCCGATGATGAGCGTGATCTTGGGCACCGGCGCGTTCGCGACCGCGTGCACCATCTTGGCGCCGTCCTTGGCGATCCCGCCGTGCTCGTACTGGCGGCCGACGATGTAGCCGCTGACGTTCTGCAGGAACAGCAGCGGCACGCCGCGCTGGGACGCCAGCTCGATGAAGTGGGTCGCCTTGAGCGCGCTCTCGCTGAACAGCACGCCCTGGTTGGCCAGGATCGCGACCGGGATGCCGTGCAGGTGCGCGAACCCGGTGACCAGCGTGGTGCCGTAGCGCGCCTTGAACTCGTGGAAGCGCGAGCCGTCCACCAGCCGCGCGATCACCTCGCGCACGTCGTACGGCGTGCGCAGGTCGGGCGGCAGCACGCCGTAGAGCTCGGCCGGGTCGTACGCCGGCGGCTCGGGCTCGCGCAGCTCGACCGCGGGCCGCGGGCGCGCGCCGAGGTGCGCGACGATCTCGCGCGCCATCTCGAGCGCGTGGCTGTCGTCGTCGGCGAGATGGTCGGCGACGCCCGAGATGCGCGTGTGCACGTCGCCGCCGCCCAGCTCCTCGGCGCTGACCTCCTCGCCGGTCGCCGCCTTCACGAGCGGCGGCCCGGCGAGGAAGATGGTGCCCTGGTTCTTGACGATGATGGCCTCGTCGCTCATCGCCGGCACGTAGGCGCCGCCCGCGGTGCACGAGCCCATCACCACCGCGAGCTGCGGCATGCCCGAGCGCCGACATGCGCGCCTGGTTGTAGAAGATGCGTCCGAAGTGGTCGCGATCGGGGAACACTTCGTCCTGCAGCGGCAGGAACGCGCCGCCGGAGTCCACCAGGTAGACGCACGGCAGGCGGTTCTCGAGCGCGATCTCCTGCGCGCGCACGTGCTTCTTCACGGTCATCGGCAGGTAGGTGCCGCCCTTCACCGTCGCGTCGTTCGCCACCACCATCACCGTGCGCCCGTGCACGGTGCCGACGCCGGTGATCACGCCCGCGCTCGGCGCCTCGTCGCCGTACAGGCCGTTCGCGGCCAGCGCCGACAGCTCGAGGAACGCGGTGCCGGGATCGAGCAGGCGCTCGATGCGGTCGCGCACGAACAGCTTGCCGCGCGAGCGGTGGCGCACGACCTGGTCCTCGCCGCCGCCGCGCTTGGCCGCCTCGAGGCGCAGGCGCAAGTCGGCCGCGAGCGCGCGGTGGTGCGCGGCGTTGGCCTTGAACTCCTCGCTGTGGACGTCGAGGTGCGACTCGAGGATCTCCATCGGGGCTCCCGGTGTGGGTGGAAGACGCGGGAGGTATAGCAGAGGCCCCCGGCCGTTCCAATGGCCGGGGGCCTCGCGATCCGACTGCCGACTGCGGCCGGCTCAGCCCTGGGCGCGCTTGGCGGCCATCGCCGCGCGCATGGCCGCCAGCTCCTCGCGGTTCGGCCCGTACAGCCCCGGCGGCGTGCCGCCGGCGAGCCGGCAGAGCAGCACCAGCTGTCCGAGGTGGTGGATCGAGTGCTCGAGCATGGCGCCCCACAGGATCTGGCGGATCGCCATCGGGCGCTCGCCGAAGAAGAACACCTCGCGGTCGAGATCGGCGTTCTTGAGCGGTCGCACGCGTGCGAGCGCGTCCTGGCGGATGCGCTCGAAGCCCGGCGCGAGCGCCTCGACGGTGCGCGGGCGCTCGAGGTTCGGGATCTTCTCGCTACCGTCGACGCGCCCGGCCTCGACCGCGCGCGTGGCGTACGCGTCGACCTCGGCGAGGTGCCACGCCACCTCGCCGAGCGAGCGGCCGCCCGGGTCGGGCCGGAAGTCGTAGCCGCCGGCCGGCAGGCTGCGCATCGTGGCGATCACGTTCTTCGCCTGGCGCTCCCAGGCCTGGTTGAACGCCTGCAGCTCATCGTTCCACATCGATCCTCCTCCGCGTCGTACGCGTCTCGGCACCGGCGCCGAGACTAACGGCGCGGCGCGGCGGATGGAAGGGGCAAGCCGGCCGGGCAGTGGATCGGCTCAGGCCGCGGTGGTGTCACGGTTCATCGGTAGTGCTCCAGGTAGTAGAGGGCTCCGAAGGCGAGCTGGAAGATGTGAGCGGCCGTGCCCTCGTCCGGTTGGGGCGGCTGAAAGTATCCGCTGATCACCGTGACCAGTGCCGTCAGCGACGGCGGGGCGCCTCGTCACGCCGCCCCGCCGCGCGATCCGCTCAGGCGCGCGTAGGGGCCGCCGCCGTCACGCCGCGCTCCCAGTCCATGCGCCCGGTGTACTGCATCATCACGAACAGCGTGAGGACGGCGCCGATCGTGATCGCGAGCCCGGTGTAGCCCTCCCAGAAGAAGCTCACCGAGAACAGCACCAGGAACACCAGCTGCGCCAGGCCGAGCACCCTCAGCGCGAAGCCCCAGCCGGTGAACAGCCGCGCGTAGCTCACCACCAGCGCGATCGAGGTCGCCGCGGCGAGCACGAACGACGGCACGATCGCCACGTGGTCCACGAGGTAGGCGAACAGCAGGTGGAATGCGAAGAACGCGCAGCCGATGAAGAAGTAGTGCATCAGGTGGAGCGCCTGCCGGGTCGTGTGGCTCACGATGCCGACCACGAAGAAGAAGAACAGCAGCCCGACCGGCGCGAAAAACGTGATGCGCGCGGCCAGCGGCCCGGGATTCATGCGGTTCGGCAGCAGCAGCCCGATCGGAGCACTCGCCACCAGCCGCTCGAAGCGCCAGGTGCCGCGCCAGTGCTGCCCGCTCCGCGCCTGCGTCGAGGGCGCGATCGAGCCCGGCGCGAAGTCGACGTTCGCCACGTCGGTGTCGAGCGTGAGCGTGAAGTCCCGCACCTCGCCGGCGCCGTCGGTCGGGCGGTAGCTCCAGCTCGAGGTGCCGCGCGAGCGGTAGCGCACTTCGAACGTGCGGCGCTCGTGCGGCTCGAAGCGGGCCGTCCAGCGCGCCTGGTCGCCGCCGATCGTCGCGGCCAGCCGCTCGCCGCGCGAGTCGCGCACGTCGAAGCCGTCGTAGATCGTGCTCTCGCCCGCCAGCGGGAAGCGCAGCGTGAGGTCGCGGGCCTCCGCGGTCGGGTTGGTGAACGCGTACTGCCCGACGAACTCCACCGCGTACGTCGGGAACCACAGCAGGCCCTTGCGCCGGTGCGTGAGGTCGAGCTTCACGGCGAGCGCGGAGCGGTCGAGCGGCACCTCCACGGGGCAGGGCTCCATGCGCACCTCGTCGACGGTCACGCGCTGGCCGGGCGCGACCTCGCGCACGGTCTGCACCGTGCGCGGCTGCGGCACATCGTAGCTCGCGGCGGGCCGGCCCTGCTCCATGGGCTTGCCCCACAGCAGGTGTACCTCGCGCTCGAGCGCGCCGGACATCTGGCCGGTGCGCGCCACCAGGGAGCTGCCCAGCACGGTCCAGGCGAAGGTGCAGCCGAGCCACACCAGGAGGAGCTGCGGGAAGCGTTTCATCGGTACTCCATCGGGTCGTGGAGTGCTCGCGGTGTGCGCGACCCGGCGCGCCACCGCGCGGCAAGGGAGTGGGGACGGGTCAGGCGGAGGCGGCGACGCCGTCGCCGTCGCCGAGGCCTCCGAAGCGGCGCTCGCGGCGGCGGAAGTCGGCGAGGGCGGCCGTCAGCTGGGGCTCGTCGAAGTCGGGCCACAGCACGGGCGTGAACCACAGCTCGGCATAGGCGCACTCCCAGAGCAGGAAGTCGCTCAGGCGCTGCTCGCCCGCGGTGCGGATCAGCAGATCCACGTCGCGCGCGGCAGCCGCGTGGGTGGCGGAGGCGAGCGCGGCAGCGAAGCGCTCGCGCGTGACCGGCTCGGGCCCGGCGCAGCCCGCGGCCGCGCGCGCGATCGCCTCGCGCGCCGAGTAGTCGATCGCCACCCGCAGGTCGAGCCGCGTGCCGCCCGCGGTCGCCTGCTCGGCGCCCGCGATCGCCTCGCGCAGCGGCAGCGCGATGCGGTCGCGGCGGCCGAGCACCTGCAGCCGCACGCCCTCGCGCACGCAGGCCGCCGTCTCGAGCGCCAGGTACTCGCGGAACAGCACCATGAGCGCGCGCACCTCGGGCTCGGGCCGCCGCCAGTTGTCCGCCGAGAACGCGTACAGGGTGAGCGCGTCGATGCCGAGCGCGGGCGCCGCGCGGACGACGCGGCGGACCGCCGCGAGGCCGGCGCGGTGGCCGATCGCGCGCGGCAGTCCGCGCCGGGTGGCCCAACGGCCGTTGCCGTCCATGATGATGCCGACGTGCATCCCTGCGCACGATGGGGAGGCGGGGTGCGACATGATGGACGGTCCCTCCGTTGGGGTCAGACGCCCTGCAGGGCGAAGAACGTCTTCTTGTGGAACAGGCTGGCCTCGCTGCCGATCGTCACGAAGCCGGGCTCGACGAGGTCGTCGACCAGCAGGCGCAGCCCGGTCGCGTCCGGATCGGGCCGGAAGCGCAGCGTCGCCTCGTACGCGGTGCCGGGCGCCAGCCGCCGAGCGAACGGCGGGAAGCGGTCGTCCGCGCCGGGCACCCCGGCGCTCGACCACTCCGGCGTGTAGCGGCGGCCGCGCGCGTCGAACAGCGCGGCCCGGAACGTGCGCGGGTCCTGGATCGCGCGGAGCGCGTCGCTGCGCAGCTGCAGGGTGACGAGCAGCGCGCCGTCGGGCTGGCGCGCCACCGGACCCGCGACGCGGAAGTGCAGGTGCGGATCGAATCCCTCGATGGACTTCTCTTCGCCCGGCGGCAGCACGCGCTCGCGGCTCGCGAGCGCCACGCCGATCAGACTCACGGCGTAGAGCACGACCACGGCACCGGTGCCGGCCGCGGCGATGCGCGCCAAGCCGAATCTTCGTGTGGCCAGCGAGAGGATCGTGAGCGTGAAGCCGAGTGCGGTGGTGAGCACCGCGCCGACGAGCAGCAGATCGCCGAGACCGGACTGCAGCATGATCGAGATCCTCCGGTGCGGGTGCGGCACCCGCAGATAGTGAAGTGCTTTGTATTGCAGAGTGACTGGGCAAGCCGAGTGTCGTTCGCGCGCGACGCGGGACCGCTCGCCCGCGCGGCGCTCACTTCGCGCGGGCGGCGCGGATCAGGGCCTCCATGTGGTCGAGATAGCGGTGCAGCGCGCGCCGGCCGGCCTCGGTGAGGCGGTACTCGGTGCGCGGCACGCGGCCGTCGAAGGACTTCGAGCAGGCGACGTAGCCGGCCTCTTCCAGCCTGCGGGCGTGCACGCTGAGGTTGCCGTCGGTGGTCTTCAGGGCGAGCCGCAGCTCCACGAACGTGAGCGTGGCCCGGGTCGCGAGCGCGCTCACGATGCCGAGCCGCAGGCGCTCGTGGATCAGGCGGTCGAGCTCCATCGTGCCCTCGGCGCCGCCCTCGACGGCGGCGAGGCGGGTTGCGCGCGGGCGGCGCGCGCGGCTCGTGCGGGCTGCCGCGCTCCTAGCCACCGTGCCTCCGCCACACCACGAGGCCGAAGCCGACGTGGAGCGCACCGAACGTCAGCGCCATCGCGAGGTCGCTCCACGCGGGTGGCTCGAACAGCGCGGCCAGTCCGGCGAGCGCGAAGCAGCCGCCCATCACCGGGATCGCGCGCACCGAGAACGTGCCGCCGGCCAGCGCGGCCACGCCGTAGAGCAGCATCCAGAGCCCCGGCAGCAGGTCGAAGCGCTCGGCGCGCACCAGCGCGAGCGTGATCGCGACCGCCGCCAGCACCGGCGGCAGGAACGCGAGCGCGAAGCGGCGTCCCGAGCCCACGAGCAGCGGCGATTCCGCGGCGCGCGCCTTGAGCGCCATCGCCGCCAGACCCACGCCCGCGGCGAGCGCTCCGGCGCCCAGCCAGGTCGTGAGCCAGGCGCGCGGCGCGTCCTGGCGGGCCGCCACCAGCGCCGCCGCGATGCCGATCGCGCCCATCGCCACCATGCCGCGGCCCGGCACCGCGGTGAACGCGGTCGAGGCCTCCATGGTGGAGCGGATGAACCGCAGGCTCTCGAGCGCCTGGTCGTGCAACGGCGCGGGCGGTTCGAGCGGCGGGCGCGTGGGGCGGGGCGCGGACATGGCGAAGAGGACGATAGCCGGGGGACGAGGCGTCGTCAAGGACTTTTTCGCACAAAGCAGATGCGGCGTGCCGCCGCGCCCCGCCCGCGGGCGGCGTCGGTCAGTGCGCGGCGCGACTCACGGTCACGTCGCCGTTGACGGTCGACAGCCGCAGCGTGCCTCCGCCCCCGCCGATCGAGCCGCTCATCGAATGCTGGCCGAGCGTGCCCTGGACGGTGACCGGGAAGTCGCTGTCGATGGAGCCGTTCATGGTGTGGGCGTCGAGGGTCGCATGCAGATCGGCCGGCAGCTCGACCTTCACGGCGCCGTTGACGCTCTTGAACTGCAGCACGCCCTCCCACCGCGCGCTCCCGACCCGCGCGGTCACGGAGCCGTTGACGCTCGACGCCTCGGCGTCGCCCCGGGTCGAGAGCTCGACCGAGCCGTTCACCGACTCCGCCTCGACGCGGCTGTCGAGATCGAGCACCTCGACGTCGCCGTTCACGGTGCTCGCCACCAACTTCACTCCCGCCGGCACCTTCACCGTGAAGTCCACCACCACGTCGTCCCGGTCGTCATCGGAGTCGTGGTGGGTGTGGCGATGACCGCAGGACGTCATCCCGGGGTACATGGCGCACACCGACACTCCGTCGGGTCCGGGGGTGACTTCGATGCGTACCGACGCCGGGTCGCCGCGCCGGGCGGTCTTGACCGCCCGCAGCTCGACCTGGCCGCCGCTCGCGCGCTCGGCGTGGATGCCGCCGTTGATGCCCGTGATCTCGAGCGTCTTGCCGCGCTCGATCGTGCCCGACCACGTGAAGTCCTCGCTCGCGCCGCCGCGCGCGCCCGCCGACTTCGCGGCCGCCTGCCCCGCGCCGGCCGCGATCGTGGCCGCGATCAGGACCACCCCCAGCCACCGGCTCCACGTCCGCGACTGCATTCGTTCGATGCGCATCTCACTCCTCCTCGTTCGAGTCGCCCGACTTCGGGTGGGGACGTGGATTCGGTGCCGACTTGGGCGTGGGGCTCCGTGGCGTCGCGCCTTGCCGGCACAACTCCACGCTGCCTTGGAAGGACTCCAGCTCGAGCTCGGCGCGGCCACTGCCGAGGGTGAATTCGAGGTGCTTGCGCCCCGCGCTCGAGTGCACCGCGACCGGGAAATCGGTGTGGAACTCGCCGTTCACGGTCGACGCGCTGACGCTGACGTTCGACCCTTCCGGGATGCAGACGCGCACGGTGCCGTTGTGGGTCGAGAAGTGGTACTGACCGTCGTCCGCCAGCGCGCCCTCGAACCGCACGTCGCCGTTCACGGTGCTCACGTCCAGCTCGCCCGATCGCACGTTCTCGAGGCTCACCTCGCCGTTCACGGTCTCGGCCGAGATCCGGCCCACGACGTCGCTGATCACCACCGACTCGTTCACCGAGCTCAGCTCGAGCTCGGCGCGGGCGCCCTGGACCTGGACCTTTCCCTGCACCGAGCTGGCGGTGATGTGGTCGCGGCCGCCGCGCACGAGCACCTCGCCCTGCACGGTCTCCGCTTCGATGCGCGCCTCGACGCCGTCGACGTCGATGTCGGTGTCGACTCCCGACACCTTGAGCGCCATCGTCGCCGGCATCGTGATGGAGTACTCCACCTCGCCCGGCGGGCCCATGCGGCCTTCGGAGCTGATCGACAGCACCTCGGCCGCGCGCTCGATCCCGACCGAGGTGTGGCGTCCGTGCGCCGCCTGGATGCGCACGGCGGGGCGCGACCACGCGGTGACGTGGACCGCGCCGTTGAAGTTCTCGAGCTCGAGCCGGCTTCCGGGGCGGACGGCGATCGTGGTGTCGAGCGTCGTTCCCAGACTGGTGGCGGAGAGCGCGGCGGCCAGCAGAAGGTGGGTCATGAGCGGGATTCTCCTCGGGTGCGGAAGCTGGCCGTGGTGGCGAGCCTCAGCAGGTCGACCTTGCGCCGCATCTGGCGGCGCAGGTGTTCGTTCAGGTAGGGATCGGACGGGTCGTTCGCGAGCGCCCGGCGCGCGTCGTCCATCGCGCGGTCGATGATCGCGAGGTTCATCTCGACCACGCGCACGGTGGAGGAATCGAGCTCCGAGCGGCGCTGCTCGAACGCGCTCCGCAGCTCCGCGACCGTCGCCTCGTAGCGCGCGTCCTCGGCGACCAGGGTCGCGGCGCCGCGGCGCGCGCCCACGGCGCTCGCGCCCGCACCCACGGAGATCGCGCGCGACGGCTGGGAGGTCCACCACCAGGCGGCGGTCGCGGTGACCGCCACCAGCGCCGCGGCGACCGCGAGCGCCCGCGGCAGGCTGAGCGAGATACGGCGGGAGCGTAGATCCGGGAGCGGGAGGACCACCCGGCGCGGCTGGAGCCGCGCCGCGATGCCGGGCCACAGATCGCTCGCCGGCGCGCGGTCGGGCAGGCGGCGCGCCTGTTCGACCATCGCGCGCAACGCCACCAGCGCGTCGCGGCACGCGGCGCAGCCGGCGAGATGGGTCTCGAGTGCGGCGGTCTCGTCCGGGCCCAGATCCCCGTCGAGATACTCGGACAGTCGTGCGCTCCAGTGCTCGGTCATCGGCTCTCCTCGCTCATCCGTCCAGGTGCCGGCGCAGCAGCGCGCGCGCCCGGTGCAGCTGGGACTTGGTGGTGCCCACCGCCACCTCGAGCAGCACCGCGATCTCCTCGTGGCGGTAGCCCTCGACGTCGTGCAGCACGAACACCACCCGGGCTCCCTCCGGCAGCCGCTCGATCGCGGCGTCCAGGTCCATCGCCACATCGCCGGTCCGCGGCCGCGCCGGCAGCTCCTCCATCACGTCCGGGTCCGCGGCGAAGCGGTCCCGCAACGCGCCCAGCCGCGCCCGGCGATCCAGCACCACGTTGATCGCGAGCCGGTACAGCCAGGTCCCGAACGCCGACTCGCCGCGGAACGTCCCGAGCTTCTGCCACGCGCGGACGAACACGTCCTGCGTGGTCTCGTCCGCCTCCTCGGAGCCCACCATGCGCCGCACCAGGCTGTGGATCCGCGCCAGGTGATCGCGATAGAGGCGCTCGAAGGCACGCCGGTCGCCGGCGGCCGCCCGGGCCACATCTCCCGCGGGGGCCGGCGACGCTTCCTGGGGTCCCGGAAGGGTCGTCACGGCGAGCCTGGCGATCTCCATGCACCCGGTTCGACCGGGGAACGGGCCGAAAGGTTGAAAGCCGAGCGGCGGAAGGCCGGCAGCATCCGCCGGCCCCGGCTGGGGCGCAACATCTTCCACGCGTGCGCGAGGGCGCGGGCGGACGCGCGAGGATGGCTGCAACCTCCCGGCGCTCGCGTCCGTCCAACCGAGTGACTGCAACCCGGAAGCACGACACCGCGTAGCGCAACTGTCCCGGGCGTCCACCTCCACCTCTTGAGGAGTCCGCCGTCATGAAGTCGCGCGCCGTCGTCCACGCCCACGATCCGGCCGATCTCGCACGCCGGGTACTGCTCGCCCTGCTGTGGCTCGGCACCTTCGCGCTCGCGGTCGCCGCCCTGATCGGCATGGTCCCGAGCTTCTCGCTCGCCGCCGTGCCGTCGGGCGCGGCCGCCGAGCGGTTCACCATCGCGGGCGATCACGTGATCGTGTACGACCTCGCGGGCGCCATCGAGGTGCTGCCGGGCAGCGGCCCTGACGTGGTGGTCGACGTGATGCGCGGAGGTCGCGCGGGCGGCACCCTCAAGGTGGCGACCGGCGCGATCGAGGGTCGCCCCACGCTGCGGGTGCTGTTCCCGATGAACCGCATCCTCTATCCGGCCGGACGCAGCAACACGAACGGGATCGCGGTGCGCCCGGACGGCACGTTCGGCGGGAAGATCCCGGGCCTGTTCCCGCGCCGCGTGAGCGTGTCCAGCCGCGGCTTCGGCGACGAGGCGTGGGCCGACCTGCGCATCCTGGTGCCGGCCGGCCGCACGCTCGAGGTGCGCGTGGGCGTGGGCGCGATGAACGCGCGCGGCGTCGAGGGCACGCTGACGCTCGACTCGCACGCGGGACCGGTGCTGGTCGACGGGCTGCGCGGCGACCTGAGCGTCGACACCGGCTCGGGCGCGGTCGCGGTCAAGGGCATCGAAGGCGACCTGCTGGTCGACACCGGCAGCGGCAGCGTGACGCTCGACGCCGTCCACGGTCGCAAGGTCTCGATCGACACCGGCTCCGGCGAGGTCTCGGGGCGCGACGTGCGCGCCGAGAACCTGCTCGTCGACACCGGCTCGGGCCGGGTGGCGATCGAGCAGGTGCGCGCGCCGCGCGTCAAGATCGACACCGGCAGCGGCGGCGTCACGCTCGGCCTGCTCGAGGACGTGGACGACGTGCTGGTGGACACCGGCTCGGGCGGCGTGACGCTGCGCGTACCGGGCACGCTGGGCGCGGCGCTCGACATCGACACCGGCAGCGGCGGGATCGAGTCCGAGGTCCCGATCACCATGCTGCGGCGCGAGAGCGGCGAGCTGCACGGACAGCTCGGCGACGGCCGCGGTCACATCCTGATCGACACGGGCTCGGGCGGCGTGCGGCTCGTGAAGATCTGACATCGTCCGTTCCGCCGCAGCGCGTCGCGTCCTGACCGGGCGAGCGGCGAGGCTGCGCGAGGCACCGCCCCGGGCTGTCTCCGGGGCGGTGCTGTTTTCGTGCGGGGCGTTCAGCGCGGGCGCGAGCCGTCGGGGTAGGTCGCGGCGTTGAGCGACCAGTCGTAGTCGAGGTACTCGACGCGGTAGGCGGTCACGTCACGGCCCAGGTAGCGGCTGACGGTCCGCAGCACTCCCGCGCGTCCACCGAAGTCCGCCGCGTACCAGTCGAAGATGCGCGAGAGGCGCAGCGTGCGGTGGGCGTCGTCGATGCGATTGCGGGTGCTGTCGCTCACGAATGCGCGCATCGCGTCGTCGAGAGCTCGGTCGAGGTCCGGCTGCCTCGCCCACGCCCTCGCGCCCAGCGGCGGGCACGAGCGCGCGGCGCAATTGAACGCCACGTGCGCGCGCGGATCGCGGAACACCGCGAGCGTGCGCTGCTTCTCCAGGACGTCGAGCGAGATGTCGCCCGCGCGCGCTGGGCACCCGCCGCTCCCGGAAGACCGCGAAGCCATCCGCCGCCGGGGTCCAGCCGGGCTTCCAGTATTCCAGCACGGCGACGATCATCACCAGATTGTAGAGATCGATCTGCATGGCCATGCGGCGCTGCGGCGGCACTCCGGTGGTGTCGACGTTCGCGAGGCGCCGGCATTCCTCGCTGAGCGCCTGCCGGCGCGATGCCGCCACGTCGTAGCGGACGCGGTCTCCAACGACCACGCCGTCCAGGAGGTCGAGGGGTTCGATCTCGTGCAGCTTCTCGCGCGGCATTCCCGTGTTCCGGACCTTCGAGGGTTCCGGCGCTCCGATCGCATGCCCGGAAGCCACCATCGTCAGCACGGCGAACCCGATCGCCGTCGCCACCCGGGACATCGGAGGACTCATGACTTCCCCTCCGCGCGCGCATCCGCTCGCACCCGCGCGAGCGCGACGTTCTCGATGCAGCGCACCACCAGCGCGGTCCAGCCGGTCTGGTGGCTGGCGCCGCAGCCGCGGCCGGTGTCGCCGTCGAAGTACTCGTGGAACAGCAGGTGGTCCTTCCAGTGCGGATCGCTCGCGAAACGCGGGTCGTCGCCGTGGCACGGCCGCCGGCCATCGGTGCCGGGCAGGAACAGGCCGGCCAGCCGCCCCGAGAGCTCGAGCGCGACCTCGCGCAGCGTGAGCATCCGCCCCGAGCCCACCGGACACTCCACCTTCAGCGTGTCGCCGTAGAAGTGGTGGTAGCGCTCGAGCGCCTCGATGAGCAGGTAGTTGAGCGGGAACCACACGGGGCCGCGCCAGTTCGAGTTGCCGCCGAACAGGATGGTGTCCGACTCGCCGGGCGCGTACGAGACGCGGTACTCCTGGCCGTCGATCGCGAGCACGTAGGGCTGCTCCCGATAGGCCCGCGACATCGACCGCACGCCATGGGGCGACAGCAGCTCGCGCTCGTCGAGCATCACGCGCAGCATGCGCTCGAGCCGCTCGCGGGACGGGATCGCGAGCAGGCGCACGGAGCCGGTCGCGCAGCTGCCGCGCTCCATGTAGGTGATATGGCGCGCCAGATCCTCGCGATGGGTGAGGAACCAGTCCATGCGCTTGCGGAACCCGGGCAGCCCGTCGATCACGGCCTGGTCCAGCACCTCCACGGCGATCAGCGGAACCAGGCCCACCGCCGAGCGCAGCCGGATCGACACCACGCGGCCGTCGACGTGGAACTGGTCGTGGTAGAAGCCGTGCTCCTCGTCCCACAGCCCGCTGCCGCCGAGCGTGTTCATGGCGTCGCTGATGGCGATGAAGTGCTCGAAGAACTTCGAGGCGATGTCCTCGTACACCGGGTCGGCGGCCGCCAGCTCGAGCGCGATCGAGAGCATGGTGCCGCAATAGAACGCCATCCACGCGGTGCCGTCCGCCTGCTCCAGCGTGCCGCCGCCCGGCAGCGGCCGGGAACGGTCGAACACGCCGACGTTGTCGAGTCCCAGGAATCCGCCGCCGAACAGGTTGTGCCCCTCGGCGTCCTTGCGGTTCACCCACCAGGTGAAGTTGAGCAGCAGCTTCTGGAACACGCGCTCGAGGAACGCGCGGTCGCGGCCGCCGCGCGAGCCGCTCATCTTGTACACGCGCCACGCCGCCCACGCGTGCACCGGCGGGTTCACGTCGCCGAGCGCCCACTCGTACGCAGGCAGCTCACCGTTCGCCTGCATGTACCACTCGCGCAGGAACAGCACGAGCTGCTGGCGCGCCGAGTCGGGATCGACGCGCGCGAGCGCCACCACGTGGAACGCCAGGTCCCACGCCGCGTACCACGGGTACTCCCAGGTGTCGGGCATCGAGATCACGTCGCGACAGTGCAGGTGCGTCCATTCGTGATTGCGGCCGCGCGCGCGCCCCGCGGGTGGCGGCGGCTGCGCCGGATCGCCCGCCAGCCACTCGCTCACCACGTAGTGATAGAACTGCTTCGACCACAGCAGTCCCGCGTACGCCTGGCGCGCCACCGCGCGCTCGGCGGCGGTGGCGAGCTTGGGCGTCCGATCGGCGTGGAACGCGTCGGCCTCCCGTCGCCGCTGCGCCAGCAGCGCATCGAACGCGGCGTCGAACGGGGTCGCGGTCGCCTCGCCCTCGGCGGTCAGCCGCAGCCGCAGCGTCACGCTCCCGCCGGCCGGAACGTCGAGCACGTGGTGCGCCGCCGTCTTGGTGCCGGTGCCGGTGGGATCCGCGGCGTCCGCGCGCCCGCCGACCACCACCTCGTGAAACGCATCCTTCACGTGGGGCGTCGGGTTCGCGGCTCCGAACAGGCGCTGCTCGTTGGTCTCGTTGTCCGTGAACAGCAGCGGAGCGATCCGCTCCGCCGGACCCGGCGCGATCGCGAGTCGGAAACGCCCGAGCGTGGCGTGCTCCGCGAGCACCGTGGTCGGGTCGGCGCGCCACAGCCGCGGGCGCGGCGGGTACTCGTCGCCGGTGCGCCCCCAGCTCCACGTGTTGCGGAACCACAGCGTGGGCAGCACGTGGAGCGCCGCGGCGTCGGGCCCGCGGTTGTCGACGGTGACGCGGATCAGGATGTCGTCGGGCGACGCCTTGGCGTACTCGACCGTCACGTCGAAGTAGCGGCCCGTCGTCGAACACGCCGGTGTCCGCCAGCTCGAACTCGGGCGCGTTCCTGCCGCGCCGCGCGTTCTCGGCGCGCAGCCGCTCGTACGGGAACTCGGCCTGCGGGTACTTGTAGAGTGCGCGGGCGTACGCGTAGGTCGGCACGGCGTCGAGGAAGAAGTAGCACTCCTTCACGTCCTCGCCGTGATTGCCCTCGTTGCCGGTGAGCCCGAACAGGCGCTCCTTGAGGATCGGATCGCGCCCGTTCCACAGCGCGAGCGCGAAGCACAGGCGGCACTCGCGGTCGGTGAAGCCGAGCAGTCCGTCCTCGCCCCAGCGGTACGCGCGGCTGCGCGCGTGTTCGTGCGGCAGGTACTCCCACGACGTGCCGTCGGCCGAATAGTCCTCGCGCACCGTGCCCCACTGGCGCTCGGCGAGGTACGGCCCCCAGCGCTTCCAGTTGCGCTCGCGCCGCGCGTCCTCCTCGAGCCGGCGCGTCTCGGCGCCGGGCGGTCCCGGGGCATCCGGGCGCGGGGCGTCGGGGCTCATGCGGCGATCCTCACCACGGTCTTGATGCCGTCCGCGGCGGTGGTGAGCGCGGCGGGCGCCTGCTCGAGCGGGATGCGCGCGGTGACGAGCGCGCGCACCGCGTCGGGCCAGCGCGTGACGAACGTCGCGAGGTCGCGCACCGCGGCCTCGTAGGCGTCGCGGCCCGCGTTCACGGTGCCGAGCACGATCTGGTTCTTGAGCACCAGGTCCCGCATCAGGCGGTCGGCGTCCAGCGACACGGGGCCGCGGCGGCCGGGCACTCCCGTCAGCACGAAGATCCCGTTCACGCCCAGCGCCGACATCGCGTCGAACGCCAGCGACGAGGCGCCGGTCGCCTCGTAGATCACGTCGAGGCTGCCGCACGCCGCGGGCAGGTCCGCGACCGGCACCTGCTCGGCCGCGATCGCGCGCGCGCCGATCCCCTCCACGATCGCCCGACGGCCGGCGGTATCGAAGCCGCGCGACCACACGTGGGTCTCGAAGCCGGCGGCGCGCAGCGCGAGCGCCCCGAGCAGCCCGACCGG
Source organism: Candidatus Eiseniibacteriota bacterium (assembly GCA_963725865.1). Taxonomy (GTDB): domain Bacteria; phylum Eisenbacteria; class RBG-16-71-46; order RBG-16-71-46; family RBG-16-71-46; genus CAVSAC01. The sequence goes on from CAVSAC010000014.1 coordinate 197,185, forward strand.
GCCGGCGCCCAGCACCAGCGCGCGATGCAGCGCGCCGCCGTCGCGCGGGCCGCCGTGGCGCAGTGTCCACGGCATGCGGTCCTGCACGTTCCACACCTGGAGCAGGGCCTTCTCGGCGATCGTGAGCGGCTCGATCAGCACCCCGCACTCGCGCAGCGTCGCCGGCACCGGCACCATCCAGCGCGCCTCGTCGACCACCTGCTCCGTCATGAAGCCGTGCGCGCCGCGGATGCCGCGCTCGCTGAAGCCGCCGGTGACGCAGAAGTCCTGGCGACCCGCGCGGCACGCGGGGCAGTCGGGGCTCGCGCACGGCCGCCGCACCATCGGCACCACGAGGTCGCCCGGCCGCAGGTACTCGACCGCGGCACCCACCTCGGTCACCTCGCCGAGCGACTCGTGCCCCAGCACCAGGTAGCGCTCGCCGGCGGGCGGGGTGCCGTACTGAAACGAGCAGATCTCGCGGTCGGTGCCGCACACCCCCACCTCGAGCATGCGCAGCCGCACCTCGTCCGCGCCGGTGCGCGCGGGCGCCGGATGGTCGAGCAGACGAACGGCGCGCTCGTCCGGGAACACCGCCACGGCTCGCATCACGTCCCTCCCGCGCGCGTCGCGCGCTCAGCGCCCCCACGCCGCGCGCACTTCGCGCGCGAACGCCTCGAGGTCGTCGAAGCGGCCCTGCCACGTCGTGTACATCACGCCCTCGATGCCGGGCACCCCGCGCGCGGCCCGGCACCAGGCCCGCACCTGCGCGGGACGCCCGTCGTAGTAGCCGGCGATCACCTGATGGTGGCCGCGCCGCGCGAAGAACCGCAGCGACTCCGCGGCGCGCGCCGCGTTCCAGTTCACGATCGTCACCGCGGAGTCGAGCCCCTCCCAGGAGCCCGCCAGGTCGCCGGCGACCAGATGGTAGTCCCGTACCGCGTTCTGGTGCGGATCGAACATGTCGCCCCACACGTACACGCGCGAGCCGGCCAGCAGGCGCACGCACTCGCGCGCGTGCGCGGCGAGGACGGCGCCCGGCGACGCGCCGCGCGCGCGGCAGGCGGGATCCCAGCCCAGCACCCGGATCTCGTCGTGCATCATCATGTACGCGGGTGTTCCCCACAACGCCCGCATGCGCTCCGCCTCGTCGCGCAACAGAGCGAGCGTGGCGGGCTCCGACGGGCAGATCGTCACCTGCGAGCCGAACAGCACCGGCACGAACCACCACGACGCGGTGAGCCGCGTGCCGTCGGGGCGCGCGACTCGGATCGCGGGCGGCTCGTGCCACGCCTCGTACTGCCCCTGCCACGGCGTGCGGCCGAGCAGCGTGTCGCGCACCGGCGCGAAGTCACGGCCCTCTTCGAGCTCGGCGATCGCGAGCGCCGCGCCCGGGCGGTGCACCACGTCCACCGGCCCCGCCTCCTCGAGGCGCCAGTTCCGCCACAGCAGCGTGCCGCTCGCGGCCTTCCAGTCGCCGAGCCAGATCGTGAGGCGGCGGTGGTCGAGCGAGCCCAGCACCAGGTCGACGCGCGTCCAGTCCTGCGTCGGCGCCAGGCGCAGCGAGCGGGTGAACGTGAGCGCCCGCCGGTCCCCCAGCACCGTGACCATCGGCGCGCCGTCGTAGTCGATCGTCTTCACCTCGACGCTCACGTGGTAGCAGCGGAACGGCGCCACCTCCGCGTGGAACGCGAAGCGCGCGCGCCCCGCGTGCGGGCGGACGCGCACGACGTCGCCGTCCACGACGACCTCGCGATCGGTGAAGTCGGGCCGGCGCGCGAGCCGGACCGGCGGATCGGCGACCACGCGCGCCACCCCTCCGCGCACCTCGAGCGTGGCGCCGCGGACCGGCAGCGCCTCGGCCAGCTCGGGGTCGTGGGCGAGCAGCGTGCTCGAGCGTCCGATCGGGAACAGCGCCGGCACCAGCGCGAGGCCCAGCGAGTCCGCGGCGCGCTTCACGCGCGCGACGTTTGCGAGGTAGTGGGTATCGGCCTCGGCCAGCCGCTCGAAGCGCGGGTCGGTGAGGATCACGTGCGAGTAGCCCGCGGCCGCCGCGCGCGCCCACAGCGCCTCGAGGCGCGCGACCTCGTCGTCCTTGGCGAGCTGGGTGCCGCAGTAGAGCCACAGCGCCGGCGGCGCGGTGGGCTCGCGCGGCGCGCAGCCGACGGCGGCCAGCAGCGCCGCGCAGGCGAGCGCGGCGAGCGCCACGCGCGGCAGGTTGCTCGGCAGGCGCACGGGGACCTCCGATGCGGCCGCGGTCACTGGTCCAGCCGCAGCCCCAGCTCCTTCATGGTCATCGCGTCGACCTCGCTCGGGCAGCCATCCATCAGGCTGGTGGCGCTCGCGGTCTTGGGGAACGCGATCGTGTCGCGGATGTTGTCGCGGCCGGCCAGCAACATCACGATGCGGTCGAAGCCGAGCCCGATGCCACCGTGCGGCGGCGAGGCGTAGCGATACGCCTCGAGCAGGAATCCGAACTTGGCCTGCGCCTCGGCGTCGGTGAGCCCGATGCGGCGGAACACCCGCTGCTGGATGTCGGGCCGATGGATGCGGATCGCTCCCGATCCCAGCTCGTTGCCGTTCAGCACGACGTCGTAGAGCTGCGCGTGCACCTCGGCCGGCCGCTCCTCGATCCACGCCTCGTGCTCGGGGCGCGGCATCGCGAACGGGTTGTGGCGCGGCGCCCAGCCGTTGCGGTCGGCGTCCCACTCGAACAGCGGGAAGTCGCGCACCCACAGGAAGCGCCACTCGCGCGGGCGGCCCTCCAGCAGCGGCTGACCGAGCTGCGTGCGCAGCACGCCGAGCGCCTTGAGCGTGGGCTCCCACGCGCCCGACGTGAACACCACCGCGTCGCCCTCCTGCGCGCCGCAAGCGGCGAAGAACTCGTCGAGCAAGGCGCCCGGGAACACCGCCTCCTGTTTCGCGCGCTCGGCCACGAGCACCTTGAAGAACGAGAGTCCGGCGCCGCCGGCGGCCTTCACCACGTCCTCGTACTTGCGCAGCTGGGTGCCCGAGATCTCCGCGCCGCCGGGGAGCCGCATCGCCACGCCGGTGCCGCCCGCGACCTTCGCGCCGTTCGCGACCACGTTGCGCGGCGAGCGCGCCATGATCCCGGTCACGTCGGCGAACTCGAGGCCGAAGCGCAGGTCGGGCTTGTCGCTGCCGTAGCGGCCCATCGCCTCGCGGAACGTCAGGCGCGGGAACGGGCGCGGGAGGTCGACCCCGAGCACCTCCTTCCACACCGCGCACAGCAGGCCCTCGACCGCGTCCTGGATCTGCGCCTCGTCGACGAAGCTCATCTCGAGGTCGATCTGAGTGTGCTCGGGCTGGCGGTCGGCGCGCAGGTCCTCGTCGCGCAGGCAGCGCGCGAGCTGGAAGTAGCGGTCGAAGCCCGCGATCATCAGCGTCTGCTTGTAGAGCTGCGGGGACTGCGGCAGCGCGTAGAACTCCCCGGGGTGGACGCGGCTCGGCACCACGTAGTCGCGCGCGCCCTCGGGCGTGGGCTTGACCAGGATCGGGGTCTCGACCTCGAGGAAGCCCGCGTCCGAGAGGAACTCGCGCGCGGCGCGCGCCGCGCGGTGGCGCAGCGCCATCACCTGCGCCAGCTCCGGGCGCCGCAGGTCGAGGTAGCGATACTTCAGCCGCAGGTCCTCGCCCGCCAGGTGCGTGTCGTCGTTGACCTGGAACGGCAGCGCCGCCGCCGCCGCGAGCACCTTGAGCGCGCGCACGTCCAGCTCCACCGCACCGGTCGGCATCTCCGGATTGAGCGCGTCGCTGGGACGCCCGACCACCGGCCCGCGCACCGCGATCACCCACTCGTGGCCGAGCTGCGCGGCGCGCGCCGTCACCTCGGCGCCGGCGTGGTCGGGGCGGAACACCACCTGCATGAGCCCGTGGCGGTCGCGCAGGTCGATGAACAGCACGCCGCCGTGGTCGCGCATGCGGTGCACCCAGCCCATCAACGTGACCTCGCGCCCGGCGTGCGCGGCGCGCAGCTCGCCGCAGGTGTGCGTGCGCCGCCAGTCCCCGAGCCCTTCGAGCTTCAGCGTCGTGTCCGTGCTCACCGGGTGCTCTCCTGTGCCGCGGCGAGCCGCGCGCTCAGCGCGGCCGCCAACCCCTCCGTCGCCATCGCCTCTTGCACGCCGGTGGCGAGGTCCTTCACCGTCACCTCGCCGCGCGCCCATTCCTCCTCGCCCAGGATGACCACCAGGGCCGCTCCGGCCTTGTCGGCCGCCTTGAACTGGGCGCCCATTCCGCGCGCCTCGAGGTCGCACTCGACCGCCAGCGTCCGGCGCAGGGTGCGCACGAGCGGCGCCGCCGCCGCGCGCGTTCCGTCCATCGCGACGACGTACACGTCGGGCCGGCGCGGCGCGGGGCCGAGCCCGCGCTGCTCCAGCACCAGCAGCGCGCGGTCGAGCCCGATCGCGAATCCCACGCCCGGAGTCGCGGGACCGCCCAGCGCCTCGACCAGACCGTCGTAGCGCCCGCCGCCGCCGAGCGCGCTCTGCGCGCCGAGCGTGCGGTCGTGCACCTCGAACGCGGTGCGCGTGTAGTAGTCGAGCCCGCGCACCAGGCCGTCGTCGATCTCGTAGGCGATGCCGAGCCCGTCGAGCCCCGCGAGCACCTGCTCCCAGTGCGCGCGGTCGGCGTCGTCGAGCGCGTCCAGCATGCGCGGCATCTCGCCGCGCTCGGCGAACAGCGCGCGGTCGCCCGCGTCCTTGGTGTCGAGCACGCGCAGCGGATTGGTGAGCAGGCGCTGCTGCGAGTCCGCGCTGAGGCGATCGCTCACCGGCGCCAGCCACGCGCGCAGCGCATCCCCGTACGCGCGCCGCGTGGCGGGCTGGCCGACGCTGTTGACCAGCACGGTCAGGTCGCGGAAGCCCCACGCCTCGTAGAGGTCGACGAACAGCGCGATGACTTCGATGTCGGCGCCCGGCGCTGCGATGCCGAGCAGCTCGGCGTTGATCTGCGAGAACTGGCGGTAGCGCCCCTTCTGCGGGCGCCCGTAGCGGAACACCGGACCGGCGCTCCACAGCCGGTGCACGCGCGCCCGCCCGCCGAGCCCGTGCTCGAGGTAGGCGCGCATCACGCCGGCGGTGAACTCCGGCCGCAGCGCGAGGTCGCGCTCGCCGAGGTCCTTGAAGCGGTACATCTCCTTCTGGACCACCTCGCTCGACTCGCCCGAGGTGCGCGCGAACAACTCGACGTCCTCGAACATCGGCGTGCGGATCTCGGCGAAGCCGTAGCGCTCGAGCACCGCGCGCGCGCGCGCCTCCGCCCACCCCCAGCGCTCGGTGTCGCCCGGGAGCAGGTCGCGAGTGCCGCGCGGAGCCTGGTGTCGCGGTGCCATCGGTCCGGATCCTCCTCAGTCGCGCCGGGTCAGCACGAACGCGGCCTGCGCGAGCGCCAGCCCGGCGAGGTCGGCCACCAGGTCGAGCACGCTGCTCTGACGGCCGGGCACCACGCGCTGGTGCAGTTCGTCCGCGAGCCCGACCAGTCCTCCCAGCCCCACCGCCATGAACGCCGCGAACAACGCGAACCGCACCCGCAGCGTCGCGTGCAACGCCCGCGCGAGCAGGAAGCCGAGCACGCCGTACTCGAGCACGTGCGCGACCTTGTCGGAGTTGGCGAAGTCGAGCGGCGGATGCAGGTTCGGCTGCGCCCCCACCACCAGGACCACGCTGGCGTACACCAGCACCGGCAGCCAGTACCACATGAAGAGTACGAAGCCCCGACGTGCCGGGGGACGCGCCACCCACTTCCTCCATCGTTGCGGGTCCATCCGCCGTGCGTGCGCGAGCCGCGCACGACGCCGGTGCCTCGAATGAGCGCGGCATCGTAGCATGCGTGCGCGCGAGGCGTCATGCCGCGGACGCCGCCCGCGACGCACCCGAGACGCGGCGCGGCGCGGGGTTGCCGCTTGACGCGCGCGTGGTCCGGAACGTAGATTCCCTGCCGCTCTTGTCCGCACCCCGGCGTGCGGCTCGCGGTGTGCGCCGCTAGCTCAATTGGCAGAGCAACTGACTCTTAATCAGTAGGTTGAAGGTTCGATTCCTTCGCGGCGCACCAACCTACGGCGGGTGAACGGGGAATCTGGTCCCGTTTCACCCTCCGAGTGGCCGCGTGGCACCGCGCGAGTCGCTGAGCTCCCTCCCGACCAAGATCTCGCCGATCGTGCCTCAGCATGGGTCACGGCGATCGAGCCATGCCACCATCGCCCGCAGCATGGCATGCGGGCCGCCAGCCCCCCCCCGTGGATTCCGAGCGGGCATTTCATGATCCACGATCCCGATTGGCCATAGTTCTCCGAACGCCGGCCGCACGCGCTGGTCCAGCGGCCACCCACACCGCCCCGCCAGCGGCTCCGCAGCTCGGATGGAATGGAGCAGCGGTTTCCTACGCGGCCTTTCGCGCCTGACCGTCGCCACCTCGTGTGTCTCGACGAACCTGGGCGCAGAGCGCCGCATCCGATCTAGCTCCGACAACCAGTCGACGAATGCGCAGGCCGGCGAGGTCATCCAGTGAGAGTCGCCCGCAGTCACCGCATCGCCCGGCCGTCGATCCGCCGTCGGCTCCTCCGGCTGGCTCGCTCCCTCGGTCTTGCCTGCCTGACCGGCGGCGCGGTGGCAGGGCCGGCGGCGGCCCAGTGGACGCGCGTCGACGAGGTGCCGATCGCCAACATCTACAACGTGTGGACGACAGGAGACACGATCGCGGCCAGCTCCGACAGCACCGTGTTCGTGAGCTTCGATCGCGGTGTGACCTGGATCACGACCGCGAAGGTGGCCGCCGGCGTGATGTCGATCGAGGCGGTGAGGGTTCACAACGGCCGCTTGTACGCCGGTACGCGTGGCCAGGGCGTGTTCGTGAGCAGCGATCGGGGCGCGACCTGGCAGAGCTTCAACCAGGGCCTCGTCGGCGGATTCGCCAACTCGCAGCTCGTCATCATGGACTTGCTGATTCGCGGAGACGATCTCTACGCCGCGACTGGAGGCGCGGGGCCCTGGACCCGCAACCTCGCGAGTGCGGGCGGGTGGTCGCACTACGGAAACGTGCTCGAGCCCGCCCAAGCCTCGAACATGGAGTCGATCGCCGGATCACCGACGAGGTTGCTGGCCTGCGCCGGCTTCAATGGCGACGACTACCACCGGGACCTCGGAGATTCGGACTGGACGTTCGACTACCTCTTCGGCCATGTGGCCGCGGGGCTCGCGTCGCTCGCAGCGGTCTGGACGGGGAATTCCTGGCTCGTAGGGACCAATATCGGCGTGTTCCACAGCGCGCTCGGGCAATCGCCTTGGACATACACCGACTTCGGGCTCCATCCGACCCTCTTTGCTTCCTTCGCTCTTCACGGCGGAGTCGTGTACACGCACTTCGCCAGCGGGGAGGGCACCGGGATCGAATACAGCACCGACGACGGCACGAGCTGGAATGTGCTCGATGCGCTGCCCGCCACGTTCACCTACAACATCGCGACCATCGGCGACACGCTCTACGCCGGACGCGTGGATGGGCTGTGGCGCCGGCCCATCGATCCCGCCCCCGTCTCCGTCCCCATCGCTGGTGCACCGGGAAGTCTGCACTTCGCGATCACGGGGCCGAATCCTATCCACGACGAGGCGCGGCTCCGATTCGAGCTGCCCGAGCCGGGACGGGTGCGCATCGATGTCTTCGACATCTCCGGCCGCCACCTGCCGGGAGGCGTCGACGAAACGCTCGCCGCGGGAGTGCACGAGATGCTCTGGCGAGCGGGGGACTTCCCGCCCGGGATCTACCTCGCTCGCCTCAGCGCCGGCGGCCGATCGGCGGCGGTGCGGCTCGTTAAGACGCGATGAGCCACGCGAGCCCTCTTGCCCGCGGCGCTTGGCCGCGGGCACTCGCTCGCGTCGCGAAGGCAATCGTAACTTGCCGAGGCCATCGTGACCCTCGCGGTGGTGACATGCGCGGGTCCAACCATCGCTTCCCCGACGGGCGTGTACCACGTCGGCGCTGTCCCTCCGTTGGTCGGCCTCGCCGCCGTGAACGTGGTGGGCGACGGGCGCCCGGATCTGATGACGGTCGCGCGGAGCGACCTTTCGATCCGAATCCTCCGCGGTGACGCGACTCTCGGTTTCGCCGACCCGATCGTGATTCCGGCCGGAAACGACGCCCGCAGGGCGGCGTCCGGAGACGTGAACGGCGACGGCGTCCCCGACGTGCTGGTGATCGGGCACGACAACGCGATCGACGTGCGCCTCGGTCTGGGGAACGGGCAGATCGGGCCGATCGCGCGCTACGGCTTGCGCAATCATGGGAACCACCTGGCGATCGCCGATCTGAACGGCGATCGGTTCGCGGACGTGGTCGCGGCGCACGACGGCTCGGGCCAGCCGGTGTACGTCACGGCGTTCCTCGGCTCCGCCGCCGGCGATCTGCAACAGGTCTGGGAGCTGGGCACGGTCTATGGCGCGTCCACGGGAATCACCGCCGGCGATTTCGACCACGACGGCAAGACCGACGTCGCCGTGGCCGTTTCCGACAATCGTGCCTCGGCCCTCGTGTTCCACGGGCTGGGCACCGGACAGTTCAGCGCACCCGTCGTGCTGCCCACCGTGGCGGCCGACCCCCTGGTGAGCGACGGCACCATCGCCATCGCTTCCGGCGATCTCGACGGTGACGGCTGGGACGATCTCGTGCTCGCGTGCTTCGACCTCACCAACCAGCTCGTCGTCAGGCGCGGCACCGCCGCCGGGTTCACCGAACCGCTCGAGATCGCGCTCCCTTCCCCGATCGCCGTCGCACTGGGTGATCTGAATGGAGACGGCAAGCTCGACGCCGTCGCGTGCAATCTCGAGCAGGGGACACTCTCTCTTCTGCAGGGCCGCGGCGACGGGTCGTTCGACGCGCCGGTCACGGTGCCGGTGAGCCCGCACCCGAGCGCGCTCGCCGTGGCGGACCTCGACGGCAACGGCTTGGCCGATGTCGCGGTGACCGATATCGGCGACGACGCGATCCGGGTCTTCCTGAACCCCGCGGCCGCCGCGGTCCCGGATGACGGCGAACCGCCGAGCCTCGGCTTTGCGCTGGAGGGGCCGAATCCCATCGACGACGAGGCGCGGCTCCGATTCGAGCTGGCCGAGCCGGGACGCGTGCGCATCGACGTGTTCGACGTCTCTGGCCGCCACCTGCCGGGAGGCGTCGACGAAACGCTCGCCGCGGGGGCGCACGAGGTGCTCTGGCGGGCCCGGGACTTCGCGCCCGGGATCTACCTCGCTCGCCTCAGCGCCGGCGGTCGATCCCAGGCCGTCCGGTTCGTTCGGACGAGGTGAGCGGCAGCTCAGGGAACGCACGCCGAAGCCCGGCACCTCTCTGGCCCAATGAGGCTCGTTCGGCAGCGGGAACGGGCAATTCCAGTACCCCGCGGGCGTCGCGACGGACGGCGTCGTAGGAGTGACAGTCGGGATTGGCGTCGCCACTGTGTCGTGCGGTCTCGCGAGCGGCCCGGCCGCATCGGCATCCACCACATAGGGGACAAGTGGTCTCCCAATCAGTAGGTTGGAGGTTCGATTCCTTCGCGGCGCACCATCCTCCGCTCGGCTCGCGGCCCCCTGGGGCGGCGGGCCGATCTCGTTCGGGTCCTGCGGGCCCGCCGCGAACCGATTGACTCCCGAAGGAACGCCCCCTAGCGTGGCGCCGTCCACGGTCCTCCAGTCACCCGGGCGTCCGGCCGCGTGCCCACCACTCCGGAGAGTCCTCATGCGCAGCTTCCGCCTCCTGCTGTCGCTCGCCGTGCTCGCGTCGTTCGCGTCGATCGCATCCGCCGCGGGGCCGAGCCCGTTCCAGCTGGCGCTGTTCAATCCGGCGCAGATCGTGCCGGAGAAGGCGTCGGTCTCGGGGTTGCGCATCGATCTGATCTACGGCGTGAACCAGGACGTGACGGGCCTCGACATCGGCCTCGTGAACCACGCCCGCGGCTCCGAGTTCGCATGGCAGTGGGGCGGCATCGGCATCGTCGAGAAGGACTTCACCGGCTGGCAGGACAACTGGGTGAGCATCACGCGTGGCAGCTTCACCGGGCTGCAGACCGGATTGTTCAACCAGGCGGGCCAGGGCAATGGCGTCCAGTTCGGAGTGGTGAACGTGACCAAGTCGATGCACGGGCTGCAGCTCGGCGTGATCAATTCGACCGAGACGATGCACGGACTGCAGATCGGCGTGGGCAACATCATCCAGAAGGGCAAGATTCCGTTCTTGCCGATCGTGAACTGGTCGATGTGATCGTCGGCCACGACGCACGCGGGGCCCGGCGCCGGAAGGCACCGGGCCCCGCGTCGTTCCGGCGCGCGCGTGCACCGCGGCGACGGTCGCGCGCGCGTCAGCCGCGCCACCCCCACGCGAAGCCGACCAGCACCAGGCCAACGGCCGCGACCGCGAGCGCCACGCGCGCGCGCCCCGGCACCGTGCCGGTGGTCGCCACCGCGGCGGGCACGCCGAACGCGGCGCGCGCCTCGCGCACCGCGACGGCGAACGCGGTGGTCCACGCCACGGCCAGTGCCAGCAGCGGCGTCAGGTGCCCGCCGTGCGCGAGGGCCCGTGCGGTCTCGAGCCACAGCCGCGCGCCGGGCGTCCCGGGCACGCCGGCGAGCGAGAACAGCGCGAACAGGCCCGCCGTGCCCGCGAACGCGTGACGGCGGAACAGCACGGCCGCGGGCGCGGGGCCCGTGGTGACCGGCAGGAAGCGCGCGGCGAGTCCGGCGCCGGCGAGCGCGAGCACCAGATGCGCCGCCCACGCGTCCGCGTGCGGCAGGGTGCGCGGCGCGCCGGAGTGCGCCGCCGCCAGCGTCGCGAGCACCAGCCCGCCGTGCAGGCTCGCGAGCGTGCCCACCCGGCGCTCCGGACGCCGCTGCGTCACGAGCGTCGCCGCGCCGCCGAGGAAGGCGACCGTGGCTCCGAGCCCGAGCACCCCCGAGGCCAACTGCGCGGCGTCCGGAAACGCCTCGATCCCGACCAGCCGCTCGACGAGCCAGGCCGCACCCAGCACCTGCAGCGCGGCGGCGACCAGCGGCGCCAGCCAGCCGCGCGCGCCCTGCAGCAGGTCCGCGAGCCAGGAGTGGAACGGCGCCGCGCCCACCAGCACCACACCCGCCAGTAGCGACAGCGGGAGCGCGGTCCGCCACAGCGTGGGTGGATCGATGGCGAGCGCGAGCACGCCCCACTGCTCGCCGGGCCGCGCGGTGCCGGCCGCGAGCGTGAGCAGGTGGACGCCTGCGAAGGAGAGCGCCAACGCCGGACCCACCACCCACGCCAGCTTGAGCGCGCACTCGCTCTGGAGCCGGTCGCTGCGCCCGAGCGCCAGCGTGGCCACCGCCAGCGCGACTCCCGGCACCGCCCAGGCCCCACCGGCCGGCGGGGTGATCGCGACCAGCGCGGCGAGCGCCGCGAGCGCGAGCGCGCCCAGGCTCGAGCGCCTCGCGCCCTGGCGCTCGAGCAGCAGCGTGAACAGCCCGACCAGCAGCGCGAGGGCCGCGGCGATCACGCGCAGCAGCTGCGGATCGGGCAGGGTCATCGCAGGAACGGGATCAGGATCGCGAGCAGCGCCACCGCCATCACGAGCAGCAGCACCTCCTGCGGATCCCCGGTGTGAAGGTCGCGGACCGGCAGGGTGAGCGCGCGCAGCGCCGCCGTGATCGCCCGCACCAGGCGCCGCTCCACCGCCACCACCGCGCGGAACACCTCGCGCGCGAGCGCGCGTGCGACGCGGCCGGCGCGTTCCATCCCCGCCATCGCCGGCGCGACCACGCGCGTGCTGCGTGTGGCGATGCCGAGCGCGCCACCGACCAGCGCGGGCAGCAGCGCGAGCGCGGCCTCCGGCCATGCCGCCTCGAGTCCGGTCCACCACGCGAGCAGCAGTGCCACGGGACCGAGCGCCAGCGTCACGACCGCCCCGGCGTGGCTGAGCGTCAAAGCGCGGTCGCGGCGCTGCAGCTGGCGCCGCTCGGGCGCCTCGACGAACCGCCGCACCGAGATCCACGCGCTCAGTGCGACCGGCACCGCGGCCGCCGACGTGGCGAGCCACGGCGGCCCCGGCGCGCGACCGGCCATCAGCTCGAGCAGCAGCGGCCAGGCGAGCGCCGCCGAGGCGGTCCACGACGCGATGCGCCACATGCGGTGGAGCAGCGCGCCGCGTCGCGGGCTCGCGCCGCGCAGTTCGCCCGCGAGCAGGAACGCGCGGCTGCCGCAGGCCGCGATCCAGAGCAGGAACGTCACCGCGGGATGCAGCCGCCCGACCGCCACCAGCAACGCGGCGAGCGCCCCGTCGGCGACCGCGAGCCAGCGCAGGTTCGCGGTCCACTGCAAGCGCCCGAATGCGCGCAGCGTGCCCAGCAGCGCCGTGAGCACGAGCAGCACGGCAGCCGCCGCGCGGACCGCCGGCAGCGTGGTCCACACCTCGGCGTGCCGCCACAGCACCAGGAACCCCGCCGCCGGCAGCAGCACCGGCAGCCACGGACGCATCGCCAGCAGCGGTCCCGGCAGGTCGGAATACGGGCGCGCGGCGGGCAGCGCCGCGAGCAGCTCCAGCCCTGCCCACACCAGCGCGACCGCCTCGACCCCGCGAATCACCGTGGCGACGTGCGGATGCGCGACCGACGTGCGCAGGACCACCCCCGCGGCCGCCGCGAGCCACAGCGCCAGCGCCGGCCGCCGCAGCCAACCCCAGCGCGGCAGCTGCTCCTGCGCGTCGTCGGCCGCGCGCGCCCACAGCCAGAAGGCCAGCGCCAGGCACTCGAGCGCGAGCGCGCCGGTCCACAGCGGCTGCGCCATGAGCAATGGGTACGCCACCACCGCGCACAGCGTGCCGAGGAGGCGGGGGCCGGGAGCGCGCAGGGTCGGTCGCATGCGTCAGTCGCGCAAATCGTGCGCGAGCGCGATGCGGTCACTGCCGACCGCCGCCTCGCGCGCGGCGGACAGCCGCTCCACCAGTGCGAGGGCGAGTGCCGTGCCGACCAGGGGCAGCGCGGAGGGCGGCGCGGCACCGGGACCTTCGGCGATACGGGCGGCATCCTCCAGCAGCTGGAGCCCGAGGCCGAGTGCCGCGAACGAGAGCGCCGCGCGGCGCGCGCGGCGCCGCAGTCCCAGGTGCGTGAGCCCGGCCACCAGCACCAGCAGGGCGACGGTCGCCCGGCGGTCGGCGTCGCGTCCGAGGTCGGCGCGCGCGAGCGCAGCCATCACCAGCACCAGCAGCGCAAGTCCGACCGCCAGCCCGACCACGCTCGACTCGATCCCGCCGAGCAGCGCGCTCCGGGGACGCGGCGGCTGCGCGCCGCTCGCGCGGCCAGCCAGCCAACCCGCCGCGATCCACAGCACGCACCAGCCGGCGACGCGCGGCCACGGACCCGGCTCGGGCAGGAACGGCAGCGCGATCGCGACCCCGATCGCCGCCACGCGGGCGATCCCGCGGCCGGGCAGGATCAGCGAGAGGGCGATGCACACGGCCGGCGTGAGCCAGCGCGCCATCGCGAGCGGATCGAGCGTGGTCCAGGCGTCGAGGAAGTTCACGCGGGCTCCCTCCGCGCGGGCGGGGTGGCGCGATCGCGGCCGGCGAAGCGGCCGGGCGCTACGGGATGTAGACGCTCTCCGCCTGCTGCAGCGTCGCCATGAACTCCTCGCCGCTGCGGGCTTCGCGCAGGCTGCGGCGCACGCCCTCCTCCTTGAGGAGACGCGAGATGTTGGCGAGCACCTTCACGTGCAGGGTGGTGGCACTCTCGGGTGACACGAACAGGACGACGAGATGGACCAACTGGCCGTCCTCGGCCTCGAATTCGAGCCCCTCGGGGATGACCCCGACGGCGGCCGCCATCCGGTCCACCGCGCGGGCCTTGCCGTGCGGGATGGCGATGCCGTTGCCGATCGCGGTGGTCATCATGGCCTCGCGCCGCATGACGCGGTCGAGGATCTCGCCCTGGCTGGCGAAGCCGTGGGCCGCCTCCAGCACCCCGACCAGCTCGACCAGCGCTTCGCGCTTGGTCTTGGCCTTGAGGCGCAGCGTGATGGCCGAGGGATTGAGCAGCTCGGAGAGTCGCATGGGTGATCAGCTCCGGACCCGCACCGCAAGGTATCGTGTGGACTCCGGAACGTAGGCAGCACGCGCGGGGGTGTCAAGCACCTTTCGTCGCAAACTACCCGCGCGACGCGCGGCGAGCTCGTCGCGCGCGCGTCGCTCGAGCGTCGCGCGATGGGCGGACTGACCCATCAGCACCCGCCGATGGGTATGCTAGACTCGTGGTGTCCGCGTACGGGGTCTTCAGCCAACGGACGGCCCAGCCCCCGAGACCAGCTTGCTTCGCCACCCGTCATGGGAGACCGACACGGACATGCAGCGGGCCGCCCGGCAGGGAGGCAGGGACGCCCCATGAAGCAGAAGCACATCGATTTTCGTGAGCTGCTCGAGCGGCTGCTGCCGCTCGAACGCCTGCCCGCGGTGGATCGCCTGCGCGTGCAGCGCGCCCTCGCCGCCGGGGTGGGCGAGCAGATCGAGCAGGCGGGCATGACCGCCCTGGCGCTGCTCGAACAGGCTGGTGCGCTCCGTCGCATGCCCGCGGTCATGCGCCCCGACGGGGCCGTGCTCCAGTATCAGACCACCTCCGGCCTCGACGTCATCACCGTCCAGGTGCCCGGCCCGCGCGAGCAGGGCGGCGTGCGCGTGTACCCACGTTCCGCGCTGCCGGCGCAAGCGCTCGCGAGCCTCGAGCAGGTGCGCCAGCTCCTGCACCTCGACGATCCGATGCTGCTGTCCGATCCCCGCCGCGGGCGCGCGCGCGGCGCGCTCATCGACCAGGTGGAGCTCGCCGGCCAGCAGTTCCTCGGCGCGAGCCACACCCGGCTGTTGGTCGCCTCCGACGACGGGACGGAGAGCGAGGGCGCGGGCGAAGACCCGCCGTTCGACGCCGAGCTGGCCGAGCTGGCGCGGGCGTGTCCGGACGAGCTGTACTACTGCCCCGACACCGCCCGGGCCCCAGCGCTCGCTGCGGCGGCGCGGCGCGCGGGCGTCAGCGCGCTGGTGGCGGTCGCGGTGACCTCGCCGGAGCAGGAAGTGCTCGGGCATCTGGAGGTGTGGAGCACGGCGCGCGAGGCGTTCCAGCCCGAGGAGCTGTCGTTGATCGCGCTGCTGGCCGACTCGTGCGGCCGGGCGCTCGAGCGCGCGGCGCGCATCGAGAAGTTGGTGTTCGTCGATCCGCTCACCACGGTCTACAACCGCTCCTACTTCGACCTGCAGGTCTCGAACGAGATGGCGCGCGCGCAGCGCGATCGCACCTCGATGGCCCTGCTGCTCGCCGACATCGACGACTTCAAGGCGATCAACACGGCGTTCGGCTACGAGGCCGGCAATCAGGCGCTGGTCCAGGTGGCCCAGGCGCTGCGCCACGCAGTGCGCCCGTTCGACACCGTGGCGCGCTGGGGGGGCGAGGAGTTCACGGTGCTCCTCACGTCACCGGTCGAGGCCGACGACGCCGCCACGATCTCGGAGCGCCTGCGCACGATCATCGAACGGCTGCCGGTGCGCATCGAGGGGCTCGACCGCCGCTCGCACCGCGTCACCGTCACGATGAGCATCGGCGTGGCCCTGTTCCCCGAGCACGCGGACAACCCGCAGGAGCTGTGGCGCGCCGCCAATCACGCGCTGCTGCGCGCCAAGCGACCGCCGAAGAACCAGGTCGTGTTCTACCAGGCGCAGGGCGACCCGAAGCTCAAGATCCGCTGACCCGCGCCGCGCCGGCACGCCGATCCCACCAGCGCGCCAGCGTGCCCGCCGCCAGGATCAACACCAGCGGGCGCACCGGCTCGAAATAGCGCGAGTTGGTGTAGAAGATCGAGAGCGCGACCGCGTTCAACGCCAGCGCCACGACCATCGCTCCCGCCAGCGTCGCGGGCCCCGCGCGCGCCCGCAGCCCGGCCAGCCCCGCGGGCAGCGCCAGCGCGTAAAGCGCCAGCAGCGCGACGAAGAACCCGAACCGCAGCACCAGGCGATCCTCCGAGACCACGGGCAGGAAGCAGAGCCGCCAGAACCGCTTCGCCGCGATGGTCGCGCTGCGGCCGAAGTCCGCGCGCCAGTTCGCCAGTCCGGCGTGCAGCAGTGCGCGGTCGACCTCCACCCCGTCGAGCTCGTGCCCCAGCCGTTGGGCCTCCGCATCGAGCACCCGCCCGCGCAGCCCGGCCCACTTGCGGTTGTCCCACCGGCCATCGGTCTCCGGCGTGGTGCCCATGTAGAACAGCTCGCCGCCGCCGGTCGACACCGGGATGAAGGCGTGGAACTCGCGCAGGTTGCGCAGGGTCCACGGCGCCAGCACCAGCGCCGCGCCGAGTCCGAGCGCGAGCAGCCGCGCCAGGTCCGCCCCCAGTGAGCGCCAGCGATGGAACAGCCAGCCCAGCATCAGCCCGGCGAGCGGCGCGAGGCCGTTGGGGCGCACCAGCGAGGCGACGCCCGCGGCGAGGCCGGTGAGCAGCGCGCGCGCCGCCGACGGGGCCAGCGTGAAGCGCACGAAGGCGGCGACGGTGAGCGCCACGCACAGCGTGAACAGCGGCTCGGTCTGCATGAAGCGCGCTTCGCGGAAGAACGGCGGCCAGACCAGCACCAGCACGAACGCGATCGCGGCCGCGGTGCGCGAGCGCATCACGCGCAAGGCCGTCCATGCGGTCAGCAGGGCGGTGCCGCAGTCGAAGATCCCCTGCATCATCACCACCACGGTGCGGCCGGTTCCGAGCGTGGCGTAGATGCCGGCGAGCGCGAGCGGCCAGCCCGGCGGCTTCCACACCCACGGGCCACCCCGATAGAAGTAGCCGAGGCCGTCGAGCAGATTGCGCGCGATCTCGTCGTAGATCGGTTCGTCGCCGGTCAGCGGGACCGGATGCCGCACCGAGGTCCAGAGGGCGAGCATCCGCAGGACCAGCAGCCCCAGTGCGGCCAGCCACCACCCGCGCGGGATGCGCAGGTGGGCGTCGTCGGGCGCTCCGGCGGTTTGGGACAGATCGGCCTCGCGTGCGGGGTCCGAACACGGTGGGACGTGGACGGCCTCGGGCGGTGAGGATCGTGGACGTGCGCGGCACCGCCACTGGGCGGCTGCATGATGCGGCAATCGCCCCGCGGCGGACAAGCCGCCGTCGCCGGCGGCGTCAGGGCGTGGGCGTGACCGGCGGCGCCGCGCGCTGGTAGAGCGTGATCCCGGGCGCGATCCACATCGGGCCCAGCCATTCCGCGGCGGGCGGGCGCGGGAACCGCGCGGCCACGCGGTACGGCCCGTCCGGCGGCGCCGCGTGCACCACGTCCCACCACGCGGCCTTGATCCGGGGATCGCGGACCAGCAGGAATGTGTCGATCGACGAGATCGCCACCACGTCCCCGACCGGCGGTTGCAGCCCGCCGAACAGCGTCTTCTCGGTCACGCGGGTGACCTCGTAGCCGTGCGGCGGCCGCAGGTTGATGTGCCCGTTGCCGGACAGCTCGAGTGTGGCGCCGGCCGGCACGTGGGCGCGGATCCAGCGCTCGGCCGCGAGCCGCGGGTCGGTCAGCATGAGCCACGACACCAGCGGGCCGCCGCTCATTGCGAGCAGCACCACCAGCGCGGCGAGCGTCGGCCGGCGGCGCGGCGCGTGCGTGAATCCCCGCGCGGCCAGCGGAATCGCGAGCACCAGCAGCGGCAGCAGGAAGCGCGGGAACACGTAGCCGACCCGCCCGATGAACCCGCCGGCGTACACCAGCGCGACGAACGCGCACCAGCCCAGCCCATGCACCGAGACGCGCCGGGCGAGTGCGAGCGCGAGCCCGAGCAGCACCGGCAGGCCGAACGCCAGCGGCGCGTACTCGGCGCACTGGAGCGCCAGCCCGGCGAGCCCGCCGGGGGTCAGCGGGTACTTGCGCCCGCCGAGCGCCTCGGCGAACAGGAACTCGTGGTGCGCGCGCCAGCCGGTGAGATTGAACGGCAGCTGCCACAGCAGCGCGTACGCGAGCAGCGCGGCCGCGCCGACGGCGGCCACGGCGAGCAGGCGGCGCCCGGTGGTGGCGGGCCGGTGGAAGGCCTTCCAGGCCGCCGCCAGCAGCAGCGGCGCCGCCATCGGGCCGGCCTGCTCCTTCGAGCACACCGCGCACGCCACCGCGGCCGCCGCGCCCAGCAGCGGCGCCAGCGATGCGCGCCGCGACTCCACCAGCGTGAGCGCGAGGAACAGCCAGAACAACGCGTGCACGTCCACGTTCGAGGTGCGGCCGTAGAACGCGAACTGGGCCGAGCCCATGAACAGCACCGGCACCACCCAGCCCGCGGTGTTCGGTTCGAAGCGCCGCACGCGCCGCGCCGCCAGCCACGCGGTGCCGAGCGCGAGCAGCACGGTGGTGAGCCGGGCGGTCGTCACGAGGATCGCGATCGCGACGTCGGGATGCGCGAAGCCGAACGGATAGATGGGGCTCGGCGTGCCGAGCTCGCCGGCGAACTTCAGCGCCCCGAGCACCGGCAGGTAGGCGGCGCCCATCAGGTAGTACGGCAGCGGGCCGTACACCGAGTACCAGCCCGGACCGAAGTGGGCGGCGAGCCCTTTCAGCACCGAGCCGGGCGCGAGGTTGTCGCTGTCCCAGGGAAGAGTGGCGTCCGCGCCCCACCACACCGGCACGAGCAGGACCAGCGCGAGCCCCCACCAGGCGAGCGTCGTGCTCCAGGAGCGGCGGTCCGTCATGTGCGGGTGAAGAGGCGCCGGGCGCTAGGGCGTGCTGCTGAGGTCGGTGACCGCGGCGGGTGGGATGGTGTCGGCCAGCGCGGTCGTCGCGAGCGGCGAGTTGCTGGTCGACGACCAGTTGTTCGCCTCGTCCCGGGTGCGCAGGGCGAAGTAGTAGGTGGTTCCCGGGGTGAGCCCGAGCACCACGAAGGTCTGCAGCTGTCCCGGCAGCGACGGCGATGGCAGAGGCGAGAGCGCGGTGGCCGCGGCGAAGTTCGCGCCGGTGATCGGCTGCGTCGAGTAGCGGATGTCGTACGCGGTCGCGACGCCCGACATGCCGTCGTCGCCCGGCGCGGTCCAGCGGAGCACCACGTTGTTCTCGCCGATCTGCGTGACGGTCAGGTCGCTCGTCGCGGCAGGGGCCGTCTGGTCGCCGGTCTGCGACTGCGACGAGTACGCGCCGACGTAGCCGTCCGGCCACGAGGCCAGATAGGCGGGCGAGCCGGTACGCGGTCGCAGGTCGAGGTTGTTCCAGCTCGGCGACGTCAGCTGGGGATCGACCCAGGTCGACGCGCAGTCCTTGCCGAAGCCGGTGCACCACGCGGTGCCGGGCCCCACTGCCGAGATGGCGCCGGTCGAGCGGATGTAGACCGCGTGGGTCGGGTCGTTGCTGGTCGCGTAGACGAGGTTGCTGTCGCACTTCACCGAGGCGACGTCCGGGATGTAGCTGTGCGCGCCCGTCGTGCCGCTCGAGGTGTAGAACACGTTCGACTTGATGGTCGTGTTGGTGAGATCCGTCTGCTGGGTGTCCCACGCGATCGTGCCCGTGCCGTAGAACGTGTTGTGGCGGAACACCAGGCTGTCGCCCTTTGGCTCGAACTTGCCCTTGAACGCGAAGACGTTGCCGAAGAACCGATCGCCCCGGGTCGGACTCTGATGGCCGAGCAGGTCGTCGATCTTGAACACGCAATCGGTCCACGAGTTGTACCTGCAGGTGCCGGGGAACGCACCCGAGGTCGCGAACTCGGCCTTGACGCCGTTGGTGCTGGTCGGATCGACCTGGAAGGTGTCGCGCACGAACGCGTTGAACTGCGCCGAATCGCGCTGGTTGAGCACGTAGGGCACGAACGACGCGAGGTTGCGGAGCGTCCACGAACAATCGACGAACAGGTTGTCCTTGGTGCGGTAGTTGATCATCCCGTGGGTGTCGGTCGCAGTCGCCAGCACGGCGAGCTGGAAGCGATTCCGGATGAATCGGTTGTTACGCATGTGGGCGAACGACATCGCGTTCGAACCGCTGCTCGTGGCGCAGCGGAAGACGTTGTCCTGGAACGTGCACCACGCCGTGATCGAGGCGTTCGCGGTGGTCACGTCGCCGGGGTACACGCCGATCTGGAACTTGTCGGTGTCGTCGCCGGTGCCGACGGCGCAGTTGGCGACCACGCAGTACCACGCGCCGGTCGCGAACAAGCCGCGCTGGCCGACGCAGGTGAGCACGCTGTCGTACATCGCGCCGTTGCCCGAGCCGTTCGCGGACAGCGAGATGTCGCCGGTCACGGTGACGCCCTTGACCGTGACGTAGTCGTTGCCGACCAGGCTGATCTGGTTCGCGACCACGCCCGCCGGCGAACCGAGGTTGCCGATGTAGCTGATCCGCGCGCCGCTGGTCCCGCTCGCGTTGGGCGCGATCGCGTCGGAGTAGGTGCCGGGATCGATCAGCACGACGTCGCCAGCGACCAGGGTGGAGTTCGCCTTGCCGATGGTCCTCCACGCGGTGGCCGACGAGGTACCGTTGTTCGTATCGGTTCCGGTCGGCTTGACGTAGTACGTGGCCGCGAGCGCGGGGAACGCGGCGAGCGCCGCGAGCAAGGCGGCGACGAGCGGGCGGACGATCCGCCGGGCGCTGCGACTGGTCACTACACGGGTCGGCACATGGGCCCCCTGGGGTGGCAAGACGGCAACTGCCCGAGCGTCGTGGGCAGGGCGAGTCAAAAGCAAGCACTACCTGTGCCTGCGCTGGCCGGGGAAGCCAGCGCACAAGTCCTTATTCGGCCATGAGAGCGTGGGTGTTGAGCGGTCGCTGGCCGGTGCGGAGACTGCAACCGCGGGCATCTTGCAACAGGTGGCGGCCGGATTGCCATGCGTGAATACACCGAGAGCGTTCGGAAGTTGCCAAACTGCGGCGGTCCGTCGCCGCCCCGCTGGGCGCTGGACGTGCGGCATGTCGCATCGTAACTTGCGGCCCACCTGCCCGATGGCCACGGAGGTCCATTGAACGCCGCCTTCCACCGACTCCTCTACTTCACCGCTCAACGACTCCGCGGTGAACCGGTCGCCGCCACGCTGCGCGAGCTCGAGAGCAGCCAGCGCTGGCCGCGCGAGCGCCTGATGGCGCAGCAGTGGGCGCGCCAGCGCGCGCTCGCGCGCCACGCGTTCGACACCGTGCCGTGGTATCGCGAACGCTGGAGCGCGGCGGGGATCACCCCCGACGACCTGCGGACCCCCGCCGACTGGCAGCGCCTGCCCGCGCTCGGCAAGGAGGAGCTGCGCACGAACGGCGCGGCGCTGCACTCCACGCGGCCGCTGCCCGGGCTCAAGGCGTCCACTTCGGGCTCGTCGGGCACGCCGATCGCCGTCGAGCGCAGCCACCTGTCGTGGGCGCACGCGCACGCGAACGTGTTCCGCGGCTGGCGCTGGCACGGCATCCAACCCGGGGAGCGCTACGCCTACCTGTGGGGGCTCGCGCTCGACACCAGTGGCCGCCGGCAGGCGGCGCTACGCGACTGGTTCTTCAACCGCGAGCGGCAGTCGGCCTTCTCGCTCGGCCCCGAGACCGCGCGCGCGTTCTTCGAGCGGCTGCGCCGGCACCCGGTGCGCTTCGCGTTCGGCTACCCCTCCGCGGTCACGCACTTCGCCGAGGAGGTGCTGGCGCAGAAGCTCGACGGCCACGCGCTCGGGATGCGCGCCGTGATCACCACCGCCGAGGTGCTCAAGGCGGAACAGCGCGAGCGCCTGGTGGCCGCGTTCGGGTGCCGCGTGGTGGACACCTACGGGTGCGCCGAGGCGGGCGTGGCCGGCTTCGAGTGCGAGGCCGGCGGCATGCACGTGCCGGTCGAGTCGGTGGTGGTGGACCTCGTGCCCACCGAGGACGGCCGCACCGAGATCCTGCTCACCGACCTGTTCAATCTCACCCAGCCGATCATCCGCTACCGCGTCGGCGACCTGGTGGAAGCCGCGCCCGACAGCTGTCCGTGCGGACGCACGCTCCCGCTGCTGGGGCGCATCGAGGGCCGCGCCGGGGACTTCCTCACGCTCCCCGATGGGCGCCGCATCAACGGGCTGCTGCCCTATTACATCTTCCGGCCGCACGCCAAGAGCGGCGAGGTGCGCGAGTACCAGTTCGTGGAGTTCCCCGACCGGCGCATCGAGCTGCGCGTGCTGCCGGGCGAGAAGTGGGACGACGCCGCGCGCACCACCATCGAGCGCGAGGTCACCGAGGGACTCGGCGTGCCGGTGAGCCTGCGCGTGGTGGACGCCATCCGACGGCTCGGCCGCGGCAAGCACCGCGACTTCGTGAAGGCGAGCGACCTCGGCGAATGACCGGCCGCGGGCGCGCCTAGGCGTGGGCCCCGGCCTTCGCCCGGCGCGACTTCACCAGCTCGGCCACGCGGGCGCGGATCTCGCGCGCGCCCGCCGTGAGGCGGTTCTGCACCATCCAACGCCCGCCGCCGCCGAGCCACAGGTGCATCGCGCAGCGCTCCCCGCCCAGCTCCTTCTTGAACGTGGTCACCCCGCCCCAGTTCATCCAGCGCATGCCGCGCTCACGCCCGCGCCGCAGCGCTTCCCATGCGAGCGCGCCGTTGGCACCGCCCTTCATGGCCTCGAGCGTGGACGCGTTGGTGCGGTAGTCGATCATGCCCGAGGGCGCGATCCCGAACCCCGAGCCGGCCTCCACCACGCCCTCGCGCTCAGCCACCAGCAGCCACATCCACGGATGCTCCCACTCGCGCCACGCCTCGCCCGGCGCCGCGCGCTCGGGGATCGGCGGGAGCTTCTCGCCGCGCCGCGCCTCGGTCTCGGCCTGGAGCAGCGCGAACGCGCGGAACTGCTCCGGCGTGGTGGCGTCGACGATCGTGTAGCCCGCCTTCACCGCCTGCTTCACGTTGCGCCGCTTGTTGGTGTCCATGCTCTTGAGGAGCGCGTCCTCGGCCGGCGCGAGGTCCTTGATGAGCGTGGCGCCCGCGACGAACGACGGGATACCGCGCCCCGCGGGGGACGGCAGATAGAGCATCAGGCGGCGGCGCTTGGCGAGCGCGTGTGCCTGCTCGTACACCCAGCGCGCGTCCTCGGCCGCGAACACCAGCGGCGCGCCGGCGGCGCGCTCGAACGCCACCTGCCAGCGCCACGGCCAGCCGCACACCAGTCCTTCGCGCGTGTCGCGCAGGAGCAGCGCCGCGCGACGCCCATCCGCCTCGACGAGCGCGGCCAGCGCGTGGCGGCCGTGAGCGGCCTCCCAGAGCAGGTGAGCGGTGACCAGGCTGTAGTTGGAGTGACCGGAGGTCGCCAGGCGGGCGCTCCAGGCGGATTCGAATCCGGACGGCGGCGCTTCGTGGGTGTCCCAGACGCTAACGCTCATCATCCCTCGCAGGTGGGCGGGCTGTGCGCATCCGTCATCGGCACGACGGCGCGAGGCCTGAAGTGCGCGCAGACTAACGGCGCGGGACGGAGGCGGCAACACCGCCGGTGGCCGCGAGTGCCAGGAGCGTGGACGCTCCTCAACGCGGGGCGGCGGTGGAGGCGCCCCAGCCCAGCGTGATGACCTCGAAATCGTCCGCCGTGAGCGCGGCGAAGGCGGGGTTGAGCACGTCGTTGTCCCAGCGCGGATCCATCGTGCCCGAGACGTAGAGGTCGGTGCCGTTATCCGCCACGATCAGCCCGTGGGTCTTCATCGCGCGGAAGATACGCTGCACCGGCGCCGGGTAGCCCGAGAGGTCCTTCGACGCCTTGAGCCGCAGGCGCGCGCCCATCGGCAGAGCGCCGGCGGTGGTGCCCGCCTCGTGCGAGGCGGGCCACACGTACCCGTCGGTCGCGCGCACCGTCACTCGGAACGCGTGCGCGATCTCGGCGCTGCCGTACGCCTCGTCGTAGCGCACCAGCCCGGGCAGGATGGCGAGCCCCGCGGCGTCGGCCGAGGTCCAGCCGTCGGGCCGTCGCGCGTTCGAGGTCAGGTCGAACGCCGCCCCCGAGCCCGCCTCCCAGCGCGCGAGCGAAGTGTTCCAGCGCGTGGCCCAGGTCTCGAACAGCAGGTGATGGTCGCGGTCGACGATCAGCAGGTGGCGATCCCCGCTCGATCCGCCGCCCGCGACGCCGCCTTCGATCCAGTGCGCCTGGCTGCGCGCGGCGCCCGGCACCGGGAAGCCCGCTGGCCGGCCCGGCGCCCCCGCGTCGCTCTGCGAGCCGTAGAGCACGTACGTCATCGCGCTCAACGCCTGCGACCCCGGCACGACCGCGAACGGGATGCCGTAGGGCGGTGGTCCGAAGTCCGGGTGCCCGCGGCGCACCGCGGTGGTATTGCCGCCCACGCGTCCGCTCACGAAGTCGATGTAGGCGTCCGACGCCGGATCGACCGGCGCGCCCGAGATGTCCACGTTCCACCAGTTGTCGGACGGGAACAACGCGATGCCCGCGAGGTCGCCGAGCAGTTGCGCGCTGTCGGGCGGCGCCGCCGGCGGCGGCGCGCTGCCCGGCGCGGTCGGCGCGGAGCCGCTCGAGCCGCAGCCGGAGGCGAGCAGGGCCGCCAGCAGGACGAGGGCCGCGAGGGACGAGACGCGGGTGGTCATACGCCTGGAGGATCCAGCACGAAGCGTTCCCGTCTCCACCCGTCGGACACCGGAGGCGGGCGGAACCGCTCCCGCCCCGCCCGCGGGCCGGCTAACCCCGCGCTCCGGCGACGTCCGGCGCCTTCGCCCGGAACGTGAACTTGCCGCCTTCGACGTCCACCACGACCGTCTGCCCGGGCTTGAACTCGCCCTGCAGCAGCCGCATCGCGAGTGCGTTCTGCACGCGGCGCTGGATGACGCGCTTGAGCGGCCGGGCGCCGAAGTGCGGGTCGAAGCCCTCCTCGGCCAGCGCCTCGCGCGCCGCCTCGGTGAGCGTCAGCTCCAGCTCGCGGTCGCGCAGCAGCCGCCGCAGCCCCTCGATCGCCAGGTCCACGATGCGGCGCAGGTCCTCGCGCGTGAGCGCGCGGAAGATCACCGTCTCGTCGATGCGATTGAGGAATTCGGGCCGGAAGTGCTCGCGCAGCGCACGCTGTACGCGTTCCTCCATCTCGGCGTGCTGGTCGGCGTCCAGTTCGAGGATCCACGACGAGCCGAGATTCGACGTCATGATGACGAGCGTGTTCTTGAAATCCACCGTGCGGCCCTGGCCGTCCGTGAGCCGCCCGTCGTCCAGGAGCTGGAGCAGCACGTCGAGCACCTCGGCGTGCGCCTTCTCGACCTCGTCGAGCAGGATCACCGCGTACGGGCGCCGCCGCACCGCCTCGGTGAGCGCGCCGCCCTCCTCGTAGCCCACGTAGCCCGGCGGTGCGCCGATCATGCGCGCGACCGTGTGCTTCTCCTGGTACTCGGACATGTCGAGCCGCACCATCGCGTGCTCGTCGTCGAACAGGAACTCGGCGAGCGCCTTCGCCAGCTCGGTCTTGCCGACGCCGGTCGGCCCGAGGAACAGGAACGAGCCCATCGGCCGCCGCGGGTCCTGCAGCCCGGCGCGCGCCCGGCGCACCGCCTCGCTCACCAGCCGCACGGCCTCGTCCTGGCCGACCACCCGCGCGTGGAGGCGCTGCTCCATGGTCACGAGCTTCTGGACCTCGCCCTCGAGCAGCCGCGCGACCGGCACGCCGGTCCACTTGGCCACCACCTGGGCGATGTCTTCCTCGTCGACCTCCTCCTTCAGCATGCGGTGCTCGAGCTGCACCTTCGCCAGGCGCGCGTTCTCCTGCTCGAGGTTGCGCTCGATCTGCAGCAGCTGCCCGTAGCGCAGCTCGCCCACGCGCTGCAGGTCGCCGGCGCGCTCGGCCTTCGCCTCCTCGATCTTGATGCGTTCGCGCTCGGCCTTGAGCGCGCGGATCCGACCGACCGCCTCCTTCTCCTTCTGCCAGTGCGCCTCGAGCGTCTTCTTCTCGCCGCGCACGCGCGCCAGCTCGTCGTCGAGCCGCTTGAGGCGCTCGCGGCTGCCGGAGTCGGTCTCCTTCGCGAGCCAGCCGCGCTCGATATCGAGCTGGCGCTCCCGGCGCACCAGCTCGTCGAGCTCGACGGGCATCGAGTCGATCTCCATCTTCACGCGCGCCGCGGCCTCGTCGACCAGGTCGATCGCCTTGTCGGGCAGCTTGCGGTCCGGGATGTAGCGGTGCGAGAGCATCGCCGCCGCCACCAGCGCGGCGTCGCGGATCTGGATGCCATGGTGCGTCTCGTAGCGTTCCTTGAGTCCGCGCAGGATGGCGATCGTGTCCTCGACCGACGGCTCGCCGACCACGATCGGCTGGAAGCGCCGCTCGAGGGCGGCGTCCTTCTCGATGTGCTTGCGGTACTCGTCGAGCGTGGTCGCGCCGACGCAGTGCAGCTCGCCGCGCGCGAGCGCCGGCTTGAGCAGATTGGACGCGTCCACCGCGCCCTCGGCGGCGCCCGCGCCGACCAGCGTGTGCAGCTCGTCGATGAACAGGATGATGCGGGCCTCCTCCGAGGTGACCTCCTTGAGCACCGCCTTCAGGCGCTCCTCGAACTCGCCGCGGAACTTGCTGCCCGCGAGCAGCGCGCCGAGGTCGAGCGTCACCACGCGCTTGTCGCGCAGGCTCTCGGGCACGTCGCCCGAGACGATGCGCTGGGCCAGGCCCTCGACGATCGCGGTCTTGCCGACGCCCGGGTCGCC
The DNA here is from genome assembly GCA_963725865.1 of Candidatus Eiseniibacteriota bacterium. Taxonomy (GTDB): domain Bacteria; phylum Eisenbacteria; class RBG-16-71-46; order RBG-16-71-46; family RBG-16-71-46; genus CAVSAC01. The sequence continues at coordinate 223,771 of CAVSAC010000014.1, forward strand.
GATCAGCACGGGGTTGTTCTTGGTGCGCCGCGACAGCACCTGGATGACGCGGCGGATCTCGTCGTCGCGCCCTATCACCGGGTCGAGCTTGCCCGCGCGCGCGGCCGCCGTGAGGTCGCGCCCGTACTTGGTGAGCGCCTGGTACTTGTCCTCGGGGCTGTCGTCGGTCACGCGCTGGCCTCCCCGCACCGTCTGCAGCGCCTGCAGCAGCGCGTCGGTCGTCACGCCGGCCTTCGCCAGCACGCGCTGTGCGGCCGATGGCGACGCGGCGTCGGCGAGCGCGAGCAGCAGGTGCTCGACGCTCACGAACTCGTCCTTCAGCCGCTCGGACTCGCCCTCGGCGCGCTCGAGCACCTCGCGCAGCGGCTCGCCCACGTACTGGGAGCCGCCCTGAACGCGGGGCAGCCGCGCGAGTGCGGCGTCGACGTCGCGCTGCAGCGCCTCGCGCGCGACGCCGAGGCGCTGGAGCGTCGCGGTGACGGTGCCCTCGTGCTCGGCCAGCAGCGCGGCGAGCAGGTGTTCGGGCTCGAGCGTCTGGTGCCCGCGCTCGCGCGCGAGCTGCTGCATGCGCTCGAGCGCCTCCTGCGACTTCACGGTGAAGCGGTCCGTTCTCATGCGTGGGGTTCCTCCGGCCGCGCCGACTCTAGCATGGTCGCGCGGCACCCTGGTCGCTGGCGCTCATGCAAGCGACGCACCGCGGGAACAGCCCCGCGTGGAGACCGAACGAGGAACGGGGCGCCGCGCGCGTGCGCGACGCCCCGTCGGAGGTCCGGCCCGGCCGCGCCGGCTCAGGCGGCCTGTTCCAGGTACGGGACCAGCAGGGGCAGCACGCGGCGACCGATGGCGGGAAACTCCATCGCGAAATGGACGGCGTCGGTCAGCGTGTCCCACGAGAGTTCGCGCGCGTCGATGCGGCGCGCCAGGTCGAGCAGCGTCGCCCGCGCACGCGAGCGGTGGCCTTCCGGCACCTCGAGCGCCTCGATGTCGCCGGCGAGTGCCGCGATCGCGAGCGCGGCCGGCGCCGAGAACGGGCCACCATCCGGGAGCTTGCGCTTGACCGGGCGCGCCTCGGAAGCGAGCACCGGCGAGAGCCGCATGAACTCCTGCATGGCCTGCTCGACGTCGGCCTCGGCCTGCGTCGCGCGCTCGGTGTCCGCGCGCTCGTGCGCCACGTTCGAGGCCATCCGGTCGGCCAGCGCCTCGGGCCCGACCTCGACCTCGCCCGCCTCCGCCGTGGAATCCTGCTCCTCGTCCATCAGATCCTCGGAGTCCGGCGTGTCGGGGAGCGGCGGCGGGGCCGCGACCGCGCGCGGCATCGCACGGCGCGGCGGCGGCGGAGCGGGAAGCTCGGCCTCGGGCGGTTCGGAGACCCCCGCGGGCGCCTCGAGCGCATCGGCGGCGACGAGGTCGATCGGCAGCGAGGTACCGGACGCCGCTTCGGCCGCCGCGTCCTCCTCGTTGAAGCCGAGCATGTCCTTGAGGCGTTGCCGGTGTCCGCCCTTGCGTCCGTTCTTCGCGGCGCGTGCCGGCCCCTTGGCGGCCGGCGCCTTCGGCGCACGGGCGCGCGCAGGCTCGGCACCCGGCAGCGACGGCATCTCGAACACCGAGGGCTCCCCCCGCGACTCGGCCGCATGGGGCCGCGCCGGAGCGGCCGGCTTCGCGCCGCCCGGCAGGTCGACGGTGGGGAAGTCGTCCTCCGCCACGCCCGGGTCCAGTGAGGGGGGGCGGGCGTCGACCGGCGCGCCCGGAATGCCGACCAGCGCGATCTCGGCCAGCAGCGAGCGCAGGAACGCGGAGGCTTCGGCGCAGCCGCGCTCGTAGCACTCGCGCACGTACTTGGTCTCGGCCTTCGACGAGGGCGCGGAGAACGGCACGCGCCGGAAGCGCTCACCGCGCGTGGGGTCGCCGGGCCAGATGCGCTGGATGACCGTGAGCGTGTTCTGGCGCCACTGCTTGAAGTTCGGATCCCGCGTGTTCGCGTTGCGCAGGCTCCCGAGCACCTCGAGCTGCTCGTTCAACATCTGCTGAGCCCGGGTGTGGTCGGCGATGTCGCTCATCCGCGCATCCCTCCCTTCGGCCATCGAGCGCCTGAGGGGGAACGCAGGCGTTCATCACCAGTCCGAGAAGCGCTCCTCGCGCCAAGGGTCGGCCTCGTTGTGATACCCGTTGCGCTCCCAGAAGCCCGGACGGTCCTCGCGCGCCAGCTCGATCCCGCGCACCCACTTCGCGCTCTTCCAGAAGTAGCGCCGGGGGACCACGAGACGCAGCGGCCACCCGTGCTCCGGGGTGAGCGGCTGGCCGTCGTGCTGATCCGCGAGCAGGACATCGTCCTCGAGCAGCTCCGAGAGTGGCAGGTTGGTCGTGAATCCCAGCTCCGCGTGGATCACCGCGTGGCGGGCTTCGGGATTCGGCGTCGCGCGGCTCAGCACCTCGCGCACCGCGACCCCCGTCCAGCGGTTGTCGTAGCGGCTCCACCGCGTCACGCAGTGGATGTCGCTCTGCACCGTGACCCGCGGCAGGGCCTGGAACTCGTTCCAGTTCATGCGCACGGGTGTCGCCACCTCCCCGAACACCCGGAAGTCCCAGGTCGCGAGATCGATGGACGGTACCGAGCCGTGATGCAACACCGGCCACTTCTCGGTGTGCACCTGCCCCGGCGGGAGACGCGGCTCCCGTCGCGGACTGACTCGGTTATCGGCGGGCTCGCGGTCGGAGTTCATGCTGGACTGGGCCTCCGGCAGGCGCGCCGCCGATTCGGTCGGGCGCCCGCAAGTGGATGGGGTGACTCGAGGATGCGACCGGAACGGCTCCGGTCGCGGGCCGGCTCGAGACCGCGGGAATGCCCGCCGGCGGCCCGAGAATTCCGCGGCCGGCGGCCGGAACACCGACCGCCGGGAGCTCGACGAGCTGCTCGCCGGCCGCGTGACGGATCGCGACCTGACGACCCGCCGCACCGCCCGGCGCGTACGTCTCGATCGCCGCCAGCGCGCGGGCGCGCGCATCGGCGTCGAGGGGCCCGCACCCGAGCACCACCGGCCCCTTGAAGCCCGCGGGCTCCACCAGCCAGCGGCGCGCGTCCACCGATTCGCGCAGCGCGTCGTTCTCGGCGGCGTCGCGCCCCACGATCAACGTCAGGTCGGCCCGCGCCTGCAGGTGCCGGCCGAGCGACAGGAGTCGCACGTCGAGCACGTCGAGTGCGGTCTCCGGCACGCGCGCGAACAGCGCGCGGAGGCGCTGCGCGTAGATCGGGTCGGTGAGCAGGCAGCCGCCGCCCGGTGAGCCGTGATGGCGCAGGCCGAGCCGAGCCGCGAGCGCGAGCTGCTCCGAGCGCGAGCGCCCGGTGAGCCCGAGCAGCCGCGCGCGGTCCACCCACCCGCGCTTCTCGGGCTCGGTCTCGGCGAGCACCTGCGCCGAGAGCGGGCGCACGATCCAGCCCGCGAGCCCTGCGCGCCGGTCGATCAGCGCGATCGCCTTCGCGGTCTGGGACATCGGGCGCTGGCCGAGCACCTCGCCGGTGAACAGGAACTGCGCGCCGAACTCCTCGAGATACGGCCGCCCGAGCTCGAACATGAAGATCCGGCAGTCCACGCAGGGGTTCATGTTGCGGCCGTAGCCGTACTGCGGCGACCGCAGCAGGCGCAGGTACTCACGCCCCTTGTCGCGCACCACGAGCCGGATGCCGAGCTCCGCAGCCAGCTCGCGCACGCCACTGCGGCAGGCGGTCGGCGACTCCAGGTGCAGGCCGACGACCTCGATCCCCTGGTCGATCAGCAGTCGCGCGGCGAGTGCGCTGTCGAGACCGCCGGAGAGCAGGCCGACGGCGCGGATGCGGGGCATGGTGGGTAGGGTCCTCGTGCGGGTGGCAGGCGTGAGGTGGAGGCCCGAAGGGTGGCGAAGCGCCGAGCGGGCGTCAAGGCGCGAGCGGACGAGCCGCGGACGATCGACGCGGCCCGCGCGGCGCGGCGATCACCGGCGCCGCGGCCGCGCCGGGCGGCTCACGTCAGCCAGCGCCGCAGCCAGGCGTGGACCTCGGCGTACCAGCGCACCGAGTTGCGCGGCTTGAGCACCCAGTGGTTCTCGTCGGGGAACACCACCAGCCGCGCGGGCACTCCCTTGGCCCGCAGCACGCCGTAGCACTCGAGCCCCTGCGCCAGCGGAACGCGGAAGTCGCGCTCGCCGTGCAGAACCAGCATCGGAGTCGCGGCGCCGCGCGCGGCCCGCGCCGGATTGAACGCGTCGATGCGCTCGAGGCCCTCCCACGGCTCGCCGCCGAACGCGAGATCGCGGCCCTGGGTGACGTCGCTCGCGTACTGCGCGAGCGTGTCGTAGACGCCCGCGTGGTTCACCGCGCACCGGAACCGGTCGGAGTGCGACGCGATCCAGCTGGCGAGGTAGCCGCCGTACGAGCCGCCCACCACCGCCATGCGGGCCGGGTCGACGAGCCCCGTATCGACCAGCGCGTCGGTCGCGCGCATCACGTCCTCGAACGGGCGCTCGCCCCAGCCGCCCAGGATGCGCCGGGCGAAGTCCTGCCCCCACGAGGTGGAGCCCTGGAAGTTGACCAGCGCCGCGACGTAGCCCGGCGCGGCGAACAGCTGGGCGTTCCAGCGCGGATGGAACGCGTCGGCGCTGACGCCGTGCGGCCCCCCGTGCATCACGTGCACGAGCGGCGGCGGCGGCGAGAGTGCGGCGGCGGGCGGTTGGAGCACGAACATCTGCACGCGCGCGCCGCCCGCGCCCGCGAACCACGCCTCGTGCACCTCGCCGGTCGCGAACGCCGCAGTGGCCTCGGCGGTGAAGTCCGTCAGGCGCCGCGGCGGCGCGCCGTCGTGCGCGGTGACGTACACCTCCGCGGGCGCCGCCAGCGTCTGGAGCGTGAACGCGATCCGGCCGTCGGGCAGCGGCACGAGCCCGCTCAGCGAGCCGCCGCGCACCGCGCACGCGGGCGTGCCCTCGCCCCGCCAGCGGAACAGGGAGACCCGCGCCGCGTCCTCGGCGAGCAGCGCGAGCGAGCCGTCGGGCAGCACCTCCCATGCGTCCGGCGAGCGGTCCCAGTCGCCGAGCCACGCGCGGTGGGTGTCGCGCTCGCGGTCGTAGCGCATCAGGCGCACGCGATCGGCGTAGAAGTGTGGATCCTCCTGCATGCCGTACACGATCGCCCGCCCGTCGGGCGTGTAGCGCGGCCGCAGGTCGTTTGCGGGGTGGTCCGGCGTCAGGCAGCGCAGCGGGCCGCCCGCGAGCGGTGCCGCGAACAACGCCGCGCGCAGCAGGCCGCCCGGCTCGAGCCGATAGCTCTCGAACACCACCTCGGTGCCGTCCGGCGCGATCGCGTAGCGGCCGCGCGGGTCGATCCAGTCGAACCACCCGCGCGAATCCGGCGTGAGGTCCCGCAGCGAGTCGCCGGCAGGATCGACCAGGAACAGGTGCGGCACCTCGTCGCCGGTCAGCCACACGTCCCAGTAGCGGTACACGCGCGCCTCGGTCGCGTGCACCTTCACCGGGTCGCGCTCGCGGCGCTGGAGTTCCTCGCGCGTCGCCGTGGGTCCCGGTTGCCCGGCGAGCACCGGCGCCACGCATACGATTCCGGAGCCGTCCGGCAGCCAGGTCGGATCGAAGCAGCCCAGCGGCAGGTCGGTGAGCGCGCGCGCCTCGCCGCCGTCGAGTGGCATCGCGTGGAGCTGGCCCTTGCCGTCGACCTTGCGCACGAACGCCAGCGTGCGACCGTCGGGCGAGAGCGCGGGGTCCTGGCTGGCGTGCTCGGGCGCGGTCAGCGCGCGCCGCGGCGAGCCGTCGAGCGGCACCCACCACAGCTGGCCGCGGCCGTCGTTGCGCTCCAGGTCGTAGCGGGTGACCGGCACCACCAGCGCGCTGCCGTCAGGCGCGCACACCGGCGCCCCGACGCGCGGGATGGCCCACAGGTCCTCGGCCGTCATCGGCCGTGGTCCAGGGCGGGCGGCGTGCAGCAGCGTGCTCTCCAGCGGTGCGACAGGCATCGACTCCCTCCGGGAACGCGACGGGGGAAGCGGCAGCGTAGCAGCGCCGCCGACGATTGCGGTATCCTGCCCCGTTCGCAGACCCCAGTCACGGACGGGACGGCCGGACCGCGGCGCGCGCCTCCCCGCGCGCGACCGCGCCGCGCACGGCACGGCACGCCGCCCCGGGACCTCAACCGGAGAACCCCGCCGCCGGGTTCGAGCCACAGGACCCCGATGAGCAGCGACACCACCGATCTCGACCAGCAGTCATTCAGACTCAACCTCCTCTCCTTCAAGCAGCAGCTGCCGGACGCCGATCCGCAGGAGACGCAGGAGTGGATCGACGCCCTCGACGGCGTGCTGGCCACCCACGGGCGCGAGCGCGCCGACTTCCTGCTGCGGAAGGTGCTCAAGCGCGCGCGCCAGCTCCACGTCGGGCTGCCCGGCCTGGTGCAGTCCCGCTACATCAACACCATCTCGCCGGAGCAGGAGCCCCCGTTCCCCGGCGACGAGCAGATGGAGCTGCGCGTCCGCCGCATCATCCGCTGGAACGCGGCGGCGATGGTGGTGCGCGCGAACCACCTGTTCGCGGGACTCGGCGGCCACCTCGCGACCTACGCCTCGAGCGCGAGCCTCTACGAGGTGGGCTTCAACCACTTCTTCCGCGGCAAGGACGACGGCCGCTCGGGCGACCAGATCTTCTTCCAGGGCCACGCGGCGCCCGGCTTCTACGCGCGCGCGTTCCTCGAGGGGCGGCTGAGCGAGGCGCAGCTCGACCACTTCCGCCGCGAGGTGGTGCCGGGCCAGGGGCTCTCGTCGTACCCGCACCCGCGCCTGATGCCGGACTTCTGGGAGTTCCCGACCGTGTCGATGGGCCTCGGTCCGATCGCCGCGATCTACCAGGCGCGCTTCAACCGCTACCTGCACGCGCGCCAGCTCGCCGACACGGCGGGCTCGCGGGTGTGGGCGTTCCTCGGCGACGGCGAGATGGACGAGGTCGAGGCGCAGGGGGCGCTCACGGTCGCCTCCCGCGAGGGGCTCGACAACCTGACGTTCGTCGTCAACTGCAACCTGCAGCGCCTCGACGGCCCGGTGCGGGGCAACGGCAAGATCATCCAGGAGCTGGAGTCGCTGTTCACCGGCGCGGGCTGGAACGTGATCAAGGTGATCTGGTCGCGCGACTGGGACCCGTTGCTCGCGCAGGACGTGGACGGCGCGCTGGTCGAGGCGATGAACGAGACCGTCGACGGCGAGTGGCAGCGATACTCGATGGAGAGCGGCGCCTACATCCGCGAGCACTTCTTCGGGCGCGACCCGCGCCTGCTCGCGATGGTCGAGGGTCACACCGACGAGCAGCTGCGCAGCCTGCGGCGCGGCGGCCACGACTACCGCAAGGTGTACGCGGCGTACGCCACCGCGACCGCGCACGCGGGCCAGCCCACCGTGATCCTCGCGAAGACGGTGAAGGGCTGGACGCTGCCGCCGGCGGAGGCCAAGAACATCGCGCACCAGGTGAAGAAGATGAACACCGAGGAGCTGCGCAAGTTCCGCGACCGGCTCCAGCTGCCGATCTCGGACCGCAAGCTCGCGGACGCGCCGTTCTACCATCCCGGCCCCGACAGCGAGGAGGTGCGCTACCTGCTCGAGCGCCGGCGCGCGCTCGGCGGCTGCGTGCCGAAGCGCGTGGTGCGGGCGAAGCCGCTGCCGGCGCCGCAGGACAAGGTGTTCGCCGAGTTCGCGGCGGGCACCGGCGAGAAGCAACTGGTCTCGACCACGATGGCGTTCGCGAAGCTGCTGCGGAACCTGGTGCGCGATCCGAACTGGGGCCCGCGCGTGGTGCCGATCATCCCCGACGAGGCGCGCACGTTCGGCATGGAGGTGCTGTTCCGCGAGATCGGCATCTACGCGCCGTTCGGCCAGAAGTACGAGCCGGTGGACTCCAAGGTGGTGCTCTCGTACACCGAGAAGCGCGACGGCCAGCTGCTGGAGGAGGGCATCACCGAGGCGGGCTCGATGGCCTCGCTGCAGGCCGCGGGCACCTCGTACGCGACGCACGGCGTCTCCACGGTGCCGTTCTACATCTTCTATTCGATGTTCCTGCAGCGCACGCTCGACCAGCTGTGGGCGTTCGGCGACATCCGCGGGCGCGGCTTCCTGCTCGGTGCCACCGCGGGGCGCACCACGCTCAACGGCGAGGGCCTGCAGCACGAGGACGGCCACACCCACCTGCTGGTCTCCGCGGTGCCGAACCTCCGCGCGTACGACCCGGCGTTCGCGTACGAGGTCGCGGCCATCATCCGCGACGGTCTCGACCGCATGTTCGCGAAGCAGGAGGAGGTCTTCTACTACCTCACGCTCTACAACCAGGACATCGCGATGCCCGCGATGCCCGAGGACGCGACCGAGGGGATCCTGCGCGGCCTCTACCTCTACCGCCCCGCCGCGGCCCCGAAGAAATCGCGCGCGCAGATCCTGGCGAGCGGCATCCTCGTGCAGGAGGCGCTGCGCGCGCAGGCACTGCTGGCCGAGCGTTTCGGCGTGGCGGCCGACGTGTGGAGCGCGACCTCGTGGCAGCAGCTGCGCAACGAGGCGCTCGCGGTGGAGCGCTGGAACCGGCTGCACCCGGCGCAGACGCCGCGCGTGCCGTACGTGACGCGGGTGCTGCAGAAGAGCGAGGGCCCGGTGATCGCGACCTCCGACTGGGTGAAGGCGGTGCCCGACATGATCGCCCGCTGGGTGCCGCGCAGCTACACCACGCTCGGTACCGATGGCTTCGGACGCAGCGACACGCGCGAGGCGCTGCGGCGCCACTTCGAGATCGACGCCGAGCACGTGGCGGTCGCGGTGCTGGGCGCGCTGATGCGCGAGGGCAAGCTGGGCGCCGAAGTGGTCGAAAAGGCGATCCGCCAGCTGGGGCTGGCGGCGGACGGCATCGAGCCGCGCGAGGCGTAGCCGGGCGGCGGAGACGCGCGCCGCCTCCGTCCGCCGTCCACTTTCCGCTTGTTCCGCCCCGGATGGCCGCCTAACTTCGGGCCATGGGTGTGGCCCCTCCCACGGAGTGCGCAGGTCCTCCTCGCGCGCACGCTCACCTTCGACGCCCGGACTGGGGCACACGAAGCAGAAGGAGCACCCGATGCGATCGCTTCCACGCATCGCCTGCGTGGCCGCCGCGATCACCCTCGCGCTGATCGCTTCCGGCTGCGGCAGGAAGTACGGCTCGCCACTCGGTCTCGCCAACCAACCGCCTTCCGTCACGCTCTCCGGCGCACCCGCCGGCTCGGTCGGCTCCGGCAGCTCGGCCTACGCGCTGCACTGGACCGGAGCCGATCCCGACGGACGGGTCGACCACTACCTGGTCAGCACCGACTCGCGGCAGCTCGCGGGCACCCAGGGCTGGACGCGCGCCGACGAGAACGGCCGGGTGCTGTCGCTGCTGCGCCTCGCGCCCGCGCGCGACGAGGACGCTCGGCGCGCGGTGGCACCGACGTTCTTCGCGGTGCGCGCGGTGGACGACCGCGGCGCGGTCTCGGAGCCTGCGGTGCGCGCGTTCTTCGCCGACAACGTGGCGCCCGAGGTGCAGATCACGCAGCCGGCGCCGAACCCGCTCAACCCGGTACTCGTGCCGCCCACCATCCAGATCACCTGGCAGGGAATCGACCCGGACGGCCGGTTCGCGACCACGCCCGTGAAGTACAAGTACCTCCTGCTCGGACCGGGCAGCGTGTTCCCGATCGGTGTGGCCATCGCGAATCCGGACTCGCTGCGGCGCTACTACGCGCCGGGGTTCGCGGGCTGGGATTCGGTGTCCGGCGACACGCTGGCGGTGACCTACACGAACCTGATCCCGAACGTGGACTACCTGTTCGCGCTGGTGGGCTTCGACGAGCAGGGCGACTACTCGCCGGTGTTCTCGCTCTCCACCAACATGCTGCGCCTGCGGGTGGTCGACCCGACGGCGGGCGGGCCGCGGATGACGGTGTGGGGCGGCGGGCTGTTCCTGTCCTTCACCGCGGGCGGCGTGAACGACGCCGTGTTCGTCGCGAGCCTCTCGGCTCCGGAGCGGACGCCGGTCGAGGTGCACTGGTCGGGGGTGCCATCACCCGGGACCTCGATCGTCGGCTACCGCTGGGCGATCGACATCGCCGACGTCACGGACGAGACCCCGCGCGCGAATCCCTCGGATGTCCGCCACTGGAGCACGTGGAGCCCGACCGTGACCGCGGCGACGGTGTCCGCGAAGCTCCCGGCACCGCCGGCCGCCGCACGGCGACTCACCGTCGAGGCGCTCTCGTCGGTCGGCTTCAAGAGCCGGGTGAGCGTGAACGTCGCGTTCGTGAACGCGGCCGGCGAGCGCCCGCTGCTGATCGTGAACGACACGCGGCTGCAGCCCGAGGGGAGCAGCGGCGGAGTCGTGACCCCGATCGGCAACTGGCCCAATTCCGCCGAGCTCGATTCGTTCCTGGTCGCCCGCGGTGGCGTGCAGGTGGTCGGCTATCCGGCCGGCTCGCTGAGCCTACCCGGACTCTTCACGGGCTACGATTTCGACGTGTTCCGTACCCGCGACATCCACACGGTCGATCGCACCGTTTCGCTCGACCTGCTGATGCGCTACAAGAACGTGGTGTGGATCACGGACGCCAACGCCGCGCTCGCGAGCCCTCCCGGAGGGGCCTATTCGCTCCCGTACATGAGCTCTCCCGGACGGCAGAACACGCTGGTCGCCTACGCGAATGCGGGCGGGCGGCTGTGGTTCGCCGGCGGTGGCGCGGCGCTCGCCATGAGCAAGTTCCTGTTCAACTCGGCGATCAACGACGTCCAGACGTTCACGTATTCCTCGCTGATCGGCGAGCTGGTGCCGGGCCGGCCGATGTATGACGTCGCACACTGGCGGAGCGAGTTCTCGGACTACGTCGTCGCCGCGTCCTCGATCGTTCGCCTCGCACCGGCGGGCGAAGGGGCGCCGGACTACTCGGGGCTGCCGATCACGTTCTCGCATCGCGCGCCCGGCGCCGATCCGATCCCACCCCTGCGGACCGCGACGAACTTCTTCCCGGGCCAGATTCGCTCGACGTTCGAGTACCTCACCCGCCCGAATCCCATCGTCGAAGGACTGGGGACCACGCCCGGCCACGGGAGCGGGGGAAGCGTGCTCGACACGCTGTTCACGGTGCGCGGAGTCTATCCGCCAGGAGTGGACCTTCCGTTCGTCACGGTGTACCGGGGCTCCGAGAACGGGCAGGTGGTCTTCATGGGCGCCGACCTCTGGAGTTGGTCGAGGCCGCAGATGGTCCAACTGATCGACGTCGTGCTCGGGAACCTGTGGCACCTGCCGAAGACGGCAGCCCCGCCGGTCGCGGAGCGACACGAGGGCGCGGGCCGCGAGGAAGGCATCCTCCGCCGCTGAGCCGCATCGCATGGACGGCACGAAGGCCCGGGGTTCGCTCCGGGCCTTCGTGCGCTCGCTCAGCCGCGCGGCGTCGCCATGCCGAGCAGCGCCATCTCGTGCGCCAGCGTCTCGCGCAGGCCGTCCTCGAGCGGCCGCGCGCGCCAGCCCAGCTCCTGCTCGGCCTTGGAGGCGTCACCGAGGTAGGTGCAGCCCGCCATCACGCGCAGGCTCTCCGAGGTCAGCAGCTCCGGCACGGGCGCGACGCGTTCGACCACCCCCATCACGGCCGACAGTGCGCGCACGAGCGCAGGCGGCGCGACGAAGCCGGGCACCTTCACGCGACTGATGCGCTCGGCGAGCTTCAGCGCGTCGAGCAGCGTCCACGCGGGCCCGGCGAGGTGATAGCACTCGCCGACGCGCCCCCGCTCCATCGCCAGCAGGTGGCCGGTCGCGATGTCGTCGACGTGCGCCCACGAGAACGCGGCCCCCGCCGGGATGGGCGGCAGCCCGCGCTGCAGGTACTGGATCAGCGTGGTACGCACGCGGCTGGTGTCGCCGGGGCCGTAGACCAGCCCGGGCTGGACGATCACCAGCGGCAGCCCGGCCCGCATCATCGGCAGCGCCACCTGGTAGTGGGCCGCCCACTTGGTGCGGTCGTACTCGCTCTCGAACGGGCCCTCGAAGCGATACGCCTCGGTCACCCGCGCGCCGTGCGTGTCCCCGTGCACCGCGAGCGTGCTCGTGTACACGCCCTTCACCACGCCGGCGGCGCGCATCGCTTCGAGGACGTTGCGGGTGCCATCCACGTTGATGCGCTGGCCGGGGGTGCGGTCGCGCGCGCCGACCTTGTACCAGCCGGCGACGTGGAACACGCCGTCGACTCCGCGCATCGGCGCGTCGAGGCTCGCGCGGTCGGTGATGTCGCCACCCACCACGTCGACCCCGAGCGCGCGCAGGTCCTCGGCGCGTGCCGGATCGCGCGCGATCGTGACCACCGCGTCCCCACGCTCGCGCAGTCGCCTCGCCACCCGACCACCCACGAAGCCGGTCGCGCCGGTGACGAGGAACCTCACCGCCGCGCCTCCGGAGTCGCGGCCGCGCCGCGGGCGAGCAGGCCTTCGAGCCGCTGCTTCACCGCCGGCCATTCGCGCTGGAGGATGCTGAAGTACATGGTGTCGCGCACCACGCCGCGCGTGCTGATCGCGTGCTGCCGCAGCGTGCCCTCTTCGACGCAGCCGATGCGGAGCATGGCGTTCCGCGAGCGCATGTTGAGCGCGTTGGTCTTGAGCTCCACGCGCAGGCAGTCCCACACCTCGAAGGCATGGCGCAGCATCAGGTACTTGGCCTCGGTGTTGACCGCGCTGCGCCGGTGAGCGCGCCCGATCCATGTCCAGCCGATCTCGACCCGCCGGTGGGCGCGCTCGATCGAGCCGAAGCGCGTCGAGCCGATCGCCCGCCCGCTCGCGCGCAGCACGTGGACGAACGGCAGCGAGCGCCCGTGCTCCTGCTCCGCCAGCGCGGTCGCGACGTAGCGCTCGAGGTCCGCGCGCGACTCGACGTCGGTCAGCATCCAGCGCCAGATGTCGGGATCGAGGGCGTGCTCGAGCAGCTCGTCGACGTGCGCGAGGGTCAGCGGCTCCAGGCGGATGACGCGTCCTTCGAGTGTGACGGGAGCGATCTGCATCGTCTCGGACATGCGGGCTCCGTGCGGTCGGCCGGGTCGGAGCGGAGATGGTGCGATGGAAGGGACGCGGGGGGCAAGTGACCGGGCGCACTCGGCTCTGGACACGCCGCGGCGGTGGCGCGAGCATCCGGTTCGGAAGCGCCCTCGTCGGCCGCCCGTGCCCCTTCCTCTCGAGGTGACCCATGTTCCGCTCTCCCCCGTTCCGCTCGCGCGGGCGCCTGCTGGCGATCCTGCTCGCATTCCTGCTGTCCGGCTCCACCCCGGCCGCGGCGGCCGAGCGGTTGTTCCGATCGCCGCCCGGCCCGATGCCGTACGCGCCCGGCGAGGTGCTGGCGATCGCCGACCCCGCGAGCCTGACGGGCGACGGCGTGAAGTCGCCCCTGCGCGCGGCCACCGCGGCGGTCGCCGACGCGCTCGTCCGGCTCGGCCTGGACCGCATCGAGGCCGTGGGCGTGAGCCCGGTCGGGGCGCCGCGCGTGCTGCGCCTGCGCAGCGACCGCGCGGACTTCGATCCGCTCGCGGCCGCCCGCGAGCTGGCGGCGAGCGGGGCGTTCCGCGCCGTGTGCCCGAACTACCGCCTGCGGCTGAGCGTGATTCCGAACGACCCCGCGCTCGGCAGCCAGTGGTACGTGAACGACGGCGGCTTCGCGGACATCCGACTGCCCGGTGCGTGGGACGTCACCCACGGCGACACCAGCGTGGTGATCGCGATCATGGACACCGGGATCGACACCGGGCACCCCGACCTCGCGAGCCGGATCTGGCACAACCTGGGCGAGATCCCCGGCAACGGCCTCGACGACGACCTCGACGGCTACGTCGACGACGTCGTGGGCTGGGACTTCGGGCGCAACGACGCCGATCCAAATCCCGAGTACACCTCGGATCCCAGCGGGCTCGACGTCGGCTTCCACGGCACGTTTTGCGCCGGCATCGCCGCCGCCGCCACCAACAACGCCGAGGGCATCGCGGGCGCCGGCTGGAACTGCCGCCTCATGCCGCTCAAGGTCTCGCACCCCGACAGTGGCATCACCAGCGAGGCGATCGCGGGCGCGTTCCTGTACGCGATCGCACAGCACGCGAGCGTGGTGTCGATGAGCTTCGGCGGTCCCGGCGACCCCGGGGTGCCCGAGTTCTTCCAGGCGCTGGTCGACCTCGCGACCGACGCGGGGGTGGTGTGCGTCGCGGCAGCGGGCAACGACGACACGAACGCGCCGTCCTATCCAGCGGCCTGCAACGACGTGCTGTCGGTCGGCGCCACCGACGAGGCGAATGCGCGCGCGTCGTTCTCGAACTGGGGACCGTCGGTGAAGGTGGGCGCGCCGGGTAGCGCGATGTGGTCGACGCTGTGCCGCAACTACACGTTCACCGACCTCGACCAGATCTTCTACATCTTCCTCTTCGGCTGGGACGGCGAGACTCCGTACATGGGCGGCGACGGCACCTCGTTCTCCTGCCCGCTCACGGCCGGCGTGTGCGGCCTGGTGCGCGCGCGCTTCCCGGCGCTCGGTCCGCGCGAGGTCGCGGCGCAGATCGTCCAGACCGGCGACGCGATTCCCTACGACCACCCGATCGGGCCGCGGGTGAACGCCCAGCGCGCGGTCACGACGCCGTACGCGGCGGTGGGCGCCGCGGCGCTGCCGTCGCGGCTGCTGCTCGGCGGGCCGTGGCCCGCGCCCGCGCGCCGCGGCGCGGACTGGACGCTCTCGCTCGCGCTGCCGCGCGCCGACGAGATCGCGCTCGAGCTGTTCGACGTGCGTGGCCGGCGCGTCGCGGCGCGGCCGGGCGAGGTGCTCGGGGCCGGCGTCCGCGGACTGAGCTGGGCGCCCCATCCGCCCGCGCCGGGCGTATACTTCCTGCGCGCGCACGCGCGCTCGGGCGGCGCGGTGACGTCACGCGTGGTGGTGCTCGACTGAACACCGGCGGGCGGCGACGCGTCGTCCGCGACGCGCGCCGCCCGCCTCACGAGGGGTTCGCCGCACGCAGGCGCGCCAGCGTCGCGCGCCCGGCCGCCGCCAGTGGATCGCGCCGGCCCGGACGTCGCTCCAGCGTCGGCAGCGCCGCCGCCAGCAGTGCCTGCGCCTCCGCGGCGCGGCCCGCGCGCGCGAGGCAGCAGCCGAGCGCCACGCGCGCCTCGGCCGCGCGCGGACTTCCGGCGCCGTAGACGCGCGCCTGCCCCGCGACCCCCGCGCGCAGCAGCGATTCGGCCCTGGCCGTCGCGCCCAGCGCGGCGAGCACCCGCCCCAGCCCCACCACGGCGTCGCCGCAGAGCACCGCCGGGTCGGCCTCGAACCGCGCGCGAGTCAGCGCGAGCGCCTCCTCGTAGCGTTGGCGGCTCTCGGGCAGGCGGCCCTCCTCGCGCAGCGTCCACGCCAGGCCGGTGAGCGCGCCGCTCAGCAGGGACGGATCCTCGGCGGCGGTGCCGCGGCGGATCTCGACCGCCCGGCGCACCAGCGTCTCGGCCTCCGCGAACCGCCCCTGCTCGGCACGCAGTTCGCCCAGCTCGAGCGCGGCGAAGCTGGTGCGCACGTGCAGCGGGCCGTAGCGGCGCGTCCAGCGCGCGAGCGCGTCCTCGAGCAGCGCCGCGGCCTCGGCGGGGCGCCCCTCCGCGCGCCGCGCCGCGGCCAGGTAGGTCATGCAGTGGAGCGTGCGGTCGTGGTCGGGTCCGAGCGTGGCACGCCACGCCGCGAGCGCCCGCGTGAGCAGCGAGTCCGCCTCGGCGGGGCGGTCGCGCCACAGTGCGAGTGCCCCCATATTGTTCACGACCAGCAGCGTGCGCGGATGATCGGGCCCCAGCGCCTGGCGGTCGATGCGCAGCGCCTCGCGGTAGACCGACTCCGCCTGCGCGTAACGGTGTTCCGCGATCGAGAGTCCCGCGAGGTCCGCGAGCGAGGTCGCGACGTCGACGTGGTCGGGTCCCAGCCGCGCCCGCCGCACGTCGAGCGCGGCGCGGCGCAGCGATTCGGCCGCGGCGAACCGACCCTGGTAGCCGAGCGCGTCGGCGAGGTGTTCGAGCGACAGCGCGGTCGCGAGGTGATCCGGCCCGCGCCGGCGCGTCTGGATGGCGAGCGAGCGCTCGAACACAGCGGCCGCGTCGCGAAATCGGGTGCGGTCCGAGAGGAGAGTCCCGAGCCGGTCGAGGTCGCCGGCGACCACCACGTGGTCGGACCCCAGCGCGCGCTCGTCGAGCGCCAGCGCCTCGCGGTAGAGGCGCTCGGCCGCCGCGTCGCTCCCGCGCTCCTGGCGCAACCGGCCCAGCCAGCCGAGGGTGCGCGCGAGCGTGGTGTCGGGCGTGTCGCGCCGCCCGCGCTGGATCGCGAGTGCCGCGTCGAGTGCCGCCTCCGCCGCGTCGTAGCGGGCGCCCTCCACGCGCGCGCCGCCCAGGTCCACGAGGCTGGCGGCCGTCGCGGCACCGCGCGGTCCGTCGGCGCGCCGCCGCAGCGCGACCGCGCGCTCGAACATGTCCGCAGCGCGGTCGAACGAGCCGAGCTGCGCGTAGATGGTGCCGAGCGTCTGGTACATCTCGCCCTGCAGCGCCGGCTGGCCCGCGAGCTCCGTGGCCACGCGCTGCGCGCCGCGGTCCAGCAGCACGCGCGCGGTGAGCGTGTCGCCCCGCGCCTCGTTGGGATCGCTGGCGCGGAACAGGCTCGACAGGAACGCGCGCATCTCGCGCGCCTTGGCGGCCTCGGCGCGCGCGCGCTGCGCCTGCCACGACACCCCCACCAGCCCCGCGAGCAGCGCCAGCACGGCGAGCGTGCCGGCGGCGACCGCGAGCCGGTTCCGCCGCACGAACTTCCCGAGCCGGTAGCCGGTCGTGGAGCGGGCGGCGCGCACCGGGCGCCCGTCCAGGAGGCGGTCGATGTCCGCGAGCAGCGCCTCGACCGAGGGGTAGCGCGCCTCCGGTTCCTTGCGCAGCGCCTGCGCCACGATGGCATCGAGGTCGCCGCGCACCCCGTCGCGCCAGTCGGAACGCGACGGCCCGGCCGCCTGCCTCGCGAGCAGGCTGCTGGGCGCCGGCGGTTCCTGCTCGAGCACCGCCCGTTGCAGCTCGGTCATGTGCGTCAGCCCCGCGAACGGGCGCTGGCCGCACAGCAGCTCGAACAGCACCACGCCCAGCGCGTAGACGTCGGTCGCTGTGGTCGGCGGCTCGCCGCGCAGCTGCTCCGGGGCCGCGTAGTGCGGCGTGAGCCGGCGCTCCACGGTGAGCGTGGCGTCCAGCTCGGACTCGCTCGGATCGAGCAGCTTGGCGATCCCGAAGTCGAGCAGCTTCACCTGGCCGCGCTCGGAGACCACGATATTCGCGGGCTTGAGGTCGCGATGGATGACGAGCTGGGTGTGCGCGAAGCGAACCGCCTCGCAGACCTGACGGAACAGCCGCAGTACGGACCGCAGCGGCAGCGGGTGCCGCTCGCACCACGCGGTGATCGGCTCGCCGTCGACGTACTCCATCGCGAAGTACGGCTGGCCGTCCGCGGCCAGCCCGCCGTCGATCAGCCGCGCGATGTTCGGGTGCTCGAGCCGCGCGAGGATGCGGCGCTCGCGCGTGAGGCGCGCGAGCAGCTCGCCGCGGTCGAACCCGGGTCGCACGCGCTTGAGCGCCACCTGCTGCTCGTAGTCGCCCGCGGCGCGGGTCGCCAACAACACCGCGCCCATTCCGCCGCGCCCGATCTCGCGCACCACGCACCACGGACCGATGTGGGTGCCGGGCGCCCATTCCAGCGCCTCCGCGCCCGCGGCGGCATCGAGCGCGGCCGCGCCCGCGGGTGTCAGCAGCTCGCGGTCGAGCTCGAGCGCCGGGCGGCCGAGGAATTCGCCGGCCGCGGTGTCGGCGGCCAGCAGGCCTTCGATCTCGGAGCGCAGCGCTGGTTCGCCGGCGCATTCGCGGTCGAGCAGCGCGCGCGCCTCCGCGGGCGGCAGCTCGAGCGCCCGTTCGAGCAGCGCGTCGATGCGCCGCCACCGCCCCGGATCGAGGTGCCGGAGCAGCGGCTCGCGTCCGGGATCGGTCATGCGAGCGGCTCCCCGGCAAGGCTCTGGTAGAGCAGCGCGCGGGCCTTGCGCCAGTCGCGCTTCACGGTGCGCGGATCCACGTCGAGCACCTCCGCCGTCTCCTCCACCGACAGGCCACCGAAGAAGCGCAGCTCGACCACGCGGGTGAGGCGCTCGTCCACCTCCTTCAAACGCCGAAGCGCCTCGTCGAGGGACAGCACCAGCTCGGCCTGATCCTCGGCCGGGATCTCGGCGGCGTCGAGGTCGAGCCGGCGCAGGCCGCCGCCGCGCTTGAGCGCCCCGCGACGGCGGGCGCGGTCCACGAGGATCTGGCGCATCGCGAGCGCGGCGACCGCGAAGAAGTGACGGCGGTCGTTGAGCGCCAGCCCGGTCTGCTCGAACAGGCGCAGGTAGGCCTCGTGCACCAACTCGGTGGCGCTCAGCGTCGCGCCGCCGCCGAGCCGGCGCCGCGCGATCACGCGCAGCTCGCCGTAGATGAGCGGTAGCAGCTCCTCGAGCGCCTCCGAGCGCCCCTCGCGCAGGGCCACCAGCAGCCGCGTGATCTCGCCTGCGGACATCCGGGCTCCTCCGCCCTGGTGCGCTGCCAAGCCCGGCCGTCACCCGGCCGGCAGGACGGGCGATCGGGCGCGGGACGGTCGAGCCGCTTCGGTCTCCGATTCTGCGCAGTGTGGAAGTGAAAGACAACGATCGGATGCGCCTGAACCTCGGACCGCGGACCTCGGACCGGGGCTTGTCCCTGCCCGGTTCGAGACGTAGCATCCTATTCAGGACGTGGCTCCACCCCACGGAGATGCGAGCGCCTCTCATGCCGCGCTCGCCCGCGTCCCTAGCCCTGGCCGGGGCACTCGAAGTGGAAGGGGCACCCGATGCGCGTGCCTGCCCGAGTCGTCCGCACGACGATGATCCTCATCCTCACGGCGATCACGAGCGGCTGCGACCGAATGCACGGATCGCCGCTCGGCATCGCCAATCAGCCACCCACCGTCTCGCTCACCGGATCCGTCGCCGGAGCCGACGGCTCGACGTACCTGCTGCGCTGGAGCGGCACCGATCCCGACGGTCGGGTCGACCACTACCTGCTCACGCAGGATCCGCGGCGAATCGGGATCGCCGCCGGCTGGGAGCGCGCCGGCGAGACGGCGCGCGTGATCGGGCTCGGGCGCGTGCAGCCGGAGCGTAACGAGGCGGGCGCGCGAGCGTTCGAGCCGGTGTTCTTCGCGGTGCGGGCGGTGGACGATCGCGGCGCGATCTCCGAGCCCGCGGTGCGGGCGTTCTTCGGCGAGAACGTGGCGCCGACGGTGCAGATCATCAGCCCGCGGCCGAGAGTGATTCTGGAGCCCGTCGTCTTGTTGCCACCGCGCTTTCACATCATGTGGCGAGGAACCGACCCCGACGGCGCCGTACCGTCGCACCTGGCGAAGTACAAGTTCCGGCTGTTCGAGCGCGGTGCGCCCGAGTATTCGCTGGCGCTCATGGATCCGGACTCGCTGCGGCGCCTGGTCGCGCCCGCCTTCGCCGGCTGGGACTCCGTGCCGGGCGACACCATGCAGACGCTCGTCGACGGCCTGCTCGTGAACCGCTCGTACGTCTTCGTGCTGGTGGGATTCGACGAGGCGGGCGACTACTCGCCGGCGTTCTCGCTGAGCACCAACATCCTGCAAGTGAGCGTGGGCTCGGCGAGCACGCTCGGTCCGAGCATCACCTTGACCACGGGTGGCCTGACTGCGGGCTACCGTGCCTTGTACCATCCGGATACGACGGAGACCGTGGATTTCGCCGCCTCCAGCGGCGAGCCCGTGCGGGTGAGCTGGTCGGCGACCGCGCGGAGCGGGGCCACGGTGACGGCGTATCGCTGGGCGATCGACATCGTGGACGTGCTCGATCGATCGCCACGCCGCGGGCCGCGGGACATCTCCCACTGGAGTCGCTGGAGCGCTGCCGAGACCACGGCGGTCGTGGCCGCGGATTCGCACTCCGGCGCGAGCCGACGGCTCTTCGTCGAGGCGGTCGACTCGAACGATCTGCCGAGCCGCGCCTGCCTGCGCGTGAACTTCTCCCGCCCGCGGCTCGATCGCCCGCTGCTGATCGTGCTCGATACCCGGCTGGCGCCCGAGGTCATCGGCGCGGGCGGCGCGGTGAGCCTGCCGGCCAACTGGCCGATGGTGGCGGAGCTGGATTCGTTCCTGCTCGCGCGTGGCGGCGCTCCGATGATCGGCTACCCGGCCGGCGCCGTCAGCACGCCGGGGCTGTTCGCGGGCTACGACGCTGACGTCTTCCGCACCCGGCAACTGACGACGCTCGACAAGACGGTGCCGCTCGATCTGCTGCTGAGGTACCGCAACGTGGTGTGGATCACCGACGCGAACGTGGTCCAGGTCGTGCCGGTCGGAGGCGCCTACTCGCTCGTGTACATGAGTTCGCCCGGCCGGCAGAGCACGCTGGTGTCCTACGCCCGGGCGGGCGGTCGCGTATGGCTGGCAGGCGGTGGCGTGGCGTACGCGATGTCGCACTCGCTTTTCAACTCCGCCAACAATGACCAGATCGCATTCACCTACTCCGCTTCGACCGGCGAGCTGATCGCGGGCCGGCCGATGTACGACCTCGCTCACTGGCGGAGCGAGTTCTCGACGTACACGGTCCCGAGCGCATCGGTCGCGCGGGTCGCGCCTTCAAGCGACCGCCCGCGGCCGACCGGCTACACGCGACTGCCGGCGTCACTGACCGCGCGAATGCCGGGCAGCGACCCGCTCCCGCCGCTGCGCACGCTGGCGACGTTCTTCCCGGCCGACCGGCGCGAGACGTTCGAGTACCTGACCCAGCCGAACGACATCCTGGAGCGCAATCCGGGAGCCGGTCACGGCCACGGCGGGACCGTGTTGGACGTCCTCTACACCGTGCGTGGTGTCTACCCGCCGGATCGGGACCTGCCGTTCATGACCGTCTATCGCGGCGACGAGTGCGGGCAGGTGGTGTTCATGGGCGCCGATCTCTGGAGCCGGTCGCGACCGCAGCTGCTGCAGCTCGTCGATGCGGTGCTCATGGACCTGTGGCACCTGGAGAAGGTCGGCACGGGCAGGCCGGTGGCGGTCGCCGGCGGGCGCGGCGGGCGCTGATCGTAGCCGGGAGAATCGCGGGACACGCCCGTCCGGGCGGGGGGTAGCAGCCTTCACGGGCCGCATCACCCATCGAGGCCGCTCCCCAGCCCGCCCGCGCGGTTCGGGCGTGCACGCTTGAAAGGACCCTCCATGCGCCCTGGCGACTCCTTCCGCTTCGTTCCGCTGCTCGCGCTCGTCGTGCTCGCGACGCCCGCCGGCGCCCAGATCCCGGACCCCAATCTCTCGTCCGTCGATCCGGTGGTGGTCTTCTGCCCGGCCGGCGACGACACGTTCCATGTGACCGTGCGCCGCATCGGCACTGGAGCCCCGGTCCGCTCCTCCGCCGTGGCGCTCACTCTCGACGCCTGCCTGGCCGTGAGCGTGTGCCCCACGACCGGCACCGAGAGCTACACCTACCAGCCTGCCACGCGCATCGCGAGCACGCTCGGCGACAACGCCGGGCTCGCGCTGCTGCCGGTGCGCGCCGGCGGCCTGTGCGCCGCGGGCAACGTCGACGTGTACGCGGACGGCGTGCTGCTCGCGACCCGCGCGCTCGCGTCGCCGGACCAGGATGGCAACGGCATCGTCGACGGCCAGGACCTGGCCCTGCTGCAGCTCAAGCTCGGCAGCGCCGACCCGACCGGCGACCTCGACGGGGACGGCGTCGTGACCGGTGCCGACTTCGCGCGCCTCCAGTTCCACGCCGGCCACGCGTGCAACGGCGCGACGCCGGCGCAGCGCGACACGTGGGGACGGGTGAAGACGATCTACCGCTGATCCGCGCCGGGGCGCCGCGTCCGTCGGCCGCTCCTCGGCGCTGGGCGCCCGGCCGGCGCGCGGATCGCGATTTGACGTAGGATGCCGCCCTCCGTTACCCGCACGACCCGATCCCACGAAAGGACCCACGATGAGGAACGCCGTCCTGGCCGGGGCCCTGCTCCTGCTGACCGCGCTGCCCGCGGCTGCGAGCGGGGTATTTCCGTACGCGTACGAGACCCACACGCTCGACAACGGGCTGAAGGTGTTCCTGATCCCGATGCCGAGCCAGGGCGTGGTCGCGTACTACTCGGTGGTGCGCACCGGCAGCCGCGACGAGGTCGAGCCCGGGCACAGCGGGTTCGCCCACTTCTTCGAGCACATGATGTTCCGCGGCACCGAGAAGTACCCGGCCGAGGTGTACGACCGCATCGTGACCACGATGGGCGCCGACGCGAACGCGTACACCACCGACGACTACACCTGCTATCACCTCACGTTCGCGACCGCCGACCTGCCGAAGGTGATCGAGATCGAGGCCGACCGCTTCGAGCACCTGGCCTACGCCGAGCGCGAGTTCCAGACCGAGGCGGGCGCGGTGTACGGCGAGTACCGCAAGAATCGCACGCAGCCGTTCTCGGTACTGTTCGAGGCGCTCCAGGACAAGGCGTTCGACGTGCACACCTACAAGCACACCACGATCGGATTCGAGAAGGACGTCGCGGCGATGCCGACGATGTACGACTACTCGAAGTCGTTCCTCGCGCGCTTCTACCGCCCCGAGAACGTGGTGATCGTGGTCGCGGGCGAGTTCGACAAGGCCGCGACGCTGGCGCTCATCCAGAAGCAGTACGCCGGCTGGGCGCGCGGCTACCAGGCGCCCGCGATCCCGGTCGAGCCCGAGCAGACCGCCGAGCGCGCGCTCGAAGTGCACTACGACGGGCGCACGCTCCCGCTGCTCACGATCGCGTGGAAGGGCATGGCGTTCGATCCCACCAGCCGCGAGCAGGCGGCCGCGATGCTGCTCGGCGAGCTGGCGTTCGGCGAGACGAGCGACGCGTACCGCGAGCTGGTGATCGAACAGCACAAGGTCCAGCGGCTGCTCTCCGACTTCGGAGCCACCCGGGACCCCGGCCTGTGGAGCGTGATCGCGATGGTCGGCGACGAGGCCGACATCGAGGCGGTGCGCGGGCGGCTCGATCAGGCGGTGGCCGCGCTCCAGCAGGCGCCGCCCGACGCGAAGCGCCTGGACGACCTGAAGAAGCGCATGCGCTACGGGTTCCTGATGGGGCTCGACACGCCGGATGGCACCGCCAACTCGCTCGCGCGGTTCATCGCGCACACCGGCGGCATCACGGCGGTCGACCAGATGTACGCCGCGCTCGCGACCGTCACGCCCGCCGACGTGCAGGCGGCGGCGAAGCGCTTCCTGGTGCCGCAGCACCGCACCGTCGCCGTGCTCAAGGGGGTGGCGTCATGAGCCCGTCCCGACTCGTGGTCGCAGGCCTCCCCGCGCTGGTGCTGCTCGCGATCGTGAGCGGCGCCGCGCACGCCGCGCCGCCCGCCGCGGCCGGCATGCACGCGCCCGTCCTGTTGCCGGTGCCGGCCGATCCGACCGTCTCGATCCGCATCGCGTTCGCCATCGGAGCGCAGGACGATCCCGCCGGCAAGGAGGGCCTCGCGAGCCTGACCGCCTCGTTGATGGCGGAGGGCGCGACGCGCAGCCACAGCTACCCCGAGATCCTCCAGCTCCTGTACCCGATGGCCTCGTCGTACGGCGTGCGCGTCGACAAGGAGCTGACCACGTTCTCGGGCCGCGTGCACCGCGACAACCTCGACACCTACACCGCGCTCATGCTCGACGCCGTGCTGCACCCCGCGTTCGCGGAGGCGGACTTCCAGCGCGTCAAGCAGCAGACCCGCGACTTCATCGCGAAGACGCTGCGCTACACCTCGGACGAGGAGCTGGGCAAGCAGACGCTCTACGCCACCACGTTCGCGGGCACGCCGTACGCGCACCTCAACGCGGGCACCGTCGCGGGCCTCGACGCCATCACGCTCGACGACGTGCGGGGCTTTTACGCCTCGCACTTCACGCGCGGCACGCTGCGGCTCGCGGTCGGCGGCGGCTATGATCCTAAACTGGTCGCGCGACTCGAGGCGGCGCTCGCAGCACTCCCGGCGGGCGCGCCAGCCGCGGTGCCGGCACCGGCGCTGGCGCCGGCCAGCGGCCGGCCGGTCACGCTGGTGCAGAAGCCGGGCCCGGCGACCGCGATCTCGTTCGGACATCCGATCGACGTCCGGCGCGGCACCCGCGAGTTCTACGCGCTGTGGCTCGCGAACTCGTGGCTCGGCGAGCACCGCAACTCGTCCTCGCACCTCTACCAGGTGATCCGCGAGCAACGCGGGATGAACTACGGCGACTACTCGTACGTCGAGATCTTCCCCAACGGCGGCCAGCGCACCATGCCGCCCACGAACGTGCCGCGCCGCCGGCAGCTCTTCGAGGTGTGGATCCGCCCGGTGCCGAACGCCCAGGCGGGGTTCGCGCTGCGGGCCGCCGTGCGCGAGGTCGAGAAGCTCGCGGCCAACGGACTCACGCAGGAGCAGTTCGAGCTGACGCGCGCGTTCCTCACCAAGTACTGCCTGCACTTCGCGCCGACCACCGACGACCGGCTGGGGTACGCGCTCGACGACGCGATCTACGGCGTGCCGTCGCCCGGGGACCTGGCGATGTTCCGCTCGGTGGTGCCGACGCTCACGCTCACCGAGGTGAACGCGGCGGTGAAGAAGTACATCCGGCCGGCCGAGCTGCGCTTCGCGATCGTCAGCGAACAGGGCGACTCACTCGCCGACGAGTTGGCCGCCGGCACGCCGAGCCCGATGACGTACGGCACGCCGAAGCCGCAGACAGTGCTCGAGGAGGACAAGATCATCGAGTCCTATCCGCTCGGCCTCACCCGGGACCGCATCGCCGTGGTGCCGGTGGACCGGATGTTCGAGAAGTAGCCGAGCGCTCGAAGGGGGGCGGCGGGAGGGAAGGCCCGGTGGGGTTCGCGACCCGCCGGGCCGTCCTCACCTCGCCCAGAGGGGCGCGGACCCCACCGGGCCTTCCCTCCCGCCGACGCTGGCCGAGGGCCCCGGCGAGGCCCCTACTCCTTCACCATGTAGTAGAGCGCCTCGGGGTGGTGCACGATGATCGCGCTCGTGCTCGCCTCGGGCACCAGCTGGTAGGCGCTGGTGAGCGTCACCCCGATCGCCTGCTCCGGCGCGAGCAGCTTGAACAGCTTCGCCTGGTCGGCGAGATCGGGACACGCGCTGTAGCCGAACGAGTAACGCTTGCCGCGATCGGGCGCGAGCCCCCACTCGGCGCGGATGCGCGCGTGGTGCCACTCCGCGAGTCCCTCCGCGGCCGACACGCCGAGCCCGTGCACGAACAGCGCCTCGCTGTACTCGCCGCGCGCGTCGAGCGCCTGGCCCAGCTCGTCGACGTGCGGGCCGACCGTCACCAGCTGGAGCGCGAGCACGTCGAAGCGGCTGCTCTCGACGGGCTGGAAGTAGTCGGCGAGGCACAGCCCCTCGCGCTCCGCCTGGCGCGGGAACGTGAAGCGCAGGACCTCCTCGGCCTTGCCGCGCAACGTGAGCGAGCCGGCGTGGAACGCCGCCGCCTCGTACACGATCAGGTCCTGGCCCTCGCTCTGCACCGGGAAGTAGCCGTACGCCGCGGTCGGACGCAGCCAGCCCTTCTCCTGCGCCTCGCGCTGCAGGCGCAGCCGCCGCGGCTCGAAGTCGTCGCGGATGAGCGCGTCGACCTCGGGACCGCTGCCGCGCGCGCCCCAGTGCAGCCGGTAGAGCGTCTTGAGGTCGATGCCGGCGTACATGCCGGCGAAATCCACCTGCTTGGTCGAGGTGACGCGCGCGCCCCAGAACGGTGGCGGCGGCACCGCGACGTCGCGCGAGACGGTGACCTTGAAGTCGCGCTGCTGGGCGCTCGACTGGGCGGCGCGCGCCTCGAGCTCGGCGCTCTTGGACTTGAACTCGAGCGCTTCCGCATGGATGCGCGCGCGCAGCTTCGGGCCCTCGGTCGCGTCTCCGAGCGCGTTGACGGTGTCGAGGCCCTCGAACGCGTCCTTGCAGTAGAAGACACCGGGCGCATACGGCGTCCCGCCGTCGATCAGCGTGGCGCGGCGCCCGAAGTTGCGGTTGATGGCCGCGCCACCGATCAGCACCGGCACTGCGAACCCGTGCTTGTGCAGCTCGGCGACCGCGATCGGCATCTGTTTGCTCGTCGACACCAGCAGTGCCGACAGGCCGATGGCGGTGGCCCCGACCTCCTTTGCCTTGTCGAGGATGGTCTGCACCGGCACCTGCTTGCCGAGGTCGAACACGGTGTAGCCGTTGTTCGAGAGGATGGTCTTCACCAGGTTCTTGCCGATGTCGTGCACGTCGCCGTACACCGTCGCGAGTACCACGCGGCCCTTGGTGACGTCGGCACGCTTCTCGAGGTAGGTCTCGAGGCGCGCGACCGCTTTCTTCATCACCTCGGCGCTCTGGAGCACGAACGGCAGGATCAGCTCGCCGGAGCCGAACTTGTCGCCGACCTCCTTCATGGCCGGCAGCAGCACGGTGTTGAGCACCGCGACCGCGTCCTGGCGCTTGACCGCGGCGTCCACCAGATCCTCGATCCCCGCCGGCTTGCGGTGGAGGATCTGGAAGTGCAGGCGCTGCTCGACGCTCATCGCCGCCTCGGCCGCCTCGTCCGCGCGCTCGCGCGTCTCGGGCGTGCGACCCTCGAACCGCTGGATGTAGGTCGCCAGCGCCTGCGGGTCGCGGTCGAAGATCAGATCCTCGGCGGCGTGGCGATCGGCGGCGTCGAGCTCGGCGTACGGCGTGATGTCGGCCGGATTCACGATCGCCATGTCGAGCCCGGCCTGCACGCAGTGGTAGAGGAACACCGAGTTGAGGCAGGCGCGCGCCTCCTTCGAGAGCCCGAACGAGACGTTCGAGACCCCGAGGCTCGTGAGCACGCCCGGCAGCTCCTGCTTGATGAGGCGGATGCCGTCGATCGTCTCGACGCCCGAGCGCGAGAACTCCACGTCGCCGGTGGCGAGCGTGAACGTGAGGTCGTCGAACACCAGCCGCTCGGCCGGCAGCCCGTACTCGCCCGTGACGATGTCGTGGATGCGCCGCGCGACCTCGAGCTTGCGCTCGGCGGTCTTGGCCATTCCCTGCTCGTCGATGGTGAGCGCGATCACGGCGGCGCCGTAGCGCATCACCAGCGGCATCACGTTCTCGATGCGCTCGCGCCCGTTCTCCATGTTGATGCTGTTGACGAGCGCCGAGCCCGGGCAGGCGCGCAGCGCCGCCTCGATCACCGGCGGCTCGGTCGAGTCGATCACCAGCGGCGCCTCGACCGACAGCGACAGGCGCTTGACCAGCCGCCGCATCATTGCGGCCTCGTCGGTGCGCTCGGTGAGCGCCATGCAGACGTCGAGCGCGTGCGCGCCGCCCTCCACCTGCTCGCGCGCGACCGGGATCATGTCCTCGATGCGGTCCTCGAGCGCGAACCGCTTGATCTTCCGCGAGCCCTGGGTGTTGAGGCGCTCGCCGATCAGCAGCGGACGCGGCTCCTGGCGCAGGGCGGTCGCGGTCATGCCGCTCGAGAGCGACCAGCCGGAGCGTCCGGGCCGCGCGCCCGGCGCGCGCTCGGGGCCCACCGCGCGCGCGAACGCGCGCACGTGCTCGGGCGTGGTGCCGCAGCATCCGCCGACGATGTTGACGCCCTGCTCGGTCACGAACTCGAGCAGCGTCTCGGCCATTGGCTCGGGCCGCATCGGATACACGGTGCGCCCGCCGTCGTTGATGGGCAGCCCGGCGTTCGGGATCACGTGAATCGGCGTGCTGGCGTTCTGCGACAGCCAGCGCACCGCGTCGCGCATCAGGTCGGGCCCGGTCGAGCAATTGAGCCCGATGATGTCCACGTGCATCGCCTCGAGCGTGGCGAGCGCGCCGCGGATGTCGGTGCCGAGCAGCATGCGTCCGGTGGGATCGAGGGTGACCGAACTCTGGATCGGCAGCGAGATCCCGGTGCGCGCGAACGCCTCCCGGCACGCCAGGATCTGCGCCTTCATCTCGAGGATGTCCTGGCAGGTCTCGAGGATCAGCACGTCCGCGCCGCCCTCGATCAGCCCGCGCGCCTGCTCCTCGAACTTCGGCACCAGGTCCTCGAGCGTCAGGCGCCCGAGGTCGGGGTCCTCGCTGGAGGGCAGCATGCCCGACGGCCCCATCGACCCGGCGACGAAGCGCGGGCGGCCGTCGCGCGCGATGAACGCGTCGGCGGTGCGACGCGCGATCGCCGCGGCGGCGCGGTTGATCTCGATCGTGCGCTCGCCGAGCCCCCACTCCTCGAGCCGCACCCGCGAAGCCTGGAACGAGTTCGTCTCCACCACGTCGGCGCCGGCCTCGAAGTAGGCGACGTGCGCCGCCTCGACCACGTCCGGCCGGGTGACCGAGAGGTAGTCGATGCAGCCCTCCCAGCGCGCGCCACCGAAGTCGTCCGGGCCCAGCCCGTGCGACTGCAGCAGCGTGCCCATGGCGCCGTCGTAGACGAGGACGTGGGTGCGGAGACGATCGAGGATACGCGGGGTCACGGTCGGGAAGGTGGGGCTCCTTGAGGCCCTAGGGTCGCGAGACGCGCGGCCGCGGTGGCGGACGGCGAGAGTACGGGACGGCGCTCCGCCACCGCAAACGACGCGCCGCCCGGCGGGCTTGACCGCCGGCCGCCGGCCGTCCAAGGTGCGCGCGATGACGCTCACGCTCGACCTCATCCGCCATGGCGAGGCGGTGTCCGCGGCTCGCGGCGGCGACTCCCAGCGCTCGCTCACCACCGGCGGCCGGCTGGCGGTGAAGGCGCTCGCGCTCGCTCTGGCGGCGCAGTCCTGGCGGCCCGCCCGCCTGTTCGCGAGTCCCTACCGAAGGGCGCAGGAGACCGCCACGCTGCTCGCCCGGCACGCGACTCGCGGGGTCGCGGTCGAGACCCTCGACGCGTTGATCCCGGACGGCGATCCGGGCGAGGTCGTTCGCGAGTTGCGGGTCGTCGACGCGACGCAGGGCCACGTCGTGCTGGTCGGCCACATGCCGCTGCTGGGCCGGGTCTGCGGCGCGCTCGCCGACGACCCGCGCGCGTTCGCGCCGGCGGAGCTGTGCCGGCTGGAGTTCCCGGCGGAGCCCGTCCCGGGAGCGGGAGCGATCACGTTCACGTTGCATCCGAAGCGCTGATCCGGTCGCATCACCTCCACCGACGAGCCAGGAGCGGACGATGGCATTCCTCGACGGCAAGGTCGCCGTGGTCACCGGCGGCAATCGTGGTATCGGGCGCGGCATCGCGGAGTCGCTCGCGGCGGAGGGCGCCCGCGTGTTCCTCACCGCGCGCTCACCCGAGGACGCGCGCCAGGCGGCGCAGGAGATCGGGCGCGGCGCGACCGGGATCGCCTGCGACGTGCGGGTGCTCGAAATGGTGCAGCGCGTGTTCCGCGAGGTCGAGCGCGCCGCGGGCGGCGTGGACGTGCTGGTGAACAACGCCGGCGTCGGCGTGTTCGCCCCGGTCGCCGAGATGGACCCCGACGACTGGCGCGCGGTCATCGAGACCAACCTCCACGGCGTGTTCTTCTGCTGCCACGAGGCGATCCCGCAGATGCGCAAGCGCGGCGGCGGATACATCTTCAACATCTCCTCGCTGGCCGGGAAGAACGCGTTCCCCAATGGCGCCGCGTACAACGCCAGCAAGTTCGGACTGAACGGCTTCAGCGAGGCGCTGATGCAGGAGGTGCGCTACGACGGCATCCGGGTCTCGTACCTGATGCCGGGCAGCGTGGCGACCGAGTTCGGCCGCGGCGGCGCGGAGAAATCGGACTGGGCGCTGACGCCCGCCGACGTGGCGGAGGTGGTGCTCGACCTGCTGCGCTCGCCGTCGCGCGCGCTGTTCAGCCGCGTCGAGATGCGGCCCAGCCGGCCGCCGAAAAAGGGCGGCTGAGGTCGCCGCGTCCGGGCGGGCGAACGCGACGAGGCCGCGGGAGCGACGGGCTCCCGCGGCCTCGAGCGTGTGCGCGGTGGTCAGTGCACCGGCCTGCTCAGTCCTTCGCCGGTGTCGCCGGAGGGCGGCATGTCCGGCGCCAGGGCGGCACCGACGTCGAGCGCGCCCGCGCCCAGCTTGCCCACCATCTGCGGAGTCGCCGGCGCGACCGGCCGCGCGGACGCGGCCAGCCGGGTCGCGACGTCGTTCTCCGTCCACATCGGATGCACTGCGAGCAGCAGCGCCGCGGTTCCCGCGACGAACGGCGTCGACATCGAGGTGCCGCTCCACAGGTACCACCGACCTCCGGGATACGCGCTCCGCACGTCCACGCCAGGCGCCGTGATGTCGACGAACGAGCCGTACGAGGTGAACAGTGCCGCGGTACCGTGCGAATCGTCGGCCGCGATCGCGAACGTGTGGCTGTCGTGGGCGGGGAACTCCGTCGGGTTGTCGGTGCCGCGATTGCCGGCGGCCGCGAACACCAGGACCCGGTTCACGCGCGCGTAGTCGAGCGCCGTGGAGACCGCGTCGCTCTTGTTCAGCGAGCCGAGGCTGAGATTGATGACTTTGGCGCCGTGGGCGACGGCCCAGTGGATCCCGGACGCCACCGCCCACATGTCCCCGAACCCGTCGGCATCGAGCACCCGGACGATCATCAGCTTCGACTGGGGCGCGGTCATCGCTGCGATCCCGGCCACGTGGGTGCCGTGGCCGTACGCCTCGTCCACCTGACCGTCGCCATCGTCGTCCAGTCCGTTGCCGACGTCGGTCGGGCTGTAGTCACCGTCGACCAGGTCGTAGCCCCCGACCAGACGTCCGCGGAACAGCGGATGGGTGGGGTCGACGCCGGTGTCGAGGATCGCGATCGTGACGCCGGCGCCCTGGCTGACCTGGTGCGCCGCGCCCAGGTCGATCACCGAGATGGCACGCTGAGTCGCGGCCGCCTCCGCTGATCCGAAACCGTCGTCGAACCCGAACGACTGCTGGCGCGCCTCGACGTTCTCGAACAGCGTGTTGCGCTCGGAGGTGAGGATGCGGGGATCGCTCGCGAGGCGGGCGCTGAGCGTGTCGGGGGACATTCCGGCGGGCGGCCTGAGCACCGCGCAGCCCCAGTCCTCGGAGACCAGCAGCGCAGCCGAGTAGTCCTGGGCAAGCTGATCGAGATCGGTGCCGACCGGCACGGTGATCACGACCTGGTTGGCCACGTCGTCGTGGGAATACCGGGTGGTATGCCAGCCGCGACTCCCCTCGATCGTGCCGGGGGCGAGCGGCAGCTCGCGCGCGCACGAGGCGACGAGCGAGCAGAGGGCCACCATCGTCGCCACCACCACGAGGGTGGAAGCGGGCCGCGGAATGGGGACCAGCGGGCGTGGCATGCGATTCCTCCTCACGAGTGCAGACTCATCCGGGGGACGCGTCTCGGCACGGCCCCGTGAAGCGCCCCGACCCCGGCCTCCGCGCCAGGTCCGGTCAAAACCACGAAGCCCGCCCAGGTGATGGGGTGGGCCCCTGCGGATCGAAGTTCTGCTTGAGCCACGGCCAACGCCCGGGTCAGCGGCGCCCCGCCGGCCAGATGTGTGTAGACACGTTCCATCAGACGCGCGGCGGCACGGTCCTCGATGTCCCATTGCGACGCGAGCACCGCCCCCGCGCCGGCCAGCAGCAGGGTCCTTGCGAGTCCGAACCACTCCTCCCCGGGCCGCACCAGCGCCCGGGCGGTCTGACAGGCCGAGAGCGCCACCCAGCGCGCGGAAAGGCTCAACTCCGCGATCTCGTCCGCGAGCAGCCAGCGATCCTGGAGGCGCAACCCGGACTGGTAAGGAGAGTCAGGGACATAGATGCCGTGACCTGCGAAGTGGATCCATTCGGCATCTCGGGAAAGTGCCAGAAAATGCCCAACGGTGGCGTCGGTCCCGGTCAGCAGCCGGGCGTGGGGGAACCTTCCCAGGATCCGCGCGGTCTCGGGCGTGACGCTCGCGAGCTCGCCGGCATCCGCCGCGACGATGAGCGGGGCCCCTTCGGGGCGCCGGTACCCGAGGGACAATCCCAGCCGCAAGCCGGGAACCACGGCCAGCGGCCCCGCCTGGCAGAGCGCGCGCCCATCGGGCAGGGCCAGCGCCGGCCACGGCACCCGGGCGAGCGGTCCGGCCGGCACCACCGCCAGCGCCGCCGGCAGCCCGGTGCGCGCGAGCACCGGCCACAGCACCTGGGAGGCGAGGGCTTCGAGGTCGGCCGCCAGCGCCGGATCCACGGCCTCCTCGCCGGGATCCCGCCAGGCGGCACTCCGCAGCCCGAACAGCAGGCCGTGCATGAGGCGCTGGACCTCGCGCTCGGAGGCCAGGCCGGTGACGGCGTCCACTCCCTCGCGCCGCACCACCAGGGCCGAGAGGGAGCCTCCGTGCAGCAGGTAGTCGACGAGCACCGTGCCGGGAGGCAGCACGCGGCACAGCGCGCGCGCGGTCACGCCACCCGACAACGGGCGATCGAGCAGCCGGCTCCCACGGATCGCGAGCGCGGGCGCCGCCAACGCCGGCGCCGACCCGGTGCGGGTCGAGCGCTCGCGGTCGCGCGCCAGCCGCGAGGCCGCCCAGGCGCGGGCGGCAGGCGGCAACGCCGCGCGGGCGGACGGGCTGGCGAGCGCTCGACCGCGACCGCGCTCGAGCGCCTCGAGCGCCGCCGCGAAGTCGCCGGCCTCCATCTCGAGCGTGGCCAGCTCCTGGTGGGGCCATCCCCAGTCACCCCAGAACGTGGCGCGCCACTGTTCGTCGAGGATGCGCGCGGCCAGCCGCTCGGACTCGCGCGCGGCGCGTGCCAACCACCGGCGGGCGGCGGCACGATCGCCGCGCGAGCGCGCGAGCGCCGCCGCCGCCGCCCACGCCAGGTGCCGCACGCGCGGCGAGGCCCGCCGACCGAGGCGCGGCCGGAGGCGCGCGAGGGTCCGGCGCGCCGACTCGGTGCGCCCGCAGGCCAGCTGGGCACGCGCCAGCAGCGCGAGGGCGCCGCCCTCGCGCTCGCGATCGCCCGCGGCCGCGAACCGCCGGGCGGCGGCGGCGAGCAGCGCGCGCGCCGCGCGCGGCGTGCCTTCGCTCCACCAGACGGTCGCGAGGCCCACCAGCACCTCTCCCATCCAGACCCGGTTGCCCTCCGCATGGAACCCGGCCAGCGTGTGCTCGAGCCGCGCCCGCGCGGCCGCCGGGCGCCCGAGGCGGAACTCCGCGAGCGCCGCGAAGGTCTCGGCCTTGGCGCGCTCGTACCCCATGCCGAGCGTGGCGAACGCGTCCATCGCGCGGCGCGCCTCGTCGAGCGCGTCGTGCGGCGCGTTCAATCGCAGCAGGATCTCGGCCGAATCGAGCGAGGTCAGCGCCTGCAGCGCCGGCGCGCCGCGCGTGGCGGCCTCCTCGCGCACCGCCGCGAGTCCGCTGAGCGCGCGCTCGTGACGGTGCTCGAGGAAGTCGAGGTACGCGAGGTTGTAGCCGGCGCCCAGCGCGTCGACCGCGAAGCCGTTCGCCGCCAGCGTCCGCTGGGCGCGCACGTACGAGGCGCGTGACTCCTTGAGCCGACCGACCAGCGACAGGCAATTCGCGAGGTTGCCCTCGATCATCGCCGCGCCGCGCGCGTCGCCGGCGTGCGCGAGCGTCCGGTGCGCACGGCGATAGACCGGCAGGGCGAGGTCGGGGCGGTCGAGCCGATGCAGCAGGTTGCCCTCGTTGTTCAGCAGGCGCGCGCACGCGGCGCGGTCGCCGGCACGCTCCAGCGCGGCACGGCCGCGGGCGGCGGCGCGGCGGGCGGCGCGGTAGCGACCCAGGTACATGAGTGCGTCGACGAGCCCGATGGCGCAGCGGCCGCGCTCGCGGGTCTGCCGCGCCCGCGCGAACCAGCGCTCGGCCCTCAGGTAGGCGTCGACCGCCCCGGCCGCCCGCCGCTGCGCCCGCAGCACGTGGCCGCGCAGCCGCCACAGCTCGCCGCGGGCCGCGGGACTGGCGCCGGCGACCGCGCGCGCGAACCCGCGCGCCAGCGTGCGCGTGGCGCGTCCGAGGTCGGAGCGGCGCTGATCCTCGACCCGCGCGATGAGCGCGCGCGCCGCGGCATCGGGGAGCCGGTCGGTCATGGAGTCAGAGCGTGACCGGCGGGATGCGGAAGCGTCCCGTGGGCCCCGTCACCGCGATCACCAGGCGTCCGGCGGCGAGCCCCTCGAGCGCGAAGCGGCCCGTGCCGTCGGGCCAGACCACGTGGTGCTCGCCGCCGTTCGTGAGTTCGATGCGGTGCAGGGCCGGCTCCTCGAGCACGAGCTGGCCGCGCAGCGCGAAGGCGCGGGAGCCCTCCGGCTCCAGCTCGAGCTCGAGCGTGCCGGCACCGAGCTCGAAGCGCAGGCGCCGCGCCTCGCCGACCGCGCGGCGCGCGGCGGCGGGCAGGGGCTGGCTCAGCGAGTCGAACACGAGGGCAGCGATGCGCGCCGCCAGCCTCCCGCTCCGCGACCGTACGGGTTGCGGAACGAACACCTCGAGCGCGCGCTGGTGCACCGCGGGCGGGACCTCGGGCACCCGATCGCCGCGCATGCGCTCGACCAAGAGTCCCGTCAGGCGGACCTGCTCGCGACACGTGGGACAGGGGGCGGCCAGGTGCTCCTCGACTTCGCGGGCCGCCGTCGGCGTGAGCCGGTCCTCGAGGAAGTCGAGGATGCGCGCGAGGTCGAGGTGCCGGCGGGGGCCGGTGGTGCGTCCCGTGGGCCTGCTCATGTGTGGTCTCCCAGCGTGCGCCGCGGCGATCCGGCAGCACGCCGGCGGCGATCGGTGTCCGGGGAGGGGGATCCTCCACCAGCAGAGGTGGGCCGAGCAGGCCGCGTGATACCCGGTTCCTCGTCCGCCTCGAGCCGGGCCAGCACCTCGCGCATCTTCTGCAGGCAGCGGGCGCGGGTGGGACCCAGGGACCCGACCGGGACTCCCAGCCGCCGGGACAGATCCGCGTACGCCGGAGCGGGGTCCTCGTAGTAGAGCGCGGTCAGCAGGTCCCGGCACCGCGCGCCGATCCCCGACAGGGCCAGCCGGATCAGGGCCTGCTGCTCGAGGGCCTCGAGATCCTGGCCGATCTCCGGGTCGCCCGCGGCCAGCCGATTCACCGCGTCCGGGTCGTCGGACTGCGAGAGCGCCTGAACCCGTCGCGAGCGGAGCGCGGCGGCGCGCGCCACCCGTTCGGTGGTGGTGGCCAGCCAGCGCACCAGCGCCCGGCCGTCGCGCATGCGCGGCAGGCTCTTCACCAGGGCGGCGAACACCTCCTGGAAGACGTCGCCCAGGTCTTCCTCGCCCAGCCGCCAGCTGCGGCCTACGGCGTACACCAGACGTTCGTGCCGGCGGACCAGCGCCTCCCAGGCGCGGGCGTCGCCCGCCAGGCAGCGCTGGACCAGCCTCCGGTCCGCTTCGGGATCGAGACGCACGGAAGGTGACGGCACGGGTGGCAGTCTAGCACGGCGGAACTCGCCCCTTCGGACGCGCAGGCCGGCGCGCAAAGTCGGGCGCACCGGAGCCGTCGGGCCATGTATCAGACCGATCACGGCCCCCACCTCTGACATCGGACCCTGGCTGCTTCGGAGGATGGTCGATGGATGTTGCTCTGCTCTGTCTCGATCCATGGACGACGCTCGACGGGAGCGATGGGTGCGCCATCCAGCTCCGCGCACTCGCCGCCGCCCTCAGCCGCGCCGGGCACCACGTGCGCGCGCTCACGACCGCGCCTGTCCGGGTTCGCGAATGCCTCGACGCCGACGTGGAGACCCTCGCTCCCGGGTCCGTGGACGCCGCCGCCGTCGCCGACATGCTGGGGCGCTCGCACGCGGACCTGGTGCTGGAGCCACTGCGCCGACCGACTTCCCAGGGCGCGCTCGCGGCCGATCGGGCGGGCGTGCCGCACGTCTATCTCATCGAGCGTCCCCGCGAGAGCGGCGGCGTCACCCCGTGGGCGAGCGGCATGGACATGACCGACGCGTTCGCCGCCAGCCGCGGTGCGATCGCGTTCTCCGGCGAGGCCGCGCGCTGGGTGCGCGAGCGGGCGCCCCGCCACTACCCGGTACGCGTCACCAACTGCGGTGTCGATCGCACGCTGTTCGAGCCGGTCGGCGAGGCGGCCCTCCATCGCGCGGCTGCGGTGCTGCGCCCCTGGGAGGGTCTGCGCGTGGGCTTCGCCGGCGCGCTGGAATCCGACCACGATCTGGAGATCCTCGTGCGCGCGCTGGGACGGACCCGGATCGCCGCCCCGACCCAGCTTGCGCTGATCGGCGACGGCCCGCTGCGCAATCGACTCATCGCGCTCGCGCACGAGCAGCGGGTGAGCATCGCCATGCTGGGCGCGGTGCCGCACTCGGAGGTGCCCGCGTATCTGGGGCGCTGCGATGTCGTCGCGGTGCCGTGCGCGACACGCGACGGCTGCGATTCACCGCTCAAGCTCATCGAGGCGATGGCGATCGGGCGCGCGCTGGTGGCGAGCGCGACCGAGCAGGCCCGGCACCACGTGCGCGATGGATACGACGGGCTGCTGGTGCCAGTCGGCGACGAGGTCGCGCTCGCCAGCGTGCTGCTGCGGCTGGTCCGCACCCCCCAGCTGCGCGAGCGGCTGGGCGCCAACGCATTCCAGTCCGCGCGCCGGCGCCGTAGCTGGGACGACGTGGCCGGCGACATCCTCCAGTTCGGGCTCGCCTGCGCGGAGCGCGTCGTCGACTGAGCCGCGATCGGCGGCCTCCGCGTTCCCCACGGCGCCAGCGCTGCCGAATGCCGCGGCAGAGCCCGATGGTCGTGGGTCAGTCCGAGATCGTTCGCTGCGCGGGACGCCGGCCCCCGGAGCTGGTTGACCCGCGTCAGGCCTTGCTGCTCTCGCCGGGCCGCACGGTGCCCGCCAGGACGTCCGCGTGGAACGACGAGCGCACCAGCGGCCCACTCGCCACGTGCGGGATGCCGCGCGACTCGGCCTGCTCGGCGTACCACTGGAAGACCTCGGGATGCACGTACTCGACCACCGGGAGGTGGTCGGACGAGGGCCGCAGGTACTGGCCGATCGTGAGCAGATCGCAGCCGTGCGCCGCGAGGTCGTCGAACGCCTGCAGCATCTCGTCCCGCGTCTCCCCGAGACCCACCATCAGCCCGGACTTCGCCTTGATCCCGTGGCCGTACGCGCGCACCCGCTGGAGCACTTCGAGCGAGCGAGCGTAGCGGGCGCTCGGGCGCACCACCGGGTGCAGGCGCTCGACGGTCTCGAGGTTGTGGTTGAGTACTTCGGGCCCGGCGTCGAGCACGCGCTGCAGGTCCTCGGCGCGCCCGCGGAAGTCGGGAACGAGCACCTCGATCACGGTGCGCGAGCGCTCGCGGATCGCCCGGATGGTCTGCGCGAAGATGATGCTCCCGCCGTCGGCGAGATCGTCCCGCGCCACCGAAGTGATGACGGTGTGACGGAGGTTCATTGCCTCGACCGCCTCGGCGACCCGCCGGGGCTCGTCCCAGTCCACGAAGCCGTTGGGCTTGCCGGGCGCGACCGCGCAGAAGCCGCAGCGGCGCGTGCACAGCTCGCCCAGGATCATGATGGTGGCGGTCCCGCGCTCCCAGCAGTGACCGAGGTTCGGGCAGCGCGCCTCCTCGCACACCGTCACCAGCCGCTTGTCGCGCAGCATGCTCTTGGTGCTCGCGTACTCACCGTGACCCGGCAGCTTGACCTTGAGCCACGACGGCAGCCGCCGGAACTCCCCGGGGGCGACCGCGCCGGCGCCCGAGGCACAGCCGCGCGTACGCGGGGTGCGCGGCAGGCGCACCGGAACCGCCGGACGCGGGGCGCCCAGCACCTTCAGCTCGGCCGGCCCCGCGGGGGAGGTCGGTTCGGTCGCGGGGGCGCCGGGCATGCGCGGATCGTCGGTCATTTCAGTCGCGGCCCATGGCGTGACGGGCGACCTCGCCCGTGCCTTTCAGCGCGAGCATCCGGTCGAGCGCCACGCGCGCCCCCGCGCGCACGTCGTCGGGGACGCGCACCGGGTTCACGACGTGACCGTCCGCCAGGTTCTCGAGCGTCCACAGCAGGTGCGCCGGATCGATGCGGTTCATGGTCGCGCACGGGCACACGTTCTTCTGGAGCGAGTGGATCTGCTGATCGGGATGCGCGAGCGCCAGGCGGTGGACCAGGTGGATCTCGGTGCCGATCGCCCAGTGCGTGCCGGCGGGCGCGCGCTCGACCTGCTGGATGATGTACTCCGTGGACCCGACTCGATCGGCGCCCTGCACCACCTCGAACGTGCACTCCGGATGCACCAGCACCTGCACCGCGGGATCGGCCGCGCGCACCTCGTCGATCTGCGCCCGCGTGAACTTCGTGTGCACGGAGCAGAATCCCTTCCAGAGGATGATGCGGGTCGCCGGGCGCAGGCACGCGGCGTTCCCGCGCTCGGGCTCCTCCGCGCGCCAGTCCCATTCCGCCATCGCATCCAGCGGCACGCCCATCGCGTGCGCGGTGTTGCGCCCCAGGTGCTGGTCGGGGAAGAAGAAGACTCGCGCGCGGCGCGACCACGCCCACTCGAGCACCGCGCGTGCGTTGCTCGACGTGCAGACGACGCCGCCGTGCGTCCCGCAGAACGCCTTGAGCGCGGCGGTCGAGTTCATGTAAGTGACCGGCACGATCGTCTCGCCATGCGCCGCGCCGAGGCGCTCCCACGCCTCCTCCACGTCCTCGATGTCGGCCATGTCGGCCATCGAGCAGCCGGCCTTGAGGTCGGGCAGCACCACGGTCTGGTGCGCCTGACGCAGGATGTCGGCGGACTCCGCCATGAAATGCACGCCGCAGAACACGATGGTCTCCGCTTCGCCACGCTCGGCGGCCGCCTGCGCCAGCTTGAACGAGTCGCCGCGGAAATCGGCGAACTCGATGATGCTGTCCCGCTGATAGTGGTGCCCGAGGATGACCGTGCGCGCTCCCAGCGCGTGACGCGCCTCCCGCGTGCGCGCGCGAATCGCATCGGCCGCGAGGGCGGTGTAGTCGGCGAAAGGCCGGGCCGCTGGCGAGAGC
Source organism: Candidatus Eiseniibacteriota bacterium (assembly GCA_963725865.1). GTDB lineage: Bacteria > Eisenbacteria > RBG-16-71-46 > RBG-16-71-46 > RBG-16-71-46 > CAVSAC01. Next base: position 262,778 of record CAVSAC010000014.1, read on the forward strand.
GGAGCCGCGGTGCTCATGGGGTCGCCCGTCCTATTCGAGTTCGGTGCGATCGAGGGGCTGGCGCCCCGCGAAGCCGTCATCCAGGGTGTGCCAGTGCGTCACCGCGGACTCGCCGACCGCCCAGCACAGAAACACCAGCCGGTCGCCCTGCAGCGCGTAGAAGTCGAGCAGCCCGCGGTCGAGGTCCTTCACCAGGATGCCCTGGCGGTGGATCCGCGCCACGCCCTCCCCGATCCGCGCCGCGAGGCGGCGGCGACGCTCGGTGAGGCCGGCCAGCTCGAATGCATCAGGGTTCTCGGCGGAAGCCCCCGCCAGCGCGAGGCGCAGCGCCTCCATGCGCGTGTCCAGCCGATCGAGGTCGCGCTTGGCCGTGACCAGCGACTGCATGAGGGGCGCCAGCTCCTGCGCGAACTGGGACGCCTGATCGGAGGTGAACAGCGTGATGCGCAGTCCCCCGATACGCGGGTCAGTGGCCACCGCAGCCGCACCCTCCGCCGGCCTGCTGCTGCTCGTCCTCCGACTGGAACGACTTGCCGCAGCCGCACGACTTCGCGTTGGGGTTCGAGATCGTGAATCCGCTGGCCTGGACGGTTTCGACGTAATCGATCGCCACGCCCGAGAGCAGCGACTGGCTATCCGCGTCGACCACCACCTTCACGCCGTCGAACTCTCCCACCCAGTCCCCCTCCTCGACCTTCTCGGCGAGGGACATGCCGTACTGGAAGCCGGAGCAGCCACCCGGATAGACGCTCAGCCGCAGTGCGACCACGTTCGAACCGTGCTCGCGCTGCTGCGAGAGGACTTCCTGGATCTTCTTGGTGGCGGCCTCGCTCACGGTCAGCATGCTGTCTCCTTGATGTCAGCGGGCCATGCCCGCGGGGTGGTCCGAGGTGTGGGCCAGGTGCACGCCAGCGGGCTCGCAGCCCGCCTCGCGCCACGCCCATTCGGCCGGAACCCATTCAGGCTCCGGGTGTTCCAGGATCGCGGCCAGCTCCAGCGCCGTCGCCCGCCGAACCTCCTCGAGCGCCGGGACGGCCCCCAGCCGCCGGGCCATCGACGTCATTCGGATGCCGTGAAGGCCGCAGGGATGGATCAGTTCGAATCCCTTCAGATCCGGGGCCACGTTCAGAGCCACACCATGATAGCCCACCCACCGGCGCACAGCGACGCCGATGGAGGCGATCTTCTCGCCGCCCACCCACACGCCCGTGCGGCCCGCAACGCGCTCGCCGTTCAGGCCCCAGCGAGCCAGCACGCGGATGATCCCCTCCTCGAGGTCCCGCAGATAGCGATGCAGGTCCCGGTCGCGTCGCGCCAGGTCCACGATGGGGTAGGCGACCAGCTGACCGGGGCCGTGCCAGGTGACGTCACCGCCACGCGCCACCTCGAACACCTCGATCCCCAGCGCGGACAGCGCGACCGCATCGACGCGCAGGTTGCCCGGACTCGGATGCCGCCCCACCGTGAGCACCGGCGGATGATCCGGGAACAACAGCCAGTCCCCGGTCCGCCCGTTCGCCCGCGCCTGGACGAGGCCCTCCTGCAGCGAGAGCCCGTCGCGATAGGACGTGGGGCCCAGATGCGTCGCGAGGAGGGCCATTGCCGCCACCGATCAGACGTAGAACCAGAGCAGCTCGGGCTTCTCGAGCAGCTCGCACACGCGCCGCAGGAACTTGACCGCCAGCTCGCCGTCGACCACGCGGTGATCGAATCCAATGCTCGCGTTCATCATCGGTCGCGCGACGATCTGGCCAGCGCGGATCACCGGCCGCTCGACGATCTTGTGCACGCCCAGGATCGCGACCTCGGGCACGTTGATGACGGGCGACGAGTTGACCGCGCCGTACACGCCCGCGTTCGTGATGCTGAACGTGCCGCCCTGGATGTCGTCCGGCTTGAGCCGGTCCGCGCGCGCCCGCGCCGCGAGATCGCCCACCTCGGCCGCGATCTGCGCCAGGTTCTTGCGGTCGCAGTCCTTGAGGTTCGGGACGATCAGTCCCTTGTCGTCGCGACCCACCGCGATGCCGATGTTGTAGTAGTGCTTCACCACCATCGAGTCGCCGCGCACCTCGCCGTTGACCCACGGGTACTCGCGGAGCGCCAGCACCGCGGCCTTGATGAAGAACGGCATGTAGGTCAGCTTGACGCCCTGGGCCTCGAGGCGCGGTCCCCACTCGTGCTTGAGCGCCACGATCGCGCTCATGTCGGCCTCGTCGAAGCAATGGGTGTGCGCCGCGGTGTGCTTGGCCTTCACCATGTTCTCGGCGATCAGCTTGCGGACCTTGCTGAACGGCAGGACTTCCTCGCGCGGTCCGCCCGCCGAGACGCCGACCCGGCCGGCGAGGAAGCCCGGCGGTGGCGCGGCGGCAGCCGCCGGTGCCGCGCCGCGCGGCGCGGCGGACACCGCCGGAGCCGCACCGCGATCCTGCAGGTAGGCGATCAGATCGTCGCGCGTCACGCGCCCCGCGAGGCCGCTGCCGCGGATGCTCGAGAGCTCGGCAGCGCTGACGTTCTGCTCCCGCATCAGCTTGCGCACCGCGGGTGAGAGGTTGCGCGGCTCGTCCGCCTCACCCCCGTTGGAGCCCACGTGGGCGGGGGCGGTGGCGACGGCGACGGGCGCCGAAGTGGAACCACTCGCGAACGCCCGCGCGGGCGCGGCGACGGCCGCGGATGTCGATGCGGCGGGTGGCGCGGCGGCGGCGACCGCCGGGGCGCCGGCTCCGGACAGCCGTCCGATCTCGGTCCCCACCAGCACCGTGGTGCCCTCCGGCACCACGATGGCCTCCAGCACGCCCTCGGCAGGCGACGGGATCTCGACGTTGATCTTGTCGGTCTGGATCTCGACCAGCGGCTCTTCCTTGCGCACGCGGTCTCCGACCTGCTTCAGCCACTTCGAGACCGTCCCTTCCGCGACGCTCTCGCCGAGCTGGGGCACCACGATCGAGATGGGCATGGCTATCCTCCGTGAAAGCCCGCGGCGCGCGGGCGACGAGACGACGCGGTGGGCGGGGCGCCGGGCGCGGACATCGCGGCGCGGGCGGTTCGGATGGGTCGATGCGCGGAGCGCATCAGGAGGCTCCGGCGCCGCTGCCGGCACTCGCCGACGAGCGCTGCGCCAGGCGATGACGCCGCCGCTCCTGGGCACGCGCGTTCTCGGCGCGCTCGTCCTCGTTCTCGAGGAGCAGCGGAGGGACGCCGGTCGGCCGGCGGGTGGCGGGGTCGAGTGCGACGAAGGTGATGTAGGCGGTCGAGGTGTGGCGGCTCTCCCCCGTCAGCAGGTTCTCGGCCTCCACGTCCACCCGGATCTCCATGCTGCTGCGGTCGACCAGCGTGATGCGGGCCCGGATGTTCGCCAGTTCGCCGACCAGGATCGGGGCCCGGAAGGCCATCTCGTCGATGGCGGCGGTGACCACCGGTCGGCGGCTGTGACGGCTCGCGACCACCGCGGCGGCGAGGTCGATCCAATGCAGCACGGTGCCGCCCAGCACGCTGCCGTGCACGTTGGCCTCGTGCGGCAGCACCAGCTGGGCCATCTCGGTCGCGGAGTCGCGGACGCGACGTCCGGCGGTGGGGGTCTCCGGGGTCACGAGCGTTCGGATGCCTCCCGGTGCCCGAAGGCGTGGGGGAAACCAGACAGGGCCTGTCGAAGGCGCGGATTATAGGGGCGCGCGCGCGGGAGGCGCAATCGGCGCCTCAACGCCGACGGCCGGGCCCCGCAGGGCCCGGCCGTGGCGTGTGCTGCGGAGGCTCAGTCCAGCTTGATGCTGCGAAGCGTGTGCGTCTCCGTCCCGACCTGCAGGCGGTAGAAGTACACGCCGCTGCCCACCGAGCGGCCGCCGTCATCGAGGCCGTTCCAGGTGCGCGAGTAGCGACCGGCATCCATCACGCCATTCGCCAGCGTCGCGATCTTGCGGCCCGCGAGGTCGAACACGCCCAGCGCGACGGTGTTGCGCACCGGCAGGCCGAACGACACGCGCGGCGTGCGCGCGGGGTTCGGGGCCACCGCGAACTCCACCTTGCGCGGCAGCTGGCTGTTCACGCCGGTCACGGGCGAGCCGTGGTCCACGATGTCCGCGTCGTTGCGCGGCTGCATGCGGAACGCGCCGAACGAGAACTGCACGATGCCCGTCACGTCGATGACGTGATCGACCACCGGCAGGAAGGTGCGGGTGTTGTTGTTGGCGACGAAGAACGTGTCCGCCGGCGTGGTCAGGTCGACGACGCGGAAGTTGGCACCCGCGACGAACGCGGTGCCGCCGTTGTTGCCCACGATGCGGGCGTACGACACCTTCGCGATCGTACCTTCGACGTCCTCGCCGTTGAAGACGCTCTGCGTCGCGTCGCACGTGGTGTCGCGGATCGCGGAGCAGTCGATGTCGACCGGCGTCGGCAGCGCGACCGCGCCGTTGTCCACGATGTAGACCGTGTTCACGAGCTCGGTCTCACCACTCGACGTCGATGGGAACTCCTGCAGGTTGCACACCACGAGGTAGTCGTGACCGATCACCAGCGGGACGCTCGGCGCGAAGATCGCGACGCCGCTGCGCGGGCCGCTGGCCGCATCCATCAGGGTGTAGAGGCTGCCCTGGATGCCGGCACACACGCCGCGCACCGAGAGGCGCGCGGTCAGGCCGTTGTTGCCGGCGAGGAAGTTCGCGACGTCCTTGCAGCCCGTCACGGCCACCAGCGAGTCGGCGTTCGGGCCCTGCACCAGCGCGACAGACAGCACGCCGTTGGAGAAGTTGCGGCTCGCCTGCGAGGTCATCGACAGCCCGTTCGCCAGGCCGACGACGTTGTTCACGTTGATCTGCTCGGGATCGCCGTCGGCGAGCCCGTTGTTGATGTCGAGGAACACCGCGGACTGCCCGTCCATCGTCGCCGCGGTGATGCCGCCGCCCGAGCCGAGCGAGTAGTTCGCGAGGTTCGTGGCCGAGGCGGTCGTCACGTTGCGGTCGAACACCACGCGGACGCGCGTGTCGGTGACCGGATATGCGTCGTTCACCGACGGGGGCGTCGCGACCGAGATGTCGTTGCCGTCGCGCAGCTGGATGCGATAGCCGCGGGCGCGCTGATCGTAGACACCCTGCACCCAGTCGACGACGGTGAGCACGGCCGGCGGCGTGTAGGTCGCGAGCGTGTTGCCGTCCACGAACAGGGAGTCACAGAACGGTCCCGGGCAGGCCGGATCGACGAGGAGGAACGAGTTGTTGGTGCCGAGTCCGCCGGTGAGCGAGGTGCGCGCCACCTTGAGCGGCCCGTTGACGCGGACCAGCATGCCTTCCCACGGCTCGGCGGCCGTGTTGGTCGGCAGCTCCTGCAGTTCCGTCATGGTGCCGACGTGGATCGGCGGGAGCGGATGACCGGACGAGACGAAGCGCGAGATCAGGTCGGTCGCGGACGCGTTGTTCGGGAAGTTCGTCAACTCGGTGCCGCCGCCGAACTCGGTGACGCGGCCGTAGCAGACCACGCTGTCACCGAGCTGATAGCCATACGGCGCCGGCGTGCCGGGACCGCGGAACCCGGCACCCGTGAACACGTCGATGCCGGTGTAGGGCGCGCCGCTCGAGGACTGGATGTAGAACGCGAATCCCGTCGGCTTCGGATCGAAACCCGTGATGATGCCGGAGATCCCCCAGATGGTGTCGCCATTGGCCGGGAACGGCACTGCGGCCGGGTCCTGGAGGTTGCTGATCGAGAGCGTGTCAGGGAACGCACCGCCCGGACCGGGCGGATACTGGGAGGCGAACGCACTCGTGGCGAGAGCGAGCGCCGCCAGCACGACTACCGTGGTGACCAACTTCTTCGTCATGTGGATACCCCTTTTGGTTCGCAGGACGTCGAACTGAAGTTGTACTCGGGGTGGATCGAAGATCGGGCGTGAGCCTCCTTGCGCGGCCAGGCGCCGATGTCCGCGCCGCCAGTGACAACTGGGGACGCTGCTGCTCAAATCAGTAAGCCATCAAGAGGATACCAAGATGGTGGCTAACCACCAACAGAATAAAGCGATGCGTGTTTCTGAAAGGTGACCGGCCGCCTTGCTGGAATCGTGCCGAGACAGCCCGCCAGACCCTCGAAGTATCCCTTCCAGAACCACGTATCCCGACGGGCGCTGCTGAAAGGCGCAGCGGCACTCGCGCCGCCGAGGAGCCCTCCGGGCGAGCGCGAAGGAACCCGGCGAGACCCGCCTCAGGGACTGACGCGCAGCTGGTTCTGCAGGATCCGCTGGAACACGCGCGCCGCCGCGCCCAGGCCGTCCGCCCGGTTCATCGGGAAGGTGATCGCCACCGCGCGCCCCTGGTTCGGGTGCGGCACCGAGATCGCCACCGCCATGGGGAATGCGTTGTTCTCCGCCAGAGCGCCCGGCGCGGCCCAGAACAGCCCCTGGCTGGGATCCCGGAGCGCGAACGCCCGCAGGCCGCCGACCAGCGAGGTGAAGCGCAGCGAATCCGCCACGACGTCCGTGGAGAGCGTGGTCCCGCCCACGCCCTGCGTGGTGCCCCACGCGGCCGTGGAGTCGGCCGCCGTGAAGAAGTGCTGGTAGAGGAAGTCGCTGCCGAGATGATCGCTGAGGAACTGCTGGCTCAGCGCTCCGTTCGCGATGCCCTGCGCGACCAGGTTGGTTCCCTCGAGCAGCAGTCGGCCGCCGCCGTCCAGGTAGGCCCCGAGTCCACTGGAATAGTTGGAGAGCAGCGCCACATCGCCTGCGGGAGTCTTGCTGGAGAACGTGCGGGTCTGGCTGCCCCGGTACCACATCACCGCCTGGAACAGCTTGCAGGTCTGTTCCAGGTCCTTCGCGGAGCGGAACGGCTGGCTGGTCTCGAGCCGCAGCGTCGAGTAGGTGCCCGCGGGCAGGTTGATGCGGATGTTGTTGCCGTAGAAGTTGTCGGTCGTGATCGCGCCGGCCTCGTCGTTCGGCATGTCGTCGATGATGAGGAGTCGCGCCTCGGTGCCCCGGACCGGCTTCCGCACCCGCCAGGACGCGAGGGACACCGGACCGGCGAGACCTCCATCGTCGATCGGCTGCACGTAGACGATGCGCGGAACGATCGTGTCGGTCGGCGCGCCGGTGGCGGAGTCCCCCTGCGTGAAGTCCGCCGACGGGATGGTGAAGTCGGTCGTCCCCGCGGGTAGCAGCCGCACGTTCGCCGAGTTGCCGTTCAGCCACAGCCGGTAGGTCATCTTCGACGCGTCGCCGTCGGGATCGATCGGCGTCCATCGCAGCGTCAGCGTGTAGAAGGTCACGTCGCTGGGGACCGGAGCGATCGTGAACTGGAGCCGCGGCGGCAGATTGCTGAACGTGAAGTCCTCGACCGCGGGCGTCTCGTCGCGCTGCTGGGCATTGTCGATCGCCCGCACCTCGAACCGGGGCCGGATCGCGGTGGTGTCCCCCGTGAAGACCGTGAAGATCGAGTCCGTTCGGGTGGTGAACACCCACCCGGTGTCGGCGGGCGCCTGCGGATTGTGGAAGCGGATCTCGAACCCGACCACGTCCCCGTCCGGGTCGCTGCCGAACCAGTAGAGATGGACGATGTGGTTGACGGTGTCAACCGGACCCTGGACGAACAGGGTCGTCTCGGGCGGGAGATTCGGTCGCAGCACCCCCTTCGGCGAACAGCCGCCGGCGAGGGTGGCGAGGGCGAGCGCTCCTGCGAGCGCCAGTCGGGACGAGCGACGCATGGCTAGAAGTTCTCCCGGTCCGACTTCACGATCAGGAACTTGCCCACCGAGCGCTTGCCGCCGCTCTTGTCCTCGACCGAGTACATGTAGAGCCCGGTCGCGGCCGCCTGTCCTTCGCGCGTGATCATGTCCCAGCCGAACATGCGGCCGGACAGCGTCGGAGCGGGGACGTCGAGCTCGCGCTTGGGATCGTAGATCCCGCGCGTGCCCTGGCCGGTGTAGGTGGCGCCGTCGAAGTCGGTATCGAAGACGAGGTCGCCCGAGAGCGTGTAGATGCGGATCTTGCACCGCTCGGGCAGGTTGGCGAACCAGAGGTAGTGATCGCGCACCAACTGGCCGCGATCCCAGCGCGCTTCCACGCGGTACGGGTTCGGGAACACGGTCACGCCCTGTCCCGCGTTCTCGCCGCTCGCCGGCGCGGGGATGGCGAGCGTCTTGTTCTGGGACAGGCCGCTTTCGAGGGACTCGATCTCGGTGCTGCCGATGTCGTACGAGGTCACCGCGCAGAAGTACTTGAAGCCGTTGCGCAACGACGCGAGCGTGTACTTGTACTGGTACGTCTGACCGTCGATATCGACCGGGGGCACGAGCCGCACGGCCGTCAATCCGGTGTTGAAGCCGGTCGTGTCGTGGGCGCCCCCCGCGAGGTCGAACTGGGCGATCCGCCGGAGGTCGAGCCGGTCCTCGCCGACGTAGATGCGGTAGCCCTCGAAATCCTGGCCGAGCGGGCTGGTCGGGTCCACGGTCTGCTCGGGCGTGTCCTCCCAGTACAGGTCGAGCGCGCCCTCGCGCGGCACCACCTTGAGCCGCGGCGACGGCGGCGGGACCGGCACGATGTAGTCGCGGTCGTACGCTCGCTGAGCGAAGAGGGTGCGCGTACGGATGTCGGCGACCTCGGGCCCGCCCACGATCGCGAAGTCGACCTGGATGGAGTCCCCCGGCAACAGCAGCGGGAACGGGCCGGTCGCCTGGAGCGAGACCGGATCGCCCGACTGCGGCTGCAGGCTGTCTCCCACCAGCGGCTGGATCACGCCGGCACTCATGAGCGCGTAGCGCTCGACGTCCTCGTCGCGCAGCGTGCTGCCCGGTGCGTACGCCCACGCGGCGAGCGTCATCTTCTTGCTGGTGGTGTCGGAGATGCTCCCGGGACGCACGCCGAGGAACGCGAGCCCGATCCAGTACGGGACGTTTCCGAGCTGGCAGCCGCCGGTGATCGGGAGCTGGAAGCAGAAGTGCTCCCGCAGCAGCCGCTGCGGCTCGTCGTACTCCAGCCACTTCTTGCTGAACCACGAGCCCGGCCCCGCGGTGCTGCTCGGCGGCCATACGCTGTAGGCGTTCTTGTTGCCGCTCGCGAACTCGTTGTAGGCGCCGACCCACACATTCGTCAGCGGCGGCCCCTGGTTGATGATGACATAGTGGTAGAAGAGGATGTGCGCGTACTCGGAGAAGGACCACGCGTAGTTCCACTGCGTCACCAGCAGCTTCATCGGCCGGTGGTCCTCACCGGTCCCGATCGCGCGCTTGGCCGGCTGGTCGCTGAACGCCGAGTGCAGGTCCATCTCGCTGATGGAGGCGGGGTCGAAGAACTTGCTGTTCTCGAGCTTCGAGCGGATGTCGATGGCATTGCCCGCCGGCGTGAACTCGGTGGCGGCGGTGGTGGACTGGCCGGTCGCGCCGTCCACGGTGCCCGACACCACGCCGATGAAGGCGCCGTTGTCGTCGATGGCGTGCGCCCCGATCCAGAGGCCGCCGCGCACCAGGTGCTCGAAGCCGGTGCCGAGCGGGTACTCGAGCGACGGCGAGCGCGAGGCGAAGTTGTTCCCCCAGAACCCGTAGTTGGTCACGGTCATGCCGACCAGATTGCCGTTGGTCGCGAAGCTGCGATAGATGATCGAATCCGCCTGCGCGGCCGCGACGCGCGCCGGAGCGACGGCCTCGGCGGCGGCGTGGTCGAGATCCGCGGCCGCCACCGGGACCGCCCAGAGGGCGAGCGCGAGGATCGCGAGGCAGGTGCGCATCTACTTGCGCCTCTTGAAGCGGATCACCTCGTTGCGACCGCGATCGGCGACGTAGGCCAGCGTGTCGTCCGCCGCCACCGCCACCGGGTCGACCACGTGCACCTGCTGGTCGTTCGGCTCCAGGTCCACGCGCTGGACGTACGACTTGTCGACGTCGAACCGGAGCACGCGCTGGTTGCCCTCGTCCACCACGTAGGTGAATCCCTGCAGGTCCGAGTAGACGTCCAGCGGTTTCTCGATCGGGAGGTCCTCGGCCGATGCCATCGCGGGGGCATCCCCCCCGTCGGAATTCACGTCGGAGAATCGCTGGGCGTAGTTGCGGCCGTACACCGCGCAGTAGAGCGCACCGCCGGCGTACGGACTCCAGTGCAGCCCGCGCGGGTCCACCACGTTACCGAAGCCGGTGCCCTGGTCGATCAGCCACGTCAGATCGCGGTGCCACGCGCAGCCCGGCATGTTCGGATCGCCCGCGGCGCCGCGTAGGTAGCGATAGACCACCGAGACGAACTTGCGCGTCCGCAGGCGCGGATTGTCCTGGTCGGGCTCCAGGACGACCGCTGTGCCCGAGACGTACACGCGGCCCTGCACGTCGGCCGCGACGCCCGCGACGAACGCCATCGAGGTGTCGGTGAACGTGCTGATGGTGTCGCCGCCGAGCAGCCCGAACTCGCGCACCCTCCAGAACGCCGACAGGTTGCTGATGCGCCGCTGACCCGCGATCGAGTCGGGATCGCACACCGTCGGCGTCGCGGGATCGGCGCGTGCGAGGCACGTGTCACCCTGGTCGAGGATGAAGATGCTGCTGCCGCCGGCGCACAGCGCGACCGGGTTGAACAGGGTCGGGAAGTCGATCCCGGGGATCGGCGTGGGCCGCGACAGTGGATAGGCCTTCACCTCGCCGCGCGAGGCGAAGCCGGCGCCCGGTCCGTAGTTGAACAGCAGGAACAGCTGCGAGCCCGTCTGCGTGAGCAGGATGTCGTTGATTCCGACCATCCCGGTCCAGGTCTGGAGCATCTGGTAGGACTTGTCGCTCGGGATCGGCGGCTTCTTGTTCTCCGTCGGCAGCCTGTAGGCGGTGCCGCAGCCGGCGAGCGTGCCCGCGAGCAGCAGGCCACCGGCGAGGATGCGAAGGGCGGCGCGCATCAGAATCGGACTCCCAGCGTCACGCGGTGGACCGCGCCGAGCGCGCCACCGTCGGTATAGGCGTAGTCGAGATTGCCGTTCAGGGATCCGATGCCGCCGGCGAACCCGGCACCCGTGGACAGCTTGAGGGCATCGGCGTTGAAGTTGTACCCGCCCCGCAGCGCAAACATGCGCTTCCAGCCCCACTCCATCCCGCTCTTGACGATCTGCTGGTTGTCGGCCGGCTGGTCGATCTCGAGCGAGTAGGTCAGGCGCTGGTCGGCGCGCTCGATCGCCTCGAACGCGAGCCCGTAGCGGAACATGGTCGGCGAGTCGAACCCGTCGTAGGAGCGGCGCTCGCCGGTGTAGGGCGAGACGTAGGTGCCCGACGGCTTCAGCTGGCTGCCGAAGTTCGAGAGCGAAGTCGCGATGCGCACGCTGCCGTACCCGAGGTAGTAGATCGACCCGATGTCGAACATCGCGGCGCTCGTGGTCGGACCCCCGACGTCCGAGCCCAGGTCCTCGTGCAGCATCTTGACGCCGAAGCCGACCAGCAGCTTGTCGGTCCAGCGCCGTGCGTAGGCGACGCCCGCGATGGCGTCGGAGTAGTAGAACGAGCGCCCGGTGCCGAATGGCTGCAACTCGCTGGTCTCGTCGATCTGGGTCGACAGCACCCCGAACTGGAGGGCCAGCGATCCACCCAACCGGCGCACCGGCATCACGTACGCGATGTGCTCGAAGCGGATGTCGGCCGGCCACTCGACGTGCGAGATCGCGATCTCCTGGCGCTGCATCGAGGCGAGCCCGGCGGGATTCCAGTACACGGCGGTCGGATCGTTGGCGACCGCGACGAACGACTCGCCGAGCGCGGTCGCCCGCGCGCCGACGGCGATCTTGAGGAACGTGCCCGACGAGGTGCCGGCGCGCTGCTGGCCGAGCGTGAACTGCGCGCGCGCGGGCACGACGACGCACGCTCCGGCGACCAGCGCGAGGCTCAGCGCGACCCGGGCCCGCTGGCTAGAAGTCCACATCGAGCGAGAGCCTCCATTGGGCGCCGGGGCCGTAGTTCGAGGGATCTTCGACCTGCGAGGTACGCAGGTAGTCGGTGACGCCCTGGAACTGAGTCGGGTCGTAGATGCCCTCGCCCCAGATCCGCCCCCTCCCGGTCACCGGATCGATCCGGTAGATCAGGTGGTTGTTGAAGATGTTCGTGCCCGCCAGGCTCACGTCCCACCGGCGCCCGGCGAGCTTGAACCAGCGATTGAGCTTCATGTCGGAGGTGACCTGGAACGGGCCGTTCTCGGAGTTGGGCTCCGCGGCCTGCGTGCTGGTCAGGCTGAGCGGCGTGAAGGCGCGCCCCGAGGTGCCCTGGATGTAGAGATTGAGCCCCGCTTGCCGCGCCCACGCGAGCCCGCCGGGCGTGTCCTTGTCGAATCGCAGGTCGAAGTTGAGCGCCAGCTTGTGGGGCCGGTTCCAGCGCACGAACGTCTCGGACAGCCGCGTCTCGGCGGCGTCGCCGCCGTTCTCCTTCACGACGCGCTGCTCGTTCGCGTCGCTGCTCTTGCCCTTGGTCTGCTGGAACGTGTACGTGAGCTTCGCCGACCAGTGGCTGCTGCGGCGCTTCTCGAGCTCGATCTCGAAGCCCTTCGAGCGCGCGAAGTGACCGTTCAGGTACACGAAGATGTCCACCAGGCTGGTGCCCTGCGAGCGCTGGAACGTGGTCGCGGTCGGATAGTCGTACACGTCCTTCACGAAGAACGTCACGTTCGCCGCCGCGGTGCTCGCGAACTGGTGCTTCGCGCCCACTTCGTAGTTCACCGAGACCTGCGGGTTCAGGTTCGGGTTGCCGAGCAGCGGGAACGACTCGCTCGAGATCGAGTTGAGCTTGGAGTAGACGTAGCGGTACGAGGGGATCTGGGTGAACTGCCCGTAGTTGAAGAAGAACGAGCTGTTCTCGGTGATCGGATGCGCCACGATCACGCGCGGCGAGATCTTGAGCTTGTAGCGGCGGCCGAAGAACGAGCGTGTGTCGGTGTAGAAGTCCGAGCGGGTGGTGGGCGAGATGTTGGCGTTCGAGGTGTCCGCCATCAGCGCCTCGGCCTCGCGGCCGACGAACCAGTAGTCCGCGCGCACGCCGACGTTCGCGGTGAAACCCTCGTATTCGAGCCGGTCGCGCAGGAACAGATTGCCGACCATCGGATGCACCCGCCACAGGTCGTGCGCGCCACCGAGGCCGTTCGGATCGAACACCCACGGATCCTGGATGGTGATGTACTGCACGCTCTGCCACTGGTGCTCGAGGCCCAGCTCCAGTTCGTGCCGCTTCATGCGCTGCACGTACGTCCATTGGAGCCCGTACGAGGTGGTGCGGCGGTCCGACCAGGTGTTGTCGTCGCCCGAGTCGACGAAGTAGTCCGCGCGCTGAGTCGAGTCCGGCAACGAGCGGTCGTCCGGCTCCTCGTACTCCCACCACATCTTGCCCTGCACGTCCTGACGCTGCGCGTAGAAGTAGCGCGAGAACTGCAGCTCGGTGTAGCCGGTGGTCGAGAGCGTGCGGCGCCACTCGAGTGAGGACTGGGTGTTGTCCTCGAAGATGGTCCCGGAGTGCGCGATCCGGTGCGCCCACTGCCACGGATACGCGGGATCGCTCTGGTCGCCGCCCGCGGTGATGAACGTGCGGCTGAAGCCCTGGTCGATCCCGATGCGCTTCGAGAAGTCGAGCGCGACCTTGTCGCGCGCGTTCGGTTTCCAGGTCAGCCCGTAGCGGCCGGACCACCGATTGTCCTGCGAGGGGCTCATGCTCTGCGGGTACTTGAAGCGATAGCCGAAGAACGCGTCCTCGTACGAGGTGCGCAGGCCGTAGTGCGGCGCCTTGTCGAACAGGTGGTTGAACATCGTGCCCTGCTCGCCAAGGTACCCGAAGCGAGTCGCGTAGAAACTGCCGGTCAGGTCGACGATCGAGGTCACCGTGCCCGGCACCTTGACCCCGAGCGCCTTCAGCCCCGGGCGCCACAGCGGGTCGGGTCCGCCCAGCACCAGCTGCCACGCCCGGCCGCCGTAGGAGCCCCCGCTGGTCGTGAGCCCGCCCGCGAGGCGATCGCTGCCCTCCTTGAGCTTGATCTCGACCACGCCCGAGAGCGCGTTGCCGTAGCGCACGTCGTAGGCGCCGGTGGCCACGTTCACCTCGGCCACGGAGCGGGCGGAGAGCTGGCCGGCGGTCGACTGCCCGGTCACCAGGTCGCGGTTCGCCACGCCGTTCACCACGAAGATGGTCTCGTCGGCGCGGCCGCCGCGCACGTGGATCTGCTCGGCGTCGCTGCTGATGCCCGCCTGCTGCTGCAACACGTCGCCGATCGTCTGGACCGGGAGGTTGCGGATCTCGTTCGCGCTCACGCTGCGGATGGTGGCGCCCTGCTTCACCTCCACCAGGCGCCGCTCCGCGGTCACCTCGATCGCCTTCTCCTCGCGCACCACGACCTCGTCGAGTGCGAAGTTGACGATCGCGGGCCGCCCGGCGACGACCACCACGCCGGCGTGCAGGTCGGCACGGTATCCCAGGAACTGGACCTTGACGTCGTAGGTGCCGGGCGCCAGGCCGCCGATCAGGTACTGGCCTTCGGAGTCGGTCAGGCCACCCTTGGGCACACCCACGATGGAGACGGTCGCGAATGCGAGCGCGTGACCGCTGCGCTTGTCGGTCACACGTCCGGAAATACCGCCCTTGTCCTGAGCCCAGACGGCACAGGCCAGGACGCTGGACAGCAAGATGCAGAAGGCGAGGACGCCGATCGGTCGTGTCATCTCGAGTGCCAGACGTTGAGCCGTAGGGGGACGGAGACCGTATAGGCCGGCCGCTCCGGGGTCAAGTGTACTCACCGCACGCGGATGCGTGCGAGCGCCGAGTCGTGCCGCGTCGAACCCCCGCTGGCCGGCGTCGGTCAGAACGATTCACGATCCGATTTCACGATCAGGAACTTTCCCTGCTGAGTGCGCCCGCCGTCGAGATCCTCGACCGAGAACAGGTACAGGCCACTCGCCGCCGCCTGCCCCTCCCGCGTGATCAGATCCCACGCGAAGGACGCGCCCGACATCGCTGGCGGGCCGGTGTCGCGGTCCTGGTTCGGATCGTAGAGCCCGCGGGCTCCCTCGCCCCGATAGCGGTCGCCGTCGAACCGCGTGTCGAACACCAGGTCACCCGCCAGGGTGTAGATCCTCAGCACGCAGCGGCGCGGCAGGTTCGCGAACCACAGGTAGTGGTCGCGCACCAGCGTGCCCCGATCCCAGCGCGCCTCGACGCGGTACGGATTCGGATACACGGTCACGCCTCCCCGCCGTGCGCCGGGCGCGGGATTCGGGACCGCCATGAACTTGTTCTGCCCGACGCCGCTCTCGAGACTGGTGGTCTGGGCGTCGCCGATGTCGTACGCGGTCACCGCGCCCCAGTACGAGAAGCCGTCCCGCAGCTGGTCGGCCCGCAGGTGGTACGGGTACGCGATCCCGTCGAAGAACTTCGGGGTGGGCAGGCGGACCGCGTCGAGCCCGGTGTTGAAGCCAGTGGTGTCCGAGAGGTCGTACTGCGCGATCCGCGTGGGGTTCTGCCGGTCGGACGACAGATAGACGCGATAGCCCTCGAAATCCCGGCCCCCCGGCATCGGGCTGGTGGGATCGGACGCGCTCTCCGAGGAATCGTCCCAGTACAGGTCGACGCACCGCGCTCCGGTCTCGACGTGCAGCCGCGGCGACGGCGGGGGCGCGGGCAGCCGGTAGCCGATGTCGTACGCGAATTGCGCGTAGTCGGCGCTCGCCGTCAATCCGGCCTCGTCGTCGCCGCCGACGAAAGCGAAGTCGATCGTGATCGAGTCCTCGGGAGCGATGGACGAGAACGGGCCGACCGACAGCACCATGATCGGCGAGCAGCCCGCCCCCGGCACGCAGGTGCGCGGATCCATCCGCGCGCCGTTCGAGAGGACGCCGTAGCGCTTGAGGTCGCTGTCGCGCGCGGTGTCACCGGGACTGAACGACCACCAGTTGAAGCTGACCGTGCGCGAGTCGATGCCGCCGGGCCGCGCGCCCAGCAGCCGCACGCCCGCCCACGGCGGGCAGTACGGCACGTCGCAGCCCGCGGGCACCGGCAGCGCGGCGCAGAAGCGTTCGCGGTAGAGCCGGCGCGTGGCGTCGAAGTCGGCGTAGGTGCGGTAGTACCACGAGCCCGGCCCCGAGGTGGCCGAGGGCGGCCACGTGGAGTAGGCGTTCTTGGGACCGCTCACCAGCTGCGCGTAGAGCCCGACCCACGCGTCCTGCAGAGGCGGGCCGTGGTTCACGATCGTGAACTGGACCGCGACGAAGCCGTCCGCGGCCTGCAGCCCGAACGACAGCACGCGCTGGCGCACCTCGATCTGCAGTGGGGTGTGGCGCTCGTTCTGATAGCCCGACGCCGGCTTGGCCGGAGTGTCGCGGTACACGCAGAGCAGGTCCTCGTCCGAGATCGCGTCGGGCGAGTAGAACCGGCTGTTCGAGATGCGCGAGCGGCGGCTGATCTCCACGCCGGCGGGCGTGAACTCGGTCTCGGACGGACCGCCGGAGCCCTGGGTGTTGTCGACCACCGCGCTCGAGACGCCCGTGAATCGGCCGGTGTCCGAGAGCGCGATCGCGCCCACCCACAGCCCGGCGCGCGCCATGTGCTCGTAGCCGGTGCCGACCGGGAACTCGAACGAGGGGGCACGTGAGACGAAGTTGTTCCCGAAGAAGCCGTAGTTCGAGATCGTCAGCCCCACGCGGTTCATCGAGGTGTAGGCGATCGCGTACTTGACGGTGTCGGCCTGCGCGCCGGCTCCGGCGGGGGCGGGTGTCGCGGCCGTCAGCACGGCGGCGGTCAGCAGGCAGGCGAGCGGGGCGCGGCACGCGGCGGGGGGACGCATGGCCTACATGCTCGTGATGCGGCGGTCGTACTCGTCGGGGAACTCTTCCATGAAGATCCGGTCGATCTCCAGGTTCACCTCGCGCAGCATGCGGGCCTTCTGCGCGTACGGCATGAAGGAGGACTTGAACCCGTTGATGATGATGCGCTTGATCTCGTACGGCGTGAGCCGGAACGCGCGCGCCGCCAGGAAGATCTCCCTCGACACCGTGGTGTTCGAGACCAGCCGGTTGTCGGTGTTGAGCGTCACGCGCAGGCCCTGGCGGAAGTAGAAGCCGAACGGGTGCTCGCGCACGCCGCGCACCGCGCGGGTCTGTACGTTCGACGACACGCAGACCTCGAGCGGGATGCGGTGGTCGTTCACGTAGCGCATCAGATCCGGGTCCTCGAGCAGCCGCGTGCCGTGGCCGATGCGATGGGCGCCGCAGTAGTGCAGCGCCTGCGAGATGCTGGCGGCCCCGAACGCCTCCCCCGCGTGCACCGTGCTGTTGATGTTCTTCTTGAGGATCAACTGGAACGCCTCGCGGTGGGCCTTGGCCGGATAGTCCTTCTCCTGCCCCGCGAGATCGAACGCGAGCACGCCGCGGCCCTTGTAGGCCACCGCCAGCTCCGCCAGCTCCAGCGACACCCGGGGGTCCATCGAGCGGATCCCGCACACGATCACGCCGGTCGAGACCCGGTACTTGGTGCCGGCGTCCCTCAGCCCCGCGATCACCGGGTCGACGATGTCGCCGAAGCCGAGCTTGCGCTTGCGATGGAGGATCGGCGAGTAGCGCACCTCCAGGTGCCGTACGCCCTCGGCCGCCGCGTCCTCGGCGAGCTCGTACGAGATCCGGTAGAGCGCCTCCTTCTCCTGCATCACCGCGAGCGTGTGATCGAAGATCTTGAGGTAGTCCGCCAGATTGCGCGTGCGCGAGCCCGCCTGCAGCCAGTGCGTGACGCGGCGCAGCCCGCTCACCGGGAGCCGGTAGCCCTGGGCGGTGGCGAGCTCGAGGAACGTGGCCGGTCGCAGCGAGCCATCGAGATGGCAGTGGATGTCGGTCTTGGGGAGCCTGTGGATGACCCGATGGGAGAGTCGCATGAGCCTCGTCGATATCACGGCGCCTGGCGGCGCCTGCTGCGCGCGGCGGCCTAGCGGCCGCGTTCGAGCGCCATGATCTTCTGGACGCGGCGCTCGTGACGGCCGCCGCCGAATGGAGTCGTCAGGAACAGCTTCACCAGCCGCTGCGCCAGGCCGCGATTCACGACCTTGGCGCCGAGCGCCATGATGTTGGCGTCGTTGTGTTCGCGACTGTTGAGCGCGGTCGCGTCGTCGTGCACCAGCGCACAGCGCGCGCCCGGCACCTTGTTCGCCGCCATCGAGGAGCCGATGCCGGCCGCGTCGATCACCACCCCGCGCGCGCAACGTCCGGCTGCGACCTCGCGCGCCACCGCGGCGGCGATGTCGGGATAGTCCACCGCGTCGGTGGACCAGGTGCCGCAATCGTGGACCGTCCAGCCCAGCTCGTCCCCGATGTACTGCTTGAGGATCTCCTTGAGCGGGAAGCCCCCGTGATCCCCGCCGAGCGCGACCCGCCGCTCGGCGCCGGCCGGCCGCTCCGTGGCGGCGGCGGCATCGGGCCCGAGGGTGCGATCCACGACTTCGCGCACCAGGCGGCGGACATCGGACTCGTCGAGGTGGGACATGATCGAGGGAGTCTAGGGACCGGTGCGCGGCGCGGTCAAGGCACGGCGCCCGCGGCGCGCGGGTGCGCGGCGGGCGGCGCTCGCGGTACAATGCCTGCCCGTCGCCGCGCCCCGCCCCCGGGTCGCCCACACCTCCAGGAGACCGCGTGAACCGTTCCATGCTGAGCTGGGTCGCTCCCGTCATGCTCCTCGCCGCGGCCGCACTCGGCCCGCTCCCGGCTGCCGCGGCCGGCCCCACCACCCTTCCCGACAGCACCCGGGTCGACCAGTGGAGCCTTTCGAACGGCCTGCGGGTCACCACCCGCGAGGTCCCCGGCGCCAGCAGCGTGGCGATCACCGTGGCGTACGGCAGTGGCTCCGCCGCCGACCCGGTCGGGCGCGAGGGACTGGCCTGGCTGCTCGCCGAGGCGCGGTTCATGGCGGCGGCCGGCGACGTCCCGGAGCGCTCGCGCGGGGAGATGCAGAGCCTGCGGCCGGGCGGCTGGCGTGTGAAGGTGCTGCCGCGCGCCACCCTGTTCATCGAGCTCGCCACCCCGCAGCAGTTCCCGGGCGTGCTGCACCAGACCGCCACGCGGATGCGCGGGGTGCGACTCACCCCGGTGCTGATCGAGCAGGCGACCGCGGCCGTGCGCGGAGATCTCGGCGGCTTCTACGCCCGCGATCCCGACTCCGTGTCGTGGGCGCTGCCGCGCGAGCTGGCGGCGGGCGCCGACTCGGCGGCGCTCGCGCGCCTGGCGAGCGGCGGCGCGCTCGAGGCCGTGACCATGCGCGAGGTGGAGCGCGTGATGCGCGAGCGCTTCGTGCCGGCCAACGCGACGCTCGCCATCGCCGGCGAGTTCTCGGGGATCGACCTGCACGCGTTCCTCGAGCGCGAGTTCGGGAGCATCCCGGCGGGCACGCCACCGCCACCCACGAAGGTGGCGCTGCGCCCCGCGGCCGCCACGCTGACCCTGCCGGGCCTGACCGCGCCGCTGGCGGTGGTCGGCGTCATCGCACCGGCGGTCACCGACATCGATCATGCCGAGTTCTACCTCGCCGCGCTGCTGATGGCCTCGCGGGCGCGGTCGCTGTGGGGCGACCCCCAGCCGCCCGGCACGTCGCGCTTCAAGTTCTCGCTCTTCGACGATCCGGATCTGGTGCGCTTCTACCCGCCCATCGATCCGGAGCAGGGCGACACCACCTGGGTCGGCGCGCGGCTCGAAGAGGTGCTGGATCCGATGTCCCGGACGGTGATCCCACCCGACGTGGTCGACGGCATCAAGCGCGGCGTGTACTGGCTGCTCGGCGGAGCGATGCCGTCCGAGCTCGCACGACGGGCGCCGGGCGACCCCGCCGTGATCACCAACTTGTCGAGCACCATGGCGATGCGCGCACTGTGGCAGCCGGAGTCGTTCTGGGCCGAGTATCGGACCCGCTTCGGGAACGTCGAGACCGTGCCCCTCGAGACCTGGGTGCGCTACGCGCTCGATCGCCAGCACCAGGTCAGGCTGGTGCTCGAGGCCGCCGCGGCCCGCTGAGCGCTCACCCCGGCCGCGCGCGGTGCCGCGCCAGCTCCTCCATGCGGGTGGCGAGCGCGACGTCGCGGGCGGTGATGCCGCCGGCGTCGTGCGTCACGAGGTCCACCACCACCGTGTGGTAGACGTTCGACCACTCGGGATGGTGATCCATCGACTGGGCCACGATCGCGGCCTCGGTCATGAACCCCCACGCCTCGATGAAGTCCCTGAAGCGATACTCGCGGTGCAGCTTCTCCCCCACCACCTGCCAGCCGGGCAGCGCCGCCAACGCCGTGCGGAGCTCGGGCTCGGCGAGCCGGGCGATCGTCGCCATCGTGCGCCTCCTCTCCCGCGGCCGCTCGCCGCGTGCCCGGATTCGATGCATCGGGGCGGGCGCGCGATGCGCCCGCGCGCGCGTTGCTTCGCCGGGGGGTGGATGCTACCGTGCGCTTCCATGTCGCGGCGCATCCTGATCGGCATCGCGGGGGGGTCGGGCTCGGGCAAGACGCTCGTGGCGCGCACCATCGTCCGCGAACTGGGTTCTGACCGCGTCGTCATCATCGATCAGGACTCCTACTACAAGAACCTCGAGGACATCCCGCTCCGCGACCGCGAGGCGCGCAACTTCGACCACCCCGACGCGTTCGACAACGGCCTGCTGGTGCAGCACATCCAGGACCTGCTCGCGGGGCGCCCGGTCGAGCAGCCGATCTACGACTACGCCGAACACCGCCGGCTGGCCGAGACCCGCCACATCGGCGATCACCACATCATCGTGCTCGAGGGCATCCTGATCTTCCACGAGCCCGAGCTGCGCGACCTGATGCACATCAAGCTGTTCATCGACGCCGACCCCGACGTGCGCTTCATCCGCCGCCTGCGCCGCGACATCATCGAGCGCGGCCGCTCGGTGGACAGCGTGATCCGCCAGTACGAGGAGAGCGTGCGGCCGATGCACCTGCAGTTCGTGGACCCGGCCAAGCGCTACGCCGACGTCATCATCCCCGAGGGCGGGCACAACAAGGTCGCGATCGACCTGGTGAAGACCAAGATCCGCTCCCTGCTGCGCGAGGCCGAGCGCGAGGACGCGCCCGCGCGCTCGTAGGCGGCATCGATGGCGTCACGACGAAGGCCCCGGTCACCCGACCGGGGCCTTCGCGTTGCCGACTCGCCTGCCGCGCGGAGGGCGCGTCAGGCGCGGCGCGACTCCGCGGTCACGCGCCGCGCCGTGATGCGCGGGTGCGCGTTCCGTTTCGCCGGCGCCTGGAGCAGGTGCCACACCCGCAGCGCCTCGGACACCGACCACGCCTGCGCGAAGCAGCCCTTGGGCGCGTGCGGCGGATCGCCCTCGGCCACCTCGGGCAGCGTGCCCACCCCCATCTCGCCGATCAGGTCGCCGAGCGGCTCGAGGAACGCCAGCGCGGCCGCGCGGTCGCCGTGCACCTGGAAGTGCGCCAGCGCGTAGTGCGGCAGCAGCCAGGTCCACACGGTGCCCTGGTGGTACGCGCCGTCGCGCGCCCGGCGGTCGCCGGTGAAGCGTCCCCGGTACGCCACCTCGGTGGGTGCGAGGCTGCGCAGCCCGTGCGAGGTGAGGAGCAGCCTGCCGCACGCGTCGAGCACCGCGCGCCGGCGCGCGGGCGGCAGCGGACTGTCGGGGAGCGAGACGGCGAACAGCATGTTCGGCCGCAGCGAGGGATCCGAGCCTTCCGGACCGTCGAGAACGTCGAACAGCGCCTGCGTCGGCTCATTCCAGAACCGCTCGAACGAGGTCTCGACCCGGCGCGCCAGCCGCTCGTACCCCTCGGCCGGGCGGTCGAGCTTGCGCGCGAAGCGCGCCAGCGTGAGGAGCGCCCCGTACCAGAGCGCGTTGATCTCGACCGGCTTGCCCTGCCGCGGGGTCACCACCCAGTCCTCGACCTTGGCGTCCATCCAGGTCAGCTGAACGCCGGCCTCACCGGCGTCGATCAGGCCGTCGCGCTCGTCGACGTGGATGCCGTAGCGGGTGCCGCGCTCGTACCAGGCGCACACCTCTTCGAGCGCCGGGAACACCTCGCGCAGCAGCGCGTCGTCGCCGGTGGCGTCGTGATAGGCGCGCACCGCCTGGAACAGCCACAGCGCGGAGTCGACGGAGTTGTACGTCGGCGGCTCGCCCTGGTCGGGGAAGTAGTTCGGCAGCATCCCGCGGTCGAGGTGCCGCACGAACGTGGACAGGATCATGCGAGCGATCTCGGGACGCCCGGTCGCGAGCGTGAGCCCGGGCAGCGCGATCATGGTGTCGCGGCCCCAGTCGCTGAACCACGGGTAGCCCGCGATCACGGTGCGCCCGTTCGGCAGGCCGGACTGCGCGCGGTCGACGATGAACGCGTCGGCCGCCCGCACCAGGCACTGCACCCACTCGGGCGCGTGCTTCGAGGCATCGGGCTGCGCCTGGCGCCAGGCGTCGAGCAGCGACTTGTCGTGCGCGCGCCGCCGCGCGAGTGAGCCCGCCAGCGCGAGCGGACCGGAGCCGCCGCGGCCGGCGTCGTGGCGCGTGCTCGCCACCACCGTGAGCGCCTCGCCGTCGGCGAGCGTCGCGGTGAACGTGCCCACCATGAGGTGATCGTCGAGCGCGTCCAGCCCGCGCTCCTCCTCGAGCGCCAGTGCGAATCCGCGATACCAGTCGTGGGCCGGCTCCACGTGCGCGCCCGGGGCCACCAGCCATAGCGGAGTGGCACCCTCGAACGCCTCGACCCGCAGGCCGCCGGACACCGGCTCGACCCGGGCCTGCCAGTCGCCGTGCCCGAGCGTGGTGTGGGCGTCGCGATGGTTGACGAGCGCCTTCAGTCGCAGCGTCACCGGCGCGCGCGCCGAGGTGACCCGGTAGTGCACGTACGTGGTGTTCTCGCCGTGCTCCATCCACACGCGCTTCTCGAGGCGCGCGTCGCCCACCGCCCAGGTCCAGACCGGCACGCTCTCCTCGAGCGCGAACGACTCCAGGTGCGCGAGCCCGGGCGCCTGGACCACGCCTCCGGCCCAGCGGTTGGCGTCGAGGTCGTGCGGCGTGCCGTCGACCTCGAGCGTCTCCGCGAGCTTGGTGAGCATCAGCGTGCGGCCCACCGGGGGCCGCAGCGCGGCGACCAGCAGGCCGTGATAGCGACGGCCCAGCATGCCGCCGAGCGTGCCGCACGCGTAGCCGCCGATGCCGTTGGTGACCAGCCATTCCAGCGCGCCCGAAGTGGCGGGCGAGGCGAGGCGGTCTCTTCCGAAACGGAGTGCGCTCATGATCCCTCCCTGCGGAGTCCGTGCGCGTGGTTCCGTCGTGGGGAAGTCGGAGCGATGGATGCTGCGGCGCGGCGCGGACTGCGTTCAGATCGCAGCTCGCGGCCACTGTACGCCTCCGGCCCGACGACGGAAAGCGGAACCGGCCGGCGACGGGGTCGGCGGCGTGACCGCACCGCGCGCCGTAGTGGCCGCCGCGCGTGCACCGTGGCACGTCCCACGCGCGGCCCGGCGCGTCCCGCCGCGCTCACGCGGTCGCCGCCGTTGACGCTGTACCGGGCCGCGGGTAACGTGCCTCCGCCATGTCCGAACCCACCTATCCGTTCCCCAGCACCGGTTGGATCGAAGTGATCGTCGGGAGCATGTACAGCGGCAAGACGGAGGAGCTGATCCGCCGCCTGCGCCGCGCCCAGATCGCCCGCCAGCGGGTCGAGATCTTCAAGCCCGGCATCGACGACCGCTACGCCGCCGACGCCATCGTCTCGCACAGCGAGCTGCGCATCCCATCCCGCGCGGTGAAGTCCGCGAAGGACGTGCTGAAGCACGCCCACGAGGCGCAGGTGATCGGCATCGACGAGGGCCAGTTCCTCGGCCCCGAGCTGGTCGGCGTGTGCCAGGAGCTGGCGCGGCGCGGCAAGCGGGTGATCGTCGCGGGGCTCGACCAGGACTACCTCGGCCAGCCGTTCGAGCCGATGCCGCAGCTGCTCGCGGTGGCGGAGTACATCACCAAGACGCTCGCCATCTGCGTGGTCTGCGGCGAGCCCGCGAACCGCACGTATCGCAAGGTGCAGAAGCGCGGGCGCGTGGTGGTGGGCGGCGCCGAGCTCTACGAGGCCCGCTGCCGGCGCTGCCACGCGCTCGGCCGGCGCGCGGCGCCTCCCACGACCCCAGACTCCGGAGGTTCCCGTGTCGTTTCGTCGGATCGTGCGCGCCGTCCTCGTGCTCGCGCTGCCGCTGGCGCTCGTCGCCGGGTGCGGTAAGAGCAGCGAGCAGTCCCCCGCCCCCGCGGCCACGCCTGGCAAGCCGAAGGTCGGGCTGGTGTTCGACGTCGGTGGGCGCGGGGACAAGTCGTTCAACGACGCCGCCTACGCGGGCCTCGAGCGCGCCAAGGCCGAGCTCGGAATCGAATTCGTCACGCTCGAAACGGGCGAGGGCACCGATCGCGAGGCCGCGATGCGCCAACTCGCCGCCGGCGGCTGCCACCTGGTGTTCGGAGTCGGCTTCCTGTTCTCGGACGACATCAAGTCGCTCGCGCAGGAGTTCCCGGACGTGAAGTTCGCGTGCGTGGACTACACGGTGAAGGAGGGCGAGGAGCTGCCCCCCAACCTGCTCGCGCTGAAGTTCAAGGAAGAGGAGGGCTCCTACCTGGTGGGCGCGCTGGCGGCCCTGATGAGCAGGACGCGCAAGGTCGGCTTCGTCGGCGGCATGGAGATCCCGCTCATCAAGAAGTTCGAAGCCGGCTACCGGGCGGGCGTGAAGGCGATCGATCCGAAGACCGAGGTGATGGTCAAGTACGCGGGTGCCACCGGCACCGCGTTCAAGGACCCGACCAAGGGCAAGGAACTGGCGCTCGCCGAGTACCACGCCGGCGCCGACATCATCTACCACGCCTCCGGCTCGACCGGCCTCGGCGTGTTCGAGGCCGCACGCGAGCTGAAGAAGCTCGCGATCGGCGTGGACTCCGACCAGTACGACGAAGCGCCCGGGGTGGTGCTCACCTCGATGATCAAGCGCGTCGACACCGCGGTGTTCGACACCATCCGCGAACTGAGCGCGGGCAAGTGGAGCGGCGGCATCCGCCAGTTCGGCCTGGCCGAGAAGGGCGTGGGCTGGGTGTACGACGACCGCAACAAGGCCCAGATCCCCGACCGCGTGAAGATGGTCGTGGATTCGCTCGAGGCCGAGATCATCGCGGGCAAGATCGCCGTGCCCTCGCAGTAGCCCACGGAGGACAGGATGAGCGCACCGGCCGGAGCCTGGACCGACCTCGGGGGCGGCGTGCGCGTCCGCCAGAGCGCCGCGTTCTGGATGAACTCCACGCTGCTGCTGCATCCCGAGCACGCCGTCGTGATCGATCCCGGAGTGCTGCCCGCCGAGCTCGACGACCTCGCCCGCGCGGTCCAGGAGTCGGGGGCGGCCGACATCACTCTGGTGTTCACCCACGCGCACTGGGACCACGTGCTCGGCCGCCCGTGGTGGCCGGCCGCCCGCACGCTCGCCCACGACCGCTTCGCGGCGGAGCTGCAGCGCGACGCGGCCGCGATCCGCGCCGAGGCCGAGCGCTGTGCCGCCGGGCACGGCGCGCGCTTCCGGCAGCCGTTCGAGCCGTTCGTCCCCGACGACGCGGTCGCGGGGCTGCACTTCCACCCGCTGCGCCCGTGGCGGCCGGTGTTTCGCGACGCGTTCGGCCACAGCGGCAGTCAGATCAGCGTGCACCTGCCGGAGCAGCGCGTGCTCGTCGCGGCCGACATGTTGTCCGACCTCGAGGTGCCCATCCTCGACGGCCCGCCCGAGGTGTACGTGCGCACGCTCGAGGCGCTGTGCCCGCTGCTCGACGGCGGCGCGCTCGAGACGCTGGTGCCCGGCCACGGCGCGGTGGCGCACGGCGCGGGCGCGGTGCGCGAGCGGCTGGAGCGCGACCTCGACTACCTGCGCACGCTGGCCACCCGCGCGCGCGCGGCCCGGGCGGCCGGCCACTCCGAGGACGCTGCCGTCGCGGCGCTCGAGGACATGGCGTACGTCGGCAAGGGCGCGGCCTACTCGATGGCTGAATACCATCGCGCCAACGCGCGCTTCGCGTGGCGCGCGGCGGGCGAGCCGCAGGGCCGCGCGAGGCCGCCGGGCCCGCGGCGATGATCGAGCCCAAGGCGCTCCATCGCCGCATCGAACGCTCGCTCGAGGGACTCCCGAACGGCGGCTCGCTCGAGCGCTTCGCGGCGCGGCTCGCGCCGCGCGTGCTCGAGCAGCTCGGTCACGGCCTCGGCCTGGCGGCCGTGCACGTGTATCGCCGCGAGGCCGTCGGGATCGTGCTCGAGAGGCGCTGCGGCGAAGGCCGGCCCGACCTCGCGGCCGAGCTGCATCGGCGCCTCGCAGGCCACGGCGACGGCGCGATCGGCGAGCTGCCGTGGACCGGCGAGCACGGGACCGGACCACTCGCGCTGGTGCCGGTCGGCGAGGATGCGAGCGTCCTGCTGGCGCTGTTCGGTGCCCCGCCCGGCGGACTCTCGGGCGTGCCCACGCACGCCCAGTTCGCCTCCGCGGTCGCCGCGCTGCACTACGCGATCGGCCAGCACCTGCGCCGGCGCGAGCTGGAGGACCTGTTCGCGCAGGCCCGCGCCATCCAGCTGAGCCTGCTCCCCACGGCGCCGCCGGTGTTCGGCAACTTCGACATCGCCGCGCTCAGTCTCCCCGCCAGCGCGGTGGGGGGCGACTACTTCGACTTCATCGAGGTGGACGGCGACTCGCTCGGACTGGCCGTCGCTGATGCCTCGGGCCACGGTCTGCCGGCCGCGCTCCAGGCCCGCGACGTCGCCACCGGCCTGCGCATGGGAGTCGAGCGCGACCTCAAGATCACGCGGGTGATCGAGAAGCTCAACCGCGTCATCCACCGCAGCGGGCTCACCACGCGGTTCATCTCGCTGGTCTACGGCGAGCTCCACTCCAACGGCAACTTCCTATACATCAACGCCGGCCATCCCCCGCCGCAGCTGCTCGACCAGCACGGGTTCCACGATCTGAGCATGGGCGGGCTGCTGCTCGGGCCCGAGCTCCATACCACCTACAAGCTCGGCTTCGCTCACATGGACCGCGGCGGCGCGCTGGCGATGTTCAGCGACGGCGTGATCGAGCACGGCATCGGGGACGGCGACGCCGGCTTCGGCGTGGAGCGCGTGCGCACCTGGATGGAAGCCTGGCGCGAGGGACCGGCTCAGGACGCGGTCGCCGATCTGATGCGACGCCTCACCGACTACGGCAGCGGCACGTCGTTCGAGGACGACGTCACCGTGCTGTTCGTGCGCCGCCCGCGCTAGCGGCGGGCCCGGCTGCCGCCGCGCCGGCGTGTCCCCTCAGGGCAGTTCGGAGTGGTTGGCGATCACGCGCGACACGATGCCGTACTCGATCGCCTCGCTGGCGTTCATCCAGAAGTCGCGCTCGATGTCGGACAGCACCTGCTCGAGCGACTTGCCGGTCTCCTGCGCCACGACGCGCGCGATCCGCTCGCGCGTGCGCACGATCTCCTTGGCCTGGATCGCGATGTCGGTCACCTGGCCCCCGACGCCGCCGCCGGGCTGGTGGATCATGAAGCGGGTGTTGGGCAGGCACACGCGGCGCGCCTTCGGGGCCGCGAGGAAGATGTGCGTCCCCGCGCTCGCCACCCATCCCGAGCCCACGGTGGTGACCGGAGAGCGCACGAAGCGGATCATGTCGTGGATCGCGTCCCCGGACTCGACGTGTCCGCCCGGCGACGAGATCAGCACGCGGATCGGCTTTTGCGATTCCTGGTCGAGCGCGATCAGCCGCTCGCACGCCGAGCGTGCCATCTCGGAGTCGATCGAGCCGAAGACGAGCACATAGCGCGCCTTGAACGACAGCCGCCCTTCGAGCGTGGTGAGCATGTCGGGGGCACCCGGCTCGTCGTCGCCGAGGGCCAGGGGTCGGTCCAGCATGGGGTTTCCTCCAGGGGAGCAGACGGAACGCTGCGGCGCGCAGCGGGCAATCTACCAGCTACGCGCGCGCACGTCCCGCCGCAGCCGTGCGGTGACCGCTTCGAGGTCCAGTCCGAGCGCCCGCGCGATCTCGCGGCCGACCTCGGAGTTCTCGTGCACGCCGACGAAGCGCTCGCGGCCGGGACCGAACGCGTAGAGCCCGACGTCCGCCGCGGTGTGTCCGTTGGTGGCCCAGGCCACGCGCGCGCGGCGGTTGACGATCTCGGCGATCGCCCCGGCGAGCCAGCCGCGACCGGCGAGCCCGTCGGCGATCGCCCGGCGCTCGTCCGCGTCCAGGCTGTCGACTCCCGCCGACTCGCGCAGGACGACCGCCGGGGGAGCTCCCGCGCGCATGTGATCCGCCATCCGCGCGGCCGAGTGGCGCACTCGCGCGATCGCTTCGGGCTGCAGGTCGCTGTGGCTCGCGTCACCGATCCGCCGCGCCAGGGTGAGTCCGCCGGTCTCGTGATCGGCGCACGAAATCACCAGCGTGCGCCCGTCGTTCCGCGCGAACTCGAGCACCGCCCGCACGGCGTCATCGTATTCGAGCGCCTCGCGCACCGTCGCCGGCGCGTCGTTGTCGTGGGCCGCGTGGTCGATGCGGCTGCCCTCGACCATCAGAAAGAACCCGCGGGGCGCGCGCGACAGGCGCGCGAGCGCCGCCTCGGTCATCTCCAGCAGGCGCGGCTGGGAGAGCGAGTCCTGGTCGAGCGCGTACTCCATGTGGTCCATCGCGAACAGCCCGAGCAGCGGGCGCGCCCCGGGTGCCGCCGCGGCGTGGCGGCCGACGTGCAGGCTCACCACGGGCGCGGCGACCCGCGCGGCGCGCTCGAGCCCTTCGCGATCCACCAGCACCTCGACGCCGCGCGCGCGCGACTCCGCGAGCAGATCGCGCCCGTCCCGGCGCTCGCCCCCGGCGGCCTCCGGCACGAACCGCGAGCGACCGCCGCCCAGCAGCACTTCGATCCCCTGTTCCAGCATCTGCGCGGCGATCAGGTCCTCGGAGGCGCGCTGGTCGACGTGCGCTGCGAACGCCGCGGGGGTGGCGTGGGTGATGCGGCTGGTGGCCACCAGTCCGGTCGCGAGTCCCTTCGCCTCGGCCGCCTCGAGCAGTGTGCCGAGCGCGAGGTGGAGCGTGTCCTCGCTGATGCCGCCGTTGTAGGTCTTGTGGCCGGTCGCCAGCGCGGTCGCCGCGGCCCCCGAGTCGGTGACGCGGGCGTCGCTCGAGTGGGTCAGCGCCGCGCCGACCAGCATGCCGTCGAGCGCCAGCGGGTGCCCCGCGACCATGCGCGCGAGCGCCAGCGTCGCCGGCCCGCAGCCATCGGGGATCATGAGCACGACGTTGCGCGGGTGGGTCGGCGCCGCCGCGGTGGCCGCCGCGCGGGCCGCCGGCGGCGCGGCGAGAGCGACGATCGAGATCGCGAGCGCGATCGACGAGGCGAAGCGGGGCGGGGTCGGCATCGGGCAGCCACTCCTGGGTTGGGCGCGAGGTGCCGGGAGCATGCGCGATGCACCGGCGGCGCGCAACGGCGGACAGCAAGAGCCGTCGCGGTCGTCGTGTCACGCGCGTCCGCAGGTGCGGGCTCGGAGCCGTCGCCGCAGCCGCCTCAGCGATAGCGGGTCTTCATCGCACCCCAGGTCGAGGTCGCCGCCGGCACCGTCATCAGGCAGGCGGTCTCGTTGTACCGCTGCCAGGTCGCGAGGTTGCCCTCGTTCGGCCCACCCCAGAGGAACACCGGGCTCGCCGGCTGCGGATCCTGCACCAATTGGATCTGCAGCAAGCGAACCCCGATCGCGGTGCAGCAACCGCCGCAGGCCGGGATCCCGGTGGTGTGCGCGTGCGAGAGCCGGCCGCGGAAGGCGTAGTACTCGTGGCCCGCGAGCAGGATCGTGGCCTGATCGATCGGGAGCGTGACCTCGATCGTGACCTGCGCGACGCTGGAGTCCAGGCCGTACGGAAGGCCGCGCTCCGGCTGGAACGGCCACACGTGGCGGGCGAGGACGAGGGCTGGGTTCCCAAGGAAGTCCTCGACTCCGGTCGCGGACACGAACGGCTCGCCGGTGAAATCGGCGGAGGTCGTGAAGGAGTTGGCGCGGCAGCCCCCGGGCTGCATCCGCCACCACTCGGGGAGCGGCGGCTGGATGTGGTCGAGGACCAGTCGCAGCGAGCGCACTTCGAGCGTCGCGACGAACCCGACCACGCTGGAAACGTCGGCGTCTGGAACGAACGAGCCCACCAGTTCGTCGGTGCCGGTGTTCTCCCCGCACGCGAACGAACGATCCTCCAGTCCGCCCGCGCCGAGCGCCTGGTCCCACTTCAGGTACGCGCCCGGGGCCGGTTGCGCGAGCGCGATCGACGCGCACGCGAGAGGCGTCAGGAGGAACGCGGCGATACGCGGTAGCCAGGGCATGGGCACCTCCAGCAAGCGGGTTCTCGGTGGAACCACATCCATGGTACCGCGCGGGCGGACCGCTTGCCTGCAGTTCCGTGCGGCCCCCGGACCGGTCCGCGAAACGCGACGAAATCCGCGCGGTCGGAGTCAGCGCATGCGATACAGGTACATGCAGCGGGCGGGCCGGGCGACCGGCTCGAGGCTGTCGAAGGCGCGCGTGTCGAAGCGGACGAAGTCCGTCCGCCCCGTCGGGGTGACCATGTGCTGCGAGAGCCCGACGCGGTAGTAGCTGCTCATCGCCAGCCAGTCGCTCTGCGGGCCCGGCACGCCGCCGAGATAGGGAACGTAGTCGATGCCGTAGACGGCCGGGTCGGTGGTGCCGTGGTAGGCCAGATGGATCCGGTGGATGCCGCGCGCCCGCATCTCGTCCCGGAGTGCGAGCAGCCCCTGTCCCCAATCGACGTTGGAGTCGTTCAACGCCCGGTCGTGGACCGCCGGCGCCCCGGCGAATGGATTGAACGAGGTGAGGTACCACGGCGCGACCGACGCGGTCTCGATCGCAAGCCCGAGCACGGCCGCCAGCGCAACGCCGGAGCGCCAGCGCCCACCCCGGGGGACGGCGCACACCACGCTCGACGACAGCACGCACACGAACGGCAGGACGGGGAGCACGTAGCGGACCCCGGCATTGAGCTGCACCACGAACATTGCCGCCAGCAGGTACGCGGCCGGCGGGAGCACGAAGCAGGCCTCGTCCTGCCACGGGCGCTCCGCGCGCCGGAACATCGCGGCGCATGCGAGCACCAGCAGCGCCAACAGCTCGATCGGCCACTTGAGTCCGATCGCGAGCGGAAAATAGAACGGCACCCGTTGCGTGAGGATGCGGCCGAACAGGAACGTCGGCGTGATCCCCGCCTGGCCCTCGAACGATTGGTGGTCGAGCCCCGCCAGCCAGGCGTCGGGCAACGGCAGCCGCAGCTCGGGCAGGGCGCGAGCGATCGTCTCGAACCGGTCCGACTCGAACGGCAGCGAGCGGAGCGGCGCGAACGAGACCTGCCCGAGGTAGCCGACCCAGAGCGCCGCGACGGCGACCGGCAGCAGGAGCACCAGCCCCGCCGCGAGGCGGCCGATCCTGCGGTCCGGGCGGCGCCAGGTCGCGACCGCCGCCAGCAGCGGCAGCAGCGGCAGGAGCGCGAGCGACGTGAGTCGCGTCAGGAGTGCAAAGCTCAACGCGCCGGCGGTGACCCACCACCAGCGCCAGCTCCCGCTCGTCGAGTAGCGCCAACCCGCAGCCACCGTGGCGAGCCATCCCAGCGCGGTCGCGGTGTCGAGTGTGGCGAGCCCGCCGTGCGCGAGCGCCTCCGGTGTGAGCGCGTAGAGCGCCAGGGCCAGCAATCCGGCGGCGGGCCCAAAGAGGGCGCGCGCGCAGGCCATCACCACGAGCGCGAGGACCATCGAGAGCGCGAGCGTCACGCACCGCGCCGCGAGGTAGACCCGGTGGTAGCGGTCCGCGTTCGCGCGCAGGAACGCCGCGCCCGCTTCGTACTGTCCGTGCCGTACCCATTCGCGCCCCGGGGGCACGCGGGCGCCGGCGGCCAGCGCCGCGGCGGCCTGAAGTGACTTGACCAGCGGGGGATTCACCGGGGAGACCATGAAGTCGCGGCGCGCGACCACCGCGACGCCCGAGGAAAGATGGAAGTTCTCGTCGAACGTGACCGAGTTCCTCACCGCGCCCCAGCCCGCCATTCCGAGATGGAGCGCCAACAGCAGAGCGGCGACCCACGCGCCTTTCGCGGCGTCCGCCCACGATCGTCCGGCGCGCGTGGTCGGCGCGGGGCCGCGGGGGCTGCCAGCCCGGCGCGTCCCGCGCGGAGCGCTCATGGCGCCACCTCGTCGCGGGTGCGCGGGCCTGGAGCGCGCGCGGGCGAACGGCCGCTCGGGGCGGTCACAGCTCTCCCTCGCAGACCCACAGCAGCTCGCGGCCGTCGGGGCCACGGACGATGTGCGAGGGCCGTTCGAGGCCGAGCTCGTGCGGTCGCACGACGAAGATCGCGTGCACCCGGCGGCCCGTGGCCCGCAGCGAATCCACGTAGGGCGCGCACTCACGGCCGTAGAGGAAGTAGTTCTTGCCGTAGCGCACGTAGTAGTCCCATCCGCCGGGGCCGGGCCGGATGTCCTTCGGATCCCGCTGCCAACGCGCGGGATCGTATTCGAGTCCGACCAGCGTCATGGCGAACGGCATGTTCACGCCGGCGGTCGTCCAGAAGACGGCATCCGCGCGCGGGAACCGCGGTCGGACGTACTCGCACGCCTGCATGAAGTCGGCATGGAAGAGGAAGTAGACCGGCGGACGTTCCCGCCACGCTCCGAAATAGGTGGCGATGGAGCGCGCATCCTGCAGCATCGTGCTGGCGAGGAGCGCCACCGCCGCGGCCCAGGCGAGCGCGCGACTCCGCCCGCGCATCCACCGCCAGCCGCGGGTGGCGCCCAGCGCCGCGAGCAGCACCAGCGCGACCATCCCGGGAGAGCTGCGGAAGGCGTGGACGCCGTCGTACCGACCGACGAGGTCGCCGGCGGGATAGGCGAGCACCATCGCCAGCAGCAGCGCGCACGAGGCCGAGCCGCGGCTGCCCCGCAGGGCGGCCACGAGTCCGATCAGCATCAGCGGGAGCATCGTCCACTCGAAGGCGCCCGAGTCGGCCGGCGCGTTGCCCGGGTCGACGTCGCCGCGCACGAACAGGAAGCGCGGCCCGAAATGGAGCGCGTAGCGTCCGAGCACCCGGAGCGCGATCTCGACCGGTGGAGTCCCGGGCTCCCACAGCCGGGTCATCGCGCCCCGGATCGCGATCCCGGGATCCGTGAAGTGCCGAACCACGAGCGGCCCGAACGTGACCGCGAGTCCCACCACGAATGCCAGCGCGGCCAGCGTTCCCGCGCGGGTGCGCAGTCGCGCCCGCCGGTGGTGCCAGGTGAGGAGCGCCGTCAGCGCGAGGAAGACCGGCAGATGCAGCCGCAGCGCCCAGTATCCGTAGCAGGCCGCGCCCGCGACGGCGCCGGCCAGCCCGGCGAGCGCGGGATTCGCGGGCCGTGGCTCGCCGTCGGCGATCGGCAGTCCCGCCCGCAGCATCAGGGCGACGGTGGCGAGCGTGAGGAAGGGGACGATGCTGCCGTCGATCGCCCAGCGCGTGCTCGAGAAGTGCCAGGGGTTCGCCACGAGCAGCGCGGCCGCCACGAGTCCGCAGGCGCGCCCGAAGAGTCGCGAGCCGACGGCGACCATGAGCGGCACGCACAGGATGCCGCTCACCGCCGCGGCCGAGCGCATCGCGACGACACCGAGACCGCCGAGCGCCTGGAAGGGGATCAGCCAGTAGATGAGCAGGGTCGTGCGGTTGTCGCCGATCGCGTGCGCGTAGAAGACCGGCCAGCGCGCGCCCACCATGTCGCGTCCGGTCTCGAGCAGGCACTGGGCGTTCCAGGCGTTGATGGCCTCGTCCTGATTGAGCCCCGGGGGCGAGCGATCGAGCCACACCAGGCGAAGGACGGCCGCCAGGGCCGTGAGGACGAGGATCAGGATCGCCGTCGTGCGCGCGGAGGGTTCCCCGGCCCGGACACCGATCTCAGATTCGGGAGGCCGACCGGATCGGGCCATCGGGCACGCCGAGCTGGGAAATGGTCATGAAAGGGGTGTCTCCGAGGGGTCGTTCGGTGAGCGGTTAGCATGCGCGAAACCGCCGTACGCGCACAAGGCGACGGTTCGGCTCGGCGGTCCGCGCTGGCGCGCGATGGGCGCGCTGCGGCGCGCCGGCGCGTGCGCTCGCGCTTCACCTGCGCGAGTCAGGTGCCTAGACGCGGGCCCGCGTCGCCGCTAGGCTCCGCTCTCCCATGATCGCACCGGCCGTCTCCCTGCGCGGCATCTCGCGCCGCTTCGGGTCCTGCGTCGCCAACCAGGATGTCTCGCTCGACCTCGCCCCCGGCGAGATCCACGCGCTGGTGGGCGAGAACGGCGCGGGCAAGACCACATTGATGCGGGTGCTCTACGGCCTGCTGCGCCCCGATTCGGGCAGCATCTCGCTCGACGGGCGCGCGGTGCACATCGCCAGTCCGGCACACGCCATGCGACTGGGCCTCGGCATGGTGCACCAGCACTTCATGCTGGTCGATACGCTCACGGTGGCCGAGAACGTCACGCTCGCACGCGAGCCCGGCGGCGGCCTCGGTGCCTTCCGTCGCGCCGCCGCCGAACAGGCGGTGGCGGAGCTGTCCGAGCGCTACCATCTCCCGGTCGACCCGCGCGCGCGGGTGCGCACGCTGTCGGTGGGCGCCCAGCAGCGGGTGGAGATCCTCAAGGCGCTGTATCACGGCGCGCGTGTGTTGATCCTCGACGAGCCGACCGCGGTGCTGACCCCGCACGAGGTCGACGAACTCTTCGCGGTGCTGCGCGCGCTGCAGGCGAACGGCACGACGATCGTGCTCATCACCCACAAGCTCGGCGAGGTGAAGGCCCTCGCCCAGCGCGTCACCGTGATGCGCGCTTCACGCGTGGTGGGCGGCGGCGCGGTCGCCGACCTCTCGACCGCCGAGATCGCCGCGCTCATGGTCGGCAAGCCGATCGCCGAGCTGCAGCCGCGCGCGGCGCGCCCGCCGGGCGTGGTGGCGCTCGCGGTGCGCGACCTCGAGGTGCACGGCCACCGCGGGCTGCCCGCGGTGCGCGGCATCTCGTTCGAGGTGCGCGCGGGCGAGATCGTGGGGCTCGCCGGGGTCGAGGGCAACGGCCAGCACGAGCTGATCGAGTGCCTCGCCGGGCTGCTGCCGCCGGCGCGCGGCACCATCGAGATCGCGGGCCACACCGTCAGCGGGCGCTCGGCGCGCGAGCACCGCGCCGCGGGCCTCGCGCACATCCCGAGCGACCGCCTGCGCCGCGGGCTCGTGATCGAGATGTCGCTGGCCGAGAATCTCGCGCTCGGCCGCCAGCGCGAGCCCGCGTTCGGCCGCGGACCGCTGCTCGAGCGCGCTTCGCTCGAGCGCCACGCTCGCCCGCTGCTGGCCGCCTACGACGTGCGCCCGGCGGATCCCGCGGCGCGCGCCGGGGCACTGTCGGGCGGCAACCAGCAGAAGCTGATCGCCGCGCGCGAGCTCTCGCGCGGCGTGCCGGTGGTGATCGCCGCCCACCCGACGCGCGGCGTCGACCTCGGCGCGGTGGCGTTCCTCCATCGGCGGCTGCTCGAGGAGCGCGACGCCGGGCGCGCGGTGCTGCTGGTGTCGTCCGAGCTGAGCGAGATCCTCGCGCTCAGCGACCGCGTGCTGGTGCTCTACGAGGGCCGCATCGCGCTCGCGACCACGCCGGCGGACACCACGGAGCGCGCGCTCGGGCTGTGCATGACCGGGCGCGCGGTGGAGCGCCACGCGTGAGCGCGGCCCCGGCGGCGGTCCGTCCTGCGGCGCGCCCGCGCGTGTCGCGCCGCGCGCTGCTGACGGTGGCCGCGCCCGTGCTGGCGGTGGCGCTGGCGCTGGCGGTGGGGGCGTTGTTCATCCTCGCGATCGGCGAGAACCCACTCGCGATCTACGGGCTGATGCTGCGCGAGAGCCTCGGCACCGGCTACGGGATCGGGCAGACGCTGTTCAAGGCCACTCCGCTGGTGTTCACCGGACTCGCGGTCTCACTCGGCTTCCGCGCCGGACTGTTCAACATCGGTGTCGAGGGCCAGCTCTACCTGGGCGGCTTCGCGGCCGCGCTGGTGGGCCCCGCACTCGCCGGCTGGCCGCCGCTGCTCGCGGTGCCGGTGGCGCTGCTCGCGGCCGCGGCGGCGGGCGGCGCGTGGGGCGCGATCCCGGGCGTGCTGAAGGCGCGCTTCGGATCGCACGAGGTCATCAACACCATCATGCTCAACTTCATCGCGTTCGCTCTCGTGTCCTACGTCGGCCGCGGGCGGTTCGAGCACGCCACGGTGCGCACCGCCGAGCTGCCGGCGAGCGCGTGGCTCGAGCGGCTCGGCGCGTTCTTCCCCGCGCTCCACGGCTCGCCCGCGAACCTGTCGCTGGCGCTCGCGCTGGTCCTGGCGGCGGCGGTCGGCGTGCTGATGTTCCGCACCCGGCTCGGCTACGAGTTGCGTGCGGTCGGGTTCAACGCGACCGCGGCCGAGTACGGCGGGGTCTCGATCGGCCGCGCGCAGGCGATCGCGATGGCGCTCTCGGGCGCGGTGGCGGGGCTCGGGGGCAGCAACTTCGTGCTCGGCTACAAGCACTACTTCGAGCTCGGCTTCTCGGGCGGCGCGGGCTTCATCGGCATCGCGGTCGCGCTGCTCGGCCGCAACCACCCGGCCGGCGTGATCGTCGCGGCGCTGTTCTTCGGCGCGCTCGCGTATGGCGGGCTGGTCATCAACGAGCGGGTGCCCAAGGAACTGGTCGAGGTGCTGCAGGCACTGGTCATCCTGCTCGCGATCTCGACCCAGCAGATCATGGAGCGGGTGGCGCGGAGGCTCGAGGACTGATGGAACTCCTGCTCTTCCTCGCCGCGATGCTGCGCATCAGCATCCCCTACACGCTGTCCGCGATGGGCGCCTCGTTCAGCGAGCGCGGCGGCGTCATCAACATCGGGCTCGAGGGCATCATGCTCAACGGCGCGCTCGCGTACGTGCTGGGCGCGTACTGGAGCGGGAACCCGTGGGTGGGCGTGGCGGCCGCGCTGCTCGCGGGCCTGCTCACCGCAGCGCTGCACGCGGTGGTCACGGTGGGCTTCCGCGCGGATCAGATCACGAGCGGACTCGGCATCAACCTGCTGGCCGCCGGCCTCACCAAGTTCGTGCTCACCGGGGTGTTCCACTCCTCGTCGAACTCGAGCCGCGTCGTCGGCCTGCCCGAGTGGTCGGTGTTCGGGCTCGAGCGGCTGCCGGGGATCGGCACCGTGCTCGGCACGCCGTTGGTGGTGATGACGGTGGCGCTGGTGTTCGTGGCGCAGTGGGCGGTGTTCCGCTCGGTACTCGGCCTGCGTCTGCGCACGATGGGCGAGCGCCCCGAGGCCGCCGCCACGCTGGGACTCTCGGTGCCGCTCTACCGCACGCTCGGCGTGCTGATCTCGGGCGCGTTCGCGGGGCTGGCGGGCGCGTGGCTCGCCAGCGAGCAGCACTCGTTCACCGACGGCATGACCGGCGGGCGCGGTTACATCGCGATGGCGGCGATGATCGTGGGCAAGTGGTCGCCGGCAGGCGCCGCGGCCGCGTGCCTGCTGTTCGGCGCCGCCGAGGCGCTGCAGATCCGCCTGCAGGGCTCGGGCTTCCCGAACGAGCTCTTGCAGATGCTTCCGTACCTCGTCACCATGCTCGCCCTCGCCGGCTTCATCGGCCGCGCCGTGCCGCCGCGCGCGGACGGCGTGCCCTACGACCCGGAGCACCCCGCATGAACGAAGCGCCCCTGCTGCCCAGCCACGACCTCGACCAGCGCCTGGCCGACGCGGTGCACGCGATCAGGCTTCTGACCGCGCGCGTCCCGCAGGTCGGACTCACGCTCGGCTCCGGGCTCGGCGGCGCCATCGACGCGCTCGAGGATGCCGTGGTGCTGCCGACCGCCGAGCTGCCGCACTGGCCGCGCTCGACCGTGCACGGCCATGCCGGCCGGTTGGGCCTCGGAACCTGGAAGGGCGTGCAGGTGGTGGCGCTGTCGGGACGCAGCCATCGCTACGAGGGCTACCCCCTCGACCGGGTCACGTTCGCGGCGCGGGTGATGCACGCGCTCGGGGCGCGCACGATGATCTTCACCAACGCGGTGGGTGCCATGAACCCCGACTACCAGCCCGGCGACGTGATGGTGGCGAACGGCCACGTCAACTTCATCGGCAAGCGCGGCGCGTTCACTCCCGCGGAGCTGCGCGAGCGGCGCGCCGGCCGCCGCGTGCGCGATTACTACTCGCCGGTGCTGCGCGAGCGGCTGGTGAGTGCCGCGATGCGCGCCGGCGTGCGGCTCCATCGCGGCACCCTGATGGGCGGCCTCGGCCCGACCTACGAGACCGCCGCCGAGGTGCGGATGGCGGGCCATCTCGGGGCCGACGTGGCCTGCATGAGCACCGTGCACGAGGTGATGGTGGCGGCCGAGCTGGGCTGCGAGGCCGCGAGCCTCTCGTGCATCACGAACAAGGCGACCGGCCTGGCGACCGAAAAGCTCATGCACGAGGACGTCACCGAGGTCGGCAACCGCGTCGCGGTCCTGCTGCGCCGCATCCTCGACGAGTACTTCGCCGACATCGCGCGCAGCTGAAGCATCCGCGGCACCGCGCGCCGCCTCGGCGCGCCGCGCGCAGCGCCGCACCGCCGCGCGCGCATCGCCGGCCCGCGCGACCATCCGCGCGGATCACCGGCCGCTCAGCGTCCGCGCTCCGCCACCGCCAGCGACTCGCGCGCCGCCGCGTTGCCCGGGAAGTGCTTCAGCTCCGCGCGGAACGCCTTCGCCGCGCGATCGCGCCGGCCCGCGCGCATCCAGGTGCGCCCCTCCTCGAACCACACGCCGCGCTCCGGGCCCTGCAGGCGGCGCTCGAGCGCGAACTCGCGGATCGCGGCCGGGAACTCGCCCCGCTCGCGGGCGAGCTGGCCGAGCAGCTCGTGGACGCGCACGAAGTCCGGATCCACCCTGAGCACCATGCGCAGCAGACGTTCGCCCTCCTCCAGATGGTCGGCGCTCAGCGCCAGCACCGCCATCACGCCGAGCGCGCGCGCATTCGCGGGCGAGGAGTTCGCGGAGCGCGCGGCCTCGGCGGCCAGCGCCGCGTTGCCCCCCGGGTCCCGCAACGCCGCGGCGCCCAGCGCGGCGAAGCGCGCGCGGCTGCCGGGCAGGACGTGGTAGGCGTACCGCGCGGCCACGCTCGCCAGCGCGCCCGTGGGTCGCACGTAGACCGCGGCTGCGTCGTCGAGGAACACCAGCGTCCAGGCCGAATCGTCGTCGAGGAACGCGAGCAGACTGTCGGCCTCGGGCACCCGGCGTCCCAGCACCGCGTAGTCGAAGTGGTAGCGCGCCTCCAGCCGCCGCCAGGAGGCGCGGTCACCCTGCGCGTACGCGTAGAGGTCGCGCAGCTCGCGCGATCCGGACTGGTGGATGTCCATGAACGGCAGTCGCGAGCGATCCGGCCAGAACCGCCACAGCAGGTAGCCCGCCTGGTCGAACTGGGTCAGGCCGCGCCCGCGCACCCCTTCGCGCGCGATGAAGTCGCACGCCGCCGCCGGCCAGAACGCGGCATTGAGGCGCGGCCCCGGGCGCCACAGGCGCACCGCGTACACGCACGCCAGCAGGCTGGCGAGTCCCGTGGCCAGCAGCAGCAGTCGCACCGCCGCCGTCGCGCTCGCGCGACCCCGCGCCCGAGCCGCCAGCTCGCTCGCATCGCGGGCGAGGAACGGCCCCGCCGCGATCGCCACGAAGCCGATGAAGCGCTGGCCGCCGAGCGGCAGCGGCACCAGCGCCAGACACAGCAGCAGCTCGGCGCGATCCCAGCGCCCGAGCCATGCGCCGCGCGCCAGCACCAGCGCGGGCCAGCCGATCAGGACCAGCGGCGACAGCGAATGCCACTGGAACGACCAGTCGAAGGGCCGCAGCTCGCCGATGATCCCGAAGATCGGCTCGTGGCTCCAGAACAGCGCGTACTCGAACGGCTGCCACGCCGCGCGCCAGCCGAACGGGTTCACCAGCGCGGCGACGGCCATCAGGCCGGCCGCGAGCGCCAGCCGCCCGACGGGGATGCGCGAGCGGCCCGCGGACGCGGCGCGCGAGACCGGCAGCCACGCGTCCACCAGGAACGCGCCCGCGAGCAGCAGCCCGAGCCAGTACGAGACGTGCGCGTTCGCCCACACCAGCGCCGTGGCGACCAGCGGCACCGTGCGATCGCGCCCGTCCGCGCGCCAGCCCGCGAGCAGCCACGTCTGCAGCGCGAGCAGCACCACCGCGAGCGTTTCGGGCCGCAGCTGGCTGCGCTGGCGATAGCCCACGATCGCGAGCATCACCGTCAGCACCGCCACCACGCCGGAGGCGCCCAGACGGCGCGCCGTGACCCACATCAGCACCGCGGCCGCGAGCGTGGTGATCCAGCGCCACGCGTACAGTCCGCCGACCCCGGCCAGGTTC
This sequence comes from Candidatus Eiseniibacteriota bacterium, assembly GCA_963725865.1. Taxonomy (GTDB): domain Bacteria; phylum Eisenbacteria; class RBG-16-71-46; order RBG-16-71-46; family RBG-16-71-46; genus CAVSAC01. Next base: position 303,149 of record CAVSAC010000014.1, read on the forward strand.
CAGAACGGCCACAGCAGGGCGCGGAACAGCCACGAGGGCGTGACGACCGGCTCGCCGTATGTCGGCCACGACCACAGCTGCGTGGTCGGGACGGCGTGACTCGTCCAGATCGCGCGCCCAACGGTGAGGTGCTGACCGATGTCGGGATCGACGATCGGATCGCTGACCAGCGCCACCACCGCGAGTGCTGCCAGCATCAGCGCGACCAGCATCACGCGGTCGGGGCGCGCGGGCGCGGCGGGCGCGGGCGCGGCCGGCGCGGGGGCGGCCGGCGCGGGCGGCGGCGCCCTGCGGCGCGACGCCTCCGCCGGTGGAGTCGCCGGGCGCGCCGGTGCCGTCGGCCTCCGGGGCCGCGGAGGCCGCGTCATCCGCGGACCGTCACCGCAGCAGCTCCACCTTCTCGATGTGGTCGCCCTGCACGATGCGCCACACCACGTCCATGCCCTTCGTGACGTGCGCGAAGATGGTGTAGCGCCCGTCGAGGTGCGGTTGCGGCGAGTGCGTGATGAACCACTGGCTGCCGCCGGTGTCCTTGCCCGAGAGCGCCATGCCCACCATGCCGGGCTCGTAGCGACGGTGGTTGTACTCGCAACGGATCGAGTAGCCCGGCCCGCCCGCGCCGGTGCCGGTGGGGTCGCCGTCCTGGATCACGAAGTTCGGCACCACGCGATGCACCAGGTCGCCGTCGAAGTAACCGCGCTCGGCGAGCCACACGAAGTTCTTCACCGTCTGCGGCGCCTCGTCGCCGTAGAACTCCCACGTGATGTCGCCCTTCGAGGTGTGGATCACCGCGCCGCGCGCCGCGGGCGGGGCGAAGAACTCCTCCCCGTAGCTCGCGAGCTGCGCGTGGGCCGGCGGGTGCGCGCGCTCCAGGCTGTCGGCGTACGCGCGGCCCGCGAGCGTGCGCAGCGCGTCGCGCAGCGAGATGCGTGCGTCGGCTTCGGCGTCGGCGGCCCAGCGCTCGTACGCCGCCGTCAGCGCGGGCACGCTGGCGCTGTCGCCCAGCGTGCCGAGCGCGTCGGCCGCGCCCGCCACCGCCAGCACGCTGGTGTCGGCCAGCACCGCGCGCAGCTCGGGAGCCACCGCACGGTCGCCCAGCTCGCCCAGCGCCTCCTCGGCCGCCATGCGCTCGCCCACCGGATACGTCGCCGCCAGCCGGGTCCGCAGCAGCGGCCTGACGTCGGCGGGCGCGAGCAGTCCCAAGTTGCGCAGCGCGCCGGCGCGCACCACCGGGCTCGGATCGTCGAGCATCCCCGAGAGGTCCACCTCGGCGCGCCGGTGCAGCCGCATCAGCGCGCGGGCGCTCGCCACGCGCGTCGCAGCGTCGGCGTCGCGCGTGTGCGCCACCAGCGCATCGAGCGTGGTGCGGCGTGCGGTGGTATCCGCCGCCGCGAGCCAGAAACGCTCCGCGAGCGCGGTCGCGGCGGTCACGCGCACGTACGGATGCTCGTGCGCCAGCTCCTTCGCCAGCGCCGGACCGCACGCCGCGCACGTGCTGTCGCCGATCTGCTGGAGCGAGCGGATGGCGTTGATGCGCACGCCGAGGTCGCTCTCGCGCCCGAGCACCGGCGAGCAGGCCCGGCGGTCGCCTGCGCCGACTTCTGGCGGCCGAGCGTGCGCGCGGCGTAGGCGCGCACGGTGGGGTCCGGATCGCTCAGGTGCGGCAGCACGACCGGGTCGATGCGCGCCGGAGCCACCACCTTCTCGAGCGCGTAGATCGCTCGCCAGCGCGCGCCGGCATCGCGATCGCCCGCGTGTTCGAGCAGCGCTCCGATCGCGGTGGAGTCCGCCAGCCGCCACAGCGCCACCGCCGCCTCGCCGCGCATCGCGGGATCGCGATCGGCGAGGTGCTTCACCACCGTCGGCGTGGCCGCCTTGTCGCCGAGCTTGCCGAGGGCTTCGAGCGCGATCCGCGCGAGCGCGGGATCGGGCGCGACGCTGGCGCGCTCGAGCGGCTCGCGAGCCGAGCGATGGCCGATCTGCCCGAGCGCGAACGCCGCCTCGCGGCGCACATCGGGGCTGCGGTCCTCGAGCAGCGGCAGCATGGCGGGAACCGAGGTGCTGTCCTGCAACCGTCCCACCGCAAGCGCCGCGCGGGCGCGGATCGCGGCGTCGGAGTCCTGCAGCGCGTCCTGGAGCGTCGCGTCCCAGGTTCGCCGGTCCTCGGCGGTGGCGATCCCGCGCGAAACCGGCGCGGGGGCGACGGCGCGCGTCGCGGCACTCGCGCCGCCGGCCGTCAGCAGCGCGATCAGCGCCGTGGCGGCCGCTGCGCGATTCAGCGCGTCACGGCGTCGTGGGCTCCACCAGGCGGTGCGGCCGGCGCAGCTTGACGAGGCGACCCTCGTAGGTCGCGTTCGAGGCGCCGTTGTCGGCCTGCAGACGATAGAAGTAGACGCCATTCGCAAGCTTGTCTCCTTCCGCGTCGCGGCCGTCCCACGGCAGCTGGTGGTAGCCGGGCGCGAGCTGGCGTTCGAAGCGACGGTAGATCAGCCGCCCGGTCACGGTGTAGACGCGGATGAGTACGTCGGCCGGGCTGCCGCTCTCGAGGTTGAACGAGAAGTACGCTCCGAGCTCGTCCTCGAACGGGTTGGGGAACAGCATCGCATCGACGAGCTTCAGCTCGCCGCTCGTGATCGTCACCTTGAACGTGTGCGCCGCGACCAGCGCGCCGTCGAGCAGCACTTCGACCGTGTAGTCGCCGACCGGGTAGGGCGAGTGGGTCCACGCCAGCACGTGCTCGCGGCCCGAGGCGTCGCCGGCGTTCGGCGTCGCCGTGATCGTCTGATCGACGCCGTTGATGCGCACGACGTACGAGGTCTGCGGCGTCGCGACCGGCACCGGGCACAGCATCAACAGCGTCAGGTTCGCGGTCGGCGGGACCACGTCGCCGTCGGGGATCGCGATGCCTTCGGAGCGCAGCACGGTCTGGAACGGGAACGCCACGTCGAAGGACGTGGCCACGCCCTGACGGTCCGTGGCGCGGAACGTGAACGTGGTGGAGCGCGGCTGCAGCGACGTGAAGTAGGTGATCTGGTAGCGCCGTCCGCCCAGCCCGCCGAACGCGGTGTCGGGGAACGACGGCGTGATGGAGTAGTCGCCGACGGCGATCGTGTCCTGCACGCCCGCAATCACGCGGTCGATCCGCAGGCGGGTCAGCGCTTGGTTCGACACCAGGTCGGCGACCACGCGCACGGTGTCGCCGAGCGTGTGCAGCCGCACCGCCTGCGCCCGAGGTGACGGCGAGCCCGTTCGCGGTCACGAACGACTGCGGCGCCGCGATCGAGATGCGCGTCGCCGGATCGCCGAGCAGCTCGTAGCTGAGGCCCACGTTGCGCTCGCCGGCGCTATTGATCACCTGGGGGACCCACTTCAGGAGCGCCAGCGCGATGGCGTCGCCGAGGACCGGGTGCGCGTACGGATCGCCCTGGCCGCGCTGGACGAGCGAGGTGTCGGGCGGCACCCGCGAGAACAGCGCGCGCGTCAGCTCCAGACTGATGTGGCTCAGGTTCGGGTTCTGCGACGGGATCAGCTCGAAACCGGTCGATGCCCACGAGGCGATCGCGCCGGTGCGTGGCGCGTTCACCATCTCCTCTCCCACACTCTGACCATAGAATTGGTCGCGCTCCAGCCAGTTCGTGAAGGCATTCGCGTGGCACGAGAATGCCGAGAAGAAGAATGGCCGGTCGGTGTTGGCGAGCATGCGCCAGTCGTCGGTCGTCCCCTGGGACATCCAGATCCACTCGTGTGAGAGCAGGAGCTGATTGGCGTGCCCGTGGTAGTTCCACCACAGCTTGCCGGCGTTGAGGCGATTCACCAGCAGCGGCGTGACGGCCGCCCGGGTGTGCTGCTCGGTCACGCTGGCGTTGGGCCGGCAGACGCTCCCGCCCACCATCACGGTGTCCTCGTTCGCCAGGTACTGCGCCATCGAGAACACCTCGGGGCTCGACTGGGCGAGCCCGGCCTCGTTCAGGATGATGTCCGCCGAACGCCGGTTGAGGTCCTCGAACACCGCCTCGTAGTTGTGGCGGCAGTAGGTGGTGCTGTTGAACTGTCCGAACAGGTCGCCCGAGTAGAGGTCATCGGCCAGCAGCGTCATCTCACGGCGCCAGGTCTGGCCCGCGCTCACGGTGTCGTAGGCGGCCAGCTTCCTGGCGATGTCGGCGGCCTCGGCGGCGCTGTTCACCGGCAGGCGCCCAACATAGACGTCGTGGAGCCCGGGAGTCACGCGCGGGTCGGGCGTCGGAATGCAGTCCGGATCCACGCACCAGCCGTACCACGAGTCGCTGGGGATGAGCTCGAAGCCGAACTCGTTTCCCACCGATACGCCGACCGGGCTCGGGATCATCATGGTCGGTACCCACTCCAGGCTGGAGGCGGAGTAGATCTGCCGGCCGTCCTGTCCGCCGGCATCCCCCATCAGCGTCACGTAGCGGGTGCTCCAGTTGTTGTACGCGTAGCGGATCAGCCGCTTGACCGCGTGCGCCGACGCGCGGCCGCCGTTGAACTGGTCGCGGATCGCCTCGTAGGGCGCCACCAGCACGCGCAAGCCCTGCGCCTCGCGCGCGGCGACCAGCGGCGCGACCGCGCCCTCCCACGCTCCGGGGATCACGAGCAGGTAGTCGTAGGACGTGGGGCCGCCCGTCAGCGGGCGGCGCGTCACCGCGCCGTAGGCTTCGGGGGCCGCAAAGCGCGGGGTGTCGAACACCACGTAGCGGCGCGGCTGGGCGCTTGAGGTCGAGTCCTGGAACTCGATGCTCCAGCGTCCGGCCGCCTGCGTGATGTGCGAAGGGTCGACCACCAGGCGCACGGCCTGCGTGGAGTCGGCGACGTCCCACACCTCGATCGCATTCGACGCGAAGCGATCCGCCTTCACCTGGTACTCGCCGTCGCCGTCCGCGCTGGTGCACGGCAGGTAACCCTGGATCGCGCGGTAGCCGCGCCAATGCGTGACCTCGAACCAGTTGAACGCGGTCGCGATCACCGGATCGATCACCGGATCGGGTGGATTGGGATACAGGCGGGTCCACACCTTCAGGTTGTTCCGGCCATCGGTCAGCACCGACGCCGGCGCGGAGACCGTGAACGTGCTGACCGTGTTACCGAACATCGGGACCGAATCGAGCACCGTCGTGAGCCCGCCGAGCCCATTGCGGGTCTGGGCCCACAGTAACCGCAGCTCCGTGCGACGTCCGATGAACTGGATCGCCAGGCGAGCCGCCCGCGTCGTGTCGAGGTCGTTGGCGTTGAACAGGAACGTGTCGGGACGCGTGTAGTAGCGAAGCCCCGAGACCCAGGTGATGGGATCGGTCAGCGTGTCGGGCGGGAAGCTGTTGTACTCCTGGGGGTCCCCGCTGTCGTGCTCGTAGTGCGTGGTCAGCGGGTACGACGGCAGCGGCGTCAGCCCGGTGGCGCCGCGCCAGCCGGCGCGCGTGGCCACGCGCAGGCCCGCCCGCCCGATCACGCGGGTCGCGTACACGTAGTCCGCGTCGCCCCACTGGCGCTGCCACATCGACGGGCGCGCGCGCGCGAGCCAGGTCTGCGCGTACACGTAGATCGCGTCGCCCGAGTCGAACACTCCGTTCGTGTTGGAGTCGACGACCTCGCACGGGATCTCGACCGTGGCGTAGGGCGGCGTCGAGTTCTCGAGGAACTCGTGGCGGTGAACGCTCACCTCGGCGACCGGCACGCCGGTCGGGAAGCCGTGCGCCTCGAGGTCGTCCTCGAGCAGCCCGAGCACGCCGGTGGTGTCCACCTTCACGCGCACCTCGGGCTGGTCCTCGTCGAACCCGAACGCTGCAGCGCCCTGCGCGCCGGCGCGCGGCGCGAGCCGCATGGCCGGCTGCGCGGGCGTCGCGGGACTGCGGAAACGGCGGCTCTGCTCCGGATTCAGCAGCCCACGCTCGAGCGTCGCGTCGGACGTTCCCTCGCCGATCGCCAGCGGTCGCAGCGCGGTGCCCGGGCTGGAGCTGAACGTCACGCGCACGGTGAGCGAGCGCCGTACCCACAGTCGCCCGGTCGCCTCGTCGTAGCGGAACGGCATCACGCGCACCGCGACCATGCGCTGGTGGCGCACCGTGAACGGCTCGCCCAGCTCGATCTGGGCGACGGGCCACGGGCCGTCCAGCACCGGGGGCACGTCCTCGATGGTCGGCTGCAGGCCGAGGCCGATCGAGCCGCTGCCCTCCCAGCCGGGACGCCCGGCGAGCGTGAGCGCCACGTTGTCCCGTGTGTCCTCGTCACCCATCGCCACCACCGAGGCGCTCGCGCGCGCGCCAGGCGGCAGCGCGATGAGCGTGCTGGTCGCGGGCAGGAACGCCCGTCCGGGCTCGCTGAGCCCGTCGAAGCCCGGCGCCACCAGCTTCATGCGGTGCGTGAGCGAGTCGGGATCCAGCCGCCACTGCGGGACGTCGACGCGGAAGGTCACGCCGTGGTCGTCTGCGCTCACGAGCCGAGGGCTCTGGGCGCGCGCGGCGGAGGCGACGAGGGCGAGGGCGAGAGCGGCGAGCGGGACGAGCGAACGAGTCGAAAGGGGCATAGGAGTCCTGCAGTCTAGGGAGGGCTCACGAACGGGGTCAAGGAGCGCCGTTCGCGTATGGATCATCGGGTCTCGGAGCGCGGGCGCCGTGCCTGCCGGAGGTCCGGCCCGTTCCCGGTCGCGCCCCGGCCGCGGGCCTCGTCACGTCTCTGCTAGAATGCCGCGCCGCGATTCCCGTGCGCCCACCGGAGGCACCTCCCATGCGACTCCCGAGCTTCGCCACGATGTCGCTCGTGGCGATCGTGGTCGCGCTCGCGACCCTCGCCGACGCGCCTCGGAGCGCGGCCGCTCTCCACGGAGCCGCGCGCCCCGACGCACGCCGCGGCGGGCCGATGCCGGACAGCGTTCTGGCCTGGATCGGGGCCCGCCGCGAGGTGTCTCTCGCCGCATTCCAAGAAGCCTGGAGGCTGGTCGCTCCTCCTGCGCGACCTGACTCTCTGACCCCGGAGGGAGCCCGGCGGTTCCTGGATCTCCTGACCGGCAAGGAGGCGCTGGCGGAGCTGGCGCTCCAGGAACCACCGGCCTGGACGGCCGAGGACAGCGCCCGCTATCAGGGGCTGCGGGACCAGCTGGTGCTGCGGACCATGCTCGACTCGGCGCTCACCGCGGCCCGGGCGCGGATGCGGGCGGCCGGGGACACCGCCGACGACGCCCAGACGGCAGGCGTGGCGGCCCGTGAGGACCTGCTGGCACGCCTGCGGCCGCGCTGGGAGGAGGAATCCCTCGAGCGCCTCGCGGCGGCGTTCCGGGCCCTGCCCAAGCCGACTGCGGACTCCGGCGTGATGGCCCAGATCCACATGCTCAGCCGGCTGCCACACCTGTCGTCCTCGGACAGCGCGAGCGTGCTCGCCCACACCGCCGACGGCCCGTTCCGCGGCGCCGACCTGCTGGCGTGGTGGGCGCGCCTCGACCCGCTGAGCCGCCCGCGCGTATCCGAGGCGTCGCAGGTGCGCGACCTGGTGGCGAATGGTCTGTTCGAGACCACGCTGCGGCGCGAGGCCGAGCGCCGCGGCGTCGCGGAGCGCCCCGCGATCGCCGCCCCGCTGGCGCGCCAGCGCGAGTTCATCGCGGTGCAGCACCGGGTGGCGCGCGAGGTGTACGCGCGGATCGCCGCCGATTCGGCCACGCTGCGGCGCCACTACGACGCGCACGTCGCCGACTTCGGGCTGCCGCTGCGGGCGCGCATCCTGCGCCTCGTGCTCGCCGACCGTTCCAGCGCCACCGAGCTGGCCCTGCGCCTGCGCGACGAGGCGCAGGCCGAGAGCCTGGTGGCGCGTGCCGCCCGCCAGCGTGTGCGGTACGACGAGGACCTGACGGCGGCGCGCGATTCGGTGCTGTTCGCGCGAGCGATGCACGCCGGGCCCCGGCACGGTGCTGGGCCCCGACTCGGTGAGCGGCGGCTGGCAGGTGGTGCGGGTCCGCGCGGTGGTGCCGGCGCGCCCGCGCACGTTCGAGGAGGCGCGGACGTTCGTCGAGAACGACTGGTACGGCCGCGAGGGCGAGCGCCTCATGCAGGACCTGCTCGAGCGCAGCCGTCGCGCGGTGAAGGTGCGCGTGAACGAGCGTGCGCTCGCACGTTTGACTTCGCCTTGACGGAAGGCGGTCGCGGGACGGACGCGCCGGCGGGCGGGACCTTGACGCCCTTCGCGCGCGCTCCGTAAACTTCTCCGGTCGCGTTCCGCTCCCCCATCCCCCGCCTGTCCCGGAGACTCCATGTTCGCTCGGCTGCTGCGCGCTTCGCTCGGACTCTCGCTCGCCCTCGCCTGCTGCGCTGGCCTCGCCGCCGCGGCGACGCCGAAGGCACCGAACGGGCCAGCGACGCCGCGTCCGAAGCCCGCCGCCGCCGCGCCGGCACTGCCGACGATGCCCGCGCCGTCCCGCGCGTATCCTGGCCGACACCGTCTCGCTCGCACACGTGGGCGACCGGATCACGCGAGTGAGTGACTTCATCCGCGGCTGGCAGAACGCGTGGGCGCCCGACATGCCGCCGCCCGACAGCGCGGGCCGGGTGGAGTTCCTCAACACGATCGTGAGCAAGGAGCTGATGGCGCTGGAGGCGGCGCGCCTGAAGATCCCGCTGGCCTTCGAGGACCGGCTGGAGCTGCGCGAGTACCAGCAGCGGCTGCTCGCCAACGTCCTGTTCCGGCGCGCGATCGCCGAGTCGGTCTTCATCACGAACGAAGAAGTCGAGGCGCACGTCCCCGAGTTCAAGTTCGCCGTCCATGCGCGTCACATCCTGTTCGCCGACGACGCGACCGCGGAGCGGGTGCGGGCGGACCTGGTCGCCAAGCGCATCACCTGGGACGGAGGCCGCGCGGCGCTACAGCCGGGACGATTCCACGCGGTCGATCGGGGGCGACATGGGCTGGATCCTGCGCGGGAACGCCTCCCCCGTGATCGCGATGGACATCTGGCCGCTGGCGCCCGGCGTGGTCTCGCCGGTGTTCCACGACGACGACGGCCCCCACGTCGCCCAGGTGATCGAGCGCCGGCCGGGCCCCGCGATCGATCCCAAGTCGACGCGCGCCCTGATCCGCAGCGGCCTCCTGCAGTACCGCACGGCGAAGCGGCTGGGCGCGCTCCAGTCGCAGGTGCGGCAGCGCATCCACCTGGTCTACGACGAGGCCGCGATCGAATGGGCCTCGCGCTACTTCAGCGCCACCTACGAGTACGGGCAGGGCGCTCACGGCGGCACCGAGCTCCACGTTCAACGACGTGATGCCCGACTTCCAGTCCTCCGACACCGCGCGCGTGCTGGCGCGCTCCGATCAGGGCACGCTGACCCTCGGACGCTTCCTGAATCTCTACTCCCATATCTCCGTGATGGCGCGGCCCACCGTCAACACGCCGGGGCTGTTCCAGCGCGCGATCGACCTGTTCCTGCTCGAACCGGCGATGGCGGACGAGGCGCTGGCGCGCGGACTCGACAGCGATGCCGTCGTGATCCGCAACCTGGGCATCAAGCGGGAGCAGCTGCTGGTCGAGCACCTGTACCAGGATTCGGTGGGCACCCACGCCTGGGCCCAGCCCGACGAGCGCAGGAAGTTCTACGAGGCGCACCTCACGGCCTACTTCACGTTCCCCAAGGTGGAGTACGCCATCTTCGCGTACCACCCCGAGCGGAAGGCGGCGGCGGAGACGCTCGCGACGCACCTGCGCGCGGGCGAGGATGCGTCGCACATCCTCGCGGATTCGCTCTACGGATTCCGGAGCGGCTCGATCCAGACCCGCCGGCAGAACGAGGAGACCGTATTCAAGAAGCTGCTGTTCGAGGAGCTGCGTCCGGGGGACAGTCACCGTGGAGGGCCCCGGCAAGGACGGCACGTGGTTCGTGATCCAGATGCGCAGCTACGATCCGGGCCGCCAGCTCTCCTACGAGGAGGCCGCCCAGTACGTGGACGACGACATCCAGAAGATCCGCGGCGAGGAACTGCTGGCCGCGTTCGTCGAGCGGCTCAAGCAGCGCTACCCGTGGTGGAGCCGCCCCGAGCTGGTGATGGGGATCGACCTCGAGGAGAAGTTCTATTGAGCCCGGCGCCCGGCGCTCATCGCCCGAGCGGCGGAGTCCACGTGCGAACGCGCGATTCGCTCCACGCCGCGCATGCCCGCTCGACCGGAGCGTGCAGTCCCACGAAGCGCTCGCCTCGCACCAATAGGGGCTCGTAGCCGATCGCCAGCGCGAGCGTGCCCGAGATCCATTCGGCGCACAGCGCCTGCCGGCAGGCCGGGTCCCGCGCCGGCGGCCGCCGCACGTGCACCTCGGCGAGCACGTAGGTCTGCCCCGCGCGGATCGGCCCCGCTGAGACGTTGGGCTCGCCGAAGAGCATGCGCACCCGCACGCCGTCGGGCACTCGATCCACTCGAGAGCGCCCGATTCCCTGGGCCGGGAACGGGCTCGCGGCTCCCGGCATCGAGTCGGGTGCGAACCGCACTTCGAAGTGCCTCAGCTCGCCGCTCGGCAGCGGCGACGCCCAGAATGCCGCGAGGCTCTCGCTCGGCGCCGGGCGGAAGCGGACTTCGCCGGTGAATCCGATTCAGCGTCGGCGAGTCCTGTCCGGGGACCATGCAGATGAAGAGGGTGTCCGAGCGGCTCGTGTCGCCGCAGGCGCTCGTCAGGGAAGTCGTCGCGCGCGGCTGCCCGGGCGGGGCGTTCCAGGACAGCAGCACGCGCGCTCCGGTGGTGTCCGGCGGGAACGCCGCGGGTGCGCGCTCGACTCCGATCAGCAGCGACCGCGCCGATCAGGCGTCCATCGCGCGTTGAATCGGAAGCGTCCGCGAGCGGCATCATCGGTAGCGCACCTTGAGATCGCCCCAGGTGCGATGCGGGCGGGGACGGCGAGGCAGTCGGCGCCGACGCCGCCCTGCCAGGTGGCGTAGTTGTCCGGCGTGCCCGCGACGTTCGAGATCATCACGTCGAGCGCTCCGGGCAGGCGTCGCAGCAGGATCGAGTTCAGCACCAGGCACGCCGGACATCGCACCCGGCGCAGGCGATGCGGTCGCTGCTCAACGTCACCTGGACCGCGTCGTAGACCACCCCCGCGTCGAGCGCTCGCGCCTGGATCGAGGGCAGCGAGATCGACGATCCGGAATCGCACCTGGGAGGACTGTCCGCGCGGCTCGCCCGGGAGCTGACCTGCTGCACCAGCGCGCTCGCCAGACCGCCCCAGGGGTCGGCGCAGATGCCCGGGCCGGAGAACGCCGTGATGAGCGGGCCACCGCTGCACCCGCCGAGATCGAACCGCCAGTAGGCCGGCAGCGGCGTCGCGGCGCTCTGCACGTCGAGGTCCAGCTCCGCGCCGATCACGCTGTCGACCGGGGTCGCGAGCATGAACGAGCACACGAGCGAGCGTCGAGCGCCGAGTGAGGTGCACGGGAACTGCATGTCGGATTCGCCGCCGGCGGCCGGCACGTGTCCCAGCCCAGCATGAGGTGGTCGTCGGCGCTCGCCGCGCAGACGGCCGGGGCAGCGATCATCAACAGCGCGACCAGCGCCAAAACGGCGCGAGGCGCCCACGCGGGTGCGGGGCGCCTCGAGGATGCCGTGTGCGAGTTCAGCACTAACGGTAGAGACTCTTGATCTGACCCCACGTCTTCGTGCGGGTCGGGACGGTGACGCAGTCCGCGCCCGGCGGGGTTGCCCGTGATCACCGCGGAGCGGCGGTCGGGATCGGTGTACACCGGGTCGCCGACGCCTGCCGGCTGGTTGAGCTTCACGTGCTTGAGCATGATGCAGGCCTGCTGATCGCAGCCCAGCGCAGCGAGCCGGCGCCCGTCGACTTGGCCTTGTTGAACGCGATCGAGAACAGGAAGATCTCGTCGCTCGTGGCGGCGGCGTCGCAAGCTGAGCAGCCGCGAAGTCCACCGCCGACAGCGTGCGGATGCGGACGCGGTTCGCGTCGATCGGGCCGTGCGGGTCGCCGACGCCGGCGTCCGGGCCGATCTGGTACGAGTTGCTGCCCACGATCGAGCTCACGCTACCGAAGTAGTCGATGCAGGCGAGAACGCGCCACCGGAGTAGCTGACGGTCACCGCGTTGCCCGCGCGGCAGAAGCCCGTGCCGAACTTCCACCACTCGGGCACCGGGGTCTGGAACGCGATCTCGACGTTGCTCTCTTCGGCCACCAGCGTGGTGAGCGGCGCGCTGGCATCGATCATGACCGAGAGCGACCGCGGTGAACGCGTTGCCCGTGTTGACGGCGCAGGTCCACGTGACGTAGTTGGGACCACCACAGTCCGTGAAGGCGATCTTGCAGACCGGTGAAGGTCTGCGCCGACGACATCCATCGCCGTGACCGTGAGCGCGACAGCCAGGACGACGAACGCGAGAAGCAGTCGCTTCATGATTCCGACCTCCCTTTCCATGGGTGACGGTGTGCGAGCTCGAGCCTGCAGGCCGGAGGGGTGGCACAGATGACCACGCGAGGCGTAGAACTCCCGCCCGGTCCCGTGATTCCGGCTGCATCCTAGCGCGTCATCGGCCGGGCGCAAGCGAAAACCGAGCGTTTGTTGAGTGCGGTTCACAGCGTCGCGCGTGGCCAACTCGACGTCCACTCGGAGCCCTCCGCTCGACGTTCGTCCTTGCAGCGACTTAGGCCGCGAGGGCGAAGTCACCGATACAGCGCTTTCACCTGCCCCCAGCTGCTGCGAGTGGTGGGGACGGAACTGCACTCGGCCTCGGGCGCGTACTGGACCGCGCCACAGCCGAAGACTTGGCGGCTGCCGACGACGAGGTCGGGAAGCCCCGAGGCCTGGTGCAGCGTCACCCGCGCGAGCCGCATCCATGCCATCGCGGTGCATCCTGCGCAGGCGCCGGCGCCGGTCGATGCGGCCTTGCTGAACCCCACCGAGAACATGAAGTGCTCCTCGCCCGCCGTCGGCTGCGCCGTCTGCAACGCGGCGAGGACGTCCACTGCGGAGATCGTGCGGATGCGAACGTGATTCGCATCGATCGGTCCGGCGGGATCGCCGACCGCGGGATCCGGGCCGGGCTGGTACGAGTAGCTCCCGATCACCGGCCCCACGCTCCCGAAGTAGTCGAGGCACGCGAAGTTCCGCCCGTCGAAGCCGACGAGGATGGCGCTCGCGGGTCGGCAGTATCCCGTGCCGATCTTCCACCATTCCGGCACAGTGGTCGGGAACCAGATGTCGAGCAGGCCTTCTTCGCTCACGAGCGTCGTGATGCCCGCTGGGCATACCACCGAGCAGACGACGGTGAAGGCGCGTCCGCTGTTCGAGGTGCAGGTCCAGGTCGCGGTCGTCGCGCCACCGCAGTCACCGAACGTGAGATTCAGGCCCTGCGCATGGACCGGAGCCGAGGAGAGCAACAGCAGTGCACCGAAGAGTAGGGCTCTCTTCATGGGTCCGCCATGGACCTGCGACCGGACCGGGGGATCTGCGACGTCCGATCACGAGCGAGGAGTCGCGCGAGGCGACCGGGCAGCCGGCCGCCTCGCGGACTCTCGAATCGTGCTACCGGTACAGCGACTTCAACTGCCCCCAGCTGCTGCGGCCCGTCGCGACCGTCAGGCAATGATCGGGAGTCGCGCCCTGGACCAGGCCACAGGAGGACATGCGCGGGTTGGAGATCACAGGATCGCCGATGCCGGCGGGCTGGTTCAGCTTGACCTGCTTGAAGCGCGATCGCGGCCGGCGAGGTGCAGCCAGCCGCACGCGCCCGTGCCCACCGTCTTGGACTTGTTGCAGCGAGATCGTGAACAGGAAGATCTCGTCGCCAGCCGGCCGGCGGCGTCGCGAGTCTGCGCGGCCGCGAAGTCCACCGCCGAGATGGTGCGGATGCGGACGCGGTTCGCGTCGATCGGGCCGTTCGGGTCGCCGACGGCGGCGTCCGGACCGATCTGGTAGGAGTTGCTGCCCACGACGGAACTGACGCCGCCGAAGTAGTCGAGGCACGCGAACGCGCCGACCGGAGAAGCCGACGGCGACGGCGTTCGAGGCGCGGCAGAAGCCGGTACCGAGCCTTCCACCAGTCGGGCACCGCGGTCGGGAACGTCGACTTGGACGACGCCTTCCTCGGCGACCAGGGTGCGTGAGGCCGGCCGGGCACACCACCGAGCAGACCGCCGTGAACGTGGCGCCGCTGTTCGTGGTGCAGGTCCAGGTAGGCGTGCGTCGAGCCAGCGCAGTCACCGAACGTCAGATTCAGACCGCCCTGCGCGTGGGCGGTCGACGCCGTCATCACGAGCAGAGCGACCACAAGTGAGAACGAGCTTCTTCATCGGAACCTCCGGGGGACATGCGACCGGATCGGGGGATCCAAGCGATTCCGATTCGCTCAGTGCGACAGGAACGGGGTGGCCGGCAGAGCCAGCCACCCCGAACCGTTGATTCTTGTCCTGAGAACTAGCGGTACAGAGACTTCAGCTGGCCCCAGCTGCTGCGCGAGGTCGGGGTCGCGTGCGCGCACTCGGCCTCGGGAGCACCCTGCATCGAGCCACAGCCGAAGACGTCGCGGCTGCCGACGACCGGGTCGCCGACGCCAGCCGGCTGGTTCAGCTTGACCTGCTTGAGCGCCATCCACGCCGGCGAGTCGCAGCCAGCGCAGGCACCGGTGCCCACCGTCTTCGTCTTGTTCACCGAGATCGAGAACAGGAAGATCTCGTCGCCACCGGCCGGCGGCGTCGCGAGCTGCGCGGCCGCGAAGTCCACCGCCGAGATGGTGCGGATGCGGACACGGTTCGCATCGATCGGAGCCGTTCGGGTCGCCGACGCCGGCGTCCGGACCGATCTGGTACGAGTTGCTGCCCACGACCGAGCTGACGCCACCGAAGTAGTCGATGCAGGAGAGCGCGCCGACCGAGTAGCCGACGGCGACGGCATTCCGGCGCGGCAGAAGCCGGTACCGAGCTTCCACCAGTCGGGCACTGCGGTCGGGAACGCGATCTCGACGACGCCTTCCTCGGCGACCAGGGTCGTGAGGCCGGCCGGGCACACGACCGAGCAGACCGCCGTGAACGCCGCGCCGCTGTTCGTGGTGCAGGTCCAGGTCGCCGTGGTCGCGCCACCGCAATCACCGAACGTCAGATTCAGAGCCCTGCGCATTCGCGACAGCAGCCGTCATGATCAGAATCGCGCCACAGAAGAGGATTACCTTCTTCATCGGAACCTCCAGGGGACGAACAACTAGACAGGGGGACGATGCATAGCCTGGTTGTCTGAACGGTCTAGTCTCGATCACCACCACCTTTCGAAGTCGATTGCCTATTTGGAGCCTGGGGACAGCCCTGTGAGAGTGCCGACTACGGCGTGCAGAGCGGGGCCGCGCTGGTCGCCGAGCCACCGGAGAAGTAATCCGACGCGAGGAGCGACAGGTCGTTCGCACCGATGCGCGACGAGAAGTCGAGATCCGAACGGGCCGCCGGGTTCGCCGGCGAAGATAGTCGCCGGCGAGGATCGACAGGTCCGCCGCGCCGACGCCACCCGCGCCGTCGAGGTCGTACGCCGCGACCGTGCGGAAGCCCAGGAACACGCCGTCCGCGTAGATCTTGCCCTGCAGGAAGGTCGAGAACGAACCGGGTCGACGAGCGGCCGACGATGCGGAACGTCGCGACGCCCGAGCCGTCGGTCAGCGCGCGAACCGAGCGCGAGGCCGGCGTGCAGTCCACGAACGTCGGTACCGAACGGCTGGGTCGACTGGATCTTGATGTCCGGCGTGCAGCCCGACACGTCGATCACGACCGCGGAGTTCGCGATGAGGTTGTTGGCGAGGTCACGCACGGTGACGGTGAACTGACCGCTGGGATCGGCGACACCCGCCGGCGTTCCCACGAGCTTCACGCCAGCCGGCAGCGTCGAGTTCGTCGCACTCGGTACACTCGCAAATGCGGCACCAGCGAAGAGCAGGCCGCACACGGACAGAAGGATGGCCTTGCGAACCAAACCAGTCATTGTTGCACCTCCATAGATGGTCACCCGGTTGCTGAAAGAGAAGGCAAGGCTCAGCTGCAAGCAATCAGGTCTGGCTTCGAGCCACCTCCTTTCAATCCTTCTTCTTTCAAAAAAGACCAGTCGCTCGAGGCGAAGATATCTGGCGCGTTAGCAAGACCTTCGGAGACGGAAAGAAGTCTAGTTTTCACGTCACCGGCATGTCAAGACAGTTTTTCGCGTCAATCTCCGCGTTACCTTCCGGTTAGCGATCGGCGCGGGTTTTCGGGGACGCTCCCCCGTCCTGCGACGTCGAGCCTCGGTCCCGGGGCCTGGGCCCCGGCTAGCCGTCCACGGTGGTGGGCGAAACAGGGTTCGAACCTGTGACCCCTTGCTTGTAAGGCAAGTGCTCTGACCAGCTGAGCTATTCGCCCGTGGGTCGGGGCTTCCCGCGGACCAGGAGCGAGGCCGGGACCAGCACCACGTACCCGAGCACCAAGAGGACGGGGGCCATCGTGATATCCCCCTTGGAAAGCATCAGATATCCACCGACCAGGACCGCGATCCCGATTCCGAGCAGGAGGCTGTTGGCCGTCCCCCAGCGGAACCCCGGATCGGTCTCGACCGGAATCTTCCTGACGTTCCTGGACCTCGTGGCGGTGGGCTTCGAAGTGCTCATCTTGCTGCTCCTGACTCCCCGCAGGGAAATGCCGACGGTTCCGGGCTGGCGAGCCAGTCCGAGACCGTCGGCTTTCCGGGGCCAGAGGCCCGGGGCACGCACGATCTCAGCGAGGATCGCCTTGGGTGCCGCCGCCTCCGTAGGGCGTGTGTCTTCTACCCCAACGGCGGGAGGCGGGGTTCCCGCTTTTCTCAGGCGGCCGGGTTGCCTCCCCGGATGCGTCCCAGGACGGCATTGAGGCTTCCGGACCGGAAGCCTTCCATATCCAGCGTGACGAACACGTAGCCGGCCGCTTTCAGCGCAGCAACGACGCGCGCCCGCACCACCGGCTCCACCAGCCGCGCGAGCTCGCTCACGGGCACCTCGATGCGGGCGGTGTCCCCGTGGTGGCGCACGCGGCACTCGCGGAATCCAAGCGCGCGCAGGGCGCCCTCCCCGACCTCGACCATCTTGAGGTTATCCGCCGTGATCGCAGTTCCATAGGGGATCCGCGAAGCCAGGCAGGGCGAGGCCGGCTTGTCGTGGCTCGCGAGCCCGAACTGGCGAGCCGCGGCCCGGACATCGGCCTTCGTGAACCCCAGCTCAGCAAGCGGGGAGCGCACCGCGCGCTCGCTCGCGGCCAGCCGGCCGGGGCGATGGTCGCGCAGGTCGTCAGCGATCGTGCCATCCAGCACCGCGCTCGCTCCGCGGCGCATCCGCACCTCCTCGAGTCGCGCGAACAGCTCGCTCTTGCAGTGATAGCACCGATTGATCGGATTGCTCGCGAACGCGGGGTCGCTCAGCTCGCCGGTCGTCACCACTTCGATGGTGGCGCCAAAGGCGGCCGCCTGCGCCAGCGCCGCGTCGAGCTCGTGGATGGCGTAGGAGTCGGAACGGCCGATCACGCCGACCACGCGCGAGTCGAGCACCTCGTGCGCGACCCTCAGGAGGAGGCTCGAGTCCACTCCGCCCGAGTACGCCACGACGCACGAGCCCAACTCGCGCAGCAGGTCGCGCAGTCGCTCGAGTTTCTGCGGCCACGGCGTCCCGCCAAGCGGGGGCCGCGCCGGGGCGCCGATCTGGTGAAGGAGCTCGCCGGACATGGGGCCGCGAGCCTAGCACAGCGCCCCGCGGGCGATGTCAGCGGAGGTTGAACAGGTGCATGCACCCGGCCACGGCCGGGAACGCGGCCATCGACTCCGCGACGCCACGGGCCCCGGTGCGAACGCCAGCGCGGACGCCACGTCCGTGCCCGGCAGCTCGGTGTGAGCGACTCATCGGCCCCGGTCGCTCATCGCGATTCGGACGCCGGCGCGCGCGCCGCCGCGGCCGGATGCGGAGCCGGGCTCGGGACCGCGGAGGCCAACGAGTCCACGCGCGTGGCAGTGGTCTCCTGGGAGGCGGCCGAAGCGGCCTGCAGGGCGCGCGCCTGGGCGATGTTCGCGAGGTGCTGCTCGTAGGAGACCGCGAAGAAATGGCGGCCCTCGCCGCGCGCGACGAAGTAGAGGTCGCGCACGCCGTCGCTCGGATGCACCGACGCCTCGATGCTCTTGCGCCCCGGGCTGCAGATCGGCCCCGGGGGCAGCCCGCTCACCAGGTAGGTGTTGTACGGCGAGACGTGGCGGAGTTGGCGCAGGTAGAGCCGCGAACGTGGGTTCATGCCGAGCGAGAACGCGACTGTCGGGTCGGCCTGCAGCAGCATGTGCTTCTCGAGCCGGTTCAGGTACACCTTCGCGATGCGGGGCCGTTCCACGTCGGCCTGCGCCTCCGATTCCACGATGCTCGCGAGCGTCAGCACCTGGTGTAGCGAGAGCCCGAGCGGCAGCGAGTCCAGTCCGGCGGTGAGCTGGCGCAGCAGGTCCTGCTGGCGTGCGGCCATCGTGCGCAGCGCCACCTCCGGCGGGGTGCCCGGCAGGAACTCGTAGGTATCCGGCGCCAGGTAGCCTTCGAGCGACGGCGCGTCGACGCCGAGCGAGTCGAGGAACGCGCGGTCCTGCGCGAGCGAATCGAGCGAGGCCGGCGCCGTGCCCAGATGGCGGCCCAGCAGCTGGCTCACTTCGCGGACCGTGAGCCCCTCCGGGATCGTCACCAGATTCAAGCCGCTCATGCCGCGCGCGAAGGCGCGGAGCAGCGCGGGCACCGTGATGCCGAGCCGGAACGAGTACTGGCCCGCCTTGACGCCGCGGTCCACGTGCATGAGGCGCGCGAGCACCTGGAATCCGAGCGTGCCGCGCAGCACTCCGACGCGCTGCAGCTCGTCGGCGATCTCGCGCAGGGTCTGCCCGCGCTGCACGAGCACCACGCGGCGCTGGCGCGGCGGAAACGCGCCCGCCGGCAGGAACAGATCGCTCGCCACCGCGAGGAACGCGATCACGAGCAGCAGCAGCGCCCAGCGCCGCGGCCGGAACGGCCGCCCGCGACGGCGCGGCGTCATGGCGCGTCCTCGCCGCGCGCCGCACGCGCCCGCACCCGCGCGAGGAACGATTCGAGCAGCGCCACCGCCGCACCGCGGTCGATGCGCTCCTTCGCGCGCCCGAGCTTCACCCCCGCCTCGTGCAGCCGGCGCGCGCTGAGCGCCGAGGTGAGGCGTTCGTCGTAGGTCTCGACCGGCAGTCCGCTCGCGGTCGCGAGCTCGTCCGCGAAGCGCTGCGCCGCCTCGGCCGCCTCGCCGCGCGCGCCGGACAACAGCAGCGGCAGGCCGACGACGATGCGGGACGCCTCGCGCTCACGCGCCACCGCGGTGACCTGGGCGAGCGCGTCCGAGCGGCCCTTCACGTGCAGGGTCTCGAGGCCGGTGGCGATGATGCCGTCGGGGTCGCTCACCGCCAGGCCGATCCGGCGCTCGCCCCAGTCCACGGCGAGGATGCGGGCCACGGGCGGGACCGCGTCAGCCGTTCGCGACGGCGGCAGCCGGGCGATGCTTGACCAGCAGGCAGGTGGTGCCGCCAGGATCGAAGCGGAAGTCCACGCTGTCCATGCACGCTCGCATGATGAAGATGCCGCGGCCGCGGGGCTCGAAGAGACGTTCGGGGCTGGTGGCATCGGGCTCGATCGACGTGAGGTCGAATCCTGGTCCGGAGTCGTGCACCGTGACCTCGATGCGGTCCGGCCACAGGGCGAAGACGATCTCGAAGCTCTTGGAGGCGTCGCGCCGGTGCCCATGCTGGATGGCGTTGGTGCCGGCCTCGATCACCGACATCGTGACCTGCGCGCTCGCGTCCTCGTCGAATCCCATGCGTTCGCACAGGGCGGACGACACGCGATCGAGGACGGCGAGCAGCTCGAGGCGGCTCGGAAGGCTCATGCGGACGACTTCGGGGGTGTCGGGTCTGGACATGTTCCGTCAACGGACCGCGCGGTCCCGGAACGCGCGCAGCGCCTCGAAGGCGTGGTGGAGGTCCTCCGGCAAAGCCGAAATGAAGCTGAGCGCCTGACCGGTGACCGGATGCGTCAGCTCCAGCCGGCTCGCATGGAGGGCCTGACGCGGCAGGATCTCCAGCAGAGCCGTGGCGAGGCTACGCTGCGCAGAATCGGGACTCAACGCCTTTCTTCGCCCGCCGTACACCGGATCGCCCACCACCGGCATGCGCCGGTGCGCGAGGTGGACGCGGATCTGATGGGTGCGGCCGGTCTCGAGCCGCACCGTGAGCGCGGTCACCGGCCCGAAGCGCTCGGTCACCGACCAGTGGGTGACCGCCGCGCGGCCCCCGCGCCGTGCGACCGCCATCCGGGTGCGCATTCGCGGGTCGCGCGCGATCGGCGCCTCGATGGTCCCCTCGTCCTCGCGCGGCTCTCCCCAGACGAGCGCCACGTACTCGCGCTGGATCTCCCGGCGGCGCATCGATTCGATCAGCGCGCGATGGGCGCGCGCGGTGCGCGCCACCACCAGCAGCCCTGAGGTGTCCTTGTCGAGCCGGTGCACGATCCCCGGGCGGTCCGTGCCTCCCACCTGCGCGATCGCGGGGTCATGATGGAGCAGCCCGTGCGCGAGCGTGCCGTGGGTCACGCCGGCGCCGGGATGCACCACCAGTCCGGCGGGCTTGTCGACGATCAGCACGTCGTCGTCCTGGAACACGATCGCGAGCGCCATCGCCTCGGGCACCAGCGTCGAGACGATCGCGGCCGGCAACTCGACGCGCACCGTGTCCCCGGCGCGCACGCGGTGCGAGGCGCGCACCACGCGCCCGTCCACCGTGACGTGTCCGATATCGATCAGGGCCTGCAGGCGGGTGCGTGAGAGGTCGGGCTGCGCGGCGGCGAGGAAGCGGTCGAGCCGCTCACCCGCGGCGTGCGGAGGGACCGGGAGCGTCAGCGTCCCGTCCATCGTGTGCCTCCGCATCGAGCGGAATCGGCGGCGGTGCATCCGGCGACTCGGCCACCGGCGCCGGCGCCGCCTCGTGCGGGCCCGCGAGCGCCGCGATCGCGAACAGCGCCACGCCCACCGTCACCGCGGTGTCCGCCACGTTGAAGACCGGGAAGGACCACTGCCGCCACGAGAACAGGATGAAGTCCACCACCTCGCCGGCGGTCACGCGATCGATCAGGTTGCCAATCGCGCCGCCGAAGATGAGCGACAGGGCCCACTGGCGCGCCGCGTCGTGCACGCGCCCGCGCAGCAGCATCCACAGGATCGCCACCGCGGCGACGATCGAGAACAGGTAGTAGGGGAAGCCGGTGCCCGCCCCGATGCCGAACGCCACGCCGGAATTGCGCGTGTACGTCAGCCGCACCAGCGTGCCGATCACTTCGATCGGCGGGCGGTACTCCAGCACGTGGGTGGCCCACTGCTTGGTCACCTGGTCGAGCGCGACCACCGCGCCCGCGACCAGGGCAAGTCGCACCACGGCGCGCTTCACTGGCCGATCTGACCCGCGGTCCGCCCGGCCTTCTCTTCCTTCTCCTTGCACGACACGCACAGCCGGGCGTGGGGCATCGCCTCGAGCCGCGCCCGCGCGATCGGCTTCTCGCAGATCTCGCACGTGCCGTACTCGCCGCGGTAGAGCCGCCGCAGCGCCTCATTGATGTCCATGAGCAGGCGGCCTTCGGCGGAGGCGAACAGGAACGCCTTCTCGCGTTCCATCGCGTCGGTGCCGGCGTCGGCCATGTGGAACGAGTAGCCCGAGAGATCCCCGGCGGAATCGCGCGGGTTCACCTTGAGCACCGTGTTCTCGAGATGGCCCATCTCCTTGAGGATCTTCTGCCGCTCGGCGAGCAGCCGCTGCTCGAATTCCTTCAAGTCCTTATCGGTCACGCCCTGGGCTCCTTGGGATGGCATGGGTCGGGGTGCGGGCTTGGAAGACGTGAGCGGCCGATTCACGTGCGGGGTCGGGCCGGCGTGTGCCTTGGCGCGCGACTCCGGAGGCAGCACGCCCAGCGGCTTCACGTTGGGCGCCGGTACGGCGGGCTTGACCACCGGCTTGAGCTTGCGCGGCAGCTTGGAGGCCGGCTTGGCGACCACCGGTGCGGGTTTGCCCTTCACCGCCGGACGGCCGATCACCCGCGGCGCCGGCTTCGCGACGGACTTGGGCGCGACCTTCCCCTTGACGGCGGGTCGGCCGATCACCCGCGGTGCCGACTTCGTGGCCTTTGCAGCCTTCGCGGGCTTCGATTTCGGCGCATGCTTCGCCTTCGACTGAGGCCTGGCCTTCGACTTGGGACTCGACTTGGGCTTCGCCTTCGGGGCGGCCTTGGTCGCGGCCTTCGCGCTCTTCCCGGACTTGCGCTGCGTCGCCATCGTCTCCTCCCTCAACGGCTGGAGCGGACCCCAGCCTCAACGCGCTTCCTCGAGCCGACGGACCACCTCGGTCACGAGACGGATCAGCACGGGCGCCGCGCGCCCCGCCACCGCCAGGATCGCGGGGATGTCCACCGGATGCAGGTCATCCGGAAGACAGGCGTCGGTGATCACGTTGAACGCCAGCACCCGCTGGCCTCCGTGCACCGCCACGATGTTCTCGGGCACCAGCGACATCCCGACCACGTCCGCGCCGATCCAGCGCAGAAACCGGTACTCCGCCGCGGTCTCGAGATTCGGCCCCGGCACTGCCACCAACACCGCCCGCTGGAGCGGGATGCGCTGCTCCAGCGCCACCGTCTCGGCGAGCCGGATCAAAGGGCGGGCATAGGGCTCGCTCATATCCGGGAATCGCGGACCCAGGGTGTCGTCATTGGGCCCGATGAGCGGGTTGTCGCCCATCAGGTTGATGTGATCGGTGGTGACGGTGATCGTGCCCGCCGGCATGTCGGGGTTCATCCCGCCGCAGGCGTTCGTGATCACGAGCGTGTCGCATCCGAGCGCCTTCATCACGCGCACCGGGAACGACACCTGCTGCATCGAGTACCCCTCGTAGTAGTGGACCCGACCCTTCATCACCACGACCGCGTGGTCCGCCAGCGTGCCCACGTGCAGCTCGCCCGCATGGCTCTCGACGGTGGAGACCGCGAAGTGCGGGATCTCGTGGTACGGGATCACGGTGTCCACCCGGAGCGCATCGGCGAAGTCGCCCAGCCCGGTGCCGAGGATGATGCCGACCTTCGGCTGCACGCGCGTGCGCGCGCGGATCGCCGTGGCCGCCTCCTCGATGCGCTGTCTCAGCTCACTCGCCATCGTCGCCCTTCCGCCGCTGCAGCGCCGCGTCCACGCGTCGCCGCACCTCGGCCTCCTCCAGCCCTTCGATCTCCAGCCACTTGGTGCGCGAGGCCGCGCCCCGCGCGATCGTCACCTGTCGCCTCGGCACACCCACCATGTCGGCGACCAGCTCCACCACCGCGCGGTTCGCCCGCCCATCCGCGGGCGGGGCGGTCACCGCGACCTTCAGCGTCCCGTCGTCCATCCAGCCGGCGACTCCCGCGCGCCGCGCGCCGGGATGCACCCGCACCGCGAGCCGGGCGTTCACCCCATGCGCATCGCGAGGTCCCGCAGCGAACCGACCGCGAACTCGCGCACGAAGTAGATTGCCAGCATCACGATGAACGGCGCGAAATCGAAGCCGCCGATCGCCGTCGGGAACAGACGACGGACCGGATCGCACACGAAGTCCGAGACCCGGCCCAGGAACATCACGATCGGATGGTCGGGATCGGGACGCACCCAGGACAGCAGTGCGTTGATCAGGACCACCACCAGCAGCAGCTGCAGCACGACGTCGAGCACTCCCGAGACCGCGCTCAGCAGATGACCCACCACGAACATCCGTGACTCCTACCGGGAACGCGCGCCGAAGATCGCGGTGCCCACGCGCACCAGCGTGCTGCCTTCCTCCACCGCGACCTCGAAGTCCCCGCTCATGCCCATCGACAGTTCCGGCAGCGGCCGCCCCAGTCGTCGCGCGACCGCGTCCCGCAGCGTGCGCAGCCGCGCGAACCCCGCGCGCGCGTCCTCCGCCCGTTCCACCGGCGCTCCCACCGTCATCAGTCCGTCGAGCGCCAGGCCCGGCAGCGCCGCCACGATCTCGAGCACGGGTTCGAGCTGCTCGGGCGCGACGCCGAACTTGGTCGCTTCGCCGCTCACGTTCACTTCGACCAGCACCGGGAGCGTGACCGCCGCCGCGACGGCGTGCCGCGACAGCGCGCGCGCCAGCTCGACGTCGTCCACGCCGTGCACGCGGTCGAACAACTCCACCGCGCGCCCGGCCTTGTTGCGTTGCAGGTGCCCGATCATGTGCCAGCGCGCCGCCGAGCGGCCCACCGACGCGATCTTGCCGGCCGCCTCTTGCACCCGGTTCTCGCCGAGATCCGCGAGGCCGAGCGCCACCGCCTCCGCGACCACTCCGGCGGCCACCGTCTTGACCACCCCCACGAGTGTGACCGCACCCGGCGGGCGTCCGGAGCGGCTCGCGGCCGCATCGATGCGGGCTCGGACGTCCTCGAGTCGGGCCTTCAGTGACGGGAGGGCAGCGTTCACGGAACGCGCGAGAGTAGTCACCTCGCCCGGGGGGCGCAAGCGGGAAAGGGCGCCGGGCACGCCGCGGCGGGTGGGATCCGGGTCGCTGCGCCGGCCGCCGGACCGGCGTCAGCGCGCCGCGCCGGCTCGGTGAGCGTGGCGGCGCTGGCCGGAGCCGCGCGCGGCCGGCGGCGGTTCGGGAGCATGGACGAAGCGCCCCGCCGCACGAGGCGGCGGGGCGCACATGGTGGAGGCGGCGGGAATCGAACCCGCGTCCGAAAACCGATCCCTGGAATCCACTACAGGCTTGTCCGGCCGATTAAGTCTCGCGCGCCTCCGCTCCGACCGGCGGGATCAATGGTGCGCCAGCTCGATTGGATCTCGTCCTCGGCCCACGAGCGAGGGCGTTGGACCAGCCCGCGTTTATCTGACGCTCGCACCGTTCCCCACGGGCGGGGTCCGGGCGACCGTCGCTGCTAGTTAGGCAGCGAGAGCAAACTGCTCGTTGGCAGTTGCGTTGTTCCCGCTTTTTTGACGAGGTTACGGGTCCCCGGCCTGCGTCTTCCGATTCACGGTCCCCGTCGAGACCTGTACGCCCCCCGCGGGCTTCGACGGAAGCCCGATCGGCTGCGTTGCCTCCCTCGCTCGTCGCTGCGACGTATCTTCCGATACGTCTCGCTCCTCGCTCGGTCGGCGCCTTGCGCTCGGGCTTCCGTCGAAGCCCGCAGCGCGGTCGAAAACCCTCGTCGTGGCCCGCGGCGGCATCGCTTCGCTCGCCGCCCGGCTGCTCACTCAGAGTGCGTTGGCCTTTTGGATGTCTGAGCGGGCGGCGGGGATCAAAACGGGATGTCGTCGTCCGGGCCGCCGCCGAAGTCGCCGGTCATCGGGTCGTCGGGAGGCACGGTGGCGCTCACATCGTCGCGCGCGCCTTCGGCGCGCCCGCCGAGC
The DNA here is from genome assembly GCA_963725865.1 of Candidatus Eiseniibacteriota bacterium. Taxonomy (GTDB): domain Bacteria; phylum Eisenbacteria; class RBG-16-71-46; order RBG-16-71-46; family RBG-16-71-46; genus CAVSAC01. The sequence goes on from CAVSAC010000014.1 coordinate 328,553, forward strand.
AGCTGCATGTTGGTGCAGACGATCTCGGTGCTGTAGCGCTTCTGGCCCTGCTGATCCTGCCACTGCCGCGTGCGGATGCGGCCCTCGATGAAGACCTGGCGACCCTTGGTGAGGTACTGCTGGGCCACCTCGGCCTGGCGACCGAACAGCACCACGCGGTGCCACTCGGTGGCCTCCTGCTTCTGTCCGCTCTTGTCGGTCCAGCGCTCGGTGGTGGCGATGCGCAGATTCGCGACCGACGACCCGCCCTGGGTGAAGCGCACCTCGGGATTCGCCCCGAGGTTGCCGACCAGGAACACCTTGTTCACGCCCATGTGCGACTCCGTTTCGATGAAGGGGCCCCGCGGCGGGGGCTGTCTGGGTGCCCGGAGCATACGGGGCGCGCGCGCCGGGGCGCAATGCCGGCCTGCGGTGGCCGCGCGCCGCTCCAGCGGCCGGCGCGCGTCGCGTCGTGGCCGCGCGGACCCGCGGATCGGTGCGGCGGGCGCGGTTTGACGCCCGTCGGGCCGCGCCGCTAGACTCCGCCGCGCCGTACTGACATGGGAGTCTCCGGGGCGTGGCGCAGTCCGGTAGCGCACCTGCTTTGGGAGCAGGATGTCGGAGGTTCAAATCCTCTCGCCCCGACTTCATGGACCGGCGGCTTTGGTCGACCGGGACCAGCCCCGCGCCTGTAGCTCAGATGGATAGAGCAACGGATTTCTAATCCGTGGGTCGGGGGTTCGATTCCCTCCAGGCGCGCCAGTCGTCGAACGCCCGTGCGATGTTCGGGTGGTGGATGTAGCTCAGTTTGGTAGAGCACCGGACTGTGGCTCCGGCTGTCGCGGGTTCAAATCCCGTCATCCACCCCACTTTCCTTCGCGGCCCCGCGGGCGGAGCGGATCCGCCCGCGACCGTCGCGGGCCGGCCGAGGAGGCCGATCGCCGATGTCGCGCCGCGTCCGCATCGTGTGCACCCTCGGCCCCGCCACCGCCTCCGACGACGTGGTGCGGGCGCTGATCGACGCCGGCATGGACGTCGCGCGGCTCAACTTCTCGCATGGCACCCACGCCGACCACGCCGCGATGATCGCCCGCGTGCGGCGGGCCGCCGTGGCCGCCGACCGCGCGGTCGCGGTCCTCGCCGACCTGCAGGGTCCCAAGATCCGTCTGGGCCGCTTCCGGGGCGGCCGTGCCGAGTTGGCTGCGGGCGCGGAATTCACGGTGGTGGCGGGCACCGAGCTCGAGGGTGACGCGGCGCATGCCTCGACCACCTACGCCGGCCTGGCCGCCGACGTGCGCCCGGGAGACGCCGTGCTGATCGACGACGGTCGCCTGCGGCTCGAGGTGCTCGCGAGCGACGGCCACGCGGCCCGTTGCCGCGTGGTGGTGGGCGGCCCGGTGTCGGACCACAAGGGCATCAACCTGCCCGGCGTGCGGGTGAGCGCGCCGGCGTTGAGCGAGAAGGACGCCGATGACCTGCGGTTCGCGCTCGCGCAGGCCGTCGACCTGGTCGCGCTCTCGTTCGTGCGCAGCCCGGCCGACGCCGCGGACGCGCGCGGTGTCATGGATGCCGCGGGCGTGCGGGTGCCGCTGCTCGCCAAGCTCGAGAAGCCCGAGGCGGTGACGGCGCTGGAGGCGGTGCTCGACGCGTTCGATGGCGTGATGGTGGCGCGTGGTGATCTCGGCGTGGAGCTGCCGCTCGAGCAGGTGCCGCTGGTGCAGAAGCGGGCGCTGCGGCTGGCGCGCGAGCGCGCCAAGCCGTCGATCGTCGCCACCCAGATGCTCGAGTCGATGATCGAGCACGAGCGCCCCACCCGCGCGGAGGTCTCCGACGTCGCGAACGCGGTGCTCGACGGCGCCGACGCGCTGATGCTCTCGGCCGAGACCAGCGTGGGCCGCGATCCCGCGCTGGTCGTGACCACCATGAGCCGCATCGCGGCCACGATCGAGCGCGAGGGCGTGTGCCTGAGCGCGCCGGAGGCGCCGCGGACCGGGGCCGTCGCGGCGCTCGCGGCCGCCGCGGTGGAGGCCGCGCGGGACGCCGGGGCGAAGGCCCTGGTGTCGTTCACGGCCACCGGCAGCACGGCACGGCTGCTGGCCGCGCACCGGCCGGCGATGCCGCTGTACGCGTTCACGCCCCACGAGGCGGTGCGACGGCAGCTCGCGCTCTCGTGGGGGGTCGCGGCCTTCGTGGTGCCCCACTCGCTGGACACCGACGGCATGATTCGCCAGGTCGACCGCGCGCTCATCGAGCGCGGATTGGGCTCGCCGCGGGACACCGTGGTGATCGTGGCCGGCACCCCACCGGGCACCTCGGGCGGCACCAACACCGTGAGGCTCCACCGCATCGGGGGCGCGTAGCGGCGCGCGAGCTCAGGAGCGGCCCGGCCTCAGGCGGCGCCCATGCGGCGGATCATCTCCTGCACCGCGCGGGCGCGGTGCGAGATGCGGTGCTTCTCCTCGGCCGACAGCTCGGCGAGCGTGCGGCCGGCGCCGGCCACTTCGAAGATCGGGTCGTAGCCGAATCCGTTGTGACCGCGCGGGGTCTCGGTGATGAGCCCCTCGAGCACGCCCTCGCTCGTCAGCTCGCGCCCGTCGGGCAGGCACATCGCGCACGCGGTACGGAAGCGCGCGGTGCGCTGTTCGCGCGCGACGCCCTCCAGCACCTCGAGCAGCCGCCGCACGTTGTCCTGGTAGGTGGCGCCGTGGCCCGCGAAGCGCGCCGTGTAGATGCCCGGGCGGCCGCCCAGCGCGTCCACCTCGAGCCCGGTGTCGTCACCGATCGCGGCGAGTCCGGTGTGTCGCAGCGCCGCGCGCGCCTTGGCGAGCGCGTTCTCGGCCAGCGTGCGTCCCACCTCGGCGGGCGCGCTGGTGCCCGGGAAGTCGCGCAGGCAGGTGAAGCTCGCCGACTCGAGGTCGAACAGCTCCGCCAGCTCGCGGGCCTTGTCCACGTTGAAGGTGGCGATCACGAAGTGCACGGCCACTCCTGCTCGGGGTCACCGCACCCCAGTGTGGGGCGCGGGTGGCGGAGTCTAGCGCGTGGGGCGGGCGCGCGTCACGCCGGGCCCGCGGGCCGGCGCTGATCGAGCCGCTCGCGGACGAGGCGCGCGAGCGTGACGGGCGCGAACGGCTTGAGCAGCAAGGTCACGCTCGGGGTTCCCAGGATGCGCCGCGTCAGCTCCTCCTCGGTGTAGCCCGAAATGCAGATCACGGGCAGGTCCGGCAGCCGGGTGCGGAGTTCCTCGGTCAGTTCGAGCCCGCTGCGTCCCGGCATCACCACGTCGGTGATCAGCAGGTCGAGTCGCGGGCTCCGGAGCACGAGGATCTCGAGCGCCTCGTCCGCGTCGGCGGCGGTGATCACGCGGTAGCCGAGCCCCTCGAGCATCCGCGCGAGCAGCAGCCGTACGACGTCCTCGTCCTCGACCAGCAGCAGGGTCTCGGCGCCGCCCGGCGCGCGCGGCTCCGCGAACGACTCCTCGGCCGTCTCCACCGCGCCGGCGGCCGGCACGGACGCCCGCGGGAACAGCAGCGTGATCGTGGTCCCCCGTCCGGGCTCGCTCTGCACCTCGATCGCGCCGCCGCAGCGCGCCATGGTCGCATACGCCATCGCCAGGCCGAGCCCCAGTCCCTGGCCGCGCGGCTTGGTGGTGAAGAAGGGCTCGAAAGCCCGCGCCCGCACCTCGGGAGCCATCCCGGCGCCGGTGTCGGTGAACCGCACTCGGACGTAGGGCCCGGCTGCGAGGTGCGCCGGCCGCTCGTCCTCGCCGGCCTCGATCGCGACGACATCGGTCTGGATCGTGAGCGATCCGCTCTCCGCCATGGCGTCGCGCGCATTCATGGTGAGGTTCATCATCAACTGTTCCAGTTCCCCGCGGTCCGCGCGCACCCACGCCTCGGACAGTGCCTGGCGCGCCTCGAGCGTGATCGCCTCGCCGAGCGCCGCCCGCATGATGGGCAGCACCTCGCCGAGGACGACGAGCAGGTCGTGCACCCGCACCTGGAGCGGCTGCTTGCGCCCGAAGCTCAGCAGCTGGCGCGTGAGCTGCGCGGCCCGCTGGCCCGCGTGCTGGATCTCGAGCGCGCTGTCGTGGCTCGGATCGTCGGCCGGCAGGGTGTCGACCAGCAGCTGGGCGTGCCCGAGGATCGCCGTGAGCAGGTTGTTGAAGTCGTGCGCCACGCCGCCCGCCAGGCGCCCGACCGCGTCCATCTTCTGCGCGTGCCGCAACTCCTCCTCGCGGGCGCGGAGGCGCCCCTCGGCCCGCCGATCCTGGGTGCCGGCGGGGGCCGTGATGTCCAGGGCCACGCCGACCGAGCCGAGGATCGCACCGTCCTCGCCGCACAGGGGCTCGAAGCGCGTCTCGAAGACGCGACCGTCCCTGCGGGCGTTCACCGTGAAGGACTCCCCGCCGAGCGCGCGGCGCACGTGCGCGCGGATCTCCTCCGACTCGGGATAGAGCTCCCACAGCGGCCTGCCCACCACCTCGCCGGGGCGCAGGCCGAGCGCCTCGAGCCCGCGGCCCTCGGACAACGTGATCACGCCCTCGCGGTCGACCGCGAACAACACCACGGGAGCGTGGTCCAGCACCGCGCGCAGATGGTTCGCGAGCTCCGCTGGCGGCGCGGGCCGCGGGGGCGCGGGCGCGCGCTCCGAGGTCCCACGCCGAGGGCCGGACTTCACGGGCGCGCCGCTCCCGGTCGGACGCCCGCTGGACCCCGCATCCACGAGTGCGGTGCAATGCGACGCTGGTCACCGTTGTGGGTCGCGGGCACGTTCATGCGGGCCTTCCGGGCTCGAGGGATGCTGGGGGAGCCGCGATTCTCGGACCTCGCCCCGCCGGCGGCAAGCGCGAAGCCGCCCTGGGCGCCGGCTTTCGGCGCCGCCGTCGTCGGGCACCGCGCCCCGGCGTCACGCGTGGCGCGTGAGCGGGGCGCGGCCCGCACGCTTCCGGGGCCGGCCGCCGATCAGCCGGCCAGCAGTCCCGAGGCCCCGACCAGGCGGCGCTGTGCCGCGCTGATGCGGCGCACCCCCGCCCGCGCGAGCGCCAGCAGGGTGCGCAGCTCCGCGGCTCCGAAGTCGCCCGACTCGCCGGTGCCTTGCAGCTCCACGTAGCGGCCGGCGCCGGTCATCACCACGTTCATGTCGACCTGCGCCTTCGAGTCCTCGGCGTAGCACAGGTCCAGGCACGCGGTGCCGGCCACCATTCCGACCGAGACCGCCGTGACGGTGTCGCGGAGCGGCGTCCGCGCGAGCTGGTTGCGGTTCGAGAGCGTCACGAACGCATCGTGCAGCGCCACCAGCGCGCCGTTGATGGCGGCGGTACGGGTGCCGCCGTCGGCCTCGAGCACGTCGCAGTCGAGGATGATCTGGCGCTCGCCGAACGCCCCGAGGTCGGTGACCGCGCGCAGGGAGCGGCCGATCAGGCGCTGGATCTCCTGCGAGCGGCCCCCGGTCTGCGCGGAGCGTGGGGTGCGCTCCCCAGTCGCGCGCGGGAGCATGGCGTACTCCGCGGTCACCCAGCCCCCGCCGCGGTTGCGCAGCCAGTTCGGCACCCGATCCTCGACCGTGGCGGTGCACAGCACCCGCGTGCGACCGAGCGAAATCAGCGCGGAGCCCTCGGCGTGGGGGATGACCCCGCGCTCGACCTTGAGCGCGCGCAGCTGGCGAGGCGAGCGGCCGTCGGGACGCTGGAACGGCGGCGCGTCGGTCGGCGCGTCCTCGCGCTCGCGGATCGCCCTGGGCTTGCGGGTCACGTCGTCTCCTCGGGGGCTGGGGTCAGGCGAGCGGCGGGCGCTCGAACCACGGCAGGTCGGTCTGATCGATCACCGTGACCGCCGGCAGCTCGCGGCCCAGGAATGTCTGGGCGACGCGCGAGAACGAACGCCGGCGCGGCTCGTCGCTCAGGTACACGTGGTGCACCGGCGGACCCGCCGCCAGCTGCCCGCGCGCCGCCAGCAGCGCCGCGGTCGCGCGCGCGGCTTCGGCGCCCGAGTCCACCAGCCGCACGCCGGGCCCCATCAGGTCGGCGATCAGCGGGGCGATGAGCGGGTAGTGCGTGCACCCGAGGATCAGGCTCTCCAGGTCGGCGCGGCGCAGCTCGGTGAGGTACTCCTCGGCGACCTGCCGCGTGACCGGGTGGTCGAGCCAGCCCTCCTCCACCAGCGGCACGAACAGCGGGCAGGCGCGCTGGATGATGGTCGCGCCCGGCATCCGCGCGTCGACCAGGTGCGAGTAGGCGCTGCTGCCGACGGTCGCCAGCGTGCCGATCACGCCGATGCGGCCGTGCGGGCTCACCGCCAGCGCGGCGTTCACCGCCGGCTCGATCACGCCCACGACCGGGATCTCGAAACGCCGCTGGAGCGAATCGAGCGCGTGCGCCGAGGCCGAGTTGCAGGCCACCACCAGGCACTTGATGTTCTGGCGCACCAGGAACGTCGCGATCTCGAGGCTGAAGCGGGTGACCGTCTCCTTCGACTTGTTGCCGTAGGGCACGCGCGCCGTGTCCCCGAAGTACACGATGCTCTCATGGGGCAGCGTGCGGTACAGCTCGCGCACCGCGGTCAGCCCGCCGATGCCGGAGTCGAACACACCGATGGGACGCGGATCGTGGGTCGCGGGCATGTCAGGGCAACTCGCTGACTTCGAACGGGCGGTCGAGCGGCAGATGACCGCCGAGGGTGGAGAGCGGCACGCCGCCGCAGACGATCAGCACCTGCTTGACCTCCGGTTCGTTGGCTCCCAGCGTACGCACCAGTGAGGTGATCGCGAGGTATTCGGCTCCCGACCCGCCGTGGAATCCCTGCAGGAACGCGCGCGACAGGTCGAGCGTCAGCAGCCCGTCGTCGCCGAGATACACGTGGAGCACCGATGTCCCCGCCGGCAGCGCCGCCACCCCGGCGGTGCGCGGCCCGCGGTCCAGCTCGGCGACCAGCGCGGCGACCCGGTCGTGCAGCGAGCCCGCCTCGGCCAGATCGCGCATCTCCTCGACCAGGCTGTCGCCGCTCGGCGCCACGAAGTACAGCCGCGCCGCGCGGAACCCGGTGGACGCGGTGTCGGCCGGCGCCGGCAGCAGCCGCTCCTGGCTCGGTGCGTGGCCCCAGATGCGCCACGCGGCGAAAGCTAGCACGGCCAGGATCAGCGCCACAACGAACGGGCGTCGCATCGGTCCCCTCAGTCGTTCCGCTGCCACACCGCGACGCCGTCCGCGATCGCGGTCGCCAGCGCGGCGATCCCCAGCGGCGCGGCGAGGCGCCCGCGGTCCACGGGCGAGGTGAGCGTCGCGCACTCGAGCGCGATGCCCGGCGCGTTCACGCCGAGCAGGTGGAGGGGCAGCATCTCGCGTACGCGCACCGGCCCCTCGCCGTGCGCCTGCAGCGCGTCCAGGACGGCGTCGGCGAGCGCGCGGCTGGCGACCGCGTGGCGCAGCGCGACGTCGCGCCACGGCATCACCGCGATCGTGGCGGTCCCGCCCTCCTCGCCGCGCGACTCGGTCGCGGACGCGCAGTAGGCGGTCGCGCCGCGCGCCGCCGGCGTGGGCGCGCCGTCGACGTGCAGCACCAGCACCAGGTCGGCGTGCGCGCGGTTCGCGGCCTCGGCGCGCGCCTCGACCGTCAGCGCGCGGTCGTCGGTGCGCGTGAGGACGACGCGCGCGCCCAGCCGCCGTTCCAGCTCGGGCGCCAGCGCGCGCGCGAGCGCGAGCGTGACGTCCTTTTCGAGCAGGCCGCCGGCCTGCACGCCGGCGTCGGCGCCGCCGTGCGCCGGATCGAGCACCACCACCCGCACCGAGCGCGGGCCCAGCGGGCCCTCGGGAGCGAACGCCTGCAGCCCGGCGAGCGGCGTGCGCGCGAACTCCAGCGTGACGCGGCGCGTGCTGGTGTCCGCCGCGATCCGGAACCCCCGCGCCTCGCGCGCCAGCGCGAACTCGAACGTGACTCCCGGCCCGCTGCCCAGCGGAGAGACGCGCCGCACGAGCGCCTCGGACGGCAGCGAATCCGGGAGCGGCTCGAGACAGGCGCCCGCCAGATGGACCCGGAAACGCGCGCGGGAGCGTCCGATGATCTGCACGATCGGCGCCCGCTCGCAGTCGATGGTGACGCGCGTCAGGTCGCCCGCCACCACGACCCGCGGCGCCCGCAGCAGCCCCTCCGGGGGCACCACGCGCACGCGCGTGCCGCCTGGCTCCATCACGAGGCGCGGGAGCGTCGCGTCGTCCGGCAGCGCCGACAGCACCTCGGCCGGCACCCACAGCTCGCCTCCCTGCGCGCGCACCGGCGCGCCCAGGTAGATCGTCCGCGCGTCCACCAGCAGGAAGGGGTTGTCGACCGTGAACACCACGCGGTGCTCGGCCGCGCGCAGCACCAGCTTGCGGATGTCGGCGCGCCAGAATCGGGTGGCGCCGAGCAGCCGCGCCAGATCGGCGGCTCCCAGGTAGGGGCGGCCCTCCAGCGTCCGCACGATCGCGAGGTCGGGGCCCGCGGCGACCGGCGCGGGGGCCGGCGGCGGTGGCGCGGGCGCGAGTGCTGCCAGCGCCAGTACCGCGAGCAACGCCGCCCGCGCGACGCGGCTCGCGGCCCGCGGCGCCGGCATGCGGGATCGCCCCGCGCTCATCCGTCGCGCCCTGTGCCGCGGCGCGCGCGGTCCATCTCGCGCTTGGCGTCCCGCTCGGCGATCGCGTGGCGCTTGTCGTGCGTCTTCTTGCCCTTGGCGACGCCGAGCAGCAGCTTCGCGCGCCCGTTCGAGAAGTAGAGCCGCAGCGGGATCAGCGTCTGGCCCTTCTGCTCGACCGCCTTCGCCAGCCGCACGATCTCGGCCTGGTGCAGGAGCAGCTTGCGCGGCCGCACGGGGTCGAGGTTCCAGCGGTTGCCCTGCTCGTAGGGCGGGATGTGCAGCTGGAGGACGAACACCTCGCCGTTCTCGACCGTGGCGTAGGACTCCGCGAGGCTCGCCTTGCCCTGGCGCAGGCTCTTGACCTCGACGCCCTTCAGCACCAGACCGGCTTCGACGGTCTCGAGGATGAAGTAGTCGTGGCTCGCGCGGCGGTTCTGGGCCACCACGCGCTCGGCCGACGAGGTAGGCGCTGGCATGGGTCGATCGGTGGCCCGGGCGGGAGGGTGACCGCGAGTGCCTTCCCTGGCGCTCGGGATCGAAGTCGATGGTGCGGAAGGGGGGATTTGAACCCCCACACCCTTTCGGGCGCTAGAACCTGAATCTAGTGCGTCTGCCAGTTCCGCCACTTCCGCACGGCGATGCGCGGCGGATTATAGGCACCGGCACGCACACGTCAACCGGCCGGGCCCGCTCAGTGCGAGTCGGCTCCCAGCGCCTTCTTCATCCCCGGATTCTGCGGCAGCGGCGGCAGGCTGGCCGGAACCTGGTGCAGGATGTGGGGCTCGAACACCGCGAAGGAGAACTCCGGGCTGGTGGTCTCGTTGTGGCACTGCCGGCAGGTCGCCTCGGTGACCGGGGTGGTCTTGGCCTTGAACGCCTCGTGCTGGGTGCCCACGCCGTGGCAGCTCTCGCACTGCACGTTGGCCATCGTGGGCGAGAGCGCCGCGCTCACGAAGCCCCCCGGTTTGCGGAAGCCCACCACGTGACACTGGATGCAGTCGGGGTCGGCGTCCTTCTTGTTGTCGACGAGCGTCTGCCACGCGCGCGCGTGCGCGGTCGTCCGCCACTGCTCCGCCTCGGCCTTGTGGCAGCGCTCGCACATCGCCGCGCCCACGAAGTGATCGGGGTTGTTCTCGGCCGAGGCGAGCGTGGCCTCCGCGGCGTCCTGCTTCTGGGCCTTGCGCAGCTTCTCGTTCAGCGCGTCCTCGAAGTCCTTCACCATCTGCAGCACTTCGGGCTTGTCGGGGATCTGCGGCCCCAGCACGTACACGTCCGCCTCGCGGGCGCTCACCTTGCGCTGCGCGTCCAGCGTCAGCAGCGTGCGCGCCATGTTCTGCCCCTGCTCGCCGCCGTAGACCGCGAGTGTGGTCTTGATCAGGCGACCCTTCTGGATCAGCGGCACGTTGCGGCCGAGGATCATCACGTCGATCCCGTCCACCACGGTGCACAGGTCCTCGCCCTCGGCCTTGCCGAGGTTGGACAGCGCCACCACCACCTGCGCGCCCTTCTTGCGCAGGTCGGCGATCGTCGTCCGGGTCGCGGCGGCGGGATCGGTGGCCTGCAGCGAATCGCGCGACGGCCCCAGGTCGGCCTTGTCGCTGACGAGCCCGAAGAAGCCGACCTTGACGCCGCCGTGCTGCACGACGATGGACGCGGGGAACGCGGTCTTGCCGGTCTTCTTCTCGATCAGGTTCGCGCACACGATCGGCAACTTGCGGGAGCGCGCGTTCTCGCGCAGGAACCCGAGTCCGAAGCGCAGGTCGCGATCGGCGACGCCCACCGCGTCGACCCCCAGCAGCTTGTAGGCGTCCATGAGGAACCAGCCCGCGTCCTGGTGCAGGTCGTCCTCGGGGAAGAAGCCACCGTTGTCCACGAAGTACAGCTGCCCGTACTGCGTGCGGATGCTGTCCATGAAGCTCGCCTGGCGCGCCAGCCCGCCCTTGGGCACGTGGCAGCCGCAGGGGCTGGTCTTGCCCTTCACGTCGCTCACCGAGCAGATCGCGATCTTGTCGGGCTCGAGCGTCGAGGTCATCGGCTTGGGAGCGGAGGCGCCCCCGAGCACGAACACGGCCAGCATGCCCATCGTCGAGACGGCGAGGGCGCGGAGGAGGATGGAGCGCATCGTTCGGTTCCTCGGATCGTGGTGGTTCGCGCGGCGAGGGGATGGGGCCGGGAGCGGGGCGGCGGGCCGGCCCGACCGGTTCCATCCGGGCACCCCGCCGGCGGCGGCGGTCGCTCTTGGGACACCGGGAGTCCCCGCACGGTTGCCCGTGCGGAGGGCCAGAAGAGTACCCGGTCGCACGCTTCCCGTCACGGGCCCTCCCGCCAGGCGGCCGCGGCCGCGGCTAGCGGCCCTTGCGCTCCAGCACGCGCCCGGCGGCCGCCACGATGTCGGTGGCGGTGAGCCCGAACGCCTTCATGAGCTCCGCGGGCTTGCCCGACTGCCCGAAGCGGTCGTGCACGGCGACGAACTCCATGGGCACCGGGTGCGCCTGCACCAGCACCTCGGCCACCGCGCCGCCGAGCCCGCCGTTCACCTGGTGCTCCTCGGCCGTCACCACCGCGCCGGTCTCCCGCGCGCAGCGCACCAGCAGCTCGCGGTCGATCGGCTTGATCGTGTGCAGGTCCACCACGCGGGCACTCACGCCCTGCGCGCGCAGCGTCTCGTGGGCGCGCAGCGCCTCGTACAGCATCACGCCGCACGCGACGATCGTGAGGTCGTCGCCGGGCGCGAACACCTCGCCCTGGCCGAACGTGAACGGCGTGTCCTCGGCGGTCACCACCGGCACGTCCTCGCGCCCGAAGCGGATGTACACCGGCCCCGGCACGCTCGCGGCCGCGAGCGTCGCCTTGTACGACTCCCAGTAGTCCGCCGGCACCACGATCTTCATGTTGGGGATCGAGCGGATGATGCTGATCTCCTCCATCGCCTGGTGCGTCGCGCCGTCGGGGCCCACCGAGATGCCGCCGTGCGCGCCGCCGATCTTCACGTCGAGGTTCGAGTAGGCCACCGTGACGCGGAGCTGGTCCGCCGCGCGGCAGGTCGCGAACGCGCCGTAGGTCGCGAAGAACGGGATCTTGCCCATCGCCGCCAGCCCGGCGGCGATGTTGCACATGTTCTGCTCGGCGATCCCGACCTCGATGAACCGGTCGGGAAAGCGCTCGGCGAAGAAGTGCACCATCGTCGATTCGCTGAGGTCGCCGACCAGCACCACGATGCGCGGGTCGCGCTCGCCCAGGGTCAGCAGCGCGCGGCCGAAGCCTTCGCGCGTCTTCTTCATCTCCACCTTCTCGGGCAGCGTGATCGTCGCGCTCATGGTCTCCCCCGTCATCCGTTCCGCAGTCGCTCGGACCACGTCGCGAACGTGGTGCCCAGTTCCTGCAGCGCGCGCTCGCCCTCCTCGGGCTTCGGCGGCTTGCCGTGCCAGCGGTAGTCGTCCTCCATGAACGACACGCCCTTGCCCATCACGGTGTGCGCGAGGATCACGCTCGGCTTGCCGCGGAACGCGCGCGCGGACGCGAACGCGTGCACCACGTCGGCCATGTCGTGGCCGTTGCACTCGATCACGTTCCAGTTGAACGCGCGCCACTTGGCGTCGAGCGGCGCGATCCCGCAGATGTCCTCGACGTCGCCGTCGATCTGCTTGCGGTTGTAATCGATCACGGCGCAGAGGTTGTCGAGCTGGCGGTGGCCGGCGAACATCGCCGCCTCCCAGATCTGGCCCTCCTGCTGCTCGCCGTCGCCCATCACGCAGTAGACGCGCCGCGGGCTGTGGTCGATGCGCGCGGCCATGGCCACGCCGCAACAGACCGAGAGCCCCTGGCCGAGCGAGCCGCCCGACACCTCGATACCCGGCGTGTCGTGGCGCGAGGGATGGCCCTGCGCGTGGCCGGCGAAGGTGCGGAACTGGAGCAGGTCGCGCAGCGGGAAGTAGCCGCGCTCGGCCATCAGCGAGTAGATCACCGGCGTCACGTGGCCGATCGAGAACTGCCAGAAATCGCGCCCCTCCCACGACGGCTGCGCGGGATCGAGGCACATCTCGTGGAAGAACATCGCGGTCCCGAAGTCGGTCGAGGACAGCGGGCCGCCGGTGTGGCCGGTCTGGGACTGGATCAGCAGCGTGACGATGTCGCGGCGGATCTCGAGCGCCTTCTGCTGGAGCTTCTCCACCGGCCAGAGCAGGCGCCCGGGGGCGTGGCCGGGGGCGGTCGCGGTCTTGGTGGGCACGAGGGAGATCCTCCGGAGCGTGGGGGTACGAGCCGAACCGCGGCACGTTACCCGCGGTCCGCGGGCCGGTCAATGGCCGGCTGCACGATTTGCGCGCTCTGGACTCCCCCTGCCACCGGGCGCGCGCGGTCCGGTCTCCGCGCGCGCCCGCCGCGGCGCGCCGCTCAGCGATAGAGCGACTTGACGCGCCCCCACGAGGCCGGCAGGGCCGGGGTCTGGGAGCACACGTTGACCTGCGCCGGAGTCGGCACGCAGCCGGTGCCGGGCGGCACCAGGCTGCCGGTGTACGGATCGAGGCCGTCGAACAACGTCCACGTGCCGGTCCCGTCGGGCACCCGGCCGCTCGCGCGGTCGGCGGCCGCCTCGTGCGCCTTGAACGTGTAGCCGTCGACCAGCACGGTGTCGGGGCCGACGACCTGCCAGAGCAGCACCGAGTCGCCGCTGTTCGCGAGCGAGAGGCCGTTCGCCGGCTTGCCGTTCGCGCGCTCCCAGTCCAGCGACAGCTTGCCGGTGACGACCAGGTGCTCGCCGCCCGCGAGCGAGCCGGCGAACCCGTAGCGCGCGATGCTGTCGGCGTCGGTGAGCAGGAAGCTCGACACGTCGAGCGTGGCGGCAGAGGTGTTCACCACCTCGACCCACTCGTCGTCGCGCGAGGAGTACACGCCGTCGCCGTTCCAGTCGCGCGCCGGCCCGGCCATGATCTCGTTGAGACGCAGGGCGGTCTGGGCGCACGCGGGGTGCGCGGTGAAGGCGAACAGCGGAGTGGCGAGCAGCGTGGCGATGAGCGCGGCGAGCGCAAGACGCATGGTGGTTCTCCCGCGGGGGCGCAGCACGCGGGGGCGTCCCGGGCAGCGCCGCGAGGCGGCCGCCGTCGCGTGCGCCCTCTGCACGCCGCGTGCCGCCCGCCGCGCGGCGCGCGGGCGCGGCGCGGGCCTTGGTCCGCGGCGGCCACGCGCGCGATCCGGACGTGCGAAGGGCCGGAGCGTGTGTCCACGCCCCGGCCCCCGCCGTCCACGCCGATGACGGCGCTCAGCGCGCGCGCACGCTCAGGAACTCGTTCATGCTCTGCAGCGCGAGCTGGATGTTCTCGAGGCTGTTCGCGTACGAGAACCGCAGGAAGCCCTCCCCCCACGCGCCGAACGACGTGCCCGAGAGGCACGCGACGCCGGCATCCTGGAGCAGCGCCTCGGCCAGCTCGGCGCTCTTCATGCCGGTGCCGGTGATGTTCGGCCACGCGTAGAAGGCGCCCGCCGGCATGTGGCAGCGCACGCCGGGCATGGAGTCGGCATGAGCCTCCGCCACACTATCGCAGCACGACCATCCGTCGCGTCTGAACCGTGGAGCCCACTTCGAGTCGATAGAGATAGCAGCCGGGCCGCCAACCGTCGGTGTTGATCGGTACGACATTCGGACCGGTAGGCCGAAGCTCGCGGGTGAGCGGCGCGGTGACCCGTCGCCCCTGAAGATCGTAGACGGCGAGCGTCACGCGGTCTGCCGTCGGCAAGACGAAGCGGATCGAGGTGTGCCCTCGTGACGGGTTCGGCGCATTCTGGAGCAACGTGACCCGCACCGGCCGAGCCGTCGTATCCTCACCACCTGAGATCGCGAGCCCCGACACGTCAATGGCGACCAGACTCGCGTGTGGAGTCAACCCCATACGTCTGAATGCGCCGCCGGCATAGACCGTGTGCTCCGCCGCATGTAGCGCCCAGACGACGCCGTCGGCATCGGGCACCCACTCGGTCGCCGCACCGCTCACGGAATCCACGGCTGCGAACCACGGCCGCCATTGTCCGCTGACCGCGCCGAACTGCCCGCCGATGTAGATCGTGCCCTCGAGAGCCGCCAGCGCTTCTACTACGATGGTGCCTCCGTACGGCGGCGGTGGCGAGAGCGACGGGTTCCAGTCGCGAACGGCGCCGCTCGCCAGCTCGATCGCCGCCACGCTGGTGCGTGGCTGCCCCCCCATCGAGGAGAAGACACCTCCGGCATAGACGGTCGAGCCCTGCACGACGAGAGTGTTCACCCAGCCGTAGTAGCTGACACTCGGATCCCACGCCGTGGCCTGGGCCGTCGCACTGTCGAGCGCGGCGATCCCACCTCGCTGCGCACCTCCGATTCCCTCGAAGAAGCCACCCACGTAGATGGTGCCTCCCCTCGGGACGATCGAGAACACGGCGTCGTTCGCGCGTGGATTCCAATCGAGTGCATGGCCTGTCGACCTGTCCAGTGCCGCCATGCCCTTTCGGGGTTCTCCGCCGATCTCCCAGAACCACCCGCCCGCGTACACCCGGTCGGCTTGAACTGCGAGCACATTGACGTAGTAGTCGGCTTCGGGGTCCCAGCTCGTGGCCGCCCCGGTCAGCGTGTCCACCGCGGCGATGCAACTGCGCAGCTGCCCACCGATCTGGCTGAAGTCCCCCCCCACGTAGAGGACTCCCGCGTCGAGCGCAAGCGCTCGGATGAAGTATCCGTCCGGATTCGGATTCCAGTCCTTCACTGCTCCACTCACCAGGTCGATCGCAGCCAAGTTGTTGCGCCGTTGCCACGCCCCCACGCTCTCGAACCGGCCCCCGAGGTAGATGGAGTGTTCGCCCACCGCGATCGCCTCGGGCGCCCGGGTGACGTCTGGCCGCCAATCCGTGGCCAAACCCGAGACGGCGTCTACGGCGGCCAGCATGACCCGAGGTTGCCCGCCGATGGTCCAGAACGCGCCACTCACGTAGATCCGGTCGTGCTGCTTCGCCACGGCCCAGATGAACGGCCACGCCCACGGATTGGGAGGACCCGGCTTCGGATCCCACGGCATCACGCGGCCGGTCTCCAGATCCACCTGGGCCAGCCCGGCGCGCTCGTTCGCGCCCACCGTCGTGAACCGTCCCGCGATATAGGCCGTCGTCCCATCGATCAGGATCGTCCTCACCGACGGCTGGTCCCACGGCAGCTCCAGCGGCGGCGCCGTCACGCTGGGATCCCAGTTCGTGGCTAGCCCCGCCGTGTCGTCGACCGCCGCCAAGTGCAGGCGGTCGGCGCCGCCGATCCGCATGAACCCCCCGCCGACGTACACCCGGTGCTGGTGATGCGCGAGCGCGTAGACCGGCCCGTCGGGATCGGGCTGCCAGCGCCGCGCCCGCCCCGTTGCCCGATCGATGGCCGCGGCGTAGAGCCGCTGCTCACCGCCGATCGTCCCGAAATCGCCCCCCGCGTACACCACATCGCCCCTCACCACCAACGCGGACACCCCGCGGCTCGCGCTCGGGTTCCAGTCCGTCGCCTGCCCGGTTCGCGTGTCCACCGCCGCAATGCACCGGCGCTCCCGACCGCCGATCCGAGTGAAGTCCCCCCCGACATAGAGCGTGTGCCCCGCCAGCGCCAGGCACCGCACTTCGCCAGTGTCCGCGTCCGCACGCCACTCGGCCACGCGCCCGTCAGCCAGAATGTGTGCGAGGTTGCGTCGCGGCTCGCCCCCCACGGCAACGAACTCGCCACCGATGTACCAGCCCCCAAGCCCATCTGGAACCACCGCCCCGACGCGTCCCGCCACGCGCGGATACCCGGGGCGTGGCGCACCATCGGACGACGACACCACCACCCCACCCCCCGTGCACGGCCCGACGGCTTCGAACGTCCCCGCGACGTAGAGCGTGTTCCCCGAGCGCAGGATCGAGGTCACCGTGCCGTTGGTGCCCCAGAGATGCTCGTCAAGCGACTCGGCAGCCGCCGGGGCCCCTCGCAGGGCCAGCATCAGGATCGCAAGTGCCAGCCTGCGCTGGGGACGGGGACGCACCGCGACCTTCGGTCGCGGTGCATCCCAATCTCGCATCACCTCCGACTCCCTCGAGGCCACGTCGCTACCTCACCAACATGACACGTCTCACGTACTGACCGTGCCCAAGCGTCAAGCGAGCGAAGTAGACGCCACTGCGCGCGAACGCGCCGTCCCCCGCTCGACCATCCCAGCGCACCGACGTCGCACCAGCGGCGAGCGTACCGTGAACCAATGTGCGAACGCGCCGTCCGAGGAGATCGTAGATCGCAAGGTGCGCCTCGGCCGGCGAGGGCAGGGCCACACTGAACGAAACCGCGTCGCGCGACGGCATGGCGCTCTCGACCGTAAGCCCGGCAAGCCTCGGGCGCGCGGCGTCGGACTCCGGCTCGACGCCCGCGAGGTCAGTGCACCCGAGCGCGAACTCGTAGGGCGGCGAAGCGGGGACGCGGGCGAAGTCCAGGGCCTCGGTTGTGTCGTCGTAGGCGGCCAGAAACTCGACGTTGCCGGCGTTCGCGAAGCTCAAGTACTCCGACCCTTTCCAATACCCCATTTCATCGGACTCGGCAGCTCCTTCGACTGCGGTGTAGAACCGCTGCGGATCGCTCCAGTGGCTCGGATCGAGATCGTCGGGCCGGCTCGACGCGGTGGTGATGTACATCAGCGAGTCCCGCACGGGGAGGCCCTTCGTGTACACGATCCACCACTTTCCATTGCGCCAGAATACGGATGGTGACTCGATACGACTCGTGCCCACAAGTGAGCCACGGGTCTTGAGTATCGGACCGATGTCATGCCATTGAGCGAGATCGCCATCCGACCCTGCCACGCCCACCACCATTTGGGACGGGGACAAGTTGCCGTGCACCGTCACGTAGAACATCAGCCAGTGTCCGGCCACGTCAGGGTCCGGAATCACACAGGGGTCACGGAGGTTGATGGAGGGCCAGGTCGGCCGCTGGACGTGATCGGCCCAGCCCACGGAACTGACCGTATACACGGCTTCCGTGCCGCGCGTCCACGTATTCAGGTTCGTCGAACTCGCGAGCCCGATGCGTTGATCGTCGTTTGCATCGACGCCGGCGTACAGCATCTTGTAGAACGGGCCTTGGCGAACGATGCTCGGAGCCCACACGTGATTCGATTCCCACCCCGTGGGTGCTACGTGAAGGACGTTTCGGTTCAAGACGATCCAGTGGTTCAGGTCGCCTAGTACCGAAACCGCGTGGCCGAAGTCCTTTTCGGAAGTGGCGAGGTGCGCGCGCACGCTGCGAATGTAGAAGACGTGGAAGGCGTAGTTGTTGCCTGCGTCGAAGTAGCCCCCCGGAACGAAAGCGAAGTCCTTCGGCTGAAGTGTCAGAGTATCGAGCGAACCGAGGAAGAAGCCGAGGCAATCCACCGGCCCGCTCATCTGCGGCGGCGGATCTTCGGCCAGCGAGGTCGTCGCGATTTCACCGAGGCTCCCGCTGGCCCGCACCCGACACTCGGGCATCAGGCCCGCAATCGAATCGACCGTGGTCAACTCTCGGTTGCTTGCGGTGGAGAGGCTGAGTGGCAGGCTCCAACTCGAGTCTGGCGCCATGAGCGACAGCGTGCGAACGGATTGAAGGCCCGACCCAGTAGCCGTGAGCCGGAAGTAGATCGAATTGTGAACGCTCGTCGCACGGAGGATCACCGCTGGATACTCCCCCCACGCCCCTCCGTTGAACGTCACCTCATTCGACTCGATCACCTGCGTGGAATCGTTCGGATCCAGCGCCACCGCCTTGAACCGCCCGCGACTCTCCGCCGGCAGGTCCAGCAGGTACTGCGCGACCGTGGCGATCGGTCCTTCGTCCGAACAGAACTGGATCGTCCGCAGATGCGCCGCGCTGTCCGCGGCGTTCGCCGGCTCGTCGACCGCCGACACCTGCGCCAGATCCTCCTCGCAGGCCAACTGCGCGTCGATCGGCACCGGGCTGATGTCCGTGCTGCTGTCGGCGACCCACAGCAGCCGCCACTCCGAGGGCAAGCGCGATTCGCTCGAATCCGCCTGCACCACCAGCGTGCAGCGCGTGGCCTCCGTGAAGCTCAAGCTCGCGCCGCCAGAGCCCCAATGGAGCTGCAGCGCGGTGGACGGACGTGGAACGAGCATGGCCATGAGAATCAGAACCCCGAGGATGCGGCACATGGAGCGGCCTCCATTGTACTGCCGGTGGGGCGCAGCGCGGCCGTCGCCGCGATGGAGTTCGCGCGACGGCGAGAAGCGGGTGAGAGGCCAGAGACCGTGCGCGAGGGCGAGGGGCCCGAGGGAGGACGACGGCACGGCGGCGGACATGATCAACGCCCAAGGCGAAGGGCCGCGCGAGTGAGGGTGCCGCGCACGCGAGGTTGGTGGCTCGCGCAGAGGCAGTGTGCTCCCGCGACCGGGGGGGGGGGTGCAAGCGGGATTCGTTGCGGGATGGAGAAACCGCCTAGTCCCGATCGCCGCCCGTGGTCGCGATCGAGCCGCTCGGCCCACGCGCGGCGCCACGCAACTCCGGCGGTCCGCCGCGCCCGCGGCAACGCGAGAGGCCGGGGCGTGTGTCCACGCCCCGGCCTTCGCCGTCCACGCCGATGACGGCGCTCAGCGCGCGCGCACGCTCAGGAACTCGTTCATGCTCTGCAGCGCGAGCTGGATGTTCTCGAGGCTGTTCGCGTACGAGAAGCGGATGTAGCCCTCCCCCCACGCCCCGAACGACGTGCCCGACAGGCATGCCACGCCGGCGTCCTGGAGCAGCGCCTCGGCCAGCTCGGCGCTCTTCATGCCGGTGCCGGTGATGTTCGGCCACGCGTAGAACGCGCCCGCCGGCATGTGGCAGCGCACGCCGGGCAGCGCGTTGAGGCCCTCGACGATCGCCTTCCGGCGCTTGAGGAACTCGGTCACCATCGCCTGCGCCTCGTCCTGCGGACCGGTCAGCGCGGCCATCCCGGCCTTCTGCGTGAACGTCGCGGTGCACGAGGTGACGTTGGTCTGCAGCCGCGCGCACGCCTGCGCCAGCGACTTCTCCATGATGCCGAAGCCGAGCCGCCAGCCGGTCATCGCGTAGGTCTTCGAGAACCCGTCGAGCACGATCGTGCGCTCGATCCACCGAGCATCACCGCGACAACCGGTGCGGCGGCCTCTGGGACCGAGCGCTCAGCGCGCGGGATGCGGTGGTGTTTTCGAGGGGCGAGCGAACTTGACGAGCGGGGCGCATCGATGCGTCGGATCCACTCCTCACCGATGCTCGGGATTCCTCGCGGACTCGCGAGCACCACAGCGTCGCCCCTGCCTGTGTACGGCAGTCCACGCTGGGGATGCTCCGCGCTTCCAGGCGGGTGCTTCCGACTTCGCCATTGCGTCGCCGCGGTGGACGTGAGTGCCAGCGCCGCTGGCGTAGCGGGATTCGCTGCGATCGGCCGATCCGACGCGAGGTCCTACGAACTCACTCCAGCACCACCATCTTTCGCGTGGCGGTGCGGCCTCCGGCCTCGAGGCGGTAGAGGTACACGCCGGGCCTCCAGCGGTCGGCATGCACCGGCACGTCGTGGCGCCCTGCTTCCTGGAAGGCGTGATTGAGGAGCGTTGCGACGCGTCGCCCTTGCAGGTCGTAGATCGAGAGCGTCACCGCGGCTGCCTGCGGCAGTGAGAAGCGGATGATCGCGTTCGATCGCGCCGGGTTTGGGATGCTCTGGGAGAGGGCGAACGCGAGCGGAGCGGGTGCGAGCTCGCCCGGAGCCGAGAACGCAGCGAGCCCGACGGCGGGAAGCCCCCCCGCGCGCGTGAATCCGCCGCCGACATGGAGCGTGCTGCCCTCCGCAGCAAGGGTCCAGACGAGCCCGTCCAGGCCCGGGTCCCAGTCGGTGGCGAGACCGGTCGCTGTATCCACCGCCGCCAGGCAGATGCGAGATTGGCCGCCGATGGTGCCGAAGCGGCCGCCGACGATGAGCGCCGAGTCCAGCAGCGCCAGCGCATAGACTCGCGACGGCGCCCCCCAGCCCGACATCCCCGGATACCAGGGAAGGGCGCTGCCGGTCTCGACATCGAGGGCCGCGATGGAGTTCCTCGCTTGTCCTCCGATCTGCTCGAAGCCACCACCCACGTAGAGCTTGTTGCCGCTGACGAGGAGAGCATCGACGATTCCGGGCACGACTTGCGGATCCCACGCCGAGACCGCACCAGTGAGTGCGTCGACCGCGGCCAGGCACGGTCGCCACTGTCCGCCGATTCGCTGGAAGCTCCCACCCACGTAGATCGAGTCCCCGCTTCGCGCGAGGGCGTTGACGGGCCAGTCCGCGTTCGGGTCCCAAGGGAGGATCTCCGCGGTCGTCGCGTCGAGCGCCGCAACGTAGTTGCGCGGCTGACCCCCAACCTGCGTGAACTCCCCGCCCACGTAGAGCGTGTCACCCCGGAGCAGAAAGACTGTCCCGACGCTATTGCCGCCCGGGTTCCAGTCGGTGACTTCCCCGTTCAGCGTGTCGAGCGCGGCGAAGTACTGGCGTGGCTGCCGGTCACCACCGATGCTCGTGAAGGCGCCACTCACGAACACGCGATCCCCCTTCACCGCGATCGCGGTGCAGATGACGCCGTTCGGATTCGGGTTCCACGGCTTGACCGTCCCGGTGGTCAGGTCGATCGCGGCCAGCCCGGCGCGGTGCTTCCATTCGCCCATCAGGCTGAAGATCCCGCCCACGAGCACGGTGTCACCCCGCGGAAGGATGAGGCCAACCGGCTGATCAGGCTTGGGATTCCACGGCAGGAGCGCCCCGGTCGCTTGGCTGAACGCCGCGGCGAATGGACGACTCTCCGTCCCGAAGGATTCGAACCAGCCGCCCACATAGACCACTCCGCCACTCACCGTGATGGCGTCGCACAGACGGGGCGGGAACCCGTCGAGTGTCGGACCGATCTGGGGCGTGATCCACGAAAGCGCGTCGCCGGTGATCGCGTCAAGCGCCGCGACGCTGTGTCGCGGCTGCCCGCCGATCTGGATGAAATTGCCGGCCACGTAAAGCGTGTCGCCGACCAATGTCATCGCGTGAATCGAGGGAAACGGCACGTAGTCGAGGTAGATGCCCAACGCGCGAGCATCGAACGGCAGGACTTGAGCTGTCGGGATATCCACGGCCGCGACCATGCGCCGCCTGATTCCGGCGATCCCCCCGAACTCGCCGGCGACGAAGAGGGTATCGCCACGAGGCAGGAGCGCCATGACGCCATAGGTCGCGTCCGCCCGCCACGGGCTCACCTCACCACTCGAGGCGTCCACGGCTGCAAGGCAGGTACGCGGCTGTCCGCCGATTTCCGAAAAGTAGCCTCCCACGAACACCAGACTGTCGTGGACCGCGAGCGCGGAGATCCCGCCCTCGACGTTGGTGTCGAGGTCCCAGTCCAGCACCGCCCCCGTCGCTACGTCCACGCAGCCGAGGTTCTCATGGGGCCGGCCGCCGATCTCCCGGAAGGCGCCGCCCACGAACAGCCGGCTGCCGTGGATCGCCATCGCAATGACCACCGGTGGATCGATGTAGCCGGGAGATCCGGTTACGCTCGGATTCCAATCCGTTACCGATCCGTCTGCACGGACCTGGGCCAGACAGGCGCGAGGCTTGCCGCCGAAGACAGTGAACTCGCCGCCGATGTACCAGCCGCCCGAACCGTCGGGGACAATCACATTGACCGGGCCTGCGACCTTCGGGAAAGGCCTCAGCGCCTCTCCCGTCCTGGCGTCGACCGGGACGAACCCACCGCTGTTCTCGCCCACCGACCGGAACGACCCGGCGATGTAGAGCGTGCTCCCCGACCGGGCGATGTCGAGCACGTTCCCATTTGCTCCCCACAGATTCGGGTCCGCGATTGGCGATCCCGTTGACGAAGTGCCCGCAACGTGGCTGGCGACTCCGAGCGCGCCCGTTCCGACATCGCGCGTCGCTCTCGAGCCGCGCCACCAGGATCGGTGCAAGTAGCGATCGAATCCGGGCGAGTGCCTGCCTTGCCCGGAGTCAGCCGCGAACACGCCGCTCGTGTCGGGAGACGGTGGCCCCCAGGCGGGAGGCGCCGTGCCCGAAGTCGCAGCCTGAGGGCCGAGGCCGGGCGCGAGCAGGCCGATGCCGAGCAAGATGCAGAGTCTCAGCTTCGCCACTGGTCCCTCCGCCTACCGCAGCATCACGATCTTCGAGCGTCGCGAACCGCCGCCGAAGGTCAACCGGACGAAGTACATCCCGCTCGCCACCCGGGCGCCACTGCGATCGCGCCCGTCCCAGGTCACTTCCGTCGCACCGGCCGGTAGCTCGCGGTCGACGAGCGTGGCGCGGCGCCGGCCCGCGATGTCGTAGACCGCCAGTCGCACCGCCATCCGCGAGGGCAGCTCGAGCCTCAGACCCACCTCAGGTGCGCCCCACCGCAGGCGCGAGACCGCCATCCGCACTTCGCTGCCCAAGCCCGCACCGTCGCCGACCGCTGCGATCGTCGGGCAGTAGAGCAGAAAGCTGTCGACCGTCGCGTTTGCGGGCGGAAGCACATCCCTGATATCAACCGAGGCCAACTGATCGTTCCAGGCTGCCAGATACTGCGTCGAGTTGATCCGCAGGAACTCGCTCGCATGCCAGTCTAGTAGCTCGCCCGGTTGATCTTCAGCCGCATCCAGCAACAACACCGGGTCGGTCCAATTCGTGGCGACCGTGTCGGCCGGGTCGGCGCTGGGGGTCGTCTCGAAGAAGATCTGATCGTTGTTGACGGTATACGGCATCCACCACTGCCCGTTGCGTCTGAAGATGTGCGGCGATTCGACCACCCTCGTGTCTCCCTGGAACGTGGGCCGCTCGGTGCTACTGAACGGATCCTGGAACGCCTGCCACGTGATGAGATCGGAGGATCTCGCCGCCCCCACCGCCATCTTGGGTGTGCAATCTGGGTCTATGCTCACATCGCACGAATCCACGGCCACGAAATACATCAGCCACTGGCCGAGATTGATCGGGTCCTCCATCACGAACGGGTCGCGGAGCTGCTGGCCGTCGAAGTTCCCTGGGTTCTTGCTGGCCCACGGAATATCGGGCGCAGTCAGGACGACATCATCGGCGGGCTCCCAGGTGATGAGGTCGGTCGAGGTCGCCCTGCCGATGCGCTGATTGCGCCGAAACACTCCGAGCTGGGGCTGCTCGACTCGCACGCCGGTGTAGAACATCCAGAACGTCGGCCCGCGCTGGACGATGGTCGGCGCCCAGACGTGGAACTCGTCGAACTTGCCCGACCGCACCTTCAGCGCACATGTATCGGCGCGGCTCAGACCGCCACAGGGAGTCATCGGACAGTCCGGGTCCTGCCGGCAGGGGCCGTACCAGGAGTTGAAGTTGGTGGTGTAGATGTGGCCGATGCTCTTCTCGTTCAGGTCTGGGAACGGCCCAATGCCCGTCGTATCGTCGTACCAGTAGTTGTGGCGGATGTAGAAGAGGTGGAGGGCGAATCGACTGGTGGATTCGTCCACGAATCCCCGCGTGAACGCGAAGTCCTTCGGCTGGATCACGTAGAGCTGTCCTGTCGGCGGCGGGGAGAGCAGTTCCTCGAAGAAGCGCGCCCCACAGCTCTGCGGGCTCTCGGACGCGGGCTCGTTGTCGGCAGCAAGCGTGGCCCCCGAGACCGCCCCCATCGGCGAGCCGACCGTCACCTGGCACTCGGGCAGCAAGGCCGCTACCGACGCGACCCCCGTCACCGAACCGTCGGTCCGCGATGTCACACTGAGCGGCAGGCTCCAAGACGAGTCCGGCGCCATGATGCTCATCGTGTTCGCCGCGTTCAGCCCGAACCCGATCGCGGTCACCTGCAGTTGCAGCGACCGATGGACGCTGAAGGCGTGTAGCACCGCCGCCGGATACTCCCCCCACGCTCCGCCATTGAACGTGGCTTCGTTTGATTCGACGACCAGCGTGGAATCGTCCGGATCCAGCGCCACCGCCTTGAATCGCCCTCGACTCTCCGCCGGCAGGTCCAGCAGGTACTCGGCGATCGTGGCGATCGGTCCTTCGTCCGAGCAGAACTGGATCGTGCGCAGATGCGCGGCGCTGTCCGCGGGCGTCGATGGTCCGTCGACCGCCGACACCTGCGCGAGATTCTCCTCACACGCGAACTGCGCGTCGATCGGCACCGGACTGATGTCGGTGCTGCCATCGGCGACCCACAGCAGCCGCCACTCCGAGGGCAAGCGCTGCTCGCTCGAGTCCGACTGCACCACCAGCGTGCAGCGCGTCGCTTCCGTGAAGCTCAGCGTGGTGGCGCCGGAGCCCCAATGGAGCTGCAGCGCGAACGACGGGCGTGGAATCAGCATGGCCATGAGCAATAGAACCCCGAGGACGCGGCACATGGAACGGCCTCCATTCTACTGCCGGTGAGGCGTAGCGCGGCCGTCGCGTCGATGGAGTGCGCGCGACGGCGACAAGCGGGTGTGAGGGCAGAGACCGTGCGCGAGGGCGAGGGGCCCGAGGCAGGACGACGGCACGGCGGCGGACATGATCAACGCCTGAGGCGAAGGGCCGCGCGAGTGAGGGTGCCGCGCGCGCGAGGTTGGTGGCTCGCGCGCAAGCAGTGTCCGCCCGCGACCGGGGGGGGGGGCAAGCGGTATTCGTTGCGGGATGGAGAAACGTCCTGCTCCCGCCGGCTCTCACGACTTCGGGATGCCTCGCCTTGCCGCTATGGGAGTCCGTGCCGCGCGACGCTGTGCGTGCGGCAACGCGAGAGGCCGGAGCGTGTGTCCACGCCCCGGCCCTCGCCGTCCACGCCGATGACGGCGCTCAGCGCGCGCGCACGCTCAGGAACTCGTGCATGCTCTGCAGCGCGATCTGGATGTTCTCGAGGCTGTTCGCGTACGAAAAGCGGATGTAGCCCTCCCCCCACGCGCCGAACGAGGTGCCCGAGAGGCACGCGACGCCGGCGTCCTGGAGCAGCGCCTCGGCCAGCTCGGCGCTCTTCATGCCGGTGCCGGTGATGTTCGGCCACGCGTAGAACGCGCCCGCCGGCATGTGGCAGCGCACGCCGGGCAGCGCGTTCAGGCCCTCGACGATCGCCTTCCGGCGCTTGAGGAACTCGGTCACCATCGCCTTCGCCTCGTCCTGCGGTCCCGTCAGCGCCGCCATGCCGGCCTTCTGCGTGAACGTCGCGGTGCACGAGGTGACGTTGGTCTGCAGCCGCGCGCACGCCTGGGCGAGCGACTTCTCCATGATGCCGAAGCCCAACCGCCAGCCGGTCATCGCGTAGGTCTTCGAGAACCCGTCGAGCACGATGGTGCGCTCGGCCATGCCCGGCAGCGAGGCGATCGAGACGTGGCGGCCGTCGTACTGGATGCGGCCGTAGATCTCGTCCGACAGGATGTAGAAGCTGTGCTTGCGCGCGATCGCCGCCAGCCCCTCGACGGTCTCGGGCTTGAGCACCGAGCCGGTCGGGTTGTGCGGCGAGTTGAGGATCACCAGCTTGGTGCGCGCGGTGATCTTGGACTCGAACTCCTTGAGGTCGATGTCGAAGTCGTGCTTCTCGTCGAGGCTGTACGGCACCGCGCGGGCGCCGAGAAAGTTCACGACCGACTCGTAGATCGGGAAGCCGGGGTTCGGATAGAGGACGTCGTCGCCCTCGTCGACCAGCGCCTGCATGGCGAAGAACATGATCGGCTTGCCGCCCGGCACCACCACCACGTTCTCCCAGTCGCACGGGATCCCGCGCTCGGCCTTCCAGATCTGGGCGATGGTCTTGCGGAACTCGGGCAGGCCGGCGGCCGGCCCGTAGTGCGTGAAGCCCGCCTCGATCGCCTCGGCCGCCGCCTTGCGCACGTGCACCGGCGTGTCGAAGTCGGGCTCGCCGATCTCGAGATGGACGATCTTGCGCCCCTTGGCCTCGAGGGCGCGCGCCTTCTCGAGGACCACGAACGCGGTCTCGGTCCCCAGGCGGCTCATACGCTGAGCGAACGACATCGGTACCTCCTCACGGATCCGGCGGCGGCCCATACGTGGGGGCTGTCCGAGTGCGCGCGCGGCGGGTCCAATCGAATGTCCACAGCAGCCGCGGTGGCTTGTCCGCCGCGGCGGTCATCTCGAGCGTGGCGCGCAGCGCGCCTCCGCCGGCCGGCAGGCCGAGCTCGAGGCGCGTGCGCGCCCCGGCGCCGGAGAGTGCTCTGAGCACCAGCCGATCGCTCCCGGCCTCGGGCAGATACACGGTCTCGCCGCTGCGCACGCGGAAGACCGCGTGCGTGAGGCGAATCGTCGGTCGCGGGGAGGCACCGGCGTCGATGCGGACGATGGTCACCGCGCGCACCGCCGCGCGCAGCACCGCGCGCTCGCCCCATACTTCGTGGCGCAGCGCGAGGGCGAGCCCGGGCGCGGTCGCGCGCCACTCGCCCCACAGTCCTTGCCGGAACCCCGCGGCGCGCGAGGGCGGCTCGCGCCGCGCCCCGTGCTGCTCCTCGAGGCCGAGGATCAGGGCCCCATGTTCCGCCAAGTCCCGGTCCACTTCAAGCGCGCCCCGGGCGCCCGCGACCTGCGGGCGGAAGCGCCACAGCGCCCCGGACGCGGCGAGCCGCCACGGTCCTGACGCGCGCCGGACATCCGTGGCCAATGCCTGCGCGGGACCGCTCCGGCGAGGCTCGGCGAGCGACCGGAACGCGGCCAGTCCGCCGCGGGCGCGCAGCACCAGGACGCCGTCCTCGAACGGTCGCACCAGCGCGCCTTCGGCCCGCCAACGCCCGCCCGCGTCCATCGCGAACTCGAGGTCGGCCGGCTCGCGCAGCAGGCTCACGCTGCCCTGGCCGCGACCGCCGCGCGCACCCAGCGCGCCGAGCCCGAAGCCGCCCGCGCTGAAGCCGCCGCCGGCGAGCTGCCGGCGCGCGAAGCGGCCCGCCATCAGCTCGAGCGAAGCACCGCCGCGAGCGCGCCGAAACGCGGCGCCCTCGCCGGCGCGGCCGCGGAACGCCGCGCCGCTGCCACGGTCGCGGGCCGCGTTCCCCCACGGGTCGGCCGCCGCGCCCAGCACCAGCCCGCGACCCCAGCGTGGCGCCAGCCGCCCGACCCGCATCGCGCCGCCCGCAATTGCGCCGTCGACGGTGGCGCCCGCGAGCGCGTCGCCGCCGCCCTCGCGCGCCGCACCGCGCATGCCGTCGCCGCGGAAGCGCACGCGCCGCGTCCGCCGTGGCGCCTCGCCGGGGCGCGCGCTGGCGCCCACGCCGACCTCGAGCGCGTCGTCGTCGAGCGTGTCGGCAGGCTCGTACTCGTAGTCCTGGCCCTCGACCCCCTCGGGCGGCGGCTCGATCGGCGCGCCCTCCGTCGTCGGCTCGAGCGGCGCGCTTTCCGTCGTCGGCACGACCGGCTCGCTCTCCGTAGTCGGCTCGATCGATCCGCCCTCCGTCGTCGGCACGACCGGCGCGCCCTCCGTCGTCGGCTCGAGCGGCGTGCCCTCCTGTGCGATCGCCGGCAGCGCGGCGAGCACGCGGAGCATCAGCGCCAGCAGCGCCGCCGCGATCGCCAGCGCGAGCGCGACGCGCGCGTGCGCGGCGAGCGCGCGCGGCGTGCGGCGCGCGGGTCGTTCGCGCGCGATGCGCGAGGGTCGCCGCCTCACGGCGCCGCTCCCCCACCCAGCATCAGCGAGAGCCGCGCGGTCTCGCCCAGCACCGGATGGCTCTCGACGCTCGCCGCCACGCCGACGCCACGCGCGCGTGCCGCCAGCCCGAGAGTCGCGCGCAGCGGAGCGTCGCGCGCTTCGGCCCACACCGAGGCCGGCCCCGCGGCCAGCACCAGCCCGCCCACGCTGGTGCCGCCCCCCGGATCGCGCGAGACCGGCGCTTCACGCGCGAGCCACACCTGGGCGGGGCCCGCGACCATCGACACGCCGACGATCAACGGGCGCGGCAGCGGCGGCGACTCGCCCGCGCGCCACACCTGGGGAGCGCTCGCCCAGAGCGTGGCGCCGCCCGCAGTCGCGAGCCAGGCGCCAGCGCCCGCCTCGAGGCCCACGCCGGCGCCGAGGCGCGTGAGGCGCTCGCCCGGCATGCGGTCGCGACGCGCGACTCCGCGCAGCGCCGCACCGCCGCGCGCGCTCGCCACTCCGAGTGCGGCGCCGGCGGCGTTCCAGCCCAGCTCGGCGTCGCCGGTCTGCGACAGGCCGGCGCCTGCGCGCAGCGCGCGCCACCCGCCGCCGAGCGCCACCGCGCGGGTGGTGAGCCCCGGCACCGCGTGCCACGAGGTGGTGGCGCATGCGAGCGCGAGCCCGCCGCGCGGCGAGGGCCAGCCCGCATCGATCAGCGCGAGCGGCGAGCGTGCCGCCGCCGGCGCCACGCCGGGCGCGGGCGCGTCGAAGTCCTGCGGGTGCGCGGCGGACGCGAGCGCGAGGACGAGCATGAACGCCAGCGCGCTGGCGCGCGAGCGTGCGGCCCGTGTACGGACGTGCGCGAGCGCAGCCCGCGCGCCAGCGCTCCAGCGACGCTCACGCGCGCTCACGGTTCCACCCCGTCCACGCGCAGCGCGCGGGTCTCGGTGAGCGTCGCGCCGCCGCTGCTCGCGCGCGCGCGCAGCGCCACCACGTAGAGCCCGGGCCGCAGCGCCACGGCATCCCAGTCGAGCGTGCCGCGCGCCGGCACCGCAGCGTCGTCGAGCGCCCGCGCCACGCGGCGGCCGGCCAGGTCGTACACGTCGACCGCCGCGACCGCGCGAGGCCACGGCAGCTCCCACGCCAGTCGCGCATGCGTCGCGCCCGGGCGCAGGCGGCGCGGCGCGACCTCGAAGCGCGAGGCCAGCGCGGCGAGGCTCGCCGGTGGGCCCAGCGGCGTGCCCCCGCTTTCGAGCGCCGGCCACCAACCGCCCTCGCGCCACTCGAGCGGAACGCCGGCCGGCACGCCGGCGGCGGAGTAGTCGACGCGCACGCACGCCGCGCCGTCCTCGCGCAGCACCACCGCGTCGGCCACGCCGCTCGAGTCGTCGCTGTTGTTGAGCGCGGGCCACGGAGCACCCTGCCAGACCCGGCGCGGATCGAGCGCCGGGAAGCGCGCGAGCAGCGCCGCGCGATCCTGCGCCAGCACCGCCAGGCTCTCGGGCTCCAGTGCGCCGTCGCCGCCCGTGAGCTTCGCGCGTGTGCTGCCGCGATCGGACAGCGTGAACGCGGTCAGGTCGAGCGGCGCGCCGGAGGCGTTGCGCACCTCGACCCACTCGCCCTCGGCGGCCGCAGGATGGAACTGGATCTCGGTCACCGCCAGCGCGCACGGTCCGACCGCGAGCGCCAGCGAGTCGGCGTCGTCGGCCGAGGCCTCGTCACCGGCGAGCCGCACCGTGGCCGTCAGTATCCAGCGTCCGGCCGCAAGCGGCGGCAGGTCGAGCGCGAACGCCGCCGTGTCGCCCGGCAGCAGCGCGCCGAGTGAGAGCGGCGGCGCCGTGCGGGCGTCCGCGCCCACGCGTGCCACGACCTCGATCGCCGCTGCCCCGGCGGCGAGCGTGTCGGTGCCGGCGTTGGCGACCGCGCCCGCCAGCCGCGCGGGCACATCAGCGTCGGGCCGCTCGGGAGTCACCGCCAAAGATCCCGCCACCATCGCCGCGTCGCGCCGCGCGAGATTCGCGCGCCCCGGCGACGGCGTGGCGCCGCGGAAGTCGAGCGCGTTGCTGCCGAGGTCCGCCAGGTCGGGCACGCGAGCGAGCGACTGCCCCGACGCCACGTCGGGCGCCGCGGCGCCGCAGAAGTACTCGGGGAACTCGTGCACACCCCAGCCCGCCACCTCGGTGGCGCCGTCGGGCCACACCAGTCGCATCGCGTCGGGCCCGTTCTGCAGGTCGAGCGTCACGGTGGCATCCGGCGCGGGCAGCACGTTCGCGCCGCCGATCACGAAGCGCGCGCCTGCGCGCAGCGTGTCGCGCGCGGTGCCGGTCCACTTGAGCGTCCAGCGCGCGGTGCCCGAGCCGTCGCCGGCCTCGAGCCGCAGCCCCGCGAGCGGGAACGGCGCCGCGCCCGGGTTGAACAGCTCCACGAACTCCCAGCCGGTGTCATCGCCGGGCGCGTCGTAGTACACCTCGGTCACGATCGGATGCGCGACCGGCGCGCAGGCGGCGAGCGCCAGCGGCAGCGCCAGCACGAGAGCGGGCATGTGGCTTCCGCGCGGGAGCGGGTGCGGCGAGGCGAGGGCGCGGATGCGGGGTGCCGATGAGTCGGGCAATCACCGTGCCGCGCGGGCTGCGGCGCCGGGGGCTGACGCGGCGCCACAGCGCCGCGCGGCCGGCGCGATGGCCGCGGGACGCCACCGGCGCGCGAGCCCGCGCGCCCCGTGCGCTCGCCCATGGACAGCGGGCCCGCGAACGTGGAATCTCCCGCCCATGATCCTGGCTTCGCTGCTCCCCGGCATCGCCGGCGCGCTGATCGTGATGGTCGTCCTGTGGGACGCCTTCGAGACCATGCTGGTGCCGCGGCGCATCGGGCGGCGGGTGCGCCTGACGCGCTACTTCTACATCGCGAGCTGGCGCCTGTGGCAGGCGGTGGCGGGGCGCATCCGCAAGCCGTCGCGGCGCGAGTACCTGCTGGGCTTCTACGCGCCGCTGTCGCTCATCCTGCTGCTGGTGTGCTGGGCGAGCGGGCTGATCGCGGGCTTCGCGCTGCTCCAGCTCGCGCTCGGCGGCGCCACCGGCGAAGCGCCGCGCCACCTGGGCACGCTGCTCTACATGAGCGGCGAGACGTTCTTCACGCTCGGCTTCGGCGACATCGTGCCGTCGACCGGCTGGGGGCGCGCGCTCTCGGTGCTGGAGTCCGGGACGGGCTTCGGCTTCCTGGGCACCGTGATCGGCTACCTGCCGACCGCGTACTCGGCGTTCTCGCAGCGCGAGATCGAGATCTCGCTGCTCGACGCGCGCGCCGGCTCGCCGCCCACCGCGGCCGAGTTCCTGGCTCGCACCCGTGCCGCCGGCGAGCGCTCGCTGCAGGACGAGTTGCTGCGCGACTGGGAGCGCTGGTCGGCGCAGGTGCTGGAGACCCACATCTCCTACCCGCTGCTCGCCTACTACCGCTCGCAGCACAGCAACCAGTCGTGGCTCGGCGCGCTCACCGCGATCCTCGACTCGAGCGCGCTGATCGTGGCCGGCATCGAGGGCATGCCCTCGGAGCAGGCGCAGCTCACGTTCGCGATGGCGCGCCACACGCTGGTGGACGTGACGCAGATCTTCGTGCCGCACTACACGCCCGCGCGCGCCCGAGCGCCTGGGCGCCGACGCGCTGCGGCGGCTGCGCGAGCAACTCGCCGAGGCGTCGATCCGGGTGCCCGATTCACCCGAGTTCGTGGAGCGGCTGACCGCGCTGCGCAAGCTGTACGAGCCGTACGCGCAGGCGCTCGCCGCGCACCTGATGCTCGAGCTGCCCGGCTGGCTGCCCGCCGACGGCCATCGCGACAACTGGCGCGGCGGCCCGTGGGACCGCCAGCTCGGCACCCGCGAGACGACGGTGTTCCCGGGGGACGAGCATTTCTGAGGGGAGGAAGATGGTGGAGGGCGGAGCGGAGATCCGTAGGAAGCGCTTCTCGGGCATTCAGCGAAGGACGATGAACTTCCGCGTGACGACCTTTCCGCCGGCGGCGAGCCGGCAGAAGTAGACGCCTTCCCGCCAGCCCTTCGAGTGGAGGCGGACCTCGTGGACGCCCGCGGTGAACTCGGCGTCTCGAAGTACCGAAGCGACCCGCCTTCCCTGGATATCGAGGACTTCCAAGCGAACAGGCCCTGCCGACGGAAGTGCGAGTCGGACCGAAGCGTCTGAATGAACGGGATTGGGTGAAACTCGATTCATCGCGACGTAGGCGGGACGCGGCAGAGGCTCCGGAATCGGCGGCGCGAACGAGAAAGCCGTGAGACTCGCCGAGGGGATCAGGCCCGCCCGGCGTTGGGCACCTCCTACAAACATCGACTGGTCGAATACCGCGAGTGAGAGGACCCCGCCATCCAGGTCCGCGTCCCACGGCAGGCGCTCCCCAGTTCTCGTGTCGAACGCAACGAGCAGCTTGCACTCTTCACTCGCGATGCGAGTGAAACTCCCGCCGACGAACAGTGTGTCTCCAATGGTAGCGAAGCTCGTGATCTCCGAGTTAGCATCCGCAGCCCAATCGAGCACTTTGCCGGTCCTGGCGTTGACGGCCGCCAAGTTTGTGTGTGGTTGTCCGCCCACCGAGTTGAATCTCCCGCCGACAAACGCGGTGTCGCCGACAAAGGCGATCGTGTTCGCCCAGTTGTCGGTCTCAGGATTCCACTCGAGGACGGCTCCCGTCTTGGCATCGACCGCAGCGAGCCCCTTACGCGTCTGACCGCCGATCGTCCAGAAGAAGCCCGCCACGTAGACAGTGTCTCCTCGCAGGGCAAGTCCGTGCACGTCGCTCGCCGCATTGGGATTCCAACTCGTCAGCTCGCCCGTCGCAAGATCGAATGAGGCCAGCCGACCTCGCGGCTGTCCGCTCATCGAGGTGAAGTACCCGCCCGCGAACAGAGTGTCGCCAGACACGACGAGCGACCCGACGACACTGTTGGCCGACGGATCCCATTCGGTCGCAGCGCCGGTAAGCGTATCGAGGGACGCCAATCCGTATCGGACCTGCCCGCCTATCGTGGAGAAGTACCCACCGACGTAGATCCGCTCATTGTGCGCAGTCAGCGCCGTGACGATGTAGCCGTCCGGATTGGGTATCCAGTTCTTGACCGCACCAGTGGTGAGGTCGAATGAGGCGAGGTCCTTTCGACGTGTCCACTCGTCACCGGCGCATGTGAAGGCACCGCCGGCGTAGACGGTGCCTCCACTCAATGCGACCGTCTCAGCAGGATCGTTCAGACGCGGATCGAATTCGGTCGGCACTCCGGACTGAAGGCTGAGCCCCGCAAGGTATCGGCGAGCTACTCCAGCAATGCTACTGAAACCGCCGCAGACGTAGAGGACCGAATCCTGGAGGGCCATCGCCAGAATGTCCGGACCCGGGTCGGGGTTCCAGCCCGTCACGGCGCCGCTCGCGAGTTCCACCTCTGCGAGCCCCCCGCGAGGCTCTCCGCCAATCTCGGTGAAATGCCCTGCGACGAACACCGCGCCCGCGTGCACGATCAGAGCGCAGACGTATGGACTGCCGAAGTAGCTATCGTCGGGACCGGCCACATGAGGATCCCAACTCGTCACCGAGCCGGTCGTCGCGCTGACTGCGGCGAGACCATATCGGGATCTGCCACCAATGCTCGAGAATCCGCCGCCGACATAGATCGTGTCGCCGACGGCTACCAGGGCACGAACGGAACGGAAACCAACTTGAACGTCCGGATCCCACGCCGCCGCCAAGCCTGTGGTTGGGTCGACAGCAGCCAGACGACTTCGGAGTTCGCCGCCGATGGTCGAGAAGTCGCCGCCTACGTACAGCAGCCCACGATGCAGGACGAGCGTTCGCACTCGCAGGTCTGCGCTCGGGTCCCATGACGTGGATTCACCGCTGCTCAACTCAAGCGCAGCGAGACATCTCCTGGCCTGACCCCCAATGTGAGTGAAGCTTCCCCCCACGTAGAGCGTCGAGCCGTCCTTCAGCAGCGCCAGCACCTCATCGTCGGGATCCGGCCTCCAGTTGGCTACTCGTCCATCTCCCAGGACGTGAGCAAGATTCGAACGCGGCAAGTCGCCTACGGCGACGAATAAGCCTCCGAGGTACCAACCTCCCGATCCGTCCGGGATCACCACACGGACTACCCCTGTCACCCGCGGATAGCCAGGGACCACAGCACCGGACCGACCATCCAGCGGCACGCCGCCACCCGAGTTCGGTCCTACGTTCAGAAAGGAGCCTCCTATGTAGAGCGTGTTCCCCAGGCGGACAGCCGTGGTGACCACGCCGTCGGTTCCCCACAAAGTAGGATCGACCCTCTGCGATGAAGCCGGCGGCGTTCCGAGCAGGGTCATCAGCAATCCGAGCACGATGACTCTAGGGACTGGAGCGCTTGTCCTTTCGCTTAGAACACCCGTCGACGCCATCGCAACCCCAGACAGTCGTGGCTACATCCAGCGAACGGGCACGATTCCGCTGGCGCGAGAGTACGAGCGCACATATTCGACTCCGATTCGATCCGGCAATCGCAACGTCGCCCGGTCACCTGATGAGTGGAACGCTTACCGTGTGCCCCGTTCTGCCCGCGGCGAGTCGCACGAAGTAGACTCCGCTCTTGGCCAGACTCCCGCTTCCGTCGCGACCATCCCAAACGAGATCGGTCCTGCCCTGCGGAAGTTCCCCATCGGCGATTGTCCGCAACCGTCGTCCCATCACGTCGTAAACCACGAGTTGAACTCGCATCCGAGCCGGCAATTCGACCCTCAGGGCAACTCGAGAGTGCGCCGGTCGCATTCCGATTAGCTGCAGGCCCGGCACGCGAACCACCGATCGGACATCCTCTACGTCGGCGGCACTCGGACAACCCATGCCAAACAAGTAGGGCGACGAAGCAGGCTGCATTTGGGTGATGCTGATGCAGACGTTGACGTCGTTCCAGGCTGCCAGGTACTCGATGTCGTTTGCCTCGCTCATCTGCAGGTACTCGGTTGCGTGCCATTCCGGCACATTGAACGCCTGCAGCGGCGGCACCAGCGACAGCAGTTTCTGGACGGGGCTCCAACGTGCGCCAGCACTCACAGTGTCGATGGGGCTGAACTCGTTTGATTCGCACCAGACGGAGTCGTTGTCAATCGTGCTGAACAACCACCATCTGCCGTCTCGCAAGAATGCATGAGGCGACTCGACCACATAGGGGCCGTTCTGGCCCAGCGGGCTTACCCATTCCCGATGCGTGTTCCAAAGTGGATACGTCTCGCCCCACGAATCGAAGTCACCGTGAGATCGCGCGACGCCGACGACCATTTCTGGAGAGTAATCCCTCGATACCGTAGCGAAGTACATCAGCCAATCGCCGGGAACGTCTGGATCCTCCATGACGAAGGGGTCGCGAAGTTGGGTTTGGCCCTGATACGGCACGCCACCCGGCGTCGGCGTTGGATCGGCCCACGGGATTTGGTTGGGATTCAGAGATGTGACTTCGAGCACGCTGTCGCCTTGGATCCAGGTGATGAGGTCGGTCGACGTCGCGTGCCCGATGCGCTGATTCGAGTTCACGTCAGCAGCTGCGTAGAACATGTGGTAGGTGAGGCCGCGCCTGACGATGCTCGGGGCCCATACATGGAGGCTGTCGAAGCGGCCACCACGAGTTCTGATCGCCGCGGTGTCGATCACGGTCCAGCCCCCGAGACTGTCGGAGACGGCGTGTCCTATGTTCTTCTCGGTGTCGGCGTTCTGCAGATACTGGTTCTTGCGGATGTAGAAGAGATGGAACGTCCAGCTCCCTGAGGGCGTCCACCCGCCCGGTACAAAGGCGAAATCCTTCGGCTGGATCAAGTAGGGGTCGTGATCCGGCCAGACCTCGCGCATCCTTCGTTCACACCCCTCGGGATCGTCCAACAGCAGGGTTGAGGGCGGCGGTGGATCGGCGGGTACCAATGCCGAAGCGACCAGCGTATCGCCCGCCATGGCTTCCACAGCGCACTCTGGCACTTGTGCAGCCAATTGCGCGGTTGCGAAGACCGAGCCATCACTCTGCGAAAACACTGCCAGTGGCTGTCTCCACGAGTGGTCAACCGCTGCCAATTGGAGCTCGAGCACGCTCGCGAGCCCGATGCCCACGACGTGGAGGCGAAATTCGGTTGATTGGTGAATCGAGGTCGCTCGCAGAATCACCGTCGGGTACTCCCCCCACGCTCCACCATTGAACACGACCTCGTTCGACTCGATCACCTGCGTGGAATCGCTCGGATCCAGCGCCACCGCCTTGAACCGCCCGCGGCTCTCGGCAGGCAGGTCCAGCAGGTACTGGGCGATCGTCGACGCTGGTCCATCCTCCGAGCAGAAGTGGATCGTCCGCAGATGCGCGGCGCTGTCGGCCGACGTGGCAGGCTCGTCGACCGCGGACACCTGCGCCATGTCCTCCGCGCAGCGCGAGCTGTTCGTCGATCGGCACCGGGTTGATGTCGGTGCTGCTATCGGCGACCCACAGCAGTCGCCACTCCGCGGGCAATCGCGACTCGCTCGAGTCCGCCTGCACCACCAGCGTGCAGCGCGTCGCCTCTGCAAAGCTCAGCGTGGTCGCGCCAGAGCCCCAGTGGAGCTGCAGCGCGGATGACGGGCGTGGAATGAACATGGCCATGAGAACCAGAACCCCGAGGATGCGGCACATGGAGCGGCCTCCATTGTACTGCGGGGTGGGCTGCAGCGGTGGGCTCGAGGGTGGGTGCGCTCACGACGTGCGGCGGAGCGGAGCCATCACGGCGAAGCGGTGCGAGCGACCGCGCGAGGAGGGTGTGCAGGCAGGGACCGTGCGCGAAGGCGAGGGGCCTGAGGAGCAACTGCGGCACGGCGGCGGACATGATCGATGCCTTCGAAGGCAGCGGGCCGCGCGAGTGAGGGTGCCGCGCGCGCGAGGTCGATGCGTCGCGCACACGCATGGGGCGCCCGAGACACGGGCGAGTCAAAGGAGATTCGCAACGGGATGGAGAAACGGCCCATCTCCGCCGACCCTCACGACTTCGGGGCGCCTCGCCTTGCCGCTATGGCAGCCCGCGCCTGCGCCGCCACGCCCACTCGACGCTCAGCATCGCAACGATGAGCGCGAACACCCACGGCGACTCCCACAGCCGCACCGACGCCGACGCGCGGCGCGCCAGCGCGTGCGCGGGCAGCGCGCGCGCCCAGCGCTCGACGTCGGCGGTGCCGGTCACGCGCCCGCCCGCGGCCTGCGCCATCGCGGCCAGGCCCGCGCTGTCGGGCTCGACGCGCGCCTCCTCCAGGCTCCAGCGGTCGACCGCGAACTCGGTGCGCGAGCGACCCAGCTCACGGCCGGCCTTGCGCGCGCTGGCACTCACGCTCCAGCGGCCGGGCGGCAGGCCGTCGAGCGCCGCCTCGTAGGCGCCGGCGCCGCGCGGCTCGAACGTCACGCGCCGCTCGCGCCCGCCCGCGGTGCGCAGCGTGCCCTCGACCGCCGCACCGGCGACCGGCTTGAACGCGTCGTCCTGCAGCGTGGCGAACAGCCGCACGGTTTCCCCACTCGCGGTCACCAGGCGCTCGGCGCGCACGCGCAGCGGCTCGCCCTGCACCGGCTCGGCGAGCCAGCGCGTGATGCGCCGCCACAGCCGCCGGCCGCGCTCGGCGCTGAGCTCGTCGTGGCTCGTCAGCGACCAGCGCCACACGCCGGTGCCGTTGACGAACAGCGCCTGCCCGCGCCCGATGCGGCGCGAGAACATCAGCGGCGGGCCGGGCGCCGAGGCGGCGATCAGCACGCGGTCGGCGGCCGACAGCGCGACCGGCGCCAGGTCCGACAGCGGTGCCGCCGCTCGCCAGGCGCCCTCGCCGCGCGCGGGGTCGTCGTCCCACGCGGTCAGCTCGCGCCCGCCGGCGGTGGGCGCGGGCGAGGCGCTGCGCGCGAACAGGTCGGGGTCGAGCGGCACCTTCAGCTCGGCCGCGAGCGCGCCCACGCCGAACCGCGTCACGCCGGGCGCGGGGCCGC
Source organism: Candidatus Eiseniibacteriota bacterium (assembly GCA_963725865.1). GTDB lineage: Bacteria > Eisenbacteria > RBG-16-71-46 > RBG-16-71-46 > RBG-16-71-46 > CAVSAC01. The sequence continues at coordinate 366,679 of CAVSAC010000014.1, forward strand.
CGAGCAGCAGCAGTCCGCCGCCGCCGCGTGCGAAGTCGGCGAGCGCGCGGTCGAACGCCGCGCTCACCTCGGTCGGCGCGAGCCCGTCGAGCACCACCACCGCGATGCCCTTGAGCTCGCCCGCGCCGGGGGCGTCCACGCGGCGCGCGCGGGCCAGCTCGCGCCAGCCGTCGCGGTCGCGCGCCAGCGCGCGCACCGCCAGGCTCGAGTCCCCGGCCAGCGCGCGCCGCAGGAACGTCAGGTCCCAGTTGGGCGCGGCACTCACGATCAGCACGCCGAGCCGGCCGGGTGCCACCTCGACCGCGGCGAGCCGCGCGTCGTCGGCGCGGCTGGCGTCGCCGCGCAGCGAGTCCACCCGCGCCTGCCACACCGCCAGGCCCGCGTGCGCCGGCGTCACGCGCAGCTCGGCCACCGCCTCGGCGCCGCCGCCGGGCGCGATCACGGTGGCGCGCGCCAGCTCGCGGCCGTCCTCGAGCACCCGCACCGGAACCGGCGTGCCGCGCGGCTCGCTGGTGGTCACGTGCACGCGCACCGGCGTGGCCTCGCCGACGCGCGCGGTCGCCGGGGTCTCGACCTCGGTCACCGCACGATCGGGCGCCTCGCCGCTGCCGATCACCACCGCGTGCACCGGCAGGCCGAGCGCGCGCGCGGCGGTGGCGGGATCCGCGCCCGCATTGACCGCGCCGTCGCTCACCACCACCACGCCGTCGGCGCGCCGGCCGGCGGGGGTCGCGGGCAGTGCCGCGATCGCATCGCCCAGCGCGGTGGCGCCGCGCGCGCCCACGCCGCTGGTGTCGGCGGCGAGCCGGCTCGCGAACGGCACCACCTCGAGCCGCGCGCGGCCGCCCCACGCGCGCTCGAGCGATCGCACCGCGCGCTCGGCGAGTGCCGCGCGCGCGGGCCCGCCGGGCGAAGCGGGCAGCGCCATGCTGGTCGAGCGGTCGAGCAGCACCACGAGCCGCGCGGGGCCGGCGCCGCTCGCGCGCTCGAGCACCGGTTGCGCGAGCAGCAGCGCGAGGGCGACGAACGCCAGCACGCGCAGCGCGGTCAGCGCGCGCCGCGCGAGCGCCGGCAGCGGCGGCACCCGGAAGCGGTACGCCCACACGCCGAGCGCCGCCAGCGCCAGCGCCACCAGCAGCAGGGCGATCCAGGGAGCGTTCGGCGCCAGGTGGAACGAGAGATCGGTCACGAGCTCGTGGAGGAGGGTGGGATCGGGCAGGCGTGCGGAACCCGCACGAGACTAGGGAGCCGCGCGGCGTGGGGCAAGCCCGATGCGGGCCTCTCTCCGCGCTCGTCAGCCCTCGCGGCGCGTCTGGTCGGCCAGCCGCAGGCCCTCGAGGATCAGGCGGTCCAGCTCGACGTCGAGCTGGACGTCCTCGCCGTGCGGGCGCTCGCCGGGCTGGTACACGAAGCGGCCGTCGCGCCACAGCAGCATGCCGTACAGGATGCGGCGCACCACCTCACCCACCGCGCGCTGGACCTGCTCGGGCGTGGCGGCGCCGGCGTTGACCAGCATCGTGCCCAGCCGCTCGCCGGGCGAGTCCTTCTGCACCGCGAGCGCCAACTCGAGCGCCTCGGGCGTGACCTCGCCGCGGTGCACGAGGATCTGCCCGACCCGCACCGACTGGCCGCTGGTGCGCGCGAACACCGGGCGGCCGCGCTCGAAGTAGAGCTCCGCGGTCTCGCTGGCGCGCGTGAACAGGATGCGGCCGGTGGCCTGCGCGAGGTGCAGCATCTGCAGGACCTCGCTGGGAAGGAAGTGCCGCAGGTCGCCTTCGAGCGCGGCATCGCTCATTTCGCCCCCCAGCGCACGTCACCCACCACGCGCCCCGGCGCCTGTGCGGTGCCGCGCATGACGCGCAGGTTGTACCAGCCGAGCGCCAGGCCCTGGACGATGGTCGCCGCGAGCAGCACGCCGAGGGCGATCTCGGTCAGCCCCAGCAGGCGCTCGGCGAGCGGGCCGCGCAGGACGTGGAGCAGCGTGAGCAGCGCGACGAACGCGCCGATGAACACGCCGGTGAGCCGCCCGAACAGCGTCGGGTGGATGCGCACCGGGCCGACGAACAGATAGAGGTACGCACCACCCACCAGCAGCCCGACGTAGCGCACGGCGGCCACCACGAACACCCACTCGGGCAGCAGGCGCGCGGTGTAGAGCCCGGCGATCATCGAGAGGTTGAACACGATGTCCACGATCGGGTCCATCACGGTCCCGAGCCGCGTGACCTGCCCGAAGCGGCGGGCCACCCAGCCGTCGGCCACGTCCGAGAGCGCGGCCACCACGTAGGTGCCGAGCGCGAGCGCGAACCGCCGCTCGGCGAGGCACAGCACGATCGCGGGGATCAGGCAGAGGCGCAGCAGCGTGAGCACGGTCGGCACGTTGAGCGCCGAGAGCCGGAAGCCCTCGCGGTCGCGCAGCAGCCCGAGGTGCGCGGTGACCAGCCCGAACGCGACCGCGATCGCGATGCTGGAGCCCACCAGCAGGTCGATGGCGAGCGGCCGCTGCCCGCGCAGCGCGAGCGTGGCCGCGCCGATGAACGCGCAGACGAAGAACAGCAGCGCGACGCTCCAGATCGAGCGCACCCCGCCGGGGTTGGCGTCGATCTCCTCGCGCATGAGCGCCAGCGTCCGGCGCAGGTAGGTCGCGATCGCGGGCGGGGTGAAGCGTTCGCGCCGGAGTTCCTGCAGGTACTCCTCGATGAACACACGGCCTCCACAGGGGACGGGGCTGCGCGGCAGGATAGCGATGCGTGCCCCGAGGGGCAATGGCAGGTGCTCGGACTGGACAGGAGCGCGCGCGGCCCGCATCATCGCCGCCCGAGCCGAACAGGTCGCGCCGGATCCGGACCGGCCGCCCGCCTGCCGACCTCCTTCCGGTCGCCCGTCCCATGCCTGCAGCCCCGCGGCGCTCCGCGCTCCCATCCGTGCCCTCGCCCGGTCGATCCGCCTGCTGCCGGGGGCGCTGCTGCCTGCGCGCTGCCGCGCTGCTCGCGGCCGTGGCCGCGGCGCTCGGGCTCGCCTCATGCGGGCCGTTCCTGCCGCCGCGCGGGGCCACGTTCGACCCCGACACCATCCCCGAGGCGCACGCGCTGGCGACCGGTGCGCTGATGTGGCCGGGGGCGGCGCGCGCGTTCCTGGTCACGCCGGCCGGCGATCTCTACAACGGCGAGTGGGGCGTGCGGCTGCTGCCGGTCGCCGACGACGTGCCGGCCGGCGCGCCGCGCGCGATCGCGGCCGAGGAGCGCTGGATGCCGGTGCTGCGCTGGAACCGCGCGGCGGGCCGCGTGCGGTTCGAGTTCGAGGCGACGGCCTCGCCGCAGCCGGCGCCACGCGACAGCGGCCTGCTGGTCTCGCTCGTGATGCGCGCGGTCAACACCGGCTCGCAGCCGTCGCACGTGCGCCTGAGCGCGCTGCTCGATCCGCGCGGCGCCGGCTGGGCGGCTCCGGCGGCGGCGATGCCCGAGCCGGGCCGCGATGCGGTGCGGCGGCCGTTCGTGGCGCCCGACGCTCCCGAGAGCCTGACGGCCGGTCTGGCGTGGGCGGGCGCCGACGCCGGGCGCGCGGCGCACGGCTGGTGCGCCGGGGGCGGCGCGGGCCCGCGCGCCGCCATCGACTGGACCCTTGCGCCGGGCGAATCGCGCAGCCTTCGGTTCCTGCTGCCGGCGTATCCCGAGGCGGCAGGCACGCTCGCCCAGTGGGCGCGCCAGCCGCACGCCGCGCGCACCGCCGCGGCGCGGCGCTTCTGGAGCGGCGAGCTGGAGCGGGGCACCCGGTTCGAGCTCGGCGATCCCGAGACCGAGAACGCGCTGCGGGCCGCCGAGGTGGTGCTGCTCGCGTGCGTGGAGCGGCGCGGCGATCTCTGGGTGCCGATCGGTAATCCGTTCCAGTACCGCGACGTGTGGATCCGCGACGGCGCGCGCGCGATCCGCGCGCTGGCGGTGAGCGGGCACGTGAAGGACGCGCGCTCGCGGGTCGACGGACTGCTCGCGTTCCAGTGGCCGACCGGGGCGTTCCTGAGCCAGCGCGGCCAGCTCGACGGCACCGGCCAGGTGCTGTGGGCGCTCGACCAATCGCTGCTGCGCACCGACGTGGACGCCGATCGCGTCCACCAGGCCGCCGATGCGGCCGCGGCCGCGGTGCACTGGATCGAGACCCAGCGCACGGTCGGCGCGCGCTCGGGCTGGGAGTTCGGCGCGCTGCTGCCGTTCGCGGAGCCGCGCGACGCCGAGCTGGTGCGCGCGCAGCTGGTGGGCAGCGACGCGTGGGCGATCGCCGGCGAGCGCGCGGCCGAGCGCCTGCTGCGCGCCGCCGCGCGCCCGGTCGAGGCCGATAGCGTGGCGGCGATGCGCGCGCGCTATCGCGCCGACTTCGCGCGGGCGCTGGCGCGGACCGGCAGCCCGGACGTGCCGCCGTCGTGGCAGGGCATCGGCCGCGACTGGGGCAACCTCGCGGCCGCGGTGCCGTGCGAGGCGCTGCCGCTCGACGATCCGCGCATGGCCGCGCTCGCGCGGCGCGTGTGGGCGGGCGCCGGCGGCGCGGGGCTCGGCTGGTACGGCACGCCCGACACGCTGCACACCTACCTCGCGGTCGACCTCGCGACCTGGGCGGCGCTGAGCGGGCGGCCGGCGCAGGCCGAGAGCGTGCTGGTCGCGATGCTCCACTGGCGCACCGCGAGCGGCGGTGCGGGCGAGATGGTGGTGCGCGCGAGTCGCGACTTCGGCGACAACCTGCCGCCGCACACCACCGCCGCCGCCGCGCTGGTGTCGCTGGTGCGCGACCTGCTCGTGTACGACGAGGGCGACACGCTGATCCTGACCGCGGGTGCCCGCCCGGCGTGGTGGCGCGGCGCCGCGGTGCGGGCCGCGCCGACGCGGTTCGGGAACCTCGACCTTGCGTTCTCGCGCCACGCGGACACCGCCGAGTGGCGCTGGACGCCGCTCCCGACCTGGGTGGCGCTCACGCTGCCGCCGGGCACGCGGCTCGCGGGCCCGCCGCCCGCGCCGCTGCGCGCGAGCGCGCGCGCCGACGTGGTGCTCGCTCCGCCCGGGACCGCCGAGGCGCGCGTGAGCCTGGCCGCCGCGGAGGCGCGATGAGCGCGCGCGAGCGACGGACACGGCGCGGCGCCGCGCCCAAGGGAGCGCCCGCCGGCGGCCGGCCCGTGGCGGGTGCGGGCTCGAGCGCCCCGCGCGCGACGCGCGACGCGGCGGGCGCCGGCGGCCCGGCGCCCCGCACGTCTTCGCGGAGGCTCGGCCGCCCGTGGATGATGGCGGCCATCGCGCTGGTGGCGCTGACCGCGGTGGTGCTGCTCGTGCGGCGGCCGTTCGCGCCGCGCCGCGCGGCGAGCGCCGCGTCCGCGCTCTCGCCCGCCGCGCGACTCGACGCGCAGGGCGCCTACCTCGAGGGCGCGCGGCTCTACGAGGCGAAGCGAAACCTCGAGGCGTTGCCGTACTTCCGGCGCGTGGGCGCGCTGCTGCCGCAGCCGACGCGGCAATACCACCTGTTGATGACCGACGTGCTGGAGCACGCGGCGCTGCAGCCGCGATGGGACGCGCCGCAGTCGGCCACGCGCTCGAGCGTCGAGCGGGTGGCGATGCTGCACGAGGCGCTGGCGCACCTGGACGTCGCCGAGCGGCTGTCGCGCACGCCGCGCGAGATCGCCGAGGTGCGGGCGTGGCGCGCGAACCTGCTCCGCGTGTGGGGATTTCCGTGGGAAGCGCTGGCGTCGCTGCGCGCCGCCGTGGCGGCCGACTCGTCGTGGACGGTGGTCGCGGGCTCGGCGGACCTGTTCACGTTCCGCGTGCACCACCCCGATCGGTCGATCCCCGGCATCGACACCGACGCTATCCTCCGAGACGCACCCTGAGCAGCGTCGCGAGGATCTTCCAGCCCGCGGCGACCGAGCCGCGCACCGTGCCCGCGATCTTCGAGGCGCCCGCGCGGCGCCGGCGGTAGCGCACCGGCACCTCGACGCAGGCGAGGCGCGCGCGCACCGCGCGGGTCTGCATCTCGACCGTCCAGCCGAAGTCGCGATCGCGCATGCCGAGGCGCTCGAGCGCGTCCCAGCGAATCGCGCGGAAGGGCCCCAGGTCGGTGAAGCGCGCGCCGAACAACGGCCCCATCAGCGCCGCCGCGAACCGGCTGCCGAACGCCTGCACCGGCGTGAGCGAGCCGGGCTCGCGCTCGCCGAGCACGCGCGAGCCGATCACGAGGTCCGCCGCACCGGCGACGATCGGAGCGAGCAGCTCGCCGAGCTGCGACGCGTCGTCGCTGCCGTCGGCGTCGAGGAACGCGACCACCGCGGGCGGATCGCGGCGCAGGTGGGCGAGCGCCGCGAGGCACGCGGCGCCGTAACCGCGGCGCGGCTCGCGCACGACCGTGGCGCCCGCCGCGCGCGCCACCTCGGCGGTGCGGTCGCGGGAGCCGTTGTCGGCCACCACCACCGCGCGCACGAGCCAGCCGGCGCCCGCGCGCGGGATCGAGGCCAGCACGGCGGGGAGCGGGGCCTCCTCGTCGAGGGCGGGCAGCACGATTGCGACGTCGAGCATCGGGGTCACGCGGGATGGGCTCCGGTCGAAGGCGATAGGCGGCCCGCCGCCGGGGCCGGGTCGCCGAAAACGCGAAGGGGCCGGAGCGCGCGCTCCGGCCCCTCGCCGTGCTGGGACTACCGCTGGTCGCTGCCGCTGGCCTTGCCGCGCACCACCGCCTGGGCGGCGGCGAGACGGGCGATCGGCACGCGGAACGGCGAGCACGAGACGTAGTTCAGGTTCGCGTGGTGGCAGAACTCCACGCTCGCCGGATCGCCGCCGTGCTCTCCGCAGATGCCGACCTTGAGGTCCTTGCGGGTGCTGCGACCGCGCTCGACCGACATCTTCACCAGCGCGCCCACGCCGTCCGGATCGATCGACACGAACGGGTCGATCGGCAGGATCTTGCGCGCGACGTACTCGGGCAGGAACTTGCCCGCGTCGTCGCGCGAGTAGCCGAACGTCAGCTGCGTGAGGTCGTTGGTGCCGAACGAGAAGAACTGCGCCTCCTCGGCGACCTTGTCCGACGTCACCGCCGCGCGCGGCACCTCGATCATCGTGCCGACCAGGTATTCGACCTTCTGGCCGCGCTTCTCCATCACCTCGTCCGCCACGCGGCGGACGAGTGCGGCCTGGTCCTTGAGCTCGTTGACATGGCCGATCAGCGGGATCATGACCTCGGGGATCACCTTCTTGCCCTTGGCCGCGACGTCGCAGGCCGCCTCGAAGATGGCGCGCGCCTGCATCTCGGTGACCTCGGGGTAGGTGATGCCGAGGCGGCAGCCACGGTGGCCGAGCATCGGGTTGAACTCGTGCAGGTCCTCGACCCGGTGCAGCAGCTCGGGCATGCCCTTCTTGAGCTGCGCGACCGTCATCCGGTAGCGCTTCGCCATGTCCTTCTTCTGCGCGGCCGTCGCGCGCGGCAGGCGCACGATGTCGACCATCAACTCCTCGCGCTTGGGCAGGAACTCGTGGAGCGGCGGATCGAGCGTGCGGATGGTGACCGGATAGCCATCCATCGCCTCGAACAGCCCCTTGAAGTCCGAGCGCTGCAGCGGCAGGAGCTTCGCGAGCGCCTGCTTGTAGAGCTTCTCGGGCGCCGCGAGCTGCTTCTTGACCGCGGCGATCTCGGGCGCGAGTTTGCGGATCACCGACTTGTCGGCGCCGTCGGCCTCGTTCTGCAGCGCGGCCAGTTTCTCGCGCAGCAGCTTGGTCTGGGGGGCGGCCATGATCATCTGCACCACCCACGGCAGCCGGTCCTCGGCGAAGAACATGTGCTCGGTGCGGCACAGCCCGATGCCCTCGGCGCCGAACGCGCGGGCCTGCTTGGCGTCGCGCGGGATGTCGGCGTTCGAGCGCACCTTCAGCCGGCGCACCTCGTCCGCCCAGCCCATGTAGGTGCCGAACTCGCCGCTCACCTCGGCGGGCAGCGTGGGCGCCTGGCCCACGTACACCTTGCCGGTCGAACCGTCGAGCGAGATCCACTCGCCCTGCTTCACCGTGCGGCCGTCGACCGTCATGCGACCGGCCTTGTCGTCGACGCGCACCGCGCCCGCGCCGGAGACGCACGGCTTGCCCATGCCGCGCGCGACCACCGCCGCGTGCGAGGTCATGCCGCCGGTCGCCGTCAGGATGCCTTGTGCCGCGTCCATGCCGTGGATGTCGTCGGGCGTGGTCTCCTTGCGCACCAGGACGACCTTCTTCTTCGCGTGCCCCCACTCCGCCGCGGTGTCGGCATCGAATACCGCCATGCCGACCGCGGCACCCGGCGAGGCCGCGAGGCCCTGCGTGAGCTGCGGGAGCTTGTGCTTGGGATCGAGGCGCGGGTGCAGCAGCTGGTCGAGCGACACCGGCTCGACCCGCAGCAGCGCCTCCTCCTTGCTGATCAGGCCCTCGTTCACCATCTCGACCGCGATGCGCACGGCCGCCTGCGCGGTGCGCTTCCCGGTGCGAGTCTGGAGCAGGTAGAGCTTCTTGTCCTGGATCGTGAACTCGAAGTCCTGGATGTCGCGATAGTGCTTCTCGAGCCGCTTGGTGATCTCGTGCAGCTGCCGGAACGCTTCCGGCAGCTCGTTCTCGAGGTCGGCGATCGGGTGCGGGGTGCGCACGCCGGCGACGACGTCCTCGCCCTGCGCGTTGACGAGGTACTCGCCGTAGAAGTGGTTCTCGCCGGTGGCGGGGTTGCGCGTGAATCCGACGCCGGTCGCGGACGTGTCGCCGAGGTTGCCGAACACCATCGCCTGCACGTTGACCGCGGTGCCGAGGTCGTCGGGGATGCGATTCTGGCGGCGGTAGTAGATCGCGCGGTCGTTCATCCACGACCGGAACACGGCGTCGCGTGCCATGCCGAGCTGCTCGTACGGATCCTGCGGGAACTCGCGCCCGGTGCGCTTCTTCACCAGCGCCTTGAACTCCTTCACGAGCCCCTGCAGGTCGCCGGCCGAGAGGTCCTGGTCGGTCTTGGCCTTCTTCGACTTCTTGAAGTGCTCGAGGTGTTCCTCGAAGTCGCTCTTCTCGAGGCCCAGCACCACCGATCCGAACATCTGCAGGAAGCGGCGGTAGCAGTCCCACGCGAAGCGCGGGTTCTGCGTGCGCTCGGCCAGGCCGAGCACCGAGCGGTCGTTGAGTCCGAGGTTGAGGATGGTGTCCATCATGCCGGGCATCGAGAACTTCGCGCCCGAGCGCACCGACACCAGCAGCGGATCGCCCGGATCGCCGAGCCGCTTCGCCATCCGCGTCTCGAGCACCTCGAGCGCGCGCTTCTGCTCCGCCTCGAAGCCCTCCGGCAGGCGGCGGCCCTGCGCGTAGTACGCGCGGCACACCGCGGTCGTGATGGTGAAGCCGGGAGGCACCGGCACTCCGGCGTTCGTCATCTCGGCGAGCCCGGCGCCCTTGCCGCCGAGCAGGTCGCGCATCTGCGCGCCGCCCTCGGCGCGGCCCTCACCGAACGCATAGACGTACTGCTCGTGCGCCTGCGCCGTCGAACCGCTCGGGTCCGATGTGCTGGCGGTCTCCGTCGTGGTCACGGGTCCCTCCTATGGTCGACCGGCTGCGGCTAGCCGGAGCGCATCACGATGCGCGGCCCGGGTCCACCAGCTTCCGGATCAGTGTTCGGGCATCGGGCGCACGAACGTGGCGTCCGAAACTCCCTGGTTCAAGCGGACGGACTTTACATCGAGGCGCATGATGTTGTCGCCCGGACTGCGGCGCTCCTCCTTGAACGGCCAGATCACCCCGTCGGCCTCCTTGAAGTCCGCATAGATGCGCCGGGTCAGCACTTCCGCCCAGGAATCAGCGGAGGAATACTGATCCAGCTGGAGCAGTCGCCCGGTGGACTTGTCGAAGTGGTAACGCCGGCGCTCGCCGGCGGCCGTGATGACCTCGACGTCGTCCGTCTCCGTGGTGCCGACCGCGCCGGTGCCGCGCGCGATCACGGTGGCGGCCGAGTCGGCCGCGACCAGCAGCACGTGGGCGGGATCGCCTTCGAACGAGGCGCGCATCCCGCGCACGGCGAGGCTGTCCATCGGCATGCCCACGCTGTCGACATCGGCCTGCGACCAGCCGATGGTGCCGTTGAGCACCTGCTTGGTGGTGAGGCCGAGGAAGCGGGTCTGAGTGAGCAGCTTGTAGGCCTCCTTGCGGACGCTCGTGACCTGGCCGAGCAGGTCGCGCCCGTTCAGCGTCAGCGTCATGTCGGAGATCACCTCGGAATCGCGGATCCCGCGCAGACGCTCGAGGCCGCCGTGTGCCGCGATGGCACGCGCCACCGCGGCGCGGCCCTGGGCGACCCGCTCGGGAGTCGCGGTGGCGAGGGTGTCGTTGTTCGCCGACAGCGGGACGATGGCGTCCAGCGAGAGGTCCTCGACCGTTCCGAGCGCCTCGAGCTGTGGGCGCACGCGATCCGCGGGACCCGCCACGACGATCAGCGCGTGCTCGGGATCGAACCACCGGCGGGTCGCGGCCGCGACCGCGTCCGCGGTCACCCCCGCGAGCAGCGCGGGCGTGCGCGCGACGTCCTCCGCCGAGCGGCCGTCCAGCGCCGCCGACTGCCACTGCGACAGTGCGCCACTCAGCGTCTCGAACGCGAGCGGGAACGAGTTCACGAACGCGCGGCGCAGCGGTGCCAGCTCGGCCTCGGCCGGCGGCGTCTTCACGTACCCGCGCAGCTCCGCGCGCAGCTGCTTCACGGCGCTCGCCACCGAGTCGGGTGGTACCGCGACGCCGATCGTGATCAGGCCGCCGTCGCGCAGCTGGCTGAGCCCGCCGCGCGGCGCCGCGCCCGCAACGCCGTTGCGGCGCGACGCGAGGCGGGAGTCACCGCCGCCGACCAGCGCGCTGGTCGCGAGCGCGACCGCCTCGTCGCCGGCGCGCCGGCTGGGTGCGATCAGCGCGAGCCGCACCTCGGCCCAACCCATGCCGGGCAGGTCCTGCAATGCGATGCGTGGCCGCGTCGGCACGATCGGCGGGGAGATCGGCGCCGACGCGGCGGAGCGGCCGCTCCAGCGCGAGAACCAGTCGGCCGCGGCCGCGAACGCGCGTTCGGGCGTGACGTCGCCCCCGATCGCGAGCACGGCATGGTCGGGCCGCCAGACGTCGCGGTGGTAGGCGCGCAGCGACTCGACGGTGAGTGCCGCGATCGAGCGGCTGGTGCCGAGCACCGGGCGCCCGTACGGATTCCCGGACAGCGCGGCGACCCAGGTCTGCTCGTCGGCGACGCCGGCGGGATTCCCGCGCGCCTGCAGCTGCATGCGGACGCTCTGCTGGCGCAGGCGCTGGAACTCGCTCTCCGGGAACACCGGATCGAGCACCGCGTTGCTCATGAGTTCGAGTCCGGCCTCGAGATCGCGCGCGAGGAAAGAGCCGGAGAGCATCGAGAAGTCGCGCGCGGCCTGCGCGCTCACCGTGCCGCCGAGCCGGTCGATGTCGGCCTGGTACGCATCGGCGGTGCGCGACGTGGTGCCGCGTTTGAGGATCTGGGCGGTCAGGGCGGCGGCCCCCTCCTGGCCCGCGGGATCCAGCGAGCTGCCCCCCGGCACCAGCAGCTGGATCTGCACGATCGCCAGGCGCGGCTGGGGGACGACCAGGACGCGCAGGCCGTTCGGCAGCGTGCGCTCGACGGGCTGGGGCGGCGAGAACGGCGCGGCCGATACGGCGGTGGAGAGCGCCAGCAGGCAGGCGCCGGCGGCGAGCGCGAGCGGACGGATCGTCGGGGTGCGCATCAGCGGTGGCCCTCCTGGGGACGCGCGGTGGGTAGGATCCAGACGACGGCGCGCCGCTCCGGCACGAGCACCCGGGCGGCCACGCGCTGCACGTCCGCGGCCGTCAGCGCGCGCACGCGCTCGAGCCGCGCGGCGGGGCCATGCGGATCGCCGCCGGCGATCCACGAGGTCCCCAGCGCGCGCTCGACGCCGACCGGCGTCTGCCATGCGAACAACAGGTCCACCTCGACCTGACGCTTCGCCGCCTCGAGCTCGTCGTCCGAGACCGGCTCCCGCGCCGCCGCCTCGATCGCCGCCACGACCTCGCGCTCGGCGCGCGTGGTGTCGAGGAGCGGCGTCGGGCTCGCGAGCAGGTACAGCAATCCGCCCTCGGCACGGGTGTCGAGCGAGCCCTGCGCGAACTGACACGGCGCGTGTTCCGCGTCGATCAGCAGCCGCTGCACTCGCGAGGTGGAGCCGCCCGTCAGGACGCGCCCCAGCACCTCCATCGCCGGCGCGTCGGGGTCCGCCAGCCCGGGCGAACGCCAGCCGATCGCCATCACGGCCGCCGAGGCCTCGCCCGTCATCCGTGCGCGGCGCTCGCCGGGCGTCGGCTGAGGCGCGGGCCGCTCGACCGCCGCCGGCTTGCCCGGCAGCGCGCCGAGCGTGCGCTTCACCGCCGCGAGCGCGGCGGCCGGCTCGAAGCGTCCGGCCAGCGCCACCACCATGCGACCGGGCACGTAGCGCGCGGCCCGGTAGGCCTGCACCTGCGCGAGCGTGATCCGGTCCAGGTCCTCCTCGAGCCCGGTCGCCGGCAGTCGATACGGGTGACCGGGATAGGCGGTGGCATAGAGCAGCCGCAGCACGCGACCTACCGCCGTCTGATCCGCGCGACCGCGGCGTTCGTCGCGCACCGTGCGCCGCGCGAGATCGAGCTTGGGCTTCGTCACCAGCAACCCGCCGAAGCGGTCCGCTTCGAGTCGCAGCAGGGTCTCGAGTGCCGCCGGCGGCAGGGTCGACTCGAAGCAGGTCTCGTCGGCGGTGGTGAAGGCGCCGAACGTGCCGCCCTCGGCCTGCACGCGCCGCGTGTACTCACCCGGCCCGTTCCGGGTCGTGCCCATGAACATCAGGCGCTCGATCAGGTGCGTCATGCCGGTGGCCCCGGCGGGCTCGATGCGCGAGCCCGCGCGCACCCAGATTCCGAGACCGATCGAGGCGGCCGTGGAGTCGGGAGCGAGCAGGACGGTGAGGCCGTTGGGAAGCGTGGTGGCGCGCGCGGCGGCGAACGGATCCGCGGCGTGCGCCAGCGCGGGCAGCGCGGCGAGCAGCAGCGCGAACAGACGGATGCTCATGAGGGATCGCCTTCGATGGGTTGGGGACACGGGTCGGATCAGCGCAGCGAGACCAGCCGCAGGCCGGAGTGGCGGCCGGCGGCCTCGAGGATGATGAAATACACACCGGACTCCAGTACGTGGCCGCCGCCATCCAGGCCGTCCCAGAGCACCGACGCGGTCGGTGCGCCGCGCGTGAGGATGCCGGACCACAGCGTCCGCACCGCACGTCCCTGGGTGTCGACCACCCGCAGCTGCGCGCGGGCGCTCGCCGGACCTTCGGCGCCGAGCGCGAACCGCACCGTGGTGGCGGCCCGGCCCGGCCGCGCCGGGTGCGCCCCGCCGAGTGCGAGCGCGAGGAAGCCGGCGGGCGGCGTGAGCGGCGGAACGGTGGCGCTGTCGGGCGACCACCGCAGCGCCGCCAGCCCGTCGGGGAGGCCGTGGCCGTACACCGTGTCCGGACTGGCCGCGCGCGACGCGGTGCGGTAGAGCGACTGGATGATGGTCGTGGCGGGCCAGGCGGGACGCGCCTGGATCAGGCAGGCCGCGAGCCCCGCGGTGATGGGCGTGGAGAAGGACGTGCCGCTGTTCGTGATGTACGCGTTGACCACTCCGCCCGCCGAGGGCATCGAGTCGCTGACGCCGCGCGCGACCAGGTCGGGCTTGATGCGGCCGTCGAAGGTCGGGCCGATCGAGGAGAAGGACGCGATGTTGCCGATCGCGTCCACGGCGCCGAGCGTGATCACGCTGTCGCCGTTCGCGTCGCCGGGGGCGAGGACCTTGTTCTGCGGAAACGGGAACAGGCCCTCGTTGCCGGACGCGGTCACGACCAGGATGCCCTTGCTGGCGGCGATCTCGGCGGCACGCGTCACGATGGTCGTGTGTCCGTCGCGCATGGGGTACGTGAGGTCGTCCGCCGGATTGTCCATCGCCGCGTAGCCGAGCGAGGACGAGATCACGTCGGCTCCGAGGCTGTCGGCCCACTCGGCTCCCATGCGCCACCACACCAGCTCCTGGAGCGTCTCGGTGGGATCGTACTCGGTGCGGCCGAGTGCGTAGGTGGCGCCCGGCGCGGCGCCCACGTACACGCCGGGCTTGTTGCCCGCCATGCAGCTGAACGTCCACATGCCGTGGCGGAACGCGCCGGGGAGCGTGACGGTGTCGACCACCACGGAGTCGCCTTCCACGAAGTCGCGCTGGTAGCCCGGCGGCACGAGCGCGTCGCGCGTGGCCTCGTGCTTGTCGTGGAAGTTGAATCCGTTGTCGAGCACGCAGATCGTGACCCCGGTCCCGACGTAGCCGGAGTCGTGCACCGCCGGGATGTGGATCTGGCTGAGCTGCGACCAGCTGAAGCCGTACTGGATCGCCTGCGCGGCCAGTGCGCGATCGCCCGCGACCGACCGCGCCGGCGCCGCGATCTCGGGGCCCGGCGGCGGCGGTGTGGAGACTCGCCCGCGCTCCACCGGCCGCAACCGCGCGACGTGCGGCAGCGCGGCGAGCTCGGCGAGGCGCGTGCCGGGCAGCCGCACCGCGATCTCGTTTCCCCACCGCGACGCGCCGTACGGCGCGAGCCCGCGCGCGCGCAGCTCCTCGACGTAGGGGCCGTACACCGGGAGGTCGTCGTAGGACACCAGCGGCCGCAGCCCGGCGCGCAGCCGGCGCGCGCGATTGGCGGGCGTGAGTGCCGCCTCGGCCCGCGCCAGCATCGCCGCCAGCTCGGCGGTGTCGTGCTCGCCCTTGTCGGCGAAGCTGACCCACGCCGCGACCGGCGCGTCGGAATCCAAGCTGGCGACCAGGCGTGGATCGAGCCGCTCCGCCGCCGCTTCGGGCAGCCGGCCCGCGTGAACCGGCGCGCTCGCGAGTGCACCCACCAACACGAGCGCCCGGGCGAGGGACCGATGGCCGTGGGCCGGACGTTGGGACCGGAACGGATGCCTCACGCGATGTCTCTCCCTTCGCCCCGGATGGGCGGTGTTCGCGGCCTCGTCAGGCCGCATGCATCTCGCTGCACACCGCCTCGATCCGACCGACCTCGAGTCCGGCGTGATTCGTCGTCACCGGTCGCGCGAACCGCGCGAGGGCCTCCACCTCGTCCTTCGAAAGCACGCCGAGGCGCTCGAGCAGCGCGATGATCGCCGGCGGTGACGCCCGGCGGTCCCCGTCGAGAACCTTCACCGCCGCGCCCCAGCCACGGTCCGTCACCGCAACGCACTCCAACCCCTCGGCCCCGATCTTCGACACCAGCCGCCCGCCGGTGCGCTGCATCAGCACCGCGCTGAAGCGCCCCACGCCCGACGTCGCGAGCGGATGCGCCGCCATCGCGTCGCGGATGCGCGCCAGCGCCCGTGCCCGCGCATCACCTCCGCGGTCGGCCGCCGCGAGCACCGCATAGGCGCGCGCGAGGCCCACCAGCGGCGCACCGAACGCCACGACACTGCAGCCATCGACGCCGGTCGCGAGCGACTCGGGGGGGACCCCGCAGGCCCAGGCGACGCTCTCGCGGATCGCGAGCTGGACCGGATGGTCCGCTCGCGTGTAGCCGACGAGCGGCCAGCCCTCCGAGACGGCCAGGCACAGCATCCCGGCGTGTTTTCCGGAGCAGTTATTGTACAGCGTCGAGCGCCGTTCCGGATGCTTCCGCAGCAGCTGGGCGGCCTCGCGGTCGAATGGCTCGTGGAGTCCGCAGGCCAGCTGGTCCGGCGTCAGCCCCATCACGTCGAGCATCCGGGCCACGCGTTCGACGTGCCAGGCGCTTCCGCTGTGGGAGGCGGCCATCAGGGCCAGTTCCTCGTCGGACCACCCCCAGCGGTCGGCGTGCCCCCGTTCCACCAGCGGAAGGAGTTGGAATGGCTTGGCCGCTGAGCGGAACGAGGTCATCCGCCCGGGCTCGGCGGTGGACAGCACCACGCCGCCGTGCCGATCGGTCACGGCGGCGTCGAGTCGATGGCGGGATTCCAGCAACTCCCCGCGCCACACGTTCACGTCGATCTGAAGGGGCATGGGCGGATCGCGAAAGTCCGGGGCCCGCATGACGCGGGCCCCCGCCGTCAGCGGATGACGACCAGCCGGCTCTGGAAGGTGAAAGTCCCGGATTCCACGCGGTACATGTAGATGCCCGAGGCAACGGACTGGCCGTCCTGGTTGGTCAGGTCCCAGCGCTCGAAGTCGCGCACCCGGTCGCTGTGCTGGAGGGTTCTCACCAGGTCACCGGCGATCGTGTAGATCTTGATCGTCGAGCGCACGGGCAGGTTCGTGAAGTGGACTTCGTTCCCGCCCTGGGGATCCCACGGCGCGCGACCGCGATAGGGATTCGGCACCACTCCGACGCGCTCGAGATTCACCGTCGGGCCGCCGGTGGGCTCCACGTAGGTCGAGATGAGGTTGGTCGCCTTGGTATTGAGATTCGGGCAGGTGCCCGGGTTCCCCGGGATCCCGCAGCGTGACCAGTCCGAGGTGTCGGGAACGAACAGGTCCTCGTAGGTCCTGTCACGCCGGTTGTACGCCTCGTAGGTGATCGCGTACCAGGTGCGGAACCCGTCGTGCGGCCCCGGCGGCGCTTTCAGCACCATCACCGAATCACCGATGGTCAGGCAGCGGCCCAGGTTGTCGACCCGGCGACACTCCTTCACGAAGGCGCCGTTCGAGTCGGGATCGACGAAGGCGACGATGCTGTCGTGCATGACCTGCCCCTGGCATATGAACTGGAGGTAGCGCGAGCTGCTCGGGGAGGAGTCCACGACCGAGAAGTGCCAAGATAGGAGGGTGTCGTCGTCCTGCCGGGAGAAGCGGCGGATCAGGACCATCGAGGCGGTATCCGGCCGATTCGTGACGCGATAGATGCGATAGCCTCCGAAGTCCGACCGAGCTTCCGCGCGGCGATCGCGCTTGAAGCGGACGGTGATCGCCCGGGCATCCTCGCGGACGCTGTCGGGCAGCGGCCCCGCGAACGAGCCGGGGCAGCGGTAGTTCTGGATCAACGTGCTGTCCTGGAAATGCCCGGGAAAGGCGCACACCGCGATGCGGGGGAACGGCAGCACGCTGTCGGGGAAGCAGTGGATCTGGGCGAACGCGGGCGCGCTGGCGCCGGCCCCGAGGGCCAGCGCCAGCACCGCACCGAACAGGAATCGACGGCACGGCCTATTGAACATGCTCATTCATCACTCCCCGAATGGGCTGCCGTGGCGGCCGCCGGAACCGCGGTTCCGCTACGACCTGTGGGGACGGCTCGAGCTGCACCCGTGGCCGGGGACCAGACTCTGGGAGCACCAGGAGCCGCGCGCATCGCACTCGTCCTGGGGCGGCATGGGAAGTCTCATGACCTCCCCCAGAACGAAGTCGACCATCTGCACGAGCTGCGGGCGCCGGTAGTTCCACAGGTCGAAGCCCGAGAACACGAACTCCGGGAACTCGAGACCGTGGTAATACGTCATCAGCGGCGTGCCCACCACGGAACCCGGCTTCGGCAACCCCGTGAGCGGGTCGAGCCCGCCAATCTCCCACGCGCGCCCGAACGCGAGGACGGCCTCGGACTTCATCAGCGTGTCGAGCGTCGCCTGCTCGACCACGTTGTCCGGCGCCGGGTCGATGTCCTCGAGGATCGAGTTCGGCTGGCTCAGGTATTCGAGCGCGACTCGGTACTGCGTGCGATAGAAGCTCGACGGAGTCAGCGCGCGGGTCGCCGGCAGCGGATCCCCATCCGGCAGCGGCCCCTGGACCTTCGTGTTCTGGAGCACGGTCGGCAAGCCATTGTAGTCGGGAGCCGAGCGACCGCCCGCCCAGGTCGGCATCGTCCAGCCGCCGATCGCCCGCACCGACTTCTTCATCTGCGGATCCGCGACCACGTAGTTCTGCAGCTCCGAGCGCCAATGCACGATGTCGTACATCATGCGTCCCGGCTGCAGCTCGGTCGGCTGGCGGTTGGAGTACGTGAATGTCGCGATGTCGTTGTTCGCGCTGTTGAACAGGTTCTTGCACAGCGCGGTCGCCGCCCCACCGCCGGCGAGCCATACCTTACCGCCCTGCCGGACGTACGCCCCGAGCGTGTTGATCTTGCCGGGGCTGCTCATGTACACGAGTCCGTAGGCGCCGCCGAGCGGACTCACGAGCGTCGAGTTGGCATCGATGATCCAAACCACGTTCCGGTACTGACCGAGGATGGCGAGTCGCACGGTCTTGTCGAGTCCGACGGTACTGGTGGTTCGATAGACGTTGAAATCGTACCCCGCGAAGATGCCGGGATCCGAGTTGCCGGCCGGAGTGACGCATTGCCATGGGACTCCTCCGCGGGCGAACAGGAAGGAGTCGCATTCGGCTTCGTTCGGCCAGTTGCCCGTCGGTGGTCGCAGACATCCACCACCACCCGGCACTGGCGCCTCCGGTTGGAGTCGCACGTCGAAGACGATGAGGAGCGGCTTCTCGAACGTCGCCTGGATCACGGTCATGTGCACGATCCCGAGGCTCGCGAGTCCATTGTTGTCGCGCGACTCGACGTAGAACAGATGCTCGCCCGGACCGAATGGGCCCACGGTCGCCGAGAGGACGCCGACACCGGCATCGCTCCAGTGCTTGAAGTCGTTCACGTCGGTCCGCGTGGCGTCGTTCGCGGGGTCGCCGTCCAGCATCCATCGATAGGACTCGATGATGGCTCCGGTCGGAGGCTCGGCGGACCAGTTGAACGTGATGGGCTGTTGAGCCGGCACCTCGAGATTCGTGTAGGCCGCCGGATCGTTGACCCAGCCGCCCTTGAGGCTGACCACGAAGAACTCGTTGTACATGGTGATCTTGGGACCGTTCGTGCTCGCGAAGCCCGGCCGCAGCCGCAGCATGTTCTGGGACAGGTCGAAGACCGGCGAGAAAGCCCCCGCCTCGTCGAACGCGACCACCACGAACAGGAAGTCCTGGTCCGCGTTCAGGCCCGTGAACTGATGGAAGGTGGTGTCCGCGCTGGTCGAGTCCCAGCCGGCCCAGGGTCCGGGGAGCGAGTGACTCGCCCAATCGTAGGCGTAGTAGTTGCGGAGCAGGCCGGATTGGTCACCGCCTGATCGATCGGGAATCCGCCGCCGCCGGGCCCAGCAGGAGGTACTTGTACTTCACCGGCTTCGACGTCAGCTGGCCATCCGGGTCGGTGCCATTCCAGGTGACGCGGACCGACGGCGTGCAGAAGATCGGGCCGAGACGATTCGGTCGCGGGTTGCTGATGGTCACGGTCGGGCACTGGGTGTACGAGTAGAACCCTCGACTGACGACGTCCGACGTGTCACCGCGATTGTCGACGGCGCACAGCGAGAACACGTGCGGCCGGGTCGCGATGCTGTTGTCCGCGTTCGAGGAGTCCGCCGTGAAGAACACGATCTGCTCGTTGTTCGTCGTGCGGATCCAACGGATCGTGGAGTCGAGGGCGGTCGGCGGATCGATCGCGTAGAGGAAGTAGTCGATGCGGCCGTCCGGATCGTTCCCGATCCAGTCGATCCGGTACGCGTAGAAGTACGACGAGGCACGCGACGTGTCGTACGGTGCCGCGGTCAGCCGAACGGTTGGCGGCAGGTTCGGCACCAGCCGATCCGTGATCTTCTTCGAGCAACCGGCGATGGTCGTTGCGGCCAGGGCCACCCCCGCCACGATGCCCGCCAGGGCGATGCGATGGGCGTTCATTCTCCTGCACTCCTACCGTCTTGCATGGACCCCGGTCCGGGTTCATCAAGTGGAACGGTGATCGACGTCGATCCGCTCGGAGCCGGCGGCGGCGGCGGAACGATCACCGGGATGTTGTACGTGCGACAGCGCCCCGAGCCCGACTGGAACTCGCAGTTCAGGCAGTCGCACACTTCGACCTCGAGCGTGACCGAGGTGCCGACCAGCCACGTCGGCAGCACGATGCTGAACGACGGAGTCGTGTGATACGGCTGAATGGCGTAGTCCGTGAACGTCGTGTCGGAGCCGGTCGGGCCCACGCCGTGGACGATCACGCGGTAGCGCGGCGCCGCCTGGGTCGGTCCGCCCGTCGGGGGCGAGATCGAGGAGACGTCGTACGGATCCAGATCGGTCGAGACCAGGTTCACGTCGAGCGAGCGGCTGAAGTACTGCGTACCCGGCCTGGGCTTGAAGCCGCCATCGGTCAACACCAGCTCGGGGCTGTGATCCACGTAGAACGTGAGGATCTTGCGCCGCAGCGCGCGCAGTGAGTCGTTGCCGCCCGTGAGGTTCCGGCCCACGATCTGGACGATCTCGGGGACGTTGAGATCAGGGACCTCCTCGTCCAGCCCACCCACCGCGCGGCCGTGCCCATCCTCGGCACGCGCGAACATGTAGGCCTGGCCCGCCACGTTGCACGTCCAGTACTTCGCCATCGTCACGTTCTCGGGGCGCTGGACGTTGGTGGGATCGAAGATCGGATAGAGGCCGCTCTGGGGGTTCTGCGACAACGAGCCGCTCGGGACCTTGGTCACCGAGAGATTCGCCCGGAAGCCGATCGGCGACCCATTCGAGGGCCCCCGCTGGAGCACCGGCGGGGTCTCACCGTAGGTGGCTATCAGGTCGATGAGCTCAGGATCGAACGCACTGACCTTCACCAGGTACGGGGAGTCGGGATCGAGTCCGCCGTTGTGACAGATCACCCACGAGTTCATGTTGACGGTGTCGTACTCGCTGTGGACGTAGATCCGACACTTGTAGATCTCGAAGAAGGTCTTCCGCTCCGGGCGCAGCGCGGGATAGACGTAGACCGAGTCGCGGCTGAGCTGGCTGCCGGTGAAGCCGCCGCCAGGCAGTCCGCCCGGCGTGCAGATGTCGTAGTACCGGTAGCCGCTGCCCGCTTCGACCTGATTGAACTGGGGCGAGTTCGGGTCCGGCCCCGCGAACCAGGTGTCCGGCTTCAGGTTGAACTGGAAGCGGCGCCTCGCCTCGCCCTTCCAGCCGGCCTGGTCGATCGCGCGCAGGGTGAAGCTCTTTCGTCCCGGTCCCACCGCATCGGTCGCGCCGGTGTTGTAGGTCACGACGTCCGTGGAGGAATCCACATCGACGAAGTCGGTCTCGTCGAGCTTGTAGCGGAAGCTCACCGCGGGATTCCCGACGACCACCGGCTCGGATCGCCAGCCGAAATCCAGTCGCGCGGTGGCGGGCACGGAATCCTGCGGGATGCTCGAGTCGATCAGGCTGTCGGTGATGTCGTAGGTGTGCGTGACCTGCATCAGGCCGCCACCGAACGCCCGCTCCCAGACGACGCCCGTTCCGCGCGCCTGTTCGAAGTAGATCAGCGGGGGGTACTTGTCGATCGCGTTGAAGATCACGCGCGCGGGCGTCGCATCGGGCTTGCCGTCGTTGTCCACCGCGTAGATGAAGAACGCGTGCTGCCGATCAGGCCGGATCTCGGAGGCGGAGAAGATGAAGGTGCTGTCGGTCCTTGAGGTGAACCGATAGTCGCTGGGCTTCGGTCCCGGCAGAGAAGGCAGCGGCCCGGACCCGAGCGGGTTGTAGGGCAGCGTCTCCACGACGGCGTAGTAGAAGCCCGCGATGTCGCCATCCGGGTCCGAGCCAGCCCAGTAGAGATGGAACTTGAATGGGATGGTCGTGGGCCCCCCGCCAGGAAGCGGAGCTCCGCCCGCGTTCTTGATCGTGATCGTGTCCTGGGGGGCAGCCGTGATCCAGGTTTCTGGTGGCTGATTGCGGTCGGCGTTCGGGGCCAGCGCCTTGCGGCACCCCACGCCGATCAACGATGTCAGAAGCAGGCACAGCACGAGCCCGTTACGAAAGCGCATTCACGCCCCCCGGCACGCCCAGTCATGTGAAGGGAAGTGAGTTGGACGCTAACAGTCCGCTCTGGTCGCGTCAAGCCGATTGACTGTCCGGGCTTGCGTTCCCGGAGCCTTGCGTCCGACCGGATGTCGCGGCGATGCCCTTGGGGAGTAGCCCGTATCGACGAAACGGCGGGCGTCGCTTCCAACCACCACAAAGCAGAAGGGCGGGGCTTGCGCCCCGCCCTTCCACGGTACGACTCGACGTCAGTTGAGCACGATCATCTTGTTGGCGCTCTGGAAGTTCTGCCCCGCGAACGTCGTCTTCGCGAAGTAGACACCCCGCGGCACCAGCTGGCCGTGATCATCCGCGCCGTCCCACACCAGGCGGTGCTCGCCAGCCGGGAACACGCGATCCGCGAGCGTGCGGATGCGGCGACCGGAGACGTCATACACCACCAGCTGGACACGGTCGGACTTCGCGAGACCGAAGAACACCAGCGCCTGACGGTTCTCGACAGGGTTGTTCCCGAGCTTCACGAAGTTGACGAAACGAGTGTTGTTCGGCGTTTCGAGCGTGGTCGACGGCGCACCGCGCACGGTGCAGAAGGTGCCGAACACGTTCAGCGCGTTGTAGTAGTACGCGAGACGACCCTTGCTCGTCATGTCGAACCGACCCGTCAGGTTGACGATGTCGAATCCGTCGAACAGCGAGACCCAGGGACGGCCCGCGACCGACTTCTTCAGCACGCCAGCGGGGAAGGTGGAAGCCCCCACCGCGGTGTACTGGCCCGACACGCTCGCTTCGGTCAGGGCCGGGTTGAGGATCAGCACGTCGTTCGTGTAGGTGCAGCCGTTGCGAACGCCGTAGATATCGCCCGTGGGGGAGATATCGGTGCTGACCTTCAGATCCGACCACTGCTCGAAGTTCGCCGCCAGCGACCGATACGACTGGAAGTAGAAATCGAATCCCAGGTAGTCGGTCATGAACGCTTCCTGCTCGAGGCTCGTGTTCCAAGCGGACTCCGCGAAGCCGTCGCCCTGGATCATGATGCCGCGCGGTGCACCCAGCGTGGCACCCAGCAGCCAGTTCTGAAGCAGCGTCACGTCATCCTGCGAGCGATCGTCGAACGGACCGATCACACCCGAGTTCAGGTCACCCGAGAGGATGATGAGGACCTTGTAGTACGCGTCCAGCATCTCGGGCGTCGGAGCCATACGAGCGTACTTGTTGTGCACGAGGTTCGTCGGCGACGGGTCGGTGTAAGCGAGACGGCCGCCCAGGGCGCCCGCGCTCGTGGTCAGCGACTCCGAAGCCTTCACGCCGTACATGTCCCACGTGCTGCCGGGCTGGCCACCATGTGAGGAGACGTAGTAGGCCGGCGTGTTCAGGCTGACGCCCGCGGGCACGCCACCCCAACCGTTGTGAGCGCCACGACGAGTCGCCGCGGTCGCGCCGATCGAGTCGGCCACCGAGACAAACACGCGCTCGTCACCACGACGGTCATTGAGGTCGACGTACAGGGCGCACGCCATCGTCGAACCAGGCGTGAAGTTTGCGTCCTTCCAACGATCCGGAAGAACACCGAACTGCTGCCACCGGTGGGCGTCGAAGCTCGGGCCCTCCGAGGACTGCGGGAACACGGTGTTGGTATCCGGGCACATATCGAACACGGCAGGATTGGCGACCGTGCGCTTCGTGAAGAAGTACTCCACGTGAGCGCCAGGCGTCAGCAGACCGTCAGGAAGGATCTGCGTGGCCTCGACCGAGTTCGCATTGCCGTCGTACCCCGCGCGCGCCGCGAGAGGCGCGTTCAGCAGCCACGCCGGCACGGTGCTGCAGGTGACGTTCGCCGCGGTGGTGCCACCGAGCGTGTCGACGATGAAGCACTTGTGCTTCGAGATACCCAGAGTCGTGTAGTGAGCATCTGACTCGTGGAAGCTCGACATCCAGACGTTGGCATCCAGCTTGTCGTTGGTGCCGACATCGCCGAAGCCACGCGCCGCGACCGGGAACAGCCCGACCTGAGCGGTGTCGCAGCGAGCGCTACGCCACACGTTCGGGTTCCAGCCACCCGGCCAGCCCGCGTCGAGAGCCGCAGAACCAGGGGTCGCGAACTCGCCCGGGGTGGAGATGAACTGACCCCAGAACGAACCGGCACCCGCCGCCGCCGTGCTGGTCGGAACGGCACGCAGCCCGCTCGTCGGCACGCCGATGGTGATGTAGTTGCCGACGCCCGGCTTGATGCGGAAGACCATGTCCAAACGGATCGGCTCCGTCGGGCTGTCCGCCGCATTGATGACGACCGAGTCACCAGGAACGTCGTAACGGAATGCGTCACCAGTGGTCTGCGCGATGTTGAATCCCGTACGAAGGAGGGCCGAGGTCGTGTCGAAATTCGCCGTACCCGGCAGACCCGCGGTCTCATTGAACGGGAACGCATCGTTGATCCAGTTCCAGATGTCCACCGACATGGCCTGCGGCGTTCCGTCGATGATCGCGAACGACGTGTTGTCCATGTAGGCGCCGTCCGTCGGCGAGCAGCCCGTCGTGACGCCGAAGCGGTAGCACTGCTGGAGCTTGCGAAGGCTGATGCGGATCGAGTCCGGACGCGCCAGGCCCGAGCCGTTCGCCGACAGGATCTGGCCCTGCGAGCCCAGGTCCTCGAGCGACGAATAGCACTGCACCAGCGGATTGAAATAGAGGAACTGCGGCAGCCGCTGCTCGCCCCAGTTGGGCGTGCCGGGTGCCGGGCCACCCGCCACCTGCAACGCAGGATAGGTCTGGCAGGTGAACTGCCAGGCATTGCCCTGGTTGAAGATGTCGAAGATGCCCATGTAGAACTCGTACTGCATGTGGTAGCCCTGCGTCGGGGTCGCCTGCTCCAGCGTGAGGCCGAAGCTGTTCGGCACACCCGAGGCCGCCACGAGTCCGATGGTCGGCGACACGATGCCCCAGTTACCTTCCTCTTCGGTGGTACCCGGGAGTCCGCCGGCAGCCTCGCCAGCGTCGTGGTCGCCCATCGAAACCACACCACCGCGCATGTCGCAGATGCGGTAGATGCTGTTGATGTCACCGCAGACATCGTTCCAAGCCAGCGTGTTCAGATCGTGCTGGTGGAAGTAGATGGCCGGCGGCTTGCCCGTCGAATGCCACGCCGCGGAGGCCGCCACCGAGTTGTCGATGGAGCCTGCTAGCCTCGAAGTCTCCGATCGAGACCGGGCCAGCGCCCAGGTCGATCGTGACATCGTCCACCTGCGCAGCGCCCCTGCCCTGCGAGGTGAAGGTCGCCGGACCCGATTCATCCGAGCTGCCGGCGTTGGTGTGGACACGGAACACGACACGCAGCGTGTTGTTGCCGCCGGCCTTGAGGGCCGCGACATTCGCCGCGCTGATCGTGATGCTCTGGGTCGAAGCGGCGTTGGAGCCCGCGGCGCCATACACCCACAGGCGCTGACCCTTCGTGAGGACTTCATTGAACCAGCGGCGCAGCGGATCGTAGATCGTGCGCGAGACATTGTCCGACGCGACGAACGTACCTTCCACCGGCTTGCCCACGTAGACCTGGAACGAGTCGATCGGGGCCTCCGCGTTCGCGGGGGTGCCGGCTTCCGCCGAGACGAAGTTGCCCGGGGTGATCGCGTTCACGGTCAGCGGGTCACCCTCGAACCAACCCGTGCGGGACGCCGGGGTGGTCCCCTTCAGCGTCGACATCTCGGTCGCGTACTTGAAGCCCAGCGTGATCGCACCGGCCGCCGACGTGATGTCGACGTCGCGGTACAGCATCTGATCCATCTGCGCGCCGTAGCCCGGGAACGTCTTGCTGGTGCCCGTCCCGATACCACCGGAGCCGTTGAAGATCAGAGCGTCCACGTTGAACGGATTGCCCGTGATCGCATCGGACACGGTCAGGTCGTTGTGCTGACGCAGACCCATCCACGCGGAGAACGAGCCGCCCAGCGGCGCCCAGTTGACGCCGGTGCCACCCGTGCCCTGAGGTCCAGGGACGGTGTTGCCCGGGTCACGGTGCCACACGCCGACCACACCGAAGGTGCGCTTGAAGCCAGCACCCTGGTTGATCACGTAGTTGGCCTGGTTACCGTTCTCGATGGCCCACCACGGACGATTCTCGTCCGTACGGACGGCGCCCGAGGCGTTGGTGTGAGGGAAACGTACCGGCCACCAGCCCTGAAGGCTGTCGCCGTGAATCGGGTTATCCCACTCCCAGTTGCCGGTGGTGAACGGCGTGGGACGGTTGGGACCGGGACCGACTTGCCAGTAGTTGGTGACACCCGCGGCCGTGCTGAAACCGACCCACGTGGTATCGCCGACACCGGCGGTTCCGGAGACGCCCTGCCGGGCCGCTGCGCTGCGCGCCTGGATCTGGAGCTGGGCATTGTTCAGCTTGAGGCCGAACTGATCCCCACCTTCCATTTCCGCCGCGAACGCCGCCGTCGCCAAGCAAGTCGCCGCTCCCGCGAGGAGAAGCAGCGCGACGAACGACTTCCTCATGTGACTACCTCCATCGTCGCAATGCATGGGCAATGCGAAGTCTTCCGAAGTACGGATTGCGAGCGAGGTGTCTCAGAAAACAAAGCCGCCGACGGGTCTCGAATGAATCTCATGCGAGAACTCCCTCGGCAGTCTGCTGCACGAGTACCGATCCCCCCTTTCCGCTGTCGCGCTCGGACCCTTAGGCAGTTCGGGCCGCACGCGACACTGTGATTGCGCGTGAACTCGTACGGAGTCGACATGAAGCGGCACGCCGCTGCCAGCGCATCGGACCATGACGACCGCGGAACTCGAGGTGCATCTGGGGGTTTTCAAGACGCACCAACTACCCCAGCACGAGTCAGAGGCTAGGCCCCCTGACAGGGTTCTGTCAATCCGTTTTTTTGCTGGGACTTGGCAGGATAGCCCGGTTCATGTCGAGAGTCTGACACGCCGCGCCGCGATCGAGTCCAGCCACTGTGGGTCCTGGCTCGCCACCATCACCGGCGTCGTGAGCGAATGGCGCAGAATCGCGGCGGCAGCGGCGGCCCGCCGTGAGCGGTCGAGCCCGGCGGTCGGCTCGTCCAGCAGCAGCAGTCCGGCCGGCGCCGTGAGGGCCCCGACCAGCTGGACCACCCGCTTCTCGCCGCCCGAGAGCCCCCACACGCGCCGCCCCTCGAGGGCGCCGCAGCCGAGCTCCTCCAGCAGGGCAACGGCTGTATCGACCGCAGCTTGGCGCTTCGCTCCTCGCTGGACGGCGGCCCACGTCACTTCGGCCAGAACCTGCTCTTCGAAGATCTCGTGTTCCGGGTACTGGGTCGCGAGCAGCGGTGGATCCTCGAGGGTTCGCCGCCAGTCCACCCGCACCTGAGGCAGCTCGATCGCACCGGCGATCGCGGCGAGCAGGACGCTCTTGCCGGCGCCATTGGGCCCCTCGAGGGCGGTCACGCCGGCGGCGGCCACCTCGATCGAGAGCGGAGCGGCGACGGGCACCCGCGGACCGTGGCAGGACGGCGGCGGGGCAACCTCGACGACGACGAGCGCGGGTTGGACACCCGGAGGCCCGGACTCGGCCCGGAAGGCCGGGTGGCTCACCCCATCGAGTTCGCCGATGATGAGTTCGCGATGCGCCGCCGCGCGCTCCTGTGGGTCCTGGGTCACCCAGACCAGCGCGAGTCCCTCGGCCACTTCCTGACGCAGGACCTCGAGCACCCGACCGCGGGTTGCGGCGTCGAGATGCGCCCCCGCCTCGTCGGCGATCAACAGCCGCGGCCGCGCCGCGAGCGCCGCAGCGAGGAGCACCAACTGTTGCCGGCCGGCGGAGAGTTCGCGCGGGTCGCGTTCCAGGTCCGCCGTGAGGTCCAACTGCTCCGACAGTCGCGCGATCTCCCGCGCGACCTCGCCGGGCGCGCGTCCGAGATTGCGCGGCGCCATTGCGAGTTCCGCGGCGACCGTCGACTGGAGGAGCTGGATCCCCGGGTCCTGCATCACCACCGCGACCGCCGCGCGCGCCGCGGCGGGCGCCCCCGGCTGCAACG
Organism: Candidatus Eiseniibacteriota bacterium; assembly: GCA_963725865.1. GTDB lineage: Bacteria > Eisenbacteria > RBG-16-71-46 > RBG-16-71-46 > RBG-16-71-46 > CAVSAC01. The sequence goes on from CAVSAC010000014.1 coordinate 394,491, forward strand.
GTCGCCCCTCGAACTCCACGACGCCGCGCTGCGCGGGCCACAGTCCGCCCAGCACCATCGCCAGCGTGGTCTTGCCACCCCCGTTGGGCCCGTGGAGCGCGATCCACTCGCCGGCGCCCACCTCTAGAGAGACGCCCCGGACCGCGGGGTCCGGGGCTCCGGGCGGCGCGGCCCACACGTCGCGGGCACTCAGGCCACTCACGCGTCCTGGCCCTCCGAGCGCCAGGCCGCGAGCGCCGCTTCGGCCACCTCGCGCCACGGACGCCCCGCGCGCTCGGCCGCCGCGCGTACCGATTCGAACTCCGGTACCGCTCGCTCACTCCCGTCGGGCAGCGTCGCGATCTTCAGCGCCACCGCGCCGAAGGCCGTCGCGACCTCCGCGGCGCGCCGCGGCAGCTCCACGCGCTCCTCGTGACGCATGCGCACGCCGAGCGTGCCGGTTTCGGTGAGCAACCGGCGGGCGAGTGCCTCGGCCTGGTGTGGCTCGGCGATCACCACCAGCCACAGACCGGGGCGGCCCTTCTTCATCACTGTGGGCACCACCATCGCGTCGAGCGCGCCCTCCGCGAGCAGCCGTGGGATCAGCGCGCCCACCACCTGTGGATTCTCGTCGTCGAGCGAGGTTTCGAGCACCGTGACCGCGCGCCGCTCGAGCCCTGCGTCTCCGGTGTTGCCGATGAGGATGCGCAGCACGTTCGGCTGTTCCGCCAGCTCGCGCCCGCCGGCACCCAGTCCGACGCGCTCGAGCGTGTACGTGGGCGGTGGGCCCCACGTGTGCACCAGCGTGGCGAGCAGCGCGGCGCCGGTCGGCGTGACCAGTTCGGCGCGCACGTCGGTGGGCGCGATCGGGATTCCCTGCACCAGCAGCGCGGTCGCCGGTGCCGGCACCGGCATGCGGCCGTGCTCGCACTCCACGGTGCCGTTGCCGAGCGGCAACGACGAGGCGAACACGCGCTGGACACCGAGCGCCTCCAGGCCGAGCACGGTACCCACCACGTCCACGATGGCGTCCACGGCGCCGACCTCGTGGAAGTGCACCTGCTCGACGGTCGTGCCGTGCACGGTGGCCTCCGCCTCGGCCAGGCGGCGGAACACCGCGCGGGCCCGCGCGCGCACCGTCTCCGGCAGGTCGCCGGCGTCGATCATCGCCTCGATGTGCCGCAGATGACGGTGCGGCTGACCGCCCGCGGCATTCACCTCGACCCGCGTGGCCTCGAGCGCGCCGCGTCGCGCGCGACCCACGGTGACCGTGGCGCCTGCGAGCTTCAGGCGCGCCGGCAGCGCCACGAGCTCCGCGGCCGGCCAGCCCGCCGCGACCAGGGCCGCGAGGCACATGTCCCCGCTCACCCCGGAGAAGCAGTCGAAGTACGCGATCCGCATGTCGTCCCCCAGGCCGCCGCGTCGTCGCCGCGCGTCAGCCGCGCGCGCGTCGGCCCCCGGCGACCGCGCGCCGGACGTTCGCGGTGTTCACCAGATGGGCGGCGTAGCCGGCCCCGAATCCGTTGTCGATGTTCACCACGGTCACGCCGGCCGCGCACGAATTGAGCATCGCGAGCAACGGCGCGAGGCCGTGGAAGTGCGCGCCGTAGCCGACGCTGGTCGGCACCGCGATCAGCGGCCGGTCGGTGAGTCCGCCCACCACGCTCGCGAGCGCGCCCTCGAGTCCCGCCACCACCACCAGCACGCGGGCGCCGCGCAGCTTCTCGCGATGCGCGAGCAGCCGGTGGAGCCCCGCCACCCCGACGTCGGCGACCAGTTCCGCGCGACTGCCCAGGGTGCGCGCGGTCACGAGCGCCTCCTCGGCGACCGGCAGGTCCGCGGTTCCCGCGCACAGCACCACCACGCGGCCGATCGCACGGCCCGCGCGCCGGCGCACCACGACGGCGCGCGCGCGCCCCCACACCTCGGCGCGCGGGAACGCCGCGCGCAACCGTGCCTGGGCGTCCTCGCTCGCGCGCGTCACCAGCACCACGCCATGGCGCGCATACAAGCGCTGCACGATGGCCACGATCTGCGCCGGCGCCTTCCCCTGGCCGAACACCACTTCGGGGAAGCCGGTGCGCAGCGCGCGCTGGTGGTCGAGGGTCGCGAACTCGAGCTGCTCGAACGGCGCCTCGCCGATGGCCTGGGCCGCCGCGCCGACCGAGACGGCCCCACGCCGCACGCGGCCGAGCAGGCGCTTCAGGTCATCCGGTCGCACGCGCGTCCTCCAGGTCGCGGGGCGGGTCCGCCGCCGCGAGCCCGCCGCGCTCCAGTTCGGCCAGGTAGCCGCGCAGCAGAGCGACCATCTCCTCGACCGAGCGGGTGTGGTTGACCTGCTCGCGCACGCGCGCGCTGTGCGGCAGGCCCTTGATGTACCACGCGACGTGCTTGCGCATCTCGCGCGCGGCCGACTCCGGACCCACCGCTTCGACGAGCATCCCGAGGTGGCGCACCCCGGCTTCGAGGCGCGCGGCCGCGGTCGGCGGCGCCAGCACCTCGCCGCGCTCGTGGAACGCGCGCAGGCGCCGGAACACCCACGGGTCACCGAACGCCGCGCGGCCGAGCATCACGCCGTCGCAGCCGGTGGTGGCGAGCATGCGGAGCGCGTCCTCGGGCCCGCGCACGTCCCCGTTGCCGATCACCGGGATCCTCACCGCCTGCTTGGCCGCGCCGATCATGTCCCAGTGCGCGTGGCCCTCGAACTTCTCCGAGCGCGTGCGCGCGTGGATCGCGACCGCCGCGGCCCCCGCGTCCTCGAGCGCGCGGCTCACCTCGACGACGTTCGTCGAGGAGCCGTCCCAGCCGAGCCGGATCTTGGCGGTGACGGGCACGGTGGCGACCGCTCGCATCGCGGTGACGATCGCGTGGATGCGCGAGACGTCCTGCAACAGCGCGGCGCCCGCGCAGCGGTTGACCACCTTGCGCACCGGGCAGCCCATGTTGATGTCGATGAGGTCCGGCCGGCGCTCCGGCGGCAGGTCGCACAGCACGCGCGTGGCGTCGGCCATCACGGCCGGATCGGAGCCGAACAGTTGGATGCCGATCGGGCGCTCCTCGGGCGCGAACGCGATGTAGTCGAACGTGGCGCGCTGGCCGCGCACGAGCCCGTCGGAGGACACCATCTCGGTGTACACCGCGGCCGCGCCCTGCTCGCGTGCGAGCCGCCGGAACGGCGAGTCGCTCACCCCCGCGAGCGGCGCGAGGAGGAAGGGCGATTCGAACTGGAGGGAGCCGATGCGCAACGACATGTGGGGTCCGATGCCCGGGGTCTCGAGCGATTCAGCCGCGCGGGGGCACGCCGGCGGGCCGGCGCCGCGCCCAGTCGGCGATGTCGGCGAAGGTCTCGAACGGTACCGCGGCCAGTCGTTCGCGGCGGCACCACTCCAGCAGTCCACGATGAGCGAGCACGGTCTCGGCGGCGCGGGCACCGCAGCGGTCGGAGAGGCCGTCGCCGACCAGCACCGTGTGGTAGCCGAGCGCGCGGTAGCGACGCACGTGCTGGGCCTTGCAGTTGCCGCATTGTCCGCAGCCGCCCACCAGATACGGGAACTCCGGCACCGCGCGGCCGCCCTCGAAGCGCAGGCGGTTCGCGGCGTAGGGCAGTTCGCCGAGGCCGGCCCGCTGCAGTTGATCGCGCACGTAGAGGTCGAACCCCTCGCTCACGACCATCACGGCATCCCCGCGACCGAGCGCCTCGCGCGCGAACGCGGCGAAATGCTCGTCGATCCGGAAGCTCCGCGTGAACTCGAGTGCCTCGGCCTCGGCCACCCGCACGTCGGCGCACTGCGCCTCGGTCAGCTCCCGGTGTCCGATGCCGCCCGCGAACCAGCGGTCGAGCAGCCGCTGGTGGGCGGCCGAGTCCCCGGTCGAGAACCGCCTCACGAGCGCGGCCCCGATGTCGGACGGCGACACGGTGCCGTCGAAATCGCACAGGTACGCGTAGGGCATGTTCAGTGCGAGGCTCCGGCCGCGATCGGCGCCGGCGCGGCCGCCAGCGGCGCACGCGCGGCCGGCGTCAGGACGGCGAACACGTCGCGCGCGCCCCGGGCGCGGCGCAGCACGGCCAGCGCGCGCTCGAACACGGCATCACCTTCGAGCGCGACCTTCGCGCCGGCCGCCTCGCCCTCGGTGCGGCGGGCCAGCTCGCGGCGCAGCGCGCGCTCCAGCAGCGGGCGCTCGGCGGTCTGCTCGGCCGCGTCGCCGGGCAGCCGCTCCTGGCTCAGGAAGTCCTCGAAGCCGCGGCGCATCGCGTCGTCGATCGTCGCATGCGCGCCGGGGTGGGTGGTGACCCAGCGGCTCGCGAAGCGCAGCGCGAGCCCGCGTCGCTCGACCTCGCGCGCCAGCGGCGGAAGCGAGTCCGGCGTGATCTCGAGATCCGGCGCGATGCCGCCGCCACCGTAGACGATGCGCCCCGACTTGGTGCGGAATTGCGGTCGTTCCGCGGCGGCACCGGCAGGCGTGGAGTCCGCAGGGCTGTCGGAGTCGTCCTCCTCGTCCACGCTCCCCTCGCCCGGGCGCGGGCCGCGGTGGATCGAGCGACCGCTCGGCGTGAAGTAGAGCGCGGTGGTGAGCTTGACCGCCCCGTTGCCGCCCGGCAGTGGGAACACGCTCTGCACCGAACCCTTGCCGAACGACGTCTGACCCACGACCAGCGCGCGGTCGAGATCCTGGAGCGCGCCGGCCACGATCTCGGAGGCCGAGGCCGTGCCCCGGTCGATCAGCACCACCAGCGGGGCGCTCACGTCGGCGCGCGCGTCGGCCGCGGAGTAGCGGGCGTCCGCGCCGCGGGCGCGGCCGTCGGTGTACACCACCAGCGCGCCGCGCGGCAGGAACTGCTGCGCCACGCTCACCGCCTGGTCGAGCAGCCCGCCCGGATTCAGGCGCAGGTCGAGCACGAACGCGCGCGCGCCCTGGCGCCGCAGCGCGCCGAGCGCGGCCTGCAGCTCGGTCGCCGAGGTCTCCGAGAAGCTCGCGAGGCGCACGTAGCCGATCCCCGGCTCCGCCAGGAAGGCGTACGGCACGCTCTTCGTGTGGATGGTGCGGCGCGTGAGGGTGAGCTCGCGCTCGGTGGACTCGCCCTCGCGATCGATGGACAGGCTCACCGTGGACCCCTCGGGTCCGCGCAGCAGGTTCGCGATGTCCTCCATGGCGAGCCCCGCCGTGCTCTTGCCGCCGATCCGCACGATCACGTCGCCGGCGCTGATCCCCGCCTCCCATGCGGGAGTGCCCTCGATCGGAGCGATCACGGTCGGGAAGTTGTCGCGGATGCCGACCACCGTGCCGATCCCGTCGAACGAGCCCTGCGCGCTGCTCTGCAGCAGGCCGTACGACTTGGCGTCGAGGTACTGCGAATAGGGATCGAGGTCGCGCAACATGCCGCGCATCGCGCCGGAGACCAGCTTCTGGGGATCCACCGGATCGACGTAGTTCTGGTCGACCTTGTGGAGCACCTCGATGAACAGGTCGAGATTGCCGTAGAGGCCGCCCGCAGCGCCGCCGCGCCCCGCCCACCAGCCGAGCACGAAGAGCAGGACGAACAGAGCAGCGAGGAGTGCGCGAGTGCGGATCAAGACCTCTCCTGAAGCGGCTCCGGACCGGGCGGACGCGGGTCCGCCGGGAGGAGCCGGCGGACGAAGAGCGCACGGACTATAGCACAGCGCCGCGCGGCGGCCGGGCCCCGGCTCAGCGCCCGGCCGCGGGCGGGAGCGCGCCGCGAGCGGCCTCGAACAGCATCGCTTCGACGGTGGCCGCGGTGCGCTCGACATCGGGCGGCAGCGGGCCGAGCGCGCGCGCGCGCGTCAGACAGCGCCGCGCCGCGAGCGGATCTCCCGCCGCCAGCCAGCCCTGGCTGGCGAGCAGCAGGTGGCGCGGGTTCGGCAGGATCGCGCTCGCGCGCTCGAAGTGACGCGCCGCCGTCCCGAAGTCACGCTGCGCCGCGGCGCGATACGCGAGGTAGGTGAGTGCGTGGTTGCGCTGCTCGGCCGGCGGGGCCCATGCCCCGTCGACCAGCGCGAGCGCGCGGCGCTCACCGGCCCCGGCGTCGGCGTTCACCGCGACCCAGCCGAGCGCCTGCAGGGCGAGCACCGGGAGCAGCCAGCGGAGCGCGCGCTCCAGTCGCGCCGTCGGGACGCCTCCGAGCAGCGACGCGGCGCCGGCGCTCGCGAGCAGGCCGGGCAGCGCCACCAGGTCCCAGTCCCGCATCGCGCCCATGCCATGCGGCGCGACCGGAAACACCAGCAGCAGCGGAGCCAGTGGCACCAGCGCGGAGAACGCGAGCGCGCCGCGCGGCGAGCGCGCGAACGCGGCCAGCGCGTCGCGCCCGGCCGCGAGCGGCGCGATCACCGCCAGCGGCAGCGCCAGCGCCACCAGGTTCACGAGGTCCCAGGGCGGCGTGAGCCGCAGGTCCCGCGCGGACAGACTGCGCAGCAGATCGCCCGCGTCGCGGCCGAGCGTCGCTCCACCCGGCAGCGCGGCCGCCGCGAGGGCGAGTACTGCGGCCGCCAGCGTGAGCCCCACGTGCAGGCGCCGCACCGCGCGGCGGTCGTCGGCGAGCGCGGGGCCGAACCCGCGCCAGGCCTGCGCGATCAGCAGCACCAGGGCGAGCCGGTGGGCGAGCAGCAGCAGCAGCCACAGCAGCGCGGTGCGCACCGCATCGCGGGGATGCGCGAGCGGGCGCAGGAGCACCGCCCACCACCACGCGGCCACCGCGAGCGCGAGCGCCCAGGCTTCCGCGTAGCCCGCGAACGCCTGCAGCGTCCCGGCCAGCAGCAGCGCCAGCGTCAGGGAGCGCCGCCGGTCGGCCGGGGCACTCGCGGCCACCACGCTTCGCACGCCGGCCGCGTACAGCAGGAACAGCGCCAGCCCGATCACCGCGATCGCGGTCGGGATCGACCACCCGAGCCGCGCCAGGATCAGCGGCAGCGTGACGTTCACGAGGGCGTCGAGCGGCTGCGCGTGCAGGAAGCGCGCGAACGCGGCCAGATCCCAGCCGCCGGCGCCGCGGTCGGCGAGGGCGATCAGCGTGCGGAAGCGCATCTCGGTGTCGCCGAGCAGATGGGGCTGCTCGCGGAGTGGGAACGCGAGCGCCAGCCCCAGCGCGGCCACGATCGCCGCGAGCGGCACCCGCGGCAGCCGTGCCGCCGCCGCGAGCGCCACGCATCCCACCACCAGGGCCGCGGCCATCGCGGGACGGACGGAACGCAATCCGTCGAGCGCCCAGACCAGATTCGAGGCGGGCGGGGCGACGGCCAGCACCGCGAGCCACGCCAGCGTGAGGACCATCAGCGCGCGCGACGTCCGCGCCTCGGCGCCCGCGACCGATGCGACCGGGCGAGCGGAAACGCCCACGCTCACGCCTTCCGGCCGGCGCCCACCAGTCGTGGCTCGAGCACCTCCCACGCGCGGGTCTCGAGCAGGTCGGGGCCCTGTCGCGCATCCAGCGTCACCCAGCGGCGGGGCTCGGCGGCGGCGAGCGCACGATAGGCATCGTGCACGCGAGTGTGGAACGCGAGGTCCTCGCGATCGAGCCGGTTCGTGTCGTCGGCGGCGCCCGCGCGGCGCGCGAGCCCGACCTCGGGCGCGAGGTCGAACCACAGCGTGAGATCGGGCGCCAGCCCCCCGGTCGCCACGCGATTCCATTCGGCGAGCATCGCGCGATCGAGTCCGCGACCGCCACCCTGGTAGGCGAGCGTCGAGTCGGCGTAGCGGTCGCAGAGCACCACGCGCCCCTGCGCGAGCGCGGGGCGGATCACCGCGGCGACCAGATCGGCGCGCGCCGCCTCCATGAGCAGCGCCTCCGACACCGCGCCGGGTGCGAGCGACGGCGTGAGCAGCAGCGCGCGCACGCCCTCGGCGAGCGGCGTGCCGCCGGGCTCGCGCGTCAACAGCGGATCGTGGCCGGCGGTGCGCAGGCGCTCCGCCAGCCGGCGGAGCACCGTGGTCTTGCCCGAGCCCTCGCCGCCCTCGAAGGTGACGAAGAGCCCGGGCATCCGTCGCTCCGCGTGGCCCACGCGCTCAGCGCGCGCGGCCCGCCTTCGCCTTCGCGCGCCGGGCCGGCTTGCGCGCCGCGGTTGTGCGCGCCTTCGGTCCGGAACCGTTCACGGCGGGGCCCGTGGTCGGCGCGGCCTCGCGCTGGACGGTCGGCGCCTTGATGCGCAGCGACCGCTCGACGCCCTTCGGGTCGCGGATGAACGCTTCGGTCAACTCGCGCGCGGCGTCGTCCGGGATCTGCACCGGCGGCGACTTCTTGAAGTACGACGACGGCGCGATGAGCGCGCCCTTGAGGCCGTGGTCGAGCCCGATCTTGGCGCAGCGCACCGCATCGATCACCACGCCGGCCGAGTTGGGCGAGTCCCAGACCTCGAGCTTGAGCTCCAGGTTGAGCGGCACGTCACCGAACGTCGTGCCCTCCATCCGGATGTGGCACCACTTGCGGTCCTTGAGCCACGGGATGTAGTCGCTGGGGCCGACGTGGATGTCGTCCTCGTGCAGCTCGTACGGCATGATGCTGGTGACGGCGCGGGTCTTCGAGATCTTCTTCGACTCGAGGCGCTCGCGCTCGAGCATGTTGAGGAAGTCGGTGTTGCCCCCGAAATTGAGCTGATACGTGCGGTCGATGCGCACCGCGCGGTCCACGAACAGCCGCGTCAGCACGCGGTGGGTGATGGTCGCGCCGACCTGCGACTTGATGTCGTCCCCGATCACGGGCAGCCCGCGCTTCTCGAACCGCCGCTGCCAGTACGGCTCGCGGGCGATGAACACCGGGATGCAGTTCACGAACGCGCAGCCGGCCTCGAGCACCTGCTCGACGTACCACTTGGTGGCCTCCTCGGAGCCCACCGGCAGGTAGTTCACGACCACGTCGGTCTGCGTGTCCCTGAGCAGCTTCACGATGTCGACGGTGGAGCCCGGCGCCTTCTGGATGATCTGCGAGAGGTACTTGCCGAGCCCGTCGTGCGTCATGCCGCGCTGCACCGTCACGCCCATCTTGGGCACCTTGGTGAACACGAACGTGTTGTTCGGCCATTCCACGATGGCCTGCGAGACATCCTTGCCCACCTTGTTCTTGTCGATGTCGATGGCGGCCACGATCTCGACGTCGCGGATGTGGTATCCGCCGAGGTTCGCGTGCATGAGCCCCGGGATGCGGTCGCTCTCCTTGGCATTGCGGTAGTAGTGGAGCCCCTGCACGAACGAGGACGCGCAATTGCCCACACCGATGATCGCGACTCGGACCTTGCCCATCGAGACCGAACCTCCTATCCGTCCTGACCCGCTCCGCGGGTGATCTTCCAAACGTGGACGACGCGCTGCGCCGCCGTGATGAACGAGAGCAGCGCCAGCAACAGCAGTGCGCCGGACATCGCCCAGAACACCTTGAGCAGCCCCGCCAGGATGAGCAGCGCGAGCCGCTCCGGGCGCTCGAACCAGCCCACCTTGCACGCCAGCCCGAGCCCCTCGGCCCGCGCCCGCGTGTACGACACCATGAACGAACCCAGCGCGGCGACCATCGCGGTCACGGCGAGCAGCGCCCAGGTCACCGGCAGCAGGCCCATGGCAGCCTGCTCGAGCACGCGCCGGGGATCGAACACGAGCGCCAGCAGGTTGCGGATGTAGAAGCCCGCGATGCCGATCAGCACCGCGCCTTCGGCGACGCGGTCGAGCGTGGAATCGAAGAACGCACCGAAGCGCGTCTCACCCCCCGAGCCGCGCGCCACCTGTCCGTCGAGGATGTCGCAGAGCCCGGCCAGCAGCAGGAACACCGCGCCCAACTGTGGGTGCGCGTCGAAGAACGCGTACGCCGCCAGCAGGCTGAGCAGCAGCCCCGCCACCGTGAGGTGGTTGGCGCGGATGCCCACGCCCACCAGCCCGCGCACCACCGGGTCGAGCACCGCGTGCGCGCCGACGCGCAGGCGCGCCTTGAGCGCCTGCAGCGCTCCCGCGCGCGGCGGCGCCGGCGTGCCGGAGACGGCCTGGCGCACGGTCACGCTCCCGCCTCGTCCTTGCGCGTCCACCCCCCGAGCACCAACACCATCTCGCCTCGTCTCTGGTCGGGCCGCAGCGCCGCGCGCACCTCGCTCGCGGTCCCGCGCAGCACCTGTTCGTGCACCTTCGTCAGCTCGCGCGCCAGCGCGATGGGCCGCTCGCCCCAGACCGCCTCGAGATCCTCGAGGCACGCCACGATGCGATGCGGCGATTCGAACGCCACCAGCGTCTCGCGCCGGTCGCGCCACTCCTCCAGGCGGCGGCGGCGCGCCGCGCCCTTCACCGGCAGGAACCCCACGAACGTGAACGCGTCCGTCGGCAGTCCGCTGACCTGGAGCGCGGCGATCACCGCGCTCGGCCCCGGCACGCTCTCGACCCGCACGCCCGCGGCGACTGCGGCCCGCACCAGCGGATACCCTGGATCGCTCACGCCCGGCGAGCCCGCGTCGGTCACCAGGGCGACCGAGTCGCCCTCCTCCAGCCGCCGCAGCAGACCCGGGATGCGCGCGCGCTCATTGTGCTCGAACACGCTGGTGACCGGCACCGACAACCCGAAGTGCTCGAGCAGCCGCCGCGTGTGACGCGTGTCCTCGGCGGCCACGAGCGCCACCTCGCCGAGCACGCGCAGCGCGCGCCGGGTGATGTCCTCGAGATTGCCGATGGGGGTCGCCACCAGGAACAGAGTCCCCGGCGGCCGCGCGTCGGTCACAGATGTCCTTAGAGCCCGCGGGTGCCCCGCAGTCATGTCGGAAACCGGCGCAAGGTAGCACCGGGGCCCCGGCGACGTCTACTGACGGCGCGCCGGGACCGCGCGCGGGTGGCGTCGGTGCGCCGAGCGCGACCGCTCCGGTCCGCCGCGGGAGTCAGCGTGCGGCCGCCCGCTGCGCCTCGACCGCCGCGCGGAATCCGGTGATCGCGCGGTCGATGCCCGCGTCGTCCACGTCGAGATGCACGATCGCGCGCAGGCGGCGGGCGCCGAACGCCACCATGCGGACGCCGCGCTCGCTGAGCGCGGCGAGCACCGCGGCCGGATCGAGCGACGGATGCTCGAGCGCGACGATCACGATGTTGGTCTCGGGCGTCGCCACCTTCACCCCGGGCACCGCACCGAAACCGCTCGCGAGCCGGCGCGCGCGCGCGTGGTCCTCCGCCAACCGCTCGACGTGGTGATCGAGCGCGTGCAGGCACGCGGCCGCCAGGATGCCGACCTGCCGCATGCCGCCGCCCCAGCGCTTGCGGGTCCGGCGCGCGGCGCGCACCACGTCGGCGGGTCCCACGAGGATCGAGCCGATCGGCGCCCCGAGGCCCTTCGAGAAGCACATCATCACGGTGTCCGCGCACGCCGCCCAGTCGCGGATGGGAATCCCGCTCGCCACGCTCGCGTTCCACAGCCGCGCCCCGTCGAGGTGCACGCGCATGCGGTGCGCGCGCGCCGCGGCCGCCAGGTCGCGCAGCGTGTCGAGCGGCACGATGACGCCGCCGTGACGGTTGTGCGTGTTCTCGAGGCAGAGCAGCGAGACCCGCGCCACGTGCTCGTCGGCCGCATCACGCACCGCGGCGTCGATCTCCGCCGCGTCGAACGTCCCGTGCACGCCCCGCACCGGGTGTGCGAGGCAGCCGGAGTTCGCCGCGATGCCACCCTGCTCGTACAGCAGGATGTGCGCCTCGGCCTCCAGCACCACTTCGTCACCCGGGCGTGTCAGCGCGTTCACCGCGAGCTGATTGCCCATGGTGCCGCTCGGCACGTACAGCGCGGAATCCTTGCCCGCGAGCTCCGCGACGCGGCGCTCGAGCGCCTGGACGGTGGGATCGTCCCCGAACACGTCGTCCCCCACCACGGCCTCGGCCATCGCGCGTCGCATCGCGGCGGTCGGGCGTGTGACGGTGTCGCTGCGCAGATCGACGGCGGGCAGGGTCGTGGAGGACATGGATCCGACTCCGGAGGGGGTGAGCGACGACCGAGCAAGGTCCGCGCAGGATACGACATCGGGCGCCGACCGCCGCCGAGCGCCTCGGCGGCTGGACCGAGACTTGACACGAAGCGCTTCCGGATGCCTTTTCATGGGTGCCGCACGTCTCGTGCGAGCGCGCGCGGCGCGCCCGGAACGATTCCGGGAAACCAGCGGCCGCCGCCCCGCATCCTGACGGGCGACGCGCCGTGGACGGCGCTCCGCCCGGATCTCCCGGCGGAAGAACCACCGAAGGAGTGATGCGACGTGTTCCCCATGTTCGGCTTCGATCCCACCTTCCTGCTGCTCATCCCGGCGATGATCTTCGCCATGTGGGCACAGTGGAAGGTCCAGAGCACGTACGCGCGGTATGCCCGGGTGCCCGCCGGCAATGGGATGACCGGTCGCCAGATGGCGGCGGCGATCATGAACCGCAACGGCGTCAATGACGTGAAGATCGAGCCGGTCGGTGGAACGCTCAGCGACCACTACGACCCGCGCTCGAAGACGGTGCGGCTTTCGGAGCCGATCTACGCCGGCGACTCGGTATCGGCGATCGCGGTCGCGGCGCACGAAGTCGGGCACGTGCTCCAGCACGCGCAGGGCTACGCGCCGCTGGCGTTGCGCGCGAGCCTGGTGCCGGTCGCGAACTTCGGCAGCATGCTCGCCATGCCGCTGTTCTTCATCGGCTGGTTCTTCGGTCGTGGCCAGCTCGTGTGGCTCATGGACCTCGGCATCCTGTTCTTCGCGGCCGCAGTGGTGTTCCACCTGGTGACGCTGCCGGTGGAGTTCGACGCCTCGAAACGGGCGCTCGCGCAGTTGACGAGCAGCGGCGCGATCGCGCCCGGCGAGGTCGCGGGCGCCAGGAAGGTGCTGAACGCGGCGGCGCTCACCTATGTGGCGGCGGCCGCGATGTCGGCGCTGCAGCTGGTGCGGCTGCTGATGCTGCGCGACAGCCGGCGCTGACGGCGCATCGGCGCCCAACGGGACGGGGCGGGCTCTCGTGCGAGAGCCCGCCCCGAAGTCGTTGTGCGGCGCGGATCGAGGGGCCGCCCCGCGCTCAGCCTTGGGCGACCATGTCCTTCAGTTCCTTGGACACCTTGAACACCGGGACCTTGCGCGCCGCGACCGGCACGGCTTCGCCCGTCCGCGGGTTGCGAGCGATGCGAGGCTTGCGGTCCTTCACGCGGAAGGTCCCGAAGCCGCGGATCTCGATGTGGTGGCCGTTCGCGAGCGCCTTGGCGACCGCGGATAGGAACGAGTCGACGGTCTCGGCGACGTCCTTCTTGGTCAAACCCGTACGCTCTGCGATCTGGTCCACGATATCGGCTTTGGTCATTCCATCCTCCTCGAGCCGGCGGCCTGGGGTTCCCGCCCTGGTCGATACCCCGGCGAAGTCGACGGCAGGCTAGCAAGCCACACGAAGGCGTGTCAATGCCTTCATGGACAAGGCCTTGGGCCGTTCCTTACCGCCCCCCGCCCTCTTCCGGGCCCGCGCCGAGTGCGCGCCGGCGGGCCGCTTCGATGGGATGAGCCTGCGCACGCGCCTGAGCGGCCCGCATGCGAGGCCGGCCTGCGGCGTCCTCCGCGCGCCATTCGCTGGCGAACGCGCCGCTACGGATCTCGGCCAGGATCTCCCGCATGGCGGAACGCGCGGCCGGGCCGATCACGCGCGGACCGCGGGTGAGATCGCCGTAGAGCGCGGTGCCGCTGATGCCCTCGCGCATGCCGCTGACGCCGCGCGCGTGCAGCGCCTCGGCGAGGTAACGCAACTGGTGGACGCACTCGAGGTAGGCGACCTCGGGCGCGTAGCCGGCCTCGACCAGGGTCTCGAACGCCGCCGTCACCAGTGCGTTCATGCCGCCGCACAGCACGGTCTGCTCGCCGAAGAGGTCGACCTCGGTCTCCTCGCGCACCGTCGTGCTCCAGGTGGGCGCGCATCCGATGCCCGCCGCCCAGGCCGCGGCGAGCGATGCGCCGGTGCCGCTCGCGTCCTGGTGCACGGCGAGGTAGGCCGGCAGCTTCTCACCGCGCGCGACCGCGGCGCGCAGCACGGCGCCCGGCGCGGTCGGCGCCACCAGCACCACGTCCGCGCGCGGCGACAGCGCGAGATCGGAGTACAGGAGATTGAATCCGTGCGCGAACACGAACCCCGCGTCCGCGCGCGCCGCGCCGGCGAGGGCTCCCCACGCCGCGGGCACCGCCTCGTCCGGCAGCAGCACCGCGATCACCTCGGCGTCCCGCGCTGCGATCTCCGGCGGCCGGATCTCGAAGCCGTGCGCGCGAGCGCGCGCCTCGGCCGCGCGGCCCGGACGCGCGCCGACCAGCACGCGGTGCCCCGCGTCGCGCAGGTTGAGCGCCTGCGCCTCGCCCTGGTGCCCGAAGCCCACGATCGCCAGCGTCGCGCCCTCGAGTCGTCCGCTCATCGCTCCGTCCTCCTCGCCCGAACGCGCGACGCCGCGCGACCCGGCTCGGGCCGCGCGGCGCCGGTGGGTCGTGGTCGCGTTACTTCTTGGGCGCGCCCGAGGCAGTCGCCGGGGCGGACCAGTCCGACTTCATCACCAGGTTGCCCGCCTTGAAGTGGAACGCCTGGCCCTTGGTCCAGTAAAGCCACGTCCGGTAGGTGTCTCGGTCGGCCTTCCATTCGAAGATCTCATCCGGCTTGCCCATCGCCTTGAAGGTGTTGACCTCGGCGGTCGCTCCGGCGGAGGCCGCCGACTCGGCGTCCGGCAACGCGGTGCCACTGCGCAGCGCGAGGTAGACCATCGCTTCCTCGGTGCTCTTGGACTTGTTGCCGCCCTTGTCGTACGCGGCGCTGAGCAGCTGATGGAACTCGGCCTTCTTCGGGTTCTTCATCAGCACCTTGTAGACGACCGCGACCGCGTCGTCGAACTTGCCCTGCTCGATCAGGCTCTTGCCGAGTGCGCGCGGCACGTCGAGATCGTCGGGGTTGATCGACAGCGCGCGGCGGAACTGCGCCTCGGCCTGTGCGGGATCGCCGCCGTTCTGGAACGCCACGCCCGCGTTGTACGCCAGGTCGAACTCGCCCGGCCGCACCGCGCCCGCCTTGGACCACGCCTCGCCCGCCGACTTGAAGAAGCTCTTCTTGTCCGCGTCCGAGACACCGGGCGCCTGTGCCTTCTCGAAGTAGGCATTGCCGAGGCCGAGCTGCAGGTCCGCGTTGGCCGGCTCCGACTTGAGCAGGTCATTGAAGAACGTGATGGCCTCGTCGTACTTCTTGTCGTTGATGAGCTGGTTCGCGATGTTCTTGCGCAGGTTCGTCATCGAGGTGAGCAGCAGGCTGTCGTTCGGCGCCATCTTCAGCCCGGCCTTGAAGGTCGCCTCGGCGTCATCGAAGCGGCCGACATACTGGTACGCCTGGCCCATGCTCAGGTACGCGACCGGATCCTCGGGCTTCAGCTGCGTGGCCTTGGTGAACCAGCCGATCGCCTCGCTGTACTTGGCGCGCGTGTCGTTGAACATGCGCACCTCGCTCGCGTCCTCGCTCTTGGGCTTCAGCCCGATGTCCGGGTACAGCTCGAGGGCCGCCTTCATCAGGTTGATGCCCTTGTTGTAGAAGCCCACCCAGTAGCCCTGGCGATTGTCCTTCCACTGCTGGAGCTTCTTGTCGCCCTTGGCCGTGAGCCCGTCGAGGCAGCGCTTGAACGCGGCGCCCGATGGCGCGGCGCTGTCGAGCTCGGCGTAGGCCCAGCCCAGATAGCCCATGGCCTCGTAGTCGTCGGGGTCGCCCTCGGCGCACATCTCGAGCTGCTGGATGGCCTTGTGCATCTGGTTCAGGTAGTCCTCGGTATTGCCCTTGTCCTTGTCGCGCATGCCGCCCACGACATACTGGATGCCGCCGGCGCAATGCTCGTTGCGGGCCTGAGCGACACCACCGAGCGTCACCGCCGTCAGGACGGCCAGCGCCGTTCCGATTGCGAACGCACGACGATTCACGGTCCCCTCCTCCCTCACATGAGACGCGTGCCGTTCACCGTGAGCCCGTACGCGGCTCCCAGGAACGACGCCGCCTTGCGAGACACCAGTAGGCGCGTCATGAAGATCTCGAAGTACTCCATCACATGAGAGATGCCGGTGTCCACGGTGAGCTCCAACGTGATCTGCTTGCCGGCCTCGTCCACGTTCAGGAAGGACTTCTGCACCGCGTAGTTCACGCGGTCGTGGATGTCGAACTTGATCATCTCCGGGTTCCGCACCCGGCTGCGGTGCACGTCGCTCTTGTCGGCGAGGATGAGCGCGGCGCTCACCGCGGTCACCGGATCGCCGTCCGTCTCGTGATGGTTGCCGATCGCGGAGATCACGGTGATCGTCTCCTCGGTCGGCATCCCCATCTCGGTCAGGATCTGCATCGCCATCACCGCCCCGCTCTGGGCGTGGTGGTCGCGATTCACGACATTGCCGATATCGTGCAGGTAGCCGGCGATGCGCGCCAACTCCACGTCCCGCTCCGGGTAGCCGAGCCGCTTCAGGATGTTCCCGGCGATGTTTGCGACCAGTCCCACGTGCCGCTCCCCGTGCTCGGTGTATCCGATCTTCTCGAGCGACTCGTCCGCCTTGCGGATGTGCAGCCGGACCCGCGGATGGTCCTTCACCATCTCGAAGGTGATGTGCGCGCCTCCGCCGACGGCCGGCGGCGCCGTGTCCGGCTGGGCATGGTTCGGAGTGTGGTGACGAGTCATGTCCTCAGCCTTCTAGTGCGGGAAGGATGCCAGAGTCCGGGAGCCGGGCATCGGGACGGCGGGAGCGGCGACTGTAGGTCTGCAATTCGAGATGCGTCAAGGGCATCGCCTGGACGGGCACGCGCGCCTGTCGAATCCCTGACACGCGCGGCAGCGGCGTCGCTGCGACGCGGTGTGGCGCACCGGAGACGCCTGCCCGTGCGCGCGGTGCCTCAGCGGCGCGGCTGCCGGCGGCGGGCGTTCGCCTCGAGGTACGTCGCAAGCGAATCCGGACGGCCGGGCGGCGCGACCTCGAAGCGGAGCCTCAGCGCGTCGGCGCCGGTGACCACGTAGGTGAGTCGGAAGCGTGGCGTGCCGGGCGCGGGCTCGCTCACGAACTCGAACGTGTCGCGGGCCGCCGAGACCCGCGCCGTGTAGTCGATCGCGTGCCCCTCGTTGTCGAGGTACAGCGCGCGCACGCGGCCCGATCCGTCCTCGTGGCGCAGCATCATGAGATCGTCGTGGCGGCTGGCGGGTCGCCCCGGCGCAGCCGGGTACTCGGCGAAGCTGCGCCGCACGAGGATGCGCCCCTGCAGATCGAGCGCGAACGAGAACGCGCCGCTGCCGTGTCCCGGCGCCCCGTCGCCCTCGCCGATCCAGTCGCCCATCAACGGGCGCCACCCCTCCCATGTCGTCGCGGTGGAGTCGCCCGACGCCGCACGCACGACGTCGGTCCGCCACCCGATCGTCGCCAGCCCCACCACCACGACGGCGACGGCGATCGCGCGCCAGCGACCGCCCGATCCGCTCGGCGCTTCGCGCCGGGATCCTCGAATGCCCGCGAGCGTGAGTCTCACAGCACCTCCACCGGGTCGATGTCCACCACCACCTTGACCGTGCGCTTGTGCCCGTGTTCCTCGGCCGCCTCCAGCGCCGCCGCGGCGATGGCGCGCAGCCTGGGCGCGCTGCCGCCCTTGAGCAGCAGGTGCCAGCGGTGGCGGCCGCGCAGTCGCGCGAGCATCTGGGGCGCGGGGCCCAGCACGCGCACGTCCGCCGCAGCGGCCGCCGCCGCGATGGCCTCGCCGACCGCGCTCGCGACGCGCTCCACGTCGGCCTCGTCGGCGCCGGTGAACAGCACCGCGGCGAGCCGCACGTACGGCGGGTAGCCGGCCTCGCGCCGCGTCGCGAGCTCGCCGTCGACGAACGCCGCGGCGTCGTGCCGCGCCGCCGACACGACCGCCGGATGCTCCGGCGTGCACGTCTGCACGAACACCTCGCCCGGCGTCTTGCCACGGCCCGCGCGGCCCGAGACCTGGACCAGCAGTTGCCAGGTGCGCTCGGCGGCGCGGAAGTCGGGCAGGTGGAGCGCCACGTCGGCGTCCAGCACCCCCACCAGCGTGACACGCGGGAAGTCGAGCCCCTTCGCGATCATCTGGGTGCCGAGCAGCACGTCGGCCTCGCCGCGCGCGAATGCGCGCAGCACGCGCGCGGGCTCGGCGCGGTCCCGCGCCACGTCGGTGTCGAGCCGCAGCACGCGCGCCTGCGGGAACACCGTCGCCAGCTCGCGCTCGACCCGCTGCGTGCCCGCGCCGCCGAATCGCAGCAGCGCCGCGTGGCACTTCGGGCACTGCGCCCCGGCCGGTTCCTGGTGATCGCAATAGTGGCAGCGCCAGACGCGCGGGCTCACGTGCAGCGTCAGCGTGATGTCGCAGTGCGGGCACTCCGGCACCCACCCGCACGCGCGGCACTGGGTGTGGTGGGAATGGCCGCGGCGATTGAGGAACAGCAGCATCTGCTCGCCGCGCGCGAGCCGCTCGCCGATGGCGGCGCGGAGCGGACGCGAGAGCAGCGAGCCGCCCTCGCCCTCGCGGCGCAGGTCCACGACCCGCACCTCGGGCAGCCGGCGGCGGTCGATGCGCTCGGGCATCGCGAGGCGGCGGTACTTGCCGCGGCCGGCGTTGGCGAGCGACTCCAGGCTCGGCGTCGCCGAGCCCAGCACCACCGGGATGCCCAGCAGTTGCGCGCGCCGCACCGCGACGTCGCGGCCGTGGTAGCGGAGTTGTTCGCTCTGCTTGTAGGCCGGCTCGTGCTCCTCGTCCACCACGATCAGCCTCAGCGACGGCAGTGGCGCGAACACGGCCGAGCGCGCGCCCACCACCACGTCGAGCGCGCCGCGGCTCGCCAGCTCCCAGTTGCGCCGCCGCTCGCCGACCGACAGATACGAGTGCAGCACTCCGACGCGCCCGCCGAAGCGCTGCTCGAACGCCGCCACGACCTGCGAGCCCAGCGCGACCTCGGGCACCAGCACGAGCGTCTGCCCGCCCGCCTCGCGCGCCGCGCGCGCCGCGCGCAGGTAGACCTCGGTCTTGCCGCTCGCCGTCACGCCGTGGAGCAGCAGCGGCGCGAACGCTTTCGCCACGACCGCCGCCTCGACCGCGCGCACCGCCGCCGCCTGGGGTGGCGTCATCGTGATGCGCTCCGGCATCGCGAGCCGCATCACGGCGTCCTCGCTCGCGTGCGCTCGCGCGCGGCTCCGCGCGAAGCCCTCCAGCCCGCCGGGCAGCGTCGCGGCGAGCACCTCGCCGAGCGCCGCGAGGTAGTAGTCCGCGATCCAGCGCGCCAGCGCCATCAGGTGGGCGGAGATCGGCGCCACGGGCAGCACCGCGCCGAGGTCGAGCAGCCGCGCCGGCGCGTCCGCCGGCGGCTCGGCGAGTACCTCGACCACGAACCCGCGCGCGGCACGGTTGCGGAACGGCACCGTGACCTGCACACCCGGTTTCAGGCGGGCGATCAGACTCTCGGGGACGCGGTAGACGAAGGTGCGCCGCAGCGGGATCGGCAGCGCGACGCGAACGAAGGACATGCGCGCACTCTACATCAGCCCCGCGCGGCTCAAGGGACGCGCCGCGGCGCGGCGGGAGCGTCCGGGCTCACGGAGGCGGAGCCTGGTGGAAGCGTCGAGCCGGGTCAGCCCGGTTCGCGCGGGGCGCGGGGTGCCCGCTCCACCGCCGGGCAACACAAAGCCGGGCCGGCGGCGTGCGTCAGGCACACGCCGGCCCGGCCTCCAGGGACACGTTGCTGCGGTCCGTGTGGAGGCCTAGGCCTGCATGCGGTTCGGGCTGGACTGCCCGAGGATCGCGTTGATGCGTTCGACCAGCTTGCGGGGGCTGAACGGCTTGGTGATGTAGTCGTCCGCTCCCACCTCGAAGCCGATCTTCTGGTCCACGTTGCGGCCCTTCGCCGACAGCAGGATGACCGGGATCTGCTTGGTGTTGTCGTCCGCCTTCAGCAGCTTGCAGGTCTCGTAGCCGTCCAGCTTCGGCATCATGATGTCGAGGACGATGAGATCGGGATGCTCCGCTCTCGCCTTCTCGAGTGCCTGTTCGCCGTCCAGCGCGGTCAGGACCTCGTAGCCCTCCATGCCGAGACTGAAGTCCAGGATGTGCACGATGTAGATCTCATCGTCCACCACCAGGATCTTTCCCTTCGCCATTGCGACTCACCTCCCTGCGTGCGGGGTCACGTGCTCGCCCGTCATGGGCGACGTGCCGGACTCGTGCTCCACGTCCGCCAGCGCTTCCGCGAAGACCGCGACGATCTCCGGGTCGAACTGACGCCCTCCAAGCCGGCGCAACTCCTCGAGCGCCTGCTCTCGCGACAGAGCAGGCCGATGGGGCCGCCCCACCGTCATGCTCTCCCATGCATCCACCACCGCCAGGATCCGGCTGCCGACCGGGATCGCCTCGCCGGCGATGCCGCGCGGATAGCCGCTCCCATCCCACCACTCGTGGTGACTCAGGACGATGTCGCGCACGGCGCCCATGGTCTCGAGCGGGCGCAGCAGCTCGGCGCTCAGCTCGGGATGGCGTTCGAGCGCCTCGCGCCCGCTCGGCGACAGGGCGCCGGTGGCGCCGGTCACTTCGTCTCCGATGTTCGCCATGCCGACATCGTGGATGCTGGCGGCGAACGAGATCACGCCGGCCTCCGACTCGCCGAGCCCGTGACGGCGCGCCAGCGCGCGCGCGATGCGCACGCGATCGGGGGCGCGGTCGCGGCTGCGATCGAGGTGTCGCAGCACGTCGCGCAGCGCCTGCGTGGTGTCGGTCACGTGCCCCTGCGACTCCTCCATCACGAGCGCCTGCTCCCACGCCACGGTGACCCGGTCGGCGAGATGCAGGAGCAGGTGGCAGTCCTCGGCGTCGAACGGCTTCTGCGCGACCGGATCGGTGACGCTGAGCACGCCGAGCAGCCCGCGCTCGCCCTCGAGCGGCACGGACAGGAAGGTGCCGGTGCGGTAGTCCGAGCGGCCCGACGGCTGGACCTCGGCGCGCGACTCGTCGCCCGCGACGCACACCGGGCGACGGTGCTCCATCACCCAGCCGGCCACGCCCTGACCGCGATGGATGCGCGCATCGCGCACCACCTGCTCGTCGAGCCCGAGAGCCGCCTGGATGCGCAGGTCTCCACTCTCGTCGGGTGCGAGCAGCGAGACCACGCGCGCGTTCATGACTTCCGCCACCATCTCGATCGCCAGCCTCAGGACGTCTTCCGACCCCTCACGTGGACGCGGAGTCTCGCGTACGGTGACGCGCGGTCCGGTCCGCCTCGGCAACACCACCGTGAAGCGCGAACCGCGGCCGGGCGTGCTCTCCGCGAAGACCCGACCTCCGTGCCACTCCACGATCGACTTACAGATCGCCAGACCGAGCCCGCTGCCTCCGAAGCGTCGCACGAGCGAGGAATCCACCTGGTAGAAGCGCTCGAAGACCTTCTCGAGCGCCTCCTCGGGGATTCCGATGCCCGTGTCCTCCACCTGGAGCGTCACGTCGCGGGTGTCACCCGTCAGGCGGAGGACCACGTTCCCGCCCTCGGGAGTGAACTTGACCGCGTTGCCGCCCAGATGGAGGACCAGTTGACGGAGCTGGTCCCGGTCGGCGTCGATCCCGGTATCGGCCGCCAGCACCTCGGCCTTGAGAGTCACCTGGCCGGCCTGGGCCATGGGATCCAGCAGCCGCCGGCCCTCCTCGAGCAAGTCACCGAGGTCCACGCTCTGGCGGTTGAGTCGCATCTGCCCAGAATCGAAACGGTTCAGGTCGAGAACCGATTCGATCAGCCGGGACAGCCGCTGGCTCTCTTCGTCGATGATGCCGAGGAACCGCCGGACCTGGGCGGGCGGCAGCTCGTTGTCCCCCGCCGACAGCAGGGTCTCGACGTAGGCGCGGATCGCGGTGAGCGGGGTGCGCAGCTCGTGCGAGACGGTCGAGAGGAACGTGCCGCGCAACGCGTGCAGCTCGTGCATGCGCTTGCCCGAGCCCTCGAGATCGCGGGTGTGTTGTTCGAGCTCGCCGTAGAGGCGGGCGTTCTCGATCGCGACGACCGCGTGGTGCCCGAACATCTCGATCACCTCGACCGTCTCGCTGGAGGGCACCAGCCGGTCCACGGGATCGTCGAGCGAGAAGTACGCGACCAGCTGCCCCGCGCGATCGAACAGCGGCACCAGCAGCACGTCGTCCGGGTGCCACTCCCAATCCTCCCGCGGGCCCAGGTCGCTGGTGACCCCGGCGGGCAGCTCGGCGTTGAACGGACTGGAGTGGCTTATGAAGTAGGAGCGCCCGACCTTGAATTCGTCCTTGAGCCACGAGAGGAACCGCTCGACGCCGATCTCCTCCGCGTCGAGCTTCGTGCGAGCCTCGGCATCGAGCCCGGCGAACGCGCGCGCGCGCAGGCGTTCGGTGCCCGGCTCGCGCACGCGCAGCAGCGCGATGCGGAATCCGAGCGAGGACTGCAGCGTGTCGACCAGCCGCGTGAACAGCCGGTCCTGGTCCAGCTCGGAGTTGATCTGGACGATATGCTGCAGCACCTCGTGGAGCTTCTGCGCGCGCTTGCGGTTCTCCTCGACCTGATTGAAGTAGAGGCGCGCGAGTCGCTGCCGCGTCTCGGTGAGGTCGTGCACCTGCTGGCGGAGCGCGTCCACCTCGGCGGGGCTGCCGTCCTCGGGGCCGCTCGCCAACGCGGCCGCCAGGTCGGCGGCGGCCTCGGCCACCGCGTCGTCGTGCGCGGCCGTCGCGGCGTCCTCGCGGGCGCTCACCGCCGCCTCGCGCGCCGTGACCGCGGCCGACCGGACCTCGGCCGCGCGGCCCACGGTCGGCGAATCGGGGGCGAGACCGTGCGCCTTCTTCAGCTTGCCCAGCTCGCGCCGGGTGCGATCCAGCTCCGAGCGCAGCCGGAGCTCCTCGGCCGACGGTCCGGTCCCGTGTCCCTTGCGGTTGGTGTTGCTCATGCGACGTCCTCGCGCTCCAGCACGCGCAGGAACGCCGCCACCACCTCGGGGTCGAACTGGCTGCCGGCCGAGCGGTCCATCTCGGCGCGCGCGGGCTCGCGCTGCAGCGACGGCCGCCACGGGCGGCCGCGCGTCATGCTCTCCCAGGCATCCACGACCGCGAGCACGCGCGCGCCCATCGGGATCTCGGCGCCCGCCAGGCCGCGCGGGTAGCCGGACCCGTCCCAGCGCTCGTGGTGTCCAAGGATGATCTCGCGCACCGAGCCGAGGTACTCAAGCGGGCGCAGGATCTCCACGCTCACCTCGGGGTGGTGGAGCACCGCCTCGCGGTCCGCCTCGTCCAGCGGCGCGCTGCTGCGCACCGCCGCCGGTAGCCGCGTCATGCCGACGTCGTGGATGCTCATCGCGTAGCCCACCACGTCGATGTCGGCCGGGCCGAGTCCCAGCTCGCGCGCCAGCTCGCGCGCCATCCGCACGGCGTGGTGGCCGCCCAGCATGTGCTCGCGGCGCAGCCGGGTCACCGAGCGCACCATCTCGAGCGCCTCCTCGACCACGCGCCCCGACCCGGGGTGGGCGCAGGCGCGCTCGAGCGCGCTGCCGATGCGATCCACCAGCGCGGTGAGGACCCCGAGATCGGCGTCGTCGAACGAGGCGCCGTCGCGCTTGTTGTTCACGTTGATCACGCCCAGCACCTCGTTGTCCACGCGCATGGGGACGCACAGCAGCGACTTGGTGTGGTACTGGGGATGGTTGAGCCGGCGGAAGCGCCGGTCGGTCTCGATGTTGTCGACCAGCAGCGGGCGGCCCCACGCGGCGACGGCGCCCGCCACGCCGGAGCGGACCGGCGTGCGGCGGCCCTTCAACTGCGCGGTGTCCAGTCCCCGCGCCGCCGCGACGAACAGATCGCCGCGCTCGGGGTCCACCAGCATGAGCGAGGAGATCTCGGCGTCCATCGCGACCGAGACCATCTCCACGGTGTGATCGAGCAGCGCGCGCAGGTCCTTGCGCGCCAGCACCAGCCGCGCGACGCGGCGCGCCTGGGCCGAGGCGAGCTGCCGCAGCGGCAGCGAGAACTGGAAGCGGGCGCCCCGCGGCGTGCGGTTCTCGACCCCGATCGTGCCGCCGTGCAGCTCCACGATGCCGCGCGCGATCGGCAGGCCGAGCCCGGTCCCCTCGGGCGACTCGCCCTCGCTCGCCGCGCGGGCGCGGTAGAAGCGCTCGAACACGTGCGGGATGTCGTCGGGCGCGATCCCGGGGCCCCCGTCCTCGACCGCGCCGATCCAGACGTCGCCCTGGGACTGCGCGACCAGCCGCACCGGGGAACCGTACGGCGCGTGCTTGATCGCGTTGGTGAGCAGATTGATGAGCAGGCGGCGCAGCAGATCGGGATCGGCCTCGGGCTGCAGGTCACCCTCCACCTCGACCTCGAACGTCGCGTGGCGAGCCTTGGCCACCGGCTGGAGGCCCTCGATGGTCTCGTTCACGAGCTCCGCGAGCGAGAAGCGCGCGAGCCGCAGCGGGCGCTGCCCGGCCTCGAGTCGCGAAAGATCGAGGATGTCGGTCACGAGCCGCCCGAGGCGGTCGCACTCATCGTTGATGATGCCGAGGAAGCGCTGTCGCGGCGCTTGCGCGTTGTGCAGGTTGTCGAGCATCGCCTCGGTGTACGCCTTGATCGCGGTCAGCGGCGTGCGGATCTCGTGCGCGACCACCGACATCAGGCTCGAGGAGGTCTCCTCGCTGCCCGCGAGGCGGTGCTGCAGCTCCGCGGCACGCCGGCGCTCGTCCTCGATCTGGCGCTCGAGCTCGCCGCGCGCGAGCGCCAGCGCGAGCCCGTCGCCGATCATCTGCAGCATCAGGCGCTCGTCGGGGATCAGCCGTCGCGGGGCCTCGAAATCCACCAGCAGGAACCCGTGGATCGTGCCGCCCAGCGCGAGCGGCACCGCGGCGATCGCTGCCGGGGGGGACCCCCACAGGCCGTTCTCGCGCGGCTGCGCGGGATCCTCGCCCTCGTCGAACACCGCGCGGCCCTCGCGCAGCACCCGCTCGAGCGGGCCACCGGGCTCCGCCAGCCAGGGCATCGTCACGCCCGCGGCGTCGGTCGCGCGCATCGAGCCGCTGCGCGGGTCGAGCCTCACGACGCGATGATCCGACGCGTCGAGCGCGCGGACGACACAGCTGCCGGCGATCGCGCACGCGGTCTCGAGGTCGGCGGTCGAGCGCAGCGCCAGCAGCGCCTCGGCGAGCGGCGCGAGCACGGGCGAGCCGGGGCCCGGAGAGCCGTTCATCGGACGCAACAGATCGGTCGCCATCGCTCGCTCCGCGTCAGGCCACGTCGCGTTCGCTGCCCGGCGCCGTGTCGCTGCGGCGCCGTTCGCCGACCAGCACGCTGCCGGGGATGCCCTTGCCGTGCTCCTTCAGCTCCTGGGCCACGTCGATGAGCTGCGCGAGGTGCGTGACCGGCATCCGATCGGTGCTCACCATCGCAATCGTCACGCTCATGAGCGGGAATCGCTCCGGCACGTGGAGGCGATTGCGCACCTCGATGTGCCCGCGGGCCACGTCCGCCTCGTCGTAGAGGGCCGGCACCGCCTCGGTGAACTGGGCGATGATCTCGTGGCCGATCGGCTCGGCGTGCTCCGGAGACGTCAGCAGCACGAAGTCGTCGCCGCCGATGTGCCCCACGAATCCGCCCGCGCCGCCGAGCCGCGCGGAGACCTCGACCAGGATCGCCGCGAGGCGCTGAATGGCCTCGTCTCCGCGCGCGTAGCCGTAGTGGTCGTTGAACGCCTTGAAGAAGTCGATGTCGACCTGGAGCATCGCGAACGGCAGCCCGCTCGCGAGGCGGAGCTGGATCTCGTCGTGGATCGAGATGTTGCCCGGCAGCCCGGTGAGCGGGCTCATCGCGCGCTGCTGGCGGCTCCACTCCAGCATGTTGCGGATGCGCAGCAGCAGCTCGCGGTGCTCCCACGGCTTGGTCACGTAGTCGTTGGCGCCATCCGCGAGCCCCGAGACCTTGTCGGCGACCTCGGACTTCGCGGTGAGCATGATGATCGGGAGCGTGCGGGTCTCGAACGCGGCGCGCAGCCGGCGACACACCTCGTAGCCGTCGAGCCGGGGCATCATCACGTCGAGCAGCATCAGATCGGGGCGGTACGACAGCGCGTACTCGAGGGCCTGCTGTCCGTCGCGGGCTTCGATCACGTCGAAGCCGGCGCCCTCCAGCTGGAAGCGAAGCACCTCTCGGAGGTGGGGCTCATCCTCGGCGATGAGGATCCGGGTCGTGTTCACGCCGTCGTGGCTCCTGTGGAGTCGCATCGTTGAGTTCGGAACACAGATCAGCCGTGGACACCTCGGAGGCCGCGACCCGCTGGACTCCGACCGCCCGAGCGTCGCGAGGACGCGCGAGCACCACGCGACGGGCCGTGGAGGGAGCACGCCGCGTGTCCGGCCGGGATCCGGGGCGGGAAGTGACTGCCCCGTGTACCCCTAGGCTTTCCCCTGACTTATCGGCGCAGGGCGGGGGTTACTTGACCGTCGTCTGGGGCGCGAGCCAATGGGGAAGGCGGAGTCCGGCCCGACTGGACCGGGCCGCAGGCACGGCCACGGACCTCGCGAGTCGCGTGCATCTGAACACCTGCCGGCCCGCACTGGGCGGGCATCAGCGCCCTGCGGAGGGCGCCGGCGGCGCGTGGCGAGCGGTGGTCCCGGGCCCGGACCGCGTCAATCGCCGCGCATCGCGAGGCCCGACTCCTCGAGGGCCGCGACCGCGTCCAGCTCGGGCTCGGCCACATCGCCGCGCTCGAGCATCCAGGCGCCGAGCTGGGCGATCATCGCCGCGTTGTCCGCGCACAGCCGCAGGGACGGCACGCGCAGCACCACGCCGGCGCGACCGCAGGTCTCGGCCAGGCGCGAGCGCAGCGCGCGGTTCGCGGCGACACCGCCGCCGAGGTTGAGCGCGCGCGCGCCGACCGCCGCCACCGCGCCCATGGTGCGCGCGACGAGCGTGTCGACCACCGCGGCCTGGAACGAGGCCGCCACGTCGGCGACCAGCGCGGCGGGCCAGGGACCGGGCCCCCGCGCCGCGAGCGCCTGCACGACGGCGGTCTTGAGCCCCGAGAACGAGAAGTCGAATCCCGGCCGGTCGAGCATCGGACGCGGGAACGCGAACGCGGTCGGATCGCCGGACGTGCTGAGGCGATCGAGCACGGGGCCGCCGGGGAAGCCGAGGCCGAGCAGCTTGGCGACCTTGTCGTACGCCTCGCCCGCCGCATCATCGCGGGTGCTCCCCATCCAGCGGTACTCGCCGACGCCCCGGACTTCGACCAACTCGGTGTGCCCGCCCGAGACCACCAGCGCGACCGCGGGATACGGCGAGGGCCCGTGCTCCAGCGTGCCCGCATGCAGGTGCGCCTCGATGTGGTTGACCCCCACCACCGGGATGCCGAGGGCCAGGCCATAGGCCTTCGCGAACGCCACCCCGACCACCAGCGAGCCGATCAGGCCCGGCGCCCGGGTGACCGCGATCGCGGTGAGCGCGCGCGGCTCCACCTCGGCCTCCGCGAGCGCCTCGCGCACCAGCCGCGGGAGGTGCTCGAGGTGCGCGCGCGAGGCGAGCTCGGGCACCACGCCGCCGTAGAGCCGATGCACGTCCTGCGCGGCGATCAGGTGGGCGCGCAGCCGGGTGCCGCGTTCGAGCACCGCGACGCTGGTGTCGTCACAGGAGCTCTCGATGCCGAGCACCAGATCGGTGGCGTGGCTCATGGCGGACCAGCGGACTCCTTCCCATGGCCGCCCGCGAGGGCGCGGGCCGCGATCGACCGCGGCCGGCGCGGAACGCTTCGCGGAGCGGAGTCGGGCCTCAGCGCGACGGCGGGCCCGGCTCGGGTTCCAGCGCCGACTCGAGCCAGGCCAGGTACTTCGGCGCACCGGCCGCGATGCGGACGGCGACGCATTCCGGAACGTCGTACGGATGCAGCTCGTGAAGGCGCGACATCAGCGCCGTCCAGTCCTGCTTGCGCGTCTTCAGCAGCACGGTGACCTCGCGTGCGTCCGCGATGCTGCCCTCCCAGCGATAGAGCGACCGCGCGCCCGGCAGCAGCGTGCCGCACGCGGCGAGCCGCTCCTCGACCAGCACGCGCACGACGCGCGCGGCGTCGTCCTCGGTGGCGAACGTGGTGAACACCATCAGCATCTCGGTCATCGCGCTCCTCCGGCGGGACGGGCGGCCAGTCTAGCATCGCGCGCCCGCGGGGCGGTCGCCCGTGGCCGCCGCGCGCGCGCGGCCTCGCGATGCGGCGCTCGCGGGCACGCGGCGTTCAACGCACCCCCACGACCACCGCCAGCCAGCCCGCCTGCTGCTCGAAGCGCGTGCGCCGCCGATAGACCTGGTCGGGCTCGTCGCGCTGCTCGTTCCAGCCCTCGACGTACACCTGCACGTCGGCGAATCCGGCCTCGCGCATGGCATCGCGGACCTCGGGCAGCGTCCACATCCGCCAGTCGTAGGTGTAGGCGCGCTCGATCGAGCGGCCGTCGCGCAGGCGGAAGTGGATGTGGCAGAGCAGCCGGTGGTCGATCGGGTTGAACGCGACCTGGTCCCACACGTACGTGAATGGCGGCACCCGCTCGCCGTCCGGCCCCTGCGAGCCGGCGATACGGCGCGTCTCGACCAGCGGGCCCATGGCGTCGCTGCCGCCGAACGCGTTCGCGAACATCAGCCCGCCCGGGGCCAGCGTACGCCGCGCGGCGCGCAGGTAGTCGATCAGCGCGGCGCGCTCGTGGAACACCCACCACGAGAAGTTCATCGCGCAGATCACGTCCACCCGGGGCACCCGCGCGTGTCGCACGTCGGCGCGCACCAGCGTGACGCGGCGGCCCGCCTCGCGCATGCGCGCGAGATGGTGCGCGCGCGACCACGCCAGCGTCTCCGCGTCGAGGTCCACCCCCCACGCGCGGTGCGAGCGGTCGCGCAGGGCCCACGCGCAGGCCAGCGCGGCGGTGCCGCAGAAGTCCTCGCGGAAGCGCGTGAACGCGCGGCCGCGCAGGCGGCGGTAGACGCGCGCGAAGAAGTCGAGGTCGTACTCCACGCCCTGGACGGCGGCCTCGTAGAGCACGTGGCGGTCGGGCAGCGGAACGTGCTTCGGCATGGGGTGGTGACTCCGGGTGGGGCGCGAGGGTCGAGCGCGCACCGTACACCGCCGCCCGGGACCGGAAAAGTACACGCCGCGGGTCGTGAGCCCGCGGCGTGTCCCCGTGGTCGGATGAGTACTGCGTGGCGCGGCGCCCACGCGGGGCGCCGCACGCGGAGGCCTTACTTGCCGGCCGCGGGCTTCTGCTCCTCCATTTTGGCGTCACCGGTCTTCTTGGCGCGCTTGGCGTGCTTCTTCGTGGTCTTGTGCTTCGCATCCGACTTGACCGGCGCCGACTGGGCCGGGGCGGACGACGGTGACGCCGGCGCCGGCGCCGGCGTGCCCTGCGCGTAAGCGAAGAGCGGCAGCGCGAACGCCATCACGACGGCGACGAGGACGGCGAGCGACAGACGGGACTTCATGGTGATCCTCCTGGTGTCCCGAGGGCAGTGGTGGTCGGAGCCGTCCTGCCCTCCGCGACGGGCGGCTCCCGGTGAACAGCGGTGCTGCGGATCGATTACTTCTGCTTCGCGATCACGTACGGCGCGAGCTTGGCGTACATCGCCCGGTTCACGATCCCCTTGGTCAGCAGCTCGTTCTTCGCCTTGAACGGACGGCCGGCGATGATCTTGCTCACCGTCGCCTCGCCGATGCCGGGGATCTTCATGAGCTCGTCCTTGGTGGCGGTGTTGAGGTCCACCTTCATCGACTGAGTGACCGCGCTCGGCGGCGTGGTGGTCTTGCCCGGCGTGGCTGCCTTCGTCGCGGGTGTGGCGGCCGCGACCTTGGCCGCCGGCGCGGCGGGGGCCGCAGCCATCGGCTTCGCCGCGGGAGTCGCGGCGGCGGCGGCGGCCGGCTTGGCGGCTGCCTTGCTCGGCGCGGTGACGGTCGAAGCGAACACCGGACTCGCGGCGACGACCAGCGCCAGCGCGAGCGCAGTGAGGGACGTGGAACGCTTCATCGAGAACCTCCGAACGGGGGCTCGAGTGGGTTCGCCGCCGCGCCCCCGCGGCGGACGGCGAGGGTGCGGCCAGGCCACACCCGGGAAGCGGCCGCCCGCCGATGGCCGCGCGGACGCGGCGAGGCGGAGCGGACAACGGAGCGGCGCGCGCGTCGGAACGCGGGCGGCGCGGAGTGCATGTGCGGAAGCGGGATGGAACCAGGGTCCGGGACCGGACCGGAGGCGCGCGCCGAGGGAACACGGGCGCACGCGAAGGAACGCAGGGCGAAGGTCGCGTGGGGGCTCGCGCGCGGGGGACCCCGGCCCGCCTCACGCAACTGGCTCGGATCGTGATTGCTCAGGTGCAGGTCGGTCAGCAGCATTCCGGGACCCGCCGCTGCCCGCGGGAGCGCGACCGAGGGCAGCACCGCGTAGCGCGCGCCATCGCGCGGCGTGCGGTGATGAATGCGGGTGCCGGCCGGGGTGGTCGCGTGGCGGCGCGGCGCCGGGCGTGCCGGCGCGGGCGCGGCGGGCACGCGAGTCGCGCCAGCGGTCGTGTGCAACTGGCTGCGAGCGTGCGCATGATGCGCGTGGTGGAGATGCGAACGAGGCTGCCCGGAGGTGTAGCGGGTGGACTGCGCCGCCGCGACGGGGTGCGGGACTCGCGCGCTCGCGCCGGCGCCACTCGCATGGACGGCGAGGGCCAGGACCGCGATGATGATCAGGCGCGCGACGCTTCGCATGAGACCTCTCGAGTGGGCGCGCATCCACATGCTGCGTGCGACGCACCACGAACCGCTTCGAGACTCCGATGACACGGGCAATTTCGATGAACCCGCGCGGCCGCCGGTGCGCGACTATGGCACCGCCTCCGCGGGTGGGAAGTGAAATCTCTGTGAAGCGAGTCCGTCCCACGTCCGCGCTTCGTCTCACGCGCGCCGGGCTGCTGGTCCTGGCGGCGGCCGCGCTGGGCGCGGTCGCGGCCCGCGCGGGAGGCCGCTGCGTCCGCACGCAGATGACGTCGCCCACGCTCGGCGATCGCGAACGCACCGTCCGCCTCTACCTGCCGCCCAGCTACGACCGCGCCGACGCGGCCGGGCGCCGCTATCCGGTCGTCTACCTGCTCCACGGCTGGC
This sequence comes from Candidatus Eiseniibacteriota bacterium, assembly GCA_963725865.1. Taxonomy (GTDB): domain Bacteria; phylum Eisenbacteria; class RBG-16-71-46; order RBG-16-71-46; family RBG-16-71-46; genus CAVSAC01. The sequence goes on from CAVSAC010000014.1 coordinate 425,566, forward strand.
CGGGCTCCGACGGCAATTGGGTGACGATGGGCCATGCCTGCGAGACCGCGGACTCGATGATCGCCGCGGGCGAGATGCCCGAGGTCATCCTGGTGTTCCCGAATGGCGCGGGCCCCGGGCTGCTCGGGCGTTCGTTGTGGATGGACTCCTACGACGGCAGGTGGCGCCTCGAGAGCTACCTGGCGCACGACCTGGTGGCGTGGACCGACTCGCTCTACCGCACCGTGCGCAGCGCCCGCGGCCGCGCGGTGATCGGGCTATCCGATGGCGGGACCGGCGCGTTCAACCTCGCATTCCGCCACCCCGAGGTCTTCGGCGGATGCGCCAGCCACAGCGGGGAGTTCCGCCTGCGGCGCAGCATGGGCGACGGCGGCGTGGTCGGCCCCGAGCCGGGTGCGACCGCGCTCCTGGCGCGCAACAGCCCCGCCGTTTACGTGGACGGCATCGTGGCGCGGGTGAAGACGCTGGATATCTACTTCGACTGTGGCAGCGGCGACGAGTCCATCGCCGACAACCGCGCGTTCCACGAGCAACTCGCCGCGCTCGGCGTGCCGCACGAGTTCCGCGAGTTCCCGGGCACGCACGATTGGACCTACTGGCGAGCCCACCTCCATCAGTCGCTGGCCGCGGTGACCCAGCACATGCGGTAGTGCCCGCTGCGGCTTCAGGCGCGCGCGTGCCTGGCCGGAACGTCGGCCGCCGCCATCATCTGGCTGAAGTAGCCGTCGACCGCGAGCAGCTCCTGCGGCGTGCCGTCCTGCTCGATGCGGCCACCGCGCAGCACCAGCACGCGGTCGACATCGGTGAGCATGCTGCGCCGGTGCGCGACCACCACCGTCGTGCGACCGCTCGAGAGGATCTCGAGCGCCTCCTTCACCGCCTCCTCGGTCTTGAAGTCGAGGTTGGCGGTGGCCTCGTCGAGCACCAGCACCACCGGCCTCGCCACGAACGCGCGCGCCAGCAGGACGCGCTGCCGTTCGCCCATCGACAGCTCCACGCCGCGTTCGCCGATCGGCGTCGCCAGCCCGTCGGGCAACCGCTGGAGCAACGGTTCGAGGCCGGCGAGCCGCGCCGCCTCGGCGACCTCGGCGTCGCTCGCTTCCTGGCGCGCGTAGCGGATGTTCTCCGCCACGGTCATGCGGAACAGCGTGCCGTCCGCCGCCACGCTGCGCACCGCCGCCCGCACCGACGACGGCGCGACCTCGTCGAGACGCTGGCCGTCGATGCGGACCACGCCCGAGTTGGGGTGGTAGAGGCCGGCCAGCAGGTCGGTGATCGTGGTCTTGCCAGCGCCCGAGGGGCCGACCAATCCGACGCGCTCCCCCGCGCGAATGCGGAACGTGACGCCCGTCCAGCACGCGCCGCTTCGGGGTGTAGCCGAACACCACGTCCTCGAACTCGATCGCGCCGCCGCGCGGCGCGAACGGCGGCCGGTCCTCGCCCGGCGCCTGCGGCGTCGCGAGCAGTCGCTGCGCGCGCTGGAGACTCGACAGGTGCTCCTGCAGCGAGGTGTACAGCTCGGTGAGGTTCTCGATCGGCGAGTACACCTGGTCCAGGTAGGCCACGAACAGCACCACGTCGCCGGGGGTGAGCTGGTGCTGGAGCGCCTTGATGCCGCCGAGCAGCAGGGCGGCCGCCTTCGAGAAGGAGACGATGCTCTCCTGGACGAAGGTGTAGCGATTGAGCATGCGGGCGCGCTCGACGTAGGTCTCGAACGCGCGATCGCTGGCGGCATCGAGCTGGCGCTCCTCCCAGCCCGAGGCGCCGTGGGTGATCACCGTCTTGATCCCGGCCACCGCCTGCTGGATGCGGCTCGAGACCTCGTCCCAGAGCCCGTAGTACTGCTCGAGCTGCGTCTCGAGGCGACGGGCCATGTGCCACGTCACCAGCGCGTACACCGGCACCGCGATGAAGGTCACGAGCGCGAGCGTGAGGTTGAGCGACGACATGATGGCGAGGATGGCGGCGAGCCGGAAGAAGTCGGGCCAGAACTCCTGCGCAAGCGCGGTGAAGACCGGCGCGACGTGGTCGCTCTGATCGATCTGCCGCGCCACCGCGCCGCTGGCGCGGCGCCCGAAGAAGTCGAGCGGCAATCGCAGCACGTGGTGGAACGTGCGCAGGATGTAGCCGCGCTCGAGATCGCTCGAGAGCCGCGTCGCGCGGTCGTCCCCACGCAGGCGGAACAACTCCGAGATCAGCCGCGTCACCAGCAGCAGGCAGGCGCCGAGGATGACGGTGGCGACCGCCTGCGGCGGAGTGCGCGGGGCGAGCCGCCGCGGCACCCCGGGCTCCGCGCGCAAGCGCTGGAGCGGGGCGCGGAAGATGTGCCGGCTGCTGCGCTCGAAGTGGCCGGCCGCCGAGCCCACGTGCTCGAAGAATCGCTCGGCCTCGGCCACCGGACGCGGGGCCACGAACACGCCGGCGATGTCGTCGACGATGGCGCGGTAGATCCAGGGTTCGAACAGCGAAGCGGCGGTGCCGATCGACACCAGTACCGCCACCCACAGGAACCCGCGCAGGCGTCCGCGAGCGAGGGCGAGGATCGCGAGCAGCGAGCGCATGGGCGGCGGAACGCGGGCGGCGGGGCCTAGCCCGACGCCTCCTCGGGCTGCGGCCGCTCGTCGGGCGGTGGTGGCGGCGGCAGCCGCGCGATGCGTGCGCGAACCGCTCGCGCGGCGGCGGCCTCGCCCGCGGCCTCGAGCACGCGCGCGTACTCGGACAGCACGTCGGCGTCGCCGGGAGCGAGCTCGGCGGCGAGCGCGAGCTGCCGGCGCGCCTCGGCGGCGCGACCCGTCTGCTCGAGCAGCAGCGCCAGGTCGTATCGCGACATCGCGTCCAGCGAGTCGAGGGCGACCGCGCGACGGTACTCGGACTCGGCCTCCTGCAGCCGACCCTGGTCGCCGTAGAGATTGCCGAGGTGGATGTGCGGATCGTCGCTGGCTGGATCCAGCCGCGCGGCCTCGCGGAACGCGTCCTCGGCCTCGCGCGTACGGCCCGCGCCGACCAGGAACAATCCGTAGGAGCCGAGCGTGGCGGCGCGCGGCCGCCCGCGGCCCGCGCGCTTCTGCATCTGCAGTAGGTAGAGGAAGTCGCTCTCATGCAGCCCCTGCGGGTTCTTGAGCCCCCAGGTCGGATCGGCGCTCACCTGTTCGACGCGCGCCTCGAGCCGCAGCTCCTCGATGTCGAGCCGCCGGTTCTCCGACAGCTCGAACGCCTTGCTGAACGACTCCTCGGCGAGCCGGTAGCGCCCGGCGTCCATGAAGTCGCGGCCGAGCTCGACGTAGCGCTGGATGACCTGCCGCGACTGGAGCCGGTCCCACTGGTCCTGCAGAGAAGGCAGGAAGAACGCGAGCAGCGTGACGGCGGCGCTCGCCGCGCCCGCGATCCAGGGCCGGATCCGCTTCCACGGCGAGGGCGAGCGGCGCGCCTCCAACTCCTCCACCAGCGCATCGAGCAGCAGCTCCCGCACGCGCGGCTCGTGGATGAGTTCGCGCAACGATTCCTCGTCCGGCGGCCCGGGAGGACGGGGCGGGGTGGTCTCGGCCATGCGCGGCGAGGATAGCACCGCCCATCGGTGGACGCGCGTCGATGCGCTGAAGCGCCACGCGGAGATCCGCGCCGCGCCGTCATCGAGACCTGCTCCACCCGCGGCGCCGGGTCGTCTTCCGTTCTACGGCTTGATCCGGTACGGGAAGTTCCCCGCGACCTTCTTGAGCAGGGACTTCGTCATCGCCTCCACGGAGTTCGCGAGTCCGCCCTTGTCCGTATGGTCGTAGCTCCAGAGCAGCGCGCCGTCCGCACCGTTGTGCACGACCATGTTGATGTCGACCCGCTGCGTGCTGCCGCTGAACCCGAGCAAGAACGTCTGCGCCATCGCGGCGCCGGTGGACGTGGGCTGAGCCTGGTGGATCGTGCCCGAGACCAGCGCATCGACGCCGAGGACCTTCGCCACTTCGTCGCGCGTGTGCAGCGCGAGACTGTCTGCGGTGATTCCACTGCGGGCGAGGAGCACGTTCGTCTGGTCGACGTCCTGGAAGCCGACCCGATACTCCCCGTCCTGGGAACGCTGGAGGAACCGGGCGTAGAGCTGCTTCTGGAATTCGAGCCCCTCCTCCCGCTCGGACTTCTGGACCATCTCGAGCGTCATCCCCTTCGGCAGCCGGGCGGTGTCGATCGTGACCTTGAACGGGAGGACGGCGATCGTCTTGTGGGCCTCGCTGAGCTCGGCGAAGCGGGGATTGAGGTATTGCTGCGCAGCGGCGAGTGCCAGCGCGGCGACGGCCACGACGGGGATTGCCGCCGTCAGCGGGACGATCCAGTGTCGGTTCGCCATGGTGGAGCCTCCTGGTCCGGATCTGGGGACGAACGCGACCGGCGTCCCGTGTCCGGACGGCCGGCGAACGCGTGCAGCATCCAGTGCCGGAGTCCCGCCCGCAAGCCCGATCCCATCCTGCCGGCCGCGGCGCTCGGGGCCGACCGGTGCCGGTCGCGGCGAAGGGGCTCCGTTGCCGCGCGTCGGAGCGCTCCTCTATATTCCCCAGCCCGACCCCGAACGGGCTCGGCACGACCCCGCGACCCAGCCACTTCATGCCCTCCCAACGGTGAGACTTCCATGGCCCAAGTGATCGACGTGCTCCTGCTGCTCGCGTTGCCCGCGTCCGGCAAGTCCGAGGTGCGGCGCTATCTCGCGAGTCTCACTCCCGAGCAGTGCCGCGACGAGTTGCACCTCGGACCCACGGTCCAGCTCGACGACTACCCCTACGTGCACATGATGCGCCGCGTCAGCCAGGAGCTGCGCGCGCTGGGGCGCGACGGGGTGTTCTTCGACTCCGACGACCTGCCCATGAAGGACGGCCGTGACTGGGGCATGCTGGTCGAGCTGATCAACGAGGACTTCGACGACCTGGTGCACCGCCGCAAGGCCGCGCCCGCCTCGGCCGCCACCTGGCTGCTCGACCGCTGCGATGTGGCTCGCGCAAAGAGCGGCGCCGAGGCCGCGTTCGCGAAGCTGCCGGCCGACGTGCGCGCGAAGCTGGTCGCGAAGCTCGAGCCCGAGGCGCGGGAGCTGGTGAGCGAGAAGAACGCCGGCATCCCCGACTCGCTCGCCGGGCGCACCGTGGTGATCGAGATGGCGCGCGGCGGCCCCGACCAGGCCGTGCCGCCGCTGCCCGCCCCGCTCGGGTACCAGTACACGCTCGCCACGCTCAGCGACGCCATCCTGTCGCACGCATCGATCCTGTACGTGTGGGTGACGCCCGAGGAGTCGCGCCGCAAGAACACCGAGCGCGCCAAGCCCGGCCCGCAAGGCGACCAGTCGATCCTGCACCACGGGGTGCCGATGGCGGTCATGCTGGGCGACTACGGCACCGACGACATGGACTACCTGATCCAGACGAGCGGCAAGCCCGACACCGTGAAGGTGGTCACGCGCGGCAACACGTTCATGATCCCGGTCGGACGGTTCGACAACCGCGTCGACAAGACCACGTTCGTGCGCGAGGACCGCGCGCACTGGCCGTCCGCGAACGTGAAGGCGCTGCACGAGGGTCTCGCGGGCGCGCTCGCTGCCATCGCGCGCGCCGGGGCGCCGATGAAAGACTGACGGGCGCCCCACTCCCGGCACTACAGCGCTACGCCCGTCGGCGCGCTCACCGCGCGCGCAGCGAGGCGATCAGCGCGGCGCCGGTGAGGGCGAGGTTCTCGAGCAGCTTCTTCGCTCCCACCCGGGTGGCGTCGGCGGTGCCGAAGCAGCCGCATTCGAAGTCGAGATGCCGCGCCATCGCGGACGCCACCATGATCGTGAACGCCGCCATCATCGCGGCGGCGAGCCACGCGCCCGAGCGCGGCCGCACCTGCAGCACCAGCGCGAGCCCGGTGAGCAGTTCGACCCACGGCAGCAGCACCGCGACCAGGTTCTCGAGGGCCACCGGCGCGATCCGGAAATGGTGGATCTGGGTGGCGAAGGAGCCCGGGTCGCCGATCTTGGCGAGCGCGGCGGCGATGAACACCACGCCGACCGCGATGCGGCAGAGCCCGACCAGCCACGGCGAGGTCAGCACGCGCGGGGCGCCCATCACCGACCTCCCGCGGATGCGCCGGTGGCCACCGGGTAGCCGGCGCGCTGCCACTCGGGGAAGCCGCCCTCGTACACCAGCACGCGCTTGCGCCCGTTCTCGATCATCAGCCTGGCCAGGTCCATCGACGCCTCGCACGCCCCGCCGCTGCAGTACACGACGATCGGCCGCCCCGCTTCGCCCATGCGCTGCATGCGCTCGGGCTCGGCCAGCGCGTCGTTGTACGGCAGGCTGAGCGCGCCGACGATGTGCCCCTCGGCATACTCGTCCGCCTCGCGCGCGTCCACCACCAGCACCGCGCCCGCGTCGTAGAGCTGCTTGAGCATCGTCATCTGGAGCTTGATGGGCTTGCCGAGATCGGGGATCACGGGCAACTCGGCCGCGGGCGCCGCCGGCGCGGCCGCGCCGGGTGCCGTCGGCGCGTTCGCGGGCGCCGGAGCGGCGGTCGATGCGGGCGCCGAGCCGCCGGGCGCGGGCCCGGTGCCCGTGGGCGCGGGTCGCACCGCCGGGTTCGGCACCGTGGATCCCGCATGCCCAGGTGCGCCCGAAGGCGATGCGACGGTCGACGGCGAGGGCGCGCCGGAGCCATTCGCGCCCGACCGCACCGGCCCCCCGCCGGGCGACACGACGCTCGCGCCCGGCGAGGCGACGCTCGCACCGGGCGACACGATGCTCGCGCCCGACGGTGGCGCGGCCGCGCGGGCCACGCTGTCGGCCCCCGCGGCCGGGGTGGCGGGCTGCAGCGATTCCAGGCTCGCCACCTCTTCGGCGTGCTTCACCCACGCGAGACCGTGCTTCGGATGGCTGGCGAGTCCGATCGAGTTGTACAGCGCCCCGAGGGCGAGGCCCGCCGCGACGATGAGGATCGCGCCGCGGAGGGTCGCAGAAGTACCCGGGTCGTTTCCGAGATCGTTGGTCATGGGGTCCTCTGGACTCGCGGGCTCAGCCCGCGAGCATCACCATGAGCGCCTTCTGCGCGTGGAGTCGGTTCTCGGCCTGGTCGATGAGCGCGGAGTTCGGCGTGCGCGACGTCGCGTAGTCGATCTCCTCGCCGTAGTGCGCCGGCAGGCAGTGCAGGATCACCGCGTCGCGCTGCGCGAGCTTCATGAGGCCGTCGTTCACCTGGTAGCCCTGAAAGTCGCGCAGGCGCTTCTTGGTCTCGGCCTCCTGCCCCATGCTGGTCCACACGTCGGTGTAGACGACGTCGGCGCCCTTCACGGCCGCGCGTGGATCGTTCATCACGCGCAGCGTCGCGCCGCTCGCCTTCGCGACGTTCTGCGCGTCGGCCAGCAGCGCCTTCGGCGGCTCGTAGCCCTTCGGGCAGGCGACCGTCACGTCCATCCCGAGCAGGGCGCCGCCGTAAAGCAGCGAGTTCGCGACGTTGTTGCCGTCGCCCACGAACACCGTGCGGAGTCCGTCGACGCGGCCCTTGCGCTCGATGATGGTGAGCAGGTCGCCGAGGATCTGGCAGGGGTGCTCGCGGTCCGACAGTCCGTTGATGACCGGCACCGTCGCCCACTTCGCCAGCTCGACCACGATGTCGTGTCCGAACACGCGCGCCATGATCAGGTCGGCCATCCGCGACAGCACCAGCGCGATGTCCTCGGTGGTCTCGCGGGCGCCGAGCTTGATGTCGTCGGGACCCAGGTAGATGGCGTGGCCGCCCAGCTGCGACATGCCCGCCTCGAACGAGACGCGGGTCCGCAGCGAGGGCTTCTGGAAGATCATCGCCAGGGTCTGGCCGGCGAGGTGCGCGTGCTTGCGGCCGCGCGCGCGGTCGCGCTTGAGGTCGAGCGCCAGTCGCAGCAGGTCGAGTGTCTCGCCCGCGGACAGACTGGTGGTGGAGAGGTAGTGGCGGGGCAATGGCTGGGCCACGGCGGAGCGCGGCCGTTTCTTCGTCGTCGGCATGGATTCGATTCCCGTCGATGGGGCGCCGGGCGCGGCCCGGCGCGCGTGGCGCGCCGCGCGAGGCCGAGGCCCCGCGCGGCGCACGCGAGCGTTCAGGCGAGCACGCGGGCGATGCGCTCGTACGCCCAGTCCAGGTCCTTGCTCTCGATGACGAGCGGCGGCGCGATGCGCAGCACGCTCTCCACCGTATCCTTGCACAGGACGCCTTCGTCCTTCAGCCGTTTCGCGTACTGCCTGGCGGGACCGGCCTCGGGTCTCAGCTCGATGCCGATCAGCAGGCCCTTGCCGCGGACCTCCTTCACCTTCGACGACGCCATGGCCCTCAGTCGTTGCATGAAGGCCTCGCCGAGCGCCGCGGCGCGCTCCGGCAGGCGCTCGCGCACCAGCAGCTCGAGCGCCTTGCGCGCCACCGCGCAGCCCAGCGGATTGCCGCCGAACGTGCTGCCGTGGTCGCCGGGCTGGAACACCCCGAGCACCTCGCGCGAGGCGAGCACCGCGGAGACCGGCATCATGCCGCCGCCGAGCGCCTTGCCCAGGATCAGCACGTCGGGCTTCACGCCCTCGTGGTCGCATGCGAACATCCGTCCGGTGCGGCCGAGCCCGGTCTGGATCTCGTCGGCGATGAACAGCACGCGGTGCTTCGCGCACAGCTCCTTCGCCGCCTTCAGGTATCCGGCCGGCGGCACCAGGATGCCGCCCTCGCCCTGGATCGGCTCGACCAGGAAGCCCACCGTGTTCGGTCCGATCGCCGCCTCGAGCGCGTTCAGGTCGCCGTACGGCACCAGCGGGAATCCGGGCGTGAACGGCCCGAACCCGTCGCGGTACTGCGCGTCGTCGGAGAACGACACGATGGTGACCGTGCGGCCGTGGAAGTTCCCGAGGCAGCAGATGATCTCGGCCTTGCCGTCGGGCACGCCCTTGACCTGGTAGCCCCACTTGCGCGCGGTCTTGATCGCGGTCTCGACGCCCTCGGCGCCGGTGTTCATGGGCAGCACCAGGTCCTGCCCGCACAGCGCGGTGATCTCCTGGCAGAACGGTCCGAACTGGTCGTTCTGGAACGCGCGCGAGGTGAGCGAGAGCCGCTGCGCCTGTTCGACGAACGTGGCGACGATCTCGGGATGGCCGTGGCCGAAGTTGAGCGCCGAGTACGCGCTCAGCATGTCGAGGTAGCGATGCCCCTCGACGTCCTCCACCCACGCGCCGTGTCCCTTCGCGATGACCACGGGCAGCGGCGCATAGTTGCGGGCGCTGTAGCGGTCGATCAGCTCGTTGTGGCGGCGGGTGGCCGTGCCCGGCTCGTGTCCCGCCGCGGTGATGTCGGGCTGCATGGCGCCTCCTAGCGGGTGTGGGCCGGCTCGCGGCCGACGGCGCGGGCGATGGCGGCGGGCAGCACGCTGCGATCGTGCTCCGCCAGCTCGTAGAGCACGCGCGTCGACGGCTTGCCGATGGTCAGCACGTGCCCGAGGTCGATCGGTGTCGCGACCAGCACCAGGTCGCACGGCGTCGCGTCGATGGTCGCCTTGAGCTCGGCCACCTGCTTGTCCCCGTAGCCCATCGCCGGCAGCACCTGCGTGACGTGCGGGTACTTCTCGAACGTGGCCTTGATCGAGCCCCGCGCGTACGGCCGCGGATCCACGATCTCCGCCGCGCCCAGCTTGCGGGCGGCGACCAGGCCGGCACCATAGCGCATCTCGCCGTGCGTGAGCGTGGGGCCGTCCTCGATCACCAGCACGCGCTTGCCCTTCACCGCGCCGGGGTCGCTCACGGTGACCGGGGAGTCGGCGCGCAGCACGATCGCGCGCGGATTGAGCGCGCGGACGCTCCGCTCGACCTGCTCGACGTTGGCGGGCTCGGCGGTGTCGACCTTGTTCAGGATGACCAGGTCGGCCATCCGCACGTTGATCTCGCCGGGGTAGTAGCGCTGCTCGTGACCGGCGCGGTGCGGATCGGCGACGACGATGTTCAGATCGGGCTGATAGAACGGCGTGTCGTTGTTGCCGCCGTCCCACAGCACCACGTCGGCCTCGGCCTCGGCGGCGCGCAGGATGCGCTCGTAGTCGACGCCAGCGAACACCACGTTGCCCATCGCGGTGTGCGGCTCGTACTCCTCGCGCTCCTCGATGGTGCACTTCTGGTCGTCCATGTCCTTCACCGACGCGAAGCGCTGCACCGCCTGCGCGGCGAGGTCGCCGTACGGCATCGGATGGCGCACGACCGCCACCTTGAGTCCCATCTCGCGCAGGATCTGCGTGACGCGCCGCGAGGTCTGGCTCTTGCCGCAGCCGGTCCGCACGGCGCCGACCGCGATGACGGGCCTGGTGCTCTTCAGCATCGTCTGCGCCGGGCTGAGCAGGACGAACTCGCAACCCGCGGCGTTGGCGCGCGAGGCGGCGTGCATGATGTGGTCGTAGGAGACGTCGGAGTAGGCGAACGTCACCACGTTCGCGCGCAGGTCCCGGATCAGGTCCTCGAGCTGCTCCTCGGGATGGATCGGGATGCCCTGCGGGTACTGCGGGCCGGCGAGCACGGACGGGTACACGCGCCCGGCGATGTCGGGGATCTGATTGGCGGTGAAGGCGACCACCTCGACGCCGCTCTGATGCTTCCACCACACGTTGAAGTTGTGGAAGTCGCGGCCTGCCGCACCCATGATGATCACGCGCTGCCGTTTCGGCTCGGTCATCGGACACCGTCCTTCGAGCGGCCCCTGTGGCTCGTCGATCTCTCTTCGGCCGGGCACCCGCGGCGCACTCCGCCTTCCCCGGAGGGCTCGCGACCCGACAGCCGGCTGATCGATCGAGGCATGGGGTCCACTTTGGTTGGCATCCTGCATGCCACCGCCCCCGCGCATCAACGTCCCACGCAAGTGCTTGCTCGGCAATGGCACGAGTGACCGCCGGGGCTGCCAGTCCAGCGCTCCCTGACCGCCGGCCCTGACAGGCCGTCAGGCGCGAGCCGGCCGGCCGCGGTCGCGCCCCACGACGCGCTCAAGTCCGGCGCGGCAGCTGCCGATGCCAGTTGTCCACGCCCCCGTTCCTCGGACTCCCATCTCCCACCCATCGGAGGACATCGTGAAGGCATCACTGCGCCCATTCGTGGTCGCGATCGCGGCCACGTTGGCCCTGGCGTGTACGACGCGCGCCCGGGCCGCGACTGCCTCGCCGGCTGCGCCGCTGCCCGCGCTCCATGCGGGCGAACCGGCACCGGATTTCAGCTACCGCTCGCACGACTATCGTTGGCTGTCGCTGCAGGACCTGGTGGAGCAGGGCGACCTGCTGCTGGTGTTCGGCGCCGACGACGCCCTGCTGCTGCGGCTCGAGGACGAGCGCGCGGCGCTCATCACGAGCGGGGTGCTGCCGGTCGCGGTGCTGGACCGGCGCGACGACGAGGTGTGGAACACCGTGAATCGGCTGCAGCTCGGGTACAGCGTCATGAGCGACCCGAAGCGCACCGTGGCCGGGATGTACGGCGCCATCGACTCCGCGAGCGGGAAGACCGGCCGCGCGTGGTTCGTGATCGACCGTGCCGGCAAGGTGCGCGCCAGTGGGCACGATGCCCCGCCCGCGTCGACGGGCTGGAGCACGCTCGCCAGCGACGCCCTGCGTCGTCCGGCGGCCGGGCAGGCGCGGAGCGCCAGCGCGCATTGACGCGCGTCCCCGACGACGACGCCCCGGCGGAGGGATCCGCCGGGGCGTCGTGCATTCCTGCGGGCCGACCGCCCCGCGTCACGCCGCGGTGATGCGCAGCCCCAGCCTGGGGTCGACGGTGAACAGCGAGCCGACCAGTGGCTCCTTCAGGTGTACGGCTCCCGAGGGCGTCTTCTCGAACAGCAGGAACACCGCGGCCTGTGCGGTGGCGAGTGCGATGCCGATGAACGCCTCGAGCGGCACGCTGCACGCGCGACCACGCAGCCAGGCGAACAGCTCGGCGCCGATGAACGTCATGCCGTGCAACTCGTCGCGGCCGGCGTCGACGTGACCGTCATCCGCAGCGGGCTCGGCCACGTGCACCTCGACACCACGTTTCTCCAAGCCCAGGCCAACGCCGAGACCAAGCGCCGGGCGAGCGATCTCGTCGGCGGTCCCGCGCGATCCGTCCGACCGTCACGGTGGAAGCGCGACCCGGCATTGCTCGCCTGGCTCGACCCGCTGTGAGTTGGGGTCTGACGCCTGACTTAGTGGAGCACGCCCGTCGAGACGGCGAGGCGGATGGTGCGTGGCGCCTGGGGATGCGTATGCACGTCGGCGATACCTTGCGGTGGCTCGCCACGAAGGCGAGACGTGTAGTAGTAGTCCACGTCGCTCACGGCACGATCGAGGAGATTGAACACTTCGAGCGCGACGGTCCAACGGCCACGCGCGCAGCAGCCGATCCGAGTGTTCAGAATCGTCGATGCGGTGGAGCGCACCGTGTTGTCCTCGATCAGAGGCCGCGGCCCGAAGTACCGCAGGCGCAGCTCGGCGAACTCGCCCGAGGGTTGCTGGTACTCGATGCCGACCGATGCAACTCCTTCCACGGCGCCCGGGATGCGATCACCGACCGGATCACTGTCCGTGAAGCGCGCTCGCGAGTACGCCAGATCGGCGTCCATGTGCACGCGGTCGACCAGTCGACACTCACCCGACAGCTCGATGCCGGTTCGACGGCTCGGACGGCTCGGCTCGCTCGTGGCGGCGTCCCCTTGGAAGACTTGCTCCGAAGCGATGTCGAGCCCCCAGAGCGATGCGCTGGTCGACCAGCGGGATCCACCTGTGAGGCGCGCACCCACCTCGGCGCCTTTCGTGCGAATGAGCAATGCGCTGCGTTGGATCGGCGGCCCGCCCTGCACCGGGAAATGTTCGGGTGCCGGTTGAACTCCCTGCGCGGGGCTGCTGCCGCCGGAACTGAAGCGCGCCCCACGCACGTCGTCCGAATGGAAGCCGTACCCGCCGTTCACGAAAAGGTCGAACCCGCCCCAGGGCCCGAGGATGAGCGAGGCCTTGGGAGACACGATACCGGTGACGTCCGAGCCCGAGAATGATTGATAGCTGGACGTCACGTTGAAGCGATAGAGATCCGCCCGGGCCCCGAGGATCGTCCGCAGGAAAGACATCAACTGCGCATCGCTCTGCACGAAAGGCGACATGCTTTCCTCGGCGATCTGGTCTTCGCGAACCGTGGCGAGCCGACGCCGTGCCGCGGTGTGGAAGATCCCCACGCTCGCGATGTTGTCACTGCGGACGTCCACGCCGATCATCTGCCGCACCTCGCGATCGCGCGACCCGGTGATGCCCACATGCGAGAGATGAATCCCCGACACCACCCGTTGATCGGCCTGCTCGAACTGGTCCCCGTCGAGCGTGTCGTTCAGGAAGTAGGTGAAGTCCGAGAACAGGTCCAGCCGGTATGCGACGATGTAGGCGCTCGCCTTGGTGATGGACCCCGGCTCGACGTCATGGAACTCGGTCGAGAGGCTGTAGCGATACGACTGCCCGCCGTCCGTGGGGTCGATCGCGCCGAATCGGGAGACCTCGCCGGAGGCCACGGCCCGCTCCGGAATCTGGTCCGTCGAGTTCCACCGACCGTCGTAGCCCATCGCGGTGACGCTCAGGCCAAGCTCTGAGGCGCCGTTGTCATAGCGGATTAGCCCGTTGATCTTCCGGTACTCGTCCTGGTGCACCCACGGACCATCGTTCCGGATCAGCTCGATCGTGCCCAGCGCACTGCCGGATGCCAGCGGTGGCGACACAGCTACCAACGCCCGACGGTATCCTTCCCCTCCCAGCGTGAGCGAGACGATCGGGCTCGGCAGCATGTTCCGATAGGAGATATGGGCCGAGCCGGCGCTCGAGAAGTCCCCGTCCTCGACCGAGTACGTGCCCTTTCGGTACTGAACCTCGCTCACCAGTTCGGGGATGACGAAGTTCAGATCGGTGTAGCCCTGCCCGTGGGCATGCGTGGGCATGTTCACCGGCACACCCTCGATCGTCGTCGCGAAGTCGGTGCCGTGGTCGAGGTTGAAGCCGCGCAGGTAGTACTGGTTCGCCTTGCCCTCGCCGCTGTGCTGGCTGATGAGCACGCCGGGGATGCTCTCGAGCACATCCCCGGCTCGGAGCAACGGTCGGAGCGCAAGCTGCTTCGGCGTCACGACACCCTGCGACGCGGCCGACCGCCGTGCGAGCGAGTCCTCGCACGAACCAAACACGTCGATCGGCGGAAGCGCGTACACACGAGTGCTGTCGGGCCCTGTCTGCTTTGCGCGCGTATCACCCGGCGCACCAGCCACGCTCCCGGCTCGGGCAGCGGGCGCGCTTGCGAGGAGACAGCTGGTCGAGACCGCCAGCAGGACCGCTATGCCCTGACCACAACCGATAGGTACGACACGCCGAGGCCCGGTGGTCACGTGATGAACCCTCTTACGCCCAAGGTCCGAATGGTGGCGCGCAACGCCTGGCCCCCGATCGCGGACGGTGCGTCGGCGCTCAGGGTGACGAAACGAACCTGCCCAGGAGGCTCCCGAGTAAGCCGCCGGACGCGCTCATGGATGGACCGTGTCGGCGGCGTTCTCCTCCGATCCGAACCCCGGCACTTCGGCACGCGTGCCGTTCAGCTTGTCGTCGACGTACTTCATGCGGACCGAGAGCGAGACGATGGCCACCGTCACGCCGAACAGGACCACGATGGTGGCTCCCATCGGCCAGTCCCTGAGGTAGGAGAACACCGCGCCCAGGATGGAGACCACGAACGCGATGGCCCAGGCCCAGTAGAGCTGGACCCGGCCGTGCCGGCCCAGAAGCTTCGAGCAGACCACGGGGACGATCAGATAGGAGAACACCGCCAGCACGCCCGACACCTTCACCGAACTCGTGACGACGAGCCCGAACGACGCGTAGAAGAAGAAGTCCCATTTCTTCACCGACAGTCCCATCGCGCGCGCTTTCTTGGGATTCTCGGAACACAGGATGAGCTTGCGGCGGTTGAAGAACAGGAACGCACCGACGAGCACGTACAGCGTCGCCATGATCGTGATGTCTTTCCACGTCACCCAGCCGAGCGCCTCTCCGCTCAGGGTCGCGCTGACGTGCTCCGCTCCGTGAGGAGCGTTCGACAGCAGCAGCAACGTGGCCGCCGTCGCCAGCGCGAAGGAGATCCCGATGAACGCCTCCTGCAGCACCGAGTGTTCGCGGTCCCACAGGAAGCTGAAGAGTGCGGCGCCCAGCAGCGTGAAGCCGAAGGACCAGAAGTACATGCTGGGGTCGTGCGGCTGCGCCCCCAGCAGGTACGCAACGCTCTGACCCAGCGCGGCGATCTGCGCCAGCGCGAGGTCCACGAAGATCACCCCCCGGGCCAGCACGTGCTGGCCCAGGGCGGGGTGGATCAGGACGAGAAGCAGGCACGCCAGCAGCGGCAGTGCCATGACCATGAAGAAGTTCACTTCTGCCCCCTATCTTCCGGATAGCGCCTTGGCCATCGACGACACCAGGACGTCGAACTTGGTGAAGACGTCGTTCGTTCCGGGCACGCCGCCCACTTCGGTCGCGACCTCCACGGCGGTCCCGCCGGCCCGCTTGGCCACCTCGTTGCTGGCGTCCGCGCTGTAGTACGGCTGATACACGATCACCTTGACGCCCGCCTTCTTCATCGCCTCGGCCAGCTCGGTGATGTGTCGCGGGCTGGGCGGGATGCCGGGCTTGGGCTCGACGGTGCCGAAGAGCTTCAGCCCGAAGCGATCGGCGAAGTAGTCGAAGTTCCGGTGATACGGCACGACCGACGCCCCCTTGTACGGCGCCAGCTCCTTCTCCCACTTCGCCAGCGATGCCTCCATCCTTTCGTCGAAGGCCTTGGCGTTCGCGGCGTACTCCGCCGCGTTCGCAGGGTCCAGCTGAGAGAAGACGTCCGCCAGGTGGTTGGCCACCACCTCGAGGTTCTTCGGATCGGCGTAGTAGTGCGGATTCCCGAGCGGGTGGATGTCCCCCTCCGCCCGGCTGACCGTGCCCACCGGCTTCTCGAGCACGTCGATCCCTTGTGAGGCGTCCACGAAGCCCTTTGTGCCCGGCTGGATCTTGGGATTGCGGCTGCCGGGAAGGACCAGCGGCAGCCAACCGCCGTCCAGTTCCAGGCCGGTCGACACGAACACGTTCGCGTTCTGGATCGCCTTCATCAGGCTGGGCTTCGCCGGAACAAAGTGCGGATCCTCGTACCCCCGGCAGAGGCTCTGGGCCGTCACGTGCCTTCCACCCACGAACTGGGCGACGGAAGCGAGATCGGTCAACGACGTGGCGACCTTCAGGTCCGCGAGCGCAGGTGCCGCGGCCAGCAGGCCCAGCACCGTTACAACCGCGCAACGAAGCAGCGACTTCATGAAGTTCCTCCGATTCTTGAGTGTCATTGGCAGCACCATCCGTCGTGCGCGGGTCGTCGTCTCAGTACGCATGGGCCGGGTGATAACCGATCGTGTAGCTCATCTGGATCATGATCCGGTCGTCGCTGGGCTTGATCCCGTTGCCGCCGTCCGCCTGGGCGTGGCTGTACTCGAGTCGGACGAACGAGAACTCCGAAGGCGTCCACGCGAGGTTGGCCGAGAAGCGGTTCACCTTGCCGGCGATCGGACTGCCGGCGCCGTCGACCAGGAAGTCCGTGAAGCTGTTGCGGGCCTGCTCGGCGCGGATGCCGGTCCACCAGACCTGTGAAGCGCGATACTGGAACGAGAGGTACCCGCCGTCGCCTTCCCGCGCGTAGTTGCCTTCGGCCGACGAGCCCTTCTGGAGGTATTCGCTCTGGAGGATCCATCCGCGCCGGTTCGAGTTCCTCGCAGGGACGTTTCGAAGCGTCACGTCGGCGCCATAGGCCGCATGCCGGGCACCATCAGTTCCGCGACCCTGCAGGATGGACTGACCGAGCTCCATCGTCGTTGCGTCGTTCACGTCAAACTGGTTCTTGAAGTGCCCCAGGTACGGCACGTTGTCGTGCCGGGTGGACCCGAAGTCGAGCGGGTGGTCGTCATCGGTGGCGATGGCCTCGTAGACGCCTCCCGTCAGCTCGGAGAACCAGGGCAGTGGCGTGAGCCACGAGGCTTCCGCACCGGCATCCTTGAACCCTTCCCCGCCGATGGTGTTTTCCATGACGATCGGACCCTGGATGAACGGAAACGCGTGGGTGTGGAGCAGCCCGTGCTTTCCGAACGTGCCGCGGATCTTCCCGAGCTTCAGCTGGATGCCGGGGATGTTGGTGCTGCGGACCCAGACTTCCTCGGGGTCCACCGTCCCGTCCCCCACGAAGACGATGTTGCTCACGAAGGTCCAGTACGGATCCACAACGGAGATGAGGCTGATCTCCGCCTCGTCGAAATGCAGCCCGTAGGGTTGGTTGATGTTGCGGGCGGCCTGCCCGGAGAAGAGGGCGTTCATCCCCATCGCCGGGTTTGCCAGGTTCGAAAACATCGATGACGTCTGGGCAGTCGCGAGCGCTGGAACGCAGGCCAGCACGACGACCAGGCAGGCAAGCATGCGAAGTCTCATGCGCACTGTTCCTCCTGAGAGTAGGAAGGACGAAGCGGTCCCGCTGCGTCCTGGATTCCGTTCACGGTCATGCGAAGGAAGGCCGGGGAGATCTCGGGCATTGACGCCGAGTTCCCCAGCCTTCTTGAGATAATGTGCTGCTGCTCATAATGCGTGGGATTCAGCTTGCCGAACCCCACGCGGTACTTGCCGCCCTTGAGCGCGAGGCTGGCCGGCAGGCCGCGGTTCATCTGGAAGAATCCCTCTTCGAGCGTCATCCCGTCGGCGCCGAGCGAGCCGACGAACGTCCCCCGCGCGTACGGATTCAGCGCGGCGTCGAACACGAACTCGGTCTCGCCGGCGTCGAGCGTCGCGCGCTTGCTCGCCGGGTCGCCGGCGGCGTCGGTCCAGCGCGCGAGTGGCTGGCCGATCACCGAGATGTCGGGGTTGACCACGCCGGCGCGCGCGGTCGCGGCGAGCGCCGCGCCCAGCGCCATCGTGGCGATGAGTCTGAACAGTCGTCGAAGCATGGAGCCGCCTCCGTCGGAAACGGATGTCGGACCGCCGGCGTCGCCCGGTGGGGGACGCGCGGAGTCGTGAACGCGGAGTGGAGACCGCGGCGCGGGCCGCGGCGGAGCGTTCAGCCGCGCGGAGGCGCGCGCGGGTCGCCGCACACGCGCGTCGCGGAGACGGGCGCGAGCGCGGCGGGCGCGAACAGCGGGGACGGCGTGAACGGGGCCGGCGGAGTCGCGGTGATCGTGCTCGCCACCACGGCCGCGCCGTGGAGCGCGGCGCACGCCACGCACGGGTGCGCGGCCGGGCCGTGGCCCTCGCCACAATCGGGATCGGTGAGGTGATGCCACAGGTGCGCGGCGCCGCCGAGCACCAGCACCGCGATCAGCAGCAGCGCGGACGCGCGACGGGCGGGCCGGCGAGGAGGCGTGGGGTGGAGGGTCTCACGGTCCATGGGAGGCGGGATTCTTCCACGAAGCGACCGGGCGCGGCAAGACCCAAGCGGCACCCAAGCGGCACGGCCGCGACGATGTCCAGACGATGTGTGCCCGGTGGTGCTTCGCCCCCGATGGGTCGCCGGGTCGTCGGCCGCGCGTGGCTGAAGCCGCGTGCAAGCGCTGCCGATGACCCTCGGAGCGGACCCCCTCCCGTTTGTCGGTGCCCGACGGGCGCTGATACGATGCGCTCACCCCCCACGGAGGGGACGTGTACCACCGTGGTTCCACACGCGCGGACGCCGCTCGTCGCGGTACTCCGCAGGACCTTCGCGCCGTCGCGATGTCGGCGCGCATCGGCTCCTTCGCATCCTCCCCGACCATCCATCCCATCCCGGCCTCGCATCGATCCGGCGCCGCTCCGTGTCCTGCCGGCGGCGGTTGCGCGCAGTTCGATCGTGCGATGGTCCCGGAGATCTCCCATGTCCGCCCATGATGCGAGCCCCCGCTCGGTGATCGAGCGGGGTGATCTCGACCGGCTCCTCTCGGCCCTGCGCGAGCGCGGCTACTCGGTCATCGGCCCGGTGCGGCGCGGCGACGCGATCGTCCTCGACACGATCGAGTCCGCCGCCGACCTGCCCGCGGGCTGGACCGACGAGCAGGAGGCCGGTCACTACCGATTGCGACGGCGCGACGACGACATGCTGTTCGGATACAACGTCGGCCCGTGGTCGTGGAAGCGCTTCCTGTTCCCGCCCGCCCTGCGTCTGTGGCAGGCGCGGCGCGTCGAGCGCGGTTTCGAGCTGGTGGAGGACGGCGCCCGCGCGCCGCGCTACGCATTCCTCGGCGTGCGCGCGTGCGAGATCGCGGCGCTCGCGATCCACGACCAGGTGCTCACCGGCGGTCCGTACGTCGATCCCGAGTACCGCGAGCGCCGCGCCCAGGCGTTCATCGTGGCGGTGCCGTGTGTTCAAGCGGGCGCGACGTGCTTCTGCGCCTCGATGGGCACCGGGCCCGCGGTTCGCGAGGGCTTCGACCTGGCGCTCGCCGAGGTGGTCGAAGGCGGCCGTCACATGTTCGTGGTCACGGTGGGCTCGGAGCGCGGCGCCGAGGTGATGGAGGACGTGCCCCACCGGCCGGCGGTCGAGGCCGACGTGGCCGCCGCCGCCCGCGCGGTGGAGGGCGCCGCCCGGATGGGTCGCACGCTCGACACCGAGGGGCTCGCGCCCCTGCTCGCCAAGCAGCACGAGCATCCGCGCTGGAACAAGGTCGCCGAGCGCTGCCTGACGTGCGGCAACTGCGCACTGTCGTGCCCGACCTGCTTCTGTCACACGGTCGAGGACCTCGCGGACCTCGGCGGCGAGACCGCCGAGCGCGTGCGCCGCTGGGACTCGTGCTTCTCCCTGGAGTTCTCGTTCATCCACGGCGGCAGCGTGCGGCCCTCCGCGCGCTCGCGCTATCGCCAGTGGCTGACCCACAAGCTCTCGAGCTGGCACGACCAGTTCGGGTCGTCGGGTTGCGTCGGATGCGGTCGGTGCATCACCTGGTGCCCGGCCAAGATCGATATCACCGAAGAGGTCCGCGCGATCCGCGAAACGCAGCGCGCGTGAGGAGGTCCGCCGTGCAGACACTGGAACCGATTCTGACCGAGGCTCCGTTCTTCCAGGGCATGAAGCACGAACACCTGGCGCACCTCTCGGGCTGCGCATCGAACGTGCGTTACGAACCCGACGAGTTCCCGGGGCGCGCCGGCGATCCGGCCGACCGCTTCTGGGTCGTCCGGCAGGGCCGCGTGGCGCTGGAGATCCACGCCCCCGGGCGCGGGGCGATCACCATCGGCACCATGGGTGAAGGCGATGTCGTCGGCTTCTCCTGGCTGCTGCCGCCCTATCAGCTGCGTTTCGACATCCACGTGCTCTCCGCGACGCGCGCGATCATGTTCGACGGGCGCTGCCTGCGCGGAAAGTGCGCCACCGATGCGGAATTCGGATACGAGCTCCTCAGCCGCTTCTCGCGGCTGATGGCGGAGCGCCTGGAGTCCATGAGCCTGCAGCTCCTGGACGTCTATGGCGACCACTATGCCGACCATGACTGAACCGATCGCCCCGGAGACACGTGCCACGGCCGCGCCGATGCGGCCCGCGCCGTGGCGCATCGTCCGGACCAGCACGGAGACCCGGGACACCTTCACGATCACGCTCGAGCCGGAGGATCCCAAGACGACGTACGCGTTCCGGCCCGGGCAGTTCAACATGCTCTACACGTTCGGGGTCGGCGAGGTGCCGATCTCGATGAGCGGCCCGCCCGGCGACGGCCGGCGCGTGATCCACACCCTGCGCGCCGTCGGCCCGGTGACGCAGACCTTCCACCGCCTCAGGCGCGGGGACGTCGTCGGCCTGCGCGGCCCGTACGGCACCCCGTGGCCGGTGGACGGCGCGAAGGGCCACGACATCGTGCTGGTCGCCGGCGGCATCGGGCTCGCCCCGCTGCGCCCGGCGATCTACCACGTGCTCGCCCACCGCGCGCAGTACGGGCGCGTGGTGCTGCTGTTCGGCGCGCGGACGCCCGACGACATCCTGTTCGCGCGCGAGCTCGAGAACTGGCGCGGGCGCTTCGACATCGATGTCGGCATCACGGTGGACCGCGCGCAGCCCGGCTGGCACGGGCACGTCGGGGTCGTCACCACGCTCCTGCCGCGCGCCCCGCTCGATCCCGCCAACACGGCCGCGTTCGTGTGCGGCCCCGAGATCATGATGCTGTTCGCGGCGCGCGACCTCGAGAATCGCGGCGTGCCGAACGCGCGCATCTGGCTGTCGATGGAGCGCAACATGAAGTGCGCGGTCGCGCTCTGCGGTCACTGCCAGTTCGGTCCCACCTTCATCTGCAAGGACGGCCCGGTGTTCCGGTACGACGCGCTGGCGCCGCTCCTCGCCGTGCGGGAGCTCTGATCATGGCCGCGACGACCCGCAAACCCCGCCTGGCGGTCTGGAAGTTCGCCTCGTGCGACGGCTGTCAGCTCTCGATCCTCGATTGCGAGGACGAGCTGATGACGCTCGCCGGAGCGGTCCACATCGCCAACTTCGCCGAGGCGTCCCGCGCCATGGAGAAGGGCCCGTACGACCTGTCGCTGGTCGAGGGCTCGATCACCACGCCCCACGACGCTGAGCGCATCCACGCCGTCCGCCGCGCCTCCAAGGTGCTGGTCACCATCGGCGCCTGCGCCACCACGGGCGGCATCCAGGCGCTCCGGAACTTCGCCGACGTGAAGGAGTGGATCCCGATCGTCTACGCCCGCCCGGAGCACATCGAGACGCTCCGCAACTCCACCCCCATCGCGAACCACGTGCTCGTGGACTACGAGCTGCAGGGCTGCCCGGTGAACAAGCACCAGCTGCTGGAAGTGGTGCGTGCGTTCCTCGCCGGGCGGCGGCCGGTGCTTCCCGCATACAGCGTCTGCACGGAGTGCAAGCGCCGCGGTACCCCGTGCGTCGTCGTGAACTCGGGCCTGCCGTGCATGGGCCCGGTGACGCGCACGGGCTGCGGTGCGCTGTGCCCGTCCTACGCCCGCGGGTGCTACGGCTGCTTCGGCCCGGTGCGCGGCGCCAATACCGCCGCGCTCGGCGACGTCCTCCACGGCCTCGGCCTCGACGATCCGGCAGTCGTCCGCGCGTTCCGCGGATTCAACGCCGGCTCCGAGGCGTTCCGCAAAGCGAGTGAATTCCATGAGCAGCGCCACCACGGCCAGTAAGCGCAATCGTTCCGTCGAGGTCGACGTGCTCGCCCGGGTCGAGGGCGAGGGCGGCATCGACGTCCGGATCCACAAGGGCGAAGTGACCGAGGTGAAGTTCCGCATCTACGAGCCGCCGCGCTTCTTCGAGGCGTTCCTGCGCGGGCGCTCGTACACCGAGGTCCCGGACATCACCGCGCGCATCTGCGGGATCTGTCCGGTCGCCTACCAGATGAGCGCGGTGCACGCCATCGAGCGCGCGTTCGGGGTCCAGGTCACGGGACCGCTGCGCGCGCTGCGGCGGTTGCTGTACTGCGGCGAGTGGATCGAGAGCCACGCGCTCCACATCTACCTGCTCCACGCTCCGGACTTCCTCGGGTACGAGAGCGGGATCCACATGGCGAAGGACCACGGCGACGCCGTGACCCGCGGCCTGCGGCTCAAGAAGACCGGCAACGCCCTCGTGACCGTGATCGGCGGCCGCGAGATCCATCCGCTCAACGTGCGGGTGGGCGGCTTCTACCGCGCGCCCTCGAAGCGGGAGCTGCGCGGGCTGCTCGACGAGCTGCGCTGGTCCCGCGAGGCGGCGATCGAGACGGTGCGGCTGGTGGCCGGCTTCACGTTCCCCGATTTCCAGCGGGACTACGCGTTCGTGGCGCTCCGGCATCCGGACGAGTACCCGTTCAACGAGGGACGCGTGGTCTCCAGCCTGGGACTCGACATCGACGTCAGCGACTACGAACGCCACTTCACCGAGGAGCATGTCCAGCGCTCGAACGCGCTCCATTCGACCATGCGCGAGCACGGTCCGTATCACGTGGGCCCGCTCGCGCGCTACAGCCTCAACTTCGACCGGCTCTCGCCGATCGCCCAGGCGTGCGCGCGGGACGCGGGACTGGGGACGGAGTGTCGCAATCCGTTCCAGAGCATCGTCGTTCGCGCGGTCGAGACGGTGCAGGTCGTGGACGAGGCGGTGCGCACGATCGAGGCGTACGAGGAGCCCGACTCCCCGTCCGTGCAGGTGGAGCCGAAGGAGGGCGTGGGATGGGGCGCGAGCGAGGCGCCGCGGGGGATGCTCTACCACCGCTACCGTCTCGACGCGGCCGGGCTGGTGCGGGAGGCCAAGATCGTGCCGCCGACCTCGCAGAACCTGCGCACCATCGAAGCGGACCTCATGCGCTACGTCGCCAGTCATCTGGAACTCGACGACGCGGCGCTCACCTGGGGATGCGAGCAGACGGTGCGCAACTACGACCCCTGCATCTCGTGCGCGACCCATTTCCTGCGCGTGCACATCGTGCGGGAGTGACACGGAGGCCCCGATGCTGCGGGTGATCGGCGTCGGCAACGAGTTGCGCGGCGACGACGCGGCCGGGCCCCGGGTGATCGCGCACCTGCGGGCCCGCGCCGTGCCGGGACTCGCGGCCGTGCAGTGTCCGGCCGAGCCCGCGGCGCTGATGGAGGCGTGGCGGGAGGCCGACCACGTCGTCGTGGTGGACGCGATGCAGAGCGGGCGGCCGCCGGGCGCGGTCACGCGGTTCGACGCCACGCACACGCCGCTGCCGGTGTCCGGCTTCCGCTCCTCGACCCACGGCCTCGGCATCGCGGACGCGGTCGAGCTGGGACGCGCGCTCGGCCGCCTGCCCGCGCTGCTGGAGGTGATCGGCATCGAGGGCGCGGGCTGGGAACAGGGCGCGCCGCTGGACCCCGCCGTGGCGCGGGCGGTGAAGCAGGTGGTGGAGGCGCTCGTCCGCGACGCGGCCGGCGGCGGCGCGGGCTGAGTCCGCCCGGACGCCGGACGCGCCAGAGGCCCGCGACCGCGTGGTCGCGGGCCTCGCGCGTGGTGCGGGAGGCGGCCGCCTACACGTTCGCGCTCTCGTACTTGCGGATCCACAGCGAGTAGAGCCAGATCCCGACCGCCGAGGCGAACCCGATCGCCACGAACGGGTACCACACTCGGTACGGATGGTAAGTGGTCCAGAGCAGTTGCGTGGCCGCGTTGGGGTCGAGGTTCAGCACGCGCTCGAGCGACTCGACCGCGTTGGTGCGGTCCACGCCCGCCGGCACGCCGCCCGCCTTCTGCTCCAGGTAGCGCAGCGCCAGCCCCGCCTTCTCGCCGAGGCGCTCGTAGAAGTAGGCGCCCATCGCCGATGCCGCGACCCATCCGATCGCGAACGGCATGTTGGCGTAGCCCATGTAGAGCGCCTTCTTGCCCTCGGGAGCGATGACGCCGAGGTACTCGTTCATCTTGGGGCTCGACAGCATCTCGCCGAGCGCGAAGATCGCGATCCCGAGCAGGCACATCCAGCCCGACTGGCTGAAGCCCGCCACGAACAGCCCCGCGGATGCGATGAGGATGCCGATGAAGATCGACTGCACCCGCTTCATGCGCGACGCGAGCGACGACACCCACACCACCAGCAGCACGATCAGCCCGGCGTCGAGGTTGATCATCCACTCCTGCGACACCATCGGCCCGCGCGGCGTGGGACTGGTGAACACCGAGGAGAGGTG
Source organism: Candidatus Eiseniibacteriota bacterium (assembly GCA_963725865.1). Lineage (GTDB taxonomy): Bacteria > Eisenbacteria > RBG-16-71-46 > RBG-16-71-46 > RBG-16-71-46 > CAVSAC01. Next base: position 450,212 of record CAVSAC010000014.1, read on the forward strand.
GAGCGCCTGCACCACCGAGCGCGAGTCCACCCAGTCGACGATGAAGTTCGGCAGCAGGTCGTAGAGCTGCATGAACATCAGCCAGAAGCACGACATGATGAGGATGAAGCTCAGCAGCTGGGGGCGGAACAGGTTCACCGCCGTGGTCTTGAGCACCTGCATGACGCCGCCGGTCTGCGTGCCGCCCGCCGAGACCCCCGGGTACGTGAACAGCATCAGGTAGTTCAGCGACAGGATGGCCGCCGAGCCGGTGAAGACCATCGGCCACGACAAGCCGCGCAGGAAGTGCGCGAGCGGCGGCCCCAGGAATCCGCCCACGTTCACGACCATGTAGAACATGCCCCACCCGACCGAGGAGTTCTTCTCGGTCAGGCTGCGCACCATGGTGCCCTGCAAGCCGGGCTTGAAGATCGCGGTGCCGAGTCCGACGGTGCAGCAGCCCAGCATGAACGGCAGGTACGCGCGCTGCGTCGCCATCAGCACGTAACCGAGGATGGTGATGGTGGTGGCGATGGCGATGGTCTTCTTGTAGCCGAAGCGGTCGGCGAAGCCGCCCGAGACGATCGGCACGCCGGCCTGCACCGCCGCCCACCAGGCGTAGATCACGCCCTTCTGCGCCATGGTGAAGTGCAGCCCGCCTGGCTCGTCGGCCTGCGCGATGTAGATCGGGACGACCACGCGCACGCCGTAGTAGGCGAGGCGCTCGAACATCTCCATGATGTTCGCCATCCAGAACGGACGCTTCAGCAGCGCGAGCTGGGCGAGTGCGCCGTGCGGCGTTGCGGCGGTATCGGACGCGTTCGACAAGGTGGCTCCTCCGGGTCGGGACCGCGCCGGGGCGCGGCGGCCGTGGGCGTGGCCGGGAGTGGCGCGACCACGCGAAGCGCGCCGCGGTCACGGCGCGCGCGGAGCATGCCCCGGCGGCGCCGGCGCGTCCATCCGGATCCCGACCGGCGCGGGAGTCCGCCGGACGCACGGCGGGCGGCCCGTGGGGCCGCCCGTTTCGGATCCCTTCGCGTGCGACGCCGGCGTCACTGCGCCTGGATCGTCACCTTGTTGATGAGCAACGGTTCGGTCGGATGCCCGCTCGGAGTGCCCTGGGCCTCGAGCGCGGCCAGCACGTCCATGCCCCCCGACACCTCGCCGAAGATCGTGTGCTTGCCGTCGAGCCACGGCGTCGGCACGAACGTGAGGAAGAACTGGCTCCCGTCGGTCCCTTCGCCCGCATTGGCCATCGAGAGCAGCCCCGGCCGGTCGTGCTTCACGCCGGCCTTGAACTCCCCGCCGAACTGGTAGCCCGGGCCACCCGTGCCGGTGCCCAGCGGACAGCCGCCCTGCGCCATGAACTTGCTGATCACGCGATGGAAGGCGAGCCCGTCGTAGAAGCCGAGCTTGGCGAGATAGATGAACGACGTGACGTGCATCGGCGCCACGTCGGGCATCAGCTTGATGAGCAGGTCGCCCTTGCTGGTGCTCATCACGGCGTAGTAGCTGTGCGCGGGCTCGAACGTCGCCACCGTGGGCTTGGACAGGTGGGTGCGCCAGTCCGGCTTCGACTTGTCCACCTTGGCGGCGGTGATCATGTCCTGGATCTGCTGCATCGCGAGTTCCTTGGGCTTGACGAGTGGGGTGGCGGGCGTCCCCTGCAGCACGCTGGGCGCCGGGGACGCCGGGGTCGGCGTCCGTGTCGGCGTCGGAGCACCCGGGGCGACGACTGCCAGCACGAGCAGAAGGGAGAGCCAGGGGGTCATGTCGCGTTCCTCGGTCGGCCGATGGTGAGGCGCGGGGAGCGGAGCAGCGCGCGGTGGCCGATGTACAGGCACGCGCGTGGCGGAGTACGGTACACGAGTGGCGGCATGCGGCCAACCCCCCTGGCCCCGCCGCATGAGCCAGGAGCCCGGATGCTCGAAGCACACACCCAGGACGTGGTGGTGGTGGGCGGTGGGATCGTCGGCCTGGCCACCGCGCGCGCGCTCCTGCACGGCACCGGCGCCACCGTCGCGCTGCTCGAGGCCGAGAACACGCTGGCCGCCCACCAGACCGGCCACAACAGCGGGGTGCTGCACTCCGGGCTCTACTACCGGCCGGGATCCCTCAAGGCGCGCCTGTGCGGCGCCGGCCGCGAGGCGCTGCTGCGCTTCTGCGCCGAGCACGGGGTGGCGCACGAGCGCTGCGGCAAGGTGGTGGTGGCGACGCGCCCCGAGGAGCTGCCGCGGCTCGAGGAACTGGAGCGCCGCGGCCGCGCCAACGGCCTCGCGGGCGTGGCGCGGATCGGGCCGGAGGAGCTGCGCGAGCGCGAGCCGCACGCCGCGGGCCTCGCGGCGCTGCGAGTGCCCGAGACCGGCATCGTGGACTTCCGCGGCGCCTGCGAGGCGCTCGCCGCCGAGCTGCGCCGCGCCGGCGGCGCGGTGCACACCGGGGCGCGCGTCGAGCGCGTCACGCCGACCCCCGAGGGATTCACGATCGTGACCGGGCGCGGCGGACTCACCGCGCGCCATCTGGTGACCTGCGCGGGGCTCCAGGCGGACCGTCTGGCGCGCGCGTGCGGCGTCGATCCGGGGGTCGCGATCGTGCCGTTCCGAGGCGAGTACCACGTGCTGAAGCCGGAGCGCGCCGCGCTGGTGCGCCACCTCATCTACCCGGTGCCCGATCCCCGCTTCCCGTTCCTCGGCGTGCACTTCACGCGCATGGTGCACGGGGGCGTCGAGGCCGGTCCGAACGCGGTGCTCGCGTTCGCGCGTCACGGCTACCGGCGCCGCGACGTGTCCCCGCGCGACCTCGCCGAGATGCTCCGGTGGAGCGGCTTCTGGCGCCTCGCGAGCCGCCATCTCGCGATGGGATTCGAGGAGTCGTGGCGCTCGCACGTGAAGCGCGCGTTCGTGGCGGCGCTGCGGCGCCTGGTGCCCGACCTGCGCGAGTCCGACGTGATGCCGGGGGGCGCCGGCGTGCGCGCGATGGCGGTCGGGCCCGACGGCGCGATGCTCGACGACTTCCACGTCGTCGAGGCCCCGCGCGCCATTCACGTGCTCAACGCCCCGTCGCCCGCCGCCACCGCCGCGCTCGCCATCGGCGAGCATCTCGCGGGGCGGGCGATCGAGCGTTTCGCGCTGCGCGCGCGCGGCTGAGCGGCGCGCGGCCGCCTCCACAAGGACTCGTCAAGTCTCGTGACAAGGCGGCGTCAAAAGGGCAGCCTATGGCCTGGATTCCGTAGTGTGATGCTTCGATCGGGTCGAGGCTGGTGGCGGAAGCCGAAGCACCCGATCGCTCACGACACTTCTCTCCACCGCTCCAGGCCGCTCGTGCCGCCGGTCCCTCGACGATGCGCCGAGATCGACCCGGAGCGTCGATGAGGATTCCGTCATGCCCACCGTGATCACCAAGCCGTTCAACTCCTTCGAGATCGCCCAGGCGCAGTTCGACCATGTGGCGGCGATGATCGGCCTGGACGAGCCCACCCGCGACCTGCTGCGCTCGCCGATGCGCGAGTTCGCATTCGCCATTCCCGTGCGCATGGATGACGGGCGCACCCATGTGTTCCGCGGATTCCGGGTCCAGCACAACGACGCCCGTGGCCCCTCCAAAGGCGGCATTCGATTCCACCCGCAGGAGACGCACGACACCGTGCGCGCGCTGGCGATGTGGATGACGTGGAAGTGCGCCGTGGTCGACATCCCGCTCGGCGGAGCCAAGGGCGGCGTGGTGTGCGACCCGCACAACCTGAGCGCGCGCGAGCAGGAGCGCATCTGCCGCGGCTGGGTGCGCCAGATCGTGCGCAACGTCGGCCCCGCTCAGGACGTGCCGGCTCCCGACGTGATGACCAATGCGCAGCACATGCTGTGGATGCTGGACGAGTACGAGACCATCACCGGTGGCAAGGCGCCCGGCTTCATCACCGGCAAGCCGGTGGGCATGGGCGGCTCGCTCGGCCGCACCGAGGCCACCGGGTACGGAGTCGTATTCACGCTGCGCGAGGCGCTCCGCGAACTCGGTCTCGATCCGCACTCGACCCGGGCCAGCGTGCAGGGCTTCGGCAACGTCGCCCAGTACGCGATCCGCCTCTACACCCAGCTCGGCGGCCGGGTCACGTGCGTCTCCTCCTGGGACCAGAAGGACCAGGCCTCGTTCTCGTTCCGCCGCGACGAGGGGGTGGACGTGGACGAGCTGCTCTCGATCACCGACCCGTTCGGCGGCATCGACAAGGCGCGCGCGCCGAAGCTCGGCTACCAGGTGCTGCCGGGGGACGCGTGGATCGAGCAGCCGGTGGAGATCCTGATGCCGAACGCGATCGAGAACCAGATCACGCCCGACACCGTCGGCCGCATCCACGCGGCCGTCAAGGTGATCGCCGAAGGCGCGAACGGCCCGACCACCACGGAGGCCGACGAGGTGCTGAAGGAGCGCGGGATCTTCGTGATCCCCGACTTCCTCGCGAACGCCGGCGGCGTGACCTGCAGCTACTTCGAGCAGGTCCAGAGCAACCTCAACTACTTCTGGGAGAAGGACGAGGTGCTCGGCAAGCTCGACGTCAAGATGACCTCGGCGTTCCACGCGGTGCACGAGGTGGCGAAGAAGCGCAAGCTCTACATGCGCGACGCCGCGTACGTCATCGCGATCAACCGAGTCGCCCAGGCCTGCCGGGAACGCGGCTGGGTGTGAGCCTCGGGCGCGCCGGAGCGGGTGCCACCCCTGGTCGGCACCCGCCCGGCGCAGCTCCGCTCCCATGCATCCCGACGCGCGATCCCGCCCGGCGCTGCCCCGCTTCGACCGCCGTTTCTTCGAGGGCGTCGAGACCTTCACCGTCCTCGGCTCCGGCGCGATCGGCGGCAAGGCGGCGGGGCTGCGCCGCGCGCGCGAGGTGCTCGACGCGCGGCCCGAGCACCTGAGATTCCCGCACCTGGAGATCTCGGTGCCGACGCTCACGGTGATCGGCACCGACGCGTTCGACGCGTTCCTCGAGCGCAACCGGCTGCGCGAGGTGGTGGCCGCGGAGCCCGCCGACCATCACGTCGCGCGAGCATTCCAGCAGGCGGACATGCCGTCGGAGATCGTCGGGGATCTCTGGGATCTGGTGCGTCGCGTGCAGACTCCGCTCGCGGTGCGTTCGTCGAGCCTCCTCGAGGACGCGATCGCCCACCCGTTCGCGGGCGTGTACGCGACCAAGATGACGCCCAATGAAGCGCTCGATCCGCAGGTGAGGTTCCGCCGGCTGGTGGAGGCGATCCGGCTGGTCTGGGCGTCGACCTGCTTCCGCGGGGCGCGGGCGGCCGCGCGCGCCGCGGGACAGGATCCGGAGGCCGAGAAGATGGCGGTGATCGTGCAGGAGGTGGTCGGCCGCCGGCACGGGCCGCGTTTCTATCCCGACGTCGCCGGGGTGGCGCGCTCGTACAACTTCTACCCGATGGGAGCCGCGCGTCCGGACGAGGGCGTGGTGAGCCTCGCGCTGGGGCTCGGGCGCACGATCGTCGAGGGGGGCACGGCCTGGAACTACTCGCCCGCCCACCCGCATGTGGGACCTCCGTTCAACTCTCCGCACCACATGCTCCAGGAGACCCAGACGACCTTCTGGGCGGTCCACATGGGTCCGCCGCCCGAGCACGATCCCACGACCGAGGCGGAGTTCCTCGTGCACGCCGGTCTCGCCGACGCCGAGCTCGACGGCACGCTTGCACCGCTCGTCTCGACCTGGGACGTGGATCGCGACCGCTTCGTGATGGGCGCCGCCGATCGCGGCCCGCGGGTGCTCGACTTCGCGCCGCTGCTGCGACTCGGGGAGCTGCCGTTCAACGACGCGGTGCGGGGTCTGCTCGAGCGGTTCGCGGAGGAGCTCGGGAGCGCGGTCGAGATCGAGTTCGCGCTCACGTTCCCCGACGCCTCCGGCCGACCGGCCCGCCTGGGGTTCCTGCAGGTCCGCCCGCTGGCCGTGGCGGCCGAGCTGGTCGACCTGGGCGCGGAGGCGCTCGCCGATCCCCTGGCGGTCGCGGCCTCGGACCGGGTGCTCGGCAACGGCACCCAGGGCGGCTTTCGCGACATCGTGTTCGTCCGCCGCGACCGCTTCGAGGCCCGTCACACGCCGGCGATCGCCGGGGAGGTCGAGGCGCTCGACCGCGAGCTGGTCGCCGCCGGACGGTCCTACGTGCTGATCGGCTTCGGGCGCTGGGGCAGCTCGGATCCGTGGCTGGGTGTCCCGGTCACGTGGAGCCAGATCGCCGGCGCGCGTGTCATCATCGAGGCCGCCTGCGAAGGGCTGAACTCCGAGATGAGCCAGGGGGCGCATTTCTTCCATAATCTGCTCGGGTTCCGGGTCGCCTACTTCTCGGTGCCGGCGCACGGCGAGGCGCACCTGGATTGGGAATGGCTCGAGGCCCTGCCGCGCCGACACGAAGGAGCGTGGGTCGTCCACGCCGAGTCGCCGGTGACCCTGACGGTGCGGGTCGATGGGCGTCAGGGGCGCGGCGTGCTGCTGCGGGACGAAGGAGGACCGGCATGACGGACCCGGTGCGCCCGGTCGACCAGGTGCTGAGAGCGTTGCAGGAGCGGGCGAAGGAGCTGAACTGCCTCTACCGCGTCGAAGAGATCCTGCACGACGACACGCGCTCGCTCGAGGACGCCCTCGCGGCGGTCGCCGCGGCGCTCCCGGCGGGCTGGCAATACCCCGCGCATTGCCTGCCGCGCATCGTGCTCCACGAGATCGACGTGCGCCCGCCCGGATTCGTCGAGACTCCCTGGCTCCTGCGCGCTCCCGTCGAGCTGCAGGGCGAGCCGATCGGCTGGGCCGGCGTGTACTACGACCGTCACTTCCCCGACGCCGACGAGGGGCCGTTCCTCAAGGAGGAGCGCCGTCTCATCGACACCATCGCAGCGCGCATCGGGCAGGCCGTTCAGCATCGCGAGCTGGCCGAGGTCTTCGCCGCCCACCGCGAGGGCGAGCCCGAGGCGCACGAGGACTGGCGCATCGTCGTGGACCTGCTCCATCGCACGGACCAGCGCCTCTACTACCGCATCGCGCGCAAGATGCTCAATCGGCTCTCGCGCAGCGGCGTCGAGGCCGCACGCGAGCTGCTGGCGCAGCTGACGGGAGCGGCGGAGCGCGAGATCGCGCTGACGGACGACAATCGCCCGGTGCCCCGCATGGCCCCCGCGGACCTGGACCGGATCGCGATCACGACGTTTCGCATCGCGAGCGAGCACCTGAGCCGTGGCGAGCTGCTGTCCTCCCTCCAGGTCTGGATCAAGGAGGATCGCGTCCGCTTCCTGCTGCTCGCGCTGGAGAGCGCCGACACCTCGCTCTCCGAGATCGCCAACGCGCTCGAGCGGTTCGAGCACACCGGGCTCGACGCGCACGAGCTCTCGACCGCGATGCACATGGGCATCAAGGCGTCCCTCGTCCGCCGGCTGCTGAGCGACCACCTCGACTTCATCAACTCCTGCCGGCGCTGGGTCGAGATCGAGGACTTTTACGACCTGGTCGCCCACACCATCCAGCTGCCCAAGAGCCACGGGCGGCTCGGCGGCAAGACCAGCGGGTTGTTCCTGGCGTCTCGGATCCTCGCGCGCTCGGCGGAAGGCGATGGTCCGCTCCATGGCATCCGGGTGCCGAAGACCTGGTACCTGCCTTCGGACGGCATCCTGGGGTTCATCGCGCACAACAACCTGGACGACGTCTACAACTGGAAGTACCAGGACCTCGACCAGGTGCGGCAGGAGTACCCGAACCTGGTCCAGCTGTTCAAGAACTCGCGCTTCCCGGCGGAGTTCGTGCAGGGGCTGGCGACCGCGCTGGACGACTTCGGCGAGCGCCCGCTGATCGTGCGCTCGTCGAGCCTGCTGGAGGATCGTGCGGGCTCGGCGTTCTCGGGCAAGTACAAGAGCCTGTTCCTCGCGAACCAGGGGACCAAGTCCGAGCGGCTCGCCGCGCTGCTCGATGCGATCGCCGAGGTGTACTCGTCGGTGTTCGGCCCCGACCCCATCCAGTACCGCGCCGAACGCGGGCTGCTCGACCACCACGAGGAGATGGGGATCATGATCCAGGAGGTGGTCGGCAAGCGCATGGGGCGCTGGTTCCTGCCGGCCTGGGCCGGCGTGGCGTTCTCGAACAACGAGCTGCGCTGGTCGCCGCGCATCCGGCGCAAGGACGGACTGCTGCGGCTGGTCCCGGGACTCGGCACGCGCGCGGTGGACCGCCTCGCCGACGACTACCCGGTGATCGCGGCGCCCGGTCAACCCGGCCTGCGCGTCAACGTCAGCCCGGAGGACGTCGCACGCTACTCGCCGCGTCGCATCGACGTGATCGATCTCGAGCTCAATGCCTTCCAGACGGTGGATCGCCACGCGCTCCTGCAGGAGATCGGATCGGAATATCCCGATCTGCTCCGACTCGTGTCGGTAGTCGACCACGACATGATCCGCAGCCCCGCGGGGCTCGACCTCGACTTCCGGAGCGACCAGCTCGTGTTCACGTTCGACGGCCTGCTCGGTGACGCCGCATTCATCGAGCGCATGCGGGCGCTGCTCGGGGTGCTGGAGGAGGCGCTCGGCAGTCCGGTCGATCTGGAGTTCGCCAGCGACGGGAGCAACCTGTACCTGCTCCAATGTCGTCCGCAGAGCCACTCCCCCGATTCCGCCCCGGCACCGATCCCCCGCGACATCCCGCGCGAGCGACTGCTGTTCTCGGCCAACCGCTCAATCTCGAACGGCGCGGTCCCCGAGATCACGCATGTCGTGTACGTGGACCCCGAGGCGTACGGGGCGATCGGCGACCTCAACAGCATTCGCGCGGTGGGACACGCCGTCGGGAGGCTCAACAAGATTCTCCCCAAGCGGCAATTCGTGCTGATGGGTCCCGGGCGCTGGGGCAGCCGCGGCGACATCCGGCTCGGGGTCAGCGTCACGTACTCCGATATCAACAACACCGCCGCGCTGATCGAGATCGCCCGGCGCCGCGGGCAATACGTGCCGGACCTCTCGTTCGGGACGCACTTCTTCCAGGACCTGGTCGAGTCCGGCATCCGCTATCTGCCGCTCTACCCCGACGACGAAGGCGTGGTCTTCCACGAGGCGTTCTTCCGCGGCTCCGACAACATGCTCCCGCGACTGCTCCCGGAATTCGCGGAGCTGGCGGACGTCGTGCGGGTGATCGACGTGCCGGCGGCGTCCGACGGCCTGGTGCTCCGGATCCTGCTCAACGCCGACCTCGACGAGGCCGTGGGGGTGCTGAGCGAGCCGGGTCCGACCGACACGACGGCCCGCCCGCTGCCTCCGCCGGCGGCGCGGCCGAGCGATGACCATTCCCGCTGGCGCCTCGCCATGGCCCAGCGGATCGCCGCCGAGCTCGACCCGGCGCGCTTCGGCGTGCGCGCGCTCTACGTGTTCGGGAGCACCAAGAACTTCACCGCGGGCCCCGGGAGCGACCTCGACCTGCTGGTGCACTTCGTGGGCTCGCCGGAGCAGAGTGACGAGCTCCAGCTCTGGCTCGAAGGCTGGAGCCTGTGCCTGGCCGAAATGAACTTCCTGCGCACCGGCTATCGCTCCGCGGGCCTGCTCGACGTGCACTTCGTCACCGACCTGGACCTCGAGCGCCAGACCAGCTATGCGGTCAAGATCGGCGCGGTCACCGACGCCGCGCGGTCGCTGCCGCTGGGCGGGCGCGGGCTCTGACTCAGCGGATGGGCAGCAGCTCGCGGGTCGCCGACTCGGGATGCGCGGGATCGAAGCGGACCAGCGCCAGCTCCGGCCCGTCGTGGGCCGCCGAAAGGCAGTGGGTGCGTCCGATCCGGTCACGCCAGCTCCCGGTGAGGCGGGCGGATTCGTGCACGTGTCCGTGGAGCGTCACGCAGGGCTGACGCTCCTCGATGAAGCGCCGGATGGCGATGCTCCCGACGTGAACGTCGATCGGCACGTGCTCCACGATCCGCCCGTCGAGTGCGGCGCGGTCCAGCGCGGTCCGATAGGGCGGGGCGTGGAACAGGCAGACCGCGCGCGACAGGTCCTCCGTGCCGGTCATCGCCGCGAGGTCCTTCGCGATCGTGCCATGACGGCTCTCCTGCTCGTCGAAGGGCACCGAGTGAGTGCCCTCCTCCGGGGGCGTGCAGCCCGGGTCCACGAAACGCGACACGTCGTAGCGCTCCCAGTCCTTGAGGGGGTACGGCGTGGGCGGCACGCACGCGTAGCCGAACACCGTGAAGCGACCGAATCCCGTGCGGCGGCCGTGGAGGTACTCCCAGCCGGGCCCCGCGGCCGCCGAACGGACCGTGCGCTCCTCGGCCCGCAGATCGTCGTTGCCCAGGATCAGGAACACGCGCGGCGTGAGCGCCCCGAGGCGCTCGCGCAGGTCCGTGAAGCCGGCCGCGACCACATCGCGCAGAAATCGCCCGGGTGCCGCTTCCAGCCCGGACCACGGCGACGGCATGAGGTCGCCGCCGAGGAACACGGCGGTCGGGGCCTCCTGGCGCAGAACCTCGAAGAGGTGTCGCCAGCGGCCCGCGTCGCCGTGAAGGTCCGAGACGAAATGACAGAGCGGCATCGGGAGCTCCTCGCCGGCAGGATAACCCGGTCGCGCCTCCGGTGCCCGCCGGCGGCGGCGCTGGCAGTGCGTCGCGGCATGACCTATCCTGCCGCCCCATGTTGACTCGACAGATGCGTCTCGCGCTGTGGGCTCTGTCGCTGGCAGAGGCGCTGGTGTTCGTCGGGCTCGCGCTCCTGCGGCTCCGCTACCCGCTCGAGCTGGACTACATCGAGGGCGTGATGATGGACCACGTGGTCCGCCTCACGCACGGGCAGCCGATCTACGTCGCCCCCACGCTCGAGTTCGTCACCCTCGCCTACATGCCGGGCTTCGCGACCGTGGCGTCCTTGCTCGCGCGCGTGGCCGGTCCCGCGCTGTGGGTGCCCCGCCTGGTGTCGTTCCTTTCGATGTCGGGCGTCGCGGTGCTGGTGGCGTGCCTGGTCCGCGCCGAGACGCGTTCGTGGACGCTCGGCGTGGCCGGCGCCGGCGTGCTGCTGATGTCGTACGGCATCACCGGCGGTCACTACGATGTCGGCCGGCCCGACTCGATGATGCTGCTGCTCTCGCTGTCGGGGCTCGCGGTGCTGCGCCACGTGCCCGGCGCCCGCGGGGCGCTGGGGGCGGCGGCGCTGCTCACGGCGGGCTTCTTCACCAAGCAGCACGCGGTGTGGTTCTCGATCGCCGCGCTGGCGCACCTGGCGGTGAACGACCGGCGCCGGCTGCCGGTGTTCGGGATCGCGATCGTCGTGGGCTGCGCCGGCGGCTACCTGCTGCTGAGCCGCTGGCTGGGGCCGTGGTTCTCCTACTTCACGTGGGAGGTGCCGTCCCACTGGTCGACCATCGACAAGGTGCGCATCCTCAAGTACGCGGCCGGTGGCGTGCTGGGCTCGCTGTCGCTCATGAGCATCCCGGCGCTGCTCTCGCTCGGCCTGCCGGAACGCCCGTGGCGCGGCCCCGCCGGACTGTGGGCCTGGGCCGGATTGGGCGGCCTCGCGTCGGGGTTCATGGCCACGCTCGATCCCGACGCGTTCCGCCACGTGCTCAATCCCACCGTGGTGTCGTTCTCGGTGCTCGGCCCGCTCTCGCTGTGGCGCCTGGGGCGCGCCATCGATCCGCCGACCGCCGGCCGCGCCGGCGGCGCGCTCGCGATCGTCTACCTGGTGATCGCGCTGCAGTCGATTCCGCTCCAATACACGGCGCGCGCGCACCTGCCGCATCGTCACGCGCAGCAGGCGCTGACCGAGCTGACCGCGCGTCTGCGCTCGACGCCGGGCCGCATCGTGATGTTCTACCACGGCTGGTACGCGTGGCGGGCGGGCAAGGGCACGTTCGCCCAGCAGATCCCGCTCGACGACATCATCCGCGCGCGGAACAACGCGCTCCTGCGGCGCGACCCCGGATTCGTCGACCGCCTGTTCGCGCCGCTGATGTATGGACCCGACCGCCCGGTGATCGTCACCGACGTCGCGCTGGAGAAGACCGGGATCGAGTCGCAGCCATGGTGGAAGCAGGTCGCGCGCCGCTACCGGCTCGCGGATTCGCTCGGGGCCATCTCCGAGGCGCTCAATCCCGTGGACGGCAACCACTGGACGCCGCGCTTCGTGTACGTCCCCATCGACTCGGCCGCCGCGCCGACGGCCGCACCGCCCGACTCCGTCGGGCACTGAGTCCGGCGCGGCACATCCGCGCCCCCGCTCTCACGCCGCGCGACGCTCGCCGGGTTGCCGCAACCCGGAGCGCGTGCTATCCATCCGGCGCTCGGAAGGCCGACCTACCCCGACGCGCGAGGGACGCATGTTCTCGATCTTCCCGAAGACGGAGGACTTCTTCACACTGTTCCGCAAGCAGGCCTCCCTGGTGCGGCAGGGCTGCGACCAGCTCCACGAGCTGGTGCAGCACTACGACGAGCGCATCGAGCGGACGCGGCTGCTCAAGGACATCGAGCACCAGGGCGATCTCGTGACCCACGAGATCTTCGAGCGCCTGAACCGCACCTTCATCACACCGCTCGAGCGCGAGGACATCCACGACCTGGCGAGCGGACTCGACGACGTGCTCGACGCGGTCGAGGCGATCGGCAGCCGCTTCGTGCTCTTCAGGATCGAGCGGGTCACCCCCGAGGCGGCGCAGCTCACCTCGATCGTGCAGCGCTGCGGCGTCCAGATCGAGCAGGCGGTGACCAATCTCGAGGAGCTCAAGAACCTCATGGGGTTCACCATCGAGGTCAACCGGCTCGAGAACGAGGCCGACAACATCTCGCGCAACGTGGTCGCCGACCTGTTCCTGCCGGGCAAGCACGACCTGCTCGATGTCATGCGCTGGAAGGAGCTGTACGGCCGCCTGGAGGGCGCGGCGGACCGCTGCGAGGACGTCGCGAACTCGATCGAGGCGATCGTGCTCAAGAACCGCTGATCATGTCCGAGCTCTGGCTGATCGGCCTGATCATCGCGATCGCGCTGTTCTTCGACTTCAGCAACGGCTTCCACGACGCCGCCAATTCGATCGCCACCGTGGTGAGCACCCGGGTGCTGTCGCCGCGCCAGGCGGTGGCGTGGGCCGCCTTCTTCAACTTCGTCGCGTTCGCGTTGTTCGGGGTGCACGTCGCAAAGACCATCGCCAAGGGCATCGTGGATCCCGCGTGCGTGAACCCGCAGGTGGTGCTGGCCGCGCTGGCGGGCGCGGTGGTGTGGAACATGATCACCTGGTGGCTGGGGCTGCCGACGTCGTCGTCGCACGCGCTGATCGGCGGCTTCGTAGGCGCGGCGCTGATCTCGACGGGCCCCAGCGCGGTGCTCCTGCCGGGACTGCTCCGGGTGGCGCTGTTCATCGTGATCTCGCCGGTGCTCGGACTGGTGCTCGGATTCCTCGCGATGCTCGGCGTGCTGTGGATCTTCCGTCACGACAACCCGCACCACGTCGACAAGACTTTCCGCGGACTGCAGCTGGTCTCGGCGGCGGCGTTCAGCCTCGGCCACGGTTCCAATGACGCCCAGAAGACGATGGGCATCATCACGGCGCTGCTCTACTCGACCGGGCGCCTGACCGGTGAGTTCCACGTCCCCCTCTGGGTCGTCCTCGCGGCGCACGGCGCGATGGGGCTCGGAACGCTTTCAGGCGGATGGCGCATCGTGCGCACCATGGGCATGCGCATCACCAAGCTGCGGCCGGTCGGGGGCTTCTGCGCGGAGACGGCGGGAGCGCTCGCGCTGTTCGGCGCCTCCGCGGCGGGCATCCCGGTCTCGACCACCCACACCATCACCGGCGCCATCGTGGGCACCGGCGTGAGCGCGAACCGCCGCCTGAGCGCGGTCCGCTGGGGGGTGGCGGGCCAGATCGTGTGGGCGTGGGTGCTCACCATGCCGCTCGCCGGGCTGGTCGCGGCCCTCTCGTGGTGGCTGCTGCACCCGCTGTTCCACGGCTGATCCACGGCTGATCCGCGACCGTCCAGCAGTGATTCTGTCCGCCTAACGCCGCAGTGATTCTGTCCCCCCTCAGCCCGTCGACTGGAGACGGGGTTGGGGTTTGAACGTGCGCTTCTTCCACGGGTGGTTCGCGGTGGGCCGGTGGGGTGCGGAGCGCCTTGGGGGCGCCGCCTGCGAGGCACGACCTCCAACCCGTGGGGTGGGGCGATCGTCGAGCTGAGGCGATCGTCGAGCGTCGATCGCGCGGCGCGGGCGGCGGCGCGAGCGCGCCGAGGTGCGGGGCACGAGCGTGAACGGACCCGCGGGGGCGGCTCGTTCGAGCACGACGTGATCCTGATCGAGCACCAGCAAGCGGCCATCGAGCAGTTCGCGTACTTCCACGGTGCGGCCATGGCGACTGGCGTGGTAGGGGCCGGGGGGCAGATCGAGCAGCTGTCCGGCGATCGAGACGGTGTTGTCGCGAGCCACCACGCGCGGGTAGCGGCAGGCCAGCAGTCGGTCGAGGTCGCGCGGCGCCCGGCGCCACAGACCCACGCGCTGGCGCGGGGCGCGGCCGAGCCGGCGATTGTAGCGGACGATGAAGTCGGGCAGGAACGCGAGCGCCTCGGCCGTGGTGGTGATGCCGTGCAGGGCGAGCTCGGCGGCGAGTCGATCCTGCAGGGTGCGCCACAGGCGTTCGATGCGGCCCTTGGCCTGCGGGCTGCGAGCCCGGAGGTAGCGGATGCCGAGATCCTCCAGCATCCGACCGAAGTGCGACGGGTGCTGGCGACCCGCGAGCTCCTCCTCGAGGGTCCAGAAGGGATCGTTGCGCACCGCGATGCTGGTGCCATCGCCATACAGCGCCAGCGGCACGCCGTGGGTGACGATCGTCTGCCGCAGCACCGTGGTGTAGCCGTGCAGGTCCTCCTGCCCGCGCAGCGTCAGCGCGAGGATCTCGCCACTGGCGTCGTCGAGCATGCCGACCAGGGTGAGTGGGGGTTGGTTCAGTCCCAGCCAGTGGAACGGGCTGCCGTCGATCAGGGCCATCGCCCCGCAGCGCGCCTCGCGCTCGCGGCGGCGGCGGTGGCGTGACGGGCGCCGTCGCTGCTTGGGGGGCAGACCGAGTTCGCGGCGGATGCGTCGCACACTGTCGACGCTGATCGACACTCCGGCCTCCGCCAGCAGGTCACGCACATGATGGTCGTTCAAGCGCACCGCGCCGCTCAGCAGTTCCACCACCGGCTGGCGCACGGTCACCGCCAGCCGTCGGGGCGAGGGCCGCCCCCGGTTGCCGTGGACCACCCCACGCGCACCGTGACGCTCGACTTGCCGCTTGAGCCGGCGCAGCTGCCGCGCGCTCAAGCCCAGCGCCTCGGCCGCCTCGCCATTGGTGAGCTTCCCTCGCAGCGCGGCCTCCACCACCCCCAACCGCCGGGCCTCTCGCACTCCCATGCTCAGGTCATCCATGGGGAGGACACTTTCACAGACCGGGGTGGCGCCGCACCCGGTCGCGGGCCTATGCTCGGCGGGCGCGGGTGTGGGCGCCACGCCCGCGAACCGCATGCTCACCGGTCGCTGGCAGGTCCCCTTGCAGACGATGCCCGATGCCTCCGCGCTCTCACCGCCGGCTTCCCGCGCCGGCCGTGGGATCGTCCTCGCCCTGGTGCTGCTCGTGGCGCTGGCGCTGCGCATCCGCGAGGCGGCGGGCACCCACCTGTGGTTCGACGAGCTCTACCTCGTCATGGTGGCGCGTCACTCGTGGCTCGGCGTGGTGCAGCTGGTCGCCCACGACATCCACCCGCCGCTCTACTTCCTGCTGATCAAGGGCTGGATCGCCCTCGGGGGCACCGGCGAGGCGTGGCTGCGCGCGCCCTCGATCGCGTTCGGACTCGGGAGCCTGGTGGCCACGTTCGAGCTCGGCCGGCGGCTGCGGAGCGGGCGCACCGGCCTGGTCGCCGCCGCCCTGTTGGCGCTGGACAGCGCGCACGTCCGCTACTCGCAGGACGTGGAGTCGTACGCGCTGATGTGGGTGCTCGCGCTGATGGTCGCCCTGTCGGCGGTGGCGTGGGTGCAGGAGCGCCGCGGCCGCGACGCCCTGATGCTGATGGCCGCCGCCGTGATCGGGGCCTACACGCACTACCTGATGCTCGCGGTCTTCCTCGTCACCGTGCTGTGGGGCGTCGCGGTGCTGCACGACGATCGGCGCGCACTCGTGCGCTGGCTCGGCTTCGCCGCGTTGGTGCTGGCGCTGTTCGTCCCGCAGGTCCCCACCGTGATCAGGCAGCTCGCGCAGGAGGACTGGGGCGGCCACTACCACTGGCCGAGCGTGGACGGGCTGGTGGGTCTGGGGCGCGTGGCTTCGGGCGGAGCGACCTACCTGCTGCCGGTGTTCGCGCTGCTCGCGCTGCTCGCGCTCGTCAACGCCGAGCGTCGCTGGACCACGGCGCTGCTCGTAATGCTGTGCTGCCTGCTGCCGCTCACCACGCGGGCCTGGGCGTTCGTGCTGAACCGCGACCTGCTGGTGCTGGTCCCGTTCTGGGTCCTGCTCGCCGCGGCCGGGCTCGAGCAGATCACGTGGCGGCGCGCCGGCATCGTCGCGACCGGGCTCCTGCTGCTGCTCGCGGCACGCGCGTCGTGGATGCACCACCGCTTCGACGAGCCGCGCGAACTCGCGCGCGCGGCCAGCGTGATCACGCGCGACGCGCCGCAGGACGCGATCCTCCTCCACTCCGAGACGCACTCGCTCCTCTACTTCGCCTTCTATCAGCCGAGCGCGCGCAATCGCCTGCTGTTTCCTGCGGGACAGCACGTGCACTTCTCCGACGGCGGACTGGTGGTCGACGACTCGCTGCTGATCAGCCCCGAGGCGTTCCTGGCTGAGCGCGCCCGCGGGGTCCCCTGGTGGGGCGTGCACTGCGACCGCGCGTTCGTGCGGCACGGGGTGGTGGAACGCGCGGGTCAGCCGCCGGAGGAGCTGATGGATTCGCTGGCCACCGGACGGCACTGGTCGTTCCCGCCGGTTCAGGTCTGGGAAGGCGCGCCGCGCGCGATTCCGCGTTGATCGCGCCGCGGGGACAGCGCTCGAACGGAGGTCGCATGCGCTCGTGCCTGGGCATCTTCCTGATCCTCGGCTTCGGGGGCCTCGGGCCGGAGCGCGGAGTCGCCGCCCCCGGGCCGGACGCGACCTTCACGCTCGGCTCGCCGGCATTCGCGCCGGGCGGCGCGATCCCGCGACGCCATACCCCCCAGGGCGCGGATCGCCCGCCCGCGCTGCAGTGGCGCGGCGCCCCGGCCACAACGCGCGCGTTCGCCCTGATCGTGCACGACCCCGACGCGCCGGATCCGGCCTCGCCGAAGGTGGACTGGGTGCACTGGGTGATCTACGACCTGCCCGCCACCACCACGGCGCTGCCGGAGGGGTACGCCCCGCCGGCGCGCGGGCCGGCACGGCCTGGCCGCAACGATTGGGGCGACCCTCGGTGGCGCGGCCCCGATCCGCCGGTGGGACGCCATCGGTACTTCTTCCGCCTGATCGCCCTCGATGCACCGCTCGGCGACCTGCACGAGCCCCGGCGAAGCCAGCTCGAACGCGCGATGAGCGGCCACGTGCTCGGCATCGCCGAGCTGGTCGGGACCTACCAGCGCCGACCCTGAGCGGCGCGGTCCCGCCGCGGCGTCGCACCCGCCGGAAAGCGCGCTCCGGAGCGCTTTCCGCCGCGGCGGCCCGCGGTGTACCGTGCATCGTCCATGAACCCGGGCCCGGGATTGTGGCCTCTCCACCCCGCCGGATCACCTCGACCCATTCCCGGAGACGACGGATGACATCCCGACTCGACGAACTCAAGACGCGGCTGCGGGAGATCACCGACCTGCACGGGGCGGCCGCGGTCCTGCGCTGGGATCAGGCGACGTACATGCCCCCGGGAGGCGCCGAGGCGCGCGGCCGGCAGACGGCGCTGCTGAGCCGGCTCGCGCACGAGCGCTTCGTCGATCCGGCGATCGGCCGGCTGCTGGAGCAGGTCGAGCGCGAAGTGGCCGGGAGGCCGTTCGACTCCGACGAGGCGTCGCTGGCGCGGGTCACGCGGCGCGACTTCGACCTCGCGGTGAAGGTGCCGCCCGCGTTCGTCTCCGAGATGGACGAGCACGCCGCCCGCACCTACCAGGCGTGGACCGCGGCGCGACCGGCGAACGACTTCACGCGCGTGCTCCCGCTGCTCGAGCGCACGCTCGAACTGTCGCGGCGCCTCGCCGACTGCTTTCCCGGCTACCGCTGCATTGCCGACCCGCTGATCGCGTTCTCGGACTACGGCATGGAGGCCGCCACCGTGCGCGCGCTGTTCGCCGCATTGCGCGAGCGCCTCGTGCCGCTGGTGCGCGCGATCGCCAGCCGGCCGGCCGCCGACGACGCGTGCCTGCACCAACACGCCCCCGAAGCCGCGCAGCTGGCGTTCGGGCTCGCGGTGATCCAGCGCTACGGCTACGACCTCGAGCGCGGCCGCCAGGACAAGACCCACCATCCGTTCATGACGAAGTTCTCGCTCGGCGACGTCCGCATCACGACCCGCGTGCGCGAGGACGCGCTGACCGACGCCCTCTTCAGCACGCTGCACGAGTGTGGGCACGCCCTCTACGAGCAGGGCATCGATCGCGCGTTCGAGGGCCTGCCGCTGGCGAACGGCGCCTCGTCGGGCGTGCACGAGAGCCAGTCGCGGCTGTGGGAGAACGTGGTCGGTCGCAGCCTCGGCTTCTGGCGCGGGATGTACCCGGAGCTGCAGCGCGGATTCCCGCGCCAGCTCGGGCCGGTCCCGCTCGAGGTGTTCTACCGCGCGATCAACAAGGTCGAGCGCTCGCTCATCCGCACCGACGCCGACGAGGTGACGTACAACCTGCACGTCATGATGCGCTTCGACCTGGAGCTCGACCTGCTCGAGGGCCGGCTCGCCGTCCGGGACCTGCCGGCGGCGTGGCGCGCGCGCAGCGAAGCCGATCTCGGCATCGCGCCCTCCGACGATCGCGACGGTGTGATGCAGGACGTGCACTGGTTCGCGGGACCGATCGGCGGGCAGTTCCAGGGCTACACGCTCGGCAACGTCCTCTCCGCCCAGTTCCACGCCGCCGCGGTGCGAGCGGTGCCCGGCATCCCGGCCGCGATCGAGCGGCGCGAGTTCGACGCCCTGCACGGCTGGCTGCGCGAGCACGTGTACCGGCACGGCGCGAAGTTCACCGCCGCCGAGTTGGTGCCGCGTGCGACCGGCGAGGCGCTGCGCATCGAGCCCTACCTCGACTACCTGTGGGGCAAGTATCAGCCCCTGTACGGGCTGCGCGACGAGGAGCGCCACTCGGCCGCCGTCGTCTGAACCGACGGCGACGGCGGCGCCCGTCCGGGGCGGGAGCGCTGCCGGTGCTCCGGGGGTTCTGCTACACTTCGTCGCCGCATCGCCAGCCCCTGCGCGGCGAGCGAAGCGTGGGCCCGCCCGTCCCCGCGGGTGCCGGCCACCCCTACCCTCGGAGTCCCATGACAGCGCCACGGGTGACCGTCCCTCGGTGTCTCGCGCTCGTCGCGACCGCGCTCCTGCTGGCCCGTGCCCTCGTGCCCGTGCCCGCGGGAGCCCACGGAATCCATCCGCACGACGCGGGCGAGGACGCGGTCCTGGAGCGCATGGTTCCAGCCGCGCCGGTACCGGCCGCGCTTCCCGGCGTGCCGGTCGACGCGCAGGCGCAGAAGCGGCTCTACATCGCGAACGACGACCACACCGACTACATGTGGAGCGCCGACGACGCAGCGTATCGCACCATCCTGCCGGAGATGCTCGACCGCTATCTGGCGCAGGCCGAGTCGACCGCCACCGATCCGGCCGATCAGCGCGGGCGATTCAACACCGACGGCACGCTCTGGGTGTGGGAGTACGAGCGCAGCCGCACGCCCGCCGAGGTGCAACGGTTGTGGAATCACGTCCGCGCCGGCGACGTCACGGTCCCGCTCAACACCTGCGTGCAGCTCTACGGCGCCATGCCGACCGAGGCGGTGATCCGCAGCCTCGCGTACGCCGGTCAGCTCGAGCGGCGCGAGAACCTGCGTTTCACGCTGGTGGTGCCGATGGAGGACCAGACGATGCCGGGTGGCGTCGCGTCGCTGTGGGCCGGCTGCGGGGCGCGTTACGCGTGGAAGGGGATCTGCAACTGCGCGACGCAGATCGAGGCCTACGACCGGCCGCGCGAGATCTATCACTTCGCCGGCCCTGACGGTCAGTCGGTGCTCATGAAGTGGAACTCCTCGCCGAGAGGGAGCGCCTCGCAGGGCGGGTACGCCGAGGCGCGCGATCCCGCGGCGGCCGTGAACTACCTCGACACCGATCCCGGCTTCCTCGCGCGCTGGCCGTGGCCGGTCGCGGCGGCGTTCGGCTACGGCTGGGACGACGTCCAGTCGTACACCACCGCGTTCCTGACCGCCGCTCGCGACCTCACCGACGCCAGCCGGCGGGTGATCGTCTCGAACGAGGTCGATTTCTTCCAGGACTTCGAGGCGGCGTACGGCGCCTCGCTGCCGGCCTACGGAGCCTCGTTCGGAAACGAGTGGGAGCTGTTCGACGCCTCGCTCGCGGCCGCGACCGCCCGCGCCAAGCGCGGCGTCGAGAAGCTGCGCACCGCGGAGGCGCTCGCTTCGCTCGCGGCGCTGCACGATCCCTCGGTGCTGTCCGGGCTCACGAGCGCGCGCGACAGCATGGAGCTCGCGTGCGGGCTCTACTACGAGCATTCGTGGGGACCCGGACCGGGAGTGACGGACGCCCAGCGCCGAAACTGGCAGCGCCGCATGGCCGACGCCCTGGCGTCGTACGCCGACACCCTGCAGGCGCGCTCGCTCCGGCGGGTCGCGGCGCTGGTGGCCGCGCCCGGCACCGACGAGCGCCACGTCGTCTTCAACCCGCTCTCGTGGGCGCGCACCGACGTGGTCGACCTCGCGGTGAGCACGGCGGCGCCGCTGCACGTGGTGGACGTCGCGACCGGACAGGAGGTCGAGAGCCAGCCCGTGACGGTCGACGGCCAGCCCCGCGTGCGCATCCTGGCGAGCGGCGTGCCCTCGGTGGGATATCGCGTCTACGCGGTGGTGCCGGGCCCGGGTGCCGGCTTCCCCGACGCCGCGACCGTCGCGGGCAGCGCGATCGACAACGGACTGTACCGGGTCACGCTCGGCGCACGTGGCCAGCTCACGAGCGTGATCGACCACAAGGATGGCGATCGCGAGCTGGTCGCCGCCGGCCAGTCGGTGCTCGACCTCGGATCGGGCGGCGGCACCGTCACCGTCGAGAGCAGCGGTCCGGTGTCGGTGACGTTGCGCGTGGTGGCCGGCGGCGCCCCGGCGCACGACGCCCGCGTGACGCTGTACAAGGGCCTCGACCGGATCGACTACGACGGCCACGTCACCCAGAACTTCGCGAACCAGGTCGGCTACACGTCGACGTTCTCGTTCACGTCGCCGCTGACCCGGCACGAGGAGGTCGGCATGATCGCGCGGGTCGCGCGCATCGCGCAGGGCGGCGACTACGCGAACGAGAACACGCGCACCGACTGGCTCACGCTCAACCACTTCGTCGACATGGGCGAGACCACGCGCGGCGTGACGCTGTCGGCGACCGACAGCCCGTACTTCAAGCTCGGCGCCAGCACGCCAACCACGCTCGACGCGGGCAGCTCCCGCATCACCACGGTGGTCGGCATGCAGGTCGACGGCGCGGGGTTCGGCATCGCGAATCAGGGCGGCGACTCCCAGTTCGGCTGCCGCTACGCGCTGCGCACGCGCGGCGCATGGGATCCCGCCGCGGCGATGCGGTTCGCGCTCGAGCACCAGGACCCGCTGGTCGCGGGCCCGGTGACCGGCGGACCGGCGGCGCCGCTGCCGCAGGCCACCTACTCGCTGCTCGCGCTCGACGAGCCCGACGTGCTGATGTGGGCGCTGAAGCCGGCGGACGAGGGCATCGACCACGGGCTGATCGTGCGCGCCTGGAACCTGGCGGACGCCGCGCGCACCGCCACCCTCAGCCTGCCGGGGCTCGGCATCGCGGCGGCCAGCACGACCACGCACATCGAGACCGACGCCGGGATCGCGTCGGTGCCCGGTGGCGTGCTGCCGGCGACGCTTCGCGCGCCAGCAGCTGCGCACCTGGCGGCTGTTCCCCGACACCTCGCTCGGGGTCCCGCCCGGCGGGCTCATCGCGTTCGACCTGGCCGTCTTCCCGAATCCGGCCGGCCGCGCCGGCGCCGCCCACCTCGCATTCCGGCTCCCGGCCAGCGCGCCCACCCGGCTGAGCGTGCACGACCTGCGCGGAGCGCGGGTGGCGAGCGTGGACTACGGCGTGCTCGGCGCCGGCAGCCACCTGCTGGAATGGAGCCCGGGCGCGCTGCGGCCCGGCGTCTACTTCCTGCGCGTCGACGCGGGCGGGCTCAGCGCCACCCGACGGATCGCCGTGGTCCAGTAAGCGGCGCCGCGCCGGCTCGCGGGCGCGACGGGGCTGCGCTAGACTTCCCGCTGCCGATTCCAACCGGAGGTCTCATGCCCGACTCGCCCCGACTCTCCCGGCGCGCGCAACAGATGCCGGCCTCGCCGATCCGCCGGCTCGCGCCGTTCGCGGTCGCCGCCCGCAAGGCGGGCAAGACCGTCTATCCGCTCAACATCGGCCAGCCCGACATCCCGACCCCGCGGGCCATCCTCGATCGCATCCGCGCGTTCGACCTGCCCAACGTCGCGTACGGACCTTCGCAGGGCCTGCCGGAGTTCGTCGAGGCGCTGCGCACCTACTACGCCGGCGTCGGGCTCGCGCTCGAGTCCAGCCAGATCTTCGTCACCACCGGCGGCAGCGAGGCGATCCTGCTCACGCTCGGCGCGGTGTGCGACCCCGGCGACCAGGTGCTGGTGTTCGAGCCGTTCTACACCAACTACAACGGCTTCGCGGGCATGATGAGCGTGGAGCCGGTGCCGGTCACGACGCGCGCCGAGGACGGCTATCACCTGCCGTCGCGCGCCGCGATCGAGGCGCAGCTCGGACCCCGCGTGAAGGCGATCCTCATCTGCTCGCCGAACAACCCGACCGGCACGGTGTACACCGACGCCGAGATCGAGATGGTCGCGGCGATCTGCCGCGAGCGCGGGCTCTACCTGATCGCCGACGAGGTCTACCGCGAGTTCGTCTACGACGGGCGCCGGCACCGCTCGGTGCTGACGCTGCCCGGCATGGACGACCTGGTGGTGGTGGTGGACTCGGTCTCGAAGCGCTATTCCCTGTGTGGCGTGCGGGTCGGCAACATCGTCAGCCGCAACCCCGTGCTGATGGACGCGATCCTGCGCTTCGGCCAGGCGCGGCTGTGCCCGCCGACGCTCGGCCAGTGGGCGTGCACCGCGCTCACCCAGGTGCCGCCGGAGTACATCCGCGGCGTCATCACCGAGTACCAGAAGCGCCGCGACGTGGTGTGCGACGCCCTGCAGGCGATCCCGGGCGTGCTGCTGCGCAAGCCCGAGGGCGCGTTCTACATCTGCGCGCGCCTGCCAGTCGACGACGCGAACGCGTTCGCCGAGTACCTGCTCAAGGACTTCGCGCTCGACGGCGAGACCGTGATGGTGGCCCCCGCCGACGGCTTCTACGCCACGCCCGGCCTCGGCCGCGACGAGGTGCGCATCGCGTACGTGCTCGAGGAGAAGAAGCTGCGCCGCGCGATGACCGATCCTCGCCGCGGCGCTGGTGGCGTACCCGGGGCGCGTCGCGGCGGCGAAGGCGTAGCCGACCGCGCTGCGCTCGACGACGCAGGGCGCCCGGTTGTGCGACGGGGTGCCACGCCGATTGGTCGCGCCCGCGTCGATGCCGTAAGCTGCGCCGCCCATGACCCCGCACACCTCGACGCCCGTCACCTCGCGCACCGTGATCCACACGTGGTGGCCGCTCGCGGCCTCGTGGCTGCTCATGGGACTCGAGCTGCCGATGGTGAGCGCGATCATCGCGCGATTGCCCGACGCCAGGGTGCACCTGGCGGCCTACGGCGGCGTGGTGTTCCCGACCGCGCTCATGATCGAGGCGCCGGTGGTGATGCTGCTGTCGGCCTCCACCGCGCTGTCGCGCGACGATGCCTCCTACCGGCTGGTCCGGCGCTTCATGCTGGGCCTCGGCATCGCGTTCACCGCGCTGCACGCGCTGGTGGCTTTCTCCCCGCTGTACGACGTGCTCGCCGGCGGCCTGCTCGGCGTGCCCGCGGCGGTGCGCGAGCCGGCGCGGCTCGGGCTGCGGATCATGACGCCGTGGACGATGTCGATCGCGTACCGGCGCTTCCAGCAGGGCGTGCTCATCCGCTTCGGGCGCCCGCAGGCGGTGAGCATCGGCACCGCGGTGCGACTGGGCGCCAATGCGATCGTGCTGGCGGTCGGCGCGGCGCTCGGCACGCTGCCCGGGATCGCCGTGGGCACCGCCGCGATCGCCACCGGCGTGGTGGCCGAGGCGGTCTACGCCGGCATCGCGGTGCGTCCGGTGCGGCACGGCGCGCTGCTCGCCGCCCCCGCCGTGAGCCCGGCGCTCACGCCGGCCGCGTTCCTGCGCTTCTACGTGCCGCTGATGATGACGCCGATGATCGCGTTCCTCGGGGCACCACTCACCAGCGCCGCGATGAGCCGCATGCCGCTGGCGCTCGAATCGCTGGCGGCGTGGCCGGTGGTGAACGGACTGGTCTTCACCATGCGCAGCGTCGGCTTCGCGTTCAACGAGGTCGTGGTGGCGCTGCTCGACCGCCCGCGGGCGCTGGCGCCGTTGCGGCGCTTCGCCTCGGCGCTCGGCATCGGGGCCTCGGCGATGCTGCTGGTGTTCGCGGCCACCCCGGTGGGCACGCTGTGGCTCACGCGGGTGTCGGCGCTGCCCCGCGACCTGGCCGCGCTGGGATCGGTCGCGCTGTGGCTCTCGCTGCCGCTCGGGATGCTCAATGCCCTGCAGAGCCTCTACCAGGGCGCGATCGTCCACAGCCGCGCCACCCGCGCGGTGACCGAATCGGTGGTGGTGTTCATCCTGGTGACCGGCGCCGTGCTCGGCGCCGGGGTGGCGATCCAGCGCGGACCCGGCCTGTGGACCGCGAGCGTGGCGCTGGTGGTCGGCAACCTCGCGCTGGTGGCGTGGCTGTGGTCGCGCGCGCGCGCGACGATGCGCGACCTGGCGCGGCTCGAAGCGCTCGCCGCCTAGCTCCGCCGGCTCACCCGACCAGCGCCGGCAGCGCCTCGCCCGCCTTCGCGCGCACCGCGATCACGCGGTGGGTGTGCCCGGTCTCGTCGGGGTTCACCTCGATCACCGGGATGTCGCGATGGAACGCGACGTGGGCGAGGCCGGCGGCCGGGTACACCACGCCGCTGGTGCCCACGATGAGCACCGCGTCGGCCTCCGCGATCGCATCGGCGGCGCGCTCCATCGCGCCGGCCGGCAGCGCTTCCCCGAACCACACCACGCCCGGACGCTCGAGCCCGCCGCACGCGCAGCGCGGGGGCAGCGCGGGCAGCGGCGTGGTGCGGTCCACGCGCTCGGCTCCGCAGCGCGTGCAGCGCAGCGTCCAGAGGTCGCCGTGCAGATGGAGGACGTTACGGCTGCCGGCCACCGCGTGCAGTCCGTCCACGTTCTGCGTCACGAGCAGGAACGACGCGCAGCGCTGCTCGAGCCGCACCAGCGCCGCGTGTCCGGGGTTCGGGCGCGTGGCGGCGACGAGTCCGCGCCGCCAGTCGTACCACTGCCACACCAGCAGCGGATCACGCGCGAACGCCTCGGGCGTCGCGAGGTCCTCGGGGCGGTGCGAGCGCCACAGTCCGTCGGGGCCGCGGAACGTGGGCACCCCGCTCTCGGCCGAGATCCCGGCGCCGGTCATCGCCACCACGCGGCGCGCCCGCGTGAGCAGCTCGCGTCCCCGGTCGAGTGCGTCCATGGCGGCCATCCTACCCGCGCTGTGACGGAAGCGCCTCCGGTGTCTCCCTACGGAAGACTCCCCGAGTGTGCCGCGCGCCCGACCCTTTCCCCAGGAGACAGCCATGCGCGCACCCCACCCTCTCGTCGTCCTCGCCGCCGGCATCGAGTTCTGATCCGCGTCCGCGAACGAGGCGCGACGCCCCCGGCGCTGGCAGGCGCCGGGGGCGTTCGCAATCAAGCCGCTGGGCAAAGAGCGGGGCCCGGCGCTCTCGTCGCCGGGCCCGCCCGGGGGTGCTGCCGACGGCACGTCGCCGTCGTGCAGCGGCTCAGCGGCCAAACTGGTGCTGCAGTCCCACCATCACGCGCGGTGCGTAGCGCGGTTGATGGATGGCGCGGTCCGCGTCCCTCCACGTGTAGTTGTCGACCGGGCTGACCGACGTGCCGTCGGGGCTGTACGAGCTGTCGTGACCCGACAACGTCGCGTTCGCGAACCAGTCGAAGCCTCCGCTCACCACCAGCTCGGTCTCCGGTCCGGTCGGCCAGCGGTGCTCGAGCGCTCCGCCGAACCCCCACTGGTCGGTGTTGATGAAGAAGGTCTCGTTGCCGCCGACGAAATCGTAGTCGCCGCGAAACTTCGAGTAGCGCGGCCCGAGCGCCAGCCACCAGTCCCGGAGCGGCCCGCGCTCCAGGTGGTGCAACACGTCCATGCGCAGATCCCACCGATGTCCGCTCTTGCTGGGGTCGCCGTTGTCGTTGGCGTTGATGAAGACATGGCGCGCCTCGAGCGCGTCGCCGGGATCCAGGCGCCAGTAGCCGGCACCGAGGCGCGCGGAGAACGGCAATCCCTGCGCGATGTCGGAGAACGTCACGTCGGCCTGGCCGCCGAGCCCCGCGTTTACGCCCAGGGACAGGCCGCCGCTGGTCTTCACGGTGGCCGATGCCGCCAGCGGCGCGGCCAGCGCGAGGATCACGAGGGCGAGGACGAATGGACGATGCCGCATGATCGGGGCCTCCGATGGTGTCGGGATCATGGCACCGCGGCCTATGTATCAATGACCGTGCCGCCAGCCGTGAGTCGGGTCGAACGCCCGCTGCCCCCGCGCGCGGGTCCAGGTTCCCATCGCGGGCTGCGGGAATCAGTTGCCGCGACGAGCCGGGCTGGAGATCCGACCCGATCGTCGGCGCGGGGCGCGCGCACGGAAACACGATCCGTCCTTTGGAAACCGCACGATCGGGGATGCGCGACGCGACGACGTCCGCGGGGTGCAGCGAGGCGGCACGCGGCGGCGCGGGGTCGCGCGCCGTGCAGATCGCGACGGATCGGCGCGCCGCGTCGCTCGCGCTGCGTGATCTCACCCGAAGCGGGTCGCGACCGGGCGGCTTTCCCGACGCTCAGAGGTGCGCGCGGCGTTGGCCTCATTCTTCCATGTCCCAAGGTGCCCACCCTTGCGGGCATCAACGGGAGGTGCGCATGATCCGGTTCCTCGTCGCGCGACGGATCGCGCTCGTCCTCGTTCTGGTCTCCGCCGCGTCATGGGTGACGCGTGCAGGAGCGCAGTGCCCGATCACGGGGCCCGACGTCGTGTGCGGCACCCCGGTCCAGCTCTGCGGTCCGCCCTTCGCCGTGACGTTCCAGTGGCAGCTGCCCGACGGCAGCACCGCGAGCACTCCTTGTATCACCGCCACGCAGCCGGGCAGCTACTCGCTGCGCTACTACGACGGTGACAACCGGCTGTGGTTCGGCCCCTGCACGAAGGTCCTGGCGCCCGGCTCGGTGACCGCGCTCGCGTGCTCGATCGACGGTCCCACGACCGGATGCGTCGGCGACCAGCTGACGCTCTGCGCGCCCGCGGGGATGGCCACGTACGCGTGGAGCGGTCCCAACGGCTTCGCCGACACCGCGTCGTGCGTGGTCGTGACCGAGTCCGGGCTCTACCAGCTCACGGTGACCGACGGGGGCTGCGGCGTCGGCACGTGCGAAGCCACCGTCACGCTGACCACCTGCGGTGGGCCGCGCACCGCGTGTCCGCGCCCGCCGTCGTTCTTCGCGGCGGCGTGCGGGAGCGTCGCGAGCTCCACGCCCAAGCTCACCGACGTGCAGATGGCGGAGCTGACCGCGTGCGTGGACGATCGCTCGGCGGCGCTGTCGTGGAGCGATCCGCAGGCCGGCTTCTGCGGCCTGATGCGGTCGGATCCGCACACGCTGAGGGAGAGCGCGCTGCGCCAGCTCGGATCCGTGTGGGCGAACGTGTGCGCTGGCGACCTCGGCATCGCGCCGCGACGCGGGCTGCCCATCGTCCTCGACCCGGCCACGCCGGTGCAGCTGCCGTGGCTCTATCGCGGGACCGTCGGCGAGTGGCTCGCGAAGTCGGACGCCCGCATGGTGGAACTCGCGGGCCGTCGTGAGCGCGACGGCGCGGTGCGCGCGGCGTACGCGTCGATCATCACCGTGGGCTGGTTCATCGACCACGGCGTCGGCATCGGCCCCACCTGCCTGCATCCGCGCGGCGCGAGCGCGCCCGTCACGGCCACCCCGGACATCGTGGTGGACGGCGAGAGCCTCGCGTCCGAGCTGACCGCCCTCGCCACGCCGGGCCTGTCGCTCGGTCGGCCGAGCCCCAATCCGTTCGCGGGCGAGATGACGCTCGAGTACGCGATCGAGGGCGTCGGTGCGGAGGACGTGCACATCGGCGTGTACGACGTCTCGGGCCGCATGGTGCGCGAGCTGTTGAGCGGGCGCCAGCAGCCGGGCAGCTACCAGCTGCGGTGGGACGGTCGCGACGCGAGCGGTGTGCCGGCGCGTGGCGGCGTGTACTTCGTGATCGGCCGCCTCGGCGACCAGCGCGTCGAGACCCGCGTGACCATGATGCGTTAGCGGTCCCGTCGACGCCGCGCGATCCGCCGCCCGGAGGGCTCCCCTCCGGGCGGCGCGGCGTTGGGGGCCACGGGCGGCTCAGTCGGCGCGATGCGCGAGCTCGGGCGCGAACGCGGGCACGCAGACCGCGACATACTCCGCGCCCTCGGCGAGCGGCGTCGAGTAGCGCACCGTCTCGCCCGCGCGCGTGAGCACGCCCTCGTCCGCGCGCACGTCGATCGTGCCGCCCGCGTGCTCGATCCTCAGCAGGCCCCGCAACACGACCGTGTACTCGTCGAACTCGGGCGTCTGCGCGGGCTCGATCCAACCACCGGGCGCCCGCATGTGGGCGATGCTGACCGACGTGGTGCCGGTGTTGACCCGGCCGACGTACTCGTCGATGAGCTTCGGCGGCTCGCCGGGGGGTGTGATGCGGGTGGGCACGGGAATGTGAATGGGCACCGGAGCTCCTCCTGGATCGGGATGGTTGCGCGCACTCTCGCTCCCCGCCTCCGTGGCGGCAAGCGGCGCGACGGTCCGCGTGCGCGCCCAGGTCCGGCCCGCCGGGCGCCGACGCGGGTCCCGAATCCGCGCTCGCGGCGGTGCGCACACGCCCACGCACCCGCGCGGCGACCGCCGCTCGCACCCGCGTTGACGGGAAGCCGCCCGCGCGGCGAGCATCCCCGCCATGCCCGAGTTGCCGGACATCACCGTCTACGTCGAACACCTCCGGCGCCGGCTGGCGGACGCCACGCTGGTCCGGTGCCGCGTGCGCAGCCTCAACCTCATGCGCACCGCGGTGCCGCCGCTGTCGGCGGTCGAGGGGCGGCACGTCCGCGGCGTCGAGCGCATGGGCAAGCGCATCGTGCTGCACCTCGAAGGCGACCTGGCGCTGGTGTTCCATCTGATGATCGCGGGCCGCTTGCGCTGGAAGCCGACCGGCGCGGCGGTGCCGGGCAAGGTCGGGCTCGCGGCGTTCGACTTCACGACCGGCACGTTGCTGCTGACCGAGGCCAGCTCGCACCAGCGCGCGGGCCTCCACGTGGTCGAGGGCGCGGACGCGCTGCGCGCGCTCGACCCCGGCGGGCTCGAGGTGCTCGATGCCCCGCTCGCCGCGTTCGCCGCCGCGCTCGGGCGTGAGGACCACACGCTGAAGCGGGCGCTCAGCGACCCGCGCCTGTTCAGCGGCATCGGGAACGCGTACTCCGACGAGATCCTCCATCGCGCGCGCCTCTCGCCGCTGCGGCGCACCACGCAGCTCGATGAGTCCGAGGTCGCCGCGCTGTACGCGGCGACCCGCGCGATCCTCACGGAGTGGACCGAGCGCCTGCGCGCCGCGACGGGCGAGGCGTTCCCGGAGCGCGTCACCGCGTTCCGGGACGGCATGGCGGTGCACGGGCGCCACCGCCAGCCGTGCCCGACGTGCGGCGCGCCGATCCAGCGCATCGTCTACGCGGAGCACGAGACGAACTATTGCGCGCGCTGCCAGACCGGCGGCCGGCTGCTCGCCGACCGCGCGCTGTCACGCCTGCTCAAGGCCGACTGGCCGCGCACGCTCGAGGAGCTCGAGGGCTGAGGTCGGCCCGCGCGCGCCGCGGGCCGCGGCGCCGCGCCGGCCTCCGTCGCAACCACGGCGGTTCGCGGCGGACTAGCGATAGCGCAGCTTGAGCCGCCCCCAGGTGGAGCCGGCGACGGGCGTGGGGATCACCCACAGGTCGGTGATCGGCGCGTTGATGGTGCCCGACGCGAATGCCGGCAGGCTCAGCGCGTCGCAGATGGTGCGCAGGACGGAGTAGTGGTTGACGCGCGCGCTGCTGGCGTAGCCACTCTTGACCATCGGGCCCGCGAACACCGTCAGGATGTGGTTGCTCGAGCTGCCGTCGTCCTCGTCCCAGGTCAGGATGACGACGCCGCGCGGACCGACCGCGGCGATCATCGCGGGCAGGTTCGCCGCCAGCCACGCGTCCCCCACTCCGATCGCGCAATCGTGCGTGTTGTTGCACTGGTTCGGGATCACGTACGCCAGGTTCGGCAGCGCACCGGCCGCGATGTCCGTCCACAGGTCGCCGAGCGGCCGCTCGTGATCGTGGCTCAGATTGGTGAAGTAGCTCCACGGGCAGTGCCGGCGGACGTAGCTGGGCGCCGTGCAGACGGTGCTCCCCACCGCGGGCAGCCCCTCGCTGTAGGAGCGCCAGGTGCGGCCCGCGGCCTCGCACGCGTGGCCGAGATTCTCGTACGGCCACGGGGATCCCGCCGGCGGGCACACGTCGTTCGAGACCAGCGGCACTCCGCACCACATCGCGATGTAGTTGGGCTGCGACGGATGGGTGATCGCGAACATGTTCGTCAGCGTGCTCTGGGCCGCGATCAGGCTCGCGGTGTACGGCTGCACGCGGGTCTGGTCGTAGCTCTTGTTCTCCATCACGACGACCAGCACGTGGTCGAGCGGTGGCACGCCCTGGGCGCTCGCGCTCGTCGCGGCGGCGAGCAGGGCGAGCAGGAGCGCGCAGCGGGCGGCTGTGGGAAAGGCGGCGAGGAGGCGCATCGGCAGGGATGTCCTTCGGTCGAGAGGGGGCGCCCACGGAGCGGCGCGAGCAGGTCGGGCCCGGGGAGCGGACCGATTCGAGGGAGCGGAGTATGGCGACCCGGCGTCCGGGCGTCCACGGTTTCGTGCGCCCGCCGGCCGAATCCTCGCTCAGTAGATCGGCCAGGTACTCGGCGTGACCAGCTCCACCGAGTGCCCGTCGGGGTCGCGCAGGTACAGGCTGCGCCCGCCGCGCGACCACTCCACCCGGCTCTCGACCTCGACCCCGCGCTCGGCGAGCCGCGCTTCCCAGTCCGCGAACTCCGCCGCGGGGATCGCGAATCCCACGTGCACCGGGCCCGCGCCGTCGTGCGGCGGGATGCGACCGCCGCCGGTCTCGATGCCCGCCAGCGAGGCGCCGCGGCGGAACAGCAGCAGCACGTTGGCGCCGCCCGCGTCCAGCGCTGCCAGCCGCGCGTCCGCACTCATCACGCGCAGCCCGAGCACGCCGGCGTAGAACGCCTGCGCCCGCGCCACGTCCTCGACGTAGAGCGCCGTCTCCACGATCCGCGTGATGGTCGGCATGGGTCGCCTCGAACGATCCCGGCGGTCAGTAGACGACCGGCTTCACGGCGGCGGCGCCCCACAGCTCGCGCAGCCGGCGGTCGCGGCCGCAGCCCTCGCGATAGGAGTGGTAGCGCTCCCAGTCCTTCTTCCAGAAGTCCTGGTGGTAGCCCTCCGCGGGGTAGAACGGGCCCGCGGGCACGATGCGCGTCACGATCGGCTGCTTCAACACGTGCGACGCCTCGAGCCGGCGCCTGGACTCCTCCGCCAGCCGCGACTGTTCCGCGCCGCGCGGGAAGATCGCGGAGCGGTACTCGGTGCCGCGGTCGCAGAACTGGCCGTCGTCCTGGGTGGGATCGATGCTGTGCCAGTACAGGTCGAGCAGCTGCGCATACGAGATGCGCGCGGGATCGAATCGCACCTCGATCGACTCGAGGTGACCGGTGGTGCCGGTGCCGACCTGTTCGTAGGTGGGGTTCACCTGGTGGCCGCCGGTGTAGCCCGACACCACCGCGAGGATCCCCGGCCGGCCCTCGAACTGGGTCTCCATGCACCAGAAGCACCCGCCCGCGAAGATCGCGGCGTCGGTGCTCGCCGTTCGCCCGGCGCCGGGCGTCGCCGGTGTCGCGGCGAGCGTGCGGGCGGGTGGCGCCTTCGGCGCGGCGGCGCGGGCGGCGAACGGATTCGCGAGCGCGGACAGGAGGGCGAATGCCGGGATCCAGCGGGCGGGTCTCACAGGTTCTCTCCGGGTCAGGGGGCGGCCCTGCGGGCATGGCTTCCGCTTGGATGCATCGAGCGCGGATCCGGCGCGCGCTCTCGCCGGCGGCTACTCCCCGGTCGCGGTGAACGCCGCCCAGTAGAAGGGGTTCGTCACGCGCCCGTCCCGGCGACGGGCCGCGAGCATCGCGCGACTCGCCGCGCGCACCGCGGCGCTCGCCTGCAGCCCCGCCGCGCGCGCGTCGTAGAGCGCGCTCATCCACTCGTGCGTGGCCTGGTCGGCCACCGGCCACTGGCTGGCGATCACCGCCCGGGCGCCGGCGAGCTGGAACGCGCGTCGCATGCCGAGCACGCCCTCGTGTGCCCATACCGGGGCCACGCCCGACTGGCAGGCCGACAGCACCACCCAGTCGGTGCCTCGCAGGTCGAGCGTGGTGATCTCCTCGGCGGTCAGCAGTCCTTCGTTCTCGTCGCGGGTCTCCGACGGCGGGCGATTCGCACCCGCCAGCGCGAGCCACACCTGCCGGCCCAGCCACGTCGACGCCGGTCGGGCGGTGACTTCCGCACCCGGGGCCGGGACGCGCGCGGCGCGGCGAGTCGAGCGGGCCGGCGCGAGGTCCTCCACGCCGCCCATGCCGCGCGTCCCGGCACCGACGCGGGCCCGGCAGGTGTCCTCGAACACCACGCCGTGCGTCGCCAGGTGGATCACGCGCTGCCCCGGCGCGTCGCGTTTGAACGTGGCCTCGTCGGCGGCGGCGCCGACGAGCAGCTCCGGTCGGCCTCCATTCGCCGGCCAGCGCCGCGCGATATCCTCGGCCTCCGCGCGGGCGGCCGGCAGCGGAGGCAGCGCCACCGGCTCGCCGCTGCACGGCCAGCTGCGCGCGCGCAGCAGCATGGCGACGGGTGGCGGCGCGGTTGCGGGCTCGCCGGCCACGTCGAAGTCGGGCCCGCCGACCGCGAGCAATCCGCTGGTGGCGGGCGCGGTGGCAGACGGCAGCAGGTCGCGCTCGGCGTTGAGCACGCGGATCACGAGTGGGTCGTCGGCGAGGTAGCGGCCCCCGCGCTCGGGGAGCGCGAGCCAGGGGAGCTCGAACACCGGGCCCTCCGGGACCAGCAGCGCCTCGCGCGTCGCTCCCAGCTCGCGCGCGATCGGATCCCACACGCTCGCCCGCACACTCGCACCGAGCAATCGGCAAGCCTGCTCCTCGCGGCGCGCCTCGGTGGGATCGCGGGGCGGCACCGCCAGCCGCCGTGTCCACTCGCGGATCCCGGCCTCGATCTCGGAACTCGCTCCCAGCGACACGAAGCGCACCCGCTGGTCGCGCCCGCTCGCCACGAACGCCCCGAGGCGCGGCGCCTCCGCGCCGGTGCCCGCGCTCGCGAACGCGATCAGCGCCTGGTCCGGACCGAGGCGTTCGAGCACGCGCCGCAGACTCACGGAATCGTCCGCGCTCACGCTGCCGCTGGCGAGGCGCACGTAGCGCCGCTCCGCCTCCTCGGCGTCGTGACGCGCGGCCTCGAACCGCTCCGCGCTGGCGGGATCGTCGGGGTGCGCGGAACCGCTCACCACCAGTTGCGCCAGTCGCCGCTGGGCGCTCAGCCACCGACCGTGTGCCGCGGCCAGCGCGGTGTCGGTACCGGCCCCCGCGGGCAGCCGGCGACGCGCGATCTCGTGACCGACGAGTCCGCGCCAGCGGACGATGCGGTCCCACGCGGTGGCCAGCTCGGACTCGTGGTCGGGCCGCGCGAGCTCGACCAGCAGGTCGCACGGCGCACCGAGCCGCAGGGCGAGTTGGAGCGCGCGCCGGTCCGGCAGCGCCTGGAGCGCGAAGCCGAGTCGGGCGCGGGCGCGCTGTTCGGCCTCGAGCGCCAGGTCCCAGGCCGGCTCGTGCAGCCCCAGGCGCGCGTCCGCGGCGGCCTGCGCGCCGAGCAGGTCGATCCACTCGGGAGTGGAGCGCACGCGGGTGCTGTCGCGCAGGCGTGCGACCGCGGCGCCGAGCCCCTCCGCGTATCCGCGATCCTCCGGGCCGCGAGTGGTTTCCAGGGCCTGGCCGAGCAGCGATGCCAGATCGGTCCCCACCCGATCGCCCCGCCGCGTCTCGTGGCGGATCGCGAGGTCGAGCGTCTCGCGTGCGGCGGCGACGTGGCCGCGCGCGACCTCCAGCCGGGCCTCGCTCGAGCGGAACAAGGCTTCGTTCTCGTTCGCGAGCGCCTCCTGCCGCGCGAGCGCCGGCCCCACGATCGCCAGCTCGCGTGCTGCGCGCGCCGTATCGCCCACCACGATCAGGTTGTCGACCAGCACGAGCCGCGCGTTGATCGACTGGGGATTCGCCGGCCCGACCTTGGCGTCCATGACCGCGAGCGCCGGCTCGAGCAGCGCGGCCGCGGCCGGATGATCCCCGAGGTCCTCGAGGCGATAGGCGAGCACGATGCGCCGCATCGCCGTCTCGCGCGCGTCGTCGCCCACGCGCCGCCGCGTGAGCTCGAAGGCACGCTGCGCCAGCTCGATCGATTCCGCGAGGTTGCCGATGCGGCGTTCGAGCGTCGAGAGGCGCGCGATCGAGCCCTCGAGATAATCGCTCATCGACGCGGTGTCCCTCGCGCTGTTGCGCACCGCGCGCATCAGCAGCGCGCGCGCGGCGTCGAACTCGCCCACCCGCACCAGGAACTCGCCGTACTGCGCGAGGGTCGGGACCAGCGTGGGGGCATCGCGACCGAGCCGGGTCTCGCGCAGCAGCAGCGCCTTCTCGAACGCAGCGCGGGCGGCGGTGACGTGCCCCAGCCGCGACTGCGCCACGCCCAGCGCCATCTCGCACTGGGCCATCAGAAGCGTGTCCGGTGGCGACGACGCTCCGAGCACCCGCAGCGCCTCTTCGCCGTGCGCGCACGCCTCGTCCACCCGGCCGCCGTCGGTGTAGAGCACCGCGGCGGTGACGTGGGCCGCCGCGAGGACGCGATCGCCCGCGGGCGCGCGCCGGGCGCGGATCGCGATCCCGCGCTCGAGCGCCTCGTAGCCCTGGCCGTCCACGTACAGGTTGCGCTTGAGCCGCGAGGTCCCGATCGCGATCAGGGCACGCGCGTACTCCATCGAGTCCGGCGCCGGAGCCTGGGCGAACCGCCCGACGATCACGTGCGCGAGGCTCTCGGACGCCGCCCAGCGGAATCGCGACTCGAGTCCCTGCAGCGTGTCCCAGACCGCGGCGGTCGGCGCGGGGACGATGAGCGTGGCGGACGAGAGCGCGGCGGACACCGCGGCGGAGCCCCTCGCAGCACGCGGCGGGGCCGCGCCCGCGGAGACGGTCATCGTCACCCCAACGGCCATCCAGCATGCGAGCGCGAGCATCGTCCGTCGCATCGCTCAGCGCAGCGGATTCTCGAGGACCACCTGGCGCACCCAGGTCCCGCGCACCGCCTGCTCGCCACCGGCGAGCGATCGGATGTGCTCGAACAGCAGCGCCGGCCGCTGGGGAGTCCCGCCCGTCTCGATCTCGCTGAGCCCCGCCATCCCGCGCAGGCGGTCCATGGTGCTGGATTCGACGCGCGCGTACTGGATCGGGTGGCCGGGCACCGGCGCGGGCAGCCGGCGCAGCTCCGCCTCGAGCTCCGGCAGGGGTTCCGGAGTCGCCACCACGAGCAGGTGCTCGCGGCCGCCGCGACTCGTCACCGTCCAGGCGTTCTCGCGACCATCGCGCGTGCCCGGCAGCAGGACCGTCGAATCGCCGGGAACGGGATTCCCGCGATCGAACATGGGCTGCGGGAAGAGCAGGTAGTTCTCGCCGCGTTCGTCGGCGTCGAGCACGTAGACCCACACCTCTCGCGTCGACCGGAACTCGAGCGAGACGCGATCGCCCGGTGCGACCCGGTCGCCCGATTCGAGGTGCACGCGACCATCGCGGCCGTGCCGCAGGAAGCCGGCGGACACGTCGTACGCGACCGATGCCGGTGCGACCGCCGCGGGGGGCGCGCGGCGGGGAGCCCGCTGCGTCGCCACCCACGCCGCGATCAACGCCACCAGCAGCACCGCGAGCCCGAGGCCCGCGCGTGCCCGCAGCGTGGACGGGGCGGGCGTGCGCGACGCGGCACCGGCGGCTTCGAACTCCGCGGCGAGCGCGGCCGCGTCCGCGAATCGCTCGCGCGGGTCGGACGCCATCGCCCGCTCGATCGCGTCGGTCAGTCGCACGGGAGCGTCGGGTCGCACGGCTCGCAGCGGGCGGCGCGCTCCCGCGGCCACCGCCGCCCGCAGCTGCTCGAGCGTCTCGGCGCGGTACGGCGGCTCGCCGGCGAGCGCGCAGAACAGGGTGACGCCGAGCGCGTAGAGGTCGTCGGTCGGCTTCGCGGCCGCGCCCGCGAGGCGCTGCGGCGACATGTACAGCGGCGTGCCCGAGAACGGCGCCGGATCGCGCTCCACGGAGGGTCGCTGGCCGAGTCCGAAGTCCGTCAGCACCGCGCGGCCATCGCTCTCGAGGACGATGTTCGCGGGCTTCACGTCGCGGTGGACGGTGGCGGACGCGTGCACCGCCCGCAGCGCCCGCCCGAGCTGGGCGCCGAGTCCCGCGACCTCGTGCGCGGGGAGCGGACCGCGGCGGGCGAGCTCGTGTTCGAGCGTCGGGCCGTGCAGGAATTCCATCCACAGTCCCGCGCGCGCCTCGTGCTCGGCCGCGCCGAACACCGTCACCACGTGGGGGTCGCGCAGCCGCGCCAACGCGCGTGCCTCCTCGAGCCAGCGGGTCGGTTCGCCGGCGCCCGGTTGGCGAGGACGCATCAGCTTGAGCGCCACCTCGCGCTGGAGCGTGGTGTCCCAGGCACGGAACACCTCGCCATCGGCGCCGGCACCCACCCGCTCGAGGAGCAGCAACTCGCCCCAGCGACCGAGGTCGCCGGGATCGGCGCCCGGCCGGGATTCCTGCTGCAGCCGCTGGTGGAACTCGGCCACTCGCGCCACGTCGCGCAGCGCGCGCACCTGGGTGCGCTGTTCGGCGCTTTCCACGCCCGCCTCGACCAGTTCCCAGTCGACGGGCTCGCCCTCCGCGACCGACTCGATCACGGGATCGAACTTGGAGTCGTCAGTCATGCGTGCCCATCGCTTCCGCGAGCCGCCGGAGCGCGCGCGTCACCGCCACCCGGGCCGCGTCGCGGCTCGGACGATCGGCGATCGCCGCGATCTCGTCGAAGTCGTAGTCGAGCTCGATCCGCAGATGCAGCAATTGCTGCTCCTCGACCCGGAGGGTCGCAAGCGCGCGTTCGTAGCGTGCCGCCACGTCGGCGCCGATCGCCAACTCGAGCGGCGAGGGGGCCGCGCTCGCGAGGGACTCCGGGACGCCGTCCGGTCCCGGGCGGCGGTCCGCCCATCGGACCGCATCCCGGATACGGT
Source organism: Candidatus Eiseniibacteriota bacterium (assembly GCA_963725865.1). Classification (GTDB taxonomy): domain Bacteria; phylum Eisenbacteria; class RBG-16-71-46; order RBG-16-71-46; family RBG-16-71-46; genus CAVSAC01. The sequence continues at coordinate 488,059 of CAVSAC010000014.1, forward strand.
TGAGCACCGCAGATCGAACATAGCCCTGGAATCCGCCCGGCCCCATGACCTCGATATGATCCAGCCGCTCGAGGGTGCGAAGCAGCGTCTCCTGCACGAGATCCGCGGTATCGAGCAGGCTGCGCGCGCGCATCGGAAGGCGGCCGCTGGCCCAGGCACGCAGCCTCGGCAGGTAGCGCGCCATGAGGGCGTCGAGCGCGACTCGATCACCCTCTTTGGCGCGCCGCAGGAGCTGCGTGGTGGCGGCCAGGGCATGCTCCGGTGCCGGTGATCCCGCGGTGACGGGCCTACTCAAACTCCCTCCGGATGCGGCCGGAAGCGCTTTCGCAACCGGTCGAGTATAGCCGCGTCGCCGCGCGAGCGGCGGATGAATCGGGCGCCTCCGACGTTCGGATGGGCGTCGCGACCCGCCCCCCATCTCCGAGCTCGCGAGGAGCTGCGCAGGGCGCGAGGAACGGTGCTCCGCCGGGCGAGGGCGGGTGAGCCCGCGGCGTCCTTGCGGCGGGAAACCCCGCCTGAGTATCGTGCCGGCGCCGACGCTTCCGAGGACTTCGGCAGCCCGTGTCGCGCCCGCTTCACGCAGGGCTCGAGGGCCCAAGCTCGGGGAGCGAACCCCGCGCGGTCCCGGAACCGGAAGGAGTGCCGCTTGATCCTCTTCCCCATCCTGGCGCTCGTCGCCGTCGTGGTCGCGGTCCTGTTCGCCGCGGGCATCTACAACTCCATGGTCTCCGCGCGCAATCGCTTCAAGAACGCCTTCGCGCAGATCGACGTGCAGCTCACGCGCCGTTACGACCTGATCCCCAACCTGGTCGAGACGGCGAAGGGCTACCTGGCGCACGAACGCGAGACGCTCGAAGCGGTCGTCCGCGCCCGCGCGGCCGCGGTCTCGGGCCTGGCGGCGGCCAAGGCGGACCCCTCGAGCGCGAGCAACATCCAGGCGCTGGGCGGCGCCGACGCCGCACTCACCGGAGCGCTCGGGCGCCTGCTCGCGGTCGCCGAAGCGTATCCGGATCTCAAGGCGAACCAGACCATGATGCAGCTCTCCGAGGAGCTCACCAGCACCGAGAACAAGGTGGCGTTCTCGCGCCAGGCGTTCAACGATGCGGTCATGAGCTACAACAACGCCTGCCAGGTGTTCCCGAACAACCTGTTCGCGGGCATGTTCGGATTCCTGCCGGCCGAGATGCTGCCGATCGAAGACGCGGCCAAGCGCGAGGCGCCCAAGGTCTCGTTCCGCTGACATGGACTTCTTCGCGCGGCAGGAGACCGCCCGCGCGCAGACGCGCTGGCTGATCGCGCTGTTCGTGCTGGCGGTGATCGTCGTGGACCTCGCGGTGACGGTCGTGCTCGTGGTGCTGCTCGCGGGCGGGCTGGGTCGCCAGGCCGCGCTCGCCGATCCCGCCCGCTGGCTGGCCAGCAACGCGCCCGAGCTCGCGCTGTGCGCGCTGGCGGTGCTCGCGATCGTCCTCGGCGGTGCGGCCGCCAAGTCGCTCCAGCTGCAGGGCGGCGGCGCCGTGGTGGCGCGCCTGATGGGCGCCGACCTGGTGGACCGCAACACGACCGACCCGGCCAAGAAGCGGCTGCTGAACGTGGTCGAGGAGATGGCGCTGGCCTCCGGCGTGCCGGTGCCGGCGGTCTACGTCATGGAGGGCGAGGGCGGCATCAACGCGTTCGCGGCGGGTCACACCGCGGCCGATTCGGTGGTCACGGTCACGCGCGGCGCGCTCGACCGCTTCGACCGCGACCGAGCTCCAGGGCGTCGTCGCCCACGAGTTCAGCCACATCCTGAACGGCGACATGCGGCTCAACCTGCGGCTCATCGGGCTGGTCGCGGGGCTGTTCGCGATCGCGACCGTCGGGCGCCTGCTGCTGCGCGGCGGCTCCCGCAGCCGCAAGGGCGGCGGGATCGCGCTGGCCGGTCTCGCCATCGTGGTGCTCGGCTACGTGGGCGTGATGTTCGGCCGCATGATCCAGGCGGCGATCTCGCGCCAGCGCGAGTTCCTGGCCGACGCCTCGGCGGTGCAGTTCACGCGCGACCCGCAGGGGCTGCGCGACGCGCTGGTCCTGGTGGGCGCCTCGCGAGACGGGCTCGCGCGTGCCACGCCGACGAAGCGCATGAGGTCGCGCACATGTTCTTCGCCTCCGGATTGTCGGGCGCTGTTCGCCACCCACCCGCCGCTGGCGGATCGCATCCGCGCGCTCGACCCGTCGTTCCGAGCCCGAGGAGTTCGAGCGCGTCGCCGAGCGCCTGCAGGCCCGCGCGCCGGCATCCGCCGCGGCGCCCGCGCACGCCGTCGCGGGCGCGGACTTCGTCGACGCCGCGACCCGCATCGTGCTGGGTTCCGCCGCCGTCGCCGCGAGCGTGGGGAATCCGCGCGCGCCCCACGTGCGCCACGCCGCACTTCTGCGCGATGCGATGCCCGCGGGGCTGGCGGCCGACGCGGCCGATCCCGCGACCGCGCGCGCGCTGCTGGTCGCGCTGGTCGGCGCCGCGACCGGCACGTCCCCCGAGCGCCGCACCGAAGCGCTCGCGAGCGCGTTTGGCGCCGACGTGGCCGCCGCGGCCGCGCAGCGGTCCGACCTCGACACGCTGGCGGAGGATCAGCGTCTGCCGCTGCTGCTCCAGCTCATCCCCGCGCTCGGGCGCCTGCCGCTCGCCGACCGCCAGGCCCTGATCGCAGGCATCGACCAGATGATGCGCGCCGACGGCACCATCACGCTCCCTGAGTACGCGCTCGCCCGGCTCGCGCGCGTGCACCTCGGCGAGCAGGCCGCGCCGCGCACAGGCGCCTCGCAGGCCACGCTGCTCCAGCTCGAGGCGGACCTCCAGGTGCTGTTCTCGACGCTCGCCCGGTGCGGACACGCGCGCGAGGAGGATGCGAGGAACGCCTATGAGCGCGGCCTCACGCGGGCGCTGCCCGGGCGCCGCGCGCCCTTCCAGCCGCTGGCGGACTGGGTGCCGGCGATGGACGCCGCGCTCGACCGGCTCGACCGCCTGCGGCCGGCGGACAAGCAGCGACTGATCGACGCGCTGGCGATCATCGTGGCGCACGACGGCGCGCTCGAGCTGGCCGAGGCGGAGATGCTGCGCGCGGTGTGCGGTTCGCTCCACTGCCCACTGCCACCGTTCGATGGGCATCGGGACCGCGACGGCCCCCGGCGGCCTCGCCGCGGGGATCGGGATGCTGGCGGCCGACCAGCGGCTGCCGCTGCTGCTGCAGGCGATCCCGGCGCTCGGGCGCCTGCCGCTCGCCGACCGCCAGGAGCTGATCGCCGGCATCGATCGCGCGGTGCGTGCCGACGGGGTCATCACGCTCTCGGAGTACGCGCTCGCCCGCCTCGCGCGCGTACACCTGGGCGAGCAGATCGCGCCGCCCGCGGGCGCCTCGCAGGCCACGCTGCTCCAGCTCGAATCCGAGATCCAGGTGGTGTTCTCGACGCTCGCGCACGGCGGCCATGCCCGTGAGGCCGACGCGAAGGACGCCTATGAGCGCGGCCTCATGCGCGCGCTGCCGGGGCGGCGCGCGCCCTACCAGCCGGTGGCGGACTGGGTGCCCGCGATGGACGCGGCCCTCGACCGGCTCGACCGCCTGCGTCCGGCCGACAAGGAGCGGCTGGTCGACGCGCTGGGGATCATCGTGTCGCACGACGGCGAGCTGGAGCTGGTCGAGGCGGAGCTGCTGCGCGCGATGTGCGGCTCGCTCCACTGTCCGCTGCCGCCGTTCGTGGATGCCGACGAGGCGTCGGCCCGCGAGCGGGCGTGAGCGGGCGGACGCTTCGGTCTCAACGGCGGGATCAGAGCCCGCTGGCGCCCTCCAGCAGCTCGGTGAGCCGCCGCAGGAAGCGCGCTACCGGGACGCCGTCCACCACATCGTGGTCGAACTGACTCAAACTCAATAGGGATTTCCTTTCGCGGGCCCGCGAGCCTAGCCCCGTCCCGACCGCCGCCGAAGGGCTAACTCCCCTCCCGAGACCCTCGCCGGCGCGCTTCCACCTGCCCACCGCACCTCGAACGGCACCTCCCACCGCGCGCACCGTGCCCGAGGCCTCAGGCCCGGCGGCCTTCCGGTCTCGTGGCGCGCACCTCGCCCAGCGCCGGCCCGGCGACTGTTCGCTCCGACCGCTCCCCGGGAGCTTCCCGCGCGTGACCCGCGCCTACGCCGTCGCTGCTCCCGCCCACGGCCCAGCGCGAGCATCGACCCCGCGCTGCTCGAGGTGCGCGAGGAGGCGCGTGACCACCGCGTGCTCGGTCACGAACGCCATGATGCGCATCGCGCCGCCACAGCGAGGACACACCTCGACGTCCACCGCGAACACCCGCCGCAGCAGTTCCGCCCAGCGCCGCCGCCGCGCCCGCAGCGCCGGCCACGGAGCCACCTCGCGCTCAGCCTTGTGCGTGACCTCATGCCCCGCACCCGCGAGCACCACGCCGCGTCGCCGCCACCAGCCGCGCCGCCGGCTGGCGTACGCCCCGTAGTAGCGCACCCGCACCTCGCCCTTCGCCGGGATGTGCTGCACCAGTCGCGCCAGGAACTCCACCGCGGCGAACCGGTGCACGCCCACATACGGACCCTCGCTCGCGTCCGACACCAGCTCGACTTCGGCGCGCTCGGCGTCGTAGTGCAACCGCGACTCGGCCACCGGCGCGCGCGCCCCGTAGCGCGCCACGCGCAGCACGGCCGCGCGATCGTCCGCGGGAATCGCCGCTCCCACGTGCGCGCTGAACCCCGAGTGCGGCCACCCGAGCATCGCCGCCGCCGCGTTCTCGTCGAGCCAGCCCTGGCGCACGAACAGCGCGAGCACGGCGCGTTGCCACGCCCCCGCGAGCACTGCCGCGTCGTGCGAGCGCCGCGGTTGCTGGACCTGCGGCTCCCGGGACGCTCCGGCCGCTGGGAAGTGCGCCGCGGCACCTACCGCCACGGCGGACGGCCGCACGAGCTGGTCGTGTTGTCCGACCTCGGCCGCTCGCTGTGCGAGGAGGAGCGCCAGGCGTGGCAGCGGCTGATTCGCGTCCTCAGCCACGAGATCAACAACTCGCTCGCGCCGATCCAGTCGATCGCCGGCAGCGCTGCGGATCCGCGCTCGAGCGCGCGCGGCCGCGAACGAGGGCCCCGACGAAGACGTGCGCGAAGGACTGCGCGTGATCGAGTCGCGCTCGCAAGCGCTCGCGCGGTTCATGCACGCGTACGCGCGCTCGCGCGCCTGCCGCAGCCCGAGCCCGAGGCGGTCGACGTCGGACGCAGGCGGTGCGCCGCGCGGTCGACGCTGGAGACGCGGCTCTCCCGTCGCGGTGCGCGACGGACCGCGGTCTGACCGTGAGCGCCGACGCCGACCAGCTCGACCAGCTGCTCATCAACCTCGTGCGCAACGCCGCCGACGCGGCGCTCGAGACCGGCGGCGGCGCGTGGATCGGCTGGGGCGTCGCGGCGAGCGGGCTCGAGCTGGAGGTGGAGGACGAAGGGCCCGGTCTCGCCGACACCGGCAACCTGTTCGTGCCGTTCTTCACCACCAAGCCCGGCGGCTCCGGCATCGGCCTCGCGCTCAGCCGCCAGATCGCCGAGGCGCACGGCGGCACGCTGACGCTGGAGAATCGCAAGGGTGCACGCGGCTGCGTGGCGACGCTGCACTTGCCCCTGTCGGCCGGGGACGAGCGAGCGCCGCGCCACTGACCGGCGCGTCGGCGTCACTTCAGAAGACTGGCATCCCAATTCTGCACGAGGTGGAGCGAGGTGTGGGGGAGACCAGGGCCCGGAGTCGCGACCAGGAAACGAGTGCCGTCGGGCGAGGGGCACGTCCCTCGGCTCTCGTCCGGCAAGCGAAAGAGCGTGGTGGTGGGTCCGGGGCGGTAGCCGCCGGGTGCCGGCAGGAGCGCCATGGAGCGCAAAGTCTGATTGTCCGTGGCGACGAAGATCAGTTGGTTCCCGACCGCCCAGACAGAGTGCCGACTGGAGGGGGCATACCCGCAGCCGTCGCTGGTCAGGCGTACCGCGTGGTGACGCTCCGGGAAATCGTCGAGGTAGAGTTCCTTTCGTCCGCTGGCGTCCGAGACGAAGACGGCGTGGTGCCCGTCCGGAAGGATCGCCAGATCCGACTCGTCGGCTGAGCTCGCCGCGTAGGCCCGTTCGAGCCTCGGTCTCGCGGCGTTGTACAGCATCAGGTCCCCCCGGCCGTTCGAAGCTCCGCGCACGAGCACGAACAGCTTGCCGCCCGGAGCCGCCACGATTAGGTCGCCGAATTGGGCTCCGGATATCAGCACCCCGTATGCCGACGGGTCATCCGGGCTCATGATGCGATTCTCCCGCCCACCCTCCTCTCCCGAGGCGTAGAGGATCCTGGTGCCATCGGCGGACCAGATGGGCCAACTGTTCCATGCCTTGGGATCGGTGAGCCTCGCAACCGCACCCGTTCCCAGGTCTGCCAGCCAAAGGCACGTCTCGTATCCCTCGATCCGCCGGGTGATAAGTTGCCGCCCCGTCGCATCGAGGCTGTGGGCGATGCACGGCCCCTCCAGTCGCACGACCACGCCTCCCGGAAGGCCTGCACGCGTGTACCAGCGGTATTCCGTTGCACGCTGATCCTCAGGGTAATAGACCATCGTGGGTCCGGCGACCAGCGCGATCGGGGTGGCGGGGAACGGCACCTGCAACGCGGGACTCTCGGCCAAGGCCGCGGGTTCGCCGATCAGTCGGCGGCCCTGCAAGTCGACCTGCTGCGTCAGCAGGGCATCGTCTCGCAGGAAGACGAGCCGGCCGCGTCCGTCAGATCTCGGCGAGCTCTGCGCCAGCAGCAGCACCCTGTCTGATCGGCCGACCAGGTCGCCCACATGGATGCTGTAGAGGTTCGGTTGAACGGGGGGGTAGGCCGCGAAGAGAAAGTGACGCCCATCGGGAAGCAGTTCGGGGAAGATGTGGCCCACCTCGTGCCGGCCTTCGTCGAGCATCGTTGCTGGCTCCGGCGTCCCTCCGCTTGCTCGAACACGCATCAGGGGGCCACCGGATTCTCGGCCGTACACGATCCACCCGTCCGGTGTCCAAAAGCCGCCGACGTAGCCCGTGGCATCGCATATCACCTGAACGGTGCCATCGGCGACCTTGATGCGGACCAGCTTGTTGTCCCCCGAGCGGAAGGCAATTTCGCGCGAGTCCGGGGACCAGATCGGATACTCCACGTTTCGACTGGTTCCGATCAGGCGAGGCCGGACCTCATCGAGGCGTCGTACAAAGATGGCCGAATCGCCGCGTGTCAGCGCTACGGACCTTCCGTCTGGCGAAAGCGCATACTCATTCTGCCAAGGTGCCCACTCGAAGGTGAGTTGCGTCTTGATCGGGGCCGCGCCCCGCTGCGTGGCCCATGGTCGAAGCGCGAGCGCGCCGGCTCCGAGCGAAACCAGTCCCGCCAGCGTTCCGATCAGGAGCGGCGCCAGGAGCGCACGCCGGTTCGCCCTTCCCACGACCGTGTCGCTCGCGGCGCCTCCCGGCGCTGCCAGGCGGCGGAGTTCCCGCGCCAGGTCCGCCGCATTCTGCCAGCGCAGGTCGGGGTCCTTGGACAAACACGTTCGGATGAGACTTTCGAACGCGCTGAAGCCCGCCGTGCCCACGTTTGGGAGCGGTGGCGGTTCGGCGGTGAGGATGGCCGCCGCCAGGCTCGCCGTGGATCCCGCTTCAAAGGCACGACGGCCCGCGACCATTTCGAACATCGTCGCGCCCAGAGCCCAGAGATCCGAGCGCGCGTCGGCGGATTGACCCTGCAACAGTTCGGGCGCCGTGTAGGGCAGCGTGCCGACCAGCGTGTTCGAGGCCGAGAGGGCGGCGGGCTCGGTCGGCGACTGAGAGAGTCTCTCTTCCGCCCCGCCGGCGTCGCGAAGCAATCGCGCGAGTCCGAAGTCCATGAGCTTGACCCCGGTCTTCGTGATCATGATGTTGCCGGGCTTCAGGTCGCGGTGGAGGATCCCGGCGCGGTGCGCCCGGGCGAGTGCCTCGGCCGTCTGAGCGCTGAACTCCAGCGCTTCGGCGAGCCTCAGCGGTCCTCTCTCGATCCGCGCGGCGAGCGTCTCGCCCTCCACAAGTTCGAGGACGAGGTAGTCGATGCCCTCCGCCTGCCCGACGTCGTGAAGCACGCAGATGTGCGGGTGGCTGAGCGACGCGACAGCGCGCGCCTCGCGCTCGAAGCGGGCGCGCGCATCGGGGCTCGACACAAGGTGGCCGGCCAGCACCTTGAGGGCGACGTCCCGCCCCAGGCGGCTGTCGCGCGCCCGGTAGACCTCGCCCATGCCTCCGGCGCCGAGCGCTGAAAGGATCTGGTATGGGCCAAGTGTGGTTCCGACCTTGATTGGCACTGTGCGCCTCGCAGTCACGGCCGCCGCGATGGACCCGATACCCGCAAGCGTCAGGCAGCATAGCAACGATTCCGTGGGCCCCACCACGGCTTCCCGGGGGCGCCCGGCCACGCTGCACTTGCCGCTGTCGGCCGCCGCGGACCGGGGCTAGACTCCGGAGCATCCTCGCAGCCCTTCTGATTCAACCCCCTTCGGAGGTGTGCCATGTCCAGCCGCGAACACGCGATGTTCATTGCTTCGTGGGAGCACGAGGCCAAGTCCACGGTCAAGCTCCTGAACGCCCTTCCCGCCGACAAGTACGACTTCCCGCCGCGGTGCGCGCCTACCCCGCCGCCGCTTCCGCCCACGGTCCCGCGCGCGCCTCCACCCGGCGCCGCTCGAGGTGCGCGAGGATGCGCGTGACCACCACCGGCTCGGTCCAGCCGCGCCGCCGGCTGGCGTACGCCCCGTAGTGGCGCACCCGTACCTCGCCCTTCGCCGGGATGTGCCGCACCAGTCTCTCACTCGCGGTACAGCGTCCACGGCGTGGTCACGTCGTACACGCCAGCGACACCGCGCAGTCCCCCAACGACCGCGGGCGCGAGGCTCGCGCCCCGCGCCCGCTCCATGCCGCTCCGGCTCCGCGTCTAAGCGTCGCTCTTCGGCCTGAGCCCCTCCGGCACCTCGCCGACCGCGTCGGCGAGCACCGTGGCCTGGTTGTTCGAGACCTCGAAGAACCCCCCGCTCACCTGCATCGTGAACTCGGCGCCGTCCGGCCGCCGCAGCATGAGCGCGCCCTGCGCGAGTGCCGTCACCAGCGCGGCGTGATGCGCCAGCACCCCGAGCGAGCCCTCGGTGCCCGGCACCTGCACGTACTCCACCGGGCCCTCGAACACCGAGCGCTCGGGCGTCAGGATCGACAGCTGGAAGCTCGTCCCCATCGGCTCACGCGTGCGAGGCGAGCAGCTTCTCGCCGGCCTCGATCGCCTCCTCGATCCCGCCCTTCATGTAGAACGCCTGCTCGGGCAGTTCGTCGAGCTCACCGTTCACGATCATCTTGAACCCCTTGATCGACTCCTCGAGCTTCACGTACCTGCCCTTGGTGCCGGTGAACGCCTCGGCGACGAAGAACGGCTGCGACAGGAACCGCTGGATCTTGCGCGCCCGCGCCACCGTGATCTTGTCGTCCTCCGACAGCTCGTCCGGGCCGAGGATCGCGATGATGTCCTGCAGGTCCCTGTAACGCTGCAGCACCTTCTGCACCGCGCGCGCGACCCCGTAGTGCTCCTCGCCGACCACCTTGGGGTCGAGGATGCGCGAGGTCGAGGCGAGCGGATCGACCGCGGGGTAGATGCCGAGCTCCGAGATCGCGCGGTCGAGCACCGTGGTCGAGTCCAGGTGCGAGAACGCGGTCGCCGGCGCGGGATCGGTCAGGTCGTCGGCCGGCACGTAAATCGCCTGCACCGAGGTGATCGAGCCCTTCTTGGTCGAGGTGATGCGCTCCTGCAGCGCGCCCATCTCGGTACCCAGCGTGGGCTGGTAGCCCACCGCGCTCGGCATGCGCCCCAGCAGCGCCGACACCTCGGAGCCCGCCTGCGTGAAGCGGAAGATACTCGCGCCGTCGCGTCCGCCAGCGCATACGGGATAGAGAACGCGGCGGTCGGGATGTAGAACACGCGTGGCAAGTGGGCGGCAGCCTTCCGACTACTAGGGCAAGAGGAGCAGCCTGCGTACCGACGTCGCGGCGACGGATCGCGCTCTCAGGAAGTAGAGGCCTGCAGCGGCGGGCTCACCGCCGGCCGCGCTCCCATCCCACGAGAGTGAGTGGAGGCCAGCACTAAAGCTACGGCTCGCCAGCGCCGCGACGCGCCGGCCTTGCGTATCGAACACGTCCAGCGAGACGTCGGCCGGTTCCGCGAGCTCGAGCACGAAACGGCTGGAACCCCGCGTGGGATTCGGCGATGGCGACGAGAGACGCAGTGCGGCGGTCGGGATCCGCGATGGCCCTACGGCGGCCGGTTCCGGGGGTGTGAAGCGAAGTGCCCAAAAGCTGGTTGCCCCGTCCGTGCACACCACCAGACGATCGCCGACGGGGTCGTAGATCGCGGCGCCGCTCAGCAACTCCCACGGCTGGGTCGGGCCCGTCCCTAGGATCTGAAGGCGCGACCAGGTCGGCGCGGATCCGAGTGAGAGCGCCCATTCGCGATTCACCACAACACGGTGGCGGTGGGGATCGAAGATGGCTTCGATCGCGGTGCCGGAATTGGGCCCGGTCCCGGTGGTCGAGAGATGCGCCCACACTCCGATCGGATCCAACGGCAGCATCCAGACGTCGCCGGCGCCCAGGTCACCAATGAAGATGAGCCGACGGCAATCGGCATCCAGAACTACCGTAGGGTAGCCATTCAAGCCGAACGGACTCGTGGAGAACCTCTGCGTCCACTCAGGTACCGGCCCGAACTTGAGGGACCACAGCGACCGATCTGGATCCTGGCCGTAGTAGGGGTCGCCGCCGACAACGAACATCTGGTCCGTGAGCGGGTCGAAGACCGCGCTATGACCCCACCTCGCCGCGGGTGGAATACCGGTCGGCCACAACTCCTCCCAAGGAGTCCCGAAATCCAGGTCGGCGACCCAGGTGTCATTGGCGAGGTCGCCAGGTATGCCGACATATGGCTTGTCCATGCCACCAAACAGCACCAGGTGGTTCCGGCCAACGTCAAGCACGATCGACCCACCGAGTCGCCACGGACGCATATAAGGGTTCCCCCCCGTGACGGTCTCGGCCTTCAGGTCATAGCTCACCCGATCTCCGATCCCATACTGTCCATATCGGTAAAGATTCCCGTATCCTCCGTGGACGAGCATGCGACGATTGGACGGATCGTAGGCGGCTCTCGAACCGCTGATGTGCTCGGGCGGCGCCCCGACGGCTACAGATTGCCAGGATGAATCCGCATCAAAGACGAGCGAAGTCGCGTCGCTGAAGTCAAAGGTCGGTTGGTTGCTCCAGTCAACGTAGTTATCGTACCAGCCGCCGCAGATCACCATTCGATCGCGCACCGGATCATAGACCGCGGAGTGTCCAGCGCGGTCATGCGGCTCATCAACGGTGACGAGCTTCGTCCAGGTCGGCTCCGGTGACAATGAAAGTGCCCAGCAGCCAACCTCGTTGAAGGCTGGCTCCTGAAAGCAGTCCCAATTGCAGTCTGGAGTGATACCACAATGATAGAGTATCCAATCGTGCCCGCCGAAGATCACCATGCGGTCGCGCACGGGATCGTAGATCGCGCTGTGCTGCCCGGTGGAGGGACCGGACGGAAGGGATAGCTGCTGCCACATTGAGCCCGCGGCAAGGGATAGCGTCCAAACTTCGTTCACGGCCATGAGGTGTTCGTCACATGGCGGCGGCATGTGGACGTACCCGCCATACACCAACACTTGATCACGCGCCTTGTCGTGAATCACGGAGAACCCGGTCCTAGGCCCGGCTGGCGCAGCGGATGTCGGCAAAGCGGTCCATTCGAGTGGGCACACGAGCAGGAGCTGCCACACTTCCAGCTGCGCGGTGAAGGCGAGCAACCGATCGCGCACCGGGTCGTAGAGCAGAGCGAGGTAGTCCGGCGGCGAGCCCGAGGTTGGCAACGTCTTCCACGCGGCATCAGCGCCCAGCGACAGGCTCCACAGCGAGGCGCCCGAGCCCACCAACATTCGTTGGCGCACGGGGTCATAGATCGCGAGACCGCCCGGAGGTGGAGCCCCCTCGGGGTTCACGCGCGACCACCAGCCACCGGCTCCCAACCCAAGGCCCCACATCTGGCCTCCGCCGAACACCAACATGCGATCCCCGACCGGATCGAGAATCGCACTGTGATCCCGACGCACGGGTGGTGCGAGCTCGATCCACTCGGCATCGAACTCGGATGTGTCGAGACACGTCGGAGTCCCAAGGAACGCACCACCGGGGGCTACGGGCGTCGGGGTCGGCACGGGTGCGACGGGGATCGATGTCGCAGCGACCGCAGAGCTCGCGGGCAACAGGATCGCCCCGATCCCCCAAAGCACAACGGGGAATGCCCATCGGATCAGAAGCAGCGGCCTCATGGCGTGCCTCGATTTGCCCTCCCTCGCGAGTCATGAAGGAGGATCCTGTTTCATGCGACGTACGGTACTACCCGCCCTGTCACCTACAAAGGGGTTTGGCGGCTCCCGGTATGCACGCCCAGGGCATTGCGGTTACGGATAGGGATCTCCCTTTCGCGCTGGCGAGCCTACCGTGGCCCGGACAGTGGCCGAATGGCCGTCTCGCCCCCTGCGGGCGGGTCGGCGGGCACCACCGCCGCCGCTGGCGGCGCGCGGCGCGGTCCGGTCGCTCATCGCATCGCCTGACTCCGCCGCTCGCCGACCCTCAGGCATCGCGGCAGCAACACCACGCGGCCCCACAACGACCACGGGCGCGAGGCTCGTGCCCCCGCGCCCGCTCCATGCCGCTCCGGCGCCGCCTCAACGCGGTTCGGTCGTCAGCCCCTCCGGCACCTCGCCGACCGCGTCGGCGAGCACCGTGGCCTGGTTGTTCGAGACCTCGAAGAACCCCCCGCTCACCTGCATCGTGAACTCGGCGCCGTCCGGCCGCCGCAGCATGAGCGCGCCCTGCGCGAGTGCCGTCACCAGCGCGGCGTGGTGCGCCAGCACCCCGAGCGAGCCCTCGGTGCCCGGCACCTGCACGTACTCCACCGGGCCCTCGAACACCGAGCGCTCGGGCGTCAGGATCGACAGCTGGAAGCTCGTCCCCATCGGCTCACGCGTGCGAGGCGAGCAGCTTCTCGCCGGCCTCGATCGCCTCCTCGATCCCGCCCTTCATGTAGAACGCCTGCTCGGGCAGTTCGTCGAGCTCACCGTTCACGATCATCTTGAACCCCTTGATCGAGTCCTCGAGCTTCACGTACTTGCCCTGGGTGCCGGTGAACGCCTCGGCGACGAAGAACGGCTGCGACAGGAACCGCTGGATCTTGCGCGCCCGCGCCACCGTGATCTTGTCGTCCTCCGACAGCTCGTCCAGGCCGAGGATCGCGATGATGTCCTGCAGGTCCCTGTAGCGCTGCAGCACCTTCTGCACCGCGCGCGCGACCCCGTAGTGCTCCTCGCCGACCACCTTGGGGTCGAGGATGCGCGAGGTCGAGGCGAGCGGATCGACCGCCGGGTAGATGCCGAGCTCCGAGATCGCGCGGTCGAGCACCGTGGTCGCGTCCAGGTGCGAGAACGCGGTCGCCGGCGCCGGGATCGGTCAGGTCGTCGGCCGGCACGTAGATCGCCTGCACCGAGGTGATCGAGCCCTTCTTGGTCGAGGTGATGCGCTCCTGCAGCGCCCCCATCTCGGTGCCCAGCGTCGGCTGGTAGCCCACCGCGCTCGGCATGCGCCCCAGCAGCGCCGACACCTCGGAGCCCGCCTGCGTGAAGCGGAAGATGTTGTCGATGAACAGCAGCACGTCCTGGCCGCGCTCGTCGCGGAAGTACTCGGCCATCGTCACGCCGGTCAGCCCGACGCGCAGGCGCGCGCCCGGCGGCTCGTTCATCTGGCCGAACACCATCACGGTCTTGGTGATGACGCCCGACTCGGTCATCTCGCGGTAGAGGTCGTTGCCCTCGCGCGTGCGCTCGCCGACGCCGGCGAACACCGAGAAGCCGCCGTGCTCGGTGGCGATGTTGCGGATCAGCTCCTGGATGAGCACCGTCTTGCCGACGCCCGCGCCGCCGAACAGGCCGACCTTGCCGCCCTTCTGGTAGGGCGCGAGCAGGTCGACGACCTTGATGCCGGTCTCGAGGATCTCGGTGGCGGTCTCCTGCTCGTCGAACGGCGGAGGCGAGCGGTGGATGGGATAGCACTTCTCCGCCTTCACCGGTCCCTTGCCGTCGATGGTCTCGCCGAGCAGGTTGAAGATGCGCCCGAGGCCGACCTCGCCGACCGGCACCATGATCGGCGCCCCGGTGTCCACCGCGGCCATCCCGCGCACCAGGCCGTCGGTCGACGACATGGCGATGCAACGGACCACGTTGTCGCCGGTGTGGAGCGCCGCTTCGACGGTGAGCTTGATGCCCCTGGACGCGTCCTCGATCGTGATCGCGTTGAGGATCTTCGGCAGCTGCTCGGCCTCGAACGCCACGTCCACCGTGGGCCCGATCACCTGTACGACCTTTCCGACGCTCATCAGTTCTCCTCGGGACTCAGTCGCCGCCGCGGGCATCCCCCGCCGGCTCCGGAAGGGGATGGTCTAGGTCAGCGCGTCCGCGCCAGCCACGATCTCGGACAGCTCCTTGGTGATGGCGGCCTGGCGCAGGCGGTTCCGTTTCAGGACCAGCATGTCGATCATCTCGCCGGCATTCTTGCGCGCCGAGCCCATCGCCACCATGCGCGCGCCGTGCTCGCTGGCGAGCGAGTCGGCCATCGCGGCGAACAGCTTGGCGGTCGCGTAGCGCGGGAGCAGCTCGGCGAAGATCGTCTCGGCATCGGGCTCGAAGATCGCGTTCGCGTCTCCGCCGGCCGCGTGCGCGCCCCCGGTGCCCACCGGCAGGAACGGCTCGGTCACGATGCGCCGCACGAGCGCGTTCACGAACTGGGTGTAGAGCACCTCGACGCGGTCGACCTCGCCGGACACGTAGCGCTCGATCAGGTCCTGCGTCAGGGTCCGCACGAACTCCAGGCTGACCTCGGCTGGCTGCTCGGTGTAGGTGGCGAGGATCGGGTATCTGCGGCGCTTGAAGTAGTCGCGCGGCTTGCGGCCCACGAGCACCAGCCGCAGCGTGCCCGGCGCGGCCTCGCGCAGGCGCTGCTCGGCGGCGCGGATGATGTTCGCGTTGTAGGCGCCGGCGAGTCCGCGGTCCGAGCCCACCACGACCAGCACGGAGGTCTTCACCGCGCGCGCCTGCAACAGCGGGTGCTCGAGCTCGGCTCCGGCGGCCGCCAGGTTGGCGAGCATCGCGGTGATCTTGGCGGCGTACGGCCGCGCGGCGGCGGCACGCGCCTGCGCACGGCGCAGTTTCGCGGCGGCCACCATCTCCATGGCCTTCGTGATCTGCTGCGCGCTCCGGGTCGAGCGGATGCGCTTGCGGATGTCCTTCAGCGACGCCATGCGGCTCCGTTCACGCCTGGAAGGTGGCCTTGAACTGCTTCACGGCTTCCGTGATGCGCGCCATGTCGGCGTCGGACATCACGAGGTTGGTCCGGATGTTGTGCGGCACCTCGGAGTAGTTCTTCTGCATGAACTCGAGGAACTCCGCCTCGAAGCGGCGCACGGCGTGCACCGGCACGTCGTCGAGGTGCCCCTGCGTGCCGGTGTACAGCGAGATCACCTGCTGTTCGACCGGCATCGGGACGAACTGGTCCTGCTTCAGCAGCTCGACCATCCGCTCGCCGCGCGTCAGCTGGGCCTGCGTCGACTTGTCGAGGTCCGAGCCGAACTGCGCGAACGCCGCCAGCGCGCGGTACTGCGCCAGATCGAGGCGCAGGCGCCCGGCGACCTGGCGCATCGCCTTGATCTGGGCGTTGCCGCCGACGCGCGACACCGAGATGCCGACGTTCACGGCCGGGCGCACGCCGGCGAAGAACAGGTCGCCCTCGAGGAAGATCTGACCGTCGGTGATCGAGATGACGTTGGTCGGGATGTACGCCGACACGTCGCCGGCCTGCGTCTCGATGAACGGCAGCGCGGTGAGCGAGCCGCCGCCCTTCTCGTCGGAGAGCTTGCAGGCGCGCTCGAGCAGGCGCGAGTGGAGGTAGAACACGTCGCCCGGGTACGCCTCGCGACCCGGCGGGCGGCGCAGCAGCAGCGACAGCTGCCGGTAGGCGGTCGCGTGCTTGGACAGGTCGTCGTACACGCACAGCACGTGGCCGCCCTTGTACGTGAACTCCTCGCCCATCGCCACGCCCGCGTAGGGCGCGATGTACTGCAGCGGCGCCGGCTCCGAGGCCGAGGCCGACACGACGATCGTGTACTCCATGGCGCCGTGCTTCTCGAGCGTCGCCACCACGTTCGCGACGGTGGATTCCTTCTGCCCGATCGCCACGTAGATGCAGATGACGCCGGTGCCCTTCTGATTGATGATCGTATCGAGCGCGATCGCGGTCTTGCCGGTCTGGCGGTCGCCGATGATGAGCTCGCGCTGGCCGCGGCCGATCGGGATCATGGAGTCGATCGCCTTGATGCCGGTCTGGATCGGCTCCTTCACCGGCTGGCGCTCGATGACGCTCGGCGCGGTGAACTCGATGTTGCGGAAGTGGTCCGAGCCGATGGGGCCCTTGCCGTCGATCGGCTGCCCGAGCGCGTTCACCACGCGGCCGATCATCGTCTTGCCGACCGGCACCGAGGCGATGCGGCCGGTCCGCTCGACGCGATCGCCCTCCTTGATGTTCTTGTCGGAGCCCAGCAGCACGGCGCCGACGTTGTCCTCTTCCAGGTTGAGCACCATGCCGATGACGTCGCCCGGGAACTTCAGGAGCTCGCCGGCCATGGCGTCCTCCAGGCCCCAGAGCCGCGCGATGCCGTCGCCCACGGACAGCACCGTGCCCACGCTCTTGGTCTCGAGCTTGGCCTCGTAGCGCTCCAGTTCCTGCGCCAGGATGGCGCTCACTTCTTCGGGTCGGAATGACATGGGTGCGAACCCCGATCGTTGGGTGTGGTCAGACCTGCTCGCTCACACGGTCGCTTCGGACAGCCGATGCTCCACGGCCTCGAGCAGGCTCTTCACGGTGCGGTCGATGACGCGGTCGCCGATGCGGACGTAGACGCCGCCCAGCACCGACGCATCCACCGTCGTCGTCAGCTTGATGGTCTTCCGGGTCAGGCGCTCGATCTCGGTGTGCAGGCGCTGGAGCTCGTCGGGCAGCAGCGGCACCGCGCTCACGGCCTCCGCGCGCTGGATCCCTTGCCACGCCTCCAGCAGCAGCTCGTACTCGGCCACCACGCCGCGGAACACGCTCAGGCGCTTCTTGCGCAGCAGCAGGTCGACGAGTTCGCGCACGTACGGCCGCACCCGCGTGTCGAGGCTCGCGTGCAGCAGCTGGCGCTTGGCCTCGTTGCGCACCAACGGCGACCGGAAGAAGCGCCCGACCCGGGAGTCGGCGTTGATCACCGCCAGCAGCCCGTTGAGGTCCTCGAGGACCCCCGGGGCGTCCTGCTTGCGCTGCGCCACCATGAACAGCGCGTGCGCGTAGCGGTGCGCGACGGTGTCGTGGCTCATGACAGGTCGCCGACCTCGTCGATGTAGGCGTTCACGAGCCGCCGCTGGTTCGCATCGTCGAGCCGGGCGCGCAGGATCTTCTCGGCGGTGAGGATCGACAGGTGCGCGACGCGCTCCTTGAGCAGCACCTTGGCCTTCTCGCGCTCGCGCACGATCTCCTCGTCGGCGCGCTCCAGGCGCGCCATGGCGTCGGACTGCGCCTGCTGCTTGATCTCGCCCGCGACCTTCTGGCCCTCGGCGATTGCCTCCTGCATCCGCGCGCGCGCCCGGGCCTCGATGCCACGCAGCTCCTGCTCGAACTTCGCCTTCAGCTCGTTCGCCTCGCGTCCCGCGCGATCGGCGGCCTCGAACTGATCGGCGATCCGCTTCCGCCGATCCTCGAGCATGGCGACGATCGGCCCCCACGCATAGCGTCCCAGGACCCACACCAGCAGGAGGAAGCCCAGGACCTGGGTGAGGACCAACCGGATGTCGATGAGACCGTTCATGAGACTCCTCAAGGCCCGGCGGACGTGGACCGGAGGTCCCCGCCGCGCGGCGTCCCGTGGGGGACTTCGACTATCCGATCTTGCTCATGAGGACGAGCGCGATCACGAACGCGTAGATCGTCAGCGCTTCGGCGAACGCGCCGATGATGATCATCGCGGTCTGCAGCTTGGCGATCGCCTCGGGCTGGCGGCCCATCGCCTGCAGCGCGCCGTTGCCGATCATGCCGAGTCCGATGCCTGAGCCGACGGCGGCGAGGCCGATGCCGAGCGGGAGCGCGAGCGAGAGTGCGGACTGGAAATTCATGGGTCTCCTCCTGGGGGTTCTCAGTGGGCGTGATGCGCTTCGACCTCGTGCCCATGATCGTGCGGCAGCATGAGGAGGAAGTAGATCGTGCTGAGCAGGCTGAACACCAGGGCCTGTACGACACTCGTCAGCAGGGCGAGGAACAGGAACGGGAACTGGAGCGGCAGGCCGAACGGCAACGCGTGCAGCCCCATCGCGGCGAGCGTGGTGATGCCGAGGCCGGCGAAGCCCACCAGCAGCATGTCCTCGCCGAAGATGTTGCCGAACAGACGGCAGGAGAGCGACACCGGCTTCGCCAGCTCCCCGATCACGTGGATCGGGAACATCAGGATCACCAGCCCCCACTCCATGCCGGAGTGCGGGCTGCCGGCCAGATGGTGGAGCCAGCCGCCGAGCCCCAGCTCGCGGATCGCGGTGTAGTGCACGTAGACCACGACGGTGATGGCGAGCGCGAACGTGACGTTCAGGCTGGAGGTCGGCGATTCCATCATCGGGATGATGCCGAACAGGTTCATCGCGAGGATGTAGATGAACAGGCTGCCGAGGAACGGCACGTAGCGCGGCCCGTAGACCGGACCGAGCACGTCCACCACCTGGTTGTAGACCGTCTCGACCGTCGCCTCGACCGCGTTCTGGAGCGGGCGCGGGATCGGCGTGGCGCCGCGCATCGCGACCACCGCGACCACCGCGAGCAGCACCGCGACCAGCAGCGAGAACAGGATCACCTCGTAGCGGTGCACCACGTGCGCCCATGGCCGGCCCTCGTTCGCGTGCACCAGCAGCGAGAGCACGGTGTCGAACTTCTTCGGCCCGCTCTCCGCGGCGTGCTGGGTGGCGGCGTGCTCCGAGGCGGCGCTCTCGCCTTGGGGCGCGCCCGCCGCGGCCTCCGTGGTGGCCGCGCCGTGCCCGCCCGGCGTCTCGGCATCGGCGCGGGTCAGCGCGCTGATGCCCAGCCCCAGCAGCGCGGCGACCGCGACCACCGTGATCGCGGCACGCCAGCGGCTCCGCGTGAAGCGCGCCCAGGCCGCCGACTCGAGCAGCACGCGCGAGACCGCCTTGAGCGTCAGGACCGCGAACGGAATCGCGAATCCGCTCATCAGGGCCGCCACCGGCAGCCGCGTCAGCAGCGCGGCGCCGGCCGCGAACAGCGCGAGGTTGCCGAGCCCGGCGAGGCCGGCCTGCCGCAGCGCGTCCCACCCGCGGGGCCCCGGTCGCACGACGGCGACCACGATGCGCTCGAGCAGCCACAGGTTCGCGATCGAGAACGCGGCGCCGGCGGCCAACCCGAGGCCCGCGGCGTACGACACGTACGCCCCGACGAAGAGGGCGGCGAGCAGCGCGAACCACAGCGAGGACTGGCGGACGCGGACGAGGAATTCGAAGCCCATGGTCGGCAGCGGCGCGTGCGGATTCAGCGCCGTGGTTTGCGCTCCTTTGGTTCGTCTTCGGACTGGACGCGACGGATGATGAGATAGGTCTCGCGGCCGGCGGCGACGAATCCCAGCACCACACCCACGACGGTGAGCCAGGGCTCGGTGTGGAATCGCCGATCCCCCCACTTGCCCAGGAAGACGCCCACCAGAGGACCGGCGACGAGCAAGGAAGGAATGGCGAGCAGCAGGCCGGCGGACCGAAGGCCTGAGTCCTCAGTCTTCGGCTTCCGTGGATCGACCACGCTGCGCGCTCCGGTGAAACTTTTCACAAGCCCCGCGTGGTGGCCGAGCTGCGGCCAACGACGGCGTAGGCGCGCGGGAATCTACGGAAACGACTGCACCGGGTCAAACGGAAACTGCTCGTAGCGCGTCAGTTGGTATGGCGGCAG
The DNA here is from genome assembly GCA_963725865.1 of Candidatus Eiseniibacteriota bacterium. Lineage (GTDB taxonomy): Bacteria > Eisenbacteria > RBG-16-71-46 > RBG-16-71-46 > RBG-16-71-46 > CAVSAC01. The sequence goes on from CAVSAC010000014.1 coordinate 508,221, forward strand.
CGAACCGCGGCGAGTTTGGCGGGGATCCACCCGCGCCCTATCCTGCCGGCCCATGCCGATCCTCCGCCGCACCCACATCGAGGTCTACGTGCTCCGCCGTCGCGCACGGCAGGCGGAGTTCCTGTGCCTGCGACGTTCCCCGGGCAAGTGGCTGCCGGGGGCGTGGCAGCCGGTGACCGGCCGCATCGAGCGCGGCGAGTCCGCGCTGGCGGCCGCGGTCCGCGAGGTGCGCGAGGAGACCGGGCTGAGCCCGCGCCGCTGGTGGGCGCTGGAGACCGTCACCGTCTACTTCGACCCCGCCGCCGACGTGGTGCATGCGTTGCCGCTGTTCGTCGCCGAGGTCGGCGCGCGCGATCGCGTGCGCCTGTCCGCCGAGCACACCGCGCTCGCGTGGCTGCCGGCCGCGCTCGCCGGCCGGCGCTTCGTGTGGCAGGCCCAGCGCGCCGGACTCGCCGCCGTGCGGCGCGAGGTCCTGCGCGGAGGCCCGCTCGCTCGCGCGCTCGAATGCACGTCGCTCGTCTCGGCCCTCGCGGCGCGCCCGCGGCGCGCCGGCCCGGGGTCGTGAGGAAGGAGGAGTCCGTTGGCCAGCACCAGTTCGTTCGATGTCACCACCGGGGTGGACTACATGGAGGTCACCAACGCCGTCGACCAGGCGACCAAGGAGATCACGCAGCGCTTCGACTTCAAGGGCGTGAAGGCCACCTTCGAGCTGAACCAGAAGGACAAGAAGATCCTGCTCGCCGCGCCCGACGAGTTCCGGCTCAAGGCGATGTGGGATTCGCTGCAGGGCAAGCTGGTGCGGCGCGGCGTGGCGCTCAAGAACCTCGCGCCGGGCAAGGTGGAGCCCGCCGCCAGCTCGACGGTGCGCCAGGAGATCGCGATCCAGGACGGACTCACCGCCGACATGGCGCGCGCGATCGCCAAGACCATCAAGGACGCCAAGCTCAAGAAGGTGCAGGCCGCGATCCAGGGCGACACCGTGCGGGTCTCCTCGCCGGACAAGGATGCGCTGCAGGGCGTGATCGCGCTGCTCAAGCAGGAGGACTACGGCGTCGAGCTGAAGTTCGGTAACTTCCGCAGCAACTGACGCCCGTATCCGGCGACCCGCCACGCTCCGGCGCCGGAGGCGGTCGCGATGGGCATTGCCTCGGCACGGGCGCTGTCGGACACTGCCGCGCGTCCGCGGTCCCGCCGTCCCTTCCCGGAGGGCTTCATGCCGAAGCGAGCGATCCGACCCGTGCGCACCACGCGCGCCGCAACCCCGAGGAAGGCACCCGCGCGCCACGCCCGCCCCGCGACGAAGCGCGCGGGCGGCTATCCCGTCACGCTGCGCACCGCCGATCGCACGCTGCGCTTCACGGCGCCGCCGGCGCTCGCGCGCGAGGCGATGCAGTGGACCTACCGCCTGCGCAACCGACTCCGTTGGAAGGACAGCACCGAGTCGCGGCGGCGCCTCGCGCAGCAGAGCGTCGATTCGCTGGTCTCGCTCGGGATCTCGGAGGCGGACCTCACGGTGCTGGCGCAGGCCTCGCTGATCGAGGTCACGGTGCCGTGGCTCCCGAAGGGTGATCCGTGGGAGGCGCGCGTCTTCCCGTGGGAGTTCATGCTCGCGAGCGCCACGCGCCGCAAGGGCCGCTCCGGCCCGCTCCTGGTCGTGCGCCGTCTCGAGCGGCGCGGCGCGCCCGCCGCGCCGCCTCCGCTCGGCAGGCGCGCGCCGGTGGTGCTGTTCGTCGAGAGCGCGCCGGGGGCGCTGCGCGACCTGTACGACTTCGATTCCGAGCGCGAGCTGGTGCGCAGCGCGCTCGCGCCGTGCGCGTTCCAGGTCTGCGTGGATCCCTCGCCGGAACAGTTGGCCGCTGCCGCGGCAAAGCACCAGCCGGACCTCGTGCACCTCGCCGGCTTCGACACCCATCAGGGCCGCGAGCTGCTGCTCGAACAAGATCCCGCCGGGCTCCCGGATGCGGCGAACGATGCGGAGGCCGCGAAGGCGTTCGAGCGCGACGGCTATCTGCTCGGACGCGGCCGCCAGGCGGTGGCGCTGCCCGCCGAGGCGCTCGCCGAGGCGCTCAACTCGGGCCGGCGGCCGCTGCGGATGGTGGGCTGCAATCTCTACAGCTCGGCGGCCCGCATCGCGTCGATGCTGATCGCCCGCGGCGCGGGCACGGCGCTCGGCTTCCAGGACCTGCAGGACGACGCGCTCATGGAGCTGTTCTTTGGGCGCTTCTACCGCGCATGGCGCAGCGGGGCCGGCGACGCGCTCGCCGGCTTCCACGCCGGCTGGGACGCGCTGCGCGCCCAGCCCCGCGACCTGCAGGGCACCAGCGTGACGCTGTGGAGCGCCGCCTCGGTGGTCGCGAGGGCGCGCACCGCGCAGTCCGTGGTGCGGCGCCTGGCGGGCGAGGAACAGCGGGTGCTCGCGCCGCCGCGCACCGGAGCGCTCGACTGGGTGCAGGTCGAGGTGGAGCCGCGCGAGGTCATCAACTACGCGCTGCTCCACAACCATCGCAGCCTGTTCGATCGCTTCCTGCTCCACTGGACGCGGCCCGGGCGCCTCACCGACGTCTCGGTCGAGGTCGAGCTGATGGTGGGCGCCGAGCGGCTGAGCTACCGCAGCACCATCGCTCCCGAGCGCAGCCCGCACGATCTGTCGCGCGACGTGCGCGTGCCGCTCGCCTGGTCGCTGGCGCGCACGCTGCACGAGTCGGTGCGCACCACGCTCTACGTGGACGTGCGCTGGCAGGGCCGCGTGCTGCGCCGCGACACGCTCGACGTCACGCTGCTGCCGGTGAGCGAGTGGCACGACACGCCCGAGGACGATCCGTGGCTGCCTTCGTTCGTGCTGCCGCGCGATCCGGCGGTGCTGCGCATCGTCGATCACGCGCAGCGCTACCTGGTGGCGCTCGACGACGACCCGACGGCGGGGTTCGACGGCTACCAGAGCTACGACCGCGCCGACCACGGCGCCGCGGTGGATCGACGCGTGCAGGCGCTGTGGTACGCGCTCACGCAGGACCTGATGCTCGGCTACATCGACCCGCCGCCCACCTACAGTGCCGAGTCCCAGCGGCTGCGCACGCCCTCCGAGGTCCTGAACGGCAGGCGCGGCACGTGCATCGACCTCGCGCTGCTGTTCGCGTCGTGCCTCGAGTTCGTCGACATCTACCCGGTGATCTTCCTGCGCGACGATCACGCCTTCCCGGGCTACTGGCGCGATCCGGAGGCCCACGACGAGCGATTCGCGCGCATGTACGAGTCCGACGACGGGGGCACCGCCCAGGGCGACGACGCCCGCGGCCAGTCCGAGGCGTGGACGCTCGGGCCCGACAACTACGACGAGGTGCATCGCCTCGTGCACTCGGGACGCATCGTCCCGCTCGAGACCGTCGACCTCACCTCGCGCACCAGCTTCGAGCAGGCGTGCAAGGACGGCCGCGCGGACGTCAACCAGCGCGAGGGGTTCGCGTCGATGCTCGACATCGCGCTCGCGCGCGCCCACAACGTGACACCGCTGCCGTTCCCGGAGGGCCCGACGCTTGAGCGCCGCCCGGGATGAGCGGATCGAGCGCCTGCGCGAGGTCGCGCGGTCGTCGACGCACGGACTGGGACGGAGCGGGAGCGCGCGGCGCGCCGGGGCCGGCGCGGGGCCGCGGCGCGCGCGCCGCGGGCCCGCCGAGCCGCCCCTGCTGCGGCTCACGTTGGTGGACGAGGACGGCGTGCTCGCGTGGGTCGAGGACGGGCCGCCGCAGCCGCGCGTGACGCGGCGGCGCATGCGCCGCGGCCGGCTCGGCGCCGAGCCGAGCGGGCCCGGTCGAGATCCACGCGATCGAGTTCGAGCGCCTCGCCCCGAGCGAGATCACGAGCCACCTCGACACGCTCGACCTCAAGCTCACGCCGCAGCGCGGGCTGCGGCGCCTGCAGGGCGGCGCGCTGGTGCCGGTGAAGCGCCCCAGCGCCCGCGCCGGGCAGCGCGTGCTGTTGATCGTGCACGGCACGTTCAGCCACGGCGAGGCGATCACCGACGACCTCGCGGCGGCGCCCGGCGGGCCCGAGTTCCTCGCGGCGCTGGCGGCGACCTACGCCGAAGTGCTGACGTTCGACCATCCCACGCTCGCCGTGAGCCCGCTGCTCAACGCGTTCGACCTCGAGCGCGCGCTCGCCGGCTGCCCGGCCACGTTCGACGTGGTGGCGCACAGTCGCGGCGGGCTGGTGGCGCGCGCGTGGGCGGAGGCGTTCCGTGGCGGCACGCGCGGCGTGCGGCGGCTGGTGCTGGTGGGCTCGCCGCTCGCGGGCACCAGCCTCGCCGCGCCACCGCGGCTGCGCGAGGCGCTCCAGTACGTCTCGAACGTGGGCGGGGCGCTCGCGGGGCTGTTGGGCGCGGCCAACCCGTTCCTCGCGCTGGGCGCCGGCCTGATGCAGATCGTGACCTCGATCACCTCGCTGGTGGCGCACACGCCGCTGCTCGACGCGGCGGTCGCCCTGGTCCCGGGCCTCGCCGCGCAGTCGCGGGTGGGCAATGCGCCCGAGATCCTGCGCATGCGCGCGGCCGGCGCGCTGCCGACCGCGCGCGTGTTCGCGGTGCGCGCGGACTTCGAGCCGCCGCCGGTGGGCTGGGCGTTCTGGAAGCTGTTCGTGCAGGCGAAGCAGCGGCTCGCCGACGTGGGCGCGGACCTGCTGTTCCCGGGCGCGAACGATCTGGTGGTGGACTACGACTCGGTGGTGAGCCTCGCCGACGATCGCAGCGTCCCGGCCGCGCAGTGCCGGGACTTCGGCACCCAGAACACGGTCCACCACTGCAACTACTTCCGCCAGCGCGAGACCGTGAAGTTCCTGTCCGAGGTGCTGCTGCGCGAGCCGTGAGGCGGCGCGGCACGCCGCCCGCTCCGGCCGCCCGCGCGGATGGCGCGGCTCAGCCGGTGCCCCGGCCCTCGCCGAGCAGGTGCGCGATCGCGCCGCGGCGATACGCGAAGATCCGCTGGATCGTGGGACGCACGTAGAACGCGTGCACCGGGCGCGACAGCGGGTCGAACGCCAGCGCGTAGTCGACGCGGTCGCGCACCCAGGTGCCGCCGCGGCCCGCCTCGAAGCGATGGCGGTGCACCCAGTGCGGGTACGGCCCGCTCAACTGGCGGTCCACGAACCCCTGTCCGGGCGACCACTCCTCGATCCGCGTGACCCAGCGCGCCGGCATCCCGTGCAGGCGCAGCCGGTAGTCGATCAGCACGCCCTCTCCCATCGTGATCGGGAGCTGGGTGAGGACGCGGAAGTGGAGGAACGGCGGAGTGATGGCCTCGAGGTTCTCGGCGTCGGCGAAGAACGCGAACGTCTCGTCCAGTCCGGCTCCGACCCACTGCTCGGTCTCGAAGAAGTAAGTGCGCATGGTGAGGTTCGGGGTAGGGGTTGGGAGGAGAGGTCGCGGCCGCTCGTCACTTCACCTGGAGCACCAGCCGCCACTGGCTGGGCCGCGACGGCACGCAGGTGAATCCCGCGAACGCCGCCGGCGGGCCCGCGACGTAGCGCTGCAGGCGCGGCTCCACGTGCATCGCGAGCCGGTGCGGGCCGCAGGGCGCGAGCATCTCGAACGGCCGCGGCACACCCATGAACAGCTCGACCGAGTCGCGCGACGCCGGGTGATCGTCGATCCACAGCGTGATCTTGAGATACTCGGGGATGCGCCGCTCGGAGCGCGCCTCGAGCGTGCCCTTGACCACGCACGCGCAGGTGTCGCTCGCCACCGGCGGCGCTGCGACCGGGGGCGCGGTCGCGCGCGGCGCGGCCACCGGGGCGCGCGACGGCGCGACCTCCGGCGCCGGGCGCGCGGTCGCGGGCGGACGGTCGGACACCTTCGGCCCCCGCGCCCCGGCCGACGGGAGCGAATCCGCGCGCGTGGTCCGCGCCTCCGCCGCGAGCGCGCGCAGCGAATCCTCGCGAGCCGTCCGCGCCCGCGCCTGGGCGACGCGCAGCGAATCCTCGCGGGCCCTGCGCGCGCGCGTGTCGGCCACCCGCAGCGACTCCGCGCGCGCCTTCGCGACGCGCGCCGCCAGCTGCTGCGCGGCCCGCTCGGTCGGCGCGGCCGTCCTGGTGCGGACGTGCGCCGAGTCCGCGGCGACGTGCGACGCCGGCGGGGTCGGACGCGGCGCGGGCGATCGCGCGGCGTCCGGACGCGCCACCACTTTCACGCCGGTCACCGGCACGACGACCTCGGCGAGCATCTCGACCGGCGCGTCGCCGACCTCCATGGACACCTGCGCGCCGGTGAAGTCGAGGTCGGCGAACACCACCGAGACGCTGCGGGCGGTCAGCGCGCCGGCGACCGCGTTCGCGAACGCGGCGTCGGGGGCCCGCACCCGCGCGCGCGCCGGCGGCCCCACGATCTCGATCTCGAGCCCCGCGGCGCCCTTGCCTCCCGCACGAACGAACGTCCAGCCGGCGCGCACCGGCGCCAACCGCAACGCGAGCGGAGTGCGCGCGAGCTCGTCGAGGCTCGGCAGCGGCAGGTAGAGCGCGTAGTTCCCGTGGGCATCGGTAACCGCGCGGGCCGCGCGGGTGCCCCCCGCGGCGACGGTGACGCCGCTCACCGCCCAGCCATCGGGTCCGGTGACGCGGCCTCGCACGAGCAGGGTGCGGGGCTCCGCGGCGCGGGCCGGCGCCACGGCCATCAACAGGAACGCGCACACGAGCGAGCGGGCGAACAGGGACGAGTGTGGAGACATGGCGTGCGCAAGCACTATAGCATCGGCTCGATGGGCGCCCGCAGGCGCTGGAACGCGCGGTCCATCTCCACGTGCGTGCCGGTCAGCACCAGGGTGTCGCCGATCCGCAGCTCGAAGCCGGGCTCGAACGCGGTGATCGCCACGCCTCCACGCACGATCGCGATCGCGCGCGGCCCGCCGGGCCCCGCGAGCCCGAGCGCCTCCAGGGTGGAGCCGACCGCCGGCGAGTGCTGCAGCAGCAGAAAGGTGTCGGTGGTCCCCTCCGCGAGCAGCGTGTCGAGCTGCGCGATCACGTCCACCGGCAGCTTGCGGCCGCGCAGCAGGCTGTAGCGCTCCTGGCGCAGCAGGCGGATCTGCGCGTGGAGGATGTTGGTGGGCACGTGGAACTCGCGCAGCACCGCCGTGAAGATCTCGATCGAGGTCTCGAACTCCTCGGGCACCACCTGGTCGGCGCCCGCGGCGTAGAGCCCGTCGATCTCGTTCACGTAGCGCGTGCGCACGATGATGAACACGTCGCGCGAGATCCCGCGGGCGACGCGGCAGACCTGGCGCGTCGCGGTCGGGTCGCTGAGGGCCACCACCAGCACGCGCGCCCGCGCCACCCCCGCCTCGCGCAGGATGTCCACCTTGGTCACGTCGCCGGCGAACGCGCGGCTGCCTTCCTGGAGGGCGTCGCGGAGCGCGAGCGCGTCGAGGTCCACGACCACGTGCTTCACGCGGGTGGCGCGCAGCACGCGCGCGACGTTGTGGCCGTTGAGCCCGAAGCCCGCGATCACGACGTGATCGGCGAGCGGCGCGGCATGCGGCCCGCCGGCACCGCCGCCGGCCGCGGGTTCGTCCGCAGCGGCGGCCGCGCGTCCGGCGAAACGCCGCTCGAGCGCGAGCGCCCACTGCGGCGCGCGCGCGATCAGCAGCGGCGCCGCCAGCAGCGAGAACACCGCGCCGGTGAGAAACGCCTGCCCGCCCGCCACGCCCAGCAACCCAGCCGCACCGCCCGCCTGGGCGAGCACGAACGAGAACTCGCCGACCTGCGCGAGCACCACGCCGGCCGCGCCCGCGATCCGCCACGGCATTCCCGTGAGCCGCAGCGCCAGCACCGCGAGGGCGCCCTTGACGACCACCAGCCCCACCGTGCTGGCCGCCAGCACCAGCGGGGAGCCCAGCAGCGCGCGCGGCTCGAACGACATCCCGATCGCGACGAAGAACACGCTCGCGAGCGTGTCGCGGAACGGCAGCACGTCGCTCGTGATGCGATGCCGCAGATCGCTCTCCGCGAGCATCAGGCCAGCGAGGAACGCGCCGATCGCCAGCGAGACCCCGGCGAGCGACGCGAGCCAGGCGCTGCCGAGCGCGACGAGCAGCACCGCGAACAGGAACGCCTCGCGCGAGGTGCCACGCGCCGCGCGCCCGATCAGCCACGGGATGCCGCGGCGTGCGACGGCGAGCACCGCCACCGCCGCCACCACCAGCGCGAGCGCCCGGAGCGCGGAATCGAGCCTCAGCACGGGCGTGCTGAGCGTGCCGTTCTGCCAGCGCCCGAGCAGCGGTGTGACGAGCGCGATCGGCAGCACCATCAGGTCCTGGAACAGGCACACCCCGGTGGCGGCGCGCCCGTGGGGCGCGTTCAGCTCGACGCGATCGGCGAGGGTCTTCAGGACCACCGCGGTGCTCGAGATCGAGACCAGCAGCCCGAAGAACACGGCCCGTGCGGGATGCAGACCGAACGCCACGAGCACCGCCGCCACCGCGCCGGTCGTGAGCACCGCCTGCAGCGCGCCCCCGACCAGCGCCGCGCGACCGAGGCGGCGCAGGTCGGCGAGCGAGAATTCGAGCCCGACCGTGAACAGCAGCAGCACCACGCCGAGGTCGGCCAGCGTGTGCACCAGCCGCTCGTCGCGGACCAGCCCGAACCCGCCCGGGCCGATCAGGATGCCCGTGACGATGAACCCGATCAGCGCTGGAACCCGCAGCCGCTGGAACAGCAGCAGCACCGCGAGCGAGGCGCCGGCCAGCAGCAGCAGCTCGCGCAGCACCGGAAGGTCGTGAGTCATGGCGTGCCGCAGCATATCCCCGAGCCGACATCGCAAGCGAGCCGCCCGCGGCCGAAGGGATAGAGCCGCGCGAACGGCACGCTCTCGAGCTCCGCGGGGGTGGGTGCCGGCGGCTCAGCAGGAAGCGATCGTGAGCCGCGGCGCGGCAGGATGCCGCGCCGCGCGCGAACGCAGCGAAGTCGAGGGCAGGATGCCCGAGACGAAGCGACGCTTCCGGAAGAGCCGCCGGCACCCACCCCCGCCGCCCGCTCGTGCACGAGCCGCGCCAGCTCGTGCACGAGCCGCGCCCGCTCGAGCACCCGCCCGTTCACCCGCGCCCAAGCGCCCGTGCACCAGCGGCTACTTCGCCAGCTCCTCGTACAGATACGCGCACGACTTCGTCCCGCCATGGAACGACGTCAGCGAGAACTTCTCGTTCGGCGCGTGGATCTGGTCGTCGGCGAGACCGAAGCCCATCAGGATGCTCGGCAGCCCGTGGGTCTTCTGGAACGTGGTCATCACCGGGATCGAGCCGCCCTCGCGGATCATCGCCGCCGGCTTGCTCCAGGCGCGGTCGAGCGCGCGCTTGGCCTTGAGCAGCATCGGCTCGTCGTAGGCGGTGATGAACGGCGGGGCGCCGTGCATGTCGATGACCTTCACCGTCACGCCCGGAGGCGCCACCTGCTTCACGTACGCCGCGTACTTCGGGAACAGCGCGGCGGGGTCCTGGCCCGGCACCAGGCGGAAGCTCACCTTGGCGGCGGCGAACGAGGGCAGCACGGTCTTGGCGCCCTCGCCGATGTAGCCGCTCCACATGCCGTTCACGTCGCAGGTGGGCCGGCACCAGATGCGCTCGAGCGTGCTCCAGCCCTTCTCGCCGAATGCCTGGGGGGCACCGCTCTCCTGGATGAAGCCGGCCTCGTCGAAGGGCGCCCGCGCGATGACCTTGCGTTCGTCCTCCGACACCGCGAGCACGCCGTCATAGAAGCCCGGCACGCGGATGCGCCCGTCGGCGTCCTTGAGCGCGGCGACGATGGTGGCGAGTGCGTTGGCGGGGTTCATCACGGAGCCGCCGAACTCGCCCGAGTGCAGGTCGCGCGCCGGACCGGTGACCTCGATCTGCGTGTACATGAGCCCGCGCAGCGCGTAGCAGAGCGCCGGCTGGTCGGGCCCCAGCATCCCGGTGTCCGAGACCACGATGACGTCGGCGTCGAGCATCTGGCGGTGCTTCACCAGGAACTTCTCGAGGTTGTCGCTGCCGACCTCCTCTTCGCCTTCGATCACCATCCGGAGGTTGACCGGCAGGCCGCCGTTCACCTGCATGTGCGCCTCGATCGCGCTCAGGTGCATGTAGACCTGTCCCTTGTCGTCGCACGCGCCGCGCGCGTAGAGCTTGCCGTCGCGCAACGTCGGCTCGAACGGCGGACTGGTCCATAGCTCGAGCGGCTCCGGCGGCTGCACGTCGTAGTGCCCGTACAGCAGCACCGTGGGCTTGCCGGGCGCACCCATCCACTCCGCGAACACGACCGGGTGGCCGTCGGTGGGCATCACCTCGGCGCGCGTCATGCCGATGCGCTTGAGGTGCGCGACCAGGTGCTCGGCGCAACGCAGCATGTCGGGCCGGTGCTCGGCCTTCGCGCTCACGCTCGGGATCCGCAGCACGGTCTTGAGGTTCTCGAGGAAGCGATCGCGGTTTTGTTCGAGATAGGTATCCAACGCGGACATGGCTGACTCCGGGATGAGAGGTGGAGTGGAACGACGCGCGCGACTCTACCGCCCGGCCGGTGCAGGTGCCAGCACCGGCACCGCGCGGCGCGCGGCGGACCGCGGCGCGGGCTCTTGTCAGGGCCCGCATCATCTGCCACCATCGCGGCCGCTTCCTTTCCAGACCCCCTGCACGAGGACCATGCACATCCGCATCCTGCGCAACGAGTGCTGCGGCAATGGCGAGTGCGTCGCCATCGCGCCCGACGTGTTCGCGCTCGACAGCAAGAACAAGGTGGTCGTCCTCGACGCCAATGCCGCCACGCCCGACGTGGTGCTCGAAGCGGCGGTGGCCTGCCCCTGCCAGGCGATCGTGCTCGAGGACGACGACGGCAAAGCGGTTCATCCCTAGCCGCGGCGCCGCTTCCCCGATGACGGTCGCACTCCACCTCACCCTGCTGCCCGCGCGGTTCGCGGTCTGCCGGCTGGCGCCCGAGGCCCCGATCCCGGCGTGGGTGTTCGCGGCCGACGCGGCACTCTGGTCGATCACGCGCACCCGCGCGGAGACCTCGATCGTGGTCGAAGAGGCCGGCGTGCCCCCGAGCGTGGAGGTGGTCGAGCCGGGCTGGCGGGCGCTGGCGCTGCGCGGGCCGATCCCGTTCGCCACCACCGGGGTGATCGCCGGGCTGGCGGCCCCGCTGGCCGCCGCCGGGGTGCCGGTGTTCGTGCTGTCGACCTACGACACCGATCTGATCCTGGTGAAGCAGACCGACTTCGAGCGGGCGGCGGCGGCGTTGCGGAGCGCCGGAGTCACGGTCGCCGATTCCGTCTGAAGCCTCCGCCGGGGCCGGGGGCGGCCCGGCGCGCGGCCGCCGCCCGGGAGTCCCGGAACCACCGGCACCCCAGACTTCCCACGACAGGCCGCCGCGGGCGGGTTACTCTCCTGAGGCGCCGGACCCCATCCGGCAACCCCACGTCGGGCGCGACCCCGCGCGCCCCGCATCCTCGGACCGTTTCGCCTGCCGGAGGCATCATGCGTCCCCGCGGCTCGCTCTTCTGCTTCGCCCTGCTCCTCGCGCTCGCGGCGGCGCCCGCGTTCGCGGCGCCCGGTTCCGGCGACCTCTACGTCATCTCGCAGTCGGCGACCGCTCAGCGCGTGGTGCGCATCGATCCCACCACCGGGGCGCAGCAGCTGGTTTCGGCCAACGGCCTGCTGACGCTGGTCGAGACCATCGCGCAGGGGCCCGACGGCTATCTCTACGTGCAGAACCCGACCGAGATCATCCGCATCGACCCGTGCAGCGGCGCCCAGAGCCTGCTGGCTCCCAACCTCTCGACCGTGACCGGCTTCAACGCCATGGCCGCGCACTCGGACGGCTTCCTCTACTACACGTCCAACGGCGGCGGGGTCGGCAAGGTGGTGCGGCTGGACGTCGGCAGCGGCGCACAGACGATCGTCTCGAGCGGCGGCCAGTTCGCGACGCTGTACGGGATCGTGGAGGGACCCGATCACGCGCTCTACATCGCCAGCTACAGCAGCACCGCGACGCCGTGCGTGATCCGCGTCGACCGCAGCTCCGGGGCGCAGACCGTCGTCACCACCTCGCCGCCGGGCCTCAAGCCGTGGGGCGTGACGTTCGACGTGCGCGACACCCTCTACACCCTCTCGACCGCCGACCGTCGCGTGTTCCGCGTCGACGGCCTGTCGGGCGCGAGCGGGCCGCTGACGTCGCCGGACGGCTATCCGGTGTTCTGGCTGGTCGCGCACGCGGACGGCGCGCTCTACTACACTCACGGCAACACGGTGCTGCTGCAGGGCGAGGTGATGCGCGTGGACCCGCTCACCGGCGCCACCACGCTGTGCTCGAGCGCCGGCCTGCTGGGCCTCTCCGGATTCAACCTCACGGTCGCGCACGCCGCGTGCGCGACGCCGGCCGAGCGGCCGACGTGGGGCGAGTTGAAGTCGCGCTACCGTTAGGCGCGCGGGGCGCGGCCGGGCCGCGCCCTCCTCAACCGCCGCCGCTCGGGGCCGCGAGCCCCTTGCCGGTGCGCAACTGCTCGAGGATCGACTCCAGCACCGCGCGGCTCGGGCGCACGCGCTCGAGCGGCAGCCGGGCGAGCGGGGTCTCGACCAGTTGCATCTCCTCGGTGAACGGGCGGCTCGCGGGATCCACGTAGAGCAGCCCGGTCACCAGCCGCCCCTCGCGGCGCGCCTCGTGCAGCGTTTCGATCGCGTGGTCGCGGTCGGTGGGGTCATAGTCCTCGGCCAGCTTCTTCAGCACGATGTTGGACCCGTCGGGCATGGTGACTTCGCGGCTCTCGCCGGGCGCGTACTCGACGTGGATGTCCTCGAAGTACGGGACGTAGTCGATGTCGTGCAGCGGCGCGTCGTGCTCCTTCACGTGGGCGTACGACTTGGTCGAGCCCTCGTGGTCGGCGAACGTGACGCACGGGCTGATCACGTCGAGCACCGCGGTGCCGCGGTGCGCGAACGCGGCCTTGAGCAGCGGCCGCAGCTGCTTCTGGTCGCCCGAGAACGAGCGCGCGACGAACGAGCAGCCGAGCTCGATCGCGAGCGCGCACAGGTCGATCGGCATGAGGCGGTTCGCCTCGCCGCCTTTGCGGGTGCTGCCGATGTCGGCGGTGGCGGAGAACTGGCCCTTGGTCAGGCCGTACACGCCGTTGTTCTCGACGATGTACACCACCGGCACGTTGCGGCGCACCAGGTGCACGAAGTGGCCCATGCCGATGCTGGCCGTGTCGCCGTCGCCGGAGACGCCGATGAGCAGCAGGTCGCGCTGCGCGACGTGGACGCCGGTCGCGATGGTGGGCATGCGCCCGTGCACGGCGTTGAAGCCGTGCGACGTGCCGAGGAAGTAGGCGGGCGTCTTGCTCGAGCAGCCGATGCCCGAGAGCTTCGCGACGCGGTGGGGTTCGAGCCCGGCCTCGAACGCGGCCTGGATGATCCCCGACGTGATCGCGTTGTGCCCGCAGCCCGGACACAGCGTGGTCTTCGAGCCGTCGTAGTCGGCCCGGGTCAGCCCGACGCGGTTGCGCGGGACGGTCGGCTCGCTCATCGCACCACTCCTTCCGCGGCCGCGGCCCCGGCCACCGTGCGCCCTTCGGCCCGCAGGATCTGTTCGGTCACGCTCGCGGCGTCGATCGGCAGCCCGTCGTAGTGCCGCACCGAGCGCACGCGCGGTGCGTGCGCGCCGGCCTCGAGCGCGACCAGTTGCGCCATCTGGCCGTCGCGGTTCTGCTCCACCACGTACACGCGCGGGTACTTCGCGAGGAAGGCCGCGAGGTGCGAGGTGAACGGCAGCGCCTTCACCAGCAGGTAGCCAGTCGGCAGGCCCGCGGCGCGCAGTTGGTCGCGCGCCTCGACCATCGCCCAATGCGTGGACCCCCACGCGATCAGTCCGATCCCGGCGCCCTCGTCCTCGTCCAGCAGCGGCGGCGGCACCAGCGTGCGCGCGGTCTCCAGCTTCCGCGCGAGCCGGTCCATGACACGCACGTAGGCCTCGGGGCTCTCGGTGTAGTGCGCCGCCTCGTCGTGGCCCGAGCCGCGCGTGAAGTAGGCGCCTTTGGAGTCCTTCACCCCCGGCAGCGTGCGGAACGGGATCGCGTCGCCGTCGACGTCGCGATAGCGCTCGAATTTCGGCAGCGCGGCGAGCTGTTCGTCGGTGAGCACCTTGCCGCGGTCCCACGGGCGCTCCGGATACGCGAACGGCTCGGCCACCCAGTTGTTCATGCCGAGGTCGAGGTCGGAGAGCACGAACACCGGGGTCTGCAGGCGCTCGGCCAGGTCGAACGCCCGGTACCCGAACTCGAAGCAGTCCTCGACCGACGACGGCAGCAGCACCGGGTGCCGCGTGTCGCCGTGCGAGAGGCCGTGGACGAACGTCAGGTCGGCCTGCGAGGTGCGCGTCGGCAGGCCGGTGCTGGGACCGATGCGCTGGATGTCCCACACCACGGCCGGGATCTCGGCGTAGTAGCCGTAGCCGGTGAACTCGGCCATCAGCGAGATGCCGGGGCCCGACGTGGAGGTCATCGCTCGCGCGCCCGCCCAGCCGGCGCCCAGCACCATGCCGATCGCGGCGATCTCGTCCTCGGCCTGCACGACGGCGTAGGTGGCGCGGCCCGTCGCGGGGTCGCGCCGATGGCGATCGAGGTAGCCCGCGAGCGCCTCGACCAGGCTGGAGGAGGGCGTGATCGGGTACCACGTCACGACCGTCACGCCGCCGAACATCGCGCCGAGCGCGGCCGCGGTGTTGCCGTCGACCAGGATCCGGCCCGCGGTGCGGTCCATGCGCTCGAGCACGTAGGGATCGCGCTTCGGCAGGTTCGCCTGCGACCACTCCCAGCCCGCGCGCACCGCGGCGTGGTTGAGCGCGATCGCCTTGGGCTTGCCCCCGAGCGCGGCGTCGAGCGCGCGCTCGAGCTCCGCCTCCTCGATGCCGAGTTTTTCCGCCAGCACCCCGACGTACACCATGTTCGCCACCAGCCGGCGCAGGCGCACCTCGGTGGTGATGGGCTCGACCAGTTTCGCGACCGGCACGCGGTACACCGTGCGGTCCGCCGGTGGATCCGGGAGCTGGATCGCGTCGTTGAGCACGATCATCGAGCCCGGCGGCATCGCGTTCACGTCGGCGGCGGCGGTCTCGGGGTTCATCACCACGAGGATCTCGTGCTCGCGGCGGCGCGCCACGTAGCCGGCGCGGCTCACGCGGATCGTGAACCACGTCGGCAGCCCGGCGATGTTCGAGGGGAACAGGTTCTTGCCGCTGACCGGGATGCCCATCTGGAGGATGGCGCGCAGCAGCACGCTGTTCGCGGTCTGGCTCCCGGAGCCGTTCACGGTGGCGACCTGGATGCTGAAGTCGTTGACGACGCGGTTCACGCTGGGTTCTCTCCGTCGGCGCCGCCCGTCGGGCGGCCGCCGGCACTCGGGGGGGCCGTGTAGAGGTCGGTCATGGTCACGCGCTGGGGCCGCCGCACGTGGAGGTAGGCGGAGTTCGCCGCCACCGCTCCCTCGCCGGAAGCCGTGATGAGCAGCTTGTACTTGCCGGGATACGTCACGATGTCGCCGCAGGCGAACACGCCCGCCAGCGAAGTGCCCATCGAGGCGTCGACCGGGATTTGATTGCCCTCGACCGCGATGCCCCAGCGCTTCACCGCGTCGAGGTTCACCGCCGCCCCGATGTTGACCACCAGCACGTCGCACGGGATGCGCCGGGGCTCGGCGTCGCCCTTGGTCTGGACGGTCACCGACTGCAGCACGCCGTCCTGGTGCTCGATCGACTTCACGCGCGTCTCGAGCAGCGCCGGGATCCCGAGCGCCTGGACCGCCTCGAGGTTCTTCTCCATCCCGGTCAGATGGTCGAGCACCTGCACCAGGTGCACGGTGGCGCCCGCCGCGTGCGCCGCCTGGGCGCTCTCGAGGCCGGAGTCGCCGCCGCCCACGACCACGACGCGCCGGCCGGCGACCCGCGCGGCCTCCGCCATGCGGTACGTGACGCTCGCCTCCCCCAGCTGCTCCTCGCCCGGCACCCGCAGCCGCCGGGGCTCGAACGCCCCGCCCCCGATCGCGACGATCACCGCGCCCGCCTCGTGGGTGCGCTGGGTGTCGCTGCCGATGTCGAGGGACGTGAGCTCGAACGTGCCGTCGGCGCGCGGCACCAGGTCGAGCACCTTGTGTTCCGGGAGGATCTCGACCCCGAGCCCCAGGGCGTGCTCCACCAGCCGCTCGGCGAGCGCGCGCGCGACGATGAGGTCGTCGCCGGGCCAGTCGTGAACCGGCTTCTCGCCGTAGACCGAGATCAGCTGTCCGCCGGGACGCGAGGCGTCGAACACCAGCACCGACATCCGCCGCATGCGCAGGAACATGCCGGCGGTCAGCCCCGCGGGCCCGCCGCCGATGATCACCACCTCGTGCAACCGGCCCGTCCTTTCGAGCAGCGCTGATGCGGGCGGGGACCATCGGCCGGAGTGTGCCTCCGGCGCGGGCGAAGGGGTCCAGCGCATCCGCGGGAAGTGCCTCCGGCACGGTAAGGGCGCGCTCGGCGGGCGGTCAAGGCGAGCGGGCGAGCGGCTCCGCGGGCGCCCCGGGCGGGCCCGCGAGCCCCAGGAGCCGGTCCCAGAAGGCCCTCAAGCCCATGCCGGATCGTGCCGATGACAGCGGGGTACGGGCCCCGATCCCGGTCCCCCCCGGCCCGAGCAGGGACGCGTCCGAATGACGCCGGCGCAGCGCGCACGACGCGCCCGCATCGGCTTGCCGCCATCGGAGACGCATATGGCCGCCGCCGCGCCGCGACCCTCGCTGTCGCACGAATGCCGGGCGCCGTACGACCCCGAGTGTCTGCGTGCGCTCTCGACCGCCTGCGCGGGCTACGAACGCGAGATGGTGCTCGAGCTGTTGCTGCGCGTGCCATGGCTCATGCAGGAGATCGATCGTGCCGTGATCCTGCGCGACCCGGAGCGGCTCGCGCTGCTCGCTCACGACCTCCAGCGTTGCTGCGTGCTGCTGGGCGCCGAGCCGCTCGGTGACGCGAGCACCGCGCTCGAGCACATGGGAGAGCGCGCCGACTTCCGGATCGCGCGCACGCTGCTCGAGTGCGCGCACGCGGAGCGCACGCGGCTGGAGCAGGCGCTCGCCGCCCACCTGGCCGAGCTGCGCGGCCGCTGAGCCGCGACGGCCGCCGCGCCGGCCCGCGCGAGGTGTCGCGCGAGCGGCGCTCGCTTGACCCCCCCGGGGGTCCGGCGTAGCGTCGCCGCCGTCATGAACACCCACAGCGTGATGCGGGCGGAGCCGGCGCCCGCGACCCTCGCGGGCGTACGGCGGTGGCTCACGCCGGTGCGGGCCGCCCTCGGTCCCGACTTCCTCGCCGCCTATCTGACCGGCAGCGTGCTCAACACCGAGTGGAACCCGAAGCGCTCGGCGGTCAACCTGCTGGTGGTGGCGCGCGCCATCGACACCACGCGTGTCGACGCGCTGGCCGTCGCGATCCCGAAGCCCGACCCGGTCGTGCGCATCGAGCCGTTGTTCCTCTCGCTCCGGCAGATCGAGCACTCGCTCGACGTGTTCCCGATCGAGTGGACCGAGATCCTCGAGCGCCACCTGTTGCTCGAGGGCGAGGACGTGATCGGGACGCTCGCGGTGCCGCCGCAGGCCCTGCGCTCCCAGCTCGAGCACGAGCTGCGCAGCAAGCATCTGCGCCTGCGCCACGCGTACCTGCTCTCGCACGCCCACCCGCACGAGCTGGAGCGCGAACTGCGCGGCGTCGCATCGTCGTTCGCGGCGCTGTTCCGCACCCTGCTGCGACTGCAGGGCGAGCCGGTGCCGGCGGAGCTGGCGCAGGTCATCGAGCGAGTCTGCGATCTCTATCGCATCGACGCGCAAGGCCTGCTGGGCGCCCACATGGTGCGCTACGGCGAGCGGGGCTGGAAGCCCGGCGAGATCGTGCCGCTCTTCCGCGGCTTCCTGGCCGGGGTCGATCGCCTCATCGAGGCGATCGACGACTTGCGTCTGCCATGAGGCGCCGGCGCGCCACCGCGCGCGTCGCCGCTCTGCTGATCGCGATCCTCGCCCTTGCACCCGCGCGGGCCGGTCGCACGCAGGACGGGAGCACGGCGCCCGCGATCCCGCCGGCGGTCGGGAACGTCAACGACTTCGCCGGCGTGTTCGACGAGTCCGCGCGCGCCCGGCTCGAGGGCTTCCTCGACCAGGTGCATCGCAAGACCGGCGCCCAGTTCTGGGTGATGACCGTCGACTCCTGCCCGACCCCACCGGATGAGTTCAAGACCACGGTCTTCAAGACGTGGGGGATCGGGCGCAAGGGCGTCGACGACGGGCTGCTGATGCTGGTCGCACTGCGCCAGCGGCGCGTCGAGTTCGAGACCGGCTACGGGCTCGAGGGCACGCTCACCGACGCGTTCGAGTCGCGGGTGGTACGCGAGGTGATGGCGCCACGGATGCGTGCCGGCGACCTGCCCGGCGGAATCACGCAGGGCGCGCTCGCGGTGTCGGCGAAGATCGCCGCCGCGCATCACGTAACGCTCGAGTGGGACGGCCGCGAGCTGCGCTATCGCGACCGTGCGGCCGGCCTGCCGACGTGGGTGGTGGTGCTGCTGGTGATCTTCGTCCTGCTGATGGTCGCCTTGGGCGGCGGCTTCGGCGGCCAGCCCCGTCGCCGCTGGCGCAGCGGCTACGATGACGGCCTCGGCGGCTGGGGCGGCTGGGGTGGCGGCTTCGGCGGTGGCGGTGGCGGCTTCGGCGGTGGCGGTGGCGGCTTCGGCGGCGGGGGTGGCGGTGCGAGCGGCGGCGGTGGTGGCGGAGGTTCGTGGTAGCGTTCCCGCGCGCGCGGCGTGCGCGCGCTCGTTCGAGAGGAGAGGGATCGATGCGTCGTGGACTGTGGATCGGGATCGCCGTCGTGGCCGTGCTGCTGATGATGGTCGGCGGCTGTCTGACCGGGAGCTACAACCGCCTCGTCACCACGCGCGAGTCGGTGACCAACCGCTGGGAGCAGGTCAACAGCCAGTTGCAGCGACGCAACGACCTGATCGGCAACCTGGTCGAGTCGGTGAAGGGCACCGCGACCCAGGAGCAGGTGGTGTTCGGCGAGATCGCCGACGCGCGCGCGCGCATGAGCGGCGCGCAGACGCCGCAGCAGAGCATCGCCGCCGGACAGGCCATGGACGGGGCCATCGGACGGCTGCTGGTGGTGGTGGAGAACTACCCGCAGCTCAAGAGCAACGAGGCGTTCCTCGGGCTGATGGACGAGCTGACCGGCACCGAGAACCGGCTCGCCACCGAGCGCATGCGGTACAACGACGAGGTGCGGGGCTTCAACGTCATGATCAAGCGCTTCCCCACCAACCTCTACGCCTCGCTGTTCAAGTTCACCGAAGCGCCCTACTACCCGGTGACCGAGCAGGCGAAGGTCGCGCCCAAGGTGGATTTCAGCGGGCTGAAGAAGTAGCGCGCGCCGCTCCGCGGGAGCGCCGGGGCCACGGCGCCGGCGCTCCCCGCGTCATGCGGCCCCGTCCCCGCCGATGCGCTCGCGCCACTCGCGGGCGAGCCACTCGAGGAACCACACCACCTCGCGCGGCGACGCGACCACGTACTCGGCGCGCGAGAACGGGCGGCCGACCACCACGGCGACCCCGCCGCGGGCGCGCGCCCGCTCGAACGCGGGCTCGTCGTGGGTGTCGTCGCCGAGGTACACCACCAGCGCGCCACGCCGCGGCCGCAGCCAGCGCTCGAGCGCGGAACCCTTGTCCCAGCGCACCGGCGGCATCACCTCGAACACCATCTTGCCGTGCACCAGCGTCGCCCGCCCGCGGAGCGGCCGCACCCGCCGCCGCACGCCCGCGCCGAAGGCGGGGCGGAATCGCGCCGGCACGCTGCGGTAGTGGAGGGCGATCGCGTGGCGCTTGTCCTCGAGCCACGCGCCGGGAAAGCGCCGGCACCACGCCTCCAGCTCCGCCCACAGCTCCCGCGGCAGCTCGGCGCCGGGCGCCAGATGCAGGCGCCGTCGTCCACCCGGCTCCTGGGTCTCGAGTCCGGCCGAGCCGCTCAGGAACACGTTCGGCAGCGCGAGGCGCTCGCGCAGGTCGTCGAGCGAGCGGCCCGAGAGCACGGCCACCGAGACGCGGGCGAGCCGTCCCAGCCGGTGCAGGGCGCGGCGCGCGCGCGCCGAGAGCACCGCGTGCTCGGGACGCTCCACGATCGGCGTGAGCGTGCCGTCGAAGTCGGCGGCGACGGCGAGTGACGGCGCCCGCGTCACGCGGGCGGCGAGTCCCTCGAGCGACAGCCACAGGGGACGCAGGCGAGCCATGGGGTCCTCCGGGTTGCGTACACGGCCATTCTGGATCCGCGGTCCCGCGGCCCGGGCAGCCTAGCGCCCGGCCTCGCATTCCTCTACCCCGCCAGGTGTCGCGCGGTGCCGAACCGATTCTGGACAGGTCGAGGTCAAGTCGCTAGCGTCCATGAGCGTCCACTCCATGGGGACCACCCGACGTTCTCGCCGTTCGGAGCCCGTTTCGGCCCCGCGCCGGTGTATAGCTTGGACCAGCCGATCCCGGAGCCGAGGCCCCCACCCGAGGAGGCTCAGCGTGGAACAGCGTGAACGCGTGCGTGGCGCCCTCAATCGCGCCGCGATCCGAACCCGCCAGCGCAGCGGGGCGCCACCGCGCCGCGGACGGGAGCACCTGCAGGAGTGGGGCCGGGCGCACCTGCGCGACCGGCGGTTCGTGGTGATCTCCAACCGCGAGCCCTATTCCCACCACGCCGAGGGCGGACTGCACTGGGTGCGCAACGCCGGCGGCCTGACGGTGGCGCTCGACGCGGTGGCGCGCGCGCTCGGCGGGACCTGGGTGGCTCACGGTTCCGGCAGCGCCGATCGCGAGACCGCGGACGAGCGCGGCCACGTGCCGTGCCCGCCGGGGCATCCGGCGTACACGCTGCGCCGCGTCTGGCTCGACGCCGAGGACCACGAGCGCTTCTACGCCGGGTTCTCGAACTCCGCGCTGTGGCCGCTCTGCCACATCGTGTTCGTCCGGCCGACGTTCCGGCTCGCGGACTGGGAGCGTTACCGCGACGTGAACCGGCGCTTCGCCGAGGCGGCCCTCGAGGAGATCGGCGACGCGCCAGCGGTGGTCTTCATCCAGGATTACCACCTGGCGCTGGCGGCGAAGTACCTCAAGGCCGCGCGGCCCGACCTCCAGGTCGCGCTGTTCTGGCACATCCCGTGGCCCAACGCCGAGGTGTTCCGCCGGCTGCCCTGGGGCGAGGAGTTGCTCGACGGCCTGCTCGCGAACGACCTGCTCGGCTTCCACACCCACCAGCACGCGCTGAACTTCCTCGACTCGGTGGCGGACACGCTCGAGGCGCGCGTGGATTCCGGCCGGCTGGCGGTCGACCGCGCGGGACGCCGCACCTGGGTGCGGCACTTCCCGATCGGCGTCGACGCCGAGGAGATCGCGATGCTCGCCGAGTCGACCGAGGCGCGCGCCCAGGAGCAGGCGCTGCGCGAGCGGCTCGGACTGAACGGAGTGCGCCTGGGCCTCGGGGTGGACCGGCTCGACTACACCAAGGGCATCCCCGAGCGACTCGAGGCCGTCGAGCGGCTGTTCGAGTCGCATCCCGAGTGGGTGGGGCGCCTGGCGTTCGTGCAGATCGGCGTGCCGTCGCGGATCGAGCTGGCGGAGTATCGCGCGGTGCGGGACCGGACGCGTGCCCTGGTGGAGCGCATCGAAGCCCGCTTCCCCCGCCGCGACGGCCCCACCATCCACCTGATCGAGGAGAACCTCGACTTCCGCGAGCTGGTGCCGTGGTACCGCGCGGCCGACCTGTGCGCGGTCACCGCGCTTCACGACGGGATGAACCTGGTCGCCAAGGAGTACCTGGCGGCCTCCCCGGATCACGCGGGTGCCCTGGTGCTGTCCCCGTTCACCGGCGCCGCGCGCGAGTTGGAACGCGCGTGGATCGCCAGCCCTTACGACCGCGAGGGACTCGCGGAGACGATGCACGCCGCGCTGTCGGAGCCCGACGAGGAGCGCCGGGTGCGCATGCAGGCGCTGCGCGAGACGGTGCTGCGCTGGAACATCTACGACTGGGCCATCGGCGTCCTCGATGGCCTCATGGACCTCAACCTGCGCACGCCGGCCGGCGCGCCGGCATCCGTTCCATCGCCCTGATCCCGCCGGCGAGCGGGCCACGCCCCGGAGGTGACCGATGCCGTTCGCACTGCTGATGCAGTCCGTCGTCTGGCAGGAGACACTCGATCGTCTGAGGTCGCAGGCCATCGACGCCGAGCGCGGCGCGCTCGCGCTGGCGCTGGCCGCGGCGGTCGCGCTGGTGGGCTGGGGGCTCGCGGCGCTGGTGTCGCGGCTGCTGCTCGCGCTGCTGCGCGCCGGGCGCTTCAATGCCGCCATGCGCCGGCTCGTCGGCCACGAGCCGATGCGCGAGCCGGCGGTGCTCACGGCGCGCGCGGTGTTCGCCGTGCTGGTGGTGGCCGGCGTGGTGCTGGGGCTCGACACGCTCGGCTTCGGACTCGGCGCCTCGCTCGCCGACCGCCTGCGCGACGTGCTGCCCCGCGTGCTCACCGCCGCGCTGCTGCTGGCGGCCGGCGTGATCGGCGCGATGGCGCTCGGCTCCGCGACCCGGCGCTTCTTCGACAGCGCCGGCCTGCGCGGCGGGCGGCTGCGCGGACAGATCGTGACGGCGGTCTTCACGCTCTTCGCCGCGCTGCTGGCGCTCGAGCAGCTGGGATTCGCGGCGCAGTTCGTGGCGGCGGTCGGGGTGGTGGCGGTGAGCGCGCTCGGTCTCGCGGCGGGGCTGGCGTTCGGGCTCGGCTGTCGCGACCTGGCGCGCGATTTCGTGGTGGAGTACCTGCGCTCGCTCGACGAGGAGCGGCCTGCGCGGCCGCTGTGAGGCGCCGATGAGCACGCTCGCGCTCACGAGCGTCGTGCACCTCGTGCGGCCCACCGGCGTGGTCGCGAACGACCTCGAGGAACTGCGCGCCGGGATCGCGACGGCGCCCAACGAGGCGCTGTTCCTGCACGTGCCGCTGGTGCGGCTGCGCGCCGGCGGCGACGACGCGCCGCAGGACGACTTCAGCGACTGGGTGTTCGGCGTGGTGCAGGACCGCGAGACCGCCGAGCGCCTGGCGTTCGCCGCCCAGACCGCGGCCGGTTCCGCCGCGGACCTGCGCGCGGCCCTGCTCGCGGTGCTCGACGCGCACGCGCCGGCGACGCGCGCGGCCCGGCGCGCGCCCGCGGGCGGCGGCTTCCACTTCCTCGCCGCGGAATCCGTGCGGCTCGACACCGGGCTCTTCGCCGAGGATCCCGAGGTCCTGTTGCGCCTGCTGACGGTCGCCGACACCAGCGCGTGGTTCTACCACCTCGTCGAGCAGCCCTGGCGCGCGGACGGGACGGAGACGCTGTGCGGCTGGCTGCGCGCGCGGGGGGCCGCGACCGTCGCCGCGCGCATCGAGGAGGTGGTGGGCTCGGGTCTCCCGCTCGAGGCCGTGCGCTCGCGCCTGATCCGACGGTGGCGCCGCGGCCGACTCGTGCAGCGCCTGTCCGAGGCGTCGCAGCGGCCCGAGACGGTGCAGCGGGTGCTGGCGCGGGCGGCGGCGGCGGGCCTCGCGCGCCGGCTGGCGCGCGGCGACGCCGGCTGAGCGGCGGCCGCGCATGGACACCGTGCTGCCATCCACCACCGGCTCGCTGCTCGAACGCTATCGCGCGATCGCGGGCGACGGCCCGGTGCGGGCGCTCGAGGCGCTCGCGCGGCGCCTGCGAGGCCACCGCGTGGTCATGGTGAACTCCACCGCGACCGGCGGGGGCGTCGCCGAGATCCTGCACCGGCTCGTCGCGTTGCTGCAGGAGCTGGGGGTGCCCACCCGCTGGGAGGTGATGCCGGGCGACGAGCGCTTCTACGGCATCACGAAGACGCTGCACAACACCCTGCACGGGCTGCCCGGCACGCTCAGCGCTGGCGACCGCGAGCACTTCGTCGAGGTGAGCCGGCGCGCCGCGCAGGCGCTCGACCTCGAGGGCGACCTGGTGATGATCCACGACCCGCAGCCGGTGGCGCTCGCCGGGCTGCGGCGGGTGCCGGGCCAGCACTGGGTGTGGCGCTGCCACATCGACCTCTCGCACGCCGATGCGGATGCGTGGTCGTTCCTCGCCCCCGAGGTGTCGCGCTACGACGCGACGGTGTTCTCGCACCAGGCGTTCGTGCCGCCGCTCGCGGTGCCCGCCTATCTCGTGCCGCCCTCGATCGACCCGTTCTCCGACAAGAACCGCGAGCTGACCGACGACGAGCAGCAGGAGCTGCTGGCGCCTCTCGGGCTGCCAGAGGCGCGTCCGTGGGTGACCCAGGTCTCGCGCTTCGACCGCCTCAAGGACCCGCTCGGGGTGATCGAGGCGTTCGCGCTGGCGACCCGCCACGAGCGCGCGCACCTGGTGCTCGCGGGCGGGAGCGCCGACGACGATCCCGAGGGCGCCGCGGTGCTGGCCGAGGTGCAGGCCCGCGCCGCGCAGGTCCGCGACGTCTCGGTGCTGCTGCTGCCGCCCGACGCGCATCGCACCATCAACGCGCTGCAGCGGCGCTCGACCGTGGTGGTGCAGAAGTCGCTGCGCGAGGGCTTCGCGCTCACCGTCGCGGAGGCGCTGTGGAAGCGGCGTGCGGTGGTCGCGTCGGCGGTCGGCGGGATCCCGCTGCAGGTCCGCCACGAGGAGACCGGGCTGCTGGTGCGCTCGATCGAGGGGACGGCCCTGGGGATCACCCGCATGCTGCGCGCGCCCGACCTCCGGCGGCGGCTCGGGAGCGCCGGCCACGAGCACGTGCGGCGCCACTTCCTGAACGTCCGCGAGGCCAGCGACTACCTGGCGGTGTTCGTGCGCCGACTCGACGGCGGCTGAGCGCCGCGGCCGGCGTCAGGCCGCGGTGCGCTCCAGCGCGAGCGTCTCGTGGACCGCGGCCTCGAGCGCCTCGCGCGTGGTGGAATCCAGCGCCTCCTCCAGCGAGCCCAGCGCGCGGCGGGCCGCGTCCGCGAGCGGCTCGCCGCCGGCGCGCGCGATCACCAGGCGACGCGCGAACGCCCCGCACAGCGCCGCGCGAGCGGTCGTCGGATCGACCGACTGGTGCGGCGCGAGCGGCATGCGCGCGGCCGCGGCCAGCGCGCACAGCTCGCTGATCCACCCGGTGGAATCGCCGCCGGCCAGCTGGACGAGCGCCTCGCGGGTGCGCGCCTCGTCCGCGGTCGCTCCGAGCAGCGCGACGTGGCGCAGCAGCCCGCGCATGCGGGGCGGGAGCAGCGTGGCGCGCCCCGCGCGCTCGACCAGCGCCGCGGCCTCCGCGCGCAGCGCGGTCTCGGCCGTGACCGCGGTGACGGAGGCGAGCACCACGATCGCGCGCTCGAGCGGCAGACGGTAGCGGCGCGCGTTGCGCAGCGCGCCCGCCACCAGCTCGCAGAGACCCGCCACCAGCTCGAGGTCGCGCGGCTCGGGCTCGAGGCCGTCGCCGCGCTCGTCCGCCAGCAGCACCCCCTCGAGCCCGTCGGGACCGCTCAGCGGCGCCGCCAGCGTGAAGCCGCCCGCGACCAGCGTCGGCAGCTCGTCCGCCAGCTCGCTCAGCCGCTCCATCTCGCGCCTCAGCACCGGTCGTCCGAGCGCCGCCAGCGTGCTCACGAGCGGACCGTCGGTGGCGAGCGCGCACCCCGCGAGGCGATCGAGCGCGTCCCCGCGCACCGCCACCGGCTCGAGCGTCCGGCCATCGGGCGCCGGCGCCAGCAGCGCCACGGTCGCCACGCCGAGGCGGGTCTGCGCCGCGGCCAGGAAGCGCCGCGCCAGCGTGTCGAAGTCGAGCGTGCAGTGGAGGTCGCGTCCGACCCCGAACGCCAGCTCGCGCAGGCGCTGCTCGCGCCGCGTCTCGACCTGCGAGCGCCGCACCTCGTCGCGCGCGCGCGCCAGCTCGCGCTCCAGCTCGACGCCGCGCTGCCGCAGCGCGCGCGCGTCGGCGACCCGCGCGAGCAGCCGGCGCGAGCGGGCGATCAGCTCCTTCGGCGAGAACGGCTTCGCCAGGAAGTCGTCGGCGCCGGAGGCGAGCCCGTGCACGCGCGCCTCGGTCTCGCCGGCCGCCGAGACCATGATGACCGGGGCGGCCCGCTCGCCACGCTCGCGCCGCAGCGCCTCGCACACCTCGAACCCGCTGCGCTTGGGCAGCCGCACGTCGAGCACGATCAGGTCCGGCTGCTCGCCGATCGCTTTGCGGTAGGCGTCGTCGCCGTCGATCGCGGTCAGCACCTCGAACCCCTGCGTCGAGAAAGCGACCTGGAGCAGCTCGAGCACGCGGCGGTCGTCGTCGACCACCAGCACGCGCGGCACCGGCGCCGCAGGACGGAGCGCGCCGCTCACCAGCGGGCCTCCAGTCCGAGCCGCGTCACCAGTCCGTCGACCTCGATCTCGGCGAACGGCTTGCGGAGCGTGTACACGATGCCCGCCTCGCGCGCGAGCGCGAGGTCGTCGGTGTCACGCACCAGCGCGACCAGCGCCGCCGGCGAACCGCGGCGCGCGAGCTGGTCGCGCACGCCGTTCACGAGCGCCCGGCCGCGCGCGTCCGGAAGCTCCACGTCGAGGCACACGACGCCCCAGGGCCCGCGCGCGAGCGCGTCGGCCAGCGCGGCCGCGCGGTCCACCGTGTCGACCACGAAGCCGTGCTTCTGGAGCAGGCGCACCAGGAACAGCCGCGCCATCATCGAGTCCTCGGCGATGAGCGCACGGCGGGGACGCGCCGACTCGGACTCCGTGGCCGGTGCGACGGGGGTCGCGGGCCGCGATTCCGCGCGGACGGGCGGCGGCGGTGCGACGGCGGCCGGCGCGGCGATCGGCGATTCCTCACGCGGCGGCGGCGCGACAGTGGGTGCCTCCGCCGGCGGCGCTTCGCGCGGCGGCGCGGGCGCGACCGACGGCGGCCCGGACGACGTTTCGGGCAGCGACTCCACGTCGCGGCGCGCGAGCAGTCGCAGCGACGGCCGCGCACCGGGGACGCGGATCGTGCGCGGCGGCGCCACGACGTCCGGCGGCGCGGGTGCGATCAGCTCGACCCTGGGCGGCGCGACCGTCGCGCTCTCGTGCGGCACGCGTGGGTGCCAGTGACGTGCGGGACCGCTGCCGAACTCGAATGCCGGGGCCGGCGTCGGCTCGGCGTCCGGCGCGATCTCGGCCGGCATGGCCGGGGCGGCAGCCGCGGGCGGCGCCTCCACCGTCGGCTCCGCCGCTCCGCCCGCGGGCGCAGAGTCGTCCGCGCGCGCGGGTCCGGGAACGGTCGCCTCGTCCGCGGCCTCGATGTCGGAGGCCGCCAACTCGCGGATCGGCGCGGCCTGGCCGCGCAGTTCCTCGAGCGCCTGGTGCGCCACCCGCGCCAGCCGCTCGGACTCCGCCTCGTCGACGCTCGCGGGCGGCTGCCCGCCGTCCGGGACCGGCAGGGGCGCCACGCCGGCGAGCAGGCGCGCGACGTCCACGCGCCACCACGATTCGCCCTCGTCGGTGCGGACCATGCCGGTCAGCGCCACCGCGGGCGACTCGCTGATCGGCGGGCAGGGGTCCGCCGGGAATCGCCACACCAGCCGGTCGGCCACCAGCCAGGCGCGGCGCAGTCCGTGCGCGAGCATCACCACCGGGCGCTCCGCGTCGGTCCCGGTCAGCGGCGCCAGCGGCGCGATCGTGGGCGCGGCCGGCTGCGCCAGCTCGATCTCCTCCGCTGGCATCAGGTGCACGTGGAGCACCGCGTGCCACGGCAGCGCCAGCGACAGCCCGCCCTGCATCACCATCAGGAAGGTCTCGCGCCCCACGTGGGCCGGTACGCGCACCCGCCAGGTGCCGGGCGGCGCGCCGACTCCGGCCGGTCCGAGGTTGCCGTCGACGGTCGCGAGCACTTCGCTCGCCGCGTGCAGCCCCAGCGGATCGATGTCCGACACCCACACCTCGAACATCGAATCCTCGGCGCTCACGCGCGACGGACGGCGCGGGCCCTCGCTCCCCGCCAGCCAGTCCAATGCCGCGCGCAGCGCGGCGGCGACCGGCGCGCTGAACCGAACCCGCTGCAGCGCGCGCGCCTCTTCGCCGGCGAGCGCCGGAAGTTCCTCGAGCACGTCCGCCAGCGGCAGCGTCGGCACCGCCGGCTCCTGGTCGCCG
Organism: Candidatus Eiseniibacteriota bacterium; assembly: GCA_963725865.1. Classification (GTDB taxonomy): domain Bacteria; phylum Eisenbacteria; class RBG-16-71-46; order RBG-16-71-46; family RBG-16-71-46; genus CAVSAC01. Next base: position 536,365 of record CAVSAC010000014.1, read on the forward strand.
ACACCGGGCGACCATTCCACCGCCTCCAGCTCGGCCGCGAGCGCGGCCAGCTCCGGATCGGCGCGCTCGAACGGCGCGATCGAGCCGGCCTCCTCGGCGGCGGCGGACAGTCGCGCCAGTCGCTGCAGCACGCTCGTCAGGGTGGCCGGCCACGGCCCGCCGACGTGCGGCTCGCACGCGGCCAGCACGCGGTCGAGCCCCTCGAGCGCCAGCATCTGCGCCACTTCGCGCGCGACCGCGACGGCGTCTCGCGACGCCTGCGGTGCGACCACCGGCGCCAGCGAGCCGATCAGCACGCGCGCGATCTCGCGCGCTTCCTCCGCGGGACCGGGCTGGCTCACGGCGCCTCCTCGCCGCGCGCGCGCGGCGGCTCGGCGGGCTTGCCGCCCTCGCGTCCCAGCAGGCGCAACGAGCCGGAGCTGGCCGGGTGCGCGCGTGACTCGCCCTCGCGCGCAGGCGCGGTCGGCACTGGCGACCCGGGCGCGACGGTCGGCGCCGGCGCCGCGGCGCCGGTGACCGGCTCGAGCCGCACGATCAGACCGTCCAACTCGCGCGCCTCGTCGTCGAGCCGGCGCGTCAGCCGCTGCGCGGCGCGCGAGGCGCGCTCGCCGGCCGATGAGAGGCGCTCACCCTTGCGGGTCGCGTCGTTGATCATCTCGCGCACGCGCTCGAGCAGGCGCGCGGCGTCCTCGGGCAGCGCGGCCGGCGCCGACTCGGCGATCGCTCCGGTGGCCGGCAGCGCCTCGAGCCGCGCGGCGATCTCGGCGCGCACACGCGCCATCCGCTCGGTGGCGGCCGCGACCTCGCTCTCGACCTCGGTCGCCAGCCCGGTGGTGCGCTCGGTCGCCTCGCGCACGTCGCGCGCGAGCCGCTTGAGCTGCTCCGCCTGCGGCTCGCGTCCCGCTCCGGCCGCGACCACGTTGAGCGCGATCAGCGTCGCGCGGTTCGCGAGCCGCTGCACGTGGTCGGTGATCTCCTGCACGCGCTGCATGCCCGTGCCGAGGTGCTCGACGCTTTCGACCGACGCGGTCACCAGGTCACCGATCGCTGCGGCCGCGGTGGCGCGGATCGACCCCACTGCCTCGACCTGCGCGGCGGTCGCCGGCGGCAGCGTGAGGCGACCGAGGTTCGCGGTCAGGTCCCCGCCGAGCCGGTGCAGCTCGCGCACCGTGGTGAGCAGGGCAGTCGCTTCGACGAACCCGCGCTCGGCCTGCTCGGCGGACTCGCGCGCGTCGGCGACCGCCTCGTGGATCTCGTCGCGCACCTGGCGGGCGGCGACCGCATTCTCGTCGCGGATGCCCTGGTCGCGGCCCATCGAACGGTTGAGCAGGCTGATCACGGGCGCGAGCGCCGCGCTGTCGACGGTGAGCGGCTCCCAGCGCTCGGTGCGATTCCAGCGGTCGAGCGCCACCCGCACGTGCGCGAGCTGTCCGTGCAGCGCCTCGAGCTCCCCGATGGATCGCTGCGCCGCGCGCTGCCGCACCAGCAGGACCTGCGTCTGATGGGTGAGCTCGGACAGCTCGCCCCAGCCGGTCGCCGAGGGCAACCCGCGCAGGTCGGTCACGCGCCCGGCCTGCAGGCCACGCAGCAGGCCGCCGAGGTGCCCGACCACGTGGCGATCGATCCACAGTGCGGCGACGATCGCGATTACCACGCCCAGACCGCCGATCGCCGGCAACCACAGCCACACCAGCGCGGGGTCGAGCAGGCCCGAGGCCCGAGTGGTCACCACCCAGGCGAGCAGTCCGCCTGCGAGCAGCGGGGGTACCAGGCACGCGAGCCACAGACGCACGCGGAGTCCCGCACCCGGATCGGGTGCGGAGACGGGGGGCTCGGGAGGCGTGCGATCAGCCATGGCGGCGCGACCGGTCTGGAAGCGGGAGCGGCGTGTCAGCGCAGAGGTTCACGACCAGATGCTCCGCAAGTCACATGCCTCGAATCGGGCGGGCGGGCGGACACCGCGGCGGGCCCGGAGTCGGTCACCGTCCGGGCCCGGAGCGCGCCCGGATGCCGTGCCTACCAGTCCGCCGTGCGGCTTGCACGAGCCGCGCTATCGCGCGCGCGGACTTCTCGCTGCGCGCGCGCGGCGGCGCCGTGCGGCGGCCGGACGCGGCGGCGGATTGCGAAACAGCATAGCGGGCGCGACCGCCGGCGCCTACCTCGGGAAGCGGGACGGGCCGGCCGGCGTGCGTGCGGCGCCTGGGTGGGAAGCCCCGGCCGCTGCGCCTTCGCGCGCGAAATCCCGGTCCCCGCGCGGCTTCCGGACCCTCCCGCGGGGCGGCCGTGGCCCCGCGTGCGCGCGTCGCCCGCGCCGGATGCGGGCGCGATGACCCGCGGGGGGCTGCGTGGCACGGAGACTGCACTGACTCGTGCACGAGCGCGGCGGGCCGCCTCCGGACCCGCACGCCGACGGAAGGACACCGCACGCACGAGGCGCCCGATGAATCCGCGTCACTACGTCGACCTCAAGGAATCGAGCCGGGACCTCCAGCCCACCTATTACTTCATGATCAACTGTCTCCTCTACAGCCGCATGGAGACAGGGCTGGTCTCGAACCAGGAATGCTACGACGAGGACGTGAATGTCTACCTCGCCCACCTGCTCCACTCGTTCATCAACCCCGAGTTCGTGGACCAGTCGCGGCGCTTCCTCTCCAAGTACGACACCGACGTGTTCCGGCGCCTGTCCACCTCCACCGATGCGCGCCTGAAGTACCAGATCTACAAGACGAACGCGGACTTCCTCCTGGTATCGATCGGCATCTTCGACAATCCGCACGGTGCGACAGCCAGTCGCCGAGCGCAGCCGAGCGAGGAGGCCTACGTCGGCCGCGGCAAGACCTACTACCACTTCGCGTACACGTACGCGCAGCAGGTGCACCGCAAGAACGCCGGGGTCGCCGAGGTGCTCGAGAAGCTCTCGGTCGGCTTCGACAAGTACATCAAGATCCTCTCTCACATGCGTGGCGAGTATCTCGACCTGATGAAGCGGCTGTCCCAGGGCGAGGTCTATCACCTCGAGCGCTCCGTCGACGAGCAAGCGCAGCAAGAGCTGCTCCGCCTGAAACAGGACGAGCTCCTCGAGTTGTACTCCGCCTGGAAGACGCAGCCGGATCCGCAAACCACGGAGGACCTCGAGCGAGTCGTGAGTGAGATCAAGCAGCTGAACCCCGCCTTCAAGTTCGAGCTTCCGAAGCGCTGACGAGTTCAGTCGCGGCGCTTGCACACGACGACCCCGCCGTTGGAGGACGGCGGGGTCGCTCGTCTTCGATCCGGGCGCGAGACGTGCGCGGCTAACCGCGTGGCTCGCGCGCCGCGACTTGCGCGGAGGCGACCGGCGCCGCGCCGCTCACCCAGCGCTCCGCCCACATCTGCAGGCTCAGCACCGTCCACAGCGTGCGCCCGCGCTCGACGCGGCCGGCGAGATGGTCCGCCAGCAGCGCTCGCACCGCGACCGGATCGAGCACGCCGACGCGCCGCAGTCGCTCCGGCGCCAGGTGCGCCTCCACCACCGACCGCAGCGGACCGCGCGACCAGACGGTGAATGGCGGCGAGAAGCCCTGCTTGCGCCGCGTGAGCACCTCGCGCGGCAGCAGGTCGCGCGCCACCTGCTTGAGCACCCACTTGCCGGTCGTGCCGCGCAGCTTGAGCGCCGCCGGCATGCGCATCGCGTGCTCGATCAGCGCGTGGCGCAGGAACGGCGCGCGCGACTCGAGCCCGTGCGCCATGGTGCTGCGGTCCACCTTCGTGAGCAGTCCGCTCAGGTAGGTCTCGAAGTCGAACAGCTGGTACGCCACCAGCCGCGGGTCGCGCTCGAGGTCGCCGACCGGCGCCCCGCGCAGGTCGTGGCTGACGCGGTCGAGGTGCGCGAGCGGGTCGTCTTCGTCGAGGCGCACGCGCAGCGCCGGGGCCAGCAGCGCGCGCGACTCGGCGGCGGTCGCGGTGCCGAACCAGGCGAGGTGCCGCTCGAACGGCCGCAGCGTCGCCGACGCCAGGAAGCGCTCGGCGAGCCCGGCGATCGAGACGTGCGTGTGGCGCGGTCGCAGCCGCCGCGCCACCGCGAGCAGCGCGCCGCGCACGAATGGCGACAGGGTGCGCGCGCGGGTGGCGAGCGCGTGGCCGAGGTAAGTCGGATAGCCGGCGAACAGCTCGTCGCCGCCCTCGCCGGTCAGCACGACCGGCACGTGGCGCGCCGCCAGCCGCGCGACCGCCCACGTCGGCAGCACGCTGGGGTCGCCGAGCGGCTGGTCCATGCGCGCCGCCCAGCCGTCGAGCACCTCCGCACCGCCCGCCGCGTCGAGGGTCTCCTCGTGGTGGTCGGCGCCGATGTGGCGCGCGACCGCGCGCGCGTACATCGACTCGTCGTAGCCGCGCCCCTCGAGGCGCAGGCTGAACGTGGGCACGTGGGTGTGGTGGGCACGCGCGGCGAGGGCGGCGACCAGCGACGAATCGAGGCCGCCCGAGAGGAACAGCCCGAACGGCACCTCGTCCGGGGTGCGCGAGCGCACCGCGGCGTCGAGCGCCTCGCGGGTGGACTCGACGGTCGCCTCCGCGCCCTCGGGGCGCGCGTCCGCGAGGCCGTCCCACGGCCGCCAGTAGCGCACCAGCCGCTCGCCGCCGTCGTGCCGCACCAGCACGTGCGCGGGCGGCAGCTGGCGCACCGCGTCGAACGCGCAGTCGGCGCCGATGAAGAATCCGTGCACCAGGTAGCGCGCGAGCGATCCCGGCGACGGATCGCGCGACACCCACGGCAGCGCGAGCAGCGCGCCGGGTTCCGAGGCGAACGCGAACATGCCGTCGTGGGCGGCGACGAACAGCGGCTTCTCCCCCGCGCGGTCGCGCGCCAGCACCAGCGTGCGCGTGGAGGCGTCCCACACCGCCGCCGCGAACATGCCGTCGAGGTGGAGCGGGAAGTCGGCGCCCTGCTCCTCGTACAGGTGGGTGACCACCGCGGTGTCGATCCCGGTCTCGACCACGTGCCCGCGCGCGCGCAGCCCGTCGCGCAGCTCGGCGTGGTTGTAGACCTCGCCGTTCACCAGCGCGTGGCGGGTGTCGCTCTCGTCGTGGAACAGGTGCGCGGGCTCGTGCGGCGCCACGATCGCCAGCCGCGCGATGCCGAGCGCCACCTGGTCGTCGCCCCACAGGGCGCGACCGCTGGGGCCCCGGTGCGCGAGCCGATCCACCATCGCGCCGACCCGCACGTGGCGTTCTTCACTCGAGAGGCGTGGGGCCCACAGGCCCGCGATGCCGCACATGATCGATTAGGTCTCGGTCCGCGCGGGGCGCGGTCAGGGTCGGACGGCGGCGCGGTACGCGACGAAGCGCGCATCGCGATGGAATTCGACGAAGCCCGCCGGTGGGGCGCCGGTGTCCTTCGTCGCGCGCACCACCACCTCGGCGGCCGCGCCGGGTGCCGCGTCGAGCGCGGTCCACAGGCCGCGCCGGCGCAGCAGCGTTGCGTATCGTACCTGATAGTTGCTCGTGGTCTCCTGTCCCCGCTCGCTCACCAGGGTCGAGATGCGGCCCAGCAGGTAGTCGGTGCCGGCGCTGTAGCAGCGCTCGTAGCGCACGCTTCGGGCCCCGGTCGTGCGGATCGCGGCGGCCAGCGGGGCGCCCGAGGAGGCGCGGGCGAGATCGCGCAGCCGCGAGTGGCCGAAGCCGAGCAGCAGGGGCACGAACGCCAGGGTCGCAGCGAACACGAGCGCCCGCCGCCGCCCCGGCGCCGCGTGCGACCAGCACAGCGCGGCGAGCCACGCGAGCGGCGGCAGCGCGGGCAGCAGGTAGGTGACGAGCTTCGAGCGCGACAGCGTGAAGAACACGAGCGCGAACAGCACGAACCCGAGCGCGACCGCGATCCCGGGCCGGGCTCCCGCCGGCGCCTCGCGCAGGCGGCGCTCGCTCCACGGCGTGGCGAGCGACCACGGCAGCGTGCCGCCCACCAGCACCGCGGGCACGAACCACCACGGCTGCTGGCGGCGGAACGAGCCGCTGGTCATGCGCTCGAGCGACTCCTCGAGGAACGCGTAGCGCGGGTACTCGGGGTGCCGCGCGCACGCGAGCGCGAACCAGGCGCCCGCTACGCCGAGCGCGAGCAGCCAGCCGGGCCACCACGCGAGCCACGCGAGCGGGCGCCGCGAGCGCATCAGGAGCGCGGTCGCCGCACTGCCCACCCACCACCCACGCCAGCATCACCGGACCCTTGAGCAGCAGCCCGAGACCGACGCACGCGAACATCCACGCGCGCCGCCGCGACGACGGACCGTCGCGCAGCTCGTCGGCGAGCGCGGTCCACACCACGGTGACGCACAGCGCCAGCGGCACGTCGAAGATGACGTACGCGCTCATGGTGGCGAACAGCGGCGCGGCCGCGAGCAGCGCGGCGGCGCGCCACGCGACGCGGGCGTCCGCCGCGCGGCGCGCGTAGCCCCCCAGCACCAGCAGCGTGGCGAGCCCGGCGAGGATCGCGGGCAGCCGGGCCGCGAGGGGCACCGGGCCGAGCACCCGGATGCACACCGCCGCGGCCCAGAACAACGCCGGCGGCTTGTCGAGGTAGGGCATCCCGGCGAGGTGCGGGATCACCAGGTCGCCGCCCGCGGCCATCTCGCGCGCGACCTCCGCGTTGCGGCCCTCGTCCGGATCCACCAGCGGGATCGTGGTCGCGAGCCACAGCGAGAGCGCGAGTGCCGCGAGCGCCACCGCCAGCACGCCGCGGGGGACGCCGCGCGCGGCGGCACGCGCCTGCGCCGCGGGTTCGCCGGGCGGGCTCGCACCGCCCGCCGTCGCGTCAGCGGCGCGGGATCTCGTAGTTCGGCGCTTCCTTGGTGATGGTGACGTCGTGCGGATGGCTCTCGCGCAGCCCCGCCTGTGAGACGCGCACGAACCGCGCCTGGGTGCGCAGCTCTTCGATGGTGCGCGCGCCGCAGTAGCCGAGGCCCGCGCGCAGGCCGCCCACCATCTGGTAGACGCTGGTGGCGAGCGGGCCCTTGAAGGGCACGCGTCCCTCGATGCCCTCGGGCACCAGCTTGCTCAGCTCGTCGGTGTTCTCCTGGAAGTAGCGCTCGCGGCTGCCCGCGGCCGCCGCCATGGCCGCGAGCGAGCCCATGCCGCGATAGACCTTGAACGAGCGGCCCTCCAGCAGCACCACCTCGCCGGGGCTCTCCTCGGTGCCGGCGAACAGGCTGCCGATCATCACCGAGTGCGCGCCGGCGGCGAGTGCCTTGACGATGTCGCCGGAGTACTTGATGCCGCCGTCGGCGATCACCGGGATGCCGCGCGCCTCGAGCGCGCGCGCCGCCTCGAGGATGGCGGTGACCTGCGCCATGCCGGCGCCCGTCACCACGCGGGTGGTGCAGATCGCGCCCGGCCCCATGCCCACCTTCACCGCGTCCACGTCGAGCTCTGCGACCGCGGCGGCGCCGGCGGCGGTGCCGACGTTGCCCACCACCAGGTCGGTCCCGGGGAACGCGGCGCGCACCCTTGCGGCCGCCTCGAGCACGCCGCGCGAGTGCGCGTGCGCGCTGTCGATCACCAGCGCGTCGACGCCGGCCCCCACCAGCTCCTGCCCGCGCTCGAAGTAGTCGCCGGCCGCCCCCAGCGCCGCCGCGACGCGCAGGCGCCCGAGCTGGTCCTTGCAGGCGAGGGGATGCCGGATGCGCTTCTCGATGTCCTTGACCGTGATCAGACCCTTGAGCCGTCCCTCGGCGTCCACCACGGGCAGCTTCTCGATGCGGTGCTTCGCGAGGATCGCGCGGGCCTCGACCAGCGTGGTGCCGACCGGCGCGGTGACCAGGCGCTCCTTCGTCATCACCCGCGCGACGCGCTGGGTGGTGTCGTCCTCGAAGCGCAGGTCGCGATTCGTGAGGATGCCGACCAGCCGGCCGTCCTCGGTGATCGGCACGCCCGAGATGTGGAAGCGCGCCATCAACGCGTGGGCCTCGCTCACGGTGGCGGTCGGCGGCAGCGTGATCGGGTCCACGATCATCCCGCTCTCACTGCGCTTGACGCGATCCACCTGCGCGCACTGGTCCGCGATCGAGAGGTTCTTGTGGATCACGCCGATGCCGCCCTCGCGGGCGAGCGCGATCGCGAGCGCGGACTCGGTCACGGTGTCCATCGCGGCGCTGACGATCGGGATGTTGAGTCCGATGCGGCGCGAGAACCGCGTGGCGGTCGAGACCTCGCGCGGATGCACGTCGGAGAAGCGCGGCAGCAGCAGCACGTCGTCGAACGTCAGGGCCTCGTCGCCCACCTTGCGGTCCCAGTCCACACGGTCGTTCACGCCGTTCCATCCTCTCCCAAACGAAGAAGCCGCAGCGTCTCGCGCTGCGGCTCCCGGTTCAGTGTCCCGGCGGCGGCGCCGTGCCGGGGAGCGTCGTCGTCTTCTTGGGCTTGTTCGTGAGGCTGAAGTGGTAGTTGGCGCCGAAGCGCAGCTCGACCATCCCGAGCGCGCTGTTGTACCCCGAGGGGAAGTCGACGTCGTCCTTCGCCAGCGCGTAGTGGGAGGTCGCCGAGCCCTCGACGCTCACCGCGGGCAGCGACTTCAGGTAGCGCTCGGCACCCACCTCGCCCGAGATGCCCGGGTAGAGGCCGCGGTGCAGCTTCAGGCTGCTCGGGTCCTTGACCACCTTGCGGTGGTTCTCGAGCCACACGCGATACACGCCGGAGCCGACCCCCGCGTGGAAGAGCCACGCGCCATGCGCCGAGAGCAGCTGGAGCTGCACGGTCGACGGCAGCAGCAGCGCGAGGTGATGGTCCTTGGTGCGCTCGGTGGGGTACGCGGGATCGCGGAACGGGACCGGTTCGGTGTTCGTGTACGCCGCCCACGCGAACCCCGGGCTGACCTGCCAGCGCAGCCACGGACGCATGGTGTAGCGGAACGCGGCGCTGAACGACATGCGCGGCTGGGCGCCGTGCGCGTAGTCATCCGCGGCGTAGAGGTACGACCCCCCGAGCATGCCGCCGATCGAGCCCGTCCCGGGCGTGGCGCCCATGGGTCGGGCCACCGGCGGGCGCGCGGCCGGCAATTTGACCGAATCGGGAGCCGCTGGCGGTGGAGTCGCATCCTGCGCCAGACACGCCGACGCGACCGTGAGCAACGCTGCGGCCGCGATGCTCACCCAGACGTAACGCGAGTTCATGCGGTGGAGACTCCCCTTCCGGTAGGGAAGGCAAGAGGGTAGGCCCGGTACGGACGAGGCGCGGAGTATAGGAATGGCCTTTCGACCGGTCAAGGCACGCGGGCCGCGGCCCGCGCGAGCCCGTGCGCGCGTGGGCCGCGCACGCTCCGGCGGCATCGCGCGACGCTCTCCACGGTGGCGTCACGGTGTCGCCGCGGGTGTCGCGACGCGGGCCGGACGCGCGCCGCCGCCGCCGCTCGGCGGCACGCCGCACGCGCATCACGGAGTGGAACACCGCTTGCGGTGGGTGCTCAGTCCCCGGCCGGGATCCCGCATCCCCGCTCGCCAGCACCGCCCGCACCCCGGCCTTCCTCTCGACGCAGGCAGTCCTTCCGGGGCCGGCCGCCAACCGGCCCCTGTCCCGGCCCGCGCAACGCTGGCACGCTCAGCGCGCCAGCACCACGCGTCGCTCCGCGCGGAAACGCGCGGAGGGCGCCTCGACTCGCACGAAGTAGATGCCGGCCGCCGCGTGACCGCCGTGCATGCGGCCGTCCCACGCCAGGCTCACGCGCCCCACGACCGTCGCGAGCGGCCCGGCCGCCAGCGTGGCGACGCGGCGGCCGGTGATGTCGTAGATCGTGACATCCAGATCCGCCGGCGCGCGACCGGCCGCGTCGGTGGGCGCGACGAATGCGAGCCGCACCGGCTCGCCGCCATGCGCGGGTACCGGCCACACCACCAGCCCGCCGATCGCCACCTCGATCGCGACCTGGCCGACCGCGGTCTCCTCGCCGAGTCCGCTCAGCGCGCGCAACGCGTAGGTGCTGCCGGGCACGCCGGTGGCATCGAGGTAGGTCGTCGCCGCGATCGGATCGGGTCCCACGCGTTCGCCGTCGCCGCTCGCGCCCGGCGGGCGGCGGTACACGCGGTAGCCCGCGATCCCGGCCGGACCGAACGGCGGATCGGTGGCCCAGGCGAGCGCCACGCCGTCGGGCGTCGGGCGGGCGGTGAAACTCACGAGCGCGACCGCGCGATCGATCGCGAAGGACTCCGACCGCACGGCGCCGGCGAGGCCCGCACGACTCGGCGCGACGCGCACCCGTGCCACGCCTGCCGCGGAGGGCACGCGGATCGTCGCCTCGGTGGTGTCCGCGCCCCCCACGGCATGCGCGACCTCGGTCCAGCTCACGCCCTCGTCGGTCGACAGCGCGACGTCGGCGGGCTCGGCGCCGCGCCAGCTCACACGCTGCAGCGAGCCGGCGGGCCAGCGCGCGCCTGCGCGCGGACTCAGCACGCGATAGCGCGCCCAGTCCACCACCCGCACCATGCCGTCCTCGGGCCCCCCCGTGCTCGCGTGCGGCGCGCCCAGCAGCGCGTCGGCGAGACCGTCCGAGTCGGGCGCGGTCGCGAGCGCGGCGCCGAGGTGCGCGGCCGGTGCGGTGCCGATCCAGGCGGTGATCACCCGCGCGTCGGGGGCGAGCCCGCCGCGATAGAGTCGCACCGCGCCCTCGCCGGTGGGGCCCTCGAGCGGGGAGCCCACCAGCAGGTCGTCGAAGCCGTCCCCATCGAGGTCGCCGCCCGCGAGCGACGTTCCGCACCACGCGCCGGGCTCCGTGCCGAGGATGCTCACATCCGCGTGCGGATCGAAGGTCGCGGCTCCCAGGTAGACCGCGACGCGCCCGGCGTCCACCGCCCCCGCCGCGTCGTACAGCGGCGCCCCCACCGCCAGGTCGGCGCGGCCGTCGCCGTCCAGGTCGCCCGGGAACGCGACCGTGCTTCCGAACGCGGCACCCGGCTGGTCGCCATCGATGCGCAGCGTGGGTCGCGTCGCGATGCTCGCGCCGCCGCGAAAGACCTGCACCTCCCCGGAGCCGGCGCCCCCGACCGCCGCGCCCGGCGCGCCCACCACGAGGTCGGCCCGGCCATCGCCGTCGAGATCGCCGATCGCCACGGCCGCGCCGAAGCGGCTGCCCGACTGCGAGCCGGTGAGCACCGCGTACGGCGCGCTCGGCACCGACCCGCGGAAGACGTACACGCGGCCGCGACTGGCGAAGATGGTGTCGTCGGGTGCGCCCACCGCGATTTCGGCGCGGCCGTCGCCATCGAGGTCGCCGCAGGCGACCGCGGCCCCGAACGAGCCTCCGGCGGCCGGCCACGCCAGCACGGTGGTCGGGGTCGAATCGGGCGGGGTGCCGCCGCGCCAGATCCGCACCGCGCCAGGCGCGCCATCGTCGCGCGGATCGCCGACCACGAGATCGTCGAAGTGGTCGCCATCCACGTCCGCGCCGGTCGCCAGCGCGGCGCCGAGCCGCGGGCCGGCGCCGGGCGCGAGGAGCGCGTGCCGGACGCGACCGTCGATAGCGACCCGCAGGAGCCGCGGAGGTGTGGCCGCCGGCTCGGCGACCACCAACAGTTCGGGCACGCCATCGTGATCCCAGCCGCCGATCGCGCCCAATCGGGTGCCGAAGCGCTCGCCGGGCGCCGCGCCGCGCAGGGGATCGCGCTCGTCCGCGACCGCGGCCGCGGGCGGGACCGGCCGCGCGACGCGGATCGGCGCGCGGGTCGAGGTCTGGCTCCACGACTGCGGGAAGAGCCCGGAGCGGCTCAGGCGCACCCGCGCGTCGAGGGTGGGCGCGTCGGGCACCGTGAGCGTGATCGCGTTCTGCGGGGCACCGCCGACGCCGGTGGCGAGCGGTTCCCAGCTCGCGCCGCCGTCGAGCGAGAGCGAGACGTCGACGAGCGGAGTTCCGCTCCAGCGGATCGCGCGCTGCTCGCCGACCAGCCACGTCTCGGGCGGTGTCGGCGCGAGCAGATGCGGGCGCTCGATCGTGTGGACACGCGCCTCGCCGCTGTTGAACGCGACCGAGTCGCGCCCGGGGATGCCGACTGCGAACTCCGAGAAGCCGTCGCCGTCGCGATCGCCGGCGGACGCCACGCTGACGCCGAGGTTGTCGTTGGCGCCGCGGCCCTCGAGGACGAGCAGCGGCGTGGCGGCCGGCTGTGCGCCGCCCGAATAGAGGTACGCGCGCCCCACCAACGACTGCGTGCTGGAGGTGCGGTAGGCGCCGACGATCAGATCGTCGACGCCATCGCCGTCGACATCGCCGGCATCCGCGACCGCGCTGCCGAACAGTCCCGCGGAGACCGGCCCGCTCAGGAGCGTGAACGGCTGCGGGCTCACGACGGCGCCCCCGCGGTAGAGGTACACGCGTCCCGGTCCGGCGGCGCCGCCCGGCTCGAGCGGCGCGCCGATCGCGAAGTCGTCGTAGCCGTCGCCGTCCTGGTCGCCGAGGCCCGTGACGGCGGTGCCGAAATAGGTCGGCGGCGTCGTGGGCGAGGGAATGAAGAGGCTGGACGGTCGGGTGCCCGGACCTCCGAAGTACAGGACCACGCACGCGACCGGTGCGGGCGCACCGACGAGCAGGTCGTCGTAGCCGTCGCCGTTCACGTCGCCGACCCGCGCCAGCGCGGTACCGAACGACGCGAGCGTGCTCGTGAGCTCGATATCGGGGCGCCCATCGGGACGGATGCCGCCGAAGTAGATGTTGACGCGCTGGGCCGTCAGGGTGGGGCTGCTGGTGCCGACGGCGATGTCGTCGAAGCCGTCGCCATTGAAGTCCCCGATGCCGGCCACCGAGGATCCGAAGTTCGCCGTCAGCTCGTTGCTCGGCCGGGCGGCGTAGGACAGCGTGAGGTCCTCGAGCGAATCCGCGTCGGGCCAGCCGAAGTAGACCGCCGCGCGCCCCACCGGCCCGAAGTTCCCGTAGACGGAGTGCGGGGCACCCACCACGATGTCGGGCGAGCCGTCGCCGTTGAAGTCGCCGCCGCCGGCCACCGACTGGCCGAACCCCTCCGACGGGAGGTTGTCGAGCACGCGCCGCGGACCGCCGGAGCCGGGCAGCACGTACGCGCGCCCGCGCGTCAGCCCGCTGAGGTAGTTGTTCGTGGTGGTGACGACAAGGTCCGGGCGCCCGTCCCCGTCGAAGTCCCCGGCTGGGGCCAGCGCGGTGCCGGCCAACTGACCCTTGGGATTCGCCGTCGAGCACCGCCACGCCGAGCAGGACCGGCGACAGCGCGGCTCCGTCGCCGGCGAGCGTGAATGCGGAGTCGCTGGTGTCGGCGGCCAGGCCGACGGCGGGCCGGTCGGCGCGGCTCACGCGCATCCGTGCCAGCGGCGAGGCCAGGCTCGGCATCCGCAGCTCGACCTGATTGGAATCCTCGCCGCCCTGCGCGCCCGCGAGCGGCGTCCAGTGAACTCCATCGTCGAGGCTGATCGCCACGTCGGCGGGCGCGCGACCGAGCCAGCGGACGGCGTGCACGCTGTCCGCGTGCCACGACTCGCCGCCATTGGGGACCTGCAACCGGTGATGGCGGACCGGGAACGAGCCCGACATCGCCGCGACCGTCGTGTCCGCCGCGGGACGACCGCTCACCCTCAGCCGCAGCACCGCCGTCGCGCCGCTGCTGTCGGGCAGCGTCACGGTGACCGTGTCGCGCGCGCGCCCGCCGAGCCCGCCGGCGAGGATCGTCCAGTGCGCTCCGCCGTCGAACGACAGCTCCAGGTCCGCGGGCGCCGCGCCGCGCCAGCGCGCCGTCAGCGGACCGAGCGCGAGCCGGTCGGTCACCAGCGCACGCGTGGTATCGAAGTCGAAGTAATCGATCGCGGCGGTGGTCGGCGTCTGCGCCTGGTCGACGGCGCGCCCCAGTCCCCACGTCGGGTGGATGCGCACGCGTGCCGAGTCCGCACGGGCCACGGGGAGCGGCAGGCGAACGCGGTTGGAATCCGCTCCTCCCACGCCGTCGCCGAGCACGAACCAGCTCTGGCCGCCGTCGGCCGTCATCTCGACGGTCGCGGGGGTCCCGCCGGTCCACTGCAGCTCGAGACTGTCGCCTGCGAACGCGCGCGGGCGCGGCGCGGATTGCGGGAACTGGATCGCGTAGCGATGGACGATGACCCGGCGATCGTAGATCACCGAATTCTGCGGCGTCGGCGGCACGCCGCTGGGACTCAGCCGCACCAGCAGCGAATCGGTGGCGAACGCGGGGACGGGGAACGTTCGCTCCATGAAGGCATCGGCCGGCACGTCCGAGAGCAGCGTGATCCACGTCGCCCCGGTGTCGGCCGACACCGCGAGGTCGGTGGCGAAGGAGCTGCCCCAGGTCACCGCCGCCCGCGCGCCCGAAGTCCAGTCCCCCGGGACGATGCGGAACAGCAGGAAGTCGGCGCGAGCCCCAGCGGCCGCCGCCCCGCCTGCGCCGCCCCCGTTCCATGCGGCCGGCGCCGGCCGCCCCGTTGCACGCGCGGCGCCCGTGGCGAGCGCCATCGCGAGCGCGAGTACCCCGAAGAGACGTGCGCGGAAGACGGGCCTCATCGCAGCAGCACGATGCGTGCGAGACCGTGGAACGAGCCGCTCTCGAGGCGCGCGAAGTAGAGGCCGGGCGGCGTGCTCGCGCCCTGCTCGTCGCGTCCGTCCCACTGCGCCGCGCCGGCGGCGCCGCGGCCGACCGCGATCGTGCGCACGACACGACCCGACAGGTCGTACACGCGCACCCGCTGGTCGAGCCCGAGCGCCTCGGGGGCGCCCTGCCAGTAGAGCGTGACCGGCGCCCGTGCGGGATTCGCCGCCGCCGCCAGCGCCACACCACCGCGAGCGGCGAGCGGCCCGGTGAGCGCGGTCACCACGTTCGAGAGCGGCGAGCGGTTGCCGCGGGCGTCCTCGGCGCGGAGCGCGAACCACCAGCGCTCGCCGACGGGGAAGCCCCCCAGCACGCGCGACTCGGCGGCGCCGGCGGCGGCACGTGGGTCGATCGACCAGGCTCGCTCGGCCGCGTCGAAGTTGCCGTCGTCGAGCGGCTCCCGCGCCGCGTGGACCAGGTAGCGCGCCGGGCGGCCGGTCGTGCCGTCGTCGCCGACTGCGGTCCAGCGGAGCGTCACCGAGGTGTCGTTGCCGGCCGCGACGTGCAGGTCGCGCACCGAGCCGGGCGGCGCGCCCGCGGTGGTGAACGAGACGTCGTTCGAGAGCGCGCTGGGGTTGCCGCGCGGATCGATCGAGCGCAGCGAAACGTGGTACGTCGTGTTCTCGTCGAGCCCGCTCACCGTGCACTGCTGGGGGGCGCCGGCGGTGTCCGGCGGCGGCGTTCCCACCATGCTGTCCGCGGAGGCGAACGTGCCCTCGTCGAGCGCGAAGCGCGACCAGCGCACCTGATAGCGCGCGGCGCGGCCGGTACCACCGCTGTCGCGCGGCGCGGTCCATGCGAGCGTCGCGCCGTGCGCTTCGATCGCGCCCGCCGCGAGGTCCACCACGGCCAGCGGCGCGGCGTCGTCGAACGGCGGGAAGGCCGGCGCGCCGGTGGTCGCGCCGGTGCGCGCGACGTTGCCGCGCGTGGTCGGCCAGCTGGCACGGTCGGGCCGCCAGGTGGTGGCCGCGAGGTCGAACACGATCAGGGTCGAATCGAGCCCCGAGCCGGCCAGCACCTCAGTGCGGCCGTCGCCGTCGACGTCGTCGAGCACCGGGAACGCAGCGGGCTGCCCGGGCTTGTCGAACTTCAGCGCGATGCCGGCCGGCGAGTAGATCGCGTAGAAGGGCTCGACGGTGGGCCCGGCCAGGCTGAGAAACAGATCGACCGTGCCCCCCGCGGTCAGCGGTCCGATCAGCGGCTCGGACGAGTTGGTCCCCTGCAGATCGATCAGCGAGGTGCCGGGGAGCAGGTTGAGCGTGGCGTCCACCACGCGGACGTGGCTGCCCTCGGTGACCACCAGTTCGGGCACGCCGTCGCCATTCACGTCGCCCGCCGCCGGCGGCGAGGCGACCGGCGCGACGAGGCTCCGCGAGGTCACCGGGCTGCCGTCGGCCGCCCACGTGCCCAGGTGGATGCCGGCGGCGATCACGACGCGCGGCGGGGCGCTGGGACCGAACCGCACCACCAGCGGCGGCATCGGCCCGAGCCACGACTGGATCGGCCAGCCCGGGAGCACCGAGCCGTCGGCGCGGAGCGCGTAGACCGTGCCGCTCGCGAGGGTCGCGAGGATCTCCAGGCCCGGGCTTTCGTCGAGGTCGCTGAGCGCGATCCCGATCGAGTTGCCGGCCGCCCCCACCGGACGCGGGAAGCCGGGCAGGCGCGAACCATCGGCCCGCCAGGCGTACACGTTGCCGTCGCCACCGCCCCACACCACCTCGAGCCCGCCATCGCCATCGAGGTCGCCGACCGCGAGCTGGCCGCCGTTGCCCAGGGCCTGGCGCGTCGCGGCGACCGGCCAGCCGGAACGCGGCGCGAGGTGCTCGTCGTAGGAGGCGATGCGGCCGTCGGCGAGCGGGATGAACAGCCCGTCGCCGCGACCGAATCCCAGGTCGGCCGCGGCGATCGCGCCGGCCGGCACTCCCGGGAGCGGGACGCCGGCGAGCGTGTCGCCCACCAGCGGGTCGACGACGACCAGCCGCGCGTCCTGGGTCGGGAACAGCAGCTTCACCGCTCCACGCTCGGTGCGAACGACCAGTGCCGCGGCCGCGCTGGTCGTGGGCACGTGGACGCCGAACGAGGTGGGCGGCTCCGACAGCGCGCGCTGCAGGTTGAGGCGCCCATCGCCATAGAGCGGGATGGTGTTGACCGCCGAGATGTCGTCGCTGGTCTCGCGCAGTCGCATCTGGATCGTGTAGGGCGAGAGCGGCGGCAGCCCCTGCGCTTGCCGCTGGGTGATGAGCAGCGCCGCCGCCGCCGCGACCTGCGGCGCCGCGAAGGAGGTGCCCGATGCGCCCGCGGTGTAGCCGGGCTGGCGCACGCCGACGCTGTCGGTGCCGGGCCGCTTCACGATCGCCGCGAACAGGTTCACGCCCGGGGCGGCGAGGTCCACGTAGGACCCGCGGTTCGACCAGGACGGCGAGACGTCCGCTTCGTCGGTGGCGGCGACCGCGATGATCTCGGGGAAGTACCCGACGTACTGCGGGGAATTCAGGTTGCCGCCCGCCACCACGATGGTCACGCCGGCCCGGCGCGCCTCGTCCACCGCCAGCTCGAGGTCGTACTGCGACACGGTGGCGAACGAGCAGTTGATCACCCGCGCCCCGTTGCGGGTCGCGTAGCGGATGGCCTGGGCCGCCGCGGCCATGTCGACCTCGCCGAGCGCCGCCCCGGGCGAGGTGGAGGCCCAGCCGACCCGCAGCGCCATCATCTGGGTGTGCCAGAGCACGCCGGTCAGCCCGATGCCGTTGTCGCCGATCGCGCCGACGACCGACGCGACCGCGGTGCCGTGGCCGGCGAAGTCGTTCGGGTCGTTGTCCTGGTCGCGCCAGTCCTCGCCCGCCAGCGCGTAGCTGGCCGACGGCAGGTGGATGAAGTCCCAGCCCCACAGGTCGTCGATGTATCCGTTGCCGTCGTCGTCGATGCCGGGAATGCCGTCGCGCTCGGCGGGGTTGATCCACAGGTTGCCCGCGCTCCCATCCGCGCCGCCGAGATCCGGGTGGTACGGGATGATGCCGGTGTCGAGGATCGCGATCGGCACGCCGGGGTCGCCGGTGGACAGGTTCCAGGCCTCGGGCGCGTGGATGTCGCGTCGCGACGCCTGCAGCAGGTTCCACTCCACGCCGAACAGCGAGTCGTTCGGCAGCGCGGTCACCGCACAGATGGCGACCGGGGACACCTCCGCGACCTCCGGCAACGCCGCGAACGCGTCGAGCGCGCTCGTGAGCTCGGCGGCGGGCCCCAGCCGGACCAGCCAGCACGACGAGAGATCGCGCGCGTCGTCGACCGGTGTCGGCTCGGCGGGGAACTCGGGCTCCAGGACGGCCCCGAGGCGCTGCGCGGTGGCGTCGAGCGCCACCAGCCCGATGTGGGTGCGGCCCCCGCGGGTGGCCGTGAGCGGCCGCGTGGCGCGCGCGGCGCCGGGTCGCAGGCGGACCAGGAGGCGATCGCCCAGGTACGCCGGCGCGGGCACGTCGAGGTGCGCGGCGTCGCGGATGGGCAGGTCGAGGCTGCGGGCGAAGGTCGCGGACGGTGTCAGGACCAGCGATAGCGCGAGCAGCGGGGCAGCGTAGGCGAGTCGGCCGGCGGATGCAGGCATGGGTGCCACACGATTCCTGATGGGTGAGCCCCGGTCGCTCGCAACCCGAGCAGCGTAGCGGCGGGATTCGACGGGGGTCAAGGACTCGTCACGGATGGCGGACAGGGAATGAACCCCCACCCGCGCCCCGTGGTTCCCCGCGCCCACGCCGAGGCGCGGCGCCGCGAAGGGCTCCGCGCGTTGACACCCTGCGAGAGCGCCTCTTACACTCCATCGCCTTGCCGCTCGTAGACGCCGTGTCGGCTCAGGGTCCAAACCCCTGCAGCTCACCCGGTCGTGACTGTCATGGGGGGACCGATGACCCGCGCCGACCAGTGGAAACTGGGACTGGTGGTACTCGCGACGGCGATCTCCGTCTGGTACCTGATCCCGTCCTACCGCTTCTTCACGATGACCCCGCAGCAGCACGCGGCGATGCCCGCCGAGAAGCTCGCGGATCTGCGCAAGCGCTCGCTGCATCTGGGGCTCGACCTGCAGGGCGGCATGCACCTGGTGCTCGAGGTCGACCGCTCGCGACTGAACGCGGCCGAGGCCAAGGACGCCCCCGAGCGCGCGATGGAGATCATCCGCAACCGCGTCGACCAGTTCGGCGTCGCCGAACCGCTCATCCAGCAGGAGGGCGAGGACCGCATCGTGGTCCAGTTGCCGGGCCTCACCGACGCCGCGCGCGCCAAGGACCTGATCGGCAAGACCGCGCTGCTCGAGTTCAAGCTGGTCCGCACGCCCGAGGAGGCGAACAACCTCTTCACCCGCCTCGACGGCTACCTCGCCGCGCGCCTGCCACAGTCCGCGGGTGACAGCATTTCGGCCGCCGAGCCGCTGACGCGGCACATGCTCGATCGCACGAGCGCCTTCGTGGTGCAGGAGGACGTGCCGGCGGTGCAGCGGCTGCTCGCGACGCCGGGCCTCGACTCGATCATCCCGTCCGACACCGAGCTGCTGTGGGGCGACACCGGCGAGTCGATGGACGACCGCACCGGCCGCCGCCTGTACGTGGTCAAGCGCCAGCCCGAGATGACGGGCGCGATGGTGGCCAGCGCCAGTCCCCAGCTCGGCCTGAAGTCCACCGACCCGGGCGCGTGGGGCGTCAGCATGAAGCTGACGACGCAGGGGCGAATCGATTTCGCACGCACGACCGGGAACAACGTCGGTCGCCAGCTCGCGATCGTGCTCGACGGCGTCGTGTCCTCGGCGCCGAACATCCAGGAGCGGATCCCGAACGGCAACGCCTCCATCACCGGCAGCTTCAACGCCGAGACCTCCAAGGACCTGGCGATCGTGCTCCGTGCTGGCGCGCTACCCGCGCCCGTGAGCGTGATCGAGGAACGCACGGTCGGGCCGTCGCTCGGCAGCGACTCGATCCAGCAGGGACTCACCGCGGGCCTGATCGGCGCGGTGATGGTCGTGGTGTTCATGGCCGTCTACTACCAGCTCTCCGGACTGATCGCGATCTCCGCCCTCGTGCTCAACATCCTGTACCTGATCGGCGCGATGGTCTTCATTCCGATGTGGCTGGGCGGAGTGCCCGCCACGCTGACGCTGCCGGGCATCGCCGGGATCGTGTTGACCATCGGCATGGCGGTGGACGCGAACGTGCTGATCTTCGAACGCATCCGCGAGGAGTTGCGCAATCAGAAGTCGGTGCGCGAATCCGTGCGACTCGGCTACGACCGGGCGTTCCGGACCATCCTCGACGCCAACGTCACCACGCTCATCAGCGCCCTGTTCCTGTTCCAGTTCGGCACCGGACCGATCAAGGGATTCGCGGTCACGCTCAGCATCGGACTGATCGCAAACATGTTCACCGCGGTGCTGTTCACCCGGATGATCTACGACTTCTGGCTCGACCGTGCGAAGCCCGAGCGGCTGAGCATCTGAGAGAGGGCGACCCCATGCTGCAGTTGCTGATCGGCACGAACCTCCCGTTCATGAAGTACCGGCGCTGGACGTACCTGTTCTCCAGCGCGATCATCCTGGCGACGATCACCTGGCTGGTCGTCCACGGCGGGCCGCGATACAGCGTCGATTTCACCGGCGGGACGCTGCTCCAGATCCGCCTGTCGCAGCCGCTGCACGCGGATCAGGTCCGCAGCGCGCTCGAGAGCGGCGGCTTCAGCGGCGTCGAGCTCCAGCAGATCACCGGCGCCGCCGGCAACGAGTACCTGGTCCGCTTCAAGCCCCGCGGGGGGAAGGAGGACCTCTTCGCCGGGGTCCAGCAGGCCCTCCAGCGCCGCCACGCGGGAGTCACCGCCGAGCTCCGGCGCACCGAGCAAGTCGGCCCCAAGGTCGGCAGCGAGCTGCGCCAGAAGGCGCTCTGGGCGGTGCTCGGGAGCCTGGGTGGGATTCTGCTTTACGTGGGCATCCGGTATGAGTTCAAATTCGCCTTCGGCGCGGTGGCCGCTCTGTTCCACGACGTCTTCGTCGTGCTGGGATTCCTCTGCTTCTCCGGGCGGGAGGTCTCCCTGACGGTGGTCGCCGCCCTGCTCACCATCGCCGGCTATTCGATCAACGACACGATCGTGGTGTTCGACCGCATCCGGGAGCGCTCCAAGGCGCTGCGCAAGGAGAAACACTCGCGCGTCATGGACATCGCGGTCAACGAGACTTTGTCGCGCACCGTCATCACGGCGTTCACGGTGTTCCTCACCGCCCTCGCGTTGTTCATCTGGGGCGGCGAGGTGTTGAACGACTTCTCGTTCGCGATGCTGGTGGGCACGGTTTTCGGGACGTACTCGTCCGTCTACGTGGCGAGCGCGCTCGCGCTCGACATCTGGATCTGGCTGGATCGCCGCAAGGGCATCCAGGCCGAATAGAGGAACGGAAAGGCCATCATGAACGTCTCCGCACGCTCGCCGCGCGTCGCCCGGGTCGCTCTCTGCGGCGCCTGCCTGCTCGGCGCGCTGTCGCTCGTCAGCGGCTGCTCGAAGAAGCTCACCACCGCGGACGCCTCCTACACGATGCCCGAGGGGGTGCCCGCCAGCAACGCCCGGTTGATCGTCTATCCCGACCTGCCGATCACGATCGGGATCTGGAAGGACAAGACCGAGCACGTCGGCGAGTCCGACCTCCTCGGCACCTGGAATCCGAAGGGTCCCCAGTTCCCGGACGGAGACTCGCTGGTCTCAGAGCGGACGCTCTACACGTCGGGCGCCGGCGCGATCCACGGCGTGATCATCGATGGCTCGGCCGCGGATGGCTTCGAGGTGCTGCGCCGCGAGTCGGGCGGCGGGCTGCGGGCCCTTCAGGGCTTCGTCCTCCAGCCCCTGCGCCGCTGGCTCGAGACCGGCGAGGAGCTGTACCAGTTCACCGACCTCACGCCCTCGGGCTACCAGCCCGCGAGCTACTTCGGGCGCGGACTGCTGCAGAACGCCGTCCGCAAGGAGTCCCCGGTGACGAACGAGGCGCGGCTCGCCTCCGCCACGGTCGGGGCGATCACGATCCGCAGCGCCGCGATCCAGACCGACTCGCTGTTCACGGTCAAGTGGGACCCGGTGCCGGGAGCCGTCGCGTACTGGATCCACATCTTCGAGTTCCAGCCCACCGTGACCGACGTGGAGCGCCGGTTGGCGGCCGCCCCGGCGCCGATCGTGACGGCGCCGACCCGCGATTTCCTCGTTGCGCTGCTGCCGGGCTCCGCCACCCAGTACCGCATCGGCGAGGGCGCCACCCGGGTGATGATCTACCAGAAGCTGGCGTTCCGGTTCGGTCGCGCGTACCAGGTCCGCATCGCGGCGATCGACAGCGACAATCGGCTGCTGGCGATGACCCTCGGCGACAGTCGCCAGGAGGTCATCGTGCTGGGCACGGTGGGCGAGGCGGGCAACATCACGGTGTCGCCGCGCGGCGCCACGATCGTCAACACGCTGGCCCAATGAACCGCCCTCCTCGCTGGGGACGGCGCGCCCTCCGGGGCCCCGGCGCATGACGCTTCGACGCCCCCTGCTGTCGCTCGCGGCCGCCCTGGTGGCGGCCGCGCTGCTTTCCGCCCCCCGGGCGCACGCGGCGGGGCCGGACGCCGCGCCGCCGGGCGCGCGCGCGTTCGGCATCGCACGGCTGAAGTACGGAGGGGGTGGGGACTGGTACGAGGACCGCACCTCGCTCGTCAACCTGCTGCGCGCCGTGCGCGAGCGCACCTCGATCCCGGTCAGTGCCGAGCGCGAGGCGATCGTGGAGCCAGGGGCGGCGGCCTTGTTCCAGTACCCCTGCGTGTTCGCCTGCGGTCATGGAAACATCAAGTTCACGCCCGCCGAGGTCGAGAACCTGCGCCGGTACCTGGACGCGGGCGGCTTCCTGTGGGTGGACGACGATTTCGGCATCGAGCCCAGCCTGCGCCGGGAGATGAAGAAGGTGTTCCCGGACGCCGCCTTCGTGGAGCTGCCGTTCTCCCATCCGCTGTTCCACGGCCTGTACGACATGCCCGGCGGACTGCCCAAGATCCACGAGCACGACGGCGGCCCGGCCAAGGCTTTCGGCATCATCCGCGACGGGAGGCTGGTGGTATTGTTCTCCTACGATTGCGACCTCGGGGACGGTCTGGAGGACGAGGAGGTCCATCACGACCCGCCCGAGAAGCGGGACGCCGCGCTCCGAATGGCCCTGAACATCGTGTGGTTCGCACTCAACCAGTAGCCCTTCGACCGGCCGGGCCGCTCCACAGGATCTCCGTGCCCCGACTGCCCATCCATCAGCAGCTCGAACGCTCCCACGGCGCGGTGCGCCGCGCCCTCGTGCTGCGCCATGCGCTGCGCGCGGCCGCGGCGCTGTCCGCGCTGATCGCGCTCGCGGTGCTGGTCGACATCCCGTTCGACGCCGGTACCGGGTGGGCCTGGACGCGCAGCCTGCTGGCGGTGCTGGCGGGAGCGGTCGCGCTCGGCGGCGTGCTCGCGCGCTGGCGCGCCGAGACGCCGCGCTTCGACGCGTGGCTCGAGTACGTCGAAGCGCGCTTCCCGGAGGTGCGCTCGTGGCTGCGCAACGCGCTCGACCTCGAGCGCACGCCGCCGGAGCACACCTCGGTCACGCTCGCCACCGCGCTGCGCGAAGAGACGGCGCGGCGCCTCGCGCACGTTCCACTCGCGAGCCTCACGCCCACGATCGCCGCGCGCGCGCCCGCGCTCGCGACCGGCGCGGCGCTGCTCGCGCTGCTGCTGGTGGCGCTGGCCGCCCCGCAGCGCGTGGAGCGCTCGTGGTCCACGCTGTGGGATCCCGCCGCCGCGGCTCCGCCGGTGCGGCTGGTGGTCGAGCCCGGCTCGGTGCGCGTCTCGCCGGGCGCGGCCCTCGCCGTGCGCGCGCGCGTGTGGGGCAGCGGCGCCCCGCCGCGCATCGAGCGCGACGGCGGTCCCGCGGTCGCGGCGGTGGCCGAGGGCGCCGATGCCGGCGGCGCCCGAGTGTGGCGCTTCGACCTCGCGATGATCACCCGCGCCGAGCTCTACCGCGTGCGCGCCGCCCACGCCGTCAGCCCGCGCTACCGGATCGCGCTCGCCGGCGAGCCGGCGCCGGTGTCGTTCGAGATCGCGTACCAGGCGCCCGCCTACGCGCGGCTGCCCCTGCAGCGCGGCACCACGACCCGCGGCGATCTCGAGGCCCTGCGCGGCACCCTCGCCACCATCACCGCCACGTTCGACCGCGATCTCGAGGCACTCGCGGCGACCGATCCCGCGGGCACCCGCCGGACGTGGACCGCGGTCACCCCGCGGCGCTGGCGCGGCTCGCTGGCGATCACGCGCGCCGGCACCTGGGCGCTGCAGGCGACCGCGAGCGCCGGCGCGGCCACGTTCCGCTACCGCGTCACCCCGCTCGAGGACGCCGCGCCGGTGCTGAGCGTGGTGGTCCCGACCGGCGACGTCGACCTGCCCGAGGGCCAGCAGGTGCCGCTCGAGGTGGTGGGCCAGGACGACCTGGGGCTCACGGAGCTGGCGCTCCAGGTCCGCAGGGACGCCGCCGAGCCGTGGCGCACGCTGCCGCTGCAGCGCTTCGCGCAGCGCCCGCGCGAGGCGCGCGTGCGCACGGCGTGGGACGCCGCCACGCTGGGGCTCCTGCCGGGACAGAGCGCCACCTTCCGCTTCGTGCTGTGGGACGACGACGCGGTGAGCGGGCGCAAGGCCGCCACCAGTCCCTCGTTCGCGCTGCGCTTCCCCTCGCTCGCCGAGCTCTACGACCGGCTCGACGAGCGCCAGGGCGGCGTGCAGGCCAGCCTCGAGCGCGTCGCCGACCAGTCGCGCGACCTGCAGAAGACGCTCGAGCACATGGCCCGCCAGACGCCGCAGGCGCGCGCGACGCCGCAGAGCGGGTCGAGCTACGAGCGCCGCGAGGAGATGAAGAGCGCGCTCGAGCGCCAGCAGGAGATCGCGCAGCGCGTCACCGACGCGGTCGGCCAGCTCCAGAAGGGCCTCGAGGAGGCCGCCGAGCGGCGGGCGTTCGACGACGAGCTGATGCGCAAGCTGCACGAGCTGAACGCGCTCATGCAGCAGATCCAGAGCCCCGAGTTCAAGGACGCGCTGCAGCGCATCCAGAAGGCGCTCGAGCGCATGGACGCGCGCGTGCCGGATCAGGACGTGAAGCGCTGGCGCGACGCCAGCAAGGAGATGCTCGAGAACCTCGAGCGCAGCCTCGCGCTCCTCAAGCAGCTGCGCGCCGAGGAGCAGCTCGCCTCGCTGGCCCGGCGCGCCGAGGAGCTGGCGAAGCGCCAGGACGCGCTCAACGAGCAGCACGACGCCGCACCGCCGCGTGCCGCCGAGGAGCGCGAGCAGCGCTCGGAGTCGCTCGCGAAGCAGCAGCAGGAGGCCGCCGACCGCGCGCGCGAGCTGGCGCAGCAGGCGCGCGAGGTGGCGAAGGACATGCAGCAGCCCGCCGAGCAGCAGGACCTGCAGCAGGCGGCCGAGGAGCTCCAGAACGAGGCCGCGCCGCAGCAGGACCAGGCCGCCGAGTCGCAGCGCCAGCAGCAGCGCCAGCAGGCGCGCAGCGCCGGGGAGCGCGCCAGCCACAGCCTGCAGAAGGCGGCGCAGCAGCTCGGCCAGATGTCCGCGCAGGCGAGCCAGCGCCGCAACGGCGCCGACCTGGCGGCGGTGCGACGCGCGGCTCAGGACCTGGTCTCGCTGCAGCGCTCCACCCAGGACAACCTCGACACGCACGGCGAACCGAAGTCGCGGGCCGACCGCCAGACCGACCTTTCGGAGGGCGTCTCGCGCGTGGCGGACTCGCTGTACACGCTCGGACAGCGCTCGCCGTTCATCACCCAGCAGCTCGGGACCCAGCTCGGCCGCGCGATGCAGAGCCTCGCGCAGTCGGGCCGTGATCTGGCGCGGGGCGACCGCGCGCGCGGCGAGCAGGTGGGACGCGAGGGCAGCGAGGCGCTCAACGAGGCGGTGCGCGAGCTGCGCCTGTCCGAATCCAGCATGTGCCAGAACCCGGGCTCGGGGCAGTCCGGCAGCCAGGGCCTGCCGCAGGCGATGGGCGAGCTCGGCGAACAGCAGAGCCAGCTCAACAGCGAGAGTCGCGCGCTCGCCCAGCGCCTGTCGCAGCAGATGCGCCTGTCGGCCGGCGACCAGTCGGAGCTGCGCCGGCTCGCCACCGAGCAGCAGCGCCTGCGCGAGGAGCTGGAACGCATCCAGCAGAGCGACGAGCGCGAGCGCCGGCTGCTCGGCCGCCTCGACGCCGCTCACCAGGAGATGAAGGAGGTCGAGGAGGCGCTGCGATCGGGCCCGCCCGGCGACGACCTCGAGCAGAAGCAGGACCGCATCCTCTCGCGGCTGCTCGACGCCCAGCGCTCGGTCAACCGGCGGGACTTCGATCCCACGCGCGAGTCGCGGCCCGGCGAGGATCTCGCCCGCTCGAGCCCGGCACCGCTGCCGGCCGAGCTGCTGCGCGAGAGCGATCGGCTGCGGCTGGGGCTGCTGAAGGCCGACGCCGATCGCTACCCGGCGCAGTACCGCACCCTGATCGAGAGCTACCTGCGCGCCCTCGAAGGGTCGCGTCGGTGATGGGCGGACGGCGCGCCCGGGCGCTGATCGCGCTGGTGCTGGCGACCGCGGTCGCCGCCCTCCTCGGCGGCCCGGTACCCGCACAGACGGTGCGGATCGGCGGCGCGCCGGTGCCGCGGATCCTGCCGCCCGCGCACCTGGTCGGGCGCGCCCCGACGCCGCTCGATCCCGCGCTGGTCCCGCGGCTGCTGCACGGCCGCAACCTGCTCGAGAACGGGATGCTCGACAGCGCCCGCATCGTGCTCGAGGGCGTGCTGGCGGCGGCGCCCCACCATCCGGCGGTGCTCGTCGAGCTGGCGCAGGTGCACGCCGAGCGCCAGGCGTGGGGCGACCTCGAGCGCCTCGCCACCCGCGAGCGTGCCGCGACCCACGACTCCACGCTGCTCGCGAGCGAGCTCGCGCAGGCGCTCGAGCGCCAGGCCCGCCCCGCGGCCGCGGCCCAGGTCGCGGTCGAGGCGTGGGTCGCCTCGCCGCTGGAAGGCGCCTGGGCGCTCGGCACCGTGGCGCGCCTCGGCGGGTCCGCCGGCCGGCCGGTCCGCGACGCCCTGCGCCGCGCGGTGCTCGCGCGCCCCGAGCGCGCCGACCTCGCCCGCGGACTGGCGCGGCTCGACTGGGCGGCGGGCGACACCCGCGCGGTGCTGCGCGGACTCGCGGCGGCCGACCAGGCGGGCGCGCGTCCGCCGGCCCGCTGGGCGTTCGCCGAGGACCTGCTGCGCGGCGGGGGCACCGCCCACGATTCGGCCGGCGCGGTGGACGTCGCGCTCGACCTGGTCGGCGACCGCGGCGCCGAGCTCACGTATCGCATGCTGTCGGCGCAGCGCGCGTGGGAGGTCTCGCAGGCGCTGGGCCAGGCGCGCGCCGACGCGCCGCGCATCGCGCACGCGCTCGCGGACCAGCCGCCCGAGCGCTGGGACTCCGCGTTCCTGGTGACGGTCGCGCGCGCGCTGCGCGAGGGCGGGCACACCGCCGAGGCGCGCACGTTGCTGGCGCCGCACGGCGACCAGCCCCAGGCCCCCGGCGTGACGCTCGAGCGCGCGCTCGCCGACCTGCGCGACGGTCCGCCGGAGCGCGCGCTGCCGGGGCTGCACGCCGGCGCGCTGGCGAGCAGCGAGGCGGCGTGGCGCTACGCCGAGGCGCTGTTCTTCGCCGGCCAGAGCGACTCCGCGAAGAGCTGGTACCAGCGCGTCGCCGAGGACGCCGCGAGCCCGTTCGCCGGCGCCGCGTTCGACCGGCTCTTCCTGATCGAGGACGCGGCGCCGCCCACCGCGCTGCCGTCCTTCGGACAGTTGGCGTACGAGGAATGGCGGGGCGACCCGCGGCGCGCGAGCGCGATCGCGGATTCGCTGGTGCGCGTGCTCCCGCGCGGGGCGCTGTGGGCGCAGGCGGCGCTGCGAGCGGCCACGCTGCGCGACGCGCTCGGCGACATCCCGGGCGCGCTGGCACCGCTGCGCGCGGTCGCCGATTCGCTGCCGGGCGACCGGCTCGCCCCGCTCGCGCGCCAGCGGCTCGGCGATCTGTATCTCGAGCGCATCCACGACGAGGCGCAGGCGCTGGCGCAGTACGAGGAGTGCCTGGCGCGCTATCCCAAGGCCTGGAACGCACCCGAGGTGCGCCGGCGGGTCGAGACCCTGCGCCGCGAACGGCGCTTCTGAATCAGAAGGACATCATGAACCTGCTCTCGGGAGGACGATCCCCGCTCGCCGCCGGCCGCCGGCGCGGCGGACTGCTGGTGCCGCTGCGCATCCTCGGGGCGCTGGTCGGCGCCGTGCTGGTGGCGGTGATCGCGCTGTTCACGCTCGGGCTCGCGCTGCTGTTCCTGCGCGGCCGCGGCGCGCGCGCGCGCACGTTCACGTGGCGCGCGGGCGGCGCTCCGGGCGGCGCTCCGGCGCGCGACGCCACGGATGCGCCCCCGGTCGACGCCTCCGCCGCGGCGGGCGAGCCGCCGGCCGCGGCGCCGCCGCGCCGGGAGCGCTCGTACGCCGAGGTGGTCGAGGCGCTGCCGCTCGGGATCGGCCTCGCGCTCGCGCTCGCGCTCGGCGGCGCGGCCGCGCCGCCGGCGGTCCACGCCAAGGTGCTGGTGCCAATGGACGAGCGCCAGACCGATCACCTGAAGGCGTACGGGCTCACCTACTGGGTGCTCACGCGCGGCCAGAAGGCCGAGTGGCTGCTCAACTACCGCGGCGGATCGTTCCTGCTCGCCGACGACGCCGAGACCGTGCGCGAGGCCAACGTGCGCGGGGTCGAGATCGAGACCCTGTCGGGCGCCGGCGAGGCCGCGATCCGCGCCACCATCGCCGACGAGAACATGGAGTCGGTCGCGCTCGAAAAAGCGCCCCGGGTGGCGGTCTACATCCCCGCCAACACGCCTCCGTGGGACGACGCCGTGACGCTCGCGCTCAAGTACGCTGACATCCCCTACGCCACCGTCTGGGACGAAGAGGTCCTGCGCGGCGACCTCGCGAAGTACGACTGGCTCCACCTGCACCACGAGGACTTCACCGGCCAGCACGGGAAGTTCTACCTCGCGTACCACGACTTCGCCTGGTACCGCGAGGAGGAGTCGGTCCAGAAGGCGATGGCGGCCAAGCTCGGGTTCGCCAAGGTCACGCAGCTGAAGGCGGCGGTGGCGACCACCATCCACGACTACATCGTGCGCGGCGGGTTCATGTTCGGGATGTGCTCCGCAACCGACACCTACGACATCGCGCTCGCCGCCGCCGGCGTCGACATCGCCGACGTGGTGTACGACGGGGATCCGCCCGATCCGCTGGCGCAGCGCAAGCTCGACGATTCGCGCACGCTCGCGTTCAAGGACTTCCATCTCGAGATGGATCCGTTCGTCTACCGCTTCTCGGACATCGACGTCACGCAGGAGGCGTCGCAGCGCGGGCCCGAGTCGTTCTTCACGCTGTTCGACTTCTCCGCGAAGAACGATCCGGTACCGAGCATGCTGGTCCAGGACCACGTGAACGCGATCCCCGAGTTCCTCGGCCAGAGCACCGGATTCCGCCGCGCCAAGCTCAAGAGTGGCGTCTACGTGCTCGCGGAGGTGGAGGGCACGGACGAGGTGAAGTACCTGCACGGGCAGTGCGGGCGCGGCACGTTCACGTTCCTCGGCGGGCACGACCCCGAGGACTACCAGCACATGGTCGGCGACCCGCCCACCGACCTCACCAAGTACCGGCACTCGCCGGGCTACCGCCTGATCCTCAACAACGTGCTGTTCCCCGCCGCCGAGAAGAAGAAGCAACGCACCTAGCCACGCCGGCGCGCCGCGGCCGCCGCCGGGGCGCCCGTGGGACGCCAGCTCCGTCCGCCGGACAGTTCGCGATGCGATCGGGCATTGCCCGCGCCCCGGTGACCCCCTAGCTTTGAGTGCTGGGAATTCGACGCCGAACCTGCTGCGTCCCCCCCTCGACTCGGACCTTCCCCGCACGGAGAACCTCCGATGCCCGCCTCTCGCCGTGACCCCAGGTTCTCCGCCTGCTGGCTGGCCGTGGTCCTGTTATGCGCCGGAGCGACGCTCGCGACCGCCGACGTCCCACCCGCGTACCAGCTCAAGTGGGGTGGCCTCGGCACCGCGCCCGGGCTGATGAACCTCCCCTGCGAATTGCACGCGACTGCCAGCCGGGTCTACGTGGTCGACGGCGACAACCACCGCATCCAGGTGTTCGACAAGGACGGGGGCTTCCTGTTCATGTGGGGCTCGAACGGCCCCGGCGACGGGCAGTTCATCTACCCGACCGGCATCGCGGTGGACGACAGCGGCTACGTCTACGTCGGCGACACCAACAACCACCGCGTCCAGAAGTTCACGAGCGAGGGCCAGTACGTCCTTCAGTTCGGCACCCACGGCTTCGGTCCGGGACAGTTCAACTTCTGCGCCGGCGTGGCGGTGGATCGCTCGGGCCGCGTCATCGTGTGCGACTACCTCGGCGACAAGCTCGAGGTGTTCACGAAATACGGCGCTCACCTCGCGTCGTGGGGCTCCACCGGGCCCGGTCCGGTGCAGTTCTACTCGCCGTACGGCATCGACACCGACGGCGACGGCAACATCTACATCGCCGACAAGTACAACCATCGCATCCAGAAGCTCGCCCCCGACGGCAGCTTCATCCTGCAGTGGGGCAGCTACGGCACCGCCGACGGCCAGTTCGACGAGCCGCAGAATCCCGCGTGGGACGGGGCCGAGGCGATCTACGTGGTCGACAAGTACAACGATCAGGTGCAGAAATTCACCCGTGACGGCGTGTTCCTCGCCCGCTGGGGGAGCACCGGCACCGGCACCGGCCAGTTCAACAACCCCGAAGGCATCACCAGCGATCATGCGGGGTACGTGTACATCGGGGACTGGCTCAATCACCGCGTGGAGCGCTTCGGCTATGCGACCGACGACGCGCCGGTGTCGCCCGCGGGTCGCGGACCGCTCGCGCTCGAGACGGTGACTCCGAATCCCGCCCGCGGCTCGCTGCGCGTGCGCTTCACGCTCGCCGGCGACGCGCCCGCGACGCTCACGCTGCACGACCTCGCGGGGCGCGCGATGACCGTGCGCCCGCTCGCCGGGAGCGGCGCGGGCCCTCACGAGCTGACGCTGCCGCTCGACGCCGCGCTGCCGGCCGGGATCTACTTCGTGCGGGTGACTCAGGGAGCGGCGGCGCGCGCGGCGCGCGTGGCGGTGGTGCGCTGACCGACGGCGGGCGGCCGCCGCGCGGCGGCCGGGCCGGGCTCAGTCCTTCGGTTCCCGCGGCGGCCGGCGCCACGATTCCTCGAACAGCGCCTGGCGCATCGCCGGGCTCACGGGGCCCTCGCCGGCGGACTCCGCGTCCGCGGGGTGGCGCAGCAGCCAGTGGGCGCGGGTGACGCGCCCATCGATCCAGGTCAGGAACCGCCGGTGGACGCCGGGCGACACGTGGACGACGTACAGGTGCCAGACCAGCACCACCCCGATCGCCAGCAGCGCCTCGTCGCTGTGCGCGAGGAACGCGACCCCGAGCGCGAGCTCCGGCAGCCGCGCCCCGAGCGGGAGCGGGAACCACAGCACCAGCCCCGACAGCGTCATCACCGGCAGCCCCCAGGCCACCGCGAGGTAGTGGAGCTTGTTGCGCAGGTCGAAGTGCCCGCTCGCGGGCGGCAGTGGCCGCCGGCCGGTCTGGAACAGCGCCAGCTCGCGCGCCGCGCGACCGTCGCCGGGCCCGGGCAGGATCGGCCACGCGCGCGCGAGGTCCCCGCGGCGGCGTACCAGCGCGACCCCCGCGAGCGTCAGATGCACGAGCCCCACGAGCACCATCAGCACGGCGGCCGCGCGATGCAGGCCGCGCGCGACCACCAGACCGCCGAGCAACGCGTAAACGCGCGCGAGCGGCTCGGAGTCGGGATAGCGCAGCGGCAGGCCGGTGAGCGCGAGCACCGAGAACGCCAGCACCAGCGCGCCGTGCTGCGCGCGCTGCGCCAGCGTGAGGCGCGCGACCAGCCGTGTCCCGTCGACGAGCACGGGAGGTCCCGGCGCGCCGGACGCACGGGCGCGCCGCGCCGCGCGCCACCGGCGCGCCGCGTCCAGCACGATGTCCGCCAGGAGCACCAGCAGCACCGCGGCGCCCAGTACCAGCAGCAGCGCCTCCTCGAGGCGCAGCAGCGGCTCGCGCTTGGCGCGCATCCCCAGGTGATTCGCGCCGGACATCGCGAAGCGCGCGTTCGCTCCCTGGTGGCAGTCCTTGCGGCCGCACGTGGTCATCAGGCTGTCCGCGCCCACGCGCGAGCCGGTGCTGTCGGGCGACATCACGCGGTGGACGCCGTGGCAGTCCTGGCACACCGCAGTGTTGCGCGCGCCGAATCGCACGGCCTTGTAGTGGAACGACCGCCGATAGCTCGAGACCGCGTCGGGGTCCACGTCGTGGCGCGCCATCCGCGGGCGGTCCTCGTGGCAGTCGGCGCACAATCGCATGCGATCGCGCGGTCCGAACGTGCGCCGCGGGCTCGGGATCGCGTGCGGCCGGCCCTCGCCGTGGCAGGTCACGCAGGCGGGTGAGTCCGCGCTCTCGCCCGTCAGTCCCTTGCGATGGGCGCCCGCGAGGAAGTCGACCTGCTCGGCGCGGTGCGAGACCGTCCGGCCCTCCACGTCGGTCGCATGGCAGTCCGCGTCGCAGCCGACCGGGGCGCGACGGCCGCCCGGGAACTCGTGCGGATAGGCGCGCACGTCGGCGTGGCACTGCGTGCACTCGAGCGAGCCGTGCACCGAGCTCACGTGCGCGATCACGTCGATGCTCAGGTCGCGCACGCGGGTGCCGAGGGTGTCGCGATAGAGGAAGTTCGGGATGCCGTGGCAGCGCAGGCAGCGCTCGAGCTCGTGAGGTCCGAAGTCGATCGGCGGGAACGGCACCGGCGGCCGCGCCCACGCCGCAGGCGCCGCGGCCGCGGCCAGCCCCGTCACCAGGATCACGCGCCCCAGGAGCCGGCGGCGCGGCGCCCCGCGCCGACTCACTCGACCGGCCGTGGCTGTCGATAGACGTCCGGAACCCAGCGCTCCATGAAGCGCTCGGGGCCGTGCAGCGGGGTGAATCCCACCTTCTCGTAGAGCCGGTGCGCGTCGCGGGTCGCGAGGATCCAGCGCCGCAGCCCCTGCAGCTCCGGATGGCCCACCACGACGCGCATCAGCCACACCGAGAGTCCGCGGCCGCGATAGGACTCGAGCACGAACACGTCGCCGACATACGCGAAGGTGGCGCGATCAGTCACCACCCGCGCGTACCCCACCTGCCGTTCCCCGTGCCAGAGACTGAAGTTGAGCGAGCCCCGCACCGCACGCTCCAGCACCTCGCGCGGGAGCCCCTCGCACCAGTACGCGCCGCGCAGGAATCCGTGCACGACGTCCAGGTCCACGCGGGCCGGGTCCGTCGTCACGACGAAGTCGCCCTGGGTCCACTCCATCGGGCTGCCTCCCTCCGGTGAAGCACGACGGGGCGCCCCGAAGGACGCCCCGTTCACTGCCACCTCGCGGCGCCGGATCGGCGCTACTTCTTCACGCCGCTCGTGTCTGCCGGCGCGCCCTCGTCCTTCAGCAGGAAGCGCCGCTTCTCGCGTTCGATCTTGAGCGCCTCGGTATTGAGCACCTTGAACTCGACACGACGGTTCCGGGCCCGGCCCAACTCGTTCGTGTTCGGCGCCACCGGGACGTTCGGCCCGTATCCCTTGGCGGTGAACTGCGACGGGCTGATGAGCGGGAACGAATTGCGGATGTACGTCAGCACCGAGTCCGCCCGCATCTGCGACAGGCGCTCGTTCAGCGTCTTGTTGCCGCGGCTGTCGGTGTGCCCGCCGATCTCGATCTGGAGCGTCGGGTACTGCTGCAGAATGCGCCCCACCTCGTCGAGCACCGGATACGACTCCGGCTTCAGCGACGCCTTGCCGGTGTCGAAGTTGATGTTCTGGAGCCGGATCACGCCGGTGTCGAGCAGCTCGGTCTCCTTCTCGTTGATCTCGATCGGACAGCCGTTGGCGTCGACCTTGAGGCCCGCCGGAGTGTTGTCGCACTGGTCGACCCCGTCGCACACGCCGTCGCCGTCGCTGTCGATCGGACAGCCCTTCTCGTCCACCTTGCAGCCCTTGGGGCTGTCGGGGCACTGGTCGAGGCCGTCGAACACGCCGTCGCCGTCGGCGTCGGTCGGGCAGCCGGTGGCGTCCACCTTGGCGCCCTTGGGCGTGTCGGCGCACTTGTCGATGCCGTCGCAGACCCCGTCGCTGTCGGCATCCACCGAGCAGCCCAGCTTGTCGACCACGCAACCGCGCGGCGTGTCCGGACACTTGTCGATGCCGTCGAACACCTTGTCGCCGTCGGTGTCGAGCGGACATCCGGCGGCGTCCACCTTGGCACCGAACGGCGTCTCGGGGCACTTGTCGAGCCAGTCGCGCACCTTGTCGAGGTCGGAGTCGCGCGCCTTGCCGAACAAGTTCCACTGCAGCCCGGCGGTGGCCATCCAGTGGTTGCTGAACTCCTTCTGCTGGCGCTCGCGGAACATCACGTCGCGCACCTGGAGCCGGACGTAGGCGCGCTGATTGAAGGTGTTCAGCAGCACCCCCATCCCGAGCGTGGGCGCCCCGTGCTCGAGGACCGCCGGCTGAGCGTTCCCCTGGTGGCTGCGACCGTAGCTGAGACCGGTCATCAAGTAGGGGACGATGCGCTGATCGGCCGGGCGCAGGTTCCAGCGCAGATCGAGTCCGGCGAGCGAGAGGTTGTGTACCGAGCCACCGACCGTGTCGTCCTCGGAGGGCCCGAACGAGGCGTGTCCTTCGATCGTCAGCCAGGAATGCAGCCGCCAGCCGATCGCACCGTAGGAGGCGATGTCGTCCTTCATGCGCGCGCGTCCATCAGGGCTGAACGCGCCGGCGCCGCCGGAGAGCTCGATCGGGCGCCCGATGATCTGCGCCCGGGCCGGAACGGCCAGCAATGCGGCGAGGGCGAGGAGCGGGAACGCACGCTTCAGAACGGCCATGCGGAGTGGACCTCCTTCAGGTCTCCACGGAAGTGCGACGGAGCGTGGCGGACGGCGGGTCCCGGACAGCGCGGCCGTGGGAATACCCGGGCGCGCCGGCGGGCCCGGGAGTCGCCAGGCAGAATGACGGCTAAGTGGTAGCATCCGGGCCAGCGCAGGTCAATCGGCCCCCGCGGACCATCGTCGCCCGGGGGATCCAGTCCCGGCGCCCGCGCGACGCTCGCGGGACAGCCCCCGGCCGGCGCACGTCGCCAGCCACTCCGACCCCACCCGAGAGGATGCCGTTCCGATGATGACCCAGTCGCAGCGCGAGAAGCTCGTCCAGCAGTACGCCGCGGGCTACGACGAGGTGGTCAAGGCGCTCAAGGGGTTCCCACCCGAGGCCCTGGTGCAGCACCCGTTCGCCGGCAAGTGGAGCGCGCGGGAGATCGTGCACCACCTCGGCGACAGCGAGTCCATCAGCGTCGGCCGGCTGCGCATGCTGCTCACGCAGGAGTACCCGGTCATCCACGGCTACGACCAGGAGATGTACGCCGTGCTGCTGCGCTACAACACGCGCGATCACGCGCCGGCGCTGGAGGCGTTCCGCGCGGCGCGCGCGGTGGGGGTGCAGTTGATCGCGCTGATGGCCGAGGAGGACTGGAAGCGCGCGGGCTGGCATTCCGAGAGCGGGCTCTACCGGGCCTCCACCTGGCTCGAGATCTACGCCGCGCACGCGCACAACCACGCGCAACAGATCGTGCGGCTGCGCGACCACCTCAAGTAGTCACGCCCCGTCCGTGATCTGGCGCTGCCGCGACCGCGAGTTCGACCTCGTCGCGCGTGCGCTCGTGATGGGAGTCGTGAACGTCACGCCCGACTCGTTCTCCGACGGCGGTCGGTTCCTCGACCCGGAGGCCGCGATCGCTCACGCGCGCGCACTGCTCGCGGAGGGCGCCGACCTGCTCGACCTCGGCGCCGAATCCACACGCCCGGGCGCCGCGCCGGTGCCCGCTGCCGCGCAGCTCGCCCGGCTGACAACGGTGGTCGAGACGCTGGTGCGCGAGAGCGACGCCACGCTCTCGATCGACACCTCCGATCCGACCGTGGCGGCGCACCTGCTCGACCTCGGGGCGCGCGTCGTGAACGACGTCTCCGCGCTCGGGGATCCCCGCATGGCCGCCGTGGTGGCCGCGCGCGGCGCCGGCCTGGTGCTCATGCACATGCGGGGCACCCCGACCACCATGCAGGCCGCCCCGCGTTACGACGACGTCGCGCGCGAGGTGCGCGACTTCCTGGCGGCGCGCCAGGCAATGGCCGTCGCGGCGGGGATCCCCGCCGAGCGGATCGCGCTCGATCCCGGGATCGGCTTCGGCAAGACGCTGCGCCACAACCTGGAGCTGCTCGCACGCCTGCCGGAGCTGGCCGCGCTCGGGCGGCCGGTGCTGGTCGGGGTCTCACGCAAGAGCTTCCTCGGCAGCCTGCTCGACGATGCGCCGGTCGACCAGCGGCTCGCCGGCGGACTCGCCGCCGCCGCGATCGCCGTGCAGCTTGGCGCGCGCATCATCCGCACCCACGACGTGCGCGAGACGGTGCGCGCGGTGCGGGTGGCCACCGCGATTGCGGACGCACGGCGCCGCGTGGTCTAGCGCGCGGGCGTTCTGCTAGAGTCGCCGTCACCATGATGACGCCGGTCCACCAGATCTGGGTCCTCGACCTGCTCGACATCTTCCTGGTCGCGGCGGTCTTCTACCGCCTGCTGATCCTGGTGAAGGGCACGCGTTCGGCGCAGATGTACGTGGGGCTGCTGCTCATCGTGGTGATCGGGGTGGTCGCGCGCGAGCTGGACCTGATCGCGATCAAGTGGATCACCGACAGCCTCAAGACCGTCTGGCTGATCGCGTTCGTCATCCTGTTCCAGCCCGAGCTGCGCCACGCGCTCGCGCAGTTCGGACGCACACGCTACTTCCGCTCGTTCCTGCGAACGGGCGCCTACGGCGTGCTGGGCGAGGTGGTGCGAGGCGTCGAGGCGCTGGCCGAGCGCCGCCACGGCGCGCTGATCGTGATCGAGCGCAACGTTGGCCTGCGCAACTTCGTCGAGACCGGCACGCGCATCGACGCGAAGGTCTCCGCGGAGCTGCTGGTCACGCTGTTCAGCCCCGGCTCGCCGCTGCACGATGGCGCCCTCATCCTGCGCGAGGAGACCGTGGTCGCGGCGGGCTGCATCCTGCCGCTCTCGGCGAACCCCAAGCTCGCGGGCACGCTCGGCACCCGCCATCGCGCCGCGCTCGGGCTGTCCGAAGAGGCCGACTCCGCGATCATCGTGGTGAGCGAGCAGTCCGGCGGCATCTCGGTGGCGTATCGCGGCACCTTGAAGCAGCGCCTCGACGAGGGCGCCCTGCGCTCGGAGCTCTCGCGCATCTTCCGCCTCCGTCCCGAGGAAGAGACCACGCCGGCCCCGGCGAGCGATTCCGGCGGCTCGGCCCACGAGCGGGCCGCGGGCTGAGCCCGGTGCCCGCGGGCAGGGCGACGGCATGACGTCGCGTTCGCTCCCCCCCGAGCCCGAGATCGACGACCGCGTCAGTGGCAACCACCTCTGGCTCATCCACAAGTGCGAGCGACGCCTGTGGCTCGATCGCCACGCGGGCCTCGAGGCCTCGCTCCCGGGAGAATTCGAGGAGCTGCTGAAGCTCCGCGGCAAGGAGCACGAGGCGGACGTGCGCTCGCGCATGTCGCCGTGCGAAGGGCCGCTGCACTGGCGCGGGCGGCCGATCGAGGAGTCCATCGCCGACACGCTCCGGCTGCTGCGCGAATCGCGCGCCACGCTCTACCAGCCGGCGCTGGTCTCGGCCGAGCGGGACGCGGTCGGCGTCCCGGACTTCCTCTACTGGGACGACGCCACGCCGGTGATCCACGATGCCAAGCTGGCGACCGATCTCAAGAGCCACGACGAGATCCCTCTGCAGCTGACCCACTACGCGGCGCTGCTCGCGGACATGGGTCTTCCGGGAGCTCGCCTGGAGATCACCGACGGCCGCCGGGAGCGGGTGGTGATCGAGCCGGTCCCACGCGCCCACTACCTCGAGCGCCGGGCCCGCGCGGCGGAACTCCTGCGCGGGGGGTCCGAGCCCGACGTGCTGCTCGCTCACTCGACCTGCATCGCGTGTCCGTTCTACGACCACTGCTGGGACCGCGCGGAGGCCGAGCACCGCGTGGAGGTGCTGGCGGACGTCTGGGTCAGCACGGTCCCGGTGCTCCACGAGCGCGGCGTGCGCACGATCGAACAGCTCGCCGCCCTCGAGCCCGGCACTGTGCAGGCGAAGGGGCTGGGCAAGCGCGCCGTCACCATGGTGCACGAGGCGCGAGCCCATCGCGATCGGCGCCCCGTCTGGCTGGAGCGCCCGCAGCTGCCCGCGGGCCGACCGCTGGTCTGGTTCGATCTCGAGGGGGTGACCGACCTCGAGGAGTGTCCGGATCCGATCTACCTGTGGGGCCTCGCGGTGGAAGGCGAAGCGGGCGAACTGGTGGCGGAGGCCATCTTCGCCGAGCCCGGAGCGGAGGGGCAGCGCGCGGCCTGGGAGCGATTCGTCGAACGGGCGACCGGGATCCTCGATCGCTGGCCGGACTCGCGCTGGATCCACTACGCGAGCTACGAGCACACCTGGGTCAAGAAGTACGCGGAGCGGTTCGGCGCGCCGGCGGGGTTCCTTCAGCGGATGGAACGCGCGCTGTGGGACCTCTACCAGCGCGGCATCGTGCCCTGGGTTCGCCTGCCTCTACGCTCGTACTCCATCAAGCACGTGGCTCCTCACGCGGGATTCGAATGGAGCGATCACGAATCCGGCTCGCTCTGGTCGGTCGTGCAGTACCAGAAGGCGATGGCCACCCGCGACCCGGCGGAGCGCCGGGGTCTGCTGGACTCCATCGCCCGCTACAACGCCGACGACCTGCGCGCGATGCGCGCGGTGTGGCGCTGGATCGAGCGCGAGGCGCCGCGCCAGGAGCGGTCGCGGCCCGCTTGACTTGGACCCGCCACCGCCCCGAGAATCGCGGCCCGCTGACCCGCGGGGACGCCCTTTTTCGTGGCGGTGTAGCTCAGCTGGTAGAGCAGGGGAATCATAATCCCTGTGTCGGGGGTTCGAATCCCTCCGCCGCCACCATCTCTCACCCATCCTGCATGCGCCTGCGTCGCGTCGAGCCGGTCGTGCGTCGCGCCCTGCGAGGGCCGTGCGCCCTGCCGCCCGGCGCGCGACTGCTGGTGGCCGTGAGCGGCGGCGCCGACTCGACCGCGCTCCTGATCGGCCTGCGCGCGGTCGCCCCCGCGTTCCGCCTCGAGCTCCACGCCGCGCATCTCGATCACGGATTGCGCGGCGCCGACTCGGCGGCGGACGCCGCGGCGTGTCACGCGCTCTGCGAACGGCTCGGCGTGCCGCTGACCACCGCGCGCATCGACGCGCGCGCGCGGATGCGCCGGCGCGGCCTCGCCGGCGAGAATGGCCTGCGCACCCTGCGGCGCGAGTTCCTGCTCGCCACCGCGCGGCGCGTGGCGGCGGCGGCGATCGCGACCGGACACACCGCCGACGATCAGCTCGAGACGCTGCTGTTGCGGCTGATGCGCGGCAGCGGGCTCACCGGACTGGGCGGCATCCGCCCGCGCCGCGGGCGGTTCGTGCGCCCGCTGCTCTCCGCTACCCGCTCGATGATCGAGGCCGACCTGCGCGGCTCGGGCCAGCGCTGGTGCACCGACGCCACCAACCGCTCCCGCGCCTACGCGCGCAACCGGGTGCGCCACCAGGTCGTGCCTGCGCTGCTGGCGGCGCTGGGGCCGGCCGGCGCCGGCGCCCGGGCGCACGAGCGGCTGGCGCTGCGGGCCGCCGCGGTCGCCGCGGAGGCCGCCGACGCGGCCGCCATCCTGCACGCCAGGGCCTCCGCCATCCTATTGCGGCGCTCGCGCATCCAAGCCGGGGAGGGCACGCTTGCGTCCCGTGGGTGGGCTGCCTACCCTGCCGTGATCCGTCGCATGGTGTTGCGCGCCTTCTGGAGGCGCCTGGCGCCGCGCGTGGGCGGGCTTACGCGACATCAGCTCGACCCCCTCGACCGGCTGGTCGCGGGCGGGCGCGGGGGTGCGCGGGTGATGCTCCCCGGCGGCCGGGTGGCCGAACGCGAGGCCGGAGTCGTAACCTTCCGGGTGAACAGGAGCCGACCCCGCCGGGAGTCCGTGGCGGCGCGCGCGCTGCGCGTGCCCGGGCGGGCGCCCGCGAACGCGGGGGCGGTCCGGAGCAGTTGGACCAGTGGCGCGATCGCGCGCCGCAGCGCGGGGCGGGCGAGCCCGCGCGAGGAGTACTTCGCCGCCGAGGGCCTGGCGGGCAGGTTGGAGGTGCGTGACGGTCGTGCCGACGAGTGGTTCGTGCCGTTCGGACGGTCGCGCCCGGTGCGTCTGAAGGAGTTCTTGCGGAAGCAGCCGGTTTCCCGGGACCTGAGGTCCCATCCGAGCGTACTAGCCGACGCCGGAGGCATCCTGTGGGTGGTGGGCGTGCGGCGCGCCGCGCGAGCGGCGGTGACGCGGTCCACCCGGCGGGCCCTCCGGGTCCTCGTGGAGTCCCATGACTGACCATCCGCCCGCCGTCCAGACCGAGCCCGGCCTCCGGGTGATGTTCTCCGCCGAGCAGATCCAGACGCGCGTGCGCGAGCTGGGACTGGAGCTGGCGCGGGACTATGCCGGCAAGAAGCCGCTGTTCGTGGCCGTGCTCAAGGGCGCCTGCATGTTCCAGTGCGACCTGGCCCGGGCGACGCCGATCGATCTGGAGCTCGACTTCCTCGCGGTGTCGTCGTACGGACGCAGCACCACGTCGAGCGGGAACGTGAAGCTGATCATGGACCTCCGCTCGGACATCAGCGGGCGCCATCTGGTGCTCTGTGAGGGCGTCGTGGACTCGGGGCTCAGCGTGCGGTTCATCCTCGATCTGCTGAAATCCCGCGGTGCCGCGAGCATCAAAGTGGCGGCGCTGCTGGACAAGCGCCCGTGCCGCAAGCTGGAGGTGCCGGTCGACTACGCGGGCTGGACCATCGGCTCCGAGTTCGTGATCGGCTATGGAATGGATTTCGAGGAGCGGTACCGCAATCTGCCCTACGTGGGCGTCGTCGAGGAGGCGTGATCCGGTGAGTGTGCTCTGGCGGGGGTCGGGCGACGGCGACGAGCGCCGCGGCGAGAAGGGTTCGCGCGGCGGGGCGCCGCGGCGTGGAGGCGCCCCGGTGCCGCCGGGGCGGCCGTTCCGCACGCTGGCGTTCTGGATGCTCGTGATCCTGCTGGCGATCTTCACGGTGCGGATGTACCAGGGGAGCTTCATGGCACCGCAGCGCGTGGAGATCTCCTACACGCGCTTCATCCAGGAGGTGAACGCGGGCAACATCGCGAACCTCCAGCTCATCGAGCGCACGGTCACCGGCGAGCTGAAGGCCGAGAAGTCGCTGCGCCCCGCGGGCACCACGCGGGACATCCCGTTCAAGAGCTTCCGCGCCAGCATCCCGAGCGACGGCTCCGAGATCCCCGACAAGGTGTGGGCGAAGAATCCCGACATCGAGATCGAGGTGCATCCGCCGGGCGTGAACTGGGTGCAGCTGCTCGCGACCATCCTGCCCGTGGTGCTCATCATCGGCGCCTGGCTGTTCTTCCTGCGCCAGATGCAGTCGGGCGGCAGCGCGGCGATGAAGTTCGGCAAGACCCGCGCGAAGGTGCTGGTGGAGTCGAGCCCCAAGGTCACGTTCAAGGACGTCGCCGGCTGCGACGAGGCCAAGCAGGAGCTGCAGGAGATCATCGAGTTCCTGAAGGAGCCGCAGAAGTTCCAGCGGCTCGGCGGCCGGATCCCGAAGGGCGCGCTGCTGCTCGGCCCCCCGGGCTCGGGCAAGACGCTGCTCGCCAAAGCGGTCGCCGGCGAGGCGGGCGTGCCGTTCTTCTCGATGTCGGGCTCGGACTTCGTCGAGATGTTCGTGGGGGTGGGCGCCAGCCGCGTGCGTGACCTGTTCGAGCAGGGCAAGCGCAACGCGCCGTGCATCATCTTCATCGACGAGATCGACGCGGTCGGCCGCCATCGCGGCGCCGGCCTCGGCGGCGGACACGACGAGCGCGAGCAGACGCTCAACCAGCTGCTGGTCGAGATGGACGGCTTCGACTCCAACGAGGGCGTCATCATGATCGCGGCCACCAACCGGCCCGACGTGCTCGATCCGGCGCTGCTGCGGCCCGGGCGTTTCGACCGCCAGATCGTGGTGGACTGGCCCGACGTGCGCGGGCGCGAGGGCATCCTCAAGGTGCACACGCGCAAGATCCCGCTCTCCGAGGACGTGGACCTCAAGCTCATCGCGCGCGCGACTCCCGGCATGGCGGGCGCCGACATCGCGAACCTCGTCAACGAGGCCGCGCTGCTGGCGGCGCGGCGCAATCACAAGAAGGTCTCGTCGCGCGATTTCGAGGACGCCAAGGACAAGGTCATGCTGGGCATGGAGCGCAAGAGCCTGGTGATGACCGAGAACGAGCGCCGCAGCACCGCGTACCACGAGGCCGGACACGCGCTGGTCGCGTGGCTGCAACCAGGCTCCGATCCGGTCGACAAGGTCACGATCATCCCGCGCGGCCGCGCGCTGGGGCTCACCTCGTACGTGCCGGCCGAGGAGCGCCACGCGCGCTCCAAGGACGACCTGCTGCGCACGCTCACCATGATGATGGGCGGGCGCGCGGCGGAGTGGCTCATCTTCCACCACCTCACCACGGGCGCTTCGAACGACATCGAGCGCGCGACCGGACTCGCCCGCCGCATGGTGTGCGAGCTGGGCATGAGCGACAACCTGGGTCCGCTCACGTTCGGCAAGAAGGAGGAGATGGTCTTCCTGGGCAAGGAGATCGCGACCCACAAGGACTACAGCGAGCAGACCGCGGTCGCGATCGACGGCGAGGTGCGCACCATCTGCGAGGGCGCGTACGACCGGGCGTTCAAGCTGCTCCAGGAGAACACGGACAAGCTCCACCTGCTGGCGAACACGCTGCTCGAGCGCGAGGTGATCGACGGCGATCAGATGGACCGCGTGCTGCGCGGCGAGAAGCTGGAGCCCGCGCCCCGGCTCGCCGACCTCGACAAGCCGGACGAGCCGGCCACACCCGACCACCAGGCGGCCTCGACCGACGAGTCCCAGCTCGACGCGTTCACGCCCCCGCCCTCACCCAAGCCCGCGGGCGCGTAGCCGCTCGACATTTCGCGGACATCCGGGCGCCCGGCCTCACGGTCGGGCGCCCGTCGCATGTGCGGGCTGGCAGCCGGGCGGGTGGACCCGGGCCGTGGCTGCGCACGCGCCCACTCAGGACGCGGGGCCGGTGGCCCCCAGCCAGGGTGCCGCGTCCGGCGCCGCGGGAGCCGCGCTGGCCCGCCCGCACCGGGGTCACCACGAGGTTTCACGTCCGCCTTGCAACTTTGTAGGCCGCTCGAACGTCCAATCGTGCGTCACGTGAATGCGACGCGTGGCGAGCGACCCTCCAGTCGTGATGGTCTTCCGGAGCGAGCCGGAGCGGTGAGGCAAGCACCGCGACGCCGGCAGAAACGCCCGGCCAGAGGATGGCCGGGCGTTCGCGTTTTCGCGCGGCGCAGTCGCGCGGCGTGGGTCGAGGGAGCGGGCGATCGCGACTGCGTGGCGGGTGCGGGCTCCGCTCTGCGGCCGACGCCCCCCGCTTCAGCTCCGCGGCGGCGGATCGGTGAACGTCGTCCCATCCGTCACCTTGCGACTCAGCAGCTTCGCGGGCGCGAACCGCTCGCCCTTCTCGGCGCGCAGCGCGGTCAGCCGCGCCTCGACCTTCGCCAGCCCGAGCGTGTCGGCCCAGCGCAGCACGCCGCCGCGGTACGGCGGGAACCCGGTGCCGAAGATCATCGCCAGGTCGAGCATGCCGGCATCCGCCACCACGCCCTCCTCGAGGCAGCGCACCGCCTCGTTGATCATCGCGAGCACCATGCGATCCGAGAGCGCCTCGAGGCTCGGCGCCTTGCGCTCGCGCCTCATCCCCAGCAGCGCCGCGAGCGAGCCGTCCGGCTCGCGCTTGCGGCCGCGATGGCGGTAGAAGCCGAGTCCGCTCTTCCTGCCCAGCCGGCCCGCCTCGACCAGCTTGGCGAGCGCCGGCGCCTCCGTCATGTGGTCGGGGAACGCCTTCGCGAGCACCGCGGCCACCTTGCTGGCCACGTCCAGGCCGACCTCGTCCACCACCTCGAACGGTCCCATCGGCATCCCGAAGCGCTTCATGGACGCGTCGATGTCGGCGATCGGGAAGCCCTCCTCGAGCAGGTGGAGCGCCTCGCGCAGGTAGGGCATCAGGATCCGGTTCACCACGAAGCCGGGCGCGTCGCGCACCACCACCGGGGTCTTGCCCATCCGGCGCGCGAGCGCCACCGCGCTGACGAGCGCGGCGTCGCCGGTGGCCTGGCCGCGCACCACCTCGACCAGCGGCATGCGATGGACGGGGTTGAAGAAGTGGAAACCGCAGAAGCGC
The DNA here is from genome assembly GCA_963725865.1 of Candidatus Eiseniibacteriota bacterium. Classification (GTDB taxonomy): domain Bacteria; phylum Eisenbacteria; class RBG-16-71-46; order RBG-16-71-46; family RBG-16-71-46; genus CAVSAC01. Next base: position 580,503 of record CAVSAC010000014.1, read on the forward strand.
TCGGGGTGCTGCAGCCCGGAGGCGAGCGCCTCGACCGAGAGCGACGAGGTGTTGGTGGCGAGCAGCGCCTCGGGGCGCATGCGCACCTCGAGCTCCGCGAACACCCGGCGCTTGATGTCGAGATCCTCGACCACCGCCTCCATCGCGAAGTCCGCGCGTTGCACGCCCGACAGCTCGACCGTGGTCGTGACGCGCGCCATCTGGTTGTCACGCTCGCCGGCTCCCGTGCGCTTCTTGCGGCCGCGCTCCTCGATCAGCCCGCGCATCGTCACCAGCGCGCGCGTCAGCGCTGCCGGCGCGATGTCGCGTACGCGCACCTCGATCCCGCTGCGGCTCGCCAGCTCGGCGATGCCGCCGCCCATCAGGCCCGCGCCGACCAGCACCATGCGGTCGATGCGCGCCGGCTGGAGCGTCGCGTCCGCCACCACCGCATCCTTCTTGGCGCGCTCCGAGAGCAGGAAGATCCGCACGAGGTTCTTGCACACCGGCCCGGTGACCAGGTGCGCGATCTCCTCGACCTCCAGCGCCAGCCCGCGCTCGAGCGGCTGGCCGGCCCCGTGCTCGAGCACCCGCAGGATGGCGTTGGGCGCGGGATAGTTCCCGCCGGTGCGCGCCTTGACCGAGCCGCGCGCCTGACTGAACGCGAGCGCGCGTCCGAACGGCGTGCGGTCGAGGAACCACGCCATCGCGTCCCGCGGACGGTAGCGGTCGCGGCGCGTGGACGCCGGCCGCGCCAGCAGCTCGCGGACGCGCCGCTCGGCGGCCTCGACCAGCCACACCCCCGGCACCGCGCGCGCGATCAGGCCCATGCGCTCGGCGCGCCGCGCGTCGAGCGCGCGGCCGCTCAGCAGCAGGTCGAGCGCCGCCGGCAGCCCGATCAAGCGCGGCAGCCGCGTGGTGCCGCCGAAGCCGGGCAGGATGCCGAGCAGCACTTCGGGCAGCCCGATCTGGGTGCCCGGCTCCTCGCTCGCGACGCGCGAGTGGCAAGCCAGTGCCAACTCGGTGCCGCCGCCGAGGCACACACCGTCGATCGCCGCGACGGTCGGCACCGTGAGCGCCGCCAGCCGGCCGTACGCCGTGTGGGCACGGCGCACCAGCGCCTTCACGCGCTCGGGATCGGTGATCGAGGCGATCGCCTGCACGTCGGCGCCGGCGACGAACGAGCCATTCTTGCCGCTGCGCACGATCACGCCCCGCACGCCCGGATCGGACTCGAGCTGCGCGAGGGCCGCCTCGAGACTCTCGAACGCCGCCTCGTCCAGCACGTTGATACGACGCGCCGGATCGTCCATCACCAGATGGGCCAGCCCCTCGGCTCCGCGGTCGATGCGGAACGCGCTCATGACGCGCGCTCCAGAACGAACGCCGCGCCCTGCCCGCCACCCACGCAGAGCGAGGCGATCCCGCGCTGCGCGCCACGGCGGCGCAGCTCCATCAGCAGCGTGAGCAGCAACCGCGCGCCGCTGGCGCCGACCGGGTGCCCGAGCGCGATCGCGCCCCCGTTCACGTTCAACCGCTCGCGCGGGATCGCGCCGAGCGCGCGATCGCGCCCCAGCTCGTCGCGCGCGAACGCGGGCGACTTCGACGCCGCCAGGCAGGCCAGCACCTGCGCGGCGAACGCCTCGTTGATCTCGATCAGCTCCATGTCGTCGAGCGCCAGCCCGGCCTTCGCGAGCGCCTGCGACATCGCGAACACCGGGCCGAGCCCCATGCGCCGGGGCGACAGCCCCGCGAACGCGAACGAGTGGATGCGCCCGAGCGGCGGCGTCGGCCAGGCCTGCGCGGTGGCGTCGTCGCCGATCAGCAGCGCGACCGCCCCGTCGGTGATCGGACACGAGTTGCCGACCGTCACGGTGCCGTTGCGGCGGTCGAAGAACGGCTTGAGCTTCGCGAGCTGCTCGATCGTCTGGCCCTCGCGCGGACCGACATCGTCCATCACCGCCTCGTGCTTGGGTGGCGGGAACACCGGCACGATCTCCTCGCGCAGCCGTTCGCGCGCGGCGAGGGTGCGCACGTGGCTCTCGAGCGAGTAGGCGTCCTGCTGCTCGCGCGTGATCCGGAACTCGCGGCTGAGCACCTCGGCGGTCTGCCCCATGTTGAGTCCGCAGGTGAGGTCGGTGAGCCCCTCCATGATCGAGATGCGCGGCGCCAGCATTCTTGGACGGAACGCGGCGAATGCGCCGAGCTTCTGCACCGGGGACTTCGCCCGCATCAGGCCTTCGAGCCAGTCGGAGTAGTCGAAGTTGTACATCAGCGGGATCTGGCTCATGGACTCCATGCCGCCGGCCAGCACCAGCGAGGCTTCGCCGGCGCGAATGCGCAGCGCCGCATCCGCCACCGACTCCATCCCCGACGCGCAGTTGCGGTGCACGGTGAACCCGGGCACGCGCTCCGGGATGCCGGCGCGCAGCGCGGTCACGCGGGCGACGTTGGCGGCCTCGGCGGGCTGGGCGCAGTTGCCGAGGATGACCTCGTCGAGGCGCGCCGGATCGAGGTCCTGGCGGGCCAGCAGCTCGGCCAGGACCACGCGTCCCAGCTCGTAGACCGGGGTGCGCCTGAAGACCGTGCCCGACTTGGCGAACGGCGTGCGCAGCCCGGCCAGGATCCAGACCGCATCGCTCATGGGACCGCCTCTAGTGCCGCGGGAGCCGGTTGAGCAGCTCGCGCGCCTCGGCCTGGTACTTCCGGTCGCGTGCGCTGCTGGTGGGTGCGAGCGAGACCGCCTTGTCGAGCTCGCGCCGCGCGTCGTCCCAGCGCTTGAGCTCCATGTACGTGCGACCGAGCTCCAGCCGGTGGTTCACGTAGTCGGGCTCCAGCGCGATCGCCCGCTGGAAGTCGCGCACCGAGTTGTCCATCGACGCGCCCTTGGGAACCCCGCCCAGCACGGTGTTGGCAGCCGTGCGCTCGATGAAGTTGAGGCTCGCGATCTTGCGATTCCAGACCGCGCGCACGTGGTAGGCGCGGCCGATCTCGGGGTCGATCGAGATGGCGCGGTCCACCTCGTCCTTGATCTCACGCGACAGCGCGAGCCGGGTCTTGGGGCCCTCCTTGAGCGCCTGGCGGCCGAGCGCCACCGCGAGCCACACGTGCCCGACCGCACTGTCCGGCGCGGCCTTCACCGCAGCACGGGCGTGCGCGACCGCCGCCGAGACCAGCCGGCTGCGGGCGTCGTGCTCGGCGTCCTCTCCCAGCTCCGACTCGACGCGCGCCAGGCGGCACAGCGTCGGGAACGAACCCGGCTGCTCCTGGAGCGCCGCCTCGTACGCCGCGCGGGCGTCGGCGAGGTCGCCCCGTGCGTACATGCGGTCGCCGCGCTCGAGATCCTGAGCGAGCGACTGTGCGGCCGCGGGTCCGGCGGCGAGCATCAGGGCGAACGCCATGAGGGCTGCCGTGGCGGCACGGGACCAGTGGTCGACGGCCATGGTGAAATCCTCCTCCTCGGCGCTCCGTGCGCCGACAGACCGGGCGACTCTCACGCAGCACCGCGACGATGTCAACGCTCCAGCCCGCGCGACCCGCCCGCGCCGCGGTGCGTGCGGCCGCACGCGGACGCGCCGGATCCCGTGCGGACCGTTTTCGCTTGAGCGCGCCGTCGCGGGGTGTTAGTCACTCCCACTCAGGCCGCCCCTCTCCTGCGGCCCACCCGGAGGCCGGCATGTCCGAGACGCTGATCGGCATCTTCCTCGAGACCATCGAGACGCATCGCAAGCCGGCGCAGTTCATGCGGAAGGTCGCGGGGCGCTGGGAGCCGATCTCGGCCGAGCGCGCGCTCGCCGACGTGGAGTGCCTGGCGCTGGGCCTGCGCGACCTCGGTGTGCAGCGCGGCGACCGGGTCGCGATCCTGTCGGAGAGCCGCTACGAGTGGGCGCTCGCTGACCTCGCCATCCTCGGACTCGGTGCGGTGTCCGTGCCGCTCTACCCCACTCTCACGGCGCCGCAGTGCCGGCACATCCTCGCCGACTCCGAAAGCAAGGTGGCGGTGGTCTCGAGCGCGATGCAGCTCGACAAGGTCCACACCATCGCCGGCGACCTGCCGGCGCTGAAGTCGATGGTCTCGATCGAGCCGGGTGCCCCCAACGGGCCGCACGACCACGAATGGCAGGCCGTGATGCGCCGCGGCGCGGAGCTGCGCGCCGCCGATCCCGGGGCGTTCCGCGCCAGCGCGGCGCAGGTGCACGCGGGAGACGTGGCGACCATCATCTACACCTCGGGCACCACCGGCGAGCCCAAGGGCGCGGTGCTGACCCACGGCAACATCGCCTCGAACGTGAAGGCCTCCCTCTCGGTGGTGGACCTCAACCCGCAGGACATCCAGCTCTCGTTCCTGCCGCTGTGCCACATCTTCGAGCGCATGGCGGGGCTCTACGCGATGCTCGGGGCGGGCGCGACCATCGCCTACGCCGAGAGCATCGACACGGTCGCGCGCGACGCCGTGGCAGTGCGCCCGACGGTGATCACCGGGGTGCCGCGCTTCTACGAGAAAGTGCACGACCGCGTCATGGAGAACGCGGTCTCGCAGCCCGCGATCCGCCGCGCGATCTTCTTCTGGTGCATGAACACGGGGCGCGCCGCCGCGCACGCGCGGTTCAAGAAGCGCCCGGTGCCGTGGACCTGGAGCTTCGTGAGCGCGATCGGCGACCGGCTGGTGTTCTCGAAGATCCGCGAACGCGTCGGCGGTCGGCTGCGCCTGTGCATCTCGGGCGGCGCCCCGCTGCCGCCGCGACTCATGGAGTTCTACTTCGCGGTCGGGCTGCGGATCATCGAAGGGTACGGGCTCACCGAGACCTCGCCGGTGATCTGCCTCAACCTGCCGGGACACGAGAAGCCCGGCGCGGTCGGCCCGCCGTTGCCCGGCGTCGAGGTGCGGATCGGCGAGGATAACGAGATCCTCACGCGCGGCCCCCACGTCATGGTGGGCTACTACCGCAATCCCGAGGCCACGCGCGTGGCGATCCGCGACGGCTGGTTTCACACCGGCGACGTCGGCTTCCTCGACGACGACGGCCACCTTCACATCACCGACCGGCTCAAGGACCTCCTGGTGACCGCGAGCGGCAAGAACGTGGCGCCGCAGCCGCTCGAGGGGCGCCTCAAGGCCCGCAAGTGGATCGCCGAGGCGGTGCTGCTCGGCGACCATCGCCCGTACGTGGTCGCCCTGCTGGTCCCCAACTTCGCGGTGCTGGAGGCCGAGGGCAAGGCCCACGGTTGGCCGGCGGCCCCGCGTCGCGACCTCCTCGAACGACCGGAGGTCCGCGCCATCTACCAGGCCGAGATCGATCGTCTCAACGCCGACCTGGCTCCGTTCGAGCAGGTCAAGCGATTCGCGCTGCTCGACCGTGAACTCTCGCAGGACGCGGGCGAGCTCACGCCGACGCTCAAGGTGAAGCGGCGGGTGATCATGCAGAAGTTCGAGAGCCTCATCGAGACGCTGTACGCACCACGTCCCGTGACCCCCGGGAGTTGACGCGACGGCAAGGTCGTTCCCAACCCCATTCCAGGAGACCGGACACGATGAAACGGACGAGGTTCGCCCTCACCGCCGCGTTGTTCGTGGCGGCGGTCCTTCCGACGTTGGCGCGCGCCGCGGGGTACGCCATCTACGAGCAGGGCTCCGCCGTGCTCGGCATGGCCGGGGCCGGTACGGCCTCCGTGCACGATCCATCGGCGGTGTTCTTCAACCCCGCCCGCTTGATCGCGCTGCCCGGGACGCAGCTCTACGCCGGCGGCAACGCGCTGACGGTATCGAACTCGTTCGCCGGCGTGGCGCCCTATCCGGGCTACGGCGTGACCGAGGCGATGGTGACCCAGACCTTCTACCCGCCGAACGTCTACGCGACGACCAATCTGGGCGGCGAGTTCGCTCTCGGCGTCGGCTTCAACGCGCCGTTCGGGCTCGGCATCGAGTGGGAGCACCCGAAGACCTTCACCGGCCGCGCGATCGCCACCAAGGCCGACGTGCAGGGCCTCAACGCGTCGGCGGTCATGGCGCACGCGCTCGGCCCGCACGCCAGCGTGGCGGTCGGGTTCGACGCGCTCTACGCGCGCGTGAACCTGCACCAGGTCGCGCAGAGCGTGGTGCCGGGCGGTGGTGGGGCGATCGTGGACGTCGCGACCGTCGAGCTCGACGCCAAGTACCAGCCCGGGTACGGGTGGAACGCCGGCCTGTGGCTGCAGCCCACCGACCGCACGCAGATCGGTCTTGCCTACCGCAGCCGCATCGCGGTCGAGGTGGACGGCACCGCGAACTTCACGCTCATCCCGACCGGCAACCCGCTGGTCGACGCCGGCGCGGCAGCGAAGCTGGTGGACCAGGACGTCGCGAGCACGCTGCGCTTCCCGGCGATCTGGTCGCTCGGCGTCGCCTACTCGCCGGTCGAGCAGTGGACGTTCGAGGGGGACTTCAACTGGACCGAGTGGTCGTTCTTCACGGACCTCCCGATCGAGTTCAAGTCGACCCCGGCGCTCAACAAGAAGGTGCAGGAGGACTACCAGGACCAGTACCAGGTCCGGCTCGGCGCCGAGCACCGGCTGCCCAGTTTCACTTACCGCTTCGGCTATTATTACGATCGCGCCGCCGCGCCGACGCAGTCGGTGACGCCGCTGCTGCCGGACTCCGATCGCAACGGCGTCTCGTTCGGCCTCGGTCTGCCGATCGCCCGCGGCATGACCCTCGACGCCTACGATTGCGCGCTGTTCGTCCGCCGTCGCAGCACCGACGGCCAGGAGCGCGACAACTTCAACGGGGTCTACGAGGGGTTCGTGAACCTCGCCGGCGCGGCCCTGTCCTGGCGCTTCTAGCCCACCACGGGAGAACTAGCGATGAAACGGTATCTCGTCGTCCTGCTCCTCGCGCTCGCCGTGGCCGCGTCCGGCTGTGGCAAGGCGCATCCCATCCTGGCGCCGGGTTCGGCCACGCTCACCGGCGGGAGCGCCGACTTCTCGCGCTATGTCGCGATGGGCACCAGCATCACTGCCGGCACGCAGTCGAACGGCCTCGAGGTGACCCACCAGCAGAAGTCTTACGCCTATCTGTTCGCCCAGCAGATCAACTCGTCGCGTTTCACGATTCCCTCGGTGAGCGTGCCGGGCATCCCGGCGCTGCTGCGCATCAAGGGCGTCACGCCGCTCGGCGGGGTGATCATCAACAACACTGGCATTCCGAACGGCGCGGAGACCAACCGCGCGCAGGCCACCGCGTTCGACAACATGGGGGTGCCGTTCTCGGTGCTGCCGGATGTCGGCGCGTTCCCCGGCGTCTCGGACACCACGGCCTACTACACGCCGCGCGCTCCGGGCGACCAGCGGCCCGTGATGTTCGACATCGTGGTGCGTCATCGCGGCACCATCCTGTCGCAGGTCGCGAGCCTGGCGCCGACGCTCATCACGTTCGAGTACGGCTCGAACGAGGTGCTCGGCCCGGCGACCACCGGCGCCGGCACGGTGCTCGTGCCGCCGGCCAACTGGGCGGCGCTGCTCAACGGCACCCTGAACGCGCTGCAGCTGGCGGCGCCGGGCGCGAAGCTGGTGCTGTTCACGGTGCCGGATCCGACCGTGGTGCCCTACATGACCACGTTCAAGCCCTACGCGCTCGACGCGGCCGGCAGCCCGGTCGCGCTGCTGGGCCCGAGCGGCCCGCTGAGCCCCGCCGACCTCGTCCCGCTGGGCGCCAGCGACTCGCTCGCGATCGGCACCGGCTTCCCGGTCGGGGTGGCCTCGTACCTCTCCGGGCTGCCGGGCAACGGGCGCCCTCTGCCGCCCGAGCTGGTGCTCTCGGTGAGCGAGCAGGCCGGCATCCGCACCGGGGTGGATGCGTACAACACCGCGGTGCGCAACGAGGCCGCGGCGCGCGGCGCGGCGCTGGTCGACATGGGCGGCCTGCTGCATACGCTCAGCGTCTCGGGGCTGCGCTACCAGGCCCAGGTGCTCACGACCGCGTTCGTGACGGGCGGACTGTTCAGCCTCGATGGGGTGCACCCGACCGACATCGCGCACGGGGTGCTGTGCAACGCGCTGGTCGACGCGGTGAACCTGAAGTTCGGAGCCAACGTCGCGCACGTCGATCTGAGCACCGTGGCGAGCGCCACGTCGTCGCGGGCGCTCCCCGCGGGCGCGGTCGAGGGCGCGTTGCCGTGGGTGGAGAACGCCGAGCGTTTCGGGATCGGCTACGTGCCCTGGCGCTGAGCGACGCGGGCGCGCCCGCGCTCGCAGATCCCACGGGGGCGGAGCCCGACGGCTCCGCCCCCGTCGCATGCCCGCCCGCCTCGGGGTCGCGCCCGAGCGAGTCCGCGCGCGAACGACTCACGCGACCCGCGCGCGGCCGTCCGGCGCGTCGCGGCGGAGCTCAGCGCGCGCCGATCCAGCGCGTCGTCGACTGGATCCACTGCATCACGCGGTCCAGGTAGCCGGGCGCCTTCAGCAGCTCCGCGCGCGTGGCCGCGGGCACCAGCCAGCGCTCGACCCGCACGCGGGGCGCGCGGAAGATCTCCTCCGCCACGGTGGGCGGCGCAACTTCGTCCTTGCCGGCGAGCATCAGCAAGACGGGCACCCGCAGGCGCCCGGCGGCCACGAACGGCTCGTCCGAGTTGCTGAGCAGCCGGCGCTGCCGGCTCACCGCGTCGGGGATCACCGAAGTGCCGTTCCACCTCATGACCTCGTCGGTGCTGCGGAACGGGTTGTCGATCACGATCGCGTCGACCGCGCCGCGGTCGCGCGCCGCCGCCGCGAGCATCACCGCGCCGCCGAGCTCGTGCCCCCATCCGAACACGCAGCCGCCGGAGTCCGCATGCGCCCGCGCGTAGCGGAGCGCCCCCTGCGCGTCGTCGATCCAGCGCGACGCGAGCACCACGTCGCGGAGCGAGTCGGCCGCGCCGGGGCCCTGCGGGCCGAAATCGCGGTAGTCGAACAGCAGCACCGCGCAGCCGCGGTCGTAAAACGCGCGCGCGACCGGCAGCAGGTCGGCGCGATTGCCCTTGCTGGCGTCGGCCAGCACGATCACCGGCGCCCGGCGCGGGCCTGGAATCCACCACGCATCGAGCGCGACGCTGTCGCGCGCCGATCGCACCACGACCGGCTCGAACGGCAGCGAGAACGCCTGCGGCGTGTGCGCGAGGCTCGCCGAGGGCTCCACCGCACGCGCGGTGGCCGCCGCCAGCAGCAGCCCCATCACGCCCAGCGGCACCCCGCACCGGCGGCGTGCGGTCATACCGTGGGGAGCCGCTCCCAGAGCTCCTCGCGCATCAGGAAGGGGGGCAGGGTGCCGAGCGAGAGCAGCGTGGCGTGGAAGTCGTGCAGGTCGAACGCGGGCCCGAGCCGCCGCTGCGTCTCGTTGCGGATCTCCAGCAGCAGCGTCTTTCCCACCAGGTAGGCGAGCGGGTCGGTCGGCGTCAGCACGTAGCGTTTCACCTCGGCCTCGGCGTTGTGGCGCTCGAGCATCGCCTCGTCGACCAGCAGGTCGATGGCCCGCTCGACCGACAGGCGCCCCGTGTGCAGCCCGACGTCGATGACCACCCGGCACGCCCGCCACAGCGCATCGCGAAGCGCGAACAGGCGCGTCTCGGGCTCCACCAGGTAGCCGTGCTCGAGCATCAGCTCTTCGCAGTAGAACGCCCAGCCCTCGGCCATCAGGCTGCTGTCCGCCAGCCGGCGCAACCGCGAGCCGCCCGCGGTCGCGTGCGCGGACTGCACGTGATGACCCGGGAAGGACTCGTGCACCACCATCAGCGGGATCGCCGGCTCGGCGTGCCCCATCAGCGTCTCCTCCTGCTCGGCGCGCGGACGGAGCAGGTCGGGCGGCGTGACGAACAGCTGCCCGGCGTGCTCGACGTCGAACGCGGCCGGCTGCAGGTAGGAGGCGTAGGGCAGGATGGGACGCAGGAACGCCGGCGTGTCGACCACCTCGATCGCCGCCGTGGGCAGCGGCGCCAGGTGATGGCTCTCGACGAAGCGCCGCGCGCGCTCGACCTCGGAGCGATACAGATCGAGCACCCGCAGCGGTTCGGGCCAGTGGTGGCGGGCACGATCGAGCTGTTCGCGCCAGTTGCGCGACGGATCGAGACGCCGCGCCTCGGCTTCGAGTCGCGTGCGCGCCTCGTCGATGTGGCGGCGGCCGAAGTCCTCCAGGAAGGCGCAGTCCATCGACAGCAGGTGCTCGCGCTCGAGCTTGAAGTTCATCCAGCGTTCGCCGATCGCGAACGTGCCGGTGGCACGCGGCAGCAGCTCGCGTTCGAGGAACGCCTGGTAGTGCAGGAAGCCCATGCGTGCGCGCTTGCCGGCGTGCTCGAGGCGCTCGGCCTCGCCCGGGAACGCGCGCAGCAGCACGCGCGTGACGTCGTCCACGAAGCCGGGCCCGGTCTCGGCCACCTCGCGCGCGATCGCGACCTGGATCGGGGCGGGATTGCCGAGCACCTGCTGCGCGGCCGCGAGGTAGTCGGGGATCGCCATCAGCCGCGCGACCACGTGTTCCTTGCGCTCGTCGAGCGGCGCGAACGGCCGCGCGAGCAGCAGGTACACACCGTTGAGCGCGGTCTGCACGTAGCGCGCCGGGTCCTTGGTGTGGAGCCGCATCTCCTCCAGCTCGGCACGGCGGACGGCGAGCTGCGATCGCAGCAGCGCGTAGTCGACGCGCTGGGTCGTGGGCAGCTCGTCCCACGGCACCGAGGCGAGCAGTCGCTGCTCGAGATCGCGCAGCCAGCTCGCGCGCTCGCCGAACCCGTCCGGCGTGTCGTGCGGGAAGCCGTCGTCGTAGTCGTGGATGCCCGCACCGGTCGCCGCCACGGGATCGTGCCGCAGCGACACCTCGACGAATTCCTCACACAGCGCGTTGAAGACCTTGGGGGTCTCGTCCATCGTTCTCCGTACGGCGAGGGAAGGCCCCCGCGCAGGACGCGGAGGCCTTCGATCTCGGGCGTCGTTCGTCGGTCGTCAGCTCGCGCGCGTGACTTCCGCCGCCTGCTTGCCCTTGGGACCCATCACCACGTCGTATTCGACGCGGTCGCCTTCGTTGAGGGTGCGGAAGCCGCCACCCTGGATCGCGGAGAAGTGGACGAAGATGTCCTCGCCCCCGTCGTCCTGGATGAAGCCGAATCCCTTGCCCTCGTTGAACCACTTCACCGAGCCGGTCGAACGCTCGCCCGGAGTCACCGGACGCAGGTTGGCCGGAGGCGCGCTGCGCGGCGCACGTCCGCCGCCCCCGCACCACGGCCACCTCCTCCGCCTCCTCCGCCTCCTCCGCCGGCGCCCTTGTGCTTCTGATAGCAGTCACGACAGTACACCGGCCGCGCACCGGTGGGGACGAACGGCACCTGGGTCTCCACGCCGCAATCCGAGCACACAGCGGTGTGCATCTCGCCGCCGCCTCCTCCGCGCGACGAGTAGCCGCTTCCGCCTCCTCCACCCTCACCGCGGTTCGCCTTGCGGGCGTCGCGGCAGCGCTTGCACCGGGTGGGCGCGTTCGTCAGGCCCTTCTGGCGATAGAAATCCTGCTCACCGGCCGTGAACACGAAATCCTCGCCGCAGTCCACGCACGTGATGTGACGATCCTCTCCGGTAACCATGACGCTTGCGCCGACCTCCCAGGGGACGGGGTGGAACGAACCGGACTGCTGTGAAACAAGAACGCCCCGCAGCCACAGCGCTGCCGGGGCGACTCAGGTGCCGGTTCGGGCAAGCCGCGAGACACTGGAATCAGACGTTCGGACAGTAAGTTGGCTCACGGACCTACCCGGCTCGGAATCGACGGACCTTTGTGACAACTGCGCAGGAAGTATGAGGCGGCCCCCACGCGCCTGTCAACGGTCGGTGAAGAGATTCTTCCGACTCCGGCGCGGGCGCCTCGGCGGCCGGATCGCACGGCCCTGCGGACGCCGAATCGAGGTCCGCCCCCGCCTCGTCGGGCCGCTCCGAGTCCTGCGCGGTTCCCCCGCACAGGGCATGGAGGATCTCGCCCATGGTGATGACGTCGAGCAGGTTGTGATGGAACACCGGCACCAGCCGGTAAGGGTCTCCCGAGCGCACGTAGTCGTGGTAGAGCCCCGGTACCTCCTCACCGGGGACATCGCCGGAGCGCACCCGTCGAGTGACGTGCCGCTCCAGGGTCTGGAGCCGGCAGTCGCGCAGGGTGCCCTTCCAGCGACGCCGCGCCACGTGCAGCAGGTCGAGGTGGCGCGGCGGCAGCGCCAACGGGACCGCGTGCACCGCCGCGCGGTTCTGGAGGAACGGCGCGTCGTACGACTTGCCGTTGAACGTGACCAGATACTCGAAGCCGCGCAGCGCCTCGCGCAGAGCCTCGAGCAGCCCCACCTCCTCGCCGTAGTGCCGCGCGAAATACTGGCGCAGCACGAAGTCCTCGCCGTTCCAGTGCATGGTGCCGGCGAGGAACACCGGGCTCGAGGCGAGCCCGCCGGTCTCGAGGTCGAGGAACAGCGCGCGCTCGAGGCCGCAGGCTGCGAGGGACGCCAGCTCGGGCTCGCTCACCGGCACCGGCCCGAGACGTCCCCAATGCGCGCGCCGGCGCTCGATCTCGGAGCGCAGTCGCTCGTGCACGTACACCGCGCCGCGCGCACCGCGCCACTCGCCGCCCGGCAGGAACTCCGCGACGCTCGCGCGCTCGGCGGCGCCGGCGACCTCGCGCGCGAGTCGCGCCCGGCGGCGCGCGGCGGCGGGCGTCGTGGAAGCGGACACTGGCGCGGCCGCGGGGTGGGCCGTGGCGGTGCCTGCGCGTCGCGCACGGGCGAGCTCGCCGAGCCGGGTGCGCAGGGACTCGTTCATGGGCTCACGCGTCCATCGCCAGCCAGTGCCCGAGCAGCGCGCGCGCGGCGCCCTTGCCGGGAATCGCCCGCGCGTGCTGGAGGTCGGGATCCTGCTGCTGCGCCGGCCACAGCGTCGGCAGTCCCACACACGATGGGCAGCCCGTGTCGCACGCGCACGCTTCGAGGTGGTCGAGCGAGGCGCGCGCCAGCTCGTCGAGGCGCACCCAGCCCTGCTCCGCGAAGCCCAGGCCGCCGGGATAGCGGTCGAACACGAACAGGGCGGGGCGGCCGAGATTGGACGAGTCGAGTTTGCCGCCGAGGTCGGCGGGATCGCACATGGAGAGCATCGAGAGCAGCGTGATGAACAGGTTGCGCACGCCCATCAGCCCCTCGATCGGATTGAGCCCCGCGCGCGCCACCGCACTCCATGCCGCGGGCGACGGCGCCAGCCAGAAGCCGGTGGTCTCGAGCGTGAGCCGCGGCAGCTCGAGCGGGTGGTAGCCGATGGCGTCGAGCGAGTGGAAGCGGATCTTCTTCATCGCCACGGTCTGCCACGCGTAGGTGAGCTCGCCGAGCGTCACCCGCTCGCCGCGCCACGCGCGGCCCCGCGTCTCGGCGCGCACCTGGATCGTGGTGTCGAGCACCGGCTGCGTGTAGTAGTCCACCTCGCGCGGCTCCACGTACGCCACCTTCTGGGCCAGGTCCAGCTCGCGCACGAAGTGGGTCGCCCCCTCGTGCAGGTAGATCGCCTCGGGATACACCAGCTCCAGGCCGCTGATCGCGTCCACGTTGCCGATCACGGCGTTGTCGCGCGTGACGTCGACGATGGTGTAGGTGTCGTCGGAGATGGTGCGCAGGTTCACGCGGCGCGCCGGCATCTCGGTGGTGGCCCAGTACGCCCGCCCGTCGATCACCTTGACCTCGCCCGCCTCCTCGAGCGCGGCCAGGATCTCGGCGCTCTGGGTCCCGAAGCGGGCGGCGTCCTCGACCCCGAGCGGCAGCTCGTGCGCCGCGCAGGCCAGCTGATGCGCGAGGATGTAGGGATTGTGCGGATCCACCACCGCGGCCTCGGTGGGCCGTCCGATCAGGTGCTCGGGGTGCCGCATCAGGTACTGGTCCGCCGTCTCGTTGTACGCCACCAGCACCGCCAGCGCGGGTTCGCCCTGGCGCCCCGCCCGACCGGCCTGCTGCCAGGCACTCGCCCGCGTCGCCGGGGCGCCGATCATCACCACCGCGTCGAGCCCGCCGATGTCGACGCCCAGCTCGAGCGCGTTGGTGCTCACCACCCCGCGCAGCTCGCCGGAGAACAGCGCCTGCTCGATGGCGCGCCGCTCCTCGGGCAGGTAGCCGCCGCGATACGGCCGGATGCGACCGGCGAGCGCCGGGTGGCTCGCCTCGAGCCGCTCGCGTGCGTAGCGGAACACCAGCTCGGCCGCGACCCGCGACTTGGTGAACGCCAGCACCTGGGCGCCGCTCTCGATCAGCGCGGTCAGGATGCGGCAGCCCTCGACGTTGGCGGAGCGGCGCTGCACGCGGGTCCCGTCCACGAACTCGGGGTTCCAGAACACCACGTGCTTGGCGCCGCGCGGCGCGCCGTCGTCGTCGACCACCGTGACGTCACGCCCGGTGAGCGCCCCCGCCAGCTCGCCGGGATTGCGGATGGTGGCGCTGCTGAGCACCGTGCGATAGGCGCCGCCGACGTGCGCCACCACGCGCTCGAGCCGGCGCAGCACGTTCGCCACGTGCGAGCCGAAGATGCCGCGGTAGGCGTGCATCTCGTCCACCACCACGAAGCGCAGCCCGCGCAGGAAGCGGCCCCAGCGCCCGTGCTGCGGCAGGATCCCGGCGTGCAGCATGTCCGGGTTGGTGAGTACGACGTTGGAGCCGTCGCGGATGCGCCGCCGCGTGGCCGCCTCGGTGTCGCCGTCATACACCCCCGCGCGCAGCGTGCGCATCAGGTCGGGATGCCCGGCCGCGAGGCGCGTGAGCCCTTTGAGTTGGTCCTGCGCGAGCGCCTTGGTCGGGAACAGGTAGAGCGCCGTGGCGTCGGGCTCGGCGAGCAGCCGCTCGAGCACCGGCAGGTGATGGCACAGGCTCTTGCCGCTCGCCGTCCCGGTCACCACCACCACGTCGAGCCCGCCACGCAGGGCCTCGATGGCCTGGACCTGGTGGCTGTAGAGCGCGTGGATGCCGCGGTGCGCGAGCGCCTCCTCGAGCGGGCCGGGCAGCGGAAGCGACAGTCGTCCGAAGCGCGCGGGGCGCGCGGGGAGGGTCTCCCAGTGCGCGATCGCCTCGCGCGCGCCGCTCACGGCGGTGAGCGCCGCCAGCCAGGGCGGCGCGGTCCCGGCCGCGAGGGCGGGCGGCCAGTCGAGGAAACGGGCGGAACCGGCCTGCATGGGGGCATCCTCGTGGGACCTGCACTGCGCTCCTGCGGGTGGGTACGGGAGCGCACGGGCGGGCGGCAGGAGGACAGTATAGGGACGCCGCGGGTCCCCGCCTAGACAAATGTGCAGTAGGCGCGCACCCGCGCCGGGCGCGGCCGCGTGCGTGCCGGAGCTACTCCACGTGCTGTTCGGCGGTCTGGATTCCCGCGATCCGCCACACCCCGTCGCGCAGCGAGAACTCCACGTCGTAGGCCTCCGCCGCGCCGCGCAGGAACACCATGTGGGTGGCGGTCTCGTCGGTGGCGGGCGCCAGGCGCCACAGGCCCTTCACCTCACCGAAGCCCGCTCGGCGCGCGGCTTCGACCAGCGCGTCGTCGGTCACCAGCTCCTGTGCCCCGTCGCGGTCGTCGGCCACCAGCGCGTGCACGAAGTGCACGAACGACGAGTACGGCGACGGTGACTCGCTGTCCTCGAGGCGCCCGAAGCCGTCGCGGCCCCAGACGAACCGCCGGACGCGGAACACGTGCGGACACGAGGGGCACTCCTCGAAGCCGCGGCTCGCGCGGTACGTGCGCGTCACCAGCAGCACCGAGTCGGCGTGGCTCTCGAACTCCCCGGTGCCCGCCCCGCCCAGCGAGTCGGGGCCGAGCGTCTGGGTGATCGTCCAGCTCGCGCCCCGCCGCGCCCACACCATGAGGAAAGGCTCGGTGCCGAGCGCCGCGCGCCGATCGAACAACATCGCGACCGCGGGCGGCACCGGGTCGCGGCGGGCGGGGGGTGCCGTCAGCCCGCGGCTCGCGAGCCTCAGCAGTCGCATCGAGCGGCCCTCGATCGGCTGGGACTCGGGCCCCGCGGCGCCACTCCAGAACAGGTACGGCCACGAACCCGCGGAGGGGTCCGCGCGAGAGAAGAAGTTCACCGCCAGCGCGCCGTCGGCGCCGGCGAGCTCACCGCCCACGCCGAGCGAATCGAGGAACGCCTGGGCGCGGTTCGCCCACTCCTCGACCGGCTCCGCCGCGAGCACCAGCGTCAGCGCGCGCGCCGAGAGGCGGGCGGCGGCCTCCGCGCCACCCGGCGCGTCCCACGCCTGCTGGGCCTCCCGCACCGCGATCGTCGCCGAATCCGCGCGCGCGCCCGCCAGCGAGTCGCCGTGCGGATACTCCACGTGGGTGCGCCGGCCGCAGCCGGACACGAGCGCGAGCGCGCCCGCGACCACGACCACGGCGAACCGCGCGCGCGGGTTCATCGGGTCCCTCCCGCCGCGGGCTTCGGCGCCCCCGGCGGCGGCGGAGCCTGAGCGCGCACCGGCACCCAGTCGCGGATCACCCAGCGGCCCTCCTTCTGCGTGAAGTGGACGATGTAGAGCTGCTCCTTCGCGCCGTGCTGGCGAATCGCGAGCCAGCGGGGCCAGTTCTCGCCCGGCTCGGCGTATTCCACAGACCACGAGCCACGCGCGCGATTCTGTCCCCAGCCGAGCGCGATCGCGGCGTCGAGCTTCTGCGGGTCCGCGAGCAGGCGCGCCGCACCCGCGCGATCCTGGCGCTGCAGGTAGCGCAGGAACAGCGAGAACGCCATCACCGGCGTCGTCATCCGCCGCGAGTCCTGCAGCTCGAAGCCCTCGGCGCGCGAGACCAGGATGTTCTCGTCGTAGACGCCCGGACATTCCGGGCAGAGCGTGAGGAGCGAATCGACGGGCGCCCGGGTCCACAGCACCAACTCGGGGAGTCCGTCTCCGTTCACGTCGGCGAACGCGCCGGTCCCGCGGCCCGCCTCACCCGGGCGGTCGGCCGCCTGCACGATGTCCCAGATGTCCCCGTTCGAGCGCAGCCCGAGCACCACCCAGCTGAGATGTCCGTCCGCCGTGCGGTCGAGGATGCACGCGGAGTAAGGCCGCTGGGACTGCCCCGTGTACCAGACGCGGAACGACGGATCGCTGCCGCTCGCCAGCAACGAGCCCTGCTCGTGCAGCAGGCGCCCGCGGAACCAGAACACGAAACCGATCGCCATCGCGCTGCGCCGGATGGGATTCCGCACCGAGACCAGCACGAAGTGCGGCAGCTCGGGGTCCACCCGCACCGCCGTCTCCAGCCCGAGCGAGTCGAGCAGCGGCTCGATCGCGGTCGCCTGGATCAGCGACGCGCTGCCGAGCGAGCGGATCAGCCCGCGCGCCATGTTCCCCACGATCTCGTAGGGCCCGAGGTTGTCGGCGCCCACGGAATCCGTGGCCTGCGCCCGGAACAGCGCGCGCGCCTGCGCGGCCCAGACCGTGAGCGAGTCCGCCGAGGGCGGGGTCCACGGCTTCACGGCCTGCGCGCGTGCCGCGCCGATCGAGATCATCAGAGCCACCAGCACCAGGCACGCGGGGAGCGGCCACGGATGCCGGCGGCGCGCGAGCAGCGAGGGTCCAGTGTGCAGTGGGACGTCTCCGGTCCGGTCGGATGGGTCGCGCGTCAGCGGACGCGCGCGCGGTCGAGCGGCATCGCCCGGCTCACCGGCGCCACGGTGGCGCCCGGCGGGTCGCGATAGTAATACAACCGCAGCTGCGGGCGCAGGGCCTCGGCGGCGGCGAAGTCGGAGTAGATCTGGAACGTGGCATCCGAGGCGAACGTGTAGCCATGCGGGAAGCCGAGCCGCACCGCGCACTGCAGATGGGAGGTCAGCCCGTCGCCGTGGTACAGCAGCGGACCGAACGTCTGCTCGTAGACGCCGGGCGCGAGCCGTCCGGCGCCGAGGTCAGGCACCGGCGGCCCGCCGTAGTGGACTCCGCACCCGGTGAAGTCGGTGGTGGTTCCGTAGACCACGGCATTCGCGACGTTGGCCGAGAAGTTGACCGGTTGCACCCGGATCGCGGCGTCGGCCAGTCGCAGCCCGGGGCTCACCGACTCGAGCTGCCAGCGGATCGCCGCGGTGACGTTCCCGCCCCCGAGGTTGAGCGTCGTGCCCGTGCAGGTGGGTGAAAGCGGCCGCGTGGAGCTGGCGGATCCGAAGCTGCTCACCGGCACCACGAGCGAGTCGACGATCGCCTCCGGTCCCACCACGGTGAAGCGCCAGAGCGGACTCTGGGTCTGCTCGCCGGTGTCGAGGTTGGTGGCGCGCAGGGACCACCACCAGGTGCTGCCGAGCGCGCGGCGCTGCGGCGCCATGCGGACGCTCTCGAACGTGACGATCGGCGACACGACGTGGTCGGCCACCGCGGCCGAATCGGGGGCGGTGTACAGCTCGAAGCGCACGGCGCCGGCGTCGGGGTCGGGGGCGTCCCAGGTCAGCGGGGTGAACGGCCCCTGTCCGGACGCGCCGTCGAGCGGCATCGGATGCTCGAGCAGCCGCAGCGCGGTGGTCGTGAACTGCCAGAAGTACGTCGAGTCGAGCGCCGCCCCGGCCGCGGTGGTGACCCGCGGCCCGATCTCGAGCGTGTACGTGCGGCGCAGTCGCAGCGTCTCGAGCGGGGTGATGCGCACCGTGCGGGTGGCGGCGTCGTACTGGATGTCGGAGCGCACGCGCGCGGCATCGAGCTTGAGGAACACCGTGGTGGGGCCGATCGACGCGGGGTCGAGCGGCTCGTGGAAGCGCGCCCAGATCGCGGTCGCGAGCGGGACGCGGACGGCGCGCGGCGGCGGGAACACTTCTTCGACCGCGGGCCCCAGGCGCGCCACCGGAGCGGTCGGCGCCGGCTGCTTGCTGCAGCCCGGCGCGAGCGCCGCGCCGCCCGCGACCAGCACGGCGAGGACGATCCAGCGCGCGCTCATCGGACCACCACGAAGCGCCCGATCTGGTGGCCGAGGGCGGAGTCCACGGTGAAGAGGTAGATGCCCGACTCCACCTCCTGCCCGTTGCGCGAGACCAGGTCCCACGCCGCCTGGCCGTCCCCGCCCGAGGCGTCGTGGTCGAGCTGCGCCACGAAGTCGCCCGCCACCGTCCACACCTTGATCACGCAGCGCGCTCGTGGCAGGCCCATGAAGTCGATGTGACGCGTGAGGCGATCCCCGTCGACCGGCGGCAGGTCCCAGTCGGCGTGCGCGCGGAACGGGTTGGGGACCACCCACACCTGGCCCGCCCGCGTCCGGGCGGACGCGTGCGGAACCACCGCGCGATCGGCGCTGGCGACGAGCGGGCTTTCCAGCACGCGCCGGGTCGGCGTGCCGTTCGGCGCCCGAGTCACCAGCTCGTACACGCTCGTGATCGTGTACAGGTAGGGGAAGCCGTCGAGCACGGTGCTGTCGCGCACCGCGTAGCGGCCGATCGGGTAGAGCTTCTGCTCGTACAGGATGCGCTCGTAGTCGAGCGTGGTGTCCGTGATGGTCGACAGCAGCACTTCGCTGTTCGCGGTCGAGCGGGCATAGGCGTTCATCAGCGCCCAGTGTTCGGGCGGCGGCACCAGCGAGAGCCGCCCGCCCCAGTCGGCGATGCGGTAGAGCCGGTAGCCGAGGAACCGCGATTCCCGCGTGCCCAGCTGTCCACCGGCGATCAGCACCTCGGGGCGGTTGTCCCACGCGACGTCCACCCAGTGATCGCCCGGCGTCACGCGGAAGCGCGGCGGCGGTGGCACCTCGCCCGGGTCGAGCCAGCGCAGCACCGTCTCGCGGCCGTCCTTGCCCGT
Organism: Candidatus Eiseniibacteriota bacterium; assembly: GCA_963725865.1. Taxonomy (GTDB): domain Bacteria; phylum Eisenbacteria; class RBG-16-71-46; order RBG-16-71-46; family RBG-16-71-46; genus CAVSAC01. The sequence goes on from CAVSAC010000014.1 coordinate 600,230, forward strand.
GCACTCGTCGCAGTCGGCGTCGGTCCACACGCAATGCCCCGGCTGGTAGAGCGTGCGGGTCTCGGGCGCCGGACTCTCGCCCCGCGCCTTGCCCGGACAGTGCGGGTCGGCGTAGAAGCTCACGCCCGGCGGCGGCTCGAGACACACCTCGTGACCGTTGATCCCGCTCACGCCCTCATTCCAGTCGGTCGGAAACGCGCCGGTCGAGTCGGGAACGAGGTTCAGCGTGGTGCCGTGCTGGATCACCGCGGCGTTGCCCAGCGCGACCGCCAGGCTCTCCCGGTCCGCGCCCGCCACCAGCGCCATCGAGACGTCGATCGACTCTCCGGGGGCGAGCCGCGGGAACGGGCCGCACGAGACCAGCACCACCCAGTCCGCGAGCCCATCGCCGCTCGCGCCCACGGCGCGGCCGGCGAGCGCGTCGTAGCGTTGCGGGTCCACGGTCGGCAGGCCACCGTAGCCCGGCACCGCGTCGCGCCGGAACGCCACGCTGCGGAACGACACGTGCCCCGGCGCGCGGGCATAGGACTGCAACGGCCCGAAGATCGCGTAGGGATCGATGGTGTGGTCGAGCCCCACGAGCGCTCCCATCGGCAGCCCGGAGCCATCGACACCGTCGCGCACGACCGGCACGGTCTGGGCCAGGTCGTCGATGCAGCTGATGGTCGGCGGATCCTGGGGGGTGCCACTCGAGATCGTCACGAACGAGGTACCGCGGTTGACCTGGCGATCGAACGTGATGTGGTCGAGCCGGTCGTCCAGATGGCCGCGGCGGTCGGAGCGCACCCGCGAGTCGAGGTCGGCGAGGACCCCCACGTACAGCTGTCTCAGCGTCTGCGCGCCGTGGTTGGTGATGTGGAAGGTCACGGCCGCGATGCCGTCCGCGCCCGCCACCGACCACGCGTAGGCCTCCTGGTGGACGGAGAGCCCCAGCGGCACGTGGCGCTCGCCGTTGTCGTAGACGTAGTTCACGGCCTCCGGGCGGTCGTCCACGTAGTCGGCCGCGGCCATCTGCTGAGCGAACATGCCGAGGTCCTCGTCGATCTCGCCGTCGCCGTCGTCGTCCCGGTCGTTCAGGATCTCCTCGTCGACCCGCCCGTCGTGGTCGTCGTCGACCATTCGGAGCGCTCCCAGCCGGTCGCGCCACGCCGTGCGCACGTGATCCGCGGGGTCCAGCGTGGGCCGGAACTCGAGCATCGGGCCGCCCGAGACGTGGGGCACCGCGTCGCCGTCGAGCGCCCCGACCCACAGCTCGGCGTGGTTGAGCAGCTCGACTCCGGAGCCGCGCGGGAACTCGAACGAGGGATCGAAGCAGCGTCCCGCGTCGAAGAACGCGTTGCCGAGCAGCCCGGCGTTGGTCACCCGCATCGCGAAGCGGCCGGCCTCCAGCCGTGGCCCCCGGTCCTCGATGTCGAGCACCGCGCGGGCCGGGCGCGGCAGGAGCCAGCCCAGGATGGCGAGGCAGGGCAGCAGGCGAAGGACGAGTAGGGCGCGATGCGGGAGGCGGATCACGGGCTCGGGCGGTACCTCGGGGAAAAGTGTGGGACCGAGTATAGACGCGCGGCCGCGGGACGACCGCATCGGACCGCCGACAGGGGCCGGGCACCGCCAGCGGACCGCTCGGGATGGCGGCCGGCGACGGCCGCTCGCGCCCTCGGGGCGTGCCCGGACGGGGCCCGCATCGGGGTTTGGAAGCGGAGGCACCGGGCGCCTAGAATGCCCCGGCGGCCCCCCAGGGTGCGGCGAGTGGTTCGATGGGAGGGGTTTGGGATGGAAGCCGGTTTCCCCGAGTGCCGGAAGTGCAAGGACGGCGTGTTGCTCCCGCTCTCCGACTACGGTCGGGACGGAGCGCCGATCACCTACAAGGCGTGGGTCTGCAGCAATCCGGCTTGTGGCTACAACGTGCGCATCGACAACGGCGAGATCAGCCTCGGGCGCACCATCGGGCTCTCGACCAAGTAGGCCGACCGCTCACCGCAGCACCGCGCCGAGCGCGCGGACCGACGAGGCCCTGGAGATCCAGCGATTGATCCGCGCGATCGTCTTCGACGTCGATAACACGCTCGTCGACTTCATGAAGATGAAGCGCGACGCGATCACCGCGGCGATCGACGGCATGATCGACGCTGGCCTGCGACTTCCACGCGAGACGGTGCGCCAGCGCATCGACGCGATCTACCGCGAGAAGGGCCTCGAGTACCAGCTGGTCTTCAACGACCTGCTCGGAAGCGAGGACGGCGGCATCGACCCGCGCATCCTGGCGTCCGGCATCCTGGCTTACCGCCGCGCGCGCGAGTCGGCGCTGGTGCTCTATCCGCACATCCAGCTCACGCTGATCGAGCTGCTCAAGCGCGGGATCCGGCTCGGCGTGGTGTCGGACGCGCCGCGCGAGCAGGTGTGGCTGCGCCTGTGCTCGCTGTCGCTCCAGCACGTCTTCGACGCGGTCGTGACGTTCGACGACACCGGCGAACGCAAGCCGAGCCCCGCGCCGTTCCGCGAGGTGCTGAGCCAGCTGGGCGTGGAACCCCACGAGGCGTTCATGGTCGGCGACTGGGCCGAGCGCGACGTGGTCGGGGGCAGGAACCTCGGGATGAAGACCGTGTTCGCGCGCTACGGGGACGAGTTCGGCACCGTGGAGTCGGGCGCGGACTACGACATCGAGGACCCGATGGCGCTGGTCGCCATCGTGGATTCACTGAACGGCCCGCCGGCGGTACGGGCGGGCGGGAGCGTCGCGCGCTGAGCGGCGCTTCACCGCGAGACTCCAACCGGGAGGACGCATGGCGGAAGGCAAGGTGAAGTCGGCGAAGGTGAAGGTGTTCCCACCTCCCGACCCGAAGAGCGTGGACGGCAAGTTCCACGTCTACGTGTATGACGTGTTCAACAAGACGTTCCTGCCCGGCAAACTGTTCGAGACCGTCGAGCGCGCGGTGCAGTTCCAGCGCCAGGAACAGGAGCGCATCTACCTCGTGCAGGAAGCCGATCCCGAGCTCTTCGACCTGCCCTTCATCTCCGCGGACCCCGGTCTGCTGACCCGGGTCACCACCGATGCCGCTTACCGTGACACGCTGGTGCGCGAACTGACCACGGACGCCCGCGCGCGAGCACGCCGGCGCTGAGCCGCGCATGGAGCTGGCACTCGCGATCGCCGTGGTGCTGAGCGTCGCGGTTCCCGCCGCCGCCGGGCCGCGGGTCCCCGGCCTCGCGCTGCGCTTCGGCGATTCGCTGGCGCGCGTGGACTCCACGGGCAACTGGACGACGCCCGCGCGCCACCCCGGCACCGACGAGGTGCGGACGTCGCCCTCGCGGTTCTTCGGCGTGCCGGGCGACCTCACGCTCCACTTCGCGGACGGCCGCCTGGTGCGGGCCGAGGCCGTGGTGAAGGACCCGTCTCCGCACGATCGCGACTACGTCCGCGACGAGCTGCGGCGCATGGGCCTGCGCGCCGTGTGCGAGGTGGACGAGCCGGACCACAGCCGCTGCGTCTGGAGCGGCCGGGCGATCGTGACGCTCGACCTCACGCCGGCGAAACTGCAGGCGACCATGCAGCTCGCACCCGATCCCGCAGCCGCGCGTGCGGCGGCGGCGCCGGGCACGGTGCACGCCGCGGCTGCCGCGCCACCGCCGCTGGCCGGGCCGCCGCCGGCCTTCGTGCTCGACGATTCCGCCGCCGCCGCGCCCTTCCCGGTCCCCGAGGTGGTGCATCGCGAGGAGCCCGTCTACCCCGCCGGCGCCCGCAAGGCCGGCGTGATGGGGCGCGTGCGCGTGCGTGCGCTGGTCGACTCCACCGGCGCCGTCAGCGCGACCGAGATCGCACGCAGCATTCCACTGCTCGACGCCGCCGCGAGCGCGTGCGTGCGCCGCTGGCGCTTCCGGCCCTACCAGCTCGACGGCCGCGCCTGGGCCTTCCGGATCGAGGTCCCGATCCTGTTCACGCTGCGCTGATGGCCATGCTCCTGCTCACCGCCGAGGAGATGCGCGCGCTCGACCGCCTGACGATCGACGGCGGGCATGCGAACGGCGAGGCGCTCATGGAGCGCGCGGGCGCCGGCGTGGTGCGCGCGATGGAGCGGCGCTACGGGCCGCTGCTGGGCTACCGCGTGCTGGTGTTGTGCGGCACCGGCAACAACGGCGGCGACGGCTTCGTGGCCGCGCGCCTGCTGCGCGCGCGCGGCGCCGTGCCGCACGTGGTGCTGCTCGGCGACCCGGAGAAGGTGACGGGCGACGCGCGCGCTCCGTTCGACGCGCTGCAGGCGGCGGGGATCGCGCCCGCGATCGCGCGCACCGCGGACGAGCTGGCGCGCGCGAGTTCCACTCGCGACCGCTGGGACTTCGCGCTCGATGCGCTGCTGGGCACCGGCGCCCGCGGAGCGCCGACCGGGCTGATGGCGGACGGGGTCGAGCGGCTGCGCGTGCTCGACGACGCCGGCACCGAGGTCGTGGCGGTGGACCTGCCCACCGGGCTCGACGCCGATACCGGCGCGATCGCCCGGCGCACCGTCCGCGCCGACCTCACGGTGACGTTCGGACACCCCAAGCGCGGCCACTGGCTCTACCCCGGGCGCGCGTTCTGCGGGGCGCTCGAGGTGGTGGACATCGGACTGCTGCCCGCGCCCGACGATCCGACGCGCTGGCGCGTGGAGTTGGCGACCGCGGACGCGATGGCGCGCCTGGTGCCGGCGCGCGACCCGCGCGCGCACAAGAACTCGGTGGGCCGCGTGCTCGTGATCGGCGGCTCGCCCGGGCTCACCGGCGCGGTGGTGCTGGCCGCCCGCGCCGCGACGCGCTCCGGCGCCGGCACCGTGCGGGTCGCGGTGCCGTCCTCGATGCACGACCTGTTCGAGCTCAAGCTCACCGAGGAGATGACCCTCCCCTGTCCCGAGTCCCCGGCCCGCACGCTGTCGGCCTTCGCGCACGCGCCGGTGCGCGCGGCGCTCGACGCCGTGGACGCCGCGGTGCTGGGCTCCGGACTCTCGCGCCACGCGGGCGCGGGCGCGCTCGCGCTCGCGCTCGCTGGCGAGCCCGGCCCGCCGCTCGTGATCGACGCCGACGCGCTCAACGCGCTGGCCGCCGCCGCCGCGGCCGCGAGCCCCGCCGGCGCCGCGCCGCGCGTGCTGACTCCGCACCTCGGCGAGATGGCGCGCCTCACCGGCCTGGACGCCGCGACGCTCGAGGCCACGCGCATCGACGCCGCGCGCACGTGGGCGCGGGCGTGGGACGCGGTGCTGGTGCTCAAGGGTGCCCCCACCGTCACGGCCGCGCCCGACGGCCGCGCCACCGTGAACGCATCCGGGAATCCCGGCATGGCCACCGCCGGCGCGGGCGACGTGCTCGCGGGTGCCATCGCCGCGCTGGCGGCGCAGGGGCTCGCGCCGTACGACGCGGCGCGCCTGGGCGCGTTCGTGCACGGCGCGGCCGGCGACACCGTCGCGGCGGCGCGCGGCCAGCACGGCCTCAGCGCGGGCGACCTGGTCGCGGCGCTGCCGGAGGCACTGCACGCGCTCGCGACCCGGCGCGATGCGAGCGAGCGTCCGGGGCCGGCTCGCTGACCGCCGGCTCGCGACGCCGAGGCCCGCCCCGCGCAAGCGGAGCGGGCCTCGGCGTCGCGGGTGCGAGCGGGCTCTACAGGTGCGGCTTCAGGCGGTTCAGCAGCGCCGCCTTCGGCATCGCCCCGACCACGCGCTCCACCGGCTGGCCGTCCTTGAACAGCAGCAGCGTGGGAATGCTCATCACCTGGTAGCGCAGTGCCGTCTCGCCGCTCTCGTCGGTGTCGACCTTGACCACCTTCAGCTTGCCCGCGTACTCGCCGGCGATCTCGTCCACCACCGGCGCGATCGCGCGGCACGGCCCGCACCACGCGGCCCAGAAGTCCACCAGCACCGGCACGGGGGACTTGAGCACCTCGGTATCGAACGTCTGGTCGGTTACGGCCGCAGCTTGCGACATGGAACAACCTCCTCATCGACGACAGACCTGTGCGATGTGCGCCCCTTCGGATGACCGAGGGACTGCAGCGATGCGGGCGCTTCCGAAGTCACCGCAGAATAGGTAAGGTGTTTGGGAACCGTCAACCACTCCCGCGCGCCCCGGACGCGCACGCGTCCCCGCAGGGCCACCATGATCCCGCTCCGCGACGAGAATCCTTCCCGCACCACGCCGGTCGTGACGCGCGCGATCATCGCGGCAAACGTCGCCGTGTTCCTGTGGCAGCTGATCCTGGGGCCCGACGCGCGCGCGTGGATGTTCGAGCACGGGCTGGTGCCCGCGCGGCTGGTGCTCGGCCTGCGCGGCGAGCTGGGCGGGCCCGCGCCCGCGCTGCTCACCGTGCTCACCTCGATGTTCATGCACGGCGGCTGGGCGCACCTGATCGGGAATCTCTGGTACCTGTTCATATTCGGCGACAACGTCGAGGACCGGCTGGGCCACGTCGGCTACGCGGCCTTCTATCTCGCGGCCGGCGCCACCGCGGCCGGCGCGCACGTGCTCTCGTCGCTCGACTCGCCGGTGCCGACGGTGGGTGCCAGCGGCGCGATCGCCGGCGTGCTCGGCGCGTACCTGGTGGCGTTCCCGCGCGCCCGTGTCGTCACGCTGGTGCCGCTGATCGTGGTCTTCCAGGTGGTGGCGCTGCCCGCGGTGCTGGTGCTCGGCCTGTGGCTGGTGTTCCAGTTCGTCCTCGGCACCCTCGCGCTGGGCATGGGCGGCGCCGGCGGCGGGGTCGCGTGGTGGGCGCACATCGGCGGCTTCGGGTTCGGCGTGGTCACCATGGCGATCGCGCAGCGCCGCTCGCCGCCGTCGCGCGCCTGGGTCCCGGACTGAGTCGCGCAGCCCCGGCGCCCGCGGCCCGCGCGCCCGCACCCCGCTTTCCGCGCGCCCGCGCGATGGACTAGCATGGCCGTCCCGCCGCGCAGCGATCCCCCGCGGGCGGAGGTGGAGGAATCTCGTGCGACGCGATCTCGATCGACTCATGCAGCAGCGTGGCCTCGCCGGGCTCGTGGTGCTGGCCCACGACCACTACACGGCGGCGATGCACTACACCACCGGACAGAAGATCGTCCACGGGGTGTACTTCCGCGCGGCGGATGGCCGCGCGCATCTCATCCACGATCCGATGGAGCGCGACCAGGCCGCGAAAGTCGGGTGCGAGATCTCGGGCTTCCCGCAGCACGGATTCGTCGCCATGGTCGAGCAGGAGGGCGGCCAGGCGCGGGCGCTCGGCCGGCTGATCGGCGAGACCTGCGGGACCCTCGGCATCCGCGGGTCGATCGCGTTGTTCGGCGAGACCGGGCTGGCGACCGCCTGGCAGCTGGTGGGCCGCGCGCTCGAAGCGAACCCCGAGCTGAAGGTGGACACCTCGCAGCCCGACATCCTGTCGCTCGCACGCGCCACCAAGGACGAGGACGAGATCGCCGCCATCCGCCGCGCCTCGATCGGCACCGTGGCCGCGATGAAGGCGGTGCGCGACACGCTGGCGGCGCTGCGCCGCGACGGTGACGGCTTCCGCGCGCCCGGCATCGAGGGTCCGGTCAGGCTCGGGGACCTGCGGCGCGCCGTGCACCGCGTGTTCGCCGAGCACAGGCTGGCCGAGGACGGCGAGAGCATCATCGCGCAGGGCCGCGACGCCGGCGTGCCCCACAACCGCGGCAACGATGACGAGCCGGTGCGCGCAGGCGCGAGCATCATCGTCGACCTGTTCCCGGGCGAGGCGGGCGGCGGCTACCACAGCGACATGACCCGCACGTTCTGCGTCGGCAAGGCGCCCGATCCACTCAAGCGCATCTACGACGAGACGCTGGGCGCGTATCACGCCGCGATGGCCGCCTACAAGGTCGGCGAGCGCTGCCGCTTCTACCAGGACCTCGTGTGCGAGCGCTTCGAGAAGGCCGGACACGCGACGCGGCGCACCAACGACGCGGTGAGCGAGGGCTACGTGCACAACCTCGGCCACGGCATCGGCCTCTCGGTGCACGAGGCGCCGCTGCTCGGCGGCGCGGTGTCGAACCCGCAGATTCTCGAGGCCGCGAGCGCGATCACGGTGGAGCCGGGGCTCTACTACCCCTCGCGCGGCATGGGGGTGCGGGTCGAGGACCTGATCATCGCGCGCGCGGACGGGAAGCACGAGAACCTCACGCCGTTCCCCTACGACCTCGAGATCGAGCCGCGCGGGTGAAGCGACCGCACGAGGTGGTGAATCCCCCGCGCGCCGAGCGCGCCGTGCTGGTGGGCCACGCGTACCGCGAGGGCGCGGGGCTGCCACGCTCGATGGAGGAGCTGGCGCGACTGGCCGACACCGCGGGCGCCAAGGTGAAGGGCACGCTCACGCAGAGTCGCGGGCGCTTCCACGCCGCCACGTTCATCGGCAAGGGCAAGCTCGAGGAGCTGAAGGCCCTGGTCGCCGACACCGAGGCCGACGTCGCGATCTTCAACGACGACCTCGCGCCGCCGCAGATGCGCAACCTCGAGAAGGCGCTCGGTGTGAAGGTGATCGACCGCTCCGAGATCATCCTCGACATCTTCGCCCGCCGCGCGCGCACGCGGGAGGCGCGGCTGCAGGTGGAGCTGGCGCAGCTCGAGTACACGCTGCCGCGGCTGACCGGCATGTGGAAGCACCTCGAGCGGCAGGCCGGCGGGATCGGCACTCGCGGCCCCGGCGAGACCCAGCTCGAGACCGACCGCCGGCTGGTGCGCGAGCGCATCGCGCGGCTCAAGCGGGCGCTCGAGGCGGTCGAGCGCGAGCGCGAGACTCAGCGGCGCTCGCGGCGCCGCGAGTTCCGCGCCGCGCTGGTGGGCTACACCAACGCCGGCAAGAGCACCCTGTTCAACGCGCTCACACGCGCGCAGGTGTTCGTGGAGGACCGGCTGTTCGCCACCCTCGACGCGACCACGCGCCAGATGGTGAGCCCGGACCGCCGCCGCGCGCTGCTCACCGACACCGTGGGCTTCATCCGCAAGCTGCCGCACCACCTGGTCGCGTCCTTCCACAGCACGCTGGTCGAGGCGATCGAGGCCGACCTGCTGCTGCACGTCGTGGACTGCGCCGACCCCGACATGGACCGCCAGATGCAGGCGGTCGAGAAGGTGCTCGAGGGCATCCTCACCGAGCCGCGGCCGACCACGCTGGTCTTCAACAAGATCGACCTGCTGCGCGACCCCGATCTGGAAGCCGGCCTGCGCGCGGCGTACCCGGAGTCGTTCCTGGTCTCGGCCCGCACCGGCGCCGGCCTCGCGGAGCTGCGCGAGGCGCTGTGGGCGCAGGCCGCCGAGCGCGAAGGCGCACGCGCGCAGCACTGATTCGCGCGGGGCGCGACGCTGCGGCGCCACGCTCGAGGCGATGACTCGTGGCGCATCGGCGTTGGATGCTTGCGATGCAACAGCGCGATGTGACGATCGAAGAAGATCCCCTTGACACGGTTTTGGGCGTCCCTTGGCGCGCCCCCGCGGTGGCGCGCGAAAGCCGCGCTGGCGTGCGCAGGCTGCGCGCTCGCGATCGTGGCGCGCGCCTCGCTCGTTCGATTCCATGACGACGCTTGTTTCGGGCTCTCCGCGCACGCACGAGCGCCTGAGACCCGCGTGCTATACACATGACCTGCCCCCGCGACTGAGTCCCCGTTGCGGAGAAGTGTCATGCACCCCTACTCGCTGTCGCATCTCTCCGATCAGGTCCTGCTCCGGGACCTGGCCGGCCTGGTCGCTCAGGACCGTGTCACCACCGCCGCGCTTCTCGCGCACCTGGCCGAGGTCGATGCCCGTAGGCTCTATGCGCCCGCCGGCTATCCCTCGATCCATGCCTGGTGCGTCGGGAAGCTGAGACTGTCCGAAGACTCGGCTGCCAAGCGCATCCAGGCGGCGCGCGCCGCGCGACGATTCCCGGCCATCTTCCCGATGGTGGCCGAGGGCCGGCTGCACTTGAGCGCGGTCGGACTGCTGGCGCCGCATTTCACTCAGGAGACGGCCGGCGAGTTACTCGCGGCCGCGGTGCACAAGACCAAGGCTCAGATCGAGCGTCTGCTGGCCGAGCGCTTCCCTCGGCCGGACTCGCCGAGCCTGGTGACGCCGCTGGCAGTTTGTGAAAATGGAGAACAACATGCCCCGGGGCATGTGATTCTCACCGTTCCCGGACAATTGGCCTCGTGCTCCGGAGCGAGCGCCCGCGATCTGGCGCTGGCGGCCGATGCCGGCTCCGTTGCCCAACCGACCCCAGGACAGGTCGTGAGTGGTAGCCAGCGCCAGAGGCTCGCGCCGCTGTCACCCGGCCGCTTCGCGCTCCAGGTCACCGTTGCGCAGGAGACGCACGACAAGCTGCGCTATGCGCAGAGCTTGCTCGGTCACGCGGTGCCGTCCGGTGACTTCGCGCAGGTGCTGGACCGCGCGTTGGACAGCCTGATCACGAAGCTCGAGCAGCGAAAGTTTGCGGCCTGCGCGCGGACCCGGTCGAGCGGCAAGCACCGCGCGCACGACACGCGCTACGTGCCGGCGCACATCCGGCGCGACATCTGGCAGCGCGACGGCGGACGGTGCACGTTCGTGAGCCAGACCGGGCATCGCTGCGAGGCGAGCGCGCGGCTCGAATTCGACCATATCGAGCCCTACGCCCGCGGCGGCCAGGCCACGGCGACTGGGCTACGGCTGCGCTGTCATGCGCACAACCAACTGGAAGCCGAGCGCGCGTACGGGCCCGAGTTCATGCGCCACAAGCGCGATGCCTCGCGGAAGAGGGCTGAAGCCGCGCGAGCGACAAAGACCAAGAGCGACGTGGCGCCGACGACAGACGCTGCGCATGTGCTGCGAGAGCGCGAAAGCGCCACGGCGCGTCACGCTCGGCAGCAGGAAGTCATTCCGTGGCTGCGCGCGCTCGGCGTTCGCGCCGACGAGGCCAAGCGGGCCGTGGCATTCGACGATGTCGGAAGCGACGCACCCCTCGAGACACGAGTCCGCGCCGCCCTCACCCAACTCGCGCCCGCCGGCGCGTGCCGGGCCTCCTCATGCTAGCGCGTCTTCACGACGGCATACCGTCGCGTGGTGTGCGGGAGCGTCAGTCGGACCACCAATGAAGTGTCTGCCACCGAAGCGGGAACCCTGAACACAGCGTATGCCGAATGCGCCGTTGTAACACGCTGCACCTTGGCCTTGTATGGGCGGCCATTGGATCTGAAGATAGCAACTGAGTACTTTGGTGGCGCGAGTGTCCCCTGAAGAGCAATGCGCACATGGCGATGCGATGGGATCAGCCGCGGGTACACGTACGCTGAGACGAGTTCCGGGAGTGCGATTGGTGCAGCCACACTGGCACCCTGCCACGGAGGAACCGTCAGGAAGCTGCGATTGGCCGCAGTCTCATAACAGTCCGAAACACTGTTGCCATTCGTGTCTGCCGCTGTCCGTGTTTCCCACACGCCCGCGCGGGCGCGAAGTAACTGAAGTGACGGCTCACCGCTCGGATTGGGTAGCTTCGCCAGACTGTCGAGCGAGTTACACTCAGTGTTGTCCGAACCCTGCGTCGAGAGCTGGGAGGGCGCGGCGACCGTCATGCTCGAACCCAGGAGCACGCCAAGCAGCACGAGCACATGAGCCGCGATCGAACCGATCACACTACGCGCCGGCCTACAGATCCCGGGCGCTGCGCTTCGACTTGCGTTCATGCGCACCTCCTCTCGGTGAGCCGCCGTGCGCCGAGTTCCTTCGGCCTTCCGCTCGCACCGAAGGCTCATCGCCGTGAGTCTACAGCGAACCCGGATGTCGGCATGAACGGGAGTCACTAGAGACCCGTCTCCCCCGACCCGTGCGTCCACCCACCCGCCCGCCGCTCTCGCCTCCCACCGCCCCGTCGCGCTATTCTGCCCGGGCCATGTCCACCATGCCCTACACGCTCGAGTTCACGCTCGATCTCGCGGCGCCGCCGGCGCGGGTGTTCGACGCGCTCACCGACGCGCGGCATCTCGCGCATTGGTTCTGCGATTCGGCCGAGAGCGAGCGCCGGCTCGGCGGGCGACTGGTGATGGCATGGTCGAAGCCCTGCTCGTCGCCGGAACCGTACGAGGCCGAGTGGGTGGCGTTCGATCCGCCGCGGCGCTGCGCGCACGAAGGCGGGCACGACGGCTATCCCGACGGCTACTCGGGGCGCATCGATCTGACGCTCGCAGCCGAGGGCGCGGGCACGCGGCTCGCCGTCCGTCACGTCTTTCCGCCGCGGCGCGAGTACGACCGCTTCGTCGAGACCTATCACCTGGCCTGGCCCAAGGCGCTCGCGCGCCTCGCGGCCTACCTCACACCCCGGGACGCGGCAACCCACTCATGACCGACGCCACCACGATTCGCACGCTGCGCTTCGGGCACAGCCCCGACGCCGACGACGCCTATATGTTCTACGGCTTCCACACCGGGCTCGCGACCATCGCGGGCTGCCGCGTGGAGCACGTACTCGAGGACATCCAGAGCCTCAATCGCCGTGCGCTGGAGCACGCCGACCTCGAGATCACCGCGGTCTCTGCGCACGCGTACGCGGCGCTGAGCGATCGCTACGCGGTGCTGGCGTGCGGCGCGTCGATGGGCTTCGGCTACGGCCCGGTGGTGGTGGCGCGCGCGGCGCGCACGCTCGACTCGCTGCGCGGCAAGCGCGTGGCGATCCCGGGGGCGATGACCACCGCGGCGCTGCTGCTGCGGATCGAGTGCCCCGAGGCGATCCCGGTCGAGGTGATGTTCGACCAGATCCCCGAGGCGGTGGTCTCCGGCGACTACGAGGCCGGCGTGATCATCCACGAGAGCCAGCTCACCTATCGCGAGGAGGGGCTCACGAAGGTGGTGGACTTCGGCGAGCTGTGGCAGGAGCGCGACCGGCTCCCGGTACCGCTCGGCCTGGACGTGGTGCGCCGCGACCTGGGGCCCGGGCTGATGCAGGCGGTCTCGCTGGGGTTCCGGGCGTCGATCCAGGCGGCGCTCGACCACGAGGACGAGGCGCTCGCCTACGCGCTGCGGTTCGGGCGCGGGCTGGACAAGGCCCGGGGCGGGAAGTTCGTGCACATGTACGTGAACGACCTCACGCTCGAGATGGGCGATATCGGCCGCCGCGCGCTGGAGCGGCTGTACGCGCTCGCGGTGCAGGCCGGCGCGATCGCGAAGGGGCCGGCGCTCGAGGTGATCTGAGGGGTCTCCTGCGGGAGACGGTCTCGTCGAGGCGGCCGGGCGGGTCTCCGCCCGGCCGCGCGCGTTCAGGCCTTGCGCGCGGCGGAGGACGTCCTATCGTCAATGCAGCATCGGAGCCCGCCCCTTGCACTCCCCCGGCGGCCGCGCTCCGGGCGTCCGCCGCGGCCCCCCGCGCCCGCGTGCCTCGGCATCCAATCGACGTGAGGTAGACCATGATTGGCACATTGTTGGGGATCGAGAATCAGACGCTGGTCCAGATCACCGTCCGCGATCGAACGCTGGCGATCTACCCTCAGCGCGCCCGTGACACCGTGGTATTCCACGTCGGTGACCCGATCAAGTCCAATCCCGCACGCCCGCACGGGGTGCGCTGGGTGGTGACCGGCCTGGGGGAGCATCAGCGAGTCGAGATCAGCGGGAAACCCAGCCAGACGAGCCGGCTCCCGGAGACTGGATCTCCGATCGTCTTCCAGGGACCCGGGACGGTGACCGAATCCAGCGGTGAGCCGCCGCTGGGGCCCGGTCACGGGCACGAGTGGTGCTGGGAATACGACGTGCGGCTGTTCGAGGACGGGATCGAAGTGGACCACATCGACCCGACCATCGTCATCAAGGAGGACCCTTAGTCGACGTGCGCGACGCGGCGTCCCCGCCCACCAGGCGGAGGAACGCCGCGTCGTCGCGCAGGGCGCGGAACTCCACGTCGTCGCGCGGACGGCCGGCGGCGATACCGTGCGCGAGCGCGAGCCGCAGCGCACCGAGCGCCGGCGTCGGACGCCCGCACAGCGCGTGCACCTTCGCCACCGCGTACTGGTACTCCGGTGCCGCCGCCAGCTTGGACGGGTCGAGTGACGCGAGCGAGCGGCCGGCCGCCACGCAGTCGCCGGCGCGCGCCAGGTCGAGCATGCGCTCCACCTCGAGGTCCGGCTGGCCGGGGTTCACGCGCAGCGCCTCCTCGGTGAGCCGGACCGCCTCGGCATACGCGGCCTGCGCCTCGGCCGGCAGGTCCAGTCGCACGTACAGGTCGCCGAGGTTTTCGCGCCACAGCGCCGCCCGCGGCTCGAGTCGGATCGCGAGCGCGAGGTAGTCGCGCGCCTCCGCCAGCCGGCCGGTGGACAGGTAGGCGGAGGCGATGTTGGAGGCGAGCGTGGCGTCTTTCACCGGGGTCGGCAGCCGCCGGTACTCGCGGATCGCGTCGTCGTAGCGGCCCTCGAGCTGATCGAGCGCCGCCAGCTGCTCGTAGCCGCGGTTCTTGTCGGGCACCAGCGTCACGATGCGCTCGAACGCCGCGCGCGCGCCGGCACGGTCCCCGCGACGCAGCAGCAGCGCGCCGAGCGCGTTCCAGTTGCGCCAGTAGTCGGGCCGCAGCGCCACCGCGCGCCGGATCGAGCGCTCGGCCTCCGCCAGTTGGCCGGCGTCGCGGTAGGTGGCGCCCAACTGCAGGTGCACCTCGTCGCGATTGGGATTCCCGCGCAGCACCCGCTGCAGCTCCTCGATCGCCATCCGCGAGCGTCCGGTCGCCCGGTAGATCGCCGCGCGCGCCACCCGCGCCTCCGGCAGCCCGGGCGACAGGCGCACCGCCTCGTCGGCCGCCAGCTCCGCGCTGTGCAGCGCCTCCGGCTCGCGATCGCGGAGGTAGAGGCGGAACAGCGCGCCACTGCGTCCCGCCCACGCGAGCGCGAACTCGGGGTCGACCGCGATCGCGCGCCCGAACAGCTCCGAGGCGCGGTCGGGCCCCAACGGGTCGTCGGCGTCGTCCAGCAGGCGCGCGCCGTCGAGGTACGCGTCGTACGCCCCGCGCGCGTGGGTCGGCGCGGGCTCGTCCAGGGCCGCGCCGATCGGCGTCCGGCCCTCGAGACGCCGCGCCACCTGGGCGACGATGTCGCGCTTGATCCGCAGCGCATCCGTCATCGACCAGTCGTAGGCGTTCGACCAGCGCACGAAGCCCGAGCGCGCGTTGATCAGCTCGATCTCCAGGTGGAGCTCGCCGCCCTCGTGCCGGAACGCACCCGAGACCACCGCGCCCACGCCGAGCTCGCGCGCCAGCGCGCGCGGCGCGGTATCGCCGTGATCGAGACCCCCGGTGACCGAGTGGCTCACCACGTTCAGCTCGGTGTGCCGCGCGAGGTCGCCGAGGATGTCGGCCGCCAGGCCCGCGCCGACGTGGTCGAGCGTCGAGTCGCCGGCGGCGTCGTGGAACGGCAGCACCACGACGTTCCGCGCGGCGGGCTCCAGCAGTCCGGGGCCGAAGCCGCGGGCGAACAGCACCATCAGGGCCACGGCCGCCAGGGCGGCGGCCGCGCCGAGCCACCATCGCAGCCCGTGCGAATAGTGCTCGGGCGGCAGGATCGGACTCTGGAGCCGCGCGCGCAGCCGCGCGAGGTCGGTGCCCGCCTCGTGGGCCGACTGGTAGCGCTCCTCGACGGGCTTCGCGAGCAGCTTCCGGACGATGCGCTCGAACTCCTCGTGCCCCGCCGCCGGTTCGCGCGGGAGCGGCGGCGGCTCGTCCCGCACGATCGCGGCCAGCGTGCCGCCGACGCCGGAGCCCGTGAACGGTAGGCGCCCGCTCGCGAGCTGATAGAGCACCACCCCGAGCGAGAACAGATCGCTGCGCGCATCCAGCGGCATGTGCTGCGCCTGCTCGGGCGACATGTAGGGCACGGTGCCGAGCAGGTGCTGCGCCGTGGTGGTGACGGGAACGGTGTCGGCATCGGGGGAGTCCACGATCGCCGGGCGCACGCGCGCGAGGCCGAAGTCGATGATCTTGGCGGTGCCGTCGGGGGTGAGCCGCACGTTCGCGGGCTTGAGGTCGCGATGCAGCACGCCCGCGCGGTGCGCGGCGTCGAGACCCGCGGCGATCTGCAGGCCCAGGTCGACGACCTGGACCACGGGAAGTGGTGCGCGCTGGACCAGCGCGCGCAGGTCCTCGCCGGGCACGTACTCCATCGCGAGGAACGGGACCCGCTCCGGATGCGGGCCCGCGCTCTCGGGGCTCATCAGGTCCGACGGCTCGAGCGCCGCCTCGCCCACCTCGTAGCAGGTCGCGATGTTGGAGTGACTGAGCGACGCCTCGGCCCGGGCCTCGCGCAGGAGCCGCGTGCGCGACTCCGGATCGCTCGCCAGCGCCTCCGAGAGCACCTTCAGCGCGACGACGCGGCCCAGGCGCTCGGGGCGGGTGTCGATCGCTCGGAACACCACACCCATCCCGCCTGCGCCGACGCGCTCGAGGATTTCGTAGCTGCCGAGCCGACCGAGGGCCATCGAAGCCCACCCTTCGGAGACCAGCCGCCGCGGGGGGAGCGCGGCATGCGCACTAGAAGATAGCCCCGCCCGGCGTCGCCGCAAATCGGGGGATCGTGCGGCGCCAGTCACGCGGACCGGACGGGCCGCGCGAGGTGCGGCTCAGACGCTGCGCGGGCCGCGCTCGCCGAGCCAGTCACGCGCGATCGCGATCTCGTCGCGCGTGAGGTCGTGCCCCGCGGCCTGCCAGTGCACGGTCGCGTCCGCGCCCGCTTCGCGCAACAGCACGGCGAGCCGGCGGGGAAGCGCGGGCGGCACCACCGGGTCGGAGCGACCGGCGGCGATCAGCACGCGGACGCCGGCGAGGTCCGGTCGCTCGGCGGGCTCGATCGGCACCATCGGCCGGAACAGCACCGCGGCCTGGAGCGTGTCGGGGGCGAGCAGCAGCAGGCTCGCTGCGATGTTCGCGCCGTTCGAGAAGCCGACCGCGACGCGCTCGGTGCCGGCGAGTCCGTGGCGTTCCACCGCCGCGCGCACGAACTCCGCGAGGTCCGCGGTGCGCGCGCGCAGGTCGTCGAGATCGAATCGGCCGTCGGGGTGGCGGCGGAAGAACCGCGGCATGCCGTGCTCGAGCACCGGCCCGCGCGGCGACAGGAGTGCGGCCCCCGGGTCGAGCATGCGGCCGATCCCGATCAGATCGTGCTCGTCGCCACCGGTGCCGTGCAGCAGCAGCAGGGTGCGCGCCGGGGCACCGTCCAGCGCCGGCTCGAAGCGGTGCACGAAGCCCGCGAGGGTGTCCGTCACGCCGGCTCCGCCACGATCGCGGGCGCGCCCAGCGGCGCCAGCCGCTCCGCGATGCGCGTCCGCATCGGCTCGAGCCACGGCGGCAGGCGCAACGCCCCGCCCAGCGTGGCGGCGGGCTCGTCCACGGTGAACCCCGGCGGATCGGTGGCGAGCTCGTGCAGCACGCCGCTCGGATCGCGGAAGTAGACCGAGTGGAAGTAGCAGCGGTCCCGCACCTCGGTCACCCGCATCCCGGCCCGCTCCAGCACTTCACTCCACGCCAGCTGGTCGGCGTCGTCCGCCACCCGCCATGCGATGTGGTGCACCGAGCCGGTCCCGAGTGCCGCGCGCGCGACACCCGGCCGCGCCACCAGATCGATGGTCGCCGCCGCCGTGCCGCCGGTCACCAGCCGCTCGCGCGCACCCTCGCGTCCGGCGGAGCGCAGCCCCATCACCTCGACCAGCAGCGCGCGCGTGGGAGTCGGATCAACAAGCGTCAGCGTCACGCCGTGCAGGCCGCGCACCGCGACCGGGGCCGGCACCCGCGCGCCGGTCCAGTCCGCCGCGGGCCGCTCGCCCGGCTCCGCCACCAGCGCGAGGTCGAGGCCGTCCGGGGTCTCGCCGGTCAGCACCGGCGTCCCGAAGCGCTCGCCGCGCGCCAGGGCCGCGACGCCGTGGGCGGCCAGCCGCCGCCCCCACCAGTCGAGGGAATCCGCGGGCACGGCGAGCGCGGTCTCACCCGCCTCGCCGGTTCCGCGCCGCCCGCGCGGTGCACCCGCCCACGGAAAGAACGTCAGCAGCGTGCCGGGCGCCCCCGCGCCGTCGCCGAAGTAGAGGTGCCAGGTCTCGGGATCGTCGAAGTTGACCGTGCGCTTCACCAGTCGCTGGCCGAGCACGCCGGCGTGGAGATCGAGACACGCCTGCGCGGGTCCCGCGATCGCGGTCACGTGGTGGAGGCCGGCGATGGGCCGCATCACGGCGCGACCTTCGCGGACCGGCCCGCGATCCGCTGGTGGTGCGGGAGCCACACGTCCGCGGCCGGCCTCATGGCGCCTCCTCGATCAGCCCCTCGCACAGTCGCGCGAGCGCGCGGGCGTCGCCCGGGGGCAGCCGCCGCCCGGTCTCGCGGTTCACCGCGGCGATCGCCGACTGCATGCGATCGAGCAGCTCGAGCCCCTTGCGGCTGATGCGCGTCACGGAATGCCGCCGGTCGCTCTCGCCGCGCATGCGCTCCACCAGGCCCTGGCGCGCGAGCCGGTCGATCAGGCGCGTGACGTCCGGCGCCCGCTCGATGAGCCGCGCCGTGATCTCGCAGCGCGGGTAGCCGTCGGGGTGTCCGCGCAGGATGCGCAGCACGTTGTACTGTCCGCTCGTGATGCCGTGGCCCTCGCACACGCGGTCGAGGCGGCCACGGACATCCGCGGCGGCCACCAGCAGCGCGAGGACCGCCTCGTGGGCGGGATTCTCGAAACGGTCTTGTCGCAGGCGGCGCCGCAGGAGGATTCCCATGGGCGTATGGATGCGCCAGGGCAACGAGTGTTGCCACACATGTTCGGCCGGCCGCCCGGCGCGTCCACGGATGCCGCCGCATGGACGCCCAGGGGCGCCCGACGCTATGGTGCGGCCATGATCGATCCACGCCGGACCGCGGCGCGTACCGTGATGGCGCTGGTGCTCGCGCTCGCGGCGGCGGTCGCGTGGCGGCTCCACGCGGACGCCTGGGGCCTGGGCGGGCGCTCTCCGGTGCTCTCCTACGACGCCGCCCAGTACGCCGTGGCGGCGCGGGAGCTGGCCGAGCACCATCGGCTCGCCACGCCGTTCGCCCTGCCGGTCGAGCTGACGCGCCATGCCCAGCCCCCGTGGCCGCTCGCGCTGGTGCAGCCCGGGCTGGTGATCGCGGAGGCGGCGGTGTTCGCGGCGGTGCCGGTGAACGCCAGCCTCGGCCCGCGCGCGCTGTGGCGCGCGCACCGTCCGGACCAGCGCGAGTGGCTGGTGCTCATCCTGCCGTTCGCCTGCTTCATCGCGCTCGCGCTCTCGCTCGGCCTCGCCACCAGCCACCTGCTCGCGCAGATCGCTCCGGAGGTGCCCGATCTCACGCGCGGCGCCGCCGGGCTGGTGGTGGGGCTCGGGTTCGTGCTCGACCCGGAGGCGCAGCACTTCGCGGTCGGCGGATTCACCGAGCTGCCGTTCACGCTCGCCCTCACCGCGGTGCTGGCCGGGATCGCGCTCGGGCGCGGCGCCCGGTTCCCGTTCGTGCTCGGACTCATGCTCGGCGTGGCCGGCGGGTTCCGCGGGGTGACCCTTTGGCTGGCACCCGTGATCGCGCTCGCGGCGGCCGCCAGTGCCGAGCCGGCGGCGCGCCGCCGGGTGTTCATCCGGGTGATGCTCGCCTGGGCGCTGGTGCTGGCGCCGTGGTGGCTCTACAAGTCGTGGGCGTTCGGCGATCCGGGTTGGGACCTGTCGCGCTGGTCGCTCTGGGACGGCGTCGAGGGCCGCACGTGGTTCTCGATCTTCCACACCCCCGACCGGCCGGTCTTCCCGAGCGGCGCGGAGGCCCTCGGGCTGCTCGCGGCCAAGCTCGCTCGCAACCTGCCGCGGCTGGTCCTGATGCTCTCGAACGGCCTCGGCGCGCTGTGGGCCGGTGCCCTGCTGCTCGCCCTCGCGCTGGTGCGCGCGCCGCGCGCCACCCGCGCCGCCGGCTGGGCGGTGCTGGGCGTGACGTTCGCCAGCCTGGTGGCGGCCGCGCTCAGCGTGCCCCAGCTGCGCTACCTGTTCCCCGCGCGGATCGCCCTCGAGGCCGCGGGGCTGATCGCGCTGTGGGCGCTGGCCGTGCGTTTCGGCGGCGCGGGCGCACGCGCGACCTCGGTGCGCCTGCTGTGCGTGCTGGCGGCGCTGCTCGCGATCGCTTGGGGCACGTGGCGCACCGGCCGCGGGCTGGTCGAGGCGCGCGCCGGCTCGGCCGAGCGCGGCACCCCGCGCACCGAGACGCTGATCCAGATCGCGGTGCTCATGAACCGCGAGCTGGCGCCGGGCGAGGTGGTGATGAGCAATCTCGGGCCGGTGCTCGCGTGGACCGCGCGCAGGCCGGTCGTGCACCTCGCGCTGACGCCCGAGGACGTCGCGACCGTGCGCAGGCACCTCGACGTGCGCCACGTGCTGCTGGTGTTCCGCGACGCGGAGCACGCGTGGCCGGGCTGGAGCGAGGTGGTCGCCCATCCCGAGGACGCGATGCACCAGCCGGAGTGGAACGTGCGGCGCATGCGCCGCTGGGTGAGCGGCGACGGATTCTCGCTGACGTGGCTCGACCTTGGGCCGCTCGCGCCGGGGCTGGCGGCGCGCGTCACCCCGTGACCCGGATGCGTGGCGCCCGGCGGGGTCCGCCGGCGCCACGCATCCGGGCGCGTCAGCGCAGCAGCGCGATGCGGCGCTGGAACGTCTCGCCGTCCGCCGTCACGCGCGCCAGGTAGAGCCCGGCGCCGAGCCGACCACCCCCGCGCGCGGTGCCCGGCCACACCAGTTCGTGGCGCCCGGCCGCGCGTTCGCGCGGATCCTCGTGCCAGACCTCGCGCCCCTGCAGGTCGTAGACCGCGAACGTCACGCGCGCGCCGCGCGGCAGGTCGAGCGTGAACGCGACCCGGTTCGCGGTGGGGTTCGGGCGCGGCGCCGACAGCGCCAGTCGCCCGGGCGGCGCCGTCACGCCCACGCTGCCCGGGACCACGGTGAGCGGGATCTCGATCGCGTTGTCCGTCTCGTCGGTCTCGCGGCGCGCATGCAGGGTGTCCGCCGTCGCTCGCAGCGTGTAGCTGCCGGCGCTCAGCGTCGGCGGCACCACCGCGACGACCCGCACGCTGTCCTGCTTCCACACCAGCGTGTCGCCCTGCGCCAGCGTCAGGCCGCCCGCGGTGATCGCCCAGTGCGAGATCGGCGCGGGCATGCGGCCGGTGTTGCGCAGCCAGAACGCGACCTGCATCGGCGAGTCGGCACCCGGCTGCGCGGGCAGCACCGAGAGCTGCTGCGGTCGCAGGTTGAGCTCGGGCCACAGGAACACCACCGCGGTGTCGCGCAGCCCGCCCTTGTCCACCACGCTGCACATCACCTCGTACCAGGTGCCGGTGCCGTCGTCGTGGTTCCCGGCCACGAACGAGGTGCTCGGCAGCGTGGAGGAGTACGTGTCGGGATGGACGTGGTTGTTGTGCCGCAGGTTCACGTCCCAGCGCGCCACCAGCGAATCGACCGGGTCCTGGGCGTCGCTCACCGTGCGGTTCAGCACGATGGTGTCGCCCTCGACGAACCACGCGTCGGCGAGCGGGCTGGTGATGACGACGTGCGGCTTGGTGTTGGTGTCGAGCACCGCGTCGCCGCCGCCGAAATCGTCGAACCGCGACGCCTGCGCGTCGAACGTGAGCACGCCGATGCGCCCGCCGCTGGTGGTGAATGGCCAGTTGCCGGCCGAGCAGCTGCCGAACATCACGCCGTTCTTGTACACCTCGATGGTGCCGTTGGCGTACGCACGCGCCCCGAAGCGGTCGCCGGCCGCGAACGACATCGGCCACGAGCCGCGCGGCACCCAGCCGGTGCCGCCGGTGTAGGTGGTGACGGCCACCGTGCCGACCGTGACGTCGTAGCGCGCCTCGATGTAGCCGGCGTGCCAGTCGGTGTTCTGCAGCTTGAGCATCAGGTCGTGCTCGGGAGCGCTGGCGCTCACGGTGCTGAGAGTGACGTAGACCTCCTGCGTGGGACCGAATGCGGTCGGCGTCCACACGCCCCAGGCGTCCTGCGCGGTGGGGGCGAGCCGGTTGGCGTCGACGGAGAACGCGGGCCCCGACCACGAGGATCCGACCGGACCGTTCGCGCGATTGAAGTCGTCGAGCACCGGGGTCGACGGGAACGCGATCTGCGCCGCCACGATCACCTGCACCGAATCGCGGCCGATCGCCCCCGTGGTGTCGGTCGCAGTCAGGACCGCGGAGTAGGTGCCGGGCGCGGTGTACGTGTGCGACGGGTTCGGCAGCACGGAGCCCTGCTGGTCGCCGAATGCCCACGCGGTGGTGATCGGTCCGCCGTCGGGATCGAACGAGCCGGCGCTCGAGAACGCCACCGCGAGCGGGGCGAGCCCGACGTCCGGGGTCGCGCTGGCGACCGCGACTGGCGGCCCGCTGGTCGGGCTGCCGCCGCCGTAGCGGATGCGGCGGATCTCGCCGGTCAGGATCGACACGTAGACGAGGTCGCCGGTCTGCGGCTCGGTCGTGAAGTCCACCGGACCCTGGAGCGCCTGTCCGAAGTCCTGGATCGAGGTCCATGCGTCGCTGGTGTCGACCACCGCGGACCGCAGCCAGTTCGCTCCGTAGTCGCCGAAGAAGTAGCGCCCCTGGTACTGCGGCGGATACAGCGCGCCGGTGTAGAAGACGCCGCCGATCGAGGTGTTGCCGTAGAACCCCGGCGGGACGCTCTGCGCGGCATCGAGGTGGTTCCACGAGGCCGCGGGATCGGAGAACGGGCTGGGATCCCACGCGGAGCCGACCGAATCGCAGCCGCCGTGGCTCGGGGACGCCGCCAGGTACTCCGGCCGGGTACCGAACCCCTCGTGGCAGGGCCAGCCGAAGTTCTTCCCGCCGGTGCGCGCGATGTCCATCTCCTCCCAGGTGGACCAGCCGACGTCGCCGAGGAACACCGTGCCGGGGCGCCCCTGAGCGGTGTCCGGCGAGCCGGTGCCCGGGCGCATCGTGAAGCGGAACGGATTCCGCAATCCGTACGCCCACACCTTCGAGCGCGTCGAGGCCAGATTGCCGTCGGCGAACGGATTGCTGGCGTAGCCGTGGCCGTTCGCGGGGTTCAGGCGCAGCACCTTGCCGTCGAGGCTGCCGATGAACTGCGAGCGGAACGCACCGATGTCCTCGTACGGATCGCCCAGGTTCGGCCCGAACAGGGTCGGATCCTGCCCGCCGTCGTCCGTGGTCTCGAAGTGCGCGCCGTCGCCGACGCTCACCATCAGCGAGCCGTCCGCGCCCCAGCGCAGCGACCCGATGGTGTGCGTCACCGAGCCCACGAGCGGGCCGTCGCGCCAGGTCGTGCCCATCAGGATCGTGCGGCTCGACTCGATCACGGTGTTCGAGTCGGTGAAGTTGACCTGGTAACGCGCCAGCCGCCCGAACGCGTCCCCGTCGGTGTCCACGTCGTTGCTGTCGGGGTCCACGGTGTAGAGCAGGTAGACGTAGTGGTTCACGAAGTAGTGCGGGTCGACCGCGATGCCGAGCAGCCCCCGGTCGCCGTCGTCCAGCACCTCGCTGTCGTGCGCCCACAGCGGGACCGGCTGGCGCACGCCGTCCTTGATCACCCACACGCGACCGCGCTTCTCGGCCACCAGCAGCCGCCGGTCGGGCAGGAACGCGATCCCGGTCGGGACCACGAACAGATCGCCGGGTACGAAGCTCTCGGCGACGAAGTCGGCGGGCAGCTCGACCGCCCGGACCATCGACGGAGCGAGCCACGCGCAGAGCGCAACCGCCATGGCGGGCGCCACGCGGGCGGCTGACACACGGGGGTTCACGAAGGACCTCGAGGTGTGGGGTAGGAGGCGCAGGCGGTCCCGGGGAGCGTCCCCGGCGGCGACCATGCTAGCGCCGGCACGCCGCCAGACGCGAGGAAAACCCGTTCCCGGATCGTGCGCGGCCGGACCGCGTGCGGCCCGGACGAACTCAGGCTGCCGGCGGAGGGCTCGAGTCGCGGCCGGGGCGCTGCAGGTCGCGCCAGCGCCCGAGGGCGAGCGCGAGGACCTGTCCGCGAGCCTGCGGTTCGCGCGCGGAGGCCTCGCGTGCGAGCGCGAGCAGGGACGCGATGGTCGCGGGATCGAACACGAGCAGCCAGCCCGCCAGCGCGGTGGCCCAGTGCGTCGGCCACGCGCGCAGGAGGTCCCACGAGGTCTCCAGCTCCAGGGTGCGCTCGGCGGGCGGCAGCATCCCCTCGGCGGGCAGGATCGCGAGGCTCAGCCGCACGCCCCAGGCGTCGGTCCGCAGCTCCGCGAGGCGCGCGTGCGCCCACACCTCTCCGCGCTGGAGGACACACTCGGCGCCCTCGCGGGCGCGCACGCGTCCGGCGAGCAGTTCCCGGCGGGTCCGCGGACGGGTCGCGGGAGGCTTCGGGTCGGAGGTCATGAGCGGCATCCTGCGGCCTCGGTCGAGGCGGCGCGCGCGCCGCCCGCGGTCATCGCGGCGTGACGAGCGGCAGCCCGCCCGGCCGCATCGTGCCGGACTCCTCGCCCTCGAGCGTCGCCGGGTACTCCGCCGGCCGCTCCCGCAGGTTCTCGACGAACAGCGGCACGTCGTCCGCCAGCGTGCCGAGCGCCTCCGGTCCCTCCGCCACCCGCAGCACGTGGTAGTGCGTGTCGCGCTGGGCGGGGGTGAAGCCCGACTCGCGGATCAGCGTCTCGATCTCGGCGATCGTGGTCTTGTTGAGGTGGCCGGTGGCCAGGTGGACGTTCTCCTCGAACAGCGTGCCGCCGAAGTCGTCGGCGCCGAAGTGGAGCGCGATCTGGCCGGTCTTCTTGCCCTCGCTGAACCAGGTCGCCTGCACGTGGTCGAAGTTGTCGAGGTACAGCCGCGACGCCGCGAGCACGCGCAGGTACGTCGAGGCGCCGGCGATCTGCGGCACCTTCGACTCCATCGGCGTGTTGCCGCGCTTGTACGACCACGGCACGAACGCGGTGAAGCCGCCGGTCTCGTCCTGGAGCGCGCGGATGTAGTCGAAGTGCTCCACGATCTCGGCCGGCGTCTCGACGTGCCCGTACATCATCGTCGCGGTCGAGCGCATCCCGACGCGGTGCGCCTCGCGATGCACGTCGATCCACGCCGCCGGCCCGCCCTTCTTGACCGAGATGCGCTGGCGCACCCGGGTGGCGAGGATCTCGGCGCCGCCGCCCGGCAGCGAGGTCTGGCCGGCCGCGTGCAGCGCCTCGAGCACGCCGCGGATCGTGAGTCCCGACACCTCGGCCATCTGGTGGATCTCGGGGGCCGAGAAGAAGTGCGGCGTGATGTGCGGGTAGCGCTTCCGCGACTCGCGCACGATCGTGGGGTAGAACTCCCACGGGATCGACGGATTCAGCCCGCCCTGGAGCAGCACGGTGGTGGCGCCGACCGCGTCGGCGTCGGCCATCATGCGCATCACCCCGTCGACGTCGAAGGTGTACGCGTCCGGGGCGTTCGCGCCCGGCTTGCGGTAGAACGCGCAGAAGTGGCAATCCACCGTGCACACGTTCGTGTAGTTCGGATTGGTGTCGATGACGTAGGTGACGAGCCGCGGGTCGGTCTTGCGCGCGCGGACCTCCTGGGCGAGCGCCCCCAGCTCGAGCAGCGGCGCCCGCGTGAGCAGGTAGACGCCCTGCTCGGTGTTCAGCCGCTCACCCCGGGAGAGGGCGGATGCGATGGTGGACCACAAGGCAGTGGCTCCTTCACAGGCGGGAACGGGCCCAAGGCCCGCGGTGTCGCGATCGGAGCGCGGAGGATACACCGCCGCGCCGCGACCCGTCGAGACGCGGCGCCGCCGCGCCCGGACTCAACGCTCCACGATCAGGTGGTACCCGCGCCAGATCAGCAGCAGCCCGATGAACTCCATCACGTAGAGCACCTCGGTCAGGCCCACGCGGGCGAACGACCCGCCGATCCCCGGCAGGATCGCGCCGGCCGCGATCAGCAGGTTGCCCGAGACGAACCGGCTGGGCGAGCCGCTGCGACGATGGCGGAGTGCGGACCACACCGCCCCACCGATCAGGAACACCACCGCGTAGAGGTTGACCGGCGGCGTCAGCAGGCGGACCCACGGCCACGCCATCACCTGCCCGCTGAGGCGGTGCGGCTCCACCCGTGAGACGTCGAGCGGCACCAGCGCGACCAGCACCGCGGCGATCAGCAGGTAGGGCACCAGCACCCACGACAGGCGGTTCGCGGTGCGGCGCGCGAGGTGGAAGTAGACCGAGCCCTGGGCCAGCGCCACCGCTCCCAGCAATGCGCCGGTCACGTACCACATCCGGAACACCGCGGGGCTCCAGCCCGCCAGCGTCACCACGCTCTCGCACAGCGTGCCGAGCCCGTAGATGTAGATGCCGGCGGCCCACCACGCCAGGTGCGGGCTGCCCGGCTTCTGGAACGACCGCTGGAGGATGCGCGTGCCGAACCACGCTGCCAGCAGCGTCGTGAGGATCGGAATGTAGCGGACCGCCTCGGACATGATCGGGGACCTCGAGGGTGACGAGCCGCCGCATGCTACACCGCGTCCGCTCGCACGCGCCACGGGCGGCCCCGCAGGGCCGCCCGTGACGACGTCTCAGCGCTCGGGGCCCGTCACTTGCCGGGCGCCGCCATCGACGGATCGTGGCATTGCAGGCACAGGTCGCGCTGCGGATCCGCCTTCAGCAGGCCGTCGAACTCGCTCGCGTGCGGCTGATGGCAGCTCACGCAGTCGATCGGCTGGCCGGTGCGCGGGTCGGGCCGCTTGCTCGTGGTCGGGTGGTAGTGCTTCGCCAGATCGGTGTGGCAGGTGCGGCACAGGGCGTCGACGCTCTCCGCCTTCACCAGCGCGCGCGCGTCGCTGGAGTGCGGGTCGTGGCACGTGTCGCAGCCGCCCTCGAGCGCCTTGTGCGTGAACTTGCCCTTCACGAGCTTGCGGTCGTGGCAGGAGAAACAGAGCTTCTCGCCCGCACGGGACAGCAGCCGCGGCGCGGTGCCCGCGTGCGGGCCGTGGCACGAGAGGCACTGGCGTTCCTGCCGCAGCGGCGCGTGCACATCCTTGCGCTCGACCCACTTCTTGGCCTGCTCGTGGCACTTGAAGCACAGCTGCTCGCCGCTCGCGACGAGCGCCTTGCTGCCGCGCGAGACGTGGCACGAGGTGCACTGGCCACGGACGAACGGCAGGTGCGGATAGGGCCGGATCAGGCTGTGCGCGGTCTTTGCCTGCACGTGCGGATCATGGCAGGAGACGCAGTCGACCGACGCGAGGTCCATCGACGGGTGCTTCGCGACCAGCGTCGGGCTCTTGAGCTTGTGGCAGCCGGAGCAGAGCGCGCCACCTGCCTTGCGCGTCATCGCGGGGTTCGCGGTGCCGTGTGGAGCGTGGCAGCTGAGGCACAGCCCCATCGCCACCGGCGCGTGCGGCTTGCCCTCGGCGATCCGCTTGGCCAGGTCGGCGTGGCACGTCGCGCACAGGCTCGCCACCTTCTGCTTGAGGATGCCGGCGCCGACGCCCTGATGCGGCTCGTGGCAGGCGGAGCAGCGCCCGTCGCGAGCGGGCGGGTGACCGTGGGCCTGCGCGGCCTCCTGGCTGACGCTCGCGTGGCAGCCGGCGCACAGCACGTCCTGCGGCTGGTTCAGCAGGTGCGGCAGCTCCGAAGCGTGGGGCGTGTGACACGCGGTGCAGCGCCCGGCCTTGACCGGCGGGTGCACGCGCGAGGCGGCGGTGGCGGGCTTCGCCACGTCGTGGCACTGCGCGCACACCGCGGTCGCCGGCGCCTGCAGGTTCTTCGCGCTCGGGGAGCCGCTGCCGTGGCAGCTGTCGCACTGCTTCTCGGCGAACCCCGGGTGGGCGTTCGCCGGAATCAGCGCGGCGGCCTTCGTCTGGTGCGGCGCGTGGCACGTCATGCAGTTGGCCGCGGTCATGTCGGTCCCGCCGTGCTTCTGGCGGAAGTCCGCGGCCGCGAGATCGTGACAGTCGGCGCACAGCGCGGGCACCGCCTTGGTGAGCGTCGGTGCCGCCGCGCCACCGTGCGGATCGTGGCAGGTCAGACAATCCCCGCTCGCGACCGGAGCGTGCACGTGGTCAGCGGACTTGCCGACCGTCGGGTGGCAGCCCGCGCACAGCTTCTCGCCCTCGGCGCGCAGGAGCTTCGGCTGCTTGGAACCGTGCGGCTCATGGCAGGCCGCACATTGCCCCCGGCGGGCGGCGGTGTGGCCGGCACTCGAGGCCGCCTTCTTCGCGATGTCCTCGTGGCATTGACCGCAGAGCTCCGCCGGCTTCATCGCGAGCAGTGCCTTGCCCTGGCCGCCGTGTCCGCCGTGGCAGTCCGTGCAGGCCCCGTCCTTCACCGGCGGATGCGCGTGTTCCTGACCCAGCTCGCGCTGCACGTCGTTGTGGCAGCCCAGGCACAGCGCGTTCCCGGGCCGGGTCGCGAGCTTGGGATGATCGGACTGGTGCGCGTCATGGCACGCGGTGCAGTTGCCGCCGCTGAACGGCGGGTGCAGCTCCTGGCCCACCAGCTTGCGCTGGGCGTCGGTGTGGCAGGAGAGGCACAGGCTGCGCGCGTCCTTCACGAGCAGCCCGTTCTCCTTCGAGGCGTGCGGCTGGTGGCAGCGCAGGCAGTCCTTCTTGCCGGCCGGCGGATGGACGCCGGTGGGGCCGGCGATGCGCTTGCCGAGCTCGCCATGGCAGGTCAGGCAGAAGCTGCCGTCCGCGCTCCGCAGCATCCTGGGGTTGGCGGAGCCGTGCGGATCGTGGCACCTGGCGCAGTCGCCCTGCTTGAACGCGGCGTGGACGACCGGCTGGGCCGCGTCGGTCGCCACGTTCTCGTGGCACTGGCCGCACAGCTTGCTGGGGTCGTCCTTGAGCAGGTGGCCGGCCTTGCCGCTGCGGTGCGGATCATGACACGTGAGGCAGTCACCCTCCGCCGCGGGCGGGTGCGCGTGCGCGCGCGTACCGACGTCCGCCAGATCGGCGTGACACCCGGTGCACAGCTCGGGAACCTTCGCGACCAGGGCCTTGGTGGGCTTGCCGCCCTCCATGACGTGACAGGACTCGCACTGTCCGGCGGCCACCGGCGCGTGGGAGCCCGCTCGTACCAGCTTGGGTTGCGCCGACGCGTGGGCGGCGTGGCAGTCGAGACAGGTCATGCCGGCGCGGTTCACGGCGGCGTGCTTGCTCTCGATCACTCCCGCCGGGTGGCAGCGGGCACACAACGCCTCCCCCTCGGCCGTCAGCAGCTTCGCGTTCGGCCCGCCGTGCGACAGGTGGCAGGCACCGCAGTCGCCCGATTTGAAGGGCGCGTGCACCACCGCCAGCGTCGCCTCCTGTCCCACGTCCTTGTGACAGTCGAAGCACGTCGTCTGGGGGCCGCCCGCGCGGATCAGCGCGGGCTGGTCCGACGCGTGCGGATCGTGACAGCCGAGGCACTGGCCCTGGGCGAACGCCGCGTGCGGGTGCGCCGGGGCGGCGCCCTTCTGCAGGTCGGCGTGACAGTCGAGGCACAGCTCGGTCGGCTTCTTGGTCAGGACCAGCTGCTGCGCGAACCCGTGGCTCCGGTGGCAGGCGGCGCAATCGCCCTTGCGGACCGGAGCGTGCACGACCTTCCTGGCGAAGTCCTGCCGGCTCTGCTTGTGGCAGTCGTAGCAGGTGCGGGTCGGGGCCGGCTTGGCGAGCGCACGCAGCTGACCGGTGGAAGCCAGCGCCGCCACGGTCAGGGCGGCGAGCGCGGCGACCAGCAGGCGCCGCAATGGCGGCCGGCGGGTTCTCATGGCTTCGTCGCCCGCGGAGCGGACTGCGTGGAGTCACGCCGCGCCTCGAGCGTCGGATGGTTCTCGAACTCCACCTTGAGGATCTTGAACGCGAGGATCGAGTGCTTTCCGAAGTGGGGTGGCATGTTGAGGAACACCCACGTCGTGTCGGTGGGGACTCCGCCCTTGCGCACCACGATGCGGACCGCCGGGTTGTTGGTCTCGTTCGAGCGCGACAGGATCCGGCGCGTCTTCATGTCCATCATGAAGTCGGGCACGAACTCCGTGACCCTCGCCGAGTAGTCGCTGTCGCCAACCCGGAACTCTTCGTTCAGCCGGGCCGTCGTCTCGTCGTAGAAATCGGTGAACACGCGATTGCCGATCCCGAGGGTCACGGACTTCACCCTGAGCTTCTGGACCGAGGGAGCCGGGGCCGCCGTTCCGGAGGCCGCCCACGCCATCATCACTGCCGCCACCACCACCACGCTCCATCCACGCTTCATCGACTTCCTCCGGAATCCGGCGCCGCGGGGGTCGCCGCAGGCAGGGGGAACTTGCGCAACATGTCCTCCAGCGCTCGTTGGGTGAGCCGCTCGAGGCTGATCTCGCGTCCCCACCCGAACAGCGTCTCGCGATCGTCACCCGTTCGAACGCGCATCGCGTTCCACGTCACACGGCCATCGACACCTCTCAACATCCGCAGCGACAGCCCGACCGACGGTACCTCGCCGTCCGGAGTGCGCACCATCCCGCATTCGAGGATGGTCCCGGTCAGCAGGTAGCGCACGTTCAGCCGGCTCGCCAGCTTCGCCGCCTGGTCCGAGGTCAGCATTCCGCTGGTGCGGATGCGCAGATCGCGCATGCCGGCCTCGACGTCGCCCGGCTCCGCCATCTCGCAGCGCTGACTCTGGGCCAGGGCGCCGTACACCACCCGCGTCACCATGTCGCCGGCTTCCGGCTTCAGCGCCAGGTTCTCGAGCGGCAACAGCGCCACCCGCTCCAGGGGTAGCACGCCGGAACCGCGCACCAGGGGTGCGCTCCCAGCGCAGCCGCCGAGCGCGAGCGCGAGGCCCGCGGCGCACAGCCACCGGCGCGTCGCGCGCATGTGTTCCGGACGGCCGGGCATGGTCAGAACGCTCCCCGCCGGAGCGCGGCCACCGCCTGCTCGCACGCTTCCTGCGTGACGCGCGCGAACGTCCGGCTGCCCGCACCGCCCAGCATCGCGAGCCGGCCCTTGCCCTTGCGCGTGACCGCGACCCGCCAGACGGTGCTGCCGGTCGCGGCATCCACCAGCTCGGCATCGAACGACACCACCGGGAACTCCTCGCTGCCGACCCGCTGCGTACCGTACTCGGTGACGGCACCGCGGATCACGCCCGTGATGTCGAGCCGGGAGGCGAGGTCCTTGAGCTTGGCCTGATCGATGGCGCCCTGCGCATCGGGCAGGGCGTTCGCGCGCTCGAGCTCGCCCCAGAAGGCGGCCGGATCGACGAGCTGGAACCGCTCGGCGATCGACAGCTCGGTCACCAGCGCGCGCGTCACACGGGCGCCCGCGTGAGTGTCGGAGCACAGGTTCGCGAACTGCACGACCGCGACCTTCTTGTAGTAGGTCAGGTCGGCATCGCGGTTCACGTACAACCGCGGCGCGGCCGCACAGCCCGTCATCGCCACGGCCAGGACCGCGAGCATCACGATCGGGGCCCAGCGGAGTCTCCGGATGATCATCGTCATCTCCCGAACGTCATGGTGAGGCTGCCATCGTACTGCCGGGTCTCGCGCGTCTCGCCCGGATCGGCCACGGTCGCGCCGGTCGTGAGCGACAGGCGCCGGCCCAGCGCGCCGGTGACGCGCAGGCCGGCGATCTCGCGTCCGTTGAGCTGCTCGGCGAACGTGGACTGGCGGTTCTGCTCGCTCTTCGACCAGTTGGCGATCAACTGCCACTGCGAGATCGGCACCCAGCGCACCGTCCCCATCCGCGTCGTGACCCGCGGCGCCGATCCCTCCGCGGCGGTGGTCGTACTCAGCGACCCTACCATCTCGAGACCCGCGCCGGGCTTCCAGCGGACGTCGCCCTGGCTCGACGTGGCGCGGCTCGAGGCCCGGCCGAGCGAGTGCCCCACGCGGTAGACGCGCTCGAACAGCGCGACGGTGAACGCCCGGACGGGCGTCGCGGTCACCCGGCCGTTGAGCTCGCTGGTCCAGCGCTGGTCGCGCGACGCGGTGTCGCCGTTCGCGGCCACCTGCGCGTTGAGGTCGGCGTCGAGCCCGCGCGCGAGCCTGAAGCGCGAGCCGGCGCGCACCGCGTCACTGGTGAAGCGACCGCGCTCGGGCTCCCAGTTCAGCGTGCGCGAGGCCGCCGCGGTGCCGTACCAGCCCGGCCGCACCCGGCCATCCACCGCGGCCAGCGCCGAGAGGTACTGCACCAGGGCGGAGCCGAATGCCCCGCGGGCTGTGCGCGCGCCGCCACCGAAGGTCAGGCGCACGGCACGGCGCGGCGTGACATTCAGGAACAGGCCGGCGTCGTGGTCCGTGGTCGTGGACTTGGCGCGGTTGAAGAAGTAGGCGTTTCGGAGGATGTAGTTGAGATCGAAGTCCACCACCGCGTTCGGCCGGTAGGACGAATTGAGGCTGGCGCCCTGGCTGCGGGCCAGCACCTGCGGCCGTCCCGGCACCTCAGTGCGCGTGTCGGCGACGTCGTACTGCAGCGCCACCGACGTCGTCCGCACCGGGGAGAACGTCAGGTTGCCGCCGCCGGAGAGCGTGCGCTGGTCGGTGGTCACGCGCACCACGGCGTCCGGCGTCCGCCGCAGGTCACCGATCATCCCGTAGAGACGCAGGGGGCCGCGGTCGTAACCCACTCGCGCGCTGCGGTTCGTCGCGTCGGAGCCCGGGCCCAGCACGTCGCTGTTCCGGTGCTGCCGCAGCCACATCAGGTCCAGCCGCGGCCCGCGCTCCGGGAACAACGCCCCCGTGAACATGGTCTCCTGGGCGCGCGAGGTCACGACGACACGGCGCCCGCTGTCGCCCGGCGCGGCCTGCCCCGTCTGCCCGAATCCGGTCGTCGTCGTGGTCGGACGATGGGACGCGCTCACGGCGAACGCGCGGTGGTTGAGGCGCAACAGTCCCTGCGGGGTGCGACTGGCGTCCGGGAGATTCGCGTACGAGAGGTCGGACAGTCGCAGGCTCGCCTGCAGCTGCAGATCAGGCCGCAGCATGGTCTGGTTCCGAAGCTCGTAGTTCTGCAGGAGGAACTCGCGGATCCGTCGCCGCTCGTGGAGCGCGCCGGTTGAGTCGCGGGTCTGCAGGATCTCCTCGAAGCGCTGGTACTGCCCCTGAGCGTATCCGAACAGCGACTGCGCCGCCGCCGGCCGGGCCGTCAGTGCGGGGAGCGACAGCAGGACCGCCGCGACGACGAGCGCGCGGCCACGATCAGCGCGCATAGTTCACGGAGTAGCTCTGGCTACCATGACAAGTCGGCGAGCAGCTCCCTCCGCTGGCCGTCTCCGTGTACGACTGCAGGCCCGGATTCCTTCCGATCACCAGCAAGTGGGGGAGCGTGGTCGAGCCGTGCGTGATGTGACAGGCATAGCACGGCACCTGCTGCTCGCCCACGTGCTGCACGTGTCCGCTCGCGGCCTGCGGCGGCCCGAATCGCGAGTAGCCCTGCACCGCGACGGGGGACGAGGGGTTCGCGTACACGTCGTAGGAGTGGCACGCGAAGCAGATCTCGTTGGAGTCGGTCGGGCGATTCGCCGGCGAGGCCGTGTAGGGCTGCTTGAGGATGTAGCGATAGGTCGAGCCGTGCGGACCCCGCGCGGTTCCGAAGTCGCTGCCGTGGCAGTCGCCGCAACGGGTGATCGAGCTCGCGCCCCAGCCGCTCGCGAACGACAGCGGATGGATGAGCGGATTCCTGCCCCGCGCCTCCACCGGGTGATAGGAAGGATTCGCCGGATTGAGCGCCTTCGCGAGGTCGGTCTGCCCCGACGGCTGAGTGGTCCACGAGGAGTGGCACTTGAAGCACAGCGTGTACTCGTCCGTCGGCACCGCGAGCGTGTCCGCGCCGGTCACGAGCGCGTACGACGGAGCGCTGCCCGCCACTCCGTTGAGGATGGTCACGCGGCTGACGCCCAGCGTGGTCTTCGAAGCCTCGTCGTCGCTCGGCGGGAAGCGATCGGGACGCGACACGTGCGGGTTGTGGCAATCCACGCACTCGCTGTGCCGCCGATTCAGCGGCATGGTCCCGAAGTCGCTCGGCAGCGACTCCAGCGGACCGGTGTGCCGGTCGGCGTAGTCGGTCACCGGGTGGCGATAGGGCTTCTGCAGATCCGACTGCACGTTGGCGGTCGAAGGCGAGCCGTCGTGGCAGGTCAGGCAGAGCGCCTCCTCGCGCTGTAGCCCGAGGGCGGGGATGAGCCCGCTGGAATCCTCGCGGCCGTGCGCGTCATGGCAGTTGAGGCACTTGCCGGGCGCGTCGATCTCGGTGCGCGGAGGCGGCGTCGGACCCGGCCAGACCATGGTCAGCGTCGAGCCGTGCCCGGTGCCCGAGTAGAGTTCGGGGCCCGCGAAGCTGCCTCCCTCCCACGGTGTCGTGTGGCAGGTGTTGCACAGCGTGTTGTCGTCGGGCGCGAGCAGCAGCTTGGGCTGGGGCTCGACCTGATCGGCGCCATGCATCGTGTGGCAGCGGTCGCACTCGCCGGAATGGGAACCGTCCGCCAGGATGCGGCGGATGTCCTCGGGGTCGCGCGGCCGGTGCAGCGACGGCGTGGCGGCGACCAGCGTGAGGACGCAGAGCGCGAGCAGCGCGACCGTCGCAAGGACGACCGCGCTGCCGCGCGTACTCGATGCGGACCGGGTCCAGGAGTGGCGGCCTTGGGGTTCGTCCGGCGTCGCCGCGAAGGCACCCACCGGTCCGGCGTCGCGCTGCGTGCCGCGCGCCACCTTCACCTCACCCTGCGACCTCTCGCCGCGAACCCCGTCACTCCCTGCCCAGTCGCGCATCGGAGACTCCATCTCGGAAAACAGCCGGGCGGTGCGGGCACGAGGCCCGCACCGTCCATTCGGGATCAGACCGCGGCCGTCCGATCCGTCAGCCGTGGATCAGCTGCCCTGGCCGTGGCACTGACGGCACAGGTCGCGGTACGCGCCGCCATCGCCGTTTTCGGTGACCGTGCCGGTGCCGGCCATGAAGATCAGGCCGAACCCGTTCTGGTTGCCGTGCGACTTGTGGCACGACATGCACGACGGAGTCAGCGTGTTGCTGGTCGAGGTCCACAGACCCTGCGAGTCCATGACCTTCACGTGGTTGGTGTTCACGCGCCAGCGGCTGGTCGCGCTGCTCACGCTGATGTTCACCGTCGACTGCGGGTGACGCTTCCAGTCCGTCCCGTCGCCCATGTTCGCGTCGGTGATGGCACCGTGGAACTCGACGTGGCAGTTCTTGCACCAGGTCGCGTAGCGGCTGCCGGCGACATCGGGCTCGTTGTAATCGACGTCCGCGATGTCATAGGCGCGCGCGCTGCGCTCGAACACGTCCTTCGCCAGGTCGTTGCTGCCCACCGCGTAGCTCACGGTGTCGCCAGCGAAGATGCCACGGAGCTGCAGGTTGCGGTAGGAGACGCTGCCGTGGACCGAGTGACAGTTGCTGCACTCGAGGCCTTCGGTGCCGGGCACGTACGCAGTGCCGGTCCCGCCGGGAGGCAGCGCGGTCTCGTACAGCGTGTGGCCGTCGATCTCGTCGTAGCTGGGATCATTCGACAGGCCGTGACCGGCCTTGGCGTTCAGACCACCGGCGAGACGGTTCGTGCCACTCACGATGTTCTCGCCGAACACGTCCGGCGCCCACGCCTGACCGTTGTGGCAGGCCAGACAGGTCTTGTTCACGTCTTCGGCGCGCAGCAGGAGCGGCGAACGGGCCGCCCGCCTCGGGCACCGGGAACACCGAGCCGCCCGGCGTGTAACCGTGCGACTGGCTGTAGTGCATGATGTGGCAGTCGCTGCACACCAGCGTCAGCTGCCGGTGGTAGTCGCCTGCCATGGCCACTGAGACCATGCCCGCCACCAACAGTAGCGGGAGGACGATCAGGCGCTTCATGGGGACTCTCCTCATTGGGACGTCTGGAACGGAAACGTTACGGGCCGGATGGTTCGTTGGTGAAGCGACTGCGGAACTGCACCTCCTTCCGGGCCGCTCCAGCGGCGCGTGCCAGTCGTGATCAGCGAACCCACATCAGCTGGAACCGATTCCCCGCGTTCTCCGCGAGGGCCAACAGTCCCTTGCCGTCGCTGGCCAGCGCACTGGGGTTGACGAATTCGCCCGGACCCACACCCAACCCCCCCACCGTTCCCAGGAACTTCCCGGACGAATCGAAGACCTGGACCGAGTGTCGGATCGCATCGCTCACCCACATCCGCCCATCACCCAGCACCGCGACGCCCGACGGGAACGAGAAATTGCCGGGGCCGATGTCGTGGACTCCGAAGCCCCGGATGTAGCCACCCTGTGGATCGAACACCTGGATCGCGAGCGTGGTGCGCGCACACGCCACCACGAGATCGCCACTCGGCAGCAGTGCGAGCGCGGTGATCGCCTGCAGCTGCCCGGGCTCCTTGCCCGGCGTGCCCCAGACGCCGACGAAGCCGTAGTCCGAGTCGAACCGATAGACCCGCCCGTCCGCGCCTCGCGAGGCCACCCAGATCGAGCCGTCCGGCCCCACGGCGAGAGCGCCGGGGCCGCGTCCGTTCGCGAGCGTGTCGTCGGGCGCCGGCAGGTGCAGGCGCGTGATGGGCCGACCGCGAAAGTCGAGGACGTCGACGTACGGCGCCGCCATGTCCGAGACCAGCACGTTCCCTTGGCGGTCGACCGCAACGAAGACCGGATTGCCATCCCGCATCTCGCCGGTCAGCGGGTCGGGGACGCGATGCACGAAGTAGCCGGTGGGGTAGGTCTTGAGATCGAAGAACTCGACCCGGTGGATCCCCGTGTTCGCGACCACCACCTCGCCGTGCTCGACGTCGAATGCGATGCCTTGCGGCCCGCTGAAATCCATCCCGCTGTTCGCCTGCCCAAGCACGAGCGCCGAGTCGATCACGGGCTCCTCGGCGGCGAGCGCGCGGGACGTGGAGGCACCGCCCGCGAACAGGGCGGCCAACAGGAGGAGGCTCAGGGAACCGAGCACTCGCCCGAGAACGTGCTCGGGAGAATCGGTCCGGCCCGCCAGGCCGCGAGTCTGGTGCTGCCGACCCGCCATCGGAACCTCCTCAAGTGATTGTGGCAGTTAGGCCGGGGTGACCGCGCCTCCCAACCGGAACGGGGCGCCGGGGAACACGTCTGCCCCACATTGCGCTGCTCTTCACAAGGGCAATGGATGTGCCATCCGTAGAACCACGGACAAGGGCTCCTCCACCACCCGCAAACCATGATGGGCCGCAACAGATAAGAGGGGCGGCCTGGGCCCGTCCCTCCCGGTGAGGCGTTCTTCCACATCACTTTCCGGCTGACAGGCTGGCAGAGCCGGGCCGGCGCTTCATGACAACCTGACTTTCCCGAGCATTCACTTGAACATGCCGTGACGGACGCAACCGGTCCGCGAGCCCCTTCCCTGGGGCAGAACGCCGAGGAACACCACACTTCGGTGGGCGGGCGGGGTGTGGTGCCGCCGCGTGGCAACTAACTCCGCCCCCACCACCGGGCTCAGGTCCCCGTTCGTTCCGCGCGACGGCGACCCTGGGCGCGGCAGGCGCGGGTGGGGCTGTCAGCTCCCGGACACTTTGCGCACCTCCGCTGCCCCCGACTGCTCGCGTGGGCGGCGGTGGGCACGAATCTCGCAGCGGGTGGATTGGCCGCCATCGCACGACACGACGAATCCCCCATGAGGTCCTCGACATGAACCTTGGCGAGCTGCTCGTCCGAACCGGCTTCGTGAGTGCGGCCGTCTCGGCCCTGCTCTTCATCCCCGCCCTGCGCGGACAACGGCGCACGGGCCCCGGTGCCTGGGCGTTCACGGTCCACACCGCAGCGCTGTGCTTCGCGCTGTTGCTGCTCGCGTCCCACTTCCTGGCGCATCGGTTCGAATACGCCTATGTCGCGCAGTACTCCTCGCGCGCGCTGACGCCGGCGCTCACGCTCGCCGCGCTGTGGGCCGGCCAGGAAGGCAGCATCCTCCTGTGGGCGGCGCTGAGTGCGCTGCTCGGCGTGTTCCTGATGGTGCAGCCCGGCTCGCTGAGCCGTCCCGCGATGTTCTTCGTGAGCCTCACGCAGGTGTTCATCAACCTGTTGCTGCTCGTGAGGAGCCCGTTCGTGATCACTTCCGTGGTGCCGCCGGACGGCCAGGGCCTCAATCCGTTGCTCGAGGATCCGTGGATGGTGGCGCACCCGCCGCTGCTGTTCCTCGGCTACGCCGCGATGCTGATGCCGTTCGCATTCGCGGCCGCCGCGCTGGTGCGACACCAGTACGGAGACTGGAATCGACAGGTGTGGCCGTGGACGCTGTTCGCGGTCGTGACGCTGGGGACCGGCGTCGTGCTGGGTGGGGTGTGGGCGTACAAGACGCTCGGGTGGGGCGGATACTGGGCATGGGATCCGGTGGAGAACGCGTCGCTCGTCCCCTGGTTGCTCGCGGTCGCGCTGCTCCACGGCCTCCTCATCCAGCGCACGATGGGCGCGATGCCGCGAGCGAACCTCGTACTGGCGATGCTGGGGTGGGTCACGACGGTCGGCGGCACCTACTTGACGCGCAGCGGCGTGCTGGCGGACTTCTCGGTGCATTCCTTCGCCGACAGCGGGCTCAACCTGCCGCTCATCGCGTGGCTCGCGCTGACCGCGTTCTTCGGCGCCGCGATGATCGGCGCGCGCTGGAAGTCGATGGAGGACCGGGCGGTGGACTGGATGGCCGTGAGCCGCGAGTCCGCGTTGTGGCTCGCTTTCATGGTCGTCTCTGCGCTCGCGGTGCTGGTCGCGATCGGCACTACGATGCCGCTGCTGACCTCGCTCGCGGGCAAGCCGGCCAACGTGCAGCCCACCTACTACCACGGCATCGCCATTCCGCTCGGCCTGGCGATCCTGCTGCTGATGGCGCTCGCGCCGGCGCTGCGCTGGACGCGCCGGCAGGAGCGCTCGTGGCTCACGCTCGTCCCGCCCGGCGTCGTCGCGGGCCTGCTCGCGCTCGGCATCGCGATCCCGTACGGGCTGCGCGATCCGGTGTGGCTCGCGCTGCTGTTCGCCACCGCGCTCGCGCTCGGTGTCAATGCCTGGGTGGCCCTGCGGCTGTTCCAGCGCGGCTGGATGTTCGGCGCCGGCTATCTCGGGCACGTCGGCGTGGCGGTGATGGCGCTCGGCATCGCGGTGTCGACGTCGATGGGGCACAGCAGCCGCCTCACGCTGCCCCACGGTCAGAAGGTCGAGGCGCTCGGCTATCAGCTCACCTTCCAGGGCGAGCAGTCCGACGCGCGCGGCGCCAAGCACCTCGCGGTGCGGGTCGAGAAGGGCGCGTACGTGTTCGACGCGAAGGCGCGCCTGCTGGAATCCCCGCGCGGCGACGGCATGATCCGCAATCCGGCCATCGACCTGTGGCACGATCTGTACGTGTCGCCGATCGACGTGAAGCGCACCGAGTCCGCCGGAGAAGACGGATCGACCTGGCTGCCCAAGGAGCGCCCGGTGCAGGTCGGAGACGTGACCTACACGTTCGAGGGCTTTCGCATCGAGCAGCGCCCCGAGATGCGCGCCTACGCCGACATCTCGGTGAGCCGCGACGGCCGGGTGGCGCACGTCTCGCCTTACCTCGCCTCCTCGCCGCAGGGCTCGCAGCCAGTGCCCGTGTCGCTCGCGGGCATCGGCGAATTCCGGATCGCCCGTCTCGACGCCGACAACGGCCGCATCGCCGTGGTGCTGCCCGGTGGGGCCGCCGCCGACCTCGCGATCGTGGAGTTCAGCACCAAGCCGCTTGTGAACCTGGTCTGGATCGGCGCGCTCCTCACGCTGCTGGGCTCGGCGCTCGCAGGCGTGCGCCGCGCGACCGAGCAGCGCGCGCCACCCGAGCGCGCTCCGAAGCGAGTGCGCACGGCGCCGCAGACCGCCTGATCGAACTTCCGGGGGCCGCTCCCCGCCCGCGGGTCCGCGAGGACCCGCGGGCGTTCGTTCGTGCGGGCCCGCCGCATGGACAGCGCGCGCCGCGCGGGCCTACCATGCGCGCGCCATGAGCACGCTCTCGCCCGCGCCCTCGCCCGGTCCCTTCCTCTCCGACTACGACCTGTATCTCTTCTCGGAGGGCACCCACGACCGGCTGTACGACAAGCTCGGCGCGCATCTCGTCACCGTCGACGGGCGCGCGGGTACCCGGTTCGCCGTGTGGGCGCCCAATGCGCGCTCCGTGTCGGTGATCGGCGACTTCAACGGCTGGGCGCCGGACCGCCACCCGCTCACGCCGCGCGCGAACTCCGGGATCTGGGAGGGCTTCATCCCCGGCCTCGGCGTCGGCACGCTCTACAAGTACCGGATCGAGTCGAATGTCCACGGGTTCGTCGCCGAGAAGTCGGACCCGTTCGCGTTCCACGGTGAGATGAGGCCCAAGACCGCGTCCGTGGTCTGGGATCTCGACGGCTACGACTGGGGCGACACCGAGTGGCTGGCGCACCGTCGCGACGCGCATTCGCTCGCCGCGCCCATCTCGATCTACGAGGTCCACCTGGGTTCGTGGATGCGCGTACCCGAGGAAGGCCACCGTTGGATGACGTATCGCGAGCTGGCGCCGCGGCTCGCGGAATACGTGAGCGCGCAGGGGTTCACGCACGTCGAGCTGCTGCCGATCACCGAGCACCCCTTCGACGGCTCGTGGGGCTACCAGACCACGGGGTACTTCGCTCCGACCAGCCGCTTCGGCACGCCGCAGGACTTCATGTTCCTGGTGGACACGCTCCACCGGCACGGCATCGGCGTGATCCTCGACTGGGTGCCCGCGCACTTCCCGACTGACGGACACGGACTCGCCTTCTTCGACGGCACCCACCTGTACGAGCACCAGGACCCACGGCTCGGCCGGCACCAGGACTGGGGCACGCTGATCTACAACTACGGGCGTACCGAGGTCGCGAACTTCCTGATCTCGAACGCGCTGTTCTGGCTCGAGCGCTATCACCTCGATGGGCTGCGGGTCGACGCGGTCGCCTCGATGCTCTACCTGGACTACTCGCGCAAGGCCGGCGAGTGGGTCCCGAACCAGTTCGGCGGACGTGAGAACCTCGAGGCCATCGCGTTCCTGCGCCGGCTCAACGAGAAGGTGTACGCGCTCCACCCGGACGTGGTCACGTACGCGGAGGAGTCCACCGCGTGGCCCGCGGTGTCGCGGCCGACCTACGTGGGCGGCCTCGGCTTCGGCCTCAAGTGGGACATGGGCTGGATGCACGACACGCTGGTGTACATGGGCAAGGAGCCGGTGCATCGCAAGTACCATCACGACCAGCTCACGTTCCGAATGCTCTACGCGTTCACCGAGAACTTCGTGCTGCCGCTCTCGCACGATGAGGTCGTGCACGGCAAGCGCTCGCTCCTCGACCGCATGCCGGGCGACCTGTGGCAGAAGTTCGCCAACCTGCGCCTGCTGTTCGGCGACATGTTCGGCCAGCCCGGCAAGAAGCTGCTGTTCATGGGTGGGGAATTCGGCCAGTGGCGCGAATGGGACCATGCGGGCAGCCTGGAATGGCACCTGCTCGACCACGAATCCCATCGCGGCATGCTGCGCTGGGTGCGCGATCTCAACACGTACTATCGCGCCACGCCGGCGATGCACGAGTGCGATACCGAGCCACAGGGATTCGAGTGGGTCGATTGCCACGACGGCGACTCCAGCATGCTCGCGTTCCTGCGCAAAGGCCGGAATCCCGACGAGGCGGTGCTGTGCGTGTTCAACTTCACGCCCGTCCCGCGCGAGGGCTACCGCGTGGGCGTGCCGTGGGGCGGCGACTGGCGTGAGGAGCTCAACAGCGACGCCGCGCTCTACGGCGGCAGCGGCGTGGGCAACGCCGGCGGCGCGCACGCCGATTCGATCGCCCACCACGGACGCCCGTGCTCGCTGAGCATCACGGCGCCGCCGCTCGCGATGGTGGCGTTCCGCGGAATCCGCCCCGCTTGAGCGATTCGACTTTCGACTTCGGCGCCCGGCCGATCGCGGGCGGCGTGCGCTTCTGCGTCCCGGCGCCGCGCGCGCGACGCGTCGAGTTGATGATCGAGTCCGGGGCGCGCGCCGGAGCGACCATCGCGCTTTCCGCCTCCTCGGAGGGCGCCTGGCGCGCCAAGGTCGACGGCGTCCGCGCCGGCGATCGCTATCGCTACCGCGTCG
Organism: Candidatus Eiseniibacteriota bacterium; assembly: GCA_963725865.1. Classification (GTDB taxonomy): domain Bacteria; phylum Eisenbacteria; class RBG-16-71-46; order RBG-16-71-46; family RBG-16-71-46; genus CAVSAC01. Next base: position 642,192 of record CAVSAC010000014.1, read on the forward strand.
ACGGCCGCGGTCCTTTCCCCGATCCCGCCTCGCGCCACCAGCCGGACGGAGTGCACGGACCCTCGGCCGTGGTCGACCCGGACGCCTTCGCGTGGACCGACGCGTCGTGGCGCGGATGGCCGCTCGAAGCGCTGGTGCTCTACGAGCTGCACGTGGGCGCGTTCACGCGCGCCGGCACGTTCGCGGCGGTCACCGAGCGGCTGCCGGCGCTCGCCGAGCTCGGGATCACCGCGATCGAGCTGATGCCCCTGCACGACTTCCCCGGCGCGCGCGGCTGGGGGTACGACCCCGCGGCGCTGTGGGCACCGCCGCGCTGCTACGGCACCCCCGCGGACCTGCGCGCGCTGGTGGACGCGGCGCACCGGCTGGGCCTCGCGGTGCACCTCGACCTGGTCTACAACCACCTGGGACCCGACGGCGCCTATCTGCCCGCGTTCCACCCCGGTTGGCTGCGAAGCGGAACGCCGACGCCGTGGGGCTCGACCGTCGACTTCGAGGGCCCCGAGTCCGCGCTCGTGCGCGCATTCGTGCTCGAGAACGCCGAGCACTGGGTGCGGGAGTACCACGTCGACGGTTTCCGCCTCGACGCGACCCGGTTCGTCCGCGACGCGGGCCCGCGGCACGTGCTGAGCGAGATCGCCGCGCGCGGCCGCGCCGCCGCCGCCCCGCGCGCGTTCGTGTGCGTCGCCGAGGACGCTCGCAACCTCACCGCCACCACGCGCGCCGAGCAGCACGGCGGGCTCGGCATGGAGGCCGAATGGTCGTTCGACGCGCATCACCAGGCCCACCGGGTGCTGACCGGCGAGCGCGACGAGTACTACGTCGACCACACCGATTCGGTGGCCGACCTCGCCCGGACGCTGGAACGCGGCTGGTGGCTCGACGGGCGCGTCTCGACCTATCACCGCGGCGTGATCTGGGGCGAGCGTCCGGACGGCCTCGAGCTGCGCCGACTGATCGCCTACCTGCAGAGCCACGACGAGATCGGCAACCGCCCGCTCGGCGAGCGGCTGCACCACCTCGTGGACCTCGCCACCTGGCGCGCGGCGAACGTGCTGTTCCTGACCCTGCCCCACACTCCGCTGTTGTTCATGGGCCAGGAGTGGGCGGCCTCGGCACCGTTCCGGTTCTTCACCGACCACCACGAGCGCATCGGCCGCCGCGTCACGGCGGGGCGCCGGGCGTGGTTCGCGAAGTGGACGGGCTTCGACACGCCGGAGTCCCTCGACCTGCTGCCCGACCCCCAGCATCCGCGCACGTTCGAGGACAGCCAGCTCGACTGGGACGAGCGCGTGCGCGAACCCCACGCATCCGTGCTGCGATTCACCCGGGCGCTGCTGGCGTTGCGCCGCGAGGAGCCCGCGTTGGCGGCCCGCGCCAACGACTCGTTCGCGATCGAGGCCGTCGACGACGGTGCGCTCGCGCTCGTGAGACACGCGCCCGGTGCCGCGCCGCTCGCGGTGCTGGTGCGCCTGCGCGGTGCCGGGCCGGTGAGCACGGGCGCGCTGCTCGCGCGGGTCGGCGTACGCGCGCCTGGCTGGGCGCTCGCGTTTTCGACCGAAGATCCGCGCTTCGCGACCGATCCGCTCGCTTCGCGCCTCGAGGTCACCCCCGACGGCCCGCTCGCGCACTTCCTGCGCCCGGGCGCGATGGTGGCGCGCGGCGGCGGCTGATCCGCGGCGCGCGAGCGCGGCGTCCGCCCTCGACATGCGAACGGCGGCCCCTCGCGGAGCCGCCGTTCGGACCGAGCGCGGTCGCAGGACCGCCCGCGCTCACCAGATCGAGATCGGCTCCGCGCGCACCATCGGGTCGCCGGACTTGCAGCCGAACGCCTTGCGGAACTCCTCCATGTTCGAGAGCGGTCCGTTCACGCGCCAGTACGCGACCGAGTGCGGATCGCTGAGCGCCGCCAGCCGCAGCAACTCGGGGCGGAACTTGCGCCGCCAGGCCTGCGCGAAGCCGAGGAAGAAGCGCTGTTCGCCGGTGAAGCCGCCGATCGCCGGCGCCGGCTTGCCCTTGAGCGAGAGCTGCCACGCGCGGTAGGCGATCGTCAGTCCGCCGAGGTCCGCGATGTTCTCGCCGAGCGTCAGCCGTCCGTTGTGGTGCAGCGTGTCCACGGCGATGTAGCCGTTGTACTGCTCCACCACCCGGTCGGCCAGCGCGTCGAACTTCTTCGAGTCCTCGGGCGTCCACCAGTCCTGGAGGTTGCCGTCGGCGTCGTACTGCCGCCCCTCGTCGTCGAAGCCGTGGGTCAGCTCGTGCCCGATCACCATGCCGATCGCCCCGTAGTTGATCGCGTCGTCCACGCGCGGGTCGAACTGCGGCGGGATCAGGATGCCGGCCGGGAACACGATCTCGTTGAACGTCGGGTTGTAGTACGCGTTCACGGTGGGCGGCGTCATGCCCCACAGCGTGCGGTCGACCGGCCTGCCGATGAATGACAGCTCGAAGCGGCGCTGGAACTCGGTCGCACGCTCGAGGTTGATGGCGGCGGGCTGGCTCGGATCGATCTCGAGCCGGGTGTAGTCGCGCCACTTGTCCGGGTAGCCGATCTTCTTCAGGATCGCGTCGAGCTTGCGCTTGGCCTGCGCCTTGGTCTCGGCGCTCATCCACGGCCGTGACGCGATGCGATCGCCGAGCGCCGCCTGGAGGTTGTTCACCAACTCGACCATGCGCGCCTTGGACGACGCGGGGAAGTTCTCCTCGACGTACGCCTTCCCGAGCGCCTCGCCCATCGCGTTGTCCACCGCCTGCGAGGCGCGCTTCCAGCGCGGCAGGGGCGCCTTCGAACCGATCAGCTTGGATTGGAACGCGAACGCCTCGTCGAAGAACGGCTTGCCGAGCCACGTCATGCGCGAGCGCGCAACGTTCCACTGCAGGTACGCGCGCCAGGTGTCCATCGGCGTGCTCGCGAGCAGCGCCGAGACCTGGCGCATGAACCCCGGCATCGACACGTCGAGGGAGGCGTCCGGGCTCGCGAGCGACGTCACGCCGAGGTCGCTGAAGTACGCGGGCCAGTCGAAGCCGGGGGCCAGCAGCCCCAGCTCGCGGACCGTCATCTTGTGGTAGAGCGCCTTGGGATCCCGCAGCTGCACGTTGCTGAGCGAGGACTCCGCGAGCGCCGTCTCGAGCTTCATGACCGCGTCCGCCTTCTGAGTGGCCAGCTCGGGCGCGTCGCCCAGCAACTGGAACACGTGGCCCACGAATGCGAGGTAGTCGGCCCGCAACTGCTTCGACTTGTCATCGTCGCGGAAGTAGTAGTCACGGTCGACCAGACCGAGTCCGCCCTGCACGACCTGGCCGATGGTCGAGCGGCTCTCCTTCGGGTCGGGCTCGGGGTTGACCTTGAACGGCAGCCCGCCGCCGCCCCACATGGTGGCCCCGATGCCCAGCAGCGCGGCGCGCGCGAACTCCTGGCGCAGGTCCGCCGGAGTCTTGATCGCCGCGATGCGCGCGAGATGGGCCGCGAGCGGTGCCGCGCCCTCGCGGTCGGCGCGCGCCGAGTCCATCAGCACCGCGTAGAGCTGGCCGAGCTTCTTGATCGTCGGGTCCTTCTCGGTGGCCACGTTCGCGCGCGTGCGCTCGAGCACCGTGAACAGCGCCTCCTGGTTGCGGTCGGCCATCTCGCGACCCGCGCCGATGCCGGTGTAGGACGGCGGGATCTCGGCGGTCGCGAGCCAGGTGCCGTTGGCGTACTGGTAGAAGTCGCGGCACGGCGCGCACGTGGTGTCCATGAACGCGCGATTCGGGGTCGGCGGAGGGAGCGTGGCCGCCGCGGCGAGCGCGGGGAGCGCGAGCGCGGCGAGCACGAGGGCGGCGAGCGATGTCCTGCGATGCATGGTGGATCCTCGGGAAGAGGTGATGGAATGGGGGGGAAGCGCAGCGACCCTACGCGAGCGCGGCGCGGCTGCCGCCCGTGAGCCGACGAGCGCGGGGAATGTGGGCACCAGAGCGAGGGGTGTGCCGCACGGTGCGCCTCCGCCCCGGGAATCCCGGCAGGCCGCGCGACCGACGCGCGACCGCCGACGGTCATGCTGCGTGCGTCACTGGAGCGCCGGCGGTGACGCCGGTGCTCCTGCGCCCGGCTCGGTCAGCTTCCGGTGCTCGATCGCCACTACCGCCGCCACCGCCAGCCACGCTCCGACCAGCACCAGGTTGACGATCGCGAAGTGGCGCACCTCGAACGCGAGCCGGGCGCCGAGCAGCACCAGGCCGGTGGAGAGCAGGTCGCCGCCGCGCACGAACAGCGTGTCGATCACCTGCTTCGCCTTGTACTTCGCCTCCGGCGAGGTGGGCAGGAACAGCGCCTGGCGCGTGGTGTTCTGCAGCGAGTAGTCGGTGGAGTTCTCGAGGATCTTCGCGCCGCGCACCAGCGCCAGCAGCGGCGCCGCGGCCAGCAGGCTGTAGCCGCCGAATGCCAGCACCGGCATCACGAACAGCGCCGCGCGCACGCCGAACCACTGCAGCACGCGCGACACCACGAACGCCTGCAGCAGCGCGGTGCACACGTTCACCCACAGGAAGAAGTCGGCGTAGAACTCGCCGATGAACTGCACTCGGGAGGCGTCGCCGACGGCGCCCGGGAACCGGCGCAGCGCCTCGCCGGCGACCGTCCGGCCGAGCAGGTACTCGCCGTTCGTGTTGACGAAGTTCACCACCATCATGAGCGCCGCGATCCCGAGCAGGTAGCGACTCGACCACACCAGTCCGTACGCGCTCGCGCGCCCCAGCGGCGCCTCCGCGGACGCGGCGGCACCGGCTGCGCCGGCTTCCCGGCGCGTCAGCCGGCTCGCGAGCAGCGTGAGTCCGATCGAGACCCCGAGCAGCGCCGCCGCCACGAGCAGCAGCGAATACACTCCGATCACGTCGATCAGCCGGCCGGCGATCCACGCGCCGCCGATCGCGCCCAGCGTCTGCCCGAACGCCACGATCGCGAACAGGCGCTTGCCCTGATCGGGCGTGTACACCTCGTTCGCGAACGACCAGAACTGGGCGATCACCATCAGGCTGAAGATGCCCACCCAGAGGAAGAACGGCACCCCGAGTCCGCGCACGCCCGCGCGGGCGAGCGCCCAGAAGATCAGCAGGTCGGCGAGAAAGAACAGCGACACACCCGTGATCAGCCACGTGCGTTTCACGCGGCTCGCGAACGCGCTGTACGCCGGCACCAGGAACAGCAACAGGATCGTCTGCCCGGCGGCGGCGTACGACTTCACCTCGGCGCCGCCGCTCGCCAGGATCAGCGGCTCGCGCACGGTCTTGATCAGGTAGTAGGAGGTGAGCAGCACGAACACGTTCAGCGCCAGCACCAGCGCGCCCGCGGCCTCGCCCGCGCGGACGTCCGCGAACGGCGCGAGCACGCGGTCGAGCAGGCTGTGCCGCGCGGCGGGTGCGGCGCTCATCGGACGTCCTGCGCGGGGGGCGCGAGCACCAGCGAATCCGCGAGCGCGAGGTCGCCCGCGCCGCGCACGCGCCAGACCTCCATCCGCGCCGCGCCGCCGTCCGCCGGTAGGTCGAGGCGCACCACGTGGTAGTCGGTGAAGCCGCGTGCGGTGCCCGCCACCACTGCGGCGCCCGCGGGCAGCGCGTCCGCGATCGCGGTCGCCGCGCGCTCGTCGGTCGGGTACAGCGGCGCGCCGCCACCGCCGGTCACCACCTGCCAGAAACCCGCTCCGTCGGGGCCGCGGATGTAGGAGCGCCGGAACAGATGCTCGTGCCCGGCCAGCACCACGTCGACCCGTTGCTCGAACGCCAGCCGCAGCAGGCGCTCGTGGTACGCGGGCGAGTCCCCGCGCGTCCAGTCGTCGCGATAGTGACCCGCGCCCACGAGCGGGTGGTGAAGCACCACGATGCGCATCCCGGGGGCGGACGCGAACGCCGAGTCGGCCCACGCCAGCATGGCCGCGGCGAGCGCGCGGCGCGGTTCTCGGGGAGCCGCGGTCTCGGCGCCGACGAGCAGGTCGGAGTCGAGCACGACGAACCGCGCGCGCTCCGTGTCGACCGCGAACCAGCGCCGCTCCGGCACGCCCGCGGTGCCCATGAACGCCGCCCAGTTCGCGGCGCCGAGCGGATCGCAGGTGCGCTCGTGATTGCCGGTCGCGCTCATCAGCGGCACCCGCGCGCGCAGGCCCGCCCAGCGCGAAGCGAAGTCCTGCCACTGCACCGCGCGGCGCCCGTCCTGGACCAGGTCGCCGGTCGAGACCACGAGGTCGGCCGGCAGGGCGCCCGCGAGCGCACGAACGACGCGCGCCTCGCCCCCGCCGCGCGGGCGGCGGGTGAAACTCGTGACGAGGTCGCGCGGGCCGTCGAGCGTGGGCACGATCGCGCGCACCAGCATGACGGGCGCGGCCGCGATCGCGAGAGCGACGCGCCCGGGCTCGCCGGAGTGGATGCCACGCAGCGTTTGGTAGAGCCGCCACGGGCCGCTCTGCAACCGGAACCCGCCGCGGTTGTCGCCGAACACCAGCACGCGGGTCGCGCGCCCGGGCGCGACTCCGGTCAGGCGGCCGGCCTCGATGCGGGTGGCACCCGCGGCGGGCGTGACGCTGCCGCCCGCGGTCATGGCGCCCGCCACCGGCTGCGGTCCGGTGGTGGAGGCGAGCGGCGCGCATCCCACGCCGGCCGTCAGCGCGAGCGCTGCCGTCAGCGCCAGCGCCGCGGGCGATGCGAACGCCGCGGGCAGCGCGAGCGTGGCGGGCAGCGCGAGCGTGGCGGGCAGCGCCGGCGCCGGCCCCGCGCGTCGGCTCATCGAGCGGAGTCCGCCGCTGCGACCGCGCGCGCGGGGCCGCCGCGCTCAGCCGTTGCGCCGCCGCCCTGGGCCCACGCGACGAGCTTGTCGCGGCGCTCGATCAGCACGTGGGTGAGGTACTCCGTGGCGCGCGGATCGCTGAACCGCGCGCGCTCCACCGCGGCGCGGATGTGCGCGTCGGTGAACGCGCCGACGATGCGCGCGCCCCAGCGCACGTCCCGCATCGTGCGCTCGTCGAACGCGGGATTGGGATAGTCGGGGCGCCACGACGCGGGGTCGAAGTTCGCCGACTCGATGTAGCCCACGCTCGGCAGCCGCGGGTCGACCGCCCCCTCCCACGGGAACCGCCGCAGCCCGAGAGTCGCGAGCGAGCCCGCCATCGTGTTCCAGTCCACGAAGTACTCGGTGCCGGTGGGATAGGCCCGCGCCGTGAGCGCCGCCGATCCCAGCGTGGAGCCGAAGTCGATCAGGTAGTGGCGGACGAACGCGCGCCCACCCTCCTCCACCCACATGTCGAGCGAGTTCGGGGCCCGGACGTCGGCGTGGTTGGTCCACGCCGCCATCGCCCAGAGCCCCCGCAGCTCGCGGCGATGCTGATGCGCGATCAGGTCCTCGGGGTCGTCCTTGCGCCGGCCCCGGTACTCGAACGGGCCGAGCGGCTTGCCCGCGAGCAACCGGCTCGCGAGCGCGCGATAGCTACCGTCGGGGCGGCGCCCCAGGCGCTCGAGGAGGCGCGCCAGATCCGGGGCCTCCATCCGCCGCGTGCGCCCGAGCGGATCGACGAACCTGGCGTCGTCCGCCAGTCGCAGGTCCTCGGCGCGGAACGTCACCACCGCGTTATCCGGCACGTTGTAGCCGGCGGCCCAGAGCAGATAGGTGCAGATCACGTCGGCGCCCGTCGCCATCTCGGGGAGCGCGGGGGGATCGAACTTGAGGATGAAGCGGTCGCCGCGGCCGTCGCGGATGAAGAAGCCGGGGGTGACGCCCTGGGTCTTGCCGCGCGTCACCGTCCACGGTCCGGGCGCGGGTCCGGTGCCGGGGCCGGGGCCGGTGAGCATCTGCTCGACACCGACCGGCCGGAAGCCGACGCGCGGCTGCCACCACGTGCTGGGCAGGTGCACCTGGTCGCGCTCGTCCACGTTGAGCGCCTCGCGCGGCGTGCCGCGCAGCTTGCGCACCGCGCGCGACGGGTCGAGCACGCGCGTCAGCGGACGCACCACGCTCTGGTCGACCAGCTCCCAGTAGTACGACAGCTCGCGCGCGCGCGGCGGGCTCGGCGCGGACTGCGCGCGCGCGAGGCCGGCGATGGCCAGCACCGCCGCACCCAGCAGGAGCCCGAGCCGGGGCGCGTTCATTCCACCCCACCGATCGAGAACCGCAGCCGCGAGCCCTCGGGCGAGACATCCACCCCGACCATGCCCAGCACGCCCTTCACGACGCGCGGCCGCAACGCGACGCCGAACGAGTGCTTCAGCGTGCGCGGCACGAGGTCCTGGGACAGCGCGTCGTACACGCCGCCGGTCTCGGCGTGGACCTCCAGCTCCACGTACTGCTCCAGCGGGAACACATAGGTCAGGCGCGCAAGCGCCAGGTCCAAGCCCTGGAAGCGCCGCGACTGGTAGCCCCACAGTCCCGCGCTGCCGCCCAGGGATTCGAGGTCCCCGAGCAGGAACGGAGCGTCGCCCGCCGAGACGTGCGTGTCGGTGACGCGCACCAGCAGCCGCAGCGTGCGCGGATCGCGCCCGAACGAGGCGCCGCCCTCGGCCTCCACCGTGCTCCGCGTGAAGCGCGCGCCGGCACGATCGCGCCCCCCGAGCGCGAGCTCGCCCGGCGGCGCGTCGAAGCGCTCGAACGAACCACTCACCCGCACTCCGCGCGCCCAGTGGGGGCGGCCTGAGCGGCCATCGAGCGTGCCATCGAGGCCCCACACCAGGTGTTCGACCTGCTGGTCGTCGAGCGCGCTGGCCAGCGCCGGATCGACTTCGGCGAGTCGCGCCTCCCCGCCGTCCGGATGCGCGATCCGCGTGACCGCCTCGCGCAGCCCCGCCTCGGCACCGACCCGCACCCGCGCGCTGCCGGCCGCCGCCGCGGGCCACCCCAGTCGCACGCCGGCGTGCCGTGCGTGCGAGGCGAAGATGGCCTCGTCGTCCGTCCGGCTCGCCATGCCCGCGCCGAAAAAGTGCTCCTGCGGCCGCCACTCTTCGTGATACGAAGCTGCCGCCAGGCCGGCGTCCAGCTCGACCCCCGCGCGGGTGTACTTGCGCGTGCTGCCGCTCCATTCCGCGCGCAGGTGGCGGCGCGTCGGCCTGGGGACGAGGGCGACCGTGACTCCGGTGCCGGTGTGGTCGCCGAGGCTCGCCGGCGCGGCCGTGAGGCCGATCGTGGGAGCGGCGGCGAACACCACGGCCAGCTTGGGGACGACGTTGGAGCTTTCGAGGACCAGCAGCCCGCTGCGCGTCGCAGCTCCGAGCGCCACCAGCGGGAGCGAGACCACCCGTCCGGGCAGGCGCAGCGCGGTCTCCCAGCCGGTCTCGCCGGTCAGGACGCGGGGCGGATTCCAGGGGGGCGCGTGGGTGGGCCCCAGGTCAGCCGTCGCAGCCGAGTCCGGGAATGCCTCCGCCGTCGCCGCCACCAGGGCGTGGAACGCCGGCGCGGGTCGGGCATCCGAAGGCCATGCGCCCGCGGCCGACACGGGCAGCGGCATGGCGATGGTGAGGGCGATCAAGACGTGGGGGGTCCGCATGTGCGTCGCGCCAGTCTCGACGCCGGGCGCAGCGAAGTCAACGCCTGAACCGCGATGGTTCGCGACCCCTCGCGGGGACCGCCGAGGATGATCGCGGCCCTGGCGAGCCGCCTGCGCCTCGAGCCCGAGGAGCTGCGGCAGGCGTTCATCGACGGCGGCATGCTGTTCGCCTTCACGGCGTCGTACACCCTGGTGCGGACCGCGCGGGACGCCTACTTCCTCGCCGAGCTGCCGGTCACCACCCTGCCGTGGGTCTATCTGGCGGTCGGTCTCCTGGCGTTCGTCATCGCCGGCGCGTTCGAGCGCGCGACCCACCGCTTCGCCACCTGCAAGACCCTCGGCGTGCTGTCGCTGGGCTCGGCCGTCGTGCTGCTCGCGTTCGCCTGGCTGATGGGACGCGGCGTGTCGTGGGGCCCGATCGCGCTCTACCTGTGGGTGAACGTCTACGGGCTGCTGTTGATGGTGCAGTTCTGGGTGTTCGTCAACAGCGGCTCGGACCCGCGTGAGGCCAAGCGCATCCTCGGCATCGTCGGGGGCGGCGGGATCGTCGGCGGCCTGGTCGGCGGAGCGCTCGCGGCGCCGCTCGCCGCGTTCGGGCTGCCGATGCTGCTGGTCGTGGGTGCGGCGCTGCTGCTGGCGGTCCCGCCGCAGGTCTATCGCGGCTCGCGGCAGGGTCACCTGCCGGCGACGGAGCCCGAGGTGGAGGACCCGGAAGAAGAGACCGTGCCTCCGGTGCGCCACCCTTACGTGCGCTGGCTGGCGCTCGCCTCGCTGTGCTCGGTCGTGGTGACCGGGCTCCTCGACTACCAGTTCAAGGTCGCGCTCCAGCAGCGCATTCCCGAGCCCGAGCGACTGGCCACGTTCATCGGCCAGTTCTACATCGCGATCAACCTGGCCTCGCTGATCGTCCAGTTGTTCGCGACCCGCTGGGCGCTCCAGCGGTTCGGGGCCGGCTGGTCGGCCGCGGTGCTGCCCGCCGGCATCACGGTGGGAGCGCTCGCGACCGTCGCGCTGCCGGGACTGATCCCGGTGGTGGCGACGCGGTTGTGGGACCAGATGGAGCGTCAATCGCTCAATCGCAGCGCGATCGAGCTGTTCTACTTCCCGCTCTCGCCCGGCCTGCGGCGCCGCGTGAAGTCGGCGATCGGCGCCGGGCTCGAGCGCCTCGGCGACGCGCTGGCGGGTGGCCTGCTGATCGCGATCGCGGCCTTCGCCGGCTCCGGCGTGCGCACGCTCGCGATCGCGGTGCTCGCGCTCCTCGCCGTGTGGGCCGTGGCGTGGCTCGGCGTGCGGCGCGGCTACGTCTTCCAGCTCGCGCGAAACCTGCGGCGCATGAATCTCCACCACGAGCGCGAGATGATCTCGCTCCGCGAGGCCAGCCTGCTGGTCGAGATGAAGCGGCTGCTCGAGCACCCGTTCGAGCGCCTGGTGCTGCACGGCCTCGAGCTGATCGAGGAGAGCGCGCCCGAGACGCTCCCCGAACACCTGCCGGCGCTGCTCGAGCACGCCTCGCCGCGCGTGCGTGCACGCGCCGTCGCGCTGGCCGGCAAGTGGGGCGGCGAGGCGTTCCGGCCCGCCCTCGCGGCCCGCCTGGAGGACGAGGACCCCGACGTGCGCCTGGCGGCGCTGCGCGCGAGCCACGCGCGCGGCGAACTCGATCCGCTCGAAGCGGTCCGCGGCTTCCTCGAATCGGACGACCCGCGTCACCGCCGCGCCGCGCTGCTGTACGCGGCCGAGAACGCCGGCCCCGTGGACGACGCGCGGCTGCTCGCGCTCTGCGAGCGCCGGCTGCGCGACGGCACGGTCGAGGACCACGCGGCGGTCGCCGAGGCGCTCGGGCGGCGGCCCGCGGGCACGATGCTCCACGCGCTGCTCGACCGGCTGCTGCGCCACCCGCAGCGCGCCGTGCGCGTGGCGGCCTACGGCAGCGCCGGCCGGCTGCGGCGGCGCGCGGACGTGCCGATCCTGATCGAGGCGCTCACCCGGTCCGGCGAGCGCGAGGCCGCGCGCGCCGCGCTCGTGGCGTACGCCGACGGAGTTTCGGGCACGCTCTCCGACTGGCTCAGCGACCGCTCGGTTCCCAGCCCGGTGCGCCGCGAGTTGCCGCGCGTGCTGGGCGAGATCGGCACCCAGGAGGCGGCCAACGGCCTGATGCGCTGCCGCGAGCGCGAGGACGTGCGCCTCGCGTATCGCATCCTGAAGGCGTGCAACCGCATTCGCGCGGCGGACAAGCGCGTGCGTTTCGACGCGGCGCTGGCGGGCGAGGACCTGGAGCTCGACGCGCGCGCGTACGGCTTCGCGCTGGTGCACTCGCGGGCGTGTCCCGAGCAGATGGCGCCGCGCAGCCCGGAGCGCCTGCTGCTCACGGTGCTCGGCGAGCGCATGGACCAGGCGCTGGATCGCGTGTTCCGCCGCCTCGCGCTGCTCTATCCGCCGCGGACGCTGTACGACGCGTGGCGCGGGCTCTCGGGCGACCGGCGCCAGCGCGGCAACGCGATCGAGTACCTCGAGAACGCGCTGGCCCCCGCGCATCGCGCGCTGGTGCTGCCGCTGGTGAACGCCGGCAGCGACGAGGAGCGCCTGCGCTTCGTCGAGCAGCGCTGGGGATTCCGGCCGCTGGCGTACGACGACTCGCTCGAGCAGATTCTCGGATCCGAAGACGTCTGGCTGCGCGCGGTCGCGCTCCAGGTCATCGGCACGCGGCGCGACCGCCGCATGCTGACGCAGGTCGAGGCCAACCTGGGCGCGTCCAACGCGCTCGTTCGCGAGATCGCCGCGTGGGCCGTCGCGGCGATCGCACTGGGGTAGCCCATGTCCGACACCCTCACGCTGGTCGAGAAGACCGCCTTCCTGAAGAGCCTGCCACTGCTGGCCTCGATCCCCACCGAGGCACTCGCGCAGCTCGCGTCACGCTCGCGCGAGGTGCACGCCGAGCCGAGCGAGACGCTGATCCACGCCGGCGAGCCCAGCCGCGGCCCGTGGCTGGTGGTGGACGGGCGGCTCGAGCAGCACATGGCGGGCAGCCTGGTGCGCGTGCTGCTGCCCGGCATGGGATTCGGCGAGCTGTTCGTGTCGGAGGGCACCGCCACCGATTACACGGTGCGCGCGCTGGACCACGCGCACGTGCTCAATCTCTCGCGCGACGACGTGCTCGAGGCGCTGGTCGACTTCCCGGAGCTGGCGGTCAGCCTGATGCGCGCGTTCGCGCTGCGCGTGCACGACATGACCGTGCGGGTGCTCGACCTCGAGCGCCTGATCGCGAGCATGCAGCGCGCGCTCGAGGCGGCGGGGCTCCCGCTGCCCGAACCGGAGCCGAGCGTCGGCACCCTGCTGGCGGCGGACGACGACACCATCTGACCGCCGGCCGCCTCCCGATGTCGCGCCGGCCGCGGACCAGCAGGGCCCGCGCGGCGCGGGCGGTTAGCGGCCGTCGCCGTCCAGCAGGTTGCCGAGGCCGCCGAGGATCGAGCCCTCGTCCACGCGCCGGCCGCCGGTCTGGGGCGCCGCGGCATAGATGCGGCTCGCGAGCCGGCTGAACGGCAGCGACTGCAGCCACACCTTGCCCGGCCCCCGCAGGGTGGCGAAGAACAGGCCCTCGCCGCCGAACAGCGCGGTCTTGATGCCGCCCACCAGCTGGATGTCGTACGTCACGCTCGGCACCAGGCCCACCAGGCAGCCGGTGTCGACGCGCAGCGTCTCGCCCGCGGAGAGGACCTTCTCCTCCAGCATGCCGCCGGCGTGCACGAACACCCAGCCGTCGCCGGTCAGGCGCTCCATGATGAAGCCCTCGCCGCCGAACAGCCCGGCGCCGAAGCGCTTGTTGAACGCGATGCCGAGCTGCACGCCCTTCGCGGCGCACAGGAACGAGTCCTTCTGGCAGATGATCTCGCCGCCGACCTCCGCGAGGTGCACCGGCATGATGCGGCCCGGGTACGGCGCGGCGAACGCCACCTTGCGCTTCTGCTGGGACTCGTTGTGGAACACGGTGGTGAACAGCGACTCGCCGGTGAGCAGGCGCTTGCCGGCGCCGAGCAGCGCGCCCATGAAGCCCTTCTGGGCGCCCGAGCCGTCACCGAAGACGGTATCCATCTGGATGCCGTCCTCGATGTACATCATCATGCCCGCTTCGGCGACCGCGGCCTCGCCGGGATCGAGCTCGAGCTTCACGAACTGCAGGTCCTCGCCGACGATCTCGTAGTCCACCTCGTGCATGGTGCTCATCGCGCTCTCCGTGGGTGTGGGCTCGTGCGCGGCCACGGCTGCGCCGCGCGGTCTGGATACGTCAACGGGGCGAGGCGGGTTGCCGCTCCGATCGCGCGCTCCGGACTTCCGGAAGCCGCGCGGGGCCCGCGTCCGGGCGGCATTCTAGGCCGCGCTCGGCGGGGCTTCCACCGCGCGCGCGCCGGCCGCGCCGCGTCGCCGGCCGCGTGCGAGCGCGCGGGCCGGCTGCTAATCTGCGGCGGTCGCCGGTTGCCACGCCGTCCTTCGCCGCGCCCGCTCGTCCGCTGGAGGTCCCTGACCGATGCGTGCTTCCCGTCCCTGCACTCCTGCCGGTGCGCTCGCCCTCGCCGCCGTGCTGGCGGCGCTCGCCGGATCGTGCGGCCCGCGGCGCTCCGCCCCGGGCACCGCCACCGCCGACTCCACGCTGACCGCCGAGCCGGTCGGAACCGGCTCCAAGTCGCAGGTGACGTTCGTCGAGGTGACGCCGCACACCCGGCGGGTGGCGCTGCCGCTCGGCAGCGGCGGCGACAGCCTGCTGCTACGCCCGTCCGCGAAGGGGCGCACCGGCGGCTGGAGCATCCAGCGCCGCGCGGGCGCCGATGGCACCACCACCGCGGTCGGCTCGCTGGTCGGAGCACTCGAGGCGGCCGGGACCGTGGACCTGCACCACGACGGGACCCGCGAGGCCTTCCTGGTGGCCTCCGACGGCGGCTCCGGGCTGACGAACCGCGAGCTCGACCTTTACTGCACCCCGTCGGAGAAGCTGCTCACGCTCACGCTCACGTTCATGCACGACGCCACCGAGCCGGTACCGTCGGTCGTGCGCAGCGACGAGCTCGAGCAGCCGCCCTTCGCGCCCGAGGCCTCGTTCCTCGAGGGCATCAAGCGCGACTACGGCTACGTCAGCGAAGCCGATCTGGCGCGCGGCGACGACCCCGCGCGGGCGTTCTACTACTGGCGCACCGACAACGCGGGGCACGTGGACGGCGCGCCGCTGAAGCTGCGGCGCTTCCCGGGCCGCCGCGCCGGGATGGGCAGCATCGAGGACTCGCTGGTGGTGGGCGGCGTGACCTACACCGCCTACTTCAAGAGCGGGGTGGTCGCCTACGACCCGGCGGCGAACGAGCACTGGGTGATGTTCCACCCCGACGACCCGTTCGACTGGCCGACGCATCTGGCCACCGCCGGCGACGTGCTCGTGATCGGCACCCGCGGCGAGGGGCTGGTGTTCGTGAAGCTGCCGACGCTCCAGATGCGCCGCATGCGCGTGCTGGGCAACGACACGGTGCAGCAGCTCGAGGTCCGCGACAGCCTGGTGGTCGTCAACGGCGCGGCCCGGGTGGCGGTGCCGGAGTTCTAGCCGCCTACTCGACCTCGCGCAGGCCGTGGCGCCCGACCAGCTCCTCGAAGCGCTGCAGGCCCTCGAGATCGTCGGGACCGAGGCGGTAGTGGAAGCGTCGCATGTACGCCTCGAGCTCGTCGGGCGTCCAGCCGGTGCCGGTCCACTGGCGCGCGACCTCCGGCAGCGACGCGAGCCCGGCCGCCAGCGAGGTCTCGAGGAACTCGCGCAGCTCGGCCTTCACGCCCGCGTCGAGGTCGCGCCGCACCGCCCACACCGCGAACACGAACGCGAGCCCGGTCCATTCCAGCCAGTCGGCACCGAGATCGAGCGTCTGCGTGAAGCCCTCGGGCCGGCGGTCGCGCATGCGCATCGCGTCGTCGCCGATCATCAGCAGCGCGTCGGACTGGCCGGGCTCCAGCCCGCGCACGTAGCGCACGCCCTCGAGGCCGCGGCGCACGTCGAGCAGCAGGTGCAGCAGCCGGATCGAGGTCGAGGTCGCGGGCGTCACCGAGATCAGCGCGTGCGCGAGCGCGGCCGCCGGTCGGCGCGAGTAGAGCAGCACCGAGTCGACCGCGCCGCGGCGCGCGACGCCGAACGGCCCCAGCAGCTCGAAGCGGTCCTGCATCCTCAGGTAGTCGCCGACCGCCATGACGCCGAGGTCCACGCGGCCGGCCTCGGCCTCGCGACCCAGCTCGCGCGGCAGCAGGTTGCGCACCGCGAACGGCGCGTCGGCCCACAGCGTGTAGAACGGCGCGCAGTTCGCGTACGGGATGCGGGCGGCGACGGTGGCGGTCGAGAGGTGGGGTCGCAGCATGGCGCGCGGCATCCTACGACAGGCGCGGGGCGCGGTCGAGCCGCGCAGGGCCTCGCCGCCGGGCGGCTCACAGCGGCAGACACACCTGCACCGGCTCCTCGGGCGGCTGCAGCCGCAACATGCGCCGGTCGGCGATCGCGTGGCGGCGCTTGAGCTCGGCCACCTGTTCGCGCAGCGCGTCGACGTGGGTGCGCTTGAGATAGGCGCCGGCCGCGAACAGCCGCTCGTACTCCGGCAGCAGCGCGGGCCAGTCGCGCGCCAGGCTCGCGAAGAAGTGCTCGCGCGTGCCGGGCCGCAGGTTCACGACGTCGGCCCAGATGAACGCGGCTCCGGCGTCACGCGCGGCGCGCACCACGGCCGCCAGCTGCTCCGGCCGGTCGGAGAGCCCGGGGAGCACGGGCGCCATCGCCACGCCGGCGCGCACGCCGCCGGCGATCAGACGGCCGAGCGCCCGCAGCCGCGCCTGCGGTGGCGCGGTCGCGGGCTCGGTGGTGCGCCATACCGCCTCGTCGAGCGTCGGCACCGAGAACGACACCGAGACCGTGGCGCGACGCGACGCCTCCTGCAGGCGATCGAGGTCGCGCACCACCAGCGGCCCGCGGGTGATGAGGTTGAAACCGGTGCGCGCTTCGGCGAGCACGGCGAGGCACGCGCGTGTCAGCCGGTAGCGGCCCTCCGCCGGCTGGTAGGGGTCCGTCGCCGCGCCGATCACCACCGGGTCGCGCTTCCACGTCGGGCGCACGAGCTCGGCGCGCAGCACCTCGGCGATATTGGTCTTCACGCGGATGCTCCAACCGTAGCGCTGGTCGCTCGGCCGCTCCGCGCGCCGCTCGAACGCGCGCACGTAGCAGAACGTGCAGCGGTGGGCGCAGCCCATGTAGGGATTGAGCGACCACTCGAAGCCCATCCCGGTCACCCGGTTGAGGGCCGAGCGGCAGGGCTCCTCGCGGTACTCGACGCGCATGGCCGCGACTATCGCAGTCGAGGCCTCATTGCTCAAGTGTGCAGTTGCGGCGCTGGCGGCTGAGTGATGGGGCGCCGCGGGGCCGTGCGCGGGGCCCCGCGATGGACCAGGCGGCGCCGGAGCGCAGTCCTTGCAAAGCCCTGCGATCCGCGGGCCTCGGCCGGCGCGGCGGCCGCGGCGGCCGCCGCGGCCGCGCTCCAGCGCCGCGGCTCGCGGGCCGATAACGCGGCCATGACGAACGCGCTGCTCGCACTCGCGCTGCTGCTGCCCTTCGCCCTGGTCGCCCTGCTGCGCAAGGCGGCCCTGCGCCAGCTCGAACGCGCTCCGGAGGGCGCGTGGTTCGGGTACTGGCGCGCCGTCAACCTGCTCGCGCTGCTGCCCTGGCTGGGCTGGATCGGGCTGATGTGGACCACCGGGACGGGATCGCGGCTCTCGCACGCGATCGACCCGCTGGGACTGCCGGCCACCACGCTGTTCATGGGCCTGCTCTTCGGCGTGCCGCCGGCGCTCACAGTGCTGGCGATCGTCGCGCTCTCGCACGCCGTGGCGCGGCGCGCGCGTGGTGTCGAGACCTCGTTGCGCGAGGCGGTGGAGCCGGCCGCCTGGCAGCTGGTGGGACTGGTGGTGCCGCTCGCGCTGTTCGGGGTCGCGATCGCGCAGCTGACGGAGACCGACGTGCGCGGCGCCGCCACCAGCATGCTCGCGGGCATCGCGGTGATGCTGCTCGCGCTGACGCGGCGCGGCGTGGCCGGCGGACTGGCGCCGCACGCGGTGACCGCCGGCGAACTGCGCGACCGCGTATTCGCGCTGGCGGCCGCGGCGGAGCAGCGGGTGCGCATGCTGTACGTGGTGCCCGCGGCCCGCATGCGCCTCGCGAATGCGTTCGCCGTGAACCCGAACGTGGTGATGCTCACCGACCACCTGCTCGCGCACCTCTCGCGCCGTGAGGTGGACGCGATCCTCGCGCACGAGCTCACGCACCTGAAGCACCGGCATCCGATGAAGCTGCTCGTGTGGCCGGCCGGGCTCTGGGTGGTGGCGGCGATCGCGCGGCTCTCCGCGCCCCCCTGGCTGGTGTGGCCCCTCGCCCTGCTCGGATACCTGATCCTGCAGACGCTGATCGCGCGACGGTTCGAGGCCGCGGCCGACGCCGGGGCGGTCGCCATGACCCGCGATCCGGAGGCGATGATCGCCGCACTCGCACGCCTCACGCGCCTCAACCACCTGCCGCTCGAGTGGGGCCGCTGGACCGGCTCGCTGCTCACCCATCCGTCGACGCTGCGGCGCGCGCGCGCGATCGGCGCCGCCGCCGGGCTGAGCGCGGAGCGCGTCGACGCGCTGCTGCGCGATGGCTGCGACGACCCCTCGCGCTACGCGATCCCGGCCGGGATCGCCGACGGCGTGCGCGCGTTCTCGACGCCCTACAAGAGCGGCTGGAGCAATCGCATCGGCTTCGCGATGCTGGCGACGCTGGCGCTGCTGCCGGCCGCGCTGATGGCGGCCGCCGGAGCCGTGCTTCCGGCGGCGCCCCGCCTTCAGGTGGTGCTCGTGGTGATGGTGCTCGCTGCGCTCGCCGTGCTCGCGCTCGGCGACGCGCTCGGCGGGCGCCCGAGCGCCGCGCTGCGCGCCACGCTGGCCCGCCGGCTCGGCGACGCCGTCGGCGATCCGGCGCGCGCCGGCTACGTGGGCCTCGCGCCGGGCGCGCAGGCGCGGGTCTACGAGGGCTTCGGCGACTGGGATCTCGGCTTCCTCGTGCTCGAAGCCGACCGGCTGCGCTACGTCGGCGAGCAGGCGCGCTTCGCGCTGCGCCGGGACGACGTCCTCGACGTCACGCTCGGCGCCACGCTCCCCGGCTGGGTCATGCCACCGCGCGTGGTCGTGCACTGGCGCGGGGGCGCGTTCAGCCTGCGCGACGCGGGCGTGAGCCGCGTGAGCGCCGGGGCGGCCGCGGCGCGCGCGCTGCGGGCGCGCCTGCTGGCGTGGCACGCCGAGGCGCCGCGCGAGGAGGCGAGGACGGCCGCCGGCGCGATCGCGATGGATCCCGCCGCGGCGCTCCCGCCGGCGGCGGACCGCGTCACGTCGATGACCCCCTTCGAGGTGGCGAACCCGCGCACCCTGCTGCCGCCGACGGTGCTGCTGCTGCTCGGCGCGCTGATGGCGAGCGGGCTGTTCGGACTTCCGATCGAGCCGGAAGCCGGGGCCGGATTCGTCGACGGGTTCGCGATCGGGGTCGCGGTGCTGGTGTTCCTGCGGCTGCCATGGTGGCGCTGGCGCGAACCCGCGCCCGTGCCGGTCGTCGCGCGCGTCGAGCAGCGGCGCGCCGCCTGAGGCGAGCGAGCGCGCGACCGGGATCGCACGGTCGCTGGGCGCTCGCGGGAACCGACGTGCCCGCGCCAGCGGCCACGCCGGACTCCCGCAGGCTCAGCGCTCGCGCGCCAGCTCCGCGAGGAACGCCTCGCCGTAGCGCGCCAGCTTGGCCGGTCCCACGCCCGAGAGCAGCAGCAGCCCGCTGGGCGTGCGCGGCCGGTGCTCGGCCATCTGGCGCAGCACCGCGTCGCTGAAGACGATGTAGGCGGGCACGCTCTCGGCGTCCGCGAGCCGCTTGCGCAGCGCGCGCAAGCGGTCGAACAGCGCCTCGTCGTACGCGCCGCCCGCGGCGCCCGCCGCGCCGGGCCGCGCGAGCCGCCCCGCGGCCGGCGGGCCGACCGGCGCCACCAGCGCCTCGATGCCCACGCCGCGGCACACGTCGCAGGAGCCGCCGCACGGCTCGAGCGGCTCGTCGAAGTAGCCGACCAGCGCCCGGTGCCGGCAGCCTCCGCGGTCCACGAGCCGGAACAGCTCGACCGTCTTGCGCCGCGTCTCCTCGCGCACGGCGGCGTCCTCGATCCCGTCGAGGAAGCGGTCGTAGCCGATCACGTCCGCCCACGAGTAGAACAGCACGCAGTCGCTCGGCAGCCCGTCGCGGCCGGCGCGGCCGATCTCCTGGTACCACGCCTCGATGCTCTTCGGCATGTCGCGGTGGACCACGAACCGCACGTTGCTCTTGTCGATCCCCATGCCGAACGCGACGGTGGCCACGATCACGTCGGCCTCGTCGCGCGCGAACGCGTCCTGGTGGCGGTGGCGGTCGGCGTCGGCCAGCCCGGCGTGGTACGGCAGCGCGCGCACGCCGTGGGTGTTCAGCCACGCCGACACGCTCTCGACCGAGCGGCGGCTGATGCAGTACACGATCCCGCTCTCGCCGGCGTGGCGGCGGATGATGCCGAGCAGGTCGCGGCGGGTGTCGCGCCGCTTCCCCGCGGCGTCATCCCCCTTCTTGTGCGCGGTGATCACCAGATTGGGGCGGAAGAACGAGCCCTTGTAGCCCGCCGGCTGGACCATGCCGAGCTGGCGGATGATGTCGCCCGCGACCCGGCGCGTGGCGGTCGCGGTGAGCGCCAGCACCGGGATGTCGCCCATCTCGGACTTGAGCCCCGCGAGGCGCCGGTACGAGGGCCTGAAATCGTGCCCCCACTGGCTGATGCAGTGCGCCTCGTCCACCACCACCAGGCTCGGCCGGCACTCCGCGATGATGCCGCGCAGCCCGCCCTCGAGCCCTTCGGGCGCGACGTAGAGGATCTCGAGCTCGCCG
This sequence comes from Candidatus Eiseniibacteriota bacterium, assembly GCA_963725865.1. Taxonomy (GTDB): domain Bacteria; phylum Eisenbacteria; class RBG-16-71-46; order RBG-16-71-46; family RBG-16-71-46; genus CAVSAC01. Next base: position 662,655 of record CAVSAC010000014.1, read on the forward strand.
CGGCGCAGTTCGCCGAGCCGGCGCTTGCGCTCCTCGAAGTCCACCGTGGAGTTGAGCACGGTGGCGCGCACACCCACGCGCACCAGCGCGTCCACCTGGTCCTTCATCAGGCTGATGAGCGGCGAGAGCACCAGCACCGGGCCGGGCAGGATCTTGGCGGGGATCTGGAACGTGAGCGACTTGCCCGCGCCGGTGGGCATCACACCGATGCAATCGCGCCCGGCGAGCACCGCGTCGATGATCTCGCGTTGGCCGGGACGGAACGCGCGATAGCCGAACACCGTCTCCAGGACCTGCTGGGGGTCCGTGTACCTCAGCGAGTGGAACAGCGGGGCACTGGATTCGGGCACGGTCCCTCCGTGGACGGGAGCGGATGCGGGGTGAGCACGCAAGGTACCGGATGCAGCGTGGCCGCGCACGGCGTACCGCGCGGCCCGCCCGTCGCGCGCCGGCCGGGCGGCGAAGCGCACGGCGGATCCGCTAGACTGCGGCCCCTACCGTGGGAGATCCCGCATGAGCTGCTTGGAGAGAGGCTCGCTGCTTCCGGCCGCGCTGGCGATCGCCGCGCTGCTCGCCGGCTGCGCGCCCGCGCGGGCGCCGGCCGTCCCGGGTGCCGGGGTCGACGCATTCCCGGAGCACTACGCGCATTCCATCGCCGCGCTCGGCTGGCCGGGGGCCCATCGCGCGTTCCAGATCGGCGACGGCAGCGTGATCGCGAACGGCGAGGCGGCGCTGCAATGGCGCTTCGATCCGGACGCCGGTCCGGCGACGACGTCGCCGGTCGCCTTCGAGCGCGACGGAGTCCCGGTGGCACACTGGACGATGGAAGCGCGCGGCGTGCGGCTGGCGTTCGAGGCCGCGGCCGCGCCCGCGACACCGCTCGGCGACACCAGTCTGGTGGCCTCGGTGCGCGTCACGGCGAGCGCGATCGGCCCCGGGCCCGTCGACGTCGCGTTCGACGCGCGGGTGCACGGCACGCCGGCGGGGCCACACGTCGTGCCGTGGGACGCGCCGGAGCGGGCCGAGGTCGCCGAGGCGTGGCGCGGACGTGCGGCCCTCCGCTCCGGCCGCGTGGTGGCGCTGGTGGACCGCGCGGCCGTGGTGCCGGCGGGCGCGCCGTCGATCGCGCATCCGGTGGTGACCGTGGGCACCGGGCCGGGCGCGCTCGCGGCGCGCTGCGCTGCGCGGCTCGCGGCGGGTGAGCGGCGCGAGTGGGACTTCGTGCGTCCCGCTGTATCCCACCGCGCTGGCGTCGGGGGCGCTCGCGAGCGTGGCGGCCCACGAGCGCGTGGTCGCGATGTCGCGGCGCTTCTGGCGCGCGCAGTTGGCGCGGGCCGCGACACTCGCCACGCCCGATCACACGGTGGACGCGGCGTGGAACGCCGCGCTCGTGACGCTGGTGCTGTGCCACGAGCGGCCGGGCGGACGCTGGGCGCCGATCGGCAGCCCGTTCCAGTATCGCGATGTGTGGCTGCGCGACGGCGCGCGGGCCGTGCGGGCGCTGGCGCTCGCGGGACTCTCCGACTTCGCGCGCGACGACGCCCGCACGCTCGCCGAGTTCCAGCTGCCGAGCGGCGCGCTGCTCTCGCAGACGGGCCAGCTCGACGGCACCGGCGAGGGACTGTGGGCGTTCGAGCAGGCGTGCGCCTATGCCGGCGACCGGGCGCTGGCCACCGAGCTGCTGCCGGTCGCGCGGGGGTCGCTCGAGTGGATCGAGCGCCAGCGTCGGGCGACCGCCGCGCTGCGCCTGCCGTGGGCGGGGCTGCTGCCGTTCGGCGATCCACGCGACGCCGAATTGGTGTGCGCCGAGCTGGTCGGCAACGACGCGTGGTCGATCGCCGGCTGCGACGCGGTCGTCGCACTCGCGCTGCAGGCCGGGGACTCCGCCCTCGCAACGCGGGCCCGGTCCGAGGCCGCCGACTACCGCCGCGCCTTCGCGTCCGCGCTCGGGCGGACCGGCAGTCGCGACGTGCCGCCGTCCTGGCCCGGCGCCGGCCGCGACTGGGGAAACCTGTCGAGCGGCTATCCCACCCGGGCGCTGCCGCCGGGTGATCCACGGCTCGCCGCCCTCGCGCGCCGGGTGCTTGCGCCCGAGGGCCGTCCGGGCCTCAGTCACTACGGGTCGCCGGATTCGCTACACACCTACAACGGCGTCGACCTCGCGCTCGACGAGCTGCGCGCCGGCCGGCCGGCGTACGCGCGCGCCTGGCGGGACTCGCTGCTGGCGCACAGCAGCAGCACGATCGGCCAGGCGGAGATCTTCGACCGCCGCGATGGCGGCTTCGGCTCCAACCTGCCGCCGCACGCCACCGCCGCCGCGGTGCTGGTCGATCTGCTGCGCAGCATGGTGCTCGCGGATCCCGGCGACACGCTGGAGATCGCGCTCGGCTGCGATACCGCCGCGTGGGCCGGCACCACGCTGTCGCACGCGCCCACGCGCTTCGGAGTCACCTCGGTCTCGCTCGACCGCCCGAGCCCCGGCCGACTGCGGGTGCGGCTCGATCCGCTGCCCGCGCCGGCGCGGGTGCGGGTGCCCGCGGGCCTGCGGGCCACCGTCGCCGCGCTCGCCCGGCGGCCCGCGTCGCGGAAGCGGGCTGGGTCGAGGCGCCGCCGGGCGCCGCCGAGATCGCGTTCGACGTCGAGCCGTTCGCGGAGCCGCGACGATGAGCCGACGACGACGCCCGATCGCGCCGCCGCCCGAGACCGCGCGGAATCGCGGCCGTCGCACCGCCGCAAGCGCGCTGCTCGCGTCGCTCGCGCTCGACACTCGCGCTCGCGCTGGCACTCGCGGTGCGGTCCGCGCGTCGCCCGCCGCCGGCGCCGGCGGAGGTCCCGCTGGCGCCCTCGCCGGCGCTCGCCGACAGCGTGAACGCGGCCGAGGCGCGCGGCGACTGGGTGCGCGCGCTGGGCTACCTGCAGCGGGTCGCCGACGCGAACCCGCGCAATCCGATCGCGGTGATGGCGCTCGGCATGTCCTGGAGCAACTACAGCTGGGGCGGCTCCACCTACGCGCGCCCGCGCCCGGCCATGCGCACCAGTCTCGACCGGGTCCGCATCCTGCGCCACGCCCTCGCGCTCGAGGACTCGGCGAGCGCGCTGGCGAGCGCCGCGCACGAGCAGGCGCTCGTGCGCGATCCAGTGGGGCCGCATGCTCGAGGCCATCGGGATGCCGATCGACGCGCTGGCGCTCTATCAGGAGGCTCGCCGGCTCGACCCGGCGGATCCCGACGCCGCGGCGCACGTCCGCACCACCGAAGTCCTGGCTGCGCGATCCGCGGCAGGCGGAGGTGAGCACGCTGCCGGTGCCGGCGTCGCCGCACCACTGAGCCCGCGCGGTCGCGCGCGGGGAGCTCAGCGCCCGATGTCGAGCGGACGGCCGGTCTCGAGCAGGGTCTTGAGCCCCGAGAGCACCGGGTTCCAGCCGTGCATGACCTCCCGCCAGGTCGCGGTCTCGCGCTCGAACTCGTCGTGCACGAGCGTGAGCTTGCAGGTCTCGCCGAGCGTGTCGAGCTCCCACGTCACGCGCGAGGGGCGGTCGAGTCGCGCCTCGGGATGCCAGGGCAACGTGTAGGAGTGCACCAGGCGCGCGGGCGGCTCGATCTCGAGCACCACGCCTTCGACGGCAGGCCGGCTGTCGGGGTGGCGCCAGACGATCGGCGCGCCGACCACGAGCGTGCTCTCGATCGCGGAGGCGCCGAAGTAGCGCACCGTCATCGCGGGATCGACGATCGCCTGCCACAGCCGCTCCGGCGTGGTGCGGATGTAGACCTCCCAGACATGGCGCGGACCGGGACTCAACGTGGCCCTTCCAGCGGCAGCCCGCGCGCGATCCAGCCGCGGATGCCCTCGGCGAGCGAGGTCACGTGGGTGTAGCCCATGCGCTGCAGGTTGTCCGCGGAGAGCACGCTCCGGTAGCCGCCTCCGCACTGGAGCACCAGCGGAGTGTCCTTGGCGGGAAACGTCGTCTCCACGTCGCGCTCGAGGATGCCGCGGCCCAGGTGCGTGGCCCCGGGGATCCGCGCCGCGTCCCACTCGCGGTCCTCGCGGACGTCGACGAGCACCAGCGGCTCGCCGGCCGCGAGCCGCGTGCGGTAGTCCTCGATGGTGATCTCGCGCACGTGCCGCCGCGTGGCGTCGACGAGCGCCTCGAACCCCGGCGAGTGGACGGGCGCCTGCGGCGCGTCGCGCGGTCCGCTCATGCGCGCGCCTTCCGCGCTCAGGCCGACGCCGCCGCGGGCGCGGCGCTCTCGGCCAGCGGATACTCGCGCACGACGCGGTAGAGCGCATCGCGCTGCACCGGCACCTTGCCGGCCTCGCGGATGGAGTGGACCATGCCCGCCTCGGCGAATCCCACCGGGCTCCGCGCGAGGGCAGCGTGCGCGATCTTCTCCACGCCGATGGTGCCGTCGAGATCGCTGGCGCCGAAGTTGAGTGCCACGCTCGCGGTGTCCTGCCCCAGCATCACCCAGTACGACTTCACGTGGGGCACGTTGTCGAACAGCAGGCGCGAGATCGCGATGGTCTTGAGGTCCTCGATCGCGGAGGCCTGCCGGCGCACGAGCCCGGTGGTGCCGGGCTGGAACGCGAGCGGGATGAACGCGAAGAAGCCGGGCGAGCGGTCCTCGAGGTCGCGCAGGTCGATCACGTGCTGCACGCGCTCGGCGCGCGTCTCGATGTGGCCGTAGAGCAGCGTGGCGTTCGAGCGGATGCCCAGGCGGTGCGCGATGTCGTGGATCTCGAGCCAGCGCCGGCCGCCGATCTTCTGGTGGAAGAGCTCGCGCCGCACGCGCTCGCTGAACACCTCGGCTCCGCCGCCGGGCAGCGCGTCGAGGCCGGCCTGCCGCAGCTGCTCGAGCACCCACTCGGCCGGCTGCTTGGTGAGCCGGCAGAAGAAGTCGATCTCGACCGCGGTGTACGCCTTCACGCTCAGGTCGGGCTTCTTCTCCTTCACCCAGCGGATCACGTTCACGTAGTCGTCGAACCGCCACTTGTTGTGGAGGCCGCCCACGATGTGGATCTCGCGGATGTCGGGATCGACGTGCGCGAGGATCTCCTCGCGGCTCATCGTGTATGCGTCCGGGGCGCCGGGCTTCTTGGCGTAGTCGCAGAACTTGCACGACAGCACGCACACGTTCGTGGGATTGAGCTGGCGGTTGACGCTGAAGTACACGCGCTCCCCGTGCAGGTCGCGCGCGACGGCGTCGGCGAGGCGGCCCAGCTCGACGACGCTCGCGTCGAACAGGCGCACGCCCTGCTCCTGAGCCAGGCGGCCGCCATCGAGCAGGACGCGCTGGGCCTGCGCGACCTGGGGGTCGCGCAGCCCGAGGGCGCGCACGTGGTCGGTCGAGGTGGGTCGTGGCATCGGGTCTCCGTCGCTGAAGTACCGGGCGCGGAGTATACCGGGCACGCCTCACATGGTGAAGTAGCGCGTCGCCTTCACGAGGAAGATGTTGCTCGCTTTCGAGTCGAGCAGACGGTCGAACGAGCGGCGGATCCGGAAGTCCGAGAGCAGCTGGTCGTCGGTGCGCTCCTGGGTCCACACCAGGAACAGCGTCGAGCCCGGCAGGTATTCCCAGCGCAACACCGCGTTCCCGCGCAGCGACTTGAAGTCGAAGTCGGGATCGTCGAACGAGAACGGCGCCCCGACCAGCGGCGTGACGTCCACCGTCCCGTCGCTGCGCACCGCGGACGCGCCGTAGTGCACGAAGTCGAAGGTGCGCGGTGCCGCCAGCTCCTTGAAGTCCCCGTAGCGTCCGCTCGACACCAGCGGCTGCGCGAACAGCTGCAGCGTGAGCCGCGGCGAGAACGCGCAGTTGAGCCGGATGTTCGCGAGCAGCGTGCGCTGGTCGAGCGTGCCGAACAGGTAGCGATGGCCGTACGTCGAGGTGACCGCCGGATCGTCGACGCCGCCGTCGACGTACTGCGCGCGCTCGTGCGTGCGCTCGTAGCCGGGGCCCATGCTGAGCATGATGTTGGAGGCCGGCTTCCACTCCACGTAGGGATACACGTTCCAGTAGTACGAGCCCGCCGCGTCGCTGTTGGCGTTGGTCTCGACCTCGTAGCCCATCGCGTTCTTGAAGTTGGTCTGGAAGCGGCCGTAGTACTCCTCGCCCGCCGGCATCTTCATCATCGGGCCGCCGCGCGTGCGCCGGTCGTCGAGCCCCTCGAAGATGTGATCCAGGTTGATCTGGGTCTCCCAGTTGTTGATCCAGGTCGTGCGCGTGCTGCCCCACAGCCCGGTGACCGTGCGGTCGCCGTCGGTGTTCCAGCTCGAGAACAGCGTCGCCATGACGTTCGTGTACTTGCGCACGTGGTTGGTCTTCGTCCACTGGTAGCCGGTGCCGAAGTGGGTGTTGATGAGCCCGCTGCGGCTCATGAAGCCCATGTCGTTGACGTCGAAGTGAGGGTCCAGATAGCCGGCGGCACAGTTCAGCAGCACGCTGCCGTTCTGCTTGTTGATCCAGTAGCGGCTGACCATTCCGGTGAGCGAGGTGGCGTTCGGGTCGAGGCGGAAGTGCCTGCGATCGGGACGCTGCAGGTAGTGACGCGAGGACTCCTGCAGGTCCCGGATGCGTGCCTGCGAGCCGTCGACGCGACTGACCGCGGTGTAGCCGGAAACCACGTACTTCTTCGCCCGGTCGAGGAACGCCCAGCCGTCGACGCCCGACATCAGCGACGAGCGGTTGAGGTCGTCGCCCAGCCCGTTGTGGGAGAAGTCGCGCTCGACCGCCGTGGTCATGAAACCCAACCCCAGGCGGCGGTCCTTGAATTCCTTCAATGCGTGGGTCGCCCCGTAGTAGGTGAGCGGCTCGGCTTCGGCGTCCCAGCGGGTCAGGCCGTCCTGGTAGTGCGCGGTCTCGCGCCCGGTGAGCGCGTGCAGCATGCCGAAATTGGTGGTCGGCGTGAGCTTGCCCGTCAGCTTCGCCGCTCCCAGGATGCGGGTGCCGACCGGGGTATCGACGAAGTCGGCGTCGCCCACCACCTGCGGCGCGCGGCCGATGCGGCGGCTGTAGAAGAACGTCGGCTCCGGCCAGTTGAAGCCCCAGTAGTCGTTCGCTCCCTCGTTGCCGAAGCGGAAGTTCTGGGCGCCCTCGACGAAGAACGGACGCTTCTCGTCGAAGTACGACTCGACATCGGACAGGTTCACCACCGCCGGGTCGACCTCGACCTGGCCGAAGTCGGGATTCACGGTCGCATTGAGCGTCAGCCGGCTGCCGAGACTCGTGCGAACGTCGACGCCGCCGTCGGGCTCGTACTCGGGGTCGCTGCGGAACGGATCGCCCGCGTCGTGGCGCAGGTACTGGCCCTTGGTGGTGACGTAGGGCAGCAGCTCGACCGCGCGCCCGGGGCGGATGCCGTCGAGGCCCACGAGGTCCGGGAAGCGGGAGACGAAACCGCCCCCGTCCCGAGGCATGTAGACCACGTAGTCGCTCTCGTTGCGCCGCGCGATCACGCGCTTGAAGTTCACGCCCCACACCTGGTGATCGTTCCGGTTGAAGCGGAACTGCGAGAACGGAATCCGCATCTCGCAGGTCCAGCCCTGATCGTCGACGTGCGCGGCGCCGCTCCAGACGCCGTCCCAGTTCAGGTCGTCCCAGCTGTCGTTCATGAGCGTGCCGTCGAACTGCACGCCGGCGGCGTTGAGCATGAAGTAGTAGCCGCTGCGCCGATCGTGGAACGGGTCGAGGTAGAAGTTGAGCCGGTCCGCGTCCACCGAGACGTCCCGGCGCGTGAGCCGTGCGAGGATCGAGTCGGGGTGCTCGTCCCACATGCGCGCGCCGACGTACAGCGCGTCGTCGTCGTAGGCGATCCGCACCTCGGTGCGCTCGGTCGGCCGGGCCCCTTCGACCGGCTCGCTCTGAACGAGCTCGGTGAACGGCGGCGAGTCCCGCCACACGGCTTCGTCGAGCAGGCCGTCGATCGTGACGGGCGCGGCGAGCCGCACCGCCTGGATCTGCAGGCGAGCCGGCGGGGGGGCGGCGACGGGCTGAGCGGAGGCGAGGCCCGCGGTCATGGCCAGCGCGAGGACCAGAAGCGTCGTCTTCATGGGGCGAGCCCTCGAGTCGGGGATTCGGTGTCCGCGTGTTTCGACGGAGGGAAGGCTCGGAAAGTTGCACTCGGCCGGCAATCGCCTGCGGCCCCCTCGGAGTGGCGACCCGAACGTCACAGCGGCGCCCGGATCGGGGGTACGAGTCCGCTCCGGAGCGCCGCGAGGTTCCCGGATGCCTGTGGATCCCGGTCGATCAGGACCACCCAGCACCATCGGGCACGGGCGGACTATGGGGGCCCGAGCAGAGCGGACGCCAGCGACCCGCGACCAGCGGCGGGCTTCCGCAGACCAGCGATGCGGATGCCGGGGTGAGCGCGGGCAGTTGCCCGAGCGGCCGCCCCGCGCCCCGGCGCGCTCAGCCCGCGCGCGCCAGCTCGGCGGCCAGCCGGGCCGCCACGCGGGCGTTGTGCACCAGCAGCGCGCGATTCGAGAACACGCTCGCGCCCTCGGTCAGCTCGCGCAGGCGCTCGAGCAGGAATGGGGTCACCGCGCGCCCGCGCACACCGCGGAGCGAGGCGTCGGTGAGCGCGGCCGTGAGCGCCTTCTCGTAGACCTCGCGCGGCATCTCGGCCTCGGCGGGCACCGGATTCGCCACCACCACTCCGGTGGTGAACCCGAGCTCCCAGTGCATGCGGACCGCGTCCGCCAGCTCGCCGAGCGTGGCGAACCCACGGTCCAGCGGCACGCCGCTGTCGCGCCGGTAGAACGCCGGGAAGCGCTCGGTGTCCACGCCGTACACCGGCACCCCGAGCGTCTCGAGGTATTCGACCGTCTTCGGAAGGTCGAGGATCGCTTTGGCACCCGCGCACACCACCGCCACCCGATGGCGCGCGAGCGCCGTGAGGTCGGCCGACACATCGCCGCTCTCGGACACCTCGCGATGCACGCCGCCGATCCCGCCGGTCGCGAACACCACGATCCCCGCGTGCGCGGCGGCGAACAGCGTGGCCGCCACCGTGGTGGAGCCCGCCCCGCTGCGCGTCAGCTCGGCGGCGAAGTTGCTCGGGTTCAGCTTCGCGACGCCGGGCGCGGTCGCGAGGCGCGCCAGCTCGGCGGGCGTCATCCCGATCCGCACCGCGCCCTCGAGCACGCCGATGGTGGCGGGGACCGCGCCCTGCGCGACCACCTCGCGCTCCAGCTCCGCCGCCATCTCGAGCCCCGCCGGGTGCGGCAGCCCGTGGGTGACCAGCGTGGTCTCGAGCGCCACCACCGGACGATGCGCGGCCAGCGCCTGCGCCACCGCGGGCGCGATCACGAAGCGTTCGTTCATGCGGTCCTCGGCGCGGGCGCGCGGGCCAGCCGGCGTGCCGCTTCCGCCGGAGTCGCGGCCAGCAGGCCGGCGGCACCCCAGTCCTCGAGCGCGAACGTGGCGCTGACGGCGCCGCGCGCGAGCGCGTCGTCGAGCGGCTCGCCCGCCAGCAGTCCCGCCAGCACGCCGGCCGCGAAGCAGTCGCCCGCGCCGGTCGGATCCACGACCCGCGCGGGCACGGCCGCCCACGGGTGCAGGCGGTCGGCGCGCAGGTCGAAGAGCACGCCGCCGCGCGCGCCGTGCTTGAACACCACGTAGCGCAGCCGTCCGCCCGCGAGCCGGCCCAGCGCCGCGCGGGGATCGCGCGCGGCGCCCGGCAGCCGGCACTCGTCCTCGCCCAGGAAGAACACGTCGACGTGGGCGAGCACGCTCCGCCACTCGGCGAGCGTGTCCTCGGCGACCGGCACGTGGGGATCGAGCGCGATCAGGGCGTCCGACCGGCGCGCCAGGTGCTCGACCAGCGGGCGCTGCACCTCGAGCGGCACCGGCGCGATGTGGAACGCGCGGGCGCCGGCATATGCCGCCGGCAGGTCGCCCGGGGCCGGCGAGACCTCGGCGTGGCTCGGGCAGCCGAGCCGGTGCACCACGCGGCGGATCGCGCCTTCGTAGAGCAGCCACGTGCGCACTCCGTCGCGCCCCAGCGGCCGGACGCCCGCCAGGTCCACGCCGCGCGCGGCGAGTGCCTGGAGCGCCGAGGGCGGGTAGTCGTCGCCGCGCACGCTCGACACCCCGACCTTCAGCCCCCACAGCGTGGCCGCCAGCGACGCGTAGAGCGTGGCGCCGCCCGGCTCGGCCATGCGGGTGCGGCCGTCGGCGAACACGAGGTCGTCGACCAGCAGGTTGCCAAGGACGACCAGGTCGAGACTCATCGCGGGCCCTGGAGCCCCGCGAAGGTGCGCGCGATCGAGCGCGCGCGGTCGGGATCGAGCGCCGCCGACCACACGCCGCCGCGCTTGACCGAGGATCCGACGATGAACCCGTCGGCGTCGTCGAAGCGCGCCAGGTTCGTCCCGTCGAGGCCCGAGCCCACCAGCACCGGCACCCCGACCGCCGCGCGCACCGCCCGCACCTCGTCCACGTCGGCCGGGCGGCCGGTCGCGGCCCCGGTCACGATCACGCCGTCGGCCAGGAAGAACTCCGCAGCGAGCGCGGTCTCGACCAGGTCCACGTCGGCGGTGAGCGCGTGCGAGGAGTGCTTCTTCTTGACGTCCGCGAACACCCGCACCGACTCGGCGCCGATCGCGCGCCGGTAGCGCAGCAGCTCGCCGGCGTCGGACTCGATCAGTCCCTCGTCGGCGACGTGGGCGAACACGAAGCCCTCGACCCGCACGAACGACCCGCCGCAGGCGGCCGCCACCGCGAGCGCCTCGCGGTTGGCGCCGGCCAGCACCTGCACGCCAAGCGGCAGCGCCACCTCGCGCCGCACCTCGCAACCCACCCGGGTCATCGCGGCCACGATCTCGGGGCCGACCGTGCGCTTCAGGTAGGGGCGGTCGTGCATGTTCTCGATCATCAGCGCCGTGAACCCCAGCTCGCGATAGACGCGCGCCTCGTCCACCGCCCGCTCGACGATGCGCTCGAGCGGCTCGGCCGCGGCCGGGGTGCCCGGCAGGGCGCCGACGTGGATCATGCCGATGAGCGCCCGCGGCGCGGAGAACAACGACGTCATGAGGGTGCGGCGGTCGGACATGGCGGGCTCCGGGGTGGCGCGAGGGATCGCGGCGACTCTAGCGCAGCGCCCGCGGGCGCGCACGAAGCCTTGGAGGCGCCCGGCGCTTGGACTAGATTCGCGAACGCACGGGGGCGGCACACCGCGCGCCCGCGCCCCGCGAGGGCCGCCCGACCGGAGGAACACCATGCCGACCGCACGCTGCTGCGCCTCGTCCACCCGCCCGCTGACCGCGTCGCTGCTGGTGCTCGCGCTCGCCGTGCCGATCGGCGGCTGCGCGACGTCCGGGCTCACCGAGCAGTGGCGCGACACCCAGTACGCCGCCCACCCGCTGACGAAGGTGCTGGTCATCGGCGTCAAGAAGGACCCGACGCGCCGCCGCATGATGGAGGATGCGTTCGTGGCCGCGCTCGCGAAGCACGGCGCCACCGCGACCGCCTCGTACCGCCTGTTCGCAGACGACCTCCCGGACACCCAGCAGGTCGTCGACGTGGTGCGCGCGAACGGCTACGACGGCGTGCTGGTGTCGTCCAAGCTGGCGAGCGTCACGAGCACACGCGAGGTCCCCGGCTACTCGACGCGCGAGTCGCGGTCGCGCTACGACCCGTGGGCGCAGCGGTACCACTCGTATTTCGTCGAGGTCCACCACGACGGCTACACCGAGACGGAGCGCCTGGTGCGCCACCGCGTCGACGTGTGGGTCGCGGGGAACGGCGGCCGCCTGGTGTGGACCGCGATCGGCAGCAGCGTCGATCCCGGATCCGGGGCCGAGGTGGACCACGACATCACGAGCCACGTGGTGCCCTCGCTGGTCAAGGCGGGCCTCGTCGCGAAGTGACCGCGGCGCTCCCGCGCACGCGAAGGCCCGGGGCGGCAGCCCCGGGCCTTCGTGCTGGAGCGCGATCACGTGCGTGCGCGACGGGAACCCCGGACCGACGGATGCCGGCGCTACGCCGCTTCGCGCGCGCCGGTGTCCTGGCGCATCGGCAGCTCGACGACGAACGTGCTGCCCTCGCCCGGCCGGCTCTCCGCGCTCAGCGTGCCACCGTGCGCCTCGATGATGGCGCTCGCGATCGGCAGTCCCAGCCCGAGGCCCGGGGCGTCGAAGTCCAGGCCGGCCGAGGAGCGGTGCTTGAGCGGGTCCCCGGGCGTGAACCCGTCGGCCAGTACCGCCTCGAGGCGGTCCGGCTCGATGCCGACGCCGGTGTCCTGCACCTCGATCCGCAGCCGCCCCGCCCGCTCGCGTGCCCGTACGATCACGCGGCCCCCGTCGGGCGTGAAGCGGATGCCGTTCGTGATCAGCTGGAACAGCGCCTGCTCGAGGCTCTCGGCATCCGCCTCGACCTTCTCCTCGATCCGCGGGCAGTCGATCTCGACGCTCACCGTCCGTCCGGTGCCGGCCGCCAGTCCCGCCCCGACCGCGCCGCGCAACAGCGCGCCCACGTCGTGCGGCTGCAGGTCGAGCACCACGCGTTCGCCCTTCACGCGCGCGAACCGCGCCGCGTCCTCGGCCAGCCGCGTCAGTCGCGTGAGATGGGTGCGCATGGTGTCGAGCGCCTGGCGCTGGTTCGGCGTCAGCGGTCCCAGTCCGCCGCCGACGAACACGTCGTGGTAGCCGATCAGCACGCTGATCGGGGTGCGCAGCTCGTGGGACGCCACGCTCAGGAAGCGGCTCTTCAGCCGCGTGGCCTGCTCGAGACTGCCGAGATAGGCGCGCTCGCGGCGCCGCATCTCGTCGAAGCGCGTGGCGAGGTAGCCCAGCTCGTCGTTGGCGCGCACGTCGAGCGGATGGTCGTAGTTCCCATGCTCCATCTCCTGCGCGCCGCGCACCAGGTGCTGCACCGGTCGCAGGACCTGCTCGCTGAACAGCAGCCCGGTCACGAGTGCCGCCAGCAGCGCGATCGCCGCCAGCACCAGCAGGTCGCGGCGCATGCGGCTCTGGAACGAGGTCTCGGGATCGAACGAGCGCTGCATCACGTAGTACTGCCGGGTCCCTTCAGCGGAGCCCGGGAGGCGCCGGACGACCGTGAGGTAGGTGGTGCGCGGCGCCCGCACGCGCTCGACCCGCGCGCGGCTGATGTCGGACTGCGCCGCCATGTCCAGGGTCTCGAGCACTCGCACCAGCGCGGTCTTGTCGCCGGGGGCCTCGAGCGTAGTGCCCGTGATCGTGGGGCCGGAGAAGAACGTGACCTGGCAGTACATCTCGGCCTTCAACTCGCGCGCGAGGCTCGGCCCGATCTCGCTCCCCAGCAGGAGCGCGCCCACGATGCGCCCATCCGCGCGGACCGGCACCAGCGCGACCTGGTAGTGGGCCCGCGGCTCGATCAGGATGCCCTCGACCGGCGAGCCACGCAGCACGTGGGACACGAACTCCGCGCGCGCCGCCGCCGACGAGGACACCGTGCCGACCGAGGCCAGCACCCGGCCGCGGCGGTCGAGGACCTCGAACAGGTCGGTCTGCGCGATCAGGTTGAAGTCCTTCGCCATGTCGCGGACGGTGTTGACGAAGCGGCTGTCGCGCTGGGCCGGGCCCAGCATCAGCAGCGAGAAGAAGCGCGGATCGCGCGCGATCACCCGCCCGCCGCCGGCCAGCTCGCGCGAGCGGGTCTCGAGCATGCTCTCGAACACCGCGACGGAGCGTCGCAGGCTCTCGTGGATGCTCGAGGAGTCCACGTGCTCGGTGACGTTGTGGCTCACCGTCGCGAGGGTGGCCACCGCGAGAGTGGCCGGCGTGACCACCACCAGCAGGAGGATCTTCCAGCGCAGGCTGATCTTCATCGTCACTTCACCAGGTCCAGCACGAGGTCGCCGCGCCTGGGGACCTCGGCCGCGCACGTGAACTCACCGGAGCGCGGGTGGAACACGTGCACCGTGTAGGTGCCCGGCGGCAGCTTCGGCAGGCGGTAGTGCCCGACCGAGTCCGGCCGCGCGTAGGCGTGGTTGGGCGTCACGACCACGTAGCCCAGCTCGTCCGGATGGATGTCGCAGTGCAGGTTGACCACCCCGGCGCGGTCGAACCGCACCGTGTCGCGGGAGCCCGGCGCGTGCTTGCCGAGGTCGAAGCGACGAGCGGGCGAGACGCTGAAGATGTTGTGATACACGCGGTCGAGGTTGAGGAACACGACCTGCGTCCCGATCGGGACCATCGCCACGCGCGGATTGAACTGCGTGCGCTGGACGACGGTCAGCACCCGCGGCCGCGGCGACGCGTGGAAGAACAGGAACCGCCGCGGCCGCGAGAGGTCGCGCTCGGTCTGCTCGGAGACCTGCTCGACGAAGATCACCGCATCGGTGACGCCCGGCTGGCGCTGCAGCGCGGCGGCGGCGGGCTTCGTCCGCGGCGGACGCGCGCCGAGCAGCAGCGTGCCCGTGATGACGCCGGCGGTGGCGCTGGTAGCGACCAGCGTCAGCGCGATCACGAAGCCGGCCATCGCCGGATGCCGCATGCCTCCTCCGTGGGGCGCAGGCCGCACCGGGGGGCGCGGGGGCTCCCGCGCGGGTGCGCCTGAGTTCGCCACCTTCATCGGCAGGAATGCGTGCGGTATTGAGGACGCATTCGGGGCCCCGCGGCCGTGCTCGCGCGGGAGGGGGTCGGCGACCGCGATCTGAAGGGCGGCGATCGCGGCAGCGTCCGCCCTGGCTGCGAGCGCGAATCCGAGCGCCCCGCGGGGCCCGCTCGCGTTTCGGACGCCACGGCGCGGGCCGGCGCCCGCGCCGTGCGCCCTGCCCCGCCGGGATGTGGTGGCCCGGCGCGGCTCAGGATCCTGCGACTACGGGGTCAGCCCGCACGAGCCACCGCCGCATCCGCCACAGGACGTGCAGCAGCCCTGCGGACAGTCGCTCGCGGCGCTCGTGGTGTCGCCCGCGATCGCGAGCGATCCGAGCGAGAGCAATCCCAGCACCAGCATGACCATCAGATTGCGCTTCATGATCGGACTCCTGGGTTCATGTGCGTGACGTCCGCGTCGTGGTGGGACCACGCGCGGGATCCACGAACGGGCAGAGCGATCAGGCGCGGGGCGGTGCGCGCGCGAGCGGTGGCGCGTGCGGCGCGGCGAGCACCGCGGACCGCGCGCAGGGCGCGTCGATGCGCTCCGGGGGGCCGGCCCGCGGCTGGAGATCGCAGGCCGGGACGAGGTTCGCGAGCAACGGCGCCGCGATCGGCGCGGGCAGTTCGAGCGGGCGGACGACGAGGCCGTTCGCCGGCGGGTGGAGGCACCACACGTGGTCGCCGAACGGCGGCGGATCGGGCTCGCAATCGCACGGCCGCACGCACCCACTGCCAGATGCGGCGCAGGCCGCCGCGGACGGTGCGCACGCGCATTCGCATCCGCCCGCGACGGTGCGCCGTCCGTCGACCCGTGCGCACGGCGGCGGCATCGGCCGCCGCCGCGCAGGGGTCGACGAGGCTCGCGCCACCGGCCGTCGGTCCGGTCGCGCACGCCGTGCGGCACGCGGCCCAATCGATCGGACACCACTCGAACGACGGCAGCGCGATCCACAGCGCCAGTGCCAGCGCGAGGGGAGTCAGGGCGCGGTGTCGCGAGCGAGCGATCATGCGGACAGTCTCGGCCCGCCCTTCGCCCGCAGGTGTCCGGGGCGCGCAAAGAGATCGCTCCCGCGTTTTCGAGCCCACCCGTCGTGAACTCGCGGCGACCGCGTGAGGCTGATGGTCAGCCTTTGGCCGGCGTCGCCGGGATCGCCAGGGCACGGACGTGCTCACGTGCGAGCGCCCGCTCCCCGAGCCGACGACGGCGTGCGTCCCAGTGACTCGGACCGTCGGACGGTCCGCCAGTGGTGCGAGATCCCGCCAGATCGCCCAGTGCGGATTCAGCTCGGCGTCGGCGCCGTACCGCGTGGGGTGATGGTAGCCGGCGAAGCCCTCCGCCCGATCGCCGACCTCGGCGAGGATCGCGAAGCCATCGCCGCGCTCACCCGCGCGGCGTGCCCCCCCAGGACTGCGGGTCGACGTCGGCGATGGTCTGCGTGAAGGTCCAGCGATGGCCCTCGGGATCCTCGGCGGTGTACTGGCGTTCTCCGTACGGGTGGTCGGCCGGCGGCAGGACGATCCGCGCCCCGGCCTGGCGGGCTCGTTCGTGATGCGCGTCCACGTCGGGCACCCGCACCATCACCGAGTGCGTCGCGCCCGTGGTGGCCATCGACCCCGGCTGCCGCGCATCGGATGCCGCGGCGCCGACACCACGCTCCGCCACGACGAGCGCGCCGTCGCCGAACGCGAGCTGGGAGCGATGGTCCGCGATCTGCAGCCGCTCCGTGAAACCGAACGCGCGCCCGAGCCACGCGACCGCACCGCGCACGTCGGCGTAGGCCAGCACCGGAATGACCGTGCTCGGCGGGATCGAGCGATTGAGCGGCAGGGGCCGCATGGAGTCGGGGGGTGTCATGAGCACGCTCCCATGGTGGCGCTGGCGGTCAGGGCTTGCGACCGCGCGCGAGGCTGAGCACGCGGAACGCCCACAGCGAGAGCGCCGCGGCGGCGATGGTGATGAGCACATACCAGGGATCCTTCAGGAGGTGCGGCCCTTCCTCGATCATCCGCCAGATGTGGGCCACGACGAGCAGGGCGAACACCGCGCCGGTGGTCATGACGTAGGCCTTCACGCGATTGCCTCCTGGAGTCAGGGCTGCCGCAGCACGGCCTCGTAGACCGCGAGATCGCCGGGCGAGAAGCACGCGAACACCACCATCTCGAGGACGGGGCATTCCATCGCGGCCGAACGCACCGTTGCAACCGCAATCCTGGCCGCCTGCTCGATGGGGTACCCGTAGATCCCGGTGCTGATGCTCGGGAACGCGAGCGTGCGAACCCGGCTCGCGGCCGCGACCTCGATCGAACGCCGGTAGCAGGAGGCCAGGAGCTCGGGCTCGCGATTCCCACCGCCGCTCCACACCGGGCCGACGGTGTGGATCACGAACCGGGCCGGGAGCCGGTGGCCCTTCGTGAGCCTGGCGTCGCCGGTCGCGCAGCCGCCGAGCGCGCGGCACTCGAGCAGCAGCCCGGGGCCGGCGGCGCGATGGATCGCCCCGTCCACGCCACCGCCACCGAGCAGCGAGGAGTTCGCGGCATTGACGATCGCGTCGACCGCGAGCGTGGTGATGTCGGCTCGGAGCGCGCGCAGCTCAGCGGGCATGATCGGCGCCCGGATCCCAGAAGTCGCCCGTCAGGCCCAGCCCCTCGAAGATGCCACGCATCTCCGCCGCGGCCGGACGCCGGGAGTCCGGCTGCAGGCGCGATCCGTACCAGGTGACGGCCATCTGCCAGAGCTGATCCATGCGGACCACCGGATTCGGGGTGACTCCTCGCGCACGACACCACTCCGCGATCCGTTCCTCCGACCGGAAGAAGAGCATCGTGCTTCAGGTGTAGACGATATCGGTCCACCACCGCGCCGCCGGCACGAGGCAGTGGAACAGCCACGTCGACGGCTCGGGCCCGTCGTCGCCGAGCCCCAAGCGGAGGGGCTCGAGGCTCTGCTCGCAGCGCGAGCGCACGAGTCCCGGCCGGCGCAGCGCCGCGACGATCCCGAGGGCATCCCAGGCGCAGTTGGCGTGGTACGTGACGCCGTCGACGTCGACCTGATGCTGGGTCGGGACGCCGGAGAAGGGGGGCGCCATGCGAATGGTGCGCCCGTCCGGTTCGAGCACCAGCAGCCGGTTCGCCCGCAGTCGAGCGTAGGCCTGCTCGATGGTCGCGGGCGCCGCGCCCACGCGTCGCGCGACCTCGTCGATCCGCGGTGGCGTGCCGGTCTCGGCGGTCGCGTGGTAGACGGCGAGCTTGACCGCGGTGTCGAAGTCCATCGGTCCGCTCAGCGTCTCGCGAACTTGAGGTGCGTCACGGTCGGCGTGGCGACCGTTCGCACCAGCTCGAGCCCGTGCAGATCGTCGCCGATTCCATCGAACAGTCGCTCGCCACGACCGAGGAGCACCGGCGCGAGACTCAGCTCCATCTCGTCCACGAGGCCGGCCTCGAGGTACTGCCGCGCCGCGCTCGCTCCGCCGGCGAGCGTGACATCGAGCCCGCTGGCGGCGCGCCGCGCCTGTTCGAGCGCCGACTCGATGCCGCCGGTCACGAACGTGAACGTCGTTCCGCCCTGCATCACGAGCGGCTCGCGTGCGTGGTGCGTGAGCACGAACACGGGGTGATGGAACGGCGGGTCGTCGCCCCACCAGCCGTTCCACGGCTGCTCGGCCTTCCACGGTCCGGGATGACCGCCGAACATGTTTCGCCCCATCACCGTCGCTCCGATGCCGGCGAGCGACTCCTCGATCACCCGCGTGCTCTCGTTGACCTCGCCGCCTTCGAGGCCGACCAGCGCTCGCCACGCCGCGAGCGGGTACACCCATTCGTGCAGTCGCTTGCCGCCGACGCCGAGCGGATGCTGCACGCTCTGGTCGGGGCCGGCGACGAAGCCGTCGAGCGAGATCGAGATCTTGAAACGCAGCTTGGGCAAGCGCTACCTCGCCTGGGAGATGGTCCACCGAGCGGCCCGTCGATGCGGCGACGGCCGGAAACCTACCATCGACGACGCCGGATTCGCTGAGTGGCTAGCGGGCGGCGCTCCGCTTCGGGGGCGCGGCGCGTTTTGCCTGCGCGCGTGCGGCCGCTTCCCGGGCGCGGAACTTCACGATGCGCTCGATCAGTTTCCCGGGCACCGGCTCCGAGAGCGGGAAGCGGATCGTGCCCTTGCTGATCCGGTACGGCGCCAGCTCGTCCCCGAGCGTCTCGACGAGCAGCCCGGTGGCCGGATAGAGCGAGTAGTGCTGCTTCCACCCGGCGAAGTAGATCACGACGCTTCCGTGCAGCTTGTACGCGGGGATCTGGTAGCTGATCGTCTCCTCGGCGCCGGGCATGGCCTTGCGGATGATGCCGCGGACGCGCCGCAGGATCATCTGCACGGCCTTCGGCTGCGTCGCGATGTACGCGGCCACCGACTCGACTTTGCTCCTGGCCATCGTGACCTCGATTTCCGTGCGGCGAGCCGCGTCATGGGAGGCTCGCGTGGAACCTCATCCCCGGCCCCTGCGGCTCATGCGCTCCATCAGGAAGAACAGCAGCATCAGCGCCGGCGCGGCCCCGATCGCCCAGTACGGCAGGTACGTGGACACGAGCGCTCCCTGAGCAGGCCGCTCGGCGACTCCGCGGGTGTGCATGACCCAGGTGACGACGGCGATGATCACCGACGCCGCGAGCAGGAACCACTGCAGTCCTGCGTACGCGCGCAGCCGCTCGCGACGTCGCCAGAGGAAGAGGCCCCACAGGTTCAAGACCCCGAAGCTGGCCAGGCACACGACGGCCGAGACCGGGTCCTTCCCCAGTAGAACCAGCCCGAGTATCAACAGCCAGAGCGTGCAGCCGAACTGGCCCCCAAACCAGCCTCCGGCGTTCCAGGCGAACGAAGTCGGTGCGGACTCGTGGTGATTGTTCATGCGGCTGCACCTCCATGGGCTCGGCGCTGGAGTCGAGCGGCCGTCCTATCGGCCCCGGTACACATCCGTGCTCAGGTACTTCAGGCCGGAGTCACCCATCAGCGTGACCACCTTGCCACCGGACCCCAGCCGCTCGGCCACTCGGATCGCGGCGACGACGTTGGCGCCGGACGACGTCCCCGCGAACAGCGCCTCCTCCCGCGCGAGGCGCCGGGCCATGTCCTTCGCGTCGGCGGTGCTGACGGCGAGGATCTCGTCCACGAGCGTCGGCTCCCAGAGTGGAGGCGTGTAGCCGATCCCGACGCCTTCGATCTTGTGAGGCCCGGGCTGGCCTCCGAGCAACACCGAGGACTCCGCGGGCTCGACGACGACGAGCTGGACCCTTGGCTGGTGTCGCTTCAGCACCGTGGCGACTCCACGCGACGTGGCCGCGGTGCCCACGCAGTGAACGAAGGCGTCGACCTCGCCGTTCGTCTGACTCCAGATCTCCTCGCCCAGCGGGTGGTAGCCCGCGATGCTGTCCTGGTTGTTGAGCTGGTCGGTCCAGAACGTGTGCGGCTCCCGGCTCAAGCCGCGGGCGACCTCGATCATGTCGAGGATCAGCTTCTTGGTGGTGAGGCCGCCCTCGCTGGGGACGAGCGTCAACTCCGCGCCCAGCGCCGCCATGTGATCCAGCTTCTCCCGGCTGAACGCGTCGGAGCTGACGATCTTGAGTCGGTAGCCCTTCGCGGCGCAGACCAATGCCAGCGAGGTCCCCGTGCTGCCACCCGTGTACTCGACCACGGTGTCGCCGGGCTTCAGTCGACCGTCCGCTTCCGCCCGCGAGATCACGGCCTGCGCCATCCGGTCCTTGACGCTGCCGGTGGGGTTCTCCCACTCGAGCTTCACGAAGACGTCCGCGCAGTTCGGTGGAACGACCTTGCGCAGTCGGACGATCGAGGTGTTGCCGATGGCGTGGAGGATGTCCATGGTCAGACCGGCGGCTGGACCAGGCGAATGGGATTAACGCAGGCGTCCTCATGTTAGCCGGCATGTTTCTCCGCCAAATGAAGCTCCGGAGCGCCATCTCCTCCTTCCGCTACGCGCAGGGCTCCGCGCCCTCGAAGAACTCGACCACGCCCGTCTCCAGCGAGTATTCGGCCCCGATCACGATCAGGCCCTCGTCCTCGATGAGCTGCTCCAGGATCTCCGAGCCGTGCCGCAGATGGCTCACCGAGACGCCCACGTTCGCGCGCACCGCGTGGCGCACCAGCGCGTCGAGGTCGTGCCGCAGCTCGGTCCCGAGCAGGCCTTCCACCGAGGGGCGGATGCGGTCGACGATCGAGCGCAGATTGCGCGACCGGTCGGTGGAGGGCTGCTGGAGCTCCTCGAGCGTGGCGAGCACGGCGCCGCACTGCGAGTGCCCGAGCACCACCACCAGCCGGGTGCCGTAGCGCGCCGCCGCGAACTCGACGCTGCCCACCTGGGAGGGCGACACGATGTTGCCCGCGACGCGGATCACGAACAGGTCGCCGAGCCCCTGATCGAACACCAGCTCCGCCGGCACCCGTGAGTCCGAGCAGCCGAGGATGATCGCGAACGGCTCCTGGCCCTTCGCCAGCTCCTCGCGGCGGGAGTGAACCGGCTCCGCGCCCGGGCTCTGCAGGCCCGATGCGAACCGACGATTCCCTTCGCGGAGGCGCTCGAGTGCTTCGTGGGCAGGGATCATGGGTGGAGCAGGGTCTCCCGGGTGCCTGACGGGGCTTCGGCGTTCGCGGCCCTCGCGGCGCGAAGGGGTAGCACGCGGACGCCTACCGCGTCACGGCGACTCGATGGGTGCGCGCTTCGCGGTCCGCCTCGAGCCGCAGGAAGTAGAGTCCCGCCGGAACCCGCCGCCCGGCGCCGTCCTCGAGGTTCCAGACCGCGCGATAGACGCCGGGCTGGAACGTGGCGTCCACGAGGGTGCGAATGCGCCGTCCGAGCGCATCGTAGATCACGATGCGCGCCGGGCCTTCGCGCGGCAGCGCGAAGCGCACCTCGCTGCCGAGCCGGGTCGGATTCGGTCGCGGCGAGTCGAACTCCAACGCGAGCGGCACGCGCGCGCCGTCGACCGCCGACCAGATCGGGACCTGGAACCAGAGCGCGTTGCGATCGAGCTTGAAGCGCGGCGTGTACGCCCCGGCCTCGTCGATTCCGACCACGCAGAAGACGTATTCCTGCTGCGGCGTCAGGTGGCTGAACTGTACGAAGGCCGAATCGGCCGAGAGCGAGTCCCATCCCGCGAACTCCGGCGCGAACAGCCTGGCGAGCGAGTCCGGATACGTGCGGAGGAACTGGACCAGATCGAGCGTCGGCAGCGGGAACGGTGAATTCCGGAGGAACAGCCGGAACTTGTACTTGACCGGCTTGTCGGTGAAATACCCGTCCGCGTCGAGACCCTGCCACGTGATCCGCTGGTCGAGCGAGGTCACGGCGCGAGTGCTGTCGGGTTGGGGCGAGTTGATCCATGCGTCGGGAGCGAGATTCGAGGCCGCAAGGTGCCGGGCCAGGGGTGCGGACTCGAGCCCATCGTTGTCGACCGACTTGAGCACCAGGGTGTGAGGAGAAAGGAACGTGAAGGGCCCCACGGCCGGCAGCGGCTCGGCCGGGACGTTCGCGAGGAAGAAGATGGTCTGCGTCGTGGCCGTGGTCTGCACCCAGTACGTGTCCGGCTGGGCCACGCCCGGATCGATCGCATACAGGAAGTGGTCCACCGTTCCATCGAGGTCCGATCCAGCCCAGCGGAATCGCTGCACGTAGTTGACGGTGTCGCCTTCGGCCGGCGCGAGGACGAACTCGACCGTGGGCGGCATGCCGACGCGCACCGGCATCTCGAGCTGCACGCTCCACAGATCGTTGAGTAGACCGGACTGCGCTTCCGCGCGACCGTTGCCGCCGAACAGCCGGGCGCCGAGCGAGGGCGTGTACCAGGCGACCATGTTGGTTCGATTGCCCGGGACGTTCGCGGGCGCGGGCACGCCCAGGGTTCCGTAGACTCCGTTGGCGGCCGCGAACTTGGATCCACTGACCCAGGTCCACCAGTCTCCGTCGAACACCCAGAGCGCATTGCCGCCGCCGCCGAACACCCACACGTGATCGTCGACATCGGCCCACGCCACCGGTCGTGCGCGCGACGGCGGCTCGTTGAGCGGAGAGGGCACCCCGAGGGCGCCGTAGGAGCCGACGCGGTTGCAGAATTCCGAGCCGCTCACCCACGTCCACAGCGATCCGTCGAAGCGCCACAGGTCATTCAGGGTCGAATTGCCCGAGCCGGCGTCGAATCCCGAGCCTCCGTACATCCACAGGCCGCCCCCCTGGCGCCGGAACAGCGCGCATCCGGAGCGCCCTCCCGGCCGGTTCGACGCGGCGGCCACGCCGCGTGTGCCGTAGCTGCCCCAGCTGCCGTCGTTCAAGGGACCGGAGCGAAGCGTCCACGAAGTCCCGTCGAAACTCCACAGATCGCCGTAGCTCACGACCTCGTTGACGGGTCCCCGCACGCGCAGTCCCGTTCCGCCGAACAGCCACAGGGTGCCGGCGGAATCGAGGACGGCCCCGCACGAAGTGCGCGCGCCCGGGTAGCTCGTGGAGCCCGAGTCGCCGACGAACTTCGATCCTCCCATCCAGGTCCACGTGCCCGCCGAGAATCGCCAGAGGTCGTTGAGCGGACCGGGGGCCGGGAGCGGTGGTGCGAGCGTGCCGTACCCCTCACCTCCGAACAGCCACACGTCGCCGAGCGAGTCGACCCACATCGCGCCGCCTCGGCGCGCGCACGGCACACCCGGGCTTCCGATCGCCACGTAGGTGCCCGTTCCGTTGCGGGCGCTGGTGCCGGAGAGGCAGGTCCACTGCGCTCCATCGTGGCGCCACAGGTCGCTGAGGTAGCCCACCTGCGCCGTGCCGTAGCCGAACCCTCCGAACAGGTAGAGCCGGTCGCTCGCATCGACGGCGTTCTCCGCCAGCTCGCGCGCGCCGGGCTGACCCGGCGAGGTGTAGACCCCGATCGCGTTGGGTGTCTTGGCTCCGCCGAGCCAGGTCCACTGGGGCAGGGCCGAAGCGGATCCGGGCGGCATGCAGAGCAAGATCGCGAATGCGAAGGTGGACACGCGAGACGCGCGGCGGCTCGATGACATGGGTCCTCCGAGGATCCGCGACGACCGGCCGACGGAAGTCGGCGCCCATGGCGGAGCGCATAGCTGCAAATGCAGATGGAGATCGTGACCCAATAAGTCTAGGGCCAAGCCGGGATCGGGCAAGGACTGATGCGGGTGGGGCCGACGATTCCTCGCTTGCACGCGGTCGAGGGCCTCGCGGGCCGGGATGATCGGGGGTGAGGGCGCTCCCGGGTATGAAGCCCGCACCCCACTCTGCACCTGCCGCTTCTAGTCGGCGTGCGGCTTGAACACCGCTCGAAACGCCCTGAGAGCCGCCGGATGGTAGATCGTCGCGTGCTTCTCTTCGGGCATCGGCTCGTAGTGCCAGTGCAGGCTCGGCGGCGCGTCCCTGGCGAGGGTGACCGCGAGCCGTTGCAGGATCCGTGCGTTCTCTTTCTCTTCGCTGCTGGCGAAGTAGAGCGTCTTCTCGGAGTTCGTGAGCGAGCGCAGGTGCTCCGCCGCCCCATCGACGAGCTTCTGATCGTTCCACCACACGCTCGGGTCGAACGCGAGATAGGTGTCGAACAGGTCCGGCTCGAGCAGGAACGTCTCCACCACGAACAGCCCGGCGAGCGACTCACCCACGATCGCGGTCTCGCCGGTCGTGCGATAGCGCGCCTTCACCTGCGGCATCAGCTCCTGACGGATGAACGCCCGGAAGGCCGCCGAGCCGCCGACGCGCGGCGCGATCTTCTTGTCGTTCGCGTTCTCCGTGGGCCCGGTCATGTCGCGGCGACGCTGCGTGTTCTCGATGCCCACGAGGATGAACGGCCGCATCGTGCCGTTGCCGACCGAGACCTGCACGAGGCCGGCCACGTGCAGGAAGTCTTCGGCCATGCCGCCATCGGGCATGTAGAGCACCGGAAGCCGCACGGCGGAGGATTCGGCATAGGCAGGCGGGAGGTAGACGTTGATGCGCCGTGTCTCGCTCAGGAGCTTGGAGTCGATCGTGAAGGTCTCGCCGATGACCAACGGCGATGCGGGTGCTGTCGCGACGGCAGAGATGCTGAGCCGCGGACCGAGCAGCACGCACAGGAGCGTGAAGAAGAAGATGCGAGACCGGGTCACGCCGATGCCTCCTCGATCAGATGCGAGGTGATGCCACCGCCCGCGGGGACTCACCACGGGTCGAACTCGGCCTTGGAAGTTCCGTGAGCCCGGCTCTAGGCGCCGCGCACGTAACGCACCTGGAAGCGATGCCCTGCCAGACGCAGCGCATGCGTCTTCTCCGACACACTCCCGTCCAGGTACGCCGTCGGATCACGATCGAGCAGATCCCGACCCGCTTGATGCAGGGCGGCGAGTAGTTTCACCGGTGGCAGCATCGCGCGCCTCCTCGCGGGCCGTCGTTGTCCGACGCTCGAGCCGTTGCGATTGCGAAGCCGGCAGGATGCCCGGACTCACCAGCGAATGGCCAGAGGATTGCAGCCTAGCGATCCGGCCCGGCGACCGGCCGAGGGACGGCCCGCTGCATCCCGAGGTTGGATTGCGGACCGACGAACCCGCGGAAGATCAGCCCCGCGAGCGCACCCGTCGCCACGACAGCAATCCAGTCCGTTGCGACCGGCTCCAGGCCCCCCGTCAACGCCGGTACTGCCGCCACGAGCGACGCGATCACCGAGCCCAGCACCGCATAGGTGGGCCAATTCGTCCAACCCCGACGCCGAAGCAGCATGTGGATCGGCAGCCCGAGCAGCAGGGCGCCCACGTAGCCGAACGGGACATAGAGGACCACGACCAGCGGCAGATCCGACAGCTTCGGCACCCAGCCTCTCATGATCGTCCCCAGGATCATCCCGGGGATCGTCGCAAGCGGCGGCGCCAGGAGTACGGCGAGGAAGAGTCGCATCGTCCTTTCCGTAAGGCTGACCGCGTGGGCATCACCCGCGGGAGCGGGCCGCCGGTTCGCATGCCTATGGACCGATCAGCCCCATGTCGGTTCCGGAGGAGTCCTTGAAGTAGCCGAAGCATGCCATGCCCGGGATCCGCATCGGGTCGCCGTTCCGCTGGCCGCCCGAGGCTTCGATCTGCGCCATCGTCGCGTCGACATCCGCGACGTAGACGTACGCGACCGCGGGCAGGGCGGGAGTGTGCGACTGGAACACGCCGCCGATGCCGGCTCCGGGATCGAACGCCACGTACTGCGGCATGGTCGCGAGCGTGCCCCAGCCGAACTGCTCGCCAAAGAAGCGGGCTGCCGCGGCGCCATCGGCCGCATACATCTCCAGGCTGCAGATCGTGCTCGCCGGCGGCTTGGGATTGGACCCGAACGGCATGGGCACGTGCGGCATTCCGCCGGGCGGCAGGGCGTCGGCCAATCCGTAGATCGTGCCCGACGCGTCCTTGAATCGCGCGAGCTTGCCGACCATCGGGATGCTCCACGGCGCGCGCTCGATGGATCCGCCCGCCGCCACCGCGCGCTGAAGCGCCGCGTCGACGTCGTCGACGCCGATGAACGGCACCGCTGCGGGGAATCCCGCGGGGACGTTCGCGCGCAATGCCACGGCCGGACCGGACGGCAGCATGGCCACGGCCAGCTCCTTGGACAGCGATTGCGCGCGCCATCCGAACACCCTGGAGTAGAACGACGACGACGCTGCGAGGTCGCTGGCCGAGATCACGACCAGCGGGATCGGGTGCTTGCCGCTGCCGCGCGGAACGGCGGGGGTTTCAGCGCTCATCGGTGGTGCTCCGGAGTGGGGAGTGGTCGCGTCACGGTCGGTTCGAGAGGGGTTGGGGATCGAGTCACGCGTTCAGTCCCGGACCACT
The DNA here is from genome assembly GCA_963725865.1 of Candidatus Eiseniibacteriota bacterium. Classification (GTDB taxonomy): domain Bacteria; phylum Eisenbacteria; class RBG-16-71-46; order RBG-16-71-46; family RBG-16-71-46; genus CAVSAC01. Next base: position 689,069 of record CAVSAC010000014.1, read on the forward strand.
CGCAGCGGCTTCGCGTCCGGCACGACGGCTCGTTCGGCGGGCTCCCACCCGCGCCCGGGTGAAGGCTCCACGGCGGCGTACTCGTCGAGCGGCGGCGCCTTCGGAACTTGGTCTTCGCGGACCCGGTGCACACGGACCCGGCGCCCGAGCGTCCGGTCCGGCAGGATCACGAGCGTGCCCACCATGGTGTCGCCGGCGACCTTGAACGCCCAGATCCCGTGCGTCTGCCGGATTCGGAAGTCACAGCTGAGCGAGTCGCCCGCACCCGAGACGATGAACTCGAGCTTGCCCATCGGCACCCGCTCGCCCTCGATCACCTTGTCGGCGAGCAGCGTCACGCGTCGCGGCTGCCCGTCGACCACCACGAAGCGGTAGACGACCTCTTCGTTCTTACAGGCGGGACGATTCCCCACGCAGGTCGAGCTGCCGGTCCACGTGCCGAGGATCGTCGCGGCCGGGGCGTTCGCGGACCCGTGCGGCGTCCTCGCCGACGCCGCGGTTGTGACGCACGCGGCGATGGCCAGCACTGCGAAGAGCGACAATGGCTGTCGCCGCGTCACGGACATCGTGTGTTCGAGAACTCTCATAGGAGACCTCATGGATCGAACTCGGTCGTGGAAGTTTCGTGCGCCCACTCGCGGGCCGCCGTCGATCGACGCTTGAGCCGTCGCGATCGCGAAGCCGGCAGGATGCCCCGACTCACGGACGAATGGCCAGCAGAAACGCCGCGGCACCGACGAGCAGGGCGATTCCCAGAATGATGAAGGCGAGGCGCCGGCGCGTCGCACGGAGCGCCTCCAAGTTGGGCTCGTCGAGGTACAGGCGCTGCTCGCCCACTTCCCGCAGGACCTCGTGACGAAGCAGGATCCTGAACGCCAGCCCCTGGTGCAGCCCGAGCGCATCCGCAGTGGTCGCGCGATCCGGACTCGTGGCGCCGGCTGCGCGGAACGCGGCCACGATCTGCTTCTGCTTGAGAGCGACTGCGGCGGGAGCGACGACGGTCATGGGGTCCTCCGGTCCTTCAAGATCGATAGGTGCGCGCTCCACGGACCGACCGCGTCGCCGTAGACCTTCGCCATCGTGCGGGCGACCTGCGCCACGTGATCGACGTCGTGGGCCTCCCACATCGCCAGCATCTGGTCGAGCGTAGCGGTTCCGCGCTCGGGATGCTGCCGTCTCGCCCGGAGCGCTTCTCGGTTCGGCGCGTCGAAGTGGAGTCGCTTGGCGCCGACCCAGGTCAGTGGAACAGCTTCGGCGCGGTCTCGAGCCACCAAGGGCTCCACCGGACACACGCGGCCAGCAGCTGCCCTGCGATCATCGCTGGAAGGCCAGCCCGATGGACAGGGCAGACCCGCCCGATCACGGCCCGATCGAACAGCGCGCCCCCGAGAATCAGAGCGTCCACCCCCGCATGGAACCACTCGGCATGATCGAGGGCCGGCATGCGACCAAACGCGGCGGCCGTCGGTGCGGCGGTCGCCAGCGCCTGCTCCGCGGGTTCGTTCACGCCACGGGTCTCCCTTTACGCCTCACATAGGCCATTACTTATGCATGCGTCAATAGGCACGACCGTGTTAGATGTCGGGCCTGAGCTTACTCTTGCCTGACAATGTCGACCGAGATCTCCACCGCCGGAAGCGTTCCTCTGTTCTCAAGCCAGTGTGTGGTGTTCCTATCCTCGGGCCAGCCCACTCCCGGCCCATAGTCCGTGACGACTTCATTTCGATGATCAGTGATCGTTCCTTGCAGGATGTAGACGATCCCTGGTCTGTCCTTGTGGTCGTGAATCGGGCCGAAAACGCCTCCAGGCTCGATGGTCACCATGCGCATTCGAAGTTGGCGCCCCGCCATGCCCTCGATCTCAGGGCCAAGGTCAACCGCTGCAAGTAATCTCACCGTGACACCCTTTGTCTCATGCGCCACGTGTTCGTTGCTCATCGTGCTCTCCTCGTCTGTACTTCCAGGGCCTAACACCCGGTTGAGCGGCGAGCTCGCAGGTCCGCTCCAGCCGGTGTTAGCCCCTTTCTCATTCACGCAGCCGTAGTCGCGGCCAAGGCGCGCTTCAGCAGCGCGATCTGACCAGCATGATACAAGTTGTGCTGCGTGACGCCGATGAACTGCGTGTACGCGGTGTAGGGAGCCTCGGGTACGAGGGGGTCATCCAGCCGTTCGTCCGGAAAGTCACGCACTGCCTGCCGGAGCTTCTTGTTCAGTAGCTTGAGCTCCTGCACCGTTTGCTGCCAGTTCTCCTCGCTTGACGCCGGACATGCAGGCCAATCTTCTGCCGCCGTAAGCTGGCGCCCATCGCCCGCCAATCTCCGGAGTACCAGGTCATAGTCACTGCCAAGATGAAGCACGAGTTCCCAGATGCTATGCGCACCAGCGATGGGATGGCTGGCCGCTTGCGCCGCGGAGAGGCCGGCCAGCAACTCGAGTACCGAGGGCCCGTGCCACGCTTCGCCCTCAAGTGCTCGCCTGAGCTGCTCCTCCAGCCGGTTGACTTCGGCGGTCATTCGCTCCACCCACCTCTCTACCGGCCAAACGTTCGAGCTAAGCGGGCGACGGCGGCATGACGTCAGGTCCCGACTGGCGAAGATGTACTCCGTACCGCCAGGCCGGGCCTGGCGGCCTGCCGTTGGCGCTCCGCTTGAGCGAGGAGTTAGGCCGCACTCTTGTCTCGCAAAGGACGGCTCAATCGGTGTCGGGGCTGTATGCCTTGAAGGTGATGGCAAGGGCGACGACAAAGAGGAAGCCTTCCAGAACCATGAACGTCATTGAGTTGGTGCTCTGCGTTGCCTGCCGATACTGACTTGCCGCAAACATACGGACCAGGCCAAGAACCAGGAAGAACCAGCCGGAGAGAGTGATGAGAACGGACCAGTTCCGTGCCCAAACGTTGTGCGCTCGCACGACGGCCAAGCCCGCGACGAACATGAGGACGCCGGAGAGATAGATGACCGGCGGGATCTGAGTGTCGTAGAGGTGAGGCTGAACAAGCGGGAACTCGGAGACGAGCATTGCGACCAGGGTGGGCCCCACGAGCGCGCCGACTTGTTTGGAGTTCGCCACAGAAGCCCTCCGCGGTATTTGTGCGGCCCAACGCTCCGGTTCAGCGACGGCGCGCAGCGCCGTCCGCTGCATGCCGTTGTTGGGCGTTCCAGACACGACGCCGGCAAGCCGAAATGGTGCCTGACCAACGCCTGCCGTCACTTCGTCGACTTCCGGCGTGGCCGCCGCTTGGATGCAGACGACTGAATGATGAGCTTTCCCTGCCCCTTGGATGGCAAGGGAACCGTCGCGTGATCAATCGCGGCGACGATCAGCGCCTCCACGTCGGGATGTCCCAACTGGCCTGCCGCGTCGACCCGAATGAAGCGGGTCTGCTTTCCCGATCCCCGCAGAAGCTTCTTCGGGTCGGGCAACTGCGGTCCATGTGACAGGTACAGAAGCACGCCGTCGGCACGTGCGGCGATCGCCACAATGGCCTCGATCCCTCGGTCCGTCGGCGAGTATCCGATAACGACGGAGTCTGGATAGTCGTACGCCAGCTCGTTTACGGTCGGGAATCGTTTGCGTACCGCAGCCCGGACCGATCGAAAAACCTTCTGCTCCTTCGGATCAAACCTGTTGATGAACGATCGGAGCTCGGCCTCCGGGGAAAGCTCCCTGCCATCGGGTTTCATTGTCACTGCAGCCTCCCGGTCGTTCTCAGCAGTTCGTCATCAGATACGCCCAACGCCTCGGCGCTCACCTGCCGGTCGCCGTCTTGGTCCCGGAGTGTCGCCCGACGGCTGCCCCGCGTGTCAACAGCAGCCCGGGGCGGCCGGCGGCTGCCTGGACCGCCGGCTCGCAGCCGCGGCCGGGCAGTTGCAGCGCTTTGTTGGGCTGCGAACTCGCTAGTCGAGATACCAGCTGACGAAGCCACGAAACGCAGGAGAGAGGCCGACGCTGGCCCACCACGCCCCGATACCCAGCGCCCACAATAGAAGCGGGAACCGCACGCGTTGTCTGAAATAGCGCGCGACCGCGATCGCGACAGGAGCTGCGAGCACTGTTGGCAGCACGATCAGCATTGTGAAGCCTGCAATTTCGGCGTGAGTCCATGCTGATTCGGACAAGGAGTACGACTCGCCGTACGTAAGCACGCGGCCCACCTCGTAGGTGCAGCGCAAGGCGGCCGACCACTGCACGAGAGTGGAAACGAGTGGTATTGCGGCCAAGGCGTAGGCCAATGCGAGAGCGATCGTCGCGGCGCTCATACGCTGCAGCTCTTCGCAGCCCAACGGATTGCGCTTAAGCTGGCGGCCCGCCGGCGCCGCACACAAGATAGATGGCTTCCATTTGGCATTCCGCCCGAAGCGGCGCCAGCGGGCCGCCAGCTTCAAGTGCATGTTAGGCGGCTCGCTGTCGCTACTCCTGCTCAAAGAACAACGCACGCGCGTCGGGCGGCCAGTCCATGGCTCGGTTCGTACGCTTGTCCACGCATGCCACGACCATCAGGCACCGAGAGAGGGGCGTGCCGGCTTCATCGCTCATGGCACACTCGATGTGCGCGTCAGGGCCCTCAAACTCACGGACGAACGAGGAAATGGTGATTGCCTGGTCACCGACAACTGGCTTCAGGAAATCCACCTCCATTCGCCGTACCCAGGTCATGAACGGGAGTGTCCCTAGAGTTCTCAGGTCCCAACCGGCGTTTTCGCGAAGCCCAATCATGCGGTGATCCACGTAATAAGCCGAGTAGAGGGCAGTACGAAGGTGATTGTACGGGTCCAGGTCGGAAAAGTTGATTCGGTGGGCGGTCCTGTAGACGACCGGTCGCATGGGCATGGGCCTTCCCCTCCTGTCGCACTGGCCCTACTCGGATGCCGGAACGGTGAACGCCATCGTCGCCCTGCCTATGGTGAGCCGCCTAACGGATCGGCGTTCAGCTGCGAGCCATAGCGCCTCCGCGGCTCGATCGAACCGCGCCGGTTCGACGCCAGACGGTACCACGGGCCGATTGAGGCACGCTGTGGCTCGGCAGCTGCAGCGCCTTGTTGGGCGGCAGGCCGTCGCATCCTCATGCAAGGGAGAGCCTCCCCGCGGTTGGCTTGCCGCCATAGAAGTGCCAGTCCCCGTGGTGGCAGAAGTTGATGAACCAATCGAGTGCCGGCGTCGTGAGGTAGTAGTTATCCTCGAATCGCTTCGGATCCCGGAAGTGCATGTGGCCTACCACGAGGTCGTGAACCGGATACGCGGAGTCGAGGGCGAGGGGCGAGAACCGGCGACTGCGTGGGACTGAGCGCCACCCAGCAATCTGATCGTTGAACGCGAGGAGGCATTGCGGCCGGCTCGACGCGATATGTCGCTCGGTGACGCGGATCAGGCGCTCGACGCTCGCACGCTCGGAGAGACGCCGCTCGATGAGTCGGGAGCAGCGACCATCGTAGAAGTACCCTTGGGTATCGAAGGGGAAGCGCCGCTGGAGCCCTGCGAAGAACTCCGACTTCTTCAGGAAACGCACGCGTGCCACCTCGGTGCCGTTCCTGCCGCCCAACGAATAAGTTCAGCGGCCGGCGTAGCCGGTCCGCGGCAACGCCTTGTTAGGCCGCTCTTGCCTCTGTGAATCACGAGCACCTCGACGACGGTCGGACGAGGGATGCTTGGCCAAGGAACAGGGTTAGATTCTCGCGACGCTTACCGACTATGAGCCGAACAGTTCCCCGCCGTTGAGTGCGACCTGGCTCGCAGCGGCGGGCAAGGGTACCGACAGCACTGGGGTTCAGGCCTTAGCTCTTGTCATGAATGCCCAGATGAAGCCGACCAGCGCGGCGCCGCATGCCGCGCCACCCCCGGAAAGCCCGACGACTTGAACACTTCTCACGTCTTGAGAGAAGCGAACAATCGCACCCACGCCAAAAAGCACGAGCATCGCCAAGACGGCCAGATTCGGTTTAGAGCGTTCCATACACATTTCCTTTCACGATTGCATTCGCGACTCTGTCGACATATTCGACACTTCCGTATTCCATGCTTGAAGGCTGCGGCATGAGAGTACCGGTCCAGAGCGGCCTAACGCTCAGCATCAGCCGCGGCCGCAGGCCGGCGGTTGCATGCTGAAGTTAGACACGATCAACGTCATTCACGGAGGGCCAGGGTAACCCGGACGCCGCCATCGTTGTAGGACGGGCATCCACCCTTGAAGACTCGGTAACGTGCGTCGTATCCCAGATCCTGACGTGGGTACCCCGGCGCGCTTACGGTGAGAATGTAGCTCCCGCCTGACGTAGCAAAGCCGCACGGTATGCGGCAGGCGAGAGAGTCGCCTTGGACCTCCACGCCGTAGCTCGGACCTGCGAGGAGCCGGCGCAGGTCCTGCTCGATCCCATCGAGCCGCACATTCCTTATCGCTACACTTCCGATTGGCGCGCCCGTCTGGGTGTCATGAGCAGCGACGATCTGCAGCAGGGGCTCGCGGTACGTATGAACGCACGGCCCGGCCACGCCGTCACAACCCACGAGAACTGCCGCCACGGAGACAGCTGCACCCACTTGCCCCCACCGTCTCCAAATCTTGACCTGCCTGCGCGGCACTTGCGTTGCTCGCATGTCGCAGCCCTCAGTGTCTAACGCGAAGTGGCCGGACCGGCCGAGGCAGTTCGCCTGACCAGCCCATGCACGGTCGATCGAGTTTCGTTCTCGCTCCATCTCACTGCGCGTCGTCTCATTCCAGGCTCCTCACGTTGGTCCGCTCCATTAGATAGGCTGCGAACAGTTCCCATTCTGCGTCCGCCTACAGCCGATCCGCCGGGCTCACCACGCCGCGGCCTCCGCGATTGAGCACGTGGGTGTAGATCATGGTCGTGCTCACGTCCTTGTGCCCGAGCAGCTCCTGCACGGTCCGGATGTCGTAGCCGTCCTCGAGCAGGTGGGTTGCGAACGAGTGCCGAAGCGAGTGGCACGTGGCGCGCTTCGACAGCCCGGCGGCCAAGACGGCCGACCGCAGCGCGCGCTGAAGAACCGTCTCGTGCAGGTGGTGCCGCCGGACCTGCCGCGTCGCGGGGTGGACGTACTGCCGCGTTGCGGGGAACACCCACTGCCACGGCCATTCGCGGCCGGCGTTCGGGTACTTGCGGTCCAGCGCCTCGGGCATCTCCACCCACCCGGCGCCCTCGGCCAAGTCCCTCGAGTGCTGATCACGCACCGACTCGAGGTGGTGCCGAAGCGCCGCCACGACTCCGCGCGGCAGCATCGTCCGGCGATCGCGAGCGCCCTTGCCTGCGCGCACGGTGATCTCGCCACGGGCGAGGTCCAGGTCCTTGACGCGAATCTGCAGGCCCTCGAGCAACCGGAGCCCGGAGCCATAGAGCACGGTCGCCACGATCCGCGGGACGCCGTCCATGCGATCGAGCACGTCGCGCACCTCGTCGCGCGTGAGCACGACGGGCAGTCGATGCGGCGCCTTGGCGCGCACCACGCCGTCGAGCCACTCGAGTTCGCGGCCGAGCACCTGTTGATACAGGAACAGCAGCGCGCTGAGCGCTTGGTTCTGGGTCGACGCGCTCACCCGGCGCGCCGTGGCGAGATGCGAGAGGAACGCGGTGATCTCGGCCTCGCCCATTTCGGACGGGTGGCGCTTGCCGTGGAACAGCACGAAGCGCCGAATCCAGCCGACGTACGCTTCCTCGGTACGCCGACTGAAGTGCCGGACCTGGATGGCCGCCCGCACGCGGTCGAGCAACCGCGGAGGTGGAGGTACGGGGCGTTCGCGTACGTAGAGCCCCGCGCGTGCGTCAGGCGGCTGGAACGAACTCACAATCGACCCACGACTCATCACGTCCATCGGTCTCGTTCTCCCGGGAGCGTGGTCGGCGCAGTATAGACGCACGCCAACCCAGCCGATAGCGGTGCCCTGGATGACCGCGGGGCGATGCGCTTCGCGGAGTCGTCGCGCCCCTACCCGCGCCAGCCTCCACCTTCGCGATCGTCTCCGCAGACTCGCCACCGGCTCCGGATACCCCGGCTTCCACGTCGCGTCGATCCCCAGCGGCCCGCGCGCCGACAGCCACGCGCCCGCGCACCTCGACGCTCGCCGGCACCACGTCGCGCGCGCAGTCGAAGCGCGTGAACCAGCCCCACAGCAGCGTGGCGTCGTCGGCCAGGTCGATGTCTTCGCTCACGGCGACGAGCAGCGGCACGTCGGCGTACTCGGCGCGGCGTACGAGTCTCTCGATCACCTCGCGCCCGGGCGTGGTCGCAGCGCGCGGAGCCTCGTCCGCCCGCCACCCGGCATCGGCGCCACCGACCGCCCCGCGCACGCGCACCACCAGCACGCCGCCCCACGCCAGGCGCCAGTCGAGCACGCGCTCGTCGAAGGCGCGCGGGTCGGCGACCTCCCGCAGCGGCTCGCGCAGCGAACGCCCGGCCTTGCTCTGCGCGTCGAGCACCATCTTGCTGCCGAGGTTCATGGTGTACGAGGTGAAGTCGAGCGTGTCGAGCGGCACGCCGGGGATCATCAGCAGGTCTTCCGACGCGTCGAAGTTGCGCGCCAGCGCGCCGAACACGGCCTGCCGGTCGCGCGGGTCGACGGTCGGGATCCACCAGCACCACGCACTTGGTGAGCGAGAGCTGTCCGGTGCCGAGCAGGCCGAGTGCCGTCTTGCGCGCCTCGCGCGCGAAGCGATTCTCGACCGAGACCACGAGCAGGTTGTGGAAGCCGGCCTCGAAGTACGCCCACAGGTCCACGATCTCGGGGTGGATCACCTTGAGCACGCCGGTGAACATCTCCTGCACCGCCTCGCCCATCCACAGGTCCTCCTGCGGGGGCTTGCCGACCACGCTGGCCTGGAACACGGGGCGCTCGCGATGGGTCACGTCCTTCACGTGGAACACGGGAAAGTGCGCGGCGTGCGAGTAGTGCCCGAAGTGATCGCCGAACGGGCCCTCGAGCCGCCGCTCGCCGGCGGGCACCACGCCCTCGATCACGAACTCGGCGTCGGCGGGCACCATCATCGACAGCGTGCGCGCCTTGGAAAGCCGCGTGGGTGCGCCGCGCAGGAAGCCGGCGAACGCCAGCTCGTCGATGCCCTCGGGCAGCGGCGCGACCGCGGCCAGCAGCGTGGCGGGATCGGCGCCGACGGCGACCGCGACCTCGAGCCCGGCGCCGCGCTTCTCGGCCTTGTGGAAGTGGAACCCGCCGCCCTTGCCGATCTGCCAGTGCATGCCGGTGGTCTTGCCGTCGTAGACGTGCATGCGGTAGATGCCGAGGTTGCGCTTGCGCGTGTCGGGATCCTCGGTGAACACGAGCGGGAACGTGACGAACCGCCCGCCGTCCTTGGGCCACAGCTGCAGGATGGGCAGCGACGCCAGGTCGGCGCCGAGCGTATGCGTCTGCGCGGGCCCGCGCTCGAGGCGCTCGGGGCGGCTCGCCAGCACGCGGCGCGCGGAGCCGCGCAGCGCCCACAGGTCGCCGAGCGCCTGGGGCGGCAGCGCGTGGAACAGCGTCTCGATCTCGGCGCCGACGGCGCGCGGCGAGCGTCCGATCGCCCACTCGATCCGCCGCCGCGCCGCCAGCACGTTGACGGCGAGCGGAAAGCGCGCGCCGCGCACGTTCTCGAACAGCAGCGCGGGGCCTTCGCGCTTGGCTTCGCGGCAGGCGATCTCGGTGACCTCGAACGCCCAGTCGACCTCGCGCCTGACGCGCTCGAGGTCGCCGCGCTTCTCGAGGTCGGCGAGGAACGCGCTCAGCGTGCGAAAGCCGTTCATGGCGCGCTGTCCTCCGCGGCGGGGCGGACGGCGGCGCGCGCCGGCGTGGTGTCGGCCGCGGTGGTGTCGCCGAGGGCGGCGGCGGCCGCCACGCGGCGCGCCAACGCGCGCTCCTCGCGCACTCGTTCGTACTTCTCCTCGCGCCGCAGCGACACCGCGCGGCGCCAGTCGAGCAGCCGGCCGGCGTACCGGCCGTAGATCAGCATCACCACGATGCCGACCACCACCGCGAGCACCGCGCCGAGCGCGACCCGCGAGCGCCAGTCCTTCACTCCAGCTCCTGTTCGCGCCAGCCGGGACCGGCGTCCTCGCCGAGCAACGCGAGCAGCTTGGTGGTGAAGCCGCCGACCAGCGCGTCGAGGTCCTTGGGATTGCCGTACCACGGTGGCGAGATCGGCATGATGATCGCGCCGTCGCGCGAGAGGCGCGCCATGTTCTCGAGCGCGATGGTCGACAGCGGGGTCTCGCGCACGCACAGCACCAGCCGCAGGCGCTCCTTCAGCGCCACGGCGGCGGCGCGGGTGATGAGCGTGTCGGCGATGCCGGTGGCGATCTTGGCCAGCGTCGAGACGCTGCACGGCGTGATCACGTATGCGTCGTAGCGGTTGCTGCCCGAGGAGAACGGCGCGGCCAGGTCGGTGTCGGCGAAGGTCTTCTTCACGTGCGGCGCGAGGTCGCCGGGCTTGAGCCCCAGCTCCGAGGCCATCACCTGGCGCGCCCAGTCGGACATCACCAGGTACTTCTCGCCCGGCAGGCGCTTGATCAGGTCGACGCCGTAGATGCTGCCCGAGGCGCCGGTCATGCCGATCAGGTAGCGCGCCATCTCTAGAGCCCCCCGGTCACCAGCCGCGCGACCAGCACCATCGCGAACACGCCGGCGCTCACCCACACGTTGACCTTGAAGAACGCCAGGTTCACGTCCTCGGCCCAGTGCTGCTCCAGCTCCAGCATCGCCACGATCACCGCCCACACCGCGCCGACCGCGAGCAGCCCGGGCAGCATGGGGCCTTTCGTCGACGACTCGAGCACCGCCAGCGCGGCGCCGGCGAGGGCGAGCGCCGCGAGCCGGTGCAGCCACGCCGAGACCTGCAGCGCGCGCGCGCGACCGAGCCACACCACCATCGAGTGCACGCCGTGGTCGCGGTCGAACTGCTCGTCGAGCGTGCCGTAGATGATGTCGAAACCGGTGCCCCACAGCACCGCGAACGCGGCGATCCCGATCGCGGGCCACGGATGCGAGAGGTCGGGGTGCGCGACCGTCCAGCCGGCGAGCGCCGCCAGCGACATCGCGAGCCCCACGCCGACGTGGCAGAGCGGGGTGAAGCGCTTGAGCCAGGGATAGAGCGCGAACACCGCGAGCGGGATCGCCCCGACCTTCACGTACAGCGGCCCGAGCGCCACGCACGCGGCGAAGTACGCGGCCAGCGCCAGCGCCAGCAGCGCCCAGCCCTCGATCACCTTCATGCGCCCGGAGGGCAGCTCGCGCACCCGGGTGCGCGGGTTGAGCGCGTCGATCCGGTGGTCGATCAGGCGGTTCATCGTCATCGCCGCGGTGCGCGCGCCGACCGCGGCGAGCGCCGCCAGCGCCCAGCGCGCGGCGCTCATGGCCTCGCCGCGCTGGCTGAAGATGCCGGCCAGGATGAGCGGCAGCGAGAACAGCGTGTGCTCCAGGCGCACGAACGACGCGTAGGTGCGCAGGCGCTCGGCGGGGCGGATGGAGGCGGTCGTGGAGGGCATGAGGTGTCCCCGGGCGCGACCCATCGCGCGACGGGTGGCTCAGAGTAGGGCGTCGCGGCCCGCGCGTCGAGCCTTGCAGCGGCGGCCGTCGTCAGGCCGCGGCGCCGTCCGGGGAGGTGGTGTGCGCGAGGCGCTGCTGGAGCGCCGGGTGGATGGCGACGAACTCGAGCCCCAGCGAGAGCGCGCTCTCGGGATCGGTGGCGGCGGGCTCCTGATCCACCCAGGTGACGCGGGCGACCAGCCGTTCGACGCTGTCACGGCCGGCCAGCACCAGGTGCACCGAGACCATCGCGTTGCGCAGCCGCGCGCGCGCCTGCAGCAGGTCGCCGCGGCGGAACCGCGCGCTCAGACCGTGCTCCGTCAGCGCGACCAGCGCACCGGGGATCGGCGAGACGCGGGTGTCCGCGAGCCCGAGCAGCACCACGCCGCTCGCGGCCTGCACCAGCACCCGGGTCTCGCGCCGGCGCTCGGCCGGGGCATCCACCGCCAGCTGCGGCTCGGCCTGTGGATCGGGCACCGGGCGGTTCGAGCGCTCGGGCGCGGGCGACGCCACGGGCGGCAGGACGGCGGTGAGCGCCGCGACGTCGAGTGCCGCGGTCGCCGCGGAGAGCAGGTCGACCACCTGCTCGTCGGGCGCCGCCTCGGGTGCCGCCGCGGTCTCGGTGGACGGGGCGTTCGCGCCGAACAGCTCGGGGTCGAGGCACAGACACTCGGCCGGCGTCTCGGGCTCGATGCTCACGCTGAGGCCGAGCCCGCTCTGGGTCGGCAGCACGATCAGGTCGCCGGGCTCGGCGATCACCGGCTCGGACGCCGGCTCGCCGGCATGGGACGAGGTCCAGCGCACGCGCCCGTGCAGCACCACCCACAGCAGCCCGCTCTCGGGCACGACCGTGCGGGGGGCGAACGCGAGCGACTCGACCCGACAGCGCTCGGCCGCCTGCGCGAACTCCACCGCGGTGAGGCGCACCAGCACGTGCGGGCCGAACGCTCCCAGGCTGGCGGCCGCGCGCCGCTTGCGATCGGTGCGGGCGAGCGAGACGAACCACTGGTGCATCGCGTGGTAGCGGCGCTCGTGCAGGATGGTGGGCGGGTGCAGCTCGTCGAGCCGCCGCTGCGCCGCCAGCGCCAGGAACAACTCGCCGCGGCCGACCGCGAGCGGCAGCAGACGCTCGTACTGGAGCAGCGCCAACCCGGATTCGCCGAGCGCCAGGTAGAGCGAGGCGAGCAGGTAGCGCGGCGCGAGCTCGTAGGGCTGGGCGTCGACCGCGGCGCGGGTCAGGCGCACGCACTCGTGCAGGTCATTGGCGCGGAACGGCGCAGCCATCGAATCCCAGAGCCGCGTGTTGGGGCCCATGCGCGCACCGCCCTCCAGATGACCGCAGGTGAGGGAAACAGGATCCAAGGGTTTCGGAAGTCATCGGCACCGGCGAGGGGGGCCTTGAGGCGGGTGAGGGCAGACGATCGTCGCCGGGAAGGCGCGAGCGGTACGGATCGACGTGTGCTCGGGGGCTGCGGAGCGGCGATTCCCGCCCGTCCGCCGCGAATGGCGCTGCTATAATGCGCGCCCCTGGCCGCCGCGCGGCCGGGACCCGACCATGAACCGCTCCTTCGTCGTTCTCCTGACCTGGCTGGTCCTCGTGGCGCCCGTCACCGTGCGCGCGGGCGCCGGCGCGCCCGACCTGGCGCTCGCTCCGGTGCCGGACGAGGTGCACGCGGGGGACGTCGTCACGCTGCGCTGGACCGCTCCGGGGCCGGGCTTCGAGGAGTTGGAGATCCTGCTCTCGGTCGACGGCGGGCGGACGTTTCCGCTGCGCGTGAGTCCGCAGCTCGACCCTGCGGCCGGCGAGTACCGCTGGCGGGTGCCGGACCTCACCACCTCCGGCGCGCGCCTGCGGGTGCGCATCGGTGACGAGCACCGCGAGCTCGAGTGCGAGCCCTCCGCGGCGTTCCGGATCGTGGGCGATCGCGCGCTGGCTCCCGGCGTCGTGCACGAGGCCGGCTGGTGGGATGGCCCCGACGCGCCCCGCGCGGGCGATGCGGCCGGCGTCAGCGGCACCACGCTTCGCTCGAACGACGCGCCGGCGGGCGTGGTGGGCTCGCCGCGCTCGTCGCGGCTGGACGTGGAAGCCGCGCTGCGCCCCTTCGGCGACCCGTCCTCGCCGGCGGTCACGTGGGAGGCGGGTGGCGTGGAGCGCGCGCGCGACGCCCGCCCGAGCCGCGTGCCGATGCGCAACTGAGCGGCGCGCTCCCCGCGCCCCGCTCACCCGACTCATCGCCCCGACCGCTGCCGCTCGCGCGCGTTCGCGCGTGGCCGCGACCCGGGGTGACGTCGCATCGCGTTCCACCGACCGATCGGGAGTCCATCCCATGCTCGCACCCCTGCTGCTCGCGGTGAGCCTCGCCGCCGCGAGCGCCGACACCACCGTCTTCCCCATGAAAGAGATCGTCGTCACCGGCACGCGCACCCCGGAGAGCGCGCTGAACCTGCCCGCCGGCATCAGCGTCGTGCGGCGCGATGCGTTCACCGATTCGCGCACCAACAGCCTGCGCGACGCGCTGATCGGCGTGCCGGGCGTGTTCGTGCAGAGCCGCGGCGGCTCGCAGGACGTGCGCATCACCATCCGCGGCTTCGGCGCGCGCGGCAACGGGGAGCGCTCGAACTCCGGCAACATCCGCGGCATCCGCGTGCTGACCGACGGCGTGCCCGTCACCGAGCCCGACGGGCGCACCTCGCTCGACCTGGTGGACCTGGGCGCCACCGATCGCGTCGAGGTGGTGCGCAGCAACGCGTCGGCGCTGTACGGGAACGCCTCGGGCGGAATCGTGAACCTGCGCACGGATCTCGCGTTCGAGCGGCCCTACACCGAGCTGCGCGAGCGCGTCGGCGCCTACGGCTTCCATCGCGAGCAGGCGGTGACGGGCTTCGGCGTGGGCGCGGCGCGCGGCGTGTTCTCGCTCTCGAACTCCACGTTCGACGGCTGGCGCGCCCACAGCTCGGGTACCTCGGGGCAGGCGTCGCTGCGGCTGGCGGTGCCGGTCGGCGAACACGACCGGCTGGGCGTGCTGATGGACGCGGTGAGCAATCTCAACCGCTTCCCGGGGGCGCTCACGCGCGCCGAGGCCGACGCGGACCCGGCCCAGGCCAACGCCACGTTCGTGAGCCGCGACGAACGCCGCCGCAACCGCGTCGGTCGCGTCGCGCTGACGTGGGACCGCGCGATCGAGGAGTCGATGGACCTCGCGCTCACGGCGTTCGCCGAGCCCAAGGTGCTGCAGCGCTCGGAGCGCAACCGCTTCCGCGACTTCACGCGCTATCACGTGGGCGGCAGCGGCGTTTTCAGCTGGCGATCGAACATCGCCACCGGGGTCCAGAACCGCGTGAGCATCGGCGTGGACGAGGCGCTCCAGGACGGCGCCATCCTGTTCTACGACCTCGGACCGGGCGGCAGCCGCGGCACCACGCTGCTCGCCGACAAACGCGAGGGCGCGAACAGCGTCGGCGGCTTCGTGGAGGAGGCGCTGCTGCTCGACCAGCACTGGTCGGCGAGCGTCGCCGCGCGCTGGGACGCGCTCTGGTACGTCTCCGAGGACTTCATCGACCCGACCCTCGACGCGACGAAGACGTTCAAGCGCGTCACGCCCAAGGGCTCGCTGTCGTACCGCAGTGGCGCGCACACCGTGTACGCGTCACTCGGCGGCGGCGTCGAGGCGCCGGCGTTCAACGAGATCGATCCGCCGCCGTCGGTCCCGCCCACCTCGCTCAACCCGTTCCTCGAGCCGATGCACTCGGTGACCTACGAGCTGGGCGCCAAGGGTACGGCCCCCGCGGGAGCCCTCGGCTCCGTTCGCTACGACGCCGCGGTGTACCTGATCGAGGTGCGCAACGACATCGTGCCGTTCAACGGCGGCGCGTACTTCTTCACGGCTGGCAAGTCGCAGCGCCGCGGCGGCGAGCTGAGCCTGGGCCTGAGTCCGCTCGCCGGGCTCACGCTCGGCGGCTCGCTCGCGCTGGCGAAGAACGAGTACGTCGACTACACGAACGATCTCGGCGACTTCGGCGGCAAGCAGGTGCCGGGGCTGCCGGAGGCGACGTTCACGGCCCAGGCCCGCTATCAGGCGCCGGTCGGCCTGTTCGGCATGCTCGAGGTCGAGCACGCCGGCGGCTACTTCGCCGACGACGCGAACACGGTCAGCACCCGCGCCTACACGGTGCTCAACGGCACCGTCGGCTACGCGCGTGCCGCCGGTCGCTACCAGCTGAGGGCGTTCGTGGGCGGCAACAACCTGACCGACGAGGCGTACGACGCCTCGGTCTTCATCAACGGGATCAACAACCAGTTCTTCGAACCGGGCCTGCCGCAGAACTGGGTCGCCGGTCTGACGCTGCGCGGCCTCTAGCCCGCCGGGCGGCGCGGCGCGCCCCGGAAACCACTACACGCCGAGCGGGTCGGGAGCCTCCCGACCCGCTCGGGCCGTGAAGAAAAGCCGGCTGGAGCCGCCGGACGCTGGGATATACTGCCCGCCCGCGTGGCCGCCGCAGGGACCCCAACCATGAACCCCGTCCGCTTCGCCGTGCTCGCCCTCCTGCTGTCCACCCCGCCCGCGCATGCGGGCGCGCGGGTGGACGTGCGGTCCATCGACCTGCAGGCGCCTCCCGCGCAAGTGCAGGTGGGCGACGTGGTGACGCTGCACTGGGTGGACCCGGGACCGCTCGCCGAGGAGATGGAGATCCTGCTCTCGGTCGACGGCGGTCGCACCTACCCATTGCGCGTGAGCCCCGAACTCGATCCGCGTGCGGGATCGTACCGGTGGCGCGTTCCCGATCTGCCCGCCGCGGGCGCGTGCCTGCGGGTGCGGCTGGGGCATGGGCGCGACGAATGGTCCTGCGCGCCGACGGCAGCGTTCCGCATCGTGGCGGGCGGCGCCGACGCCGGCGCGTGCGTCCACGAAGCCGGGTGGTGGGAGCGCGCGGGCGCGGAGCGCGGAGGGGCGGCCGGCTCGCTCGATCGTCCGGGCGAGCGATTCGAAGTCCTCTCCGAGGACGCCGCGATCTCCGAGGACGACAATGCCCCGCGGCTGGCGGGACTCGCGCCGCTCGATCCCGCGACGCGCGGCGGCACCGCGCCCGAGCGCGTCTTCGAGCTGACCCGCGCGTGCACGCGCGCCGCGCACCCGGGACGATTCCCACTGCGCAACTGATCCTTCCGTCGCGCCCCGTCCTGCGCCCATCCCCGATCCGCGAAGACGATCCGACGAAAGGACCGCCCATGCTCTGCTCTGGCCCGGCCGCGCGCCGCGCGACCTTCGCCCTGCTGCTGCTCGCCATCGCCGCCCCGACGTTCGCCGCCGGGGTGGACACCACCCGGGTGCTGCACGACCCGGTCCGCTACGGAATCGTGGTCTCCGCCACCAAGACCACCCAGTCCCCGCTCGAAGTCCCCAACGGCGTCGCGATCGTGAGCGGCGCCGAGCTGCGCGGCACCGGCGCGCGCACGCTCGGGGAGGCGCTCGTCGACGTGGTCGGCGTCGAGACCGGTGGCGGCTCCGACAACGGAGGCCGGCTGCCCAACATCGGCATGTGGGGTCTCAAGGAGTTCGACGCCCTGCTCATCACGGTCGACGGGGTGCCGGTCGGTGGGCCGTTCAATCCGTCGCTGGCGCAGATCGCGGTCGACGACGTCGACCACGTCGAGATCGTGAAGGGTCCGCAGGGCACGCTCTACGGCGTGTCGGCGTTCGCGGGCATGGTGCAGGTGTTCACGAACCGCGACCCGCTGGCGCAGCCGCACTCGGTGACGCTCGGCGGCGGCTCGTTCCAGGACTTCCACGGCCGGCTCGCGATGCAGCAGGAGTTGGCGAACGCGTGGAGGCTCGACCTGGCGTTGTCGGGCCAGACCGGCGACGGCTGGCAGGAGCGCACCCACGGCGAGGTCGAGCGCGGGCGCGTGTCGCTGGCGGGCATGGCGGGCCGGGCGAGCCTCGGCTTCGACGTGATCGGGCTCGCGGACCGCCAGGATTGGGGCTCGCCGATCCCGGTCGACGCCGGCGAAGTGCTGCCGGGGTTCGAGCGCACCCGGAACTACGCGGTGAAGGGCGCGGTACAGGAACACGACGTGATCGCGATCAACCAGCGCCTCTCCCTGCCGGTGCGCGAGGGCATGCGGCTCGACAACACGCTGAGCCTCACCCGCGACAAGCAGAACTCGGTGCGCAGCTTCTTCGCCGAGTTCCTCACCGACACCGTGGGCTCGGCGGGCGTCGCGCTGCGGCCCATCGAGAGCGTGCTGTTCGACGACGCGCGCCTGGTGTCGCGCTTCCAGCTGCAGGGCGACCACGAGCTGGTGACCGGCGCGGCGGTCACGTGGGGCCGCACCAAGGCGAGCGGCATCGGTTTCGATTTCGACCAGCTGATGGCGGATCCGACGACCATCCCGTTCTTCGAGGATGTGCCGGTCGGCGACCATCGCGCGTTCGAGGACCGGCGCACGTTCCTCGGCGTGTACGCGCACGATGCGTGGACGCCGGTGCGCTGGGCGACGCTGGCGGGCGGCGGCCGCTGGGACCGCACCGACGAGGCGCTGCACGCGTTCGGCGAGGAGGTCGGATTCGCGGCCGCCATCAGCGACGACAAGCGCAACGACTCGGCATGGTCGGGGGATCTGTCCCTGCTGGTGCGGCTGCTGCCCGCCGCCGGCGCGGGCCCACTCGGCGTGCTCAATGCCTACGGCAATTGGAAGAGCTCCTTCAAGCCCGCGGCCCCCAATCTCACCGAGGCGGAGGACGCCCGCATCCTCGATCCCGAGCGCACCCACTCGCTCGAGGGCGGCTTCAAGGGCGCGGCGTACGACGGCCAGCTGGCGTTCGACGCCGCGATGTTCCAGATGGACTTCCACAACCTGGTGGTCTCGAACCTCGACGCCAGCTCGAACCCGGTACTCCTGAACGCCGGCCACGAGCGCTTCAAGGGCATCGAGGTCTCCGCCTCGGTCGCTCCCAAGGCGCTGCCGGGGCTCACGCTCTCGGGCGGCTGGGCCAATCACGACCCGCGCTTCGTGGAGTTCTCGTTCCTCACGCCGGACGGCCAGCTGCGCATCGTCGACGGCAAGATCATCGAGCTGGTGCCGCGTCAGCTCTGGAACGCTCGCGCGTCGTACGCGCCGGCGAAGTGGCTGGGCGGCTGGATCGCGGCGCGGCACCAGGGCCAGCGCCCGCTGACGCGGCGCAATACCTTCTGGACCGAGCCATTCGACGAGCTCGACGCCGGCCTCACGTTCGCGGCGTACGGCGCGCGACTAGCGGTGACGGGCCGCAATCTCGGCGACGAGCGTCACTTCGTCTCGGAGAGCGATGTCGGTGACTCGCAGTTCTACTACGCGCCGCCGAAGCGCTTCACGGCCGAGGTGACCTACCCATTCTAAGGAGTGCCGGCGGTCCCGGGCGGGCCCGTTGCGGGGCTTGAGCGACGTGACGAAGCGGACCGGCTCCCTACCGGCCCGCTTCGTCGTCGGCGCCTGCTACTCCCCCGACCGACAAGTGAGCGGAGGTGGGATCGTCTCGGCCAACCGGCCCCCGATTGCGATCAACCTCCACGAGCCCGGCCCACCGCTCCTTGCCTGTCGTGGTCGAGGCCTCGCGGCCTCGCCGGATCTCCATCGCAACCCGCGGGCCACCGCGGCAGCGATCGCCCCACCGCGCGATGCGCCTGCGAAAGCTCGCGCTTGCGGCCTCTCGATCGCGGCCTCGGGCGCCGGCCAAGCCACTCGACGTCGGCGAGTTGAGCAGCGACGTCGGACGGTCGACAGACGGCGCCGGGGATCCGCGCGGAGGGCCGAAAAGAGACCTCTTGACGAGCTGCACACGCGTGCAGTAGGGTCCGCGTGTGCCGGGTCCCACGTGGACCTACAACCAGCGTGAGGTCGAAGCATGTTGAACGATCGAGCGCGCGAAGTACTCGCTTTCATCCAGCGGTTCTCGCGCGAAAAGGGGTACCCGCCCACCATCCGCGAGATCGGTGAGGCGGTGAACATCGCCTCGACCAACGGCGTGCGCTACTACACGACGCTGCTCGAGAAGGCGGGGCATCTCGAGCGCAGCAGCAAGATCTCGCGCGGCATCCGCCCGATCGATCGCTCCCCGCGCAGCAGCGGGATCCCGATCCTCGGCCGCGTCGCCGCCGGTCAGCCGACGCTCGCCGAGGAGAACCTCGAGGGCGCTCTCGAGCCCGATCGCGTGTTCGGCGACACCGCGGGGCTGTTCGCGCTGCGGGTTCGCGGCGACAGCATGATCGACGCCGGGATCCTCGAGGGCGACTACGTCGTCGTGCGCGGCCAGGAGCGCGCGAACGCCGGCGAGATCGTGGTCGGCCTGCTCGGCGATGAGGCGACAGTGAAGTACTACCAGCCGAAACGCGGAGCCATCGAGCTGGTGGCCGCCAATCCTAAGTACGCACCCATCGAGGTGGGAGCCGACGCCGACTTCCGCATCCTGGGCGTGGTGCGCGGCGTCATCCGAACGGTCGGGCGCTGAGGCGCGCCTCGGCTCCCGACCACTCACGATCGCATCGCACGGCGGTGTGGTTCATCCGAAAGGACGAGACAGACCAGAGTGGCAGGTGCCGGGTCCGCCCGGTTTTTTTCGGGGCCTGTAGTGCACATCCGTTCAACCATCCCCGCAGGAGGTACGACCGTGGATCGCTCGATCGCTCCCGAGGTGCATGAAGCTCTGTTGGGTCGTTGGGAGCCGGTCTACCGCAGCCAGCTCCACTACCTCATCACCTGGAGCACGCGCGGCCGCCGTCCGGTGCTGCGTGACCGGCACATCCACGCGCTGCAGGAACTCACTCGCCAGATCAGCGAGGACCGTGGATTCGGATTGCTCGAGGCGCTCGCGGGGCCGGATCACGTCCACCTGCTGCTCGTGCTCCGTCCATCGCAGAGCGTGGCCAGCGCGGTGCGCGAGCTCAAGGGCCGCGCCGGGGTCGAGCTCATGTCGCGATTCCCCGAGCTGCGTGTATGGCTCGGCGGAAACCTGGTGTGGGACGAGCGCTACTCCGTCGAGACCGTGAGCCCCGCCCGACTCGATCGGGTGCGCGAGCGACTGCGGTTGCTGCACGCGAACGACGACGACCTCGCGCAGGCGAGCTGAGGCCATCCGGAGCGCGGCGGCGGGCGGCGCCGCGCTCCGCCGCCCGTTCGCGCGCCGTCGAGATGACGGCGTCGTCGCGGAGGCGGAAGCGTCCCGAGCGGAGCGCGACCAGGGACGAGTAGGGGGCCGGGGCGACCGACCCGAACTGCACCACGCACCGATGTGTCGCCCCGGTGTCTCCTGCGCGCAGTCGACGAGGAGGCCGCAAACGAAAACGCGCCCCGCATCCGAGGATGCTGGGCGCGCGATTTCGTTCCGACCGCGATGAGCCGCCGAGGGTCAGCCGCCGGCGCCGGTCAGCGCGGGCGTGGGAGTTGGCGCCGTGGTCGAACGCGGCGACTCACTCGCGAGTGGGGCGGGCTCCGGCGACTCGACGATCCCGAGCCAGTGCCCGGCGCGCTTCTGCTTGGTTGCAAGGTAGCGATGGTTGTGGCGATTCGCCGGCGCGACGTGCGGAAGTCGGCCCACCACCTTCACGCCGTGCTCGCGCAGGCCCGCCAGCTTGGCCGGGTTGTTCGTCATCAGCACGACGCTGCGCACGCCGAGCGCCGCCAGCATCTCGGCTGCCGCGCCGTAGTCGCGCAGGTCGTCACCGAAGCCGAGCAGGCGATTCGCCTCGATCGTGTCGTGCCCCACGTCCTGCAGCGCGTACGCGCGGATCTTGTTCGTCAGTCCGATCCCGCGGCCTTCCTGTCGCAGGTAGAGCATCACGCCTACTTGGAGCCGACCGATCGTCTCGAGGGCGGACGTCAGCTGATCGCGGCAATCGCAGCGCAGGGATCCGAGCACGTCGCCGGTCAGGCACTCCGAATGGACCCGCACCGGCACGCGCGAGCGACCGCGCACGGGACCCCGCACGATCGCCAGATGCTCCCGGCCGTCCGGCCCGGCGGTGAACGCCACGGCACGGAAATCCCCGAACCGGGAGGGCAGCTCCGCGACCGAGACGATCCGCATGGGTTCATGAGGCATCAGGTCAGCATGGGCGGCCCGGTCCGGCGCGGGATCGATGTGGGGCATGAGTGGTCTCCAGGGGATCGCATCGGGTGGCGCTCTCTAGATGCGCGGACCCCGTCCCAGGATCACCTCAACTTCAGCGCGGTTCGACCGGCTGGACTGCGGCGACTACCTCGGTTACGCCCGTTCCGCCTGCGCGGGCCCGGCCTCGGGCGTCCCGCGGGAGGCGAGCGCGGCAGCGACCAGCACCAGGGCGGCACCGAACCACTGCATCGAACGCAGCCCTTCGCCCAGCAGAAGCGCCGAGGCCGCCACCGCGATCACCGGCTCCAGCGTGGCGAGTACCCCGGCTTCGGCCGGCGGCAGACGGCGCAGCCCCGCGTTGAACAGCGCGAACGGCACCAGCGTCGAGCACACACCGAGCGCCAGGAACATCCACCACAGCGCGGCGTCGTAGTGCGCCGCCAAGATCCGCCACGGCGGCAGCGCGACCATCCAGAAGAGCGCCGCGACCCAGAACGTGTGGAACAGCACGGTCTCGGGGTCGTAGTCCCGCAGCCCGCGCTTCGAGCGCACGATGTAGAAGGCGAAGATGACCGCCGACAGGAATGAGATCACCCAGTGGATCGGTCGCGCTCCTCGCGCGGCCGGGTTCACGCCGCCGACCAGCAGAGCGGTGCCCGCGAGCGCGGCGATCACGGCGATGACCATGGGCACGCTGGGCCGCCGGCCGCGCAGGGCATCCCACACCACGATGAGCGCGGGCGCGAGGTACTGGATGAGGATCGCCAGTCCGACGCCGAGCTTCGAGATCGCGACGTAGTAGGTGCTCTGGAGCATCGCGACTCCAAAGAGCCCGAGCGTGAGGAAGTAGCCGAGGTCGGCGCGCCGGATGCGCAACGCTGCCGGCCGCCGCCACGCGAGCCAGGCACCGAGCAGTGTCACCGCGAACACCAGTCGCAACTCGACCGCCACCAGCGGCGGCACCTGCCGGTCGCGGAACACGAATCGCGCGAGGGTGGCCGAGAGCCCCCAGAGCGTGCTCGCCCCGAACACGAGCCAGCGGCCGCGCGAGCGCTCGCGGTCGTTCATCGGTGCCGCTCCGCCGATGGCATCCGGTGCGCGCTCCCCTAGAGCAGCTGCCGGCGCATCATCGTGACGGTGCGGGATTCGCCGCGGTGCCGTACCACGAGCGTGATGCGGGAGCCGGGCGGGCCCTCGAGGCGCCGCAGGAGGGTGATCACGTCGATACCGCGCGCCGTCGCACCGTCGATCGATTCGATCTCGTCGCCCCGCGCCAGGCCTGCCTCGGAGGCGGGTGATGGGGTGGCGACCGCCACGATGCGCAACGCCCCCTCGACGCGTTCCACCTGGACCCCGACGTGCGAGTACTCGTACGGCCGCGCGTCGCGCCCGACACCGAGCGGTTCGAACCAGACGAGTCGCCGCGGCAGATCGATCGCGATGCGGAAACGACGCAGGAACGAATAGCCGAGCAGCCCGTGCACCGGCTCACCGACCACGCGCGAGAGCACGTCGGTCAATTCGCTCGACATCGCGGCGGCGTCGACGCCATCGGCCCTCACCGTGCCGCTGAGCGCCGCGAGCACCAGGTGCGGCACCCGGACGACCCGCGCGTCCTCGCTGCCGAAGAGCGTGGGCGCGCTCAGCCCGCGCAGCGCGGGCCACGCCGCGCTGCGCGGGATCCGCTCCGCGAGCGCGGGCTCGAACAGCACCGTCTTGGACGCCCCGGTATCGAGCACCAGCGTGAGCTCCGCAGCCCCGGCACCGCGCCGGACGCCCTCGATGCGCGCGCGAACGAGCAGCTTGCCGTCGCCCAGCAGCCGGAATGGGACGGCGCGCGCGCGCGGACCGAGTGCGGGGAGCAGCCGCCGCGAGGTGATGACCGGCGATTCGCCGGTCCGCGCGGGGGCGTCGGGCAGCAGCGCGACGGTCCCCGCTCCATAGTCGATCCACACCAGGTAGGGCGCGAGCGGTCGCTGGCCCAGCAGGCCGAGCACCGCGCGATCAGTCACGCGCCGCACCACCTCGGCGTCCACCGTGAGCACTGGAGTCACCTGGTCGAACTGGAGCGCTCCCAGTTCGAGGCGTGCGAGCGGGTGCGGCGTGAGCTCGAACTCGTCCGCGCTGACCAAGGTGTCCGAAAGGCCGAGCGCGAAAGCGACGTGCCGGTCGAGTGCGAGGCAACCGGCACCGGTGTCGAGCACCAGCGCGCCGGCGGTGTCGCGGCCCGTGATGCCGTGCAGGCGCGCGGCGACGAGCAACAGGCCGTCGAGGTCCTCGGCCTGCAGCACCTGGGCGCCGTCGGGCCACTCGCGAGCGGGCTTGGAGTGGGGAGGAGCCTCCAGCGTGGCCGCTGCGTGCAGGCTCGTGACGGTCGCGAGCATCACGGCAATAGCAGCTATAACTATATAAATTATTAAATTGTTGCGCGATTTCGGAGCGAGTCCATCGGAGCCTGAAGCGCCGTCCTCGCTCGCGCGTACCTCAGCGTCCATCCCGACCGCGACTGATCTCGGCGCCGAGTTCGACCCCTTCCGAGCCCGCCTCGAGCATGGTGCACCGCCCCGTGAAGAAGACGCCCTGCTCCATCACGACGCTGAGCGCCGCGACATCGCCCTCCACACGCGCACCAGCTCTCATCTCAATCGTGCCGAGCGCGCGGATGTTCCCGATCACACGACCGCGCACGAGAGCTTCACGCACCTCGACGTCGGCGCGCATCACCCCGTGCTCACCGATCTCCAGTCGCTCGCAGTCGAGGACATCACCCTCGAATTCGCCTTCGATGCGAAGTGTGCCCGAGACCATCAGAGTGCCGCGGAAGCTGGAGCCGACGCCAATGACCGTGTTGGGCGGCGGTGGCTCCTCGGGGCCCGCCGAGCGCCCGCGAAACTTCATCATCACAGCACACCCCACACTTCCAGCAGGCGTTCGAGATCCTCCTGGCTGTAGTACTCGAACTCCACCTTGCCTCCCTTGCGGCCGGCGGTGATCCCCACGTGGGTACCGAAGCGCTGCTGGAGCTTGACCTCCCACTCGCGCAGCCCGTCGAGTTTCGGAGACTTGGTGCGCGTGTGCTGCTTGCGGAGCCGGCGGCGGACGTATGCCTCGGTGCGCCGGACCGAGAAGCCCTTCGTCGTCACGTACCGTGCCGCGCCAAGCTGATCCACGTTAGTCTCAAGCGAGAGAATGGCTCGGGCGTGACCGGCTGACAATGTTCCACGTGCAACCATCTCCATCACCTCGACCGGGAGCGAGAGGAGACGAAGCGAGTTGGTCACCGAGGAGCGCTGCTTACCCACCCGGTCCGAGACCTGGTCGTGAGTGAGTCCGACCCGATCGATCAAGGTCTGGAAGGCGCGCGCTTCGTCGATCGGATTGAGGTTCTCGCGCTGGATGTTCTCGATCAGCGCCATCTCCATCATCTCGCGATCGGCCACATCGCGGACGATCGCCGGAATCACGCCCAGCCCGGCAAGCCTGGCAGCCCGCAGTCGCCGCTCGCCGGCCACGACCTGGAAGTCACCGGCCTGGCCCTTACGGACCATGATGGGTTGGAGCACGCCGCTCGCCTTGATCGACGCGGCCAGCTCCTGGATCGCCTCGTCGTCGAATCGCGTTCGAGGCTGGAATGGATTCGGTGCGATGTCATCGACAGACAAGTCCCGGAGGCCATCAGGACGAGCGTCGACGGTCGCTGTGGCGCCGCTGCCGGGGATTAGGGCTTCGAGGCCTCTGCCGAGAACTTTCCTATGCATGGTCCAGGACCTCCCGCGCCAGATCTCGGTACGCGTCGGCGCCAGTGCTGTGTGGATCGTAGAGGACGATGGGCTTTCCGAACGAGGGAGCCTCGCTGAGTCGCACATTCCGCGGAATCACTGTCTTGTAGACTCGCTCCGCGAAGAACTTCCTCGCCTCGTCCGCGACCTGTTGCGAAAGATTCAGGCGCGAATCGAACATGGTCAGGAGCACACCCTCGATCCGCAAGCCCGGATTGAGGTGGTCCTGGACCAGCCGAATCGCGCCGATCAACTGCGTGAGCCCCTCAAGGGCGAGGTACTCGCACTGAAGTGGGATCAGAACCGAGTCCGCCCCCGTGAGGGCGTTGACGGTCAACAGTCCGACTGATGGCGGGCTATCGATGAGCACGTAGTCGTACTCGTCCCGCACGGACCCGAGGCAATTCCGCAGCCGAGCCTCGCGCGCCATCATCCCCACCAGCTCCACTTCGGCACCTGCGAGCCGCTGTCCGGCGGGAACCAGATCCAGGTTCGCGAGCGCGGTCGGCACCACCGCCTGCTTGAGGTCCGACTGGCCGAGCAACGCCTCATAGATCGAATGGCGTTGATCGTTGCCGTTGATGCCCAACCCGCTCGAGCAGTTCCCTTGCGGGTCGACGTCGACCAGAAGCACGCGACGACTCTCTTGTGCGAGGCAGGCGCCGAGGTTGATCGCTGTCGTGGTCTTGCCTACGCCACCCTTCTGGCTGGCGATCGCGATAACGCGTCCCATTCCCTGTCCGCGTGCGGGCCCGAGGCGGCCCTGATGAGTGAACTGGTAAGGCGGGGTGTCGATCTGCGCCCGTAAGATAGCAACCGACCGCAGGCCGGACAAGCTCGATGTTCCACGTGGAACTGAGCGAAGCGAATCAGAGTATCAGACTCAGACTCTTCTGAATCTGAGCACGACTACTGGTCCGCTGCTGAGTTCGCTTCGGCCCTCGAGGCTCCACGAGCGGCGCCAGTCTTGATCGGCTCGCAGCTCCTCACCGTGGCGGCTGCCCTTCCACAGGAAAGCCCAACCCCCCTCGACCACCAGGTTGGCAGCGAGCGCCAGCGTGGGAGTGAGCGGCAGCGTGGCCCGCGAGGTGAACCCGTCGAAGCGACGGATTGTCGGGTCCTCCTCGATCATGGTCTCGAGGCGCGCATTCACGACGTCGAGATCCGAGATCCCCAGTTCTTGCGCGGCGCGCCGAAGGAATAGCGTCTTGGTGCGCCGCGACTCGACCAGCGTCCAGTGCTTGCCGACCCCCGCGAGCAGCAGCGGCACCGCCGGCAGTCCCCCTCCGGAGCCGAAGTCGAGCCACCGCTCCACCCCTGTGGACTTGAGAGCGGGCGCGGGCAGGAGCGACTCGAGCAGATGGCGGGCCACGAAGCGACCCTCATCATTTCTCGATATCAGATTGGAATAGCTGCGATTCCAACTCAGAAGCATGATCGAGAATCGCTTCAGCCGATCGATCGTCTCGGTGGGATCGGCGCCGGCGGCGAACAGTGGCGGAATGAGCGCCGACCAATCCTGCCGATCGAGCAGGGCCGAGGTGTCCCACGCCCGGATTGGGTCTTCGCCGCGCAGCATCTCCTCGACGGGCATCGACTCGAGCTCGAGATCCGGCGGCCCCGTGCGCTGGCGCATCGGTCGTTGCGGGCGATTCTCGCGCGGCGGGCGCCCCGGGCGGCCGGAGCGGGGGACCCGCGCGGTGCGATTCCGTCGTGTGTCGCGGCCAGTGCGGGCCGCGCGCCCACCGGTCGCGCCGCGCTCGGCGCGCGGCCCGCGATCCGTGCGTGACGAGCGATCCGAGCGCGGCGCTCCAACGCCGCGTGTTGGCCGTTCCCCACGCGACGATCGCTCTGCACGTGATGCGCGGTCCGCGCGCGGCGAGCGCGCGAAGCGCGGCGGCCGGCTTGCCCGTGGCCCGCGGTCGGCGCGCGTCGATCGGCCGGTACGCGACGGGCTGGCCGCCCGCGGCGTGCGGCTCGCTCGCGGCGGACCCTCTGCGCGCGGGGGGCGGTCTGCACGCGGCGCGCGGTCTGCGCGCGGCGAGCGATCCGCTCGGGGCGGTCGCTCCGTCCGCGTTCGTCTTTCCTGCGAGCGCGCATCGCCCGCGGGCCGGGGGCCGGCTGGGCGCCGCGATCCGGAGCGTGGCGAGGACGATCGAGCGGAGCGTCCGGCGGGTCCGCCACTTCGATCGGAGGCGCGCGGAGATGGGCGTGACGACCTGGTGCGTTTCATCGCGGCGGACTCTAGCACAGCCTCACGAACCACTCGCGGGGCGCGGCGCGCGCTCGTGCGGCGATCAGCGTTCGGTGCACAGCCGTCGCTCGTGCACCAGCAGCACCGCGATGTCCGCGGGAGACACGCCCGCGATGCGCGCGGCCTGCCCGACGGTCGCGGGTCGCCAGCGGCGCAGCTTCTCGAGCGCTTCGAAGGAGATCCCGCTCAGAGTCTCCGCCCACAACTCCGCGGGCAGCGCCTGCGTCTCGAGCGCTGCCGTACGGGCCGCAGCGCGCTGCTCTCGTTCGATGTAGCCGCGATAGCGGGCCCGGACCTCGATGCACGCGGCCCACGCGGCTGGCAGCGACAGCTCCACGCCGTGCGCTTCGAGCGAGGCGTATGTGACACCCGGGCGCGCGAGGTGCTCGAGCGCGCTCACCGGCCGGAGCGCGGCCACCGCGTCCGCGGCAGCGGCTGCCTGCGTGATGGCGTACTCGCCCGCCGAGGCTCCCGTTTCGAGGGCCGGCGGCGCGGTTCCGCGCGCGCACCCCTCGTCACCGGCCCTGTCCGGCTCGGGCCCGACCGCGCCCATCGACATCGCGGGCACGCGCACCGTCACCCGCGCCAGCCGGCACTCTTCGGCGGCGAGCGCGGCGGACTTCTCGCGCACTCGTTCGGCCTGCGTGCGGTCCAGCAGCCCGAGCGAGAAGCCGATCTCGGCCAGCCGTTCGTCGGCGTTGTCGGCCCGCAGCAGCAGGCGGTGCTCGGCCGCGGAGGTGAACATGCGATAGGGCTCGCGATGCTCGCGGCTCACCAGGTCGTCGATCAGCACGCCGACGTACGCCTGGTCGCGCCGCAGCACGAAGGGTCCCTCGCCGCGGACCCGGCGCGCGGCATTGACGCCCGCCACGAACCCCTGGGCGGCCGCCTCCTCGTAGCCGGAGGTGCCGCAGATCTGCCCGGCCAGAAACAGTCCCGGCGCGCGGCGCACCTCGAGCGTCGGCGCGAGCTGGTGAGGGAGCACGAAGTCGTACTCCACCGCGTAGCCGGGGCGGAGCATCTCGGCGCGCTCGAGGCCCGGGATGGTGCGCACGAACGCCAGCTGCACCTCCTCGGGGAGGCTGGTGGACAGACCGTTGAGGTAGAACTCGGCCACCTCGCGCCCCTCGGGCTCCACGAAGATCGAGTGGCTCTCCTTCTCGGCGAAGCGCACCACCTTGTCCTCGATCGAGGGGCAGTAGCGCGGGCCGATGCCGCGGATGCGCCCCGAGTAGAGCGGCGAGAGGTGAAGGTGGTCGCGGATGAGCTGGTGCGTGCGCGGCCCGGTGCGGGTGAGCCAGCACAGCTCCTGCGCGACCTCGAGGCGCTCGGTCCAGTGCGAGAACGGCTGCGGCGGATCGTCGCCCGGCTGCGGAGCCATGGCTCCCACGTCCACCGAATCGCGGTGCAATCGCGGCGGAGTGCCGGTCTTGAGTCGCCCGCGCTCGAGCCCCAGCTCGGCCAGGCACTCACTCAGCGCGCGCGCCGCGTGCTCGCCGAGGCGCCCGCCCGCGAGCTG
Source organism: Candidatus Eiseniibacteriota bacterium (assembly GCA_963725865.1). GTDB lineage: Bacteria > Eisenbacteria > RBG-16-71-46 > RBG-16-71-46 > RBG-16-71-46 > CAVSAC01. The sequence continues at coordinate 718,230 of CAVSAC010000014.1, forward strand.
GCGCGGGCCGATGTGGATGACACCGTTGAGGAAGGTCCCGGGCGTGATGACTGCGGCCCGGCAGCGCAGCAGCCGGCCGTCGGCCAGCTCGATGCCGGCCACCGCGCCGCGCTCGAGGCGCACGTGGTGGGCGAGCCCCGCGAGGCGTTCGAGGTTCGGCAGGCCGTCCATCAGGGCGGCCATCTCGACCGAGTAGCGCGGCTTGTCGCACTGGGCGCGCGGCGACCAGACGGCCGGGCCGCGACCGCGATTGAGCATCTTGAACTGGATTCCCGCGCGGTCGGTGACGCGCGCCATCACCCCGCCGAGCGCGTCCAGCTCGCGCACCATATGGCCCTTCGCGATCCCGCCCACCGCGGGGTTGCACGACATCCGCGCGATGTCATCGCGGGTGGCCGAGAGCAGCACCGTCGCGAGGCCCATCCGCGCGCACGCGGCCGCCGCCTCGCAGCCGGCGTGGCCCGCGCCGACCACGACGACGTCGACGTCGCGGTCGCCAAGCGCCGGATCGCCGGCCCGCTGGTCCGCCGGATGCTCGATCATCGCCCCGCTCACTTCCCGATGCAGAAGCGCGCGAAGATGCGCGCGAGCAGATCGTCGTCGACGCCGCGGCCGGACACGGTGCCGAGCGCGAGCTGGGCATCGCGGAGCCGGGCCGCGACGATCTCGCCCGCCGTCCCCATGCGCGCCTCGCGGAGCGCCTCGCGGAGCGCCTCGCGCGCTTCGGCGAGCGCCTCCAGATGACGCGGGTGACTGGCAGCGATCGCCATCCCGCCCGCGGGCCCGTCCACGCCGAGCAGCGCGGCGAGCGCGGTGCGGACCTCGCCGATGCCCTCGCCCCGCACGGCGCTGGTCTCCACCACGCGATGTTCGCCGCCGCCGAGCAGCGCGCGGACGTCGTCCACCGCCACCGCCACGCCCCGGTCGCGCTGGTTGAGCGCGGCCACCACGCGGCGACCCTCCAGCGCGCCGGCGAGCGCCCGGTCCTCCGCCCGCAAGGGCGCCGCGCCGTCCAGCACCCACAGCGCGATGCGGCTCTCCTCGAGCGCGGCGCGCGCGTGCGCGATCCCCACCGCCTCCACCGGGTCAGCGGCCTCGCGCAGTCCCGCGGTGTCCGAGAGCACGACCCGAACACCCTTCACGTCGATGACCTCGCTGACCCGGTCGCGGGTGGTGCCCGGCACGGGCGTGACGATGGCGCGCTCCTCGCCGAGCAAGGCGTTGAAGAGCGAGGACTTCCCGACGTTGGGCCGGCCGACGATCGGGATTTGGACGCCCGCCCTCACCGCCGCGCGCACGCGCGAGCGCTCGAGCAACGCCTCCAGCTCCCCGAGCGCGCCGGCGAGCGCGTCGACCACGGTCGCCGGGACCTCGACCCCGCCGACGTCCTCGGCGAAGTCCACCCGTGCCTCGATCTCGGCGCGCGCATCCGCCAGCCGCTCCTCGAGCACCGCGAGCGTTCGCGTGAGCGCACCGGCCAGCTGATCGAGCGCCGCGGCCCGCGCGGCCTCGCTCTCGGCCGCGATCAGGTCGCCGACCGCCTCCGCCTGCGCCAGATCGAGGCGTCCGTGGAGGTACGCGCGCAACGTGAATTCGCCCGGCCCCGCGAGCCGCGCGCCGGCCGCCACGAGCGCGCCGAGCACCGTGGCGGCCGGCAGGCGCCCGCCGTGGCACGACAGCTCGACGACGTCCTCGCGCGTGTACGAGCGTGGCGCGCGGAACACCGCTGCCACCACTTCGTCCAGGCGCCGCTCGACGGCCCCGGGCACGTCCGCCACCGCCCAGCCGTGGTGCAGCGTGTGGCTGACCGCCACCGCGAGCGGGGCTGCGCCCCGGAACACCGCGTCCGCGCACGCGAACGCACGCGGGCCGCTCACGCGCACGACCGCCAGCCCAGCCGCGCCGGGCGCGGTGGCGATCGCGGCGATGGTGTCGTGGAGCGCGTAGGACGTCATCAAGGACCTCGCAATGGAACGGCGCCGGGCTCGCGAGGAGCCCGGCGCCGAGGACCGCTTGAGGCGGGCCGACTACTCGTCGCGCGGACCCCCGGGATGATCGACCGGGGCCACCGCCACGCGTTTGATCAGACCGTCGCCGAGCGCGTAGGTCTTGACCCGTCCGTCCTCGCGCAGCGTCATGTGGATGATCCGGCGCTCCTGGGAGTTCAGGTACTCGCTGATCGCCTCCCCGTTCTTCGCCAGGGCTTCCTCGGCGAGCGCGTGCGCAAGGTCGGCCAACTCCGTCTCGCGGTGCTTCCAGAACTCGTTGATCTCGAGCTGGAGGTGGTACTGCGAGCCGCCGCCCTTGTTGATCATGCGATTGAGCAGATGCTGCAGCGCCTGCCGGGTCTCGCCCTTGCGACCGGTGAGCAGTTCCTCGTCGGTGGCCACTGTGGCCATCACGTCCACGTGGTCTTCGGAAGCGATCGCCTCGACCTTCGCCTCGAATCCCAGGAGCCGCATGAATTCCTCGGTCAGGCGTCGTCCCTCGGCGGCCAGCGCGTCGTTCGACATCGCACCCTCCGTCGCGCGGCGAGTCGCGGACGCCACCGGCTGCGGCGCCTCGTCCAGGTCTTCGGAATGCGACCGCGGTGCGTCGGACATCGCGACCGGCGCCGCGGCCTCCGCGCTGATGCCCTCCGCCTCGTCGTCAGCGTAGGATTCGATGGGCCCGGCCGCGTCCGCCGGCTCGGCGCTCGCCGCCGGCATCAGCGGGCCCTCGCCGCCCTCGCGCCGCCGCCCGCGGCCGCCGCGGCGACCACGGCGACGACGACGACGGCTCTCGGCCTCGTCCCCCGTCTCCACCATGCCGTTGACGGCACCCGCGGCTGCACCCGCGGCCATGGGCTCGAATTCGGACAGCGGCTCGAGCTCGGGCGCCGGCTCGCGCGCGACCTCCGGCGCAGGCGAGCGCTCCGGGCGTGGACGACGCTCCTCGCGCGCTTCCCGCGGCCCCCGCGGCTCACGGCTCTCGCGCCCGTCGCGCGGCTCACGGCTCTCGCGCGGCTCGCGGCTCTCGCGCGGCTCGCGGCTCTCGCGTCCCTCGCGCGGTTCGCGACTCGCGCGCGCGTCCCGCGGTCCGCGCTCGCCGCGCACCTCAGCGGGTCGTGCGGCCTCGCGGCGCGCGCCGCCCCGGCCGCGATCCTCGCCCCGGCGCTCGACGCGTCCCTCGCGGGGGCCTCGGTCGTTGCGCCGGCGCTCGCCGTCGCGCGGTCGTTCGTCGCGGCGGGCAGGGTCGCCCTGCGCGCGTCGTTCGTCGCGGCCGCCCCTGCGTGCATCGCGCTCGCGTCCGCCGCGCCCGCGGCGACCGTCGCGATCGCGGTCCCGATCGCGCCCGCGGCCGTCACGATCGTCGGGCTCGCGCGGGGCGCCGCCTGGTCGCGCCTGCACGCGCACCTTGTAGGGTCGCGCGCCGATCCCGAGGAATCCGCCCGAGCCTTCCGCCAGCACGGTGATCATGGCCTCGGCGCGCGACAGCCCCAGCGATTCGAGGCCTTTGCGGACCGCGTCATCCAGTGTCCTGCCTTCGAAGATGGAGCCTTCAGGGCTCATGTGCCTCTCCTGCGCCACGGGGGGCGTCGCGTGCGAGCATGTGCCGCATCCCGCGGGAAGCGAACCAGTGGTGGGCGGCGCGGGGCGCGGGGGGCGCGGGGACCCACGCGAAGTGTCGCGTGAGATGCTGGGAGTGTCCCGGCTGCCATGCCACCGCGCGGCCACGGGCCGCTGTGGGTGAACCGCTAGATTACTTCGCCGCGGCCTCCATGGCTACGGTCCGACTGCGCCGAACACGGGCGGGCGCGGGACGACCCCCGGGCCCGCTTCGCAGTCAGCGACCCTTCCCGCGGCGCTTGGAGCCGCCGCGCTCCTCCTCCACGACCACGGCCATCGAGACCCCGCTGTCCGTCCTCAGGGCCAGCCACTGCTGGACCGCGGTCAGCACGTTCATCCACGTCCAGTAGAGCACCAGCCCCGACGGCAGGTTGTAGAAGAACACCAGCATCATGATGTTCATCATGTACATGGTCGGCGCCTGCCGCGGGTCGGTCGGCGTCATCTTCTGCGTCAGGAAGCCGGAGCCTGCCATCAGCAGCGGCAGCAGACGCAGCGGCCACGGCGAGCCGGGAATCGGCAGCAGCACGTCGGGCGCGGACAGGTCGTTGATCCACGCCACGAACGGCGCCTGCCGCAGCTCGATCGCGTTGAACAGCACCTGGTAGAGCGCGAGGAACAGCGGCATCTGAAGCAGCATCGGCAGGCAGCCGCCCGCCGGGTTCACCTTGTTCTCCTTGTACAGCGCCATCATCGCGGTGTTCATCGCCTGCGCATCGTCCTTGTACTTCTCGCGCACGCGCTCGATCTCGGGCTGCAGGCGCTGCATCGCGCGCATGCTCTTGATGCTCGTCATGTTGAGCGGGTGGAGCAGCAGCCGCACCAGGGTGGCGAGCAGCAGGATGGCGATGCCGAAGTTCGGCAGCAGGCGATAGAGCGCGTTGAGACCCTGCAGCAACAGCGTGCTGACCGGCAGCAGCCAGTTCCAGCCCATGTCGACCACACGCTCGAGCTGCAGCTTGAGTGCCGCGAGCCGGTGGTATTCGCTCGGTCCCACGTACACCACGAAGCGGTCCGCGGCGGCGCCCGGCGCCGACAGGCCCATGATCAGCCGATTGACGACCAGCGGCTGCTCGGCGTGGCTTCCCGACGGCAGCAGCTTCAACTCGGCCGGATCGAGGGTGCGCATCTCCGCCACTTCCTCGACTCCGCGGGCGATGCCGTGCTGGACGGCGGTCAGCGCCACGAAGTAGCGCGTCTGCACGCCGGCCCACTGGACGCTGCCGTCGAGGCGCTTCGGGCCCTTCAGCAGCGACCGCGCGGCTTCCCGGCGGACGTTCTTGCCGAGCATCGCGGAAGCCCGCAGCATGCGCGCGTCCGCGACCAGGTCGTGCTCGGTCACCTCGGGCCACGAGCGCATCGTGAGCGCGTAGTCGTCGAGCCGCCACCCCGACGGCACCCCGGTGACCGCGACCTCGAGGTCGAGCGCGTAGTCCTGCGGCCGCACCCGCCAGGTCTGGCGCACGCTCGCGCCGGCGCTGTCGCGCGTCGTGAACGTGAGCCCACGGATCGCGCCCGCGGCGTCGGTGCTCTCGGCCACCTCGTACACCACCGCATCGAGCGGCCGTCGCGTTGCACCGGAGCCGAGCTCGATCCCGAACACCGGCTCGCCGACGAGCATGACCCGATGCCCCGCGGGCACCTCCCGACCGTGCGGATGCGGCGCGCTCGCCGCGCCGAAGGAATCGTAGGCCGCGGCATAGTGCTTGAGCTCGACCGACATCAGCCGCGCTCCGCGATTCGTGAACGTGGCGCGATAGAGCGGAGTGTCGACCACGTAGATGTGTTCGGACGCGATGGTCGCGGGCTGGAAGGTCACGGGCGGCGCGGGCGCCGCGGCCGGCGCGCCGGCGATCGCGCCGGCAGCCGCGGTGGGCGCGCTGTCCGTCGGCGCCGGCGTGGCTCGTTCGCCGGGGCGCTCGGGAGCGGTGGCAGTCGGGCCCGGGCGGCGCGGCGCATCGAGGTAGCGGCCGAGTCCGGCCATTCGCATGAGCGGCTGCCAGAACAGGATGAGGACGATGCACAGCGCGATGGCGACGAGGCTCTTGCGTTCCATGGGTCAGGGCACCGGGTCGTAGCCGCTCGCGCCGAGCGGGTGGCAGCGCGCGATGCGTCGCATCGCCAGCCACAGGCCGCGCGCGACGCCGTGGCGCGCCACTGCAGCGTGGGCGTAAGCGGAACAGGTGGGATGGAAGCGGCAGGCGCCACGCCATGCGGATGGGACGAGGCGCTGGTAACCGCGGATGAGCGCGAGCACGAATGCGCGGCCGAGGTCAGACATCGCGCTGGTCGTGGCTCGCCATCGCGCCGGCGCGCGTCAGCAGCGACTCGACGTCGCGGACGAGCTCCGGGTGTGGTGCGGTCAGGGTGGAACGGAAGGCCACGAATACCATCCAGAGCCCCTGCGGTGGCAGGTGCGCGAATCGCCGGCGCACGATCTCACGCAGCCGCCGGCGCGCCCGGTTGCGCTGAACCGCCCCTCCGACACCGCGCCGGCTCGCCACGAATCCCACGCGCGTGGGTGCATCGGCCTGGGCGAGCGAGAGCAGCAGACAGTGCCGCCCGCGCAGCGCGTTGGCCCGCGACTTGACGGCCGCGTGCTCCTGCGACGTGCGCAGTCGCCGCGCGCGGTCCCAGCGCTCCGGATGACGGTCGGTCATGCCGCTCCATCCGGCGTCCATCTCGCGGTCGTGCGCAGGCACGCCGCGCCGGCATACGGGCGCGAGACTCGCGAGGCCGTACGACAAGGAAGGACGTCCGGGGACGACTACTGGTCGGAGACGGTCAGGCGCTTCCGGCCGCGGGCGCGACGGGCCGCGATGACCTTGCGGCCACCTTTGGTCGACATGCGCGCGCGGAAGCCGTGCGTCTTGAACTTGTGGCGGTTGCGGGGTCGGAACGTGCGCTTCATGAGGACGGAGACTCCACGAAAAGGGTCTGGTCGTGATGAGACGCGGCAGGTTACGGGAGCCGGCGGGGCCGCGTCAAGGACCGGGGGACGGTTTCGCCGCTCCTGGCGGGCGTCCGAGCGCGGTCCCGAGCGCGCCCGCGAATCGCCACGCACCCGCCGGGAACGGGTTCAGGTGGCTGCGGCACTTGCCGATACCTCTCGCGAACCGCGTTCCTCGAGGGGCGGACCTCCGCTCCCCGGATGGCAGCCTTCGACGACGCCGCGTGTGTGACGCGGCGCACTGCGGCAGGTCGATGCCCGGAGTTCCGGAATCCAGCGCCCGCATGGGCAGCCTGCGCGATCTCTCCCCGATCGCCCAGGCCACCGCCTTGTGGCTCAGACAGCTCGCGCGCGCGCTGCGCACGATCCGGCTCTATCGCACCGAGAACAGCGTCTCGTCCCAGCTGCGGGACTCCGTGGCCGAGGCCATCGAACGGATCGTGAACGAGTTCGGCGACGTCGAGATGCGGATCGGCGCGACCGAGATCCTGCTGGGCGGCGAGGCGATCGTGCGTCCGGCCGGGAGCCCGGATGGGCTGACCGACCCGGTCGAGACGCTCCCGTTCCTGTTCTACCGGGACGGCATCCGCGGACTCCGGATCCTCCGCGGCGTGCCCCGCAGCGAGATCGGCGCGCTTCTGCGCGGACTGACCGCGGTCAGCTCCGGGCCGAACGCGCAGGACGACCTCGTCACGCTGCTCTGGCAGTGCAACCTGCTCTACGTCCAGATCGAGACCGTCCCGCTCGAGCAGACCATCTACCTGAGCGCACGCCGGCCCACCGGCCAGGATGGCGGCGACGTCCGCGGGCAGTCCTATCTGCTGCATCCCGGCGGCGCCGAGATCCGCGCCGAGCTCGGACAGGCGGCCGGGCCCCAGGGGCTCCACCGCGACACGTTCGACGACTGGCCGCTGCCCGCTCAGTGGCCGGACGCGGTCGACATCTGGAGCCGCACGTTCGTCGCCATGCAGGCCTCGCTCGAGCTGTTCCTCGAGCGCTGCCGCGACGAGCAGGCCGAGGGCTGGACGCTGCCGGTGAAGCCGACCATCGACCGCATGCTCACCCTCGATCCCACCGAACCGATGCGCCTGGCCCTGGTTCGCGCGGCAGTCTCGTGGGTGGCCTCGGCGCTCCAACGCTGCGCCTGGGACGAGGCCCAGGTCGCGCTCGGGCAGCTGCGCGAGCTCGATCCCGAACGGCAGCTCGGCGAGGAGGACCTCGCCTCCGCGGTCGCCGGGCTCGACCACCAGCTCGTCACCGACAGCCTCGATCTGGCCGAGGCCGACGATCATTCGCGCTTCGCGGCCATCGTGGTTGCCATCGGCAAGCCCGCGCTCGATCTCGCGACGTCGGTCATGGCGCGGTCCGAGAAGGTGCGCGTGCGCGCGGCGGCGTGCACCGCGCTCACCTACCTGTGCAGCGACGATCCCGCGCTGCTGCGCCGCTACGTCGAGGACTCGCGCTGGGAGATCGTCCGCAACACGGTGTTCGTGCTCGGACAGATCGGCGGCGTCGACGTGGTTCCGCTGCTGCGGACCGCCGCGACGAACCACGAGCACCGCGTGCGCCGCATGGTGGTGCAGGCGGCGGGCAACGTGCCGCGCGAGTACCGCATCCCCATCCTGGTGGCGCAGCTCGACAGCCGCGATCCCCAGGTGCTCGCGGCCGCCCTCAACATGTTGACCCGCGAGAAGAGCTCCAAGGTCGCGCGCGCCATCCTCGACCGCATCGAGGCGCCGGACTTCGAATCGCGCAGCGAGGACAACCAGCGCGCGCTGTTCAACGGGCTCTCCGAGGTCGCCGAGGACAGCGTGGTCGGGCCGCTCGAGCAGCTGCTCAACAAAGGCGGCTGGTTCGCCCGCCGCTCGCTCGAGCGCGTCGCGGCCGCCCGCACGCTGCGCCGGATCGGCAGCGAGAAGGCCATGGCGGTGCTCGACGCCGGGCTGCGCTCGCGCGTGGAAGCGGTGCGCAGCGCGTGCCTCGAGGCCATGAGCACGAGGATGCAGGGATGACCAACCAACCGCCCGGATCCCTGCGCCCCTACGACGAGCGCCTGCGCGCGCTCGGCGACCAGATCGTGCAGCGCTTCCTGGCGCTGGTGCGGGTGGGTCGTTCGTACGAGGTCGGCAATCAGGTGTTCCGCTTCCAGCTCCAGCACTTCCTCGACGCCATCCGCCCGGTGTTCGACGACGCCGAGGAGGCGGTGCTGGTCGCGCTCGAGAGCGACCTGTACCTGAACGGCGTGCGCATCCCGGTGCGCAATCAGACCTTCAAGTCGCACGAGCTGCTGCGCGAGGAGTTCGAGCGGCGGCGCATCGCCGGCCTGCGCGTGACCCCCGAAGTCTGCGAGGAGGACGTGCAGCGGTTCTTCGCATTGTTCCTGCGCCCCGGCGACTATCACGGCACCGGACTGCTCGAAACCTGTCTGGCCGAGGGCCTGAACGCCATCCAGCCGGCGGTGCACGCCACGACGTCGCTGCCGGAAGCCGCCGGCGCCGGCATGGCCGGTTTCGCGGACACCGACATCGCCCGGCCGGTCACGTTCTCCCACGACTACGACGACGAGGCCCACGAGAGCGGCCCGCCCACCGCCCCCGGCGAGGCCGGCTCCGCGCCGCGCGGCTCGGCGCCCAAGTCCTTCCACGCGGCGGTGGCCGGCGCGCGCTCGCTGCTGATGACGACCGCGCTCAACGACTCGATCGAGATCCGCCACGCCAAGCGCGTGGTGCAGCCGCTCGTGGACGGAGCCTTCGCGAACGAGCCGGTGGTGATGGGACTCTCGTCCATGGGACACCACGACGAGTACACCTACATGCACGCGGTCAACGTGGGCATGGTGGCGGTCACCGTCGGGCACTTCCTGGGCCTCGACCGGCGCCTGCTGGCCGACCTCGGGGTGGCCGCGCTGCTGCACGACGTCGGCAAGTCGGCGGTCGCCGACCAGGTGCGCCATCCGCTCGGCGAGTGGAGCCCCGAGGAGCGCGCGGCCGCCGAGCGCCACACGCTCGAAGGTGCGCGCCAGATCGCGCGCTCGACGGTGCTCAACGGGACCACCCTGCGCTGCATGCGGGTCGCCCTCGAGCATCACTCCGGCCCCGGCGGCTATCCGCGGCTCGACGACTGGACGCCGAGCGTGCTGTCGCAGATCGTCGCCGTCTCCGACTGCTACGTCAGCCTGCTCTCGCACCGGAGCGATCGTGGTCAGGGCGTGACGCCGAACCAGGCCATCGCGATGATGCTCGGCCCGCTCGCCTCGCGATTCGAGCCGGCGCTGCTGTGGGCGCTGGTGAAATCCGTCGGCCTGTTCCCGCCCGGCCAGATGGTGGAACTCAGCGACGGATCGAAGGCAGTGGTGCTGGCGCCCAATCCCGAGGACCTGCTGCGCCCTCACGTCCGAGTGGTGACCAGTCCCGAGGGCGAATGGCTCGTGGAGAGCCGGCGCGTGGACCACCGGCCGCTCAAGGAAGCGCTCCACATCCGCTACGCCCTGCGCGCCGAGGACTATCCGATGCCGCCGGAGAGCCGCGCGGCCTGAGCGCCCCCGCGCCGCGCGCGGGATCGCGCGGCGTCAGGCGGCGTCGCGTACCTGGGGGGCGGCGAGCGACTCGGCGAGCGCCAGCGGCAGGCGCAACCAGAACGTGCTGCCCTGGCCGGCCCGGCTGTTCACGCCCACGTGTCCGCCATGCAGTTCGGTGATGCGCTTGACGAGGTGCAGGCCGATGCCGAGCCCACCGCGGCCGCCGGAGAGCCCTTCGACCCCCTGTCCGAACAGCTCGAAGATGGTCGCGGCGTCCTCCGGGCGCACGCCCGGGCCGTCGTCCTGGACCTCGACGCGGACGAAGTCCCCCTCGCAGAACGTGCGCACGTGCACGACCGACTTCTCGGGGCTGAATTTCACCGCGTTCGCCAGCAGGTTCACCACCACCTGGCGCATCTTCACCTCGTCGAGCTGCAGCGGCGGCGCCTCGTCGGCGAACGCCTCCTCGAGCGTCACGCCGCGCTTGGCGGCCAGCGATCGCGAGGTCTCGACCGCCGCGTGCGTCACCTCGCGCACGCTCACCGCGACGCGCCGGAGCACCAGCCTGCCGCTCTCGAGCCGCGAAAGGTCGAGGATGTCCTCGATCAGCGCGAGCAGGCGCCCCGCCTCGGAGCGCAGGCGGCGCAGGAACTCGACCCGCTGGCCACTGTCGATGCGGCCCTCGTTGTCGTCGAGCAGCTCCGCGTACGCGATGACCGAGGTGAGCGGGGTCTTCAGCTCGTGGCTGGTGGTCGAGAGGAACACGTCCTTGAGCCGGTTGGCTTCGACCAGCCGCACGTTGTCGGCCTCCAGCTCGCGCGTCCGGGTCCCCAGCCGCTCCATGGTCTCGGCGCGATCGATCACCGCGCCCACGTGCTCGGCGAACATCTGGAGCAGCTCGCGATGGTGGTCCTCGAAGCGCTCCGGGTGGTTGATGCGGTTCACGTTGAGCACGCCGACGCAGCGCTCGCCGACCCGCAGGGGCAGCGAGACGGCCGAGGTGATGTTGCGGTCGGGCTTGAAGTGCCGGCCCAGCTCCTCGGACTGCGACTTCTCGGTCAGCAGCACCGCCTCCTGGCGCTCCGCCACCCAGCCGGCGATGCCTTCGCCGAGGCGCGCCTTGGCGTGGCGCGCGTACTCGGACTCCAGGCCGTACGAGGCACGGGTCTCGAGCACGCCGGTCTCGGGGTTGTAGATCATCACCGAGGCCTGCTGCGCCCGCAGCGTGGACACCACGCGCCGCACGATGATCTCGAGGATCACATCGAGGCGCAGCTGCAGGTTGAGCGTGGTGGACACCTGGAACAGCGCCGACAGCTCGGAGAGCCGGGTGCGGATGTCCTCCTTGTCCTGTTCCTCGCGCTGCAACGCCCGCTGCATGCGATTGAGCTCGACCTGCTTCAGCACCGTGTACAGGCAGAACACCAGGATCAGCCCGGCGAGCCCGATCAGCAGGACGTAGCTGGTGCTTGCCGGCGCGCGGCCTTCCACGCCGCCGACCGCCTGGAGCATCGGCAGATACAGGAGCGGGATCGCGGCGGTGAGGGCCAGCAGCAGCAGGAGGGTGACCGCCCACAGCAGCCATCCGCGGCGGACGAGTCGATCCCACTTCGTTGCGGGGCGATGGCTCATCGAGAGAGACTCCCTGCCTCAGGGGCGCGCGCGCGCTTCGTAGGGCGCCCGACGAGGGCGTTATCGTCCGGGCGGGGCAAGGACTTGCGCGCTTTTCGCCGCGCGCCGGCCGGCCTGCTAGATTGCCCGGGCGTGAACGCTCCTCGACGTCTCTCGAACGGATTGCTGGCGCTGCTGCTGGCCGCCGGACTCGCCGTCCTCTACCGCGCGCCGCTCGCCACCGGTTTCCTCAACGACGACCACCTGTTCCTCGAGGAGGCCAGTACCCGCGCGCTGCCCGGGTCGCTGTTCGATATGGGAGCGCTCGGGAACTACTACCGGCCGCTCTCGCGCCAGATGTGGTTCGCGGCGCTGACGCCGCTCGGCGGCGGCCAGTCGTTGGTGTTCCACCTGGCGCAGTTCGCGCTGTTCCTGGTCGCGCTCGCCCTGCTGGCGGACCTGCTGCTCGCGCTGCTCCCGGCCGGAGCGGTCCTGTTGGGCGTGGTCGTGTTCGCGTTGCTGCCGCTGCAGCGCGTGATCCTGACCTGGATCTCGTGCGACCAGGACCTGCTGGCGCTCACCGGCGTGCTGGCGGCGCTCGCGCTGTGGCGACGGGGGCGCACGCTGCCGGCTGCCATCGCCTATCTCGGTGCGCTCGCGAGCAAGGAGACCGCGCTGCCGCTGCCCGCGGCGCTGGCCGCCTGGCACCTGTGGATCGAGCGCCGCCCGGCACGCGCGCTGCCGGCCCGGATCGGCCCGTTCGCGGCGCTGGCGGTCGGCTGGGTTGGGGTGCTGCTCGCGATGCGCGCGCGGCAGCCCCTCGCGGCCGCTCCGTTGCAGCTCGGCGTCGCCGACTTCGCGGCCGGGTACGTGCACGGGATTCAGGCGATGCTCGGACTCGACGACCCTCCCAGCGTGCTCCCCGCGCTGCTGGCCCGGCTGCCGGATCTCGCAGCGCTGGCGCTGCTCGCTCCGCTCGCCTGGTGGATGGGAACGCGGCCCCCGGCCGACTCCGAACACGCAAGGCCGGCGCCCGCCGCGATCGCGGCGTTCGCGCTCGCATGGATCGCGCTGTTCGCGCTCGTCACCGGGCCGGTGAGCTACGCGTGGAGCTCGTACTACTACCTGCTCGCCGCGGTCGGTGGTGCGGTCCTGACGGCGCTCGCCTGCCGCCGCATCACCCGCCCGGGCGCTCTCGCGCTCGTGGTGGCGCTCGCGTGGTGGCATGCGGGGGCCACAGGCGTGCGCGCGTTCGCGGTCCGCGACGGGCGCTGGCAGTGGACCTCGCACCTGACCGCGTTCTACTTCGAGCGCGGCGCGCGCCTGACCGCCGAGCTCGCCCGCGAGTTGCGGACCGCGGAGCCCGCCCCGCCCGCGGGAACGCGCTTCTTCTTCCTCACGCTCCCTCCGTGGGCCGGCTTCCAGATGGGCAACGGCGCACTGGTCCGCTCGCTCTACCGCGACCCGTCCCTGGCGTCGCATTTCTACAGCACGTTCTCGGAATCGACGGCGGCCGAGCACCCCTGCCGGTTCCTCTACTGGGACGGGGACTCGCTGCGCCATCTCTACGGCCGTGCCCACGACCCGTGGTTCCAGATCGGCGGCGACCTGCTGCTGCTCGACCGACCGCAAGGCGCCATGCACGCGTTCCGGCGCGGACTGGCCGCTGGCGAGGATCCGCAGGACCACCTCTATTGGCTGGGCTGGGCTTCGCTGTGGGGGGGGCGCCGCGATCTCGCGGAGTCGGCGTGGAAGGCCTTCGGGGCCGCTGACGATTCGCTGTCGTGGTTCACGTCGATGCGCGCGGCGCGCAGCGCGCTGATCGACGCGCGCGACACGCTCGCCACCCGGCGGCTGCTGGTCGGCGCGATCCGGTCCGGGATCGGGCTGCCCGACGCACACGCGGTGCTCGGGGAGCTCCTGATGCCGGCGCAGCCGAAGTACGGCATGCTCGAGCTCAAGGTCGCGACCTGGCTCAAGCCCGGTGACTGGATGGCACGGCGCGGGCTGCTGCTCGCGTTGACCGACGCGCGGCTCGACGACGCGGCCCGCGCACAGCTGGAGGAACTCGAGCGCCGCTGGGACGGCGCGCGACGCGATCCGCAGGTGCTCCACGCGGACTCGCTGCTGCGCCAGCGCTCCGGGCCGGCCCTGGACGTGGTGCGGTTCTGAAGGGAGAGGACGAGGCATGAAGCGCGGCACGGTGGTGACCGAGACGATCGTGAGCGAGGCGCTGCGGGGCAACGCGGCCGGCGATCCACACGAGCGGCGGGTGCCGGTCTACCTGCCCCCGCAGTACGCCGAAGAGCCCGAGCGCCGCTTCCCGGTGGTCTACCTGCTGGCGGGCTTCGGCGGCCGTGGCCGCATGCTGCTCAACGACAATCCATGGTCGCCGGCGCTCGACGACCGGATGGACGCGCTCCTCGCGGCCGGACGCTGCGGGCCGATGATCCTCGTCCTGCCCGACTGCTTCACGCGCTACGGCGGCTCGCAGTACCTCGATTCGAGCGCCACCGGGCGCTACGCCGACGCACCTCGTCCAGGAGCTGGTCCCCACCATCGACGCGCGCTACCGCACGCTCGCCGGCCGCGGGCATCGCGGCATCGCCGGCAAGTCGTCGGGCGGCTACGGTGCGCTCGTGATGGGCATGCGGCATCCGGACTTGTTCGGCGCCGTCGCCTGCCACAGTGGCGACATGGCATTCGACTACTGCTACCGCGGCGACGTCCCGCGCTTCTGCTCCATCGTGCAGGAGGCCGGCGGGGTGAAGGCGTGGCTGGAGCGGTTCGAGGCGCGCCGCCAGCGCTCGAAGGACGACTTCACGGTGCTCAATGTGCTGGGCATGGCGGCGTGCTACTCGCCCAATGCCGCCTCGGAGCCGTTCGGCATCGACTTCCCGATCGACCTGCAGACCGGTGCGTGGCGCGACGAGGTCTGGCGGCGCTGGCTGGAGTGGGACCCGATCCAGCTACTGGAACGCCGTGCCGAGGCCCTGCGCTCGCTCAGGCTCCTGTACCTGGACTGCGGCACGCGCGACGAGTGGCTGTTGCATCTCGGGCTGCGGCTCTTCACGCGCAGGCTCACGGCGCTCGGAGTGCCTTTCCAGCACGAGGAGTTCGACGATGGGCACCAGAACGTGAGCTATCGGTTCGACGTGAGCCTGCCGCGACTGTCCGAGGTGCTGGGGTCCACGGGCTGAGGGTGGCTCTCGAGTGGCCGACCGGGCGCGCCATGCACGCATCTGCCGCATTCGCCGTCGCCAGTTCTCGGCGTCCCGGCCGGGGTACATGCCACCGACCCCGGTGCAGGCCTCGATGTGGGGCGCGGTCAAGCAGCTCTATCGCTGATCCCGCCTCGCAACATGAAGCCCGGCTCTGCAACCGCGGGGCCGGGCTTCTCGATTCCAGGATCCGCCTCGAGACACGGAGCCCCGGCGCGTGCCTCGGACGCGCCGGGGACCAGGTCCTTGGTGGACGGCAACGCATCCATGCGCGCGGTCAGGACCTGATCCTCGACCGCGCCCGGGATCGTGACGAGCATCCCGGGGCGAGGGCGCGTTCGGTTCGTCGCGGCCGAGTTCACCTGCTCCCACGGCCGGACCCAGAGTCATCTCCGGGCGCACGAACAGACAGTACCGCGACCGAGTTCGCCGATCGCGCCCGTCTCCAAAGCGAAGTGTGGTTCCGCTTCCTCCCGGCGTCAATGCCCGCCGGCGAGGATTTGCCATCGCGCACCCTTGTGATAGAACCGGCGCCACCCCCTCGGCGTCGTCCTCGCAGCGTGCGATCGACGCGCGGACCGCGCCTCGACCGGCCCACCACCCCGGATCCGAACCCAACGCCATGTCCTCCGCCGTCGCTGCCGCCACCACCGCCGAAACCCGCCGCAACGTGCGGCTGGGGGTGTTGAACGGCGCGCTCTACCAGGCCGGCGAGGGGTTCATCGATTCCAATACCGTCATCCCGGTGCTCATGTCGCGTCTCACCACCTCGAACGCGCTCATCGGGCTGGGCTGCTCGTTGTCGGACCTCGGCTGGCTGCTGCCGCAGTTCCTCGTCACCCCCTGGCTGGCGCGCTTCCCCCATCAGCTCTGGCTGTACCGTCGCGCGGCCGTGGTGCGCGGCCTGGCGCTGGTCGTGCTGGCCGCGCTCGCGGCCCCGCTGCTGCCCCATCCGCGTGCGCTGCTCGCGGTGTTCCTGCTCTGCTACGCGACTTACGCATTCGGCGCCGGTGCCAGCGCGGTGTCGTTCATGGAGGTGGTCGGCAAGACGGTGCCGCGCGAGCAGCTTGGCTCGTTCTGGTCGCAGCGGCTGTTCTGGGGCGGCACGCTGGCAGCGCTCGCCGGCGTGGTCGTGCGCGAGGTGTTCCGGCGCGGCTCCCCGGCGGCCCAGTACGTCATCCTGTTCGGGGGCGCGAGCGTGCTGGCATCGGTGGCGTATGCGCTCTTCTGCCTCATCCGCGAGCCAGCTGGCTCTGCCGATCCCGAAACGGCCGAGCTCACACCGGTGCAGCTGCTGGGGGAGGGAGTGCGAATGCTCGGCGTCTCCGCCCCGTTCCGTCATCTGCTCGCCTCCCGCGCGACGCTCGCCGTGTGGCTGACCGCGAGTCCGTTCATGACGCTGTTCGCGATCCGCGAACTGGGCGGTGGCGCCCGCGCGGCCGGCACGCTCCTGCTCAGCCGCATCGCTGGCTTCGTGCTCCTGAGCCTGGTATGGCAGCCGCGCGCGCGCAGGCGCGGGAGTCGCGCGCTGATGCGCAGCGGAACGCTGCTCATCGCGCTCGCAACCGCCGCGGCCGCCACGCTGAGCGCCGCTTCGCCGTGGTGGCTGGGTTGGATCCCCGCGGGTGCCGCGGTCGCCGCCCTCGAGGCCGTGGCGTTCGTGGGTGGCGCCGCCCAGAGCGCGATCCTGATCGGCTACGGGAGCCTGCTGATCGAGCTGGCTCCCGTCGGTCGCAGGCACTCGTTCGTGGGGTTGACCAGCACGTTCCTCGGGCCGTTCATGTTCCTGCCGATGCTGGGAGGAGCGCTGGTCGATCTGGTGAACGCACCCACGGTGTTCGCGCTGTGCACCGGCGCGGCGCTGATCGGGTACCGCGCGGCCCGGCGGCTGCCGGACACCCGGGTGGCACCGGCCGGCATGCCCGGCGCGGTGGGCGAGGTCGCGGGACACGGGGGTGGAGCGTGAGCCGTCGCGTGGTGGTCGCAGTGCCCGACCTGTTCTTCGCGGCCCGGATCGAGGCCACCGCCGGGCCCCTGGGGGTGGCGATCGCCCCCGCCACCTTCGCCAGCGCCTCGGCGCGCTGCCACGAAGCGCCCACCGACCTCGTGATCGTGGACCTCGACGCGCCCGGCGCGGTGGAGCTGGTGCGGGCCCTCAAGGCCGACCCGGACCTGCGTGCCACGCCGGTCCTCGGGTTCTACCCCCATGTGCGCACCGAGCTGCGCGCGGCCGCGATGGCGGCGGGGCTCGACCGTGCGATGGCCCGATCGGCATTCACGACCCTGTTGCCCGCGCTGCTGACCGGGGGTGGCCCCACCCGCTGAGGGCCCATTCGTCCGCCGGAAACGGGCGTCCGGACCATTCCAGAACACCGTGGGAATCCCGGCTCCACGGGACGCATCCAAGCCTGCTGTCTGGTCTTAGGTGGCCACTGCCGGGTGTCGTCCAACGGCTCGCCGCCCCGGTGCTGCACGCGGACCAGGCCCCGTCTGTTGGCCGCCATGCGGTGTCCGACCCCTGCTCCGATCCACTGCCGATCTAGGAGTCTGCCCTGATGCGTACGCGTATGTTCCAGATGTTGGCGATCGTCGTACTGTTCCTCGCCGCCATCGCCTTCGTGAAGGTCCAGCAGATCCAGATGGCGATTGCCGGGGCCAAGTCCTTCCAGCCGCCACCCGAGGCCGTGACCACGATCGTCGCGAATCCGCAGCGGTGGCAGGCCACCCTGGATGCGGTCGGCAGTGTCGCCCCGATCCAGGGCGTGACGCTGAGCGCCGACCTGCCGGGCGTGGTGGACAAGATCCTGTTCCAGTCGGGAAGCCACGTGAATGCCGGCGACGCGCTGGTGCTCCTCAACACCCGGCAGGAGCGCGCGCAGCTCGCCGCGGCCGAAGCCCAGCGCGATCTCGCCAAGTCCAACCTCGAGCGGTCGACCCAGCTGCTCGAGAAGCAGCTGATCGCCCAGGCGGAGCACGACCAGGTGGCGGCGCTCTTCAAGCAGGCGGAGGCGAACGTCAGGACGATCGAGGCCGGCATCGAGCGCAAGACCATCCGCGCCCCGTTCTCCGGCGTCGCCGGCATCCGCCGCGTGAACCTCGGCCAGTACCTCGAGAGCGGCGAGCCGGTCGTCCCGCTCCAGTCGATGGAAGCCGTGTTCGTGGACTTCGCGGTGCCGCAGCAGGTGGTGCGCTCGCTGCGGGTGGGTGACACGGTGTGGGCCACCGCCGACACCAGCACGCAGGCGAAGGTCACGGGGCGCGTGACCGCGATCAACCCGGTGGTCGACGACGCCACTCGCAACGTCCAGGTGCAGGCCACGTTCCGCAATGCGCGCGGTCAGCTGCGCGCCGGCATGTACGTCTCCGTGAGTGTGGCGCTCGGCACCGAGCACGCGCCGGTGATCACGCTGCCGTCCTCGGCCATCAACTTCGCGCCCTACGGCAACTCGGTGTTCATCGTGGAGGACCTCAAGGGTCCGGACGGCAAGTCCTACCGCGGCGTGCGCCAGCAGTTCGTGAAGCTGGGCAGCTCCCAGGGCGACCTGGTCGCGGTGGTGGACGGCGTGAAGCCCGGACAGGAGGTCGTCACGTCCGGGGTGTTCAAGCTCCGCACCGGCGCCGCGGTCAAGGTGAACAATGCCGTGCAGCCGTCCGCGAGCTCCAACCCCAACCCCGAGAATAGCTGATGAAGCTGACCGACCTCTTCATTCGGCGGCCGGTCCTGGCGATCGTCGTCAACCTGGTCATCCTCATCGCCGGGTTGCAGGCGATCCGCTCGCTCACCGTCCGGCAGTTCCCGCGCAGCGACATCGCCGTCGTCACCGTGACCACCGCCTACGTGGGCGCGAACGCGGACCTGGTGCGCGGCTTCATCACCTCGCCGCTCGAACGCGTGATCGCGAGCGCCGACGGCATCGACTATGTCGAGTCGTCGAGCGCCCAGGGAGTCAGCCAGATCACGGTGCACCTCAAGCTCAACTACGACACCAACGCGGCGCTCACGCAGATCCAGGCCAAGGTCGCGCAGGTGCGCAACGATCTGCCGCCGGAGGCGCAGGCACCGATCATCCAGGTGCAGACCGCCGACGCGCAGTTCGCGGGGATGTACCTCGGGTTCTCGTCGAAGGACCTCGACCAGAACCAGATCACCGATTACCTCACCCGGGTCGTGCAGCCGCGCCTGAGCGCGATCAGCGGCGTGCAACGGGCGGACATTCTCGGCGGCCGCACCTTCGCCATGCGCATCTGGCTCAAGTCCGAGCGCATGGCCGCCCATGGGCTGGCGCCGTCGGCGGTCTGGAACGCGCTCGCGCAGAACAACTACCTGTCGGCGCTCGGCCGCACCAAGGGCTCGATGGTGTCGGTGAACCTGGTCGCGAACACCGACCTCAAGACGCCCGAGGACTTCCGGCAGCTGGTGGTCAAGCAGGAGAACGGCGACATCGTGCGGCTCGGCGACATCGCCGACGTCGTGCTGGGCGCCGAGGACTACGACGAGGACGTGCGCTTCGACGGCCAGACCGCGACGTTCATGGGCATCTGGGTGCTGCCCACCTCCAACACCCTCGAAGTGATCGGGCGCGTGCGCGAGGCCATGAAGGACGTGCAGGCGCAGCTGCCGGTGGGCATGACGGCGGGCATCCCGTACGACTCCACGCGCAACATCGAGGAGTCGATCCACGAGGTGCTGAAGACGCTCACCGAGACGCTGTTGATCGTCATCCTCGTGATCTTCCTGTTCCTGGGCTCGGTGCGCGGGCTCATCATCCCGGTGATCGCGATCCCGATCTCGCTGATCGGCGCCGTGTTCCTGATGAAGATCTCGGGCTTCACCATCAACCTGCTGACGCTGCTCGCCATCGTGCTCTCGGTGGGATTGGTGGTCGACGATGCCATCGTCATGGTCGAGAACATCGAGCGGCACGTCCACCTCGGGCAGAAGCCGATGCAGGCCGCGCTGCTCGCCGCGCGCGAGCTGCTCGGGCCGATCATCGCCATGACCATCACGCTGGCGGCGGTCTACACGCCGCTCGGCATCCAGGGCGGCCTGACCGGGTCGCTGTTCCGGGAGTTCGCGTTCACGCTCGCCGGCGCGGTCATCGTGTCGGGCGTGGTCGCGATCACGCTGTCCCCGATGATGGGATCGCGCCTGCTGCGCGCGGGGGACAACGAGCGCGGCTTCGCGGGCCACATCAACCGCCAGTTCGAGCGAGTGCGCCAGCGCTACATGAAGATCCTGGGGGGCACGCTGCAGCAGCGGGCCGTGGTGTTCGTGCTGTGGGTCATCGTGGTCGCGCTGATGGTGCCCTTCTACCTGTTCTCGCAGCGCGAACTGGCGCCGCAGGAGGACCAGAGCGTCGTCTTCAGCATCATCCAGGCGGCGCCCAACGCCACGCTCGACCAGACGCAGCTGTTCGCGTCGCAGATCTACGGCGTCTTCCACTCGTTCCCCGAGACGAAGAACACGTTCCAGATCACGACGCCCAGCGGCGGCTTCGCCGGCATGGTGACCAAGCCGTGGTCCGAGCGAAAGCGCAGCACCGCGCAGCTCCAGGTCGCGGTGGCGGGTGCGTTCTCGCAGATCCCGGGGATCCGCGCCATCGCGCTCACGCCGCCGCCGCTGCCCGGCGGCGGCAGCTTCCCGGTCGACATGGTGATCTCCTCGACCGCCGAGCCCGAGCAGCTCGCGGCGTTCGCCGGCCAGCTGATCCAGAAGGCGTACGCCAGCGGCAAGTTCATGTACGTGGACACCGACCTGAAGTTCGACCAGCCGCAGGCCGAGGTGGTGTTCGACCGCGACAAGGTGCGCTCGCTCGGCCTCGACATGAGCCGCGTGGGCCAGGACCTCTCGACGATGCTGGGCGGCAATTTCGTCAATCGATTCAGCATCCAGGGACGCAGCTACAAGGTGATCCCGCAGATCGAGCGCCGCGAGCGGCTGACGCCCGAGCAGCTGAGCTCGATCTACGTCAGCGGCCCCCAGGGCAAGCTGGTGCCGCTGTCCACGTTCGCGACGCTCAAGACCACCACCGAGCCGCGCGACCTCAAGCGCTTCCAGCAGCTCAACGCGGTCCGCATCCAGGCGGTCATCCCGCCCGGCGTGCCGCTCGACCAGGCGCTCAGCTTCCTCGAGGGCGAGGCGAAGCAGATCCTGCCGCGCGGCTTCACCATCGACTACGCCGGCGAGTCGCGACAGCTGCGCACCGAGGGAGGCAAGTTCCTCGGCGTGTTCCTGCTGTCGGCGATCCTCATCGGCCTGGTGCTGGCCGCGCAGTTCGAGAGCTTCCGCGACCCGTTCGTGATCATGACCGGCTCGGCGCCGCTCGCGGTGTCGGGCGCGCTGTTGTTCACGTTCCTGGGCTTCACCTCGCTCAACATCTACAGCCAGGTCGGCCTCATCACGCTGGTCGGGCTGGTGGCGAAGAACGGCATCCTGATCGTGGAGTTCGCGAACCACCTGCAGGAGACCGGGCTCGACAAGGCACGCGCGGTGATCGAGGCCGCCGGGACGCGACTGCGGCCGATCCTCATGACCACCGCCGCGACCGTGTTTGGGCACCTGCCGCTGATCTTCGCCCGCGGCCCCGGCGCCGCGGCGCGCAACAGCATCGGTATCACGCTGGTGAGCGGCATGATCATCGGTACCGTGTTCACGCTGTTCGTGGTCCCGGCGATCTACACCCTGGTCGCCAGGGTGCACGCGCGCTCCACGGCGGACGAGCCAGTGCCGGCCAGCGGCCCGGAGCTGGGCCCCGAGACTTCGCCGGCCTGAGGCGGTAGGCCGGGCACGGGCACGGCGCCTCGCGCCATGTCCGTGCTCGGTGCCGTCGCCGGACACCGCAGGGGCCGTCGCTGGCGGCGCGTTCCCCGCTCCCCACTCGCGCCGATCCGGACGGCTGGAGCGACCGCCACGCGCGGGCTATACTCCCCGCCCGTCCGCGCCCCCCGTCCACTCCGACCCGGAATGGCCCATGAACGACGCCTCCAAGTCCGCCACCACGCATCTCGAGCGCGTGTCCATCTCGTGCCCCGGCTGCGGCCGCCACGACTGGGTGAGTTGGCCAGCGGGTCAGTCCACCTTCCACTGGACGTGCTTCAACTGCGAGAAGACGTTCGACCTTCCCCGTCCGGGCGGAGGTCACTGATCCCAGCTGGCCGCGGCCGCGAAGGGACCCCCTCGATGAAGACGCTCCTGAGCTTCGTGTGCGTGCTCGCGGCTTGCGCGCTGCCGCTCGCCGCCCGCGCGGCGACCCCGCCGTCGGATCCCGGCGCGATCGCGATGGCCGGCAAGGTGATGGGCGCGCTGGGCGGCCAGCAGCGCTGGGATGCGCTGCGCGGGCTGCGATGGACGTTCGGCGTGGCGACGCACGACACCGTGCTCACGTCGCGCCGGCACGCGTGGGACAAGTTCACCGGCTGGCACCGCGTCGAGGGCCGCACGCGTGCCGGCGTGTCCTTCGTGTTCGTCCATCGCCTCTTCAGCGACGAAGGGCACGCGTGGATGAACGGCAACCCGATCGAGGGGGACTCGCTCAAGAAGCTGATGGCGCAGGCCAACTCGCTCTGGATCAACGACACCTACTGGATGCTGATGCCGTACAAGCTGCGCGACCCGGGCGTCATCCTGAAGGACGACGGCGGCGCCGACAGCGAGGGGAAGGCGTACCAGAAGCTGGCGTTGTCGTTCGACCACGTCGGGCAGACTCCGGGCGACCGCTACTGGGTGTACGTGGATCCGCAGAACTCGCGGGTGGTGCGCTGGGAGATGATCCTCCAGGGCGACCCGCCGGCCGGGCCTCCGGCCGCCTACTCGTGGGAGGACTGGGAGCAGCACGACGGACTGTGGTTCCCGACCGCGCACCGCAACGGCACCCGCAACGTGTTCACGCGCGAGATCGAGACGGTCGCGTCGTTCCCCGCGGGCACGTTCGAGAAGCCCTGACGGCATGAGCGCCGGCTCGCTCGTGACCACCACCCTGCGCATCAGCGAGGTGTTCCTGTCGCTCCAGGGCGAGGGCCCGTCGGCCGGCACCCCCGCGCACTTCGTGCGCCTGCAGGGCTGCACCGTGGGCTGTCACTGGTGCGACACGCGCTACGCCTGGGACGGCGCGCAGGGTCGCGCGCTCGACTCCGCCGACCTGTGGCGGGAGGCCGAGGCACTCGGCGCGGCGCCGCTGCTCGTGGTGACCGGCGGCGAGCCGCTCGAATCGCCGGGGATCGGCGCGCTGCTCGACGAAGCGCTCGAGCGCTGGAGCCGCGTCGAGGTCGAGACCAGCGGCCTGCTCCCGCCGCCGCGCTCGCACCCGCGGCTCGCGTGGAACGTCTCGCCCAAGCTGCCGTCGGCGACGCCGCGCTCCGCGGAGACCTGGGCGCACGTGGCCGCCTGGATCGCCGAGCCGCGCGCGACGTTCAAGCTCGTGGTGGGCGACGATCCCGACCTGGCCGACGCGCTGCGGCTGATCGAGGCCCACGGCGTTCCGCACGGGCGCGTGATGCTGATGCCCGAGGGGCTCACCGATTCCGTGCTGCGCGAGCGCGCGGCCCGGCTCGCGCCCGAGTGCGTGCGCCACGGCCTGCGTCTGAGCCCACGCCTGCACGTCTGGATGTGGGGGGCCAAGCGAGGCGTATGAGCACGGCCGCGGTCATCCTGCTGTCGGGCGGGCTCGACTCGAGCACTTGCCTGGCCTGGGCGCGCGCCCGGGGATTCGCCTGCCACGCGCTGACGGTGGACTACGGCCAGCGCCAGCGCGTGGAGCTGGCGGCGGCCGCGCGCGTCGCGGCGGCGCTGGGGGCGGCGAGCCATCGCGTGGTGGCGGTGGACCTGCGCGCGATCGGCGGCTCGTCGCTCACGGCCGACGTCGCGGTCCCGCGCGACCGCGACGAGGCCGCGATGGCCGCCGGCGTCCCGCCCACCTACGTACCGGCGCGCAACACGATGCTGCTCGCGCTGGCGCTCGGGCTCGCCGAGACGCTTGGGGCCGCCGACCTGGTGGCGGGCATGAACGCCGTCGACTACTCCGGGTATCCCGACTGCCGTCCCGAGTTCGTGCGCGCGTTCGAGTCGCTGGCGGCGCTGGCCACGGTGGCGGGCGTCCAGGGGACGCGCTTCACGGTGCACACCCCACTGATGGCGCTCGACAAGGCCGGCATCGTGCGCCTCGGCGTGGAGCTGGGGCTCGACCCCGGCATGACGCACACGTGCTACGATCCCGCGGCCGGCGGCGAGGCGTGCGGGCGCTGCGATGCGTGCCGCCTGCGACTCAAGGGCTTTCGAGAGGCGGGGCGGACCGACCCGCTCCGCTACGTGACGCGCCCGGAGTTCTGAGCATGCGCGTGGAGCTGACCCGCGACTACACCTTCGAGGCCGCGCACCGGCTGCCCCAGGTGCCGGCCGAGCACAAGTGCGCGCGCATGCACGGCCATTCCTACCGGGTCGGCGTCACGGTCGCGGGCGAAGTCGATCCGCGCCTGGGCTGGCTGGTGGATTTCGGCGAGATCACCGCGGTGGTGGAGCCGATGCTCAGGCGCGAACTCGATCATCGCACGCTCAACGACGTGCCCGGGCTGGAGAACCCCACGGCGGAGCTGCTCTGCGCCTGGCTGTGGTCCCGACTTGCCCCGCACCTGCCGTATCTTTCCGCCATCACAGTGCACGAGACGTGTACGGCCCGCTGCACCTATCGCGGACCGGGCTGATCCATCCGAAGGGACCCCGCCATGCCACATCGAGTGTTCGTCACCGGCGCCACCGGCTATCTCGGCAGCGCCATCGCGGCGCGCCTGGCGCGCGCCGGTCACATCGTCATCGGCCTCACGCGCGATCGTGCGCGCGCGTCGTCGATCGCCGCCGCCGGCGTGCAGCCCTTGGTGGGGGACATCGGCGAGCCAGCGAGCTTCATCGGCGCGCTCAAGAACTGCGACGTCGCAGTCCACGCCGCGGTCGATCCGCGCGAGCCGGCCGTCCGCGACCAGCAGATGCTCGATCTGGTGCGCGCGGCAGCCGAGGACGGACGCGTGCGGCGGTTCCTGTACACCAGCGGCATGTGGATCCACGGGGACACCGGCGACCAGGTGGTCGACGAGGACTCGCCGCTCGCACCGCTGCCGATCTCGCGGCATCGTCCCGCCCACGAGGACTTGGCGCTCGACCTCGCGAGGCTCGACGTCGCGAGCGTCGTGCTGCGCCCGACGATCGTCTACGGCGAGTCGCGCGGGATCCTCGGCGACGTGTTCGCCGAGGCGCGCGACCATCGCACCGTCACGATGCCCGGCGACGGCTCGCAGTTCTGGGGCCTCGTGCATCGTGAGGACGTCGCCGAGGCGTACGCCCTGGCGCTCGAGCACGCGAAGGGCGGCGAACGCTGGATCCTCAACGACGGCTCCCTCCTGACCGCGCGCGAGGTCCACTCGGCCATCGCGCGGGTGACCGGCGCCGAACTGCGCCCGCGCCCCCGCGAGGAGGTGCTGAAGGCGCTCGGCCCGTACGGCGAGGCGCTGCTCGCGAGCCAGCGCTCGAGCGCCGCGCGCGCGCGACGCGAGCTCGGCTGGGTGCCGCGCCACACCTCGTTCGTGGACGAGATCGACGGCATCTACGGCGAATGGCTCACGTCGCACGGTTCCCCGGTGGGCTGAGCGCGGCGCCACGACGCGCGCCGGCGTGACGCATCCCGCCCCACGCCTCGAAGGCCCGGCCTGTCGCCGGGCCTTCGGCGTTCCCTGCGAGGGGCCGACTCGCTAGAGTCTGCGCCGTCCATGGAACTCCCCCGCACGCAGCTCCCGCTCCGCCGGATCGGTCTCGCGATCGCCACGCTGGTCGCGATCGGGTCGCTGGCGCTCGCCGGTCGCGGCTGCACGCGCGGTGCCATCGCCGCGCGCGTGCGACACGCCGCCGCGGCGCGCGGGATGTCGGCGAGCTGGCGCACGCTCGACCTCGCGTGGCCGCTCCACATCCGCTTCACCGGGCTGGCGCTGGCCGGCGCGGCCGGCGGCGACACGCTGTTCCGCGCCGAGTCACTCGCGGTGGTCCTCGATCCGTGGCGCCTGCTGGTGCTCCGTCCCACGCCCAGCGAGGTGCTGCTGGCGCACGCGCGGATCGTGCGGCCCGCGCCGGTGGCGACCGACACGCTACCGCCCGCCGACGAGGCGGCACGCCACCGCAAGGGACCGGATCGCTCCGCGCGCGTGCGCCATCGCGCCGAGAGCGTGATCCAGGCCCTGCTGCTGCCGGCGCGCCGGCTGCCGCACCTCGCGGTGCGCGACCTCGTCGTCACGCAGGAGCGGGCGCCCGGCGAGTCCGCCGCCGAGCCGGCGGCGTCGCTCCAGCTCGCCGCGCTCGAGCTGCGGCGCACCGCCGGCGCGGCCATGCTCGAGGCCGCGGGCGTGCTGGTCCAGGAGCGCGCGGTGCCGTTCCGGCTGGCGCTCTCGTGGAGCGACGACGACCACCTCGACGGCGGCGGACAGATCGGAATCACGGCGCCCGACGGCTCGACCCTCACGCCGCTGCGGCTCGCGATCAACGGGCGCCTGCGCCAGGACCGCGCGCGCGGCACCGTGAGGACGACCGATTCGACGCGCGTGCTGATCGGGGACATCCCGGTCTTCGTGACGGCCGAGCTGGATCGCCGCGGCCCCGCGGTGCACCTGCGGCTGGCGGCCGCGGACCTCGACGAGGCGCGGCTGCTGGCGAGCATCCCGCGCTCGCTGCTGGGCCCGCTCGCCGACCTCGCGGTGGTGGGCTCGTTCGACTACCAGCTCGCGTTCGACCTCGATCTGCAGCACCCCGACGACGTCGACTTCCACGCCGACGTGATCCCGCACGGCCTGATGCTCGACCCGTCGCGCACCCGGCTCGACATCGCGCGGCTGGACCAGCCCTTCGTGGCCACCATCCACCTGCCCCACGACGTGCGGGTGACCCGCGATCTATCGGAGGCGAATCCGCACTTCCTACCGTACGAGCGCATCGACTCGCTGCTCGTGCACGCCGTGCTCACCAACGAGGACGGGAGCTTCTTCCGCCACCGCGGCTTCAACACCGAGGCCGTGAAGATGGCGATCGCGGACAACATCCACGCCGCCGCCTACCGTCGCGGCGCCGGCACCATCACCATGCAGCTCGCGCGCAACCTGTGGCTCGGCCACGAGCGCACGCTCGCCCGCAAGGCGCAGGAGGTGGTGCTGGCCTGGGTGCTCGAGCACCTCACCGGGCTCACCAAGCAGCGGCTGCTCGAGATCTACCTCAACATCATCGAGTGGGGCCCCGGCGTGCACGGCGCCGACGAGGCCACGCAGTATTACTTCGGCCACGGTGCCGATCACGTGAGCGTCGACGAGGCGCTGTTCCTCACCACCGTGGTCCCGGCGCCGACCAGGTGGCGGTGGCGGTTCGAGAAGGACGGCACGCTGCGCGCGTTCGAGCGCGCGCAGATGCACTTCATCGGGCGCGCGATGATCGCCAAGGGCCGGCTGGATGCCGCGGCGCTGCCGGCGGCGGACTCACTGCGCGTCGAGCTGCGCGGGCCCGCGCGCGACGTGCTGTTCCCGCCCGACAGCACGGCGGCGCCGGCGGATTCGCTCGGCGCGGGCGGCGCGATCCTCACCGCACTCTGAGGCCTCGCGCGGGCGGAGCGGGCGCGAAGCGTGCGGCGCGGGATCGCGCGGCCCGCTCGCGCCGACCGCGAACGGCGCTCACCGCTCGCGCTGGATCAGCTCCGAGAGCGGGATGATCGTGACGCCCCGGACCGGCGTGCGCCCCGGCCGCGAGCCGGCCGCGTGCGCCGGCAGCCGGCAGCCCGGACAGTCCTCGCACGCCGCGCCCTTGCGGCGCAGCCGTCGCGCCACCAGCCACCCCAGCGCCGCGAGCGCGAGCACCCCGACCGCCAGGTCCTGCCAGCCGAGCGCGCGCATCAGCCGAGCCCCAGCACGCGGCCGCCCTGGAAGACCGTGAACGACACGATCCACGCCAGCACGTTCATCATCACCAGCATGAACAGCGGCCAGCGCCACGAGTCGGTCTCGCGCCGCACCACGGCGACCGTGGACATGCACTGGCAGGCGAGCACGAAGAACACCATCAGGCTGATCCCCACCAGCGGGGTGTACGGCCGGTGTCCGTGCTCGTCGGTGGCCTCGCGCAGGCGCTGGCGCAGCGAACCCGCGGCATCGTCGACGTCGCCCAGGTTGAACACGGTGGCCATCGTGGACACCATCACCTCGCGCGCGGCCAGCGACGTGATGAGCCCGATGCCGATGCGCCAGTCGAAGCCGAGCGGGCGGATGACCGGCTCGATGAAGCGCCCGGCGCGCCCGGCGAACGAATCGCGCAACGTGAGGCCCGCCAGCTCGTGCTCGAGCGCCGCCACCCGCGGCGCGTCTCCGGACTGCTGCGCCGTCGCGATCCGCGCGCGCACCGCGTCGCTGGCCACGCCGCCGCGCGGGTAGGAGGCGAGGAACCACAGCACCACCGACACCGCGAGGATCACGGTGCCCGCCTTGCCGAGGAACAGCAGCGAGCGCTCGCGCACGATCGCCACCACCGAGCGCCACGACGGCATGCGGTAGGGCGGCAGCTCCATCACGTAGAGCGGCTTGCCGCCCTTGAGCACCGTGCGCTTGAGCACCGCCGCCACCACGATCGCGGCGGCGATGCCGAGGAAGTACATCGAGAACAGCGTGATGCCCGGCAGCGTCACGAATCCGACCCAGCGGTTGGGCACGAACGCGCCGATCAGCAGCGCGTACACCGGCAGCCGCGCGCTGCACGACATGAACGGGGCGATCATCATGGTGGTGATGCGGTCGCGCCGGTTGTCGATGGTGCGGGTGGCCATGATGCCGGGGATCGCGCACGCGAACGACGACAGCAGCGGGATGAACGCGCGGCCCGACAGCCCGACCCGGCCCATCAGCCGGTCCATGATGAACGCCGCGCGCGCCATGTAGCCGCTGTCCTCGAGCACCGAGAGGAAGAAGAACAGGATCGCGATCTGCGGGACGAACGTGATGGTGGTGCCGACGCCGGCGATGATGCCGTCCACCACCAGCGAGCGCAGCGGGCCGGCGGGCATCACGGCCTCGATCAGGCCGCCGAAGCGGCCGACCGCCCAGTCGATGGCGTCCATCGCCGGCTGGGCCCACGCGAACACCGACTGGAACACCGCCCCCATCAGCAGCACGAACAGCACCGGGCCCCACACGCGGTGGGTGAGCACGCGGTCGATCCGCTCGCGGGTCACGTCGCGGGTGGCGCCCTTCTCGAGCACCGCGCGGGCGAGCACGCCTTCGATGGTCTCGTAGAGCCCGTCGATCTCGTCCGAGCGCCAGCCGGGCTCGATGGCGTCGAGCCGCCGGCGCAGGATGCGCAGGTCGTCGAGCACGTCGGGGTCGGCGGCGCGCGCCAGCGCGTCGTCCTCGCCGTCGTCGAGCAGCAGCGCCATCGCGAGGTCGTGGCGGCCGCGGTCGGGCAGCAGCGGGTGGCGCGGCAGCCGCGCCTCGAGGCGGTCGACCACGCGCTGCACGTGCGCCGGCCAGCGGCGGAAGTGCACGTGCGAGGGCTCGACGTCGCGGTCCATCAGGCGGCGCAGGTGGCCGAGCCCCTCGCCCCGCGTGGCCGCGATGCCGACCACCGGCACGCCCAGCGCCTGCTCGAGCGCGCGCTCGTCGATGCGCAGGCCCTGCGCCGCGGCGGCGTCCATCATGTTGAGCGCCAGGATCACGGGGCGGCCGATCTCGATCACCTGCAGCGCCAGGTAGAGGTGGCGGTCGAGGTTGGTGGCGTCCACCACGAACACGATCAGGTCGGGCGGCGGCGTGTCGGCCTGCAGCCCGAGCAGCACGTCGCGCACGATGACTTCGTCGGGCGAGGCCGGGTGCAGGCTGTAGCTGCCCGGCAGGTCGATCAGCTCGGCGCGGCGGCCCGACGGCAGGTCGCAGGCGCCGGTCTTCTTCTCGACCGTGACGCCGGGGTAGTTGCCGACCTTCTGCCGCAGTCCGGTGAGCGCGTTGAAGAGCGTCGACTTGCCGGCGTTCGGGTTGCCCAGGATCGCGATGCGCCGCGGCTGCGCGGCGATCACACGCGGCAGCGCGTCGGCGCGCACCTCGCGCAGGGCGGGCCGCCCGGGCCGCGTGTCAGCGGGCGTCGACATGGATGTGGCGCGGCTTCGCTGCGGCGGAGGGAGAGGTGGATCTGCGCGCAGCTCGAGCTCGACCGGATCGCCGAGCGGCGCGCGCCGCACCATCTCGACCGTGGTGCCGGGCATGAGACCCAGCTCCATCAGGCGGCGCGCGATGGCCGGCTCGCCCGCCAGCCGCACGATGACGCCGGACTCGCCGGGATCGAGCGCGTCGAGCGTGCGCAGCTCGTGCTCGGCGGGCCCGCGCGCTCCGTTCGCGCCCTCGGTCACGGACGCGGCTCCGCGGACGCGATGCGCTGCAGCGGCTCGGCGACCTCGCGCACCAGCGAGTCGCGCAGGCACGCGCCGGCGCACAGGTCGCAGGTGCCGGGCGCGTGGTGAGCGCACGCCCCGGGGCTGGCGCGGAACGCCTCGATGAACGTGCGCGCCGCGGCGTGATCCGAGCGCATGAACGAGGTCAGCCGCAGCAGCTCGATCATCACCTGCGGGCTCACCAGGTGCTCGATCATGCACGCGTCCTCGCTCGCCACGTCCTCGGGCACCGCGAGGATCTCGGAGAGGAACATCGACAGCACCTTGCGGTTGGACTCGGTGCGGCTCGCCATCTCGCGGCCGGTGTCGGTCAGCTCGACCGCGCCGTAGCGCTCGTGGTCGACGTAGCCGCGGCCGTGCAGCGTGCGCAGCATCGAGGTCACGCCGCTCTTGGAGACCCCGAGCTGCTCGGCGATGTCGCCCACCTTGGCGTGCCCCTTCTCGGCCTTGAGCGCGGCGACCGCCTGGAGGTAGTGGGCCATCGAGTGGGAGACTTCCTTCTCGCCGAATCGCTTCCAGATCGCCACGGGAACCGCTCCTCCTGGTCGTTGGCAAAGACACTCAACAGAGTTCACATACCTTAACTCCGTCGGCCAATGGGCCGCAACGGAGCGTCGAGATCGGTTCAGCGCGCTCGCCAGCTCCCGGCTGACGCCGCGCGGGCGGGCACGAGTCGCGCGCCCGCGAAGTCTCCGGCGGGGGCCGCCGGGCGGCCCGCCGAGTCGGGCGACTCGGCCGCAAGTCCCCGGCCGGCTTGAAGCTCGGAGCGCAGGGCAAGCAGGGCGTCCGACTGCGCCGTCATCCGCAGCCACGGCACCACCAGCCCCGCCGGACGGTTGTCCCGCCGCCACAGCCACCGGTACTGGGAGGCGAGCGTGTCGGCAGCACCCGCCAGGCTGTCGAGCCTCGCGAGTGACCCCGACTGGGACGCCTGGCCGCCCGTTCCTCCGGTACCACCCCGCGGTCCGGCGAGGGTATCCAGCACCAGCTCGCGCCGCGCGGCGTAGGCGAATCGCCGCGCGGCGTGATCGAGGATCTCCACGCCCTCGAGTTCGAAGCGCGCTCGCGGTGCGCTGGTCGCGAGCGCGGTCCGCGCCTGCCGCATGTCGTCCGCGAGCCGGTGCATGCGTTCGAGCCACGGTGCGCTGCGTGCGTGCAGTCGCGGAGGCATGTGATAGAGCCGCCCGTTCCAGCCCAGCGACTCGAACGACTGCTCGCCGACCAGGCGATACGCCCGCGCGAGCGCCGCGCTCTCTATGCCGTGAGTGACCCGGACGTAACCGAGGGCCTGGCTCGCGCGCTCGACCGGCCGCGCCTGCCAGGCGGCCGCCGCCGCGTAGGCGTAGCCCGGCCAGTTGGCCTCGCGCGGACTCTCGGCGCCGCCGTCGCCCCACGAAGCGACCACCAGGCCCACCGCGCCCTGTTCGCGTCCCGCCCGCGCGAGCCAGTCGAGGTTGTCCATGGCGCGCCCGAAGTCGGGATAGAACGCCCGCCAGTTCCACATCCCGGCACCGACGATCACGTCAGCGCCGCCGGCCGCTCGCAGACGCGCGACGTCGAGCGTGGTCTCGACCGGCGAGTACTGCCACTCCACCAACAGGCTGCCCGCCGGCAGCGCGCGCGCCTCGGCGGGATCGTCGCGGAACGCGTCCGCGTAGAGCATCACGTGCCGGCCCGGGCGCGCCGCGTCGCGGGCGAGCGCGCACAGGTAGCGCGTCTTGACTCGCGCCGCGCCGATCCGCCCGGCGAGCGCGCGGCTGGTGCCCGTGCCGATGTCGGCGGCCTCGTCGCCGCCGAGATGGATCCAGTCCAGAGTGCCCGCCTCGGCGAGCTCCGCGATCAGTGAATCGACGAACGCGCGCGTCTCGGGCTGCACCGGCGAGAACGATGCCGCGGGTGCCGCCTCGTCGGGAACGCCGAAGACCAGTCCGCGCGCGAAGGCCGCCAGCTTGGAGGGCGCCGTGGCCGCCGACCACGGAAGATCTGCCTCGGTGCACTGCTCGGAGTACCGTCGCAGGGACGGCTCCGAGAGCATCCGGGCCTGGTGCCCGAGGGTCTCGAAGATCGGCGCGACCACGACGTGATGGCGGCGCCCGAACTCGACCAGCCGCCGCAGCTCGGGGCCGGTGAGCCGCGCGCGGCCGCGGCCGATCTCGGGATGGCGCTCGAACTCGAACGCGTCCTCGATGTAGGGCTGGTAGAGGTTGAGCTTGAAGTAGGCCAGGCGCTCGATGATCCGCTCGAAGTTCGCGGGCGTCGACATCTGGCCACGGCTGACGTCGTCGGACACGCCGCGCCAGCGCATCGCGGGCCGATCGCGGACGAGCAGGCACGGCACGCTCCCGTCGAGGCTCCCGCGCACCAGCTGGCGCAGGGTCTGGATGCCGTACCAGCGCCCCGCGGCGCTCGGCGCACGGATCTCGATCCGCGTCGGTCGGATCTCCAGCTCGTAGCCTTCGGTGCGGAACGCGGCCGGTGCGTCGTCCGGCACCGCCATCGTCCGGATCTCGATCGCGGGCCGTCCCGCGCGCCGGCGGCCGAGGGCGAGGTGCGTGCCCGATCGGCGGGCGATCTCCTCGATCAGGACGCCGGCATCCGCACACGCCGCGGCGCTGTTGTTGGCCGGGATCACCGTCCAGCCGGGGCCGATCCGCGCCACGCCCGATCGCTGCTCGAGGTGCGCGGGCTCCGGCACCAAGCGCACCGGGGCCGCAGCGGCCCGCGCGGGCGGCGGCACGACGATCGCCAGGGCCTCCACCAGCAGCAAGATCGGAATCCGGCTCCGCACCGGGTCGGACATCGTCCTCCCTCCGCGATCCGGCCGGCGCCCGACGGGGATGGCCCGGCTCGATAGGTTATCGGCCCGACGAGGAGGGCGGCTTAGGTCGGTGCCCGCACCCGCCGAGGCCCGCGGGTGCGGCGTTTCCGCCGGGCGCCGCGAGGCGCTACCGTCTTCGGCGTCGCTCGCCGGCCCGCCGCGGGGCTTCCGCGGCGAAGCGCGGCACGAATCCACCCACGCACCCCCTCGCATGGTGACGAAGGACGGATGCCCGACTCGCTGGAGACCCTGCTGCAGGCGGTGGAGGAGGTCGCCCGGCTCGCGGGCGCCGAGGCGCTGAAGCACTTCCGCAGCGCGCTCGCGGTCGAGAGCAAGCCCGACGGCTCCCCGGTCACGCGCGCCGACCGCGACGCCGAGCGGATCGCGCGGGCCTGGATCGAGCGCCACTTCCCGGCCGACGGCATCGTCGGCGAGGAGTCGGCCGCGATCCGCCCCGCCGCCGCGCGGCGCTGGTTCGTCGACCCGGTCGACGGCACCCGATCGTTCGTCCGCGGCGTGCCGCTGTGGGGGACCATGGTCGGCGTGCTCGAGGGCGAGACGGTGCTGGCGGGCGCGATCGCGTTCCCAGCGCTGGGCGAGGGGCTGGCCGCCGCGCGCGGCGCGGGCTGCTTCGCGAACGGCGTGCGTTGCCGGGTGAGCGCCGTGGACGCGCTCGAGCGCGCCACCGTGCTCGCCACCGACGAGCGCTTCTTCTGCGACGCGCGCAAGCGGGCGGCGTGGGACGTGCTCGCCGCGCGCGCGGAGCTGGCGCGCTCGTGGGGCGACTGTTACGGCTACCTGCTGGTCGCCACCGGGCGCGCGGAGTTGATGACCGACGGCACGCTCCATCCGTGGGACGCCGTGCCCCTGGTGCCCATCATCGAGGAGGCCGGCGGCGTGATCACCGACTGGACCGGAGGGCGCGCCGGATTCGGGGTCGGCGCGATCGCCACCAACGCGGCACTCGCGATCGAGGCGCGCGAGCTACTCGTCGGGTTGTCGCTGGAGGAGGCGCCGTGAGCGGCCCCGAGCCGGGAGCGGATCGGCCCCTGCCGTTCGAGAACGTCTACGAGGATCCGCAGCGCGCCGCGGCGTACGCGTCGCTCGAGTTCCCGGGCACCTACCACCTCGCCTATCGCGACCTGCCGGCGCTCTACCGCGCGCACGTGCACGGCACGCGGGCGCTCGACTTCGGCTGCGGCGCCGGGCGCTCGACCCGGTTCCTGAAGGCCCGCGGATTCGAGGCCGTCGGCATCGACATCAGCGCGGACATGGTGGCGCTGGCGCGCGAGCGCGACCCCGCGGGCGACTACCGCGTGATCGCCGACGGCGACTTCAGCGGCCTGCCGGCGCGCGGATTCGACCTGGTGCAATCGGTGTTCACGTTCGACAACATCCCCGGCCGCGAGCGCAAGGTCGGGCTGTTCGCGGGGCTCGGAGCGCTGCTCGCCACCGCTGGGCGACTCGTGAGCCTGGTGAGCTCGCCCGACATCTACGTCAACGAGTGGGCGTCGTTCACCACCCGGCAATTCGCCACCAACTTCACCGCGCAGTGCGGCGACCCGGTGTTCACGGTGATGACCGACGTCGCGGATCGGCGCCCGGTCGAGGACGTGCTGTGGCCGCACGCCGACTACCTGGACGTCTACGCGCGCGCCGGCCTCGCGGTGGTCGCCGAGCACCGCCCGCTCGGCCGCGACGACGAGGGCATCGCGTGGGTGAGCGAGACCCGCGTCGCGCCGTGGGTGATCTACGTGCTCAAGCGCGCGTAGCCGGAGTCGGCTCGTCCGCGAGCGCGAAGCGCACCACCGCCTCGGCGTGGATCCGCGTGGTGTCGAACAGAGGCAGCGCGCAGTCGGTCTGCTTGACCAGCAGCGGGATCTCGGTGCAGCCGAGCACCACGCCCTGCGCCCCGCGGGCGGCGAGCGCGTCGATGACGGCGATGAATCGCCGCCGCGAATCGTCGCGCAGCTCGCCCCGCGCCAGCTCGCCGAAGATCGTCGCGTGGATGAACTCGCGGTCGGCCTCCTCCGGCGTGATCGTCTCGATGCCGCGGGTCGCGAGGCGCGAGGGATAGAAGTCCATCTCCATCGTGTAGCGCGTGCCGAGCAGGCCGACACGCTTCATCCCCTGGCGCTCGATCGCCTCGCCCGTCGCGTCGACGATGTGGATGATCGGGATCTCGATCCGCTTGGCCAGGTCGTCGGCGATCAGGTGCATGGTGTTCGCGCAGAGCATGATGCCCTCCGCCCCCGCGGCGGTCAGGTCGCGGCAGACGCGCGTCACCAGCTCCAGGATGGCGGGCCAGTCGCGGCGCTCGGTGAGCACCTGGATCTCGCCGAAGTTGAACGAGTAGAGGATGCAGCGCGCGTTGTGCGTGCCGCCGAGTCGCTCGTTCACCATCTCGTTCAACAACCGGTAGTAGTCCACCGTCGAGAGCCAGGTGGTGCCGCCGACCATGCCGATCGTCTTCATGCGTGCTCCTTCCGGTCCCCGTCGCCGCGCGGATCGCGCGGTGCGCCCCGCTCACCCCACCACGATCTCGCCGTCCTCGCCGAGGTCGAACCGCATCGCCAGCGGCTCCTTCGGCAGCCCCGGCATGCGCAGGATCTCGCCGGTGATCGGCACCAGGAATCCGGCACCGGCGGCGAGCTGGATCTCGCGCACCGTCACCAGGAAGTCCTTCGGGCGCCCGAGCAGCGCGGGGTTGTCGCTCAGCGACTGCTGGGTCTTCGCGATGCACACCGGCAGGCCGCCGAAGCCGAGCTTCTCCAACTGCGCCTTGTCGCGCCGGGCGCGCGGGGCGTAGTCCACCGCCTCGGCGCCGTACATCTCGCTCGCGATCGTGAGGATCTTCTGCTCGATCGGCGCGGCCCAGTCGTAGAGCGGCCGGTAGCCCGCCTCCGTGCGCTGGGCGAGCGACCACACCACCTCCGCCAGCTCGCGCGCGCCCTCGCCGCCCGCGGTGAAGCCGCGGGTCACCACCGCCGGCAGGCCGAGCACGTCGCAGTGGCGCTGCACCACCGCCACCTCGTCCGCGGTGTCGGTCGGGAAGTGGTTGATCGCGACCACGCAGCGCTGCTCGAACTTGCGGATGTTCTCGACGTGCTTCTCGAGGTTCGCCAGTCCGCGCGCCACCGCGGCCGGATCGGGCTCGCTCACCTGCGGCAGCGGCACGCCGCCGTGCATCTTGAGCGCGCGCAGGGTGGCGACCAGCACCGTCAGCGACGGCGCGAAGCCGCCGTAGCGGCAGTTGATGTCGAAGAACTTCTCGGCGCCCAGCTCGAACGCGAACCCGGCCTCGGTCACCACGCAGTCGGCGTAGGCGAGCGCCATGCGGGTGGCGTTGATCGAGTTGGTGCCGTGCGCGATGTTCGCGAACGGGCCTCCGTGCACGATCGCGGGCACCCCCTCGACGGTCTGCACCAGGTTGGGCTTGATCGCGTCCCTGAGCAGCGCCGCCATCGCGCCGACCGCGCGCAGCTCGGTGGCGTGCACGGTGGTCCCGTCGGCGCGGAAGCCCACGACGATGCGGCCGAGGCGCTCCTTGAGATCCTTCACGTCCTTCGCCAGGCACAGGATCGCCATCACCTCGCTGGCTGCGGTGATGTCGAAGCCGGTCTCGCGCGGGATGCCCTCGCTGCGGCCGCCGAGCCCGATCACGATGTCGCGCAGCGCGCGGTCGTTCATGTCGAGCGCGCGCCGCCACAGGATGCGGCGCGAATCGAGCCCCAGCGCGTTGCCGTGGTGGAGATGGTTGTCCACCATCGCGGCGAGCAGGTTGTGCGCGCAGGTGACGGCGTGGATGTCGCCGTTGAAGTGCAGGTTGATGTCGTCGGCGGGCACCACCTGGGACTGGCCGCCGCCGGTGCCGCCGCCCTTGATGCCGAGGTAGGGCCCCAGCGAGGGCTCGCGGAGTGCAGCGACCGCGTGCACGCCGTTCTTCGCGAGCCCCTGAACCAGGCCCACGGTGGTGGTGGTCTTGCCCTCGCCCGCCGGGGTCGGCGTGATGGCGGAGACCAGGATCAGCCGGCCGCGGGGCGCGCGGCCGTCGAGCGCCCGCAGCGAGATCTTCGCCTTGTGGTGGCCGTAGGGCTCGAGGTGCGTCGGGTCGAGGCCGAGCGAATGCGCGACGTCCGAGATCGGTCTCATCGACGCGCGACTATAGCCGAACGCACGCGTCCCCGCAGCGCGCGGCGGACGATCAGCGGACGATCAGCGGCTCCAGTCGCGACTCCGCGAGCGGCGCCCCGCCGCGCAGCGCGCGCACGCTCACCAGCAGCGTCTCGTCGTGCGCGATCGCCGCCAGCCGCTCGGGCGCGAACACGAACACGGTGTCGCGCGCCGCGTCGAGGCGCGTGAGCGGCTCCAGCGTGGCCGAGAACACCTGCACCTCGTAGCGCTCGGCCGCCGGGACCGCCGACCAGCGGAGCCGCGCGCCGCCCTCGGGCGCACGCGCCTGCACCGCGAGGCGCAGGACGTCAGCCTCGTCGCCGCGCATCACCGACTCCTCAGGAACCGCCGCGGGGCCTCCGCGCGGCGCGCGCATCACGATCGTCACCAGCGCCACCCCGCCGGCCAGCACCAGCACCGACGCCATCGCCAGCGCGGGGGCCGCCACCGGCGAGCGCCACCAGGCGCGCAGCCGCTCGCCGAGCGAATCGGAGGCCGGATGGGAGCGGACGACGGCGCCCGCGACCTCGCGGTCGAGGAAGGTGCCGAGCCGCGCGTCGGCGTCCTGCAGGTCGCGCGCGGGCACCTCGGGCGGCGCGGCGATGAACGCGTGGTACTCCACGAGTCGCGCGCGACAGCGCGGGCAGCCGTCCACGTGGGCGCGGCGCGGATCGCCCGGGCGGACGTCCGTGAGAGCCGCCAGCTCGGCCTCGGTGTGACAACGCTCGCTCATCGCCCGCCTCCCATGGGCTCCTCGCCGAGCACGGACCGCAACTTGCGGCGCGCGCTCTGCAGTACCCCGCGCGCACCCGAGGCGCTCGTCAGCCCGAGCACGCGCGTGATCTCCTCCACCGGCATGCGCTCGACGCAGCGCAGCCAGAGCGCATCCTGCTCGCGCGCGTCCAGGTGCGCGCGGATCAACTCGAGCACCCGCTCTTCCTCGTCGCGCTGCTCCATCACCTCGTCGGGGCCCGGCGCCGGATCGATCACCTCGTCCAGCTCCGCCCCGTCGTCGCGCGTCAGCCGAACCGGGCGCATGGCCCGGATGCAGCGATGGCGCGTGATGGTGAACAGCCACGCCGAGAACGGTGCCCGCCCTTCGAATCCCGGCAGCGCCCGGTAAGCGCTCAGCAGCACGTCCTGCGCGAGATCGAGCGCATGCTCGTGCTCGCGCACGAACCGCCGGCACCACAGGTAAACGCGTTGCCGGTACCGCCCCAGCAGTTCCGCCGCCGCGCCCCGTCCGCTGGCCGAGTCGGGCGCGCGGCGCGCGCGCTGGACCAACTCGTCCTCCGTCAGGTGACGCAGATCGGCTCTCATGGAAGGGGAGTCTCCCATGCCCGGGGAATCACAGGCCACTTTTCCCCGGGGCCCGCCGGGCGACGAGCGCCCGCCACCCGAACCCCAGCGCCGGCAGCAGCGCCAGCCCCAGCACCACCCACCACCCGACGGGTGGCCGTGCAGTGAGGGCCACCCGGGTGGTGCCCTCGCCCACCAGCACGAAGCCGGCCCATTCGAACGGCCGCGCGCTCAGCGGCTGGTCGCGCATCGCGGCCTGCGCGCTCCGCAGCGCGGAGGCGGCGTCCTCGCCCCGCGCGAGCCGGGCGTAGAACGCGGTGCTGAAGCGCTCGGCGAGCCGGTCGTCGACCGGCCACAGCGTCACCACCACGGCCGGCACGCCGGCACTCAGGAACGCCGCCGAGAGTCCGCGCACGCCCTCG
Organism: Candidatus Eiseniibacteriota bacterium; assembly: GCA_963725865.1. GTDB lineage: Bacteria > Eisenbacteria > RBG-16-71-46 > RBG-16-71-46 > RBG-16-71-46 > CAVSAC01. The sequence continues at coordinate 757,292 of CAVSAC010000014.1, forward strand.
CCCGACCGGGTCAGCCCGCCGGCCGAGGTGCACCCGGCCAGCACCGCCAGCCGTGCGGCGAGCGGGATCGCGGAGATCTCGCCGGCCCGCAGCCACACGTCGCGCCCGCCGCCCGCCGCCAGGAACACGCCGGAATTCCACGGTCGCTGGTCGTCGACCACGGTGTGCGCCGCCACGTGGAGCACGTCGAAGCGTGGCAGCTCGGCGAGCGCCAGCGGGGCGCCCTCGGGTCCGCCGAGCACGCGGATCTCCACGCCGCCGAAGTGTGCGCCCAGCGCGCGCACCTCGCGCACCGCGCCCGCCAGGGGATGCCCGCGATCGTCGCGCGAGCCCGCCACCGCCAGCATGCCGTGCCCGCGGGGCGGACCGCGGCGCGCGCGCAGCGCGACCAGCAGCGTGGCCGAGGGCACCCGCCAGACGTCGCGCCGCGCCGCCAGCGCGCGTTCGTCGCCGGGCACCGGGAGCCACTCGAGCGGGATGCGATTGAGCCCGCCGTCGGGGACCAGCACCACCGCCCGGGCGCCGCGCACCCGGGCGGCCACGTCGCGATAGAGCGCCGCGCCGAACGCCGCCGCCGCGCGCTCGCGAAGCGCCGCGTGCATCGCGTCGTTGCGGGGGTCGGCGAACAGCTCGCGCAGCAGCTCCGCGCGCCGTGTCAGCGCGGGACCGGGCGGCAGCCGCGCCATCGAGAGGCCGGCCCGGTCGACCGCGAACACGAGCGCCGAGTCGGGGCCGACGAAGAAATCGAGCAGCACCTCGCCCGGCGCGAGGCTCGCCATCAGTTCCTCGGCGCGCACCGGCGCGCGAGCCCCGGCGAGGGGATCGCGCCCGGGGCCGGTCATGCGCTCGAGCAGCGTGCGCGCCTTGAACCGCTGCAGCAGGTCGAACGCCTCGCGCACCGCAACGGGGCCACCGACTTCCAGCGCCAGGTCGATGCGTTCGGCCACGATCTCGAGCCCGTCCTGGCTGCGGCGCTCGCGCCACTCCGGATCGCGCGGCACCTGGCGCGCGGCCTCCCACAGCGCCGCGGCCTGCGCGAACGCCAACCGCGCGGAGTCGCGCGCGCCGAGCGCGCGCCATGCGCGCCCGGCCGCCGCCAGCGCCGACACTCGCAGGTCGGCGGCTCCCATCTGCACGGCGAGGGCATCCGCCCGGAGCGCGAACGGCAGCGCCTCCTGCGCGCGATCCTGTCGCAGCAGCACCCGCGCGATCCGCTCGTCGAGGCTGCCGGCCGCGGCGACGGAGAGCCCGGGCCGCGCCCGCTCGCGCGTCAGCAGCGCGCGCGCCGCGTCGAGGCGGCCGAGCGCCACGAGCGTGCCGGCCGCATCGTCGATCGCCCCGTACCGCAGCGTCTGCGGCAGCGAGTCCAGTTGCGCCAGCACCCGCACGTGCTGGTTCCACGCGTCGTCGAGCCGGCCGAGCGAGCGGTACGCGGTGCCCAGCCGCGAGCGCGTCTCGACCTCCTCGCCGCGCAGGCCGGCGGCATGGCAGGCGGCGAGCAGCGAGTCGAGCCCGGCGATCGCCTCGTCGTAACGCCCGAGCGCGAGCAGCGCGAGTGCGACGTTGGTGCGGGTCGTGGCGGAGGCCTGCAGCGCCGAGCGGCCGGCCCGCAGCGCCAGCGCGCGGCGCCAATAGGCCATCGCGAGCCCGGGGTCGCCGACCGTGTACTCCACCACGCCGAGGTTGTTGTTGACCGCCGCCTCGCCCATCCAGTCGCCGCCGCCGTGCGACTCGCGCAGCATCTCGAGGTACATGCGACGTTCGCCGTCGAAGTCTCCGAGCGCCTCGAGCACCCGCGCCAGTCCGATCGACGCCTGGCGCGCGCCGGGCTGGTCGCCGGCGCGCCGCAGCGCCGCGATCGAGTGGCGATAGCCGCGCCGGGCCTCGGCGAGGCGGCCGGTCAGGAGCGCGTCGTACGCGATCCCCATGTGGGCATAGCCGACGTCCGACCACAGCCCCAGCGGTTCGGCCAGCACCAGCAGGCGCTGGTAGAGCGGCGTGGACTGCTCGAACCGGTTGCGCTGGAGGTAGCTGAACGCGAGCCAGCGCAGCGCCCGGCAGCCCACCGCGGAATCGCCGCTCGCGAACGATCGCTCCATCGCCGCGCGCGCGGCGGGCTCCGCCCGCTCGGGGTGTCCGGTGAGCGCCTGCGCGCCGGCGAACAGCGCGAGCGCGCGCACGCGGATCCGCACGTCGCCGCCGCGCTCGCTCGCGTGCACCATCGAGTCGGCGAGCGCCAGGCACTCGCGCAGGTGACCGGCGGCGAGCAGGCTGTCGGCGACTGCGATCACGCGCGCGGCCGCCGTGCCGGAGGGTGGCGGCACGGCGCCCGCCGCGGGCGCGGCGGCGAGAACGAGCAGGGCGAGCGAGCGGACGAGGACGCGCATGGATGGGAGGTGCGCCGCAGCGAGAGCGGTGGCGCCCGCATCCTCGGGGGGTGGCGCTCCGGCGTCAAGACCCCGATGCGTCGCCGCGCGGTCGCGACGTGATCCAGGGCGACGCGCCTGGACCTCGCGACGGCCCCCGCGTACACTGCGCAGCGGTTTCTCCCCTCGTGGCTCATCAGGATCCGCTGGTACCCCCCGTGCCCGTCGCCGGAGACTGTTCCATGCCCGCTGGGATCTCGCTGTTCTTCCACCTGCTGTTTGCGTTCGTGTTCGTCGGTGCCGTGCTGAGCGCCCACTGGAACGTCTTCGCCGCGCGTCGCACCACCGACTGGTCCCGCCGGGCCGTCCTGCTGGAAGCCAACGCCCGCGCGACGATGCGGTTCGGCCTCTCGTCGCTGGTCCTGCTCGCGGTGGTCGGGAACGTCACCGCGATGGCGCTCGACCACCGCGTGGCGACCAGCGCCTGGCTGTGGATGGCGAATGGCCTGTGGCTGCTGCTGCTGGCCGCGGGCGTCTTCGACCTCGGAGCGGCGCGCCGACTGGCCGCGTTCGCCGCCGCGACCGCCACCGGGGGCCCGGTGCCCGGCGGCGCGCCCGCGAGCTACGAAGCCGCGCTCGGACGCTGGCGGCTCTCGAACGCGCTCCTGCTCGCGGGCTTCCTCGCCTTCCTCGCCCTGATGGTGTTCCGTTGGCGCTCCTAGGCGCGACCTTCGCTGCGCCCTCCGGCGGTCCCGAGCTGCGCGCGCTGGTCGCCGGCTTCGTGCTCATGGTGATGGGGTTGGCGGCGCTCACGCTGCGGCGCGATCGTCACGAGCCGCTGCGCTCGGGTGCCTCCACGCGCCGCGCGCTGGCGTACGCGCTGGTCTACGGCCTGTGCTCGGCGTGCTTCGCGCGCCTGGTGGCGCCCGCGCTGCTCGGGAACATGCACTCGGTCTGGCTCTATGCGCTGGGCGACGTGATGTTCGTCACGCTCTCGCTGTTCGTGTGGGTGATGACGCTGGCGGAGGACTTCCGGCTCTCCGAGCTCGGCTTCCGCGGCGCGGCGCCGCTGCGCTTCCTGCTGGCCACCGCGCTGGGACTGCTGGCGGCGGGCTTCTACGCGTTCGGGCCGCTGCGCGAGCTGGTGATCCGCGGGGTGAGCACCAATCCCGACGCGCTCGTGTTCTCGGTGCTGGCGGCCCTGGTCGGCTCGGCGCTGCCCGAGGAGGTGCTGTTCCGCGGCTATCTCATGGGCTCGCTCGACGGTCGCGCCCGCCGCTGGGCGCGCATCGCGCTCCCCGCGATGGCGTTCACGGTGGTACGCTCCGCGCGCTTCCTCCCCGGAGTGGACCTGAGTCCGGCCGACTGGTTCTTCTACGTGTTCGGGACCGCGCTGCCGCTCGGGCTGTGGTGGGGCGTCATGCGCGACCTGGCCGGTGGATCCATCTGGCCGAGCCTGATCTCACACGTCGCGCTGGAGCTCAGCGTCACGCTGGCCGCCGCGAGCCACGTCTGACATCGACCGTTCACAGCGGGGGCCCCGAGTCTCCGCGGGAGGCCCGTCCATCATGCTCCGGCCCCTCGGCCGCATCGCGAGGCGCGCGGCTGCGCTCGTCGCGGCGCTGTGCATCCTCGCCCCCGGCGCGCGCGCCGCGGTCTCCGAGCACGCGCCGGCCCTGAAGGCGCTCCAGCTCCGCCTGCTGCGCGAGGAGATGCACGAACGCGCCGAGCGCGCCGAGCGGACGCGCCGCGCCGCCCTGGGGCACCCGACCTCCGCGCGCCCACGCGGGCCGTCCGCCATCGGCTCGACGAGCGGCGTTCCGGGCCGCTCGGGCGCTCCCGCGCGCGAGGCCGCCACGTCGCGCGCCGGCGCGCGGGCGCGCGCCCCCCGCGAGGGCGAGGTGCCGGGGCCCGACGGCCGACTCGCGAGCACGCTGGCGACGATCCGGCCGCTGGCGGCCGCCGCGCTGGCTCCCAACGTGCGCGCCAACGACCCCGCCGGCGAGGTCGCGGGCACCTGCCAGTCCGAGACCGCGATCGTGGCCGACGGACTCCACGTTCTGGTGGCCTGGAACGACGGCGCGGGGACCGACACCCAGGGCTACGCGTGGTCGGTCGATGGCGGCGACACCTTCACCGACGGCGGAGTGCCGCCCAAGGCCACGAGCTGGCGCTGGGCGAGCGATCCGGTGCTCGCGGTCGACGAGCGCACGCATGCGTTCTACTTCTGCGCGCTCATCGACGTCGGCCTGGCGCAGAATGGGATCGGCATCGTGCGGGCCACGTTCGCCGGGGGCACGCTGCTGTGGGACACCCCGCACCTGGTGGCGGTGGGCGACAACAGCACGGTGGCCTACGACAAGCAGTGGCTCGCCGTGGACACCACCACGCACGTCGTGCACGTCGTGTACACGCGCTTCTCGATGACCGACGGCGGCGACCAGATCGAGTACCTGCGCTCGCTCGACGGGGGAACCTCGTGGGGGAGCCGCGCGGTGCTCTCGGACGTGGCGCTGCCCGGCAACGGCGGCGAATACGGCAGCGTGCAGGGCGCGCGGGTGGTCGCGAACCAGGGCCGCGTCACCGCCATGTACTACTCGATCGGCGGCGTCGCGGCCGACTTCTTCAAGGTGCGCCGGTCGATCGACGGTGGCGCCACCTGGGCCCCGCGCGTGACGGCGGCGAGCGTGTTCTCGAACTTCGCGTCGGGCGCGCCGGGCTTCAATCGCGGCCTCGGGATCGACTTCGCGGGGATGGCGCTCGACCGCAGCGCCGCCCACCCGGGGCGCGTGTACCTCGCGTGGCCGGAGGCGGTGGACTTCTATGCCGACGCGCTCGGCGATGCGGGCCCGCGCTCGGAGGTCGAGACCAACGCCACGCCGGCGACCGCCACCCCGTTCGTGCCCGGCCAGACACTGCGTGGCAGCGTCGGCGCGACCGGCGATCTCGCGGACTACTGGCAGTTCACTGGCACGCCGGGACAGACGCTGGTGTGCTTCGTCGACTCGATCTCGACCGCGCTCGACGGCTGGCTGCGCCTGTACTGCGCCGACGGCACGCGGCGGCTGGCGCTGTCGGTGCCGGGCGCGGGCTCCAGCATCGGCGCCACGCTGGTCTTCAGCCTGCCGGCGAGCGGCACCTACTACCTGAGGATCGCGGCCAACAGCGGGCAGGGCGGCTACCGATTGCGCACCGGATTCCACGTGCCGATCGCGACGGACCGCGCGCGGGACCATCGCGACGTGTTCGTCTCGTGGAGCGACGACGGCACCACCTGGGCCTCTCCGGTGCGCGTGAACGACGGGCCCGCGGGATTCGACGACTGGCTCCCGGAGGTCGCGGTCGATGCCGTCGGTGCGGTTCACGTGGCCTGGTACGACTGGCGCGATTCACCCGCCGGCACCTGCGGCGGCGAGTCTCATCTCTACCTCGCGCAGTCGATCGACGGCGGGACCACCTGGACCACGCGCGGCGCGGTCAGCGACGCGCTCAGCGACTGGAACGCCGTGAACAGCAACCTGGCACCGAACCAGGGCGACTACCTCGCCCTCTACGCGGACGCCTCGTCGGTGTTCGCCGCGTGGTCCGACGGGCGCAGCGGCGGAACCGCGGGCAGCTCGCCCGACGTGTACGCCGCGCGCATGACGTTCGCGCCGCTCCCCGTCACGGTCACGCTGGTCGGCGCGAGCGCGACCTCGAGCCGGATCACCGTGCAGTGGGTCGTCTCCTCCGCCGTGCGAACGGCCACCGCCTACCGCAGCATCGACGGCGGCCCGTGGGTCTCGCTCGGCGCGCGCACGCCGGACGCCGACGGATTCCTGACGCTGGTCGACTCCGACGTCACGCCCGGGACGCGCTACGACTACCGCCTCGGCGTCACGGACACCGGCGGGAGCGAGACGTTCTACGGGCAGACGTCGCTCGTGGTCCCGCTCTCGATCGCGCTCGCGATCGACCGCATCAGCCCCAATCCGGCCGCGCGCGAGATCCACGTGGCGTTCGTCCTGCCCGAGGCGAGCGTGGCGCGGCTGGAGTTGCTCGACATCGGCGGCCGCCTGGTGCGCTCGCTCGCCCTCGGAGCTCCCGGCCCGGGACCGCATACCGCCGACCTCGGCGCGGGCGCGGCGCTGCACGCGGGCGTCTACCTGGTGCGCCTGGTGCAGGGCGACCGTTCCGTGAGCGCGCGGGTCACGATCGTGCCTTGAGGAGTGACCCGCGAATCGGTCGGCGGACCTGCAACCGCCCGGCAGGGGCGGGGATGCGGGCATCTTGCACTCCGCGACGGGATTTCGCGCCGCGCGCGTGCTCAGGTATCCCGGCGGGCGTCCGCGACACCTATGTTTGAGGATGGCCTCGGGATTGCTGCTCTCGGTAGAATCGTGCATCGAAGTTCCCACACCAGGTCCCATCTCGACCACCGCCTTCGGAGGACACCCATGTTGAAGCATCGCCCACGTCGCGCCCGCCCCACGGGCGCGGCCCTGCTCGCGGCCGTTCCCATGCTCGCGCTCGCAGTCCTGCTGGGTGCACCGGTCGTGCGCGCCCAGAGCAGCGCGATGCCTGCCGAGCAGGAGGCCCAGGCGCGCGCGATCAAGCTCGAGCAGCGCCGGCGCCTGATGGCGGGGCCGCTGCACCACCTCCAGCAGGCACGCGAGTACGCGAAGAACGTGCGCCGCGCGGAGAAGAAGCACCTGCCGCTGCCGAAGCGCGGAGTGGGCCTGAAGAAGCCGCCGATCGACGTCGACAACACGCCGCTGCTCGCGGGCGCGCTGCCGCGCTATTCGGTCGAGCAGGCGCTGACGACCCCGACGAACGTGCCGTGCAGCAATCCGACCGGTGACGTCGCGGGCGCCGGGCAGGCCGAGCAGGCGATCGCCACGTGGGGCCAGTACGCGCTGGTCGCGTGGAACGACGGCCAGGGCTTCAGCGTCGGACCCGACACCCAGGGCTACGGCTACTCGGTGGATGGCGGCGCCACGTTCACCGACGGCGGCATGGTCCCGAAGACCATCCCGACCGGCACCTGGACCAGCGATCCGGTCGTCACCGTGAACGAGAAGACCGGTGAGTTCTGGTACTGCGGGCTGTACGACCAGGACGCGACCCACAGCGGCATCGGCGTGGTGAAGTCGACGTTCTCCGGAGTCGCGCCGCCCACGTGGGGCACGGTGCGAATCCCCGACATGCAGCTCAACAGCACGTTCTTCATCGACAAGCAGTGGTGCGTCGTGGATTCGCTGAACGGCAACCTGTACGTGACCTACACCAAGTTCACGGCGTTCGACGACACCATCATGTTCACGCGCTCGATCGACGGCGGCGTGAGCTGGAGCGCCCCGCTGGCGCTCAGCAATCCGGCCACCGCGGGCGCGCAGCAGGGCTCGCGCCCGGTGGTGGGCCCGAACGGCGAGGTGTACGTCGTCTGGAGCGAGCTGGGACCGATCGACGCCGACTTCTTCAAGCTCCGCAAGTCGACCGACTTCGGCGTGACGTTCGCGCCGGAGGTCAACGCCGGCTCGGTGTTCTCGAACTTCGGAACCGGCGCGCCCGGCTTCAACCGCGAGCGCTCCGTCGACTTCCCGTCGATCGCCGTGGACCGCACCCGCGGTCCCCACCGCGGCCGGATCTACCTCGCGTACCACGAGGCGATCAACTGGTACAACGACGCCCTCGGCACCGGCGGCAGCAAGGTCGAGGTCGAGAACAACAACGCGTTCTCGGCCGCCACGCCGTTCACGCCCGGCCAGACGGTGCGGGGCACGTTCTCGAGCACCACCGACGTCGACTGGTTCTCGTTCACGGGCACCCAGGGGACCAGCTACATCTTCGCGGTCGACTCGATCCCGCGGCCGCTGTACACGCTCCGCACCTACTGTACCGACGGCACCACGCGGCTGACCTACGCCGGCGAGCTGTTCTCCTCGGGCGGGCAGTCGTTCACGGTGTTCACCGCGCCCGCCAACGCCACCTACTACGTGCGCATGTTCTACGTGACGGGCGGCGTCGGCACCGGCGGCTATCGCATCCGCACCGGCGTGAACACTCCGGGCCCCGAGATCGGGCGCGACCAGCGCGACATCTCGGTGACGTTCTCCGACAACGGGACGTCGTGGGCGACCTCGCGACGCGTGAACGAGGAGTCGGCGTTCTTCGACGACTGGCTGCCCGAGGTCGCGGTGGGCGCCGACGGCACGCCGTACATCATGTGGTACGACTGGCGCGATGCGCTCCCGTGCGCGGCGGCCTCGCAGGTGTACATCTCGCGCTCGCTCGACGGCGGCGCGACCTGGCTGGCGTCGCAGAAGGTGACGACCGCGAGCACGCCGTGGTCCACGGTCAGCTCCAACATCGCCCCCAACGAGGGCGACTACAACTTCATGTTCGGCGACGACCGCTACGTGCGACCGGCGTGGGCCGACGGCCGCCTCGGCACGCCGGACGTCTTCACCGCGGCGATCGACACCTGGTTCTCACTCGCGAGCTGCCCGCCGGACACCAGCCGCGATCCGGGTGCCGTGCTCAGCCTCACCGCGAACGTGGTGAACCAGAATCCGCTGTTCGCGAACGACTACTCGGCGCAGCTCACGCCGGCGCGCAACTGGCCGTTGAGCTCGCCGACGCCAATCTCGGTCGGCGCGGGCGCCAGCAACAGCGGGCTCGTCAGCCTGTCGGTGCCGGATTCGGCGGCCGCCGGCGTGGTGCCGGTGTGCCTGACGGTCACCAGCCCGGTGGGCGCGCTGGTGCGGTCCTGCTGCTTCAACCTCACCGTGAATCCCACCGCCGGCGTGGGCTTCGGCGACGTCTCGTTCGGCCTCCGCCAGAACATGCCGAACCCGGTGCATGGCGGCGGCACGCGCATCGACTTCCTGCTGCCGAGTTCGGGTCCCGTGCGGCTCGAGATCTTCGGTCTCAACGGCGAGCGAGTCCGCACGCTGGTCGACGGCGTGCGCTCCGCGGGGATCGGCTCGGTCCAGTGGGACGCGCGGGACGATCGCGGTCACCGCGTGAACGCGGGCACCTACTTCTACCGCCTGACCGCCGCCGGTCGGACGGCGTCGAAGCGCCTGGTGGTCCTGCCTTAAGCGCACGGCCGGCGTCCCACGCCGGACGCACCTCAACGAGCCCCGGTCGCCCGCGCGGCGGCCGGGGCTCCGTGCGTCCGGGCGCGCCGCGGGGCGACTGCACTCGCCCGCCCCGCTCGCCCGCGCGGCGGCCACGCCTCCGCGCGTCCGGGTGCGCCCGGCGCCGCCCGGTTCCGCGCTTCAGAAACCCCTTGACCCTGCCGACGACGTGAATAATTATTCGCGATCTTGAATAGTCATCCACCGCCTTCGGAGGTCCGAACCGCCATGCCGCGTCCCCGCCGCCTCGCCCTGCTGGCCCGCCTGCTGAGCGGCCGGCGCTTCTCCAACCAGGAGGAGCTGCAGCGCGCGCTCGCGCGCGAGGGCGTCGAGGTCACCCAGGCCACGCTGTCGCGCGACCTGCGCAGCCTCGGCGTCGGCAAGCGCCCGGGTGCCGACGGCCGCACGGTCTACACGCTGCCGGCGCCGGCGACCGAGACCCTCGACCGCGATCGCCAGCTGCTCGACCTGCGGACGTTCGTGAACGAGGTCCAGGTCGCGCAGAACCTCGCCGTGGTGCGCACGCCGCCCGGGCACGCCCACGGCGTGGCGCGCGCCATCGACCTCGCGGAGTTCGCGGGTTTCGTCGGCTCGGTGGCCGGCGACGACACCGTGCTCTGCGTGATGAGTGACCGCACCGGCGCGCGCGGTCTCAAGCGCCGGCTCGACCAGATCGCCGGCCGCTCCACCACCACGGGAAGATGACCATGCGCGACGACGATCCCGGAGCCCTCGCCCCCGTCACGGAGCGGCCGACCCCGGCCGCCCCGAGCCCGCACGCCACGACCGGTCGCACCGCGCGCCAGCAGGCGCGCATCGCGCTGCTGGGCGCGAGCGGCTACAGCGGCCAGGAGTTCGCGCGGCTGGCGCTCGGGCACCCGGGGCTCGAGTTGACGGTGCTGTGCTCGCGCGAGCACGCCGGGCGGCCCGCCGCCACGCTGCTGCCGGGGCTCGATCCGCGCGCGCAGGCGATGCCGTCGGTGGTGGATCCGGCCGCGCTCGAGGCGCTGCTCGACGCTCACGCGTTCGACACGCTGGTGGTGTGCCTGCCGCACGGCGCGTGGCGGACGTTCGCGGCCGAGCATCCCGCGCTGGCGGCCGGCACCGCGCGCATCGTGGACCTCTCGAGCGACCACCGCGAGGGCGCCACCGGTTACGTCTACGGCCAGCCCGAAGCGTTCCGCGCGGCGATCCCGGCCGCCACGCGCATCGCCAACCCCGGCTGCTACCCGACCGCCGCCACGCTCGCGCTGCTGCCGGCGATCGAGTCGGGCTGGATCCCCGGCCCGGTGATGGTGAGCGCGCTCTCGGGCGTGAGCGGCGCCGGACGCGCGCCGGCGCTGCGCACCTCGTTCGTCGAGCTCGACGGCGGCGCCGCGCTCTACCGCGCCGGCGAGACCCACGCGCACGTGCCCGAGATGGAGCGCACGCTCGCGCGCGTCGCCGGCCACGCGGTGCCGGTCGCGTTCGCGCCCCAGCTGGCGCCGATGGCGCGCGGGATCCTGCTCACCGCCACCGCGGCGCTGGCGCGGCCGATCGCCCCCGCGGAGGCGCGCGCGGCCTACCTCGCGCGCTACGCCGAGGAGACCTTCGTGCAGGTGCTGCCGGAGGACGCGTGGCCCGAGACGCGCGCGGTGAGGTCCTCGAACCGCTGCGACGTCGCGGTCACCACGGTGCACGGCGGGCGCACGCTGCTCGCCACCGCGGCACTCGACAACCTCGTGAAGGGCGCCGCGGGCCAAGCGGTGCAGAACCTCAACCTGATGCTCGGCTGGCCCGAGGCCTGGGGCCTGCCGGTGCACGGGAGCCCGTGGTGAAGAGCGCGGAGTTGCAGAGGGGCGGCTCCGCCGCCGCGATGATCCGGGGGAACCGTCGCGCGATGACGGTCGCGGGTCCCGCGCGATCATCGGGGGCCGAGTCGCCCACCGCGGCGGTACCCGTGGTGGTCAAGCTCGGAGGCCGCGCGCTCGAGGCGCCGGGAGCGCACGAGCAGCTGGCCGCCGACCTCGCACGACTCGCCGGTGCACGCCTCCTCGTCCACGGCGGCGGCGCCGAGGTGAGCGCGTGGCTCGAGCGCCTCGGGCTCGAGCCGCGCTTCGCCGACGGCCTGCGCGTCACCGATCCGCCCACGCTCGAGGTCGCCACCGCGGTGCTCGCGGGGCTCGCGAACAAGCGGCTGGTCGCGCGGCTGCGCGCGGCGGGCGTCGACGCCATCGGACTGGCGGCACTCGACGCCGGGATCCTGGCGTGCGCGCCGCACCCCGACGCCGCGCGGCTCGGCGCGGTGGGCGTCGTCACCGGCGCGAACGCGGGCGTGCTGCAGGCGCTGCTCGGGCAGGGCCTGCTGCCGGTGGTCGCGAGCATCGGCGAGCACGCGGGCGCGCTGCTCAACCTCAACGCCGACGACGCGGCCTGCGCGCTCGCCGCGGCACTGCACGCGCGCGACCTGGTGCTGCTGAGCGACACGCCCGGCCTGGTGCTGGACGGCGCGGTGCGGCGCACGCTCGACGTCGCGGGGCTCGACGCCGCACTCGCCGGCACCCAGGTGACCGGCGGCATGGTCCCCAAGCTGCGGGCGGCGCGCCGCGCACTCGCCGCGGGGGTCGCGCGCGTGCACATCGCCGCGTGGGACGGCCCCGCCACGCTCGCGCGCCTGCTGGGTGGCGCGGGCGCCGGCACCACCCTCACCGTGGAGAGTCGCCCGTGACCAGCACCCTGCCCGCGTCCGCCGCCCCACCGAGCACGCTGCCCGAGGCCGACCTGGCGTTCGGCGAGGTGGGCCTGCTGGCGCCGATCTATCCGCTGCCGCGGCTCGCGCTCTCGCACGGCAAGGGCACCTGGGTGTGGGACGTCACCGGGCGCGGCTACCTCGACTTCGCGAGCGGCATCGCGGTGAACGCCATGGGGCACGCGCCCACCGGGCTCCAGCGCGCGGTCGCGCGGCAGATGCGCGAGCTGGTGCACGTCTCGAACCTGTTCTCGAACGCGCCCGCGCTCGCGTTCGCGCAGCGGCTCGCGCAGGCGACCGGCTACTCGCACGTGTTCCTGTGCAACTCGGGCACCGAGGCCAACGAGGCGGCGCTCAAGTTCGCGCGCGCCCACGCCCGCGCGCGCGGCCGCGCGGGCCGCGAGATCCTGGCGTTCAAGGGCGGCTTCCACGGGCGCACGGCGCTCGCGCTGTCGGCCACCTGGCAGCCGTCGTACCGCGAGCCGTTCGCGCCGCTGGTGCCGGGAGTGCGCTTCGCCGACTTCAACGACGCCGCGGCGCTCGACGCGGGACTCGACGAGGCGGTGTGCGCCGCGATCGTGGAGCCGGTGCAGGGCGAGGGCGGTGCGATCCCGGCGAGCCGCGACTTCCTGCAGGCGCTGCGCGCGCGCACCACGGCGCTCGGCTCCCTGCTGGTGTTCGACGAGGTGCAGACCGGCATGGGCCGCTGCGGCCACCTGCTGGCGGCGGAGCACTACGGCGTGCGCGCGGACCTCACTGTGATGAGCAAGGCGCTCGGCGGCGGGCTTCCGCTCGGCGCGGTGCTGATGACCGCCGAGGTCGCACGCTCGCTGCAGCCCGGCATGCACGGCTGCACGTTCGGCGGCGGCCCGGTGGTGACGACCGCCGGGGCCTGGACGCTGGCGCAGATCGACCGCCCGGGCTTCCTCGCGCGCGTGCGGCGCCGCGGCCGCACGCTGGGGAGCGCGCTCGAGACGCTGGTGGCGCGCCACCACTCGCTCGCCGGGGAGCGCGGGCTCGGACTGCTGCGCGCGGTCGAGCTCGCCCCCGACGCGCCCTACACCCCCGCCGCGCTGGTCGCGCGCGCGCGGGCGAACGGACTCCTCACCGTGCGCGGCGGCGAGCGCGCGGTGCGCCTGCTGCCGCCGCTGACCGTCAGCCCGGCGGAGATCGACGACGCCGTGCAGCGCTTCGACGCCGCCGTGGCGGCGCTCGAGCTGGACCCCACTCCGGAGACGACGACGTGACGATGCCGACACCTCAGCAGGTCCGGCGGGCGGTGCTCGCCTACTCGGGCGGTCTCGACACCAGCATCATCGTGCACTGGCTCAAGCAGCGCTACGGCTGCGAGGTGGTGTGCTATTGCTCCGACGTCGGCCAGGGCGGCGACGAGTTGGGCGGCCTCGAGGCGCGGGCGCGGGCGATCGGCGCCGACGACGTGATGGTCGAGGACCTGCGGCTGCCGTTCCTGCGCGACTTCTGCTTCCCCGCGCTGCGCGCGGGCGCCGTGTACGAGGGACGCTATCTGCTCGGCACCTCGCTGGCGCGGCCGCTGATCGCCGCGCGGCAGGTGGCGTGCGCCGAGAAGACCGGCGCCGACGCGCTCGCGCACGGCTGCACCGGCAAGGGCAACGACCAGGTGCGCTTCGAGCTCACCTACATGGCGCTCGCCCCGCAGCTCGCCGTGCTCGCCCCGTGGCGCGACCCGGCGTGGACCATCGCCTCGCGCGAGGACGCGCTGGCGTACGCCGCGGAGCACGGGATCCCGGTGCTGCAATCGAAAGGCGACCTGTTCTCGCGCGACGGCAACCTCTGGCACCTCTCGCACGAGGGCGGCCCGCTCGAGGACCCGGCGGCCGCCGCACCCGAGAGCATGTTCCGGCTCACGCGCGGACCGGCGAATCAGCCGGCGTGGCCGGAATCGGTGAGCGTCGCGTTCGAATCGGGCCGGCCGGTGCGGCTCAACGGCCGGCCGCTCGATCCGGTCGCGCTCGTGACGGAGCTCAACCGGCTCGCCGGCCGGCACGGCGTCGGGCGCGTGGACCTGGTCGAGAGCCGCCTGGTGGGCATGAAGTCGCGCGGCGTCTACGAGACCCCGGCCGGCACCGTTCTGCACGAGGCCCTCGAGGACCTGTGCCGCCTCACGCTGCCGCACGACCTGCTGCGCACGCGCGCCGAGTTGGCGCCGCGGATGGCCGACCTGATCTACAACGGCCAGTGGTTCACCCCGCTGCGGCGTGCGCTGCAGGCGTTCGTCGACACCGCGCTGCAGCCGGTGACGGGCGAGGTGAAGGTCGAGCTGTTCCGCGGGACCGCGCAGGTGGTCGCGCGCACCAGTCCGAACTCGCTCCACTCGAAGCAGCTCGCCTCGTTCGACATGAAGGGCTACGACCGTGCGGCCGCCACCGGCTTCATCCGCCTGTTCGGACTGCCGATGGTGGCCACCGCGCGGGCCGGCACCCGGCCGCCGGCGCAAGCGCACACCAACGGAACCGCGCCCGCCGCGGCGCCGGCGCTGGAGGAGGATCGTGTCGGCTGAATCCGGCCGGACCGGCGCGGTGTGGCAGGGCCGGCTCGCCGCCGGGCTCGATCCGCGCGCGCGCGTGCTGAACGACTCGCTGCCCGTGGATCAGCGCCTGTGGCCCGAGGAGTTGGCGCTGTCGCGCGCCTACGCCCGCGCGATCGCCGAGTGTGGTGTGCTGGCGGCCGACGAGCTGCGGGCGCTGCTCGCGGCGTGCGACGCGCTCGGCGACGACCTGGCGGCGGGCCGTGCGACGCTGGCGGGCGAGGACGTGCACTCGGCGGTCGAGGCCGCGCTCACCGAACGTTGCGGCGACCCGGCGCGCCGGCTCCACACCGGCCGCAGCCGCAACGACCAGGTGGCGACGCTCACCCGCATGCGCGTGATGCGCCTGTGCGAGGAGGCGCTCGAGGGCGTGCGCGCGCTCGAGCGCGCGCTGGTCCTGCAGGCGCAGCAAGCGGACGGCATCGCGGTCGCGGCGTGCACGCACCTGCAGCCGGCGCAGCCGGTGCTGCTCGCCCACCTGTGGCTCGCGCACGTCGCGGCGCTCGAGCGCGACGAGGACCGCTTCGCGGCCGCCCGCGAGGCCGCCGACCTGATGCCGCTCGGCGCCGGCGCGGTGGCGGGCTCGCCGCTCGCGTACGACCGGCTCGCGCTCGCCGGCCGCCTCGGCTTCAGCCGCCTCGCCGCCAACAGCGTCGACGCGGTCGGCGATCGCGACTTCGCGCTCGACTACCTGAACGCCGCCGCGGTGCTCGCGGTGCACCTGTCGCGGATGGCCGAGGACCTGGTGATGTGGTGCTCGCCGTTCTTCGGCTGGTTCGCGGCGCCCGACGGGTTCTCGACCGGCTCCAGCCTGCTGCCGCAGAAGCGCAATCCCGACCTGTTCGAGCTGGCACGCGGCAAGAGCGCGCGGCTGATCGCGAACGCCCAGCGGCTCGCGATCCTGATGAAGGCGCTGCCGGGCGCGTACCAGAAGGATCTGCAGGAGGACAAGGAGGCGATCTTCGACACCGCCGACACGCTCGCGCGGCTGCTCGCAGCGCTGCCGCCGGCGATCGAGGCGCTGGTGCCGGACGCGGCGCGCATGCGCGCGAGCCTGACGCCCGACCTGCTGGCGGTCGAGCTCGCCGACGCGCTGGTGGACCGCGGGGTGCCGTTCCGTGACGCGCACGCCGCCGTCGGCCGGCTGTGGGCCGCGGCCGAGCGCGCCCGCGTGGCGCCCGCGGCGCTGCCGGAGACCGAGCGGCTGGCGATCTCGTCGCACTTCACCGCCGACCTCCTCGCCAGTCTCACCGTCGAGCGCGCACTCGAGCGCCGCTCGCACGCGCCAGGCGCCGGGCCGAGCAGCGTGGCAGCGCAGCTCGCCCGCGCCGAGGCGCGCCTCGGCCTCGGCGCGGGGGACCCCGAGTCGGGCGCCGCGCCGGCGGGCGCGCTGCTGGTGCCCCCGGCCGCGCGCGACCCGCGGCTCGAGCACGCCGTCACGCTGGCCGACGCCGAGGGCGCCGCGCGCGCCGACGGCCTCACGCTGCGGCCCGCGAGCATCGCCGACGTGCCCGGGATCGCGCGATTGATGGCCGCCTACGTCGCGCAGGGCGTGCTGCTGCCGCGGCCGGTCGGCGAGCTCTACCAGTGCGTCCGCGAGTTCCACGTCGCCACGGGTGCCGACGGCATCGTGGCGTGCGCGGCCCTGCGCCTGCTGTGGAGCGATCTCGGCGAGGTGCGCTCGCTCGCGGTGCGCCCCGACCAGCACGGCCGCGGGCTGGGCGCCGCGCTGGTCGAGCGCGTGCTCGACGATGCCCGCCGCATCGGCCTGCCGCGCGTGATCGCGCTCACGCGCGAAGTGGCGTTCTTCGAGCGCTGCGGATTCCGCGTGGTCTCGCGCGACACGCTGCCGCGCAAGGTGTGGACCGATTGCGTACGGTGTCCGCGCCGGCACGCGTGCGACGAGGTCGCGGTGGTGCTCGACCTCGCGCCGGGCGCCTCCGAGGCGGCGGCTGCCGCCGGCCGCTCGTGGCTGCTGCCGATCCCGCAGACCGGCACCCCGGAGCCGGGCGCGCTGCCGATCGTCTCGTGATCGCGCGCGCGGCCCCGCTCCACCTCACCGGGCTGCTCGATCTCGATCGCGACTGGGTGCTGCGCCTGTTCGCGCGCGCCGCGACCGTGCGCGCGGCCGCCGGCGGGGTGGAGTCTCCGCGCCCGCTCGCGAACCGCACGGTCGCGCTGGTGTTCCACAAGCCCTCGTTGCGCACGCGCGTGTCGTTCGCGGCCGCGGTGCACGCGCTCGGGGGCGGGACGGTGGACCTGTCCGCGTCCGAGGTGAACCTGGACGGGCGGGACAGCCTCGCCGACGTCGCGCACGTGCTGTCGAGCCTGTGCGCTGCGATCGTGGTGCGCACGTTCGCGCACCGGCTGGTGGTCGAGCTGGCGTCCCACGCGCGGGTGCCGGTGATCAATGCGCTCACCGACCACTCCCACCCCTGCCAGATCCTCTCCGATCTCGACGTGCTGCAGCGCCACGGCCTCGATCTCGACCGCATGACGGTCGCCTGGGTGGGCGACGGCAACAACGTGCTCCACTCCTGGCTCGAGGCGGCGACGCTGTTCGGCTTCCGGCTCCACGTCGCGGTGCCGGACGGCTTCGAGCCCGACGCCGGGCTCTTCCTGGAGGCCGAGCGGCGAGCGGGTGGCGGGCTGAAGCGCTTCCGCGATCCGCGCGAGGCGGTACGCGGAGCGGACGTGGTGTACACCGACGCGTGGACCAGCATGGGGCGCGAGGACGAGGCTGACTGGCGGCGGGTGTCGTTCACCGGCTACCAGATCGACGCGTCCTTCATGGCCGCCGCCGCACCCGCGGCGGTGTTCATGCACTGCCTGCCCGCCCACCGCGGCGAGGAAGTGACCGACGAGGTGCTCGACGGTCCCCAGAGCCTGGTGGTGGAGCAGGCGGCCAACCGCCGGGTGCTCCAACAGGCGCTGCTCGCCACCCTGGTCGAAGCCGCCGACGCGGCCGCCGGCCACGCCGCGCGGGGTCCCGCCGGCGCGCGGGCCTAGTCCGGCGCCAGCTGGGCTCGGCTCCAGCCCGATCTGCGTGCTCATGTCCGCCCGGGAGCTGCCGAAACCACCGATGAGTGCTCGGCCCCGGGGCCATCACGCCCCGCGGACAGGAGTTCCTCCAACAGGACGGCGGAGGCATGAGGTTCCAGTGGCTGCAGAGGCTGTTGGCTCGCACCTCGCGCGATGGCGCCGAGGCGGCAGCGGCCACCCTCGTGATGGACGAGCCGGCCGCGGACGAGCCGGCGGTGGTCGAATCGGCCGCGGACGAGCGCGTGGCCGCCGAGCCCGCCGCGGCCGAGCCCGCTGCGGACGAGTTGGCTATGGTCGAGCCGGCGGTGGACGAGTTGGCTGTGGTCGAGTCGGCCGCGGACGAGCCGCCCGCAGACGAGCCCGCCGCGGACGGGCCGGCCGCTGACGAGCCACGGGCCACCCCGGCGTCCTGCGTGGCCACGGACGACGAACCGCCGCCGCCGGCCGATCCGCGGTATCCCGAGTCATCGGTCGTGGTCGCGAACGTGGCGAGCTCGGCCTCGCTCGGCCGCTCGCTGGCGGAGCGGGTGCGCGTGCTGATGGACGGGGCGAGCCCCGAGGCGCGCAAGTCGGACGGTCCCGCGCTGGTCGAGGCCCTGCTCGAGTGCCACCCGAAGATGATCCGCCAGCCAACGGCGGCCGCCCGGCAGGCGCTCGTGGTGAGCCGCGATCCGCGTGCGAGCACCCGCCAGATCGCGGCGCTGTTCGAGGACGACCCGGGCCTCGCGCAGTCGCTGCTCACCCTGGCGAACTCGGCCTACTACGCGCGCGGCGATTCCCCGCTCGCGTCGATCCACGACGCGGTGCGGCGGGTGGGGCGGCGCGCGGTCGAGAGCGTGCTGATGGAGAGCATGGTGCAGGCGCTGCTGTGCCGGTCCGGCGGCGCGTTCGAGTTCATGATGCGCATGACCTGGACGCACATGCAGCGCACCGCGCCGATCGCGCGGGCGATCGCGCGCGAGTTCGGCGTGCACCCCGACACCGCGTACTCGCTCGCGCTGCTGCACGACGTGGGCAAGCTGGTGATCTTCGACCTCGTCTCGACGCTGCGCGCCGAGGAACAGCGCGACCTGAGCATCCCCGAGGAGTTCTTCCGCGCCCTGGTCGGCCAGCTGCACGAGCCGATTGGCGGCATGGCGATGCTGCGCTGGGGCATGGGCGGCGACGCCGCGTTCGCAATCGGCGAGCATCATCGCCATGCACTGCCGGAGCAGCCGTCGCCGGAGACCGAGGTGCTGTTCGTGGCCGAGGCGATCGAGCTGTCGAAGAGCCGCGGCGATGCGCTCGACTGGGACGAGCTGTGGCAGCGCGGGGGCATCCGCGCCGACGCTGCGATCGTCGCGGAGCTGCTCCGGGAGATGGACCCGGCCGCCTGAGCGCCGGACGTTTGGTCCGGGGCGGACAGGGGGCGCGGAGCCGTGCAGGCTCTGCGCCCCTCCTCTATAGTCCCGCGCCATGCCGACCCCGCCGACCGTCGTCCGACTGCTGCCCACCCGCGGCCTCAAGGCGCGCCTGGCGATCAATCACGCGTGGGCCGCGGTGGCGCTGATCCTGACCGGCGCGGCGACGCTGGCGGGCGGCGACCCGCACCACGGGCACGGGGGCTGGCACCTGGTGGTCGCCGTGCTGGCGATCCTCGCGGGGGTCGCGGTGCTGGTGGCGATCGCGCGCGAGCTGGCCACCTACGACGCCCGCCACCACGCCGCCGTCGGCTGGGCCGAGGTGTTCGCCGGCATCATGCTGGTGGTCGAGGGCCTCGAGCACCTCAAGTTCACCAAGTTCGTGCAGCCCGCGCTCGGATACTTCGTGGCCGGCGGGTTGACGCTGTACATCGGGCTGAACCTGGCGCGCTTCACCGGACTGCGGGTGCTGCGGCTCGACGACGAGGGCCTGTTCGCGCGGATCACGCCGCTGCGCTGGCTGCGGGCGGCGTGGAGCGACGTCGCGCTGCTCTCCACCGACGCGCGGGGCATGACGATCGAACGGGTCCGCGGCGGCAGGCGGCGGCTCGACTTCGGGGCGGTCGCCAACCGCGACGAGGCGCTGGCGATGCTGCGGCTGCACGCGGCGCGCAACGGGGTGCCGACCGGAGCGCTGCCGCCGGCCGCCCAGCGCGTGCAGGAGGCCCTGCGGGCGCGCGGCTCGGCGGCCCGCGTCGTGACGCTCGAGCGGCCGGGCCACACCGCTACCGAGGCGGCCCAGGTGCTCGACTGCGACGTCGCGCGGATCGTGAAGTCGCTGGTGTTCCGCGGTGCCGGCAGCGGCCAGCCGCTGCTGGTGCTGGCGAGCGGGGCCAACCGGGTGGACGAGTCGCGGCTGGCGGCGTTGGCGGGCGAGCCCGCCGGGCGCGCCACGCCGGAGTTCGTGCGCGAGCACACCGGCTTCGCGATCGGCGGGGTGGCCCCGCTCGGGCACCCGGCGGCACTGCCGACGTGGATCGACCAGGATCTGCTCCAGCACCCGAGCGTGTGGGCCGCCGGCGGCACCCCCGAGGCGTTCGTGCGCCTCGACCCCCACGATCTCGCGGGCCTGACCGGCGGCACGGTCACCGCCATCCGCTGAGCCTGCGGCGCGGCCGTGGGACGGTGGCGGCGGACAGCGCGCCGCGCGCGGCCGATCGGTCCCGGCGGCCGCAACCCGGCGCGGCGGCCGCACGTAGCACCCGCACGGCACCCGCCGGGATCCGGCGTCGCTCACCGTAGGGGACGTGGGGCGGCGCCGGCGTGGGTGTCCCCTCCGTGGAGGATCCGATGAGAGCCCTGCTTGCGACCGCCGCGCTCGTCCTGGTGCTGGCGGCGCCGTCGCACGCCCGCGACCTGCAGTCGCAGACCAAGAGCTACGCGGCTGCAGGGCTGCACAAGCTCACGCTCGAGCTGCCGCCGGGCGAGGTGACGCTGCGGAGCTCCGGCGACGATCACGTGCGACTGACGGTGGGGATCCACTGCGACCACGACGACGACCGCGCGTGCGAGCGGCGCGCGGAGGATCTCGACCTCGACTCCGACCGCAACGGCGACCAGCTGGGGATCACCCTCAAGGACCGCACCTCCTGGAACGGGCGCCACACCGACGTGCGCTCCATCGTGGAGGTGCCGCGCGGCGTCGCGGTGTCCCTCGAGCTGGGCGCCGGCGAGCTGAACGTGTACGACCTCGGCGACGATCTCGAGGTCGCGATGGGCGCGGGCGACGCGACGCTGCACCTGCGCGAGAGCGATGTGGGCTCGGTGCGCGTGCGGGTCGGGGTCGGCGACGCCACGCTGCACACCCGCACCGCCACCTACGACGGCGACGGCTTCATCAGCCGCACGCTGCACTGGGGCGGCGGCAGCGGCTCGGCGCGGGTGCGGATCGTGCTGGGCGCCGGGGACGTGGACCTGCGGCTGGATTGACACCGCAGGGTCGAGGCCGCCGCCGCCGCCGCCGCCGCCGCCGCCGCCGCCGCGGAACGATCATGCCGGCGGCCGCATCACGTCGCGCCTCGTGCTATCGTCCCGCGCCATGCACGAACGTCCGCTGCTGTCCGCCCTGGTCGCCTGCTCGCTCGTGGCACCCGCCGCGGCGCAGACCGCGCTCCCCTCGCAGAACTGGCCCGTCCCGGTGGTGGCCGGCGAGACCACCGGCACGTCGCGCAACGTCCCGCCCTACTGGCGCACGCGCGCCGAGCGCACCCAGTACCGCGAGACCGCCGACTACGACGAGACCATGCGCTACGTCCGCCAGCTCGAGGGCGGCTCGCGCTGGATCAAGGTGGTGAGCTACGGCAAGAGCGGCCAGGGGCGCGACCTGCCGCTGATGATCGTGTCGAAGGACCGCGCGTTCACGCCCGAGGCGGCGATCGCTACGGCCAAGCCGATCGTGCTGATCCAGAACGGCATCCATTCCGGCGAGATCGAGGGCAAGGACGCCTGCCTGGCGCTGATCCGCGACATGGCGGTGCTCGGCACCCGCTCCGAGCTGCTCGACAGCACCATCGTGCTGGTGCTGCCCATCCTCTCGGTCGACGCGCACGAGCGGCACGGGCCCTACAACCGCATCAACCAGAACGGCCCGGTCGAGATGGGCTGGCGCACCGGCCCCACCGGGCTGAACCTCAACCGCGACTACCTCAAGGCCGAGACGCCCGAGATCCGCGCGCTGCTGTCGCAGGTGTACACGCGCTGGTGGCCGCACCTGCTGATCGACGACCACACCACCGACGGCGCCGACTACCGCCACGACGTCACCTATGGCGCGCCGCACGGCACCAGCACGCCGCCGCCGCTCGACCGCTGGTACGCCGACGCGTTCGAGGGTCGCGTGGTGCCGCGGCTGGCGGCGCTCGGCCACCTGCCCGCGCCCTATCTCTCGTTCCGCAACTACAGCGCCGATCCGCGGGTCGGGCTCGACTACGGCGACGCCCCGCCGCGCTTCTCGAACGGCTACCCGACGCTCCAGGATCGCGCGGGGGTGCTGGTCGAGACGCACATGATCAAGCCGTACGGCGTGCGCGTGAAGGCGACCTACGACCTGCTGGTCGCCGTGCTCGAGGAGCTGCGCGCCCACCCGCGCGCGCTGGTGCGCGCGGTCGCCGACGCCGAGCAGCAGACGATCGCGCGCGGCCGCGAGAGCGACCCCGCGAAGCGCGAGGTGGTGCTGACCACCAAGACCAGCGACACCGCGGTGCCGTTCGAGTTCAAGGGCTGGCAGACGCGCTGGGAGGTGAGCGACATCACCGGCGACTGGCTGCCGCGCTACAGCGAGGCGCCGTGGGACACGATCATCCCGCTCTACCGCGAGGTGGTGCCGTCGCTGACGGTGCGCCAGCCGGCGGGCTACCTGGTCCCGCAGGAGTGGACGATCGCCCGCGACCGGCTCGACCTCCACGGCGTGCGCTACCGGAGGTTCGCGCGGGCGTGGACCGACACGGTCGAAGTGCAGCACGTGCTGGAGTGGAAGACGGCGGACCTCCGTGAGGGTCATCGGCCGACCGAGGTGAGCCGCGTGGTGCTCGAGCGGCGCGCACACACGTTCCGCCCCGGCGACCTGTGGGTGCCGCTCGACCAGCGCTCGGCGATGGTGGCGGTGCACCTGTTCGAGGCCCAGGCGCCGGACGGGCTGATGTACTGGAACGCGTTCGACACGGTGTTCGAGCGCAAGGAGTACGGCGAGGGCTACGTGGTCGAGCCGCTGGCGCGACGGATGATGGCGGCCGACCCCGCGCTGGCGCGGGAGTTCCGCGCGCGGCTCGCGAGCGACTCGACGTTTGCTCACGACCCGCGGGCGCGGAGCGAGTTCTTCTATCGCCGCTCGCCGTGGGCGGACCCCGAGCAGGACCTGCATCCGATCCTGCGCGCGCTGCACCGGCCGCCGGAGAGCGTGCTCGCGCCCTGACGGCGCGCCGGTCGCTGCTCGCGCGCGGTGGCGGCCCGGGCCGCGCCGCGGATGCCCCCGCCACTGCGAACCGGCAAGGTCGCGCGCCGCGAGTCTGTTGCGGGGCAGGAGGTTCGCCGTCGCCGGAGCCAGTCCTTGGGTGGCCTGAGCGGCGATGCTAGGCTCCAAGCGACTTTCGGGCCTCCACGGGCCCCCGCGGCTCACCCACGGCCACGTCCCGGCGCGCTCCCGCGCCGGGAACCTCGGATCTCGAACGATGCAGGTCATCCTCTTCCGACACGGACCCGCTGGCGGCCGCGATGCCGCGCGCTGGCCCGACGACGCGCAGCGCCCGCTGTCGTCCAAGGGCGAGCAACGCACGCTGGCCGCAGCACTCGGGCTCGCGCGACTCGCGGGCGACATCACGCAGATCGCCACCAGCCCGCTGCTGCGCGCCACCCAGACTGCGGACGTGCTGAACGGCGTGCTCGACCTGCCGGCCCCACCGGTGGTGCTCGGCGCGCTGGCACCCGGGCAGGGCTACCGGCGCGTGATCGAGTGGCTGCACGCGCAGGACTCCGAGGCCTCCGTGGTGCTGGTGGGCCACGAGCCGGATCTCGGCAAGCTCGCGGGCGTGCTGCTGTTCGGAGCGCCCGCGGCGCTGCCGTTCAAGAAGGCCGGTGCGTGCCAGGTGTCGTTCGTCGGCGAGGTCGCGGCCGGCGCCGGCCGGCTGAAGTGGTTCCTGCCGCCGAAGGAACTGCGGCGGCTGGCCAAGCGCGGGAGCAAGGTGTGAACGATCGCTTCGGCACCTGGCGGCCCGACTGGCCGGGGCGGCTGTTCATCGTCGAGGGCATCGACGGCTCCGGCAAGAGCACCCAGCTCACGCTGCTCGCGCAGTGGCTGCGCAGCGAGGGCTTCCCGGTGGTGTTCAGCGAGTGGAACTCCTCGCCGATCGTGCGCGTCACCACATCGCGCGGCAAGAAGCGTCAGCTGCTGACGCCGCTGACGTTCTCGCTGATCCACGCCACCGACTTCGCGGACCGCGTCGAACGCGAGATCATCCCGTCGCTGAAGGCGGGGGCGATCGTGCTCGCGGACCGCTACGTGTTCACCGCGTTCGCGCGCGACGTGGTGCGCGGCGTGAGCCCCTCGTGGGTGCGTTCTCTCTATCGCCTCGCCCCGGTGCCGTCGCAGGCGTTCTACTTCCGCGTGCCGCTCGAGGTCGCGCTCAAGCGCATCCTCTCCGGCCGGCCGAAGCTCAAGTGGTACGAGGCCGGCATGGACCTCGGGCTGCACACCGATCCGAACGAGTCCTACCGGCTGTTCCAGTCCCGCATCCTGACCGAGTACGAGACACTGGTGCAGGAGTTCGGGCTCCAGGTGATGGACGCCGCGCTGCCGATCGAGACCCAGCAGAAGGCCATGCGCCGCGTCATCGCCCCGCATCTCGAGCGCATGCGCCAGGAGATCCGCTCCCATGCGTGAGTTTCAGTCGTACGGCGAGGGCATCCCGGGGGTCGACCTGCGCGACCTGCACGGCTGGCTGATCGTCATCGAGGGCACCGACGGGGTCGGCCGCACCACGCACGTGAACCTGCTGCGCGCGCACCTGGAGCGGCTCGGCTACGCGGTCGCCGAGACCGGGCTGACGCGTTCCGACCTGACGAGCCGCGGTCTGCGGCGCGCGAAGCTCGGCAACACGCTCGGCTCCACTCCGTTCAACCTCTACTACGCGACCGATTTCGCGGACCGCCTCGAGCACCAGATTGTGCCCGCGCTGCGCTCCGGGTTCGTCATGCTCACCGATCGCTACACCTACTCGCTGATCGCGCGCGCGATCGTGCGCGGCGCGGATCCGGCGTGGATCAAGCGGGTGTACTCGTTCTCGCTCCAGCCCGACGCCACGTTCTACCTGCGCATCGGCGTCAAGGACCTGGTCCAGCGCGTGGTGCAGAACGGCGGCTTCGACTACTGGGAGTCCGGCATGGACATCCCGATGGGCGAGGACCTCCACGACTCGTTCATCCGCTACCAGTCGCGGCTGATCGAGACACTCGACGAGCTGTCGCACGAGTTCGGCTTCGACACCATCGACGCCACGCGCCCGGTGGACGAGATCGCGCGCTACCTGTGCGAGCGGGTCTCGGCGCTGCTGGAGTCGAGCCGCGACGACGCGCCGCCGGCCACGCCGTGAGCGTGCTGCCGGGCCCGGGCGCGGGAGCCGACCCGCTCGACGCCGCGCGGCGGATCGCGGACGACCTCGCGCAGCGCGCCGCGACGCTCGCCGCCGCCACCCGCCGCCTGCGCCGTCGCGAACACGCCGAGGCGGTCCACGACGTGCGCGTCGCGGCCCGGCGGCTGGCCGCGGCACTGGCGCTGTGGCGCGCACTGCTGCGCCGGCGGGCGCGGCGCCGGACGCTGCGCGGGCTCCGGCGCCTGGGGCGCCGCCTCGGTCCCGTTCGCGAACGCGAGGTGGTGCTCGCCCTGCTCGAAGCGCGCGCCACCCGGCCGGGCGAGGAGACGCGCGAGGTCGTCGAGCGGCTGGCGGCGCGGCTGCGCCGCCGCATCGCGCGGGCCCGCACCGGCGTCGCGCGCGCCTGCCGGCCAGCGGCGATCGAGCGCCTGGTGCGCGGGGTCACGCGCGCCGCCGGACGGCTCGAGACGCGCGTGGGCGCGCAGCCGGACTGGCGCGCGCGCGCGGAGCAGCGGGTGGAGACCCTCGGCGTGCGGGCTCGCGACGCCCTCGCGGAGGGACTCGCGAGCCGCGAGGATGCGGCGCTCCATCAGGCGCGGATCGCGGTCAAGCGCTGGCGTTACGCGGGCGAGTGCGTCGAGGCGGTCGCCGGCGCGCCGGCCACGCGCCTGGTACCCCTGCGCGAGCTGCAGGAGACGCTCGGGGCCGTGCACGACCTCGCCACGCTGCGCGACCGGCTCGTGCGGGCAGCGGCGCGCAGTGCCCGGCGCCGGCGCGGATTCGGCGCCCCGGCGAGCGGCGGCACCGCGCCCATCTCGAGCCACGACCCGGTCGCCGCGCTGTCCGCGCTTGCGCAGGCGATCGAGGAGGATCGCGCGCGGGCGCTCGAGCGCCTGCGCGTGCAGGCCGCCTCGCTCGCGCGCTAGCGCCGGTTCACGCGCCCTTCGCTCGCGGACGCAGCGACACCACGCCGGCGTGCGGACCGGCGGCGGGCGTGGACTCCTCGGCACGGGCGCGGCGCGGCCGGGGCTTGTGCTGCGGGGCCCGCGATTCGCCCGCGCGCTCGGCCGCGATGCGCACCCGCACCCCCAGCAGCTGCTCGAGCATCTGCGTCCGGCGGCGCGCCGCCCACAGCTCGAGCCGCGCGTCGCGCAGCGTCGACGCCTGGATCGTCACCCGTCCGTCGCGCCGCACCACCCGCACCGCCGGCACCAGCTGGTAGTGACTGCGGTCGAGCCCCTCGGCGATCCGCAGGATGGCGGCCAGCCACCGCACGATGCGACGCTGATCCTTGGTCAGCTCCGCAAAGCCCTCGTCGTGCTTCCGCGGCCGGGACTTGCCGTGGTAGCGCGCGACGGTCGCCACGATCGCGACGTCCGCGGCCGAGAACCCGCGCAGGTTGCCGTTGCGGATGATGTAGTACGAATGCTCCCCGTGACCGTCGTAGCCGATGACCGCGCCGATGTCGTGCAGCAGGCTGGCGTACGAGAGCAGCTCGCGCTCCTCGGGTCCCAGCCGGTGCGCGAATCGCAGACCATCGAACAGCTGCAGCGCCAGCCGTGCGACGTGCTGCGAGTGCCGGGACTCGGGGAAGAACTTGGTGAGCAGCGCCATCACGCTGCGCAGCCGCAGGTCGTCGATCAGCTCCAGCGCGCTGACCTCGCGCGCGTGCGAGAGCAGGTAGTCCGTCACCAGTCCTTCGCGCACGCCGAAGTCCGAGATCGTGATCCCCGGCGCCCCCAGCTGCTCCAGCACGTGCAGCAGCACCAGCGCGCCGGGCAGGATGATCTCCGCGCGCGGCGTGTCGATGCCCGGCAGGCGTTCGCGCTCTTCGAGGTTCATGCGCTGGAGCCGGCGCGTCAGCCGGTCGAGGGACTCGATCGTCATGCGATGGCCGTTGAGCTGGGTCAGCGGCTGACCGGTGTCGGCCCAGTGCGCGGCCTGCGCGAGCGCGTGGATGGAACCCGACGAACCGTAGAACGCCTGCGGCTCGGCGCCCGCCACCGTCTCGAGGGCGTCGCGGGTCTCGCGGCGGATGTGGCGACGCAGGCGCTGCAGGTCCCGGCGCGACGGCGGGTCGCTGTCGAGCATCGTCTCCGTCAGGCGCAGCGCCCCGAGCGCCACGCTGATCACGCGCTGCAGGCGGTCGCGGTCCCCGACCACCAGCTGCATGCTGCCGCCGCCGATGTCGAGGATCAGCGCCGGGGCGGCGTCGAGCTGCAGCGCGCTCTTCACCCCCAGCCAGATCAGGCGCCCCTCCTCCGCCGCGGGAATCACCCGCGGGAGCACGCCGGCCGCCGCGCGCGCGGCGTCGAGGAACGCGCCGCCGTTGCGCGCCTCGCGCACCGCGGCGGTGGCGGTGCACACGATGCGATCCACCTGGTGGCGCCGCGCCAGCGCCACGAAGCGATGGAGCGCGTCGATGGTGCGGCGGATCGCGGCGGCGCGCAGCCGGCCGTCGGAGAACGAGCCGCGCCCGATCTGCACCACCTCGCGCTCGCGGTCCACCACCTCGAACGAGGCAGGACCGATGGCCTTCGCGATCACCATGTGGATCGAGTTGGTCCCGATGTCGATGGCGGCGATGCGCATGGAGGCTCCAAGGGAATGCCGGGGACGGCGGGGACGCGTGCGGGCCGGATCGAGTATCGGCGCCCGGACGACCCCGGGGCAATGCCGCCGGTGCCGACCGGCGGGCACGTGAGCCTGCCACTCGTGGCCTCCCGCCACCGCCGCCGGCCGCGGCCCATCCACCGCCGTCCCTGACAAGCCGACAGAGCCGGCGCGCGTTCTGTCATGGTGAACCCCTCTCGCGCGCCCGCCCGGGAGTGATCGCGGCCCCCCGCGTCACCGGTCCGCGCGAGCGGCGGCCACGCCGCTAGCGTCCGGCGGGCGCGGAGATTCGGCGGTCGCCGGCGGCCCCACCGGGGCGCGGCGCCCCGCCCATCGCCGCGCGGCCCCGGCCCGCCGAACGCTGGCCCGGATGATGCAAAACTGGCGGTTGGCGTCATCGCAGCACGGTTGGACGCCGTCCCGTCCGCGTCGCCTCCAGCCGCCGGATCGGACATCGACATCGAGTCAGGAGGTTCATCCATGGCCGCCGCCATCACCGGGGACCGCTCGGTCCTCAAGCGGCCTCCTGTCGTCGTCGGGCTCGGCGATCCGTTGCGCGCCGACGACGCGGTCGGGCTCCACATCCTGGGCGAGTTGCGCGAGTACATGCGCTCGTGGTTCGGCCGCGTCGAGTTCGTCGACGCGAGCCTACCCGGCCACGCGCCGACCGAGCGTCTGCGGGCGCGCTGCGCCCTGGTGGTGGTGGGCACGCTGGCGCGCGGTGATCGTCCCGGCACCGTGCACGTGATGTCGGGCAAGGAAGCGCTGCGCACGCGGCGAGGACATCCCAACTCGGCACCGTCCGGCAACACCGTCTCGCTGCTGCGCACGCTCCAGGTCGTGGACGCGCTGCCCGCGTGGGTGACCGTGGTCGGCATCGAGCCCGGCCGGCTGGAGTGCACCATGGGCCTCAGCGACGCGGTACACGAAGCCCTGCCGCTCGCGGTCCGCCAGGCGCATCAGGCGGTCGAGACGATGATCACCATGGTCGAATCCGACGACGAGCCGCACGCCCACGGCACCCAGGCCGCCGCCGGCTGACCGAGCGGCGCGCCGCGGCGGCTCGACTCCGCGCCGCCTCCACCCCGCGGCCCCGCGCCAGCGCGCTTCCTGCGCTCGCGACCATCAAATCCTTGACCCCGGCCGGTACGGGGACAATCATCCACGTCATCGGAGTCGATGGGGCAGGATCACACTCACGCACCCCTCGATGGATGCGGCCTGCTTGTCGCCCACGACTCTCGCGGCGTAACCCCACGCGCCGCTGGCAGCACCGCCTCGCCATCCCGCACCACGCACGCCTCACGAGGCGGTCGAAGTCCATGGTGTCCCAACGGCGGAATGCCGCGCGCGGTCGCGTTCACGGTGCTCCGCTCCATGGCGATGGCGCCGTGCCCCGGCTCGACCCGGCGGCGCTTCGCACCTGGTCCTGGAGGCAGCCCATGACCGACCCCGAGCACTGGCCCACCACCCTCGAGCTCTTCGAGCGCCACGGCATCGACCGCAGGACGTTCCTGCAGTTCTGCACGCTGACCGCGGCGGCGATGGGTCTCCAGTCCACCATGGTCCCGCGTGTCGTGCACGCGCTCGAGACCAAGCCACGCATCCCGGTCATCTGGCTGCACGGCCTGGAGTGCACGTGCTGCAGCGAGTCGTTCATCCGCTCGTCGCACCCGATCGCCCAGGACGTGGTGCTCAACATGATCTCGCTGGACTACGACGACACGCTGCAGGCCGCGGCGGGGTTCCAGGCCGAGGAGATCCGCGAGAAGCTGGTGCGCGACCACGCGGGCCAGTACGTGCTCGCGGTGGAGGGCAACGCGCCGACCAAGGACGGCGGCGTGTATTGCACGGTTGGCGGCAAGACGTTCCACAGCCTCCTCGAGGAGACCGCGGCCCACGCGCGGGCGGTGATCGCGTGGGGCTCGTGCGCGTCCAACGGCTGCGTGCAGGCCGCGCACCCGAACCCGACCGGCGCGAAGCCGGTGCACGAGCTGATCTCCGGCAAGCCGGTCATCAAGGTGCCGGGCTGTCCGCCGATCGCGGAAGTGATGACCGGCGTGCTCACCTACATCCTGACCTTCGACCGGCTGCCCGAGCTCGATCGCATCGGGCGGCCGAAGATGTTCTACGGGCAGCGCCTCCACGACAAGTGCTACCGCCGGCCGTTCTTCGACGCCGGTCAGTTCGTGGAGCGCTGGGACGACGAGGGTGCGAGGAAGGGCTGGTGCCTCTACAAGATGGGGTGCCGCGGACCCTCGACGTACAACTCCTGCTCGACGTTCAAGTGGAACAACGGCGTGTCGTGGCCGATCGGCTCGGGCCACGGGTGCATCGGGTGCAGCGAGGCGAACTTCTGGGACAACGGTCCCTTCTACAAACGCCTCTCCGGCATCCCGCTGCCCAACGTCGATGCCACGCCGGATCAGATCGGCCGCACGCTCGCGCTCGTCGCGGGCGTCGGAGTCGCCGCCCACTTCGCGTCGTTCATGGTCAAGCGCGGCATCGAGAAGTCGCGCCCGGCGGCCGCCGACGCCGACAAGGAGTAGGAGACCGCCATGAGCCAGAGAGTGGTCGTCGATCCGATCACCCGCATCGAGGGGCATCTGCGCATCGAAGCGATGCTCGACGAGCGCGGCGTCATCCAGGACGCGATGTCGACCGGCACCATGTGGCGCGGCATCGAGCTCATCCTGCAGGGCCGCGACCCGCGGGACGCGTGGGCGTTCTGCGAGCGCATCTGCGGCGTGTGCACGACCGTGCACGCGCTGGCCTCGGTGCGCTCCGTGGAGGACGCGCTCGGCATCACGGTGCCCGTGAACGCGGATGTCATCCGAAACATCATGTTCCTGACCCAGTACGTGCAGGACCACGTCATCCACTTCTACCACCTCCACGCGCTCGACTGGGTGGACATCGTGTCGGCGCTCAAGGCCGATCCCGCGAAGACCGCCGCGCTCGCCAAGGCGGTGTCGCCGCGCTGGCCACTGGCGACCGAGGGCTACTTCCGCGACCTCGCCGGCACGCTGACGAAGTTCGCGGACTCGGGACAGCTCGGCATCTTCGCGAACGCCTACTGGGGGCACCCGGCGTACAAGCTCCCGCCCGAGGGCAACCTCATGGCGGTGGCGCACTACCTCGAGGCGCTCAAGTGGCAGAAGGAGATCATCAAGGTCCACACCGTCTTCGGAGGCAAGAACCCGCATCCGAACTACCTGGTCGGCGGGATGGCGTGCGCGATCGACCTGCAGAGCGACAACGCCATCAACATGGAGCGTCTGAATCTGGTGCGCGATGTCATCGACCAGGCCCGCGACATCGTCGAGCAGCTCTACGTGCCCGACCTGCTTGCGGTGGCCTCGTTCTATCCCGAATGGACGAAGTACGGCGGCGGGCTGGGGAACTACATGAGCTACGGCGACGTCCCGCAGAACGGCGTCGCCGACCCGGCCAAGTTCCTCATGCCGCGCGGTGCGATCCTGGGGAAGAACCTCCGCGAGGTGCTGCCGGTCGATCCGCGCGCCGACCAGGAGATCCGCGAGGAGATCGCGCACTCCTGGTACCGCTACCCGGACGGCGTCGATGCGCTGCACCCCTGGCAGGGCGTCACCGAGGCGCATTACACCGGCCCCAAACCTCCCTACCAGAACCTCGACGAGAAGGGCGCGTACTCGTGGCTCAAGACCCCGCGCTGGAAGGGCAACGCGATGGAGGTCGGGCCGCTGGCGCGCATGCTGGTCGGCTTCGCCAGCGGGCGCCCGGAGTACCAGGCGGTGGTCACCGACGCGCTCGGCAAGCTCAAGGTCGGACCGGAGGCGCTGTTCTCGACCCTCGGCCGCACCGCGGCGCGCGGGCTCGAGACGCAGCTCTGCGTGATCTGGCTGCGCGCCGAGTACGACCGGCTGATCGCCAACCTCAAGTCGGGCGACAACGCGACCGCCGACACCTCCAAGTGGGAGGAGTCGAAGTGGCCGAAGGACTGCAAGGGCTTCGGCTTCACCGAGGCGCCGCGCGGCTCGCTCGGCCACTGGGTGCACATCCGCGACGCCAAGATCGCCAACTACCAGTGCGTCGTGCCCTCGACCTGGAACGCCTCACCGCGCGACGCGAAGGGTCAGCTCGGCGCCTACGAGGCCGCGCTGGTCGGCACGCCGATGGCCGACCCGAAACGCCCGGTCGAGATCCTGCGCACCATCCACTCGTTCGACCCCTGCCTCGCCTGCGCGTCGCACGTCCTCGGTCCGGACGGACGCGTGCTCGCCGAGGTCCGGGTGCTCTAGGAGGCGCCCATGGCGAGCACCAGGCCGTTCGCGCCCTCCGGCACCGCGCCGGGGACGCACCGCTTCTTCCGTCGCCGTTACGTGTGGCAGTGGCCCGTGCGTGTCTTCCATTGGGTGAACGCGATCGCGATCACCGGACTCTTCGCGACCGGGCTCTACATCGCGAGCCCCGTGCTCGCGCCCGCCGGCGAGGCGTGGCACAACTTCGTGATGGCGAAGGTGCGGCAGATCCACTTCGCCTGCGCGTACGTGTTCCTCATCAACTTCCTGTGGCGGATCTACTGGTTCTACATGGGGAACAACTTCGCGCGCTCGGGTTTCCCGATGGTGTGGAAGCGCGCCTGGTGGCACGACCTGTTCCGCCAGGTCGGCGACTACCTGCGGCTCGAGCGCGGACACATCCACCTCGGCCACAATGCCATGGCGGGGCTGGCGTACACGCTGTTCGTGATCCTGCTGGGCTGGCTCCAGATCTCGATCGGCTTCGCGATGTACTCGCAGACGCACCCGGGAGGCTTCTGGGACGTGCTGCTCGGCTGGGTGTTGCCCATGCTCGGCGGGTCGTTCCAGGCGCTGATGTGGCACCACCTGTTCGCCTGGCTGTTCATCGTCTTCTCGATCGTGCACGTGTACATCGTGTTCTACGACGGCCAGCAGTACAAGAATGGCCTCGTGACCTCGATGGTGTCGGGCGAGAAGTTCTACCAAGAGGGGGACATTGACCCGAAGACCTGGATCTCCTGACTCCGCCGCCGGGGCCGCGCGCGCGCCGCTCGTGCTCGGCCTCGGCAACCTGCTGCTCCGCGATGATGCCGTGGGCCTCGAGCTGCTCGAGGCGTTGCGCCGCGAGGGCGCTGCCGGGAGCGGGCGCGTGGAGCTGGCCGACGGCGGCACCCAGGGGCTCGCGCTGCTCGGCGTGATCGGTGGCCGGCCGGCGTTGCTCGTGCTCGACGCGGTGGCCGGGGGCGGTGCGCCGGGCGCCGTGCACGAGCTGACGGGCGAGCAGGCGCTCGCGCTGCGCCTGCAGCCCGGCGGCACCGCGCACGAGGGGGGCGCCGGGGCGTTGCTCGCCACGCTGCTGCTGGTCGGCGAGCTGCCGCCGTGGGTGCGCATCGTAGGCGTGGAGCCCGCAGTGGTGCGCACGGGCATCGGACTCTCGCCCGCCGTCGCCGCCGCGCTGCCCGCGGCGCTCGAACGGGCACGGGCGGGCATCGCCGACATGCTGGCCGCCTGCGAAGCTCCGGCGGGCGGGCGGTTGGGCGCCGCGGCCGCGGCGCGCTAGTCTCGCCCGCGTGCACGAACTCTCCCTGGTCACCGAGGTCCACCGCAGCTGCCGCCAGCGCATCGACGCGCAGGGCGGGGGGCGGCTGGAGCGCGTCTGGCTGGCGGTCGGCGAGCTCTCGGCGGTCGAGCCCGAACTGCTCACGTTCGCGTGGGAGGCGGTGATCCAGGGCGGCCCCGACGCCGGCGCCACGCTCGACGTGGAGTGGCGACCGGCGCGCCAGGTGTGCGAGAGTTGCGGCGTGATCCCGGAGCGCGCGCCCGGCAGCTGGCTGCGCCTCTGTCCACGATGTGAGCAGCCGCTGCGCATCGAGGGCGGCGACGAGCTCGACATCCTGAAATTCTCGTTCACGCCAGCGGACGGCGCACCCGGCACGCCACCATGAGCGACGTCGACGTCAAGCAGCGCATCCTGGCCGCCAACGAAGCCGCCGCCACGACCCTGCGCCGGGGCTTCCAGGACTCGCGCACGCTGGTGGTCAACCTCATCTCGTCGCCGGGCTCCGGCAAGACCACGCTGCTGGAGGCCACCGTCTCGCTGCTCAAGCGCCACCTGCGGGTGGGCGTCATCGTCGGCGACATCGCCACCGAGCGCGACGCCGAGCGCCTGCGCCGCGCCGGCGTACCCGCGCACCAGATCCTCACCGGCGGCGCCTGCCACCTCGACGCGCGCCAGATCGAGCGCGCGATGGACGAGGCCCACCTGCGCGGGCTCGACATCCTGTTCATCGAGAACGTCGGCAACCTGATCTGCCCGACCTCGTACGACCTCGGCGAGGACTTCAAGGTGGTGCTGCTCTCGGTCACCGAGGGCGAGGACAAGCCGTACAAGTACCCGGCGATCTTCGCGCGCGCCGAGGTCACGGTGATCACCAAGCTGGACCTGCTGCCGCACGTGTCGTTCCAGCTCGACGAGGTGCGGGAACAGGTGCGCACGCTGCGGCCCGACGGACGTCTCGTGCTCACGAGCTCGAACACCGGTGAGGGGATGATCGAGTGGTGCGAGCTGCTCACCGGGCGGCTGGCCGAGAAGCGCGGAGCGGCGGCATGATCGAGCCGACCGGGTTCTCGGTCAGCCTGCTGGTGGCCGCCGCCGGCATCGCGGTGACGCACACCGTGCTGGGCCCGGACCACTACCTGCCGTTCCTGATGCTGGCGCGCGCGCGCGGCTGGAGCCGCACCCGCACGCTGGTCGTGACCACGGCCTGCGGCGTCGGCCACGTGCTCTCGAGCATCGCGCTCGGCGCCGTCGGCCTGGCGATCGGGGCCGGGGTCGGCTGGGTGCAGCACTGGGAGGGCCAGCGCGGGGACTGGGCCGCCTGGGCGCTGGTCGCGTTCGGATTCGCCTACATGGTGTGGGGGGTGCGGTCCGCGATCCGGCGCCGCGCCGGGCTGTCGCCGCACGAGCACGACCATCACGTCCACATCCACCTCGGCGGCGGGCACCACCACCATCACGTCGATGCCGTCGGAAAGGACAGCACGAGCGCGTTCTGGACGCTGTTCATCGTGTTCGTGCTCGGTCCCTGCGAGCCGTTGATCCCGCTGTTCGTGCTGCCGGCGAGCCGCGGCGACTGGTCGCTCGCGGCGCTCACGGGGGCGGTGTTCGGCGCCATCACGATCGGCTCGATGATCGCGCTGGTACTGATCGGCCACACCACGCTCGAGCGCCTGCCGCTCGGCCGACTCGAGCGCTGGGCCCACGCGATGGCCGGCGCCGTGGTGATGGCGAGCGGGCTGGCGGTGATCTACCTGGGGCTGTAGGGGGGCGCGACTTCAGCGCGGCGGCGTCCCCGCGCTCGTGCCGCCCGGCGCCGACGTGACGACCGCCGCCGCCGCGTCGCGCACCAGCGCCAGCCGCAGCGCGCCGTAGCGCGCGCGCAGCAGCCAGCGCAGCAGCACGAACTGGCACAGCGCGAACACGATCAGCGTGAGGATCGCCGCACCCGCCCAGCCGATCCACAGCGAGCGGCCGACGCCGCTGCGCGACACCAGCCCGAGCGGCACCGCCAGCAGCTCGAACAGCGAGCCCAGCCCTTTCGCGATCAGCCCCGCCAGCAGCACCGCGACGACGCTGCGCCACAGCACACCCCACACCACGGCGGCGCGCTCGAGGAACCGCAGGGCCGACCACTCCACCTCGACGCCCTTCACGACCGAGCCTTCCATCGGATTCCTTTCCCGGCGGTCCGCGCTCGCGCGGCGCCCGCCTCAGCAGATCCGCGGCAGCTGCTCGCCGCTGAGCATGTCGACCACGCGCTGGCCGCCGATGCGGCTGCGCAGGAACACCCGCCCCGGGTGCTCGGCGACCACCTCGCCGATGATCGCCGCGCCGCGACCGAGCGGATGCGCGTGCATCGCCGCGAGCGCGTGATCCGCGGCGTGGGCGGCGACGATCGCGAGCACCTTGCCCTCGTTCGCCACGTAGAGCGGATCGAGCCCCAGGATCTCGCACGCGCCCCGCACCTGCTCGTCGATCGGGATCGCGGTCTCGTCCAGCCGCATGCCGACCCGCGCGGCCTGCGCGATCTCGTTGAGCGCGCTCGACACTCCGCCGCGCGTCGGATCGCGCAGCACGTGCGCGCGCGGGCCGCAGGCGGCCAGCACGTCGGCGACCAGGGTGTGGAGCGCCGCCGAGTCGCTCTCGATGGTGGTCTCGAACGTCAGCCCCTCGCGCACCGACAGGATGGCGATGCCGTGCTGGGCGATCGGCCCGTTCACCAGCACCCGGTCACCGACCTTCGCACGGGTGGGCAGCAGCGACACGCCGGGTGGCACCACCCCGATGCCGCTGGTGTTGATGAACACTCCGTCGCCCTTGCCGCGGTCGACGACCTTGGTGTCGCCCGTCACCACGCTCACGCCCGCCGCGGTGGCCGCGGCCTGCATCGAGCACACGATGCGCCACAGCTCCTCCATCGGCAGGCCTTCCTCGAGGATGAACCCGGCGGTGAGTGCCACCGGCGTCGCGCCGCACATCGCCAGGTCGTTCACGGTGCCGTGCACCGCCAGCGAGCCGATGTCGCCGCCGGGGAAGAACCGCGGGCTGACGACGAACGAGTCGGTCGACACCGCGATGCGCCCGCTCGACAGCTCGAGCAGGGCGCCGTCGTGCATCGCGTCGAGCGCGGGATTGGAGAACGCGCGCGCGAACACGCGTTCGATCAGCATCTGGCTCATGCGCCCGCCGCCGCCATGCGCCAGCAGCACGTACGGGTAGTCCGCGATCGGGAGCGGGCAGGTGGCCCCCAGGAGGTCGGCGGCTGCGAGCTTGCTCATCCCGCCCTCTTGTATTGGTAGTACGCTGCGCACGCGCCCTCGCTGGAGACCATCGGCGCGCCGAGCGGCCGCTCCGGCGTGCACTGGGTCCCGAACGCCGAGCAGTCGTGCGGCTTCTTCTGGCCGATCATGATGAGCCCGGCGATGCACAGCGGCGACTCCTGCGCCGCCACCCCGCCGACATCGAAGCGCTGCTCGGCGTCCCAGCGCTCGTAGCCCTTGCGCAGCCGGTAGCCGCTCATCGGGATCACGCCGATGCCGCGCCACGCGCGGTCGCACACCTCGAACACGTCGCGCATGAGCCGCTGGGCCGGCAGGTTCCCCGCGGCCGTGACCGCGCGCGAGTACTGGTTCTCGACCCCGACGCGCCCCTCCTCGAGCGCGCATACCGCCATGTAGACGCCCTGCGCCAGGTCGAGCGGCTCGAAGCCGGTCACCACGATCGGCACCTGGTGGCGCGTCGCGATCGGCCCGTACTCGCCGGTGCCCATGACCGCGCACACGTGCCCGGCGGCGAGGAAGCCCTGCACCAGGTTGTCCGGCGCACCCAGCAGCGCCTCCATCGCGGGCGGCACCAGCACGTGCGAGACCAGCACCGAGAAGTTGTCGAGGCCGAGCTGCTTCGCTCTCCAGACCGCCATCGCGTTCGCGGGGGCGGTGGTCTCGAATCCAACGGCGAAGAACACCACGTGCCGATCGGGGTGCTGCCGCGCCAGCTTCACCGCGTCGAGCGGCGAATACACCATGCGCACGTCGCCGCCCTGGGCCTTCACGCTCAGCAGGTCGGTGGTGGAGCCGGGCACCCGCAGCATGTCGCCGAACGAGGTGAAGATCACCTCCGGCCGCCGCGCGATCGCGAGCGCGCGATCGATCATCTCCAGCGGCGTGACGCACACCGGGCAGCCGGGTCCGTGCACCAGCGTGATCGATTCGGGCAGCATGCGGTCGATGCCGGTCTTGATGAACGTGTGGGTCTGGCCGCCGCAGATCTCCATCAGCGTCCACGGCCGCGTCACCCGCTCGCGGATCGCGCGCACGAACTTCTTCACGTCCGCTTCCTGGCGGTACTCATCGAGGTACTTCATCGCGATCTCCGCAGCGGCAGCGCCGCTACTCCGGCTGGGGGATGTCGAGCTCGCCGAGCTCGCCCATCTCCTGGAGCGTGCGGAACACCTCCTGCGCCTCCTGCTCGCTCACCTGGCTGATGGCGAAGCCGACGTGCACGATGACGTAGTCCCCCTCTTTCACCTCGGGCGTGTACGCGAGGCACACCTCCTTGGTCACGCCGCCGAACGACACCGTGCCCATGTTCATCCCGCCCGGTCCCGGGACGATCGTCATCACCCTGCCGGGTACGCCGAGGCACATTTGCGCTCCTCTCGATTCGACGCGCGAGACGGCCGCGGTCCCCTCACTCCCCACGCATGTGCGCGGCCGCGACGGCCGCGACGGCCGCCTGTCCCAGGCTCAGGCCGCCGTCGTTGGGCGGCACCTGGCGGTGGGCCAGCACGCGAAAGCCCGCCTGATCGAGCGCGTGCGTGGCGCCCTCCAGCAGCAGGCGGTTCTGGAAGCACCCGCCGCTCAGCACGACGACTTCAAAGCCGATGTCGTTCGCCATCCGGACCATGCCCGCCACCAGCGCGGCGTGGATCCTCGCCGCCATGATACCCCGTGCGACTCCGCTCGCGAGGTCCGAGAGCACGGCCCGTACGAGCGGGCGCCAGTCAAGGACCCGAGGCCCCTTGGACCTCACCGGAGTCAGGGCGATTGGATACGCGCCGCGGTTGCCCGGCTCCGCCAGGCGCTCGAGCGCGATCGCGGCCTGTCCCTCGTAGGTGATGCGCGGGTGGAGCCCGAGCAGCGCGGCGAGACCGTCGAACAGTCGCCCGGCACTCGTGGTCACCGGCGAGTTCACCTCGCCGGCGAGCATCTCCCGCAGCACCCATCGTTCGGTCGGGCTGAACGACGCCACCGGCTCGAGGTCCACGCGCTCCAGCGCGTCCTCGCCGAACATCTCCCAGATCAGCCCGATCGCGGAGCGCCGCGGCTCGCGCACGGCGGCCTCGCCGCCCGGCAGTCGGAACGGCAGCAGGTGGCCGATGCGCGCGTAGGCCGACAGGGCCGGGCCGCCGACCAAGAACTCTCCGCCCCAGATGGTGCCGTCGCCGCCGTAGCCGGTGCCATCCCAGATGATACCGAGCGCCGAGTTCATGAGTTCGCCGTTCTCCACCAGACAGGACGCCAGGTGTGCGTAGTGGTGCTGCACGGGCACCAGCCGCGGCGTGCCGGGCAGCCGCGCTCCGTGCTCGATCGCCCACCGCGTACTGACGTAGTCGGGGTGCGGGTCGTGCGCGATCGCGACCGGACGCGCGTCGTACATGCGCAGGAAGTCGGCGATCACGCGCTCGAACGCGTCCTCGGCCTCGGGGGTCTCGAGATCGCCGACGTGCTGGCTGACGAACACCTGCCGTCCGATCGCGAGCGCCACCGTGTTCTTCAGATGCCCGCCCACCGCCAGCACGGTGGGCACCTCCCGCGGCAGGCGCAAGGGCAGCGGCGCGTACCCACGCGCGCGGCGCAGCAGCCGGAACTCGCCGTCCACCATCCAGCCCACGCTGTCATCGACGTGCCGCTCGATCGGGCGGTCGTGCACCAGCAGCAGGTCGGCGATCGGGCCGAGGCGCGCGAGCGCCTCGCGCTCGTCGATCGCGATCGGCTCGTCGGTGAGATTGCCGCTGGTGGCCACCAGCGCGCGGCCGACCGCGTCCATCAGCAGGTGGTGGAGCGGCGTGTACGCGAGCATCACGCCGAGCTGCGCGAGCCCCGGCGCCACGTTCGCGTCCGCCGGCGCGTCCGCGCGGCGCGGCAACAGCACGATCGGCGCCCCGCGTGACTCCAGCATCGCGGCCGCCGTCTCGTCGACCTCGACCAGCGTGCGCGCCTGCGGGAGGTCGCGGCACATCAGCGCGAACGGCTTCTCCTGGCGGCCCTTGCCCTCACGCAGCCGGGCGACCGCCGCGGCGTCGGCGGCGTCGCACATCAGGTGGAAGCCGCCGAGGCCCTTGACCGCCACGATGTGCCCCTCGCACAGCGCCGCGGCGGTGCGCGCGAGCGCTTCCGCGCGCGTCGCGAGCACGACGCCGTCGCGGTCCCACAGCGCGAGCGCCGGCCCGCACGCGGGGCAGGCGATCGGCTGCGCGTGGAAGCGCCGGTCGCGCGGGTCCTCGTACTCGCGCCGGCAGTCGGCGCACAGCGGGAAGTCGCGCATCGTGGTGTTCGGCCGGTCGTACGGCAGCGCCCGGATGATCGAGAAGCGCGGTCCGCAATCGGTGCAGTTGGTGAACGGGTAGCCGTGGCGCCGCTCGCGCGGGTCGGCGATCTCGGCGCGGCAGGCGGCGCAGGTCGCCAGCTCCGGCAGCAGCACCGCGAGTCGCTCGCCGCCCGCGTCGCTGGGACGGATCTCGAACCCCGCCAGGCCCGCGGCCGGCAGCCACGCGTGCTCGAGCGCGTGAACGTACGCGGCCTGCGGGGTCTCGGCGCCGACGCGCGCGAGGAAGCGCTCGAGGGCGGCGCGCGGTCCCTCGACCTCGAGTACCACGCCGCGCGTGTCGTTCACCACCCAGCCGGCGAGCGCGAGCTCGGTCGCGAGGCGGTAGACGAACGGGCGGAACCCGACGCCCTGCACGGCACCGCGGATCTCGACGCGCAGTCGCTCGATGGCCGGGACCGGCGTCATGACCGCGGCGCCCGCGCGCCGACGCCCCGCCGCGGACGGCCCATCGTCAGCGCCACCCTTCGCGCACCGCGCGCTCGTAAGCCGGCCAGTAGGGATCGGGCTCGGGCGCGAGCAGGCGCCGCACGGCGCCGTCGGGCTCGGTCAGGTAGAGCGCGCCGGAGCCCTTCATCAGCTCGCCCACTTCCGCCGCCTCGATGCCCGCCTCGCGCAGCGACTCGAGCAGCGCGGGTGCGGCGGCCGGCCGCACGGTGGCGATCAGCGAGCCGCTCGAGAGCGCCCAGCCGGGATCGGCGATGCCGAACACTTCGCACACGGTGCGCACCTCGGGCGCGAGCGGGATGCGCGCGCGTTCCGCGCGCACGTCGCACCCGCAGGCCTGCGCCAGCTCGATCAGCCCGCCGAGCACACCGCCCTCGGTGGCGTCGTGCAGCGCCGTCACGCCGCGCTCGCGCACTCCGATCCGCACCGCGGCGCGGCAGTCCTCGACCACGCTCACGCGCGCCAGCAGCGCCCGCATGCGTGCGAGCGCGTCGGGCTCGAGCACCGCGGCGAGCCGCTCCGGAAACAGGTGCGCGGCCACCGCCGCAGTCTCGATCGCGCAGCCCTTGGTGATCACGACCCGGTCGCCGGCCTGCGCCATCGCGGGCGAGAGCCAGCGGCCATCGTCGCCCACCCCGACCAGCGTCGCGGCCCCCACGATCGACAGCTCGCAGCCGTCGTAGCGCCCGGTGTGGCCGGTGACCACCGCGATCCCGAGGCGGGCCCACTCGTCGCTCATCGCCTCCCAGTAGGCCGCGAACGTCGCGTCGTCGAGCGACTGCGGGAGCGCGAACGACGCGCTCGCGTAGGCGGGCGGGATGCCGGTCGTCCACAGGTCGGAGGCGAGCAGGTGGCACGAGAGCCGCGCGGATGCCGCGGGCCCGAGCGCCGGGACGAGCGAGAGCGGGTCGGTGGTCATCGCCATCACCCGCCCCGCGCCGATCCGCACGATCGCCGCGTCGCAGCCCGGCCGCGGCCCGATCAGCACCTCCGCGCGCGCCGCGCCGAGGCCGGCGCCGAGGGTGCGCGCGAGGGCGGCGGGCGCCAGCTTGCCGAGCGAAGGTCCCATGCCCGCACTCTAGCCGCGGGCCGCCGGCGGGCGCCAGCGCGCGGCCCGCGCACCGCGGCGCACGCGCCGCGTCAGCGCGCGGCGCTGCGCTCGTCGATCACGCCCGCCGCCGCGCCCTCGGCCAGCACCCACGCGGCGGCGCGGCCGGTCAGCTCGGGATCGCCGGCCTGCGGATCGGCGAGCGCCGCGCTCGTGAGCACCGCGAACTCGGTGCCGGGCCGCGCGCCGCCGCCGAGCAGCGACACCAGCCCCTCCGCGAACACGCGTCCGAGCGCCACCGCGTCCGGCCGGCCGCCGGCGCGCGGCGCCGCGGCGATCATCACCACGCGTTTCACCGCGGCCGCGGAGCCGTTGAGATGGCGCAGCAGCCCGAGCACGAACAGCCCGGGCGCGCCACACGCACCGCGCAGCGCCGCGTGCGCGGCCTCGGCGTCGAGCGCGTTGAGCCAGCCGGCCGCCGGCGGCGGGAACACCGCCACCAGGTGGTCGATGCCGCCGAACTCGCGCCGCGCCACCGCCGCGATGCGCGCGAGCGTGGCGGGATCGTCGGCCGCGCCGGACGCGGTGCGCAGGTGCGGGACCGTCTCGGGATCGGCGTCGAGGTAGAAGCGCTCGGCAGCCTCGTCGGTGTCCACCGGCACCACCACGCGGGCGCCCGCCAGCAGCAGCGCGCGCGTCACCGCGATGCCGGCGCCCGCGGCGCCGCCCCCGACCACCACCACCTGGTCCTGCAGTCGCGGCAGCATGTGCGTTCCCTCCGCGCGAGCCCGCGCGCCGCCTCAGCGGCGCAGGCGCCAGACCACCAGCGGCGGGGT
This sequence comes from Candidatus Eiseniibacteriota bacterium, assembly GCA_963725865.1. Classification (GTDB taxonomy): domain Bacteria; phylum Eisenbacteria; class RBG-16-71-46; order RBG-16-71-46; family RBG-16-71-46; genus CAVSAC01. The sequence continues at coordinate 799,770 of CAVSAC010000014.1, forward strand.
GAGCAGGGTGGTGAGCACCACCATGATGACCACCGCCGAGTACACCGCGTCGTCCACCACGCGCTCGCCCGCGATGTGGAGCGTGGCCCCGATGCCGGCGAAGATCAGCCCCACCTCGCCGCGCGGGATCATCCCGAGTCCGACCGCGAGCCGGTCGACGCCCCGCTCGAGCACGCCCAGCGAGCACGCCTGCTTGCCGACCACCGCCGCGAGCGTGAGCGCCGCCGCGAAGCCGAGCACGCCGGTGTCCCCGAACACCCGCAGGTCGACGCGCAGGCCCATGAGCACGAAGAACACCGGCACCAGGAACGTGGCGAGCGGCTGCATCAGCTCGTGCACGCCGCGCTTCGCCGCGTCGCGCTGGCGCAGCTCGACGTAGTGCGCGTCCTCGAGGATCAGTCCGCCGGCGAACGCGCCCACGATCGGCGCCAGCCCGACCCGCGCGGCCAGCCACGCGAACGCGAAGCAGAAGCCGAGCGCGAACGACAGCAGCACCCCTTCGCCGCGCAGCAGGCTGCCGAACCGGAACACCACCCGCGAGAGCCAGCGGCCCGCCACCAGCGCCACCAGCAGGAAGCCCACCGCCTTGGCGGTGATGACCAGCGCATCGAGCGGCTGGAACGTCCCGCCCCGGTCGACCGCCTGGATGATCCCCGAGATCACCGCCAGCACGATCAGCCCCAGCACGTCGTCGATCACCGCCGCACCCAGGATGATCCGGCCCTCGAGGCTGCTTGCTCGCCCGATGTCGGAAAGCACGCGGGCGGTGATGCCGACGCTGGTGGCGCACAGCGTCGCCCCCACGAACCAGTGGGTGAGCCCGGAGTGGGAGGGGAAGAACACCCGCGACGTGCCCCAGCCCAGCAGCATCGGGGCGATCACCCCCAGTGTCGCGACCAGGAACGAGGACAGTCCGACCCGGCGCATGGTGTCGACGTCCGAATCGAGCCCCACCTGGAACAGCAGGAACAGCACGCCGAGCTGGGCCAGCACGTCGAGCATCGGCAGCGAGCGCAGCCCGTCGAAAGCGTGCACGCCCGCCAGGCCGAGGTTGCCGAGCACGATGCCGGCCAGCAGCTCGCCCAGCACGGACGGCAGCGCGGCGCGCTCGAACAGCGCGCCGCCGAGCCGCGCGCCGACCAGGATGAGCACCAGCGCCAGCAGCAGCGGCGCGAGGTCGACGCCGTGCGGCTCGGACGCCGCCCACGCCACGCCATGGGCGAGCACGAGGGCACCGGCGACCGGCAGGAACAGCGCCCGGGACGGGCGGGAGAATCGCATGGCCCCGGCTTTGTATCGCATCCGGTCGCGGCGGTCGAGCGGGACCGCCGCGGGGCAGCCGCCGGGAGCCCGATCCACGGCCCGGCTCGCGAGCCGCGGGCACGCGCGCACGCGACCCATCCGCGATGAAACGCTGCGGCCCGCCGTGCCCTATGCTGTGCGCGATCCGCCGTCGCTCCGCTCCGAGGACCGTCATGCCGCCCCCGCCCGCTCGTCGTGCCACCCGAACCCAACGCACGCCGCGCGCGACGCCGTCCGCGGGCACCGCGGGCCGCGCGCGCTGGGTGGCGCTCGCGCTGCCGCTGGCGGTGTTCGTGGTGGCGTGGCTGTGGCGCGTGCTGTACCTCGCGCGCCTCGCGCGCACACCGCTCGCCGGCAGCCTCGTGATGGACGCGCGCAGCTACTGGGACTGGTCCGAGGTGCTGCTGCGCGACGGGCCGCTCGGCCACCACGCGTTCTTCCTGGGGCCGCTCTATCCCTACGTGCTCGCGGCGCTGCGCGGGGTGCTGGGCGACTCGATCCCGGCGGTGCTCCAGGTGCAGGCGCTGTGGGGTGCCGTCGCGGTCGCACTGCTGACCGACGCCGCGCGGCGGCTGACGCGGCCGGGCGTGGCGCTGGTGCTCGGGCTGCTGCTGGCGTTCTACCAGGCCGCGGTGTTCTTCGACGGCCTGGTGCTCATGGAGTCGCTGGTGTTCGCGCTCGAGGCGCTGCTGGTGTGGCTGGTGGCGCGCGGCGACTGGGAGCGCGCCGGTCCACGGGAGTTCGCGCTGCTGGGGGCGCTGCTGGCGCTGCTCGCGCAGGGGCGCGCGACCGCCGCGCTGCTGGTGCCGGTGGCGCTGCTCACGCTGCTGCGCTGGCGCGGCGGCGCGGCGCGGGCGAGCGGTGTCCGCGCGGCGGCGCTGCTGGCGACCTTCGCGCTCCTGTGCGCGCCCACCGCGCTGCGCAACCGCGCGGTCTCGGGCGAGTGGATCCCGTTCACCTACAACCTCGGCTACAACCTCTACGTGGGCGCGAATCCCGACGCGAACGGCTCGTGGGGCTCGATCACCGGCACCCAGCAGTTCGGACCGGTGGTGAAGGAGCTGCAGGACGGCGGCGCCGAGGTGGACGGCCGCGCCTACCTGCGCGCGACCGAGGGCGTGGACCTCGGCCCCACCGCGAGCTCGCGCCGCTGGGCGGCCAAGGCCGCGGCCTACGCCCGCGCGCACCCGGCCCGCGTCGCGACGCTGATGCTGCGGCGCGTCGCGATGATGTGGAACGTCGCCGAGTACCCGCAGATCGAGAACCTCGACGAGTTCGCGGCCCTCGCCGGTCCGCTCGGCCTGCCGTGGCTCGGCACCTTCGCGGTGCTGGGCCCGCTGGCGTTCGCGGGGCTGTGGCCCGCGTGGCGCGCCGGTGCGCGCGGGCGCTTCCTGGTGGCGGCGGCCATCGCGGTCACGCTGTCGGTGGTGCCGTTCTTCGTGACCGATCGCTATCGCCACCACCTGGTGCCGGTCGCGGCGGCGCTGGCGGCACTCGCGCTGGACGCCGCGTGGCGCGCGTGGCGCGCGCGCGACCGGGCCGCGCGCCTGCGGATGGCGGCGCTGCTCGCCGTGGGCATCGTGTGGGTCGCGCTGCCGCTGCCGCGCCTGAGCGGCGCCGGCTACGCCTGGGGGCTGGCCGCCGACCTCGGCGCGCGCTGGATGGAGCGCGGCGACCCCGACCGCGCCGCACGCGAGTTCGAGCGCGCGCTCGCGATGCCGTACACGCAACCCGCGCCCGGGCGCGCGAGCGCCACGTTCCGGCTCCAGCGCTCGGCGCTCGATCACAACTACGCGCTCGCGCTGACCGCGCTCGGGCGCCGCGACGAGGCCCTGACGTGGTTCGAGCGCGCGGTGCAGGAGGCCCCCGACCACGCGGCCACCGTGCACTCGCTGGCGCAGGCGTACGCCGGCGCGGGCCGCGGGCGCGCGGCCGACTCGCTCGCCACCCGGCTGGAGACGCTGGCGAGCGGGCACGCGTTCGCCGAATCGGTGCGCGGATGGATCGCGGTGCGCGCCGGCGATCTCGCCGCGGCCGAGGCGCACTTCGCCGCCGCGGTGCGACTCGACGCCACGCTCTACGACGAGTGGGGCGCGCTGGTGCGCGTGCGCGTGCAGGGCGGTCGCGCCGACGCCGCGCGCGCGGCGCTCGCGGCCGGGCACGCCGCCGGCTGGAGCGGCCCGGGCTACGCGGTGCACCACGCGCTGATCGCCGCGCTCGCCGGCGACGCGGCGGGCGCCCGCGCCGCGCTCGACCAGGTGCCGGCGGCGGCACTCGCGGCCGACCCGGCGCTGGCGGATGTCGCGAAGGTCACGCGCGGGCTGCTGGCCCGCGCCGCGCCCTCGCGCTGAGGACACGGACGCGCTTGCACGCCGCGCGCCCGCCTCGCTAGGTTGGTGCCGTACCCGCGCGGGGCGCGCGGGCGGTCGACCCGGAGATCCGGATGGACGAGACGACGCTGCGCGGATGGAGCCTCGCCGCCGCGATCACGGTGGGGGCATGGCTGGTGGGCTGGCTGGCGCGCGCCACGGCGCTGCCGCTGCTGGTCCGGCTGGTCAGCCGCTCGCGCACCCAGGTCGACGACGTGCTGCTCACCGCGCTGCGCCCGCACGTGCCGCTGTGGTTCCTGCTGCTCGGCGTGGTGGTGGGCGCGCGCTACGCGCCGCTGTCGGAGGTGGTGCGCCACCGCTTCGACCTCGGAGCCGAGGCGGTGTTCATCCTCAGCACCTCGCTGGCGCTGGCGTCGTTCCTGGGCCGGCTGCTCGACCGCAGCGCCGCGCGCTGGGAGGGCACGCCGGGAGGCACCAGCCTGATCCAGAACGTGGTGCGGGTCGGCGTGCTGGGGCTCGGCGTGCTGGTCATCCTCGGCAATCTGGGCGTGTCGGTGACGCCGCTGCTCACCGCGCTCGGGCTCGGCTCGCTCGCGATCGCGCTCGGACTGCAGCCGACACTGACGAATCTGTTCGCGGGCTTTCACATCACGGTGGGCCGCCACGTGCGGATCGGCGATTTCGTCGAGCTCGAGAACGGCATGCAGGGATTCGTCGAGGACATCGGCTGGCGCTCGACGCAGCTGCGCGAGCTCGCCAACAACCTGGTCGTGGTGCCGAACGCGCGGCTGGCCGAGATGATCGTGCGCAACCACTCGCTGCCCTCGCCCGACCTCGGCGTGGTGGTGCCGGTGGGGGTCGGCTACGGCAGCGACCTCGAACGGGTCGAACGCGTGACGCTCGAGGTCGCGCGGGCCGTGCAGCGCGAGGATGCGGCGGGCCTCGCGGATTTCGCGCCGCTGATGCGCATCGCCGCGTTCGGCGAATCGGCGGTGCAGCTGAACGTCATCCTGCGCGCCCGCACGTTCGGCGACCGCTTCGCCCTGCAGAGCGCCTTCCTCGGCCGCCTGCACGCGCGCTACCGCGCCGAGGGCATCGAGCTCCCCTACCCGCAGCGCGTCGTGCACCTCGGGCCGGAGGCTGATCCACTTCGAGGATCAGCGAGCGCTCGGGCGGGAAGGGATTCACCCTCCGGGGGCTAATCCACTTCGTCGGGCGCCCCCTGCGGGTGAATCCCTTCCCGTCCGAGTTCCCGGGGATGTCCGACGAGATGCCCTCGTCAGCGGCGGTCGGACTACTTCACGATCACCCGCCCCTTGACCATGTCCATCCCGCACGCGTACTCGAGCGTCTCCGCGTGCTCCGGCGTGAACTGCACCTCCACCGCCTCGCCGAGTGGCAGCGCGCGGTTGATGTGCATCGCCGGCATCACCATCTCGGTCGCGCAGGTCTTGTCCGTGGTGCGCGTGACCACCAGCGTCACCGGCCGGCCCGCCGCCACCGTCACCTCGGCCGGCACGAATCCGTCCTCGGTCACCTGGATCGCCACCTTGCCGTCGCCCGCGGAGCCCTTCGCGCCGCAGCCCGCCGTCATCGCAAACACGACCGCCACCATCGCCATCGGGATCACGAACCGTTTCATCCTCGTGGACTCCTTCCTCGAATACGCGTCGCCCCTGCGCACTTCATCGAACCACGACGAGCGTGCCGGGAACCTCTTCCTCGTTGCACTCGGCGTGCGCCCGGATGCGCCGCCGCGTCCGCGTGACCTTCATGCCACCTCTCGCAACTGGCGTTGCTCCCTGCGCAGCTGCGCATAGCGCCAGTAGGTGTAGACGACCGGAATGATCTCGAGCGTCAGGAACGCCGAGCTGAACAGGCCGCCCACCATGGGCGCGGCGACGCGCTTCATGACGTCGGCGCCGGCGCCCTGCGACCACAGCAGCGGCACCAGGCCGATCATCATGGTCGCCACGGTCATCAGCTTGGGACGCACGCGCTGCACCGAGCCCTCCAGCGTGGCCTCGACGATGTCGTCGAGGCTGCGGATGCGGCCTTCGGCCTTGTGCCTGTGATACGCGCTGTCGCAGTACACGACCATCACGACGCCGGTCTGTGCGGCGAGCCCGACCAGCGCGATGATCCCCACCCAGACGGCGGTCGACAGGTTGTAGTGCAGGATGGCCAGGAGCCAGATGCTGCCCACGAGCGCGAACGGCACCGAAGCGAGGACGATGAGCGCTTCCGTCAGGTTGCCGAAGTTCATGTAGAGGAGCAGCAGCACGATGACGAGCGTCAGCGGCACCAGGAAGCGCATCCGCGCCTGCATCTGCTCCAGCAGCTCGTACTGCCCGGTCCACTTGAGGAAGTAGCCGGGCGGGAGCCTGACTTCCCGCTCCACGATCTGCTTCGCCTCGTCCACGTACGAACCGATGTCCTTCTTCGCCGCGTCCATGTCCACGTAGACGTAGCCCGTGAGCATGCCGGCCTCGTCGCGGATCATCGGCGGCCCGGTGACGACGCGGATCTCGGCGACCTGCCCGAGCGGCACGTGGGGCCCGCTCGGCTCCGGCCACAGGCCGACTCCCGAGGAGCCCGACGGCCCGGGCGGCAGCACGTTCCCCTGCGCACTGCCGCTCATCCCCGCGGGGGCACCCATCGCGCCGCCGGGGCTCGGGCCGCCCATGCCCGCGCCGGGGCTGCGCTCGCTTCCCGAACCACCCATCGCCTCGGCGAGGTACGCCTCGCCGGCGTCGGAGATGCCCGCGGACGCCAGCAGCACGGGCGCGGCCTGCGGAACCGGACTCAGCTCGATGCCCATGCCCGGGGCCTGCGACGCCCCGCTCGCGCCGTGCAGCGGCACCAGCACGTGCTTCAGGTGCTCGATGTCCTGTCGCAGGTCGCGGGGATAGCGGACATTGATGCTGAAGCGGTTCCGCCCCTCGACCGTCACCTCGATGGGCTGCCCGCCGACCGCGGCTTCGATGACGTCCTGCACCTCGCCCAGCGTGAGGCCGTACCGTGCGAGCGCCGCGCGGTTCGGGACGATGTCGATGTAGAACCCGCCGGTGCTGCGGTCGGAGTAAACGCTGCGCGTGTTGGGAACCAGCGAGATCGTGCGCTCGAGGTCCATGCCGACGCGCTCGATGGTGTCGAGGCTGGCGCCGAAGATCTTGACGCCGATCGGCGTGCGGATGCCGGTCGAGAGCATGTCGATGCGCGTCTTGATCGGCATGGTCCACGCGTTCGTCCAGCCCGGCATCTGCACCGTGCGGTTGAGCTCGTCGGTGAGCTCCTGCCACGTGATGCGATGGCGATCCGGCCAGAACGGCTGGAACACCGGCCGGAGCCAGCCGGCGGCCCAGCTCGAGTACCAGCGCTTCTGCTCGAGCATGCGCCACTGCTCGCGCGGCCGCAGCTTCACGACGGTCTCGACCATGGACAGGGGCGCGGGATCGGTCGGGGTCTCGGAGCGCCCCGCCTTGCCGAACACCGTCTCCACCTCCGGGACGGTTCGGATCAGGCGGTCCTGGACCTGCACGTAGCGCTTGGCCTCCTCGATCGAGATGTTGGGGAACGTGGTCGGCATGTACAGCATGTCGCCCTCGTTCAAGGGCGGCATGAACTCGTTGCCCAGGCGCATCGCCATCGGAACGGTCGCGAGCACCGCCGCGAGCCCGATCGCGATCGTGGTCTTCGGATTCTTGAGTGCCACCCACGCGAACGGCCGGTACACCGAGATCATCAGCCGCGAGACGGGGTGGTCCTTCTCGTGCCTGATCTTGCCGCGGATGAGCAGCGCCATCAGCGCGGGCGCCACCGTGATCGAGACCAGCGCCGCGAATGCCATCGAAAACGTCTTGGTGAATGCGAGGGGCTTGAACAGGCGACCCGCCTGGCCGTTCAACGCGAAGATCGGCAGGAACGCCACGGTGATGATCAGCAGCGAGAAGAAGATGGGTGGCCCCACCTCCTTGGCGGCCGCGATCAGCACCCGCTGCCGGTCCGCGCGGGCACCCGGCTCAGCCGGGTCCGGCGCGGTCTCCAGGTGCTTGTGCGCGTTCTCCACCAGCACGATCGCGGCGTCCACCATGGCGCCGATCGCGATCGCGATGCCGCCCAGGCTCATGATGTTGGCGTTGATACGCAGGAAGTACATCGGCACGAACGCGAGCCCGACGGCCACCGGGAGCGAGAGCACTGGGACGAGCGTGCTGCGGAAGTGCAACAGGAAGATGAAGATGATCAGCGCCACCACGATCCCTTCCTCGAACAGGGTGTGGCGGAGCGTGTCGATCGCGTGCTCGATGAGGCCCGAGCGGTCGTAGACCACCTGCACCGTGACGCCGGGCGGGAACGAGGGCTTCAGCTCCGCGAGCTTCTGTTTCACGCGCTCGATCACGTGGAGCGCGTTCTCGCCGTAGCGCATCACGACCGTGCCGCCGACCGCCTCGCCCTGCCCGTCCAGCTCCGAGACGCCCCGGCGGATGTCGGGGCCGAACGTGACCGTCCCCACGTCCCCGACGCGGATCGGAGTGCCGGTCCGCTTGTCGGCGCCCAGCGCCACCAGCCGCAGGTCATCGAGGTCCTTCACGTAGCCGCGGCCGCGCACGAAGTACTCGCGGCCCGACATCTCGATCACGCGGCCACCCACGTCGGAATTGCTCCGCCGGATCGCGCCGGTGACATCCGAGAGCGACAGCCCGTACGCGTGCAGCTTCTCGGGGTCGACCTCGACCTGGTACTGCTTCTGGTAGCCGCCCACCGAGGCCACCTCGGCCACCCCGGGCACGCTCGCCAGCGCGTAGCGCAGGTTGAAGTCCTGGAACGTGCGCAGCTCGGAGAGGTCGTGGCGGCCCGACTTGTCCACGAGCGCGTACTGGAACACCCAGCCCACCGACGTCGCATCGGGCCCCAGGACCGGATTCACGCCCTGCGGCAGGCGCGAACGGATGCTGCTCATGTATTCGAGCACGCGGCTCCGCGCCCAGTAGAGATCCGTGCCCTCCTTGAAGATCACGTAGATGAAGCTCATCCCGAACATGGACTGCCCGCGGACCGCCTCGACCTGCGGCGCGCCCAGCAGGGACGACACGATCGGGTAGGTGACCTGGTCCTCGACCAGGTCCGGGCTGCGCCCCATCCACTCGGTGAACACGATCACCTGCGGATCGGAGAGGTCCGGGATCGCGTCCAGCGGGATGCTCTTGACCGCGATGAAGGAGCCGACCACGACGAAGAGCGTGAAGATGAACACCAGCGCCCGATGGGTCGCGCAGTACTCGATGACGCGCCCGATCACTTCGCGCCTCCGGACGCGGGCTCCATGCCCGGCATGCCGGCCATCCCCGGCTGGGCGCCCATGCCGGAGATCGCCGCCTTGAGGCGGCTCTCGGAATCGATCAGGAACGACGCGCTCGACACGACCGTGTCCCCCTCCGCCACGCCCTTGAGCACCTGGATGCGGTCCCCCTGCGGCATGCCGGTCCACACCATGCGTGGCTCGAAGCGCCCGCCCGCGTGGGCGAGGAACACGTAGGACTGCTGGCCGGCGTTGACCACCGCCTCCGCCGGCACCGAGAGCACGCGGGCGCCCCGCGCCGCCACGCTCACCCGCCCGTACATGCCCGGACGGAGCGCCCCCTCGCGGTTCGCGAGCGTCAGGCGGACCTTCAGCGTGCGCGTCTCGTTCGAGACCGTCGGGTACACGAAGTCGATGCGGCCATCGAACGCGCGGCCGGGCATCGCGTCGGTCGTGAAGCGCGCGACGTCACCGACGTGGACGCGCGTCATGTCCATCTCGTACAGGTCCGCCATCACCCAGACGCGAGAGAGGTCCGCGACCGTGAGCAGGGGCGTGTCCGCGCCCACGTACTGGCCCTCGACGGCCCCGCGCTCGAGCACGGTTCCGCTCACCGGCGAGCGCAGCACCAGCTGGGTCGACGCATGCTGTTCCCGCACCAGGCGGCGGATCTCCTCGTCCGGGACACCGAGCAACCGGAGCCGTTCGCCGGCCGCCGGGTCCGCCCCGCCGTGCGACGAGTCCGCGCCGTGATCCATCCCGCCCCGGTTGATCAGGTACTCCTGCTCGCTCTGGAACAGCTCCGGGCTGTAGATCGACATCAGGGGCTGGCCCTCGTTCACCCGCGCTCCGGTCTCGTTCACGTGGAGCTGGCGGATCCATCCCGAGACGCGGATCTGGACGCGCCGCAGCCGCGACTCGTCCGGGACGACGAAGCCGACCAGGTCGAGCTGACCGCTCGACGCCGAGCGCTCGACGCGCGCGGTGCGCACGCCGATCAGTTGCACGCGCTCGGGCGTGATCTGCACCGAGGTCAGGCCGGCGACATCACCCGTCTGGCCCTGCGACGGCGGCCCGGCGTGCTCGTCGCCCAGCACGACGCGCTCGAGCGTCATGCCGCAGATTGGGCACGAGCCGGGCTGGTTGGACGTGTAGCTGGGATGCATCGGGCAGCGCCAGATCACCTTGCCGGCCGTCTGCCGCGCGGCCGGTGCGGGCCGCTTGGACATCACGTAGCTGCCGATGCTGACGACCGCCAGCACGAGCAGGAAGGCGAACAGCGCCCAGCGCAGGATGTTCATGAAGTGCGCTCCGGGTGGCGGCTGACCCATGGGCGCGGGCGCGGCCGACGACGCCGGGCTCGGTGACTCACCGTCGCGCGGCGTGGTGGGGTCGTTCGGGTTCATCGTTCGCTCCTCTGGAGCTCGGGCAGGGTCAGGCCGAACAGGTCACCGCGTGCCGTGATGGCGAGCAGTCTCGCCTCCGTGCGCGCGAGGTCCTGGCGGGCGCGCGTCAGCGCGACTTCCTCGGTGTAGAGCTCGTGCGTGGCCTCGAACACGCGCCACAGGTCGGTCGTGCCGGCGTCGTACGCGCTCCACGAAGCCGCGACCGCGCGCCGCTGGGTGGTGACGACCGTGTCGGCCAGCAGCGAGACGGTGCGCGAATCCGCCCGCGCGCCGGCGTGCAGGCTGCGCGCCTGCTGGTCCAGCTCCAGCGTGGCGGCGCGCAGGTCCTGCTCGGACGCGCGGGCCATCGCGTCCATCTCGGCCCCCTCGGAGAGCTCGCGCTGTTGCGCGAACACGGGCAGCATGAACCCGAGCGTGGCCGACCACATGTTGTCCTGGGCCACCCCCATGACGGGCTGGCGGATACCGTACGACAGACCGAGCTGCAGGTCCGGCCAGAGCATCCGACGCGCAGCGCGCGCGGCCAGTCGGTAGCGGTCCGCCTGCGCCCTCAGTTCGCGCAACCGCGGGTGGTTCTCGTTCGCCGCGGCGAGGATCGGGAGCGGATCCTCGGGCAAAGACGTCGCCGGCGGTGCCGCGAGCGAGTCGGTCAGCGCACCCGCACCCCGCCCCATCAACGCCGCCAGTCGGGCGCGCGCGCCCAGCGCCTCGGCCTCGAAGCCGGCGAGGTCGGAAAGCGAACGCGCCCGCTCGACCTCGGCCCGGAGCACGTCGTCCAGCCGCCCATTCCCCGCGTCGTAGCGGGCCCGGGCGGATCGCACCAGTTGGTCCATCTCGCCGCGGTGCGAGCGGCTGGACTCCGCCAGCCGGCCGGCGTAGTAGGCATCGGCGAAGGCCTCCCACGCCATCGCGAAGAGCTCGTACCTCGCCATCTCGAGCCCGGCGCCCTCGGCCTGGGTGGCGGCGCTCGCCGCGCGCCGGCTGAGCCGGTTGGCTCCGAAGACCGGCACGCGCTGCTCGATCCCGACCATCTTCATGGTCATGGGTTCCATGTCGAAGCGCCCGTTGGTCGGCACGTTGATCGCCCCGATCTCGACCATCGGGGACTGCCAGGCCCCTGCGGGCGCGACCCGACGGCGAGCCGCCTCGACCATCTCGCGCCGACTCGCCAGCGTCGGGTTGGCCAGCGCCACCTCACGCAGCGCGGCCGGCAGATCCAGCGCCTGCGCTTCGTGGGGCGCCCCGGCCAACAGCAGGGAGAGGGCGACGGCGCCACGTGATAGCACGGAACTCATGGAACATCCCCCGTTTCCTCGCGCACCGGCGAGTCCTCAGTGCGTCCACCTGGAAGCGCGGCGGCGCGGTGCCGGCGGCTTCTTCGTCATCGGGGAGCGGGCCGGCTCGTCATCGCGCACGGACGGGCTCCGGGTCCCGGGGCAACGTGCGGATGCACGAGACCCCGCCACGGCACGGCCGTGGACGTGCGAGGAAGGCGTACAGCTTCCGTCGCGGCAGCTCCGACGAGACTAGAGGATGGGAGGCGCGCGCGCAGCGCGCGGAGTGTGCGCGCGCGATCCGGGCGGATCGTGCGCGTCGGGCGCCACCGCGTGGGCCGGTCCCGCGGGCGCGGGCAGGCTCGGCGGATCGACGGTCAACGCGATGGCCGTCGTCGGCGCGGGGTGGTCGGCCGCGGGTGCCGTCACCGGGATCAGCGACACGCAGCAGGGCGAGACGGTGGGGGCGGGCGCGCGCGGGGTGCGGGCCGGCCCGTGCTGGCAGCAGGGGGCCGCGCCCCCGGCGTGCGTGGCGACGGTCGGCCCGTCGCCGGCCATGCACGACATCGGCACGCGGACGCCGCGCGCCGTCGCGGCCCCCGACACCATGCAGAGATTGGTGCCGAGGACGAACAGCGCGAGCGCGAGGGTCGCACCCAGGGCGCGCAGCGTGCGGTCGAGCCGGAACGGTGCCATGGGGTGAAGTATCGGCCGCCCTCCGGGCGCCGCGTGTTCCTCTTCTGCAAACAGTTGGGATCGGGAGGCTCGATGGTCCGGCCGAAGGCACGTGCCGCTGAAGCTCGGGTGGATGCGGGACTGGATGCGGGTTCGGGCTTGACGCGCCCGGGACATGCACCCATCTTGACCCGCGATGAACGCTCGGGGCAGGACGCTCCGATCGGCCCTCTCCAGGGGGGCAGTCCCTCCCACGACGATCGCCCAGGGCCCTCGCACGAAGTCGCGTACGAACGGACCAGCCCGCCCACCCAGGTGGGTACGGCCGGCCAGGCCACCGCCGCAAGGAGAGCAGCGATGAAACGCGCCCTGGCGCTCCCCGCTGTCTTGCTCACGCTACCGCTGGTCGCGCTGCTGAGCGCGCGGCCGCCCGCCCTCCATTCGGAGCCGGCCGCCACGTATGTCGGCTCCGAGACCTGCAAGGATTGCCACGAAGAGACGTGGGCCGCCATGCAGAAGACCGCGCACGGACGCGCCGAAGTCGACGCCCAGGTGATCGCCGATCGGGTCGGCTGCGAATCGTGCCATGGCCCCGGCTCGCTGCACGCCGAAGCCGCGGGCGACAAGAGCAATCCCGGATACGCGACGGTTCGCAACTTCGCCACCATGTCCGCCACCGAGGCGAATGACGCGTGCCTGAGCTGTCACAAGAGCGGCGACCAGTTCTACTGGCAGCACGGCGCGCACGCGCGCGGCGGCCTGGCCTGCATCAAGTGTCACGATCCTCATCATGCGAAGACCGGCTCCGAGGGGGCGCTGCTGACCGCGCCCGACGTGAACCAGCTCTGCGTGACCTGCCACAAGGACAAGAAGGCCGCGATGTCGCGCTCGGCGCACATGCCGCTGCGCGAGGGCGGGCTGACGTGTGCGTCGTGTCACAACCCGCACGGCAGCGCGACCGCCAGCCTGCTCAAGGCGTCGACGCCGAACGAGCTGTGCCTGACCTGCCACGCCGACAAGCGCGGCCCGTTCCTGTGGGAGCACGCGCCGGTGCGCGAGAACTGCTTGAACTGCCACCAGCCGCACGGCTCGAACAACGCCAAGGTGCTGGCGTCCAAGGAGCCCTTCCTCTGTCAGCGGTGCCACGTGGCCTCGCGCCATCCGAGCACGGTCTACGACCTGAACGACCTGACAGCCAATCGTCTGATCAACCGGGGCTGCACGAACTGCCACGCCCAGATCCACGGGTCGAATCACCCGTCCGGCAACTTCTTCTTGAGGTAGGAGGAGAACCATGAGAACCGACCGACTCGCGTTCGTGATGATCGCGGCGTGTGCGTTGGCGCTCTGCGCTCCCGCCCGCCCGGTGAAGGCCGAGGGTTCGCTCGTGCTGGGGGACCAGTGGTGGACCCAGACCGCGCCCGAAGCGAAGTACCAGGAGCTGCGCGACGTGGCGCGCGGTCCGTTCCTCGAGTCGCTGAAGCTCGAGACCTGGAACGGCCGCAACACCTATGCGCTGTCCGCCGTGAACGGCATGCAGCGGGACCAGGCCTGGCGCGGCATGTGGGCGTGGGGCTCGAAGCTCAACGCCAGGATCGGCTACATCCAGACCCCGCACCGCTTCTCGAGCACCTCGAAGACGTTCTACACCGAGGCGGGGGCCGGCAACTTCGTGCTGTCCGACTCGCTGCAGGCGCTGATCCAGCGCAGCAGCAGCGGCGGGATCACCAACATCCTCACCGACGCGGTCAACAACGCGAACCGCGTCCCGCTCGAGTTCCACACCAGCGTCGCGAGCGCCCGCGTCCGCGTGCGGCCGCAGCGCGGCTGGATGTTCGAAGCCAATGGCCGCCAGACGTCGCGCGCCGGCCGCAAGGCGTACGGCGCGTTCATCGGCACCAGCCCTGGCAACCCGGTGGTGGAGCTCTGGGAGCCCATCGACCAGACCTTGACCGACGCCGACGTGCGCGCGAACTACACCAACGATCGCGTCACGGTGCAGGCCATCGGCTCCATCTCGATGTTCGACAATCTCCACGAGCGGATGACGTGGGACAACTCGCGCCGGCTGTCCGACAACGGGACTCTCGGGCCGGCACGGGGCCAGCTCGCGCTGGCACCCGACAACAGCGAAGTGCGGGGCAGCGTCGCGGTGGGCGTGAAGCTGCCCAGGAAGAGCCTGCTCACCGGCACCGTCGGGCTGGCCCGGATCACTCAGGACCAGGCCTGGCTGCCGGTGACGATCAACCAGGCCCTGCGCCCGGACACCATCCGGGTGCCGGGCAACAACACCGACGGCAAGGCCGACGTCGTCAACCTGGACGCGCGGCTGACCTCGATGGCGGTGGACCACGTGCGCGGGACGCTGCGCTTCCACTCCGACCAGTACGACAACCAGACGCCGGAGCGGGTCTTTGCGCACATCGTCACCGGGGACTATGCGGTGGCCGGCCCGTTCGAGACCAAGCCGTTCGCGAACCGCAACTGGGTCGGTGGCTTCGACGTCGATGTCGATCCCGGCTCGCGGATCTCGGTGGGCGCCACCGCGGAATATCGCATCCGCGAGCGCACGCACCGCGAGGTCGAGAAGGACAAGGAAACCATCTTCGGCGGGCGGCTGCGCGTGCGCCCGATGGACGGCCTCGCGTTCGACGCCCGGGGCCGCTTCGGCGACCGCAAGCTCGACGCGTTCCTCGAGGAGGACTACGAGAGCGCTCCGGGCGTGTTCGCGGAACAGCCCGGGCTGCGGCGGCCGGACGTCGCGAACCGTCAGCAGACCCAGGGTCAGGCCGGGCTGTCGTGGATGCCGACCGAGATGTTCGAACTGTCGGTGACCTACAACTACCTCAAGAACGACTACAAGGACCTGAGGTTCGGCCTGAAGTCCGAGGAGGTGGGCACGGTGTCGTCGCTGGGCACCATCCACACGACCTCGCGGCTCGATCTGCGGGGCGGCTACGGCTACTCGCTGAACAAGACCGCGCAGGACTCCAAGCAGGGGCTCGGGGCCGCGATCCTGACCGATCCCGCCAGCGACTCGCTGCTCTGGAGCGTCGACGTCAACGACAAGAACGTGTTCGTGACGGCGGGCTTCGACCTGTGGCTACGGCCGGAGCGCTTCTCCATCGTGGGCGACTACGAGTTCAGCCGCGACCTGGTGGACTTCCCGATGGAGGCGGCCTACGGACTCCGCGGGGCCGGCCTGGGCACCAATCGCTTCCTCGGTTCGGTGCCGAGCACGCTGTATCGACGCCACGACGTGGTGGTGGAGGCGCGCTACCAGCTGTTGAAGAGCACCCAGATCACCGGTCGCTACGGGTGGGAGGAGTTCGATGCGATCGACTTCGCGGCCAAGGACGTGCCGCTGGTCGCTCCGTCGGCCGCCGCGATCTACCTGGGGGACTTCTACAAGGACTATCGCGCCCACCGGCTCGCGCTGCTGGTGAAGCACGCGTTCTGATCGATTCGCGCGCCGGCTGCGGACGCACGGCGCGGGGCTTCGGCCTCGCGCCGTCCGTCGTCGCGGCGCTCGGCGGCGGCTGCGCGCGGCCGCGTCGGAATGGCTTGTGACCCGGCCGGAGCGCTCGCTATGATGCGCCGCGCCGTGCCGGGCCCCCCTGCCTGAGATCCCGATCCTCGAGAGGTGACATGGCATCGCCCTCGACCCCGTCCTCCGCGCCCCCGGCGCCGGAGCGGCGGAAGTTCCTCGACTGGCTCAGCAAGGCGTTCCTGGGGCTGTGGGTGCTCGGAGGCGCCGGCGTGGTGGGCGCCTACCTCAAGTCACCCGAGCGCGAGAAGCGCATCGCCGAGCACACCGTTCGCGTCGGACTGCTCGAGGATCTGCACGTGGGCGAGGCGCGCCTGGTGCGCCACGGCATCGCGCCGTTCTTCGTCATTCGCACCGATGCCACCCGCGTCATCGCGATCTCGGCCGTGTGCACCCACGTGCGCTGCATCCTCGGATTCGATCGCGAACGCCGCGTGCTCCAGTGCCCCTGCCACGACGGGCGCTTCGATCTCGCCGGCAACGTGCTCGGAGGCCCGCCGTCGCGGCCCCTGCGCTCCTACGAGGTCGCGGTGCGGGCCGGCGAGGTGTACGTCCAGCTATGAGCGGGACGCCCGAGTCCTCCCGGAGCCGTCGCCGCGATCCGGTCGGCTGGCTCGAGCGGCGCCTCAATCTGAGCGAGCTGTTCTCGTTCGTCACCCACTTCGGCTTCGTCTACACCCCCGTGGACACCTCCCGTCCGGTGCGCGAGGTGATCGACGGGGTCGCGCGCCAGCGCGTGGAGTCCTACGTGCACGGGCCGCGCGTGCTCGGCCTGCTCGCGGCCATCGTGTTCCTGCTCGAGGTGGTGACCGGGACGCTGCTGGCGTTCTACTACCAGCCCACGCCCGGCACCGCGTTCGAGAGCACACGCACCATCGTCCGCGACATCCCGTTCGGCTGGTTCCTCCACCAGATGCACACCTGGGGCGCGTGGCTGCTCGGCGGCCTGGTGGTCCTGCGGCTGCTGCGGCTGTTCTGGGACGGGCTCTACCGCGCACCGCGCGAGGTGCTGTGGTTCTGCGCCGTCGGGATGGCGTGGCTGGTGCTCCAGATGGACTTCACCGGCCGGCTCATGACGTGGAACTCGCATTCCTACTGGTCGGTGGTGCGCGGCATGGAGGTCATCGTCGCGCTTCCGGTGGTCGGACCGGCGCTCACCTTCCTGCTTGGCGGGCACGTGGTCAGCGACAACACGCTGATTCGATTCTACGTGCTCCACGTGATGGTGCTGCCGGTGTGGTTCGCGCTCGGAGTCTTCCTGACGTTCGCCACGCTGCGACGCGTGGGCCTGAGCCCCGCCGTCGCGCGACCGGAGCGTAGCGAGACCACCTACCGCAACCACATGTACTCGATGGCGCTGCTGGTGCTCGGGATGTTCGGCGTGCTGGTGTCGCTGGCCATCCTGCTGCCGTTCCGGTTCTCGGCCGCCGCCGATCCGTACACCACTCCGGCCGGCGTGCGGCCGCCCTGGTACATGCTCGCGCCCTACGCGCTGCTCCAGGGCCTGCCCGTGCCGGTGTGGATCACCGGGCTCGTGCTGGTCGTGGCGGCGTTCGCAGTGCTGCTGCTGCCGCTGTTCGCGAAGCGCTTCGCGCTCTCCGAGACCGACGGGCGCACCCGCTTCGTCGGCCTCGTGCTCCTGGCCTCGTGGATCGCGCTGTCGGTGTGGGGCGCGTTCATGGAGCGACGGTGAGTGCCGCGCGCGGCCTCGCGCCGCTGCTCGTCGCCGCGTTGTGCGCCATCGCGGCGCCGGCGCGCGCTGCTGCGCCCGAGGGCGGCGCGTCGGGGGGCCGCTGCGTAGCCTGTCACCCGGCGGAGAAGGTGCTGTTCCTCAAGAGCCTGCACGCGAACGAGGGCGTGACCTGTGTCTCGTGCCACGGAGGCAACGCGGACGCGGTCGACCAGGCGACCGCCCACGGCCGCGGCTTCCGCGGCCGGATCTCCAAGCAGGATGTCCCCGCGATGTGCTCGTCGTGTCATTCGGACGAGGACCGGATGCGGCCCTACAACCTGCCCGTGGACCAGAACGCGCTCTACCAGACCTCGGACCACGGCCGCCGGCTCGCGAAAGGCGACCTGCGGGTCGCGGTGTGTTCGGACTGCCACGGCGCGCACGACATCCTGCCGCCCGAGGATCCGGCGAGCCGGGTCTACGCGCTCAACATCCCCCGCACCTGCGGCACCTGCCACGGTGACCGCAAGCTGATGGGCGAGGGCGTGGACCGCGGCGGCGTCTACGCCGCGTACCAGTCCAGCGTGCACGCCAAGGCGTTGTTCGAGCGCGGCAACCTGCGTGCGCCGACCTGCGTGTCCTGCCACGGGGTGCACGGCGCCGCGCCGCCGCAGACCGGCGACATCGCGAAGGTGTGCGGCCAGTGCCACACCGCCGAGCGCCGCTACTTCGCGGCCGGCCCGCACCAGCGCAACCTGGCGCAAAGCGGCCTGCCGGAGTGCGTGTCGTGCCACGGCAACCACGCGGTGGCGGCCTCCGATCCGGGGCGCCTCGGCACCCAGTGCGGCACGTGCCATGGCATGGGCTCCCCGCAGGAGAAGGCCGGCCAGGCGATGCTCGGCGAGTACCTCGCCGCGCAGAAGGAGGTCGACGCCGCGGCCGCGATCATCGCCAGGGCCGACGCGGTGCCGCTGCCGACCGAGGACTACAAGGCGCGGCTCGAAGAGGCCCGCACCTTCCTGAGCGAGGCCCTGCCGGCCGCGCACTCGGTGCACCTCGAGACGGTCTCGCCGTTCGCCTCGCGAGCCCGCTCGGTCGGGCAGGAGATCCGCAGCGAGATCGGCCGCAAGCTCGGCGACAGCAAGTGGCGCTATGTGGGCCTGGTCGTGTTCTGGTTCTACCTCGGGCTCACCCTCCTGATCGTGCGCCGCTTCCAGAGACGGGCCGCGGGGAGGCCATAGGATGCCGCGGCTTCCCGTGCTGGGGCCCGACTCGGGCTTCGCGCGGCTGATCGAGCAGGTCACCCGCGGGCTCCTCACCCCGCGCGGCGCGCGCGCCGCCACCATCGGCGCGGCGTTCGTGCTCGCGTTCGGACTGATCGCGATGCTCGCTTTCGTGCAGGTGTCGTCCACGCCGACTTTCTGCGGCAGCATCTGCCACATCATGAAGCCCTACTACCAGTCGTGGAAGCACTCGAGCCACAACAAGGTGGCGTGCGTCGAGTGCCACATCTCGCCCGGCGTGACCGCCGAGATGCGCAAGAAGTTCGAGGCCATGTCGATGGTCGCGAAGTACATCACCGGCACCTACGGCACCAAGCCGTGGGCCGAGGTGGACGACGCCGCGTGCCTGCGCTGTCATGAGCGCCGCCTGCTCGAAGGCAAGGTGGACTTCCACGGCGTGACCTTCGATCACACGCCGCACCTCACCGAGACGCGGCGCGGCATGAAGCTGCGCTGCACCTCGTGCCACGGCCAGCTCGTCCAGGGCACCCATCTGACCGTGACCTCGACGACCTGCGCGATCTGCCACTTCAAGGATCAGAAGCCCAACGAAGGACTCGGCCGCTGCGTGCGCTGCCACCAGATCCCCGAGCGGGTGGTCGGCGTGGGCCGAGTG
Organism: Candidatus Eiseniibacteriota bacterium; assembly: GCA_963725865.1. GTDB lineage: Bacteria > Eisenbacteria > RBG-16-71-46 > RBG-16-71-46 > RBG-16-71-46 > CAVSAC01. Next base: position 819,177 of record CAVSAC010000014.1, read on the forward strand.
AACTTCGATCACACCCAGGTGAAGACGCTCGGCATGGACTGTCGCTCGTGCCACGCGGGCATCGTGCAGGGGAAGGGCGAGGTGCCGCGCGAGCGTTGCGTGTCCTGCCACAACCAGCCCGCGCGGCTGGCCGAGTTCGGCAACTCCGACCTGCTCCACCGCAAGCACGTGACCGAGCACAAGGTGGACTGCGTCGAATGCCACATGGTGATCGAGCACGCGCAGCGGCCCGCCACCACCACGGCGGCCGCCACCACGACCGAGGACGCCGGCACCTGCGGCACCTGCCACGGTTCGGGCCACAACGCCCAGCAGCTGCTTTACGAGGGCCGCGGTGGGCGCGGCGTGCCCGTGATGCCCGGTCCGATGGCGGTCGCGGGGGTGTCGTGCGAAGGCTGCCACAGCGCGGCGTTGTCGGCGGACGGCGCCGCCGCCGGGAGCCTCGGCGTCCACACGCTGCGCTCCAACGAAGTGGCCTGCATGTCGTGCCACGGCCCGGCGTACCAGGCGATCTTCCGGGCGTGGAAGGCCGGGGTGGACGAGCGCGTCGGCGCGCTCCGCAGCCAACTGGACGCCAGCGTCGGCGCGATGGGCGTGTCCGCTCCGCAGTCGTTCGAGGATGCGCGTGCCAACTTCCTGCTGGTCGAGCGGGGCCGCGGCGTGCACAACGTGAACTTCTCCTATGCGCTGCTCGACAAGGCGTGGGAGCAGATGAACGGCGCCCGCCACGAGAAGGGCCTGGGACCTTTGGCTCGCCCGTGGACCGTGATCGCGCCGGCCTCGGCGGCGTGCCTGAACTGCCACGTCGGCATCGAGTCCCAGTCGGGAGAGTTCCAGGGCAAGGCCTTCGAGCACCGCCGGCACCTGGTCGCCGCCCGGCTCGACTGCGCTGCCTGCCATCGTCCGCACGCGGAGCGCGCCCCGGGCGAAGTGGTGAAGTTCGGCCCGGGCGGCTGCGCGCCGTGCCACCACCGCCCCGGCACCACGGCCAACGAGGCGGCGTGCGGCAAGTGTCACCGCGACGTCCGCCATCGCACCCTGCCGTCGTGGCGCGGCGAGTTCGCCCACGCCGCGCATCTCGAGCAGGGGCTGGAGTGCGCGTCCTGCCATGACGCCCGCGGCGGTGATCCACGGCCGCAGAAGCGTGCGTGCACGCAGTGCCACACGGACTGAGCGGGCGCGGACCGCGGCGGGGAGGGGCCACCCCGCCATCGGCTGGATCTCACTGAACGAGTGTTCAGCATTGCCCGGGGGCGGCGCGGGGCCGCTTGTGATTTTCCTTTCATGACCCGTCGCGACCGCCTAGTCTCTCAACGTCATGTGCTCGTGGTGAGGGAGTCTGGACTCCCCGCGAATCATGACGGCAGCATCACGGGCCTCCGCCCGGGTCCCTGGACCCCCCACCTTCCGCGGAGGCGCCTGTCCGTGCACGGGTGCGACGATCCCGCCGGGGTCGCCGCGATCGCGCGACGTCACTCGTCCCTCCCGCTCTCGTGGGACGACCTTGGCCCGCGCGGAAGGAGGGTGGGGTGAGAGTCCCCGAGCAGATCCAACGCCTCGCCGTCGTCGTCGCACTCCTGGTGATCGCCATCCTGCTGGTCCGCTTCGTGGCCATCCCGCGGGCGTATTTCTCGACGCCGATGCACCGGGCGAGCACCGTGGCGCGCGAGATGGCCCGCCCCGTGAGCTTCGCGGGCGCGCAGGCCTGTCGCCAGTGCCACGACGACGTGTACGAGATGAAGAGCAACAGCTTCCACAAGGGGCTCGCATGCGAGATCTGCCACGGGCCCTCGCAGAAGCACGCGAACGATCCGATGGCGGTCAAGCCCCCGGCGCCCCGGGACCGCAAGTTCTGCCCGGTCTGCCACGCGTACGACCCCGCGCGCCCGACTGGCTTCCCGCAGATCAATCCGATGACGCACAACCCGATGATCCCCTGCATCACCTGCCACAACCCGCACGACCCGACGCCTCCCGAGACGCCCCGCGAGTGCTCCGCCTGCCACGCGCAGATCGAGCACACCAAGGCGCTCTCGGCTCACGCGCTGCTCCCGTGCACGACGTGCCATGTGGCCAGCGAGGAGCACCGGCTCCATCCACGGACCGCTCGTCCCACCATCCCGACGACCCGCGAGTTCTGCGGCACGTGCCATGGCGAGGGGGCGACCGCAGGGGAACGCTCCAAAGGTCGACATCAGCACCCACAACGCGCCCTACCTGTGCTGGCAGTGCCACTATCCCCACCTTCCGGAGGCCCGGTGATGAACAAGCGCCAATTCCTGAAGGGGGTGGTCCTCTTCTTCCCGGCGAGCGTGGCTCTCAAGACACTGGCCGAACTGGGCACTCCCCGCTACGCGAGCGCCGCTGAGGCGGCCGCGACCGGGGACGGGTACGACCCGAGCCAACACTGGTACGGCATGGGCATCGAGGTGGACAAGTGCATCGGCTGCAACCGGTGCGCCGAGGCCTGCAAGGCCGAGAACAACGTCCCCGACGAACCCTATTTCTTCCGCACCTGGGTCGAGCGCTACACCGTGAAGAAGGACGGCGCCACGGTGCAGTGCATCAGCACGCAGCCGCGGCGCACCGACCAGACACCGTTGCCGACGGACGAGCGGGACGCCCTGCGCAGCTTCTTCGTGCCCAAGCTGTGCAACCACTGCGCGCATCCGCCGTGCGTCCAGGTGTGCCCGGTCGGCGCGACGTTTTCGACTGTGGACGGCGTCGTGCTGGTCGACAGCAAGCGCTGCATCGGCTGCCGCTACTGCATCCAGGCGTGCCCCTACGGTGCGCGCTATCTCAATCACCACACCAACACCGCCGACAAGTGCACGTTCTGCTACCACCGCGTTCGCCAGGGGCTGCTGCCGGCGTGCGTCGAGGTGTGCCCCACCCAGGCGCGCATCTTCGGCGATCTGAGCAGCAAGGCCAGCCGCCTGATGCGCTTCCAGCGAATGAACAAGATCAACGTGCTCAAACCGGGTCTCAACACCGAGCCCAAGGTGTACTACGCCGAGCTCGACGGAGAAGTCCGATGATCGCGATCCTCGCGCAGACCCCGCCCTACCTCGCCGAGCTGATGAAGCAGGTCATCGGGTACATCTATCCCAACGAGATCGAGATCCACTGGTCGATCCTGATCGTGGTCTATCCCTACCTCACCGGGCTGGTCGCCGGCGCGTTCATCCTGGCGTCGCTGGTGAAGGTGTTCAACGTCGAGGCGGTGCGGCCGACCTACCGCCTGGCGTTGCTCACCGCCCTCTCGTTCCTGCTCATCGCGCCGCTCCCGCTCCTGCTCCACCTCGGCCACCCCGAGCGCAGCTTCGAGATCTTCCTCACGCCCAGCACCACGTCGGCGATGGCAATGTTCGGCTTCGTCTACGCGTGGTACCTGATGGGGATCCTGCTGCTCGAGGTGTGGTTCGAGTACCGCCGCGATCTGGTGCTGCTGGCGTCGCGCACGCGCGCGCCGCTGAGCTGGCTCTACCGCCTGCTGTCCCTGTTCAGCACCGACCTCAGCGACCGGGCGATCGCGTTCGACAAGCGGGCGATCCGCATCATCACGCTGATCGGCATCCCCTCCGCCTTCCTGCTACACGGCTACGTGGGGTTCATCTTCGGCTCGGTGAAGGCGAATCCTTGGTGGGGCAGCGTCCTCATGCCGATCGTGTTCCTCATGTCGGCGATCGTGTCGGGGATCGCGCTGGTCCTGTTCCTCTACATGGTGATCACCAGCGCGCGGAACCAGCCGATCGACATGAAGTGCCTCGACACCATCGGCGGCTACCTGTTCTACGCGCTGATCGTGGACTTCGCACTGGAGTCGCTCGACTTCATCCACCGGCTGTACGCGAGCGAGGAGTCGGTCAACATCCTCAGCCAACTGGTGGCGCTCAAGCTGTTCGTGACGCTGGTCGTGCTCCAGATCCTGCTCGGGATGTTCGTGCCGCTCGGCATCCTCGCCATCACCAAGGCCGCGAAGTTCAACCCCGACCTGCGCAAGCTGCTCTACTTCGTCTCGGCCATCCTCATCCAGCTCGGCATCTTCAGCATGCGGTGGAACGTGGTGATCGGCGGCCAGCTGTTCTCGAAGAGCTTCCGAGGCCTCACCGCCTACAAGATGGAGATCATGGGGATGGAGGGCCTGCTCACCTCGCTGGCGCTGCTGGTGATGCCGTTCGTGATCCTGACGGTGCTGCTGCGACTGCTGCCCACGCAGCCGCAGCCGCAGTCCGAGCCCGCATCCGTGACGGCGTGAGCCGCAGTCCCTCCGGCCAACACGAACGCGGCGGCCTCACGGCCGCCGCGTTCGTCGTCGCGGTCGCGCGGGGAGGCGTCCCGGTCAGGATTCCATCTGGCGGATCTTCAGGACCAGGATCGCGATCAGCAGCAGGATGACGCCCAGCGATGAGGCCATGCCGAGGCGCCGCGAGCGCCAATCCGCGAGCGCGGCCGCGCCGTAGCTGTCGGCCCGGCCCGCCAGCTCGGCGCCCTGGGTGAGCCCCGCGCCGATGGCCTCGGCGTCGAAGCTGTGGACGGTGGCGCGCAGCGAGACCACCTGGTCCTGCGCCTCCTTCCACGCGGCGCGACCAGCGCTGGTCTCCATCCCGCGCAGTTCGGCGAGGTGGAGCAGGCTGTCGCCGCGCGTGACCTGGTGCCGCAGCGCCGCGAAGCGAGCGAGGAGCCCGGCGGTCAGCCGGTCGCCGCGCGAGCCCGCGACGTGGCAGCGGCTGCACAAGCCGTCGCGCCCCGACGCGAGCATCGCGTCGGTGGGGTGTTGGATGCCGTGGTTGCTGTGGCAGCTGACGCAACCGGGCTTGCCCTGCCGGTCCATCGCCAGCTTCATCGCGCTCTTCTCGAACAGCTCCGCCTCGCGCCCGTGGCACGTCCCGCACACCATCGTCACCTGTCCCACGCCGGGCGGGGCGGCGCCGTGGTTTCCGTGGCAGTCGTTGCACGCCGGGGCCGAGACGTCGCCCTTCTCGAGCAGCGCGATGCCGTGGACGCTCTTCGAGTACAGGGCGAACTGGTCGGTCCGCACCGTGCGGCCCTTCATGTATTCGGCGTTGTGGCAGTGGGCACAGGTCTTCGGGACGTTGGAAGGGTAGACCGGCGAAGCGGGGTCCTTCACCGAGAGGATGCCGTGCACACCGTGGCAGTTGGTGCAGGTGGCGACCTTCTGGTCGCCCTCGGCCTCGCGTTTGCAATGGACGCTGGTGCGGTACTCGTCCACCGAGAAGATGTAGGGGCGCGGATTGTAGCGCTTCATGAACGCCGCGTCGGCGTGGCAGCGCGCGCACATCTCGGCCACGTCGCCGCGGCGCTTGAGGGCGCGGAAACCCTTCGCCGGGTCCATGGCATCCACGTCGTCGCGGCTCGGGTCACCACCGTGGCACGAGACGCAGGTGAAGCCGAGCTTGGCGTGGATGTCCTTCGCGAAGCCCGCGATCGGCGCGGAGATGCGCGGCTCGTCCTTGAACATGCTGTGGCATTCGACGCACGAGTCCTTGGCCGCCGCCGGCGCGGGCCACACGGCGGTCAGCAGCGCGAGCAGGACGGCGGCGGGCAGCGTGCCCCGGTGGGCGCGGCTCATCGGTGGCCTCCCACGTAGACCATCGCCGTGAAGACGAGGATGTAGAGCACCGCCACGGCCCCGGCCGCGGTCCACAGCCGCGCGGGCGTGGCGCGCACCGGGCCGCGGTCGAGGAAGGGCGTGAGCGCCCAGACGCACGCGGCGGCCCCGATCCCGAGGATCCCGACCAGCTCCCCCTCGATGCCGGCGATCCGCGCCGGCAGCATCCGCAGGGTCTGGAACATCCAGCCGAAGTACCACTCGGGCTTGATACCGATCGGCGCCGGGGCGTACGGGTCGGCCTTCTGCCCCAGCTCCCACGGGAACAGCGCCGCCAGCAGCGCGAGCAGGCCGAGCGCGGCGAGCCAGCCGACCGCGTCGCGCAGCAGGAAGTTGGGCATGAAACGCATCTCCCGGGGAGGCGGCTCGCGCTCGGCGATCGACGGCGGAACGCTCATCCCGTGCCATTGCACCAGCCAGAGGTGGAGGCCGAGCAGCGCGGTCGCGATCGCCGGGAGCACCGCGATGTGGATGCCGTAGAAGCGCGTCAGCGTGCCGCCGGTGATCTGGTCGCCGCCGCGCAGCAGCCGGCCGAAGAAGGGCCCCACGAACGGCACGGCGTCGACGATGTCGGTGCCGACCTTGGTCGCGAAGAAGGCGAGCTGGTTCCAGGGCAGCAGGTAGCCGCTGAATCCGAACCCCATCGCCAGGGCCAGCAGCGCCATCCCGGTGAGCCAGGTCACCTCGCGCGGCGCGCGGTAGGACTTCAGCATGAACGCGCTGAACATGTGCATCATCGCCGCGCCGATCATCAGGTTCGCGCTCCACGAGTGGATGGAGCGGATCAGCCAGCCGAACGAGACCTGGCTCATGAGGAAGCGCACGCTCTCGTATGCGTCGTCGGCGCTGGGCCGGTAGTAGAGGACCAGCAGGATGCCGGTCGCCACCTGCACGCCGAACAGGAACAGGGTCATCCCGCCCCAGTAGTACCAGAACGTGTGCCGGTGGACGGGCACGCGCTTCTTCTCGACCAGGTGGAGGGCGGGCTCCAGCCCCAGCCGCTCGAGCAGCCAGTCGCGGAGGCTCATGCGCCGGCCGCCTTGTCGACCAGGATCTCGTCCCCGACCACGTGCACCTCGAAGCGCTCGAGCGGACGCGGGGGCGGGCCGGCGACGTTGCGGCCCTCGAGGTCGTACATGCCGTTGTGGCACGCGCACCAGATGGCCTTCTGGTCACTCCGGTACTGGACCGTGCACCCGAGGTGAGTGCAGACCGCGGTGAAGGCGCGGTACTGGCCGTCGTGCGTCCGGATCAGGATCCCGGGCTGCGAGCCGAACGGGAAGGTCTTGAAGGCGCCCGGGGCGAGTTCGTCCTTCTTCGCCGCAACCACGCGGCGGGTGGCGGCCTCGGGCAGGCGCGGCGGCACCAGATAGCGCGTGATGGGATACAACACGAACGCGCCGAGCGCCGTGCCCGAGAGCTTGAGCATCCAGTCCAGGAATGTCCGGCGCTTCATGCGGCCTCCTCTGCCTGCGTCGGTGTCGGCCGAGCCCCCTCGGTGATCGACCCCGATCACCATACCGGCGGCATCGCCACCGACCAACGGAAAGATGCGCCGCGCCGCCCGGCGGTCACGACCGGGCGGCGCTCGGCGCGCGACTCAGCGGTAGACGAACAGCGCCGCATAGACAATGGCGAGGATGAGCAGGATGCCGAGTCCGAGCGCGATGCCTCCGAATATCACCCACTTGCGCACGCTCTTCGGGTCCGGCGCGGGCTCGAGCCGCCCCTCGAGCTGGCCGCTCGCCACCAGCTCCTCGTACTCGCGGGGTCGATCGGTCTTGAACTCGTCGAGCGGGATGGTGCCGCTGAAGATCACGGTGTCCATCGGGAACTTCTCCGGACGGAAGTGGGTGTTGAAGAAATGCACCGTGAAGATGAAGCCCACGGCGAGCAGCGCCTCGTCGCTGTGGATGATGGTGGCGACGTTGAGCAGCCAGCCGGGGACGAAGCGGGTGAAGAACGTGGGGAACCACAGCAACAGGCCCGACAGTCCGATCACCGCCACGCCCCAGAACACCGCGAAGTAGTCGAACTTCTCCCAGTACGTCCAGCGCCCGTACTGCGGCCGCGGTCCCTTGCCCAGGAACCACAGCACCGAGCCGACGAACTCCTTGCCGTCCTGCAGGCTCGGCAGCATGCCGCTCGAGCCGCCGATGAACTGGAGCCACGACCGACCGCTCGCCTGCTTGCGCCGCACCAGGTCGCGGATGTGGAGGGCGAAGTACGAGAACGTGACCAACGCGGCGACGCGGTGGATGAAGCCGGCGGCCTCGAAGCCGCCCAGCAGATGCGCCACGGCGGTCGCCCAGCCGGCGTACGAGAACTTGAGCGTCATGCCCGTCACCGCGAGCGAGATGAAGCTCACGATCACCATCAGGTGCAGGTTGCGGTAGAGCTTCGGGAAGCGCCGCACGTGCACGGGCGACTCGAGCGCGTGCGTGGTCTTGAGCATGCGCCGGTACTGCAGCGAGCGCGGCAGCCAGGCCAGCGTGTGCAGGCCCGCGAACAGGAACGTGCCCACCAGCAGACCGGTCATGCCCCAGAAGGTGAAGAACAGCGCCGGATACTTGCCCGGGTCGTGATGCGTCGCGTGCGTCAGATACCCGGCGAAGCGGCGATTCGAGCCCGGGTGGCACTGCTGGCAGGTCTTCACGATGTTCTGCCGCGACAGATGCGATCTCGGATCGAACGCCGGCAGGATGTCGTGAGCGCCGTGGCAGTCGTAGCACTTGGCGGTCTTCTGGTAGCCGAGCTTGGAGACCTTGCCGTGATAGGTCTCGAAGTAGGTCTTGGCCAGCGCCTGATGGCAGTTGCCGCACTGCGTCATGATGTTGAGACGGAAGGCGTCCTTGTCGGTGCGGGCGATCTGGTGCGCGCTGTGACAGTCCGAGCAGGTCGGGAGCGGCAGCTTCGACTTCGAGACGCTCACCGAGTGGATGCTGCGGCTGAACTGCTCGTAGATGCCGCGATGGCACTGGGCGCAGGTCGACGCCACGTTGGACTTGTTGACGCTGGACAGCGGGTCGGTGTGCGGGAGCTCTCCGTGCGACGTGTGGCAGTCCACGCAGGTGGCGGTCACCACCAGGCCGCTCTCGAGGAGGCCCTTGCCGTGGATGCTCTCGACGTACGACTCGACCACGCGCTTCTGATCGCCCGTGTAGCGCACGGCCGCCTTGTGTCCGATGCGATGGCAGTCGCCGCACAGGTTCGGGATGTTCTTCGCGTAGGTGCGCGACTCGGTCTCGAGGTGTCCGCGGATGGCGTGCGTGCCGTGGCAGGTGACGCAGCGCGGCGCGTCGGGACTGCCCTTGGCGTCGAGCTGCCCGTGCATGCTACGCCGGTACGTGTTCACCACCTCGGCGTGGCACACCGAGCAATCCACCTTCGAGGTCAGCGTGCTGCACGGCCGCATCGCGGAGGGGGTCGCACCGGAATGGCATTGCGCGCACGCGATCTTCTGGTGGCGCGAGTGCTGCAGGTCGCTCATGTCCACGAACATCGAGATCTTCTTGCCGGTCTCGTCGGTGCCCATGAGTTCGCGCTTCGCGTGGCAGGACATGCAGTCCTTGTCCGCCATGCCCTGGGTGTAGAACACCTTGCGGATCTTGTGCGGCTGGTGACAGTCCACGCAGGCCGGCACCGAGTTCGGCGCCTTGGCCCACCGCGCGCCGTCGATGATCTTGCGATGCACCTGCTCGATCAGCACGTGGCACTGCTGGCAGGTCGCGGCCACGTTCTGTCGCGCGATGCTGGAGCGGGGATCGGTGTGCGCCAGCTGGTGGTGCGCGGTGTGGCAGGAGGTGCAGACGGCCGTGCTGAGCAGGCCCTTCTGGAACAATCCCTGGCCGTGGATGGACTCGGCGTAGTTGTTGAGGATGCTGTCCTGAGGGATGTGGTAGAAGGACTGGACCGGCGAGCCCTCGCGGTGGCACTTGTTGCAGAGGTAGGGGATGTTGACCACGCTGGTCGGCGAGCGGAGGTCCTTCGGGCGCAGAACGTCGTGCGTGCCGTGGCAGGACGTGCACGTGGGTGCGAGCTTCTCGCCGCGCCGGAACGCCGTGCCGTGGAGGCTCTCGGCGTACTGCCTGGCCTCCTCCGAGTGACAGTCGGCGCACTCCACCTTCTTGAGCTTTTCGGGGTGCGGGAGCTCGGCCCCCTCGAGGTCCGTGTGGCAGGCCCGGCATTCGAGGCCCGCGTGCGGCGAGGCGCGCAGTGCGCCGGCATTGAAGTTCGGGGGCTCGCCGGGTGTGCGCCTCGACGGCGCGCCCGGCTGGTGACACTGCGCGCAGTCGTCGGACCCGGGTAGCGCGGCGGCTGGCGGCGTGGCGGCCCAGGAGCTCAGCGCGAGCGCGAGTGAGCCGGCGACGAGCAGCAAGCCGACGGCACGGGACAGCGGGACACGCGGACGGTGCACGGAGCCAACCCCCAAAGCGATGCCGCCGTCCCCCATCGGGACCGGCGGCGTGTCGGCAGGCGTCGTCTTCTTCGGATCGAACCTCGCAACGAGGTGCGGCGCCCCTTCATCCCCACCCATCATCGAACCTGACCTCGGGCGTTGATCCGCCCGGGGAGCTCACGCGCCCCGGGCGGACTCTGCGCCAGGCGTACGGCTCAGCCCTTCACAGCCGGCTTCTTGGCGTGCGGCATCCCCGCCTTGAGCGCCGCGGCGTAGTCGAACTTCGGACTCGTCTCCGGCGTGTGGCAGGTCTTGCAGACCGCTTCGGTCGGCAGCGGGTGCATCGTCTTGGCCTTGTCGGCCATCGCCGCCTTGACGTGGAGGCTCGCCGGCCCGTGGCAGTCCTCGCAGCCGACGCCAGCGAAGCTCGCGACCTTGGTCGAATCGGCGGGGGGATAGCCGCCCTTGCCGTATCCGACGACGTGGCACTTGAGGCATTCCGGTGACTTCGCCGCGGGACCCTTGACCTCGACCTTCAGCTTCGCGGCCCATTCCGCGGTCACCTTCTCGTCCGCCTTCTCGAGCGTGACGAGCGCATTGGCGTGCTTCGTGGCCTTCCAGCTGGTGGGGATGGCGCCCTTGGCGGCCATGTTGTGGCACATGCAGCCAGTGCCGACGTACGTCGCCTTGTCCTGGGCCAGCGCTGAGCCCGCGAGCATCAGGGCGGCCAGCACACTAAGGGTGATGATCCGGCGCACGGAACCTCCTCCTTGCAAGACGGTAGTCCAGATCCCTCGATGAAGGGACGCGATCGCGACAGGCGCGCCGCATGGGAGCACCTGCTCATCAGGCAAGTCCCGGGCCACCCGTCATGCGGCCCGCGAAGGTCCCCAGGGGTCTCCCAACTCCGCAGAAATACGTAGGCGCCGACGCGGAGGCGTCGGCGCCTACCGGACGGGGGCCATCCTAGCCCCTGCCTCTTTATCAGGGAACTGCCATTCCGTCGTGTCCCCGCGCCCTCCCGGGGCGGCCGGATCGCGCCGGCTACTTCAGGGCACAGAGCTCGTACAGCCGCTCCACGTTGCTCTGGACCCAGGCCTTCATCTTTTCCAGGTCGGCTTCGCGACCCGGCCTGGCGACCGGCTTGCCGGACTGCTTGTCGATCTGGACCAGGTGCGCGAACCGCCGCTGCTGGCCGAGGAACTCCTCGACCGCCGGCCGGTCCGCCGCATCGCGGGCGCAGTCCTTCACCGTGCCGCCCTTGCCGCGCTTCCAGATGAACGCCGGGAACACGCCGGCCTGGGCCCCCACGAGCGCCAGATCGACGGTCTTGCCGTCCTCGAACTTCCATCCGCTGATGCACGGAGCCGGTACGAAGATCACCGCCGTGCCCGACTCGAGCGCGAGAGACTCCTCGATCGTCTTCAGGAACAGCTTTCCGTGCGCCGGGCTGATCTGCGCCACCAGCTCGGCGCCGGCGGCGATGGCGAGGTGGATGTAGTCGAGCGGCGCGCGCGCGTTGCCCATCGAGCTGCTGCCCGAAGGCGTGGTGCTCGTGTCGGCGAACGGAGTGGTCGCCGGGCTGTACTGGAACCCGGTGTTCGCGAAGATCTCGTTGACCAGCACCACCATGGTGATGCGGGCCCGGCGATTGATGGTGTGCAGCAGCGCGCGCAGGCCGATCGCCAGCGCCCCGCCGTCCCCGCTCGCCGAGATCACCTGCACCTTCCGCTCGAGCGCGCCCGCTTCGGCGAGCACGTCCGCCACGTCCCGCGCCGCTTCACCCAGCGTGGGCGCGGACTCGAAGACGTTGTGCAGGATCGCGAACGACTTCGCGTAGTCGTCGGGCGCCTCGTCCCCGCGACCCCACGCCACCACGTTCGGAAACGCGAGCGTGGAGACCTCGGCGCACGAGGTGCCGATCGTGAACACGGTCTTGGTGCCGTTGTCCGAGACGCGGCCGATGTTCCCGAACGCGATGGACTCCATGCAGCCCGGGCAGAGCGTCGAGCCGGCGCGGAAGCACGAGTCCCGCTGGGCGATTTCCTTGTAGCCGCTCATATCCGGGTCCCCTCATGGAAGAACATCGTGGGGGGCGGCGCGGGCCCGTCGAGCGCGTCCTTCGCCTCGTCGAGCATCGCCTCCCAGGTCGGCTCGGACACGTCCGCGCCACCCAGGCCCGCGAACGCGCTCAGCACCCGCGGCGGCGAATCGAGCTCAGAGAGTGCGTCCACGATGTCGAGCGTGAGATGGCCACGCCCCTGGTGATGTGCCTGGTTGACGACCAGCACCACGCTGGCCTTCTTGAGGCGCTCGCGCACGGCGGCACGCGGGAACGGCGTGAGCAGCCGCATGGCGATGCCGGCGGCCTTCACTCCGTTGGCCTGCGCCCAGCCCTCGTACAGCGATTCGAACGTGCCGAAGTCCGGTCCCATGCCGACGACCGCGATGTCGACCGCGCCATCCTCTGGCCAGCCGATCGAGTCGTAGAACGAGAGCCCGGGACGCCCGAAGGTCGCCGCGAAGTCGGCGCCGATCTCGGGCAGGACGTCGAGCACCCGGTCCATGCGCCGTTTCTGGGCCACCTTGAAACCCTGGAAGAACCGCGACGTGACGCAGTTGCCCATCGCGGTGTCGCCATTGATGAGCCCCGGCAGCGGGCACGGCTGGATCCAGCGGTCCTGGAACGCGTGGATCGCCGCATCCGGCTCGGCGGTGAAGCGCGCGTTGCGGTGGCTGTCCTTGATGCCGTAGTAGCCCGGCATCGTGGGTGTGAGGATCTCCGGGTGCATGCCGAGGCACGGCGCCTGGAGGATGGTGTCGTAGATCTGCTGCTTGCCGCGCGCGCAGATCTGGATCAGGCCGCTGTCGCGATGGGCGAGCGTGTCCGACGGATCGCCCTCGATGCACAGCGGGAAGTTCGCGGTGGCGCGGTACACGTCGATCAACACGATGTTCCCGAGCCCCGACGCGCCCATCGAACGCACCGTCTCGGTCATGTGGTCGAGGCCCACGCTGCTGGTGGCGGTCGGGAAGATCAGGTCACGGCACGCTGCCGCGGCGCCGACCATGTAGTCCGCGACTGCGTGTTCGGCTTCCATCAGCTTGACGCGCTTCAGGCCGCCGGGCTGGTTCGCGATCTGGGCCGCCACCGTCTCGATCCACTTGGTCGACGGCGTGATCGGGAAGCCCGCGAAGATGACCGCGCGCCACATCTGAAGCGTCGCGATCGCGGCGGCCGTGTTGCCATCGGCCGTCACCGGCTCGCGTTGCGTGTACAGCGGCAGGTGCCGGGCCTTGACCTTGTCGAGCCGGATGGCGTCGTCATAGCGCTCTCCGGACGGGGTCGAGACGTGCGGCATCAACTGGATCGTGCTCTCGGGCGCGCTCATGCTTCGACCTCCTCCCACTTCTCCTCGTACGAGCCTTCCTTGAAGAGGTTCTCGGGGCACACCGCGATGCACTCACCGCAGAGCTTGCAGAATGAGCTGACGTCGGCGCCGGTGACCAGGACGCTGCGCTGCTCGTCGGGCTGCCAGCGGATGATGCTCTCGGGGCACGACGTGATGCAGTGCGCGCAACCCGTGCACGCCAGGTTGGGATCCTCGAACACCAGTCGGAACCCGCTCTTGGCGAAGTTCGAGGTGAGATTGGTCTGCGAAAGGCGCAGTCGCGTCTGCGCGCCGACCGGCAATTCGCCATAGCCTTCGAACGCCGGCGCCATGTGATCGCCGGGGCGGGCCTCGTCGTAGACGCCCGTCTGGATCGCGTCCGCCGAGGCCTTCAGCGCCTCCCGGTTGCGCTCGATGAGCGCGTCGGGGATGCGGCGCTTCTTCAGCATCTTGAGGAACATCTCGATGACCTTCTCGGACGAGAGGCCGCCGATCGCACGGGCCATCGCGACGTAGGCGGACACGTTGCCGATCGGAGCCTTCAGGTACTGGGTTCCGATCTCGTCGCCCGACACCGTGAACACGCGGCCCGACAGATGGAAGTGCTTGGCGCACTCCAGCGGGGTGCGGCGCGTGTTGATCACGAACGTGCCGCCGACCGGCACGCCGTGGGCGAAGTCCACCGCGCGCGCGGCTGCTTCATCCATCAGCAGCGCGATGTTCGGACGCGTCAGTTCACACGCGGCCGCGATCGGACGAGAGCTCACCCGCAGGAAGGAACGGATGTTGGCCCCACGCCGCGCGGAGGAGAAGAACGGCCACTCCTGCACGTGCAACTCGGGGTCGGAGGAAAGCAGTGCGGCGAGGCTCTGGAAGGCGAGCACGAGGCCGCCTCCCGCCTTGCCGTCCCCGCGAAGTTCCAGTATGGAGGAGCGGAGCACCTCCTGCGGGTCGATGGGTCTCAAGATCTCCTCACTTCCGCCACAGGATCGCGTGGCCCGGACAATCCGTCATGATTTTCTGCAGTTTTGGCATGTAAGTCTCGTCGATGTCTGCGTTGAAGACCTCGGCGACCTCTTCGTCCTCGACCTTCCGGAACGCATTTGGAAGCACCTTGATGCAGTCGCCGCATTCAGTGCAAAGGTCCGCATCGACATAGAACTCAGGCACCTTGCCCATCGTTCACACCTCCCGGTGGGGTCCATCGATCGTGAGCCGCGGTCCCGCGGCCGAGCACGTCTTGTGCATAAGTTATGCTAGGTCATGAACGCACCGCAGCCGACCCGGGCCTCGCGGTGGCGTCGACTCTAGCCCGGGACGAGAGACGAGATCATATGTCCGACTCCCATCCCCGGCTCGCCGTGCTGAACCAGCACGTCGCCCTCAACTCCCTCTCGCGTCGTCGCTTCCTCACCGGGATCGGCCTGCTGGCGGGTGCCGGCGTCGCGGCTCCACTGCTCGGACGCATGAGGCCGAAACCGACCGCGCGCGTCGATGTGACGCGTCCGGCACTCGGCACCTACGTTCGCATCCTCGTACGTCACGAGGATGACAAACTCGCGCAGCGGGCGATCGAGCGCGGATTCGACGCGATCACGCGGGTCGATCAGCAGCTCAGCATCCATCGCGCCGATAGCCAGGTCGCGCGCGTGAACGCCGCCGCCGGCGAGCGCGCGGTCGCGGTGGATCCCGAGGTGCTCGACGTCGTCGAGCGCGCCTGCGCCGAGGCACACCGCTCGCAGGGACTCTACGACATCACCGTGCTGCCGCTGATGCGGCTCTACGGCTTCTATCAGTCCGGCCGCGCCGGATTCCCGAGCGACCGCGAGATCGCGGCCACGCTCGAGCGGATGGGTGTCCGCCAGGTGCGCGTCGATCGCGCGGACGGCACGTTGGGACTCGCGAGCCGCGGTGCGGCGCTCGACTTCGGATCGGTCGGCAAGGGTTGGGCGATCGATCGCGCGGTCGATGCACTGCGGCGCGAAGGAGTGACCTCGGCGATGGTGGATGTGGGCCGCAACGTCTATGGACTCGGCGTTCCCGACGAGGGTTCGCCGGGGTGGTCCGTCGGCGTCATCCACCCTCTCACCGGAGCCATCGCCCACGTGTTCGTGCTGCGCGACGCCGCCGTCGCGACCAGCGGGAACCACGAGCAGTCGGTGACGCTGGCCGACACGCGCGTCGGCCACCTCTTCGACGCGCGCAGCGGGCGGCCGGCGGACGGACACCTGTCCGCGAGCGTGCAGGCCCGCACCGGCGCCGATTCGGACATCGGATCCACATCCGCATTCCTGCTGGGGCCGGGACGCCTGGCAGAGCTGCCGGAGCATCTCGGCGTCCACTTCATCGGCTGACGGGAACGGGGGCGGGGGAATGGGACACACGGCGCTGCGCACCTTTGGCCGCGGGGGCATCCACCCCGGGCCGCACAAGGAGGCCACGTCCGCGCTGCCCATCGAGTCGTTCGCGACTCCGCGCGAGGTCCGGCTGCCGCTGCTCCAGCACCTCGGCGAGCCCGGCACTCCGATCGTGAAGAAGGGTGACCTGGTGCGCCGCGGGCAGAAGATCGCCGACGGTGGCGCGACTGGAGTTCCGCTCCACGCGACCATCTCGGGCAAGGTGAAGCCGATCGACCGGCAGCCGCACCCGACGCTCGTGAGTTCGCCCGCCATCACGATCGTGCCGGCGGCCGAGGCGGAGCCCGAGCTCGCCTACGAGGACGACCCGGGCTGGCGCGAGCTGCCGCGCGACGAAGCGCTGGCGCGCGTGCGCGAGGCCGGCATCGTGGGGCTCGGCGGCGCGGCGTTCCCGACCTGGCGCAAGCTGGTGTTCGCCACCGAGGCCGAGGTCGACACCGTGATCGTCAACGGCGCCGAATGCGAGCCGTATCTCACGTCCGACTACCGCCTCATGCTGAGCGAGGCGGCGGGGGTGGTCGAGGGCGGCGTGGCGCTCGCGCGCCTGGTGGGCGCGGCGCGGGTGCTGTTCGGCGTCGAATCCGACAAGCTGGATGCCGCCCACGCGCTGGGCGGGGCCATCGCCGCGTCGACGACGCAGGGCGTGGCCATGCACGTCGTGCCGGTCCTGGCCCGCTATCCCCAGGGCGCGGAGAAGCAACTCGTGCAGGCGGTCACCGGCCGCGTCGTGCCGCCGCGCCAGCTGCCGCTGGCGGTCGGCGTGCTGGTGCAGAACGTCGCCACCGCGCTCGCGGTCTACGAGGCGCTGCGCTGGCGCAAGCCGCTGCTCGACCGGGTCATGACCGTGACCGGCCCCGGCGTGCGACAGCCCAAGAACCTGAAGGTTCCGCTCGGCACCCTGCTGTCCGAGCTCGTGGAGCTGTGCGGCGGCATCACCGACGACGCCACGCGCCTGGTGGCCGGCGGCCCGATGATGGGCCGCGCGCTGCCGCGGCTCGACGTGCCGGTGCTCAAGGGTATGAACGGCCTGGTGGTGCTCACCGGGGCGTCCACGTTCGAGGACGGCTTCCTGGCCTGCATCCAGTGCGGGCGCTGCGTCGAGGCGTGTCCGCTGGGGCTCGAGCCCGATCAGGTCTCGGTGCGCGTCGAGGCGGGCCGCACGCTCGACACCGAGCCGTACGGCGCGCTCGAGTGCTACGAGTGCGGCTGCTGCACCTACGTGTGTCCGTCGCACCGCCCGCTCGTCCAGTTTATGCAGGTCGCCAAGGGCTCGCTGCGGCGGGCGCGCGAGACGCGGGCCAAGGCATGAGCGAGGACCGCCGCTTCGTCATCTCTCCCGGTCCGCACCTTCACGCGGCCGACAGCACCGCCAACATCATGTGGTGGGTGAACGGCACCCTCGCGCCGATGGCGCTGTGGGGCGCGTTCGTGTTCGGCGGCTCCGCGCTCGCCGTGATCGCGGGCGCGGTCGCCGGCGCGGCGGGTTCCGAATGGGCGGTCGCGCGGCTCTCGCGACGCCGCTCGCCGCTCGGTGACGGCAGCGCCGTGTGCACCGGGCTGCTGCTGGCGCTCACGCTCTCGCCGGGAGTGGCGTGGTGGATGGCGCTGCTGGGCGGCGCGTTCGCGATCCTGCTCGGCAAGGCGATCTTCGGCGGGCTGGGCTTCAACCTGTTCAATCCCGCCCTGATCGGGCGCGCGTTCATGATGGCGTCGTTCCCGGTCGCGATGACCTCGTCGTGGCTGGCGCCCCGCCCGTGGTTCTCGACGCCGCTCGACGCGGTCACCACCGCGACGCCGCTCGCCGCGCTGCGCGAACACGGTCTCGCGGCCGCGGTGAAGCTGGTGACCAGCCCCGCCGGACTGTGGGGCGGCCTGGCGCTCGGCTTCCGGCCCGGTTCGATCGGCGAGGTCTCGATGGTCCTGATCGCGCTGGGAGCCGTGGCGCTGCTGATGCGCGGCATCATCACGCTCTGGATCCCGCTCAGCGTCCTCGCGGGCGTGGCGCTGTCGACCGCCTTCACCGGCGCCGCGGGCCTCCACTTGATGAGCGGCGGATTGTGGTTGGGCGCCTTCTACATGGCGACCGACTACGTCACCTCACCCACGATGCGCGGCGGCCAGATCGCGTTCGGGCTCACGGTCGGCGTGCTCACCGGCATCATTCGCGTCTACGGCGGCTATCCCGAGGGGATCTGCTACGCCATCCTGATCGCCAACGCCATGTCGCCGGCGTTCAACCTGTGGTTCCGCCCGCGGCGGAACGCACTGGCGGGGAGCCCGTCGTGAGCACTGCTCCGCGCCTCGAGGACCGCGCCGAGCTGGTCCGTATCGTCGCCTCGATGGCCGGCACGATGGTGCTGGCAGGCTTCGTCCTCGGCGGCGTGTTCCTGGGCACCGATCGCTATCAGAAGGTCGCGGGACTGGCGAAGGAGAAGCGCAACGTCTCCCAGATGCTCCAGCTCGACTCCCAAGCCACGGTGCTGGAGGTGCGCCAGTACCTGGACCCCGAGAAGCGGGAGGTGGTCTACCGCGCGCGGCCGTTCGGGAACGAGGCCGCGGCGGCGCGCGAGCTCACGTTCTCGCTCGCGGGCGAGCTGCGCGGCCAGGCGCAGGTGCCTGCGACACCCGGAGGCGAGGAGGCGCCGCGCGGGATGCGTCCGCTCGGCCGCGTGTTCGTGGCCACTGCCGCCGGCGCCCCGGCCGGATTCGTCGTCGAGGGCGAGTCGCGCGGCTACAAGAACCGCATCCGCTTCTTCGTCGCGCTCTCGCCGGAGTTCGAGATCCTCGGGGTGCGCGTGGTCGAGCACGAGGAGGACCCCGGTCTCGGCGCCGAGGTCGCCACGCCCTGGTTCCAGGGCCAGTTCGTCGGCCGCGGCGGCGACGCGCTCGCCAAGCTCGACGTGACCCGCGATCCGATGCCCGAGGACTGGCGCGGCGCGCTCCAGGAGCTGGCGCGCACCCCGGTGCCGGAGTGGCGCGCGAAGCACGCGGCCGAGCTCCAGGCGCAGGCCGGCCGGCCGATCTACGCCGTCACCGGCGCGACGATCTCGAGCCGCGCACTCACGAACGGCGTGCGCGCAACGGTGGACCACTTCCACCGGCGCTGGCAGCTGCTGGCGCCCTACCTGGGAGGCCCCGCGTGAGCACCGTCCTGGTCCAGGGCCCGCGGCCCTCGGCGCTGCAGCTGGTGATGAACGGGATCCTGAACGAGAACCCGGTGTTCCGGCTCGCGCTCTCGCTGTGCCCGGCGGTCGCCGTGACGAACACGGTGATGAACGGCGTCATCCTGGGCATCGCAGTGCTGTGCGTGCAGGTGTTCTCGAGCATGACCGTGGCGGTGGCCAAGCGGCTCATCCACCCGCGGGTGCGCATCCCGGTCTACACCGTCATCATCGCCGTCTGGGTGAGCGCCATGGACATGTCGCTCGCGGCGTTCACGCCCACGCTCTACGCCCAGGTCGGCCTCTACGTGAAGCTGATCGTCGCGTTCGCGATCATCATCTCGCGCCTCGAGGTGTTCGCCTCCAAGCAGCCGCTGTGGCCGTCGTTCTGGGACGGGCTCGGCATGGGGCTCGGCTTCCTGCTCGCGCTGGTGGTGATCGGCGCCCTGCGCGAACTGCTCGGCAACGGCTCGCTGCTGGGGTTCGCGCTCACGCCGTCGAAGCCGCTGCTGTTCTTCGCGCTGCCGGCCGGCGGGTTCTTCTCGATCGCGCTGCTGATGGCGTTCTTCAACGCGGTCGAGGCCCGGGTCGCGGGGCCGGATGCGGCGCCGAAGTCGGGCGGCGGGGGTGCCCATGGCTAGTCACCGGCCGCTCCTCGCCCTCGCGCTGCTCGCGCTGCTGGTCGCGGTCCCCGGCAGCGCCGCGGAATCGATCATCCGCCACGTGCGCGTGCTGGCGCCGAACACGCTGAAGGTCACGCTGGCGCAGCCGCTGACGCGCACCGACGCCGCCAACTTCCGCTTCACCGAGACCAGCGCGCCCGACGCTCCGATGACGGTGACCGCGGTGCAGGTGGACGCGCCGGACCACGTCACGCTCACGGTGGACCAGCCGCTCTACGCCGGCAACGCCTACCGCCTCGAGCTCGCCGAGCCGCCCGCGGCCCGCGACGTGAAGCCGTCGTCGTGGGCGCTGCTGTTCGCGGTGTTCCTGTCGTCGGCGCTCATCAACAACTTCGTGTTCACCCGCTATCTCGGACTGTGCGTGTTCTTCGGCGTCTCGAAGCGGCGCGACACCGCCATCGGCATGGGCATCACGTTCACGCTGGTGATGGTGCTCACCGGCATGATCTCGTGGGCGCTCTTCACCTTCGTGATGAAGCCGCTCCACCTCACGTTCCTGCAGGTCATCGTGTTCATCGGGGTGGTCGCGTTCTTCGTGCAGCTCCTGGACACGGTGCTCAAGAAGGTGAATCCGGCGATGCACCGCAGCTTCGGCATCTACCTGGTGCTCATCACGACGAACTGCATCATCCTCGCCGTGCCGCTGCTCAACGCGGCCGCCAACGCGACCGCGCTCGACGCGCTGGCGCTGGCGGTGGGCTCGGGCGTGGGATTCGCGCTCGCGTTGTTCCTGATGTCGTGCGCGCGGGAGAAGCTGGAGCTCGCGCGGGTACCGAAGTCGTTCGCGGGCCTGCCGATCGCGTTCGCGCTGGCGGGACTGTTCGCGCTCGCCTTCATGGGTTTCTCGGGGTTGGACTTCTTCCGGTAGGGATCGATCGTGGACCATCAGACGCTCGGCATCGTGCTGTGGGGGCTCGCGCTCTTCACCGTGCTCGGGCTGCTGTTCGGCTTCGCCCTCGCGGTGGCGGCGCAGCGCTTCCGGGTGGCGTCGAACCCGCTGGTCGACGCGGTGCGGGACCACCTACCCTCGGCCAACTGCGGCGCGTGCGGATTCGCCGGCTGCACGGCCTACGCCGAGGCGGTGGTGGAGCGCAACGAGGTCTCGCCGAATCTGTGCATCCCGGGGCGCCAGGCCGTCGCCAATGCGGTCGCCACGCTCACCCACAAGGCGCTCGGCTCGGTCGAGGACCGCATCGTGGTCATGCGCTGCCACGGCGTCAGCGCCTACGCGCGCGAGGAGGCCGTGTACGCGGGAATCCCGACCTGCTCCGCTGCGGCGATGGTGTTCGGCGGACCGAAGGCCTGCAAGAACGGCTGCCTCGGCCTCGGCGACTGCGTGCGCGCCTGCCCGTTCGGCGCCCTGCACCTGGGTGGCGAGGGCATCGCGGTGGTGGACGTCGCGAAGTGCACCGGCTGCGCGATCTGCGTCGCCGTGTGTCCCAAGAACCTGTTCGAGCTCTATCCGCGCTCGCGCCGCATCGAGCTGTCCTGCGTGGCGCGCGACAAGGGCTCGGTGGTCCGATCGACGTGCATGGTCGGCTGCATCCTGTGTCGCAAGTGCGTCTCGAAGTGCCCGGCGGGCGCGATCACCTGGGACGGCCAGACGATCGTCATCGACCACGTGGCGTGCCAGGCGTACGGCCCCTCGTGCAACGAGGCCTGCGTGGACATCTGCCCGAGCAACATCCTGCATCGCGTAGGCCAGCTGCCTCGTCCCGAGGTGGTCGAGCCCGCACAGACCGTGGAGGTGTGATTCCTATGGAAACCGGCACCCGGACCCGCCCCGCCGAGGCCGCTCGCCCCACGACGACGACCGATTCGATCGTGATCGCCGTGGTGGGCAGCGGCGGCGACGGCGTGGCCCTGCTCGGCGACCTGATCCTGAAGATGGCCGCGCAGCAGGGTCTGTATGGAGTGATGGTGCAGTCGTACGGACCCCAGATCCGTGGCGGCGAGTCGGCGGTGGCACTGCGGCTCGCGTGCGAAGAGGTCCAGTACGAAGGAGACCACGCCGACCTGCTGCTGTGCTTCCGACTCAACGACCTCAAGCGCTTCCGCGGCTCGGTGCGACTTCACGACCAGAGCCTCCTGTTCCTCGAGCAGGCCGACCAGGGCGAGCTGCCCGAGTGGCTCGGTCCCACCGGCCGAGCGCCGGTGCGCCACCCGTTCGCCACGTTCCAGGACGGCATGGAGGTCGCGGGCCCGCCGAAGAACATGCAGGGCCTGGGCCTCATCGCGCGCGCCCTCGGCTGGCCGCTCGAGCTGGTGAAGCAGGTGCTGGAGCAGCGCTTCGGCAAGCGCCCCGAGGCGCTCGCCCGCAACATCGAAGCGGTCGAGCAGGGCTACGCCCGCACCGGCCTGCCGGTCCTGCCGCAGCTGCGGGGCCACGGAGTGGCGCTGCCCGTGGAAGCCGGCAACGAGGCCACGGCGCGCGGCGCGATGGCGGCCGGGCTGCGGTTCTTCGCCGGCTATCCGATCACGCCGTCCTCCGAGGTGATGGAAACGCTCATCGACGAGCTGCCGGCGCTCGGCGGCACCGTGGTGCAGGCCGAGGACGAGATCGCCGCACTGGGGATGGTGCTCGGCGCCTCGTTCGGCGGCACGCCGTCGATGACCGCCACGAGCGGCCCGGGCCTCTCGCTGATGACCGAGATGATGGGCCTCTCCTCGATGGTCGAGATCCCGGCGGTGATCGTGGACTGCCAGCGCGTCGGCCCCGCCACGGGCATGCCGTCGCGCACCGAACAGGCCGATCTCAATCACGCGATCTACGCCGGACACGGTGATTTCCCGCGCGTGGTGCTGGGCGTGTACGACGTCGTGCACGCGTACGATGTGATGTTCCGGGCGTTCCACCTCGCCGAGAAGTGGGCGCTCCCGGTGCTGGTGCTCTCGGATGCCTACGTGGCCCAGCGGCGCCAGATCCGCGATCCGATCCCGCCTCCGCCCGAGGCGCCGAAGCGTCCAGCGTGGACCGCCGAGTACGGGCCGGCGCGCTTCAAGCTCAATGACGTCGTGTCGCCATTCCGCCGTCCCGGTACCCCCGGCGGGCAGTACCTGGCGGCCGGCATCGAGCACACCGTCGCAGGCGCACCGTCGGCCGATGGTGGCGTGCACGAGGAGATGCAGGCCAAGCGGTTCCGGAAGATCCCGGCGATCGCTCAGGAGACGCGCGACTGGTACCGCACGTTCGGCGATCCGGTCGCCACCCGCGGCCTCTTGGCGTGGGGCAGCATGTATGGTCTGCTGCGCGAGTACGTGAAGCATCATCCCGAGTACCGCGTGTTCATGCCCGAGATCCTGCATCCGTTCCCGCTCGAGGGGCTGACCGCGTGGCGCAGCGGCCTCACGGACCTGGCGGTCGTCGAGCTGTCGTTCGGCGCCCAGTTCCATCGCTACCTGTGTGGCATCACCCACATGACCGGGGTGCGGAGTCTCGCGCGCAGCGGCGGCCTGCCGATGTCCGAGCTCGAACTCACCCGCATGCTCAGCGAGGCGACCCGATGAAGGCCAAGGACTACCGTTCCGAACTCGAGCCGGTGTGGTGCAGCGGCTGCGGCGACTACGGCGTGCTCAAAGGCCTCACCCAGGCACTCGCGGATCTCGAGGTGGTGCCCGAGAAGCTGGCGGTGGTGTCGGGCATCGGTTGCTCGAGCCGGCTCGCCGGCTACATGAACGCGTACTCGTTCAACTCGGTGCACGGGCGAGCGCTGCCGATCGCGACCGGGCTCAAGCTGTCGCGTCCCGAGCTCACCACCGTCGTGGTGGGGGGCGACGGCGATGGCTTCAGCATCGGACTCGGCCACATCCCGCACGCGGTGCGCCGCAACGTGGACTTCACTTACGCGGTGATGGACAACGGCATCTACGGCCTCACGAAGGGCCAGGCGTCGCCCACCACCGAGATGGAGGCGAAGCGCAAGCGCGGGCTCGCCGGTCAGAACGAGCGCCCGCTGAACCCTGTGCTGCTGGTGCTCAGCTCCGGGGCCGGCTTCGTCGCGCGGGGGCACGCCGGCAACCTCCCGCACCTGCGCACGCTGTTCCGGGAAGCCATCCGCTACCCCGGATTCGCGTTCATCCACATCCTCGCCGGCTGCGTGACGTACCAGCCCTCGGGCTACGCCGAGGAGCTCTACCAGCGCAGCTTCTTCCTGCCCGACGACTACGACCCGTCCGACTTCAACCGCGCGAGCGACCTCGCGCGGGGCGAGCGGTTCGCGCTGGGCATCCTCTACCGTCGCGACCCCGATCGGCCCCCCCTGGTGTTGCGCACCGAGGATCAGGCCGAGGTCGGCGTGTGGCCCCCGTCGGATCGGGCGGCGGAGCCCACCTTCCCGGGCGAGCGTGCCTGACACGCCGCCGCGCGTGAGGCTCGGGATGCGGATGGGTTCGGGGGGGCGGACGAGACTCGCGGGCCTCGCGCGCAGCGTCGCGACACGGTGGCCGAGCGGTCGTCGCGCGCGGCGCGTGACCGGGCTGGCGCTGGCGTCCCTCGCGCTGGCGGTGGCCGCGCACGCGGCGCCGACCAGCGACGACTGCCTGATGTGTCACGGCGATCGAACGCTCAAGCGTTCGGCGCCGCGGCCGCCGACCTCCGTGTTCGTGGACGCCGCGGCGGTCTCACGCTCGGTGCACCGGGGCCTCGCGTGCGTCACGTGTCACACCAGCGTGCGCCAGGTGCCGCACCCCGAGGTGCTGCCGAAGCCGCGCTGCGAGACCTGCCATGCGGACCAGGCGGCGGGACTCGCGAGCGGCGCGCACGCGCAGGTCGTCGGCCGGAGCGGCAAGGCCGGCTGCGAGGGGTGCCACGGCGTGCACGACGTCGCGCCGGCGTCCCGCACCGGCGTGCAGTACTGCGGCAGCTGCCACGGCGACATCGTCGAGCGCTATCGCCAGAGCGTCCACGGGCGCGCACTCGCGCGCGGGGACACCGACGCGTCGACGTGCCAGGACTGCCACGGCGGCGTGCACACGGTGAAGCTGCACACCGACCCCGCGTCGCCGGTTCACCGCACGCACCTGGCCGCGACGTGCGCGAAGTGCCACGCCGATCGCGCGCTGATGATCAAGCGACGGATCAACATCCCGGAGGCGGTGGCGCTCTACCGCGAGAGCGTGCACGGGCGCTCCAAGAACCCGAACGCGGCGACCTGCAACGACTGCCACGAGAGCCACGACCTCAAGCCGGCGGCCGACCCGACCTCCTCGGTCTATCGCCGAAACATCCCGAAGACCTGCGGCCGGTGCCATGCCCGGGAGGCGCAGGCCTACGCCATCGGCGTCCACGGCCAGGCGCTCGCGCGCGGCGTCACGCGTACGCCGGTCTGCACCGACTGCCACGGCGAGCACAAGATCCGCGGCCCGCGCGAAGCGGCCTCGCCGGTCGCGGCGGGCGCCGTCACCGCCACCTGCGCGACGTGCCACGAGGCCACCGGGATCCGCGAGACCTTCGGTCTGCCGGCCGGGCGGCTCTCGAGCTACCAGGATTCCTTCCACGGCCTGGCGGCGCGCGGCGGCTCGCCGGCGGTGGCGAACTGCGCGTCGTGCCACGGCTTCCACGACATCCTGCCGTCCAGCGACCCGCGCTCGACGGTGAGTCCGCGGAACCTGTCGAAGACCTGCGGCCACTGCCACCCCGGCACCGGCGAGGCGTTCGCGCGCGGCATGGTGCACTCCACGATGACGCGTGCCGACCAGCCGCTCCTGGCGTGGATCCGCGCCATCTACCTGTGGCTGATCGGCGGCACCATCGGGGGCATGGCGGTCCACCAGGGGCTCGACTTCGTCCGCAAGGCGCGCCGCCGTTATCACGACCACGTGCGATCGGAAGCCGCGGCCGAGGTCCCGACCGGGCGCTGGTTCGTGCGCATGACGCCCGTGGAGCGCATCCAGCACGTGCTGCTGTTCACCAGTTTCTTCACGCTCGTCTACACGGGCTTCGCGCTCAAGTTCCCGGAGAGCGGCTGGTTCGCCTGGATGGCGCGCATGGAGCACGGGTACGCGTTGCGCAGCATCGTCCATCGCATCGCAGCGGTCGTGCAGACCGTCGCGGCCGCGGTGCACATCGGCTATCTGTTCACCCGGCGCGGCCGCGGCACGCTGCGCGATCTGGTGCCCACGCTGCGCGATGCGCAGGAGGCGCTGGCGAACCTGCTCTACCTCGCGGGCCTGCGCCGCCACCCGCCGGCCTTCGCGCGCTTCAGCTACATCGAGAAGGCCGAGTACTGGGCGCTGGTATGGGGCACCGTGGTGATGACGCTCACGGGGCTCATCCTCTGGTTCGAGAACACCGCCGGCCGGATGTTCGGCAAGTGGGTCTTCGACGTCGCCACGCTGGTGCACTACTACGAGGCGTGGCTGGCGTTCCTCGCCATCATGGTCTGGCACATCTACCAGAACGTGGTGAATCCCGACGTCTACCCGATGAACTGGACCTGGCTGACGGGCCGCATCAGCGAGGAGCACCTGCGCCACGAGCACGGCGGCGAGTGGGCGGAGATCGTGGCCAGCGAGCGCGCCGAGCGGGGCGACGACGATCGTCCCACCGAACCCCCCGCGCACTGACGCCGGCGCCCGGATCGCGGGGAACCCTTGGCGGGGGGCGCCGCGCTCGCTATCTTCGGCGCGTCCCTGCCCGCTCGCGCGTCGCCCCCGGCGCGCACGAAAGGAGAGTGTCGACGTGATGAAGCCCGCGATCCGATGGACCTCCATCGCCATGCTCGCCATCGGCCTGCTCGCGTTCGCGGCCGCCGCGTTCAGCGCGGCCTCGAAGCCCACGGCGGACCAGGTGGCGCGCGGGGAGCGCGCGTACCTCGCCTACTGCGCCATGTGCCACGGCGACAACGGCGCCGGGGATGGCCCCCTCGCGGCCGATCTCACCAAGGAGGCGGCGGCGGTCCCGCTGCGCCTCGACGACTCCGCACGGCTCCAGACGCTGGGGCCGGCGGGGCTGCGCCGCGTGATCACGCTGGGCGGCGCCCACACGCAGCGATCGAACATGATGCCGGCGTGGGGCGAGCGCCTGGGGCCGAAGGTCATCGACGAGATCGCGACCTTCATCGAGACCCTGCCGAGTCGCAAGTCCCAGGGCATCCCGGCGGCCACCCTGCAGAAGTACATGAGCGCGCCC
Organism: Candidatus Eiseniibacteriota bacterium; assembly: GCA_963725865.1. GTDB lineage: Bacteria > Eisenbacteria > RBG-16-71-46 > RBG-16-71-46 > RBG-16-71-46 > CAVSAC01. The sequence goes on from CAVSAC010000014.1 coordinate 845,990, forward strand.
AAGGGCAGCAGCGAGGAGGGCCGCAAGCTGTTCGTGTACTACTGCACCGGCTGCCACGGCCCGTACGGCAAGGGCGACGGGTTCAACGCCGACACGCTGCGCGTGCGCCACAAGGTCCGGCCTCGCGACCTGACGGACACCGTGTACCTGGAGCGCCGCAGCGACCAGGACCTGTACGCGGTCATCGCGCTCGGCGGAGGTCACATGGGCAAGTCGAACTTCATGCCCGCCTGGACCTACTCGCTGCAGCCCGCGCAGATCAAGAGCCTGATCTCCTACGTTCGCACGATCTCCCACACCGCGTCGCGCTGAGCCACGGCGGCAACGGAACGGGCGCGGGTCCGCGTGGACCCGCGCCCGTCGCTCCTCCTGCGCCGGCTAGGTCTGGGCGACGCGCCCCGGCCCCTTCGCGCGGCGCGCCAGTGCGGCGTGCACCGCATCGCGCACTTCGTCGCCCTCGACCGGATGGACCGCGTAGTAGACCGGCCGCAGCTCCCGCACCTGCTTCTCGGTGTGGAGCGAGCCCTGCTCGGCGATGAGCACCACGGGCAGGTCCGGGACCAGGCGCCGCACCAGCTGGAGTACCGCCACGTCGGCGACCTCCTGCGGGCGCAGGGTGTAAATCAGGACGTCGGGGCGATGCTGGACGAGTGCCTCGAGGAGAAGATCCCGATTGTCGCAGTGGATCAGGCGCAGGCCCTCGGCGCGAAGCGCGGTGCAGACGGCTTCGCCGGGTCGATCGGGGCAGAGACAGAACACCACGGCCGGCATCGTCGTCCTCACTCCCCAGCCGGGACGCGCAGATGACTGGCGTCCCCCCCGCGGCCTGCGGAGACAAATAAAGAGCGGGGCGCCACCTTCAGGACCCCCCACGGCGAGAAGAGCCTTGAACCCCTGGACCCTTCCGCCAAGTCACGAGTGGACACCCCGCCCCAGAACTCGCTCGCAACTTCGCCTGCCCCCTGCCAGGGGACGGGTTCCGCTGCGCTGATTTGTCGATCAACCTCTCCGTCCCTGTGAGGATCGCGAGAGGCGTCTCTGCGTACGTTCACACAATCAGCAACCTGCGTGCCCGCGTGAATGGTCTCGCAAGGACGCCACAACTCATTGCCGCACAACGGTGGGTCGGAGGCATGGCGCCGCTCGACGGCGCTCCACTGCCGCGCTCGACCTGACAGAACTGCGCCGAGGCTGCAAGCCTGACAGGTTCCGGGATGGAAGCGGCGTCGCTCGAGCGGCCCGGTCGCGCGGGCGCCGGGTGCGCGTGCGGAGTGGCGGGGCGTGCGGCGCTCAGGCCGACGGCAGGCCCTGCTCGAGCTCCTTCAGCTTGCGATAGAGATTGCGCTCGCTGATGCCCAGGATGGTGGCCGCCTTCTGGCGATGGCCGCTGCACTCGTCGAGCACGCGCTTGATGTAGCGCCGCTCGACCTCCTCGAGCGTCGGCATCTGCTTGGAATCCCCGTTGTCCTCGAACGCGGGCTGGAGCCGCACGCCCATCGGAAGGTGCTCGGGCTCGATCGCGCCGCCATCGGTCAGAATGAGCGCCCGCTCGATCACGTTCTCCAGCTCGCGGACGTTCCCCGGCCACAGGTAGCGCTGGAGCACCTCGATCGCCTCCTGGGAGGCCTTCACGGTGCGCTTGGGAACGATCGACGAGCCGCGGATGAAGTGATCCACCAGCAGCACGATGTCGCCCTTTCGCTCGCGCAGCGGCGGGATGTGCACGGAGAACACGTTGAGCCGGTAGTAGAGGTCCTCGCGGAAGGCGCCGTCCTTCATCATCTGCTCGAGCGAGCGATTGGTGGCGGCGATCATGCGCACGTCCACCTTGATGTCCACCGTCCCGCCGACTCGCCGAAAGGTGCCGGTCTCCAGCACCCGCAGCAGCTTCACCTGCAGCTGCGGCGTGAGTTCCGCGATCTCGTCCAGGAAGATGGTGCCCCGGTCGGCGACCTCGAACAGCCCGTGCTTGAGGCGGATCGCTCCGGTGTAGGCGCCCTTCTCGTGCCCGAACAACTCGCTCTGGAGCAGGTTCTCGTGCAGCGAGGCGCAATCCACCACCACGAACGGCTGACGCGAGCGGCGGCTCTGCCGGTGCACGGCACGCGCCACCAACTCCTTGCCCGAGCCGCTCTCACCCCGGATGAGCACGGTCGAGTCGGTGTCCGCGACTCGCGTGACCATCTGGAGCAGTTCGCGCACCCCGGCGGACTCGCCCACGAACTTGTCGCTCGGCTGCAGCCGGTCGACCTCCCGCTGCAGCGCCACGTTGCCGCGCTCCAGGTTCTGCCGCTGGACCGCCTTCTCGAGCACCGCCTCCAGCTCCGCGAGCTTGCAGGGCTTGGTGAGGAAGTCGTAGGCGCCCTCCTTCATCGCGCGGATCGCCTCCTGCACGGTCCCGTAGGCGGTCAGCATGATGACCTCGGTCGAGGGTGACGCCTCCTTGATCTCCTTCAACAGCTCGAGCCCGCTGCCGTCCGGCATCCGGACGTCGAGGATCACGACGTGGAAGGTGCGCTGGGTCAGCGCCCGCCGTGCCTCATCGAGGCCGCCGGCGGTGGTGACCGAGTACCCGACACGCTCGAGCTCCCGGGCGATCAGCTTCCGGAACGACTCCTCGTCGTCGACGATCAGCAGGGACGTCTCACTCACCGCTACCTCCCGGACCCTGGACGGGAAGGCGCAGGTGGAAACGCGCCCCCTCGCCGGGACGGCTCTCCACCCGTATGGAACCCCCGTGCCGACTGACGATTCGCTGCGTGATCGAAAGCCCGAGCCCGGTGCCGATGCCCACAGGCTTGGTCGTGAAGAACGGATCCCAGATGCGGTCGAGGTGCTCGGGCGGGATGCCGGGACCGGTATCCTCGACTCGCATGGACACCCATCCGCTCTCGGCCCGCGTCACCACGGTGAGGATCCCGCCGTCCACCATGGCCTGGACACCGTTCATCATGAGGTTCATGCAGGCGCCGCGCATGGCGCCCTCGCGCGCCCAGATCGGCGGCAGCGCGGGATCCAGGTCCTCCACCACCTCCACCCCAGCCTGGCGGGTCTGGAACTTGAGCAGCGAGAGGGTGTCGCGCACCGCGCGATTCAGATCGACCCAGCTGGCGGCGACCGAGTACGGCTGCGCGAGCAACATCAGCTTATCGGTGGTCTCGCGACAGCGCCGCGCCTCGCGCTCCAGCACCTCGAGCACCTCGCTCGCCTCCTCCAGGCTCGGCGGGCCGAAATCGCTCCGCTGGAGCCAGCGTTGCAGGCTCTCGACGCCAGCCAGCACCGAGGCGAGCGGGTTGTTCACTTCGTGCGCCACCCCGGCGGCGAGTTGGCCGAGCGAGGCGAGGCGTTCGCTGTGGGAGAGCTGGCTTTCGAGCTTGCTGCGCTCGGAGATGTCGCGCCATACCTGGACGACATGGGTGACGCCGCCGGCGGCGTCGACGACCGGGTTGAACGTCGCCTCCCATCGCCGCAGCACGCCGCTCGGATCGGCGAGGCTGCGGATGCGCCGTTGCGGCTGGGCGTCCAGGAGCACCGCGGAGGCCGCACACTCCCCGCAGATCTCGCCGGAGCGGCTCTCGGGGCATTGCAGGGTCTCGCGACAGAGGCCGTGCAGGGCCCACCCGGACTTCACCCCGAACTCCTCGACGTAGCGCCGGTTCGCCGCGATCACCCGCTGCTCACGGTCGACCACCACCACCGCGTCCGTCAGGGCATCGACCAGGTGCGGGAGGATCTGGCGCACCTGCTCGAGGTCGAAGCGGGAGACGTCCAGCCCCGCCAGCGGCGCACTTGAATCAGGCGCGCCATGTGGAGCGCCGTCGGGGGCAGGCGGGACGGGTCGGATCTGCGGGGTCATGGGAGGTCCTCGAAAGCCCTGACAGATTGGCAGGGTTGGGACGCGGACGCAAGCGCGTTAGCGCAGCGACTTCCGCGAGGAGACCACGCGATGGCCTTCGATCCGCGCGCGCCGGGTTGCGCGCCGGAGGCACGACGGCGGCGCGGAGGGTCACCCCGAGCCGCCGCGTCGACCCACCGATCGTCAGAGCCGGCGACGCAGCTCTCGTTCCGCCTGCAGCCAGTGTTCGAGATCGTGCCCGGGGCGGCCGTCGCGCAGGAAGAGCTCGTAGGCGCGACGCTCGATCTCATGATGAGAGGGCGCGCTCGGCCCACTCGCGGATCTCGCGATGCGGGGCGCTCGAGCGCGCGACGAGGCCGCGGCGGGCGAACTCGCGCTCGAGGCCTTGGTCGAGGAGGTGGTCCGCTTGCGCGCGGACGGTTTCTTCTCGGTGCTGCTCATCGTCTCTGAGACTCCTTTCGTCGGACTCCCGGTGCGATGATTCGACGATCATCCACACGGACGCCGCGGGGCACGGAAGCGCACCGCGATCTCCCTGCCAGGAACGCACACGGTTGTACTCGGAATCGCGCTCGCTGACAAGTCAGTTGCGCCGACCGAAGCACGCCGCGCGCCATCGCGACCTCGCTCGTCGTGCATGCATCGCGCTCTCATCGTTCCTGCACGGAATGCATGCCGCTTCCGCGCGGGTCGAGAGCAGGCGCGGTTTTCGCGGCGAAAAATTCCTGTTGCCGAAGTCGCTAGGAGCGGGCATAACACTTGGCACTGTTCGCCGTGAACGACTCCTCGCTGGCGAGCGGGATGCACCTTCCCTCACGCAAACGACACATTCGTACCGATAGTCGTCGAAGCGGGCCAGACCGAGCCGGCGCCGTACCATCGTCCCTCGTATCGCCGTCGCGGTCTGACAGAAGTCCATGGAAGCGTGCCGCACGAGCGAGGACCAGGGAGGTCCGCAATGAGCCACATCCTCGACACCCTCACCACCAAGGCTTCCGATCAGCCGGCCGCACAGGCCGGCCTGCGCGTCCCGCGACGATTCACGCACCCGGGCGTGGATCCGCTCGACGAGATCGCATGGGACCGGCGTCGCACCGTGATCTCGAACCCGGATGGCTCGATCGTCTTCCAGATGGACGGCGTCGAGGTGCCCGCGGATTGGTCGCAGCTCGCCACCGACATCGTGGTCAGCAAGTACTTCCGCAAGGCGGGGCTGCCCGACGCCCCCGGCCACGAAACCAGCGTGCGTCAGGTCGTGCACCGCATCGCCCGCACGATCCGGCGCGCCGGCGAGGACTCCGGCGGCTACTTCGCCAGCCGCGAGGACGCCGAGTCGTTCGAGGCCGAGCTCGCCCACATGCTGGTGAGGCAGATCGGCGCCTTCAATTCGCCCGTCTGGTTCAACCTCGGGCTGTGGCACGAGTACGGCATCGGCGGCTCGGGCGGGAACTTCTACTGGGACGAGGCCGCGCGCGCGCTCCAGGTGACACAGGACTCCTACTCGCGCCCGCAGGTGTCCGCCTGCTTCATCCAGTCGATCAGCGACGACCTGATGTCGATCTTCGAGCTCGCGCGCAACGAAGCGCGGGTGTTCAAGTACGGCTCGGGCACCGGCACCAACTTCTCGAAGCTACGCGGCCGCATGGAGAAGCTCTCCGGCGGCGGCACGTCGTCGGGGCTGATGTCGTTCCTCGAGGTGCTCGACAAGGGCGCTGGCGCGACCAAGTCGGGCGGCACGACCCGCCGCGCCGCCAAGATGGTGGTGCTCGACATGGACCACCCCGAGATCGTCGACTTCGTGCAGTGGAAGATGCGCGAGGAGCGCAAGGTCGCCGCGCTGGTCGCCGCCGGCTACTCGACGGACTTCAATGGCGAGGCCTACGGCACCGTCTCGGGCCAGAATTCGAACAATTCGGTGCGCGTCCCCGACGCCTTCATGCAGGCGGTCGTGGAGGACGGCGGCTGGTCGACCACTTACCGGACGACCGGCCAGGTCCACGAGACCCACCGCGCGCGCGCGCTGTGGCAGTTGATCTCCGACGCGGCCTGGCAGTGCGCCGACCCCGGCGTGCAGTACGACGACACCATCCAGCTCTGGCACACCTGCAAGGCCACGGATCGCATCCACGCCACGAATCCGTGCAGCGAGTTCGTGTTCCTCGACGACACCTCCTGCAACCTGGCGTCGGTCAACCTGATGAAGTTCCTGAAGCCGGACGGATCCTTCGACATCGAGGGCTACCGGCACGCCAACCGCGTGTTCTTCCTCGCGCAGGAGATCCTGGTCGGCTTCGCGTCGTATCCGACGGAGCGCATCGCCCAGCGCTCCGCGGAGTACCGCCCGCTCGGGCTCGGCTACGCGAACCTCGGCACGCTGCTGATGGTGCAGGGCGTGCCCTACGACAGCGAGGCCGCACGCGCGTTCGCGGCATCGGTCACCGCCATCATGACCGGCGAGGCCTACGCGCTGTCGGCCGAGCTGGCCGCGAACAAGGGCCCGTTCGCCGGCTACGCGGAAAACCGCGAGAGCATGCTCGAGGTGATGCGCCTCCATCGCGAGGCGGCGCGCACGATCGATCCGGGCCTCGCGCCTCGCGACCTGCGGATGGCGGCACTCGAGAGCTGGAACGAGGCGGTGCGGCTCGGCGAGCGCTTCGGCTACCGCAACTCGCAGGCCACCGTGCTCGCGCCCACCGGCACCATCGGCCTGCTCATGGACTGCGACACGACGGGGGTCGAACCCGACTTCGCGCTCGTGAAGTTCAAGAAGCTCGCCGGCGGCGGCTACTTCAAGATCGTGAATCAGTCGGTTCCCGCCGCCCTGCGCCGGCTCGGCTACGACGAGCCCGCGATCGAGCGCATCGTGCGTTTCGCGATCGGCACCGGCTCGCTCGAGGGCGCTCCGCACATCAACCACTCGGAGCTCCTGAAGCGCGGCTTGCGCGAGGACGAGATCGACCGCATCGAGCGTCTGCTGCCGACCATGCTCGACCTGCGCTCGGCGTTCGCGCGCGGGATTCTCGGCGACGAGCTGCTCACGCGCCTCGGCGTCGGCCAGGCAGAGCGCGAGAAGCCCGGCTTCAGCGCGCTGCCGTTCCTCGGCTTCACCGACGAGCAGATCGAGGCCGCCAACGCGGCGATCTGCGGCAGCCAGTCGGTCGAGGGCGCGCCGGGGCTCAGGCCCCAGCACCTCGCGGTGTTCGACTGCGCGAACCGCTGCGGTCCGCGCGGCACCCGGTTCATCGAGCCGATGGGCCACGTCCGCATGATGGCGGCGGTGCAGCCGTTCATCTCGGGCGCCATCAGCAAGACCGTGAACCTGCCGAACGAGGCCACGGTCGAGGACGTCCAGAACATCTACCTCCAGTCGTGGAAGCTCGGCCTCAAGGCGGTCGCGCTCTACCGCGACGGAAGCAAGTTGAGCCAGCCGCTGTCGACCACCCGGAAGGCGGAGGCCACCGTGGAGGTCCCGGCGCCGCCCAAGCTGCGCCGTCGCCGCCTGCCCAAGCGCCGGCTCGGGTTCACGCAGGAGGCGCGCATCGGCGGGCACAAGGTGTTCCTGCGCACCGGCGAGTACGAGGACGGCGCTCTCGGCGAAATCTTCATCGACATGCACAAGGAGGGCGCCGCTTTCCGCAGCATGATGAACTGCTTCGCCATCTCGGTCTCGATGGGGCTGCAGTACGGGGTGCCGCTCGAGGACCTGGTGGATCAGTTCTGCTTCACGCGCTTCGAGCCGCACGGGCGCGTGGACGGCCACGAGAACCTGCGGGCTTGCACCAGCGTCATCGACTACGTGTTCCGCGTGCTCGGCTACGAATACCTGAACCGCACCGACCTCGTGCACATCACGGGCGAGAGCCTGAGCGGCGGCCCGGTCTCGACCCCGCCGCGGCGCGCCGATACGCCGCCCGTCGGGCACGACTGGTTCACGCAGGCGGGGAACGGCCGCAGCGAGGCCGCCGCCCGCGCGGCGGCGGCGGCGGCGCGGTCGCCCGAGCCCAGCGACGGCCCGATGCCCGAGATGATGGAGTTCAACAAACGCCTGCTCGGCGACGCGCCGGCCTGCGAGCACTGCGGGCACATCACCATCCGCAACGGCACCTGCTACAAGTGCATCAACTGCGGCACCAGCATGGGTTGCTCCTGATCGCGCGCTCGCGATAGGGAATGTACGCGACGGGACTCAGGAGCGGCTGCGCCGCGGCTTGACCTCTTCGTGGATGCGGAGCTTCCCGTCCTCGACCGTCACGTACACCGACTCGCCGCGCTGCGCCCCGTTCGGCACCAGGGTCCACGTGACCGCGCCGGAGGCCGGGTCGGTCTCGCGCTTCGCATCGGGGAGCGCGGCATCGTAGAAGCCGACCACCTTCTCCATCGGCACCTGGTACTCGAATTCCCAGCGCATGCCCTTCGAGTAGGAGTCCGGTTCGTCGCCCCAGCTCTCGCTGCCCATCGCGTCGGTGAACTTCACGCCGGGATAGAGCGGGAGCTGGTTCGCGTAGACCCCCTTCGGGGCGTCACCGATGTGGTTGATCGAGTGGTTGGCCGCCTGGCCGTCGTACACGGGCTGCTTCGCCCCGCAGCCGAACAGCGAGGACGCGGCCAGCAGGCCGCCGAGGATGGTCCGGAACCTGCGCATCGTGCATCTCCCTTCGATCGGGCGGCCGCAGTGCCTCCGCCGGGTGGATGGAGATGGTCATCGGCCTTCCGCCTCCCGGCCTGAACCGCCACGGCGGGCCGTGCTTGCCGCCCTTCGCGGCTTGGGGCAGAGTCGCGCCCGATGATCGCCCTGAAGCGTCGCCGCCTGTTCCTGGCCCCCGAGCGGATGCTCCAGCTGCTGCTCGTCTTCGTGCCGATCGCGGTGTTCGCGCACGCGCGCGGCGGGGCCGGCCTCGCCACCTTCGTGTGCGCGGGACTCGCCATCGTGCCGCTGGCCGGCCTGATGGGCGAGGCCACCGAGGCGCTCGCCGCGCGGCTCGGCGCCGGGGTGGGCGGGCTGTTGAACGCCACCTTCGGCAACGCCGCCGAGCTCATCATCGCGTTCGTGGCGTTGCAGCGAGGCCTGCACGACGTCGTGAAGGCGAGCCTCACGGGCAGCATCATCGGCAACGTGCTGCTGGTGCTGGGGGCCGCCTGCCTGGCGGGCGGCGTCGGGCGCGAGCGCCAGCACTTCGACCGCCAGGCCGCGGGCATCGGCTCGACGCTGCTGGCGCTCGCGGCGATCGGCCTGGTGGTGCCGGCGATGTTCCACTTCGCCACCGAGGGCGCGATGGCGCGGGGCGCCCTGACGGCCGCGCGCGAGGACATCCTGTCGCGCGGGCTCTCGCTCGAGATCTCGGTGGTCCTGTTCGCCGCCTACCTGCTGAGCCTGTTGTTCAGCCTGCGGACGCACCGCCATCTCTACGCCGGCGCCGGCCACGGGGCCACCGAGACGGTGCGCGCCACGCCCCTGCGAGCGGTGCTGACCCTGCTGGTCGCGACGGCGCTGGTGGCGTGGATGAGCGAGCTGCTGGTCGGTGCGGTCGAGGAGGCCTCGCACGCCCTCGGGCTCACCGAGGTGTTCGTGGGCGTCATCGTGGTGGCGGTGATCGGCAACGCCGCGGAGCACTCCACCGCGGTGCTGATGGCGACGAAGAACCAGATGGACCTGGCGATCAACATCGCGATCGGCTCCAGTATCCAGATCGCGCTGTTCGTGGCGCCGCTGCTGGTGTTCGTGTCGCGGCTGCTGCCCGGACACCCGATGGACCTCGAGTTCACGCCGTTCGAGGTGCTGGCGGTGGGCATCGCGGTCTTCGCGGTCAACCTGGTGGCGCAGGACGGCGAGTCGAATTGGCTCGAGGGCGTGCTGCTGCTCGCGGTCTACCTGGTGCTCGCGATCGCGTTCTTCTTCCTGCCCTAGCCCGCGCGGCGCGGCGGCGCGCGGCGGTCCGCGAGCGACGCCGGGAGCCTGCCCGGCTCAGGCGGCGAGCGACTCGGAGATGGTCGGGACGCCGTCGGCGACGTCCGCGCCGAGCGCGTCGAGCGCATCGGGGCACAGCCCGGTGCCGCGGTCCTTCTCCATCAGCCGCAGCGCGACCTCCTCGGGCAGTGCCGGCCGATAGGGCCGCGCGGCGGTGAGCGCCTCGAAGATGTCGGCCACCGCCAGCACCCGCGACTCCACGGCCAGCGCCTCGCCGCGCAGCCCGCGGTGGTATCCGCGCCCGTCGAGTCGCTCGTGGTGCGCGCCGGCGATCCGCGCGAGATGGCGGAAGCCGCGCACGTGCTCGAGGATCCGCTGCGTGTAGTACGGATGCATGCGAACGGCGTCCCACTCCGCAGTCGTCAGCGGTCCCGCCTTGTCCAGGATGGCGTTCGGCAGGGCCAGCTTGCCGATGTCGTGCAGCAGCGCCGCGCGCCGCAAGTCGTCGCGGGCCTCGGGCGGCAGCCCGAGTCGGTCCGCGATCCTCAGCGCCACGTGGGTGACGCGGCGCGAGTGCTCGGCGGTGAACGGCGATTTCGCGTCGACCGCGTCCGCGAACCCCTGCGCGATGCGATCGAGCGTGCCGGGCCCGGCGAGCAGCGACGCCCCGCCCGGCTCCGCGTCGCGCACCTCCTCGTGCAGCGCGTGGCCACCGAGCGCCACCAACTCGCTCAGCAGCGGCTCGATGCCCTGACAGGCATCCACCACGTCGGGATCGAACCAGCGGCCCCTGCGCGAGCGCACCATCTGGAGCGCCAGCGCCGAGCCGCCCGCGCTGGCGTGGACTTCGAGCGTCTGCGCCACGGCCATGATGCGGGCGAGCCGCGGGATCGATTCCCCGCTCAGGCCGTCCGGCCGGCCGCTGCCGTCCCAGCGCTCGTCGAGCGCGCGCACCGCCGTCGCCGCGCCGGCTCCGAGCCCCATGCGCTCGACCAGCTCCTCGCCGCGAACGCTGCGCGCCTCGACCATCGCCGCCGCCGCCGCCGCTCCACCCTGCACCAGGGCGAACGCGCGCCGCGCGCGCTCGAGCCACGACCGCCCGTGCGCGTCGAGCGCCAGCGCCACGCGCACGGCGCCGAGGCCGCGGGTGCCATCCACGCGCCGCAGGCGCAGCAGCGCGGCGCGATCGTCACCGCCGAACAGCTCGAACACGCGCGCCGAGCGGCTGGAGCCGCCGACGTCCTTGAGCATGAGCGCGTAGTAGAGATCGCGCAGCTCGACCGGCGACAGGTCGAGGCGCTGCGCGATGCGCATGCCGATGAGGCACGAGCGCATCGCGTGTCCCAGCGGCTGGCTCTCGGCGAGATCGAGCGCGAACGAGAGCGCCGCGAGCACTTCGGAGACCCGGACGGTCTCGTGGTCGGAGCAGGACGGAGTCGCGCGCACGAGCGGGGCATCGGCAGACCGCGCGGCACGCGCGAGTGGCAAGGTGCGAGAGGCGTTGCGATGTGCACGGAAGCTGCCCGGACCGACCCGCAGCGCGCCTCGCGGGAGTCACTCCGTGGTCCCACGGACTAGCCGGGGCCCGCCGGAGCGGGATACACTGGGTGCCGGCTTCGACCGAGATCATCCGGTTCCGCTGCGGTCCGCGGCATGCCCCGGCCCACGCGTCCCGGCCTCGTCCGCAACCCTGTCCAGGAGTCTCCATGGCCCTCGTGCGTCGGACCGCGCCGCTCACGCGCCTCGTCCCGCTGGTCGCGCTCGCACTGCTGGCCGCCGTCCCCGCCCACGCGCTCAAGGTGGCGACGTGGAACCTGTGGGAGTACCCCACGTCGCTGCTCTCCACGCGCCAGCCGAACATGCGGATCGTGATGGCGGGGCTCAACCCGGACATCATCATGGTGCAGGAGCTGGCCGAGGACGGCACGAACGCCCCACGGGACACGTTCATGAACGTGCTGCGCGCGGCGCTGCCGGCGCGCCACTGGGGGGCGAGCCCGCTGCTCACCGGCACCCAGAGCGTGATCTACTGGGACTCGCTCGCGGTCGACGTGTCGAGCTTCACCGCGATCACCACCGGCGGTCCGCGGATGGTGCTGCGCGGGACGGTGAAGCCGCTCGGATACGTGTCGAAGGAGGCCTGGTTCCGGCTCTACTCGTTCCATCTCAAGGCCGGGAACACCGTCGCCGACGCCAACACCCGCGCCGCCGAGTGCTCGTCGCTGCGCACCTCGATCAACACCGCGAGCATCGTCAACTTCGGTCCCAACTTCCTGGTCGGCGGCGACTCCAACTTCTACACCGCCGACGAGGTGGGCTACGTCAACCTCACCCAGTCGGGGACCAACAACAACGGGCGTGGCAAGGACCCGCTCACCATGCCGGGCAACTGGCACGTGAACGCGGGCTACGCGATCCACATGACCCAGTGCCCGTGCAACACCGGCTGCCTCGCGGGCTTCTCGGGCGGCGGGCTCGACGACCGCTTCGACCTCGTCTTCTCGTCCTACTCCATGCAGGACGGGCAGGGCCTCGAATTGGTCCCGTACGCCAGCGGCGGCTACGGCGCCTACGGCAACGACGGCTTCCATTTCAACGCGAACATCGACGACTTCACCAACTTCGCGGTCGGCCCGATCATCGCGACCGCGCTCCGCAACGCTTCGGATCACATCCCGGTGTTCGCGATCGTCCAGCTCCCCGCGCGCGTGGTGGCGGCCTCGGCGCTCGACTTCGGCGCCGTGCTGGTGGGCGCCGGCGTCACGCAGCCGCTGTCGGTGGGCAACGGCGCGGTGGCGCCCGCGGACGGGCTCACCTACTCGCTCGTCGCACCGGCCGGCTTCAGCGCACCGGGTGGCACGTTCGAGGCCGCGGCGGGCGCGGCGGCGAACGAGCACCTCGTCGGGCTCGACACCGCCACCCGCGGCAGCCGCAACGACACCCTCACCATCCACAGCGACGCGCCGGACTCCAGCGCGAAAGGCGTGCTGCTGAGCGGCACCGTACTCTCGCATGCGGTCCCTTCGCTCGACTCGCTCGCGGTGGTGGTCGAGGACACGCTCGACCTGGGCGAGCACGCCACCGGCGATTTCGCCGACGGCGCGGTGCGCGTGCACGATCAGGCCTGGGACGCGCTCACCGCGCGGCTGGCGGTCGGCGCGGCCGACATCGCCGGCGGCGCCGGCCGCTTCTCGCTGGTGGGCGGGTTCTCGCCGCTGCTGATCGGCGGCACCGGGCACGCCTGGCAGGTGCACTTCGACGCTGCGGGCGCGGTGGCCGACAGCATTTACTCGGCCACGCTCACGTTCACGTGCGCCGACGAGCCCCTGCCGGGCGCCGTCGCCGCGCCGGCGCTCGTCGTCCACCTGCTCGCGCGGCCGCTCAGCGGCTCGGGGGCGGTGGGCGACGGGCCATCGGCGCTGCGCTTCGCACCGGCGCGGCCGAACCCCTCGCAGGGAGCGACGCGCTTCGCGTTCGAGCTGCCGCACGCCGCCCCGGTCACGCTGGAGCTGTTCGACCTGTCGGGCCGCCGGGTGGCCACGCTGGCGCAGGGCGTGATCGACGCGGGCCGTCACGAGGCATGGTGGAACGGTCGCGAGGAGTCCGGAGCGCGCGCCGCCGCGGGGCTCTACTTCGCGCGCTTCGTGACCCCGGGGCTCACCCGCTCCACACGGTTGGTGCTGCTGCCCTGATCAGACCGGCGGCGCGCCACTGGACCGCGGCGGCGCCGGCTCGTGGCCGCGACACGAGAGCACCGGGAGCCGCGGATAGCGGGCGAAGCCCGGATCGGTGGCGGCGAGCTCGCAGAGCAGGAAAACGCTGCGCGGGGTGACCACGCGGCGGGCGTGCCGGCAGGTGCCGCACAGCCCCGGCGAGGTGGGCTCGGACGGCGCGATGGGGTGCATGCCCCATCGGATGCGCCTGGCGGCCCAGCGGGGCACGGTCGATGGAGGTGCGGCGTCCCGGGTTGCGCCGGGCCGCGCGACGTCGGGATGGGGCGGTGCGGCGAGGGTGTCGGGTGCGGCGTCGAGCGGTCCTGCGACCGACAGTGCGCCGGCAGCCCGAATCCATTGGCGTTCAGCGGGAGATCGGCGATCGGCGTCGGCGAGACTTACAGTTCTTCCGCCCGCCAGCCCCTTGCGGACCGGCTTCGGAGCCGTTCGCGACCCGCTTGGGCTTTGCCGCGTGGGACGTTACGACACCGGAGTGGTGCGCGGTACGCTCCTTGCGTGATGCGGTGATGAAGAGTCTCCCCCCTCGTCACCCACAGCATTCTCGGAGGTCGGCCCACCATGAAGAAGCTTCTACTCAGCGTCGCAGTCCTTGCCCTGGTCGCAGGGGCCGCCAACGCTTACACCAGGACCAGCCCCGCTCCCGGCGGTTCGGCCACTTCGCCGAGTGCGGTGAATCCGACCAGCGTGGCCCCGGTGGGTAGTGGCGACGATCCCGAGGTGTCGATCGGTTCGATGTACCAGAGCGGCGGCGAGATCGACATGCGCCGGCGCAAGAATCCGACCCGTCCGGTTCCCGAGCCTGGCACCATGGCGCTGGCCTCGATGGGCCTGCTCGCCCTGGGAGCAGCGGCCCGTAAGCGCCGCGCGCGCGGATAGTCGCGCCGATCCAGCCGGCTGGGCCGGACCTGCGGCGGCGAGAGGGAATCACCTCTCGCCGCCGTCCTTTTGTGCCCGGCACCGGCTCGCGCGGGAGGCGTGCGCGCGTGCGTTAGAATGCCGCGCGATGCTCGCCCTCCCGACCCCGTCCACCGGCCCATGACCCGTCCCGCCCCGCGAGCGGCGCGCCCCTCGCGCACGCCGCCGGCTGTGCGCCGGACGGCGCCGGCGGGCTGGCTTGCGCTCCACGGCGCCCCCGCCATCGCACCGGAGCTCGAGCGCTGGTGTGTCGCCCTGGGATGGGTGGTACTCGCCGCCTGCGGCCTGGCGCTGCTCGCGGTGGCGCTGGGTCCGCATCGCATCGGCGACTACTTCACCGAGACCGACTTCTACGGCGCCTACGCCGCAGGCGCGCGACTGATCCAGCACGGGCACCTGATCCCGGCGCGCTACGGCGTGGTCGGGCCCGGCTACGAAGTGGCGCTGGCGCTGGTCGGTGTGGTGATCCGCGATCTGTTCCGCGCCGCCGAGCTGATCTCGATCGCCGCCGCGCTCGCCACCGCGTGGCTGTGGACCGACCTGCTGCGCCGGCTTGCCGGCGCGCGGCTGGCGCTGTTCGCGCTGCTGCTCGTGGTCACCAACCCCTCGTTCTTCCGCTTCGGCTACTCCGCCACCACCGACGCGCTCGCGCTCGCGCTCCAGACGCTGGCGCTGTGGCTGCTGCTCACGCGCACCGGGCCGCGCGGGGCGTTCGCGGCCGGGGCCGTCGCGGCGGCGGCGTTCCTGACCCGCTACAGCGCGATCGCGCTGCTGCCGGCCGCGCTGGTGGCGATCGCCGCCGGCGCGACCGCCGCCCCGCGCCGCGCGCGCGCCGCACTCGCGTTCGCGGCCGGTTTCGCGCTGCCGGTGGTGCCATGGGTGCTGTATTCGCTCGCGCACGGCGCGGGCTTCTCGTTCCAGCTCCACCACAACATCGCCTTCGAGGTGTTCGCGCGCCCGCGCGGGATCGTGTGGGACGACTACCAGAAGCTGATGCAGCCGCAGTTCCACTCGCTGTGGGACGTCCTCCGGCGCGACCCCGGCGCGGTCGCCGCGCGCATGGCGTTCAATCTGTTCGACCACCTGCGCCTCGATGGGCGCGACCTGCTGGGCTGGCCATTCGGCGTCGCGGCGCTGCTGGGGCTCGTGGTCACGCTGGCGGACCGCGGACTGCGGCGGCTCTGGCCGCTGCTGGTGTTCGGGCTGCTCGGCTTCCTGGTGCTGGTGCCGGTGTTCCACGCCGCGCGCTACTCGCTCGCGCTGCTGCCGGTGTACGCCGCACTCGCCGCCGCCGCGTTCGCCTCGCCGTGGTGGGCACTCGCGGTCGGCCACGCGCGGCGGGTGCGCCTGAAGACCCTGCTGCTGCTGGCGCCGCTGGCGTACGCCGCGAGCGCCTCGTGGCAGTCGCAGCGCCACACGCTCGACCAGCTCCCGGTCGAGGTGCTGGACGCCGCCGCCACGCTGCGCGCCGCGGCGCGGCCCGGCGACCGCGTGATCGCGCGCAAGCCCCACCTGGCGTGGATCGCCGGGGTCGAGGGCCGGCCGTTTCCGTTCGCGGACTCGCTCCCGCAGCTCGCCGACGCCGCACGCCGCGAGCGCGTGCGCTGGCTCTACGTCTCGTGGCCGGAGGTCGAGACCCGTCCGCGCTTCTGGTACCTGCTCGACACCGCGGCGGTGGTGCCCGGGCTCACGGTGCGGCGCGTGACGGCGCCGCACCCATCGGTGCTCTACGAGATCGGCCCCGGCTTCGGCGCGGCGCCCGCCTGGATGGCCAACGACACCCTGCTCACCTGGCACACCGCGCGCGCCCGGCTGCTCGTCAACCCCGACGACGCCGAGCCGCTGTTCCTGCTCGCGCTGGTGGAGATCTCGCACGATCAGGTCGACAGTGCGCAGGTGCACCTGGAGCGCAGCGTGAAGCTCGTCCCCGGCCGGGCGGCCGCGTGGCTGCTGCTGGCCGAGATCGCCCTGCGGCGCGGCGACTCGCCCGCCGCCGAGCGCGCCTGCCGCGGGGCGCTCGCCGCCGATCCGCAGAGCGTCGACGCGCGGGCGGCGCTCGGCTGGGCCAGCCTGGTCGCCGGGCGCCCGCAGGAGGCCGCGGAGCGCTGGCGACCGGTGGTGCGCGCGGTGCGCGACCCGGGTACGCTGAGGCGCATGGTCGACGTGTTCACCGAGGTGGGGGATCCTGCCGCCGCCGCCGCGGCGCGGGCATCGCTCGCGCGCGTGGGAGGAGCACCGTGAGACATCCGAGCCCGAACGCCGTCCGTCGCAGCCTCTGCGGGTTGCTCGCCGCCGCCGCGGTCACGCTCGCCTCGTGCGCCGGCACCGCGCACGCGCCCGGCCGCGCGCGGCACGCGGGCTCCGGCGCCGTCACCATGGCCCCCGAGCCCGACTCGGTCACCGCGGGGCTGTGGCATCTCGACGAGACCGGTGGCACGCGGGCCGCCGACGCCGGACCGTTCCGGATCGACGGCGTGGCGGGCATCGACACCCGCACCGACTTCGGCCGCGTGCGGGGTGCGCGCCACTTCACCCGGTCGGTGGAGTCCTTCCTCACCATGCCCTACAGCCCCGCGTTCGAGCGCGGCAGCGGCCTGACGCTCGAGGCGTGGATCTATCTCGACGCGTACGGCGACTACGAGGACACCCCGATCGTCGGCCGCTGGTCGCCGGTCGCCAACGACCAGTCGTGGCTGTTCGCGGTGGTGGGCCGCAACCTGACGCCGCCGCTGGTGGCGCTCCCGAGCCCCGGCTATCACCGCGACCTGGTGAGTCGGGGGCAGCGCGGCCAGCTGCTGTTCGCGTTCCAGCCGGGCCCCGCCAGTCTGCCGCTGGCGTATGTCAGCAACTCCGTGATCGAGCTGGAGCGCTGGACCCACGTCGCCGTCAGCTACGACGGCGTCGTGGTGCGCTTCTACATCGACGGCCGCCCCGAGGCGCAGTACGCCAGCCAGGGCAGCATCCGCGAATCGCATGCGCCGCTGATGGTCGGCAACTACCTCGACCCGCGCTCGCTCACCGACTTCGGCGGCGACTTGCGGGCCGACAACCTGGTCGACCGCAATCCCTACTACGCGTTCCAGGGCCTCATCGACGAGCTGCGAGTCTCGACCGCCGCGCGCAGCGCGATCGCCCTGAAGCGCTGACCACACCGATCGGCGGGTACGTCGTGGACGAGTCCGCTCCGAAGTGGGCAGTCGCGCCGGCACACGAACCGCCGCCGGCGTGCGGCGCCGCGCCTGTGCGCCGCGCGCCGCCGCCGATCATGCGAAGCGGCCCGTTCCTTGCGGGAGCGACCTCCGGGCCCCGCGATCCGTCCACTCCGCCCTCGCCGGGGCAGCGCATGCGCCGATCCCTGCTGTGCCTGATCGCCCTGCTCGCGACACTTCCACGCGCGGCGGGCGCCGAGCCCGCGCGCGAGTTGGTGGTGATGCTCTCACCGGCGCGCGGCGACGACGCCCGCGCCTCCGCCGCGCGCGTCCGCGTGGCGCCGCGCTTCGAGTCCCTCGGCCTCGCGGTGCTCGCGGCACTCGGCGACGGGCTGCCGATGCCGCCCGCCACAGATGGCCCGTTCGGCCTCGATCCCGCGCGCGTGCTGTGCCTGCAGGCGCGCGATCCGGCGGCGGCTGCCGCCGCGCGCGCGGCGCTCGAGGGCGCACCCGGGATCGCATGGGTGGAGCCCAACCAGGAGCGCGAGCCAGTCGGCACGGCGGCGTTCCCCGACGATCCGTACTTCGTCGCGGGGCTGCAGTGGGGACTCGAGAACCGCGGGCCCACGACGCCGTTCCGCGGCGTGGCGGGCGCCGACATCGGCGCGCGCGCGGCGTGGGCGATCACCACCGGCAGCGCCGACGTGCTGCTGGCGGTGGCCGACACCGGGATCGATCCCACGCACCCGGAGTTCGTCGCGTTCCTGCCCGACGGCCGCCCGCGGCTGCTGCCGGGGATCAACACCACGCTCGATCCCACCGCCACGGTGATCGACTCGTTCGGCCACGGCACCCCGGTCGCGGGCGTGATGGCGGCGCGCACCGGCGAGGGTGCCCACTTCGACTCGCTCGGCATCGCGGGCGTGTGCGGCGGTGACGGGGTGGCGAACCCCGGCTGCCGGCTGCTGCCGATCAAGATCACCGCGGTGGTCAGTGGCAACTCCTCGTCGTTCGAGATCGCGCGCGCGATGCTGGCGGCGACCGCGCTGGGCGCGCGGGCCATGAACCTCTCGTTCGCCGGCAGCACGCCCAGCAAGGTGGAGCGGCTGGCGCTCACGCAGGCGATCACCTACGGCTGCGTGGTGGTGGCGGCGGCCGGCAACCGCGGGTTCACCAATCCGACCGCGCCCCAGTTCCCGGCCGCGTTCGCCGCCGAGGGGCTGTGCATCCAGGCCGGCTCCTCGGACCCGTTCGACCATCGCTCGGTGTTCTCGTCCTACGGGCCCGGCCTCGACCTGCTGGCGCCCGGCGAGAGCATCTGGACCACGTTCATGACCTACCCCAGCGCCGCCGGCGCTTCGTACGACGGCTACGTGATCGCGGCCGGCACCTCGTTCGCGGCACCCCACGTCGCGGGCGCGGTCGGGCTGCTCGCCGCACGGCGGCCGGAGCTGATGGACACCGACTTCCAGCGCGTGCTGCGCGAGAGCGCGCACGACCTCGGCCCGCCCGGCTGGGATCCGCCGACCGCGTACGGCCGGCTCGACCTGCCGGCGGCACTCGCCGCGGTGGATCCCGCGATCGGGATCTGGCACGACGAGGTGGCCGCCGACGCGGTGGTGCCGATCGCGGCGGGCACGCTCGCGATCGGCGATTCCAGCGGCGGCGAGCGGGTGCGCCGCTGGCCCGGCGCCGAGGAGTACGAGGCCACCGCCACGGTGGCGCTGCCCGATTCGTTCCTGCCGCCGGTGCGGGTGTGGCCGCGGGTGGGCGGCACCTCGACGGTGCGCGGCGGGTTCGCGCTGCGCTACCTCTCGCCGTGGTGCGAGGTCACGCGCATCGACGCGACGTCGTTCGAGCTGCGCGGCCACCTCTACCACGTGCCGCCCGACAGCGGCGTGACGGGCGAGGAGTACGTGCCGCTGCCGCTCGACCAGGCGCGCTTCGGCTTCACGGTGATGGGCCGCGTGGATCGGACGCCCGCGCTGCGCGTGCTGTCGCCCGCGCCCGGAGCGAGCTGGCCGCTCGGCAGCGCGCTGCCGGTCGCCTGGGAGGCGTCCGACCCCGACAGCATCACGTCGTTCGCGATCGCGCTGGTGGGTGCCGACGGCGCCGAGACCGCGCTGGGGACGCGGCCCGGCGATGCGCGCGCGGCGGCGGTGACGCTGCCGTGCGTGGCGCTCGGTGAGGCGCGCCTGCGGGTGACCGCGATCGACGCGCACGGCCCGCACGCCGATCGCACCACGCTCGAGGTGCCGATCGCGGTGACGCCCGGGCGCTGCGCCAGCCCGACCGCGGCGGCGACGGCCGCGCTGCTCGCGGCGCCCAATCCGTTCGCCGCCCGCACCTGGATCGCCACCCCGGCCGGCCGGCAGCCTGCGCGTCGTCGACCTCGCCGGCCGCGTGGTGATGCGGCGGACCATCCCCGCGGGCGCCACCGGTGTCGAATGGGACGGCCGCGACGAGCACGGCACGCGCGTGCCGCCGGGGCTCTACTTCGCCCGCTTCGCGAGCGGCGCCTCGGCGCGGGAGCTGAGGATCGTGCGGATCGAGTGAAGCGGGCCGTGCTTCGCCGCGTCGCCACGCGCCCGTCGCCCGTCTGACCGCGCCGGGCCCCGCGCCTGTCGCCCGCGCCTGCGCGCGGCGCTACACTGCGCGCCATCGGAGGAGCCCCGCATGTCCCGTCGACTCGCCCTCGCCGCTTCGCTCGCGCTCGCCACCTCCGCCCTGCTCGCCGTGTCCGGCTGCGCGGGGCGGCGCTCGCCCGCCGACTGGGCGGCCGTGCGCGAGGTCACGCCCGCGCTGCTCGCCGGGCGCGCGGCGGCCGATCCGGCGCTCGCCTCCGACGGTCGCGGGCACGTGGCGCTCACGTTCGTCACCCGCGACTCGGCGGGCGGACACGATCTGTGGCTCGCGCTCTCGCACGACAGCGGCGCCCGCTTCGATCCGCTCGTGCGCGTCAACCTGGTGCCCGGGCGCGTGTCGTCCTACGCCGAGTCGCGTCCGGTGCCGGTGTGGGGGCCGGGCGGGCGGCTGGCGATCGCGTGGTCCCAGTTGCGCGCCGACACCGGGATGGTCGCCGATCTGCTGGTGCGCTCCGGCAGCGACGTGGCGACGCTGGGTGCGGCGGCGCTCGGTCCGCCGGTGATGGTGAACGACGACTCGCTCGGGCGCCCCGTCTATCACGGCTTCCCGGCGCTCGCGTTCATGCCGGATGGCGCGCTGTTCGCCGCGTGGATGGATGGCCGCACCCACGCCGAGGCCGATGCCGAGCTGCTGGGCGCGCTGTTCAGCTCGGTGAGCGCCGATGGCGGCCGCACCTGGAGCGCGAACGCGCTGGTGACCGACTCGCTGTGCCCGTGCTGCCGCGCCGCGGTCGCCAGCACCGGCGCGGGCCGGCTCGCGCTCTCGTGGCGCAGCGCCGCACGCGGGGTGCGCGATCCGGTGCTGGCGTTCTCGAGCGACAGCGGGCGCACATTCACGCCCGAGACACCGGTCTCCTTCGACGGCTGGCAGCTCGACGCATGCCCCTCCGAGGGCCCGGTGCTGATCGGCGCGGGCGAGCGCGGGACCAGCGTGTGGACCACCGGTGCGGAGCCGGCCGGCGTCTACCTCGCCTCGTGGGGCTTCGGCCACCGGCCCGAAGCCCCGCGGCGCGCGCTGATGGACAGCCTCGCGCGCGCCGCGCACCCGCGCGCGGTGGCACTCGGCGACGCCACGCTGCTGGCGGTCGAGGCGCTGCCGAAGGGCGACAGCGTCGGCGTGGTCGCGGTCCGCGCGCTGGAGCCGGGCGGGGCGCTGACGCCGTGGGTGTTCCTCGGCGCGCACGCCCGCGAAGCGTGGCCCGCGGCGGTCGGCCCGCGCACGGCGCTGGTGGCGTGGGTCGAGCGCGAGAGCGCGGGGCCGCGCATCCGGATCGCGCGGATCGAGCGCGTCGCCGCGCCCGTCGCGCATTGATGCCCGTTCGAGCAGCGTGCTAGGCTCGCCGCTCGCTTGGCACCGCGCGCCGCGCCGCGGCGCGCCCACCCCGACCCCCTCGAGAGACCCGTGACCCCGGAAACGCCCGGCCTCACCGACCTGCAGGCGATCGAAGCCCTCCAGAGCGCGCGCGAGCGCATCGTCACCGAGCTCCGCAAGGTGATCGTGGGACAGGACGAGGTGGTCGAGCAGCTGCTCACCGCGCTGTTCGCGAACGGCCACGTGCTGCTGGTCGGCGTGCCGGGGCTCGCCAAGACGCTGATGATCTCGAGTCTCGCGCAAGTGCTGGACCTCAAGTTCAACCGCATCCAGTTCACGCCCGACCTGATGCCGAGCGACATCACCGGCACCGACATCATCGAGGAGGACCACGCGACGGGGAAGCGCGTGGTGCGCTTCATCGAGGGCCCGGTGTTCGCGAACATCGTGCTGGCCGACGAGATCAACCGCACGCCGCCCAAGACCCAGGCCGCGCTGCTCCAGGCGATGCAGGAGAAGGAGGTCACCGCCGGCGGCCGCACGTTCCGGCTCGCGCTGCCGTTCTTCGTGCTGGCGACCCAGAACCCGATCGAGCTCGAGGGCACCTATCCGCTGCCCGAGGCGCAGCTCGACCGCTTCATGATGAACGTGCGGGTGGACTACCCCTCGCAGGCCGAGGAGGAGCGCATCGTCGCCACCACCACCTCGGCGTACGAGGCGAGCCTTTCACGCGTGCTGGGCGCCGCCGACATCCTGGCGCTGCAGAAGCTGGTGCGCCGGGTGCCGGTGACCGACCACGTGGTGCGCTACGCGGTGCGGCTGGCGCGCGCCACCCGCGGCGGCGAGGACGCGCCCGAGGTGGTGCGCCAGTGGGTGTCGTGGGGCGCCGGCCCGCGCGCCTCGCAGTACCTGGTGCTGGGCGCCAAGACCCGCGCGGTGCTGCACGGCCGCTACGCGCCCGGGATCGAGGACGTGCGCGCGGTCGCGCTGGCGGTGCTGCGGCATCGCATCGTGACCAACTTCACCGCCGAGGCGGATGGCGTGCGTCCCGAGCGCATCGTCGAGGAGCTGCTCCAGCGCGTGCCGTCCGAGTAGGCGGCCAGCGTCACCGCGCGCGAGCGCGCCCGTCCGAGGAGACCATGGCCCACGACGCGCCGCCGAGCTCCGGCGTCACCCTTCGCCGCCAGATCGGCCTCTACGCCGCGACCGCGATCACGGTCGGCAACATCGTCGGCTCGGGCATCTTCCGCTCGCCGCACTCGGTGGCCGAGGAGCTGACGTCGTTCCAGCTCGTCCTGCTCGCGTGGGTGGTGGGCGGGCTGCTGTCGATCTGCGGCTCGCTGGTGCTGGCGGAGCTGGCGGTCACCCACCCGAAGACCGGCGGGCTCTACGTGTTCATCCGCGAGTCGTTCGGCGACGCGTGGGGGTTCGCGTTCGGGTGGGCGAACCTGTGGGTCATCAAGCCGACCGTGATCGCCTCGATCACGAGCGTGTTCGCGCTCTACTTCTGCCAGGTGATGGGCTGGCCGCCCGGCAGCCAGTTCGCGGTCGGCGCGGTCGCGATCCTGCTGCTGACCGCCGTGAACTGGCTCGGCGTGCAAGAGGGCGCGCGCACCCAGTCGCTGCTCACCACCGCCAAGATCGTCGGCATCCTGGGGCTGTGTGCGGCCGCGTTCCTGCTGCCCGCGAGCCATCCGGCCTCGCCGGCGCCCGCCGCGGCTGCCGCCAGCACCAAGCCGCTGGTGATCGGGTTCTTCGTCGCGATGGTCTCGATCCTGTTCGCCTACGACGGCTGGACCGACTCCACCTACGTCGCCGGCGAGGTGGTGAATCCCCGGCGCGTGATGCCGATCGCGATCGTGTGGGGCACCTGGCTGGTGATCGCGGTGTACGTGCTCACCAACATCGCCTACTTCCACGTGCTCGGCGCCCGGGGCGTGGCGTCCTACGAGGCGGTGGGCTCCGAGACGGCGCGCCGGCTGCTCGGCACATGGGGCGCGCGCGCGCTCGCGGTGCTGGTGGCGGTCTCCACGTTCGGCACCACCAACGGCGCGATCCTCACCGGCCCGCGCGTCACCCAGGCGATGGCGGCCGACGGCCTGCTCTGGAAGCCGCTCGCCGCCCTCGATCGGCGCCGCGCCACGCCGAGCCTGGCGCTGTGGGTGCAGGCGGTGCTGGCGTGCGCGTGGCTCAGGGTCGCGCACGGCTTCGACGACGTGTCGGGCTGGTTCGTCACCACCTCGTGGCTGTTCTACGGCGTCACCACCGCCGCGATCTTCGTCCAGCGCCGCCGCGAGGCGCGCGGCCTGGTCGCGACGCCGTCGTACCGCGCGCCGCTCCATCCGCTGCCGGCGGTGGTGTTCATCCTGGTCACGCTCGTCATCGTCTGGAGCGACTTCAAGTCCAGCACGCCGCTGGCGATCGAAGGCCTGCGCGGACCGCTCGGCGCGGTGCTCGGACTGGTGCCGCGCGCCGCCCTCGGCGTGGCGATCGCGGCACTCGGCTTCCCGGTGTACTGGCTGTGGAAGGGACGGCGCACCGCATGAGCGCGGGTCCGCGCAGCGCATCGGGCGCCCGGCCGAGCGGCTCGGGA
Organism: Candidatus Eiseniibacteriota bacterium; assembly: GCA_963725865.1. Classification (GTDB taxonomy): domain Bacteria; phylum Eisenbacteria; class RBG-16-71-46; order RBG-16-71-46; family RBG-16-71-46; genus CAVSAC01. Next base: position 870,099 of record CAVSAC010000014.1, read on the forward strand.
ATCGCGCGGCCGGCGGCCGGCGAGGGCCGGCGGTTCCTCGATCCGGCGGTGGTGGCGCGGCTCGCGCACCTCGACGTGCGCGCGCGGCTGGTGGTCGAGGGCTTCATCGCCGGCATGCACCGCTCGCCGTTCCACGGCTTCAGCGTGGAGTTCGCCGAGCACCGGCCCTACATGCCGGGCGATCCGCTCAAGAACCTCGACTGGAAGGTGTGGGCGCGCAGCGACCGCTACCTCGTGAAGCAGTACACCGAGGAGACCAACCTGCGCTGCCACCTGCTGGTGGACCTGTCGGGCTCGATGGGCTTCCGCTCCGAGCGCGCCGCGATGGGCAAGCTGGAGTACGCGCGCTCGCTGGCGGCCGCACTCGCGTACCTCATGCTCCAGCAGCAGGACGCGGTCGGCGCGATGCTGTTCGCCGAGCGACCGCTGCGCTACGTGCCGGCGCGCGCGGTGCGCTCGCACCTCGACGTGCTGCTGAAGGTGCTGGGCGAGGCCGAGCCGCAGGGCCGCACGCGCCTCGGGCCGGCGCTGCACGAGCTGGCCGAGCGCATCAAGCGGCGCGGACTGGTGGTGCTGCTCTCGGACCTGATGGACAAGCCCGCCGAGGTGATGTCGGGCCTGCAGCACTTCCGCCACCGCCATCACGAGGTGGTGGTGTTCCACATCCTCGACCCGGACGAGGTGGACTTCCCCTACACCGGCACCTCGACGTTCGTGGACATGGAGAGCGAGGAGCGGCTCACCACCGAGCCGTGGGAGATCGCGCGCCGCTATCGCGAGCGCCTGGCGGCATGGACCGCGCAGTACCAGCGCCAGTGCCGCGAGCAGCGCATCGACTACGTGCGGCTCGAGACCCGCACGCCGTTCGACCAGGCGCTGCTCGCCTACCTCGAGAAGCGCGCGAGGCTGCTGTGATCGTGCGCATCGCCGCCGGACTGGCGCTGGCGACCGGCACCGTGCTGCTGATGGTGTTCCTCCACCTGCTCGGCAAGGGCCCGTGGGCGAGCCCCGAGGCCCGCCACCTGCGCGCGATGAAGGACCGCATCGCGGCGCCGGCCGCGGCCACCCCGGTGAGCGCCGCGTGGATGGCGGCGCTGCCGCACCGCGCCCCGCTCGCGCGGCGCGCGGCGATCGAGCGCCGCGCGGTCGTGATCGACGGCTGGGTGCGGCAGATCCTGTGGGCCTCCGATGGGGACGTGCACCTGGAGCTGATCCCCGGCCCGCCGCCCGGCGGGGACGACCAGCGCTACGTCACCGCCGAGGTCACGCCGCAGTTCCGCCGCCGCCATCCCGCCTGGCGCTACGAGGCGCTCGCCGCCGCGCTGCGGCCCGACTACGGCGGCGCCACACCGTGGCCCACCGGACCCGCGCGGGTGCGGGTGACGGGCTGGCTGCTCTACGACTTCCAGTACGACGAACCCCTGCCCGCCGACGCCACGCACGGCCGCATCACCGGCTGGGAGCTCCACCCGGTGACGGCGATGGCGGTGTGGGACACCGCGCGCGGCGGCTGGCGCGAGGTCGCGCCGTGAGCTTCCTCAACCCGCTGTTCCTGTTCGGGCTGCTGGCGGCCTCGATCCCGATCCTCATCCACCTGTTCACGCGCCGGCGGCCGCGCGAGGTGCGCTTCCCCTCGCTCGAGTTCCTGACCGAGGTGAACCAGAGCGAGATCCGCCGCCTGCGCCTGAAGCAGTGGCTGCTGCTGCTGCTCCGCACGCTCGCGGTCGCCTGCCTGGCGCTGGCGCTCGCGCGCCCCGCGCTGCGCGGCAGCGCGAGCGGCCGCAGCGGCGCCGCCTCGACCGTCGTGGTGCTGTTCGACGTCAGCGGCAGCATGGGCGCGCGCGACGCGCGCGGCGCCTCGCTGGTGGACGGCGCCCGCCGCGTCGCCGAGGACCTGCTCGCCGCGCTCGGGCCCGCCGACGAGCTGCTGCTGGTGCCCTACGACGAGACTCCGCGCCCGGTCACGCCCGCCCCCTCGTCCGCGGTCGCGCGCCTGCGCGGCGCGCTGCAGGCGCTGGCGCCCACCGCGCGGCGCACCGACCACGTGCGCGCGCTCGAGGCGGCCGCGCGCGCGCTGGGCGAGTCGCACGCGCTCAACCGCGAGCTCTTCTGGCTCTCGGACTTCCAGCGCGCCGGCTTCGGCACCGCGCCGCCCGCGGCACCCGCCGGGCCGTGGGAGCGCGCGCGCGTCTATCTGGTGCCGTTCGCGCCGCGCACCACCGCCAACGCGGCGCTGACCGACGCGGCGCTCGCGCCCGGCAGCGATCCGGTCGCGCTCACCGTGGGCGCCGCCTCGTTCGGCGCGGCACCCGGCGATCGCGCGGTGACGGTCGCGGGCGCCGGCGGCGAGGGCGAGCTGGGGCGCGGGTTCGTCACGCTGCCCGAGCGCGGCGAGAGCAGCGCGCTGCTGCCGCTCGCGCGCGCGCCGGAGCAGGGCGGAGCGGCGCGGCTGGCGGAGGACGTGCTGCCGCTCGACGACCAGCGCTGGTTCGCGGCCGGGCGCGCGGGCACGCTTCACGTGCTGCTCCGCGAGGACGCCGGTCCCTCGCCGCTGCGGCTCGCGCTCGAGGCGGGCTCGCCCGCCTCGGGAATCGCGGTCGAGGTGGTGGACGCCGCCGGCCTGAGCGCGCGCGCCGCCGGCGCCGACGTGATCGTGATCGACGACGTCGAGCGGCTGGGCCCGGTCGAGACGCAGGCGCTGCTCGATCACTGGCGCGGCGGCGGCGCGGTGCTGCTGGTGCTGGGCGCGCGCGCGGACGCCGCATTCTGGAACGCCACGCTGCTGCGCGAGCTGGGCGCCGGCACGCTCGGCGATCCCGAGACCGCCGCCCCGGACGCGGCGTGGCGGCTCGGCCGCACGGTCGCCGGACATCCGGCGCTGGCGGGCTTCCCGGCGCGCCCCGGCGAGCCGCTGTCGACCGCGCGGTTCCAGCGCGTGCGGGCGTTCGCCGCCGGCGCCGGCGCGCGCACGCTGCTGGCCTACGATCGCGCGCACCCGGCGCTGCTCGAGGCCCCGCATGCGCTGGTGTTCGTGGGCTCGCTCGCGCCCGACGCGTCGGACTTCCCGGTCAGCGGCGCATTCCTGCCGCTGTTCCACCAGATGGTGCGGGTGCTGGGCCGCGGCACCGCGGCCGCCTCGCTGGTGCCGGGCGAGCGCTGGAGCGTGCCCGCGTCGACCGGCAGCTGGCGGATCGAGGACGTCGCCGGCACCGAGGTGCCGTCGACCGTCGCCGCCTCGGCGGGCGCGGCGCGGCTCACATCCGCGCCGCTCGAGCGGCCGGGACTCTATCGCGTGCTGCAGGACGGGCGGGTGCGCGCGACGTTCGCCGTCAATCCCGACGTGCGCGAGTCCGACCTCGCGGCGGCCGGCGAGGCGGCGCTGGTGGCGGCGTTCCCGCGCGGCCGCGCGCAGGTGTTGCACCCGGGCGAGGGGCTCGCGCGCCGCGTGCGCGAGGCGCGCTTCGGGCGCGAGCTGTGGAGCGCGTTCCTGATCGCGGCGCTGGCGCTGCTGGCGCTCGAGACGCTGATCGCGCGCGCCGGCATGCCGGGCGGCGCCCCGCCGCGGAGCTGAGGGTGCGGATGCCCCCGCGCCTCGGCGCGCTCGTCGCGATCGTGTTCTGGGGGCTCTCATTCGTCGCCACCAAGGCGGTGCTGCGCGAGATCTCGCCGGTGACGCTGATCTTCACGCGCTTCGCGATGGGCTCCGCGCTGCTGCTGGCGCTGGTGGTGGCGTGCCGCCTGCCGCTGCGGGTCTCGGGACGCGAGCTCGGATGGCTGGCGCTCGCCGGGTTCATCGGGGTGTTCGTGCACCAGCTGCTGCAGTCGTACGCGCTCACGCTCACGACGGCGGTGCGCACCGGCTGGCTGATCGGGCTGATCCCGATCTGGTCGGCCGTGCTGGCCGCCGTGTTCCAGCGCGAGCGCTTCGGGGTCGTCAAGGTCGCCGGCCTGCTGCTCGGCTTCGTCGGCGCGCTGCTGCTGGTCACGCGCGGGCGCCTCGGCGGCGGCACGCTCGCACTGCCCTCCACGCGCGGCGACCTCCTGATCCTCGCCAGCACGCTGAACTGGGCGATCTACACCAATATCGGCCGCGGCGTGATCGCGCGGCTCGGCAGCCTGCGCGCGACCGCCGGCGCGATGCTGCTGGGCTGGCTGATGCTCGCGCCGCTGTTCGTGCGCGCGGCCGGGTGGCGCGAATACGCCGCGCTCTCCCCCGGCGGGATCGGCGCGCTGGTGTTCCTCGGCCTCGGCTGCTCGGGGCTCGCGTACCTGTTCTGGTACGGCGCGCTCGAGCGTATCGAGACCTCGCGCGTCGCGGCGTTCCTGTACCTGGAGCCGCTCGTGACGCTGGCGGCCGCGGTGAGCTGGCTGGGAGAGGAAGTCGGACTCATGACGGTGATCGGTGGCCTGCTGGTACTGGCCGGGGTGGCGCTGGTGCAGCGTGCGCCGGCGGCCGCGAAGGAGGAGGGATCGTGAACGAGCCTGCCGCGGGCGCTCCGCGGGTCGAGACGCTGGCCGAGCTGGTGAAGTACCAGGACGGCGCGGTGGTGAGCCGTCAGCTGGTCAAGCAGCCCGCCGGCAACGTGACGCTGTTCGCGTTCGCGGCCGGCGAGGGCCTGAGCGAGCACACCGCTCCGTTCGATGCGCTGGTGGTGGTGACCGACGGCACGGCCCAGATCACGATCGAGGGCGCGCCCTACACCGTGCACGCGGGACAGTCGCTGCTGCTGCCCGCGCATCGGCCCCACGCGGTGCGGGCCGAGGCGCGCTTCACGATGCTGCTGGTGATGATCCGCGCCTGAGCGCGCCCGCCCCTCACACGAAGGCCCCGGGTCGCGGACGACCCGGGGCCTCGTGCGATACGACGATGAATCAGCGCTTCTCGACGTCCACGCCCTTCGGCAGCGCGTCGGGATTGAGGACCTGCAGCTCGACGCGACGGTTGGCGGCGTAGTCGGCGTCACGCTTCTCGGGCGAGACCGCCAGCTTGGACTCGCCGTAGCCCTTGGCCGTCAGGTCGCCGCCATCGAGCTTGTAGTGACCGAGCAGGTACGACCGCACGGCCTCGGCGCGCGCCTGGCTCAGCCGCTGGTTGTAGGCGGCGGTGCCGCGCGAATCGGTGTGGCCCTGGATCTCGAACCGCACGCCCGGCAGCTTCTCGAGCGCCGCGCCCACCTCGTTCAGACGCGTCTCGGATTCGGGCAGGAGATTCGACTTGCCGGTCTCGAAGTAGAGGTCGCGCAGCACCAGGTTGCCCTTGAACAGCGCCTGCTCGGTCGCGGTCTGCGCGGGAGCGGGCGGCGGCGGCGGGGGCGGCGGCGGCGCGACCGGCTTGGCCGGGGCGGGCGGCGGCGGCGGCGGTGTCGCGCGCGCCATCTTCTGCTCCGCCGAGCAACCCTGCTTGTCGACCTTCACGCCCTTGGGGGTATTGGGGCACTGGTCGACGCCATCGCAGACGCCGTCCCCGTCGGTATCGACCGAGCAGCCCCACTGGTCGACGACACAGCCCTTCGGAGTACTCACGCAATCGTCGACGCGATCGAACACGCCATCGCCGTCCATGTCCACCGCGGGCCAGCGGAAGCAGGGCGCATTCGGATCGCGCTGCGCGGCTCCCTGATCCGCCGCGATCGCAGAGCCGGCGTACGCAAGGAGCAACGCAAGAGCGGCGAATACAGTCAGTCTTCTCATGGGATCCCTTCTTCGTCGCAGGTTGACCAAGCGCGTGACCACCGAGCCTGGTCCTTGTCCCGGTCCGGCCCGCGCATAGACGGCGAGATATATAGTCAGAATTCGTCCATTTGGGTAGTGTGCTTTGCATGCGAACCCTGATGAAGCGACTGCTGCTCGGGTGCCTTCTGGTCGTTCCCACAACCGTTTACCCGCATTCGGACGCCGATTCGGGGGCCGCGATGATCGGCCACCCGGCGCCTGCCTGGAGCTTCGATCGATGGGCGCGCGGCGGTCCGCTCTCGCTCGCCGAGCTGCGCGGCAGGGTGGTGCTCATCCGCTTCTGGACCGAGCGCTGCAGCTTCTGCACGAACACGCTGCCGGCGCTCGAGCGCGCGCGCGTCGCGCACGCGGATGAAGGGTTCGTGGTGCTGGGAGCGTTCCATCCGCAGCGCGCGGCTCAGCACCGGAGCGACCGGCGCATCCTCGCGCTCGCCGACTCGCTGGGATTCCAGGGCCCGATCGCCGTGGACGAGCGCTGGACCACGCTCGCCCGCTACTGGCTCACCGGCCACCCGGAGCGCAACTGGGTGTCGGTGTCGTTCCTGATCGGACGCGACGGCAACGTCCGCTGGGTGCACGGCGGCGGCGAATACCATCCGACCGACGACCCGCGCCACCATCGCTGCGACGTCCAGTGGAAGGAGTTCGAGCACGAGCTCGCGGCCGCGCTGGCCGCGCCCGCGCCCGCGAGCCCCTAGGCGGTCGCTAGCGGACCAGCGCGATGCGCGCGGTCCGCACCCGCGCGCCCTGCGCGAGCCGCACCAGGTAGACGCCGGGAGCCAGGCCCGCGGCCCCGAAGCGCGCCACCTGCGGGCCGGCGCCGGTCGCCGGCAGCGCGCGCGCGGCCACGCGACGGCCCGCCGCGTCGAACAGCTCGAGCGTGGCGGGACCACCCGCCGCGAGCCGATAGTCGATCGCGAAGTCGCCGCGCGCCGGGTTGGGCCGCGGCGCCAGCAGCGCGAGGCCGGCCGGCGCCTGCGCGTCCACGGCGAGCGGCACCGGGGTGAGCGCGCCCAGCCGCTGCAGGTAGACCGCGTAGTCCACCTCGTTGTTCGCCAACGGGACCGCCTCCAGCCAGCTCACGTAGCCGCCCGCGATCGACTGCGGATCGCGCTCGATGATGCTCGCGCCGAGGGGCACGCTGAGGTCGAAGCCGTCCGCGGGCCAGCCCGCCGCGAGCGCGCCCGCCGCTTCGACGCGCTGCGCCCGCACGCCGCGGACCGCGACGGCGCTCCCCACCGGCTGCCACGCGCCGTCCCACGCCACCACCGCGCCGCCGAGCGGATCGCGCAGGACGGTGGTCGTCGAGGGGCCCTCGACGTTGGGCGTGCCGGAGAGCGCGACGCCGCTCTCGCTCCAGCCCGGCGCCCAGCCGCCCGCACCGGTCATCCGGGTGATCCAGGCGGGCCGCTCGCCGTAAGCGCCGCCCGCCCACGCGACGTACACGCCGCCCGCGCCGTCGAGTGCCAACGCCGGCGCGATGTGCGAGCCCGGGTGCACTCCGACCTCGGTGCCCGCCAGCGTCCAGCCGGGCAGCGCGCCGCCCATGATGGAGCAGCGCGTCACCCACACGCTGGGATCCCCCGCGGCATCGGCGGCCTGCCACGCGAGGTAGGCGCCCGTGCCGCCGTCGGAGACCAGCTGCGGCGCGGGATACAGCGTGCGCGGGATCGGGAAGGCGATCGACCACTGCGCCTGCAGCGCCGGATCGAGACGCTGCAGGCGCAGCGTGGTCGCGACCCCCGCGGCGGCCACGTCCTGCTCGTGCCACAGCAGGTAGCAGCCGCCGGCGCGGTCGCTCGCGAGCCGCGCGCTGGCGATCGAGAGCACGCTCGGCGAGACCACGCGCGTCACCACGCCGTCCAGGTGCGCGGGATCGATCGTGCCGTCGCCGCGCAGGTGTTGCACGACCAGCGCCACGGCGGGTGCCCCGCGCGAATCGAGCCACGCCACGAACGCGCCGCCGGCATCGTCGCTCGCGGTGGCGAGCACGCTCGGCGCACCGCTCGCGCCGCACACCGTCACCGGCCCGGACCAGCCCGCGCCCGCACCGCCCTGCGCGCCGTAGTGGAGCGCGTACAGGTCGAAGTCGCCGGTCCCGTCGTCGAGCGTGTGGAACAGCACCAGGCCGCCCGCGCCGTCGCCCACGCCCCGGGTGCCGAGCGGCGCGATCGGCCATCCGGTGACGGTCGTGCCGTCGGCCGCGACGCGGCGCGCCGATGCGAAGTAGGGCCGGCCCGAGACCACGATCGCGCCGCCGAAGCCATCCGGCAGCAATTGGTGGGCGGGCGCCAGTCGGCCCTGCGAGGGCGGGTCGTACACGATCACGCCGGCCGCCGGCCACTCCGCGCGCGCGGAGCCGGACAGCAGGAGCGGGAGCACGACGGCCAGTCGCCGGATGCAGGAACACGGATGCGGACTGCGCAATGGGACCTCGGTCGCGGGCGGTCCGGAACGGGGGACGGCACATGAAGTGTGCGCCTTCCGAGCGCGCGCGGGCAACGGCGAACGCGCGCCGCCGCCGCGCGGCGGGCGCCGGCGCGCGCGACCGCGCCTTGGGAGCACCCACGGGCCTCTGCTAGTGTCGCGCCCGCTCCGCGCCCCGACGCGGGGCACCGATCCACCGCCGTGGGGCAGCCCGTGGCGGCTTTTCGCGTTTCGCGCCCGCCAGGAGCCATGACCGAGGTCTACCTCAGGAACGAACTGGCCGAGTCGCTGGCCGCGCGCGCCGGGCGAGTGCCCGAAGCTCAGGCGCTGCTCGACTTCGTGCGCGGCGACTGGGGCCGCAACGACGCCGCGGCGTGGCCGCGCCGCGCGGCGGTCCGCGGGCTGGCCGGCTCCGCCCGCGCCTACCTGGTGGCGTGGCTCCAGCGCGAGACCGGCCGCACCGTGCTGTGGCTCACCCCTCATGGCGAGCCGTTCGAGGAGGCGCGCGACGACCTCGAGTTCTTCCGCGGCGCGGGCCAGGTGCTGGCGCTGCCGGAGCCCGACACGCTTCCCTACGATTCCTCCTCGCCGCATCCCGGCATCACCGCGCAACGCCTCGACACGCTCGGGCGGCTGGCGGCTGGCGAGCGCGGCGTGCTGGTCGCGACGGTGCGCGGGCTGCTCCAGCGGATGCCGGCGCCGGCGCGGCTCGCGCGCGCGGTGCTGGACCTGGAGGTGGGCACCGTGGTGGATCCGCACGCGCTGATCGAGCGGCTGGTGTTCATGGGCTACGAGCGCTACCCCGAAGTCGAGGCGATGGGCCACCTCGCGCGGCGCGGCGGCATCCTCGACGTGTGGCCGGTGGGGCAGAACGATCCGCTGCGCGTGGAGTTCGATGGCGACACCATCGCGTCGCTGCGGCGCTTCGACGCCGGCACCCAGCGCTCGATCGAGCAGGCCACCGAAGCGCGCGTGCTGCCGCGCTACGAGATCGTGGTGGAGCGCGACGAGGCGGCGGCGATCGCCGAGCGCCTGCGCGCCGCCGGCGACGAGAGCGCGAAGGGCGGCGCGAACCTGTTCCACGAGGGCATGGAGCGCTTCGCGGGCTACTACGATCCCGCGCTCGGCTCGCTGCTCGACTACCTGCCCGCCGACGCGCTGGTGGTGTGCGACGATCCCGGGCGACTGCGCGAGCGGCGCGACGACCTGGTCGAGGTGATCGCCCGCCAGTTCAAGTCCACGCGCGCCGAGTACCCGCTGATCTCGCCGCCGGCCGAGCTGTTCCTGCCGGGCGAGACGCTCGAGACGCTGGCGACCTCGTACGCCGGCGTCGACTGGATGGGCCCGGTCGGCGAGGCCGCCGACGCCGCGCGGTACGCGCACAACTGGATCCTCGACTGCCGCCCCGCCGAGACCATGCAGCGCTCGATGGAGCGGCTCAAGAACCACCTCGCCGAGCTGGGCGCCCAGGACATCGAGCCGGTGGTGCTGTGCGACAACCCGGGCCAGCGCGACCGCCTGCGGGAGCTGCTCGGCGACCACGTCGCGACACTCGGCGTCGGGCTGGTGTCGTCCGGCTTCACGTTCAAGGCCGCCGGCTTCGCGCTGCTCACCGACCACGAGATCTTCGCGCGCTACCGCCGCCGCCGCCGGCGCCTGAAGCGCACCGGCGGACTCTCGCTCGCGGAGCTGTCGGCGCTCAAGGTCGGCGACTACGTGGTGCACGAGGACCACGGCGTCGGCGTGTACCGCGGCATGCAGCGGCTGACGCTCAACGGTCAGGAGACCGACTGCGTCGAGATCGCCTATGCCGACAAGGACCGCCTCTACGTGCCGGTCTCCCAGCTCGCGCTGGTGTCGCGCTACGCGGCCGGCGAAGGCGCGCGACCGGCGGTGCACCGGCTCGGCTCGCCGGCGTGGCAGAAGACCAAGGCGCGCGCCAAGGCCGCGATCCAGGACATGGCCGAGAACCTGATCCAGACCTACGCCGCGCGGCAGGCGCTGCCCGGCCACGCGTTCCAGCCCGACACCGTGTGGCAGCGCGAGCTGGAGGCGTCGTTCCCCTACGAGGAGACGCCCGACCAGCTCAAGGCGATCTCCGAGATGAAGTCCGACATGGAGGACACGCGCCCCATGGACCGGCTCATCTGCGGCGACGTCGGCTACGGCAAGACCGAGGTCGCGGTGCGCGCCGCGTTCAAGGCGGTGCAGGAGGGCCGCCAGGTCGCGGTGCTGGTGCCCACCACGATCCTCGCGCAGCAGCACGCGCTGACGTTCCGCGAGCGGTTCGCCGACTTCCCGGTCCGCGTCGAGGTGCTGTCGCGCTTCCGCACCCCGAAGCAGATCAAGGAGACGCTCGCGCGGCTGGAGCGCGGCGAGGTGGACGTGCTGATCGGCACCCACCGGCTGCTGTCGAAGGACGTGCGCTTCCGCCAGCTCGGGCTGGTGGTGATCGACGAGGAGCACCGCTTCGGGGTGGCGCAGAAGGAGCGCCTGCGCCAGATGACGCGGCTGGTCGACGCGCTCGCGATGACCGCCACGCCGATCCCGCGCACGCTCAACCTGTCGCTGGCCGGCGCGCGCGACATGTCGGTGATCGAGACCCCGCCGCGCGACCGGCTGCCGGTGCAGACCGAGATCCTCGAGCAGGACGACGAGGTGATCACCGACGCGGTGCTGCGCGAGATCGACCGCGGCGGCCAGGTGTTCTACGTGCACAACCGCGTCGAGACCATCCACCACGCGGCACTCGCGCTGCAGAAGCTGGTGCCGATGGTGCGGGTCGCGGTCGCGCACGGCCAGATGGCCGAGCGCGAGCTGGAGCAGGTGATGCTCGACTTCCTCGACAAGCGCTTCGACGTGCTGGTGTCGACCATGATCATCGAGTCGGGGCTCGACATCCCGAACGTGAACACGCTGGTCGTGGACCGCGCCGACACGCTGGGCCTGGCGCAGCTCTACCAGCTGCGCGGGCGCGTCGGACGCTCGTCGAATCGCGCCTATGCCTACCTGCTGGTGCCCTCGCGCCGGGTGCTGACCGAGGACGCCGAGAAGCGCCTGCGCGTGATCGAGGAGTTCGACGACCTCGGCGTGGGCTTCAAGGTCGCGCTGAAGGACATGGAGATCCGCGGCGCCGGCAACCTGCTCGGGCCCGAGCAGCACGGCTTCATCCTCGGGCTCGGCTTCGATCTGTACGTGAAGCTGCTCGAGGAGGCGGTCGCCGGCCTCAAGGGCGCCGCCGCCGAGGTGAAGCCCGAGCCGCGCCTGCTCACCGACTGGCCCGCGTTCCTGCCCGAGGACTACGTCCCCGACGAGCACGAGAAGCTCGACCTCTACCGCCGCCTCGCCGACACCCGCGCGCTGGCCGAGCTGGAGGAGCTGGTGCGCGAGATGCTCGACCGCTTCGGCCAGCTGCCGCCGGCGGCGGTGGCGCTGTTCGAGCTGCGGCGCCTGCGCGTGCTGGGCGCCGGCAGCGACGTCGAGAGCCTGCGCGTGTTCCACGAGGTCGCCGAGCTGGCGCTGCGCCGCCCGCTCAAGCCCGCCCAGATCGCCGCACTGGTGGGCGCGGTCGACTTCCAGGTCGAGTTCTTCACCGGCCGCGAGTTCGGCCTGCGCGTGCGCGGCGAGGGACTGGCGCTGCTGCACCGCACGCGCACCCTGTTGCAGGCGCTGGCGGCCGTGACGGACGGCGCGAAGCACTGACCCCGCGCGGGTCCGCGCTCTACCGGATCACGGCGACCTTCATCGTGGCGCTGGTGCGCCCGCTCGCGTCGCGGGCGCGCAGGAAGTAGATGCCGCCGCGCAGCGGCGGGCGGAACTCAGGGGGTCGATGGCGAACGCGCTGCGCCCGCGCCGGCGGAGCTGGCGTCCGCACGCCAGACGACGCGGCCCTGCAGGTCGTAGAGCTTCACCTCGAGCGGACCCGGGGCCGCGTTCACCGCACCCTGCGTCCGCCATCCGGAGAGTCCTCCATGAGGATACCTGAGCGGAGAGGGCGCCGAGCCATCGGATCCGCCCTTACGTTTGCCCGGCCCCCGCCGCTGCTCTACCTTCCCGTCCTCACCCTGAACCCGAGGACTGCCCACCATGACCGATCCGATCCATCCCGGGCGCTTGGCGCGTCCGTGGCTCGCGCCCGCGGCCGCGTTGCTCGTCGCCGGCGCCGCGCTGCTCGCGGGCTGTTCGAAGGTGCCGGAGCGCGAGGTGCTCGCGCGCGTCGGGACCCGCGTCCTGACCGCCGACGACTTCCGCTCCATCGCCAAGGACAATGCCCCGCAGTACCCGTTCGCGCCCGACAGCGCCAAGCACGCGATGCTCGACGACATGGTGCGGCGCGAGCTGATGCTGGTCGCGGGACAGCGGCTGGGTCTCGACAAGGACAGCGCCGTGGTGGCCGCGCGCGCGGTCGGCGACGACGACCTGCTGGCGCGTTCGCTGTTCGAGCGGCTCGCCCCCAACGACGTGGCGGTGAGCGACAGCGAGGTGGCGCAGCTCCACCGCTGGCGCGGCACCAAGAACCACGTGATGCTCCTGTACACGCCCGCGCGCGCGAACGCCGATCGCGCGGTGGCGGACCTCAAGGCGGGGCACCCGTTCGCGAAGGTCTCCGAGCAGTTCGGCCAGGCCGGCGTGGTGCCGCCCGGCGGCGACCTGGGCTGGATGGTCGCCGGCCAGCTCGTCGATCCGCTCGACCAGCTGGTGCGCGACGCGGCGCTCGGCGTTCCGCTGGGCCCGGTCGCGGCGCCGACCGAGGGCTGGCTCGTGGCGCTGGTCACCGAGCGCCAGCCGCAGCCGACCGGCTCGCTCGAGGAGGAGAAGCCGTTCCTCAAGAACATGCTGCGCCAGCGCAAGCAGCGCACCATCGCGATGAAGGCGTTCCAGCAGCTGCGCGAGCAGTACCACGTGGCCGTCGACCCGCGCGGCCCGCTCACGCTGTTCCAACTCGGCAGCGCCGGTGGCGCGACGACGATGCCCGACACCACGCAGGTGCTCGCCACCTACGACGGCGACCGCGGCGCGCACCTGCGCTACACCGTCGGCGACGCGATGAAGGACATGGCCAACCCGGCGCGCGACCGGCCGCCGTTCCAGTCCACCGCGGCGCTCCAGACGTGGATCGACGGCCAGGTCATCCCGCGCGTCGCGGTGATCGAGGCGCGCCGCCGCCACCTCGAGAAGGAGCCCGACGTGGCCCGCCGCATCCGCGCGCGGGTGGAGAACGCCATGCTCCAGCGCGTCTACGAGCTGAAGGTGATGACCGGGCTCGACGTCACGGACGACGAGGTGCTGGCGCACTACACCGAGCGCGCCGCGATGTTCACGCGCACCGATTCGACCGGCCGGGTGATCCCGCCGCCGGCGTTCGCCGCGCTGCCGGAGAACCTGCGCCAGGGGCTGCGCCAGGAGGCGCTGATGATGAAGCGCGATGCGCGCCTGCGCGAGCTGACGACCGAGATCGAGCACACGGTGAAGCCGTTCGAGGTGCACCCCGAGCGGCTCCAGCGCCTCGAATGGCCGGCACCGGAGCCCACCGCGATGCAGGGCATGCCGGGCGGGATGCCGTCCGGGCATCCGTGAGGATGGGCCGCCGGATCTCCGGCTGACGAACGGGCTCGACCGGCCTTCGCGGGGTAGACGGCGCGGCGGGGCGCGATCCTTGCGCCCCGCGGGGGAACTCCGCGCCGTGTCGGAACCTCAGCGCAGCCGGCGACGCACCTCGGCCGCCCGCCGCTCGCTCGCTTCGACGCGCGTGCCGTCCTTCAGTCGCAGCACGAGCACGCCTTCCTCGCCGCCGTAGGACTCGATCGCGTCGACGTTCACCAACGCGCCGCGATGGACCCGCACGAAGCGGCCCTCCGGCAGGCGCGTCTCCAACTCCTGGAGCGTGTAGTCCACCAGATACTCGTGCCCTTCGCAACGGGCAAGTACGAGCCGGTCGCGCGAGAAGATCAGCGGCACCTCGGTCAGGTCCAGCAGCCGCACTTCGCGGCGGTGGCGCACCGGAAGGCGCTTGAGCTCCGGCCGCTGCTCGCTGAGCGGCGTGGCGTCGAGCGCCTGCTGCAGCGCCCGCGAGCGCGACGCCGCGCGTCCGGCGCGATGCTCCTCGATCACGCGCTGCACCGTCTCGGCGAGCCGCTCGCGGCGGATCGGCTTCAGCACGTAGTCGAGTGCCGCGACCTCGAACGCCTCGACCGCGTAGCGGTCGTACGCCGTCACGAACACCACGATCGGCGCCTCGGGCCCGCGCAGGTGGCGGGCGACCTCGAGGCCCGAGAGGTCGGGCATGTGGATGTCGAGGAACACCACGTCGGGCTTGAGCTTCGCGGTCAGCGTCAGCGCCTCGGCGCCCCCGCGCGCCACGCCCACCACCTGCAGGTCCTCGTGCTCGCCCAGCAGCTTCTCCAGGAACTGGCGCGCGCGCGGCTCGTCGTCGGCGAGCACCGTGCGCAGGCGCGCGGCCCGCTCGGTCATGCGGCCACCTCCTTCTCGCCGGTCACCGGCCAGCGCACCGTGACCGTGAAGCCCCCCTGCGGGCGGCGCTCGGCGCGCATGCTCGCGCCGGTGCCCCCGAAGCGCATCACGCGCTGCTCCAGGTTCTGCAGCCCGACGCCGAGCCCCGGCAGCCCGTTGCCCGTGCAGTCGCCGTCGTCCACGAACCGGAGCGTGAACCAGCCGTCGGAGCGCGCCGCCTCGAGCCGCAGGTGGAGCGCGCCGGCGGCGGGCCCGCAGCCGTGCTTGAGGCTGTTCTCGACCAGCGGCTGCAGCAGCAGCGGCGGCACCGGGGTGTTGAGCAGCTCCGGCGGACCGGCGAACTCGAACGACAGGTCGTTCTCGTAGCGCTCGCGCGCGACGCCCAGGTAGTCCTCGACGAAGCCGATCTCCTCCGACAGCAGCGCCGCCGGACGCTCGCTCGCCTCCACCGTGTAGCGCAGCATGTCGGCCAGCCGCTCGGTGAAGCGCTGGGCGGCCGGCGGGTCGGTCTCGATCAGGTACGACAGCGTGTTGAGCGCGTTGAACAGGAAGTGCGGCTGGACCTGCGCGTGCAGCGCCCGCAGCTCGGCGCGGGTGGCGGCCTCGCGCAGCTCCACGGCGGCGCGCTCGGCGGCCGCGCGGTGCGCCTGCAGCGCCAGGTTCTCGAGCCGCACGCCGGCCTGCAGGAACAGGTTCTCGACCGCCTCGGCGGCGTCGCCCGGCACCAGCTCGTCGTCGCCCAGCAGCGGCGGCCCGCCCTCGGGCCACACCACCGCGACCGGGCGCTTCAGGCCGCTGGCGAGTCCGCGCTCGACCACCGCGCGCACCTCGCCGGCGTCGAGCGCCGACAGCAGCGCGTGGCCGGCATGATCGAGCGCCGCGCGCAGCGCGCGTGGGTCGCGCCCGTAGAGGCGGTCGAGCGCCCGCTGCACGCGCTCGCGCAGGGGCGCGAACGCGAACGCCACCACCAGCGCGGCGAACACGTTGAACACCATCGCCTGCTCGCCGGTGGCCGCCGCGAACAGGCGCTGCGCCACCAGCACCACCGCCAGGTACAACGCGGCGAGGATGCCGGACAGCAGCGCGTAGGGCACGCTGCGCACCAGCAGGCGGCGCGGGTCGAACAGCGGATCGTTCGCGATCAGGAACGCCATGATGAGCGGCGAGAAGAACCAGCCGAGCGTGAGGCTGGTGAGCAGCAGGCGGACCGCCGGGATGCTCAGGAGCACCAGGACGCGCGGGTCCGAGAACAGAGGATCGATCAGGGCGTTCAGCAGCAGCGTGGCCGCGAGCACGACCGCGAGCACGCGCTCGCCGCGCCCGGGCCGCCAGTCCCGATCGGCGGGCAGCAGGTAGCGCCCGAGCAGCGAGGCCACGCCCAGCACCGTCGCCGCGGCCTGGAACCACACGAACGTGTTCTCGAGCGCGTCGCCGCCGGCCGGGTGCTGCACGATCAGCGCCACCGGCACCAGGTACGCGGCCACCACCAGCCAGAACCACGGACTCCGCGTGCGGCCCGCGCGCGTCCAGCGGGGGCGCGGGAACACGGTCATGAGGTGCAGGAACGCGGCCGGCGCCCACACGGTGAGCCAGTCGTAGAGGGTGAGGTAGACCCGCATCGCGCCGGTCGGCTCGAACTGCCGCGCGGGGAACAGCCCCCACACCGCAGCCAGGCCCTGCAGCGCCGCGAACCACAGGAACACCCAGGCGGCGCTCAGGTCGGGGCGGCGCCACACCAGCAGCAGCGCCACCAGCGGCGTGCAGATGACGGCGACCATCGGGAACGTCGTGAGCCGGATGCGCTGCCAGCCGGTCAGCTGCACCGGCGGCATCAGCACGAAGCGCGTGACACCGTCGCGCTGGATCTCGAGCGTGAACCGGCCGCGCGGCCAGCGATCGCCGCGTTCCATCGCCTCGCGCATCTCGCGGATGCCGACGAAGTGCTGGCCCTCCCACCCGATGATGACGTCGCCCGGCTGCAGGATCCCGCGCGCCGGCGGGCCGAGGACCCGGGCGACGACGGGATGGCTGCTCTGCCGCCAGTCGAGATCGACGTTGAGCCGCTGGAACGGCGTATGGGTGAGAAAGCGCGGGGTCCCGATCGCGACGGCCGCGAGGACCATCAGCAGCGCGAGCGCGCGGCGAAGGCGGTGGAGGGGTCGCACGTCGCGACTGTCCCACAGGGCCGCGGAGCGCTCAACGAGCGTGGGCTGCGTTGTCGGGAGTATCCGGTCCACGGGGGGCCCGTCTGGAGGAAGGAGGAGGGGTGGCGGGTTTCGCGGATGCAGTATCGCCCGCGCGCGCGCCGGACCGCGGCCCCGCCGCGACGAGCGCGGCAGATGCTCGACACCAGCGCGGGCCGCATCCAGCGCGGTCGCGCGCCATGGCGGGCCGGCGTCGCGCGCGGCGCGGGCACGCGTCGACTTCGCTCCTGACGAAGACTTGTGGAATGGGGGCCCC
This sequence comes from Candidatus Eiseniibacteriota bacterium, assembly GCA_963725865.1. Classification (GTDB taxonomy): domain Bacteria; phylum Eisenbacteria; class RBG-16-71-46; order RBG-16-71-46; family RBG-16-71-46; genus CAVSAC01. The sequence continues at coordinate 887,190 of CAVSAC010000014.1, forward strand.
GAGTTTGCAGTAGGTCCGTCGGGAGGCAGCCGCTATACTGCCCCGCTGCTTCACCGTGCGGGGCTCCACCGGCCCCCTGGCCACGCGCGGATCCGCGGCCCCGCGGACGCGGTGCCGTTCCATCCCATGGAGGCGTGCATTGAAGGTCCTCAGAATCGCGCTGTCGTCCCTGGTGGTACTGGCGCTCGCCGGGATCGTGCTGGCGGCGGCCCCGAGGCCGCAGGCGGCCGCGCCCAAGGCGGCGCCGGCGATCCCGACCCCGGCGGCCAGCGCCCCGACGACGACTCCCGCGACCGGCCCTTCGTCGTCCCAGACGCTCGATCGCGTGGCGGCGGTCGTGAACGACGAGGTGGTGCTCGAGAGCGAGGTGTGGGACCAGGTCCAGCAGGTCCTCGCGCGCGCGACAGACCCGCCCCGATTCCAGCGAGATCGACACCCTGCGCCAGCAGGTGCTCGAGAACCTCATCAACATCAAGCTGGTGTACGCCGAGGCCAAGAAGGCCGGCGTCACCCTCAGCGACACCGAGCTCGACCGCTACGTCGACCAGGCGATCGACGGCAAGCGCCAGGAGCTGGGCGGCGAGGAGGCGTTCAACGAGAGCCTGCGCCGCGAGAACCTCTCGCTCGACCGCCTGCGCCAGCAGTACCGCGAGCAGGTGCGGACCGAGCTGATCTCGGAGCGGTTCCGCGACCGGCAGGTACCGCACCCGCGCGTGACCGCGACCGAGGCCGAGGCGTTCTTCAAGGAGCATCCCGAGCGGTTCCCGAAGAAGTCGCCGGAGTACCGCCTCGCGGTCATCCAGCTGCCCGTGACCGCCGACTCGGTGGCCGACGCCGTGGGCCGCGCCGCCGCGCTGGCCGCACGCAAGCGGATCGTGGCCGGCGAGAAGTTCGCGAAGGTGACCGCCGAGCTGTCGGACGACACCGGCACCGCCCACTCGGGCGGTGACCTCGGCTTCTTCACGCGCGGCACCACCGTGCCCGAGTTCGAGCAGGTCGCCTTCAGCCTCAAGGTCGGCGTGGTGAGCGAGCCGGTGCGCACGCCGTTCGGCTGGCACCTGATCGAGGTCCTGGAGCGCGACACGCTCAAGACGCGCACCCATCGCGACAGTCTCGACGCGCAGGGCCAGCCGCTCCAAGAGGCGCACGTGCGCCACCTGCTGATCCGCGTCGAGCCCACGCAGGCGGACGCCGACCGCTACGAGCGCATGATCCACGACATCCGCGATCGCGCCGAGCGCGGCGAGGACTTCGGCGCGCTCGCGAAGCGCTACAGCCGCTACGCCGGGCCGCAGAGCGAGGGCGGCGAGATCGGCTGGGTGTCGCTCGAGTCCCTCTCGCCCACCATCCGCGCGGCGCTCGACAGCCTGCGCGCCGGCCAGATCTCGGACGTGGTGCCGAGCCCGGGGCAGCCGACGGGCGTCTCGTTCAACCTGTTCAAGGTGCTCGAGCTGAAGCCCGAGCGCGACTTCACGCTGGACGAGGTGCGCGAGCAGCTGCCCGACGTGGTGGGGCGCATCCGGTACTCCGACAAGATCGATGAGTGGCTGAAGGGGCTGCGCGCCCGCGCCACCATCGAGATCAAGAAGCTCTAGGCCGGCGATGCGAGCAACGGGGCCGGTCCATGGATCGGCCCCGTGTGCGTTGAGCCGCGCCGCACCGCTCTGCTAGGTTGGGCCCGATGATCTCGTTCGAGCAGGTCACCAAGCGGTTCGGAGAGCGCCTCGCCCTCGACGCCGTCAGCTGGGGGATGCGCGAGGGCGAGTGCGTGGTGATCCAGGGTCCCAGCGGCTCGGGCAAGACCACCCTGCTGCGCCTCATCACCCACGAGCTGCTCCCGACCGGCGGACGCGTCAGCGTCGGCACCTTCGTCGGCGGGCGACTGGCGCGCGGCCAGCGCGCGCTGCTGCGGCGCACGCTCGGCATCATCTACGAGGACTTCCGGCTGCTGAACGACCGCAGCGTGTTCGAGAACGTGGCGCTCGCCGTGCGGCTCACCGGACACTCGCGCGACGACGAGGTGATCCCGCGGGTGCTCTACGCCCTCGAGGAGGTCGGGCTCCAGCACCGCCAGGCGCAGTACCCGCACGAGCTGTCGGCCGGCGAGAAGCAGCGCGCGGCGATCGCGCGCGCGATCGTGAACCGCCCCGCGGTGCTGCTCGCCGACGAGCCCACCGGAGCGCTCGAGCGCCACACCGCCGACGAGGTGCTGACGCTGTTGCGCCGCATCCACGCCGAAGGCGCGGCGCTGCTCCTCGTCACCACCCGCCAGGACGTCGCCGAGCGGCTGCCGGGCCGCCGCCTGCACCTCGAGGACGGTCACCTGCTGGAGGCGCCGACCGCGGCGCTGGAGCCACAGTCGTGAGCATGGTCCTGTACCAGTGGCGCGAGGCCTGGCGGGCATTCACGCACCACCGGGCGCTGGCGACCACCGCCATCCTCGCGCTCACCGCCGCGTTGACGCTCGCGGGCATCTTCCTGCTGCTGTCCTGGAACGCCTCGGCCGCGCTGCGCCTGCTCGGCGACCGGCGCGAAATGGTGGTGTACCTGCGCGACGACGTCGGCGCGGGTGCGCGGAACGCGCTGGTCGAGCGCCTGCGGCAGCTGTTCGGCACCGTCACCTACGTCAGCAAGGAACAGGCGTGGGACGAGCTCGCGCAGCAGATCGGAGACCGCGAGCTGCTCGAGTCGGTGGACTCCAACCCGCTGCCGGCCTCGCTGCGCGTGCGCCTGAAGCCCGAGCTGCTCAACGCCCCGGCGATGGAGCAGGCCGCGAGCCAGGTCAAGGCGTTCCCCGAGGTCGAAGACGTGCGCTACGGGGCGGAGTGGGTGCGGCGGCTCGACGACCTGGCGGCGGCGCTCCACCGCGGATCGATCGCGGTCGGCACCGCGATCGGGCTGGCGTTCGTGTTCGTGCTCTACAACCTGGTCCGGCTGCTGGTGCTCACGCGGCGGCGGGACATCGAGATCATGCTGCGCCTGGGCGCGAGCGACCGCTTCATCGCGTCGCCGTTCGTGATCGAGGCGGTGTGGGTGGGGCTGATCGCCTCGCTGGTCGCCCTCGTCGTCCTGTTCGCGCTCCAGCGCGCGGTCGAGGCGCAGATCCCCGGCGTGGCGTTCCTGCCGTGGACGTGGGCCGCCGCATTCGTCGCCGCCACCGCCGTGCTTGCGTGGCTCACCGCGGTGCTCGCGCTGTCGAGGGTGCTGCGCTCGGTCGGCCCGTGAAGCGCCGCGTCCTCGCCGTCGCGACCGTGCTGGCGCTGGCGGCACCGGCGCTGGCGCCGCCGCGCGGAGTGCCGCCCGCGCGCGCGCAGACCGCCGAGGACTCCACCGCCGCCGCGCAGCGCCGCGAGGAAGACGCCCGCCTCGAGGCCCAGAAGCGCAGCGAGCTCGACGCGATCCAGCGCCAGGCGCGCGAGAAGCGCGAAGCCGCGACCCGCCTGCGCGGCCAGGAGCGCACCGCGCTCACCCGGCTGCAGCGCACGGAGAAGCAGCTGACCTCCACCCGCAAGCGGCTGCGCAACCTCCACCAGCACGAGCAGCGCCTCGACCAGCAGCTCGAGGTCACGCAGGCCAGCCTGCGGCGCAGCATCGCGACGCTCGACCAGCAGCGCCGGCTGCTCGCGCGCCGCCTGCGCGCGCTCTACAAGTATGGCGCCGGCCGCGAGCTGGAGTTCCTGCTCTCGACGCGCTCGTTCGCGCAGCTGCTCGCCCGCTGGGACTACGTGGTGATGGTGGCGGAGCAGGACCGCCTGCTGCTCGAAGAGTTCCGCGGGCAGAAGCAGGACGTCGAGACCCAGAAGACGACGCTCGAGGGCAACCTGCAGGAGATCGAGCGCACCGCCCAGCGGACCACGAAGGAGAACCAGCGCCTCGCCGCGCTGCGCCAGCAGCACGCACAGACCGTGACGGAGATCCAGTCGCAGCGCCAGGCCTATGAGGCGGCGGCCGCCGAGCTGGAGCGCACCGCGAAGAACATCCGCGGCCTGCTCGCCTCGCTCGAGCGCAGGCGCAAGGAGGAGGCCGACCGCGCGCGGGCTTCGGGCCGCGCACCCGAGCCCTACACCGGCGACTTCGCCCGCGGGCGCGGCGCGCTCGACTGGCCGGTGCGCGGGAACATCATCGGCACCTTCGGTCAGGAGAAGCACCCCAAGTACAACGTCTACACCGTCAACAACGGCATCGACATCGAGGTGCCGGTCGGCACCGCGGTGCGGGCGGTGGCGAAGGGCCGCATCGACTACGTGAGCGAGGAGTATTCGTCGATGGGCGGCATGGTGGTGATCAACCACGGGGACGGCTACTACACGCTCTACGGGCACCTGTCCGAGATCGGCGTGGCGGTGGGCCAGGAGGTCGCCGCCGGCGCGTCGGTCGGACGCTCGGGCGAGACCGGCTCGCTCAAGGGGCCGGTGCTCCATTTCGAGGTGCGCAAGGGGCAGGCGGCGCTCGATCCCCAGGAGTGGCTGCGCTAGCCATGGCGACCGTGCGCCTCGCCGAGCTGCTCGGCCAGTCCGACGTCGCCGACTTCCTGCGCCACGTGGTGGCCGGCGGGCGCCCGGCCAACGCCTACCTGTTCCACGGGCCCGCGGGGGTCGGCAAGGGCACCGCGGCGCTCGCGTTCGCGCGGGCGCTGATGTGCGAGCACACCGCCGCCGCGCCGCCCGCGGCGCCGAGCCTGTTCGACGCCGCGCCCGCCACCGCGGCATCCGCCCCGTCGGCGGACGACGCCTGCGGCACGTGCCCCGCGTGCGTGAAGTCCGGCGCGCTCCAGCATCCCGATCTGCGGCTGCTGTTCCCGGTCTCGGGCGAGGAGCGCGAGCTCGAGAAGACCATCGCCGAGACGCTGCAGACGATGCGGGACGATCCGTACTTCACGTTCACGTACGACAAGGCCGCCTCGATCCGCCTCTCGGTCACGCGCGAGCTGCTGCGCGAGCTGGCCTACAAGCCGTTCGAGTCGGCGCGCCGTGTGGTGCTGGTGCGCGACGCCGACCGCATGCGCGAGGACCAGTACTCCGCGATGCTCAAGGCCATCGAGGAACCCGGCGCCGCGACGGTGTGGGTGCTCACCACCGCGCGACTCGCGCGCCTGCCGGCCACCATCCGCTCGCGCTGCCAGCGCGTGCGGTTCGCGCCGCTGCCCGAGGCGCGGGTGAGCGCGTTCCTGGAGGAGCGACTGGGCTTCGCGCCACCGGCGGCCCGCATGCTGGCGGCGCTCTCGGGCGGCTCGCTGGCGCGCGCGCTGGCGCTGCGCGAGCAGGATCCGCGGGCGCTGCGCGACGCGGCGCTCGCGCTGCTGGAGCCGGCGCTCGCGCAGGACCCCGCCCGGCTCTGGCAGGCGACCCAGCGCTTCACGCAGTTCGGCAAGCTCGGGCGCGAGTCGCTGCGGCGGATGGCGGAATTCCACATGCTCTGGCTCCGCGATCTGCTGCGGGCGCGTTACGAGGTGCCGCGCGAGCGGCTCGTGAACCGTGACCGGGAGGACGAGATCCGCGCTCAGGCCGCGCGCGTCGACGCCACCGAGATCCGGCGCCGCCTGATGGTGCTCGAAGAGATGCTGCGCGCCATCGAGGGCAACGTCACCGCGGAGATGGCCCTGTTCTCCGGACTCTCGCGGGTCGCTGGGGCCCGCGTCGGCGAGGGCGAGTGGCCCCGCCACGCGACCGCGCGCTGGGAGTACTGAGGCGGGCCCCGCTCCCGGGGTCGGCGATCCGCTGACCGACCCGGCCCGGCCGTGGCGCTGCGCCCGCGCCCGCCGCCCGCGCTCCGCGTTCGAGACCGTGAAACTCGCCGCCGGCTGCGTTATGCTCCCGCCGTTCGTGTCCGCCGGACATCGGCGGGCCAGCAGCGCATAGCCGCGAGCGGCGCACCCGTCGCCGCCCGGACCACCCCTCGACGCGATCCGCCGGCGCTCCCCGGGCCGGCTCGAAGAGCGGACCGCACCGCTCCAATAGAGGCCTCGATGTCGGACATCATCCAGGTCGCCCTGCGCGGCGCCCGGCGGGAGTTCTTCCTCAACTCCCGCACCCTGTGGCTCAAGCTGCGCGACCCCGTGATCGTGCAGGGCGAGCACGGCGAGATCCTCGGCAACGTCTCCCTCAAGGACCCCACGCTCGTGGGCCTCCACAAGCCGGGCAACGTCACCCGCGAGATCATCCGCAAGGCGACCGAGGAGGACCTCGACATCGCCGACCGTCGCAAGGTCCGCGAGAGCGAGGCGTTCGAATACTGCCGGGAGCGGATCGAGCTCCGCGAGCTCAAGATGGAGCTGGTCGAGGTCGAGGCCGCGTTCGGCGGCCATCGCATCACGTTCTTCTTCACGGCCGAGCACCGCGTGGACTTCCGCGAGCTCGTGCGCGACCTCGCGGCGCGCTTCCAGTGCCGCATCGAGCTGCGGCAGATCGGCGTGCGCGACAGCGCCAAGCGCATGGACGGCTGCGGGCCGTGCGGGCGCGCGTTCTGCTGCTCGTCGTGGCTGAAGGACTTCCATCCGGTCACCCTCAAGATGGCGCGCGAGCAGCAGCTCTCGCTCAACCCCACCAAGATCTCGGGCGCGTGCGGGCGGCTGATGTGCTGCCTCGCGTACGAGCTGGCGCAGTACCGCGACAGCGCCGCACGGCTGCCCGCGGTGGGCGCCGAGCTCCACACCGGGCAGGGGGTGATGCGGGTGACGCGCACCGAGATCTACCAGGAGGCGGTGTGGGTGCGCGACGACGAGGGCGGCGAGCACCGCATCGCGTACGCCGACCTGCCGCCGGGCCCGTATCACAAGTGCGGCGACTGCGGCTGCGGCAAGAAGGGCAACAAGCCGAAGGACGATCCTGCCGGCCCCGACGACGGTCCGCCGTCGGAGAGCTGACCGCGGCCGGGACGGCCGGCGCGGACCGCAATGCCGGACGCGTGCATCGAAGGGGCGATGCGCGCGCTCCCGCACCGCACGTGACCCGGCGCCGCCGGAGCGATCCGGAGGCGCCCCACTCCCAACCCATCCTTCACCGGAGGTGCTCGTTGAGATCCGATCGTCGTCAGTTCCTGCAGGTCCTCGGCACGGCCGGGGCGGCCGCCGCGCTCGCGCCGCTCGCGAGCGCGCTCGCGCCCGCGGCCGCGACGGCGCAGACCGCGGCCCCGGCGCCCGCCACGGCGGCGCCCGCCGGCCCGTTCGCGCTCCCGCCGCTGCCGTACCCACCCGACGCGCTCGAACCGCACATCGACGCCGCGACCATGACGCTCCACCACGACAAGCACCACGCGGCCTACGTGAACAACCTCAACAAGGCGCTGGCCGGCAAGCCCGAGTACGAGGGGCGGACCATCGAGTCGCTGCTGGCGAACGGGATGCACGGCGTGCCCGGCGAGCTGGCCCCGGTGGTCCGTAACATGGGCGGCGGGCACTACAACCACTCGCTGCTGTGGACGAGTCTCAAGAAGAACCCCAAGGCCGCCCCCAGCGGCGAGCTGGCGAGCGCGATCGACGCCCAGTGGGGCTCGTTCTCGGCGTTCCAGGACAAGCTCGCCGCCTCCGCGATGGCGGTGTTCGGCAGCGGCTGGGCGTGGCTGGTACACAACCCCAAGACCGGCCTGCTCCTCGTCAACATGCCGAACCAGGACACGCCGCTGATGACGGGATTCACACCGCTGCTCGGCATCGACGTCTGGGAGCACGCCTACTACCTCAAGTACCAGAACCGCCGCGCGGACTACGTGGCCGCGTTCGCGAAGGTGGTGGACTGGGACGAGATCTCGCGCCGCTACGCCGCGGCGAAGCAGGGCTGAGATGATCCCGCGCCATCGCGTCTCGTCGGGCTCGCCCTACGAGGCGCCGATCGGATTCAGCCGCGCGGTGCGGGCCGGCGACCGGGTGGTGGTCGCCGGCACCGCCCCGGTGTGGCCGGACGGCTCGTGCGATCCCGACCCCGAGGTGCAGGCGCGCCGCTGCTTCGAGATCATCCTGGCGGCGATCCGCGAGGCGGGCGCCGTCCCCTCCCAGGTGGTGCGCACGCGCATGTACCTGACCGACGTCGCCGACTGGGAGGCGGTCGGACGCGCGCACGGCGCGGTGTTCGGCGACGCGCGGCCGGCGGCCACCATGATCGTGGTGAAGGCCCTGCTCGACCCGCGCTGGAAGGTGGAGATCGAAGCGGAGGCGGTGATCGGATGAACGCCCGACGGGCGCGGCCGGCCCCGGGAGACGATTCGGGTATACTCCGGCGCGCATTTCTCCCCGGGAGACCCACGTGCCACGCCGCTTCTACATCACCACCGCCATCGACTACGTGAACGGCCGCCCCCATCTGGGGCACGCCTACGAGAAGGTCCTCGCCGACGCGATCGCGCGCTTCCATCGCCAGCGCGGGGACCAGACGTTCTTCCTGACCGGCACCGACGAGCACGGCCAGAAGGTGGCGCGCGCCGCCGCCGCCGAGGGCAAGACGCCGAAGGCGTTCGTCGACTTCTACGCCGAGACCTTCAAGTCGGCGTGGTCGGCGCTCGGGGTCCGCTACGACCACTTCATCCGCACCACCGACAAGCGTCACGAGCTGGCGGTGCAGGAGCTGTTCCGCCGCCTCGCGCAGGCGCGCAGTCCCAAGACCGGCGAGCCGGTGCTGTTCGAGCAGGACTACGAGGGCTTCTACTGCGAGGGCTGCGAGGCGTTCAAGCAGGAGAAGGACCTGGTCAACGGTCGCTGCGAGCTGCATCCGACGCGGCCGATCAAGAAGATCAAGGAGACCAACTTCTTCTTCCGCCTCTCCGAGTACGACGAGGCGCTGAGCAAGCACTTCCAGGCCCACCCCGAGTTCGTGCGCCCCGATTACCGCCTCAACGAGGTGCTGAAGGTGATCGAGGAGGGCCTCGAGGACGTGTCGTTCTCGCGCCCGAACCTCGAGTGGGGGATTCCGCTGCCCGCGGAGATCGAGGGCGGCGAGGGCCATGTGGCGTACGTGTGGGGCGACGCGCTGCTCAACTACCTCTCGGCGCTCGGCTGGCCGGAGCGGCGCTACTCGCTCTGGTGGCTCGCGAAGGAGTCCGAGACCGGCGGGCCGGGGGCGACCCGGCAGGACGTGTTCGCCGAGCTGGACGGCCAGGGGCGCCCGGGCGCGGCCTGGGCCGGCACCGGGCAGCCGCTCTACACCAACGCGTTCCACCTGATCGGCAAGGACATCAGCCGCTTCCACTGCCTGCTGTGGCCCGCGATGCTGCTCGCCGCCGGGGTGCCGCTGCCGCGCCAGGTGTACGTGCACGGCTTCGTCTACGCCCGCGGCAGCCGGCTCTCGAAGTCGTCGGGCAACGTCGTCGATCCGCTCGCGCTGGCCGCGGCGGTCGGCACCGACGTGCTGCGCTTCTGGCTGCTCGACGCGATCCCGACCGGCCAGGACGGCAATCTCTATCCCGACCAGTTCATCGAGCACGTGAACACCCACCTCGCGAACAAGTTCGGCAACCTCGCGAGCCGCGCGGTGACGCTCGTGCACAAGTACTTCGACGGGCACACGCCCACCGAGTGGGCTCCGGATGCGTTCGCCGACGCCGAGGTGCGCGCCGCACTCGCGGCGGTGCAGGCCGCCGCGGCGAGCGCCGCCACCGCGGTGCCGCGCGCGTTCGAGGAGTTCGAGATCCACACGGCGCTCGACGCCGCGTGGGACGTGGTGGAGCGCGCGAACGAGTTCACCGACCGCGCCAAGCCCTGGGAGGTCAGCCGGGATCCCGCGCGGCGCGCGGAGCTGGGCACCACGCTGTCGGCGCTGCTCGAGACGCTGCGGCTGGTCGCGGTGTGGGCATGGCCGGCGATCCCCTCCAAGAGCGAGGAGCTGTGGGCGGTGCTCGGCCTTCCGGGCGAGCCCGGCGAGGTGCGCGGCGACGACGCGCGTCCGCGCTTCGGCGCCACCCCGTCGCGGCCGCTGCAGCCGGCGAGCATCCTGTTCCCGCGCCTCGAGCCGAAGGCCGTGCAGGCGTTCTTCCCGGCCGCCGAGGAGGCCGCGGGGCCCGCCTCCTGAAGCCGCTCATGATCGACACCCACTGCCACCTCGCGGACAAGCGCTTCGACAAGGACCGCGAGGCGGCGATCGCGCGGGCGCACACGGCCGGCGTGCGCGCGTTCGTCGAGATCGCCTACGCTCCGGCGATCGTCGAGCGGGCGCACGCGCTCGCGGCGATCCATCCGAACCTGTTCCTGTGCGTGGGCGTTCACCCGAGCGAAGCGGCGAAGGTGCCGGCGAGCTACCTCGACGCGCTGCGCGACCACGCGCGGCATCCACGCGTCGTGGCGATCGGCGAGACCGGCCTCGACTTCTTCCGCGACCACGCTCCGCGCGCGGACCAGGAGCGCTGGTTCCGCGCCCAGCTCGCCCTCGCCGACGCGATGGGGCTGCCGGTGGTGATCCACCAGCGCGCGGCGCTCGCGGACACGCTCGCGATCCTCGAGCAGGCGCACCCACAGGCGGGCGGGGTGCTGCATTGCTTCGACGACGGCCCCGACGCGGTCGAGCGCGCACGCGCGCTCGGCTTCAAGCTCGGCCTCGGCGGCTGCCTGACCTACGGCCACGCCGAACTCGACCAGGCGGTGCGCGGCGCGCCTGCCGACCTGCTGGTGCTGGAGACCGACGCGCCGTATCTGGAGCCCGAGCCCCGCTCGCTCAAGCGCAACGAGCCGGCGCTGCTCGCGCGCGTGGTGAAGCGCCTGTGCGAGCTGCGCGGCTGGACACCCGACGAGGCGGTGCGGGTGACGACCGCGAACGCGCTCGATCTGTTCCGGCTGCCGATCGCGGTCGAGCCGCCGCCGGCGCCGCCGGCGTAACTCGCTCCGGAGCCGCGACCGCGGCCGCCGGCCTCAAGCGCGGCCCGCGCCGGGCCGATGACCCCAACGGCATGCCGACCTCCTCCGTCCTGATGGCGTCGCTCGCCGTCGCGGCCGTCCTCGCGGTGGTGACGCTCCTCGCCCTGATCGCCCGCGCCGCCCACCGGCGCGACCGCCGCGCGCGCCGCGCCGAATCCCACGCCTTCCGGGTGGCGTGCACGCAGCTCGTGCGCGAGGGCCGCGGCGACGCCGAGGTTCGCCGGCTTGCCGCCGCGCTCGACGAGCGCACGTTCTGGGGCGCGGTCGAGCGGCTCTCGCTCGGCCTCGGCGCCCGCGCCCGCGCGCGCCTCGGCGAAACGCTCGAGCGCAGTCGCCACGTCACCTACGAGCGGCGCGCGCTGCGCGACGACTCGCCGTGGCGCGCCGAGCTGGGGGCCCGCCGGCTCGCCCTGCTGCCCGCGCGACGGCCGCGCCGCGCGCTGCGGCGCGCGATGGTCGACGGCAACGGGCTCACCGCCTACGCCGCGGCCCGCGCGCTCGGCCGCTCCGGGGATCGCGCGGCGCTGCGCTGGGTGCTCGAGCACCCGCGCCGCTTCGAGCGCCGCGGGGCACGCGCCTGGACCGCGTTGCTCGCCTCGTTCGGGCGCCGTGCGCTCGCCGACCTCGCTGCCGCGCTGGAGCGCGCGGTGCACGACGCGCCGCTCGAGCGCGCTCTCGTGGAGACGCTCGGGCTCGGCTCGTTCGGGCCCGCCGGGCCCGCGATCGGGCGCCGGCTCGGGCACCCGGATCCCGAGGTGCGCGTCGCCGCGGCGCGCGCGCTGGGACGGCTGCGCGCCGCCGCGTCCGCCGACGCGCTGCTCGCGGCACTCGCGGACGACGCGTGGCCGGTGCGCGCGCAGTCGGCGTGGGCACTCGGCCGGCTCGGCGACGAGCGCGCCGTGATGCCGCTCACCGCGCGGCTCGCCGATCGCGCGTGGTGGGTGCGCCGTCATGCCGCGTACGCGCTCGCGCAGCTCGGCCCCGCCGGCCGCGCGGCGCTGCGCAACGCCGCCGAGAGTGCGTCCGATCGCTACGCGCGCGACATGGCGCACGAGGCGCTCGAGGGCGGTTTCCTCAAGGCGATGGGCGGGGACTGAGGCGGGCCCGCGAGCGCACCGGCGCGCGTGCATCGGCGCGGGCCGCACCCTACACTGCGCCGCATGCCACCCGACCCCCGCCGCCGTCCTCCCCCGCGACCGCGCGCGTCCAGCTACATCCGCGAGCGCGCCGCGCTCGAGGGCTCGGCGGCCACCCGCCTCAAAGACCTGCTCGCCGCGCGCGGGCTGTCACCGCGCCGGCGCTTCGGCCAGAACTTCCTGGTCCGCGAGGACCTCTGCGAGCGCATCGTCGAGCTCTGCCACCTGCGCGAGGACGACGTCGCGGTCGAGATCGGTCCCGGCGCCGGCGCCATCACGCTGCGGATCGCGCAGAAGGTGCGCAAGCTGGTGGCGGTCGAGTTCGACACCGGGCTGGCGGCGCTGCTGCGTGAAGAACACGCCGAGCATCCGCGGCTCGAGGTGGTCGAGGGCGACTTCCTCGACTTCGACCTCGCGGCGCTGGCGGCGCGCGAAGGGGTGGAGCGGCTGGTGGTGGTCGGCAACATCCCGTACAACGTCACCACGCCGATCCTCGAGCGGCTGTTCGCGCAGCGCGCGGTCGTGCGCAGCGCGGTGCTGCTGGTGCAGAAGGAGTACGCCGAGCGCCTCGCCGCGGCCGCCGGCACGCCGGAGTACGGCTCGCTCACGCTGTTCGCCCGCTACCACGCGCTGATGGAGCCGCTGATGACCATCCGCGCGGCGGCGTTCTGGCCGCGTCCGGACGTGGACAGCATGCTGGTGCGCTTCTTCCTGCGCGAACAGCCGCCGGTCGACGCCCCCGAGGCGCTGCTGTTCCGGCTCATCCGCGGGTCGTTCCAGATGCGGCGCAAGATGCTCGCGAACACCATCGAGGAATCGCTCGGCATCTCGAAGGAGCTGGTCGAGAGCCTGTGCCGCCAGGCCGGCATCGACATGCGGCGGCGCGGCGAGACGCTCACGCTCGACGAGTTCGCGCGGCTCGCGCGCGTCGCCGCCCAGCGCGGCGTCGATCCGGAGCACCCCGAAGCCGCCGGCGGGCGCGATGAACGCGACGCCTGACCTGCACGTGGTGCTCGGCACCGGCCCGCTCGGGCGCGCGGTGGCCGAGGAGGCGCTGCGCCGCGGCTTCCGCGTGCGGCTGGTGAGCCGCAGCGGCCGCATGGAGGCGCCCCCGACGGGCGCCGAGGTGCGCGCCGCCGACGCCACCGAGGCGGCCGCGGTGCGTGAGGCGTGCGCGACCGCGGCCGCGGTCCACCTGTGCGCGAACGCGCCGTACACCGACTGGGTCGAGCGCTGGCCGCCGCTCGCCCGCGGCGTGCTCGAGGGCGTGGCCGCGGCCGGCGCGAAGTTGATCTACGGCGACAACCTCTACGCGTACGGCCCGCACGCGGGCCCGCTGCGCGAGGACCTGCCGGCCGCCGCCACCGGCCGCAAGGGCCGGGTGCGCGCCGCGATCGCGGCATCGTTCCTCGACGCCCATCGCGCGGGCCGGGTGCGGGTCGCGATCGGACGCGCCTCGGACTTCTACGGCCCGTGGGCGACCGAGGGCAGCCTGCTCGGCAGCCGCGTGATCCCCGCCGCGTTCGCCGGCCGGCCCGGGCAGGTGATCGGCAACGTCGACCTGCCGCACACGTTCACGTACATCCGCGACTACGCGCGCGCGCTGGTCACGCTCGCCACGCGCGACGAGGCGCTCGGGCAGGTGTGGCACGTGCCGAGCGCCGAGACCACCACGCAGCGCGCGCTGCTGCAGATGGTGTGGGAGGAGTGCGGCCAGCGCGGCCCCGCACGGTTCAGCGCCGCCCCCGCCTGGCTGGTCGGCGCGATGGGACTGTTCATGCCGATCATGCGCGAGCTGGGCGAGATGATGTACGAGTGGGAGCGCCCCTACGTGGTCGACCACTCGAAGTACGCGCAGGCGTTCGGCACCGAGACCACGCCGCACCGCGAAGGCGTGGCCGAGACGGTGGCGTGGTTCAGGGGCCGGGCGGCTGCGAGCTGAGCTCGCCCGCGGGCGGGCTTTCACGCTGCGCCCGCTCGCGCACGACCCGCGCGAACTCGAGGTCGTTGCGCTGGAGCCACGCGTACTGGCTGCGCGGTCCACGCGCAGCGCCCGCGTCACGCGGGGATGGTAGACTCGCCGTCGTCATGAATGAGGATCGCGCATCTCGAATCAGTATCCGCCAGGTCCGCCAGGGCCCCGAGGAAGCCGCCCTCGACCGGGCGTACTGGGCGTCCATGACCCCCGAGCAGCGGATCGAGCTCGTGTGGGAACTCACCGAGGAACAATGGCGCATGCGAGGCTGGGATCCGGATGAACCAGGACTTCGTCGATCTGTTGCGGTCCTTCAACGCCGCTGAGGTTCGGTTCCTCGTCGTCGGCGCCTATGCCGTGGGCATCCACGCGCGCCCGCGCCCGACACCGTGTTCCAGATCGGGGTCCCTCCACGCCGGATCGATCTGCTGACGTCGCTCACCGGAGTCACGTTCACGGAAGCGTGGCCACGGCGCGTGCGCAACTCCATCGGCGGCGCGGACTGCGACTTCATCGGTCGCGAGGACCTCATCCTCAACAAGACCGCCCTCGGACGCCCACGGGACCTCGCCGACATCGAGGACCTGCGGCACGGCGCGGACGGCTGAGCGCTCGCGAGGGAAGACTGCGAAGGGCCTCGACCTGCTCGAATTCACGATGGCCGTGGAGGACGCGTTCGCGAGCTCGATCCCGCACGGCGACGCAGGTCGGTGGACGACGCCCGGCCCGCTCGTGGACTACCTCGCGGGTCGGATAGCACGCGAAGCGGCCCGGTCGCGCGACCGGGCCGCTCGTGTTCGCGACGTGCGTCGCGCCGCTCAGGCTTCGTCGCCGCCCTGCTCCACGAACTTGTAGCCCACCTTGTGCACCGCGACGATGAACGGGTGCTCGAAACCGGCGCCCAGCTTGCTGCGCAGGTTCGACACGTGGGTGTCCACGGTGCGCGTGGTCACGCCCAGCTCCTCGTCGACGCCCCAGATCTCCTCGAGCAGCTCCTCGCGGCTCACGGTGCGACCGCGGTGCTCGATCAGGTACTTGAGCAGCTCGAACTCCTTGAACGAGAGCGCGACCGCCTTGCCTTCCTTGTAGACCTCGCGCGGCTCGAAGCGCACCTCGACGTCGCCGAACTTGAAGATCGTGGGCCCGGGCGCCGGCGCGCCGCTCGGGCCGCGCTGGATCAGCCGCCGCACGCGCGCGATCAGCTCCTTGATGCCGAACGGCTTCGTCACGTAGTCGTCCGCGCCGAGATCGAAGCCCTTCAGCACGTCGGCCTCGAAGTTGCGCGCGGTCATCACCAGCACCGGGATGTCCCGATGCCGCTGGCGCAGCTCCTTCAGCACCGTGAAGCCGTCTTTCTCCGGCAGCATGATATCGAGCAGCACGCAGTCCGGCTTCTGCTTGAGCGCGAGCTTGAGGCCTTCCTGACCGGTCTTCGCGGTCAGGACCTCGTAGCCCTCGAACTTGAAATTGTGGGCGAGCCCGTCGAGCAGCCCTTCTTCGTCCTCGACGATCAGCACCTTCTGACTCATGGGTCCCTCGTCTTCCTCTCTACGTCCCGGTCTGGCGCCGGGGCTCCGGCCTGGCGGCCGCCGATTCGGTGGCGACCGGCAACGCCAAGGTGAACGTGCTGCCCTCTCCGGGCGTGCTCGTCAACTCGACCTGCCCGCCGTGTGCGCGCACGATCTGGTCGACGAGCGGCAGGCCCAGCCCAGCGCCCTTCACATCATGCACCAGACCGGCCTCGATGCGGACGAACTTCTCGAACACCCGGTGCTGGTCCTCCGGCGCGATCCCGATCCCGTGATCGGAGACCGCGATCCGGACGTACGTCCCGTCGCTCGAGCCGCTGATGCGGATCTCCTTGCGCTGGCGAGAATACTTGATCGCGTTGTCCAGCAGGTTGAGCAGGCAGTGCGAGAGCGCGCGGGAGTCCCCCAGCGCCGGCGGCAGCCCGGGCGGCAGGTCCACCTCCACCCGGAAGCCCAGCTCCTCGAAACGCGGACTCAGGCTCTCGACCGTCTCGCGCACCACGCCGGCCAGCTCGACCGGCCGGAACTGGAACGAGTGCTTGCCCGCCTCGAGCCGCGCGAAGTCGAGGATGTTGTCCACCAGCTGCGTGAGCCGCTTGGTCTCGCGCTGGATGCTGCGCAGGAACTTCGCGCTCTCCTCGGGGCTGCGCACGCGGTGCATGTCGAGCGTCTCGGCGGCGAGCTGGATCAGCGCGATCGGGGTCTTCAGCTCGTGCGTGACGTTGGCCAGGAACGACGACTTGAGCTGGGCCAGCTCGAGCTGGCGGATCGTGTAGCGCAGCCCGAACACGGTGGCGACCAGGATCAGCCCGACGAGCAGCGCGACGAAGAACATCTCGATCGCGACGAAGCGGCCCACCCAGACCACCGGCGTGTCGGCGGTCGCCGAGACGCGCAGCGTATAGCCCTCGAATGGCCCCGACAGCGGCACCGGGCGCGCGGTGCCGGAGTGCCCCGGGTCGCGCACGCGCGCCACCTGGACGCCGGCGGCGTCGAACAGCTCCACGCTCACGCCGCGCGTCGACTCGATGCCCCCGTACATGCGCGGGTCCTCGTTGACGCGCTCCTCGACCACGGTCGCCAGGTTCTGGCGCAGGAAGTGGTCGGGGTCGATCCACCAGCCGCCCGCTCCCATCACCATGCCGTCGGTGCCCCGCAGCAGCAGTC
The DNA here is from genome assembly GCA_963725865.1 of Candidatus Eiseniibacteriota bacterium. GTDB lineage: Bacteria > Eisenbacteria > RBG-16-71-46 > RBG-16-71-46 > RBG-16-71-46 > CAVSAC01. Next base: position 903,831 of record CAVSAC010000014.1, read on the forward strand.
CGACGAACCAGTGCCGCCCGTGCTCGCCCATGCCGGGAGAGAACAGCAGTGGCTGCGACTCCACGAGCAGCAGGGAGTAGCCATCGAGCTGGTCGAGCGGCACGAAGTGCGGGCTGGAGAACTCGGGGTCGTCGGTGGAGAGCGCGCGCAGCACGCCGGCCACCCCGGCGCCGTTACGGGCCGCGCTCTCGGCCGCCGCGATGGCGCGCCGCATGTGCGCGAGCAGCTCCTCCTCGAACGCCTGGGCCACCTGCGCGGCCACGTAGGTGTTGTAGCGCGAGCTCTGCACGCCCACCGCGTCGGCGATGCGCGTGCTCAGGTAGATGGCCAGGCCCGCGAGCACCAGCGCGGGCAGCGCCACTCCGAGGCCGATGATGCGCAGGACGCGCTGGGAGAACCGGGAGACGGCCATGCGGGGGGAAGCCTAGCAGGGCGCGCCGGGGAAGCGTAAGGGCCGGCCCCGAAAGGCCGGCCCCCCGATCGCGAGCGGGCGATCAGCTCTTGGTGGCCGCACGTGCCGAGCCGCCCTGCAGGCCGGCCAGGGAGTACAGCTCCGTGACGATGCGCGGGTCGTTCGAGGTGAGCAGCGTGAGGCATCCGCTCTCGATGTTGACGACCTCACGGGTGAGTTTGCCGCTCGCCGCCGCGCCCCGCATCTCCTTGCAGTGCGTGCACAGGTGGGCCTTGTCGTTGCTCGCGCTCATCGCCGTGACGCGCTCGGCGTGGCGCGCCACCGCGGCCTGCACGGCGCGGACGCGCGCCGACGACTCGGCCGAGTAGACGTACATGACGCCGTTCTTCAGCGGCACGATCTGCACCTTGCCGCCGGCCTCGGCGATGTCGGACTCGCACGACATCATGTCGGCGCACGCGTCGCACTCCGCCATCGCGGCACTGCTCGAGTGCGTGCCGCACGCGGGGCCGCCGACCGGGACCGCGCTCACCACGCCCGCCGTCTTGGTGAGCTTGGCCGCCTTCGCACCCTTGGCGCCCGGTGCGCAGCAGTCGCCGCCCGCGGAGGCCGCCATGGCGGTGGTGGCCGCCGTGCCGTGCATCGAGCAGCCGCTCGCCGATGCCGTCGTGGCCGCGGCGCCGTGTGCAGCGCAATCGCCCGCCGACGCCGTGGTGGCCGCGGCGCCGTGCATCGCGCAGGAGGCGGCATCGTGCGCGGCGGTCTTGCCGGCCTTCGCACCCTTCGACATGTACGGGCACTGCCCGGCCTTCATGTCGGCGGTGGTGGCGGCGCCGTGCATCGCGCAGCCCGACGCATTCGCAGCGGCGGTGCCCTGGGTGCCGCAGGTCGCGGCCATCTCGGGCGTGCAGTTCGCCGCCATCTCGGCCGAGCAGGCGGCGTGCGTCGAGGCGGTGGTCGCGGTGGCGCTCTTGGTCGCCTTGCCGCAGGCGAGCGCGAACGCGGCCGAGGCCCCGACGACGAGCACGGCCAACACGGTCCACATGAGTCGGGTCTGCTTCATGACGCACCTCCAGGGGCGGGATGTTCCGGCGCCCGGGGTAGGCGCCGCCTCACGGGTTGTATCGGTGCCGCTGCGAGAAAGCCTGTCATCGGGCCGTCCGTGGTGTGTCACGAATGGGCAAAAAGGCCCGCGCGCGCCCACGCTCCACGCGGCTCGCTTCGATGGTCGCGGCCCACGCGGGATGCCGAGCGAACGGCCGTTGCTCGATCGTGCAGTTGCGAACGCCCCCGCCGCGAGCGCACCGGACCGGCCGTTGACGAATGGCCACGTCCCTCCTAACGTGCGCCGCAGCCCCCAGCCCACCATGCCCAGACGCCGATCCAGGTCCTCCGCCACCGTCGCCCGCACCCTGCTCGTCCTCGCGGGGTGCGCCGTGGTGCTGTTCGCCGGGGGTGAGGCGTGGCGACTGTGGAACTCGGACGCCGGGCGCCTGTTGCTGGCGCGCCACTTCGGCTGGGGCGATCCCGCGCGCATCACGCAGCTGATGGGACGCCAGGTGCACCGCGGCCTCGAGGCCGCCGGAGTCCCGCGCGACAGCCTGCACGAGAGCATCCCGGCGGACGGCCGCGCCGCGGTGCACTGGCGGGTCGGCCTGCCGCCCGCGGCCTCGGCACTGCAGACCAACTACGCCATCACGCGCCTGGTGCAGCAGGCCGGCGGCGAGGTGCTGACGGGCCGCGAGAGCGTCGGTCCGCACGGCGAGGCGCTGGTCACGCTGCTGATCGGGCTGCCGCGCCGCCCGACGCACGAGGTGGTGCTGGTGCGCGCGCCCCGCGCGCGGCCAGCCGCGGATGAACCGCCCGTGCACGAGCCGGGGCGACTGGCGCTGGTGCTGTTCGGATTCGGCGACGACCCCGAGCACGCCGCGACCGACTTCCGCATCGCGCACCCGTTCGCGGTCGCGCTGGTCCCGGGTGCCCCCTGGAGCAACGCGATGTTCCGCGCGGCGCGTGCGGCGCAGCGCGAGCTGGTGCTGCACCTGCCGCTCGAGCCGGTGAACTACCCGGCGGTCAACCCGGGCCCGGGCACCGTGCTCGTCACCATGGAACCCGCGCGCATCACCGGCCTGGTACGCCGCTACCTCGACACCGCCGGTCCAGTGAGCGCGGCGAGCAACCACATGGGCTCGCTCGCGACCCAGGACATGCAGGTGATGACCGCGGTCTATCGCGAGCTGCACCGGCGCGGGGTGCCGTTCGTGCACATGCAGCCGGCCGCCGGCTCGGTGTGCCGCTCGCTCGCCTCGGACCAGGGCGTCGTGTACGGCGAGCCGGACGCGGTGCTCGACGCCGAGGCGCGCGCCTCCGACACCCGCGCACTCGACGCGCGCTGGAAGGGCGTGCTCGCGCGGGCGCGCGAATCTGGCCGCGCGATCGTGTACCTGCGCGTCACTCCCACCTCGCGGCGCTGGCTTGACTCGGCACTCACCCCCGCGCGGCTCGGCGGCGTCAGCGTGGTGCCGCTCGCCTCGCTGCTGAAGAAGGGCGCGGTGCTGTAGCGGGCGGACCGCCGTGCTATCCTGCCCGCGCATGCGTCTCGGACAGGATGTCCTCCACGACCCGCGAGCCGCGCTCGCCCACGGCTGGACGCTCGGGAACGGCGTCGGCAGCTCGGCGTCGGGCAGCGCGCTGGGCGCCACCGCGCGCCGCGACCACGTCTGGCTCGCCGCGGCCGGGCCCCACGGCCGCCTCACCGCGCTGCTGCTGGGCGCGGAGGAGCGCGTGCTCACGCTCGAGGGCACGTTCGAGCTCGCCTGCGCGCTGGGCCCCGACGGGCAGCCGCGCGGCGAGGGCGCCCGGCACCTCGAGTCGTTCCGCCTCGATCCGTGGCCGGTGTGGCGCTTCCGCTGCGGCGCGCTGGTGTTCGAGCGCGCGCTCGCGCTGATCGCCGGGCACCACGCGGTCGCGGTCTCGTGGCGCCACCTGGAGGGCCCCGACGCGCGCATCACCGTCACCCCGCTGGTGGCGGCGCGCGACCTGCACGGGCTGCAGCGCGTCGACGCCGACCTGCGCGGCGCCGCCCAGGGCGTGCCCGGCCGGGTGCGGATCGAGACCGTGCCGGGCCGGCCGGTGCTCACGCTGTGGCACAACGGCGCGTTCATCCCGGCGCGGGTGTGGAGGCGCGGGCTGCTGCGGCCCGACGACGCGCTCCGTGCCGCGGCGGTCGAGGACGCGTTCGTGCCCGGTTACGTCGAGGGCGCGCTCGCGCCGGCCCAGCCGTTCCACCTGGTCGGATCCAGCGAGGACGACCTGTTCCGGGCACTCGCGCGCGAGGACCGGCTGGGCACCCCGCCCCCCCGCACGCTGGCGGGCTGCGTCGAGCACCTCGAGCAGGGCGAGCGCGCGCGCCGGGCGGCCGGCAAGGCGGCGGCGCTCGAGGGCGCGGACTTCACCGCGCGCCAGGCGTCGGCCGCGCATGGCGACCGCGGACTGGTGGTCGCGCGCCGCAGCGAGCCGCTGGTGGACGCCGACGATCCGTGGGTCGAGCCGCTCACGCTCTCGCTGCTCGCGGGCCTGGCGCGGCGCGGCGATCGGCTGACCGTGCTGGCCGCGCTGCCGGGCGGCGCGGAGCGCGGCAGCGACACGCTGCGCGCGGCGGTGGCGCTGGTGTCGCTGCGCGCGTTCGAGCCCGCGCGCGAGGTGCTGACGTGCGCCGTCGAGTACCTCAACGAGGGCCTCGTCCCCGCCACGTTCGATCCCGCGGACGGCACCCCGCGCTACGGCGATCCCGAGCCGGCACTGTGGCTGGTGCGCGCGGCCGAGTTGTACGTGCGCCGCACCGAGGACACCACGTTCCTGCGCGAGGTGCTCTACCCCGGCCTCGAGAGCGTGATGCAGTTCTACCGCGCGGGCACCCGCCACGGCATCCGCGTCGACGCCGACGGGCTGCTGACCGCGGGCGAGGAGGCCGCCGCCACCAAGCGCGCCGACGTGAACGCGCTGTGGTCGCACGCGCTGATCGCGATGGCCCAACTCGCGCGGGTCGCCGGCCGGCGCGAGAGCGGCGCTTTCTACCTGGCATGGGCGCGCGAGCACCAGCGCGCGTTCGCGGAGCGCTTCTGGGACGAGGAGGCCGGCTGCCTGTTCGAGGCGATCGGCCCGCGCGGGCCCGAGTCGGGGCTGTCGCCCTCGCAGGTGCTGGCGGCCGCACTCGCGCCGCCGCTGCTCACGCCCGAGCGCGCGCGGCGGCTGATGGCGCGGGTCGAGCGCGAGCTGTTCACCCCCTGGGGGCTGCGCGCGGCGCCCGGCGAGCGCGCGGTGTCCACCGCCTGGCTGGGCGGGTTCTTCACCGCGTGGCTGCGCGCCCACGAGCGCTCGGCCGCGGCCGAGGCGCGGGCGCGCGGCTGGTTGGCGACGCTGCACGGCGCGATGGAGCGCTGCGGTGGGCACCTGCCCGAGCGCTTCGAGCTGGAGCCCCGCGGGCCGCACGCGCCGCGGCCGCGCTCCGCCGGCGACGGCGCCAGCATGCTGGCCGCCGCCGAGCTGCTGCGCGCGTGGATCGAGGAGTTCGATCACGCGGGCGAGCCGCTCGTCACCGCCCCGCGCTGAAGCGCTGCGGGCGCGTCTCCCGCGCCGCCTACTTCTGCGTGGTGTCCGCCGGCGGCGGCGGTGGTGTCGCGGGCGGCGGTGACACCGGCACCGGCGGCGTGGCGGGCGCGGGTGCCGGGGCCGGCGCGGGCGTGAAGCCGCCGAAGAATCCCTTCAACACGTCGGTGCCCCGCTTGCGCAGGCTGTCGATGCTCACCGCGCGCACCTGAGCGAGCGCCTTCTGCGCCGAGTCCTGCGCCACCTCGGCGAGGCGCTGGCGCGCGGCCTCGCGCAGGTCGGTCTCGAGCCGGGCGCGCTGCTCGGCGATCGCGTCGGACACCTTGCCGGCCACCCGGTCGCGCATCGCGCGCGGATCCCACGCCACCCTCGGCGACTTCGCGGTGCCGCCCACGTGCAGGTCGATCAGCATGCGGCCCTGCGCATCGCTGAGCGCGCCCGCCGCGAGCGCGGCGCTGGCGCCCAGCCGCGCCACCTGCTCCGGCGGCAGCGTGATGCTGACCGCGTAGTCGAGCGCGCCGTCGAAGCCCACCGCGCCGGCGATCTTCCAGTCGCCCACGCTGGAGTGCAGGTCGACCTCGCGGGTCGCCACGCGCCCGCGCTCGACCTGGAACGGCAGCTGAAGGTCCTTGAAGCGCGCTTCCTTCAAGGCCGGAATCCGGGTCGCGGCCGCGATCGCCTCGAGCGCCGGGCCGGGTCCGATCTGCCCGTCGAACAGCGCGGCCAGTCCGATCGCGGTGAGCGAGCGCTGGAGCTGCTCGGGGCGGGTGCCGTCGCCGGCCAGGCTCAGGTCGGTGTTCATCACGCCGCGCAGCAGGCCCCGGGCGGGCGTCCATGCCGACAGCAGCGCGTCGGCCGAGACGCTGTCCACCTTCGCCTTCACGTCGAAGCCGGGGCTCGCGGGATCGCGCAGGTCGAACACGGCGCTGCCGTGCACGCGGCCCTGGTAGCCGCGCAGCGCGTACGCCGGCACGGTGAGCGAGGTCGGCGTCATCTGCACGTCGGCGCTCACGTCGGTGACGTCGAGCTTCTGGCTGATGAGCCGCCCGATATGCGCGCGCCCGCTGCCGGTGGCGTTCGGCAGCACCGCGGGACCCGGCGTCGGCGGCAGCAGCTCCGCGAGGTCGAGGTAGGGCGAGTCGAGCGAGAATCCCACGTTCGCCGGCGCCACCTTGCCGACTGGCGCCATCAGCGCGAGCGGCCGCGTGACGTTGGCGTTCAGCGTGAACGACGAGCGTCCCGCCCTGGCGGTGAGGCCGGCGATCGCGGCGGACTGCTGCGAGAAGCGCACCTCGCCGTTCACCTCCTCCACCGCCTTGGGCAGCATCGGCGCCGCGACGCTCACGCGCGCCAGTCGCGCGGAGCCCTCGAGCGCCAGACTGCCGGGATCCTTCGCGCGACCGCGGCCGCGCACGTCGACGTTCGCGCGTCCGCCGAGCCGCACGTCCTTGGGCGCCGCCAGCGGTCCGACCGCGGCCAGGTCGAGGTCGCCCTGCAGCGCGAACGCCACCAGCGGATCGGCGAAGCGCGTGACGATCAGGTTCGCGCGCACCGGCTGCTCTGCGACGCGCGCGCGCAGGTCGCCGATCCCGAGCGAATCGGGCGCGAAGCGCGCGGTGAACGCGAGGTCCTTGACCGACGCCGGCGCGTCCGGGTAGCGGAACGCGCCGTTGGCCAGCGACAGGGTGCCGGTCACCGCAGGCAGCCGCCCGGGCGCCAGCGCCCCGGCCACGCGCAGGTCGAAGTCGAGCCGCCCGGCGCCGGTGATGCCGTGCAGCATCCGCGCGTCGGCGACCGCCAGCATCGCGAGCACCTCCTTGAGGTCCACCGCGGCGCCACGGGCGCGGAAGTCGATCCGCGCGCGCGGCCCCGGGTCGTCCACGACGCCGTTGAACGCCAGCTCGGTGCGCCCGAACGCGAGCGCCAGCTTCTCGAGCGCCAGGCGCTTCCGCGCGCCGTCGTACTTGCCCTGGTGGCGGAGCGTCCAGCGCACCTTGGCGAGCGACTGGTTCAGGTCGCTCATGCGCGCGGCCGAGAGCGGCCCGAGCGCCAGTCCGCTGACCGTCGTGGTGCCACCGGTCGCGATCCGCTGGCCGCCCTCGACCGCGAGCGCGGTGCGCGTCTCGATCCCGAACGCGGTGCGGCGCTGGGCGCGCAGGTCGTCGACCAGCACCTGGCCGTCCGCGATCTCGAACGCGCGCACCGCGAGGTCCATCCCGACGCCCTGCGACGGCGGCGCACCCGCCGGCTGCGGCTTCGCGAGCCCGTCGAAGTTGGTGGTGCCGTCGGCGCGCAGCAGCAGGTGCACGGCCGGATGGTCGAGCGCCAGCCGCCGCACCACCACCTTGCGACCGAGCAGCGCGAACGGATCGAGGTCGAGGTGCAGCGCGCGCGCCTGGAGCGCCGCGCCGTCGCGGAAGCCGCCGGGCTCGGCGAGCGCGGGATTCGTCACGGTCAGGCGCACGGGCGGGAACAGTCCGAGCGCCACGCCGTCGAAGCGCACCTCGCGCGTGAGCGCCTGGGCGGCCTGTGCCTGCACGAGCGCGCGCAGCTTCGCGGGCGGGAACAGCACCGCGAGCACGCCCCACGCGATCAGCACCAGCGCCACCACGACGCCGAGCGCCACGAGCACGATCCGGGAGCGGCCCGGAGCCCTGCGAGTGTCGGTCATGGCGCGGATTCTGGAACGGCCCCGGCGCGGGCGCAAACGCCTTGTCGCTCCGTTCCGCGCGCGGGTACAGTCCGCGCCCGAAGGAGCCTGCCGCCATGGAACCCACCGCCCTCGCGACCCTGCGCGCCCAGCGCCTGGTCGCCGTCATCCGCGCCGCGAACCCCGAGGCCGCGGTGGGCGCCGCGCGCGCGGTCGCCGCCGGCGGGCTCGCGCTGCTCGAGATCACGTTCACCGTGCCCGAGGCGCCGCGCGTGATCGCCGCGCTGCGCGATCTGCCGGGCGCGGTCGTCGGGGCGGGCACCGTGCTCACCCGCGAACAGTGCCGCGCCGCGCTGGACGCCGGCGCGCGCTTCGTGATCGCGCCCAACGCCTCCGCGGAGGTGGCGCGCGAGGCGCTCGCCGCCGGGGCGCTGTACTGCCCGGGCGCCTACACCACGTCCGAGATCCTTGCCGCGCGCGCGCTGGGGGCCCACGTCGTGAAGGTCTACCCGGTCGGGGTCGCGGGCGGCCCCGCCTACATCCAGGTCATCCGCGATCCGCTGCCCGACATCCCGATGCTCGCCGCCGGCGGCACGAACCTCGAGAACGTGGTGCCGTTCCTCGACGCCGGCTGCATCGGCTGCGGGCTGGGGGCGGCGCTCGCCGATCCGGCGCTGGCGCTCGCCGGGCGCTTCGACGTGATCACCGCGCGGGCCCGCGCCTTCGCCGACCGCGTGGCGGCGTGGACCGCCGCGCGCGGCGCGGCGACCTCGGCGTGAGCCGTCCGCGCACGCGCCGCCGGGCGGGCGCACCCGCGGCGGCGCTCGCGGCCGGTCTGGCCGCGCTCGCGCTGCTCGCGCTCGCGCCGCGCGCGGCCCGCGCGACGCTCGAGCAGTACAACACCTTCGATCTCCTCGCGGAGGAGGAGGACGACGAGAGCCTGCTCGATCACGTGCTGACGCGGCCGCCCTCCGAGTGGCGCGAGGAGTGGGAACGCGCGCCGCAGGCGTTCCGCACCGCGCAGGGCTGTCTGACCAGCAGCCAGTGGATGCTCGTGAACCAGCTCAAGACCGGCGCGCCGCTCGGCAGCCGCGCGCGCTTCGATCTCGACCTCGACCAGACGCACACCAACGAGGTGGACGTCGACGTGCTGACGCTGGGGTTCCGGTTCCCGACCCCGCTGGGGACCGCGGCCGCCGAGTTCCAGCCCTCGTACGACAAGAGCCGTCAGGATCTCGTGCTCGCCTACGAGCTGGGCGCCGACACCACCGGCTTCTCCCTGCAGGCCGCGTGGGGGCTCGAGGACGTGTTCAACAACCTGTGGGCGTTCCGCCAGAGTCGCGTCGGCGAGCGCTCCGAGCCGTATACGCGCCACCCATACGAGCCGCGGCTGCGCCTCGGGGCGCGTGGGACGGACTGGCGGGCCACGATCGGCGGCCGCTGGATGACGCCGTCCGAGAAGCGCCTGGTGGGGGGCGCGGATCCGGCCAGCGACCACCTCCAGCGCCTGTGGGGCACGCTCGCCTGGGCCGAGGTGGCGGCGCGCGCGCTCGGCACCGACTGGACGCTGTCCTCCTCCCAGCAGCAGGTCGCCACCGACGACACGCCGGTGAGCGGGCCGCCGCTCGACGGCCGCGAGTTCCGGCGCAAGTGGAGCGTCGAGTTCGCCGCCCGCCGCGCGCTGACGCGGCGCGTGGCGGCCGAGCTGCGCACGATCTACCAGTCGCGCACTCAGACCTACGGCGCGGTGTACGGTCCCGCCGCGTTCGGCGCGCTCGACCGCCTCGCGCAGCTCGACCTCGCGTGGGCCGCCACACCCCGGCTCACCTACCGGCTCGGCGCGCTCTACGACCGCATCTCGATCGGCCAGCAGGGCGCGGCCGCGCAGGGCGGCTACGGCTCGCGCAAGGAGTCGCGCGCCTACCTCGGGCTGATGGCGCGCTTCGGGCGCGTGGTCGTGCAGGGCGTCGAGGGCATCGAGTTGGACCGCGAGCCGTACGACGTCTGGCTGGTGCACGACAAGGGGTTCGTCCAGCTGCAGACCACGTTCTGACGCGCCCGGTGGCGCCTTGCGTACCGCCGACGTGGCGGCTATCGTCCGGTCCTCGGAACCCCCCAACCGAGCTTGGGATCGTCCGCGTCTCCTCGGGACGCCCTTAACAAGGAGGTTGCAGCATGCGCCTGAGTCTCCGAATCGCCGCGCTGGGCCTCGCCGCGATGGCTGCGGCGGGAGTGGTCCAAGCGGAGCCGACTGGCCGCTACTTCACGATCACGCCGTTCGGCGGCTACCGGGTGTTCGACGGTGACCACACCTTCCCCGGCACGAACACCATCCAGGACAATCTCTACGTCGGCGGGCGGCTCGGCTACCAACTGCTGCCGTGGCTCGGAATCGAGGGCGCCGGCGGCCTCACGCCGACCTCCGAGGACATCTCGGGCGGCCGCGACCTCGACATCTGGCACGCCTCCGGCAACCTGATGCTGACGCCGGCCAACGGCCGCTGGGGCGGTCCGTTCGTGTTCGGCGGCATGGGGTACGACAAGTACAAGCTGTCCTCCGGCGACCTCGAAGCGCACTACGTCACGATCGAGGGCGGCGGCGGGCTGCGCTTCTGGCTCACCGACGCCATCGGGCTGCGGCTCGAGGCGCGCGACCTCATGCTCACCGCCAATTCGCCCAAGAAGGAGCTCAACGCCTTCAACGACCTCGTGTTCGGCGCCGGCCTCGAGCTGGCGCTCGGCGGCGTGCCGCGCGACGGCGACGGCGACGGCGTGGCCGACCGCAAGGATCGCTGCCCCGACACGCCGAAGGGTGCGACAGTCGACGCGCGTGGGTGCCCGATCGACACCGACGGCGACGGCGTGTTCGACGGTCTCGACAAGTGCCCGAACACCCCGAAGGGCTGCAAGGTCGACGCGACCGGCTGCCCGATCGACAGCGACGGCGACGGCGTGTGCGACGGCGTCGACGTGTGCGCGGACACGCCCAAGGGCGCGACCGTGGGGGCCACCGGCTGCCCGAGCGACGCGGATGGCGACTTCGTGCCCGACGGCATCGACAAGTGCGCGGACACGCCGAAGGGCGCGACCGTGGACGCGACCGGCTGCCCGAAGGACACTGACGGCGACGGCGTGTGGGACGGCCTCGACAAGTGCGCGGACACCCCGGCCGGCGCCAAGGTCGACAAGGACGGCTGCCCGGTGGAGTTGATCGAGCGCGAGACCGAGCTGCTCGACACCGGCATGATCCGTCTGCAGAACATCAACTTCGAGACCGCGAAGGCCGAGCTGCTGCCCGACGCGTTCCCGACCCTCGACGTGGTGGGCCAGGTGCTCAGCAAGTGGCCGGAGCTGCGCATCGAGGTCGGTGGCCACACCGATTCGCGCGGTTCGAACGTTTACAACCAGAAGCTCAGCGAGGCGCGCGCCACGTCGGTGTTGACTTACCTGACCACGAAGTTCCCGGGCCTCAAGCCCGAGCAGTTCACGTCCAAGGGCTACGGCGAGTCCAAGCCGATCGCGCCCAACACCGACCAGCTCGGCATGGCGAAGAACCGCCGCGTCGAGTTCGTGGTGCTCAACAAGGACGTGCTCAAGCGCGAGAGCGAGCGCCGTCGTCTGCTGCAGAAGGACGAGACGGCGCCCACGCCGAGCGAGAACAAGTAGTCCCGGCTCCAACCGCGCGGCCCGGGTGCCTCGGCATCCGGGCCGCGCGGCGTCCGGGCCGCGGTGCGCCCCGGCGCCCCGCTCGTGCTGACCGCGGCCTGAGCCGCGCGCGCGCCGCCGTGCTACTCTGCGCGGCGCTCGCGTCACGACCACCGCGCGCCGCCGCTCCCCAGGCCCCGAGGGACACCATGAGCACCCGCAGCCCCGCGTTCAGCGACGCCGACCGCCAGGAGATGGTGGCCGTGCGGCGCGACCTGCACGCGCATCCCGAGACCGCGTTCGAGGAGGTGCGCACGTCGGCGCTGGTGGCCGAACGCCTGCGCGCGCTGGGGCTCGCGCCGCGCACCGGAGTCGGCCGCACCGGCGTGCTGGCCACGGTGAAGGGCGCGCGGGCCGGCCGCACGGTGCTGCTGCGCGCGGACATGGACGCGCTCCCGATCCAGGAGGAGAACGACGTCCCCTACCGCTCGACGACGGCCGGCAAGATGCACGCGTGCGGGCACGACTGCCACACCTCGATCCTGCTCGGGGTCGCGCGCCGCCTGGTGGCGGACCCCACCGCGCTCGCCGGCGACGTGCGACTGTGCTTCCAGCCCGCCGAGGAGCAGGGCGGCGGCGCGAACGCCATGATCGCCGACGGCGCGCTGCGCGACCCGCGCCCCGACGGCGCGTTCGGGCTGCACGTGTGGCAGGACCTCGACCTCGGGACGGTGGGCGTCACCGACGGGCCGTGGATGGCGGCGGTGGACGAGTTCACGGTCACCGTGCACGGCAAGGGCGCGCACGCCGCGATGCCGCACGTCGGCACCGATCCGGTGGTGTGCCTGGCGCACCTGGTCACCGCGCTGCAGACCATCGCCAGTCGCGGCGTGAGCCCGTTCCAGGAGGTGGTGGTGAGCGTGACCCAGCTGCGCGCGGGCACGGCGTTCAACATCATCCCCGGCAGCGCGTGGATGAACGGCACCGTGCGGGTGTTCGACCCCGATCTGTGGGCCGAGCTGCCGGCGCGCTTCGAGCGTATCTGCAAGGGCGTCGCCGAGGCGTTCGGCTGCCGCGTCGAGGTCAAGTACGACCGCTTCAATCGGCCCACCATCAACGATCCCGCGATGGCCGCCCTCGCCCGCGAGGTCGCCGCCGAGGTGGTGGGGCGCGAAAACGTGCGCGACGACATCCGCACCATGGGGGGCGAGGACTTCTCCGCGTTCCTCGCCGAGGTGCCCGGATGCTTCATCGCGATCGGGTCCCGCAATGCCTCGAAGGGCCTGCACTGGGACCACCACCATCCCCGCTTCGACGTGGACGAGAGCTGCCTCGGCATCGGCGCCGAGATCCTGCTCCGCACGGCGAAGCGCTTCCTGGAGCGCTGATCGCATGCACCTGGACCGATTCCGCACCCGTCTCACCCTGCTCGCGGCCGCCTGCGGCGTCCTGCTCGGAGCGGCGCCGGCGCCGGCGCGCGCCGAGCTGATGCAGCCCGACCCGTCGATCCGCGAGGCCCAGATGTCGCTGCGCCTCGCCGCGCGCGACACCGTCGGCTTCTCCGACCACGTGGGTCGTCTCGACACGCTCGCCGTCGCGGCGCTGCGGCTCGGCCGCTACGACGACGCGCGCAAGGTGTTCGACCACGTGCTGGCGCTGGCGCCGGACGACGACGCGGCGCATGCGGGGCTCGGCAAGCTGGCGCTGTTCCACGACGACCTCGTGGCCGCCGAGAGCCTGCTCGCCGCTCCGGCCCGCGCGGGCGACATCGACGCGATCAGCGACCTGCTCGCCGCCCGGGTGCGCGCGGGCCACTACGCCGCGGCCGCCGACCTGTGCGAGGACGCCGGCCAGCCGGGTCGCGCCGACCTGCTGCGGCAGATGGCCGAGCAGGGCGCCTACCAGCTCGTGAGCGGCCCGGAGCAGGGCGAGGCGCTGTTCGCGCGCAGCTGGCCGACGCCGCTGGTGAAGGTCATGCTCGGCAAGCAGGTGGTGCTGATGGCGGTCGACACCGGCACCGAGGACCTGATCGTCGACGAGGCCGCGGCGCGGGTGAACGGCGTGACGACGAGCGGCTCGCAGCGGATGGTGTTCTGGAACGGCACCCGCAACGCGGTCAAGAACGCCTGGGTGCCGAAGCTCACGATCGCGGGCTTCACGCTCGAGCATCTGCCGGCCGGCGTCGCCAATCTGCGCAAGTGGAGCCTCGAGGTGAACCCGCAGGGCGAGCGCGTGGCCGGGGTGATCGGACTCGGCGTGCTGCGGCGCTTCACGCCCACGCTCGACTACGACCGGCTGCGCCTGGTGCTGCGCCGTCCGGGCACCGCGTTCACGCCCGCCGCGGGTGCCCAGCGCATCCCGTTCGAGCTGTGGGGCGAGGACGAGCTGATGGTGTGGGGCTCGATCTCGGGCGGCCGCCGGCTGGCGATGGTGGTGCAGACCGGCGTTCCCGGCTGCGGCATCGGCGCGCCGCAGTCGGTGTTCGACGAGTTCGGCATCCGCGCCGGCATGGTCGCGCGCGCGATGAAGGGCGCCGGCACCTGGATGGGCGGCCGGCCCTGGATCCCGGTCACGGTGCCGGCCGTGAACGCCGGGCGCATCGCCACCGACAAGGTGCCCGGCTGGATCGGGGCGCTCGACGAGTCGGAGCTGTGGCGGCACGGCGTGCGCCGAGATGCGCTGCTGTCGCACGCGTTCTTCCGCGGCCGGCGCGTCACGATCGACTGGCCGGCCCACGAGCTCGTGGTCGAGGAGAAGCCGTAGGCGCGCGCGCAGCACCGCATGACGCCCCACGACCAAGGGGCTAGACTCGCCGCGTGATGGCTCCCCCGTCGCGCATTCCCCTCTCGCCGGTGGCCGCGCTCGGCGCGGCGCTGCTGATCGCCGGCATCGAGGCGGCACTGCTCGCGCTCGGCCTCGGCGGCGTGCGGGCGCTGCTGGCGAGCCCGCCCGCGCTGGGGTTGATCGCCACCTGGGCCACGAGCGGCGCGGTGCTGGCCGCGCTGCGCCCGCTGCGCGGCCAGGACGTCACCGAGCGCCCGCCGGGGCAGGCGTTCCTGCTGGCGGCGCTGCTGGTGATCCCGCTGTTCACGCCCGCGCTGTGCGCGTGGGCGGCCCGGCTCGGCGTCTGGCCGCTGCCCGGCGGCGCGGCGCGCGCCTGGAGCGGCGTCGCGCTGGCGGCCGCCGGGCTCGCGCTCCGCATCGCCGCGATGGCCCGGCTGGGGCCGCGCTTCGCGCCGACGGTGGCGCTGCAGCGCGACCACGCGCTCGAGATGCGCGGCCTCTACGCGCTCATCCGCCATCCCGGCTACCTCGGCTCGTGGCTCGCGAACCTCGGTGCGGTGCTGGCGCTCGGCAGCGCCGTGGGGCTGGCGAGTGTTCTGCTGTTCGGCCTCGCGCTCGAGGCCCGCATGCGGCGCGAGGAGACGCTGCTCGCGCGCCGCTTCGGCGCCGACTGGACTGCCTACGCCGCGCGAGTCGGCCGCTGGCTGCCGCGGCCGTGGAGCGGACGCTAGCCGCCTGCGAATGCCCGGGTGCGGTCCGCAGTTGGCGCGCCCGCGGTCGTCCGCTATCCTGCCGCCGTGCGTCTCTACTACCACGTCATGTCGGCCCCCGCACCGCTGGGCCTGCTGTTCCTGGCGCTCGGGGAGCGCGGGCTGCGCCACCTGGTGTTCATGGAGCGCAAGAGCCTCAAGCGCGTGATCGCCGCACTCTCGCCGGCCAACCCGGGCGCCGAGTGGCAACCCTCGCTGCTGGAGCTCAAGCCGGTCGTCGATCAGCTCGACGGCTATTTCTGCGGCACGCTCTCGCGTTTCGACCTGCGACTCGATCCGCAGGGCTCGGAGTTCCAGCTCGCGGTGTGGAAGGAGCTGCGCCGCATCCCCCACGCCGAGACGCGCTCGTACGGCGACATCGCGAAGGCGATCGGCCAGCCCAAGGCGGCGCGCGCGGTGGGGTTGGCGAACAACCAGAACCCGCTCCCGATCATCGTGCCCTGCCACCGCGTGATCGGCGCCGACGGCAGCCTGACCGGCTACGGCGGCGGGTTGCCCAGGAAGCGCTGGCTGCTCGCGCACGAGCATCGCTTCGCGGAGCTGACCGCGCGCAGCGAGCCGATCCTGGTGGCCTCCTCGCGCCCCGCACCGCTGCCCGGCCCGCTCGCGGCCGCGAAGAAGAAGCCCCCGCGCCGCCGCACCGTGCGCACGATCGAGAGCGTCGTGCGGCCCGCGAAGAGCGCCAAGCCCGCGCGCTGAACACCGCTGGCCGCGTGGCTCGCGCGCTACCGCTCCGCACTCACCCCGCGAAGTGGTCGAACCCGGCACCCGGCAGCGGGCGGCGTCGGCCGTCCGGCTCGAGCAGCGTCAGCACTCCCGGCGCATCCGTGAGCCGGCCGAGGATGTGGAACGGCACCGCGGCCTCGGCGGCCACCGCCTCGGCGTCGGCGCGCTTGGCGGGATCGAGCGCCAGCAGCAGCTCGTAGTCGTCGCTGGGCCCGTAGCGCAGCGCCTCGAGCGGGAGCCCGAGCGCCTCGGCCGCACGCTCGAGCGCGTCGTCGCGCGGCCACTCCTCGGCCAGCACGGTCGCGCCGGTGCCGCTCGCCTCGCATAGGTGCGCGAGGTCGCCGGCGAAGCCATCTGAGAGATCCACGCACGCGGTCACCGCCTCGCGCGCCGCCAGCGCGAGCGCGAAGCCGACCCGCGCCTGCGGCGCGCACCACGCCTCGATCAGCGGCGCGAAGCCGCCGTTGCGGGCGCCCTCGCCCTGCGCGAGTGCGAGCCGCAGCCCGGCGCCGGCGCGGCCGGGATGGCCGGTCACCGCGAGCAGGTCGCCGGGGCGCCCGCCGTGGCGCGTCCACACCTTCCCGCGCGGGGCGGTGCCGAGCAGCGTGAGGCTCATCCACTCCGCGCCCTCGACCGCGGTCAGGTTGCCGCCGACCACCGCGGCCTGGTGCGCGGCGAGGGATTCGACCAGGCCGTCCTGCAGCTCGACCAGCGCGTCCACGTCGTGCTCGCGGCGCACGCCGAGCGACAGCAGCGCCCAGCGCGGTGTAGCCGCCATCGCGGCGAGGTCGCTCAGGTTGGCGTGCGCGAGCCGCGCGCCGATCACGCGCGGGCTCATCCACGCCGCCAGCACGTGGCGGCCCTCGACGAACGCGTCGGTGGTGGCGACGATGTCGTCGCGCGAGGTGACGCGCAGCACCGCGGCGTCGTCGCCGGCGCCCACGATCACGCCGGCGACCGGGATCCGCCGCGCGGTGAGCCGGCGGATGACCTCGAACTCCCCGACGTCAGCGAGCCGTGGCATCGGCGATGTCTCCTCGTCCGGAGTGGCGCCGGCAGCAGCACGACGAACACCAGCGCCGCGATCAGCGCCAGCGCGGCGCCGACCCCGAACGTGGCGCGCGCCCCGTGATGGTCCCACAGCCACCCCGCGAGCACGCTCGCCGGCAGCAGCGCGAGCCCGACCACGGTGTGGTAGATGCCGTACACGGTGCCGCGGCGGTCGGCGTCGACCAGGTCGGCGAGCAGGCTGCGCTGCGACACCTCGATCAGCGCGCTGTGCACGCCGTACACCACCAGCGCCGCCAGCACCAGCGCGGGGGCCGCGCTCCAGGCGAACAGGCCGTACACGACGGCGTACAGCAGGTACGCCGCGAGCAGCAGCGGACGGCGTCCGATGCGGTCGGACAGCGCGCCGGCCGGCAGGCTGAGCCCGGCGTACACCAGGTTGTAGAGCAGGTACGCCAGCGGCACCGCGGCGACCGCCATGCCGCCCTCGCGCGCCCGCAGCATCACGAACGCGATGCTGCTGTTGCCGAGCTGGAACAGCCCGTCGGCGATCAGGAAGCGCTTCACGGTCGCCGGCAGCGCGCGGAACTCCAGATGCAGCGCGCGGGTCTCGGACCTCGGCACGCGGCGCGGCGCGCGCACGAACATCGCGAGCACCACGAGCGAGAGCGCGGCCGGGATCGCGGAGCACCAGGAAGATGCGCCGGAACCCGTCCGGCCACCGCGCCAGCAGCGCGAACGCCACCAGCGGCCCGATCGCGGCGCCCAGCGTGTCGAGCCCGCGGTGCAGCCCGAACGCGCGCCCGCGCCACGCCGGGGCGACCGAATCGGCCAGCAGGGCGTCGCGCGGCGGGCTGCGCAGTCCCTTGCCGACGCGGTCGGCGAAGCGCAGGCCCAGCACGCTGGCCCACGAGCCGGCGAGCGCGAACAGCGTCTTCGCCACGCCCGAGAGCCCATAGCCGAACACGAGGAACGGCTTGCGGCGGCCGATGCGGTCCGACAGCCAGCCGGAGGTGAGCCGCAGCAGCGACGCGGTGCTCTCGGCGACGCCCTCGATGATGCCGAGGCTCGCGACCGAGGCGTGCAGCACGCCGGTCACGAACAGCGGCAGCACCGGCACGATCATCTCGGACGACACGTCGGTCAGCAGCGACGTGACGCCGAGCGCCCACACGTTGCGGGTGAGGCCGGGCTGCGGCGCGGGCTCGGGGTCGATGGTCGCCATGGGCGCGCGAGCCTAGCACGGATGCGCGCGCCGTCCGCCCATCGCGGCCATTGACAGCCCCGCTGACGGGGCGGATGCTCCTCGGGTCGGCGGTGGCACCATCCGGGCGCCCCGAGCCTCAGCGGTGGCCCCCACCGACGCCGTCGCCCCTCCGGGGCCGCACCCGCGAGGAGGGCGCCATGCGCTCGCCCCTCACCTCCCGCCGCGTCTCACCGTTCGACCTCCTCGTCCTCGCCGGCGCGATCGCCATCGCCGGCACCCTCGCACCCGTCCGCGCCCACGCCGAAGGCGTGTGGCAGCAACTCCTCGTCCCGGGCCCCCGCACCGCCCTCTCGGCGATCCGCGAGTCCTCCACCGGGCGCATCATCGTGTTCTCGCTCGGCCAGGCCTGGGCGCTGGCGCCCGGCCCGAGCAGCGTCTGGGTCCAGCTCCAGCCCACGGGCGGCGGTCCCGGGACCCGCGGTGGATGCAGCGTCATCTACGACTCGCCGCGCAATCGCCTGGTCGTGTTCGGCGGACAGACCAAGCTCGCGCGCTCCAACGAGGCCTGGGCGCTCTCGCTCGCCGATCCACCGGCGTGGACGCTGCTCGCCCCCACCGGCACGCCACCCTCGGGGCGCACCGGGCACTCCGCGATCCTCGACGCGCCGCGCCAGCGCATGATCGTGTTCGGTGGCAACGACGGCTCGGTCAAGAACGACGTGTGGTCGCTCACGCTCTCGGGCACGCCGGCGTGGACCCAGCTGTCGCCGGCGGGAGTCGGTCCGCCGGTGGCGCGCGAGCTGCACAGCGCGGTCTACATGAGCGCCAGTCAGCTCATGCTGGTCTTCGGCGGCCGCAACTCGGCCGGCACCCCGCGCAACGACACCTGGGCGCTCTCGCTCTCGGGCACGGTGGCCTGGGGCACGCCCGGCGGACTGATCGGTCCCGCGACGCGCTACGGCCACAGCGCGGTGATGGACCCCGATGGCACCCGCATGCTCGTCTACGGCGGCACCGGCTCCGCGGGCACGCCGCTCGGCGACGTGCAGTCGCTGCACTGGAGCCCGTCCTACGCGTGGTCCGAGCTCACCCCCTCGCAGCCGCCGCCCGAGGCGCGGTCGCGTCACGCGGCGGTGGCCGATCCCGGCACCGGGATGATGGTGCTCATCGGCGGCACCGGGGCCTCGGGTACTGCGCTCGGGGACGTGTGGGCGATGCGGTTCGTGACCCCGTACTGGGCGCGCTGGTGGGTGGAGGAGAACTCCGTGCTCCCGCGCCGCTCGGGTCACTCGGCGGTGCTCGACGCCGCGCGCCAGCGCATCCTGGTGTTCGGCGGCTTCCACTACCTCTTCCCGTCGGATTCGGCGTACAACGACGTCTGGGCGTTCTCGCTCGGCGCCACGCCGGGGTGGACCAAGCTGACCCCCGCGGGCACGCCGCCCGCTCCGCGCGCGTTCCACACCGCGATCATGGACCCGCTACGCGATCGCATGATCGTCCATGGCGGGAACTGCTACTCCACGATCGGGTGGTACCTGACCGACGACGTCTGGCAACTCTCGCTCTCCGGCACGCCCACCTGGAGCGCGATCACGACCGGGGGCTCGAACAACCCGTGGCCGGCGATGCGGGAGCGCGCGGTCTACGATCCGGTCGGCGACTGCATGTGGGTGTATGGCGGTGACGACATCTGGACCACTCGCGAGTTCGTCTGGAATCTGCCGCTCGGTGGGGCTGCCAACTGGTCCCTGTTGGAGACCCCGAGCAGCTCGCCGCGGTTCCGGCGCGGGCATTCGGCGGTGTACGACCCCGAGAACCGTCGCATGCTGGTGTTCGGCGGGCTCGCCGATGGCTTCGACCACTACGGCAACCCGGTGAAGGTGTCGCTCGACGATGCCTGGCGGTTCCGCGCCGACGTCGTGGACACATCGTGGATCGAGGTCGGGCCCGCGAGCGCTTCGCCGACTCCGCGCTCGCGGCACGCGGCCGCCGTCGACGTGCCGCGGAACCGGATGCTGGTGTACGGCGGCATGGACTCGGTCGGCGGGACGATGGCGGACGTGGTCGCCATGCCGCTGCCCGCGCTCGCGCCGCCGAGCTGGCAGACGCTGGTCCCGTCCGGCGGCCCGCCGCTGGCCCGCTACGACCACACGCTGGTCTACGACCCGATGAACGACCGGATGCTCGTGATCGGGGGCATTGGCGCCTCGCTGTACAACGACGAGCTGTGCGACGTCTGGCAGCTGTCGTTGGCCGGGATCGCGGGAGTCGAGCCCGCGCCCGCGGTGCCGCGACGCTTCGCATTCGCCGCGGCGCGGCCCAATCCGGCGCGCGGCGAGGTCGCGTTCGAGCTCGTGCTTCCGACGGATGGCCCGGTGACGCTGCGCATGTTCGACGTCGCCGGCCGCGCGGTGCGCACCCTGGCGGCGCGTCCATTCACGGCCGGTCGCGTCAGCCTGAGCTGGGATGGCCGCGACGACGGTGGAGCGGCGGTGGCGCCCGGCGTCTACCTGTGCGAGGCGCGCGCCGGCACCGAGCGCGCTACCCGGCGCGTGGTGATGCTGCGTTAGGGCGGGCTCCGGGCGGCTCGGCGGGGATGTCGAGCGGGGCGCAGCGCGTCTGTTGAGCCGGCCGCGCCCCGCCCCTATGCTGCGCCCATGTCGCTTCCGGAGCCGCTGGCGCGGCTCGCGCGCGAGTGCGAGATCACGCCCTACAAGTCCTCCGGGCCCGGGGGACAGAAGAAGAACAAGACCGAATCGAGCGTGCGCGTGCGCCACCTGCCGACCGGGATCGTGCGCATCGCGACCGAAAGCCGGTCCCAGATCGCCAACCGCGAGACCGCGCTCGAGCGAGTGTGGCTCGAGCTGCGCCGGCGCGCCCGGCGCCCGAAGCCGCGGGTGAAGACCAGGCCCACGCGCGGCGCGGTCGAGAAGCGGCTGACCGAGAAGAAGCGCCTCGCGGAACGCAAGCGCGCCCGCGCCACCCGCGACCAGGACTGAAGCCGGCCCGGGGCCGGGATACGACGAGGGCCCGGCCACCAGGGCCGGGCCCCCTTCGCGCTCCCCTCTCGCCGAGGGGTCGGCCATACCGGCATCGCGCCGGGGAGCGGCGCGCCGCGGGCTCAGGAACGCCCGAAATCCTCGTCCTGCGCACCCCGCTCCGCATCCTCGGCGTGGTGCTTGATGACTCGCGCCTCGGCGATGAACACCACCTCCTCGGCCACGTTGGTGGCGAGGTCGGCGACCCGCTCGAGGTTCCGTGAGACCAGGATGAGTTCCATACCCCGCGAGATGGTCGCCGGGTCCTCGATCATGTAAGTCAATACCTCGCGGAAGATCTGGCGGTTGAGGGCGTCCACCTCGTCGTCCCGGCGGACCAGCCGCCGGGCGGTCTCGGCGTCGCGCCGCACGAAGGCATCGAGCGCCTCGTGGAGCATGCCGCCCGACAGCTCCGCCATCCGCGGGATGTCCACCAGCGGCTTGAGCATGGGCTGCTCCGCGAGCCGCAGCGCGCCGCCGGCGATGTTCACCGCGTGGTCGCCCACCCGCTCGAGGTCGTTCGAGATCTTGAGCGCCGAGGTGATGAATCGCAGGTCGGTCGCCAGCGGCTGCTGGAGCGCCAGCAGCGACACGCAGCGCTCCTCGATGTCGAGCTCGTGCCGGTCGATGACCTTGTCCGCCGCGATCACCGCGCGGGCCAGCTCGGGGTCCTGGCGCCGGAGCGCCTCGATCGACTGCTGGACGATGCTCTCGGCGCGCCCGCCCATGAGGAGCAACTGCTCCTTGAGCGCGTCGAGCTCCTGCACGAAGTGGCGTTCCACGGTCCTCCGGTGCCGCGTTCGGATCAGCCGAAGCGGCCGGTGATGTAGTCCTCGGTCAGCTTGCGCGAGGGGCGCGTGAACAGCGCGGGGGTGAGCCCGTACTCGACCAGCTCGCCGCTCAGCATGAAGGCCGTGCGATCCGAGACGCGCGCCGCCTGCTGCATGTTGTGGGTGACGACCACCACGGTATAGCGCGCCCGCAGCTCGAGCACCAGCTCCTCGATGCGGGCGGTCGCGGTGGGGTCGAGCGCCGACGCCGGCTCGTCCATCAGCAGCACCTCGGGCTCCACCGCCAGGCAACGGGCGATGCACAACCGCTGCTGCTGTCCCCCCGAGAGGGTGAGCGCCGAGCGCTGGAGGCGGTCCTTGACCTCGTCCCACAGCGCCGCGCGGCGCAGGCTGTCCTCGACCCGCCACTCGATCGCCGCGCGGTCGGTGACCCCGAGCATGCGAAGGCCGAACGCCACGTTCTCGGCGATCGCCTTGGGGAACGGGTTGGGCCGCTGGAACACCATGCCGACGCGCCGGCGCAGCTCCACCACGTCGGTGCCGGGAGCCAGCGCTTCCTGGCCCGAGACCCGGATCGCGCCTTCGGTGCGCACGCCCGGGATCAGGTCGTTCATACGGTTGAACGCGCGCAGCAGCGTGCTCTTGCCACAGCCGGACGGGCCGATGATGGCGGTCACGCTGTTCGCCGGGATCGCGAGCGAGATCGACTTCAGCGCCTGGAGCGCGCCGTAGTAGAGGCTGAACTCCCGCGCCTCGAGCCGCGGAGGGGCGCCCGGCGCCGGCGGCGCCGCGTCGGGGCGGGCGGCGGGCGGCACCGGCGCCGCCAGGCGCGGGCCGCGCTCGCGATCTCGGGTCTCGTCGGGCACCGTCGTGGCCTCCGGGGAATCGACCGGCACGTCAGCTCCTGCCAGCGAGCCGCGCACGCAGGCGCGAGCGGATCAGGATGGCGGTCAGATTGAGAAGGAGCGTGAGCAGCAGCAGCACCAGCACGGTGCCGTAGAGCAGGGGCCGGGTGGCGTCGACGTCGGGGGACTGGGTGGCCATCACGAACACGTGGTAGCCCAGCTCCATGAACTGGTCGGTCGGCGAGGTGGGCAGGTAGGGCAGGAAGTACGCGGCGCCGGTGAACAGGATCGGCGCCACCTCACCCGCTCCGCGCGCCACCGACAGGATGGCGCCGGTGAGGATGCCGGGCAGCGCCTGCGGCAGCAGCACGTGCCACAGCGTCTGCCAGCGCGAGGCGCCGAGCGCGAGCGCGGCCTCGCGCTGCTCGCGCGGCACGGTGCGCAGCGCCTCCTCGGTGGTCACGATCACGACCGGCAGGTTCAGCAGCGCGAGCGTCATCGCCGCCCACATCAGGCACGGCTGGCCCCAGACCACGTCGAGCCCGAGCGCGCGGTCCATCCCGCGACCCACGAACTGGACGAAGAAACCAAGGCCGAACAATCCGAACACGATGCTCGGCACCCCCGCGAGGTTGTTCACCGCGAAGCGCACCAGTCGCGTGAACCACGCGTCGGCCCGCGCGTATTCGTGCAGGTAGAGGGCGGCACCCACGCCGAACGGCACCAGCGCCACCACCATGAGCAGCACCAGTGCGGCGGTGCCGAACAGCGCCGGGAAGATGCCGCCCTGCGTCATGCCCGCGCGCGGCGCCGCGGTGAGGAACTCCCACGTCACGGTCCGCCAGCCGAACCACAGGATGTTCGCCAGGATCACCGCCACCATCACCACGATCAGCAGCGCGGCCAGGCCCGACAGCCCGCTGAGCCCGCGCCCGGCGAGGTCGGCGCGCCGGGCGCGGGGCAGCGGTGCGAGCGCGGGGCGCAGCGACGCGGTGCTCATGCGCCTCCCAGGCTCCTGCGCAGGCGGTCCACGAACAACCCGGCGGCGACGTTGATCACGAACGTGATGGCGAACAGGAGCGCGCCAAGGAAGAAGAGCACGGAGTAGTGCGCGCTCCCGAACACCACCTCGGCCAGCTCCGCGGCGATGCTGGCCGACAGCGTGCGGACCGAGTCGAAGGGGCTGCCCGAGACGATGGCCGCGTTGCCCGAGGCCATCAGCACGATCATGGTCTCGCCGACCGCGCGCGCCAGCCCGAGCAGCACGCCCGCCGCCACGCCGGCCGAGGCTGCGGGCAGCACCACGTGCCACGCCGTCTGCCACGGCGTCGCCCCGAGCGCGAGCGACGCCTCGCGGTAGGACTTCGGCACCGCGCGCAGGGCGTCCTCGGCGATCGTGAACAGCGTCGGCAGCACGCCGAGCCCGAGCGCGATCCCGGCGACCACGGCATTGAGGCGCGAGGTCGCGCCGGTCACCGACTGCACCCAGGTCGCGAGCACCATCAGTCCGAAGAAGCCGAGCACCACCGACGGGATCCCCGCCAGCAGCTCGACCGCCGGCTTCAGCGCCTCGCGCACGCGGGGAGGCGCGAACTCCGACGCGAACAGCGCCGCGAGCACCCCGACCGGAGTGGCGAACAGCATCGCCACCACCACGACCTTGAAGGTCCCGACCAGGAGCGGCAGCAGCCCGTACTTGGGCACCGTGCCCACCGGCTGCCACACGTCGGTGGCGACCAGCCGCGACAGCCCGGCCTCCGCGCGGATCGCGGGATCGGTGAGCACCGGCAGCGCCTCGCGCAGCACGAACACCACGATCAAGGCCAGCCCCGCGACGGCGCCGAACGCGCACACCCGCAGCAGCCCCGCGAGCACCGCCTCCTGCACCCGGCGCGCCCGGCGCGCGACGGCGCCGGGGACCAGCAGCGCGGGAGCGGGGCGCAGGGCGTCGGACATCAGTGGACCGGGAAGTAGCCGACCGCGGTCACGACCGCCTGGCCGGAATCCGAGAGCGCGTAGTCGGTGAAGCTCGCCATCAGTCCCGCGGGCGCCGTCCGCGCGTAGAAGTACAGCGCGCGCGCCAGCGGGTACGAGCCGTCGTTGACGCTCGCCAGGCTGGGCAGCACCGCGGGGCCGGACGCGTCGGTCCGCAGCGCGAGGTCGCGCACGCCCGTCGCGTACGCGGCGCCCCCGTAGCCGATGCCGCTCGGGTCCTGCGCGACCGCGTTGACCACCGCAGCGGTGCCCGGCAGCGTCTGCATGGCGGCGGTGTAGTCGGCGCCCTTGAGCACGTGCTCCTTGAAGAACACGTACGTGCCCGAGCTGTTCTCGCGTCCGTAGAGCGTGATGTGGCCGGACGTGCCGCCGAGTTCCGTCCAGTCGGTGATGGAGCCGACGTAGATGCCGCGCAGCTGGTCGAGCGTGACCGCCTTCACCGGATTGGCGTCGTTCACGTAGATCGAGATGCCGTCCCGTGCGACCACGATCACGTGGGCGCGGGCGCCGAACTTGCTCTGGATGGTCGAGTCCTCGCGCGGCTCGATCGGCCGGGAGGCCATGCAGAGGTCGGTGGTGCCGTTGATGAGCGCGGCGATGCCGGTGCCCGAGCCGCCGCCGGTGACCTGGACGCGCTCGCCGGGGTGGGTGGCCATGTAGCGTTCGGCCCAGCGCTGCACCAGCAGCACCATGGTGTCGGAGCCCTTGATGGTGAGGTCCTCCACGCGCGGGTGGCGCGCGCACTGCGTGAGCACGAGCGCGGCGAACAAGCCGAGCGCCAGCAGCCCGAGGCGGATGGTGGTGCGGGACGACATGACAGCCTCCTAGTGCAGCGGGAAGTACCCGACCTCGGTCGCGAGCGATTGGCCGGCGGGCGAGAGCACCCAGTCCACGAATGCCTTCGCGGGCCCGGCCGGCTTGACGCGGGCGTAGAGGTAGAGCGAGCGGGTGATGGGATACGAGCCGTCGCGCACGGTGGCGGCGCTGGGCGCGACGGCGGGCGTGGCGGCGTCCACCTTCACGCCCAGCTCGCGCACGCCCCGGGCGTAGGCGGCGCCGCCGTAGCCGATGCCGTTGGGGTCGTTCGCCACCGCGTTCACCACCGCGGCGGTGCCGGGCAGGGTCTGTGTGCGCGCCGCGTAGTCGCGGCCGAGCAGCACGTTGTCCTTGAAGTACACGTAGGTGCCCGAGCTGTTCTCGCGCCCGTAGAGCACGATGATCGCGTCGCGGCCGCCGACCTGCTTCCAGTTCGTGAACTGGCCGGTGTAGATCGCGCGCAGCTGCTCGATGGAGAGCGCCTGCACCGGATTCGCCTCGTTCACGTAGACCGAGAGGCCGTCCTTGGCGACCGCGATCTCGACGCCCATCGACTGGAAACGGTCCCGGAGCTTCATCCGCTCGTCGGGCTTCATCGGGCGCGAGGCCATGCAGAGATCGGTGGTGCCGTTGATGAGCGCCGCGATCCCGGTGCCCGAGCCGCCGCCCGTGACCTGCACGATCGCGCCGGGGTGCTCGTTCATGTAGGTCTCGGCCCAGCGCTGCACCAGGATCACCATGGTGTCCGAGCCCTTGATCGTGAGTCCGCGGCCCGCGTGGGCCACCGGGGCGAGCGCCACGACTGCGGTGAGTCCGGCGAGCGCGCATGCGAAGGCGAACGGGCGGAACGGCGTCATGAGTCGGGCTCCTAGTACTTGTGCTGGACCTGGACGGTCCAGAGGTTGTCGTGCGGATCGACGGAGCGGCCCGCCACCGGCGCTTCGGTGCGGGGCGCGTCGTAGGACGCGGTGACGCGGGTGAGCCCGCCCCAGAACCAGCTCGCGCCGGCGCCGATCCGCTCGTACTGGTCGTGCGCCGCGTCCGTGTTCGGGTCGTACCAGTCGTAGCGCCCGGCGAGCTGGAACTGCTCGCCGAGGTTCTGCACCCACATCACGTAGCCGCCCTGCGCGTCGGTGGCGAAGTGATCGAGTCGCGCGCCCGCGGCGAGCAGCCGGCCGGCGGAGCTGGTGGCCGTGAACGCCTTCACCGAGTCCGGGTTGACCTCCTGGCCGGCGTAGTACTCGCCCTTCAGGCTGCCCCCGCCCACCACCGGCAGCTGGTAGTAGCCCTGGACGTCGAACCCGATGCGCGTCTTGTCGGACTCCACATCGGGTCCGGTGAGCGCGGTGAGCTGGCGTCCGCGGTACCAGGACACCGCGCCGTCGAGCTGGCCCTGCGCGTAGCGGATCCGCGCGACGAAGTCCTTCGCGCGGGTCGGATCGGTGTTCGGGAAGTCGGCGCTGTTGATCCCACCGCCGTTGAGGATCCCGACCACGGTCTCGAGCCGGGGGGTCCACTGGCTGACCAGCTTCACGCCGCGGTCGCGCTCGCCGGAGAACAGCACGTTCTCGGCGCGCGAGCGTTCGGGCAGCTCGCGCACGCTCGAGGAGCGCTCGATCTCGTAGCCGAACGGCACGTTCATCTGGCCGATCGTCACCCGGTGCGCGTGCAGGGGCGTCCACGGATCGAGCAGCGTGACGTACGCCTCGAGCAGGCGGACCGTGCGGTCCTGCCCGCCGTCGACGTACACCACCGCCTCGCTGTACGGCCCGCCGTCGTAGGTGAGCTTCAGGCGCGCGCGGCGGATGTAGAACCGTGCGACGTTCGCCGGCGTGATCACCGCCGGGTCGCCCTTCACCTTCACCGAGTCGCGCTGGTTCTCGGACGACTCCCAGCGGCTCTGGACGTAGCCCGAGAGCCTGAACTTCTTGAGCTTGTCGAGGTCGGCCTGCAGCGACTGGAACTGCTCGGTCATGCCGTCGAGATCGCCGCGCAGCAGGGCCAGGCGCCCGCGTAACGCCGCGAGCGAATCGGCGCCGGCGTCCTGCGCGAACGCCGCCGCGGGCAGCAGCACGAGCCCGAGCGCCGTGGCGGCGACGGTGGATCGGATGTTCACGTGCGCGGGTCCTCCGTTCGCGGGCCCCCGCTGGGACGGCGGATCGGGGCGCGGGGCGCTACGAGTGGGGTTGACGGTATCCGTCCCGGGTTGCCGGAACGTGGCCGCGGTGTTTCCGCGGCGTGAACGTCGCGGGCGAGCGGTCTCACTCGGCGAGGTGGAGGCCGCGGCCTGCGCGAGGCACGCGCTGGCGCCGCGTGCGCAGCGACCGCCGGCGCGCGGCCATCACGATCTCGGCGTAGTCGATCCCGGCGGTGGCGACCGCGGCTCGCCACGATCCGAACATGCGGCGGGCGCGGGCGTAGAGCGCGCTGTGCCGCTCGTGGATGCGGAACAGCCCGTCGTCGCGCCGGGCGAGGTCGCGGATGCGTTGCAGCACCGCCTCGGGGGTCATGAGCGCGGGCCGGCCCGGCGCACGGCGCGACGCCGCCCCGACCCGAGAAGCCGCCCGCGGATCGCGGCCCACGGTGCGGAATGACGGCGTCTCGGAAGCGAGGGACATCGGCGTCTCCTGGTCGTCCGGTCGGGGGGCCCGGCACGTGCAGCAGGAGATCATGCCGGACGTGACCGCGGAGTTACGGCAACGTGGCCGGAAGGAAAACTTCGTCAACCTCGTGATCGCGCCGTCGCGCGGCCGACGGCGTCGCGAGGCCGGCCCCCCTCGCTCCGCGGGAGGCGGCGCTCAGTCCTTCACGCTGTAGATCTTGAACGCGCCTTTGCGCTCGGCGATGGAGCGGATCCAATCGAGCCGCTCGAGCTGGCCGAGCTCGTTCCGCGCGATCAGCGTGACGCGGTCGTGGAGGGCGAAATTCCGATAGCGCGTCGCGGGTGCGATCGCCTCGAAGCGCACGTACTCCAGGAAGCGCCCTCCGTGATCGCGGAGCGCAATGCCGCACCCGCCGCGGAGCCGCGCCCCGAGGATCCTCCACCCATCCTGCCACTCCAGCCCGGTGGCCGGACGGCTCTGCGGGAACTCGCGCCACAGGATGTCCCGGAACTCGCTGTCGGCGACGCAGAGGGCGAGCAGCGAGTCGCGCTGCTGGTGATGCAGTGCGCGACAGACCCGGCGCCCGAGCTCGTCGAGGCTACGCGCCCCGCCGTGGAAGCGTTGGCGCACCAGCGGCGAGCCGGTCCGCCGCCCGAGGACCACGGCGAGGGATTCGGGGTCGTGTGCGGGGCGATAGCCCGGCGAGTCCTTCACCGAGGGCCGCCGCGCGGTGGCCGCCGTGGCGGGTGCGGCGGGCGTGGCGGGCGTGGGGTTCGAGCCCTGCGCCCACGCCACCGCGACGACCAGCAGGCTGGCGGCGGCCAACCCCAGCGTGGCCCGGGCGCCGTCCCGAACGCGCGCGCCGGCGCGAGACGTCCGATGCGCGCTCATGAGCCGAAGGAGAACGCCAGCGAGTAGGTGCGGCCGCTGCGGTAGCCGGTGACCTCGCGCCCGCCCTGGAGTCGCTGGATGCGCGGGTCGAGCAGGTTGCGCGCCGACAGCTTCAGGCGGGTGCCGCGGACGGGCGCGACACCCAGCGTTGCGTCGAGGCTGGCGCTCGGCCGCTCGTAGACGTCCCCGATCGCCTTCAGCCCGAGCGCCTCGAGGCGCTTGCCCACCGCGCTCATCAGCACGGACGCGTCCACGCGCCCGCTCGCCGAGGTGTAGCCCAGCGCGCCGTTCACGACGTAGGCGGCCTGGCCCTGGAGCGGGTGCTGCTGCGAGCCGTATGCCGTGAGCTGCGGCTTGAGACGAATCCGGGTGGAGATGAAGGACGCGTTCGTGTTGAGCGAGAAGCGGCTCAGCGCGGGCGCCAGGCGGCCGAGTCCGGTGCGCGCTTCGAGCTCCACGCCGAGGTTGCGGCCGCGGTCCGAGTTGTACGGCTTGAGCCCCATCGGGGTGGACGCTTCGAGCACCTGCTCGATCGGCTCGCTCAGGCGCTTGTAGAAGAAGCCCGCGGCCAGCACCTCCGAGAGCGATGGGAACGCTTCGATCCTCATGTCGTAATTCTCGATCAGCGTGCGGCTCAGGTGAGGATTCCCCATTTGCTGGAAGCCGCCGATGTACTCGAACGCGGGGCTCGTGGAGAGCTCGTTGAGGTCCGGGCGCGACAGCGTCCGACTCGCCGCGACGCGCAGGTTGACGTCGTGCCTCACCGCCCAGGTCAGGTTGGCCGAGGGCAGCCAATCGGTGCGCGCGTAGCCGCCCTGGTCGACGATGCGAGTCGGGTTGAACAGGTCGAAGCTGCGGACTTCCTGGGTGCCGCGCTCGGCGCGCACCCCGAGGGTCGCGCGCAGCGCTCCACCGAGCGGCACGTCTGCGCTCAGGTAGCCCGCGCGGACCATCTGTCGCGCGTGGTAGTTGTCCTGGGGCAGCGTGGCCTCGTCCACGTAGGCGCTGCCGGGCGTGCCGTCGAAGGCCCCGGGACCGAACAGCGTCTCGGGCGGCGCGCCGGGATCGGCGTTGGCGTTCGGGTAGAAGTTGAACCGCCGGTAGAAGTTCTCGCGCCGCTTGCTCTGGCGGTCGTATCCGACCACCCACTTGCCGCGCCCGAGGCCGCCGAGGCGATAGGGGACGGCGGTGCTGGCGCTCGCGCCCCACCCGTCGTCGCGCAGGTCGCCGAACTCGCGCCGGCCGGTCGAGCCCGACCAGTTGTCCACGAGATTCCCGGTGCCGTCGTCGTAGGGGTGATAGCTGTAGGAGGTCTCGCGCCGGTCGGGTTGCTGCCGTCGCGCGCGCGAGCGGCTCAGCTGCCAGTCGACGGTCGCCCCCAGCACGTGCTCGAATTCGTGCTTGCCCCCGAGGTTGGCCGAGAGCACGTCGCGCTCGATGTACATCAGGCGGGTATCGCGGTGGACCAGCCACGTCCCCGTCGTGGCTTCCACCTGGTTGTGGTCCTGCCCCTCGTAGGTGCGGACCTCGTCGTCCGCGCTGTGGGTCCAGAGCCCGCGCAGATGGAGGGTGTGCTGCGGCGAGAGCCGGTAGCTGAGGCCGGTCACCCCGCCGAGCTGCGCCGACTCCTTCGACCAGTGGACCGCGTAGTCCGTGAGCGTGTCGCGTTCGTTCGGGAACAGACGCTGGGACTCGTCCTGCGCGTCGAAGGAGCGCGACAGGCTGCCGGACGCGATCACGCCCAGGGAGCGGCCGAGCAGCTGGTACTCGTCGCCGAAGGCGGCGGAGTAGCCGGCATTGGGGATGGCTCGGGCCGTGGTCGGCGACCACACGTCGTGGAACGCGCCCGCGATGGCCGCGAGCGTGCCGCGGGTGAAGAAGCCGCGCGCCGGGTTGCCTTCGCGCAGCTGCCGGTCGCCGGCGAGGTCGAACACCGCATCGGGGATCTTCCGCGCGCCGCTACCGAAGCCGAACAGGTCGGAGCGCGAACCGCGGTAGGTGCGCACGCGCTGGAACGTGACGCCCTCGGCGTAGCCCTGCGAGACCGAGAACGACCAGGTGCGCTCGCCGGGGAAGTCCTTGGTGTGGACCTGGACGTCTCCCCCGCCGAACTCGCCCGGCCGGTCGGCGGTGTAGGTCTTCTGCACCACGATGTTGTCGAGCAGGCTGGCGGGGAAGAGATCGAGCGGCACGACGCGCTTGTTCTGCTCCGGGCTCGCGATGCGCACGCCGTCCACCTCGGTCGAGCTGTAGCGCTCGCCGAGCCCGCGCACGAACACGAACTTCCCGCTCGAGACGGACAGCCCCGTGACGCGGCGCAGCACTTCGCCGGCGTCCTTGTCGGGGGAGCGGCGCACCTGCTCGGCGCTGACGGCGTCCCCCACCGCGACGGCCTTCCGGCGGACCGCGAGCAGGGCGCTCTCCGTGTTCTGCCGCAGGGCCGCCTCGACCACGACCTCCTGCTGCTGGATCGCCGCCGGGTCGAGCGCGGCGCTGATGGGCAGCAGCTGGCCGGGCTCGATGCGGATCCCCTCGATGCGCTTGCGGGCGTAGGACATGGCGCGGAACTCGAGCGCGTACAGGCCCGGCGCGGCCTCGATCAGGAACGTGCCGTCGCCATTCGTCATCGCGCCGATGCGGCGCAGCGTGGTGTCGGTCGGGACCAGTCGCACGTCTGCGAAGCCGAGCGGCTCGCCGGTGTCGGTCGCGACGAGCCGGCCTTGGACCTTGCCGATCGGGGCGGCGGCCGCCGCGCGGGCGCCGGGGCATCCGACCAAGAACGCGAGGGCGATGACGAACGACCACGTGGAGAGAGCGAGCAGCGGGTCTGCCTTGCGACGCATCGGTTCATCCTCCGGGGAAGGGAAGGTGCTCAGTTCCTCGGGTTCGATTTGCGGCCTCCGCGCCGAGACCCGGCCGCGACGCGGCTCGCGACCGGGTCGGCCCGGAACCGCCGGGTTTCAGTCCACTCGGACGATCTTGCCGGTGGCCGTCGCTCCGTCGGCGAACACCTTGTAGAAGTACACGCCCCCCGGGGTGGCGCGGTCCGCCTGCCATGCCAGCGAGTGCGCGCCGGGCGACATCAGGCCGGGCTCGAGCGACGCGACGCGGCGGCCCGCCGCCGAGAAGATGTCCACCCGCACGGTCGCCGTCTTCGCGAGCGTGAAGTTGAAGTTCGTCCGGCTGCGGAACGGGTTCGGCGCGCCGTAGGCAACGAACACGTTGCCGGTCGCGATCGGCGCGGACGCGACGTTGCAGAACAGCGCCGGCGCCGCGGGCGGAGCCGCGCAGTGCGCCTCGAAGGTCGCGTTGTCGTCCACCTTCAGCGCCGCGGTCTTGAAGTCGTAGATGACCGAGTTCAGCACCTGGCCGCCGGTGCCGCGGCGCCAGTTGACGCCCGCGGTGGGGCCGGGAAACGTCGGCCCGACGCGCCTGTCGCCGATCATGGTCATGTTCGAGATGGTCGGGTTGGAGCGGCCCGAGCACACCGTCGCATCGAAATCGAACTCGTTGTCGTCGGCCTCGATGCCCTTGTCGCCGTTCTGGGTGCCCGAGGGTGCGAAGCGCGGGCTCTGGCGCACGATCACGAACTGCGAGCGACCGGTGTAGCCCATCTGCCAGTCGTAGCCGTCGTCGGTGCCGTCGATGCCGATCAGGTACTTGCTGTCCATCGCGCCGCCGAACCACTCGAACGAGTCGTCGGCGCCCAGGAAGGCCTCGAGGTGGTCAGCGGTGGTGCCGCGGCCCACCGCGCAGAACGTGAACGAGTTGAGCTCGTTGTTGGGCGTGATCTCCTTGCCCGAGAACTCCACGCGGACGTACTGGAGGACGCCGGAGTCGTCGTTGTCGTCGTTGCCGCCGTAGTAACCGATCGCGCCACCCTCGGCGGCGGCGGAGTCGCCGGCGCACGAGTTGGCGAGGTTGGTCTTGCCGTAGCCGTTGATGATCAGCCCGCCGCCGGCGCCGGTGTGCATCGTGCCCGGGGCGTCGTCGGACGTGATGACGATCGGCGCGGTCCGTGTGCCGGTCGCGAAGATCTTGGCGCCGCGCTCGACGATGATGGTCCCGAGCGTGGCGCGCTCCTCGAAGATCACCACGCCGGCCGGGATGGTGAGCGAGGCCTGGCTCTTGACGCGCAGCTGTCCGCGGAGGAGGTAGTTGCTGTCCGCGGCCCAGGTCTGGCTCGCGTACAGATTGATGTTCTCGTAGACCGCGAGCGGGCGCGGATCGGGCATGCCGACCAGGTGCAGGTCCTGGCGGCCGGCGCCGGTCGAGTCGTAGTAGGTCCAGCCCTGGGTCCAATCCTCCGCGGGGTCCGGCGACAACGCGCCGGCGTAGCAGGTCTGGGTGAAGAAGCCGTCGTTGGGGACGGTCACCGCGTGGCCGTAAGCCGGGCTGCCGAGCGCCGGGCGGAAGTCGGGCACCACGTTCGCCTGGTACACGGCGTTCGGGAGCAGCGGATCCGCGTAGAGGTTGTGGGTGTAGGTCACGGTGCCGAGGTCGGCGGCCGTGAACGGCAACACGCAGGCCGGCCCGGCGGCGGTGCCGGAGAACTGGCCGCGGAACGTGCCGGTGACGTTGTTGTTGAAGACGACGTTGCCGTCGAAGACCAGCTGCGCGGCGGCGCTGCCCGCGCTCAGAGCGAGCAGCCCGAGCGCGACCAGGCCGCGGCGCAGGCGCGAGAGTCCGTCGTGGTGTGCGTTTCGCATGTTGCCTCCCGGGGCTGGACGAGTGGACGAGGTCGGCGGAACGGTCCCGGAGGGTCCGGGGTCTCGCGCCAGGGAGCCAGCCTGCGCGCGCGATCCGGATCCTCTCCAGGCAGATGGGGAGCGGCGTTGACGAGCGGATGGGACCGGGCTCGCAGCAGCCGATGACGACGCACCTTCCCAGTGACGGCGACCCCTGTGCTGCGGCCGCTCCCCGACGACCGGCACGCTATCGGGCGCACCCGCGCGATGACGTGACCGGGAGGTGACGCGGCGGTAAAAGGCGAGCGCCCCCGGCGTGAACGAAACCGGGGGCGCTCGCGGCGCGGCCCGACGGTCAGGCGAGGAGGATCGCGGGCGTGCCGCCGCGCGGGATCTCGAAGCGGAACGCGCTGCCCGGGCCGGCGCCACTGCGCACCGACACCTCCCCACCGTGGAGCGTGACGATGTGCTTCACGATCGACAGGCCGAGCCCGGTGCCGCCCCTGTCGCGCGAGCGTGCCTTGTCGACCCGGTAGAAGCGCTCGAAGATCCGCGGCTGATCGTCCTCGGGGATGCCGCAGCCGGTGTCGCGCACCTCGCACCACGCGCGTACCTCGTCGCCCCCGAGGGCGACCCGCACCTCGCCCTGCTCGGTGTACTTGACCGCGTTGTCGAGCAGGTTGGCGAACACTTGCTCCAGGCGCGCGCGGTCGGCGGTGACCGGCTGCGTCTCGCCGGGCTCGAGCGTCAGCGCCAGACCGCCCTGCTCGGCGCGGCGGCGGAACGCGGTCAGCTGCGCCGCCGCCAGCTCGCGCAGGTCGAAGCGCTCCACCCGCAGGCGAGTGCCGGGCCGTTCGAGCTCGGCCAGCGAGAGCAGGTCGTCGACCAGCGCCTCGAGCCGTGCCGCCTGGTCGCGGATCACGCGCACGAAGGCCTCGCGGTTCGCGGTGTCCTCGAGCCCGCCGTCGAGCAGCGTCTCGGCGTAGCCGCGCAGCGACGTGAGCGGCGTGCGCAGCTCATGCGAGACGTTCGCGACGAAGTCCTGCCGCACGCGGTCGAGCCGCTCCACCTCGGTGAGGTCGTGCACCACCAGCAGCACCGGCGCGCGTCCCGGACCGCCGAGCGGGGTGCCGGTGGCGCGCAGGGAATGCTGGCCGGGCGACCACAGCCGGACGTCGCGCTCCACCGTGTGGCCCTCGGCGCGAGCCGCCTTGAGCAGCTCGTCGAGCTCGGGAGCACGCGCGAACTCGGCCAGCGGCGTCCCCGGCGGCGGCGGCAACGGCGAGCCCAGCAGCTCCGCGAGCGCGTGGTTCATGTGCACCACGCGACCGTCGCCGTCGATCAGCGCCACCCCGTCGGTCATGTGGGCGAGGATGCGCTCCCGCTCGTCGCGTTCGCTCTCGAGCGCCTCGAGCCGCGCGCGCAGCACGCCCGCGGTCCGGTTGAGCGCGGCGCCGAGCCGGCCCAGCTCGTCGGCGGGCTGCTCCTGCGCACGCACCGCGGGATCGCCGGCGCCGATGGCGTGCGCCACCGACTCCAGCGCGCGCACGCGCTCGGCCTGCTGGTGCGCGACCCGGAACACCACCGCGAGCGCGACCAGCAGCGTGGCGACCGCGGCCAGCACCAGCAGTCCGAGCAGCGCGGTCGTCAGGCGCGTGAGGTCGGCGAGCGGCTCCGAGACACGCACGACCCTGACCGCGCCGGCGCGGGCCGGGAACGCGACGTACAGCAGGTCGGCGCCGAGCGTCGCGCTGTGCCGCACCGCGACGCCCTCGCGGCCCTGCAGCGCGGCGTGGATCTCGAGGCGGCTGGCGTGGTTGTCGAGCGTGGCGAGCCGCGACTGCGGCACGGAGGCATCGCCGAGCACGCGCCCGGTCGAGTCGATCAGTGTCACCCGGCAGGCGAGCGCCTTGCCCATCTCGGCGGCGAAGCCGGGCCAATCGGAGGCGAGCGCGAACGGGTCGCGGCGCAGCTCGCGCGCGGTGGTACGCGCCGAGCGTTCGAGCGCCTGGGTGCTGAGGCGCAGTACCCACGCGCGCTGCTCGCGCACCGCGACCAGGGTGACGGCCGCGAGCGCGAGCGCCACGACGAGGCCGTAGGCCACGAACAGCCGCGTGCGGATGGGAAGCGCCACCGTCGGCCGCCGTGCCGGGTCAGCGCCCGGGAGTCTTGGCCGGAGCGACGAGCTTGTAGCCCGCTCCGGTCACGGTCTCGATCACGTGGTGCTCGTCGCCCAGCTTGGCGCGCAGGCGGCGCACGTGGACGTCGACCGTGCGGGTCTCTCCCACGTAGTCATAGCCCCACACCTTGCGCAGCAGCTCCTCGCGCGAGAACACGCGACCCGGATGGCGGGCGAGGAACGCCAGCAGCTCGAACTCGCGCGGCGTGAGCTCGAGCGCGCGACCGCGGAACCCGATCTCGTGCGCGAGCGTGTCCACGCGCAACGAGCCGGCCTCGAGCACGCCCTCCTCCCGCGACGGGCGGGCACGGCGCAGGAGGGCCTGCAGGCGCGCCGTCAGCTCGCGCGGGCTGAATGGCTTGGTCATGTAGTCGTCGGCGCCGCGCTCGAAGCCGAGCAGCTTGTCCATCTCGGCGCCGCGCGCGGTCAGCACCACGACCGGCAGATCGCGGGTGGCCGGTTCCTCGCGCACCTCGCGCAGGATCTCGAGCCCGCTGCGCCCCGGGAGCATGAGATCGAGGACCAGCGCGTCGGGGCGCGACGCGAAGAGGCGTTCGGTCGCCTCCTCGCCGTCCGCGAACGCGGCCACGCGGAATCCGGCTCGCTCGAGGTTGTACTTCAGGAGGTCGCGGATCTCCTTCTCGTCCTCGACCACCATCACCAGGTCCGCCATGCGCTCCTCCGATCGGCGGCGATGCTACGCGTGGCCTCGGTGAAGGGCAATCGTCGGGGTGTTTCCGGGTTGTGACATCCGCGAGCGGCAGGCTAGATTGCGGGCCGACCCTGCAGGATCCCGCGTCCGCCCGCGCCTCAGCGGTCGCGGCCGCGACCCACGTTGTCCCGGGAAGGCTCCCATGACCGAGACCCGCCAGGTGCCGCGTTGGCTCCCGCTGCTCGTCGTCGCGGTCCTGCTCGCGCTCGCGGCGCTCTCGCACGGCCCCGAGCAGGTGCTGCAGCTTGCGCGCACGGCGCCATGGCGGGGACACGGCTTCGGCCAGCTGCCCGCCGCCGCCGGGTGGTCGGTGTTTCGCATGGTCGCGTCGATGATGTTCTCCCTGGTGTTCGCGTGGGTCGTGGGCTACCGGGCCGCCCTGGATCCGCGCGCCGCGCGCGTGCTGTTGCCGCTCCTCGACGTGGGGCAGTCGGTGCCGGTGCTGGGGTTCTTCCCGGCCGCCATCTTCGTGTTCATCTCGCTGTTCGGCGGTGGCCGGCCCGCGCTCGAGATGGCCTCGATCTTCCTCATCTTCACCAGCCAGGCCTGGAACATGGCCTTCGCGGTCTACGAGGGGATCTCCACGATCCCGCTCGAGACCCGCGCCGCCGTCGACAGCCTCGGCGTGCGCGGCGTGCTGCGCATGCGTTCCCTGCTGATGCCGGCGTGCGTGCCGCCGCTCCTGTTCAACACGATCCTCTCGTGGACCAACGGGTGGTACTTCCTGATCGCGTGCGAGATCATCGTCGCCGGCCGCGCCCAGTACGAACTGCCTGGGCTCGGCAGCACGCTCTCGCACGCGCTCGCGACCGGGGACATCCGGCTCGCGGTGGCGGCACTCGTCATCCTGCTGCTGATCGTGGTCGCGCTGGAGATGGTGGTGTGGCGGCCGTTGCGCGCGTGGGCCGCCCGGTTCCGTTACGAGGCCACGCGCGAGGATGCCGCCGAGGAGGCCGCGCCGGCGTGGGTGAGCGTCGGATTGCCCCTGCTGGTGCGCCCGCTGCGCGTGCTGGGCCGCTGGGTGTGGCGCCGCGTGTCGGTGCCGCGCGTGGATGCCTGGCTGCCGGCCGCCGGGAAGTTCGCGCGTCGCGGGTGGCGCGTGCTGCGGTGGCCCGTCGGGCTCGCCGCGCTGGCGGCGACGATCCTGGCGCTGGTGGCGACCGCGCGCGCGCTCGCCCCACCCTGGCCCCGGGAGGCCGCCAGCGTGCCGCTGGCGCTGCTGTTCTCGTTCCTGCGCATCAACGCGGCGTACGTGCTGGCGCTCGCGTGGATCCTCCCCGCGGTGTTGTGGGCGAGCGACCATCCGCGTGGCGCCCGTGCGCTCTCACTGGTTGCGCAGGTCGGGGCGTCGATTCCCGCCACGGCGTTCTTCCCGGTGCTGGTGGCGCTGTTCGTCCAGCACTTCGGCGGGATGGAGATGATCTCGGTGGCGCTGGCGCTGACGGGCATGCAGTGGTATCTGCTCTTCAATCTGCTCGCCGGGGTACAGCGCGTCCCCGGCGACCTGCGCGAGTCGCTGCGCGCGCTGGGGCTGTCGCGCTGGCAGATCCATCGCCGGCTGGTGCTGCCGGCCTGCATGCCGTCCCTCGTCACCGGCAGCGTGGTGGCGTGGGGCGGCACGTGGAACGCACTGATCCTGTCCGAGTACGTGGTGTACAAGGAGCACACGTACTCCGTGCTGGGCGTGGGCGCGCTGCTGAACCGCGCGACCTTCGTGACGGGGAGCCGCACGCTGCTGTTCCTGTCGCTGGCGGCGCTCGTCATCACCGTGGTGTCGTTCAACCACCTGGTGTGGCGGCGCCTGTACGAGCATGTGACCGCACGGTACCGCCTGGAGGGCTGAGCGTTGCTCGAGCTGCGACACGTCACCCGCACCTTCACCGACCGGGGTCGCGAGATCCCGGCGGTCGAGGACATCAGCTTGCAGGTGCCGGACCGTGAGTTCCTGTGCATCGTCGGGCCCTCGGGGTGCGGCAAGTCCACGATGCTGCGCCTCATGATGGGGCTGCTCCCCCCGACGCGCGGCCAGGTGCTCTACGAGGGTGCCGCGCTCGCGGGCGTGAACCTGCGGGCCGCGATGGTGTTCCAGTCGTTCGCGCTGCTGCCCTGGCTGACGGTGCAGGGCAATGTCGAGCTGGGGCTCAAGGCGCGCGAACTGCCCGAGGACGCGGTGCGCCGCCGGGCGGCCCACTACCTCGACAAGGTCGGCCTCGACGGATACGAAGAAGCCTACCCGCGCGAACTCTCCGGCGGGATGAAGCAGCGGGCGGGCCTCGCGCGCGCCCTCGCTGTGGAGCCGGAGCTGCTGTTCATGGACGAGCCGTTCGCCGGCCTCGACGCCCTCACCTCCGCCAACCTGCGCGAAGAGGTGCTCACCCTGTGGGCCGACCACGCGATGCCGGTGAACACGGTCGTGATGGTGACCCACATCATCGAGGAGGCCGTGCTGATGGCGGACCGCGTGGTCGTGCTCACCCCCCACCCGGGGCGCATCGCCGCCGACGTCCCGATCGCGCTCGAGCGCCCGCGCAACAAGCGCGACCCCGGTTTCGACCAGGTCGTGGACTCGATCTTCGAGAAGATCGTGTGAGCGCCGCCCGATGACGCTCTCTCACGACGCAGGAGCGGTGACGGTGGAGCGGCTCGGACCGGCCGATCTGGTCGAGGCGTTCGGGTTCCTCGACGATGACCCGGTGCTCAACGTGTACGTGCTGGCGCTCCTGCTGCGTGACGGATTGCGCACCACGCGCGACGAGTACTGGGCCGCCCGGCGCGCCGGCCGCCTGGTCGCGCTGCTGCACCTGGGCGGGCACTCGGGCGCGGTCCTGCCGGTCGGCGACGACGCGCAGGCCAGCGCCGCGCTCGCGGACCGCTTCGTCGAGCGCCGCTCGTTCGTGCCGCGTCGGTTCCAGGTCATCGGTCCCGCGAGCGCCGTGGCGGCCCTCGCCACCCGCCTGGCCGAGGCGGGACTCGAGCCCCGCCTGCTCCGCCGCCAGCTCTACATGTCGCTCCGACCACGGGACCTCCCGGAGTTCGAGCGTGTCCCTGAACTGCGCCCGGCGCGTCCCGAGGACTACGCGCTCATCTTCGAGAGCGGAGCCGCCTTGCGCGCCGAGGAGCTCGAGGAGGATCCGCGCCTCGCGGATCCGCTCGGTTACGCACGGCGGGTCGAGGAGGAATGCCGCGACGGCTACACCCGGGTGTGGCTCGACGATGAAGGGCTGTGCTTTCGCGCGAGCGTCAGCGCACGCACCGCCGACGCCGCCCAGATCTCGGGGGTCTACGTGCCGCCCCACCGGCGAGGGCGCGGCCTCGCGACGCGCGGGATGGCAGAGCTCTGCACGCGTCTGGCCGAGCAGTCGCGCGCGCTGTGTCTGTTCGTCAACGACGTCAACGCGCCCGCCATCGCCGTCTACCGGCGCATCGGCTTCCGCGACCACGCCGCGTGGGCCTCGGCGTTCTACGGTCTCGCGCACCCTTCGGGCTGAGCCGGCGAGCGATTCGCCGCGGCTTGACCGCCATGGCGCGATTCTGCGACGTTCGGCGATCGACGCGCCCCGCGATTGCAGCACGACCACCGGAGGTTTGATGTGAGCTCCTTGCGGAATGCCGCGCTCGTCGCGGCCCTGTCGCTCGTCGCCGCGCCGGCCGCGCGCGCGCAGGTGTTCGGCCAGTACTGCGGCGCCGCCACCCTGCCGATGAATGGGCACCTGTTCGGGGGCTACCTGAACGCGAGCAAAAACGTCGTGGGATTGTCCGCCCAACTGCGCCTGAGCTTCTATCCGAACGTGGATTTCGGCTTCCAGGGTGGCCTCAGTCGAATCAACTACCCGGGCCATGCCGATCGGACCGTGCTGCGGCTCGGCACCGATGTGAAGTTCGCCGTCGCGAAGGCCAACGATCGCGTGCCGTTCGATCTCGCGCTCGACGGCGGCCTGGGCGTGGAGTCGGGCGACAACTACCAGGTGATCGCCCTCGGTCCCTCACTCGTGGGCAGCCGTGACTACGGGACATCGGAGCGCGGGGTCACGCCTTTTGCGAGCGTCGGGCTCCTGTTCTCGAACATCGATGTCGGAGACAACAGCTCGACCGATGTGTCGATGCCGCTGCGCGGCGGCGCCGAGTGGCGCGTCGCCCCGGACGTGCGCATCACCGGGGAGCTCCAGCTACGGCTAGGAGACGAGTTCAACGACGATGTCGGATTCCAGGTGGGCGTGCATCTGCCCTTCTGAGCCCCTCCCGGGGGCCTCCGACGGCCAGCCTAGCGCCAAATCAGGTCGCGGCCGCCGTGCACGCCCGAGCAGGGTGGTGCGAGATCCAATAAACGATTGTCATACAATGAATTGGGTAGCAGTCACCAAGCCCAGAATGAGGCTTGTACGCCCCCTAGCCCGGTGCTAGCCTACCGCTCCCCCCACCAATGCCCCTCGCTTAGGGCGCATTCGATGGGCGGACCATGACCTATCAACCTCAATCATCAAAACGCTTTAGACCAGGCTTGCGGGTTCTTGCGCGAGGCCTGGATCGTGATTCGCTTCAGTCTGTTCGGCGATTTGTGGAAACGGTGTGGAAGAAGGGAGGCGCGACGCTGGACAAGCGGCTTTACCGCTTGGACTTATGCCAGCCCACATGAATGTTGATAAGTCGCCCATCAGATTTTCACACTCGTCTCCCCCACCTGGCCCCCGACCGCAGCCCAAGGGCACTTCGCGGTCCCGCCTTGTGTGGAAAAGTTGCGACCTTTCAGCAAGGACCGTTGAAATGGCCGTCCACCCCGTGCTGTCGGACGAGTCCATCCGTCTCTGGGAACAAGTCCTCCTGTCCATCCGCGACAGGCTCGGGAGCCCTCAGGCTTTCGAGACTTGGTTCAAGCCCATCGTGCCTCGTGAGATGAGCGCCGGATCGGTGGAGCTCGAAGTCCCCAATGCCTTCTTCGTGGACTGGATCCACGAACACCATCTACCGGCACTGCGCCAGTGCCTCACCGAAACGCTTGGCGCGACCCCTGCGATCCACTTCTCGTCGCGCGAGAGCGCGGCCGTCCTGGAGCCGCCCGCAACATCAGCGGCCCCCTCGACTCCAACCCCTGCGCAACGGCCGAATCGCGCCTGGCTCGAGAGCCAGCTCCACCCGCGGCTCACGTTCGACGGATTCGTGGTCGGCGGCAGCAACCGTTTCACGCACGCCGCCTGTCTCGCGGTCGCGGGCGCTCCGGGGCAGGTGTACAACCCATTGTTCATCTTCGGAGGCTGCGGTCTCGGCAAGACCCACCTGCTTCACGCGGTCGGTCACGCGGTGCGTCAGAAGCGTCCCGAGGCCCGCGTGTACTACGTGCCTGCGGAGCGATTCACGAACGAGATGATCTACGCGATCCAGCACGCCCAGACGCTGGCGTTCCGGAACAAGTACCGCAACGTCGACGTTCTGCTGATCGACGACATTCAATTCCTCGCGGGAAAGGAGAGTACTCAGGAGGAGTTCTTCTATACCTTCAATGCGCTCCGCGACGCCCACAAGCAGGTCGTGGTCACGGCCGACAAGCCTCCGAAGGACATCCCGATGCTGGAGGAGCGGCTCACGTCGCGGTTCAATCAGGGACTGGTTACGGACATCCAGCAGCCGGATCTCGAGACGCGCATCGCGATCCTCCGCAATCGGAGTGCGCAGGAGGGCGGTGGTGTTCACCTGCCCGACGACGTCCTGCTGCTGATTGCAGACCGCATCCGCAACAATATCCGTGACCTCGAGGGATGTCTCGTGAGGCTCATCGCGGTGGCGTCCCTGACGCATCGCGAGATCTCGACCGAGCTCGCCGAGGAAGTACTGCAGCATTACGTCAATCCCGAGCCCGACCATCTGACACCGGAACGCATCCTCACCGCGGTCGCGGACCGCTTCGGGGTGCGCGTCGACGCGATGTGCGGGGCCCGTCGGACGCGAACGGTGGTGCTGCCGCGACAGGTCTCGATGTACCTCCTTCGACAGCTCACTGAGCTGTCCTTGGTGGAGATCGGTCGCGCGTTCGGTGGTCGCGATCACACGACCGTGATCTACGCCTGCGATCGGGTGGCCGATCTGATCGCGCGCGACAACGCGTTCGCGGAGCGCATCAACGGGTTGATCTCCACGATCGCGTCGGGATGAGTGGTGGAATCTCGGTGGAGAGTTGGGGAGGAATCGGGTGTTCGAGTGGCAGGTGTGACCATGTCGTCGAGAACCGCTCGCTTCTCCCCAGCTCGCTGTCTCGCCGCATCCCGTTGCTCGCAAACATGTTGCATGGCTGTCGCGGCGCTTCTCCACGAAGCTCACAGTGCCTACGATGACTAGCTTCTTTCTTATTACATCACAACAGATTAGAAGACCTATGAGCGGCCTCAAATCACTTGCGCGAGTCGAGGGGCGCGCCTAATATGCCGGGCGATGCCGTACGTGCCCCCATCAGCACACATCAGGCCCCCGGAACCGTAAACGGGACTTCGACTTCCCCCCAGGTAGGGAGTGATCAGATGGAGCTGACCATCCAGCAGGGCGACCTGGCCTTCGGTGTGGCCCGCGCCCTGGGATCGGTTTCGACCAAGAGCCCTCTTCCGCTTCTGAGCTGCATCCTGCTCGAGGCCGAGAAGGGCGGGTTGCGGATCACCGGTACCGACCTCGATGTGACCACCTCGGTGGTGGTGCCGTGCACCGTCGCATCGCCGGGCAAGACGGCCATCTCGGCCCGCCACTTCAACGACGTCGTACGTAAGATCCCGAAGGGTGTGCTCGCGATCGCGATCGCAGGCCAGCAGTGCGAGGTGCGCTACGGAGATGGCAAGGGCTGGTCCAAGTTCCCGACCCAGGACCCCGCCGACTTCCCGCGCATTCCGGAACTGCGGGGTGAGGCGAAAGTCTCGCTGCCGGGTGACGTGCTCTCGCGCCTCGTCACGCGGAGTCTCTACGCGACGTCGTCCGAGGAGACCCGCCCTCAGCTGAACGGCGTGCTCGTCCATGGCACCGACAAGCAGGTCGCGTTCGTCGCGACCGACGGTCATCGGCTCTCGAAGGCGACGCGCAAGGGCGGGTTCGCGGGTCTCTCGAAGGAGGGCGTGATCGTTCCGGGGCGTGCGCTCCAGGCCGTCAGCCGGGTCGCCGAGGAAGCCACCAGCCCGGTCGAGTTCGAAGTCGCGGGATCCAAGAACCAGGCGGCATTCGCGGCCCAGGTCGGCGAGTATCGCGTCCAGATCCTGACGCGGCTGCTGGAGGGACCGTATCCGAACTACGAGCAGGTGATCCCGCGCGACAACCCGAAGGAACTCAAGGTGCGGCGCGCCGACCTGATGGAGGCGGTCGACATCGTCTCCTCGCACGCGGACAACATCACGCGCCAGGTCCGGTTCTCGGTACGCGCCGGAAAGCTGGGGATCTCGTCGGCCACCGAGCTGGGGGCAGGCGAACATCTGATCGCGGCCGAGTACGCGGGCGACGATCTCGAGATCGGATACAACGCGACCTACGTCCTCGACATGCTGAAATCGGTTCCGACCGAGCACGTGATGTTCCGCCTCAAGACCG
This sequence comes from Candidatus Eiseniibacteriota bacterium, assembly GCA_963725865.1. Classification (GTDB taxonomy): domain Bacteria; phylum Eisenbacteria; class RBG-16-71-46; order RBG-16-71-46; family RBG-16-71-46; genus CAVSAC01. The sequence goes on from CAVSAC010000014.1 coordinate 947,750, forward strand.
CCCTCGCAGCCGGGGTGGTCGAACCGGTCGGTGCGCTGCCGCAAGCCGACGAGGATCTGTTGTGTCTCATCATGCCGCTGCGACTCCCGGACGCGGCGGGCTGAGCATGGAAGCGGTCTCTGGCGCGCTCTCGCGGCTCCTGCGCGGGCTCGGGCTGGAGCGACAGTTGCTGGGCTGGCGTGCGGTGGAGGGGTGGTCGCAGTGGGTGGGTCCGCGCATCGCCCGTCACTCACGTGCCGTCGCCTTCCGTGACGGGACGCTGTTCGTCGAGGTCGAAGGATCGGCCTGGATGCATGAACTCGGGTTCTTGAGGCGCGAGATCCTGCGCACGGTGAACGAGCGACTCGGATCCACCTGTGTGAGCGACGTGCGCTTCACGGTCCCCCGCGGAGGGAGCCTGCGGTGAGCGAGAAAGAAGGAGAGGGTATCTTGACGGCGGAACCGAAGGGCCACCACTACGACGCGACCAGCATCACGGTGCTCGAGGGTCTCGAGGCGGTCCGGAAGCGCCCGGCGATGTACATCGGCGACATCGGCACGCGCGGGCTCCACCACCTCGTGTACGAGGTCGTGGACAACTCGGTGGACGAGGCGCTCGCCGGATACTGCACCGAGATCTCGGTGGCGATCGAAACCGACGGCAGCGTCACGGTCGTGGACAACGGACGCGGCATTCCGGTGGACATTCACGCCACCATGAAGAAGCCCGCGCTCGAGGTTGTGATGACCACGCTGCACGCGGGCGGGAAGTTCGACAGCAAGACGTACCGGGTCTCGGGCGGCCTGCACGGCGTCGGCGTCTCGGTCGTGAATGCGCTGTCGGAATGGTGCGAGGTCGAAGTCCTCAAGGACGGCACGCTCTACACCCAGCGCTACGAGCACGGGAAGCCGACCGGCGCGATGACCTCCCGGCCGGCCGAGAAGGGTCGCAAGGGCTCCGGCACCGTCACCCGCTTCAAGCCCGACACGACCATCTTCGAGGACACCGTCTACCACTGGGACACGCTCGCGGGGCGACTGCGCGAGCTGGCGTTCCTGAACAGCGGACTCGCGATCACGCTGAAGGACGCCCGCACCGACAAGGAGCACGAGTACCTGTACCGGGGCGGCATCAACGAGTTCGTGAAGTACCTGAACCAGAACAAGGACGTGCTCCACTCGAAGCCCGTGTGCTTCTCTCGCGATCGCGACACCACGGCGGTCGAGGTGGCATTCCAGTACAACGACAGCTATGGGGAGCAGGTGTTCTCGTTCGTGAACAACATCAACACGATCGAGGGCGGGACTCATCTGATCGGCTTCCGCTCCGCGCTCACGCGCACGCTGACGAACTACGCCGAGAAGGAAGGGCTGACGCGCAATCAGAAGATGTCGGTGAGCGGTGAGGACGTGCGCGAGGGCCTGACGGCGATCGTCTCGGTCAAGATGCAGAACCCTCAGTTCGAGGGCCAGACCAAGACCAAGCTCGGAAACAGCGAGATCAAGGGCCTCGTCGAGAGCATCGTGGGCGAGGGGCTGCGCGAGTACTTCGAGGAGAATCCATCGGTCGCCCGCAAGATCGTCGAGAAGATGCTCGCGGCGGCCCGCGCACGCGAGGCCGCCCGCAAGGCCCGCGAGCTCGCGCGGCGCAAGACCATCCTCGACGGCGGCTCCCTGCCCGGCAAGCTCGCGGACTGCGCGTTCGACGATCCGGGCCTGTGCGAGATCTTCATCGTCGAGGGCGACTCGGCGGGCGGCACCGCGAAGCAGGGCCGCGACCGCCGCTTCCAGGCGATCCTGCCCATCCGAGGCAAGATCCTCAACGTCGAGAAGGCGCGCCTCGACAAGATCCTCGCCAACGAGGAGATCCGCAACATCATCACGGCGCTCGGCGCCGGGGTGAAGGAAGAGTTCGACCTCACCAAGCTGCGCTACCACAAGATCGTCGTCATGACCGACGCCGACGTGGACGGCGCCCACATCCGCACGCTCCTGCTCACGTTCCTCTACCGTGAGCTCAAGCCGCTCGTCGACAATGGTCACGTCTACATCGCCCAGCCTCCGCTGTTCATGGTGAAGGCGGGCAAGGATGAGATCTACTGCTACGACGAGAAGGAGCGCGACGACGCCATGGCGCGTCTCGGGAAGAAGAACGTCCAGGTCCAGCGCTACAAGGGCCTCGGCGAGATGAATCCCGAGCAGCTGTGGCGCACCACCATGAACCCCGAGACCCGCACGCTGCTGCGCGTGAACAGTGAGGACGCGGTCGAGGCCGATCGCATCTTCACCATCCTGATGGGCGAGCAGGTGGAGCCCCGCCGCCAGTTCATCGAGGAGAATGCGCTGTCCGTGCGGAACCTGGACATCTAGCGATGCCGATGCTTCGACGGATCCTGATCGTGGCGGCCGCGTTCGTCGTGGCGGCGGCGCCCGCGCACGCGATGCAACGCCCGGAGCTCCTGATGAGCGCCGGCGCGACCACGCTGGTGAACGGAGATCCCGGGGATGGCGGGGTGTCCCTGTCCATCAGCTCCATGTGGCCGGCCGACCCGCCATTCACGTTCGGCCTGATGCTGTTCGCCGACGACTGTGGCACCGACCTCGGCCGCCTCTACGATCAGCACGATGGCGTCGATCTCGGCACGGTCGAGACCCGACATCGATTCGCCTATGGCGCCGCCTGGAGAGCCGACGCGGCATTGCCCGGTGTGGGACGCTGGGCGCCGTTCGCGAGCGCGACCTGGGGCGCGTATCGACTGCAGGACGATGCCCGCGGCGACGTGCTCGACGCCAAGACCTCGACCGGCTTCAGCATCGGGGCCGGCGTGCGCCGGCCGTTCCTCGGCAGCGGAGCGCTCGGGGTGTCGGCGCGCTGGCACGCGGTGGAACGCGGCCCGAGCACCGGCTGGCTGAGCGCGGGACTGGACTGGCAGTGGTATCTCGGCCGGCGCCCCTGAGGCACGACAAGGCGCGCGGCGTTCGGCTCGGCTCCACGCGCGCGGACAGGAGGTCCGCGGCGCACGACCTCAACGCGAGCCGCGTCCGGCGACGGACGCGGTGAGGCAGGACGGAAACGATGGCACTCAACGATCGCTCGAAGGTCGTCGACACGAACATCGAAGAGGAGATGAAGACCTCGTACATCGACTATTCGATGTCGGTCATCGTCTCTCGCGCCCTTCCCGATGTCCGCGACGGCCTCAAGCCGTCGCAGCGGCGCATCCTGGTCGCGATGAACGACCTCAACCTGGCGCCCGGCCGACCCTACCGCAAGTGCGCGAAGATCGCCGGCGACACGTCGGGCAACTACCACCCTCACGGTGAGCAGGTCGTCTATCCGACGCTCGTGCGGCTCGCGCAGGAATGGGTGATGCGCTATCCGCTCGTCGACGGCCAGGGCAACTTCGGCTCGATCGACGGCGACGCGCCCGCGGCCATGCGCTACACGGAGGCGCGGCTGACCCCGCTCGCGGTCGAGATGCTGAACGACCTCGAGAAGAACACCGTCGACTTCCGCCCGAACTACGACGAGACCCGCGAGGAGCCCACCGTCCTTCCGGGCGTGGTGCCGAACCTGCTCGTCAACGGCTGCTCCGGCATCGCCGTGGGCATGGCGACCGAGGTCCCGCCGCACAACCTCGGAGAGATCTGCGACGCGATCGTGCACGTCATCGACCACCCGGAGTCCGAGCTCGTCGATCTGCTGAAGATCGTGAAGGGCCCCGACTTCCCGACCGGCGGGATCATCTACGGCACGCAGGGCATTCGCGACTGCTACCTGACCGGTCGCGGCCTGATGAGGATGCGGGCGCGCGTGCAGGTGGAGGAGGGGCGCCAGGGACGCATGAGTCTCGTGGCGACCGAAATCCCTTTCCAGGTCAACAAGGCGGCGCTGCTGGAGCGCATCGCCGACATGGTGCGCGACGGCAAGATCACGGGCATCAGCGACCTGCGCGACGAATCCGATCGCGAGGGCATGCGCATCGTGATCGAGCTCAAGAAGGACGCGAATCCGAAGGTCGTGCTCAACCAGTTGTTCGTGCACTCCCCGCTGCAGAGCACGTTCGGGGCGATCATGCTCGCGCTGGTCGACAACCGTCCGCAGGTGATGAACCTGCGCACGCTGATCGACCAGTACGTCGCGCATCGTCGCATCGTGGTCCGCCGCCGGACGGAATACGATCTCGCCGAGGCGGAGCGCCGGGCGCACATCCTCGAAGGACTCAAGATCGCCCTCGACCATCTCGACGCGGTGATCGCCCTGATCCGTGCGTCGAAGGACGTCGAGTCCGCGCGCCAGGGCCTGATGTCGCAGTTCAAGCTCAGCGAGATCCAGGCGAACGCGATCCTCGAGATGCGGCTCCAGCGGCTCACCGCGCTGGAGCGTTCCAAGATCGAGGCCGAGTACCTCGAGGTCATCCAGCTCATCGAGCAGCTGCGGTCGATCCTCGCGAGCGAGCAGAAGATGCTTGCGATCATCCAGGACGAGGTGCGGCGCCTGAAGGAGCGGTTCGGCGACGAGCGGCGCACGCAGATCGTGACCGAAGAGGGCGAGATCGGCTACGAGGACACCATCGAGCAGAAGGACATGGTGATCACGATCTCGCACGCCGGCTACATCAAGCGCCAGGAGATCACCGCGTACCGCTCGCAGCGCCGCGGCGGAAAGGGAGTGATCGGGGCGCGGACCAAGGACGAGGACTACATCGAGCACCTGTTCGTCGCGAACACCCACGCCTACCTGCTGTTCCTCACCGACCGCGGGCGCTGCTACTGGCTCAAGGTCCACGAGGTCGAACAGGCGGGCCGGATGGCGCGAGGGCGCCCGCTCGTGAACCACCTCGAGGGCCTGAGTCGCGAGGAGCGCGTGCAGGCGGTCGTGGCGGTGAAGGAGTTCGACGAGCAGCACTTCCTCGTCTGTGCGACCCGCAAGGGGCTCATCAAGAAGACGGTGCTGTCGGCCTACGGCAATCCGCGCAAGGGCGGCATCAACGCGGTGCTGCTCGAGGAGGGCGACGGCGTCATCGAGGCGATCCTCACCGATGGAACGCAGGATCTCATCCTCGCGAAGAAGAAGGGCCTCGCGATCCGCTTCCACGAAAGCGAGGTGCGGGCCATGGGCCGCACCGCGTATGGCGTGAAGGCGGTCACGCTCGACGACGACCAGGACGAGGTCGTCAGTATGGTGAGCGTCAAGCGCCAGGCGACGCTGCTGGCGGTCACCGAGAACGGCTACGGCAAGCGCAGCGAGATCTCGGACTACCGGGTCTCGCACCGCGGCGGCAAGGGGATCATCACCATCAAGACCACGGAGCGGAACGGCTACGTGGTCGCCGTCAAGGAAGTCGTGGACGGTGACGAGCTCATGATCGTGACCCGTTCCGGGCAGCTGATCCGCATGCCGGTGAAGGGCATCTCGGTGATGGGCCGGAACACGCAGGGCGTGCGCCTGGTGAACCTGCACGCCGAGGAAGGCCAGTTGCTCCCGGACACCGTCGCCGGGGTGACGCGCGTGGTGTCCGAGGAAGAGGACGACGCCGGTGGCGATGCCGGCGATGCCGGGAGCACCGGCGACACCGTTCCGGAAGGAGAGAGCACCGAGTCGTGAGCGAGCGGGAGCGGGCCCCGATGACCCGCTCTCGGCGCCCGCCCCGCGCCGACGCGGGGCTCGCCCATGGCGACCGGGCCGCCCAACCCATGATCCACATCTCCGATTCGACCGTCCGTCGTCTCTCGCACTACTACCGCGTGCTCGGGGAGCTCGAAGCCGAGGGCCGGCGCGTGGTCTCCTCCCACCGGCTCGCCGAGAGCGAAGGCATCACGTCCGCCCAGGTGCGCAAGGATCTGTCGTACTTCGGCTCGTTCGGCCGCCGCGGGCTCGGGTACAACGTCGCCCATCTGCGGACCGAGATCCGCTCGATCCTCGGGCTCGATCGGCGCTGGCGGGTCGCGCTGGTCGGAGCGGGGCACATCGGGGCGGCGCTCGCCAACTACCGCGGCTTCGAGCGCCAGGGATTCGACATCGTCGGGGTGTTCGACTCCGATCCCGCTCGTGCCGGTCAGACCCTGGCCGGGCAGGTCGTGCGGCCGTTCGCGGCGTTGACCCCCGCCACTGGCGAGCCGGACTACGACATCGGCGTCATCGCGACCCCGATGTCCTCCGCCCAGGAGGTCGCCGACGCGCTGGTCGCGACCGGCGTTCGCGCCATCTTGAACTTCGCCCCGCGGAAGCTACAGGTGCCCGTCCACGTGGTGGTGAGCACGGTGGACATGACGATGGAGCTGGAGGGGCTGTCGTTCGCGTTGACGCGTGAGCGGGCGCCGCGTCGGCGCGGCCGCGCATGAGCGCCGCGAGCGCGCAGGTCACCGCGCGCCACGCGACGCTGTCGATGGTCCTCGCGACGCTCCTGTGGGGCGCCACGTTCGTCGTCCTGCGGGACATCCTCGTGCGGGTCTCCCCGTACGCGCTCGTGTTCACGCGTTTCGCCGCGGCGGCGGTCGCGCTCGCGCTGGTGCTCGCCGTACGACGCCGATGGCCCTCGCGGACGGATCTGGTCGGCGGCGTGGTCACCGGAACGCTTACCGCGGGCGGCTACCTGTTCCAGGCGATCGGGCTCCGCACGGCCTCGGCCGGCACCTCCGCGTTCCTGACCTGCACCGGCACGCTGTTCGCCGCGCTGTTCGCGTGGCCGCTGTTGCGGCAGCGCCCCAGCGGCACGCTGGCGCTCGGGCTCGGGATCGCCGCGGCCGGATCGGCTCTGCTGTCGTCCCACCGCGACCTGCGCCTGGGCCCGGGCGAGCTGTGGACCCTGCTCGGGGCCCTCGCGTACGCGCTCCAGATCGTCGCGGTCGCGCGGATCGCGGTCCGAGCCGACGCGGTCACGCTCGCGATGGGACAGGCGGCGACCGTGGCGCTGCTGGCGTGGCCGTTCGCCGGCTTCCCGCGCCCGCTGATGCCGGCGCTGGCGGGCGCCGACGTCGCGCGGCTCGGCTACCTCGTGCTCGCGGGATCGGTGCTGGCGCCGATGCTGCAGATCCGGGCGCAGCGCGCGCTGCCGGCCGGCCGTATCGGCCTGCTGTTCGCCCTCGAGCCGGTGTTCGCGCTCGCGTTCGCGCTCACGGTGGGAGGGGAGCGCTTCGTGGGGCAGTGGTGGCTCGGGGCGGCGCTCATCCTCGCCGCCGTCGTGCTGGTGGAGTGGCGTTCGGGGCGGCAGGAAGCGGCTCGGACAGCCAGCGCGTGAGCCGTTCGCGACACGCCGCATCCGCCCGCCACTGCTCGAGGCCGGTGGGCGCGAGCTGCGTCTCGGAGAGGCGTGCGTGTCCGGCGGCGCCGACCCGGAACAGCGCGTCGGAGAAGTCATAGGCGCCGAGGTAGTCCTCGGGCGCGATCTGCACGAACACGGCGGCCTGGCGGCCGGCGAGCTCCGCGAGCGCGGGCGCGCGCATCTCGTCGGGCCCCGCGGGACTGGTGAGCACGACCGCGCGCACCCGGGCGTCGCGCGCCGCCGCACGCGCGGCGATCGCGACCGAGCTGCCATCCGCCGCGAGCAGCACCCGCGTCGTGTCGCAGCCGCGGGCGCGCGCGAGGACGCGCACCGCCACCGCGACGTCGCCCGCGCCCGCGGTGGTCCAGGCCTCGGGGCGCTCCTCGACCGCCCAGGTTCCCGGCCACTCGGGGCTGACCGAGTGACCCGATCCGCGCGGCTGGAGGGTCATGACCGCGTATCCGGCCCCCGCCAGTCGCTCCGCCAGCGAGTCGGCGGCGACCAGCGCTTCACCGGGGGCCAGGATCACCACCGCCGCGCGCGCGAGCCCGGCGCCCGCCGCGGGTCGGGTCGCGCCCACGAGCGCCACGCCGTCGGTGCCCGCGAAGGTGATCGGCGCGGCGCCGCGCGCGGACAGCTCGCGGAGCTCGGCGGCGTCGGCGACGTGCGACTGGCGGCCGATCGCGTCGCGCACGCGCGACTCCTCGATCAATCCCCCGAGCAACGCCTGGAGCACCTCGACATCGTGTCCGCGCGACGAGCTCGCGAGCCGCAACAGGACATCGCGCGCAGCCGCCCGATCGGAGAGCTCGCTCGAGCGCGCGAGCGCCAGCGCCTGCCGCCGGCGCGCGCCGGGAGCATCGCCGCGGGGCTGATAGTCGCGCCACACGACGAGCGCGCTGTCGGCACGCCCGAGCCGCTCGAGCGCCCGCGCGAGCCACGGCGACAGCGCCGCCCGATCCGCGGGGGCCTCCGTGCCCGCGAGCGTGGTCACGAGGCAGGCGCGCGCGGCCAACGCATCGCCCGGGCGTCCCCGCTCCAGCAGCGCCTGTGCCAGCGATGCCGCGGCCTCGACCGAGGCCTGGGTCGCGAACGAACGGGAGAGCGCCTCCACCGCACTGTCGGCGAGCCCGGCGCGCAGCGCGCTGCGCCCCAGCACCGTGAGGGCACGGGCGGCCTGATCGGGATCCTTGGCCGCGATGCTGCCGGCGTGCGCGGCGAGTCGCGCGCGCAGCTCGGCAGCGCGCTGCGGCTCGAGCAGCAGGCGGTCGAGCGCGGTGATGGGCGCGGCCGTCGCCACGGTGGTCAGGAGCGTGGCGAGGGCGAGGGCGCACCAGCGGACGGGTCTCATCGGATCTCCGAGGTGGGTGCGGGACGGGCGATGGCGAGGTAGGCCTGTTCGAGGGGCGAGAGCCCGGGCTCGCGTCCGCCCCACTCGGAGCGGTCCAGCGTGCGCGCCACCCGGCCCTCGTGCAGCACCACGACGCGGTCGCACAGCCGCTCGATGGTCTCGGTGACGTGGCTCGAGAACAGCACGGCGGTCCCCGCCGCCGCGAGGTCGCGCAGCTCCTGTTTGGCGGCCAGCGCCGCCGAGGCGTCGAGCCCCTCGAGGGCCTCGTCACACAGCAGCACCGCGGGGCGGTGGAGCACCGCGGCGACCAGCGAGAGCTTCTTGCGCATGCCGTGCGAGAAGCGTCGCACCGGTTCGTCGGTGCGGCCTGCGAGGCCGAACGCGCCGGCCAGCGCGCGGACACGCGTCTCGGCCGCGGCGGGCTCGAGCCCGCGGACCGACGCGACGAACGCGAGGTACTCGTCCGCAGAGAGCTCCTCGTAGAACGTGGGCTCCTCGGCGGCGTAGCCGAGGAGCCGCTTGGCCGCGGGCGGATCCGCCCACAGGTCGACGCCGGCCACGCGCACCTGCCCATCGTCGGGCGGCTGGAGGCCGGCCGCGGTGCGCAGCAGGGTGCTCTTGCCGGCGCCGTTCGCGCCGAGCAGTCCGACGATCGACCCTGGCGCGACCACGAACGACACCGCATCGAGGGCCCGCAAGGCCCCATAGGAGCGCGTGAGGTCGCGGATCTCGAGCATCAGGCCGTCTCCTCGAGCCGCGACCAGCGTCGCAGCCGGCGCGACGAATGGATGACGCCGGTCAGCAGCAGGGCCCAGCCGGTGAGCGGGATCATCAGGCTCGCGACCATCGCCAGGCCGAGCGTCAGCATGAGCAGTCGCCGCGCGAGATCGGCGCGTGGGAACATCGTCACCCCGTAGTTCACCCCGAGCGCGGCGATCGCGGCGCCGGCGACGCCGGTCCAGACCGCGAACACTCGTGCGGCGACGGGCGAGAGGTCGCGCGCCGCGGCCGCGTGCGCCAGCAACAGGACGGCCAGCACCAGCGACGCGGATGCGGCGCGCGCGGTCCACAGCGCGCGCGCGTCCACCGGCAGGACCCGCAGCACCGCAAAGGGGTCGCTCCCCGACAACGCCACCAGCCAGTCCGCGAGCGTGCCGGCGGCCAGCAACGCGAGCGCGAACGCGAGCGCGCGCCGGAGCGCGAGCGGCTCGATCGGCAGCGACCACGCCGCCAGCGAGGCGATCACGCAGGCGGTCAGCGGCAGCAGGCGCATGCGGGCGGCCGACGGGGCGAGCGTGATCCGCACGTCCTTCCGCCACAGCGCGCGCCACGTTCCCTCGCGGCGGTAACGCGGCGCCGGGCGCCGCCCCGCCGCGCTGCCGCGGGCGACCCGCTCGAGCACTCGCGTGACCCGATCGAGCCCGGGGCGGCGGCGGGTGCGGAGCGCGGCGAGTCGGAACGCGAGCGCGCTGGCGAGCCAGGTGGCGAGTGCCAGTGTCCCCGCGAACGCCGCCAGCAGGCCGAGCAGCGCCCAGGGCGATACGAGCGCCCACGCCGCGGAGAGCATCGCGAGCGCGGGCGGCACCATCAGCCAGGCGGGCGCCGACGCCTCCCAGGTCAGATGGGCCGCGAGGGTGCTCGGAGCAATGGGTAACGCGAGCCACTCGGGGCCCGGCACCGTGCGCGTGAGGAGCGCGAACTGGCGCCCGGCCACCGCGAGCGCGCCCGCTCCCACGAGCAGTCCGAGATGGAGCCCGAGGCGCCGCGCCACCGCGGGAGCGCCCGCCGTGTAGGCGAGCCCGTCGAGCGGGACGCGCTCCTGCCAGAACAGGAACGCAAGCACCAGCGCGGCCAGCGCCAGCAGCTCGAGCCGCAGGACGGGGTCGAGCTGACGCACACGGCGCACCAGCAGCGCGCGCCGCAGGGCGCCGAAAGCGGGGACGGATCGGGTGGGTCGGGTCATGACGAGCGCGTGGATTCTAGCCGAGTCCCTGCCGCGCGCGCAGCGGCCTTTGCGTGGCCAGGCCCCCGTGGCACCATGCGGGCGCCATGGCCGATCCAGCGCTTGCCCTCTGGTCCCCCGCATACGCGTGCGACATCGGTCCTCACGTGTTCCCCACCGAGAAGTACGCGCGAGTCCGCGATGAGTTGCTCGCGGCCGGCGTGCTGCGATCGGACGAGGTGGTCGAGCCGGGCCCGATCGCGCGAGCGGAGCTCGAGCGCGCGCACACCGCCGCCTACCTCGACGACCTCGAGACGCTGCGCTGGACCCCGCGGACGATGGCGTCGGAGCTGCCGCTGGACGCGGGCGTGGTCGCGGCGTACCGGCTGGCGGCGAGCGGCACGCTCGCGGCCGCCCGCATCGCGCTCGCCCGCGGCGCGGGCGTGCACATCGGCGGGGGCTTCCATCACGCCTTCGCGGACCGGGCCGAGGGCTTCTGCTACCTGAACGACCTCGCGATCGCGGCTCGCGTCGTACTGGCCGAGGGCCCGGCGCGCCGGGTGGCCATCGTCGACCTCGACGTACACCAGGGCAACGGCACCGCGCGCATCTTCGAGGGCGACCCGGCCGTGTTCACGCTCTCCGTCCATCAGGAGGACAACTACCCCGTGCCCAAGCAACGCAGCACGCTCGACGTCGGACTCGCGAACGGCACCGGCGACGACGCCTACCTGGCGCGACTCGACGACGCCTTGGACGCGGTCTGGGCCTTCGCACCGGACCTGGTGCTGTATCAGGCGGGCGCGGATCCGTTCCACGAGGATCAGCTGGGCGGTCTCGCGCTCACGCACGCGGGACTGGCGGCCCGCGACGACCGCGTCATCGCGGGCGCCGCGACGCGCGGGATCCCGCTCGCGGTCACGCTGGGCGGCGGCTACGCACGCCGTCTCGAGGACACGGTCGCGATCCATGTCGCGACCTGCACCGCGGCGTTGCGGACGGTGCGCGGAGGTGGGCGATGATTCGCGCCTGGGTGACCGTGGCGGAGACGGTCCGCGAGGCCAGCGCCGACGAGGCGGCGCGCCTGGCACGGGAGGGCCGCGCGCATGCGTGGATCGACATCGAGGGCGAGAGCGTGGACGCCGGCCGGGCGCTGCTCCAGGATCTCGGGGTGCATCCCCTGGCGATCGACGACATGCTGGCCGAGCTCAACCGCCCCAAGGTCGACAACTACGGCGAGTATTGTTACCTCGTGGTGCACTCGGCGCGCTGGGACCAGGATCGGCCCAGCCTGCGCGAGATCGACATCCTGCTGTCCCCGCGACTGCTGGTGACCTACCACGATGGCGCCACGCGCTCGGTGGACGCCGCCGCGAACGCCCTCGGCCGGCGCCCGGTACTGCTGACGCGCGGACCGTCGGTCCTGCTCCATTTCCTCCTCGACGTCATGGTCGACGGATACCTGCCGATCATGGATCGCGTCGGTGAGGAGATCGACACGTTGCAGGAGCAGCTGTTCGAGAGCGCCGGGCGCGCGATGCAGATGAGGATCATCCACCTCAAGCGCGGCATGTCGGCGCTGAGGCGGGTCGTGGGACCGCAGCGCGACACGATGCTCGCGCTCACCCGCGACGAGCTGCCGGGGATCGGCGCGGAGATGCGGCCGTACTACCGCGACGTCTACGACCGTCTGGCGCGGGTCAGCGACCTGCTCGATTCGTTCCGCGAGGAGGCGGGAGCGCTGCTCGACCTGCGACAGTCCATCGTCTCGAACCGCCTGAACGACATCATCAAGCGACTGACGGTGATCGCGACGGTGGGCCTGCCGCTGACGGTGATCACGAGCTACTACGGGATGAACTTCAGGCTCCCGGAGTACGGCTTCCGGCACGCCCACCTCTACGTGCTGGGACTGCTCGCGGCGAGCGGCCTGGTCACCTGGTTGATGTTGCGCCGTCGACGGTGGATGTAACGGGGACGGGGCGTCACACAAGGGAGGGGGGGCCCATCCCTGCATTCTCGAGGACTCCACTTCGGGCTTGTGGCTCGAGTCCGCATGCAGCCCCGGCCCGCGCGGCGTGCACCCATGTCCACCGACTCACCTCGCTCGGCTCGTCGGCGACCTCCTGGGCATCCGCGGGTCTCGTGCAGCGAACGAAACCCCGGTCCGGCCCGGAAGCTCCCTGCCAAGGAGTTCTTCCTGCCCGGCTGCAACCAGAACATGTGTCCGCGGCGGCGCCGGTGTCAAGGGCGACAAGCGTCCGTTCGACCCCACGCGTCCGCGCGCCCGGGGTGCCTCATCGTCGGCCAGCGCGCGGGGGCTTCGACGCCGGGCCGAGCACCTCGAACGTGCAGTCGTCGTAGTACAGGCGCCCCTCGGCGGGGGCGTTGTAGACGAACCACACCCATACCTCGTAGGCGTCCTCGGGGATGTCCATCTCGGAGGTGGCGAGCTCCCAGGGTGTGTTCGAGGAGTACTGTTTTCCAGGTTGCAGTTCGCCGCCGTGCAGGGTGTGGACGTAGATCTGGATGTAGGCCAGTCCGCGCAGGCTGTCGGTGCGGATATACGTGGTCGCGCGCACGCGCTTGCCGGCGAGGTCGTGGCGCGGGAACGCCTGCCCGATGCCGGTCTTCACCTTGATCATGCCGTCGAGTCCGCCCTCCATGCGGACCGAAGCTCGCCCGGTGTGGGCGACGGTGGAGTCGCGTACGACCTGCATGTTCGCGAACGGCGGCAGCGAGTACTCCCAGTCGTTCCCGTCGCCTTCGAACCCCGGGTCCTTGAGCAGATTCGTGCCGATCGGGAGCGGGGCCGGACGCTCCGGCGCCTCGAGGGTCAGGCTGGCGTCGTCGAACAGCACCTGGCCCGTTCCGAGGATGCCGAGGCGCACCCAGATGACGTCGACGGTGGGCGGCACGAACACTCGGACGGTGCGCTTCACCCAGCCGGTCTCGGACTCGGAGAAGTACTGGCGCCGCCAGCCGAAGTCGATCAGCGGATCGTCGACCGGATTCACGCGCATCCGCTTCGCGGCCTCCAGGCGAGGCACCTTCCAGATGAGGGACATCCGCGTGACGGTGTCGCGATAGGCCTGCAGCAGCAGGAAGCCCCGACCCTGGAGACCGTTCGAGCGCGTCCACGCCGTGAACACCGCGTCCTTGCCCCACGCTTCCTTGCCCACGCGGATCGCCTGGCTCCAGTTGTGCGCCATCGGATAGAGCATGCTCACGTTGGCGAGGCCGACCGCGTAACGCCCGTGCTCCACGAGGAACGTGTCGCGCCCGAAGAACGCTCCGCCGACCTCCGCCGCAGAGGTATCCCACCCGGTCGGCATCCACGGGTGGCCGTCGAGCGACTGCTCGAAGTCGGGGTTCGCGAGCAGATTGGTGCTTCGAGGTGCGGCGACTACCGTGGCGGCGGCGAGCAGGATCGCGACGACGGGCACGACCACCTGCGCGAACGGATGGCGCATCATGGGGATCCTCTCGAGGTGTTCGGGGAGTCGCTCCATCCCGGAGCGCGAGCGAAAAGTATCGTGAGCACGCGCTGCGCGGGTCAAGCGGAATCCCCTGCAGGCGCCGACGTCAGGCGCGTGTGAAGCCGGTGCGCGGTTTGCGACTCGCGCGCGGGGACGACTATCGTCGGCCCGATCCGCGCACGCCGCGCGGTCGCGGAGGCACTTCCGTGTCCGAGTGGTTCTTCACCAACGACCTCCACGGTCAGTCCACCCACTACGAGCAGTTGGTCGCGATCGCCGCGGCTCACCGACCTCGCGTGGTGATCCTGGGGGGCGATCTCTGCCCGCACGAGAGTGGCGATGCCGGGGTGCGCCGGCAGCGCGTCTTCCTGCAGGGATTCCTCGTCGAGTTCGCACGCCGCGTCCGCGAGGCATCCGGCGGAACCGCCCTCCTCCTGTTGATGGGCAACGACGACTGGAGCATCAACCACGACGTACTCGCGGCGCACGATGGGACGCTCTGGCACCTGATCCACGAGCGTCTCGTGCGCGTCGACGACGTGCCGGTCGTTGGCTCCTCGTGGGTGCCCATCACGCCGTTCACCATCAAGGACTGGGAGCGCTGGGAGGACGGGAGGGAGGAGTCCCCGCCGCGGCTCGACGGGTGGCGCAGTACGGCCTCGGGCCTGCAGGCGTTCGCGTTCGATCCACTGAGGCGTACTCCCACCATCGCCGAGGCGCTCGCCGGGCTCGCCGGATTGTCCCCGCCCCGCGAGACGGTGCTGGTATCGCACTCGCCGCCGCGGGACACCCGCTGCGACATGGTCCAGGGCGGGGCGCACGTGGGCTCGCGGGCATTGCGGGAATGGATCGAGGCCCAACAGCCACGGCTGGTGCTCAGCGGGCACATCCACGAATCGCCGCGGGCGTCCGGGGCGTGGCGCGACCGCATCGGGCCGACGGAGATCGTGAACCCGGGCCAGTTCGGCACCGTGCGGCTCTGCGGCGTGTGGTTCGACCCGGCCGCCCCGGCCGAGACCCTGCGGCACACCGTGCACACCGGCCTGCGCTGAGTCGGACCCGGATCCTCGGGCCCGGTCTCGCGCTCCCAGCCCGCGCAACCCATGAAGCCGCTCGGCGCGCCGCCGGCGTGCTAGACTCGCCACCTCCCTGGACCCCCGTGCTCGAGGCTCGATCCATGATCCGACGCTGCATCGCTCCGCTGCTGGTACTCCTCGCCGCGACCCTTGCACCCGCCGGCGCACGCGCCGCGGGCGAACTCCGCTGGCGCGGATTCGACGCCGGGCTGCGCGAAGCCAGGAGCACCGGCCGACCGGTGCTGGTGGACGTGGTCACGGACTGGTGCCGCTACTGCAAGATGATGGATCGCGACGTGTACTCGCGCGCCGACGTGCGCGAGTACCTGTCCCAGCGATTCATCCCGGTGAGGCTCGATGCCGAGGGGGCGCAGGTCGTGTCCTATGAAGGACGGAGCTTCACGGGCCGCACGCTGTCGCAGCGCTTCCGGGTAAACGGCTATCCCACCACGATCTTCCTGAAGGCCGACGGCGGACACCTCGTAAACGTGCCCGGCTACCTGCCGGCGGATCAGTTCCTGGTGCTCATGCGCTACGTCGCCGAGGGGGCGCTCGAGCGCGGCGAGGACTGGGAGGCGTACGCCCGCAAGGCGAGCGGGGCGCGCTGAGCCCCGCGATGTCGCTGCTGACCGGTCACGAGGTCGCGGTGGTCGACACCGAGACCACCGGCTTCTCGCCCGTGGATGGACACGTCCTGGTCGAGGTCGCGGTGGTCCGCGTGGTGGACGGCGCGATCCGCGAATCCGAGTCGTGGTCCTCGCTGATGCGGCCCGGCCGGCCCATCCCTCCCGACGCGACCGCGGTGCACGGGATCACCGACGCGATGGTGGCTGGGGCGCCGCCGCCGGCCGAAGTCGCGCGGCTCCTGCGCGAGGCCTGCGGGGCGCGGGTGCTCGCGTTCCACAACGCGCCGTTCGATCTGCCGTTCCTGGTGGCGCTGCTGAGCAGTGAGCGCCAGCCGCCCCTCACGGCCCCCGTCCTCGACACGCTGGGCCTCGCGCGCGGGCTCTACGGCTCCGGAGGCAACAGCCTCGGCGCCCTCGCCCGCCGTCTGCAGCTGCCGCCCGCGACCGCGCACCGTGCGCTCGGGGACGCGCTCACCACCGCGCACCTGCTGGTGCGGCTGGCCGCGGACTGGGCGAAGCGGGTGCCCTCGCTCGAGGAGTTGGCCGCCGCGAGCCAGGACCAGAATCGCTGGCGACCGACCGCGGCCGCGCGCTGACGCGCCGCGCCCCGGTCGATTGACACTCGACCGTGTGCTCCGGATGATGCACCGTCGACCTGCGACATCCCCCGCGTCGCCAGCGCCGATCCAGGAGGGCCCCATGCCCGATCGCGTGAACCTCGAATTGGGCCAGCCGGCCCCGGACTTCCGATTGAAGGGACCCGGCGGCGCCTTCGTCACGCTCTCCGAGTATCGGGGCCAGAAGCACGTGGTGCTCGCGTTCTACCCCCTCGCGTTCTCCCCGGTCTGCGCGCATCAGCTTCCCACCATCCAGCGCGAGATGGGCGCGATCGAAGCGCTCGACGGGACCGTGCTCGGTATCAGCGTGGATAGCCACTACGCCAATCAGGCGTTCGCGGAGCGGCTGCGGCTCACGTTCCCGCTCCTCTCCGACTTCAATCGCGAGACCAGTGCCGCCTACGGCGTGCTGCTCGGCGAGCGGGGGATCAGCAATCGGGCCCTGTTCCTGATCGACAAGCAGGGACGCGTCGCTTACAAGGAGATCTCGGAGAACCCCGGGGACCTCGCGATGATCCCGAGCAATCCCCGGCTGCTCGCTGCGCTCGAGGCCCTTCAGTAGCAGCGGCGCGGCCCGCCGCGCCACCGGGCGACCATGCCGAAGGATTCCGCCACCGTTCTGGTTGTTGGCCGCGAGAATGCGGCCACCCGCGAGACGATCGCGCGCCTGCGCGCACACGATTACGCTGCGATATGGGCGCGCGATGGCGAGAGCGCCCTCAATCTCCTCGATCGGCGCCGCGTCGATGCCCTGGTGGTCGAGGTGCGGGCCCCGCGCATCGACGGGCTCGCCGTGATGCAGCGGGCGCTCGCCCGCAACCCGGCGACGTGCACCGTGCTGATCGCGGCCGGCCCGCAGACCGAGGCGGCGATTGACGCGCTGCGACACGGAGCACACGACGTGCAGTCGCCGCCTCTGCACCTCGACCGGCTGATAGCCATGCTGGAGCGCGGCCTTGCGCAGCAGCGGCTCGGCGAGCGCCTCGACGCGATGCAGGCGCGGCTCGATCAGCGTTTCGGGCTCGGGCGACTGGTCGCGCAATCGCGCGCCATGCGGCGGGTGATCGAGCAGGTGCGGCACACGGCTGCAACCCGAGCGACCGTGCTGATCGAGGGCGAGCCCGGCACCGGCAAAGGGTTGCTCGCCCAGGTGCTGCATCAGCACAGCCCGCGCAAGACCGGGCCCTTCGTCATGGTGGACTGCGGTGCGGTGCCGGACGGGTTGATCGAGAGCGAGCTGTTCGGCGACGACTCGCTCGACGACGCATCGCGACGGGGCCGGTTCGAGCTGGCGGACGGGGGCACGCTGTTCCTCACCGATGTGGCGTCGATCCCGCTGTCGGCCCAGGTGCGCCTGCTGCGCGCGATCCAGGACCGCGGATTCGAGCGGGTCGGGGGCACGACGACCCGCCGCGCGGACGTGCGGCTGCTCGCCGCGAGCGAACGCGACCTCGCGGCGGAGGTCGCCGCGGGGCGGTTCCGCGACGATCTCGCGCGGCGCCTCGGAGTCGTGCGGCTCGTGCTCCCGCCCCTGCGCGAGCGCCGTGAGGACATCCCGGCGCTGGTCGAGCGCTTCATCCACGAAACGAACCGCGCCCATCGCCGGCGAGTCACCGGCATCACGCGCGGCGCTCTCGAGCGCCTGCTGGCGCACGCTTGGCCCGGTAACGTGCGCGAGCTGCGGGAAGCGGTGGAGCGGATGGTGGAGTCCACGCGCGGCCGGCGCGCGCTCGACCTCTCGGACCTGCCGTCGCCGCTGCGGCCGGACGTCCAGGGTGGTGAGCCGCTCGCGCTGGCGGTCGGCATGACGATCGACGAGGCCGAACGCCACCTGATCCTCGCGACACTGGAGCACGCCGGCGGAGACAAGGTTCGCGCCGCGCAGGTGCTGGGCATCGGCCTGCGTACGCTCTATCGGAAGCTCCAGCAGTACGCCATCCACTGACCCCGGACGCGGGGCGCCAGCCGCGGTTGGGCGGTGCCGGCCAGAATGGCCCGCATCCGCCCCGTACGGGGGGGCGGGAGCCCGGGCTAATCCCCGCGCGCCGGCCCGCCGATACCCGGGTCGGACCTGTTCCATGGAGAGGCGCGCATGGGCGACATCGAACCGATCGAGCCGATCGAACCGTCGGACTCGACCGAATCGACCGTATCGAACGGAGAGCTCGAGACCGACGAGATGCGCGTGGCGGCCGAGCGCGCGCGTGCCGAGAGCACGGCCGCGGCGCGCCCGGACTGGCTGGTGGGTGCCGACGACGGTGTGGCGGCCGAGCACGAACGCGTGGCGCGCGAGGCGGTTGCCCCCACCGAATCGCCCACGCTCCGCCGCCCAGAAGCGCCGACTGACGACGCGCCGCGTCGCCTGGACACGGCGCCCCCGCGGGTGCTTCCCGGGTTGCCGCTGTCCACGAAATCCGCGCCGGCAGCCGAGAAGCGCGTCGCCTGGACCGCGGCGGCCAGCAGCCTGCCCACGCTGCGCGTGCTCAAGGGCGGCGTGCCCGAGTCCGCGGCGCCGCCCGACGCGCGGCTGGCGCCCGACGCGCGCCTGACGCCCGACGCGCGCCTGACGCCCGACGCGCGCCTGACGCCCCAGGTGCGCCTGGTCGAACCCGCGCGGGCCGCGGCCCCATTGCGCGTGATGCAGGTCGAGGAGGAAGACGAGCGCGCGTTCCCCGACAGCACCGGGCATTCCCCCGGCACGCCGGCAGGGACCGCCGTCCCCACCGTCACCGCGCGCCGCTCGGCTCCGCGCGAGGCCTGGTGGCTGATCGCCGTCGACACCCTGCGCTCCGATCGGAGAGTGCAGTTGCTCGCCGCACTGATCGTGGTGCTCGCCACCGCGATCGCGTTCTGGCCGCACGCCGAGAAGACGATCTCGATCCATGAGATCCGTCGCAACCCACAGGCGTGGGACGGTCGCATGGTGCGCGTCAGCGGCCGCGTCGGCGAGGTCTTCCCGGTCGGGGGCGGCTACGCGTTCAATCTCCACCAATCGCGCGACACGATGGTGGTGTTCACGCGCTCGCGCACCCCGCGCGCCCGCGAGCAGGTCACGGTCGCCGGCTCCATCAGCACTGGATGGCTCGATGGCGTACCGCGCCAGGCGCTCTTCGAAGAAGTGACTCGCTAGCGGCGCGCGTCCTCGCGTCGTGGCCAGACGGGCGCACTTCCCTGCGGAGCGCGCCCCTCGCCGCATGCGTCCCGGCGCTCGATGCTGGCGATGCCTCGACCCATCCGCCAGGCAACTCTTGCCATTCTGACAACCGCCCGGGCTTCTTTTGCCATTCTGGGACATCCTGCCAGAGTCACAATCATCTACTGACCAGCAGGTTACGCGGATGATCGCTGGCCGCGCCGGGCCGACCTGGAATTGCATTGCGGCTTCTCGTCCGCGTGGCCTATGTTCCGCGTCGCGCTCGGGGTGAGCGGCTCCCGCCGCACGATCAACGCGCCCAACGCCTCAGTCGACACATCATCCTTCAAACCGCGGCCTCGCAGGCCGTGCATCGAGGAGGAGCCACATGAACGTCAGACCTCTTGCCGACCGCATCCTGGTCCGTCGCATCGAGGAGAAGGAGACGGTGCGCGGCGGCATCATCATCCCCGACACCGCCAAGGAGAAGCCGCAGGAAGGGGAAGTGGTCGCCGTCGGCCCCGGCCGCAAGACCGAAGAAGGCAAGCTCGTGCCGATGGACCTCAAGAAGGGCGATCGCATCCTGATCGGGAAGTACAGCGGCACCGACGTGAAGATCGATGGCGTCGAGTACGTGATCCTGCGCGAGGACGACGTCCTCGGCGTGCTGGGCGACCGCAAGTAGACCAAGACCGGCGCCGCGACGCCCACGCGCTCGCGGCCCTTCCCCGATAGGAGGCGACATGGCAGCCAAGCAGTTGCTCTTCAGCGAGCAGGCCCGCGCCAAGATCCTCGAGGGCGTCGAGACCCTGGCCAAGGCGGTCAAGGTCACCCTCGGGCCGCGCGGACGCAACGTGGTCCTCGACAAGAAGTGGGGCTCCCCGACCGTGACCAAGGACGGCGTGACGGTCGCCAAGGAGATCGAGCTCGAGGACGCCTACCAGAACATGGGGGCGCAGATGGTGCGCGAGGTCGCTTCCAAGACCTCGGACGTGGCCGGCGACGGCACCACCACCGCGACCGTCCTGGCCGAGGCCATCTTCCGCGAGGGCCTCAAGAACGTGACCGCCGGCTCGTCGCCGATGGCGATCAAGCGCGGCATCGACAAGGCGGTGGAAACCGTCGTCGAGGAGCTCAAGAAGCTCAGTCGCACGGTGAAGGAGAACAAGGAGATCGAGCAGGTCGCGACCATCTCCGCGAACTCCGACAACGTCATCGGCAAGATGATCGCCGAGGCGATGGACAAGGTGGGCAAAGACGGCACCATCACCGTCGAGGAAGCGCGCTCGGTCGAGACCACGCTGGAGGTGGTCGAGGGCATGCAGTTCGACAAGGGCTACATCTCGCCCTACTTCGTGACCGAGAAGGAGGCCATGGAGGCCGTCGTCGAGGACGGCTACATCCTCCTCTACGACAAGAAGCTCTCGAACATGAAGGACCTGCTCCCGATCCTCGAGAAGATCGCTCAGCGCGGCAAGCCGCTGCTCATCATCTCCGAGGACGTCGAGGGCGAGGCGCTCGCGACGCTGGTCGTGAACAAGCTGCGCGGCACGCTGGCGGTGTGCGCGGTGAAGGCGCCGGGCTTCGGTGACCGCCGCAAGGCCATGATGGAGGACATCGCCACGCTGACCGGCGGCAAGGTCATCAGCGAGGACCTCGGCATCAAGCTCGAGAACGTCAAGATCGAGGACCTCGGGCGCGCCAAGCGCATCGTCATCGACAAGGAGAACACCACGATCGTCGAGGGTGCCGGCAAGAAGGTCGATATCCAGGGCCGGATCGCCCAGATCAAGCGCGAGATCGACGAGACGACGTCGGACTACGATCGCGAGAAGCTCCAGGAGCGCCTCGCGAAGCTGGCCGGTGGCGTGGCGGTGATCAACGTGGGAGCGGCGACCGAGACCGAGATGAAGGAGAAGAAGGCCCGCGTCGAGGACGCGCTGCACGCGACCCGGGCGGCGGTCGAGGAAGGCATCGTGCCGGGCGGCGGGGTGGCCTACCTGCGCACGTTCAACGCACTCGAGAAGCTGGCGGCGGAGCTGGAAGGCGATGAGAAGGTGGGCGCGATGATCGTGCGCCGCGCGCTCGAGCAGCCGCTTCGCACGCTGTGCTCGAACGCCGGGCTCGAGGGCTCGGTGATCGTGGAGCGCGTGAAGAGCGAGAAGAAGTTCACCGGCTTCGACGTCGACAAGGAGAAGTACGTCGACATGTTCGAGTCGGGCATCATCGACCCGACGAAGGTGTCGCGTTCGGCGCTGCAGAACGCGGCGTCGGTGGCGAGCCTGCTGCTGACCACGGAAGCCCTGGTGACCGAGGTGCCGGATAAGCGGAAGGCGCCGGCGGCTCCGGGCGGTGGCGGCGGCTACGGCGGCGAGGACTTCTAGTCCAGATCGACATACATCGCACACGACGGCCCCGGGGGCGACCCCGGGGCCGTTCGCGTTGAGGGGGGGGACTGCGGTAGTGCCACCGGGGGCCCGTTCGATCGCGCGGGGGCGAGGTTCGCGCATGTCCGGTCGCGTGCGGCTGCGGCGCCAATACCACGGCACGCATGTCACGGCCAGCCCGGCGGACCCCCGGGTGGCACTCCGGAGGACGACCATGTCGCATCGACTCTTCGCTCGCCGTCCCGCGCTCCGCGCCCCGCGGAACGCCTCCCGGCCCCATCGCCCCGCGTCGCGCGCGTGGCGGACGGCCACGCTCCTCGCCACGCTCCTCCTGCCGTCCGCCGCGGCGGCCGAGACGGTCGAGTCCCAGCTCTGGGTCACGAACGGCCGGGTGAACACGAGCACGACTCTCGGCGGCACGCTGTACGTCGGCGGGCAATTCACGGTGGTCGGCCCCCAGACCGGCTCCGGCGTCGCGCTCGATGCCGCGACCGGCGCGTTGCTTCCGGGCACGCCGCCGGCGAACGGCGCCGTCAGCGCCGTGATCCCCGATGGCGCAGGCGGCTGGTTCATCGGCGGCCAGTTCGACTCGGTGGGCAACCTCCCGCGCGCGGGTCTGGCGCACATCCGCGCCGATCTGTCCGTCGATCCCACGTGGAATCCCGGCGCCAACGGCGCGGTCGCCGCGCTCGCGCTCGGGAACGGCGTGCTGTACGCCGGGGGCACGTTCACGACCGTCGGGGGAGCGTCGCACGTGGGCCTCGCCGCGATCCTCGCGGCCACCGGCAACCTCAAGCCGGGCTGGACCGGGACCGCCAACAGCAACGTGAACTGCCTGGCGTACTCCAACGGCATCGTCTACGTCGGCGGGCTCTTCAACTTCGCCGGCGGCCAGGCCCGCAGCTACGTCGCCGCGCTGGACAGCGCGACCGGAGCCGCCACGCCGTGGAATCCCGGCCCCAACAACCAGGTGCTGACGATCGTCGTGAAGGACTCCACGGTCTACCTGGGGGGCACGTTCACGAGTGTGGGGGCAACCACCCGCAATCGCGCCGCGGCGCTGCAGGCCACGACCGCCGCCTTGCTCGCGTGGGACCCGGCGGCGACCGGATCGGTCAACGCGCTGCTCCTGGATGGAGCCGTGATCTACGCGGGCGGAGGCTTCTTCACCATCGGCGGGCAGCTGCGCAGTCAGCTCGCGGCGCTCGACGCCACCACCGGACTCGCGACGCCGTGGATTGCCTCCGCCAGTCCCAACGGAGGCGTGGCCGCGCTGGCGACGGCCGGGGACACGCTCTATGTCGGCGGATCGTTCACGTCCTTCGGCACCACATCGCGCTTCTACCTCGCCGCGCTGAGCAAGCCCTCGGGCGCGATCGCGGCGTGGAACCCGGTGGCCGGCGCGTCCGTGAGCGCGCTGGCCGCCGCGGGCGGTACGGTGTTCGCCGGCGGCTCCTTCGTGTGCGCGGGCGGGGCGGCGCGCGGCAACCTGGCGGCGTTCGACCTCGCCACCGGCCGCGCCACCGCGTGGAATCCCGGAACGAACAGCAGCGTCAACGCCCTGGTCGCGATCAGCGGCACCATGTACGCGGGAGGGACGTTCCTCTCGGTGGGCAAGCCGAGCACGACGCGGCAGTACCTCGCTGCGTTCGACACCGCGACCGGCGCCGTGCTGCCCTGGAATCCCAACGGGGGGGGCACCGTGAACGCGCTCGTCACCGATGGAACCACTCTGTGGGCGGGCGGCAACTTCCTCAGCATCGGCGGCACCCTGCGCAACCGGCTGGCCGCGATCGACGTCGCGACCGGCGCGCTCCAATCCTGGAACCCCAACGTCAGTGGCGTCGTGAACGCGCTCGCCTACGCGAACGGCGTGATCTACGTGGGCGGAAACTTCGCGACCATCGGAGGCCTCGCGCGCCCGTGGATGGGCGCAGTCGACGCGGTCACGGCGGTACCGACCGCGTTCCTTCCCGCGCCGAACTCCGTCGTCCAGACCATCCTCCCGTCCGGGACGACGCTGTACGTCGGTGGATCGTTCACCTCGATCGGCGGCCAGCCACGGACCTACCTGGCCCAACTCGACGCGACGTCTGGCACCGCCAACGGTTGGACCACGACGCTCGACAATGGCGTGAACGCGCTGGCGCTCGCGGGCGCGACGCTGTACGTCGGCGGCGGATTCACCACGATCGGCGGGGTCGCGCGCAGCCGCCTCGCCTCGGTCGACGCGAACACGGCGATCACGTCGTCGTGGAACCCCAACGTCGCCGGACTGAGCGTGGTCACGGTAGCCGTCGGGTCGGGCCGCGTGATCGCCGGAGGCGACTTCTTCACCGTCAGCGCAGTTGCGCGCCGGAACCTCGCGAGCGTGCTTGATCCCGCGCTGCTCGCCGCGGTGCCCGTGCCGCGCGGCGCGGCGGTCGGACTGCAGCTCGAAGCCCCCGCTCCGAATCCGGCGCACGAACGCGGCGCGCTGCGCTTCACGACGGCGCGCGAGGGCCGCGTTCAGCTGGGGATCCTGGATGCCGCGGGACGGCGCGTGCGCACGCTGATCGACGGCACGCTGCTGGGATCCGGGCGCCACGTCGTGCCCTTTGCGCGCGGAGGCCTGCCGCCGGGCGTCTATCTGGTCGACCTGCGCCAGGGCGCGGCGCGCGCCACCCAGCGGCTGGTGTTCGTCGACTGAGTCCGCACGACCGCCGCGTGGCGACGCGCAGTGGGAGCGAGGCCCGCACATGCGACGGCCCCGGGCGGCAGCCTCGGGGCCGTCTGGCGTGGGTGCCACGCCCTCGTGATAGGTTCCGGCCCGGGATGGCTTGTCACGTGGAATCCGAGCGCGTCCCACGCCGAAGCACTCCGAGGACCACGGATGAAGTCCGCGCTGATCCTGTCCGCGTTTCTGCTCCTCGCTGTTCCAGCGTCGTCCGCCCCGGTTGTCGCACCGGTGCCGGGGCCGCCAGCGCTGGTCGTGCCGCCTGCCGCGCCCGAGAGCGCGTTGGATCGCGCGGGCGCGCGGCTCTCCGATACCGAGCTGTTGGAGCAGGTCCAGCGCCGGACTTTCCGCTACTTCTGGGACTTCGCCCATCCGGTCAGCGGCCTCGCGCGCGAGCGCAGCAACCTCACCCAGGAGTATGGCAACGAGATCGTGACCACCGGCGGTTCGGGCTTCGGCGTGATGGCGATCGTGGTGGCGACCGAACGAGGGTGGATCACCCGCCCGCATGCGCTCGGGCGCCTGCTCCAGATCACCGCGTTCCTGATGAAGGCGGAGCGCTACCACGGCGTGTTCCCGCACTGGATGGACGGCGCGACCGGCAAGACCTTTCCGTTCAGCCGCCTGGACGACGGCGGCGACATCGTCGAGACGGCCTATCTTTTCGAGGGCCTGCTCACCGCGCGGCAGTACTTCGATCGCGCCGACTCCGACGAGGTCGAGTTGCGAGGGCGCGTGAACACCCTGTGGCGCGCGGTTGAATGGTCGTGGCACACCCACGGCGGGCGCAAGGCGCTGTGGTGGAACTGGAGCCCGCGTCACGGATTCGCGGTCAACGCCCGGGTCTCGGGCTGGAACGAGGCGCTCGTCACCTACGTGCTCGCCGCGGGCTCGCCGACCCACCCGATCGCCGCCGCCACCTACCACCACGGCTGGGCGCGCGATGGTGCGATTCAAAATGGGCACGCGTTCTTCGGCATCACGTTGCCGCTCGGCCCCGCCTTCGGGGGGCCGCTCTTCTTCGAGCACTACTCGTTCCTGGGCATCGATCCGCGCGGGCTGGTGGATCGCTACGCCGACTACTGGCAGCAGTGCGTGAACCACGCGCTCATCAACCGCGAGCACTGCGTGCGGAACCCCAACGGCTTCCGGGGCTACGGCCCCGGCTCCTGGGGACTGACCTCCAGCGACGACGGCGCGGGCTACCGGCACCACTCCCCCACCGACGATGATGGCGTCATCACGCCCACCGCCGCGCTGTCGTCGTTCCCGTACACGCCGGAGTACTCGATGCAGGCGCTGCGACACTTCCACGACGATCTCGGCGACCGACTGTGGGGCGAGTACGGCTTCGTGGACGCGTTTGACGAGTCGACGGGCTGGGTGGCGTCGTCCTACCTGGCGATCGACCAGGGGCCGACCATCGGCATGATCGAGAACCACCGCACCGGGCTGCTGTGGAGGCTGTTCATGAGCTGCCCCGAGGTCCAGCGGGGGCTGCGCTCGCTCGGGTTCCGGAGCCCCCACCTGAAGTAACGGCTCGAGCTGGGCGCGCAGCAGCGCGGCGCTGGCGCTGGGGGAAACGCTATCCGCCCATCGAGCGGGTGGTCGCGGATCTCGCGCGGCACCGCCCGCCCGTGGTGGACATCGCGATCGAGGATGTCGCCCACACGAAGGTTCCGCTGTTGATGTCGGCGTCGGACGTCATGATCCTGACGTCCGATCACGAAGGCAGCCCCGTCGTGACCAAGGAGGCGCTCTGCTGAGGTATGCGAGTGCTCTCGCTCCCCGTGGGCGACGTCCCGCAGCAGTTCGCTGGATTCTCGGGCTGTCGCATCGCTCCGGACGAGGACCCCGTGACGATTGCGGAATGCGTGCTGGCGGCACTCGCGGAGCCCCGGACCCGATGCCACGGTTGCGCGCGCGCTGAGACGGAGATCGGGAGGCGGCCGAGACGCTGGCGGTCTACCGGCGCGTGCTGTCGAAGTGCCCGTCCTGAGCGGCGACCGCCCGATTCCCCGACGGGGGCCGGCAGGTTGCGCGCGGGACCGGCTCTCGGGCACAATCTCTCGCCGCAATCGCCGTGGGGAGGTCCCCTGAGGGCCCGCATCCCCTCAGACGCCGACCCGAAACCAGGAGTGGTCCCGTGATCGCAGCGACCCAGATGAAGGTTGGGATGCTCATCATGTACAACGGCAAGCCCCACCGTGTGAGCGTCGTGGTGCACCGCACCCCCGGCAACCTGCGCGGCTTCGTGCAGGCCACGCTCGTGAACATCGAGAACGGCTCGAAGAACGAGAACCGATTCTCGTCCGAGGAGAAGGTCGAACGCGCGATCCTGGACGAGCACAACCTCCAGTTCAGCTATCGCGCCGCGGACGAATACCACTTCATGAACACCGAGTCGTACGAGATGGTTTCGCTCGACAAGGACGTGCTCGGCGACAACGTGGGGTACCTGACCGAGGGCATGGTCATCACGGCGATGTACTGGGAGGGCCGGGTCGTCGGCATCGATGTGCCGATGTTCGTGGAACTCGCGGTCAAGGAGACCACGCCGAACATCAAGGGCGCGGCGGTGCAGAACACCGCGAAGCCGGCC
Organism: Candidatus Eiseniibacteriota bacterium; assembly: GCA_963725865.1. Taxonomy (GTDB): domain Bacteria; phylum Eisenbacteria; class RBG-16-71-46; order RBG-16-71-46; family RBG-16-71-46; genus CAVSAC01. Next base: position 974,923 of record CAVSAC010000014.1, read on the forward strand.
ATCCTGGAGACCGGGCTCGAGATCAAGGTGCCGTCCTACATCGAGTCCGGGAACCGGGTCCGCATCGACACGCGCACCGGGGAATTCGTCGAGCGCCTCTGAGAAGCGCGCCGCACGGGTCCACGAACGCCGTCCCGGTGTCCCGCCGGGGCGTCGTCGTTCCTCGGAGGGAAGATGCCCAGCGCCATTCACGATCTCGCCGAGCTGCGCTCCGCCATCGCCGCGGACGCGGCGCTCGCCCGCCTGCTCGACGAGGCGCGGGCCGGCGCCGCGGGCGATCCGGCGCACGACCTGGGACACGCGCTTCGCGTCGCACTGTGGACCGTGCGACTCGGCGGCCCGGCGGTCGATCTGCGCGAGGCAATCGCGGCCGCGCTGTTGCACGACGCCGTCAACCTCCCGAAGGACAGTCCCGATCGCGCACGCGCGAGCGAGCGGTCCGCCACGCACGCGGAGACGCGCCTGCCGGCGCTCGGCTTCGCGCCCGCCGCGGTGGCACGCATCACGGCTGCGGTTCGCGACCATGCGTACAGTCGCGGGGTCGAGCCCCGGGAGCCGCTGGGACGGGCGCTTCAGGACGCCGACCGGCTCGAGGCGCTCGGCGCCATTGGGCTGCTGCGCTGCATCGGCACCGGGGCACGGATGGGGGCGGCGTGGTTCGACGACGACGATCCGTGGGCGCTCGCGCGAGCGCTCGATGACCGGCGGTACTCGGTCGACCACGTCTTCACAAAGCTGCTGAGGCTCCCGGCCAGCATGTGCACCGAGGCAGGTCGCGCCGAGGCCGAACGACGAGCGGCGTTCATCCTCGCGTTCGTCATCGCCCTCGGCGGGGAGCTTGGCGTACCGCCACCGCCGAACGTCTGAAAGCGCACCCTGCACACGCCGGGGGTACATCCCCGGCGCGCCAACAGCGAAAACCCCCCGCGTGTCATCGCACGCAGGGGGCTCGAAATTTGATTGGGAGGGGCATCCTCGGTCCCGGGGGCCGCACCCGGGGTGCCGCTGACGCCGGTCTCCCAATACGCGTGTTGTGATGAAGCTCATTCCGGGGAGATTCAGACGCATCCTGAAGCTTGACGTTTCCGGGACGAAAGCGACCGCGACCGGGGCCCAAGCCGGACCTCTCGCCGCGCCCGGGTGGCCGAAAGGGCCGATCGGCCACGCTGGCACCCTCCGCCCTGGGAGGGTTCAGCTCCGCTCGACCCGGATCCCGCCCGGTGGACCGCCGGGTGCGCGAGCCGCTGCCTGCGCCCTCCAAGCCGCCACCTGGGCGGCGGGTGTCACTCGTTGACGCGCAGCAGCTGGAAGATCTCCTGGTTGGTCTTCCACCGGTTGAGCAGGTCGAGCAGCTTCGTCATCGCCTCCTGCGGGTGCAGCCCGGCGAGGCCCCGGCGCAGCAGCTGGAAGCGCGGCAGGATGTCGGGCGGGTAGAGCTTCTCCTCCTTGCGCGTGCCGCTCTTGGCGATGTCTATCGCGGGATAGATGCGCCGCTCGGCCAGCTCGCGCGACAGCACCAACTCCATGTTCCCGGTGCCCTTGAACTCCTCGAAGATGATCTGGTCCATGCGCGAGCCGGTGTCCACCAGCGCGGTTCCCACGATCGTGAGCGAACCGGCGTCCTCGATCTTGCGGGCGGCGCCGAAGATCTGACGTGGCGACTGCATGGCTTGCGAATCGAGACCGCCCGACATCGTGCGGCCGCTGCCTTCGGAGCCCGCATTGTATGCGCGCGCGAGTCGGGTGATGGAGTCCAGCAGCAGCACCACGTCCTTGCCCTCGAGCACCTGTCCGGCGACCACCTCCATCGCGTACTCGGAGGTCTCGATGTGTTCCTCGATACTCATGTCGCTCGAGGCAGCGATCACGGTGGCGGGGGTGTTGCGCTTGAAGTCGGTCACTTCCTCGGGCCGCTCGTCCACCAGCAGCGCGTACACGCCGACCTCGGGGTGATTGAACGCGATCGAACTGGCGATGATCTGCAGGATGCGCGTCTTGCCAGCCTTGGGCGGCGACACGATGAGGCAGCGCTGGCCGCGGCCGATCGGGGCGATCAGGTCGATCGCGCGCCCGGTGATGCGGTCGCCATACGGAGGCGAACCCTTCCCCGGCGGCAGCTCGAGCACCAGCCGCTCGATCGGATCGAGCGCCACACCCGCCTGCTGCAGGTCGCGCAGGACCTCGAGCCCGCGCCGCTCGCGGCCACTGCCTCCGCCGCGCGACCGGCGCCGGCGCTGACCGCCCTGGGGCCGCGGACCGCCGTTGCCGGGCTGTCCACCCGCGTTCGCATAGGGCTGCGGCGCCGCATTGCTCAGCGGATGACCACCGCCGCGTGGGCGCCGCCGGCGGCGGCGCGAGGAGCCCTGTCCGGGCGCGGGGGGCACGGAGCCTGGCTGCCCCTGAGGATCCATCGGACCGCCCGCCTGAGCGGGACGCGGGCCACGGGGGCGACGACGGCGCTGTCTCATCGAAGTGGGATTCCTCGCGTGTCCGCGGCCAATGTCGCGGATGGGACGCGCGCCCGTGCCGCATCGGTAGCAGGCGACCCGTTCACGGGCGCGTCGGGATGTGCGCGCGCCGTCTTCGTGTTGGCGCACGCGGGTCTGCGTCTCTTCGGGTCGCGCTCCGGCCCGGGATCCGGGAGCGCGCACTTCACCTCGCGAACGAGGGGCGTGATCGAGTTCGTAGTCCTGGGTGTGCCCGTCCACCGCATGAACGGACCGCCGTGATGAACTCTCCTTCCGAACGGCTCCCATCCCCACGGCGGCGAGGCTGGCGATGGTGGTCCCAACCTCGGGCCCGCCCCTCATCGGAATCCGGCTGCTCGCTCAGCTCACGACGACGCGCCGAGGCGCGGTGAGGACGAGGAACAACACGAGGGCGGAAAGACAGCCGCGGGAGGTGAGGCCGGGCGCGATATCACGCGGCACCCGGTACACGGATCCTCCTCGGATCAGGCGTGCGGCCGGCATTATCCCCGCCGGCCCGCGGATTGTCCAGCTTCGCGCGCGTTCTGGCGCCCCGCGCTCAGGACCCGGCGCCTCCACGCCAGGGAACGTCTCCGCCGCCCGCGCGGCGGTTGCACCAGCGCGCCATCACGAACAGCAGGTCGGCGAGGCGGTTCAGGTAGCGCACCAACCGCAGCTCGACCGGCTCCTCCTGGAGCAGCGCCACCATGCGGCGCTCCGCGCGGCGGCACACCGTGCGCGACAGGTGGCACTCGGCCGCCAGCGGCGTGCCGCTCGGCAGGATGAACGACGTGAGCGGGGCCAGTTCCGCGTCGAGGCGATCGATCAGGTGTTCGAGCGCCGTCACGTCCGGGTCACCGAGCCGCGTGAGCGTGGCGAGCGCCGCGGCGTCCGGCGCGGCCAACTCGGCGCCGAGCTGGAACAACTGGGCCTGGATCCGGGCGAGGTCGGCGTCGAGCCAGCGCTCGACGTCGTGGGCCCGCACCCGGCCCAGCACGGCGTTCAGCTCGTCCACCTCTCCGTAAGCCTCGACGCGGCGCGCGCTCTTGAGGACGCGCCCGGGCCCCAGGAGCCCGGTGGTGCCGTCATCGCCGGTACGCGTGTAGATCTTCACGCGCGGCAGTCTAGGCGGCGCCCGGGGGTCGCACAAGCATCACAGCGGCCGGAGTCCGGCCGGCCCCTCCTCGCTTGCCACGGCGGCGGTGTGCCGTCATCATATCCGCCCGCTTCGAATACGGACCTCCAACCTGGACCGGACGCACTCATGCCCATCCGCGATTCGCTCCCGCCCGTCCTGCGTGGCGAGGACGCGGCCGATCTCGCACCTGGGTCGCGCGCGCGCCTCGAGGGCCTTGCGCACGATGCCCAGACCGAGGGCGCGCTCACCCCGCTGCGGGACGAGTGCGCGGCGCGGCTGCGACAGCCGCACGCCAGCTTCGGGGTCGAATACCTGCTTGCCGCGGCCTGCGCCCTGAACGGCGAGGTGGAGCGAGCGCACCAGACCCTGCTCGCGCTGGGCGAGCGGCTCGCGGCCGCCGAACTCTGGGAGCCGCTGGCGGCGGTGGCGGAGCGCGCGCTCGACCTCGAGACGACGCGAGCCGCCGCACGATTGCTGGTGCGCGCGCACGAGGGCCTTCGCAAGGACCCTGAGCGCATCGAGGCGATGGGCCGCGCCTGGGCTGTGATGCCGGACGATCTCGAGCTGGGGCTGCTGTTCGCGGTGCGGCTCGGCGAGGCGGGGCTCGACGACCAGCGCCGCGAGCTGCTGGTGGAGTTGATGCCGCAGTTCGCCGCGCAGTCGCGCTGGGCCGGGCTCGAGGAGGCGGCGCTCGAGTTCGCCGAGCGCGGGCACATCGAGGGGCTGTTGGCCTTGCTGCGCGTGCTCCCGCAGGTGGCCGCGCAGAATGCATTCGCGGAGGTCCGGCAGTTGGTCGCGATCGCGTTCCCGCCGCTGGCCGCGGCGGGCCGCGCGGCCGACGTCGAGCACGAGCTGCGCGAGGTCGCGCAGGCCGCGGGCGCCAGCGATGGCGCCGAGGCGGCCGAGCCGTTCCGAGCCGCGCTGGTCGAGGCGGTGCGAGCGGGCTCCGCCGCAGCGCTACCCGATGCGGACGCGGTGCTGGCCCAATCGGGTCTGTCGGACCCGCTGATGCCGCTGCTCGAGTCGCTGGCACGCTTCGACACCATCGCCGCGCTGGCGCCGGGTCGGCCGGTGTTTCACTCCACGTTCGGCGCCGGCCGCGTGGCGGTGAACGACGGCGAGTATGTGCTGATCGATTTCGCTCACGCGCGCGGGCACCGCATGCCGTATGCCGCGGCGGTGCGGTCGCTCGCAGCGGTGACCGAGGACGACCTGCGGCTGGTGAAGGCCACCGCCCCAGCCGAACTGGCGCGCCTGAAGGCCGAGGAGCCGGGCGAGGTGGTGGTGCGCGCGCTCAAGGCGGTCGGCGGCCAGGGCGATGCCCAGAAGCTCAAGGTGTTCCTGGTCGGTTCCGAGATCGTGCCGGCCAAGGACTGGACCGCGTTCTGGCGCAAGGCGCGCGGCGCCGCCGAGAAGGACCCGCGCATCGACCACGCACGTGCCTTCGAGCAGCATTACCGGCTGGCGCCGGAGGGCGCGGCCATCGGAGACCGCACGCCGCTGCCGGCGATGGAGCCGCGCAAGCCGGTGCGGACGAATCTGGTCTTGCTGCGCAAGTTCCTGGCCCAGCACCCCGGACTCGACCACGCGGTGGCGCAGCGCTTCGGGCGCTACATCGCGCGTGCGATGCACGACGAGACCGTCGACCGCGCCGAGCGGGCGCGCGCCGGGCTTTGGTTCGCGCGCTGGTTTCCCGAGCGCCGCGAGGAGTGGGCCACGGTGCTGCACGAGCTGTGGGAGCAGGGGCTGGCGGTCATCGACCTGCCGAACGAGGACGAGCAGCAGGCGCTGCTCGAGATCTCGCACGCCGTGGGCGTGGAGGCCGACGCGATCCTGTCGGGACTCGATTCCCGGTTCGCGACCGTACGCGAATCGGCCATGCGCCTGCGCGACCAACTCGACGACGCCGGCCGCGCCGAGCTGCGTCGCACGCTGCTCCAGCGGGCGCCGCGCTATCCGACCGCGGCGCTGCGCCTGATCGACGAGATCCTCGACCAGCGCGCCGATGTGGAGACCACCTGGAAGGCGTTCCACGCGGCGCTCACGATCCTCGAGGACAAGCCAAAGCCCTCGGCCGCCGAGAAGGCCCTGCGCTGGCTCGAGGTCGAGGGCGACTTCGACGCGCACCTCGACGGCGAGGCGTGCCCCGAGGACGTGCGGCTGCGCATCCGGGTGCTGCTCCGCCAGTGGCGCTCCAGCGACCGGTACCTGTTCCCGGCCATGGAGGCCGCGGAGCGGCTGGGACTCGCCGAGGAGGCCCAGGCGGTGCGGGACGCCCGCCAGAAGAGCACCGAGCGACTGTTCGAGGGCGTCGGCCAGCAGGCGGAGTCCAGCGACCTGCCGGTGATGACCCGCGCCACCTGGGAGCGGCTCCGCGGGGAGCTCGATCGCCTCCAGCACGAGTTGCGCACCACCATCCCGCAGACCATCCGGAAGGCGCGCGAGCTGGGCGACCTGCGCGAAAACGCCGAGTACCACTCCGCGAAGCTGAAGCAGGCGAACGTGAGCCGGCTGGTCGCGGCGCTGCAGCTCAAGGTCACGCGCGCTCGCTTCGTCGAGAACGCGGAGTACAAGGACGGCGTGGTCGGGCTCGGCACCGAGGTGGTGCTCGAGAGCCAGGACGACGTCACGACGTACTGGATCCTCGGCGAGGGCGAGCACCACCACGGCAATCACGTGATCTCGTTCCAGACCGCGGTCGGCCGTGTGCTGATGGGGCACGCCATCGGTGACGAGGTGGAGTTGGGCGAGGGCGAGAAGCGCCGTCGCTGGCGAGTGGTGTCGATCGAGCGGCGCCTGCCGCCGGTCGACGAGGCCGCGCCGGCGAGCGAGTAGCGTCGCGCGCGTTCACGCGCCGCGCACCGGATGTGCACCGAAATCCGCACACTCGCATCCGCGCGTCGCGACGCCATGACGCGCGCGTGTAGCGCGAGCGTCGCGCCTTGTCAAGCGCGCTCGAACGACGTTCGTCACGAACATGCACGCGCCGACAAAAACACATTTGTCGTGCGTCTCCCGTCGCGCTATGGTGCCCCGCGACGATTGACCGGCTCACATCACGCACGGAGCGCGACGTGAGCGACCACCGACATCGCATGCAGACGCGCCCGAGATCGAGCGCCCCCGAATCGCTCGTGGTGGGCGGCGAAGACATTGAAGTTTGGCCGCAACCGTTCAGGCGGTCCGCGGATCGCCCTACGTTGGGTCGGAAAGGGAATTCCCGCCGCCCACCCTTCTTCGTGCTCCGCGCCGCGGAGCGCGAAGGCCGACGCGCCGGCTGAGCGCGGGCCCGGTTCGTACGCCATGTCGCTCCAGGCCCGTCTCCAGTCGCTGCCGCTCGTGGTGGACGATGCACTGCGAGGTACCGTCGCAATCGGCGTGCTCGAGGCCGACGGTGTGCGTCAGGACCCGCTCCCCGCGGAGTTCACGGCCGAGCGCGAACAGTTCGAGACCCACCTCATCCAGCAATACGGATCGCGCACGCCCGCCGACATCCCGGGCGTCGCCGAGACCCGCGCCCTGTTCCACCGCCTCGACATCGATCCCACGAAGACGCGCCCGAGCAGCGAAGCGCTGCTGCGGCGCGTGCTGCAGGGCAAGGGCCTGCCGACGGTGCTCCCGGCGGTCGACGTGTGCAATTTGTGCTCGCTGGAGTCGCAGATCCCGCTCGGGCTCTACGACCGCGAACGGGTGCGGGCGTCGATCCGGGTGCGGGTCGGCCGCCCCGGCGAGGGCTATGCCGGGATCCGCAAGCAACGGGTCAACCTGGCGGGCCGGCTGCTGCTGGCCGACGAGGACGGGGCCTTCGGGGCACCGACCTCGGACTCCCTCCACACCGCCGTCACCGAGACCACGCAGCGCCTTCTGGTGGTGCTGTTCTGCCCGCCCGAACGGGCCGCCAGCGATCTCTCGGGGGCGATGGAGCACCTCGCCGACCGCCTCGGCCGCTACTGCGGAGCCACCCTGAGCGCCGTGCGTATCGTGCAATAAGCCGCGCGCGCGGGCCTTCATGCCGCTTGACCCGCGACGAAGGCGGTCCCTAGAGTCGCCGACGCACATCGCTCCCTGCCGTTCCCGTGGATGGCTCCGCGCCCGCCTGGAGCCGAGGAGGATTCCCTGATGAAGCGTTACTTCGGACTGGCGCTGATCGCGCTCGCCCTGGCCGTGGCCGCGCCCCGCGCGCAGGCAGTCTCGGTGGGGGCCGAGGCGTTCGGCGGAATGAGCATCCCGATCCTGCAGGACGACTCCGATCAGGGCTCGGTGTTCGGCGTCCGCGTCCCGGTCGCCGTGCTGCCGATGCTCACGGCCGAGCCGTGGATCGCGAAGTCGGCGCTCGGCAACAAGAGCGTGACGATCGCCAACATCGGCTACGAGCGCGACGGCGGCGACCTGACGGCGTTCGGACTCAACGCGCGCCTCGGCGGCGTCACCGGCCCGGGCGTCTCGTTCTTCCCGTACGCCGGAATCGGTTCGTTCAAGCTCACGCGCTCCGGCTCGGAGGACATCAGCAAGGTCGGCTACGACGTGGGCCTCGGCCTCACGCTGACACCCGCGCCCAAGTTCGGGATCGGCCTGCGCGGCCAGTTCGACATGATCCCGACCGGCGACACCTCGCGGAAGTACGGCGAGGTGCAGCTCGGCCTGTCCTATTCCTTCCTGACCCTGCCGTGAGGAGGCGAACCGCGATGAAGACGCTCCGCTACGCTCTGCCCCTGCTCGCGCTCGCCGGACTACTGTCGTCGGGGTGCATCCTGACGTCGGCGCAGATCATGGCGACGTACGACCTGCCTGATCCGTTCGAGGTGACGAATACGCTCGCGCTCAACCACATCGACGTGGACCTGAACACGATCAGCGACTACGCGGACAACAAGGACAAGTTGAAGGACGTCGTGGACCTGGCGATCCTCGGCAAGTTCGAGAACCGGACCGGCAGCCCGGCCGGGACTCTGACCGTCTACATGACGCCCACGTTCACTACGCACACCACGATCGGCCAGGTCACCGGCGACCCGAGCGCGGTGAAGATCTGGGGGCCGTTCGCGCTCCCGGCCGGCTCGTCGACCACCGGCATCACGTGGGACGACTCCGCTGCGTTGTTCGGCGCCGGCAAGCAGGCCCTCATCGACGAGGTCAAGGGCGACGGGAAGTTCTCGCTCTATGCGATCGCGTCGACCGGCACGTACGACATCGAGATCAAGAACGGCGCGCTGGTGGTGGTGCTCGACGGCGGCCTGTGAGCCGCGTCGGCGTCTGAAGCCGGAAGATGCCGCCGCCGGGCTCGCGATGCGGGCCCGGCGGCGATCGTCTTAGGCGGCGCATCCGGGCACGCGGCGTGTGGCGCCCCGAGCGCCGGCCGTCCCGCGCGGCCGCTCAGCCCCGCCAGCCGTTCGTGATCGGCAGCCGCCGGTCCTTCCCGAACGCGCGCGGCGTGATCTTGATCCCCGGCGGACTCTGGCGGCGCTTGTACTCCGCCAGATCGACCATGCGCGCGACGCGCCGCACGGTGGGTTCGTCGTGCCCTTCCGCCGCGATCTCGGCGATCGCACGGTCCTCCTCGACGTACTGGCGCAGGATCTCATCGAGCACGTCGTAGGGCGGCAGCGTGTCCTGGTCGGTCTGGTCGGGCTTGAGCTCCGCGGTCGGCGGCCGCGTGAGGATGCGCTCCGGGATCACCGGCGCCGGACCCAGCGCGTTACGGTGCCGTGCGAGCGCATAGACCATGGTCTTGTACACGTCCTTCAGCACCGCGAACCCGCCGGCGGTGTCCCCGTAGAGCGTGCTGTAGCCCACCGACGTCTCGCTCTTGTTGCCGGTGGTCAGCACCAGCCAGCCGAACTTGTTCGAGAGCGCCATCAGGTAATTGCCGCGGATGCGCGCCTGCAGGTTCTCCTCGGTGATGTCGGCCGCCTTGCCAGCGAACGCGCCGGCGAGCGCGCTCCGGTAGGCGTCGAACACCTCGCCGATCGGAATGGTCTGGAGGCGCGTGCCGAGCGCGCGCGCGAGGGTCTCGGCGTCCTCTCGCGAGATGGCCGACGTGTAGCCCGACGGCATGCTCACGCCAACGACTTGCTCGGCGCCGATCGCGTCGGCGGCGATGCAGGCGGTCAGCGCCGAGTCGATCCCGCCGGAGAGCCCCAGCACCACGGTTGTGAACCCGTTCTTGCGCACGTAGTCGCCGGTGCCCAGCACCAGGCCCTCGTACACCTCGGCCGCGAGCGGGATCTCCGGCAGCGGCGCACGCGCCGGCAGCGGGGGCGGCGGAGCTGCGGCCGTGGCCGGTGGCGGCACCTCGATGCGTATCGCGTCGAGGCCGTGGCCGGCCGTGCGGCCCTTGCGCAGGCGCGAGTCGTGGAGCCGGATGCCGAACACTTCGTCGATGTCGACGTCCGCCACCACGAGGTCCTCGCGGAAGCGAGCCCCCTCGGCCAGTACGGTGCCAGTCTGGTCCACGATCAGGCTCCCGCCGTCGTACAGGATCTCGTCCTGGCCGCCGACCAGGTTCACGTAGCACACGATCGCGAGGTTATCGGTCGCGCGCGTGCACAGCATGCGGCGGCGCTGCTCGGCCTTGCCGGCGTAGTAGGGCGAGGCCGAGAGGTTGACGAGGATCTCGGCGCCTCCGCGCATCACCTGGTCCTCGACCGGGCCGCCCGGGTACCAGATGTCCTCGCAGATGTTCACCCCGATCACCGCCTCTCCGCGCGCGAACACCGGATTGCGGGTGCCGGGCATGAAGTAGCGGTTTTCGTCGAACACGCCGTAGTTGGGCAGGAAGCGCTTGCGGTAGGTCCCCATCCAGGCGCCGTCGTGGAGCACCGCAGCGGCGTTGTACAGGTCTCCGTCGCGCTCCACCGATCCGACGATCACCGTCATCCCGACGGTGTCTGGAACCAGCGCCCGGGTCGAGGCGACCGCGCGATCGATGAACGAGGGCTTGAGCAGCAAGTCCTCCGGCGGGTAGCCGGTGACCATCATCTCGGGAAACGCGAGCACGTCGACGCCGAGTGCGCGGGCGCGTGCGATGCCGTCGCGGATCCGACGGACGTTGCCCTCGAGATCGCCGACCGTGGGGTTGGTCTGGCACAGACCGAGGCGGAGAGGTCGCATGGGTGCGCGATAGTGCCCGCCCGCCCGAGGACGTGCAAGCGGTGCGGGCGCGCGCTCCGCGGCGGCGGCGCGGGCCGCGCGGGAGAAAACGAAAACGCCCGGCATGGACCGGGCGATCCCGTTTTGGTCGCGGGTCTGCAGGCCCGCTTGCCGAGAGAGAGGATGCGGGCCCCAGCGCTTGATGCCGGAGCCCCACCTCCGACCCGATCCGACGCGGGGGTCCAGAGACCCTGCTTTCGCGACGCCGGACGGGCTCTCGATCTCGACCGCCGGGTCACGGCCCGGCAGCATGAGGAGTTAGAGCAAGACCCGTTCCGCATGGAACGGGGCTCACGTCCACCCGTAAACCATTGTCGCAACGTGAACCCCCGGTAGCCAAGGGGAAAAACGCGTCGTCCCTCCGATGCGGACGCACAGAAACTGGCAGGCGGAACGCCACACCGAGCCTCCGGGCGCCACACCCCGCGCCCCCCGCCGGGCCCCCCCGGCCCCGGGGCGATCAGTCCGCCGGGGAGGCGGTCGGCGCGTGCGGCTGAAGGAGCACCAGCGCGAACCCCGCCGCGCCCAGCGCCGCCATGACCAGGTAGGAGTCGTGGGTCGCGTGCGAGAGCGCCGCGGGGTCGAGCGCCGCCGTGTGCGCCGACAGGGCCCCGCCGCCGTGGGCGGCGTAGCGCGAAGCCGCCAGCGCCGCCATCACCGCCGCGCCACTCGCGAAACCCAGGTTCCGCATCGTGGCCTGCAGGCCGGACGCCATGCCCAGCAGCTCGCGCGGGACGAACGAGAGCAGCGCGCTCGAGTTGGGCACCATGAAGAGCCCCTGCCCGGTGCCGATCAGCGCCATGCCGCCCAGGATGGCGGCCGGATTCGGACGCGCCTCGACCTGCGCCAGCAGCCAGAAGCCGAAGGCGGTCAGCGCCATCCCGAACGCGGCGACCGGCTTGGTGCCGATGCGGTCGGCGTAACGCCCGGCGAGCGGCGAGAAGATCAGCGCGGTGACCGGCATCATCGCGAGCCAGCGCCCGGTGGCCGCGGCGTCGAGGTGCAGCACCCCCTCGAGGTAGAGCGGCAGATGGAAGCCGACGGTCACACCCAGCAGGTGGGAGAGCAGTGTGAGCGAGACGGCGAGACCGAGCGGACCGCGCACCACGCGGCCCGGCAGCAACGGCTCGGCGGAGCGGTGCTCGACCAGCGAGAACAGCACCATCAACAGCACGGCGAGCCCGAACAGGCCTTCGACGTAGGGGTGCGTCCAGCCGTCCGCGGGTCCGCGCGAGAGCCCGAGCATCAGCGCGAACAGCGCGCCGCACCAGAGCGCGGCCGCGCCGAGGTCGAGCCGCACCTTCGCGCGGATCGGCGGATCGTCGGGCACGCGTGTCTGCAGCAGCCAGAACGCGAGCAATCCGATCGGAAGGTTGATGAAGAACAGCCACCGCCACGACCAGTGGCCGATGATGAGGCCGCCGAGCGGCGTGCCGACCGCGAGCCCGATCCCCACCACCGCTCCGAACGCCCCCAGCGCCTTGCCGCGCTCCGCGCCCGGGAACGAGCTCACCAGCAGCGCCGCACTGTTCGCCGACATCATCGCGGCGCCGAGGCCCTGCAGCGCGCGCGCCGCGATCAGCCAGGTCGCGGACTGCGCCGCGCCGCACAGCGCCGACGCGGTCACGAACAGCAGCAGTCCGGTGCCGTAGATGCGGCGCCGCCCGATCTGATCGGCGAGCCGGCCGAGCGAGAGCAGCAGGCCGGTGATGGTGACGACGTAGGCGAGCACCACCCACTCGATGGTGGTCAATGGCACTCCGAACGCCCGCGAGAGCGTCGGCAGCGCGATGTTCACCACGCTGACGTCGAGCGTGGCCATCGCCACGCCGAGAGCCAGCGGAGGGAACGTGCGCCATCGCGGCAGCGCCGCGCCCGACTCGAAGATCGAACCGCCGGCGGCCGGTGGGTCGCTCACTTCGTCCGCGCCCACTTCAGGACTTCGGGCAGCGTCGGACTCTTGCCGTACATGAGCAGCCCGATGCGGAAGATCCGCGCGGCGGCCGTGAGCACCAGCCACACGGAGAGCGCCAGCACTGCCAACGAGGCGGCCACCTGCCAGCCGGGCACCGCGCCGCCGGGGGCGGCGAGACGCATCACGGTGGTCGAGGCCGCCGTGAACGGGATGAACGACAGCACGGTCGCCACCGCGCCGTCGGGGTGCGCGAGGATCTTCATCATGACGATGAACGGCACGAAGTTCGCGAACGTGAATCCCCAGGCCACCTGCTGCGCTTCGCGCATGTTGCTGGTCATCGCGCCGATCGCGGTCATCAAGCTGGCGTAGAACAGGTACCCGAGCAGGAAGTACACGACCAGCTCCACGATCAGCAGCGGCGGAAACTGGATGTGCGCGAGCGCGGCCGCCGGAGCCGAGAACGCGAGCCCGCTGCCGGCCCACGCGGCCACCAGCGTGAGACCCACGCTGCCGAGGCCGAGCAGCTTGCCCACCAGCAGGTCCTCGGCGGTGACCGTGCAGATGAGCGATTCCAGGATCCGGGACTCCTTCTCCTCGCTCACGCCCTGCAGCAGATACTGGCCACCGGTCACGATCGAAACGCTCATGAGCATCCCGAACAGGAACGGCAGCAGGAATCCCATCAGCTCGCGCCGGTCATCCTTGAGCGTGAACTGGCCGTCCTTGCCCAGCTCGTACGTCACCAGCCCGCGGGAGGGGCGCGCGACGCGCTCGATCAGCGTGGTATCCGCGCGCCCGGCGAGCAGATTGCGCACCAGCCAGAGCGTGACGGGGCGCTCGCTCGCGGTCGAGAATCCGCCGCCGGAGCGCGCGTAGCGGCGCAGCTGGCCGGACGCGAGGTAGTCGGGCGGCACCACGAGCACCTGGTCGACCGTGTGCCCGCGCAGCGCCGCCTGCGCGGAGTCCTGCGACGCGAACATCCGCACCGCGGCGGTGAACACCTGGGGTGCCGCGGGCGCGGACTGGGTGTCGAACGGGTTCACCTCGGGGGCCCAGACGGTGCGGATGTCGCGCGAGGCGTCCGAGAACAGTCCTGAGGAGTCCACCACCGCGAGCGTGTGCAGCTCCCGGATGGATTTCATCGCGTCGTCGATCTGCGGCTTGATCGAGATCCACATGACGAACGCGAAGTACGCGGGCATGCCGATGAGGGTGATGATGAACGCCTTCTTGCGGACCGACGTCAGGTACTCCCGCCGCGCGATGATCAGCGCGCGCCGCCACGAAAACCTCATCGCGCACCTCCCTGCGGCGCCATGGCGTCCACCGTGGGCGGACCGCTCTGGCCATGGTCGAGTCCCAGCCCCTCGCGCACCACCTTCACGAAGATGTCCTCGAGCGGAAGGATCGCGTGCTCGAACGCCTCGAGGTCGACGCCGGCGTCGAGCAGGGCGCGCAACACCTCTCGCGGAGTGGCCTGCGGTTCGAGCGTGAGCTTGAAGGCGCCGTCGACCGCCGTCATTCGGCTCACTCCAGCAACCGGCGGCGGCGGGTGGGGAGCACGCACCACCACCGCGTGGTCGGCGTAGGTGCGCCGCAGCTCACGCACCGGCCCGTAGAGCACCATGTGGCCGCGATTGATCATGAGCGCCCGATCGCACAATTCCTCGACCTTGTTCATCTGGTGCGTGGACAGCAGCACGGTGGTGCCGGCCGCGCGGCGCTCGTGGAGCACGTCCTCGAACAGCTGCACGTTGATCGGATCGAGTCCGCTGAAGGGCTCGTCGAGGATCAGCAGCCGCGGGTCCCCGATCAGCGCGGTGCAGAGCTGGACCTTCTGCTGCATGCCCTTCGACAGGACCTGCACCTGCTTGTCCGCCCACTCGCGCAGTTCGACCCGGCCGAGCAACTGCAGCGACGCCGCTCGCGCGTCGTGGCGGCTCATGCCCTTGAGCTCGCCGTAGTACGAGAGCGCCTCCGCAACGCTCACCTTGCGGTAGAGTCCGCGCTCCTCGGGCAGGTACGCGATGCGCTCGCGCGCGCCCGCGGAGACCGAGTGCCCGTCGAGCAGGATGGTGCCCGAGTCGGGGCGCAGGATGTCCGTGATCATGCGGATCAGGGTGGTCTTGCCAGCGCCGTTGGGCCCCAGCAGGGCGAAGATCTCACCCGGATTCACGTCGAACGACACGCGGTTCACCACCGCACGTTCGTCGTAGGACTTCGTGACGTCGCGGACTTCGAGCATGGGATCCTCGTGGGGGCGGTCCGAGCGGGCGACGGCCTGGTGCGCTCGCGCGGCGGAGGGCGCAGACTAGAAGAAGCTCCACTGGGGCTCAAGGTGCTGATGGACGAACGGGCATGCCGCTCCACGAGCGCGCCACCCGGGGCCTGGACGCCCCCGCGTGGCAGAGGGCTGACCACCCTTCTGCTGCCAGCGGGCAGAAATCGCGCGCGGGGCAGCAGGATGCACGCCGGCGGGGGCGCCAAGTGGTTGAAATCCCACGTGCATCCATGGCCCCGTTATTGCAAAACACAGTGCGGCTCGAAGTGCGCCGCGGCGCCCGCCCGGGCGACGCCCGCGCACGATGCTCCGGAGGTAGCTCTCGCGATGGACTCCTTCACCCGTCGGATGGTCGCTCTCGGCCTCGCCGCCCCGCTGGCGCTCGCGGTGCTCGCCGGCTGCGGTAAGAACACTATCGTCACGCCCGTCCCGGCGACCCCGCTGAGCAGCGTCGTGATCACCCCGGACGACACCACGCTCACGGTCGGCCAGATCGCCTCGTTCTCGGCGGTCACGGCCGACACCGACAGCGTGGTGGTGACGGGCGTGTCGCTCACGTGGACCAGTACGAACGCGGGGGTGTTCACGGTGACGTCGGCCGGCGTGGTGACCGCGCGGGGCGAGGGCTCCGCCGAACTCATCGCCGCCGGCGGCGGTCAGGCCGACACCTCGACGGTGCACGTGCAACCGCCGGCGCGTGGCTGGTTCGCCCAGTCGAGCGGCCTGACGACCAAGCTCAACGGCGTGTACTTCCGCCCCGACGGCCGGCACGGCTGGGCGGTGGGCGATGCCGGCCGCATCCTCACCACGGCGGATGCCGGCGTGACGTGGAGTTCGCAGACCAGCAACACGGGCGTGGTGCTGAACGACGTGGTGTTCACGACCGACCTCGAGGGCTGGGCGGTCGGCGTCGGCGCCACGGTCCGTCACACCACCGATGGCGGCGCGAACTGGGGCACGGTGATCCCGGGCGCGACCGAGAACCTGCACGGCGTGTGGTTCGCGACCCGCGACACGGGCTGGGCGGTCGGCAACCTCGGCGCGGTGGTGCGGACGTTCGATCGCGGCGCGACCTGGAGCAAGCAGAACCTTCCCACCGCGGGGGGCGCGCTGAACGACGTCTCGTTCATCGGCACCCGGTTCGGCTGGGCGGTCGGCGACAACGGCTTCATCTTCGCCACCACGGACCGTGGCATCAGCTGGACCGCGGTGACCCCGGCGATCACCGCCGCCAACCTGAAGAGCGTGTGGCGCCAGAGCTTCCTGCGTGCGAACGCGGTCGGCGCCACCGGTGCCGCGCCGCGCTGCGCGGACGATGGGGTCGGCAATCCCGAGTGGACGCTGGTGAACCCCGGCGCCCTGTTCCAGATCGAGGGCGTGTGCTTCGCGACCGACCTGATCGGCTGGTGCGTGGGCCTCAACGGCACCGGGTTCGTGCTGCGGAGCGGCGACGGCGGCCAGTCGTGGGCGCCGCAGACGGCGACCGCCTCGAGCAGCCTCAACGCCGTGTACTTCATCGACAGCGAGCATGGCTGGGCGGTGGGCAACGGCGGCGTGATCCTCCACACCGCGACGGGCGGCCAGCCCTAGGCGGCCGCGCCCGCGCGGCGCACTTCCGCGGCCCGGTGCGGCCGGCGACGCGTCCTCGGGGACGCGTGCGACCGGCTCCGCCGGGCCGCCGCGCGTGGGGCCGACCGACGAGCGCGCATGCTACAGTGGCGCGTCCCCGTCCGGAGGTCCGCTTGGCGCAGCACCTCATCGTCGTCGATGGCTACAACCTCATCCTGCGCACCGCCGCGCTGAAGCCGGAGCCCGGCCGCACCCTGCGCGACTCGCGCCAGAAGCTGCTGAACCTGCTCGCGTGGGCGGTCGGCACCGGGGACGCGCAATTCCTGGTGGTGTTCGACGGCGCCGAGGGTGGCGGACACGAGGGCCCCGAGGGTCGCGTCGAGGTGCGCTTCTCGCGGCCGCCCGAGAAGGCGGACGACCTGATCCGGCGCATCGTCGAGGAGCGGGTCGAGAAGGTGGAGCGCCTGACGGTGGTGACCGCCGACCTCGAGGTCGCCCGCCACGCGCGCGCCATGGGCGCCGACGTGGCGCTCGCAGACCTGTTCCTCGCGAGCGCGTTGGGCCCGCGGGCGGGCGAGGATCCCGAGAAGCCGACCTCGCTGTCCAAGCAGGAGCTGGCGGAGTGGGCCCAGATCTTCCGCGCCCCCCGCCCGGGCGACGCCGATCCGGACGACGACGCGCGCTGAGCACGCGGTGCGCAAGCGAACGGGCGGCCCGCCGCGTCGCGGGCCGCCCGTCTCCGTCAGCGGCGGTGGATCACGGCAGGTACTCGGCCAGCATCGTCGGCCGCACGACGTAGGGCAGGACCCACGCCTGAGAGTCGTACGGAACGGCGTCGTCGAACAGCGTGCCGCGTGACAGCGCGTTCACGCCGACGTGTCCCAGCCCGGCGATGAAGGGCGCGCGCCAGACTCCGGTGTAGGTCCGATCGCCGTTGTTGTGGAAGCGGAACTTGAGCCCGTGCCACATCAGCACCACCACGTCATCGGTGGCGTCGGTGGTCACCGTGAGCGTGACCGGCTCGCCGGCGTCGACCCGCACCACGCCGCGCAGCCGGAACAGCCCGAGCGGATCGGTGACCGTGGTGTCGAGCGCCGCGGCCTGCACGCGCAGGCTGCGAACGCGCGTGTTCCCGTAAGCCGGCGCGCGGTTGGGCGAGGCGGGGGCGAACGAGGTGACCTGCACGCCCGAGATCGCCGCGACGCGCCATGCCCAGCGCCCCGAGTTCCCGAGCTGCACGCGCTTCAGCAGCAGATGGCGTTCCGCGTGGTCGGCGAGCCGCTTGCGCATGACGTTCACGGAATCGGTGTCGGGCACCGCGGCCGGATCGATGTTGGTGGTGGCGAGGATGTCGAACTGGCCGCGCAGGTACCGATGGGCGGTGACGTGCGCGGTGGTGGGCCGGCCGGTCGAATCGGTGTCGCCGAACGCGAACACGAACCGCGAATCGACGCTGTCGATCACCCGCCAGAAGCGCAGCGGGCGGATCGCGGCGAGTCCCGTTCCGGCGCCGTCGATCGTGGTCGGATCGCTGTCGCCCACGACGGCGTCGTCGACCAACTCGGGAGCGCTCGCGAGCGCCGCCGAAACCTCCGCTTCGTCGAGGCTGCTCGAGTTGCCGCTCGAGAGCGGGCTGGTGAGACGAGACTGGTTTCCGCAACCGGTCAGCGCGCCGGCCACGAGCACGAGCGCGAGGCCGAGGGTGAGCGAGGCTCTCATGAAGATTCCTCCGGCGCCCAGCCTTCGAGGCGGGCGATCGACAGGGTGGATCGGGCCTGGGTGCTTGTCCCACCTCGCAGCGCTCGTGCCATGTCGGCCGCGGGCCAAAGGCCTTGCGGCCCAACGGGCGGCTGACAGGCGCCCGGAGCATGGTGTACGCGAGGGGGCACCCGCTGCGGACGAAGCGCACGCGCAGGGTCACGCCCGCCCGCGGGCGGCCCGGCGTCGGGAGCAGCACGCCCCCCCGAATGCGCGCCGGGCGCGCCCCGGTGGGGGCGCGCCCGGTGGAGGATCTCCGCCGCGCGATCAGCGCCGGATGGTCGCGGTCTTGCTGACCGTGAACGTCATCTCGGTGCCTTCCTTGACCGTCACCTGGTAGCCCTTGCTCTTGGCCACGGCGCCGGTGGCGGCCGCGCCGCCGATGAGCCCGCCGATCAGCGCGCCCTTGTTGCTCCCGCCGATCGCCTTGCCGAGGATGGCGCCGGCCGCGGCGCCGCCGGCCACCGCCCCGACGTTGCGCGCGCGGGTGCTACCGGCCACGATGCTGTCCGCGCCCGCGGTCACCGCGAACGTCTTGCCGTCGATCTCGATCGAGCTCACGCCCAGCATGAGGTAGGCGCGGCCGCCCCGCTCCGCAGGCTCCGCGGCCCGCACCACGCCGTTCACGCGCGCGCCCGCCGGGATCGGCACGCCGCTGCCGACCACCACCGGGTCCTTGATGGTGCCGGTCCAGCTGTCACCGGCTTTTGCGGTCTCCGAGGTGATCGCGCTCTCCACCGTGATCTTGAGCGCGGTCCCGGAGGGCACCGACATCCCAGGCGACTCCGCCGGCGCCGGGCTCGGCTTGGGCTTCGGCTTGGAGGTGGCGGGCTTCGGGGTCGACGCGGGCGTCGGCTGCGGCGCGGGGGCCGGCTGGTACTGCTCCTCCGGCGTCACGCTTCCCTGTGGCGGCTCGACCGGGCTCTGTGCGAGCAGACTGTCGCTCGCGGTGGTGGCGGCCTGCTGGGCCTTCTGGCCGCAGCCGGCGAGAATCGCGATGGCGGCGAGCGCGGCGAGGGGAAGAAGTAGGGCTCGGGCTCTCATGTCGTGCACTCCTCACGTTCGACCGGCGCATGGCCGGGGTTCCTTGGTCACATCCGAGCGCGCGTCCGTGCGCTGGGCGGGGAAGCGGAAATGCGGCGGGAGTCTGCCGCCGGCGCGGCCGAATGGCAAGGCCGCTCCGGGAATCCCAAGGCGGCGAGCGCATTGGACCGTCGCTTCCGCTACCCTGTCGGGTCCAACCGGGATGGCGACTGCCCACGGAGGGAACGACCGATGGAGATCACGATCCGCCGCGGCGACCTCGCGGCCCGCGCCGCTGGCGCGGTGGCGCTCGGCATCTTGGAGGACGCCGGCGCGCTCGCAGGCGCAGCGGCGGCAGTCGACCGCGGCGGCGGCGGCGCACTGCGCGCGCTGCTCGCGAGCCGCGACTTCCGCGGGCGTTTCCTCGACACCGCGGTCGTCCACCCGAGCCGCGGGCGGATTCCGCGCGTGGTGCTGGTCGGGCTGGGACGCGCCGCCGCGCTGGATCCGCACCGCGTGCGCCAGGCCGCGGCGCTGATGGCGCGGCGCGCGCGCGAACTCGGGGCTCGCACGCTCGCCACGGTCGTGCACGGTGTCGGGCCGGGCGGGCTCGAGCCCGGGCTCGCCGCTCAGGCGGTGGCCGAAGGGCTGGTGCTCGGCCACCACCGGCACACCGCGTATCGCAGCGATCCGCCCGCGCCGCTGCGCCGCATCGACGTGCTGGTCCCCGACGCCGCCGCGCTGCGCACCCAGCGGCCGGCGTTCGAGCGCGGGCTCGCGTTCGCCGAAGCCACGTGCCTGGCCCGCGACCTCGCGTCCACGCCGGGTCAGGACCTGGTGCCGGAACGGCTGGCGGCGCGCGCCCGGGAGATCGCGCGGCTCGCCGGCGCGCGCTGCACGGTGCTCGAGCCGGCGCAGATGGAGCGCCTCGGCATGGGCTGCGTGCTCGCTGTGGGCCGCGGCAGCGCGCACCCGCCGCGCTTCGTGGTGCTGGAGTACGCGCCGCGCGGCACCCGCACGCGTGGCGGAGGCGTGGTGCTGATCGGCAAGGGCATCACGTTCGACACCGGCGGCATCTCGCTCAAGCCGCGCGAGGGCATGCAGAAGATGAAGTACGACATGTCCGGCGCCGCCGCGGTGCTGGGCGTGTTCAGCGCGCTGCCGGTGCTCGCGCCCCCGTTCCGCGTCGTGGGGCTGATCCCGACCGCCGAGAACATGCCGGGCGGCGGCGCGTTCAAGCCCGGCGACGTGCTGCGCGCGCTCGACGGCACCACGATCGAGGTCACCAACACCGATGCCGAGGGGCGTCTGGTGCTGGCGGACGCGCTGGGGTACGCGCGCCGATTCCGCCCGGCGGCGGTGGTGGACCTCGCCACGCTCACCGGCGCCATCCGGGTGGCCCTCGGTGGCTACGCGGCGGGGCTGTTCACCGCCGACGACGCGCTCGCCGCCACGCTGGAAGCCGCGGGCCGCCGCAGCGGCGAGCGGGTCTGGCGCATGCCGCTGTGGGACGGCTACGCGAGCGAGCTCAAGAGCGACACCGCCGACCTCGTGAACTCGGGCGGCGCCGACGGCGGCGCCGGGATCGCGGCCGAGTTCCTGCGCCACTTCGCCCGCCGGATGCGGTGGGCGCACCTCGACATCGCGAGCACGGCGTGGGCCCCGGCCGATCGCGCGCACGAGCTGCGCGGGCCGACGGGCTTCGGAGCGCGGCTGCTGTTGGAGTGGCTCAGCGCGGGCGCGGGCGCGGCGCGCGCGGTTTGACCGCCGGCGCGGTGCGGTCGACGCTCACCTGCATCTCGGGCTGGGTGAGGCGCAGTAGTCGGCCGTCGGGCGCCGCCCAGGCCTGGTAGCGGATGGTCCCGTCGGTGAACTCCAGGTGCCGCGCCTGCAGCGGCCGCCCGCCCCAGCGCAGGGTGTCGAGACCGCGATCGACCACCCGGGCCTCGATCACGGTGTCCTGCCGGCCGAGCGCGACGAGGTTGAGCGGTCGCGACGCGAACGAACTGCCCGCCAGCGAATGGCACATGATGTCGAACAGCACGAACATCCCGCCGTCCAGGACGAACAACCGCCCGGGCGGCAGCGGCAGGATGACGGCCTCGCCGCGCTGGTCGTACTCCTGGAACGACGAGATCGTGCTGTCGCGCACGACCAGTGAGCGCGTCAGCCGGTGTCCGCGTGCGTCGTGGACCGACTGGTAGCGGCGGAACGAGAGGCTCGCGGCGTCGACGCTCATCGTGAGCCGCTTGTGGATCGTGTCCGAGCCGGCGTCGGAGTGCATCGTTTGATACATCTCCGAATTCACGATCAGGCTGTCGCCGTCCGCCTCGTACCGGAACACCTCGGTCCCGAGGAGGCGGCCGCCGACCGCGAACGTGAGCGTGCCTCCGGGCGGATCGGAAGCGGCGGAACCGACGGGGGAGCCGAGCACCAGCGCGGCCGACAGCGTGACGAGGAGCACCGCTCGAAGGAGGTTCTTCATGGCGCATGAGCCTATCACACGGGCGCCGTGGGCCGGTGCGTGTGCGGCCCGCGCGGCGCTCAGTCCGCCCGCCGCTCCAGGCGGGAGACGCATTCGATGTGAGGCGTGTGCGGGAACATGTCGAAGGGCCGCGTCTCGGCGAGCGCGTAGCCCTGCGCGACGAAGTTCTTCACGTCGCGCGCCAGCGTGGCGGGGTTGCACGAGACGTACACGATGCGCCGGGGCATCAGCTCGGTGACGCGCGTGACCACGCGCGGGTGGAGCCCCGCGCGCGGCGGGTCCACCACCACGACCGCGGCTGCCGGGCGGCCGTCGCGCTCGCGGCGCGCCCACTCGCGCAGCACGCGGCGGGCCTCGCCCTCGACGAAGCGCGCGTTCGCGATCCCGTTGCGCGCGGCATTGCGGCGCGCGAGCGCGACCGCGTCCGCCACGCTCTCGACCCCCACCACCTCGCGGCTGGCGCGCGCGAACAGCAGCGTGAGCGTGCCGGTGCCGCAGTAGAGGTCGAGCACCACGTCCCGCGACACGTCGCCGGCGGCCTCGAGCGCGGCCGCGTAGAGCCGCTCCGCCTGCAGGCTGTTGGTCTGCAGGAACGCGTTCGGGGTGGCCGAGAACTCGAGCCCGAGCAGCCGCTCGACGATCGCCTCGCGCCCCGCGAGCACGCGAGTCTCCTCGTTGAACGCCACGCCGGCGCGCTGGCGGTTGAGTCCGAGCGTGACGCTCACGACCTCGGGCCCCAGCGCCGTGAGGGCGCCCGCCCACTCCGCGAGTCCCGGCAATTCGTCCGAGGTCGCGACCAGGTTCACGGCGCACTCGTGGGTGAGCGGCAGGTGCCGCACCACCAGGTGACGCGCCACCCCATCGTGGCGCCGCGGATGCCACGCGCGCCAGCGCCGCTCGCGCGCGAAGCGCTGGGTCAGGTGCACGATCTCGACCGTCAGCGGACTCGGCAGCAGGCAGGTCTCGAGCGCGAACAGGCGGTCGAACGAGCCGCGTTCGTGGAGTCCCACGGTCGGCGCGCCATCGGCGGCGGGGAAGATCGCGAACTCCATCTTGTTCCGGTAGTGGAACGCCGCGGGCGCCGGCTCGATCGCGCGCACGACCGGATCCGCCACGCCGCCGAGATGCGCGAGCGTCTCGCGCACCTGCCGCTCCTTCAGGCGCAGCTGCTCGTCGTAGGCGAGATCCTGGAAGCGGCAGCCGCCGCAGTGGGCCACGTGCGGGCAGGCGGCCGCGACCCGCAGGGGCGAGGACTCGAGCACGCGCTCGAGACGCGCCTCGGCCCAACTGCGCTTCACGCGCGTGATGCGTGCCTCGAGGCGGTCGCCGGGCAGCCCGCGGTCCACGAAAACCGCGCGCCCATCCAGCCGGGCGAGCGCCTTTCCGCCCAGCGCGATGTCCTCCACGAGGAGGTTTGACAGCTCGTTGACCTTCATCGGGAGTCCGGAGTGTCTAACGGTCGGAAGTCCAAGGTGGGCGACTTTCAGGAACCGGGTCGCGCAGCGAGTGGTTGTTCCCCGTGCGACCCTGACCGCGGCAGTCCGGACGGACGCTAGCACAGGGGGAGAGACGATGCGAAAGATCACCGCCATGTTGGCGGTCGCGCTGCTGGCGACCGCCGCGCCGATCGTGCGCGCCGCGCACGCCGACGACTCGAACGGCACGCCGTGGCTCGGGGTGTACACCCAGACGGTCGACGATCCGCTGCGCGAGGCGCTCGACCTGGTCGGCGACGGTGCGCTCGTGAGCCGCGTCATCGCCGGCAGTCCGGCCGACCGTGCGGGCGTGAGGAAGGGCGACGTCATCACGCGCTTCGGATCCCGGCCGATCTCGTCGGCCGATCAGCTCATCGAGCAGGTGCGCGACGCGAAGATCGGCCAGACCGTGACCATCGAGGTGCGGCGCGGCGCGGATTCGCGCACGTTCACCGCACGCCTCGAGGAGCGCCCCGCCGATGCGCGCGCATTCGTCGCCCCGCGTGAGGGCGACGAGCCGGAGGCTCCGGGCACGCGGCGCATCGTGATCCGCGAGAAGGGCGAGGGCACGCCCGGGGAGCAGAAGCACGTGCGCATCCTGCGCCGCGGCGCGGGGGATCGCGATTTCGATATCGAGATCCCGGAAGGCGCGGAGCTCGAGCACCTGCGCGGCCTACCGCGCCTCCGCGGGCTGGCGCCGGAGGGACCCGGTCGCATGATGATGATGGGCGTTGGCCGCGGCAGGCTGGGCGTGCAGGTGCAGAACCTGAACGCGCAGCTCGGCGAGTACTTCGAGGTGCCCGACGGGCGCGGCGCGCTCGTCATGGAGGTGATGAAGGACACGCCCGCCGAGCGCGCTGGGCTCAAGGCGGGAGACGTCATCACGCGCGTCGGTGGAACGACGGTCGCGAATCCTTCGGACCTGATCGAGGCGCTGCAGGGTAAGGAGGGCAAGGTCGAGGTCACGGTCGTCCGCAAGGGTCGGCCGGTCACGCTCGAGCCGGAGCTCGAGGCGGCCGGACCGGGCCGAATGCGGATGGAGAGCGGCGACGACGATCGCCTTGCACCCGAACCGCCCGCGGCCCGGGAGGATCTCGGCAACATGCGCGATGAGCTGCGCGCGCTGCGCGAAGAGGTGCGGCGGCTGCGCAGTGAGTTGGAGTCCTCACGAGGGAAGTAAGCAGCGCGATGTGAACCGCCGCCGCACGGAGGAGCGCCGATCCGGCCGTTCCGCACCTCACGGTGCGCATGTCACAGGGGCGTAGTACGAACCGGCTGGTGCAGCGCGGCGCTCCTTCCGGCGGCGGCGACACAGGGCCCGGCGATGCCGGGCCCTTTCGCTTGCGGATCGCGCGCGGGGCCGCGTAACGTGCGCGCTCCATGCCTGCGCTTCGACGATCCCGCTTCTGCCTGCGCTGTGGCACCGCGCTGATCGCCCGTGACGACAACGGGCACTCGCGTCCGACCTGCCCGGCGTGCGGATGGATCCACTACCGCAATCCCGCCCCCGCGGCCGGCGTGCTGCTCGAACGGGACGGCGAGGTGCTGCTGGTGAAGCGCCGCTTCGTGCCGCGGGTCGGCGCATGGTGCGTCCCGGCGGGGTTCATGGAGTACGGCGAGACGCCCGAGCACTGCGCGGTGCGCGAGGCGCGCGAGGAGACCGGCCTGGCGGTGCGGCTCACCGGGCTGTTCGGCGTGTACGCCGGCTTCGACGATCCGCGCGTGCGCGCGGTGCTCATCCTCTACACCGCCGAGCGCGCCGGCGGCCGGATCCGGCCCGGCGACGATGCAATCGAGGCGCGCTGGTTCCCGCTCACCCGACTGCCGCGCGCGATCGCGTTCCACGCGCACCGCCGCGCGCTCGAGGAGCTGCGGCTCCGCCTGCGTCGCGGGCGCTGAGCGGCCCCGCCCGGCGCCGCTCCACCGCTCCCGCCCGTCTCCAGGTCGCGGCATTGCCACCGACGCCCGACCGCAGCGGGTTCTCCCCGGTCCGTGGCCCGGTCCGTGCACAGTCCGGTGCGGTTCGTCCTGCGCCGGCCCCCTCCCGGCTGGCCCTCACGCGCGCGGAGGCATTCCAACATGAAGTGGCGGATGACGTTCGCCTGGTCGCTCATGGCGCTCGCCGTACTCTGGGTGCCGGCCGCGGCCCAGGTGTTCAGCGCAAGACGCATGGCCATGGGTGGCGTGATGTTGTCCGGTGGGGGCCCGGGCAGCGAAGGGCCGAACGTGGCGTATCGGGCGGTGCCCGCCGCGCCGCAGACCGCGTCGGGGTTCTCGCTCCCGATCGGGCTCATCTCGGTGCTCCAGGATCGGCCGGTGTTGGACAGTGGGGACCCGGCGTTCAACGCCTACGAGCTGGCGAACCTGATCTACAACGTGCCGTGGAACTACCCGCTGGTGAAGCCCCGGACGCCGGGCGACGACATCACGCTGGCGATCTCGCGCAACTCGCTCGCGGTCGACCTCGGTGACGTGAGGGACCTGTTCCCCGACGACCACTCGCGGGTCGGCGCGGTCACGAACATTCCGATCGTCACCTGGGGCGTTCGCGAGTTCTTCGCGTCGGTGAATCCGGTGGTCCACTACGAGAACGACCTCAGCCTGAACGACGCGCTCCACCAGGCGCTCACCCACGGCGAGGCGTTCGTCCCGAACACGCGCTACGAGGCGTTCGACCGCGGCAAGGGCCAGGCGGTGGTGGGCGTGGCGCTGGGCTGGGCCGCGCCGATCGCCGCCAGCGGGGACCCCCGCGGCGCGGGCTACGGCGTGTACGTGGGCGCGCGCGCGAAGCTGCTGCGCGGGATCGCGTACGGTGACGCGGACAACGTGGTGTCGTTCGCCACGCGCGACACGCTGTTCGGCACCGACCCGGTGGACGTCGGCTATCGCGCGACGCTGCGCGATGCCAGCCCCGGCGACGGCGGGATGGGCTACGGCTTCGACCTGGGCGCGGCCGCGGTGATCAGCGGCGTCGAGGTCGGCCTGGGCGTCAACGACATCGCCACCCGCATCGGCTGGCACGTGCGCGAGACCCTGGTCGTGAGCGACACCAGCGGCGACTACCAGCGCACCACCCTCGCCGAGGGCGTGCGGTTCACGAGCAAGGTGCCGGTGACCGTCACCGCGAGCGCCGCCACCCGGCTGGGGCCGGTGCTGGTGGCCGCCGACGTGGTGAAGGGCGCCGTCGCGACCACCGCGCACGCGGGCGCCGAGATGTGGTTCGGCCGGCTCGCGCTGCGCGGCGGTCTCGGCTACGACGCCAACCAGCTCGTGCAGGGATCGACCGGGGCCGGGATGCGCTGGGGCCGCTTCGGCGTCGACGTGGCCGTCGCCTCGCACAGCCGCGACATCACGCGGGAGCGCGGGGCCGAGCTCGGCCTCGGGCTCGCGTTCTACCCGAAGGAGGTGGCGCGATGAGGACGCTCCGCGCATCGCTCGCCCTGGTCGCGCTCGCGGCCGTCGCCGGTTGCGGCGATCACGCGCTGGTGCTCGAGGTGAACCTGCTCTCGTACATGGACGCCTCGATCACCCAGCAGCGCTTCGGCCCGATCCCGGCGGCCCCCGGCGGGCTCGCCAGCGGCGAGCAGTCGCTGGTGCCCGACCAGGAGGTCAACCTGCTCGACGGCCTGTCCGACGTCGTGAACGTGCAGAGCGTGTCGGTCCGCGTGGCCATCATCACGCGCGACTCCACCGGCAGCGGCGTGGACACCATGCGCGTCTACATGAGCGACATCGCGGCCGCGCCGCGCACCACGTCGCCGGTGCTGACTCACGCGCTGGGCCTGACCCCGGGCTCGGTGGACACCGTGGTGACCGACTTCGAGGGCGATTCTCGGGTTACCGCGCTGTTCGCCGAACGGCGGTTCCGGCTCGAGATCACGACGTCGGTACGGGGGCCGGCGAGTGGGGCGCCCCTCAACGGCAGCGTCCGCATCCAGCAGCTCGATGCGGTGGTGGTGGCGAAGCGCAAGCTCTGAGGGCGGGCATCCCGCCCGACAGGCCGAAGGCCCGGTGCGCGCGCACCGGGCCTTCGTGTCCTCGCGGAGGCTCGTGCCTCCGGCCCTCGCGCTGCCCCGCCCGTCCTACGTCCACGCCGCGCTGCGCCGGGCGTTCTCGTGGCGCGCCAGCACCATCGACAGCAGCGCGCTGGCGAGCAGTGCGCGGTCGAGGTCCATGTCGTCGAACGGCTCGCCATCGGTCTTGTTCGACAGGTTGAGCACCCCGCACAGCCGGTTGTTGTGCGTGAGCGGCACGCATACGAACGAGTCCGAGTTGTACGCGTCGCGCCGGCTCTCCTGTTCGTGCGGCACGCCGACCTCGGCCTCCCGCACGCGGACGTGGAGCGGCTTGCGATTGCGCGCCACCCAGCCGGCGACGCCCTGGCCGACGCGCACCTTCACGCGGCCCGCGATGTCCGGGTCCATGCCGCGCTGGGCGGCGATGTGCAGCGTCTCGCGCGATCCGTCGAGCACCATCAGGCTGCAGCGCTCGACGCCGAAGCGTTCGGAGAACCACGACACCATCGTGCGCGGGAACTCCTCCGGGTCGTGCTCCTGCGCGAGGACCTGGGAGGCCTCCTTGAGGAAGCCGATCGTGCGCTGGGTCTCGGCCAGCCGCCGTTGCGCGAGGGTCAGCTGCGAGTACGCCTCGGTCAGGTGCTGGGTCGCGGAGGCCGACTGCTCCTCGAGCGCGTTGAGCTGGCCCTTCACCGTCTCCAGCTCGGTGCGGTACTCGTTCGAGGACTTGTCGAGCGACGCGACCTGGCCCACCAGCGTCTCGAGTCGGTGCGCCTTGGCGCGATTCTCCTCCTCGAGCGACAGCGTGTGCTGGGTGAGGTGGCGGATGCGGTCCTGGAACTCCTCCGCGGCCGCGCGCGACTGGCGTTCGTCGCTGGCGCTCAGCGTCGAGCGTCCGTTGCGGTAGAGCTGCTGGGCGAGCGAGAGCGCGGCGAGGCTCTTGACGGGGATCAGCTCCGAGATGACCCGCCCGCCGAACGCGGTGCGCTTGTCGCTCACCAGCACGAGCAGCGCGAGCATGTCCTCCTGGTCGGCGAGCGGCAGACAGACGCACGACTGCCACGTCGGCATCGCGGTCAGTGCCCGCAAACTCGGCGCCTCCATGGGGTCCGGCTCGTAGGAGGGGGAGGTGTGGAACATGTGACTGAGCAGAGTGCGACGGTCGGTCGCATTGAAGAATGCACTCGGGTGGAAGAACTTTCGCACGAGTCGAGTCGGCAGCGTGTCCACGGGAATGGTCACGTCCCGGTGGTTCAGCCGCGAGCCGGCCCGCTGGTACACGTTCACCAGGGCGTCCCGGCTGACCTCGTAGAAGGCCAGGCTGGCGCGCCAATCCGGGCGCACCGATTGGAGATAGCCGAGGAACTCGAAGACCACGGCCTCGGTGTCCTTGCTGCGGGTCAGGCGTTCGCTGATGTCACGCAGATCGAAAGTGGACACGATCGTCTCTCCCTGATGTCGTGGGTCGGTATCCGAGCGGGAGGCCCCAGTCGCAATCGATGTGCCGCGGCGATCGTTGCGTTCCGCAATCGAGACGCATCCTGCGAAACCGGCGTGATACAGTCCCGCGGTCCCGACCTTCACCCCCCACGCCAGGCCACGAGGAGCCCGTAACATGCCCCGC
Source organism: Candidatus Eiseniibacteriota bacterium (assembly GCA_963725865.1). Taxonomy (GTDB): domain Bacteria; phylum Eisenbacteria; class RBG-16-71-46; order RBG-16-71-46; family RBG-16-71-46; genus CAVSAC01. Next base: position 1,003,827 of record CAVSAC010000014.1, read on the forward strand.
CTGATCGCCGACCGAGCGGTCCTGCGCACCACGTCCGCGCTGACCGAGGTGATGGCCGCCGCCCGCGCCCGCGAACAGCGCGGGGAGCGCGTCCTGCACCTGGAGCGCGGAGAACCCGACTTCGAGACCCCGCCGCACATCGTCGAGGCGCTCGCGGAGGCGGCGCGCGCGGGTGAGACCCACTATCCCGACCCGCGCGGCACGCCGCGACTGCGCGAGGCGCTGGTCGCGAAGCTGGCGCGCGAGAACGGCATCGTCTGCGATCCCGCCGACGTGGTGGTCACGCAGGGCGGGACCCACGGACTCTACCTGGCGTTCCAGGGCCTGCTCGGTCCCGGCGACGAACTTCTCGCCCTGGCTCCGCACTGGATGGCGATCCCGAAGCTGGTCGGGTTCGCGTACGGCGCGACGATGCGCGAGTTTCCCGCCTACCTCGAGCTGGCCGCCGGCACCGAGTCGCCGGCGCAGCTCGGCGCCCGGCTGCGCGCGGCCCTGCGGCCCGAGACCCGCGGGATCTACCTCAACTCGCCGAACAATCCGACCGGTGTGGTGCTGACGCGCGACCAGCTGCAGGCGATCGCCGAGGTGGCGATCGCGCGCGACCTGTGGGTGGTGAGCGATGAGGCCTACGAGCACCTGCTGTTCGACGACGCGCGGCACGTGAGCCTCGCGACGCTGCCGGGGATGTTCGAGCGCACGATCAGCGTGTTCACGTTCTCGAAGTCCTACGCGATGACCGGCTGGCGCATCGGCTACGTGGTCGCGCCTCCGGCGATGCGGCCGACGCTGGGGCCGTTGCTCACGTACTACACCACGCACGGCGTGTTCCCCGCGGCCCAGACGGCCGCGCGGGTGGCGATCGAGTCGTCCCAGGAATGCGTGGGCGTCATGACCCGCGCGTACCAGGAGCGCCGGGATCTGCTGCTGGAGGCGCTCGCCGCGCAGCCCGCGCTCCAGGTGCCGCGCCCGCGCGGGGCGTTCTACGTATTCGCCGACGTGGCGGGCGCGCTGCAGGGGGATGACGTGTGGGCACTGGTGCGCGAGTGGCTCGAGCTCGGCGTGGCGGTGCTTCCGGGCACCGCGTTCGGCGCCGAGTACGACCATCACGTGCGCCTGTCGCTCGCCACCCGCCGCGAGGATGTCCTCGACGCTGGCCAGCGCCTGGCGGCGCACGACATGGCGCGCGGCCCGGCGTCCGCGCGCGCGGCACGGGGGAGCCGATGAGCCAGTGGTGCCCCGAGTGCGGCGCGGCCTACGGGCCGGAGACGGTGGCGTGCCCGCACTGCCGCGTGCTGCTCACCGAGACGCCGCCCGGACGCGAGGACGAGCCGGTGGTGATCCATCGCGTGCCCGATCCCGCATCCGGCGCGCTGCTGTGCGGCGTGCTGGAGCAGTCCGGGCTGCGCGCGCTGTTGCGCAGCGCCACGCTCGCCGGCTACGGCGGCGTGCGGCGCGACTGGACCACCGACGCATGGGGGGAGATCCTGGTGCGCCGCGAGGACGAACGGGAGGCGCGCTCGATCCTGGCGGACTACCTGCTGGCGCTGGAGCGCGGCGGGCTGGTCCGCGATGAGGACGTCGACGAGGACGCCTCGGGCTCGCGCTGAGCCGTCCGCTCAGCGCGCGGCGGCCGCCACCTCGAACCGGCCCACGGTCGTGAACATGCCCTCGCGCCCTGCGACGGGATCGTCGACCGCCAACAGCCGCATCGGCGGTCCGCGGTCCCACACCCGCACCGCGAGCGTGTAGGGACCGGGCGCCAGCTTGCGCGGCACGGTGAGCCGATAGCGCTCGCGCATCCGCACGTCGTCCGGCCATTCGCCGACGGGCGCGCGCGTGTAGCCGATGAACCGCGTGCGCTGGAGCTGGACGCGGCCCTGCGCATCGACCAGCACCAGTTCCTCGAGCGCCAGCGGGGGCGCCGCACCGGTGCGGCCCCAGTCCAGGGCGAAGTCGAGCGGCTGGCCCGCGAGCACGCGCCCCGGCAGCGCGTCCGCGCCCCAGAGCGTGAGCCCGGCTCCGTATCGCGAGCCGCGGCCGGCCGGGGCATGGCCCGCGAGCGGCGTGACCAGCTCCACCGTGTCGCGCGCGCCCGTGCGATCGAGCACCAGGTCGTCCACCGCTTCGACCGGGTGCAGGTCGTTGGCGGTGAGCAGCTCCCGCCAGCGCGCGGCGCTGCCGGTGTCGATCTCGCGCACGAGCGTGCGCAGCCGGGTGTCGGCGATCACGGCGACCACCCCGCGCGGGGTCGCGAATGGCCGCCGCGAGAAGGTGTAGTGCCCGCTCAGCACGTGGTGGAGCGAGTGCACGGCGCCCGGGCGACCTGCCAGGCGCGGCAGGAACTCGAAGCCGGCGACCACCGCGCCGTCACGAGGCACCTGGGCGAGCAGGCGCTCGCGCACCGGACGCAGGGCGCGCGCCTCGGCGTCCGGCACGATCGCCTCCGGGCGCGCCACTCCCTGCAGCACGCCGATGCCGATCAGGGGACCGAACAGCGCCTGCGCGACGAGGGCGGTGCCGACCGCCACGAGCATCGCGGTGCGCGCCGCTGCGGGTCGCCCGCGCGCGAGCCGCGCCGCCCCCAGCACGGTGGCGGCGATCGCGAACGGGATCACCAGCGCCGTGTACTGGAACACGATCGTGTGCTGTGGGATCCGCGACGAGAGCAGGTGCTCCGTGACGATCGGCAGCGCGGGGAGCAGCAGCACCGGACGCAGCAGGGCGAGCCCCGCGAGCGGCAGCAGCATCTGCACCCAGTAGAGCCGCTTGTAACCCGCGTCGATCGCGTCGTGCGGGGTGTGCACCAGGGCCGCCAGCGCGCGGCCGGGATCCCGCAGCGCGCCCATCACGATCGCGCGCGGCGAGTCTCCCCACGCAGCGTACATGCGGCCGTACTCGGCCTCGCCGCCGCCACCGAACCACGGCCGCAGCACGCCGAAGCTCACGACCAGCGAGAGCGCCGCCAACGCTGCGAGTCCGCCCGCCACCACGTGAGCGCGCGGGCGGCGGGCGATCAGCACCGCCAGCGCGAGCCCCGCCACCGCCAGCGCGACGTCCTCCCTTGCCGTGAGCGCCAGCCCGGCGGCCACCAGCGTGCGCCGGAGCGCCCCGGACCACGCGCCCTCGAGCGCCACGAGGAGCAGCGGGACCGCGAACACCTCGGGGTGGAACTCGAAAAGACCGAGGTAACCGAGCGCCGGGTAGAGCAGGTAGAGCGCGGCCGCCAGCACCGCGGGCGCGCCCGGCGCGAGTTCGCGCCGCGCGAGACGCCAGACCGGGAATGCGCCCGCCGCCAGCGCGATGCTCTGCAGGACCAGCAGCGTGAGCGGCGAGCGCGCGAGGGCGTAGAGCGGGGCGATCAGGTACAGGATCAGGGAGGCGTGGTCGCCGAGCAGCGACATGCCGCGGATGCTCGAGACGGGTGCCCCCCGCAGGATGCCGCCGGTCCCCTGCGCGAAGATCGCGAGATCGAAGTCGGTGTACAGGAAGAAGTGGTACTTGATCGCGCACAGCGTCGCGAACAGCGCGGCGTGGGCGGCGGCCAGCCCACCCACCGCGAACCACTCGGCCCGCGTGGGGGGCGACAGGTCCGCACCCGCGGGGAGCGCCTGCGCATCTCCCGCCCGCGGCGAGGACGGACTCGGGGAGTGCGGGGCGAGTCTCATCGGCCGAGTATGCGCGATGCGCCGTGCGTGGAAAAGGGACGCGAGGTGCGGCGTGGCCGAGCGGGCGTCCGCACGCGGATGACCGCGCGCCCGACGCCGGGCGTCAGCGGCGACGCCGTCCGCGTGCTTCGGCGGCGGGGTCGCGCGGAGCCTCGTCCTCGGACTCTTCGTCGTCCGCGATCTCGATGACGAAGTTGCCGGCAACGCGCGGCGGCAGGATCACGCGGTGCAGCGCGATCTCGAACACCTCGTCCATGGTCTCGACCGGGATCAGCTCGAGCCGTTCGCGCACGTCGGCGGGGACCTCGTCGAGGTCCTTGAGGTTCACGGCCGGGAACAACAGTGCGCGGAAGCCCGCGCGATAGGCGGCGAGCGCCTTCTCGCGCAGCCCGCCGACCAGCAGCACCTTGCCGCGGAGGCTGACCTCTCCCGTCATCGCCACGTCGTGACTGATCGGCCGGTCGCTCAACACCGACGCGATCACGAGTCCCACCGTGATGCCGGCGGACGGGCCGTCCTTCGGCACTCCGGCGGCGGGGAAGTGGATGTGGATGTCGGTGTTTGCGAACACCTCGGCGTCGATCTCGAGCAGATCGGCGCGCGCACGCACGTAGGAGTGCGCCGCCTGCACGGACTCCTTCATCACCTCGCCGAGCTGGCCGGTGGTCATGACCCGTCCCGAGCCCGGCATCTTGAGCGCCTCGACGATCAGCACCTCACCGCCCGCGGCCGTCCACGCCAGGCCGGCGGCCACGCCGACCTCGTCGTCCTTGCCCGCCATCTCGGGCGCGTACACGCGGTGCCCCAGGTAGCGCTCCAGGCGCTCGAGGCTCGCCGTGTGCCGGCGGCCGTCGCCGGTCGCCCGCGCGCGCGCGACCTTGCGGCACACCGTCGCGATCTGGCGCGACAGCCCGCGCACGCCCGCCTCGAGGGTGTAGTGACGCACCATCGCCCGCAGCGCGTCCTCCGGGATACTCAAGTCGCGCGCGGTGAGCCCATGCTCCTGCAGCGCCCGCGGGACCAGGAAGCGGCGGGCGATCGCGAGCTTCTCGTCCTCGCTGTAGCCCGGCACCTCGATGACCTCGATGCGCTCCTGCAGCGCGTCGGGCACCATGTCGAGGTTGTTCGCGCACAACAGCAGGACCGCGTGCGAGAGGTCGATCGGCAGGCCGATGTAGTGGTCGGTGAAGTGCGCGTTGCTCTCCGGGTCGAGCAGCTCGAGCAGCACCTCGGCCACGCCGAGACCGCCCTCGCCCACCAGCCGGTCCACGCCGTCGATCACCAGCACCGGATTCGTCACCCCGGCGTCGCGCAGCGCGCGGGCCACCCGCCCGGGCTGGGCGCCCGGCAGCGTGCGCGGCACGCCCGCCAGATCGCCGGCGTCGCTGGTGCCGGACACGCTGATGCGCACGAACGGGCGATGGAGCGCGCGCGCGACCGCGGCGCCCAGCGAGGACTTGCCGGTGCCCGGAGGCCCCACCAGGCAGAGCGCGGGGCCGGGCAGGTCGTGCTTCAGGCGGCGCACGGCGAGGAACTCGACGATGCGCTCCTTGGCCTTCGCGAGACCGAGATGATCGCGCTCGAGCACCTGCTCGACCTGCTTGAGGTCGGCGTCCTCGGGTGCCGCGTGCTCCCACGGCAGCGACCAGAGCCACTGCAGATAGGCGCGGACCTGGGCGGCCTCGGGCGAACCCGAGGGCAGTCGACGCAGCCGGTCCATCTCGCGCTGCGCCTGTCGCGACACCTCGCCCGGCAGCGGCACCGCAGACGGACGGCGCAGCGGAGCCTCCTCGGGGACGCGATCGAGCGCCGCGCTCTGCGCGCGCATCGGGCGTTCTCCCTTGGGAGCGCGGAGGGAGCGCGAACGGGCGTTGCGGGGCATGCGGATGTCCTCCGGACCGAGTCGGCGAAGCAGCGGGATGGATGGACGACGTCAGGGCGACGGCCGGAGCCGGTCCCTGCCCATTGCGATTAGCAATTCGCTCGCCGGGTCCGCGGAGTTTGGCCTGACGAATCGCCGGGCCAACCAATCGTCTGTGGTGGAGGGGTTTGCAGTCCGGCTGGGGGCCACGCCCCGACGCGGCCGCCTGATCGACCCGGCCAGAGAGCGGCCGCCCGCGGGTTGGACCGCCCACGGACGTGGCACTGGGGACCAGCCCCGGAAACATTCGAGGGCCCGGCGCCTGCCGGGCCCTCGATGCGATCGCGGATGCGAGGGAGGCTCGCGCCTCCGTCGTGCACTAACGATAGATAGACTTGATGCGGCCCCAGGTCGACGAGGAGGCCGGCGTCGGCTGCCCGCCGCAGGTCTCATCGAACGTCGTGCCGACCGACAGATCGTCGACCTTGTACATCCAGCTCACGGCGGCGTTCTGACGGAAGCCATAAGCCGCGAGCCCACGGCCCGTGCCGCCCGCGTCCGTGCCCGAGACCGAGAGGCTGGTCTCGCTGGCCGGGTTGACCCACAGGGTCGCGACGCCAGTGGTCGCGTCGAACCGCGTGGCGATCACGTACCAGGTGTCGACGCTGAGCGGGGTCGCCCAATTGACCGGGGTGTTCGCGGGACCGTTCGAGATCCCGATGGTGAACTGGGTGGCGTTGCCCGTGATGCCGGCGATGAAGATCTTGCCCGTGAACGTCGTCCCGGTGGGGATGTTGTCCTTGAAGTGCGCGAAATAGGAGGGCGTGGTGCTCAACGCGACGCCCGAGCCCGGAATGAGGAGCTTCATGCAGGAGTAGCTCTTGTCCGTCGCGCCGGTGGTGATGGTGTACCCGGCGCCGAACGGACGGCTGTCATCCGGAGCGTTGGCGTTGTTGCCCACGAGCATGTTGCTGATGATCTGGATGTCGTTCGCGCCGCCACCGACGTTGCTGTGCGTGTACCAGCCGGTCGCGGGATTGACGACACCGGTGGCTCCACCGAGCGGCTGGTCGGGGAGCGAGAACGTCTCGGCGTAGAACACGGACGCCGACGCGGAGGCCACGAGGGCCGCCGTGAGTCCGAGAGCAAGGAGCGCGATGGTAGTCTTGCGCATGGTGTGATCTCCCGATGGTGCTGGACTTGGGTGGGGAAAGGATTTCGGCTTGATTCCGTGTCCACGACGCACTTCGGAATGCGACCTCGTCCTAACCATGATCTTGATGCCCGTGTTCGGGGACGGGCGACCCTGTGACGACGGCAACGACTGCGGATACGTCACTAAGGTTAGATGGAACCGGCGCAGGGCTCAAGCGGAAAGCGGCCGCAAAGACACGCCGGCGCGGACGAGAAGCGCTGGAAGGGACGCGGCTTGCGTTCTGCAACGGGGCACGAAGTGCGGACATCCGGCCGCGCCTGCCGTCCCACGCACCCTCGGATCGGGCCGCTGGCGAGCCCACCGTCACCCGCACCGCGATCGCCCGGCAGGCGTACTCGCCGCGCACCGCTATCCCTTCGCGATTCCGGTCAGGAGGATGACCCGCGCAGGGGCCCGGGGGGGCTGACGTACGCCGAATGCCCCTGATAGAGCCTCAGCCGCGTGCCGATCTCGCGAGCGAGCGCGTCGGCGTGGCCCTCCCGGGCCAGAGTCACGGCCCGTCCCGCCACCCTCCCCGCCTCGCCATAGTCCCCGCCGGCAGCCAGCGCCGCGGCGTAGGTGTCGAGGACCTCGGGGCGGCGGCCCTGGGTGAGCTCCACTGCTCGAAGGGCCAGCCGCCTGGCCAGGGTGGGATCCCTCAGCGTCGGATCGGGGCTGGTGGCCAGGAGCCACGCCAGCGTGTTCAGCGCCGGCGCCCAGTCGGGGCTCAGTTCGATGGCGCGTCGCAGGTGGACGATCGCCTCGGGAGTGCCCCCCGGGACCAGGAGGAGCACGGCGGCCAGGTCGTAGCGGAGTTCGGGGTCGGTCGGAGCTCCGGCCACCGCGCGGCGCAGCCACGCGGCGCCCTCCGCGAGCTGGCCGTCCTGGATCAGCGCCTGACCGAGCGCGATCAGCGCCTGCTGGAAGTCGGGCTGGATGCGCACCGCCTGCCGCAGGTACCCGGTCGCCTCGCGCGCATTCCCGGCGGCGCGCAGAGTCGCACCCAGCGCACCGAGGATGTCGGGGTCATCCGGCCGCAGCTCGCGAGCCATCCGGAGTTGTTCGAGGGCCTTCTGGATCTGCCCCCGGCCCGCCAGCAGGATGCCCAGGTTGTAGCGGGTCTCCGCGACCCCCGGCTCCAACGCGACCGACTCGCTCAAGAACCGGATCGCGTCATCGGGCTTCGACTCGGACACCGCCATCAGCGCGAGGCCGTTCTTCACTGCGGGGGCATCGGGCGCCAGCCGATCCATGTGGCGGAACAGCGTGGGCGTGTCCTTCCAGTGAAGCAGCGTGGCGCGCACGCCGCAGGCCTCGGCCCCCAGGATCAGCACCACCGGGATCGCGAGCAGCCACTTCCACGCCATGGGGCGCCGCCCGGCACTCCAGGCGGCGAGCCCTGCCGCGATCGTCAGCATCAGGCCGACCGCCGGGAAGTAGACGTACTTGTCCGAGGCGATCACCCAGCTGTATTTCACCAGTCCGAGGGTCGGCGCGATCGCGATCACGAAGAACGCCACTCCCGCCAAGGGCCCGCGCGTGCGACGGGCCGCGAGCAACAGGACCGCCGCCAGACCGAGGACGACCGCCACGCCCAGCGTCACCGCCGGATTCGAGAGCTCGAACGGCTTCGGGGGTGGATAGACGCACGTCAGGTTCACCGGGGCGAGGATCTTGCCCAGATAGAATGCGATCAGATAGCCGGCGTGAAGGGGCCACTGCAGCATCCCCGCCTGCGTCGTGGGCACGATCGTCGCCGAGTGCTGGTGCGAGACCAGCGTGATGATCGCGGACGCAAGGGAGAGTGCGAAGTAGGGCCACTTCTCGAGGACTGCGCGGGCGTTCAATCGCTTCAGCGGCCACCAGTCCATGACCAGCATCAGCAGCGGCAGCATGGTGACCGTCGGCTTGGAGAGCAGCGCGAGCACGAAGCATCCCAGCGACGCGGCCCGCCATCCCCTGGGCGAGCGCCGAAGCGACTCGACGTAGGCCACCAGCGCGGCCAGCGCGAAGCAGGCAGCCAGCAGCGTCTTGCGCTCACCCACCCACGCCACCGGTTCGACCGTGAGTGGGTGCAGGCCGAACAGCAGCCCCGCGATCACCGCGGGGAGCAGCACGCCGAACAGGCGGTACATCAGCAGCACGAGCAACGCGGTGGTGAGCAGGTGCAGCGTCAGGCTGGTGCGATGGAACACCCGCAGGTCGTCGGGCCGCCCGCCGAGCGCGTAGTCCACCATGAGCGACGTCATCGAGAGCGGCAGGTAGTAGCCCCGCACCGTGGAGGGGCGGAGCACCTCGCGGAAGAAGCGCGCCGTGGATCCCCAGCCGGGGTGGGTGACGAGCGGGTTGTTCTTGACGAAGTCGCTGTCGTCCAGCGACGAGGCCTGCGAATCGAGCACCGGCCAGTGCGCCACCGCCACCAGCGCCACGACGAGCAACAGGGCGCCGGCCACCGCCCCCGCGCCGCTGGCCGTGGCGCGCCGCGAAATCGGAGGTCGGGTGGACCCCGACTCGGGCACGTCCGGGGCGGAGGCGGTGCTCGAGCGGGCCATGGCGGAATCCTATCGGGTGCGCTCGGCGAGCCTCAAGCGCTGACTGGCTCGACGGACGCCGGGGTGCTCGGCGTCCGCGCGCGGAGTCCTCGAGCCGCGGTCGCGATGGCGACGCGCGTTCGCGCTCAGTGCGGGGTGGGAGGAGTCTCGGCCACCGCCACCTTGTCGAGCAATCGCACGACGTCCGCGAATCGGGTGGCGCCGGTGGGCGCTCCGAGCACGACCGCGATCAGGTCGCGGCCCTGGTCGCGCACCCAGGTCGCGAAGCAGTAACCCGCCTCGCTGATGAAGCCGGTCTTGCCCCCGAGGATCTCGTAGCGGCTGCCGAGCAGCCGATTCGTGTTGTAGACCGCGTGATCCCAGCGATCGCTGCGGAACTCGTAGGTGCGGGTGGTCGTGATCTCGCGGAACAGCGGCTGCCCGGCCGCGGCCCGCAGCAGGCTCGCGATGTCCGCGGCCGTCGACACGTTGCGTTCGTCGAGCCCGGTGAACTCCACGAAATGAGTGTGCGTCAGGCCCAACTCGGCGGCCTTGCGGTTCATGCGCGCGAGGAAATCGTCGGCCGACAGCCCCGACTCGCGCGCCAGCACGCGGGTCGCGCAGTTGTCGGAGCACATGAGGCTCATGTGCAGCAAGTCGCCCAGGCGCACGTTCTCGCGGTTGTGCAGGCGCGTGCGGCCGGCGCCTTGGAGCTCGACGCGCGTCACCTCGACCTCGCGATCGAGGTCGGGCTGCAGCTCCAGGAACACCATCGCGGTCATCAGCTTCGTGAGGCTCGCGATCGGCACCAAGGTGCCGGCGGCCTTCTCGAACAGCACCTCGCCCGTGCCCGGATCGATGACGATCGCGTTGCGGGCGTACACGCCGCCGGGCGGTGCGCGGCGGGCGCGGCGGACGCGGGCACGCCGGGTCGTGCTCGCCCGCGACTTCGGGTGCGTGGCGGACGACCGCTGGACGGCGGTGGTCCGCCCGCCGGGGCTCGAGGTCTGCTTCGCAACCGGACCGGCGGTCCGGTCGCGCGTCGCCGGATGGGCCCTGGGATTGGTCTTCCGGGGGGTCGTCGTGGCGGCATCGGCCATCATGGCGGTGCCCGCCAGAACGCCGGCGAGGAGCAGAGCGCTCCAGCGCCGTGCGGTGCGGTGCAGCATGGAACCTCCTGGTCATGTCGGAGAGGCCGATCCGTCCGTGGTATCGGCGCAGACTGCACCGCGACTTTAGGCGAGCCGCACCCGCCCGGTCAACGGTCCGTGCGCGGCAGGTCCTCGCGCAGGAACAGCAGGAACGACTCCACCGCCCGCACGGCGAGCGTATCCGCCTCCGCCAGCGCCGCGAGCGCGTAGGAATCGCGACAGTCGGCGACGCGCGCCGGGATCTCGACGCGATACAGGGCCAGCACCGCGCGGAACCGGCGCTCGCCCTCGACCCGCGCGCTGTCCGGCACTTCCCGCAGGTTGAGCCGCGCGGAGCGCAGCACCTCGGGCACCCGGCGCAGGCGCCGGGCGGCCTTGCCGGCTCCGCCGCACGCGCCACCGCGGTCGAGCGCGCCGCGCACCGCGTCACCCGCCAGGTCGCCGTAGCGCGCCGGGTCGCGTTCCCACGCCCGTTGCTCGTCCTCGATCGCATGCCACGCTTCCAGCTGGCGGTGGAGCGAATCGCGCAGCGCCGCCTGGCGGGAAGACAGGCGCGCGTCGGGCAGCGCCGCGAGGCGGGCGCCGAAGTCGGCACGCCAGGCGCGATCGGCCGCGATCCACGCAGGCGTGACCGCCACCAGCAGGCCGTCGTTCGCCCGCAGGCCGGCCCGCGTGGCCTCCCACGGGCGCTGCTCGAGCAGGTGCGCGGCCCATTCGCGCTCCAGCGCCGCCAGCGAGGGGGCGGCGGTGGCCGTGCGTGCGGCGGGCGCGGACATCACGAGCGTCGCGGCGAGCACGCCCGCGAACGCCAGGCGCGCGGTGGGCGTCATGCGAGACCTCCAGCCAGGATCCGGTCGGGAAGCGATCGACAGGTCGCGCGCGGGGGAGACGGCAGGCGCGCGTGTGCATCTCACCACGGCTGGCGGCCGCGGACAAGCCGGTGGGACCGCGAGGGCGGCCGGAGTCAGACGGTCGGAGGCTCGGAACGGCCCGGGCGATCGAACGCGAACGCCATGCGCGAGGGATCGGTCCCGCACGTGACCTGCACGCGGCGTGGGTCGATCGTCACCCGCATCCCATCGCCGCATCCGCCGATCGAGTCCTCGAGGCCGCCCATCAAGCCGGCGTCGTTGAGCGCGCGCGCAGGGACGTCCCACGCCAGCGCGGTGAGTCGCGTGACGAGCGACGCCGCGGTGCCGGGCGAGGCTGCGGATTCCCCGAGCCCCGGCGCGTACTCCATCGTCAGCGAGGGTGCCAGCTCGGGCACCACCGGCCGGCTCTCGCGCGAAGCGAGGCCGGAGGACAGCGCACGCTGGACCTCGGTCAGATCGAACGGCTTCCGCAGGTACTCGTGGGCGCCCATGCGCACCACCGCCAGCGCGGACTCGAACGACGGGTAGCCGGTCATCACCACGACCACCAGGCCCGGGTCGATCTGGCGTGCGGCGCTCACCAGGGCGGCGCCGTCGAAGCCCGGCATCCGCAGGTCGGTGACGATGGCGTCGAACGTGGAGCGCCGAAGGTGCTCGAGAGCCTGATGCCCGTCGGTGACGGCGACCACGCGGGCGCCGAGATGGGCGAGGTAGTCCACGAGCATCTCGCACACCTCGTTCTGGTCGTCGACGACGAGGATGGCGCGGCCGAGCAGCGGGGATGGATGCGGAGCGGGCGTGCTCATGCGACCTTCCTCTCCTCGGCGGCACTGCGGCGCCGCACGAAGCGGATGCGCCGGCCACCGTCGTCCACGGTCACTTCGTCCATGAGCGCGCGCACCAGTGCCAGCCCGTGGCGACCGCCTCCGGACTCGGGCGGGGCGGAGTAGCCGTCGCCCCCGTCCTGAACCTCGCAGGTGATCGTGTCGGGACCGATCTCGGCCCTGAACCTCACCATCCGCGCGCGCTCGAACCGGTGCCCGTGCTGCATCGCGTTCAGCAGCGTCTCGAGCACGCAGAAGCGGAACGCCGCGCGCGAGGACACGTCGAACTCCGCGCCGGTCTCGGCCACCAGGCGCTCGAGCACGTTGAACGCGCCCGCGCGAAGGCCCGGATCGGAGGGCACCTCGAACGCGCATCGCAGCGTGCCGGGCACCGGGCCCACGGACTGCCGCGGGCGGTACTCCAGCGCGCGAGTGACCGCGGCGCGGATGGTCGTCGCATCGAACGGCTTGGGCAGGAACTCGACGGCGCCGAGCTTGCCGGCGCTGACCGCGTCGTTGAGGGTGCCGAAGCCGGTGACCACGATGAACGCGGTGTCCCCCGCGAACGGGCGCGCCTGTTCGAGCAGCTCGAGTCCCGACATGCCGCGCATGCGGAGGTCGGTGACCACCACATCGGGAGCCTGGCGCCGGATCCGCTCCAGCGCTTCGGCGCCGGTCGCAACGGTCTCCACCTCGACGCCCAGCGCCCCGATCGCGACCCCGAGGAACGAGCGCAGCAGGTCTTCGTCGTCCACCACGAGCACGGTTCGCTTCGACACAGCCGCATCCCCCCTGAGCCGAGGAGTATCCGAACGGGGTTTCGGCACTTCGGGAGCCGGACTTTGGCCAGTTATCCCGGACGAACCCAGGCCAGCTCGTGCGGGACGGCCGAAGCCCGCGGGCGCGGCGGCGGCGCGCTCGGTGACCGCGCCTCGCGCCCCGTCGGCGGCCCGGGCTCCCGCAGCCGCCCGCGCGGAGCTGCGGGGCGCCGGGGGGGGCACCGCCCCGATCAGGGCCGCGTCACCACATCCTTCACCAGCGTCATCGGGTCGCTCACCCGCAGCGGGGCCACCGAGAGATAGGCCTGCGCGTGGCGCACCCCGATCTGCCACCCCCAGTAGCGGGCGAACGCCTCGAACGCCTCGCGGGCGCGCGGGACGTGCTCCGGGTGCGGTCGTTCGGGGTTGTAGAACTGACTCTGGTGGCAGTCGATCGCGTTCATCCAGTCGTCGAAGTGCTCGCTCACGTCCACGATGAACGTGGGCGTGGTACCGGGCGGCAGGAAGTAGAAGAAGATCGCCTTCGCCTGATGCGGCTCGCCCTCGATCGGCGCCTTGCGCAGGTGCGCCAGGTTGTACGCGTTCGCGACGATCTGCCCGGTCTTGTAGTGGTCGTTGTGCCCGAGCCCGCGCCCGATCGGCAGCATGTAGTAGGGCGCGAGCACGATCGAGGGCCGGTTGCGCCGGATCGCCGCCGCCGCCGCACAACGGTTCTCGAACGTGTCCTCGATGCGACAGTCGCCGAGGTCGAGATTCTCACGCACGTCGAGCTGGAGGATGCGCGCCGCCTGCGCGCTCTCCTCGCCGCGGCCCTCGGGCGTGCCCCAGCCCATGTCGCCGGTCGTCATGTCGACGATCCCGGTGGTGTGCCCGAGCGCCTTCATCTTGCGGAACAGCCCGCCACAACCGATCTCGGCGTCGTCGGGATGCGGCCCGAACGCGAGCAGATCGACAGCCATCGAAGTGATCTCCGGAGCCAGAGGCCCAAGTGGGGTTGCGCGCGCGGAAGCGCGCGGTGCGACCGGGGCCGCATCTTAGCATCCGCTCGCCGCGGCGCTCACGCGCCCGCGCGGGCTCGGCGCTCGAGCGCCGCGATGCGCGCGTCCACCGCGCGCCGCAGCCGGCGCCACGCCGCCGCCACCTGGCGCGCGTTCGCCTGGGCATAGGCGAGCGCCATGCGGGGGTCGCTGGCGGCCAGTCGCGTCATGCTGCGGAAACCCGGACCGCTGAGCCCGCGCGCGTGCGCGGCCGCGCCGAGGTCGTCGAGCGCCCGCGCGAGTACCCACGGCAGGTGGCTGGTGCGCGCGAGCGCCGCGTCGTGCAGCGCCGGCGTGCAGACCAGCGCCCGCCCGCCCACCGCGCGCACCAGCGCGCGGGCGAGCGGCGGCACCGTGCGGCGCACCGGCAGCAGCACGAACGTCTCGCCCAGGAACAGGTCGGCACGCGCCGCCGCGAACCCGCGGCCTTCGGTGCCGGCGAGCGGATGGCCGCCGACCGCGCGCAGCCCGGCGCGCGCGGCGCGCTCGAGCGCGCTCGTGACCGGCGCGCGCGCGCTCCCGGTGTCGAGCAGGCACGCCCCGCGCGGCAGCGCGGCGGTCATCGCCGCCAGCACCGCCGGCAGGCGGTCGACCGGGACCGCGGCCACCGCGACGTCCGCCGACACGCAGGCGGCCGCCAGCGAGGGCGCCGCCTCGTCGATGGCACCGGCGGCACGCGCGCGATGGAGCACGCGCCGGTCGCGGTCGAAGCCCACGCGCACCCAGCCCCCGGCGCGTCCGAGCGCCAGCCCCAGCGAGCCGCCGATCTGACCGAGACCGATCAACGCCACGCGGCGCGCGGCCGCCGCGGTCGTCGCTCGCGCATGCGCCGGAGCCGGCGCCGGCAGCTCGCGCGGCGCCGGCGCGCGCCTCGCGAACAGGTCGGGCCGCAGCACCGCCGCGCCATCGAGGTACGCCGGCGTCAGGCGCACGCCGCGCGGCACCTCGCGCACCGTGAGCAGCACGCGCACGACGCGCCCGGGCGCGCCGGGCACGCGCATCTCCTGCGCCCCCAGCAGCGGCACGTCACGCCAGCCCAACCGGCGTGCCGCGTGGGCCGGGAAGTCGGCGTCGAGATCGGGCGTGGCGGTGAACACCGCGCTCACCACCTGGCCGGGCGTGAGGCCGTTCAGGTCGAGCAGCGCCACCAGCAGGCGCGTGGTGGCGTCGAGGATGGCGTCGGAGGTGTTCGACGCCACCAGGATGGCGCCGCGCACGGCGGCGGTCTGGAGCGGGCGGGGCATGGCTCCTCCTGCGGGGCCCGCGCAGGAGGGTGGAACGGAAGAACCCACCTCCGCGGGAACGCGGAAGTGGGTTCGAGTCGGACGCGATTCGCGCTACGCCCGGCCCCACTCCGCGCGGGAGCGGGGATACGAGTACCGGACGAAGGTCGCGACGACGCGGGATCGCATGCGCCGAGGCTACGGGCGGCCCGCGCTCGCCGTCAACGAAGAACCGCGCGGCCGCGCCGGCCGCTGGCGCCCGCGCGGCCGCGCGGGCCGCTGGCGCCCGCCCACCGGGGGCTCGGGGACTCGTTCGCTTGCTCGAGCGGTCGTCGGGAGCGGCTGACCTGCTCCGACGGTGTCCTCCAGACCCGTTCCGCAAGTTCGCGGGGGCGGCGAGGAGCCGGGCATCCTCCGGGCTTCTAATCCACTTCGTCGGGCGAAGCCCTCCGGACGCCCGCCTCCTCGCCGCCTGCGCCCGACGAAGTGGATTAGCCCCCGGAGCAGGTCAGCCGCTCCCGACGAGCGCTCGAGCAGGCGCCGCATGAGACTGAACTAGCACCGGATGAAACCGAGCGGACCACGGAGATCGCCAATCAGGGCCGGCCCGTGACCGGGCGCCGCGCCTACACGTCGGGCGTGGCGACCGGGGGCGGCTCGGCTGCGGGGGCCGGCTGCTCGGCGTACATGATGGCGAAGTAGTCGTTCACCATGCGGTCGGACGAGAACTGCGTCTCGCCCATCCGGACGCTCTCGACCATCATCCGTTGCCAGCGCGGCGGGTCGTTCCACGTCGGCAGCACCTCGCCCTCGAGCACCCGATAGAGGTTCTTCAGATCGGTGTCGTCGTCCGTGTTCGTGTTGTCGCCGATCGCCCAGCCCGTCTCGCCGTGCCGGCAGCCCTCGGGCCACCAGCCGTCGAGGATGCTCAGGTTCAACACCCCGTTCATCGCGGCCTTCATGCCCGACGTGCCGCTCGCTTCGAGCGGGCGCGTCGGGTTGTTGAGCCACACGTCCGCGCCGCGCACCAGGGTGCGCGCGATCGCCATCTCGTAGTTCTCGATGAACACCACGCGGCCGGGGTGCTTCTGCTGCGATTTGACCAGCCGCGCCACGATCGCCTTGCCCGTGCGGTCGTCGGGGTGCGCCTTGCCCGAGAACAGCAGGTTCACCGGATGGTTCGCCAGCAGCCCCTCGAGCCGCACCTCGTCGCGCAGGATCAGGTCGCTGCGCTTGTAGCCCGCCGCCCGCCGCGCGAAGCCGATCGTGAGCGAGCCCGGATCCAGCTTCACGCCATTGCGGCGCTCCACCTCGGCGAGCAACTCGCCCTTCAGCACCGCGTGCGACGCGGCCAGCTTCGCGGGGTCGTGCTGCGCCGCGCGGATGCGCGCATCCTGCCAGGTCGGCACGTGCACGCCGTTGGTGACGTGCGTGATCGGCGCCGCATTGTCCACGTGCTTCCACATCGCCCGCGCAGTCTCGCCATGGAGCGCCGCGACCGCGTTCGCCTTGCGCGCCAGCCGCAGCCCCGCGACCGTCATGTTGAACGGATCGCCGCCCAGCGTGCGCATCTCGGCGCCCGACAACTGGAGGCAGGCGCCCATGCGCCGCAGCTCCTTCAACGGGTGCTCCTCGTTGCCCGCCAACACCGGCGTGTGGGTGGTGAACACGATGTGCCGGCGCACGGCGGCCCACGCGGCGGGGAAGTCGTAGTTGCGCTCCTCCATGCGCGAGCAGATCAGCTCGATGCCCGCGAAGACCGCGTGGCCTTCGTTGAAGTGGTAGGTCGAGATCGGGATGCCGAGCCAGTTCAGGGCGCGCACGCCGCCGATCCCGAGCAGCATCTCCTGCGCGATGCGCACGTCGGTGCCGGCCTCGTAGAGCCGGTGGGTGATCCACCGATCGGCCGCGTGGACGGGCTCGAGCAGGAAAAGCGGCACGTGCCCGTAGCGCTCGGTCCAGCGCACCGCGCACGTCACCTCGTTGCCGCGCACCCGGACCCGCACCCGCACGCCGGTGTCCTGCAGGAAGCCGTGATCGTAGGTCGGATACTGATCGTAGGGCTGGCCGTCAGCGTCGATGCGCTGCTCGGAGAAGCCGCGCTCCCAGCGCAGCCCGACGCCCACCACGGGGCGCTTCAGGTCGTGCGCCGACTTGATGAAGTCGCCGGCCAGGATGCCGAGCCCGCCCGAGTAGATCGGGAACGACGGGTCGACACCGAACTCCATGCAGAAATACGCGACGTGCGGGGTGCGGCGGATGGGCATGTAGGGCGCTCGCGACTAGGGACGCGTGGACATCGCCGGGCTCACGGGCGCGGGATTCTATGGTCTTGGAGGTCGGGTTGTCACGCGCGAGGGGCCGCGCACGCCGCTCCATCCACGTTGTCGGCCGACCAGCGCGCGGGCTGGAGCGACGCGTGATTTCCCCGCCGGCGACTCACCGGCTAGAGTGGCGCCCCACCATGGAAGGAGGCGCTGCATGAACGACACGCGCGTCGTGCGCGGACTGCTGATGGCGGCCGCGCTCGTGATCGCGGGCTGGCTGGTCGGGCGGGGGCTGGTGCAATTCCGGGTCGGCGACCGCACCGTGAGCGTGAAGGGGGTCGCCGAGCGCACGGTGAAGGCGGACGTGGCGCTGTGGCCGCTGCGGCTGGTCGCCGCCGACAACGATCTGGTGGTGGCGCAGCGGCGCATCCAGCAGAACCGGCGCACCGTGGCCACGTTCCTGCAGGTGCACGGCATCGACTCCAGCCACGTCGAGCTCCAGGGGATCTCGGCCACCGACACGCGCGCCAACGCTTACGGCGACGGCGGCCGCACGCCGATGAACCGGTACATCGTGAACATGACGCTCATGGTGCGCACCGGTGACGTCGACCGGCTCGCGACCGCCAGCCAGGACGTCGGCGACCTGTTGGCGGCCGGCGTGGTGTTCTCGAGCGGCGAGTACGGCGGGAGCGGGCCCACCTACCTGTTCACGCGCCTCAACGATCTCAAGCCGGAGATGCTCGCCGAGGCCAACGCGAACGCGAAGAAGGCCGCGGAGGAGTTCGCGCGGTCGTCGCGGGCTCAGGTGGGCGGTATCCGGCGCGCCTACCAGGGCGTGTTCGAGATCCTCGCGCGCGATCCGGCGCCCGGCATCATGCAGGAGAGCCAGATCCAGAAGACGCTGCGCGTGGTGACGACCGTGGAGTACGGGTTGCGCTGAGCCGCGTCCCGCGCCGCGAGGCGCCCGCTGGTCCGATCGCCGCCCGCGCATCCGCGGGCGGCGTTCGCGCGTCCGGCGCGGCGGAGGCGATCAGCTCTTGATCCACATCCGCAGGGCGATGAGCACCATGAACACCGCGAACGAGCGCTGCAACACGCGCGGCGAGAGGCTCAGCCCGAGCTTGGCGCCGAACAGCGCGCCGATGAACAGCCCCAGCGCGATCCACAGCGACGCGCTGATCTGCAGTTCGCCGCGCTGCCAGTACTGCCACGCGCCGAGCAGTCCGACCGGCAGCAGCAGGGCACCGAGCGAGGTCCCGGTGGCGAGCTGCGGCTTCATGCCCACGAGCAGGATGAGCGCGGGCACGATGACGATGCCGCCGCCGATTCCGAACAGTCCGGAGAGGACCCCGGCGGCGAGACCGAGCAGCAGGAAGAGGGCGGTGTTCATGGAGCCTCCGGGAGTGGCGATCGGACCGGGTCAGGTCCGCATGTGTGGGTCACGCCGCACCACGATGGTGTTCGCGATCATGTCGTGGACGCACTGGTGGCGGCTGGTGAAGAGCCCGATGATCAGGTCGAAGGGGACGATGCGTCCAGCGGACCGCAGCAGCCCGGCGTCCTGCAGCGGCGACTCGGCGGAGGCGGAGGCAACGGACGCGACGCGGTCATCCATGCGACATCGCGCCCCGCCTACGCCCCGCTGCTGCTGACGGCGGTGTCCGCGGCGCCGCCCTCGACCACCCAGCGCACACCCTTCGAGCACGGGCAGGTGCCGCCCACGCGCTTGAGCTTCGGCATCGCCATGATCGCGTCCTTCACCGTCAGCGTGCCCGCCGCGACCCCGCGCAGCGCCTTTGCGTAGTTCGTCATGTCGCGGCTGGCGACGTAGCCCTCGTTGAGCTGCTTCGCGAGGTAGCGCAGGTACTCCTCGGCGTCGGTGAACGCCTCGCCGTCGACGCCCACCATCTGGAAGGCCGACTCGCCCTTGCGGCGGAAGAACCGCCGGTCGGGCGTGCGCAGCAGGTCCTCGCACCGCACGCCGCGGTGCACGCCGTGGTCGCCCTGAATCGCTGCCAGCGCCTGCTCGGCCTGCTCCGGCGTGTACTCGGGGAAGCGCGCGCGCAGGAAGCGCAGGTTGATGTCGCGCATCATGCGCCGGACCTCCTCGATGTAGCGGTCCTGCGCCTCGCGGTTCTTGAGGTCCTTGAACCCGAACTTCACGTTGGTGTCGCCGCCGCGCTCGTCGCCGAACATCTCGAGCGCGCGCGGGAACCACTTGCTGACCGCGCGCTGGATCGCCTGCATGGTGATGAACGGGTCGCCCTGCGCGGCCTTCTGCGCCCAGCGCCGCATCGGAATCACCCCGGCCGCGAGGTGGAACGCCTCCTCGCGCAGCATGTGCGGCATGCTATCGGCCATCGGCTTGTACGCGCAGACCTTCTGCATCGTGAGCTGGTACTTGCCGACGCGGTCGACCAGCGCGGCGAACACGATGTTGTCGATGAACGAGTCGTAGTCGAGGTTGAACGCGTCGAGGACGTGGTTGCCCGTCTGCATCGACAGGATCTCCTCGACCATCTGCTCGCCGGTCACGCCGCCCGAGACGTGCGACCAGTCCTTCGACAGCAGCAGGTGGAGCATCTGGTAGCCGTGGCGCAGCTCCTCGGCCATCACGCGCAGCACCCAGGTGCGGTCCTGGTCGTCGGTCGCGCGCTCGAGGGTGCCGGCGTGCTGCTGGATGGAGCCGAACTCGGTCGAGGCCTGCGCCTTGATGATCGCGAGCAGGTGGCGCGCCTCCTCCTCGCTCATCTCGTCGGGATTCTGGCGCTTCTTCTGGCCCGCGTGGTCGCCGATCTGGATCAGGTCGGAAGTGCCGATCTCCATCTTGGCGCAGAGGCAGAACTCCTCGTCGGTCGGAAAATAGGCCTGCCAGTTCGCCAGCAGGGACTCGTAGTCCTTGAAGTTGTGGCGCCGCCAGTGCTCGACCGCGGAGTGGTACTTCTTCTCGAGCGTGATGTTTTCGACCTTCATCGACTCGTCTCCTCGGCCGTGGGGGTGAGCCGCACCTCGAGCGCCTGCAGCGGCGAGGGCGCGAATCCGAGCTTCTCCAGGAATCCGGCCACCGCGGTGTCCTTGCGGTCGACCAGCGTGCGCACCGTGGTCGCTCCGCGCGTGCGGAAGTGCGTCACCATCGCGTCATACATCGCGCGGCCCAGGTCGCGGCCGCGGCAGTCGGGGTCGATGCCGAAGCGCTCGATCCAGCCGCTGGTCTCCTCGAGCCCGAACTCGCCCGCGCGCAGGTCGCCAAGCATGAATCCCACGACCTTGCCGTCCACCTCGCACACCTGCGAGCCCTCGGGATCGCGCCGCAGGTAGAACACCACGCGCTGCTCCCAGAACTCGGGGCGATAGGTGCCGGAGATGCGCTCGTCGATCTTCACGATGGCGCCGAGGTCGAGCTCGTCGAGCGGGCGCACGCGGGTTCCGGCCTGGACGTCGGGCATCGGGACGGACCTCCATGGACGGGGGCGAGGGACGGAGCGGCTCGAAAGCGCGAAGACACTAGCAGCCCGCGCGGGCGGCGGGTAGGGGGAACCGCGGCCCCCGGGGACATTCGACGAACGAGCGTTCAGTCTGATGCGCCCACCCGGGGAAGGATGTGGGCGGAGGGCGCGCGGTTCCGGGGCGGCCCGGCGCCCGCGTGGTCCGGCCGGGGAGCGCATCCCTGTGACGGAGCGCGCGTTCGCGACTCCCTCCAACGAGCACCGAGAGACTCGTTGCATGTCCGCCGCCCCGGACGGAGACTGCCGTTCCCTTCCCCCTTGGAGGTCGACGCCATGAAGGACGCTCCCCGTCGTTCCGCGCTCTCCGTTCTCATCCTGCTCCTCGTGTTCGCTGCCACCGCCAGCGCCGCGCCGGTGCGCGGCCCCGCCGCGCGCGGCGACCTCGCGCGCCGGCTCGCCCACGTGCCGCGCGCGACCAGCGCGACCAGCGCGACCACTGCGAGCACCGTCGCCGCGCCCCGGGGCGCTGCGCCCACGCGCGCGCTGTCGGTGCCCGATGGCGCGGGCGGCATGTACTACACCTGGCCCGACCCGCGCGATGGCAGCTCGGACATCTACCTGCAGCGCTTCACCGGCGCCGGCGCGGTCGCGGCCGGCTGGCCCGCGAACGGGCTGGCAGTGTGCACCGAGCCCGGCGAGCAGTTCGCGTCCGGCCTGGTGTCCGACGGCTCCAACGGCGTGATCGTGGTGTGGCAGGACTTCCGCGACGGCATGGTGAGCGGCGACGAGTACGCGCAGCGCGTGACCTCCGCCGGCACCGCGCTGTGGACCGCGGGCGGACGCAAGGTCGTCAGCGGCGTGATCCTGCCCCCCGTGCTCGCGCCGGATGGCAGCGGCGGACTGCTGGCGGCATGGTTCGAGCAGGGCCCGACCGACTTCGACATCCGCGCCGTGCGCCTCGCCGCCGCCACCGGCGCGGTGGCCGCCGGCTGGGGCACGGCCGGTGTGTCAGTGTGCACCGCCCCGCTTGATCAGTTGTTCCCCGCCATCACCAACGACGGCGCTGGCGGCGCCATCATCGCGTGGGAGGACGCGCGCAGTGTCCCCGACGCCATTTACGCCCAGCGCATCGACGGCGCCGGCGTGGCGCAGTGGACGGCCGATGGGGTGCAAGTCGACCCGGGCACCGGCCAGCCGAACACCGCGGGGATCTGCAGCGACGGCGCGGGCGGGGCGATCGTCACCTGGCTCGACTTGCCCGGGGTGCTCGGCCAGCGCGTCAATGGCGCGGGCGTGGCGCAATGGGGCGCGGCCGGCGTGACGGTCAGCCCGACCCCGCTCGGCGGCTCGACCTTCGGCAACGTGGTGGTCGCCGACGGACTCGGCGGCGCGATCGTGGGCTGGACCAATTCCGCGGCCACCACCGACACGCTTTACGCACAGCGCGTCAACGGCAGCGGCGCGCGCCAGTGGGGCACCGCGCCGGTCCCGATCTGGGCGAGCACCACCGACCTGTTCGCGGAGCTCGGCGATGTCGTGCCCGACGGCGCCGGCGGCGCGTTCTTCGTGGGTGATGACGACCGCCTCACCCCCAACTACCCCGACGTCTACGCCCAGCGCGTCAACGCGAGCGGCGCCCCGCAGTGGGTGGCGAACGGCCTCACCGTGTGCAACGCCAGCGGCGCGCAGTTCGGCGCCACCGCCGCGCTCGACGGCGCCGGCGGCGTGCTGGTCGCGTGGCTCGACTTCCGCAACTCCTCGGTGGACGTGTACGCGCAGCGCCTCAACGCCGCGGGCAGTGCGCAGTGGACCGCGAACGGCGCCGGAATCTACAAGGACCCGGGAGTGCAGCTCGGCTCGCCCGCGATCCCGGACGGCGCCGGCGGCACATTCGTGGTGTGGCACGAGAAGCGCGGCGGCCAATTCGACCTGCGCGCGCGCCGCATCAACTCCTCCGGCGCCCCGGTGACCGGCGCGGTTGACGTGTGCAACGCGACCGGCAGCCAGTTCGTCCAGGATGTCATCGCCGACGGCGCGGGCGGTGTGATCGTGCTGTGGCAGGACGAGCGCGGCGCCAGCAAGTACGATTTCTACGCGCAGCGCCTCAACGCCTCGTGCGTGCCGCAGTGGACCGCGAACGGCGTGGTGGTGACCGCGGCCGCCGGCGAGCGGGACAACGCGCGCATGGTGACCGACGGTGCCGGCGGGGCCATCATCACCTGGCACGACATGCGCAACCCGAGTGACGCCGACATCTACGCCCAGCGCATCAACGGTGCGGGCGTGGCGCAGTGGACCGCCAACGGCCTCGGCGTGTGCGTGATCGCGGGCACCCAGAGCCAGCCCGGGATCGCCAGCGACGGTGCCGGCGGAGCCATCATCTCCTGGTTCGATGGACGCAGCTTCCTGGCGCTCGGGATCTACGCCCAGCGCCTGAACGGCGCCGGCAGCCCGGCGTGGACCGCCAACGGCGTGAGCGTGATGAGCACCACGGCCTTCGGCCAAGGCGTGGTGGGCGCGGTCTCCGACGGCGCCAGCGGCGCGATCGTGCTGTTCTCGGAGCAGGTCTTCAACCCGGTCACGTTCTCGACCAGCGCCAACATCCTCACCGCGCAGCGCATCGGCCCGACCGGCGCCACGCCGTGGGGCGCCACGGGGGTCACGGTGTGCGACGCCGGGGCGCTGATCGAGAACCCCCAGCTGGTGACCGACAATGCGAGTGGCGCGATCGTGGCGTGGTCGGACGGCCGCGCGTCGACCGATGACATCTACGCCCAGCGCATCACGGCCGCCGGCAGCGCGTCGTGGACCGCGAACGGCGTGGCGGTGTGCAACGCCTCAGACTGGCAGACGCTGAGCCAGGTCGTCGCGGACGGCAGCGGCGGCGCGATCCTCGGCTGGAGCGACGCGCGCAGCGGCGGCTTCTACGACGTCTACGCCCAGCGCGTCAACGGCGCGGGCGCCGCGCAGTGGACCGCGAACGGCGTCGCGCTGTGCACCGCCTCGAACGGACAGTACGGCGCCAGCGTGGCGGGCGACGGCGCCGGCGGCGCGATCCTGGCGTGGACCGACGACCGCGCGACGCCGACGCGCTACATCTACGCCGGCCGACTGAGCAGCACCGGCACGACGATGTGGTCGACCGACGGCGTGACCGCGGTGACCGTGGCGCTGGTGAGCGCCGAGGTGGTGGCCGGTCACGCGCGCCTGGCGTGGGAGGTCTCGACCAGCGCGCCGGTGACGGTCTTCCGCCGCACCGCTGCCTCGGCCTGGGCGCCGCTCGCCGAATTGGTGCCCGACGGCGATGGCCGCGTGGTGTTCGACGACGCCGAGGTGGTCGCGGGCACCCGCTACGGCTACCGGCTCGGCCTGACCGACAACGGTGCCATGACCTACGGCGGTGAGACCTGGCTCGAGCTGCCCAACGCACTCTCGCTCGCCCTCGCCGCGCCGCGGCCCAACCCGGTGGTCGGCGATCTGGTGCTCACGTTCACGCTTCCCAGCAGCGCACCGGCGCGGCTCGAGATCCTCGACGTGAGCGGGCGGCGGGTGGCCGCGCGCGAGGTCGGCGGCTTCGGCGCCGGATCCCATACGCTGCGCCTCGCCGGGGTGCGGCCGGGTGCCGGGCTCTACTTCGTGCGCCTCACCCAGGGCGCGGGCTCGGCGACCACGCGAGCGGTGTTCGCACCGTAGCGCGGCGCGACGCGCGAAGGCCGCCCGGAGAGTCGTCCGGGCGGCCGTTCGCTTCGACGCGCGGGGGACTCTGACGCGCCGGCGGCCGTCATCGACGACGGCTCACATCTCGGATGCCGCGAGCCGCGTGACCACCTGCACGTGCTGTCGTCGCGGATCGGGCGGCGCCCAGGGCGGCGAGAAGTCCACCGGCAGCCCCGGCGACGCCGCGCGGCTCCACAACGGGCGCTCGATCTCGCCGCAGAGGGCATCCGCGAAGTCGGGATCCACCGCCTCGCCGGCGCGCCAGGCGCCTTCGGGCGCCTCGAGCCGGCCCGCGCGATGTCCGTTGTGGCGTACCGCGAGCTGGTGCGCGAGCCAGTTGCTCACCCGCGGCCGCAGGTCGGCGAGCACGTTGAAGCAGTCGTGGCCGCCCTTGGGGTAGAAGACGAACTCGCGCTCGCAGCGCGCCGACTCGAAGATGCGGTGCGACTCGCGCCGCGGCGTCAGCAGGTCGTGCCCGCCGCCGGCGAGGAACAGCGGCGCGCGCAGGTGCTCGATCGCGCCGTCGAGCGTGAGCTTGCCGACCGCCTCGCCCATCTCGGCCTCCGACGCTCCGTACAGCGCGGCCAGCTCGCGGCGCATGCCGGCGAGCGTGATGTTCCAGTACACGTCGAGCGAGTAGGGCGGGCTCACCGCCGCCACCGCGCGCACGCGCCGGTCGTGGGCCGCCATGCGGATCGCCATGTAACCGCCCAGGCTCAGCCCCGCGAACGCCACTGCTCCGGCGTCCAGCTCGGGGTGGCTCTCGATCGCGTTGAGGATCGACACGCCGACCGGGCGCGGCTCGGCGACCATCGAGAGGCGGTGGAACGTCTGCCCCAGCCCGGGGCCGTCGAACACCAGCGTGGCGAGCCCGCGCTCGAGCAGCGCATCGCTCCACCAGTGCAGCTCCTCCTTCACGGCGTTGGTGCCGTTGAACAGCACCACGACCGGCGCCGGGCGCTGCCCGCGCGGCACCCGCAGGAAGCCGCGCATCGCACGGCGCCGGTGGACCACCTCGAACGGGCGCGCCGGCGGATCCACGCACGGCGCCGCCTTCTCGTACGCGCGCACGCACGCCTCGTGCAGCGAACGCTTGCGCTCGATGTCCATGAAGATCACGTACTGCGCGAAATTGAACGCCGCCGACGAGCGCAGCCACAGCCGGCCCGCGTCGGCGCTCAGCCCGCCCGCGAGCGCCTCCTCGCCCGCCCGCTCGAGCGCGAGGCCGAGGTCCTGCCAGATGTCCACCCACGACTCGAGGCTGTTCACGCTCGCGAGCACGCGATCGAGGTCCTCGGGGGCGACGCCGGAGTTCACGAACTGGAGCTTCGCCCACGCGGGCATCTGCTGGGCGGCGCCGAGCTTGAGCGACAGGCGCACGAACCCGGGCCGCAGCAGCTGGCTGCGGAGCAGGTGGGGCACCAGGAGCTCGAGTCGACCACCGCGGAAGTCCATCGGGGCCTCGATGTGAGAGACGGTGACCAGTTCGGGGAGCGCGGGGGCGACGCTCCCCACTCCTTGGAGTGCAGAGCCCATGCCACGGGTGCGAGATGCCGCACGAAACCCCGGCGGCCCACGCCGGCGGCGCGGCGCGGCCGGCGGCGGCGCGGCGGCCGCGCCGCCAATGCCGCGCCGGCAGCGCGCGGAACGCGGCCCAGGGCGGCCCGGAGCCACTCGGCCCGAGCGGAGCAGGCCGGCGGCCGCGGTCCGGAGCGCGCCGTGCAGCCCGCGCCGGGCGACCTCGCAGTGGGCGAGGTCACCCGACTGCGGGTGAGCCGGCGCAGCGAGGTCGCCACGGTCCCGGCGGGGCCGCCGCGGCCGCGGCCGGCGCTCCTAGACCATCGCCACCTGCTCGCGGTAGTCGCGGGCGAGGCGCGCCGCCACTCCCGCGTCGCCGAGCGGGCGGCCGTCGAGGGTGGCGATGCGCACCACCTCCTGCACCGAGTTGGTCACGAACGCCTCGGCCGCCGCGGTCAGCTCCGCGCGCGTGATCCGCGCCTCGCGCGCCGGGATCCCGGCCGCGGCGCACAGCCCGAGCACGATCGCGCGCGTGATGCCCGGCAGGATGCCGCGCGCGAGCGGCGGCGTGCGGACCTCGCCGCCCACCACGGCGAACAGGTTGCTCGTGGCACCCTCGAGCACCTCGCCGTCGGCGGCCACCAGCAGGGCCTCGTCCGCCTCCGCGACCCGCGCCTCCTCGCGCGCGAGCGCGTACGGGAGCCGGCTGGTGGTCTTGTGCATGCCGAGCGAGCCGGGCTCGAACGCCACCTTCGAGGTGATCGCACTCGCGGCGCCCGCGCGGGTGCCCCGCCACAGACGTCCCGCCAGCGGCTCCGCCTCGATCCACGCGCCGGCGCGCGTCGGACGGCCGCCGGCGATGCCGCGCGTGATGGTGAGGCGGGCGACCGCCTCACCCAGGCCCTCGGCCGCCAGCACCTGTTCGAGCCCCTCGCGCAGCGCGCGCGGCGCGGCCGGCACCGGAAAGCCCAGCACCGCGCACGAGAGCACCAGCCGCTCGAGGTGGCGATCCCACAGGCGCGGGACGCCGCCCGCGACCCGCAGCGTCTCGAACAGCCCCTCGCCGTCGCGCGCTCCGCGGTCCCACAGCGACAGCGCGGCCGCGGCGCCGCGCACCAGCGTGCCGTTCACCCACGCCGCGCGCTCGGGCGCGCGCGCGCCGCGCGGCAGCGGCGCGCTCATCGCGCGGGCACCTCGCCCGGCTCCAGCATCACCGGCCCGAGCAGCGACGAGAGCGCGGCGCGCAGGCCCTCGGCCTTGTGCAGCGTCTCGTCGTACTCCGCCTGCGGATCGGAGTCGGCGATGATGCCGCCGCCGGCCGCGAAGCGCACCGCGTCGGCGGTCACCAGCGCCGTGCGGATCGCGATGCTCCAGTCCGCGCCGCCGCGCCAGTCGAGGTAGCCGATCGCGCCGGTGTAGATGTGGCGGCGCACCGGCTCGAGCGCATCGAGGATCTCCATCGCGCGGATCTTGGGGGCGCCGGTGATGGAGCCGCCCGGGAAGCACGCCTCGAGCAGGTCGAGCGCGTCGGCGCCCTCGCGCAGCGTGCCGGTGACGGTCGAGACCAGGTGGTGCACCTGCGCGAACGTCTCGAGCGCGCACAGCTCGGGGACCCGCACGCTGCCGGTCTCGCACACGCGGCCGAGGTCGTTGCGCAGCACGTCCACGATCATCACGTTTTCGGCCCGGTCCTTGGCGCTGGCGGCCAGCGCCGCGAGCTCGCGCGCGTCCGCGGTCGGATCGGCGCCGCGCGGGCGCGTGCCCTTGATCGGACGCGTCTGCACCTCGCGGCCGCGCAGCGTCAGGAAGCACTCCGGGCTCGCCGAGACCACCGCGTGATCCGCCGCGCCGAGGAACGCGGCGTACGGGGCCGGCGAGAGCCGCGCGAGCGCGCGGTGCAGGTCCAGCGCGAACTCCACCGGTGCCGGCGCCGCGAACGCCAGCGTCCAACGCTGCGAGAGGTTCGCCTGGAAGATGTCGCCGCACGCGATGTGCGCCCGCACCCGCTCGACCGCCGCGCGGTAGGCCTCGGGCGTGAATCCGGAGACCGCGTGCACTGGTGTCTCCGGCGTGGCGGCCGGAGCCGGTGGGGCCGGCGCCACACGCTCGATCCGCTCCGCGAAGCGCGCGAGCCGCTCGCCGGCGCGTGCCGCGCGCGCCGCCGACCCGTTGCTCGGCAGGCCGGTCGAGAACAGATATGCCTCGCGCCGCGCGTGGTCGAAGGCGCCCACCACGTCGTAGAGGCCGAGCACGAAGTCGGGCAGGCCGAGGTCATCCACCGCCTGTGCGGGCAGCCGCTCGAGCCGCCGGCCGAAGTCGTACGCCCAGTAGCCCACCGCGCCCCCCATGAACGGCACGCAGGAGGCCGCCGGCTGGTCGCGCAGCGCGCTCGCCGCCGCATGGCGGAACGCCGCCCGCGCCGCCGCCCAGTCGCCGCCTCGATGCACGGCGTAGGGATCGGCGCCGAAGAACGACCAGCGGGCGCGGTCGTCCTCGAGCGCGGACTGGAGCAGGAACGGATACGGCAGATCCGCGAGCGCGCGCAGCGCATGCAGCGGATCCGTGACGCGCAGCGCGCGCACGAGCGGGAGGGCCTGGCGGTCCATGGCCGCGAGGGTAGGGGCGGGTCGCGCGAGGGTCAACGATGGCGGCAGGCGCGGCGCCGTCGCCGGCCGGCTCGCGCGCGCCCGCGACGCCGTGCGTCCGCGGCGGAGCCGGTCGGGCGCCGCGCGCCTCGCAGTCGGGCGGTCGCCCGCGGTCGCCCGCGGCCGCTCGGTCGCCCGCGGCCGCTCGGTCGCTCGCAGACCCGCGCTCGTCCGATCGCGCGCGGAATCGATCTGGCGAGCCGCGCGCCGCGGTGGCACGATGCGCGGCGCTCCGCCCGGCCCCGTCGGGCCATCGCGTCCGCCGCGGATCGGCGCATCGCTTCCCGCGCGGCATCGCGACGCCACCGTGGCGCCGCGGCCGGCCGCTCCTCCGGAGGATCCACCCGTGTCGCACGCCCGCGTCGTCGTCGCCTCGCTCGCCGCCCTCGTGCTGATCCCACTCGCCGCCCGCGGCGAACCCGAGCTGCGCGGCTTCACGCCCGCCGCCGCCGTGACCCAGCGCGACTGGGAGACGAAGTTCCGCGCGCTGCCCGATCCGGCGCGCATGCGCGAATCGATGCGCCGGCTGAGCGCGCGGCCGCACCACCTCGGTTCGCCGTACGACCGCGACAACGCCGAGTGGCTGCGCGCGCAGTTCGCCTCGTACGGATGGGATGCGCGCATCGAGGAGTTCGAGGCGCTGTCGCCGACGCCCACGCTGCGGCGGCTCGAGCTGGTGGCGCCCACGCGCTTCGTCGCGCGGCTCGACGAGCCGGCGCTCGCGCTGGACCCGACCACGGGGCAGAAGCGCGAGCAGCTCCCCAGCTTCAACGCCTATTCGGCCGACGGCGACGTCACGGCGCCGCTCGTCTACGTCAACCGCGGCGTGCCGGCGGACTACGAGGAGCTCGAGCGGCTCGGAGTCTCGGTGAAAGGCGCCATCGTGATCGCCCGCTACGGCGGCTCGTGGCGTGGCATCAAGCCGAAGGTCGCCGCCGAGCACGGCGCGGTCGGCTGCCTGATCTACTCGGACCCGCAGGACGACGGCTACGCGCAGGGCGAGACGTTCCCCGCGGGGCCGTTCCGGCCGAAGGACGGCGTGCAGCGCGGCAGCGTGATCGACATGCCCATCTACCCCGGCGATCCGCTGACGCCGGGGGTGGCCGCCACGCGGGACGCGAAGCGGCTCGACCGGCGCGACGCGGTCACGCTGATGAAGATCCCGGTGCTGCCCATCTCGTACGCCGACGCGCAGCCGCTGCTGGCCGCGATCGCCGGCCCGATCGCGCCGCCGGAGTGGCGCGGCTCGCTGCCGGTCACGTATCGGCTCGGACCGGGGCCGGCGCGCGTGCACCTGCAGCTGGCGTTCGACTGGTCGCTGCGCCCGGTGCGCGACGTGATCGCGAGCATCCCGGGCGCGCAGTTTCCCGACGAGTGGGTCGTGCGCGGCAACCACTACGACGCCTGGGTGAACGGCGCGGAGGACCCGATCTCCGGCCAGGTCGCCGAGCTCGAGGAGGCGCGCGCGATCGGCGCGCTGCTGAAGCAGGGTTGGCGGCCGAAGCGCACGCTGGTGTACGCGTCGTGGGACGGCGAGGAGGAGGGGCTGCTCGGCTCAACCGAATGGGTCGAGGCGCACGCGGACGAGCTGGGCCGCAAGGCCGTGCTGTACGTGAACAGCGACTCGAATTCGCGCGGCTACCTGGACATCGGCGGCTCCCACACGCTGGAGCGGTTCATGAACGGGATCGCCCGCGACATCGAGGATCCCGAGACCCACCTGTCGGTGCGCGTTCGACTGCAGGCCTCGCGCATCCGCAACGGCAGCGACGAGGTGCGCCGCGAGGCGCGCGAGCGCGCCGACCTGCGGATCGACGCGCTGGGCTCGGGCTCCGACTACAGCGCGTTCCTGCAGCACGTCGGCGTGCCCTCGCTCGCCGCGGGCTACGGCGGCGAGGACCGCGGCGGCATCTACCACTCGGTCTACGACGACCTCTACTGGTACACGCACTTCGCCGATTCCACGTTCGTCTACGGTCGCGCGCTCGCGCAGACCGTGGGGACGACGGTGATGCGCATGGCCGACGCCGATCTGCTGCCGCACGAGTTCGGAAACCTCGCGGAGACCGCGACCGGCTACATCCGCGAGCTGAAGGCGCTGCGCGAGGAGAGCGCCAAACGCATCGCCGAGCGCAACCGCCAGGTGACCGACGGCGTGTTCGCCGCGACCGTCGACCCGCGGCGCCCGGAGTTCGCTCCGCTGCCCGAGCCGCTGCCGCCGGTGCTCGACTTCGCGCCGCTCGACAACGCTGCCGACACGCTGACGCGCGCCGCCGCGCGCTACGAGAAGGCCTACGCCGCGGTGATCGCCGGCGAGGCCGACACGGCGCGGTTCGCGGGCGTGAACGCGCTGCTGCGCCAGAGCGACCAGGTGCTGCTGGACGCCGACGGGCTGCCGAAGCGGCCGTGGTACCGGCACCTGCTCTACGCCCCGGGCTTCTACACGGGCTATGGGGTGAAGACCATGCCGGGCGTGCGCGAGGCCATCGAGCAGAAGCAGTGGGCCGACGCCGACGCGCAGATCCTGCGTGTCGCCGCGGCCCTGCGGCGCGAAGCCGCGCTGGTCGGCCGCGCGGCGGAGGCGCTCGAGCGGCGGTGAACGCGGTGGCCGACCAGCGTGTGGGAGGCGGCGGCTAGTTTGCGATCACCAGCCTTGCGACCGCGCGCTCGCGCCCGGCGGTGAGGCGTAGGAAGTAGAGCCCAGGGCGCAGCGGCGCGCCGGCGCTCGCGAGCGTCCAGTCGATGGCACCCTCGCCGGCCGTACGCTCGGCATCGAGCAGGGTGGCGAGGCGGCGGCCCTGCAGGTCGTGGAGCGCGAGCGTGACGTGCCCGGCGCGCGGCAGCGCGAACCGCACCGCGCAGCGCGCGCGCGCCGGGTTGGGGGCGAGCGCGGTGATGGCGAGGCGCGCGGGCGGCGCGGGTGCGCTGCCGACCGCGAGCGGATCGACGATGCGCAGGCGCTCGGCGCTGACGGCGTGGGCGACGTTGCCGGCGGAGTCGCGGGCGACGATCTTGAAGGCGACGCTGTCGGAGAGCGGAGCGGTGACGGTCCAGGGGAACTCGCCGGAATCGGCGAGGCCGGTGGCGATGCGCGCGAACGGCCCGCGCGGCCCGTGGCGGGAGACGAACAGGTCGATGGCGGCGACGCCGACGTCGTCGTGGGCCTGCCAGCGGAGGGTGGCGGAGGCACCCGGAGTCAACGCGGGCAGCACGCCGGGGCCGAGCAGCGCGACCGTCGGCGGGATCGGGTCGCGGCCCCACACGACGACGATGCTGGAGGCATCCCGCGACGCCACGTCCAGGCGGCCGTCGCCGTCGAAGTCCGCGAGCGGTCTCCCGGCGTTCCAGTTCGGGTCGAGTCCGCCGAGTCCGCCGGCCGCGACGAATCCTCCGGCGCCGTTCCCGCGCCCGAACAGCAGGCCATCCTCGATCTGGTAGACCAGGTCGGGATGTCCATCGGCGTCGAGGTCGCACGGCGCCGCCCCGAAGCCGGGCCAGGCGTACACGCCGGAACTCGCGCTCGGCGCCCCGAGCGTGCCGGCGGCATCCTGCAGGTACGCCATCACGTAGTCCCCGAATCCGCCGGGCCCGTAGCCCCGGAACAGTGTCGAGAGGTCGAGCCGGCCATCTCCGTCGAGATCCTCGATCAGGATCTCCGCTTCGTCACCATTCGTCTGGAGGAACGTCGCGGCCCCGAATCCACCGTCTCCCACGGAGAGTGCGTAGCTGGTCGAGTAGCCGGAGCCCGTGAGCCACGCGGTGTACACGATGTCGGCCCGCCCGTCTCCGTTCAGGTCGCCGACCTTCATATGGGTGATGGTGAGCGGCCGTTGCGTCCGTACCGCGGGGCCGAACGCACCTCCGCCCAGTCCCGGTCGGACGAACACGTCGGCGCCGACGACGGCGACGAGGTCGAGATGACCGTCGCCCGTGACATCCGCGAAGTGCATCCCTGTGCTGCCTGCCGGTAGTGCGATCGAGAACGTCCCGGCCACCGTGCCGTCGCCAACTCCGGCCAGTACCGTGACAGCCGAGCCGGGACCGAGCGTGGCGAAGTCCAGATGGCCGTCCTCGTCAGCGTCGACCGACTCGAATGCCGGCAACGCGCCGCAGCACTGCGGCGCGGGGATCTCGGCGTGGTCCGCTCGCGAGAATGTCCGGCCGGGTCGCGCGAGCAGAGCGTCCACCCCGAACTGACCGGGTGCGGCGTACGGATCCAGCGCCAGCAGATCGGGATGACCGTCCTCGTCCAGATCGCCCACGGCGGCGATCGAAAACGCGGACGTGATCGGCCGGGTGAGCTCGCACACTCCGAACCTGCCCTGCCCGTCGCCGAGTGCGCTGTACAGCGCGTCGCTCGAGGTGTTCGGAGCCAACGCGGTCGACACGATGTCCGCGCGCTCGTCTCCGTCGAGGTCTTCGACGATCAGCGGGAACAACGACCGCCCGATGGTCGAGCGGATCGCGGGACCGAACCCGCCCCCGCCGAGTCCGGGACGCACCAGGACAGCGAGGTGGGCGTCATCGGTGCTCACGAGGTCGAGCTGGCCATCCTGCGTCACGTCCGCGATCGCGACATCGAGCACGCGTTCGTCCGGTGTGTCGATGACCAGCGGCACGCCGAACGTCCCATCGCCCAGTCCGGGGTGGATCGAGACGATCTCCTCGCGAGCCACGACAAGGTCCGTGTGGCCGTCCCCGGTCACGTCCGATGCCGCCATGCCGAACGCGTGCTGCCAGTCGACGTCCCCGACGACCACGCGCGCGCGGAACGTGCCGTCTCCGCGGCTCAGCAGGACGATGAGGTCGTGGTCGCCGTACTGCTGCGAGACCGTGAAGTCGGGTCTCCCGTCGCCATCGAAATCCGCGGGCACGGAGTTCCAGATCACGCCACCCGCCAGGCTGTCGGCGGTCGATGTCGAGGTGACGAAGGTGCGTCCGGGGAGACCACGATCGACCTGGATTCCGCCGTTCCACCACAAGCTGACGACGTCCAGCCGGCCGTCGCCATCGACGTCGAGGACGACCTGCCCGGTGGCATTGATCGGCGGCGACAGGTCCACGCGGGTCCAGTGTCGGCCGCTGCCGTCACCGAACAGGACACACCGGGCGTGCGCCGCGGTGCACGCGATGTCGCTGGCGCCGTCTCCATCGAGGTCCGCGATCGAGAACCACGCCATTTGCACACCGGGGTCGACCGATGGCGCGTCGAACGTCCCATCGCCCGCTCCCAGATAGACCGCCATGCCGAAAGGCGACCACGACACGACATCGGGAGACCCATCCGAGTTCAGATCGCCGGACACGAGACGCGTGGGCAGGAGCTCGTCGACCGGGTTGTACGAGAGCTGCGCCAGCATCGGCGCGTCGAACCACCTCGCAGCCTCCGCCGGCGGCACCCGCGCCGCGAGCGCGAGCAGCAGCGGCACCAGTGCGACGGCGGCGCGAGCGTGGATCGATGAGCGGGCCATGATGGCGGCCTCCGATGGTCGCGGGGGGACCATTCGCGTTATCGGCCCGTGCGCGCGATCGCTGAACGACGACCCGCGCGGGCGCCCTTCGTTCCGCGCCTTCTCGCACCTTGACACCCCCCGCTCGCGGTGCCACCGTTCCCCACGTCTCTCCGACGCGAATGAGACGCGAGGGAGCGCCGAGCCCCGCCACGCTCGCGGGGCCGGCGCTCCGATGCGTCCGGTCGGACCGGCACGGAAGCCGGGCAGCCCCTCGACGGCACGGAGGCCGTTCTGAGCACGTTCCTCATCCATTCCGGCACCCTCGTGTGCATGGACGGTGCATCGACCGTCGTGCGCGGCGATCTGCTGGTGCGCGACGGGCGCATCGCGGCGGTCGGCGCGGCGGTGCCCGCGGCGCTCGCCGAGCTCCCCGACGCGCGCGCCGACGAGACGTTCGACGCGGGCGGCTGCCTGGTGCTGCCGGGCTTCATCCACGGGCACCTGCACCTCTGCCAGACGCTGTTCCGCGGGCTCGCCGAGCAGGCCGACCTGCTGTGCTGGCTGCGCGAGAGCATCTGGCCGCTCGAGGCCGCGCACACCGAGGCGTCGA
Source organism: Candidatus Eiseniibacteriota bacterium (assembly GCA_963725865.1). GTDB lineage: Bacteria > Eisenbacteria > RBG-16-71-46 > RBG-16-71-46 > RBG-16-71-46 > CAVSAC01. Next base: position 1,038,624 of record CAVSAC010000014.1, read on the forward strand.
TCGCGGCGTCCGCGCGCCTCGGCATCCTCGAGTTGCTGGCGGGCGGCGTGACGTGCGTGAACGACATGGGCACCGCGCGCTTCACCGAGGTGGTGGGCGAGGTGCTCGAGCAGAGCGGGCTGCGCGCGGTGTTCGGCAAGGCGCTGATGGACCAGGGCGTGGGGCTGCCGCCCGCCCTGCGCGACGACCACGCCGGCGCGCTGGACGAGGCGCTCGCGATCGCCCAGCGCTTCCACGGCGCGGGCGGCGGGCGACTGAGCGTGTCGCTGGCGCCGCGCTTCATCCTCTCGTGCAGCGAGGCGCTGTGGCACGACGTCGCCGCGGCCTCGCGCGCCCGCGGGCTGGTGGTGCACACGCACATCGCGGAGGCGCCCAGCGAGGGCCGCGAGGTCCAGGAAAGCGTGGGGGCGACCGCGGCGCGCTACTTCGCGCGGCACGAGGTGCTGAGCCCGCGCTTCGTGGGCGCGCACGGCGTGTGGCTCGACGACGAGGAGCTGGGGCTGATCGCGAAGGCCGACGCCGCGCTGGTGCACTGCCCGGGCTCGAACCTCAAGCTCGGCTCCGGCTTCGCCGACGTGCGCCGCTGGGCGCAGGCCCGGGTGCGGCGCGGGCTCGGCTCCGACGGGGCCGCGTGCAGCAACCGGCTCGACACGTTCCACGAGATGTCGCTCGCGGCGGGCCTCACGCGCGTGCTGGCGCCCAGCGCGCACCTGAGCGCGCGCGACGTGGTGGCGCTCGCCACCAGCGAGGGCGCGCGCGCGCTCGGGCTCGGCGCGGTCGTCGGCTCGCTGGAGGCCGGCAAGCAGGCGGACGTGGTGGTGGTGAACACCGCCGCGCCGCACCACGCGCCGTTCTCGGAGCGCGACCCGTACACGACGCTCGTGCACGCGGCGCGGCCCGAGGACGTACGGCTCACGATGGTGGCCGGGCGCGCGCTGTATCGCGACTTCGCCTGGGCGACGCTCGACCCCGATCGCGTGCTCGGCGAGGCGCGTGTGGAAGCGGGGGCGCTCGCGCGCCGCGCGGAGCGGAGCGCCGCATGATCGTCGGACCCTGCACGGTGGTGACCGGCGGCGCCGATCCGCAGGTGATCGAGGACGGCGGCGTGCGCGTGGTCGGCGCCCACATCGCCCAGGTGGGCGTGGCGGCGCACCTCGCCGCCTCGCATCCCGACGAGACGCTGTGGCCGGCACGCGGGCGCGTGCTGATGCCGGGGCTGATCAACGCGCACACGCATCTCGCCCACCACCTGGCGCGCGGCCTCGGCCTGCGCACGCCGGCCGAGTGGCGGCGCTACGAGCACGCGCTGTCGCCCGAGGACGTGTTCTGGTCGGCCACCGCCGCGCTCATCGAGGGGCTGCGCCACGGCGTGACGACCGTGTGCGACTTCCACCGCTCGGGCTCGGCGATCGACCTGTCGCTCTCCGAGATCCTGTCGGCCGCCCGCAAGAGCGGCGTGCGGGTCGCGACGTGCTACGGCGTCTCGGAGCTGGACACTCCGCTCGAGCGCAGCGCGGCGCTCGAGGAGAGCCTCTCGTTCGCGGCCGACCTGCGGCGCCAGCGCGAGGGCCGCCTGCGCGCCACCATCGGGGTGCAGGCGCAGTCGCTCGCGGGCGTCGACGCGCTGCTCGCCGACGCGCTCGAGCGCGCCGCGGGCGCGCTGGCGGTGCACGTGGACCTGGCGCTCGACCTGACGCCGGCCGAGAAGTGGCGCGCGCAGCGACGCTGGAACGCGGGCGACCAGCCGGCGCTGTGGGCGCACGCCGACACTGCGCCGCGCGGGCTGCTGGCGCTGGCGCAGGAGCGCGGCGACGCGCTCGCCACCGTGGGCGCGGCCGCCACGCTCGAGCGCGAGGCCGAGGTGGCGTGGGGGAGCGACTCGGGCGTCAACGCCCCGCCGCTGCCCGACGTCTCGAACCCGTGGACGCTCGGCAGCCGGCCCGACCTGCACTACCAGCGCGTGTTCGTGCGCGGCGCGCGCTGGGCGGAGCGCCACTTCGGCGAAAGCCTCGGCGTGATCGCACCGGGCGCCCCCGCCGACCTCGCGCTGGTGGACTACCGGCCCGCGACCGAGTTCTCGTCGCGCACGCTGCTCGACCACCTGTGGTCCGGCCTGCTGCGCGCGCCGGTCTCGAGCGTGATGGTGGCGGGCGAGATCCTGATGGACAACGGCACGCTGGTCGACGTGGACGAGCGCGAGGTCGCCGCGCGCGCTCGCGATTGCGCGCGCCGGGTGTGGGAGCGACTGGGGTAGCGCCCGCGCGGGCGGCCGCGGCGAACGGCCCGTTCGCCGCCCCCACGCGCCCGCGACCACGCCGCGCCGCTCGCCCGCCCCGGGGCGCCGGAGCGCGCGCGCCGCTGTGCTAGCCTCCGCGCATGCATGATCTGCGCACCGCGCGCTTTCCCGACGACCTCGAATCCGTCCGCGAGCTGTTCCGCGAGTACGAGGCGGGGCTCGGCTTCGACCTCGGCTTCCAGGACTTCGAGCGCGAGCTGGCGACGCTGCCGGGCGAGTACGCGCCGCCGCGCGGCGCCCTGTTCGTGGCGTGGACGTGCGGCCGAACGGCGGGCTGCGTGGCGCTGCGCCCGCTGGCGCCCGACGTGTGCGAGATGAAGCGCCTCTACGTCCGCCCGGACTGTCGCGCCGGTGGCCTCGGCCGCGCGCTCGTGGAGCGTATCGTGCTCGAGGCGCGCCGACTGGGCTACGCGCGCATGCGGCTCGACACGGTGCCGGGCATGGACGCGGCGATCGCGCTGTACCGCTCGCTCGGCTTCGCCGCGATCCCGCCCTATCGCCACAACCCGATGCCGGGCGCGCTCTACATGGAGTGCGCGCTCGGGGACGCCGCGCGGCGCGACTGAGCCGCGGGCGCGCCGCGCGCCGACGGAGGATCCGATGGAGCTGCGTCTCTACCAGGTCGATGCGTTCGCGTCCGAGCTGTTCCGCGGCAACCCGGCCGCGGTCGTGCCGCTCGAGCGGTGGCTCGCGGACGACGTCATGCAGGCGATCGCCGCCGAGAACAACCTGTCCGAGACCGCGTTCTTCGTGCCGCAGGGCCCCGACTACGACCTGCGCTGGTTCACACCCAAAGTCGAGATGGACCTGTGCGGTCACGCCACGCTGGCGTCCGCGTTCATCCTGTTCACCCACCTCGCGCCGCTGCGCGAGAGCGTGACGTTCCACACCCGCAGCGGCCCGCTCACGGTGGCGCGCGAGGGCGAGCGGCTGGTGATGGACTTCCCGTCGCGCCCGCCGGTGCGGTGCGCCGCGCCGCCCGGGCTCGCCGCGGCGCTCGGGCGCACCCCGGTCGCCACGCTCACCGCGCGCGACCTGATGGCGGTGTTCGAGCACGAGGGCGAGGTGCGCGCGCTGGCGCCCGACATCGGCGCGGTGGCAGCACTCGGCGTGCACGCGGTCATCGTCACCGCGCCGGGGCGCGCGGTGGACTTCGTGTCGCGCTTCTTCGCCCCCGCGGTCGGGGTGCCCGAGGACCCGGTCACAGGCTCGGCCCACTGCACGCTGACGCCCTACTGGGCGGAGCGGCTGGGCCGGCCGCGACTCCACGCACATCAGGTCTCCGCGCGCGGCGGCGAGCTGTTCTGCGAGCTGCGCGGCGACCGCGTGGCGCTCGCGGGCCACGCGGTGCTGTATCTCGAGGGCACGATCCGGCTGTGAACCGCGTCGTCCTCGGAGTGCTGATGCTGGCGGCCGCGCTCGTCGCCGCCTGGTGGGTGTACCCGCCCGACCCGGCGCGCATGCTGCGCGCCCGCAGCGCGCCGTTCGTGCGACTGGAGCGCGAGCCGCGGCCCGACCTCGGGACGCGCGTGGAGCGCTGGCGCATCCTCGATCAGCGCGGGGACACCACGCTCGCGCTGTGGCGCGCCGCGCCGGCCGCCGCGCGGCGGCCGTGGACGGTGGTGATGCTGGGGGGCATCGGGACCGGGGATCGCGCCGCGCTGCTGTTTCCCGCCGACCTGCCGGTCCACGTGCTGGCGGTGGACTGGCCGTGGCGCGGCGACCGGCGAATGAACGGAACCCGGCTCGTCACGCTGCTGCCGGCGATCCGCGGCGCGCTGCTGCGCACGCCGGCCTGTCTCGCGCGCGGGCTCGACGCGGTGGGCACGGTGCCCGAGGTCGACACCGCGCGGGTGGCGCTGCTCGGCGCCAGCCTCGGCGTGCCGCCCTCGATCGCCGCGCTGCGACTGACGCACGGCGCGCGCGCGCTGGTGCTGGTCGACGGCTTCGCCGGCCTCGAGCCGGCGCTGCGCTTCGGCCTCGCGCGCGAGACGCGCCCGCGCTGGATCGCCACCCCGCTCGCGGCGATCGGCGCGCGGCTGCTCGACCCGCTCGAGCCCGCCCACCACGCCGCGGCGCTCGACCTGCCGGCGCTGGTCGTCAACGCCGAGCGCGACGAGCGCATCCCGCGCGAATGCATGCTGCGGCTGCACGCGCTGCTGCCGCACGCGGCGGTGCGCTGGCGCGCCGACACGCACGTGCTGCCGCAACGCCGGACCTTGATCGCCGGCCTCGCGCGCGAGGCGGCGGCGTGGCTGGACTCGCTGCCCGCGCGGTGAACCGGGCAGGTCAGTCCGCAGGTCCGCCCTGCACCCTGCGGGACACCCGGGCCGGCCCGGCGCCGGTCCCGCGAATGGCAAGCCGTTGTCGGTCAACGCCCCGCTCCCGCACGCGCCGCGCGGCACGCGGGCTGCTCCTGCTTCCGGTCGTCACGCGATCCGCCGCACCCCACGCACCACCCGATCGGAGGAGCACATGAAGCGCACGCTCGTCGCCCTCGCGCTGGTCGCGCTCGCGGCCACCCTCGCCACCAGCGCGTTCGCCGGCACCGTCCGCGAAGAGCGCCGGGAGGCCCGCCAGCAGTCCCGCATCGCGCAGGGCGTGCGCAGCGGCCAGCTCACCCCGCGGGAGACCGCCCGCCTCGAGCGCGGCCAGGTTCGCGTGGACCGCTGGGAGGCGCGCGCGCGGGCCAACGACGGGCGCATCGGACCGCGCGAGCGCGCCCGCCTCGAGCGCGCGCAGGATCGCCAGAGCCGGCGCATCCATCGCGCGAAGCACAACGCACGCGTCTCGCACTGAGCAGCGGATCCGTCGCGCGCCCCGTCGAGCAGGTGCCAGGGCTGAGGGGACGGGATCCGCGCGACGAAACGACCCCCGGCGGCGTCGGCCGCCGGGGGTTCGTCGTCGGCGAGGGCCCTCACGCGTGCGTGGCCACCAGGGACTCGACGCGGCGCACCAGCTCGGCGGGTCGGAACGGCTTCTCGAGCGTCGCCACTCCGGGCGGCAGCTCGGCGCTCGAGAGGCGCACCTCCTGGCCGCTCGTCACCAGCACCGGCAGCCCGGGATGCCGCGCGCGCAGGACCTCGATCAGTCCGCCGACGCTCGTCCCCGGCAGCCACGCCTCGACGATCGCGAGCTTGAGCGGTCCAGGATGACTCTGCAGCGCCCGCGTCACCTCGCCGCCGGTCGCGGCGGTGAGCACGCTGTAGCCGTGCGCCGCGAGCACCGACTGCGTCAGCCGCAGCAACGCGGGATCGCCGTCGGCAATCAGCACGGTGCCGGTGGCGGGCGCGAGTGCGTCCTCCGCCGCGCGCGCCGCCGGCGCCGCCAACGGCGCGCGCGCCGCGCGCGGCAGCACGACAGTCAGGGTCGTGCCGCGACCGCGCTCGCTGGTCGCCCGCACGTGACCGCCGCTCTGCGCGACGATGCCATGGACCGACGCGAGCCCGAGTCCGGTGCCGCGACCGGCGTCCTTGGTGGTGAAGAACGGCTCGAACACCCGCGACAGCGTCGCCGGGTCCATCCCGATGCCGGTGTCGGTGACGGAGATCGCGACGTGCGGACCGGCCATGGTGCCGGGATGGAGTGCGGCCTCCTGGGCGTCGACGTCGAGCGCCTCGGTGCGGATCACGACGCGGCCACCATCGGGCATCGCGTCGCGCGCGTTCACGACCAGATTGACGAGCACCTGCTCGAGCTGCCCGGGGTCCACCAGCACCGCGCCCGCCTCCGGAGCGAACGCGGTCACCAGGGTGATCGCGTCCCCCGCGAGGCGGCGCAGCAGCGGCGCCACGTGCTCCACGACGTCACGCGCCTCGACCACCTGGGGGTGCAGCACCTGCCGCCGGCTGAACGCGAGCAGCTGCTGCGTGAGCGCCGCGGCGCGCTGTCCGGCGGCGGAGATCTCGGCGAGGTCGCGGTGGAGCGGGGTGTCCCGGGGCGTCTGCTCGCTGCACAGCTCGGCGTAGCCGATGATCGCGGTCAGCAGATTGTTGAAGTCGTGCGCCACGCCGCCGGCCAGCAGGCCGACCGCCTCGAGCTTCTGCTTGTGCAGCACGCGCCCTTCCAGCTCGCGCTGCGCCGAGATGTCGAGCACCAGGCTGGCGACGAGGTCGTCCTGGTGCTCGACGCGCACGCTCCCGATCACCACCGGGACTCGGTGCCCGTCGGGGCGCAGGAGCTCGACCGCCAGCGGGGGCGCGGGGCCGCGGCCCTCGAGCGGCTCGCTCATCGCCTGCACGGCGCCCGCGTACTCCTCCGGGATGCAGCTCCAGGCATTGACGCGGCCGTCGGCGAGGTCCGCGCGCCGCAGGCCCGAGATGCGCTCGAACGCGGAGTTGGCGTCGATCACCTGGCCGCCGCGGCGCGAGAGCACCATCCCCACGAGCGGGGAGTCGAACAGCGCGCGGAAGTGGGCCTGGTGCTCGTGGGCGCGCCGCTCGCTCGCGTCGCGTCGCGCGAACTCGAAGCGCATGAGGAAGAACAGCATCACCCCGGTCGCGAGCACGAAACCGACGCCCTTGACGCTCTGGAGGCGTGACAGCGTCGCGCTGTCGTGCACCAGCGACTCCACCAGGCGGTCGCTGAACACGATGTACAGGCCGGCGACGAGGATGTAGATGCCGGCCAGCCGGAACGCGGCGCCGAGGTGGGAGCGATGCATCGACGGGCTCCGGGGGGAGAGGAGGGTCGGCAGGGGCTACTGGATGCAGGCTAGCCTCCCCAGGGACCGCCGACAACCTCTCGCTGCGGCGCCTCTCGCTGCGGCGTTCCTAGCGGGCGTCCTCCTTGCGGCGGGGCCGACTCAGCTCGAGCGCCCGCGTGAACGCCACCGCGATGCGCGGGCCCCCGCGTCGAGGCCCGAGCGGCCAGGCGTAGTCGAAACGGATGAGATCGTCCGGTGTCGGCAGCCCGGGCTGGTAGTAGAGCGAGACGCCGGCCTCGGGCAGCCAGTCGCCCGCGCGCGGCCAGTCGGTGCCGTCCCGCCGGCGACCGGTGTAGGGATCGACGCCCCAGACCGCGCCGGTGGAGACGAACAGCCCGGCCTGGATCGGCGTCGCGTCCGGATGCGGCAGCCGCGCGGCCGCGAGCACGTCGAACGTCGTCACCAGGTCGAGGCGCCCGAGCGCGAGCCCGCTGCCGCCGCGGTCATCGCCGTCGGACGTGCTCAGCGTGCCGCCGCCGAGGTAGAACGCGGCCTGCGGCACCAGCGGGCCCGCCAGCCGTCCGTAGACCAGTTGCGGCACCAGCGCGAGCGGCCGGCCGAGTCCGAGGTCGCCGCCGAGGCTCAGGCGCGTGCGCCGGTACTCGAAGTCGCTCCCGGTCGCGCGCCCGGCGGTGAGGTAGCGCACGTCGAGGTCGAGCGGCGTGAACGGAACCCGCACGCCGCCGGAGAGCCGCAGCTCGCGCGCGCGTCCGCGCCACGCCGGCAGGTTGTCGGGCACGCGCAGCTCCCGATCGAGCAGGTTCCACGTGGTGGTCACCGGCAGCGGGCGCTCGAGCTGGTCGCGGAAGCCGACGCCGACGCGCCAGCGCGCGCGCTCGTGCTCGAGCGCCACCGTCACCCCGTCGCGCCGCAGCAGGCGCCGCGTGTCGGAGCCGAACACCAGCGCGCGCAGCGTCGTCAGGCCGCGCCCCGGCCGGTCGCGGTCCAGGGTCGCGCTCATGCGCCCGACGTCGACCATGAGCCGCACGGGCGCTCCGCGCAGCGGGCGCTCGATGCGCAGCGTGCCGCCGCCGAGCCAGGTGTCCGCGCCTGCCGCGAACCGCGCGCGCCCTTCGAGCCGCACGCCGGTCAGCGGATTGCCGAGGCCGGCGCCGCCGCCCCACGAGGTCCCGTCGATGCGATCGAAGCGCACGTCCGGCCAGGCCGCGAGCCGCAGGCGCGGGCGGCGCGGTGGCCGGGAGATCCCCGCGACCAGCGCGCTGTCGAGCCCCGAGGTGTCGATCGGCGCGGTGGTGGTCCCGAAGTAGCGGTCGGTCGAATCGGCCAGCCCACCGAGGAAGCGCCCGAGCGCGCTGTCGGGCTCCGCACCCTGCGCGCCCGCGACCGACGGGGCGAGCGCAGTACCCGCGAGCGCGAGCGCGGCCACGACGGCGCGGACGAGGCGGCGGCCGCCGGCGATCGTCATGGCGTGGCCTTCCGATGCGGCCGTCCCGGCGTGGCGAACAACGAGTCGGGCAGCCCGCGGTTGATCGCGTAGTCGTCGAACGCCAGCGCGAAGTCGAACGTGCGCCCCAGGCCCGGCAGCGGCATGGTGGCGTCCGCGCGCAGCAGCACGCGGTGCAGCACCCAATGCCCGTCGGCCTGCGTCCGCTCGATCACCATGCGCCGCACGCCCTTCAGGAACAGCGGCACCGGCGACCGCTCGAACGCCACTTCCTGGCGCACGATCACGAAGTCGTTGGTGTCCACCCACACCAGCCCGCTCGGCCGGGTGGGGTCGAGCCGCGAACGCGGCTCGAACGCGATCTGGTAGATCAGCCGCGGGCCCGGCAGCACCTCGCGTCCCACGATGTGATAGCGGAAGTCGCGGCGCGCCGCCGGCTGGAACGCGAAGTTCACGATGTCCTCGCTCATCGAGGAGCCGACGTCGACATCGACCTCGGCCCTGGCCCGCTTGGGCTTCCGCGCGCGGTACTCGCGGAGCACCACGCTGCGCGCGCGGTCGGGGCGCTGCTTCCAGACCTGCAGCACGGTCTCGCTCTCGAGCGTCGGCGGCTTGCGGGGGTCGGCCGCATCGCGCACCAGGCGGAGGGTCATCCGGAAGGTCTGGTCGTGGAGCATCGAGTCGCGCCGCGACTCGCCACGCACCACGCGCGCGAGGATCTCGTCGAGCGTGACCCGCGGCGCGCGCACGAGCACCTCGGGCACCTCGGTGTGCAGCGTGTCCTCGCGCGCCAGCGTGGGGCCGCCGGCAGGCGCGGGCGCCACGGACAGCACGATGGAGGTGAGGAGCGGCAGGAGTGCGGTCATGGGTCCTCGGGCGGCGCGGCATGCTAGCCCGGGGTGCTGCGCGCCCGCAACACCCTGCGACGCCGCGGCCACACCGCCGGTCCACCCCGCAGGGGGTTGCCTCGCATCGAGCTATGCGGCAGCGTCCTCGAGCAAGGAATGGTCCGGCACGCGCCGTGCGAAGGTAGTCGTCCGACCGTGCCGTCGTGGCCGTTCACCCGTCAGAAGGAGGAGATCGTGAACCGTCGTCAGGTTTCCGCTGCCGTGCTGGTGGCGGTCGTGCTGCTTCCGGGGCTGGCCCTCGCGAGCCCGACCCCGGCGACGTCCGAGGTCGCCGTCCACTTCGCCTCCGAGGCGGGCTCGGTGCCCGCCGAGTTCGCCGCGAACGCGCTCGCGATCGGCGCCACGTTCCTGCCGGGTGCCCAGCAACCCTACGCGGCCGTGCGCTATCGCCCGCGCTCGGGGGGCAGCCGCTACGTGCGCGGCCCGCTCCCGTCGAGCCCGGTCCAGTTCCACGCCGGCTTCTTCGATCCCGAGGGCGAGGCGGGCAACTCGTTCGTCGCCGGCTTCCGCGCCGGCCCGCAGGTCGACCCGCACATCCAGGTCGGGCTCGGCCTCGACTGGATGCACAAGTCGGAGAACAGCACCTCCGTGATCTCGGAGACCGGCGGACCGGGCGGCACCACCATCACCACCCGCCAGCAGCTGAGCGAGTCGTCCTCGAATCTGTTCCCGATCATGGCATTCATGCAGTTCAACGCCGACGACAACCTGCCCGTGATCCCGTACTTCGGCGTGAGCGGCGGCTACCAGGTGCTGTTCCTCTCGGCCACCGACTTCACGACCGGCAACGAGTTCGACGGGACGTTCGGCGGCTGGGCGTGGCAGGCCTGGGGCGGGCTCGCGATGCCGCTGTCGGGCCAGGCGCGCCTGAACGGCGAGCTGTTCGTGAACAACGGCGAGGCCAGCCGCGACACGGACGGCCCGACCGGCATCACCTACCACGAGACGGTCAGCCTCGACGGCGTCGGCGCGCGCTTCGGCCTGAGCTGGGGCTTCTAGGCCCTCTCTGCCCGAGCCGGGTCACCCGGGCGATCGCCGGCACGCACCTCACGGCGATCGTGCGCCGGCTCCGCTTCGTGCGGAGCCGGCGCTTCCGTTGGCGGCCTTGCCGCGCCTCCGGTGCTGCCCTACGCTCCCGCGCGTCATGGCACGCAAGCCTCCTCGTCGTCGTCGCGACTCCGACCCGCGTGCGCGCGTGCCGGGCTCCCAGCGCCCGCGCAAGGCGCCCGGCCAGGGCCGCGCGCAGGCGCGCACCGCGACCCGCGGCGCCACGCCCGGCGGCGCCGGATCGGCGCATCGCGCACGGGCGCCCAGGCCGCCCGGCGCCGACGCGGTGCGGCGCGCGAGCGCGGCGCGGCGCGCGACCCCGGCCCGCCGGCGGCGCGTCCGGCACGGCGTCCGCGAAGGCCGGGCCGGCGAAGGCCGCGCCGGCGAAGCGGACGAAGGCGGCCCGCAAGGGCGCGGCACCCGCGCGGCGCCGGCGCTTCACGCCGCCCGAGCCCGCCCGCGTCACGGCGCTGCTCGGGCTGCTCGAGCGGATCTACCCCGATGCGCGGAGCGCGCTCGACTTCCGCTCGCCGCTCCAGCTGCTGATCGCGACCATCCTGTCGGCGCAGTGCACCGACGAGCGCGTCAACCAGACCACGCCGGCGCTGTTCGAGCGGTTCCCGGACGCGGTGGCACTCGCGGGCGCCGACCTCGCCGAGCTCGAAGGACTGATCCGCTCGACCGGCTTCTTCCGCATGAAGGCGAAGGCCATCCAGTCGTGCTGCGCCGACATCGTGGCGAAGCACGGCGGCGAGGTGCCGCGCACGATGGAGGCGCTGACCGCGCTGCGCGGCGTCGGACGCAAGACCGCGAACGTGGTGCTCGGAAACGCCTACGGGATCCCCGGGCTGGTGGTCGACACGCATGTCACGCGGCTCTCGCACCGGCTCGGCCTCACCCGCGAGACCGACGCCGTGAAGATCGAGTACGCGCTCCAGCCGCTGGTGCCGCAGGCGTCGTGGACGCTGTTCTCGCACTGGCTCATCCTGCACGGCCGCCGCGTGTGCGTCGCGCGCAAGCCGCGCTGCTCCGTGTGTCCGCTCGCACCCCACTGCCCGCGTCTCGGCGTGACCGCCTCGCAGTAGGCGGACGCTCCGCGCGGGCCGAGGTCCGCCCGATGCCCCGCTCCGGTCTGACGCCGCTCGCGTTCGCCGCCCTGCTCGGGCTCGCCGCCTCTGCGCTCGCCGCCTCCGCGCACGCCGCCGCCGTGCCGCCGCCGCCCGCGCTGCTGTTCGGCAACGAGAGCGCCGCGGCCGCCGACGCGGGCGGCTCGCTGCTGTTCAACCCGGCCGCGCTGGGGCTGCGCTATCCGTCCGAGTTCGCGCTGTCGTACGCCGCGGACGCGGCCGGCGCGCCGACGTGGCGCGCATTCGCGAACGCGCGCACGCTCGGCCTCGCGTACGAGGATCCCGGCCATGGAGCGTCGGCGTTCACGCTCGGATCGGCCGCCGGCGGCGAGGTGTTGCGCGCCGGCTGGGCCACCGCGTGGCGCCGCGGCGTGGGCGGCTCGCACGCCACCGACCACCGCGCGGGGATGCTGGCGCGACCGGCGCCGTGGCTCTCGCTCGGCGCGGCGGCCGATCACGTGACCGAGCCGCGCTTCGCGGGCGCGCGGCTGCGGCGCACCTGGGATCTGGCGCTGGGGCTGCGGCCGCTGGCGCTCGACCGCGCGCGGGCGCACACGTGGGGCACCCGCCTCACGCTCACCGGCGACGTGCGCATGCTCGAGGACGGCGCCGCCGCCGCCGCGCGGGTGCGGATCGGCGTGGAGTTCGAGCCGCTCGCGGGGCTGGTGCTGCGCGGCGCAATCGAGGACCACGGCGGCGTGCAGGCAGGCCTCGCGCTGCTCGGACCGCGCACCGGCTACCACGCGCAGGCGGCGTACGACCGCGACCGCCGGCGGCGCGTCACCACCCACACGGTCTCGCTGCACGCGGGTGAGGACCTCAGCGCGTTCGGCGCGCGCGCCGAGCGCCGGGTGGCCGTGATCCGTGCCGGGGGCGTCCTCGGCGACGAATCGCTCGGCGGGGTCTCGCTGCTGGGGGGCGACTCCCGGACCCCCGCGGCACCGCTCCACCGCGCGCTGGAGCGCGCGCTCGAGGACCCGCTGACGCGCGGCGTGCTGCTCGATCTGCGCGGCGTCGGCGGGATGGCGCAGCTCGAGGAGCTGCGCCCGCGCGTCGCGCGCCTGCGCGCGGCCGGCAAGCCCGTGGTCGCGTGGCTCGAATACGGCGGCGGGCGCGGCGACCTCTTCCTGGCGAGCGCGTGCGACCGCATCGTCGCGTCGCCCGAGGGGAGCTTCGCCGGGCTCGGACTGCGGGTCGAGCGCCGCTACTACCGGCGGCTGCTCGAGCGCTGGGGCATCCGCCTCGATCGCTCGTCGATCGGCGCGTACAAGTCGGCGTACCGCAACTTCAGCGTCGACTCCACGCCGGCGGCCGATCGCGAGGCCATCGAGCACAACCTCGACCTGATGCAGGAGCTGTTCGTGGCGAGCGTGGCGCGCGACCGGCACCTGGACCGCGACCGCCTGCGGACGCTGCTGGACGGCCGCGCGTGGCCGCCGCGCGAGGTCGCGAAGGCGGGCCTCATCGATTCCGTCGGCTATCGCGAGGACGCGCTCGCGCTGCTCGGCGGGCTGGCCGGACTGGGGCCGCGGCCGCGCACGGTGCGCCTGTCGCGCGCGCCAGCGGCCACCCGCGAGTGGCGGGTGCCGTCGCCGGTCGCGGTGGTGTATGCCGCCGGCGCGATCGGCGAAGGGCGCAGCGGCAACGACCTGCTGATGGGCCCGTTCATGGGCTCCGAGACGGTCGGCGCGCAGCTCGAGCGCGCGTTCCGGGACCGCCGCACGAAGGCGGTGGTGTTCCGCGTCGAGAGCCCGGGCGGCTCGGTGCTGGCGTCGGATCTCATCCGCCACGCCGCGCGGCGCATGAAGCAGGAGACCCGCAAACCGCTGATCGTCTCGATGGGAGGCGTGGCGGCGAGCGGGGGGTACTGCATCTCGGGACCGGGGGACCGGATCTACGCCGACCGCTTCACCGTGACCGGCTCGATCGGCGTGGTGTTCGTGAAGCCCTCGCTCGAGGGCTGGTACGCGCGCCACGACGTGCGGCAGGACGCGTTCGAGCGCGGCGACGCGATGGCGGGCTGGTCCCCCGCGCGCGACTGGGACGCGCGCGCGCAGGCGAGCGCGGACTCGGCGATCCACGACGAGTACCGCGAGTTCGTGGCGCGCATGGCCGCCGACCGCGGGCTCGCGGTGGCGCACGTGGACTCGGTGGCGCAGGGCCGCGCGTGGTACGGCGAGGACGCGCTCGCGCGCGGGCTGGTGGACGAGATCGGCGGCCTCGAGCAGGCGATCGCCGAGGCGCGGCGCCGCGCCGGCGTGCCGGCCGGCGAGCGCATCCGCCTGCGCGAGTACCGCCGCCCGGCGCCCGGCCTGCTGCAGCGCGTGATCGGCGACGTGATGCAGGGCACGCTCGAGCGCTACGCGCACGTGCCCGACTTCGACCAGGCGTACCTGTGGGAGGACGTCGAACTCCCGTGAGCGCGGGCGCCGTCGCGGCACTGCTCTTCCGGCGTGGCGATGGACGAAGCGCGCGAGCGTGAGCGGCGCGCCCCGGCCGCACGCGCGGCGCCGCGCCTCAGTCCTGCGCGGACCTCCGCAGGCGATCCCACGCGATGAGGGCGCTCCAGAACAGCGTGTCGGCGTCCGCGGCGCGACCGGGCGCGAGCGGGCCCACGAAGCACACCGGCGGCACCGCCGAGCCGGCCAGCCACAGCTCGTGGAACGCGCGCGCCTCCGGCGTGCGCGCCGCCGCCTCGACGGGCCGCAGCAGCATCAGCGGTGGCCCCGGCGCCTCGCGGCAGTCGAGGATCAGGATCATGGGCGGCCCGGGGCTGCCGTGCTTCATGGACTTTTCGCGCACCGCGTGGTCGATCCAGAGCCGCACCCGCTCCTGCACCGGCCCGCTCGGGACCGTCGGGAACGCGACGTGCTCGCCGGCGTCGATCCCGTCGTCGCGCGAGATCACGACCGCCGGCCCCGGCAACCCCGGCACCTCGATGGTGCCTTGATCGCCCGGCGCCAGCCGCCCGATGAGCGCCGAACAGGCGTCGACGCACGGGCCCTCGAGCTCGCGCACCGCACGCCGCGTCAGGCCTTGCAGCGGCAGCGCGATCCACGACGCGCGATTCGGGTGCAGCGCGCGCAGCCGCTCGGCGAGCGCAGGGCGCATGAGCTCCATCAGCCGTTGCACCCGCACCTCGTCGCGGGCGTGGAGCACGCGGGTGTGCTCCACGTGCATCTCGATCCCGCCGCGGTCGATGACGGCGTCGCAGATCGGATTGCCGCGATCCTCGAGGTCCGGCCACCGCGTCACGCGCGCGTCCTCGCCGTGGAATCGCCGCAGCCAGTCCAGCAGCCCTTCGACCACGCGCTTCATGTGCGGTTCGAGTCGTTGCGAGGCGGGGCGGGTACGCGTCATCGGGCCGCTCAGTGCGCCAGCCCGCGCTCGGCGCGCAGGCGCGCCGCCCACGGACTGGTGGAGTCGCTCGCCAGATAGACCGCGGTCGTGCGCGCCGCCTCGTGCGTGCGGTCGACGCGCCACAGCAGCAGCGAGCGATCGTAGAGCGCCGCCGGATAGCACGCCGCGTCGCGGCGCACGGCGGCCAGCTGCGCGATCGCCATCAGGGTGAGCGCGCGGGCGTCGCGCTGGTCGCGGGTCGCCTCGGCGCGCAGCGCCAGCGCCACGCCGAGTCCGAGGCGGGCCTCGCTGGTGTGCGCGGCCAGGTCGATGGCGTGGCGATACAGCCGCTCGGCGTCCGGGTAGTGGCGCTGCGCCAGCGCGAGGTGGCCCTGCAGCGCGGGGATGCGGGAATCCGTCAATGCGCGCCGGCGCGCGCGCTCGAGCAGCGAGTCGGCCGCGAGCGCCAGCGCCCGCGTCGCGGCGGGTCCCGGAAAGCGCGCGAGCGGGCGGTCGAGCAGCGCGGACTCGAAGCGCAGGTCGCCGGCCGGCACGCCGAGCCTCCCCGCGACCTGCGCGTGCGCCGCGCGCACGTCGGGATCGTCGGGCAGCCCGACCACCGAGCGCACCGGCGTGATCGCCGACAACACCGCGAGCACCGTCAGCAACGCGAGGATGGCGATGAACGCCACCACGGCGGCGCTGCTCCACTTGATGCGGCGCTCGAGCTCGGCAACCGGGGGCGGGACCGCGGGCGAAGGTGAATTCATGGCGAGCACGCAGCGTAGCCGCGCGCCGGCGGTGCTCGCAACGGCGGCGGCGCGTGCGACGGCGCGCGAAGCGTGCCCGGGCCACCGTTTCCAGCGCCACACCGGGGGTCGGAAACAGGGTCGAGCGGGGTGCCGATCCGGCCGATAACCCGAGCGTCGCCGGGTCGGCCCGCGATGCGTTGCTGGGCCCATCGGGGACTGTTATGTTGCGGCAGCGCACCGATCTCGCGGCGCGCCGCGATGCTCGCACGTCGATCGACCCTCGGGAGCGGACCATCCGCCATGGCCGTCGCGCGATTCCTCCAGGTCTCCGACCTCCACCTCGGCCGGCCGTTCGGTTGGCTGCCGCCCGATCGTCGCCCCGAGCGGCGCAGCGACCAGCGCCGCACGCTCGAGCGGCTGGCGCGCGAGGCGATCGAGCGGGGCGCGCACGCGATCCTGATGCCCGGCGACGTGTTCGACCAGGAGGGCGTGGACGCGGAGATGCTGGCGTTCGCGCTGCACGTCTTCGACCTCGCGGGCTGCCCGCCGGTGTTCATCGCCCCCGGCAACCACGATCCCTATTCGCCGACCAGCTCGACCTGGAGCCAGCGCCTGCTGGAGGCGCGCGGCACCGCGTGGCCCTCGCACGTACATGTCTTCACGAGTCCCGAGTGGACCTCGAAGCCGCTCGAGAGCGTGCCGGGCGCTCGCGTCTGGGGCCGCTGCTTCACGTCCAACGTGGAGTCCACCGAGCGGCCGCTGGCCGCCGCAGCCGTGAAGGCGATCGGCAGCCCCGACCAGTCGGGCTTCGACATCGCGCTGTTCCACGGCTCTCGCGAGGGCGTCTGCCCGCCAGGGCAGAAGGTCACCGCGCCGTTCTCGGACGCCGAGGCGCTCGCCGCGCCGTTCGCGTACATGGCGGTCGGGCACTACCACGTCCCGTCGCACCTCGACGCGAAGGACGGCGTCAGTGCCGCCGCGGGCACCCGGCTCGCGTACGCCGGCTCGGCCACCGGGCTCGACCTGACCGAGGTGGGCTCGCACGGCGCGCTCGAGGTGCGGGTCGAGTACGGCTTCCGCAAGCCGTTCGTCGAGATCGAGCCGGTCGAGCTGGACCGCCGCCGCGTGCACCACCTGACGGCCGACGTGAGCGGCTGCTCGAGCGCCGAGCAGGTGGATCGCAAGGTGCTCAAGGCGCTCGACGACGCCAGCGCCTCCGAGATGGACATCGCGCTCGTGAAGCTGACGGGCCGGCTCGTGAACGGGGTGCGCTACGCGGGGCCCGGCCAGGACCTGCGGCTGCGCACGTTCTTCGTGCGCACCGATCTGCGCGGGCTGCGCCCGGACCATGACCTCGAGGCCTACCGGACCAGCGCCGGCCACACCACCGAGGAACGCTTCGCGCGCGCGCTGCTCGAGCGCCTCGACGCCGCGAAGGACGACGCCGAGCGCGCCACCATCGAGCGCGCTCTCTACTACGGGCTCGACGCGTTCAAGCTGCGCGAAGTGGTCCCCGCCTACGAGGAGCTCGAGCGATGAAGCTCCTGCGCCTGAAGAGCGAGGGCTTCGGCCCGCTGAAGGGGGAGTGGTCGTTCGACCCCGAGCGCGTCAACCTGATCGTGGACGACAACGAGCGCGGCAAGTCCAGCCTGCTCGCGGCGATCGCCGCCGGGCTCTACGGGCTCGAGGCCGACAAGCGCTCGCACCGCGTGGTCACCCCGCTGGAGCGCTGGCGCCCGTGGGGCGGCGGCCCGTATCGGATCGAGCTGGAGGCCGAGCACGACGGCGAGCGCTACACGATCCAGCGCGACTTCGAGCGCGGCACCGTCGAGGTGTGGAACGCGCGCGGCCAGGAGGTCACCGCCGAGTTTCGTCAGGGCAAGGACGAGTACCCGGTGGGCCGCAAGTGGACGGGGCTCGACGCCGCCGAGTTCGAGAAGTGCGCGCTGGTGCGCCAGGGCGAGCTGGACGAGGTGGTGCCCGCCGACGAGAAGGCGCGCCGCGCCTCGACGCTGCACGCGCGGCTCGAGAACGCCGCCGACACCAAGATCGGCGACACCAACGCCACCGAGGCGCTGCAGGTGCTCGAAGGGGCGCTGAAGAAGCACACCTGCGCAGAGCTGGAGTTCACCGGCACCGTCGACAACGCGATCCAGCGGCTGGAGCTCAAGCTCGGCACGCTCGACACCGAGCTCAAGACGCTCGATCACGACCTCGAGCGCATGAACGGCCCGCTCGAGGAGCTGGCGCGCCGCGGCGAGGAGGAGCGCGGCGTGCGCGAGCAGCTCGACCGCCTCGACTTCGAGCGGCGCGACACGTTCGCGGCGGAGCTGCGCCGCCAGCTCGCCGAGGACGACCAGCGTCGCGCGGGCCTCGAAGCGCTGCGCGCGGAGGCGAAGGCGCTCGAGAACGCGGTCCAGCTCCCGGAGAACGCGGAGTCGGAGCTGCGCGAGACCATCGCGCGACTGGAGGAGGCGCAGCACAACCTCGAGGCGCTCGAGGCGCGCCGGCGCGAGGAGCAGGCGCGCGAGCGCACCGCGCTGGAGAGCGAGCAGCAGGGGCTCGCGGCCTACGCCCAGAGCACGCCCGAGGACGCCGACCGCGCGGTGGCGCTGGCGGCCGAAGTGCGCCGGATCGCGGACGAGGACTCGCGGCTGCGCAGCGAGGTGTTCACCCTGCGCGACATGCTGGCGAGCCGCGGCTACGAGCCCGAGCGGATCCAGTTCCTGACCGCGCGCTTCGACAACCTGGTGGACGACCAGCAGCGGCTGCTGCGCGGGCAGTCCGAGCTGGCGCTGGCGTTCCAGACCGAGGTGGCCACGCTCGAGCAGGCGCGCACCGAGAGCACCGAGACGCTGCGCGCGATCGACGGCCAGCGCCACCGGGGGCGCGTCCCCGGCTGGGTGCTGCTGGCCCTCGCCGGCGGCGTGCTGATCGGCGGCGGGGTGATGTTCGCGCTCCACGGCCCGCGCGTGCTGGCGCTCGGCCTGATCGGCGGCGGCGTGGTGCTGGCCGCGATCGGCGGCCTGCTGCTCGCCACCGGGGGCAACGCGCGGGTGGACGACCGCGAGACGGCGCTCAAGCGCCTCAGCGACGCCCAGCGGCGGCTGAACCAGCTGCGGGCCCAGCGCACCGAGGCCGAGATCGCGCTCGGCGAGCTGTCGCGTGGCATGGGCTACCGCGACCCGGTCGAGCTGATGCGCGAGTGGAACGAGTTCGCGCGCCTGATGGACGAGAGCGGCCCGGTGCTGCGGTCCGAGCAGCAGATCCGCGCGCTCGAGACCCAGAAGCGCCAGGCGTTCGACGAGGTGCGCATGCTGCTCGAGCGCGTGGGTGGCGGCGCGCCGGAGCCGGCGACGCTGGAACGCGTGGCGGCCGGCATCCGCCACCTGGCTGCCGTGCGCCAGCGGCTCAGCGACATGGAGCGCTCGTACTCGTGGATCGACGAGGAGCGGCGGGTGGCCGAGGCGGCGGCGACCGGGCTCAAGGAGCGCGCGATCCGCGTGCTGCAGTCGGCGGGGCTCACCTACGACCCGGAGCGCCCGTGGGCGGAGCACGTGGTCGAGCTGTCCGACCGCCTCAAGGGCAAGGTCCGGCACACCCTGCTGATCCGCGAGCTGATCCCGCAGGCCGAGCGCGGGCTGCGCGCGTCGCACGAGACGCAGGCGGTGCGCGAGCAGCTCGCCAAGATCGAGGCCGAGGGTCCGGCGCCACCGGCGGCGACGGCCGGCGCCCCGGGCACCGCGCCGCGCAGCGCGTTCGAGATCGACAACGAGGCGCGGCTCATGCGCGACAAGCTCGAGTCGGTCCAGAACTGGCGCACGGACCTGCGCGTGGCGGTCGAGGAGCAGTGGCGGAAGTACCACGCCGAGCACCCCGAGAAGCTCGCGCAGCGCGAGCGCGTGGTGGCGGCGCTCGAGCACGCGCGCCGCTTCAAGCAGGCGCTCGAGCTGGCGCGCGAGACCATCCAGAAGGTGGCGGTGGACACGCACCGGCGCTGGGCGGAGCACCTGAACCACCGCGTGGGCGAGCTGCTCCAGCAGGTCGGCGCGCGCATCGACGAGGTGCGCTTCGGCGAGGACCTGGACTTCTCGGTGAAACCGGCGAACGGCAGCCAGATGGCGCGGGGCAAGGCGGTGGTGGCGCTCTCCGCGGGCGCGCGCGACCAGCTCCACCTGGCGGTGCGGCTGGCGGTGAGCGAGTACCTCTCGCGCGGGCAGGCCGGGCTGCCGATGCTGCTCGACGACGCGTTCGCGACCAGCGACGACGAGCGCGCGCGGCTCGGGATGCGCCTGCTGATCGAGCATTTCGGCAAGCAGCACCAGATCCTGTTCGCGACCTGCCATCGCCAGCGGATCGAGAGCTTCGCCGCGCGCGACGCGGAGCTGTGGCGCGCGGGCGTGCATCGCATCGAGCTGCAGAGCGCGAGCGTGGCCGGCTAGCGCGCGCCGCGACCCGCGAACGCGAGCCCCCGGAGGGACCACCCTCCGGGGGCTTCGTGCGTCGGGGCGGCGCCGGCGCCGTGCGGGCGGGACGCGGCGGCGCGGCGCGCGGCGTCAGCGCGGCATCTGGCTCCGCGCCAGCGCGGCGTAGCGCCGCGCGAGCCGCTCGCGCAGGAGATGCTCGGCGGCGCGCTGGAGCTGGACGATGCGCGCCACGCGCCAGGTGAAGAACCCGATCGTGCCCACGTACGCCAGCAGGAAGACCCACGCCGCATCGATGTCCCATCCCGGATCGAAGAAGAACATGCGCCCCTCCACGCGACTGCGCGTGGCCGCGCGGGCGACCCGCCCGCGCGGCCACGGTCCAATGGGGTCAGAGAGTCCGCGACGGGTTATGCGGCGGCCGGTCGTCCTCCGGCGCGCTGCCGCGCACGATGAACGAGCTGAGCAGCAGCGCCACGCCCACCAGGCCGGGGATGAGGCCGACCGCCCAGACGCCCTGGCCGTCGTTCCCGGTCGGGAGGACGTACAGCATGATCCCCAGCCCGATGCCGACCGCGAGCGTCACCAGCCCGCCGATCAGCAGTCCCTGGGCCCGGCGCAGCGCCGCCTGGCGCGGCGACATGTACATGGCCGCGAGATCGTCGTTGTCGGTGTGGATCGGCAGCGGCGGCAGCTTGCTGGGGTCGATCCCCTTCTCGATCGCGGCGATGCGCTCGCGCTGCGCCAGCTCGATGAGCCGCTGCTGTCCGAGCGTGCGCACGATGCCGGCCGTGATGCCGCCCACGATGGCGACGATCGGGATCGCGAAGATCATGATGGGGACGAAGTCCCCGCCGTCGAAGCTGAACATGGTGTGCTCCTTTCCCGCGTCACCGGCCTCTCCGCCGGCCCATCCGGCGCATCCGTTCCGGTCTGCAGCCCTTCGACCGGGGGGGTGGGGCGCCGGGTTTCAGGAAATCGTGGGCGGCCGGGGGCCGCGGCCCTACAGTCTCCCGCACCGGAGAGCCGATGAAACCCCACGACCCCGCCGCACCGTCCAAGCAGGCGATGGACGAGCTGGCCTTGCCGCCGACCGCTCCGGCGCCCGTGGCGCCGCGCGCTGCGGCAGCGCCGCACCACCCGCCGGCCGCTCCCGCCGCCCCGGCGGCGACCGAGCGGGCGCTGGTGGCGCGTGCCGCCGGCGGGGACGAGGAGGCGTTCGCGATGCTGGTGGAGCAGCACAAGGACCGGGCCTACGCGCTGGCACTGCGGATGACGCGCTCGCGCGAGGACGCCCAGGACGTCGCCCAGGAGGCGTTCGTGCGCGCCTGGCTGGCGCTGCCGCGCTTCCGCGGCGAATCCTCGTTCGGCACCTGGCTCCATCGCATCGTCGCCCGCCGCGCGCTCGACCGCTCGATCGCGCTGCAGGCGCGGCGCCGGCGCGAGGCCGACCTGGAGGTCGTGGGCGAGGTGCCGGTGCCGGCGTCCACGCACGACCCGGGGCTCGCACGCCGCCTCGACCGGCTGGTGGAGGAGCTGAGCCCGGCGCAGCGCGCGGCCGTCACGCTGTACTATCGGGAGGACCGCTCGGTCGAGGAGATCGCGGCCGCCCTGGAGATGCCGGAGAACACCGTGAAGACGCACCTGAGCCGGGCGCGCGCGTCGCTGCGCGAGGCCTGGCTGCGCGAGGAGGGCGGGCGATGAGCTGCGGCGCGCTGGAGCGCTGGCTCGACGACGGCCGGCCGCAGGCCGGCGCGGAGGCGATGCGCGCGCACGCGGCCGGCTGTCCGCGCTGCGCCGCGCTGCTGCGCGCCGCCGAGTCGGTCGAGCGGCTGCTCGCGGAGCCCGGCCCCGCGGTGGCGGCGCCGCCGGCGTTCGCCGCCGAGGTGATGCGCCGGGTGCGCGAGGTGCGCGCCGCGCGCGCCGCCGCGCAGCTGCTGGCGCTGCCGCCGGCGCTCGCGTGGTGGCTGCGGCTCGCCGCCGATCCGGTGGTCGCCCTCGGGCTGATCCTGGCGTCGCTGCTGGCGTGGCGGCACGAGGCGCTGTGGACGTTCGCCTCCTGGTCCGCGGCGCGCATCGCGGCGCTGCGCGAGGTCTCGCTGCAGCTGCCGGGGGCCACCTCGCTCACGTTCACGCTGCCCGCGGCGCTGCGCCTGTTCACCGATCCGACCGTGCTGCTGGGGCTGGTGATGGCGCTGGTGCCGGCGCTGCTGTGGCTGTCGTGGCAGCTCTACCGCTGGTCGGGGCACGCGTTCGCGGGCCCGGATTCGCGCCGCTCCCGCTGAGCCCGCCGGCGAGCCCGGCACCCGCCCGCCCGGGCGCGCCCGGCTGACGCGTGCCTGACATGGCGCTGCCGCGCGGTCTGTTACTCTCGCGCCGATGCGGACCCACCCCACGGGCCACGCGCGCCGCGGCCCGGCGCGCCGCTGGGCGATCGTCGCCCTCGCCGCGGCCGGCTGCCTGCTGCCCGGCTGCACCCGAACGGAACCGAGAGGAACCCACGCCCTGCACGGGACCGAGGCCACGCGCATGAGCCCGACCTCCGACGCGCACGGACGCACGCCCAACCAGCTCGTTCACGAGCAGAGTCCCTACCTGCTCCAGCACGCGTACAACCCGGTGGACTGGCACCCGTGGGGCGAGGAGGCGTTCGCGAAGGCGCGCCGCGAGGACCGTCCGATCTTCCTCTCGATCGGCTACTCCACCTGCCACTGGTGCCACGTGATGGAGCGCGAGTCGTTCGAGGACGACTCGGTCGCGGCGCTGCTCAACGCCAACTTCGTGTGCATCAAGGTCGACCGCGAGGAGCGTCCCGACGTCGACCGGATCTACATGACCGCGATGCAGGCGCTCGGGATGGGCGGCGGCTGGCCGCTCAACGTGTTCCTCACGCCCGACCTCGAGCCGTTCTTCGGCGGCACCTACTTCCCGCCGCGCACCCGCGCCGGCCGCGTGGGGCTGATGGAGCTGCTGCCGCAGGTGCACCAGGCGTGGCTCTCGCAGCGCGCGGCGATCGAGCAGCAGGGCGCGCAGGTGATGCGGGCGCTCGATTCGCTCGCCACGCCCGAGACCGGGCCCGCCGACCGCGCGCCGCTCGCGGAGGCGGCGTTCGAGGCGCTGGAGCGCTCGCACGACCCCGAGCACGGCGGGTTCGGCTCCAGTCCCAAGTTCCCCTCGACCGTGAACCTCGACTTCCTGCTGCGCTACGGCACCGACCAGTCGCGGGTGCGGAGCGAGGCGCTCGCGCTGGTGACGCGCCAGCTCGACGCGATGCGCGCGGGCGGCATCCACGACCACCTCGGCGGTGGCTTCCACCGCTACGCCACCGACCGGGCGTGGGGGATCCCGCACTTCGAGAAGATGCTCTACGACCAGGCGCTGATCGCCAGCGCCTATCTCGAGGGCTACCAGACGACCGGCGACGTGCGCTACGCCGAGACCGCGCGCGACGTGTTCCGCTACGTCAGGCGCGACCTCTCGGATCCGGCGGGCGGCTTCCTGTCGGCCGAGGATGCCGACAGCGAAGGCGAGGAGGGGCGCTTCTACGTCTGGACGCCGGCCCAGGTCGAGTCGGTGCTGGCGCCGCCGGAGGCCGCGCTGTTCTGCGAGGCGTACGGCGTGACGGCGCACGGCGACTTCGAGCACGGCACCACGGTGCTGCACGAGGCGCGGACCGTCGAGGACCTGGCGGGCGCGCACCGGGTGCCGCCGGGCGAGATCGCCGAGCGCCTGGCGCAGGCCCGCGCCGCGCTGTTCGCCGCGCGCGAGCGGCGCGTGCGGCCGTATCGCGACGACAAGGTGATCACCGCGTGGAACGGGCTGATGATCTCGGCGTGCGCACGCGGCGCGCGGGTGCTGGGCGACGACGCGCTGCGCGCGCGCGCGGCGGCGGCGGCGGAGTTCGTGTGGGCGCATCTGCGCGATCCGCACGACGGCGCGCTGATGCGGCGCTGGCGCGCGGGGCACGTGGCGGGCGCCGGGATGCTCGACGACCACGCCGACATGGCGCTCGCGCTGCTCGACCTCTACGCCGCCGATCACGACCCGCGCTGGCTGGCGCGTGCGGTGGAGCTGACCGGGGTGATGATCGCGCGCTTCGAGGACCGCCGCGACGGCGGGTTCTACGAGAGCCCGGCGGGCGACCCGAGCGTGAAGGTGCGCATGAAGAACGAGTTCGACGGCGCCGAGGTCGCCGGCAACTCGATCGCGGTGCAGGTGGTGCAGACCCTCGCGGAGCTGCTCGACCGCGACGACTGGCGCGCGGTCGCGCGCCGGGCGCTCGACGCCTACGCGCGCCGGCTGCGGCGCGCGCCGGTCGCGATGCCCCGCATGCTGTGCGCGATGCAGCTCGAAGCGGCCACGCCGCGGCAGATCGTGATCGTCGGCCACCGCGATGCCGCCGACACCCGGGCGCTCGCGCGGGTGCTGGACCGCCGCTTCGCGCCGTACGATGTCCCGCTCTACGTGGATCCCGCCGCTCCCGGTCCGCTCGCGGATCTCGCGCCGTTCTCCGTGACCCTCCCGATGCAGGCGGGCCAGGCGACCGCCTACGTGTGCGTCGACCGGGCCTGCCACCTGCCGGTGACCGACCCCGCGGCGTTCGCGGCGCAGCTCGACGAGCACCCGCGCCGGCCGCTCGCCTCGAAGGAGGATCGATGATCACGCCCCTGGCGCGGGCCGCCCGCGTCGCCCTCGCGCTGCTCGCCCTGACGCTGGGCGGCGTTCCGGCGCGCGCCCAGCTCGGCGGCGCGGCCCCCGCGCCGCCCGCGCACGTTCTCACCGCGACCGCGGGACCCGTGCACGTGACCGCAGGCGGCGGCACGACCGCCGAAGTGCGGCTGACGGTCGCCCCCGGGTGGCACGTGAACGCCAATCCACCCAAACCCGACTACATGATCGCCACCGAGGTCGCGATCGCGGGCCAGGGCGGGCTCGGTGCCGGCGCGCCGGCCTACCCCGCGTCGGTGCCGCTCAAAGTCGGCTTCGAGGAGCAGCCGATCGCGGTCTACGGTGGCAGCGTCACGGTGCGGGTGCCGCTGCGCGCGGCCGCGAGCACGGTGGCGGGCGCCTACGAGCTGAAGGGCACGGTGCAGTTCCAGGCCTGCAACGACCAGGTGTGCCTGCCGCCCGCGGAGGCGACGTTCAAGCTGGCGGTGATGGTGAGTGGCGGCGCGGGCGCCGGCGCGGTCTCCGAGACCGCCGCGGCCGCGCCCGCCACGAGCGCCGCGCCCGACTCGCAGGCGGCTGCGACCGCGGTGCACGGCGCATCGCCGGCCGGCGGGGCGCCGGCGAGTGCCGCGGGCGGCGGCGCGCTCGCCGACGCGCTCGCGCGCGGCGGCCTCGGCTGGTTCCTGGCGCTGTTCCTCGGCGGCCTCGCGCTCAACCTCACGCCGTGCGTGTTCCCGATGATCGGCATCACAGTCTCGGTGTTCGGCGCGCGCCGCAAGGAGCCGCTGCCCCAGGTGCTCGCGCACGCGATCGCCTATGTGCTCGGCATCGCGGTGACGTACTCGGTGCTGGGCGTGATCGCGGGGCTCACCGGCGGGCTGTTCGGCGCGGCGCTACAGAACACCTGGGTGCTGGTCGCGCTCGGCGCGCTGCTGATCGTGCTCGCGCTGTCGATGTTCGGGCTCTACGAGCTGCAGCCACCGCCGTGGCTGCTCCAGCGCCTCGGCGGCGCCGACGCCAGCTCACTGCTCGGCATCTTCCTGAACGGCCTCGCGGTCGGGATCATCGCGGCGCCGTGCGTGGGACCGTTCGTGGTGGCAGTGCTGGCGCTGATCGCCCAGCGCGGGAGCGTGGCGTTCGGGCTCGAGACCATGTTCGTGCTCTCGCTGGGGCTCGGCTTCCCGTACCTGGTGCTGGCGATGTTCTCGAACCTGCTCCAGAGCCTGCCGCGCGCAGGCGAGTGGATGGTGTGGGTCAAGCACGCGTTCGGCGTCGGGCTCACGGCATTCGGTCTCTACTACGTGCTGACCGGCCTGGCGCCCGCCTACGTGACCTGGGTGCTGCCGGGCGCGCTGCTGATCGGCGGCGTGTATCTGGGCTTCATCGACCGCCACGGCTCTCAGAAGGTCGGGTTCCGCGGGTTCAAGATGGCGGTCGGCATGGTCGCGGTGGCGGGCGGCATCGCCTCGATCATGATGCTGCGCGCCGAAGGCATCCGCTTCCAGCCCTACGACGAGACGGCGATGCGGACCGCGATCGCGCAGGGGCGGCCCGTGATGCTGGAGTTCTCGGCCTCGTGGTGCCTGCCCTGTCACGAGCTCGACCGCAACACGTTCACCGACCCGCGCGTGAAAGACCTGTCGCGGCGCTACGCGTTGTTCAAGGTCGACCTGACGCACTACGACGCGCCCGAGTCGCAGGCGCTGCGCGTGCGCTACGGCGTGACGGGCGTTCCCGAGGTGCTGTTCTTCACGCCCGACGGCCGCGAGCTGCGGGACGCGCGGGTGCTCGGGTTCCTGCCGCCGGGCCCGTTCCTCGAGCGCATGCAGGCGGCGCTGGGCGAGTGAGCGCGCGCCACCGCGCCGCTGAGCGCCCCACGATGCACGAAGGGCCGCGTCCCCTCGCGGGGCGCGGCCCTCGCCATCGCGCGCATCGCGCGGCTACAGCCTGAAATTCCAGCCCACCATCAGCTTCAACGACGGGATGTCGCCGATCCCGAGGCGCATCTCGCCGAAGAACCGGTTCCCGGACCGCGTGGGAGCCTCGGCGCCGAGGATCAGGTTGGCGCCGACCTCGGTGTCCGAGTTGTCCCGGCCCGGCCCCGACACGTCCCACGAGTAGAACGCGATCCCGAGGCCGCCGCCGGCGTACGGCTGCCAGACCGACTGGGTGTGGAAATGGTACTGCAGGTCGAAGTTCGGCTGGACTGTCGTGACGTTGTCGCCGATACCGATCTCGAGGTTCGGGTCGAACGTCAGGTTGGGGGCGATCTCACCGACGTGCAGCTGCGCGCCGAAGGCGAGCTGGTCGGGGTCGACGCTGGCGCCGACGCGCGGACCCCAGCCGGTGACGGCGGACGGAGCGGCGAGGACCGTGGTGGGCACGAGCGCGGCGAGCGCGCAGGCGAGGACGATTCCCTTCAATGAGGACCTCCTTGGGTTGACGCTGCGGGGAGCGGACGGGGAGGCCCGGAGGATACGCGGGCGCGGCGCGATACCGCAACGGCCGAGCCCCTGCGCATCCGTGCCTGCCGCGGGAGCCGACGCGGCCCGCGCCGTCCGGAGACTGCGCTATGCTCGTGCCGCTTCGGACCGCGTTCGGCTGATCCCAGGGAGGGTGTGCATGCCGCGTCGTCTCCGCCGTCCGTTCCTTCCGCTCGTGGCGCTGTGCCTCGCGCTGAGCAGCGCCTCCGCGGCGCGCGCGAGCATCACGCCCGACGCGCAGGCGGTCATCGACCGCTACGTCGCCGCGATCGGGGGCCGCGCGGTGCTCGACAGCACCCGCACCACGCACCTGTTCGTGACCCTCGAGGCGTTCGGGTTCAACGGCACGGCGGAGAACTGGACCGAGGCTCCCGACCGCGAGGCGTCCGACGTCACGCTCGGGCCCTTCCACGTGCAGGACGGCTTCGATGGCACCACCGCGTGGCGCGTCGATCCCTCCGGCACGCTCCTGACGCTCGACGGCAAGGACCTCGAGGAGGCGAAGGCCGGGGCGTGGTTCTCGAACGACCGCTGGCTGGAGGCCGACCAGGGCGGCGGCCGCATCGCGCGCGTCGGCAGCGAGCGCGATTCCGCCGGCACCTACGACGTGCTCGAGGTGACGCCCCCGGTGGGCCGGCCGCGCAAGCTCTACGTGGACACGCGCACCGGGCTGCTCGCGCGCTGGGTGGCGGTGCGCGACATGCACACCACGATGACCGAGAACCTGGAGTGGGCCGTGTGGGCGGGGCGTCGCATGCCGGTGCGTTCCCGCCAGTCGATGGTGGAGCTGCCCGCGAACACGCTGCTGCAGCGGATCGACTCGGTGGTGGTGAATGCCGCGGTGCCGGCCGAGCGCTTCGCGCGGCCCGACGAGCGCGCGACCCCGGTCCGCTGGCTCAAGCAGGACGGCGTCGCCCGCCTGCCGTTCCAGTACCAGGGGCGCCACGTGTGGCTGCGTGCCCGGATCGGCGACGGACCGCCGGCGGACTTCCTGTTCGACACCGGCGCGAGCCTCACGATGCTCGACAGCGCGTACGCGGCATCGATCGGCATCCACCCGGTCGGCACCATGAGCGCCCAGGGCGCCGGCGCGTCCGGGCGGATCTCGTTCGCGCGCCTGCCGAGCCTGCGCGTCGAGGCGCCGGACGGCGACGGGATCGAGCTGGCGGATCCCAAGGTCGGCGTGCTCGCGCTCAATTCGATGCTCGCGCCGTACTTCTGGCGGGACTGCGCGGGCGTGATCGGCTTCGACTTCATCAGCCGCTTCGTCGAGCGCATCGACTACGACGCGCAGGTGCTCACGCTGCGCGATCCGAAGACGTTCCGCTACGAGGGGACCGGGGCGCGCGTGCCGTTCCGCATCGCGGGCTACATCCCGGTGGTGCCGATGACCATCGACGGCCGCTACGCGGGCGAGTTCCGGCTCGACGTCGGCAGCAGCAGCACCGTCGACCTCCACACCCCGTTCGTGAAGGAGCACCAGTTGCTCCAGCGGGCTGGCCGCACGCTGGCCGCCACCGAGGGCGGCTTCGGCGGCACGTTCACCAGCCAGCTCGCGCGGATCGACTCGATCTCGCTCGGGCCGTTCACGTGGAAGGAGCCGATCGTGTCGCTCCAGACCAGCGAGACCGGCATGCTGGCGAGCACCGACTACGCGGGCAACGTCGGCAACCAGATCCTCGATCGCTTCACGGTGACGTTCGACTACGAGCGCCGCGAGCTGTGGCTGGAACCCGGCCGGCAGGTCGCGAAGCGGGACGCGTTCTCGCGCCTCGGCGCGCTGCTGGTGCGGATGGACGGCGTGATCAAGGTCGGCCAGGTGCTGCCCGGCTCCGCCGCCGAGCGGGCCGGGATGCAGCTGATGGACGAGGTGATCCGCATCGACGGCAAGCCCGCGCTCGAGTACGGGCCCGACGGCGTCAATCGCATGTTCGAGGAGCGCCGCGCCGGCAGCACCAGCCGGTTCGTCGTGAAGCGCGACGGCCGGCTGGTGAAGCTGAAGGTGAAGCTGCGCGACCTGCTGTGACCGCGGGCGCGTCCGCGCGCGCTCAGTCGATCCGCACGAACCGCCGCGCGATCGCTCCGGTGCGGGTGACGAGGCGCGCGAAGTAGACGCCCGCCGTCGCGCGCGCGCCGCCGCCGTCGCGACCGTCCCACCGCAGCGCGTGTGGTCCCGCCGGGAACACCCCGTGCGCCAGCAGCGCCACGCGGCGGCCGCCGATGTCGAGCACCTCGACGGTCACCGCTCCTTCCACGGGCAACGTGAACGCGAGGCGCACGGCGCCGTGCGCGGGATTCGGGCTCGGGAGCGCGAACGCCAGCGCCCGCGGGCCGGTGCCCACCCCGGCCGCGGCGAGGATGTGGAACACCGAGTCGCTGACCGCCACGCCGGCGTGGAGTGCCAGGTCGAGCGCTGTCACGCGCACCAGCGCGCTGTCGGTGAGCAGGTCCGGCACCACCCAATCGAGCGAGTCCACCGCCGCGCCGCTCGCGAGCAGCGTCTCCCACGGCCCACCGGCGCCGTGGTACGAGACCTCGAGCTGTACCGAGTCCACGCCGACGTTGTCGGTCGCGGTCCAGCGGATGCGCCGCAGATCGCCGACCCGCCAGCGCTCGCCGCCGACCGGCGCGAGCAGCGCGACCAGCGGGGCGGCGGCGTCCGCGAAGGTCGCGGTGATGCTGCGGGCGCCATCGACGGTGACGAACAGCGTGTCGCCGTTGACCACGGTCCCGGCGGTGTCACCGCTCCAGCCCGCGAATCCCCAGCCGGCGTCGGGCACGGCCAGCAGGCGAACCGGCGTGCCGAACGGATAGCTCGGCAGGTCGGGAGTCCGGGACACCGTGCCCGCGCCCACCGTGGTGACTTGGAGCGCGACCGAATCGGGCGCGAAGCTGGCGGCGATGGTGTGGTTCGCGACCACGAAGTTGAACGTGTAGCCGGCGAGCGCGCCGACCGCGGCCCCGTCGACCAGCACGCCGGCGACGTGCTGCCCGGCGGCGGGCGCGATGGTGAACGCCTGGTTCGAGCCCTGCAGCACCGGAACCGCGCCCGCCGGAGCGATCGTGCCGCCGGCGCCGGCGGTGGCGGTGATGATCCAGCGGTCGACCGTGAAGTCGGTGGAGCTGGAGTCCGAGCCGAAGTTGCCCGCGGCGTCGCGCGCGGTCACGCGCACGCGCGCCGTGGTGGTCGGCGTGTTCGGCACCGTCCACGCGTAGAGGCCGAGATGGACGAGGCCGGCCGCGATCGGGCTCCAGCTCGCGCCGCCGTCGGTCGACCAGTCGATGTCGATCGCGCTCACGCCCACGTTGTCGGAGGCGGTCCACTGGATCGAGCGCGTGGCGCCCGCCTTCCAGACCTCGCCGCCGTTCGGGGCGGTGAGGTTCACGACCGGCGCCTGGGTGTCGCCGGCAGCCACGCCACGCCGCGCGGCCCAGTAGACCGCGTTCATGAACAACGTGCTGTCGGTGGCGCCCGCCTCGCCCCAGCCGTCGAAGATGCTGGAGTTGCCCGGCTGCGCCGAGCCGTCGTCCATCGGGCTCGAGTCGCCGACCACCACCACGCGGCCGTTGCCGTAGACCGCGCTGGCGGCCATCGCGCTGGTCGTGCTGCCCTGCGCGACGCCGGTCATCCACACCTCGCCGCGCACGGTCGGGTTGAGCGCCGGGTAGAGCGTGAACGTGGTGCCGTTGTGGAACGCCAGCCCCGTGACGTTGCCGACCGGACCGCGGATGATCGAGTCGCTGAGCGACGCGTTCACGTTGGTCGAGGTCTGGACGATGTTGTTGTTGGCGTCCCCGACGGTCCCGGCGTGGATGCCCCAGAGCCGGGTCGCGTCGAGCGCGTTGTAGACCTCGGGCGAGTCCCAACCATCGCCGTTGCGGTCGGAGGCGTTGTGGTCGGTCACCACGATCAGACCGCCGCCATCGCGCACGTAGTTGAAGATGGCGATCGACTCGGCCGCGGAGAACGGCGAGTTGGGCTCCGGCAGCACGAACACGTCGTACTTCGACAGGTCGTGCGCGTTCGCCGCGTTGCCGTACGAGATCGGGTAGCCGGAGCCGAGGGTGGCGACCTGGAAGCCGCGCTTCACCAGGTCGATGCCCCACGAGGAGATGGCGCCGAGCCAGTACGTGCGCGCCGTGCCCGCGGTGACGGTGCTCTGGTCGGGAATGGGCAGCGGCTGATCGGTGTCGATGATCCAGTCCGCGTTGCCCGCCGTCTCGCCCTTGAGATTGTCGAACAGCACCTTCGTCGGGGCGGCAGTGGCCGGCCAGGCGGCCAGCAGGCCGAGGAGCACGAGGGTTGCGACCAGGCTACGGGAATGCGCCATTCAGGATCTCCGTGCGCGCACCAGGTGTCGCGGCTGAGAGGACGTGTCTGTGGGCGTGCGGGACGGAGGGAAGGGGCGATTCCCCGACCGATCACCGACTGCAAGGGACGGAGAGTGTAGAGGAGACCCGCGGCGCGCTCCAAGCGCGGCGCCCGGCCGGGGCCGTGCGGAGCACCGGACCGCGCGGCCGACCGGACTGCCGCACGATCGCCCGCGGACCTGGCGGCGCGCCGCCCGCCGCCCGCTGGCGCGATCGGGCTACTGACCCGGCGTCCGCCGGACCGCCCAGGTCCACGCGCAGTGGTAGCCGTCGCCGCTCGCGTCGCGCTCGACGTACGCGTAGTTCTCGCGGTTCGGGAGCCTCACCATCCACGGCAGGTGCGCGAAGGTCGAATCGGAGCCGGCCCCGTGCGAGCGGCAGAGGAACAGCTGGCCGGTCCGCGTCTCGATGCCGGGCGCCGACAGCACGAAATGCACGTGGGGCACTCCCTCGGCGAGCCCCGGGACGATCGTCCGCACGCGGAAGCCGCCGGCCACGTTGGTGTGCAGCACCGCGGTGAGCCGGGCCGGCCGCCCGCCGCCAGCGCCGTACCGTCCGTTCGCGTCGGCGTGATAGACGCGCAGGGTCGCGCCGCGCAGCGGCAGCGAGTCCGGCAGACCGAGCAGGCGCCCCTCGATCACCAGCGGATGCCCGGGCTCACCCGGCGAGGTGAGCGCGACATCCCAGTCGGCCTGCAACGGGACGGCGGACGGATTGGCGGCGCGGCGGTCGGCGCGATGGCGATCAGCAGCAGGGCGGCGAAGGGCAGCGAGGAGCGGCGGAGCATGGCATCCTCCTGGGGCGTCCGGGTGCGGCGGCCCCGGGGTGGCGCGGCCTGCTCTTGGTGCGTCGCCGGCCGCGCAGGGTTGCCCCCGCTGCGGACGTGGGTGGGCCGCGGCCCCGACGGCGTCGTCAGCGCGAGGCCGCGCGGTCGCGGACCACGCTGGCCAGGCGTCCCGCCGTGAACCGCAGCCTCACCACCGAATCACCGCTCGCCATCAGCATCATGCCGGTGCTGGCCGGGAACACGTCCGGCAGCAGGTTTGACAGCGAGTCGAGGCGCACGCCCGGCTCGAGCGTGCGCAGCGTGTGCGCGACCAGCGCGTCGCGGGCCTCGCTGGAGCCGTACTGGTACGCGAGCGCGGGCGCGGTGCGCGCGAGCGCGGGCCACATCACGTGCGTGAAGCCGGCGACGCCGAGCGGCGGCGCCAGCAGCAACGCGACCGCGACCACGTTGCGGATCCCGCCGCGCAGCGGGACGCAGCGGGCCGCGATCGCCAGGTGGGTCGGCAGCGCGATCGCGCCCACCGCCGCGGCGAAGCTCACGAAGCGCGCGGGCGCGCCGGCCCACCACCCGATCAGCAGCAGATAGGCCGCGACTCCGAGTGCCCCGCCCGCCAGGATCGAGACCGGCGGGCGCAACCACGGCGATGCCGGGTGCGCCTTCACGACGAACGGCAGGCCCACGAGCACGCCGCTCGCGGCCGACACCATCAGCGTCCACGAGAGCAGGAACGACATGTCCTGCACTCCGCCGTGCGGCGAGTCCCACGCGAGCAGGATGCACGTGCCCAGGAACGCGCACGCCCATCCGACGAAGGTCGCGAAGCAGGCGATCGTGGCTCGCATGCGGTTCCTCGCCGGGCTAGAAGCCGAACGAGAGCTGTCCCGCGAGCATCGACAGGTTCCGCTTCGATGCCCCGGGCACGCCCGAGTCGAACGTGGTGCGCTGCAGCACGACCTTGGCGGTGGTCGTGCGCGTGATGCGGTAGCCCACGCCTCCGTCGAGGCGGGTGACGTCCCAGTCCCAGGGCCGCTGCGCGCCGGTGGAGTCCGCGAGGTCGCCGAAGCGCTCGACGTCCCAGCGGGCCGCGAGATAGAGCCCCGACGGCAGCAAGTACTTGAGCTCGGCGTATCCGGAGCGCACCTCGAGATCTCCCACCGTCGGCGTCTCCCACACGTTGCGGGCGCCCTCGGCGCGCAGCTCCGCGTGCGCGATCAGCAGCTCGAGATCGGCCATCACGAGGCGCTGCGCGTAGTCGTTCACGTCGTGCCCGGTCGGGAGCGCGGACGCCAGGCTGCCCGCCAGGTAGGGCCCGTAGGCGCCCGAGACGCCGATCCGGAGCGCCGGGGTGGGCGTCCACCCGAGCCGGCCGAGCACGGTCTTGCCGGAGTTGTCGTCGCGCGCGGTGCTGCCCCAGCCGGGCGCGCCGGAGGTGACGCCGAGTGCGAACTCCAGCGGCCGCGCGCTGCCGGCCAGCGTGACGCCGGTGTCCCAGTAGGAGTCGTCGACGAGCGGCATGCCGACGCCCATCTGGTATGCGGTGTACTGGACGCCGGAGGAGCCGGTGCCCGCGATCGCGAGCAGCGCGTCGGCGTTCGGCGGCAGCTGATACCAGAGCAGCGTGGAGTGGTACTGGTACATCAGCGGCGTGGCGATGAGCGGGTTCTTGTCCGAGTACGTGCGCGGCCCATAGGTGCCGATCGCCCACGGCAGCTTGCCCGCCAGCAGGTGCAGGTCGCGGTCGGGCCACGGCGTCGCCACCACGTAGGCGCCGTCCACGTAGGCTTCCGAGACGTCGTCGAAGACGAACTGGCCGAGCACCTGGAGCCGGTCGTCGACCTGCGACTCGGCGAACAGCCGCAGCCGGTACGCGTCGTAGGGATTGTCGCCGCGTGTGAGCACGTTGGCCGGGAAGGCGCGACTCTGCTCCGCGGCGATCAGGTCGAGCAGGCCGTGCCACTGCAGGTCGGCGGCCCGCGCGCGGAGCGGCACGAGCCCGAGCACCGCGAGCGCGACGGATGCCGCCACGCACGCGCTTCGGATAGCGGTCGCGGCCCGCATGAGGGGGGGCGCCACGGGCATGGGCAGATCTCCCTTCGTCGCCGCGTTATCGGCCGGGCCGGCGGCGGAATGAAGGGGAACGACCGGTGGTGCCGAAGGGCGTTCGGCCCGGCGGAACCGGGCCCGGCGGCCGCGGCGGCCGGAGCCGCCGGGCGCCGCGGGATCGCCGTCAGTTCTGGCCGGGCGGGATCGCCTGGGACTCGCGCAGCGGCGGACGTTCGCGGTGCGCGCGCTCTCTCTGCTGGTAGGCCTCGCCGATGTCGAGCAGCAAGGCCTCGTCGAACGGGGCGCCCATCACCTGGAATCCGACCGGCATGTGCGCCCTGCCGAACCCACTGGGCAGCGCGAGCGACGGCAGCCCGCAGGTGTTGCCGAACGCGCCCACCGGATCGCCGTACGGGAGCGCCGCGTTGAGGTCCTGGTCGATGCGCGGCGCGACCGACAGGAAGTTGGGTGAGACCAGCACGTCGTACTCGTCGAAGAACGACGCCATCGATTCCTGCACGAGGGTCCGGATCCGCCACGCCTTCACCAGGTCGGGCGCGCTCATCGCCTCGTTCACCTCGAGCTGGTACGAGGCGTACGGGTCCTTCAGCGACCGCACGCGGCCGTCGCGGAAGAACGCCTCGAACGCCGACAGCGCTTCGGCCGTGATGATGGTGGCCGCGACCTCGGTTGCCGGCAGGTCGGGGAGCTTGGCCTCGGTGAGCTTCAGGCCGGCCGCCCGCAGCTCGGCGACCGCGGCGTCGAAGGCGGTCTTCGCCTCCGGCTCGCCGCCCTTCGAGAAGTCCATCGGCACCAGCGCCGCGCGGATGCGTGACAGCGGCTTCGGCGAAACGCCGGCGATGCGGACGGGCTCGTCGGCGCTCGAGGGATCGTCGGGGTCGCGGCCCGCGATCGCGTGCAGGATCGCGCGGCAGTCGGCGGCGGTCCGCGCGATCGGGCCGACCTTGTCGAAGGTGTACGAGCACACCATCGCGCCCGCGCGGCTCACGCGCCCGTACGTGGGGCGCAGGCCGGTGAGCCCGCAGAATGCCGACGGACACAGGATCGAGCCCCAGGTCTCGGTGCCGAGCGCGAAGGCCGCGAGCCCGGCCGCGACCGCAGCCCCCGATCCCGACGAGGAACCGCCGGTCCAGCGGTCGGTGCCCCAGGGATTGCGGGACGGGCCGTCGATCGAGGCGTTCGCGAACCGGTAGCCGAGCCCGCCGGCGCATTCGATCATCGCGGTCTTGCCGAGCAGGATCGCGCCCGCCTCGCGCAGCCTGCGGATCACGGTGGCGTCGCGGTCGAAGACCTGGTCCTTGCACGCCGCGGTGCCCCAGGTGGTGCGCACCCGCGCGGTCGCGAACAGGTCCTTCGCGCCGTACGGGATGCCGTGCAGCACGCCGCGCCAGTGGCCACCCGCGATCTCGCGCTCGGCGGCGCGAGCCTGCTCCAGCGCCAGCTCCGGCGTGACCGTCGTGAACGCGTTGAGGCGGTCGTTGAACCACTTGATGCGGCGCAGGTACGAGAGCGTGAGCTCGACGGGCGACACCTGCCGGCTGCGGATGCGCTGCGACAGCTCGACGACGCTCAGGAACAGGATGTCGTCGCCGTACATGTCAGCGCCTCCCGCGCACGGGTCGTAGCGGGCGGAACGCGAACGACTGCTCGGCGCCGTTCCCGAGCTGGAACGCGCGCAGCGTCTGCAGCGTCTGCGCCACCTGCTTCTTCTGTTTCGCGATCTCGGTCGCCACGCCGGTCGGCGGGCGTGGTGCGGGCCGCGCGCTCAGGTGCGGAGCGGGCGCCGGGCGCGACCGTGCCGGGCGCGTGGCCGCGCGCGCGAGCGTGGCCGCCGGCGCGACGATCGCGACCGCCGCGCCGGAGGCCACGACCTTGAGGAACCGTCGTCTCGATCGGATCGTCATGAGTTCACCTTCCGGGAGAGGTCCCGCCCTTCGAGGGCCTCGAGTTGTGCCCGCAGCTCGGGCGGGCACGGGAGCGTCTGCTTGCTCGCATAGTCGTAGCACACCTGCACCGAGGTCGCTTCCACCACGAGCCGCCCGCTCGCGCGCTCGCGGATCTCGTAGGCGAAGGCGAACGAGCGATGACCGATCTCGGTGCATCGGATGCCGACCAGCAACTCCTCGTGCACGAGCGTCTCGGAGCGGAAGTCGATGCTGACGTGCGCGAGGATGAACGGCACGCTGCCGTAGTCGTGCGATCCGGCGAGCCGGCGCCAGTACACCTGGCGGGCGACCTCGAGGTAGGTGACGTAGACCGCGTTGTTGACGTGACCCATCGCGTCGGTGTCGCGGAAGCGCGGCGTGAGCTCGTGCACCACCGGGAAACCAGGGATCACCAGCGGGTCCTCGGGGCAGGAGTCGTGCGCCCGGTGGGCCGGGACGCGGGGTTCGTCCGTGGAGTGTCGCGGGGGTGGGGCCACCGCGACGCCGGCATCCTTGAGCCGGCACGCGTATCCGGTCAAGCGGTCCTTGGTGCCGGGGCTCCGCGGGCGCCACGAGGCGCGGCGCGGTTTCTGCCATCGTCGACCGGCGGGCGGCCGTGTAGAATCTCCGGCGTTCCGCTCGAATCCCAACCCCTACGCCATGCCCGACCGACCTCCCGCCGCATTCCTCGACCGACTCGCCGCCGCCCGTCGCGCGCACACGCTGCCGCCCGGGCTACGTACCCGTGCCCAGGAGTTCATCGAGGCATCGCTGGCCCTGCTGTTCCCGCACTTCGCCACCGTCTGCACGCACGACCCCGCCCTGCTGGCGGAGGAGCTGCGCGCGCTGCGCGCGCGGGCCGAGGCGTTCGTGGCCGCGCATCCGTCCGCGGCACCACGCGCCGCCGCGATCGCGGAGGCGTTCTGCGCGCGCCTGCCGCAGGTGCACGCCGCGCTGCTCGAGGACGCCGCCGCCACCTGCGAGGCCGATCCCGCCGCGCAGAGCCTGGACGAGGTCATCATCACCTACCCCGGCTTCTACGCGGTGGCGTGCTATCGGCTCGCCCACGAGCTGCACCAGCTGGGCGTGGAGCTGCTGCCCCGCATCGTGACCGAGGTCGCGCACCGCGAGACCGGCATCGACATCCACCCGGCCGCGCGCATCGGTCGCGCGCTCTCGATCGACCACGGCACCGGCATCGTGATCGGCGAGACCACCGTGATCGGCGATCGCGTGCGGCTCTACCAGGGCGTCACGCTCGGCGCTCTCAGCGTACGCAAGCAGGAGGCGGACGCGCAGCGCCATCCGACCATCGAGGACGACGTGATCCTCTACGCGAACGCCACCATCCTCGGCGGCCACACCGTGGTCGGCGCCGGCAGCATCGTCGGGGGCAACGTGTGGCTCACGCACAGCGTGCCGCCCGGCACCATCGTCACCGAGGTCGCGAGCATCGAGCAGCGGTTGGCGGCGGAGATTCCCGCGCCGTCGGCCGGTGCGCCACCCCTCGCGGCGGGCGCGTCGCGCCGGCGCGAGGATTGACGCGTCGTCCCACCGGCGCAGGAAGGAAGCACCCCGCATGCGAGCCCAGAGCATCCTCGAGACCATCGGTGGCACGCCTCACGTCCGCCTGCATCGCCTCTACGGTGACCGCGCCGAGGTGTGGGTCAAGCTCGAGCGCGCCAACCCGGGCGGCAGCATCAAGGACCGCATCGCGCTGGCGATGATCGAAGACGCCGAGAAGCGCGGCGTGATCAAGCCCGGCTCGGTGATCATCGAGCCGACCTCGGGCAACACCGGCATCGGGCTCGCGCTGGTGTGCGCGGTGAAGGGCTACAAGTGCATCCTGATCATGCCGGAGTCCATGTCGATGGAGCGCCGGCGCATCATGACGGCTTACGGCGCGCAGCTCGAGCTGACGCCCAAGGAGGGCGGCGTCAAGGCCGCCATCGCGCGCGCCGAGGAGCTGCGCGCCGCCACGCCGGGCGGGTGGATCCCGCAGCAGTTCGAGAACCCGGCGAATCCCGCGGTCCACCGCGACACGACCGCGCAGGAGATCGTGCGCGACTTCCCCGAGGGGCTCGATGTGCTCATCACCGGCGTCGGCACGGGCGGGCACATCAGCGGCGTCTCGCAGGTGCTCAAGAAGACGATGCCAAAGCTCAAGACGTACGCCGTGGAGCCGTTCAAGTCGCAGCCGATCGCCGGCGGCACGCACAGCCCGCACAAGCTGCAGGGCATCGGCGCCGGCTTCCTGCCGGCGGTGCTCGACCGCGCCACGCTCGACGGCACCATCGCGGTGACCGAGGAGGACGCGTTCCTGTACACGCAGCGCGCGGCGAAGGAGGAGGGCCTGTTCATCGGCGCGTCCTCGGGCGCCTCGCTCGCGGCGGTGGCGCAAAAACTCCCCGAGCTGCCGGCCGGCTCGCGGGTGCTCACGTTCTGCTACGACACCGGCGAGCGCTACCTGTCGGTGGACGGGCTGTTCCAGTAGCGCGGGCTTCGGCGCCGCGCCTCAGAACCCGTTCAGCGGGTACACGAAGGCCGGGCGCGCGCAGAACCAGCGCTCGATGATCTCGGCGGCGCCGCCGCTGGCCTCGAGCAGGCCGGCCTCGGCGGCGCGCGTCGGGGACAGCGTGCCGCTCACCAGCGGTCCCATGACGTCGGCCGGCACGCGCAGGCGCGGCGTGCCGCGGCCGGCGCTCGCCCCCTCCGGACGCACCATCAGGCGGCCGTCGCTCGCGCGCACCCGCCATCCGCGCGCGTTCGGTGCCAGCACCGCGTCGTCCACCTCGAGCGCCACCTCGCCGCGCGAGGACGGCGAGACCGGCAGCGCCTCGAGCGCCGCCTTCACGTCGGTGAGCCTCAGCATCAGCCCGTTGGCGACGTTGCCGGTGTCGAGCAGCACGCCCATCTCGGCGCCCGGGCGCAGATTCTGCGCCGTCCGCATCAGCGCGAGCCAGGCGTGATCCGCCGGCGCGGCGTACTGGATCTCGACCACCTGGTCGGACAGCGACGCCAGATGCCCGACCAGGCCGCGGTGCGCCTCGGGCGTGGCGGCCACGAACTCCTGCAGCGTGAGCGCGAGCTTGAACGGCCCGTCGCTGCTGTCGACCTCGTAGTGCAGGTAGCCCTCGATCTGGCCGCGCCGGCGGCCCTCGTGGACCACCCAGTCGCCGGGATAGGTCCACAGCCGCTCGGACCACCACTCGGGCCGGCGCGCCAGCGCGAAGTGCCCCTGGGCGGCGACCCGGTCGTAGAGCGCCTCCACGTGCGGGCGATCGGGGAGCATCAGGCGCCGCACGCGACGCGCCTCGTCGGACGCCGGCAGGTTCGCGGGGGCGACCGCGAGCTGGTGCACGACCTCGGCGACGCCCCAGCCGAGCTTGCGATAGTACGCGCCGCGGAACGCGTAGAGCCCGCACAGCGCATCGCCGCGCTGGCGCAGCTCGCGCAGCGCGGAGCGCAGCAGCGCCTCGCCGACGCCGCGGCGGCGGTGCTCGGGACTCACCGCGACCGACCCGATGCCGGCGAGCGGCACGCGTTGTCCGCGCACGTACGCAGTGAGCGGATACATCACCAGCGAGGCGACGAGCTGTCCGTCCAGCTCGCCCACGCGCACGTCGCGCAGCCCGAACCGCGGATGGTCGGTGTAGAACTCGCGGCGGTTCTCGAGGCTCCGGACGCGATACGCGCGATGGCCGAGCTCGGCGAGCGTCTCGACGTCGGTACGGCGGGCGGCGCGGTAGCGCAGCACGGGGGGCCGGGGGGCGCGCGGGCTCATATGTGCGCGTCCTCGACCAACCGGAACACCGCCTCGCCGTGCACGCCGCGCGTCATGCCCGGGCCCCGCAGCGAGCGTCCGTCGCCGGTGCGCTGCAGCACCTCGGGCGGCTGCCACGCGTCGTTGAAGTGCGCCAGCACCTCGAAGTGGTAGTCCGCCTGCGCCAGCGACCCGGTGGGGCCGATCAGCGGCGGCGAGTCGAAGCGGCCGTTCTGCACCAGGACCTGGAACCGCTTCACCAGTCGCCCGCTCGCCGGCTCGAGGATCGACACCTGCAGGCGCGTGCCGTCCGGGAAGTCGACCTTGCCGCGCACGCGCAGCACGCCGTTGCCCACGCGGTAGGGCTCGAACGTGCGGATCAGGGGCGTGCCCAGCGCGATCCCAGTGGTGTCCGCGAGCTCCTCGAGGCGCAGCGGCTGGTCCTGGGGCGCACGACCGCGGCCGCAGCCGGCGGCGACCATGGCGAGGGCGAGTGCGAGCACGTGGATGCGTCTCATGCGACGCCAGACTAGCCGCCCGCGCTCGAACGGGGAAGCGCGATGTGCGCCGCGGCGCGAATCCGCGACGCGCTCGCGCAGCGTGGAGCCGCCGGGGGGGAAGCGCTTGTGAGTCGCGGGAGGGCTCTGCTACGGTTCCCGCCCGTCCTGAGGTCCGCGTGCATGTGCTCGACGCGGCTTCGCGGCCTCGACCGGGCGGCCGATGGTTGACGACTCGAAAGGAGTTCCGCAGTGATCCGGAATCTGGGGATGCGATCCGCGTTGGCGACCGTCGTGCTCGCCGGCGCGGTCGTCTGGTCGACCTCGGCTGCGGCCGCGTCGGACCCCTGGGCGAAGGGTGCCCAGTGGATGTCGATCCGCGCCGGCTACGCCAAGGCGCTCGGGGACAACGCCGCCGAGAGCGGCGCGGGCTACGGCTTCGGCTGGAGCCGCATGCTGAACAAGCGCTACTCCTTCGGGCTCTACGCCCATCACGAGATCCTGTCGCGCTCGAACGGCGCCGCCGAGATGGCGTTCCCGTTCACGGCCGAGCTGGCGCGGCACTTCCGCTGGCGGACCGACCTGCATCCGTACCTCGGCGTCGGCGGCGGCGGCATCAACTATCGCACCTATCGCAGCGGCGACGACCACATCGGCGCCAGCAACGGCGTGTACCTGGTGGGCGGTATGAACACCCCGATCGCGCCCCAGCAGGTGCTCGGCCTCGACCTGCGCTTCCTCAGACGTACGGGCAACGACAAGATCACGAACCCGAGCTTCGGCCGGCAGAAGAGCTCGGTGTTCGACGTCGGGCTCAAGCTCAACTGGTCGTACGCCTATTGAGCGACGGATCGCGCGCCGATTGCGCGCGTCGCTCCGTTCGTTCGGCGCCGCCGGCCCGCACCCCGGGCCGGCGGCGCGTTTTCGTCCGCGCGCCGACGCCTCGCGGCGCGCCGCCGACGCCCGCGATCGCGCACCGCG
Organism: Candidatus Eiseniibacteriota bacterium; assembly: GCA_963725865.1. GTDB lineage: Bacteria > Eisenbacteria > RBG-16-71-46 > RBG-16-71-46 > RBG-16-71-46 > CAVSAC01. The sequence goes on from CAVSAC010000014.1 coordinate 1,080,166, forward strand.
GACCGGCGCGGGGAGATCGCGCGGGCACGCGGCGTGCGAATCCCGACGGCGGGACCGGGGGGTGGGGAAGCGGAGCGGAGCTCCAGAGGTCCCGGCGGACTCGAGGCGGCGCCGCGGCGTCGCCCGGGACGTCCGCCCGCGGGATCAGTCCCGCTCGCGCGGGCCGCCGTGCGACTCGAGCCGCTCGAACGCCACGAACAGCACGAGCGCCAGCACTCCGGCGCCGATCGCCGCCGCCGAGCGCGGCAGCCCGGCGAGCAGCACGGCCACCGCGGCCAGCGCCGCCGAGAGCCCCCAGAGCGCGAACAGCGCCCGGCGGGGCGTGAAGCCGATCCGCAGCAGGTGGTGGTGGACGTGTTCCGCGTCGGCGCGGAACACGGGTTGGCCCCGCCGTGCGCGGCGCACGAACGCGAACACGCTGTCCACCATCGGCACGCCCATCGCGACGAGCGGGAACAGGAGCGTCACCGCGGCGGTGCCCTTGCGGTTCTCGAGCAGCGCCATCGCCGCCATCACGAGGCCGAGGAACTGGCTGCCGGTGTCCCCCATGAACACGCGCGCGGGCGGGAAGTTGTAGCGCAGGAATCCGATCGTGGCGCCGATCAGCAGCGAGGCCAGGAACATCACGTAGAAGTCGCCGTGGGAGCGTCCGGCGAACCAGAGCGCGGCCGCGGCGATCATCACCACGCCGGAGGCGAGCCCGTCGAGGCCGTCGATCAGATTGACGGCGTTGGTCACGAGCAGCACCCACAGCACGGTGAGCGGCCCGCTGAGCAGCCCGGCGGGCAGCGTGCCGCCGAAGGGGTTCGTGAGCACCGGCACGCCGTAGCCGAAGTGCACGAGCACCATCGCGGCGCACGACTGCACGCCGAGCTTCGCGATCCAATGCGTGCCGCGCACGTCGTCCACGATCCCGAGCGCCACCATCGGCACCGCCGCCAGCGTCAGCCCGAGCAAGGGCTGAGCATCGAGCAGGGCCGCGGGGCCCGGCAGCGCGCGGGCGATCCACGCCACCCCGAGCACCGCGACCACGAACGCCAGGCCGCCCATGGTGGGCACCGCCTCGCGATGGATGCGGCGCGGGCCGGGCTGGTCGAGCGCCCCCGCGCGGCGCGCCACCCGCATGGCGACCGGCACCAGCGCGAGAACGGCCGCGCAGGTCACGAGCGCGAGCTGGAGCGAATAGGGCACGTCAGCGTTTCAGCGCGTTGAGGGCCATCATCAGCCCGGCGCGGACGAGGATCAGGGCGTCCGCGATCCCGGCCACCAGCGGGTTCGTCGGGTGGTGCTTGTGGAAGTAGTGAATCATGCCGCGGTGGCGCTCGAGGATGACCCGGTTCGCCACCCGATGCCGGCTGGCGCCGACATGGTGGACCACCACCGCGTCGGGGACGTACGTCACGCGCCAGCCCGCGAGGTTCATGCGACGGCACCAGTCGACGTCCTCGTTGAACATGAAGAACGCCTCGTCCAGCAGGCCCACCTCGTCCATGGCCGTCCGGCGCACCAGCATGCAGGCGCCCGCCACCCAGTCCACGTCGCGCACCGTGGTGTGATCCCAATCCGAGAGCAGGTAGCGTCGCGACCAGGGATTGGCGGGGAACAGGCGGGTGAGCAGCGAATAGCGGTTGAACAGGAACGCCAGGTGGTCGGGATAGGCGCGCGCGGAGTACTCCAGCGAGCCATCGCCGTTCAGGATCCGCGGAGCCGCGATCCCGGTGCGCGGATGGGCGCGCAGCTGCCCGAGCAGCGCCTTCACCGCCCCGGGGCAGACCTCGCAATCGGGGTTGAGCACCAGCACCGCAGCGCCGGTCCCGTCGCGGATGCCCTGGTTCACCGCCCGCGCGAAGCCCACGTTCTCCGCGTTGCCGATGAAGAGAACCTGCGGAAAACGCTGTGCGATGGCCGCCCCGGCGCCGTCCCCGGAGGCGTTGTCCACGACGATCACCTCGGCCTCGAGGCCGGCCGTCTCGGCGACCACGGTCTCGAGACACACCAGCAACGGGGCGAGCGACTTATAGTTGACGATGACGGTGGACAGGTCCATGGGATGGCGAAAGAGTGGACGGCCAGAGCGGAGCGGCGCGGATTCTAGCATCCGCCCACGGGCGAGACGCCGCCCGCAACCGCTCCAGCCGCGGTCCGCGCGCGCGCTCGGTCGTTGACAGACGCCGCGCGGGGGGCGCACGCTATCCAGCGTGATACCCGGATCACCGGGTGGAAGGTCCCTCAGGGAGATGTCGCCTATGCGCCTTGCTTCTGTGCTCTTCGTCCTGCTGTGCGCATGTCTGCTCGTCACCGTCCCGCCACCCGCCTCCGCCACCGACACCGATGGCGGGAACGACTGTCCGCGGCCCATCACCGACTACGGCGACGCGCCCGAGGGCGTGATCGCGTATCCCGGTGGCGTGATCGGGGCATTCCCCTCGTGCCTGGCACCCGGTCCGATCGCCAGCCGCTCGGTGATGTGCGGAACCGCCGGCACCAACCCGGGTCCCGCCGGATACGTGCGCCACGTGCAGTCCGGCACCAGCAACTACTGGCTGGGGTGCTACTCCACCGCCGCCGGCCCATCGGGCATCGACAGCGAGCCCGATGCCAAGATCCAGCTCGGTCCCGGGCCGAGTGCGTGCGGAGGTGGTCCGACCGACTGCCTGCAACCCGCGTTCAGCGCGATGCAGTTCGGCAAGGACGAATGCCCCACCGACGCCTCCGACGCCGGGGTGGTCGCGTCCGGGTCGTTCGTGACGTGCTCGAACAGCACCGTTCCCTTCGCGGTCTATAACTGCGGCCCGCAGCGACTCGTCTATCTGAACATCTGCGTGGACATGAACCAGGACGGCGACTGGGAGGATGGGTTCCTCTGCAGCAAGCCGGTGGCGTGCGCGAGCGAATGGGCGGTGGTCAACAGTCCCATCCTGCTCGACCCGGGCTGCAATTCGATCACGTCGCCCGGCTTCCGCATGGGTCCGTTCAACGGGCCCGGCTGGATGCGGATCACGATCACCGACGATGCGGTGCCGGTCGATTTCCCATGGAACGGCTCCGCCACCGCGACCAACGGCGAGTTCGTCGGCGGCGAGACCGAGGACTACCCGGTCGTGATCGACCAGGCCGTGGCGAGCGACCACCGCACCTGGGGCACGCTGAAGACCCGCTACCGCTGAGCCGCGATCCCACCCGCGCGGCGCCCGTCACCCGGCGGGCGCCGCGGCGCGCTCAGGGCTCCGCGCGTGGGACCACCGGCGCCGGCGGCGGGAGCTCGCGACCGAGCGCGGCGGCGAGCCAGTCGCGCAGGCGCGCGGTGTGCGAGCCCTCCCAGTACCACTTACCGCACTCCGGGCAGTGGTGCAGGTGCTGCACCGCGCGCAGCACGCGGCCCGGCACCTCGCCGCTGGCCTCGAAGGCGAGGCGGCGCTGGAGCGCCGCGTTGCACGCCGTGCAGCGGCTGAAGGGCGGGCCGGCGGCCGCGCCGGCGGCGTCCACCGCGCGCACCGCGGCGGCCGCGTCCCTCGGCAGCCGCAGCGCCGGGACGTCGGCGTGACGCCGCGGATGGCGCGCGCTGAGCGTGAGCACGGTGCGACGCTCGCGCCGGGCGAGATCGAACAACTCCTCGAGACGCGCGCCCCGCGCAACGAGCACGTCGTGTCCCAGCGCGCGCAGGCGGCGCGCGACCAGCTCGAGCGAGGCGTCGGTGACGAAGCGCGTGACGTCCATGCCGCCACCCTAGTGGTCGCCTCCGCGAGCGGCAAGCCCCGCCGCCGCGTCTCGCCGGACCCCCAATCGGCTGCCCCGCAGGTCGTTGACGCGTCCCAGTTGACGCTGGGGGCTCACTGGGCCAACCTGCCGGCCATGGACCCAGGCTTCCCACGTGGGGTGATCGGGCGGACGTCTCCCGGCCGTGCCCCACTCGCCCGGATCGGCCGCCGTCGCTTCCTCGTGAGTGTCGCCGGAGCCGCCACCTACATGGCGCTCCGACCGCATGTGGCCTGGGCACGAGGGGTCGCTCGGCCGTGGCCGCAACTGCAGCCCTGGACGCTCCCCGACGAGCCCGCCCCCGGCCTCGAGCTGGTGCGCGCCATGATCGGCGCCGCGGTGCTGGCGCCCAGCCAGTGGAACACCCAGCCGTGGCGGTTCGAGGTCGAGGGCACGACCATCCGGCTGGTCGCCGACGCCGGCCGCGCGCTCCCGGTCACCGACCCCGCGCGCCGGGGCATGACGATCTCCCTGGGCGCGTCGCTGGAGCACCTGCTCATCGCCGCGCGGGCCTACGGCCTGCGCCCCACGGTCGACTACCTGCCCGACGAGGGTGCGCACGGCGTGGTGGCGCAGATGTCGTGGACCGGCGGGGACTCGCCGCGCGACCGCGCCCTGTTCTCCGCGATCCCGCAGCGCCGCACCAACCGCCGGGACTACGACGGCCGCGCCGTCACGCTCGCCAGCAGCGCGCAGTTGATGGCGCAGGCGCCCGAGGACGGCGCCGTGCACTGGCTCGACGACCGCGGCGCGCTGCGCGCGATCGCCGACGTGGCGCTCGAGGTGGAGCGCGCCCAGGTCCGCGACCGCCGTGCCGAGACCGAGCGCTTCGCCTGGATGCGGCTCGACGCGGGCGATGCGCGGCGACGGGGCGACGGGGTCACGCTCGACGCGCTGGAATTCGGCGGGCCCGCGCACTGGTTCGCGGGGCGCTACTTCGATCCGCACAGCCGCCTGCTGCGCTTCGGAGCCGAGAGCGCCGGCAAGCAGGCCCGCGACCAGGTGCGCTCGAGCGGCGCGCTCGCGCTGCTGTCGGTGAACCGGCGCAGCGGCCCCTCGTGGCTGGCGGGCGGGCAGCTGGTCGCGCGGTTCCTGCTCAAGGCGACCTCGCTCGGGCTCGCGGTGCAGCCGCTCGCGACCGTGTTCGAGAGCGAACCCTCGCGCGCCGAGGTGCTGCGGCGGTTCGGCGCGGGCGGCGAGGAACCGCTGCTGCTCGTGCGACTGGGCCACGCCAAAGCGCCGGCGCCGAGCTACCGGCGCGCTGTCGGGCTGGTGGCCACCTACCGCAACTCCTGACGGCCCGGCGGCGTCCCCCGCGCGCGCGGCGCTCAGGCGCCGCTGCCGCTCAGCGTCATCTCGGCGATCAGCAGCGTGGGACTCGCGATCGCGCCGCGGAACTCGAGGTCGTTGCCGACCGCCACCACGCCGCGCAGCATGTCGAGCGAATGGGCGGCCACCGTCACGCCGTCGACCGGCTGGGTGCGCTCGCCGTGCTCGATCCAGAAGCCCTGGGCCTGGAACGAGTAGTCGCCCGTCACCGGGTTGAACCCGAACGAGCCCTGGTCGTCCATGTAGAAGCCGCGCTCCACGCGCTTCAGGATCGCCGCGGGGGACTCGTCGCCCGGTTCGAGGTAGAGGTTCTGCGCGCCGATGCCGGGCAGCGAAGCGTATCCGCGCACCGCGCTGCCGGTGGGGCGCGCGCCGGCGCGGCGCGCGTGGTAGACGTCGTAGAGGAACATCGCGCAGGTGCCGTGGTCGATCAGTACGTTGCGTCGCGTCGCCACGCCCTCGCCGTCGAACGGCTCGGTGCCGACCGCGCCCGCGAGCCGGCCGTCGTCGACGAGCGTCACGAGCGGCGAGGCGATGGGCTGGCCGAGACGCTCGGTGAGCCACGAGGACCGCTTGATCACCGACTCGCCGCTGAAGGCGTCGTGCATCTCGGCGATCCAGCCCGCCGCGATGTCGGGGTGCAGGACGACCGGCACCCGGGCGGACGGCACCGGACGCGCGCCGATGCGCGCGACCGCGCGCTCCGCGGCCTCGCGGGCGGCGGCCTCGGCGCTGGGCAGCTCCTGCACGCGGCGGCGGCTGGTGCTGTAGACGCCGGTCTGCTGGCGGCCGTCGCGGTCGTCGGCCAGCGGCACCACCCACAGGCTCGCGGACGTCGCGGCCCACGAGCGCGTGATGCCGGTCGAGGAGACGATGGCGGCGGCGCCGTCGTGGCTGCTCACGCCCGCGCCCTCGGTGCGACGGATGCGGGGGTCGTGCGCCAGCGCGAGGCGCTCCAGCTCGAGCGCCAGCGCGATCTTGCGCTCCGGGGTGAACGCCAGCACCTCCGGATCCCACATCCCCAGCTCGCCCGCTGGCTCGCCCGTCGCCTCCTCGGGCGTCGCCAGGAGATTCGCGGGGTCGGGGCTCGAGAACCGCGCCAGCGCGACCGCGCGCTGCGCGAGGTCCGCGAGCGCGGACGGCGCGAGGTCGTTGGTGGACACGAACCCCACGCGCTCGTCCACGATCACGCGCAGGCCGAGTCCGAGGGTCCCGCTCTGCTTGAGCGTCTCGATCACGCCGCCGCACACGCGCACCGTGAACGCGCGCGAGGTCTCTACGCACGCCTCGGCCTGCGCCGCGCCCGCGCGGCGGGCGAGGTCCACGGCCTGGGCGCCGAAGCGCTCGAGCGCCGCGGGCGGATGCGTCGGCTGGGCGGGACCGGAGCGGCCCGTGCTCATCCCCGGTCGGCTCAGCGCCGGCCGCCGACCGACCAGCCGAGGCCGGCGGTGACCTGGAGCCCCGAGAAATCGGTGATCACCCGCTTGCCGGAGTTCGGCGCGGTGAACTGGACCGGGTTCGGGGACTGAGCGTCGTAGCGGGCGTCGCCGATCTGTCCGAAGTCCTGGAACGCCCAGCCGACCTCGAAATAGCCGAGCAGGTTACGCTTCCCGAGCGGGCGCTCGATGCCGCCGAACAGTCCCGAGACGACGTGGCTGCCGCTCCAGCTCTGGTGGCTCGTGAAGCTGTTCGCGGGTTCCGTGAGATCGATGAAGCCAACCCGCTCGGTGACCTTCGCCGAGCCCAAGCCGAACTCGCCACCGACGTAGAAGCTGGGCGCGAACGCGGGCCACCAGGCGGCGCGCCAGGTGCTGCGCCACAGCGTGAGGTCGATCGCCTCGGTGATCGAGCCGAATCCGATCGGCGCGTAGGTCTCGTTCGACTTCAGCTTCTGGTACGTCACCGCCCCACCGATCGTGATGCCGGGCTCCGGCGACCACGCGAGCTCCACGCTGGGCCGCAGGCTGGGGCCGAGCGGGTCGTACCGCGCGGTGAGCTGCTGCTCGAATCCCCGCAGCGGCTCGTTCCATCCGTCGAGGCGGGAATTCGAGAAGCCCGCCCCGGCGCGCAGCGTCAGCGAACCCGGCGCCGGCTGGGCGAACGCCACGGTCGCGACGAGGACCATCCCGAACACGACGGCGAGGACACGCGCGAATGACGACACGACGAACTCCTTTCGAAGGCGAGACCGGCGGCTCAGGTCGCGGTGCCGCCGACGGTGATCTCGCTGAACAGCACCGTGGGCTGCCCCACGCCCACCGGTTTCCACTGCCCGTCCTTGCCGCACGAACCGGTGGTGCCGTCGATCTTCAGGTCGTTCGCGACCGCGGCGATGCGGAGCATGGCGTCGTTGCCGTTGCCGGTGAGCGTGGCGTTGCGCACCGGATGGGTGAGCCGGCCATCCTCGATCATCACCGCCTCGGTGACCTGGAACGAGAAGTTCCCATCGGCAGGGTTCACCGAGCCGCCGCCGAGCACCTTGCAGTATAGCCCACGCTTCACCGACGCGATCAGCTCCGCGGGCTTGGCTGGGCCGGCCTCGATGTAGGTGTTGGTCATGCGACACAGCGGGAAGTCGCGGTACGAGGCGCGCCGTCCGTTGCCGGTGGGCCGCTCGCCGGTCAGGCGCGCGTTGAGCACGTCCCACAGGTAGCCCACCAGCACGCCGTCCTCGACCAGCACGGTGCGCTGCGCCGGCGTGCCCTCGTCATCGATGCGGAACGATCCGCGGCTGTAGGGCACCAGCCCCGAGTCCACGATGGTCACGCCCCGGGCCGCCACCAGCTGACCGCGCTGGTCGGCGCGGATCGAGGTGCGCTTGCGGATGGTGTCGCCCTCCATGCTGTGCCCGAAGCACTCGTGCACCATCACGCCGCCCCAGCCGGGCGAGACCACCACGGGATACGAGCCCGCCTCCGGCTCGCGGGCCGACAGCAGCGTGACCGCGCTGGCCGCCGCTTCGCGCGCCACCGTCTCGGGGCTGCGCTGCTGCTCGAAGTACGCCGCGTCCACGCAACCGCCCGCGGCGGCGAACCCGCTCTGGCGCTGATCGCCCTCGAGCGCCAGCGCCGACACCACGAGGCGCGAGAGATAGGCGCGGTCGGCGGCCCAGCCACCATCGCTGTTCGCGACCAGGAACGCCTTCGCGGCGTCCCCCAGGCCGATCGAGACCTCGTGCACGCGCGCATCGTGCGAGCGGGCGGCATCGTCGGCACGCTGCAGCAGCGCGATCTTCGCCGGCTCGTCGAGCGCCAGCGGCGCGGGCGCGGTGAGCGTGAACGGCGGCGGCGCGTCCACGACGCGGAACGGTTGCGGGGGCGCCCCGGGCGTGCCGTCGCGGGCGATGCGCGACGCCACCCGCGCGGCCTCGCGCAGGTCGTCGGGCGCGAACCCGTCCGCGTAGGCGTAGCCGGTCTGCTCGCCCACGATCGCGCGAATCCCGACGCCGCTCGTCACGGACAGCGAGGAGGACTTGAGGCGGCGCTCGTCGTACGAGAATCCGGTGTGCGTCGCGTGCTCGGCGTATACCTCCGCGAACTCGGAGCCCTGCGCGCGCGCGATGGCGAGCAGCTCCTCCACCAGTTCGCGCGGCAGCGCGGCGGAGAGGTCGGGGGGCAGGCGGCTGGGCTCGTGGTTCATGAGGTTCCGGGAGGTGAGCGGGCGTGGGCGACCGGGCGGCAGCGTATCGGAGGGCTCGCCGGGGCCGCAATGCGCACGGGGCCGCGGCGACGCACCAGCTTTCCGCTCTCTGAAGCGCCCGCAAGTTCCTCCAGAACGAGCATCCTCCGCGAATGACCGGACAGCCCAACCCGCTGTGGCCGAACGGATAAGCAGGCCGGAAAAGATTTCATGTAACTGACCGGTCAGTTATCTATCCAAAGCCCACACGCTCGACCCACTCCTCGATGGAGGTCCGCATGACGACACACCCCACGACCCGGCCGACCGGCGCGACGCCGCGCTGGAAGCGGCGCAAGGACGCCCGCCCGGCCGAGATCCTCGCGGCCGCGCTCGAGGTGTTCACGGAGCGCGGCTACGCCGCCGCGCGCCTCGAAGACGTCGCGCGCCGCGCGGGTGTCACCAAGGGCACGATGTACCTCTACTTCGACAGCAAGGAAGCGCTGCTCGAGGCGGCGGTGCGCGAGAACATCCTGCCGGTCATCGAGCGGGGCGAGCGCCGTCTCGACGAGTACGAGGGGCCGGCGGACGCGCTCCTGCGCGAACTGGTGCGCACCTGGTGGAGCTACGTCGCCGCGACGCCCATCGGGGGCATCAGCAAGCTGGTGATGGCCGAGGCCCGCAACTTCCCCGACCTCGCGCGCTTCTACCACCAGGAGGTCGTGCAGCGCGGGCATCGCCTGTTCGGTCGCGCGCTCCAGCGGGGCATCGACGCCGGGGAATTCCGCCCCGTCGACGTGGCCACCGCGGTGCGGCTGATCGTCGCGCCGCTGCTCATGGGCTCGCTGTGGCGTCATTCCTTCAGCAACTGCGAGGCGACGCGCGTCGATTTCGATCAGGTCGTCGAGCTCCACCTCGACGTGTTCCTGCGCGGCATCGCCGCGCGACCGGAGGCGCACCATGCGTGATGTCCGACCCCTGCTCCTCGCCGCGACGTTCCTGGCGCTGGTCGCCGCTCCCGCGCGCGCTCAGGAGCCGCAGCGGCTGAGCCTCGCCGACGCGATCCGGATCGCCTCGTCCACCGCGCCGCAGGTCGCGCTCGCCGAGCTGCGCGAGCGCGAGGCGCGCACGAAGGTGGGACAGGCGCGCGCCGCGTTCCTGCCGAGCGTCGGCGGAGCGGCGTACGAGAACGAGCGCACGTTCAACCGGCTCACCACCGGCTTCGACTTCCCGAGCCTGCCCGGCACGGCGCCGTTTCCGATCATCCTCGGCCCCGTCAAGAGCTACGACGCGCGCGTGAAGGCCAGCCAGACCCTGTTCGACGGAGCCTCGTGGGCCCGGCTCGGCGCCGCCCGCACCGGCGTGCAGGTCAGCGTCGCCGAGCGCCGCGGCACGGCCGAGGCGGCCGCCCAGGGCGCCGCCCTCGCGTACCTGCACCGCGCGCGCGCCGGCGCGCAGCTCGCGGCCCGCCGTGCGGACGAAGCGCTGGCCGACACGCTCGCGCACCTCGCGACCCAGCAGGAGCGGGCGGGGGTGACGCCCCACATCGACGCGGTGCGCGCCCGTACCCAGTACGTCGCCGCGCTCGGCGAGCGCGTGGTCGCGGAGAACCAGGTGGACCAGGCCGACATCACCCTGGCGCGCGCGCTCGGCATCGATCCCACCACGCGCTTCGCGCTCGCGGACACGATGATGGAGACGCTGAGCGCTCCCGGTGTGGTGAGCGATTCGCTGGCGGGTGCGCTCGCGCAGGCGCAGGCGCGCCGCCCCGAGCTCGACGCCGAGCGCGCGCGGCTCGCGCGCGCCGAGAGCGAACGGCGCGCGACCTCGCTCGAACGCCTGCCGCGCGTCGACGTCTCGGGCGATTGGGGACCGAGCGGAGTCCAACTCGCGGACGCGACTCCGACGCGGCAATGGACGGTGGCGGTCAGCGTGCCGCTGCTCGACGGCCTGCGCCGCGAATCGCGGCTCGCGGAGCAGGGCGCGCTGATCCGCGAGAGCCAGGTCCGCCTGCACGACCTGCAGTCCCAGCTCACAGCCGAGGTCGCCGGCGCCCTGCTCGACATCGCCAACGGCGAGCGCCAACAGGAGGTCGCGGTCGAACGCCTCGCGCTGGCCGACCAGGAGGTCGCCGAGGCGCGCGAGCGCTTCGCCCAGGGCGTGGCCAACAACATCGAGGTCATCGACGCCCAGTCGTCGCTGGTGCGCGCCCGCGACGCCCTGATCGAAGCCCGTCATGCGACCGCCGTCGGCCGCCTGGAGCTCGCACGCGCCACCGGCGACGTCCTGTCCCTGCGATGACCGCCATCCCATCCACGAGGAGAGACTCCGTGACCCCCACGCTCGACGACACCGCCACCACGGCCGCCCCCGCGGCGCCGCTCGCCGGCCTGCCGCCGACCGGGTCCGTCGCGCCCGCGGCCCCGCGTTCCGACGGCGCGCCCGCCGCGGCTCCGGAGGCCAACGCGACCTCGCGTCGCCCGGTCGTGTTCGCGCTGCTCGGGGTGGTGGCGCTGGTGCTGCTCGCGCTGCTCGCTCGCCAGTGGTGGTTCGGGCGGCATCACGTGCGCACCGACAACGCGCAGGTCGAGGGCCACATCATCCCGGTGCTGCCGAAGGTCGGCGGCTACGTCGCGCGCGTGAACGCCGAGGACGACGTCGCGGTGCGCGCCGGCGACACGCTCGTGGTGCTGGACGACCGCGACTACCGCGCCCGGCTGGCGCAGACCGAGGGCGACCTCGCCAAGGAGATCGCCGCGGCCGGGTCGCTCCACCACCCCGGCCAGGCCGAGGCGCAGCTCGCCGCGGCGCGCTCCGCGGTGGCACAGGCCGAGGCCGCGGCGGCGCGTGCGCGCAACGACCTCGAGCGCTATCGCTCGCTGGCGCCGCGCGGGATCGTGAGCCACCAGCAGCTCGATGGCGCCGAGGCCTCCGCGCAGGTGGCCGACGCCCAGCTCGCCGCCGCGCGCGACCAGGTCATGGCCGCCGCGGCCGCGCTGACGGGCGCCGGCGCGCGGGTCGAGGCGGCGCGCGCCTCGCGCGACCAGGCTGCGCTCCAGGTGTCGTACGCCACCGTGGTCGCGCCGCACTCCGGCGTCGTGAGCCGCAAGAACGTCGAGGTCGGCCAGCTCGTCCAGCCGGGGCAGGCGCTGATGGCGGTGGTCCCGCTCGACGACGTGTGGGTCGTGGCGAACCTCAAGGAGACCGAGGTGCGCGACGTGGACCCGGGCGATCCGGTGGATCTCGAGGTGGACGCCTACCACGGCCGCCACTTCCACGGCGCGGTGGAGAGCCTGAGCCCGGCGACCGGCGCGCGGTTCTCGCTGCTGCCGCCCGACAACGCCACCGGCAACTTCACGAAGGTGGTCCAGCGCATCCCGGTGCGCGTCCGCGTCACCGACCCGCGGGACCCGGCGCATCCGCTGCGCCCGGGGATGAGCGCGCTCGTCACGATCCGGACTCGCTGAGGCGCTCATGTCGCGCTCGATCGCACCCGTGGCGCTGCCGAACGGCATCTCCGCCGCGACCTACCGCAACCGCTGGATCCTCGCGATCACGGTGACGTTCGCCTCCGCCATGGAGCTGATCGACACCAGCATCGTGAACGTCGCGATCCCGCACATGATGGGCAACCTCGGCGCCACGCTCGACCAGATCGCGTGGGTGTCGACCGGCTACATCGTCGCGAACGTGATCATCCTGCCGATCACCGGATGGCTGTCGGCGTTGCTCGGCCGGCGCCGCTACTTCGCCGGCTCGATCGCCCTGTTCACGATCGCGTCGTTCTTCTGCGGCAACTCGCACACCCTGCAGGAGCTCGTGACGTGGCGCATCATCCAGGGCCTCGGCGGCGGCGCGCTGCTCTCCACCGCGCAGGCGGTGCTCTACGAGGTGTTCCCGCGCGAGGAGTACGGCGCGGCGATGGCGATCTTCGGGGTCGGCATCATGGTGGGCCCCACGCTCGGCCCGACGCTCGGCGGCTACCTCACGGACGCCCTGTCGTGGCCGTGGATCTTCTACATCAACCTCCCGTTCGGCATGATGGCGCTGATGCTGACGCTCGCGTACATGCCCGACTCGGTGCACGCGCGTCGCGTGCAGGGCGTCGACTACGTGGGCCTCGCGCTGCTGGTGATCGGCATCGGCATGCTGCAGACCATGCTCGAGCGCGGGGAGCGCGCGGGCTGGTTCGATTCGCGCGAGATCGTCGTCTACGCGGCGGTGAGCGCGGTGGCGCTGCTCGGGCTGGTGGCGCACGAGCTCACGACCGAGCACCCGGTGATCGATCTGCGCATCCTGCGCAACCGCCAGTTCGCCGCGGGCGTGGCGTTCGCGGGCGCGCTCGGCCTGTGCCTGTACGCCACCGTGTTCGTGCTGCCGGTGTACCTGCAGACGCTGCTCGGCTTCACCGCCCAGCAGACCGGGCTCGTGATCCTGCCGGGCGCGCTCGCCAGCGCCGCGACGATGGCGGTCATCGGCCGCACCGCCGGCCGCTACGATCCGCGCGTGGTGATCGCCGCGGGGGTCGGGATCTTCCTGCTCGCGATGTGGCAGCACTACCACTTCACCACCCAGAGCGGCACCAGCGACTTCCTGCTGCCGCTGGTGCTGCGCGGCGTCGGGCTGGGGATGATCTTCGTGCCGCTGTCGAATCTCGCGATCGCGCGCCTGCGCATGGACCAGATCCCGAACGCGATGGGGCTCTACAACCTCACGCGCCAGCTCGGCGGCAGCATCGGGATCGCGCTGTCGGCCACCACGCTCCAGCACCTCCAGGTCACTCATCGCGAGGCGTTGATCGCGCATGTCACCGCGTACGATGCCCCGGCGGTGCAGCGGCTGAGCGCGTTCGCAGCGAACCTGGTCGCGCGCGGCTGGTCCCCCGCGCGGGCGGATGCGGGCGCGCTCGCGATGGTGAACGCGCAGGTCACGCGGCAGGCGCTGATGCTCTCGTTCGAGGACCTGTTCCTGCTGTTCGGCTTCTCGCTGGCCCTCGCGTTGCCCCTGCTGCTGATCATGCGGCCGACGGCGGGCGGCATGGGGCCCGGTGGAGCGTCCCACTGAGCGCCGCGCGCGGCCGGCGTCCGGACCCTGCGCGCCGCTGCCGCTCCACTCGGCGGGCACCATGACCCACGAGGAGGCTCGATGGCGCGGATCCGCTGGGATCGCACGGCCGTGACGCTGTTCGCGCTCGCGGCGCTCGCCGGCGGCGCGCCCGCGGCCGGCGCGCCGACCGGGTTGCTCGCGCGCGAGGTGAAGGTGGGGGGCGAGCGCCACCGCATCGCGGTGTGGGTGCCCGCGGACTACGACGCGGCGCGCGCGTGGCCGTGCGTGGTGTTCCTCCACGGCTCCGGCGAGTGCGGCACCGACGGCGTGAAGCCCACACGCGTCGGATTGCTGCCGGCGGTCATGGCGCACCCCGAGCGCTGGCCCTGCCTGGTGGTCGCGCCCCAGAAGCCGCGCGAGGAGGAGGAGTGGGAGGAGCGCGAGGCGCTGGTGCTCGCCGCGCTGCGGGCGGTGGAGCGCGAGTTCCACGTCGACCGCGCTCGCGTCGCGCTCACCGGCATCTCACAGGGCGGGCACGGAACCTGGATGATCGGCGCACGCCACCCGGACGAGTTCTCGTGTCTGGCGCCGGTGTGCGGTTACGGCCGCGCGGGCACGGTGGCCCGGCGCGTGGTGCGGCTGCCCGTGTGGGCGTTCCACGGACTGAAGGACGACCTCGTGGATCCCGCCGACACCCGCCGCATCGTCGAGGCGCTGCGCGTGGAGCGCACCGCGCGCGGACTCGACCCCGACGGCGCGCGCGCCACGCTCTATCCGGACCTCAACCACGGATGCTGGGACGCGGCCTACGGCGAACCCGGGCTGCCGGTGTGGATGCTGGCACAGACGCGCGCGGCGCGCTGAAACGGGCCGCGCGGATCAGGTCTCCTGCGGCAGCCGCTGGAACGCGCGGAGCGCTCCACCCAACATCGCCGCCGGCACCACCAGCAGCAGGCGGGTCACGATCCACCAGGTCGGCGCGTCGCCGTGGATCTCGACCGCGATCGCAAGGCTGATCAGCAGGCGCACCAGCCCCATCACGCCAGCGTGCGCGACCTCGGACTGTCGCGCCAGCACTCCGGTCAGCCAGCCCGCGAATCCGATCGATGCGAAATGGGCGAGGATCGCGCACACCAGCACCAGGGTACGCCGGTCGTCGCCATCCGGCACCGCGATCATGCCGAACGCCGAATCACTGGTCAGCGTGAGCGCGTAGCTCGCCGCCACGCCGGCGAGGACCGCGAGGAAGCTCCGCGACATCGGGGGACGCCTTTCGAGGGGGTCGGTGCGCGGGGATGACGCGCGGCAGGATAGCACCGCCGGTGCGGCTTTCGCGAGGGTCTCCGGGGCCGGCGCACCGCGCTGGCCTGTGCTAGATTCGGCTTCTCATGAGTACCGCCGACCACCTCGACCCGGGCGCTGCGACGTCGTCCCAGCCCGCCGCCGGCGTGGACGAGGGCTGTCTTGAGATCCTCTCCGACCGCCTACGCAACAGCTCGGGCGTGGTCGCGATCGAGGCCGATTTCCGCGGGCAGACGCTCACGGTTCGCTACGACCCGACGCTCATCGCCCCCGACCAACTCTCCCGCCTCGCCGACGAGGTCGGCGGGTTGTTCAAGCAGCGCGTGACCACCTGCGAGCGGCGCGAGACGCCGGGCGCGTGCGACGAATGCGCGCTGCGGCTCGCGCACCTGCCGGCGGAGGAGCGCGAGCAGTACCAGATCTCGTCCGATCCGGGCCGCATCGGCCTCGCGCGGCGCGTGGCTCCGGTGGGCAGCGCCGAGCTGGTCCGGCCGCTCTCCGCCCTCAAGCCGTGGGGCGCCAGCCTCAGCCCGGCCGACCAGGAGCACCTGGCCGAAGGGCGCGCGATGACCTGGCTGACCGGCGGCTGCCTCGCGCTGCTGGTGACCGGCATGGTGCTCGAATGGGCCCACGCCCCCTCGCTGGCGCATCACGCCGCGTACGTCGGTGCGGCGCTGCTCGGGTCGTGGTTCGCGCTGCGCGGCACGCTGGCATCGCTCGCGCGGATGCGTTTCGACGTGAACCTGCTGATGCTGCTCGCCGCGCTCGGCGCCGGCGTGATCGGTTACGTCGCCGAGGCGGCCGTGCTCATGTTCCTGTTCTCGCTCAGCAACACGCTCGAGGTGTACACGATGGGCCGCACGCGCCGCGCGCTCCGCGCGCTGCTCGAGCTGCGCCCGGCCACCGCGCGCGTGCAACGCGACGGCCGCGAGATCGAGATCCCGGCCGAGGACGCGCGAGTCGGCGAGATCGCGATCGTGAAACCGGGCGAGGCGGTGCCGGTCGACGGCGAGGTCGCTCAGGGCGCCTCGCTGGTGGACATGAGCAACCTCACGGGCGAATCGATGCCGGTCGCGGTCGCGGTCGACGCCCGGGTGTACGCGGGAACGCTCAATCTCCAGGGCGCGCTCGAGGTCCGCGTGACGCGCGCGGCCGGCGACACCGCGCTCGCGCGCATCGTGCGGCTGGTGCAGGAGGCCCAGGAACAGAAGTCGCGCACCGAGGAGGTCGCGCAGTGGGTCGGCCGCTACTACACGGTGGTCGTGATGATCGGCGCCGCGCTCATGATCGTGGTCCCGCCGTTCGTCCTCCACCAGGACTTCATGCACTCGTTCTACCGCGCGATGACGCTGCTGGTGGTGGCGTCCCCGTGCGCGCTGGTGATCGCCACGCCCGCCACCATCCTGTCGGCGATCGCCAACGCGGCGCGCCACGGCGTGCTGTTCAAGGGCGGACGCTTCATCGAGGCGCTGGCGCGCGTGCGCACCGTGGCGTTCGACAAGACGGGCACGCTCACGCTCGGCCGCTTCGAGGTCACCGACGTCGAGGCGATCGAGGGCGTCGACGAGCGCGGCGTGCTGGCGTGGGCGGCCGGTGCCGAGACGCGTTCCCAGCACCCGCTCGCGCAGGCCGTCGTGCGTGCGGCCGAGGCGCGGGGCGTGGCATTCGCGACCGCGACCCACCTGACGTCGCATCCAGGCAAGGGGCTGGTGGCCGCGCTGGCCGAGGGGCCGGTCGCCATCGGCACGCCCGAGCTGTTCGAGCACCTCGGCACGCGCGCGCCGCAGGCCGTGCTCGCGCGCATCGACGCGCTGCGGCTCGAGGGCAAGACGGCGATGGCGGTGCAGGGGCCGGGGGGCTGGGGCGTGGTCGCGGCGGCCGACCAGGTGCGGCCGGCGGCGGCCGCGACGGTCGCGGAGCTGCGCCGCAATGGCGTGCGCCACGTCGTGCTGCTGTCGGGCGACAGCGTGCCGACCGTGCAGGCGATCGCCGCGCGCACCGGCGTCGACGATGCGCGCGGCGCGCTGCTGCCCGAGGACAAGGTGAACGCGATCGCCGAGCTCGAGGAGCGCGGCGAGGCGGTGGCGATGGTCGGAGACGGCGTCAACGACGCACCGGCGCTGGCGCGTGCCTCGGTGGGCATCGCGATGGGCGGCATCGGCAGCGACGCCGCGATGGAGAGTGCCGACGTGGTGCTGATGAGCGACGACCTGGGCGCGCTGCCCTACGCGGTCCGCCTCTGCCAGCGCGCGCGCCGGGTGGTGGTGCAGAACGTGGTCATCGCCTCGGGCGTGATGGTGGTGCTGGTGACGCTGGTGTTCCTCGCGCCCCAGCTCGGCCTGCCGGAGCTGCGGCTGCCGGTGGCGGTCTCGGGCCACGAGGGCAGCACCGTGGTGGTCATCCTGAACGGGCTGCGGCTGCTCGGCGTGCGCCGGCCGCGGCTGGCGCCGGCCTGAGCGGTCTCCGCAGCGGGCGGCGCAGGCTGCGTGCTTCGCCGCTGGGTGCCGCTGTCCACGCGTCAGCGCCCGGCGCGGCGGGGAGGACGTCGAGTGTGCCGCCCGCGGGCCCCGGCGCCGCGCGCGTGCCTCAGTCGAGTTTGGTCACCAGCACGTTGTCGTAGTAGATCGTGCACTCGCCGACGCCGCCAGTGTAGGCGGGCAGCGCGATCCGTCCGGTCGTGCCCTCACCCCGCGCGTCGCCGCGGACGAGCACCTGGGTGCCGTCGAGGAACACCCGGTACGAGCTGCCGCGGCACTCCACCCGCACGTGGTGCCAGACCCCGTTGCCACTCGACGCCTTGGCGCGCCCCATCGGGAGCTCGCGCCGGTACATGAGCACGTCCTGGTAGCCGGGGCCGCGCAGGTCCACACCGACGCCGGAGCCGCCCCGCACGTGCACCACCACGCCCTTGTCCACGCCGCGGATCTGGCAGACGTCGAGGTCGACCGCGTACTCGTGCCAGTTCTCCGACCCCGCGTAGGCGAACGAGCGCAGCTGGCGACGGCTGGGCAGATCGGCGCACAGGGCGCCCCAGTGGATCGACCACACGCTGTCGCGGTCGAACGACCAGCGGCCGAGCCCGTCGGAGAAGTCGTCGAAGAACAGCGCGCCGCTCGGCACGCGGGGCGGCCGCGGTGGCGGCGGGGGGGTGACGAATCGCGACGCCGCGTGCGTGTCCGCGCCGCACAGCAGGGCGGCGGTCAGCAGCGTCGCGAGTCCTCGTACGGCCTGGCTCGCTCCCGGACGTCGGATCACTCGCACGGCCGCACTCTACCAGAGGGCGCCAACGGGCGGCGTCAGAACCGCACGCTCAGGCCGCCGTACTCCTGGTCGACGTGCTCCAGGCTGCCCGCCGTGTGCTCCCACGACAGCGACAGCAGCAGTCGACGCATGAAGCTCAGGTCGAGGTCCGTGCTGGTCCAGTTGGCGCGGTCCTCGGCGTTCACGGCCACGTCGCGGGTGGAGCGCGTGCCGCCGCTGAAATCGAGATGGGCGCCGTCGAACGGATCGAGCGCCACGCCCAGCGAGATCAACTCGGAGCGGGACACCGGCGCGTCCGAGCGCGAGTACCGCGCGCGCAGGCGGCCGTTCATCGTCGTCAGGCGCATCAGCTCGCCGCTCGCCGACCAGGCGTTCGCGCGGTCGCTGGAGCCGCCCATGCTGCGGGCATCGCCGCTCACGCGCGCGTGCGGGCCCAGCTCGACCGACGCGCCCACCCATCCGCCTTCGCGGAAGCGGTCGTCGAACGCGGTCTCCGGCGTCTCGCGGTCCCGGTAGAGGCGCACGTTGCGGCGCCCGTCGTATCCCGCGTTCAGCGACAGGCCCTCGGCCGGCTGCACGTTCACCGTCAGGAACGAGCTGGTGAGCATGAACGCCGAGCCCACCGAGTCGCGGCGCCAGCCGCGCTCGATGTCGGCCTCCTGCGCGTACGACATCGAGACCAGCGCGTCGTGATAGTTGCCCTGCACGAACACGAAGTCGCGGTTGACCTGTCCGCGCGCCGTCGAGGTCACCCCGCCGAACGCCAGCGACCAGCGGCGCGCCGCGAGCGGGGCCTGGTGCGCCGCGAGGTAGAAGCCGCTCTGCAGGATCTCGCGGGACACCGTGAGCTGCACCGGGTCGGGCTGGGTGCCGCTGAACGCCCCCACGTCCCAGCGCCGGGAGCCCCACTCCCCGAGGCCGCCGTCGAACAGGCTCACCGAGGAGAGCAGCGGCGAGGCCTGGCGGCCGAGCGTCAGCCGATAGCGCGCGCTCGCGTCGTGCACCGAAGCGGCGAGGCGATAGACGCGCGTCGAGGACTCGACCTGGTCGGGACCGGTGGTCGAGGTGCGGACGGTGCGACGGCCGCGCACGTCGCTCAGCAGGTCGATCGGCAGGCCGCCGGCGTTCACCGCCTCGAGTCGCATGTCGAGCGCGGGCTGCGTCATGTCGCCGGCCTCGCGGCTCTGGATCGCCAGGAGCCGCGCGCCGAGCCGGCCGCGCAGGCGCGAGGCGCGTGCGCGCGGGGGATTCGGCACCAGCACCGTGGCCGCATGAGGCATCACCTCGCCGGGCGCCGAGGGCGGCAGCACGGCGGAGCCCGCGGCGGGCGGCGTCGCGGCCGCGGCCGGCGGACCGACCGCCAGTCGGGGCGTGAAGCGCGCGACGTCACCGCCGCGCGGCAGCGTGGACCCCGGCAGCGTGTCGCAGGACGCGCCGTGCGACGACAGGAATGCGGCGCGCAGCCGCGCGATCGTCGCGCCGTCGCGCGCGACCACCAGCGTGTCGCCCTCGTTCAGCCCATCGCTGCGGCCGGCGTCGAGGTACACCGAGCCGCCCGTCACGTAGGTCACGCGCGCGGTCCCCGGTGAATTCTTCGGGGCCGGCGCCGCAGCGACCGGGGCGGGCGCCGTCGCGGCGGCCGCGACCGGGGCGGAGCGCGCGGGCAGCGCGCCCCGCGAGGCCGCCGTCGCGCCCGGCGGCGCAGCGTGGGCGCTCCCCGCCGCCAGGGCGGCGAGGAGCACGACGAGCGGTCGGAGCGGCCGCGTTCGGATCATCACACGCTCCGATGGCACGAGTAGCACGCGCTGCTCTGGTACGAGTACCCGGAGCGGCCGGCATGCTCGCTGTCCATCCGGGTCTTCGGGTGACACGACAGACAGTCGAACTGCGCGTAGTTGGTCGGCGCGTTGTGACAATCCGAGCAGTTCGTCCACTTCCCGTTGTGCTTGCCGGAGTAGATCTTGAAGTACGGGGAGTCGTGGTTGACGCGCGCCCCGGCCCACAGCGTGGTGGTGTGACAGTCGCCGCACGTGGTGGCGATCCCCGCGCCCGGATGGTTCGGGTCGACGGCCGTGTTGTAGTCGGTCTGGTGGCAGCTCACGCACGCCGTGCTCTTGCCGGCGTACACCCCGTCGCCATGACACGCGCCGCAGCTCGCGGTGGTGTGCGCGCCGGTGAGCGGGAACGCGGTGTTGGCGTGGTTGAAGCTCGCCCCCGCCCAGCTGGTCGTGGTGTGACACGACGTGCACGAAGTGGGGAACGACGGCAGCGAGTGCCTGGGATTGGTCACGCCGTTGTAGTCGGCGGCGTGGCACGAGTAGCAGTCGGTGCTCTTGCCGGCGTACACCCCGTCGCCGTGGCAGCCCGCGCAGTTCACCGAGCGGTGGGCGCCGGTGAGGGGGAATGCGGTGGTGCTGTGGTCGAACGCCGCGCCCGCCCACGACGCGGTGCCGTGGCAGTTCGTGCAGGTGGTCGGGTAGCTCGGCAGCGTGTGATGCGGGTCGGTGGTGTTGTTGTAGTCGGTCTGGTGGCAACTGACGCACGCCGTGCTCTTGCCCGCGTACACCCCGTCCCCGTGACAGCTCACGCAGGTGGCCGCGATGTGCGCCCCGGTGAGCGGGAACGCGGTCGCCGCGTGGTTGAACGTGGCGCCCGCCCACGACGTCGTGGTGTGGCACGGCGTGCACGTGGTGGGGAAGCTCGGCGTGGTGTGCCTGGGATCGGTGGTGCCGCTGTAGTCGGCCTGGTGGCACCCGTAGCACAGCGTGGTCTTGCCCTGGTAGACGCCGTCCCCGTGACACGCCGTGCAGGCGGTGGCGCGATGGGCGCCGGTGAGCGGGAACGCGGTCGCGTCGTGGTTGATGGCCGCACCGGACCACGAGGTGGTGCCGTGGCAGGTGGTGCACGTCAGCGGGAAGCTGGGCTGGGTGTGCCGCGGACTGGTGGCGCCGTTGTAGTCGGTCTGGTGGCACGACGCGCAGGCGGTGCTCTTGCCGTTGTACACCCCGTCGCCGTGGCAACCCGCGCAGGTGGTCGCGCGGTGGGCGCCGGTGAGCGGGAACGCCGTCGCGTTGTGGTCGAACGTGGCGGTGTTCCAGGCCGTGGTGGAGTGGCAGGTCGCGCAGGCGACGGGGAAGCCGGCCGCGCCGTGCGCGGGCGTGGTCGTGGCGTCGTACTGGGCGCGGTGGCACGACACGCAGTCCTTCGGCGTGCCCTTGAACTGGTTGTTCGCGTGGCACGAGCCGCACGCCACCGCGCGGTGCGCGCCGGTGAGCGGGAAGCCCGACTGCGAGTGGTCGAACTTGGCCGCGTGCCAGCCCAGCGGGGTGTGACAGCTGGCACAGTCGGTCGAGAAGCCCTGGCCGTGGTCGGGGTCCTTGGCGGCGCGGAAGTCCGCCATGTGGCAGTCGGCGCACGCCGCGCGCGTGCCGACGAACTGCATGTGTCCCGAGGCCGCCGGCTTGTGGCAGGTCTCGCAGTCGAGTCCCGCGTGTCCGCCGGTGAGCGGGAAGCGGGTGGTCTGGTGGAGCCGCCGCATCGCCGCCATGTCCGTGAACGAGCGCGCGCTGTGGCAGCGGGCGCAGTCGGTGCCGTTCTCGCCGCGGTGGATGTCCTCGTGGCACGAGGTGCAGTTCATCTTGTGCTGCTTGAACTCCAGCGTGGCGTGGCAGGCGGTGCAGTTGGCGGCCGCGTGCGCGCCCTCGAGCGGAAAGCCGTAGCGCGCGCCGTGGTCGAACCGCCGGCTGACCTTCACCGGCGTCCAGGCGTCGGCCCGGTGACACATGCCGCAGTCCTCGCGGAAGTCGCCGTGCGGGTTCTCCACCCGCCTGGCGGCCGGCGCCGCGAGCGAGCTCACGCCGAGCACGAGCAGCGGCGCGAGCAGCAGTAACGCCGCCAGCACGCGCGCGGCCGCGCGACTCCGGTTCGATCCGGGACTAATGGAGCCATGCAGCATGGCGAACCTCCCGCGAGGTGAGGAGGGTGAAGACGCCCCACGGGGGGAGCGAGGCGTCGCGGAGTGACGTGGTCTTCAGCGGAGCGATGCCGGGCGCGTGGCAGGCTTCGCAACGCGTCGGCACGCCCTGGTACGGAACGAAGGTCGCATCCCCGCGCCGCTCGGGACGATGGCAGGCGGCGCAGGCGACGCGCGCGTGGGCACCCTCGAGCTTGAACGCCGAATCGCGGTCGTGCGAGAAGCGATCGGCCGGCGCGAAGTGTTCATCGGTGTGGCAGCCCTGGCAGGCGCCCTTGTCCTTGCGCTTGGCGAACTGGCCGGCGTGCGGATCGGCGTGGCACTCGACGCACGCCGAGCGCGACTCGGCGAAGCGGAGCGGCCGCGCCGACTTCGCGGCGGCGAGCAGCGTCGAGGTCGACGGCGCCGCCTTGAGCTCCTGGTGGCACGCCACGCACGGCGTGGCCCGGTGCGCGCCCGCGAGCGGGAACGTCGTCTGTGCGTGCACGGCGATGTCGAACTGCGAGGGCCGGAACGCCGCCGCCGTGTGGCAGGCGAGGCAGTCCTTGGCCCGCGCCCGCGCGCCGCCGGCCGCGAACCGGCCGCCGTGCGGGTCGAGATGGCAGTCGGTGCAGCGCGCGTGCGCGGGCCGCATCAGGACGCGCGCCGCTCCGAAGCGCGCCTCGGAGCCCGCAGGCTGTCTGCCGTGGCACTTGTCGCAGTCCACGGTCACGTGCCGCCCCGCGAGCGGGTACGCGCTGCCCTGGTGCATCGCCACGGTGTAGGCGGGGCGGTCGAAGCCCTCGACGCCGTGGCACGAGGCGCAGTCGACGACCTTGCCCGCGAGCGTCGCGGTGCCGGCGTGCTGGTCCTTGTGGCAGTCGGCGCAGGCGGCGAACTTCGGCTTCTGCCCCCACGCCGTCTTCGGGTCATGGCACTTCGCGCACGCCACCGCGACGTGCTTTCCGCGCAGCGGGTAGCGGGTCTTCTCGTGATCGAAGCCGCGCGGGTCGATGCTCGCGAACGACTCCGTGCGATGGCACGACGAGCAGTTCTTCTGGAAGCGACCGTTGTGCGGATCCTTGTGGCAGGGCGTGCAGTCCTTGAACGGAAGCGGCTTCCACTGCGGCACCGGCGCGCCCTTCTCGTCGCGGGCGCTCGTGAACTGAGGCATCAGGTGGCACTTCTCGCACGCCAACGGCACGTGCTTGCCCGTGAGCGGATAGGCGGTCCTGGCGTGATCGAATCCGAGCGCCGGCTTCCACGCGCGCTCGTTGTGGCACTGGGTGCAGCGGGTGCCGAGCTGGCCACGGTGCGGATCGGCGTGACACGACGCGCAGTCGGTCTCCAGCCCCAGCCACGAGGTCGCGTGGTCCTTCTTCTGGATGAACGCGACGGCGGCCGAGCGCTGGAACTTCGGCAGGTGGCACTTCGCGCACGCCAGCTCGGCGTGCTTGCCGGCCAGCGGGTAGCCGGTCCGCGCGTGGTCGAAGCGCTCCGGCGCGCCCTCGTCCCACTTCACGAGCGCGAACCCGCGCCCGCCGTGGTCCGGATGGCACTTGGCGCACGCGCCCTTGCCGTCGCGCGCATGGAATCCCCGGCCGCGCGTCTTCATCCAGTCCACCTCCTTGTGGCACGCGAGGCAGCGCTCGTCCATCGAGCCCTGGCCCCCGCGGGGGTGGCACTGGAAGCACCGGGTCGGGTTGTCGAACGCCTCGTGCGCGCTCGCGAGCGGGCCGGGCGACAGCTGGGCGCGAGCAGGCACGGCTCCGCCGAGCAGGGCGGCCAGCAGGGCGACGAAGAGCGCACGCGCACGCATCACCTCGCGGCCACGGCGCCCTCGGCTTGCGCCGTGGGCTCGGGCAGCGCGATCTCCTTTCGCACGATGAGCACGCCGATCCGCTTCAGGAACTCGTACGGCGGGGTGCCGCCGGCGCGCACGATCACCGCGTCGTTCGGGAGCAGGTGCGGACGGCCCTGCCACTCCAGCACCACCTGCTGCTCGCGGATCTCGCGCACCTGGCTCTGGAGCAGCAGCGTGACCTGGCGCGCGGCGACCGCCGCGTCGAGCTTCTGGCGATTGCGGTCCTTCACGCGGCTGAACGCGTCGCCCCGGTACGAGAGAGTCACCGTGGCGCCGTCCTGGTGGGCGAGGCCGAGCGCGGACTCGACCGCGCTGTCGCCGCCGCCGACCACGAGGCAGTGCATGCCGGCGAACTCCTCCATCTCCACGATGTCGTAGAACACCTTCTCGGAGTCCTCTCCCGGCACCTCGAGCTTGCGCGGCGTGCCGCGACGGCCCATCGCCAGCACCACGTTGCGCGCGCGCCACTCGCCCCCGTTGGAGACCACCGTGAACGTCCCGTCGCTCTCGCGGCGCAGGTCGGTGACGCGCTCGCCGGTCTGGACCGCCAGCGCGGTCTTGCGGATGACGGTCTCCCAGACCTGCAGCAACTCCTCCTTGGTCGCGTCGGCGATCCACAGGTCGCCGTACATCGGCACGCTGAGCGGCTCGGCGAGCAGCAGCTTGTGGCGGGGATACTTCCGGATGCTCTCGGTGAGCGTGCCCTGTTCGAGCACCACGTACGAGAGCCGCTCGCGCAGCGCCTGCAGGCCGGCCGAGAGTCCCGCCGGGCCGGAGCCGACCACCACCACGTCGTACACGCCGGCCACGGGCGCGGCGCTCGCGCGCTTGCGCGCGACGTGTTCGACTGCGAGTTTGCCTTCGTTGATCGCGTTCTTGATGAGTCCGCGTCCGCCCAGCTCGCCGACCACGTAGAGCCCGTCGACGGTGCTCTCGAAGTTCACCGAGACCAGCGGCACCTCGACGTACTGCACCGCGGCGCCCGAGGTGACGAGGATCGCGCCGACCGGGCACGCGGCGACGCACGAGGCGTGGCCCTTGCACAGGTCCTTGTTCACCACCGCGAGCTTGTGGACCAGCGTGACGGCTCCCGGCTCGGGGCACGCCGCCACGCAGGTGCCGCAGCCCACGCACAGGTCGGCGCGCACCAGCGCGTGCTTGGGCCCGTCGCCACCGCCGGCCTCGGTGCCGTCCGCCACCACCTTCGCCATCACGATGTCGAACGCGGCCACCGGCGCGCCGCAGCGCGGGCAGTACTGCGACGCCTTCGGGACCGCCGCCTGGCAGCGCGGGCACGGCGTCGTCGCGGCCGCCGCGGGACGCTGGTGGCCGCGCAGGTGCAGCCACATGAACAGGGCCGAGACCGCGAGGAAGGCGAGCGTGGTGATCAGCATGGCCGCCTCAGAACCCGACCGCTCCGACCAGCACCGCCACCACCACGTGGATCGCGACCGCGAGCAGCGCGGTGACGGCGAACGGGCGATGCGCGACGTGCCAGTACCCGAACACCGTCCGCGTCGCATCGAGCATCCGCACCTGCTGCGCGAGCGCGATCTCGCGCCGCGCGAGCTTCATCGCCTCGGCGAGCGCGGTGGTGCTCGGCGGGCGCGCGCCGGGACGCGGGGACGACCACTGGCGGCGCAGGTCGTCGATCGCGCGGCGGCGCGACCAGTCGTCCTGCATCATCCGCCACAGCGTCCGCAGCGGATCGAGACCCGCGTAGGAGCGCTGGTTCACCGCGAGCGAGCGGTTCACGTCCTGCGGCTCGATGCCGGTCGCGGCCGCGATGCGCGTGATGATCGCGCGGCGCTCGTTCTCGACCTCGCCCATCGTCAGCTCGAGCCCGTCGCGATTCCGCGGGATGTGGACGTACAGGTAGCGGCCCACGATCCCCGAGAGGCTGACCAGCAGCATCGCGACGTAGCCGAGTCCGATCAGGCCCTCGAAGCGCCAGCCGGCGTGCACGGCCACCAGCACCGGCACCGACAGCCCGGCCACGATGTGGACGCGCATCCAGGAGCCGACCTTCCCGGTCCACGCCAGCCAGCGCACCTTCTTGCGCAGCGGGTAGAGCCACAGGAACAGGAACAGCGCGAAGCCCGCGATCCCGAAGCCGAGCCCGATCGCGCCCGAGGGCTTCAGCAGCGGATGCAGGGGGCTGCGCATGCGCTCGCCCTGGGACATGAGGTAGTAGGGCAGCCCGAGCACGGTCGCGACCACCGGAATGGCCAGCGAGATCACGAGCGAGATCGCGTCCGCGTGGACACCCCCGCCGGCGGCCCGGCCCGGCCCCGGAACGGGCTGGGCCGCCGCCTTCGGGGCAGCCGGAGACACCGCCGCGGGCGCGCTCAGCCGCACCGGACCGACCGACTCAGCGCCGTCCAACGCGGCGCGATGCTGTGTCGCAGGGTGCAAAATGCCATCTCCTGGGCAGGGTCCATGGGAGCGATGCCGAGCAGTCGCAACACCCTGGGGGGGCCAGGGGACAGGATGACCGCTTGGTAACGGCAAGAGGAGTGCCATCTACCGCCCTGCTGATACCCCAGAGGGGCGGAGGACGTCCAGGTGAAATTGTTCACGAGGAGAGATCGTCCGGGCCCTTCGGGAACTCCAACGCACGCGTGAGAGTCGCGGTCATTGCCGCCGGGAGGGCACGCTGTTAAACTCCGCCGCCCATGACCCGGAAGAAGCGCAGTATCGATGTGATCGGCGTGCCGGTCGACCTCGGCGCGGGCCGCCGGGGCGTCGACATGGGTCCGTCGGCCATCCGCATCGCCGACCTCGAGTCCCGCCTGGAATCGCTCGGCCACAAGGTCCACGACGAGGGTGACCTCGACGTGATGATCCCCGAGACCCAGAAGGTCGGCGAGGACAAGCTCCGCTACAAGACGCCCGTGCTGGCAGCCTGCGACGAGTTGCGCCGCGCGGTCGAGGAGAGCCTCGGCAAAGGCCGGCTCCCGCTCGTTCTGGGGGGCGACCACAGCATCGCGATCGGTTCGGTCTCGGGCACCTCGAACCATGCCGCCCGCGAGGGAGAGCACATCGGGCTGATCTGGTTCGACGCCCACGGCGACGCCAACACCCCGGAATCCACGCCGTCGGGCAACATCCACGGCATGTCGCTCGCGGTGCTGCTCGGCCAGGGCGATCACGACCTCGTGCACCTCGGCGGGCGCGCGCCCAAGGTCCAGGCCCGCAACGCGGTCCTGATCGGCGTGCGCGATCTCGACGCCGGCGAGCGCGAGATCCTCAAGCGGAGCGGCGTGACCGTCTACACCATGCGCGACATCGACGAGCGCGGGATGCGCGACGTGGTCGACGAGGCGATCCGCCTCGCCGGCGACGGCACCGCGGGCATCCACCTCTCGTTCGACCTCGACGTGCTCGATCCCGAGGACGCGCCCGGGACCGGCACCCCGGTGTGGGGCGGCATCACGTATCGCGAGGCGCACCTGGCGATGGAGCTGCTCGCCGATCGCGCCAACATCGTGGCGATGGACCTGGTCGAGGTGAATCCGGTGCTCGACACCCAGAACATGACCGGGATCCTCGCCGCCGAGCTCGCCCAGAGCGCGCTCGGCAAACGCATCCTCTGACTCAGTCCGCGCCGCCCGCGGCGCGAGGAGACATGTCCCGAACGATCGTGCGACTCGTGATGCTGGCCGCGGTGCTGGCGGTCGCGCTGTGGATGCGGCTGGCCCCGCACGCGCCCCCGACGGTTCGCGGAGCGACGTCGCCGGTGGCGACCGCGCCGGCGACCGCACCGGCGGCGCAGACGCACGGGTTCGGGCCCGCGGTCGGGTTCCAGAGCCGCGAGCGGTGGATGGAGCATTTTCAGAAGCACGGTGCCGAGCTCGGCTGCACGAGCCCGGAGGAGTACCTGCGCCGCGCGCAGGCGCTGCGCGATCGCCCGGCGGCCGGCGACGTGCTGGAAGCGGTGCGCGGTGACGGGGTGGTGACGCGATTCGACCGTGCGAGCGGGCTGTTCGTCGCCTTCGGCGAGGATGGCGTGCTGCGCACCTGTTTTCGACCCCATGACGGCGAGTCGTACTTCCGCCGTCAGCTCGAACGGGAGCACTGATGACGGCGATCGACCCGGTAAGGGACCTCCTGCGCTCGCGCGGTTGCGCCGACCGCGCGGTGGAGGGTGGTCTCGAAGGACTGCTCGAAGCGTGGGAGCGGGTGGCCGAGACGCTCGAGGGCGGCTACGCGCTGGGCCTCGACGACTACCTCAACGACCTGGACGTGCGCGAGCTGCTCGACGCGGTGATCCTGCTGGCGACCGACCGCGACCGCACCAAGGCGGCCAAGCGGCTGGCGGCGATCGACACGCGCGTGCGATCGGCCACCGAGCCCGCGGGGCGCTGCCTGTGGGGCGAGCGCGTGGCGAGGTCGCACGGCTGGACCCTGACGACGCACTGGTGGTACTACGTGCGCCCGCGCCGCATGGGCACCGAGCTGCGCGCCGACCTGGGCGACGCCTGATGCGGGCGACGAGGCCGCCGCGCGCCGCGATCGCCGCGCTCCTGCTGCTCGCACTGGCCCTCATCACCGCGGCGGCGCCCGCGCCCCGGGGCGCGACCGGGAGCCCGGTCCGGCGGCCGGAGGCGGCGCGCGAGGACAGCCTCGCGGTGCGGCGCGGCATCGATGCCGCGAACGCCGTCTACCTCGACGCGTTCCGTCGCGGCGACGCGGTTGCGCTCGCCTCGGTCTACGACGAGGACGCCGCGCAGCTGCGGCCGGGCGGCCAGGTGGTGCGCGGCCGCGCGGCGATCGCCGCCAGCCTCGCGCCGCTGCTGCAGCGCATCCACTTCATCAACGGCAGCATCACGTCGTCGTCGCTGTGGCACGTGGACGACCTGGTGTACGACGTCGGCCACTACACCTTCGTGTTCCAGCCCGAGGGCAAGGACACGCTGGTCGAGCGCAGCCGCTACCTGAACGTCTGGAGACGGCAGGCCGACGGCACGTGGCGCATCTGGCGCGACGTGCCGGTGCCGCGCGAGTAGCGGCCGTCAGGTCCGCACGCCGCGCAGCAGGGCGAGCAACCCGGCGCGCAGCTTCGCATGGGAGTCGAAGCGGCGCACGAACTCGCTCTCGCGGCGTCCGCCCTTCGCACGGATGACCTCGACGAACGCCCGCCGCTCGGCCGCGGTCCAGCGCGCCAGCCCGGGCAGCATCAGCACCAGCGGCGCCCAGCGCGCGAGCGCCAGCTCCTCCTCGCCGCTCCAGCCGCGCCGCGCGGTGGGCAGCCCGAGGCGCGCCGCGGCCTCGGCCGCGCACACCGGCTCGGCGAGCCGACGCTCCGCCCCGAAGCGCGTGCTGATCATCCGCATGATCGCGATCCCCACGTTCGGGATCGGCACCCGGCCGATGACGTCGCGCCGCGGGCGGCCGAGGTGCCAGTACACGTTCTCCTCGCCGAGCCGTTTCAGCGTCGCGAGCGAGGAGCGATGCGCGGGATCGGCGGCCATCCGGCGCTCCTCGCGCCGCATCAGCCGCACCGCGGTCGGCGCCGCCGGGCGGAAGCCGAGCTTGCGGTAGAACCACCAGGCGCCCGACGCGAGCCCCTCGTGGTTGCCCGCACCTCCGAGCTGGTACGGGAAGATCGTGAACGCGTCCGAGCCGAACAGCGCGCGCAGCATGCTCAGCACGCGCCCGTACACCGCGCCGGCCTCGGCGCCCCGGTAGGTGTCGAACACGTTGTACGCGACTTCCGACGAGCCGAACAGCGCGCTCGAGAGCACGTAGCCGATCGGCACGCCGTTCTTGAGCGTGAGGAAGCCGTACACCGATTCGAGCAGCAGACGGCGCTCCGGGGTCACGCCCATCGCCGCGAACTGGAGCCCCGCGCCGCAGTCCACCACGCGCACGTCGCGCGGGTCGGCGTACGAGAACGCGTCGAGGTCGCGACTACGCGTCACCATCGCCGCCCGCGCGAGGTCGATGAGCCGCTGGCCCTCGCGCTCGTCCACCGCGCGGATCGCCCGCGGCGGTCGCGCCAGCTCGGCGCGCAGATCGGGCCGCTCCCGCCGCAGCGGGCGGTGTTGATAGGCGACCCGCGCCCGCGGCCAATGCGCGTGCGTGCGGGTCGGCGTACCGGGGCCGGGCGACAGCACCAGCGGCAGGTCGAGCCCGTCCCACACCTTCTCGCGCGCGAAGTCGTCGTGCACCGCGTCGGGCAGCCGCCGCGCGAGGAACGACGCATCGGTCTCACTCGGACCCTTCAGACGCGCGAGCCAGCCGCGCAGCCCGTAGTCGTACTCGTCGAGCCCGGGCGTCTCCGAGTAGATCGCGAACAGCGGCAGCAACGACTCGAGCCGTGCCGGCTCGTCGAGCGCGTCCCAGTCGACGGCGAGCGCGCGTGGCCAGCGCTCCGCGAGCCAGCGCGCGGTGGACTGGAAGAACGGGTAGTGGATCGCGGTGCCGGCGATGCCGCTGTCGGCGAGCGCCGCGCGGAAGCGCCGCACGTCGGCGCGGCGGCCGAAGCCGCTCAGCACGCGCTCCACCGCGGCGCGCACGCGCCGGTCGTCGGGGTAGGCGCGCAGGAACAGCAGTGCCTCGTGCAGGCGCAGCACGCGCTCGGCGGTGACCTGCGGCGCGCGGGCGAGCGCGCGGGCGAGCGCGGACTTCTCGCGAGCCAGTGCCGGGACGCCGTACTCGGCCTGGATCGACTCGAGACGGACGAGCGCGTCGGCGCGCACGCGGGCGCGCGGGCGTCCGCGCCGGCTCATATGTGCTGTCCGTCGGGCCGCGCGGTCGAGCCGCCGTCGTCGCCCTCCGCCGGCACCCAGCCTTCGTCCGGCAGCAGCATGTCCGCCTCGCCCGTGATCCGATGGATGCGCACCGGCACCACGTCGCCGTCCACGGTCATGTGGTCGTAGCGATAGGCGGTCGGCCACACGTAGCAGCCGAACAGCGCGACCAGCGCGCCGACCACGCACCACCAGAGCAGGCGCAGCACGGTGCGCGCGGCGACGGCGGGCATCAGCGCGCCCACTTCTCGAACCACGCCAGCGTGCGCGTGTACTGGTCGGCGCGATGGCGGGGCTCGCGCAGCCCGTGGCCCTCGCGCGGGTAGTGCACGTATTCGGTCGGCACCCCGAGGGCGAGCAGCGCGCGGTAGAGCTGCTGCGCCTGCGGGGGCGGGACGCGCGCGTCGTTCTCGCCGACCTGGATGAGCGTCGGCGTCTTCGCATTCTGGATGGAGGTGAATGGCGACGATTTCGCCCACGCCTCGGGGTTCTCCCACGGGGCGCCCTCGAACTCGAAGGCGCGGTACTTCTGCACGTCGCTCTGGCCGTAGAACGAGGCGAGCTCGACCGCGCCCGCGAACACGCAGGCGGCCTTGAAGCGGGTGGTCTGCGTGATCGCCCACGCGGTGAGATAGCCGCCGTACGAGCCGCCCATCACCGCGAGCCGCCGCGGATCGACGAGCCCGCGGGCGACCAGCGAGTCCACGCCGCTCATGACGTCGCGCCAGTCCTGCCCGCCCCAGTCGGCGCGCTGGCGCAGCATGAACGCCGTGCCGTAGCCGCCGCTGGAGCGGAAGTTCGGCATGAACACCTGCCAGCCGTTGGCGGCGAAGTACTGCGCGCCGCTTTGGAAGCCGAGCCCGTAGCGCGAGCCGTACGGGCCGCCGTGCAGCACCACCAGTGTGCGCAGCGGCGCGTCCGCGGGCGCGCCGGCGGGCCGCACCAGCAGCCCCTCGACCCGCACGCCGTCGGTGCTCGCCCATCCCACCGCGCGGCTGATCCCGAGCGTGGCCTTCTGGATCGCGGAGTTGAGCGCGGTGACGCGGTGCGCGGGCTCGGTGATGTCGTCGGCCAGCCACACCTCGGCCGGCTCGTTGGACCGCGATTGCACCCACGCGGCGCCGCCGCGCGACGACATCGCGAACGCGCCCGTCTCACCGCGCACGTCGGACTCGAGCCGGACGGGCCCGCCGCCGATCGGCACCCACGCGAGCTGCGAGCTCACCCCCTGCTGCGACCAGAAGTACAGGGTCTCGCTGTCGCGGCCCCACTCGGGCGCGTCGGCGTCCTCGTCGAAGCCCGCGGTGAGGTTGCGCGCGGGCCCGCCGGTCGCGGGGGCGACCCACAGGTCGGTCTTCTGCACGTAGCGGGTGCGGTCGCCGCCCGCCGCCCACGCGATCCAGCGACCGTCCGGCGACCACGCCGGCTCGCGGCCCAGCACGCCGAGCATGCGCACCGCGCCGCCCGCCACCGGAACGATGGCGATGTCGACGGCGTTCTCGTCGTCGGGCTTGCCGGTCGGACTCACCAGACAGGCGAGCTGCTTCGAATCGGGCGACCAGTGCACCGCCCAGCAGTACCGCGGTCCGTCGACGAGCTGCCGCTGGACGCCCGTCGCGATCTCGACCACCCACAGGCGCGCATACTGGAGCCGCTCGTCCTCGACCGCGTGGTCCCACTTCTTCTTCCGCCACTCCCGCACCGCCTTCGGCAGGGTGTCGGTCTTCACGTACGCCAGGTAGCGGCCGTCGGGCGACCACGCCACCTCGCCGATCGCCTCGTCGTAGGTGCCGAACGCCCACGGCTCGCCGCCGCGCAGCGAGATCATGTAGATCGCGGGCCTGGCGTCGTCCCCGGTGCCGCGCGAGCCGACGAACGCGAGCGTGTCACCGCCCGGCGAGAACGTCGGGCTGACGTCCGCCTTCGGATGCCGCGTGAGGCGCACGGCGTCGCCCGGGTGGATGGCGTCGACCAGATAGAGGTCCGAGTTGTTGGAGTCCTCGGCGGTGTCCGGCGAGCTCGCCACCACTGCCAGGCGCAGACCATCCGGCGACCACACGAGCGAGTTGATGGTGGTCAGCGTCAGCAGGTGATCGAGGCGGAATGCGTTCGACGCGGGCGTCGCCGGCGTGGCCGCGGCGCGGCGGAGCGCGGCTTCGCGACGACGGGTGAGCGGGCGGTGAGCGCGAGCATCAGGACGATCGACAGGCGGGCGAACAGGCGCATCGGGAGCTCCGGTCGGCGACGGGGATCGCGGCAGTCGACGCGCGAGCCTAATGGAAGGGCGGCACCGGTGCCACCCGCGGGTGCCCTACGGAGGGCCGCGACCGGCGCGGCCGGGAGCCGCGGCGCGGGTGCCAGCGCGGTGCGGAACGGACGGAGCGCCCGGGCGCGGAGGCTCGCCCGGACACCGCGCGGATCAGCGTCCGGTGTTCTCGGACCGATCCGCGGGCTTCACCACCACCCGGTGCGCCGTCGTGCGGCCGCCGTCGTCACGGTAGTAGACCGTGACGTGCGCGTCCTTCTCGAGCTCGCCGGTGGTGGACATCTCCGCGTGCCTCGCGAACGTCATCGTGCGCGAGGTCTTGCCACGCTTCTCGACCGTGATGCTGGTGCGATCGAGCGCGGTCACCCAGCCCGTGAACTGTCGCAGCGACGTCTTCTTCACGGTCCGGGTCTGCGTCGCGGCGCCCTTCGCGGGGGCCGCCAGCGCGTTGCGCGCGCCGAGCCCGCCCGCTCCGCACAACAGCGCGGCCACGAGCGGCACGGCGATCCAACCCTGCTTCATCCTCCTCACCTCCCTTCGTCACCTCGGGAGCAGGGCGCGCGCAATCTAGGGAGGCACTCGCGTGCTCGTCAAGGCCCGAGTCGCGATCCAGGCGGGTGAGTACGAGGTCGACGGCGCGTCATCCTTCGTGCACAGGGGGCCGGCGGTCGCGGGCGTGCCGCGCCGCGCGCCATAGCTGCACGTACGCCGCGATCGTCGCCTCGAGCGGCCGCGCGTAGCCACCGCCCAGGGTGACCACGACGGGTACGGCGTGGGACTCGCACCATTCGAACACCCGCGCGTCGCGTGCCGCGAGTCCGGCGTGGGTGAGCGCGAGACGGCCGAGACGGTCCTCCGCGAGTCCGTCGACGCCCGCCTGGTAGAACACCACGTCCGGCGCGTGAGCGGCGAGCGCGCCCGGCACGTGCGCGTCGAGCGCCGCGAGGAACGCGGCGTCCTCGCAGCCGTCCGGCAGCGCGACATCGAGCGAGCCGCGCTCCTTGCGTGCCGGGTAGTTGCGCGCGCCGTGGATCGAGAGCGTGAAGATGCTGGGGTCGTGCGCGCACAGGGCGGCCGTGCCGTTGCCCTGGTGCACGTCGAGGTCGAGCACGAACGGCCGCCGTGCGCGACCCTCGCTGCGCAGCATCGCGATCGCGATCGCGATGTCGTTGAACACGCAGTACGCCTCGCCGCGGTCGCGGAACGCGTGGTGGGTGCCGCCGGCGAGGTTGCCGGCCACGCCATGCAGCCACGCCGCGCTCGCGGCGGCGACCGTGCCGGCGACCGAGGTGCGGGCGCGCTCGACCAGCGCGGGCGTCCACGGGAGCCCGAGGCGGCGCACGGCGGCGTCGTCGAGTCGCCCGCACAGCGCGCGGTCGACGTAGTCGGGATCGTGGGCCGCTTCCAGCCAGGCCACCGGAGCTGGCGCGGCACGATGGACGTGGGCGGCCTCCAGCACGCCTGCGGCGAGCAACGCCTCGCGGGTCAGCGCGTACTTGGCGATCGGGAACGGGTGATCCGCGGGCAGCGGCACCGGGACGTGGTCGCTCGACCACGCGTGGAGCGGCCGTGCGGGATCGCTCATGCGCGGGGGGGACGGCGCAGGCCGAGCTTGCGCAGGCGCGACGTGAGCGTCGTGGCGGGCAGCCCCAGGATGCGCGCGGCGCCGTGCGGGCCGCTCACGCGCCAGCGCGTGTGCTCGAGCACGCGCAGCAGCGCGTCGCGCTCGAGATCGGCGAGCGGCCGCAGATGAGAGCCATCCGGCGGCGCTGCGAGTGCGGCCGCGGCGTTCTGGGGGGCGACCGCCGGCGCCGCCACCGCGCGGCGTTCCCCGCCCGCCGCCGTCCGGGCACCGAGCGTGCGCGCCGTGACGAGCGCGTTGGCCGCGAGCCGGGCCGCGAGCGTCAGGGCGGCGCCATCCGACTCCCGCCAGGCGCGGCGCGAGAACGCCGCCAGCACCCCGAGCAGCTCGTCGCGGAACAGCAGCGGCAGCGCGGCGAATCCCAGCACGCGATGCGCGGCGAGCCATCCGGGCTCGGCGAGGCCCAGCCCGGAGAGATCGCCCTGCACCACGTAGGGCTCCAGCGTGACGGCGACCATGCCGACGCGGCGCGCGCCGATCGGGAAGCGACGGAACGGGCCGTCGAGGCGACCGGTCAGTCCGGCGCTCGCCGCCAGGTGCAGGCAACCGGAGCGATCCGCGCACTCCTCGCGCAGTGCGCACTCGGCGCACAGGTCGCCGGGCCCGCGCAGCCAGACGCGGGCGAGCACCGCGTCGAACGCCTCGGCGCAGCCCGCCGCGATCGCCGGCAGGACGCTCGATCCGTCGGTGGCCCCGGCCAGGGTGTCGGACAGCCGCAGAGCGAAGCGCTCGATGGCCACCTGTGGCGAAGGACTGGGCTGAACCTCGGCTCCCGGGTGCATCGGCGAGCGAACCTCCTGAAGCAACACATGATCTCGATATGTCGCCAATCCATGATTTCTCGTTATTTCGTGATTGGCGATATTTCGCCATCAGGATGGGCGAGTCTGCACACCCTCGTCAAGATCCTTCTGGGCACCAAAGGGGGTGCCGGGCGCCGTCCCGGATGCGGTCGTCGATCGAAGACGAGGGTCATCGGCCAGGCAGGCTGCCCCGATCCTCGCGACCGCGACCGCCCTCACCCGGCG
Organism: Candidatus Eiseniibacteriota bacterium; assembly: GCA_963725865.1. Taxonomy (GTDB): domain Bacteria; phylum Eisenbacteria; class RBG-16-71-46; order RBG-16-71-46; family RBG-16-71-46; genus CAVSAC01. Next base: position 1,115,985 of record CAVSAC010000014.1, read on the forward strand.
CTGGCGTCGCCGCGCTTCACCGCGCGATACATCCTCAGCGCGCGCTGCTTCTGGGTCGCGTGGTCGACCAGCGGAGCCGGGTAGTGCTCGCCCAGCGCGATCCCGGCGGCCGCCAGCTCCAGCGGCGGCGCCTGCCACGGGCGCTGGATCCACGCCGCGTCCAGCCGCGCGAGCTCCGGCAACCAGCGGCGCACGTAGGCGCCGTCGGCGTCGAAGCGCTGCCCCTGCAGTACCGGATTGAAGACGCGGAACCACGGCTGCGCGTCGGTGCCGGTGCCGGCGGACCACTGCCAGCCGCCGTTGTTGCTCGCGAGGTCGCCGTCCACCAGCTGCGTCATGAAGTGGCGCTCGCCGAGCCGCCAGTCGAGCAGCAGGTCCTTCGTGAGGAACGACGCCGCGATCATGCGCGCGCGGTTGTGCATCCGCCCGGTGGCGGCCAGTTCGCGCATGCCGGCGTCCACGACCGGGTAACCGGTGCGGCCCGCCCGCCACGCGTCGAGGTGGGCGGGCTCGCCTTCCCAGCGCAACGCGTCGTACTCGCGACGGAACGCGCCGCGCTCGCAGTGCGGAAAGTGCCACATCACGTGCGCGAAGAAGTCGCGCCAGCGCAGCTCGCGCACGTAGGCCGCCGCCGCCTCCCGCAGGCGCGCGTCCGCGCGTGCGGCCGCAGTCACGGCCTGCACGAGCGCGCGCACGCCGAGTGTGCCGAAGCGCAGATCCGCGGACAGCCCCGACGTGGCGGCGGACGCCAGGCGGTCGCGTCCGGTGGCGTAGTCCGCGAGTCCCTGCCCCAGGAAGCGCGCGAGCCGCGCTCGTGCGGCCGCGGCGCCTCCCGGCCACGGCGCCTGCGCGGTCGCGAGGCCGAGCCGCGCGAGCGGGGCGAGCGGGCGGCTCGCGAGCGAGTGCGCCGCCAGTCGCTCGACGGCGGGGCGCGCGGGCTCCGGCGGCACGCGCTCGCACGCGCGCCAGAACGGCGTGAACACCTCGAACGGGGTGCCCGCGCCGGTGCGCACCGCGCCCGGCGCCACCAGCAGGCGGTCGTGGAACCGCCGCACGCGCACCCCGGCGGCGAGCAGCGCGCGCTCGACGGCGGCATCGCGGGCGACCAGCGCCGGCTCGTACTCGTCGTTCCAGTACACCGCGTCGACGGCGGCCAGCCGCGCCGCGCGCGTCACCGTCGCGACGGCGTCGCCGTGATCGAGCACCAGGGTCGAACCGGCGCGGACGATCGCATCGTGCAGGTCCGCGAGCGACTCCAGCACGAAGCGCACGCGCGTCGCGGACAGGTCGGGCCGCGCGAGCAGCGCGGGCTCGCTGGCGTAGAACGGCACCACGTCGCCGCCGGCGTCGAGCGCGGCCTGGTGGAGCGCGGTGTTGTCGTCGAGGCGAAGATCCTTGCGGAACCAGAACAGGATGCGCATGCGTGCCAGTCAGATGCCTCCGGCACCCGAACGATCCAGCGCCATCGCCTGCTGCTCCGCGCCCACGAACGTCGCGCCCTCGTGACGCAGCAGCCACGCCTTGCGCTCCAATCCGCCCCCGTAGCCCCACAACGTCCCGTCGGCCGCGATCACGCGGTGGCACGGCACGAACAGCGCGACCGGGTTCGCGCCGTTCGCGGCACCCGCGGCGCGCACCGCGCGCGGGCGCCCGATCCGCGCGGCGAGCTCCGCATAGGTCCACGTGCGGCCAAAGGGGATGCCGCGCAGCGCGCCCCACACGTCGATCTGGAAGGGCGTGCCGAGCAGCTCGACCGGCTGCTCGTCGAGCGCGGCCAGCTCGCCGGCGAAGTAGCGCACGAGGCGGCTCGCGGCGCCGGCGGCGTCACGATGCGGGCGCAGCTCGAGCGGTCCGCCCCGGCGCGCGAGCTGCGCCATCAGCCCGCCGTCCGGCTCCGGTCCGGCGCCGAACCCGAGCCCGACGAGGCGTTCCCCGTGTGCCAGCAGCGTGAGCGGACCGATCGGGGTGTCGGTGACCGTGCGATCGAGGATCATGGTGCCTCCCGGGTTGGAGCGTGGGACGTGCGCGGCCGCCGCGCGCGCCGCGGCTGCGAACGGGGTGTCGCGGCGGACTCGCGCTGCCCGGCGCCGCGCGGCGCCGCGGCCGGTTCCGTCCACAGCGCGATGACGGCGTATGCACGCCATGGCCGCCACGGCTCGGCGAGCGCGAGCACCTCCCGCTCGGTGGGCAGCCGCCCGCCGCGCGCGAGCGCCTTGCGCACGCCGAGGTCGCCGGCCGGGAACGCGTCGGGCTCGCCGAGCGCGCGCATCGCGATGTAGTGCGCGGTCCAATCGCCGATCCCCGGCCGCGCCGTGAGGCGGGCGATCGCGTCGTCCAGGCCCTGCGACGCGCCCAGCACGAGCGTGCCGTCCGCGACCGCGCGCGCGAATCCGCGCAGCGCGGCCGCCCGGGCGCGCGTGAGGCCGAGCCGCTCGAGCGGCGCTTCCGCGACCGCGGCGGGCTCCGGGAAACCGTGCGTGAGCGTGCCGTCCGCTGCGTGCGCCGGCGTGCCGCACGCGGCGACCAGCCGGCCCGCGAGTGTGCGGGCCGCCGCGACCGACACCTGCTGGCCGAGCAGCGCGCGCACGCCCGCCTCGAACGCGTCGAATGCGCCGGGCACCCGCACCGTGCGCCGTCCGAGCGCGCGCGCGAGGCGCGGGTCGCGCCGCAGGTGCCGCGCGATCGCCGCGGCATCGGCGTCGAGGTCGAACAGGCGCGTGACGCGCGCGATCAACCACGGCAACGCGGCGATCGCGGCCGGCGGCACGCGCAACGTCACGCCCGCGTCCGCCGCGACGTGCGCCTCGAGCACCCGCGGGCCGCGGCTGGCGCCGCGTTCGCCCCCGAGCACGAATGTCCTGCGATACACGTCCCCGCGCACCTCCTCGACGCCGGGAATCGCGCGCGCGGCGAAGAAGGCCAGCAACGGGCGCGGGTCGAACGGCGGGCGCGCCGGCAGGCGCAGCACGAGCGCGCCGGCCGCGTCGGCGGCCCGCGCGGCTCGCCGCCCTCGCAGTTCCGCGGGCGCGCGCCGGAACGTCTGCCGGATCGTGTCGTGCAGGCGTCGTGCGCTGCCGAACCCGCTCGCGCACGCGACGTCCTCGAGCGGCAACGCCGTCTCCTCCAGCAGCCGGCGTGCGAGGTGCGCCTGGCGCGTGCGCGCCACCGCGGACGGCGACGCGCCGACCTGTTCCAGGAACAGCGCGCGCAACCAGCGCGACGTGACGCCGAGGCGCGCCGCGAGGACCTCGAGCGAGCCGTGCGCGAGCGCGCCCTCGTCGATCAGGCGCAGCGCGCGCGTCACCGTCGCGGACGTGCCGCGCCACGCGGCGCTGCCGGGCGCGCTGTCGGGCCGGCAGCGCAGGCAGGCACGGAAGCCGGCGGATTCGGCGGCGGCCGGGGAGGCGTAGAAACGGACGTGACGCCGCGCCGGCAGCTTCGCCGGGCAGCCGGGCCGACAGTAGATCCCGGTCGAGGTCACGCCCATCACGAAGCGTCCGACGAATCGGCGGTCGCGGCTCACCCACGCGCGCCAGCAGGTCTCGGCGTCGAGCATCATGGGAAGAGGGATACCACGACCGCGGCCCGCGGGACGGACGATTCCGGAAGTCGAACGGGAGCCCTCCCGCCGCCGGCTGAGCGCCGCGGGCCGGCGGGAGCGGGGCCGCCCGCGCGGGGGCGATCGCGGTGGCCGCGCCGCCGCCGCTCCGATAGACTCGCGAGCCGCTTCGCCTGCATGCGGCGCCGCGATGCGCCCCGATCGACCCACCCGGACCTCACGCTCATGCGCTCGTCGCTCATGTTGTGGATCCTCGCGATCCTGCTCACGCTGTTCTCGGCCTCGTGGCAACGCCGCACCGGCCCGACTCATCCGCTGTCGGGACACGCGCACGTCGCCGGGCAGGACGTCGCGTGGACGTTCGAACGCACGCACAAGGGCGCTGGCGGACAGCGCGTCGAGCTGACCGTGCCGCCCGCGGTCACCGGCACGATGGAGTGGCGGAGGCACGGCGCCGGCATGGAGTGGGCGCAGATCCCGATGCAGCGCGCGGGCGACCGGCTGGTCGCCGAGCTGCCGTGGCAGCCGCCGGCCGGCGTGCTGAAGTACCGCGTCGTGCTCGAGGCGAACGGCGAGAGCGTGGCGATCCCGGAGCGTGAGGACGTCACGATCCGCTACACCGGTCCGGTGCCGGCCGGCATCCTCGTGCCGCACATTCTGCTGATGATCACCGCCATGCTGATGTCCACGCGCGCCGGGCTCGAGTGCTTCGCGCGCCAGCCGCGGCTGCGCGCCTACTCGCGCTGGGCGCTCGGCGTGCTGTTCGTCGGCGGCATGATCTTCGGACCGCTCGTCCTGAAGCACGCGTTCGGCATCTGGTGGAGTGGGTGGCCGCTGGGTGGGGACATCACCGACAACAAGACGCTCATCGCGCTCGTCGGCTGGATCGTCGCGACGCTGGTCGCACATCGCGCGCGGGCCGCGAAGCCGTGGGTGTTCGCCGCGTCCGTGCTGATGTTCCTCGTGTTCATGATCCCGCACAGCTACCGCGGCACCGGTTTCGAGCCGGCGCCGCCGCCGCCCGGCAGCGGCGTGCTCGTCCGCTGACGCGCGCCGACTAGCGTCGCACGCCGCCCGCGAACGGCGGGTGCAGCCGCGCGAGCACCAGCGTGGGCGTGCGCAGCACGATCTCGATCGGGCCGCCCGGCCGCGACGCGACCGCGCTCTCGTGCGCCGGGCGGAACGCCGCGTACACGAGCGAATCCGGCGCGAGCCAGTCACCGAGCGGCGCGTCGTACGACCCCACGACGACCAGGTCGTGACGCGAGTACAGCCGCAGCGACGGCGGGGGCGGCTCGTCCAGCACCAGCGGCGCGCGCGGGTGCGCGGCGGCGTCGAGCGCGGCGGCGATCGAACGCGCGCTCACGTAGTCCTCCATGGCGGGCAGCACGCGAAGCGTCGTGATCGGCGCCCCGAGCGCGACCGGCAGCGCGAGCAGCGCGGCCGCCAGTCGGCGGCGGCCGGCGAGCTGGGCGAGGAACGGCAGCCAGCCGGTCGCGAACGTGGTCGCGCCGAGCAGCCGCAGTCCCGGCGCGGCGTCCGCCACGCGCGAAGCGACGAGCACGCACAGCAGGCCGGCGACCGAGCCGGCGAGCGCGAGCAGCAGCGTCGCGCGGCCGAGCGCCGCGGCGAGCCGCACGGGCGCCTCCTCGAGGTGGTCGACGAACCGGCCGCACAGCAGCGCGGCCGCCGGCAGCACCGGCAGCGCCGCGGTCAGCGGCGGGCCCGGGTACAGCGCCATCGGCACGCCCGCGACCAGCAGGCACGCCACGAAGTAGTGCGCCGCGGCCTCCTCGCGGCGCTCGCGCACCAGCGGGTCGCCCGGCATCGGCGCCGCGCCCGGCGTCGCGAGGCGATGTGCCCCGCGCCAGCCGTACGCGGCATGGCGCACCGCCTCCGGAACCAGCGCCGCCCACGGGAACATCCCGACCGCCGCGAACGACAACGCGAGCGGAATGCCCGAGTACCACGGCCCCGGCACGCCGGCGCCGTACGGGAAGAATGGCGCGTGCACCGCGAACGCCGAGCCGTGGCGGTCGATCATCGCGCCGTACCAGGGCAGCGCGAGCCCGAGCATGAGCAGCATGCCGGCGACCGGACGCGCGTTGCGCGAGCCCTCGGGACGGCGCGCGAGCGCGGTGTACAGCGCGAGCGCGCCGATCGGCCACAGCGCGGGCAGCGGCCCCGCGATCACGAGTGCGGCGGCGAGCGCGCTCCAGGTCACGACCAGCCGCGCATCGCGCCCGCGCGGGTCGCCGAACAGCGCGTCCGCGAACCCGGCGGCGCCCAGCCAGCCGAGGCCGGTGGCGATCAACTGCGTGCCGTCGGTGCGCGCCGCGTGCGGGAGCGCCAGCATGGTCGCGAGCGCGGCGCTCGCGCTCCAGCCGGCGCGGGCGCCGAAGTAACGCGCCCCGATCGTGCCGGTGAGCAGCACGAGCGCCAGCGCCAGCGCGGCGCGGGCGAGGCGGATGCGCAGCGGCGATCCGGGGTCGCCGGTCGTGAACCACGCCGCGAGCGCGTCGGGCACGTACGCGAGCGAGGGTTTCTCGAACAGCGCCTCGTGACCGAGCAGCGGCGTGATGACCTCGCGCCGCTCGAGCAGCTCGCGTGCGACCACCGCGTCGCGCGCCTCGCGGATGTCCGTGAAACCGGGTTGGCGCAGGCCCGTGAACAGGACGAGCACGCACGCGACGAGGAGCACCACCGGGGCGAGGCGCATGGGAGCGCCAGCCTAGCAGAGGCCGCGATCCCGCACGACGCGCCGCCGCGTCGCGCTCCGGCGTCCGCGCGCACGCGGCGCCCCATCACGCCGGCGGCGGCGCGAGCCCGAGACGCGCGACGGGGCGCCGCCCGGGTGGGCGACGCCCCGTGCGCCCGCGGCGGCGCTACGGCAGTCGCACCACGCGCCGCACCAGCTCGGCGGTGCCGGCCGGGCCGGCCAGACGCAGCCGCGCGTAGTACACCCCGGCCGCGACCGCCGACCCATGGCCGTCGCGCCCGTCCCACGCCGCCGCGTGTGCACCCGCCGGCAACTCGTCGCGCACCAGCGAGCGCACCAGACGTCCCTGCACGTCGAGGACGTCCAGCCGCACGGCGGCCGGCGCCGGCAGCGCGAACGCCAGCTCGCTCGAACCGCGCGCCGGGTTCGGCCGCGGCACTGCGAACTGCACCGAGATCGGCAGGTCGGGATCGCCCGGAAGCACCTGGGTCACTGCGTCGGGTTCGCACGCCAGGCAGCCCTGGCGCTCGGGGTTGTATCCCGCCATCGGCCACCAGCTGCGCAGCATCGCGCCGTTGCGGTAGACCGGAGTGCCGAGATCGACCACCACCAGCCGCGGATCGGCCTCGGTCGTGAACACCACCTCGAGCCGTCCGTCGGCATCGACGTCCCCGCTCGCGGGGGACACGGTGCTGCGGCCGTTCAGCTCCTTCGGCCAGCCCGGCACCAGCGCGCCGTTGTTCTGCCAGGCGTAGCCGAGCCCGCAGCGCGAGCCTGCGATCACCATCCAGTAGTACGGCGGACCCGGCGTCACGTCCATGACCGGCATGCCGCGCAGGAACCAGCCGTCGCCGGTCGAGTTCGGCCACGAGCCGATCGACGAGCCGTCGGACATCAGCGCGTGCAGGTGCGGCGCCGCCGCGTCCTCGATCGCGAACGCCAGCTCCGGTTCGAAGCCCGCCCAGATGTGCGCGAGCGCGACGCTGGTGATCGAGTACGACGTACCGTCGTGCCACGGCCAGCCGGTCTTGTCGGTCCCGTCGTGGTGGAACACGTACACGTCGCCCTGCAGCGTGGGGCCGGTGATCTCGAGGTTTCCGTCGAGGTCGAGATCCCCGAGCGTCGGCGCGCTGGCGAACTGCTTGCCGGCGCTGGTGAGATTGCGGTACCAGCGGGTCGTGCCCGCCGCGCTCTGGACGTTCATGAACCCGCCGAACAGCTCCACCACCTCGTTCGCCCCGTCGCCGTCCACGTCACCGATCGCGGCCGGCCCCGCCACGGCGGCCACCTTGTAGGACGGCCAGCCGGGCGCCAGCGAACCGTCGAGCAGGCGCACCTCGAACCGCGTCCCACTCGCGATCACGACCTGGTGCGGCGATCCCGGCAGCAGCGCGCCGAGCGAGACGTACGCCGGCGCGCCGGTCCCCGTGGTGACGGGCCAGCCCGCGAGCGGCGTGCCGTCGTTGCGCCACGCGTAGACCACACCGGTGGAGTTCCCGGCCACGACCTCGTTGCGACCGTCGCCATTCAGGTCGCCGATCGCGATCGGGGAGTCGTGCCCGAATGCGCCGATGTTCCGCGGCCAGCCCGCGAGCAGACTGCCGTCGTGGTTGCGCACCTGCACGTCGCCGTTCGCGTCACCGAACACGATCTCGGACTGGGGATCACCGTCCAGTTCGCAGATCGCCGGCGGCGAGACCACGCCCGCCGGCAGCGCGAGCGGCATGCCGGCCTCGAGGTTCGGCCAACCCGGGTCGCGGTGCCACTCGGCGTCGAAGAAGACGGTGTCCGCGCCGCTGCCGGCGAGCTCCCGCGGCCACACCATCCCGATCCGGTCCCCGTGCGTGGGGTCGTAGTCGAAGTTGCGGCGCATCGCGTTCGCGTATCCGTCGAAGTACGAGCGGTCCGCGAGCGGCTGGAGCGGGGTCCACGCCCAGGGCGCGTTGTTCGGAGCGCGGGTGACCCCGTAGTCCTCGGAGGAGGACATCCCGGCCCCGATGAATCCTTCGACGCCCGGCAGCGCCTTGAGCGCGAAGAAGTGGACGCCATTCAGCGAGTCCTGGTAGGCCGCCGGCCACGTGGCGCCCGCGTCGCTCGAGCCCCACACGCCGGCGCCGATCATCAGGCCGTCGGTGCGGATCACCTCCCAGCCGATCGCCATCCACATGTTCCCGTAGGCGGCCGCGACCGACGGTGTCTGCTCGTTCCGGCCGTCGTTGTTCGCCGTCAGATAGACGATCGGCTGCCAGTCCGCCACGCCACCCGCGGCGCGATTGCTGGCGCGCCGATAGCGCACCGCATCGTCGGCGCTCCCGTCGTCGGTGGAGAACTGGAACACGCAGTGCACGAACCCGTTCCAACCGTAGCGCACCTGGGCCAACCCGTAGTCGCGGGTGGCCATCGTCATGTTCGCGATCTTGTAGCCGGGCTCCCAGCCCGCGCCGAACGTGGCGGAGCGGGTGAACCACACGTCGCCGCCGTCGGCATCCAGGCCGGTGGCCGTCAGGAACAAGGTATAGCTGGCCACGTTGATCGCGTCCGAGTCGAGGCTCGGATCTCCGAAGTTCACGTCGGCCTGCGCCAACGCGGTCGCCACGGTCCACGCGGGGCTGGCGCCCGTCAGCGGCGACCACGCCACGCGGACCTGCCCCACGCTTCCACCGGCGCTGTATCGGTACGCGAGGAAGAGGCGGTCCTGGTCGCCTTCCGCGACGCTCAACGCGGGCTGGTCGTAGCGCGCGCCCGCCTCGCCGCCGAGCGTGCCCCAAGCCTGCCAGGAGCGACCGGCGTCGGTCGAACGCATCACTCGCAAGTACGACAGCGTCACGCTCTCCATGACCCAGACCACCGTGAACAGGGTGCCGTCGGAGGCGAAGGCGAGGGGCTGCCGGGTCTCGGAGTGGAGGTAGGTCTCCGCCGACACGATCACGTCGTCGCCGCCGATCACGTCGAAGTCGGTCGTGCCCTCGGCGGCCGCGGGCAGGCGGGGCGCGGGTTGCGGCGCGCGCACGGGCGCCAGTGGCGGTGATCCGCCGGACGCCAGGCCGGGCGGCTGATCGGGATCCGAGGGGCTCGTCGCCCCGTGAGCCGGGGCCACCAGGATGGAGGTCATCAACCAGACGAGCGCGAGTGCGGCCAGGATCAAGAGAACGAGCTCGTGACCCATCGACTTCGGCACGCGCCGGGGCATCGGCGATCCGCGCGACATGGGACACTCCTGCGCTTCCGTCCCGGGGCAGGGCGGAAGCCGAGGGCGGTCGCGCGCGGACAAGGCAGGGCGCCGGGCGCCGGGCGCGAGCGGGGCGTGGAGGGTCCACGAGTAGTGTGGACGCGTGGATCGCGCGTGCCATGCCTCCGCTTGGAGACACGAGTGGCGTGCGCATCCGGGTGGCCGTTGTGGCCGGATACACACGCCGCTGGAGTGACCGCGAGGCGCGGTGGTGGGATCAGACTGCAGGTGGCGACAGCATGACGAACAGCAGGAACGCCAGTGCCAGCGACAGCAGCAGGACGAGCAGGAGGTCGTGCAGCATCGGCCGCGATCGCCGACGCTGTCGCTCCTGGGGCGACAGGGACTCGGACATGGCACGTCACTCCGCGCACGCGAGGGGGCACTCGCGGTACGCCGAGAGAACGACTCCGGCGGCAGAGCGACTCACTCCCCGGGACGCCGCCGGTGCAGCTTTGCTGCAAGCGGCACTATATAGTGGGGGTGCGCGGAGGCCATGTCTCTTTCGGGAGCAGGATGCAAAGTCCTCCGGAATCGAACTGCCCATGCGGGCAGCCTGCGCAACCAACCCTTCCAGCCTTCGAGGCGACTAAACCACGAGTGATGCGAGACGACGCCCCCCCTGACGCCGACCGACTGCTGATCGAGGCGCTGCTCGATCGGAGGGACGAGAAGGCGTTCCGCGAGCTGTACCGCCGGCACACGCCGGCGCTGTACCAGCTCCTGCTGCGCATGCTCGGCGGCGACGATCACGACGCCGAGGACATCGTGCAGGAGACTTGGGTGCAGGCGGTCAAGAGCCTCGCGGGATTCCGGGGGTCGTCGAGCTTCCGCACGTGGCTCACGGCGATCGGGATCAACCGCTGCCGGAACCTGTTCCGAAGCCGCCAGCGCAGGAACACGGTGCCGATGATGGAGGACTGGGACCCGCCGGCGCCGGTGGTGCCGCAGAACGAGCGCATCGACCTCGAACGAGCGATCGCGCTGCTGCCGGACGGTTACCGCGCGGTGCTGGTGCTGCACGACGTCGAGGGCTTCACGCACGAGGAGATCGCGACCCGGCTGGGCATCAGCCCGGGTACGTCGAAGAGTCAGCTGTTCTGGGCGCGCCGGTCGATCCGGGGCCTGCTGGAACCGGCGGCATCGAGGAGGGAGCGAGATCATGAACGACGAGCTGAGCCCGAACGAGCGTGACGCATTCGACGCGCTCCCGCGCGAGCAGTCCACGCCGCGGGCGCTCGAGGAGCGGGTGGTGACGGCGCTGCATCGCGAGGGGCTGCTGAGCGAACCGCGCGGCGTCCGCGCGCCGTGGTGGGCGTGGCGTCTGGCCCCGGCGATGGCGGCGGGGCTCGCGTTGTTCGTGGGCGGCATCCTCGTCGGTTCGCAGCTCGGGCGCGCACCGGCACCCGCGCGTCCGGGGCCGGCGACCGCGCGACCCGCATCGAGCGGAGCGGCACCGACTACCTCGCGGCACTCGTGGCGCTCAGCCGCACCGGGGACACGACCCGGTCGCCCGAGCGCACGCGCGGACGCCAGGCCGCGAGCCGCATCCTGCGCCAGGCCGCGCAGGAGGTGGCGCGTCTCGATCCGAACGATCCACTGGCCACGCGCATCCTCGACGCGGGTGAGGCGGCCGGCACCGAGCTGGCGAGCAACGAGGCGACCCACATCGTCTGGTACTGAGCCTTCGGCACGGAGGTGTGCGCGCCCGCGAGCGCCGGGAGTCGGTTCCCGGGAGACGGTCGCGCGAGGGGATGATCGGCATGATGAGGATGGACCGGATGGAGAAGAGGATCTCGATCGCGCTCGCCGGAGTGGTCGTGCTGGCCACGCTCGCCGCCTGGGGCGCGGCCATCGGACTCTCGGCGTGTGCCGCATACGCCGGCGAGTCTCCCGCCGCTCCCGCGACCCGGCCGAGCCGGGTGCGCGTGGTGGCGCCGAAGTCACCGCCCGCGGATCCCGATCGCGCTGCGTTGCCGGAGCCCGCGCGCGCACCGCTGCCGCCGATGCCCGACGAGGTGTCCGCGCGCGGATGGTTCGGGATGGCGTTCACGTGCAGCGAGTGCACCATCCAGGCGCGCACCGGCGACAGTCCTCCCGTGTGGGACTTCGCCGAGCCCCCGCAGGTCTACCGGGTGGAGCCGGGCGGACCGGCCGAGCGGGCCGGCATCCTGCCGGGCGACGTGCTCACCAAGATCGACGGCACCGCGCTCGATTCCGCCGAGGGCGGCCGGCGTTTCGGCGCCGTCGAGCCCGGCCAGAAGGTGCGATGGACGGTGCGACGCGGAGCGGCCACGCGCCTGCTCACCGTGGTCGCCGGCGAGCGCCCGGGGCAGAGCCTGAGCCGTGATTCACAGCTGATGCTGCTCGACGAGCAGCTCGCGCGCATCATGGACCAGCAGGACCTCACGCAGATGCGGCGCGAGGTGGAGCGTGCGCGGGCGCAGATGTCGCAGCTCCGCCTCGAGCGCGCGTTGCGCACGCGGTCCAGCGTTCGGATCCCGCCGATCGCGCAGCCGCTGCGCTACGCCGGCCAGATCGGCTGTTCGAACGTCGACGTGCGCGGCGCGGGCGCCGTGAACGTGACCGTGAGCCAGGACGGCGACGAGATCGTGATCTCGACCGGTGATGCGACGGTGCGCGTGAAGGCGGGGGAGAAGAAGTAGCGGACGGCCCCGGCGCGATCGAGCGACCGGGGCACCTCCGCGTGGGGTTCCCGATTCACATCCGCGCGGCCCGATCCGGTCGCGCGGGTCCGGATCAGAATTCGACGCCGGACTGGCGCGGAGCCTCCACCAGGTCGCGGATGGCATCGACGATCTCGCGGGCCTCCTTCTCCAGCCGGATCCGGTGCTCCCAAGCCGTGCTTCCCGGGTGCGATCCGCCGTGCAGCTGCACGTGGAAGCGGAGCGAGTTGGTCGTCCCGGACGGACGGATCGTCGCGTAATCCAGGTCGGACCCGAACCAGAGCCGGATCCCCTCGTCGGGGAAGCCCACCATCCCATTCTCCTTGTCGTACTTCCCAGTCCAGTAGATGGATGAGCGCGTCGCCTGCCGCGGGCCGATCTTCATGCCGCCCTGGTTCACCCGCGCGGCGATCGCGAGGCTCTTGTCGAGGATGCGCTTCTTCTTCGAGCTCCCGACGAGGCCGGGGTACTCGCCGTCCAGCGGGTCGGGCTCGTAGTAGTTCGCGTACACGCCGATGTCGGGATCCTCGAACACCCACTTCGCGAGCAGCGATGCGAGATCCTCGCCGGTGGACTTGGCGTACGCGGCCAGCTCCGCGACGAGCACCGCGGCGAGCGTGCCGTCCTTGTCACGCACGTGTCCGCCCTCGCCCATCCGCGACGCCGCGGCCGCGGTCGGGCCGCCGAGGATCGAGAAGCCGTTGCTCTGCTCGAGGCACGCGGCGTTCCACACCTGGCCCGCCGCGATGCCAGTCGTGTCGTAGAACACCCGATGGCACTTCGTGTCGGCGGGCGCGCCCGGCACCCGGCCCTCGCGCAGGCCCGGCAGCGGCCTGCCGGTCCAGACCTCGGCCACGCCCGAGGACAGCAGGCCGAAGCCGACCCACGTCTTGAGCACGCCGAGGCCGTACTTCGTCGCGAGCGCGGTGAGCGCATCGCTGGTCGTGTGGCTCAGCGCGATGAAGCTCGTGCGCGGATCGCGCTCGGCGGCTCCCGCCGCCCGGTGCGTGAGGCGGTAGCGAAGCAGCAGCGTCCACACGTCGTCCGCGGGGAGCAGCATCCGCGCGGCGCGGTAGCGCAGCGACGGCATGCCCTGGAACAGCGGTGCCAGACTCGCGGGCGTGTGGACGACCGCGCCGCAGCGGTCCGCGTCGGGGTCGGTGCCGATCAGGATGTCAGCGGTCTTCCACGGCGGCGCCGGCGGCGTGAGCTTCGGGTCGCGCGCCTCCTGCTCGAGCAGCGCGAGCGCGATGTCGGCGGAGCGCGGGTCGCCGGGATCCGGCTGCTGCTCCTCGCCGGGCGTGTTCTTGAACGCGGGGAACATCCCGTCGAGCGCGTCGAGCGCGGCGATCCGGTAGACCCTCGAGAACCCCAGCTCGCCGAGCACCTTCGGCACGATCCGCCGGCCCGCGCCGTTGAATGCCGCGTACGCGAGCACCAGGTTCGCGGCGGGCCCCTCCAGCACCTGCGGGTCGACGATGAACTGCTTGAGCTGGCGGATCAGCTGCGCGTGGATGTCCTCGAGCGAGCGCTCGCGGCCGAAGTACTCGCGCGGCAGCGGCCGGTCGCCGCCGAGGAAGTGGAGTCGGTCCAGCACCGCCGGCGGCGCGGTCCTGAGGTCCACCGGATGGATGGACGCGAGCAGCTTGGGATCCGCCAGGCGTCGCATGACGCTCTCGCGGACGTCGGGAGCGATCTGGGATCCGTTCGCCGAGGAGATCTTGAATCCGTTGTATCGATAGTCGTTGTGACTCGCCGAGATGAAGACTCCGAAGTCCAGGCCGCGGAACGGAATCGTGAACGTCACCTCGGGGTAGGGGACCGGCTCGTCGAACAGGAACACCTCGACGCCGACCGACAGGAACACGCTCGCGATGAGCTCCGCGAACGCCGCGCCCTGGACGCGGCTGTCGTAGCCGACGACGGCGCGCGGTGCGACCCCCGGCCGGGCATTGACGTAGTGGCTCGCGACCGCCTGCGCGCAGCGCATGACGACGATGTCGTTGATGGTGTTCGGACCTTTGACGATCCGCGCCTGCAGCCCGACCTTCTTCAGCTCCAGGATCTCGCGCCGCTCGAGCGCCATCAGCGCGCGGATGCCGCCGGTGCCGAACGCGACCTCCTTCGAGAACGCGTTGGAGAGGATGGGCCAGTGCTCGGCCATGATGGCGTCCGCGAGCCCCGCCTTCAACTGCGGGGAGAGCCGGTCGATCTCCGGGCTCGTCAGCCATTCCGCGATGCTCGGAACGGCACAGGAGATGGCCTGGTTGAAGTAGTTCTCCGACAGCTCGCCGCGCTGGAAGGCATCCGACAGGTAGGTGGTCAGCCCGCGCTGTGCCTGGGTGACCAGCGAGGACAAGGGCAGCGACTCGGAGGGGTTCTGCACGACGACCTCATGAGCAAAGGGGGGCGCGGCGATCGCGGAGCGCCCGGGGATCGCCGGGCCCGCGTGCACGTGCAGCCTGTGAAACTCGAGCGGGCGGAAGCTACCGCGCGGCGTTGCGGCACGCAAGGTTGCCGCGCCGCGCGCGGCACGCGACCGCACGCGAACGCCCGCATCCACTATCCTCGCGCCATGCCCGCACCCGTCCCGTCCCGCGCCACGCTGCTCTACGACGGCGGCTGCGCGCTGTGCGCGCGACTCGTGGCGACGGTGCGCGCGTGGGACGTCGACGGTCGCATCGAGTGCCTGCCGTACCAGGACCCGAGCGTGCCCGCGCGCTTCCCGCGAATCGCGCCCGCCGCGCTCGCGCGCCGGCTCCACCTGGTCGAGGCCGACGGCGGCGTCACAGCGGGGGCCGCGGCGATCGAGCGGCTACTGCGGTGGCTGCCGCGCGGGCGCTCGCTCGCGTGGGTGTTCCGCCTGCCGCTCGCGGGCCCGCTCGCCGCACGCGCGTACGACCTCGTCGCGCGCCACCGCCACCGCCTCGGCTGCGGCACGCACTGCGGCGGCCCGCGCGGCTGATCGAGCGCGCCGACTTCGCAGCGCGCCCGCACCGTGCGCGGGCGTGCGCGCGCCACACGTCCGCCGCGACGGCCGCGCCGGTCCGCGCGGACCGGGCTACGACTGCGCCAGCTTCTCCGCGGTGAGCGGCAGGCTCCTCACGCGCTTGCCGGTCAGCGCCGCGATCGCGTTCGCGACCGCCGGCGCAATCGGCGGCAGTCCGACCTCGCCGATGCCGCCCATCGGGTCGCCCTGCGGCAGCAGGTGCACGTCGATCGACGGGCACTCGGCGAATCGCAGCACCGGGTAGTCGTCGAAGTTCCCCTGCTGCACCCGCCCCCGGTCGATCGTGATGGCGCCATGGAGCGCGGCGGAGAGCCCGAACACGATCCCGCTCTCCATCTGGGCCCTCACCAGGTCGGGATGCACGACGTGGCCGCAGTCCACCGCGCACGTCACGTGGTGCACGCGCGGGGCGCCCTGCTCGATCGACACCTCGGCGACGTGGACCACGATGCTGCCGAACGACTCGACCATCGCGAGCCCGCGCGCGCGGCCCGCGGGCGGCGCGGTGCCCCAGCCCGCCTTCTCGGCGGCGAGGTCGAGCACCGCGCGATGGCGCGGGTGGTTCGTGAGCAGCTCCCGCCGCAACGCGAGTGGATCGCGGCCCGCCGCCACGGCGAGCTCGTCCACGAAGCACTCGATCGCGTAGCCGTTCTGCGACGCGCTCACCGAGCGCCACCACCCGGTCGGGACGCCGGCGTCGTGCAGATGGAACTCCATCTCGGCGTTCGGGAACTCGTAGGCCTGATTCTCGGCGACGTCGATCGAGCTCGGGTCGACGCCGTTGCGCACCGCTGCCGGATACAGCCGCGACAGGATGCCGGCGCCGGCCATGCGGTGCGACCACACGAGCGGACGCCCGCCGGCGTCGAGCCCGGCGCGCAGGAAGTGACACGAGACCGGGCGGTACCAGTCGTGCCGCATGTCGTCCTCGCGCGACCACACCACCTTCACCGGGGCGCCAAGCGCCTTCGACAGCTCGACCGCCTCGACCACGAAGTCCTGCTCGGAGCGGCGACCGAACCCGCCACCGAGGTACTGCAGCTCGACCGTGACCTTGGCCAGCGGCAACCCGGCCGCCTTCGCGGCGGCGCGCTGCACCGCGGTGGCGTTCTGGCTCCCCACCCAGACCGTGCACGCTCCGTCCTTCACGGACGCCGCGCACGACATGGGCTCCATGGTGGCGTGCGCGAGGTAGGGCGTCTCGTACACCGCCTCGATCGTGCGCGCGGCCTGCGCGAGCGCGGCCGCGCCCGCTCCCTCCTTGCGGAACGTGGCGCCCGGCGTGCGCACCAGTGCGGCCTGCTCCGCGGCGATACCCGCGCTGGTGAGCGCGGCGCGCGGGCCCTCGTCCCACGTGAGGGAGACGTCGTCGAGCGCCCGGCGCGCGTTCCAATGCGAGTCCGCGACCACCGCGACGCCGCTGGAGATCTGGAGCACGCGCATCACGCCCGGCCGGGCCTGCGCGCGCGCGGCGTCGAACGACTTCAGCGTGCCGCCGGGCACCGGGCAGCGCTCGACCACCGCGGTCCGCATTCCCGGCTCGCGAACGTCGATCGCGAAGTGCGCGCGGCCGGCGTTCTTCTCGGGCCCGTCGAGGCGCGCGGGCGAGGTGCCGAGCACGCGATGCGCGCCCCACGCCTTGAGCGCAGGCGCATCGGGCACCGGCAGCGCGGCCGCGCGCGCGACCAGCGCGCCGTACGCGAGCCGTCGCCCGCTCGCCGTGTGCACCACCGCGCCGTTCTCGGCGTGGCACCCGGCGCGATCGACGCCCCAGGTCTGCGCGGCGGCGGTGATCAGCATCGCGCGGGCCTGCGCACCCGCGATCCGCAGCGGCTCGTTCAGCGAGCGCATGCTCTGGCTGCCGCCGGTGCTCATGTCCCCGTACTTCGGGTCCGGGCGCGCCTGTGCGAAGCGCACGGACTTCCAATCGGCCTCCAGCTCCTCCGCGACCAGCATCGGGATCGCGGTGCGCACGCCCTGTCCCATCTCGGAGCGCGCCACGATCACCGTGACGATCCCCTGCGGATCGATCCGCAGCCACGCGTTGGGCTCGAACGCGGCGGTGGCCGCCGTCGCCCGATCGACGAGCGCGGACGGCAAGTGGAACGCGATCACCAGCCCGGCCGAGGCGGCGCCGGTGGCGCGCAGGAACTCGCGTCGCGTCACGGGAGTGGCCGGGCGCGCGCGGCGGGTGCTCGTGCGGGGCGCGCTCATCGCCGGGCCTCCTGGGCGGCGGCGTGGATCGCGCGACGGATGCGCGTGTAGGTCCCGCACCGGCAGAGGTTTCCGTTCATCGCTTCGTCGATCTGCGCGTCGGTGGGCGCCGGCGTCTTCGCGAGCAGTGCCGCGGCCTGCATGATCTGGCCGGGCTGGCAATAGCCACACTGGGTCACCTGCTCGGTCTCCCACGCGCGCTGGACCGGATGGCCGCCGCCCGCGTCGAGACCCTCGATCGTGACGATGCGCCTGCCTCGCGCGTCGGCGACGGTCGTCATGCAGGAGCGCGCCGCCTCGCCGTCGAGATGGACGGTGCAGTTCCCGCACTCCCCGATGCCGCACCCGTACTTCGTGCCGGTCATTCCGAGGGAGTCGCGCAGCACCCAGAGCAGCGGCGTGTCGGGATCGACATCGACCGTGCGGGAGGTGCCGTTCACGATCAGCGTGTGACGGGCCATCGCGTCCTCCGTGCGTGGCTCCGCTCCGCCGTGGGGGTGGGCCGCATTCTACGCCGCGGGGAGGGATCCGGGAACCGCCGGCTCCGCCCGCTCACGAAGCGGCACCGAGCG
This sequence comes from Candidatus Eiseniibacteriota bacterium, assembly GCA_963725865.1. Classification (GTDB taxonomy): domain Bacteria; phylum Eisenbacteria; class RBG-16-71-46; order RBG-16-71-46; family RBG-16-71-46; genus CAVSAC01. Next base: position 1,133,975 of record CAVSAC010000014.1, read on the forward strand.
CGGTGTGCGCCGGAAGCGAAGCGGCGCCCCGGTCGAGCGACCGGGGCGCCGTCACGCGAGGTCGGCGGCTACTTCGCGAGCCCTTCCTGGACCTTGTACGGCGGCTTCTTCCAGGTCGGCGGCGGGTTGGTCTTGAGCTGCTCGAGCGACCACTCGATCGCCTTCTCGAGCTGCGGGTCGTGCCCCTTGACCATCAGGTCCGGCGCGTTCTCGACCTCGATGTCGGGATCGACGCCGTGGTTCTCGACCAGCCACTGGCCGGTGCGCGGGTCGTACATGCCGAAGTCGGGCATGGTGACCGAGCCGCCGTCCACGAACGGCAGGCTGTGGCTGATGCCCACCAGGCCGCCCCAGGTGCGCTTGCCGATCACGGGGCCGAGGCCCTGCATCTTGAAGTAGAAGGGGAACGCATCCCCGCCCGAGCCCGCGTACTCGTTCACGAGGATGCACTTCGGCCCGTCGATCGCCGTCTGCGGAGTGCGGAAGCCCTCGCCGTCGCGGGTCGACCACGCCACCCAGGTCTTGCGCCACAGCCGCTCGACGAAGAAGTCGGGGATGAAGCCGCCGCCGTTGAAGCGCTCGTCGACGATGATCCCCTGCTTGTCGATCTGCGGGTAGTACTGCTTCGTGAACTCCTGGATGCCGGCGATCGCCGTGTTCGGCACGTGGATGTACGCGATGCGCCCGCCGGTCGCCTTCGCCACCTTCTCGCGGTTGTCATCGACCCACGCGGTGTAGCGCAGCGACGCCTCGCTCGCGATCGGCACGACGGTGTACGTGCGCGCTTTCGGATCGTTGGCCGACGTGCCGACCTTGATGAGCGTCTGCTTGCCGACGGTGCCCGCGAACGCCGCGTAGACGTTTTCGGGCGCGCGCACCGGGCGGCCGTTGACCTCGAGCAGCAGGTCGCCCTGCTTGACGCCGATGCCCGGCTCGCCGAGCGGCGCCGCGACCTTCGAGTTCCAGTCGCGCTCGCGATAGATGGTGGCGAAGCGGTAGAGCCCGCTCGCGGCGTCGAGCGTGTAGTCGGCGCCCAGCAGGCCCGTGCCGACGCGCGCGACATCGGGCAGCTCGCCGCCGCCGACGTAGCTGTGCGACGTCGAAAGCTCGCCGATCAGCTCGCCGAGGATGTAGTTGAGGTCGGCGCGGTGCGCCACGTAGGGGACCAGCTGGCGATAGCGGTCGCCGACCGCCTTCCAGTCGAGCCCGCCCATCGCCGGGTCGTAGTAGAAGTCGCGCTCGAGCCGCCAGGCCTCGTTGAACATCTGCATCCATTCCTGGTGCGGATCCACGAGCGCCATGAGCCCGTCGGTCTTCAGCTTGCCGTCGCCGATCTTCTGGTTCTCGGCGGCGTCGACGATGCCGAACCCGTCCTCGGACCGATAGAGGATCTTCGAGCCGTCCTTGGACACGCTCCAGGACGCGACCACGCCGCTGAGGACGGTCTGGTCCTTGCGCTTGTCGAGGTCGAAGACGTGGAGCTCGCCTTTGCCGGGACCGTCGTCGTCCGGGTTCGGCGCGCCGAGCGAGAAATAGATCAGCTTGTCCTTGAATGCCTGCAGCCCGATGTAGCGCCCGGCCGGCACCGGCAGCGCCGCGCAGCGCGATTCGAGCCCCGCGAGGTCGATGCGCACCGGCACGACCTCCTCCTTCTTCTCGCCGGCCGCCTTGTCCTCCTTGCCGCCCGCCTTGCCGGCGCCCGGCTTGTCGCCCTTGTCGCCGCCGGCGGCCTCGGGCTTCTCCTCGTCGCTCTTCGGCGCCACCGGCGAGAGCGTCGTGTCCTGCAGCGAGAGCGCGTAGATCCGGTCGGTGGAGACGAACTGGAAGTCGAGCTCGAACGCGCCGAACTGCGGCTCGATCGTGCGGCGCGAGACGAAGTACAGGTACTTGGCCGCGGGGTCGAACGAGGGCCAGCCCTCGTCCATCATCCCGTCACTCACGGCCGTCGCCTTGCCACCGTCGAGCGCGTAGAGCATCACGCGCGAGAACCCGTTCGCGTACGCCTTGGAGTACGCGAGCCACTTCGAGTCGCCCGACCACTGGTAGTCGTGGATCTCGCCCCAGTCGCTCTTGTCCGCCTGCGTCAGCTTGCCGGTCGCGACGTCGACCCACCAGAGCCGGTACGTCTTGTCCGAGAACGCGAGCTTCTTCGAGTCCGGCGACCAGCGCGGCGCGAAGCGGAACGTCGTGCCCTCGCGGGTGACCTGGCGGTCGGGCGTGCGGCCATCGCTGCCGATCACGTGGAGCTGGTACTCGCCGCTCTTGTCCGACAGGTACGCGATCCACTTGCCGTCGGGCGACCACGCCGGGTCGCGCTCCCGCGCGCCGGGCGTGTTCGTCAGGTTGCGCGCGTCGCCTTCCTTCGCGGGCACGGTGAACAGGTCGCCGCGCGCCTCGAGCACCGCGCGTTTGGCGGACGGCGAGAGGTCCATGCCGGTGATCCACTTCGAGACGTCGCGCAGCTCGGCGCGCGCGGCCGGCTTGTCGTCGGGCACCAGCACCTGGACGCGCGCGGGTTTCTCGCCCGGCAGGTCCATCACGTACAGATAGCCGCCGTTCTCGAACACGATCGCGTCGCCGCCGATGCTCGCCCACTTCACGTCGTAGTCGGCGAAGTTCGTGACCTGGCGGTGGGTCTTCTGGTCGAGGTCGTACACCCAGATGTTCGCGGTGCGCCCGCCGCGGTCGGTGACGTAGTAGATGGAGCGGCCATGCCACATCGGCCACTCGTCCGCGCCCGCCCAGTCGGTCAGCTTCTCGCTCGTGACCTTGCCGAAATCGTAGAGCCAGATGTTGGGCGCGTTGCCGCCGCGGTAGCGCTTCCACGTGCGGTTGTCGTAGGCCGGCGCGACGTACGCGATCTGCTGGCCGTCGGGTGACAGCGTGCAGTAGCCCGCGGTCGGCAGCGGCAGCAGCTCCTCCAGGCCGCCGCCCGCCGGCACCTTGAAGAAGCGCGAGAAGCGCTGGATCGACGAGGCGCGCGGCGAACGGACGAGCAGGCTCTTGCCGTCCGGATACCACTCGGCCACCTGATCGGGGCCCGGGTGCCACGTGAGACGCGTGGGCTCGCCGCCGCCGATCGGGATGGTGTACGCGTCGACGTTGCCGTCGTACTCCGCCGTGAACGCGACGGTCTGGCCGTCGGGCGAGAGCTTCGGGAAGGACTCCACGCCCTCGTGCGTCGTGAGGCGGCTCGCGACCCCACCGGCGCGGGACACCGACCACAGATCGCCCGCGTATACGAACACGATGTGATCGCCTTGGATGTCGGGCTGGCGGAGCAGCCGGCATTCCTCGAGCGCGGCGGCCGGCGACGCCAGCCGCACGGAGGCGATCAGCACGAGCACAGCGATGGACCACGGATGCAGCCGGATCATGATGGAGAGGACCTCCGTGTGAGAGGGATCGTTGATGAGTGAAGTGCGCGCAGTCTCGCGCGGCGCCCACACCGGTGCAAGGTCGGACGCTCCTTGGTACGCGCGGAGGCGACTCGAGGTTGTGTCGCAGTGCGTACGCGCCGCGCTCGTGTACGAGCTTGCCGCGTGCGTCGTCCGCTCCGGTGCGATGGCATGCGGGCGAGCGCGCCGCCTCCGCGTGGTGCGTTCGAAGTGGGCCGTCGGCCCAGTCCCAGGGAGCAACCCGTGGCGCGTGGCACCGTGAAGTGGCTCAACGAAAGCAAGGGGTTCGGGTTCATCTCGCAGGAGGGTGGCGAGGACGTGTTCGTGCACGACTCGGCCATCCAGGGCGACGGCTTCCGGACGCTCGACGCCGGGCGCGCGCGCGCCAGCGCCCCGTGGCGAAGCCGGTCGCACGGGCGCCCGTCATCCGTGCAAGTCGCGCTCCACCACGCGGCTCAAGCCCTCCCCCGAACAGGCCGATAAAGCTCGTGACCTCGCAGGACCCCCGAGACCCACGGAGAGGGTACGTCCCGGATGAACGTGAGCGAGAATCAGCAGGGCATCGAGTTGCCCGTCGAGGCCGGGGCGGGACCCCCCACCGCGGTCAAGGCCGCGCTGTCGGTCCTCAACCAGTTCGCGCGCACGCTCAAGACCTGCCGTCTCTACGACGCGAACAACCCGGCCGTGATCCGCTTCCGCGAGGAGTTCGCCGGCACGCTGCGCAAGGTGATCGCCGAGCACGGCTCGCTCACCTACCGCTTCACCTCCGACGACGTGCTCTACGAGGACGTCTCGCTCTACCCGGCGCGCACGCGTGACGACAACTTCGCGCTGCCGTTCTTCCGCGACGGCGTTCGCGCGCTGACCTTCAACCCCGGCATCGAGACGCGCGAAGTGGACGCGCTGCTCGACGCGCTGCTGCAGGTCACCGGTCAGAACGCGGCCGAGGACGACCTCGTCACCCTGTTCTGGGAGGCGCAGCTCCCGCACCTCGACATCGACTACGTGCCCGCCGAGGGCGAAGTCGGCAGCGGCGTCGGCGAATTGCACGGCGACGGCGCGATCATGCCGTGGCCGGTCTCGGGCGCCACCGAGGGCGGGCTGGAGGAGAGTGCGGAGGACGACGGCGGTACGCGCACGGAGGAGGTCGCGGTCACCGCCTCGCGCGCGGACGACTGGAGCACCGGCGACCTCACGGTCGAGATCGAAGCGGGCTTCGAGGAACTCGACTCCCTCGCGCCCAGCGAGGTGGCGCGCTTCCGCAAGGAGTTCGACGCCGAGCACGCGGTGCCTTCCGTGACCGCGACGCTGGCGATCGCCTACGCCTACCTGTCGGCGGGCGCCAGCGAGGACGACCGTTTCGAGATGGCGCGCTTCCTGCCGCGCGTGCTGCGCCAGTCGGTGACGCACGGCGCCTGGATGGAAGCGACTGAGGCGTTGCGGCTGCTGCAGCGCACGGGCAGCCCGGAGTGGTCGCCGGAGACGTTCGCGCAGGAGCTGCTGCAGCCGATCTCGATCGCCGGCATCGTCGAGCGCCTCGAACCGCAGGAGGGCACGGCGCTGCACGAGTTCGTGTCGTTTGCGTGCGAGCTGGGCGCGCCGTCGGTCGACCTGCTGAACCTGGTGCTCGGCGAGGTGCAGAACCGCCGCGCGCGCCGGGTGATCGCCGAGACCATCGCCGGTCTGTGCCGCGACAATCCCGAGCGACTCGCGCCGTGGCTCGCGGACCCGCGATGGTTCGTGGTGCGCAATGTCGTGCACATCCTCGGCTGGATCGGCGGTGATTCGATCGTCGGCATGCTGCAGACCGCGGCGCGCCATCCCGACCCGCGCGTCCGTCACGAGGTGGTCGCGGCGCTCTCTCAGGTCGAGCCGCGGCTCGCGCGCCCCCTGTTGGTGCGGTTGCTCGACGGCGCCGACGCGCGGATGTTCCTCTCGGTCATGCACCAGCTCTCGGGCGCGCGCGACGTCTCGACGGCGCGCATGCTGCTCGGTTTCCTGGTGGCGCCGGAATTCGACCAGCGACCGCTCGAGGAGAAGCGCGCGCTGTACGCCGCCCTCGGGGCTTCCGGCGGGGACGAGGTGCTGCCCGAGCTCGAGGCCGAGCTGCACAAGGGCAACTGGTTCTCGCGCCACCAGGAGGTCCACCGCCAGTCGGTGGCGCGCATCATCGCCCGCATCGGTACGCCGGCGGCACGCGAGATCCTCGATCGGGGTGCGCAGTCGCGTCGCGCGCCGGTCCGCAAGGCCTGCGAGGACGCCGCGACCGGGATCGACGCCCATGACTGAAGCCGACAAGCCCGCGCCGGCGCCCGAGCGCGCCAACGAGAACGCGGCGATCGCCGAGATCGGCGCGACGCTGCTGGTGCGCCTGTCGGCGCTGCTCCGCACCGCGCGCACTTACGACGTCACGAACCAGGCCTTCCAGCGCCAGCTCCACGACTGCCACGCGGTGCTGCTGCGTGGGCTCGAGGAGGAGGACGAGGTCGCGCTGGTCGCGGTCGCGGACTACTTCTACCTGAACGGCGTGCGCATCCGCGCGCAGGCCTCGCTGCTCGCCGTCTACCACGCGCTGATGGCCGAGTTCGAGCGCCGCTCGCTCGGCGGCGTGCGGTTCCTGCAGGGCGTCACGCCGGCCCAGCTCGAGCGGTTCTTCCAGCTGTTCATCGCGGCCGACGATCCGGTGGTCGCCGAGCGGCTCCCCGAGGCGGTGGCCGAGGCCAGCATCGAGCACATCATCCCGGTCCCGGCGGTGGAGCTGGACGAGGACGACCTGACCCGCTCGCTGGAGGAGAAGAGCGAGGCCACCACCGAGCGCGGCCGCGCCAAGCGCGTGTTCTGGCGCGCGGTGCTCGGGACCAAGAAGATCGTGCTGCGCGCGATGCAGACGGGCCGACCCGACCTGCGCCACGCGAAGCGCCTGGTGCAGCCGCTCGTGGACAGCGTCATGCGCCACGAGTACTCGATCGTGGGTCTCACCGCGCTCAAGGACCACGACGAGTACACCTACGCTCACTGCGTGAACGTGAGCGTGCTGTCGGTGAACATGGGCGCGGTGCTCGGGATGTCGCGCCAGGCCCTCGCCGACCTGGGCGTGTCCGCGCTGCTGCACGACATCGGCAAGATCGCGGTGCCGGCGGACGTGCTGCGCAAGCCCGCGGCGCTGAACGCCGAGGAGTGGACGCTGGTGCGCCGTCACCCGATCGAGGGCGCCAAGATGATGGCGCGCATGCCCGGGCTCTCGCCGCTGACGCTCGACGCGATGCGCGTGTGCCTCGAGCACCACATGAACTTCGACCGCACCGGCTACCCCGAGGTCCAGCTGGAGTGGGGGCAGGCGACCATGTCGCGGATCGTCTCGGTCGCCGACTGCTTCGACGCGATCACCGCGCACCGCGCATACCACAAGCGGCCGCGTACCGCGTTCGAGGGCCTTCAGTACATGCTCGGCCCGGCGCGCGTGCAGTTCGACCCGGCGGTGCTGTGGGCGCTGGTGCGGACGATCGGGCTCTATCCGGCGGGCTCCGTCCTGCACACCGACTCCGGCCACGTGGTGGTGGCCCTGAGCCCGAACCCGCACGACCTGCGGCGCCCGAATTGCCGGGTGCTGGTGCGCCCTGACGGATCGGCGCCGGGCGAAGACGCGCCGGAGCTCTGGAACCCGATGCCGGCGGCCCGCAGCGTGCAGCGAGTGCTGCGTCCCGAGGAGCACGCGGCCAACACCGCGGACTACCTGGCGGCCTGATCGCGCGCGGCCGGCGGGGCGTCCGCGGGCCCGCGGGAAGCGTCGGCGGGCAACGGGCGCGGCGCCGAGATGCTTCGGCGCACACACGAACGGGCGGCGATCGCTCGCCGCCCGTCGTGCTCTCGAGAGTGCCGTTGCGCAGCCCTGGACGCTCCCCGTCTCCAGCCACGCGTGACTGGCCCCTCGATGAGTCCTCGCTAGTCGTCGTACTCCTCGCCGTCGTACCGGCCACGGTCACGACCGCGTCCGTACTCGTCGCCACGCCAGTTGTCGTCGCAGCGCCAGCCACCGTCGCGCCAGATCTCGCGCCGCATGCACTCGCCGCTGCGCACGTCGATCACGCGCACCACCGCGGGGTGGTGGGAGTGGCGCAGGTGCCACTCGTAGCGGTCGAGCGACGCCATGCGCTCTTCGCAGTAGGGGTCCCAGTAGTAGTAGCTGGAGGCCTCGATCGCGGGCTGCCCGGCGTGCGCCACCGCGGTGCCGAGCACGAATCCGCCGATCAGCCCGGCGAGCACCGGCGCCACGTTCGAGGACGACCGGTGCACGATCACCCCGCGCTGCGGGTAGACCACGCGCTCGATGACCTGATGTCCGCGCGAACGGGCGCGCACCTTGTAGCCGCTCCCCGGCCCGCGACCGGCCAGCGCGGCGGGGGCGAGAGTGCCGAGCGCGAGCACCGTGCAGAGCGTTCCGGCGGTCCAACGGCGAGTCGTGGCCGACATGACGTCCTCCTCGGGATCGGGATGTTCGCTGCGTCCGCTCCGGAATAGAGCAGCCTCCGTGCCACGTGGCGTCGTCGATGCGAGGCAAGGCCTTAGGCCTGCCCGCGCGCCAGCCCAGATCGCGGCACGCGGCCGGCGTGCCTCCCGGTGTGGCGCGACCGCCACGACGTGCGCGGGGCAACGAAACGGCCGGCCCCGGGGGGAGGCCGGCCGCTCGGATCGGGGGCGATGCCGGTCAGTTACTCGTGACCGTGTGGGGGGACGCGTTGTTGTTCGTCCAGACCACCTTTCCGCCGGTGCGCAAGGTCACGCTGGGCGGGCCGAACGGCTGCGGCGCTGCCATCCCATTGATGCTCACCGTCAACACGGTGTCGCCCGCGGGCGCGGTATCGCTGACGATCACCGAGCCCGTCATGCTGGGGTGGATGGAGCAGTGGTAGGGAAACGTCGCCGCAGCGAAGAAGCGATGGGTGAAGGTCTGGCTCTGGCTGAGCGTCGGCGAGTCCAGTTCCTTGGCCGGGGGAGGACCGGTCGTGCCGCCGCCGCCGCCGCTGCCGCCGCAGGACGAGAGCTCGAACGTGGCGACCACCGCGGCCGCGGCGAGAAGGGCGAATCGGGTGCGACGGCGAAGCATGAATCCTCCACGAATGTCCCGGTCGCGACCTGGGGAACTGATGGTGTCCGCACCTATCGATAACGAGTCGGGGCGCGAGGTGCGGAGTATCACGAGCGGCGCGGCGACGGGTTCATCCCGGCTGAACCGCGAAGGCGGCTCAGTCCATCCAGTGGACGACCTCGGCGGGCGCGAGCGTCAGCGGCGGGAGATTCCAGCGCCAAGCGTTCAACGTGCTGCCGTCGGGCTCGAGCCACAGCACGCCGATGTCGCGGTGGCTGGCGGCGAACTCCGAGGTGCTTTCACGACCCATCACCTGGAACGCGCGAGCCAGCCCCTGGGCGCGGGCGGCCGAGCGGGTGATCACGGCCACCGTGGCGGTGGTGTAGATCAGCAGGCCGGTGCGCGGATCGATCGTCCGCGCCCGCGCGTCGACCTGGGCGACGGCGGCCTGTCGCGCGGTGAGGGACAGCAGGGGCCGGTCGGACTGGCCGGGGTAGCTCACCGGCAGTTCCCAACCGGAGCCCTCGTCCGCGAACACGCTGCGCACCTCGCCGAGCGCGAGCCGCGCGCGTCGCACCCCATAGGCGCGGAGCGAGTCGACCGCGCGGTCGAGCGCGACGCCGCGTGCGACGCCGTCCAGGTCGAGGCCCATGCCCGGGCGCGGGAACCTCACCGCGCGCGTGCCGGGCTCCAGCTGCACCAGCGTCCAGCCGCTGCTCACTCGCGCGCGGGCGAGCGCCGCGGGGTCGGGACGCGCGGTCGCGGCCTCGTCCCACGCGCGGGTGAGCGGCGCGGCGGTCGGGTCGTAGGCGCCGTCGGTCTCGCGTGCCAACGCGAGCGCGGTCTGGAGCGCGCTCCACAGCTCGCTGGAGCACGGGACGCGCGCCTCGAACGCGTTCGCACTCAGCCGCGCCAGCTCGCCGCCCGGGGCGTCGCGATCGAGCAGCGCGCCCAGCCGCTCGAACTCGTCGAGCACGGCGTCGCGCGCGCGCTCGGTGCTCGCGCGCATGCGGCCGTCGAGTTCGACCCGGCCGGTGGCGCCGAAGGCCGCACGCGAGCCCTCGGCGTGCGCGAGCACCGCGGAGTGGTGGGCGCGTTCGCGGGGCTTCGCCGAGGCGGTCGGGGCACCGGCCGCCAGGAGCGCGCATGCCGCCACCAGCCAGGCCCCCGGCGCGACGTGGCGCGTCATGCGCCCCCCGCGCCGCGTCCCGGACCGGGATGGAGGTGGGGAGTCTCGGGCAGGCACGAGAGCCCGCACACCGAGCACGCGTCGCTGGACGCGCACGAACGGTGGTAGCGCGCGAAGCGGCCTGCGAACAGCGCCGCGGACTCCGGGTCCTCTCGCACCCACTTCACCAGGTCCACCAGCCGCTCCGTGGTGGCGGTCGAGAGGTCGTGCTCGATCAAGCAGGCCTCGGCCTCCGCGCGCTCCGCCGGCACCCCCAGCATCTCGGCCAGGAAGACGCGCAGCACGCTGAATCGATGATGCACCTCGCGCGCGGCCCGCTCGCCGGCCGCGGTGAGCAGGAGGAAGCGCCGATCGTCGTGCGCCATCAGCCCGCGGGCCTCGAGCGGTCGCAGGCCGACCGAGAGCGTGGCGGGCGCCACGCCCAGCTCGCGCGCCACGTCGGCCAGCCGGGCGTAACCCCGACGCGAGCGGAGCTCCCAGATGGCCCGGAGGTAGTGCTCATGGCTGGGACTCAGGGGGCGCGTTCGCTGCTGCTTGCCCGAGAGCATCGAGGCCTCCGAGGAGAGCATTAGGCTTGACTAACGGATAGCAGATGAGACTAATTACGCCCCCGGACGATCCGGGTCAAGGCTTCATCTTCGGCTCGCGGCCGCTCCCGCTCTCTCCGGCACGAGGACTCCCGATGCACGATCCGCTCTCGCTTCGACTCCGCGAAGGTACTCGCGACGCCCACCGGGCCGCCGAACACTCGCCATTCATCCAGGCCCTGTTGCACGGGCAGCTCGACCGGCCGACGTACGCACGCTTCCTGGTGGATCTCCACGCGCTCTACGGCGCGCTCGAGCTGGCGCTCGCGCGTCATCGCGACGACCCGGCGATCGGCTGGCTCGTGAACCCGGCGCTCGCGCGCGTCCCCGCGCTCGAGCGCGACCTGGAGTTCTTCCTCGGCCCGGGCTGGCGCGCGGCGGCGGAGCCGTCCGCGGCCGGCAGCGGCTACGCCGCCCACCTGACGGATCGCGCGACGGACGACCCGCTCGCGCTGGTCGCGCACGCGTACACGCGCTATCTCGGCGACCTCTCGGGCGGCCAGGTGATGGCGCGAGTCCTCGCGCGCAACCTCGGTCTCGCGGAGGACGACGGACTGTCGTTCTACTCGTTCCCCACGATCGCCGACCTCGCCGCGTTCAAGCACGACTTCCGCGTCGCGCTCGATGGCGTCACGAGCGACCCCGCGGTCATCGATCGACTGGTGGAGGAAGCTCGGCAGGCCTTCGCCTGGAACACCCGCGTCGCGGATACCGCCCTGGAGCCGGGCACCGCGCGAGTGTGACCGCGCTCAGTTCCCATGGTGTCGCGGGGTGCTCAGCAGCAGCCACCACGCGAGCAGGCTGAGGGCCTCGATGTCGGGCAGCCGCCGTCCGTTCTCGCCGACGCGCACCTCGCCGTCGACGCGGAAGAGACCGTGGCGCATGCGGGCGGTGAGCTGCTCGAAGCCCTCCGCGTTCGCCACGGTGGCGGAGTGCCCGAGCCAACCGGGCTTCCAGACCAGCGTCTCGCCGGCAGTGCGCTCGATGCGGCCGGTCCGGAACCAGCCCGGGCGGAATCGCAGCAGCGGTTCCGGCTCGCGATCGCGCACCACCGTGTAGGCGCCGAGCCAGCCCCGCCGCTGGAGCCGCCAGCGACCCGTCGTCGTCTCGACCTCGGCGTCAGACCGAAACGCGCCGCGGACGTGGAGGGTCGCGAGCAGGGCACCCTCGGTCCACGCTTCCCAGTCCGGTGCCCACCAGCGGCCGACCTGCCGCCACTCCTGCACCGTCGCGGAGCCGAGCGCGGCGCGCGCGCGATCCGGGGCCGTCGCGGCCGAGCGGGCCTCTCCCGCGGGGACCATCACCTGGACACTGCGCCTCAGCATCGCCGCCTCCGCGGACTATGACGACGAGCGGGGGGGACGCCTGGTGGCGGCGCCCCCGCTCGCGTCCTTCGGCAACCGGCCGGCATCCTGCAGCGACCGCCTGAGCACGAACTCGATCTGACCGTTCAGGCTGCGCAGCTCGTCCGCCGCCCACTTCTGCAGGGCGTCGAGCAGCGCGGGATCGACCCGCAGCAGGAAGGGCTTCCGTTCCGCCATCGACTCCTTCTTCTACTGATAGAGCGTGCCCGCGTTCACGACCGGCTGCGTCTCGTGCTCGCTGCACAGCACCACGAGCAGGTTGCTGACCATCGCGGCCTTGCGCTCCTCGTCGAGATTCACGATGTGCTTCGCCGAGAGCTGCTCCAGCGCCATCTCGACCATGCTCACAGCGCCCTCGACGATCTTGGTGCGCGCGGCGATGACCGCCTGCGCCTGCTGGCGGCGCAGCATGGCGTTCGCGATCTCGGGCGCGTACGCGAGGTGGCTGATGCGCGCCTCGATCACCAGGACGCCCGCCTTCTCCAGCCGCGCCTGGATCTCGCCCTTGAGGAGCTCGGCCACTTCCGCGGTGTTCCCGCGCAGCGAGAGCTGGTTGACCTCGTGCGCGTCGTACGGATGGCCGGTCGCCAGGTTGCGCAACGCGGACTCGGTCTGCACGTGGACGAAGTTCTCGTAGTTGTCGACCTCGAACAGCGCCTCCGCCGTGTCCACGACGCGCCACACCACGACCGCCGCGATCTCGATCGGATTGCCCTCGTGGTCGTTCACCTTGAGCTTCGCGCTCTCGAAGTTTCGGATGCGCGACGAGATCCGGCGCTTGACGTTGAACGGATTGACCAGCCACAGCCCCTGCCGCTTGAGCGTGCCGCTGTAGGTGCCGAACAGCACCAGCACGCGGGCCTCGTTCGGGTTCACGATCGTGAGCCCGTTGAGCGCGATGACCGCAGCGATGAACACCAGCACCATGCCGATGATCGGCAGCGGCCCGGCACCGTGCACCCCGAGCCACACGATGGCCCACGCCGACAGGATGATGATTGCGATGATCGCCAGCAGCGCGGGCAACCCCGGTGACGCGACCGCCTCTCTCTCTTTGATCATGGACCTCCTCCTTTCCTGCGCTAGCAGTATGATATCACTTTGAAATCAGCGCAAGGGGGTTCGGCGAGGTCGTTCCGGTGCCATCGGTTGGCGGCTCGAGGTGGTGGGCCGGCGGTGGCCGGTGCTCCGAGGTCGTGGGCGGCGCCGCGCGCCGGGATCAGCGCGTGAGGGCCTCGATCAGGCTGGCGTGCTGCGGCCAGTCCGCGACCAGGCTCGTCCGCGCGCCCGCCTCGAAGTCGACCCGCTCGAAGCCGGGAGCGACCGTGGTGCCGAGCAGCGCCCACGCACCGCCGGCGGCGAGCCGCGCGCCCTGCCACGCTCCGCGGGGCACGACGTGCTGAACGTGGTGGCCGGCGGCCAGGTCGCAGCCCAGCGTCACCACGCGGCTGTCGCGCCCGGGCCCGAGCACCAGCAGCTCCACCGGATCGCCGAGCAGGAAGTGGAAGACCTCGTCGCTGGGCAATCGGTGCATGCGCGAGACCTCGCGCGGCTCGAGCAGGTAGAGGATCGCGGTGCCGAACGCGCGCGGTGCGGCGTAGCGCGGCGGCAGCGCGGCAGCGGCGAGCGTCTCGTCGCTGCGCCACGTCTCGCGGAAGGAGCCACCTTCGAACTCGAGCGGCACCAACCCGAGCCGCCTGCGGACCTCGTCGGCGGTCACGACGGCTGCCGCGCGCGCGGCTGGTGACGCATCCCGAGATCGGTCCTGGCGTCCATCATGAGCGAGAGCCTTCCAGGCGATGCCGACCGAGTGAGGGTGTGGGTGCCCACGGTTGGCGTGCGGCGGCGACCGGAAAGGTAGGGCCGCCCCGCGCGACGGGCAAGCGGCGGAGTCGCGCCACGATGAGCTACCATGCCCAGCCCATGGACCGCACCTCCGTCGAGATCGCGGCACTCGCGTTCCAGAGCGTGTTCACGCTGCTGATGGCCGGCGTGTACTACATGCTGTGGCTGCGCCAGCATCGGACCTACTTCGCCTCGTGGGCGGCGGGCTGGGCGCTGTACGCGGTGCGCCTGCACTGCATCATGGTGTTCCTGATCACCCGGCACGAGGCGTGGCTGTTCGCGCACCAGGCCATCACCGGCGTGAGCGCGTTGCTGCTGCTGTTCGCGGCGCTGCAGTTCTCGCGCGGGGTGAGCTGGCGCTGGCGCTACGTGTGGGCAGGGGTGGCGGCGGTGGCGTGGGCCGCCGTCGCGATCTTCGGCATCCACAACATGGCGGTCGCGGGCACCTCGACCGTGATCCTGCTCTCGGGCGTGACGCTGTGGACCGGGTTCGTGTTCTTCCGTCACAGCGGGCAACACCCCTCGCGGGGCGCGCGCTTCCTCGCCTGGACGTTCACGCTGTGGGGCCTGCACCACCTCGACTATCCGATCCTGCGCCCGCTCGGCGCGGGAGTGCTCTACGGCGTGTTCGCGGACGTGCTGTTCATCATGGCGAGCGCGGTCGGTACCATGTTCCTGGTGCTCGGCGAGGGGCGGCGCGCCCTGCAGGTGCGCACCCAGCAGCTCGAGCAGCTCACGCACCTGGTGCTGCGCGCACAGGAGGAGGAGCGCCGGCGCATCGCCCGGGCGCTCCACGACGAGGCGGGACAGATCCTCACCGCGGTCAAGATCGAGCTCGACCTGGAGGGCAAGACCGAGGCGGGCACGATGGTCGGCCGCGCGCTCGCGCAGGTGCGCGACCTGTCGAACCTGCTCCGTCCGACGGTGCTCGACGACCTCGGCCTGCTGCCCGCGCTGCGCGGGCTGGTCGACGATTTCGCGCAGCGCACGCGCATCGAGGTGCGCCTCGAGAGCCCCGAGGCGCTCCCGACGATGGCGCCCGACGTCGAGGTCGCGATCTACCGAGTGGTCCAGGAGGCCCTGACCAACGTCGCACGCCACGCGCGCGCCAGCCGCGCCGAGGTGCAGCTCGGCGTCACCGACGGGCAGGTGCGCGTCACGGTCCAGGACGACGGGCTCGGCATCTCGGGAACGCCGGTACCGCACATGGGCCTCCTCGGCATGCGCGAGCGGGTGACCGGACTCGGAGGCCAGCTCCAGGTCGGCAACGCGCCCGGCGCCGGGGCCCGCATCGAAGCCACCCTTCCCGTGGGAGCCGCCGCATGACCCCTCGCAAGACCCGCGTGATGCTCGCCGACGACCATGCCCTGGTGCGCGCCGGCCTGCGCCGGCTGCTCGAGTCCCAGCCCGATCTGACGGTGTGTGGAGAGGAGGCCGACGGGGAGTCGGCGCTCAAGGCGCTCAAGACGGCGATGCCCGACGTGCTGGTGCTGGACCTCACCATGCCGGGGATCGACGGCTTCGAGGTGCTGCGCCGCGCGAAGAAGGCCGAGCCCGACCTCAAGGTGCTGGTGCTGACGATGCACGCGAACCCGGAGTACGTGCAGCGGGCCATCACCGAGGGTGCCGACGGCTACCTGCTCAAGGACTCGGCGGTGCAGGACCTGGTGGCCGCCATCGATGCGGTGAGCGAGGGGCGCGCGTACTACAGCCCGCAGATCCACGCGCGCCTGGCGGAGATCCTGCGCGCGGGCAAGGAGACCGAGCCGCGACCGCTCGACGTGCTGACCGACCGCGAGCGCGAGGTGCTGAAGCTGGTGGCCGAAGGCCTGGCCACCAAGGAAATCGCCGCGCGCCTCGACATCAGCGGGCGCACCGTCGAGACCCACCGCGCGAACATCATGCGCAAGCTCGATCTCCGCTCCGTGGCCCGCCTGACGCAGTTCGCCATCCGGGAGGGCCTCGTCCGGGCTCCGTAGTCCTACGGACCTCCCCTCCGCACTCTTGCGAATGGAGAGTCACACCCGATCGACCGTAACCTGTCTACGTGGACGTCATCGAGGTCGGTCCAGGGAGTGAGGAGGAGGGGAGGGCGATGGGAACCCGTCAGAACCGCCAGGACGCGAAGGACATGCTCCTTCGCTTTTTTGCTTTCGTGGGGCTCGCTTGCGGGCTGCTCACGGCGGCTCCGGCACACGCGAAAGGCGTGGCCGACACGGTCACCGTGCTGCCTCCGATCCGCGTCGATGGCAGCCGCATCCCGATCGACCAGCGTCAGACCGGCACCCAGGTCCTGCTGGACCGCGCGCGCATCGCGCGCTTCCTGCCTGCCACCGCGACCGACGCGCTCATCTCGGTGCCCGGCGTCGACCTCGTCAAGACCGGGCCGTGGGCCTCGCGGGTGTCGATGCGGGGGCTCTCCGGTGACCGCGTCCTGGTGATGGTGGACGGTGTGCGACTGAACACGGTCCGCGGCCACGGCGCGCAGGCGTCGCTGGTGTCGGTCGACCAGCTGGACGCGGTCGAGGTGATGCCGGGCGCGGGCAGCGCGCAGTACGGCTCCGACGCCCTCGGCGGCGTCGTGAACTTCGTCACCCATCACTCGCTCATCGAGCCGGTCGCGCGGCAGAGCCTGATGATCGCCGGCCACACCTCCGATCCCGGCGGCACCTGGTCGCAGACCGCGCGCTGGCGCTTCACCGGCCCGCGCCTCGGCGTGGAGCTCTCCGGCGGGTCCGGGGCACAGCAGTTCCTGAAGACCCCGAACGAGCGCGTCGCCAACAGCGGCAGCCGCGACCAGAACCTCGGTGGCCGTGTCACGCTGCGGCTCGGCACCGCGACGTTCGACTACGAGCGTTCGCAGCAGCGGGCGTTCGACATCGGCCTGCCGGCGTTCGGCAACCGCGCCGGATCGCGCGGTGTGTATCCGCTCCAGCAGCGCGACCTCGACCGCATCGAGGTCGTGCAGCCGGGGTGGGCCCGCTTCGCCCCGGAGGCGCGGGTGCTGGTGGTCGGACAGTCGTTCGTGACCGACTTCGACGAGCTGGTGGTCGACACGGTCGCGGTCGGGCGCAACCGCGTGATCAAGTCGACCGACTCGCGCGACCACGTGACCACCACCACGTGGGGCGTGCAGCCCTCGCTGCGTTTCTCGAACCTCGCCGGCCTGCGGCTCGCGGGCGAATGGCGCCACGAGCGCGCGAACGGTCCGCGAGCGATCCAGGGCTGGACCACGACGGTGGCCGGCGCCCCGTGGGGCACGCCGACCAGCGGCGCGGCGACGCCGGTGCCGCCGGCGTGGCGGGACGTGTGGTCGGGCTCGGCGTCGATCGCGCCGCGCTTCGGTCCGGCCCAGCGCGTCCACCTCGAGGCCGGGCTGCGTCACGACCAGCAGCAGTCGCATGCCGACGGTCACTTCTCGACGCTCGACCCGACCCAGTTCAAGGCGGCCTCGGACCTCGAGGACCGGCGCACGAGCGCCGAGAGCGGCCTCAGCGTCGACCTCGGTCACGTGGAGCCCTACGCGCACGTGTCCTCGGGCTTCCGCGCGCCAAACCTCGACGAGCGCTACTACGAGGGCTACATCCACGGCGAGCTGTTCGTGATCGGCAACGGCGACCTGCGGTCCGAGCGGAACGTGACGAACGAGCTCGGCCTCAAGCTGCGCGACTGCGGTCCGCTCTCGAACGCCCGCTTCTCGGTGTACCGCTCCGAGGTCCACGACCTCATCCAGCTCACGCCCGGCACGCTCTACCAGGGCGTGATGCGCTTCGGCTACGAGAACGTGCGCCGCGCCCGCATCGAGGGGGTCGAGGGCACCGCGCAGCTGCGCGTCCGCTCCACCACGCTGGGGCTCAGCGGCACGCTGCCGCGCGCGTACGAGTACGTGAACGTGGTCAAGCAGGGGCTCACCACCGACGCCGGCACCGCGCGGGCGTCGGTCGAGCTGACGACCCCGATGCTGAACATGATGCCGCAGGGCCTGCTCTCGGTGCGCTGGCGCTGGAACGACGCGTTCCAGCCGCGCGATCCGAACCTCTGGCGCCCGTCGTTCCAGACCACCACGATCGAGGTCTCGACCGTGCTGAGCGGGCTGCGGACGGTGTTCACCGTGAAGAACGTCTTCGACCGCGCCTACTTCGAGCCGCTCAGCTTCATCCCCGAGTCCGGTCGCACGTTCTCGGTTTCGATCCGCCGCGAGTTCGGTCTGCCCGCCTCGCTGGGCAACGCCAAGAAGGACCACTGAGATGACGCGCCCGACCGGCCTCCTGGCCCTCGCCCTGCTCGCGCTCACCGCCGCGGCCGCCGTGGCGCGGACCACTCCGAACCCCGACGGCCGCGCGCTCGTCGACCCGTTCTCGGGAGTCGTGATCGTGCCCGGGCGCACCGCCACCCATGCCGCTCCGGCCGGCGCGCAGAGCACGCAGTTCGTGAACGTGCCGCTCGCGGCCGGCGCCACGCTGCTCGATTCGACGTGGTACGACCTGCAGGACATGGGCTCGCTCGGCACCCGCATCATCTGCCCGCCCGACGGCTCCGTGCACCTGAGCTACGAGAAGGACTTCTGCGAGCTGGACGTGGCCGGCTGTCCGCCCGATCGCACGCGCCCCGTACCCGATCCGTATCGCGGGATGGGCTATCGCGCACGCAGCCCGCTCGGCGCGTGGACCAACTTCGGCAAGGTGCAGGACCCCGACCTGCGGCAGGGTTGCTGCCCGACCGAGCTGTTCGGCGGCTTCGGGACCATGGCGATGACGGCCGGCGGCCGGATCGCGATCGCGCAGCACCTCAACGAGGACGGTTGCGACCTGCGCGGCAACTTCTACCTGCAGGACGCGCCGGGCGCTTCGACGTGGACCGGCTACCTCACCCCGATCAACAGCCCCTCGTACCTGTTCCCGCAGGTGTCGTCGAACGCCGACGGCTCGTTCACGGTGCTCGCCGAGGTTCCGCTCGCGGGCTCGTACCTCGAGACCCAGGCGATCGCGGTCAGCCACGTCCCGGCGAACAAGGTCGGCACGCTGTTCACCTGCCCGGTCGGCTGGCAGGCCAACGCGTGGACCTCGATCATCCCGACCACGTTCTTCCGTGACGGACTGCCGGCGTTCCCGCACATCGCGGCCTCGCCGAACGGCCGCGTGGGGGTCGCGGTCGGCGACTTCGGCGGCAACGTCTACCTCGTCGAGTCCTCGAACGGCTCGTTCGCGGCCGGCACGATCACGATCCGGAATCTCACGAACTACGCCGACGCTCAGGTCACCGTGTCGGACTCGACCTCGACCCAGTACCGCGCCTACGTGAACTGCCACCTCGCCTACAACGACACCACCCCGAACGTGGTGTGGAGCGAGCTGCAGGCACGCAAGAGCGGCAGCACGGTCGTGTTCCTCGACTACCACTCGCGCATCGTCCACTGGGACCCGATCCACGGAAAGACGGTGGTGAAGCAGGTGCAGGCCGGCGAGGGCGACCGCTTCGACGACGTGGACCAGGGACTCTCGGGCCCGCTGCCCGGCTTCAACACGCTCGCGGTGGACTGGCCGCAGGTCGGCTTCTCGCCCGACGGCTCCGAGACCTACGTGACGTGGCTGCGAGCGAGCGACGCCGAGATCGACGCCACCGCCGACATGGGGCTGCCCGGCATCGTGACCGGCGTGGCGTTCCTGGACATCGCGGCAAGCGTGCGCGGGCCGAGCGGAGTGTGGAGCGCGGCGCAGAACCTGACGCAGACGCCGCAGACGGATGAGCGCTTCGCGGCGCTCGCCGCGCGCGACGCGGACGGCAAGGCGCACGTGGTGTTCAGCGCCTCGGCCACGAACCAGGCGGGCAACGTGGTGATCGGCGACCGCGGCACTACGCCGGGTAACGTGCTGCGCCGGATCGGCTATCTCGAGGTGCCGTTCAGCGGCTCGACCGTGTCGGTCGGCGACGCTCCGGCCACGTCGGCGCCGGCGCTGCGCGCGGCCCCGAATCCCGCGCACGGGCGCGTGACGTTCTCGCTGCCGGCGCGGGCGCCGGAGACTCGATTCGTGGAGGTGTTCGCGGTGACCGGGCGCCGGGTGGCGCGGGTCGCCGTGGTGGGTGGACAGGCCGTGTGGGATGGGCGCGATGCCGAGGGACGGTCGGTAGCGACCGGCGTCTACTGGGCTCGCCGGATGGGAGGAAGGGAGGAGGCCGGGACCCGGTTCTTGCTGTTGCATTGACGCTCACGAGGTCCGCCGCCGGCATGGATCCGGCAGGCGTCATCCATATCGCACGACGCGACATCTTTGGAGACCGCACATGAAGACCGCTACCACGTTCGTCCTGGCGCTGACCGGGATCCTGCTGATCGGCTCCACCGCTTCCGCCCAGATCCAGCCCGTGCTCTACGAGCGCGTGCCGGGCGGCGTCATGGAGCACACCTGGATCGGCGGCTTCGGCACGCCGAGCCACTTCCTGCAGCCCCTCACGCTCACGCCCGACTCCGCGGGCTACGCGAATCCTTCGGGCGACCACACGGTGGCGGTCGCCACGAACGCCATCCCCGACAGCGGCGGCATCGTCCTGACCGTGACCGACCCCGGTCCCTACACCGCGGACTACATCTGGGAAGGCTGGATGTTCACCGGCCAGAACAACACGCGGCGCGGCCTGCTGCTGCGCGGCGACCCGACCAACGACTTCACGTCCTGCTACCAGTTCGTCGTGCAGTCGGGCGGCTTCGCCATCAACTTCCGCCGCCTCATCAACCAGACGCCGACCACGCTGGGCACGTGGAACGCGCTGGCGCTCGGGTACGCGGGATCGCTGCCGAACGACACCTGGGTGCACATGAAGGTCATGGCGTCCGGCGCGAGCTTCCGCTGCTTCATGTCGGACCTCGCGGGCCAGGACGTCGAGCTGACGCAGACCGCCGGCGTCTCGACCCCGATCGTGGACGCCTCCCCGCTGCTCACGGGCTGGCCGGGTGTCTACAACTTCCGCTTCGACCTCGGCAACGTGCCGGTGTACTTCGACGACCTCACGCTGTCGGCCGATCCGACGACGCCGGCGAGCACGGTGTCGTTCGGCGCACTGAAGGTGCGCTACCGGTAGCAGCGACGACACGATGCCGCGCGGGAAGCCCCGCGCACGCGCGAGGCCCCGGTGATCGCACCGGGGCCTCGTCGCGTCCGCCAGGAAGGCGGGGGCAACCGCGCTCGCGCCGGACGAGCATGCGGCGGGTCCTTCGCGGCAGTCGTCGAACGGGCGGACGCAGAACTCGTGCGCGCCACCCGCGCCCTGCCGGACGGCGCACGTCGTGGCATCCGCGGCCACCGTGCTCACGAGCACGCCGTCCCGATACACGTGGTATCCACTCTCGCCGGCGATGTCCGACCAGCTCAGCCTCACCTCGCAGCGCTGGTCGCTCGACGCGGTGACCGGCGCGGCGCTCGCGATCGGGGCGCACGCGGCCTCCGCCTCGGAGGGATCCGACGCGGAGCTACAACCGGGGTCGCATCCGAAGTCCACACAGCCGTCGCCGTCGTTGTCCACGCCGTCCCCGCACGCCGCGGTGTTGCACTCGGATTCGCCACCGCCCGGGAGCCCGCCGATGTTCACCGCGCCCAGCCCGACGGCGGCGATGCTCGAATAGGTGACATCGCCGCGACACACGAGGTGGTGTGGCCCCGAGTTGGTGCGGCGCGCGCGCTAGCCGCGCTTCGCGGTCCGCTTGCGGCTCATCGATACGCGCCGGGGAGCCGGCCGCGACTTCCGCCCCGCAGCCGACTTCGGCGCACGCCGGGCGGCGGCGCGCGCACGCCGGGGCGTCGGCCTGGTGGTCCGCCCGGCGCCGGCGTCCGCGCGTTTCGCCGCGTCCACCAGCGCCTTCGGCACTCGCACCTCCATCGCCAGCAGCGCGTGCGAGAGCGTCTTGCCCTGCGGGTCGAAGCGCAGCGAGACCGTGCCGCCGCCGCCCAGCGACTCGTGCAGCAGGAAGTTCAGCGCCCACAGGTTCGGCACCTCGTGGCGCACCACCTTGCCGAAGCACACGCCCTGGAATCGCCGCTTCACCACCGCCGCCGTGAGCGTGCGCGCGAGCCACGGATAGAGCTCGGGAGCGCGCGCGATCACGCCGATGTTCGCGGTGTCGCCCTTGTCGCCGCTGCGACCGTGCGCGAGCACCGACAGCGGCACCGTCACGCGCGCGGCGGAGCCCTTGACCGCCGGCCACGCCGGCTTCGGCAGCGCCGCCGGCTTCGCCAGCGGCACGATCGGCGTCGGCCAGTCGAGCGCGCGCTCGCCGTCGCGGGTCACCAGCGTGGGCTTCACGCGCTCGCGCGGCACCAGCGCGGGCCAGTACGCCACCACCTCCTGCGCCTGCGGGCGGCCGCCGGTGACCGCGACCCCGGGCGGACCGGACAGGATCACCGCCGGCACCAGCTTCGAGAACTTCTCGATCTTGGCCTTGTCCGCGTCGCGCACCGAGAGGCGCAGCAGCACCTCCTGCGGCTCGCTGGGTGCCGCGACCGGACCCCAGCACGAGGAGTGGCCGACGAAGTCGGTGTAGGTCTCGGTGAACGTGAGCCCGAGGCGCTTCCAGAACAGGTCGGCGAACGCGTACGCCTTCTCGAGCGCGTCGGGCGCCGAGATGATGAGCGTGCCGCTCGCCTTCCAGCCGTCGAAGTACGACGCGCTCACCTTGAGGCTCGCCGGCGCGGGGCGGCCCTTCACGCCCCACACGCGCACGCGGTCACGGCCGGCCTGCTCGAGGCGGATGGTGCCGAAGTCGGCGATCACGTCCGGCGTGATGTAGGCGCGCGGGTCGCCCATCTCGTAGACCAGTTGCTCCTTCACCGTGCGCACCGTCACCGCGCCGCCGGTGCCGGCGTGCTTGGTCACCACGAACGAGCCGTCGGGCGATACCTCGAGCACCGGGTAGCCAATCGACTCGAACCGCCGGATGGAGCGCCAGTCGGTGAAGTTGCCGCCGGTGCTCTGCGCGCCGCACTCCACGATGTGCCCCGCGACGATGCCAGCCGCGAGCCGGTCCCAGTCGTCGGCCGCCCAGCCGAACGCGTGGATCATCGGCGCGAGCGTGATGCCGGTGTCGGTGCAGCGGCCGGTCACCACCACCTGCGCGCCGGTGCGCAGCGCCTCCACCACCGGCCACGCGCCGTAGTACGCGTTGGCCGACGACACGCGGTCGCGGATGCGCGCGAACGGCGCGCCGGTCTCCATGTCGTCGAGCGGCACGCCGGCGCTGTTCAGCTCGCCCAGCCGCTCCAGCAGGTCGTCGCCCACCACCGCCGCCACCTCGAGCGTGCGCCCGCGCTTCTGCGCCATCTCGAGCAGCGCGCCGCGGCAGCCGAGCGGATTGACGCCGCCGGCGTTCGTGATGGCGCGCGCGCCGCTCTTCGCCAGCAGGTCGAGCGACTCCTCGACCTGCATCACGAAGTCGCGCGCGTAGCCCGCCCGCGCGTCGCGGGCTCGCTGCTTTTGCATGATCGACATCGTGATCTCGGCCAGGAAGTCGAGCGTCACGTAGTCGACCGGGCCCAACTCGAGCTGGCGGCGGAACTGGGCGAGGTCGTCGCCCCAGTAGCCGCCGGCGTTGGCGATGCGGATCACGTCGGTCATGGCGATGGTCCCGGAGTCGGGGGTGGGGCCACGCGGCGCGCGCGGCCGGCGAGTGCAAACGCACGCTCCCACGCGCGGCCGGGGAGCGTCAACCGGCGAGTCGCGGCGGCGCCGCTCGCGATGTGCGCCTCGCGGCGCGCGGGGGCGCGCGTGGCGCTGCGGCCTGCCGTGCGTTCGCGCGTCGCGGATCCCCGCCGTCGCGCAGGTGAGTCGCGACCACGCGATGGACTCCGCGAACGGGGCGATCACCGATCTCGGATTCCGCAACTGAGCGCTCCGCGCCGGGCGCTCCGCGGTCTGCCGGATGGCGCTCCGGGCGGGCCCGCTCCAGGCCGGGACCGCCTCCGGAACCCGCGCGAGTCGGGCCCGGCGGGGCGCTGCGTCCATCCGAACCCGCCGGGAGGGCGGCCGCGGCGCCGTCTGGAGCGGAAAATCGTTGCTCCAGCGCGTCGGCCCGCCTAACGTTGTCGCGCGCCGAGTTCGCCGGCGCACCAGCGCTCGGGCGTGGCCGCACCCCGATCCCCCCTCGGAGGTGGTGTGTCCATGTCGGGAGGAAGCCCGTCTCACGCGGCCAGGATGTCCGCCCCGGCCCCGTGGCCCGGGCGGATCGCCGACCTGCTGCTCGCCTCCGCGCTGCTCTACGGACTGCTCACCGCCGCATTGCGACCCTTCGACGCGCTGCTGCAGCGCTCGTTCGACGACGCGTTCTACTACTCGCGCATCGCCGACAACCTCGCGCGCGGGCTCGGCTCCACGTTCGACGGCCTCCATCCCACGAACGGCTACCAGCCGCTCTGGCAGTGGCTGCTGGTGCCGATCTTCAGCGCGAAGGGCTGGAGTCTCGAGACGCTCTACCGGCTGCAGCTCGCCGCGCAGGTACCGGTGCTCGCGCTGGCGGGGCTCGCGGTCCGCCGCCTGCTGCGCACGTTCGTCGGCGGCTGGCCGGCCTGCGCGGGGATGGCGCTGTTCGCGTTCCTGGTCGTGCACCCATGCTTCAACGGCATGGAGACCGCGCTCCAGGTGCTGGCGCTCGCGCTGCTGCCGGCGTACGCGTGGCAGTCGCGCGCGCTCGCGGGCGGCGGGACGCGCGCGGTGTTCGGGCTCGGGATGCTGATCGGGCTCGCCATGCTGGCGCGACTCGACCTGGTGTTCCTGCCGCTGCTGCTCGGCATCGTGGCCGCGGCGCAGTGGCTGGCCGGCCGCCGCCCGCGCGGCGAGGTCGTGCGCGAGACCGTCGCGCTCATGGGCGGCGTCGCGCTGGTCATGGCACCCTACCTGCTCTGGAATCGCTGGGCGTTCGGCGCGGCGATGCCGATCAGCGGGATGCTCAAGACCAGCTTCCCCGTCGTGCACGTGGTGGCGACCCCGCCGGCACGACTCGGCGTGCGCGGGATGATCCACCTGGTGCTCGCGGTGGCCGTGATGGTGGTGGGGGCGCTCGGGGTCAGCCGCGAGGTCGCCGATCCGGCGCGCCGCTTCTGGCACTCGGTGCTCGCGATCGCGGCCGGCACCATGATCCTGCACCTGACCTACTCCACGCTGTTCATGGGCTGGGGCGTGTTCCGGTGGCACTTCCTCTGGTACGCCCTGGTGTCGAGCCTCGTGGTGCCGGAGGGCCTGCGGATGGTGGCGGCGTGGCTGCGCAGTGGCTCCGCGGCCGCGGCGCGCTGGAGCGAGGTGCCGGCCGCGGCGCTGGTCGTGCTGGTCGCGCTCGCGGGCACTCGCGAAGTGCTCGTGAAGGACTTCGCGCCCCTGCCGTACAACTGGCACGAAGCGGCCTACGACGCCAGCCTGTGGACCCGCGCGCACCTGCCGCCCGACGCGGTGATGGCGATGAACGACGCGGGATTGTTCGGGTACTTCAGCGACCGCCGGGTGGTGAACATGGACGGGGTCGTGAACAACCTCGAGTACCAGCGCGAGCTGAAGGCCGGCCGGCTCGGCGCGTACCTGCGCCAGGCCGGCGTGCGCTACGTGGTCAAGCACGACTTCGGCGACGTGGACTGGGGCGGCAGCGTGGACATCCACGCCTACCAGCACACCCCCTACCGGGTGCTGAGCCACCTCTACAACGCCTGGAGCGACACGCTGTGGCTGGACCGCTCGCGCGAGCTGTGGCGCTCGCGCGAGTTCCGCGACCAGGGCAAGAACGTCGTGTTCGCGATCTGGGAGCTGGAGCACTGAGGCGCCCGCCGGCCATTGCCCGGCCCCGGAGCGCGTGCTAGGTTGCGTCCCATCGCACGCCCATCGGCTCGCCCTCCGGCCCTGCCGCGCCGAGGGCTCCTCCGGACTCCATGAGGTGCCCATGATCTCGACCAGCCGCACGCTGACTCTCGCCGACGTCGCCCTGCCGCGCGCCGGCGCGGTCCAGCAGGTCCTGCTCGTCCTCGGCGCCAGCGTGCTGACGGCACTCGCCGCGCAGCTCGAGGTGCGGCTGCCGTGGTCGCCGGTCCCGGTCACCGGGCAGACGTTCGCCGTGCTGCTGGCCGGCGCGGTGCTGGGCGCGCGCCGCGGCGCGCTCGCGCAGGTGCTCTACCTGGCGCAGGGTGCCGCCGGGCTGCCGGTGTTCGCGGGCGCCGCCGCGGGCGCCGCGGTGTTCGCCGGGCCCACCGCCGGCTACCTGGTGGCGTTCCCCGCCGCCGCGTGGGTCACCGGCGCGCTCGCCGAGCGCGGCTGGGATCGCCGCTTCCTCACGATGGTGGCGGCGATGCTGCTCGGCAGCGCGGTGATCTTCGCGAGCGGGCTCGCGTGGCTGTCGCTGTTCATGCCGCGCGCGCAGCTGCTGGCGGCCGGCCTGTTGCCGTTCGTCCCCGGCGACCTGGTGAAGTCGGCCCTCGCCGCGCTGGTGTTCCCGCGCGTTTGGCGGCTCGCACGGCGAGGTGGGATGTCCGCGTGACGGTCCGCACCATCGGCGTGCTGGGCGCCGGCCTGATGGGCCGGGGCATCGCGTACGTCGCGGCGCTGGGTGGGTTCGCGACGCGCCTGCAGGACACGAACGCCGACGCGCTCGCGCGCGCCGCCGCCGAGATCCACGCGATCCTCGACCAGGGTGTCGCGGCGGGCAAGGTGACCGCGGATGCCGCCGCCGCGGCGAAGCGCCAGCTCACCACCGCGGCCACGCTCGAGGCCGCCGCGCGCGGCGCCGATCTGGTGATCGAGGCGGTGCCCGAGCGCATCGAGCTCAAGCTCGAGGTGTTCGCCGCGCTCGACCGCGCGGCGCCGGCGCACGCGCTGCTGGCGTCCAACACCTCGTCGCTCTCGATCACCGAGATGGCGGCCGCGACCGCCCGCCCCCGGCAGGTGGTGGGCATGCACTTCTTCAATCCGGTCCATCGCATGCGGCTGCTCGAGGTGGTGCGCGCGCTCGAGAGCAGCGACGAGGCGGTCGCCGCCGCCTGCGAGGTGGGCCGCGCGATGGGCAAGGAGTGCGTGGTGGTTCGCGAATCGCCCGGGTTCGTGACCAGCCGCATCAACGCGATGATCGGCAACGAGGCGTTCCACATGCTGCAGGAGGGCGTGGCGAGCGCGCGCGACATCGACCAGGCGCTCAAGCTCGGACTCAATCACCCGATGGGCCCGTTCGAGCTCGTGGACCTGGTGGGCCTCGACACGCGGCTCGCGATCCTGCGCTTCCTCCACCGCACGCTCGGGGAGAAGTTCCGCCCGTGCCCGCTGATGGAGCAATACGTCGCCGCCGGCCGGCTGGGTCGCAAGGTCGGGCGCGGCGTGTACGACTACGAGGGCTCGGCATGAGCGCGAACCGCAAGCGGGCAGCGAAGCGCAAGTCGGCCTCCCGGGCGGCGAGCGCCGCGGGGGCGGCGAGGCCGAAGCGCGCGACAGCGCAGCGGACGAAGGCTCACGCGCGCGCGAAGGTCGCACCAGCGCCGCCGCGTGCGAGCGCGACGAGCAAGCCGGCCCCCGTCCGCGCGAGCGGCGGCCCGGCGAAGGGAGCGAAGGCCAAGGCGACTCGCCGGCCGATCCGGCGCGTGGCCGCCGCCACCAGTCCGTGGGAGAAGGCCGCCCGCGCCCGCGCCGCGCTCCGGGCGGGCCGCACCGCCGCCGCGGCGAAGGCCGCGCGCACGCGCGCCGGTCGCAAGGCCGGTCGCACCGCCGCCGCGAAGCGGCTGGCGGCGCGGCGAGCCGCGGAGCGCGCGGCCGCTCCCCGCCCGGCCCCGCGCGCAGCGGCACCTCGCCGACCGGCGGCCGCGCCGCCTCGACGCCCCGCACCACCGAAGCTGCGGGTGGTCCGGCGCCCCGCGCCGCCGTCGCCGGCGTTCCCGCAAGCGCGGGACGGTTCGGCCAAGCAGCGCGTATTGTTCGAGCTGGTGCGTGCCCGCACCGCGCTGATGGCCGCGCTCCACGGCCTCGGCGGCGGGACCGAGGAGCGGCCGCTCGGACCGGGCCGCTGGTCGATCCGCGAGGCGGTGCTCCATCTGGTGACGCGCGATCGCGCGCGTCTCCAGGAGTTCGAGTCCACGCTCCACGGCCGCCGCGCGTCGTGGATCGACCTGCCCCAGGTAACCACCACGCGCATGAACGAGGAGGCGCTCGCTCCGCTGCGGCATCACGGCTGGGACGATGCGCTGCGGATGCTCCAGCTCACCCGGCAGCAGCTGATGGAGGCGATCGAGGCGATCCCCGCCGAGCCAGCCGAGCGCTGGACCCAGGAACATCCGTTCGGGGAGATGCTGCTGATGCTGCCGCCGCACGACCGCCGTCACGCCGAACAGATCAAGGCCGCCCGGATGGCCGCCGCGCCGCGCTGACCATCCCGTCCGCTCGTGTCCGCGGCACCCGTGCGGGCGCCGCTTCCAGTCCATCCGGCCGCGCCCGGCCGCAGTTCGTCCCATCGACCCTCGGGAGGAAGTCCATGTCACCCCGTCTCACCCGTCTCGCGCCGCTGGCCGTCGTGCTCGCGCTCACCGGATTCGCGCTCTACGTGCCTACGCTCGCCTCCTCGCAGTCAGGCGCCCCGCCGCAGGGCGGAGCCCAGGGCGCTCCGTCGCAGGGACGCGGGCCGATGGGGCCGCGGCCCGGGTGGGCGGCGGTGGACTCGTTCGCGTCCGACCGCGACAGCATGGCCAAGGTGGTGCTCGAGCGCATTGCGGGCCGCGAGGAGCAGCCGGCCGAGAGCGTGTTCAAGAACATCAAGGTGATGAAGGGCGTGCCCGCCGGCCGGCTGGTGCGCATCATGAACGGCGGCTTCGGACGCAGCCTCGGCGTCGGCTGCGAGCACTGCCACGTGCCCGGGCACTGGGCCGACGAGGACAAGAAGCAGAAGCAGGTCGCGCGTGACATGATGGCGATGGTGGACACCATCAACCGGGTGCTGCTGCCGCACATCGCGAACCTCCAGAGCGAGCAGCCGCACGTGAACTGCGGCGTGTGTCATCGCGGGGCGCCGCGCCCCGGCGCCGAGATGGGCGGCCCGCGCCCCGGCGGCGATCGCGCTCCACGCTGAACCGCGCGTGCGCTCGCGCCTCGACAGGGCGTGCGCGCGGCGGCATCATGACGACGACACGAAGCGAACCCCGCCGCCGCGGTCGCGGGCGGCGACCACGCTGACGCGGAGACCCCACGCATGACCGACACGCTCGCGCCGCTCCAGCCGGGCCGGCTGCTGATCGACGGGCAGTCGATCGACGCCGTGGCCGGCCGCACCTTCACCACCGTCAATCCGGCCACCGAGGTCCCGCTCTGCGAGGTGGCCGAGGCCGGGCCCGAGGATGTCGACCGCGCGGTGCGCGCCGCGCGCGCCGCGTTCGACGGCGGACCGTGGTCCAAGATGCGCGCGGCCGAGCGCCAGCGCATCCTCTGGCGGCTCGGCGACCTGATTCTGGAGCACGGCGACGAGCTGGCGCGGCTCGAGACGCTCGACAACGGCAAGCCGATCTTCGAGTCGCGCCAGGTCGACATCCCGATGGTCGCGGGCTGCTTCCACTACTTCTCGGGGTGGGCCACCAAGCTCACCGGCGACACCGTGCCGGTGAATCCGGCGTACCACACCTACACGCTGCGCGAGCCGGTCGGCGTGGTGGGTGCGATCATCCCGTGGAACTTCCCGATGATCATGGTGGGCTGGAAGTGCGCGCCGGCGCTCGCGGCGGGGAACACCGTGGTGCTGAAGCCGGCCGAGCTCACGCCGCTCACCGCCCTGCGCATCGGCGCGCTCGCGCTCGAGGCCGGCCTGCCGCCGGGCGTGCTGAACGTGATCAGCGGCAAGGGCGCGGTCGCGGGCGAGGCGCTGGTCCAGCACCCGGGCGTGGACAAGATCTCGTTCACCGGTTCGACCGAGGTCGGCAAACACATCATGCGCGCGTCCGCCGACACGCTGAAGAAGGTCACGCTCGAGCTGGGCGGCAAGTCGCCGAACATCGTGTTCGCCGACGCCGACCTGGACGCCGCGCTGCGCGGGGCGACCACCGGCATCTTCTACGGCAAGGGCGAGGTGTGCGCCGCCGGGTCGCGCCTGCTGGTCGAGGCCAGCGTGTACGACGAGTTCGTCGCCCGGCTCGCCGAGCGCGCGAAGAAGGTGCTGCCCGGCGATCCGCTCGATCCCAAGACCCGGCTCGGCGCCCTGGTGAGCCGCGACCAGATGGAGAAGGTGCTCGGCTACGTGAAGACCGGCGTCGGCGAGGGCGCCACGCTGCTGGCCGGCGGCGAGCGCATGCCGATCGGCGGCAAGGGCTGGTTCGTGCCCGGCACGGTGCTGGGCGGGGTCGACAATCACATGCGCGTCGCGCAGGAGGAGATCTTCGGGCCGGTGCTCGCGGTCATCCGCTTCGACGGGACCGACGACGCGGTCGCGCAGGCCAACGACGTGCCGTTCGGCCTGGCGGCCGGGGTGTGGACCCGCGACGTCAAGAAGGCGCACTCGGTCGCGCGGCGCCTGCGGGCCGGCACGGTGTGGATCAACATGTACAACTTCTACGATCCCGCGATGCCCTTCGGCGGAGTCAAGGCGTCGGGATTCGGCCGCGACCTCGGCGCCGACAGCCTGTACGAGTACTCCCAGGTCAAGAGTGTCTGGACCAGCATCGAGTGAGGAGGCTGTCGTGGACCGGCTGCTCTACGTGATCGCGTACACCACCGACCTCGCAGGCATGACGCGGTTCTACCGCGACGAGATCGGCCTCGAGAGCGCTCAGCAGAACGCGCACTGGGCGGACTACCACACCGGCGGTGCGCGGCTGGGGACCATGGAGGTCCATCCGGGGATGGCGTGCGAGATCGAGATCTCACTGCACGCTCCCGAGCTGGAGGCCACCGTCGCCGCGCTGCGCGCGCGGGGCGTGTCCTTCATGGGCCCGATCAAGACCATTCCCTACGGTCGCCTGGCGCACCTGCGCGATCCCAACGGCACGCTGATCTCGCTGTATGCGCCCGACCGGGTGCCGGAGCCGCTCGCGAGCGAACCCGGACTCCTGCTGCTGATCAACGCCGACGACTTCGGCCGCACCGTCGCGTTCTATCGCGACACGCTCCGCCTCGAGGTGGCCGCGGAGGCCGCGGGGTGGGTGGAGTTCGACACCGGCGGCTCGCGCATCACCGTGCACCGGCGGCCGCGCGGCGGCGACCATCCGGACCACGCCTCGCAGAAGGTGGTGTTCGGGTTCGAGGTCGCGAGCCTCGATCGGTCCGCCGCTTCGATGCGTGCGCGCGGACTCCACTTCTCGACCGCGCCCACCGACGAGGACTTCGGCCCGTATGCCGAGGCGACCGATCCCGAGGGCAACGTGGTCGTGTTCCGCGAGCCGACTCCGGAGCCCGCGCTCGAGGAGGTGCTGGCCGAGGCGTACGCGGACGACGACGCGCCCGCGCGCATCGCCATCCGCAAACCGGTCCAGAAGCAGTCGAAGGCCATCAGTCGAGTGGTCAACCGGCCCGAGTACAAGGTGAAGAAGGCCGCGGCACTGAAGGCCCCTGCGACCTCGGCCGAGCCGGCCCCGCGCGCGAGCGCGACCAACTCGACGCGCAAGCGGGCTGCCGCCTCCAAGCGAGGAGCCGGGCAGGCCGGCGCCCGGCTCAAACCCAAGACCACGCGGGACGTCAAACGGGCGAAGTCCAAGCCGGCATCCGGGCGCGCGAAGAAGGCGTCCGCCCGCTCGGCGGCGGGGAAGAAGCGGGCGGTCGCGCGCGCCAGCAAGTCGCGACCGGTGAAGCGTGAGGTCAAGGGCGGTCGCAAGCGCTGACCGATCCGTTGAATGCACCGCGGCCGCCGATCCCTTGCGGGCTCGACGGCCGCGCTGTCGGTGGGCCGTGCGGCGACCGCCGCCGGCCCGGATAGTCCGCGGGCGCCTTTCCCGTCTGTCCCCCGACCATGACGGTTCCAGCGCCCGAGGTTCCCAGCGTCGGGTTTTCACGCCCGTACTCGACGTGATTTCCCGGACGACAGTATGCGAGACCGGGCTTGCCGACCGGCATGTCTCATATTCGAGACGGCCCGTATTGCCGTTGGGGCCCGACGCTTCTACTATTGAGCCAGCGATGTCGCACGCCCCGTCGAGCACGGGGCACCCCCCGCGCCCCGCCGTGTTGCCCGCTCTGGTGGCCGCCGCCGTCGTGGCCGTGGCCGGCTTCGGCGTGCTCGTGATGCTGCCTCCCCACATCGCCCTCGAGCCGCGGATCGCCAGCGAGAACTCCAGCTTCTGCATCCCGGTGGACGCGCTCGCGGTCGCCCAGCACGACTTCGCCATTGGTGACGATCATCACGTGCTGCTGGTGCGCCTGCTGGACGACCAGCTCAAGGCCGTGTGGCAGTCGAATGACTTCTCCAGCGTGGTGCGCACGACACGCGCGCTCGACGTGGACGGCGACGGCGCGGAGGAGGTGTGCCAGTACTCCGGTGACTCCACCGCCGCGTTCGCATGGGCGCTCGGCGCCGACCGCCGCGAGCGACTGCGCATCGGCCCGCTGCGCGACACCTCGGAGCGTCCCGACGTGCCGTGGGACGGCCAGATCACGCTCGACGACGCGTTCGAGCTGCGCGGGCGGCGGGTGCTCGTCTGCCGGCTGATGGCGGGATTCTCGCGCCGCCCGCGCGGGGTGACGCTGGCCGATGGCGAGACCCGGGCGCGGCTGTGGACGTTCGACATGGGCGCGCTCCCGGTCGAGGCGCGGGCCGTGGACCTCGACGGGGACGGAACGACGTCGGTGCTGGTCACCACCGCGTCGCCCGACAACGGCGTCGACCGCAACGGCAGCGACGATGGCCACGCCTACGCGATCGCGCTCGACGCCGACGGGCACCGCCGCTGGCAGGTCGAGCTGGGGGGCGCGTTCAGTTCCAGCCACGCCTGCGTGCTGCCGCATCCGGTCGGCCACGACACGCCGCGCGTCGTGGCGACGTTCAGCAGCCGCCACGCGCGCGGCCCGGAGCCGGGGCGACTCGTGCTGATCGATGCACGCAGCGGCCAGGTGGTCGATCGTCACGAGTTCCCGGAGGGCCTCGGGACCCCGCGCCCGCTGGGCGAGGGTGACCAGTTCGCGGTCGGCTCCGTCGACGGCTGGCTGCGCGTGTTCGACCACGGCCTGCGCCGCGCCCACGAGCGCCGGTTCGGGCCCTCGGTCGAGGCGTGGGGGTGCACGGACCTGGACGGCGACGGCGAGGTCGAGATCGTCGCGTCGACTCCGACCGAGGTGCTGATGCTCGAACGCGACTGCCAGGTGCGCGCGCGGCTGCCGGTCAACGGCCGCGCGGCGCCGGTCCCGGTGGGGATCGCGCGCGCCGGCGCGGGGCGCACGCGGCTCGCGGTCTGCGACGGCCGCGCGCTGATCGTGGAGGTGCTGCGCCGGCCGCGGATCACCACGCCGGCGGATCTCGCGGTGGTGGCCGGGTTCGCGCTGATCGCCGGATTTCTGACCCCGGTGGTACGGCGCGTGCGACGCAAGCCGCGGCCGGCCGGGGCGGCGGCGCGCGAATTCCTGCTCGACTACCATCAGATCCGCCACGAGACTTTCGAGAAGGAGCGGCCGTTCGCGCGTGTGCGCCTGTGGGCGCAGGCGTCCGCCGTCGAGCACCCGCTGCCGGCCGACGCGCTCGCCGCGGCGTGCAGCGAGTTCGAAGGCATCGGGCATCCGACCGTGCGCCGCTACGCCGAGCGCGCGGCCGCGCTCCACGTCGAGGGCAGGCGCGTCCGAAGCATCCGTCGCCACGCGGCGCGCGCGGCGTCGCTGCTGAGGGAGGCGCGATACGCTCCCGAGCCCGAGCGGCTCACGCGGGTAACCGCGGTGCTGGCCGAGCTCGACGCGCTGGCGTCCGACTGCTACGAGGCCTACTGGGAGGTCGTGACCCGCGCGCCGTGTCGGCCGAGCGAGGTGGTGGCCGAGGCGATGTTCGCCAAGGCGGCGCTGCTGGACGCGCTCGGCGCGCACGTGCACTACGAGGTCCATCCCGCCGCGCGCCAGCCGGTGCTGTTCGATCGCGACGAGATGGTGGCGATCGTGGGCGAGATCGTGGAGAACTGCGCCCGCGCCCTGACGAGCCAGCCGGACGCGCGCATCGACGTGGGGCTCGGCGAGTACCCGGCCGATCCGCGGCGCGTGCTGATCACGCTGCGCGACAATGGTCATGGCGTCCCGCCCGAGATGCGTGCGCGGTTGTTCACCCCCGAGGCCTCGACCCGTGAGGGCGGCGGCTTCGGCCTCTACCATGCCCGCGAGGTGGCGCGCCGCTGGCTCGCCGATCTCACGCTCGAAGAGCCGCCCGAGGGCCAGGGCTCCGAGGCGCGGCTGGTGGTGCGTGCCTGCCGCGTGGTGGACCGCCGCGACATCGGTGTCCGCGAGGAGCGCCGGCCATGATCCCGCGGATCCTGGTGGTCGAGGACGACCCCGAGCGCCGCGAGGTGGTGCGCGGCGTGCTGGCGCGCGATCACGAGTGCCGTGCCGTCGGCACGGTCGAGCAGGCGTTCGCCGCCATCGGCGAGGCCCCGTGGGACGCCGCGGTGGTGGACTACGATCTCGCCCACGGCGGCAGCGGACTCGAGGTGCTGCAGGCGCTGCGCGAGGCGGCGCCGCGCACGCTGCGGGTGCTGTACACCGTGTACTTCACCGAGAGCCTGATGCGCGACATCGCGCGGCTCGCGCATCCGCACGCGACGATCGACGCGCGCCCGGTCGACTTCCTGCACCGGCTGCGTGAGAGCGTCACCACGCTGCTCGCCACCCCGGCGCCCGGCGCCGCGCCGCCGGCGCCCGATCCGAGCGGGCTGTGGGTCGCGGTGGCGCCGGCGACGGTGACGTTCCTCGCGGAGCTGCGGTGCGCGGCCGAGAGCGAGGCGGCGGTGTTCCTGTACGGCGAGCATGGCGCGGGCTCCACCCAGGCCGCGAAGCTGCTGCGCGAGTGGCGGATCGCGTGGCGGCTCGGCGAGGTGGTGCGGCCGTGCCTGCAGCTGCCGGCCGCGATCCTGCGGGTACCCCCGCTGCGCGAACGACGCCACGACATTCCCGCGCTCGCTCAGCGCTACGTGGTCGAGCACGCCCGCGTGACTCACTCCACGCCGCATGGGCTGACCGCCGAGGCGCTCGAGGAGCTGGTGCATCGCGAGTGGCGCGGCAACCTGCCCGAGCTGCACGGAGTGGTGACTCGCGCGTGCCTGAACGCTGCCTCGCGGGGCGAGATCCACGTCGCGGACCTCGCGCACGACCAGCAGCCGGCGTGGCGCCCGTCGCAGTACGCCAAGGACGACGGCCAGCGCGAATGCATGCTGCGCCAGCTCCGCACCGCGCGTAATGTGAGCGGCGCCGCACGGCTCGAGGGTTGCTCGCGCGCCAACTACATCCGCATGATGCGCCGCCTCGGCGTGCTGCGCGCCGACGTGCCGATGGACGTGGGGCTGGAGGGCGACGAGGAGGCGTAGGGGCGCTTGCAAGCGCGGCGTCCCTTCGCCAGGCCACGCGGCCCCGGATGTCGTAGGGCCTCACCTCGAGCGGTCCGGACGCGGCGTCCGATGGTTCTGAAGGCGATCTGCGGACGGGCGTGATTCTCTGAGGTGCGCAGCCGTCGTGGTCCAACGTCCTTGGCCGGCCAGCGCGTCTCGGCGCTCCCCTTGCCAGCGCTACGGGCTCAAAGGACGCAGGCCGGCTCAGTCGCTGCCCAGGCGCGGGGATCGCGGAGGAGGCGACGCCGCCAGCCTGATGCCTACTGGCGCGTCGGCTACCGCAATACCACCGCCTTGAGCGTTTGCGACGCGCGCCCGGTGCGGTCCGTGGCCCGCACGAAGTACACGGCAGCCGGGAGCGGCTCGCCGCGATCCACGAGACTCAGCTGCAACCGATCCTGACCCGAGCCACTGGCGTAGGCGTGTTGATGTTCCACCTCGCGTCCTTGCAGGTCGTAGACCCTGACATCGAGTTCACCGGACTCGGCACCCACGATCACCAGGTCCAAGAGGCCCTTCGTGGGATGTGCGCTCCGAAGTGAGATCCCCAGCGAAGGGCCACGCGGCCACCAGGCGGTCTCCTCGCTCACGAGCTGGTAACGCACATCGAGGCACTCACGCCGGATCCGATAGCGAAGTACCCTGCCGGGAGGGGCGCTGGTGTCCGTCCAGGCCATCGCGGTGCCCGATCCCGCGCCTAGTCGGGCGACGGGTTCGAATCCGCTGCTGCCGACCGCGCGGAGCACCGACCAGAACGAGCCGGGCGCCGAGCCGCTGAGCGTCCAGCGAAGCGCCGGCCGCTGCTTGCTTTCGTCGAAACGCGGAGCACTGGCGACCGCGGTGACGTGGCTGTGCGTCCAGAACAGACCGTCGAACTCGGTCTGCCAGACCACCCAGACGTCGCCGTTCAGGTCGCGGAGCGCGTCGAGACGCCACGCATCGTCGGTCCCCGGCAACTCCTCGGCGACCGGATAACCGGAGTCGGTCGGCACGCAGACGCAGAGCGTTCCCGTGAAGCCGGCATCCACGTTGTGCTCGATCCAGGCGACCACGGGCTGAGGCCAGCCGTCGCGGCTCACCGCGAGGTCGCGCGAGGCGTACTGGCCGGCATACCGCTTCTTGCACGTCAGGCTCTCGGCCGGCACCCAGGCGCCGTCGACGTAGCGGGTCAACTGTGTGAACGCCCAATCCGTGGACCAGCCCAGCCAGAGCGTCCCGTCCGGGGAGCGCCGCAGCCGCAAGTAGCCCGAGGGCAGGTTCGGGGACGCCCCTGGCACGAGGCCTCCCGACCTCCACGCGCTGCCCTCCAGTAGCCCCCAGGTCGGCGGCTCCGAGCTCCCAGCCCACACGCACAGCGCCGTGGTGTCGTTCATCGGTGCCACGACGACGCCGTAGCTCCCGACCCCGGGGACCTCGGTTTCGTGCCAGACGCGAACCGTGTCCGAGTACCAGAGGCGCACGCCATTGGTGTAGTCGTGCTTGATCGCCCAGCGACGCCGCGGCGAGGCGGCCGCGGAGTAGCCGAATGTGTGGTTGTCGATCACCGCGATGGTGTCGTGCACGGTGGCGAAGCGATCGTCGACGATCGCCGACATCACCAGGTAGGTGCCGAGGTACGGCAGCCGAGGATCGTAGATCTCGTCGGCTGTCTGCCAGATGAGCGGGAAGCCGGGACCGGTCGAGATCACGGCCGGGCAGTACGCGAGGCTCTGGCCGAGGCTGGCCAGCAACACCCAGGTGGAGTCCTGCCAGCGCAAGAAGTGCTTGTCGTAGCCAACGCCGCCCGCCCCTTCGGCGATCAGCACCATGCGGTTGAGCGAGTCGAGATCGAGCCGATCGGGATACAGCCGCGTGTGTCCAGGTACTTTTGTGGTGTCCATCGGCGCCCAGGCGCGACCGAGCGGCAGCGCGACGGCGGGAGTGGACGCACAGGCGCATCCGAGTGCCAGTGCCGAGGCGATCACCCACCGAGCCAGTCGGGAGGCGCCCATCGAGGGGAATCGAGCGGTGCTCGACGCTGGCGACCCACACGAGCGCGATCGAGTTCGAGGCATCATGATGCGGCCCCCATAAGATACCGGGTCCCACATCCCGCACTTGCGGAGGGGGGGGCGAACGGGAGTATACACCCGCGCAGAGACCGGTCACCCGCGCAGCAGGCCGCAACCCCCGACCTACTCCTCCGGCTTCGATCGTCATCGCACCGGACCGGCCCGCGCACGCAGCCTGGGCTGCCTGACGGTCCCTCACCCGCCAGAGATCCTTCTCAACCGGGCCGCGCCGCGGCGCGGCTCCCCGCGGGAGATGGGTATGTCAGGACCAAGGCTCTGGTT
Organism: Candidatus Eiseniibacteriota bacterium; assembly: GCA_963725865.1. GTDB lineage: Bacteria > Eisenbacteria > RBG-16-71-46 > RBG-16-71-46 > RBG-16-71-46 > CAVSAC01. The sequence continues at coordinate 1,171,259 of CAVSAC010000014.1, forward strand.
GGTTGCGCTGATGGCCGCATCACTGGCGGTTGGATTCTCGAGTCGCGCTCGTGGTGACGCATTCCGCTGCAGCATCAACGACGCTGCTGGGATCGAGGGCGCGCAAGTTGTGGACAGCACCAAGTACCTATTCAAGGCTCGGAGGCCGTTCAGCCCAACGGGGCTACCTCAACGTGATCTTGAGTTCCAGTGGGATCCGCTGAACGACTCCACGCTCACGGCGGATGTCATCGCGACACTGGATCACTTCGGATCGTCCTTAGTGGACTCGATCGGTCGCAACCCATTCGGGTTTCAGTTCTCCGACTTTCGCCTGATCTACGAGTACTTCCGCAGTCCCGCGTACGGGTCGATTTACACAACGCTCCCGTGGGACACGACCTCCGTTTGGCTCGGCCAGATCGCACGGGATCTGGACTCGAGAAGACTCAGTCCCGGCGATCGCAGCCACGTCGACGTGTACCTCACGCATCCGTCACGGCCGACGATCGTTCCGAGCGCAGGAGGCTCCTATCCCTCCGACTACCTCGGCGCCGCCGAAGACTCGAGCACCGGGCACTCGCGCTACGACATCCAGCACGAGAATTCCCTGCTGCTGAAGCTCGCGCATGACGCGCGCTTCGACCTCACCGGCACAGGCTGGACGCGGCCGAACGCGATCCACAACGTCGGCTTCGACCACGAAATGCGGCACAGCCTGCCCCGCACCGCGTATTTGGGCAGCATCGGGGAGATGATGTCGGCCGGAGCGGAGACGATCGGCGGAAACGACACGCAAGAGGCGAACTTCGAGTTCCCATTCACCTACTCACTCTTCTCGAACAGTCAGTCGACACCGAGACCCGATTGCGGCGTGCTGCGTACCCAAACTTGGAACTACCAGGGCCGGAGCGCTTTTGCCGCCTACCTGGCGACCAACTTCCGAGGGGCAAATACCGAACCCTCCCTGGCTGGCTTGCAGGACGACCTCCTGCACCTGTGGGCGAGCGATTCCATCGCCAGCCCGCTCGCATTCCAGCGCATGTTGCGCAACGATCGGTGCAGCGATTGCGCCCAGAAGGTCTACTTCCGAAACCCGGACGGCACCCCGCTCAACGACACGCTGCGATTCGGGCTGCTGCACCACAACTTTCGCGTCGCGAGCTACGTCAACAACTCGTCGCTAGATGAGCACCAGTATGGCTATCCGGCGGAATTCGGCTTTGCGCCCACGAGCCAGTTGGCGGCCTTCCAGCCGATAGGCGCGTGCGGCAACATGGACAGCCTGATCGTGGTCCCGCCGGAGATCACGCTCACGGCCCAGCACGTGACGCGCGACACCACGCTGCGCGACGAACGGCACTCCACGGTCATCGGGCCTGACGGCCATCCGATCACCTATCCGCTCGTGCTCCAGCCATTCGGCTCCGAGTACTGGGTGGTGCGAAGCGATCCAGCCGTTCAGCAGGCGGACCACGATCTGGTGATACGGATCTTCCCGGACTCGGCGGCCCTCTTCGTGGACCGCGGCTACTGTGATCCTCAGTTTGGCAGCAGCTGGACCGTGACGGACGGGCGGCTATTCGCGTCGGCAGTCGGCTACCGAGAACAGTCCCTGGCCAGGACGCCTGTGCCGCTGTGGCAGCACTCGGAGTGGGCGACTCGCGTGATCGCCCCGAGGTGGGTAGATGTCGATACGCTGGGAAGCCAGGCGATCGAGCTGGTCGTGCCGTCGTTCGGCGACAGCGTGAAGGCGGTGTTGATCGTGCTCACGTTGTCGGATGGCCCGGGGCAGCAATTCATGCAATTGGCAGACAGGATCGAGGGAACCAACTACAACGAATTCCTGTCGTACCGGTTGCAGTTGGGGATTCGTGGCGCCCCATATGCGACGGATAACCCGCACCTCGTGGCGGGCAGTCCAACTATTCGCGAGGAGCACCCCTCGTTCTCGCCCGATGGCGGCTGGCTGGCGTACACCGAGACGCCAGCGTCGGGCTTCTCGCAGGTCTACCTGAGGTCGTTGGACGGCCAAACACATTACGCGATGCATTCCACCATCGAGCCGCGTCGTCAACGTGCGCCCGATTGGTCGCCGCGAGGGGACTGGGTCGCCTACCAAGAGTGGCGACAGTCGCGCCCCTGGCCGGACATCCACCAGTTCAACCTCTCAAGCTCGGAAGAACTGCTGCTCACGCCCGGCATCGAGGGCGTCGACGAATCGCCGGCCTTCTCGCCCAATGGGCAGCACGTGGCCTACATCATCCACTTTGTGGGGGCGAGCGGCGATCCGGATAGCATCTGGCAACTGCGCCGAATCGGGCTTTCGGGTACGGATGACGTCACGTTGGTGCAGAGCGCCGCGACTCGTGCGCTCCGATCGCCGCGCTGGTCGCCCGACGGGCAGTGGGTCTACTTCACCGCCGGCGACAGCCTGTACGCGGTCGGGGTCGAGGGCGCTAACCAGGGCCTCGTCGTCGATCGCACTGCTGTTCTCGACCACGCGCCCTCCTTCGATCTGCACCGCGGACACGGGCCGATCGTGTTCGAGCAGGCCGACAGCGTCACGCATCTATTCAGTTGCAAGCAGTTCACGTCTCCACCGTTCGTGCTGGGCTGGGCCGCCAGCACACCTCTCACGCGTGTTGCCTTGCGCGACACGTTCCAGCGCCTACCCCTGCCTCAGTTCGATCAACGCCTCGTGGCTCACATGTGTCCGCGTTGGTCCTACGACGGCACTCGCATCGCATATGTCTCGGACGAGGCGGCGCTCGGTTCCGCACGAGATATCTACGTCGGTCAGGTGTCGTGGAACCACGCCCCGACCTTCACCGCCGCTCCGCGCGACACGGTGGTGCCGCCAGGGTGCACGCAGAACTTCACCCAGGACTTCACCGCCACTGACCCCGACGGTGAGACCGTGACGTTTGAGGCTGCGCTTCTGCCGCCCGGCGCGAGCCTGAGCAACTACGGGCATCTGAGTTGGGCCAATCCCAGCCCGGCTGGAGCCGAGTACTACACAGTGATTCGGGCGCTCGACGGCTCGGGCGGCGTGGCGCAGAAGGTGGTGCGCCTCGCGGTGGCACCCGACAGCATCCGCCCGGCCGCGGTCAACGACCTGACGCGCACCATGGGTCGTACCTCTGCCAAGGTGGAATGGACCGAGTCCGGTGACGACAGCCTGACTGGGACCGCCTGCTGGATGCGGATCCGCTACGGGACGTCGGCGATCACCGAGTCGAACTTCTTCACCAGCAACGACACCAATCCGGGCGTGTTCGAGCCGAGCGCCCCTGGTACGGCGCGCTGTGCCGAACTGACGGAGGGCACGCTGACCGGCTGTACCACCTACTACTTCGGCCTCAAGACCCTCGACGACGCTGGCCATTGGTCGGCGCTCAGCAACGTGCCGAGCGGCCAGACTCGCTGCAGCGGCAGCTACCAGGTGTTCTGCGAGTCCGGGGACGGGCTGGTGGCGCAGGGTGGGGAGGAGGAGGGCTGGTCGCTGGCCACTGCATTCGCCGATCCGGCCGGCAGCGAGGCCACGACGTCGAGTGTCCTGCTGGAGCAGTCGCTACCGATCGTCGACGGGCAGGCCCAGCTGCGCCTGCAACGTCGCGGGAGTAGTGCGCTGCAGCTTGAGACGGTGGGGCTGGCCGCGATCGAGCACGATTCCGACCAGGAGGTGTACGCGAGTGGCTCGCGCCTGCTGGTCGGGACGTTCACGCCGGCCGAGGCGATCACCAATGCCAACGAGGTGGACATCGCGACCGCGCTCGAGTCGGCTCCGGTCAGTGCGGACAGTGGCAGCGTCTGGGCTCTCACCCTCGACACCGGGCGAGGCCGGGACGACGCACTGCTGATCGAGGCGGCGGTCGATGACCCAGAGGCCGCCGAGGACGCGGCACCGATCCGGATCGAGCGCCACGTCAGTGGGAGCACCTGGACCACGCTCGGGACACTCTCGCCATCGGCAACGTTCGAGCCGCTGCTGATCGAGGATCTACCGGACGCGTCGCTGCGGGTGGTGTTCACGAGAGGCTGTGCGGTGCGCCGGATCGGGACGGTCGCGGGTGCGGACGTGGTGACGCCAAGGGCCATGGCCCTGGCGACCGCCGAGCACTCGAGCGCAGGAGAGGTGGCGTCGTTGCTGACGCCGGAAGCCGAGGGCGTGACGCTCGAGCCAGGCGAAGCGGTGGCGGTGGGGTTCACCGCCTCGTCCTCGCCGGATCCAGGCCGGGTCTGCGACTACGTCCTGACGGTGCGGCGTGAGCCGGGAGCCGCACGGCACGATGCGCGGATGCGAGCGGCCGACGAGGAGCTGCGGCCGAGCGCATTCGCACTCCATCCGTGCGAGCCGAATCCGTTCCAGCACTCGACGCGGATCCGCTTCGACCTGCCGCGATCGACCACCGTGCGCCTCGAGGTGTTCGACCTGCAGGGGCGGCGGTTGGCGACGCTGGCGAGTGGTGCGCTGCCGGTCGGGTTCCACAGTCGCGAGTGGGACGGCCGCAAGGACGCCGGTGGCCACGTGCGACCGGGCGTCTACCTGTACCGTTTGATCGCGGGCGAGTATCGCAGCCAGAAGAAGCTGATCGTGCTGCCATAGTGGTTCGCCGGGCAGTCGAACTTCGCTGAGACCCAAAGGCCGAGGAGACTACTCGGCCTTTGGGCGTTCTTGACGGGGGCATCGCAGACAGGGTAGAGACGCGCCGTGACTTGGCTCGGCGCGCCAATGCTCGGCACGACTGGCGATGGCCCGAGCTGCCGAAGTTGAAGCCATCTTCCCGGAGCCCGCTCATCGTGTCGCCTCCGATCGTCGATCCCCTCCGCCCGGAGTTCGCCCATGCCCGATCTGATCCTGCTCGCCGTCGCCGATGGGGTGGCGACGCTGGTGCTCAACCGGCCCGAGAAGCTCAACGCGTTCGCCGACGACATGCGTGAGCGGCTGATCGAGACGCTCGACGCGGCCGCGGCGCGGCCCGACGTCGGCGCGCTGGTGATCACGGGCGCGGGGCGCGCGTTCTGCGCCGGCGGCGACGTCGGCCACATGACGGCGCTCAAGGCCGCGGAGGCGCCGTTCGAGGAGCTGGAGCCGCTGCTCGAGCGCGGGGGCGACGTGGTCACGCGGATCGCCGCGCTGCCGTTCCCTGTGATCGCGGCGGTGAACGGCACGGCGGCGGGCGCCGGGCTCAACCTGGCGCTCGCGTGCGACGTGCGCATCGCGTCCGAGCAGGCGACGTTCGGCGCCACGTTCGTGCGCATCGGGCTGCATCCGGACTGGGGCGGCAGCTACTTCCTGCCGCGTCGCACCGGACTCGCGGAGGCGCTGCTGCTGTGCTGGACCGGCGACGTGATCGACGCGGCCGAGGCGCTGCGTGTCGGGCTGGTGGAGCGCATCGCCGGGCACGACCGCGTGCTCGACGAGGCGCAGGCGCTCGCTCGCCGGCTCGCGGCCGCCCCGCGCGCGAGCGTCCGCGCGGTCAAGCGCTCGCTGCGGGCGTCGGACCAGCGCACGCTCGCGGAATGCCTGGACGCCGAGCGCGACGCGCAGGCGGCGTGCTGGGCGTCGGCCGACGTCGCCGAGGGACTGCGCGCGTTTGTCGAGAAGCGCGCCCCGGTGTTCGGCGATGCCGCGCTCGACCTCGACGCGCCACCGTCGCGTGGCGCACGGCTGTTCGAGTAGCCGACCGCGCAACGCAGCCGTCGCGCAGTCTTCGGACACCGCCTACGGCTTGATCGCGCGCACCTTCACGGACGACACCACCTCGAACGCGCGGCGCTCGGGACTGCCCTCGGGGAGCAGGTCCGAGCCGACGGCGTAGCCGCTCTCGGCCAGCACCTCGACCTGTGCGAAGCCGGCCTCGCGCATCAGCCGCAGGTAGTCCGCGCGCAGCGACGCGCCGCCCACGCAGCCGACGTAGAGCGCGACCGACTGCTGCAGCTCGGCGGTCAGCGGCTCGAGCAGCACCAGGTCGCTCACCATCAGCTGGCCGCCCGGCTTGAGCGCCCGCAGCGCCTCGCGGAACACCTGCGGCTTGTCGGGCGAGAGGTTCACCACGCAGTTGGAGATGATCACGTCCACCGTCGAGTCGGCGACCGGCAGGTGCTCGATCTCGCCCAGGCGGAACTCGACGTGCGGCAGCGCGGCCTTCGCGGCGTTGGCGCGCGCGCGCTCGATCATCGCCGGCGTCATGTCGACGCCGATCACGTGCCCGGTGGGGCCCACCTCGCGCGCGGCGAGGAAGCAGTCGATGCCGGCGCCGGAGCCCAGGTCGAGCACCGTCATCCCGGGCTTCAGCGCCGCGAACGCGAGCGGATTGCCACAGCCGAGTCCGAGGTTGGCGCCGGCGGGCAGCGTGGCGAGCTGCTCGGGCGAGTACCCGAGCTGGGCGGTCACCGCGTCGGCGTCGAGCGCGGTCGCGCAGCAGCCGGCGACGCCGCCCTGCCCCTGCGCCACCGCGCCGTACTTCTCGCGCACCACGGCGCGCGGGTCGGCGCCCTCGGCGATGCGCTCGCTGGTGTCGCCGCAGCCGCAGGTCGACAGCTGGATCACCGACAGGGCGGGCTGCTTCTCGGACGGGGTGGTGCTCATGGGCTCCTCGTGGAAGAGGGTTCGGCCGGGCCAGTGCCCTGGTGTGAGGTCGGCAGTGGCAACGGTACGCGCCGCGTGCCGGGCTCACAAGCCGCGAGCCCCCGCGACGCCCACAAAGACGGCCGCGGACCGGGAATCTTACAGGGGCCTGACGGCGCGGGCGGATCGCACGCCTCCGCGCGCCCGGGCGGGGGAGTCGTTGACGCTCCGCGAGCCGCCTCCCTATACTCCCCGCGCTTCGGAACCCACCGCGAGTCCCGCGGCCCGCTCGGGCCGCCCCGTCCCGCGCCACCCCCCACAGGAGAACCCAGGATGGAAGCCACCAAGACCCGGCTCGTGGACTACCGCGCACAGGGCGGTGTCGCCGTCATCGAGCTGACCAACGCGCCGATGAACTGCTACACGTTCGAGATGATGGCGCAGCTCGACGACGCGATCCTCAAGGCGCGCTTCGACGACGACGTGCACGTCATCGTGATGCGCGGGGCGGGCGAGAAGATCTTCTGCGCCGGCGCCGACATCAACATGCTCAATTCGGTCACACCCGGCTTCAAGTACTACTTCTGCCTGCACGCCAACGAGACGCTCAACCGCCTCGAGCACACGCCCAAGCTGGTGATCGCCGCGCTGAACGGCCACACGGTCGGCGGCGGGCTCGAGATCGCGATGGCGGCCGATCTGCGGCTGGCGTTCAAGAACACCGCGCTGCCGGCCGAGAAGCAGGCCAAGCTCGGCCTGCCCGAGGTGACGCTCGGCGTGCTGCCCGGCACCGGCGGCACCCAGCGCCTGGCGCGGCTCGTCAACAAGTCGCAGGCGATCGAGATGATGGTGACCGGCGACCTCCTGACGCTCGACCGCGCGCAGCAGCTCGGCATCATCAATCAGGTGATCGAGGCCGGCTCGGTCGACGAATTCATGACCAAGGTGATGGACTTCGCGAAGTCGTTCTGTCCGCCGAACAAGGCGTCGAAGGCGGTCGGGCGCATCAAGCGCTCGGTGCAGAGCGGCTCCGAGATCCCGTTCGAGAGCGCGCTCGCGGTCGAGCGCGAGCTGCAGCAGCAGCTGTTCCAGAGCGAGGACGCGAAGGAAGGCATCAGCGCCTACGTCGGCAAGCGCAAGCCCGAGTTCAAGGGCAAGTAGCCGGCCGCTGCACCCCCACGAGCCCCGTCGCGCCCGAGCGCGGCGGGGTTTCGCGTCTTCTGCCGCCTTCCCGCAGGCGGCCGGGGGATGCGGGGCCGCGCCGCTCGGTCCCGACCCGGGGCGTACGTGCCCTCCCGAGCAGGACGTCTCGCGTGCGGTCAGCCGAACCTCAGCCGATCCTCACACCTTCACCAGCTCCACCCGCCGGTTGTTCTGGCGGCCCTCGACGGTGTCGTTCGGGGCGACCGGCTTGGTCGCGCCGAGACCCTTGGTCGTGAGGCGGCCCGCGTCGACGCCGAACTTGTCGACCAGGCTCTGGCGAACCGCCGCCGCGCGCTTATCGGACAGCGTCTGATTCGCGGCCGCGACGCCGACGTTGTCGGTGTGGCCCTCGATCAGGAGCTTCAGCTCCGGATGCTCGCCGAGCATCCCCGCGATCTCCTTGAGCGTGGGGGTGGACTCGGGACGGATGCGGTCCGAGCCGGTGTCGAAGTAGATCCCCTGCGTGGCCACGCGGCCATCCTCCGACAGCGCGTCGTAGAGCTTCTTGCCGCCGGCGGCGATGCGGAAGTTGCCGAACAACGCCGGCTTGCCCTCGGCGGCGTCGACGAAGAACTGGATCTTGTTGGCGCGCTCGGCCGTGAAGTTGGGGATGTTCGCGAGGCGCTTGTCGTTGACGTAGAGCTTCACGTAGGCGCCGTCGGCCATCACACGCGCATGGACGACCTTGTCGGCGAGCGCCGGGTTGTGGGTGGAGCGCGCCTGGATCCCAGTGCCCTGCACGCCGGCGGTGCCGCCGTTGCCGAAGATCAGGTACTCGGAGCCGTGCTCCTCGCGGGCCGGATAGATCCACATCTCGCCGCCGGGGGCCGCGTAGTCGAACTCCATGGTGTAGCGCGCCGGCAGCACTTCGGGCAGCACCACGTTGAACTTCGACGTGGTGGTCAGCTGCAGCCAGCGGCTGCCCTGCCACTCGACGATCTCCATGGTGCCGCTCACGAACTCCAGCTTGCGCGGAAAGTCGCCGACCTCGTCCTTCATGAAGTCGTCGGCATAGATCACGCGACTGCCGGGCCGGAAGTCGTAGTTGGCCCACGCGCCCTCGCCGGGCTTCATCTGGTCGCCCGCGGCGGTCGAGGCGGCGCCGCCCGCGGGGCTCGCCGTCGTCGCGCCGGCGGCGGCCGGCTCGCCCGGCTGCTGGTCGGGCGTCGCGGCGCCCTCGGTCTTGTCGACGGCCTTGTCGACCGCCTGGTCGGTCTTCTGTCCGGCCTTGTCCTTGAGCTTCTGCTTGGCGCGGTCCAGCAGGCCGAGCCCGCCGTGCGCCTGCGGCGCGGCGATCAGCGCGACCAGCCCGAGTGCGATGAGAACGCGTGCGAGTTTCATGGGCTGCTCCTTGCGGATGCGGGAGGTTCCGGACTTACGGCGGGGGGCCGCGGATCGACGACGATGCGGAGTCGCGGGGCCGTGTCGGCGCGGGCGGACTCCGTCAGGGCCGTAAGGTTACGCCGCTCCCGCCGCGCGCGCCACGAATCGCTCGCGCCAGCGGGGCGACAGCGCCTCGCACGCCGCCGCGTCGCGGAGCAGGCCGGGGTCGGCGGAGGGCGTGGAGTGCAGCCGGAAGACCCGCTCCACCGTCCACTCCGGGCACGGACGCGCGACGCGCGTGAGCGTGTCGCCGCGCCCCAGCTCGCCGGGGCGCAGCACGCGCAGGAACCAGCCCGTGCGCGCGGTCTCGGTGGCCCGCTGCACCAGCGTCGGCATGTCCCACACCCGCGCGATCGCGGTGCACGGACCGCGCGGCTGCGCCACCTCGAGCCGCACCTCGCCGGTCTCGTACACGTCGCCGATGCAGACGGTGGTCTCGTCGAGTCCGTCGATCGTGAGGTTCTCCGCGAAGCCGCCGGGACCCAGGCGCTCGAGTCCGGATTCCAGGCGCCAGCGCGGATAGTGCGCCGCCGCGTACGCGAGCACCGCCATGTGTGGGCCACCGTGCACGTCGCGATTCGCGTGTTCGTCTCCCGCGAGTCCGAGCGTCTCGGCGCGCAGTCGCCCGGGAGCCTCGTCCTTGTGGTAAGCGGAGCGCCAGGTGCGCTGCGCGGCGTGGTCCCAGGCGGGACGCGGGTATTCGCGCACGCGGCCGGTGCGGAGCGAGACGACGAGGCCCTGGCTCATGGGGGATCTCCGGCGGGTCCGTGGTCGGCCGGCGCGCGGGTCGCGCGGGTCGCGGGACCGATTCTCCGCGACTCGCGTGCGCCGCACAAGCCCGCTGGCGGCGGGTTCGACCGGTCTGGGGGATGGTGCTATAGGTTCCCGATCCGGCCCCCCGGCTGGCCGACCCTCGTCGCGCACGGGAGATCCCCGCATGAACTACCCGATCTGGGACATGCCGTTGCTCGGCGGCGGCGTCCTCATCGGTCTCGTCGCGATCCTCCACGTCTTCGTCTCCCATTTCGCGGTCGGCGGCGGGCTGTTCCTGGTGCTCCACGAGGCGCGCGCGCGTCGCACCGGCGACGCCGCGCTGCTCGCGTACGTACGCGGGCACTCGCGGTTCTTCGCGCTGGTCACGCTGGTGCTCGGGGCGGTCAGTGGGGTCGGCATCTGGTGGACCATCGGCGTGGTGCATCCGACCGCCACCTCGACGCTGATCCACACGTTCGTATGGGGCTGGGCGATCGAGTGGACGTTCTTCTTCGTCGAGATCGCCGCCGCGTACGTGTACTACTACGGCTGGGACCGGCTCGACGCGCGCACCCATCAGGCGGTCGGCTGGATCTACTTCGGCTCCGCGTGGATGAGCCTGGTCGTCATCAACGGCATCCTCACGTTCATGCTGACCCCCGGGCGCTGGCTCCAGACCCGCCAGTTCGTCGACGGCTTCTTCAACCCCACGTACCTGCCGTCGCTCGCGATCCGCTCGATGGTGTGCGTGGCGCTCGCCGGCATCTACGCCCTGCTCACCGCCTCGGCGGTCGAGGCGCGCGAGCTGCGGCTGCGCGTCACGCGTCACGCCGCGGGCTGGGTGCTCGTCGGGGTGGCGCCGCTGCCGCCGCTCGGGGCGTGGTACATCGCCAGCATCCCGCAGCTGGCGCGCGACATGTCGATGGGAGGCGCGCCCGCAGTGACCATCTTCGCGTCCGCGACGGTGATGCTCTCGGTGCTCGTCATGGGCATCACGTGGCTGGGCCCCTATCGCCGCCCGCAGTGGTCCAACGCGCTGGTGGCCGCGATCGTCGCGATGCTCGGTCTCGGGGTGACCGGCGCCACCGAATGGGTGCGCGAGGCGGTGCGCAAGCCGTACGTGATCTACGGGTACATGTACTCGAACGCGATCCGGGTCGACGACGTGGACCGCATCCGCGCGCGCGGCGCGCTGTCCGCCGCGCGCTGGACCACGCTCGATCACGTCACACCCGAGAACGCCCGGAGCGCAGGCGAGCAACTGTTCCGGCTCGAGTGCCGGTCGTGCCACACGGTCGACGGCTACAACGGTATCCGCGCGCTGGTGAAGGGCTGGCGCTACGAATTTCTCGACCAGCAGCTGATGCACCTCAACGAGCTCAAGGGCTACATGCCGCCGTTCGTCGGCACCCCCGACGAGCGGCGCGCGCTCGCGCGGTGGCTGTTCGAGCTGAGCCGCGAGCGGCCGTTCAGCGAGCCGTGGCTGGCGCGCGGCATGCTGCCATCGCACGCGGCGCGTGGTGGCACGCGCGACGCCGACGCGGCAGGGGCGGTCCGATGAACGTCGTGCTGCCCGAAGGCGATCCCGCCGGCCTGCCGGCGCCGGTCGCGCTGCTGCGCTTCCTGCTCCTGTTCACGTTCCTGCTGCACCTGCTGCCCATGAACCTGACGCTGGGGGGCGGACTGGTCGCGGGCTGGGCGGCGCTGCGCGGGAAGGCGTTCGAGCGCGCGGGCCGCACGCTCGAGGCCAGCCACATGCGCGCGGTGGCGGGCGGGCTGGTGGCGCTGCTGCCGGTCTCCACCGCGTTCGCGATCACGTTCGGGGTCGCGCCGCTGCTGTTCCTGCAGGTGCTGTACGGACAGCTGTTCTACTCCTCGTCGGTGCTGATGGCGTGGGTGTGGCTGGCGGTGATTCCGCTGCTGCTGGTCGGCTACTACGCCTACCACGCGCTCGCGGCACGTCACGGCGCGCTCGATCGCGAATCGGTGGGGCTCGCCTTTGGCGCGGCGGGGGCGTTCCTGCTGATCGCGGTGGTGTTCGTGCTCAACACGACTCTCATGCTGCGTCCCGACCGCTTCCACGGGCTCTACGCCGCGAGCGGGCGGGGCCTGCACCTCAATGTCGACGAGCCCATGCTGTGGCCGCGGCTGCTCCACATGCTCGTGGCCGCCTGCGCGTTCACCGGACTGGCGGTGGCCTACCTCGGCGCGACGCGGCGGCGGGCGGACCCGGCGCTGGGCGTGGCGGTGCGCAGCTTCGGCGTGCGATTGTTCATCGGCGCCACGCTGGCGCAGCTCGTGATCGGCCCTTGGTTCCTCTGGAGCCTGCCGGAGCCGGTGCGCGCGGTGTTCCTCGGCGGCTGGCCCGGGCACACGTCGCTGCTGGCGGCGTCGATCGTGATGGCGGTGTTCGCGATGGTGGTGATGCCGCGCTCGCTGGTGTGGGGCTCGGTGCTGCTCATGCTGACGCTGTGCGGCATGGTGGTGGTGCGCCACCGCGTCCGCGCGCTGATGCTGGATCCGGTGTTCGCGCCCGGCGACCTGGCGGTGCGCCCGCAGTGGGGAGTGTTCGCGATCTTCGCCCTGTGCCTGGTGGCGGGGATCGCGGTGGTGGCGTGGATGGTAATGCGGCTCGCGGCGGCGAGCCCGCGGGAGGAAGGCCGATGAGTCTCGGGGAATGGGCGCGCCGCCACGCACCGGCGCCGGCGCGCGGCAACGCGGTGCAGGATCTGCTGGCCGGCCGGGACGACGCGACGATCGCGCGCGAGCGCGGCCTGCCGCTCGCGACGGTGGCGGGGATCCGTACGTTCTACGACCAGCTCGAGGACGTGCCGCGCGTCTGCGACGGCACCTCGTGCCGCTTCGCCGGCGGCGAGGCGATCCGCGAGCGGCTGGCCGGGCGCGTGGCGGCGGGCGAGGTGCGCTGCCTCGGCCACTGCTACGACGCGCCGGCCGTGCGGGTCGGCGACACCGTGTTCTCGCGCTCCAGCCACGCGGCGTTCGAGCGGTGGCTCGCCGACCCGCGCGGACCGGTGCCCGCGGCGACCGGCGCGATCCCGATCCCGCGCATGAGCCTGGCGGACCCGCCGGTGCTGCTGCGCGACCTGCTCGGACCCCCGCGGCCCGCGACCGCGGGCGAGTACCAGTTGCCGCCGCCGGAGGCGGTCCTGGACGCGGTCGAGGCGTACGGCCTGCGCGGCCGCGGCGGCGCGGCGTTCCCGACCGCCGAGAAGTGGAAGGCCGCGCGCGACACCGCGGCTCCCGACCGCGTGGTGGTCGCCAACGGCGACGAGGGCGACCCGGGCTCGTTCGTGGACCGGCTGCTGCTCGAGGAGGCGCCGCACGCGATCCTCTCGGGGATGGTGGCGGCCGCGAGCGTGATCGGGGCCCGGCGCGGCATCGTGTACATCCGCGCCGAGTACCCGCGCGCACATGCGGTGATGCGCGCCGCGATCGCCGACGCGCGCGCCGCCGGGCACCTGGGCGAGCCGTTCGACGTGGAGGTGGTCTCGGGCGCGGGCTCGTACGTGTGCGGCGAGGAGACCGCGCTGCTCAACTCGATCGAGGGCCTGCGCGGCGAGCCGCGCATCCGCCGCCGTTCCCCAGCACGGCGGGCCTGTGGGGACTGCCGACCGTGGTGCAGAACGTCGAGACCCTCGCGATCGTGTCGTGGCTGGTGCGCGGCGGCCGCGGCGACAGCACCAAGCTGCTGAGCCTCGCCGGCGCGGTGGACTGGCCGGGCGTGGTCGAGGTGCCGCTCGGCACCCCGCTGCGCCGGGTGCTGATCGAGGGCGGCGGCGGACCGCCCGCCGGGCGGCGCTGGCGGATGGCGCTCATCGGCGGACCGCTCGGGCGCGTGGTGCCGGAGCGCTACTTCGACACCCCGCTCTCGTACGACACGCTGCCCGGCATGGGCCACGGCGGCATCGTGGTGCTCGACCAGAGCGTCACTCCCGGCGCGCTCGCGCGCCACGTGATGCGCTTCGCGCACGCGGAGTCCTGCGGCAACTGCGCGCCGTGCCGCATCGGGACCGCGCGGCTCGCTCAGATGCAGGAGCGCGCGGGACTCGAGCGGCTGCTCGACACGCTCGAGGCGGGCAGCCTGTGCGGCTTCGGCGCCGGCGTGCCGCGGCCGCTGCGCGACCTGCTGGAGCATTTCGGCGACGAGGTGTTCGCATGATGCGCATCGACGGTCGCGAGGTCCCCGCGCGCGGCACGCTGCTCGACGCCTGCCGCGCGGCCGGCGCGGGCGTGCCGGCGTTCTGCGCCGACGACCGGCTGTCGGCCGGCGGGCACTGCCGCTCCTGCATGGTGGAGGTGGACGGCGAGGTGGTCGCCGCATGCACCACGCCCGCGCGCGACGGCGCGGAGGTGCGCACCGATACCCCCTCGCTGCGCGCCTATCGTCGCGACCTCGGCGAGCTGATGGTGTCCGAGAGCGCGCCCGGCGGCGCGGTCGGGCGCACGCTCTCGTTGTGGGGCGTGGACGGCGCTCGCTACGGCCGCGCCACCCGGCGCTACGAGCCGGACGCCAGCCATCCGTACCTGCGCGTCGACCTCGACGCGTGCATCCTGTGCCGCCGCTGCGTGCGCGCGTGCGAGGAGATCCAGGGCCAATTCGTGTACTCCGTGCTCCATCGCGGCGCCTCCTCACGCATCGCGTGGGGAACCGGCCGCTTCGCGGACTCCGACTGCGTCGCGTGCGGCGCGTGCGTCGCCAGCTGCCCGACCGGCGCGATCACCGACGTGGACCGCCTGCAGGGCGGGGCGCCGGACGAGACGGTCACCCGCACCACCTGCACCTTCTGCGGCGTCGGCTGTCAGATGGACGTGCACGCCACCGCGGAGCGCATCCTGCGCATCGACGGCGCGCCGTCGCCGGTCAACCGCGGGCACCTGTGCGTCAAGGGCCGCTACGCGCACGGCTTCACGCGCCATCCCGAGCGGCTCACCCAGCCGCTGATCCGCCGCGACGGGCGGCTGGAGCCGGCGAGCTGGGACCAGGCGCTCGCGCTGATCGCGCGCGAGTTCAAGCGCCACGCCGGCCACGTGGCGGCGCTGTCGTCGTCGCGCTGCACCAACGAGGAGAACTACCTGGTCCAGAAGTGGTTCCGCGCCGGGCTCGGCACCCACGACGTGGACAGCTGCGCGCGCGTCTGTCACGCGCCCTCGGCCGCGGGGATGCGCGAGGCGTTCGGCACCGGCGCCGCGACCAACAGCCTCGACGACCTCGAGCGCGCGGACCTCATCCTGGTGATCGGCGCCAACGTCACCGAGGCGCATCCGGTCACCGGCGCGCGCATCAAGCAGGCGGCGCTGCGCGGCACCACGTTGATCGTGATCGACCCGCGGGTGACCGAGCTGGCGGCGATGGCCGACCTGCACCTGCAGGTCCGCCCGGGCGCAAACGTGCCGCTGTTCAACGCCCTCGCGGCGACGATCGTCGAGGAAGGCCTGCTGAGGCGCGAGTTCGTCGACACCCGCGTCGAGGGCTGGGCGGAGTTCGCGAGCCACATCCGCGGCGAGACGCCCGAGCGCTGGCAGTCGGTCACCGGCGTGCCGGCCGCGGCGGTGCGCGACGCGGCCCGCCGCTACGCGAGCGCCGGGCGTCCGCTGATGGTGCACGGCCACGGCGTCACCGGGCACCATCAGGGCAGCGAGGCGGTGATGGCGCTGTGCAACCTGGCGCTGCTGGTGGGCGCGGTGGGCCGGCCCGGCACCGGCGTGAACCCGCTGAGCGGTCAGAACAACGCGCAGGGCTCCGTCGACATGGGCTGCGTGCCCGACCGCCTCGCCGGTGACGCGCCGGTCGACGCCGACGACGCGCGCGCACGCTGCGAGGCGGTGTGGGGTCGCCCGCTGCCGCGCACGGTGGGCCGCCGGCGGTTCGAGATCTACGACGCCGCGCGTGCCGGCGACGTGAAGGCGATGTACATCCTCGGCGAGGACGTGGCGCAGACCGATCCCGACCAGGCTCGCACGCGCGCCGCGCTCCAGTCGCTCGAGTTCCTGGTCGTGCAGGAGCTGTTCCTGTCCGAGACCGCGCGGCTCGCGCACGTCGTGCTGCCGGGCGCCTCGGCGCTCGAGAAGGACGGCACGTTCACGAACGGCGAGCGCCGCATCCAGCGCGTGCGGCGCGTGCTCGCACCGCCCGGCGAGGCACGCGCGGACTGGGAGATCCTGCTGGCGCTGATGGCGGCCACCGGGCTCCCGCAGCGCTTCCGCCATCCGTCCGAGGTGATGGACGAGATCGCGAAGGTGGCGCCGGCGTTCGCGGGCGTCTCGTACGCGCGCCTCGACGGCGACGGCCTGCAGTGGCCGGTCCCCGACGTGACGCACGCGGGGACGCCGATGCTCCACGGTGACGCGTTCGCGCGCGGGCGCGGACGCCTGACGCGGATCGCGTACGTGCCCTCGCCCGGACTGGGCGGCGCGCTCACGCTCGTCACCGGCCGCGTGCTCGAACACTACAACGCCGGCACCATGACGCGGCGCACCGGCAACGTGGAGCTGGTGAGCGGGGACGCGCTCGAGATCCATCCCGAGGACGCGCGCGCCCGCGGCATCGCCGATGGCGACGCCGTCACCGTCGCCAGCGCCCACGGCGAGGCGCACGCCCGCGCGCGGGTCACCGAGCGGGTGGCGCGCGGCGTGGTGTTCCTGTCGTTCCATTTTCCCGGCACCACGACCAATGCGGTGACCGGTGAGGTACGCGATCGCGTCACCGATTGTCCCGAATACAAGCTGACCGCGGTCGAGGTGCGCAAGGGCTGAAACGGAGGACCACGACATGAAGCCCCTGATTCTGTGCGGTCTATTCGCTCTCGCGCTGGCCGTGGCCGCGCCGGCGCCGGGGCACGCGGCCGCGTCCCCGCTGGAATTCGGTTTCCTGCTCGGCATCGCGGAGCCGCTCGGTGACCTCGGCGACGCGGCCAAGCTCGGGTTCGACTTCGGCGTGATGACCGAGCGCACGCTGACCCCGGCGTTCGCGTGGGGCGGCACCGTGGTGGTGAACCGGCACGGCTTGAAGGACGTGCCGGGCGCGCTCGGCGGCGGCAACCTGGACGGCAGCTTCACGATCGTGGGAGTCGGGCCGCACCTGACGTTCTGGCCCGGGAGCGGCGGCGATTCGCGCCCGTTCGCGCGCGTGGGGCTCGGCGTGTACCACGTCCGCACCCACATCAGCGCGACGTCGGTGATCCGTGAGCGCGACGACTCCGACACCGAGTTCGGGATCCACGTGGGCGGCGGGCTGTCGCGCCAGCTGACGCCGGGTCTGCGCGGCGGGATCGAAGGCGCCTATCACTCGGTGTTCACCGACCGCGCCACCACGTACCTCAACCTCGGCGTGTTCGCGCTGTTTGGCGGCGGGCGCTGACCCTTCGCGCGGAGCGCGCCGGCAGGCACCCGCGTCGCGGATCCGCCGGCGCGCGCCGCCACGGCCGCGCGGCGTTCGTGCGCTATAGTCGCGGCATGCGTTCCCATCGCTCGATCGCGCTGCTCGGCTTGGCGCTCGCGCTGCTGTGCGCCGCGGCGCCCGCTCCGCGGCGCCCGACGCCCGCGGAGCCGGTACTGCCGGCGGGGCCGCCCACGCTCCACGTCCCGCCGGGCACGCAGGCCGACTCCGTCCTCGAGGCGCCATCCGGACCGCTGCTGATCCCCGGCGCGCCGGCGCCGCCGGACACCAGCGCGCAGGCGCGCGCCACGCGGGCCCGCGAGTTCGTGCGGGAGGGCCTTGCGTACGAGCGGAGTCGGACGCCGGCGGCCGCGATCGCGGCCTACCGCAACGCCGTGATGCTCGACCCCACGGTCCCCGACGCCTACTTCCGCATGGCGGCGCTGTTCGCGGCGGTGGGCGAGGACCGTCAAGCGAAGGCGTGCCTCGCGGAGGAGCTCCAGCACCATCCCCAGAACACCGAGGCCGGCCGGCTGTTCGGGCTGGTGCTCGCGCGCTCGGGTGACTCCGGACGCGCGGTGAGCCAGCTCGAGCTGCTCACCCGCCGCGACCCGCGCGACGCGGCCAGCTGGGCCGCGCTGGGCTTCGCCTACACCGCGGCCGGCCGGGCGAAGGAGGCCGAGGACGCGTTGCGGCGCGCGCTGCGGCTCGACCCCCGGCAGAGCATGGCCCACCGCGATCTCGGCGTGCTGCTCGCCTCGCAGGCGCGGAACGACGAGGCGCGCGCCGAGTACGCGCGCGCGGCCGCGCTCGAGCCGCGGGATGCCTCGGTGCCGTTCAACCTCGGCAACCTCGAGCGCCGGCTCGGCCACGCGGAGCCCGCGCTCGCGGCGTACCGCAAGGCCGAGGCGCTCGACTCCACGTTCTCGTTCGCGCTGCAGGGGCAGGCGCAGGTGCTGCTGGCGACCGGCCGCGAGGGCGAGGCGGCCGACGTCTACCGCCGCTGGCTGCGAGTGCGGCCCGACGACCACAACGCCCGGCTCGACGCGATCCGGCTCTACCAGCGGCTCGGGCGCAACGACATGGCGCTCGAGCTGGCACGCAACGGCGTGCGTGCGGAGCCGCGCGGGAGTGATGCCCACCTGATGTACGGCATGGCGCTGGGCGCCGCCGGCCAGCGGCGCGAAGCGATGGTCGAGCTCCGCCGCGCGCGCCTGCTGGCGGGCGACGATACCGGGCGCAAGAACGCCGATGCGCTGATGGACGCGCTCCGCGGCGACGCGCCCGATTCGCTGCGCGCGGCGTTCGCCGAGGACAGCGTGACGCTGGCCCGGCCGCCCGCGCCGAAGGAGTACTGATGCCGACCTCGATCGTCCCGCGCGGCACGCGGCTTCTCGGCCGGCGTCGAGGTGGCGGACCACGTGCCGGGCGCGGTGGATGGCATGCTCGAGGACTTCCACGCCGCGATCCGCGCGCTGTGGCGCGCCGAGTGCGTGACGGTCGCCGCGGTGCACGGCTTCGCGCTCGGCGGCGGATTCGAGCTGGCGCTGGCCTGCGACCTGATGCGTCTCGCCGACGCGCACGAGGGCATCCACGCGTTCCTGGAGAAGCGGCCCCCGGAGTGGAAGAACGGTTGACGAGACGCCATCCGCGAGCGTGCCGGGTCGCCCGGCACCGGGGCACCGGAGTCCGCGCGCAACGGCCCGCCCGCTTGGTCCCCCCGCCGCGCTCGGGTAGAGTCCCTCGTCCTTCACGCACCCGGCCGTCGACGGAGGCCCACCGATGCCCCCCACCCTGTACCTCGCCGCGCCGCGCGGGTTCTGCGCCGGCGTGGACCGCGCGATCGACATCGTCGAGATGGCGCTCCAGGTGTACGGGGCGCCGATCTGGGTGCGCCACGAGATCGTCCACAATCGCCACGTGGTCGACGCGCTCAAGGCCAAGGGCGCGATCTTCACCGACGACCTCGCCGACGTGCCTGCCGGCGCGGTGGTGATCTTCTCCGCCCACGGCGTCTCGCCGGCGGTGCGCGGCGAAGCCACGACGCGCGGGCTCAAGGCGCTGGATGCCACCTGCCCGCTGGTGACCAAGGTCCACCTCGAGGCGCTGCGCTACGCCAAACAGGGCTACAGCATCGTGCTGGTCGGCCATCGCCACCACGTCGAGGTGCAGGGCACGCTGGGCGAGGCGCCGGAGTCGATCGTGGTGGTGGAGTCGGTGGCGGAGGCCGAGGCGCTCGTGCTGCCCGATCCGACGAAGGTCGCCTACATCAGCCAGACCACGCTCTCGGTCGACGATGTGAAGGCGATCGTGGAGACGCTCAAGCGGCGCTTCCCGCTCATCCACGAGCCGGCCAAGGCCGACATCTGCTACGCGACGCAGAACCGCCAGGACGCGGTGAAGGAGCTGGCGGCGCGCTGCTCGGTGATCCTGGTGGTGGGCGCGCCCGCGAGCAGCAACGCGAACCGGCTGGTCGAAGTGGCGCGGCTGCGGGGCGCCAGCGCGTACCTGATCGAGTCGGCCGCCGACGTGCGGTCCGAGTGGATCGCCGGGGACGTGGGCATCACCGCCGGCGCATCGACCCCCGAGCACATCGTGCAGGAGTGCGTCGAGCGCGTGCAGGCGCTGGGCGACTACTCAGTCGAGCGGTTCACGCTCGTCGAGGAGCGCGTGATGTTCCCGCTGCCGGGCGAGCTGCTGGCGGCCGCCACCGCGCAGGGCGTCGACGTCGGCGCCGTGAACGCTCGCGCCGCCGCCCGTGCGACGGGGCGCGAGGACGCCGCGCGCTAGCGCGCCCATGCTCGCGCCCCGCGTCTTCCTGGTGCCGCACCTGCCGACGCTGGTGCTCGACGAGCAGCGCCGCCCCGAGACCGAGATGATCGCCGCGCTGCGCGCCGCGCGCGAGGCGTTCCAGTCCGACGGCTTCGAGCTGATCGTGGCGCTGTCGGCCCGCTGGATGTCGAACGGGCCGTTCCTGGTCGACGAATCCGCACGGCTCTCCACGATCACCGACTACGTGGGGCTCGGAGTGGAGGTGCGCTACAACACGCAGGGTCATCCGACGCTCGCCCGCGCGCTGGTCGCGGCGGGCGAACAGGCCGGCGTGCGAGTCGGGCCGGCCCGGCGCGGAGTCGACAGCGGGGTCAGCGTGCCGCTCCACTTCCTGGCGCCCGAGCGGCGCGTGCGCGTGGTGCCGCTCTCGCTCGCCCCGCTCGACGCGGCCGCGCACCGCGTATGGGGGCACGCGCTGCGCGAGACCCTCGAGGCGCGCGAGGAGCGCATCGCGTTCGTGGTCGGCGGGGTGCTGTCGGCGAACCTGCATGCGTGGAACCTCAAGCGCGAGCTGGCCGGCTCACGCGAGTTCGACGCGTGGGCGCTGGAGGCGCTGAAGCAGGGCGCGTGGGACTCGCTCGCTCGCCCCCCGCGGAAGTGGCTCAAGGACGCCCGGCCCGAGGCGCGCCTGCGCCACCTCGAGCTGCTGCGCGGCTTCCTGGGCGAGGACGCGCGCGGCGAAGTGCGCTGCTACGAGGCGGCGCCCGGCATGGGCTGCGCGCTGGTCGAGTTCGAGCTGGCACCCGCCCGGGTGGTGCCGCGCACGGTGGACGACGCCGGCGACCCGGCGCCGTTCCAGGACACCGACGCCTGACCTCGCGCGGCGCGGCCGGGGATCCCGCCGCACCACGCGGCGGGTGACGCGGCGCGGCTAGGGATCCAGCCGCACCACGCGACGGGTGACTGGGCGCGTGCCGTCGTCCATCCGCACGAAGTAGACCCCGTGCGGCACCGCGCGCCCGGCGTCGTCGCGCCCGTCCCAGGTGAGGGCTCCGCGGACGCCGTCCCAGGCGCGCACCCGGCGGCCCGCCACATCGGCGATCGCCACCCGCGCCGGCGCGGCGCCAGCGGGCAGCGCGAGCCGCAGCTCGCGGCGGAACGGGTTCGGCGCCAGCGCGAACGCCTCGATCCGCGGCGCCCCCCCGACATCGCTGGTCGCCGACGGCAGCAGGATGCGGATGTCGCTCAGCGTCGCGATGTAGACGTAGCCATCGGGGCCGACGGTGACGTCGAGCACCGCGCCGCCGGGCTTCACGGCGAGCGTCTCGAGCGTGTCGATCACGTCGGGCTCGCCAGCACGGAACACCGCGCGCCGCAGATCGCCGTCGTTGAACGCGGTGAACAGCAGGTCGCCGTCGAGCTGCGGGTAGCGCGTGCCGCGGTAGACCGCGCAGCCGGTCGGCGCGATGGTGGGCGTGAATGACCACAGCGGCGCGAGCGTGCCGGGCGGCACCAGGCCGCA
This sequence comes from Candidatus Eiseniibacteriota bacterium, assembly GCA_963725865.1. Lineage (GTDB taxonomy): Bacteria > Eisenbacteria > RBG-16-71-46 > RBG-16-71-46 > RBG-16-71-46 > CAVSAC01. The sequence goes on from CAVSAC010000014.1 coordinate 1,192,841, forward strand.
CGAGTTCGACTGGTCCCAGCCGTAGTCGGCGCCGATCGTCAGGCGGTTCAGCTCGTCGTTGCAGTCCGGCCCGTTCTCGGTGAAGTACCCCTCGCCGGTGAGCGGATCGAAGCAGATGCCGAATGGATTGCGCACGCCCATCGCGCCGGCCGGATTGTGCGCGCCGAACGGATTCGCGGGTGCCGCTCGCCCGGTGGTGGTCATGCGCAGGATCTTGCCGCGGATGTCCGCCGGGTCGCGCGGTGCGAGGCCGGTGGTCTGATCGCCGATGCTGGCGTACAGCATGCCGTCGGGACCGAACGCGAGGCGGCCGCCCTGGTGGAAGTCGCTCAACGACGGCAGGCTGTCGCGGATGATCGCGAGCTGGGTGCCGACGCCGGAGCTGTCGGTCATGCGCACGATGCGGTTGAACAGGGTCACCGCGTCGGAATAGAACAGGTAGACGTAGGGCGAGTCCGCGAACGCCGGGTGCAGCGCCATGCCGAGCAGACCGCGCTCGCCGCCGGTGCGGACTGGCAGCGTGGTCCACGGCGAGGCGCTCGGCGAGGTGGGGGTCTCGAACACCATGACGCGCCCGGTCAGGCGCTCGAGGTAGAACAAGCGCCCGTCGGGCGCGAACCGCAGCTGGGTCGGGAACGCCACGGTGGGCTGGACGATCTGGAACACCATGGTCGGGATGGTGGCCCGGACCGCGGTGGGAGCGAGCACGGCGAGCAGCGACAGCGCGGCGGCGAGGCGTTTCGAGGGGGTCATGAGGGTTCCTTTCGGCCAATGAGTGTACCCCGGGGAGCCGCGAGCCCGTGTGCTATTTTGCCGTTCCGAGTGCCCTGCGCCGCCGGCGCGGGGAGGTCCGCGACCGGAGACCCACGTGCGCATCCTGTTCGTCAACGCGTTCCACTGGCTGAAAGGCGGGGTGGAGCGCACGGTCTTCGACGAGACGCGCTGGCTGACCGCGGCCGGCCACTCGGTCGCCCACCTCGCGATCCAGGACCCCCGCAACGCGCCCAGCCCGACCGCCGCCTGGTTCGCCCCCGCGGTGGACTTTGGCGAGGGGGCTCCGGTGCTGCCGCAGCTCGCCCACCTGCCGAGCGCCATCTGGTCGAGCGATGCCGAGCTGTGCATGCGGCACCTGGTGCAGGCCTGGCGGCCCGATCTCGCGCACGTCCACGCCCCGAGCCGCTACCTGACGCCGTCGGTGCTGCGGCCGCTGGAGTCGCTGCGGGTCCCGGTCGTGATGACGCTTGCACGACTTCAAGCCGTGGTGCACCAACCGCCAGCTGTTCGCGCTCGGCGCCCCGTGCGAGCGCTGCCACGGCGGCGCGCACTGGCACGCGTTCGCCACCGGGTGCGTGCAGGGCTCGCGCATGAAGAGCGCGATCGCGGCGATCGAAGCGTACGCGCACGACGCGATCGACGCCTATCGCAACGTGCGGTTGTGGATCGCGCCGTCGCGCTTCGTGGCGGACAAGGCCGCCTCGCTTGGCGCCGATGCCCGGCACGTGCGCGTGCTGCCGCACGGTCTCGAGCCCCCGCCGACCCTGGGTGATGGAGCGGCCGGCGGCGCCCATGCCGCGCCCGGCGAGCCGTACGTGCTGGCGTTCGGGCGGCTCTCGCAGGAGAAGGGCGTGCACCTGCTGCCGGCGGTCGCGCGCGCGATCGCGCCCACGCCGCTCGCGGTGGCGGGCGCGGGGCCGCTCGAGGCGGCGCTGCGCCGCGAGCGACCCGCGAACCTGGCGCTGCTCGGCCGCATGGACGACGGGCAGCTCGCGCCGCTGCGCGCGCACGCGGCGGCGGTACTGGTGCCGAGCCTGTTCCCCGAGACGTTCGGCTACAGCGTGGCCGAGGCGCTGCTCGACGGGCGGGCGGTGGTGGCGTCGCGCATCGGCGCGCTGCCGGAGCTGATCGAGCACGAGGCGAGCGGCCTGCTGGTGCCGCCCGGCGACGCCGACGCGCTGATCGCCGCGACGAGGCGCGCGCTGAGCGATGCCGCCGCGCCACGCTGGGGCGCCGCGGCCCGCGCGCGCACGCTGGCGCTCACCGAGCCTCGGCGTCACGTCGAGGGGCTGCTCGCGATCTATCGCGAGGCGCTGGCGAGCTGAGCGGCGGCCGGATCGCCGCCGCCGGCGATGCCCGTGGCGATGCCAGCGGCAGGTGTCCGCGGAACCTCAGCGCTGCGCGCCGAACTCCCACGCCGTGAGCCCCGCCTCCAGCGTCACGCCGAGCCCCAGCACCATGCGGTTCGCGTACGCGAAGTAGCCGGCGATCGCGAGCGCCCGCACGATCGCCGGGTCGTCGAAGCCGTACTCGCGCACGCGCTCGATGTCGTCGAGCTTGCGCTCGTCGGGCTCGCAGGTCAGCGCCACCACGGCATCGAGCAGCACGCGGTCGCGCGCGGCCAGGTTGGCCTCGCGGTAGTCGATCGCCACCGCGCGCGCCAGCGCCTCGTCGACGCCGGCCTTGATCAGGCGCAGGCCGTGATGCGCGACGCAGTACCCGCAACCGTTGGTGGCCGAGACCACCAGCGCGATCAGCTCGGCCTGCGCGCGGGTGAGCGGCGCGGGGTCGTCCATGAGCGCGCGCAGGTGGACGAAGCCGGCCGCCAGTCCCGGCGGGTCGAGCGCCAGCGCCTGCCAGAGGTTCGACACCTGCCGGTGGCTCGAGCGCTCGGCGATCTCGGCGTACAGGTCCTTCAGCCCGCCGGCGGCCTCGGCCGGGGGAACGGTGCGGGTCCAGGACATGCGGGGCTCCTCTCGTGGGCGCGCATGCTAGCACGGGCGGCCGCGGGCGAGCGGGGGAGGCCACGCCCGCGCTAGAATGCCGCCTCGCACGCGCGGGGCGTGCGACTCTGAGGGCCTCATGCGCATCGCCGACATGAACTGGATGCAGGTCGAGCAATATCTCGCGCGCGACGACCGCGCGGTGGTGCCGGTGGGCTCGACCGAGCAGCACGCGTACCTGAGCCTCGCCACCGACGGCATCCTCGCCGAGCGCGTGGCGGTCGAGGCGGCCGAGCCGCTCGCGGTGCCGGTGTTCCCGTGCATCGCGTACGGCGTGACGCCGCGCTTCAGCGCCTACCCCGGCACCATCACGCTGCGCGAGGAGACGCTCGCCGCGGTCGTGCGCGACGTGCTGGCGGCGCTCGCGGGGCAGGGCTTTCGCCGCGTGCTGCTCGTGAACGGACACGGTGGCAACGACGTGCTGCACCCGGTCGCGGCGCAGTTCCAGGCGGCGCACCCGGCAATTAGTGTGCGCGTGCACGACTGGTGGAGGGCGCCGCAGACGTGGGCGAAGGCGGAGGCGATCGATCCGGTCGCCTCGCACGCCTCGTGGATGGAGAACTTCCCGTGGACGCGGGTGGCCGGCGTGGCGCTGCCGGACGTACCGAAGCCGCCGGTGGACTGGACCGCGATCCGGGACCTGCCACCCGCGACGCTGCGCGTGGAGCTGGGCGACGGCAACTTCGGCGGGCGCTACCAGCGCTCGGACGACGACGCGTACGCGCTGTGGCGCGCGGCGGTCGACGAGACGCGCGCGCTGCTCGAGCGCGGGTGGGAGGGCGCATGAGCGGCGCGCGCGCGCGGGCGCGCTGGATCGGGCTGATCGCCGTGGCGGTGGTGGTCGCGGGGCTCGCGCTGGCGATGCGACAGGCGCGCCGCGCGGATGCGCCGCCGCCCGCCGCCGCGCCCGATTCCGGTGCCGCGGGCGATGCGATGATCGAGCAGGCGCTGCGCGCGGCGCCGATCGATTCGGCCGTGATCAAGAGCCGCTGGGTCGACCAGGTCGCGGGGCTCGAGTACGACGACCTCGATTCCACGAAGCGCGAACTGTTCCTGCGCTTCGCGAACGCGGAGCGCTGCGAGTGCGGATGCGGCTACACGCTGGCGGGCTGCCTCGCCTCCGACATGACCTGCGAGGAGAGTCGCCCGCACGCGCAGGCGCTGCTCGATTCGGTGCGCGCGGGGCTCGTCCGAACGGCCCGGGGCGTGCGCGAACGCCCCCGTTGAGGCGCATCCGGAACGGTTGACAGTGCGAGAAGGCGAGGGCTACCTTCGCAGTCCTCCCACGCGCCGAGTCACGGGGCGGTCCCTCGTCCGCCCTTTCCTTCAGGAGGTACTCCCATGGCATGGAAGAAGCTCGAACCCAAGACCTTCGCATCGATCCGCGAGCTCAAGGGCATCAGCCTGCGCACCAACGAAGAGCACTACGAGCTCTACAAGGGCTACGTGGGCAAGGTGAACGAGATCCAGGGCCGCCTCGACGGTGTCGATCGCACCACGGCGAACCAGATCTACAGCGACTACCGGGCGCTGCGCGTCGACCTGTCGTTCGCGATCGGTGGGGTGAAGAACCACGAGATCTACTTCGGCCACCTCGGTGGCGAGGGCGGCCAGCCCAAGGGCCGGCTGCTCGAGATGATTCATCGTGATTTCCCCTCGTACGACGCGTGGCTGCAGGACTTCAAGGCGTGCGGCATCGCGGCACGCGGCTGGGTCTGGCTCGCCTACGATCACGACTGGCACACGCTGACCACCGTGCTGGGCGACGCGCAGAACACGTTTCCGGTGTGGAACGCGACCCCCGTGCTCGCGCTCGACACCTACGAGCACGCGTACTGGATCGACTACGGCCGGGCGCGCGCGAAGTACATCGACGCCTTCTTCAACAACCTCGACTGGAACGTCGTGGCCGCCAATCTGGACCGGGCGCTCGCCATGCAGGCGATCCAGAAGTAGAGGGACGACGACCACGGGGACGTTCACGCCGTCCCCACGGAGCCGGGCTCCCGAGGGAGCCCGGACCGTTTTCGGAGGAGACATGCCCACCAGCCAGATGCCGGTGATCATCGGACGACCGGCGCCCGATTTCGCGCTGCCGTCCACGACCGGCGAGACCATCACGCTCAAGCAGTACAAGGGCAAGCAGACCGTCGTGCTCTACTTCTATCCCAAAGACGAGACGCCGGGCTGCACCAAGGAGGCGTGCGGATTCCGCGACCTCGCGGCGGAGTTCGCGAAGCTCAACACCGTCATCCTCGGGGTCTCGAACGACCCGATGGAGTCGCACCTGGCGTTCCGCGACAAGCACAAGCTGCCGTTCCCGCTGCTCGCGGACGAGGACGCCACGGTCTCGAAGCAGTACGGCGTCTACAAGCAGAAGAACCTCTACGGCAAGAAGTACATGGGCATCGAGCGCACCACGTTCGTGATCGACCGCACCGGACGCATCGCGCAGATCTATCCGAAGGTGAAGGTCGACGGACACGTGCAGGAACTGCTGGGATTCCTGGGCGAGGACTGAGCCCCCGGTGACCCTCGGCGCCCCCCGCGCCGGGTGACCCGCCGCCCGACCCGCGCCCGAGGGCGATGTGGACCCCACCCCGAGACAACCGGTACCGGTGTTCCCGCTTCCGGAGCTGGTGCTCTTTCCCGGCGCCGTGGCGCCGCTCCATGTGTTCGAGCTGCGCTATCGCACCATGGTCCGTGACGCGCTGTCGGGCGAGCGGCTGCTGGCGCTCGCGGTGCTGAAGCCGGGCTGGGAGCGCGAGTACCACGCCAGCCCCGAATTCCACGCGCTCGGCTGCCTCGCGCGCTTCGACGAGGTGGAGTGGCTGCCGAACGACTGCTATGACCTCCGTGTGCGCGGCCTGGTCCGCGTGTGCTTCGAGTCGATCGCGCGCGAGTTCCCGTACCGGACGGCTCGCGTGAGCGTGCTCGCGCAGGCGCCCTACACCGAGGACGATTCCCTCGTCCTCAGCGAGCGCGCCGCGCTGCTGGCCGCGTGGCGGAGCATCACCGAAGTCCCGCTCGAGCAGTCCCCGTTGCTGCCCGACGCCCCCTGCACCTACGAGTCCCTGGTGAGCGCCGCCTGCATGACGGTGCCCGCGACGATGACGGAGAAGCTCGCCTGGCTGGCGCTCGACAGCGTGGTCGAGCGCGGCGCTCGCGTGCGCGAATGGATGGCCCGCGCCGGTCGCACGAGCGGGACGCCGCCATCCGCCCCGGGCGGCGAGCAGAACTGAGGCGTGGCGCGGGGCACGCGAACGGGCCGGTCCGCCAGGGACCGGCCCGCCGTCACATCCGGCACGTCCACCTGCACCGGCGGTCGACTCACGTCCGGCAGTCGCTGGCGTGCCCACGGGCGTTGATGCGCTGCTTCACGGACCGGACGTTGGAGTCCCCCGATCCCACAGCCGCCCAGCCGATCCACAGCGCATCAAGGGCCCGCACGATGGAACGCAGCAGCACAGGCGTGATCACGCCACCGTGCTTGCGTCATCGCATGGACTGGATACTCCGTGGGGCGGCGTCACGGCACCGCGAGCCGAGCCGGCGCTTGGTACGGTCGCACCGGCGGCGCGGGACCCACCGAGCCGAGGGGGGGAGGGAAGCCTCGACGTGGGGAGGACGGTAGGCCGAGGCCGTTCTGTATGCAAGCGAAAAGGTCGGTTCTCTGCGACGCTGCACAATCGCCTGATACAAGGCGCATTTCGCCGGCCGCCTGGCGCCCGACGTGAAGCGCGTCTAGACTGCCCGCACCATGCGCTTTCCGGCCGAACCGTTCCGCATCAAGGTGGTCGAACCGCTGCGGCGTGTCTCACGCGAGGAGCGCGAGCGCCTGATCCGCGAGGCCGGCCTGAACATCTTCGCGGTGCCGGCCGACAGCATCTACGTCGACCTGCTCACCGACAGCGGCACCTCGGCCATGAGCGACAACCAGTGGGCCGGGTTGATGCTCGGCGACGAGTCCTACGCGGGCTCGAAGAACTTCTACCACCTGCGCGACACCGTCCGCGAGATCTTCGGCTACCCGCACGTCATCCCCACCCACCAGGGCCGGGTCGCCGAAAACCTGCTGTTCACCACCGTGCTCAAGGCCGGCGACGTGGTCCCGAACAACATCCACTTCGACACCACGCGCGCCAACGTCGAGCACCAGGGCGCCGAGGCGCGCGACCTGGTCATCGACGAGGGGCTCGATCCCACGCTCGAGCACCCGTTCAAGGGCAACCTCGACCCGGAGAAGCTGGACCGCACGCTCGCCGAGCTGGGACCGCGGGTGCCACTGGTGATGATCACGGTCACCAACAACTCCGGCGGCGGGCAGCCGGTCTCGATCGCGAACGTGCGCGCCGTGCGCGCCGTGTGCGACCGGCACCGGGTGCCGCTGTTCTTCGACGCCTGCCGCTTCGCCGAGAACTGCTGGTTCATCCAGCAGCGCGAGCCCGGCTACGCGAGCAAGTCGATCCGCGATATCGCTCGCGAGCTGTTCTCGTACGGGGATGGCTGCACGATGAGCGCGAAGAAGGACGGGCTGGTCAACATCGGCGGGTTCCTCGCGATGAAGAACGCCGAGTGGGCCGAGCGCATCACCAACCTGCTGATCCTCATCGAGGGCTTCCCGACCTACGGCGGCCTCGCCGGGCGCGACCTCGAAGCCATCGCGCGGGGGCTCCAGGAGGTGCTGAACGAGGACTACCTGACGTTCCGCATCACCCAGGTCGGGCATCTCGGCGAGCTGCTGGTGGCGGGCGGTGTACCGATCGTACGGCCGGTGGGCGGGCACGCCGTCTACCTCGACGCGCGCCGCTTCCTGCCCCACATCCCGCAGTCGCAGTACCCCGGCCAGGCGCTGGTGGTGGCGCTCTATCGCGAGTTCGGCATCCGCGCCGTCGAAGTGGGCAGCCTGATGTTCGGGCACAAAGACCCCGCGACCGGCGCCGACGTGTGGCCGCAACTCGACCTGGTGCGACTCGCGATCCCGCGCCGCGTGTACACCACCGAGCACATGCGCTACGTGGCCGAGAGCGTGGTCTCGCTGTATCGCGAGCGCGACCGCCTGCGCGGCCTGCGCATCGTTCACGAGGCGCCGGTGCTGCGGCACTTCACCGCGCGACTCGAGGAACTCGAGCCCGCTCCGGCGCTCGCCGGCGGCGCGGCTCGCGCTTCACGCTGAGCCGGCGGCGCCCCCCGCGGCCGCCCGCCGCCTCCCGGAGAAGAACGCCATGCCGAAGCTCGATCGCGGATTCCAGCTCACGTGGCTCGGCCACGGCACGTTCCGCCTCACCACGCGCGAGGGGCGGACCGTTTTGCTCGACCCGTGGGTCGAGGGCAATCCCGCGTGCCCGCAGGGCGCGAAGACCTTCGAGAAGATCGACGTGATGACGATCTCGCACGGACACGGCGACCACATGGCGGACGCGGTGACGCTCGCCAAGAAGTTCAAGCCGGTCGTGGTATGCAACTTCGAGATCCACCTGTTCCTCACGCGCAAGGGCGTGAGCGGCACCTCCCCGATGAACAAGGGCGGCACCCAGACGGCGGCGGGCCTGAAGTTCACGATGGTCCACGCGATCCACTCGAGCGGCATCGAGGACGGTGGCCAGGTGATCTACGGCGGCGAGCCGTGCGGCTTCGTGATCACGCTCGAGGACGGCACGCGCATCTATCACGCCGGCGACACCGGCGTGCACATGGAGATGGCGCTGATCGGCGAGATCTACGCGCCCGAGATCGCGATCCTGCCGATCGGGGACCACTACACGATGTCGCCGCGCGAGGCGGCGTACGCCGCGCGGATGCTCAAGCCCAGGTGGATCGTGCCCGCTCACCACGGCACGTTCCCGCTGCTCACGGGCACGCCCGAGGCGCTGAAGGCCGAGCTCAAGACGCTCGGCGTGAGCGCCGACGTGGTGGCGCTGAAGCCGGGCGAGACGTTCTCGTGAGCGGGCGCCCGTTGCCGGCGCGCGTGGGGGGCGCGTTGATCTGCCTGTGGTCCGCGCTGCTGTCGGTGCAGTTGCAGGTGGCAGGGTGTGCGCATTCGCCCGGAACGGTCGCGATGGCGGATCCCTCGCTCGCGGGCGGGCCGGGATTGGACGCCTCCGTGCCTCTCGGCAGCGAGCTGCGCGTGCGGCTGCGTGACGGCCACACGGTGGGCGGGGAGTACCGGGGCATCGAGCGCCAGCCGCTCGAGGAATACGCGCCGCGCTACGACGCCTGGCGGGCGCGTCACCCGGCGGCGGGCTGGCCGGCGCTCGGCGACACGGTGAGAATCAGCACGGCGTACGGTGGCACGCGGACCGGCGCATTCGAGGGCTTCGATTGGGGCGCCATCCGCCTGCGGCAGACCGGCGACGGCGAGCACGTGCGCCTCGAGGACGCGCGCATGCTCGTCACTCCAGCCGGCGCGGCGTTCTCCGCCGACACGATCGCACGTCTGCGTGACGCCGGGGGGCTCCCGCTCTGCGGCGTGCTGCTGGTGGATGAAGCGTCGTCGGGACTCACGGTGGCGCATCGCCAGATTCCGCTCGACGAGGTGGCTTCGCTGGAGGTGAAGCAGGGCGACCAGTGGGTCGCCGCCGTGATCGTGGGGGCACTGGCGGGCGCCGCGCTCGTGCTCGTCCTGATCGCCTTCGCCCTCCGTGACGCGGAGAGGAACTGCGGGGGCAGTGTCTCGTCGATTCGGAGTTATCCCGCGGCCGCTTTCGCGCCCAGCCCTCGCCGCTAGCCCGACCGCACCGCCATCACGTCGTAGCGCGCGCGCACCCGGATCACGATTGATGGGAGGGAACGCCATGCCGAAACCCGATCGCGGCTTCGAGCTCACGTGGCTCGGCCACGGCACGTTCCCGCTGCTCACGGCCACGCCCGAGGCGCTGAAGCCCGAGCTCAAGACGCTCGGCCTGAGCGCCGAGGTGGTGGCGCTGAAGGCTGGAGAGTCCTGGGGTTAGCCGGCCGGGGAACGGCGGCGGCCGCGCCGGGGTAGAACGTCGTGGCCGTGCGGTCGCCCGCGGCCACAGCGAGGAGGCCCCATGCGCGCCCGACACGCCTACGCGATCCTGTGTCTCTACGGGGCGCTGATCTCGGTCGAGCTTCCGATGGCCGGCTGCGCTCATCGCGGCGGCGCGCTCGACATCCAGGACCCGAACGCGGTCCGCAGGTTCCAGCTCGAGAAGATCGCGCTCCGGACCCCGGTGATGGTCGAGCTGCACGACGGCAAGGTCGAGCGCGGTAGCTACAACGGACGTCGGCCGGCTGGCACCGGCCGCGTACGCGACGCGCTTCGAGGCGTGGCTCGCGCGGCGGGGCCCCGCTGCCGGCGCCGGTGCTCGGACGACCGCTGAAAGTACGACTGCTCGAGGGCGGCGTCCGCGAAGGCGTGTTCGAAGGCTTCGACTACGGTGCGGTGCGACTCCGCGCCGCGGGATCGGCGGAGACCGAGGTCGTTCCGTTCGACGGCATCGCGACCATCGGCGACACCAGCGCCACCCTCGCCGGAGCCTTCCTCGATCAGATGCTCACGCGCGGCGAGCTGCCGGTGATCAGCACCGTGCGCCTGACGCACGAGGGCCGGCTGGGCGCCGATCCGAACGAGATCCCGCTCGACCAGGTCGCGTCGATCCGCGTCCACACGATGAACGGCTGGGTCGCGGCCGCGGTCCTGGTGACGCTCGTGGGCGTGGTGGTCGTGGTGTCGCTCGATCGTCCGAAGCCGAAGCGCACGGCGCCGGACTGTTCCGGCTACGATCCGGGAATGGATGGCTGCGCACCGTGCCCGCGGGGCGCTGAGTCAGTTCGAGATCACCGCGAGGATGTCGTAGAGCGCGTGGACCACGATCGCGACCGACGTGCTGGTGCGCGACCGGATGCCGCCGAGCAGCAGCCCGAACAGGAAGATCACGAGCATTCCGAACCACGAGTACTGCACGTGCAGCGCGGCGAACAGCGCCGCCGTCAGCGTCAGTCCCAGCCGCGGCTGCAGCGCGCCGCGCAGCGTGATCTCCTCGCCGACTCCGGCGGTGAGGCCGAGCAACACGGTCTCGATCGCGCCGAGGTCCTTGGACATCAGGGCGCCCATGTCGCGGTCGGCCGCCCACAGCGCGGGGAACCAGGCGTGCTGCAGCTGCTCGGTGCCAGCGTTGAGCACGAACAGCGCGCCGGCGCCCACCGCGGCCAGCAGCCAGTCGGCCGGCGAGAGCGCGGTGATGCCGAGCCGCTCGAGCGTGCCGCGCACTCCGCGCCGGACCAGGAAGCCGACCGCCGCGAGCGCGAGCAGCACCATGCCGGTCAACTGGCCGACCAGCCCGGCGCGCGTGAACAGCGCGCCCGAGGTGTCGACGAAGTCCGCCAGCTTGTCGCGCAGCAGGACCGCGCCCGGCAGCGCCAGCAGCAGCCCCCCGGCCGCCAGCCGGGTGGTGAGCCGCAGCGAGTGGTTGGGCGGGTCCTCGCGGAACAGCCTCACGGTCAGCGGATCCACGAACGGCCGGAACGCCAGCAGCACGCACACCCCGGCAGCCGCGATGCAGTAGCTCGTGAGCAGCGCGCGGGTCCCGAACGCCATCGGACCGCTGGAGGCGAGCGAGGCGGTCGCCGCGAACACCAGCACCTCGGCCGCGGGCACCACCCAGGTCAGCATCCAGTAGAGCAGCGTCCAGCGGGGGTCGAGGTCGGCGGCCTGCGCGGCGATGAACAGGCCCGCGAGCGCCGCCAGCGCCGCGCCCTCGGTGAGGCCGAGTACCAGGCCGCCGACGCCGAATACCACCAGCATCGCGAGCCACACCCATAGCCCGCGTGCGGTGTCCGGACCGATCCGCGCGGGGAGCGCGAGCGGCCCCGCCGCGAACGGGTCCGCCGGGCCGGCGGCGGGCGGCGCGGCGGGGGCGAGGCGGGCGACGCGGGGGCGGCGCGGCGGGCGGCGAGGCGAGTGGCGAGGCCGCCTCCGCACCGGTGCCGCCCGCGATCGGCTGCGGGAAGGCTTGATTCCGCTCGTCCATCCAGCGAGCATAGGCAACCCATGAACGAGCGTCCACCCATGAGCATCACGGTGTTGTTCTTCGCGCAGGCGCGCGAGCGCGCGGGTTGCGCCGCCACCGCGCTCGCGTTGCCCGCCGGCAGCACGGTGGCCGACGCGCTGGCGGCACTCGCGCGCACGCACGAGGCGCTGGCACCGCTGTGGCCGCATCTCGCGACGGCGGTCGACGGCACGCTGACGCGGCCGACGACCCTGCTGCACGACGGCGCCGAGCTCGCGCTGCTGCCGCCCGTGAGCGGCGGATGAGCGCCGCGCGCGCGCGACGCCCGCGCGCGGCCACGCCCGCGCGCCCGCGCGGCGGCGCAGCAGGGGCGCGGCCGGGCGGTGATCGGCGGCGCGCCGCACGCGCTCCGGACACCGCGCCCGTGGTGCGCGTGCGGCCGGCCACCACCGCGCGGTGGGCGGACCTCGAGCGGCTGTTCGGCGCGCACGGCGCATGTGCGGGCTGCTGGTGCATGTGGCCGCGCGTCACCTCGCGCGAGTTCGCCGCCGGCAAGGGCGCGCCGCACCGCCGCGCGCTCAAGCGGCTCGTGGACTCGGGTCGGCCGCCGGGGCTGATCGCGTACGCGGGGCGCGAGCCGATTGGCTGGGTGGCGATGGCGCCGCGCTCGGAGTATCGGCGGCTCGCGACCTCGCGCGTGATGGCGGCGGTCGACGACACCCCGGTGTGGGCGGTGGTGTGCTTCTTCGTGGCCCGCGCGTGGCGCCGCCGCGGGGTCACGGCGGAATTGCTGGCGGCCGCGAAGTCGTTCGCCGCCTCGCGCGGCGCGGTCGCGCTCGAGGGCTATCCGTTCGATCCGCACGGCGCCGCGATGGCCGACGCGTTCGCGTGGCACGGGCTGGCGAGCGCGTTCGCGAGCGCGGGCTTCGCCGAGGTCGCTCGCCGCTCGCCGACGCGCCCGGTCATGCGCTGCACGCTGGCGCGACCACGCGCCGCCTCCTCACGCGGCGCGCGCGGCGCGGTCGCGGGTGGCGCCGGCCCCGCGCCGCCCGCCCCGACCGCGCGCCACGCACGCGCCGCGAGGCCCGAGCGTGGCTGAGCTGACGCAGGCCCCGATCGACCCGGCGCCATTGCTGGCGGCCGCCGCGCGCGACGACCTGGGCGCGGTCGTGCTGTTCCTCGGCACCACGCGCGATCACCACGAGGGCCGCAAAGTGGTGCGACTGGAGTACGAAGCCTACGCGCCGATGGCGCTGGCGGCGCTCGGCGCGATCGAGCGCGCGGCGTGCGAGCGCTTCGCGATCGCCTCGTGCGCGATCGTCCACCGGCTCGGCGAGGTGCCGCCGTCGCAGGCGAGCGTGGCGGTGGTGGTGGCCGCGTCCCATCGTGGCCCCGCGTTCGACGCCAGCCGCTGGGCGATGGACGAGCTCAAGCGCTCCGTGCCGATCTGGAAGCGGGAACACTTCGAGGGCGGCGAGCCGCGCTGGGTCGAAGGTCACCCGATGGAGTAGCGCGACGCACGCGGAGTCGCGCCCGCCCCCTAGAACAGCCGGTACGTCACCGCGAGCGCGAGCGTCTGCTTGTACTGGCCCGCCTTGCGAGTGTTGCGGTCCAGCTCGCGCAGCGCGTCGGCGGGTGCGAGCGTGGGATCCACGTTCGCCGCGGCGTCGAACTTGTCGTAGACGAATTCGGCGTACAGGCTCACGCCCACGATCTTGGTGATTTGCGCGGTGAACTCGTTCTGGAAGCCCACGTCGGGGGCACGCCAGAAGTCCCGCACCGATTCGCGCGTGGCGCCCGGAGTGGCCTGCACGTAGTCCACCACCGCGCGGTCCACGGTCTCGAGGTCGCTCGACTTCGAGTAGAACACCGGCTGGAACACCAGCAGCCTGCCCTTGTAGAGCACCTTCTTCTCGAGCATCGGCTGCGTCGCGGTGGTCTGCCACTCGAACCCGCCGTCCTGGCTCGTGAACGAACGCTGGTTGCGCAGCACCGGATCCACCCACGCCTTCGCGAGCGTCTGGCGGAAGCCGAAGCCGAATCGCGTGAGCAGCTCGGCGGACTCGGTCTTCTGGAGCACGCGCGCGACGCCGGCGGCCTCCTTCAGCTTGATCGGGTTGAACCGGATGGTGCCGATCGGACTGCTCTGGTCGGCGAACTGCGTCTCGGCGGCGAACGAGAAGTACGGATCGACGAACGTGTTCAGCGTCCAGCGGCTGTTCGACTCGAACGACAGCAGGTCCGTGGTCTTGTCCGGCGAGTCCCAGGTGTAGTGGTGGGCGTCGGCGGCGTCCGCCACCTGCCGCGTGGTCTGGCCGTAGGCGGCGTGCAGCGAGTTCTGCAGGTTGTAACGCGGGGTGAACTGCCGTTCGGCCGCGAGCTCCGCGCCGAGCACCCACACGATCGAGCCCTTATCGCCACCCTTCCAGTTCGTGCTGAACGAGGACTGCGTCAGGTTGAGCAGCGTGACCGCGCCGAACTTCCACGGCCCGGGCTCGGCCGGCTTGGGGGCGTCGGCGCGCGCGGTGGTGGCGACGAGCAGCAGGGTGGCGAACAGCGCGGCGAGCGGGCGGGCGGACATCGGCGGAGCCTCCAGGCGGGGGGTGATCGTGCTTCGTGCGACGGGCCTCACCCGCGGGGTGCGGCCCCGACGGGCAGCACTCTAGCACTCGATGTCGCGCCGTGCCGCCCGCGCCTCGTCGCGGACGCCGGCATCCGCGTCGTGCGCGACCGCCGCGCTCAGCGCGGTGTCGATCGCCATCCGCGCGTCCATGGGTGCCCGGCGCGCGATCGCCCCGAGCGCCCACGCCGCGTGCCCGCGCACCAGCGGCGCGGGGTCGTCCCGCAGCGAGCGCAGCAGCGCGGGCACCGCGGCCGGCTCGCCGCGGTTGCCGAGCGCCACGCATACGTTGCGCACGAATCCCTCGCGGTCGGCGCGCCGGATCGCGCTGGCCGCGAACAGCGTGCGGAACGTGGACTCGTCGAGCGTGAGGAAGCGCTCCAGCGACCAGCCCTCGAGCGCGCGCGCGTGGAGCCGCGCGTCGCGCGCCGGCCGCGCGAAGCGATTCCACGGGCAGATCTCCTGGCACAGGTCGCAGCCGAAGATCCACTCGCCGATCGACGGCCGCAGCTCGCGAGGGATCGGCCCCTGGTGCTCGATGGTGAGGTACGAGATGCAGAGCCGGGCATCCACCTGGTAGGGCGCGACGATGGCGCGCGTGGGGCAGACCTCGAGGCAGCGCGCGCAGGTGCCGCAGCGCTCGCGCTCCAGCGGCGCATCCGGCTCCAGCGCGCGGTCCACCAGCAGCTCGCCGAGCAGGAACCACGAGCCGAGCGAGGTCGACAGCAGCCCGGAGTGCTTGCCGATCCAGCCGAGGCCGGCGCGCTCGGCCCAGCCGCGCTCGAGGATCGCGCCGGTGTCGGCGTACCACAGCGCGCGCGCGCCCGGCAGCAGCCGCGGGATCTCGCGCTCCAGCGTGCCGAGCAGATCCTCCATCACGCGGTGGTAGTCCTCGCCCGCGGCGTAGCGGGCGACGCGGCCGAGCCGCCGGTCGCGCGTGGGGTCCGCGTCGGGCGGGTGGCAGAGCGCCACGCACACCACGCTGCGCAGCTCGTGCAGCAGACGGGTGGGGTCCGCGCGCCGGCCGCGGTGCTGCTCGCTCGCGAGCCAGCGCATGTCGCCGTGGCGGCCGGCTGCGAGCCACGCCGCGTAGTGCTGCTGCGCGGCGAGTGGGGCGAGTGCGGCCACCGCGACGGCGTCGAAGCCCAGTTCGAGCGCGCGCGCCTTGATGCGCCGGGTGGGATTCATGCCGCCGTGCGGCGCGTCAGCGCGTGCTGTCCGCGGGCGCTCCGCGGCGCGCGGGCGCACGGCGCTCGGCGGGAGGCGCGTTCCGTCCGCCCGGAGCCGGGCCGAACGGCCGCACGACGGTCACGTTCGCGGGCGCCGGGGCGCCCGATTTGGCGCGCTCGCGCGCCTCGTCGGCCGCGCGCACCGCGGCGCGCTGCGCGGCGAGCCGCGCCTCATGCTCCGCGCGCACACTGTCGCGCGCGGCGCCGTCGCGCGGCGCGGGCGCCTCGCGGCGACCCACGTCGCCCCTGCCCTGGCGGGTCAGGGTGCCCGGGGGCACCACGTCCTCGACCCGCGCGCGAGTCACCGGTCCGACGCGGCGCTCGAACCACTCGAGGCGCGGGCCGGCCTCGAACTTGACCCCGTCGCGCTCGAGCGTGTTGTCGATCGGCTTGAGGTCGGCGAGCCGCTGCTGGATCACCGGCGGCTTCACCACCTGCGCGCTCAGGTCGGTGGACGTGAGGGCGCCGACCGGCACGAAGTGATAGCCGGGTGTATTGAAGCCGCTCGTGACCGCGCCGAGCGGCGCCCAGCCGATGTAGTCGGCGTCGCCCACCCACTGCACCCACGCCGGCGCCCACTGCACGCCGGGCACCCACACCCAGCCCTGGAAGCGGTCGTTCATCCAGCGGCCGTAGTGATCGGTGGCCCAGCCGAACGGATCCGCCGACACCCACACCCAGCCCCACGTGTCGCTCGGCACCCAGTAGCCGTTCGTGTACGGCTCCCACGCCACGAAGTTCACGTCGGGGCGGAACACGTACCCGTACGGTTCGATCAGCGCCCAGTCGCCGAGCCCGTCGAGCATGTCGTAGAACACGCGGTATTCGGGCTGCATGTTCTCGCGGATCGGGGAGTTCCACGCGCGGTCGGCGAGCGGCGGCGGCGCGGAGCTGGAGAGCGACGACCCGCCACCGCTGACCGCGCAGCCGGACAGCGTGATCGCCAGCAGCACGGGCACCGAACGAGTTGCGGCACGGACGAGTCGGTGCATGGATGGCCTCCAGATGCGGTGGGAGCAGCTCGCGGGCGCAAGTCTCCGGCGCGCGGATGGCGGCGTCAAGGCGAGCGCGGGAGCGACGCGTCCGCGCTGCCCGCCGACCCGCGGGGCTCGCACCCCGGTCTACCCCGCTGACGCCGCGCCGGGTCCGCCGCACACGCTCCTCATCGGCGCTCCTCATCGGCGCTTGTCAGCGCGACGCGGTCCCGGCTATCCTCGTGCCCGTCGCCGCCCGCATGGTGCGGGCGCGCGATCGATCAGGAAGGAGCGAGACATGGCAGCCCTTGCCCACGACGCCCGTGCGTCACGCACCTTCCGCGCCCGCGCCTAGCGCCCGTCCTCGACGCGCCCGGCCGCTCCGGAAGGAGCGGCTTCTTCGTTGTCCGCCCCGCGTGACGCACGTCGCCCGCATCGTCCCTGGTCGCGCATTCGCGCGCCCGCCTCGATCCGCTCCGACGAAAGGCGTCGTCATCATGTCGATCCAGCATCTCGGTTGGACCCCGCGTCTCCAGGACGCGTTCAGTTCCCTGCAGGACCCCACGCTCGAGCCCGCGCGGATCGCGCGCGAGGACCGCGACCGCTACCTGGTGCTCGCCGCCGGCGGCGAGCGCTCCGCCGTGCTGGCCGGCCGGCTGCGTCACGAGGCGCAGGCGGCGACCGACCTGCCCGCGGTCGGCGACTGGGTCGCGGTCCGCGCCGCTCCCGATGGCGACGCGGTGATCGTCGCGGTGCTGCCGCGCGCGACCGCGTTCGTGCGCGCGCGGCCCGGCGAGACGACCGACGCCCAAGTGGTGGCGGCGAACGTCGACACCGTGTTCGTGGTCGCCGGCCTCGACGGCGACTTCAACGTGCGGCGCCTCGAGCGCTACCTCGCGGCGGCGTGGGACAGCGGGGCCGCCCCGGTGGTGATCCTCAACAAGGCCGATGTCGCCGACGATCTCGACGCGCGCCGCGCCGAGGTGGAGGCGGTCGCGATGGGCGTGCCGGTGGTGGCGATCAGCGCGCGCGAGCGCGCCGGTCTGGAGGCGCTGGCGCCGTGGCTGGTGCCGGGCGCGACCGTCGCCCTGCTGGGCTCTTCGGGGGTCGGCAAGTCCACGATCGTGAACGCGCTGCTCGGCGAGGAGCGCCAGGCCACGCAGGAGGTGCGCCAGGACGACTCGCGCGGCCGCCACACGACCGCGTCCCGCGAGCTGGTGCCGCTGCCGGGCGGAGCGCTGCTGCTCGACACGCCGGGCATGCGGGTGCTGACGCCGTGGGCGGGCGAGGAGGGCCTCGACGGCGCGTTCGCCGACGTGGTGGCGCTGGCCGCGGGGTGCCGGTTCCGCGACTGCGGCCACGCCGACGAGCCGGGCTGCGCGGTGCTCGCGGCGGTCGCGGGCGGCGCGCTGGATCCGGCGCGGCTGGAGAGCTGGCGCAAGCTGCAGCGCGAGTTGCGGTGGCTCGAGCGGCGCCGCGACGCGCGGGCGCGCGCCGAGGAGGAGGCGCGCTGGAAGGCGATCATGAAGTCGATGAAGCACCACCCGAAGGCGAACCGGTGGCGATGAGTCGCGCGGCCCCGAGCGCGGCGTGGGCGGCCGCCGGTGGGGTGCTCGCGGCAGGGTGGGGACCGAAAGGGAGCGGGCCGCGTGGCCCGCTCCCAGTCTGTCGCGTGCCGCGTGCCGCGGCTCAGAGGTTCTGGTAGTCCGGCCCGCCGCCGCCCTCGGGCGTCACCCACGTGATGATCTGGTACGGGTCGGCGATGTCGCAGGTCTTGCAGTGCACGCAGTTCGACGCGTTGATCTGCAACTTCAGCGCGCCGGGCTTCGCCTCGTCGGCGACCATCTCGTAGACGTTCGCGGGGCAGAAGTGCTGGCAGGGATTGCCGTACTCCTCGCGGCATTGGGTCGCGCACACGCTGACGTCGGCGACCTTCAGGTGCACCGGCTCGTTCTCGTCGTGGTGGGTGCCCGACAGGTAGACGTCGGCGAGCTTGTCGAACGTCAGCACGCCGTCGAACTTCATCGGCGTGGGCTTGCCGCCCGGGTGGGCGTCCTTCAGCTTGCGCATGCGCTCGTGGCCGGCGGGGTTCGGCACGCGGTCGCGCAGCATCAGGTCCTTGCCGCCGAACACCATCGACGCGCCGACGTTCAGCATGCCGCTCCACAGCCCGTGCTCGAACGACTGGTGGAACGTGCGCACGCTCCACAGCTCCTCGCGCGCCCACGACGCCTCGACGCGCTTCTCGTAGCCGGCCAGCCGTTCCTTGGAGAAGTCGCCGGCCAGCAGGCACTCGAACAGCGTCTCGGCGGCGAGCATGCCGGACTTCATCGCCAGGTGGATGCCCTTGAGCCGGCCACCGTTCAGGAAGCCGCCACTGTCGCCGCACAACAGCAGGCCGTCGGCGGAGAGCTTCGGCATCGCCCAGTAGCCGCCCTCGGGAATCGCCTTCGCGCCGTACGCGACCGGCTTGCCGCCCGCGAGCAGCGCCCTCACCAGCGGGTGCGTCTTCACGCGCTGGAGGTTCAGGTGCGGGTCGTTGGTGGGATCCGGCGAGTCGAGCCCGGTCACGAAGCCCACCGCCCAGTGCGACTCGTCCATGCCGTAGATGAACCCGCCGCCGAACGTGTCGGTCGCGAGCGGGAAGCCCATGGTGTGGATCACGCGCCCCTTCTGCGCGCGCCCCGCGGGCACCTCCCAGATCTCCTTCACGCCGGTGGCGTACACCTGCGGGTTCTTGCCCGACCGTGAGGCCGAACGAGGTCTCGAGCGACTTCGCGATCGTGCCGCGCGGGCCCTCGCACAGCACGGTGGCCTTGGCGCGGCAGTCGGCGCCCATCTGGTAGTTCGGCTTGTGCGCGCCCTGCTTGTCGACGCCCTTGTCGCCGGTGCGCACGCCGGCCAGCCGCCCGGCCTCGACGATCGGCTGCGCGGCGGGCGTCTCGGTCACCACCAGCACGCCCTTCGCCTCGGCGATCCCGGCCATCCACTCGACCAGCTTTCCGAGCGAGACGATGAAGTTGCCGTGGTTCTCGAACAGCGGTGGCGTGATCGGCAGTCGCGTCTGGCCGCCGGCGGTGAGGAAGTAGACGTCGTCGCCAGTGACGGGCGCGGCGATCGGGCAGCCCTGCGCCTCGAAGTCCGGGATCAACTCGCGCAGCGCGCGCGGATCGAGCACCGCGCCCGAGATGCCGTGCGCGCCGACCCGCGCGCTCTTCTCGAGCACCGCGATCGCCACCTCGTCGAGCTTCGTGCCGGGCGCGCCGGCCGCGATCGCCTGGTGGTGGCGCTCGATCAGGTTCGCGAGGTGGATCGCGCCCGCGAGTCCCGCGGGGCCCGCGCCGATGAACTGCACGTCGAACTCGAGAACCTCACGCTCCATGTCCCGTCCTCAAGCGCGCCGCGGCGCGCCTCGTGTGTTCGGCGGTCAGGCGCGGCCGTGGGCGGCGCCGTGTGCCGCGTGGGCCTCGGCCTCGAGCCAGCGCTCCGCGTCGATCGCCGCCATGCAGCCGGTGCCCGCCGCGGTCACCGCCTGACGATACACCGAGTCGGCCACGTCGCCCGCCGCGAACACGCCGGGGATCGAAGTCTTCGCGGTTCCCGGCACCACCTTCACGTAGCCCTTGTCGTCGAGCGGCAACTGCCCCTCGAGGAACTTCGTGTTCGGCCGATGGCCGATCGCCACGAACACGCCGTCGATCTCCATCTCGGTGATCGTGCCGGTCTTCAGGTTGCGGAGCTTCACGCCGCGCACCCGGTTCTGCTCCAAGCCCAAGCACCTCGACGACCTCGCTGCCCCACACGAAGCGGATCTTGGGGTTCGCGCGCGCCCGCTCGGCCATGATCTTCGACGCCCGCAACTCGTCGCGGCGATGCACCACGACCACCTCGGTGCAGAAGCGCGTGAGGTAGATCGCCTCCTCCATCGCGGTGTCTCCGCCGCCCACCACGATCACGCGCTTGTTCTTGAAGAAGAACCCGTCGCACGTCGCGCACGCCGAGACTCCGAAGCCCATCAGCTTCTGCTCGCTCTCGATGCCGAGCAGCTTGGCCGAGGCGCCAGTCGCCACGATCAGCGTGTTCGCGCGGTAGTCGTGGAGATCGGTGTGGATCGTGAACGGACGCCGCGCGAGGTCGACCGACAGCACCTCGGCCTGCACGACCTCGGTGCCGAAGCGCTCCACCTGCGCCTTCATCATCTCCATCAGCTCGGGACCCTGCACGCCGGTGGGGAAGCCGGGGTAGTTCTCGACCTCGGTCGTGATCGTGAGCTGGCCGCCGGGCTGGTAGCCGGAGATCAGCAGCGGCTTGAGGTTGGCCCGGGCGGCGTAGAGCGCGGCCGTGTAGCCGGCCGGGCCCGAGCCCAGGATGACGACGTCGTGCACGCGGTCCACGATGGCTCCTCGAGTCATGTGAAGGGAATGACAGGTGCGGCGATTCTAGTGCAGCGCCACGCACGGGGTGAAGGCGGGTGGTTCCGACCGTTGGATGCCGGACGGATGCGAAAGGACACGCCCGGCCCCTCCCGATCCCGAGGCAGGCGCGCACTCGACATCCCCCTGACCTTCGCGGGCGGCGGCGTCCCCGCGCGGCCCACCTCGCGGCGTCCTCGCGCAGCCCACGCCGCGGCGCGCCGCGCGTCGCCCGCGGCCTCCGCGCCGCGCTCAGCCGCGCGGCGGGACGCCCAGCTGGACCACGGGCCCCGCCGCGGGAGGGCGCACGGTGCGCGCGATGCGCGGCAGC
Source organism: Candidatus Eiseniibacteriota bacterium (assembly GCA_963725865.1). Taxonomy (GTDB): domain Bacteria; phylum Eisenbacteria; class RBG-16-71-46; order RBG-16-71-46; family RBG-16-71-46; genus CAVSAC01. Next base: position 1,214,156 of record CAVSAC010000014.1, read on the forward strand.
GCGCCGAGCGCCCACAGCCCCCACGCCACGATCCACAGCGCCGCGCTCGCCGCGTACGCGTGCAGCATCCCCGCGGGAGCGACCGCGGCGGCCAGGCGCGCGAGCAGCGCCAGCGCGAGCGCCAGCAGCAGCCACGGCGTGAGCAGCCGCGCCTCGTCTGCGAACGGATGGCGCCCGTGAGCGACGGTCACGCGCGAGCCGATGCCGAGCGTGAGCAGTCCGTAGCCGCCGATGAACATGACGTGACAGGCGGCGACCGCCTGCTGGGGCCACAGCACCGCGAGCCACAGCCCGGCGAGCACGCACCAGCCCGAGGTCCACAGCGAACGAGCCAGCACGCCCTTCTGGCCCGGGCCGCGGTAGATCTTCCAGACCAGCAACAGCATGACGCTCGCCGCCAGCGCTCGGGCCAGCGACCCGGCCCACGCGTGGCCCGCGGCCTCGAGCCCGAACGCGGCCAGCAGCGCGAGAGCGACCACCGCGAACAGTCGGCGGCGCCCGGTCCGCTCGTGCGGCCGCGCGATCCCGGGGACGCCGAGCGGGTCGCGGATGCCGGCGAACGTGGGGACCAGCAGGCCGCCCACGCCGAGCACGATCGAGAGCGTCTCGCCGAACGCCATCAGGTGCTCGCCGAAGCGCGGCGCAGGAGGGGCGACGCCGAACGCGGTCTGGGCCACCAGCACCGCGGCGCCGGCCACGCCGAACAGCAGCCCGAGGGCGACGAAGACGAACTCCTCGGGCGGCAGGTGACGCGAGCGGCGGATGCGGATGCCGAGCGCCCATGCGATCAGCAGCGCCACCGCGCCGCTGACGGCGTGCGCTGCCCACGCGACGCCGAGCAGGGCGAGCGCCCCGAACGCGGTCATCAGGCCCACCGCGGTCGCGAGCTCGCCGCGGGTGCAGCGTCCGCCGCGCGTGAACGCGGGCATCGCGGTGAACAGGAAGCCGAGCACGAACGACAGCTCGAAGCCCTCGATCATGAGCGTCATGTGGAGCGGCCCGGGCCACGCCCCGCCGCCGCTCCCCAGCACCAGCCACGGCGCGGCGCCCAGCACCGCGAACGTGGCGCCGATCGGGAACAGGAGGCGGTAGGGCTCGGGCCACGTGGAGCCGGGCGACGATCCGGCGGCCGCCGGGCGCACGCCGGGAGGAACCGGAAAGGGGGAGGCCATCGCCGGAGGCTACCAGTCCCGCCGGCGGAACACCCGCGCCGCCACCACCAGCGGCACCGCGGTCTCCAGCGCCAGCACCGCGAGCGCCAGCGCGACGCCCGGAGCGGTGCCGGCGGCCTTCATGAGCACGGCCGAGGTCGGTCCGAACAAGGCACCCGAGCCGACCGCGAGCGTGACCAGCACGCGCGTCAGGTCCACCGGGTTGAGCAGCAACGCCGGGAACAGCACGGTCTGCAGCGGCAGCCCCGCGAGCAACGTGGTGGCGCCGAGCACCGCGAGGTCGTAGGCGATCGCCAGCAGCAGCCACAGCAGCAGCGCGGCCGACATCGCCTTGAGACGGTCGGGCCACAGCGTCGCGATCGCGAGCGACGCGGCGACGCTGATCGCGCCCAGCAGCAGCGAGAGCGCGGTGAGCGCGAGAAACCCCGGCCACTGCCCGGCGCCGGCATCGAGCGCCACCACCACGCCACCGATGCCGAAGCCGAGCGCCTGGGCCACCGAGAGGGCGCCGACCAGGCCGAGGAACTTGCCGGCCAGCACCTCGCCCCGGCCGACCGGCTGCGCCAGCAGCAGCGACAGCGCGTCGCCCCCCAGCAGGCTCGCGACGCCGAGCAGCAGCCCGGTGAGCGGAACGATCAGCAGCACCAGGTTCATGAGGCTGAGCGTCACCCGCGCGAACCCCTGGAAGCCGACCTCGCGGCTCTGGGCGAGGCCGAAGTACGAGAGCCCGAGCACCAGCGCGGCGAACAGCACGGTGAATCCGAACAGCCAGCGCGTCTCGAGCGCGCGACGGTACTCGTCGGCCGCCACCACGCGCACGCGCGCCAGGCTCGCCTGCGACATGCGGGTCATCGATGTCCCTCCACCAGATGGGAGCCGGTCACGACGAAGCGACCCGCGGGCCGGCCGTCGACGAGAAAGGCGAAGTCCTCGCCCGGAAGGTCCGCGATGAACTCCACGTCCCACCGCTCGCCGGGCGCGAGCGCCGCGACGCTCACGCGTTCCGCGTAGCCGGCGAGCGCGATGCGCACCGCGGCGGCGCCGGCGTTGCGCACGACGAGGCGAACGCGGGCGCCCTTCGGCACCACGACCGGATCCGGCGCGATCGCGCCGTCGCGCACCACCAGCGTGTCGACGCGCAGCGGTGCCGCCACCACGGGCGCGGCGGGTGCCGCCGGCGGGCGATGTGGCCGCCGCGCGGCCAGCGCGACCGCCAGCGCGGCGATCAGTCCCACCACCAGCAGGCGCAGGTAGGCGCGGCTCATGGCCGGGCCTGCTCCGCGGAGAACGCGGTCGCGCGATCGACGTGACCACTGGTCCGCGCGGCCACCGCCTCGGCGGCGCCGCGATCGAGGAACGCCGCGTACCCGCCGCCCATCGGGGACGGGAACGAGCCCTTCACGATCCACAGCGAGTCGGCGGCGTGCAGCGTGCGCGAGTCGTAGTCGGCGAGCCACGCGCGGGCGTCGCGGTCGGCGCGCGCGTCGGCCAGCAGGCATTCGATGGAGTCGTAGACGCGCCACGCGCCGCGCGTCCGCAGCTCGCACGCGAAGCGCAGGTTCTCGACGTCCATGCCGCAGCCCACGCACGTGGCGCCGACCGCGATCGGTGGGGGTCCTGCCTGGCGCCCGCACCCCGTCGGGGCGAGGGCGAGCGCCAGGAGGACGGCGAACCATTCGAGGCGGGCGCGGGCGCCGGTCATGTCCGGCCTCCGCGCACGACGCCCAGGAAGATCTCCTCGAGCGAAGGGCGCTGCACCACGAACGAGCGCACGGACACCCCCGCGGCACGCAACCGCTCGAGCGCCTCGATGCCGCGGCCGTTGGTCGACTCGAGCGAGAGGCGCAGTGGGGATTCGAGCGTCCACGCCACGCCCAGCGGCGCCAGCGCGCACTCGAGCCCGGCATGCGGGTCGTGCAGCTCGATCACCAGCCGGCTCGCGCGCAGCTGGTGGGCGCGCAGGTCCTCCAGGCGCTCGAGCGCCGCGCACCGCCCGTCGACCAGGATGAGCACACGGTCGGCGACCCGCTCCACCTCGGCCAGCAGGTGCGAGCACAGCAGGATGGTCTTGCCCTCGCGATGGAGCGACTCGAGCAGCGTGCGGAACTCCCAGGTGGCTTCCGGGTCGAGACTCGCGGTGGGCTCGTCGAGCACCAGCAGCGCGGGATCGCCCAGCAGCGCCTGCGCCAGCGAGAGCCGCTGGGTGTAGCCGCCCGACAGCGTGCTCGCGCGCCGCTGCGCCATCGCCGCGAGTCCGACCCGCGCGAGCGCCGAGGCGACCGCCGCGTGCGGCAGGCCGCGCAGCGCCGCGAAGAACCCCAGCACCTCCGCGACCGAGCGGCCCGGCGTGAACTCGACCCGCTGCGGGACGTAGCCCACGTCGAGGCGCGCGCGCGGATCGAGCGGCGATCGACGCTCGCGCCCCACCGCGATGCGACCGGAGTCGGGACGCGCAAGGCCGAGGATCAGCTTCAGGGTCGTGGTCTTGCCGGCGCCGTTGGGACCGATCAGCGCGAACGTCTCGCCGGGATGGACCTCGAACGAGAGTCCGTCCACCGCGGACACGGTGCCGTAGCGCTTGACGAGGCTCTCGGCGACGATCATGCGCGCCTCCGCGAGCGTGCAAGGCCGAGCGCGCCGGCACTCGCCAGCCCGGCGAACGCACCCAGCGGCCCCCACGCGAGCGCCGCGGCGGGCCGCCCGCCACGCATGGCCGCGCGTGCCGCCACCGGCGGCGCGATCAGCGGGAAGCGGTCGACGACCTCGCTCGGTCGCAGCGACGGCAGCACGCGCTCGGCCACCCCCAGCGCGGTGACGGCCGGGCTGCGGGCGAGCAGCGTGAGGTCGGGGTACTGCTTGGAGAGGAACGCGAACGCGCCGACCGGCGAATAGGGCACGTCGCTCACGCCGTTCCCGTCGAGGTCGTAGGCGGCGTTCTCGCTCCAGTAGTTGCCGTGCTGCCCGTCGTCGAACGCGTTGTCGCTCCGTCGCATGTCGAGCGCGACCGGATAGTCGTTGCCGAGGAACGAGTTCCCGACGAAGACATTGTGCGCGCACGAGGAGAACAGCAGGACGCCCCAGCCGTTGTCCTGGATCAGGTTCGCGCGGAGGCGATTGCGATTGGAGTTGTCCATGAAGATCGCGATGGTGTTGTCGACGAGCCGGTTCGCGACGAACGAGCCGTCGGAGCAATCGCGCAGCAGCAGGCCGTAGGTGCGCGGGCCGCGATTGTGGATGAAGTCGTTGTCCTCGATCACGATGTGATTCGAGAACATCAGAGCGCATCCGGCGCTGTTGTGCTCGAACACGTTCCGGACCAGGCGATTCTCCTGGTTGTACATGGTGTGGAGCCCGTAGCGCCCGTTGTGGTGGAGCGCGTTGCGATCGACCACCGCGTGATCGGCGAACGACAGGTAGATCGCGTCGACGAACCGCGTGACGTCGTTGCCGGTGAGGCGTGCGCCGTCCGAGTACCAGAGGTGGATCCCGTTGCCCTCGCCGTCCTCTCGCAGCGGCGGCGTGCGGCCGCGCAGCCGGCAGTCCTCGACCCGCAGGCCGGGGGAGCGCTCGGCGTAGACGCCGTAGAGCACGTCGTCCATGCGGACGCGACGCACGGTCACGCCGCCGCACAGCGTGCGCACGCCGGCGTCCGACGTGAGCGTGCGGTCGCCGCTGTGGCGCACCTCGAGGTCCTCGAGCGTGGTGCCCGCGGCGGTGACGCGCACGACCGTGCCCTGCCCGAGCCCGTCGATCACCGCGCCGGGCTCGCCCCGCAGGGTGACCGGGGTGGTGATCTCGAGCGGCCCCGCGTGCACGCCGCGGGCGAGGATCAGCGTGTCGCCCGGCCGAGCGGCGGCGAGCGCGCGCGCGGCCGCGCCGCGGCTCGCGGGCACCCGCACCACGCCCGGCCGCGCCGCGGTGGCGATGGCGGGCCCGCCGGCCGCGAAGGCCGCGGTGGTCGGGCCGGCGCCGAGGAGCGCCGCGGTGGTGGCCGCGAGGAACCGGGCGGCGATCCACTTCATGGTGTCGGCGCCTTCGCGGTCACGGCGCGGCGGCGCTGTAGCCACTCGTGGACCAGCACCAGCGGCCCCAGCAGCCACGCCGCTCCGAGCAGGAGCGTCCCCGGCCCGGGCAGGCTCCAGACGTGGAAGTTCGCCATCTTCTTGTAGCCGAGCACCGGCGGGGTGAACGTCGGGAGCTTGATCGCGGCGCGCGGGTCGAGATCGTGACCGTAGCGCCACAGCCACTCGAAGTAGTCCTTGAACATCACGATCGCGAACGCGCTGAACGCGCACCAGCCGAGCACCGCGACCCAGCGGCGGTTCACCAGCGCGGCGATCAGGGCCATCACGCCGAAGAACGTGAGCAGCTGCGGCAGGTAGGTGAACTCGCGGAAGTCGGCGGGCGTGATGGCGTGCATGCCGACGTAGTGGTTGAGCGTGTTGATCTTGTCGAGGTCGCCGCGGATCGTGTTGCTGTAGATGGTGAGCGTCAGCCCCTCCGGGTACTGGGGCGCACGCATGCGCATGCTCCAGATCGGCAGCACGGGGAGGAAGAACACGGGCAGCAGCACCAGCGCGGCGATCGCGACGAGTGCGCGATCCTGGCTGCCGAACCGTCCGGTCAGATAGCGGGTCATGAGTGCCTCGAGATGGGGGCGGCGGCGGGCGCCGCCGCCCCGACGTGCTTCAATGGGCGAGCAGTGCGGCCACCGCGGCGACCTGCTTCGGATCGGGCCGTTGCAGCGCGGCCACCGGCGACCCCTTGGGTCGGATCTCGATCAGGCCCTGCATCTCCTGGTGCAGCGCGCTGCAGAAGTTCGAGCAGTAGAACGGCGTGATCCCGACCTTCTCCGCCTTCCAGTGCATCGTCTTGGTCTCGCCGGGCTCGATCTGCATGTTGCAGTTCGACCATAGGATGCCGAAGCCATGCGCGATGTCGTCGTCCTGCTCCAGGTTGGTGACGTGGAAGTACACGTCGTCGCCCTCGCTCACGACGACTCGGTCGGGCGTGAAGTGGGTGCGCACCGCGAGCATGTACACGTCCACGCGGCCGCCCTTGCGCTCGATCCGCGCCTCCTCGGCGCGGTGGATGGCGCCGGGCTTGTGGTTGTCGGCGAGCGGATACACGGTGATCGGCTTGAGCTTCTCGGCCCGGATCATCTGCGCGTAGTGCGGCTCGAGGTAGGTCGGGAAGTCCTCGAGCAACGTCATCTTCGGGCCACGCAGGTCGATGAGCTGCGCCGCCTCGGGATGCGTCGGCCCGACGCTCAGGTAGCGGTCCTTCGAGAGCTTGTCGAGCGCCACCACGTACTCGCCGGTGGGATGGCGCGTGTCACCCTCGGAGGCCATCAGGTGGCCGATCGAGTAGTACACGTCGATCTTGTCGATCACGTTCCAGGGCGGACCGACCTTCCACTTCGCGATCTGCGAGTCGAGGAACAGCGAGGTGTAGGCGTTCCCCTTGTCGTCGAACTGGGTGTGGAGCGGGCCGAGCCCGACCGGGACCTTCGCCTCGAGGCAGTCCTGGTACTGCAGCACCGGGATGCCGAGCCGGTCGCCGTCGAACTTCTTCGCGGCGACCGCGGCCTGGAACTTCTGGAAGCTGAACACCGTCACCTCGGCCTGCAGCTTTCCGGACGCGCAGATGTACTCGCCGGTCGGGTTCACGTCGACGCCGTGCGGGCTCTTGGGAGTGGGGATCAGGTAGACGAGTCCGGGCACGTCCTTCGGATCGAGCACCGGCGCGCCGCCGATCATCTTCGCCTTGCCCGCGTCGACCGCCTTCTGGGCCACGCGCCAGTCCACCGCGGCGACGTAGTCCATCTCGTTCTGCGACGCGTTGATCTCGAGGGAGTCGAACGCCATCTCGCTGTTGTAGCAGGTGAAGAACTCCCAGCCCGCGCTCGGGCCCTTGCCGGCGTCGGCGAGGTCCCAGTCGAACGGCGGCATCATGATCTCGAAGCCCATCGACATGGTGCCGTCCTTGGGATCCACCTTGATGCCCGCGACGATGCCGCGGAAGTCGCGGCCGTAGTCCTCGATGTGCGCCGCGCGGTTCGGCACCGGCACCGAGAAGCGCGAGGCCGCGAACACGTACTCGGTGTTCGGGGTCGGGAACGGACAGGCGTGCGCCGCCGAGAGGTTGGGGATGGGGCCGAAGATCTGCTTGGTCTTGAAGTCCTTCAGATCGATGCGGGCGATCCGTGCGCTCGCCATGTCGTTGATGAACAGCCAGCGCCCGTCGTAGTCGCCGTCGGTCTCGCTGAGGCCCGGGTGGTGCGCGTCGCCCCAGGTGCGCCCGCCCAGCATCTCCTTGCTCTCCTCGTCGTAGCCGTAGCCCACCGCCGGCTCGGGCGTGAACACCGGGATGGTCGTGATGTGGCGGCACGACGGGAAGCCGTACACGTAGACGTTTCCGTGGTGCCCGCCGGAGAGGAAGCCGTAGTACGCGTCGTGCTCGCCGGGCTTGACGTACACCTTCGTCGCGGCGTCACCCGAGGCGCCGCCGGCCCGGGTGCCCGCGCACCCGGGCAGCTGGGCCACCCCCCACAACGCACCGATCACCGTCACCGCGATCAGAGTCCAGCGCTTCATCGGATGTCTCCTTGTCGCCCCGGGGAGCGGGGCAGGGTCACTTCGCCTCGCCGGCTTCGTGGTCGGTGTGCTTGAAGAACTCCAGCACCGCGCGCGCTTCCTCGGGAGTCAGCCCCTGGTTCGGCATCTGCAGCATGTGCTTCGCGAACAGGTCCCGCGCGATCGGGTCCTGCTTCGTCATCAGGTCGGGGTGCAGGATCTGGCTCTCGATCCACTTCGCGGTGCGACGCTGCGTGACGCCCGCGAGGTCGGGCCCCGTGACCTTCTTCCCGAACGCGTGGCAGGCCGAGCAGCCCTTGGTCTGGAACAGATTCTGGCCGGTCGTGACCTGCGCGTCGTCGATCGGCTCGGTCGCCGCGCGCGGCCCGTCGTCGAGCCCGGCCGGCAGCGTGGCGGTGGTCGCACCGGCGGCACCAGCGGCACCCGAGGCCGCGGATCCGCCGTCGGCGGCGCCGGACGCGCCGGAGTCGGCCGACTTCGAGCACGACGACAGCGCGAGCGTGGCGGCGAGGGCGAGGGCGAAGCAGGCGAAGCGCTTCATAGATGGATCCCTTTCGAGTCCCCCGGCGCGGGCCGCGGGGACGGGTCGGAGTGATCGGCGCCCGTCCCGAAGCGGCCGAGGCGGGCGAGCTCCGCGGGGCCCAGCACGCGCTCGGCGATACTGAACACCACGGCTTCTTCCTTACGGATGTGGATCCGCAGCAGGTCCGCCAGATCGCGGACCTGGACGGTGATCTGTTCATCGCGGGCGCCGTCGCCCGGCCGCGCGGCCAGCTCGATCAGCGCGGCGAGCATGGCGACCAGCTCCGAGTGCTCGGACGAGAGCGGGCTCAGGCTCGCGCTCGTCGCGGGCAGCACCGACCGCAGCGCGGGGTAGAGCGCCTCCTCCTCGAGGCGCATGTGGGTCGCGAACTGCCCTTTCAGCAGCCCCAGCAGCTCGCGCAGGGCGGACTCGGTGGTCGGATCGATGCGGCCCCCGGCCTGCGTCTCTGCCACCGCGAGCTCGAGCGCCGCGGCGCGGTCCAACACGCGCGAGTGGTCGGCGCGCAGCCGCTGGAACAAGGTCTCGGACATCGGGTGCTCCCACGGGGACGGCCCCCATGGCCGTCCGCTCGTCACCAGCATCGGTCCGCAGCGGCGCCAGGCGTGATGACGCCGGTCAGTGCGCCGGTCGATTTCCACGCGCGCGCCGGATGGCCGAAGCGCCGCCCCCGCGCGGGTTTGGAGCCGCGAGCCGAAGTCGGCGTATGATGCGCGTCATATCAGGCCCGAGGTGGGAGGGGGACCGATGTCGAAGACGCGCTCGGATCGCGTGCTGTCCGCCGTGAGATCGCTGCCGGTGTTCCGGGGGCTGTCCGCCGAGGATCAGATCAGGATCTCGGAGCTCGCGAGCGTGCGCGAATACTCGCGCGGCGATCACCTGTGGCACGAGGGCGATCCGGCCGACGAGCTCACCGTGCTGATCCGCGGGCGCGTGAAGATCGTGCGCCACGCCGATGCGGGCGACGTGATCCTCGAGCTGTTCGGGCCCGGCGAGCCGGTGGGCGCGATCGCGGTGTACAACTACATGCCCTATCCCGCGAGCGCCGTGTGCATGGAGCCGGTGACCCTGCTAGCGGTGCCGCGGCGCGAGTACTTCGAACTGCTCGACCGCCACCCCGGCTTCGCCCGCGCGGTCATCCGCGAGCAGACCAAGCTCGTGGTCGCGCTCGCGCGCAAGGTCGAGGAGATGCGCGGCCAGCGCGTGGACGGCCGCATCGCGCAGCTGTTCCTGACGCTCGTCGAGCGCATGGGGCACCCGACCGCCGAGGGGATCGAGATCACGCTGACGCTGACGCGGCAGGAGGTGGCCGATCTCGTCGGCACCACCGTCGAGAGCGCGATCCGGGTGATGTCGCGCTGGGGGCGCGAGGGCGTGATCCTCTCCGGTCGCGGGCGCTTCGTGATCCCTTCCACGGAGCGCCTGCGCGAGATCGCCGAGAACGTCGCAGGCGAATGAGGCTCCGCCGTCCCATCCGCCGTCCCGGGAGGTTCCACCCATGAGCACCGCCGGATCCACACCGCGTCCGATCGATCCGGGCGTGCGCATCGGCCACGTCCATCTCAAGGTCGCCGACCTCGATCGCGCGCTCGCGTTCTACTGCGGCGTTCTCGGATTCGAGCTGATGCAGCGCTTCGGCCCCGGCGCCGCGTTCATCTCGGCCGGCGGCTACCACCACCACCTCGGGCTCAACACCTGGGAGAGCCGCGGCGGCTCGCCGCCGCCGACCGGCGCCACCGGGCTCTATCACGTTGCGATCCTCTATCCCACGCGCGCGGCGCTCGCCGACGCGCTGCGGCGGCTGATCGAGGCGCGCATTCCGCTCGACGGCGCGTCGGACCACGGCGTGAGCGAGGCGCTCTACCTGCGCGATCCGGACGAGAACGGCGTGGAGCTGTACCGGGATCGCCCGCGCGAGGAGTGGCCGCGCGAGCGCGACGGCGCGCTGGCGATGTTCACGCGCGCGCTCGACCTCGAGGCGCTGCTGCGCGAGGCGCCGGAGCGCTGAGGCGCGGGAACGGCCACGCCCCGGCGCGCGGCCAGGGCGCGACCCCGCCTACATGCCGCGGAGCGTGCGGGCGATCGGCTGGCGGGCGGCGCTCAGCGACGGCAGGAACCCACCCATCACGCCCAGCAGCACCGCGAAGATCAGGCCCCCGAGCAGCTCGAACGGGCCGACGTGGAACGCGAACGCCGACTCGCTGAACGACATGAAGTTCGTCGTGCTCGTGGTGATCCCGTTGATCGGCAGCGCGATCAGGCAGCCGAGCACGCCACCCAGCAGCGCGATCAAGACCGACTCGAGCATGAACGACGTCATGATCGCGAGCGGACTGAACCCGAGCACCAGCAGCGTCGCGATCTCGCGGGTGCGCGCCCCGACCGCCGCGAACATGGTGTTCATCGCTCCGAACATGGCACCGAAGCCCATCACCAGCGTGATGAACACGCCGATGCCGCGGATCAGGTTCGCGAGCAACTCGGATTGGCGCGCGTACCAGTCGCTCTCCCGGTAGACGTCGACGCCGAGCCGCGGGTCGCCGGTGAGCGTCTTCTTGATCGCCTCGAAGCGGGTGGGGTCCTTCATGCGGAACGTGACGCTCTGGAACACGTCACCGCGGAATACCGGCATCAGCACCGCGTTGTCGCCCCAGATCTCGGACTCGAACGACGCGCCGCCGGCGCTGAAGTGCCCGACCACGGAGAAGTCGCGCTGGCCGAAGCGCACCTTCTCGCCGACGCTGGCAGCCGGCGAAGCGGGGCGCGACCTTCTCGCCGACGATGATCTCGGCCGTGCCGGGCGCGAACATCCGGCCCTCCACGATCTTGACGTCGCCGCGCAGCGCGAACGCCGATGGGTCGACGCCGCGCACCGTGAGGTTGGAATTGCCGGGCTGGCCGAGGCGCGGCTTGTTGCTCACGACGAACACCTCGGGACTCGACAGCGGATGTCCGTCGGGGCCGGCGGCGACGTCGGGCAGTGCCGCGATGATGTTGGAGGCGTCGCGGGTCACGCCGCTCGACATCTCGCTGTCGGCGCCCTTGCGCACCACGACCACGTTGCGCGGGTCCCCGCTCAGCCGCAGCGAGCGCTGGAAGCCCGAAGCGAGCGCGAGCGCGCCGATGAAGATCGCCACCGTCAGGGCGATGCCGACCGCGGTGGTCGCGGTGGACACCGGGCGCTGGAACGCGTTGCGGACGTTGTAGGAGAAAGGCAGTGCCATGAGGGTCTCCGCTCAGTCCACGCGCCGCAGCGCGTTGACGATCGACAGGCGCGATGCCTGCCACGCCGGGATGAGGCCGCTCACCGCGCCCATCAGCACCGCGAGCGCGACGCCGGTGATGACCGTCGACCAATACACGCTCATCGGCGGCAGGAACCCGCCCATGCTGAACTTCGAGCCCTCGAGCGCGAACTTGGCGAGCAGCGAGCCCGCGATCCCCGCGAGCAGCGTGATGATCGCGGCCTCGAGCAGCACGATGCGGAAGATGGTGCCGTCCTCGAAGCCGAGCGTCTTGAGCACGCCCACCTCGCTGGTGCGCTCGCGCACCGCCATCACCATGGTGTTCGCCGCCACCAGCAGGATCGCGAACACGATCGCCAGCCCGATGATGCGGATCACGAACGGCAGGTTGCCGTACATCGACACGAACCCGGCCTGGAACGCCTTCTCGGATTCGGTGTGGGTCGCGGCCGCGGAGTTCTCGAACATCGCGTCGACCTGGTGGCCGATGTCGGCTGCGCGCGAGGGGTCGGTCAGGTCGAGCACGTAGAGCCCGACCAGGGACTGCCCGCCCATGCCCTTCTGGTCCAGGTAGCGGAAGTGGAAGAACATCGTCTCCTCGCCGAAACCGCGGTTCCGCGAGCGGTATACCGCGCGGATCGTGAACGGCCACGAGCCGGTGTAGATGGTGCCGTTGACCGCGATGGTCTGGCCCAGCTTCCAGCCCATCTTGGTCATCAGCTTCTCGCCGACCACGCAGGCGGTCTGCTCCTCCATGAACGCGGCGAGCTGGGGATCCATGTCGGGCGGCAGGACGATCTTCGTCTGCGGCGGCGAGGCGGCGACGTACTCCACGTCCTTGGCGTAGATGGGGAAGAACGTCTCGGCATCGACCGCGAACTGCGCGTAGAAGTTGTGCGGGTTCACGGGATCCTGTCCGCCGAACCAGTTCTGGACGCTGACGCGCTTCACGCCCGGCAGCGCGGCGATGCGCTGGCGATAGGACATCGGCATCGGGAACACCAGCGAGATCGCGTTGCGGGTCACGACGCGCTGTTCGCTGCCGACCTTGATCGACTCCTGCAGCGTGTCGAGGATGCCGAACAGCGAGCAGAACAGGAACAGCGCGACCATCACGCTCAGGAACGTCAGCGTGGTGCGCAGCTTGTTGCGGCCGAGATTGACGAAGGTGAGGAAGAGCAGGTTCACGCGATCCCCCCGGCGCTCAGTTCGACAGCTCGCCCTTCTCGAGGTGCAGCACGCGATGCGCACGCTCGGCGGCGTGCGGATCGTGCGTGACCATGATGATGGTCTTCTTGTACTCGCGATTGAGCCGCTCGAGCAGGTCGAGGATCTCGCCCGCGCTCTTGCGGTCGAGGTCGCCGGTCGGCTCGTCGGCGAGCAGCACCGCCGGATCGCTCACCACCGCGCGCGCGATCGCGACGCGCTGCTCCTGGCCGCCCGAGAGCTGGCGCGGGTAGTGCGACAGCCGGTCGCCGAGGCCCACCAGCTCGAGCGCGGTCTTCGCGCGCTTGCGCCGCTCCGCGCCGCTCATACGCACGAGCATCAGCGGCAGCTCCACGTTCTGCAGGGCGGTCAGCACCGGGATCAGGTTGTAGAGCTGGAAGATGAAGCCGATGTTCGTCGAGCGCCACCGCGCCAGCGCGCGGCCCTGGAGCTGCGCGATGTCGGTGCCGCCCACCACCAGGCGGCCGGCGGTCGGCGAGTCGATGCCGCCGATCAGGTTCAGCAGCGTGGTCTTGCCGCTGCCCGACGGCCCCATGAGCGCGACGAAGTCGCCCTCGGCGATGTCGAGCGAGAGCCCGTCGAGCACCGGCACCAACTGACGGTCGCGCTGATAGACCTTGCGCACCTCGCGCACCTGGACCGAAGCCATGCGTGTCCTCCTAGGGCGATGTCGCGGCGCGCACGCGCGCGCCGTCCTTGATCCCGGGTGGCGGCTGCACCACCACCTGCTCGCCGCCATCGAGGCCGCGGCGCACCTCGACACTCGAATCGCGCGCGGGCCCCAGGTCGACGGTGCGCGCGCGCGCCCGCCCGTCGACCACGATCCACACCGACGCCGTCCCGCCGCCGCGCACCACCGCGGCCTCCGGCACCAGCACGCGCCGCGGCGCCGCGGCGGTCGGACCGCTGCCGGCCTCGTTCGCGAACGTCACCTTGGCGCCCATCTCGGGCAGGATGCGCGGATCGCGATCGAGGATCGAGACCTTCACCTGCACGGTGGCCTTCTGGCGGTCGGCGGTCGGCACCACCTGGCGGACGCGCGCGGCGAACGAGGTGTCGGGGTAGGCGTCGAGCGTCACCCGCCCGGGCTGGCCGTTGCGCACCCGCGCGATGTAGGCCTCGCTCACGTCCACCTCGACCTCGAGCGTGGCGAGGTCGGCCATGGTGACGATCGCCGTGCGCGTGAGCCCGCCGCCGGCCGACGACGGCGCCACGATCTCGCCCACCTCGGCGTCCTTGCGCAGCACGGTGCCCTCGAACGGCGCGCGGATGCGCGTGTTCTCGAAGTTGGCCGCCGCCAGCGCGGTCTGCGCCCTGGCGCTCTCGAGCTGCGCGGCCAGCGCGTCGACGCGCATCTGCGCGTTCTCGAGGTCGGCCGGCGACGAGAGGTTCTGCGCGCGCAGCGCCTGCGCGCGCACCAGGTCGCGGCGGGCCTGCGCGAGCTGCACCGCGTACTGCCCCTCGGCCGCGCGGGCCACGCCGAGCGCCGCGTGGTAGTCGTCGCCCTCGATGGTGGCGATCACCTCGCCGTTGCGCACGTGCGAGCCCTCGTGCACCGCGATGGTGGCAAGCCGGCCGAGGATCTTGGCCGACACCGACGCCCGCGTGCGCGCCACGACGTAGCCGTTCGCGGTGATGCCCTCGCTCGAGACCGCGGTGGCGCCGCCGGTGGCCTCGGCCGTCGCGACCCGGACCGCGAGCGCGCGCGGGCGCAGCACCACCGCCCACAGCAGCGCGGCCAGCGCCACGAACACGAGCAGCACCCACGGCACGATCCGGCCGGCGCCGCCGCGAGCGGCAGGCGGCGGGCTGCGGTCGATGCGGAGGCTGGAGAGATCGGGGCCGGTGGTCATGGGGTCCGTGGGGTTCGGGAAGGCGAGCAGGCTAGGCTGCCGCCACGGTCAGGGTCAAGGAGTGACGTTACGAGGGAGCAGGATGCGCGACCGCGGCGGCGTCGCGAACGGGAAACCGGCGGATGGTCGCCCGCTTCCGGCGAACGGTGGTGGCGACGCGGCGACCGGCGGTCGGGGCGCCGGGTGGACGGCGGCGCGGGGCCCGCGAGCCGGCATGCAGCCGCGCGCGAATCCGCCTCGATGCCGGTCCCAGCCTTGCGTCGCGCGGGCGCGAGCCCCTAGACTCCCCGTCCGCGCCGCGATCGCCGGCCGCAGCGAGCGACGATCCGATCATCTGGCTTCCCGGAGGACCCCATGCCGTTCGTGATCGCCGAGCCGTGCATCGGTGTGAAGGACAAGTCGTGCGTCGAGGTGTGCCCCGTCAACTGCATCTACGAGGGCGAGGACATGTTCTACATCCACCCCGACGAGTGCATCGACTGCCAGGCGTGCGAGGCCGCCTGCCCGGTGCAGGCGATCTTCCCGGACAACGGCGTGCCCGACAAGTGGCAGTCGTACATCGCCAAGAACCGCGACTTCTTCAACAAGTAGCCGGCGTGCGCGGACGTCTCAGGCGGCGCCGCGTGGCGCCGCCTCTCGCGTTCCAGGAGCGATCCCGATGAGCGACGGCACCCTGCCGACCCGCGACGAGGCCCTCGCGCTGCTGCACGAGTGGGTCACCAACGCGAACCTGCGCAAGCACTGCTACGCGGTCGAGGCCGCGATGCGCGCGTACGCCCGCAGCCACGGCGACGACGAGGACCGCTGGGGGATCACCGGTCTCATCCACGACTTCGACTGGGAACGCCACCCCGACCTCGAGCGCCATCCCATGCAGGGCGTCGAGGTGCTGCGCGCGCAGGGCTGGCCCGAGGACGTGTGCCGCGCGGTGCTCGGACACGCGGTGCACAGCGGCGTGCCGCGCGACACCGCGATGGCGAAGACGCTCTACGCGTGCGACGAGCTGGCGGGCTTCCTCGTGGCGTGCGCGCTCATGACGCCGAACAAGTCGCTCGCCGAGCTCGAGGTGCCGTCGGTGAAGAAGAAGCTCAAGCGCGCCGACTTCGCGCGCAACGTCAACCGCGAGGACATCGTGCGGGGCGCCGCCGAGCTGGGCGTGGACCTCGACCAGCACATCGCGTTCGTGCTCGAGGCGATGCGCGGGATCCGGGGCGAGCTGGGGCTGTGAGCGGCGCGCGCGGCGAGTGATCGCTGTTACCTGAGCACCGCTACGCGCCTCGTTGCGATCACGCGGCCGCCCGCCAACAGCCGCGCCTGGTAGATCCCCGGGTGCAGGGCGCCACCCGAGTCGAGGTCGACCGGCGCGCGGCCGCCGGTGGTGACCAGATCCTGCACACGGACCCGGCGTCCGCCGATGTCGAACAGCTCGATCTGCGCGTCGCGCGTGCCTTGTGGCAACGCGACTACAAACCGTGGCACCGCACCCGCTGGGTTGGGCGCGACGTCGAACGTCAGCTCTTGTGATTCGGGCGGGACGAACAACGAGGCGAGGCCGAGTCGGACGGTGGCTCCGTTTTCGATCAGGATCAAGCTGTAGTCATAGGCGTGTCCGGGCTCCACCGTCGGGTCGTCGTAGCGCACGAGCCCCTCGCCGTCCGGCACCAGCGAGGCGAGAATCTGCCATGCACCTTGGTCCACGCGACGTTCGAGGGAGATCGGCCCGGAGGCGTCGGCGAGCGACCAGATCACGTGCACTCCCTTGGCATCGGCGGTGGCGGCAACGAGTGAGGCCGTGACAGGCGTGGTCGCATCCTGCAGAAACAGGCCCCAGAACTGGAACATCCAGGGAGAATCACACGCGAGCACGAGCATGTCGCTCGCGGGATTGAACACGGCGTCCCTCAGGCTGAACCCCCCGGGCCCGAAACCTTCGGGTGTGACCTGTGACCATTCGAGCGTCCCGCCGAGGTTCAGCGTCCAGACCTTTGCACCCGGGTCCGGCGTGGACTGGGGCCCGATCATGTACAGGCGTCGGCGAGCGGCGTCGAAGCAGATAGGGCTCGAGTTGTTGAAGCTTGGGGCCGTCCCGCTCGGGATCAGCGAGGTCCAGGTCCCCGAGTCGACTGCAAATGTCCACAGGTCCCGGTAAGCGTTGAGGGTGTCGGAGCCACCGATGACGAGCAGCTGGTTCGCGAGCGAGTCGAGCGCCGCGTGACCTCCCGCTCGCGCCGGTGGTCGAGGGCCCGCCAGGTCGAGCCGCGACCAGGTCTGCGGGAAGCCGAGCGTCAGCGCCCACACGTCGTTGTAGAACGGCCGGTGTACGCCGATGCCCGTTCCGCCGAAGACGATCATCCGATCCCCAGCCGCGTCGTATACCGCACACTGGCCTCTGCGCGCGGACGGCGGAGTTCCGAGCGTCGGGATGGGAAGAAGGTCTCCTCCGGTCAACGGGATCACCCAGACGCTGTTCTGCAAAACGCCGGCGATCGTGCCGCCGAACAGGACGAGCCGGTCGCGTACCCGATCGACGATCACGGAGCCCCCCTCGCGCACCTCGCTCGAGAGGAGGATGCGGTCCCAGCGCGGTGGTTCGAGTAGGGGAGCTGCCCACACTGCAAAGCTCGGGGTGTCCGAGGACGAAGGGTCGGTGACGATGAGTCGGGCGCGCGCGACATCGAACAGCGCGTTGCCTGCATTGCCCGGCACGTCCCGGTCCGGCACCCGCGTTCTCCATGCCGGCACGCCGTCGATCGGAAGCTCGAGTCGAGCACCCATCCGATAGACGGGTGCCACCTTGGACTTGCCTCCGCCTGCAACGAGCACGCGGTGGACGGGATCGAGCACGACCGCGGTCGGCAGTCGAACGGGGGCTGCGGGATTCCCGAGATGCGTCCATCGCGCCGTGTCGGGGTCCGATGCATTCAGGCTCCATAGATCGGACCCGAGTGAGACGCTCCCGGAGATCGCGCCGCCATATACGAGCATCCGGTCCGCGAGCGAATCGTAGAATGCGACGCCGCCGTACCTCGCCGAAGGCAACGGTGCCGCGGGTGGAAGGAAGCGCCACGTCGGGTCTGCGCCGAGTGTCAGCTCCCAGGTCTCGTCCAAGGGGGCGAGCGAGGCGGGAACGGTGCTCGAGCTGAGGTACCTGCCGCCGAATACGAGCAAGCGGTTCCGTCGCGAATCGAATGTCACCCACGTGTTCAAGCGGCCGGTCGGTTGTGGACCGCTGGTGCCGAGCCCGGACCAGTTCGGACCGTCCGACAGGTCGAGCTGCTCGACATAGCTCGTGGGATAGGGCGAACCAGTGTGGGAATAGGAGGCGCCGCCGAAGAGGAGCACACGGTCGCCAACCGGGTCATACACCACTCCCGTGCCATCAAGCCACGGCGCGCATGTGAACAGCCGCGACCAGACGAGGGAGTCGAGAGACAGGGCATACGTTCCGCACCAGCCAGACCCTGATATATCCTGCTGGTATCCCCACACCAAGAGGCGATTCCGTCGGCTGTCCACCACGGCACCCTTCAAGGGCAGTTGCTCCGTGGCCCAGGGGGCCATGATCAGCGGAGGGGTACCCGACGTCTCGAAGGGAATCCAGTCGCTCGCCGAGTCCAGACTGGCGCTCCACAAAGTGACCCCGCTCGTCGAAGTACTTCCGCCGAGCATGAGCATGCGGCGGTGAGTTGGATCATAGAGCGGGAACGGATACACGTCCGTCGGCGTCCCGTACAGCTGCCACCGCGGGTCGGCCGCCGCAGCTCCGGCGGTTGGCGCGATTCGCCCGAGGGACAGGCACTCCACGAGCGTTATGAGGACGAGAACGCATAGCCGCGGGCGCGAACCCAAGGTGCCTCCCGTGCGTGGGGTGCCCAGAGGATAGATCGACTCACCCGCGGTGGCCAGCGCCGCCGAGCTGGGCGTCGACCTCGACCCCCACATCGCGTTCGTGCTCGAGGCGATGCGCGGGATCCGGGGCGAGCTGGGGCTGTGAGCGACGCGCGCGCTCAGGGGCGCGCGAGCGTGCCGACCGGCGATTCCGCGACCGAGCCGTCGGCGCGCACCAGCGCCACGCGCCACAACACGGAGCCGCCGCTGCGCAGCGCCGACGGCAGCGAGTCCGCCGGCACCACCAGCGTGGTCTCGGTCGCGGCGCCGAGGGTCTCCGAGCGGCTCGAGCGCGGTGGAGTAGAGCCGCACCTCGAAGCGCGCCGCGTCGGGTGAGCCGTGCCACGCCAGCCGCACGCCGCCGTCGGGGAGCCAGCGCGCGACCTCGATCGTGACCGCCGCCGGCGCGCCGCCGCGCAGCGTGCTCTCGGGCCGCCGCATCATCACGAGTGCGCCGCCCACGACGATCACGAGCGCCGCGAACGCCCAGGCGGGGCGCCATGCGGGCGCCAGCAGCGTCGCCCACCCGCCGCGCGATTCGCTGCGTCGCGCCTCGGCCGGACGCACGGCCACCGGCGTCGCGGCGGGTGCGCCGTCGGGCGCCGCGAAGAACCGTTCGCGCCACGCGGTCAGCCGCGCGTCCGCGTCGTCGGGGCGCGCGCCTGCGGGCGGCGCGGGCGGCTCGAGGAACGCGCGGTGCGCGGTGGCGAGCGCCCGGCAGCGCGGGCAGGTGTCGAGGTGCGCGCGGCGCGGATCGCCCGCCGGCAGCGCCAGCACGGCGCCCACCTCCTCGGGAGCGATGCAGGGAGTCGGGTTCATGCGCCCTCCCGCGCCTGCTCGTCGAGCGCCGCGCGCAGCCGCCGGCGCGCGCGCTGGAGCAGTCCGCGCGCCCCGGTCGCGGAGTCCAGCCGCATCACGCGCGTGATCTCGTCCACCGGCATGCGCTCGAAGCAGCGCAGCCACAGCGCCTCGCGCTCGCTCGGATCCAGGTGCTCCGCCACCAGCGTGCGCAGCCGCTCCTCGTCCGTGCGGGCTTCCCACTCGGCGGCCGGATCGGGCTCGCGCGCGGGCAGGGTCTCGAGCAGGTCGTCGTCCTGCAGCGGCGAGGGCGCCGCGACCGCGTTCAGGCAGCGATTGCGGGCGATCACGAACAGCCACGACGAGAAGCGCGAGCGGCCCTCGAACGTGTGCAGGTGAGTCCACGCCCGCATGAACACCTCCTGTGCCATCTCCAGCGCCCGCTCGTGGTCCCGCACATAGCGGTAGCACCACAGGTAGACGCGCCGCTGGTAGCGGCCGAACAGCTCCGACGCCGCCGCCCGCGACCGGGCACCCGCGGGATCGCGGGTCGCCTCGCTCACGAGGCGCTCGTCGTCGAGCGTCTGGAGTCCGGGTTCCTTCATGAAATGAGACCGTCGCAGGCCGGAGGAATCACACGCCCGGTGACCCAGGGCAGGATGCGGCCGGGCCGGGCGCGGCGGAACGCCGACACGATAGTGGCCGCAGCCGCTCGCGACAACGGTTTCGGGGCGTATCCGAGGCGGCGCCGAGGGTGCGGCGGGCGCAGGTGGAGGCGTGAGCCGGGAACCGCGGGGGGCGCTCTGCGGGCCCCCAATAGGACCGCCGTCGGATCGGGCATGACGCTCGTTCCGGCGGCGGCATCCGGTTTCTTCCGGCCGGCGGTTCCCCTCAGAGGTTCCGCACTCGACCGCGCCCATTGAATCGATGGGCGGATTGTACGCCGGGGAGCTCGTTGCCTCCCGCGACGTCGAAGAGATTCCACTCCTGTCGGGCCCGGCCGTCAACCGGATTCTTGGACCACGGCGGAAGGGGCGGCCCGCCTGCGCGGACCGCCCCCGTCGGCGCCCTGCCAGCGCCGTCCGCACGCGCCCCGCTCAGCGCATCCGGACCACGCGCCGCGTCGCCTCGAACCCCGCCCAGCGCGCGCGCACGAAGTAGAGCCCGCTCGCCGCGCGAGCGCCCGCCTCGGTCCGGCCGTCCCACGCCAGCGCGTGCCGCCCCGCCGCCATCGCTCCGCTGGCGAGCGAGCGCACCCGGCGGCCCTGCATGTCGAACACCGCGACCGAGACGTCGTGCGGCTCCGGCATCGCGAGCACCAGGTTGACGGCACCCGCCGTCGGATTGGGCCACGCCGCCGACAGCGAGGCGACCCCGGGCGGCGCGATCGATTCGGCGTCGAGCAGCCCGCCGCCGATCGTGAACGTCCCGCTGGTGTCGGCGATCGCGCCGATCGTGGCGTCGACCACGCGCAGCCGCGCGTTGGCGCTCGCGGGCGGGGTGACGCGCCAGGTGTAGCTGCTCGAGCCCGCCACGAACACGCTGCCGGCCGGCAGGTCCGACGCGATGCGCTCCCAGATCGCTCCGCCGTCGCGCGAGACCTCGAGGTGGATGCGGCGCAGCCCGAAGCCGGGCGTCCACGTGATGGTCTGCGTGCTCGCCGCGTCCCACGTCTCGCCGCCCGCGGGTGCCGTCAGCGTCACGGTCTCGAAGATCGCCACCGGGCAGGGGTTCGCCAGCACGTGCACCTGGTCCGGCGCGATGCCGGCGACCAGGAAGTCGGCCATCCCGTCCGCTCCGCCGTCGCGGCCGACCGGCACGCCGCGCTGGTTGCCGAGCACGAGCGCAGGCTCGGCGATGAACGCCTGCGGCGTGACGCCCTGCAGGAACTGGCGCGCGAACAGCGTGAGCGAGCGATCCTGGCCCGAGACCACGGCGAGATCCTCGTTGCCGTCCATCGTGTAGTCCTGCATCACGAGCCCGCGCGGGTCGGCCACTCCCGCGAAGCCCACCGGCGCCGCGAACGTGCCGTCGCCGAGCACGCCGGTGCCGTTGCCCTTCAGCATGGTGACCGTGCCGGGGTGCGAGTCGTTGGTGACGATCAGGTCGAGGATGCCGTCGGAGTCGATGTCGCGCGCGAGCAGGTGATTCGGGCTCACGCCGGCGGCGTAGCCCACCGAACTCGCGAACGTGGCGTCGGGCACGCCGCCGGTCAGGTTGCCGAGTGCCACGTGCACCGCCGAGAACGCGGAATCGGGGTTGACCGCGGCGATGTCGAGCGCGCCGTCCTCGTTGAAGTCGGCGAGCACCACGTCCGTCGGCGCCTTGCTCAGCGAGACGAAGCCGCCGACCTTCGGCACGAACGTCCCGTTGCCGGTGTTGCTGGTGCCCTGCCCGATCAGCACGCGCGCAGCGGCGGCGTTCGGCGTGGTGACCACCAGGTCGAGGATGCCGTCGTGGTCGAGGTCGCCCGCCGCGATGCCCGAGCCCGCACCGCTCAGCGCGATCGTGATGGGGGCGGCGAAGGTTCCATCGCCGACGGCGCCGGAGCCGAGGCCGCGCAGCACCGCCGCTCCGGTGCTGGTGGCGACCGCGAGGTCGAGGATGCCGTCCTCGTCGAAGTCGGCGGTGGTGATGCCGTTCGCGACCAGCGCGGCGCCGTACGTGGTCGCGGCACCGAGCCCGCCCGCGGGCGTGGTGAGCTGGACCTGCACGCCGGCGCCGGTCGCGACCGCGAGGTCCGCGCGGCCGTCCTCGTTGAAGTCGGCGCTCACCGCCGCGCGCGGGTCGGACGAGCCGGCGGCCGAATCGGTCACCGCCACGGCCGCGCACAGCGAGAAGTCGCCGTCGGTCACGTCGAACATCGTCGGGACGAACGCGTCGTTGACGCGCACCCGCATGTGGGTGCTCAACGGACCCGTCGTCGGCCACGGGACGCTGGTCCCGTACACGCTGCGGGCCACGGTCTCCCAGTGGGCCCCGCCGTCGTGCGAGATGGCCACGTCCACCGCGAGCACGCCCGCGCCCTTGGTCCACCCGAGGGTCGGCGGTGTTGCCGGGCCGCAGCGGGACGATGGCGCCGGGAGCCGGACTGGTGACGGTGACCTCGCCCGGCAGGAGCGGCGGGCACGCGTTCAGGCGCACGTCGGTGCGCGCGGTCGCGCCGCCGAGCGTGCCGACGACCACGTCGGGCGAGGCGTTCTCGTCGAAGTCGCCGACGAACGAGGCCGAACGCGCCGGTCCCGGTCAGCGTGGGGCCGGCCACGGCCGTGAACGTGCCGTTGCCTGCGGCCCCGGTGCCGTTGCCGTACAGGAACGTCAAGCACGTTCGAGGTCGTCGAGGTCGCGATCAGGTCCGCGCGGCTGTCGTGGTCGAGATCGCACACCGCGAGATGGTCGCCGCCGCCCGCCGAGCGCACGGGGGTGAAGAAGGTGCCGCTGCCCACACCGCGCAGCCAGGCGACGCTGTCGGCGCGCTCGAGCACCACGTCGAGGAAGCGTGTCCTCGTTGATGTTCGCGACCACGAAGTCGTTCCAGCCCTTGGTGAGCGGCATGCTGAGCACGCGGCTGAACGTGCCGCTGCCGGTGCCGGCCGAGCCGGGCGGCCGCACGCCCATCATCACGACCAGACTGTCGACGCTCTGGAGCGACCGCGTCGTTGAGGTCCACGATGTCGAGCGCGCCGTCGTTGTTGAAGTCGACGAGCGCCAGCTCCTCGGCCTGCTGCGGGATGGTGACCGGCACCGGTGCCGCGAACGTGCCGTTGCCCTGCCCGTCGCTGCCCTGACCCAGCACCACCTGGCCTCCGGGCACGAGCGCGTTCGAGGTGACGAAGTCGAGGATGCCGTCGGAGTTCACGTCGCCGAACGCGAAACCGCGTCGACGCGACGTTGAGCACCGTGACCGGCGGGTCGAACGTGCCGTCGCCCACGCCGCCGGCGCCGCGGCCGTGCCGCAGCTGCACGGTCGCCGCACCGCCCTCGATCGTCAGCAGGTCCAGGATGCCGTCCTCGTCGACGTCCTCCAGCGCGACGTCGCTCGCGGGCTGATTGGTCAGGAACGTCGGCGCGCCGAACTGCCCGTTGCCGACGCCGCCGACACCGAGGCCGAACTGCCGGCTGACGCCGCCGCCGCTCGCCGTGACCAGGTCGGCGATGCCGTCGCCGTTGAGGTCGCCCGACGCGAACTCCGACGGAGCGCCGAAGGTGTTGCTCTGCGAGCTGCCGGAGGTGATCGACGCGCAGAGGTTCACGAACGCGTTGCTGCTGTCCGCCGGCGTGCCGTCGGCGGCATCCGAGACGTGGATGCGCAGCTGCGGAGTGCTGATGCCGGGCAGGTTCACGACCTCGCTGCCGTCGTTCGCGGTCGAGGCGACCAGCGTCTGGCGCGGGCCGCCGCCGACGTTGTACGCGATGCGCACGGTGGCGCCGGCCGGCAGCTGCGAGCTGGTCCAGGTCACGGTGGTCGGCGAGTACGCCTCGAGCGAATCGCCGCCGTTCGGCGACGTCAGCGTGAACGCCGGGTTGAAGCGCGAGCCGTCCGAGGCGATGTGCTGCGCGTAGAGGTCGCGCCCCAGCGTCGCGTCGTCGCGGCGGTCGGTCCACGCCGCCAGGAACCCGGTCACCGGATCGATCGCGAGCACCGGCTCCGCCTGGATGTCGTCGCCGAACGGCGTGCCGGTGACGCTCTGCCGCCACGTGCGCACGCCGTTGACGTCGAGGTGCGCGGCGCCGATGTCGTCCTGGCCCAGCGTGGTGGTGAAGAACAAGTCCACGTACACCACGTACACGCCGTCGGCGCCGTCGCTCTCCATGCGCAGGTCGCGCTGGGTGCCGGTCGCGGTGTCGATCGGCGCGCCGTTGGCGCCCCACAGCAGCGCGCCGGTGGAGCTGAGCCGCTGCGCGTAGAGATCCTGCGCGTGGTTGAAGCCGTTCGGTCCGGGCCGATTGTTGTCGCGGCCGTCCACCCAGCCCAGGATCGCGCCGGTGCCCGAGGGGACGATCTTGAGGCTGAACGGGGTCGTGGGCTCGTCCCACGGCGTGTCGAGCCGCGTGAACACGCTGACGCCGCCGGCCGCCCACGCCGCGACGCCCGAGATGCTGTACTTCTGCGCGAGGATCTCGTTGCCGACCATCCACGTCACGATCAGCTGGGAGGTGGCGCTGTAGGCGTGCGAGGCGAGCGTCGCGGAGTTGACCGCGTCGTGGTAGACCGTCACGCCGCTGGCGCCCCACAGCACGGCGCCCGCCGTGGTGACGCGGTTCGTGAACACGCCCACCCGCGAGACCGAGCCGATCACCCGGTTCGCCATCCACGACACCACCGCGCCGTCGCCGAGGTTGGTGACGTCGAGGTCGAGCGGATTGTCCGTCGCCGCCACCAGCACGCCGCCGGCGGTCCACTGCTCGGCGCCGTCGAGCGCCACCCGCTGCACCCGCACGCCGCCGGTGCCGAACGCCAGCAGCAGCGCGCCGGTCGACGCCACGTCGATGTCGACGTCGCTCGCGACGGTCCCGAAGCGCTTGCCGCCCGCGGTCAGCTGCGGCACGCCGTTGGCGTCGACGCGCTGGACGTACACGCCCGGCGTGCCCGCGCGTGAATCGGACCACGCGATCCACGCGCCGCCGTGCAGGTCGCTCACCACCTTCACCTGCCCGTTCGTGTTCAGGTTGCCGCCCGAGTTGACGAACACGCCGGCGCTGCCGTTCCACAGCGGCTGCCCGGTCCCCTGGTCGAGCCGCTGGACGCGGATCGAGTCGACGCGGTAGACGCAGGCCGCGATCACGCCGCCGGCGCCGTCGGTACACACCACGCTGCCGCGCGGCAGCTGGTTCTGGTAACCGACCTCCTCGTCGCGAGTGGTGTGGAACGCGGGGTAGCCACCGTAGGTCCACTGCGCCGCGCGGGCGGGCAGCGGGGCGAGGACGCTCGAGCAGGACGAACGGTCCTGCGAGGAGACGGGCGATTCGGTTCAGTGGGGTCCGCATGGCAGGGGTCTCCAGGAAGGTGGCGGCCGGTCCGGGTCGACGAGGGGTGAGACCGTTCGCGGGTCCTGGAATCACACGCGCGTGTGCGATTCGGCGCCGCGGCGCTAGGATGGCCGCCCGGTCCGCGACCCCCGCGGACCCCTGACCCGAGGCCCCGCGTGCCCCCCAAGACCCTCGACCACTGGCGCACCGAGCGGCTGATCCTCGAGCGCGTGCGCGCCGAGGACTTCGCCGACCTGCTCCGCATGCACCAGGACCCGGTCCTGATGGCCTCGATCGGAGGCCTGCGCTGCGACGAGGAGACCCGCCGCTACCTCGACGAGCAGCTCGGGCACTGGGCAGGCGCACCACTTCGGGATCTGGATGGCGCGCGAGGCGGCCTCGAGCCGGCTGGCCGGCCGCGGCGGCCTGCGCCTGACCGCGATCGACGGCCGCGCCGAGACCGAGCTGGCGTACGCGCTGGTGCCCGAGGCGTGGGGCCGCGGCCTGGCCACCGAGCTGGCGCGGGCCTGCGTGCGCACCGCGTTCGACCTGCTCGGCCGCGCCGACCTGGTGGCGTACACGCGGCCCGAGAACCGCGCCTCGCGGCGGGTGATGGAGAAGTGCGGCTTCAGCTACGAGCGCGACTTCGTCCACAAGGCGGCGCCGCACGTGCTCTACCGGCTGACCGCGGGCGACTGGCGCGCCGCGTGCGCAGGCAGCGCCGGGCGAGCGGCGGGGCCGTGGACGGGGCCCGGCTCGCCCGGCCACGCGCGCCCGCGCGCTTCGATGCTCCACGCGCGCTCGACGCTCACGGTGACGGCGCCCAGCGTGTCCTCGACCCGGCCCTCCACGCGCACCACCTCGCCGCGCGTGGCGGCGGCGTACGCGCGGTAGGCGGCCGGGAACAGCACGCACTCCACCAGCCCGCCGTGATCGGCGAGCGTCAGGAACAGCATGGTGCCGCCGGTGCGGGTCTCGACGCGGCGCGTCGCGCACGGCAGGCCGGCGACCATCACGCGCCGGCCGACGTGCGCGTCGATCTCGGCGGCCGGCACCGCGCCCGCGAGTGCGCCGGGCGGCACCAGCACGTCGAGCGGATGCGCGCTGAACCACATCCCGGTCGCGCGCACCTCGCCGCGCACGCGCTCGGCGAGGTCGAACTCGGGCAGTCCGGGCAGCCCCGGCGGCGCCACGGCGGGCGCCAGCGGCTCGCCGGTCGCACCCGCCAGCACCGGCGCGGCGCCGCGCGACGGCCGTCCGGCGCCGCGCGCCGCCGCCACGCGCGCCTCGAGCAGCAGCGCGGGGCGCGTGCGCCCGGTGGCATCGAGCGCGCCGGCGAGGATCAGCGCCTCCAATTCGTCGAGCGATGGGCGCGCGCGGTCGGCCAGGTCGGCGAGGCTCGCGAACGGGCGCTGCGCGAGCAGGCGCTCGCCGGTGGCGTGCGAGAGCCCGGCCACGCGCGAAAGCCCGACGCGCACGGCGGGCTCCGGGCGGAGCGCGGGCGCACCGCCCGCGCCGCCGCGCGGCGCGCGTCGCTCGGCAGACCGCGCGTCCGGCGCCTCGTCGTCCTCGAGCGTCGCGTCCCACGCCGAGCGCTCGACGCACGGCGCGCGGAACGTGACGCCGCGGCGGCGCAGGTCCTCGACGTGCACCCACGTCGCGTACATGCCGGCGTGGTGGTCGAGCACGCCCACCGCCCACTCGGTGGGATAGTGGGTCTTGAGGTAGGCGCTCTGGTAGCCGAGCACGCCGTAGCCGGCGGCGTGCGCCTTGCAGAACGCGTACGCCGCGAACCGCGTCAGGTCGCGCCACGCGGCGCGGGCGGTGGGCTCGTCGACGCCGTCGCGCACGCAGTGACCGACGAAGCCGCGCTCGAGCGCGCGGAATTCCTCGTCGCCGCGCGCCTTCGCGATCGCGCGGCGCAGGTCGTCGCCCTCGGCCAGCGTCAGGCCGGCGAGTGCCGCGGCCACGCACATCACGTCCTCCTCGTACAGCATCACGCCGTGCGCGGAGCCCAGCACCGGCTGGAGCCGCGGGTGGAGCGGCGGCGTGGGCTCCAGGCCGCGGTGCCGGCGGCAGTAGATCTCCTTCATGCTCGGGCCGCCGTCCGCCGGCGCGGCGGCGGCGCCGGGGCGGATCAACGCGACCGCGGCGATCACCTCGTCGAGCGTGCTCGCGCGCAGCATGCGCAGCAGGTGGCGCATCGCGGGCGACTCGAGCTGGAAGCCGTTCAGCGTGTCGCCGGCGACCAGTCGCGCGACGGTCGCGGGGTCGTCGGGCGGCAGGCGGTCGAGGTCGATCGCGACGCCACGACGCGTCCGCACGCTCGCCACGCAGTCGCCGATCTCCGACAGCGCGCGGTTGCCGAGCAGGTCCATCTTCACCAGCCCGAGTGCCTCGATCGCGCGCATCTCGGGCTGCGTGACCACCACCTTCTTGTCGCCGCGCTCGAGCGGCACGTAGTGGGTGAGCGGCCGGTCGGCGATCACCACCCCGCCGCAGTGGATGCTCAGGTGCCGCGGCGCGCCGTCGAGCTGCTCGGCGAGCGCCAGCGCGCGCGTCAGCACCGGCTCGCGCCAGTCGACGCCCGAGGCGCCGCCGTCGCCCAGCAGCCGCTCCAGGTAGGGCGCCTGCAGCGCGCGCGGCACCCGCTTGGCGAGCGCGTCGACGCGCGCACTCGGCACCCCGAGCGCCTTGGCGGTCTCGCGGAACGCCGAGCGCGCGCCGAGCGTGGCGTGAGTGGAGATCATCGCCACGCGGTCCTCGCCGTAGGTGCGGTAGACGTGCGCGATCACCTCGTCGCGGCGCTTCCAGCACAGGTCGATGTCGAGATCGGGGCAGTCGCGGCGCGAGGGGTTGAGGAAGCGCTCGAAATAGAGCCCGTAGCGCAGCGGGTCCACGTTCGTGATGCCGAGCGCGTACGCCACCAGCGAGCTGGCGCCCGAGCCGCGGCCGACGGTCGGGATGCCGTGCGCCTGCGCGAAGCCCACGATCTCGGCGACCAGCAGGAAGTAGTCGGTGAAGCCGCAGCGCGTGATCATCCCGAGCTCCTGCTCGAGCCGCGCGAGCGCGCGCGGCGCGTCGTGACCCCAGCGCCGGCGCACGCCCTCGCGGCCGAGCCGCAGCAGGCGCGCCGGCCCGCTCTCGCCGTCCGCGAGCGGGGCGCGCGGGAAGATCGGCGTGCCCATCTCGAGCGTGAGCCGGCAGCGCGCGGCGAGTGCGGCGTTGTGTGCGAGCGCGGGGGCGGCGGCCTCGGGCACGCCGGCCGCGGCGCAGGTCGCGCGCACGCGCCGCACCCATTCGGCGGGCGGCGCCAGCCACGCCTCGCGCGCGGCGAACGCGCCGGGCGGCATGCGCTCGAGCAGCTCGCCGGCGGCCGCGGTGACCGCCACGCGGTGGGTCTCGTGATCGCGCGCTTCCAGCATCACCACGTCGCCGGTCGCCACCAGCGGCACCGCCAGCCGCCGCGCGGCGGCGACCCGCTCGGCGAGGCGCAGGCGCTCGAGGGGCACGCCGCGCACGCCGAACCACAGCCCGGCCGCGCGCCCGCCGGGGCGCGCGTCGTCGGCGCCGGCGGCGGCCGGCACGCCGGCGCGCAGCAGCCCGGCGGCCAGCCCCGGCGTCTCGACGATCACGTGGAGCCCGGCGTGCAGCTCGGCGAGTGCGGCGGTGAGGTCGAAGTCCGCGTCGAGCTGGCGCCGCGTGAGCACCGTGCACAGGTGGGTCCAGCCGCGGCGGTCGACCGGCAGCAGCAGCGCGCTGCCGCTGGCGTGCGTGACCTCGGCGCCGGGCAGCGCGCCGCAGGCCCTCGGCGCGCGCGGCCTGCAGGAAGCGCACCGCCAGGTAGAGGTTGTCGCGGTCGGTGAGCGCGAGTGCCTCGTAGCCGAGCGCGAGCGCGCGCTCCACCAGCGCCTCGGGCGCGGCGGTGCCATTGAGCAGCGAGCCGTGCGAGCGCACGCGCAGCGGGACGAACGGATGCATGACGGCCTCCGTGGCGCGCGGCGATGCGGAGCGCGCGCCCGACGCGGCGCGCGCCCCGCGTCGCTCAGGCGCCGACCTTGAAGTGCGAGTTCTGGATCATGCCGAGCGCGTTGCCGAACGGGTCGGTCACCGTGGCCACGCGGATGCCCTCGCCGACGTCCTGCACCGGGCTGAGCGCGGTGGCGCCGAGCGCGAGCAGCCGCGTCCACGCGGCGTCGGCGTCGGGCACGCCCCAGTACGCGACCACGCCGCGGTTGCCGGGCTGGTGGTTCGGCTCGGCCGGCAGCAGGCCCAGCTCGTAGCCGCCGACCTCGAAGCCGACGTAGAACGGCTCGTCGAAGTAGGGCTGGAGGCCGAACGCCTCGGCGTACCAGGCCTTGGCGCGGGCGAGGTCGGGGGCGGGGTAGATCGCGGTCATCAGCGCGGTGAAGTGCGGCATCGCGGGCTCCTCGTCGGTGATGGGTGGCTACTTCGTGAGCGACGGGGTCCGCAGCACGAACCCGTGCTCGTCCTCGTCGAGGCGGCCCTTCAGGTGCAGCGCGCGGCCGGAGACCAGCACGCCGTGCCCGAACCGCTCGCGCACGCCGTCGAACGCGCGGTACAGCGCCGCGCGCCGGCCGGCCTCGGGCTCGTCGAACAGCGCGCCCTGCTCGCCGCCGCCGCGCGCGAACCGCGACAGCACCAGCCCGACGCCGTGCAGCGCGACCCGGCGCGTGAACTGGCGGCGCAGCGAGTCGAGCGCGTTCGCCAGCACCACCGGGTCGGTGTCGGACGGCAGCGCGAGCGCGCGCGTGCGCTCGCTCCACTCGCCGTCGCTGTAGCGCAGCCGGCAGCTCACCGCACCCGGCTTGAGCCCCAGCTCGCGCGCGGTGCGGCACGCGCGGCCCACCAGGTACTCGAGCATGCCCTCGATCTCGGCGCGGTCGGCGGTGTCGCGGTGGAACGAGGTCTCGCGCGAGATCGAGACCGGGATCTCGCGCTCGCGCACCGCCGCGGTGTCGCGCCCGCGGCAGCGCTCGTACAGCAGGCGGCCCGGCGATCCGAACAGCGCCTCGAGCGCGTCGGCCGGCAGCGGGCGCAGCTCGCCGATCGTGCGCACGTTCATCGAGCGCAGCGTCTTCGCGTGCGCGTGGCCGACGCCCGCGAGCTGCTCGATCGGGCGGTCGCGCAGGAACGCGTCGGCCTCGTGCGGCTCGATGCGCGCGAGCCCGTCGGGCTTGACGGTCTTGCCGACCAGCTTCGCGAGCATGCGGTTGGGTCCCACGCCGCAGGTGACCGTGAGCCCGGTGTCGGCGCGGATCGCGTCCTTGAGCCCGCGCACCGCCGCCATCAGGTCGCCGTGCACGCGCTCGGTGCCGGTGAGGTCGCAGTAGGCCTCGTCGAGGTAGGTCTCGAGCGCCGGCGACAGCGTGCGGCAGCGCTCGAAGATGGTCTCGGCGTAGCAGCGGTAGACCTGCGCGTGGCCCTCGAGGATCACCGCCTGCGGGCACCGCCGTTTCGCCTCGGACAGCGCCATGCCGGCCTTGAGCCCGAACGCGCGCGCCTCGTACGAGCACGACGCGATCACGCCCGCCCCCACGATCACCGGCCGGCCGCGCAGCGCGGGATGGCGCTGCTGCTCGATGGCGGCGAAGAACGCGTCGATGTCCACGTGGAGGACCAGGGGCGCGTGCGATGGGGCTCCGTCCCTCGCCGCGGCGCACGTCTCCGGATCGACGGGTGCCGTCGGGTTCGTCGGGGATGGGCGTGACGCGGAGTGCGTCGTACCCGGCGCCACGGCGAGCGAAGGAGTGTCCATCAGCCCTCCAGCGTGACCGAGTCCAGCCACCACACCAGCTCACCGCTCTGCAGCGACAGCTCGTAGATGTCGCCGCTGTCCGCGGTGATCGAGAAGTGGAAGTGCGGATGCCGGGGCACGCGGTCGATCCAGCGGGCGTTCACCCGCACCACGCGGATCTCGCGGCCCCGGCGCTTGAACGCGAGCGGGGTCACGGTGCCGCCGTGGAAGTCGGCGCGGACGCTGATGGCTTCGTCGATGGACTCGATTCGCATGTGGGACCTGGCGAACAGCACTCTACTGCACATTCGTGCAGTACGCAAGAGTCCGCTGTGGATGCGGGTCCACGAGGCCGATAACCCCCGAGCCGGGCCCTGAGGCGCGATCGCGCCATGGCGGCCCGACGACCTGCGGGAGGAGGCCCGACGTGAGAACCGTGAAGACACTCGCCGCGTCCATGCTGGTCGCATGCCTGCTGCTGGCGGCGGAGCCCGCGAGCACGGCGCCCGTGGCGCTCACCACCACCGAATACGGTTCCGGTCCCACGCTGGTGCTGGTGCACGGCCTGGGCGGCGCCGGCATGACCTGGATGCCGACCGCGCGCCGGCTGATCCCCACGCATCACGTCGTGATGGTGGACCTGCCCGGCCACGGCGGCAGCCCGCTGCCCGATCCGTTCTCGATCGACGACGTGGCCGAGTCGCTCGACCGCGTGCTCGCCCGCCAGCCGCACGGCTCCATCGTCGTGGGCCACGGCCTCGGCGGCCTGGTCGCGCTGGCCACGCTGCGCCACCACCCCGAGCACTTCAACGGGCTGGTGATCATCGACGCCGGCACCCGCTTCGGCGTGCCGGTGGCGGACCAGCAGCAGAAGATGTTCCTCGACTTCGTCGACAAGAACTACGACGCGTTCCTCAAGCAGATGTTCACCGGCCTCGGCCGCGACTCCGTGCAGGGCGTGGCGATCCACGCGCAGGCGAGCCTGGTGTCCAAGCAGGCGATCACGTCGTACCTGCGGGCGCTGCTCAACGCCGACGAATCCGGCACGCTGCGCGGCGCCAAGCTGCCGGTGCTCTACATCGGTTCCGCGCGCGCGTGGCCGGACTCGGTGACGTGGGAAGAGCTGGCGCGCAGCCGTGGACTCACGGCCTCCACGATCGCGACCCGCCGCATCCGCGACAGCGGGTACTGGATGATGAAGGATCAGCCCGACTCGCTCGCGAGCGCGCTCGCCGAGTTCGCCAAGGGGCTCGCGCCGCTCGCGGTGGACCGCTAGTCACGACGGTCCGCGCGCCGCGCCGGACCGCAGCACGAGGACGTCGACGTGTCGAACCCGAGCCCTGCAGCCGCGACCCCGGCGCGCTCCCGCGCGGCGCGCCCGACCCTGCGCGTCGCGCTGCTGCTGGTGCTGCTGGTCGCCCTCGCCGGGCTGCTCGCGCGGCGCGGCAGCGACGGGCGCCCCGCGCCCGTCGCGACCACCGTGATGGGCAAGGGGCCGACGATCGTGCTCGTCCACGGGCTCGGCGGCCGCGCCGGGCACTGGCTGCCGTGCGCGCGCCTGCTCGCCCGCGACCATCGCGTGGTGCTGGTCGACCTGCCCGGCCACGGCGCGAGCGCCATGCCGGAGCCGTTCTCGCTCGAGCGCGCGGCGCAGGCGCTCGACCTGGCGCTCGCCGACGAGCCCGGGCCGGTGGTGCTGGTCGGTCACTCGGTCGGCGGCCTGGTCGCCGCGCAGGAGGCGCTCGATCACCCCGGCCGCGTGCGCGCGCTGGTGCTGGTCGAGACCGCGCTGCGCCCGCAGCTCGAGGGCGCCGAGCGCGACACCATGCTGAAGGCGCTCGACACCGACTACCAGCAGGTGCTGCGCACCGCCTACGAGTCGTTCGGACGCGACTCGGCGCAGGGCCACATGCTGTACGAGGAGGTCGCCGCCCTCGAGCCCGCGTACGTGAAGCCGTGGATCCGGCTGGCGCTCTCGCTCAACATCTCGGTGCGCATGTCGCACCTGCGCGCGCCGCTGCTCGCGGTGTTCGCCGAGCGCTCGTGGGGCAAGGACGAAGCGTGGGCCGACGCGTCGCGCGCGCTCGGCTACGATCGCGTGCCGCGCGTGGAGCCGGTGCGCATCGAGGGCTGCGGGCACTTCGTGATGCTGGATCAGCCGGCGCGCCTGGCGTCGCTGATCGCACGCTTCAGCGCCGGCCCCGACACCGTCCCCGTCGCCACGCGCTGAGGCACGTGGGGCAGGCGGGCGGGCGGCACGCCGTCGCCGCGCCCGGCTCGCTCGCGCAGCGGTGGCGAGCCCCGTGCTCCCGCCGCCATCCGTGCGCTCGCGGAGCGCTGGCGAGCCCCGCGCTCCCGCCGCCCGTGCGTCCGCGGGCCGGAATGTCCCCCGCGGCTCGCCCGATGCGTTTCTCCCATTGAGGGCGCTCGCGGGTGGACGCATCCATCCCGCGAGTCCGCCTGCCCGCGGCCGCGGAGCAGCGCCGCGATCGACGTGCGGGGGTCCACATGGTCCGCTGGTTCAGCGCACTGGCGCTCGTCGGGGTGCGTCGTCCTGGGAGCGATGTCGGCGACCGCCGCGACCTCCACCGGTGGCATCGACGCCGGTCTCCTGGATCCCGCCGTGACCGCCGGCGCCGCGCCGGCGCGCGCGAGCCCGGTCGGCATCGTGTGGGCGGGCTTCTCGGTCGCCGCACTCTCGACCGCTCCGGCGGACACGGACTTCTCCATCACCTATCGCGTCCAGTTCTCGGGCCCGCCGAGCGCGGTCCGCCTCGATCTCGTGGCCGGTGGGAGCGTCGACCTGGCCGACCAGGGCGGTGACCTGTGGAGCGCCGACATCACCGTCAGCCAGGCGCTGGCCGGATACGACACCGCGGACGTCAATCACGACCACGTCGGCTACCTGCAGGTGTACGAGGGCGGGATCCCGGCGTTCACCTACCAGGTGTTCATCAACGTGGCGGACGACCGCGTGCCGACGCTGCGACCGGCGCTCGTGAGCGGCACGATCCAGTCCACCTGCCACGTGGTCAACGTGTGGCGGCCGGACCTCACGTTCCCGCCGAGCGCGGCGGTCGTGCGGGCCGCGGTCGCGGACGTGCTGGCGGCGTTCGGCGACCAGTTCGACTTCCTGAACGTCGTGCACACGCTGCCGAGCTACCCGCTGAATCGCGGGCACCTCGTGGTCCGGAACGCGGTCGCGGGGATCGGGCTCCCGCCGGTCGACGACACGGCGCAGTGGGGCAGCGCGGGACGCCTGCTCGGCCTGACGTTCTACCCGATCGACACGTTCTTCGATCTCGCCGAGAGCGCGAGCCTCCACGAGCTCGGCCACCAGTGGATCAACTACAGCAGCCTGCCGCTGCTGGCGGTCGGCACGCCGCACTGGCGGCCGGGCACGCCGGCGCGCGGGCTGATGGGCTTCAACATCGGGGGCGGCGGGGGCGGCGTGTTTCCCTTCGAGTTGGTCCCGCTGGGCGGCAACCTCTATCAGCTGTCGGCGGCCGAGCCGCCGCGCGAGTTCACGGACCTCGATCTGTACGAGATGGGATTCCTGCCGCCCGACTCGGTCGGGACCCACGTCGTGTTCGACGATCCGAACCTGTTCCTGTGCGACGGCTGCTCCGGTGCGGCCACCACCTTCGGCGTCGCCGACGTCATCGCCGCGCAGGGGCCGCGCGTGCCGGCCGCCGCGCAGTCACCGCACCGGTTCCAAGTCGGCACCATCGTCCTGAGCCGCGACCGGCTGCTGACGGCCGCCGAGCTCTCGGTGTTCGACTACTTCGCCGCGCGCGGCGAGGCCACCACGCCGCTGCCCTTCACGAGCGGGCTCGAGAGCGGGGTCACCAGGCCGTTCCGGCTCGCCACCCGCGGCATCGGCACGCTCGAGACCTGGATGGACGCCGCCTGCGCGTCCGCCGCCGTGACCGACGCCAGGCCCGCCGGCCCGGCGTTCCGGATCGCCGGCGCGAACCCGCTGCGCGGAGCCACCGCATTCGAGTGGACGCAGACCGCTCCCGCCCGGGTGGCGCTCGAGGTGTTCGCGGTCACGGGCGCGCGCGTGGCGCGGATCGCGAGCGGGCCGTTCGAGCCCGGCACCCACGCCGCGCGATGGGCCCCCGGAGCGCTGCCGGCCGGCGTCTACTTCGTGACCCTCTCGCTCGACCAGCATCGCGCGGCCGTCCGGCGCGTGGTCGTGATGCGCTGACTCACCGCTCGCCGGCGCCGGCAAGCGCGCCGCGGCGGCACCGCTGCGCTCAGCGCACCGGCGGCGTGGAGTCGGGCAGCGCGCCCAGTCCGCGCATGCGCGCGGTCATCGCGGCTTGCGCCAGCCACTGGATGGTCGCGTCGCGGCCGAAATAGCCGCTCGACTTCTCGAACCGCTGGCGGCCCGGGCTCGCCACCACCAGGGTCGGGAACGCGTCGATGCCGTAGGCCTGCTGCAGGCGGTCGACCTCGAGCGGGTTGCGGCCGTCCTCGCGCTGGCGGTCGGTGACCCGCACCGGCACGAACAGCTGCCCGATCCGGGTCGCCTCCTCGGGGTCGGCGAACACCTCGTCGGCCATCTTGCGGCAGGGGCCGCACCACTCGGCGCTGAAGTCGTAGAGGATCGGCCTGGCCGTGCGCTTGGCCAGCTCCTCGGCCTGCGCGATCGGCACCCACGCGACGCGGTCCGTGCCGCCCGCGGTGCCGAACCTCACGTGCGTCGAGCCGCCCACCGGCCGCATGGCCGCCGGTGGCGCGTGGCGCGCGTCCCAGATCCCGGTCGCCACCCGCGCGATCAGCAGCGCCGCGGCCGCGATCACCAGCGCGCGCGGCAGCGCGCGGCTCGGGCCGGCCAGGTGGGCGCCGTCAGCCGGCGGCATACGAGAGCTCCTTGCGGTTCATCGCCCACATCGCGACCACCAGGCAGAGCGTGAGCGTCGACAGGTACGAGACCAGCTCGAACCACGGGATCGCGCCGTGGCTGAAGAACGGCGACGGATCGAGCGAGGCGTCGAGGAAGCGCTGCACCTCGGCGCCCGCGCGCGCGAGCCACGGCCACTGGCGCGCGAAGCCGACGCTGCTGAGGATGCCGGCCCCCAGGAACGTCAGCACGTACAAGCCGAGGTCGCCGAGGCCGGGCGCCAGCGCCGAGAACATCACCAGCACCGCCGACACGCCGAACACCGCCAGCGCCCCCTCGAGCATCTTGGCCGCCATCATCGCGGCGCCGACGTCGCCGTGGCGCAGCAGCGAGACCACCGCCGCCACCAGCACCTGCAGCACGCACACCGCGGTGGCCAGCGAGCCGGCCGCGAGCCAGCGCGCGAACACGTACTCGGCGCGCCGCAGCGGGCGCGCGAACGCCAGCGTGAGCACGCCGCTCGAGACCTCCTGACCGATCAGGCCGGCGGCGAACACGAACCCGAACACGCCGAAGGTGGTCTTGCCGAGCGTCGCGAGCGAGCCGGTCAGCAGCACCGGCAGCAGGCCGAAGCCGAACAGCATCAGAGCGAGCAGCAGCCGCAGCGGGCTGGTCAGGCGCTGGCGCCAGAACGTCGTGACGAGCGTGACGATCATCGCGCGCCTCCCGCGGCGGGCTCGACGAACAGGCGCTCGAGCCGGCCCTCCTCGGCGGCCGCCTCGACCACCGGCACGTGCGCCGCGAGCAGCGCCGCCAGGAGCCGCGTGGCGCCGGCGTCATCGGCGACCCGGAAGCGCGTGCCGGCGGCGACCGCGTCGAGCAGCTCGGCGCCCGCCGCGCGCGCGGCATCCTCGAGCGTGGCCCGCTCCGGCGCGACGCCGCCCGCGAAGCGCACCCGCAGCGCGCGCGCCGCGGTGGCGCCGGCGGCCTGCGTGGTCATCGATTCGACGCGGCCCTTGCTCACGAACACGACGCGGTCGCACAGCCGCTCGACCTCGTCGAGCTGGTGCGAGTTCACCAGCAGCGTGGCGCCGCGCGCGCGCTGCTCGGCGAGCAGGCGGCGGAACAGCAGGATGCCGGCCGGATCGACGCCCGAGATGGGCTCGTCGAGGAACAGGAAGCGCGGCTCGCCGAGCAGCGCCTGCGCCAGACCGAGCCGCTGCAGCATGCCGCGCGAGTAGCCGCGGATCGGCTGGCGGCCCGCCACGGGCTCGAGCCCGACCTGCGCCAGCGCCGCCTCGCAGTCCGCGCGGCGCGAGGCCTGCGGCAGGCGCGCGAGCGCGTGGTGGTAGGCGAGGAAGTCGAGCCCGTTCATCCAGCGATCGAGCACCAGGCGCTCGGGCAGGTAGCCGGTGACCGCGCGGTTGGCGAGGTCGTCGGGCTCGCGTCCCTCGATGGCGACGCGGCCGGAGTCGGGGCGCAGGAAGCCGAGCAGGCAGCCGAGCAGGGTGGTCTTGCCGGCGCCGTTGGGGCCGATGATGCCGACCGCCTCGCCGGGCTCGAGCGCCACCGACACGCCGTCGAGCGCCCGCACCGTGCCGGCGCGGAACGTCTTCA
The DNA here is from genome assembly GCA_963725865.1 of Candidatus Eiseniibacteriota bacterium. Classification (GTDB taxonomy): domain Bacteria; phylum Eisenbacteria; class RBG-16-71-46; order RBG-16-71-46; family RBG-16-71-46; genus CAVSAC01. Next base: position 1,251,670 of record CAVSAC010000014.1, read on the forward strand.
CCAGGTTCTCGACCACGATCGCCGGCATCGGTCCTCTCGGAAGCGGGGCGCACCGCGCGCCCGCGGCGCGCAGACTAGCGGCTCGTCGCGTCCTTCGCCACCACGCCGCCCTTCATCACCCAGGTCACGCGCTCCAGCTCGGTGACGTCCTTGAGCGGATCGCCCGCGACCGCGACCAGGTCGGCGAAGTGGCCGGGCGCGATCGCGCCCACCCGGTCCGACCAGCTCATCAGCTCGGCCGCGCTCACGGTGGCGGTCTGGATCGCCTGCATCGGCGTCATGCCCTCGCGCACGTAGATCGCGAACTCGCGGACCTGGGTGCCGTGCGGGAACACGCCGGCGTCGGTGCCGAAGGCGATCTTCACGCCCGCGTGCAGCGCGGTGCGGAACGCGCCGTGCATGACACCGCGGACGGCGCGCGCCTTGGCGAGGTTCTCCTCCTGGATGTGGAGCGGGTTGCCCTCGGCGAGGATCGGCTCGACCACGTAGAGCGTCGGCACGTACCAGGTGCCGTTCTTCTTGAGCACCTGCGCGACCTCGGCGTCCATATAGGTGCCGTGCTCGACCGAGCGCACGCCCGCCTCGCTCGCCCAGATCATGCCTTCCTTGCCGTGGCAGTGGGCCGCGACGTGGCGTCCGAGGCGCTCGGCCTCGTCGACCGCGGCGTGCATCTCCTCGCGCGTGTACAGCGTGAGGCGGGGGTTGTCGCCGGCCGACAGCACGCCGCCGGTGGCGAGGATCTTGATGACGTCGGCGCCTTGCTGGACGTTGAAGCGGACGTGCTTGCGCACCTCGTCGACGCCGTCCGCGACGCCCGACTCCAGGTCGTTGCACCAGTGGTAGTCGAGCAGGTTGGTGGGATCGCCGTGCCCGCCGGTCATCGAGAGCGACCAGGTCGCCACCTGCATGCGCGGGCCCACGATCTCGCCGGCGTTCACGGCGTCGCGCAGCGCCACGTCCACCAGCTCGCGGCCGCCCACGTCGCGCACCGTGGTGAAGCCCGCCATCAGGGTGGCGCGGCAGTTGTTCACCCCGGTGACCGCCGCGCGCGCCGCGCTCGACTTGAGCCGCTCGGCCAGCGGGATGCCGACGCGCGAGGACAGGTGGGTGTGCACGTCGATCAGCCCGGGCAGCAGCGTGGCGCCGCCGAGGTCGGTCACCGGCAGGCCGCTCGGCGCGCGGTCGGCGATCGACTCGATCGTGTCGCCCGCGACCACCACCCACACCTCGCCGCGCTCGAGCCCGGCGCGCGCGTCGATCCAGTGCGCGGCGTGGACCGCGAAGCGACCGGCGGCGTGCGCGGCGAGGGGCAGCGCGAGCAGCGCGGACAGCGTGAGCGCGAGCGACAGGCGACGGCGCATGACGGGACCTCCGTGAGGTGGCGGCGCGGACCGGGGCACGGTGCCAGAGGGCGGCAGGTCGGGCAACGCCGAAATGCGTCCGGGCAGGCACAGGTCGCCGGAGTGGCGCGTGCCCGGAGCATCGCGTGTGGGTATTGCGATGCGGAGGGCACGCGCTCGAGTGGCGGCTCGCTCAGTCGCGGCGGAAGTACGACATCAGCCCGCCGGGGCTCTGGGCGCGGGCGAGCGCCAGCGCGACCCGCGGCAGCGCCAGCGGCTCGGGGTAGACCAGGAAGCGGTCCTCGAACGCCGGCGCGAACTTCTTCTTCCAGCGGAACAGGTTCTTGAAGTCGTAGAAGCGCGACAGGTGCTCCATCAGGAACTCGCGCGCGCGGTCGGCCGTGGTGGGCGCCGGCGACGCCCCGCCGCCCCGGGCGCGCGGCGCGTCCTTCGGCAGCGGCGAGGCCGCGGCCTCGGCGTCCGCGGTCGCCGCCGCCGCGGATTCGGGCGTGAGCGGGGGCTCCTCGACGCTCACGAGCGCCGAGAGCGAGAGCGACAGCAGCGCGTCGCCGCGCGCCCGCGCGGCCTCGAGCGAGCGCACGATCAGGAACTCCATCACGCCGCTCGGCGAGTCGCCGCGCCGGCGCATCAGGTCGAGCGCCCAGCCGCGGCGCGCCGGGATCGGCTCCCACGTCACGAACGCCTCCACGCGCTGGCGGGCCGCATCCCACGCCACCGCGAGCGGCGATTGGGGCAGCCGCGCGGGATCGAAACGTCCCATGCAGAAGCCTTTCTCGCCACCGTTGCGCGTGCGCAGCCACTCGCTGGAGATGTCGCGCATCTGGGCGAGCAGGCCGTCGGGATCGTGGTGCGGGTCGAACGCGCCCGCGCCGGGGAAGAACACGCGCGCCACCACGCCCGCGCCCTCGACGCGGCGCACCGCGCGGCGCACCTCGGCGATCGCCGAGCCCTCGAGCGAGAAGCGGTCGGTCCACAGCACGGGGTCCTCGCCGATGTGCAGCGCCCGCCATCCCCGTGCGTGGTACAAGGGCAATCGCTCGGGGCGCGCCTGGAAGAACGCGAATTGCCAGTCGCGCGTGCGGCAGTGCTGCTCGAACGCGTCGAGCAGCGCCGGCAGCTCCTCGAGTGGGCCGATCGGATCGCCGACGGCGAGCAGCGTGTCCGCCTCGAAGCGATAGGCGATCACCGCGCGCTGGTTGGCGCTGAAGAAGTAGTCGATGCCGGAGCCGAGCGCGAACGCGGCGACCGAGCTGTCGCCGTGCTCGCGCACCAGCTCGGCCACGCGTCGCACCTCGGCGCCGTGGCGTCCGCGATGGGCGGCCGGCCGCAACGCCAGCACGGCCAGCGCGACCAGCAGGATCAACCCGAGCGCCGGCAGCGACTCGAGGAACCACTCGACCACGCGCGACTCCGCCGGCGGGAGGGTGCGCGCGAGCACCAGCGCGGGACCGCCGATGCCGACCAGCCGGTAGGCGGCCTCCTCGATCGCCCGCACCAGGGAGGCGCCGGGGCCGAACGTGCCCTCGACGATCCAGCAGCCGACGACCGCGTAGACGAGCAGGCCGATCACCGCGGCGGTGCCCCACGAGCGCAGCGCGCCGAGCGTGAGCGCGCGGCTGCGGACGCGGAACGCGTCGCCGCTCACGCCGAGCGCGAACAGCAGCGCGGCGGCGATCGACGCCTCCTCGACGTCGAGGGCCTTGAGCACGTTGACCGGCACCGAGAGCGCGCACAGGAACAACGCAGCGACGAACGCGCGGCGCTTGCCGCGCCGCAGGCCCCAGGCGGTGACCAGCAGCAGCGCCCCGGCGATGAGCGTGAACGTGCGGCTGGTGTCGAGCACGTCGGTGGGGACGAGGTGGACGAGGGCGACCAGGCGTTCGGGGGGACGCGACAGGAGCGCGGAGAGCAGATCCACCAGGCCCATCGCGGCGACCGCGATGGACAGCAGGGTCCTGAGGAACACGGTGCGCATGCGCGGACCAGCCTAGCACCTCGCGCGCCGCGGCGCGTGGGCGCCACCAACGAGAAGGCCCCGCGCTCGGGCGCGGGGCCTCGCGTACAGCGGTGTGGCGGTCTACTTGAGCGCGAGCTCCTTCATGGCCTTCGCGATCCGGAACTTGAGCACGGTCTTGGCCGGGATCTTGATGGCCTCGCCGGTCTGCGGATTGCGGCCCATGCGGGCCTTGCGCTTCACGACCACGAGCTTGCCCACGCCGGGGAACACGAAGCCGTTGCGCGCCTGCTTGGCGGCGAGCGTCGCCAGCTCTTCGAGGATCAGGGTGCTCTGCTTCTTGGTGAGCTCGAACTTGTTCGCGAGGTGACCCGCGATCTGTGACTTCGTCATCATCTTCGCCATGTGTGTCCTTCCTCTCCCTGATGAAGGTCATGCGGCACATTCGGACGGGCGCCGAGTCGAGGCACCCTAGCCGGACGTGGGTATAGCGAGCGCGACCGCGAATGACAAGGGGAATCTTGCACCCACATCGATTCCACCCTTTGCTGGAGCGGGTGGAAACGATGCATATTCCGGGCCGCGCCAATCGCGGGTGAAACGCGTCTCGCGGTGGCGCCGGGTGATCGACCGGTCTCGCGCACCCCGCCGAGCCCCGCGCTTCAGTCGGTGAGGACGACGCGCTGGACCGCCTCGGCGTCGCGCGTGCGCGCCCGCACGAAGTACACGCCGGCGCGTGCACGATGCCCGGCGGCGTCCGTCGCGCCCCACGCGAGTGCGTGACGCCCGGCCTCGCGCGGGCCGTTCGCGAGGCTCGCGACGCGGCGGCCCGCGGCGTCGTAGACCACGACTTCGACCGCGCTTGCGGCGGGCAGTTCGAGCGATAGACGCACCGCGCCGCGGCTCGGATTGGGCCACGGCGCCGAGAGTGCGAGGCGCGCGGGATCCGCGGTGGGACCCACCGCGACGGGGAGCTGCGTGAGGTCGAGACGCCACTGCCCGCGGCCGTGCGTGGCCGCCACCAGCGTGCGCGAGGCGGCGTGGAGGGTGAGGTCGAACACGGCCTGGGCGGGCATCCCGACCCCGAGCGGGAACCAGCCGACGCCCAGGTCGCGGGTCGCCCACACCCCGACATCGGTCGCCAGGTAGAGGGTGTTCGGGTCCGCCGGGTCGACCAGCAGGTCGTTGGCGGGAGCGTCGGGGAGGTTCCCGGCGATCGACGTCCAGGTGGTCCCCCGGTCGATGCTGCGGTACACGTGCGCCAGGTGCTCGTCGGAGCCGAAGCCCGAGAGCGTCACGTAGACCGTGCCCGCGGTCACCGGGTCGGCGGTCACGCGCGTGATCGCGCGCAAGGGCAGGCCGGCGGTGATCTCGGTCCAGCCCAGCCCGGCGTTGATCGAACGCCACACCCGGCCGTCGTCGGTGCCCGCGTAGTAGGTGAACGGGTCGACCGGAGAGATCTCCAGCGCGCTCATGGTGCCGTAAAGCAGCGTCGCGTCCACCGGGTTGGTGGAGAGGTCGGCGCTGACCGGCACGTACGTGATCCCGTTGTCGACGCTCTTGTAGACCCGCTGGCTCCCGACCAGCAGGACGCGGTGGTCGTGCGGATCCATCACGATCGGCGTGTTCCAGTTGTAGCGGTCGGCGGCGTTGAAGCCCCCGGGGGTGCCGAACGAGGCGCCGCCGTTGACCGAGCGCTGCGGCCCGGCGCCCGAGCAGCAGTACTGGAACTCGGCGAACACCACGTTGCTGTCGACCGGATCGACCAGGCACTGGAAGCCGTCGCCTCCGAGCACCGGGAACCACGCGTTCGGCGAGCCCGCGGTGATCAGCGTGTTGTTGTCCTGGGTGCCGCCCAGCAGCTTGTTGGGGTTCTGTGGCGCGATGGCGCCGGCATAGAACTGCGTGATGGGCAGGTCGACCGACTTCAGCCACGATCCGCCGCCCACGCTGCTCGAGAAGAACCCGCCGTCGTTGCCGAGATAGACGCGGTTCGGGAACGACGGGTCGATCCAGATCGCGTGCTGATCCACGTGCGCGCCGCCGGTGATGTTGGTGAACGAGACGCCGCCGTCGAGCGAGCGCATGAGCGTCACGCCGAGCGCGAACACGCGGCTCGGGTTGGTCGGGTCGACCGCCATGTCGCCGAAGTACCAGCTGAAGCCGCCGAAGCCGCCCGTGAAGCCGCTCGCATCGCGGCGCGTCCACGTGTCGCCGCCGTCGATCGAGCGGTACATGCCGAGCCCCGCGTAGCCCTGCGCCGTTCCGGTGGTGAACTGGGCGTAGATCGTGCGCGGCTGCGACGCGCAGAGCGCGAGCGCGATGCGTCCGACGCCGTCCGACGGCACCGGCAGCCCGGTGCTGAGGCGCGTCCAATTAGCGCCGCGATCGATGCTGCGCCAGATGCCGCAGCCCGGCCCGTATGCGCGCCGGTAGCTCTGCCGCCGCACGCGCTCCCACGACGCGGCGAACACGGTGTCGGGGTGCAGCGGGTTGAACACCACGTCGGTCACGCCGGTGCTGTCGTTGACGAACAGCGGCTTCGACCACGTGATGCCGCCGTCGGTCGAGCGATAGAGCCCGCGGTCGGGCGAGGTCGAGAACTGCGGGCCCATCGCCGCCACCAGAAGGTGGTTCGGGTCCGCGGGGTCCACCGCCACGCGCGCGATGCGCGCGGTCGCGGTCAGGCCGAGGTACTCCCAGGTGGCGCCCGCGTCGTGGGTGCGGTACAGCCCGCGCCCGTCGTAGGAGTCGACCGACGCGTTGGCCTCGCCGGTGCCCACGTACAACGTGGTCGAGGAGCCCGGCTCCAGCGCCAGCGCGCCGATCGAGAAGTCGCCGAACTCGTCGAAGATCGGCGTCCAGTTGGTGCCGCTGTTGGTGGAGCGGAACACCCCGCCGTTCGCCGCGGCGAGGAACACGGTGGCCCCGCCGGGAACCGCGGCCAGCGCCGTGACCCGGCCGCCGATGTTGTAGGGACCCGCCTGCTGCCAGGTCAGCGGCGTGGCGCTGGTGCCGAGCGCCAGGCGCTCGCGCTCCGCTCGCGCCTGCTCGACCGCGGCGGCCCACTTTTCCTGCGGGATGGTCTCGAACGGGAACGCACGCTGCATCCCGAACCAATCGCTCGGATACGGTCCTCCGTCCTGCCCGGGGCGCTCGCCGGACTCCGGCCGGTGAAGGTGCGACCACAGCAGCGGCGCGGCGATGCAGACCACGGCGAGCAGCGACAGGGCGATGGGACGCGGACGCATGGCGGGCTCCGAGGGTGCGAGGCGATGAACGACGTGCATGAGTCTAGAGTGCCGCGACCGGATCGGGCAACGGTGGCGGGGCCGCCCGGCGCCACTGTTCAGCCGCCCTGCGCTATGCTGCGCGCGGTGGAAGCCGCCCGAAGCCGGCGGATCGAGCGCGACCGGGAGCTGCCGGCCCGGCGCGCCCGCGGACGCCCCCGCGCCCCGGAGCCGGATCCACCCTCGGAGGTTCGTCCCATGATGAAGAACGTCGGTGACATCGATCGCACGCTGCGCATCGTCGCGGGCATCGTCGCCCTCGGGCTCGGCTGGTACCTGAAGAGCTGGTGGGGGCTGATCGGCATTCCGCTGCTGCTCACGGGGCTGATCCGCTGGTGCCCGGCGTACCTGCCGTTCAAGCTCTCGACCCGCGCCGACAAGCCCGCGCCTCACTGAGGCGCGCGCTCCTCGCGGCCCGCCGGCGGCTCGCGGTCAGCGCGCCGCCGGCGCCGCGGGCGCGGGCGGAGGAAGCTCCGCCAGCATCGGCAGGGTGGCCGCGAAGCCGCGCGAGCGCTCGGCGACCAGCGCCAGCGCCTGGTCGCGCTCGGCGCCCTCGAGCGGCACCGGGCGGAACGGATCGTCCGGCCAGCGCGTGAAGCGCAGCGGTATCACCTCGGCCGCGCTCACGCCGTCGCGCCCGACCGTGAACCGCGCGAGCCCCGCGAGCGTGTCGCTCGGGTCCTTGATGCCGCCGTAGACGAAGTTGCCGAGCGAGTAGTAGATGGGTGCGCCGCGGTAGAGCTCCACGCCGTGCAGCCGGTGCGGGTGCGCGCCCAGCACCGCCTTCGCGCCGAGGTCCACGCACAGGTGCGCGAGCTCCTGCTGGTACTCGCGCACGTAGTAGGCGCCCTCCTTGCCCCAGTGGAAGAACGGGATCGCCACGTCCACGCGCGGCACCAGCGCCGCGACGTCCTCGCGCACCATCGCGCGGATGCAGTCCAGGTCCGTGTAGCAGCCCGCCACGCCCGCGGTCCAGTGGGTGGCGTAGAGCACCTTGGGCTCGAACATGTCCGCCGCGATCTGGAAGTACCAGCCCACGAAGCCCACCCGCAGGCCGCCGCGCTCCACGATCACCGGCGTGCGCGCGATCTCCATGGCGGGCCCCGCGCCGAAGCGCGCGATGCCGGCCGCGTCGAGCGTGGCGAGCGTGTCCGCGACGCCCTGGGGTCCGTAGTCCTCGACGTGGTTGTTCGCGCACGAGACCACGTCCACGCCGCCCGCCTGGAGCACCTTCACCAGCTCGGGGCGCGCGCGGAAGTTGAAGTGCTTCGGAACCTTCGTGCCGCGCGCGGTGAACGGGCACTCCAGGTTCACGACCGCCAGGTCCGCGGGCTCCAGCAGCCCGCGCACCCCCGAGAAGTAACGCGCTTCGAGCGTCTCGCGCGCGGCGCCCGCGGCCAGTTCGCGGTCGAAGTGGTCCTGCAGGTTGTAGCCGAGCGTGGTGTCGCCACCCGCCACCACGGTGATCGTCGCCGGGCGCGCCGCCCCGGTGGAGTCGGCGGGGGCACCCCCCGGCCCCGCGGGCGCGCTCAGCGAGTCGGCCCGCGCCCGCAGCGTGTCCGCCAGCGCCTGCGCGCCCGCGCGGCGCGCCACGGCGAGCGCCGCGGTGGCCGCGGCGGCGCGGAGGAGGTCCCGACGTCTCATGGGCCGCATTCAATCACACGCGAGCGCGGCGGGGCGAGTGCGGCTCGTGTAGATTCCCGCGCATGATCGTCCTGAAGTTCGGCGGCACCTCGGTCGGTCTGCCCGGGAACTTCGCGCTCGCGCGGCGGCTGGTGCGCGAGCGGGCGGCGCTCGACCCGGTGGTGGTGGTGAGCGCGCTGGCGGGGGTGACCAACCTGCTGGTCGAGTTCTGCCGCGAGCCCGCGCGCCGCGGCGAGCTGGCGGCCGCGCTGGTCGAGCGCCACGTGGCGTTCGCGCGCGCCACCGGCGTGGGTGCCGAGCCGGTCGCCGCGCTGCTCGACGGCTGGCGCCAGGAGGCGGTGGCGCTCGCGCGCCAGGGACACCCGCTGGCGCCCGCCGATCGCGACCGCGTGCTGTCGTACGGCGAGCGACTCGCCGCGCAGTTGTTCGCGGCGGCGCTCGTGGCCGACGGGCTCGCGGCCCGCGCGTGGCACGCGGGCGAGGCGGGGCTCGTGACCGACGAGCGCTTCGGCGCCGCCCACCCGCTGCCCGAGGCGGCCGGCCTGCTCGCGGCCGCGCTCGGCGCGCGCCCGCCGCTGCCGGTGGTGACCGGCTTCCTGGGGCGCACGCCCGACGGCCGGCCGACCACGCTCGGGCGCGGCGGCTCGGACTACAGCGCCGCGATCCTGGGCGCCGCGCTGGGCGCCGACGAGATCCAGATCTGGACCGACACCAGCGGCATGCTGTCGGCCGACCCGCGGATCGTGCCGGAGGCGCGCCCGGTGCCGCGGCTCTCGTTCGCGGAGGCCAGCGAGCTGGCGTACTTCGGCGCCCGGGTGCTCCACCCCAAGACCCTGCTGCCCGCGATGGACCGCGGAATCCCGGTGCGCATCCTCAACACCGCGCGGCCCGCGGACCCCGGCTCGCGCATCACGGCGACCGCCGACCCGATCGACGCCGCGTGGAAGGTGAAGTCGATCGCGTGCAAGTCCGGCATCATCGCGGTCACCATCGTCTCCACGCGCATGCTGCTCGCGCACGGGTTCCTGGCGCGCGTGTTCGAGGTGTTCGGCCGCCACCACGTGGTGGTGGACCTGGTCACCACGTCCGAGGTCTCGATCTCGGTCACGGTCGACGCCGACGCGCGGCTCGAGGCGGCGATCGCCGAGCTGGAGTCGATCGGGCGCATCGAGGTGACGCGCGGGCTCGCGGTGGTCGCCGTGGTGGGCGAGGGCGCGCCGCGGCAACTGGGGCTCGCCGGGCACGTGTTCACGCTGCTCGGCGGGGTCGGCATCACGGTCGAGATGATCTCGCAGGGCGCCTCGCGCGTGAACCTGTCGTTCGTGGTGCGCGAGGAGGACGCCGCCAAGGCGGTGCGCCTGCTCCACCGCGGGCTGGGGCTCGACGCCGAGGTCTGAACGCCGTCGCATCCGCCCGACGCAGGGAAGGCCCGGGCGGATGCCCGGGCCTTCGCCGACTCGCGCGCGGGCGCGACGCCTCAGTAGCCCACCCAGCCGAACAGCTGGAGCCCGTCACTGATCGGGCCGTGGACGTTGTCCGAGCCGTGCGCCCAGTCGAGGCCGAAGCGCGCGTTCGGGTTGACGTAGTAGGCCAGATTCAGCGTGCCGAGGCTCACGTCCTCCACGCTGGTCGCGCCGTGCGACTTCGGCACGTACTCGTGCTCGTAGCGCGCGGTCAGCACCCAGCGCGACTGCTTGTCGAGCAGGCAGGTGGCCTCGAGCATGCCGGTGTGGGCGACGTCCGAGACGCCGTCCGACTGGTCCTGGAACTTGTCGATCGTGTAGCCCGGGATCAGCGTCACGCGCCCGCGGTCGAGGAGCGCGCTGAGATCGCCCTGTACGTGCTGCGACGACGTGCCGTCCGGCTTGCGCGGGTCCTGGCGGTCGACGTAGATGCGCGCGGTGTACATGTGGCCGCCCGCCTCGCGCATCACCCACAGGTAGACGTTCTCGAGCTGGTTGAACGTCTTGGTGTCCGGGCGGTGGGCCAGCAGGCTGTCGAGGCTGCGGCTGCTGTTGATGAGCCCCAGCGCGTACCACCAGCTCGACTTCACTCCGTTGAGCTCGATTCCCGCGGCCCCCAGGGTGACGCGGTCGTTCAGGTAGCCGGTCAGCGTGGTCTTGCGGGAGTCCGCGAGGTACGGGATGTCGGCGTCGTAGATGCCGGCCTTGACGTTGAGCGAGCCGTCCTTGCCCACGTCGTCGAGCTGCACGAACGCCATGCCGCTCTGCAGCGGCCCACCGACGCCGGCGAAGTCGTTGTCGAAGTGGAACGACACGCGCTCGGCCAGCGTGCCGGCGGTGTGGAACTCGACCTGGTTCTGCTGGAAGCCGCCGACGTTGGTGCGCACGCGCGACGTGCCGCCGGTGTCGATCGCGGTGCTGTTGAAGGCGTACCCCACGTTGCCCACCAGCGAGATCGGGAACTCCTTGCCGGTGCTGTCCCACGGCGACTCGCCGTGACTGCCCATCATGCGGTAGCCGTTCTGCTTGAACTGCATGCCGAATGCGTTCAGTCGCGGCGCGGCGAGGTGGCAGGAGGTGCAGGCCATGCCGTACTTGCGCGCGAACAGCGGCAGCGCGATGGACGGCGTGGAGAGCACGGCGAGCGCGGCGAGCGCGATCGCGCTCGCGAGCAGGGACGGGAACACACGGGAAGGGACGGCGCCACGTGCCCACGACATGATGAGACTCCTCCGGAGGACGGTGGAGTGTGGCCGGAGGGCGTGGATACCCGGTGGGGCGACCCACCCGCGCGGACCGGTCGCGGAGACTGCGGTCACGATCTGGAGATCGACCGACGGCGGGGAGACTAGCAGGGCGATGGCGGCGATACGAGTGAAACGGCCGAGGTACTCCCGCGCCTACCCCCGCGACAGCCGCCAGTCCTTCGCCAGCCGCTCGACCATCGCCTCGATGCGGCGCGCGCGGGTCTCGGCGCGCTTGGCGTCGGTGACGTAGCGCATCAGCTGGCGGCGGTGGGAGGGCGGCCACGCGTCGAACTGCGCCTTGGCCGCGCGCGAGGCGCGCAGCGCACGCGCCAGGTCGGCGGGCACCCGCACCGGGCGTGGTCGCGCCGCGGTCGCGCGTTGCGCGCTCGCCCGGCGGACGGTCACCTTCGCTCTCGACTTGGCTGCCATGGGGTCTCCGCGGCTGGGGAAGTCAGCGGTTCGCAACGCGCACGACCAGCTTGAGCGCGCTCAGGCGCTCGTCGAACGCGATCACCTTGATGTCGACCAGACCGAGCGCGAGTGCGGCCTCACGCACGGTGTCCTCCTTGATGTGGGGCTGGCCCTTCGGCCACACGGCCCACACTGCGGCGTCGGGCCGCATCGCCTTGCGGACGGTCGCGAGCCGGCGCAGTCCCGCCTCGCTCTCGACCACCAGCATCACCAGGTCGGTTTCGCGATTCACGCGCGCGGTGGCGATGTCGGCGACCCGCGTGTGCAGCTCCGCGATGAAGCCGGGGTCCATCAGTCCCAGCACCGCCACGCGCGCGCCCTCCTTCACCCCGAGCTTGTCGAGGCGGCTGCGCCTGGAATAGCCGGTCGGCGGCGGCTTGCTCATCGCGGCTCCGGCGCCGCGCGCGCGATGGCGCGCGCGAAAGCGTGGACGAGTGGGCGGCGGTCAGCGGGCATCGGATCTCCGGGAGTGCAGCGTCCAGCGACTGCAGCTATCAAGTAACAGATGCCGCCGCCGCAATCCAGCGGAACCGTGCGCTCAGTCGGAGATCTGTCGCAGCGCGCGCGCGAGCACCGGACGCAGCCGGGCCGGGTACACGCGGCCGAGCACCACGCGCGGCGACTCGCCGGCCGCGGCGAGCGAGGCGAGCGCCTCGGCGAGCCCGGCCAATGCCGCATCGCGATCGAGCGCGCTCCACGCAGCATGCGGCGCCGCGCCCCGCTCGAACCATGGCTCGAAGCGCACGCGACGCGCCTCGAGCCGCCCGTGCTCGCGCACGCGGCGCGCGTCCACGCGGCCGATCAGGCGCCCGTCGTGCAGCACCGGGAGCACGTAATAGCCGAAGCGGCGCTTGGGCTCGGGCACGTACACCTCGATGCGGTAGTCGAAATCGAACAGCGCCAGCACCCGCTCGCGGTGCCACATCAGCGAGTCGAACGGCGCCAGCAGCGTGGTGCCCCGCGAGGGCGCGCGCCTGCGCGCCGCGCGCTCGAGCGCCGGCACGTCGCGCGACAGCGCGTACCACGGGCGGCGCTCGCCCTCGATCGCGACCGGCACCACCGCGCCGTCGCGCAGCGCCGCGTGCAGCGCCTCGCGGTGGCGGCCGACGGCCACGCGCGGGTAGGTCATGTACATCCGCAGGTCGGCCTCGCTCGCCGCGCCCATCGCGTGCAGCGAGCGCTCGATGTGCCAGCGCCGGAACGCGGCCGGATCGAGCGGCTCGGTCGCGGCCAGCTCCGGCAGCACGTGCGCGCCGAGGTCGTAGCGCTTGTGGAAGTTCGGACGCGAGTGCACCAGCAGCTGCCCGCGCATCCACAGCACGTGCAGCGCGTGCTGCGCCGGCTTCCAGTCCCACCAGCCGCCGGAGCCGCCCGGGCGGTGGTGCTCGAAGTCGGCGCTGGCGAGCGGGCCGCGCGTGCGGACTGCCTGTTCGACCGCCGCCATCACGCCGGCGTTCTGGCGCAGCCACGAGGTCCAGCCGGTGCTGTGGCCGTGGTAGTCGACCATCGCGCGTTTCCACGCTGGCAGATGCGCCCGCGGCACCAGGCAGGCGGCGTGCGCCCAGTACTCGAACAGCACGCGCTTGCGGTAGAGCAGGCGCTCGAGCGCCGCGCGGTCGAACGCGCCGAAGCGGCTCCACAGCGTGATCAGGTGCGCGCGGTCGACGGCGTTGATGGAGTCGATCTGCACGCCGCCGGTGTCGGACGCGAAGCGCTCGAGTGCCGCGGCGGTCAGCCGCCGCCCGCGCGGGCGGTCGAGGTGCTGGCGCTCGAGGAACAGCGCGGCGACGGCGTGGCGGGGGAGCGAGAAGGATTGCAAAGAACTAAGAAGCAGGCTAAGACGCGGTTAAGGTCTGGATCCAACGTAAGGGCGATAGCGAGGAGTTCAAGGGCTGAAGGATCGGGTGACGCCTCAGGCCAGTTCGAGACTGACTGCACGGGTACCGGTAGCTCGGCCTGTAACGCGATGATGAGATAACGAACAGCGAATGACACGTCGCAGGATGTGGGCTGGTAAAGTGCACGATGCAGCGGAGGAATCGCGGGATAAGAGATACAGGCGGCCGAAACGCTGCTGAGAATCCGGCGCGTGCTGGGTATATGCTACAAGCACGACGCTGCAACTAGATTGCACTCGTGCAAGCATATGACTGAGAATCGCGTAATTGTATAATTATAATGAAAGCACAGTTTGAGAAGATGGATTCGCAAGCGTCAGCGCTTCGGAACCGGACACTGATCGGCACGCCGAGACGGCTCGCGAGTCTCCAGTCTGATAGAAAGATCATGGATAGCACAGTTCGTGCAGAGCGATTACAGATGCTGTTCACGTGGTCGACCGTCTGAGACCGCACGGCTCGCGTCCTCGACAATGAAGACATGATGTATAAAAAATTTAACAGGAATCGGACAATATTAATGTATCGGTGGAATGCTCTACAGGGATCGAAGTAGCAATGGAATAGCACGAGAAATGTAATTACAGAAGACATCTATCGAAGAAATATAATTAAAATATGTAATGGTAAGGAAAATAATGCGTGAATAAGATAATTTTTGGACGCGTTCGACGCCTATCTGCCGCAGTTCCTCACCCGCTGCCGGAAGTGGTTCGCGCTGCAACCACGCGAGAGCGTCCCCGCGTGGCGCTCTGCCCCGCGTCACCTCGATCGCGTCCTTGCCTGTCGATACGCGCGCGTGGTGGGGCGCGACAACGTCGTCTCCATCCCCGGCCTCACGCTCCAGATCCCACCCGGACCACCAGCGCTCGTATGCCCGCGCCCGGGTCGAGGTGCGCGAACTGCTCGATGGCCGGCTGCTGGTCCTGCACGACGGCCAGGTGCTGCTCGAACAGCCGGCGCCGGGCGAGCCCTTCAGCCTCGTGCCGCGAGACTCCGCAAAGCCCCGCCGCCGTCCGCAACGCGAAAACGGCCTCCGCATCTCGCTCACGATCGACGATCGCATCGACTCCCGACCTCCGACTCCAACCCCTGCAGGCGATCGCACCGCACTCGCTCGCGACCACCGCCGTCCCACGGATCAACACCCGTGGAAGCGGCTACCGTACAAGTCCCAATGCCAGCCCAGCCCGGTGGCAGGGGGGTGACATTGAATCACTGTTGGAAAGGCGTCGTGGTTCGGGGTGACTACGAGCGGATGGGATGATTGGAATTGATTGACGGGTGTGTGGTGCTGTTGCGAGGGAATGTACGCGAGCGGTTCAGAGATGAGGAACTGCGGCAGCGAGTCTTGCGGCGTTGAACTCGCCGAGGCGCGACACAGCGGGAGTGGACACGACACTCATCCTGTGCAGATCGCGCTGGCGCAATGCGCGCGAATCCGGGCAAACGACGCGATCATCGCTTCTCGCTACGTCGTTGAGCGATACGCTGTCGGTTACGACTGCAGGCAGACGAATCGCGTCGATCTCGATCACGAGCAGCGTCCGCGGCGTCATCACATATGTACACAAATTATTTTTTTCAGGGAGCGTCACGCGGGCAGCGTGCCCGGTCCGGGCGTTCGTCGCAAGCCGCGCGGGCCAGGACGTGGGGCGCCGATCGCGCGAATCCCACACGGCCGACTGGGCACAGGGTGAAGCGGGGCGCCGGGCGCCACGCGATTCTCCATCCTGCATCGAGTCCCGTTTGGCCCCCTGGGGCGGGCGAACACGGTGCCTGAGCGACGCATCGACTGGCCAGAGGGGTTCTCTCTACCCCCCGCCGCCCATCGACCTCAGCATCTGCGCCAGCCCCGCGTCTGCGGGGACCGCCGCCAGTCCGCGCCGCAGCGCTGCGATCGCTCCCGGCCCGATCGCCGATCGCCGCGCGCGCACGCGCCTCGAGCGCATAGTGCCGCACGTCGCGCGGCATCAGTCGCTGCGCCTCCGCGAAGCGCGCCGCCGCCTCCGGCAGGCGCCCGCGCTCGACCGCCACCAGCGCGGCGACGTCGAGCGCGTCGGCGCGGATCGCGGAGTCGGGGCTCGTCAGCGCATGGCCGAGCGCCGCGGCGGTGCCCAGCGAGTCGCCGGCCATCCGCAGCCGGTCCGCCAGCATCACCCAGGCGCGCGCGTTCGCGGGATCGATCTCGGTCGCGCGCTCGAGCGCCGCGCGGCCGGCGTCGTCGGCGCCCTGGTTGATCAGCGCGGTGGCGCGCTGGACCTCGACCAGCCCGCGCTGGCGGCGGTCGGTCGCGTCGGCCCCGCCAGCTAACGATGCAGCCAGCGCGTCGAGCCCCGCCGCGCGCGCATCGCGCGCGACCGTGCGCACACGCCCGAGCTGGCCCGCGTCCATCAGCATGCGCCCGCGCGCCTCGTACCAGCCCTCGCGTGACCACGCGGCGAACAGCGGGCCCGGCTGGCGGCGCGGCGGCGAACGGCACCTCGCCGATCACGCGCGGGCTGCCGAACAGCGCGGTGCGCCCGATCTCGATCAGGTCGCGCGGCGCGCGGTACTCCACGATCGGACGGTCGTCGCGATTGAGCGGCGCGCCCTTCGCGATCGGGCGCAGCGCAGCGAACGGGCCCGCGTAGTAGCCCGCGAGCGCCTCCGGCGCGCGGATCCGCGCGCGCGCGAGCAGGCGGCGGCCGTCCGGCGTCGCGAGCCGCTCGATCGCGAGCCGCCGATCGTCCGGCGCCGCGATCAACAGCACGTCGACCGAGTTCCACACGCAGAACACCTGCCCCTGCGGGAACACGTCCAGGAACGACGCCAGCATCGAGGCGAACGTCTCGGGCGACAACTCGTAGAGCTGCATCCACTGGCAGAACACCCCGCCGGGCGCCAGCCGCGCGCGCACGCGGTGGTAGAAGTCGACGGTGAACAGGTTGTTGACGCCCGCGATCCACGGGTTCGAGGGCTCCGAGACGATCACGCCGTAGCGACCACCGCCGTGCGCCAGGTGGGTGCGCGCGTCGCCCAGGATCAGGTGCACGCGCGGGTCGTCGAGCGGATCCTCGCCCGGCGCGTGGAAGAACCGCGACGCCTGCACCACGCCGGGCTCCAGCTCGACCACTTCGGTGGGGCCCGCGCCCGCGGCGAGTGCTGCCGCGGCGGTGATGCCCGAGCCGAGCCCGATCACCAGCGTGCGCGCGGCGGAGTCCGCGCACAGCGTCGGCAGCAGGCCCAGCAGCACCTGGGTCTCCATGTCGCTGGTGCTCGCGTCGATCTTGCCGCCCACGCGCAGCCAGCGCTGGGTTCCCTGCTCGTCGGTGCCGACGAGCACCGAGCCATTCACGCCTTCGCGATAGAACAGCACCTTCTCGCTGCGGGTCGCGCGCCACACGGTGGAGCCGGCCCCGGACACGCGCCCGGCCTCGAACGCGACGTCGGCGGCCTGACGCGGGCGGTAGAGTCCCGAGGACATCAGCGCCGGGTCCCAGCGCGGCGCCAGCATGCCGAGTGCCGCGACCACCGCGACCGCGCCGCCCGCGAACGCGAGGTCGCGGCCGGTGGCACCGCCGCGCGAGCGCGCGAGCGCGAGGGCGCCGAGGCCGACGAATCCCGACAGGATCAGCGCGGCCAGGTGGGTGCCCTGCACGCCCCAGGTCGGCACCAGCACGAAGCCCGCGAGCAGGCTGCCGGCGATGGTGCCGATGGTGTTGACCGCGTACGCGAAGCCGGCCGCGTGGCCGCCGTCGCGGCGCTGCAGCAGGCGCGTCGGCGATCGGGAACGCCGCGCCCAGCAGCGCGCACGGCACCAGCAGCACCACCGCCGCGAGCCCGATCTCGCCCGCCATGAGCGCGCCCCACGAGGCGCCCGAGCGCTCGCCGAGCGCGAACATCCACTCGGGCAGGCGCGGGAAGCACAGCAGCTCGACCGCCGCCACCGCCGCGAGCGTGAGCTGCAGGCGGGCGAAGCCGGCGAGCGAGACCCCGCGCCGCATCGCACGCTCGATCACCGCGCTGCCGAGCGCCAGCCCGAACACGTAGACCCCGAGCACCGCGGAGAACGAGTAGACGGACGAGCCGAACACCAGGCTGAACAGCCGCACCCACGCGATCTGAAACGCCAGCGCCGCGAGCCCCGACAGCGCGAACAGGCTCGCGAGTGCCAACCGCGCGGGGCCGGCGAGCGGCGGCGACGCGACGGATGGCTCGGCTTCGGCGGGAGTGGACTGCGCGGCGGCGGGCCCGGGCGCTGGCGCGGTCGGCATCGCGGCGGGCTTCTCGGCGGGCGCAGTCGCGGGCGCCGGCACCGCCGCCGGTGCCGCGCGGGTCGCGCCGCCGGCCCGCCACGCCAGCAGCGCGACGCTCGCGTTGAGCAGCGCGGCCACCGCGGCGGTGCCCGAGAGCCCGAGCCACGGCATGAACACGAAGCCGCCCGCCAGCGAGCCGAGCACCGCGCCGAAGGTGTTGAGCGCGTAGAGGCGCGCGAGCGCCGGCCCGACCCGCTCCCACTCGAAGTGCGCGACCAGCACCGGCAGCGTGGCGCCCATCAGCGCGGCGGGCGGGATCAGCACCACGAACAGCAGCACGAAGCGCGCGAGCGCGAACGACGGCCCCTCGCCGCCGAACGCGCGGTAGAACTGGCCGACCAGCGGCTCGAGCCCGCGCAGCACCGGCAGCAGCGCGATGCCGAGCACGCCGACGCCCAGTTCGAGCAGCGCGTAGTCGCGCGGCCCGCGGCGGCGCTGCGCGAGCGGCGTGCCCAGGAAGCGCGCGCCGAGCGCGAGCCCGCCCAGGAACGCGGCGACCACGGTGGCGGCGGCGTGCAGCGAGTTGCCGAGCAGGTAGGAGAGCTGCTTGGTCCACACCACCTCGTAGAGCAGCCCCGCGACGCCCGAGGTGAAGAAGCAGATCACGCCCCAGGGCGGCAGCGTCGGCACGTGCGCGGCGGGTGGAGCGGAAGCGTGCGCGGCTCGCGGCCGTTGCGGCGCCGGGCCTGCGGAGTCGCGCGGCGAACGCGCGTGGACCCGCGCCGGCGCCGAGGCGTTCGCGGGCGGAGTCGAGGAGCGCGGCTTGGGCATCGTGCGGCTCAGTGCCCCGGCTCGCCGCGCGGCGCGGGATACGCGCGCGCCAGCACGTCGACCAGGTGCTCCATGCGCACGCGCGAGCCGCGCTCGCGGGCGCCGCGCTGCATGTGGAGCAGGCAGCCGGGATTCGACGCCACCACCACCTCGGGGCTCACGCGCTCGATCGACTCCAGCTTGAGCCGCAGCTGCTCGTCGGCCATCGCCGGGTGCGTGAGGTTGTAGACGCCCGCGCTGCCGCAGCACCAGTCGGAGTTCGGCAGGTCCACCAGCGTCACGCCGGGCAGCGTGCGCAGCAGCGTGCGCGGCGCCGCGCGCACGCCCTGCGCGTGCGCGAGGTGGCAGGGGTCGTGGTAGCCGACCTTCAGCGGTTGCGCCGGATCGTGCGCCGACGACAGCGGCGTGCGCGGCTCCGGCAGCCCGAGCTGCACCAGCGCCTCGCTCACGTCGCGCACCCGCGACGCCACCGCCTCGGCGTCGGCCGCCACCGCGTCCTCGTGCAGCAGGTGGCCCATGTCGCGCAGCGCCGCGCCGCAGCCGGCGGCGTGCGTGACCACCAGATCATAGCCGCCCGGCGCCAGCGCGCGCGTGTTGCGCCGCGCCAGCTCCTTGGCCTCGTGGCGCAGCCCGGCGTGCGCGTGGAGCGCACCGCAGCAGCTCTGCGCGCGCGGCCACCACACCTCGGCGCCCGCCAGCACCAGCAGGCGCACGGCCGCGTGATTGGAGTACGCGAACATGATGTCCATCATGCAGGTCGAGAAGAACGCCACCCGCGCCTTGGCGCGGCAGGCGGGATGGAACACCAGCGCGTCCGCACGCTGCTCCATGCGTGCGCCCACCGGCAGCGCCGCCGCCACGCGCTCGAGCGCGCGCTCGGCACGCGGGACGATCGGCGGCGTGATCGCGATGCCACGGCGCGCGAAGTCCGGCAGCAGCCCGCGCGCGCCGGCGAAGCGCGTGAGCGCGCCGAGCGGGCCGGTCTGCGTCAGACGTAGGGCGTCGGCGACCAGGTGCATGCGCTCGCGCTCGGGGAACAGCGTGCGCAGCGCCCACGCTCCGAGCGCACGGCCGGCGCTGAAGGGGCGCACGCGGCGCTCGAGCTGGCCGCGCGTGGCCTCGAGCACGTGCGAGTACGGCACGCCCGCGGGGCACACGGTCTCGCACGCGCGGCAGTCCAGGCAGTTGTCGAGGTGCTCCACCAGCGGATCGCTCGGCGCGATGCGGCCCTCGGCCAGCCCGCGCATCAGATAGAGCCGCCCGCGCGGCGAGTCGGGCTCGATCTTGAGCGTGCGGTAGGTCGGACAGGCGGTCAGGCACAGCCCGCAGTGGATGCACGCGTCCATGTCGATGCGCGCCGGCGCGTCGTCGCCGTCGAACCAGGTCGCCGGATGCGGCGCGCGCTCGGGCAGGAGTGGAGTGGTCACGCGGCGCAGGATAGCAGAGCCACGGCGGGCGGCCCGTGCGGGCGCCGCCCATGGGCCTCTGAGTACGAGCGGAGCTGCTACTTCAGCAGGATCACGTGCTTCACGCTCTCGAAGCCGCGGCTGGCGAAGCGCACGCGCGCGAAGTAGACGCCGGTGGCGAGCGCGCGCCCGTCGTCGTCGCGGCCGTCCCAGACGAGACGGTGCGTGCCGGCCTCGAAGCGCCGGTCGGCGAGCGTGCGCACGACACGGCCGCTCACGTCGTAGAGCTTGACCTGGACGCGGTCGGCGGCGACCAGCCCGATCTCCACCAGGGTGACACCGGTGCGCATCGGGTTGTTGACGAGGCGGAGGTAGTCGGCGAGCGGAGTCGCCGGCACATCCGGGCAGTGCAGGCGGGGGGCCAGAGCGCAACGACGGTGCAGAAAGCGCCGAACATGATGAGGAGATCGTAGACGAAGCCGATCGCCCGATCGGGTTGACGCCGAAGTGCGACATGATCCGTTGGAGGCCCAGTCCGTAGCTCGCCGCGACCCACGGGACGCTCCGCCGTCACGCGCTTGATGCACCCCGGCGGGGAACGACGTCGCGCCGATCGACTCGTACTCCACCATGGTGTGGGCCTCGGCGACGGCGGGATTGAGGATCAGCACGTCGAGGGTCGCGGTGCAGGGACTGAGCGCCCCAGTAGATCGACTGGAGGTAGTTGAGTCCGGGCTCGGCGCAGGTCCACGACTTCGTCGAAGTTCGCCGCCAGCGATCGGTACGACTGGAAGTAGAAGTCGAACCCCAGGTAGTCGGTGAGGAACAGCTCCTGCTCGAGGCTGGTGTTCCAGGCGGACTCCGCGAACCCGTCGCCGAGGATCAGCAGACCGCGGGGAGCGCCCAGAGTGGAGGCGAGCAGCCAGTTCTGGAGCAGCGTGACGTCGTCCGCCGACTGGTCGTCGAACGGGCCGATCACGCCGCGGCTCAGGTCGCCGCTCAGCAGCACGATCACCTTGTAGTAGACGTCGAGCATCTCGGGCGTGGGAGCGATCCGCGCGTACTTGCCATGGACCAGGTTGAGCGGCGAGGGATCGGTATACCCCAGCCGACTCCGCCAGGCTGCCCGCGCGTCCCAACTGATCCTCACCGGCCTTCACCTGATAGAGGTCCCACGTGCTGCCCGGTTGTCCGCCGTGCGAGCTGACGTAGTAGGCGGGCGTGTTGAGGTTGACTCCGCCGGGCACGCCACCCCACCCGTTGTGCGCGCCGCGCCGCGAGGCGCTGGTCGCCCCGATCGTGTCGGCGATCGAGACCCACGCGAGCTCGTCGCCGCGGCGGTCCGCGAGGTCGACCACCAGCGCGCACGCCATCGCGGATCCCGGAGAGAAGTGGCCGTCCTTCCAGCGATCCGGCAGCACGCCGAACTGCTGCCAGCGGTGCGCATCGAACGAGCCCTCGCCGTTCTGGGGCCAGACCACGTTGGTGTCGGGGCACATCCGGCGCATGGTCGCCGGAGTGGAGGCGATCGAGCCGCGGTAGAAGTACTCGACATGGGCCCCCGGCGTGAGCAGGCCGTCGGGGAGGATCTTGGTCCCCTCGACCGTCAGCGGATCGCCGTCATAGCCGGCGCGCACCGGATCGGCGAGCACCCAGGCGGGGACACTCGAACACGTGATGTTGGTGGCGTCCGCGGGACCGAGCGTGTCGATCAGGAAGCACTCGCGGCGCGGGATGCCGAGGATCGCCAGGTGCGGATCGCTCTCGTGATAGGCGCTCATCCAGCGCGCGGGGTCGATGCCGGCATCCGCGCCCATCGCGTCGACCGGAAACAGGTTCATCTGCGCGGTGTCGCAGCGGGCACTCATCCACACGTTGGGGTTCCAGCCGCCGGGCCACGCGGCATTCAGCGCGCTGGCGCCCGGAGTGGCGAACTCGCCGGGCATCGCGAGCCAGGTGCCCCACCACGAGCCGTCGCCGGGGCTCACCGCGGTGGTGGCGGTCGGCAGGCGGCGCAGGCCGCTCGCTGGCATGCCGACCATGACGTAGTTGCCGGGTCCGGGCTTGATGCGGAACACCAGATCGAGTCGCACGTCCGAGCCCGAGGCGCACGCCACGATGGTGTCGCCGGGTACGTCGAAGCGCATCCCGTCGCCCGTCATCTGGGCGATGTTGAGCCCGCTGACCACCAGCGCGGAGGTGGTATCGAACGCCGCGGTGCCGGGCAGGCCGGTGGTCTCGTTGAACGGGAACGCGTCCTGGAACCACTGCGCGATGTCGACCGAGATGCGCGCCAGGTCGGAAGCTGACGGCCGGCGCGGCGCCGACGGCGGGCGGCGATCGCGAGCGCGAGGCTCACGAGCGCGCACGACAGGACACGGGCGAAGCGTCGGCGAACGAACGAGCGTGCGGCACTGGATCCACCTCTCCGAGGTGATGGGTCCGCGAGGCGTGGCTCACGCCGGGCGGGCGGATCCCTCTATCTCAGGACGATCACCTTCTTGGTGGTCTCGAAACCACGGCTGGCATAGCGCACGCGCACGAAGTACACGCCGGTGGCGCGCACGCGCCCGTCGTCGTCGCGGCCGTCCCACACGAGCCGGTGCGTGCCGGCCTCGAAGCGCCGGTCGGCGAGCGTGCGCACCACGCGGCCCGCTCACGTCGTAGCAGCTTGGCCTCGACGCGGTCGGCGGCGATCAGGCCGATCTCCACCAGCGTGACGCCCGCGCGCAGCGGGTTGTTGACGAGGCGGACGAAGTCGGCGAGCGGTGTCGCCGGCACGTCGCGGGGAAGAGTCCGGAGAGCCACGCACGGTAGCAGAACGCGCCGAACTCGCGAAGGAGATCGTAGGCGAACGCCGATCGCCCCAGCGTGCTCAACGCCGAAGCGCGAGACGATCCGTTGGAGGCCCAGTCCGTACGTCGCCGCGACCCACGGACGATCCGCCGTCGACGCGCTTGAGCACCCCGGCGGGGAAGCTGGTCGCCCCTACCGACTGGTATCCGGCCGTCACGCGAGCCTCCCCGATGGCGGGATTGAGGATCAGCACGTCGAGGGTAGCGGTGCAAGGACTGAGCGCCCCGATCGTGGGGTTGAACGGTGGTCCGGAGTTCCAGGTCACGTTGAGGTCCACGACGTCGTTGAAGTTCTGCGCCAGCGATCGGTACGACTGGAAGTAGAAGTCGTAGCCCAGGTAGTCGGTGAGGAACAGCTCCTGCTCGAGGCTGGTGTTCCAGGCGGACTCCGCGAATCCGTCGCCCAGGATCGCGATGCCGCGGGGAGCGCTAAGAGTGGCGCCGAGCAGCCAGTTCTCGAGCAGCGTGACCTCATCCGCGGACTGGTCGGGGAACGGGCCGAGCACGGCCGTGCTCAGGTCGGCGCTGAGCAGGATCAGCACCTTGTAATAGGCGTCGAGCATCTCCGACGTGGGAGCGATGCGCGCGTACTTGCCATGCACCAGGTTGAGCGGCGAGGGATCGCGATAAGCAAGGCGCCCGCCGAGGCTGCCCGAGCGCCCCCAGGGGTCCTCGCCGGCCTTCACCTGATAAAGGTCCCAGGTCGAGCCCGGTTGTCCGCCGTGCGAGCCGACGTAGTAGGCGGGTGTGTTGAGGCTGACTCCGCTCGGCACGCCGCCCCACCCATTGTGCGCGCCACGCCGGCTCGACATGGTCGCGCCGATGGTGTCGGCAATGCCGATCCACGCCGTTTCGTCGCCCCGCCGGTCGGCGAGGTCGACCACCAGCGCGCACGCCGGTGCCGACAGCGGAGAGAACAGGCCGTCCTTCCAGCGGTCGGGCAGCACGCCGAACTGCTGCCAGCGATGCGCGTCGAACGAGCCCTCGCCGTTCTGCGGCCACACCACGTTGGTGTCGGGGCACATCCGGCGCATGGTCGCCGGAGTGGAGGCGAGCGAGCCGCGGTAGAAGTACTCGACATGGGCCCCCGGCGTGAGCAAGCCGTCCGGGATGATCTTGGTCCCCTCGACCGTCATCGGATCGCCGTCATAGCCGGCGCGCACCGGATCGGCGAGCACCCACGCAGGGACGCTCGAGCACGTGATGTTGGTGGCGTCGGCAGGGCCCAGGGTGTCGATCAGGAAGCACTCGTGGCGCGGGATCCCGAGGATCGCCAGGTGCGGATCGCTCTCGTGGTACGCGCTCATCCACCGCGCGGGATCGATGCCGGCATCGACGCCCGCGCTCGACCGGAAACAGGTTCATCTGCGCGGTGTCGCAGCGGGCGCTCATCCACACGTTCGGGTTCCAGCCGCCGGGCCACGCGGCGTGCAGTGCTGCCGCGCCTGGCGTGGCGAATTCGCCGGGCAGCGCGCACCAGGTGCCCCACCACGAGCCATCGCCGGGGCTCACCGCGGTGGTCGCGGTGGGCAGTCGGCGCAGACCGCTGACCCGGATGCCGACGGTGACATAGTTGCCGGGCCCAGGCTTGATGCGGAACACCAGGTCCATGCGCACGTCGGAGCCCGATTCGCACGCCACGATGGTGTCGCCGGGCACGTCGAAGCGCGTGGCCGTCTCCGGTCATCTGCGCGATGTTGAGGCCGCTGACCACCAGCGCGGAGGTGGTGTCGAATGCCGCGGTGCCGGGCAGGCCGGAGGTCTCGTTGAACGGGAACGCGTCCTGGAACCACTGCGAGATGTCGACCGAGATGCTCGCCGGTGGCGGAGGTGCCGGCGAGCGCGGCGCTCGATGGGCCGGGGCGGGCGATCGGGAGGCGCGCGAGGGTGGGGAGCGCGGACGTCATCGCATCGGGCACGGACGGCGGACAATGATCAGGTGCGGATCATGTGGGCTCATGCTTTCCTCCGAAGGGCGACCGGTCCCCGTGCGCGGGGCTCACGCCGGGCGGGCGGATCCCTCTATCTCAGGACGATCACCTTCTTCGTGCTCTCGAAGCCACGGCTGGCAAGCGCAAGCGCGCGAAGTAGACACCACCGCGAGCGCACGCCCGTCGTCGTCGCGGCCGTCCCAGGCGAGCCGGTGCGTGCCGGCCGCGAAGTTGCGGTCGGCGAGCGTGCGCACCACCGACCCGCCACGTCGAGCACCCGCACCTCGACGCGGTCGGCGGCCACCAGGCCGATCTCGACGGTCGCTGACGCCCGCGCGCAGCGGGTTATTGGCAAGGCGCGCGAAGTCGGCGGTGGGCGTGGCCGGCCCGACCGGGACCGCGGAGGTCCAGCACGAGGGCCCATGCACGCTGCAGAACGCGCCAAACACGTTCACGAGGTTGTACATGAATGCCGTCCGTCCCAGCGTGCTCATGCCGTAGCGCGAGGTGGGCCGCTGCACGCCGAACCCGAACGTCACTGCCACCCACGGGCGGGCGGCGGTTGACTTCTTGAGCACGCCGGCGATGTACGGCGTGCCGGGTGATCCGTACCACGCCATCGCGCTCGCCTCGGCCAGCGCGGGATTGAGGACCAGCACATCCAGGGACGCCGAGGGAGGATCGAGGACTCCATAGATGTCGCCCGTCGGCACGATGTCCGTGCTCACGCGCAGGTCGGGGGCGGCCGTGATGTCGCCCGTGAGCTTGCGATACGACTCGTGGTGAAAATCGAGCCCCAGGTAGTCGGTGAGGAAGATCTCCTGCTCGAGGCTGGTGTTCCACGCGGACTCGGCGAACCCGTCGCCGAAGATCGCGATGCCGCGGGGAGCACCAAGAGTGGCGGCGAGCAGCCAGTTCTGCAGCAGCGTGACCTCGTCCGCGGACTGGTCGTCGAGCGGGCCGATCACACCTTGGCTCAGGTCGCCGCTCAGCAGCACGATCACCTTGTAGTAGACGTCGAGCATCTCGGGCGTGGGGGCGATCCGTGCGTACTTGCCATGGACCCGATTGAGCGGCGAGGGATCGGTATAGCCCAGCCGACTCCCCAGGCTGCCCGAGCGGCGCAGCGGATCCTCGCCGGCCTTCACCTGGTAGAAGTCCCAGGTCGAGCCCGGCTGTCCACCGTGCGCGGAGACGAAGCAGCTCGGGTCGTTCGGATCCACACCGCGGGGCGCCGCCCAGCCATTGTGAGCACCGCGACGGGAAGGGTAGGTCTCGCAGATCGAGTCGGCGATCGAGACCCATGCCAGCTCGTCCCCGCGCCGGTCCGCGAGGTCGACGACGAGCTTGCATGCCCTCGACGATCCCGGGGTGAAGTTCCCGTCCTTCCACCGATCGGGCAGTACACCGAACTGCTGCCAGCGGTGCGCATCGAGCGAGGCCTCGCCCGGCTGCGGCCAGACGAGGTTGGTGTCCGGACACATCGCCGTCATCACCGCGGGGCTCGTCGCGTCACTACGCCGCCAGAAGTACTCGACGTGCGAGCCCGGCGTGAGCAGGCCGTCGGGAATCACCTTGGTCCCCTCGACCGTCATCGGATCGCTGTCGTAGCCGGCGCGCGCCGGATCGGCGAGCACCCACGCAGGGACGCTGGCGCACGTGATGTTGGTGGCATCCGCCGGCCCCAGCGTGTCGATCAGGAAGCACTCGTGGCGCGGGATGCCGAGGATCGCCAGGTGCGGATCGCTCTCGTGGTACGCGCTCATCCACCGCGCCGGGTCGATCCGGGCATTGACGCCCGCCGCCTCGACCGGGAACAGGTTGATCTGCGCGGTGTCGCAGCGGGCGCTCATCCACACGTTCGGGTTCCAGCCACCCGGCCATGCGGCGTGCAGCGCGCTGCCGCCCGGAGTGGCGAACTCGCCGGGCAGCGCGCGCCAGGTGCCCCACCACGAGCCGTCGCCGGGGCTCACCGCGGCGGTTGCGGTGGGCACGCGGCGCAGGCCGCTCGACGCCGTGCCGACGGTGACGTAGTTGCCGGGGCCAGGCTTGATGCGGAACACCAGGTCCATGCGCACGTCGGATCCCGCGGCGTTCGCCACGATGGTGTCGCCGGGCACGTCGTAGCGGTACTGGTTCCGGGTGGCCTGCGCGATGTTGAGCCCGCTGACCACCAGCGCGGAGGTGGTGTCGAACGCCGCGGTGCCGGGCAGGCCGGCGGTCTCGTTGAAGGGGAACGCGTCCTGGAACCAGTCCCAGATGCTCACCGAGATCGGCGACGTGGGCCCGTCGACGATGCCGAACGCGATGTTGTCGAAGTAGGCACCATCGGTGGACTGGGTGACCGAGACTCCGAATCGATAGGTCTGCTGCACGCGCCGGATGCTGACGCGCACCGAGTCGGGGACGCCGCTGGCGTTCGAGGTGCTCATGCCGAGCTTCAGGGACTCGGTGTGGCGCGTGCAGATCGTCGCGCTGTCCCACAGCAGCCATGGCGGATAGGGATGATCTGATCCGACCACGTCGGGGTGCCGTCGGCCTGCAGGACCGGATACGTCTGGATCGCCAAGATCCACGCGTCTCCCTGGTTGAAGACGTCGAGCACGCCCGCGTACACGTCGTAGGACAGGACGTAGTCGGCGGTGCCGGTCGCTTCCTCCTGCGTGAGGTCCCAGCCGTTGTCCACGCCCGGCGACGACTCGAGGCAGATGGTCGGCGTCGAGATCACGAAGTTCCCGTTCGCGTCCGCAGTGAGCGGAGCGGTGCCGGCGGCCTCGCCGTTGTCGTGGTCACCCATCGATACCACCGCGCCGCCCATGTCGCAGGCGCACGAGCTCGATCCCGGCGATCCACACCACACGTCCTGCCAGGTGAGCGAGGCGAGCGCGTGCACGTGCGAGAACGGCGTCGGCGGCTTGCCGGTCGAGCGCCACGCGGCACTCGCCGGCTGCAGGTTGTCGATGTCCTTCGAGGGATCTCCGCCCTCGAAGTCGCCGAGCGTCGACGGGCCGCTGCCCGCGTCCACCACCACGTCGTCCACCTGCGCCGCGCCGCGGCCATTCGAGGTGTAGGTGGCAAGACCGCTCTCGTCACTCGTGCCGACGTTGGTGTGCACGCGGAACACCACGCGCAGCGACGAACTCCCGCTCGCGGCGATGAACGCGTCCTTCTCGGCCTTGCTGACCACCACCGTCACCTGGCCGCTGTCGGCGCCCGCGCGGCCGAACTTCCAGGCCCGCGCATCGCGCCGCAGCACCTCGTTGAACCAGCGCCGCAGCGGGTCGTAGATCGGGCGCACGAGGTTGTCGCTGGCCTTCCAGGTGCCCTCGACCGGCGCGCCCACGTAGACCTGGAACGAGTCCACCGGGGCCTGCGAGTTGGTTGGGGTGCCCGCCTCGGCGGAGATGAAGTTGCCGGGCGTGACCGTGTTCACCGTGAGCGGATCGCCCTCGAACCAGCCGGTGCGGGTCGCCGCCGTCGTGCCGTGCCCCGTCGACATCTGGGTGCGATAGCGGAACGTGATCCGCACGCCGGAGTCCGCGGGCGCCGCGCTCAGGTCGATGTCGCGATAGAGCATCTGGTCCATCTGCTGCCCGTAGCCCGGCAGCAGCTTGTTGGTCGTGGAGCCGTTGAGCGCCGAGCCGTTGAACTGGAGCAGGTCGGCGTTGAACGGATTGCCGGTGACCGGGTCGATCGCGGTCAGGTCGCCGTGGCGGCGCATGCCCATCCACGCCGAGCGGCTGCCCGCGAGCGGCGCCCAGTTCACGCCCTTACCCGGGGTCCCATTGCCCGGATCGCCATGCCACACACCGACCACGCCGAACGTGCGGTTGCCGGGCCACGCGGTGCCGAGCTTCGACGCGTCGAAGCGACCCTGCGGGATCACGTAGTTGGCCTGGTTGCCGTTCTCGATCGCCCACCAAGGACGGTTCTCGTCCGTGCGGATCGCGCCGCTGGAGTTGGTGTGGGCAAAGCGCGTCGGCCACCAGCCCTGGAGCGAATCGCCGTGCACGGGCGAGTCGAACGTCCACAGGCCGTCGTCGTTGCCGGTGCCGGCGCGCGCGGGGCCGACGCCGACCTCCCAGTAGTTGCCGGTCTGGCCGGCGCGATGGCCGACCCAGAGGGTGTCGACGTCCCCGTCGTACATGACGCCCGCACGCGGAGGCATGCGCAGCGCGGGTATCGCGCGGCGCGGAGCGCCCTCGACGGTGATGTCGCCGGTGGCGGGGCTCGCGAGGAACGCGCGCGTGGTGGAGTCGTCATCGCCCTGCGCGAGTGCCGGTGCCGAGAGCACCAGAGCCAGCACGAAGGCGGCGGTCGGGATCAGCGGCCTGATCCACATTGCATGTCCCTTCCGGGGGATCCTCGGGCCGGGCCAGCCTCCCGAGGATGCCGGCCCCGCCCACTCCTGTGAGCTACCTCAGCACGATGACCTTGGGCTTCGCTTCGACCCGGTCGGCGGCGACGAGCAGGTGTGCCGCGCACATCAGCGCGAGCAGGGGACGAGGTCCGATCCGCAGGGGCGAAGCGACGATCATGGCGACAGCCTCCATCGTTCGGGGGATGGAGAATTCTTCGCGCATGGCAGCAACATGCGCGCTGTCCTGGGTCCGGTCGGGCGAGGGGATTGGAGGGAGCCGCGTCCGGCCGAGCGCGGCCCGATGAGCCGCCTCGTTGGGAGATGATACGACCGAAGCGGGGGCGATGACACGCCGAAATCCGCCGCCGGTCTACTCCGAATCTTCGGTGAGGTGGAAGCGGTGGATCGCCCGGTGCACGACCGGCGCCAGCAAGACGGCGACGCTCACCAGGAAGATCACGCCCGAGAACAGCGCGTAGCCCGAGGCGAACCACTTCTCGGAGTCCGGCACCACCGGCCGGGGATCGACCGGGCCCATGCCACCCAGGATCATGGACGCGTTGTAGAGCGAATCCAGCCATGACAGCCCGCCGGTGACGTGGTAGCCGACCACGCCGAGCCCCAGCGAGACCCCCAGCGTCGCGCACGCGAACAGGCCGTTGCGCAGCAGCCGCGCGTGATAGCGCTCCTTGGGCAGCAGCGGCTGATGGCGGTGCTCGAATCGCATCAACTTGTGGATCATGGCACCAGCACCACCTTTCCGAAATGCTCGCGGCGCTCGATCCGCTCGTGCGCCGCGCGGGCCTCGGCCAGCGGGAACACGCGATCGACCACCGGCTCGAGCCGGCCCTCGCGCACGAATCGCGTGACCTCGGCGAAGTCGCGCCTCGTGCCCATCCACGACCCCATGAGCGTGAGGTGGCGACCGAACAGCATGTTCGCGTCGAGCCGCACGTCGGCGCCGATGGTGGCGCCGCACGTCACCAGCCGACCGTCGCGCGCGAGCGATGCCACCGCCTGCTCGAACACCGCGCCGCCCACGTGCTCGATCGCCACCTCCACGCCCTTCTTGCCGGTGAGCGCGCGCACCGCCGCGGCGAACTCGCCGCCCGAGTGATCGACCACCTCGTGCGCGCCGAGCGCCTTCGCGCGCTCGAGCTTCGCCGCGCCGCTCGCGGTCGCGATCACGCGCGCGCCCAGCATCCGCGCGATCTGCACCGCGGCGCTGCCGACGCCGGAGCCGGCGCCGACCACCAGCACATCCTCGCCGGCCTTCACCCGCGCGCGCGTGACCAGCATGTGCCACGCGGTCAGGAACACCAGCGGCACCGCGGCCGCCTGCTCCCACGTGAGGCGCTCCGGAAACGGGAACAGGTTCACGCCCGGCACCGCCACGCGCTCGGCGTAGCCGCCATTGCGCTGCCGCCCGAGCACGTCGTGATGTCGGCAGAGATTGTCGTCGCCCGCCACGCACGCGGGGCACGTGCCGCACGAGAGCGTGGGGTCCACCATCACGCGGTCGCCGGGCTTCACGTGGCGCACCGCGGCGCCGCACTCGGCGACCACGCCCACCACGTCGCTGCCGAGCACGTGGGGCAGCTCGGGCGCGAGCCCCGGCAGGCCGGCGCGCACCCACAGGTCGAGGTGGTTGATGCCGCACGCCTTCACCTCGACCACCGCCTCGTCGGCGGCGCAGCGCGGCTCCGGCAGCTCGCGCGGCTCGAGCACCTCGGGACCGCCGTGCCGGTCGAACACCATCGCCTTCATCGATCCCTCATCCCCGCTCGCGCCGGATGCGGCGCTGATAGAAGTAGGAAGGCGTCATCCGAGCCGAGCCGATGGCGACGATTGCTGGCGGGTCCCATGTGGCATAGGCCTCTCGACGGAGGTCGTCTCGGCCAGGGTGCGCCTGCAATCGCAGAGGACGCGCACTCTAGTCGCGGGTCAGGCGGGCGGGCAACCAGCGTGCAGGCAGGTCCGTGAA
This sequence comes from Candidatus Eiseniibacteriota bacterium, assembly GCA_963725865.1. Taxonomy (GTDB): domain Bacteria; phylum Eisenbacteria; class RBG-16-71-46; order RBG-16-71-46; family RBG-16-71-46; genus CAVSAC01. The sequence continues at coordinate 1,282,603 of CAVSAC010000014.1, forward strand.
CGGAGCCGTCACAGGATGTCGGAATATCGCCCAGATACCGCTTGACGCCCCTCCCCCCGGAAGGTGTTGACTCCGGATGTGCGAGGCCTCCGCCCGCGTCCCCACCACGAGACCGTGCCCCACACCACTGGGTTCCCCAAGTCGGTCTCGAACGACGTCTCGAAGGGAGGCCATGACCATGGGCCGCATCCCCTCGCATTGGTATGCTCTTCTCATGTTGTTGTTCATCCCGAGATCGTCGTCGGCGATCCAGTTGCAGTGGAGCTCGGGGAGTACCTGCCTGAACTTCACGAGTGGTACCCGATGCACCCTGATCGTTCGAGCGGATTCCGCCGAAGCACGACTTCCGTCTGAGTGGCGGCTTCAATGGGTCACCGATAGCTGCGAAGTTCAGGCCCTGCCATTGAATCCTGGGACCACATGCGACCACGAAGTGGCGGAAGTGGCGGACCTCGATGGTCCTGCGAACAGCGCGGACTCCGCTGCGCACATGCCCACCGTCCGCTTCTGCTCGACAGGAGAAGCGGCCGCGATGGCCGCGCGGTACGTGTTCGACTTGCCGGGCGGGGCTCGAGCTCGGTTCCGGGTGGTGGCGATTGCTCCATCGTCTGACGATGAGGTCATTGAGTCGAACGAGGTCCTCGTCAACGGGGGCGTAGTCGCGACGTACCCACCCGCGCTCTTGCGCGTCAATACGGTGCATCAATCCACGGTATACCGCCTCGACGCCGTGGGCATTGGGCTTGCCGGAGCACGTTCGCTGGCACTGCGAGCGCCCGACGGGTCATGGTCTCAGCCGCTCGCCATCACCGACCAGACCGACGGGAGCATCTCGGCGCACGCGTCGCTTGCGGCCAATGTGCCGACGTGCGGCGTGGAGTTGGTCGGCGAAGCGGAGACGGTCGCGAGTGCGACCTTGCTGGCCGAGCGCGAGCCGCAGTTGTTGGCGCCCGAGAGCGGCTGCATGCAGAATTTCTTCGAGCGGGTGTTCGACGATCCCTACGAGATCCAGCCCAAGGACTTCGCGTTCGTGCTCGGTGGCTGGACGCCCGCGGGGCTGTGGACGTTCCATCTCTTCTACATCCGGCAGAATCAGTGGATGACCGCCAGAGACGGTGACGACAGGAACACCGCAAAGAACCTCGGCCACGCGGTCTCGAACAACCTGGAGGATTGGCCCTCGAAGGATTCACTGGGCGTTCTTGTCATCGATACCACAGCCATCAAGACACGGCTCGGTCGGTTTGACAGCAATCACGTGTGGGCGCCGAGCATCGTGAGGCGCGGCCTGACCTACTACATGTTCTACACCGGCGTCGACGACGCCGGCCAGCAGCGGACCGGGCTCGCTACTTCGACCGACCTTGTGACTTGGACGCAGGGTGACAGCGTCTATGACGTCCCAAGGGCAGGGGACTGGATCGAGCCGACCACGAAGGACTTCCGAGATCCGTTCGTGATGGCGGACCCGAATGTGCCCGGAGATTGGCTCATGTACTCTCCGCAGCCGTCGACACGAACCGAACGCTGGTGACTGGCGTGGCGAGGTCGCACGGCGACTTCACACAGTGGCTACCATCCGACGCCCTCTGGGCCACTCGGCATCCCCATGCACGAGTTGAGTCGCCGCACGTGTTCAATCGGCAGGACAAGTGGTGGCTCTTCTACACATCGAGCGATACGGTATATGCGGTGTCGAACCTAGGCAGCCCGTCGGACACGACCACGACGAACTGGAGCCCCCCAGCCCGACTTCAATCGCTGGTCGTAGATCAGCCGGGCATCTACTTCAACTGGCATGCGACCGAATACCTGGAGGTCAGCGCGGCGAACGACATCCGCTACCTCGCCGCCTACAACGACTACCCCGTGTCCATCAGCATCACCCAGATGCGCCCGGCGAGCCTGCCCTACCTGTTCAAGGACGGCTGCCCGGAGGCAACGAGTGTCGACGAAGCCGCTCCGACGGCATTGGAGCCTCGCCTGCTGCTTCTGGGTGCGCGGCCTGCGAACTCGCACGCGACGTTCCGGGTCGAACTGCCGGCGCGGATGTCCGTGCGGCTCGCGGTCTACGACGTGCTCGGTCGACGCGTGAAATCCCTCGTGGTCGGTGAGCTGGCCGCTGGAGCGACGGACCTGGAGTGGGACGGGACGAACGAGAGCGGGAGCCGGACTGGGAGCGGCGTCTACTTCATCCATCTCGCCTCGGACTCCTTCCGGCGCACCGTCCGGCTGCCGCTCGTCCGGTGAGTCGATTGAGGCCGGCCTCGCAAGCGGCGATCCGAGCGGTCTTCGCGCTGTTGTTCGGCGCGACGACCGCCTTCGCCCAGTACATCGACTCGAGCGTCTGGGGAACCGATGGTGTGGTGACGAAGGTCCTTCGGTCCGGCAACACGCTCTACATGTCCGGGTCGTTCAGCCATGTGGGCCCTAACTCAGGGGGCGGCGTCGAGGTCGACGATGTGAGGGGCGAACCCACGGGGCGACTCCCGAAGGTGGCGGGAGTTGTCGAGGTGGTGATCCCCGATGGCGCCGGTGGCTGGTTCATCGGAGGCGCCTTTGCGGGGGTGGGCGGACTGCCGAGGCAGAACCTCGCCCACATCTTGGTAGACGGAAGCGTCGACGGATGGGCCCCCGATCCTGACGGACCCATAAGCTCGTTGGCGATCGATGGGCGCACACTCTATGTGGGCGGCAGTTTCGCTCGTGTTGCCGGACTGGCCCGCGACAACGCCGCCGCGCTCGACATGGGAACTGGCGCAGCAACCGAATGGAATCCAAGGCCGAATGCCCGAGTGCGAGCCTTGCTTATCCACCAAGGGCGCCTGCTGATCGGTGGCGACTTTTCCATGATTGCAGGCGAGTCACGCAACAGCATTGCTGAGGTCGATCTGGGCTCCGGAGTCGTGACGGAGTGGAATCCAGACGTCGGATTCTTCGGCATTCCTGGCGAGGTCCGATCGCTCGCAGCAACAGGTGACACCGTCTTCTTCGGGGGCGAGTTCTCGTCGGTGGGGGGGCAACTGCGACGGCGTCTCGCGGCCGTGGTGGAACCGGCCTCTACCCCGCTAGCCTGGGATCCGAATATCACGGGCCCTGTTGCCACGTACTTCGGCGATGTAGTCGTTTCCACGATCGCCCTGCTGCCGGGCAGAGTCATCGTTGGCGGCCATTTCACGACTGTGGGCGGTCAGCCTCGCATGGGACTTGCCCTGGTCGATCGAGCCAGCGGCCTGGCGACAGACTGGAATCCTGTGTTCACCTCGACATTGAGTGATGGCTCCGCCGACATCACATCGATCGCGGTCGAGGGAGACTCCGCCTACGTGTCGGGGGGCTTCTTCGATGTCAACGGGCGGTCACGGCGCTACTGCGCCAAACTGGATCTTGGATCCGACGGTGTCTCCGCCTGGGACCCGCAGCCCACGGATCTGGTCCACGCGATCGCCACACAGGGCGATCGCGTCTTCCTGGGTGGCGTCTTCTCTGGCCTCGGCTCCCAGTGGCGGCGACGGATCGACATCGCCGCATTCGATGTCACCACCGGTGCGGTGAAGGAATGGAACCCGAACCCCGATGGTCTAGACGTTCGTACGATGGCGCTGTCCCATGGGCGTGTCTATGTCTGCGGATTCTTCGCAGAGATCGGAGGGCAGCCGCGCGACGGGTTGGCTGCGATTGACACGCTCACCGGTGCGGCCACGGACTGGTATCCGATGACTGACGGCTGGACAAAGACGCTCGAAGTCGTTGGCGACACTTTGTACATCGGCGGAATGTTCACGAACGTGGATGGACAACCGCGTGAGAGATTGGCGTCGTTCGACCTGAACACTGGAATCCTGACGGACTGGTCCCCTAACGCCAATAGCGATGTCTTCGACATCGCGTTGAAGGGAAACACCGTCTACCTCGCGGGCTTCTTCTCGGCGGTCGGCGGCGTGCCTCGTCGCTACGGCCTGGCGGCGGTGGACGCCATTTCTGGGAAACTGTTCGATTGGAATCCGCAGCCCGACAATTGGGCGAACGCGATAGAGATCGTCGACAGTGTCCTCTACGTAGGTGGGGTGTTCAACACCATCGGCGGGCAATCACGGGTCAACCTCGCGGCTCTCGACCTCCGGACGGGACTCGCGACGGATTGGCGAGCGGATGCGAACTCGGCAGTGAACGCACTGTTGGCCGTGGACGACACGCTCTTCGCCGGCGGGCTGTTCTTCACCATAGGGGGGCAGCCACGCAACGGCGTCGCCGCGCTCGACCTTCGCACGGGAGCGCTGCTCGACTGGGACCTCGGCCTCAGCGCGGGCGAGTACTCGGCGGCCATCCCGCATCCGGTGGTGTACGGGCTCACGCTTGCCGATCACACGCTCTACGTCGGTGGGCGATTCGGTCGCGCCGGCGTGGCACCGACCGGTGGCCTTGTAGCCTACGCGTTCCGACCACCCATGCTCCCGCCGCCACCGCTTCCGACGGCCGTGGCAATGGCGCCGATGGCGCCCAACCCGGTGCACGCGACCGCCACCATCCGGTATGCGCTACCCGCCGCCGCTGCGGTCAGCCTCTCGGTGTTCGACATCCAGGGGAGACGGGTCGCCTTGCTGCTCGATCGCGCGCAGAAGCCCGCAGGCAGGCACGAAGCGTCGCTCGATACCGGCCGCTGGCCACGGGGCTTCTACTTCTGCGTGCTCGACGCCGGCGGCACGAGGTCGATCAGGAAGTTCGTGGTCCTGCCCTAGATTCGCGGACTCGCGGGCCGGCCGCACGCCTTCACCTCGACCACCGCCTCGTCGGCGCCGCAGCGCGGCTCCGGGAGCTCGCGCGACTCCAGCACCTCGGGGCCGCCGTGCCGGTCGAACACCATCGCGCGCATCGTCACCTCATCCTCGCTCGCGCCGGCTGCGGCGCTGGTAGAAGTAGGAAGACGTCATCCGAGCCGAACCGATGGGGACGATTGCTGGCGGGTCCCGCGCGGCATGAGCCCTTCGACGGAGGTCGTCTCGGCCAGGGTGAGCCTGCAATCGCAGAGGACGCGCACTCTAGTCGCGGGCCAGGCAGGCGGGCAACCAGTGTGCAGGTGGGCCCGTGAACGGAGCCGTCACAGGATGTCTGAATATCGCCCAGTTATCCCTCGACGCCCCCCCCTTTGAAGGTGTTGACTCCGGATGTGCGAGGCCTCCGCCCGCGTCCCCACCACGAGACCGTGCCCCACACCACTGGGTTCCCCAAGTCGGTCTCGAACGACGTCTCGAAGGGAGGCCATGACCATGGGCCGCATCCCCTCGCATTGGTATGCTCTTCTCATGTTGTTGTTCATCCCTAGGTCATCGTCGGCGATCCAGCTGGAGTGGGGCTCGGGAAGCACCTCTCTGAGCTTCACGAGCGCCACCCGATGCACCCTGGTCGTTCGAGCCGATTCCGCCGAAGCACGACTCCCGTCGGAGTGGCGGCTGTTGTGGGCCACCGATAGCTGCGACGTTCGGCCATTGGCGCTGCCGTCCGAGACCGCGTGCCAGCAGGAAGCCGCTGAAGTTTCAGTGATCGATGAGCCCGCGACGGGTTCGGACTCGTTGGCTCACATGCCGATAGCGCACTTCTGCTCAGCAGGCAGCGTTGCTTCGACTACAGCGCACTACATCCTCGATCTGCCGGCTGGAACGCGCGGGCGGCTCAAGGTCGTCGCTCTCGACTCGTCGGATCCGAGAGGGGATCGGGTAGTTCAAACGAACGAGGTGGTCTTCAACGGTGGCGTGAGCAGTCCCTACCCGCCCTCGGTCTTGAGAACTACGAGCGTGCATCGATCCACTGAGTTCCGCCTCGACCTCCTCGGAGTGGGTCTCGGCGACGTAACTACGCTCTCACTCGCGGCGCCGGATGGCTCGTGGCAGCAGTCGCTGGACATCAAGAGCCAAAGCGACACGGCCATCGCAGCCGGAGCCGCCCTTGCTGCGAACGTACCCGAGTGCGTCCTCCGGCTAGAGTCCAGTGCGAGCAGCGTGGCAACAGCCTCGGTAGCGGCTGACCCGCTTCCGCCGAGCGCGGGCAATGCCCTGACCGGGGCGTGTCTGAGAGGCAGGTTCGAGGAGTCCTATCCGGGCCACGCCGCCGATCTGATCCAGCCACGGGACTTCGCCTTCGTCCTCGGAGGATGGACTCCCGTGGGTACCTGGGCGTTCCACCTCTTCTATGGCCGCCTCAACCAGTACTCGAGCAACACCGAGAAGAACATCGGTCATGCGGTTTCCGACAGCCTGACAAGTACCAGTTGGGTGGTACTCGACACGGCGGCCGTCAGGACCCGCGGCGCGCACTTCGACAGTCTCGGCGTACATCCGTCCTTTGACAGCCTCCATGTATGGGCGCCCTCGATCACGCTGAAGGGCCTGACGTACCACATGTTCTACACCGGTGTCGACAAGGACAACAGCCAACGCATCGGTCTCGCGACCTCGACGGACCTCGTCCATTGGACACAGCGCAACGGCAGCGTGCTCGACGCTGCCACGCTCGCAACCAATGATCACTGGCTCGATCCGGCTCCCGCTGGTTACAGCCAACAGGCCCAGCTCCGCGATCCATTCGTGATGCAGGATCCTGATGTGCCTGGGGATTGGTTGATGTACTTCGTCACCGTTCCGACCAAGTACACCCCCGACATGGTGGTCGGTGTGGCGCGATCTCATGGGGATCTTGCGACATGGGAGAGTTCCTTCCCGCTCTGGAACACCCACCATCATTGGAGCGGAGGCTCCACTTACTATGTGGAATCGGTCCATGCGTTCGAACGCAGCGGAAAGTGGTGGCTGTTCTACACCGTCGACCATGATTCGGTGTGGGTTCAGTCGAATCCGACCAGCCCGAGCGATCCGGACAGCACACATTGGAGTCAGGTCCAGAAGCTGACCACCGTGGTCCCGCCCGCCCAGGCGGATTCGTTCCTCTACTGGCATGCGACCGAGTACCTCCAGGTCAGCGATGTTCGCGACATCGAGTACCTCGCCGCCTGGAACGATCTGGGGGTCGAGATCAGCTACACGCAGATGCGTCCGGCGAGCGCCCCCTACCTGTTCAGCATGGACTGCCCCAGTGTCGCGGGCGTGAGCGCGTCCACCCCCGCGGTGTTAACCCCGCGGCTCCAACTGACGAGTGCGAGCCCGGCGCGCTCTCGCGTCGACCTGCGGATCCACTTGCCCTCGAAGATGCGTGCCCATGTCGCGGTCTTCGACGTGATGGGTCGCCGCTTGGCCACGCTTGTGGACGGGAGTCTGCCGGGGGGTGCGACCGATGTGCACTGGGACGGGCGTGACCGTGGCGGCGCGGAGGTGGGGAGCGGAGTCTACTTCGCGCGGTTGACCACGACGTCGTCGCATCAGGCTGTGCGCATTGCGCTGATCCGGTAGTCGACCATGACGCGCAGGCCCGCAGGACTTGACGAGCGCTCGACGGCGAGATCGCGCTGGGGGGACCGACCGAGCACACGGGAGTCGCCTGTGTGTCTCGGGCCGACGGACGCCCACATTGAAGTGGCCGATCCGACGCGCAATCGCGTCGGATGCCCGCGCGGAGTCCTCCTCGTGGGAGCCGTCCTCGTCTCGATCTTCCCTGCAGCTCTTGCTTCCGCTCAACGACTCGATCAGCCACTTTGGGGTACTGACGGCTCGGTGCAGGTCACGCGACGTTCCGGGAACACGATCTACGTCGGTGGAGCGTTCACGCGCGTCGGCCCCAACAGCGGCGGCGGAGTCCCGGTGGATCTCGCGACCGGGAATCCGACCGCGTCCTTCCCGCGCGTGGCGGGAGTCGTCGATGCGGTGGTGCCCGATGGAAGTGGCGGCTGGTACATCGGTGGATCGTTCGCGGCGGTGGGCGGGTTGCGACGGTCGAACCTCGCGCACATCCTCTCGGATGGTCGGGTGGCCGACTGGACTCCCGATCCGGATGCGGGCGTTCTGGCGCTAGCGCTGAGTGGCGGGACGCTCTATGTGGGCGGGCACTTCGGCCACATCGGTGGCCGGGCCCGGAGCTTTGTCGCGGCTCTCGATACGGCGCGTGGACAAGCGACGGACTGGGATCCGGCCGCCGATCTGGAGGTCAGGGCGCTGCTGCCGGCTCGTGGCCTGCTCTATGTGGGCGGTGACTTCACGAGCATCGGGGGCGAGGCGCGTCGAGGCGTCGCCGCACTGGATGTATTCACAGGGCAGGCCACCGCCTGGGATCCGGACGCGGGCTACACGCCGGCCCCTGGCCTGGTGAGGACTCTGGCCGCGGTCGGAGACACGATCTATGTCGGGGGCAACTTCTGGAGCATCGGATCCACTCCCCACGCGCATCTCGCCGCCGTGGACGCGACCACGGGACTGGCCGAATCGTGGGATCCGCAGATCTCGTCGTCGAACGACAGCTATTACGGCGAACCATACGTCGGCGCTCTCGCGGTGCGTGGGAACAGCCTCTACTTCGGCGGGCACTTCACCGAAGTCGCGGGACAGGTGCGTGGCGGGCTGGCGCAGGTCGACCGCTCGACCGGGCAGCCGACGGCATGGGACCCGGCCACGGGACCGTGGACCGGACCACTCGATCGCGCCACCACGGCCATCGCGCTTCGTGACACGACGATGCTGGTCGCTGGCTTCTTCGAGGCCGTCGGAGGAAAGCCCCGAGCGTTCGTCGCCGAGGTGGGGCTCGCCAGTGCGGCCCCAACGGACTGGGACCCGCAGGTCAATGACCCAGTCAGGGCGGTGGCCGTCGACGGCGACACGGCGTACCTGGGGGGGACGTTTGTCGGTCTCGGCGCACAGTGGCGTCGCCGCTGGGACCTGGCAGCGTTCGATGCCACCACCGGGGCGGTGAAGGACTGGGCCCCGGATCCCGATGGACTCGGCATCCTGTCCCTCGTGGTGAGCCACGGGGTGGTCTACACGAGCGGCTACTTCTACAACATCGGCGGGCAGCCGCGCGATGGAGTCGCGGCGCTGGACACGCTGACTGGAGCGGCCACCGATTGGTACCCGATCACCAACAACTGGACGCGAACCCTCGAGATTGCAGGCGACACGTTGTTCGCGGGCGGCATGTTCACAAGCATGAATGGACTGCCCCGTGGACGCTTGGCGTCTTTCGATTTGGCCACTATGGCGTTGACCGACTGGGCGCCGAGCGCCAACAGTGACATATACGATCTTGCGGCAAGAGGAGGCATGGTCTATCTCGCCGGATTCTTCTCGACCGTCAATGGGATCTCGCGCCGGTATGGCGTTGCGGCCGTCGACGCCACGACCGGCGCTCTGCTCGACTGGAACCCTCAGTCCGACAACTTAGTGAACGTGATTGAGATCGTTGGAGACGCCGTCTTCGTGGGCGGATCGTTCAACACGATCGGCGGCCAGCCGAGGGCCAATCTCGCGGCGCTCGATCCCGTGACGGGTCTCGCGACCAATTGGAGCGCTGACGCCGACGGAGGTGTGAATACTCTCGCGGTCTGGGGAGACACTCTGTTCGTCGGCGGCCGCTTCTCCACCCTCGCCGGACAGCCCAGGAGCGGACTGGCTGCTCTGAGTATGGCTACGGGCGAACTACTGCCGTGGAACCCCGAATTCAGCAGCGTCGAGTGGGCCTCCTCCATTCCACATCCCATCGTCTACGGGCTCACAATCTCGGGTAGCACGCTCTATGTCGGTGGGTTATTCGGTCGCATTGGCACGGTGCCCGCCAACGGTTTCGTCGCAATCTCCTTCGCACCACCACCGCTCCCGCCGCCACCCCTTCCCACCGCTGTCGCGCTGGCACCGATGGCGCCCAACCCGGTGCACGCGGCCGCCACGATCCGGTATGCGCTGCCCGCCTCCGCCGCGGTGAGCCTCTCGGTGTTCGACATCCAGGGGCGACGGGTCGCCATGCTGCTCGACCACGCGCAGAAGCCCGCAGGCAGGCACGAGGCGTCGCTGGATGTTGGTCGCTGGCCACGGGGCTTCTACTTCTGCCTGCTCGACGCCGGCGGCACGCGGTCGATCAGGAAATTCGTGGTGCTGCCCTAGCTCGGCCGACGCGCGCGCCGGCCGCACGCCTTCACCTCGACCACCGCCTCGTCGGCGGCGCAGCGCGGCTCCGGCAGCTCGCTCGGCTCGAGCACCTCGGGGCCGCCGTGGCGGTCGAACACCATCGCCTTCATCGGGCCCTCACGCACGCTCGCGCCGGATGCGGCGCTGGTAGAAGAAGGACACCGAGAGCAGCACCACGCCCACCAGCACCGCGCTCACGAAGCGCCAGAAGACGTCGACGTTCGCGAGGTCGCCGATCGCGAACTTGAGCACCGTGATCCCCAGCAGCGCGAGCCCGGTCCAGCGCAGGAAACCGGAGCTCCGGCGCCAGCCCAGCGCCACCAGCGCCGCGGCCTGCACCGTCCACAGCGCGCTGGTGAAGAACGCGAACAGCATCTCGGCCCGCCGCGGACCCGGCACCGCGCCCAGGTCGGGCGGCTGCGCCCAGCGCCCGCCGGTGCCGGCGAGCGCCTGCGCCAGGTGCTGCGCCTCCATCGCCCAGTAGACGAGCAGCAGCGCGGTCGCCGCCAGCACCCACGCACGTGCGAGCAGCCGGCGCGGCGCCTCGCCGAAGCGCGACTCGCGCCGCAGCAGTGCGCCGGTCACGATCAGCAGCACGATGCCGCCGAGCACCCGCAGCGCCTGCGGGTGCACGAACGGCAGCTCGGCGTCCATCGCGTGGGTGTGGTGCACGAGGGTGGCGACGTGCACCATTCCGCCGACCACCGAGACCACCGCGCCGCAGCCGCGCAGCCACGCACCGCGCCGGCCGCTGCCGAGCCACGCGAGTGCCGCGCCTTCGGTCAGCCACGCGAGCGACACGTAGTCGGCGCCCGCGGCGCGCTCGAGCGCCAGCATCAGGAACAGCGTCGCCGCGGCGGACAGCGGCCGCCAGCCGTCGTCGCGCTCGCGTCGCGTGTCGATCCACCACGCCGCCGCCACGTACACCGCCGACAGCGTCAGCAGCAGCATTGCGGCCGGCGCGCGGCCGACGTAGCCGATGAACGGCCACGACACCGCCGCGAACATCAGCGGCGCGAGCAGGATCACCGCCAGCTCCGCGGCGCGCGCCGGCGCGTCGGTACGCGCGAGCCTCACGACCGGCGCGAGTCCCGCGCCCGCGAACAGCAGGCCGAGCCCGATCTCGAGCCCCCAGCCCCAGTCGCCCCGGGGAAAGGTCGCGATCCAGGTCATCGTGGTCAACAGCAGCGCGGCGAGGTCGAGCAGCGCCCAGCCGGCGCGCGCGGTCAGCACCGCGACCGCGATCACCACCAGCGCGAGGTAGCCCAGCAGCGCCGGCGCGGCGAGATCGAAGCCGCGCATCTGGAGCAGGCTCGAGAGGAGCTGCGGCACGAACGCACCGAGCACGCCGAGCGCGGCGACCGACTGCGCCCGGTAGTGCAGCCCGACGGCCACCGTGCCGAGCGCCACCAGCATCAGCAGCACGACGGCCGCCGCGGTGGGCAGCACGTGGAGCGTGAACCAGCCCAGGTAGATCGCCAGGAACACCACGCCGAGCCCGACGCCGATGAGCGCGTGCCCGAGCGGCGGCAGGCGGCGGCTCAGGCGATCGCCGCGCCACGCCAGCGCGAGCCCGAACAGCACGCCCGCGAGCACCAGCATGCCGGGGCCCAGGTGTCCCGAGGTGTAGCCCCACACGATGCTGAAGAACGCGCCGAGCAGCAGCAACACCGCGCCCACGTTCTGCAGCCACAGTCCGCCGACCAGCTCTTCGGCGTGCGCGCTGTCGAAGAAGTGGCCGGGAGTGGCACCGGCGGGCCGTTCGAGCGGGCCGCCGAGACGCGCGCCGAGCAGGCTGCCCGAGGCGGCCTGGGCGCTCGCGACGGACGGCGCGGTGGTGGGGCCCGAGCCCGGTGCCGCGGCGGGCGGCGGCGCGCTGCCGGGCAGCGGCAACGGCAGCGGTGGCGGCGGCGCGATCGCAGGCGCCACGCCAGGCGGCGGCACCGCGGCGAGCGCCCGGCCGCCCGCGGCCTCGAGGAGCCGCACGCGCTCGCGCAGCCGCGCGAGTTCGCTCTCGGAACGCAGCGCCACCACCAGCGCCCACACCGGCATGACGAGCCACGCGATGCCGAGCAGGACGAGTGGGAACCACATGGGGCGACCCCCGGGACGCGGACGACTGCGCGGGACCGCCGCAGCATAACGCGTGGCGCAGCGGATGCGGAACCGCTCGACGGTCGCCGGCCCAGTGTCTGGCGCGGAGTCGGCCATCGGCTGCGGGTGCGATTCAGCGTGCGCCCGGAGATCGCGCTGTTCACGCTCGCGCCGGCGTGACGCGCGCGCTCAGCGCGGCTGCGGCGCGAGACCCAGTGACTGCAGCTCGCGTTCGTCGCCGGGGTCGTGCTCCTGCCAGTAGGCGCGCCGCGCGGAGCCGGTCAGCTCGCCGGCGTCGGTGCCGCCGAGTGCCGCGCCGCGTCCCGCGCCGGTGGGCGGCTCCCACGCCCAGCGCACGATGCGGTGCGGGTACGCGTGCTCGACCTCGAAGCGTCCCGCGCGACCATCGTCGGGACGGACCAGGAAGACATCGCACACGAAGCTGCCCGCCGGCACCTGCACGGTGACCGGCGCCGCGAGCCGCTCGATCGTGGCGTTGCCCCACGCGCAGGGCCGGTGCGCGAGGCGGCGCCAGAACGGGCTGGCGAGGAACGGCACGCGCTTCGTCTCGCCCGCGCCCAGGAACGGCACACGCAGCCCGCGCAGCCGGATGAACAGCTCGTCCTCGAACACGCCGCCGGTCGGGACCGCGAGGCTCGCCACGGCCGACTCACCCTCGAAGTAGCTCGCGACGTGCTGGCTCATGCGCGCGCCGCGCACGTCCAGCTCCTCGTACACCTGCCCGCACCACTCCTGGCTCGAGAAAGCCACCTTCACCGGCGCGAAATCCGATGTGCGAGCGAACACCGACACCATCGTGGCGTAGTCGTAGATCCCGGTCTGGAACTTCCGCACGAGATTGAGCTTCAGCACGTCGAGCACGTCGCGCGGCGCGCGCGCGGGATCGTCGAGCTTCACGTGCTTCGAGGCGCTGAACGGCTCGGTCACGTAGATCAGCACCGCCTGCCCGGTGCGCGGGTGCCCGTAGCGCGAGATCGTCAGGCGGTAACCGCCCAGCTCCGCCTTGCCGTCGCGCCACACCGCGTCGAACTCGGGATCGCGCGCGGGCGCTGCAGGCGTGGCGGCGACGACGCCCGCGGGCGTCAGCACGGCGGTGGCGAGCAGGACGGCGAGCGCGCGCATGACGGTCCCCCGGTGTGATGGTCGTGACGAGCGGCGCGCGCGTACACGCGCCACCGTCGATCGTGCGAGCGGTCGATCCCCGCGGCGCGCGGACGCGCCGTCGCCGCTCACCCCTGCTTCGCCGCGCCCTCGCCCGCGCGGCCGCGCTCGAAGTAGGCGGCCTTGAGGCGCTTCATCACGTCGCCGCGCCGGTCGTAGAGACGCTTGAGCTTGCGCGGCGCGTGCTTCGCGAGCGCGTACGCGGTCAGCAGCGGCAGGCCGATGGTCGAGTCGGTGTAGCAGATCACCGTGCCCGGCAGCTGCTCGGGGTCGATCTTGCCCCACGACACCGCCTCGGCGGGCGTGGCGCCCGAGAGCCCGCCGGTGTCGGGCCGCGCGTCGGTGATGGCGAGGAAGTAGTCGTGGCCCTTCTCGGCGATGCCGAGCACCTCCTGGATCTGCGGCTCGGTCTGGAGCAGGAAGTTCTTGGGGCTGCCGCCGCCCAGGATGAACACGCCGCTCTTGCCGCCCGCGGCCTTGGCGTCCCACACGATGCCCGCGGTCTCGTTGACGTCGGCGTTCACGTCGATCAGCAGCTTGGAGCCCTCGAGCGCCTTGGCGGCCACGTTCATGCCGATCGACGAGTCGCCGGGCGAGGAGGTGTACACCGGCACGCCGCACTCGTAGGCCACCGCCAGCAGCGAGCGCTTCTTCAGCCCCAGCGCCTCCTCGCGCGCGCGGACGTACTTGCCGCACAGCCAGTGGAACTCCGCGCTGCTCATCGTGCGCTGGAACTCGGGTGCGGCGATGATCTGGCGGAAGAACGCGTCGGTGTCGAGCAGCACCGAATAGTCGAAGAACACGTCGTAGATGCGCACCACGCCCTGCTCGCGCAGCACCACGTCGTCGACCTGGAAGGTCCCGCGGTGGAGCGGCAGCCCGATGCCGAAATGGGTGTCGTGGTACAGGTTCGCGCCGGTCGAGACGATCCAGTCGACGAACCCGGCCTCGATCAGGGGGATGATCGCGCTCATGCCGAGCCCCGCGGGCGTCAGCGCGCCGGTGAGCGAGAGCGCCACCGTGACGTCGTCCGCGAGCATGCGCTCGACGAACAGCCGCGCGCCCTCGCGCAGCCGCGCGCCGTTGTAGGCGAGGAACGCGTTCTCGATCAGCTCGGCCGCGGTCTCGTGCCCGGTGATGGCGGGCGGGTCGATGCGCGGGCCCGTGATGTGGGGATTGCGGCTGCCGCTCGGCTGCATGGTCGTCCTCGTGCGTGCGGGGATCGGCGCGCGCGACATTCGGCCGGCGCGCGCGGGGCGGACTCTAGCGTGAGGCGGACGGCGGCGCCAGTGCGCGGCGCCTCCGCCGCTCGCCGGCGGCCGTTCTTCCCCTTCCTCCAGACGGCGGTGGCGCACATGAAGAACCGCTGGACGCAGCAGACGGTGACTCAGCGCGCGTCGAGCGCGGCGCGCAGCGCGATGCCGAGTTCCTGGCTCGAGAACGGCTTGCCGATCACCGCATGCACCCGCGCCCGCTCGACCGCGGCCGGCGGCAGACCCTCGCGGTAGCCGCTCATCACGATGACCGGCATGGTGGGCCACTTGCGGTGCACTTCCTCCGCGAGCGCCAATCCCGTCATGCCGGGCATGGTGTAGTCGGTGAGCACCAGGTCGTAGGCGTCCGGCCGCGAGCGCAGTGCTTCGAGCGCCGCAGTGCCGTTCAGGTGGCACTCGACCGCGTAGCCGAGGCCCTCGAGCAGGCGCTTCCAGAGCCGCGAGAGATCGACCTCGTCGTCCACATAGAGGATGCGCTCGCCGTCGCCGCGCGGGGCCTCGCCGGCGGACTCCGTCACCGCGACCGGCGCGATCCCGGACTCCGGCAGGTAGACGTGCACCGTGGTGCCCGCGCCCTCGGCGCTCTGGATGCCGATCGCCCCGCCGTGGTCGTGCACGATGCCCTGCACCACCGCGAGCCCGAGTCCGGTGCCCAGTCCGCCCGCGCGCGTGGTGAAGAACGGCTCGAACGCGCGCGCCAGCACCTCCGGGCTCATCCCCGTGCCGTGGTCGCGCACCACGAGGTGAGCGTGCGGTCCCGGACGCAGCTGCGGATACATGCGCGTGATCGAGGTATCCACGTGTGCGGCCGAGACCTCGAACTCGAGCAGGCCGCCCTGCTCGCCCAGCGCGTGCGCTGCGTTGGTGGCGAGATTGACCAGGATCTGGTGGAGTTGGGTGGGGTCGGCGAGCACCAGGGGCGTCCCGGGGTCGACCCGGGAGCGGATCTCGATGGTCGCAGGCAGCGTGGCCCGCAGCATCCGCCGGGCGTCGTCGATCGCCCGGCCGAGCTGCAGGCTCTCGCGCCGCGGCTCGCGCCGGCGGCTGAAGGCGAGGATGCCCTGCACCAGATCGCGTCCGCGCTCGGCCGCGCGGATCACTTCGCCGAGGTCGGCGGCCACCTGCGGCCGGTCTCCGACCGCCTCACGGGCGGTGGTGGCATATCCGAGGATGGCGCTGAGCACGTTGTTGAAGTCGTGGGCGATGCCGCCGGCGAGGGTGCCGATGGCCTCGATCTTCTGCGACTGGCGCAGCGTGGCCTCGAGCCGGCGGCGCTCGGTGATGTCCACCACCGAGCCGACGACGAAGCGCTGGGCCTCGCGCTCGACCGGCACCAGTCCGATCTCGACCGGGAACTCGGTGCCGTCCTTGCGACGACCGTAGAGGTCGCGGCCGATGCCCATGGGGCGTGCGCCGGCGTCCTGCGCGTAGCGCGCGCGATGTCGCGGGTGGATGCTGCGATGCCGCTCGGGCACCAGCATCTCGATCGGCCGGCCGATCAGCTCGTCGCGCGAGTATCCGAACAGGCGTTCCAGCTCGCGATTGACGAGGACGATCCGCCCCTCGGCATCGGTGAGCACCATGCCGGTCGGCGAGAGGTCCACCGCAAGTCGGAACGGATCGGGCGTCGCCGGTGGGGGGTCCATGGGCATGCGCGCTCCGTGGGATTCGTGAGTGGTCACATCCGAGGTGGCCGGACTATATCGTGCCGCGGAATCCAGCGTGAGCGCGAACTGCCGCCGCGCCGCAATGCTCCCGTCGAAGCCCCCGAGTTCGTGGACGCCAGGAGTTCGATGCGACTGCACCGCGCTCAGAGTCCGCGCGCGCTCCCGATCGCGGTCAGCGCCACCACCATGAGACCGAACGCGAGCTCGCTCAGACCGAAGCGCGGGATGGTGGTGCGGATCCGCCAGCGCGACAGGCCGACCCCGGCGCGCAGCGCGAGCAACGTGAGCGCGACGACGGCGAGCCACGGCGCGCACGCCGCGCGGGCGAGCGCGATCGCGGCCGCGATCCCGACCACCTGCGCCAGCAGCGCGGCCGCGATCGGCGCGGGCTGATCGCGATCGAGGCGCAGGCGGGCCCTCACGTACAGCACCGACGGCACGTCGCGCGCGGCCAGCACGCCCCACAGTCCGAGCGCCGGGCCCGCGCTCCATCCGGCCGCGAGCGCGATGGCGGCCGCGGTCGAGGCGAGCGCGAGTGCGCCCGCCATCTCGGATGCGGCCTCGCGCGGGCGGGCGGCGAGGTCGAACGCGAGCGCGATCGCCGCCAGCGGCGCCGCGAGCCCCAGCGCCCACAGCAGCGGACCGCGCGCCAGCAGCAGCGCGCCGGCCAGCGCGAGCGCCGCGACGAGCGCGAGCCCGGCGAATGCGCGCTCGGCCGCCCGCGTCCGCGGGTAGCGCCGGCCGCGGCGCCGGTCGCCGATCGCCAGCTTGAGCGGCTGGCGGGCGAGGAAGCCGGCGAGCGCGGCGAGCGCCACGAGCACCCCGGCCGCCGTGGGCGCCACCACGAGGCCCAGCAGCAGCGGCTCGCCCAGGAACGCCCACGCGCCGTGCTCGGCGGGCAGCACGATGCGCCGCCAGTCGGTCGGCGCGGCCGGCGTCGCGGGCGCGGGCGCCGGGGCGCTCATCGTCGCGCGCTCAGGCCACCGGCGGCCGCGCCTCGTCGCCCTCGCGCACGGGCCGCACCACCGGCAGATCGGGCGTGAAGTCCTCGCCCGGATTGATGAAGCGGTCGAGCTCGACCTGATACTGGCGGTCGTGCAGCTCGCGGTAGCGGCCCCCCAGCGCCATCAACTGCGCGTGAGTGCCGCGCTCGACGATCCGCCCGCCCTCGAGCACCAGGATCTGGTCGGCGCTGCGGATGGTGGACAGGCGGTGCGCGATCACGAACGTGGTGCGCCCGGTGCGCAGCGCGCGCAGGCCGTCCTGGATCATCGATTCGCTCTCGCTGTCGAGGCTCGAGGTCGCCTCGTCGAGGATCAGGATGCGCGGGTCGGCGAGGATCGCGCGCGCGATTGCCACGCGCTGGCGCTGGCCGCCCGAGAGCTTCACGCCGCGCTCGCCCACGATGGTGTCCCACTGCTGCGGGAACTGCTCGATGAACTCGTCGCAGTGCGCGATCGCGGCGGCCTCGCGGATGCGCTCGAACGGCGCGTTCGGCCGTGAGAACGAGACGTTCTCGCGGATGGTGCCGTCGAACAGGAAGTTGTCCTGCAGCACCACGCCGAGGTGCTCGCGGTAGTCGCGCAGCCGCAGCGTGCCGAGCTCGCGCCCGTCGATCCTGACGCGGCCGGTCTTCGGGCGGTGATACGCCATCACGAGGCCGATCAGCGTGCTCTTGCCGGATCCGCTCGAGCCCACCAGCGCCGTGGTGGAGCCAGCCGGCGCGGTGAACGAGACGCCCTTGAGCACCGGATGGTCCGCCTCGTACTCGAACCACACGTCCTCGAACACGATGTCGCCGCGCAGATCGGCGATCACGCCGCGCTCGGCGTCGCCCGCGTCCTCGGTGTCCATGCGCATGACTTCGCGGATGCGGTCGAGCCCCGCGAACGCTTCGCTGATCTGGGTGCCGATCGCCGACATCTCGACCAGCGGGCCGGCCATCAGGCCGGTGAACAGCAGGTACTGCAGGAAGCCGCCGGGCGTCATCTCGCCGCGCAGCATCGCGTGGCCGCCGAGCAGGATCATCACCACGCCGATCACGCCGATGATCACCGTGCTCATCGCGTTGGTGCCCGAGACGCCGGTCATCGACTCGGCGATGTTGCGCAGCAGGCGGTGGGCGCCGCGCGCGAACACCAGGTCCTCGCGCCGTTCGGCCACGTACGCCTTCACGACACGCGCGCCGCCGAGCGACTCGCCGAGCCGGCCGGTGATCTCGGCCTGGATCTTCCCGCGCTCGCGGAACACCGGCCGGAAGCGCGCGAACGCCCACGACATCAGCGCCGCGAAGCTCGCGAGCACCACCAGCGTGCCGAGCGTGAGCCGCCAGTTGAGATTGAATAGCACAATCAGCGCGATCACCGTCTGCAGCAGGCCGCCGATCAACTGCACGAAGCCGGTGCCGACCAGGTTCCGGACGCCTTCGGCGTCGGTCATGATGCGCGAGATCAGCACGCCGGTCTGGGTGGAGTCGAAGTAGCGGATCGGCAGCCGCGTGATGTGCGCCTCGACCCGCTTGCGCATGTCGGTGATGACGCGCTGCGCGGCCACCCCGACCACCTGCGAGAGCGCGAACGCGGTCGCGGCCGACACCAGCGTCGCGGCCAGCGAGGCGAGCGCGAGCGGCAGCAGCAGCTCGCTGCGGTGCTTGCCGATCACGTCGTCGAGGAAGAGCTTCGAGGTGGCCGGCATCACCATCCCGGCCAGCCGGCTCACGACCGTGAGCAGCAGGCCGACGATCAGCGTGCGGCGGTGCGAGGCGACCAGCGCGCGCGCCTCGGCCCACGCGCCGGAGTAATCGACGGGCTTCTTCTTCGTGGATGCGATGGGCGCGTTGGCGCTCATGAGGCTCCTGATGTGGGGATCGAGCGGCCGAAGGCGGCGAACATAGCGCGAGCGGGGGCGGGCTTCCAGTCAGGCAGGCTGGCGCGGGGAATCTCTTCGACGAATGTGACAGATCGCGGACACCGTCGGCGGCCGCCTGCGCGTGTGGGAAGAGAGGAGATGCGGTGCCGCGGCTGGGGGCGCCCGGCGGATGAAGAGGTCGCTGATCAGCCGACGTGCGCGAAGCTGATCGGGGTGATGGCGCGGATCGAAGCGGTCGAGGCCGGTTCGATCTGAGTTGTCACCCATGCGACCGGTGTGGAGGGAGTGACGGCGCGGGTCGCGGCGTCTGAGTGCGATTCCGCTTGACAGCCTTCGCGCAGCCCGGGGTGCGCACTCCACCGCCCGCGAATGAATCGCGCGTCAGCGTGCGCGGGTCGCGCCTGGACGCCGCGAACGCGGGGCAGGCACGTTTCGTTCTCGTCGCGCCTCGCGTTCTGCGGCCACACGGCAAGCACGAGCGACGAAGCTATGCGTGCTAATAAGTAGAGAGCGCCCCCGCGACTCTGCCCCCGCGCGGAGTCCCGTCATGAACTCCTACTCGCTGTCGCACCTGTCGGACCACGTTCTGCTGCACGACCTGGCCACCCTCGTCGCCCAGGACCGCGTCACCACCGCCGCGATGCTCGCTCACCTGGCCGAGGTCGACGCTCGCAGGCTCTACCTGCCGGCGGCCTACGCGTCCATGTACGCCTGGTGCGTGGGCGAGCTGAAGCTGTCGGAGGACTCGACTGCCAAGCGCATCCAGGCTGCCCGACTCGCGCGGCGATTCCCGGTGATCTTCCCGATGCTCGCCGACGGCCGCCTGCACCTGAGCAGCGTGATCCTGCTGGCGCCGCACCTCACCCCCGACAACGCCGACGATCTGCTGGCCGCCGCGGCGCACCAGCCCAAGCCCGCGCTCGAGCGCCTGATCGCCGCGCGCTTCCCGCGGCCGGACCTGCCGGCGCTGGTGCAGCCGCTCGCGCCGGCAAGTTCTGCCGACGAACATGCCCCGGGGCATGTGATTCTCACCGTTTCTGGACATTCGCCCGCGCCAGCAGGCGCATGCGAAGGCTCGTTGGCGCTGGCGCCAGTCGACGAACGCGATGCTCAACATGCCCCGGGGCATGTTCCCTCGCACGCCAGGCTCGCCCCGCTCGCGGCGGGACGCTTCGCGCTGCAGGTCACCATCGCGCAGGAGACCCACGACCAACTCCGCTACGCCCAGGCGCTGCTCGGCCACGCGGTGCCGTCGGGCGACCTGGCGCAGGTGCTCGACCGCGCACTGGCCGCGCTGGTCGCCCAGCTCGAGCAGCGCCGCTTCGCCCGCACCGCGCGAACCCGCCCCAGCCGCCGGCGCCGCGGCGAGGACTCGCGCTACGTGCCCGCCGCGGTCCGGCGCGCGGTGTGGCTGCGCGACGGCGGCCAGTGCACGTTCGTCAGCGAGCAGGGCCATCGCTGCGAGGCGCGCACGCGGCTCGAGTTCGACCACCTCGACCCCTTCGCGCAGGGCGGCCAGGCGACGCCCGCTCGCATGCGGCTGCTGTGCCGGGCGCACAACCAGCTCGCCGCCGAGCGCACGTATGGCGCCGAGTTCATGAATCACAAGCGCGAGGCGGCGCGTCAGCGGGTGGCGACGCCGCGCGAGCTGGCGCCCCCGGCTGTGAGCGCGGCAGCGGAGCTTCGAGCTGCCGAGGCTGCCGTGGCGAGCGACGTGGTGAGCGTTGTAGCAGAGCCCCAGGCGGCCGAATCTGCTGCGGCGAGCGAGGTCGTGCGCGCTGCAGCCGAGCCCCGAGGTGCAGAGGCTGCCAAGGTGAGCGAGGCCGCGCCGGCACCCGAGACCGCGCGGGCGCTCGCGCGCGAACGCGCCGAGGCCGCACGGTCGCTCGATCGCGAACGTGCCGCCGCCGCCGCAGCGCGCATCGAGGAGGTGATCCCGTGGCTCCGCGCCCTCGGGGTCAGCCTCGAGGCCGCGCGCCGCGCGGCGGCGCCGTGCGCCGACCTGCCCGACGGCACGCCACTCGAGGAGCGCGTGCGCGCGGCGCTCAAGCGTCTGGCGCCACTGGCTGCGAAGAAAGTGCTGCACGCTCAGAGCGCCGCGGCGTGAGGCAGCGGGCGGCGGCGGAGGGAGAGACGGCTCAAGACTACCGAGGATGCCCCGCGAGCTCAGTGCTCATGGGGTCAGACACTATGAAAGCGACCGGCTCCCGGTCGTAGCGTCGCCACGTCGTTGGTGCGTGATGGCGTCCGGGTGAGCGGAGCGCACACTTGATCGCGGGTTAGGGCCTGACGACCCCAGAGCCGCGTACGAAGAACGGAGCCGGTCCATGGGCAAGGCTAGCTCGTTCGTTGGGCTGGATGTCCACAAGAGCAGCATCGTCCTCGCCCTGCTGCGGCGGGCCCAGAGCACGCCGCTGGAGTGGAAGGTGGGCAACGAACCCGGGGCGGTCCAGCGCCTGTTCCGAAAGCTGGAGCGCGCAGACGAGGGCGCGGTGCAGTGCTGCTACGAGGCGGGTCCCACCGGCAACGTGCTGAAGTGCCAGCTGGACCGCGCCGGGATCGCCTGCCAGGTGATCGCACCGTCCTTAGGCTGGTCGTTGGCCGGGCCCTGCGCCTGCGACGACGCGAACAGGATCCCACGGCGATCACGCTCGCCGATCGCGCGCTGCGCCGACTCACCCTGCGCCAGCGGCGCATGCTCTACCAGGGTAAGCACCCATCCTCGTCAACATCGCGGTCGCCCGCGAACTCGGTGTGCCACCTCACGGCCTTGCGGTGGATGGCGTTCTCAGAGTGCGGACCCTTCCGACGGAACACGGTCATGCGGCTCTGCCCGGGGAGCCTCGGGCAACCCGCGCATATCAGCGTGACTCGTCGTCGAGGCGCCCTGCCTCCGTGGCCGTCCTTCGCTTCGATCCCGAAACACAACAACCATCCCCGACATCGAAGGTGGTCGTTGTTGACAGCCGGTCACTCCATGTCACCGATACAGCGCCTTCAACTGTCCCCACGTGCTGCGCGTCGCGGGGGCGCAGAGGCACTCGCGGGGATCGGCGCCCTGGAACGACGAGCAGCCGTCGCAGGCATCGTTCGTGAGCACGGCGTCGCCGTAGCCGGCGGGCTGACGGAGCGTGGAGCGCAGGAATCGAATCCAGCCGGGGGTGGCGCAGCCCGCGCACGCATCGGAGCCGGAGGCAAGCGACCTCGTCACGGTGAGGGAGAACAGGAACACCATGTCGCCGCCCGCCGGTGGGATGGCGAACATCGCGGCCACGGAGTCGATCCCGGAGGTCACGCCGATCCGGATCTCGTTGGATCCGATCGGCCCCTCGGGGTCGCCGACGGCGGGGTCGGGGCCGATCGTCCACGCGGCGCTTCCGACCAGCACGCCGGCATCGCGGAAGTAGTCCAAGCAGGAGAATGGGGTTCCGTCGAAGGAGACCGTCATCGCGTCACTCGGGCGACAGAGTCCGGCGCCGATCCTCCACCAATCGGGCACCGCGGCCGGGAAGAAGACCTCGAGCACGCTCTCCTGCGCCATCAAGTGCTGCAGGCCGGCGGGTGAGACGACCGCGGCCACGAGGGTGAATGCGGTGCCGCTGTTCGTGGAGCAGCTCCACGTTGCGTCCTCCGCCTCCAGGCAGTCACCGAAATACAGCAGGAGCCCATCCGCTCGCGTCGCGCTCGGGCACGCCAACGCCAGGATCATCAGGATCGGTGTCAGGAACCGCATCGCGACCTCACCTTTGCCGGCGCGTGCGCAGGGGATGGCGCCGGGCGACCTGCGACGGGATGGCGGGATGGGCTCCCCACCCTCGGTGCGCGTCCACCGGTGGGGCGGTGCTGACGGGCGAGTCGAGCCACCCACCATCGCGGGCCGGGCCCACGCGAGGCGCGGCCCATGTGCAGCAGCGTACACCCGCGCGGCGCAGGGCCGACACCCCCGACATCGAAAGTGGTCGTTGCCGACAGTCGGTCACTGCATATCACCGGTACATCACCTTGATCTTCCCCCAGCTCGTCGCGCGGGTTGGAACCACGAGGTCCGGCACCACGGCGATCGGCCCAGCCATCTCGGATACGCTGATGGACGCAGGAAACTGCGTCGTCTGAAACGCGATGCAGTCGGAATGGACCTTCGCGCACCCCGTGGTCACCAGGACGCCGTCGGCTCGGATCGCAATCCCAAGCGCGCCGCATTCGCCGAGCCAATAGTACTGAGGTTGATAGTCCGTCGGCCCTGCGGGAAGCTCTGTTCGCAAGAGGCATTGCGCAGATCCCCGTAAGGAACCTGACTGCGTCGACCAGAGCGAGCCATCCGGCGCAACCGCCACGTGGCTCGGGCCGGCAAACGGCGAACCTTCGTCGACGCTGGTTTGCATTCCCGTCGCCGGATCGACACGCATCAATCCGCCTGCGATCAGGGTGAACCACGGGTTCGTCTGACAAACGTAGAGCGCCCCGTCGGGACCAAACGCGAGCCCTGCCGGCAGCGTGAGGAGTCCTCCGGAAGTCACCACGGCCTCCACCGCGCCGTCCGGCGACAGCTTGAGCACTCCCGGCGCCGATCCTTGCACGCTCACATAGATCGCGCCTTGCGGCCCCACCGTGATCCCGGTCGGCGAGCCGCCCTGGAGCGAATCGATGGATACGAAGAGCGACTGAGCAGCGGTGGCGGGATCGACCCGCACGATTCCGATCGCCGGGACCGCCACGAGGATCTCGCCGCGACCAGTCACTGCGAGATCGACCAACCGGCCACCGTCGGTGTCCAGGAACCTGTCGCAGTACCCACCCGATGCGACGACGGTCGGCACCATGGTGGCCCCGTCGAACGCGACGATTCTCGATGGCCCACCGCCCCGAGTGATCGCCATGACGAAGTCGCCTGGGTTCAGCACGGCGGCGGTCGCCGGCGCGGGCAGGAGCGTGATGAGGAGCGCGAGAGTCCACCGGCTCGGCTTCGTGATCATGACGATCCGCTTTCTCGGACCGAGGGTGCGCGCAGGGCCCACGCGTCACCGAGTACCGGATGGCTAGGCCGGCCCTCCATCGAGCAAGACCAGCACGACAGTTGGGGAGGCCGACTCGATGCTCCCGCTGGGCCACCAGCCCGTCAAGCGGCACGCTCGTCCCGCGCCACTCCGCCCTACACCCGCGCCAGTGCCTCCTGCAGATCGTGAATGATGTCCCGCGGATCCTCGACCCCGAGCGACAGCCGGATGCCGCCCGGATCGATCCCGGCTTTCGCCTGTTCGCGCGGCGGAATCGCGGCGTGCGTCATCGAGGCCGGATGCTCGATCAGCGTGCGCACCTGGCCCAGGCTCACGGCCAGCGTGATGGCGAGCGAGTGCCCCGCGATCCAGTCCATCACCCGCGCGCCGCGCCGCCGCGCCTGCGCGGGCGAGCCCTTGAGCGCGAAGTAGAGCAGGATGCCGGGGGCGAAGCGGCCGTCGGGGCTGCGCATCTGGCGCCGCGCCAGCGCGTATTGAGGGTGCGAGCGCAGGCCGGGGTAGCGCACGAACGCCACCTTGGGGTGGCGCTCCAGCCAGCGCGCGACCTCGAGCGCGATCTCCTGCTGGCGGCGCGTGCGCAGCGCCAGCGACGGCATGCCGTACACCAGCGCCGGCCACGCGCTGCGCGGTGCGAGCGGCGCGCCGAAGTCCTTGCGGTAGAGCATCAGGTCGCTCTCGAGCAGCCGCGGACCGATCACGGCGCCGCCCATGTCGGTGCCGAAGCCGCCGATGTTCTTGGTCAGGCTGTGGCAGACCAGGTCCACGCCATGCTCCAGGGGGCGCTGGCAGAACGGAGTCGCGAACGTGTTGTCCACGACCGTGAAGATGCGGCGATGCTTCTTGCCGCGCCGCGC
The DNA here is from genome assembly GCA_963725865.1 of Candidatus Eiseniibacteriota bacterium. Lineage (GTDB taxonomy): Bacteria > Eisenbacteria > RBG-16-71-46 > RBG-16-71-46 > RBG-16-71-46 > CAVSAC01. The sequence continues at coordinate 1,307,615 of CAVSAC010000014.1, forward strand.
GCGCGCCCGCCGTGCGTTCGCGCGGGCGACTGCGCGCGTGACCGCGCGCATGTCGATCAGCTCGAGCGTGGGGTTGCACGGGGTCTCGAAGTAGAGCGCCATGGTCTCGTCGCGCGCCAGCGCGGCCGCGAGCTGGGCGGGATCGGTGACGTCGATGAAGTCCGCGGTGATGCCCAGGCGCGGGTACCAGTTCGCCATCAGCGAGTAGGTGCAGCCGTACAGCGTGTGGTGCGCCACCACGCGGTCGCCGCTGCGCAGCAGCACGCCGAGCGCGCCCGCGATCGCCGCCATGCCGGTGGCGTAGCACAGGCAGCGCTCGCCGCCCTCCATGAGTGCCAAGTTCTCCTCGAGCATGCTGCGCGTGGGTTCCTCGAGGCGGTCGTAGATGTAGATCGGCTTGTGGGTGGCGCGGTTGAATTCGGGGTTCGCGAACTCCACGAAGCCTTCGGCGCCGCGCTTGACGCTCTCGAGCCGGTAGGCAGCCGAGGCCGAGATGGGCGGCACGATGTGGTCGGAGTAGTTCCAGTGCTGGGTGTGGTAGCGGCCGTGCACCTGCACGGTGTCGGACCGGTAGCGCTCTTCGATCCGCGTCCCGAGCCGGCCATACGGATGCGGCTTCGGACGCGCGCGGCGCGTGCGGCGGGGAGCCATGCTCGACCTCCTGGAGTCGGGACGGCGGACGGGCGTCAGCGCGTGCTCCGGGGGCGCGGCCGCAGACGCACGACGTCGTCGATCTGTTGCGGGTCGTCGGGGAACAGCCCGACGCGCGCGAGGCGGGGCACCAGCTCCACCCAGCGCGGCTCGGCCGCGAATACGGCGCGGAACGTCGCGCGCGCCTCGTCCTTGCGGCCGTTGGTGTACATCGAGATCGCCGCCCAGAAGCGCAGCTCGACCACGTCGGGCGCCAGCCGCGCGGCGTCGGCGTACGCGCGCAGCGCGGAGTCGGGCTGGTGGGCGGCGATGAAGTTGTCGCCCGCGTCCTCGCGCAGGTACGCGCGCCGCAGGCCCACCAGGCGGCGCAGCTCCTTCAGCGGGTACGGGTGGTCCTCGACGCGCAGGTCGAAGAGCCGGTCCTCCCACGGCTTGCCGCTCGCCTGCGCGCGCACCACGATCAGCGCCGCCGACTGGCGCCCGCGGATGTCGCCGCCCGCGGCCTGCGCCGCATCGAGCGCCGCCAGCAGGCGGTCCGCCAGGTCGCCGCGCGCGTGCTCGTAGGCCGCGCTCATCGCCGGCCACACGCGCGGGTTCGCCATCAGGTTCGCCTGCGCCGAGTACTGCGCGCCGCTCGCGTGGCCGGCGTCGGGAATGCACAGCTTGCCGGTGTGGGTCGCCACGTTGCCGTGCGCGTCGATCATCGCGACCTGGCGCACGTCGGGGTTGGGATCCGCGCGCAGCAGCGAGTCGAGCGCCGCGCGCGCGGTCAGGCCCTGGCGCATCAGCGCGAGGCCGTTGGGGCCGTAGTCGATCAGCACCAGCGACTGGGTGGCGACCGCGCCAACGCCGGCCTCGGCCCACGGCACCACCGGGCCGACCGAGAAGTAGTGCGACTGCACCGCGACGCCGATCTCGCCGGTGACGGAGTCGCGCGCGACGATCGAGAAGGTGTGCGCGAGCGGCTGTGGCGCGACACCCGGCGCGACCAGCGCGAAGGCGAGCAGAGCGGAGGCGAACGAGGTCATCGCGCGGCATGATAGCGCGCCGTCCGCCGGAAACGAATCGGCCACGGAGTGCGCCGCGGCGCGCGGGCGAAGGGAGCGAGCCGCGGCGGCTCAGACGCGCGCGCCGGGGCGGCGGGCACCGCGCCCGCTCCGCGCCGCTCACGATCTCAGGCCGGCAGCGCTCCCCAGTGGTCGCCGAGCGCCATCGTCCCCGCGGGGTCGAGCGCCGCTCTCAAGCGCGTGCGCAGCGGCCCCAGCTCGGGCTGGCGCGCGAGCGCCGGCACGACGCCGTCCGCGGCGCGCGCGCCGATCAGCTGAAAGCCGGCGGTCGCGAGCGCGTGCGCGGCCTCGATCGCGCGCGTCGTGGTGGGGAACACGTGCAGGCGCCCGGCCGGCGCGTGGAACACCAGCGCGGCGGCTTCGGGCAGCGCGAGCAGCGGAGCGAGTGCTGCCGGCGTGTTGGACGGCGAGGTGCCCGAGAGGCGCGTCGCGTGCGACTCCTCGAGGTCCGCGAGCGACTGCACGAGCGCCATCGCCTCGGCGCCCGCGAGCTGGAGCCGCTCGGTGCCGAGGCTCGCGCGCGCGGCCGCGGCCTGCTGCTCCACCCACGGCGCGTCGTCCTCGAGCACCAGCACCACCGCGAACGCGCCCCCGCCCGCGAGCGCCGGTAGCGCCGCCGCGGCCGCCGGCCCCAGCACGGTGAGCGCGGCCGGCTCCAGGCGCGGCAGCGCCGACCAGCGCGCCGCATCCGCCAGCAGCGCAGGCTCCGCGTCCCACACCAGCGCGCGGCGCACCGCCGGCGCCGGCAGCAGCTTGAGGCTCGCCTCGAGGATCACAGCGAGTCCGCCGCGCGCCCCGCACAGCAGCCGGTGCACCGCGTAGCCCGCGACGTTCTTCACCACGCGGCCGCCGGTGCGCGCGAGCGTGCCGTCGCCGAGCGCAAAGCGGGCGCCGAGGATGCGATCGTGCGGCGCGCCGAAGCGCAGCCGGCGCGGACCCGAGGCGTCGGCCGACAGCACGCCGCCGAGCGTCGCGCGGGCGGCGTGCGCCGCCTCGAGCGGCAGCTCCTGTCCGTGCGCGGCAAGGTGGGCCCGCAGCGCGCCGAGCGAGATGCCGCACTCGGCGGTGATGGTGAAGTCCTCGGGCGCGTGCTCGACGACGCGATCGAGCGCCGTGAGATCGAGCGCCACGTCGTAGCGCGACGGCGGGCTCCCGTGCGCCAGGCCCACGCCGCCGCCCCACGGCACCACGCGCAGCCCGTCACGGGTCGCCGCGCGCAGCGCCTCGGAGACCTCTTCCCGGCTCGCAGGCCGCAGCGCGAGCCGCGGGGTCACGCCCGCCAGCGCGTAGGGCGCCACGTCCCGCGCGCGCGCGGGATCGAGACCGAGGTCGTGGGCCCCCAGCGCGGCGGCCGCCATCAGCGCACGAGGGCGATCCGTGCCATGCGCACGCGGTCGCGCTCGGTCAGGCGCACCAGGTAGACGCCCGGCGGCAGCGCGTCGAGGCGCTCGAATCGCGCGGCGTGCTCGCCGGCGCCCGCGATCGCCTGGGTGCGCACGCGGCGCCCCGCGAGGTCGAGCAGCTCGAGCCGCGCGGGCGTGTCGCCCGCGAGCGCGAACCTCACGGTGCACTCGGTGCGCGCGGGATTCGGGGTCGCGAGCAGTCGCGCCAGCTCCGGCGCGCGGCCGGCTGGCACGTCGAGCGGGCCCGAATAGGGCAGGTAGTTCACGCGCAGTGTCACCGCGCTCGCGGCCTGCGCGTCGTCGTTCTCCCACGCCACGTACGCGCCGCCCGCGCCGTCGTCGAGCAGCGCGCGCACGCCGCCGGCCTGGCCGCCGCGGTTCACGACGCGCCCGCTGTCCGGCTGGGCGGGATCCGGCGTGCCGTCGCCCCGCACCCAGCGCGCGCGCACCAGGCGCTTGCCCGCGTCGCGCAGGTCCTCCCACACCATCATCACGCCACCGGCCAGCCCGGTCGCGATCGAGAACGCCGGGAACGGCGTGCCGGACGGGTAGGTGCCGCCGGGATACGCGGCGGCCGCGTCGAGCAGCGAGCGCCCGCCCGCGGGCCAACCCGTGGCGAGCACGCCGCTCGCGACCACGCGCACCGCGCGCACGTCGGTGCCCTGCTGCCAGCCCACGTACGCGCCACCAGCGCCGTCGCTCACCACCTTGAACCCGCCCACGTTGGTGGCCGCGTCCAGCGCCAGCACGCCGGCCGCCGGCCAGCCGGCCGCGAGCGTGCCGTCGCGATGGAAGCGCTGCACCCAGATGCGGCGCGGGCCGCCGGCGGTGGAGTCGAACCACGCCGCGATCCAGTGATCCGGGCCCGAAGGCATCAGCGCCAGCAGCACGTCCTGGAATGCGTTCGAGGAGCCCGAGGTGCCGAGCTGCAGCCCGGCCGCAGGCCAGCCGGTCGCGACCGCGCCCACGCCGGTGTAACGCACCACGCGTGGCTGGTCGGCGATCCACAGCGCGTACACGCCGCCCGTGCCGTCGGCGCGCACCTGCGGCGGCCACGAGTTGATGCCGAAGTTCGGATCGGTCGCCACCACGCGCCCGGCCGCCGGCCACGCCGCGTCCCGATGCCCGTTTGCCAGCACGTGGTGCAGCCACAGCTCGTCGTCCGAGGCGTCGACCCACGCGATGAAGCCGCCGCCCGTGCCGTCGGCGGTCACGGACGGATAGAACTCGATCGACGTGGTCGCGGCGATGGTGTCGCCCGGCGTCGCCGTCCCGCCGCCGGGCCATGCCGGATCGTGGGCGCCGTTCGGCGCGACGTGGTCGAGGTAGATGTTCGCGCTCGAGGTGTAGGCGTAGAACGCGCCGCCGGTGCCGTCGGGCGTGAAGCCGTTCGTCGGCCCGATCCACGTCAGCGTCCAGCCCGGATCCACCTGTGCCCCGATGTCGACGTGCGCCTGAGCGTGCGTAAAGCCGGTGGCCCCCTGCACCCGCCACGCGGCGAGCAGTCCACTGAGTCCGTCGTGGTGGAGCGCGACGTTCCAGTGACCGGTGGCGGCGACGCCGCCGATCTGCACGCCGGCGTCGGTCCAGGCGGCGCGGGCGGGTGGAGCGGCAATGAGGGTGGCGGATGCGAGCGCGAGCGCGATGACGGGCAGGGGGGAGCGCATCGGACGAACCTCCTCGAGCGGAGCGGAGCGGGGCGACGGGGACGCCGGAACGGAGCGTAGCCGGCGACGCGTGCATGATGATAGCCCCCCGCCGTGGCGCGAGGCGAGGCCGGAACGCGCATTCCGGGCCGCGCGGGGCACTGCCGGCCTCCTCTAGATTAGATCCAGGCCCCTTCGACGTCGGCCCGCGCGGGCCGGCCGCCCACGTTGGGCGGGTGGGCGTGCGCCTCGCCGCAGCCCGCGCCGCCGGGCAGCACTTTGCAGGGATTCATGCGCCCGTCGGGATCGAACGCCTCGCGCACCCTTCCCATCAGCGCCAGGTCGTCGGGGCCGAACAGTTCGCCCATCAGGCGCTTCTTCTCGAGCCCGATCCCGTGCTCGCCCGAGATGGTGCCGCCCATCGCGATGCACATGCGCAGGATCTCGAACGAGCCCTCGAGCGCCTGCTGCTGCGCCACCGGGTCGTCGGGATCGAACAGCAGGTGCGGGTGCAGGTTCCCGTCGCCGGCGTGGAACACGTTGCCGGCTTCGAGCCCGCGCTCGCGCGCGATGCGGTACACGCCTTCGAGCGCCTCGGCGAGCCGGGTACGCGGCACCACGCCGTCCATGATGTAGAAGCCCGCGCGCAGCCGGCCGTAGGCGCCGAACGCCGACTTGCGGCCGCGCCAGATCGCCAGGCGCTCGGCCTCGTCCTTCGCCACCCGCGTGCTGCGCGCGTGGTGCGCGCGCGCGATCTCGGCGATGCGCTCGACCTGCGGCGGCAGGTTGACCGCCGGACCGTCGACCTCGATCAGCAGCACCGCGCCCGCGTCGAGCGGGAGCCCCAGGTGCAGCCACGCCTCGACCACGCCGACGGTATGGCGGTCCATGATCTCCATCGCCGCCGGCACCATGCCGGCCGCCACCACCTCCGAGACCGCGCGGCAGGCGTCGCCCACCTCGACGAAGTCGAACAGCATCGTGCGCACCGCCTCGGGCCGCGGCATCAGGCGCACCGCGATCTCGGTGATCACGCCGAGCGTTCCCTCGGTGCCGACCAGCAGCGTGACCAGGTCGGAGTCGGGCGACTCGCAGGCCGCGCCGCCGAGCGCCAGCACGGTGCCGTCGTGCAGCACCACCGTCAGCCCGAGCACGCTGTTGAGCGTGACGCCGTACTTGAGGCAGTGCGGGCCGCCGGAGTTCGCGGCCACGTTGCCGCCGATGGTGCTGACCTGCTGCGAGGAGGGATCCGGCGCGTAGTAGAGCCCGTGCGGCGCCGCGACCTGCGACAGGTGCAGGTTCACCACGCCCGGCTGCACCCACGCCACCATGCGCTCGGGGTCGAGGCTCAGCACCTCGGCCATGCGATTGACCGAGAGCACCAGGCCACCGCGCTCGGGCGTGGCGCCGCCGGCGAGGCCGGTGCCCGCGCCGCGCGGCGTGACCGGCACCTCGTGGTCGCGCGCCCAGCGCATCACCGCCGCGACCTCGTCGGTGGAGCGCGGCAGCACCACCACGTCGGGCTTCGCGCGCTCGAGCGTGAGCGCGTCCGCCTCGTAGGTGAACAGCGCCGCGTCGGTGGTCAGCACGCCCTCGGGCCCGAGGAGGGCGATCAGCTCGTCGAGATGCTCGCGCCAGGACATGCGGCGCAGGTTAGCACGAGGATCGTCACGACCGTCGCCTTCAGGGCACGTGGGCGACCCAGCCCTGATACGTGACGACGTCGGGGTCGGTCTCGTCGACCACGGATCCGTCGCCGATGATCGTCCGGCCATCGGCCGACAGGCGCCCGATCCACCACAGGTGCCAGCCGGACGGCACGGTGATCGAGTGGGCCGCGAGGAGGTCCATCACGCGAACGGGCGCGGCGTACGTGGGAGCGCTGCCGCCGCTGCCGGCGGCCGACGTCCAGCGCACCGCGTCCGGTTCGTCGGCTCCATTGATACCTCCGCCGATGATCGCGCCCGTGAAGTCCGCGCCGCGCGCGAATCCCATCGTTGCGCCGGGCGGCAGCGGAAGCGGCTGCGCGGGCCCGTACACCTGGCCCACGGTGGTGCGGCCGGTGGGCACGCGCGCGAGTCGCCAGTAGCACGGTTGCATGCCTTCGGCGGAGGTGCCTTCGCCCACGATCACTTTTCCATCACCGGAGATGCCCTCCACGCGGGCTTCATCATCGCCACCGGGCAGATCCTCGAGCAATTGCGGTGCGTAGCTGCCAGTCTGCGGATCGAGGATCCATGCGCAGGCGTGCGACTTGATGAAGAAGTCGTACCAACCCGAGGTGGCGGCGTCGTACAACGCGCCGCCGAGGATCGTGCCGTCGTCCGAGACACAGTCGGCCTCGCCGCTCGCCTGCTCCATGCCGGCGGGCAGCGCGAGCGCGTGCGCCGCGGGGTCGGTGCTCGACCAGTAGACCGGCTTCGCGCCCGGCGAGAGCCGCGGGTGCTGCACCTGAACGTTGGAGAATCCTGCCACGATCCGATGGCGGCCCTGAGTGAGGGCGCCGATCGGATCGCTCACGTCGTACGCTTCGCCGTACAGATGCCCCGCGAGGATCCCGAGGGCGCGACCCTTGCCAGCCTCCCACAGGACGGGCAGGTGCGTGATATCGACTCCCGAGTTCGACTGGCCCGCGATCACCTGCGCGTCGGGTGAGATACCGATCGCGTTGCTCTCGAGATGCTGGGCGTCGAGCGGGTAGCCGAGCCCGAAGATTCCCGGGCCGCCGCTCCCGAGGTTGACGTAGAAGTTCGGAAAGCGACGACTCCGAGACCCTGCGCCTCAGGTGCCAGAACTTCTCGCCCTTGCACGGGCGCGTCCACCCGAACGCCTCGTCCGCGTGCTTCCAGTTGTCGGCGTCGCCGTCCTTGATGGTCCAGGGCTCGTCCGCGTTGCTGCTGCCCACGGCACGCTTGCCGTCCGCCGAGACGTCGTGCACTGAGCTCTGGACCCAGTCTCCCGGCAGATCGCCCACGGGCTCGAAGAAGTCGTTCGGGCAGCGGTGGGCCGTGCCGGCTGTGATCTCCCGCGATTCGCGGGGAGCTCGAATGCCGTGTTCGGGTGTGGCTGGAGCGGCGAGCGCCGAGGTGGCGCAGCCGAGCGCGATCAGGATCAGGCAGGCGGTGCTCGAGGAGACGAGTGCGCACACGTCCTCCTGGACGAGCGTCGGGGGCGAGGCTCGTGCGAGGAAAATCCGTGCGGCCTCGTGGCGCACCATAGCACGCGAATTGTGGTATCGGCCGTTCGATCGCGCTGATGGTCTGCCGTGTCGTGCATGGAGGGCCCGGAGCCGCGTCGAAACACCCACGCTGGCCCCGAGCAGACCGCGATCTCGGTGTGGGATCGCGCCGCGTCACGCGCCCGCGGTCACCTGCTGGTCGACGGCGAGGGCGGCGATCACGTCGGCGACCTGGCGGTAGCCGGTCTCGAGCAGGAACGAGTCGTAGCGGGCGTACGACTTGGCGCCGAGGATGAAGAAGTCGGGCTCGGGATTGCGCAGCACGTCGGCGCCGAATGCGGGCAGCGCGGTGCAGTCGCCGCTGAGGCCGCCCTGCGCGGCGAGCAGCGCGGCCGAGAGCTTCATCGGCCCGCGCGAGGCGTAGCACTCGTGCACCTGCAGCTCGCGGTAGAGCGAGTCGTCGGGGCCGAAGCCGGTGTTGACGATCACCTCGTCGACTTCTTCCTGGCGCACCGTGTCGCCCTGCGCGAGCTGCACGCGGTAGCGGTGGGTCGCGGAGTTGAACTCCAATCCCCTCGACCTCGACGCCGCCCACGTGGGTGACCGCCGGATGCGCGCCGCGCGCCAGCTCGCGGGCGCTCGCGTGCAGCGCGGCGCGCGCCGGCAGCGGATCGTTCACGTGCGCGGGGAACAGCGCGTCGCTCGCCTGGCGCGTGTCGCCCACAGGCAGGTGGTGCCTTCGGCCTCGTCGGCCAGCGCCGCGAGGTCGGCGACCATGGTGGCCGCACTCGCGCCGCCGCCGATCACCAGCGTGCGGCGGCCCGCGTGGCGCGCGCGGCGCAGGCCGCGCACGTCCTCGACGTGGTAGCCGAGTTGCGGCGCCAGGTACAGCTCGCCGCGCGCGGGGATGCCGCCGGTGCCGGCGCGATTGGGCACGCCGTAGGTGCCCGAGGCGTCGATCACCGAGAACGCGTGGATGAAGTTCTCGCGCCCGCCCGCGTCGCGCACCAGCAGTCGGAACGGCCGCTCGCGCCGCGCGGGAGTGCCGATGTGTTCGCCCTTGAGCATGCCGTGGCGACTGATCTGGATCACCTGCGCGTGCACGTGCAGCCGGTCCTTCAGCTCCGGCAGCCGCGCGATCGGCTCCAGGTACGCCTCGGTCAGCTCGCGTCCGGTCGGGCACTCGTCGGCCGCGGGAGCGCTCCAGCCCGTGCGCTCGAGGTGCGCGCGCGAGGCGAGGCCCACGTTCATGCGCCACGGCGTGAACATGCGCACGTGCCCCCACGCCAGCGGATGCGAACCCGGCTCGCCGCGCTCGAAGACGTGCACGTCGAAGCCGCGATCGAGCGCGGCCAGTGCGGCTTCGAGGCCGATGGGGCCGGCGCCGATGACGGCGAGGCTGTTGCGGGCGGGCTGGGGCATGGGCGGAGGAATCCGAGCGGCGAGGGTGGACGATCGAGCGACCGGGGGAGGCACTCTAGAGGCGAGTTACGCGCGTGAGCAAGGCGAGTGCTAATCCGAACGATGCAGCATATCTGATAATCGCCGAGATACCTCTTGACGCCCCCCCCCCCCCTGAAGGAGTTGACTCCGGATGTGCGAGGCCTCCGCCCGCGTCCCCACCACGAGACCGTGCCCCACACCAGCGAGTTCCCCCGAGTTGGTCTCGGACGCAGTGTCGAATGGAGGCCACACCCATGGGCCGCATCCCATCGCATTGGTATGCTCTTCTCATGCTGTTGCTCGTTCCGAGGGCCTCGTCGGCGATTCAGTTGGAATGGAGCTCAGGAAGCACCGCCCTGAACTTCACTTCGGCCTCGCGATGCACGCTGGTGGTTCAGGCTGATGCTGCCGAGGGGCGGCTTCCATCGGAGTGGCGATTGCTGTGGGCGACGGACAGTTGCGACATTCGCCCGCTTGCGCTGCCAGCCCCCGCCTCGTGCCAGCAAGAAACGGCCGAGGTGTCAGGCGTCGAAGATCCCTCTACCGGCGCTGATTCATTGGCCCACATGCCGACGGTTCATTTCTGCTCGGCGGGCGGCGCGCTCGCGACAATCGCCCGCTACGTGTTCGATCTGCCCGCGGGGGCCCGCGGACGGTTCAAGGTCGTCGCACTCGACCCCGAGGATCCGGGCGGGAACCGAGTCCTCCAATCGAACGAGGTGAGCTTCAATGGCGGCGTGAGCACCCCTTATCCGCCGACGATCCTCAGAACCGCGGCGGTGCACCTGTCCACGGAGTATCACCTCGAGGCAGTCGGCGCAGGTATGGCGACGATGAACGCGCTATCGCTCGTCGCATCCGATGATTCGTGGCGCCAGCCACTGGACATTGCAAGCCGAGACGATGAGCGAATCACTGCCACCGCGTCCCTCGCGGCCAATGTCCCCGAGTGCATCGTCGAGCTCGAAAGCCAGGCAGGAGGCGTCGCGATTGCATCGCTTCCTGCCGAGCCCGAGCCTCAACTGCAATCGCCGGAGAGTGGATGCATGCAGAACTTCTTCGAGCGAGTCTTCGATGATCCCTACGAGATCCAGCCCAAGGACTTCGCATTCGTACTGGGAGGCTGGACGCCGGCGGGGGAGTGGACCTTCCACCTGTTCTACATCCGTCAGAACCAGTTCACCCTGAGAGACACGACCATCATCGGTCGTGCGGACTCAACCGCGTGGAACATCGGTCACGCAGTGTCCAACAACCTCGAGGATTGGCCCGCGAGGGATCTCCAGGGCACTCTCGTTATCGACACCGCAGCCATCAAGACGCGGCCAGGCCGCTTCGACAGTCGCCATGTTTGGGCACCGAGCATCGTCAAGCACGGCCTGACCTACTACATGTTCTACACCGGCGTCGATGACGCCGGGAAGCAACGCCTCGGGCTCGCGACGTCGACCGACTTGGCGACCTGGGTCCAAGGCGACAGCGTCTACGACGCCACGCGGGCGGGTTCGTGGGTCGACCAATCGACGAACGACTTCCGGGATCCGTTCGTGATGGAGGATCCGGACAACCCGGGTGCCTGGTTGCTCTACTTCGGCGCGGGAAGCGCCGAGCGACCGGGCCGCATGGCGATTGGAGTTGCGCAATCGGCGGGCGGCCTCACTCAATGGCAGACCTCCAGGCCAATCCGAGCGACCTACCAGCCCTACGCGCGAGTCGAGTCGCCCAACGTCTTCTGGCGACAGGGCAAGTGGTGGCTCTTCTACACGCCTAGCGACACGGTCTATGCAGTTGGGAACCTGGACCCCAACACCAACGCATCGAGTCCCTCGGACACCATCACTGCGAACTGGAGCACTCCGGCGCGGCTTCAGTCGCTGGTCGTGGATCAGCCCGGCATCTACTACAACTGGCATGCGACGGAGTACCTCGAGGTCAGCGACGCCAACGACATCCGATATCTCGCTGCGTACAATGACTATCCAGTTTCGATCAGCATCACTCAGATGCACCCTGCTAGCCCTCCCTATCTCTTCAAGGACGGATGTCCGACAGCGGCCGGTGTCGGAGAGCCTCAGCTCGGCATCTCAGAATGTCGTCTTACCCTGATGGGAGCGAGTCCAGCACGATCCGTCGCGCGTTTCCGTGTCGAAGCGCCCGCACCGATGCGAATTCGATTGACGGTATTCGACGTTCTCGGTCGCAAGGTGAAGACGCTGGTCGACGGCCAGATTTCGGCGGGTGAACGGAGCTTCGTGTGGGACGGAACGGCTGAGGACGGCAGCCGGATCGGGAGCGGCGTGTACTTCGTTCGATTGGCCGCCGATCCCTACGGTCGAACCATCCGGCTGCCGTTGATCAGGTGAGCCAGGGTATGAAGGCAACTGCCGTCCTAGGTGGCACAGCCCTGATCGCGGTTTGTGCGATGTCGCCGGCACGCGCTCAGTTCGTCGACCAGCAGCTGTGGGGCACGGACGGCAATGTCGGGGCGGTCTTGAAGGCAGGAAACACGCTCTACGTCGCCGGGGCATTCAACCGTGTGGTGCCCAACTCTGGCGGTGGGGTCGAGGTGGACCCGGTGCTGGGCCTGCCGACACGGAGCATCCCCAAGGTGGCGGGCGTTGTCGAGGCCGTCATTCCGGACGGCGCGGGCGGCTGGTACATCGGTGGGCAGTTCAGTGCCGTGGGGGGGCACCCACGGCACAACCTCGCGTGGGTACAGTCGGATGGAAGCATCTCCCAGTGGGCTCCTAATCCGGACGCGGCGGTCGATGCGCTAACCTTCGACGGGACGACGCTCTTCGTCGGCGGGCAGTTCATGAGCATCGCTGGGTCTCCGCGCAGCTATCTCGCCGGCTTCGCCGCCTGGAGCGGGCAACTCCTCGAGTGGGACCCGGGGCCCGATCGGCCGGTCCGGGCCCTGAACCTGCTCGGGGGACGCCTCTTCGTCGGGGGTGACTTCTCTAGCATCGCGGGAGCGACCCGATGGAGCCTTGCGGAGTTCGATTGCGCGAACGGCAGGCTGACCGACTGGGCGCTACGCATCGGCTCTCCCACCGGTCCCGGGTCGGTGCGGACGCTCGCGGGCTCGGGCGATACGTTGTTCATGGGCGGGTTGATCGGCGTCATGGAGGGAGTTTCCAGACTGCACGCGGGCGCGCTGAATGCCCGGACTCGAGAGGTCACGGCATGGAATCCACGCGTGACGAGTCCAGTGGGGGACATCTCTTTCGGGAAGGGCTACGTGTCGGCCATTGCCGTCAGCGGACAGGGCGTGCTGGTCGGCGGGCACTTCACTGGGATTGGTGGTAGTAAGCGAGCAGGCTTGGCGATGGTCGACCGCACCACCGGCCAAGCGACCCCGTGGAATCCCGCTTTCGGGGCGACTTTCAGCGACAGCTCGGCCGACATCAGCTCGATCGTTGTGGAGGGCGACTCCGCCTACGCGGCCGGGACGTTCTTGGGGGTCAACGGAACCGACCGTGCCTACTGCGCCAAATTGGATCTGAACTCGTCCGCGGTGAGCCCATGGGATCCCCAGCCCACCGGTCCCGTGCACGCGATCGGCTCCCAACGTGGACGCGTGTTCCTGGGCGGTCGGTTCGCAGGGCTGGGAACGCAGGGGCGTCAGCGTGCTGGGCTTGCTGCGTTCGACGCGACGACCGGGGCGGTGAAGGACTGGAACCCGAACCCGGTTGGCTACGGAGTCGTGACGATCGCGATGGCCGAGGGGCGGCTCTTCGTGGGTGGCTACTTCTGGGAAATCGGGGGCCAGCCGTGTGACGGGCTTGCGGCGGTGGATACGCTCACGGGCGCGGACACCGGGTGGCATCCTCGGGTGAACGACTGGCCGCTGACGCTCGAGCCCGTGGGCGACACGCTGTTCGTAGGAGGGGCATTCACGGCGGTGGATGGACAGGCGCGCGGCCGGATTGCCGCGTTCGACCTGATGTCGGGAGCGTTGATCAACTGGGCTCCATCCGTGAACGGCGACGTGTTCGATATCGAGGTCAAGGACTCGACGATCCTGGTCGCGGGCGGCTTCGACCGCGTGAACGGAACGCCGCGGGAGCGGGGACTCGCCGCGGTCAACCGGTTCTCGGGAGCCCTGCTCGATTGGGATCCCCAACCCAGCTACTGGGCCAGCGCGATCGAGGTTGTAGGCGACACGCTGTACGTGGGCGGCAACTTCATCTCGATCGGAGGGCAGCCGAGGTCAAACCTCGCCGCGCTCGACCTGAAGTCCGGGCAGGCGCTCGACTGGCGCGCGGACGCCAACGGGAGGGTCATGGCGTTGGCGACGATTGGAGACACGCTCTTTGCTGGCGGGCTCTTCTACACGATTGCCGGGCAGTCCCGGAACAGCATCGCGGCGGTGGATCGCCACACCGGGAAACTCCTCGACTGGGATCTTGGACTGAGTTCGAGCGAATACGACATTCCCAACCCCGTGGTCTGGGGATTGGCGGCCGCGGACCATGCAGTTTATGTGGGAGGCGCATTCGGTCGAGCCGGGCTCGCGCCTGTCGGCGGACTGGTCGCCTACTCGTTCGCCCCGCCTCCCCCTGAGCCGCCCGTGCAGCCGAAGGCGGTGGCGCTTGCGCCCATCGCTCCAAATCCTGTGCATGGACCACTCGGCATTCGCTTCGATCTTCCGGCGCAGACCGCGACGTCGATCACGATCTTCGACGTGCAGGGTCGTCGAGTGGCCCGTCCGCTCGACCGGGCAGTTCAGAGCGCCGGGCGACACGAACTCATGCTCGAGGCATCGCGGTGGCCACGGGGATTCTACTTCTGCCTGCTCGAGGCGGGGCCGACTCGATCGGTTCGGAAGTTCGTGGTTCTGAGATGAGGCGCGCGTGCGCCACGCCTTCGCTGTGTGAGCGTGCGGTTCTCTGGAAGATGACCGGCTGCCGTGAGAATGGCACTGCCGCGCTCACTCCCAGCGCAGTCCGAGTCGCTTCAGCAGCTCGCCGCGTCCGAGCGCGGTGACGAGCACGCTGCGCGTGCCGCGCTGGCGGCGGATCCAGTCGCGCTCCAGGAACTCGGCGGCGAGCGCCGCGCCGAGAGCGCCCGCGAGGTGCTCGCGGCGCTCCGTCCAGTCGATGCACGTGCGCACCAGCGGCCGCGACCCGGCGCGCAGCGTGGCGAGGTCGACGTCGAGCCGGCCGAACGCGGCGGCGGCCCGCGCGCCCAGCACGAGCCCGTCCGCGCTCAGCGCGAGCGCGCGCTTAGCCACCAGCGCGTCGGTCACCGCGACGCCGAGCGCACCCGCGAGATGGTCGTAGCAGAGCCGCGCGTGCTGCAGCGCGCGGCGCGCGGGTGGCAGCTCGGCGGGCGCGGCGTCGCGCGGCGGGATCAGGCGCGCGAGCGCCTCCAGCGCCTCGCCGACCTCGGGCCCCGCGAGGCGGAAGTAGCGGTGGCGGCCGGTCACCTGCACGCGCACGAGGCCCGAGGCCAGCAGCTTCGACAGATGCGAGCTGGCGGTGGCCGCGGTGACGCCGGCCTCGCGCGCGAGCATGCCCGCGGGCAGCGCGCGTCCGTCCCACAGCGCGCCGAGCATGGCGGCGCGGCTCGGGTCCGCGAGCAGCGCGGCGACCTCGGCGAGCCGGTGGCGGGAGATCATGCCGTCAGCATACGGCACCGAACGCGCGGCCACCGCGGGCGTGGCCGGGCGTGATCCGGGTTCGCGCGCCGTCTCGATCATCCGGGGGCTCCCGCTGGTCGCGCCGGCACACCCAGCGTGCCGTCGACGATCTCGAGGAACGTGCGCTCCTCGCGCACGATGAAGCGCTGCTCGCGCGCGAACGCGAAGTTGGCGCGGCCGCCCGCGTCGGCCTTCAGCCGCGCGCGGTAGGCCTCGTAGGCGGCGAGCGAGTCGAACGCGATCACGCCCCAGGCGACGTCGTTGGTGCCTTCGTGCGGCAGGAAGTAGCCGACCAGGTGGCCACCACACGCCGGGATGATGCGCCCCCACTCCCGCGCGTAGCGCTCGAACGCGTCGCGCTGGAACGGGTCGATCTGGTAGCGGATGAAGCAGGTGATGGCCATGCGGGCACTCCGATCGTGGTCGTTCGGTCGGCGAGGGACGCGGCCCGCGAGTCTGCACGCGTCGCCTCACGCGGTGGCCGGCGGCCGCGGCGCGCGGGCTGGAACTCCCGCGCCCCGCGGCGCCGACGTTGTCAGAGGCGACCGTAGCGGTTGGCGAGGGCGCTCGGCTTCGACGGTGGTCGAAGCATGCCTCGCGTGGAGGTGAATCGCGCCCGGGGGGCGGGCGCCGCGCCACTCCGCGCCGGCCCGCGATGTGCCGCGGTCCCTCCTCTACGTCCGGGCAGGGCGAAGCGAGCGCCCGCTCGAGTCGGCGGGCGGCGCTGAGGGGAGCGAGTCGAGCTCCGCGCGCCGGAAGACGTAAGGCACGCTCGACCACGTCGTGGTGAGCGGTCCGATCTCGCGCTGCTCCCTGAACTCGATCGCGATCTCGCGGAGCCTGACACCTTCGGGGTAGTGATCCCGGGCGAAGCGCGCCATCCGGCGTGCCCGCTCCGACCGGGCGGCACCCTCGAGTGACCACAGCGGGCCCCGCCCGAGCGTGATCGTCAGCCGGCCGCCCGAGTGCACGGTGACGCGCACCTGCGGCTCGCCGAACTCCTGGCGGATCGCCGCGACCAGCTTGAGCATGTCGCCGATCGGCGCACAGGACGTCGCGAGCAGCAGCGCGAGCAGCAGGCCCCGAGAACCCCGGCGCTTCATGGCGAGTTCCTCCCCGATCGTCGCGTGCCCCGTGCGCCCCCGCTCAGCCGGTCTCGGCCGGGACGGCGATCGCGGCCAGCATACTCTCGCGCTGCTGCTCGACGTCGCGCCCGGCGGGGTCGAGGCGCGACCACCACCACGCCATCACCGCCAGCGCCAGCATCACACCGGCGCCGGCGCCGGCGAGCGCCTTCAGCTCGGCCGGCGCGGCGCGCATCGCGAGCCAGCGCGCCAGCGCGAGCACGCCGAGGGTGCCGAAGATCACCAGCACCTGCAGCAGTCCGCTCAGGACGCGATACGGCGAGTTCACGCGCCCGCGCGCGTCCACCCGCACCGGGTGGTGGACCGAGACGTGGTGGCCCACCACCAGGCTCGCGAGCACCACGCACAGCCCCCAGGCGATCAGTTCCACGCCGACCGGCCCCACCACCGGGCGGCCGGCGACCCCGAGCGCCGCCACCAGGATCGCGAGCGTGAATCCGAACTGCAGCGCCACCCCGAGGTCCTTCGCGAGCACCAGCGCGCGGCCGGTGAACGGCAGCAGGAACAGCAGGCGCAGCCCCTCGCGCTCGGCGCCGAACAGGCTGAGCGTAAGGCTCTGCACCTGGATGCTCAGCCCGATCGCGATGTAGGGCCCCATCATCTCGAGCATCCGGCGGTCGAGCGTGCGGAACATGAACACCACGAACGCGGCGTACACCAGGTAGCCGAACAGCTGCGTGCCGCGCATCAGCAGCGCGACCTCGCGCTCGGCCAGCAGCGCGACCGGCGGCGGCAGCAGCGCGCGCAGCGGGCGCCATCCGTGGCCGTCGTCGCGGCGCCGCGGCGCGCGCGCGGGTGGCGCGGTCTCGCGGCCGAGTGCGGCGCGCTGCGCGATGCGCCAGCCCGCCTCGAGCAGTACCGCGAACAGCGCGAGCGAGCCGAGCAGCGCGAGCAGCGCCGCGCCCCAGCGATGATCGAGCGCCGAGGTCGCGATCGCCGACGGCCACGAAGCGGTCGGCATCGCGGGCCCGAGCAGCGCGGCCGCGCGGTCGACGAGTCCCGGCGCGTCGGGGCGCAGGCGGTCGAGCAGCGGCTTCACCTGGTCGCGCAGCAACAGGTAGATCACGTAGCCGCCGCCGGCCAGCGTGGTGGCGATCGCCTCGTGCACCAGCCGCAGCCAGCGCATCCGGCGCAGGTCGAGCACCACCACCAGCACCAGTTGGAGCAGCGCGCCGGTGATCGCGAGCAGCAGCACCATCGCCAGCGCAGCCATCACGCCGGCCAGCCAGCCGCCGCGCGCGGTCGCGGCCACCACGGTCGCCAGCAGCTCGGGCAGCACGAACAGGGCGGGCGGCTCGATCAGCGCGAACACGATGCCGACCGCGTGCACCTTCCGCGGGTGGACCGGGAAGCGCAGCATGCGGCGCATGTCGAACGCCTCGCTGAACGCGTTCGAGATCACCACCAGCACCACCCACATGAGCTGCGCCAGCGCGAACGCCACCAGCAGCGCGTGCCCGCCGAGCGTGCGGACGCCCACCATCGTGAGCGCGGCGGCGCCGAGCCACACCGGCGACAGCATGGCGACCGAGAGCACCACCAGCATCAGGATCGGGATGCGGCGCTTGGGCGGGATCGCGCGCCACCACAGCAGCGCCTTGACCGCGAGCAGGCCGCGCAGCGTCACGAGCCGAGCCAGTCGAGCGTGGCCGCGCTGCGCTCGGGGGCGCCCACGCGCTCGAGGAACAACGCCTCGAGCGAGCGCGGCGCGCCGTCGGGGCCGCGGCGCAGCGCGTCGAGCGCCCCGCTCGCCACCAGCCGCCCGCCGGCGATGATGCCGACGTGGGTGCACAGTCGCTCGACGGTCTCGAGCACGTGCGAGGTGAGGAACACGGTCGCGTGCCCGCTCGCCACGACGCGCTGCAGCAGCTCGCGGATGTGCGAGGTGGCGATCGCGTCGATGCCCTCGAACGGCTCGTCGAGGAACAGCAGGCGCGGGTTGTGGATCAGCGCGCACGCGAGCCCGAGCTTCTTGCGCATGCCGTGCGAGTACTCGCTCACCAGCCGGCGCGCGTCGCCCGCCAGCCCGAGCGCGTCGAGCAGCTCGTCGCTGCGGCGCGCCGCGGTCGCGCGGTCGAGCCCGTAGGCCTCGCCGACGAAGCGCAGGTGCTCGACGCCGTTCAGGCGCTCGAACAGGTAGAGCCCGTCGGGCACCACGCCGATGCGGCGCCGCAGCTCGATCGGGTCGCGCGCCACGTCCACGCCGAGCACCGTCGCGGTGCCGCGCGTCGGCGCCAGCAGCCCGGTGAGGATGTTGATGGTGGTCGACTTGCCCGCGCCGTTGGGACCCAGGAACCCGTAGAACGAGCCGGTGGGCACGTCGAGGTCGAGATCGCTCACCGCGAGCGTGCCGCCGAAGGCGCGCGTGAGCCCGCGGGTCTGGATCACGAACGGGCCGGGCGATTCCATGCGCGCTCCGAGCGATGGCGACGACGGTCGAGGGGCTGCGGACCGCGCGAATCTACGGAGCCGCGCGCGCAGCGTCCAGCGCGAAGGCGGGCGGGGAGTCCGCGCGGGCCGCGCCGGCGATTGACCGCCGCCGCGCGCGCCGCCAGACTGCGCGCGGGCCTTCGTCACCGTCGAGGTCGAACATGGACGCCGCCGCATTCGCCGAGCTGGTCGAGCGCTATCGCGCGGAATCCGAGTTCCATCCCACCGGCTACCGGCTGCGCGTCGCGGGCCTCGTGGCACTCGGCTACGGCTACGTGGTGATGGTGTTCGTGCTGCTGCTGGTGCTGGCGCTGGGATTGGTGGTGCTGGCCGCGACGCAGCACACGGCGTTGTGGCTCGCGATCAAGATCGCGATCCCGATCGGCGCGCTCGCGTTCGCCGCCGCGCGCTCGCTGTGGGTGACCATCCCCGAGCCCGCGGGCGCCGAGCTGGAGTCCGATGCGGCGCCGCGCCTGGCGTCGCTGATCGACGAGGTGCGCGTGCAGGTCGGCGCGCCCCCGCTGCACCGCGTGAAGGTGACCGGCGATTTCAACGCGGGCGTGGCCTCGATGCCGCGCTTCGGGCTGCTCGGCGGCAGCCGCCACGTGCTGCTGCTGGGCCTGCCGCTGCTGCAGGCACTCACACCCGATCAACTGCGCGCGGTGCTCGCGCACGAGTTCGGCCACCTCTCGCACGCGCACGGGCGCTTCGGCGCGTTCGTGTACGGCATGCGCCGCACCTGGTCCAGCCTGCTCGAGCGGCTCGGGCAGGAGCGGCGCTGGGGCCAGGGCGTGTTCACCGCGTTCGTGCGCTGGTACGCGCCCTACTTCAACGCCAGCACCTTCGTGCTGGCGCGCGCGCAGGAATACGAGGCCGACCGCACGAGCGCCGACGCCACGTCGCCGGCGACCGCCGCGGGCACGCTGGCGCGCATCGCCACCGTCGACGCTCAGTTGCGCGAGGACTTCTGGCCCGCGGTGTTCCGCGACGTCAGCCGCGACGCGGAGCCGCCCGCGCGGGTGTTCGCGCGCATGGGCGCCACGCTCGCCGGTCCGGTCCGCATCGACGCGCAGCAGCGCTGGCTGGCGAACGCGCAGGCCGAGGCGACCGGGCTGGGCGACACCCATCCGTCGCTTCGCGACCGCCTGCTCGCGCTCGGCTTCGATCGTCCGCCGCTGCCGGCCGCGCCGTTCTCGCCCGCGCAGTCCGCGGCGAGCCTGCTCGGCGGCGCCGAGCCGGTGCTGGTCGAGGCGCTCAGCACCGACTGGTGCGGCGCGGTGCGGCACGACTGGCGCGTGCGGCACCACGAAGTCGGCGAGGCGCGCGCGAAGCTGGCGGAGTTCGAGGCGCAGGCGGCCGCCGGGCCGCTGCCGAGTGCCGCGCGCCTGCAGCACGCGCTGCTGTGCTTCCGCCTGGATGGCCCGGAGCGCGCGCGGCCGCTGCTCGAGACCCTGCTGGCCGAGGAGCCCACGCTGGCGCCCGTGATCTTCCTCACCGGACAGGCGCGGCTCGCGATGGGCGAGGAGTCCGGGCTCGCGCTGCTCGAGCGCACGCTCGAGCTGGACGATCAGGCGGTGGGCCCGGCGTGCGACGTGGCGATCGGGTTCCTGCTCGCGCGCGGGCGCCGCGAGGAGGCTGAGCGCTGGGCGACGCGCGCGCTCGAACGCCGGCACCTGCTCGGCGAGGTCCAAAAGGAGCGTGCGCGGCTGGTGCCCGGCGAGGCGTTCGACCCGCACGGCCTGCCCGCGGAAGCGGCGGAGCGCATCCGCGCGCGGCTGCAGGTGGACGAGGAGCTGGAAGCCGGCTACCTCGTGCGCCGCAGGGTCCGGCTGATGCCCGAGCGGCCCGCGCTGCTGTGTGCCATCCTGCCGCGCGCCCGGCGCCTCGGCGGCGGGACGCAGGCTCGCCTGCGCGCCGTCATGGAGACGATGGCCGCGGACGACGTCTTCCCGCCGGGCACGCTGTTCGTTGTGCTGGTCGGGAAGGCGCGCGCGTACGTCGCGGCGCTGGACGCGGTGCCCGGCGCGCGACTGCGCTGAGGCGCTAGGTGATCATCACCGCGATCGGGGCGTGATCGCTCGCGCGGCCGGGGCCGTCGAGGCCCTGCACCGTGACGCCGCTTCCGCCGCGCCAGCCGCGGCCCGCGAACCAGTCGAGCCGCAGCGTGCCGCGCCCTTCGGCCCACTTCAGCGCCGGCGCGACCGCGTGTCGCAATGCCGCGGGCAGCTCGTGCACCTCGTCGAGGCGATCGAGCCGCAACGCGAGCGTGGGCCGGAAGTCCACGAACGGCTCCCACTCGAATCCGCCGGCGCGCAGCGCGTCGAACAGCGGCTCGTGAAACAGCCCGCGGTCGGGTCGCAGCAGCCGCGCGCGCAGCGCGCCGCCCGGCCAGGTGAGCAGCGAGGCGCCGCCGGTGAACGGCGTGTGCCAGAGCCCGCGATCGAACGTGTGGGTGTTGAAGTCGCCCGCCAGCAACACCGGGCGCTGTTCCCCGCGCAGCGCGTCGACGATCACGCGCACCTGCGCGGCGCGGTGCTCGCGGGTGCGGTGCACCTCGAGGTGAGCGCTCACCGCGACGAACGGAGCGCCGGGCCTCTGCACCTCGGCGATCAGCGCGACGTGGCGGCCAACCATGCGCTCGATGTCGAACTGGAGCCGCTCGGGGCTCGGCAGCTCGACCACGCGCACCGCGCCGAACGGCCAGCGCGACAGGATCGCGAGCCCGAACAGCGACTCCTGATTCGGGCGCCCGGCCGCCATGCGCGAATCGTCGTCGCGGCCCGGCGTGGTCTCGAGGAACAGCGGCGCCCACACGCCATGGCGGTTCAACGCGGCGGCCAGGTCCGCGGTGACGTCGCGATTGCCGGCGCGCGCCATGCCCAGGTCGATCTCGTTGAACAGCAGCACGTCCGCATCGGCCAGATCCGGATCGGTGAGCAGCGCGCCTTCGACCTGGTCGTACCAGTTGCCGTGCTCGATGTTCCAATGCACGGCGCGCAGGTGCGCCGGATCGCGCGAGGGTGCGGGCGGCGTCGTGGGCGCGTGGTGGTGCAGCGCGCCGAACAGTCGGGCGAAGCGCGGCGCGAGTTCGGCGCGCCAGAGCGCCGAGGCGCGCAGCTCGGCGAGCGTGCGGAACGGCGCCACCGCCTGCTGCAGCGCGTGGCATTCCGCGATCAGCGCCGGATCGCGCGGGGCGCTCACGGGCGGGCCGCCGGCGCGCTATGCGGTGGCGGAACGCCGCGAGCCGGCGCGCTGCGCGTTGGCCGGAGGGGGCGGGGCGCTGCGCTGCGGGTCACTTCTTCCCTCGCGTCGCGATCCACACCGCCAGCGTCCAGGTCGGCACCAGGTCGACGCCCGGCACGATCTCGGCGATGAACGCGGGCAGGAACGCCCAGTGCCAGCCGACCAGGCGGACCATCACCGCGGCGACGGCCAGGTCCAGCACGTCGTCGACCGGCGAGGCGACGCCCAGCATGAACAGCGGCCACAGCACCCACTGGATCAGGTCGGCGACCGCGGCGATCGCCAGCGCGACGCCGAACCGGCGGCGGCGGACGCGGCCGCCGGGCGTCGCGGCGGGCGGCGGCGCGGCCGGCGCCGGCGCCTCGCCCGGGGACGGGGCGGCGCCGCGCGGCATGCGCTCGGGCTCCAGATCCTCGATGTCGCTCATGTCCGGGCTCCTTCGCCGCTCAGCGCGCCAGGCCCACGCAGGCCAGCAGGAAGGCATAGTCGAGTGCCACGTCGCGCAGCGCGTCGTAGCGTCCCGACGAGCCGCCGTGCCCGCCGGCCATGTTGACGTGCAGCAGCAGCGGCTCGCGGTCGGTGCGCAGCGTGCGCAGGCGCGCGACGTACTTGGCCGGCTCCCAGTACATCACCTGGCTGTCGTTCAGCGAGGTCTTGAGCAGCATCGCCGGATAGGCGCGCGCCGCGAGGTTCTCGTACGGCGAGTACGCGCGGATGCGCGCGTAGTCGGCGGGCTGCGCGGGATCGCCCCACTCCTCGTACTCGCCGACCGTGAGCGGCAGCGTGGGGTCGCTCATGCTGTTCAGCACGTCGACGAACGGCACCTGGGCGAGCGCCGCGCGGAACAGCTCGGGCCGCCGGTTGAGCACCGCGCCCACCAGCAGCCCGCCGGCGCTGCCACCCTGGATCACCAGCCGGTCGGGCGCGGTGGTGCCGTCGCGCACGAGATGCTCGGCGCAGGCGATGAAGTCGGTGAACGTGTTCGACTTCGCCGCCATGCGCCCGCCGTCGTGCCAGGGCTTGCCCAGCTCGCCGCCGCCGCGCACGTGGGCGAGCGCGAACACCATCCCGCGGTCGACCAGGCTCAGCCGCGTCGAGCTGAACGCGGCGCTCATCGGGATGCCGTACGCGCCGTAGCCGTACAGCAGCAGTGGCGCCGGGCCGGCCGCCAGGTCCGCGCGGCGCATCAGCGACACCGGGACGCGCGTGCCGTCGTCCGCGGCGATCCAGCGCCGCTCGACCGCGTAACGGGTCGGATCGAACCCTCCCTTCACGATCGTCTGCTTGAGCAGCGTGCGCTCGCGGGTGCCAAGGTCGTAGTCGAACACCGAGGTGGGGGTGACGAACGAGCTGTACTGGAACCGGAACGTGGTGGTCGACCACTCGGCGTTGGGCGCGCCGTACAGCGCGTACGCGGGCTCCGGGAACTCCACGCGGTGGGTGGCGTCGTCGCGCAGGTCGGCGACCTCGAGCACCTCGAGCCCGTCCGCGCGCAGCCACAGCACGCGATGGTGCTCGAACAGCTCGAGCCCCTCGATCATGGTGTCGGCGCGGTGCGCGATCTCCTCGCGCCAGTGCGCGGGCCCGGGGGTCGCCACCGGGGCCGACACCAGCCGGAAGTTGCGCCCGGTGTCGTTCACCCGGATCCAGAACCGATCGCCGCGGTGGTCCAGGTCCATCTCGCGGTCGGCGACCCGCGGCGCCACCAGCGTCCACGCCGCCTCCGGCGTGGCGGCGTCCAGCACCCGCACCTCGGAGGTCGTGTGGCTCGCCGTGGTCATCACCAGGAAGCGCCGGCTGCGGGTGCGCCGGCACGACAGCTCGAACCGCGCGTCGGGCTCCTCGTGGACCAGCACGTCCTCGCTCGCCGGCGCGCCGAGGCGATGCCGGTAGAGCCGGTGGTGGCGCTTGGCGTGGTCCTCGACGGTGTAGAACAGCGTGCGCCCATCGGCCGCCCACGTGAGGCTCGCGCTCTTCTCGATCGCCTCGGGGCCGTGCTCGCCGGTCTCGAGGTCCTTCACGCGCAGCACGTACTGGCGGAAGCCGGTGGTGTCGAGCCCGTACGCCATGAAGCGCCCGTCGTCGCTCACCGCGACGTCGCTCACCGCCACGAACGCGTGCTCCTGGCCCAGTTCGTTGAGATCGAGCATCACCTGCTCGGGCGCGTCGGGGTCGCGGCGGCGGCACAGGATCGGGTACTGCCGCCCCTCGACGGTGCGCGAGTAGTAGAGCCAGCCGTCCCGCCGATAGGGCACCGACAGGTCGGTCTGCTCGATGCGGCCGAGCATCTCCTGGTAGAGCGCCTCACGGAACTCCGTGAGCGGGCGCATCACCGCCTCGGTGTAGGCGTTCTCGGCGGCGAGGTGGGCGGCGACCTCGGGATCCTCCTTCGCGCGCATCCAGAAGTAGTCGTCGGCCAGCGTCTCGCCGTGGCGGGTCACCGGGTGGGGGATGCGGCGGGCGATCGGGGGCGCCGGCGAGAGGTCGAACGCGCGGGAGGCGAGGTCGGTGGATGGCATCGGAACGTCAAGCTAGGAGCGCGGCGCGGGCCCCGTCAACCGTGCACCGGGGATGCCGCCCGGGCATCCAACCGCACACCCGCCGTCGCACCCGCGCGCGCCAGGCGGTAGACTCCCCGCCGACCCCGTCACGAGACCCGCCCGGAGCCGTGGCGGGACGCCACCCGACCCTCCAGGAGCACCCATCCGATGTCGCGTCCCCGCACCTTCGGTGAGCTGAAGGCTTCCGGCTACCATCCGCGCTCCGTCAAGGACGAGCTGCGCGCCAACCTGATCGCGGCGCTGCGCGCGGGCGGGCCGCTGTTCCCCGGCATCGTCGGCTACGAGCACACGGTCGAACCGCAGATCGTCAACGCCTTGCTCTCGCGCCACGACTTCATCCTGCTCGGGCTGCGCGGGCAGGCCAAGACGCGCCTGCTGCGCGCGCTGTCGCGCTTCCTCGACGAATGGTCGCCCGAGATCGCCGGCTGCCCGCTGCACAGCGACCCGTTCCAGCCGCTCACGCACCACGCGCGCGTGCAGCTCGAGACCCACGGCGACGCGACGCCAATCGCGTGGCTGCACCGCGACGCGCGCTACCAGGAGAAGCTCGCCACCCCCGACGTGACGATCGCCGACCTGATCGGCGACATCGACCCGATCAAGGCGGCGACGCTGCGGCTCGACTACTCGGACGAGCGCGTCATCCACTACGGCATCATCCCGCGCACCAACCGCGGCATCTTCGCGATCAACGAGCTGCCCGATCTGCAGCCGCGCATCCAGGTCGGCCTGCTGAATATTCTCGAAGAGAAGGATTTCCAGATCCGCGGCTTCCCGGTGCGGATGCCGCTCGACATCGCGATGGTGTTCTCGGCCAACCCCGAGGACTACACCAACCGCGGCAACATCATCACGCCGCTGCGCGACCGCATCGCCTCGCAGATCATCACGCACTACCCGCTGACCCGCGACCAGGGGCTGGCGATCACGGCCCAGGAGTCGTGGACGGCGCGCGACGCGGCGGTCGAGGTGGTGATCCCCTCGTTCCTGCGCGAGCTGGTCGAGGAGGTCGCGATCCAGGCGCGCAAGAGCGAGTACGTGGACCAGAACTCCGGCGTCTCGGCGCGACTGCCGATCGCGCTGCTCGAGAACCTGGTGTCCAACGCCGAGCGGCGCGGGTTCGTGACCGGCGAGACGCGGGTGTGGGCGCGCGTGTGCGACCTGCAGCACGCGGTCTCGGCGGTCAGCGGCAAGGTCGAGCTGGTGCTCGAGGGCGAGCAGGAGGGCGCGCTGAACGTCGCGCGCGCGCTGCTCGGCCGCGGCGTGAAGGCGCTGTTCGCGCAGCGCTTCCCCGACGCGTTCAAGCCGCACCGCAAGCGCCGCGAGCCGGCGCCCGCCGAGGGGGAGCCGCTCGCCACCAGCGAGTACCGCCCGATCCTCGAGTGGTTCTCGGGCGGCGGGCACGTCGAGATCTCCGACGACCTGTCGCAGTCCGAGTACGCCAAGCGGCTGACCGCGGTGCGCGGGCTGGCGCCGCTCGCCGCGCGACACCTGGAGCCGACCGGTCCCGAGGAGCACGCGGTGGCGATGGAGCTGGTGCTCGAGGGCCTGCACCAGAACAGCATGCTCTCGCGCGACCGCACCGACGGCCGCACCACCTCGTACAAGGACATGCTCAAGCAGATGCTGAGCGGATTCGGAGACGATTGAGGAGGGCCGCATGACCGAGACGCGGGCGCTCCTGCGCCACGTGATCGCCACGATCGCCTACCGCGGCGGCAAGACGCTGCGGGGCGCGCCGGCGGAGTTCGCGGACTTCAAGGCGGGGCCGGCCACGCGCACGCCGGCCGAGATCCTCGCGCACGTGGGCGACCTGCTCGACTGGGCGCTCTCGATGATGCAGGGGGCGCAGGCCTGGCAGGATTCGACGCCGCTGGAATGGGAGCCGGAGGTGGCGCGGTTCCACGCCGCGCTCGCGGCGGTCGATGCGTTCCTCGCGAGCGACGCGCCGATCGCCTGCCCGGTGGACCGGCTGTTCCAAGGTCCGCTCGCCGACGCGCTCACCCACGTCGGCCAGCTCGCGATGCTGCGCCACCTGGCGGACGCGCCGATCCGCGGCGAGAACTACTTCCGCGCCGACATCGCGGCCGGGCGCGTCGGCGCCGAGCAGGCGGCCCCGGTCCGCGAGTTCAAGTGAGCGAACCAGCCGGCGCGCTCCAGCGTCGCGCGCTCGCGCTGGTCGCGGCACTCGCGCTCGCGGGGGCGCTGGTGGCCCCGCCCGCCCGCGCGGTGACGCTGCCAGCTCCCGCGCGCCGCGACGCGCCGCCCGCGCTCGCCGCCCCCGCGGGCTTCGGAGCCGCGGTGCCGCGCGGAGCGTTGTTCCGCCGTCTGGTCGAGGACTCGGCACTCGCCTCGCGCCTGATGGACCGCGGCCAGCTCGATTCGGCGCGCGCGTGCTTCGCGCCCTACGTGATCGCGGCGCGCGCGCGCGGCGACGAGGGCCTGCTGGCGCGCGGCCTGGTGCTCGACGCCGGGCTGCTCATCCGCCAGGGGCGCCCCGACGAGGCGCTGCCGATGACGCTCGAGGCAGAACGCCACGCGAGCGCCGCGCGCGACACCGGCACGCGGATGCTCGCGATGCGCGCCGAGGCGATGGTGCGCAATCTCAAGGGCGACTACGCCGCCGCCGAGCGCCTCGCGCGCGGCTGGATGGCGCTGGCCGAGCGCGTGGACAGCGAGGAATACCGCGCCTGGGGTCACACCATGCTGGGGTGGCTCCGCATGCAGCGCGACGGGGATTTCGCGGGCGGAGAGCGCGAGCTGCGGGAGGGGGTGCGGCGCTTCGAGCGCATCGACGTGCCGGTCGGTCTCGCATACACGCTCAGCGAGCTGGCCAGGACGGTGCGCGCGCGCGGCGACTACGCGGGCGCCAAGGCGCTGTTCCAGCGCGCGCTCGAGGTGGGCGAGCGCCATCAGCTGCCGCGCGTCGTCGCGCTCGTCTCCGACAATCTCGCCGCGCTCGAAGTCATCACCGGCGACCCCGGCCGCGCGGTGCCGCTCTACCTGCGCGCGCTCGAGTTCGAGACCACGTCCGGCAGCGCGAACAGCAGCGTGGTCACGATGGACAACCTGATCGAGCTGTACCTGAGACTCGGCCGCATCGACGAGGCGGGAGCACTCGCCGAGCGCGCGGTGGCGCTGGCGCGGGAGCGCGGTCTCACGACCGAGGTGCCGTGGCAGCGCGGTTATCGCGCCAACGTGCTCGAGAAGGCGGGACGCCTGGACGCCGCGCGTGCCGAGTACGCCGCCGTCGCGCTCGATCCCGGCGAGATCGACGCCGAGGCGCGCGCCCTCGCGGTGATGGGACTGGCGCGGGTGCAGGAGGCGCGCGATTCGCTCGCGGCCGCGGTCGTGACGCTGCAGCGCGGCGCGGCGGCACTGGGGGCCCGGGTCGACGCCGACACCCACACCGAGCTCGAGCTTTCGCGGGGCCGGCTGCTGGCGGCGGCCGGGCGCCCCGCCGAGGCGCTGCGGGTGGCCGAGCCGCTCGCGGCCACGCTCGAGCGCGCGGGCGACCGTGGCCGGGCATTCGTGGCGTGGACCCAGATCGCCAGCGCCCGGCGCGCGCTCGGCGACGTCGCGGGCACCGAGGCCGCGATCGCGCACGCGACCGCGCTGTGGGAAGGCGATCGCCGCCGCGTCTCGGATCTCGAGATGCGCGAGCTGCGCGGCGAGCAGGCGCACGCGCTGATGACCACGGCCATCCTGAGCGCGCTCGCCAGCGCGCCGCCCGCCGAGCGCGCGGCGCTGGCGTTCGAGCGCCTGCAGCGCTTCAAGACCCGCACGCTGCTCGAGCGGATGGCGGGCCCCGCGGCGTTCGACAGCGCCGGCCCCGCGTGGCTGCAGGCGCCGCTGACGCCGCTGGCGAGCTTCCAGCGCGACGTGCTCCGCCCCGGCGAGCTGCTGCTCGAGTACGTGGCCAGCGACGACACGCTGCTGGTGTTCGCGGTCACTCCCGAGGCGTGCCGCATCGCGGGCGCGCCCGGCCTGCGCCGCATCGGACCCGCGCTGGCGCTCGCGCACGACGTGCTGGCCGCGGGCCCCGGCCGGCCGGCGGACGCGGCGGCGGCGCGCGGCGCGCTGGAGCGGCTCGGCGTCCTGCTGCTCGAACCGGTGCGCGACGAGCTGGCACACGCGCGTCACGTGATGGTGGCGGCCGACGGGCCGCTCCAGCGGCTGCCATTCGCCGCGCTGACGCCGCCCGGCGGCGACGGGCCGCTCGGCGGCGCGCGCGGGGTCGCGATGGTGCCGTCCGCGACGCTGCTGCGGACCATGCGCGAGCGCTCCTCGGACGGCGGCGAACGCGTGCTCGCGGTGCTGGGCGCCCCGCACCGCGACCACGCGCGGCTGCGCGGCGCGGAGCGCGAGGTGGAGGCGCTCGCGGCGGGCTTCCGTGACGTGGTGGTGTGGCGCGGGGACGCCGCGCGCGCCGCCCCGCTGACCGCCGCGTCGCTCGCGGGCTACCGCGTGGTGCACTTCGCCGGACACGCCGAGGCCGACGACCAGCTGCCGTGGCGCTCGGGGCTCCACCTGGGGACCGCGGGCGGCGGCGCGGACTCGATGCTCGCGGCGATCGACATCGCGACCAGCCGGCTGGGCAGCCCGCTGGTGGTGCTCTCGGGCTGCGAATCCGCGGGCGGGCGCGCGCGCTCCGGCGAAGGCGTCGCCGGCCTCACGAGCGCGTTCCTCGCGGCCGGCGCGAAGACCGTGGTGGCGACGCTGTGGCCGGTCGACGACGCGACCACCGCGCGGCTGATGGCGCGCTTCTACGACGAGCTGGCGCGCGGGCGCACCACCGGCGAGGCGCTGGCCGCCGCGCAGCGCTGGACGCGCGAGCAGCCGGCGACCGCGCATCCGTTCCACTGGGCGGGCTTCGTGCTGATCGGCGACGCCGACCGCACGGTGGCACTGCGGCGCCGCGACGACCTGGCGCGCGCGCTGCTGCCGGCGCTGATCGGCGCGCTGGCGGCGGCGCTGGCGGCGCTGGCGTGGCGGTGGCGGCCGCGCCCCGCGCCGGCGCGGGAGCCCGCATGAGCGAGCGCGACCCGATCGAGCTGGTGCGCGCCGGCTATCAGCGCGCCTCGCACGCGTACCGCGGCGACGCGTTCGCGCTCGAGAAATCGGGCTACGCCCACTGGCTGCGCCGGTTGGCACCGCGGCTCGCCGCCGGGGCGCGCGTGCTCGACCTGGGCTGCGGCAACGGCGTGCCAGTCGCGCAGGAGCTGGCGCGCCGCTACGCCGTCACCGGGCTCGACCTCTCGCCGGCGCAGATCGAGCGCGCGCGGGCGCTGGTGCCGGGCGCGCGCTTCGAGTGCGGCGACATGAGCACGTTCGAGTTCGCGCCCGCCTCGTTCGACGCGGTGGTGGCGTTCTACTCGATCATCAACGTGCCGGTGGACCGCCAGGCCGCGCTGATCGCGCGGATCGCCGGTTGGCTGGCGCCGGGCGGCTGGCTGCTCGCGATCGTCGGCCGCCGCGCGTGGACCGGCACCGAGGCCGACTGGCGCGGCGTCGAGGGAGTGCGGATGTACTACAGTCTCGCGGACGAGACCGCCTACCGCGCGTGGTTCGCCGCGGCCGGGCTGGAGCTGGTCGAGGAGGGCGTGCAGCCGAAGCACGGCAACCCCGGCTTCGCGGTGATGATCGCGCGGCGCGCCGGCGCGCCCGACGCGGGGGTGGACGAGGCCGCGGAAGGGAGCGCCTGATGCGCTTCGACTATCAGAAGTGGAAGGGCCCGCGCCCCGACGACGTCGAGTTCATGAAGCAGCTGATGGAGATCTATCGCAATCTGCTGCTCCAGACCGGCGGCGACGTCGACGAGGCGCTCGAGTGGATGGAGCAGTTCGGCGAGCAGTACGGCTTCTTCACCGACGCGTTCGGGATCGACGAGTTCCGCAAGCTGCTCGAAGAGAGCGGCGAGGCGCAGCGCACTCCGCGCGGCTTCCAGATGACGCCCAAGGGCGAGCGCCGCATCCGCCAGGACTCGCTCAACGAGATCTTCCACTCGCTGCAGGCGGGCGGCGCGGGCGACCACCGCACGCCGGTCGCCGGCACCGGCGGCGAACGCCTGAGCGAGACGCGCGCCTACCAGTTCGGTGACGACCTCGGCAACCTCGACCCGCTCGCCACCGTGAGCAACGCGGTGAAGCGCCACGGCATCGACGCGCTGTCGATCGAGGAGGAGGACCTCGAGGTCCACGAGACCGAGCACCTGTCGGCGTGCGCGACCGTGCTGATGGTGGACATCAGCCACTCGATGATCCTGTACGGCGAGGACCGCATCACGCCGGCCAAGAAGATCGCGCTCGCGCTCACGCAGCTGATCCAGACGCGCTACCCCAAGGACTCGCTCGACGTGGTGCTGTTCGGCGACGAGGCGGTGCAGGTGCCGCTGAAGGAGCTGATGAAGATCCAGGCCGGGCCGTTCCACACCAACACCCGCGCGGGACTCCAGATGGCGCGCCGCATCCTCGAGTCGCGCAAGGGCGTCAACAAGCAGATCTTCATGGTCACCGACGGCAAGCCCTCGGCGATCCACGAGTTCGGGCGGCTCTACAAGAACCCGTTCGGGCTCGACCCCAAGATCGTCAACCGCACGCTCGAGGAGGCGGCGCACTGCCGCCGCAAGCGCATCACGATCACGACGTTCATGCTGGCGACCGATCCGATGCTGCTGGACTTCGTGCGGCGGCTGGCGGAGCTGAACCACGGCCGCGTGTACGAGACCGACCTGAACAACGTCGGCTCGTACGTGTTCCGCGACTTCGTGCGGAACCGGCGGAAGCGGCTGCACTAGAGATCGCGCGGGCCGCGCGGTCGCGGCGGCCTAGCGCACCAGCGTCACGCGCGCCACCGCGTGGCGTCCCGCCCCGTCGGTCGCGCGCACGAAGTACATCCCCGCCGGCAGCCGGCGGCCATCGGCGCCAGTGCCGCGCCAGAGCCAGTCGCCGGTCCGCCCCGCGAATCCGTGGCCCTCACCGACGCGCCGCCCGCGCGCGTCGATCACCTCGAAGCGCACCTCGCCGACCGCGTCCGCCCATCCGATCGAGGCGCTCCCGAGTGACGGATTCGGGCTCGCGCGCAGGCGCAGTGCGCCCGAAGGGGGCGCGCTCGTCGCGCCGGTGGGTTCGCCGATCAGCTTGAAGCACAGCGTCTGGTCGGGCTTCTCCACCCAGTCTCCCGTGGGAGAGGTGCGGACGCTGAACGGCCCGATGTCGGCGAGGAAGTCCGCGCTCTCGCCGCCCGTCTTCCGGCGCGTGTACATGCCGTAGCAATGCCGGGTCGCGACCCATAGCCAGTAGTCGTGGTCGGGCTTGAGCGTGATGACCTGGTCGAAGTCGAAGTGCGAGTCCCAGACCGGGTCCCGCCAGGAGCCGGGCTTCAATGCTGCACCAACGAGCGGGACCGGCAGCGTGAGCGGCGGCGTGGTCCACCACTGGGCGTCCACGATGCCGAGTGTGCCCGGCACGAGTGGATTCCGGGGATGCACCGAGGTGAACGCCAGCTCTACCCAGCGCAGTCGCGTTTCGACCGGCACCCGGAACCGCTGGAGTAGCTCGTCGTAGGTGGAATCGAGGGAGTAGTTCGGCGTCACCACGCTCTGCACCACCGACAGCGCCGGCTGAGTGGAGTCAACGCTGCACAGAACGTGGTTCAGCACCGGGTGCGCGCCGGGCAGCGGAGTCCGCGCTCCCGTCGCGAAGTCCGTGTAGGAGTAGGCCGCCGGGGCGTCGGCTGGGCCGTCCGGCTGGTATCGGATGATCATCGTGTAGCCGGCAACCGAGTTCTCGTAGTCGAGCGCCACGGTGGTGCGGGGTGCCTCGGCCAGGTGCTCCACGCATTTCGTCACCAGTGGCGGATACCACCCGATGAGGACCGGGGTGTTCACGGGCACGGAGTTCCCGTAGCCGCGCGATCGCAGCGCGATCTTGGTCGGGTCGGGCAGCAGCGTCTGCGGATCCCATTCCACGACTTGCACCCAGGCACCGCTGATCATGGCCACGACTCCGATGCTGCACGAGAGCACGGTGGACCCCGTGACGATGGGCTGGTCGATTCCCGCTCCACGTACCAGCGTGAAGGTGCCCCCGCTGTCGCCCTGCTGGATCACCCGGCCGCAGTTGGCGAAGGAGGTCGCCGCGGGTTCCGGTCGCGCGCCGGCGCGCGGCGTGGACGACTGGACCGCGAGTGCGAGCAGCGCGCCCATGGTCACGACAGGCGCGAGGCGCAGCCATCGACGACCCATTCGGCACACTCCTGCGGACGACAACGGAGCTCTCGGTGTCGGGAACGAGGCTCGATGTTACGTCTTCGCCGCGCTCGGCGACATCGCATCCACGTCACCCGGGCACCCACGCGTCCGCACCCTGCGGCAGCCGGCCCCGCCGTCCGCGGCCGCACCCGAACCGCCGCCTCGAGCGCCCAGCGCTAGGGAAGGACCACGATCCGCCGCGTGCGAGCGTCGCGGCCGGACTGCAGCCGCGCGAAGTAGACGCCGGGCGCCACCGCGGCCCCGCGCGCGTCGCGCGCGGTCCAGCGCACCTCGTGCGGCCCGGCGGCGAGCGGGCCGTCGACCAGGGTGGCGACCGCGCGCCCGTCGATCCCGTACACGCGCAGCCTCACCGTCGCGGCCCGCGGCAGGCGGAAGCGCAGCGTCGTGCCGCTCGCGAGCGGGTTGGGCGCGGCGCCCGCGAACTCCAGCGCCCGCGGCACGCCGCCCGCGCCGGCCGGCACCGCCAGCGCCGGGCGCTGGATCTCGTCCAGGAACCACGCCGCGTTCTCGGCCGTGATGCTCACGTGCTCCTGGTTGTCGAGCGGCGCGTACACCGCGTCGAACGGGGTGCGCGCGAGCAGGTCGGGATCGGCGGCGAGGTCCTCGAACAGCGTCGCGCCGGCGACGTCGAGCGCGCTCACGGTCGGGATGAACGCGTGGTGCGGGTACAGCGCGACGATGTCGCCGTACGGGACGGCGGTGGTGTCCATCTGCAGCATGGTGGCGCGCCACCCGCCGGGCGCGTTGTCGTATGGCTGGGTCCCCGCAACCGTCACCGCCAGCGTCTGCGTGGGCTGGAAGATGATCTGGATGCGTCCGTCGAAGATCTTCGCGCTGCCGCCGTCGGGCACCGCCCACACGTTGCCGAGGATGTGGGCGATCAGGATGTTGTAGTCGTACTGGATGATCTGCGCGGCGGCCGCGAAGCCCTGACCGACGCCGCGGCCGCTGCCGTTCGCGACCGCGACCCGGCGCAGGTCCTGCGGCCAGCCCACCGCGTCGAGATCGCCGACCATCGCCGCGCGCAGCGAGTCGGGGCCCGGCGAGGTCGCCGGCGGAGTGGTGTGATGGTAGACCAGCATCTCGCGCGCGGCCGGCGTATCGAGGCGGCCGAGCAGGAACGCGGCGTCGGCGGACTGTCCCGCGAAGAAGCCGACCCAGTACTGGAGCCCGAGCGGGATGTCGGCGCCCTGGTACGGCGCGTCGAACGAGATGAGCGTGCGCACGCGATGCGGCTCGCCTTGGGCCTCCATCCACGCCAGCGCGAAGCGGCCCACCAGCCCGCCCATGCTGGGGCCGACCACCGCCATGCTGGCCCCGGGCGCGAGCTCGGCGCGCAGCTGGCGCAGCAGCTCGACCAGCACGAATCCGTTGCGCTCGACGTAGTCGGTGGCGTCCGCGAAGTCGAGCACCACCGCGTCGTAGCCGCGCGCCTGCAGCGTGTCGGCCAGCCCCTGCTGGTCGAGCAGCTCGAACAGCTCGTCCCATCCCATGGAGTTGTCGAGGTCGAAGCCCTCGGGGATCACCACCGGGTTCACGAGCTGCGTGTGCCCGGCACCGAGGCGGACGTAGGCGGTGCCGCTCGCGACCCCGCCGCGGAACGGCACGGTGCCGGTGATGGACAGCGTGTCGTCGGGCGTGGGCGTGACGAGTGCGGCGATCTCGAGCGCGAAGCGCGCGATGCGCGCGGCGCCGTCCGCGGCGGTCCAGCGCACCGTCGCGATCGCCGGCCCGGTGCGCGCGTAGTGCGCGCGCACCGGCTCGCCAAGGCCCACCGCGCGGAAGCCCGCGCCGTCGCCCGGATCGAGCGCCAGCCGCGCGGGCGGCGCGCCATCGCTCACGAACAGCTCGGGGTCCAGCTCGAACGCCACGTCGGCGCCGCGCAGGATCCGCTCCGGGAACGCGGCCGCCGCGAGCACGCGCGCGGGTGTCGCGCCGCCGCGCTCGGCGTCGGCCACCGCGCGATCGAGCAAGGCGACCGGCACGACGCCGGCGGCCCGCGCCGCGCGGACGCGCGCCGCGAGCGCGTCGAGGTCGGGCCACTGCGCCGGCGCGTCCGAGGCCGCGCGCAGCTCGAAGGCGAGCTGGCGCCAGGTGGCGGTCCGCGCGACCGGAGCGTCGGCCGAGCCATCGAAGTTCCGCGCGCGGCTCGGATCGGGCAGGCGGGAGAGCGGCACCGGCGCGGCGAATGCCGGGCGCGCGAGCGGCAGGCACGCCAGCAACGACACCACGAGCAGCAGGGCGGGACGGGAGCGCAAGGCCGGCCTCCGCAGAGCGGGTGGTGACCGGGAGACGAACGGACGGGAACGAGCGTGGCACGCGACACGCCGGGGCAAGAGTAGCACCGCAGGTGGCCGCCGCGTCGTGCGACCCGCGTGCTACCCTGCGCACCGCTCCAGCCGAGCGGGTGTCGACGGGCGAGCCCGCGGGCAACTCCGCCCACCGCGTCCACGTATACCTGCCGGATGTGAACGGATTCCCCCACCGGAGGTCGACCATGACCGTGACCTACGCCCCGGCGCTGCAGCGCTCGTGGGCGCGCGTGCAGCGTCTGCTGTTCTCCCCGTTCCGGCTCGAGGTGTGGCTGGTGCTCGGGTTCGCCGCGTTCCTGTCGGAGTGGCTCTCGGGCGGCGCCGGGAGCGGCTTCGGCGGCCGCAGCGGCCACGGGCCCGGCGTCCGCTGGCGGGGCGGCGCGCCGGACGTCGCGCCGGCGCTCGACCACGTGCGCGACTTCCTGCACAACCCGTTCTGGATGGGCGTGCTGGTGTGGCTGCTGCTGGCGGTCGTCGTCGTCGTGCTGCTCTACGAGTGGGTCCACGCGCGCGGGAAGTTCATCTTCCTCGACGGCGTCGTGCGCGAGCGGGCGGCGATCGTCGAGCCCTGGAAGCGCCTCGCGCGCCTCGGGAACTCGCTGTTCATGTTCCGGATCCTCCTGCTGCTGTTCGCGCTGGTCACCATCGGCGGGCTCGGCTTGATCACCATGGGGGCCGGCCTGCGCGAGCTGTTCATGGAGCGCGCCGACTTCCATCTGGTGCTGCCGGCGCTGATCGGCGGGATGGTGCTGGTGGGCGCGCTGTTCGCGCTCGTGGGCCTCACGTTCATGCTGCTCGACACGTTCGTGGTGCCCATCATGTACCGCCACGACATCGGCGTGACCGTGGCGTGGGGGCGCTTCCTGCCGCTGCTGGGCCGGCAGTTCCTCCCGTTCGTGCTGTACGTGCTGCTGGTGTGGGTACTCAACGTCCTGGCGGTGGTGCTGATCCTGATGCTCGGATTCATGACGTGCTGCGTGGGCTTCCTGATCGCGAGCGCTCCCTACGTGGGGCAGGTGGTGCTGCTGCCGATCCACGTGTTCTTCCGCGGCCTCGGCCCCGAGTTCCTGACGCAGTTCGGCTCCGACTTCGACGTGTTCGCGATGGCGC
Organism: Candidatus Eiseniibacteriota bacterium; assembly: GCA_963725865.1. Lineage (GTDB taxonomy): Bacteria > Eisenbacteria > RBG-16-71-46 > RBG-16-71-46 > RBG-16-71-46 > CAVSAC01. The sequence continues at coordinate 1,343,720 of CAVSAC010000014.1, forward strand.
GGCCGGCCCCCGCGGCCCCCGCGGCCCCCGCGGCGCCCGGGCCGACTGCATGAACGCGGTGCCGATCGCCGGCGGCGTGGCGGCGCGCGCGTCCCGCGCGCCGCGCGCCGCATGGGCCGGCTGGCTGCTCGTCGCGCTCGCCGGCGTGCTCGCGGTGCTGGCGCTGCGCTCGGCGGCAGCAGCCGCGGCGGCGGCCGCGCCTTCCGTTTGCGCGCTGCGCGACCTGGCCGGGCTCGCGTGTCCGACCTGCGGCTTCACCCGCGCGAGCGTGGCCCTCGCCCACGGCGACTGGCGCGGCTCGCTCGCGCTGCACCCGGGCGCGCTGGCGCTGGCGGCACAACTGCTCGTGGGCTGGCTCGCCGCTGGCGCGTGGCTCGCGGGCGCGCTGCGCTCGCGGCCCGACCGCTGGATTCCGCACGTGGTGGCGCTGGACGTGGCGGCGCTCGTGCTGCTGTGGGCGCTGCGCGCCACGACCGGCGCGCTGCCCGGCTGAACGTCCGCCGCCAGGGCGCGGCGCTCCCGCGCGCCGGCGACGCCGACCTTGACCCGCGTTCGCGCCGCGCGCTAGCGTGCTGGTCTCGCCGCCCGCCGGGGGTGCGCTCCTCGTGCCCGGCCGCGCGGCGACGGAGGACTCCCTTGCCGTCACACCTCCCCACGCTCACGTCCGTCGGCTGGTTGCGGCGGGCGACGGCGCTCGGGCTGATCGCGACGCTGGCGCTCCCGCTCTCGGGGTGCTCGATCAAGCGCTACGCGATCCGGAGCCTGGCGAGCTCGCTCACGAGTGGTCCCGACGTCTACGGCACCGACAACGATCCCGAGCTGGTGCGTGACGCGCTGCCGTTCGGGCTCAAGACCATGGAGTCGCTGCTGGCCGCGGTGCCGAACCACGAAGGACTGCTGCTGATGCTCTGCCGGGGCTTCACGACCTACTCCTACGCGTTCGTGCAGTCCGAGGGCGACCTGGTGGTGAACAGCGACTACGCGCGCGCCCAGGCGCTCCACGCCCGCGCGCTCCAGCTCGACCTGCGCGCGCGCGGCTACGGCCTGCGCGGCCTCGAGCTGCGCTACCGCGGCATCACCGAGGAGCTCCAGCAGGACCCGGCGAAGGCCGCGGCGCGCATCCAGGCGCGCGACGTCCCGATGCTGTACTGGACCGCCGCGTCGTGGGGCTCGGCGATCGCGCTCGGCAAGGACCGGCCCGAGCTGCTCGCCGACCTGCCGGCGATCCGCGCCTTGATCGAGCGCGGGCTCCAGCTCGACGAGACGTACGAGGGCGGCGCGTTCCACGAGGCCGCGATCCTGCTCGACGCCCTGCCCGAGGCGATGGGCGGCTCGATCGCGCGCGCCCGCGGACACTTCGAGCGCGCCGTCGCGCTCTCGCACGACCAGCGGCCGGGTCCTTACGTGACGCTCGCGACGACCGTCGCGGTGCTGAAGCAGGATCGCGGCGAGTTCCGCACGCTGCTCGAGAAGGCGCTCACGTTCGATCCCGAGCGCGACCCCTCGCAGCGCCTCTCGACCATCGTGCTCGAGCGCAAGGCGCGCGCGCTGCTGGATCGGCAGGACGAGTTCTTCATCGAAGACGCCGAACCGGATGCCTCCGCTCCCGACACCTCGCAGACCCAGGAGAACCGATGAGCCTCGCCCGGATGCTCCGCCGCTCGCTCGCGGCGTTCCTCGTGCTCGTGCCGCTCGCCCTCGCCCTGCCGGCCGCGCCGGCCGACGCGCAGACGCAGGTCGTCAAGCTCGCCTCGCTCGTCCCCGAGGGCTCGGTGTGGGACAAGTCGATGCGCGAGATGGGCGCCGAGTGGGGCACGGCCACCCAGAACCGCGTCACGCTGCGCGTCTATCCGGGCGGCGTCGCGGGCGACGAGCCCGACCTGGTGCGCAAGATGCGCATCGGGCAGCTGCAGGCGGCCGCGGTGACCACCGCCGGGCTCGCGAACATCGATCCGGCGTTCAACGTCTTCAACATCCCGATGTTCTTCGTGTCGTACCCGGAGCTCTACGCGACCCTCGACAAGCTCGAGCCGGTGCTGCGGCAGCGGCTCGAGGCCAAGGGCTTCGTGCTGCTCGCCTGGGGCCACGGCGGCTGGGTGTACTTCTTCACCAAGAACCCCGTCGCGACCGTCGACGGCCTGCGCAAGACCAAGATGTTCGTGTGGGCGGGCGACGACCAGATGGTGGCACTGTGGAAGACCATGGGCTTCCAGCCGGTGCCGCTCGCGGCCACCGACATCATGTCGAGCCTCCAGACCGGCATGATCGACTCGTACCCGACCACGCCGCTGCTCGGCCTCACGCTGCAGTGGTACCGCTCGACCCCGAACATGGTGGGGATGGGCATGGCGCCGCTGGTCGGCGGGCTGGTGATGACCAAGCAGGCGTGGGCGAAGATCGCGCCCGCGGACCAGAAGCGGATCCTCGCCGCGTGCTCGAAGCTGGAGAAGAAGCTCGAGGTCGAGGTGCCGCGCCAGGACACCACGGCGGTGCTCGAGATGCAGAAGCGCGGCCTCAAGGTGAACCCGGTGGTGGGCACGAACGCCGCGCAGTTCCGCGCGACCGCCGAGCAGTTCGCGGGCGGCATGAAGGGCATCCGCGTGCCGCCCGACGTGCTCGAGCTGGCGCGCCGCGAGCGCGACGCGTTCCGGGCGCGGACCGGGGGCGCGCATTGACCGCCCGCGCCGCGCGGCTCGGCGGAGCGCGCGCGACCTCGGCACGCCGCGCCCCGGCGTTCCGGCGGACCGCGGGTCCGCGCTGAGCCGGGCCGCTCCATGACCGACGCCGGGACGCAGGTGCGGCGGCCGCCCGGCCGCATCGTGACGGCGCTCCACAGCGTCGAAGGCACCGTGCTGGTGGTGGCGTTCCTGCTGTCGATGGCGCTGCCGCTCATCGACGTGGTGGGCCGCCCGCTCGGCGGCTTCTTCGTGCCCGGCTCCGCGACCTACCGCGCGCAGCTCACGCTGTGGCTCGCGTTCCTCGGCGGGCTGCTCGCGGCCCGCGAGGGCCGGCACCTGACGCTCTCGACCGCCGAGGCGATCGGGCACGCGAAGGTGCGCGGTGCGGCGCGGCTGTTCGCCTCGTCGGTGGCGGCCGCGGTGTGCGCGGTGCTCGCCTTCTCGGCGTGGGGCGTGGTCGCCGCCGACCGCGTGCAGGGCGAGACGCTCGCGATCGGACTCCCCGCGTGGGTGAGCGAGTGCGTGATGCCGATCGCGCTGGCGCTGATCGCGCTGCGGCTGGCGTGGGGCGCGTCCGAGCGCTGGCGCGGCCGCCTGATCGCGTTCGGCTCGATCGGCGTGGGGTTCGCGCTCGGCCTGATCCCGATGGCGGCGCACGCGCTCTACCTGCCGCTGCTCGCGGTGATCGTGATGGCGGCGCTGGTCGGCGCGCCGGTGTTCGTCGCGATGGGCGGCTTCGCGCTGGTGCTGTTCTTCAAGGACGCGGTCCCAGTGTCGGCGGTGACCGCCGAGATCTACCGGCTCATGGTGTCGCCGACGCTGCCCGCGATCCCGCTGCTCACCGCGTGCGGCTACGTGCTCGCCGAGTCGCACGCCTCGACCCGGCTGGTGCGCTTCTTCCGCGCGCTGTTCGGCTGGATGCCGGGGGGCGTGGCGGTGCTGGTGGCGGCGGTGTGCGCGCTGTTCACCACGTTCACCGGCGGCTCCGGCATCACGATCATGGCGCTCGGCGGACTGCTCTACCCGATCCTGCGCAACGACAAGTACCCCGAAGGCTTCTCGCTCGGACTGGTGACCGCCTCCGGTAGCCTCGGACTGCTGCTGCCGCCGAGCCTGCCCGTCATCCTCTACGCCGTGGTCGCCAACGTACCCGCCGACTCGCTCTATCTGGCGGGGCTGATCCCCGGCCTGCTGCTGATCGTGTTGGTGGCGGCGTACGGCATCCGGGTTGGCGGGAAGGTCGGCTCGCCGCGCCAGTCGTTCGAACTGCGCGAGGCGCTGGTGTCCCTGTGGCAGGCGAAGTGGGAGCTGTCGGTCCCGGTGATGGTGGTCGCGCTGTTCGCCACCGGGATCGCCACCATGGTCGAGGCCGCGGCGGTGGCGTTCGCGTATGCGATCGTGGTCGAGTGCTTCGTCACCCGCGACATCCACCCGATCCGCGAGCTGCCGGGCGTGCTGCTGAAGGCCGGCGTGCTGTGCGGCGCGGTGCTCATCCTGCTCGCGAGCGCGCTCGGGCTCACGAGCTGGCTGGTCGACGCGCAGATTCCCACGGCGCTGCTGACGTTCGTGAAGACCCACATCTCGTCGCCGCACCTGTTCCTGCTGGTGCTGAACGTCGTGCTGCTGGTGCTCGGCAGCGTGCTCGAGATCTACTCGGCGATCGTCATCCTGGCGCCGCTGGTGGCGCCGATCGGCGCCGCGTTCGGCATCGACCCCGTGCATCTCGGCGTGGTGTTCCTCGCGAACCTCGAGCTGGGGTTCCTGTTCCCGCCGGTCGGGCTCAACCTGTTCCTGTCCTCGTCGCGCTTCAACAAGCCGCTGCCCGAGCTCTACCGCCACGTCGTGCCGTTCCTCATCATCCTCGGCATCGGCGTGCTGATGATCACCTACATGCCGTGGATGACGACCGGCATCCTGAGGCTGCTGGGTAAGTAGAGGCGACGGGCGGGCGTACATGGAGGAGGCGCGATGAGTCCGCAGGGCGGGCGCACGATCCTCGTCAACCGCGCGCCGGTGCTGACGCTGTGGGCCGCGGTCGTGGCCGCGCGACTCGGCCACGAGCACGACACCGCGCTCACGCTCGGCAAGGCGCTGGCGGGACTCAACGCGCAGTCGAAGGGGCGCCGGCTCGGCATCTTCGAGGCGAAACCGGAGTCGGAGAGGTCGCGTCGCGCGCGGCCGTCCGCCGAGGCCGACACCGTCGAACTGATGGGGCGCCGGATCCCGGTCGCGCGCACGCGGCAGGGGCTGCGCGCGGCGGTCGCGGGCCGCGCCGAGGACCCGGCCGCGGTCGAGCGCTACCTCGAGCAGAAGTTCGGCGAGGATCTCGACGAAGCGCGCGCGGCGATGACCGCTCTCGCGAAGGCAATCCCCAGGGCCGAGCTGGCCGAGCGCGCGTTCGCGCTCTACGAGGCGTTCCGCCCCGGCGTGCCCGCCGGCCAGCGCGGCTGGGGCGCCAAAGGCGCGCTGGACTTGGGCAGACTCGCGTCGTTGGCGCGGGGCTGACCGCGCTCGCCGCACGAGCGCCGCGGCGACTTGTCCTCCAGTCCGCCCCCGCTCGCATGCTAGGCTGCGCCGGTCGCGCCGCACCCTCGACCGGGGTGGTCCTCACGAGATCCTCGCATGCGCCGCTCGATCCTCGTCGTGCTCCCGGTGCTCGCCCTGCTGAGCGTGGCGCCGCCGCCCTCCTCCGCCGCCCGCTCCGCCGCGCGCTCCGCGCCGGACACCACCGCGCGCACCGCGCTGCTGCTGCGCTGGGCCGGTGAGGCGCTCGATGAAGGCTCGCTGGATTCGCGCCAGCGCGCGGTGCGGCTGCTCGACGAGGTGCTGCGGCGCGATCCCGCGCTCCCGCTCGCCTGGCTCGAGCGCGGGCGCGCGAACGAGTTGGGCGGCTTCGCTCGCGAGGCGCGCGGATGTTACGCGCACGCGATCGAGCTGGCGCCGGCGGACGCCGAGGGCTTCCTGCGCCTCGGCATGGCGTGGCGCCGCGAGTGGCTGCGATGGCTCGACGCGGCGGCGCGTGACAGCGCGGTGGCGGAGTTCGAAGCCGTGATCGACCGTCGTCCGAACTCCTACGAGGCGCGCATGCGGCTGGTGCCGCTGCTCGCCGAGCGCGGCGAGCCCGGGCGCGCGATGGCGCTGGCCGAGCAGGCCGCCGACCTGCGCCCGCGGGCGGGCGAGCCGGCACTCGCGGTCGCGTATCTCGCGTACCGGCGCGGCGAGCTCGAGCGCGCCGACAGCCTGTTCCGCTGGGCGATCGACCGGCTGCCCGCCGGGCTGCGCGGGCGCTTCGAGGACGTGACGCCGCTGTTCGGCGATGCGGGCGAGGAACTCGCCGCGCTGCGGCCCGCGGAGCGCGCGGCCGAACTGGCGCGGCGCTGGCAGCGGCTCGATCCCGATCCCACCACGCGGCAGAACGAGATGCGGCTGGAGTTCTGGTCGCGCGTCACTCACGCGTGGCTGATGTTCGACGATCCGCTGATGGGCGGGCCCGACGCGCGCGCCGAGGTGTACGTGCGCTACGGGCCGCCGCAGGGAACGGGGGTCAATCCGCCCGGCATCCCGCTCTACACGCGCCACTGGAACCCGGGCTTGATCGAGATGGTGAAGCGGGGCGGCCACTACATCGATCCGGCGGAGTATCCGCTCGATGCGGTCGCGATGCCCTATCCCGACCTCGGGATGCAGGTGGTGCTTCAGGACCGCGGGCTCCGGGGTCGCTACGACTGGCCGATGGACCGCTACGGCTCCTACGCGGAGCAGGCGCGGCCCGATCCCCGGCGGCTCGCCGGCCGCGACGACCTGATCGCGCTCGGCGACGGCTTCGCGGTGTTCCCGACGCTGCCGCCGCCCGCGCAGCGGCTCGAGGTGCGCGGCGCGCTCGCGGGCTTCGAGGACGAGCGCGGCCCGCGCCTGTTCGCGCAGGTGAACGTGCCGGCGGAGCCCGGCGATTCGCTGACCGCGGTGTGGGTGGTGCGCGACACCAGCGGACGCGAGCGGCTGCGCCAGGAGCAGCGGCTCGCCACCTCGGTGTGCGACCCGGCGGGCCATCGGATCGCCGAGCTGAACGCCGCGCTGCCCGCGGGCGCGTTCGACCTCGCGGTCTCGGTGCGCGACACGCACCACCGGCGCGGGCTCTATCGCGCGCAGGCCGAGATGGCGCCGCCGCCGGACTCGCTCGCGTTGAGCGACGTGGTGCTGACGTGCGGCGAGCCCGCGCTGCTGGTGGAGGGACGCTCGATCCGGCTCGAGGCGGATCGCGACGCGGTGATCGCGCGCGGCGCGCCGCTGGTGGCGTACTTCGAGATCTACCGGCTGGCGGCCGGCGCGGACGGATTGTCGACGTTCGAGGTCGAGTACACGGCGCGCCGGCTGCGCGAGACGCCGGAGGGCCGGCTCAAGCCCGAGGCCGCCGCCGCGCTGGCGTCGCCCTCCGCGAGCCGCGAGGAGACCCAGGTGGAGCGCATGCGGCGGCAGTTCCTGACGGTGCCGGCGCAGTCGCTGACCCCCGGGCGCTACCGGCTCGAGATCCGCGTGCGCGACATGGTGTCGGGGCGCGTCGCGCGACGCGAAGTCGAGTTCACGAGGGAATGACCCGCGGGGACGGGCGCTCGTCGCGGGCCGCTCGCCCTGCCGACGAACACGCCTGCGATCGGCGGGCGCTCGGCGCTCGGCCATTGCCAGCCCACCGCGCCCGCGGGTAACGTGCGGCCGCGGCCGCGCCCCTTCGCGTTGGCCTTCCCTCATCCCGCCGAGCGGGAGCGAGCCTGACGATGCGCATCCTGTTCCACGTCGAGCCCCTCGTGATGCACGGCCGGCCGTTCCACTACGGGGCGTGGCTCGACCGCGCGGCCGCGATGGCCCGCACGCTCGCGGGGCGGGGGCACGCGTTCCGCTTCGTGCTCAACGAGGCGCTCGCCGAGCGCGCGTGCGCGCCGCTCGAGGCGGCGCGCGCCGGGGATCCGCGCCGCGGCCAGGGACTGTCGCGGGATTGGGTGGTGGCGGTGAGCCAGGACGAGGTGCGCCATCACTTCAACGTCCCGAACATGGCGATCCTCGACGGGTTCCATCAGGGACGCCTACCGGCCGAGAAGGTGGCGGCGTGCGGCCAGGCCCTGCGCGCGCGGCTCGCGGGGTTCGTGCCCGACGTGATCGTCACCTACACCCCGGCCGCGCACCTGAAGGCCGCGTTTCCCGGCGCGCTGCTGCTGCACTCGGAGAACGGCATGTTCTCGCGCGCGCCGTTCCCGTCCACGCAATCCTTCGATCCGCTCGGGCTCTACCTGCGCTCGCTGCTCGGCACCCACGCGCGGGAGCTGCTGGCGCGCCGGGCCGGCGACGACGAGCGCGCGTGGCTCGACGCGTGCCGCGCGTCGTTCCGCGCCTGGCTGCTGGCGAGCTCGCCGTTCCACGGGCTCGAGCAGGCGCTGCGCGCGCGGTACCGGCGCCTGGCGCTGCTGCCCCTGCAGTTCGGGGGCGAGCCGGGCTTCGATCTCAACGGCCCGTTCCGCGGCCAGGTCGAGCTGCTGCTCCACGTGCTCGAGCGCCTGCCGGAGGGCATCGGCCTGATCGTCACCGAGCATCCCACCGCGCGCCGGCTCGGCGAGGGGATCGACGCGGAGACCCGGGCCTGGGTGCGCGCGCGGTGGCCGCAGGTGGCGTGGGTGGAACCCGACGTGATGGCGGACGGCAGTCAGGCGCTGATGCTGCACGTGGACGACGTGATCGGGCCGTCCTCCTCGCTCGCCCAGCAGGCGCTGTTCTGGCGCAAGCCGCTGGTCGGCCTCGGCTGGGGACTCGCGCGCGCGTACGCGTCGCTCGATGGCGTCGAGCTGCTCGATCCCGCGCGGCCGCGCGACGAGGAGGTGGACCGCGACGGCGCGGTGGCGTGGATGATGAAGCGCTACTTCGTGCCCGACTCGCTCTGCCTGCACGACGCGCCGTGGATCGAGCGCTTCCTCGAGCGTTCGCGCGAGCGCCACGCGTCGGGCCGGCTGGGGCTCTCGTTCTTCGATCCGGTCGCCGACGATGCCACGCTCGTCACGCTGCACGCGGCACCCGCGGCGCCGCCCGCGCGTCCGGCGGTGACGGCGGACCTGCTGCGCGATGGGTCGTTCGAGGACTGGCACGGTGCCCGCGGCGCCGAGCAGCCGCGCCACTGGCGGTTCATCGCCGGCCGCGGCGCGAACGCCCGCGTGCGTCCCGGCAGCGCCGCCGACGCCCCGCCCGGGATCGGCGCCGGACCGGCGCGGCCCGCGCGCATCGAGCGCGCGGCGGGCGGCGACGAAGCGTCGCTGCTGCTGCAGCGCATCGCCGACGTCGAACGACTCTCGGGCGCGTTCGTGACGGTGTCGTTCTGGGCGCGCGGCTCGACCGGCTCGGAGCTGGCGACCTACCTGCATCAGCAGCTCGACACCCCCGGTGTGGTGGGGGAGAGCACCGCCGCCCGGTCGTTCGCGCTCGAGGGCGAGTGGCGCCGCTTCGACTACACCACCACGGTGCCGGTGGCGCCCGGCTCGCCGCGCGGCCCGTCCCCTCACACCGAGATGGTGTTCGCGGTGGCGCCCGCCGACGGCGAGCAATGGGTGGAAGTGGCGGGGATCACGCTCGGGCCGGGGCGGATCGACGCGTAGTCGCGCCGCGCGGCCTCACACCGTGCGCTGGGTCCTCAGCGCCTCGTCCGAGCCGGCGGCGCGCCGCGGCGGACCGGGGCTCCACGCGAGCGGCGCGGCGTCGGCGCCGATCCGCGCGTGCGCGATCGCGCCGTTGCCCTCCACGCGCACGAGCACGTCGGCGGACTGCTCGCTCGCCATCGCGGCCGCGGGGGTGACGCCCGCGATCCAGTGCAGCAACGCGCGGTTCACCGACTGGTGCGCGACGATCGCGGTGGGCGGGGCGGTGGCCAGCGGCAGGTCGGCGGCGAGCGCGGCCTGCACGCGCGCGAGCACTTCGGCGTAGCCCTCGCCGTCGGGCCAGCGATGGTGCCAGCGGTCGCGGTCGCGCTCCGCGAGCAAGTCGGGAAACCGCGCGCGCACCTCGTCGAGCGTCAGCCCCGCGCAGCGGCCGAACGACATCTCGGCGAGTCCCTCGCGCACCACGACGGACACGCCGACCGCGGTGGCGATGTGCTCCGCGGTGGTGCGGGCGCGCCCGAGCGGGCTGGCGAGGATGCGGGTGACGCCGAGCGCGTGCGCCACGCGCGCCAGCGCGGCGGCCTGCGCGAGGCCGCGGGCGGTCAGTGGGGAGTCGTCACGGCCCTGCAGGCGGCCGGCGCGGTTCCACTCGGTCTCGCCGTGGCGCAGCAGCAGCAGGTACGCGGGCGCGGCCGTCACGCAGTCCCCTCCACTGTCCCTCCGCCAGTGCGAACTCCTCGCCGCGGTCGACGTACCGCCCGGCGGGCTCCCACGCGAGCAGTGTGGGCTCGCGGGAGTCCGGGATGCTCCCGCCGCCGCGAAAGTAGTCGGGCCGGCCAGCGCGCTACAAGTCGAGCGCCTCGCGACGGCCGCCGCGTCCGGGGCGTTGTTGTCCGGGGCGTTTGCCACCTTCCGGCGGCTGCACTAGCTTCCGTGGGCGATCCCTCGGCCCCCCCGTACCACCGGAGCACACCATGCCCGAGATCACCCCCGTGCAGACCAGCGTCGTCGAGCGCTTCCTTCGCTACGTCACCGTCGACACCCAGTCGAGCGAGAACTCCACGACCTATCCCAGCACCCTCAAACAGCTCGTCCTGCTCGACCAGATCGTCGAGGAGCTGCGCGCCATCGGCCTGAAGGACGTCACGCGCGACGAGCACGGCTACGTGTTCGCGACCATCCCGGCCACCACGAAGAAGCACGTGCCCGTGATCGGCTTCATCGCCCACGTGGACACCTCGCCCGAGGCCCCGGGCGCGAACGTGAAAGCGATCGTGCACCGCAACTGGCAGGGCCAGGACCTGGTGCTGCCGGACGACCCGACCGCGGTGCTGCGCGCGAGCGAGAATCCCGAGATGCTCGAGCTGAAGGGGCACGACCTCATCACCGCCTCGGGGAAGACGCTGCTCGGCGCCGACGACAAGGCGGGCTGCGCCGAGCTCGTGGCCGCGGCCGAGTACCTGGTGCAGCACCCGGAGATCCCGCACGGCGCGGTCCGGCTCGGCTTCACGCCCGACGAGGAGGTCGGCGCCGGCACGAAGTACTTCGACGTGAAGCGCTTCGGCGCGGTGTGCGCCTACACCATGGACGGCGAGTCGCGCGGGCAGATGGACATCGAGACGTTCTCGGCCGACGCGATGACGATCACGTTCCAGGGCTTCAACACCCACCCGGGGTTCGCGAAGGGCCGCATGATCAACGCGATCAAGATCGCCGCGGACTTCGTGAGCCGGCTGCCGAAGGGCCGGCTCTCGCCCGAGAGCACCGAGGAGCGCGAGGGCTACGTGCATCCGTACGTCGTCGACGCCTCGGTGGAGCGCACGTCGGTGAAGCTGCTGATCCGCGACTTCACCACGCCGGGCCTCAAGGAGAAGGAGGACCTGCTCGCCGCGCTCGCGCAACGAGACCGTGAAGGCGTGGCCGGGCGCCTCGGTGGCGGTCAAGGTGGAAGAGTCGTACCGCAACATGAAGGAGATCCTCGACCGCGAGCCGCACATCGCCGAGTACGCGCGCGAGGCCATCCGCCGCGCGGGACTCGCGGTGCGCGAGTCCGCGATCCGCGGCGGCACCGACGGCTCGCGGCTCTCGTTCATGGGGCTGCCGACGCCGAACGTGTTCGCCGGCGGCCACAACTTCCACTCGCGGCTCGAGTGGGTGTCGGCGCAGGACATGGACAAGGCGGTCGAAGTGATCGTGAACATCGCCCGCATCTGGGAGGAGAAGGCGTGAACTCGTCGCGCCCGTGCCCGCCGGAATCGCCGGTCGGCGCCCGCGGCACGGCTGGCACCTAGAGGAGACGGCCGACATGGCGTTCCGGATCCGCCGCGTGGAGTACTTCTACGCCAACATCGTCGACCAGCCCGGGGAGGCGTACACCGTCCTGCACGCCCTGGCCGGACTCGGCGTCAATCTGCTCGCCCTGGTCGCGGTGCCGATCGGCCCCGACCGCACCCAGATGACCATGTTCCCCGAGGACCGCCCGCGGCTGGTCGAGGCGGCCCGCAAGGCCGGACTCGCGCTGGACGGCCCGCACACCGCGTTCCTCGCCCAGGGCGACGACCACCTGGGCGCGCTCTCCGAGGTGCACGAGAAGCTGGCGCAGGTGCGGGTCAACGTGTTCGCCTCCACCGGCGTGACCGACGGCAGCGGGGCCTACGGTTACATCCTGTACGTGCGCCCCGAGGAGATCGACCGGGCGTCCAAGGCGCTCGGCCTCTAGCGACCCGCGGCGCCGGGCGCCGCGGCCGCCGACTTGCCGCGGAATCGCTTCCACACCATCCTTAACGCCAACCAGGGTGGGGGATTTGCACGTGGATCGTGGTTCCAGGCCGAGTCCACACGCACTCGAGACCGCATTCGATCGTCACACGCAGTGGCTTCCGCGATGCGGCCGCCGCGCGCGCTCCTTCGGCGCGCGCCAGCGGTCCTGGCGCACGCCGCCGTCCGCGGGGGAGCGCCCATGAAGCGCGCCCTCCGCCTGGCTCGCTGGCTCCCCGCGATCGTGCTCGGCCTGATCCTCGCCGACCACCCGCTGGATCTCGGGCGCGGCTTCGAGCAGTACGTGCCCGACGTGCCGGCCACGCTGCGGCGCGCACTCGAATCCGACGATGATCTGCAGCTCGCCCGGGTGGCGGAGAAGGCGGGGCCGACCGAGGTCCATCGCGTGGTCCTGCGCCTGCGGAACTCGATCCGGCTCGATTCCAAGGCCGCCTACCAGCGATCGCTCGCCGACCTCTCCCCGCCGATCCTGCGGCTCTCGCAGCAACTCGCGCTGGCCTTCGATCTGCCCGGCGAGCTGGAGGAGAGCCGCCTGCTGCTGCGCCGCCCGTACGAATCCGCCCTCGCCATGAATCAGCTGACCGCCGCGGCCGGTGCCGCCCTGGCCGACACCTCGCGCACCCCGGCCGAGCAGCTCGCCAGTATCGACCGCGCGCTGGCGGAGGCGGGGCGCCTGGACCTGTCGATCGAGCGTGCGGCCCTGCTCGGTCTCCGCGCCCAGGTCCAGGACGAGCGCGGGAGCATCGAGGGCGAGCTCGGCGACCTGCGTGGAGCCCTGGAGGCCAGCCGGGCGCGCGGGACCACGATGCTCACGATGAACCTGTTCAACACCTTCGCTTACGTCCAGGGCAAGGCGGGGCGGGTGGACTCGATGCTCGCCGGCCACGAAGCGGCGCTCGCGGAGTCGAGACGGCGCGGGCTCGGGGCGGAGGCGGGCCGCTCCCTGCGCATGCTCGCGAGCTACTACCGCTCCCAGGGGCGGGTCGCGCTCGCGCACAGCCTGCTGCTGCTGGCGCTCGAGGACCTGCGGCCCGCGCGCGCCGGGGAGGAGGAGCTGAGCGAGTTCCTCCGCGTGATCGATCAGCACGCGCGATTCGGCGCGTGGGACCTGGTGGAGCGGGAGCTGGTCCAGGCAGACCTCATCGCGCGGCAACTGCCGCCGCCCGCGCGTCCCGATCGGGTCCTGAGCCGCTACCTGCTCGATCGACTGCACGCGCGCCTGGATCTCGCGCGCGGTCGCCCGGACCGGGCGTGGAGCCGCTATCCGCAGATCCGAGCCGAGGCCGAGCGCGTCCCCTCGCGGGAGATCCTGCCGCGCTTCCTGCTCGAGTGGGGCCAGGCGCTGAGCGCCAACGGCCGTTGCAGGGAGGCGATCGCCCGGCTCGAGGAGGCGGGCCGCCTCGCGCAGCGCCGGGTGCTGCCGGCGATGGAGCCGGCGCTGTGCATCGCCCGCGCGCAGGCACTGGCCGGCGTGGGGCGGGCGGCCGAGGCGCGAGTGGAGCTCGACGACTTCGCAGCGCGGTCGCGATCCGGGGAGCTCGCGGACCGCGAGGGCTGGCTGGATCACGACGCGCTGCGCATTCGGCTGGGCCTCGACGCCGGCGATCGGGCCGCCGCGGAGCGCGCCGCCGCCGAGGCGTTGCACCGCCTCGATCGGATCGCGGCGCAGCTCGAGCCCGGGATCGAGGGCTACTACTTCCTCGCGCGCTCGCGCGAGGTGGGCTCGGCCATCCATGCCCTGCTGCAGGACGATCCCGAGGCGAGCTACGCGCTCGAGATGCGGCTGCGCCTGCTTCCGCGCGTGCTCGGCCGCGGGGTCCGCGCTGACGGGTACGGCGGCGACGGCGTGCCGCGACTCCCGTCGGGCCGATTGCGCGAGGACCTGCAGACCTATGCGCACGCCCTGAGCCTTCGGCTTGCTCGCGCGCACCAGGTCCACCTCCTGTATCGGATCGAGGACGGCCGGGTCATCCGCTGGTACTGCGATGCGCACGGTCTGCGGCGGGAGATCCTCTCCGGCGACGGCTTCCGCCTCCGCGACCTGCTGGCGACCGCGCGGTTGAGCCTGGTCGCCGGGAGCCTCGCGCCCTCGGATGGACGAGAGTGGCGCGAGCTGGCCGGGCTCCTGCTACCGCCGGAGCTGCGCGCGGGCTCCGCGGTGGACTCCGCGGCCGGGGTGCTGGTCAGCGCCGGTGGTGAACTCGAGCAACTGCCCTTCGAGATGCTCGACGTGGGCGCCGGCCCGCCGTACGCGCCGCTCGGTGCGCGCCACGACGTGGCCTACCTGCGCTACGACGACCCGCCGTCGCGCCCCGAGCGAACGGGAGCGGCGCTGGTGCTCGCCGAACCCGAGCTGCCGGCGGACGTGCTCCGCCGGCACCCGGGTCTGACGGCGCTTCCCCTGAGTGCCGGGGAGGCCCGCGAGGTGGCGGCCCAGCAGCCCGGCGCGTACCTGCTGTCGGGCGCGCGCGCCACCAAGCCGGCCCTGGTCGATGGATGGGCGCGCGCGTCGAGGATCTACCTGGTGACGCCGGCCGTGCGCGATGCCGAAGTCCCCTACCGGGTGTTCCTGCCCCTCGCGCAGCGTCCGGGCTCCACCGACCGCAGCGATGTCTCGCTGGAGCTCGAGGACATCCGGCGCGCGGACCTTCGCGGCTGTGCGATGGTGCTGCTCGTGAGCTGCGACTCCGAGTCGCCCTGCGACGACCGCGACGCGATGGGGCCGAGCCTCGCCGAGGGATTCCTCGATGCGGGTGCCGCCGCAGTCGTCGAGCCGCTGCTGCCGGTGTCCGACGCCGAGACGCGCGGCTGCATGCACCGCTTCGGGCAGCAGTGGCGGGCCGGCGTCCCGTGCGCGCAGGCGCTGAACCGCGCGCGCCGCGAGGCGTGGGGCGCGCGGCCCTCGACGGGGGCCGCCGCCGGCTGGGGTTCGTACGTCGTCGAGCTCGCGTCGATCCCGCAGCCCTGACGCGCGCCCCTGAGGCGTTCCATTTCGGTCGTGCGCGCCGCTATGCTGCGCCGATGCGACCCTCCCTCACGACCGCGCCGCGGCACCCCGCATGAGGTTCGCCGGCGAGTTGTGCGCGCTCGGCACCGCCGGCTGCTGGGCGATCGGCTCCAATTTCTTCGCCGCCGCCGGGCAGCGCATGGGATCGGTGGTGCTCAACCGCCTGCGCATCACGGTCGCCGCGGGGCTGCTCGCCACCGCGCTGCTGGTCACCCGCGGCGCGGCGTGGCCGGGCTGGGCGACCCCCACCGAGGTCGCGCTGCTCGCGGTGTCGGGGCTGATCGGGTTCGTGTTCGGCGACACCTGGTACTTCCGCGCGCTGGTGATCCTCGGCCCCTCGCGTGCCGCGCTGCTCGCCTCGCTGGCGCCGATCTTCACGGCGCTGATCGCGTGGCCGGTCCTCGGTGAGCACCCGGGCCCGCTCGCGCTGCTCGGCATGGCGCTCACCGTCGGCGGCGTCGCGCTGGTGCTGTGGCGGCGCGAGCAGCGCGAGCAACCGCACGTCGAGGGCTCGGTGCTGGTCGGCGTGATGGCCGGCGTGCTGGGCGCGATCGGGCAGGCGGGCGGCTACGTGCTCTCGAAGGTCGCGATGCGCTCGGGGCTCGATCCGCTCTCGGCCACGGTGATCCGCGTGGTCGCCGCGATGGCCGGCGTGTGGGTGCTGGCCGCCGGCCAGCGCCAGGTGCGCGCCACGCTCGGCGCGCTGCGCGACCGCGGCGCGGCGGGATTCATGTGCGCGGGAGCGTTCTTCGGCCCGTTCCTCGGCGTGACGCTCTCGCTCGCGGCGCTCCAGTTCATCGAGGCCGGCGTGGCCGCCTCCATCACCGCGTTCTACCCGGTGCTCACGCTGCTGATCTCGTCGCGCTTCCACGGCGAGCGCATCACCGCGCGGTTCATGCTCGGCGCGCTGGTGGCGGCGGTGGGAGTGGTGGTGCTGTTCCTGCGATAGCGCGGGCGGTACGGCGCGAGCACTCGTGGCTCTTCGATCCGGCATGACCCGGTGGCGCCCGCGCTCCATCGGGCGTAACATTCCCGCCGGTCACCCGATCGCACGGTCTTCGTGCCGCGGACGGTCGCCCGGGTGGCCGCGGCCGCCCACGCGCCCCGAAGGGCCCCTCATGTCCGCGGGACTCGAGGCCTGCTTCGCCTCGACGCATCGACCCCCGCCCACGCGCGTCGTCACCCGACGACGGCCTCGCCGCATCCGTGAGCCCCTCCGCGCTCCGACCACTCTCCGAGCCCGCGCCCCTCGCCACCGCCCCGATCCGGTGTCCGGCGACCTCGGCTCCCGAAAGGAGCCCGGACCATGGTCCGTCGATCCCGTCCCGCCCCGAACGCACGCTGTGGCGCGCGCACGCTGCTCGGATGCCTCGCCGCCGCGCTGATCGTCTGCGCGCTTCCGGCTGCCGTCCACGCGCGCCCGCTGTTCGCGGCGCCGTTCACGGCCTACGAGTGCGGCTACTACCCGCAGGTCGTGGTGGCTACCGATCTCAACCACGACGGCCATCCCGACCTCGCGGTGGCGGCCAACGACGGCGCGGTGTCGGTGCTGCTGAACCGCGGCGACGGCACCTACTGGCCGCGCACGGCGCTGGTGGGCGGTGCCACGCCCGCGGGGCTCGCGGTCGCCGATCTCAACAACGACGACGACCTCGACCTGGTCGCGACCAACTCGGGCGGCAACAGCGTCTCGGTGTTCCTCGGTGACGGTTTCGGCGGATTCGGCGCGAAAACCGACTACACCACCGGCACCGGGCCGAGCGCGGTCGCGATCGGCGACCTCAACGGCGACCTGCGGCTCGATCTGGTGGTGGCGAACAACGCCGCCTACACCGTCTCGGTGCTGATCGCCAACGGGTCCGGCGGCTTCGCCACCAAGCTCGACTACTCCGTCGGCGCCGCACCCAACTCGATCGCCCTCGGGGACCTCAACGGCGACGACCGGCTCGACATGATCGTCGGCACCGGCGGCCTGAACACATTCACGGTGCGGCTCGGCAGCGGCACCGGCACGTTCGGCGCGCGCAACGACCTGCCCACCGGCGGTGCGCCCAACTGCGTCTACGCCGAGGACGTCAACGGCGACCATCTGCTCGACGTGGTGACCGCGGGGCCCACCGCGGTCTCGGTGCTGCCGGGCCTCGGCAACGGCGCGTTCGGCACCCGCGTCGACCTCGCCACGCCGGCGGCCTCGTACGGCGTGGTGGTCGAGGACCTGAACGGCGACGGACTGGCCGACATCGCGTGCACCAGTCGCACCAGCGGCTCGAGCCAGGTCTCGGTGTGGCAGGGAGAGGGCGGCACCTCGTTCGGCGCGCGCGCCGACGCGCCGACCGGATTCGCCGCCAACTGGATCACCTCCGCCGACGTCGACGGCGACGGCCGGCTCGACCTCATCACCACGTGCCGCGACGTGGGGTTGGTGGCGGTGCTGCCCGGGCACTCGGGCGGCGGCTTCGGTACCGCGCTGGTGTCGGCGACCGGCAGCCACCCGCGCGACGTGGCGCTGGCGGACCTCAATCACGACGGCCGGCTCGACCAGGTGTCGGTGGACAACTCCGCGAACGGCTTCTCGGTGCGGCTCGGCCTCGGCAACGGCACGTTCGGCGCGCGGACCGACTACCCCAACGGCACCTCGCCGCGCGCGGTGGCGCTCGCCGACTTCAACGGCGACACCCACCTCGACATCGTCACGTCCAACACCACCACGTACACCGTCACCGTGCGGCTCGGCGTCGGCGACGGCACCTTCGGCGCGGCGACCGCGTACACCACCTACGCCGGCACGTGGGACGTGCAGGTGGGCGACGTCGATCGCGACGGCAAGCTCGACATCGCCGCCACCTGTTACGGCACCGTCTCGATCCTGGCCGGCCTCGGCAACGGCACGTTCGGCGCCCGCACCGACGTCTCCATCGGCTCCGGCCCGCGCGGATTCGCGCTCGTGGACCTCGATCAGGACAACGACCTCGACCTGGTGGTCGCGCTGTGGACCGCCAAGGCGGTCGCGGTCGCGCTCAACAACGGCACCGGCGGCTTCGGTGGCGTGACCACGATGTCGGTGCCGAACAACTGCGGCGACCTCGTGTGCGGCAGCGCCTCCGTCGGCGGCCCGCTGGGCCTGGCGGCGGTCAACGGCAGTCTGCTCAGCATGTGGCTGGGAAACGGCAACGGCACGTTCAGCCCCCGCAGCGACATGAACCTGGTGGTGACCGGCGACGCGGTGACCGGGGGCGACGCGGACGGCGATGGTGACTACGACCTGCTGGTGACGCTGGCGGCCGCCGACGTGGTGGCGCTGGCGCCCAACCAGGGCGGCACCCTGATGGGGCCGCTCGAGTACTACGGCACCGGTGTCGAGCCGTCCGCGATCGCGGTCGGCGACGTCAACGGCGATGGCCGGCCGGATCTCGCCGTCGCCGACTGGGGCTCGTCCCACGTCATGGTGCTGCCGGGCGCGGCACGCCAGTCCTGGGTCGATGCGCCGCCGGCGCCGCCGCGCGCGCCCCGCGCGCTCGCGCTCGCGGCGGCGTGGCCGAACCCCGCGCGCGTGTCGGCCACGATCGTGTTCGAGACGCCGCGCACCGACCGCGTCAGCGTGCGCATCCGCGACATCGCCGGTCGCACCGTGCGGACGCTCGAATCGGCGCCCGCCCGCGCCGGCCGCGGCGAGGTGGGATGGGATCTGCGCGACGCCCGCGGGCTGCGCGTGCGAGCGGGCGTCTACCTGATCGAGGCGAGCGACGGCCGGAAGCGCGTGGCGCGACGGATGGTGGTGCTGGAGTAGCGACGAGGCGGATCGCCGCAGGATCCCGGCGCGAGTCGCAGCGGTGCTCGCGCCGGCGCGTCCGCGTCAGCCGATGCGCTTGCCGTCGATCGACCAGTTGCGGAACCAGCGGAAGCTGTCGAGCTCGAGCAGCGCGATGCCGGTGAAGTAGAGGAAGCCGGCCGCGTACACCCGCCACGGCTGCTCGACCCACAGTCCCGAGCTGGGCAGCGCGAGCCGCGCCTTCACCTCGTCGGTGATGCCGAGGGCGGGCCACGGCACGACCACGCTCGCGCCGCACGCGAACAGGTAGCAGACCACGCCGCCCGCCCAGCCGCGCTGGATCAGGCTCTTCTCCTCGCCCGCGGGCGCCTGGCCGAACAGCACACCGGTCATGCGATTGAGCATCAGGCTCCAGAACGCGACCAGCGGGCCCGCGCTCTGGAACGCGAGCGCGAACCCGGCGGCGAACAGCGTGTAGAACAGTCCGAGCCCGATCAGTCGCAGCACCTTCCTGCCGCGCGCGTCGCCGCTCACGATCACCTGACCGGCGAAGGCGGAGGAGTGGATGATGATGAACTCCATCAGCACCGCGAGGAACAGCCACCGCAACGCCGTCACCGGCAGCTGGTCGGGTGCGATCCAGGCGGCGAGGAACGACGCCCCCAGCACGAAGTCGGGCAGCGCCGACAGCACGTGCGGAGCCGGGAACGCGCCCGCGTCGAGCGGCGCGGGCGCCACGTCCGCGGGCGCGGGTCCCGGATCGGGGTCGACGGGCTGAGGAGCGGTCGCCATGCCCGGGGTCATCGGCCACTCCTGCCCGCGGCATCAGTCCGGCGGCGGCCGCAATTCATCGTGGAGCGTCGCGCGCCCCAGGCGCTAGACTCCCGCGCACTCTTGCCTCACCGCACCACCGCCCCACCGGAGGATGCCGTGTCCGAGCCGATGATCGAGGTCAAGCCGCACATCCGTGAACGCGCGCACATCAAGACGATGGAGGAGTACCAGCGCCTCTACCGGCTGTCGTTCGACAATCCCGAGTGGTTCTGGGGCGAGCAGGCCAAGACGCTGACGTGGTACCACCCGTGGCACAAGGTGTTCGACGCCGACTACGACGAGGTGGACTTCGCCTGGTACTCGGGCGGGCGGCTCAACGCCTGCTACAACTGCGTCGACCGCCACCTCGAGACGCACGGCGACCAGCACCGCGATCATCTGGGCCGCCGACGAGCCGGGCGTGTACAAGCACATCTCGTATCGCGAGCTGAAGCACCAGGTCTGCCGGCTCGCGAACGTGCTGCTCGCGCACGGCGTGCAGAAGGGCGACCGCGTCTGCCATCTACATGCCGATGATCCCCGAGACGGTGTACGCGATGCTCGCGTGCGCGCGCATCGGCGCGGTGCACTCGGTGGTGTTCGGCGGCTTCGCAGCCGAGGCGCTGCGCGATCGCATCGTGGACGCGCGCTGCAAGGTGGTGATCACCGCCAACGAGGGCATGCGCGGCGGCAAGCGCATTCCGCTCAAGGCGATCGTCGACCGCGCGATCGAGGGCATGTCGATGGTCGAGACCGTGCTGGTCGCGCGCCGCACCGAGCACGAGGTGCCGATGCAGAGCGGCCGCGATCTGTGGCTCGACGAGGAGTGCCACCGGCAGCGCTCGACCTGCACGGTCGAGTGGATGGGCGCCGAGGACCCGCTGTTCATCCTCTACACCTCGGGCAGCACCGGCAAGCCCAAGGGGCTGCTGCACACCACCGCGGGCTACCTGGTGTACGCGGCGATGACGCACAAGCTGGTGTTCGACTACCACGAGGGCGACGTCTACTGCTGCGCCGCCGACGTGGGCTGGATCACCGGGCACACGTACATCGTGTACGGCCCGCTCGCCAACGGCGCGACGACGGTGATGTTCGAGTCGATGCCGATCTATCCCGACCCGGGCCGCTACTGGCGCATGGTCGACGACCTCGGCATCAACATCTTCTACACCGCGCCGACCGCGCTGCGCGCGATCGCCCAGGCCGGCGACGAGTTCGTGAAGCGCTACCGGCGCACGTCGCTGCGCGTGCTCGGCTCGGTCGGCGAGCCGATCAACCCCGAGATCTGGCGCTGGTACCACGACGTGGTCGGCGAGGGCCGCTGCGCGGTGGTCGACACCTGGTGGCAGACCGAGACCGGCGGCATCCTCATCACGCCGCTGCCGGGCGTGACCCCGACCAAGCCGGGCTCGCGCGACGCTGCCGTTCTTCGGCGTGAAGCCGATCGTGGTGGATCCCGAGACCGGCAAGGTGCTCGAGGGCAACGGCGTCTCGGGCGCGCTGTGCCTGGCGTCGCCGTGGCCGGGGCAGGCGCGCACCGTGTGGGGCGACCACCAGCGCTTCAAGGAGACCTACTTCACCGCGTTCAAGGGGCACTACTTCACGGGCGACGGCTGCCGCCGCGACGAGGACGGCTACTACTGGATCACCGGCCGCATCGACGACGTGCTCAACGTGTCGGGCCACCGGCTCGGCACCGCCGAGGTCGAGAGCGCGCTGGTCGCGCACGAATCGGTGGCGGAGGCCGCGGTGGTGGGCTACCCGCACCCGATCAAGGGGCAGGGGATCTACGCGTACGTGCTGCTGACCACCGAGTACGCGCGGCAGGGATCCGAGCAGCTGCAGGGCGCGCTCAAGGAGCAGGTGCGCCACGCGATCGGCGCGTTCGCCACGCCCGACATCATCCACATCGCGAGCGGGCTGCCGAAGACCCGCAGCGGGAAGATCATGCGCCGCATCCTGCGCAAGATCGCCTCGAGCGAGTACACCGGGCTCGGCGACGTGACCACGCTCGCCGACCCCGAGGTGGTGGAGCGCCTGATCGAGGAGCACAAGAAGAGCGTCGGGCAGGTGTGAGCCGGTGGGCTCGCGCGCTTCCGCGCGCGGCGAGGACGCGGGCGCGCTCGATCCGCTCGGCGGCGAGAATTGCGCGCCTCGGCGAGATCGCGCTGGCGGGTGCGGTGCACTCGGGCTAGCCTCATTGGGCACCCGTCCCGCCGGCGCCCCTCGGCGGGCCGCCGAGGAGACCCCGATGAAGCACCCCTGGCTGCGCGCGATCCCGCTCGTGCTCGTTCTCGCCCTGCTAGCGTTCGCGGCCGTGTGGCCCTCGCGCCGCGCACGCGCGAGCGCCCCCGCCGAGCCCGCCGCGGCGGCGTCCATCTACACGAACTGCGATGTCACGGTGCAATGGGGCGCCGGGGGCTCGACGATCGGCTTCAACCTCGGATCGGGCGTGACACAACCGCTGGTCGAGGGCGTCAACGTGTCGGCGTGCAGTCTCCAGGCGGTCGCCTACAACTACGCTCAGGCGACGATGGCGCTGGTCGAGTGGGACCCGGTCACGCTCACGCCGGATCCCACCACCGTCGCGCTGCGCTCCCGGGCCTTCGCCAACTCCGACGTCTACTATGGAGAGACGCAGGCTCGGTGGATGCCTCCTGTGATCGTGCGCCAGGTCGCGGGGCTCGCCGAGCCACCGCGCACCAGCGTGGCGCTGGACTTCGTCTCGAACGACGCGATCTACATCTACGCCCAGTACCAGACTTGGGGCCCGGACTGGGTCCCGCGAGCGTACTTCTACGCACCCGGCACGGCGCGCACGCCGCTCCCAGGACCGCACCCGCTGCTCTCGCATGGTGTCTGTGGTGGCGACTCCACGCTCCAGGGGTTGCGTCTCGTGCAGAGCGTGATGACCACCGACGTGCTGATCGACACCGCCCGGTACGAGTTGGTGCAGCGGTTCCGAGTTCCGGTCGAAGCGCGTCTGCGCTGGGTGGAATTGGCGTTCGGCACCATGACGCCACGCTATCCGGTGGTGCCCGGCTGGATCGGCATCCTGGATGCCGGGATCGACGGGCTGCCACCCGCCGTGATCCCCGCCGGGCTCGTCGGCGCGGCATTTGGAGGCTCGGCCCCGCGGGCGACCGCCTGGGATTCGCACTTTGACTTCGACCACGTCATCACGCTCGAGCCCCGACACGACTATTGGCTGGTGGCACGGACCGCCCATGACTATCCGATCTACGCTCGCCAGCGCACCGGTGCCGAAGGCTCGTACTACCAGGCCGACATCGGCGCCCTCTATGCGCGCTCGACACCGAGCGGCGACTGGACCGAACTGACCGACCAGGCCCTGTGCTTCCGCATCATCGGCGAGCCGACCGGCGTCGCCAGTGTGCCCGGCGCGGAGCCCGCGCGGCTCGGGCTGGGGCTCGCCATCGCCCCGAACCCGGCGCGCGGCGCGGTGCTGGTGCGCTGGAGCGGTGCGAGTGGGGCCGTGCGGTTCGAGGTGCTGGATGCCCGCGGCCGCCGCGTGGCGAGCGGCGACGCGGGCGCGGGCGTGAGCGGTGGCTGGACGTGGGGTGCGCTGCGATCGGACGGGCGGCGCGTGCCGGCGGGGATCTACTTCGTGCGCGCGACCGACGCCGCGGGACACGTGGCGAGCGAGCGAGTGGCGGTGCTGCGATAGCGCGCGTGGCGCGCCGGCCCGTCGCGCGAGCTGGGACTAGCCTGGAACATCACCAGTCCCGCCGGCTTCCCCCGGCGGGCCGCCTTGGAGGCCGTGATGAAGCACCCCTGGCTGCGCGCGATCCCCATCGCTCTGGTCCTCTGTCTGCTCGCACTCGCGGCGCTCTGGCCGTCGCGGAGGGTTCAGGCGAGCGCTCCCGCCGAACCCGCCGCGGCGGCGACGGTCTACACGAACTGCGACGTGACGGTGCAGTGGGGAGGAAGCGGTGCGACGATCGCCCTCACCGGAGGCTCCGGCGTGACCCAGCCGCTGGTCGAGGGAATGAACGTCTCGGCGTGCAGTCTCCAGGTGACTCCGGCCAGCTTCATGGGGGGCACCATGGCGTTGGTGTCCTGGGATCCGCTCACGCTCGCGGCCGATCCCACGACGCTCGCGCTGCGCTCACGCGCCTTCAATGCCTCCGACGTCAGCAGCAACCTGACGCGCATCGTGTGCGACCCGCCGCTCGTGACGCGGACGATTCCGAGGCTCGCCGAGCCGCCGCGGCCGGGAGTCGCCCTGGATTTCGTGGTCGGATCAGGCACCGGCCTGCTGGCGTTCCCCTACCAGCCCGCGGGCCCGGTCGGTGTGCCGCCCGCCTCCTACTACGTCAGCGGCGCGCCGCGGGCGCCGCTCTCCGGCACGCATCCGGTCCTCTCGCATGGGGTGTGCGGCGGCGACTCCACGTTGCAGCGGCTCCGCATCGTGCAGAGCGTGATGACCACGAACGTGTTCATCGACACGACCCAGTACGAGCTCGCTCAGCGCTTCCGGGTGCCGGAGGAGACGCTCCTGTCGTGGGTGGAGCTGGGCTTCGGAGCCGTGAGCGCGCGGCCGCCGATCGAGCCGGGAGTCCTCGCGATCCTGGATGCCGAGGGCCAGAGCGAGCCTCCCGCCGTACTGCCGGCCGCACTGGCGAGCGCGACATTCGGCGGCTCCTGGATCGGGACCGGGTGGGGCTCGCACTTCGACTTCGATCAGCTGGCCCAGTTGGAGCCCGATCACGACTACTGGCTGCTGGCGCGGATCAACCACGACTACGGAGTCTATGCGCGTATTGACGACGACACCGAGAGTCCCGACTTCATCGCGGCCATCGGGCCGCTCGCGATGCGCACCTCGCCGGGCGGAGCATGGGTGACGCGCACCGACCAGGCGCTGTGCTTCCGCGTCATTGGCGAGCCGACCGGAGTCGCCAGCGTGCCCGATCCAGGGCCCGCGCCGCTCGGGCTGCGGCTCGGCGTCGCGCCGAATCCGGCGCGCGGCGCGGTGCTGGTGCGGTGGGCCGGCGCGAGCGGCGCGGTGCGGTTCGAGGTACTGGACGCACGCGGCCGCCGCGTGGCCGCGGGCGATGCCGGCGCGGGCGTGAGCGGCGGCTGGACGTGGAGCGCGACGCGCGGCGACGGGCAGCGGGTGCCCGCCGGGATCTACTTCGTGCGCGCGACCGACGCCGCGGGCCACGCGGCGAGCGAGCGCGTGACGGTGCTCCGATAGGGCGAGGGGCTCACACCACGAAAGAGCTTCGAGCGTAGCCTCCGGGCGGCTAGACTTTCGCTGCTTCGCTCAGCGCATCGCCCTTCGCGGTCGACTCCAGGAGCCTCTCGATGAAGCGTCGGTGGCGGCGTCTCGTTCCGATCATCGCCGTGGCGGCCCTGCTGGTCGCGACCGCGTTGCTGCCCTCGCGCCGCGCGCGCGCACGAACCGAATCCGCCGCCGCCGTGGCGACGACGTACACGAATTGCGATGTCGTGGTGCAGACGGGCGGTCACGGAGCCACCGTCGGGATCGTGAACGGCGCAGGCGTGGTCCAACCGCTGCGCACGGACATGAACGCCTCGGCCTGCAGCCTCGAAGTGATGCCGTATGCCCTCAACTACGCCTCGATGGATCTGGTGGAGTGGGATCCGCTCGCCCTGGCGCCCGATCCCACCACCGTCACCCTTCGCAGCCGCGGCTTCGACGCCTCGTCGGTGTACTACGGCCAGGTCCACACCGTGTGGGCACCGCCGCTGGTCACGCGGCAGGCTCCGCGCCTCGCCGAGCCACCGCGTGGCACGGTGGCGCTCGAACTGTGGGCTGACCATACGGGCGGCAGCACCCTCGGCGTGCAGTATCAGACCGAGGGGCCGCCCGACGTCCCGATCGCCTACCTCGCCGCCGTCACCGGCTCGCACGCGCCGCTGCTGGGCGCTCACGCCGTGCTCTCGCACGGCGTTTGCGGCGGTGACTCCACCCTTCAGGCGCTGAGGGTCGTGCAGTGCGTGCGCACCGTCGACGCGCTGCTCGATTCCAACTACTACGAGGTGATGCAGCGCTTCCGCGTGCCGGTCGAGGCACGATTGCGCTGGGCGGAGCTGGCCTTCGGCGCGGTGTCCCCGCGCTCTCCGCTGGTGTTCGGTCGCGTCGCGATCCTCGATGCCGCGCCGGACGGGCCGCCGCCGGCGCTGCTCCCTCCCGAGCTCGTCGGCGCCGCGCTCGGCTCCGTCCTGACGGGCGCCTGGAACACGCACTACGACTTCGATCACATCATCACGCTGGAGCCGGACCACGACTACTGGCTGCTGGCGCGCACCGCACACGACTACGGGCTCTACACGCACTATCGCGATGGAAGCGAAGGCCCCGACTACGTCGCAGCCATCGGCGGTCTCTACACGCGCGTCAAGCCGGACCTTGGGTTCTCCGAGCAGGTCGGCAGCACGCTCTGCTTCAAGTTGATCGGCGAGCCGACCGGAGTCGCGAGCGTGCCCGACCCCGCGCCCGCGCCGCTCGGGCTACGGCTCGGTATCACGCCGAACCCGGCGCGCGGCGCGGTGCTGGTGCGCTGGTCCGGAGCGAGCGGTGCGCTGCGATTCGAGGTGCTCGACGCGCGCGGCCGCCGCGTGGCCGCCGGCGCCGAAGGCACGGGCACGAGCGGCAGCTGGACGTGGAACGCGGCGCGGAGCGAGGGCTCGGCACTGCCGGCGGGGATCTACTTCGTGCGCGCGACCGACGCCGCGGGGCACGCGGCGGCCGCGCGCGTGGCGCTGGTCCGGTAGGCCGCCGCGCTCCATGACCGCGCATCGCGTCCATCCCTGGGTGTTCATGCTGCTCACGCTGCCGTTCGGGGCGTCGGCGGGCTACGTCACGGTCACGCTCGCATGGCAGCTCCAGCACGCGGGCGTGGCGGTCGCGCCGATCGCCGCGATCGTGGCGCTGATGCTGCTGCCGAACGCATGGAAGTTCCTGTGGGCGCCGATCACCGATGCCACGCTCGATCCCAAGACCTGGTACGTGATCGCCGGTGTCGTGAACGCGCTCGGGGTCGCGGTGCTCGGCATGATCCCGGCGACGCAGGGCGGGCTGCGCGCGCTGTCGGTGGCGGTCGCGCTCGGCAGCTTCGCCGCCACGTTCCTCGGTTTCGCGATCAGCAGCCTGATGGCGCACTGCACGCCCGACGAGGAGAAGGGGCGCGCCGCGGGCTGGAACCAGGCCGGCAACCTCGGCGGCAGCGGGATCGGTGGCGGCCTCGGGCTGTGGCTGCTGCAGCGCGTGCCGCACCCGGCGGTCGCGAGCTCGGTCGTCGGCGCGCTGTGCCTGGCGTGCTGCCTCGGACTGATCGGGCTCCCGCGACCCGAGCGCACGCACGGACACGAAGGGCTGGGGCGCGGGCTCCTCGACGTGGTGCGCGACCTGTGGCACATGGTGCGCGAGCACGCGGGGATGCTGGCGCTGATCCTGTGCCTGCTGCCGATCGGCTCGGGTGCGGCGAGCGGGCTGTGGTCGGCGGTCGCGGGGGAGTGGAAGGCCTCGGCCGACACCGTCGCGCTGGTCACGGGCGTGCTCTCGGGCCTGATCTCCGCCGCGGGCTGCGTGGTGGGCGGCTGGATCTGCGACCGCATGGACCGCAAGGGCGCCTACGTCGCGTTCGGCATCCTGCAGGCCGCGTGTGCCGTCGGCATGGCGACGTTCCCGCGCACCGAGGCGATGTTCGTGGTGTGGACCTCGCTCTACGCGTTCATCATGGGGCTCACGTACGCGGGATTCGCGGCGTTCGCGCTCGAGGCCATCGGTCACGGCGCGGCGGCGACCAAGTTCAGCATCTTCGCGTCGCTCTCGAACATGCCCATCTACTACATGACCAACGTCGACGGCTGGGCGCACGACCGCTGGAACTCGGCGGGCATGCTGAGCACCGAGGCGCTCCTGTGCCTGACGGGCGCGCTCGCGTTCGGCGTGCTCGCTCTGGTGATGCGACGGATGCGCCCGCGCCCGGCGGCCGTGACCGGCGGACGACCGTGAGTCCGCGCCCGGCCGCGCTCGCGCTGGCGGCGATCGCCACTCTGGCGCTGGCGACCGCGGCGCTGGCGATCGCCGCGCGCGGCGCGGCGCCGGGCCTCGTGCGTGACAGCTCCGCGGCCCGCCGCGTGCCGGCGTTTCCCGCGCGCACGAGTCCCGACGACGCGCCGCGGCTGATCCCGCCGATTCGCCCGGGTCTGCGCGTGCCCGGCCGGATCCACGCCGGTCTGGTCGAGACCGTGATCGCGCGCGGGATCGACAGCCCGGTGAGCATGGCGATCGCGCCCGACGACCGCATCTTCGTCTGCGAGCAGGGCGGGCGCCTGCGGGTGATCCGCGACGGCGAGCTGCTGGCGAAGCCGTTCGTGGTCGTGCCCGCGCACGCCGAGATCGAAGAAGGCCTGCTCGGAGTCGCGTTCGATCCCGAGTTCCCGAGGCGGCCGTTCGTCTACGTGTGCTACACCGCCGGCGCGCCGGCGCGCCACAACCGCGTCGAGCGCTACACCGCCTCCGGCGACACCGCGCTGCCGGGCAGCGCCCGCGTGCTGATCGACCTCGACCCGCATCGCAACCACCTCCACGTCGGCGGGGCGCTGCGCTTCGGGCGCGACGGCATGCTGTACATCGGGACCGGCGACAACGACCTCGAGTCGCTCGCGCAGAGCCTGGGCTCGACGTTCGGCAAGCTGATGCGCATCGACCGCGACGGCGGGATTCCGCCCGACGGTCCGTTCGTGAACACCGCGCGCGGGATCCATCGCGCGATCTGGGCGCGCGGGCTGCGCAATGTCTTCAGCTTCGACGTCGAGCCGGGCAGCGGCCGGATGTTCATCAACGACGTTGGTGCGAGCGCCTACGAGGAGATCGACGAGGGTGCGGCGGGCGCCAACTACGGCTGGCCGCTCTACGAAGGGCCGCGAGGCGACGAGCACTTCCGCGCGCCGCTGTACGCGTACGGCCACGACGCCGGCTGCGCGATCACCGGGGGCGCGTTCTACCGGCCCGCGCGACCGGCGCTGCCGACCGAGTGGTTCGGACGCTACCTGTTCGCCGACTACTGCGCCGCCGAGATCCGCTGGATCGATCCCGCCGCCCCCGCGCGCAGCGGGGTGCTGGGCCGCACGCTGGTGCAGGGCCCGGTCGACCTGCGCGTCGGGCCGGATGGCGCGCTCTACTACCTCGCGCGCGGCAACGCGAGCCCGGTGGGCGGCGAGCACACGGCGAGCGGCATCGTGGTACGGGTCGCGAGCCTCGCCGGTTCCGAGCGTGGAGCGCGCTGACGGGCGAGAATCCGCTGTCACGTCCCTCGCGCCGGGACTACCTTGAGCGCGCTCGGCCCGCCGCGCGCCCCCGCCGGCGGCCGCGCGCGTGCCCGCCCGCCACCCATGCGGAGGTCGGTTGTCCCTGCGGCTCGTTCGGGTCCTCGCACCGCTCTCGGTCGGCGCACTGCTGTGGTTCGCCGCCGCGGCGCCCGCGTGGCGCGCCACGCCCAACCCAGCGCGCGATCTTGCGCTGGTGCGCTGGAGCGGCGCGACCGGCGAGGTGCGGCTCGAGGTGCTCGACGCGCGCGGGCGGCGCGTGGGCACGGGTGTCGCTGGTGCCGCCGGTAGCTGGACCTGGCGTATCGCGCCGACCGGGCGGCGCCCGCTGTCCGCCGGTGTGTACTTCGTGCGCGTCACCGACGGCGCGGGACGGCGCGCGCCGGCGCGCGTGGTGGTGGTGCGATAGGCCGCCTCGCGCGCATCACCGTGCGAGCGGCGCTCGCGCTCGCGATCCTCGGCTTCGCCCCGGCGCTGCTCGATCCGTTCACCCCCCTGAAGGCCGCCGTGCTGCGCGTGGCGGGGCTCGGGCTGCTGGCCGGCGTGCTCGCCGCGTGGTGGGCGGGCAGTCGCGGCGCGCGCCCGGATGCCCACCGCGCGCCCTCTACGCACGGTCGCGCGACGCCGGCCGTCACCCGCTTGGTCGATCTCGCGGTGATCGCGTGGGTGACATCGTCGATCGTCTCGACGCTCGCGGGCGTCGCGCCGCGACTCAGCCTCGTGGGCGAGATCGAGCAGCGCGAGGGCCTGCTGACCACGCTCGCGCTGGCCGGGCTCTACGCCGGCACCCGTGCGGCGCACGCCACTCCCGCGCACGCGCGCCGCACGCTCGACGTGGTGCTGACGTGCGCCGCGATCGCGGCGGGCTACGCGCTGATCCAGTTCGCCGGCCTCGATCCGCTGCGCTGGGCGGGCGCGGCGCTCTATCCCGACGCGGGCGCCGCAGTGACGCGTCCGGCGGCCACGCTCGGCAATCCGATCCTGCTGGGTGCCGTGCTCGCCGCCGCGCTGGGGGTCGCGGTCGCGCGGCTCGCGGGCGGGCGCTCGCCGGCGTGGCGCGCGGGCGCGCTCGCGGTGCTGCTGGGGGCGGCGTGCGTGGCGACCCTCTCTCGCGGCGCGTGGCTGGCCGCGGCGGCCGGGACGCTGGCGGCGCTCGCGACCGCAGGGCGCGCGGACGCTCCGCACTCCAGACGGCGCGCGGCGCTCGCGCTCGCGACCGTGGTGCTGCCGGTGGGTGCCTGGAGCGCGTTCGTGCTGGGCGGGCCGGTCATCGCGCGGCTCGCCGAGGGGGCGCATCCCGAGGCGGCCTCGCTGCCGGCGCGGATCGAGATCGCGCGCGCCGCGCTCGCGCTGTGGCGTTCCCACCCGTGGCTCGGCACCGGCCCCGACACGTTCGGCCTGATGTTCCCGATCGCGCAGACGCCGGCGTTCTGGCGCGCCGACTGGCTCGGCCTGCCGGTGCACGCGCACTCGGCGGCGCTCCAGGTGCTCGCCACCGGCGGGGTGCTCGGCGTGCTGGCGGGTGCGCTGTGGCTGGCCGCGCTGGCAGCGGGCGCGGACTCCGCGTGGCGCGCGGGCGGCGCGGCGCGCGCTCCGGCGCTCGATGCCACCGCGGGTGCCGCCGCGCTGATCGTGGCGGGCGCGCTCAATCCCGTCGGGCTCGCGGGTGCGGCGGTGTTCGTGGTGCTGGGCGGATTGCTCGCAGCGAGCGCGCGGGCGGCGGCGACCGACGGCGCCGCCGCCGCGCGTCCACCCCGGCTCGCGATCGTCTCGGGTGCCGCGGTGGCGATCGGTGTCGCGCTGGCGGCCGGACCCGAGCTGGCGGCGCTGGCCGATGCCGGACTCGCGCGCGATGCGCTGACGCGCGCGGCCGAAGCTCCCGGCGGCGCGCCGCCGGAGGTCGTCGAGCGCGCGGTGGAGCGGGCGGAGACGGCCGCGCGGCGGGCACCGGGCGAGGACGAGCTGGAACGGCTCGCGAGCGACGCCGCGCTGCTGCTGGCGCGCCAGCGAGGCGCCGCAGGCGATCCCGTCGCCGCCGCCGCCGCGGTCGCGCGGGCGGAGTCATCCGCGCGGCGCGCAGTGGCGCTCCAGCCGCGCCGCGCGTCGAACCTGCAGCGGCTGGCAAACGCGCTCGCGCTGCGCGCCCGGCTGGCGCGTGCCGGAGTGCCCGCCGGGCGCCCGGCCACCGAGGCGGCGATGCTGACGCAACTCTCGGACGCGACGTTCGACGCGGCCGCGGCGCTCGCACCGTGCGACGCGCTGCTGCTCACCGACCGGGTGCGCGCGTGCCTCGAGGCGGGGCGACCGCAGGCAGCGCTGGCGAGCGCGCGTCGCGTCGTCGCACTGTATCCCGCGGCTGGACCCGCGCACGCGCTCGAGGCGGCCGCCGATCTCGCGCTCGGCGATCGCGCCGGCGCGCTCGCGGCGCTGCGCCGCGCCCGAGCGGCGTACTGGGAAGCCGGCACCGAGCGCGAGCGCGCCGCCGTGACTCGCACACTGGAGTCGCTCGCTCGCGCCCCGGTCGCGCGCTGACGCGGCCGCCCGTCGTCGTCCACCGCCGCGCGACCGTCGTGCGGTCACACGCGAGAGACCCGGTCGCGACCGAGAAAGCGCTATCGTCGCGCCCCGCGCGCGGACTACCCTCGCACCCGGACCCGTTCGATCCCCTCGCGTGCATGGTGTTGGTCCGCTCTGGCCAGGGAGGCCTGCGTGTCGCGCCGATCTTCGCAACTGCTCGCAGCGCTGGCGGTCGCCGCGCTGCTCGTCCTCACCGCGTCCACACCCGTGCGTCACACCGGTCCGCCGCCGGCGCCCGCGGCGGTCCTGTTCGACAATTGCGGTGACGTCGTTCAGGCCGGCGGCCACGATTCGACCGTCACGCTGAGCCGCCTCGTGGGGCTCACGCAGCCGGTCGTTCCCGCGTCGAACGTGCTCTCGTGCAGCCTCGGCGTGGCGCCGAGCGGCGGCGCCGCACAGCTCCTGCTGGTGGACTGGGATCCGCTCGCGGCGGCGCCCGAGTCCACCACGATCGCGCTGCGCGCGCGCACGTTCGCCCCGGGCGCGCTGCTGATCGGTCCCGCCCTCGTCGCCTGGAATCCGCCCGCGGTGGTGCGGTCGGTGCCGCACGTGGCGGAGCCGCCGCGCTCCACCGTGGCGCTCGACTACGTGAGCGCGAGCACGGGGGTGATCCAGACCTGGCACTACGAGGGCGACGGCGCGGCGGCGGTGCCGATCGCGTACCGCTACAACGCTCCGTTCGGCCCGCGCGTGCCGCTCGCCGGGCCGCACCCGGTGCTGGCGCACGTGACGTGCGGCGGCGACAGCGCGTTGCAGGCGCTCGCCGTGATGCAGAGCGTGGTGGCGACCGGCGCCATCCACGACTCCACCGAGGCGGAGCTGATCCAGCGCTTCCGCGTGCCGCAGGCGACGCGCGTGCGCTGGGTCGAGCTGGCATTCGGCGCGGTCGCCGCGCGCGTCCCGTTCGCGCCCGGCTCGATCGCCATCCTCGACGCGGCGGGCGAGGAGGCGCCGCCCGCGGTGCTCGGGGCGCCGCTGGGGGCGGCGAGCCTCAAGCCGAGCGGGCCCGAGATCCCGGTCTGGGACTCGCACTTCGGTCTCGACCTGAACATCACGCTGGAGCCCGGTCACGACTACTGGCTGTGGGTGGCGACGCGCCACTGCTACGGACTGTACGCGCGCGTGCGGACCGGCAGTGAGGGCGCGGACTTCACGGACGCGATCGGAGCGTTCTACGTCCGCGAGGACTCCACGCTGGCCTGGGAGGCGGTGGCCGACCAGGCGCTGTGCTTCAAGCTGATCGGCGAGCCCACCGAGGTCGGCGGCGTGCCGCCGGGGGTGCCGCCCGCGAGCGGCTTCCGGCTGCGCGTCGCGCCCAATCCAGTGCGCGACGCGGCGTGGGTGCGCTGGAGCGGCGCGAGCGGGCCGGTGCGGCTGGAGGTGCTCGACGCCCGTGGGCGGCGCGTGGCCGCGGGCCGCGGCGCCGGCGACGCCTGGACGTGGCACATCGCGGATGCCGGCGGCCGCCCGCTGCCCGCCGGAGTATATTTCGTGCGCGCCCGAGACGGCTCGGGGCGCACCGCGTCTGAGCGCGTGGTCGTCGTGCGCTGACAGCGAACGGGCCCGGGCGAGCCGCCGCTCGGACGTCACGGCCCGACGAGGGTGAGGCCGCCGGAAGAGGGAGAAGCGCGATGCGCTGGCAGAACGAGCGACGCAGCGACAACGTCGAGGACCGCCGGGGCCTGCCGGCCGGGCGGCTGGCGCTCGGCGGCGGCGGAGCCGTGGTCGTGCTGATCCTCGCGCTGGTGTTCGGGGTGGACCCGCGCACGCTGCTCCAGCAGGTGCAGGAGGGCATGCCCGCCCAGACGCAGATGAGCACCGAGGCCCCCCCGACCGGCGCGGCGCAGGACGAGCTCGGTCAGTTCGTCTCGGTGGTGCTGGCCGAGACCGAGGACGTGTGGCACGAGCAGTTCCGCCGGCTCGGCCGCGAGTACCGCGAGCCCACGCTGGTGCTGTTCACCGACGAGGTGCAGTCGGCGTGCGGCAACGCGAGCGCGACGGTGGGCCCGTTCTACTGCGCGGAGGACGAGAAGGTCTACATCGACCTGGGCTTCTACGACCTGCTGCGGCAGCGCTTCCACGCGCCGGGGGACTTCGCGCAGGCCTACGTGATCGCGCACGAGATCGGACACCACGTCCAGAACCAGCTCGGCATCACCGACCGGGTGCATCGGCTGCGCGGCCGGGTGAGCGAGGCGGAGTACAACGACGCCTCGGTGCGGCTCGAGCTGCAGGCGGACTTCTACGCCGGCGTGTGGGCGCACGACACCCAGCGCATGAAGCAGGTGATCGAGGCGGGCGACATCGACGAGGCGCTGGCTGCCGCCACCGCGATCGGCGACGACCGCCTGCAGATGGAATCGCAGGGCTACGTGGTGCCGGACTCGTTCACGCACGGGACGTCGGAGCAGCGCGCCCGCTGGTTCCGGCGCGGCTACGAGACCGGGGACATCCGCCAGGGGGACACGTTCAGCGCCGACCCGCTGTGACCCCGGGCTCCGCCACCACGCGCCGTCGCGCGGGGGCGCGCGCGTCAGGAACGCAGGCCGCTCGGACAGCCACGCGCGCGTCGGGTAGACTGCCCGCCGGCCTCGTCGTCGTGACCTCGTCCATCCGCAGGAGATCCGCCATGTCCCCGCTCGTCCGCCGTGCGTTCCCGTGGATCGCCGCCCTGCTGCCGCTCGCGATCGTGGGTGCCACCGCGGCCGCCGACGCGCCGGCGGCACCGTCCGCGCCGGCGCTGACCGACACGCTGCGCCTCGATCCGCGGGTACGCACCGGCGTGCTCCCGAACGGACTGCGCTACGTACATCCGCGCGAACCACAAGCCGGCGGCGCGCGTGGCACTGCGGCTGGCCGTGGACGCGGGCTCGAACCTCGAGGCCGACGACCAGCGCGGGCTCGCGCACTTCGCCGAGCACATGAACTTCAACGGCTCCGCGCACTTCAGGCCCGAGGAGCTGGTCGCCTACCTGCAGTCGGTCGGACTGCGCTTCGGCGCCGACGCCAACGCCAGCACCTCGTTCGACGAGACGGTCTACCTGCTGGAGGTGCCGACCGACCGCGACACGCTGCTCGATCGCGGGCTCACGGCGCTCGCGGACTTCGCGGGCGGGGCGACGCTCACCGACGCGGAGAT
This sequence comes from Candidatus Eiseniibacteriota bacterium, assembly GCA_963725865.1. Classification (GTDB taxonomy): domain Bacteria; phylum Eisenbacteria; class RBG-16-71-46; order RBG-16-71-46; family RBG-16-71-46; genus CAVSAC01. The sequence continues at coordinate 1,378,440 of CAVSAC010000014.1, forward strand.
CGAGAAGGAACGCGGGGTGGTGCTCGAGGAATGGCGGCTCGGGCGCGGCGCCGGCGAGCGCATCGCGCGCCGGCACCTTCCGGTGCTCTACCGCGGCTCGCGCTACGCGGAGCGCCTGCCGATCGGATTGCCGGAGGTGATCGAGAAGGGCCCGGCCGCGCGGCTGCGCGACTTCTACCGCGACTGGTACACGCCCGACCGGATGGCGGTGATCGCGGTCGGCGACATCGACCCGGCCCGCATGGACAGCCTGATCCACGTGCACTTCGGCGGGCTCGCGCGCCCGCCGGCGCCACGCGCCACGCCGCGATTCGACGTCCCGCCCCAGGCCGGCACACTGATCTCGATCGCCACCGATCCGGAGGCGACCGGCTCGCGGATCGCGCTCGTGTACAAGGGCCCGCGCGAGCCCGAGGTCACCGCGGGCGACTACCGCCGCGACATGGTGGTCCAGCTCTATTCCACCATGCTGAACTTGCGCTTCTCGGACATCGCGCGCCGTGCGGATCCGCCGTTCCTGGGGGCGTACGGCAATCGCAGCCCGATCGCGCGGACCGCCGAGGCGTGGCAGCTGGGCGCGAGCGTCAAGGATGGCGGCATCGAGACCGGGCTCGCCGCGCTGCTCGAGGAGGCGGCGCGCGTGCGCCGCCACGGCTTCCTCGCCAGCGAGCTGGAGCGCGCCAAGGAGCGCCTGCGCGTCGGGATCGAGCGGGCGTACGCCGAGCGCGACAAGTCCGAGAGCGACTCCTTCGCCGACGAGTACGTGGCGAACGCGCTCAGCGGCGAGCCTGCGCCCGGCATCGAGACCGAGTACGCGCTCAGTCGCTCGCTGCTGGCCGGGATCACGCTCGAGGAGGTGAACGCGCTCACCCCGGCGCTGATGCGCGACGACGGGCGCGTGGTGCTGGTCTCGGCGCCCGCCCGGGCGGGCGTCGCGGTGCCGACCGAGGCCGCGCTGCGCGCGACCCTCGAGCGCGCGGACTCGCTGGCGCCCGCGGCGTGGGTCGATTCGACGGCGAAGACGCCGCTCATGACGGTGCGTCCCAGACCGGGGACGGTGAAGGCGCGGCTGAAGGTCGCCGAGATCGGCGCCACCGTGCTGACGCTCTCGAACGGAGTCAAGGTGTGGCTCAAGCCGACCGATTTCAAGGCGGACGAGATCCTGTTCAGCGCGTTCGCGCCCGGCGGGCTGTCGGTCGCGGACTCCGCCGACTTCACGACCGCGTGGATGATCTCCGGGGTGCTGCGCGAAGCTGGCCTGGGCGGGAAGCGCGCGACCGAGCTCCAGAAGCTGCTCGCCGGGCGCGTCGCGGGTGCGGGCGCGTCGTACGGCCTCTACTCGCAGTCCGTCGGCGGCAGCGCGCGGCCGGCCGACCTCGAGACCGCCCTGCAACTGGTGTACCTGATCTTCACCGCTCCCACGCGCGATCCCGACGCGTTCGCCGCGCTCCAGCAGCGCTATCGCGCCTTCGTCGCCGATCGCGCGAACAATCCGGAGCAGGTGTTCGGCGACACCCTCAACGCGGTGAACAGCGGCGGCTTCTACATGACGCGCACGCCGACCGCGGAGGAGGTCGAGGCGGTCGATCTCGATCGCGTCCTGGCGTTCCATCGCGCGCGGTTCGCGAACGCGGCCGACTTCACGTTCGCCTTCGCCGGGAACTTCGACGTGGACTCCATCGCACCGCTGCTCGCCCGCTACCTCGGCGCGCTGCCGTCGCAGGGCCGCCGCACGTCGACGTTCCCCGCCCGCGGCCCGCGCTTCCCGGCGGGCACGCCGGTTGTCCAGGTGCGCAAGGGCATCGAGCCGAAGAGCAGCACCCGGATCACGTTCTTCACCACCGGTGAGCCGCTCGAGGAGCTCGATCTGCACCGCGCGCGCGCCTGCGCGTCGATCCTCACCGACCACCTGCGACAGTCCCTGCGGGAGCGGCTCAGCGGCACCTACGGCGCTTCGGCGTCGTTCTCGACGCTCGCGCCGCTGCCGGGCTTCGCGACGATGAGCGTGGCGTTCGGCTGCGATCCCGAGCGCGTGGACTCGCTGGTCGCGACCACGCTCGCCGAGATCCGCGCGCTGCGCGAGAACGGTCCGTCCGCCGCCGACGTGCAGAAGGACCAGGAGATCGAGCGCCGCGAGCTCGAGGTCTCGCTGCAGCAGAATTCGTTCTGGACCGGGGCGATCCTGACGGCGCTCCAGCTCGGCATCGATCCGCGGCGCATCGCGCATCGCCGCGAGCGGATCGAGGCGCTCACGCCCGAGGCGCTGCACGCGACCTATCGCAAGTACTTCCCGCTCGACCGCTATTCGGTCGTCACGCTGCTGCCCCAGGCCGCCGATGCGGCGACGGGGTCAGGAGTCGCGCCGAAGTCGCACTAGGATCCCGGCGCGCGGCACTGCGCGAGCGACGGCGTCCGACCTTCAGTTCCCGGTCGCGCGGCCGATAACCTCCCTCGGGGACGTGTCTGGTGGTCCCGGCATGCCACGAGGGAGCGTGGCCGCGCATGCCCATCGCGAAGATCAGGAAGATCGCAATCAGCACCGGGGGCGGCGACGCCCCCGGGCTGAACGCCGTGATTCGCGCGGTGGTGCTGGCCTCGATCCAGCGCGGCTGGGAGTGCCACGGCATCCGCGAGGGCTACAACGGACTGCTGGCGCCCGAGCAGTTTCCCCAGGGCGGCGTCATCCACCTCACGAGCGAGTCGGTGTCGGGCATCACCCACCTGGGCGGCACCATCCTCGGCACCACCAACCGCGGCAACCCGCTTCGGTTCCCGATCCAGCAACCGGACGGCTCGTTCATCGAGGTGGACCGCGGCGACGAGCTGGTCGAGCGCTTCGCGCAGGCCGGCATCGACGCGCTGGTCACGGTCGGCGGCGACGGCTCGCTCTCGATCGGCTACGCGCTCGCCCAGAAGGGCCTGCGCGTGGTGGGCGTGCCCAAGACCATCGACAACGACCTCGACAAGACGCTCATGACGTTCGGCTTCGACACCGCGGTGTCGTTCGCGACCGAATGCCTCGACCGGCTGCACACCACCGCGAGCTCGCACCGCCGCATCATGGTGGTCGAGGTGATGGGCCGCTACGCCGGCTGGATCGCGCTGCATGCCGGCATCGCCGGCAACGCCGACGTCATCCTGATCCCCGAGATCCCGTACCACATCGAGAAGGTCGCCGAGGTCATCCGCGGCCGCGAGCGCAACGGCCGCGGCTACACCGTGGTCGTGGTCGCGGAAGGTGCGCGCCCGGTCGGCGGCGACGTGTCGGTGCTCGGCAAGGAGGTCGGGCGGGCCGAGAAGCTCGGCGGGGTCGGCGAGAAAGTCGCGCACCAGCTGCAGGAGCTGACCGGCAAGGAGTCGCGCACCGTGGTGCTCGGCCATCTGCTGCGGGGCGGCTCGCCCACCAGCTTCGACCGACTGGTCGCGCTGCGCTTCGGCGCCGCCGCGGTGCGGGCGCTCGACGAGGGCCAGTCCGCGGTGATGGTCTCGCTCGCTCCGCCCACCGTGCGCTACGAGCCGCTGAAGGCCGCGGTGCGGCGCATGAAGACGGTGGCGCTCGACAGCGACACGGTCGAGACCGCGCGCGACATCGGCATCAGCTTCGGCGACTGACCGCCCGCGCGCGGTCGTTCCGCGGGCCCGCGCGGTGTACGCCGCCCTTGCCGGTGCCCGCGCACGGGTCCATCATCCCCGCGACTTTCCGCCTCACACGCATCGCCGGATCGCCCGTGCGCGGGATCCGCCGGGAGCGATGCCCGTCGCAGGAGTGGTTGCCATGCGCTGCGCGTCGCTGCGATTCGTCCTGCTCGTGCTGCCGCTGCTGGCCGGTCCGCCGCCGGCCCGCGCGGCGGACGCGCCGCCACCGTGGTGGGTGTGCGGGGCACTCGGTCTCACCGACATGACGCCCTCCGGACTGCGCGGCTGGTCGGCCAGCGAACGGCGTCACGTCGAGGCGGTGCTCGCCACCGCGGGCTGGCGGGACGACCTGTCGCCCGGGACCACGCCGCGCATCGAGCTCGGTGCGCGCGCCGGCCCCCGCTGGACGGTGGCGATGTCGGCCGAGGGCAGCGGCAGCGACGTCGAGCACCTGGCGCTGGGCGGGACGGCGCCGTGGCTCGGATGGGACACCATCCTGAAGACCACGTTCACCGGGTACGCCGTGCACGCCGCCTACTGGCCGCGCGCGGTGCCGGGCGGTTACGGGGGCGTCAGCGTCGGGCACGGAACGGCGAGGGTCACGATCCACGGCGGCGGGCGGCTCGATCCCTCCGACGCCAACGCGAGCGAGGCGGTCGAGGCCCGCTGGCGCGGTTCGGTCTGGACCTGGAGCGCGTACGTGGGCTGGCAGCCGGCCTACGCCGAGAATCCGCGCTTCGACCTGCGGCTCGGCTGGCACCAGCGTGACGCCGGTGATTCGGCGGACGGCAGCTCGCGCAGCGCCACGCTCCGCGACTTCGAGGGCGCGGTCGTGCCGCTCGATTTCAGCGGACCGTTCGTGAGCCTGGGCTTCGTGTACGCGGGAGCGTCGCGATGAGCGCGCGCCGGCTGGGAGCGATCGCCGCCGGCGCCGCGCTCGCGCTCGCAGCCGCCTCGCCCGCCGCCGCGAGCCTGCGGCTGGAGGCCGGCGTGGTGGTGATGCGCGAGGACCGCCCGGCCGATCGCGAGCTGATCGGTCCGACGCTGACGTTCGTGACACCGTCCGACAACTGGCTCGCGTTCGAGGCGCGGCTCGAGATGGCGCGTCAGCAGCGCGACGACATCGCGGGCGCCACCGTCGGGATGCGGGTCGGGCCCACGCGGGGGCGGCTGAGACCGTTCGCCGACGTCATGGTGGGCCTGGCGGTCGGCCGTCTGGACTTCGCCGGCTCGCTCTCCGCCTACGGTGTGGGGGCGGACCTCGACCTGACGCGCCGGGTCGGGATGTTCGTGCACGCGAGCAGCCTGAACAGCGCGAACTTCGAGTACGATGGCCACCTCGCCCAATACCGGGTCGGGATCATGCTGCAACGGCCGCCACACCACTGACGGCGCCCGTGAACGAGGAGGCCCGCGTGTCCGACTGCATCTTCTGCCGCATCGCCTCGGGGAGCATCCCCAGCACCAAGGTCGCCGACAGCGAGCACGTGCTCGCGTTCCGCGACCTGAATCCGCAGGCGCCCACGCACGTGCTGCTGATCCCCAAGACGCACGTGGCCGACTCCGCCGCCGGATTGGGCCCGGCGCAGGCCGCGCTGCTGGGCGAGTTGTTCGCGCTCGCGGCGCAGGTGGCGCGCGAGGAGCAGCTCGAGCGCGGCTGGCGCCTGGTCACCAACGTCGGCGATCACGCGGGCCAGTCGGTCCCGCACCTGCACTTCCACCTGCTCGGCGGCCGCCCGATGCAGTGGCCGCCGGGCTGAGCGGCGCGGCGCGGACCACGGGCCGCAGGCGATCGCGCGGCGGCATGCGGGCTGGCTCCCGTGGCGGTTCGGCGCTGGACCGCGTCGCCCGCGGACGCTAACCTCGCGCGCTCCGGCCGAACTTCCATCCCCGAGGACTCCCGCATGTCACGCGAACTCCTGTCCGATGCGGCCGCCCGCGCCACCCGCTACTTGGACGGCCTCGCCACCCGCTCCGTGCGCCCGGATCCCGCCGCCGTCGCCGGCCTGCGGGCCTGGGACACGCCGATGCCCGACGAGCCCGCCGACCCGCGCGAAGTGCTGCGCCTGCTCGACGAGGTGGGCTCGCCGGCCACCATGGCGATGGCGGGTCCGCGCTTCTTCGGATTCGTGATCGGCAGCGCGCTGCCCGCCACGGTGGCGGCGAACTGGCTCGCCACCGCGTGGGACCAGAACACCGGGCTGCACGCCGTCACCCCGGCGACCGCCGAGCTGGAGCGCATCGCGCTGCGCTGGCTGCTCGACGTGCTCGGCCTGCCGTCCGACTGCGGCGGCGCGTTCGTGACCGGCGCCACGGTCGCCAACCTCACCGCGCTCGCGACCGCGCGCCACGCGGTGCTCGAGCGCGCGGGCTGGGACGTCGAGGCCGACGGGCTGTTCGGCGCGCCGCCCATCACGGTGGTGGTCGGCGACGAGGTGCACCCGACGCTGACCAAGTCGCTCGGCGTGCTGGGGCTCGGACGCTCGCGCGTGGTGCGGGTGCCGGTCGACGGACAGGGGCGCATGCGCGCCGACGCGTTCCCGCGTCTCGCGGGCCCCGCGATCGTGTGCCTGCAGGCCGGCAACGTGAACACCGGCGCCTTCGATCCGATGGCCGAGCTGATCCCGCGCGCACACGAGGCGGGCGCATGGGTCCACGTGGACGGCGCGTTCGGGCTGTGGGCGGCCGTGGTGCCGGGGCGCCGCGCGCTGCTCGCGGGGGTCGCCGAGGCCGACTCGTGGGCGACCGACGCGCACAAGTGGCTCAACGTGCCGTACGACTGCGGGCTCGCGTTCGTGCGCGACGCCAAGGCGCTCGGCGCGGCGATGAGCGTGCGGGCCTCCTACCTGCCGACCGGCGCGCCGCGCGATCCGGCCGAGTACACGCCCGAGCTGTCGCGGCGCGCGCGCGGGGTCGAGGTGTGGACCGCGCTGCGCACGCTCGGCCGCCGCGGCCTGACCGAGATGATCGATCGCAACTGCCGCCAGGCCTCGCGCTTCGCGCAGGGCCTGCGTGCGGCCGGCTTCGAGGTGCTGAACGACGTCGTGCTCAACCAGGTGCTGGTCTCCTTCGGCGAGCCCGACGCCACCGAGCGCGTGGTCGAGGCGATCCAGGCGGACGGGACCTGTTGGTGCGGGCGCACCGAGTGGCAGGGGCGCACGGCCATGCGCATCAGCGTGTGCTCGTGGGCCACCACCGATGCGGACGTCGAGCGGAGCCTCGCCGTGATGCTGAAGGCCGCGGAGCAGGTGGGCGCACGCGTCCGCTGAGCGCCGGCGGGCGCGCTCGCGCCGTCGGCTCGCGCGGTCGCCGTCTCAGCGCCGGCGCGGCGCCTCGAGCGTGAACGCCGCGGCGGGCTGCCCGACGAAGTGCGCCGGGGTCGCCGGCGCCGTGGTGCCGAGCCCGATCTCCGCGGCGGGCAGCGGGGGAGCGGCGATCGAGGTGGAATAGGCGAGCGGGTGCCCGACCACGATCTGCTCGTTCGCGAGCGCGAGCTGGTCGAGCAGCAGCAGCCCGAACGGCAGCGCGAAGCGGCCGCACCACGTGAGCCGGTAGTCGTCCGGATGCCGCGGATCGACGAAGGTGCCGAACAGCGCGCGCACCTTCGCGCGCGTGAGCGGGCCGGCGAGCGGGCCGGTGAGCAGGGCGCGGTCGCGGGCGACCGCGCGGCGGTAGGCCTGCGGGCCGTCGGCGCCGAACGGCGTGTGCTTGAAGTCCGCGCCGTAGTGCACCGCGTCGCTCGAGATCGCGATCGCGACGTCGCGGCCCAGCACCCAGCCGCGGTCGTGCAGCACGTCGGTGAGCGCGGCGCCGAGATGCCGGGCGAGCGCCTCGAAGCGCTCGAACGAGGCGGCCGGCACCAGGATCGGCACGATCTCGAGATCGCTCCGCTGGTGCCGGAGCCAGAACACCAGCGCCTCGACCGAGTGCTCGCCGGCCTGCATCCCCGAGTCGACCAGCACGTCTTCTTCGGCGAGGCGGTCGAGCAGATCGGTCCGCAGCGGCGACACCGGCACCGGCCCGTCGGGCGCCGCCCACGCGCGATACGACTCGAACACCAGCCGGTCGCGCACGCCGGCCTTGCGATAGCCGTGGAACACACCGATCACGATCACCGTGCGCGCCGTGATGAGGGGCAGCGCGCGCCGGTACACGCGCGCCGCGTACGCGTAGTCGTCGTGCGGGGCGAGCACCGCCGCGACTCCCGGCGCCGGCGCCGGGCCGAGCGAGTCGGGGGCGGGCGGCAGCGTGGACCACTCCCAGACCCGCGCCATCTGATCGGCGCGCACCGCGTACCCCACGCTGTCGCGCTGGCTGCGGAAGTCCTGGCTGCGGGACGGGCGCTCGTCCGGGCCGGGCATGTCCGGGAGCGCGGGGAGGCTGCCGGAGGCGGGCGGGGTCTGGGCGCGCGCGATGGCGGGTGCCGCGCCGGCGAGCGCGAGCGCGAGTGCCCAGGCAGCGAGTCGGCGGAGCATGCGGGATCCTCTCGGTCGGCGGGGTGCGATCCCGCCTAGGTCGTCGCGGCGCGGCGCCGGTCGAGCGCGCCGGTCACCGCGATGAACACCAGCATCGCGACCAGCGACGCCGCGCCCACCAGCGCGAACGCATACCACAGGTAGTGCGCGTGATCGTACGCGGCCGGCATCGGGCCCCCGCCGGCGAGCGCCAGCGCGTGCGCCGCCTGCAGCGCAGGCGGCAGCGTGCGCGGGTCGGGACAGTAGGTCTTCAGCATGTAGCCCGCGAAGATGAACCCGAACAGCCACGCGAAGAACGTGTTCATGTGCGCGTACCCGAGGTAGAGGCCCTCGCGCCCGGGCGGCGCCTGCTTGGAGGCGAACTCCAGGTACTTGGGGCTCAGGAAGCACTCGGCGAGCCCCTGGATCGCGATCCCGATCACCATCATGAGGGTGATCGGGTGCACCGCGGCCCCCAGGATCATCACCGGACCGTGGAAGAGATGGGCGGTCGACATCACGAGCGACGAGAGCGGGATCAGCACCATCGCGACGGCGATCGAGGCCGCCGGCGCCCACGTCCGCACCAGCTGCGTGATCGCCACCACGCCGAGCACCACCACCAGCGGATTCACGTTGGCATACCACTCGGGCTTGTAGGTCTCGCCGGCCATGCGGATCACGTAGTCCGGCATCGAGGCGTAGAGCTGGCCCTGGATCGCCCAGAAACCCGCGGTGATCAGGATCAGCGCCGTGAAGCGCAGATTGGCCATCACGGTGACCATGCCCTTGAGCGTGTCGCGGATATTGCGCGGGCGGGCGCGCCCGTCCTCGGCGGGCCGGTACAGCAGCGCGACGACCAGCAGTCCGACCAGCGCGGCAGCGGCGCTGAAGTACGGCACGTTCTGCACGCCCAGCTGGATGCGGATCGGCGCGACGATGGTCTTGCCGGTGAACGAGCCGATGTTCACGACCATGTAGAAGATGCTGAAGGCGCGCGCGCGGTTGGCCTCGTCGGACGACTTCGATGCGGTCGCGGTGATCACCGGCTTCACGAATGACCCACCCAGCACGATCAGGCACAGTCCGACGGTGACCGGCGCCATCGCGTGCGAGGCGCCGAGCGTGGCGTAGCCGGCCGCCAGCAGCGCGAACGCCAACAGCAGCGAGCTGCGGAACCCGAGGCGATCGGCGGCCGCACCGGTGAAGAACGGGAACAGATAGATGAGCGCGCCGAACAGCCCGGCGACGAGGCCGGCCTGCACGTCGTCGAGGCCGACCACGCGCAGCAGGTAGGTGCGCAGGGCGATGAAGGTGCCGTAGTAGGCGGCGCGCTCGCACAGCTCGGCCGCGTTCGCGGTCCAGAACGTGCGCGGGAAGCGCCACGAGGTCGGGGTGGCCATCATCGGCTTCTCATGAGGTCGCGAGAGCTCCATCGACCGTTCGAGGCATCGGCACCTACCGGGCGAGTCGCGGCGTGGGGGCTCGCGACGGCGGATCGTCGCGCGCGAAACTACCACAGCCGGCCGATCCCACAGGGGTGACCCGCCCGCCTCCGAGGTTGCGCCGGGCGCCGTCGCGCGCCTACCGTGACGCGACCATGAAGTCCGCCATGATCGCGCCCGATCTCCCGCTCATCGACCTGCACCGCCACCTCGAGGGCAGCGTGCGGCTGTCGACCGTGCTCGACCTCGGGCGGCGGCACCGGCTCGCGCTGCCGGCCGCGGACGAGGCCGGCCTGCGTCCGTTCGCGACCATCACCGAGCCCACCCCCGACGTCATGGCGTTCATCGCACGCTTCCGCTGGGCCACGCTCGCGATGGTCGACGCGGACGCGTGCGGTCGGATGGCGCGCGAGTGCGTCGAGGACGCCGCGCGCGAGGGGCTCGACCACCTCGAGTTGCGCTTCAGCCCGTGGTTCATGGCGGAGACCCACCGGCTCGCGCCCGCCGCGGTGGTGGCGGCGGTGGTCGAGAACGCCACCGCGGCGGCACGCGCGCACGGTCTGTCGCTCGGGCTGATCGGCATCCTCAGCCGGACATATGGGCCCGACGTCGCCGCGCGCGAGCTGGACGCGCTGCTCACCGCGCGGGAGTCGATCGTGGCGCTCGACCTGGCCGGCGACGAGGCCCGCATGCCGGCGCCGCGATTCGCGGCGCACTTCCGGCGCGCGCGCGACGCGGGCTGGCACGTGACGGTGCACGCGGGCGAGGCGGCCGGTGCCACGAGCATCGCGGACTCCATCGATTGCCTCGGGGCCGAGCGCATCGGGCACGCGGTGCGCGCGGTCGACGATCCGGCGCTGCTCGACCGCATGGCGACGCTCGGGATCGCGATCGAGGCGAACCTGACGAGCAACGTGCAGACGAGCACGGTCGCCGGCTACGCGCGCCATCCGATGCGCACGTTCCTCGAGCGCGGGCTGTGCGCCACGCTCAACACCGACGATCCCTCGATCAGCGGGATCGACCTGCGTCACGAGTACGAGACCGCCGCGCCGGCGGCGGGGCTGGACCCCGGCCTGGCGCGGCGCGCGCAGGCGAACGCGCTCGCCGCCGCGTTCGTCTCGGACGAGCAGCGTGCGGCGCTGGCCGCCCGCGCGGCCGCCCGCGCGACCACCACGCCGGCCGCCGAGGCCGGCCCCACCGGGAGACCAGGATGAGCGAGAGCGGACAGGACGAGGTCGGCAGCATCGGCTGGGTGGACCTGACCGTCGCGGACGCCGACCGGCTGCGCGACTTCTACCGCGCGGTGGTGGGCTGGACGCCGACCGCTGTCGACATGGGCGGCTACGACGACTGGACCATGAACCTGCCCGTGAGCGGCATGGCGGTGGCCGGCGTGTGCCACGCGCGCGGCGTCAACGCCGGCCTGCCGGCGCAGTGGCTGATGTACGTCACGGTCGCGGACCTCGATCACAGCATCGCGCGCTGCATGGAGCTGGGTGGCGCGGTGATCGCGGAGCCGAAGGACATCGGCGGGCACGGACGCTACGCGGTCGTGCGCGATCCGGCCGGCGCGGTGCTCGCGATCCGCGAAGAGCGGCGATAATCGCGGGCGAACGCCGTGAGCCGTAGTGCCCGCTCGAAGTACGCGGGGGAGCCATGCCTCCGGAGGGCGCCGCCCGACGAAGTGGATTAGGCGTCCGGAGCGAGGCATGGCTCCCCCCTTGCGCTCGATCGAGTGACCGGTGTGCGGAGCTCGAGCGAACGCACAAGGCCCCGGCGATGATGTGCTTCGCCGGGGCCTTCGCGTGCGTGCGAACTACCGGCTCTTCACCGTCGCGTCGACGAAGGCGCGGATGGCCTTGTACTGGCCCACTCCATCCAGCCCCGCCTCGGCCATCACCGCGGCACCCTGCCCGCTGCCGGGGAAGTGGCCTTTCGCGTACGGGTGCAGCGTCGCCGCGCGGCCGCGGTCGGAGCGCACCCAGCGATACATCGTGGCGAGCGTGAAGCCGGTGATGCCCATCGCCTCCTGCGCGCGTGCCTCGGGGAAGATGCGCTCGCGCTCGGCCTCCGTCAGCGCGTCGAACAGCTCCGCGCTGGCGACGTAGTACACGTCGAGGTCGATGCCGTCCTGCTCGAGCTTCGGCAGCACGTCGGCAACGAACGCGAGCGTGACCGCGCTCTCCTGCAGCACCAGCACGCCGTCGGCGCGGCCCTTGGGCGCGCGCAGGCGATACACGCCGGTCGCGGCCGCCGTCACGGGTGCGAGGCCGAGCTTGGCCCGGTCGGGCACCGTCTCGTTGGGGCGCGTGACGAACGGCGCGATCACCGCCGGCCGCCGCGCGAGCGCGGTCGAGACCAGCGTCCACATCTCGGCCGGATCCCACGGCGTGAGCGTGAGCGCGGTGCCGGGCGGGAAGTTCTCCTGCAGCAGCTGCAGCGCCTGCGGATCGGCGTGGGTCGGGCCGTCCTCGCCGGTCTTCAGGCCGGCGTGCGCGCCGACCAGGATCATCGGCCGGTACGGGCCGCCGAACGCATGCGCGCGCGCCTGGTTGCCGATCGCGTGCAGGCGGGCCGAGATGTGCGCGAGCGGCGACATGAACGCGGCGTACGACGAGCACACTCCGATGTGGTGCCCGAACGTGCCGAGCCCCGAGCACACGCCGGACATCGCGTCCTCGCAGATGCCGCCCACCGACAGCGTGCGCGAATCGGCGTTGGTGCGGGCGTTCCAGTAGCCGGCCGGGAAGCCCTCGGCGATCTTGTTCACGCTGGTGGAGCCCAGCAGGTCGGCGGCCATCACGAACAGCGCCCCGCCCGACGCCCGGTTGTAGTGCTGGAGCACCCGGCCCAGTTCGTTGCGCAGCGTGGTCACGGTGCCGGGAGCCAGCGCCAGCGACTCGGGCGCCTGCTGCGCCTGACGCTCGGCGAGCGCGTACACCTTGGCGACGTCGGGCGCGTTCGGGCGCGGCCGGCGCTCGCGCTTCACGAGCCGCTGGCGCGCGGTGCGCAGCCGCTCGGCGAACGCCTTCACCACGCTCTCGCGCTTCTGCAGCTCGACGCGCAGGATCTGCAGCGCGTCCCACATGCACGATTCCATCACGGTCGCGCCGTCGGGGCCGCCGCAGCGCGTCGCGCCGCCCTTGCACGACGGCAGCGTGACGACGCGGCCCTGGAGCAACGGCTCGAGCGCGGCGTAGAAGCCGTCCGAGCACAGCGCGTGGCCGGCGCCGTGCGAGGCGCGGCCCTCGATGCCGTACTGCCAGCCCTTGACCGTGCGGTACACGATCGCGGTCGGCTGGCCGGTGTCGAACGTGGCGGCGAGTCGCTGCGCCGCGATCACCTGCTGGAAGTCCTTGCCGTCGGGCACCGCGATCACGTTCCAGTCGTGCAGGTACGCCAGCTCCGCCGGCGTCCACTGCACGTAGTCGCCCGGCTTCTCGCCGTCGCGGCACACCTGGTTCGAATCGATCGATGCCTGGTTCCAGTCGATGTGGAGCACCGCGTTGTCGAGCGAGGCGGTGCCGGCGGCGGCGAGCGCCTCGGCCACCCGGCCGGGCGTCAGCCCGCCCTCGCCCTCGACGATGTGCACGCGCGGCGCGTTCGCGCCGAAGAGGTCGCGCGCGCCGAACGCGAGTCCCAGCGACGCCGACACGCCCACGCCCGAGGCGCCGGTCGAGAGCCGCACGAACGGCGTCGCGGGCGTCGGATGCCCGTCGAGCGCCTTCACGCCGAAGCGCGCGAACAGCGGAGTGGCCGCGGTGGGATTGCGGCGGAAGCCGAGCAGGTCCTCGAGCCGCAGCTGGCTGTGCTCGTCGCGCGGCAGCAGATCGGGGGCCGCGATGCGCAGGATCTCGTTGCGCAGCGCCCACAGCGCGTACATGCCGAGCGCCTTGTGGCCCGCGGCGTACGAGATCAGGTCGGCGTCCTCGCGCTCGGGCGCGGACGGGTCGTAGTCCATCCCGTCGAACAACAGGCCCTGCACGAAGCGCCCGGACGAGATCGACCCGCCCGGATGGCCCGACATGGGGACGTAGTTGTAGAGCACCGCGACCAGCGAGCGATAGACGAGGTCGAAGGACTCGAACTGCTCGAGCTCCGAAGCCGTGAGCGGTGCGGGGCTCGACTTCATCGTCTCGGCGAGATCGACGAAGCGGCCGCGCCGCGGACCGAATGCGAATGCCATGGGATTCCCCCGGTTGGGCGCCGGAGCGTGGGGGACCACGGCGCGGATGCAGTGCGGGACAGTCTCCCCGAGCGCGCGGAGGGCGTCAATGGCGGCGACGGGGAACCCTGCGGAATCCACAGAGGTATGACGGATCGCGGTGGACCGCGGTCGTCGCCAGCATCGGCCTCAGCACCAGCCCGCCCGGAGCCACCGCGCCCGACCCGTTCGCGGAATTCCGCGCGCGGCCGCGCGGTACCGCGACCGCGCCGCGCCTCAGCGCTCCGGCGCCGCGGGCGCCAGGCGCTCGGCGAGCTGCGGGAAGTGCGCCAGGTGCAGGCGCACCTGCTCCATCTCGGGCCCGTCCGGCCGCCACGAGCGCACCACGCGCATCGCGGGCCGCGCGGTGACGGAGTCGCCGACCCAGGTCGAGGTCGCCCACAGCCCGAGCCAGCCCATCGGCTGATCGGGCGCGCGCTCGACCAGCTGCGGAACGCGCGCTGCGCCGACAGGTCCTCGCCGGCGATCACCGCGGCGGTGCCCCACAGCAGCAGCGCGCGCGGGTGCGGCGCCGTTTCCGCGAGCTGCTCGTAGGTGGCGGCCGCGTCGCTCCAGCGCCACGCGCGCAGCGAGCGCATGCCGATGAAGTCGAGCGTGGCGAGGCGGTGGGCCTCCGAGCGATGCGGCGGCTCGTCGATGAACGCGCGCGCGCGCGCGAGCCCGCGGTCCATGTCCTGCTGGCAGAGCATCACGTCGACCGTGGGCACCGCCGCCGCGAGCGCGAGCGGCAGGGCCAGCCACGCGTAGCGCGGCGCGGCATCGAGCATGCGCGCCACGCACCACGCGGCGAGCAGCGCGGCCGCGGCGCCGGCGCCGGCGAACGCGTCCCAGTCGCGGAACGGGCCCTGCGTGACCTGCGTGAGCAGCACCAGCGGCAGGAATCCGAGCGACAGCCCGGCCAGGAACACGCCCTCGCGCCGCGCCAGCAGCGGGCGCGCGTGCCGCGCCGCGGCCAGGATCGCGACCGGCGCGAGCGGGACGTAGAGCAGCAGCAGGTTCGCGAGGTCGAGCAGCCGCAGCGGCGCGAGCGCCGCGCGCAGCACGCCGCCCTGGCGCGCCACCTCGGGCGAGGCGAAGTTCACGCTGGCGTCGAAGCCCAGGTAGAGCTGGATCAGCCGCGGTAGCAGCCACGCCAGCGCGATGAGCGGCAGCGCGAGCGAGACCAGGAACGCGGGCCGCCGCCAGCCGCCGGCCCCACCGTGCAGGCGCAGCCACATCAACCACGCCACGAGCGCGCCCGGCACGATTCCGAGCGCCGCGCGATGGAGCATCGGCGCGAGCGCTACCAGCGCGCCGAGCAGCACCAGGCCGCGGCCGCGGCGCACCACGTCGCAGCCCACCACGCCGGTGCCGAGCGCCAGCAGCGCCACCTCGATCGTGGGCTTGCCGTAGCCGGTGTAGAGCCCCAGGTAGCTGCTGAACAGCACCAGCGCGCCCGCGGTCAGCCGCGCCGCGCCGCCCAGCTCGAGTGTGAGCGCGAAGCGCACCGCGAGGACCGCCACCAGCGCGCCCTCGAGCAGGCCGGTGACGTACGCCACCGCGCCGGCGTCGCCGTGGGTCAGTCGCGCCAGCTCGCGCGGAAGCCACCAGTGCAGCAGGCTGTCGAGCGGCATCGCCTGCGGGAACATGCGCGCGAAGCCGCCGGGCTCGGCGAGGATGCCGACGCGCAGCAGGAAGTCGCCCACGAACCCGGTGCGGTCGGGCAGCCCCACCAGCAGCGCGAGCGCCAGCGCCACCGCGCACCCGTAGGCGAGCAGCGGCCGGCGCACGAACGCGCGGGCGAGCGGGGCACCCGCCGCCACCACGGCGCGTGTGACCGCGGGCAGCAGCGCGGCGGCCATCGCCAGCCACAGCGCCCACACCGGCCACGGCGACGCGAAGCGCGCGAAGTTGAGACCCCACGCATGCATGGTGGGCGTCACCGTCAGGACCGCGCGCGCCACCGCCAGCAGGACCAGCAGGCCGAGGGCCAGACGGGCGGTGAGTTCCGCCCGGGGGTCCGGCGGGGTCGCGACGTGCGCGGGAGCCGCGACGGTGGGTGCGGAGGTCGAGGGGCGAGTCATGGTTCCGGTGGGTGGCGGGCGGCCGGTCGCGGCGGATCCGCGCGGCGGCCGCATGACCCTACCAGCGGCGTCGTGCACGCGCGAGCCCCGCATGCGGATCGACGCGGGGCAGGTGTGGCCGCTCGCCCGCGCGCTTCGCCGTGGGCGCGACGTGCCGGCACGCGCGCGTTTCGGCGCGGGCGGGCCCCACCGGCGCGCTCTGGCCGCGCCTGCTGCCCGCGGCTACACTGCCGCGCCATGATCATCGACCCGCAGAGCCTGTCGCCCGCCGCGATGTACCAGTTCATGATCGGGGTGATCGTGCCGCGCCCGATCGCGTTCATCTCCACGCGCGCCGCCGACGGGCGGCTGAACCTGGCGCCATTCTCGTACTTCATACCGCTCACCAACCTGCCGCCGTTGGTCGGCGTGTCGCTCCAGGCCCGCGGGGACAAGCTGAAGGACACGGCGAGCAACATCGAGGCGACCGGCGAGTTCGTGATCAACATCGTGAGCGAGCCGATGGCCGAGGGGATGGTGCTCACCTCGGGCGACTGGCCGCCGCACGTCGACGAGTTCGCACTCGCGGGTTTCACCGCGGTGGCGAGCACGCGGATCGCGCCGCCGCGCGTGGGCGAGTCGCCGGCGAGCCTGGAGTGCCGGCTGCACCGCATGGTCGAGTTCGGCGCCGCGCATTTCGTGGTGGGCGAGGTGCTGCTCGCGCACGTGAAGGACGAGGTGCTTGACGAGCGCGGCCGGGTCGACCCGGTGAAGCTGGCGCCGATCGGCCGGCTCGGGGGCGACGGCTACGCGCCGCTGCGCGACGTCCTGCGCATCGCGCGGCCGGTGGTGGAGCGCGCGTGAATCCGCGACCCGGCGCCCGCGCGCTCGCGGCGGTGGCGGTCCTCGCGACCGCGCTCGCGGCGGCGCCGGCGGCGCGCGAGGTCGCCGCGATCGCGGTCCCGATCGCCGAGGGTGCTCCCGCGGCCGGCGCCGCGGGGCCGCGCGACACCGCGCTGATCGAGCAATACGCCCACACGTTTCGTTTCCGGCTCGGCCGGCCGACCGCGATCACGCCACTGCGCGACGGGCGTCGGGTGCTGTTCCTGCGTTCGGGGCCGCGCTCGTTCGTGCAGGACCTGTGGGAGTGGGACGCCGCCACCGGCACCGAGCGCGCGGTGATCACGGCGGGCGCGATCCTGCGCGGCGCCGAGGAGCAGCTCACGCCCGAGGAGCGCGCGCGGCGCGAACGCCAGCGCTCGGCGGCGCGCGGCATCGCCTCGTTCGCGGCCACGCCGGACGGCGCGCGGCTGCTGGTGCCGCTGTCGGGGCGCCTGTACGTGGTCGAGCGCGCGACCGGCGCCGCGCGCGAGCTGCCGGGTGCCGCGGCGGCCGCCGAGGACCCGCGCCTGTCGCCGGACGGCGCGCGCGCGGCGTGCGTGCGCGATGGCGACCTCTACGTGAGCGAGCTGGCGGGCGGCGCCGAGCGTCGGCTCACCACGCGCGAGAACGCCAACGTCTCGTACGGCGCCGCCGAGTTCGTCGCGCAGGAGGAGATGGATCGCGCGGCCGGATTCTGGTGGTCGCCCGACTCGCGGCGCCTCGCGTTCCAGCGCACCGACGTCGCGAAGGTCGAGCGCTACCGCATCCTCGACCCCGGGCACCCCGAGCGCCCGCCGCAGGAGTGGCCCTATCCGCGCCCGGGCCACGAGAACGCCGACGTGACGCTCGGCCTGACGAGCGCCGGCGGCGGTGCCCCGACGTGGGTGCGGTGGGAGCGCGCGCGCTGGCCGTACCTGGCGGCCGTGACGTGGCCGAAGCGCGGGCCGCTGACGCTGGTGGTGATGGCGCGCGACCAGCGCGAGGAGGCGGTGCTCGCGGTCGACGACTCGACCGGCGCCACCCGCGTGCTGCTGACCGAGCGCGACGACGCGTGGCTCAATCTGGCGAAGGAATCCCCGCACTGGCTCGCCGACGGCTCGGGCTTCCTGTGGATGACCGAGCGTGCGGGCGGCTGGACGCTCGAGCGACGCGCGCGCGACGGCACGCTGGTGCGCGCGCTCACGGAGCCCGCGCTCGGGCTGCGCGAGTTGGTGGCGGTCGATGAGCGCCGCGGCGTGGCGTGGGTGACCGCGGGCGAGGAGCCCACCGAGACCCACCTGGTCCGCGTGCGGCTGGACGGCCGCGGTGCCCCGCAGCGCGTGACCACCGAGCGCGCGGTGCACGGTGCCACGTTCGGCGAGGGCGACGGCCTGTGGGTGCACACCATCGATCCGCTGGAGGGCGCGCGGCGCATCGCGGTGTGCCGCCGCGACGGACGCGAGGTGGGCGACGCTGCGGAGCGTGAGCGAGGCCCCGCGCGTCGCCCCGCGCGTGCAGCTCGTCACGGTCGGCGACCGCGCGCTGCGCGCCGCGATCGTGCGCCCCGCCGATTTCGATCCGGCGAAGCGCTATCCCGTGGTGCTCGACGTCTACGGCGGCCCCCATTCCCAGACGGTGCAGGCGAACGCGAGCCGCTACGTGATCGCGCAGTGGCTCGCGAACGAGGGCTTCATGGTGGTGAGCATCGACGGCCGCGGCACGCCCGCGCGCGGGCGCGCCTGGGAGCGCGCGATCGAGGGCGATCTCGCGGGTCCCATGCTCGAGGACCAGGTCGCCGGGCTGCGCGCGCTCGGCGCGCGCTACCCGGAGCTGGACCTGACGCGCGTCGGCGTGTGGGGCTGGTCGTTCGGCGGCTACGCCACCTGCATGGCGGTGCTGCGGCGACCGGACGTGTTCGCCTGCGGGGTCGCGGTGGCGCCGGTGGCGGACTGGCGCGACTACGATACGTTCTACAGCGAGCGCTATCTGGGGCTGCTGCCCCGGGATTCGAGCGCGTACGAGCGCTCCTCGGTGCTGACGTGGGCCGCGGGCCTCGAACGACCGCTGCTCATGATTCACGGCAGTGCGGACGATAACGTCTATCTGATGCACAGCCTGCGGCTCTCCGACGCGCTCACGCGCGCCGGGCGGCACGCCGAGATCTGGCCCATCATCGGCCAGGCGCACGGCATCACGGATCCGTCGCTGAACCAGCGCGTGTACACGCGCCTGGCGACGTTCCTCGAGGAGCACCTCGGTTCGCCGCGCTGAACCGGCCCCGGATCGGAGCTTGCCCCGGGCTTCCGGCTGGGGCAGGCTGACCCGCGGCCGAGCGCTCCCCGGTCCTGCACCAGGAGGTCACTCATGAAGCGCTTCGCGCTCGCCCTGCTCGTCGTATCGCTCGTCATCGCGGCCGCGCCCGCCGCCCGCGCGTCCGGCAGTCTGGAGTGGGGGCTCAAGGCCGGCGTCACCTCGTCCACGCTCAACGGCGCCATCCGCGACGCGTCCGATCCTCGAGTCCAACACCGACGTGACCGGCGGCCTGATGCTCGCGCTGCCGCTCGGCGGCGGCATCGCCATCCAGGGCGAGGCGCTGCTGGTGACCAAGGGCGCCGACATCCCCCGCACGAACGGCACGGACAAGGTGCGCTTCCGCGACGTGGAGTTCCCGGTGCTGGCGCGGCTGTCGTTCATGGACGCGCTGCCGGTGAAGCCGTTCATCGTCGCGGGGCCCTCGTTCGGTTACAACCTCGACGCCACCATCGACCCCGCGGACCCCGCCCTGCCGAAGCAGGACCTCAAGGACGTGCGCAAGCTCGACACCGCGTTCGCCGCCGGTGCGGGCGCGCGCCTGCCGCTCGGCGCGATGGGGCTCACGCTGGAGGCGCGCTACTCGTCGTCGCTGTCCGACGTGCAGAAGGACGCGACCAACGCGATCCCCGGCCGCAACGCGGTGTTCACGTTCATGGCCGGCCTCGTCTTCTAGCCGGCCAGGCGGCGGGCGACGGGCGGGTCTCCATGGGCGACACGCGCCGCATCCCGGTGCGCACCGACGCCGATCGCTGGACGTTCACCCAGCGCAACGTGTCGCTCTGGGACCTGCTCGACTTCTTCCCCGACGACGCGGTGGGCCCGCGCGGACCGAGCGACGCGCCGCGGCCGTACGCGGTGCGCCCGGTGACCGTCGAGACCGCGCTGGGGTTCGAGTTCGAGAGCGACATCCAGTTCGGCACCTGGATGTTCCGCCCGCGCTCGCCGAAGGAGCCCGGCATGATGCGCTGGTGCCGCGAGGCCGGGATCGAGGTGGGGGACGCGCTGGTGTTCGAGCGCCTCGCGGATCGCCGCTATCGCCTCACGCTCGAGAAGGGCGGCGCCGCGGGCGGCTGAGGTGGCTCGGGGCGACGCGGGCGCACGATCGCGCGCTCGCGGCGCCGCCCGAGGCGCGATGGCCACGCGAACGGCCGCCACGCGAACGGGCCCGCTCGCCTCGGCGCGCGGGCCCGTCATACGTCTGCGGCGTGCTACGCGGGGATCTTCTCCAGCACCTCGCGCAGCTCGGGGAATCGCCCGGTCTCCTTCTTCGAGAACACCAGCGCTCCGTCGAGCACGATCTCGAACACGCCGCCGCTGCCCTTGATCAGCTCCACCTGCACCTCGCGGGACTTCCTGAGCTCGGCCGCCAGACTGACGGCCCGGGGTAGATACCCTCACTGCCCGCAGTAGGTGATCTGTACCTTCTTCATGATCGTCCTCCTGGATGGGTCGCAGAGGCCGAGCGCGACTGTAGCGGACCGCCCGCGTCGCGGCCAGCCCCGGCCTTGACCGCGCCACGCGGTGCGGGCAAGGTGCCGGGCGACATGCCCACTCGCACTCCGTCGATCGAGGAGCGGCTGCGGCGCGCGCTCGGCGACGGGCTGCGCACGCGCGAGCCGCTACGCCATCACACCACGTTCCGCATCGGCGGGCCGGCCGACTACTACATCGACGCGCGCACGCCGAGCGAGCTGACCGCGGCCCTGAGCGCGGCGCACGAGACCCGGTTGCCGTGCTTCCTGCTCGGGGGCGGGAGCAACCTGCTGGTCTCGGACGAGGGCTTCCGCGGCCTGGTGGTGCGGAACGCGTGCATGTCGATCACGTTCGACGGCACCGCCGTGCACGTGGAGGGCGGGACCGACTTCCTCGATCTGATCCAGGCGTGCCGCGACCACGCGCTCGAGGGCCTCGCGTTCGCGGCCGGCATCCCGGGCTCGGTGGGGGGCGCGATCTACGGCAACGCCGGGTGCTACGGGCAGGACATCGGCTCGTTCATCATCGAGTGCACGCACGCCACGCTCGACGGCGCGCAGGTCGAGACGCGGCCCGCCGCGTGGTACGAGTTCGCCTACCGCGATTCGCGGCTCAAGCGCGAGCCGCGCGCGCTGATCTCGTGCCTGCTGCAGCTGCGACCCGGCGATCCGGCGGCCATTCAGCGCGAGATCGACGAAAAGCTCCAGATCCGCCGCGTGAAGCATCCACAGTGGCGCATCGAGCCGACCGCGGGCTCCTACTTCAAGAACCTGCCGCCCGACTGGCGGGTGCCGGGGGCGAAGCTCTCGCCCGGCACGCGCCGGGTCGCCGCGGGCCAGTTGCTCGAGGAGTGCGGCTGCCGCGGCCTGCGCGTGGGCGACGCCCAGGTGTTCCCGAAGCACGCGAACATCCTGGTGAACGTGGGCCACGCCACCGCGCGCGACGTGCTGACGCTGGCGGCGATCATGAAGGCGCGGGTGCGCGAGCGCTTCGGCGTCACGCTCGAGGAGGAGGTCATGTTCCTCGGGCCGCGCCCCGAGCTGGGTCCGGTGGTGGATCCCGGCGCGTGAGCGATGCGGCGGCGCCACCCGGCGCCGCGCGCAGTCGCGCCTACGCCCGCTCCCACCGCCGCGCCAGCAGGCGCGCGACGCCGAGGAACACGACCGTGAACGCGAGCAGCACGCCGAGCTGAGGCGCCAGGTCGACCAGCCGCGCGTCGCGCCAGAACACCTTGACGTAGCCGTCGAGCGCCCACGCGTTGAACGTGAGCAGGCCCAGCCGCTGCATGCCCTCGCTCATCAGGAAGCGCGGGAACATGCTGCCGCCGAGCGCGGACAGCGTGAGGATGAGCAGCGTCGAGATCCCGCCGAGCTGCTGCCGCGTGCGGCTCATGGTGGCGAGCAGCAGGCCGAAGGCGCCCGCGCAGGCGGCGGTGAACAGCGTCATCACGGCGAATCCATCGAGGTGCGCGAGCAGGTCGAGGTGGAAGAAGAACATCGCGTAGCCGAACATCACCGTGATGCCCAGGCAGCCGAGCAGCACCAGGTAGGTGAACTTGCCGGCGAGCAGGCCGTTCATGCCGACGCGGCTCGTGAGGACCCGCTCGAGCGTGCCCGACTCGACCTCCTCGAGCAGCGACCCGGCGGCGCCGGTGGCGCTGAACAGCAGGAACATCACCGCGATGCCCGCGGCGTAGAACGAGATCATGCTGGTGTCGCGCTTGCGGCCCAGCAGCTCGCGGGTCTCGACGCGTATCAGCCCGCTGGCGCTGGAACCGCCGCCGCCGCCCGCGCCACCGAGCGACTTCAGCGTCGTGTCGCGCTCCTGTAGATCGAGCATCTTGAGCCACGCATTCGACGTCTCGCGCTGCTTCGGCGTCAGACCGCCCGCGTAGCGATCGAACTCGCCGATGCCCTGGCGCGCCATCGACGACGGCATCGCGGTCATCACCACCTTCTGCAGCAGGCCCGCCGACCATCTGCGGCGCCACCGGGTCCGACGGGTCGGTGAGCAGCAGGACCGGCTGGCCACCGCCGTCGAAGCGCCCGACCGAGGAGTCGATCCCCGCCGGCACCACCAGCGCCACCGAGACGTCGCCGCCGCGCACCATCGCCTCGGCGCGCGCGCGGTCGATCGGCACCGGCGTGGTGTCGGCGACGCTCGCGCTGCACGGTCGTGCGCACGTGCAGGCTCTTCTCCGCCGCGAGCGCCTTGATCAGGCGCTCGCTGGTCGCGGTGCGCGCTTCGTCCACCACCACCACCGCCACGCGCGGCGTGGCGTCACGGCCGCGCCCGCCGAAAACGAACGCGAAGATGGTGAAGAACACGATGGGCACCGCGAACGTGAGGACCTGCGCGGGACGGTCGCGGCGCAGGTTCGTGAAGTAGACGCGCAGCAGGGTGAGGATCATTCGCGCAGCTCCCGTCCGGTGAGATGGAGGAACACCGACTGCAGGCTCGGCCGGCGCACCTCGAGGTCCACGATGGTGCTGCCGGCCGCGGTGATGCGACCCATCAGCGTGACCAGCTCGCCATCGATGTCCTGCACCTGCCCGGTGAGCACGCGCCCGCCGTCCTCCGCGGTCAGCCCGGCGATCGGGGCGGCCGGCGCGTGGTCGAGCGTGAAGGCGACGGAGCGGTGGGTGCCGACGGTGGCGCGCACCAGCTCGCCGAGCGTTCCGGCGGCGCACAGGCGGCCGTGGTCGACGATCACGATCCGCTCCGCGTGCGCCTCGGCCTCCTCGAGGTGGTGGGTGGTGAGCAGCAGCGAGGCGCCGTCGCGGCGCAGCACCTCGAGCATCTCCCAGATGCGTTCGCGGCTCTGCGGGTCGACGCCCACGGTCGGCTCGTCGAGCAGAATGACGCGCGGCGCGTGCAGCACGCCGCACGCGATGTTGAGCCGGCGCTTCATGCCGCCCGAGAAGTTCTTGATCGGCTCCTTCGCGCGGTCGTCGAGCTGGGTCCAGCCGAGCGCCCATTGCACGCGCTCGCGCAGCGCGGCTCCGCGCAGGCCCTGGAGCGCGCCGAACGCGGCGAGGTTCTCGCCCGCGGTGAGCAGCGGATAGAGCGCGATCTCCTGCGGCACCACGCCGAGGCCCTCGCGCCGCGCGTCGCCGTCGATGTGCTGCCCGAACAGCGACAGCGTGCCCGAGTCGAGCCGCACGCGCCCGGACAGCGCGCGCACCAGCGTGGTCTTGCCGGCGCCGTTGGGGCCCAGCAGCCCGAGCAGCTCGCCCTCGCGCAGCTCGAGCGAGAGTCCGTCGAGCGCCTGGGTCGCGCCGAAGCGCTTCTTCGCGTCCTGCACCTGGAGCACGTTCGTCATGTCGGGCACTCTACGCGGCATCGCCCGCCCGAGTCGTGGGCCTGGCGCCGAACGGTCGGAGCGGGCGGATGAACGGTCGCACGGCGGCCTGCAGCGTCGGCCGAGCCGGCCGGGAGCACTCCCCGGGGCCGGCGGCGAGCCCGCGCGGCCGCCCGTCCCCGCGCCCGACCGGCGCCGCGTCGATCTCGCTCCCGCGCTACCGGAATCGCACCTTGAGCGCGCCCCAGCTGGTGCGCACCGTGGGCGTCGTGACGTCGTGGAACGACACGCGCGAGCGCGGCTCCACGCCGATGTCGGCGAGCCCGTCGCAGTCCTGGTCGATGGGGACGATCGCGAAGTTGTCGATCAGCACCGGGATCAGGTAGTCGGTCGGATGCCCGCCGGTGTTGTTGGGGGCCGAGTCCGGACCGCTCACGCCGTCGGGGCCGCCGGTGACGAAGCCGACCAGGTGCAGCTGCGCGCACGCCGGCAGCACGGTCAGCGTGTCGGGCGGCCCGCCGGAGGTCACCACGCTGTCGCGCGTGAGCCCCGGGAACACCGTGCTCCACGGGATCATGAACTCCATCGCGGTGCCGGGGTTGTCGCGGAAGAACGTGGCGTGTGCGTCGAACAGCGTTCCGGGCACGTTGTCGGACACCAGGTCGCCGCCCTGGTGCAGCAGCAGGCGGGGCGCGGTGTTCTCGTCCCAGGTGCAGGCCAGCAGGTCGGGCGCGAAGTCCGACGAGAAGTCGAACAAGCGCCGCCAGCTGTTGATCGCCGACATGCTGGTGAGCCCGCGCCCGTCCATCGCGTCGACCGCGAGGACGATGTTGTTGCCCCAGATGGTCGCTTCGACCGCCAGGTAGAGCCGGCGACTGTCCCAGGTGATGCGGATCTGGCGCAGGTCCTCCAGTGCGCCCCACTGCGAGTCGTCGGGCGGCTCCTCGGGAGTGCCCGACGCCGTGAGGCCGAAGATCACCTCGTCGGGAGCGAAGTCGTTGGTGTAGCCGTCCACCACCATCCGGCCGCGCAGGTCGGGCTCGGTGGTCGCGGCCGCGAGCCTCGGAACGCACAGTCCGAACACCAGAACGCACGCCATCGCGTACGTACGCATGGAACACCTCCTCGGAGTTTGGCGCTTCAGCGCAAGGCGCCGATCCCCGGAGGCGATTGAACCATCGGCCCACGCGGACAGCCATGCCTCCCGGAGGAGGCGGGCCCGGCTCAGCCGCCGATCGCGCTCATGCCGCGCTGGGGCTGCTGGAAGAACGGGCTGTTGATGAGGTGCCCGGGCTCCTTGCGCCACACCGCGGAGCGCAGGATCTCGGCGATCGCCTCGTCGCTGTCGCCGCGCCGCATCGCGTCGCGCACGTCGTACTCGCGATGGGCGAACAGGCAGGTGCGGATCTGCCCGTCGGCGGTGAGCCGGATGCGGTCGCAGTGCCCGCAGAACGGGCGCGTGACCGAGGCGATCACGCCGAGCCGGCCGCGGCCGTCGAGGTAGCGGTACATCGACGCCGGCGCGCTCGGGTCCTCGACGCGCGCCGGCTCGAGCGGATACGCGGCGGCCACCTGGCTCAGGATCTCCGCGGCCGGCACCAGCCGCTCGCGCGACCAGCCGTGGCCGAAGTCCAGCGGCATCCACTCGATGAAGCGCAGCTCGTAGCCCTCGTCGCGCGCCCAGCCCGCCAGCCGCACCGCCTCGTCCTCGTTGTAGCCGCGCATCAGCACCGCGTTGAGTTTGATCGGCGCGTAGCCGAGCGCGCGCGCGGCCTCGAGGCCGGCGAGCACGTCAGCGAGCCGGTCGCGGCGTGCGAGCGCCTGGAAGCGCGCGCGGTCGAGCGTGTCGAGGCTGACGTTCAACCGCGTGAGCCCCGCCTCGCGCAGCGCCGCGCCCATCTCGACCAGCTTGAGGCCGTTGGTGGTGAGCGCCAGGTCGAGGCCGGGGCGCAGGTCGTGGACCATGCGCACCAGCACCGGCAGGTCGAGTCGCACCGTGGGCTCGCCGCCGGTGAGCCGGATACCCGTCACGCCGAGCGACAGGCACACGCGCGCGAGCCGCGTGATCTCCTCGTACGTGAGGATGCGGTCCTTGGGCAGCCACGGCATGCCCTCGGCCGGCATGCAGTACACGCAGCGGAGGTTGCAGCGGTCGGTGACCGAGATCCGCAGGTCACGGACCACGCGGCCCTGGGTGTCGATCAGTGTCGTCGGTTCCATGGGGTGGCCGGCATTCTACACCAGGCGGGCCGCGCGGCGCGCCGGTCGGACCGGCCATTGACGAGGCCCGCGGGTCCCTTCTAGGGTCGCGGCTCGTCCGTCGTCCCCGACCGGAGAGCCCGTGCCCCGACCTGCCGCCCGAGCCGTGCCGCCCGCCCCGTCCGCCGTCGCCCCGCCGCCGCGGACGTGGCGCGACCCGTGGGCCTGGGCGAGCGTGCTCGCGGCGCTGCCGCTCGCGTGGGCGATGCGCGGCGCGCCGTGGGGCGAGCCGGTGGCCGAGGACTTCGACTTCCTGCACCACGCGCTGTTCACGGGCGTGGGATCGCTGCTCGACGGCGGTGGCTCGCTGGCGTTCTGGCGCCCGATCCCGCACCAGCTCTACTACGCGGCACTCGCCCCGCTGCTGCTCGCGCGGCCCGCGGCGGTGGCGGGGATGCACCTGGCGCTGCTGGCGCTCGGTTCACTACTGCTCTACCGCACGCTGCGGCCTTCGTGGAGCGGGCCGCTGGCGGCCGCCGCGGCGTCGTTCCCGCTGCTGGCCGAGTCGGTGCGCACGATCGTCGGCTGGCCGACCCAGTTCGTGGACCTCGGCGTGTTCGTGGCGGTGGCGCTCGCGCTGCACGAGACCTCGCGCCGCCGCCTGCCGACCGCGCTCGCCGCGTTGTTCGCGGCGCTGCTGTGCAAGGAGGTGGCAGTGGTGGCCGCGCTGCTGCTGCCGTTCCTGCCGTCGCCACTGCCGTGGGGGCGGCGCGCGCGGGTGCGCTGGGCGCTCGCGACGTGGTCGGTGACCGCCGCGTGGGCGCTGCTCTACCTCTACGTGCGCCGCACCGCGCACCTCGAGCTGCCGCACGGGGTCGAGCACGACGCCGCGGTGCTCGCCACCCCGCTCGCCACCCGGGTGGTGTGGGCGTTCGGCGGCAGCCTCAAGGCGCTCGCGAGCCTGACGCGGATCGCGGGCCCGCGCGATCTCGCGGTGCTGCGCGCGGGCGTCGTGCTGTTCGCGACGGGACTGCTGTGGCTGGTGGTGGACCGCGTGGCGCGGGCGCGCGCGGCGCGCGCGCGCGGCTGGATCGCGTGGGGGCTCGCGTGGTTCGCGCTGGCGAGCCTGGCGCTCACGCCGATCTTCCCGATGTGGCAGCCGAACCGCAGCCAGTTCGGCAGCCTGGGCCTCGGGATCGCGGCGATCGCGCTGCTGGGCGCCGCGCATCCGCTGCTCGCGTGGACGCTGGCGCTCGGGCGGGTGGCGCTGCTGGGCCTGGCACCCGGCACGGCGACGAGCGTGAGCGCGCTGCCGCCCGACACCGGCGCGTTCATCGACTTCCAGCGCCTCACGCGGCTGCAGCTCTTCATGCGGGCGGCGCGCGGCACGCTGAAGGCGCGCTACCCGACGCTGCCGCGCGGCGCTGGGGTGGCGCAGCAGAACCTGCCGCAGGCGCTCCAGTACGCGCTCGGCGGCGATCACGCGCTGCAGGTGTGGTACCGCGATTCGACGCTGCGGTGGGTGCACAACGCGGAGTTCCGCGCGCGCCCCGACCTCGCGGTCGCCACCGTGCTGCGCTACCAGATCAGCCGGCCGGACCGCCTGGTGCTGGTGGAGCCGCAGGCGCTGCGCACGCAGATCGCGGGCTACGAGCTGCTGCAGCAGAGCCGCTGGGCCGAGGCGCTGGCCGCGTTCGCGCGCGCGGAGTCGCTGCAGGTCGACACCGCCGCGACCGAGTTCCGGGCCTACGACGAGGGGCGCAGCGCGTACGTGCTGGTGCAGCTCGGGCGCTTCGCCGAGGGCGAGCGCCGGGCGCGCCGGGCGCTCGCCCTCGATCCGACCGATGCGAACGCGGCCTACGTGCTCGCGCTGGCGCTCGCGCAGCAGCGCCGCTACGACGAATCCGAACTGGTGCTCGACGCGCTCGCGCGCGTGGCGCCCGCCGATCCCGACGCGCAGTCGCTGCGCGCCGCGATCGCGGAGGCGCGCGCCCGCGGCGCGGCCGCGACTCCGTCCCACTGAGTGCCCGCCGCCCGCTCGCCCGAGGAGAATCGTCCATGCGAAGCATCCGAGACCTGATCCGCGGCGCGGTCGCGGCCGCGGTCGTGGCGCTGGCCGCCGCGGCGCCGGCCCGCGCGCAGCAGGTCGCCGACACCACGTTCGACACCCGGGTCGCGCACCCGGCGTTCACCGCGCGCCACCCGGTGGTGCGGGTCGACGAGGCGCACCACGAGTTCCACACCGCGGGCGGCCGCTACCAGGTGTTCGCCGACCTGGTCGCGAACGACGGCGCGCGGATCGAGCGCGGCACGACCCCGTTCACGCTCGCGGGGCTGAAGGGCTGCGACGTGCTGGTGATCTCGAACGCGCTCGGCGACGAGGACATGTCGGTCCCGGCGGCCGAGCACGCCGCGTTCACGCCCGCCGAGTGCGACGCGGTGCGCGAATGGGTGCGCGCGGGCGGCGGACTGCTGCTGATCGCCGACCACGCGCCCATGGGTGCGGCGGCCCGCCCGCTCGGCGAGCGCTTCGGCGTCGACATGCGCAACGCCTACTGCATCGATCCGGGGCCGGGCAACGCCGCCGGGCAGCCCGGGCTGTGCACGTTCACCGCGGCCTACGGGCTCGACACCACGCACGTCGTCGTCCGCGGGCGCGATGCGAGCGAGCGCGTGCGCACGGTGACGACGTTCACCGGCCAGTCGCTCGCGGGTCCGCCGGGCGCGACCTCGCTGCTCACGTTCGGGCCCAGCGCCGTGGACCTGATGGTGGGCTTCGGCAAGGCGAGCGGGCCGGTGCCCGACTCGCTCAAGAAGCGCGCGGAGGGTCGCTCGCAGGCGCTCGCGTTCCCGTTCGGCGAGGGTCGCGTGGTGGTGCTGGGCGAGGCCGCGATGCTCTCCGCCCAGCTCGCGGGGCCGGGGGGACAGTTCAAGATGGGGATGAACCGCCCCGGGATCGACAATCGCCAGCTCGCGCTCAACATCGTCCGCTGGCTGGCGCGCGAGCTGCCGTAGCGCGCGCCGGCACACGCTATACTCCGCCGCCATGCCGCGCCGACTGCGTCTCGCGCTCGTCCTCGCACTCCTCGCGATATTCGCATGGACGGCGTTCGGTCCGTTTCGCCACGCGATGACGTCCGCGATCGCGAACTACCGCGCCCTGCGCGCCCCGTCGCGCGCGCGCCCCGCGCTCCAGCCGGGCGCGACCCTGCCCGCGCTCGCCGGGGGGCGCGCGTGGGTGAACGGCGGACCCGTCACTCCCGACTCGCTGGGCCGGCGCATGACGGTGGTGGTGGTCTTCAGCGACACCCGCCCCGCCACCTACGACCTGCTGCCACGGCTCGAGGAGTTGCAGGAGGGCTTCGGGCGCGAGGGGCTGCGCGTGGTCGGCGTGCACGTGCCGGAGTTCGCGTTCGCGGCCGACACCGCGGTGACCGCGCGGCTGGCGCGCCGGCTCGGGGTGCGCTTTCCGATCGTGCTCGACGCCACGCGCGAGCTCGAGCGCGCACTGGGCGGGATCAGCCCGTACGGCAACCCGCGCAAGGTGGTGGCGGACAGCGCCGGACGCGTGGTCGGGGACAGCGACGAAGCCACCGACCTGAGCGTGCGGCTCGCCATCGCGGGGCTGCTCCCCGGCGTTCCGATCGACGCACGCCGGCCGATCGACCATGGCCCGGTGTTCGGGACGCAGCCGCGTCCGCGCCCGCGCTTCGTTCCGCTCGGGGTCGGCCGGGTCGAGCGCGGCCCGCTCGCCCGCGTCGAGGCGGGCGAGCCACGCACGTTCACCGCGCAGTTCCGCTACCAGGAGCAGGGCGAACCCGCGGTGCCGTACCCGGTCGGGCGCTGGACGCCCGACGCCGACGGCCTGATCGCGGCGCGTGGGGGAGCGGCGGAGTTCGTGGCGATACGCTATGATGCCCGGCGCTCCGGCCCCGCGCGGGTGGGCGTGGTGATGAGCCCGCCGCGGGATGGATCGGTGCGGGTGTGGGTGCTGCGCGACGAGAAATGGATGCCGCGCGAGGCGCTCGGGGCGGACGCGCGGCTGGATCCGCGCGGCGCCTCCTATGTCGACGTGAACGAGTCGCGGCTGTACGAGGTGGCGCGCGGAGGCGGGGTGTTCAAGCTCTCCCCGGAGCAGCCGGGGCTCGCGATCCACGCCTTCACGCTCGAGCCGCGCACGTCGCAGGACTGAACGGAAGGACCACGGAGAACGACATGCCGCTGTGCGTCTATCTCTGCTACACGCCCGGCTGCCAGGCCAAGATGGATCGCTGGATGGCGACCGGCGAGGAAGGCGCGGCCGCGCGCATCGAGTGCCCGCGTTGCGGTCAGCCGATGGCCTGCGCCTGGACCGGCACGCAGACCAAGACTCCGAACATGAAGGACGCGAGCGCGTTTCCGCAGCGCAAGTAGCGCGCGGCCGGCGCCGGGTGGTCGCCGGACGGGCTCAGTTCAGCGCCGACAGGATGCTGCGCAGCGCGGTGACGTGGCGCTGCACGTCCTCGCGGTCGAGCGCCGCCGGCGTGT
The DNA here is from genome assembly GCA_963725865.1 of Candidatus Eiseniibacteriota bacterium. Classification (GTDB taxonomy): domain Bacteria; phylum Eisenbacteria; class RBG-16-71-46; order RBG-16-71-46; family RBG-16-71-46; genus CAVSAC01. The sequence goes on from CAVSAC010000014.1 coordinate 1,408,919, forward strand.
TCGCGAGGTAGTCGCGCAGCGCGCCCAGCGCCTCGCCGTAGCGCTGCAGGCGGTAGAGCAGCAGCCCGCGGTCGCGCCGCTGCCCCGCGTCCTCGGGCTGCAGGAGCAGCAGGCGCTCCACCGCCGCGAGTGCGCCGCCCAGGTCCTCCGCGCGCAGGTAGGCGTTCTTCAGGTTGTGCAGCAGGCGCACGATCATGTCGTGCTTGCCGACCGAGGCGAGCATCCCGGGCTCGAACTCGAGCCGGCCGCCGGTGCTCGAGGCGAGGATGCGGCGGCAGTCCTCCTCGTGCATCGAGCGCGCGTCCTCGAACGGGTCGAGCACCAGGTCGCCGGGCTCGCCGGCGAGCCGCACGAGGAAGTGGGCGGGGAAGCCCACGCCCTCGAGCGGCATGCCGATGCGCCAGCCGAGCTCGAGCACCACGATCGCGAGCGTGAGCGGGATGCCCTTGCGGCGCCGGAGGACCTCGTGGAGCAGGACGTTGCGCGGGTCGAAATAGTCGCGGGTGTCGCCGCGGAAGCCCAGCTCGTCGTACACGAACGCGCGCAGGCGCGCGAGGCGCTGGAGGTTGTTCCAACCCGGCTCGAGACGGGCCTTGAGCGTGGCGCCCCACTCCTCGAGGATGCCGATCTGCTCGTCGACGCGCAGCGCGGGATCGGACTCCGCGGCGACCAGCAGCGCGGCGCGCGCGAGTTCGAGCGTGGGTTCGGGCTCGCGCATGTGCGCGAGGAACGCGGTCCGGATGAGCTCGGGAGCCTGCATGGTGCGTGATCGATCCTCGTCGTCTGGTCCCACCGATGGCGTGCCGGGACCCGTGGTCCGCGCGCTGCACCGGCGGTTGCTGGCCTGGTACGCCCGTGAGCGCCGCGATCTGCCGTGGCGCCGCACCCGCGACCCGTATGCGGTGTGGCTGTCCGAGGTCATGCTCCAGCAGACCCAGGTCGCCACCGCGCTGCCGTACTACGAGCGTTTCCTCGCGCGCTTTCCGAGCCTCGAGTCGCTGTCCCGCGCGCGCGAGGCCGACGTGCTCCACGCGTGGGCGGGGCTGGGCTACTACCGCCGCGCGCGCTCGTTCCGATCCGCCGCCCTCCAGGTGGTGCGCGAGCACGCCGGACACGTGCCCGACGATCCCGAACGCTTCGGCCGACTGCCCGGCGTCGGCCGCTACACCTGCGGCGCGGTGCTCTCCATCGCTTTCGGCCGTCCGCTTCCGGTTCTGGATGGGAATGTCGCGCGGGTGCTGGCGCGACTCACCGCGCGGCCGCTCGCGATCCGTGACCCGCGCGACGCGCGCGCGCTGTGGACGCTGGCCGAGTCCCTGGTTCCGATGCGCGAGCCGGGGGATTGGAACCAGGCGATGATGGAATTGGGGGCCCGCATCTGCACGCCGCGCGCGCCCCGCTGCGGCGCCTGTCCGGTCGCCGCGCGCTGCCGCGCCCACGCCCTCGGGCGCGAGGAGGAGTTTCCGCCGGTCGCGCCGCGGCGCGCGGCGGTGACGGTGCGGCGGGCGGTGGCGCTGGTCGGGCGCGCGGGCCGCCTGTTGATGACGCGACGGGACGGCACGCTGCTCGCGGGGCTGTGGGAGCCGCCCGGCATCGACCTGGCGCCTGGGACCGACGGCGCGCGCGCGCTCGGCGCCGCTCTGAAGGCGCTCGGCGTGCGGGCCGCGCTGCGCCCGCTCGAAGCCCGCGTCCGCCACACCATCACCCACCGCAGGTTCGAGGTCGAGCTGTGGGGCGGCACCCTGCTCGGGGCGGCGCCGCGCGGCGCGCGGGTGCGGCTGGTGGATCCCGAGGCGCCCGCCGTGGCGCTCAGCGCGCTCGCGCGCAAGGCGGCGCGCGCCGGCGCGGCCGCCGCGACTCCGGGCACCTCGCGGCGCGGACTCCGCCGCGCGGCTCAAGCGCCTCGCGCCCGCCGCCGATAACCCCGCGGTCGGCTTCGTCCTCCGCCTCGAGACCGTGCGCCAGCACCGCCCGGACGCCGCCGCCCCGCCGTCAGCGCAGGAGAACCACGTGGAAACCGCGGATCGCTCGCTCCGACTCCAGCAGGTCGCCGACCATCGCACCGTGCGCAAGACGCTGCGCGGTTCGAGCATCGGCAGTCTCGTCTTCGGCGCGCTCGCGCTGCTCGGCGGCATCGCGCCCCCCTTCGATCCGGTGCTGACCGCGGTCGGCGCGGTGCTGCTGAGCACCGGCATCTGGAACCTGCTCGATCCGCGGCCCACCGGCATCCTGCTCGACGGCTGCGCGCTGCTGGTGGTGGGGCTCTACAACGTCGCCGGCGCCCTGTTCGCCCTGTCGCAGGGGCAGCACGGCACCGCCGACAGCCTGTTCGTGAAGCTCGGGGTGTTCCAGATCGCGTGGGGGGCCGCGAGCTTCTGGCGCTTCCGGCGCTTCCGCGACGCCTTCCGCGACCCGCCGACCGAAGCGGAGTCGCGCCAGCTCGACGGCATGGTGAACGTGCTGTGGAAGACCAAGGCGAAGGAGTCGGTCGACGTGATCGAGTTCGTCAGCGAGGGGCTTCACGCGAAGGCCTGGAAGGCGCGCCTGTCGCCGACCCTGGCGGTGCTCGCCACCGACCGCGGCCACGAGGTGGTGGTGGCCGAGAAGGATCAGTTCGACATCGAGGACCGCGGCAAGGTGATGCTCGGCTCGGCCCGCAAGGCCACGTTCGTCGTGCGCGGGAAGCGCTGGAAGGGTCACCTGCCGGCCGACTCGCTGGAGCGCTTCCAGCAGTGGAAGACCGGCGTGGTGATTCCTCGCGCGATCGCGGCCTGAGCTGCTACCCACACGCCGACGGCGGCGCCCCGTACCCGGGACGCCGCCGTCGTGTTTCGGTGCGCGAACCGCGCGGCTTCAGTCCGCCGAGCCCATCCCGACGGTGCCGCCCGCGGGCGCGGGCGCCAGGCCGGGCGTCGGTACGGGCCGCGGCTCGGGTCCCGGCGCCGGCACGTGCTCCGCGAGTTCCGCGGGCGCGCTCGTCCACTTCGTCACCCGCACGCCCACCCACGCGCCGAAGTCGTCGAGGTAGGTGTACACGACCGGCACCACGATCAGCGTCAGCAGCGTCGAGGTGATGAGCCCACCGATCACCGCGTGCGCCATCGGGGCGCGGAACTCGCCGCCCTGACCGCCGCCGATCGCGGTCGGCAGCATGCCGAAGATCATCGCCAGCGTGGTCATCACGATCGGGCGCAATCGGAGCTGGCCCGCATCGACCAGCGCCTTGGTGCGCTCGCTGCCCCGGTCGCGCGCTTTGTTGGCGAAGTCGACCAGCAGGATGGCGTTCTTCGTCACCAGGCCCATCAGCATGATGATGCCGATCATGCTCATCAGGTTGAGCGTCCCGCGCGTGATCATCAGGCCGAGCATCACGCCCACCAGCGACAGCGGCAACGACAGCATGATGGCGACCGGGTGCAGGAACGACCCGAACTGCGAGGCGAGGATGATGTAGATGAAGATCACCGCCATCGCCAGCGCCTCCAGGATGTAGCCGATGGTCTCCTGGAGATCCTCCTGCTCGCCGCCGAAGTCGAACGAGTAGCCCGGCGGCAGCTGCAGCCGCGCCAGCCGCGTCTGGATCCCGGTCACCACCTCGCTGAGCGGCACGCCCTCGTAGTTGCCCTCGACGGTGACGACGCGCTCCAGTCCGATGCGGTCGATCTGCGACGGCGCGCCGCTCAGCTGGAGCCTCGCGATCTGGCCGAGCGGCACCATCACCGGGCGGCCGGAGCGGTCGAACGAGCCGGTGGCGATCGGCACCCGCGCGAGATCCGCCTGGGAGGTGCGGTACTCCGGCGCCATGCGCACGACCACGTCGTGCGCGAGACCGGTCTCGTCCTCCCAGTTGCCGGCCTTCTGTCCCGACAGCACGGGACGCAGGGCCGCGCCGACGGCGCCGACCGAGGTGCCGAGCTGCGCCGCGAGGTCGCGATCGAGGACCGCCGTCCACTCGGGCTTGCGGCCCTCGAGGCTCGACTTGGGATCCACGAATCCGTGGACGTCGCGGATCGTGGCGATGGTCTGATCCGACAGCTCCTGCAGCTTGTCGAGGCGCGGGCCGTTGATGTGGAGCCGGATCGGCGCCGACGCGCCGCCGAAGCTCACCTGGAGGATGCGCGCGCTCACACCCTGGAAGCGCGGCAGGTCCTTGCGCATCAGGGTCTCGAGCCGCTGCTGCGAGAGCCGGCGGGTATGGCGCGGGGTGAGCTTCACGTAGATCTGGCCCTTGTTGACCGCGCCGTTCTGCTGGTCGCCGCCGATGCTGGTGTAGGTGTAGGCGACCTCCGGGTGCGAGCGCACGAACCGCACCAGCTCCAGCGCCTTGTCGGTCGTGTAGGCGAGCGAGGAGCCGACCGGGGTGTCGAAGCCGATCACGGTCTCGCCCTCGTCCGACTTCGGGAAGAACTGCTGGCCCACCAGTCCGACGGCGGGCAGCGCCAGCGCGATCACGAACGTCGCCAGCGCGATCCCCATGGTGAGCAGGCGATGGCGCAGCGCCCACTGGATGAGCCCGCGGTACCGCCGGCCCACGCCCTCGAACCACTGGTTGAAGCCCGCGAGCCGGCGGCCCACGAAGCCGTTCTGCCGGTGGCCCTCGGCCTGGGGGTCGTACCAGCGCGAGGACAGCATCGGATCGAGCGTGAACGAGACGAACAGCGAGACCAGCACCGCGAACGCGACCGTGATGCCGAACGAGAAGAAGAAGCGCCCGACGATGCCGCCCATGAACGCGACCGGGACGAACACCGCGATGATCGAGAGCGAGGTCGAGAGGACCGCGAAGCCGATCTCGGCGGTGCCGTTGCGGGCCGCGGTGAAGTGGTCCTCGCCGCGTTCGACGTGGCGCACGATGTTCTCGCGGACCACGATCGCGTCGTCGATGAGCATGCCGATCACCAGCGACAGCGCCATCAGCGTCATCGTGTTGAGCGTGAATCCGAACGCCAGGATCGCGACGAACGACGAGATCACCGAGACCGGGAGCGTGAGGCCGGTGATCACGGTCGAGCGCCACGAGTTCAGGAACACGAACACGATCAGGATGGTGAGGAACGCGCCCTCGACCAGCGTCTTGCGGACGTCGTCCACCGAGTCGCGGATCTGGACCGAGTTGTCGCGGATCGGCGCGATCACCACGCCCGCGGGCAGTGACTTGTTCAGCTTCCCGACCGCGGCGTGCACGTCGTCCGCGATCTGCACGGTGTTGCCGCCCGAGACCTTGCGGACCGAGATCGCGACCGCGCGCTCTCCGTTCACGAACGCCGCGTCGCGCGCCTCCTCCTGCGCGTCCTCGACGCGCGCGACCTGGGACAGGCGCACCGGCTCGCCGCCGCGCTCGGCGACGACGATGGAGTTGAATCCCGCCGGCTCGGGGATGCGCCCCTTCACGCGCACGAGCTCCTCGCGGTGCCCGCGATCGACGCGCCCGGCGGGCACGTCGGTGTTCTCGCGCTCGACCGCCGCCACCACCATGTCGGGCGACACGCCCAGCGCCTGCATCCGGTCGGGCTGGAGCAGCGCGTGGATCTCGCGGCGCACGCCGCCCTCGACCGACACGTTGCCGACCCCCGGGATGTTCTCGAGGCGCTTGCTGATGGTCTCCTCGGCGAGCGTGGTCAGGTCGCGCAGCGACATGCCCGCGCTGCTCAGCGAGAACGTCAGGATCGGGTCGCCCTGGGCGTCGTACTTCGACACCACCGGCGGGTCGATGTCTTTCGGAAGCTCGAGGCGGATGGCGTCGAGCTTCGCCCGCACGTCGGCCTGCGCCTCCGCGACCTTGACGCCGAGACGGAACTGGATGAACACCTGCGAGAAGCCCTCGGTCGAGATCGAGCTGATCTCCTTCACTCCAGAGACCGGGTTGACGGCCTCCTCGATCTTCTTGGTCACCTCGCGCTCGACCGCTTCGGGGCTCGCGCCGGGGTAGTTCGTCTGGATGCCGACGAACGGGAACTCGATGTTGGGCCACTGGTCGATGGCGAGTCGCCGGTAGGCGAAGACGCCGAGGGTGACCAGCGCCACGATCATCATCGTGGCGAGCACCGGTCGCTTGATGGAGAGATCGCTCAGGAACATCTCAGCCCTCCCGCTTCGCGACCTGGACCGGCTGCCCGGCCTTGAGGCCCGTGATCGGTCCGGAGATGACCTGCTCGCCGTCCGTCAATCCCGACACGACCTCGACGAGGTCGCGCGAGTCGTCGCGCAGCCCGGTCGTCACCGTGCGCGGCGTGGCTTTGCCGCCGGCCACCACCCACACCACGGCGCGGCCGCTGTCCGCGCGCACGCTGGCCAGGGGCACCGCGAGCGCCCGCGGCACGCGCTTGAGCACCACCTGGCCGGAGGCGAACAGGCCGCCGACCATGCGTCCATCCCGGTTGGGGACCGCCACGTAGATCTTCACCTGCCGCGTCGCGGGATCGGCGTCCGCGTTGACGCGCGCGACGCGGCCCTCGATCGCCGCGTGCGGGTAGCCGGTGACGTCGAGCACCACCGGCGAGCCGACGCGCACCTGGCTCACGTCGGTCGCGGTGATGGTCGCCTCGAACTCCAGCTCGCGCGTGTCCACCACCCGCATGACCGGGTCTCCGATGCCGAGCCGCGCGCCCGCCTGCACGAAGCGCTGAGCGACCGTCCCGCTGATCGGGGACCGGACCGTCGACTCGTCGAGCATCTTGCGCGCCGTCGCGTAGGCGGCCTCCGCTTCGCGCATCACCGCCTCCGCGGTCTCGACGTCGCGCTCGGCGACCGCGCCCTCCTTCAGCAGGTTCTGCATGCGCCCGTAGTCGGAGCGCGCCGCGCGGAAGCGCGCCGCGGCGCCGGCCGCCGCGGGCTCCACTGCGCTGGTGCGGAAGTGCGCGAGCACCTCGCCCCGCTGGACGCGCTGCCCTTCCTTCACCGGCATCGCGTCGATCACGTCCGCGATCGGCGCGCCGATCGTGATGTCGGTCGCGGGGCCGAGCGTGCCCGAGACCGCCACGCCCTGCACGAGATCGATGCGTCGCGCCTCCGTCACGTCGCTGGCGCCCAGCACCGCCGCCTGCAGGGCGCCGGCGTCGGCTGCATTCGCGGGGGGCTGCTGCTTGCCGCATCCGCTCGTCAGGGCGACCGCCAGCAGGCCGACCGTCGCGATCGTCATCATCCACGCATATCGCTTCATGGCTATCGCCCTTCCTTCTCGGGGTCTACGTTCATGCCGATGCTATCGACGGGGCGCCGCTCCACCGGCAGCGTATGTCCGACCGCCTTCTCGAGGGACGCGAGCGCGAGCAGGTAGTCGCGCGTGGCCTGCACCTCGTTCAGTTCCGCGTTCTGGTGCTGCAGGCGGGCGTCCGAGACTTCGATCTGAGGCGACAGCCCGTTGGAGAACCGCACGCTCGCGAGCTCGAACGCACGCTGAGCCTGGCGCACCGTCTCGCGGCGCGCGGCCAGCAGCGCGCCGGTGCGTTCGAGTCCCGTGCGGGCCTGCTCGATCTCGAGCTCCACGCCGACGCGGGTCTGATCGCGCTGCGCGAGCGCGCGCTCCAGGTCGGCCCGCGCGATGTCGATGCCGCCCTCGGTGCGCAGGCCGACGAAGATGGGGAACTCGAGCCGGGCGCCGGCGTTCCAGGAGCGGCGATACCGGTCGCGTTCCGGCCACGCCGCGGTCGACGTGAACGCCGAGTGCGAGAGCGTCGAGGTGAAGTAGAGGTCCGGCCAGCGCCGGCCCTGCTCGACCCGGAGCGCCATCCGCCGGGCGACCACCTCGGCTTCGATCTGCTGCAGCGCGGGGCGGGCGTCGCGGAGGAACAGGGTGTCCACCGGCACCGGCACCGTCTCGTCGTCGGCGACCAGCGGCGTGGTGAGCACGAGCTCCTGCTCGAGGGGCACGTGCGCGACGCGCTTGAGCTCGAGCTGCGCGAGCGTGGAGTTGTTGCGGGCCTCGACCACCGGCGGTTCCTGGTTGGCCGCGTCCACCTCGGCTCGCAGCAGCTCGTACTCGGAGCGTGCGCCCTCGCGGCGGTAGAGCCGCACCTGCGCCAGGTGCGCCCGCGACTGCGCCAGGGACGACTCGGCGATCGCCACGACGCGCTGCGCGAGCGCGGCGTCCAGGTAGGCCTTGCGGGTCCGGTAGGTGACGTCCATCGCGGTCTCGCGCTGGTTCGAGTCGGCGGCGCGGCGCACCGCCACCGCGGCGCGCAGGCCCGCGCCCACCTTGCCGCCCGACCACAGCAGCTGGCGCGCGGTGATGTCGAGCTCCCAGGTGTTCTTGGCGGCGAAGGGGCTGTTCGCCAGCAGCGAGCCGATGCTCGAGTCGTCCGCCGGGACGTCGAACACGGATGCCAGGCTGCGACTGTAGGAGTAGACGCCGTTGATCTGGGGCAGCGCCTCGGCGAGCGCGAAGTGGATGCGACCGTGCGCCTCGCGGATGAGCGCGCGCGGGAAGCGCATGTCGTCGCCCTCGCTCAGCGCGCGCGCCACCGCGTCGTCGAGCGAGAGGCGCAGCGGAGCGTCGTCGATCGCCCCGGATGCGGCGGCCGGCGCGGCGCCGGCCCGTGCGGCCGGGGTGGCGAGGAAGGGGAGGACGAGTGCCGCGCACGCGAGCGCGGCGGTCGCGGGCCAGGCGGCTCTCATCGATGCGCTCCGTTCCGCGCCATCAGTCCGTCGAGCATGAGCTCGAGCCGGATGCGCAGCTCGGGGAGCAGCTTGAAGTCGTAGGGGGAGCCGGCCGGGCACTCGTCGCAGTTCACCCACGTGTAGATCGTCGCGTAGTAGATCCCGGTCAGCATCTCGGCGGCGCGGCCCTCGTCCACGTCGGTCCGCAGCTCGCCGGCGTCGCGGGCCATCTGCAGCGCTCGGAACACGAGCGTGTTCCAGCGCACCGCGTGCGTGCCCTCGTCGGCGACGTCGAACGCGCGCGCCATCAGCTCGTTGATCACGTAGCGCGACAGCTCGCGGTCGGCCTCGTAGGCGGTGGCGGCGCGCAGGTAGACGTCGATCAGCTTCTCGCGCGCCGGCTTCTTCGCCGCGAAGATCGCCTCGGCGTTGGCCTCGAGGTCCACGAGGCGCTGCTCGGACAGGTAGCCCAGCACCGATTCCTTGCGCGGGAAGTAGTTGAAGAACGTCCCCTTCGCGACATCCGCGCGCTCCGTGATGTCGTCGATCGTGGTCTCGGCGAAGCCGCGCTTGCTGAACAGGCGGATCGCTTCCTTGAAGATGCGCTCGCGAGTCTCTTCCTTCTTGCGCTCGCGGCGCGACGGCTCGGTGATCATGGCATTCCTCGGGTGAGGGATCGATTGGACTCGCTACAATAATGACCACGGTCCAAATATAGGCTAGGTCCATCTACGTTTGTCGAGTCGGATTGGTTGCACGGAACGCGCATTCCTCCAGGAACTGACGACATTCCGTTGCCGCACAGCATGTTGTGGGGTCGTCAATTCTGACCCGAGTCCAATGATGGGCCCGGTCCAAAACTGGTCCAGGCCCATCGAGTCGTCGGCTCGGGCCTAGAAGTCGACCCGGAGCTGCGCGAGCCAGCCGCGCGTGGCGGCGGGGATCAGGTGCGGCACGAGCGCGCCGGCCGAGTCGTAGTCGAGGTAGCCGCCAGTGGCGTAGTGGACGTCGAGCGCGTTCATCACGCGCACCGACAGTTCCGTGCGCGCGGCGCCCGCCGGGAGGCGAAGTGCGCCGGTCAGGTCGAGCGTGGTGCGCGGGGCGGCGCTGACCGCGCGGGTCTCGGTGTTGTCGAGGTAGATGCGCCCGGCGTGATGGACCTCGGCGCCCCACGCGAGCCGCGTCCACTCGAGGCGCGCGGCGAGGTTCGCCATCGTCGCCGGGAAGAAGCCGAGCGCCTTGCCGTCGTAGCTCACGACGTCGCTCGGCGTGGTGCCGTAGACTTCGCGGTACTCCACGAAGTGGTTGTCCGACAGCGTCGCGTTCGCATCGAGCGCCAGGCGCGCGCCGCGGGGGAGCGGCTGTTCCGTGCGCGCCGCCAGCTCCGCGCCCTGGTGCACCGAGCGCGCCGCGTTGCCCAGGATCGGGTAGCCGAGGTCGGTGTCGAACTGGCCCGCATAGACCAGCTCGTCACGGAAGTCCATCCGGAACAGGTTCACGCTCGCGTTCGCCGTCGCACCGCGCCACGCCGCGCCGACCTCCCAGTCCCGCACGTGCTCGGGCTTGATGAGCGGATCGCGATAGATGCCGCGCGCCACGTCGACCTCGCGGTAGAGCGGCAGGCTGCCGGCGCCTTCGGCGTCGTACAGGTCGCGGAACGCCGGCTCGCGCGAGGAATAGGCCCATGACGCGAACGCCTGCAGGTCGGCGCGCGGCGACCACGAGAGTCCCAGGCGTGGGACGGCGAAGTCGTAGGGTTGATCGAACCGGATGCCGTCGAACCGGTCGCCGCGCATCGCGTACGACTGGTGTCGCCAGGCCAGGTCGGCGGTGACCAGCAGCCGCTCGCGGGCCTGCCATTCCTCGCGCGCGAAGAGCCCGGCCGCCAGCGTGCGCGGATGGTAGTCGTAGTACCGCGTGTCGAGCCCCGCGCCGGGCGGCAGCGGGGTGCCGCCGAGCACCTCGCCGAAGTGGTGCCCGTCGTGCGCGCGCAGCTCGCCGCCGATGGTGAGCGCGCCGCCGGCGTGCTCGATTCGCACCCGCGGCACCCAGCCGAAGTGGCGGTTCACGACCGTGCGCCGCCGCACCAGGTCGAAGCGCTCCAGCGTCACGCGACCCTGCGCGTCGCGGATCAGCGCGCCGCCCGCGTCCTGGGCGTAGTAGTCGCGCGGCGCCAGCGTGCTGTCGTCGGTCGCCCACGGCGCGAGCCGGTAGTCGGCGAGCGCGCGGCCGAGCCGGCGCTCGTCGTAGTAGCCGCGTCCGTCGTACCAGAACAGCGTCTGAGCGAGCGCCATGCCGCGCCCCGGCGACCAGGCATGCACGATCTCGTAGTGCGGCTCGAAGAAGTGGTCGCGCTCGCCATCGTAGGTGAGCGGGTTGAAGCGCCGATCGCGGTCGCGGTCGCCGGTGATGCGCCCGTCGAGGTAGGCATTCGGCACGCCGAGGTAGGCGAGGTGGGTCTCCTCGGGGCCGCCGTAGAGATTCACGCGCAGGGATTGCCGGCCCCAGGTGCGGCGCGCCGCCAGCGCGTACGACCACAGCTGCGAGTCCGAGCGCTCGCGATAGCCGTCGGTCTGGACGCGCGAGTAGCGCCCGTAGAGGTTCCAGCCGCCGGCCAGCCGCCCGGATTCCGTCTCGAGCATCAGTCGCCGGGTGCCCCAGGCGCCGCCCGCGACCAGCGCGCTGGTGCGCGGCGTCTCGCCGAGCGGGGCGGTCTCGAGGTTGACGCTGCCGCCGAGCGATGCGGCGCCGTACAGCGCCGAGCCCACGCCGCGCTGCATCTGCACCTCGCTGGTGGAGGCGAGCAGGTCGGGATGATCGATCCAGTAGACCTCGTGCGATTCGGGGTCGTTGAGCGGCACGCCATTCACGAGCACGCTGATGCGCCGCTGCGGGAACCCGCGGATGGAGAGGTAGGAGTACCCGATACCGTTGCCGGCGTCGGAGTACGCGTAGGCGCCCGGCAACGCCGCCAGCGCCATCGGGGTGTCCTGGCCCCAGTTCAGCCGCTGCGCGTCCGCGCGCGTCAGCACGCTGCGCGCGACCGGCGCGCGCTCGCCCGGGCGCGTGGTGCTCACCACCACCTCGGGCATCGGCACCACGCGCTCGAGCGTCTCGCGCACGGCCGGCGCGGCGAGCGCGCCGGCCGCCAACGGAGCCGCGATGGTCACCGCCGCCGCGGCGTCCCGGGTGCCGAGGACGAGCGCGGCGAGGAGCGAAAGGGCGACGAGGCGCGTGTTCATGAGGTCCTCCTGCGCGAGACGAGCCAGCCGGCGGCGTAGATCGCGAACGACGCCGCGAGCCCGGCATAGATGGGTTCGAGTGAGAGCGGATAGCCGGCCGCGGGCTGGATGGTCTTCGCGATCACCCACGCGGTCGTGAGCGCGAACGGCACCACCATCGCGACCACGGTCCAGCGCCCGTTCAGCATCCCGCGCCCGGCCAGCGCGAGCCCGACCGGCAGCAGCAGCACCGGCGTGGTGATGGAGCCCAGGTCGTGCCACAGCGCGACCACGCTCGGGCGCGCGAGCGCCAGCGCGGTCGCGAACGCCGCGGCGATCCACAGGCCGAGCTTGCTGTGGTCCACCAGGCCCGCCTCGTCGCGCGCGCCGCGCAGCCGCCACCACACGTCGCGGCCGAGCGTGGTGGCCGCGATGAAGCCGTACGAGTCCACCGTGCTCATCACGGTCGCGATCATGGCGAGGTAGAACAGACCGAGCGCGAGCGGCGGCAGCGTCACGCGCGCCAGCTCCGGGAACGCGAACACCGGATCGTGCAGCGCCGGCAGCACGGCGCGCGCGTAGAGCCCGGTGAACGTGGTCAGGAAGTCGAACACCACCCAGCAGGCCACCGACCACAGCACGCCGTTGCGCGCGACGCGCTCGTCGCGCGCCGCGTACGCGCGCTGCCAGAACCCCGGGTCGACCAGCGTCGAGAGCGCAATGAAGTACCAGACGAAGATCGCCTGGGGTGGATTGCCGCCGTGCCACACGAAGTGCGTCGACGGCAGGTGCGCGTGCAGGAAGCCCAGTCCGCCGTGCCGCGCGACCAGGAACGCGAGCATCACGACGAAGCCCGCGTACATGAGCACGAACTGCACCTGGTCGGTGAACACCACGGTGCGCAATCCGCCATGGTGGATGTAGAAGATCGACAGCAGCGCCGCGCCGATCACGCAGGGCACGAGCGGCCAGCCCGTCATCGCCGCGAACAATGTGCCCAGCATCAGCACGTAGGCCGCCGGGGCCGACGTCACGAACACCGCGAGCGCTCCGACCAGCGCCGGCCCGCGGCCGCAGCGGCGCTCGAGCAGGTCGGGGATGGTGTACAGCGCCTGCCGGCGCGCGCGCTTCGCGAACAGGAACGCGAACAGCAGCGCGCCGACGTAGTACGGCACGCCGAACACCAGCCAGTTCGCGAGCCCGTAGCGGTAGGCGTACTCGCCGACGCCCAGGATGCCGCCGTACCACGTGGCGACCAGGGTCGCCACGAACGCGGGGAGCGTCACGCGGCGGCCCGCGACGAGATAGTCGAGCACCGGCGGCGTGTGGCCGACGCGCCGCGCCCAGACGACCGCGAGGAAGCCCAGATAGAGGACGACCAGTCCCCAGTCCAGGGGACTCGTGCTGAACATGTGCGATCCCTGCGGGGGTCGCGCGCGACCGGCGCTGGACCGGAGACGCGCAGCGCCCTCCGCGAAGGGACGGCATGAAGGCAAGCGGAGAGCGCGTTTGTCTTCGCCGTTTCCCTACGCTGGTATGACCCAGTTCAGGTTCAGAGGGTGTGCTCTCAGGCCGGCGTTTTTCTGCTGCCGACCACCCCTAACGACGCGCCCGCGATGCGGGCACGCGCAGGATGCATCCGGGCGGGGGTGAACGCAAGGCGGCGGGTCACAGGCGAGGCGCGGGGCTACTGCCCCATGGTCACCGTGACCGGGCCGAAGCCCTCGATCGCGCGCGCGCCGCGCACCATGCGCTCGAACGCGGGGCGGCTGTCGATGCCGCCATGCCGCGCGCGCACGCCGAACCAACGCCGGCCCACGGTGAGGCTGTCCCACGCGGCGACGGTGACGCGTGCGGAATCGGGCACGAACAGCGCGCCCTCGTAGTAGGGCATGTGGGGCGTGGGCAGGACGAGGATCTGCCGGCCGAGCGAAGGCGCGTGATGGCGGAAGAAGAACCACGCGTGGCCGTCGGCGAACGCGACCACGTCGCCGGCCTGCACGCGCGGGCGCAGCCACTGCTCCGCCCGCGCGAGTTCGACCGCCTCGATGTTCGGCAGGTGCGTCGCCAGCGTGCGCACGGCGACGAGGAGCAGCGCGGCGCCGAGACCCCGGCGGAGCCAGACCCACCGGGCTCCGAGCGCGGCCAGCCCCGCGCTCGCCAGCGCGCACCACCCCGGGAGCACGAACATCATGTAGCGGTCGGTGTACACGTGGGCCCCGCGCGCGGCGAGCACGTACGCGAGCATCATCGGCACCAGCGACGCCATCCACACCAGCGCGGCCGCGCGGCGATGGCCGGGGAGCACCAGCGGCAGCAGCGCGAGCCCGGCCATCAGCGGCACCGCGAGCACCACGCCGAACGAGTAGATCCGCAGCACGTCGAGGAACATCGCGGGCGAGACCGGGCTCACCCAGTACTCGGCGCTCAGCCGGTGCCACTGGCTGAGGAACGTGCCGAGCTGCGGCAGGAACAGCAGGACCACCGCCGCGTTCAGCGCGAGCCAGCCGCCCAGCTTCCGCGGCGTGCGCGCGAGCGCCGCCGCGCCCCAGACGCCCAGGCCGGCGAGCACCAGGCCGGCCTGGTAGTGCGTGTACAGCGCGGCCGCCGCCGTCAGCACGAACAGCGCCGCGTCGCGCGGACGCCCGCGCTCGGTCCAGCGCCACGCCATCCACGCGGCCAGCACGTACCACAGCCACAGCAGCGCGTAGGAACGCGCCTCCTGCGAGTAGTAGACGTGCGTGCGATGCACCGCCAGCAGCAGCGCGGCGAACAGCCCGGCGCCCCTGCCGAACGCCTCGGCCACGAGGCCGTACAGCGCCGCCACCGTCGCCACTCCAATGAGGATCGAGAGGCTCTTCAGCCACAGCTCGCCCTCGCCGCCGAAGCGGATCCACAGGTGCTCGAGCAGGTAGTGCAGCGGGGGGTGCATGTCGTTCGCGAGCGCCGCCAGCAGTCCGCTCACGTCGAGGCGCGCCACCATCAGCGTGAAGATCTCGTCGAACCACAGCGGCGTGCGCACCGCCTCCCACACCCGCAGGCCGGTGGCGAGCGCCAGCACGGCGGCGAGCGCCAGCCACGGCGGCAACTGCGCGGATCCCGGGCGCGTCGCGTTCTGGGGAGGTGGAGCGGGCATCATCGAATGGCCTCGGGGTGGACGACGGGTCGCCGCGCATCCTAGCGCGGCGGCCGGGGTGCCCGCGAGGGTACGGTGCTCGGATCGACCCCGCTCGGCGCTCGGCGCGATCGCCCACGCGCGGCGCTCGGGTCGACCACGCGCCGCCGCCGCCCGCCGTGACGAGGGGTGCGGGCCGGGTTAGTCTCGCCCGCCATGGCCCGCCTCTACCCGGAGAGTTTCCCCGTCGAACTGAAGACCGAGCGCTCCGGTGCCGCCGAGTACGCGGTCTACGAGGCGCTCGCCGACGAGCTCGGCGAAGGCTGGCTGGTCATCCACCGCGTGCGCTGGCAGGAACGTCCCGAGCACGGGCGCGCGCACGACGGCGAGACCGATTTCGTGATCGCCCATCCCGACCGGGGCATGCTGGTGCTGGAGGTCAAGGGCGGGCTGGTCGCCTGCGACCCGAAGAGCGGCCGCTGGACCTCCACCGACCAGCACGGCGCGACGTTCGAGATCCGCGACCCGTTCGAGCAGGCGACCAGCTCCAGTCACGCGCTCGAGCGCAAGATCAAGTCGATGCCGTTCTGGCGCGGCAAGGAGGCGCCCATCGGCCACGCGGTGGCGCTGCCCGGCTGCACGAAGACCGCGTTCACCGGGCCCGCCGCCCCGCCCGAGCTGGTGCTCGACGCCGCCGACCTGAACCGCGCGGGCGAGGCGATCGAGCGCGCGTTCACGTTCTGGAACCTGCGCCCGGGCGAGGACTGGCGGCATCACGGCAGCGCGCTGCTCGAGCGGCTGTTCGTGCACAAGGAGTTCGCGCGCGTGCCGCTCGGCGTGCGGATGATCCAGCAGGAGCCGGAGTTCATCCGGCTCACCGAGGCGCAGGCGCGGCTGCTCGACGCGCTGCGGCTGCAGCGGCGCGCCGCGATCGCCGGGTGCGCCGGCTCGGGCAAGACCATGCTCGCGGTCGAGAAGGCGCGCCGGCTCTCGAGCGAGGGCTTCAAGGTGCTGGTGACGTGCTTCAACCGCGCGCTGGCGGAGTTCATCCGCCACCAGCTGCCGGCCACCGTGCCGAGCGGGCGCGCCGGAGTGTCGCGCGGCGCCGGGCAGCTCGACATCTTCGGCGGCACGCGCGTGGACGTGGAGTCGTTCCACGCGCTCGCCGCGTCGTGGGCACGCCGCGCAAGCGTCGAGTTGCCCGAGGCCGGAGCCGGCGAGGACGCGCGGCGCTTCTTCGACGAGGCGCTGCCCGAGGCGCTGATGACGGCGCTCGACCGGCTGCCCGAGCGCTACGACGCGGTGATCGTCGACGAGGGCCAGGACTTCCGGCCCGAGTGGTGGGTGCCGCTGCAGAGCCTGCTGGCCGAGCCCGACGACGGCATCCTCTACGTGTTTTTCGACGACAATCAGAGCCTCTACACCAGCGGCGCGCGCCTGCCCATCACCACGCCGCCGTATCCGCTCACCGTCAACTGCCGGAACACGCGGCCGATCCACGAGTACGTCGCGCGCTTCTACCGCGGCGAGCAGAAGCCCGAGGCGGGCGGCCCCGACGGCCTGCCGGTCGAGCGGCTCACGTACGAGGACGAGCGCGAGCTGCGCGAGCACCTGCGCCGCGTGCTGCATCGGCTCACGCGCGACGAAGGGGTGCCCGAGAAGGACATCGTCGTGCTGTCGCCGTTCGGCCGCAGCCGCAGCGCGCTGTGGCGCGAGCCGCGCTACGGCAACCTGGCACTCACCGACGCGTGGCCGCCGGCGCCCGGCTACGTGCAGTGCGAGACCGTGCACGCGTTCAAGGGGCTCGAGCGCGCGGTGGTGGTGCTGGCCGAGCTCGGCGGCGACGGTCACGGCCGCCTCGAGGAGATGCTCTACGTCGGCGGCTCGCGCGCGAAGAGCCACCTGATCGTGATCGCCGCCGCGGACGCCGCCGCGGCGCGGTGAGGCCTCGGGTGCGCGGCCGCGGGCCGCCAACCGCTCTGCTACCGCGCCTCGCGCTCCACGCGCATCATCTGGCCCATCACGAAGCGCACGCGCACGCGGTCGCCGGCGGCGAGGTCGACGGGGCACTCGGCGGCCGCGACGCGCCCGGCCTGGCCCGCGCCCGGCAGGTCGTCCAGCTCCACGGCGACGTCCACCCAGCGGTCCCCGTGGATGTCCAGCGGCCTCACGGCACGCACCACGCCCGACTTGTCCTGCGGCAGGAGGAGCGACATGCGCCGCACAGTGGCGGCGCGACGCGCGGGCGTCAAGGGTCGCGGGACTTCGCGGCGCCGCCGCGGGCCCTCGCCGCGCGGGCGTCAAGGGTCGCGGGACTTCGCAGCGCCGCCGCGGACCCTCGCCGCGCGTCCGGCGCGCTCGCGGCCGCGCGTAGCGGACCGCGGCCGCCTCGCGTCGGGCCGAGCGCTGCCGTATCCTGCGCCGTCATGCGCAAGACGTCCGGTTCGATGCTGTGTCCGCAGTGCTCCAAGCTGATCAGCGTGGGCGAGGAGAAGTGCCCGTTCTGCGGCGCGTGGCGGCCGGGGCTCTACGGCTTCACGCCGGCGCTCCAGAAGCTGTTCGGCAAGCACCTCGACATGATCTCGCTCATCAGCGCCACCTGCGTGACGCTCTACGTCGTCGCGCTGGCGCTGCAGCCGTCGGCGATCTTCCAGTGGCGAGGACTCTGGGACATCCTCGCGCCCGGCACGCGCCCGCTGTGGCAGCTCGGCATGACGGGCGGGCTCGCGTGGCAGCAGCACTGGTGGTGGACGCTGCTCACGGCGATCTACCTGCACGGGAGCCTGATCCACATCGTCTTCAACGTGATGTGGATCCGCCAGCTCGGGCCGGCCGTCACCGAGTGTTACGGGCCGGCGCGCGCGTTCGTGATCTTCTCGCTGGCCGGCGCGGCGGGCTACCTGCTCTCGAACTTCGCCGCGGGCACGCCGACGATCGGCGCCTCCGGCAGCATCTTCGGCCTGCTCGCGGCGCTGATCGTGTACGGCCGGCGCGCCGGCGCGCGGTTGATGACCGGCCAGATGTGGCAGTGGGCGATCGTGATGTTCGTGTTCGGCTTCCTGTCGCCGGCGGTGAACAACTGGGCGCACGCGGGCGGCTTCGCGGGCGGCTGGGTGATCGCCGAGAGCATGCGCGCCGCGGATGCGCGCGAGGGGCGCGGCGTGCAGCTGCTGGCGCTGGCGCTGCTGATCGCGACCGCGGCCGGCTTCGTGCTGTCGTTCGTCCAGGTCACTCGCATCCTCATCGACTTCTCCCGTTGAGCCGCCGTCCGTGCCCGCCGCACGGCGGCGTCACCCCGCATCGCATCCTGCACGGTGCAACCGGCTGCGAGTCCCTACGCCAGAAATCCATGGCCAGAGGACCACGGGGGCCGATATACTCGGCGCCCGTCGGTCCTTTCCGGGCCGACCATGGAAGGGCTTCGGGCGGGTACGACTCGCACCGAGGTCCATGTCCCGAACGCGATCCCGAAGGGCCGGGTGGCTCCGCGGGGTTGCAGAGAGGAGCCAGGCCATGTCCCCGTCCTCACGTCGTGAGGCCCGCCACACCCCGTACCTGCGTCAGCCGCGCGTGTTCGATCCGCCGCGGTTGCCCGACGGCCATCGCGCCCCCGTCAGCGCGTACTTCGGCCGTCACGCGCTCGACCTGATCAAGCTGCGCGAGCGCCTGCCGCGCGAGGCCTATCAGTCGCTGATGAGCACGCTCCGCAGCGGCACGCCGCTGGCGCGCGAGACCGCCGAGACCATCGCCTCGGTCGCGCGCGAATGGGCCACGTCGCACGGCGCGACGCACTTCACGCACTGGTTCCAGCCGATGACCGGGCTGACCGCCGAGAAGCACGACAGCTTCGTCGACCTCAACGTGCAGATGACCGGGGAGCTGAAGGTGCTCGAGCGGTTCTCCGGCTCGCAGCTCTCGCAGAGCGAGCCGGACGCGTCGTCGTTCCCCTCGGGCGGCGTGCGCAGCACGTTCGAGGCGCGCGGCTACACCGCCTGGGATCCGTCGTCGCCGATGTTCCTGGTCGAGAGCATCAACGGCCGCACGCTGTGCATTCCCTCGGTGTTCGTGAGCTACCACGGCGAGAGCCTCGACCACAAGACGCCGGTGCTGCGCGCGCTCGAGGGCCTGAGCAAGCACGCGGTCGCGTTCCTCAAGCTGCTCGGCGACGTCGACGTGCAGTCGGTCGGCTCCACGATGGGCTGCGAGCAGGAGTACTTCCTGGTCGACCGGGACCATTTCGCGCAGCGGCCGGACCTGGTGATGACCGACCGCACCCTGCTGGGCGCGGCGTCGGCGCGCGGGCAGCAGTTCGAGGATCACTACTTCGGCTCCATCCCGGCGCGCGTGCTCGCGTTCATGGAGGAGTTCGAGTTCGAGCTGCACCGCCTCGGCGTGCCGGTGAAGACGCGGCACAACGAGGTCGCGCCGATGCAGTTCGAGATGGCGCCGGTGTTCGAGGACGTGAACCTCGCGATCGACCACAACGCGCTCGCGATGGACATCATGCGGAAGGTCGCCCTGCGGCACCACTTCGTGTGCGTGCTCCACGAGAAGCCCTACGCCGGCATCAATGGCAGCGGCAAGCACTGCAACTGGAGCATGGTCACGGATCGCGGCGAGAATCTGCTCGATCCCGGCCGCACGCCGCACCAGAACCTGCGCTTCCTGGCGTTCATCGCCGGCTGCCTGAAGGCGGTGCACGACCACGCCGACGTGCTGCGCTGGTCGGTCTCGGGTCCGAACAACGACCTGCGGCTGGGTGCCAACGAGGCGCCGCCGGCGATCCTCAGCGTGTTCGTCGGCGACCTGCTCACCAAGATCATCGAGCGCATCGCGACCGGCGGGAAGATCGACGATCCCGAGCACTTCGTGATCGAGCTGGGCGTCGGCCGGGTGCCGCAGCTCGCGAAGGACAACACCGACCGCAACCGCACCTCGCCGTTCGCGTTCACCGGGAACAAGTTCGAGTTCCGCGCGGTGGGCAGCAGCGCGAACACGGCGCAGCCGATGATGGTGCTGATCGCGTCGGTCGCCGACGCGCTGCGGCTGATGAGCGCGCGGCTCGAGGCCAAGATCAAGAGCGGCACCGTGCGCGACCAGGCGGTGCTGGAGCTGCTGCGCGAGGTCTTCACCGAGACCTCGCCGGTGCGCTTCGAGGGCAACGGCTACTCCGAGGAGTGGAAGGCCGAGGCCCGGAAGCGCGGGCTCCCGAACCTGCCCGAGACGCCGACCTCGATCGCCGCGGTGCAGGATCCCAGGCGCACCGCGTTCCTGCGCGAGCTGGGCGTGTTCAACGAGCGCGAGATCGCGAGCCGCTTCAACGTCGCGCTCGAGCGCTACATCAAGACCGTCACGCTCGAGGCCGAGACGATGGTCGAGCTGCTCACCACTTTCGTGGTACCGGCCGGCGAGAAGCAGATCATCGCGTCCGCCGCGGCGGCCGCCGCGGTGAAGGACGTGGCAGGCGCGCCGTCGCTGTCGGGCCGCGTGAAGGCCGTGGCGCAGGGGCTCGGCGAGGTGGTGGACAGCCTCGAGCGGCTGAGGGCGGCGCTGGCGGAGGCCGACGCCATGCACGAGGAGATGGAGGAGGCGCGGCTGCTGTCGAGCCGCGTGCGTCCCGCGATGGACGAGGCCCGCGCCGCGGCCGACCACCTGGAGCACCTGGTGGACGACGGCCTGTGGGGGCTGCCGAAGTACCGCGAGATGCTGTTCGTGAAGTAGCCGCGCATCACGGGGGCCGGGCACGACGCCCGGCCCTTCGTGTCTCCGGAGGAGCACATGCCCAAGCGCGATGAGAGCGGGCGCTGCCCGTGGGCGACCAGCCAGGAGTTCTACGTCCGCTACCACGACGAGGAGTGGGGCGTGCCGGTGCACGACGACCGGCGGCTGTTCGAGTTCCTGATCCTCGAGGGCGCGCAGGCGGGGCTCTCGTGGGCCACCATCCTCAAGAAGCGCGACGCCTACCGCAAGGCGTTCGCCGGTTTCGACCCGGCGAAGGTGGCGCGCTTCGGCGCCCGCGACGTGACGCGCCTGCTGGGCGACGCCGGGATCGTGCGCAACCGGCTCAAGATCGAGTCCGCGGTCTCGAACGCGCGCGCGTTCCTCGAGGCCCAGGCGCGCTTCGGTTCGTTCGACGCCTACATCTGGTCGTTCGTGGACGGCAAGCCGCTGGTGAACCGCTTCGAGTCCCTGAAGCAGCTCCCGCCGCGCACCGCGCTGTCGGACCGCCTCAGCAAGGATCTCCAGCAGCGCGGCTTCCGGTTCGTGGGCTCGACCATCGTGTACGCCCACATGCAGGCGACCGGGATGGTGAACGATCACCTGACCGGCTGCTTCCGCTGGCGCGAGTGCCAGACGCTGGCGAAGTCGAAGCCGCGCTGAGGTCGTGACCCGAGCGCCGCGGCGGCTCGCGGTGCGCCGCGGCGACGCGCGGTCCGCGCCACGCCGGGGGCGGCCGGCTCAGACGGCGGGCAGGCTCAGCGTGAACGTGCAGCCCTGACCGGCCTCGCTGTGCGCGCGCAGCTCGCCGCTCATGCCCTCGGCGAGCCGGCGGGCGAGCGCCAGCCCCATCCCCATGCCGCCCACCACGCGGGTCGCGGAGCCATCGAGCTGCTCGAACGCGGTGAACAGGGTGCCCATGCGCTCGAGGGGCACGCCGTCGCCCTCGTCGGTCACCGCGATCTCCACGCGGTGGCCGCCCGCGCCCACGCCGGCGCACGCGCGCAGGTGGATCGGCGTGCCGGGCCGGGTGAACTTGAGCGCGTTGTCGATCAGCTCGTTGAGGATCAGGTGCACGTGCACCGGATCGGCGCTCACCGCCGGCAGCTCCGCGTCACGCGCGTAGTGGAACGGATGCAGGCTGGCGACCACGCCCGGGCGTCGCGCGGCATGGAGATCGTCGAGCCGGCTGGCGAGGTCCACGGTCTCGAGCCGGGCCTCGAGGCGGCCCTCGACGGAGTCCGAGAACGTCAGCAGCTTCTCGAGCAGCGCCTTCAGGTCGAGCGCGCGCTCGTGCGCGGATGCCAGCATCGGAGTCGCGATCTCGGCCGGCGGCTGCGAGTCGAGCACGCAGTCCAGCGTGGCGAGCACCACGGTGAGCGGCGTGCGCAGCTCGTGGTTCACGTTGCTGAGGAACTGCGACTTGAGCCGCGCGGTCGCCTCCAGGTGCTCGTTGGTCTCGCGCAGTTGCCGGTTGGCTTCGAGCACGCGGTGGTAGAGGCGCATGTTCTGGAGCGCCATCCCGACCAGGCCGAGCGCCGCCTGCAGCACGCGCATCTCGCGCTCTGTCCACGGCTCGCCGGTCATGCGGGAGCCCAGCGCCAGCCAGCCCACCAGCTCGCCGCGGCCGTGCAGCGGACCCAGCACCTCGATCGCCGCCTGCCGCAGCGCGCGCGCCTCGGCGGCCGAGGTGCTCGCGAGCAGCGAGGCCGTCATGGCGGGCGAGTGGGAATTCGCGAAGCGCTTCCGCAGCGCGCGATGGCAGTCCTCGTGCGCGGCCTCCAGCGCCGGACGGCTGAAGCCGTGACAGTGCACCAGCACCGGCGGGCGCTGCGGGTCCTCGTCGAGCAGCCACAGCGCGGAACGCGCGGTGCCGAACTGCCCCATCAGGTTGAGCAGGAGCTGCTCACCGGTCTGGAACAGGTCCAGCGACGTTCCCATCTCGCAGCCGAGCTCGAGCAGCGACTCGAGCGCATGCGCGTACTGCATGCCCTGTTCGTCCGCGCGCGGCGCGGCCGGCCCCGGTGCCCGATCGGTCATCCGGTCGCGACCTGTGCGGGGCGGACGCGCGCCAGGGCGGCGCGCTGGCCCGGATCGGAGGCGGCATCGCGGGACGCCGACTCCTGGCCGTCGCGGGCGCGACGAGCGAGTCGCAGGGGCCTCACACGAGAGAGCCGGAGTCCGTTCCGAAGGGAGCGCATCGGCAGCGTTATCGGCCCCGCCCGCGGCCGACTTGACCGGCACCCCGGGCGTTCGGCGGCGCCCCGCACGCGTCCCTCGCGTCGCTCATGTATCCTGCCAGCGTGCTCAGCCTCTTCGACCACGTGCTGGCGCTGGTGCTCGCGGTGGTGTTCCCGCTGCGCGCCGCGCTGTTCGGGCTCCGACGCCTGCGGCGGGCTCCGGAAGGCGAGCGGCCGCGGGTGCGCCGGCGGATCTACGCCGAGGCGATGGCGATCCAGTGGATCCTGGCGCTCACGGTGCTCGGTGGGTGGGCGGTACTGGCGCGCGACCTCGACGGCCTCGGGCTGGTGGTCCACACGGGCCGCGGGTTCGTCGCGATGGCGCTGGCCGCCGTCGTGGTGGTGGTGGTGCTCGCGACCCACCTGGTCACCGCCCGTCGCAGCGACGCCACGCTGGAGCGCGTGCTCGAGCGCGTGGGTCCGATCGAGGCGATGCTGCCGCACGGCGCGGCCGACCTGCGCGGATTCCGCTGGGTCGCGCTCACCGCGGGCGTGTGCGAGGAGCTGCTCTACCGCGGTTACCTGATCTGGTACCTCGCCCACGGGATGTCGATGCCGTGGGCGCTGGCGATCGCCAGCGCGATCTTCGGCCTCGGGCACCTCTACCAGGGCTGGCGCGGCGTGCTCACGACCGGCGCGCTGGGCGCGCTGCTCGCGCTGGTGTACGTGGTCTCGGGCTCGCTCGTGCTCGGCATGCTCGTGCACATGGCGATCGACCTGCACGCGGGGCAACTGGCCCACGCGGCGTTCGCCTGGGACGCGCGGCGCGCCGAGGCCGCGGCACTGGCGCGAGCACACGAGTGGGACGCCCCGGCGGAGCCTCCCGTCGCGCCGGCCGGGACCGCGACATGAGCCGCACCTACGACGCCATCGTGGTGGGACTCGGCGCCACGGGGGGCAGCACCTGCGCGGAGCTGGCGGCGCGCGGCCTGCGGGTGCTGGGGCTCGATCGCTATCGGCCGCCGCACACGCACGGCTCCTCGCACGGCGAGACCCGCATCATCCGCGAGGCGTACTTCGAGCATCCGCTCTACGTCCCGATGCTGCAACGCGCCTACGAGCGCTGGTCGGAGCTGGAGCACCTCACGCAGCGCACGCTGTTCCAGCGCACCGGCGGATTGATGATCGGCCCGCCGGACGGCGAGCTGATCACCGGCGTGCTGCGCAGCGCGGTCAGCCACGCGCTCCCGTACGAGCTGCTCGACGCGCGGGCGCTGCGCGAGCGCCACCCCGAGCTGAGGCCCACGGACGACATGGTCGCGATCGCCGAGCCGCGCGCCGGGCTGCTGTTCGCGGAGTCCTGCATCGGCGCGTACCTCGACCTGGCGGCCGAGCGGGGCGCCGAGCTGCACCACGACGAGCAGGTGACGAGCTGGTCCGCCGCCGCCGACACGGTGACGGTCGAGACCGTGTTCGCGCGCTACGAGGCCGCGCACCTGGTGCTCGCGGCGGGGCCGTGGGCCGCGCGCCTGACGCCCGAGCTGGGACTGCCCCTCACCGTCGAGCGCAACGTGCAGTTCTGGTTCGAGCCCGCGGATCCGGAGCGCTTCGATCCCACGCGCTTTCCGGTGTTCCTCCTGGAGTACGCGCCGGGCGCCTTCTGCTACGGCTTCCCCGCGATCGCGGGCGCGGTGAAGGTGGCGCGCCACGGCTCCGGTGAGCAGGTCGATCCCGACGCGCCGCGGCGGCCGGTGGGCGCCGACGAGATCGAGGCGCTGCGCGTGCTGCTGCGCCGCTTCCTGCCCGCGGCCGACGGACGGTTGCGCCGCACCGAGACCTGCCTGTACACGAACGCGCCCGACGGCCACTTCGTCCTCGACCGCTACCCCGGGTATCCCGCGGTGACGATCGCGAGCGCCTGCTCGGGCCACGGATTCAAGTTCTCGAGCGTGCTGGGCGAGGTGGTCGCCGACCTGGCGCTCACCGGACGCTCCCGTTTCGACCTGAGCCTGTTCAGGCTCGCGCGGCTGCGCCGCGCGGGCGGGCTGGCCAGCTGATTCGGAGGAGGAACCGCATGCACGGTCGCACCCGGAGTCTCGCGTGGTTGGCGCTGGCCGCGCTCACGCTGTCGTGCGCGTCCTCGGAGCAGCTCACCCGCCGCAGCGCGCAGCTGCTGGTGCAGGGGGACGCCCGCCGCGCGTACGACACCGCGCTCGGCGCGCTCGAGAAGGACGCGACCAACGACGCCGCCCGCGGGGCGCTCGGCGCCGCCGGCGCGTCGCTGCTGTCGGACGCGCGCACGCGCTTCTACGACCTGCTGCCGCTCGATACCCTCGGCGCCGCGCGCGTCGCGCTCGACGTCGACCAGGTGAACGGCACGCTCGCGCGCTGGCACGCGGCGGTGCCGGCCGACACCTCGTTCGCCACTGACCGGCGCCACGCCAAGGAGGCGGTCGCCGCCGACTTCGTCGCGATGGCCGCCGACAGCGTCCACGAGCGCCGGCCGCGGCCCGCGTACCGGCTGCTCGAGGAGGCGGCCCGCTACGATCCCCAGCGGCGCGGGCTCGACGAGCGCCTCCGCCGCACGTTCGAGCTCGCGGTCGACCGCGTGGCGGTGCTGCCGTTCGATCAGCAGATCGACCAGCCGCCGCTCGCGCGCGGCCTGGCCGATCAGCTCGCCACGGCGCTGCGCAAGCGCATCGCCGACCGCTCGCTCACGTTCACGCGCCTGATCGAGCCCGCGCGGGTCGACGCGCGCATGACGGTCTCGCAGCTCGACGGGATGTCGCGCACCGAGGCGATCCAGCTCGGGCGCGACCTGGGTGCCAACGTGGTGGTGTGGGGACGGCTGCGCGACGCGGGCTCGGACAGCTACACGACGACGTACCGCGAGCCCATCTGGCACCGCGTCACCGATCGCGACCCCGAAGGCAAGGAGCGCGAGCGCTGGATGCAGGTGCCCTTCGAGACCGTGGTGCGCGAGCGCGTGTACCACCTGCGCTGGGACCTGCGCCTGCTCGACACCGACGAGGAGCTGACGCTGGCGGAGCGCGGGGAGCCGCGCGAGGTGCGGGTGCGCAGCGTGTGGACCAACCTGCGGCCCGACGACGATCCGGGCCGCTACGCCCTGATGCCGCCGCACGAGCGCGAGCAGGATCCCGACCGCGCGAAGCGCGTAGAGAAGGAGTGGGGCGACACCGCCGGGCGCTGGACGGTACCCGCGCTGCTGGCGCGCGCGCGCGCCGCGAACGCGTCCTCGCGCGCGAGCTACCGCCACGAGTACCGCGGCGAGTTCGAGCGCGCCGATCCCGGGATGCCGGTCTTCTGCGGCGACCTGCCCGGCAACGACGATCTCGCGTGGATCGCGCTGCGCGGCATCGACGAGGAGTTCCTGGAGATGATCCGGGACCTCGACCGCCGGTGAGCGCGGCCGCCCGCTCGCGCATCCGGCGCCGGCGCCCGCTGCGGTGAGCGCGGCGCCGCCCGCGCCGGTCGCCGGCGACGGGCCGGTGCGCGGCGCGCTGCTGCGCCTCGCGCTGCCGGTGCTCGCGTCGCAGCTGCTGCGCATCGCGTTCCAGTGGGTCGACGCGCTGTGGGTGCGCGGGCTCGGCGTCGAGGCGACCGCGGCGGTCACCTCGTCGGTGTTCGTGATGTGGTGGGTGTACGCGGTCAACGACGTGTTCACGATCGGCATGGCCGCGTTCGTGAGCCAGCTGCTGGGCGCCGGCGACCGCGCGCGCGCGGGCCACGCCGCGTGGATCGGCACCCGCGCGTCGGCGGTGGCGGGCCTGGCGGTCACCGTGGTCGGCCTGCTGTGGGCGCGCGATCTCTATCGCCTGATGGGCGGTGATGCGCGCGTGGTGGAGCAGGGCGGGCGCTACCTCTCGATCATCCTGGCGTTCGCGCCGATCCCGATGGTGGCGCTGGCGTGCGAGAGCGTGATGCGCGCCGCGGGCGACACCCGCACGCCGCTGCTGCTCGACCTTGGCGCGGTGACGCTCAACGCGCTGCTCGACCCGCTGCTGATCTACGGCGCCGGTCCGCTGCCGGCGCTCGGCGTCCGCGGCGCCGCGTGGGCGACCGTGGCCGCGCAGGCCCTGCTGGCCGCGAGCTACCTGGCGCTCGCCGCGCGCCACCATCCGGCGCTGCCGTTCGCGCGCCGCGCGCCGGGTCCGCCGCTGCGACTGGCGGCGATGGCGCGGGTGGGCCTGCCGACCGCGCTGTCGGGCACGCTGTGGTCCACCGTCTACCTGGTGTTCTCGCGTGCCGCGGCCCCCGAGGGCGCCGCCGCCATCGCGGTCGTGGGCATCTCGAACCGCATCGAGGCGCTGGTGTTCGTGTGCGCGATCGCGACCGGGCTCGCCGGCGCCACGCTGGTCGGCCAGAGCCTCGGCGCTGGCCGCCCCGAGCGCGCGATGGCGGTGATCCGCACCGGCATGGTCTGGATGGGCTGGCTGTCGCTGGCGGTCTCGCTCGGCGTGTTCCTGTGGCCGCAGGGATTCCTGACGCTGTTCTCGCGCGACCCGGAAGTGCTGCGCATCGGCACCCCGTACCTGCGCGTGCTCGCGCTGTGCTTCGTGCCGACCGGGATGGAGCTGGTCATCGCCGAGAGCATCCAGGGCTCCGGGCACACCACGACGGTGTCGGCGATCTACACCATCACCTCGCTGGTGCGCATCCCGCTCGCCTTCCTCGTGACGCGGGAGTGGGGGATGGGGGTGACCGGCATCGCTTGGGTGATCACGCTGACGTGCGTGGTCCGCACGATCGTGCTGCTCGCGTGGGTGCTGCGCGGCTCGTGGACGCGCGGCCTCGCGCGCGAGCTGCACGGCGCGCCGTCGCTGCCGGAACGCGCCGAGGCGTCCTGACCGCGGTGCGCCCCCGCGGCGAGCCGCCCCACGCCGTGCCCCGGCAGCGACGCGGCGGGCGTCGTCCCGCGGCGGGCCCGGTGTCCGGCGGATGAAAACTCCGCGGGATCCGCGCGGAGAGCGCTGGAATCCACCCGCGCGCGGGCGCACCATCCGCAACAGCGGCGCGCGTCGATCGTCCATTTCGATGAGGACGCACGAGGCGGGAACGGCTGGGCCAGGGACGAGTCCGGGAAGCGCGAGGGACGCCGGAAGTGCCGCGGCCGCGTCGGACGAAAGGAGTGTCGAGATGAAGTGCGACAGGCGCGCGGGAAGCGCGGGGCGGAGCGTGCTGGTGCTGGCCCTGCTTGCGACATCGCTGCTGGTCGCGGCGCCGAGCCACGCCGCCGGCCACGGGGGCCGGAACGGGGTGGCGCGTGCCGCCTACCACGGCGGCGCCGGCTTCCACGGCGGCGCCGGCTTCCACGGCGCGCGAATCTACGGCGGCGGGCGCCACTGGGGCGGCGGCGGGTATCGCTACGGGCGGCCGCGCACGACGTTTCGACTCGGGATCGGACTCGGCTACGGCTTCGGCTATGGCTACTACGGCCCGCGCCCGTACTACTACGGCGCGCCGTATCCGGTCTACGTCGAGCGGCCGGTGATCGTCGAGCGATCCGGGATCACGAACGATCCGCCGGCCGGCTACGAGTACTACGACCCCTATTGTGAGCGGCGCTTCGCGACGCTGGACCACTACCTCGATCATCTGAGGGACTTCGACCACCCGAAGAAGATCGAGGTGATCGAGCGCGACTCCGACACGAGCGTGCACACGTACGAGTACGTGCGCGGCGACTGGCGGGTCGCGGACTGAGACCCGGCGGAACGCCGGGCGGGCGAGGCCGCAACCTCCTCGCGAGCGGCCCCGGATGCGCCTGCTTCCGGGGCCGACTTCATGCGGGCCGCCGCGCGTTTCCGCACCGGCGCCCGTGCTAGACTGCGCCCGCTCGGCGCGTGCGACCGCCACGCGACGGGACCACCTCGCGTCTCGCGCCTCAGCCGTCTCGCGATCCCAGCCCTCTGACCGGAGCGCGCTCACCGCATGAAGACCGACTACCGCTACATCATCATCGGCGGCGGCATCGCCGGCGCCTCGGCGATCGAAGGCATCCGCGAGCACGATCGCGACGGTGACATCCTGCTCGTCTCGCGCGAGAACAATGCGCCCTACCGGCGCCCGCCCCTGTCGAAGGACCTGTGGTTCGGCAAGACCACGGTCGACAAGATCTCCGTGCACGACGACGCGTTCTACCCCGAGCACGGCGTGGACCTGCTGCTGCGGCGCGACATCGTGGAGCTGGACCCGGTGCAGAACCGCATCTGGGACGAGCGCGGCGCGTCGTTCCGCTACGAGCGCCTGCTGCTCGCGACCGGCGGACGCCCGCGGCTGCTCGACCTGCACGGAGAGCAGGGCGAGAACGTGCACTACTTCCGCTCGCTCGAGGACTACCTGATGCTGGCCGGCCGGCTCGACCGGGTGCAGCACGTGCTGGTGGTCGGCGGCGGCTTCATCGGCACCGAGCTGGCGGCGGCGCTCGCGCACGCCGGCAAGGAAGTCACGCTGATGTACCGCGACGAGTACCCGATCGCGCGCGCGCTACCGCGCGAGCTGGGGCTCTCGGTCGCCGAGTACTACCGCGAGAAGGGGGTCGAGACCGTCTCGGGCCAGGGGGTGGCGGGGGTGGAGAGCGGCCAGGGGCTGATCCAGGTGCGCACGCTGAGCGGCGACCAGGTGACGACGCAGATGGTGCTGGCCGGAGTCGGCCTCGAGCCACACGACGAGCTGGCCGAGGCGGGCGGGCTCGAGGTGACGAACGGCATCGCGGTGGACGAGTACGCGCGGACCAGCGATCCCTACATCTACGCCGCCGGCGACGTGGCCGAGTTCCCCTATCTGGCGCTCGGGGTGCGCACGCGCGTCGAGCACGAGGACCACGCCATCTTCCACGGGCGCACCGCGGGCGCGAACATGGCGGGGGCGAAGCTGGTCTACGACCGCCTGCCGATGTTCTTCGGCGACTTCTTCGACCTCGGCTTCGAGGCGGTCGGCGAGGTGGACGTGCGCCTCGACGTCCACGAGGTATGGCAGGTGCGCCACCGCGAGGGCATCGTGTTCTACCTGCGCGACGACGTCATCCGCGGCGTGCTGCTGTGGAACCGCTGGGGGCTGGTGGACTGGGCGCGCGACCTGGTGCGCCCCGGCAAGCCGACGACGCGCGAGGAGCGCGAGAAGCTGGTCGCCGACTCGCCGAAGTGAGTGCCGCTCGCCGGTCCCGCTGAGGTCACGGCGCGTCCGCGCGATGCGCGGCGCGCCCGCTCACGCCCCCGCACCGCCGCGGTCCTGCGGATCGAGCGCGTCGCGCAGGCCGTCGCCGAGGAAGTTGAAGCTCATCAGCGTGAGCGAGAGCGCGGCACCCGGGAACACGACCAGCCACGGGAACAGCGACAGCACCCGCGCGCCGTCGGAGACCAGCGTGCCCCACGACGCCGCGGGCGGCTGCACGCCGAGGCCGAGGAACGAGAGGAACGCCTCCTGCAGGATGACCGCGGGCACCGTGAGCGTGGTGTACACGATCACCGGCCCGAGCGTGTTCGGCACGATGTGGCGGAACACGATCGCGGCGTCGCCGGCCCCGAGCGCGCGCGCGGCCTCGACGAACGTCTGCGAGCGCAGCGACAACACCTGACCGCGCACGATGCGCGCCATGGTGAGCCACTGGACCAGGCCCAGCGCCACGAACAGCATGACGAGGCTGCGGCTGAAGAACACCAGCAGCAGGATCACGAGGAAGATGTAAGGCAGCGAGTAGAGCACGTCGACCACGCGCATCATCGCCTCGTCGGTGGCGCCGCCGCGATAGCCGGCGATCGCGCCCCACGTCACGCCGATCAGCAGGCTGACGAGCGTGGCGACCAGGCCCACCAGCAGCGACACCCGCCCGCCGTACACCGTGCGCGCGAACAGGTCGCGGCCCAGCTCGTCGGTGCCGAACAGGTGCGATGCCGTCGGCGGTGCGGCGCCCAGGCGCAGGTCCTGCGCCGCCGGATCGGGCATGCCCGGCAGCCACGGCGCGAGCGCCGCGGTCAGCGCGAGCCACAGCAGGAACCCCGCCGCCGCCATCGCCGCACGATTGCGCAGCATCCGCCGCCACGCGTCGCTCCACAGGCTGCGCGGCGCGCGCTCGGGCCCACGCGCGTCGGCGAGCACGCTCGGCGGGGGCGCCAGCCCGATGCTCATCGCAGCTCCACGCGCGGGTCGAGGCGCGTGTAGGCGACGTCGACCAGCAGGTTCAGCACCAGCAGCAGCGCGGCGTAGAACAGCACCACCCCCAGCACCAGCGTGTAGTCGCGGTTGAACGCGCCGTTCACCAGATAGCGGCCGAGCCCGGGCACCGCGAAGATGCTCTCGACCACGATCGACCCCATCACGATGCGCGCGACCGCGGGCCCCAGGTAGCTGACCACCGGGAGCACGCCGATCCGCAGCGCGTGGCGGCCGACCACCGCCGACTCGGGCAGGCCCTTGGCGCGCGCGGTGCGGATGAAGTCCTGGCGCAGCACCTCGAGCATGCCCGCGCGCGCGAGCCGCGCGATGGTGGCGACGTAGGCGGTCGCCAGCGTGAGCACCGGCAGCACGCGGCTCGCGGGGCCGCTCCACAGCGCGGGCGGCAGCCAGTAGAGCGTGAGCGAGAACACCAGCACCAGCAGCGGCCCGAGCACGAAGCTCGGGATCGACAGGCCGGCGAGTGCCGCCACCATCGCGGCGTGATCGGCGGCGGTGTTCTGCTTCAGCGCCGCGATCACGCCGAGCGGCACGCCCGCGAGCAGCGCCACCAGCAGCGCCCAGCCGCCCAGCTCGGCCGAGACGCGGAAACCCTCGAGGATCAGATCACGCACTTGGCGGGTCGGGTACTTGTACGAGGGCCCGAACTCCAGCCGCGCGGCGTTCGCGAGGAAGCGCACGTACTGCTCGCCGAGCGGCCGGTCGAGGCCGTAGCGGCGCATCAGCTGCTCCTTCGCCGCCGCCGGGATCTCGCGCTCGGACTGGAACGGCCCGCCGGGCGCCAGCCGCATCATGAAGAACGTCAGCGACCCGATGACCAGCAGGGTCGGGATCATGAGCATCAACCGGCGTGCGACGAAGGTAGCCATGGAGGCGGAATCCTACTCGCACCGCGCGGCGCGCTGAAGCGAATCCCGCTTGCGCGGCCCCGGCACGAGCGGGAGACTCTTCGCGCCCTCCACGGCCGCTCCGGAGGCGTCCCATGATGCGGTCGCTGTGCCTCGCAGTGCTGTTGTCGCTGGTCGTGCCCGGAAGCGCGGTCGCGGGCGCCGGTTTCGGCTGGGCCGCTCCCGACTGGGGCTGCGGTGGTGAGTTCGCGCCCTTCCCTTGCAATCGGAACAGCGGCTCGGAGGCGCTCGAGGTCACACTCCAGATGAGCTGGACGCCGATCTCGCCTGCCGACATCGTCGGCGCCCATGCCGTGATCTACTTCGGCTCGCCGACCGACTGGTGGCGATTCGACTCGCCCGGCGGATGTCGCGCCGGCGCCCTCCGCGTAGAGCTGGAGGTGCCGGGGTCCACCTACTGCCCGTCGCTCCTGGGTGGCCGCGGCTCGGTGAGCTGGGCCACCTCGGTGGCCGACAACCGGCAGATCGAGGTCACGGTGACCGCCAACGCGCCACCGCCGCCGGACCTCCAACTCGACTCGCAGTTCGTGCTGTTTCGAGTGTTGATCTCGAACGAGCGCACGGTGGGCCCCGACTCGTGCTCCGGCTGCTCGCACGGCGCCTTCGCCGCGCTGCGGGAGCTGGTCCTCTTCGTCCGCACTCCGGAGGGCGGCTACCGCAACGCCTGCGTCAGCGTGATGAACGGCGTGTGCGCAGATTGGCCCGGTTGGGAAACGGCATGCGGAAGCTCCCCCTATCCGCCCCCGATCGAGTGCTCGTCGCCCGGTCTGGAGTGGACCGGCGCGCCCGCCTCGACGTGGGGAGCGCTCAAGCTTCGGTATCGTTGAGGCGAGACACGGGCGAGCCCGGATCCGCGCTCGCGGGTTGACCTCGCCGGGGCGCTCACGCATCGTATCGGTCGCCGCACCGCCGCGCGATCGAAGCGCCTGCGTGGAGCCGCACTTCGCGCCTGCGCCGGCTCCCAGACCCCGAGGACGAGCGCATGTCGACGATGCCCGATCCCGATGCACGCGCCGGCGCCGGGACCGTGCGCGTGGTGCCCAAACATCACGCGCTGGTGCGCTGGTCGCACTGGATCCACCTGCCCCTGCTGCTCGGACTGCTCGCGAGCGGACTGTCGATCTACTGGGCGGCGCCGGTGTTCACGCACCCGCGCGATCTGCGAACGTTCAGCAACGACTACCTGACGGATCTCGGGTACGTGATCGCGCGCGCGCTGGACGACCACGGCGGCCGTCCCGGCGCGTGGGTGTACGAGCACTTCAGCCTCGGCCAGCGCCAGCTCGCCTCGGCATTGCGCCTGCACTGGGCGCTCGCGTATCTGTTCATGCTCAACGGCGCGCTGTACTTGCTGGGGCTGGCGCGCGGCGGCGGATGGCGCGCGCTGCTGCCGCGCGGCTCCGACGTGCGCGAGGCGCTGGGCATGCTCCGCTTCTACCTCGGCGTGGTGCCGATGGCGATCCTGAGGCGCCCGTGGCCGCACCCGCCGGTGCGCTCGAAGTACAACGCGCTCCAGCGCGCGGCGTACTTCACGATGCCGCTCGCCGGCGTGCTGGTGGTGCTGTCGGGCTGGGCGATGCACAAGCCGGTGCAGCTCGGCTGGCTCGAGCGGCTGTTCGTGAGCTACGACGGCGCGCGCATCGTCCACTTCGGCTGCATGCTGGTGCTGGGCTCGTTCATCGTGCCGCACGTGATCCTGGTGATCGCCGACGGCTGGGACACGTTCCGCTCGATGGTGGTGGGCTGGTCGGCGCGCGTGAAGGAGGTCCCGCATGAATGAGCGCGAGCCACGAGATCCCGCATGCGATCCCAGGCCCGACGCCAACGCTGGCGCGCCACCGCCGGTCGCGGCCCCGCCGGTCGCGCCACCGCCGGTCGCGCTGCCGCAAGCGATGACGCCCGCGGCGCCCGCGGTGCCCGACTCCGCTCCTGCGTTGGCGGTGCCGATCGATACGCCATCGCCGGCGCCTGCGGAGCCCCGAGTCGCGCCGGCGCCCATGGCGTCCGCCGCCGCTCCCGCGTCAGTGGCGCCGGCCTCCGCGCCCGCGGCGGCGCAGCCATTCGCACCCGCACCGGCGCCCGCGCCCCCCGCCGCGCCGCCGCCCGCGCGCCGTGGACTGCTGGATGCCATCGCCGAGCGCCCGGAGCCGGTGCTCGAGGTGCCGCGCAGCACGCTCGCCGCGGCCTCGCGCCGCGACTTCCTGCTCTTCGGCGTCGGCGCGCTCGCGGCCGCCGCGGGCGCGTGGTGGGTGCTGCCCGATCGCACCAAGGCGCGCCTGCTGCCGGGTGCGGCGCACGACCGGCTCGACTCGCTCGCCGCCCGAGTGGGCCTGAGCCGTGAGCGGCGCGA
Source organism: Candidatus Eiseniibacteriota bacterium (assembly GCA_963725865.1). Taxonomy (GTDB): domain Bacteria; phylum Eisenbacteria; class RBG-16-71-46; order RBG-16-71-46; family RBG-16-71-46; genus CAVSAC01. The sequence goes on from CAVSAC010000014.1 coordinate 1,443,199, forward strand.
GCGGGCGCTCGACCGCGCGCTCACGTTCGACGACGACGTCGCCGAGGCGCTGTACTCGAGGGACCGTCGCGTGCGCACCTACGACCGCTCGCAGGCGACGCCGCTGCGCAACAACTACAACGGCCAGACGCCGGGACCGGAATATCTCGCGAGTTGGTCGCTCGCGCTCTCGGGGCTGGCCTCGGGACGCATGGAGCGGCTCGGCGTCGCCGACCTGCTCGCGCCGCTGCGCGTTCCGCGAGCAGGTCACGCGGCTGATCTGCGTCGAGGGCTGGAGCGCCGTCGCATGGTGGGGCGGGGTGCGCTTCGCGGACCTGCTCGCCGCGTTCCCGCCCGCGCCCGGCGCGCGCTGGGCGGCGCTGCGCTCGGCCGTGAACCTGGACGGGGTCGGCCGCCCCGATCCGTACTACGTATCGATCGATCTGGGGACCGCGCGCCATCCGCAGACGCTGCTGGCGACTCACCACGCCGGCCAGCCGCTGACGCTCGAGCACGGCGCGCCGCTGCGGCTGCTGGTGCCGATGAAGCTGGGCCTCAAGAACATCAAGGCCGTCACCGACATCGCGTACACTGCGAGCGAGCCCGCCGACTACTGGAACGAGCGCGGGTACTCGAAGTACGACGGACTGTAGGCGCCGCGGACGCACGCCGGGTCGGCGTCCGCCCGCGTCGTCGCGCACCCCACAGCGAGGAGCCATGGACCGGGAACTCTGGACCCGCGTCGACCAGTACGTCAGCGACCTGTTCGCATCGCACGACCCCGCGCTCGACGAGGCGCTGCGCGCCAGCGCCGCCGCGGGGCTGCCCGTCATCCAGGTGTCGCCGCCGCAGGGCAAGCTCCTCTGGCTGCTCGCGCGCTCGATCGGCGCCCGCGCGATCCTCGAGATCGGCACGCTCGGCGGCTACAGCACGATCTGGCTCGCGCGCGCGCTGCCGGAGGACGGCGAGCTGGTGACGCTGGAGTTCGACGCGAAGCACGCCGAGGTGGCCCGCGCCAATTTCGCCCGCGCCGGAGTCGCCGGGCGCGTGGAGCTGCGCCTCGGCCGCGCGCTCGACACGCTGCCGCGGCTCGCCGCCGAGCAGCGCGGACCATTCGACCTGGTGTTCATCGACGCCGACAAGGAGAACATCCCCGAGTACTTCGAATGGGCGCTGCGCCTGTCGCGCCGCGGCAGCCTGATTCTGGTCGACAACGTGGTGCGCGACGGCAAGGTCGTCGACGCCGCGAGCGACGACGAGTCGGTACGCGGCGTGCGCCGCTTCCACGAGCGAGTCGCCGCCGAGCGCCGCGTGAGCGCGACCACGCTCCAGACCGTGGGCAGCAAAGGCTACGACGGCTTCACGCTGGTGCTGGTGGTCGCAGAGCCCTAACGCGCGGCCGAGGCCGCCCGCCGAACGCGCCGTCTCTGCGAGTGCCACGCTCGATCCACACGCGCGTGAGCGGATGCACGTCGAGCGGCGTGTTCCAGATCCCGCGCACGTAAGGCTTGGTCAGCTCGTTGGTCGAGTACTGGTAGATCGGGATCAGCGGGGACTCGGCGAGCAGCAGCGACTCGGCGGCCGCCAGCGTGCGCAGGCGCCGCGCCGGATCCAGCTCGCCCGCGGCCGCGCGCATGAGCGCGTCGTAGCGCGGATCGCCCCAGCCGGTGCGGTTGTTGCCGTCGCCGCTCGCCCAGCAGGCGAGGAACGAGTTGGGATCGACGTAGTCGCCGATCCACGAGCGCCGTGCCAGGTCGTAGTCGATCGAGGTGGTCGCCTGCATGTACGAGCCCCATTCCATGTTCTGCAGCTCGACCTCGATGCCCAGCTCGCGCCGCCACATCGCCTGCACCGCCTCCGCGATGCGGCGGCTATCCTCGCTGGTGTTGAACAGGATCGACACGCGCGGGAAGCCGCGCCCGCCGGGAAAGCCCGCGGCGACGAGCAGCGCGCGCGCCTGCGGCGGATCGAAGCGCACCGGCGACGGCGCGGGGTAGCCGGGGTAGCCCGCGGGCGCCACGTTGCCCCACGGGTCGCGGCTGCGCTTGAGCAGGTCGTTCGCGATCGCCTCGCGGTCCACCGCCAGGCTCAGCGCACGACGCACGCGCACGTCCTGGAACGGCCGGCGCGTGACGTTGATCGAGTAGAAGTAGGTGCCCTGGTAGCGGCCGTGATGGAAGTCGGCGAAGCGGCGCAGGGACGGGATGAATTGCGACGGGATCAGCCCGCTCGGATTCCAGTCGATCACGCCCGCCTTGTAGAGATTGGTCGAGGTGTTCACGTCGTCGACCGTGTACGCGCGGATCGCCCGCAGGCGCACGCTCTCCGCGTCCCAGTAGCGCGGATTGCGCGCGAAGAGGTAGTGGTCGTTCTGCCGCCAGCGCTCGAGTACGAAGCCGCCGTTCGATACCAGGTGCCCGGGACGCGTCCACTGGTCGCCCCAGCGCTCGACGACGTGCCGCGGCACCGGCAGGAACGGCGTGAACGAGGTGAGCGGGACGAAGTACGCGGTGGGTCGCGCGAGCCGCACGACGAACGTGGTGTCGTCGGGTGCCAGGAGCCCGACCTGGCTCGAGTCGGCGAGCCGGCCGGTGTTGTACGCCTCGCCGTTCGCCACGGAATAGAACGTTCCCGCGTTGCGCGCGCCGGTCAGCGGGCGCAACACGCGCCGCCACGACCACGCGATGTCCCCCGCGGTCAGCGGCACGCCGTCGCTCCACGTCAGGCCCGGGCGCAGGTGGAACGTGTAGGCGAGGCCGTCCGCGCTCACGTCCCAGCGGTAGGCGAGCCCCGGCAGGTTGGGCCCGCCCTGCGGATCGTCGGCGGTGAGCCCCTCGAACAGGATGTGACACACGCGCGCGTCGGGCTGGCCGGTCGCGATCGCGGGATCGATGGTCTCGGGCTCGGCGCCGAGGTTGAACGTGAACACGTCGTCGGCGGGCGGGCTGACGTCGCCGAAGTAGGCCACCGCCGGCACGCCGCCGTGCGGCGCCCGCGCCCGGGCGCAGGAGAGCGCGAGCACGCCGAAGGCGACGAGCGCGACGGCCGGCACGAGGACCCGATGGCGAGGGCTCACGGAGTCGGACGATAGCATGCTGCCGGTGACACGCGGTGGCTCCTCGGCTACTCTTCGCGCACTGGCCCGCGCCCCGCGCGCCCACGGCCACCTCACCCGACCGGGGAGGACACGCTGATGCGCTGCCCCACATTCCTGGTGATGGCGCTGATCGCGACGTTCGCGTGCGCTCCACCTCAGGCGCACGGCCAGTCCGCCACCACGCCAACGGAGCCCGAGCGCCTGCCCGCGCCGGGCGAGCCGCGGGACCAGGTGGAGGGGCTAGAGGTGCCGCGCGTCGTGCCGGCGGACGCGACGCCGGCTGCTTCTTCGACCGCCGCGGAGGTGCGGATCGACGTGCCGCCGCAGGTGCTCGCGCGCGGGACGCTGGCCTATCCGCCGGCCGCGCGTGCGGCGGGAGTCGAGGGCACGGTGCTCGTCCGCGCGCTGATCGACACGCTCGGCCACGTCACCGAGGCGCAGATCCAGACCTCGGTCCCGATGCTCGACTCCACGGCGCTCGCGTTCGTGCGCGGCTGGCGCTTCCGGCCGGCCGAGGTGGACCACCGGCCGGTCGCGGTGTGGGTCACGACCCCGGTGCGATTCGTGATCACCGAGCATCGGGACTCGCCGGCCGCGCTGAAGGTGCCGCCCGCCGCGCGCCCGGCGCCGCAGTCCGCGCTCGCCGGTCGCTACTTCGTCGACGACGACACCACCGTCATCGTGATCGTCACGCCGACCGGCCCGCACACGATGGACCTCGAATCCTCGTCGCGCTGGGTGGGCAGCGGCGAGCTGGACAGCGCCGGCTACCATGGCGGCTTCCGCTATCCGAAGACGGCCTCGGATCCCACCAGCGAGGACCTGCGCGGCACGCACGAGGCGACTGCTGAGCCCGACGGCCGCTGGCGGGTGCACGGCGAGTTCGTGGACGAGCGCGGGCGCGCGTTCGACGTGACGTGGACGCCGGTCGGAATGCCGCCGCCCCGCGGGACGCGGAGGCTGGCCGCGACCGATGCGGTCGATTCGCCGCCGGAGTCCGCGCCGCGTCCGACCGGGCCGGTGCGCATGAAGCCGGCGCCGGGAACGCAGATCGTCTCGGCGCCACCCAGCGAGGCGCCGCAGCCATCGGAGCCCGCACCGATCGAGCGCCGCGCGTGGCCGCCGCCCACCGCGCAGCTCCCGGCCCAGATGCTCGAGCACCCGGCATGGCCGCCCGAGTGGCGCTCGGGAGTCGACGGCGTCCTGCCCGTCGACACCACTCCGGTCGATTCGCTGCCGCGGGTGGTGCGCCGTGTGGACCCGGCGCCGTTCCCGTCGCCGGGGCGCCCGACGAGCCTCGATGGCCTGATCGTCGTGAAGCTGCGGGTCGAGCGCGACGGGTCGGTCGGAGAGGCGGCCATCGCGGAGTCGATCCCCGTCATGGACGAGCCCGCACTGCGGGCCGTCCGCCAGTGGCGCTTTCGCCCGGCGTTGCGTCGCGGCAAACCGATCCCGCTGTGGGTGTACGTGCCGGTGCGGGTCTCGGCGCACTGAGCGCGGTCGCGCGCGCAGCGCGCGGAGCGCTGCGCGCGGGCGCCGCGGGCCGCCGTCCGCGCGTCGGTTGGCGAGCGACGCGCGCGCCGGAGTAGACTGGCTCCGCGTGCATGCGCCGCGTGCGCGCCCGATCCGCAGCCTCCAGCGAACGACTGTCGGGACGAGATCCCGTGAGCCTCCGATGCCGAAGACTCTCGCGCGCAAGCGCTCCCGCCGCGCTCCCGTCGTCCATCGCACCACCTCGGTCGGCACCGACGTCCCGCGCGTCGAGGGCGCCGACAAGCTCACCGGGCGGGCGCTCTACCTGGACGACCTGACCGTTCCGGGCGTGCTCCACGGCCGCACCGTGCGCTCCACGATCGCGCGCGGGCGGGTGAAGTCGATCACGTTCGATCCGGCGTTCGACTGGTCCGACGTCGTGGTGGTGGACCACCGCGACCTGCCGGGGCCCAACGCGATCGCCCACATCGTCGCGGACCAGCCGTGCCTGGTGTCCGACGTGGTGAGCCATGCCGAGGAGCCGATCGTGCTGGTGGCGGCGCCCTCCGCCGAGCGGGCCGAGGCCGCGGCGCGCGCGGTGCGGATCGAGTACGAGGTGCTCGAGCCGGTGCTCACGCTCGAGGACGCGCTCGCCCGGCGCACGGTGATCCACGGCACCGAGAACCTGCTCAAGGAGATCACGATCGCGCGCGGCGATCTGACGCGCGGCTTCGAGCAGGCGGACGAGGTGATCGAGGGCGTGTATCGCACCGGCCACCAGGAGCACATCTACATCGAGAACAACGGCATGCTCGCCGAGCGCACCGCCGACGGCGGGCTCGTCATCCGCGGCTCGCTGCAGTGCCCGTACTACGTGCACCACTCGCTCACGCACCTGTTCGGTCTGCCGGACGACAAGGTGCGCGTGATCCAGACCGTCACCGGCGGCGGCTTCGGCGGCAAGGAGGACTATCCGTCGATGATCGCCGCGCACGCGGCACTGCTGGCGTGGAAGAGCGGCAAGCCGGTCAAGCTCGTCTACGACCGCGCCGAGGACATCGCGGCCACCACCAAGCGGCATCCCTCGCAGGTGCGCATCCGCGCCGGCGTGAAGCGCGACGGCACGCTCACCGCGCTCGAGATCGACGTCCTGATGGACGGCGGCGCGTACGTGACGCTCTCGCCGGTCGTGCTCTCGCGCGGCGCGCTGCACGCGACCGGGCCGTACCGCTGCGAGAACGTGCGCATCCACGCCCGCGCGGTGGCGACCAACACGCCGCCGAACGGCGCGTTCCGCGGCTTCGGCGCGCCGCAGACGCTGTTCGCCGCCGAGTGCCACATGGACCGCATCGCCGAGGTGCTCGGCATGGACCCGGTCGCGCTGCGGCGTCACAACGCGTTCCGCGTGGGCGACGTGACCGCGACCGGGCAGACGCTCTCGGTCAGCGTGGCGGCGCACGAAGTGCTCGAGGCCGCGGTCAGGACCGTGCGGTGGAGCGCGGCGCGCGCGCGCATCGAGAAGGCGAACGCGGCGGCGGCCGCGGCCGAGCACCGGGGCAAGGTGGCGTCCGGAGGGCGCCGGCTGCGGCGCGGCCTCGGGCTCTCGCTGGTGCACCACGGCGCGGGCTTCACCGGCAGCGGCGAGGTGACGCTGGCGTCGCTCGCGGCGATGGATCTGTTGCCCGACGGCCGCCCCCGCGTGCTGGTGGCGAACACCGAGATCGGGCAGGGCGCGACCACGATCTTCTCGCAGATCGCGGGCGAGGCGCTGGGCGTGCCGTCCTCGCTCGTGGTGGTCGAGCAGCCCGATACCGCGCACGTGCCGAACAGCGGGCCGACCGTGGCGTCGCGCACCACGATGGTGGTGGGCGGCCTCGTGCAGCAGTGCGCCGAGGAGCTGCGGCGGCGGCTCGAGCTGTTCGCCGAGCGGGCGCTCGATGGCGCCGAAGACTTCCGCCGCGTGGCGAAGCGCTTCGTGCAGCAGCGCGGCGCGCTGCGCGTGGAGCAGCGCTACCAGCCGCCGCCCGGGATCTCGTGGGACGACCAGCACTATCGCGGCGACGCGTACGGCTGCTTCGGCTACGCATGCTGCGTGGTCGAGGTCGAGGTCGATCTGGACACCGGCGAGACACGGGTGATCGACACCTGGATGGCGGTCGACATCGGCACCGTGATCCATCCGGTGCTGGCGGGCGGCCAGGTCGAGGGCGGCGCGCTGCAGGGTCTCGGCTGGGCGCTGCTCGAGGAGGTGCGCTGGAAGGACGGGCGAATCTGGAATGCCTCGCTCACCAACTACATCATCCCAACCGCGGCCGACGCGCCGCCGCTGCACGTCGAGTTCGTGCCGGCGCCCTACGCGCACGGCGCATTCGGCGCCAAGGGCGTCGGCGAGCTGCCGATGGACGCGCCGGCGCCCGCGGTGATCGCGGCGATCGCGCACGCGACCGGCGCGCGCCTCGACGAGATCCCCGCCACCCCCGAGCGCGTGCTGCGTGCCATCGCCAAGGGAGGCGCGCGATGAAGCCGCGGGTGACGCTGACGCTCACCGTGAACGGCGCGAAGCGCCGGGTGCAGGCCCCGCCGATGAAGCGACTGCTCGACGTGCTGCGCGAGGAGTGCGGCCTGACCGGCACCAAGGAGGGCTGCGGCGAGGGCGAGTGCGGCGCGTGCACCGTGCTGATGGACGGCCGCGCCGTGAACTCCTGCCTGGTGCCCGCGGTGCAGGCCGACGGCGCGCGGATCGTGACGGTCGAGGGACTCGCGAAGGGCTCGCGGCTGTCGAGTCTGCAGCAGGCGTTCCTCGAGTTCGGGGGTGCTCAGTGCGGCATCTGCACGCCCGGCATGCTGGTGACCTCGATGGAGCTGCTCGAGCGCGCGAAGGGCCGGGTGCCCGGCGAAGACGAGGTGCGCGAGGCGCTGTCGGGGAACCTGTGCCGCTGCACCGGCTATCAGCGGATCGTCGATGCGGTGCGCGCCGCCGCCCGGATGGGTCGCAAGCCGGGGGCGAAGCCGCGCGCCGCGGCCCGCAAGCGCACCGCGTCGCGGCGCCCGGCCCGCGCGCGGACGGCGGGCGCCGCGAGCCGTGCGCGCGCGCGAGCCGCGACGCGCACGCGCTCGGTGCGGGCCGGCGCAAAGCGCGGCGTGGTCCGGCGCGCCGGAGCCAAGCGCCGCGCGACGAAGCGAGCGACGAGGAGGACCGCCCGATGAGAGCCGCGCTCTCCACGCTCGATGTCGTCCGCCCGCGCGGGCTCGATCACGCGCTGCGCGTGCTGCACGACGAGGGCGGCCGGCTGCGATGCGTGCCGCTCGCGGGGGGCACCGACGTGTTCGTCGCGCTCAACGGCGGCCAGCCGGTCGGCGAGTGCTTCCTCGACCTGTGGGGCCTGCGCGAGTTGCGCGGCGTGCGGCTGCTCAAGGACCGCATCGACCTCGGCGCGCTGGCGACCTGGAGCGAGGTGCGCGAGCACGAGGCGGTGCGCCGCCACCTGCCCGCGCTGGCCGCCGCCGCCGCCGAGATCGGCGCGTGGCAGATCCAGAACCGCGGCACCGTCGGCGGCAACATCGCCAACGCCTCGCCGGCGGGCGACTCGCTGCCGGTGCTGCTGGCGTACGACGCCCGGGTCCACGTGCAATCCGTGCGTGGGGCGCGCACGCTGCCCTTCGCCGAGCTCTACCGCGGCTACCGCGCGCTGGCGACGGATGCCGACGAGCTGATCACCGGCGTCAGCGTGCCGCTGCCCGCGGGGCGGCTCACGCACTTCTTCCGCAAGGTCGGCACCCGCCGCGCGCAGAGCATCTCGAAGGTGGTCTTCGCCGGGCTGCTGCGAGTCGCGCGCGGGGGCGCGATCGACCACGTGCGCGTGGCGCTCGGCAGCGTCGCTCCCGTGACGCTGCGGGCGCGGGGGACCGAAGCGCTGCTGATCGGGGCGGCACCGTCGCCGGCGCTCTCGGCGCGCGCGCGCGCCACGCTGGAGCGCGACATCGCGCCGATCGACGACGTCCGCTCGGACCGCGAGTACCGGCTGAAGGTCTCCGGCAACGTGCTCGAGCAGTTCCTGCGGACGGCCGACGCGCGGTTCGCGCGCCCATAGCGCCGCGGCCGCACGGGGCCTCCGCCGGGGCGCGCGGAGGACCGCGGGTTCAGCGGCCGCCCGTTGTGGCCGATGACTCCGTCACGACCCGCGCGCTCGCGCGTGGGCCTGGATTCCAGATCTCGGCGCGCCCGCGCCGGACCGGCCGCGACAGGAGTGGACATGCGGTGGATGCTCGTGCTGCTCGTCTCCAGCATCACCGGCGCGGCCGGCTGGTGGCTCGGCGCCTTCATGGGGTTCTACGCGGCATTCTTCGTGAGCCTCGTGGGCACCGCGGTCGGCGTCTACTTCGCGAACCGGCTCGCGAAGCACTACCTGCCCTGACGGTCCTCGCCCCGCACCCGGTCGCGGTGCGGATCCCCGGCGGCCCGCCCGCCGGCCGCCGGCGCCTGCGGTGCGCGTTCGCGCCCGCGCCGGGCCCGCGCGCCGTGCGCTTCGCACGCTGCCGTTCAGAACCCCCCGCAGCGCGCCGATAACCGCAGCAGCCGTACCCGGTTGGTGCCGCTGTGGGCTCCACCGGCCACGACCACCAGCTTCGTGCGATGTCCGGCTCCCTCGCCGCCTTCGAACGGGAGACAGAACGTGTCCGACAGCACTCATCCTACGATCTCCGACATCACGCTGGCGCTCGCGCGCCTGGCGGATCGAGTCTCGGAGTCGAACGCCATCGGGCTGGAGCCCTACGTGCGCTACACGCTGCGTCGCGCACTGCAGGAGCTCGAGCTGCACATCCCGGGGCTCGACGATCCGCCCGACTCCGAATCCGCGCAGCGCTACGCCATCGCCGCCGAAGCGGCGCTCACCCGCGGCCAGGACCGCGAGGCGCTCGCGCGCGCGCTGCGCGGTCTGGCGTGCTCGCCGCACCACCCGCAGCTGTTCTTCCTCGCCGGCTCCGCGTGCTTCGAGCTGGGCGCGGTCGAGGACGCGCTGCGACTGCTCTATCACACGCTGTGGATCCACCCCGGGCACGTACGCGCCCGGCAGGACCTCGAGGCCATCACGGGATTCCTCGAGGAGACCGGAGAGGACGAAGGGGATATCGCCGCTTGAAGATCCTGCTGCTCGCAGACGGGCTCGAAGCGTCGTGGCTCGACGAGCCGGCGCTCTGGCTGCACGACCTGGCGGCACGCTGGGTCGCGCGGGGCCACCGCGTGCACGCGTTGTGCGTGCACCCGGTCGAGTCGTGGCAGCAGCCCGAGGACCCGCCCGGGATCACCGTGTGGCGGCCCGAGCGCGACGCGTTCGAGGCGGTGCTGGGTGAGGCGCTGGCGCTGGAGCCCGACGTGGTGCACGTCGCCTCCTCCGGCCCCTACGGCCCGCGCGTGGTCGAGATCCTGCGCGAGCTGCCGCTGCTGCTCGACGTCTACGATGACTGGCCGATCTGCCCGAACCACGACCTGTTGCGCCGGCCCAGCCTGGAGCCGTGCGGCGAGCACTATCCGTTCGCGGGCTGCGGTCCCTGCGCCGGCCTCTCGCGACTGCGCGCGATGGAGGAGAAGATCGAGCTCGCCGCGAGCGCGCGCCTCATCGTCGCGCACTCGGCGTACAACCGCGTCCGGCTGAGCACCGGGCTCGGGCGTCCGGTGGAGCTGGTGCCCTACGGCATCGAGCTGGCGCGTTTTTGCGAGCAGCCGGAGCCGCCCACCGCGCCCGAGCTGCGCGCGATGTTCGACGCGCGCGATCGTCCGCGCGTGCTGTTCCTGGGCCCGCCGTCGCATGCGCGCGGCGCGGGCAAGCTGCTCGACATCGCGGTCGCGGTGAGCGCGCGGGTGCCGGACGTGGAGTTCGTGGTGGCCGGTCGCGATCCGCTGAACCCCGACTGGGACCAGGTGTTCCACGCCGAGGCGCTGGAGCTGGGCCTGCGCGAGCACGTGCGTGTGCTGCCGCGCGTGCTGCTCGCGGACCTGCCCGGCCTCTACGCCTCGTGCCAGCTCGCCATGGCGCCGCTCGTGCACCAGGAGCCGGGCGGGCTCTTCCTGCTGCAGGCGCTCGCGACCGGGATGCCGGTGATCGCGAGCCCGCTCGGCGCGGTGCAGGACCTCGTGCGCCAGGGCGAGGAGGGCCTGCTGGTGCCGCCGCGCGAGATGTCGGCGTTCGCGAACGCGATCTGCACGCTGCTGCTCGATCCGATGGCGCGCATGGCGTTCGGCGAGAGCGGCCGCCTGCGCGTCGTGGAGAACCACGACATCGAGCGCAGCGCGCACGCGCTCGACCTGCTCTACGACCGCCTGCGGCCCCGCCCCGCGCGACGGGCGGTCGCCTGACGAGCGGCGCCTCGGCGGTCCGCGAGGCGCGGTGGGCGCGCGCGGACGCCGCGCCGGCGGTGGCAGTACCTGGGACGATATGGGAGACTGGCGGCGCGCCGATCGACTGAACCCCCGTCGGCACCGTCCGCCCGGAGGTCGTCCATGCAGCCTTCCGCCACGGCGCCCGTGTCCGTCTCGAGGACGGAAAAGCCGGACGCCTCGACGCTCGAGAGACTCTTCCGACCGCGTTCGGTCGCCGTCATCGGAGCGTCCCGCGACACCTCCACGGTGAGCGGCGCGGTGTTCAAGAACCTGCTCGCGAACCGCTTCAACGGCCCCGTCTACCCGGTGAATTCCAAGGCCGCGGTCGTCCAGTCGGTGGCGGCCTACCCGGACCTCGCCGCGATCCCCGGCGAGGTGGACCTGGCGGTGATCGTGGTGCCGAGCCGCATGGTGGTCGCGACCGTCGAGGAGTGCGGCGCCAAGGGTGTGAAGGCGGTGGTGGTGATCAGCGCGGGCTTCCGCGAGGTGGGCGAGGAGGGCGCGGCGCTCGAAGGGCGCCTGCTCGAGGTCGTGCGCCGCTACGGCATGCGAATGGTCGGCCCCAACTGCCTCGGGGTCATCAACACCGAGGAGGCGGTGCGCCTCAACGCCCAGTTCGCGCCGACCGCGCCGCCCGCCGGCAGCGTCGCGGTGTCGTCGCAGAGCGGCGCGCTCGGGCTCGCGATCCTGCAGTACGCGGCGACTCTCAACATCGGCGTCTCGCACTTCATCAGCGTCGGCAACAAGGCGGACGTGTCGGGCAACGACCTGCTGGAGTTCTGGGAGCGGGACGCCGGCACCAAGCTGGTCCTGCTCTACCTGGAGTCGTTCGGCAATCCACGCCGCTTCGTCGAGATCGCGCGCCGCGTCGCGCGCACCAAGCCGATCATCGCGGTGAAGAGCGGTCGCACGCTGCGCCGGCGTGCGGGCCGCGTCGTCGCACACCGGCTCGATCGCCGGCGCCGACACCGCGGTCGACGCGCTCTGCCGCCAGTCGGGCGTGATCCGCACCGACACCATGGAGGAGCTGTTCGACGTCGCGATGGTGCTCGCGAACCAGCCGGTGCCGCGCGGGCGGCGGGTCGGGATCGTGACGAACGCGGGAGGGCCGGGCATCATGGCCACCGACGCGTGCGAGAGCCACGGGCTCGAGGTGCCGATCCTCACCGACGCCACGATCGCGCGGCTGCGCGGGTGGCTGCCGCTCGAGGCGTCCGTCAAGAATCCGGTGGACATGATCTCCTCCGCGACGCCCGAGTCGTTCGAGAAGGCGGCGGCCGCGGTGCTCGCCGATCCGAAGATCGACGCGCTGCTGGTGCTCTACGTGCCGCCGATCGTGACCAACGCGAGCGAGGTGGCCGAGAGCATCGTACGCGGCGTCGCCGAGGCCACGCGGCTCGCGGACCTCGAGAACCGCCCGCACAAGCCGGTGCTGTCGTGCTTCCTCGGCACCCACGGCCTGCAGGAGAGCATGGCCACGCTGCACGAGGGACGCATCCCGTCGTACGTGTTCCCGGAGTCGGCCGCCATCGCGCTGGCGCGGGCGGTGCACTACGGCGAATGGCGGCACGCGGCGCCCGGGAGCCCGCGCACGTTCGCGGTCGATCGCGCCCGCGCCGCGCGCGCGATCGCACAGGCCGCAGCGCGCGGGCCCCGAACCTGGCTCGACCCCGACGAGATCGCGGAGGTGCTGGCGGCCTACGGCATCCCGCAGCCCGCGTCGAAGCTCGCGCGCGGCGAGGACGAGGCGGTGGGCGCGGCCCGCGCGCTGGGCTACCCGGTCGTGCTCAAGCTCCACTCCCGCACGCTCACCCACAAGTCCGACGTCGGCGGCGTGGCGCTCGACCTGCGCGACGACGACGAGGTGCGCGAGGCGTGGCGGCGCATGCGGCAGCAGCTCCAGGCGGTCGACAAGCTCGACCAGATGGAGGGCGGCACGCTCCAGCCGCTCCTGAAGGAGGGGCTCGAGACGATCGTCGGCATGACGCGCGATCCCAAGTTCGGGCCGATGGTCATGTTCGGGCTCGGTGGCATCCACGTCGAGATGCTGAAGGACGTCGCGTTCCGCCTCGCGCCGCTCACCGACCGCGACGCGCGCGAGATGGTGCGGGAGGTGCGCGCCTATCCACTGCTCGCGGGCTACCGCGGCGCGCCGCCCGCCGACGTGCCGGCGCTCGAGGAGACGCTGCTGCGCATCTCGCAGCTCGCGGAGTCGCACCCCGAGATCGGCGAGCTGGACCTCAATCCGGTGCGCGCGCTGCGGCCCGGGAACGGCGTGATGGCCATCGACGCTCGCATTCGGCTCGAGGGCTGAGCGCATGGCGTGGACGCCGCGTCACGTGCCCGTCGGGCGCCTCGCGGCGCTGGCCGCCATCCTGGTCGCGGTGGTCGTCGTGGTGCGGCCGCACGGCGGTCCAGCCTGGCGCACGGTGGGACCCGGGCTCGAGTTCGCGTACGTCGACGGCGGCCACTGGTGCCGCGCCGGATCCGCGAACGTCGCGGTGCTACGCATCGATCCGCGCTGGGCGACCCTGCACGTGCGGCACTGCTCGCAGCGCGCCGACCGCCGCCCGCTCGACATCGTCGGCTGGCAGAAGGAGACCCGCGCCGCCGCGGTGTTCAACGCCGGCCAGTTCTACCCCGACCTCGCGTACATGGGGCTGCTGGTGAGCGAGGGGCGCACCATCTCGGCGCGCCCGCACGGGACGTTCCGCGCCGCGCTGGTGGCCGACCGCGTTCCGGGCGGCGGCGAGGCACACGTGCTCGATCTGCAGCGTCACCCGCTGAACCCGCGCGCGCCGGGATGGCGCGAGGTGGCGCAGTCCTTCATGCTGATCGACCAGGACGGCCAGGTGCGCGTGCGGCGCAGCGACCGCGTCGCCAACCGCACGGTGGTCGCCGAGGACCGGCACGGGCACCTGCTGGTGGTGGTGAGCGAGGGCGGCTACACGCTCTTCGACTTCGCCGAGCTGCTCAAGCACCTGCCGATCGAGGTCTCCCACGCGATGAGCATGGACGGCGGGAGCGAGGCCCAGCTGGTGGTGCGCACGCCGCGCTGGCGCTATGCCTCGTTCGGGCGCTGGGCGCACGATGGCGACGAGGCGCACACGCCCGCCGCGAGCACCTTGCTGCCGGCGGTGATCGAGGTCGGCGCGCGATGAGCGCGTTCCCCTGCGCGCGTTGCGGGCGCCCGGTGACGCGCGATCGCCGCTCCCGTCCGCCGCACATCGCGTGCCCGCGCTGCCGCTACCTGCTCTACGACTATCCGCGCGCGTGCGTGGGAACGCTGGTGATGAAGGAGCGCACGTTGCTCGTGCTGGTGCGCGGGCATCGGCCGCGCCGCGGCTTCCTGGACCTGCCCGGTGGCTTCCTGGACGCGGGCGAGGACCTCGCCGCCGGCGCGCGCCGCGAGCTGCGCGAGGAGACCGGGATCACGGTCGGCGCGATGCGGCCGTTCGGGCTCTACTGGGACGAGTATCCGCTCGACGGCTTCGGGCGCTTCCCGACGCTCAACTTCTACTGGCTCGCGCGCTGGCGTCGCGGCGAGCCGCAGGCCGGCGACGATGCGGCCGAGGCGCGCTGGCTCTCGCTGGCCGCGGTGCGGCGCGCCCGCGCGCGCTTCGCGTGGCCGCACATGCACGCCGTGGTGCGCGACCTGGCGGCGACGCTCGCGGGGGGCCGCATCGCCGCGGCGCCGGGCGCGGCGCGGCGCTTCATGCTGGGGCGGCCGCGGGGCTGAGACCCGAGCGGGGACACGGGAAAACGGCAGAACCTTGTCCTGTAGTCCTTTCGACTATCCGAGATTTTCTTCGTATTCCGCCCGGGTCTCTGCGACACTTCCGCCTTCGGGCTGGCCGCTCGCGCGCGATCCTCCATCCCCTGGATGGTGCCCCGGTCGCGCGCGATCCGTACGGCATGCCGCGGTCGGACTCCCGAAGCCCGGCCAGAGGCGAAGGTGCTCTCGCACGGGGCAGGGAGGGTCGATCATGGGAAACACCACTACCAGGCGGCTGCTCATCATGTCGGGCTTCGCGCTGTCGATCGGGTTCGCGAGTCTCGTGTCGTTCCCGATCGCGGCGGCGGCCACCTATCCCCCGCAGCTGCCTCCCCAGGCGCCGGGCAGTCCGAACATCCTGCCCACTCACACGACCTCGGTGATCTTCACCAACACGCACTTCTATCCGGTCGGCCCCAATCCGAACGGCGTCGAGATCAAGGTCGACGTCCTCGACAACTACCTCGGCGACTTCACGAAGTACCAGTGGGTGTACACGGTCACGAACCACACCTTCGATCCGCTGCCCGGCACCTCGAACGGATTCTCGGGCTTCGAGCTCGCGCTGCCGCTGTTCGTGCCCGACATCGCGAACGTCATCGCGCCCGACGGGATCGGGCCGTGGCTCATCAACTGCTGTTCCGGCCAGCCCGTCGAGTGGGATCTCAGCAACACCAACGGCGCGGGGGTCGGCGGCGGCACGATGCCCGGCCAGACCGAGGTGTACTCCTTCACCACGTTCCCGCGCCTCATCACGACGAGCACCGGCTGGTTCCACTCGTGGGAATCGGACCTCCAGGCCGAAATCATCACCTATCCCGCGGGGGACGGGCCCGAGGTACCGGACCTGCTCGCGCCTCCGAACGAGGAGCTCTGCTGTCAGGAGACCTCGCCGGGAATCTTCAGCTGCACCATCCTCCCCGCCGGGCAGTGCGCCGCACTCGGTGGCCAGATCGTCATCGACTGCAATCACTGTCCTCCGGCCACTCCGGCCGAGCCGAAGAGCTGGGGTCAACTGAAGACGATCTACCGCTAGTCGAACGAACACGGAATTCGATGGGGCCATGTCATCATGGCCCCATCGACCGTGTAAGGAACCCACGCGTGAACGACCCTCTTCCGGCGCCTTCCCTCTCCACCGTCCTGCTCGTCACCGCCGTCCTGCTCGGAGGTGCCCGGAGCGCCGCGGCCGCCCCCGAGGTGCGCACGCTGTTCGTGCCCGAGCCCGCGGTCGTGGCGGCGGCCCCGCCACCGGCGATCGAGCCCTCGTACGTGCGGCTGCCGCTGACGGTGTCTCTGAGCCCGCTGCTCGCGCGGCTGGAGGAGACCATCCCGCGCCGGCTGGACACGGCGGGGCGTTACGAGGGGGATGAGGAGGGCGTGGAGCTCGCATACGACATCCGCCGCGACCCGTTCGCGATCACCGCGCGCCACGACACGCTGCTGATCAGCGCTCCGGTCGCGTTCAGCGTCCGCGCACGCGCGCCGAAACTGGCGCCGATCTCCTGCGGCAGCGACGGCGCTCCCATGCGTGGACGGCTCGGCTGCATCACACGCGTGGGCTGGGGCGACGCGTGGCACCTCGATGCGCGGTCGCTGCCGCTGCCCATGACGTTCGAACGACACTGCGACCCCGAGCTGCAGGAGGTCGATCTGACCGAGGCGATCGGCGAGCGGATCGTCGCCGGCATGGTCACCCCCTTGTCGACCGTCGCCACCGCGGCGCTGCGCGAGGGCGGCGGGGCGCGCGCGACGATCGATGCGGCGTGGCGCGCGCTCGAGACCCCGAGTCGCATCGGGGGCGATCGGTGGTTCGGCTTCAGCCCGCGACGCGTGCTGGCGGGGTCGGTCGCCGCGCGCGGGGAGTCGCTCGTGACGGAGGTGGCGATCGAGGTCGCCGCGGGTATCACGTCCGCCCCGATCGACGAGGCGGCCCGGCCGCTCCCGGAGACGACCGTGCGGCTCTTCGGCGACGAGCTGGTGGTGCCGTTCGATTGCGAGGTGCCGCTCGACACGCTCGCGCGCGAGCTCGAGCAGGCGCTGGGCGACTCCGTCGCCCCGGCATCCGGCGGCCGCGTGCAGGTGCACGCGGTGCGGCTCGCGCCCGGCGGGGATCGCCTGCTCGTCACGCTCGAGCTGCAGGGCGCGCTCACGGGTCGCGTCCACCTGCTGGGGAGCCTGGAGTTCGAGCCGAACACCAGCCGCCTCACCCTGAAGGGCCTCGAGTGGACGCCCGAGACGAACGCCGCGCTCCGCGCGTTCGGCAGCGGCACGCCGGCCGCGCTCCGCGGCCAGCTCGAGAGCCTCCGCTCGCGCGCCCGCGCCGCGCTCCGCGTGGACTTCTCGCGTGAGGTCGCAGGCGTCGTCGGCCCGCTCGGCCGGCTGCTCAACCGGCCGCTCACCGACTCGCTCGCGATCGAGGGCGGGATCCACCAGCGACGTCCGCTCGGCACGTTCGTCACCGAGCGAACGCTGGGCGTGCGCATCGCCGCCACGGGACGCGCGCGCATCGTAGTGCGCTGAGCCGGACGGGGCCCGCGCGCGTGGCCGCTGCCGCGCGACACGGTGTATCCTGATCGGGCCCTCCACCGTTTCGTTCGTCCGAGAGTGTCCGCCATGACGTCGCCACCCCACGACATCGACGAGACCCTGGCGCTGGTGGCCGAGGGCCGCTACGCCATCGGCGCGGGCGGCGCCGTGTGCGGCGAAGAGCGCTGGCGCATGGCGGCCAATGCCGGCGGCATCGTGGTGACCGGCACGCAGACGACCGCGCCACCGCATCCGTTCCCCAACACGCAGACGTGGCGCGCCACGCTCACGCGCGAGTGGCGCCCGGCCGCGCTCGCGATCGAGTGGCGCGTGGGCGAACGGCTGCTGCGTGCCACGCACCAGGTCGACGGCGCGCGCTGGCGGGCCCGCATCGAGTACCAGGGCCAGGTGAAGTCCCAGGAGGGCGACTACCCCGACTTCTGCGAGGTCGAGTATCCGTCGCACCTGTTCAACACGTTCATCCTCGCGCGGCGCGACTTCGCGATCGGCGGGGAACACGAGTTCCCGGTGCTGCGCATCGGGCCGCCGTGGATGGCCGTGACGCCCGAGCGGATGCTGATCCGCTGCGCGGAAAAGGCCACGTACGCCGCGCCGTGGGGCGCGGTGCCGGCCAAGCGCTACGTGCTCAGCCTGCCGCCGCGCCCGGAGTCCGAGGGCTACACGTTCTGGGCCGACGAGCACGACGTGGTGCTCGAGTCGTTCGAAGGTCCCGAGCCGGTGACGTCGTGGATGAAGCTCGTGGAGTACCGCCGCGCATAGGCGGTGTCTGAAGACGTGCGAGGGCAAGGCGTCGCGGTCGCGCGGCGAGCGGGATCGTGGCCGTTGGGCCACGTCGGAGTGAGGAGGGTCGCATGGGACTGCTGGTGCAGGACGGCACCGTCGTCACCGCCGACGGACGCTCGGTGAGCGACGTGTACTGCGAGGACGGCCGCATCGCCGCGGTCGGCGCGCGCCTCGAGCCGCGCGGCCCGGGCGACGAGGTGATCGACGCCGCGGGCGCCTACGTGTTCCCCGGGTTCGTGGACCCACACGTGCACCTCGACCTGGCCGTCGGCGCGATCCGCACCGCCGACGACTTCGAGAACGGCACCGCCTCCGCGGTGGCGGGCGGCACCACCTGCGTGATCGACTTCGTGACGCCCGCGCGCGGGCAGTCGCTGCTGGAGGCGCTCGCCGAGCGCCGCGCCGAGGGCGCGCCGGCGGTGTGCGACTGGGCGCTGCACATGTCGGTGATCGAATGGGGCGAGCGCACCGCCGAGGAGATGGCACGCGTGGTCGCCGAAGGCGTGACGTCGTTCAAGGTCTACCTCGCGTACAAGGGGAGCCTGCAGATCGACGACAGCGGGCTCTACGAGGTGATGAAGCGCGCCGCCGCGCTCGATGGCGTGGTGCTGGTGCACGCCGAGAACGGCGACGCGGTCGCGGCGCTCCAGCGCGACCTGATCGCGGCCGGCGACACCGGGCCCGAGTTCCATCCCGTCTCGCGACCGCCCGCGGTCGAGGCGGAGGCCACCGCTCGCGCGCTCATGATGGCGCGGCTGCACGGCACCGCGATCTACGTCGTGCACATGACCTGCCACGAGGCGGTCGAGGCGCTCGCGCGCGCGAAGCAGCGCGGCCAGCGCTGCTTTGGCGAGACCTGTCCACAGTACCTTCTGCTCGACGATCGGGTGTTCCTCAAGCCCGACTTCGAAGGCGCGAGCTACGTGCTGAGTCCCGCGATCCGTCCGATCGGCCAGGGCCATCACGAGGCGCTGTGGGCCGCTCTCGCGAGCGGCGTGCTCGACACCGTCGCCACCGACCACTGCCCGTTCCTCTTCGAGCACAAGCAGCTCGGCCTCGGCGACTTCACGAAGATCCCGAACGGCGGACCCGGGATCGAGGATCGGCCGGTGCTGATGCACACGCACGGCGTCGACTCGCGGCGCCTGACGCTCGAGCGCATGGTGGCGCTGATGAGCACGAACCCCGCGCGCATCTTCGGGCTCTACCCGCGCAAGGGCGCGATCGCCGTCGGCTCCGATGCCGACCTGGTGGTGTGGGACCCCGCCGCCACCGGCACGCGCAGCGCGCGCACGCACCACTCGCGCGCCGATCGCAACCTGTACGAGGGGCTCGTCACGCGTGGAGCGCCCGCGCGGGTGATCGTGGGCGGACGCGTGGTGGTCGCCGATGGCCTGCTCGACGTCACGCGCGGCGCGGGCCGCTTCCTCGCGCGCCAGCCCGGGCGCCACGCCACGCAGGCCGCCGGCACGGTCGAGATGGGGCGGATCGGGTAGGTGAAACCCGAGCCGCCAGGCGCATTGGAGTCAGCTCGGCGAGTCGCTTCCTGCGCTGGTGGCCGAGAGTGGGTAGGCATGCGAGCGTCGTTGCCATGCAACGGTGCGCGCGGCTGAGCGGTGCGGCGGGGGGTGGCGAGGCTGACTGTTCTGGAGGAGTCGAGTCGATGAACTGGCAATGTGCCGCAACGCCGGTGGTCGTAGCGCTCATGATGTCGGTGGCTGGCGGACCGCCAGCCGCTGGAACCGGCCGCGTCGATCACAAGGCGCTCGGTGGAGGCTGGATCGTTGTGTTCGGCAAGGGCGTCAGCGTGCGAGTTACTGACCCTCTCGACAGGATCACCGAGTGGAACGGGAACAGCATGTCCTGCGGGATTCCGAGGTGTGCCGCCGTCGGTGAGGAGCCAGTGGCCGAGGAGGAGGACTCGCAGGAAGACAAGGGCCCGGAAACCCTGTTCACGCTCTCCCGGCTGACACCTGGCGAGTACAGAATCGATATCAAGGCTCGCCAGGATGTCGATGTGCACCTGTTGGTGCACCGCCACTCGAACCTCTTCTTGGGCCGAGACTCGATCAAGAACCCAACAGCATCCGCAGACTCTCGCGCGAGGCTCCGCAAGGGGCAGCGCGCGGCCTGGAGGCTCAACTGGGGATGCACGGAGGCGTCCGATACCTGCTGGGCCGTTCTCAGGCCAGGTCAAGGGTCCGCGGACAAAGGTCGTCGGCCGCTGGTCGTCGGGACTTCTAGAGCAGCGTCTCTAGCAGGCGGCCTCGCACGCCTCAGATGAGCGTGCGAGTTTGCCATCGCAGGGCGAAATCGCGAGCGCTTAGTCCCCTGCGCGTGCTACGCAGGCCGCGCAACGCGGCCAGCGAGTTCCTCATCCGCAGCTCGATGCCTCAGACCGCAGTGCTCGGGGCGTGCACGGCCCTGCGCGAACGGTGGGGCGCCAGACTCCTGAGCGCCACGCGCACTCGGGCCTCGAGCGGAGTGTCGTCGGGCATCTCGGCGCACGGCGCCGCCGCGCTGCGCGCGTCCTCGACGTTGACCCCAAGGGCACGGAGCCATGGGATGACCTCATCCGCGCGTGCCCGAGCGGCGACGGCGCGTTCGCGCTCGAGCGACTGCGCGGCCTCGCGTGCCAGAGCAGCCTCGCGAGCCCGGGCCTCTGCTTCCGACTGCCAGGCGCTTCGCGTGACCGCCGCCCGGCGACGTGACTCCTCGCGCTTGTGAGTCATGAAGCCAACTCCGAACGCGCGTTCGGCCGTGTACTGGTTGTGGGCTCGACACCGCAGTCGGAGCCCTCCGAGCGTCGCCTGCCCGCCTCGCGCGAACGGCTCGACGTGGTCGAACTCAAGCCGCGTTCTCGCCTCGCAGCGGTGCCCCGTGTCGCCCACGAACGTGCACCGGCCTCCGTCGCGCTGCCAAACAGCGCGTCGGATCTCTGCGGGCACGTACCGACTGTCCTCCGCGCGGCGCTGGCGAACCGGGCGCGTGCGAGTGGTGGGGGCGAAGCGGTTCTGCTCGAGCTTGGCGATCAGCGCGTCGAGGGCGCGGTCCAACACCTGCGCGAGGTCGCCGTCGGGCAGCGCATGCGCGAGCATGCGCCCGGGCGTAGCGCAGCTTGTCGTGGGTGCCCTGAGCGATGGTGAGCTGCAGCGCGAACCGCCCGGGCGATAGGGGAGACAGCTTCGCGCGCAGCGTATCGGGCTGAAGATGCCCCGGGGCGTGTTGAGCGCCGGCGACTTCGGCTGGCGTCATCGGCCGGTTCGCCACCGAGTGCACCCGCGGGCTCCGGCGCGTGTCCAGAAGCGGTCACGTGAACACGCCCCGGGGCGTGTTCGTTGCTCCGATTTCACATGGGGCGAGCGGCTGCAGCAGGGTCGCCACGTCCGGCCGCGGGAAGCGCTCGGCCAGCAGTCGCTCGAGCTCGGCCTTGGACTTCTTCGCCGCGGCGGCCAGCAACTCGTCGGCATTGTCGCGGGCCGAGGTGCGGCGCCAGCAGCACCACCGCGCTCAGATGCAGCCGGCCGTCGGCCAGCATCGGGAAAGATGGCCGGGAACCGCCGCGCGACGCGGGCGGCGTGAATGCGCTTGAATGCTGCTTCTTCCGACAGCTTCAGCTCACTCACGCACCAGGCGAACATCGAGGGATACGCCGCGGGCAGGTAGAGCTTGCGGGCATCGACCTCGGCGAGATGCGCGAGCAGCGCGGCGGTGGTAGTGCGATCCTGAGCGACGAGGGTGTTGAGGTCATGCAGCGAACGCGTGGTCCGACAGATGCGACAGCAAGTAGGACTTCATGGCGAGACTCCGCGGCGGGGGCAGAGTCGCGGGGGGCACTCTCTACTTCTAGCATGCGCGTTCGTGACGCGCCTGCTCGCCCGCAGCGCGAGCAACGCGCGGCGGCACGAGAGCCAACCGCCTCGCAGCGCTGCGAATGACCTCAGCGCGCGCATCCTGCGCGCGCACGCGCGCGGCTACAGCACGAGCGACGGCTCGCGCACGCCAGGGTCCGCGCGGCGTCGCGGTCGCGGGTCAGACGAGCCTGGTCAGAGCGGAATCGCGGTTGTCCAATGCGATCCGCGTCGCCGCCCAGCGTGCATGTACATTGATGGTCGAGCGCGTGAAAAGTGCAGCGTGTCAGCGGTCGGCGGGATCCACGCGTGCGATCCCCAGACACGCAATGACCGACCCGGCGGCGTGGCGCCGGCCGTTCTATCGCGTCGCCGCCCAGGCCTCCACGTGTCGCGGCCCGCGGGGACCGATGGAGCTCGCGCGATTCCGGGTAGACGCACTCCTGCCGTCCCCCTCCCGGGCGGCCCTGACGATTCGCCGCCCACGCCCCGCGCGCCCCGCCATCTGCTCGCCCCTGCGCCGCGTACCTGCCGCGGGGGCTCATGCGGACATTCGCCTGTTCGCTCTCCGGGGTCCGGACGTACGAAACCTGCACGGGCCGCCTGCAACCATCTCAGAAGGAGAATCAAGATGCTCGGCAGGTTCCTCGCGCTTCTCTACGGTGTCGTGTCGTACCTCGCGTTCCTGGTCAGCTTCACCTACGCCATCGGCTTCGTCGGCAATTTCGTCGTTCCGCACTCGATCGACTCCACGCCGGTCGGGTCGCCCGGAGCGTCGCTGCTGATCGATCTGGCGCTGCTGGCGCTGTTCGCCGTCCAGCACTCGGTCATGGCCCGTCCCGCGTTCAAGCGCGCGTGGACGAAGGTGATCCCGAGTGTCATCGAGCGCAGCACGTTCGTGCTCGCCGCCAGCCTGGCGCTGGGAGCGCTGCTCTGGCAATGGCGGCCGCTCGGCGGTGTGGTGTGGAACGTGGGCCCGGACGGGCTGCGCATGGCGCTCTACGTCGTGTGCGCGTGCGGGTGGCTGACCGTGTTCGTGGCCACGCTGCTCATCGACCACTTCGAGCTGTTCGGCATCCGCCAGGTGTGGAACTACTGGCGCGGCGTCGAGCCGAGCAAGCCGCACTTCGTGACGCCCGGCTTCTACAGGTTCGTTCGCCACCCACTGTACCTGGGCTTCCTGCTCGCGTTCTGGTCGACGCCGACCATGACCGTGGCGCACCTGGTGTTCGCGGTCATGACCACCGGCTACATCCTGGTCGCGATCCAGCTCGAGGAGCGCGACCTGATCGGCGTGCACAAGGAGTACGCGCAGTATCGCCGCCAGGTGCCGATGCTGGTGCCGGGTCTGGGCATGAAGGGCGAGATCGAGTCGCCCCGCGTGGCCGATCGCGCGGACGCCACGAGCTGAAGGAGCCGCGTACGCCGGACAGGGGCTTGCGGGCGCGAGGAGGGCGGGACTAACGTGCTCCCGGGGGCTCGACCCGCGCGACAATCCCTCCCCCGATTCGGGAGCTTGGCATGTCTGGCCGCAGACGACCTCTCCGTCTTCGGGTGGCACTGGCGTTTGCGCTCGCCCTCTCGTCCATCACGCTGGATTCCCAGGCCGCGTCGTGGGCAGAGTGACGCGTGAGGTGTGGAATGGACTCGGAGTCGCGCTGTCGATCCAGTTCCAGCAGTGGGGTCGCCGGGGGGGAGCGTGCTGGAAACCTCGAAGTGTCCGAACGAGCGCCGTCGTGCGCGGCTGTGTCTCGCCCCGTTCCTGGTCCTTCTTCTATCGGGGATCGTGGGCACGGCGCTCGCGAACGCCCCCGAGGTCCAGAACTTCGGCAGCGCGATCTACCCGGTTGGCAGCCGAGACATCCAGCTCGTCTCTGAAGTCGTGGACATTCGGCTACGCGAGGCTCCATCGAATAACGACGAGGCGCAGCCGAACGCGACCTGTACGTACCAGCTCCGCAACCTGGCCGATTCGACCCGACATGTCTCGATGGCGTTCGTGCTCGGCGGTCCGGAATCGGATTCCCCCGATGAGCCACGTTGGCGGGTCGCCGTACGAGCCTTCCGGGTGACCCAGGACGGCGAGCCTCGGGCAGTGCGCTTCATGCTGGATTCGCTTCACGTCTTCCGAGACGAATACTCGGCCGATGCGGACTCGTTCCCTGCGTGGGACTGGTCATTCCACCACGCGCGACGACCACCGTGGCGATGGTCTACGCGGTGTACTGGGGCGGCGGGTGCGAGGACGAGTGCTGGAGCTACTTCCGCTACTACGCACGACCGGCCGCCCTGTGGGCGGGGCACATCGAACGGGCGTCGTTTCGCCTCCATCTGGGAGACGAGGCCTTCGTCCGCAGGCTGCGGCGCCCGGGCGCCCCTTGGTCCATGGGCGCCGAGCCGAGCGGCTATCGATGGATGGCGGATGGCGTGAGCTGGGAGTTCCACGACTGGGAGCCCGATTCCGATCTGGTCGTGGAGATTAGATTTCCCGGGACGACTGCCTACGACGGCGGCCTCGCGTGGAGTCCATGGACGCCCGATTCGCTCGTGGCGATGCCGCCTGTCACGACAGGACTCGATCGAGTGCCGGAAGTCGTGTCGGGTGATTGCGCGGCGTACCTGGCCGCATGCAGGGAAACACCGACCAAGGAGCGACGGCCATGGGCCTTCCGACTCCGCGCCCACGTCATGGCGAACGGCCGATGTGATCAAGTGCGCTACCCGGATCCGCCAGACGAGCTGATCACTGACAACGGGAAGCGGTGCCGGCTCTACAAGGCGGCGGCGTGCGTGGGGCAATGGCGCTTCCGCCCGGCGATGAAAGCGGGGCGCGCTGTCGACGCGTGGATCGATCTGAGGATGGAGGCCGCAGGCGGGGAGTGAAAGAAGGGCGCGGATTGAGTGCGTGATCCTCAGGCGCGCGCGTACATGTGGGCATCAGCTTCTTCACCCGCCTCTCGCGCCTCCGCTGAATTCACTCCCCCACGCGCGGCGCCGCGTACGTCTCGCTGCCCTGCGTCCAGTCGATGCGCTCGAGCTTCCCGTCGGCGCCCGCCACGCCGCGGATGATCCCGTAGTCGCGAGGCGAGAACAGCGCGCCGTCGCGCGTCGGCAGCAGCAGCCAGTCGTTCGAGTAGAGCGCGCCGTCGTGCACGCGCAGCGGCAGCCGCGGGCCGTCGGGGATCTGGTAGGTGCCGACCCAGTACCGCATCTCCTCGGCCGTGAGCGGCGCGTCGCGCAAGGCGGGCAGCGCCGGAGTTGCGCACGACCTGCCCGCTCGCGAGCCGCACGATGTCGCGCTTGAGTGCGTCCGATGCGCCGCCCGCGAGATTGCCCAGGAAGATCGCCTCCACGCCGCTGGTGCTGTCCCACAGCGCCCACGCCTTGAATCCGCCGGTGCGCCCGTTGAAGTCGAGATGCCCGCCGCGCACAAACGACTGCTGCGGCCCGGCGCCGAGCTTGCCGGCGACCACGGCGACGACGAAGCGATGCAGATCGCGCGCGGTGGACCACACCGAGCCGGCGCCGATCAGCGCCGAGAAGTCCTCGAGCGGAGCGTTCTGCAGGCCGTGGACGCCCGGCACGTAGCCCTGCGCGCGGCCGGGCATCAGCCTGCGGCTATCGGCGTCGGTGGTGTGCGTCATGCCGAGCGGGCCGAACAGGTGCTGCTCGAGCAGCTGCTGATAGGTGCGCCCGCTTGCCAGCTCCAGCACGCGCGCGAGCACCTCGTAGCCGCCCGAGCTGTAGTTGCCCCGCGAGCCGGGGGAGAAGTCGAGCGGCAGCCGCGCGGCGCGCGCGACCACTTCGGCGCTGGTGAACGGATGCGTCCGCTCGCTGTCGGGGATGGTCTCGTGCGGGATCCCCGAGCGATGGCGCAGCAGGTGTTCGACCCGGATCGAGTCCGCCTTCGGGAAGTCCGGCAGCCAGCGCGCGATGGTATCGCTCACCCCGAGCGTGCCGGCCTCGATCAGGTGGATCGCGATCACCGCCGTCATCGGCTTGGTGACCGACGCGATGTTGAAGCGCGTCTCGGGCGTGACGGGCGCGCGCAGCTCGGCGTTCGCGTACCCGTACGAGCGCTCCGCCACCACGCGGCCATCGCGCAGCACCAGCAATTGGCCGGACAGGTCTCCACGCGCGACGAGCGGTTGAGTGTACGCGTCGATCGCGCGCGCGGCGGCGCGGTCGGCGGCGGAAGTCGGCGCGGGCGCCGCGGCGGCCGCGACGGCGGGAGCCGACGGCGCCGCGAGCACGAGGCACAACGCGACTACGGTCAAGGTCAACGCTGGACGCATGGGGCTCCTCGACGGGGGAGAGCGGGAAGTGCGGCGACGCGCTCCCGTGTCGCATGCGTGCGCGGCGGGCTCAACGATCGCGGGACGAACGGGAGCGGATCGCCTACCGGCGCGGCACCAGAGGCGACGTTCGGCGAGACGACCGAGCCGGCCAGGCGATGGCGCCCAGCCGGCTCGTGACACTCGTATGTGAAGGCAGGTCTAGAACGATCCGAATCCCGGCGACCAGTCGGACTTCCAGCCGAGCTGGATCCGATAGTCGGTGTTGCGCACCGAGCCCTGGTACTCGGGCTTGAGCACGTCGATCAGCCCGTAGCAGTAGCGCCCTTCAAGCGTCAGGCAACGGGCCGGAGGTCCGAACTCGAAGCCGACACCGCCGGCGACCGCGACATCGTAGGACCGCAGCGAGAACCACTCGCCCTCGTAGTCGTTCCGGTCGGGACCGTTCAGGCGCAGCTTCTCGACCACCTTCCATCCGAGCACCGGGCCGGCCAGGAGGGACGGGCGCACCGAGCCGCTGCCGAAGTCCATGCGCATCATCACGGGCAGCTCGATGTAGTCGGTGGCGTAGAGCAGCTCGAACTCGCCGAGATAGACGGTGCCGCCGATGTCGGGATCGGTGACGTGCCCGTACGACGTCCCCTTCATCACGTAGCCCAGCTCGGTCTGGACCGAGAACGTGTTGTTCAGAGGAACGTGGTACGCGATGGCGCCCGCCATCCCGGTCTTGGCCTTCGCACCGGGCTCGTTCTCGATGAAGCGGCTGAAGCCGAGTCCGAATCGGGTTTCGAGCGCCGGGCGGCGCTGAGCGGCGGCGGGAGCCGCCAGAACGGTCACGAGCGCGAGCATCCCCGCGCACCAGCACTGCAAACTGCGGCCCATGGACACCTCCGTGTGGACAGATAGCGACTCCACCAAACGAAGGAGTTATCGGCCCGCCTGGCCCCGAGCTTGCGCGCTGCGTCGACGCGGCCGGAGCCCGCGCGGGGAGCGCCGGAAGACGGTGCGGCCGGCGGGGCTGGAGTGCGCGGCCGGCCGCCCGCGCCGCTTCAGGTACCGACTACTCGCCGATGCGCAGGATCGCGGCCATCGCGAGCGTGGCGCCCGTCGACCTGGCGTTCGTGATCTTGAGCTTCACCGTGCCGCCCATCGAGTAGCTCAGGATCGGCGTCGCGTCGTTCGCCGTGTCCGATTCGACCACGGCGTCGTCGCTGTCGAGCAGCTTGAGGTCAAGGTCCGCGGCGCGGGCGTCGGCGGCGGCGCAGAACACGTAGCGGTCGTCGCCCAGGTCGATGCCGCTCTGCGTGAGGGCCTCCTCTTCCTTGAGGATCGTGCCCACCAGCGCCAGCTCGCCTTCGCCGTCGAAGAACGCGGCGCTGCCGAGCTTCTTGTCGATCGCGGTGCACAGCGTGATGAGACGGGTGTAGGAGGTGGCCAGGTTGCTGGCCGGCACGTCGAACGC
The DNA here is from genome assembly GCA_963725865.1 of Candidatus Eiseniibacteriota bacterium. Taxonomy (GTDB): domain Bacteria; phylum Eisenbacteria; class RBG-16-71-46; order RBG-16-71-46; family RBG-16-71-46; genus CAVSAC01. Next base: position 1,470,843 of record CAVSAC010000014.1, read on the forward strand.
ACCGTCACGCAGCGTGGCGTAGGCGCAGAAGCTGGCCTTGGCCTGGCAGCCCGCGAGCTTCATGGTCACGCGATAGCGCCCGTCCTCCTTGGGCGTGAACACGATCACCGGATGGGAGTCCTTCTCGACGTCACGCGCGACGACGTCCCCGGCGGAGTCCTTCAGGTACAGGTCGAGGTCGGTCACGTCGTCGTCGCCGCCCCCCAGGATGGCGTAGGTGCGGCCGGCCTCGAGCGGGATGCCGGTGCCGATCTCGCCGTCGACGGCGAGGTAGCCGGCGATGAAGCAGCTGCTGCCGTCATCGAGGCCGAACGGGGTCTTCTCGGTGATCTTCCGCACGCTGGACATGACGCGCACCATCGCCTGCGTCATGAACGTGCCGGGGCGCCACGCGGATTCCGCGCTCGCGATCGGTGTGGACGCAAGGAGGAGCACCGCGAGACCGGGGACCAGGAACCGCACGCGGCGGCCGATGAGGTGCGACATGATTCGATCTCCCGGCGAATGGACGATCGACCGGCGCACGAAGGGCCGGGTCGCGGGACCCGGCCCCTTCGCGCGGTGCATCCGCGTGTCGCTACGCCGCCGCCTGCTTGAGCGCCTCGACGAGCCTGCCGATGGCGTTCTTGGCGTCGCCGAAGAACATGTACGTCTTCGGATTGTAGTAGATCTCGTTGTCGATGCCGGCGAAGCCCGGCTTGAGGCTGCGCTTCACGACGATGATGTTCTGTGCCTTGTCGGCGTCGAGGATCGGCATACCGTAGATCGGGCTGGTCTTGTCGTAGCGCGCCGCGGGATTCACGACGTCGTTCGCGCCGACCACCAGCGCCACGTCGCAGCGCTCGAACTCGGAGTTGATCTGCTCGAGATCGTAGAGCTGCTCGTACGGCACGTTGGCCTCGGCCAGCAGCACGTTCATGTGACCGGGCATGCGGCCGGCGACCGGGTGCACGGCGTACTTCACGTCGACGCCCTTCGCGGTCAGCATGTCGGCCAGCTCGCGCGTGACGTGCTGGGCCTGGGCGACCGCCATTCCGTAGCCGGGGATGATGATCAGCGACTGGATATTCGCCAGCAGCATCGCGAGATCGTCGGCCGAGATCTCGCGCGCCGTCTTCGGAGGCCCGCCGGCCGCCGCACCGCCGCCCGCCACCGCCACCGGACCGGCGCCCACGCCCGCGAACAGCACGTTCGTGATCGACCGGTTCATCGCCTTGCACATGAGAAGCGTGAGCAGGGTGCCGGACGCGCCCACCAGGGTTCCGCTGATGATCAGCGCCGGCTGGCGGAGCGAGAAGCCGGTCGCCGCCACGGCGAGGCCGGTGAACGAGTTCAGCAGCGAGATCACGACCGGCATGTCCGCGCCGCCGATCGGGATCACCATCAGGATCGCGAACACGAGCGAGACCGCGAGCAGCACGTAGAACGCCGTGGTGCCGGCGCCCATGCCGATCCACACGATCACGCCGATCAGGGCCAGGAAGATCAGCGCGTTGAGGATCCGCTGGAACGTCGAGGTGATCGCGCGCTCCATGAAGCCGCTGAGCTTGCCGAACGCGAGCAGCGAACCCCAGAACGACAGCGAGCCGATGACGCCGCCGAACAGCGTGGCGCCGAACCCGAGCGGATCGACCGGCAGCCCGTCGGCCTTCGCGGTCATGAAGCTCGAGAACTCGACGGTCGAGATGAGCGCCGCCGCGCCGCCGCCGCATCCGTTGAGCAGCGCGACCATCTGCGGCATGTCGGTCATCGCCACATAGCGCGCGCCGAGCGTCCCGGCGAGCCCGCCGACGACGATACCGACGATGATGAGCACGCCCGCGTTCGAACCTTCCTTCAGCACGCCGCCACCCCAGATGAAGATGAACGACGCCACGATCGCGAACGCCATGCCGATCGCCGCGAGCTGGTTCCCGCGCCGCGCCTTCTTCGGGTGGCTGAGGAACTTGAGGCCGATGATGAACAGGAACGCCGAGGTCAGATAGGCGATGTCGGAGAGGATCTTCGGGCTCATGCCTTCCTCCCCGCCGACTTCTTGGTCTTGAACATCTCGAGCATGCGATCGGTCACGACGAACCCGCCGAACAGGTTCATGGCGCCCAGCACCACCGCCGCGAAGCCGAGCCACGTGAGCAGCGGCGTCTCGGCCTCGGCGAGCACCAGCATGCCGCCGAGCATCACGATGCCGTGGATGGCGTTGGTGCCGGACATCAGCGGGGTGTGCAGCTGGACCGGCACCTTCGAGATCACTTCGAAGCCCACGAAGACCGCGAGCACGAAGATGTAGATGGAGTAGAGGATCAGGGTGCCTTCGTTCATGACGCCTTCCCCGCGACCGCCGGCTCCGGCGTCGCCGCAGCCGCCCGCGAAATGCAGGTGTCGCGAATGATGTCGTCCTCGAAATTGAGCTTGAGCTTGGCTTCCTTGTCGATCATCAGCTTGAGCAGTGCGTGCATGTTGCGCGAGTACATCTGGCTGGCGTGGAACGGCAGCGACCCGGCCGGGTTGATCGGGCCCATGATGGTGACGCCGTATTTCACGACGGTCTCGCCCGCCACGGTCAGCTCGCAGTTGCCGCCCGTCTCCGCGGCGAGGTCGACGATCACCGAGCCCGGCCGCATCGACTTGACCATCGCCTCGGTCACCAGCACCGGCGCCTTCTTGCCCGGAATTGCGGCGGTCGTGATCACGACATCCGACTTGGCGACGTGGGTGGCCAGCAGCTCCTTGACGCGCTGCTGGTCCTCGGCCGACAGCTCCTTGGCGTAGCCGCCCGCGGCGACCACGTCCTTCTGCGCCAGCTCGAGCTGCACGAACTTGCCGCCGAGGCTCTCGACCTCCTCCTTCACAGCCGGTCGCACGTCGTACGCCGCGACGACGGCGCCCAGCTTGCGGCTCGTCGCCAGGGCCTCGAGGCCGGCGACGCCGGCGCCGAGCACGAACACGTTCGCGGGAGTGATCGTGCCCGCCGCGGTCATCTTGAGCGGGAAGAACTTGCCCAGCGCGACCGCGCCCCAGAGCGCCGCCTTGTAGCCCGCCGCACCCGCCATGGACGACAGCGCGTCCATCGACTGCGCACGCGAAGTGCGCGGGATCATCTCCATGGAGAAAGCGGTGACGCGCCGCGCGGCCAGCTTCTGCACCGCGGGCGAGTCCTTGTCACGGCCGAGGAACGAGATGTAGACCGCTCCTTCGGGCACCAGGTCGGCCTCGTGCTTGCCCAGCCCGGGATTGTCCATCGGCTCGCGCACCTTCAGGATCATGTCGCTGCCCTGATAGGTGGCCGGGGCGCTCGAAGCGATGGTCGCACCGGCCTGACGATAGGCGTCGTCGGGGAAGCCCGCGGCATCGCCGGCCCCGGTTTCCACGACGATTTCGAGCCCCGCCTTCGCGAGACGCGCGACGGTCTCGGGGACTAGGGCCACGCGGGTCTCGCGCGGCATGATCTCCTTCGGAACACCGATTCGCATGCGTCACACTCGTCGATTCGGGTTGAGGAACGTCTCTTGCAGGAAAAGCGGGGATGCTGACGGCCGCCATCTTGCACCACTCGTGCCGCGGACGGAAAGTGTGAGGAGCACGCGCGTGTGGTGTGGAGCGGCTCGGGTGGGGTGGTGTGAGGGAGCAGCGGCAGCAGCCTATCGCATGTCGCAAGGCCCATTTCCGCAGGGCCTGGGGGTGGTGGTGGCGAGGGTGGAGCACGCGCTCGCGATGGGATGGCCGATCGGGGGCCCCGCAGGTACCCAGGTGCTTCGGGGACCCTCCTGCCTTTGTGTCAGTGATCCGCTCGGGTTGGCAGGTCGCTCGTCGCATCCGACGGGCATCTGCTAACGTCCGCGACCTCTCCGTGCGTACCCGAGCAGGCACTTTCGAGGAGGACCGGCAGCGATGGCAGGCAGGGGCGACCGCATCCGCATGAAGCACCCGCTCGTCGAGATGGACGGCGACGAGATGACCCGCGTCATCTGGACGATGGTCAAGCAGCACCTGCTCGAGCCATTCGTCGAGTTGAACCTGGAACCGTACGACCTCTTCCTCCCGAACCGCGACGCCACCGAAGACGCGGTCACCGCGCGGGCCGCGGAGGCCATCAAGCGCCATCGCGTGGGCGTGAAGTGCGCCACCATCACCCCGGACGCCGCGCGGGTGAAGGAGTACTCGCTCAAGAAGGCGTGGCCGAGCCCCAACGGCACCATCCGCGCGATCCTCGACGGTACCGTGTTCCGCAAGCCGATCGTGGTGAAGAACGTCCCGCCGATGGTGCGCTCGTGGAAGAAGCCGATCACCATCGGCCGCCACGCCTACGGCGACGTGTACCGCGACGTCGAGCTCAAGGTGCCCGGTCCCGGGCACGTCGAGATGCGCTACATCCCGGCCGACGGCAGCCCGGGGCAGAGCGTGACGGTGTTCGACTTCGCCGGCCCCGGCGTCATCATGGGGCAGCACAACACCGACAAATCGATCCGCTCGTTCGCGCGCGCCTGCATCGAGTACGCGCTGGCCGAGCGCATCGACATGTGGTTCGCGGCCAAGGACACGATCAGCAAGATCTACCACGCTCGCTTCAAGGAGGTCTTCCGCGAGGAGGTCGAGGCCCGCAAGGCCGACCTCGAGAAGGCCGGGATCACCTACCAGTACCTGCTGATCGACGACGCGGTCGCGCGCGTGATGCGCCACGAGGGCGGGTTCCTGTGGGCGTGCCGCAACTACGACGGCGACGTGATGAGCGACATGCTCGCTTCGGGCTACGGCAGCCTGGGGCTGATGACCTCGGTGCTGGTGTCGCCGGACGGCAACTTCGAGTACGAGGCCGCGCACGGCACCGTGCAGCGCCATTACTACCAGCACCAGAAGGGCGAGAAGACCTCGACCAACTCGACCGCGACCATCTTCGCGTGGTCGGGCGCGCTCGCGAAGCGCGGCGAGTTGGACGGCACGCCCGAGCTGACGCGGTTCGCCAAGCAGCTCGAGGCGGCGGTGATCGAGTCGATCGAGGCCGGCCAGGTCACGAAGGATCTGGCGCTGATCGCCGAGCCGAAGCCGGCGAACTGGCTCGACACCGAGGGTTTCATCACCGCGATCGCGGGGCGGTTGCGCGCTCGGGTCGCGGCCGAGGCCGCCGGCGCGCGCTGACGGGCCCCGCAGACCCGCGACCCCGGCGCGCGCTGCGCCGGAGTCGCGTCGTCGGATGCCGCCTCAGGGGTGGATGGTGACCACTCCGCCGTCCGCCTGGAGCGTGAGCGGCTTGGCGAGCGGCGGGGACTCCAGGTAGGTCCCGGCGCGGACGACCAGCGTGCTGCCCGCCGGCACGCGCGATTGACCCAGCGACACCGTGCGATATGAGCCCGTGAGAAAGACACAACTCGGCAGGCCGGCCTCGAACGGGCAGATGCTCCCCTGATCGACGTAGAACGCCGATCCGGGTGCGGCGATCTCGACCGCCACGCAGGCGTTGTAGAGATCGCTCTGGTCCGCGTCGTTCCAGCCCAGGTTGACGGCCGCCTGCACCAGCGCGTTGTAGAGCTGGGTCCAGCCCGAGGTGGAATTCAACAGGTTGGTCTGCGCCTCGTAGTAGAGCCGCTCGACCATGGTCTGGCCGAGGCCGCGGATGGACTGGCCGTTGAACGTGTCGCCGTCGGTCAGCAGGTAGCAAAGCTTGTTGTTGACGCCGCTGTTCGTGTGCACCCCGCCGTTGTCGCCGTTGCCGTTGTAGTAGTTGGGGCTGCCGAGCCGGTCCGGGTGCCCCTTCAGCGTCGGGTTGCTCATGCTGCGCAGGTAGCCGATGGAAAGGTCCTCGCCGATCTGCCAGCGCACGTTCGCGGCGTCGTTGCCGCGCGGGTCGACGAAATCGAGGAACTCGCCGAACACGTCGGAGAGGGACTCGTTGATCGCGCCCGACGCCTTCGAGTACACGAGCCCCGACTCGAATTGCGTGACGCCGTGCGTGAACTCGTGCGCGGTCGCGTCGTCGATCACGAAGCCCGCGCCGAACTGGAACTGCTTGGCGTTGTTCAGCCACTGCGCGTTGGGCCACGGGCACTGCGCGTTCACGCCCCGCGAGCAGATCCGCGCCACCGCGATGATCGGCAGGCCGAGCCCGTCGACGCCGTCACGACCGAAGTGGGTCTGATAGTACGCATAGGTCTCGCCCATGATGTCGTACGCCAGATCCACGTCGCCGATGCCGCTGGCGCTCTGCCCCTCCGTGCGGCGCACGATCGGCGCGTTCAGCGTGTCGCCGTTGGCGTCGTAGATCGTGCGGTTGAGCGCCGTCTCGGCGGTCACGAACTCCTGCGCCAGCACTCCCGTCTGGGCGTCGAGCATCCACTGGGCGTGCAGGTCGGCGAGGTCGCCCGCCTCGACCTCGGCGTACCAGACCAGCATCGGGGGCCCGGTCGTCTCCAGCGTGGCGGGGTCGAACAACATCAGCACCGGCGGGCCGACTACCGAGGTCGCTGGCGCGCCGCGCTGGACCGCGAGGCCCTGCATCAATCCCATCGCCTGCGCCGCCCCGATCACCGGCGTGAGGGGCACCCCGCCCGCATCGAGGATCGAGGTGTCCGTGATCAGATCGCTGACCACCGACTGCACGCCGTTGTCCGCGCCCATCTGCACTGTGGCCTCGGCGCCGAACATCGGGATGCGGGCATAGGTCTCGCGCACGATCACGAACACCCGGCCGCCGCGATCCTTGACCCGCAGCGCCTCGAAGTCGACCGCGGGGCTGTGGATCCCGAACAGCGCCGCGTTCGCGCGCATGAAGTCCACCGCCGCGGCCCCTGCGTCCGGACCTCCGGGCGACGTCGGCCCCGGCCCGAACTCCTGACCGGCCGGCGCGCCGAGATAGCCCAGCGCTCCGGACGCGGTCCACGTGGTACGCAGCACCGGCGCCGCGCCGGTGGGTGCCGCGCCCGGCGCGGGACGCAGGCGCTCCATCAGTGGCGCGAGCGCCGCCGCGTCGCCGCGCGGAGCCGGCGGTCGCGCCGCCACGAGCGAAGGACGTGCGATCGCCGCCGCCGCGGCCTGGGCGCTCGATCCGTCCGCCGCGTGCGCCGGCTGCGCAGCCGCCGCGGTCGCGGGGGCGGCGGCATCCGCCGGCCACGGCGGCCGCGCGGCGGACGCGGGTGCCGGAGGTGGCGCCAGCGTCGGCTGCGGCGGAGCGGGCGCTGCGGCCGCGAGCGACGCGATCAGCAGGAGCGCTCCCGCGCTCGCGAGGGCGCGGGTCACTGCAGGCTCACGAGCACCAGCACGAGTCCGGTGCCCGCCTCCAGCGTCGACATCGCCTTGCCGAGGATCGCGCCGCCCGCGCGGTCGCGGTCGAGCGCGCGCATCGCGTGGCCCGCGCGCGGCGAGGTGGTGAGCAGGTCGCCCGCGCGGATCGGAGCCGCGCTCGCGTCGCACTTCACCCACACGCGGCCGCTGAGCGCGAGGGGCACGGTGCGGGCCGGATCCGGCTGGTCGCCGAGCGTCACGCCCGCGCCCAGCGCGTTCGCGCCGCTGACCACGCCCGCCACGCGCGCGCAGTACGCCTCGCGGCAGACCTCGAGCCGGCCGGGCGCCGCGGCGTCGATCGCCATCACCGTGCCGGGCTCGGCGGCCGGAACGCACTCGAAGCGTTCGGCGAGGTCGGCGCCGCCGAGGATCTGGAGCGTGCGCACCTGCGCGATGCCGTCCACGCGCAGCGAGGCGCCGCCGGGCGCGGTGTTGAAGAAGTAGCCGCCCCATCCCGACGGCTGCGTCGCGATGCCCACCACGCCGCTCTTGGCGTCGCCGTTCGAACGGCCCACCACGGCGTCGTTGCGTTCGCTGATGCCGAGCACCCCGAGCGCGTTCTGCGAGGAGTAGCCGAACACCGCCTGCGAGTTCGCATCGGTGGTCTCGTTGCGTCCGAGCACGCCGCTGCTGGCGGCGACCGAGGTCTGGCCGAACACGCCCGCGAAACCGGCGGCGCTGCTGGTGCCATACACGCCCCACGCCTCGCCGCTGGTGGCGTAGAGCGCGGTGCTGTGGAAGCTGCTCGCGTACACCCCGATGTCGTAGCTGCTGATGCCGTAGACGCCCTTGCCGGTGGTCGAAGTGCCGTACACGCCGTAGTTCGTGCCCTTGCCGCTCACGCCGTAGGGCCCCCCTTCGCCATAGACGCCGACCCACGCGCCGTCGCCCTCGACGCCGAAGCCGGTGGGGCTCTGGAGCGCTTTGCCCTGGACGCCGATCACGCTGCTGGCCGTGCCGGTGGCCTCGCCGAGGATCGCCGGCGCGGAGAGCCCGGTCGACGCGCTGCGTCCGGTGATCGCGGGAGAAGTGCCGGTGGTGGCGCCGTTCGCGATCGTGAACGAGCTGCCGCCCGGGCGTGGTGCTGCGCGCCGGTGAACGGCAGCGTGAGCCCGCCGCCGCCGCCGTTGAGCGCGAACTGCGCGTAGGGCGTCGCCGTCACCGGCTGGCGCGGCGCCAGCGTGGTGAATCCCAGATCGCCCGGGCCCTGCACCGCGATCTCGATCGAGCGCCCGTTGCCGTCGAATGCGCCCGAGCCGAAGTCGAGCGAGACGGTGAACAGTCCCATCGAGACCGCGACGTTGTTGATGGTCTGGGTGACTCCGACCTGGACCGCCGGTGAGCCGTCGTTGAAGAGCTTGAACTGCAGGTTGTAGGTGCCGGTCGCCGGCGTGCCGTTCTTGAGCACCTGGCCCTGGTAGGTGAACGCGGTTCCCACGGGGGCGGCCAGCGCGTGGCTCGCGAGCAGCGCGCTCGCGAGGGTGATCGTGCAGACGAGACGGGACGCGCGGATCATCGGGCACCTCCATCGGGACCGAGCAGGACGATCTTGGTCGTGGCGCTGGACTCGCCGGCTTCGACCTGGGTGAAGTACATGCCGGCCGGCACCCGGCGCTGGCCGGCGTCGCCGCCGTCCCAGCGCACGAGGTGGCGGCCCGCGGGCCGCGTGCCGTCGAGCAGCACGCGCACCAAATGGCCGGTGACGTCGAAGACCCGCACGCTCACGTGGCGCTCGGCGGGCAGGTCGAACGCGATGGTGGAGGCACCGGCGGCGGGATTGGGGAACGGCGGGTAGAGCCGGAACGCGACCGGCACCGCATCCGGCAGCGCCGGCGCGTCGAGCGTGTGGACGCCCGTCACCCAGAAGCCGCCGCTGAGCGCGTACACCCCGCCGGCCAGCCGGCCCGCGTCGGCCTGCGCGATGGTTCCACTCAGCGCGTAGGCGCCGGCGGAGCTGGAGCCCCCGCCGCCATCGAACGTGTTCCAGCTCAGGTCGTAGGGGCCGCCGCTCTGCGCGCGCACCGCGCCGGGGGCGACGAGCGCGAGGGCCGTCAGTAGAAGGAGGGGGCGGGTTCGCATGGAGCCTCCGGGGTCGTGGGGAAACCGAAGCGGCCACCCGGAGAAATGCCGCCCACGCCGCGAAGCGCACACGCGGTCCGCCAGGGTGGGCACTCGGCGCGCCCGGAGACGGACGGAGGCGGGGCGCTACCGCCCATCGCCGCGCCCCCGTCGATGACGGCGGCCCGGAAATCGCGTGGCGCTCGTCCGCTCAGCGTGCGACCATTCTCGCCGTCATGGAACGTTCCTTCCCCCGGACCTTCGACGCGTTGGACGACCTGTTCGAGTTCGTGGACGCGGCACTCGCCGAGGCGGGCATCGAGCCCGATCGGGCGCCTCACGTGGCCCTGTTGCTGGAGGAGTTGTTCACGAACCAGGTCAAGTACGCGCGCGACGGCCGCCACCCGATCCAGGTCGACCTGAGGCGGAAAGGTGAGCGGCTGGTGCTCGTTCTGAAGGATCCCGGCGTGAAGCCCTTCGAGCCGGACCTCGCCCCCGATCCGGGTATCGACCGACCCATCGGGGAGCGGCGCGCCGGCGGTCTGGGGCTCCATCTCGTCCGACGCATCGCCGAGGACCTGCGCGTCGAGCGCAGGGACGGCGACGCCGTCATCACTGCGACCATCGCCCTGGAGTACTGATGCTCGACATCGAGGTGAAGGAGGACGGGCAGGTGCGGCTGGTGGGTCGGCTCGATGCCTCCCAGGCCGACCTTGCTCAGAAGGCGCTGGCCCGGCTGAAGGGTCCGCTGGTGCTCGACTGCGGCGCGCTCGACTACATCTCGAGCGCCGGCATCGGCGTTCTGGTCGAGACCTACAAGCGCATGGTGGGGGCGGGCTCGTCCCTGCGCATCATCCGGCTCACCCCCCGGGTCCGCAGTGTCCTCGCGCTCGCCAACCTGGACCGTGTGCTGACGCTGGAGTGACGGCGGCACGGTCCGGGGTCCACCCCGGCCGCGACCGCCGCAAAAGTCCCTCGACATCACTCTCCACAGGCCTATCCTCGGCTCCGCGCGGGGCCCCTCCACGCCCCAAGCCCACGCCCCCCCGGCTGCGCAGGACCACGTCCATCCCCATCCAACCTTTCTGGCGGGTCCCTGTACTTATGGACAAGGAGCAGGACGCAGCGCTGGTGCGGCGCACCCTCGACGGCGAGCGGAACGCGTTCGGCGAGCTGGTGCAGGCGTACCAGGGGGTGCTCTACAACGTGGCGCTCCGGATGGTGAACGAGCCCGAGGATGCCAAGGACCTGGTCCAGACCACGTTCCTCAAGGCGTATCGGGCGCTCGCCACCTTCGATCCGAGCCACCGGTTCTTCAGCTGGATCTACCGGATCCTGCTGAACGAGACGCTCAACCTGCTCCAACGGAGGCGCCCCAGCGAGGAGGTCCGCGAGGACCTCGCCGACCCGGGGCCCACCCCCGAGGACGCGTGTCAGAGTGAGCAGGTCGGGGCCATCGTGCGGAGCGCGCTCATGGAGCTGTCGCCGGGACATCGCGAGGTACTGGTGCTGAGGCACCTGCTGCGTCTGTCTCACCGGGACGCGAGCGAGGCGATCGGCATCCCCGAGCAGACCGTGAAGTCGCGCCTCCACGAGGCGCGTCGGGCGCTGGGTGCGGTGCTGCGCCGGCGCGGGATGGGCTTCGAATGAACGACGAGATCGAGCGGCTGATCCAGGATGCGTTGGACGGGGTGGCGACCCCCGAGCAGGAATCGCGACTGCGCGAGATCCTCGCCACGGATCCCGAGGCGCGGCAGCGGCAGCGCGAGGTCGCGGCCGTGTTCCATGCGTTGGAAGGTGTGAAGACAGCGGAGGCGCCGGATCTCCGAGGCAGAGTGCTGAGCGCCATCGGGAGGGAGGCCCAGGCAGGGGCAACCCGTTCCTCATGGACCGGGAGCCTGCGCCGAGCGTTCGCGCGGCGGCCAGGTCTCGCGCTCGCCTACGCTTTCGGAGCCGGCGCCGTGGTGAGCGCCCTGGCGCTGGCGTTCGCCACCGGCGCGCTCACCCGCGGGGGGCGCGCCTCCCTGCCGGTGAGCGCGACGATGGTCTCCCCGACGTCGTCCGCACATGCCCACCGGGAGGTCACGGTGGGTGGTGCCACCGTGGTGCTCGAGTCGCGGCGGCTGCCCGGCGCCGCCGAGGTGCTGGTCGCGAGCGGCGCGGCGCCCGATGCGCGCATCACCCTCGAGTACGACGCCGCCGCGCTGCGCGTCTCCGCGCTGGACTGGGGACGGCCGGGAGCCGGCCGCGCGAGCCTGGAGCCCGGCCGTATCCACCTGGAGCCCCAGGGGGCCGACTGCCGCATCGAGTTCACGATCGTGGGGGCACCGCCCCCCGTCATCGCCGTGGTCGAGCGCGCCGCAGGGAGCGCGCGGGAGACCCTGGACGTGAAGGCCCCGGAGGAGAACCGCTGATCTCCCGCCGCGGGGGTGGATCCCCGCCAACCTTCGCGGCGTTCCCGTGTCATTGGAACCAGAGCAACGAACCGACGAGAGACAGGAACCGAACAAGGAGGCGAGCATGAAGGGCAACCGTGTCACGATCGTCCTGGGGATCCTGGTGGTGGGCGCTGTCATCGGGTTCTTCGCGTTCAAGAACTATCCCCCCAAGAACGGCACCGAAGGCGCGATCGGCGCAGCGAACCGCTACCAGTCGCAGCAGATCGGCGAGAGCGACGTCAACGTGACCGAGGGCCAGGTCCAGGCGTTCCTCCAGAGCGACCTGTTCCACAAGATCTCCACCAACGCCGATTACCGCGCGCTGCTGACCAGCCCCGACTTCGCCAGGGCCGCGGCGAGCCCCGATTTCGCGAAGCTCGTGACGAGCCCCGACTTCGCCAGGATGGTCGCGAGCCCGGACTACGCGAAGATGGCCGCCTCGCCGGACTTCGCCCGGCTGCTGACGAACCCGGACTTCGCCAAGACCGTCGTCAGCCCGGACTACGCGAAGCTGGTCACCTCGCCCGATTTCGCCAAGCTCATGGCGAGCCCCGACTACGCGAAGGCCGCGGTCAACCCCGACTTCCAGCGCCTGATGAGCGACGCGGCGAAGGCCCGGATCACGAGCGCGGCGGACTTCGCGAAGATGGTGGCGAGCCCCGACTACGCGAAGCTCAAGGCCAGCCCGGACTACGCCAAGCTGGCGGCGCATCCGGACTTCGCGAAGATGGCGGTGAACGCCGACTACCAGCGGCTGGCGACCAACCCGGATTACGCCAGGATGGTGGCGAACCCCGACTACGCGAAGCTGGCCGTGAGCCCGGACTTCGCGAAGATGGTGGCGAGCCCCGATTACGCCCGGCTGGTGACGAACCCGGACTTCGCGAAGGTGGTGATCAGCCCGGACTTCGCGAAGATGGCCGTCAACCCGGACTTCGCCAAGGTGGTGGTCAACCCCGACTTCGCCAAGATGGTCGCGAACCCGGACTTCGCGAAGATGGTGGTCGCGCCGGAGTTCGCGAAGGCGGTCACGTCGGCGGACTTCGCCAAGTCGATCGTCAGCGAGTGAGCCGCGCCCGGTCCCGCCGCACGCGGGATCGGTGGCCCCTCGGACACCGGAGGCTCCGCGCCCGCGAGGCGCGGAGTCTCCTCGGCGTTCCTCCCAGCCCAAGGCCCGCATGACGCCTCGCTCGCCGCGCCCGCTCCTCACGCTGGTCCTCGCCCTGCTCCTCGGCGCCGCGTGCGCTCCGCTCGCGCGCGCCCAGCTCGAGACCATCGAGACCCGTGATCTGCGGCTCGTCTACAGCGGACCGACGCAATCGTTCCTGGCGCCCTACACGGCGCGCTGCTTCGAGCGCTCGATGCGCTTCTACCGGCGCGTCTTCGACTACACGCCCTCCGAGCCCGTGAACGTGATGCTCGACGACGCCGCGGACTACGCGAACGCGGCGGTGTGGGTCACGCCGCGCAACAGCATGCTCGTCCACATGGCGCCCACCAACTTCGTGTACGAGACCGGGCCCTCGAACGAGCGCATCAACTTCACGATGAACCACGAGGTCGCGCACGTCGTCACGCTCGACCGGGCGGCGGGGCAGGACCGGCTGTTCCGCGCGCTGCTGCACGGCAAGGTCAACGAGAGCGCGGACCATCCCGAGACCATGCTCTACAGCTGGCTCACGGTGCCGCGCCGCGCCTCGCCGAAGTGGTTCCGCGAGGGCACCGCGGTGTTCTTCGAGACCTGGATGGCGGGCGGGCTCGGCCGCGCCCAGGGCCCGTGGGACGAGATGGTGTTTCGCTCCATGGTGCTCGACCGTACGCGCATCTGGGACCCGCTGGGGCTCGAGTCCGAGGGCACCAAGACCGACTTCCAGGCGGGCGTGAACTCCTACCTGTACGGCACGCGCTTCCTGAGCTACATGGCGTGGCGGCGCCGGCCCGAGGACCTGGTGCGCTGGGTCTCGCGCGCTCCCGGCAGCCGGGCGTACTTCGCCTCGCAGTTCCGGCGGGTCTACGGCGAGCCGCTCGGCGACGCGTGGCGCGACTGGATCGCCTGGGAGCGCGGCTTCCAGCAGGCGAACATCGACTCGCTGCGCCGCTTCCCCGAGACGCCCTTCCGCGACCTGTCGCGGCGCGCGCTAGGCTCGGTGTCGCGCGCGTTCCTCGACTCCACCACCCACACGCTCCTGGCGGCGGTGTTCTACCCGGGCGCGCTCGCGCATATCACCGGCATCTCGCTCGCCGACGGCTCGGCGCGCCGGCTGGCGGACGTGAAAGGGCCGGCGCTCTACTTCGTGAGCTCGCTCGCGTGGGACCCCGACGGTCGCCGGCTCTTCTACACCACCGACAACGACGAGTGGCGCGACCTGCGCGTGCTCGACGTGGCGAGCGGGCGCTCGCGCCTGCTCATCCGTGACGCGCGTCTAGGTGACCTGTGCTTCGACCGGCGCACGCGGGCGCTGTGGGGGGTGCGGCACTTCAACGGCATCTCCTCGGTGGTGCGGCTCCCCGAGCCGTGGACCGACTGGACCCGGCTGGTCTCGCTCCCGTACGGACGCGACGTCTTCGACCTCGACCTCTCGCCCGACGGCTCGCGGCTCGCGTGCTCGATGGCCGAGATCAGCGGCCGCCAGACCCTGCGCCTGATGCGGACCGAGGCGCTGCTCGCGGGCGACACCACTTCGCGCACGCTGCACGACTTCGGCTCCAGCATCCCCACCAACTTCGTGTTCACGCCCGACGGCCGCGCGCTCGTGGGCTCCTCGTACTACACCGGGGTCTCGAACCTGTACCGGTACGACCTCGACGCGGATGCGATGGACATCGTCACCAACGCGGTCACCGGATTCTTCCGCCCGGTGCCGCTGGGCGGGGACTCGCTCATCGCGTTCCGATACACCGGCGACGGATTCGTGCCCGCGCTCCTGCACGTGAAGCCGCTGCAGGACGTGAATGCGATCGAGTTCCTGGGCCAGCGGCTGGCGGCGCGCGACTCGGTGCTGCGCGCCTGGAAGGTGCCGCCGCCCTCGTCGGTGGATCTCGACTCGGTGGTCACGCGCCGCGGTCCCTATGCCGGCCTCTCCGCGGTCCGACCCACCACCGTCTATCCGGTGGTGCAGGCCTACAAGGACCGCGCCTCCTTCGGCTGGCGCGTGAACGCCTCCGACCCGCTCTCGCGCCACGTCGCCGACCTCGACCTGACGCTCACCCCGGAGCGCGACCTGCCCGACGCCGAGCGCGTGCACGCCGCCCTGCGCTACCGCACCGGTGACCTCACGGCGCGCGTGCGATGGAATCCGGCCTCGTTCTACGACCTGTTCGGCCCGACCAAGACCAGCCGCAAGGGGCTCAACGCCGGGCTCGAGTGGACACGCACACTGGTGCGCGACGCGCCGCGGATGCTCGAACTGACCACCACCGCGGACGGATGGACCGGCCTGCAGCGCCTGCCCGACTATCAGAACGTGGCGACCTCGGCCGGCTTCGACGCCCTGCTCGCGGGCTCGGCCACGCTGCGCTACCGCGACCTGCGCTCCTCGATCGGCGCGGTCGACCAGGAGAAGGGCTGGTCGTGGAGCCTCGACGGGGGCGTGAACGGCGTGCGCTTCACCCGCCTCGGGATCTCGCGCTGGCGCGGCTTCCCCTTCGCCCAGGGAACGCTCGACGCGGGCGTGCCGCTGCCGGTGCCCAACACCTCGGTGTGGCTGCGCACCGCGGCGGGAGGCTCGCCCGGCAACGAGGCGGAGCCGTTCGCCAACTTCTTCTTCGGGGGCTTCGGGAACAACCACGTGGACCGCCAGGACCCGAAGCGCTATCGCACCGTCGAGAGCTTCCCGGGCGTGACCCTCAACGAGGTCGCGGGCACCACGTTCACGAAGGCGATGGTGGACCTCAATCTGCCGCCCGTGCGATTCTCGCACCTCGGCCGCCCTGCGTTCTACGCCACGTGGCTGCGGCTGTCGGTGTTCGGGGGAGGGATCGCCACCGATCCCGACCGCCCGGGATGGACACGGCGGCTCGCGGACGTGGGCGCGCAGGCCGACCTGCGCCTCATGCTCCTCATGCAGCAATCCCTCACCCTCTCGTCGGGCTGGGCGCGCGCCTTCGAGCGCGGGGTCCCGCACGACGACGAGTGGATGGTCTCGCTCAAGATCCTGTGATCACCCCGACCGTGCTCCTGCTCGGCTTCGTCCCCGTCGTGCTGTTCCTGGCGGCGCTGATGCTCATGGACTCGTACAAGCTCGTGCCCCGCGGCGCGGTGGCCACGAGCCTCGCCGCGGGCGCGCTGGTGGCGGTGGCCGCGCTGTTCGTGAACCGCTTCGCGGCCGGATCCCTCCACCTCGACCCGCTCGCGCTCAAGCGCTACGTGGCCCCGCTGATCGAGGAGACGCTCAAGGCCGCGGTGGTGCTGGCGCTGGTGCGCGCCGGTCGCGTGGGCTTCATGGTGGACGCGGGCATCCATGGGTTCGCGATCGGCACCGGGTTCGCGCTGGTCGAGAACCTCTACTACGCGACCGCGCTCGGGGACACGCGCCTGACGCTGTGGATCGTGCGCGGGCTCGGGACCGCGGTCATGCACGGATCGACCACCGCAGTGGTGGGGATGCTCACCAAGGGGCTCACCGACCGGCACGGCTCGTTCCGGGCGAGCCGCGCGCTGCCGGGCCTCGCGCTCGCCTTCGGCGCGCACGCGTTCTTCAACCACCTGGTGCTGAACCCGCTGCTCATGACGGGCCTGCTGCTGGTGGCCATGCCGCTGCTGTTGCTGGTGGTGTTCGAGCGCAGCGAGCGCGCGACACGCGCCTGGCTCGGCACCGGCATCGACGTCGACCTCGAGGCGCTCGAGGCGCTGCTCGACGGCGAGGTGCACGCGACGCCGGTCGGGCGCTACCTGGAGTCGCTCAAGGCGCACTTCACGCCCACGGTGGTGGCCGACATGCTGTGCCTGCTGCGCATCCACCTCGAGCTGGCGCTGTCGGCCAAGGGGATGCTGCTCGCGCGCGCCGCGGGCATCGAGATCCCGGTGGACGAGCACGTGCGGGCGAACTTCGCGGAGATGCGCTTCCTCGAGCGCGCCATCGGCCCGACCGGGCTGCTCGCCCTGCAGCCGTTCCGCAAGACCAGCGCGCGCGACCTGTGGGAGCTGCACGTCCTGAGACGCTGACGCTCGCGCCGCGACGGGCGCGCTCGGCTAGCGCCAGTCGCCTGCCGCGATGAAGGCCGCCCAGCGGAACGGATGCGTGTCGAGTCCGCGCGCGCGGCGGGCGGCGATCAGGTCGCGCGCCGCGGCGCGCACCGATTCGGCGGTGCCGAGCCGCTCGGCCAGCCGGTGGTGGTAGAGCGCCACCATCCAGTCGCGGGTGGCCGCGTCCTCGACCGGCCACAGGCTCATGATCACGGTGCGCACGCCGGCCACCTGGAACGCGCGCCGCAGCCCGAGCACGCCCTCGCCCGCGAGCAGCCGGCCGACGCCGGTGTCGCAGCCGGACAGCACCGCCCACTCCACGCCGTCGAGGTCGAGCGCCGCCACCTCCTCGGCGGTGAGCACGCCGTCCTCGCCGCCGAGCGGCACGCTCTCGCGGCGGTTGGCTCCGGCGAGCGCGAGGCCCGAGAGCCGCAGCGGGCTCTCGGTCGGCGGCGCGGCTTCCGGCGCCGCCGTGGGCGCGGCGTCGGCGAGCTCGCCCACGCCGCGGCCGCCGCCGCCCCCGGTGGCGCAGCGCGGATCCACGAAGAAGCCGTGCGTGGCCAGATGGAGCACGCGGCGGCCCGGCGCCAGTCGCGCGAAGCCGGCCTCGTCGGCCTCGACGCCGGACAGCACCCGGACCTCCTCCGTACCCGCGGCGGCCTGCCACAGCGCCGCCACGTCCTCGACCTCGCGCGCGGTGCCCGGCAGCGGCGCGAATCGCACGCGGCTGAACTCGGCGCAGCGCGCGCGCAGGCCGCGGAACGGCGGCGCGGCGTACGCGACCAGCGGCGCCGGCGCGGCCGCCGCGCTGTCGAACGCGGCGCCACCGAGTGCCAGCAGCCCCGCGCCGGTGCGCGCGCGCGCCGGCTCGTCGACCAGGTCGCGCTCGCTGGTCAGCACGTGCAGCAGCGGGCCGCGCTCAGCCAGATAGCGCCCGTCGGCGAGCGGCAGCGCCGCCAGCGGCGCGAGCGCGAGCGCGCCGTCGGGCACCACGAACACCCGCCCGGCATCGCCCAGCGCCGGCGCCAGCGGATCCCAGACGCGGCGGCGAACCGTCGCGCCGAGCCCGCGTGCCGTGCGCTCGGCGGTCTGCGCCGCGGTCCGCTCGACCGGCGGCCGGCGGCCGAGGGCGGCGTCCCAGCGCTCGAGTGCCGCTTCGATGCCCGCGGCCTCGCCGAGCGGGACCACGCTCGGGGCGCGCGCCCCGCCGCGCAGGACGAAGGCCGCGTAGCGTGCCGGACCCAGTTCGTGCGCCAGCTCGGCCGGGCGATAGCGCGCGAACGCCACCAGCGCGCTGCCCGCGGGCAGCGCCGCGGCGATCGCGTCGAAGCCGCTCGCCTCGCGGGTGCGCTGGAGGACCAGGTGCGGGCTCGACTCGAGCAGCGCTCGCTCGGCGAGGTCGACCTCGTGCCGCCAGCGGTCGAGCCCTTCCTGATACTGCGCGGGCGAGTCGCGACCGGGGCCGCGCACGACCAGCGCCGCGAGATTGCTGCGCGCGTCCTGCACCGCCGTGCGGCGCGCCGCGGTCAGCGAGTCCCCCTCGTGGGCGGTGTGCGCATGCTGGGCCGTCGCGTCGAGCACCACGGCGCGCGAGCGCAGCATCGCGTCCCAGGCGTTCGCGCGGAGCGCGGCCGGGACCCCCGGCCGGGCGGCCGCGTCCACCACCAGGTCGAGCGCGCTGACGCGGCCCGCCGCCAGCGCGAGCGCCTCCCGCTCCGACGAGGTCTCGGCCGTCATGCGGAGCTGCTGGCGCGAGTTCGCCTCGGCGCGCTCCGCGAGTGTCCCGCCCTCGGCCGGGCGCCCGCTCGCGATGGCCAGCGTGGCGAGATGGATGAGGGTGGGGACGAGGTCGGGATGATCGGGACCCAGCCAGCGCTCGCGGATCGCGAGCGTGCGGGCGAACGTGCGCGCCGCCGCCGCGGTGTCGCCGCCGGTCATCTGCGTGGTGCCGAGACCGTCGAGCGCGAGCGCCAGATGCAGGCTGTCGGGTCGCTGGGTGCGCTCGTAGATGCCGACCGCGCGCTCGAACCACGGGCGTCCGCCGGCGTAGTCGCCCTGCTGGCACCGGTAGGCGCCGATGCTGGAGCAGTCCTGGGCCACGTTCGCGTGATCGGGTCCGAACCGGTGCTCGTCGATCCGCAGCTCCTCGACCGTCACGCTCTCGGCGGCCGCCGGGCGGCCGCGCCGCACCAGCAGCCGGGCGCGGGCGTTCAGCAGCGAGGCGCGCGTCACGGAATTGGCGTCGGCGGCCGGATCGAGCCCGGCCAGCGCGCGATCGATCAGCGGCTCGGCGGCGTCGACATCGCCCTGGGTGATGAGCGTCCAGGCCAGCCAGTTCAGCGACTGGATCACCACGCGGTGGTTCGGCGGATACGCGCGCTCGTTGATCGCCAGCGCGCGCTCGAAGCACGCGCGCGCCCCGGCGTCCTCGCCGAGGCGGCTCAGCACGTTGCCCAGCTCGATGCGCGGCTGCGCCGCCAGCGTGCTGAGCGGGCCGTACGCGCGGTCGGCACTCGCGACGGCGCGCTCGCCCAACGCGCGGGCGCCGGTCAGGTCGCCCTGCTCGGCGCGCAGGCGCGCGACCGAGCCGAGGCTCTGGATCACGTCCGGATGGTCGGGCGGCAGCGCGTGTTCGCGGATCGCGAGCGCGCGCTCGGCGGCCGCCCGCGCGCCGCGCAGGTCGCCCAGCACCGAGAGCGAGGCGGAGAGGCCCGACAGCGACATCGCGACGTCGGGATGCTGCGGCCCGAGTGCGCGCTCGCGCATCGCCAGCGCGCGCGCGAAGCCGTCGCGTGCGCCGGCGAAATCACTCATCGCGTAGGCGACGCGCGCCAGTTGGTGGACGCCGCGCGCGCGCAGCGGATCGTCCTCGGGTAGCGCCGCCGCGCGCAGCGCCAGCGCGCGCTCGAAGTACGAGCGCGCCCCGGCGTTGTCGCCGCCCGCGAAGCGCACGTTCGCCAGCCGATCGAGCGCGGCGGCCAGCCGCAGCGTGTCGCACGGCCGCTGCGCCTCGCGCAGCGCGACCGCGCGTTCGGCCAAGGCCTGCGTGCCGGGCACGGTGGAGCGCATCAGCTCGAAGCGCGCGCCGATCACCACGTCGAGGGCGGCCGCCGAGTCGGACGGCGACGGCGCCCCGAACGCCGCTGCGAGCACCGCGGTGGCGAGGCTCTCCGCCGCGCCGAAGCGCCCGGAATCGGCGAGCGCCTGCGCGTGCGCGGCCGCGGCGGCAGGCCGCGGGGCGCCGCCGGCGGGGCGCGCGGCACCCGCCGATGAGGACGCGACGAGCGTGGCGGCCATCAGCGCGAGCGCGAGCGCGCCCGCCGCGCGCGGGCGCGGCGGGCGGCGCGGCGCACGCCGATGGGACGCGCCGGTCATGGGCTCGGATTCCTGAGCACCAGGGTGCGCCACCACACGTCGGGCGAATCGCGCCGCCGCAGTCGCTCGGCGAGTGCTGCGAGCCGGCCGCCGGCGCCACCCGGCTCGACGGGCGCGTCGGCCAGCTCGCCGACGCCGCGCAGCGCGGACTCCTCGCCGCCCGTGCCCGCAGGGCCCGGAGTCCCGGCGTGCGAGAGCCGCGCCATCTCGGCCTCGACGTCGGGCAGCGCGCGACGCGAGAGGATCGCGAGGAAGCGCTCGTGTCCGCCCGCGCTGCTGACGCGCCATTCCTTGGAGCGGCCGCCGCTGGTGCCGGGCAGCCGCACGCGTTCGCCGGCCGGCAGGGGATTGGCGCGATCGAGGCCCGCGAGCGGGAACAGCGTGAAGACGTGGCCCGCGTCGTCCTCGTTGAGCACGTACGCGTATACGGCCTCGCCGGCGCTCACCTCGAGGAACAGCCGGTCGCCGGTGGTGATCTCGGCGCTCGCGTCCAGCCGTTCGGGGCCCGCGGCGCCGGCGCGGAAGAAGTGCGCCTCGGCCCCCAGCGCGCCGGGCGCCATCGCCACGGCCGGTGCCGGCGGCACGCCGGCGACCGGAGCGGGCGCGACGGTCGAAGTGCCCGCCGCGGTCCGCGGCGAGGCGGGAGTGACCGCGGCTCCGGGAGCATGCGGTCGCAGCCGCATGGCGAGCGCCACGAGCACGACGATCGCGAAGCCCGCCGCGAGCGCGAGCAGGGTGCGGTGTGTGCGGCCGCGCGGCGGCGCCCCAGTCGCCGGCGCCTCCGCGATCACGGGCGCCAAGGTGGCGAGCAGGGCGCGCTCCATCGCGCCGGCATCGGCGAAGCGGGCCGCCGGGTCGCGCTCGAGCGCGCGCTCCACCGTGGCGACGAACGCGGCCGGCAGCTCCGGGCGCAGCGTCCGGAGCGCGGGGCGCTCGCCGCGCGCGATCCGCGCGCGGAGCTCGAGAAGGGAATCGCCCTCGATCGGATGGCGCCCGGTGACCAGACGGAACAGCAGCGCGCCGAGCGCGTAGAGGTCGGAGGCCGGCGTCGCGGCCCCGCCGTCGAGCACCTCGGGCGCGCACGCCAGCGGGGTGGCGAAGCCGGGCGGGCCGTCGCCGCCGTCGCGCTCGGACCCGGCGCCGAAGTCCATCAGCACGATGCGGCCCGCGCGCGCGTCCTGCCCGGCCGCGCCCGCACCGCCCTCGCGCATCACGTTCGCGGCCTTGAGATCGCCGTGCAGCAGCCCCGCGGCGTGGACCGCGGCCAGCGCCGCGCACAGGTCCACGCCCACCAGCGCCGCCTCGCGCGCGCCCATGCGGCCGTGGCGCGCGAGCCATTCCTCGAGCGTGACGCCGCGCACGTACTCCATCCACATGCCCGCGCGGCGCTCGTGCACCGCGGCGCCGAACACCGTGACCACGTGTGGATGCCGCACGCGCGCCAGGCGCGGCGCCTCCTCGAGCCAGCGCCGCGCGCCGGGACCGCCCGCGTCGTCGCGGCGCAGCTTGAGCGCCACCTCGCGGCGCAGTTCGGGATCCCACGCGCGCCACACCTCACTGAACGCGCCCTCGCCGATCCGCTCGCGGGCCACCAGCGGGCCCCAGCGGAACGCGCCCTCGAGCGGCCCCTCGACGGCGGCCGGCGCGGCGCTGCCGCGGTGCACGCCGGCGATCGACTCGAGCACCCGCAGCTTCGCGAGCGTGCGCCCGAGATCCGCGGGCGCGTCCGCGGGCCACTCCACCGGACGCGCGTCGGAGACCGCCTCGGCGGCTTTCAGCAGTTCGGGATCGACCGGTTCGTCATCCACCCATGCGCTCCGCGATCCGGACCAGGGCCCGGCTGATCGTCATACGCACCGCGTTCGCGCTCGGCCGGTCCAACGCCGCGGCGATCTCGGCGTAGCCGTAGTCGAACTCGATCCGCAGCATCACCGCCTCGCGCTGGTCCGGAGGCAGCTCCGCCAGCGCGGCTTCGTAGCGCTCCACCGCATCGCGCCCGACCGCCTGCTCGAGCGGCGACGGCGCGTCCGCGGGCTGCTCCGGATCGGTCTCGCGACCCGCGGGCTTGCGGACCGAGCGGCGCAGCTCCTCGCGCACCGTGTTCAGCAGGATGTGACGCAGGTACGCGAGGAACGCCCCCTCGCGCCGCGGCTCGAAGGCGTCCAATCGATTCAATGCCCGAAGCAGGGTGACCTGCACAAGGTCGTCGGTGTCGGCGAGTCCGCGCGCGTGGACCGGCAGGCGGCCGTGCGCCCAGCGCCGCAGCAGCGGGTGGAAGCGGCGGAACAGCTCCTCGCGCGCCTCGTCGTCGCCGGCGTGGATGCGCTCGAAGAGCACCGCGGTGGAGTCGGGGGGCGCGGTCCCGGGGCGATCCGGCCGTGGGGCCACTGGGTCTGCCATGAGATCTCCGGGGGTGGGATGCGCACCGATTGAAGCCGCGGCGACTCCGCGCGTCAAAGGATTTCGCCGGGCGCTTCCGCGGCCGGATCGGCGGTCACCCGCGGGGGCGCGAGCCTCCGGGCGACCGGCGCCGGGCGGGAGCCCGATGCGCGTTCGGCCGCGCCCGCGTGGCAGCGGCGTGGGATGCTGGTATCGTGCTCGCTCACCGTTCTCGGGAGGCCGTCATGAGGATCCTCGTGCTCGGCGGCGGGCAGCAGGGGCGCGTCATCGCGTCCGACCTCGCGCGCGCGCTGCCCTCCGCAGTCGTCGATGTGGCCGATGTGCGCTCGCCGCACCTGCCGGCGCTGCCCAACCTGCGCTGGCTCGAAGCCGACGGTGGCGACATCGAAGGCGTCGCGCGCCTGATGCGCGACCACGATCTCGCCGTGGGCGCGCTGCCCGCGCGGCTCGGCTACGGCGTGATGCAGGCCGCGATCGCGGCGAAGCGCCCGCTGGTGGACGTGTCGTTCTGCGAGCAGGACGCGCTTACGCTCGACGGCGCCGCGCGCGCGGCCGGCATCGCGATCCTCCCCGACGCCGGATTGGCGCCCGGACTCAGTCATCTGTCGGTCGGCAACGCGGCGGCCGACGGCACGCCGGACGAGGTGCTCATCATGGTCGGCGGGGTCGCGCAGGACCGCTCGGCGCCCTACGGCTACGTCGTTACCTGGTCGCTCGAGGACCTGCTGGCGGAGTACACGCGGCCGGCGCGGGTGGTGATCGACGGCGCGCCCGCGGTGGTCCCGGTGTTCAGCGGGCTCGGGCCGGTCGAGGTCACGGGTGCCGGCACCATGGAGGCCTTCTACAGCGACGGCCTGCGCACGCTGATCGAGACCGTGCCCGGGGTGCGCACGATGGGAGAGATGACGCTGCGCTGGCCGGGCCACGTCGCGGCGATCCAGCCACTGCTGGCGGCGGACACGCTGGTGGAGACGCTGCGCGCCCGCTGCGTCGCCGAGCCCGCGCGCGACCTGGTGGCGCTGGTCGTGAAGGTGCGCCGCGGCAACCGCACGCGCACCCTGACGCTGATCGACCGCTACGACGAGGCCTCCGGGCTCACCGCGATGGCGCGCACGACCGCGCTCACGACCTCGATGACTGCGCAGCTGGTGGTGGCGGGGCTGGTGCGTGGGGCCGGCGTGCTGCCGCTGGAGCGCGTGGGCGGTGATCCCGCCGTGTGGGAGTTCATGCTGGCCGGCCTGGCGGCGCGCGGCGTGCGGCTGGGCTGGCAGGTCGCGTGATCCGATGACCGGGGCCGGCCTGCTCGAGATCCACGTCCGCGAGGGCAACCCCGACTTCCTCGATCTGCCGTGGGCGCGCCCGCTCGAGGCGTGGTCGGGGCTCTGCACGCGCCTGGTCGAGGTGCAGCGCGGGCTCTCGCGCCACGAGGTGCGGTTCGTCGGCTACAAGCAGGGCGTCTACGCGCTCAAGGAGCTGCCGCCAGCGGTGGCCGAGCGCGAGTACGACGCCCTGCGCGCGCTCGAGGACCGCATGCTGCCCGCGGTGCGCCCGGTGGGCTACGCGCGCGCCCGTCACGCGCCGGGCCCCGAGGGCGAGACCGCGATGCTGATCACGCGCTATCTCGACGACTCGGTGCCGTATCGAACCCTGTTCATGCAGAAGGGCATGGAGCGCTACCGCGAGCGGCTGCTCGACGCGATCGCAAGCCTCATCGTGAAGCTCCACCTCGCCGGCTTCTACTGGGGCGACTGCTCGCTCTCGAACACGCTGTTCCGCCGCGACGCCGGCGAGCTGCAGGCCACGCTGGTGGACGCCGAGACGTCGGAGGCGCACGAGAGCCTGTCGGACGGCCAGCGCCGGCAGGACCTGATGATCATGGAGGAGAACGTCAGCGGCGAGACCGCCGACCTCGCGGCCATGGTGGAGCTGCCGCCGGCGCTGGG
Organism: Candidatus Eiseniibacteriota bacterium; assembly: GCA_963725865.1. GTDB lineage: Bacteria > Eisenbacteria > RBG-16-71-46 > RBG-16-71-46 > RBG-16-71-46 > CAVSAC01. The sequence goes on from CAVSAC010000014.1 coordinate 1,495,514, forward strand.
CACGCTCGACACCGGCGAGAACATCCGGCAACGCTACGAGCGGCTGTGGGGCGAGATCACGCGCGCCGAGGTCATCGCCCCGGCCGACCGCTGGCGCATCCACGAGCGCATCCGCGCGCTCAACGAGCTGGGCTTCTCGGTGAGCGAGGTCGAGCTGGTCGCGACCGGCGAGGGCGACCGCCTGCGCATGCGGACGATCGTGACCGATCGTGACTACCACCGCCGCATGCTGCACAGCCTCACCGGGCTGGTGGCCGGCGACCGCCAGGCGGCGCTGATGCTCAACGAGATCCGCGAGCTGCGCGCCACGCTCGCGCGCGAGCGCAACCAGAGCGTGCCGTTGAGCGTGGCCGCGTTCACCTGGCTGGAGCAGCGCTTCGAGCCGGCGATGGAGCGGCTGCGGCCGGCGCTGGACTCGGTGGGCGACCCCGCCGAGCTCTACTGCCAGGTGCTGGAGCACAAGTGGTACCTCTCCGAGCAGGCCGGCCGGGACGTCGGGATGGACTTCGCGATCACCGACTATCTGAAGCGGGTCCAGGACGCGTGAGGTTGGAATGGGGCGAGCGATGAGCGGTTCCTGTGGGAAGCTCCGGCGTTCGAGACGATGCGGGCCTCGCAGTCGAAGCCGTCGTGCGTTCTGCGTGCGCCTCGCTCCCACGGGGCGAGCACCAGACCTGAATTCCCGTCCGATCCGACTCCCGGGGAGCAGGTCGGTGGAGGTGCATCTCGCGGAATAGAATCCACAGCTATCACGGTTTGGTCCCGCGTCGATCGGCGACCGGGCTCCGCGGCGCCGTCGCGTGCATGGCATTGGTGGTGAGTTGCATCGTCGGGCCGAGCTGCAGTGGGCGGCGGGTCGTGGCGCCCGGTGGCTGTCCGCAGGGCGTTCGCGTCGGCGCGATCGATACTTGGCCAAGCTGGGGTGGCACCGCGGATCGAATCTACTACGTGCGTCGATCCCGGGTTGCTCCCGAATCCACCTGGCTTGCAGTGGTGGACCTACACGGGAACTCCACGCTCTTGGCCCCCCTGCCGTACGGAGTTCAGGAGCTCGACTGCAATCCGAACACCGGGATGGCGGTGTTCGGGATCGGTTTGGAACTCGGCTATCTGAACATGGAGAACGGCGACACCGGGCTGCTGACCAGTGGCGGGCAAGGCGCGCATTGGCCGCAATGGAGTCCGCAGGGCACCTCGGTGGCATACAGCCGCGTCTTGCGCTATCCGTCTGCCCCGGACTCGACCGCTGGGGTGCGGATACTGGATCTGCTGAGCGGCGCGGATCGAGCCCTCATGAGAACCAGTTCCAGAGCCTGGCATTCGCGTGGGCCGATCGCTTGGTCGCCGCAGGGCGACAGTCTCGCCTTCGTGAGTGCGGACTCCCTCGTCGATGGAAGAACGCCTCTGGTGATCGTCCCGCTGGGCGGTGGAGCAGGAATGTTGATCGGGTGGACGGACGGGGTTCCCGGCGGGATCGCGTGGCTCAAAGACGGCTCTGGATGGCTGTTCGATTCGACGCCTCGGGACTGTCCTGTGAACGAATCGCAGCGACGAACGTGGGCGATGCGACTCGATGGCGTGGTCGTGCCATTTCCGTGGAATCTGGGCGACGCACGTGTGTTCAATGGCTATCCGTTCGACCTGTCGGCCGACCAATCCGAGAGCGTGCATGTCGGTCTCGCCGACGGAGTGGGGCTGATCTGCGTGACGAGTCTCATTACTGGGAGCACGAGGGTCGTCACGACGCGGTGACGCTCAGTCGACAGCCGCGCCACCCACGAGACGGCTCTAGTCGGAGTATTTCGAGGGTCATTCAGTTGGCGAGCCGACCGCGCCGCCGTTCCGGACGTCCGAGGACTTGCCGCATCCATCTCGACTGAGGACCAACGCCGACAACGGGTTGGGCGGCAGTCTGAGTGCCAAGGGCCCAACTGGGTCCCGCATCGCGCCCCGTCCGCGCCCCGCTCCCACTCGTACCTTTCGCCACAAGTGTGACTTAGCCGGCAACTGTAGACTTTTGTAACTGACGTGAATCGTTTATCTTCCGGGTGCAATCTAACCCTAGCGTGAGGGTTCGACTTGGCTACCGACTCCATCAGTAAGCCCCATCTCCTCAAGATCGGGGATCTGGCGCGCGCCACCCAGAAGACGGTGCGGGCCATCCACCTGTACGAGGAGCTCGGGCTGCTGCAGCCGGCCACGCGATCGAGCGGCGGATTCCGCCTCTACGATCCCGCCGCGGTCGAGCGCGTGCGCTGGATCGACCTGCTTCACGGGCTGGGCTTCTCGCTCCAGGACATGCGCCGGCTGCTGCGGTCCTGGTGGACCGCCGATCTCGGTCCCGGGGCGATGAGCGAGCTGCGCACGCTGTTCACGCACAAGCTCGAGGAGACGCGCGCGTCGCTGAGTCGTTTCGAACAGCTCGAGCGCGAACTGGTCGAAGGCCTGTCGTACCTGGAGACCTGCCGGGAGTGCGCGTCGCCGTCGACGGTGCGCGCATGCCTGAAGTGCGGTCTCGACCACGGCACCACGGTCGAGCCAGCGCTGCTGGCCGGTCTCAAGTCCGCTCCCGAAGCAGGGCGCAAGTCGCCCCGCGGCGGGTTCGTCCGAGTCGAAGACATAACGAGCGAGTGACATGGATCTGCCCATCGTCGGTCCCGATTCGCCGGTGTCCGTGAACGACATCGTCCACTTCACCCCGCTCGCCGCCGAGAAGGCGCGCGAGATGCTCGAGCAGCGCAGCATGCCGGCGCTGCGGCTCGGGGTGCGCGGCGGCGGCTGTTCGGGCAATTCGTACGTGATGGAGTACTGCCAGCAGGAGGGCGATGGCGACCTCGTCATCGAGAGCCACGGCGTCCGACTCGTGGTCGACCGCAAGAGCGCGCAGCTCCTGAGCGGCACCGAGATCGACTACGTGACCGGCCTGATGGGCTCCGGATTCAAGTTCAACAACCCGAACGTCCGCCACGCGTGCGCGTGCGGCGAGTCCTTCTCGGTGTGACCCACGATACGAACGGGGCGAGGACCGTCGCGCGCGTCGCGACGGCTCCGCGCCCCTGAACCGCCGCCCGAGCGCGGCAGCGAGAACCCACACGCATGAGCCAGACGCCCGAACTCGTCGTGAAGGACCTCCACGTCGCGGTGGAGGGCAAGGAGATCCTCAAGGGCCTCAACCTGGAGATCCGCAAGGGTGAGGTGCACGCCATCATGGGCCCGAACGGCTCGGGCAAGAGCACGTTCGCGAACACGCTCATGGGCCACCCGAAGTACGAGGTGACCCGCGGCGACATCCTCTACAAGGGCGAGAGCGTCCTCGAGATGGCGACCGACGAGCGCTCGCGTGCCGGACTCTTCATGGCCTTCCAGTACCCGGTCGCGATCCCCGGGCTGACGATGGCGTCGTTCCTGCGCGCCGCCATCAACGCGCGCCTCGCGCCGCCGGCGGCCGAGGATGGCTCGATGCCGAAGAAGCGCGGCATGGCTCCCAAGGAGTTCCGCGACCTGCTGCGCCAGAAGATGGCGCTGCTCAAGATGGACGAGTCGTTCGCGACCCGCTACCTGAACGATGGATTCTCGGGCGGCGAGAAGAAGCGCGCCGAGATCCTGCAGATGGCGCTGCTCAAGCCCGAGATCGCGATCATGGACGAGACCGACTCGGGGCTCGACATCGACGCTCTGCGAGTGGTGTCCGAAGGCGTGAACGCGCTGAGCGGTCCCGACCTGGGCGTGATCGTGATCACCCACTACAACCGCATCCTCAACTACATCAAGCCCGACTACGTCCACGTCATGGTCGACGGCCGCATCCAGGCTTCGGGCGGGCCCGAGATGGCCCTGACGCTCGAGAGCCGCGGGTACGACTGGGTGAGCGAAGGCAACGGCAAGGAGGTGGAGGTCCGATGAGCACTGGTCCCGAGCTGGATCTCCGCGATTCCTACGAGGTGAAGTACGGCTTCCACGACACCGAGCAGTCGGTGTTCAAGTCGCGCAAGGGGCTCGACCCCGAGATCGTGGCGCAGATCTCCGAGCTCAAGGGCGAGCCGCGCTGGATGCTCGACTACCGTCTCAAGGCGCTCGAGATCTTCCGCCAGAAGCCGATGCCGAAGTGGGGCGGCAACCTCGGCGACATCGACTTCCAGGACATCTACTACTACGTCAAGCCGACCTCCGAGGAAGCCAAGTCCTGGGACGATGTGCCGGCGGACATGAAGCGCACGTTCGACAAGCTGGGGATCCCCGAGGCCGAGCAGAAGTTCCTGTCCGGCGTCGGCGCCCAGTACGACTCCGAGGTCGTCTACCACAAGATCCAGGAGAAGCTCGAGAAGCAGGGTGTGATCTTCCTGTCGTGCGATCACGGGCTCAAGGAGCACGAGGAGCTGTTCAAGCAGTACTTCGGAACCGTGATCCCGTCGAACGACAACAAGTTCGCGGCGCTCAACTCGGCGGTGTGGTCGGGCGGCTCGTTCATCTACGTGCCGAAGGGCGTGCACGTCGACGTGCCGCTGCAGGCGTACTTCCGGATCAACACCAAGGACATGGGCCAGTTCGAGCGCACGCTCATCATCGTCGACGAGGGCGCCTACGTGCACTACGTCGAAGGGTGCACGGCGCCGACCTATTCGAGCGACTCGCTCCACTCGGCGGTGGTCGAGATCATCGTCAAGCAGGGCGGGCGCTGCCGCTACACGACCATCCAGAACTGGTCGAACAACGTCTACAACCTGGTCACCAAGCGCGCGCTGGCGTATCGCGACGCCACGATGGAGTGGGTCGACGGGAACCTGGGCTCGAAGCTGACCATGAAATACCCGGCGGTGTGGATGATGGAGCCGGGCGCCCACGGCGAGATCCTCTCGATCGCCTTCGCCGGCAAGGGCCAGCATCAGGACGCCGGCGCCAAGGTGGTGCACATGGCCCCGAACACCTCGAGCAAGATCATCTCGAAGTCGATCAGCAAGGACGGCGGGCGCGCGGGCTACCGCGGCCTGGTGAAGGTGGCGAAGGGCGCGGTGAATTCGCGCAGCACGGTGAACTGCGACGCGTTGATCCTCGACGAGACGTCGCGCTCGGACACCTATCCGACCATGGAGATCGAGGAGGACCGCGTCACCATCGGTCACGAGGCCACGGTCTCGAAGATCGGCGACGAGCAGCTGTTCTACCTGATGGCGCGCGGCATCAAGGGCGAGGAGGCCGCCGCGATGATCGTCGCGGGGTTCATCGAGCCGGTCGTGAAGGAGCTGCCGATGGAGTACGCGGTCGAGATGAACCGCCTCATCCAGCTCCAGATGGAGGGCTCGGTCGGATGACGGCGACCACGGACCTCCGCTCCGCGAACGCACGGCAGGTGGCCGGCTGGCCGGCGCAGGCCGAGGCGCGCGCCGCGCAGAATCGCGAGCCCGCGTGGGCGCTCGAGCGCCGGCGGCTGGCCGCGCGGCTCGTGAAGACGATGCCGTTCCCCGACCGCACGCAGGACCTGTGGCGGCGCACCGACTTCGGGGGTCTCGCTTTCGAGGAGCTGGTGCCGTTCACGCCCGGCGCGCGGGCGCGCAACGTGGACGACCTGCCGGCGCCGATCCTCGAGCGGCTCACCGCCGACAGCGGACCGGTGGCGCTGCTGGTGCAGCGCGACGGCGAGGTCGTGCTCGAGCAGACGCATCCCGACCTCGAGCGTCAGGGCGTCATCGTGTGCTCGCTGGAGCGCGCGCTCCGCGAGCATCCGGAGAAGCTCGAATCGCGGCTCAGCGCGCTGGTGGAGCCCGATCACGACGCCTTCACCGCGCTGCAGAGTGCCGTCCGTGCGGGCGGAGCGTTCGTGTGGGTCCCCGACGGCGTCGACGCCGCGGTGCCCATCCGGCTGTTCCAGTGGATCGATCGCGCGGGCGTGGTCAACGCGCCGGCGAACGTGATCGTGGTCGGCGAGCGGGCGCGCGCGACCGTGCTCGAGGACCAGCTCTCGCCGACCTTCGAGGGCGCCGCGTTCCACGCCGGCTCCACCGAGGTGTTCGTGGGCGACGCCGCGCGTCTGGTGTTCTCGACCGACGAGGAGTGGGGGCGCAGCGTGGTCCACTACTCGAACCAGCGTGCGCGGGTGGGCCGCGACGCCGAGCTTCAGTGGGTGCAGAACCTGCTCGGCGCTCGCATGGTGAAGACCAACTCGTACTTCGATCTCGCCGCGCCCGGCGCGCAGGTGTTCGTGCACGGCTTCATGTTCGGCGACGGCCGGCAGCACTTCGACCTGCACACGCTCCAGCGCCACCGGATGGACCACACCACCAGCGACCTGCTCATCAAGACCGTGCTGAAGGACCGCGCGCGCAGCATCTACCAGGGCCTGATCCAGGTCAGCGAAGGCGCGCAGCGCACCGACGCCTACCAGGCCAATCGCAACCTGCTGCTGTCCGAGACCGCGCGCGCCGACAGCATTCCCGGCCTCGAGATCCTCGCGAACGACGTGCGCTGCACGCACGGCGCGACCATCGGGCAGGTGGACGAGGAGCAGATGTACTACCTTCTGGCGCGCGGGCTGCGCCCGAACGAGGCCCAGCGGCTGATCGTCGAGGGGTTCTTCGCGCCGGTGCTCGACCGCATCCCGCTGGAGACCGTGCGCGATCGCCTGCGCCTCGCGATCCAGCAGAAGATCGGATAGGGCCATGAGCCACGCCTCCGGGTCGGCTGCGGCCGCCCCGCCCCGGACCTTCGACGCACGCGCGATCCGCGAACGCTTCCCGATCCTGCGGGGACCGCTCGAACGGCCGCTCGTGTACCTCGACAGCGCCGCCACGTCGCAGAAACCCGATGTGGTGCTCGAGGCGATGGACCGCTACTACTCGACCATCAACGCGAACATCCACCGCGGCGTCTACCGCATCGCCGAGCAGGCGACCGCGGCGTACGAGGACGCGCGCCGGCGAGTCGCGAAGTTCGTGAACGCGGCCAGCCCGCGCGAGCTGATCTTCACCCGCAACAGCACCGAGGCGATCAACCTGGTGGCGTACGCCTGGGGGCGCGCGTTCACGGCGCGCGGCGACGCGATCCTGCTCACCGAGATGGAGCACCATTCGAACCTGGTGCCCTGGCAGCTGCTGGCGGCCGAGCGCGGCCTGGAGCTGCGCTTCATCCCGGTCACGCCCGACGGCCTGCTCGACCTGACGGCGCTGCCGCGACTGCTCGGCGACGGCCGGGTGAAGTTCGCCGCGTTCGTGCACGTGTCGAACGTGCTCGGCACCGTGAACGACGCCGCGGCCATCGCGCGCACCTTGAAGGCCGCGGGCGCCACCGTGCTGATCGACGCGTCGCAGAGCGTGCCGCACATGCCGGTGGACGTGCAGGCGCTGGGCGCCGACTTCGTGGCATTCACAGGACACAAGATGCTCGGGCCGACCGGAATCGGCGCGCTGTGGGGACGCCGCGCGCTGCTGGAAGCGATGCCCCCGTTCCTCGGCGGTGGCGAGATGATCCGCGAGGTGAAGCTCACCGAGTCCAAGTGGAACGATCTGCCGTGGAAGTTCGAAGCCGGCACCATGGCGATCGCCGAGGCGATCGGGCTGGGCGCCGCCGTCGACTTCCTGGAATCGCTCGGGATGGAGGCGGTGTTCGCGCACGACCAGGCGATGGCGGCGCTCACCATGGAACGCCTGCGCGAGATCCCCGAAGTGCGCGTGCTGGGTCCGCCGGCGCACCAGCGCGGCGGAGTGGTGGCGTTCACGTTCGAGGGCGTGCATCCGCACGACGTCGCGACCGTGCTCGACGGCGATGGCGTGGCAGTGCGCGCGGGACATCACTGCGCGATGCCGCTCCACGAGAAGCTCGGGATTCCGGCCTCGGCGCGCGCTTCGTTCCACTGCTACTCGATCCCCGAGGACGTCGAGGCGCTGGTGCGGGGACTGCACCGCGTTCGGGAGGCCTTCGGCCGATGAGCGGGTGGGAAGAGCTGTACCGCGAGAACATCCTCGACCACTACCAGCACCCGCGGAACCGCGGCACGATCGAGCATCCGGACGTCACGTACGAGGACGCGAACCCGCTGTGCGGCGACAAGCTGCGCATGGACTTCCGCATCGCCGACGGCCGTATCACCGAGGTGAAGTTCTCGGGCGCCGGCTGTGCGATCAGCCAGGCCTCGGCGTCGATGCTGTGCGAGCGCATCGAGGGCAAGACGCTCGAGGAGGTCAAGGCGCTCACGCGCGAGGACGTGCTCGAGATGCTCGGCATCGAGCTCGGCCCGGTGCGGCTCAAGTGCGCCATGCTCGCGCTGAAGACGCTGAAGGCCGGCGTGTACGGGATCAACCAGTGGCCGGGCGAGGACGAGGACGAGGGATCGAAGGCGTGACCGCGTCCGACGGCTTCGTGACAGTGGCGAAGGTGGGCGAGATCACCGAGGGCGGCGTGAAGGTGGCGTACGTCGACGGCATCGCGGTGGCGGTGTTCCTCGTCGGCGGGGAGTACTTCGCGCTCGAGGACGTCTGCACGCACGACGGCGGACCGCTCGCCGAGGGCTCGCTCGAGGACCACGTGATCGAGTGCCCGCGCCATGGGGCGCGGTTCGACATCCGCACCGGAGCGGTGGTGGCGCTACCCGCGACCTCGCCGGTGCCGACCTACGCCGTGCGCTTGCAGGGCGACGATATCCAGGTGGGGTGGTCATGAACGACGAGAAGCCGAAGAACCCGCACACCGGTCAGCCACTGCCCGAGGACGCCGCGCCGCACCGCACGGCGGACTTCTTCGCCGAGCCACCGGGCCCCGATCCGGCGCGGCCGGACCCGCCCGCGCCCGCGATGGGCGCGTCGGATCCCGCGTACGAGAACGCCGCGCGCGCGTCGTCGTTCGCCGCGGCGCAGCAGGCCGCGACCGCCGCGCCGAGCCAGCAGGAGCTGGCGATCCGCGCGGCGCTCGAGACCGTGATGGATCCCGAGATCGGCCTGTCGGTCATCGATCTCGGCCTGATCCGCGAGGTGCTGCTCTCGCCCGGGCACACTCACATCAAGATGATGCTCACCACGCCGTTCTGCCCGTACGCGCCGCAGATGGCCGAGGACGTGAAGCAGGCGGCCACCAGCGTGGTGCCGCAGGTGACCGAGGTCGAGCTGCTGCCCGACCCCTGGAGCCCCGAGCTGATGCCGGATCCCAGCCTGCTGGGGTATTCGTTCTAGCGCGAGTCCGTCCGATCCCGCCTCCGTAGTACTCCGCATGGCGAGACCGCGCGGCCGGGACTAACCTCATCGCGAGTCCCCACTCGGCCCGCCCGAGCATGCCGCGGGAGCTACCGCCATGGAGGCCACGATGAATCCTCTACCGCGCGTGCGCCGACGTGCCGCACCGGCCGCACGCATCGCAACGCTCGCACTCGGTGGCATCGGGTTGGTGGTTGCGCTCGCGACCGCAGCTGCCGCGGATGGCGATGTCTCGAACATCTCCCTGCCGAACCTCATCCTGCTGGTGGGGCACGACGGCGCCGGCCAACCGGACCCCGCCGGGCAGATCCAGGTGACGGTGCGCGACCTCGGGGGCAATCTGGTCGCGGGCAGCCTGGTCGAGATCGACTTCACGCGGTGCCCGGACATCCGCATCGCGGCGAACCAGCCCGATCCCGGACTCTCGGTGGATTGCGCGCTCCACCGCGTGCGTGCGATCTCGGATGCGAACGGCATCGCGCGATTCCGGATCGTCGGGGGCGCGCTCAATCCGGGTGGCGCACCGGGATGCGGCTTCTGGAGCGGGGCCTTCTACGTCGACGGGGGCTTCGCCGGATTCCGCACCGTGGCGGCGTTCGATGAGAACGGGCTCAACGGTCTCGACGGCGGCGATCTCGCCGCGTGGGTCACCGACTACTTCGGGGCCGCGCCGGTGGGACGGTCCGACTACGACGGCAGCGGCGGGATCGGGGGAAACGACGCGGCAATCTGGGCGAGGGCCTACTTCGCGAACGGCTCGCGTTTCGGCGCAGGCTCGCTCCCGGGCGGACTCTGTCCCTGAGTCGCCGCTCGGCCGGCGACCGCGGGCGCGGTTCCCGCGGTCGCCGATCCGGTGCGTGACCGGGGCGGGGCGGCGCGGAAGCCGCGGTGGGGCTTGGTGGCTGGTGCGAACCCGTCTCCGTATCTTCACGGATGGCGATGCGCGTGTCGCGCCGACTACACTCGCGCCAATCCCCCAGCGCGTCTTCTCCCGCGCAGCGAAAGGCCGATCCGAGGTTGCGCGTCTGTCGCGCGGTCGCGGTCCGGCCACGGCTACGGACGTCGGCGGTCGAAAGGCGGATCCCCTCATGCGCAGACTCGCCCAGCACCTCCTGCTTGTGCTGCTCTCGATGACCTCGGTGGCCGCGATGCCCGCGGCGGCACGGGCCCAGATCATCGACCCGCCGGCAAACAACTCGACCATCCCGCTGCATATCATCGTGGTCGGCCACGACGGCGCGGGGCAGGCCGATCCGATCGGGCAGTTCACGGTCACCGTGCGCGACCTCGCGAACAACCCGGTGGCGGGCGCGAATGTGGTCTGCGACTTCTCGAACTACACCGATCTCGAGGTCGCGGCGACCCAGCCCTTCCCGGGAGTCTCGTCGCTCTGTGCCAATCACTCCGTCCTCGCGTTGACCGACGTCAGCGGGGTGGCGACGTTCCGGGTGGTCGGAGCCGCGACGAGCAGTGGACCATCGGGCACCGGAATGCTCGCGATGCGCATCTACGCCGACGGGGTGCTGCTGGGCAACATCTCGGCCGCGGCGCTCGACCTGGTCGGCCAGGACGGCCTCTCGGGAAGCGATCTCGCGGCATGGACCACCGACGCCTTCTCGGGCCTGCCGCTCGCGCGCTCGGACTACGATGGCAGCGGCGCGATCGGCGGCAGCGACCTCGCGATCTGGGCGCGGGCCTACTTCGCGAACGGCTCGCGCTTCGGCGCCGGCTCGCTCGCCGGCGGCTTGTGCCCGTGACGCGCTGAAGCGCCGCCCCGCTGGCGGGCGGCCCACGCGAGGCCTATGCTCCTCGCGACTCCCCGATGCGCCGCCCCCGGGCGCGGACACGATCCGACCCGCGGGTCGGAACAGGAGGCCGCGATGTTCCGGGGTTCCACCCTGGTTGCCCTCGTGCTCGGCGCGTGCGCCGCGATGTTCGCGCGGCTTCTGATGTCGGTGCTCCTCTTGGTCACGGTCGTCTCGAGCGCCTGCGCCGGAGGTGCGTCGAAGGCCACGTACTACACCGTCGTGCTCTCGCGCCGACCGATCGTCGTGGGTCACGATGGTGCCGGCCACGCGGACCCGATGGGGGCATTCACCGTCACCGTGTTGAACTGGGGCACTCCGGTCAGCATGGCCCAGGTCGTCTGCGAGTTCACGCCCGCGCCGGGCCTGAGGATCGCCCGCGTCCAACCCGAATCCGGGATGTTCTTCGCCTGCGTGAGCTCGGTCCCGAACCTCGCCGTTCTCACCGACGGCGCGGGCGTGGCGCGCTTCTCGATCGTCGGCGGCCTGACGGGTGCCACCTCCGGCGCAACGACCATGAGGATCTACGTCGACGGCTCGCCGAAGAGCACCCTGGATGTCGGGGTCCTCGATCTCACCGGCCTGGACGGTCTCGGCGGGGCCGATCTCGCGGTCTGGCTCCAGGACTACTTCGCCGGCGCGCCGTACGGACGCTCCGACTACGACGGCGATGGAATGACCGGCGGCGGCGATCTCGCGATCTGGTGCCAGGCGTTCTTCGCGAACGGCTCGCGCTACGGCGCCGGATCGCTCGCTGGCGGACTGTGCCCATGAGGTCCCGAGCGAAGACCAGGGCGTCGCACCCACGCGAAGCAGGGCAGGCTCCGTCCACGCGTCCGAGCTTCGCGCGCCTCACACTCATCGCGCTCGTCGCGGTCGTGATCTCCGCGTTCGGCAGCGTTCGCGCCGATGCCAAGGACGTCGTCGCGACGCTCGTGCTCTCGCGTCACCCGATCGTGGTGGGCCACGACGGCGCGGGAAACGCGGATCGCTCTCGGGGAGTTCACCGTCAAGGCGCTCAACCGCTTCGGCAATCCCGTCAGCATGGTCGTGATCAGCTTCGACTTCACTTCCTGCCCGGGGCTGCGGATCACCAGGACCCAATTGCAGCCCGGCCAGTACAGCCAGTGCGTGAACTCGGCCGCGATCGTGTACGCGCTCACCGGCGGCGATGGCGTGGCGCGCTTCCGGATCGTCGGCAGCGTGCAGGGCAGCGGCTCCGAGCCCGAACGTCGTGACGATCTCGACCGACTTCTCGCAGCGGGGTTGGATGAGCTTCGCGGCCTTCGACCTGAATGGGGTCGGTGGCCTCGGAGGGGCCGACCTCGCGGCGTGGGCCGCGGACTACTTCGCAGGGACGAAGCACTTGCGCTCGGACTACGACGGCGATGGCTCGCTCGGCGGCGCCGATCTCTCGATCCTCGCCCAGGCGTACTTCGCCGGCGGATCGCTCCAGAGTGCCTCTTCGCTCGCGGGCGGGCTGTGCCCGTGACAGGCCGGGCGAGGGGTATTGCGACCAGTGGGTCCGCCGGCCCCGGCCTTCATCTCGCGTGCGCCGACCGCCGCGCTCGCTAGCGGACCGCCAGCGTTCCGGCGGGCTCGCCGGAGGGCGTGGTCGCGGTGGGTAGCTCGTCCGGGGCGCGCCAGGCACCGCCGTCGATTCGGACCTGCACGATGTGCAGCCCCGGCTCCGCCTGCGAGACCAGCTCCCACCAGCCGGCCGTCAGGCGATCGAGGGCTCGCGTCTCCCCGTCCGTCAGCTCGCCACGCATCTCGAGACTGCCGGCGCCGGTGCAGCGCACGTGCGCCGCGGACATGGCCGCGGCCTCACCAGCCGTAGGAGAGGCCCCAGTTGAGCTTCACCTGCCGCGCGCCGGGCAGGTGGTGATACTTCACCTCGACGAAGTTCTCGATCCGGCCGCCGAGCGGGAACGTCAGCCCGCCGAGTGCCGCCAGACCGCCCCGCATGTTGGAGTGCGATTCGTCGATGCCGAGCGCGCTCGAGGTCACGTCGCTCGACAGGAAGTGCAGCCCGAAGCCCGCCCCCAGGTACGGATGCGCGGCGCCGGCCTTGAACTCCCAGCGGGCGTCGAGCCCGAGGGTCGCGTCCTTGCGCGAGGACTTGATGCGGTAGGGGTCGACGGTGTTGTGGCTGCGCCAGTACTCGACCGTCGGCATGAACACCAGCTGGGGCACGAACGCATCGGACCGCACGCGGGTCCGCAGGGCGAGCCCGGAGAACGAGCTCTGGTCCTGCTGCATCACGGTCGACGTGATGCCGTCGATGCCGACCAGCTGCAGCGCGGCCGGGGCGGGAGCGGGGACGATCACGGCGAAAGCGAGCGCGGCCGCGAGAACCAGGTCCTTCTGGCGCATGCGAACTCCTTGGAGGATCCATCCTCCGGCGAGCAGGGCGGGGTGCGGGGAGCGACCGCGCGACCGTAGCAGGCGAGCGCCCGGCCGGCCAGCGTGAATGTCGCCGCGGCCGCGCCTGTCACCCCCTTGACGTTCGCGCCCGCGGTTGGCACCGTGCGCGTGGAGTCTCCCCCAAGCGTACTCGCTCCCCCGCGTGAGAGCCGGCCCACCCATCCGGAGGCCTCGTGACCGTCTACGATCTGCGCCCGTTGACGCTCGGCGAAGTGTTCGATCGCGCGTTCTCGATCTACCGCGCTCATTTCTTCAAGCTGATCGGCATCACCACGCTCGCGCTGGTGATCCCCTACTCGCTCTACACCGCGGCGCTCTACGAGAGCCAGCACGCGGTGGCGGCCGGGCAGGTGAACGTGGCCGCCGTGATCGTGATGCTCGTGGGCGTCATCGGGCTGCTGGCGGCCTACGCCGTGGTCCAGGCCGCCGTCATGCACGCGGTCTCCGAGCTCTACCTGGGGCACCCGATCACCATCGGCGACGCGTACGCACGCACGAGCGGCTCGATCTGGCGCATCCTGGTGCTGTTCCTCCTGCAGGGACTCGGAATCTGCCTCGGACTCCTGCTGTTCATCGTCCCCGGCATCCTCCTCGCGCTGCGCTGGCTGGTGGGGGTGCCGGCGCTGGTGGTGGAAGGGCTCGGACCGGGCGCCGCGCTCTCGCGCAGCATGACCCTGACCTCCAACATGGCCGGGCGCATGTTCGTCGCGGTGCTGCTCCAGTTCGTGCTGGGCATGGTGGTCTCCATGGTGCTCACGATGCCGTTCACCGTCCTCGAGATCGCCGCCGCGGCAAAGGGCCAGATCTCGCCGGGGATCCAGGCGCTCTCCCAGGTCGGACAGCTGCTGTCGAGCGTGCTGGTGTTCCCGATCGCGAGCGCGATCGTGTGCGTGCTGTACTACGACCTGCGGGTGCGCAAGGAGGGCTTCGATCTGGAGCAGATGGTGAGCCAGCTGGGGCGCCCCGCCGCGCCGAGCCTGATCCCGCCGCCGCCGCCGGTCGCCGGGTAGGAGCCGGAAGCCACGTGCCCCGCGCCCCGGGAATCGCGCGCTGCGCGGCGTGCCTGGCGTGCGCGTGGGCGCTGCTCGCCGTCCTCGCTCTCGTCGCGCGCGCGGCGGGCGGCGGCGCGGACGACGCGGCCACGCGGGCCGCGCTGCTGCGGATGATCCAGGCGGCGGATTCCACGGCCGCCGCGCTCGCGCCCGCCGAGAGTGTCGACTCCGCGTTCGCCCCGGAGCTCGCCCGGGCGCTCGAGAAGCTCGGCGGTCTCACCCGCGGCGATTCCGCGGCGCAGCGCCATCGCCGGGGCTACGAGTCGCTCGACGTGGCGCAGCGGCGGCTGGCCGAGATCCTCTCGCACCGCGAGTTCGCCCGCGCGCGCGGCAAGAACCTGCTCGAGCGCGGGCTCGATTCGTTGGCGAGCGCGATCGACCGCCTGCTCGAGAAGCTCTTCCGTCCGCTCGGCCGCGTCCCGGCGACCGGCGACGCGCTCGCGTGGCTGGTGCTGATCGCGACCGTGGCGGTGCTGGTGCGCGTGCTGATGCTGACGCTGGGCCCGCGGCCGGGGGCGCAGGAGGCGGGCGGTGACGAGGCGCGCTCGCCCGAGACCTCCGCCGAGTGGCTGCGGCGCGCTCACGCCGCCGCCGCGCGTGGCGCGTTCCGCGAGGCGGTGCATCACGCGTACTGGGCGGCGGCGCATCGGCTCGCCGAGAGCGGCACCCTGCCGTTCGATCCCACCCGCACCCATCGCGAGACGCTGCGGCGCGTGCCGTCCACCACCGCGGCCCGCGGTCCGCTGGAGCGGCTGGTCGGGCGCTACGAGCGGGTGTGGTACGGCGGTGGAGCGGCCGACGACGCCACGTGGGCGGAAGCCCGCAGCGGACTGGAGGAGCTCGGATGCCGCAGCGGCTCGAGCCCAGCGAACGCGTCCTCCTGATCGTCGCGCTCGGCATGCTGCTGGGCGTGGCGACGCTGGCGGTGCTGCTGGCCCCGGCGCGCGAGGAGGCCGCGGACGCCGACATGGCGTCGTCGTACCGCAACGGGCCCGGGGGCGCCCGCGCGACGTGGCTGCTGCTCGGCGAGCTGGGGTATCCGGTCGAGCGCTGGGAGCGCGCGCCGGCGCAGCTGCCCCACGACCAGCGCGCGGCCCGCACCCTCCTGGTGCTGGCGGAGCCCAGCGTGGCGTCCACCGACGAGGAGAGCCTCGCGGTCGCGCGCTTCGTGGCGGCGGGCGGCACGCTGCTGGTGGCGGGTGACGCCGACAGCCTGGTGCCCGGCCTGCGCACCGCGCGGCTCGCCGCGTTCGGCGACTCGGCGGTCGAGTGCGAGCGCGCGCTCCTCACGCCGATCACCGAGCGCGCGCCGACGATCGAGCTGCGGCGGCTCGCGGTCGACGTGGCGATCGCGCCGGGGGCCACGGTGCTCTACCGCCACGGCGGGAGCCCGGTGGTCGTGAGCTACCGCCACGGCGCGGGCGAGGTGATCTGGTGGGCCGGCACCACGCCGCTCACCAATCGCGGGCTCGACGATCGACGGCATCTCGCGTTGCTGTTCGACACGCTGGGCCCGCCCGGCGAGCGCCGGGTGCTGTGGGACGAGTACTTCCACGACGTGCGCGGCTCGCTGTCCGCGTACCTCGCGCGCACGCCGCTGCCGTGGATCCTGGCGCAGCTGCTGGCGCTGTTCGCGCTGGTGTGCGTCACCTGGGCGCGCCGCTTCGGTCCGGTGCGGGTGCCGATCGAGGAATCGCGCGTCTCGATGCTGGAGTTCGTCGACGCGGTCGGCGGTCTCTACGCGCGGGCGGGCGCGGCGGCCACCGCGGTGCGGCTCGCGCACGACGCGCTGCGCGTGCGCCTGGCCGCGCGGCTCGGCCTCGCGCCCTCGACGCCGCCGGTGGCGCTCGCCGCCGCCGCTCAACGCCGCCTCGGCGCCGGCGGGCCGCCGCTCGCGGCCGCGCTGCAGCGCGCCGAACGCATGCAGGACGACCAGCCGCACGCCCTCGCGGCGCTCGCGCTGGTGCAGGAACTGGATCGCTGGGACCGCCGCCTGCACCCGGTCGAACACGGTGCGGGCGGCTTCATCACCGGGAGGGGCACGACGTGACGCAGGTCGCGGAGCTGAGAGGACACGTGCGGGAGCAGATGGCCCGCGTCATCGTGGGGCAGGAGCCGGCCCTCGACCAGCTGCTGCTGGTGCTGCTCGCCGGCGGGCACGCGCTGCTCGAGGGCGTTCCCGGACTGGCGAAGACGCTCAGCGTGAAGGCGCTCGCGCGGGTCTGCGGGCTGCGCTACCAGCGCGTGCAGTGCACGCCCGACCTGCTGCCGGCCGACGTGCTGGGCACCAGCGTGTTCAGCCCCGCCACCGGCCAGTTCACGCTGCGCCGCGGGCCGATCTTCACCGACGCGCTGCTGGTGGACGAGATCAACCGCACGCCCTCGCGCACGCAGTCGGCGCTGCTGGAGTGCATGGAGGAGCGCCAGGTCACGCTCGACGGCGAGCGCCACCCGCTGGGACCGCACTTCACGGTGTTCGCCACCCAGAATCCGGTGGAGTTCGAGGGCACCTATCCGCTGCCGGAGGCGCAGCTCGACCGCTTCCTGCTCAAGGTGCGCTTCGACTACCCGGCCGCCGACGTCGAGACGCGCATCCTCCAGCACTGCGACCGCGGCCCCGAGGCGCGCGACGTCGAGACCATGGGGCTGGTGGCGCTGCCCGCCGGCGCGCTCGACGCGGCGCGCGCCGAGGTCGCGGCGGTGCGGGTCGAGGAGACGTTGTTCCCCTACGTGGCCGCGATCGCGCGCCGTACCCGCGACTGGGCCTCGGTGATGCTGGGCGCCAGCCCGCGCGCGGCGATCCACCTGCTCGCGGTCGCCAAGGCGGCCGCCGCGGTCGAGGGGCGCGACTTCCTGATCCCCGACGACGTCAAACTCGCGGCGCCGGCGGTGCTGCGTCACCGCCTCACGCTGCGTCCCGAGGCGGAGCTGGAGGGCGTGAGCCCCGACCAGGTGGTCACCGAAGTGCTCGACGCGGTCGAGGTGCCGCGCGCATGAGCGGCCCGCGCGGGCAGGGCACGCGGCCATGAGCGCCGCGCTGCGGGCCGCGCCGGAACCGGCGCGCGCCAGCCCCGGGCGAGCCGGCGCGGCTCGCGCCGGGCGCGCGCAGCGCGCTGGCGGTCGCCGCCGGCCGGCCGCCGTTCGCGTTCGGGCGCCGCTTCCTGGTGCTGTTCGCGTTCGGGCTCGGCTGGCTCGCGCCGGCGTGGTGGAATCCCCGGTTCGCGCTGCTGGCACTGGTCTGGGACGCGCTGCTGCTGGTCGGGTGGGCGCTGGATCTGCGACGGCTGCCCGCGGCCGGCGAGCTGCGCCTGACGCGCCGCTGGCTCGCCCCGCTGGCGCTCGGCCGCACCACGGCCGTGGCGCTCGAGCTGGAGCACCGCGCGCCAGTCGCGGTGCGGGTCGAGCTGATCGACGACGTCCCGGTGGGACTGGCCGCGACGCCGCCGCGCGCGTCGCTCGGGGCACCCGCCGCGGCCGCCCGGCGGCCCGCGCAGGCGCGCGCGCTCGTCCACCTGACGCCGCGCGCGCGCGGTGACCAGCGCGTGGGGCGCGCGAGCCTGCGGATCGAGAGCCCGCTGGGGCTCGCGCAGCGCTGGCTCGCGGTCGACCTGGCGCAGACCGTGCGCGTGTACCCGCCGCTGCCGGCCGCCGACCACCTCTCGCTGGCCGCGCTGCGCAGCCGCCAGCTCGAGCTGGAGAAGCGCCGCCAGCGGATCGCCGGCGTGCGGCGCGAGTTCGAGGCGCTGCGCGACTGGCGCGACGGCGACGAGCTGCGCGACGTGTGCTGGCCCGCCACCGCGCGGCGCAACCGCCTGGTGTCCAAGCAGTGGCGCGCCGAGCGCAGCCAGACGCTGTGGATCGTGCTCGACGCCGGCCGCCTGATGGGCGCGCGCGTGGGCGAGCACACGCGCCTCGACGTCGCGGTCGACGCGGCGCTGCGGCTGGCGCAGGTGGCGACCACCGCCGGCGACCGCGTCGGGCTGCTGGTGTACGGGCGCGCGATCCGCCAGCGCGTGCACCCGGGGCGCGGGCGCCTGCATTTGCGCGCGCTGCTCGAGGCGCTCGCGGTCGCGGCGCGCGAGCCGTTCGAGGCCGATCACCTGCTGGCCGCCGAGCAGCTGCTGACGCGGCAGAAGCAGCGCAGCCTGGTGGTGTGGATCACCGACGTGGCCGAGACCGCCGGGACCCCCGACGTGATCGAGGGCGCCACGCACGTGGCGCGCCGCCACCTGGTGCTGTTCCTCGCGATGGCCCACCGCGAGCTGGCCGAGATCGCGGCCAGCGAGCCCGTGGACGTCGCGGCGATGTACCGCCGCGCCGCCGCGCAGGAGCTGGCGCTGCGCCGCGAGTCGCTGCTGCGCGGGCTGCGTCAGCGCGGGGCGATGGTGGTCGAGGCGGAGCCCGGGGCGATCGCCACCCGCGCGATCAACGGCTACCTGCAGGCGAAGGAGCGGAGCCGGGTGTAGCCGCCGGCCGCCCGCCGCGCCCGCCGCTCGCGATCCACGCGACCAGCAGCGTGAACATCAGCGCGCCGATCGCGAACTTGAGCGGCGCCGGCATCAGCGAGGGCGACACGAAGCCCTCGATCAGGCCGGCGATCACCAGCATCGGGATGGTGCCGAGCATCAGCCGCACCGCCCGCCGTGCCGCGTGCTCGAGCGAGAGCCGGCGCGGCTCGAGCCCCGGGAACAGCATCCCGCGCGCGATGATCAGGCCCGCGCCGCCGGCGACGAAGATCGCCGGCAGCTCGAGTGAGCCGTGCGGGGCCACGAAGCTCCACAGCGCGACGGTCATGCCGGCCTGGTGGCAGGCGGCCCCGACCACGCCCATCAGCACGCCGTTGAACGCGAGCAGGTAGGCGGTCAGCACGCCGCCGGTGATCCCGCTCGCGAACGTGAGGAACGACACCGTCATGTTGTTGGTCATGATGCCGCTCGCCGCCGCCGGCTGGACTCCGAGGATGGACTGCGTCCACATCTCGTGGCGGTCGATGGTGTCCCGCATCGCGGGGCTCAGGATCACTCGCACCAGCCCGTCGTCCGCCAGCGCCGCCACCCACGCCGCCAGTCCGAACACCGCGAACCACGCGGCCGCGCCGAGGATGAAAGGCAGGCTCGCGCGCACCTCGCGCGGGAAGTCCCGCGCCAGGAACCGTCGCAGCCCGCCGCGGCCGCGGCGCTCGCCCTGGTAGACGAGATTGTGCGCGCGGCCGAGGAGCTGATTAAGATACGCGGCCAGCGCCGGACTCGAGGCGTCGGCGCGGACCGTCGCCAGGTCGGCGGCGGTCTGCCGGTAGAGCAGCGCCAGCTCGCGCAGCGCCGCGTGCTCCGTCGTGCGCAGGCCGTGCGCGGTGACGTTGTGCACGAGCTTGTCGAGCCGGGCCCACATCGACTGTCGTTTGCGCAGCCACGCGGCGGAGATCACCGATGCCCTCCGATGACGTCCTGATCATCGAGACGCCCGAGCAGACCCCGCTCGAGTACGAGCTGGCGGGGGTGGGCAGCCGCTTCATCGCGATCCTGATCGACACGCTCTACCAGTTCGTGCTCGCCGTGCTGCTCCTGCTGATCTTCCTGTTCATCGCCGCGGTCGTGGGCGGCGGCGACCGCGGCGCCGCGCCCGGCGAGATCCCGCGCGCCGTGTGGGCGTTCGCGATGCTGACGCTGGCGATGTTCGTGCTGCAGTTCGGCTACTTCACGCTGTTCGAGGCGCTGACCGCGGGACAGACGCCGGGCAAGCGCCGGATGGGCCTGCGCGTGATCCACGCCAGCGGCCGGCCCATGGTGGCGCACGAGGCGGTCGCGCGCAATCTGCTCCGCATCATCGACGGAATGCCCGCGGTGTACGGCGTGGGGTTGATCGCGATCATGATGTCGGCGCGACGCCAGCGCCTGGGCGACCTGCTCGCCGGCACGGTGGTCGTGCACGAGCGCACCTACGACAGCGCGCCGTTCGGCTGGGCGCTCGCGAGCGGGGCCGCACCGGTGCCGGGCGGCGGCCGCCAGGACGTGCTGACCGCCGAGGAGCTGCGCGTGGTCGAGGCGTTCCTGCAGCGGCGTGACGAGCTCGACCCGCTGGTGCGTTTCAACCTGTCGCGCGACATCCTCGCGAAGCTCGGCGACCGACTGGGCGTGACGGCCGCCGACCGCGACAAGCCCGAAACCGCGCTCGAGGACCTCGCGCGGCGCAGCCGCGAGCGCGGCGGAAGGCGCTGAGGCGCACGACGGAGGGCGCGGGGCGCGAGAACCGCACCGCCTGCTGACGCCCACGCGGCCCGCGCCTCAGCGCGCGGCGAACCCCACCACCTCGCGCTTCCACGTCGCGACGGCGGTCCAGCGCAGGCCGCGGCCCGTCACCATCGACGCGGTGGAGGCGGCCGGTCCCATCAGCCACACGCGCCCGTGCGCGTCGGCCAGCGGCGCCAGCGAGTCGCGCGTCACGACCGTGCGCGCGACCGCGGCCGCGTCGTCGAAGTGCTCGTCGCGCGGCACCTCGAGCAGCCGCACACGCTCGCCCAGGTAGAACGGCAGCCCCGCGTCGAAGTGCGCGAACTCCACCACCGGCTCGCCCGCGCGGCGGTTCTCGCGCAGCACCTCGACCACCGCGCGCGGGGAGCCCAGCGCGCGGTCGTAGCGCGCCAGCGCCACGATCGCGGCCGCGAACCCCACCGCCACCAGCAGCGCGGTGCGTGCCAGCGGTCCGTCGGTGACGCGGAACGCCGCCAGCGCGAGTGCCGCGAGCGCCAGCCACAGCCCGCCCGGAATGTGGAACGCCTCGGGCGGATCGATGCCGATCAGCTTGCCCAGCAGGTGGCGCGCGGCGATCCAGCCCGCCGCCGCCAGCACCAGCAGCAGCAGTCCGGTCGCGTGCCGCACCGCGCGCCCGCCGCGCTCGAAGCCGATCGCCGCGAGCAGTGCGGCCGCCGGCATGCAGGGCAGCAGGTAGGCCGGCAGCTTGGAGCCCGAGCACGAGAACACCGCGAGCGGCGCGAGCAGCCACAGCAGCAGCAGTCGCGCCTCGAGCCGCGCGCGCTCGCGCCACACGTGGACCAGTCCCGCGATCAGCGCCGGCGTCCACGGCAGCGCGCCGGCGATCAGCACCCCCAGGAAGTACCACGGCGGCCCGCCGCGCTGGTGCACGGTGGTGGCGTAGCGCTCCCAGAGTTGATTGCCGAGCCAGTAGGGGAGCAGCCCCGGCGTACGCACCGCCATCGCCACGAACCACGGCAGCGCGATCGCGGCCGCGAGCAGCCAGCCCCACGCCGGCCCCAGCAGCGCGAGCGGCGCGCGCTCGCGCCGCCACGGCGCCGCGAGCAGCACCGGCAGCAGCGTCGGCAGCAGCACCACCGGGCCCTTCGCGAGGAACCCGACCCCGAGCAGCGCGAGCGCCCACGGCGAGGGCGCGAGCGCCCACCAGCCAGTCACCGCCGCGGCGAGGAACGGATCGCTCGCCAGGGTGCGCCCCACGGTGGCGAACAGCACGCAGCCGAGCAGCAGCCACGCCGGCAACGTGGTCGACTGCAACAACGCGCCGAAGCGCCGCCGCGCCGCGCTCGCCGTGAACAGCAGCGTGAGCACCGACGCCAGCGCGACCGGCACCCGCGCGCCCCACGCGTTGGCGCCGAATACCTGCATGCCGGCGCCCGCCGCCCAGTAGGCGAGCGGCGGCTTGTGCAGGTGCAGCAGCCCATCGAGCCGCGGCGCCATCCAGTCGCCGCTCGCGCGCATCTCGCGCGCGATCTGGGCGTAGCGCGTCTCGGTCGGCTCGAGCAGACCCATCAGCCCGGCCGGCACCGCGAGCAGGAACAGCGCGACCGCGGCGAGCACCACGAGCCGGTCGAGCACGCCGCGCGCCGGCTGCTGCACGCCTCAGTCCTCGCGCACGCGGTAACGCACCAGACGCGACCGTAGCCACAGCACGCCGAGCAGGTCGGCGAGCCCACGGCCGAGGCGGTTCATGACACCGTACTTCGACTCCCCGTGCTTGCGCGCGCGGTGGTGCACCGGCACCTCGACCACCCGCGCGCCGCGGAACGCGCACAGCGCGGGCAGGAAGCGGTGCATGGTGGTGAAGAACGGCAGCCCCTCGAGCGCCGCGCGCCGATACGCCTTGAACGAGCACCCGATGTCGGTGACGTGGTCGCCCAGCACCAGCCGGCGCGTGCCGTTGGCGATCCGCGACGACACCAGGCGGACCCACGTGTCCTGGCGCCCCTGGCGGATGCCCGAGACCACGTCGGCCTGCTCGAGCGCTGCGAGCAGCGCTGGCAGGTCGGCGGGGTCGTTCTGCAGGTCGGCGTCGAGCGTGATCACGATCCGCCCGCGCACGCGCATGAAGCCCGCGGCGAGGGCCGCGCTCTGGCCCGAGCGCTCGAGCAGCCGCACCGGCCGGATGCGCGAATCGCGCTGCGCCGCCACCCGCAGGTGCTCGCCGGTGCCGTCGGTGCTGCCGTCGTCGACCATCACCAACTCGTAGCTGCGGCCGGTCTCGGTGAGCACCAGCTCCAGCTCGGTCAGGAGCGGTGCCAGGTTCTCGGCCTCGTTGTAGGCCGGGATGACGACGGAGAGTTCGGGGTCGGTCGGGTTCATGGCGTCGGACCGGGCAGGATGTCAGAGGTGGGGAAGGAGCGCCAGCGGGAGCGCCTCGTCGAAGGCCGGGATGACGACGGGGAGTTCGGGGTCGGTCGGGTGCATGGCGTCGGACCGGGCAGGATGTCGGAGGTGGGGCGCGGGAGCCAGTAGGGGCCCGTGGGCGCGGGCGACCGGCTTCCGCGGGCACCCATGTGACGCCGCTGCCGGTCGTGCGTTCACCGAGCAGGCAGTACGGGGCCGCTGCGGAGCTTCCGAGCGCTCGGCCGGCGGGCGTGGCAGCGCCCGCTGGACGGCCGTCCCCGGACGATCACGGATCAGGAGGTGTGCTGCATGTCGGCCTTCACCCCATCGATGTCGCTCCGCACGCCTGCGATCGCGCTCGCATGCTCGCTCGCCAGCCTGCTCGTGGCACCTGCGGCCCGCGCCGCGTGGCCGCACGATCCCTCGAACGGGAATCTCCCCATCTCGGTGGCCGTGGCCGAACAGCTCAATCCGGTCGTGATCCCGGATGGAAGTGGCGGGACGATCATCGCGTGGGAGGACACCCGTGGCGGCACTCAGGATATCTACGCCCAACGAGTGAGCGCCGCGGGAATCACACTGTGGACCGCCGACGGCCTGCCGATCTGCACCGCGACCAACGAGCAGGCCCGTCCCGTGCTGATCTCGGACGGCTCGGGTGGAGCGATCATCGCCTGGCAGGATGTGCGCACCAACTTCGAGCTTCGACGTCTACGTGCAGCGGATCAGCGCGGCGGGAGTGACTCAGTGGGCGGCGAACGGCGTGGCGCTCGCCGCGGACGCCAGCGATCAGCAGGCGCCGTCGATCGCTTCCGACGGCTCGGGGGGCGCGATCGTCGCGTGGTACGGCGGCGTGGGGAACAACGTCTATGCCCGGCGGGTGGACGCCGCCGGCACGCCGCAGTGGACCGCGAATGGCG
This sequence comes from Candidatus Eiseniibacteriota bacterium, assembly GCA_963725865.1. Lineage (GTDB taxonomy): Bacteria > Eisenbacteria > RBG-16-71-46 > RBG-16-71-46 > RBG-16-71-46 > CAVSAC01. Next base: position 1,519,506 of record CAVSAC010000014.1, read on the forward strand.
TGCGCATCGCGCCCGTCGCCTCTACCCAACAGAACCCCAAGCTGGTCTCCGACGGGGCCGGCGGAGCGATCATCGCGTGGGAGGACTTTCGCAGCGGTTCGGGTCTGGACCTCTACGCGCAGCGCGTGAGCGGCTCGGGAGTGCTTCAATGGGGCGCCAGCGGAACGCCGCTCTGCCTCATCGCGGGCGATCAGAACGGAATCGACCTGATCCCAGATGGCGCGGGCGGCGCCATCGCATGCTGGAACGACTACCGCTTCATCACCAGCGACATCGAGAGCCAGCACCTCGACGCCAACGGATCGCGCCTGTGGGCGATACAGGGCGTCCCGATCTGTGCCGCGGCGAACGACCAGGTCAATCCGAGACTCGCTTCCGACGGCGCGGGCGGGGCGATCGTCACGTGGCAGGATCTGCGCCTCGGCGGAGGCGACTGGAACATCTACGCCCAGCGTGTGGATGCGGCGGGGCTCATCCGATGGACCACGGACGGGGTCGCACTCTGCACCGCGCCCGCCGATCAGCTCACGCCGGTCATCGCGACGGACGGCTTGGGAGGTGCGATCGTCGCGTGGCAGGATCCGCGCACCATCGGGTTCGCGGACATCTACGCCCGGCGCATCGACGCCAACGGAACGCCGCTCTGGGCGGCCAACGGCGTGGCGCTGTGCACCGCGCCCAATCAGCAGTACGTCCCCGCGATCGCCGCAGACGCCGCGGGCGGCGCGGTCGCCGCCTGGATCGACTTCCGCGGCGCGAGCATCGACGTCTACGCCCAGCGCATCGACTCGTTCGGCTACCTGGGCAACGCTGAGCCGACCGCGGCAGGCGTGCGCGACGTGCCGAACGACCAGGGGGGCTCGGTCAAGGTGAGCTGGAGCGCGAGCTACCTCGATGCCGCGCCCAGCAACCTGATCGACAGCTACTGGATCCTGCGCTCGGTGCCGCCGAACGCCGCCGCGCTGGCGGCGCGCGCCGGCACGCACCCGGCCAGCGACTTCACCCGCGCGCCCGCGCCCGGGACGCTCCTCGCGCTGCCGAACGGCGCAACCGACTACTTCTGGGAGTTCGTCGCGAGCCAGCCAGCGTTCCACGTCGCCGGGTACAGCTACGTCGCGAGCATGACGTCGGACTCGACCCCGGGCTCGAATCCGCGCACCGCGTTCATGGTGATGGCGCGCACCGCGGGTGGCGCCCAGTACTGGTTCTCGGCGCCCGACTCCGGCTACTCGGTGGACAACCTCGCGCCCGCGGCGCCGGCGCCGCTGACCGGCGCCTACGGGGCCGGAGCGACGCACCTGCACTGGCGGCCCAACGTCGAGAGCGACCTCGCGGGCTATCGCGTCTATCGCGGCACCTCGCCCGGGTTCGTCCCCGACGCCGGCAATCTCGTCTCGGCGCAGGCGGACACCGGCTGCGTCGATCCCGGCGCGGCCGGGAGCTGGTACAAGGTCTCGGCGGTCGACGTGCACGGGAATCAGAGTCCATTCGCCGTGCTGGGTCCCGGCGGAACGCTCGACGCTCCCGTGGCCGCTCCGGCGCTTGCGCTCGCGGGGCCGTGGCCCAATCCGCTCGCACGCGCGGGCACGATCCACTTCGCGCTGCCGCAGCGCGAGTCCGCGCGGCTCGCGGTGTACGACCCCGCGGGACGCCGCGTGCGGTCTGCTGGCCGACGGCACGATGGAGGCGGGACCGCACAGCGCCGACTTCGACCTGCGAGACGACAGCGGGCACCGGATCGCGGCGGGGCTCTATTTCGTGAGGCTCGAGACGCAGGAGCGATCGCTGACCGAGCGACTGGTGGCGATCCGGTAGAGCCCGGGCGGGGCGGGCGGCCGCCGCGCGCACGAGCACCCACGCGGGACGCGGGCGAGCACGGGCTGGAGCCCGCCCGGCTCCCTGTGCTAGAAACCCACCGTGCCCGCGATCGACCGTGGACCCGAGCCCCGCCGTCCCCGCCGGCGGCGCGCCATCGTGCCGCTCGAGCAGCTCCAGATGGAGCTCGGGCCTCATCGCCCGCGCTGGACCTACTCGCGCCTGGTGAGCGGCTCGCCGCATCGCGATCGCATCCGCGAGCGCGTCGAGTTCGTGCGGCGGTTCTTTCCCGAGCTGGACGCGCTCACCGTGCGCGTCGGCCTGGCGCAGAAGCGCGGCGTGCTGGGCTGGGGCTCGATGGACGCCGAGCGCCCCGGTATCTGGGTGCGCCCGCGGCGGCTCGAGTACTTCACGATCGCGCACGAGCTGACCCACCTGCTGCAGGCCCGCGGGCTGGTTCCTCGCGGCGAGCGGGCGTGCGACCTGTGGGCGCTCGCGCGCACGCCGCTGGTGGTCGACAGCGCGCCCGGCTATCTCAAGGTGCCGCGCGGCCTGCGCCATCGCCGGCTGACGCACGAGGAGTCGACGCTGCTCTGCCGCGCCGCGCGCCGCGCGATCGAGGCGCGCGAGGCGGGCGACCGGCGCTACCTGTTGCGCTTCGAGCGCGAGGTGGCCGAGGCGTGCGCGATGCCGGTGGCCGTGGCCCTGGCGGCCACCGAGGTGATCCCGTGAAGCTGGTGCGGGTGGCGGCGGCGGTCGTGATGGACGGCGAGCGCCTGCTGCTCACCCAACGACCGCCGGGCGGCGCGCATCCGCTCATGTGGGAGTTCCCGGGCGGCAAGCTCGAGTCGGGCGAGAGCGCCGCGCAGGCGCTGACGCGCGAGATCGCCGAGGAGCTGGGCGTGGCCGCCACGCCGCACGAGGTGATGGGCACCAGCGCCTACGCCTACCCGCACGGCCCGCGCGTGGAGATCGCGTTCGTCCGCTGTACGCTCGCCTCGCACGCGTTCCGCCCCAACGCCGAGGTGCACGCGATCAAGTGGCTCGCGCCGGCCGACGTGGACGTGCGCGAGGTGCTGGCCGCGGATCGCGAGTTCCTGGTCGGACTGGGCGCGCCCCCGCTCGCGGACCGCTCCAACGGAGGATGACGATGTCGCTCCCGGAAGGACTGCAGTTCCTGCGGCTCGGCTGGTTCGTGGTTCACGCCGTGACGATCCTGTTCGTCTACCAGTACGGCTTCCTGAAGGGCCGCGCCGAGGAACGCAAGGCGCACGTCATCCGGCAGATGGAGAAGGGGATCCGCTAGGGGCACCGAGGTGCGGTGCTCCGCCCGCGCGCTCGGCGCCGTGGCGCGCTCCATCCGCCCGAGTGCCGCAGTGCTCGCGATCCATTGACCGCACCATGCACCGAGCGTAGCCTGCTCGCGGCTCGATCCGCATGCAGGAGGTCGCGTGGCGATCAACGAAGCGTTCGGCTGGTGCTGGATCCTCGCCGGCCTGGTGGTCGGGCTGGTGCTCGGCCTGCGCTTCCACCAGGACGACTGGCTCGGAGGCTACGGCAGCTTCCCGCGCCGGCTGATCCGCCTCGGGCACGTCGCGTTCATCGGCCTCGGCATGCTCAACATCCTGTTCGCGCTCAGCGTGCCGCGGCTGGGGATGTGCGCGGTGTCGTACCGGATCGCCGCCGCCGCGCTGATCGTCGGCGCCGTGACCATGCCGCTGTGCTGCGGGCTGATGGCCTGGCGCAAGGCGTTCCAGCCGTTGTTCGCGATTCCGGTGCTGAGCCTCATCGGCGCGCTCGTACTGATCGTGGCCGCGGTGCTGCGACCATGAAGCTCGGGCTGGTCGCGATGAGCGGCGTGCGCGCCGCGAACCCCGAGCTGACCAAGGTCGGGCTGACGCTCCCGGGCTTCGTCGAGCGCAGCCAGGTGATCGCCTCGCTGCCGAGTCTCTCGCTGCTCACGCTCGCCGGGCTCACGCCGCCCGACGTCGAGATCGCGTACCGCGAGATCCCGGACCTCGCCGCCGAGAGCGATCCGATGGGCGACCACGACCTGGTGGCGATCGCCTCGTACTCGGCCCAGGTGCAGGACGCCTATCGCCTCGCGGATCGCTACCGCGAGCGGGGCGTGCCGGTGGTGATGGGCGGGCTGCACGTCAGCATGCTGCCCGACGAGGCGCGCGCGCACGGGGCGGTCGCGGTGGTCGGCGAGGGCGAGACCGTGTGGCCGCGCATCCTGGAGGACTTCCGGGCCGGCCGGCTCGCGCCGGCGTACGCGTCGCCGGCCACGGACGGCTTCGATCTGGCGGACGCGCCGATGCCGCGCTACGACCTGCTCGACATCGAGCGCTACAACCGTCTCACGGTCCAGACCAGCCGCGGGTGCCCGCACCTCTGCGACTTCTGCGCCAGCTCGATCCTGATCGCGCCGCGCTACCGCGTGAAGCCGGTCGAGCGGGTGATCGCCGAGATCCGCCGGATCAAGGAGCTGTGGCCGACCCCGTTCATCGAGTTCGCGGACGACAACAGCTTCGTCGTCCGCCAGCACGCCAAGGAGCTGCTGCGGGCGCTGAAGGCCGAGAACGTGAAGTGGTTCACCGAGGCGGACGTGTCGATCGCGCAGGACGGGGAGCTGCTGGACCTGATGCGCGTGAGCGGATGCCGGCAGGTGCTGATCGGCCTCGAGAGCCCGGGCCCGAGCGGACTCGACGGCATCGAGATGAAGGCCAACTGGAAGCTGCGCAAGTCGCCCGACTACGAGGCCGCGGTCCGCGTCATCCAGTCCCACGGCATCACGGTCAACGGCTGCTTCGTGCTCGGATTGGACGGCCACACCGCGGACATCTTCGACGCGGTCTACGACTTCGTCGCGCGCTCGGGGCTCTACGAGGTCCAGATCACCGTGATGACCGCGTTCCCGGGCACGCCGCTCTACCGCCGGCTCCGCCAGCAGAACCGGATCCTGGTCGACGGCGCCTGGGATCGCTGCACGCTGTTCGACGTCAACTACGTGCCGACCGGCATGACGCCGGATCAGCTGCAGTGGGGGCTCGTCGAGCTGGGCCGCAGGCTCTACGAGTCGGGCTTCATCGAAGCCCGGAGGAAGCGCTTCTTCGCGGACCTGCGCCGCAGCCGCAGCGCCGCCCGCGGCCTCGAGGAGGAGTCGCATGAGAACTGACTGGATCCGCCCGTTCTTCCTGTTCGCTGGCTTGTACGATTTCGCGCTGGGCGCGGTGTTCCTGTTCGCGTATCCGGCCATCTACGCGCGGTTCGGGATCACGCTGCCGAATCACCCCGGCTACATCCTGTTCGGCGCGGCCGTCGTGGCGATCTTCGGGATCGCGTTCTGGTTCGTGGCGTACGCGCCGCGGCGCAATCGCGACCTGATCGCGGTCGGGGTCCTGTTCAAGCTCGCGTACGCGGTGACCGTGCTGGCCTTCTTCGCGCGCCACCAGATCCCGACGATGTGGGTGCCGTTCGCGTTCGCGGACCTGCTGTTCGCGCTCGCGTTCGTGGTCGCGTGGCGCGCGCTCCCGGCGCTCGCGGCGGAGTGAGCGCCTCAGGGTAGGCGAGGCGCTTCGGCGACGCGGCGGCGCATCACCCTTGCGTGGGCGCCGCGCCCGTGCGCTCCCGCGCCCTCACCCGCTCCGCATCGCTCATCCGCCCGACCGCGCTCAGCAGCGCGCGCACGATCTCGACCGGGCGCGGCGGGCAGCCGGGGATGCGCACGTCGACCGACGTCACCGCCTGCACGCCGTCGTGGGTGGCGAACGAGCCGGAGCAGAACCCGCCGTGGCACGCGCAGTCGCCGACCGCCACGATCAGCCGCGGGCGCGGCGTGGCCTCGTCGGTCAGCCGCAGCGCCTCCTCGAGGTGGCGCGTGGGCGGGCCGGTCACCAGCAGCCCGTCGGCGTGGCGCGGCGAGGCGACCACGTCGATGCCGAACCGCTGGATGTCGTAGAACGGGTTGAGCAGCGCCTGCAGCTCGCTCTCGCACGCGTTGCACGAGCCGGCATCCACGTGACGCAGGCGCAGCGAGCGACGCAGCACGCGCCGCACCTCGGCGCGCAGCGCGTGGCCGAGCACCTCGAACTCGCCGTCCTCGGTGCGGGGGGCGCGGGTCAGCTCGGCGGGCCACGCGATCGCGGGCTGGCCGGTCGCGACTCCGCGCCGCAGCGTGCGCCAGACGATCTCCCACATGGTCACGCTCCCCGGCGCGCGGCGCTCATCGGTCGACGCACGCGTAGCAGAGGTTGAAGGACTTGTTCACGATCGGGAAGTCGGGAACGATGTTGTCGAGCATCGCCAGGGCGACCGCCGGCCAGTTGGCGTGCGAGGCGGAGCGCACACGCCACGCCTCGATCGTGCCGTCGCCGCCCGCGCGCACCCAGTGCATCAACAAGCCGCGCGGGGACTCGACCAGGCCCATGCCGTGGCGGCCCTGGGGCAGCGGGCCGATGTGTTGCGCGAGCGGCCCGCCGGGCAGCCGCAGCAGCATCTGCTCGATCAGGTTGAGCGACTCGTGCATCTCGTCGACGTGCTGGCGGAACCGCGCGAGCGCGTCGGCCTCCTCGCGCACCGGGACCTGGAAGTCGAGGTCGCGGTAGAACGCATAGGGGTGATGGCGGCGCACGTCGAACGACAGCCCCGAGGCGCGCGCGGCGGGGCCGACCACGCCGAGATCGCTCGCGATGGTGCGCGCGAGCACGCCGGTGTTCTGGAGCCGGTTGAGCACCGCGGCGTTCGCCAGCACCGAGCGCGCCAGCGCCTCGAGGTCGGCGCGCACCCCGCCCAGCACGCCGCGCAGCCACTGCTGGTGCGCGTCCTCGAGATCGCGCGCGACCCCGCCGGGCACGCACACGCCGCGCAGGAAGCGGTGACCAAACAGCGCGTCGTTGACCTGCTGCAGCTGCTCCTTGAGCCGGTAGGCCTCGACCGCCCCCACCATGTACGCGGTGCAGGTCAGCAGGTGGCCAATCGTGCCGGCGTGGTTGTAGAGACGCTCCAGCTCGGCCGCCAGCGTGCGCAGCGCGCGGGCGCGCGGCGGCACCGCGGTGTCGGTCAGCTCCTCGATCGCGGTGCAGTACGCGAGCGCGTGCGAGAGCGCGCACAGCCCGCACGTGTGCTCGGCCAGCTCGAGCCCGCGCGTCATGCTGGCGCCCATCGCGAGCGTCTCGAGCCCGCGGTACTTCCAGCCCAGGCGCACGTCGAGCTTGAGGATCGCCTCGCCCACGGTCGAGAACCGGAAGTGCCCCGGCTCGATGATGCTGGCGTGGATCGGGCCGACCGGGATCTCGAACACGCCCTCGCCCGCGACCGGCTCGAACGCGAACCGCGGCGCCCACGACCAGTCCGCGGGCGGCACGAAGTCGCGCCGCAGCGGGTGGGCACCCGCGGGCCAGCCGGCGTGCGCCACCAGCGGGCGCGGATCGGGGTGCCCCTCGGGGGTCACGCCGAGCAGGTCGCGCAGCTCGCGCTCCAGCCAGTGCGCGGCCGGCACCGCGGGCGTCAGGCTGGGGTAGGAGGGCGTGTCGGCCGGCACCGCGGTGACCAGCGTGAGGACGGCGTCCTGCGGCGCCATGCTGAACATCGCGTGGATGCGGAAGCGTCCGGCGCTCGCGCGCTCGTCGATCCCGAACAGCGCGATCAGCGTGCCGCCCCACTCGCGGTGCACCGCGGCGGCCACGTCGCGCACGCGCGCGGCCGGCACCACCACCTGGTGCTCGCGGAGGCTGGTGCGGTCGGCGTCGAGCACCGCGTCGGCGAAGCGCTCGCGCAGTCCGCGCAGCGCGCTCTCGAGCGGGAACAGCTCGCCGGGCTCGGGGCGCTCGTTCATGGGCGCAGCACCGTGGCCGCCTGCTCGAGCAGGTGGCGGAACGGGGTCGGCAGGTAGGCGCCGAACAGCACCAGGAGCGCCGCGAGCACCCACATCGGCGCCCGCGAGCCCGCGGGCAGCGGGTCGTTCGCCGAGCGGCGCGGACGGCCGAGTGCCACGCGGGTCCAGTGGTAGGCGAGCCCCGCGAACACGACCGCCAGCGCCGCGAGCGCGGTGATCACCACGCCGATGCGCCCCGCGTGCAGCCCGCCGAGCAGCGTGGTCCACTCCGACAGGAACAGCGCGGTGGGCGGCAGTCCGGCCAACCCGACGCCCGCAATCACGAACAGCGCGCCGAGCGGGGGCGAGGCCTCGAGCGCGCCGGTCCAGTGGTCCATGCGGCGCGACGCGAAGCCGCGGCCGAGCGAGCCACCGACCAGGAACGCGAGCGTCTTGGCGAGCGCGTGCGCCACCAGGTGCAGCATGCCCCCGAACACCGCGAGCGGGGTGCCGAGCCCGACCGCCAGCGTGAGGAACCCGGTGTGCTCCACGCTCGAGTACGCGAGCAGCCGCTTGTAGTCGCCCTGCAGCAGCATGAACGGCACCGCGACGATCATCGACAGCAGCCCGAAGCCGACCAGCAGTCCGCTCGAGTAGCGCGGCCCTAGGCACGCGGCGGCGATCGCGTGCACGCGCAGCACCGCGACCAGCGCGGTCGCGAGCATCGCCGCCGACAGCACCGCGCTGACCGGCGTCGGCGCCTGGCTGTGCGCGTCGGGCAGCCAGGTGTGCATCGGCGCCAGGCCGGCCTTGGTGCCGTAGCCCACCAGCGTGAACACGAACCCGAGCATCACGAAGCGCGGCGCCAGCCGCGGCGCGGCCTCGCGCAGCGCGGTCCACTCGAGACCCTGCGCGTGCTCGGCGAACAGCCCGGTCGCGGAGTAGTAGAGCAGCACGGTGCCAAACAGCGCGAGCGTGATGCCGACCGAGCACAGGATCAGGTACTTCCACGCCGCCTCGACCGCGCCGGGGCGATCGTAGTAGCCGACCAGCAGCGCCGAGGCGAGCGTGCTGGCCTCGAGTGCGATCCACAGCAGCCCGAGGTTGTTGGCGACCGCGGCCAGCATCAGCGAGCCGGCGAGCAGGTGGAACATCGCGTCGTAGCGCCCCGCGGTCCAGCCGGCCGCCGCGTGGCCTGCTTCCTCCTGCGCCATGTAGTACGCGGCGTACCACGCGGCGGACGTCACCACCGCGCCGATCACCAGCGCGAGCAGCGCGGCGAGCGCGTCGGCCTGCAGCCAGCCGCGCGCCGCGGTGAACGGTCCGTCGATCAGAACCCGCGCCGCGAGTCCCAGCGCGACCGCGAATCCGAGCGCCGCACCCGCGAGCGACACGCGGCGGCTCCACGGCGAGCGCCCGAGCAGCACGCACGCCACCGCGGCGAGCGGTGAGGCGAGCAGCAGCGGGAGCAGGAGCGCCATGGTCAGCCCTTCAGCGAAGTGAGCCGGGTGGTGTCGGCGTGGTCGAACGTCTCCTCGATGCGCCCGACGAACACGCCGAGCAGCGCGACGCCGACCAGCAGGTCGAGCAGCACGCCGATCTCGACCACCAGCGGCATGCCGTAGGTGAGCGAGACCGCGGCGAGGAAGATGGCGTTCTCGACCAGCACCAGCCCGACGATCTGCATGAGGGCTTGGCGGCGGGTCACCATCACGAACAACCCGATCAGCGTGGCTGCCACCGACACCGGCAGGCACGACGCGAGGATCGAGGTGCCGGCGCCGAACAGCGCTCGGGTCTGGCTGAAGCCCACCACCACCAGTACGCCGCCGATCAGCGAGGAGGCCGGGATGCCGAGGTAGGACTCGACCGCGCCCGAGCCCTTGGAGCGCGCGAGCGCCTGGTGGAGCAGGCGTGGGATCAGGACCCCCTTGCTGCCCGCCACCAGCAGCGCCGCCGCCGCGATGTGCCAGGTGCCGGTCGCGTAGGCCACCACCAGCGCGATGCCGGCAAGGCTCCACGAGTTCCACGCGTAGGCGCGGATCGCGCCCGCGGTGCGCCGCTGGCTGACCGCGTACAGCGCCGACAGCAGGAACGCGCCCGCCAGCAGGTTGATGGCGTTGCTGCGCGGCAGCCAGTCGATGATGGGCAGGTCGATCATCGGAGCATCGCGTTGGAGGCGAGGGCGAGCAGCGAGAGCAGGAACGCCATGCCGAGGAACTCCGGCACGCGGAACAGCCGCATCTTGGCGGTCACCGACTCGGTGACCGCGATCACCACGCACGCGACCAGCAGCTTGGCGATCCATGCCAGCGCGGCGAGCGCGAGGGCTCCCGGCGTGGGCGCGAGCGCGATGCCCCACGGCAGGAACAGGTTCGCCACCAGCGTGAGCAGTACCGTCTGGCGCAGCGCCGCGGCCCACTCGAGCAGCGCCAGGTGGCGGCCCGAGACGTCGAGCAGCATGCCCTCGTGGATCATCGTCAGCTCGAGGTGGGTGACCGGGTTGTCCACCGGCACCCGCCCGGTCTCGGAGACCGCGACGATCCACATCGCGGCCAGCGCCAGCAGGTGCGACGGCGACAGCCACCCGAGCGGCGCGGTCGCCACCGCGTGCGCGATGCCGCCGAGCGCGGTGGTGTGCGCCGCCAGCGCCAGCGTGAACACCGCCAGCATCAGCGCCGGCTCGGCGAGCGCCGACAGCGCCATGTGGCGACTCGCCGCCATGCCGCCGAACGTGGTGCCCGCCTCCATGCCGAGCAGCGCCTGCAGCACGCGCGCGGCCGCGAACAGCGCCACCGTCGCGACCAGGTCGCCGGCGAAGCCGAGCGGATCGCCCGCGAACAGCACCGGCGTCCACGCGCACACCGCGAGCGAGCACGCCAGCACCGCGCCCGGCGCCACCCGCGCGAGCCACGAGGCGTCCTCGGAGACGATCGCCTCCTTGTGCCATAGCCGCGCCAGGTCGGCGTAGCGCTGCAGCGGCGGCGCGCCGCGGCGCATCTGCAGGCGCGCCTTGAGCGCCGCGATCACGCCGTTGAGCGCCGGTGCCACCAGCACCAGCAGCAGCGTCTGGACCACCGCGAGGACGGCGTTCAGGAGCGGATCCGTCACGGCTGCCTCGCGCCCAGCAGCAGCACCACCAGCGTGATCAGCAGGTAGAGCATGTAGAGGTGCAGGTTGCCCGCCTGCAGCCGGCGCGCCTGCTCCGAGGTCCACAGCACCGCCTGCACCAGCGGCTCGTAGAACAGTCGCTCCGCGAGTGGCGGCAGCCCCGAGGTGTACCGGTACTTGTGCCCGAAGTAGGGCGAGCCCTCCTCGAGCACCTCGAGCTCGCGCTCCGCGCGCACCAGGGGGCCGAAGATCAGCCGTAGCGGCTTGGTGAACCCGAGCGCCGAGTACTGCTGGCGCGAGTTCAGCCGCGTGCCGCACGCCCACGAGGGCGCGCGCCGGATCGGCGTGCGCAGGCGCACCAGCGCCAGCACGGCGAACGGCAGTGCCGCGAACAGCGCGACGAGCAGCGCGATCGAGAGCGGCGAGATGCTCGCGATCGCGGGCCCCAGCGGCGCCAGCACCAGCCCGTCCCAGCTCGACAGCGCGGTCGCATCGAAGCCCGGCATCAGCGCGGCGAGCGGCGCGGCGAGGGCGCCGAGCGCCCACGTGGCTCCGGTGCCCCACGCCACGCCGAGCAGCGCGAGCGCGAGCAGCGTCCACTCGAGCGCCGGGCCCGCCGCGTGCGCGTGCGTCGCGCCGTCGCTGCGCGCGCGCCCCAGGAAGCCCACGCCGTAGAGCTTGACCAGCGCCGCCGCCGACAGCGCGGTGGCGAGCGCCAGTCCCGCGCCCACGAACGGCCCCAGCAGGCGCAGGCTGCCGGTGCCGGCCGAGAAGCCCACGATCAGCGTCTGGTACAGCAGCCACTCGCCGATGAAGCACGCGAACAGCGGCAGCCCCGCGAGCGCCAGAATCGACGCGAGCGCCGCCCCCGAGAGCCGCGGCAGCCGCCGCGCGAGTCCGCCGAGCTGCTCCAGGTCGCGGCTGCCGGCCGCGTGCGCCGCCTCGCCGACGGCGAGGAACGCGAGCCCCTTCGAGAGGCCGTGCCCGACCGCGTGATAGAGGCACGCCGCCAGCGCGACGCCCGCCAGCACCGGCTGCCCGCCGCGCGCGAACGTCGCCGCGAGCCCCAGCGCGATCGCGAGCAGGCCCATGTTCTTGATGGTGGAGTAGGCCAGCAGGCGCTTGGCGTCGCTCTCGAGCACCGCGTACAGCGCGCCGAGCAGCGCCGACGCCGCGCCGGCGATCAGCAGCGTCTCGCCCCAGCCGCCGACCGGCCCGCCCGCCATCTGCCACGCGAAGCGCAGCAGGCCGTAGAGCCCGGCCTTGACCATGACGCCCGAGAGCAGCGCCGAGATCGGCGCCGGCGCCTCGGGGTGCGCCATCGGCAGCCACACGTGGAGCGGCGCCAGCCCCAGCTTGACCGCGAAGCCGAGCGTGAGCGCCCACGTCACCAGTCGCGCCTCGCCGGCCGGCAGGACGGAGTACGCGTGCGCCAGGTCGGCGAACCCGAACGAGCCCGCCACCGCCGACAGCCGCAGCAGCGCCAGCGCCATGAACGCCGCCCCCGCATGCGAGAGCGCCAGGTACACGAACGCCGCACCCCGCGCGCGCGCGCTGCGCGGATCGGCCGCCACCAGCGCGGCCGAGAGCAGCGTCATCCCCTCCCACGCGAGCAGGAACAGCAGCGCGTGGCGGGCCGCGAACGCCGCCGCCAGCGCCAGCGCGAACCCCGCGTGCAGCGCCATGCGCGCCTCGTCGCCCGCGCTCGCGGTGACCGGACCCGCGTCGTGGGCGTGCGCGCTGCGATGGGCCACGAACGAGGCCGCGCCCACGATGCCGAGCAGCAGCAGGAACGGCGCGGCGAGCGCGTCGATGCCGAGGGACCACGGATCGCCCGGCAGCCCCGGCCACCATTCGAGCGGCCACGGCTCCATGCCGAACAGCGCGAAGCTGGCCGCCACCGCGAGCGCCGCGCAGGCCAGCACCGCCAGCGAACGCGAGAGCCGGAAGCGGAACAGCGCGGAAGGCCGCAGGCTCGCGGGCAGCAGCGCCAGCACGGGCAGCAGCGCGGCGGCGGCGAGACCCCAGATCGCGAGCGCGAACAAGCCGCCGGCAAGCGCGGCGAGCGGCATCTTCCATCCCTGGTTGGAGTGAGCGGGCACCCACCGCAGGCACGGCGGGCCACGAGCAGAGTGCAGGAGTAGCAAGCGAACGGGCGGGGGTCAAGGCGCGCGTTGCGCGCTCGCCGCCGAGAGCGGCCCGCGACGGCCGAACGGCGGTGGTGGCACGGCTGCCCGCGCTCGTGCGGATCGCCGACGAGGGCAGCCACCACGCGCTCGAGGTGAAGCGCGCCGACGCGTCGCCGATCCGGATCGAGCTCACCGCGAAGCTGCTGTCGATCGACGCGCGGTAGGAGTCGAGCGTGCCACGAGGTCGCGTCTGCACGACGAGGAACTCGTTGGCGCCGAGATCCTGTGGGGGCTGTGGCTGTCTCCCCTGGCGGTCCTGGTGTACAGGGCGCGCTTCCTTCCGCGCCCGACTCGGAGCGGTCGCGCTCATGCAGTGGCTCGTGATCATGGGGGCGAGGGAGCGGACCGTGAACGCCCCGGCCGCTGGATCGTGCTCCACTCCGGTTTCGGTGACCCGCGAGGGTGGCGGGTGGACCCGCTCACTCGAGCACGACGCCCTTGACGATCAGGCTGCGCTCGCCGCACTGCAGCCGCACCAGGTAGACGCCCGCCGGCAGCGATCCGGAGGAGCCGAGCGAGATCGAGTGCCGACCGGCGCCCAGCGTGCCGACCGCGCGCGAGCGCAGCCGCCGCCCCGCGAGATCGAGCAGCTCGAGCGTCGCGGGCTGGGCGTCGGCGAGGCTGAACGCGACCCGCAGATCGCGCACCGCCGGGTTGGGGAGCAGGCCGTGCAGCGCCAGCTCCACGCCCGCGGGGATGTCGACCCAGGTCTCGCCGACGAAGCGCACCGCGCCGGACTCGGTGATCCCGAGCCGATAGCCGTAGCGCGCGGCCGGCAGGACGTCGTGGTCCTCGAAGCGCAGGTAGCCCTCGCCGTCCGGCACGATCGCGCCGAGCGCGGTCCACTCGCCGTTGCCGCCGCGCCGCTGGACCGCGACCGGGTGGCCATCGGACTGCGACGCGTGCCAGAGCAGATGCGCCACGCCGGGATCGGCCGAGGCGGACACGAGCGCCACGTCGGTGGCCGTCAGCACCTGGACCGCGAGCTCCACGGGCACGTGCACGAGCGGCTGGAGCGGATCGTCGCTGCTCACGGTCAGGTCGGCGAGGTAGCTGCCCGTCGCCAGCCCGTGCGTGTCGAAGCGGATGCCGACGCCGGCGCTGCCGTGCGCCGGCACCACGCCGGACGCCGGCGTCACCGAGAGCCACGGCGGCGCCGGTTCGAGCGCGGTGAGGAACGCGCGCAGGATGCCAAGCAGCCCCGCGTCGTCGATGCGGGCGCCCGCGTCGCCCGCCATCAGCAGGTAGTAGAGCCGCGACACCGGCGCCGCGAAGCCCACCTGGTCGAAGTCGCTGTTGGTGTCGAGGAAGTAGCTGTGCGACGAGCCGCCCGGGGCGGCCAGCACGATCAGGTGGTGGACCGCCGCGCTCGCCGCGCCGAAGACGCGCTTCGCGTAGCCGAGGTAGTGCGTCCCGCCCACGTCGATCGCGAGCGCGGCGTCGTCCACGTGACCCGCGCCGTCAGCGCCGAGATCGCCGGTGATCGTGAAGCGGCTGACGCCGGCCAGGTCGGCCGCGAGGACGAACAGTCCCGGGTACTTCCGCGTGAAGTACGCACCTCCGAACGCGGCCGACTGGGCGAGCGCGCCATCCGAGTACGGGATCGGGCCGCCGAGGTCGGTGCCGATGAAGTTGCCGCCGTCGTACATGTGCTGTCCACCGTCGAGGATCGAGGAGCCGGTGTCGCCCGCGGCGAACTCGAAGCGGTCGGGGATGAGGGACGTCACGCGCACGGCGCGCGCATCCAGTCGCGCGAGCGCTTCCGCGAGCGTCGGCAGCGCGACACTCGCGCGCGCGGCGGGCGGCGGTGCGATTGCTCCGGGCGCGCCACTGGCGCGGGCAGCCGGCGGCGGCGGCACCGCCGAGTCGACGCGAACCGCCGCAGCGCCGAGCGCGCCGAGTTCGACGCCCGCGGCGCCCGGCGCCCGGGCGCGCACCTCGGTCGCGGGGGCCAACACGCTCGCCCCTGCGCCTTCGATCGGCGCGATGCTCCACGACAGCGGGCTGGCGCCGGTGTTGATCAGCGTCAGCGGCGTGGTCCCGATCGCGTCCGGGTCCATCAGCGTCCGGACGCTCTCGGGGTACACCACCACGTGCGGCGCCTCGACTGCGGTTCCGGTCAGCGCGACGGTGAGCGTGGGCCGGTCGGGATCGTCGCCGTGCAGGCTGAGCGATCCACTCGCGGCACCCACCGCGGTCGGGGCGAAGGTCACCAACAGCGATCGCGTCTCGCCGGCGCCCAGCACGAATCCCCCGGCATCGACGTGGAAGACCGCGGGCGTGAGGTCGATCGCGCTCACGGTGAGCGAGTCGCTGCCGGTGTTCGACACCACGAGCGTGTCCACCTCGCGTGCCGCCGGCGAACACCGCGCCGAAGTCGAGCGCATCCGCGGAAGCCTCGAGGTTCGGGGCGCTCGTCACGTGGAGTCGCGTGGGCACGGTGACGCGCGCCACCAGCGGGTCGTTGGTCGCGAACGCGATCCGGGCCAGGTAGTCGCCGCCGGGCAGGCCGCTCGCGTCGAACTGCGCCTGCAGGGGCTGCGATCCACCCACCGCGACGGTGCCGGACGCGGGCGTCAACGCGAACCACGCCGGACGCGTGTCCGTCACGAGCACGTCGTCGAAGAACCACCCGGGATAGGTGTTCGCCTCCGCATCGCGCGTGTCGAAGTAGAACCGCACCCGGATCGTCCTGCCGGCCCACGCCGAGAGGTCGAGCAAGCTCAGCTGCCAGCTGCCGCTGTTGCCACTCGGCGCCGCGCCCGGGCCGCCGCGCAGCGGCGTCCACGTGTCGCCGTCGTCGGCCGAGACGTCCACCATGCAGAAGTCGTAGTCCGGCTCCGTCAGGTAGAGCTCGAAGAACTGGAGCGTGATCGGAGCCGTGACCAGCCTCAGGTCGATCGGCGGACTGACCACCGCGGTGCTCACCGCGCTGCCGGTGAAGTAGTCGCCCCGGGAGTCCACGCCGCACCACCACGAGGTCGTCGGACTGCTGAAGGTGCGGGTCGTGCGATGCCAGAGGTCGTCGGGGCCGTAGACCTGGCGCGTCCAGCCGTTGTCGCCGAACTCCATGTCGTCGAAGAACAGCGTGTGCGCCGGCCCGAGCGCCGCGAGCTGGCGCCGCAGCAGCGCGCCGATCCCGCTGGGCCCGCACGGCGCCGAGAGCCCGGCGCCATCCCGCCGCGTGCCCGCGACCGCAGTGCCGGCCGCCGCGGCCCCGGGCGGCCGCGCGCGCGCGCCCGCGACGGGCGGTGGCGCGATGCCGATGCTCAGCGACCAGCTCAGCGGGCTGCCGCCGGCGTTCGCGACGATCAGCGGTCGCGTCGCGAGGTCGCCCGAGAACAGCTCGGCGGACAGGGAGTCGGGCGACACCGCGAACGCCGGCGCGGGCAGCCCGCTGCCCCGCAGCGCCACGCCGCGCACCGGCTCGTCGGGATCGTCGCTGCGGATCTCGAGCGTGCCCGCGAACTCGCTCGCGCCCGGCGGAGAGAACGTGACGATCAGCCGCCGCACCGCGCCGGGCGCGAGCGTGAAGCCGCCCGCGGGTGCCGCGAACTCGGCCGGCGCGGCACTCACGCCGGCGACCGTGAGCAGGCCGGTGCCTGCGTTCGAGACCTGCAGGGTCTCGGCCTGCGTCCCGCCCACGAACACCGCGCCGAACGCGAGGCTCGAGTCCGACACCGCGAGGTGCGGTGCGCCCGTCACGTGCAGATGGGCAGGCACGCGCACCTCCGGACGCCGCGGGTCGTTGCTGCGCACCACCACCTGGGCCTCGTGGTCCCCGCCCAACAGTCGAGTGGCATCGAACGTCACGTCGACGGTCTGCGAGGCGTGCGGCGGCACGAGCAGCGAGCGCGGCACCACCCCGAGCCAGAACGTGGACATCACCGCGCGGTCCATCACGCCCTGCAGGTCCGCGAGGTCGTCACCCGCGCCGAGCGCGGTGCCGACCGTGAGCGAGTCGAACCCGGGCAGGTCGCCGAGGTCGAAGTGCATGAGCGGGATCCCGTCGAATCGCGTCACCGGTCCGCTCGGGAACTGGACGGTGGTCGGCCGGCGACCGACGTCGTCCATGCCGTTCACGTCCATCGCGGCGGGGACGGTGCCCGCCGCGAGCCCCACGTACCGCACGTCCCAGCCGTACACCAGGTTCCTCGCGCGATCGTAGTTCCAGGAGTCGTCGGGGAAGTCGCCGTCCACGTCCCAGTCCGCCCACTCCTTGAACACCAGGTCGGTCACCGGCGCACCGGTGAGGTTCTCGACCGCGGTGCGGATCCCGACGCCCTTGTCGCGCTTGTCGAACGTGAACGTGCGCGTGATCCGCAGCTCGCCGTCGAGCGTGCGCACCACGCACTGCGCGACCAGCAGCGTGGAGGTGTTCACGAGCTCGCGGTACGCGACCGCGCCCAGACCCGCGCGCGCCTGGTAGCCCGCGAACACGAGATGGTCGACGCCCCCGGTTCGATAGGCGACGGTGTAGCCGCTGAGCGGCGAGCTCACGAACAGGTGCTCGATCCCGGGCGGGTACTGGAACGGCATGATCTCGCCGTAGTCGCTGATGCCGAAGTTCAGGTAGGTCCCGGAGTAGGAGCCCGCCAGTACGGCGACTCCCGGCGCCGCGGCGCCGGCGTTCGCCGGCACAGCCAAGGGCGGCTGCGGTGCTCCGGCCGGGTCCGCGTCGATCGACGGTACGCCGCGCGCCGGGCCGATCCGGGCGGCGCCGGGCGCGGACGCCGGGGCCGGCACCGCCGACAGCGTGACCTCGAGGGCAGCGCCCCCCGGATTGGCGATCGTCAGCGTGCGCGTGGCCGACTCCCCGTAGGACAGCTGGGCGCTCAGCGAGTCGGGCGCGACCGTGAGCGCGGGTGCCAGCTTCCCCGTGCCGTGCAGCGCGACCACCACGACCGGCGAATCGGGATCGTCGCTGTGGAGCTCCAGCGTGCCCGACAGCCCCGCGACGCTCTGCGGCGCGAACGTGACGGGGATCGGGAGCGAGGCGCCGGGGGCGAGCCCGAAGCCCGTCGCAGTGGTCGAGAAGTCGGCGGGCGCGACCACCACCTGGCCGACCGTCAGTCGGTCGGTGCCGCGGTTTCTCACCGTCACCGTCGCGGACTGCGAGGCCCCGACGAAGATCGTGCCGAACTCGAGGCTCGTCGCCGAGAGCGCGAGGTCCGGCGCGCCCGTCACGTGCATGTGGGTCGGAACGTGCGCGCTCGGCGTGACGGGATCGTTCGACCTCACGACCGCGTACGCGACGTAGTCGCCGCCCACCCGACCCGTGGCGTCGAACGTGATCTGGACGTCGGCCGAGCCGCCGGGCGGCACGACGCCGGTGGCGGGACTCCAGCTCAGGTAGCGGCCCACGCCGCTGGCCCAGAACGCCGCGTTGTGCACCAGCAGCGGGAGATCTCCGGACCAGAAGCCGGGAACCCCGAAGTAGGCGTTCACCGCCGCGACGTTGCGCCCCCGCGTGGCCACGAACGGGATGCCGTTCGCCCAGCTCGCGACGCGCACCGCTCCCGCGGCCACCGGGACCACGCCGAGGATCTCGCCGCCCGCGCCGGAGACGCCCTGCATGATGGGATGCGACGCGTCGAACTCGCCGAGCGTCGAGGCGCCGGCCGGACCGGTTCCGATGTCGAACGGGAAATAGCCGCCTGCGCGCAGCCGGCCGCCGAGCTCGTACCCGGCGATGAACGACGCCAGCGTGAACACCACGCCGCCGCCGCCGTCGATGTAGTCGGCGAGCGCGTCGCCGAGCGCCGCGCGGTCACCGAGCGCGCTGGCGACGGCGACGATCACGCAGTCGTACGCGCGCAGGTCGTCGTCGGTCGGGGTCGCGGCGCCACCGTCGAACGCGTCCACGCGCGCGATGTCGGGGAACGCCGCGAGCAGACCCTGCAGCTCGGTCACGTCGCCGCCGGTGTACAGCAGCAGCACGCGCAGGCCGCCGGTCGCGACCGCGCCGCCGGTCGCGGACTCCGCGGGGACGAGCATCCCGCGCGGCGCGCGGGCGCCCGCCGACCAGGTGGCGGTGGCGTTGGCCGCGGCGCGCGCGGCGGACGTGCCCGGCGGCGCGAGCACGGTCGCGGGAGCGCTCGCCCCGGGCACGACGAGCGGCTCGCTCGCGAGCGCGAACGCCAGCTCGCTGGCGCCGCTGTTCGACACGGTGAGGGTCCGGGTGGCCTGCTCGCCGCTCGGCAGGTCGGCCGACAGCGAGTCGGGCGCCACCTGCACGCGCGGTGGCGCGAGCGTCGTCCCGCTCGCGACGTTGGAGATCGGGGAGAGATTGCCGAGCTCGTCGCTCGTTCGCACCGCGAAGTAGTAGAGCGTCGAGAACCGGCCGAGGCCGCTGACGCGCACCTGCTCGAGCGCGCCGGCCGGCTGCGGCGCCGGCACCGCGAGGGCGCGCGCCGCGGAGTCGAAGCTCGCGACCGTGATCGGAGCGAGGGAATAGCGCACGTCGTAGCGCGCCGCGCGGCCCGCGGTGCCGTCGTCGCCGGGCGCGGTCCACTGCAGCTCGGCCCACGCGCCGTCCATCCGGCTCACGGCGAGATCGGCGATCGCCGCGGGCGGCAGGCTGTCCGGACCGCCGAGCGGCGCGAGCGCGTTCAGCCGGCCGCCCGTGCGCGTCAACCCCGCGAGCGCCGGGACCGGATCCACGCCGGCGAGCAGCAGCGTCTTGACGCCTTCGCCGTCGAGTCCGGGGTGGAGGCCCAGCACCAGCGCCGCCGCGCCCGCGACGTGCGGCGTCGCCATCGAGGTCCCGCTCTTGAGCTGGTACCCGCCGCCGGGAACGGTGCTGAGGATGTCGGTGCCGGGAGCCGCGAGGTCGACGGAGGTGGCACCGTAGTTCGAGAACGACGCCAGGTGGTCGCGCGGGTCGCTCGCGGCCACCGAGATGATGTTCGGCAGGTCGTAGCCCGCCGGGTACACCGGATCGACGTCGTTGTCGGCGCCGTCGTTGCCCGCGGCCGCGACGAAGAGGATGCCGGCGTCGGCGGCGGCCGCGATCGCGTCGCGCAGCGCCTGGGAATAGGGAGCGCCGCCCCAGCTGTTGCTCATCACGCGCGCTCCGATCCGCGTGGCGTACTCGATCGAGCTCACGGCGCCGGCCACCGAGCCGACGCCGTCGGCGGCCAGGAACTTGATGGGCATCAGCGTGACGTTCCAGTTCACGCCCACCACCCCGATGGCGTTGTTCCCGATCGCGCCGATGGTGCCCGCGCAGTGGGTGCCGTGACCGTTGTCGTCCATCGGGTCGGCGTCGTCGTTCGCGAAGTCCCAGCCGTGCACGTCGTCGACGAGGCCGTCGCCGTCGTCATCCAGTCCGTTGCCCGGGATCTCCCCGGGATTCACCCACGCGTTCGCCGCGAGGTCCGGATGGGTGTAGTCCATCCCGGTGTCGATGATCGCGACCAGCACGCCGCGCGAGCCGGTGAACACGCTCCACGCCTGCGTGGCGTGGATGTCCGCGCCGGGCGTGCCGCCGTTCTGCCCGGTGTTCGCCAGTCCCCAGAGCTGGCCGAAGAACGCGTCGTCGGGCGTCGCGTAGGCGCGGACCAGGTAGTTCGGCTCGATCGAGCGGACGTTCGGGTCACGCCCGTAGCGGGCGACCGCCTGCTCGACCGTGAGCCCGCGGATCCGCTCGTGGGTGGCGCCGATCCGCGCGAACGCGCCGATGCGGGTGGCGCCGAGCCCGCGCCGGATGCGATCCATCTCGGACGGGCTGGTGCCCGGGGCCCACTCGATGAGGACCTCGCCGGGCCGGTACGCGTGCGAGCCGGTCTGCGCCGCGGCGGGCCGCAGCGCCAGCACCACGAGCGCGAGTCCCGCGAGCAGCGCGAGGAAGCACGCATGCGGCTGCTTGCGAGCCGAGTGCCGGCACATGCGGTCTCCCGGGTCGACGGCGGCGGCCCGTCCCGCCGTGGCGAGCCGACTCCCCGGCGGGGATGCGGCGGTTGGGCGGCGAGAGGGTCGCGGTGGTCCGATCGAGCTGGCGGCCGGTGTGTCCCAGCGCGGGGAATGGTCGGCGGCAGCGGCTCATGCACCGACCTGCCACCGAGCGTAGCCGATCCCTCCTCGAATCGCGCATGAAACCCGCGGCGGGTGCAGTCCTGCGCGACTGTGGATCTCGATCCGGACCGGCGCGCGCCCGACGCTCCGATGGACGCATGCGGTCCCGTTCGGCCTGGGTGCGCCGAAACCGGCGCCCGGCCTCATGGCGGTGGCCCGAACGCACGGCAGCGATGGCCGGGGCGATCCGCTCGCCCCGGCCACCCTGCACGCGATCCCGACGAGTCGTCCGCCGCGCTCACTCGAGCACGACGCCCTTGACGATCAGGCTGCGCTCGCCGCACTGCAGCCGCACCAGGTACATCCCGGGCGGCAGCGTCGCGGTGGTCCCGAGCGAGATCGAGTGCCGGCCGGCGCCCAGCGTGCCGACCGCGCGCGCGCGCAGCCGCCGCCCCGCGAGATCGAGCAGCTCGAGCGTCGCGGGCTGGGCGTCGGCGAGGCTGAACGCGACCCGCAGATCGCGCACCGCCGGGTTGGGGAGCAGGCCGTGGAGTGCCAGCTCCACGCCCGCGGGGATGTCGAGCCAGGTCTCGCCGACGAAGCGCAGCGTGCCTTCCGCGGTGATCCCGAGCCGATAGCCGTAGCGCGCGGCCGGCAGGACGTCGTGGTCCTCGAAGCGCAGGTAGCCCTCGCCGTCGGGCACGATCGAGGCGACCGCGGCCCACTCGCCGCTGCCGCCGCGCCGCTGGACCGCGACCGGGTGGCCATCGGACTGCGACGCGTGCCAGAGCAGATGGGCCACGCCGGGATCGGCCGACGACGACACCAGCGCGACGTCGGTCGCGGTCACGATCTCGACGTCCAGTTCCACCGGCACCGTGACCAGGGGTTGGATTGGATCGTCGCTGTTCACGGCCAGGCTCCCGAGCTGGGTGCCGAGCGCGAGGCCATGCGTGTCGAACCGGACGCTGACGCTGCTGTTGCCATGCGCCGGCACCACGCCGGACGCGGGCGTCACCGAGAGCCACGGCGGCGCCGGGGTCAGCGCGTTGATGAACGCCTTCATGATCTCGAACATCGACGCATCGCTGATGTACGCGCCGGCATTGCCCGCCATGAGCACGTAGTAGAGCCGCGCGAGCGGCGCGGTGGTGCTGACCTCGTCGAAGTCGTTGTTGGTGTCGTTGTAGAAGCTGCGCGAGGTGGAGCCGGGGTCGACCAGGATGATGAGGTGGTTGACCGAGGCGTCACCCGCGTTGAAGACGCGCTTCACGTAGCCGAGATAGTTCAATCCGCCCATGCTGACGGAGAGCACCGCGCCATCCACCTCGCCGGCGCCGCTGGCGCCGAGCTTCCCGTAGATGGTGAACTTGTTGACTCCGACGAGGTCCGCCGCCAGCACGAACAGGCCGGGGTACTTCCGCGTGAAGTACGAGGCGCCGAACGCGCTCGAGTAGCTGATGGCGTTGTTCGAGTACGTGATCGGGCCGCCGAGGTTGGTCCGGATGAGGTTGCCGATGTCGTACATGTCCTGTCCGCCATCGACGATCGAATTGCCGGTCTCGCCTTCGCTGAAGTCGAAGCGGTTGGGGATGATCGACGTCACCGACGGATAGCGGGTGTTGAGCTGCGCGAGCGCGTCCGCCAGCGGCGGGGGCGCCACGGAAGACGACTCGGCGCGCTGCGACGCGAATCGCGCGCCGGCCGCCGAGACCGGCGGGGCCCGGAGCGCCGCGCCCGCGCCGGCGGGCGCGCCGTCACCCGCTGCGCGGGCGAGCGTCGCCGGCACCGACTGGACGACCCGGCTCGCCTGCGCGGCCGGGGTCAGGGATTCACCCGCCGCGGCGTCGGGCGCGGGGGCGAGCACCTCGGTCAGCGGTTCCACGATGCCGCCCACGGCGCCCAGGGACGCGGTGATGTTCCACGTCAGCGGGCTGCCGCCGGTGTTGTTCAGCGTCAGCGCCTCGGTCGCGACCGCATCGGGGGGCATCAGTCGCTGGAAGATCTGCGGCGACAGGACCACGTGGGGCGCCAGGACGCACGTGCCGGCCAGCGCCACCACCAGCGTGCTCTGGTCCTGGTCGTTGCTGTGCAGCGTCAGCATTCCGCCCGACGTTCCCACGACCGTCGGAGCGTAGGTCACGGCCAGAGTCCGGCTGTCGCCGGCCGCCAGCGTGAACCCCGCAGAGGAGCCGTGGAAGACGCCGGGTGCGATGTCGACCGCGCTCACGTCGAGTAGGTCGGTGCCCACGTTCGTGACCACGAGGCTGTCCGTGCGCGAGCCCCCGACGAACACGGTACCGAAGTCGAGGCGCTCCGCCGACACGCTGATGTTCGGGGCGCCGGTGACGTGCAATCGCGCGGGCACCGCGAGCAGCGGCGTCAGCGGGTCGTTGCTGGCGAAGTCGATGCTGGCTAGGTAGTCGCCGCCGGGCAGGCCGGCCGCGTCGAACACCGCCTGCAGCGACTGCGACCCGGCGGCCGCCACGCTGCCGGCCGTCGGGGTCACCGACAGCCACGGGGGACTGGTCGCAGACACCAGCACGTCGTCGAAGAACCAGCCGGGGAAGCTGTTGGCGATCCCATCGATGGTGTCGAAGTAGAACCGGATGCGAATCGTCTGCCCGGTCCACGGCGAGAGGTCGAGCATCGCGAGCCGCCAGCCTCCGCTGTTGCCGCTGGGCGCGAAGCCCAGCCCACCACGCAGCGACGTCCACGTCGTGCCGCTGTCGCTGGCACTGGAGACGTCGACCATGCAGTTGTCGTAGCCGGGCTCGGTCGAGAAGAACTCGAAGAACTGGAGGGTCACGGGAGCGATGGCGCGCGACAGGTCGATCGGCGGGGTGACCGCCGCGGTGCGGATCGGGTTGCCGGTCGCGTAGTCCCCGGTGCTCTCGCGGCCGCACCACCACGACGTGCTCGGACTGTTGTACGCGCGCGTGGTGCGATGCCAGAGGTCGTCGATGCCGTACACCTGCTGCGTCCAGCCGTTGTCGCCGTGCTCCATGTCGTCGTAGAACACCGTCTGCGTGGTCCCGAGCGCGGCGAGTTCGTTCCGCAGCAGCCCCGCCAGGCCGCTCGGGCCGCTCGGCCGCGGGAGACCCGCGCCGTCCTGCCGCCCGGCGGAGGCGACGGACACCGCGTCGACACCCGACGGTCGCGCGAGCCCGCGCGCCGCGAGCGCCGGAGCCGCCGGGAGCGAGGCGCTGCTGATGGTCAGCGACCACGTCAGCGGGCTGCCGCCGGGATTCGCGACGACGAGCGGCTGCGTGAGCCGGTCGCCGGTGAACAGCTCGGCGGTCAGCGAGTCGGGCGTCACGACGATCGCCGGCGCGATCACGCCGGTCCCGTGGAGGGAGACGGTGAGGATGGATTCGTCGGGATCGTCGCTGTGGATCTCGAGCGTGCCCACGATCGTGGCGGCGCTCAGCGGTGAGAACGTGACGGCCAGCGTCCGAGCGGCCCCGGGCGCGAGCGTGAAGCCGCCGAGGGGCACGGTGAAGTCCCCCGGCGAGGCCGCCACGCTGGTGACCGTGAGCAGGTCGGTTCCCGAGTTCGAGACGAGCAGCGACTCGGCCCGCGACGCGCCGACGTACAGCGAGTCGAAGTCGAGGTCGGTGGACGAGACGGCGATGTCCGGCGCGCCGGTCACGTGCAGGTGGGCGGGCACCAGCAGCTCCGGCCGCACGGGATCGTTGCTGCGCAGCGCCACGCTCGCGTCGTAGTCCCCACCCACGAGTCGGCCCGCGTCGAAGGTGACGGTGACCGGCTGGGAGGAATGGGCCGGAACCACCAGCGATCGGGGATCCATGCTCAGCCAGGACGCGGACGTCGCCGTCCGGTCCATGACGGCCTGGAGCTCCGCGAGGTCGTCGCCGATCCCGAACGCGGTGGCGACCTCGTGCGATGCGAGGGCGGAGAGGTCGCCGAGGTCGAAGTGCAGGAGCGCCAGACCGTCGAAGTTGGTCACCGGACCGGTCGTGTACTCCACGGTCGTCGAGCGGTTGGCGTAATCGTCCCACCCGTAGAAGTCCATCGCCGTCGGAGCGTCGAACGAGGCGATCCCCGCGTAGTGCACGTCCCACCCGTAGGTCATGTTCCGGGTGCGGTCGTAGTCCCAGGAGTCGTCGGCGTAGTCGTTGTCGACGTCCCAGTCGGCCCAGTCCTTGAAGACCACGTTCGTCAGCATCGTGCCGGTGAGGTTCTGCAACGTCGTCCGGATGGCCACGCCCTTGTCGTGCTTGTCGAACGTGAACGTCCGCGTGACGCGCAGGAGGCTGTCGGTGGTCTGGGTGACGGCCTCCGCGACGAGCAGCGCCGCGGTGTTCGTGATCTCACGATAGGAGACCGGCGCCAGGCCCTGGCGGTCGTTGTAGCCCGACCAGACGACGTGATCGCCGCTGCCGGTCTGGTAGGCGACCGTATAGCCGGAGAGCGGCGAGCCCACGTTGAGGTGCTCGTTCCCGTTCGGATACTGGAACGGCATGATCTCGCCGAAATCCGTGATGCCAAAGTGCAGGTAGGTCCCGGTGTAGTCGCCCGCCATCGCGACCGGGCCCAGCGGCGCGGCGGTGGTGTTCGCGGTCGGGCCGGGCGAGGGCCTGCCGGATACGGGTGGATCGTCGAGGACGGCCGGCGTGCCGCTCGCCCACCCGGTCCGCGTGGATCCGGGCGCGGGCGCGGGCGGGGTCGAGGTCGACAGGCTGACTTCGAGCGGACTCCCTCCCGAGTTGGTGATCGTCAGCGTGCGCGTCGCCTTCTCACCCACGAACAGGCCCGCGCTCAACGACGTCGGGGACACGGCGATCTCCGGCGCGACCAGGCCCTCGCCGTGCAACGCAATCGTGACTTCGGGCGAGTCGGGGTCGTTGCTGTGGACCACGAGTGCCCCCGTCAGCAGGGCGGCGCTCTGCGGTGCGAACGTGACGATCAGCGGACGCGACGCCCCGGGCGCCAGGTCGAAGCCGCCCGCCGGCGCCGTGAAGTCCGCCGGTGAGACCGCCACGCTGGTGACGGTGAGCAGGTCGGTGCCGCGATTGGTCACCGTCACGGTCTCCGGCTTCGCGGCGCCGATGAACAGCGACCCGAAGTCGAGGCTCGAGGCCGACAGCAGGATGTCCGGCGCGCCGGTCACGTGAAGGTGGGAGGGGACGAGCGCCTTCGGCGTGACGGGGTCGTTGCTCATCACCGCGACGTACGCGTCGTAGTTCCCGCCCACGAGGCCGGTCGCGTCGTAGGTGACCTGGACGTCCGCCGAGCCACCGGGGGGCACCACGCCGGCGGCGGGACTCCAGCTCAGATAGCGGCCCGTGCCGCGCACCCAGAAGGCGGCGTTGTGCAGGATCAAGGGCACGTCCCCGGTCCAGTAGCCGGGGCTGCCGAGGTAGATGTTCACGCCCGCGACGTGCGGCCCGCGGGTGGCCACGAACGGGAATCCGTTCGCCCAGCTCGCGACCAGCTCGGATCCCGGGGGCACCGTGACCAATCCGAGCACGTCACCGGTGCAGCTGCCGACGCCCTGCATGATGGGATGCGCGGTGTCGAATGCGCCGAGCACCGAAGAGCCGGCCGGCCCGGAGCCGAGGTCGAACGGGTAGTAGCCGCCCGTGAGCAGACGGCCCTGCAGCGCGTAGTCGGTGATGAAGGATGCCAGCGTGAACACCACGCCGCCGCCGTCGTCGATGTAGTCGGCGAGCACGTTGCCGAGTGCCACGCGATCGCCGACCGAACTGCTCACGATGACGATGACGCTGGCGTAGGCGCGCAGCTGCTCGAGCGTCGGAGTGGTGATCCCGCCGTCGACGACGTCCACGCTGTCGATGTCGGGGAAGGCCGAGAGCAGGCCCTGGATCTCACCCACCGCGCCTCCGCACTGCAGCAGCAGGACGCGGAGGCCACCGGCCGTCGTCGCGCCCGTCGGCGATGTCCCGGCGGGCAGGATCAATCCGCGCGAGGGGGCCGCTCCGGCGGCGTACGAGCCGGCGGGACCCGCCGCGGTCGCGGCGGCCAGCGGCGCCGGCGACGCCGCGACCGTGGCGAGCACGGCCACCGGCGGCACCGGGAACGATTCGCTCCCGAGATGAAAGCTCAGCTCGCTCACTCCGGTGTTCGAGACCATGAGGGTCCGCGTGGCCTGCTCACCCGTCAGCAGGTCTGCGGACAGCGAAGCGGGCGCGACCTGCACCTGCGGAGGACCGAGCGTCGTCCCGCTCGCGACATTGGACATCCCCGAGGGATTGCCCAGTTCGTCGTGCGCCTGCACGGCGAAGTAATAGGTGGTCGAGAACAGCCCGAGGCCGTCGATCCGCACGTGCTCGATGCTGCCGGCCGGTTGCGGGTCCGGCACGCCGGTGGCGCGGGCGGCGGCGGCGAAGTTCGCCGCCGTGATCGGGGCGGTCGAGAAGCGCACGTCGTAGCGGGCCGCCTTGCCCGTCGCGCCGTCGTCTCCGGTCGCCGTCCACTGGAGCTCGGCCCAGCTGCCCTCCATGCGGGTCACCGCGAGATCGGTGATCGGCGCCGGCGGGATGCTGTCGGGTTCGGTGAGTGGCAGGAGCGCGTTCAGCCGGCCGCCGGTCAGCGTCAGGCCCGCGAGCGCCGGCACCGGATCCACGTCGGCGAGCAGCAGCGCCTTGGCACCCGCGCCGTCGAGGCCGGGAAAGCGCCCCAGCACCAACGCGGCGGCACCGGAGACGTGCGGCGCCGCCATCGAGGTGCCGCTCTTGTACTGATAGCCGCCGGGGACGGTACTGAGGATGTCGGTGCCCGGGGCGGCGAGGTCCACCGAGGTCGGACCGAAGTTCGAGAACCCCGCCAGCTGGTCGTTCGGATCGCTCGCCGCCACCGCGATGATGTTGGGCAGGTCGTAGCTCGCGGGATAGCTCGGGGAAGTGTCGTTGTTGTCGCTGCTGTTGCCAGCGGAAGCGACGAACACGATGCCGGCGTCACCCGCGGCCGCGATCGCGCCGCGCAACGCCTCCGAGTAGGGCCCGCCACCCCAGCTGTTGCTCATCACGCGTACGTGCATCAACGTGGCGTACTCGATCGAGCTGACCGCGTCGGCCGTGGTGCCGCTCCCGTCCGCGCCCAGGAACTTGATGGGCAGGAGCTTCACGTTCCAGTTCACGCCCACCACGCCCAGGGCGTTGTTCCCGACCGCGCCGATGGTGCCGGCGCAGTGGGTGCCGTGCCCCACGTCGTCGTACGGGTCGTTGTCGTCGTTCGCGAAGTCCCAGCCGTGCACGTCGTCGATGAAGCCGTTGCCATCGTCGTCCAGGCCGTTGCCGGCGATCTCGCCGGGATTGACGAACGCGTTCGCCGCGAGATCGGGGTGCGTGTAGTCCATGCCCGTGTCGATGATCGCGACCAGCACGCTGCTGGAGCCGGTGAACAGATCCCACGCCTGGGTCGCATGGATGTCCGCGCCCGGCGTTCCGCCGGTCTGCCCGATGTTGTGGAGCCCCCACAGCTGGCCGAACATCGAGTCGTTCGGGGCCGCGTCCATGTGGAGGATGTAGTTGGGCTCGATGTAGCGGATGCGGGGGTCGCGATCGTAGCGGGCGATCGCCTGCTCGACCGTGAACCGGGTGATCCGCTCGTGGCTGAGGCCGAGCTGCCGGAACGTGCCCATGCGAGTGGCGCCGAGGTCGCGCCGGATCGCTTCGATCTCGGCGGCACTCGTGCCGGGCGCCCACTGGACGAGGACTTCTCCTGGACGGTGCGCGTAGGTGTTGGTCTGTGCCGCGGCGGTGCGCAGGCCGAACACCAGCACGGCGATCAATGCGAGGATCGCGAAGAACGACGCGCACGCGTGCGAACGAGCGGAGAGCGGGAGCATGCGAACCTCCAGGTCGGAAGCGGCGGTCCGTCCAATCGGGACGATCGCGTCGTCCGGAGTGGAT
The DNA here is from genome assembly GCA_963725865.1 of Candidatus Eiseniibacteriota bacterium. Lineage (GTDB taxonomy): Bacteria > Eisenbacteria > RBG-16-71-46 > RBG-16-71-46 > RBG-16-71-46 > CAVSAC01. The sequence continues at coordinate 1,548,350 of CAVSAC010000014.1, forward strand.
CCGGCTGGAGGCCGGTGGGTGGGTCTCGACCTGCGGATCGATCGTGCGGCCTGCCCATCGCAGCGCCCACACGGCCAGGCGGGGGGCTTGGCGGCGACACGAACACCGACCTTACGGCTGAAGCCTAGACCAACTGCGGCCGGGTATCGTGGAAATTCGTCATTGTGGTGGAGATTTCCACCGCGCTGGCCGGCGGCGCACGAGTGGTGGGGCCCGAGGGTGGACTGGGCCGCGGGCCCGGCCGATGGACGCCCGCCGCGCCGCTCGGCTAGGGTGCCCGCCGACGGACTCCGGCCCCCTCGCGCAATCGCGCATCCGCGCGCCGCGGTGGCCGCTTCAGGGAGCGAGGCGATGGCGAAGCGATTCGAGGGCCGCGCGATGCTGGTGACGGGCGCCACCAGCGGCATCGGGCGGGCGTGCGCGCGGGCGCTGTTAGCCGAGGGCGCGCAGGTGGCGGCGTGCGGCCGGCGCCGCGATCGCCTGGCCGAGCTGGAGGCGGAGGCGAAGGACGGCGGCGGCACGCTGCTGGCGCTGACCGGCGACGTGCGCGAGGAGGCCACCGCGAACGCGTGGGCGAAGGCGGCGGTCGAGCGCTTCGGCGGGCTCGACGGGCTGGTGAACGCGGCCGGCGTGCTGGGCGGCGGCGGTGTGCTGGAGACCACCAAGGACGAGTGGGATCGGCTGCTGGACACCAATCTGCGCGGGCTCCACTTCATGACGCGCGCGGCCGGGCCGGGGCTGATCCAGCGCAAGGGCGCGGTGGTGAACATCTCCTCGGTCGCGGGGCCGCGGCCGTACGCCAACCTGCTCGCGTACTGCGTCAGCAAGTCGGCGGTCAGCTCGTACACGCGCTGCGCCGCGCTCGACTTCGCGCCGCACGGCGTGCGGGTCAACGCGCTGGAGCCGGGCGTGGTGGTGACCGAGCTGCACACGGTGACGACGGCGGTCGCCGACTACCCGGCGTTCCTCGAGCGCGGCAAGACCACGCATCCGCTCGGCCGCGTGGGCGACCCCAAGGAGATCGCGGCGATGGTGCTCTACCTGCTGAGCGACGACGCGGCGTGGATCACCGGCGCGTGCGTGCCGATCGATGGCGGGCGCGCGCTGATGAGTGCGCGCTGATGCGACCGCGCAAGGGTGGGGGCGGAGGCGGCGGGTTCGAGGCGGTGCTGCGCTGGCCGGCGTGGGCGCTCGCGCTGCTGGCGCTGGGCTCGGCGTTCGGGCCGCTGCCGCACGACTGGACGCACACGCTGCGGTGGGCGCTCACGCTGTTCGGGCTGCTCGAGGCCGGGGTGGCGATGGGGCAGGGCCGCCGCGGGGCGTTCATCTGCTACGCCGCGCTCGCGGTGCTGCTCAACCCGATCCGCCCGTTCGTGTTCGCGCCGCTGATCACGCGCCTGCTCTATGCCGCCGCGGGGGTGTGGCTGATCGGGGACCACCTGCCGAACAAGCGCTGAGGCGGGCCCGCCCGGCGGGCCCACAACGCGCTCCACCCCCGGCCCGCACCCGCCGATAACTCCGGCGTCATGCAGGCTTTGGTCCTCCATCCCTCGGGTGCGGGTGTCGCGATCGCCGCGATCGCCCTCGCCGCCGGCGCGCCGCTGTTCAGCGACGGGCTGGCGGCGCTGCGCCTGCGCCGCCGGTTCGGCGCGCTGCGCCACGCCGCGCTCGGCGACCGGCCGAGCGGGGTGGTCCACGTGTCGGGGCGCGTGGCGCTCGAGAGCCCGCTGTTCGCGCCGCTCTCGGGGCGGCCGTGCGCGGGCTTCCGGCTCGCGGTCACCACCGCCCAGCATCCCGAGCCGCAGCACGTGGACGAATGGCGGGACTTCCGCATCGTCGAGGAGGACACGACCGCCCACGTGCGGAGCCGGTCGGCGCGCTGGGACCTGATGGTCACCGGCTGGCGCGACGTGCCCGCGGGCGATCGGCTCACCGAGCACTTGCACGCGCTGCTCGACCGGGTGCCCGAGACGCGCTGGCTGCGCGACTCCGGCGCGCCGCTGCGGCTGGTCGAGCACGCGCTGCTCGCCGGCGGCGCCTGCCACGTCGTGGGGATGGCGCACCGCGCGACCACCCAGGTGTTCGCGGATCAGGTGGTGCTCGCGCGCACCGGCACCGACGACGCCGAGGTGACGATCGATCGTCTGGTCGCCACCGCGACCGCGCACGGCGCACCGGACCTGTGGATCGGTCCCGACGAGGCGTCGGAGTTCCTGCTGATCGCCGACTCCCCGCCGCGCCTCGAGCGGCTGCACGTCCCGCTCCTGCGGCTCGCCGGGCTGGCGCTGGGGCCCGCGCTGAGCCTGGCCGGGATGCTCTATCTGGCGCGCGCGGCCGACTGGCTGCGCATGCACGGAGGATTCTGAGCATGTGGTCCCGGCCGGGCATGGAGAGCGCGTTCTGGGGGACGCTGGCGCTGGGCGCCGGACCGTACCTGCTGTGGCGCGGCCTCCGCGACCTGCGCCTCAAGCGCCTGATCGAGAACACGCCCACCGCGCGCATCCGCTCGATGGCGATGGGACTGGTCGAGGTCACCGGCCGCGTCGAGGCGCGCAGCAGCACGTCCGCGCCGTTCTCGGGGCGGCCGTGCGCGTACTGGGAGATCGACATCGCGACGCGCAGCGGCAAGCGCGGCTGGAGCGTCGTGCACCGCAACCAGAGCGGACACCCGTTCTACCTGCGCGACGAGACCGGCGTGGCGATGGTGTATCCGCACGGCGCCGAGTGCCGCGTCAACTTCGGCGTCGCCGAGGAGTGCCTGGGACTCACGCTGCCCCCCTGCTACGCCGACTACATGGAGCAGCAGGGCCTCGGCATGCGCCACCTGTGGCGGATGGGCGCGATGCGATTCCGCGAGCGCCTGATCGAGGAGGGCCAGCCCGCCTACGTGCTCGGCACCGCGGTGCCGCGCTCGAAGGTGATCAGCATCTCCGAGGGGGAGGCGATGCGCGCCACCGGCACCGACGGCCTGCGCGCCGAGCGCGTGCAGTCGATCGACCACCAGGTGGTCGCGACCGTACGCCAGGGCGAGAACGAACCCACGTTCATCATCAGCGAGCAGTCCGAACGCACGCTCACGCTGTTCACCGGCATCAAGTCCACCGCCGAGCTGATCGGCGGTCCGCTGCTCACGCTCGTCGGGCTGGCGTACTGGCTGGACCGGCTCTCGAAGGGCGCGCTGTTCCGTTGAGAACCCCCGGCCGGTGTGACCGGTCGCACACCCCGAAGTGGAGGTATTCGACATGATCCATCCCGGCGAACTCCTCGCGACGGTGATGATCGGCTTCATCATCGTGGGCGCCATCGGTTACGCCCTGACGCTCTACAATGGCCTGGTCGCGCTCAAGAACGGCATCGCGCGCTCGTGGGCGAACATCGACGTGCTGCTCAAGCAGCGCCATGACGAGCTGCCGAAGCTCGTGAAGACGTGCGAGGGCTACATGCAGCACGAGCGCGCGGTGTTCGACAAGCTGAGCGAGGCGCGCGGAGCCCTGCTGAAGGCGCGGGGCGTGGGCGAGCGGGCGGACGCGGAGAACCAGATCACGCGGGCGCTGGGGGGGATCTTCGCAGTCGCCGAGGCGTACCCCGACCTCAAGGCGAACCAGTCGTTCCTGCAGCTCCAGAGTCGCATCAGCGAGCTCGAAAACCAGATCGCTGACCGCCGCGAGTACTACAACGACACCGTGACGACGTTCAATACGCGCATCCAGCAGATCCCCGACCAATTCGTCGCCGGCTGGCTGGGATACCAAGCGGCCGAGTTGTTCAAGGTCGACGAGCGGGACCGCCAGGACGTCGAGATCGGCTTCAAGATGACCGCCTAGGCCGTCCGCGACCGAGCCCCCGGCCCGTGCCGCCGGGGGCTTTCGCTTGCCGCGCGGTCGCCGCGTGCGTAGGGTACGGCTCGCGATGACTCCGAACCCGCCTCCGGCCGCACCCCGCGATCCCGACGCGCTCCGGGTCGCCGTCCACGGACTCGGCCGCGAGGGCCTCGCGCTCACCGCGACGCTCGCGATGCGACCCGAATGCGAGCTGGTGGCACTGGGCGATCCGCGTCCCGCGGCGATCCGCCGCGCGCGCGGCGCCGGCTTCGCGCTCCCCGGTTTCGCGCGCCTCGAGCGCCTGATCGCCGCCGCGGCGCCCCAGGCGCTCGTGATCGCGGTGCCCGCACCCGAGCGCGCGGCCGCGGTCCGGCGCGCGCTCGAGGCCGGAGTCGCGGTGCTGACCACCTCGCCGCTCGCGGCCACGCTCGTCGAGGCCGAAACGCTGGCGGCGCTCGCCGAGGAGCGCGGTGTGGCGCTGGCGGTCGCCCACCAGTTGCCGTTCGAGCCGCCGTTCGCCCACGCCGAACGCGAGCTGGGAGTCGGCGCGCTCGGCGTGCTGAAGCTGGCGCGCTCGTCGGTGTACGAGTCGCGCGTGTTCAGCACCCGCGAGGCGCGCGCGCAGGCCGCGCACTCGCCCGGCGGCGTGCTCACGGCGACGGCGCTCGACCTGCTGCTGATGCTCGACACCCTGTTCGGCACGCCGACCACCGTGCGGGCCACGACCAGCAGCCTGTACGGCGCCCACGAGGACGAGGCTCACGCGATGATGACGCTGGCGACCGGGGCCGAGATCGGACTCGACGCATCGTGGAGCGTGCCCGGCTACCCGCGCCCGGCGGTCGTGCTGGAGGCCGAGGGTGACAACGGCGCAGTGCTGGTTTCCGACGATGCGTACGAGGTCGAGCTGACCACGCGGCGCGATCCGCTGCCGGCCGGCCACCGCCGGCTGCGCGACGCCGAGCTGGAGCAGTCCGCGTGGTACGACATGGACGGCGAAGCGCGCGACCCGATGGTGGCGGCCTTCGTGGCGTGGGCGCTCGGCGGCGCGGTGCCGCCGCACGCCGCCGCCACGTCGGTGCGCGCCCAGCGCACGCTCGAGTCGCTCTACGCGTCGGCGCGGCGCGGGGGCACGGACGTGCGCGTGGGGGCGCCATGAAGCGCGCGATGGAGACCCCGCGCCTGTTGCTGGGCGCGCTCTCGTTCACGCGCCCGCCGCGCGCCTCGCGCGATCGCGAGCTGGAGGTGAGCGCGCGCTATCGCGAACCCGAGTCGCTCGCGGTCACGCTGTCGAAGGCGCTCGACGCCGGCGCCGACGGCGTGCTGGCCACACCCACGCCCGCGCTGCGCGCGGCGCTGGCGGAGCTGCGGCGCACGGTGCCGGTGGTGGCCGTGTGGCCGACGCGGGGCCCGCTCGACGAGGCCGACGACGAGGCCCCCGAGCCCGCGCGCGGCGCGCGGGGGCCTGGGATCGCCGCGAGCGTGCGGCGCGGCGTGACCGGGCTGCTGCGGCTGCCGGCGCAGGTGCGCGGCGACCTGACCGTGACCGTGCCGATGCAGCTCGAGGTCGACGCCGAGGCGCTGCCGGCGCGCGCGCTGCGCGGAGTGGCGATCGCGGCTCCGATCACCGACCTGGCGCTGGCCGCCGGGCACCTGAAGTTCTTCGGGCAGCTGGTGGCGTTCGTCCACGCGCGGTTCGGAGTGGCGGCCGGCTTCGAGACCCACAACCTCGGCCACCTGCTCGCGCTGCTGCGCAACGCCGGCGTGCGCCCCGACTTCGTGATCGGTCCCGTGAACCCGTGCGGGCGCATGATGAAGCCGGATGTCGAGACCGTGCTCGACGAGCTGCGCCGTCGCGACGTGCCGGTGCTGGCGCGCGAGCTGTCCGCCGGCGGCCTGGTGCCGCTCGCCGAGGGCGCCCGCTACGCGCTCGCGCACGGTGCCGCGGGACTGGCGCCCGACCTCGTCGACATCGACGACGTGGCGAGCGATCTGAAGGGGCTGCTGCCGGATCTGCCGCGCTGAGCGCGGGAGTTCGCCGCTACACCCCGCTCGCCGCCAGCGGAGTCGTGCCGCCGAGCAGGTACTGGATCACGTCCGCGGCACCGTAGCGCGTGCGACCCTGCAGGAAGGTGCCGATCGACATGAGGTCGTCGCCGCTGGTGAGCAGCGGCGGCTCGTGGCTGCCGTCCGCGCGCGACTGGCCGAGGCCGATGTTGGCCATCAGCGCGTTGCACAGGCACGCGCGGCCCTCGGTCTCGCTCTGGATGCCGCCCTTCTGGACGTACTGGTCGACCGGCTCGCTCGGACAGCGGTAGCCGAGGCGGCCGGCGGCGTCGCGGAACGCGGTGCGCAGGTAGCCGAGGTCGCAGACGCGCGCGCGCTTGGTGCCGTTCGTCGGGTCGCCCGCCCACTGCACGATCTTGAACGGGTAGCCGGTCGGCGAGGCGGTCGCGTCGGTGTGGACGTGGACCTCGCCGCGCAGCGCGTGCTCCAGCACCGAGCGCTTGAGCGGCTCCGCGAGCCCGGACTCGTCGCAGTAGGCGAACAGCGTGCCGACCTGCACGCCCGCCGCACCCGCGGCGCGCGCCTCGCGCAGGCGCGCGGGGCCGCCGAGGCCTCCCGCGAGCCAGAACGGCAGCCCGAGGTCGCGGATCTTCGGCAGGTCCACCACGTCGCGCTCGCCGTAGAGCGGCTCGCCGCGCTCGTTGAACGTCGCCTCGCCGCGCGGCGGGGCGTTGTGCCCGCCGGCGGTCGGCCCCTCGATCACCAGGCCATTGACGCCGCCGCTGCACTTGCGCGCGAGCATGGTCGCGAGCGAGTTGCTCGCCACGATCGGCAGGAAGCGCGGCCGCTTCAGCTCCGGTGGCGCGCCGTCCCAGTGTTCGGCCGGGTCGAGCGAGAACTGCTCCGCGCCGTCGGCACTCCCGGCGACGTCGAGCCGCATCGAAGCGGGCTGGTGCCTCGACAGCGCGTCGAGCGCGCACGGGATCTCGCGCGGGATGCCGGCGCCCATCAGCACGTAGTCCACGCCCGCGAGCATCGCGCCGTAGAGCGTGGCGAGGTTCGGCAGCTGGAGCTTGGTGAGCAGGTTGATGCCGACCTTGCCGTCGTGGCCGTGCTTGGCCAGGTGCACCTCGACGAACGACGCCAGCATGGTGAGCTGGTGGCGCGCCTTGCTCAGCACCTGCTGGTGCATCGTCAGGTTCAGGTAGGGCGTACCGGGCGGGCGGCCCGCCGGCCGGAAGTGGCGCTTCAGGATCTCGGCCGCCGCCTGGCGCAGGGGGAAGTGCTCGAGCGCGCGGCGCACGTGGCCGCCGATGTCGCCGTCCTGCAGCCGGCGCGCGATCACCGCGTCGATCGCCGTGCCCGAGACCACGCCGAGGTGACCGCAGCGCGCGACCGCGCGAGCGAGCTTCCAGTCCGAAACGCCGATGCCCATGCCGCCTTGGATGATGACGGGATGGGCACCGGGAACCACCGGGGGTGTGCTGTTCATCGATGGACCATAGCTCCAATCGGCGCTGAACACCCGGAATCGTTTCTGCGGCTTGAGGGCTGGAGGTGCCCGCGGGGTCAACCCCCCGCGCGGCGATGGCTCAGCGAATCGCGCCCGAGCGCACCGCGTGGATGTAGTCGGTCAGCACCGGCGTGTGCCCCGCGCTCCGCAGCGCGGCTGCGATCTGGCCGCGGTGGTAGCCGGAGTGCGAGGCGACCTGGGCGAGGATGTCCGCGACCGTGCTCGAGAACGTCTCGCCCTTGCTGTTCCGGTACGCGATCCGGTCCATCAGCCGCGCGGCGGTCAGCCCGTCGAGCCACGCGCGCCAGTCGCGCGCGCCCGCCTCGAGCTCCTTCGCGCACTGCTCCAACGTCAGGTCCGGCCACACCGCGAGCGGCGACGTGGTCCCCTGCAGGCGTGCGAGCCACAGGCGCTCGGCGGCCGCGATGTGGGCGAGCCAGCGCAGGGTGTCGGCCGGCGGCGCCCCCGCCGCGCGCATCGACGCGAGCGTCTCGCGGTCCGCCCAGGCGGTCCACGCGAGCTGGCGGCGCTGGTGGGCGAGCAGGTCCATGGCGTCCACCGCGCTCAGTCGCCCGACCGCGCGCGCGGTCGGGCGACGATGGGCTCGCTCTCGACGCTGGTGCCACCCGGCGCGTCGCTCCCGGGCCGGGTGGTCCCGGTGCTCGGCGCCGGCATGGGCTGGGCCTCGAGCGCCAGCTCGAGCACCTGCTCCACGCGATCGACCGGCGCGAAGATCATGTGGGTGCGCACCTCGACCGGCACCTCCTCGAGGTCGCCCTGGTTCTCGCGCGGCAGGATCACGGTGGTGATGCCGGCGCGGTGCGCGCCCAGCACCTTCTCCTTGACCCCGCCGACCTTGAGCACGCGGCCGCGCAGCGTGATCTCGCCGGTCATCGCGATCCCGTCGCGCACCTTGCGGCGCGTGAGCAGGCTCACCAGCGCGGTGCACAGCGTCACGCCGGCCGACGGCCCGTCCTTCGGGATGGCCCCGGCAGGCAGGTGCACGTGCAGGTCGCTGTCGTCGTAGAACGACCGGTCGATCCCCAGCTCGTCCGCGTGCGCGCGCACGTACGAGAGCGCCGCCTGGGCGGACTCCTTCATGACGTCGCCGAGCTGGCCGGTGAGGATGAGGTTCTTCGCGCCCGGCATGCGCGAGGCCTCGACCGTGAGCACCTCGCCGCCATCCGGCGTCCACGCCAGGCCGAGCGCGGCGCCCGGGGCGTCCAGGCGCGAGGCCTTCTCGCTCTCGTAGCGCTCGGGGCCGAGCAGCTCGCGCACCCGCTCGGGCGTGATGGTGCGGGCGTCGTCCTTGCCTTCGGCGATGCGCTTGGCGGTCTTGCGCAGCAGGTTCGCGATCTCGCGCTCGAGGTTGCGCAGCCCGGCCTCGCGCGCGTACTCGTGCATGACCTTGAACAGCCCCTCGTCGGTGAACGTGATGCCGAGCGACTCGAGCCCATTCTCGCGAGTCGCCTTGGGGATCAGGTGGCGGTGCGCGATCGCGAGCTTCTCGACGTCGGTGTAGCCCGACAGCTCGATGATCTCCATGCGGTCGCGCAGCGCGGGCGGCACCGGATCGAGGTAGTTGGCGGTGGTGATGAACATCACCTGCGACAGGTCGACCGGCACGTCGAGGTAGTGGTCGACGAACGCGTTGTTCTGCTGCGGATCGAGCACCTCGAGCAGCGCGGCCGAGGGGTCGCCGCGGAAGTCGGCGCCCAGCTTGTCGATCTCGTCGAGCATGAACAGCGGGTTGCGCGAGCCCGCGCGCCGCAGGCCGCGCACGATGTTGCCGGGCAGCGCCCCGATGTAGGTGCGGCGGTGGCCGCGGATCTCGGCCTCGTCGCGCACGCCGCCCAGCGACTGGTGCACGAACTTGCGCCCGAGCGCGCGCGCGATCGACTGGCCGAGCGAGGTCTTGCCGGTGCCGGGCGGCCCCACGAAGCACAGGATGGGCACCCGCGCGTCCGCCTTGAAGCGGCGCACCACCAGGAACTCGAGGATCCGGTCCTTGATCTTGTCGAGGCCGTGGTGGTCCTCGTCGAGGACCGCCCGCGCGTGCTTGAGGTCGAGGTCGTCCTCGGTCATCACCGCCCACGGCATGTCGCACAGCCACTCGAGGTAGGTGCGCGCCACCGTGTACTCGGCGGCCTGCGGCGGGATGCGCGACAGCCGCGTCAACTCGCGGTCGGCCTCCTTGCGCACTTCGGGCGGCATGTTCGCCTTCTCGATGCGCTCCTTCAGCTCCTCGGCCTCGCGCTGTGAGTCGTCCTGCTCGCCGAGCTCCTTGCGGATCGCCTCCATCTGCTGGCGGAGGAGGAACTCGCGCTGGTGCTGGTCGAGCGACTCGCGCACCGACTCCTGGATCTGCTGGCCGACCTCGAGGACCTGCAGCTCGCGCTGGAGCAGGCCGCTCAGGCGGCGCAGGCGCTCCTTCGCGTCGAGCTGCTCGAGCAGCAGCTGCTTGTCGTCGGCCGGCAGGTCGAGCAGCGAGGCGATGAAGTCCGCGGTGCGGCCCGGGCGCTCCTGCGAACGCGCCGTGGCGGCCGCCTCGTCGGGCACGTTTGGCGACAGCGACACCACGCGCTCGAACTGCTCGAGCACGTTCTTGACCAGCGCCTGAGTCTCGACGTCCTCGCCGTCCTCGGCTTCGGCCAGTGGCTCGAGCCGCGCGGTCAGGTAGGGCTCGGTCTGCACGATCCCGCTGATGCGCACGCGGCCGACGCCCTGCAGCAGCACCGAGATGCGGTCGTCGGCGAAGCGCACCATGCGCAGCACGGTGCCCACGCACGCGACGTCGTGCAGCTCGCTCGGCGCGGGGTCCTCGGACTGGGCGTCCTTCTGCGCGACGATCGCCACCGTGCGATCGCCGCCCATGATCTCGTTGAGCAGGCGGACGCTCTTGGGGCGCCCGATGTTGAGCGGCAGGATGGCGTGCGGGAACAGCACCGTCGCGCGCACCGGCAGCACCGGCGCCTGCGCGGGCAGCGGCGGGTGGCCGTCGCCGGGCGGCGCGGACTCGAGCGGTCCGTGCGCGACGTCGATCCGGGTGCGACGCGGCGCGCTCATCGGCGCGGCTCCTCGATCGTGATGTCGCGGCGCGCGGGCGCCGGGGCGGCCCGCAGCTCGATCTCGAGCAGGCCGTCGCGGTAGTAGGCCTGCACCTTCGCCGGGTCGGCGTCCCACGGCAGCTCGATGACGCGGCGGAACTCGCCGAAGAAGATCTCCGCGCGATGGTAGTGGGCACCCGCCGGCCGCTCGGGCGCGGGTCGCCGGCCGGTCACCTCGAGCGCGCGGCCGTGGAGCCTTACGCGCACGTTCTCGCGCGGCACGCCCGCCAGCTCGATCAGCACGCGCGCCGAGTTGCGCGAGACCACCAGGTCGGCGGCCGGCGACCACGAGGGCTCGGCGAAATGGGAGGAGCGCCGGTACACCTGGCTGTGGAACAGTCGCTCGACCTCGCGCTGCAGGGATTCGATCGGATCGTCGGGATCGCGGGACATGGCAGGCTCCGGGGAGGCGAAAGGACGACCAGAGCCTAGGAGCCCGCTCGGAGCGGAGCAAGTGCGCGCCGCGGGCGTGCGGCGCTGCGGTCCGCGCCGCAGCCGCGCCGGGCGCGCGCGCGCGCGCGGGCTTCAGTAGGCCTGGGTCCAGTCGTGGACGGTGTGCACCACCGTCAGGCTCGCGCGCCGGCAGGTCTCGAGGAACGCCCCCGAGTTCGGCCACGCGTGCCGGCCGCACGCGCACTGCAGCCGCCCGTCGGGCAGCTCGTTCACCGGGCACTGCTTGTCCTTGCAGAACGGGCACATGGTCGATCGGCTCCTGACTCTGGGATCGTGGAGGCCGGGACCATAGCGGGCGCGGCCGGCACGGGCAACCGGGCGTCAGCCGAGCACGCCCGCCGCGGTCGCCACCTCGGACGGGACCGCGTTCGCCCGCGCGATCCGCGCGAACAGCTCGGCGCTGCGGGTGCGCGTGCGGGTGCGCGCGGGGTCCTGGAAGTCGACGCGATAGAGCCCGAAGCGAGCGTGGTAGCCGTCGGCCCACTCGAAGTTGTCGAGCAGCGACCAGTGCAGGTAGCCGAGCACGGTCGCGCCGCGCCCGATCGCGCGGCCCATCGCGAGCACGTGCTCGACGAGCGCGCGCGGACGGAACGCGTCGGTGGCGTCGGCGAAGCCGTTCTCGGTCACCAGCACCGGCGCGCCGGCGGTGCCGAACGCGCGCACGATCGCGTCCTCGAAGCCAAGCGGGTGGATCTCCCACCCGAGGTCGTTGTGCGGCGCGCCCGGGCGCAGCACGTGCGGGTCGGGCGCGAACATACGCACCAGCCAGCGCGTGTAGTAGTTCAGGCCGATCCAGTCGAGGCTCCGCTCCAGCTCGGGCACCGTGCGCCGCACGCCGCGCGCGCCCGGGATGTCCAGCCGCAGCTCGCCCGTGGCGCCGGCCCGCAACACCGCCTCGTTGAACACCGCGTCCTCGAGGCGCGCGCGCAGCACGTCGAGCGGGAACCAGGCGCGTGCGGGCTCGAGCGTGACCAGGTGCTTGGCGAAGCCCACCCGCGCCGCGTGCCCGTCGCCGTCGGCGTCGACCTGGTCCTCGGCGTGCAGCAGGTGGTAGGCACGGCCGTGCGCCTCGAGCAGGTGGGCCATCACCGCGAGCGCGGCGCTCTCGTCGCGCTCGCCGGGCGGCCACACGCCCTCGGAGTAAGCGCGGAACGCGTACACCTCGGGTTCGTTGATGGTGCACCACCAGTCCACCAGGTCGCCGAACTCGCGCGCGCACAGGCGCACGAATTCGAGGAAGCGGTCGATGGTGGCGCGGCGCTCCCAGCCGCCGCGGTCGGCGATCCAGAGCGGGAGCGTGAAGTGCCAGAGCGTCACGCACGGCTCGATGCGGCGCGCGCGCAGCGCCTTCAGCACCTCGCGGTAGTGTGCGACCGCCGCGGTGTCGACGTGGCCGCGCTCGGGCTCGATGCGGCTCCACTCCAGCGACAGGCGGTGCATGGTGTGGCCGTCCGCGGCGGCGAGATCGAAGTCGTGCGCGAAGAGCTCGTAGTGTCGGCACGCGTCGCCGCTCACGTCACCGCCACGGATCTTGCCGGGCAGCTGCTCGAACCGCCACCAGTCGTTCGCGCGGTTGCCGCCCTCGACCTGGTGCGCGGCGGTCGCCGCTCCCCAGCGGAAGCCGGCGGGGAACTGGACGAGCGTGCTCATGGTCGGGACCCCCGCGGATCGGACGGGTGCGCCGGCGGCGCGGTGGGCGCGGCCGCCGCGGAGGCCGGCGCCACGGCCGCCGCCGGCTCTGCGCTCAGTTGATAGACGGTCTCCTCGGCGAGCCGGCAGCGGCGCGTGGCGCGCGGCGGCGGGCCGTCGCGCGAGAGCAGCGCGACCGCCTCTTCGGTGGCGAACACCGGGCGCCCTGCACCCAGCAGGCGCGCGGTCTCGGCGCGGTAGGGGGCGAGCGAATCCGCGGTGGTCTCGGGCGGCAGCCCCATCACGACCACGTTCGCGAAGAACGGCAGCGCGATCCGCCCCTCGCCCAGCGTCGAGGCCGGGCCCACCACCAGCACGCCGCGCCCGGGCTTCAGCCACCGTTCGGCGACGCGCAGGTCATCGCGGTAGCCCGCGGTGCGCGGATCCATCATGGGCAGGACGCGGTGGGTGAGGTTCACACCGGTCATCAACGCCAGAGTGAGCACCGTGAGCGCCACCGCGGCGCGCGCCGGGAGCGCCGCCGGGCGCGCCACGTACGCGGCCAGCAGCATCCAGCCGAGCGCCGAGGCGAGCACCCAGTGATCGATGTCGGCGGGCGAGAACCAGAGGATGAACGCGGCCATCAGCAGCGCGGCGAGTCCCAGCGCCAGCGTGAGGAGATCGCGCGCCCGCAGCGCGCGCGCCACGCCGCGCGCGGCGCCGGCGGCGAGCAGCGCGCAGCCGGCGAGCGCCGCAGCCATCGCCGCGACCGCCAGCCACTCGAGCGGGGCGCCGGGGGACTCGCGCAGGCGCGAGAGCGGCGTGAGCGTCACCAGGCTGCCGGCGGCCCCGCGCACGAACAGGTGCATCGAGGTGGTGACCGGCTCCTGCGCCAGCATCGCGCGATCGCGCACGTGGAGGATCCAGTCGAACAGCGCGGTCGGGGTGCGGGCGCCCACCGCCGCCACGCCCACCGCGACGTAGGCGGCCGCGACCGGGAGCGCCCACGCGAGCGCGAACGCGAGCTGATCGCGCGCCGGGAGCCGCGGGCGCGCGAGCATCAGCGCGAGGCTCACGCCGACGGCCGCGAGCACCACGAGCTGGTGAACGAGCACCGCGGCCGCCATCGCCACCCCGGCGCCGACCCACGCCGCCGTGCCGCGCGCGCGCGTCACGCCCACCAGGCCGATCAGCAGCAGGAGCAGGGCCGGCATCATCGCCTCGACCTCGCTCGAGAACAGCCACACCGAGTTCAGCAGCCCGAGCCCGCAGGCGGCGAGCACGGCGCGCGCCCGCGATCCGGTGGCGGCCGCCACCAGCCAGCCGGCCAGCACCACGCTCGCGGCGCCGGTGACCGCGCTCAGCACCACCAGCGGCGCGAACGGATCGCGCACGCCGAGCCCGCGCGCGAGCGGCTCCAGCGGCAGCGCGGCGGACAGATAGAGGAGGTGATGCGGGTGGAAGAGGTGCGTCGAGAGGCAGGTCTCGGCGAGCAGCGGATGGCGGACCAGCCGTGCGGTGTAGGCGATCGCGTCCCACCCGTGCACGCGGCTCGCGGTGGCGAGGTCGAGCGCCAGGTAGCCTGCGCCGATGGCCGTCAGCGTGCGCGCCGGGAGGCTCATGGCCTCAGGTCCTGCGATCCGCCTTCGCCAGCTCGTCGTCGATCATCGCGCGCACCGCCATCGCGGTCGGGAAGCCCAGCGTGGTGACGGCGAGCAGCGCGACGTGACGCAGCTCGTCGTCCGTCACGCCGGACGCGAGCGCACGGCGCACGTGCGAGTGCACGCCGCCCTCCATGCGCGCGCCGGCCGCGAGCGCGAGCTTGACCAGCGCGGCCTGCTTCTCGTCCAGCGGGCCGGCCGCGCGTGCCGCGTCGCCGAGCGCCTCGTAGGCCCGGGCGACCGCAGGATAGCGCGTGCGGAACGCGTCGTAGAACGAAGGGACCTTCGACATGCCTCAGCCTCCTCGATTCGGACGACTCCGCGGTCCCCCCGCGGGTCGGCTGCGCCGATTCCGCGCGGGAAGGTACCATGCCCTCATGCGGCGGGTGTCGGTGCACCTCGACGGGGAGTGGCGGGCGGTGGCGGATCCCGCGTGGCTCGTGGGCTGGGATCCACAACCGTTCGAGCTCGCGGGCGGCACCACCGAGGTCGTGGTGATGGGCGCTGGGCCGCCGCTGCTGCTGCTGCCGCCGCTGCCGGGGTGGAAGGAGGCGTGGGCCGCGTGCGCGGTCCTGCTCGCGCGCCGATTCCGGGTGGTGACGTTCGACCTGCGCGCGCGCTACGCCCCGGAGGATCGCTGGGCGCAGTGCATCGACGACACCCTGCACGTCGCGGACGCGCTCGCGCCGGGGCGCTTCGTGCTCGTCGGCCACTCGCTCGGCGGCGCGCTGGCGCAGCGCGTCGCGCTCGCGCATCCGCAGCGCGTGGCGGCCGTGGTGCTCTCGAGCACGTTCGCGCGCATCGCCTCGCCGCCCGGCACGTCGACGAAGCGCCTGGTCGAGCAGCCGTTCGTGCTGGCGACCCAGCGCCTGCTGCCCGATCCGCTCGCGGCGCCGCTGGCGCGGCACCTGGCGGAGAGCGGCGCGTGGGTGTACGACCCGGCCTGCGGCGAGCGCGTGCTGGCGTTCGTGCGCTACGCGATCCGCCGCGCCCCGACCCGCGACGTGGCGGTCATGGTGCGGCTGGCACTCGGCCACGACACCCGCACGCTGCTGCCGTCGCTGGCCGCGCCGACCCTGGTGCTGCACGGCGGGCGCGAGAGCGGCTTCGTGCGCGAGGCCGCGGCCGAGATGGTGCGCCTGCTGCCGCACGCGGAGTGCGCGGTGCTGCCCGGTGTGGGCCACCTGCACCTGCTCTCGGCGCCCGACGTGCTGGCGGGGACCATCGAGCGCTGGCTGGATCGCGCCGCGCCCGACGGCCGTCTTCCGGCGCGCGGAGGCGCGTGATAGCGTGCGGGCGTGACGGGTACCTCCTCTGGCGGTCTCTCCGACCGCTTCCGCGCCCTGCGCCATCCCAACTTCCGCCTCTACTGGAGCGGCCAGCTCGTCTCGCTCGTCGGCACCTGGATGCAGAGCGTGGCGCAGGGCTGGCTGATGCACCGGCTCACCTCCTCGCCCTTCATGCTCGGACTGCTGGCGTTCATGCAGTTCTTCCCGGTGATGCTGCTGTCGCTGTGGGCGGGCGTGTTGCTGGACCGCGTCGACAAGCGGCGCGTGATCATGGTGACCCAGTTCGGCTTCCTCGTGCAGGCCACCGCGCTCGCCGCGCTCACCTCGAGCGGCAACGTGCGCCCGTGGATGCTGCTGGCGCTGGCGTTCCTGTTCGGCGTGTTCAACGCGTTCGACCTGCCGAGTCGCCAGTCGTTCGTGGTCGACCTGGTGGGCAAGGACGACCTCTCGAACGGCATCGCGCTCAACTCGGCGGCGTTCAACTCCGCGCGCATCGTGGGGCCCGCGGTCGCGGGGGTGCTGGTCGCCACCATCGGAGAGCAGGGCTGCTTCTGGCTCAACGCGGTCTCGTACCTGGCCGTGCTGGCGAGCCTGTTCGCCCTGCGCCTGCCGCCGCACGCGCCGTCGGCGGGCTCCGACGACGCGGTGGCGTTCCTGCGCGAGGGCGTGCGGTACACGTGGCGGACGTCCGCGCTGCGGAACCTGCTCCTGCTGCTCGGCGTGTGCGCGGGGATCGGGTTCCAGTACATGGTGCTGTTGCCGGTGTACGCGCGCGACATCCTGCACGCTGGAGCGGGGGCGTACGGCCTGCTGGTGTCGGCGTTCGGAGTCGGCTCGCTCGCCTCGGCGGTGTTGATGACGCGCCGGCTCGACCGCGGGGCGCTGCGGCGCCACCTGCTGATCGGGCTCGCCGCCGGCGGCCTGGGGATGACGGTGTTCGCGTGGTCGCGGCTGCTGTGGCTGACGATGGCGGGCGGGCTGCTCGCGGGCTTCGGCCTCATCCTCTACGTCGCGAGCACGAACGTGCTGCTCCAGATGACCACCGAGGACCGCTTCCGCGGACGGGTGATGAGCCTCTACACCCTGCTGTTCGTGGGCACCGCGCCGTTCGGAGCGCTGCTCACGGGCACGCTGGCGCAGCGCGTGAACGCGCCGATCGCGACGTCGTTCAGCGCGCTGGTGCTGCTGGGCGGGGCACTCTGGGTGTCGTATCGGCTGCGAATGCTCGCCGCGCGCGGGACCCCGGGCGGCACGCCGCCGCCGCTGGTGGAGAGCGTGCGCTGACCGCGCGAGGCGGCGTCGGCGCGCGTTACCGCGGTTCAGCGGGATCATCCGCACCCGGGCCGCGCCGCCGCACGAGGGCTCCGCTCGGGTAGACTGAAGTCCCCCCCGATCGGCTCCCGGCCTCAGAGGAACGCTCCCATGCGACGAGTCGCCGCTCTGCTGCTCCCGATGTTGCTCGCGGCCGCGAGCGGCACCGCGTCCGCCGCGGCCGCCGCGCCGGCCGCGCTCGCTCCCACCCAGCGCGTCCGCGTGGCGCTCGATCCGCCGGCCCGGCTCGAGACGCTGCTCCGCGAGGGATTCGACGTGGTCGCGGTGCGGCCCGGGGCGTGGGCCGACGTGTTCGTGCGCGACACCGACGCGGCGCGGCTCGCGGCGCTCGGGATCGCGGCCGCGGTGCAGGACGACGCGGTCGAGGCGCACTACGCCGCTCGCGCCGCCGCCGAGCTCGCCGGCCGCCCGCGCCCCGCGGGCGCCCCGGTGTGGAGCGCGGCGCGCGCGGACGGCGCGTTCCGTGTCGAGGCGCTGCCGCCGTTCGGCTCCGGCAGCATGGGCGGGTTCTGGACGCTTGCCGAGGTGAAGATGAAGCTCGACTCGCTGGTCGCGAGCGACACCCGGGACCTGGTGGCGGATCGGGTCGACACCATCGGCACCACGGTCGAGGGGCGGCCGATCTGGGGGCTCGAGATCGGCAAGCGCGCGAGCGGTCCCGACCCGCGGCCGGTGGTGGCGCTCAACGCGCTCACCCACGCGCGCGAGCCCGAGGGCATGCAGGCGGTGTTCTACTTCATCGACGACCTGCTCGCGCGCTACGGGACCGATCCGTTCGCGACCTACCTGCTCGAGCACCGGCGCATCCACATCGTGCCGGTGGTGAACCCCGACGGCTACGCCTACAACCAGACGATCGCGCCCGGCGGCGGCGGCGCCTGGCGCAAGAACCGCGTGAACAACGGCTCCTCGTTCGGCGTCGACCTGAACCGGAACTTCTCGGTGCACTGGGGCTTCGACAACGTGGGCTCGAGCCCCACGCCGAGCAGCGATGCCTATCGCGGGCCCGCGGCCTTCTCGGAGCCGGAGTCGCGCGCCCAGCGCGACCTCCACGCGGCCCTGCGGCCGCGCACCGGGCTCTCGTTCCATACCTACAGCGACCTGTTCCTGCACGCGTGGAGCTACGCGCCGGTGGCGACCGCCGATTCGGCCGCGTTCTACGAGTGGGACGACGAAGGGACGTTCGGCGTGTCGTACCTCGCCGGGCAGCCCGCGCGGGTGCTGTACACGGCGAACGGCGACTTCTGCGACTGGACCTACGGCGACACGCTGACCAAGCCGCGATCCTACGCGTGGTCGCCCGAGGTCGGCACCGACGACGACGGCTTCTGGCCGCCGCCCTCGCGCATCGTGCCGCTCGCGCGCGAGAACCTGCGCAAGTGCTACCTCGTGACTGCGATCGCAGGCCCGTGGGTGCGCGCCGAGGGCAGCGCGCTGCTCGAGGGCGAGTTGCCGGTGGGGGGCCTCGCGCATCTCGCGGTGCGCGCGCGCAACCTCGGGCTCGACGCCACCCCGCCCGGGCTGGTCGCCGCGCTGCACCCGCTCGACGCCGGCGTCGAGGTGCTCGCGGGCGCCGGCCCGGTCACCTACCCGGTGCTCGCCCCGCGCACCAGCGCGGACGCCGAGGACGGGGCCACGTTCACCGTCGCGACCGTCACCGACCTGGCGCCCGGACGGCGCGTGCGCTTCGAAGTGGACTTCTCCGCCGACAGCGGCTTCTTCTCGCGCGACACCGTCGACGTGATCGTCGGGCATCCGACCGTGCTGCTGGTCGATCCCTGCGAGGGACTCACCGCCTGGAACTCGAGCGGCGGCTGGGGCGTGGTGGCGACCGACGCGGCCCATCCGGACCGCTACCTCGCCGACAGCCCGACCGGGCGCTACCCCGCGAACGCCAACCTGCGGCTGACCGCGACGTCGCACTTCGACCTCACGGCCGGCACGCACGCGTGGCTGCTGTTCGACGCGCGCTGGCAGTTCGAGCAGACCTATGACGGCGCGACGGTCGAGGCGAGTCTCGACAGCGTGTCCTGGACGCCGCTGGCCGGGCGCTCGACGTCGACCGGGGTGTTCTCGCCGCAGCCGGTGGGCGGACCCGTGTACCAGGGCTCGCGCTATCGGTGGCGGCCCGAGTCGGTGGACCTCGCGTCGTTCACCGGAGCCCCGGCTGGCGCGGTGCGGCTGCGAATCCGCACCGTCTCGGACCCGGCCTCGCAGTTCGGCGGCTTCGATCTCGACTCCCTGCGCGTGCTGCTCTACGACCCCGCCGCGCAGCCGATGCCGGTCGCCGTGGACGCCGCCTCGCCGGCCCGGCTGGCGCTGGCCGCGCCGTATCCCGATCCCGCGCGCACCGAGGCGCGGCTCGGCTTCGCGCTGCCGGCCGCGGGCGCGGTGCGGCTCGAGGTGCTCGACGTGACGGGGCGTCGAGTGCGCATGCTGGCGGACGGCCGCTACGCCGCCGGTCGCTACGCGCTGGCATGGGACCTGCGCGACGACACCGGGCGCGCGGTGTCGCCGGGGCTCTACCTGCTGCGCCTCGCCGGCGAGCCGGGCGCGCTCGCGCGGCGGCTGGTGGTGCTGCACTGACACGGTGCGGCCGCGGCCCGCGCCCGTAGCGGTGCCGCGACGAGCGCGAGCCCGGCCACGAGCCGAATCGCGCGCGGACGCATCCGCAACGGCAACCTCCCGCGGCCGCTCAGCCGCACGCGGCGTAGAGGCGGCGCAGCGACGCGCCGTCGTGCGCGGCCACCAGCGAGCGCAGGGCCGCGCCCCAGAGCTCCGACTTCGGCAGGCGCGGACGCCGTTCGCCCCACGGGAACTCGGGGTCGCGCCGCGCGTTTCGCAGCGAGCCCAGGGCCCAGAGCGCGGGCCACAGGCAGAAGAGTCGGTAGCGGACGTGCCGCGCGGGAACGAGGTCGAGGTAGTCGGGGACCCGCGCGAGCGCCGTGCGTGCGAGTGCCTCGAGGCGCGCGGCCAGCTCGCGCACGCCGGGGCGCGCGCCGTCCACCAGATCGTGCGGCTCGAGGTGGTGCTCCGCGAGCCAGGCGGCGGGCACGTGGCAGCGGCCGCGCCGCACGTCGCTCGGCCAGTCGAGCAGGATGTTGGTGAGCTGCAGCGCCTCGCCGACGTCGCGGGCGAGCACGAGCCGGCGCTCCTCGGAGGCGGCGTCGAGCGGCGCCCGGCGCGCGTGGAGACGCGTCAGCATCTCGCCCACGCAGCCCGCCACCACGTAACAGTAGTCGTGCAGCTCGGCTTCATCGTCGAGGTAGGGCGTCGCGTCCGGGCGCCCCGCCGCGCGCGCGGAGTAACGGCACATGCCAGCCGCCAGCGTGGCCACGCCGGTGGCGATGATCTCGCGGTCCGCGGCGGGCAGCGCGCGGTGAGCGCGCCACACGCGCGGGAGCTGGGCGACCAGCTCGAGGTCGGCGGCCCCCGCGGCGAGCGGCGCGGCGGCCCGCGCCAGCCGCTCGGCGGCGTCGGCGTCGCCCGCGACCGCGGCGAGCATCAGGTCGAAGCGACCGCCGATCTCGGCCGGCGTGCCCGGCCACGAATCCTCGAGCGCGTCCGCGGTGCGGCACAGCAGATACGCCAGTCGCACGGCATCGGCAAGCGGGCCGCGCAGCAGGCGGATGTTGAGCGCGAACGTGCGCGAGACGCGCGGCAGCACCTCGCGGCAGAAGCGCAGGTCCGAAGCGGAGGGGGTCGATTCCATGGCGGCGACGAAGCCTAGCACCGCGTCTGCGGAACCTCTAGGCTGTGGGCGCCGGTGGCGGGATTGGACCGGCTCGTCCGGACTACAGGTGGCCGCCTCCCCGGCCGATATACCTGAGGTACCCGGGGAACCCACGTGCACGTCCTCCTTCGCATCGAGCGGCCGCTCGTCACCGCGCTCGCCGTCGCCCTGCTGGCTGCATTTGCGCCGGCGCGCGCGATGGCCCAGGCGCCGCGTCTCGGCCTGTACGCGATGGTGTTCGACACCGGCCAGCCGCTCTATACCTCCGCCGGTGCCATGGACCCGGTCGTGTTCGACGAGTTCTCGCGCTTCCACGAGCTGATCATCGAGCCCACCGCGTTCACCCCGTACCGTCCCGAAGCGCTACAGCTGCTGCGCTCGCTCAATCCGGACATCCGGTTGGTGGCCTACGTCACCGGTCACTACACCTGGTACGCGGCCGCGGCCGACTCGTTCGTGCACTTCCCGACCCGCTACTGGCGGACCGTGCGCGACCTCAACGGGTTCCTGTACAACACCGACGGCCAGCGCTTCGGAGAGCGCACCAATCAGTTCGGGAACGTGAACATCGCCAAGCGCGACGCGGGGGGCCACTACGTGGTGGCCGAGGCGCTCGCCGCGCTGTTCTACGACGCGGTGATGAGCGGCGGGCAGTGGGACGGGCTGTTCCTCGACACCTTCTGCGATGACATCCTGTGGGAGCAGTCCGCGGGCGAGACGATCGACTACGCACGCGCGGGCTACCCTGATCTCGCCTCGTTCGCCGCCGGCTGGCGCGCCGGCACCGACACGCTCGCGAGCCGGCTGCGCGGCCGGTGCGGGCCGAGCGCGATCCTGATCGGGAACTGTGGCCAGGGCACCAAGTACGTCTGGTTCAACGGCTGGATGCGCGAGAACTTCCCCTACCAGAACGGCGGCACCTGGTTCTCGAACATGTACAACGATCCGGGCGGCTACTTCGTCGACGACGCGCGCTTCCGCCGGCCCACCCACGACTTCATCTTCTCGGCCGTCTCGGGGACGGTCCCGACCTCGGCCGACAACTCGCGACGCGTGCGCTTCGGGCTCGGGAGCGCGACGCTGGGCGAAGGATTCCACTGCTTCGGGCCCCCGGATCGCGGCACCCGCTCGAGCGACTTCTACGGCTGGTGGTACGACGAGTACGCCGTCGATCTCGCGACCGGCCGCAGCGTGACCGACGGGCGCTCGACCGGATGGCTGGGTGCGCCGCTCGATGCCGCCTACCAGATGATCTGGCTGAGCGCCGGCCCCGATGCGGTCTCCAACACGAGCTTCGAGACCGACGTCTCGAGCGACTGGCGCTTCTTCACGGCCGTCGGCTCCACGGTCTCGCACGACACCACGAACCACGCGCTCGGCAGCGCGTCCGCGCGCGTGGACGTGCCCTCGGCGTCGGCCGCGGTGCCCTGGAACACCTCGTTCACCACCACCGGGACGCTCAACCTGTTCACGGGCCTGTCGTGCTCGGCCACGTTCTGGGCGCGTGCCTCCGTGCCGCGCTCGGTGCGGGTGGCCGCCGGTCGCGTGACCGGGGGTGGGGAATTCGCCTCGCGCGGCCTCGACCTGACCACGGAGTGGCAGCGCTACCAGGTGGTGCTCACCCCCGCCGCCACGGGACCGGGCACGCTCCAGTTCCATCTCGCGGGCGCGACCGGGACCGTGTGGCTGGACGACGTCCACTTCCAGACGGGCGTGAACAGCATCTACCGGCGCGACTTCACGAACGGCATCGTGCTCGTCAATCCCGGGGCGAGCGCCCAGACGGTGGTGCTCGAACGGCCGTTCCGGCGCATCCTCGGCAGCGTGGACCCCTCAGTGAACGACGGCCTCGAGTCCGCCACGATCCAGGTGCCGGCAATGGACGCGCGGTTCCTGATCGGCTCCGACTTCACTCCGCCGGCCGACGTGCGCGACCTGCACGTGGTGCCGCCGGCGCCCGGCACGCCGCGCTGACCGCGGCGGCCACGCCGGCGATTCCCAACCCCGCGACCGTGTGCTACTGTCGCGCACCGTTCTCGCCCAGACCTCCCACGTTTTCGGCGCGCCGACCCTGCGACGCACGTGCGTCCGTCGCCCGCGCCCGCGGCCGCGGGGAAGCGCCGGCCGGCGCATCGACCGGAGCGCGCTGGGCCCCGTTCGTTTCGAGGATCCATGTCGACCCCACGTGCATTCCCGATCGCGTCGCGGCTCGGGCTCGCGACCGCCACGCTGATGTTCGGGCTGGTCGTGATCGGCTCGGTGGTGCGCACCACCGGCTCGGGGCTCGCCTGCCCGGACTGGCCGCTGTGCCATGGGCGGCTCATCCCCCCGCTGCAGTTCAACGTGCTGATCGAATGGACTCACCGGCTGGTGGCGCTGCTGGTGAGCGGGCTGCTGTTCGCGACCGTGGGCTGGGTGCTCGCGCACCGCGTGACGCGGACGCGGCTCGGCGGACTCGCGGTGCTGGCGATCGGGTTGCTGGCCCTCCAGGTGCTGCTGGGCGCGCTCACGGTGTGGAGACTCCTGAGTCCACTGGTGGTGAGCAGCCACCTGGCCGTGGCACTCCTGCTGTTCGCGACGCTCTGGCGGCTGGCGCTGACGGCCCGCGCGGAGACCGGCACCCAGGTCGAGCCGCGGGCCGAGCGGGCGCCCGGCCTGCTCCCGCTCGTGACGCTCGCGACGCTGCTGGTGTACGCGCAGGCGGTGCTCGGCGGCGCGGTGAGCACCAGTGGCGCGAGCCTCGCGTGCCCCGACTGGCCGACCTGCAACGGTGAATGGCTGCCGGCGCTCAGCGGGCTGGCCGGCCTGCAGGTGATGCACCGGATCACCGCCTACGTGGTGGTGCTGGTGATGGTGGGGCTGGCGATCGCGACCCGCGGGGCATCCGACCCGCTCGTGCGCGGCGGCGGCCGCCTGGCGCTGGGGCTGACGCTGCTGCAGGTCGTGCTCGGGGTGTCGAACGTGCTGATGCGCGTGCCGGTGTGGCTCTCGGCGCTCCACCTCGCGAACGCCGCGGCGATCCTGGTGTGCCTCGTGACCCTGCTCACGAGGCTGCAGCGACTGCCGGCGCACCGGACGCTGCTGGTCCCGGCAGAGGCCCGATGAGCATCGCGCTTCCGCAGGTCACCGTCCGGCGGCGGCTGCTCGCCTACCTCGAACTCACCAAGCCGCGCATCCTGCTGCTGGTGCTGATGACCGCGGTGCCCGCGCTGCTGCTCGCCGCGCACGGCCTGCCGGCGCCGCTGGTCGCCTTCGGCACGCTGTTCGGCATCGCGTGCGCGAGCGGCTCGGCGGCCGCGTTCAACCACTACGTCGACCGCGACATCGACGCGCTCATGCGGCGGACCGCCTCGCGTCCGCTGCCGAGCGGCACGCTCGCGCCGGCGCATGCACTCGGGCTCGGCTTCGGGCTCGCGGGGCTCGCCTGGGTGACCCTGCTGCTCTGCGGCAACCTGCTGGCCGCGATCCTCGGCCAGCTCACGATCGTGTACTACGCGGTCGTCTACACCGTGTGGCTCAAGCGGCGCACCCCGCAGAACATCGTGATCGGCGGCGGCGCAGGCGCCGCCGCGCCGCTCATCGCGTGGGCCGCGGTGACCGGCACACTGAGCCTGCCGGCGGTGGTGCTCTCGTCGATCGTGTTCCTGTGGACGCCGCCGCACTTCTGGGCGCTCGCGCTGTACCGCCACGAGGACTACGCGCGCGCCGGCATCCCGATGCTGCCGGTCACGCACGGCGATGCGGCGACGCGCCGCGCGATCCTCGCCTACACGTTCGCGCTGGTGCCGGCCACGCTGGCGCTGCAGCCGCTCGGCATCGCGGGACCGATCTACACCGTGCCCGCGGCGCTGCTGGGCGGCGGATTCATCGCGCTCGCCGCGCGGTTGCTGCGCAGCGGCAGTCCGCGGCACGCGATCGGGCTGTTCGGCTACTCGATCCTCTACCTGTTCGCCCTCTATCTGGCGCTCACCGTCGACGCCGTGGCGGCCGCACTCGCGCGCTGACCCGGCGCACGGAGCGCGTCGCGAAAGGGGCTCCGCCCCGTGACCACAGCCGGCGCTCCCATCGACGCTTCCCGCACGGCGCCGGCCGGGGTGTGGGTGATCGTGGTGGCGACCGCGCTGGCGCTCGCCCTGCGGATCCTCGGGCTCGGACACGAGAGCCTGTGGCTCGACGAGGTGTCGTCGCTGCGGCTCGCCCGCCTGCCGCTCGGCGAGCTGATCGCGCAGGCGCGCGGCGACGTGCATCCGCCGCTGTACTTCGCGCTGCTGAAGGGCTGGATCGGCCTCGCGGGCGAGTCGGAGGTGGCGCTGCGCGCGCTGTCGGCGCTGTTCGGCGTGCTCGCGGTGCCGCTGATGGCGCGGATCGGGACGCGGCTGGGTGGCCCGAGGTGCGGCGGCCTCGCGGCGATGTTCGTCGCGGGGTCGGCGATCTTGCTGCACTACTCGCAGGAGGCGCGGCCCTACATGCTGCTCGCGCTCCTGAGCCTGGTGCTGGTCGATCGCCAGCTCGCGCTGCTCGAGCGACCGACCGTGACGCGCGGCCTGGCGTGGGGGGCGAGCGCGGCGGCGCTCCTGTACACCCATAACTCCGGCGTGTTCGTGGTGCTCGCCCTGCTGCTGCACGGCGCCGTGGTGTTCGCGGCCGACCCGCGGCGACGCGCGGGCGACGCGCGGGGCTGGGGCGTGGCGCTGCCGGTGGCCGCGCTGCTGTACGCGCCGTGGCTGGGCGCGCTGCGCGCTCAGACGCTCCACGTCGCGGCCGGCTTTTGGGTGCCGGTGCCGCGCGCCATCGACCTGCTCAAGACCGCGTGGGAGTTCGCGGGCTCGGGGCCGCTGCTGGTGGGCCTCGGCCTGCTCGCGCTGATCGGGCTGCTGCGGCCGCCGGCACCGGGGGCGCCTCCGGTGCCCCAGGCGCGGTGGCTGCTGCTCGGCTGGCTGCTGGCCCCGGTGCTGGTGCCGTTCGTGGTGTCGCGGATGGGGCCGCCGATCTACGTGATCCGGCTCGCGCTGCCAGCCGCGCTGGCGCTGCTGCTGCTGGCGGCGCTCGGCGTCGCGGCACTCGGGCGCGCCGTGGTGCGATCCGGGGTGCTGGCGCTGCTGGCGCTGCTCGCCGTCACGGCGCTGGTGCCCTACTACCGCGAGTCCCACAAGGAGTCGTGGCGCGACGCCACCGGGGCGGTGCTGCGCGCCGCGACACCGCAGGACCTGGTCGTGATCCACCCCGGGTTCAACCGCATGGCGTGGGACTACTACGCGCGCGCCGGCGGACCGCCGGTGATCGAGTGGCCGCCCCGCGAAGGTACCGAGGTGTCCACCTCTGCTTCGTCGCTGATGGCGCGCGCGATGCCGTACCCACGCGTCTGGCTGGTGCTGTCGCGCGCGCAGCCGGCCGCGGCGCAGATGCGCGCGGCGCTGGCGGTCGGTCGGCACCTGGGCTGGACGCGTGCCTACACCTACCGCGCGTACGGGCTCACGCGCACCCGGGACTGGACCGGCATCGAGGTGCTGCGCTTCGACCGCTGAGGGGTGCGGCGCGGGAGCGTGCGATCCTCGCGCGCAGCCGGGGCGCCGCGCGGAGCCCCGGAGCGATCTCGACGCGCAGCGGGGCCGCGCCCGCGTCTCGTCGGCCCGCAAAAGGTCGAGCCCCGGCGGATCGCTCCACCGGGGCTCACGTGGTAGCGGGGGCTGGATTTGAACCAGCGACCTTCGGGTTATGAGCCCGACGAGCTACCAGGCTGCTCCACCCCGCATCAATGACGCGGGCGGACAGTAAGGCGCCGGTGACGTCAAGTCAAGCGAGCCGCCCTGCACCGACGCGCACCCCGCGCGGGTCCGTGGCACCTCCCAGCGCTCGCCCTCCAGGTCCGGCGTCCGCCCGGCGCCGCAACCGGTTGCGCATCCCGATGCCGCTGGCTAGACTACCCGCCCTGGACCGGGGGTATGCGAGTTCTGCGCTCGCCTGTTCCACCCCATCTCCCAAGCTTCGGAGGTTCGCGTTGAATCGATCCCGGCTCGGTGCGGTCGCCCTGGCGCTGGCCGCCGTCACCATGGGCCTCACTTTTCGAGCGCCGCGGGCGCTCGCAGCGGCCGAAGTCCACAATCTCAACCTGGTCTTCTCGGCCACGCCGACCTCGCTGGATGGCGGGGACTTCAACGAGCTCGTGGGCCTCGTCGACCGCAATCTCGACGCCCAGGGGCTCGAGCCGCTGGACAAGATCACTATGGGCTGGCTGTTCCAGTCCGAGCTGCGCTACTTCGTGCGCCGCAACATCGCGGTGGTGGGCGGCGTGGGGCAGCTGAAGGCGGTCACCAAGCGCGAGTACCTGCCCGCGCTCCAGTCCTCCGTCAACCTGCGCGGCGAGGTGCTCACGGTGCCGATCCACGTGGGCGCCGCGTACTACCTGCAGCCGTACAACCAGGGCGACTTCCAGGCCCGGGCGTTCATCGGCGCGGGCGTGGTGAGCCAGGTGACCAACCGCTCGCGCTTCCGGACCGAGGCGTCGTTTCCCGGCGTTTACGTCGCGACCCGCAGCGAGCTGCTGCGCGATGCCCCCGGCTGGTACGCCGAGATCGGCGGGCACATGTTCTTCGCCTCGCGCTTCTCGGTGATGATCAGCGGGACCTATCGTAGTTCGGTGATCCGCGGGATGGTGGACGACGTGTACCGCATCCCGGCCTCGTCCCCGGTCGGGCCGCGCCCGTTCACGCTCGACCTGAGCGGGGCCGGCATCCGCGCCTCATTCGCCGTCGGACTCTGATCCCCGCGAAACGCCGCGCGCCCGCGCCCCCGCGAGGGATGCGGGCCCGCAGCGTCTCCGAGCTCAGCGCGGGCGCGGAGTCGGGGCCGGCGGGGCGTCGTCGATGCGGTAGATGATCTCGCCGTGCTGCGCCATGCCCGCGCGCTCGCGCAGCGCCTTCTCCCCGCGCTCACGCACCAGCCGGGGATCGCCGCGCTCCGCCTCGAGCCGCGCCACCTCGGCGCGCGTCCGGGCGAGCTCGTGCGACGCGCGGCCGTCCTCGTGGCCGATCCGGATCAGGCGCCACAGGCTGTGATCGCTGAGGAACGCGATCCACACCAGCCACAGCGCGCCGGCCACCCACGCCCAGCGCAGCTGGCGCCGCACGGGATCGTCGGGCGCGGCGTAACGGGAGCGGTGACGTGCGAGGCGGGAGGAGATGTCGCGCATGACGTCCGTGTCCTTTCCGGGCGCGCGGTCGTGTCACCGTGCGCCCGGCGCGCCCGCCGCCGTCCGTGCGGCGGGGCGCCCTGGCGTTTCGATCAGCCGCGGGCAGCGCGGAACGCCGCGCGACCCGGGTACCGTGCTGCCTTGCCCAGCTCCTCCTCGATGCGGAGCAGCTGATTGTACTTCGCGACGCGGTCGGTGCGGCACAGCGAGCCAGTCTTGATCTGGCCGGCGTTGGTCGCGACCGCGAGATCGGCGATGGTGACGTCCTCGGTCTCGCCCGAGCGATGCGAGATGACCGCGGTGTAGCCCGCGCGCTGCGCCATCTCGATCGCGTCGAGGGTCTCGGTGAGCGTGCCGATCTGGTTCAGCTTGATCAGAATCGAGTTCGCCGTCTGCGCCTGGATGCCGCGCGACAGGCGCTGGATGTTCGTGACGAACAGGTCGTCGCCGACGATCTGGATGCGCTGGCCGAGCTTCTGGGTCATCAGCTTCCAGCCGTCCCAGTCGTCCTCCGCGAGGCCGTCCTCGATGCTCACGATCGGGTAGCGGTCGCACAGCCCGGCGTAGTAGTCCACCAGCTGCGCCGAGTTCAACTTCTTGCCGCCTTCGCCCTCGAGCACGTACTGGCCATCCTTGTAGAACTCGCTCGACGCGGGATCGAGCGCGAGCGCGACCTGGGCGCCGGGCTGGTAGCCGGCCTTCTGGATCGCTTCCACGATCACCTTGAGCGCGTCCTCGTTCGACGCCAGGCTGGGCGCGAAGCCGCCCTCGTCGCCGACCGCGGTGGCGAGCTTCTTCGACTTGAGCACGGACGCCAGCGCGTGGAAGGTCTCGGTCGCCATGCGCAGGCCCTCGCGGAACGAAGGCGCGCCGACCGGTACGACCATGAATTCCTGCAGGTCGACGTTGTTGTCGGCGTGCTTGCCGCCGTTGAGCACGTTGCACATGGGGACCGGGAGCGTCACCGCGTGCACGCCGCCGAGATGGCGGTAGAACGGCAGATCGAGCGAGACCGCGGCCGCCTTCGCGGCCGCCAGCGAGACGCCGAGCGTGGCGTTGGCGCCGAGCTTGCCCTTGTTCGGGGTGCCGTCGAGCTCGATCAGCGTGCGGTCGATCGCCGACTGTTCGAAGGCGTCCATCCCGGCGAGCCGGGGGGCGATCAGGTCGTTGACGTTGTGGACCGCCTTCTGGACCCCCTTGCCCTTGTAGCGCGCCGCGTCGCCGTCACGCAGCTCGATGGCCTCGTGCTCGCCGGTCGAGGCGCCCGAGGGGACGGCGGCGCGACCCAGCGCCCCGCTCTCGAGCAGGCAGTCCACTTCCAGGGTCGGATTCCCGCGCGAATCGAGGATCTCGCGGGCGGTCAGTGCGGCGATGGTGGTCATATTCTGCAGTCCTTCGATCGGGAGACGGAGGTGCGGGACGTGGGGGGTCGCCGAGGTCGCAGGCTAGGCGGGGGGCCCCGCTGAGTCAAGACGCGGAGCGGTTTGCGGCCGCGGCCCCAGCGGTCGGGAGCCTGCCCGCTCCTGCCGCCAGGTCCTTGACCGGCTCGGGACACCATGCCTATCGTGCCGCGCCATGAAACCTCGAGCCGTTCCACCCCGTAAGCTCGCATGAAGGCTGGGGTGCGGTGAGCGGCGACGAGGCCGATCTCATCCGGCGGTGTCGGGCCGGCGACGAGCGAGCCTATCGCGAACTGGTCGAGCGCTACCGCCGGCCGGTCTTCAGTGTCGCCCTGCGCATGGTGCGCCGGGCCGAGGACGCGGAGGACCTGACCCAGGAGACGTTCATCCGGATGTTCCGGGCGCTCGATCGCTACGACCTGGAACGTCCGTTCACCGCCTGGCTCTTCACGATCGCGACTCGCTTGTGCATCGACCACCTGCGACGGCGCCGACTGGCTCCGATCTCGATGTTTCAGGTGAGCGCCAGCGGGGACGACGAGTACGTGATCGAGGCGGAGGACCCGGGCCTCAAGCCCGACGAATCCACCGCCCACGCGCAGGAGGAGGAGCGGACACAGGCACTGATCGACGGACTGCCCCCGCACTACCGGATCGTGGTCCTGCTCCGGCACCAGCAAGACCTCTCGTATGAGGAGATCGCCGAAGCACTCCAAATGCCGCTGGGAACCGTGAAAGCCCGCATCCACCGCGCCCGTGAGCTGCTCAAACAACGCATCGGAAAGCCCGAGCCATGAACGAGTGTCCATTCCGCATCCGCACCCAGGCCTACCTCGATGGGGATCTGCCTGCCGCTGAGGTGCGCGCCTACCAGGCGCACCTCGCGGGCTGTGCCGTGTGCGGTGCCGAGCTGGCGTCCTACCGGCGCGTGTTCGCGCTGCTGGAGGCGGTGCCGCTCGACGAGCCGCGAGCCGAGCTGACCGAGCGCGTGCTGGCGCAGGTGCTGCCGTCGCGCATCCGGCAGCGCCGCGAGCAGCGGCTGCGCGCTTTCGGTTGGGGTTACGCGGGCGCCCTCGCGGCCAGCCTGGCCGCGTTGTCGACGTGGATCGCTCACCCCGCGGGACAGGCGGTGCTGTCGGGACTCTCCGCGGTGGCGTCGCGGCGGCTGCTCGAGTCGACCAAGTTCGTGGTGCAGGCGGCCTCGTACGCCTTCGTGCACCTGGCGACGGGATGGCACGTGCTGGGGCTCGCGCTCGAGCGCTTCGCGCCGCTCGGCCGCGCGCTCGGCGCGGTGATCAGCGAAACGTCGATCGTCGGTACCCTGGCGGCGGCACTGGTGGTGTGCGTGACGATGCTGTGGTGGTTGCGGCCGCGCGACGCGCGCTCCGGACGGGGGATCCGCCATGTCGGCGTCCTGGGCTTCTAGCCGCGGCGAGGGCGCGCGGCAGCTCGCGTGGCTGGTCGCGCTGCTCGGCGTGATCGCGGTGGCGCCCGGCGTCGCGGACGCGGCACGCTCGGATTCCCTGCGCCGCGTGACCGGGATCCACGTCAGCGACGAGGGCATCCGCATCCGCGGTGGCGGTCGCGACACGACGCTTGCGGGCGATTCGCTGAGCGAGCCGGTCGATGCCACCATCGACGTCGGCGACCGTGCGGTGCGCATCCGGGGCAATGTCATCGAGACCCGCCAGGGCGGCAAGGACGTGCGTGTCGTCGGGCCGGTCGTCCTCGTCAACGGCGAGGGCGCGGACATGGTGCGCGTCTTCGCCGACGCCGAGGTTCCGGCGGGGCAGCGGGTCGAAGGCGACGTGGTGGCGGTGTTCGGGTCGGTCACGGTGAAGGGCGAGGTGTCGGGCAATGCGGTCTCGGTGTTCGGCTCGCTGCGATTGGAGCCGGGCGCGGTGGTGGACGGCGACGCGGTCGCGGTCGGCGGCGTGCTCGACCAGCAGCCCGGCGCCACCGTCAGCGGGCAGAGCGTGTCGATCGAGCCGGGCTTCGACCGGCACCGCATCCCGGGCCTGGTGCTCGGTCACTCGGGCGTGCTCCTGCTGCTCGTCCTCGCGGCGATCCTGCCGGTGCTGGCCGGCTGGCTGTTCCTGCTGATCGCCCCTTCGCGCATGCTGCGCGTGGCGGTGACCGCCACCCGGCGCCCGTTCGTCTCGCTGCTGCTCGGGCTGGTCGCGGGCCCGCTCATGATCATCGCCCTGGTGCTGCTGCTGGTGACCGTGGTCGGGATCCCGATCGCGCTGCTGCTGCCGATCCTTTTCTGCCTCGTGGCATGGGCCGGACAGGTGGCGACCACCTACGTGATGGGCTGCCGCCTCATGCGCCGCCGCCTCGGAGAAGGGGGCTCGGTATGGCCCTACATCGCGGGCACGTTGTTCGTCGGCCTGCTGGTGGCGCTCGGCTTCGCCGGACTCGTGCTGCCGGGCCCGCTGAAGCCGATCGGGTTGTTCTTCCTCATGCTCAGCACGCTGCTCGCGCTGGGGCTCAACCTGATCGGCACCGGTGCCGCGTTGCTCTCCAAGCTCGGGACCACGCCCCGCGACGTGGTGGCCGGCCGCGATGCGCTCGTGGTGGGCCACGGCGCCGTGGGTGCCGCCGGCAGCTGAGCGAGCGAGACGGCCTCCGGACGACCCGAGAGCCCCCGTGGGTGAGCCCACCCACGGGGGCTTCGGCGTCTGGGAAGGCTCACCCACGGGGACGCGCCCGAACTCGGAGCCAGCCCCGCGCCGGATCTCGAGACGACCTGGGCCGCACCTGCAAGTGCCATCTACCAGGGCACCTCCGGAAGCCGTGCCCGCCGCGCCGCGGCCCGGGCATGCGTGGCACGTTCATCGCGTTGATGGATGGTCATGGAACCGCTCGCGATCATCCGCCGCTCCGGTCTCGGCCTGTTCGGGACGCTGCTCGGCGCTCTGCTCCTGGCCGCCGTGGCGCGCGCCACCGAACTGGGGGTGGGCGGTTCCGCGCCGGCGCTGGTGATCCACGATGCCGACGAGACGCTGCGTTCGTGGTGCCGCACGGATGACACCGGGCATCTGTGGCTGACGCTCCCCGGCGGCGCGCGCTTCGAGCTGGTGACCTCGACCGCCGACCCGGCGATCGCGAACCCCGGCGACGGCCGGTTCCATCCGTTCGAGGCGGCCGAGGTGCACGCCGCGCTCACCGAGCTGGACTATCCAGTCGATGGCATGCGCGCCCACGTCTTCGTGCTGCCCTACCCGCGCCGCGCCGGCCTCGAGTCGGCGGCGGGACCGGGCCTCATCCTGCTCGCGCCCGGCGTGCGTCCGCTGTCGCGCGAGCAACAGCACGCGGAGTTCGTGCACGAGCTGGGGCACGTGGTGCAGTACGCGAAGCTGCCGGACGGGGACGGTGCCGACTGGGCGACCTACCGACGGCTGCGCGGGATCGAGGACGCGACCCGCTACTCGGCCGACGCTCCGCACGACCAGCGCCCTCACGAGATCTTCGCCGAGGACTTCCGGGCGCTGTTCGGGGGCGCGGCGGCCAACTACTCGGGCACCATCGAGAACGCGTCGCTGACTCCGCCGCAGGAGGTGCCCGGGCTGCGCACCTTCGTGCTGTCGCTGGTCGGAGCCTCGCTGCAGGCGCACCTGGCGGTGAGCCCGAATCCGAGCCATGGCGTGGTGGTGTTCGCACGCGCCGGGGAGAGCATGGCGGTGCTCGACGTGTTCGACGTGAGCGGCCGCCGCCTGGCGACGGTGCCCGCGGCCGCGGTCGCCGGTGGCACCGAATGGCACTGGGACGGCCGCGATGTTCGCGGCACCCGCCCGGGTCCCGCGATCGTGTTCGCGCGCGAGCGCACGGCGGCTGCCACGACCGTGCGGCTCACGCTGATCCCGTAGTCCCCCCGACTCCTCGGCCTCCGGGTCCCACGGCTCCGCGCCGACCTTCGGCGCGCCGCCCGAACCGGTGTCAGGGCCGCGGCCGCGGCAGCACGTCCTCCGTGCGCGCGCGGGCACGCTGATCCCCGAGCCCCGCGAAGTTGCGCACCGCGTCGAACGCCGAGCGGGGCAGCTCGGTGATGGCACCGAAGCCCGCCTGCCGCTTGTCCACCACCTCGCCCGACAGCCAGCCCTCCACCTCGGCGACGTCCTCGATGCTGAGCGGTCTCAGCGTCGCGGTGACGACGGCGTAGTAGCGGGCGCCGAGCACCAGGCGGTCGCTGCGCCCGATCGGCAGCGCGAGCGGACGGTTCAGCACCACCGCCACCGAATCGAGGGTACCCAGCACCAGCGGGGTCGCGCCCACCCGCTCGATCCGATAGACGCGATTCCAGACCTCATACCGGATCCGGATCGACGCGTCGAAGCTGCTCTCGAGCCGGTCGAACCAGCCATTGCGGCGGCGCCACAGCTCGGCGTGCAGCTCGAGCGTCGCCGGCATGCCGCGTTCGAGGCTCTCGGCGATGCGTGGCGCGAGCACGTCGTCGAGCCGCACGTCACACCAGATGCTGCCGTCCCGCTCGCGCGGCCCCGCGACCGTGGCCTGGAGCGCCCGCGCCGCGGGCGGCCAGGCAAGCCCCAGCGCGAGCGCGGCCAGCAGCGCGCGGCGGAGCGGGGAGCGTGAGGGCATGGGGCCTCGCGGATCAGAACGGGCGTTGCAGGCGCAGCGTGATCACGAATCCGGAATCCGGGTCGCGCAGGTCGCGCGCGAAGTACACGCGCAGGTCGTCGTCCGAGGTGCCGATCCCGAATCCGCCATCGCACGCGATGTGCTGTCGCCGCAGATCGAAATCGGTGCCCGGTGCGTCCCAGGCGCGGCCCCCGTCGACGAACGCGAGCAGCTGCAGCCCACCCTGGAAGGGCGCACCGGTGAGCGTCCACAAGCCGAGCACGTACTCGGCCTGGGCCAGCACCAGTCGGTCGCCGCGATAGGCCGAGAAGGCGTGCGCCCGCAGGCCGTCGACGCCGCCGAGCGTGAACTGCTTCTGCGCGGGGAGCGTCCCGTCCAGGTTGGTGCCGCCTACGGCGCGCACGAGCAACGAGGCGGCGGGCGACAGGCGCAGCACGCTGCGCACGTCCGCCAGCGCTCGCGTGTACTCGAAGTCGCCGCCGAGCCCGCCGCCGGCACGCTCCAGCTCGATCCAGTGATAGAGCCCGGCCCGCATCGCTCGCGTGCGGTGCATGAGACGCTCGCTCCGCAGGGCCACGGTGTGCGCCTGCCCCTCGTCGATCGGCGGGTTGTCGCGCAGCTCGCGGTCGCGGTGGAACCACGAACGCGTGCCCGGGACCAGCGCCAGCGAGCGATAGCGGTCGTTGCGCACGTGGATGCCGACGGTCGAGAAGTCCGGCACCCGCCACGACAGGTAGGCACCGAATCCCTCGCGCTCGAAGTAGTCGCGGTAGTCCTGGCGGCCGAACAGCAGCGCCAGGCTGTTCTCGAAATCCTCGACCTGCTGCAGCTCGCTGTGATCCGTGGCGCGTATCATCGAGACACCGGCCGCCAGGCGCCCCGGACGCGCGAGCGGCTGCTCGAGCTGCACTCCGTACAGGATGCGCTCGCGATCGGTCGCGTACCCCAGCCGCACGCCGACCCGTGGATCCAGCGGCTCCGACGACTGCATCTCCCAACCGGCTCCGAAGCGCACGCGGTCCACGCGGTTGTAGTCGAACAGCAGCTCGCCATTCCGCCGCGAAGGATCGGAGCGCCATTCGTCGGGGTCGGTGATGAGACGATCCCCGATCGGCGGGCGCAGCCAGCCGCAGTCGTCCGACGATCCGGCGCGGACGTGGCGGCGGGCACCCTGGTGCTGCGGGCGGAACTCGAACGGATCGGAATCGGGATCGTCGGGGGTCACGGGGCGGAACTCAAGCGGACCACTGGACGAATCCGGCTGTGCGGGGGATTGCGCGCGCGCCATGGGCGTGACGAGCACGCCCAGCGCCGCGCACAGCAACGTGGCGGCGAGGGGGCGATGAGGGTTCACGGTGCCTCCGGAGTGCAGGACAGGGGACGCACCCGGTGGGCTCGCAATGTGCGTTCCATGGCGTGTGCTGCGGGGCCGGCCGGTGGCGCCACCGCGGCCGGGCGGTCGGCCCAGAGGGCGTTCCCCTGCAGTCCCGTGGACGCTCCCGCCGCCGACCTCGCGCGCCGGTTCGCGGCCGCGCGGGCGACCGGAATGCGACCACTGTGGCGGAGCCGCCGCCGCGCTGTGGCGGTGGCGCCACAAGCCTTCCTCGGCGCGCGGGTCGCTCCCGGGCCCGCCTTCCGCGGCATGCTCATCGGCGCTCGATGCCGAACTTCCGCATCTTGCGGTGCAGGTTGGTGCGGTCGATCCCGAGCCCGGCGGCGGCCTGGGTGACGTTCCAGTCGGCCTGCTCGAGCGCCCGGCGGATCGCGTCGGCCGCGCGGCGGTCGACCTCGGCGCGCAGGCCCACCGCCCGGTCCCCAGACGGCACCGGCTCCAGCCACCCGGTCAGATCCTCGGCTCGCACTTCCGCGCCGTCGCACATCACCGCGGCGCGCTCCATGAGATTGCGGAGCTCTCGCACGTTGCCCGGCCAGTGGTATTCCTCGAGCAGCCCGGACGCCTCGGCGGAGAGCGTGATGGGCGGGCGTCCCTCGGCGGCCCGGAATGCCGCCAGGAAGTGCTGCGCGAGCAGCGCCGCGTCCCCGCGGCGCTCGCGCAGCGGCACCACGTGGACCGGCAGCACGTTCAGACGATAGAAGAGGTCCTCGCGGAACTCCTCGTTCTCGATCGCCTGGGCGAGCTCCTTGTTGGTGGCCGAGACCACGCGCACGTCGGAGCGCTGGGTACTCGTGCCGCCGACGCGTTCGAATTCGCCGCTCTCGAGGGTGCGCAGCAACTTGGCCTGAGCGTCGGGCGAGAGGTCGCCGATCTCGTCGAGGAACAGCGTGCCGCCATCCGCCAGCTCGAAGCGCCCCTTGCGGGCCTGGAGTGCGCCGGTGAAAGCGCCGCGCTCGTGACCGAACAACTCGCTCTCCACGAGGTCCTTGGGGATCGCCGCGCAGTTGAGCTTCACGAACGGGCCGCTGGCGCGCTTGCTGAGCGCATGGATCGCATGCGCCACCAGCTCCTTGCCGGAGCCGTTCTCGCCGGTTATGAGGACGCGGCCCTGGGCCGGCGCGACCCGCCGCACGTGTTCGCGCAGCGCCTCGATCGCGGTGCTCGCGCCGAGGATGCCGAGGTCGTCTGCCGTCGGCGCGCGGCGCGCCGCGCCCTCCGCGCGGCGCCCGCGTGTCACCTCTCCCGCCTGCTGGAGTGCGCTGAGCAAGTAGGTGGGGTCGGGTGGCTTCTCGATGAAGTCGAATGCGCCGCGCTGGCCGGCTTTCAGTGCGTGTTCGAGCGTGGAGGCGCCCGTGACCACGAGGATCGCCGTGTCCGGCGCGCACTCACGGATGCGCACCAGCAGGTCGAGACCATGCATGCCGGGCATCTGGAGGTCGAGCAGCACCGCGTCGAAGCGCCGCTCGTCGAGCAACTCGAGCGCGCGGTCGCCGCCATCGGCCTCGGCCACCTCGTGTCCCTCGTCCTCGAGCACGCCGCGCAGCTGGCGTCGGATGGCCGGATCGTCGTCCACGATCAACACGTCCAGTCGGCGGGAATCACTCATGCGATTGCGGCTCCTGGGTGCGGGTCTTCGAGCGGCAGGGACAGCCGCGCTCGCGCGCCGCCCCTGTCGCGGTCCTCCAGCGTCACGGTCCCGCCGTGCTGAGACGCGATGTCGCGCACCAGCGAGAGCCCGAGTCCGCTGCCGCGGCGCTTGGTGCTGACGTACGGCTCGAACACGCGGCCGCGCAGCTCTTCCGGCAGCCCCGGACCGCGGTCGAGCACCTCGACTACGGCCGCGCCGCCGAGGTGCGACGCCCGCAGTTCCACCACTCCACCGGGCGGACTCGCTTCACAAGCGTTGATCAGCAGGTTATGCAGGGCGCGTGAGAGCAGCAAGCGATCCCCCCGAACCGGCAGCGGGCCGGGGGCGTCTACCGTCAGCGTCAATCCCTCTGGCTCGTGGAGGCACGCCACCTGGCGAGCGATTTCGGCCAGGTCGCATGGTTCGAGGCGCGGGTCTGGCAGACGCGCATACTGCGCGAACTGCTCCGCGAGTCGTCCCAGATGCTCGATCTCGGCCAGGAGCGCTCCGAGACTCTCCTCGACCACCGCGCGTTCCGCGCCCGGTACCGAGCCGACACGCTTCTGAAGCCGATGCAGAGAAAGCCGCATCGGTGTGAGTGGGTTCTTGATCTCGTGGGCGAGTCGGCGCGCGACTTCCCGCCACGCGGCTTCGCGCTCCGCCTGACGCAGCTGGTCGCGCGCGGTCGCCAGGCGCTCGCGCATGGTGTTGAACGAACGCGCCAGCGAGTGCATCTCCCGCGCCCCGGTGGGCTCCAGTCGCGTCTCGAGGTCGCCGGCGGCCACCCGCTCGAGCGCGCCCGCGATGTCGGCCAGCGGGCGCGTCATTCCGCCCGCGACCGTGGTCGCCAGCCAGACGGCGAGCAAACCAAGCACCAGGACGAGTGCGGCCACGAGCAGCCATACATAGCGTCGCTGCACGTCGACGACCACACCGAGCCTGCGATAGTAGGCCGCCCCGATCGCCACGGTGTCGGCGCGCGCGAAGAAGTCCGGCGCGACCCAGACGCCCACTGCCACGGCGCGGTCCTGGCCGGCCGCGGCCACGCCCGCGAGCGCACCCTGCCCCGACCGCACGAGCCGGGTTCCGGCCAGCGCCGCCTCGAGATCGTCGCCGAGATCGAGCGGGCGCGGCGCCAACACCCCTTCCGGAATACGCTGGGCCTCGAGCCTCCAACGGCCCTCGTCCCGGTGATAGATCTGCGCGAAGTCGAGCCCCTGAGTGCGCAGCGCCGCTCGCGCGTCCGCGGGCGCCCCGATCGCTGGCCACCGCGCGGCCCACGCCTCCGCTTGAGCGGTCAGCATGGCCTCGATCCGAGTCTCGCTCGCGCGCGTGACCTCGAGCGCGGATTCCAGCGCACGATCCACACCGGGACGAAACCAGCGCGCGGTCGAACGACCGAGCTGATCGATCGTGAAGATCGTGAAGATCAAGGTGGGCAGCAGCGCGAGGGCGAGCAGCGCGACGACGAGACGCGCTCGAAGGGTCACGGTGCGCCCGTGCGGGGGAGCAGTCACGCTCCGGCGCCGAGCCCTCCGAGTTGGCCGCATGCCGCCCAGATCTCCCCGCCGAGCGTGTTGCGCACCATGACGGCGGGCGCGCGCGGGAACAGGCTCCGCGCGAACGCCTCGACGGCCGCCGCCGGGGGCCGCTGCCACGGCAATCCAGGCACCGGGTTGTACGGGATGAGGTTGATCTTGCTGGGCAGCTCACGAGCGATGCGCGCGAGCCGTTCCGCATCCTCTTCGCGGTCGTTCACGCCAGCGATGAGCGTGTATTCGAGCGTGACGCGGCGACCGCTCGCCGCGCCGTAGGCCCGCGCGGCGGCCAGCACCTCGGCCAGCGGCCAGCGGCGGTTGATCGGCATCAGCCGCGTGCGGAGCTCGTCGGTCGTGGCGTGCAGTGAGAGCGCGAGCCCCAGCGCGAGCCCTTCGCGCGCAAGTTCGTACATCGGCGGAACCAGGCCACTCGTCGAGACCGTGATGCGTCGCGCGCCCAGGTTGAGCCCGTGCGGGTCGTTCAGGATGCGGATCGCGTCCACCACTGGGCGGTAGTTGTGCAGAGGTTCGCCCATCCCCATGAAAACGAGATTGAAGCGCTCGTCCTGCCATCCGTGCCGGTCGCCCATCAGGATCACCTGCGCGACGATCTCCTCCGCCCGCAAGTGACGCTTCAGTCCCATCAGCCCGGTGGCGCAGAACGCGCATTTCAGCGCGCACCCCACCTGACTGGAGATGCAGAACGTGAGGCGTTTGTCGGTGCGCATCGAGACACTCTCGAGGCGCGCCCCATCGTCGAGCGCCAGCACGAACTTGTGGGTGAGGCCATCGCCGGTCCGATGCACCGACTCCAACTTCGGCAGGCGAAGGTCGCACACCTCGGACAGGCACTCGCGCAGCGCGGTGGGGAGATTGGTCATACCGGGCGCGGAGCGCATTCGCTTCCCGTAGACCCAGCCGAACAACTGGCCCGCACGGTAGGCCGGCAGGCCCCGCTCGACGAGACGTTCGGCGAGCATCGTGCGGCTGAGGCCGTAGAAGCTCGGGCTGGCCGGGATTTCGGCCGGTAGAAGTGGCGCGCTGGACATGGGATCTCGCCGGGTGGGGTGTAGGACGGCCAGAGGCTAACAGCCTGCCCTGTTGCGGTCAACGAGTGGAGATGGTATGCATCAGCGTGCAATGAAATCGACAGCTGACCATTCCAGAGGGTTGATGGCCTGCCTCGGCGACTCCTCCCGTTTCCGGATCGTCGCACAGCTGGCACACGGGGAGCGATGTGTGAGCGACCTGGCGCATGCGGTCGCTCTCTCGCAGTCGTGCACCACTCGTCACCTGCAGGCACTCGCACGAGCGGGACTCGTGCGGGGCGAGCGACGAGGGAAGTGCGTGATGTTCCGACTGAGCGTGGACGATCCGCACGCTGGAGGTCTACTGCGCTGGATCCGACGCGAGGAGCTGGAAGACTCCCCCGCGGACATGGGCTGGCCGAGCGACTCGAGCCCGTCCCGCGGCTCGAACCCGCCCGTTCCGGCCCGCGCCGGTCGCGAACATCGCAAACCGAGAAAGACGCCCGTGCCGGCCAGTGCGTCACGGCCGGGCACTGCCGCAGCCCCGCTCAAGTCTCCTTCAGCGATCGAGACGGCCGAGCAACCCGCTGCTGACGAAGAAGCTGGCGCGAGCCCGCGAGGCGCACCGCGCTCCCCGGACCTTGAGGATTTCCTACTGTGACCTCAGTGTCTTATATGCGTGTTGGTGCAATCGACATCGGATCGAACTCGGTGCGCATGCTGGTGGCTGATGTGACGATCGAGGATGGACAGATCGGCGCTTTGACCACGGTGGCGCGCGCAGGAGAACCCTGTCGACTCGCTCGCGGCCTCGACCGATCGGGGCTGGTGGACGCTGAGATGGCGACCCGCGCTGGGCAGGTGGTCAGCGAGTTCTCCCGCCGAGCGGCCGGATTGGGGGCGATCCGCGTGGTCGTCGGGGCCACCGCGGCGCTCCGAGGCGCGACCAACGGAGCCGAGGTTGCGCGCGCCATCGAGCAACGCGCGGGTGTTCAGATTCGAATTCTAAGTGGGGAGGATGAGGCCCAGTTGGTCTATCGCGCGGTCGTGCTGGGGTTCGGAGCGATCGCACGCGGGCACCCCTGCGTGGTCTTTGATCTGGGCGGCGGAAGCACTGAGGTCGTGAGCGGCTATGGCGAACGACCTGGACGCTGGACCAGCCTGCCATTCGGAGCCGTCAGTCTCACCGAGCGCCATCTGCATCC
The DNA here is from genome assembly GCA_963725865.1 of Candidatus Eiseniibacteriota bacterium. Lineage (GTDB taxonomy): Bacteria > Eisenbacteria > RBG-16-71-46 > RBG-16-71-46 > RBG-16-71-46 > CAVSAC01. Next base: position 1,588,877 of record CAVSAC010000014.1, read on the forward strand.
GGACAGTCCGGAGGTAGATCGACTCGGCGGGCTGAGGGAGCGGGTGCGAGGCGAAGTAATGCATGAATGTGCATATATGCCTGAACGTGCATCTTTACTCGCCGGTGTTGGAGGGACTGTGACCGTGTTGGCATCAATGGATCTGGGACTGAGTGGGTACGATCCGGCCCGAATCGAGGGCTGGACCATTCTGCGACCGCGCCTCGAGGTGCTGATTGAGCGCGTTGTTCATGCGTCGCCGGACGAGAGGAGCGGTTGGCCTGTGATGGGGGAGGGACGTGCCGACATCGTGGCCGCTGGGGCGCTGGTCGTCTCGGTGTTGACCGAACGCTTCCCTTCCCAAGGCTTGGTCTGCTCGACCCAGGGGCTGCGCTATGGACTTGCGCGGCTCGCCGCCGAAGAGGCTGTGGCTGACCGGCGGCCGTGACCGGTCCGCAGGTCCGGATGGCGCGCCGCCGCCTCTCGTTGAGAGTCGTCAGGCCTTCTGCAAATCTTCGTTGACCGCTCGACAACGCGGGCTGGATACTCAGCGGAGCGGCGAAGAGGTCCCTCAAAACCTTTGTGTGCCTCAAAGAGATTTCCTCCGATCTCGTGGGACGTCCTTTTCATTCCGAATGCCAGTGTCACGGAGGGAGCGGCACAGCATGACGAGATTCCACAGCAGGCTCCTATTCACTCTGGCTCTGATCATCACGACGTCGGTCGTGGCGGTCACGACGAGTTCTGCGGTCGAGCGCTGGATCGACGATACAGCGCCTCCGCAGGGCGGCGTGATCCGGCCACATCCGCGGGTGAGGCCAACCTCCGGCGATCCTGATGTCACCGGGAGTGGCAGTCCCAACGCGCCTCAGAAGGTGGGACCGCTCGCCAGTCGCCCTGTTCTCGGAACTGAGCGCCCGCAGGTCGCTAGCGATCTGATCCGAGTCGCGGGGAAGATGTGGATGACGTGGTGGCTCGTACGCTGACGGCGCGCTGACGCGACCGCCGGCGACCACGAGTACGAACGGCGAACCGGGCCAGCTCGGCCGGCTTGGCCGGGATGCCAGGGCCAGGACTCAGGAACGAGGGTTCGAAAAGTGCAGCGAGCGATCCCCCCCGATCAGTCGCATGCGCTCTCCTCCGCGCAGCAGGCCGCGCGGCAGCATGAGGCGATCGGTGAACTGCATCTGGCGGCCGACAACTTTCCGAGCGCTATAGAGGCGTTCACCGCCGCGCTCGGGATGATCGGGCCGCACGCGCCCGCCGACCGCTGTCGCCTGCTCGAGCGGCTCGCGCTCACGCACAACCGTCGCGGTGCTTATGACGCGACGTTGAGCGTCATGCACGAGGCGCGCGACACGGCACGGCTGCTTCGTGATCCGCGCCTGAACGCCCGCATTGCCTCCCGCATGGCCTATGCCCTCGCAGAGTTGGGACGCTACCGCGCGGCGCGGCGCTATGCCCTCTACAGCTTCACCGTCCTGCGGGATACCGACGAGCACGTCACTGTCGGTCAGGCTGCGGTCACGCTCGGGGTATGCTGCGCCCGCTTCGGTCGTCCGGCCGAGGCCATCGAATGGCTACAAGGCGCCGTGGCGACGTTCCGTCGGATCGGGGATGCCGAAGGCCTGGTCAACGCGCTGAACATCCTCGGCCTGGTGCACAAGAACCTGCGCGAATGGCGGGAGGCGACCCGCTTCCTTGAGGAGGCTCTTCGCATCGACGAGCGCTCGGGCCTGTACTCGAGGATGCGTGCGCACAATCAGAATCTCGGGCTCATCCGACTGCGTCTGGGGCAGTGGGACCTTGCTGAGGAGAATTTCCGCCAGTCATTGAGGATCTCAGTCGAGATCGGCCACGTGCAGGGCGAGGCATCGGCGCTGCTGGCGCTTGGACTGCTCGCGCGCCGTCGCCGGCAGCTCGATCGGGCCGAGGAACACTACCGCCGCGCCCACGCGCTGGCCGGGCAGTGCGGAAGTCAGCGTGAGCGCCTGCTGGCCCTCGAGTTCCTGGGCGAGATCGAGCTCGACCGGGGGGATGCGGTGGCCGCCCTCGCGCTTCTCGAGCCGGCCCTCGTGGAAGCACGCGGACTCGCGCCAGAGGGCGACCTAACACTCGAGCTCGAGACTCGCACCGGGCTCGCCTGCTTGGTCGCGGGTCGGACCGAGGAGGCGCAGGCTCACGTGCTGCGCGGGATCGCGCTGGCCGAACAACTGGGCGACCGGCTCGAGGGTGCGGTCGCTGAGCGCGTTCTCGGACGACTCGAGGCCACCCGGGGCAATCCAGCCACGCTCGAGGTCCACTTGCGTGCGGCGGCTCAGGAGTTCGAGGGCCTGAACGAGGTCTTTGAACTCGCGACGACGCTGGCTGTCTGGGGCGAGTACCTGCTGCTGCTTCCGTCGAGCGTGCGGATGAGGGTGCCGCTGGAGCCGGTGTCCGAAGCCGCGCGGCGCGCTGCCACGCTTTACCGACAGCTCGGGCTGGTGGCTCCCGCCGCGGAGACGCTGCTCACGTTGGCGCGCCTCGAGGCCGAGCGCGAGCACTACGATCAGGCCCTGTCGCTCCTGGAACAAGCCGAACAATGGCTCGCCGAGAACGGGGATCCCGAAGCAGAGGACCGCGCCGGCGCGCTGCGTCGCGAGCTCGAGCGCCAGTACGTGGCGGTGTCGTTGTCCACCTGCAACGAATTCCGCGCGCTCGAAGAGGCCAACCGCCTGTTCCGCGAGACCGCGGACATGGATAGCGTGCTCGCGCAGATTGTCCGACTGGCGGTTGAGAACGCAGGCGGCGACCGCGGCTTCGTGGCCTTCAGCGCCAGCGGGTCGCGCCTCGACGTGGTCGCGCAGCACGCTCTCGGGCGCGACCGCGCGCGCCGTATCCTGCGCGTGATCGAGAACGTGGTCGGCAGTCGCATCGCCGAAAGCGGCCCTGTGTTCTCGAGTCGCGTGACCGCGGATCCGAGATTCGCAGCCGCGCTCGTCGATGCCCTCGAGGGAGTCGGGTCGCTGGTGTGCGTTCCGCTCAATTTCCCTTCGCAGTCGGTCGGCCTGGTCTACGTCGACCGACTCAACGACAACCTGCTCGGCGCGTTCAAGCAGCGGGAGTTGAATCTGCTGGCGGTGCTGGCGAACAGCTCGGCGGTCGCGATCGTCGAGGCGCAACGATCCTTGCTGATGGAAGAGAACCGGCAGTTGCGGGACAAGCTGAAGCCGAGCCCGGGCTCCGAGCGCATCATCACCCAGTCGCGCGAGATGGCGAGCATTATGTCCCTGCTCGCGAAGGTGGGGGATTCGACCGCCACCGTCTTGCTGATGGGAGAAACCGGTACGGGCAAGGGGTTGCTCGCGCAAGTGGTGCATGAGATGTCGAACCGACGGGACCGTCCGCTGGTGCAGGTCAATTGCGCGGCACTGCCCGAGTCACTGCTCGAGAGTGAGTTGTTCGGGTACGTTCACGGTGCATTCACCGGCGCGTTGCGCGACAAGGTAGGGTTGTTCGAGGAAGCCGAGGGGGGGACGATCTTCCTCGACGAGATCGAGAAGATCCCGGAGTCGGTGCAGGCCAAGCTGCTCCACGTGCTCGATCGCAGCGAGATCCGTCCCGTGGGCGCGACACGCAGCAAGCGCGTCGATGCGCGGGTCATTTGCGCTACCGGGGTCGATCTGCGGGAGCGGATTCGGGAGGGGCGCTTCCTCGAGGACCTCTACTATCGTCTGAATGACATCACGGTGCGAGTGCCGGCGCTCCGCGAACGGCGTGAGGACATCCCCGTGCTCGCCCAGCACTTCCTCGCCATGTATGCGCGGCAGATGGACAAGACGGTGCGTGGGCTGGCACCGGACGTCTTGCGGGCGTTCCTCGAGCACGAGTGGCGCGGGAATGTGCGAGAGCTGGAGAAGACCGTGAAACGGATGGTGGTTCTGGCAGACGACGACGATACGCTCGGGATGGATTTGCTCCCGCCCGAGATGCGAGATCGAATGGTCGCCGAGCTGGTGCCTCCGACCACGACGTCGAATGGCGGTGCGAAGTCCCTGCGCGCCAACGTCTCCGTGCTCGAGCGCCGCCTCATTGCCGATGCGCTCGAGCGCCATCGATGGAACAAGGCCCAGGTCGCTCGCGAGCTGGGCCTGTCGTATCCGACGCTGCTCTCCCGTATCCGCACCCTGCGGATCGAGCGCCGTCGCGCGGGATCATAAGAGTCTCTTACACACTCACACTCAAGAATGTTGCTATCGCATGGTGCTGTCTCACAGGGACTTGGACTGTGAGAGGCAGCACGATGCGATTATCTTGTGGATCGGTGTCTCTCTCGCTCCACAGCGGCGCTCGTTGAATGATGAGCCGCGCTCGTCTGATGCCATTACTGGACAACATCTTGAAAGTTTCGAGACCTTGGCTTGACCTCGTGGCACGCCGGGTGCAGTTGTGCGAGGGCGGAGGGGGGGGACCTCCAAAAAGTCCGGTGGCCTCGGTCACCGGACCACAATCTGGGCTAGCCGGTGCAGTAGGGGTCCGGTCGAGGGTACGAGCCCCAGTCACAAGACAGCGCACCGTCCTCTACGACCGGCTAGCTTGGAGAGTGATTCAGAAGGACATTTCGACGCGGCGGGTTTTCGATCCACATGGACTGGCGGACCACCCGGCGCGTTCTCGTTTGTCTTGACTCTTGGGACACCGGTCCGCCGCGTCGGATCCTCACATTGGGGGATGTGAGGCTGCTGGCGCCGAGCATGAGGCCGGTGTCCCCTCCGCGGCTCGAGCAGGTGCAGCCGACCCGTCCACTGCGGGTCGGCTGTCGCGTCTTCTGGGGCACTTTCGTTCCTCGACCGCAGCAGTCGAAACCCCGCAAGAGGACTAACTACGCCACTTGTGTGGCGCTGCGTGCACAGGTGCGTCTTGCCCGCACAGTCCCATGGACGCCACGCAGCTGTCTTGCACGCCCGACATCCCCCGGTCAATTGCACGCCAATCAGTTGCGCTTGGAGCCCCCCGGGAGGAACCTGATGGCATGACTGGCACGTGGCTTGCGCTCGAATGGGTGAGCCACAGTTGGTCACGGGTTCGGACTGGAGGTCCATATGAGGCGCTTGCTCCCATTTCTGGCGCTGGCTGCGTTACTCGCCGGCTGTGACGACTCCTCATCGCCGCGCGACGTCACCCCTCCAGCAGCACCGCGCGGATTCGCGAGCGTGACTGGTGACCACTCCGTACTCCTGTACTGGCTCGCGAACACGGAAGCCGATGTGGTCGGCTATCACCTTTACACTGCCGACTGCGCCTCGGGCGGGGGCTGCCCCTACACGCTGATCGGCACCACCTCGGGCACCACTTACACCGTGACCAATCTCACCAATGGTGTGACTAAGTACTACGCGGTGGCCGCGTTCGATCGAGCCGGCAACGAGAGCGCGCCCTCGAAAGAGGACGTCTTTGACACTCCGCGCCCGGCTGGATCGCTCTCGTTGCAGAGTCTCCAGGCCAATCCGGCGCGCAGCGGGTGGGACCTGTCAGCGTTCGCCGTGGTGCCGTCCACGAGCCCGAACGTCGATCTCATCTTCAGTGATGACGGCACGACGTACGAGATCTACGCACCCTTCACAGACACCGACATCCAGGATGCTGGATTCGCGAGCACGCTTGATGTGGTCGATTTCGCCCCCAATGGCGGCTGGTCGCTCACAGGGACGGTGGAATTGGTGCCCGGGCACTGTTACGTGGTGTGGACGCGCGAGAACACGTTCGCGAAGTTCCGGGTGACGAGTCTCAGTGCCGGTCAAGTGGCGCTCGATTGGGCGTACCAGACCTCGGTGGGCAATCCCGAGCTCAAGGCCCAGCGGCCACCTACGGACGGGGAGCGGGTGCGGCGCGACCGGAGCGTTGCGGTCCGATGATCGATGCGCGTCCAGCGCCTGACACTCAAGGCTCCGGGCGCGTGATGCTGGTATCATGGAGCCGACCTCAGCCGGGATATCGGGGTCGGCAGCGGGGAATGCAGGTGCCCTTGGTGCCTCGAACCGGCGTCTGCCGCTCCCCATCAGAACCTGTGGAGCACCGAACGGTTTCACGGGGTAGGACTCCGGTGCGCGTGATGTGCGGAGCGCGAGGGTCCTCCCCGGCTCGGGGAAGGAGTCCGGCCATGTTGCGCAACACCGTCATCGCCTCGTCGATCGCCGCGGGGCTCATGCTCGCGCCGGGGTTCTCGCTGGCGCGTGTCGGCGTCGAGGTCTGGACCGATCGTGGCCAGGACGCCGTGTACAAGCCTGGTGACTTGATGCAGGTCAAGGTGCGGGCGAGTGACGACGCCTACCTGTTGGTCTACGAAATCGATACCGACGGAAATGTCCGCGTGCTGTTCCCGTATCAGGGGCAGAGCGGCTTTGTGGAGGGGCGGCGCACCGTGCGCGTGCCCGACGAGGATTCCAATGTCGAGCTGGTCGTCGAGCAGAACACTGGCGAGGCGTACATCGTCGCGCTGACGTCCGAGGAGCCCTTTCTCGACATGCCCTGGTACCTGCGCCCGTACGACCCCCGCAGCGAGGGTGTGGACTACGAAGGCCAGCCGGATGACGAAGAGGGTGTGAGCAGTGACGGGCGCATCGTCGGCGACCCGTTTGTCGCGATGGAGCGCATCCGCCGTCGCGTTCTGAGATCCCCGGAGGATCCTGGTGCCTTCGGCACCGCGTACACGTCGTACTACGTGCATGAGCGCGTCCGCTATCCTCGCTACCTCTGCAACGACTGCCATCGCCCGTCGCGCTGGGCATGGTGGGACGGCTTCGATCCCTACTACTCGACCTGCTCGGTCGTCGACTTCCGCATCAACTGGGGCTGGTCGTGGGGCCCGGGCTACTGGTTCGGCAACGTCCCGTATTTCTGTTACGTCCCTCGGGCCAACTGCCCGCCGCGCTGGCGCCACGGCTGGAACGCACCGTGGTACTCGTCGTGGGACGGATGGGATCGTTGGAACTCCATGTGGAGCGGCCCGCTGGTTCGGTACAAGTCACCCCCGCCGACGGGCTATGTGCCCCCGAACAAGTACAACGACCCGGATCGCTGGCGTGGCCGCGATGCGGTCCCGTTGCCGCCTGGATTCCTCGCGAGCGGGAGCGGGCGCGACCGCTATCGACCGATGATCCCGGTCGGCCACAACCGCGAGGCGCGCGATCAGGACCAGGCGCAGACGCCAGATACGCGGCGTGGCCGCATCGAGCGCATGCCGGGGCGTCAGACCGGGCCGGGCGACCAGCCGAGTTCGGGCGAACGCGTCGAGCGTCCACGCCAGCAGCGACCGCTTCCGTACGGGACACCGCGCGACGAAGGGTCGGGTCGTCTGGAGCGGCGGCATGAGCAGCCCGCCCCGAACAGCCGGCCGCCGCAGCAGCAGGGGCACCGGACCGAGCGCCCGCAGCCAAGCAACGATCCGCCGCGCGACAATCCGTCGCCGCCGCGCGTCGAGCGACGCAGCGATCCGCCGCCCCAGCAGTCCGCACCACCTCCGCAGCAGCAGGCCCCGTCGTCACGCGGTAACGAAGGACCGCGGGAGCATCGCGGAGGGCGTTGAAGTCGCCCATCGGATGAGAGCACTCGTCCACGATCCCAGTGGCGGGGCCCGCAACACGGGCCCCGCCGTTCATGTCCGGAGAGAACGCATGCGCGTAGTCGTCCGCCTGCTCGTAGTGACCCTGATCGGCGCCCTCGCTTGCCCGAGCCTCGCGGCTCCCCCAGGGTTCGCGTTCCTCAATGTCCCGGTGGGCGCACGCGGCGCCGCGCTCGGAGGTGCCTACGTCTCGCTCGTCGGCGGCGCCGAGGCGGCATTCTGGAATCCCGCGGCGCTCGATGGGGTGAAGGGACTGCAGGCGACCGCGACCCACGTGGAATTCCTCTCGCATCTGCGCCACGAGCAGTTCGCGCTCGCAGGTCATGCGCTGGGCGGCGGGCTCGCCGGTTCGGTGCGCGCGATGTACTCGGAGCCCATCGACGAGCGGGATGACCTCGGCAATCTCGTCGGCTCGTTCGGCTCTCACGATCTCGAATTCCGATTGGCCTACGGCCGCCATGCAGCTCCCGGCCTCACGCTCGGCGGCTCGGCCCAGATCGTGCGGGAGCGGCTCGACACCGAGAGCGCAATGACCTACGCCTTCGGCCTTGCCGGCGCGCTGGAGCCCGCACGGTGTCCGGGGCTGAGGCTCGCGGTCGCCGCCGACCAGCTCGGTCCCGCGGCGCACTATTCGATCGGCGATACCCGGGGCGACCCCGTGAGGCTACCCGCCTCCGTGCAGGCAGGTGGGTCGTACGGTCACTCGGTTGGTCAGGGCCTGGCGTTGCGTGGAGCCCTCGAGACTCGCCTCACGACGGGGCGCACGGGGGTCGCGATGCTGGGCGCGGAACTCGCGCACGCGCCGTCCGGGGTTGCACTGCGTGCGGGTGCGCGCCTGAACGATCATGACTCCTCGATGGCGTTCGGACTGGGCTGCGCGCTGCAGTCGTTGCGGGTGGACTACGCGTTCGTGCCGTTCCGCGACGATCTCGGCGACACCCATCGCTTCTCGCTCGGCGCGCAGTTCTAGGAGCGCGCGCGTTCAGCCGTCGTGCGACTCCAGCCGGATCACGCCGTCCTGCAGGACGGCGCATGTGAAGCGCTCCATCCAATCCCCGAGCACGAAGAACTCGCGCCCGTCTTCGCGGCGCTCGTAGACATGATGGAAGTGGCCGATCATCACGGCGTCGAAGCCCTCCCGGAATCGCGGCTCGGCGATCTCGCGCCACAGTCGCTCGGGCTCGAGCGGGCGCTCGCCGCGCGAGTGACGCGACCATCGCGAGACCGCGCGCGCGAGGGGGAGGCCGAGGTCCGGATGAAGGAGTTGGTAGAGCGCGATGCTCGCGGGGCTGCGAATCAGGCGGCGCAGCACCCGGTAGCCGAGGTCGCCGCCCACCAGCCCGTCCCCGTGGTGCAGCCAGATGCGGCGGCCTTGTCGTTCGATCGCCAGGGCACCGTCCACCGTCCGGGCGCCGACCGAATCGGCCAGAAAGGTGCCCAGCCAGAAATCATGATTGCCATTGAGGTAGGTGATGCCCACCCCGGCCTCGTGCAACCTTCGGAGTGCGCTGAGCGTCGGAAAGAGGCGCCGAGGTATCGCCGTTCGGTACTCGAACCAGAAGTCGAACAGGTCACCGACGACGAACAGCTCGGACGCACGCCCGGGCAGCGAGTCCAGGAACGCGTGGAGGCGCTGCAGGCGCGGCGCCTCTCGCTCCACCGGCTCCGCCCCGAGATGGGCGTCGGAGAGGAAGTAGGCGGCCGGGGAGGACATGGGCGGCAGTCTAGCCAGCGCTCCCGATGGCGACAAGCCCCGGATGCCGAGAGCCGGCGTCGCACGGGATGGCGCGCCGGTCTCCTGAATTGACGCGACGATGACAGTCGACTCGGTCGCGTGAGCACACTGGATCATCCAATGCAACCACACGCAGCGATGGGCGCGCGGGCGGCCAGGTGGCCCCGCACCGACGCGCCGAAGTCCCCGACCGGAGGAATCGGATGAGCTCGAACCCGTCGTTCACCCGTCCACGTTCGTACTGGCTCAGTGCCGCGGTGCTCGTGATCGTCGGCCTGGTCATCGGCCTCGGCCTGAGCGCCAGCCTCGACCTGCAGCGCAGTTCGACCGCGCAGCGCGCCGTGTCGTCGAATGTGCCGCCGAGTGCGTCGTCCCTGGAGAGCCCATTCGTTCCGGTCGTCGATCGTGCCCTGCCCGCGGTCGTGTTCATCGACGTCCGCAAGTCGGTCGGGGGCGGTGATTCCGACGATCCCACCGACGAGATGTTCAAGCGCTTCTTCGGAACTCCGCGGCGCCCGCAGATGCAGCCGTCCTCGGGGTCGGGCTTCATCATCGACAAGAGCGGCCTGATCCTCACCAACAACCACGTGGTGAAGGACGCCAGCGACATCACGGTCACGCTCAACGACAAACGCACGTTCAAGGCCAAGGTCGTCGGCACCGATCCCCAGACGGACGTCGCGATCATCCGCGTCGACGGCAGCGACCTGCCCGTGCTCCCGCTCGGGGACTCCGACCAGCTGCGCGTCGGCGACTGGGCGATCGCGATCGGGAATCCGCTGGGCGAGCTCAAGGGTTCGGTCACCGTGGGCATCATCAGCGCGCAGGGCCGGTCGAACCTGAACATCTTCGGTGGCACGCCGGTGTTCCAGGACTTCATCCAGACCGACGCGTCGATCAACTTCGGCAACTCCGGGGGGCCCCTCTGCAACATCCACGGGGAGGCGATCGGGATCAACACCGCGATCAATCCGAGCGGACAGGGCATCGGCTTCGCCATTCCCATCAACCTCGCCAAGCACGTGGCCGATCAGTTGGTCGCGCATGGCAAGGTGAGCCGCTCGTGGCTCGGTGTCACGCTCGCCGACCTCACGCCAGAACTGGCGGACGGTCTCGGACTGCGCGCCAATCAGCAGGGCGTGGTGATCCAGGACGTGCTCGATGGCCAGCCCGCCGCGCGGGCGGGCGTGCGCCGGAACGACATTCTGGTGGAGTTCGACGGCCGGCCGGTCTCCGACGTGCAGAAGTTGCGGATCCAGGTGGCCGATACCCCTCCCGGGAAGCGCGTACCGATGGTCGTGCTGCGGGACGGTCAGCGACAGACCATGACTGTCACGCTCACCGATCGCGACCAGGGCATCGCCGCAGCGTCGCAGGGGGGCGGCGGCACTGTCGAGCGGCCGCAGGAGCCGTCCAGCGCGCCAGTCGTGGGCCTGCGGGTGCGTGCGATGACCGACGAGGAGCGTGGGGAGTTCAAGCTCAAGTCGGGCGTCGTCGTGGCGGAGGTTCAGACGGGCAGTGCGGCCGAGGAGGCCGGGCTCGCGGCCGGTGAGGTCATCGAAGAGGTAGGGGGCAGGCCGGTTTCGACGCCGTCGGAGTTCGCGTCGCTCCTGCGCGATGCCCGCACGAAGGGTAAGGCTCACGCGGCCCTGCTGGTGAACAACGGTCAGCAGACCCGTTATGTCACACTGCCGGTGACGGACAAGTAGCCCGCGCCGGACTCAGGAATCGTGAGGCGGGGACCGCCCCGCCTCACGAAGCCCCAGGGAGGGGCATGAGGATCACCATTCGCATTCGATCGATCGCATGGGCGGCCGCGCTCGTGACGGCAATGTCGCCAGTGGCGAGCTTCGCCCAGGCCGACTCGTCCGGGCCGGCTTCGCTCAGCCTCACGAGCCTCCGATCGTGGACCGCGCCATCCAACACCCGCGTGGTGCTCGACTTCTCGGCGCCGGTGACGGTGGTGATGTCCGACTCCGGCGTTGCTCGCCGCATCGTCGTGCGCGCCCCGGGGGAGCAGTTCGAGCTCCCGTCCGGCGTGCCCAGCCGCCTGGTGGTGGGAGACGGCGCGATCGACTCGGTGCAGGTGCTCGCCGAGCCCGCGGGCACATCGTTCGTCTTCTGGCTCGCCGACTCGACGTCGTTCCGGGCCTTCACGCTGCCCGCGATGGACGACAAGCCGTTCCGCGTGGTGGTCGATGTCGATCACCCGGGCGGCGACGCTGCCGAAGAGCGGCGGCTTGCCAACATCGCGGCCGCGAAGCGCCGGGACCGCGTGCGCGTGGTGGCGATCGACGCCGGGCACGGCGGTGACGACACGGGTGCCCGCGGCCCCGGCGGTGTGCTCGAGAAGCATGTCACGCTCGCCATCGCCCGTGCGCTGGCGGCCGAGCTGGGGCAGATCGAGGGAGTCCGCGCGGTGCTGACGCGCGACCAGGACTACTTCATCCCGTTGCGCGAGCGCTACCACATCGCGGAGAAGGTGAAGGCGGACCTGTTCGTCAGCATCCACGCGAACTCGTCGCGCCGGCGCGGCTCCGGCAGCGGCTCCGAGGTCTACTTCTTGTCGCTACGCGGCGCCACCGATCAGTCCGATGCGGACCTCGCCGATCTCGAAAACGCCGCCGACCTGGTGGGAGGCGTGCCCCAGCACGCGGAGGACGACCTGGTGTCGATCCTCTACGACGTGAAGCGCAATGCGGCGCTCGAGCAGAGCCAACTGCTCGCGGAGACGCTGCTCGACCACCTGGCCACCGATCGGCGGCTGGAATCGCGCGGCGTGAAGCAGGCCGGCTTCGCGGTGCTCAAGTCCGTGGAGTTCCCCTCGGTGCTGGTGGAGACCGCGTTCATCAACAACCCGGTGGAAGCGCGGCTGCTCCGCAATCCCAACTTCCAGCGCCAGATGGCGCACCAGCTCGCGAGCGGGCTGCGCACGTATTTCGAGCGCACCGGAGCGCTGCGTACTTCCGGATCCGCGGGCGGCGCACCCGGCTCCCAGGCGCCGGCCAGCGCCTCGCACCCTTGACCGCGCGCGCGGACCGCCGCTCGCGCACCTAGCGGCGTCCCACGCGCTGGATGCGGCCGTCCAGCTGCACGTCCAAAGCCGCTCCTCCGGCGCAACGCTCGCTCACGAACGTCTCGAGCGCGTCGCGCACCAGCGCCCCGTCATCGCGCCGATCCCGCCCATTCGAGAGCGTCGAGTAGTTGTCGCCCCCGCTGGCCATGAAGTTGTTGCACACCGTGCGGTAGTCGCGCGTCGGCTCGAGCGGCGAGCCGTCCGCGAGCGCGATCGACTTCACGCGCTGGCCCGCGGGGCCGTCCGGATCGTAGCTGAAGCGGATGCCGCTCACCTGCGTGACGCGCCCGTACGCCAGCCCCTCTTCGATCACCTGCCGCACCTCGGCGCCGGTGAGCGTGACGAGCGTCATGGTGTTGTCGAATGGCATCACCTCGTAGATCGAGCCCTTCGTGAGCGCGCCCTCGGGGAGCTCCGCACGCAGACCGCCGGTGTTCTGGAACGCGATGTCCACCTTCGCGGCGGCGCGCATCGCGTCGGCGACCAGGTCGCCGACGGCGTTCTCGGGGCTCCCGCGCGGGATGCGGCGGGCCGAACGACCGAGCGGGGTCGCGGCGAGCGGGCCGATGGCGGCGTTCCAGTGCTCGACCCGCGCGAGCCATACGCTGTCGGGCCGCACCTCGTCGGCGTACGTGGTCACTAGTCGCGCGCGGTGCTCGACCACTTTGCCCGCGAGCGGGTCCACGACCAGATCGCACACACCCACCACCTGTCCGAGCGCGCCGGAGATCATCACCGGGGCGCCGCCGATCTCGTCGAGCACCTGATTGTGGCTGTGGCCGCCGAACCACGCATCGACGCCGGGCACCCCGCGGGCCATCCGCGGCAGGTCGCCGCTCACCGCGCGCCGCGTGGAATCGGTCTCGGCCGGGATGTGGCCCACGCTCAGCACCACCCGGGCGTGATCGCGCTGGCGCAGCCGCGGCGCGACTCGCGCCGCCCAGAGGGAGTCGTCCTCGAAACGCAGGTGCGCGACGCACGAGGGCAGCGTCACGGTCGGTGTGTGGCGGTAGCACAGCCCGAGCACGCCGACCTTCACGCCACGCCGCACGAACACCGTATCCGAGCGGATGTCGCGCGGCATCCGGCCGGTCGCGCGCACGATCATGTTCGCTCCGAGCGCCGCGAACTGCATCTCGGCGACGCGTCGCGAGAGCGTGTCGGCGCTCCAGTCGAAGTCGTGGTTGCCGACCGCCATCGCGGTGTAGCGGAGTGCGTTCATCTGCTCGATCACCGGGCGGCCGAACTGCAGGTTCGAGATCATGGTGCCCTGAGCGCAGTCGCCGCCGTCGAGCAGCACCGTGCCCTCGGGGTTCTCCGCGCGCAGCCGCTCGACATGGGCGGCGAGCACCGCGCTGCCGCCGATCGGCCGGTTCGTGCGGCGCTCGCGGGCACCCGACAGGATCGCACCGTGGAAGTCGGTGGTCTCGAGCACGCGCACCTGCGGGAAGCGCGCATTGGCGATCATCCCGAGCGCCTGCCCGCGGGTGAGGGGCGGCGACGACGGCCAGGCGCCGGGGCCGGCCCCTGGCGGAGGGATCCGGGTGCCGGTGACGAGCGAGCGCCGGAACGAGGCGAGGTCGGCGGGGCGGGCGACGTCGTAGCGCGCGCGGCGCGCCGCTGCCTCCAGCGTGCCGGCGAGGAACGCCGCGCTCGCCGGCGCGCCTGCTGCCGCAGTCGACTTCGGCGCCGGCGCCCCGAACGCACGCGCGGCCCAGGCGGCGACCTCGCCGGTGCGCGCCACGGAGTCGGCGTCGAGTGACTCCGCCTGGTCGCGCGCGAGCACGCCGCGGCGCACCAGCAGATCGAGCAGCGGCCGCTCCGGCGTCGTTGCGTACGCGGGCAGCAGGTGCCACCCGTTGCGCCAGGCGCCGGTCAGGCGCTGGGCGCGCGTGATGGTCTCGACCACCAGGTCGCGAATGTCGACCCGTCCCTCGCTCACGCGCGGTGCGCGGTGGATCATCTCGAAGCCGCCGCCGCCGTTGGCGCGATAGGACGAGACGGCGACTCGGAGCGGGGTCGCCGGATCGAGCGGCGCGCCGCGGAACGTCAACGCACTCACCCGCTCGCCTGGAGGCTTCGCCAGGTCGACCGTGTACGAGACGCCCTCGGCCATGTCGAACTGGTAACCGGGCACCGAAGGGTCCGCGAGGGGCTTGCCGTGCTCGAACGTATACGGCGCCAGGTAGCGGCACGATTGCTCGAGCGCCGCCCTCAGCTCGGCGCCGGTGAGGGTGACCATGACGAGCGTGTTGTCGTAGGGATAGAGCCGCATCGCGTCTCGCAGCCGCACCGGGCCCTTCGCGATGCGCGCACCCGGATCGAACAGCGGCGCCAGCGACACGTCGGCGCCCGAGGCCTCGAGCATCGCGCGATGCACCAGCGCCCACAGCGGGCCTGGCGCGAAGCGCCCGCGCGGGGCGCCGATCTCGACCACCGCCTCGCCGATCACCTGATCGAGCGCGGCGCGGGTGGCGTCGTGGTAGGGCTGCGCGAAGGAGACCAGTGCGCTGTCCGCGGGCATCGAGTCGGTCACCGCGATCACGCGGCCGCGCTTCTCCTGGACGGTCCAGGGCCCGCTGGCGCCCGCGCGCGTGAGCGTGAGGTCGATGCGGCCGAGTCCTTCGCCGCGGGTGCCGGCCTGCGCGACCAGCACGCCATTCACGGTCGTCCCCGGCACCACCACGTGGGTGTGCCCGAGCACCAGTACGTCGGCCCCCCTCAGATGGTTCGCCAGCCGCAGGCCCCAGTTCTCGTCGGGGGCGTCGCCACTGCGCGCGAGCCCGGTCCCCGGATCCTGCTCGAACCCGGTGTGGGCCAGTACCACCACCACGTCGCAACTCCCGCTGCCGCGCAGGCGCGCGATTTCGGCGTTCGCGGCCTCGACCGGCGAGGTGAAGCGCAGTCCCGCGAGGCGCGCCGAGTCCTCCAGCGCGGGCAGCGCCGGCGTGGTCACTCCCACGATGCCCACACGGAGCGCGCCGCAGGTCTTCACGATCGAGCTCCCGAACGCGGGCAGTCCGTCGCTGGCGCGCACCACGTTGGCCGCCAGCCACGGGAACCCGGCGGTGGCGCGTGCGCGCTCGAGAGCGTCACGGCCGTACGAGAACTCGTGATTGCCGATCGCCATCGCGTCGTAGCCCATGCGGGCCATCGCGGTCGTGATCGGCTCGGGGCGCGTGCGGTCGCCCTTCTGGTAGACGGCCGCCAGCGGGCCGCCCTGCAGGGCATCGCCGTCGTCGAGCAGCAACACCGGCGGACCCTCCGCGCGGATGCTGCGGACCAGCGGCGCGAGCTTCACGAGCCCGCGCGCGGCCGGCTGGTCGGCGAGGTAATCCCAGGCGGTGAGCGCGCCATGGAGGTCGGTGGTATGGAGCACGACGAGGCGGGCCTCGTCGGCGGCGGCGACGCCCGCGGCGAGCGCGAGCGCGAACAGAGCGGAGACCACTGGGCGGAGGCGCATGGGGTACGAACGCTAACACCGGCCTTCGAGGCGATCAACGCTAGCCGCTCACGCCGCCGCGTCGCGGGCTTGCCGCCCGCACAGGCGCCCGCCTATAGTCGCCGCCGCGCATCCAGACCGAGAATCGACGAGGAGGGACGATGTCCGACGCCGTGAGCTGCCCGTCCTGCGGGACGGTGAATCCCGCGGGCAGCGAGAGCTGCTCGTCGTGCAACTTCCCCCTCCGCGCGCCCACCGCCGCGCCGCGCGCGAGCGAGCCGGCGCGGCCCGCCGCCGAGGAGCCGGTTCGCATCGAGCGTCCGCTGCCGTACCGGCCCCGCCGGCGCCCTGGCGGTCCCGCGAATCAGCAGGCCATGACCCTGTGGCTCGTGTTCGGGGCGATCGCGGCGGCAGCGGTCATCTTCGTCGCGTTCCAGGCCACGCTCCAGCACAAGGCGGATGCGCCCACGGTCGAGGGCGCGAACGCGGACGCCCAGAAGCACGTCGACGAGCTGCGCGCCCTGTTGTCGCAGGACTCGACGAACATCAACGCGCGCCAGCAACTCGCCGACATCCTGTATGACACCGCGAACTGGAACGACGCGATCGTGCAGTACCGCTCGGTGGTCCGCCAGGACTCCAGCCGCGCCACCGCGATCGTCGACCTCGGGGTCTGCTACTACAACCTCGGCTTCGTGGACGAGGCCAAGCGCCACTTCGAGCTGGGCCTCAAGCGTCAGTCCGACCACCCGATCGCGCTTTTCAACCTGGGGATCGTGGCCGAGCGCCAGAACGACCTCGAGGGCGCGCTGAAGTACTACCATCGCGCGGTGCAGTCGAATCCTCCCGAGAACATGATGTCGGCGCTCACCGAGGCGGTGATGCGGGTGAGCAAGGCGCTCGGTCGCTCGCCGCGCCCGCTCACGGGCGCGCCCGGCGCCGGCATGCCGCCGCAGGGGATGCCGCCGAGCGGTCGCTAGCGCGCTTCGGATCCGGGCGGCGGCCCCGACTGCGGGGCGCACGCCGTCATCCGGCGCGCTCGGGCAACAGGCCCATGGCGCTCAGCGCCGAGCGCGTGTGGAGGGCGGTGTCGCCTGGCGCGAGCGTCAGCTCGCCGAGCCATCGCACCAGCGCCGCGGGCGTGTCGAGGTCCGCGAGCGGCTCCAGTCGTGCGACCCGCAGCCCCAGTGCCGCCGCCCGTTCGAGCGTGCGGGCGAGCACCTGCGGAGTACTCCAGGGCACGTCCTCGAACAACGCGGGGCACGGCCGCTGCAGCCCGATCAGCGTGTATCCACCATCGAGCGCCGGCCCCACCACCATGTCGTGCTCCTCGAGACGAGCGAGCGCGGCGCCGATCCGGGACCCATCGAGCGCGGGGCAGTCGGCCCCCATCACCAGCGCGCGGTCGGCGGGCGCGCGCAGCAGTGCGGCGAACGCATCCGCCAGGCGCTCGCCGAGGTCGCCGCCGCGCTGCCGGGCGACCGTCCAGTCCGGCGGGACGTCGGGGTCCGGCCCCCCGGCGAGCGGCTCCGCCCACCAGAGGGTTCGGTGGTCCGCCGATGCGGCCTGGGCGGCCGCGAGCGCGTCGCGAAGCATGCCGCGATAGAGCTCACAGGCGAGGCGCGGTGGCAAGGCCGGCGAGAGCCGGGTCTTCACCCGGCCCACGACCGCCGGGCGCGCGAACACTGCGATGTGCCGCATGCCGCCACCATACCCGCCGCGCGGGCGGCCGCGGAAACTAGCCCCGCGCTCGTCGCCCCCGCGTTGACAGCCCACGGGCCCGTTCCTAGAGTCCCCGGGATCCTCTGCACCGACTCCGTCCCCGGGCTGCCGCGCCCGGCGCGGAACTCCCTGAACATCGAGAGCGAACTCCATGTCCGATCCCCGGCACTTTCAGGTCGTCATCATCGGCACCGGTCCCGGCGGCTACGTCGCCGCCATCCGCGCGGCGCAACTCGGACTCCAAACCGCCGTCGTCGAGAAGGACGAGCTGGGCGGGACCTGCCTGAACTGGGGCTGCATTCCGACCAAGGCCTGGGTGGTCTCCGCGCACCTCTACGAACAGATCAAGCGCGCGAAGGAGTTCGGTATCGAGGTTGGCGAGCCGCGGATCCGCTGGGACTGGCTGCTGGAGCGCAAGAACAAGGTCGTGAAGCAGATGACCGGGGGCGTCGGGACGCTGCTGAAGGGCCGCGGGGTCGAGGTGATCCGGGGCAACGCGCGGCTGACAGGCGGCCATCGCATGGTGGTCGCTCTCAAGGACGGCTCGCAGCAGGAGCTGACCGCCGACGACGTCGTGCTCGCCACCGGGGCGGCCGCGACGCTGCCGCCCGGCTGGAAGCTCGATGGCGAGCGCGTCATCACCAGCCAGGAGGCCCTCGACCTGAAGACCCAGCCGCGGCGGCTGGCGGTGCTCGGCGGGGGGGTGGTGGGCTGCGAGTTCGCATGCTTCTTTGCGGCGATCGGCACCCAGGTGACGCTGATCGAGATGCTGCCGCACCTGGTGCCGAACGAGGACGACGAGATCGCCCAGACGCTCGAGCGGGAACTCAAGAAGCAGAAGATCGCGCTCCATCTCGGCACCAAGGTCGAGGGCGTGAAGGACGCTGCCGGCGGCGCGCTGTCTCTCACGCTTTCGAACGGCCAGCAAGTCGAGGTGGACACCGTGCTCGTGGCGACCGGGCGGCGCCCGTTCACCGGCGGGCTGGGGCTGGAGGCCGCGGGCGTGGACGTCGGTGAGCGTGGCAAGGTGGTGGTCGATGCCGAGCTGCGCACCCGCGCGGCGCGCGTGTGGGCGATCGGGGACGTCACCGACATCAAGCAGTTGGCGCACTTCGCCTCGGCGCAGGGCAAGGCGGTGGTGGCGCGGATCGCGGGCCACTCCGCGCAGACGGACTGGCGCGCGGTGCCGGCCGCGACGTTCACCACGCCGGAGATCGCGAGTGTCGGTCTGACGGAGCGCGAGGCGCTCGCCCGCGGTCGCACCCTCAAGATCGGACGCTTCCCGTTCCGTGCCCATGGTCGCAACATCGCCGACGGGGAGACGACCGGGTTCGTCAAGCTCATCGGGGATGCCGCCACCGACCAACTGCTCGGCGCGCATATCATCGGTGCGAAGGCGAGCGAGCTCGTGCACGAGTGCTCGCTGGCGATCGCGGCCGATCTCGACATGCATCACCTGGCGCAGGCCATCCACGCGCACCCCACGATGACCGAAACCATCGGGGAGGCGGCCGAGGACGCAGACCTGATGGCGATCCATCTGATCCGCCAAGAGGCGAAAGCGGCGCGCTGAACGGGGCCGCGCCGGTGGTCGGCGCGGGGTGGGGAGGAGCACACATGGCGCTGGTCGTGGGCTCGGCCACGGATCTCGGCCGGCGGCGGCAACAGAACGAGGACAGCTTCGTGGTGTGGTCGCCCGCGGGCGAGGCCGATCGCGCGCGCCGCGGGGCCCTGCTCGTGGTCGCCGATGGCATGGGCGGCGCGGCGGCCGGTGAGGTCGCCAGCCGCATGGCGGTCGAGACCGTCCTCGAACGCTATCGCGGGGCGAGCGAGGTGCCCCCGCTGGCCGCGCTCAAGTCGGCGCTCGAGGAGGCGAACCGGCGGGTGCATCGCGAGAGCCTGCTGCACCCGGAGTACCGCGGCATGGGCACGACCTGCACGGCCGCAGTCGTCCGCGACGCGGCGGTGACCATCGCGCATGTGGGGGACAGCCGGGCCTACCTGGCGCGGGGTGACGCACTGCGCCCGCTCACGCGCGACCACACATTGGTCGCGCAGCTCGTGAGCGAGGGTCGGCTGACCGCGGAGGAATCGCGCACCGACTCGCGGCGCAACGTGGTGACCCGCTGCATCGGCGTGAGCGAGAGCATCGAGGTGGACGCCGAGGAGTGGGGCGAGATCCTCGAGGCTGGCACCGTGCTGGTGCTCTGCACCGACGGACTCCATGGCGTGGTCGACGAGCGCGAGCTGGCGAGCGCGGCGACCGGGGTCGCCCCCGACATCGCATGCCACGCGCTGGTCGCGCTCGCGAACGAGCGCGGTGGGCCGGACAACATCACCGTGATCGTGGCGCGCGCCGATGCTCCCGCGCCCCCGCCCGCGGTGGTGATCGACGCCGGCGCGGAGCCGACGGTGAGCCCGGCGCCCGCGGCGCTCGCGGCGCCCGTGGCGCCCCGGGACCGCTGGCCGCTTGCGACCCTGATGGTGCTGGGGGGGCTGGTGGTGCTGCTCGCACTCGTGCTGACGCTCGTCCTGCGGACCGTGCGCTGACGGATCCAATCGGCAGGCGCGGGACTCCCAGGTGCGTACGCTTCCCACCACCGACCCGAGGAGGACGCGAATGGCGCTCACGCAGCACCGATACGGTTTCGGCACTCCAGTGGCGCTCGGATTCGACGCCGCTCTCGAGCGCACCATCGAGCTCCTCAAGGACGAGGGCTTCGGCGTGCTCACCACGATCGACGTGCAACGCACCCTGAAGGAGAAGCTGGACGTCGGCTTCCGGCGCTACACCATCCTGGGAGCCTGCAATCCCCCGCTGGCCCACCGTGCGTTTGAGGCGGAGCTGGAGATCGGTCTGCTGCTGCCCTGCAACGTCGTGGTCTACGAGGACGGCGCCCGATCCGTGGTGGCCTTCATGGACCCGGGCGCCGCGCTGGGCGTGGTCGGCAATCCCGGGCTCGAACCGGTAGCCCGCGAGGCTCGCGAACGGCTCCTGCGGGTCGCCGGTCGCCTGGCCGCCCTCCAACCCTGAGCCACAGCGAAACCTGGCCGCCGCCCGCGCCGCCCCGCCGAGGGTGCGACCCGGGCATTTCTCGAGGTCCCGAGCGAGCGTTCCGAAACGGAGACATGCTGCCATTCCGTTGCGGGAGCTAGCTTCACTGGGCTCGCCTGCTCCTACCCCCCAGCGGCGGACCGACGGTCCCGACGAACGCGTCTCTGATGCGCCCACGTCCCAGGGCCGACGTGCGTAGACACCGGGCGCACGCCCGAGCGATGCATGGACCCTGCATGCGCCGCGCACCCGGGGACGCCATGCGTCCCGGAGGTGATTCATGAAGCAGCTGGCCACGCTCGCGGCGCTCGCGATGCTCGTGATCGCAGTGACCGCCGTCGATTCCCGCGCGGGAAGTCCGCTGCCGGGCAACTACACCACGCTCGCCGGGACGATCCTGTCGGGGCGCGGGTCGGAATCCAATCCCTGCGATGGATGTGATGGGCAGATCGGCAATCTCCTCATGGCGGAATCATGGAGCGGCTCGGCGCTCGGTACCGAGTGGAAGGTCTCCTGTCCGCAGATCGCCGCGGCGCCGGTGCTGCTGCTCGACACCGTGGTAGGAGGCACTGGCCAGCGCATCTACCGCACCTCCTACAGCGGCGGAACCATGTGGCTCTCGGGAACCGGAGCATGGGCCGGGGGCGATGCGGACTACCTGGGGACGCTGACCGCGTTCACCACGATCGCCACCGTCCAGATCGTGGGCGGAGCGATCGTCGGGGTCGTGAGCAACATCAACCTGAGTGGGGACTTCAGCGGCTACAGCGACTGCTTCTCCATGGCCATCACCAACGCGGCGATGGTGGGACGCACGCCCGGCGCGGCGCCCGGGGTCTGGCCCGCGTTGATGGGGCCGACCGACTGCGCCGCGAGCGCCACCCACGGCGTGTGGTGGAACGTGAGCGACGTGACTCTGTCGCTGCTGGGTTCCTGCGCCACCGACGCCAATTCCTCCACCTGGGGAAGCCTGAAGCTCCTGTATCGCTAGCTCGGTCCGACGGTCGGGCGTGAGGCCGGGAGATCGAGATCCCGGCCCCGCCGATCGTGGGAGCCCCGTGTCAGCGAAGGTCTGTCCGGCCTGCGATCGACGACCGGGTCTCATCGGATCCCGTTGAGGCTTGATGCATCTGGAGTTCGAACCGTGGGCCGCCCCGGGCGGCCGGGCGGCTTGGAGGATTTCCGAACATATTCCTTGAGAGGTTCCGTCCTTACGGGATATCCTACTAGCGCTAGGAACGGGCCGAGTTGCCATCTCCTTTCCGAGCACTGCGTCGGCCGCCAGCACGTGTTGCGCGCAAGAAGCCGTGACCTCCCGCGAGACACGCGAGCGAAACCATCCGTCCGTGCCGATCGAGCGTCGACCCGCTCGGCGGTGGCGCCGTCCCGAATGGGCGCGTCGTAGGGAACTTCGACGTCGAGTGGAGGTGCATCCATGGATCGTCACGCTACCCCGTTCGTTGCAGCTGTTCTCGCCCTGATGCTGGGTGCATCTGCGGCGTCCGCCGCCGCGCTTCGAGTCCCGCAGATCCCGGTCAACGGCACTTCCCTGCAGACCTACCTGAACGGCGTCGGCGAGTCGATCAATGTGCCGACCGACCAAGCGGACGCCCAGGAATGGGCCTCGACCGTCTCGGGCAACTCCACGTTCACGATGATGATCGAGCTGGCGGGCTACGCCGCGAGCAACAAGGTGGGCGTCTACAACGGCGATGCGGTCTCCCCGTCGCTCTTCCAGGTCTTCCCGGGCGCGGCGGACGCGGGTTGGTTCGCGATCGCGTCGTTCAAGCCGGGCAACAAGCTGATCGTGAACCTGTTCGACGCGACCGCCACGCTGCAGAGCACGACCACCTATCTGGGCGTGAACTCGCAGGACTTCGGATTCTATCTGAAGGGTCCTGGCGGCACGTTCTACACCCAGGACGTCCGCAACGGCGGTGGCCTGGCGCAGGCGATCACCTTCGCCGCCACGGGCGGCAACGCGGGTTCGTGGTGGCTGGCGTTCGAGGACCTGCCGCGCAGTGGCGTCAGCGACGCCGACTTCAACGATGCCGTGCTGTTCCTGGAGTCGATCAATCCCACGCCCGTCGGCACCACCACCTGGGGCGGCCTGAAGTCGCGCTACCGCTGATCCGCGCTTCGTCCGGCGATGGTTTCGAGAGGCCCCGCAATCGCGGGGCCTCTCGCGTTCGTGCCCGGTGGGGCCGCGAGCCCGACAGTCATTGAATACGCCCGGGGTAGGGGCTAGCCTGCGAATGTCCCCTTTGGATCCGCCCGCGCGATGCGGGCGCTTCCCTCGACCCCGATACGCAATGGAGGTGCGTCTATGCCACGAATCGCGACCCAGGTGTTCTTCGCGCTCCTCGTCCTCGCGGCCACCGCGAACTTCGCATCCGCGACTGGTCCCACGCCGACTCCCGGCATCTACCACTCGATCGATCATCCGGTCACGCCCGGTCTCGTGCTCACCGGCCGCGGCGCCAACTCGTGGATCGGACCTGCCGGTGGCAGCAATGGCACCGACGCCGTGTTCAACGCCGCCTCGTTCATCGGTGCGATCCAGGGCGGTCAGGATGTCTCGGGACTCGGCACCCAGTGGATCTGGTCCTGCGGCATCGCCGACGCGCCCCACTCGATCGTGGACCAGCGCGTGGGCGGCAACGGTCCGGTGTTCTACACGCAGCACTTCACGGGCGGCCATTTCTGGCTCTCGAAGGACGGTCCGTGGGGCGACACCGTCAACGACTGGACCGGAATCATCGGCGGCACGACGGAGATCACCACCGTCGAGTACGTGATGATCGGCGGCGTGAGTACGCCGGTGCAGTCGCGCGTGAACATCAACTCCGAGGGCACTTTCGATGGCGGCTGCGTGATCCAGTTCGTGATCGCGAACGGCACCGGGGTCGGGGACACCGACCTGATGCCGAAGCCGGTCGACTACCCGGACTTCCTGGACCTGGCCTGCGGGGCGACCCGCATCTACGGTTCGTTCGGTCTGATCCAGGACATCACGATGCTCATCGACTGCGCGACGCCGGCGCAGCCGCGCACCTGGGGCGCGCTCAAGACGATGTATCGCTAGTCCGTCCCTCGACGTTGACCAGGCGGGGCCTCGCGCGAGCGGGGCCCCGTTCTGCTCCGGCCGCACGGCGCGGTGGCGATTGACAGGCCCCGGCGCGGTTCCTAGATTGCGCGCGGCGTGCCGTTCGAGCTCGCGCGCCGTCGCCTCAGCCCGGAGGGGAACCTGCAGCGGACCATCTCCGCCACCGTGATGTTCGCCGTCGCGGCCGTCGTCGCGACCGCTCTGCTGGCGGCGATCTCCTACCGCGGCGTGCATGGCGCGCTGGAGGCCGAGTTCTCGCGTCGGATCGCCGCAGCGGCTGCCGCCACCGCCGCGCAGATCAGCCCCGAGGACATCGCGGATGCGCGCCTGCTGGGCGAGGACGGTCCCGGCTATGCCGTTCTGCAGGTGCAGCTGGAGGGTCTGCGCGTCAGCGCCGGCCTCACGGATGCCTCGGCGTTCGACAGCGCACGCGTCACGCTCTACGACTGCCAGGACTCCGAGGCGGCGCGCGAGGTCACGCACCTCGACACGCTGGCGCGCGCGGAGGTCCTGCGAGCGCTCGCAGGCCGGCCGGCGCTGACTCGCGCCTACGCGCGCGCGGGCTCGCCCCATCGCGCAGCGTTGGCGCCCGTTTTCGGCGGGGATCGACGGGTCGCCGGCGTGGTGGTGGTCGAAGCGCGGCTGGACTACCTGCCCGTGCTCGAGCGCTTCAAGCGCACGCTGGCGCTCGCCGCCTTGCTGGTCGCGCTCGCGATGACGGTCCTGGCGCTGGTGGTGGCGCGCGCCGCGCAGACCTCCGCGCGCCTGGAGCGCCAGCTCTCACGCTCGGAGAACCTCGCCGCGATGGGTCGCCTGACCGCGACGCTGGCGCATGAGATCAAGAACCCGCTCGCCATCATCCGCGGCTCCGCGCAGCGCCTGGGCCGGCTCGCTCCGGAGGCGCAGCGCATGGCCGACTACGTGGTCGAGGAGACCGACCGACTCACGGCGACGGTCGCGCGCTACCTCCAGTTCGCGCGTGGCGAGACCGAATCGGGTGGCACCGGCGACGCGGCGCTGGCGCTCGGCGCCACCCTCGACCTGCTCGAGGGCGAGGTCCACGCGCGCCGGGTCACGCTCGTGCGCCCCACGGGTGGTCCCGCGTCGGCGCCCGTGCCACTCGACAACGAGTCCTTGAAACAGGTCTACTTGAACCTGATGCTCAACGCGCTCGATGCCATGGCGGACGGTGGGACGCTCACGATCGCCATGGCCGAGCGCGGCGGTGACGTCGAGGTGGGGATCACCGACACCGGACCGGGCATGCCGTCCGAGTTGGTGCGGCGGCTGGGCGATCCGTTCTTCACCACCAAGGCGAAGGGCTCGGGGCTCGGACTGTTCCTGACCCGCGGGCTCGTGCAGTCGGCGGGTGGCAGGCTGGAGATCCGCAGCGTGCTCGGTCGGGGAACCGAGTGCACGATCCGGCTTCCGCGCGTGCGCGGCGCGGGCGCGGCCCCGGCATCGCGCGAGGCCGGCAGCCACGGAGAGGACGCGACGTGAAGGTCCTGGTGGTCGACGACGAGGTGCGCAACGCGGAACTGACCGCGCTCGAGCTGCGCGAGGCCGGGCACGATACGGAGTTCGTGAACGGCGGTGCCGCGGCGCTGAAGCGCCTCGCCGCCGGCGACATCGCGGCCGTGGTCACTGACCTGCGCATGGCGCCGCCCGACGGCCTGGCGCTGCTCGAGGAGGCCCGTCGCCGCTGGCCTGGAACGATCGTCGTGCTGATGACCGCGTACGCCAGCATGGAGACCGCGCGCCGGGCGCTCACGATGGGCGCCTACGACTACGTCGACAAGGCCGGTGAGTTCCGCGCCGAGCTGCGCGCGATCCTCGACAAGGCGGCGCGCGAACGGGCGCTGAGCGCCGAGAACCGCGCGATCAAGAAGAGCTTCGCGCCGGTCGTGGGCGACTCCCCGGCCGTCCAGCACGCGCTCGAGCTGGCGCGCAAGGTCGCGGCCACCGACTCCAACGTGCTGCTGCGCGGTGAGAGTGGCACCGGCAAGGACCTGTTCGCGCGCACCATCCACCTGAGCAGCAGGCGGGCGTCGGGCCCGTGGGTCAAGGTGAACTGCGGCGCCCTGCCGGAGGCGCTGCTCGAGAGCGAGCTGTTCGGACACGAGAAGGGCGCGTTCACGGGTGCCATCCGCCAGAAGCCCGGGCGCTTCGAGGATGCCGACGGCGGCACGCTGTTCCTCGACGAGATCGGGGAGCTGCCGCTCGCGCTCCAGGTGAAGCTGCTGCAGGTCATCGAGGAGAAGACGTTCCTCCGCGTCGGCGGCAACACCCCGATCTGCGTCGACGTGCGCATCGTCGCCGCCACGAATCGAGACCTCGAGACGATGACACGTGAGCGTACGTTTCGCGAGGACCTGTTCTTCCGCCTGAACGTGTTCCCGATCGTGCTCCCACCGCTCCGCGAGCGGCCCGACGATGTGGCGCGGCTGACCTCGTTCTTCCTGCGCCGTCTTGGCGTGCCGGACGATCACGTGACGCCCGCCGCACTGCAGGCGCTCGAACGCCACGGATTCCCGGGTAACGTGCGCGAGCTCGAGAACGTGCTCGAGCGCGCGCTCATCCTGGCCGGCAGCGACCCGATCGATCTCGAGCACCTGGCGTTCGGCGGCGCGCCGTCGCCGAACGCCGCCGGCGCGTCCGGCGTGCCCGCGTGGGTGCCGGCGATCCCGCCCGACGGGCTATCGCTCGAGGTGCTCGAACGCGAGCTGATCGTGCAGGCGCTCGAGCGCGCACGCGGCAACAAGAGCCAGGCCGCGCGCCTGCTCGGGCTCACGCGGCGTACGCTCTACTCGCGCATGGAACGCCACGGGCTGCGACGGCCCGGTGAGGGCGACGACGCCGGCGACGACGAGGGTGCGGGAGGCGAGGCATGAATCTCATCCGTGGGCTGCTGTTCGACAACCTCGGGCTCAAGCTGGTCGCGCTGCTGATGGCCGTGCTGGTCTACCTGAACGTGTACACGGACCGCCCCGCCACCATGCTGGTGTCGTTCCCGGTCCAGGTCACCGACCTCGCGGATTCGCTCACGCTCACCGGACCGGTGCCCGGCGTGGTGCAGGCCGAGCTCAAGGCCACCGGCAAGATGCTCATCCGCATCCGGCTCAGCGAGCCCTCGCTGCCGGTGTCGCTCGCGAGCGTGGAGCGCGGACGCTACGAGCGCACCATCGCCGCGGCCGACCTGCCGCTCGCTTCGTTCCCCGGCGTCGAGGTGGTGCGCGTCGTGGGGCCGCGCATGCTGGAGCTGGAGATCGACCGCCGGGTGAAGCTGCGACTGCCGGCCGCCGCGCGGCTCGAAGGCCCGGGCGCGGCGGGCCCGCTGTCCGTCGTGGTCCAGCCTGCGATCGTCACGATCAGTGGGCCGGAGTCCGCGATCGGGGACCTCGACAGTCTGGTGCTCGACCCGGTGCGGCTCGACGCCCGCCACGGCGTCGTGCGTGTGCAGGTGGCGCCCGCCAGCCTGCCGGAGTGGTGCCTGGCCGATCCGCCAGTCGTGACCGTGGTGGTCGCGCCGCGTTCCGCGCGCTGAGCGCGCTTCGCGGTGAAATGCGGAGCGCCCCGGCATGCGTGCCCGGAGCGCTCCCTGGTTCATCGTGATGGCGGGGCCGAGTGCCGCGCTAGGAGATGGCAGGCTCGGTTGGTGGGACGCGACCCTCGGCGCGCCGCCACCCGACGTCATGGCAACCGATGTGCCAGCCGCGGCGAGCTCCCACGGGGCGGGCTGGCGCCGCCCACGGCGCCACATTAGCGCGCGTCGAGCGCCTGAGTGACCGCGCGTCCGCCGCCTGCCCGCTGCACGACGCACGCGCACGCCAAGCGCCTCGCAAGGTCCGCCGGCCCCACCGGCGCACGTTCGACCGAGTGCGTCCCGCGCGCGCGACGCGACCGCGCGCGCCGCGGGGGCGTGCAGCGTGCACGCCCGGCGCGAGATCGCCCATCGCGACCATGGGTCGGCCTCCCGCGAGGTCAGCGGGCCGGCGCGCGGAGGTCGCCGAGCGGCTCCACTCGAGCCGCCTTCGCCACCTCGAGCGCGCGGCCGAGGGCGCGCTTCTCGTCCTCGTCGGTCGATTTCGCGATCAGATGCTCGAGCGCGCTCACGTGCGCCACCACCAGCGCCGAGTCGGTGGAGCAGGGCAGGTCCGGCAGCACCCCGGAGCCCTCCCAGTTGGTGTGCGAGATCGGGTTGCGCGCCCGACCGTTGGAGATGAATGCGGCGAAGTGCTCCGAGAGCCGCACGAACCCGCCCGGATTGGCGGCTCCGATCGTGGTGTCGCCGACGAGCGTGGCGCGCGCGAGGTTCTTGAGGTTGTAGCTGAACTCCTCGGCCGCCGACCCGGTGCGAGCGCTGGTGAGCACGAACACCTCCTTGCCCGTGTAGCGGCTGCCGGGCACCCACGGCAGCGTGTGGTACTGCTCCTCGCGCTCGTGGCCGCCGTCGCGCATGACGAGGTCGTTGAGGTGGGTGCGGTCGTCGTCGGGGAACAGGTAGCTCGACAGCAGCGCCACCATCTCGGGGCTGCCGCCGCCGTTGCGGCGCACGTCGATGATGAGGGCATCCGTGTGCGCGAGCAGGTTCATCGCGGCCACGGCCGCGGCGCCGGCCGCGGGCGTCGCCGGCGCGAACTGGCGCACCTCCAGGTAGCCGATGTTGCCGGCCAGCCGCTCGGCCCGCTCGAATCCGAAGTTGGTGCGCTCCGCCTGGCGCGTCAGCCGGCGCAACTCCTCGGGTGGCGGCGGACCCTCGCGCTGGAGCATTGGAATCGGCTCGTATCGGTAGCCGACCCGGAAGTGCCGGTCGTGTCCCACGCGGCGCAGCAGGATCGTGAGCGTGTCGGCGAAGGCCTCGGCGCTGCCGATTCGATCGAACGCGCCGCCGCGCTCGCGTCGTCGCAGTTCGCGCTCGAGATCCCGCGCCACCGCCGGGAACACGTAGTTCGCGTTCAGCGCCGCGATCAGCGAGTCCAGCACCGCGTGCCGGACCGCCGTGTCGACCGTCATGTCGGGCTGGTCCTGCGCCGGCGGCGCCAGTTGGGCGCGTGCGGGGCAGACCGGGTGCAGGGCGAGCGCGAGCGCGATCCAGACTGGGGCGAGGACCGGGGAGCGAGGACGCACGGGGACCTCCTGGTCGAAGGTGGCGACATCGGCGGACGGTGCTTGGACCGCCCGGACGCGGGGGCGGTTGCACGCTTCGCGCGTCATCCCGCCAGCGCGGCGACACCGGGTCCGAGCGCGGTGCCGCGTTCCCGTTGCGCGACGCGCGACCGCCGCGGCAAGGCCTTGACACCCCCGGGAGCCGCCCCTACTCTTCCTGCCGTGCCGGGTGGCATGGTTCCCGAGACCCCCGGCTCGCTATCGCGGCGCCCACGCTCGTGCCCCGGGTCCCGCTGAACTCCCCGACATTCCGCAGCGGCCGCCAAACGGCGTCCAGCCTCACCCATACCACCGAGGGATCCGCTCCAGTCGCACCGAGTCCTTCACCCCCACACGGACCACCCAGACCCACCGGGACGCGCCGCTTGCGCGACGCCACACCCGGACCGGGCGCCGCCGCTCCCGCGGACTCCACGGCCCCCGCCCCAAGAAGGCACGACGATGGACACCGAAGCTACTCCGCAGGTCACGAGCAACGCGCAGACCATGGAGCTCACGGAGCTCAAGGGCAAGACCATCTCCGAGCTGCTCCGACTCTGCCAGGAGTTGGAGGTGCAGGGGACGAGCGGGCTGCGCAAGCAGGAACTCATCTTCAAGATCCTCGAGGCGCAGACCCAGAAGAACGGTCTGATCTTCGCCGAGGGGGTGCTCGAGATCCTGCCCGAGGGTTACGGCTTCCTTCGATCGCCGACCTACAACTACCTGCCGGGACCGGACGACATCTACGTGTCGCCGTCCCAGATCAAGCGCTTCGACCTGCATACCGGCGACACCGTCTCCGGACAGGTGCGGCCGCCCAAGGAAGGCGAGCGCTACTTCGCGCTGTTGCGCGTCGAGGCGGTGAATTTCGAGAGCCCGGAGGCGGCGAAGGAGAAGATCCTCTTCGACAACCTCACGCCGCTCTACCCGCAGGAGAAGCTCAGCCTCGAGACCAAGGACCGCTGCCTCGAGACGCGCATCATCGACCTGCTGTGCCCGTTCGGCAAAGGCCAGCGCGCGCTCATCACCTCGCCGCCCAAGGCCGGCAAGACGATCCTGCTCCAGAAGATCGCGAACGCGATCACCGAGAACCACCCGGAGTGCGTGCTGATCGTGCTGCTGATCGACGAGCGCCCCGAGGAGGTCACCGACATGCAGCGCACGGTGAAGGGCGAAGTGGTCTCGTCGACGTTCGACGAGCCCGCGGAGCGCCACGTGCAGGTTGCGGACATGGTGATCGAGAAGGCCAAGCGGCTGGTCGAGCACAAGAAGGACGTGGTGATCCTGCTCGACTCCATCACCCGCCTCGCGCGCGCCCACAACACCGTGGTGCCGCACTCGGGCAAGATCCTCTCGGGCGGCGTCGACGCGAACGCGCTCCAGCGCCCGAAGCGCTTCTTCGGCTCTGCGCGCAACGTCGAGG
Source organism: Candidatus Eiseniibacteriota bacterium (assembly GCA_963725865.1). Classification (GTDB taxonomy): domain Bacteria; phylum Eisenbacteria; class RBG-16-71-46; order RBG-16-71-46; family RBG-16-71-46; genus CAVSAC01. The sequence continues at coordinate 1,619,160 of CAVSAC010000014.1, forward strand.
AGGGCGGCTCGCTCACCATCATCGCGACCGCGCTGATCGAGACCGGCTCGCGCATGGACGAGGTGATCTTCGAGGAGTTCAAGGGTACCGGAAACTCCGAGCTGGTGCTGGACCGCAAGATCTCCGACAAGCGCATCTTCCCCGCGATCGACATCAACAAGTCGGGCACGCGCAAGGAGGAGCTGCTGATGTCGCCGGACGTGCTCCAGCGCGTGTGGATCCTGCGCAAGTTCCTCAACGAGCTGAGCCCGGTCGAGGCGATGGAGTTCCTGACGTCCAAGCTCTCCGACACCAAGACCAACAAGAAGTTCCTCGAGGGCATGAATTCGTAGCGGGCGAGCGTACCCCGCCGCCTCGGCACCGCGGCGGACCGGGCGCGGGGGAGCAGAGGTGAACTCGTGATCGGCGGCAGCCACCTGATCGTCTACACCCAGGATGCCGAGGCCGATCGCGCGTTCTTCCGCGACGTGCTGCAGCTGCCGAGCGTCGACTCCGGCGGGGGCTGGCTGATCTTCGCGTTGCCACCGAGCGAACTCGCGTTCCATCCGTCCGCGGATAACGACGCGCACGAGCTCTACCTCATGTGCGCCGACCTGCAGGCGACGCTCGACCGGCTGATCGCACGCGGGGTCCGCTGCGATCCGCCGCAGGAGGAGCGCTGGGGCAGGCGCACCGCGATCCACCTGCCCGGCGGCGGGCGCATCGGCCTCTATCAGCCCAAGCACCCGACCGCGGTCCCGCTCGGCACCCCCTGAGTCGGCCGCCCGCGATGGAACGGGTCGCCGCTGCGCGGCGATCCCGGTCGCGGTACCATGCCGGCTCCCGTGCCGCGCTTCCGACCGCCGCGAGGTGACCGCTCCATGAGTGCCCACGCCCCTGTCGAACGCTACGAGCTCGCGCTGCGCGTGGAGCCGTCGGACATCGACGTGCTCGGTCACGTGAACAACGTCGTGTACGTGCGCTGGGTGCAGGACGTGGCGATCGCGCACTGGCGCACGCTCGCGACGCCCCAGCAGCAGGCGGCGTTGATCTGGGTCGTGGTGCGCCACGAGATCGACTACAAGAGCCCGGCTCTCCCGGGCGATCAGCTGGTGGCGCGCACCTGGGTGGGCGTCGCGTCTCACCGCACGTTCGAGCGCCACACCGAGATCCTGCGCCCGGCCGACGGCCGGCTGCTGGCGCGCGCCCGCACGCTGTGGTGCCCGCTCGATCCGGTGACGTTCCGGCCGATGGTGGTGGGCGACGACGTGCGGGAACGGTTCTCGGTGCCGCGAGGCCACCAGGAGGATGAGGCGTGAAGGCGCGGAACGCGCGCCCTGCGGTGCTCGCGAGCGCCCTCGTGCTCGGGGTCGCCCGGGCCGCGCCGGGCGCCGCCGGCTCCCGGGGGGATCTCGCGACGGCGCGTCCGCTCGCCTGAGGAGGAGATCCATGTCGCGTTCCCACCCGCCGACCGATCGCCCGCGCGTGGAGTCCGCGGTGCTGGTGCCAGTGTACCGGGACGACGCCGGGGCCCTGCGGCTGGTGCTGATCCTGCGCGCCCCGGGCGGCCGGCACGGCGGGCAGCTCGCGTTCCCCGGCGGGCGGCGCGAGTCGTTCGACGCCACGCCGTACGACACCGCGCTGCGCGAAGCCGAGGAGGAGATCGGCCTGCCGCGCGCCGCGGTCGAGTGCCTCGCCGAGCTCCCGACGCTCGCCACGCGCTCCTCCGACATCCACATCGACCCGTTCCTGGTCCGCATCGAGCGCCCCGCGCAGTGGCGGCCCGATCCCCACGAGGTCGCCGACGTGCTCGAGGTGCCGATCGCGGATCTGGTGCGGCCGGAGGCGCAGGGCGAGGCGATGGAGGAGTTCCCGGGCTGGCCGGGTCCGCAGCGCATCACTTACGTGCGCGTGGGGCCGCATCGGCTGTGGGGCGCGTCGTACCGCATCGCGCGTCCGCTGCTGCCGCGCCTGCTCGCGGGCGAATGGCCCTTCTGAGCTCGCGCCGCCCGCCGCCACCGTGGGCGTCGAGCGATTGCGGTAGCCTGTCTGCCACTGATGGAGCGCGCGCGAGCGCGCGGAAAGGACCGCCATGTTCCGCCGCATCGAGGATTTCGGGGTCGCATGGGAGTACGAATCGAGTGCCACGCTGCGGCTGCTGGGCGCCTGCACGGAAGCGGCGATGTCGCAGCGGGTCGCTCCGAGCGGACGCACGCTCGGGCGGCTGGCGTGGCACATCACCATCACGTTGGGCGAGATGCTCGGGCATGCCGGGCTCGCCGTGAAGGCGCCGGCCAGCGAAGGCGAGGTGCCCCCGCTCGCGACCATCGTCAGCACGTACGCGGAATCCGCGCGGGCGGTCGCCGAAGCGGTCCAGGCGCGGTGGACCGACGCGATGCTCGGCGAGCGGGTGCCGATGTACGGCGAGGAGTGGGCGCGCGGGGCGGTGCTCTCGTCGTTGATCACCCACCAGGCGCACCATCGTGGGCAGATGACCGTGCTGATGCGCCAGGCGGGATTGCGGGTGCCGGGCCTCTACGGCCCCGCGGCCGAGGAGTGGAGCGCGATGGGGATGTCCGCGCAGCCGTGAGGCGCGATGCCGCGCGCGGCGCGCCTCAGGACGGCGGGCCGGTCGGCTGAGCGATCCGCGGCCTCATGGACCCGCCACCGGCGGGGCCGCGGGTCCAGCCGCCGCCGCGCCGCGATGCAGCACGCCCCACTCGAGCGGCGGATTGAGGACGAACTCGTCGGGGCGTCCGCGACGCAGCGCCGCGTCCAGCCGGCGGTCGATCTCGTAGATGTCGTCGCGGTACTGCAGCGCGCCCGCCGAGTCCACCCACGCGGTCCAGTACAGCAGGTGGACCGGGACCGGGTGGGGCAGCCCGACGTAGCGCGTCACCGCCGCGGCCTCCAGCGAGTCGACGGAATCGGCCACCGCCTCCGCGTACCGCGGCGCGAGCAGCCGCTCCGCCAGCGCGTGCGGCCGCTCCACCCGCACGCACCCGTGGCTGCGCGCGCGCGCCACCTGCGCGAAATGCGAGCGCAGCGGCGTGTCGTGCAGGTAGACGTCGTATTCGTTCGGACACATGAACTTGATCCGGCCGAGCGGGTTCTCGGGGCCGCCGTCCTGCACCACGATGTAGCGGAACGAGTCCTGTTCGGCGGCGCGCCAGTCCACCGCGGTGTGCGGGACCTCGAGCGCCGGTTGATGGCGGGGATCGAACACCCGCATGTGGTGGCTCGCGAGGTACGAGGTGTCGCGATGCAGCTCGGGCACGATCTCCTCGACCACGATGCGCCGCGGCAGCCGCCAGGTCGGATTGAACGCCAGGTAGCTCATCGCGTCGCTGAATACCGGCGTGGGATTGCGCCGCTCGCCGATCACCACGCGCATGCGCAGCACCGTGCGGGCGCTGTCGCGCAGCTCGAGCGAATAGTCGGGCAGGTTCACGATGATGCAGGGCTCGGGCGGCGGCAGCGCCAGCCATCGCCTCCGCTCGAGGTTGAGCGCGAGCGTGCGCGCACGCTCCGCCGCCGGGACGTTCAGCGCCGCGCGCGTCGGCGGGTCGACGATGCCGGTCGGCTTGATGCCGTGCCGGCCCTGAAACGTGCTCACGGCGCGCAAGAGAGCGGCGTCGAACGGCGCGTCGAGCGACGTGGTGTCGAGTGGGAGCTCGTACGCGAGCCGGCGACGCAGCCGCGCCACGTCCGGGCTCCCGTCGCCGAGGCGCAGCGGCGGTCCTGCGGTCAGCCGCGGCCACCCGCCGAGCGTGGCGACGTGGAGCACCTGCGCCAGCGCGGCGCGCAGCGCGAGGCTCTCCGGGTCGCGCGGGCCCAGCTCGGCCATCACCGCGCCCGTGCGGCCGGCGTGGAGCGCGCGCGCCAGCTCCCCGAGCAGGTCGGGACGCCGGCGATCCTTCACCCAGTCGGGGTCGAGCGCCGCATCGGGCACCCGCCCCTCGCACGCGTCGCGCGCGTAGCGCAGGAACGCGCGGGTCAGGCGCAGGTCGAGCGCGGCGAGCGATTCGGGCGCCGCGGCCTGCGAGGCGGCGCGCAGCCGCGAGCAGTCGTGCGCCAGCGCGGCCCCCTCGTAGTCGGCGGGATCGAGACCTTCGCGGGCCGCGAGCGCGAGGACGTGCGCGCAGGCGAGCGCGGCGTCGTGCGGGCGCCGGTCGTCGCTCCAGGCCGCCCGATTGCCCCGCTGGCGGTAGAAATCGAGCAGCGCCCGCTCGACCGGGTCGTGCAGAGTGTCGCGCCCGGCCGCGGCCGGCGCGAGGGCGACGCCGATCGCGGCGGCCATCCGAACGGCGGGCGACTCCGGCACGCGGCGGTGACCGAGCCACCACAGTCCGGCGAGCAGGACCGCGAGCACGATCACGCCGATGGCCGTCGCGACCAGCGCGAAGCGGCGAGGGGCGGGCGAGGAAGGGAGCGGGAGGACCATGGTGGTTGGTGTCGACGGTCGGGGACTCTATACTTTCCCGGCCGCGCCCCGTAGGCCTTTCCCTGGAGTCCTCATGTCCCGATCGCAGCTTCACGCGGCCTGCGCGGCGCTCGTCCTCGTGACGGCCGCTTCGCCGGCGGCCTCCGCGATGCCCGGGGTGGCGGCCCGCGACAGCGCGCTCGCCGCCGAGCGCAGCGCGGCGGGCTACGACGGCGCCGGCCGGTCGCGGGCGTGCGCGTCCGCGGGCGTCCGCGCGGCGCTCGCGGAGTCGCTCGCGACGTCGGCGCCCGGCGCGGCGGGCGAGCGCGAGCGGGTCTACGCTGATGCGATCCGCGCGCTGCGCGCGGCCGCTGGCGGTCCGGCCGACCCGGGCGCGCTCGCGGCGCTGCGCCACGGCGCCGAGGACCTCGGGGATCCGCGGGCCGCGCAGTTGCTCGGCCAGCTCTACGCCAGCGGGGAGCGGGTCGCGCCCGACGACTCGCTCGCGGTCCACTACCTGCTGCTCGCGACGCGTCAGGGCGACTGTCGGGTGGCGCCTTCCTTCGCGCTGCTCGCCCACGCCTACTTCCGCGGCGCGGGGATCGCGCGCAGCGACTCGCTCGCCGGCCGCGCGATGAACGCGGCGTACTTCGGGGCGGCGGACGAGGCCTGTCGCGCGGCTTACGGCGACCGCGACCTGTGGGTCGCTCGCCAGGGGCTGTTCTTCGTCGCGGGCGAGTCGCGGCTGCACGGTGAAGGCGTGCACGTCGACGTGCCGAGCTCGATGTACCAGTTCGACAAGGGCGCCCGTTTCGGCGAGGCGGCGTGCGCGTTGCGTGCGGCGATGTTGTTCCTGCCGCCGCCGGTCGGTGATCCGCAGGCGATCGGGCGCGTGCAGCCCGATGCGGAACGCGCGCGCGGCTACCTGCAGCAGGCGCACGACGCCGGCGTGCCGGTCGCCTCGCTGCTGCTGGCGCGCTGCCTCGCGGAGGGGATCGGCGGGGCCGCGGATCCGGGGCGCGCGCTCACGCTGTTCGAGCAGGCCGCCGCGAATGGGCTGCCGCACGCACGCCTCGAGCTGGCGACGCGACTCGCGGGCGGCGAAGGGGTGCCGTTCGACTCGCTGCGCGGGCGGCGTGAGCTGGAGCGCGCCGCGCGCGAGAGCGATCCCCGGGCGATGTCCATCGTCGGCAGCCTGGCCTACGAGCGCGCGCTCGCCGACCACACGGCCGCGCGGCCGCGGCGACTCGCGGAGGCCGCGGCGTGGTTCGAGCGAGCCGCCGCGGGCGGGGACGGCACGGCGATGTACGCGCTCGGCGTCATGCATCGCAATGGGCAGCACTACTCCCGTGACCTCGGCAAGGCCGCGGCCTGGTTCGAGCGGGCGCGCAGCGCCGGAGTGACCGGCGCGCGCTGACCGCGCGCTTGCGCTCCCGTCCCGCCGGTCCCGCCGAGCCGGATGTCAGGGGTTGGTGGAGAACGGATGCCGTTCGGGGCCCGGCCCCATCCAAGGGTGGTGCTCGCCCGGAGCTTGGCATTGGGCCCCGCTTCGGGCATACTCGCCGCCCGCTATCCAACACCGCCCCGTGCGGAGCGCCCGGCCCACCAGCGTGCCCTGAGCGATCATCGCGAAGGAGCCGGCCGGGGAACGCCGCCGAGAGGAGAAGTGCGATGAAGGCTGGACTGCATCCCATCTACAAGATCCGCACCTTCCACTGCTACGGCTGTGGCACCGAGTTCGACACCCGCACGACGCTCGATCCGCACAATGCCGACGGCAAGGTGCACCTCGACGTGTGCTCGAGCTGCCACCCGTTCTTCACCGGCAAGCAGAAGATGATCGACAAGGCCGGCCGCGTGGAGCGCTTCCGCAGGCGCTACGAGAAGAAGGGCGAGGCCAAGCCCGAGCCAGCGCAGTCCTAGCGCTTCCCGAGCGGCTCCCAGCCGGGCGGACGCCCGGCGGGAGCCGTTCGCATGCCCGGAGGCATCGTTGCCCTTCCTGCCCGTCGGTGGTCAGGCTGTCATCGAAGGCGTCATGATGCGCTCGCCGTCGCTCGTCGCGGTGGCGGTGCGCCGCCCCGACGGCTCGCTCGCGTATTTCGACCGCGCGTACCGGTCCGTCACGCTGCGCGTGAAGGCGCTCGGCCTCCCGATCGTGCGCGGGGCCGTGGCGCTGTTCGAGACGCTCTATCTCGGCATGACCGCGCTCAATTTCAGCGCGGACGAGGCGGGGCGTGACGAGGGCGGGACCGCGGCCAAGGCCTCCGCGGGCCAGAGCGTGATCCAGGGCGCGACGCTGGTGTTCTCGCTCGCGGTCGGGCTGCTGCTGTTCGTGGTGCTGCCCGCGCGGCTGACGGTCGCCGTCGGCGCCACCAGCCGGCTGGCGTTCGGGCTCGTCGACGGCGCGTTCCGGCTGGCGGTGTTCCTGCTCTACCTGTTCCTGATCAGCCAGTGGAAGGAGATGGCCCGCGTCCTCGGCTACCACGGGGCGGAGCACAAGGCCATCCACGCGCTCGAGGCGCGCGCGCCCCTGACGCCCGAGAGCGTGCAGACGTTCTCGCGCTTCCATCCGCGCTGCGGCACCACGTTCCTGTTCATCGTGGTGGTGGTCAGCATCGTGGTGTTCACGCTCATCGGGCGGCCGCAGCGCATCCAGGACCACCTGCTGCGGATCGCGTGCATGCCGCTCATCGCGGGCCTGGCGTTCGAGTTCATCCGGCTGTCCGGCAAGCACCAGGCGAAGGCGTGGGTGCGCGCGCTCTCGTGGCCGGGGATCCAGTTCCAGCGGCTCACGACGCGGGAACCCGACCTCACGATGTGCGCGGTGGCGATCGCCGCGCTCGAACACGTGCGCGCCGACGAGACCGTGCGCCGCCTCGAGGCCGCCGGCGACGGCGCCCCGCTCGAGCTGACGTTCGTGCAGTGACGCCATGTGGGACGCGCTGAAGAAGGTCGAAGCCCGCTGGGCCGAGGTGAATCAGCTGCTGGGCACCCCCGAGGTGGCGTCCGACCCGCGCAAGCTGCGCGACCTCGGCCGCGAGCGCACGCGGCTGGCGGCCACCATGCGCGACCTCGAGGAGTACCGGCGTCTCGAGCGCACCGCCGCCGACGACGAGGCCGCCGCCGCCTCGGACGACGCCGAGCTGGCCGAGCTGGCGAAGGCCGAGCTGCCCGAGCTGCGCGCGCGCCTGGACGTGCTCGGGGAGGCGCTCAAGCAGCACCTGGTGCCGCGCGATCCCGACGACGACAAGAACGTGATCGTCGAGCTGCGCGCCGGGACCGGCGGGGACGAGGCCACGCTGTTCGCCGGCGAGCTGTTCCGGATGTACTCCAAGTTCGCCGAGCGCCGCCGCTGGAAGCTGGAGGTGATGTCCTCGAGCCCCTCCGAGGTCGGCGGCTTCAAGGAGATCGTCTTCATGCTCTCCGGCGAGGACGTGTACCGCCAGATGAAGTTCGAGTCGGGGGTGCACCGCGTGCAGCGCGTGCCGGCCACCGAGGCCTCGGGCCGCATCCACACCTCGGCCGCGACCGTCGCCGTGCTGCCCGAGGTCGAGGACGTCGACATCCAGATCGAGGAGAAGGACCTGCGCGTCGACGTCTACCGCGCCGGCGGCCCCGGCGGCCAGGGCGTGAACACCACCGACTCCGCGGTCCGCATCACCCACCTGCCGAGCGGCCTGGTGGTGACCTGCCAGGACGAGCGCTCGCAGATCAAGAACCGCGCGAAGGCGATGAAGGTGCTGCGCGCGCGGCTCTACGACGCCAAGCTCCAGGAGCAGCAGGCGCGGCAGGCGGCGCAGCGGCGCTCGCAGGTCTCGACCGGCGACCGCAGCGCCAAGATCCGCACCTACAACTTCCCGCAGAGCCGCATCACCGACCACCGGATCAACTTCACCTCGCACAACCTGCCGGCGGTGATGGAAGGCGACCTCGACGAGCTCAACGAGGCACTGGCGACCGCCGACATGAGCGAGCGGCTCGCGGCGCTGGGCAGCGAGGCCGGCTGAGCCGCGCCGGCCGCGGCGCGCCCCGCCCGGGTGCGTGCCCGGGCGGGGCGCGTGGGTCGCTTCCCGATGCCGGCCGCTACCGCGGCCAGAGCCAGCCGAACGTTCCCGCGGTGAGCAGCCCGTACACCAGGCCGTCGAACGAGTTCTTGAACGTGGTGCTCCACGCGCGCTTGTACCAGATCGAGTCCTGCCACAGCGCCACCACGTAGCAGAAGAACGCCGTCGCGCCCGCGAAGCGGAACACGCGCAGGTAGTGGGCGTCCGGCCCCACTGCCCGGCTCGCGATGTAGGCCGCGAACACCGAGACCAGCACGCAGTAGAGGAACCACTGGATGAGCTCGTTCGTCATCGCGGGCGGCCCCGCGGGCAGCACGGTCATGATCGCCTTGGGGCCCTTCTTCATCTTCTCGATGAACGCGGGGTCCTTCATCGACTCCGGACCCGTGCCGCACGGAAACATGTAGTCGCCGGCCGGGATCTCGAACTTGCGCAGCGCGTCCATCACCGCGTCCTCGTCCTTGAGCTTCTTCACGTCCGTCCGGTGGTACGGCAGCATCATGTGGATGATGAAGCTGGCAAAGAACACCAGCACCGCCGACAGCAGGATGGGCAGCCACAGCGTCACGATCGAGAGCATCGATCACCTCCGGAGTTCGCCCGACGTTCCGCCGGCCCGCCGAAAGGCGGACCATCGCGGACCGGCGGTGGCGCTCGCGCCGCCGGCATCCTAGGAACCCGCACCGGAGGGCGCAAGACCCGAGCGTTCCGACGGCACCGAGACTCCAGCCGCTCTGATCCGTCTGTAGGGAGGGCCGGGCCCCGATCTTCGCGCGCCACCCCGCCGCGTGCGCGCGCGCGTACCCCATCCCAGGAGAGCGCATCATGCGTCACGTATCGCTTCGCGTCGCCGTGGCCGCGGCCGTCCTCACGATCACCGCATTCGGTGTCCCGGCGCTCACGCGCGCCGCCACGCCTTCCGCCCCGCCCAGGCTCGACGGCGTCTGGAAGCTCAACGAGGCGCAGAGCGAGAGCTTCCAGAAGAAACTGGCCGAGCTGCGCTCGAGCGCCGGGGGCGCCGGCGAAGGCCGGCGCGGCATGGGGGGAGGGCGCGGGATGCGCGGTGGCGGCATGGGCGGCGAAGGTGGCGGCCGGGAAGGCGGCTGGGGCGGACGCGGGCCCGGTGGCGGCGGCCCCGCGGGGGGCGCGGACGAGTCGTCCGGTGCGCGGGCGCCCCGCTCCAACCTGCTCGCGCGGCCGCCGCTGATGATGGCGCTCGAGCAGAGCGACAGCGCAGTGGTGGTGACCGATCGCGGCGACTTGGTCGAGACGCTCGTGCTCTCGGCGGGCGCGGTCGCGCCGGCCGACCCACCGCGATACGTGGCGCACTGGAGCGGGGCACGCCTCGAGGCCGAGGGCAGCGGGCCGCGCGGCGGGAAGCTCCACCAGAGCTTCGAGCTGTCGCAGGACGGCAAGCAGCTGATCGTGATCGCGCGCACCGAGGGTGCCGGCGGGCGCCCGCCGCTCGAGCTGAAGCGCGTGTACGACCGCTACGAAGGCGACTGAGCGCCGGCGGCCGGATCGACACGCGGAGGCTGCCGCCGGGCGCGGGCTGCGCGGATGATGCCACCGTGGCGCGCGACCGCGCGGCGCGCGCGGCGTGGACGCCGGCGCCCGCTTCGTGGACACGGGCGCGCGCACGCCGTCGCGCGAACCGCGCCGTTCACGCACGCGCGCCACAGGCATGCGACGTGCAGTCGCATCGCGCATCGCGATGTCCCCCGCTTCACCCGCCCACGCCGGACCCTGGATGCGCATCGATGCCGTGGACCGTCGAGCCCCGCAGCCCGAGTGGATCATGGCCCCGTGGTCGCTGCCGATCTGGCTCGGCGGCCTGCTGTGGGGCTGGTGGCAGCACGCGGCCGCCGAGCTGGCGGCCCATGCGGGCGGTCACCTGCCGCGCGCGGGCGTGCCGCTGGCCGCGCTGGTGGCCGGCGCGGTCGCGATCAAGGTGGCCGGCTGGCTCATCGAGGCCGCGTTCTACCGGGCCGTCTGGGCGAGCGCGGGCGCCCGGCTGGCGTACTGGCGACTGGCGATCGCGCTGGGGTCGTTCTCCGTCGCCGACCTGCTCGCGCACACGCTACGCGGCGTGAAGGCGTGGGCGCACTCGCCCGTCATGGGGGCACTGGTCGGTCCGACCCCGGCATCCGGCGCCGACTTGCTGGCGTCGGTGGTGGCCGGCTTCGGACTGTGCGCGATCGCGCGTATCGTGTGCACGGCGCTCGTGCAGGCGCGCGCGTTGCGGCGTCCGCTCGCGCTCCCGCTCGCGCTCACGCTGGCGGCGGTCGCCATCACCCGGCTGGCGTCCGCGCTGCTCGTGGACCTGGCCCGCGGAAGGAGCCCGCTGTGACCGCTCGCGAACCGTCCGCAGCCTCTCCGCTGGCCAGCTGGTCGGGCGCCATCGGGGCGGCGTTGATCGTGCTCTCGCTGGTGGGGCTGGTGGTGCTGTGGACGTGGGACCGCACGCATCACTTCGAGACCCCGCGCTTCGAGGTCGCGCGCTTCGTCCCGCTGACGCGTGCGGGCGACGCCCCGGCGCGCGCGCGCTGGGTGGTCGCGGTCAATCCCGACTGCCCGCGCTGCCAGGACCAGTTCCCGGCGATCGCCCAACGCCACGCCGCGTCCGCGCCCGGGACCGCGCTCGAGGTGCTGCTGGTGGACGCCGCGCATCGCCCGCCGCCCGCGGCACTCGCGGCGTTCCCGTCGGAGCGGGCGTGGTGGGACTCCGCGGGGGTTTGGCGCCACGCCTGGGGCCACCGCGTCTACTCCGAGGTGCTGCGCTTCCGCGCCGACGGCACCCTCATCGCGACCGACCCGCCCCCGCGGGAGGAATAGCGGCGCCGGCAACCCGCGGCGTGTCGCCCCCGCATCGATGCCCCCGCGCCCATCCGCCCCCGCGCTGGGAGATCCCCATGTTGCGTCACCGCCGTCCGCACGCGTGGCTCGCGCTCGCGTGCCTCGTCCTCGCCCTCCAGTCCGCGCCCGCGCACGCCGCCGCCGGCCGCGCGGCGGCACCGACCGGAGTGATGAACGTCCTCAAGTACGGCTCCTGCGCGATGTCCGTCGCCGGATTCACCGATCCCCTGGGTGCGGTCGTCGCGTTCCTGGTCTGCGCCCGCCTGCTCGTCGAGGAAGTTCAGCGGACGGGCTAGCGCGCCGTCCTCGGAGGATTCCGTCATGAGACTCATCCGTCTGCCGCTGGCGCTCGCGCTGGCGGCCGCCCTGACCCTCGCCTCGATTCCCGTTCCGTCCCGTGCCGCGCCCGTGACGCCGCCGCCCAGCCCCGACACGGCCGCCGGCGTGTACGCCGCGGTCGGCTGCGGGATCGGCATCAAGCTCAGCATCCTGTCCATCGGCGACCCGGTCATCGTGGCGATCACCGTCACCATGTGCGCGATGATGATCAAGGACGCCTGGGACACGCCGGACCGCTGATCCACTCGTCCGCCGCGGAGGCCGACCGCGGCGGACGCGGTGCTATCCTGTCGCGCGTGCCACCGACCATCGCCGTAGCCATCGAGCACGCCCTCGACCGCCTCGCCTCGCACGGTTCACCGCGCGCCGAGGCAGAGGAGCTGCTCAGCCGCCTGCTCGACCTCAAGCGCACCGAGCTCTACCTGGAGCGCGAGTACGACATGGCCGCGGCGGACGGCGAGCGCTTCGACGAGTGGGTGGAGCGCCGGGTGCGCGGCGAGCCGATCCAGTACATCACGGGTCGCGCGGCGTTCCGCCACCTCGACCTGGAGGTGCGGCCGGGCGTGCTGATCCCGCGGCCCGAGACCGAAGGACTCGTCGAGGCGGTGCTCGGCGTGCTGCGGGCCGAGGCCGTGCGCTGGCCGCAGCCGCGGGTGCTCGACCTCGGCACCGGCTCGGGAGCGATCGCGCTGGCGATCGCGCACGAGTGGCCGGCCGCGCGCGTGGTGGCCACCGACGCCAGCCCGCAGGCGCTCGCGGTCGCGAGCGACAACCTCGAGCGGCTGGGGCCGGCGGACCGCGTCACGCTGGCGCACGGCGACTGGTTCGACGCCGTCGGGGGCGACGACCGCTTCGAGGTGGTGGTCTCCAATCCTCCCTACGTGGCCGAGTCCGAGTGGCCGGACCTGCCCGTCGACGTGCGCGACCACGAGCCGCGCGGGGCGCTGGTGGGGGGCGCGAGCGGCAACGACGACCTGCGCCGGATCGTGGCCGATGCCCCGCGGCACCTGGTCGCGGGCGGGCTGCTGGCGCTGGAGCTGGCCGAACAGCGCGCCGAGCAGGTGCTCGCCTGGTTCGAAGGCGCCCACGAATGGACCGATGCCGAGCTGCGCGACGACCTCGCGAGCCGCCCGCGCGTGCTGCTGGCGCGGCGCGCCAGCGGGCCGGCGATCGCGCCCGCGCAGTGGAAAGAGGAGCGGTGAGCCGCTGGTCCATGCGCCTCGCCGGCCCGGCGTCCGGGACGCGCAGACTCATGCGCCCGCTGCTCGTCGCCGCCGGGCTCGGCGCGACGGCGGTGTGCGCCCGCCCGACCGCCGCCGGCGGGCGCGCCGCGAGCGGTTGCCCCGAGGGTGCAGGGCGCGGATAATCACCACCGCATGCGTGCTTCCGGTTCGCACGCTGCTCCGCGATGGACTTCTCCTGATGGCGGTCCCGGGCCGCGCCCCCCGACGGCGCCCCGCCGAACGAGGTGACTGCTGCCATGGCCGCTTCCGCCGCCGGCTCCTGCTCCGCCTGCTTCTTCACCACCGAATTTCCTGGCGTCACCATCGAGAGCGACGGCCGCTGTTCCGTGTGCCACTCCACCGACCTCGGTGAGCGGCTCGCGCGCCATCGCAAGGGCGACCTCGACGACCTCAAGCGCATGATCCTCGAGGCGCGCGGCCCCGCGACCGGACGCTACGACGTCATCGTCGGTGCCTCGGGCGGACTCGACAGCTCGTACGTGCTCTATCTGACGGTGCGCCGGCTGGGGCTGCGTCCGCTGGTCGTGAGCTACGACCACGGCCTCAACCACGTCCGTGCCCAGGACAATCTGCGCGCGCTGTGCCAGAGCCTCGGCGTCGAGATGAAGGTGGTGAAGAGTCGCGGCGGGCACGACCGGGCCTTCGTCCGCCATGTCGTCCTCGCGCTGCGCGACGCCAGGCTCTACTGGGGCATCTGCCAGTTCTGCGGCTACGCCATCAAGGCGGCGCTCCATCGCGAGGCCGAGCGCGAGGGGGTCGCAGTGGCGCTCGGCTCGGACAATCACTACGAAGGCATGCTCCACCTCGAGCGCGGCGTGAAGATGTCGGCGATGAAGCGCGCGCTGCGGCGCGTGCACCCGCTGCGCTGGCCGGCGATGGCCTGGCACGTCGCCGCGGCGATGTACCACCTGCTGCGACTGCGCATGGAGTTCTACGTGCCGCCGCTCACCAACCTGTTCGTGCGCACTCCGCGCATCGTGGGGCCGCGCTCGATCACGGTCTCGCGCTACATCGACTGGGACGTGCCGAAGATGGTCGCAACCCTCGAGAGCGAGACCGGCTGGCGGGCGCCGCTGCCGGCGCTGCCGATGCGGTTCGACTGCATGCTCGAGGACAGCCTCATCAACCGGACCTGGCACACCGTGACCGGTCTCACCGTGCACGGCGTCATCGCCAGCAACTTGGTGCACGGCGGAGTGCACGAGCGCGCCGAACTGGAGGACACCGTGCGGCACTATGACGAGGTGATGCCCGAGCGCCAGCGCGAGGTCGAGGCGCGCATCGGAGTCCACTCCTAGCAGGCGGAAGCGCGCGACCGCCACGGCGCTCAGCCGCGCGGGCCGTCGAGTCCGCGCACTGCCGATTCGCGCGCCGCTCAGCCGCCGCGCGGCCAGCGCGCCACGAACACCACCGCGAGCGCCATGCCATGCGCGATCAGCCATCCGTCGCGCCAGCGCGCCGGCGCCCGCCAGCCGCGCGCGATCGCCCACGGAGCGAGCACCCACGCGAGCAGCCCCTCGATCGCGAGCGGCAGCGCGAGCGGATGCCGCGCTTGCGCCGTCGCCACGTCGCCCTTGGCGAGCGCCGCCAGCGCGCGCGTCATGCCGCAGGTCGCGCAGTCGTGATGCGTGATGCGGCGGAACAGGCACACCGTCCACGCCGGATCCTCGGGCGGCGTCCATACCGCGAGCACCGCCCAGCCGATCGCCAGCGCGAGTCCGGCGAGCGCCCAGATGCGCCAGCCCCGGCGACGCGCGTCGTCGGGGCCGGCGGCTGAGGCGACCGTCACGGTCATCGGATCAGCGGTGGCCCATCGCGGAGAGCATCGCGAGACCGCCGAAGAAGAACACCCAGCAGAGCGTGAACGCGAGCAGGATGGTTCCGATGATCCCCATGATCATCCGGCCTTCGCGAGGCCCTCGCCGCTCTGGGGCGACTGGCCGGCGCGGATCGCCGCCAGCTCCTGACTGCCCAGGTACCACGCGATCGGAGCGAGGATCTCGCAGCAGATGATGCCGAGGATCGAGAGCACGAGACTCCAGGTCGCGCGGTTCGAATTGCTCTTGGGCGGGGCGGGCGTGACCGGAGGGGGCATCGAGGTCATGGGCGGATCCTCCATGAGGGGCGAGCCACACCGGCGCCCGATGCGCCGGCCCTGGCGCCCAACCGTCGCGCAGTCTAGTGGGGGCCGCGCGCCGAATCCAGCCTCGAGCGCACGCAGCTAGTGATAGTGGCTGTCCATCTCCCCCGCGCGGATCGCGACCTTGAGCGTGTTCGCCTTGGGCGGGATCGGGCAGTTGTAGTGCTCGCTGACGGCGCAGGCGGGGTTGTAGGCGAGGTTGAAGTCGAGCACGTACCGCCCGTCGTCGCGCGGCTCCACGTCGACGTAGCGGCCGAGGCCGTAGGACTCCTTCCCGGTGGTGAGGTCGCGGAAGAAGATCCCCAGGTCGTGCTCGCCGACGCCCGGCTCGAGCAGCCGGGTGGCCTCCAGCCGGCACGTGGTGCCCTTCAGCTTGAACTCGAACCAGCCCGCCCGCAGCGCGTGGCGCTGGTTGCCGCGCGTGGACAGGATGATCACGGTGTCGGGGCTGGGATTCGGCGTCAGCGAGAGGACGTAGCGGTAGCTCATGTCGGCCGGGAACCAGTGGAGGCCCTTGTAGTCGGCGAAGCGCGGGCTCTGCGGGTCGAACACGATGATGGCCGGAAAGCGCTGGTGCGAGAGCCGCAGCGTGTAGCGTCCGACGCGGATGCTGCTCGGGGCCACCATGGCGTCGCGCAGCTCATCGTCCTTCTCCTTGAACGTGGCGCCCGCGTCGAGCGCTTCGACGCGGAACGAGTCGCCGACCACGGTCACGCGCAGGTGCTCGGGCTTGAGCATCTCGTCGGGGATGCGGACGTCGCACTCGCTCGAGTTACCGACCGTGAGCGCCGTCTTCTCGCCGAAGTCCTGGCGCTGCACGGTCGCCAGGTACGAGGTCGGGCTGGTCTTGAGCCAGTCGAGCGTCTCGGCGCGGTCCTTCTCGAGCGCCGCGCGCAGCGAGTCCGCCTCGGCGGGGGCGAGGCGCGCGGGCAGCGCGGGGGCGGAGGCTGCGGGCGCGGCCGCGCAGGCCAACAGGAGCGATGCGGCGCACACCATCAGGGACGAGCGCGACATGGGTTCCTCCGGTTCACGATCGAGCGACGGACGGCGGCGAGCATAGCCGCCCGCTGCGCACGCGTCACGGCTGCCCGTCCGTATCAGTGATTGAGCGCGACCCGGAGGTCGGGCATACTGCCGCGTCGGCTCCCCGCAGGTTCCTCTCTCCTCGAGGTCCCAAGCATGCGCCGCTTGATCACGCTGTCGATCGTCGTCGCCGTCCTCGCACTTGGCGCTTCGCCCGCCGCGGCGGCGCGCGCCGAAGGCGGCGCGCACTTCATCGTCGGCGCCCCCCAGGGCGTGTTCGCCGACGTGGCGCCCACCGGCTACGGGCTCCAGGTGGACGGCGTCTACCACATCGATCCGCAGGGCTGGTTCGGCATCCGCGGCGACGTGGGGTATCTCAACTACGGCAACGAGGAGCGCCGCGTCCCGCTCAGCAACACGGTGGTGCTCGTCGACGTGCGCGTGCGCACCAGCCACAATCTGGTCACCGCCGGCCTCGGCCCGCAGTTCTCGGTGCCCGAGGGGCCGATCCGCCCCTACCTGTTCGGCACCGTGGGGCTCGGCTACTTCTTCACCGAGACCAGCGTGAGCGGCTCCAACAGCCTCAGCGAGCCGTTCGCGAGCAGCACCAACTTCTCGAACGCGGTGTTCGCATGGAGCGCCGGCGGCGGGGTGCAGGTGCCGTTCAACCGCCAGATCGCGCTCGACCTGGGCGCCGAGTACCGCGCGCAGAAGGACGCCGAGTACCTGACCAAGGGCAGCATCATCGAGAACTCCGACGGCACGGTCACGATCAAGGTGCATCGCAGCGACGCGGACCTGGTGATCTTCCACGTCGGCGTGACGCTGTTCACGCCGCTCTGAGGCCGCGACCCTGCGCCCGCGCCCACTGTCGACCTGGCTGCCGCTGATCGCGCTGCTCGTCGCCGCGCGCGGCGCGACCGCGGGCGGCCTCGACCACGTCGAGGCGACCGTCGGCGGCGCGTGGGCCCAGCCGCTGGGGTCGTTTGGCGTCGGCGCGGCGGGCGCGCCCGCGATCTGGGTCGCGACCACCGCGCGCACCGACAGCGGCGCCCATCTCGCGCTGCGGCTCGACGGCGGCTACACCAGCCTGAAGGTGGGAGCGGAGACGCCGCTGCTCTCGCCCTCGAGCGGCCCGAACACCTCGTTCGCCACGATCACCGAGCGCATGCTGTGGGTGACCGCGGGCCCGGAGCTGTCGTTCCGCGCCGGGCCGACGCGCATTTATGGGTTCGTGAGTGGGGGCCTCGGCACCTTTCACGCGCACCCGGCGGTGCGCAGCACCGCCTCGGCGGGCGCCTACCGGCCGGAGTCCTTCGATGCGCCGCCCGGCGGCACCTCGTTCGCGTGGAGCGCGGGCGGCGGCCTCGGCGTGCCGCTCCTCGGCGGCTTCGCGCTCGACCTGGGCGGCGCGTTCGTGGCGCTCGGACGCTCGGCGATGGTGATCGATCCGCCGCTGGTGCTCGACGCCCAGCGCCGCGAGAACTTCCAGACCGCGCAGGAGATCCCGAGCGTGATGGTGGTCCGCGTGGGGCTCACGTACTCGCAGCCGCCCGCGCGTCCGGCGGCGACTGGTCCGCCCGCGCCGCGGCCGAAACGCCCGCGCCCGGTGCCGGCCGCGGCCGACAGCACGCGCGGCGGGCACTGAGTCCACGGCGCCGCGCCGCGACCGCGCTTCCGAGGTTGCGCGCCGCGGACCCGCCGCCGATAATCGCCGCGCGACACGCGCGATCCTCGACCCGCGCACGCGCGGCGATGCCGCGCGGCCGGCACGATCCACGACCGACCCGCGCGCGGCGATCCCGCGCGCTGCCCACAGGAGATGGCGCCCCATGGATGTGAGCGCCCCGGCGACCGGCGGAACCACCGCCGCGAGCGAACCCACCACCGAAAGAACGCTCATGGACGCACTCGTGATCCAAGGCGGCCACGCGCTCGCCGGCCGCATCGCGGTCAGCGGCGCCAAGAATGCCGCGCTCCCGGTCATGGCGGCCACCCTGCTGGCGCCCGGCGTGCACGTGCTGCGCAACGTGCCGAGCCTCTCCGACACGCGCACCATGGCGCGCGTGCTCGAGACGCTCGGCGCCAAGGTGACGTTCGCGGGCGACACCTGCACGGTCGACAGCACTCATCTGACCTCGGTCGAGGCGCCCTACGACCTGGTGCGCACCATGCGCGCCAGCATCTACGTGCTGGGGCCGCTGCTCGCGCGCCTCGGCGCCGCCCGCGTGTCGCTGCCCGGCGGCTGCGCGTGGGGCCCGCGCCCGGTGAACCTGCACCTCGAAGGGCTCAAGGCCATGGGTGCCACGCTCGAGATCGAGCACGGCTACATCGTGGGCAAGGACGTGCGGCTGAAGGGCGGCGCGTTCAACTTCGACGTGGTCTCGGTCGGCGCGACCGCGCAGCTCATGATGGCGGCCACGTTGGCCGACGGCACCACGACGCTCGAGAACGTGGCGATCGAGCCCGACATCACCGTGCTGGGCGAGGTGCTGGTGGCGTGCGGGGCACGCATCGAGGGGCTCGGCTCGCGCCGCATCGCCGTGCACGGCGTGAAGCAGCTGCGGCCGATCGACACCAGCATCATCCCCGACCGCATCGAGGCCGCGACGTTCCTCGCCGCCGCCGCGGCGACCGGCGGCACGCTGACGATCGAGCGCTGCGTCCCCGAGCACCTGGCCGCGACGCTGCGCAAGCTCGAGGAGATGGGTTGCGAGACCCACGCCGGCGTCGACGAGGTGACGGTCCGCGGGCCGCGACGGCCGGGCGCGTGCGACGTGACCACCGCGGTCTATCCCGGCTTTCCGACCGACATGCAGGCCCAGATCATGGCGGTCGCCGCGATCGCCGACGGCACCAGCGTCATCACCGACACCATCTACCTGGACCGCTTCACGCACGTGCCGGAGCTCAACCGGCTGGGCGCGAACGTCGAGCAGAAGGGCAACGTCGCCGTGGTGAAGGGCGTCGAGCGGCTGCAGGGCGCCCCGGTGATGGCCACCGACATCCGCGCGAGCGCGGCGCTGGTGATCGCGGCGCTGGCCGCCGAGGGCGAGACGCGCATCTCGCGCATCTATCATCTCGATCGCGGCTACGAGGCCATGGACCGCAAGCTCACCGCGGTCGGCGCGCGCATCGAGCGCGTGAAGGAGTAGCCCGGGCATGGCGCGCGCGCCGCCCGCTGCATCGCGCCGCTCTGGCGATCGTCTGCGCGCTCGGGTGCACCGCCGCGGCGCGGGGCGCGGCACCGGTCGCCGAGGGTGGGCGGATCGAGCGGTTCTCCGGCCACGTGCGGGCAGGCGCCGGCTCCGTGGCCATCGCCACCCCGCCGTACCGCGGCGTGAACCCGCGCATGATCGAGGCGTGGCGCTTCCGCGCGCGCAACGTGACGCCGGTGATCACCTCGATGTCGTTCGACGTCACGCTGACGCCGCCGCCGGAGCCCGCGCGATGAGCAAGCAATACGACCGCGCCTACTTCGACCGCTGGTATCGCGACCCGCGCTGGACCGTGGTGCACCAGGGCGTGCTCGCGCGCCGCGTGCAGCTCGCGGTGGCGGCGAGCGAGTACCTGCTCGAGCGCGAGATCCGCACGGTGCTCGACGTCGGCTGCGGCGAGGCGCCGTGGCGCGCGCTGCTCCGGCACGCGCGGCCCAAGGTGCGCTACACCGGCGTCGACTCGAGCGCGTATGCGGTGAAGCGCTACGGGCGCGCGCGCAACATCCGGCTGGGCTCGCTCGGGACACTCGGGCGCCTGAAGCTCGGCCCGCCGTACGACCTCATCGTGTGCTCGGACGTCCTGCACTACGTCGACAACGACGAGGCGGGCCGCGGGCTGAAGGCGATTGCGAAGCTGCTCGGCGGGGTGGCGTTCATCGAGATGTTCGCGATGGAGGATGCGACCGAGGGCGACCAGGAGAGCTTCCAGATGCGCCCGGCGGCGACCTACCGGCGGCTGTTCCGCGCGGCCGGGCTGATCCCGCTGGGGCTCCACTGCTACGCCGGACGCCTGCTGCGGCGCGAGCTCACGACGTTCGAGCGCGCACCGGGAGGACCGCGGCGATGAACGTGGCCACCGCGGTCTCGTTCCTCCTCGCCATGACCCTGGTGGGCATGGCGATGCTGTCCCGGGCCAGCGTGCGCTGGGTGCGCCAGGGCCCCGCCGGGCTGCGGCGCTTCACGCTGCTGCTGGCGGGCGGGGTGACGCTCTCGGTAGCGCTGTTGGCGGCGATGTCGGTGCTCCCCGGCGTGCCGATGATGATGCGCTTCTGGTTCACGCTGAGCGCGATCACCGCGATGCTGGTGCTGAGCCTGCGCGCGGGCCGCGTGCTGGCGCTGGCCGAGCGGCGGGTGAACCGGCGTCTCGCCGTCCTGATGCTGTTCGCCACGGTGGTGCCGGCAGTCATCATGGCCGCGCTGTGGGTGGTGAGCGCGGTGCTCGGCACCGCTTCGGGCCGCGCGCTGGCAGCGGCGCGCGCGTACCAGGCCGAGTCCCGGCGCCTGGAGGATGACCTGACGCTCGCGCTGGCGCGGCCGGCCGAGGTCGAGGCGCGGCTCGCCGACCTGGCCGTCTCGCGCGCGCGGCGCGGCATCGCGCTCACGGTCTGGCTGCGACGCGGCGAGTGGCGGCGCGCGGTCGGTAACGCCGCGCTGCCGGTGCCGGCGCTCGCCGCGTGGCCGGCCGGGCGCGCCGCGGGCGCGACCCTGATGGTGGTGGGCGGCGCGTCCTACGCCGCGGCGCGCGTGGCGGCGCCGGGCGACAGCGCGCTCGTCGCGGTGGGCCTGATCCCGGCGCGCGGTCCGCTGGGCGACGACATCTCGCGTCGCATCGCCGCGCAACTGGTGTACAGCGGCGCCGTCGGGCAGCGCGTCGACGTCACCCCCGTGGGCCTGCGCTCCATCGTCCACACCATGGTGCAGGAGGCCAACCACGGCGAACTGTCACCGTTCTCCGGGTTCGCAAACGTCGGCGGCTGGTTGTGGACCGGACAGGGCTGGGTGCCCTCCACGAACACGCTGTCGGTGAGTGTGGGCATGATGCCCGCGCTGGGCGGCATGCTGCGCAACGCGCGGGTGTCCGCGCTCGCCTACGTGCCGGTGGTGCTCATCGGCATCATGCTCGTCATCGGCCTGCGCGTGCTGTGGGTGAATTGGGCGACGCTGCGGGCACTCGGCGGCAGCATCACGCGCGCGATCGCCGCGCTGCGCGACGGTGCTGCGGCGCTCGAAGCCGGGCGGCTCGACCACCGCATCGCGGTGCAGGGCGACGACGAGCTGTGGGACGTGGCCGCGGGCTTCAACCGCATGGCCGACGGGCTGGAGCGCGGGCGCCGGCTGGAGCTCGAGCGCGAGCGGCTCGAAAGCGAGATGGCGCTGGCGCGGCGCATCCAGGCGCGCCTGTTGCCGGCGCAGCCGCCGCGCGTGGCGGGCGCCGACATCGCGGGGCTGAGCGAGCCCGCGCGGGCGATCGGCGGGGACTACTACGATCACATCGCGCTCGCCGACGGGCGCGTGGCGCTGGTGATCGCCGACGTGTCCGGCAAGGGCGTGCCCGCGGCGCTGCTGATGTCGGCGTTCCGCGCCTCGCTGATGAGCCAGCTCGACGACACCAGCGATCCCGCGGTGGTGATGGCGCGCGTGAACCGCTTCCTGCATCGCAGCGTGGACCCGGGGAAGTTCGTGACCGCATTCCTCGGCGTGCTCGATCCCGCGAGCGGCCGCTTCGAGTACTGCAACGCCGGGCACAACCCGCCGTTCGTGGTGACGCGCGCCGGCGAGGTCACCACGCTGGAGACCGGCGGCCTGCTGCTCGGCATGCTCGAAGCGAGCCGCTACGAGCTGGGCGCGCTCGAGCTGGTGCCGGGTGCCACGCTCGCGCTGTTCACCGACGGCGTGACCGAGGCCCAGGCGGCGGGTGGGGCGATGTGGGGCGAAGCCCCGCTGGTCGAGCTGCTGCGGGGCCATCCCGACGAGCCGTGCGAGGCGTTCGCGCGGCGCATCGTGGACGAGGTGCGCCGCTTCGAGGGCGAGCAGGGGCCCTCGGACGACATCACGCTGCTGCTCGCGAGGCGCACCGGGCGCTGAGCGGGCCGACGGCGGGTCGCAGCGGGCGTCGGGTGCGGCCGCAGCCCCGCGCCGCCCTGTCCCCCTTCCGCCTCCGGCTGCGTTCTGAGGAGTGCGGGCCGCCCCGCGCCGCCGCGCGCGGCCCGCCGGATCCGCACGCCCCTGGAGGCCCTCATGTCGCCCACCACGCCCCGGATGCTCTCGGTCCTCGCGCTGCTCGTGCTCGCGCCCCCGGCGCTGGCCGCGTGGCCCCACGACGCCTACACCAACGTGAACCTCACGCCGACCGGGAACGACCAGCTGGTCTCCGGGATCTGTCCGGACAGCGCCGGCGGCGCGTTCGTGGCCTGGATCGAGAAACGCGGCGATCCCAGCGGCGACGTCTGGATGACGCGCGTCGGCGTCGATGGCGCCCCATCGCCGGGCTGGCCGGCCGGCGGGGTGTCGGTCTGCTCGGCGAGCGGAGCGCAGAACTCGATCTCGGTCATCCCGGGTCCGGGCGGCTCGTGCTACGTGTGCTGGCTCGACGCACGCGCGGGCGGCGGGGCGCGCGACGTGTACCTCCAGCGCATGCTCGCGAGCGGCGCGATCGGCCCCGGCTGGCCGGTCAACGGACTGCTGCTCTCGCGCACCGGATTCGACGAGTCGGTGCCGGTGATGGCCACCGACGGAGCGGGAGGCGCCTACGTCGCCTGGCAGCTCACCGTCAACGCGGTCTCCGGGGACTACGACATCCACGCGCGGCGCGTGAACGCCGACGGCAGCTTTCCCGCCGGCTTCACCTCGGCCTCGGTCGCGCTCACGTCGCTCATCAACCTGAGCACCAACCCGGCGATCGCCGCGGACGGCAGCGGCAACGCGTACGTCGTGTGGGAGGACGACCGCGTGACGCCCGTCGGGATCTTCGGTCAGCGGCTGCTCGCCAATGGGACGCCGTTCTGGGCCGTCAACGGCATCCAGCTGCAGCACGACACCGGTCCGTTCGCCCTCGACATCGTGCGGCCGCGCATCGCCGGCGACGGTCAGGGCGGATTCCTGCTCGGGACGTTCTGGGTGGGCTCGTCGGGCTTCCTCATCATGACCGGGCGCTACAACCCCGCCGGAGCCGCCGTCTGGCCCGTCGTCAACGTGGGTCCCACCTATGCGATCGGGCTGCAGATCGACTTCAGTCAGCTGCGGGTGGCCGCGGACGGCAATGGCGGCGCTTTCCTGGGATACACGGCACTGCTCGCCGGCGACCTGCAGAGCTTCGTCCAGCACCTGAGCCCGGCCGGCGCTCAGCTCTGGGGCGCCACGCCGGTGCCCGTGCTCGGCGGGTCGGGCTGGCAAACGGCGATCGACTTCAGCGGCCCCTACCTGACCTCGAGCATGGAGCCCGACGGCCTCGGCGGGGTGGTGTTCGCCCTGAGCACGCTGCCGAACAGCGGGACCAGCATCCCCGACCTGGTCGTGCAGCGCATCGCGGCGGACGGCTCGCTCGCGTGGGGCAGCGGCGGTCGGCTGGTCTGCGGCGTCGCCGCCACGAAGCTCTATCCCGTGATCGCGAGCGACTTGCGGGGCGGCTTCATCGTGGCGTGGAACGACTACCGCAAGGGCACGACCAGCGACATCTACGCCCAGCGCCTCGACCACTGGAGCTATCTCGGCAACGCGGAGCCCTCGGCGGTCTCGGCGGTGGACGTGCCGTACGACCAGGGCGGCGTGGTGAACGTGCGGTGGCACGCCAGCTACCTCGACGCGCTGCCCGACCGCACGGTGCGCCAGTACTCGCTGTGGCGCGCGCTGTCCTCGAACGCGCCGCCGGTGGGCGCCACGATCCTCGGACCGGGCGATCCGACGCCGGCGGACGCGACGATCGACGCCGATGGCGCGGATGCTGCCGTCGCCGCGGGCGCGGCGGGTGTCGCGCGATCCGAGACACTCCCGAGCGGTAGCTCGCGCATCGTGCGCGCGCTCCCCGACGGCGCGCAGACCACGTACTGGGAGTACCTGTTCACCAAGGCGGCCACCGCGCTCACCGACTACGCCGCGGTGGCGCCCACCACGTCCGACTCGCTGCCGGGCGCCAATCCGCCGACCCAGTTCATGGTCCAGGCCGAGGGCTTCTTCGGTGACCCGTACTGGGCCGCGGCGCCCGCGAGCGGCTACTCGGTCGACAACCTCGCGCCGCCCACACCCGCGCCGTTCACCGGCGTCTACGGCGGCGGGCAGACCGCGCTCGACTGGGGCGCGAGCCTCGCGGCGGACCTGGCGGGCTACCGCCTCTATCGCGGAAGCTCGATCGGCTTCGTGCCCGGCCCCGCGAATCTGGTCGCCGCACTCGCCACCACCGCCTACACCGACCGGGCCGGGCAGCCGTACGTCTACAAGCTCGCGGCCGTCGACGTGCACGGCAACGAGAGCGCGTACGCGACGCTGATCCCGGCGGGCACCGCCGACGTGACGGAGGGAGCGCTGCCGGTGGAGTTCGCGCTGCACGGTGCCACGCCCAATCCGCTGCGCGGGAGCGGGCTCATCCGCTACGCGCTGCCGCGCGCGGCGGCGGTGCGACTGGCGCTGTTCGACGCCGCGGGCCGGCGCGTGCGCCTGCTCGCCGACGGCGAGCGCCCGGCGGGCGAGCACGCGGCCGCATGGGACGGCCGCGACGACGCGGGACGTGCGCTCGGCGCCGGGCTCTACTTCGCGCGGCTGGACGCGGCGGGGAGGACGTTCACGCATCGCGTGGTGCTGACGCACTGACCGCGCGCGATCGGCCGCCTCGAAAACGAGACAGCGGGCCGGCGCGCCGCGTCGCCGGCGGCGCCACTCCGCGACGAAGTGAGCGCCGGCGCCGATCGCGCTGGCTCGCGCGAGCCGCGGGGCGCACTATGTCGCCATGTCTCCTCATCGCGGGGCCGGTCGTGCGGGGCTCCTGCTCGCGCTTGGTCTGCTCCTGTTGCTCGGCGCGCCCGCGCTTTCGCGCGCGCAGAACGCCTCGGTCGCCGGCACGCTCGAGCTCTATCCCACGCTGAACTGCATCGGCGCGCGGCTGGCGTTCGGCGGCGACGCCGACAGCGACGCGGTCGCGCACCTCGAGTGGCGGCGGCTCGGACAGCCGGCCTGGACGCGCGGCGTCGACATGAGCCGCATGCCCGGCATCCCGCGCTGGTCGGGCAGCGTGCTGTGGCTCGACAGCGGGACGCGCTACGAGGTGCGCGCGCTGATCGAGGACCCCGACGGCGGCGGCAGCGCGCAGGGCGCGGTGACCACGCGGGTGCTGCCGCCACTGACGCCGAGCGGCGCGACCTGGTGGGTGGCGACCAACGGTCTCGACACCAATCCCGGCTCGTCGACCGCCCCGCTCGCCACCGTGCAGGCCGCGGCCAATCGCGCGCAGCCCGGCGACCAGATCCGCGTGCGCGCCGGGATCTACTACCAGGGCGTGGTCACGCCGCGCGCCGGCACCCCGGGGGCACCCATCCATCTGATCGCGGACGGGCCCGGCACCATCCTCGACGGCTCCGATCCCGCGATGCTCCATCGCAGCGACTGGCGCGCCGACGGCGGCGGCATCTTCAGCGTCCCCTTCACCGCCGCTACGCGCCTGGTGTGCGCCGACAGCCTGCAGCGGCTCTACCGGCAGTCGAGCCTCGCGCAGCTGCAGGCCGACTTCAACGGCATGAGCCAGGCGTGGGCGATCGAGGGCGGCCGGCTCTACGTGAAGCTCGGCGACGGCTCGTCGCCCGCCACCCACACCATGCACGTCGCGCGGCTCGATGTGGGCGTGTACGTGAAGCACGACGACTGGCACGTGAGCGGCTTCGAGGTGCGCTACTGCGGCACCGTGAACTCGCCCGCCGCGGGCATCTGCCTGCAGGGCGCCAGCCGCTGCGTGGTGAGCGGCAATCACGTCCACACCATCGGCGGCAAGTGCGTGCTGCTGCGGCTCGGGGCGGCGGACGACGTCATCGAGGGCAACCTGCTGCGCGATCCGCGCATCGGCGTGTGGCCGCGCACGGTGAGCAAGAGCCACGAGGAGGAGCAGCAGGGGGTCTCGAACGGCGGCGGGCGCGGCAACGTGATCCGCTCCAACACCATCCAGTACACGTTCGACGGCATCGACGCGCGCAGCGGCGAGAGCGACGTGAACGTCGCCGCGGACTCCGATGTCCACGACAACCTCGTCATCGGGATCGCCGACGACGGGCTCGAGCCCGAGACCTGCTCCGGCATCAACGTGCGCCTGTGGCACAACATGGTGCGCGGCTGCTACAGCGGCATCTCGATCGCGCCGATCACGCAGGGTCCCGAGTACGTGCTCTACAACACGTTCACCGACTACACCCGCAATGCCTACAAGTTCTCGATCTCGAGCGACGGCCAGGTGTGGCTGTGTCACAACACCTCGTCCACCACGCTGCCCGCGATCCCGTCGCTGTGGGGGAGCGGCACCTACTCGAACAAGCACTTCCGCGGCAACATCCTGACCGGCAACGGCACGTTCTGCGTCGACGACGATCCGGGCGAGAGCACGATCGGCAACGATTTCGACGGCGACCTGCTCTACGCGCCGGGCTCGTCGTGGTTGTTCCGCTGGAAGGGCACCAACTACGCCACGCTCGCCACGCTGCGCGCCGGCACCGGCTTCGAGACCGCCGGGCGCAGCGGCGACCCGATGTTCGTCGCACCGCTCGGCGGCGACTACTCGCTCAAGCCCGGCAGCCCGGCGCTCGATGCGGCCCCCCGGCTGCCGGGCATCAACGACTGCTTCGTGGGCGCCGGCCCCGACATGGGCGCGGCGGAGTTCTGCCTCGCGCACCTGGTCGACGTGCCGGCGCCGGTGCCGCACGAGGCGCTGCGACTGGAGGCGCCGGCGCCGAATCCCAGCGCGTCGACGGTGCTGCTGCGATTCGCGCTGCCGAGTGCCACGCGCGTGCGGATCGCGGTATTCGACGTGAGTGGACGCCGGGTGCGCACGCTGGCCGCCGAGGAGCTGCCTGCCGGCGCGCACGCGGTGCAGTGGGATGGTCGCGACGATGCCGGCCGCACGCTCGGCCCGGGGCTGTACCTGGTGCGACTCGAAGCGCAGGGAGAGGCGCTGGCGCGCCGTGTGGTGCGCATCGAGTAGGCACGGGCGCCCCGGCGCCGCAGCGCTGGAGTCGTCCCCGACGTGCCCGCGCACGCGCCTGTGCCGGCGCGGCGCGCGCGTCAGAAGTAGAACTTGATCTCGCGCCAGCGCGTGGCGAGCGGCTGGTTGAGGCCGCGGCACACCCAGATCGGCGCGCCGTTCTCGAACGGCATGCAGTGGGTGCAGCTCGTGGTGTCGGCGAGCACCACGCTCGCGAAGTCCGCGTGCCGGTTGTCGCGGCCGCCGCCCACCAGGATCATCACCTCGCCGGTGGCACCCCGCGGACCCCACAGCCAGTAGTTGTTGTGCGGCGAGATCGCGGGTGGCAGTCCGTAGCGCGGTCCGAAGAAGTCGATCGCACCGGCCTCGCCGTAGTTGCTGGCGAAGATCGCGCACTTGGCGCGCTCGCCGGCCGGCAGCGCGGCGTACACGCGCGCGACCCGCCTCACCATATCCTCCCAGCCAAACATGTCGGCGAGCACCTGCGGCAGGTCGCTCTCGCCCGAGTGCTCCTGAGCCTTGATGCGAATGCCGAGCGCGCGCGTGTACGCGAGGTGCGTCTCGACCGGCAGCAGCGGCAACCCCACCGGAACGATCAAGAGCCCGAGCGGCGCGATCAACGCGATCGCCACCGGCCGCAGCCAGCCGCGTCCGCGCGTCGCCGCCGCCCCCTCGATCGCCACCGCGCCGGCCGCCAGCAGCGGCGCGTACGCGACCGCGAGGTAGTTGGGCCGGCTGAAGCCGCTCACGATCAGCAGCGCCGCGACCGCGAGGAACGCGATGCCGAGCGGCCGCGCGGCGCGTCCCACCAGCAGCGCGACCAGCCCGATCGCCCACACCGGCAGCTGCGCGGGGTTCATGACGAGGATCTGCTGCAGCCAGAAGTCCACGAAGCCGGTGCGCACCATCTTGCCCTGCGTCGCGTTGCGCATGAACTCGAGCGTCGGCCAGCCGTTCTGCGCCTGCCACAGCACGTGCGGCACGAACACCAGCCCCGCGATCGCCGCGGCCACCCACGGCCACGGCGTGCGCAACACCTTGCGGTGCGGCGTGAGCACCAGCCCCAGGAACGCGCCGCCGGCGAACCACAGCATGCTGGTCTTGTTGAGCAGCCCGAGGCCCAGCACCACGCCGAGCCCGATCCACGTCGCGGGCCGCTCGTGCGTGAGCGCGCGCAGCAGCAACAGCGCCGACAGCGTCCAGAAGCACGTGTCGAACGCGTTCATGCTGAAGAAGTGGTCCACCACCAGCCATACGGGCGGCAGCACCGCGCACAGGCACGCGAGCGCCTGCGCGAATCGGCGGCCGCCGAGCTCGCGCACCAGCAGCCCGGTCATCACCACGGTCGCCGCGCCCGAGAACGCGGGGAGCCAGCGCAGCGCCACCAGCGAGTCGCCGAACAGCGCGCGGTTCAGCGCCAGCAGCGCGATCGAGAACGGCGGCTGGTCCACGTAGCCCCACGCCAGGTGCTTGCTGCACGCGATGTAGTACAGCTCGTCGCGGAAGTAGCCGTAGTGCGTGATCGCCAGCGCGTGGAGCAGCAGCTTGAGAGCCGCGAACGCCAGCGGCACGGCGAGGGCGTCGGCGAAGGTCGGGCGACGGGGCATCGGGGCCTCCTGAGGGGCGCGGGCAGCGGCGGCAGACTAAGGTGGCCGGGAGCCGGCCGCAACGGCCGAGTGCGTGAGTCCGCACGGAGCAGCGCTCGCCACCTCCGCGGTCTCGCGTCCGATTCGGCGCTTGACGTCCGTGCGCCGGCTCCGGCACCTTGCTCGCCATGCTGCGCCATCTTCGCACCCCGTGGCCGGGCCTCGTCGGCCTCGCGCTCGCCTCCCTCACGCTGCTGCCGCCCGATGGCTGGGCGCTGTGCGTGGCGCCGGGCGGCCACATCGAGCTCGAGCCGCTCGCGCTCGACGGGGCCGCGGGTTGCTGCACCGCTCCCGCGCCGCTCTCCGGCGATGACGTGACCTCCGCGGACAGCGACTGTGAATCCTGCAGCGACGTGGTGGCGTTCTCTGGCAGCGTGCTGCCGTGCCGCCCGCTGCACGTCGACGTGCCCTCCGTCCTCGCGCCGGCCGTGCTCGTCTCGCTCGCCGCGCCCTACGAGTACGGGACATCCGCCGTGCGCGCCACCGCGCTCGCGCCGTCCCCACCGGGCACCCTCCGCACCGGCACCCTCCTGCGCAACTGATCCACCTCCGGCCGTCTTCGCGCGCGACGTCCTGACGACGTCGTGCGCGTGGCTTCACGACGCCCGCGCCGAGATTCCCCACGTCTCCCGGAGGTGTTTCCGTGTCCCATCCCATACGCAACTCCCTCATCCTCGCGATCGCCGGGATGGCCACGCTCGCGAGCGCGAGCCGGTCCGCGCCCCTCGATCTCGACGAGGCCGTACGGCGCGCGCTCGCGGCCCACCCCGCGCTGCGTGCCGCGCGACTCGAGACGCGCGCGGCCGCCGCGCGCGTGCGCGACGCCGCGCGCCGGCCGGCTCCGTCGCTGTCGGCCGAGCTCGAGGATCTCGGCGGCCGCGCCGGGGTCGACGGCGCGCAGGCCACGCTCGTGCTCGCCCAGCCGCTCGAGCTCGGCGGGGACCGGTCCGCGCGCGCGGGCGCCGCGCGCGCGACGATGGCGCTCGCCGAGGCCGGGGCCACGGCGTTGGAGCGCGAGGTCGCCGCCGAGGCCACCGAGGCGTTCCTGGACGCGTGGCTGGCAGAGCAGCGCGTCGCCCGCGAACGTGCGGCTGAACCGCACACGAACGAGGCGGTGCGCGCCGCCGGCGAGCGCCTGCGTGCCGGGGCCGCGCCCGCATCCGAGCGCGCACGGGCCGAGTTGTTCGCCGCGCTGCGCGCGATCGAGCGCCGCCGCGCCGAGGCTGCCCGGGGCGGGGCGCGCCGCCGCCTGGCCCGCACCTGGGGCATGGACTCGCTCGACGCGGACTCGCTGGCGCTGACCGCGCCGCCACACACGGCGCCGGCCGCGGCGGAAGTCCTGCTGGCGCGGCTCACGGTGAACCCCGAGCGCCGCCGCGCCGAGGCGGAGACGGAGGCGGCCGCGTGGCGGGTCCGCGAAGCCCGCGCCGCGCGCACCGCCGACCTGGATGCGAGCGCCGGAGTGCGACGCCTGCCCGAGAGCGGCGGCACCGCGCTGGTGGCGAGCATCTCGCTGCCGCTCCCGTTGTGGGGGCGAGCGGACGGCGAGGTCGAGGCCGCGAGCGCCGAGCGCGACGCGGTGCACCTGCGCGAGGAGGCGACCGCGCGCCGGCTCGCCCAGGAGCTGCGCGGCGCGCTGGATGAGCTGCGCGCGGCGGAGGAAGCGTGGGAGACGGCGCGCGGAGCGCTGAGCGCGGCCGCGGACGAAGCACTCACCTCGGTCACCGCGGCTTATCGGAGCGGGCGATCGGGGTACCCCGAGATCGCCGAGAGCCAGCGCACTCGGCTCGAGGTCGAAGTCGTGCGGGCCGAGGCGCTCGCCGCGCTGTGGCGTGCGCGTACCGCGGTGGAGCGGCTCACCGGAATGCCGCTCGAGGCGGCGGAGGAAGGAAGATGAGCGCCAGGATCGTCGCACTCGGACTCTCGCTCCTGCTGGTCGCGGGCTGCGGAACCGCAGGCGGCCGGCACGCGAAGGATGACGAGTCGGTGGCCGACTCGCGTGGTCCGGCGCCCGCGGGTGCCGCGCGGCCGGCGGACGAGCACGCGGGTGAGGGCGAAGGCGAGCAGATCGAGGGGCGCGTGACGCTCGCGCCCGCCGCGGTACGCGCCGGCGGGATCGAATCCGCGCCGGCCGGGCCGCGCGCCATCGAGGTCACCGTCGAGGCGCCCGGCGAGGTGCGCCTGGACGCGGAGCGCGTGGTGCAGGTGCGGCCCCGCTACGCCGGCGTCGTGCGAGCGCTGTCGCCGCGGCTTGGTGACCGCGTGCGCGAAGGCGACCTGGTGGCCGTCGTCCAGAGCAACGAAAGCCTCACCGACTACGAGGTGCGGGCGCCGCTCGCGGGAACGGTGGTGGCGCGCGATGTCGCCGCCGGTCAGGCCGTCGACGGCGCCAGCGTGCTCGTCACCATCGCCGACCTGCGCGCCGTGTGGGTCGACTTCGCGCTCTATCCGCGCATCGCCGGGCGCGTGCGCGCGGGCCAGCCGGCGCGCGTGCGCGCCACCTCCGACACCGCGCTGAGCGTGCGCGGGCGCGTCGATTTCGTGGGACCGCTGCTCGAGCAGGACACGCGCGTCTCGCATGGCCGCGTCGTGCTCGCGAACCACGACGGGCGCTGGTCGCCCGGGCTGTTCGTGGACGTGGCGGTCACGGTGGACCGGGCGCGCGTGGCGCTCGCGGTGCCCGAGGAGGCCTTGGTGCGCACCGCCGATGGCCCCGCGGTGTTCGTCGCGGAGGACTCCGCGTTCGAGTTGCGGCGGGTGCGTCCCGGGCGCAGCGACGGCGAGTGGACCGAGATCCTTTCCGGGCTCGCGGCCGGCGAGCGCGTCGTGGTGCGCAACGCCTACCTGCTCAAGGCCGAGCTGACCAAGGGGGAGGCGAGCCATGAGCACTGAGCCGCTCGCAGCGGGTGGCGAGGGGCTGCTCGAGCGGATCCTGCGCGGGTCCATCCGCCACCGCGGCCTCGTATTGCTGCTCGCGGCCGGGCTGGCCGCCGCCGGGCTGTGGGCGATGACCCGACTGCCCATCGACGCCATCCCCGACATCACCAACGTGCAGGTGCAGGTCAACACCGTGGTCGAGGGCCTGTCGCCGGTCGAGATCGAGACCCGCATCACGTTCCCGCTCGAGACCGCGATGGCCGGGCTCCCCGGCCTCGTGCAGACGCGCTCGCTGTCACGGTACGGGCTTTCGCAGGTCACCGTGGTGTTCGCGGACGGCACCGACCTCTACTTCGCGCGCCAGCTCGTGAACGAACGGCTGCTCGAGGTGCGCGAGGGGCTGCCCCGGGGCGCCGAGCCCGAGCATGGGGCCCATCGCGACCGGGCTCGGCGAGATCTTCATGTGGACGGTCGAGGCCGACACCTCCGCCCGCCGCGCCGACGGCGCGGCCTACTCGCTCACCGACCTGCGCGAACTGCAGGACTGGGTCATCAAGCCGCAGCTGCGAACCGTTCCCGGCGTGACCGAGGTGAACACGATCGGCGGGTATCGGCGCCAGATCCACGTCACCCCCGAGCCATCGCGTCTGGTGGCCTACGGTCTCACGCTGCACGACGTGCAGGCCGCGATCGAGAACAACAACGCCAGCGTGGGTGGCGGATTCGTCGAGCACAAGGGCGAGCAGTATCTCGTCGCGCACCACCGGGCGGATCGCCGATCCCGCGGAGATCGCGCGACATCGTGGTCGCCACGCGCGGCGGTGTGCCGCTCCACGTTCACGACGTCGCGCAGGTGGGCGAGGGGCGCGAGCAGCGCACCGGCGCCGCCACCCAGGACGGCCGCGAGGTGGTGATCGGCACCGCGTTCATGCTCATCGGCGAGAACAGCCGCACCGTCGCGCACCACGTCGCGCGAGCGCCTCGTCGAGGTCAACCGCACGCTGCCCTGCCGGGGTCCGGCGCGGTGCCGGTCTACTCCCGCACGCGGCTGGTCGATGCCACGCTGGAGACCGTGCGCACCAATCTGTTCGAGGGCGCGGCGCTGGTGGTGGCGGTGCTGCTGCTGCTGCTCGGGAATCTGCGGGCCGCGCTCATCGTCGCGCTGGTGATCCCGCTCTCGATGCTGTTCGCCGTCACTCGGCATGGTGCAAGGGCCACGATCAGCGCGAACCTGCTGAGCCTCGGGGCCATCGACTTCGGCATCATCGTGGACGGCGCGGTGGTGATGGTCGAGAACATGCTGCGGCGCCTCGCCGCCCGCCAGCGCGAGCTCGGCCGCCCGCTCGACCTGCACGAGCGATTGCACGAGAGCCACGCCGCCGCCGCCGAGGTCGCGCGCCCGACCCTGTTCGGCATCGGCAGTGATCATGATCGTGTACCTGCCGCTCCTCACGCTGATCGGGCATCGAGGGGCGCATGTTCCGGCCGATGGCGCAGGTGGTGCTGCTGGCGCTCGGCGCGGCGCTGCTCCTCGCATTCACGCTCGTGCCGGCGCTGGTCGCGCTGCTGCTGCGCGGGCGCGTGTCGGAGGTCGAGAGCCCGCTGGTGCGGCTCGCGCAGCGCGCCTACGCACCCACCGTGCGCTGGGCGCTGCGCCGCCGCGGGCGCGTGGCGCTCGGCGCGCTGGCCCTGGTCGCGCTGAGCGGACTGCTCGCCACACGCCTCGGCAGCGAGTTCGTGCCGACGCTCGACGAGGGCGACCTCACCATCCAGGCGTTGCGGCCGCCCGGCACCAGCCTGGGCCAGGCGGTCGCCATGCAGGAGGCCGTCGAGCGCGAGCTGCGCGGCGTTCCCCGAGGTCGAGCGCGTGTTCGCGCAAGATCGGCACCGCCGAGATCGCGAGCGATCCGATGCCGCCGAGCATCGCGGACGTGTTCGTGATCCTGAAGCCGCGCGCGCGTGGCCCGACCCGCGACGAACGAAGGACGACCTGGTGCGCGCCATGGAGCGGCGCCTCGCGCTGCTGCCCGGCAACGCCTACGAGTTCACCCAGCCGATCCAGATGCGCTTCAACGAGCTGATCGCCGGCGTGCGCGGTGACGTCGCCGTCAAGGTGTTCGGCGACGATCTCGCCGTGCTGACCGCCACGGCCGAGCGCGTCGCCGGCGTGCTGCGGAGCATCCGCGGCGCCGCCGACGTGAAGATCGAGCAGGTGACCGGCCTGCCCGTGCTGACCGTGGACATCGACCGCGCGGCCGCGGCGCGCTACGGGCTCGGTGTGGCCGACGTTCAGGCCGTGGTGCGCACCGCGTTGGCCGGCAGTCCGGCCGGCGAGCTGTTCCAGGGCGACCGGCGGTCCGAGATCGTGGTGCGCCTGCCCGAGCGCGTGCGGAACGACCTGCGCGCGCTCGAGTCGCTGCCGGTCCCCGTGCAGGCCGCGCCGCGCTCGCTGCTGCCCGGGGCGCTCCCCGCCGCGCACGCGGAGGCGCGCACCGAGTTCGTGCCGCTCGGTGCGGTCGCCCGCCTGCGGCTCGCGGAGGGTCCCAACCAGGTGAGCCGCGAGGACGGCAAGCGCCGCGTGGTGGCGCAGGCCAACGTGCGCGGGCGCGACATCGGCGGGTTCGTGACCGAGGCACAGCGCCGCGTCGCGGCCGAGGTGCAGCCGCCGCCCGGCTACTGGCTGCGCTGGGGCGGCCAGTTCGAGAACCTGGCGATGGCGCGCACGCGGCTCACCGTGGTGGTGCCGCTCGCGCTGCTGCTCATCTTCCTGCTCCTGTTCGGCGCGTTCGGTTCCGTGAAGGACGCGCTGCTGGTGTTCAGCGGGGTGCCGCTGGCGCTCACCGGAGGCGTCCTGGCGCTGACGGTGCGCGGGCTGCCGTTCTCGATCACGGCCGGCGTCGGGTTCATCGCGCTGTCGGGCGTGGCGGTGCTGAACGGGCTCGTCATGGTGTCGTTCGTGCGCCGTCTGCGCGAGCAGGGCCGCCCGCTCGACGCCGCGCTGATCGACGGCTGTGGCGCGCGCCTGCGCCCGGTGCTGATGACCGCGCTGGTGGCCTCGCTGGGATTCGTGCCGATGGCGCTCGCCACCGGGACGGGCGCCGAGGTCCAGCGCCCGCTCGCGACCGTGGTGATCGGCGGCATCGTGTCGTCCACGCTGCTGACGCTGCTCGTGCTGCCGGCGCTGTATCGGCTCGCGCATCGCGAGCGCGAGGCGCCGGTGGAGCCGTGAGGGAGTTGCGGTGAACACCGAGCGGTGCGCGGCGATCGTGGCAGGCCCGCCCGCGTGCCAAGACGGCGCAGTGCGCGAGGCGCGCGGAGTGCTGGGAGTGACGCAAGTGGACTGCAGCGTGTTTCAAAACTCCGAAAGGCGGAGTAGGCTGGCGCAATGATTTCACACGTGAAGGCGAGGTCTGTCTTGCGAACCGTCTCGCGCAACACCGCTGTCGTGGCCCTCGTACTGGCGATGATGGCGCCGAACGCGGCCTCTGCCTTGACCACCGCCGAATTCGTGCGCGCCGCACTCCGCGACGAGGTGGCAGCGGCCTCTGATTCCTCCGCTGGCGTGTTGTTTGGGGTGCTCGACAGCCTCGGAGTCGAGCCGCGGATCTGGGCCGAAGGCGCGGTGAGCGTGGACGATGAACTCCGGCTCGGATGCCCGACTGCGAAGCCGATCCTCGCCTACCTCATCCTCAACCGACGGATTCCGCTCCAGGCGCGGATCACGCGATGGTTCCCCGAGCGCGATGGGTACACGCGGGCGCACGACATCCAGGTGCGGTACCTGTTGCTCAACTCGAGTGGCATCCGCGACTACGTCCCGATGATTCCGGT
The DNA here is from genome assembly GCA_963725865.1 of Candidatus Eiseniibacteriota bacterium. Classification (GTDB taxonomy): domain Bacteria; phylum Eisenbacteria; class RBG-16-71-46; order RBG-16-71-46; family RBG-16-71-46; genus CAVSAC01. Next base: position 1,654,751 of record CAVSAC010000014.1, read on the forward strand.
GCATCCAGACTCGGCGGTGACCCCGGAGCGGACGATCGAGCTCGCGTACCGTCATCGGACATTGCTGTTCGACCCGGGCCAGGGCTTCGAGTACTCGAACACGAACGCCAGCTTGCTCGGCTGCATCCTCAGGGTGGAGATGAGCGAGAGCGTGGATGCGCTCGTTCGCGCACGCTTCGCCGCGATCGCGCCGTCCCTCCGCTACGATGACGGTCATGGGCGTTATCCGCGCGGCTACCCCGGGCCGTGGCCCTACCACTGGAGCTGCCCGGGCTACGGTGGCGGGCTCATCGGCACCGCTGCCGATGCGATGAAGGCATTCGCGTGGATCGCGTCGCAGCCGGAGTTCGCGCAGATGACGCGATGGTCGAAGCCAGACGGGTCGCCGGAACGAGCCGAGACCGATCACCGTCTCGGGCTCGGCCTGTTCGGCCGGAGAGATCTCGCGGGATGCGGACCGGCTGCGTTCTACGATGGCGACCTCGGACCCTGTCAGATGATCCTGGCCTGCGTCCGCGGCCGCGTCTTCTACGTCGCGACCACCCATCCGGTCGGACTCGAACGCCTGAACGCGGTGTTCTCGCGGCTGGTGGCGAGATGCGTCGCGACCGGTGATGACTAGCACGGGTTCCAGGACCTGCTGAGCCGGCGCAGACGAACCATCCGAACGCGACGCGCCAGGACGGTCGCAGGCTGTGGCGCTACGTTCGCCGCTGGATCGTCGAGCGCACGTTCGCGTGGCTGGGCGGGTGTCGTCGCCTGCTGGTTCGCCACGAGCGGCTCCTCTGCGTCCACGCCGCATTCTTCCACCTGGCCTGTGCGATGCTCACGCTTCGACAGGTCTTGAAATGAGTTCTAGACTCCGCGCCGCCATGTCCGCCCCCTCGAACCCCCGCCTCGCCGTCGTCGGCACCGCCGGGCACATCGACCACGGCAAGACCGCGATGGTGCGGCGCCTGACCGGCGTCGACACCGACCGGCTGCCCGAGGAGAAGAAGCGCGGGATCAGCATCGACCTCGGCTTCGCGCCGCTCGTCACGCCCGCCGGCGTGCGCGTCGGGCTGGTCGACGTGCCGGGCCACGAGCGGTTCGTGAAGAACATGCTCGCCGGCGTCGGCGGCATCGACCTGGTGCTGCTGGTGATCGCCGCCGACGAGGGCGTGATGCCGCAGACCCGCGAGCACCTCGCGATCGTGCGCCTGCTCGGCATCCCGCGCGGCATCGTGGTGCTCACCAAGCGCGACCTGGTCGACGCCGAGTGGGTGGCGCTGGTGAAGAAGGACGTCACGGCGCTGCTCGAAGGCACCGCGCTCGCCGGCGCGCCGATGGTCGAGTTCAGCGCCGTCACCGGCGCCGGCCAGCCCGCGCTGCTCGCCGCCATGGACGCCGCACTCGCCGAGCTGCCCGCGCGCGCCGCCGACGAGCCCGCGCGGCTGCCAATCGACCGCGTGTTCACCGTCGAGGGCTTCGGCACCGTGGTGACCGGCACGCTGTGGCGCGGGCGCATCGCGACCGGCGAGACGCTCGACCTGCTGCCGCTCGCGCGCCCGGTGCGGGTGCGGCGCGTGCAGGTGCACGGCGCCACCGTCGAGGCCGCGCACGCCGGCCAGCGCACCGCGGTCGCGCTGCACGGCGTCGAGCGCGACGAGGTCGAGCGCGGCTGCTGGCTGGTGGCGCCCGGGTCGCTGAAGCCGTCGACCACGCTCGACGTGCGATTCGAGCTGCTGCCCGACGGCCCGCGCGAGTGGCCCGCGAACACGCGCATCCGGTTCCACCTCGGCGCCAGCGAGATCATCGGGCGCCTGGTGCTGCTCGAGGGCGAGAGCGTGAAGGCCGGCGCCAGCGCGCTCGCGCAGCTGCGGCTCGAGCGGCCCGCGGTGGCCGCGCGCGGCGACCGGTTCGTCGTGCGCCAGTACTCGCCCAGCCGCACCATCGGCGGCGGCGTGGTGATCGAACCGGTCGCGAGCAAGCGGCGCCGCCACCACGCCGAGACGCTCGAGAGCCTGGCCGTTCACGAGAGCGGCTCGCTCGCCGCGCGCCTGCTGCAGCGGCTCGAAGGCGAGGCGCGCCCGATCGCGACCGCGGCGCTGGCGCAGGCGGTCGGCGAGAGCGAGCCCGCCGTCGCGCGCGCGCTCGAGATGCTCGGCGCCGGCGCCGAGGTCGCGCAGCCGGCGCCCGGGCGCTGGCTGGGGGCCGCGCGCTGGAGCGCCGCGCGCGACGCGATCGAGCGCGACGTGCGCGCGTTCTGCGACGCGCACCCCGCGCGCTACGGCATCGGCAAGGGCGAGCTGAAGAGCGCGCTCAAGACGCAGCTGGAGAACGCCGTGTTCGACGCCGCGTTCGCGGCACTGGTGGGCGACGGCGTGCTCGAGCAGCGCTCGGAGCGCGTGCGCCCGGCCGACGTGGCGTGGGAGCCGCCGGCCGCGATGGTCGCGGCGCTCGAGAAAGTCGAGGCCGAGCTGGAGGCCGAGGGCTTTCTGGTGACCGAGACCGAGAAGTGGCAGGCGGCACTCGGCGCGGGCGCGGTGGAGGTGACCGCGCTGGGGCTGTTCCTCGGGCGCCTGGTGCGCGTGAACGCCGAGTTCACGTACACCACGCGCCAGTTGGAGGATCTGCGCCGGCGGCTGACGACGTGGTTCGCGAAGAGCGAGACGCTGACGGTCGCCGACTTCCGCGGTCTGACCGGCGCGAGCCGCAAGTATGCGGTGCCGCTGCTGGAGCACTGCGATCGCGTGGGGTGGACGGTGAGAGTGGGGGATGAGCGGAGGAGAGGGGCGCGGGGGTAGCGATGGCGCAGAAGGCGAGATACGAGACGACCGGCCGAGTAGGATGCGTGACTCGCGAGTAGCTAAGCGTGACTTGAGGAGTGCATATTTCCGATATGGAATCCAATCTGACTCCGCAATCGCGAAGTGCAGCCTGGTATGGGGCTCCGATCAAGCTGTTCCTTGAGGCGCACGAGGATCTGATCCTCGGTGTCCTGACCAGAGCGAGTGTCTTTGAGGTCACGCCTTCGCAGAGCGCAGCCTGGGTACGCGAGATCTCGATCCTGAAGTCTGCTCTTGTTGGGGTGCCGGGCTGGATCTTCCTCGAATTCGATGTTCCTCGACTCGGGAGTCGCATCGATGCAGTAGTGGTAAGCGATGCAGCACTAATACCCATCGAATTCAAAGTAGGAGAGCGGGTGTTCTTAGGTCCAGATCACAATCAGGCGTGGGACTACGGTCTCGACCTTAAGAACTTCCATGCCGCAAGCCACGACTCGCCGATCTACCCAGTTCTCCTAGCGACGGACGCCGCCGAATCGACTTGCGAATGGCCATCGGCGCACCCTGATGGAGTCCGTGAGCCACGCCATGTCAACGCACACGAGCTTGCGGCTGCAGTCGCTGATGCGCGACTGGATGCAACAGGGCCGCTCCTCGACGGGGATGCATGGTCAAGAGCCTCATACCATCCAACTCCCACAATAGTCGAAGCAGCGCAGGCGCTGTATTCACGTCACACAGTAGAGGCAATAGCTCGGAATGACGCAGGGGCGAAGAACCTCTCGATTACGTCTCAGAGTGTTGAGGGCGTGATTGAAAAGGCCGCATGCGAGCGGTTCAAAGCGATTGTCTTCGTAACGGGTGTGCCTGGAGCAGGGAAGACACTTGTGGGGCTCAACATCGCAACTCGGCGAAGAAGAGTCGATGACGCGGCGCACGCGGTCTTCCTCTCCGGCAATGGTCCGCTGGTGGCGGTGCTGCGGGAAGCGCTGACTCGAGACGAGGTGGCGCGGCTGAAGTCGAAGGGCGGTGCGACTCGCAAGGGCGAGGTCGCACAGCGGGTGAAGTCTTTCATTCAGTTGGTGCATCATTTTCGCGATGACGGCATTCGAACGCGCGAGACGAAGGAAGTGCCTCATGACCGCGTCGTGATCTTCGATGAGGCCCAACGTGCTTGGGACTTGGCCAAAACCGCGGACTTCATGAAGCGAAAGAAGGGGGTGCCGGGCTTCAATCAGTCAGAGCCGCAGTTCCTCATCGACTATATGGATCGCCATCGAGACTGGGCAGTGATCATCTGTTTGGTCGGGGGCGGACAGGAGATCCATGACGGTGAAGCGGGAGGAATCAGTACGTGGCTCGACGCGTTGAGAGAGCACTTCTCGGCGAAGTGGCGTGTCTATATCTCCTCTGAACTGACAGACAGCGAGTATGCGGCCGGGCAAGCCATTGAGAGGCTCAAAGGCGTGTCAAGCGTCGAGCAGCTTAGTTCACTCCATCTCGCCACCTCGATGAGGTCGTTTCGTTCGGAGAGAGTGTCGGCCTTTGTGAAGGCGTTGCTTGATCTCGACGCAGCAACCGCGCGGGAGATGCTAGAGGCAGTAACAAGGCGGTATCCGATTGTGCTGACGCGGAGCATCGAGAAGGCGCGAGCATGGCTTCGGGGGCGAGCGCGAGGTTCCGAGCGCTATGGGCTCGTCGCCAGCTCGGGCGCCTCTCGGCTAAAACCGCACGCTATCGACGTGCGCGTAAAGGTGAATCCCGTGCACTGGTTCCTCAATGGTGCTGACGACACGCGATCGAGCTACTACCTTGAAGACGTCGCCACCGAGTACCAGATCCAAGGCCTCGAGCTGGACTGGATCGGTGTCACCTGGGACGCGGACCTTCGTTTCGACGGAAAGAAGTGGCAGCACCACTCGTTTAGCGCGAAGGGATGGCAGAAGGTCAAGCAGCCAGAGCGGAAGCAGTACTTGCTGAATGCCTACCGCGTGCTGCTCACGCGCGCTCGCCAAGGCATGGTGATCTTTGTGCCGCCAGGTGATCAGGCTGATCCGACTCGGCCCCCCGGCTACTACGACCCCACGTATCAGTACCTGCAACGTGTCGGAATGCCCTCCATCGACCCCTAAGTGAGCCAGGACGCTGCCGGGCCTTTGCCAGGCTTGTTCCCGGGCAGTGCTTCTCCCTTGCCATCCCCCGCTCGCCCAGGCCAGGCTGCGCGTATGCCTCCTCGCGACGACCCCGCGATCCTCGAAGCACTCGAACGCGAGCGCGCGGACCTGATCGGCAACGCCACGGTCCTCGCGTACGCCGGCACGTTCTTCGACGATCCGGTCGCCACGTTCGAGGTGGTCTGCATGGCGTCGAACCTCGTCGACGACTTCGACGATTACGGGCCCGTGATCCAGGCGGACGAGGACGGCGAGTACTCGCCGGACATCTCCATCCAGCGCCTCCGCGCTGCGCGCGACGGCCTGTTCGCGGCGTACGATTCCCGCCCGCGGCTGCCGTTCCTCTGGCACTCTCGCGAGGTCGGCTGCTTCCCACGCCCACGTACGTTCCCCGGAGGCCCCGCCATGTCCACGCAGTCCCTCTCCGAGCGCGACGGCTACGTCGCTACGTTCGACCGCGAGACGTCCACCACGCTGCGGCTGATGCGCGAGTTCCCGGCCGCGAGTCTCGACCTCCAGCCGTCCGAGAAGTCGGGCCGCGCGCGCGACATCCTGTGGGTGCTCACGGTGGGTCCGCTGGTCGTCACGCGCATGCTGGGCGGCACGCCGGTCGATCCGAAGACCATGCCGAAGCCGCCGGCCACGTTGCCGGAGCTGCTCGCAGCGTTCGAGCGGGCCAAGGCCGTCGCGCTCGCCGCGCTTATTGATCAGTGCATAAGTAATGACCCATTCCGGCGCCAGACCTGCCGGATCTTGGCGAGCGCGCCTTCAACCTCGATGGGAGCTTCGGAACTCGGCTGCCGTTGAGCCCCAACTGGCTCAACCCCTCACGCGAGGCGTTTCGGGTCCCCAGAGGGTGGGCAGACTCCGCCCGGTCGAGCGACCAGTCGACGAGGTCTAACCCGTCGTGCCCATGCGCCCCGGGACGCGGGCCTGGCCATCGAAGGTAGGCCCCGTGCGGGACGAAGTCGTCGAATGATAGAGTTCGACGTTTCTGGGGTCAGTCGGCCTGTCGCCGCAACGAGTTGCAGGATCGGGCCGCGGCCCGCAACGCGAATCACTCAGTGATAGCTTCTGGTAAGAACTCTATCATTCGAGGGGGCTTGGTCAACCCGGGTTGTCCACAGGGCGTGTGCGAGGATCTTCCCCCAGAGGAGTCGATGAAACAGGGGGCCACGACGGCGCAGCGACAGGCTGATAGACTCCGCGCGGGCTTGAGCAGGTGAAGGAACATGTCAAAGGGCGCCGAGGTTTCGCGTCCCAATGGGGGGTACGCATGGGCCGCAGCAGAGTCGTCCGCGCCATTCAGGTGGGGATCATCATCGTATCGCTCGCCGGCAGCCGCGCTGTCCGCGCCGAGGTCGCGCTCGGCGCGTCGTTCGGCTACACACACTTCTCCTATCCCAACACCCCGCGCTTCAAGGACGACGTCTTCGGATTCCCCGGTACCCAGGCGTGGGGACAGCCGGGGCTCCGCATCGGCTATCGCGCGCGGGGTGGTCGCTGGGACCTGAACACTGATGTTGGTCTCGTGAACGTGCACCATTCCGGGACCATCGGAGCCGACGAGACGACGATCGAGGCGCTGCCGCAATTCCAGGCGAACGCCCCGAGCTGGCGCGGGCTGAGCCCGTTCGTGAACGGCGGTGTGGGCATCGTCTACGAGACCGCGCTCACGGCGTACGGTAGCTCGTTTACCGCGACACGTCCCGTGTTTGGCGCCGGCATCGGCCTGCGAAAGCCAGTGAGCGACGGCCACGGGTTCATCCGAGCCGAGTTTCGCTACGACCACCTGCCCGAGCACGTGACGGGGCTGAGCCCCTCCGACAACTTTACCTTCCCGGCCACCGACCTGTTCTCGGTCAAGTTCGGTTTCGACCTGGTTGTGGCGCACTGAATCAGAGCGTGGAATGGGAGTGAAGGACCTTGAGACCCGTCGGCCCGGTCATCGAGTTGGAAGTGTGCGCGACGGCGTTTCGGAGGTAGCGAGGCATGACATGTTAATGCTTGTGCGGCCGGCCACGAGGTCGTTCGCCTATTGGATCCGCTTGGCCGCTGTCGCGGGCTACCTGATGCTGTCGGCCGGGTGCGGCGATTCCTCCTTCGACCCGAGGCATTTGGATCCGTGGTTCGCGGCAGTGGGTGGCTCATCTGCCAACGACGTCTACGCGGTCGGGTCCTCGACGATCTGGCACTACGACGGCCGTCGCTGGGCCGCCGAGGGCGATTTCTCAGCGTTCATGAACGGCGTCTGGGCACCGGCAAGCAACGACGCGTATATCGCGTGGAGCAGCCCTGACGGTGGGCTCACCGGGAAGGTCTATCATTTCGATGGTCGCGCCTGGAGTGTGGTGGCCTCCGCCCCGGCGGCGCTCGAGTCTGCCTGGGGCACCTCGGGACGCGATGTGTACGCGGTGGGGCGCGAGGGATGGATCCTGCACTACGACGGCAGCACCTGGAGCGCCTTTACCACCGGTCGGCACGAATGGCTGCAGGGTATCTGGGGAAGCTCCCCGCAGGACGTGTTCGTCGCTGGCCCAGTAGACTCGATCCTCCACTACGACGGCGCGCGGTGGACCCGTCAGTACACGGGTGCGCCATCGCTCGCTGTGTGGGGTAGCTCAAGCCATGACGTGTTCGCGGTGGGCGGGCCCTACATCACGCACTACGACGGCGTGAGCTGGAGTCCTCAGGTGAGCGGCACCACGAACAACCTGTTCGGGATATGGGGCAGCGCGCCGAACGACGTATTCGCGGTGGGCACAAATGGCACCATCTTGCACTACGACGGCGCCGGATGGAGCGCGCAGGCGAGCGGCACGACCGGACATCTGTACGGGGTTTGGGGAAGCTCGAAGTACAACGTATTCGCCGTTGGGCAAGAAGCGATCCTGCGCTACGACGGTACCCGTTGGAGCCCACCTATCACCGCCCCCCCGTCGCCCCTTGCCCCCTCCCGAGCGGGCCCTGCTCGTCGCCTGACGGCGCCGTAGCCGGGCTGCCCGGCGGTCGTGGGTGCAAGAGAGCCCTGCTTGTCGTCGGCGATGCTGCCCTGCGAATCACGAGTGATAGACTCTTGCATAGACTCGATCACTCAAGCCCCCTGCTACCGCAAGCCGCTGGCTTGCAGTCAGTTGGAACACCGAACGCTGGCGTCACGTCGTCGAGGCGGGGCTCCGGAGTGACCTCTCCGAGCACCGCCGAGGCGCAAGGGCAGGCCCGTGGCGCGAACGAACCCGCGGAGCAGGCGTTGCCGACCGGCGACCGACCGCGCATGGCGCACGGCCGTGCGCGCGAGTTCGTCCGCGTTGTCCGGGGCGTGGTTGGCCAGCGGGCCGCCCTTGAAGTAGCCCCACACGTACTCGACGGCGTTGAGCTCCGGGGCGTAGGGCGGCAGCAGCACGGTGCGGACCTGCGGGCAGCGAGCGAGAAACGCCTTGGTCGAACGGGCGCGATGCGTCGCGAGCCGGTCCCAGATCAGGATCAGCGGACCGCGGACGTGGCGACGCAGCGCGCGCAGGAAGTCGACCAGCACGGCCGCGGTGATGTTCTGGTTCGGGTAGAAGGCCACATAGAGCCCGAGGCGTCGGCGCTGCGGCGAGATCGTCACGACGCCGGCCGCCGAGACCTTCTGGCGCGAGCGGGTGCGCTGCCGCAGGATGGGGGTCGCGCCCCGTGGCGCCCAGGTGCGACGCACCAGCGGCGCCATCAGCAGGCCGCTCTCGTCGAAGAAGGCGAGCGTCGCCTTCAGCCGCGTGGCGTTTTTTTTACCCGCGACCAGGTGTCGCGGACCCAGCCGCGGATCGCTTTCTCGTCGCGCTCGCGTGCCTGGCGTTCGGGCTTCTGCGGCGAGAACCCGAGCGAGCGTAGGAGTCGCCCGACATGCGAGGCGTGATAGCGCACCTTGAACCGCCGCCGGATCACCTCGGCGACGCGCGGACAGGTCCACAACTCGGTCGCGTAGCCGCAGGCGCGCGGCCCCTCAAGCAGGCGGCCCACCAACTGCTCGCGCTGCGCCTCAGTCAGCTTCGGAGGCCGGCCCGAAGCGGGATGGGCCGCGAGCTTCTTGCGTTCCCCCAGCGCACGCCAGCGGCGTACCAAGCGTCGATTGACGCCGAGTCGACGGGCGACGTCGACCGGAGCGAGCCCTTCACCCAACAGCTTCCATGCCTTGAGTCGGCGTTGCTCCAACTGCTCCGGACTGCCGTGCGGGCGTGGCATTGGATCCCTCCCGCCCGCACATTAGGTCATTACTTATGCACGCGTCAATAGCAAGACGACTGACGCCGACTTCGACGCGGTGGTCCAGTTCCCGAGCGGGCCGGGCAAGGTGTCCGACATCCGCCGCGGCAACCTGCTCTGGATGTTTCTCTACGACCACATCCATCACCGCGGACAGCTCTCGGTGTATCAGCGCATCGCGGGCGGGAGAGTGCCGAGCATCTACGGACCGTCGGGCGACGAGCCCTGGGTCTGAACGGAAGCCCCGCTCACCTGCCATTTTCCCCGTGCGCTTTCCGCGCCTCCCGGCATTCCCCTCTCAGGCCCAGTCGGGCGCGCCGCCGTTCCGCGCACCCCGCCGGCCCCGAGCCCGCCTCGGCGTTCGGCGTGCGAGCCGCCTCGCGTCCGAGCGCCGGAGCCCGGCCCGCAAAGCGTCACCCGAGCACTCCACCCCGGGAAGGCCCCATGCCCACGCCAATCCAACGCCGACTCGCGCCACTCGCCGTCCTCGCGATCTCGCTGCTTGCGGGCTTCGCAGCCGCCCCCGCCCACGCCGCGTTCGGGCGCGATCCCTACAGCCCCGTCACCATCGTGCCGTTCGCGTTCCGGACGGGATTCGGCTCGGCCATCGCCGATGGCAGCGGCGGCATGCTGGTCTGCTGGTCCGACCCGCGCGGAGGGTCCTTGGACATCTACGTCCAGCGCCTGACGTCCTCGGGCGCGGTCGCCCCCGGTTGGCCGGCCGGCGGACTGCTGGTCTGCGGTGCCGCGGGCGATCAGTACTCGTCATCGATGGTGAGCGATGGCGCGGGTGGCGCAGTCCTGGCGTGGACCGACGAACGGGTCGCTCAACGAGACATCTACGCCACCCGCGTCCTCGGCACCGGCAGCGTCGCGCCGGGCTGGCCGACCAACGGCCTGCTGGTCTCGACCACGCTCTTCTCGCCCAGCATGCCCGACCAGACCCCGTACCTCGCCCCCGACGGCGCCGGCGGAGCATTCATCGCCTGGACGCTGAACTACAGCGGGTCGGACGTAGATGTCTATGACGCGCGCGTCACTTCAGCGGGCGCTCTGGCGTGGACCGGCACCCCGTTCGCGAACTTCGGCATCCAGTACCCGACCAAGCTGCTCGCCGACGGCGCGGGGGGCTTCTTCATCGCCATCGAGGACAACGAGAACACGTCGTCGATGCACGCCAAGGTCGCGAGGCTGAACGCCGCGGGCGGGCAGGTGTGGGGTCCGGCCTACGTCGGCGCCGGCATCTCCAATCAGCTGGGCGTCGATATCGCGCTCGACGGCTCGGGTGGCGTGTACGGGGTGTGCGTGGACCTCGCGTTCGGCACCTACTCCAACATCACCGCCAACCACTTCCTCGCCAATGGCTCCAACGATCCAGGCTGGGGCGGCTACAAGACGATCGCCCCCCAGGCGAATGTCTCCCAGGGCGCCCTGCTCGCCCTGAGCGACGGCAGTGGCGGTCTGCTGACCGTCTTCAGCGATACCCGCTATGGCTCGCCCGACCTGTTCGTGCAGCGCACCGGCCCTTTTGGGCTGCCGTGGTCGGGCTGGCCGGCAGGCGGGGTGGCGCTGGCGGTCGCCGCGGGCTCGCAGTACGCAGGGTCAGCGACCGCGGATGGCACGGGCGGCGCGGTGATTGAGTTCTCCGACAATCGCCTCGGCGTGGACTACCTCCTCTATGCGGTGCGTGTGCTGGGCGACGGCACGCTGGCGCCGGGGTGGTCGTACGGCGGGAACCCGCTCGAGCTCGCCGGCATGTCCCAGGGCGGCGCATCGGCGGTGTCCGACGGCGCGGGAGGGGCGTTGTTCTCGTGGGCGGACAATCGCGGTGCGCCGTTCAACAGTAACGGCTACCAGGGCGTGTACGCGCAGAACATGGACCGTTACGGTGTGCTCGGCGACGCGCGCCCGGCGATCACGCGCATCGCCGACGTGCCCAACGACCAGGGCGGCCGACTCTCGCTGCAGTGGACGGCGAGCTTCCTCGACGCGAACCCCTCGCGCACCGTGGCGCAGTACACGATCTGGCGGCGCGTGCCGGGCGGGGCGCCCGAGGCCGCGGCGCGCCGCGCGGCGGCGGTCGGTGGGCGGCTGGCGCCGCGCACCACGATCGAGGGCGCGCAGGTGGTGTACTGGGAGTACGTCGCCACCGAGCCGGCGCGCATGCTGCCGGGCTACAGCGCGGTGGTGACGACCACGTCGGACTCGATGGCGGCGGGCAATCCGCGGACGTCGCTGATGGTGTTCGCGGAGTCCGCCGGCGGCTCGCAGTTCTGGCAGTCGGCGCCGGACAGCGGCCTACTCGGTCGACAACGTGCCGCCGGTCGCGCCGGCACCGTTCGCGGGCACCTACGGCGGTGGCGTCGCGTCGCTGCACTGGCGCGGGAACACCGAGGCCGACCTGGCGAACTACCGGCTCTACCGTGGCACGTCGCCCTCGTTCGTGATCGGGCCGGGGAGCCTGGTGGCGGCGCCGGTCGACACCGCGTACGCCGACGCCGCGTCGGCGCCCTACTACTACAAGCTCACCGCCATCGACGCGCACGGCAACGAGAGCCCGAGCACGCTGTTGCTGCCATCGGGCGCGCTCGCGGTCGACGGCGCCGCGCCGCCGCACGAGCTGGCGCTGGAGCGGCCGGCGCCGAATCCCGCGCGCGGCGCGACGACGCTCCGCTTCGCGCTGCCTCGCGAGGGCGCGGTGCGGCTTGCGCTCTACGACGCCGCGGGCCGGCGGGTGCGCACGCTGGTGGATGGCGCGCGCGCGGCGGGTGAGTACGCGAGCACCTGGGACCTGCGCGACGACGGAGGCCGCGCGGTGGGCGCGGGGCTCTACTTCGCGCGGCTCGAAGCGGACGGCCGCTCGATCGTCCAGCGCGTCATGACGCTTCGATAGGCCGACCAGCCCCACGCGAGGAATCACGGGCCCGGGGTCACTCCCCCGGGCCCGTTCGCCGCCCCGGCACTCGGCGATTTTGCCCTTGCGCCCGACCTGGGCCTCCTCCTATGGTTAACCACATGGTTAATCATTCAGCCGTCGCCGAGACGCAGCTCAACGCCGCATTCGCGGCGCTCGCCGATCCGACCCGGCGCGCGATGCTGGTGCGGCTCGCGCGTGTCGGCGCGACCGTCTCCGAGCTGGCGGCGCCGTTCGACATGTCGCTGCCGGCGGTCTCCAAGCACCTCAAGGTGCTGGAGTCCGCCGGCCTGATCGAGCGGCGCGTCGAGGGCCGCGTGCATCGCATCGGCATCGCGCCGGCTCCGCTGCAGACGGCGGAGCGCTGGCTGGCCGAGCACCGCGGTTTCTGGGAGCAGCGCCTGGACGCGCTCGCTCGCTACCTCGAGGGAGCGACACCCCGATCCGGAGGCACCCGCATGGCGACGCCCGAAGTCCGTCCGGACACCACGCTCCGCCTCGAACGCACGATCGCGGCCCCGCGCGAAAAGGTCTTCGCGGCGTGGACGCAGGCCGAGACCCTAGTGCGCTGGTTCAACCCCGGCGAGGCGTACACCTGCTTCGTGCACGCGCTCGAGCCGCGCGTCGGTGGCGCGTACCGCATCGAGATGCGCCATTCCGGCGGCAACCAGCACTTCGTGGGCGGCGTGTACCGCGAGGTCACGTCGCCGTCGCGGCTGGTGTTCACGTGGGCCTGGGAGAAGAACCCCGAGCGCGGCGAGACGCTGGTCACCGTGGAGCTCCATGACGATGCCGGCCGCACCCGCCTGGTGCTCACCCACGAGCGATTCCCGAGCGCCGAGGTCCGCGACAGCCACACCATGGGCTGGACCGGCGGTCTCGATCACCTGGTGAAGATGTTCGCGGCGTGACCGCGCTGGCAGCAGGAACGGCCGCACCGTTCAGGACCCCTCGCAGCAGGAGACGCAGATGGCACAGCAGGCGATGACCGAGCGCGACATGTACCTGATGAACTTCGAGCGCGAGTACCAGACCACGCTCAAGTGTCTCAAGGCCTACCCGGCCGCGAAGTCCGAGCTGAAGCCCGCCGAGAAGTCGAAGAGCGCGCGCGAGCTGGGGTTCATGCTGGCGATGGGGCAGATGGTGGCGGGTGTGGTCGCGACGACGACCGAGATCCTGGCGGCCCCCGATGTGAAGGCTCCGGCCACGTGGGCCGAGGTGCTCGGCGCGTTCGAGCACGCGCACGCCGACTCGGTGGCCAAGCTCGAGAAGCTCAGCGAGGCCGAGTTCAACGCGCCGTTCAAGGTCGCCTCGGGGCCGGGCGGCCAGACCACGACGATGCGCCGCGCCGACGCGCTGTGGTTCTTCGCCACGGACCAGGTGCACCACCGCGGGCAGTTCTCGGTCTACCTGCGCATCGCCGGCGGCAAGGTGCCGAGCATCTACGGACCGTCGGCCGACGAGCCGTGGTCGTGATCGCGCGCGACCGCTGAACGAGCGAGGGCCCGGGAGCGATCCCGGGCCCTTGGTGTCTACGGGCGCACGCGCCGAGGGACGGGCAGCGGCCGCGTCCCATCAGACTCGCTACTCCCGATCTCCTCGCTCGTTTGCACGCTGTCGAGCGCTGACCCGTGGGGCTTGTGGGCATTCCCACTCGGGCGTAGCATCCGGTTCGCGTGCATTGAAGCGCTTCCCACCTGAATTCCCCCGCGCCGTTAGCCTTGGATCCCCCGCCATGAGTTGGCAGCGAGCCACGTCTCGTAGCCTCTGGGCAGGCCATGGCCGCATCACCCCGGGCACCACCTCAGCACCCCCTTCTCGGCGCTTCGTGGATCACGGACTTCCTGCGTCGCCTAGGCCTCATTGATGGCCTGTTGGCCGGCGCTGGCCGCACCGGCTTCGGCCGGACTCGGAGGGATCTCCGCCACGCGCCTCACGCGCTTCGCGCGGAGCCTCTGAAAGAGGGGTGTCGAATGTCATCGTTCGCGTTGAGAGGGGTCGTATTCGCGATCCTGTGCCTGGCGATATCGGCAACGCCGGCGCTGGCCACCTGGACGGCGAGTGGGGTGCCGGTGGTGGTGGAGAGCGGGAGCCAGGATCAGACGGTCGCGGTGTCGGACGGACTGGGCGGGATGCTGGTGGCGTGGCGCGACGCGCGCAGCGACGTCGGGGACATCTACGTGCAGCGCCTGAGTCCGGCGGGAGAGGCGCAGTGGACCGGCGATGGGATGGCGCTGTGCGTGGCGAGCGGAGCGCAGCTGCAGCCGGCGATGGTCTGCGACGGACGCGGCGGGGCGATCGTGGCCTGGCAGGACGAGCGCGCGGACGCCGGCGGCGACATCTACGCCCAGCGCATCGACGCCACCGGCGTGGTGCGCTGGAGCGCGGGGGGTGTGGCACTGGTGAGCGGGCCGTCGCGCAACAACTCGGGCAAGGTGGTGATCCGGATGGTGCCGGACGGGATCGGGGGCGCGGTGCTGGCGTTCTCGGACAACCGCAACGCCGACGGCAGCCTGGATCCGAGCTTCAGCAAGGTGTGGCTGCAGCGGGTGAGCGCCGACGGGGTGGCGCGCTGGGGCAACGGAGTGCCGGTGAGCACGGTGGTGTACGCGCATGGCGACCACGTGCTGGTGTCGGATGGTGCCGGCGGGGCGATCGTGGCGTGGATGGACGGGCGGGTGTTCGGCGACTACAACATCTCGGTGCAGCGGGTGGACTCGACGGGCACGCGGCGGTGGGGGGCGGACGGGGTGTACGCGTGCAGTGCGAGCGGCTGGCAGTGGTACCCGGCGATGGTGGGCGACGGCGCGGGCGGGGTGGTGGTGGCATGGACGGACCTGCGCAGCGATGCCAACGGGGACGTGTACGCGCAGCGGCTGGACGGCAACGGGACGCCGCAGTGGACGACGGACGGGGTGGCGCTGGTGACGGGGCCGTCGGGCAACAACTCGGGCGAGCGTCCGTGGGTGCAGATCGCGAGCGACGGGCTGGGGGGCGCGATCCTGTCGTTCCCGGACAACCGCAACGCGAACGGCACGCTGGACCCGAGCTTCAGCAAGGTGTGGCTGCAGCGGGTGAGTGGGGACGGGGTGCCGCTGTGGGGCAACGGGACGCCGGTGAGCACGGTGGTGTACGCGCACGGCGAGTCGCGGATCGTGGCGGATGGGCGCGGGGGTGCGGTGGTGGCGTGGATGGATGGACGAAGGTTCGAGGGCTACAAGGTGTCGCTGCAGTGCGTGGACGCCGCGGGCAGCAAGCGTTGGGGAGCGGACGGGGTGTACGCGAACGACGCGACCGGCTACCAGTGGCAGAACATGCCGGAGCTGGTGAGCGACGGCCTCGGTGGCGGTCTCGTCATCTGGACGGACACCGCCTCCAACCCCGGCGATGTCTTTGCGCAGCGCGTGACGAAGGACGGCGTGGTGGCCCAGAGCACCACGTGCGCAACCTGGACGGCGGCGGGGGTGCCGGTGGTGGTGGAGAGCGGGAGCCGGGATCAGACGGTCGCGGTGTCGGACGGACTGGGCGGGATGCTGGTGGCGTGGCGCGACGCGCGCAGCGACGTCGGGGACATCTACGTGCAGCGCCTGAGTCCGGCGGGAGAGGCGCAGTGGACCGGCGATGGGATGGCGCTGTGCGCGGCGAGCGGAGCGCAGCTGCAGCCGGCGATGGTCTGCGACGGACGCGGCGGGGCGATCGTGGCCTGGCAGGACGAGCGCGCGGACGCCGGCGGCGACATCTACGCCCAGCGCATCGACGCCACCGGCGTGGTGCGCTGGAGCGCGGGGGGTGTGGCACTGGTGAGCGGGCCGTCGCGCAACAACTCGGGCAAGGTGGTGATCCGGATGGTGCCGGACGGGATCGGGGGCGCGGTGCTGGCGTTCTCGGACAACCGCAACGCCGACGGCAGCCTGGATCCGAGCTTCAGCAAGGTGTGGCTGCAGCGGGTGAGCGCCGACGGGGTGGCGCGCTGGGGCAACGGAGTGCCGGTGAGCACGGTGGTGTACGCGCATGGCGACCACGTGCTGGTGTCGGATGGTGCCGGCGGGGCGATCGTGGCGTGGATGGACGGGCGGGTGTTCGGCGACTACAACATCTCGGTGCAGCGGGTGGACTCGACGGGCACGCGGCGGTGGGGGGCGGACGGGGTGTACGCGTGCAGTGCGAGCGGCTGGCAGTGGTACCCGGCGATGGTGGGCGACGGCGCGGGCGGGGTGGTGGTGGCATGGACGGACCTGCGCAGCGATGCCAACGGGGACGTGTACGCGCAGCGGCTGGACGGCAACGGGACGCCGCAGTGGACGACGGACGGGGTGGCGCTGGTGACGGGGCCGTCGGGCAACAACTCGGGCGAGCGTCCGTGGGTGCAGATCGCGAGCGACGGGCTGGGGGGCGCGATCCTGTCGTTCCCGGACAACCGCAACGCGAACGGCACGCTGGACCCGAGCTTCAGCAAGGTGTGGCTGCAGCGGGTGAGTGGGGACGGGGTGCCGCTGTGGGGCAACGGGACGCCGGTGAGCACGGTGGTGTACGCGCACGGCGAGTCGCGGATCGTGGCGGATGGGCGCGGGGGTGCGGTGGTGGCGTGGATGGATGGACGAAGGTTCGAGGGCTACAAGGTGTCGCTGCAGTGCGTGGACGCCGCGGGCAGCAAGCGTTGGGGAGCGGACGGGGTGTACGCGAACGACGCGACCGGCTACCAGTGGCAGAACATGCCGGAGCTGGTGAGCGACGGCCTCGGTGGCGGTCTCGTCATCTGGACGGACACCGCCTCCGACCCCAGCGGTATCTATGCAGCTCGCGCCTGCGGGATCGACCCGGTGGCGGCGGTCGGCGAATCGCCGCTCCTGCCCGACGCGCTGCACCTCGGGGTACCGATGCCCAATCCGGCGTCGGACCGCATGACCTGCACGTTCGATCTGCCGCGTGCCTCCACGGTCATGCTCGAGATCATCGACATCACGGGCCGCGTCTGTGCGCGGCTCGCGCAGGGCGAGTTCACGGCCGGACGTCACACGCTCTCGCTGCGCCCGCAGGGTCTGCGGAGTGGGTTCTACTATCTGAGGGTCCGGTCGTCCGTGGGCAGTGAGGCACGAGGGTTCGTGCTGCTCAAGTAGCACGCAACGATGAGCGCCGGGCGACAAGCCGTGATCCACAGGCAAGTCGGCAACCGGTCGACGCGAGGGCCCGGGAGCGCTCCCGGGCCCTTGGTGTCACCCCCAGATGTCCGGCTCAGGTCGACGCCCTCGAGCGCCTCGCGCGCGATCGCGCGCGGGATCGCGAAGTGGCGCTCGATCACCTCGGGCAGCCGCTCGCGGTCCTCGATGCGCGTCGTGCGCGCGGTGGTGCCCGCCGACTCGATCAGCGTGAGGTTGTGGAGCACGACCGAGCGGCCCGGGAAAGAAGCGCACCGCCACCAGCGCGTTCATGAACGTCGCATCGTCGCGGAACGAGTCGGCGATCACCGCGGCGAACTCCTCGATGCGCCGCGGCTCGGGCTTCAGCAGGTAGCCGTGCTGGAGCACGCCGTCGCGGTACAGGTCGAGCCGCGAGCGCCCGGCCGCATCCTGCGGTCGCAGCACGTAGCGCTCGCGCCCCAGCTCGATCACGTGGTCGCGGTCGAGGTCGCGCGGCAGCGGCGCGAGGAACGGCGCGCCGTAGCCGCCGTCGACGATGTGCTCGTGCCCGTCCACCGTCACGATGCACGCGAGGTGGACGTCGGGCTTCGTCATGTCCGCGCCGCACAGCCGGACGTCGTAGCCGAGCTCGGCGAGCAACCCGTGCAGGTGGAGGTTGTTCGGGTAGCAGGTGCCGCCGAAGTGGTGGCGCTCGACGCCGTCGAGATGGCGCTCGAGGTCGGGCAGCTCGCGCAGCCCGGCGCGGCGGCGGTGGAGCTTCGAGACGTTCTCGAACGGCACGCGCGTGAGCTGCGCCCGCACCAGCTCGTCCAGCGCGGCGAGCGAGGGCGCCCGCGCCGGGACACCGAGCAGGCGCAGGTAGCGCTCGCTGGAACTCAACGCATCGCCTTCGGCGCCGGCAGCGGTGGTCCCCAGCCTGCGCCCTTGCCGGCCCAGGTCTGCTTGGCGATCGGCAGGTGCGCGACCTCGTTGAACACCACCAGCCGGGTGCTGCCGTCCGGCTTGATGGTGATGATCGTGAGTCCGCCATTGGCGATGTCCATGTAGGCCCACTGGCGCGGGTCGGCGCCGATCGCGCGGGTCACGAACCAGCGGATCACGTTGCCGTGGCAGACGAGCACCTCGTGGGTGTCGCCGGCGGGCGCCGGACGCGCGTACTCGGCCCAGGCGGCCTCGAGCTGCGCCAGCGACGAGTCGGCTTCGCCCTGCGAGTGCTGGCGCAGGTCGGTGCGGCTCGCGGGCGGCTCGCACTCGTTGAGCAGCGAGTCGCGCTCGACCGCCACGCCCAGCACCGGCCCGATGATGTCGCCCGTCTCCATGGCGCGCGCGAACCGGCTGGTGCGCACCGCGGAGAAGTGGACGGGCAGCGACTTCAGCCGCCGCGCCACGAGCCGCGCCTGTTCGCGGCCGAGCGCGTCGAGGTGCTTGCCCACGCGCTCGTCGGCCGGGTCCTTGAAGTCGTAGTAGCCGTGGCGCACCAGGTACAGCGTGCGGGTGCCCGCGACCGCATGCGGCGGCGGGGTCTCGGGCGTGCGCTGGTCCGCGGCGCGGACCACCGCGGCGGGAGCGAGGGACAGAGCGGCGGTCACCACCAGGCTCAGCGATCCGATCCAGCGCTTCATGTCGTCTCCCCGGAGTCGCTCTCGGACTCCTTCGTGGGTTCCACCGGCCGCACCAGGATCATCTTCTCGCGCTCGCACTGCGCCAGCCCGGCGGGCGACTTGCGCGGCTTGCGCACGTACTTCTTCAGCGTCCAGATCACCGGCACCTTGCCGGCAGTGCGCGCCTGCGAGAAGAACGCGGTCCACGACGCGACCTCTGCGAGCGTCGCCTTGCTCGGCTCGTCCTTGCCCTTGCCGCGCCGCAGCACGACGTGGCTCCCGGGGCTGCCCTGGACGTGGAACCAGTAGTCCTCGGGCCGTGCCAGCGTGTGCGTCAGGTAGTCGTTGCCTTCGTTGTTGCGGCCGATCAGCACGTCCCAGCCCTCGCGCGTCCGATACCGCCGCGGCTGCAGCCGTGCGTTGGGCGCGCGCGCCGCGCCGCGCGCCACCGTCTCGGCGGTGACGCGCGCCGGCGCGCCGCCACCGCGCGGCGCGCGCGCGATGCCGGCGCGCAGCGCGGGGGGTAGCGCCGCGAGCGCCGCGTCGAGCTCCTCCACGATCGGGCCCTCGATCACCACCGGCTCGCCGATCGCCACCCGCGCCGCGGCCTCGCTGCGCGCGGTGTCGGCGCGCTCGAGCAGCCGCCGCAGCGCGTGCAGCTCCGACTCCAGCGCCGCGATGCGCGGCGGGATCTCGGCGAGCGCCCGCTCGCCCTTGGCGGCGCGCTTGAAGTAGCGGGCGGCGTTGACCTGCGGGCTCACCGCGGGATCGAGCACGATCTCGAACGCGTGGGTCTGCTCGGCCGGATCCGGCAGGGTCACCTTCGTCGCGCGGGCCGGCACCTGCCGCAGGTAGGCGAGCAGCGCCTCGGCGTGGCGGCGGTGGACCGGCGCGCGCTCGGCCTCGAGCAGGTCGCCACGCACGGCCTCGAGCTTGCGCGCCAGCTTGTCGCGCTGCTTCCTGAGCGCGCGGACGATCTCAGCCTGACGCGCGGCGGCGGACTGCTCGGGAGTGGGGGGGCGCGGGGGTTCCATGGCGCGCGGAAACTAACGTGCGAAGTCCCGCGCGGCAAAGGGCCCGGGCCCCAGAGCGCGGGAACCGCCCCGGGGCGACCGGCATTGCAGGGAGTGATCGCGGGCCGCGGGGCCGCGCCCGAGTCGGGCTTGACGCTCGCGGATCGCGGCGCCACGCTGCGCGCCATGAGTGCCTGCCAGTGCCATCAGTGCGGCGCCGCGGTGGAGGTGGACGAGCCGCTGGCGCGCGACGCCGAGTGCCCATCGTGCGGGCGCGACCTGCGCTGCTGCCTCAACTGCCGGCACCACGACCCGAACTACCACAACCAGTGCCGCGAGACCGAGGCCGATCAGGTCGAGGATCGCGACCGGCGGAACTTCTGCGAGTTCTTCTCGTTCACCCGCGCGCCGTTCGCACCGTCCGCCGCGGGCGGCACGCGCGAGTCCGCGGCGCGCGCGAAGCTCGATGCGCTGTTCGGCGGCACGCCGAGCGCCTCGCCTTCGGGCACCGCGCGCGAAAAGCTCGAGTCGTTGTTCAAGAAGCCGAAGCCGGGCTCGGAGTAGCCGCCTCCCAGTGCCCCGGTCGCTCCCGCGCCGACCCGCCTCGCGCCCGCGTCGATCGCGCACGGAACCGCGCTGAGCGCGCTCGTGCGCGCTTTGACGCCGCGCGGTCCACTGGGCTACCTTCCGTCCTCCCACGGAGGTCCTGGATGATCCGAAGCATGACCGGGTTCGGTTCGACCGACCTGGAACACGACGGGCAGCGGCTGACGGCGGAGATCCGCTCGGTCAACCACCGGTTCTGCGAGGTCTCGGTCCGCGCGCCCAAGCTGGTGCAGCTGTTCGAGGACCGCATCCGCCAGCTGATCCAGGAGCGCTTCTCGCGCGGCAAGTTCAACCTGACCATCACCTGGTCGGGGGCCGGGGACAGCGGCGAGGTCCTCAAGCTGAACGAGATCGCCGCCGACCGCTACGTGGCCCTGCTCACGCAGCTCAAGCAGCGCTACGGCCTCACCCAGCAGATCGACCTGCGCACGCTGGCGGCGCTGCCGGACCTGTTCGAGTGGGAGCACACGGCGCTGTCGGACGACGAGACCTGGGCGCTGGTCAAGCGGGTGGTCGACGGCTGCTGCGACAACATGAACACGATGAAGGGGCGCGAGGGCGAGGCGCTCGCGAAGGACCTGATCGAGCGGCTGAAGCTGATCCGCATCCAGCTCGATCTGGTGACGGTGCGCGCGCCGTACCGCCCGCAGGAGGCCAAGGAACGTCTCGAGGGCCGCGTCAAGCAGCTGCTCGGCGATGTCGAGATGGACCCGATCCGCGTCGCGCAGGAGATCGCGCTGATGGTGGACCGCCTCGACTGCACCGAGGAGTGCGTGCGGCTGGCGGCGCACCTGGACCAGTTCCGCGCGCTGGTGGAGGGGCAGGAGCTCGCGGGCCGCAAGCTGAACTTCCTGCTGCAGGAGATGAACCGCGAGGCGAACACGATCGGCTCCAAGTCGAACGACGTCGAGACCACCCGCGCGGTCATCGTCATGAAGGAAGAGATCGAGCGCCTGCGCGAGCAGGTGCAGAACGTGGAGTGACGTTGACGGCCGACACCGCAGCCGGCGCCACGACGACGCGAACCCCGTTCCGCTTCGAGCGCGGCGGGTTCCTGCTGGTACTCACCGGGCCCTCGGGCGCCGGCAAGGGCACGCTGGTGGACCGGCTGATCGCGGAACGTCCGGAGTGCTCGTTCTCGGTCTCGGCGACGACGCGCCCGCAGCGTGCCGGCGAGTCCGACGGCGTGCAGTACGAGTTCGTCGACGCCGCGGAGTTCCAGCGACGGCGCGCGGCCGGCGAGTTCCTGGAGTGGGCCGAGGTGCACGGCAATCTGTACGCGACCCCGTGGAAGTTCGTCGACGATGGCGTGCGCGCGGGCCGCGTGGTGGTGTTGGACGTCGACGTGCAAGGCGGCGCCAGCGTGCGCGTGGCGCGCCCCGACGCGGTCTCGGTGTTCGTCTATCCGCCCAGCTTCGACGCGCTGCGGCAGCGGCTGCTGCACCGCAGCACCGACGCGCCGGAGGTCATCGAGACGCGCCTGCGGAACGCCCCCGGCGAGCTGGCGCAGTGGAAGGAGTACCAGTACCTGGTCGAGAACGACGATCTCGAGCGCGCGACCCGCCGCCTGGTCGCGATCGTCGACGCCGAGCGCGCGCGGGTGTCCCGCATGCGCGCGGCGTACTAGGCAGACCCGGCCGCCCGACTCACCGCCCCACATCCCGAGGAGAGACCCATGAAGCTGGCTTCCCTGGTCCCGCCGCCCGGCACCAACAAGTACGAGCTCGCGATCGTCGCGGCGCGCGAAGCCCGCCGGCTCAACGAGCAGTCGCGGATGTCCGGGCAGAGCGTGCCGGGCAAGGTGACGGCGCTGGCGCTCGAGCGCGCCATCAAGGGCGACGCGCCGCACTTCTACGACGACCCGGACAACCCGGCCATCCCGAACATCATCTGAGCGGCCCGATGCTGCGCGGCCGGATCGTCGTCGTCGGAGTCTCGGGCGGCATCGCCGCCTACAAGGCGTGTGAACTCGTGCGCTGGCTCAAGACGCGCGAGGCGACGGTCATCGTGGTCATGACGTCGGCGGCGACCGAGTTCGTCACGCCGCTGACGTTCCAGACGCTGTCGGGCAATCCGGTCGTGACGGGCCTGTGGGGCGACCAGCGCCCGAGCTTCGACCTGCCGCCGGAGGCGGCGGCGCGCCGCGGCGGCCGCGTCGAGCACGTGGACGTCGCCGAGGTCGCCGATTGCATCGTGGTCGCGCCGGCGACCGCGAGCCTGCTGGCGCGCGTGGCGCACGGCGAGGCGCCCGACGCGCTCGGCGCGACGCTCCTCGCGAGCCGCGCGCCGGTGGTGCTCTGCCCCGCGATGGACCTGGAGATGTGGCGGAACGCCGCGACCCAGGCGAACGTGCGCACGCTCGCCGCGCGTGGCGTCACGGTGGTGCCACCCGACATCGGCTTCCTCGCCTCGGGCCTCGCGGGCCCCGGCCGGCTGCCCTCGATCGAGACCATCGGCGCCGCCGTCGAGCACGCGCTGATGCGGCGCGCGAGCCTGGCGGGAATCCGGGTGCTGGTGAGCGCGGGCCGCACCGAGGAGGCGATCGATCCGGTGCGCGTGCTCACGAACCGCTCGAGTGGCCGCATGGGCGTGGCGCTCGCCGAGGCGGCGCTGGCGCGCGGCGCGGACGTGACGCTGGTGGCGGGACCGATGAGCGTCGACGCGCCGATGCGCGCGGACGTGGTGCGCGTGACGAGCGCCGCCGAGATGGCGAAGGCGCTCGCCGGGCACGCCGGGCGCAGCGACGTGGTGCTGATGGCGGCCGCGGTCGCGGACTACCGTCCCGCGCAGCCGGCGCGCGAGAAGCTCAAGCGCGGCGCCGGTTCGCGCACCCTCACGCTGGAGCCGAACCCCGACATCCTCGCCGGGCTCGCGCGCCGGCGCCGCGCGGGACAGGTGTTCGTGGGCTTCGCGCTCGAGACCTCGCGCGGGCTCGCGCACGCGCGCGCCAAGCTGACGGCCAAGGGTGTGGACCTGATGGTGCTCAACTCACCGGCCGAGGGGATCGGCGGCGACACCAACGTGGTCACGCTGGTGGAGCCGCGCGGCGCGAAGCGCCTGCCCAAGGCGAGCAAGCGCGAGCTCGCGGAGCAGATCCTCGATCGCGTGCTCGAGCTGCGGATCGGATTCCTGAACGAGCGCGCGCGTCCCGCGCGGCGTCCGTCCGCGACCGGATCGAGTCGCCGTCGCCCGGCGCCGGGCGCGAGCAACCAGCCCCGGCGGGCGCGGCGCGCGCCGGCGCGGAGACCGCGATGAGCGATTCCCGCGCCGAGCTCGCGGACATCGCGCGCGGCGTGCGGCGCCAGCTCGAGCGCGCCCGCGCGGCGGGCGGCGGCGAGCTGCTCGCCACCGCGGCGCTCAGGGCGCAGCGCGCCCGCGCGGCCGCGCCGGCGTCACCGGCACCCGCGAGTGCCCCGGCGCCCGGCCCGCGCCCCGACCTCGCGCGGGACGCCGGCTCGTCCGCGCCGCGCGCGAGCTCTGCGTCCGCCCGCGCGCGAGGTCGCCGCCGACGAGCGCGCCGAGATCGAGGAGGCGCTGGCGCGCGCGAGCGCGCTCCCGGCGCCCCTCCCCATCAGCGGCAGCCTGTTCGGCGAGCCCGCGGCGGTGGCGGCCGCGCCGCCGCGTGCGGGCGCCGCGCCGCTGCCGCGGTTCGCGGCGCCGCTGTTCCCGATCGATCCCGAGCGGCGCCGCGGGATCGCGGAGCAGGCGGCCCCGGTGCTCGCCGCGATCGCCGAGGAGGTGAGGCGCTGCGCGCAGTGCGGGCTCGGCGGCCTGCGGACCAACGCCGTCCCGGGCGTCGGCACCGCGCTCAGCGGGATCGTGTTCGTGGGCGAGGGGCCGGGCGCCGACGAGGACCGGCTCGGCGAGCCGTTCGTGGGGCGCGCGGGCCAGCTGCTCGACCGCATCATCGCGGCGATGAACCAGGCGCACCTGCTGCCGGGGCTCACGCTCGATCGCACCACCGTCTACATCGCCAACATCGTGAAGTGCCGTCCCCCGGAGAATCGCGTGCCGCTGCCGGTCGAGGTCGAGGCCTGCACGCCGTACCTCAAGCGCCAGATCGCCGCCCTCCAGCCGCGCATCATCTGCTGCCTCGGCAAGACCGCGGCGGAGTTCCTGCTCGGCACCAAGGGCTCGCTCGGCGGCATGCGCGGTCGCATCTATCGCTACGAGGGCGCCAAGCTCATCGTGACCTACCATCCGGCCGCCTGTCTGCGGAATCCCGAGTACAAGCGCCCGGTGTGGGAGGACATGCAGTTGCTCGCCCGCGAGTACCACGCCGACTGAACGCACGGGTTCGCGCGCGACCCGACGCGCGCGGGGGGAGACGAACACCATGACCGACATCCTGCCGCGCCCCTCCGGGATGGTGCCCGAAGGTCCCACGCCGCCGCAGGCGCTCGAGGCGGAGCGCTCGGTGCTCGCCGCGATGCTCCTCGACCACGAATCGGTCGGCAAGGCGGTCGAGATGATGGACGCGAGCGTGTTCTATCGCGCCGCCCATCAGCGCATCTTCGACGCCATCGTCGGGCTCTACAACAAGAACGAGAAAGCCGACCTGGTCACGCTCTCGGAGGAGTTGCGCCGCCGCGGCGAGCTCGACCTGATCGGCGGACCGACGGCGCTGTCGCAGATCATGGAGTACGCGACCACGACCGCGAATCTCGAGCAGCACATCCGGCTCGTGCACTCGAAGGCGATCCTGCGCCTGCTGATCAAGGCGTCGAGTGAGATCCAGCAGGAGTGCTACGCCGCCGCCGAGGAGACGCCGATGATCCTCGACCGCGCGGAGCAGCGCATCTTCGAGATCACCGACCGCCGCGTGCGGCAGGGCTTCGTGTCGCTCAGGGAGCTGCTCAAGCCGGCGTTCGAGTACATCCACGAGCTGAGCGAACGCAAGGCGCACGTCACCGGCGTGCCGTCCGGCTACGAGGACATCGACAAGCTCACGTCGGGCTTCCAGCCCAGCGACCTGGTGATCATCGCGGGGCGGCCCGGCTTCGGCAAGACCAGCCTCGCGATGAACATGGCCGAGAACGCGGCGATCCGCTTCAAGATCCCGGTCGCCATCTTCTCGCTCGAGATGAGCAAGGAACAGCTGGTCATGCGCATGCTCTGCTCGCAGAGCGAGGTCGCGCTGCACAAGGTGCGCAACGGTTACCTGGGGCAGGAAGACTGGCCGCGGCTCACCACCGGCGCGGGGCTGCTGCAGGCGGCACCCATCATGATCGACGACTCGCCCGCGCTCAGCACGCTCGAGATCCGCGCCAAGTGCCGCCGCCTGCGCGCCGAGAACAAGCTCGGCCTGGTGGTGATCGACTACCTGCAGCTGATGCGCGCGAGCGGCTCGGTCGAGAACCGCGTGCAGGAGATCTCGCAGATCACGCGCGGGCTGAAAGCGCTGGCGAAGGAGCTGAAGATCCCGATCATCGCGCTCTCGCAGCTCTCGCGCGCGGTCGAGACGCGCGGCGGCGGCGGCCGGCCGCAGCTGTCGGATCTTCGTGAATCGGGCTGCCTCACGGCGGACACGCGCATCGTCCGCGCCGACACGGGCGCCGAGATGTCCCTCGGCGAGTTGCTGCTGCGTGGCGAGCGAAACATCCCCGTGTGGACTCTGGACGACGATCTGCGCCTGACCCGCGGCACGATGACGCACGTCTTCGCAAGCGGCGTGAAGCAGGTCTTCGAGCTGCGCATGACCTCGGGTCGCGACGTGAAGGCGAGCGCGAGCCACCCGTTCCGCACCCTCGATGGCTGGAAGCGACTGGACGAGTTGCGGCCGGGTGACCGGCTCGCGACCCCCCGACGGCTGCCGGATCCTGCGGTTCCCGAGGATTGGCCCGAGGCGGAGGTGGTGATGCTGGCGCACTTGCTCGGCGACGGGTGCGTCGCGTCGCGGCAGCCAGTTCACTACACCAGCGCCGATCCACAGAACCTCGAGGTAGTCGAGCGTGCCGCGGCTCACTTTGGCATCACGCCGCGGAGGGTGGCGCAGGGGAACTGGTGTCACGTCTATCTGCCCTCACCGGTTCCTCTCACGCACGGGCGGCGCAATCCGATTCAAGAGTGGCTATCTCGATTCGGACTCGATGGCCTTCGCAGCTGGGAGAAGTTCATCCCGCGGGAGGTCTTCGGTTTCTCGCACGCACAGTTGGCGTTGTTCGTGCGGCACCTGTGGGCTACGGATGGTTGCGTTCACCTGAGCAAGAGCGGCCAGCCGAGCATCTACTACGCTTCGTCGAGCCGCCGACTGGCGAGCGACGTGCAGATGCTGCTGCTTCGATTCGGCGTGGCTTCGCGACTCAAGTCCACGCGGAAGGGGGAGCACCGCCCGACCTATCAGCTCCACGTCACCGGAGTCGAGAATCAGCTGCGATTCCTCGGATGGGTCGACGCGCACGGAGCCAAGGCCGAAGCCGCCGAGCGCATGCGCGAACGGCTGCGGGCCGTGGCGCCCAACACCAATGTGGACACGGTGCCCGTGGAGGTCTGGCAGGAAGTCAAGAGAGCCATGCGGGCGCGCGGAATGACCGCACGCGGCTTTGCGGCCGCGCTGGACACGGCGTATTGCGGAAGCACGCTCTACCGACACGCGCCCAGCCGGCAACGACTGACCGCAGTCGCGACCGCACTCGTCGAACCGGAGCTCGAGCGCCTCGCGGCCTCCGACGTCTTCTGGGACACCATCGCCTCGATCGAAGCGATCGGCGAACAGCCGGTCTTCGATGCCACGGTGCCGGGGACGCACAACTTCATCGCAGACGGCATCATTGCCCACAACTCGATCGAGCAGGATGCGGACCTCGTGATGTTCGTGTTCCGCGAGGAGAAGTACAAACCGGACGACCCGACGCTCAAGGGCAAGGCGCAGATCCTGATCGCCAAGCAGCGCAACGGCCCGACCGGTGACGTGGACATGACGTTCCTGCACGAGTTCACCAAGTTCGTGCCGTTCAGCCCGCTCATGCCGGGCGAGGCGGATCCGGGGTTTTAGTGCCGCTTCCCTTGCCGTTCGGCTTCGACACCGACGACCTGATCGCGGTCCGCGGCGTGCGCTACCTGCGCCGTCGCTTCCTCGGTTTCGTGGCCGAGGTCGGTCGCATCGCGATGCTGATGCGCGACGTCGTTCGCTTCGCGGGGCCGGGGGTGCGCTCGTTCCGGCTGGTGGTCGCGCAGATGCACGCGATCGGCGTGGGCTCGCTGGGACTGGTGTTCGTGGTGAGCCTGTTCACCGGCGCGGTCGCGGCGGTGCAGGCGGCGTATCAGTTCTCGACCGTGGTGCCACTCAAGTACATCGGCGCGGTGATCCTGCGCTCGGTCATCATCGAGCTGGGGCCGGTGCTGACCGGTCTGGTGGTCGGCGGGCGGGTGGGGGCCGCGATGGCGGCCGAGCTGGGCACCATGAAGGTCACCGAGCAGCTCGATGCGCTCCGCGCGATGGCGATCCACCCGGTGCGCTTCCTGGTGGTGCCGCGCGTGGTGGCGGCGCTGGTGATGCTGCCGGTCATCACGGTGTTCGCGAACGCGATCGCGATCTTCGGCGGCTACGCGGTGTCGGTCGCCTCGATCGGCGTCAGCACGCACACCTACGTGATCGGGCTCAAGCAGTTCTTCTACCTCAAGGACCTGTGGTCGGGGCTCATCAAGGCGATGTGCTTCGGCGCGATCATCAGCTCGATGGGCTGCTACTACGGCTTCGCGACCGAGGGGGGCGCCGAGGGCGTCGGGGTGGCGACGATGCGCGCGGTGGTGGCGTCCTGCGTGCTCATCCTGATCTCCGACTACGTGCTCGCGAACGTCCTGTTCCGGCTGATCTTCGCGGCATGATCGCGATCCGCGGGCTCAAGAAGCGGCTCGGCCGCACCCAGGTGCTCGACGGCATCGACCTCGACGTGCAGCGGGGCGAGACGCTGGTGGTGCTGGGTCCGTCGGGCACCGGGAAGAGCGTGCTGCTCAAGCACGTGATCGGCCTGATGACGCCGGACGCCGGCTCGATCGTGATCGACGACCGCGAGATCGTCGGCCTCGACGAGCGCGGGCTCGACGAGGTCCGCAAGCACTTCGGCATGCTGTTCCAGGGCGCGGCGCTGTTCGACTCGATGTCGGTCGGCGAGAACGTGGGACTGGGGCTGCGCGAGCACACGCGGCTCGATGACGCCGAGATCCGCCGCCGCGTGGCGGAGCGGCTCGAGTGGGTGGGACTCAAGGGCGCCGAGGACATGCGGACCGCCTCGCTGTCGGGCGGCATGCGCAAGCGCGTGGGACTCGCGCGCGCGATCGCGATGGACCCGGCGTACCTGCTGTACGACGAGCCGACCACCGGCATCGACCCGATCATGTCGGACGTCATCAACCAGCTGATCCGCGAGCTGCAGAGCCGCCTGGGCGTGACCTCGATCGTGGTCACCCACGACATGCGAAGCGCCTATCATGTCGGCGACCGGCTCGCGATGCTGTACCAGGGGCGCCTGCAGTTCGTCGGGACCCCGGACCAGATGCGCGCCAGCGCCGATCCGCTGGTGCACCAGTTCATCGAAGGCTCGAGCGAAGGGCCCATCCAGCCGGTCTGAACGACGCGCGGCCGCACTGCGCGGGGAGAGACGAGTGAGTCGGAGAACCGAGATCCAGGTGGGCTTCACGGTGCTGGCGGCGGTCGCCCTGCTGCTGTGGGGCGTGACGTGGCTCAAGGATTTCTCGGTCGCGCGCCGCGTGCACGTGTGGACGGTGCGATTCCCGCGCACCGGCGGGCTGGGTCGCAGCGACGAGGTCCAGGTCAACGGCATCCGCAAGGGCGCGGTGGAGGACATGGCGCTCGAAGGCGACCACGTGGTGGTCCGGCTGGCGCTCGCTCAGGACGTGGTGATCACCGACGACTGCAAGGTCGCGATCCGCAACGTGGGCCTGATGGGCGAGAAGGTCATCGCGGTCGACCTGCACACCACCGGGCGCGCCTACACCGACCGCGACACCATCGTGGGGGAGTACGAGCTCGGGATCCCCGAGGTGATCGCGCAGCTCGGCGGCTCGCTCGACACGATCACCCAGCTGGCGGACCACCTGCACGCCATCTCGGAGGCGCTCGCCAGGAGCGGCGATCTGCAGAAGAGCGTGCACAACTTCTCGGTCGCCAGCGAGGATCTGCAGAAGGCGGTGGCCGAGAACCGGGTCGCGCTGCGCACCACCTTCGCGAACTTCCAGGACGCCTCGCGCACCGCGAAGTCGCTGACCACCGACCGCGAGGCGCAGCTGCGCACGGCGATCGACGACTTCGCGCAGGCGGCCGACCGGCTCAACGCGCTCGCGATGCGCACCGACTCGCTGCGTGCGTCGCTCGCGCGCGTGACCGGCAAGGTCGACCGCGGCGAGGGCACGCTCGGCAAGCTGGTGAACGATCAGAAGCTCTACGACGATCTCAACACCTCGGTGCAGTCGTTGCGCGCGCTGGTCGACGACATCAAGAAGAACCCGAAGAAGTACATCCACCTGAGCGTCTTCTAGGCGCGCCCCCCCCCGCACCCGGTGCGAGGGCGTCGCACGGACTCGGCGGCGGAGTCCGTCCGGTCGCGCACGGGCAGGCCCTCGACCTCGGAGGAGTGAGCATGGAGCCATCCACCTGCCGGGTGATCCCGGCGGGCGACGCGTACCAGGGTCGCCAGGGGCTCACGTACCTCGCGGGGCTCACCGGTGCGACGGTCGGATCGCGCGCGATCTGCATGACGCTCGTCACGCTTCCGGATGGCGCGCGCGCGAAGACGCACCTCCACCGGGGGATCGAGACCGCGGTCTACGTGATCGAGGGCGAGACCGAGATGCATTTCGGCCCGCGACTCGGGGAGCGGCTGGTGGGGCGGGCCGGCGAGTACATCTACATCCCCGCCGACATGCCGCACCTGGTGATCAACCGCTCGGGTGCCGTTTGCCGGGCCGTCGTCGCGCATACCGCGTCCGACGACCAGACCGGGATCGTGCTGCTGCCCGACCTCGACCCGCTCGTCTGAGCCGCGTTCAGCCGCCCCGGTGGGCGGCCGCGCCGCATTGTGGCAGGATGCCCCCTCGCGCGACGGGCTGGCGCCCGCGCGGCCCCGCAACCCGCTCCCGCCCGGAGTGTCCATGGTCAAGGCGTCCAAGACCGCGAAGGCCCACTTCTTCTGCAGCGCGTGCGGCAACGAGGAGGCGCGCTGGTTCGGGCGCTGCCCATCGTGCGGGGCGTGGAACACCGCCGCGGAGGCGCCGGTCGCGGGTGGCACCGCCGCCACCGCGCGGCCCGGCAAGCCCACGCGCGCGCGCTGGGCGCCGCCCTCCGTCACCGCCGCTGGTCCGCGCCGGCTCGCCGACATCGAGTCGATCGACGCGCAGCGCGCGGCCACCGGCATGCGTGAGCTGGACCGGGTGCTGGGCGGCGGCATCGTCCCCGGCTCGCTGGTGCTGGTGGGCGGCGATCCCGGCATCGGCAAGAGCACGCTGATGCTGCAGCTCGCGAGCGCGCTCGCGCGCGAGGGCCGCCGCGTGCTCTACGTCACGGGCGAGGAGAGCGAAGCGCAGATCCGCATGCGGGGCGGGCGGCTCGGCGTGATCCCCGACGGGCTGCTGGTGCTGTGCGAGACCGACCTCGAGAGCCTGCTCGAGGCGGCGAATGCCGCCCAGCCCGACGCGCTGGTGGTGGACTCGATCCAGACCATGGCGCGCGCCGACCTCGACGGCGGCCCCGGCAGCGTGTCGCAGGTGCGCGAGTGCGGGCTCGCGCTGCTGCACTACGCCAAGGGCGCGCAGGTGCCGACGTTCCTGGTCGGCCACGTCACCAAGGACGGCGCGGTCGCCGGCCCGCGCGTGCTCGAGCACATGGTGGACGCGGTGCTGTACCTGGAGGGCGAGCGCTACCAGCACTACCGCGTGCTGAGGGCCGCCAAGAACCGCTTCGGCTCCACTCACGAGCTGGGAGTGTTCGAGATGACCGACGCCGGCCTGCGCGAGGTCGCCAACCCGAGCGAGGCGTTCCTGTCGGAGTCGACGCGCAGCGCGCCCGGCATCGCGGTGGTGGCGAGCCTCGAGGGCTCGCGCCCGCTGCTGGTCGAGGTGCAGGCGCTGGTGTCGACGTCGTTCTACGGCACGCCGCAGCGCGTCACCGCCGGATTCGACGCCCGCCGGCTCGCGGTGCTGCTCGCGGTGCTCGAGCGCCGCGTCGGCCTGCGGCTCGGCCGCCACGACGTGTTCGTGACCGTGACCGGGGGACTGACGCTCGACGAGCCGGGCTGCGACCTGGGCGTGGCGCTGGCGGTGGCGTCGTCGTTCCGCAGCCGGCCGGTCCTCGATCGCACGCTCGCGGTGGGCGAGGTGAGCCTCTCGGGCGAGCTGCGCCGCGTGTCGCGACTCGGCGCGCGCGTGCGCGAGGCGGCCCAGATCGGCTTCCACCGCGCCGGGGTGCCGCGGGTGCAGAGCGACGAGGCGAAGGACTGCGGACTCGAGATCGTCCCGCTGAGCACCGTGCGCGAGGCGATCGAGACGCTGCTGGGCGACCGGGTCGGACCGGCGGCGCCGCGTGGCGGCGAGCCGGGGGAAGAGGCCGCGCTCGAACCCGAGCGCGGGTGAGGCATTCGAGAGCGTGATCCACGAGACCTGTCCGGAGCGTCCGGCGGGGGCGCTGGGGCGGGGACCTGAAAGGGCGTGACCATGGACTGGAACGGACTGGCGACACGATTGCGGGCGTCGTGTTCGCGCGAGATCGCGCGCGGCGACGGCTGGGTGTGCTACGCGCCCACCGGGGACGCGGTCGACGTGCGCGAGCTGATGGTGGAGTGCGCCACCGCCGAGGACTTCGACGACTGGACGCCCATGCACGGTGACCTGCGCGAGTCCGACGCGAGCCCCAGCGGCACCGCGGGCGCGCTGCACGACGAGTGGTCGGCGATCGAGGTGGTGGTGTGGGAGTGGGTGGGGCGCGCTTCGTCGTGGAGCGGATCGCTGTCGACGTTCGAGGCGAGCGACGGCCGCCACTACGTCGCCCGCTTCCTCGACGGCGAACCCTATCTGGTGGTCGGCGCGATCACGCCCGCGCCCACGCGGGCTTCGTTCGTGGCGCTCTTCCGCCAGCTGATGAAGGACAACGGCGAGGAGTACGGCATCGACATGCTCGGCAGCCTGCCTGCCAGCACCGAGCTGCACCGACCCGACCTGCTGCCGCGCGAGGTGCTCACCGAGATCTACCGGGAGTGGGTGGAGAGCGCCGAGGCCGCGGGAACGCCGGCCTGGACGGACCTCGAGGAGCAGCTCGAGGACATGGAGCTCGACGAGGAGGACGAGTTCGACGACGACGACGCCGAATCGGAATCCGAGGAGAGCGAGGGAGAGGAGCACGAGCGGCTCATCGAGGACTACGTCGCTTCGACCGTGTTGATCGTGGACCGTGACGAGGACGACGCGTGAGGCCGTGGCGATGAAGGTCGGTGCCATCCTGTTGTGCGCCGGTCGGGGCGAGCGACTCGGCGCGGGCGTGCCCAAGGCGCTGGCGCCGCTGGCTGGCCGCCCGCTGTTCACGTGGGGCCTCGACGCGCTCGAACGCACCGCGGCAGTCGACGCGATCGTCGTGGTGGGGCCGGTGCGATCCCTGCAGGAAGCGCTGTGGGCGAGCGGCATGCACGCGCCCAAGGTGTCGCAGTGGTGCGAAGGCGGCCGCGAGCGCCAGCACTCCGTCGGCCGCGGTCTGGCGGCGCTGCCGGAGGATTGCGATGTCGTGCTGGTGCACGACGCAGCGCGCGCGCTGGCGAGCCCCGCGCTGATCGGGCGGGTGATCGCCGACGCGAAGACCCACGGCGCCGCGATCGCCGCGGTGCCACTCGACGACACGCTCAAGCGCGCCTCGCTCGACGTGATCGAGGACACCGTGCCGCGCGCGGGGCTGTGGCGGGCCCAGACCCCGCAGGCCTTCCTGCGCGCGTGGCTCGTGGAGGCGCACGCGCAGGCGGGCGCCGTGGCGACCGACGACGCCGCGCTGGTCGAGGCGCTCGGCAAGCGGGTGCGGCTGACGATGGGCGAGCCGTCCAATTTCAAGATCACCACCGCCGACGATCTGCGCCTGGCACAGGCGTGGTTGTCGACCCAGGCCTAGGAGGGCGCATGCCGCTGCGGATCGGGATGGGTTACGACGTGCACCGGAAGGTCGACGGCCGCCCATGCGTGCTGGGCGGCGTGGCGTTCGAGGGCGAGCGCGGGCTCGAGGGCTACAGCGATGCCGACGTCCTCGCCCACGCGATCGGCGACGCGCTGCTCGGCGCGGTCGCGCTCGGCGACCTCGGCAAGCACTTCCCGCCGGGCGATCCGCGCTGGAAGGACATCTCGAGCATGGAGCTGCTGCGGCTGATCAGCGCGCAGCTCGACGGGGTGGGCGCGCGGATCGTGAACGTGGACACCACCGTGGTGGCGCAGTGGCCGCAGATCGCGCCCAAGCGCGACGTGATGCGCACCACCATCGCGCTGGCACTCAAGGTCGGCGTGGGGCAGGTGTCGGTGAAGGCGACCACCAACGAGGGGCTGGACGCGATCGGCCGCGACGAGGGCATCGCGGCGTGGGCGGTGGCGATGGTGGAGGCGAGGGAGTAGCCGCCGCGGCCGGCGACGTCGATCCCGCCCGCTACGGCTGCGGCAGCACGCGCACGGTCAGCCGGCTCGCGTGCGCCTTCGAGCGCAGCACGCGCTGCGTCGCGGCGACGAAGTCCGAGTCCTGCGCCTCGAAGATGTTCGGCACGAAGGTCTGCGGGTTGCGGTCGATGAACGGGAACCAGCTGCTCTGGATCTGGATCATCACGCGGTGCCCGCGCTCGAACGTGTGACAGACGTCGTTGATTCGGAATGCGACCCGCGCGGGCTCGCCGGGCGTGAACGACCGCGGATGCTCGTAGGAGTCGCGGAACCGGCCGCGGAAGGGCTCGCCGCGCACCAGCATCTGACGGCCGCCGGGGTAGCGCGCCTTGTCCTCGCGCTCGAGCCCGGGCAGCGTGCCGGGATACTCGTCGATCAGCTTGACCACGAAGTCGGCGTCGGTGCCGGTGGTGGTCACCCACAGCTCGGCCTCCAGCGGCCCCGCGAGCGTCAGGTCCTCCGCGAGCGGCGCGCTGCGGTAGACGAGCACATCGGGCCGGCGCGCGGCGAAGCGCTGATCCTCGGTCATGTACTCCTTCGACCAGCCGGGCTCGATCGTCTGCGTGTAGGGCACCGGCTTCGCCGGATCGCTGACGTACGCGTCGCCCTCGTCCGCTTCCGAGGCGGGGGCGCTCCACGCGAGCGTCCCGCCCTCGCGCAGGTAGAGACTGCGCGTCTCGACGCCGGGCGGCGGCCACGACTCGAAGCGCCGCCAGCGGTTCGCGCCGGTCTCGAACACCAGCGCTT
This sequence comes from Candidatus Eiseniibacteriota bacterium, assembly GCA_963725865.1. GTDB lineage: Bacteria > Eisenbacteria > RBG-16-71-46 > RBG-16-71-46 > RBG-16-71-46 > CAVSAC01. The sequence continues at coordinate 1,689,586 of CAVSAC010000014.1, forward strand.
CGGGCAGGTCGGCGACGCCCGCGCCCTTCAGGTGCTCGCGGAAGAACGGCAGCGCGACGTGTTCCTGGTACCAGGTCGACGTGGGGAAGCCGAACTTCGCCGTGCCGAGCGAGTCGCCGGTGTCGCGGACCCACTGGCCGTGGGACCAGGGGCCCATCACGAGCTGGTTCGACAGCCGCGGGTTCTGCCGCTCCAGCGCGTCGTACGTGTGGAGCGCGCCGTAGAGGTCCTCGGTGTCGAACCAGCCGCCGACGGTCAGCACCGCGCAGCGCACGTTTCTCAGGTGCGGGAGCGTGTTGCGCGTCTGCCAGAACGCGTCGTAGTCCGGGTGCGCGGCGATCTGCTTCCAGAACGGCACCTTGTCCTTCAGGTAGCGCGCGTTCGCGTTGGCGAGCGGGCCCATGTCGAGCAGGAACTGGTAGGTGTCCGGAGTCTTGAGGTCGATGCGCGGCACGTTCTCGACCGTCAGGCTGTCGCGCGGGACGCCGAAGCTCGAGAAGAACAGGAACGCGAGCGTGACGTTGAACGTGCCGTGACGGTGCATGTCGTCCCAGAACCAGTCGGCGATCGGCGCCTGCGGAGAGGCGGCGACCAGCGCGGGATGCGTGTCGATGATGCCCTCGGCCGTGTAGAAGCCTCCATACGAGAGCCCCCACAGGCCGACCCGGCCGTTGTTGAACGCGACGTGCTTCACGAGCCAGTCGATGGTGTCGTACGCGTCGCTGCTCTCGTCGACCTGGGCGCCGTGCTTGGCGTCGATGTGCGGGCGCATGTCGACGAACTCGCCCTCGGACATGGAGCGACCGCGCACGTCCTGCCAGACGAAGATGAAGCCGTCCTGCTCGAAACCCTCCGCGGGGCCGATCGCGGTGCGGTAGCGGTCGGCGCCGTACGGGGCCACCGAGTAGGGCGTACGCGTCATGAGGATCGGGTAGCGCTTCGCGGGGGAGGCGTCGTTCGGCACGTACACCGACGTGAACAGGCGTGCGCCGTCGCGCATCGGGATGCGGAACTCATACTTCGCGTAGTGTGCGCGGATGGCGGCCGCGCGCTTCTCCGCGGCCTCGTCGGCGCGGGCCGGGGACGGCACGGCGAGACCCACGAGCGCCGCGATCGCGAGCGCCATGAGGACGAGCCGTGCGGGTCCCGGCGTGCGGGTCGGCATCGTGAGCTCCTGGGGGTGCGATGCGCATCGCGCGTCGCGAGTGGGGGACGGGGCAACCAGCATCGCGCCAGACCTTAGGCCATCACGTCGTCCGAGGGAACGCTCCGCATAAGCCGGGCCGCCGCCCCTCCACCGCCGCCCACCGCGCCTCGAAGTGAAACGAGGGCTGCCCCCCGTCCCAGCCGCGGCTCGTCGCCGCGGTGGGAGCGAGGGGCAGTGCCTACGCCCGCATCGGGGGTGAGCGGGGCTACCGGATGACCGCCACGCGCTGCATGAAGTGCCGTCCCGGGGTCTCGAGACGGATGAAGTAGATGCCGGGACTCGTGCGCCCGCTACTGCGCGCGCCGTTCCACGTCACGTGGTGCCGGCCCGCCGGGTACACGCCGTCCGCGAGCACCGCGACCAGGCGGCCCTGGACGTCGAGCACGTGCAGCTGGATCGCCGTCTCCTGCGGCAGGGCGAAATCCAGGCTCAGCGGGCCGCTCGACGGATTGGGCGCCACCGGGGCGAGCGCGAACTCCGTGATCGGCACCTCGCCGGTCGCCAGCCAGTACGAGCAGTAACTGGGCGGCGACGCCGAGTTGCGCGGCCCCGGTGTCGCGGCCGCGAGGTCGATCAGGTTGTTCCCCGAGTCGTCGCAGCCAGCGTGATTGCGGAACGCCGCCGACTGGTTGTCGAGGGCCGCCATCGCGACGCCTTCGGCGCATTCGGCCGCACCGTAGCCCACCAGGTCCACGATGTCCGGACTGGTCGGGCAGTTGCCCGTCAGCACGATGTTGTTGCGCACCAGCGCCACCTTGCCGCCCGTCGCATTGACCTCGATGGTGCCGATCGCGTCGGGCACGGGCAGCGTCAGCGAGCCGTTCGCGCCCAGCGCCAGCGCCACCAGGAAGTAGTGTCCGGGCGGGATCGAACCGACGAGCGTGGTCGTGAGCCACGTGTCACTTCCGACGGCCGAGTACTGCACCGTCCAGCCGGTCACGTCGGTGGTGGTGTTGCCGGCGTTGTACAGCTCGACGTAGTCGTTCTTGTAGATCGCCCCGTCGTTGCCACCGCCGCCATACACCTGGCTGATGACGATCAGGTCGGTGAGCGTGTGCGGCACGAAGTGCGCGACCACCGTTTTGTCGCCGTCCATCACCACCGTCACCGGGCTGACCGAGCCGGTGGCGTCGCCGGTCCAGCCGGCGAAGCGGTAGGGGTCGGCGCGTGTCGCCGTGAGCTGCACGGGCGTGCCGAACGCATAGGTCGCCTGATCGGGCGACCGCGCCACGGTGCCGCCGTCGGGGGGATCCACGGTGACGCTGAGCGTGAAGTGGCAGGAGTGCACCGGGGAGCCGCTGTTGCGCGGCGTCGGACCACCGGGGGCGAAGTTCGCGGCGTTGTCGTCAGTGTCCGCGCATCCGCCGCTCTTGCGCAGAGCTGCGGTGGTGTTGTCCAGTGCCGCCGCCGCGGTGCCCTCCGAGCAGGTGGCCGTGCCGTAGCCGACCAGGTCCACGATGCCGCCGCCGCTGGGACAGTCACCCGTGAGCGCGGCGGTGGTGTTGACCAGCGCCACCTTGCCGTCGCTCGCGTTGATCGCGATGGCTCCGGTGGCGTCGGGGGTCGGGAGTTCGTCGGTGCCGCCGGCTCCCTGCGCCTCCTGCACGAGGTAGTAGCCACCTGCAGGCAGGGTGCCGGAGAGAGCGGTGGTGGACCAGGTGGTGCCGCTGGCGGTGGCGTATTGCACCGTCCAGCCGCTGATGTCCACCGGCACGTCGCCGCGGTTGAACAGCTCGATGAAGTCGTGCTTGAGCGTGGCGCCCGCGTTGCCGCCGCCGCCGTAGACCTGGCTGACGACGACCAGACCGCCCGCGGTGTTGGCCACAAACGTGGCGCCGATGGTCTTGCTGGCGTCCATGGTGACCGACAGCGGATTGGCGCTGCCGCTCGCGTCACCGCTCCAGCCCACGAAATGCCAGCCGGGGTCGGCGGTCGCGGTGAGCTGGACGATGCTGCCGCTGTCGTACACCGGCTGGTCCGGATCGCGCGTCACCACGCCGTTGCCCGTCACGTTCACGGTGAGCGTGAAGGGATTGAGCGCGAACGTGGCGGTGATCGACTTCGGCGCATCCATCAGCACCGACAGCGGATTGACGGAGCCGGTCGCGTCGCCGGACCAGCTGACGAAGTTGTAGCCGGTGGCGGGCGTCGCGGTGACCAGGACGTTGCTGCCGTGCAGGTAGGTGGCCTGATCGGGTGCCTTGTCGACGGTGCCGCCGCCGGGCGGCGTCACGGCGAGGTCCAGCGTGTACTGGCAGGAGTGCGACGGCGACGCGCTGTTGCGCGGCGTGGGCGCGGACTCGGCGAAGTCGGCCGCGTTGTTGTCGGTCTCCTCGCAGCCGCTGCTCTTGCGGATGGCGGCCGAGGTGTTGCTCAGCGTCGGCGCCGGACTGCCCTCCGAGCAGCTCGCTGCACCGTAGCCGATCATGTCGACGATGCCGCCGCTCGGGCAGGTGCCCGACAGCGCGGCGGTGGCACTGACCAGCGCGACCTTGGCGGCGGTCGCGCTCATCACGATGGTGCCGGTGGCGTCCGGGGTCGGCAGATTGACGCTGCCGCCGGCGCCCTGGGCCTCCTGGATCAGGTAATAGCCGCCCGCGGGAATGGAGCCCGAGAGCGTGGTCGTCGACCACCCGGACCCGGCGGCGGACGCGTACTGCACCGTCCAGCCCGTGAGGTCGACCGCGACGTCGCCGCGATTGAACAGCTCGATGAAGTCGTTCTTGAGCGTCGCTCCCGAGTTGCCGCCGCCGCCGTACACCTGACTGATGACGACGGAATTCGACGCTGCGAGCGTGGCGCGCGGCAAGGCGCTGAGTGCTGCCAGAGCCGGCAGGATCGCAGTGAGGGCGAACCCGACGACCCGCGAGATGGAATGCGTGCACCTCCGGAGGCTCATGATCCACTCCTTCATCTCTCTGATCAGACCGCTGCGTTCAGAGTTGGGTAGTGGAACGCGGAGCGAGCGATGATCGATCGAGCACCACGTTCCAGCAGGCTGGGTGGGGGGCCAGCGCTCAGCAGCTGGCGTGACGGACGATGACGAATTCCTCCTGTTCCCGGGGGACGATCGGGCGTGGCTCTGCAGAGGGAGGATCCGGGGCGCGACTCGGGGGAGGGTGCGGAGTCGCGAAACGCAGGGGAGATCCGTCCATGACGCTACGCGTGGTTCAAGGAATCGACAAGGACCAATGCGGCACGGTGCGTGGATTCTTTCGCCGCGGAGTGCCTCTGCAGGGAGACACTCGCCGTTCGCGGTCCGCCCAACCGCGCCGCGACCGGCGCCGCTTCGGCGCGAGAGCGCCGCGCTGGAGTTTCGTGTAGCCTCACACGCCGTCGGTCCGATCCCGGACCGCGCGAGGATCTGGGGAGCATGACCGATCGTCCCATCGAACCCGTCCGGGTCCGCTTCGCACCCAGCCCCACCGGCGGGCTGCACGTGGGCGGAGCGCGCACGGCCTACTTCAACTGGCTGTTCGCCCGCCAGCATCGCGGCGTGCTGGTGCTGCGCATCGAGGACACGGACGTCGAGCGCTCGAGCGATGCCAGCGAGCGCGGGGTGCTCGACGACCTGCGCTGGCTCGCCCTCGGCTGGGACGAGGGGCCTGACGTGGGCGGGCCGTTCGGCCCCTACCGGCAGAGCGAGCGGGTAGCGCTCTATCGCGAGCGCGCCGAGGCGCTGCTGGCGCGAGGGCTCGCGTACCCCTGCTTCTGCACCGACGCGGACCTCGAGCTGCGGCGCGCCGCCGCGCTCGCCGCTGGCCGGCCCCCGCACTACGACGGTCGCTGCCGGGCGCTCGCGGGCACCGAGCGCGCCGCCCGGCTGCGCGAGGGCGGGCCCTGGAGCGTGCGATTCGCGGTCGAGCCGCGCGGCTGGGTGCTGGACGACGAGGTGCGGGGCGAGGTGCGGTTCCCGCCCGGCATGGTGGGCGACTTCGTGCTGGTGCGCTCGAGCGGGCTCCCGACGTACAACTTCGCCTGCGCCGTGGACGACGCCGCGATGAGGATCAGCCACGTGATTCGTGCGGAGGAGCACCTCTCCAACACCGCGCGGCAGCTGATGCTGATCGAGGCGCTGGGCGAGCCGGCGCCGCGCTACGCGCACGCGCCCCTGATCCTCAACGCCGATCGCAGCAAGATGAGCAAACGCGCCGGTGAGGCCGCGGTCGCCGTGGGTGACTGGCGGCGCGCGGGCTACGTGGGCGACGCGCTGCTCTCGTACCTGGCGCTGCTCGGGTTCCACCCGGGCGACGCGCGCGAGATTCTTTCGCGCGAGGAGCTGCTGGCGGCGTTCTCGCTCGAGCGGGTGGGCGCCAGCGGCTCGGTGTTCGATCCGGACAAGCTGCGCTGGACGAACGCGCACGTGCTCCATCACGCGAGTGGCGCCCAGCTCGCCGACTGGAGCGCGGGGTTCCTGCCGGAGGCGGCGCTGGCGCTGTCGCGCGCGACGCTCGAGGCGTGGCTGGAGCTGGTGCGCGGCAACCTCACCACCCTCGCCGACGTCGCGGGCGAGCTGGCGCCGCTGCTCGAGGTGCCGCTGTCGTTCGAGCCCGACGCGGCGCAGGCGCTGGCGTCGCCGCGCGCGCGGGCGCTGTGTGGTGAGCTGGCCGCCGCGCTCGAGACCCTTGCGGAGTACCGCGCCGAAGTGTTCAAATCCGCGCTTCGATCGCTTGGCGAACGCCTCGGAGTGAAGGGCAAGGAGCTGTTCCAGCCGGTTCGCGCGGCTCTCACGGGGCGCGTGCATGGTCCCGAACTGCCGCGCCTGGCCGAGTCGCTCGGACGTGAGCGCTGCGTCGCACGGCTGCGCGCAGCGGCGGAACCTCATCCTTCGCAGGGAGGCATCGCATGAAGGTCGCCGTGCTCATGGGCGGACGCTCCTCGGAGCGGCTCATCTCGCTCAAGACCGGGCGCGGGATCGCCCAGGCGCTGCGCACGCTCGGTCACGACGTGACCTCCATCGATGCGGCCGACGGCGCGCCGCTGCCGGCCGGCGACGAGGAACGCGGGGCGCGAGCTCCCGAGGTGGTCCAGGACCTGCCTGCCGCGGCGGCACTCGGAGTGGCGATCGCACCGGCCGTGCGCGCCGCCGCCGTGGTGTTCATCGCGCTGCACGGGCCCGGAGGCGAGGATGGGAGCGTCCAGGGCCTGCTCGAGTACGCGGGCAAGGCGTACACCGGCTCGGGCGTGCTGGGCAGCGCGCTGGCCCTCGACAAGGCGAAGTCCAAGGCGATGTTCGAGCGTTCCGGAGTGCCGACGCCGCGCTGGACGGTGGTTCGCGCGCACGACCCCGAGCCGCGCATCGACGTGGCTGCACTGGGCGGGTACCCGCTGGTCGTGAAGCCGAACCTCGAGGGTTCGACGGTCGGCCTCTCGATCGTGCGCGAGGCGGAAGGCCTGCCGGCGGCTCTGCGGATGGCGGCCGATTACGGGGACGATACGCTGGTCGAGGAGTACATCCCGGGGCGCGAGTTGACCGTGGCGGTGATCGAGGACGAGGCGCTCCCGGTGGTCGAGATCGTGCCGCGCGGCGGGTTCTACGACTACGAGCACAAGTACACCAAGGGCATGAGCGACTACTTCTGCCCGGCCGACCTGCCGGCGGCGGTCGAGGCGCGCGCTCGCGCGCTGGGACTTCTGGCGGCGCAGGCGCTCGGCTGTCGCGGGGTTTCGCGCGTGGATTTCCGGCTCAGTCCGGCCGGCGAGTGTTTCTGCCTGGAGGTGAACACCATTCCCGGAATGACTCCGCTCAGCCTGGTGCCGATGGCGGCCAGGGAGCGGGGCTTGTCCTACGAGCAACTCGTCGGCCGCATGCTCGAGCTGGCGCTGGCCGAGCGCCGGCGCCGACCGGGCGCGGCCGCGCAGGCCTGATCCCAGGAGACCTCTGAATGGAGTCGAGGAAGCAGTTCCTCCAGCAGCTGCTCGATGCGCATGGCGTGCCGGGCGCGGAACACGACGTGTGGAAGGTGATGGAGCGCCGCCTCAAGAGCGTCGGTCCCATTTCGAGCGACAAGCTCGGCTCGTTCATCTGCGCGAAGAAGGGGAGCGCCGCCGCGCCGCGCGTGATGCTGGCCGGCCATCTCGACGAAGTGGGCTTCATGGTGAAGTCGGTCACCAAGGACGGCTTCGTGAAGTTCCTGCCGCTGGGGGGCTGGTGGGGCCACGTCGTGCTCGGCCAGCGCATGACGATCAAGACCCGCAAGGGGGACGTGCAGGGCATCGTCGGCTCCAAGCCGCCCCACGAGATCCGCGAGGAGGACCGCAAGAAGGTCCTCGAGATCCGCGAGATGTTTATCGACGTGGGCGCGACCGAGGACTGGGACGTCAAGAAGCACCTCGACATCCGTCCGGGTGATCCGATCGTGCCTTGGTCGCCGACCACGCCGATGGCGAATCCCGACCTGGTGATGGCGAAGGCGTGGGACAACCGGCTCGGCTGTGCCATCGCGGCCGAGGTCGCACTGGGCCTGAAGGGCGCTTCGCATCCGAACACGCTGTTCGCGGTCGGCACGGTGCAGGAGGAGGTCGGCCTGCGCGGCGCCCAGACCTCGGCCACCAAGCTGCAGCCCGACGTCGCGATCGTGCTGGACGTCGGCATCGCGCACGACACGCCGGGGACCGATAACGACGTCCATCTGGGCAAGGGACCGCTGGTCGTGATTTACGACGCCAGCGCGATCCCGAACCGCAAGCTGCTCGACCTGGTGATCGATACCGCGAAGAAACTCAAGATCGAGCTGCAGTACGAATCGGTCGAGCGCGGCGGTACCGACGCGGGTCGCATCCACCTGGTGGGCGAGGGCGTGCCCAGCCTGTCGATGGGCTGCGCGGCGCGCTACATCCACAGCCATGTGAGCATCGTCAGCCAGCGCGATTTCGATGCGACGGTCAAGCTGCTGAGCGCGGTCGTGAAGCAGCTCGATCGGCGGACGGTGGAGCGCCTGAGCAGCTGAGTCCATCGCGGGTCCGACGACGGAACCCCGCCGCACGCGCGCCGAGGGCGCGCGGGATCCTGGTCCAGCAGAGGAGAAGCGAGAGCCGTGGCGCTGCGCATCTACGACAACCTGACCCGCGAGAAGCGCGATTTCGTCCCCGTCCAGCCCGGTCATGTCGGGATGTACGTCTGCGGCATGACGGTGCAGGACAAGCCGCATGTCGGCCACATCCGCGCCTCGCTCTCGGGCGATCTGCTGCGCCGTTATCTGTTGCACCGCGGATTCGAGGTCACGTACGTCTACAACTTCACGGACGTGGACGACAAGATCATCGCGCGCGCCAACGCCGAGAACGTGGACTACCAGAGCGTCAGCGAGCGCAACATCGAGGCCTACCTGCGCGGGGCGGATGCGCACAACATCATGCGCGCGACCTACTATCCTCGCGCCACGCTCCACATCCCCGAGATGTTCGCGATCATCGAGCGCCTGATCGCCAAGGGGCACGCGTACGCGGCCGGCGGGGACGTCTACTTCGACGTTCGCAGCAAGCGCGACTACGGGAAGCTCTCCGGCCGCGATGTCGACGAGATGCGCGCCGGCGAGCGCGCCAAGGCCGGGGACGCGGCGAACGTGGGCGACGGGAAGCGCGACGCGCTCGACTTCGCGCTGTGGAAGGGCGCCAAGCCGGGCGAGCCGGCCTGGGACAGTCCGTGGGGGCCGGGGCGTCCGGGCTGGCACATCGAGTGCTCGGCGATGAGCATGAAGTACCTGGGCGAGACCTTCGACATCCACGGCGGTGGGGTCGATCTGATCTTCCCGCACCACGAGAACGAGATCGCGCAGAGCGAGGCCGCGACCGGCAAGCCGTTCGCGAACTTCTGGACCGAGAACGGGCTCGTCAACGTCTCGGGCGAGAAGATCTCGAAGAGCACGGGCACCGGACAGCTGTTCTTCATCGAGGACATCACCGGGCGCGCCGACCCCGAGGTGGTTCGCTACTACCTGCTCTCCACCCACTATCGAAGCCCGATCGAGTTCAGCGAGGAGCGCCTGGACGAGGCCGCAGTGGCCTACCAGCGCCTGCGCTCCCCGCTCGAGCGTGCCGAAGCGTGGTCCGCCCTGGCGGGGCCGGCGCCCGGCGGCGGTCTGGGGGAGTTGGTGGTCGAAGCCGACCGGCTGTTCCACGAGGCCATGGACGACGACTTCAACAGCGCGAAGGCGATCGGCCACCTGTTCGACCTCGCGCGCGCGGTCAATCGGGCGATCGACGACGGGCTCGGAGCCGAAGCCCGGGCGGCGGCCCGCGAGCTCCTCCGACTGGGCGGGGTGCTCGGGCTGTTCTGGAAGGCCCCGACCGGCGAAAGCTGGCCGCCGGACGTGCTCGAGCTGGCCAGCCGCCGGGAAGCCGCTCGCAAGGCCCGGGACTGGGCCGCATCCGACGCCATCCGTAAGCAGCTGAACGACCTCGGGGTCCTGGTAGAGGACACTTCCCAGGGTCAGAAGCTGAAGAAGCGGTAGCCAGCGTCCGTTCCAGGCGTCGCTTCGGCGCCTGGCGCGCGTCCCGGTCGGGAATCCCCGGCACGGGGCGACGTAGTCCTGGAAAGCAGCCGGCCGCGACGATTCACTCCCGCGCGCCGAGCCCAACAAGTCCTTGACCCTCGCACTTTTGGAGGATTAGCCTCTAAGTGCGCTCCGGGCGTACGAAGCGGCGCGAGATGCATGGAGGATTTCACCCCGTATCCAACGGTCCTCCGGCAGACCGCGACGCCGAATGTGGGCGCAGTCGCAGCGGCCGGCTGAGCCGGCCTTTTTTGGACTCGGGAAGGAAGGGATCTCATGCCTCGATTCATCACGAATCGCTGGTGGACCTTCATCCTGGCGCTGATCCTCGGCACCGGCTTGATCGTGCTTCAGCCGGCGCACAACTCCCAAGCCGCATCCGCAAGCGGTGGGCAGTTGGGCTCCGGCGACACGACTCCCGGTGGCGGCGGTGCACCGCCTCCCGGCTACGGCGATCCGGACATCCCCATCGGGTCGGCGAAGTACTCGGGGCGTGGTGTAGTGAGCCGTCCTTCGGTCGGTATCTACGGCATGCGTACCGCGGGTGACGGTGGCATGACGGACAGCGCTCTGATGTGGCGTCTGCAGGTCGTGATGCGTGCGCTGAAGGGCCTCTACCTGCGCTAAGCAGGCGGGCCCTTCTCCACCGTCGCGTACCGGAAACGAAGTACTCGTCAGACCGGAGCTTCGGCGTGCCTAACGACGACCGAAAAGACATCGAGCAGCTCGAAGCGAGGCTTGCGCTCGCGCCGCCGCGAGGTGCGCGTGACGCGATCTCGGAGCTCGAGATGCTGGCCGATCTCTACATCCAGGCGGATAGTCACGTGCCCGCGCTGGAGACGATCGACCGGCTGCTCTCGTTGCCCGCCGCGAGAACGCTCTCGCCGGTGCGGCGCGCCGCGCTCGAGATCAAGGCCATCACCTGTCGAGTCTCGAAGGGGGACTGCCAGGCCGCGGTCGCCCATTGTCGGGATCTGCTCGCGCACGAGGAGGCGATCGACTCACTCTCGCTGCGCGCGAAGCTCCATCAGCAATGTGGCGAGGCGCTCGTCCGACTCGCCCGTTTCCCCGAGACCCGCGAGCACGCGGAGCGCGCGCTCGGGCTCGCCGAGGAAGCGGGCGAGGTGCAGCAGCAGGCCCACGCGCTGAATCTGCTCGGCCGCACCGATTTCCGCGTCGGTGACCTGGCCTCGGCGCGCGAGTACTACGAGCACGCGTTGGCGCTCTATCGCCGCATCGGCGACGACGCCAGCATCGCGATGGTTCGGAACAACCTCGGCCTCGTCCACAAGAACCTCTGCGAGTGGGACGAAGCCGCGGCCGATCTCAATGCGGCGCTGGGCGGGTATCGCCGACTGGGACGCTTCGTCGAGAGCGCCCACGTGCTGATGAACCTCGGCATCGTGCATCAGAAGAGCGGCGATTGGCCGCGCGCGCGCGAGGACTATCAGCAGGCCGAGGAAACCTACCTGCAGGTGGCAGATCATCTGCACCTCACGCACGTCGCGATCGGTCAGGCCAACGTGGCCCGGCTCGAGCGGCGCTTCTCCGAGTCCGAGACCCTGCTGCTCTCCGCGCTGGAGCGCGCCCGCTCACACGGTGCCGCTCGCGAGGAGGCGCTGGCGCTGGAGTTCCTGGGCGAGCTGGACTTCGACCGCGGCCGTCCCGAGCCGGCGCTGGGTCGCTACGCGGAGGCCCTGCGCATCGCCCAGCGCGTGGCGCCCGAGGGCGACGTGATGGTCGAGCTCGAGCGCCGGCGTGCCGAAGCGCTGGCCGCCCTGTCCCGCTTCGACGAGGCCGAGCGCGCCCGCGAGCATGCTCAGGTTCTGGCGCGCAAGACGCACGATCGTTACGAATACGCGGTGACCGAGCGCGTCGCCGGTGACATCGCATGGGCACGCGGCGACCGCGAAGAGGCGGTGCGCGCGTGGACGCTCGCGACGGCGAGCCTGGGCGCGTGCCGCGAGCGAGTGGAGCTCGGCCGCGTCCACCTGAGCCTGGGGCGTGCGGCGGACGACGTGAACGACGCGCGGCGCGAGTTCTACTTGGCTGGGGCGTTGTTCGCCTCTCTGTCGGCGCCGTACTGGCTCGAGCAGTCCGAGGCCGAACTGCAGCGCGTGCTCGGCACGGTCTCCGAGCCGGCGCCGGCGCGGCCCGCGAGCCTGCTCGGTCGCCGCCATCGCGCGCCCAGCCTGGTCGCGTGTTCGCACGCGATGCACCAGGTCGAGACGCTGGCGCGCCGCGCTGCCAGCACCGAGCTGTCGGTACTCATCACTGGCGAGACCGGCACCGGCAAGGAGTTGATCGCGCGCACCATCCACTCACTGTCGCCGCGGGCGGGTCGGCCGTTCCTGGCCGTGAACTGCGGCGCTTTGCGCGCCGACCTGGCGCTCAGCCAGCTGTTCGGACACCGCAAGGGCGCCTTCACCGGCGCGCACGCCGAGGGCGTGGGCCTGGTCGAAGCGGCCCACGGCGGCACCCTGTTCCTCGACGAGGTCGGGGAGCTGCCACTCGACGTGCAGGTCACGCTGCTGCGATTCCTCGAGAGCGGCGAGTACCTGCGCCTCGGCGAGACGCAGGTGCGCCGCGCCGACGTGCGAGTGATCGCCGCCACCAATCGCGAGCTGCGCGGGACCCAGGGCGAGCGACTGTTCCGCCGCGACCTGCTGTTCCGCCTCAACGAGATCGAGATCCGCCTGCCCACGCTGCGCGAGCGCGCGGACGACATCCTGCCGCTGGCGCGTCACTTCCTGGCGTTCTATGGCGGCATGGACGGTCCCCGGCTCTCGCGTGGAGCGGAATCCGTGCTGGGCTCGTACGGCTGGCCCGGCAACGTGCGCGAGCTGGAAAACGTGATGAAGCGCCTCGCCGCGCTGCATGGTGAGGGCGAAGTCGACGCGCAGTCACTGCTGCCGTTCCTCGGCAGCCCCGCCCCGTCGATCAGCGGGCCGCTGGCACCGAACGCCGGCCGCGAGGACGCGGAGCGCACCCGTATCCTCGAGGCCATCCGGCAGACGCACGGCAACAAGAGCCGCGTCGCCGAGCTATTGGGCGTGAGCCGCAAGACTCTGTACGCGCGGATGAAGCGGCTCAGCATCGAGCACTGACGCGCGGTTCGCTCCCCGGAGCCCGGCGCATTCGAATGCGCCGGGCTTTCGCGTTCGTGGTGGTGCTTCGCGGCCGCGTTCGTCGCCGGTCGCGCGCGCGCCATCGCTCGCACGAAAGTGCCTCCGCCCGCTCCGTGTGTAGCGCTGGAGACTGTCACCCTGTTACCTCAAGGTGACACTCCGTCCATCGCCGTGAGGAGCAAACGCTTCGGCCCGGACGAGGGACTCTGGAGTGTTACCTCGGCGAGTGACACGCCCATGACGGAGCCCTGCGGGAGTGCTGACCTTCGACCCTGACGACGCCGTAACTCGTTGATGCTCAGTCCGCGCGAGAACGAAGTGGCCCATCGTCGCGCGATCCGCGCGACATGGCACGCCGCCTGCTCTAGCACGAGAGCGGATACGGGGTACGCAGACGATCAGAGCAGCGTCTGCGGCAGTGCTGGGTAAGGTCCCGTGGGGGACGGGGCCTGAGGTCTCGGGTGGTCGCCGCGCAGGGACACGCACCTCCATCGGCGCGCACCACCCGGGGCGCCCAACTTCCCCCAAGGTTTGGAAGTTTGTAAGTGGGCGGATCTCCCGCCCGGGGCTCGTACCCTTCGGAATCCGCTGACCAATAGGAAGGGGTGAGGCGAAGCTCGGAAGCCGAACGTTGCAGTATCGGTGAGTAGTGGTTTCGCTGGAAATCGTCTCAAAAAAATCAAATACGCCCGGTCAACGAAGCCGGGATTCCAGGGGGTTCATCCCGGTCACTCTCTGGTCTCTCGGGAAGAGGCAGCCAAGAGGATTCACTCGAGGCTGCCTCTTCAATTTTGGCTGATTTCGGTGCCCGCTTGAACGACGGGGCGTACTCGCCTAGCGTGCCTCGACACCGCGCCTCGCACATTGCGGGGTGTGCCCCCCTGCGGAAGGAGTCCGCCATGGCGCCCGCCCCCCAGAATCTGCAGAACCACGTCCGCTACGTCCTCCTGTACCACGTCGTGCTCGCGACCCTGCTGGTCTTCAATCTGGCGTACGCCGCCCGCAAGGCATGGCTCCTGAACACCATCGACTCGCGCTTCCAGCTCATGGTCGCGATCTCGCTGCTGATCATGGGTTGGTACCTGCGTCAGTTTCCGCTCGCGGTGCAGGACCGGGTGATCCGGCTGGAGATGCGACTGCGGCTGAAGGAGCTCGCGCCCGAGCTGATGCCCCGATTCGGGCAGCTCACGCCGGGCCAGCTCGCCGCGCTGCGCTTCGCAGGCGACGGTGAGCTCGTGGACCTCACGCGACAGGTGCTCGAGGGCAAACTCGCCAAGGGTGGCGACATCAAGCGCGCGATCACCGACTGGCAGCCCGATCAGCTGCGCGCCTAGCGCGCGGGCCCGGCGTCAACGACGCTGCTTCGGTTCCAGCCCCATCACGGAGTTGAGCCAGCGTACGAGCGGCAGGATCGCGGCGAAATCCGCCTGCAGCGTCGCCGTCAGCCGGCTGCTCGTCGCCTGCGCATCGGTGAGCTGGCGCCCGACCGTGAACGACTGGAAGCGCAGCCATCGCGCCGCCGGATGATCCTCCGTGTAACCGCGCGGCACGCGCCTGAGCATCGCCTCCTCGCTCAGGCCGCGCAGGCGGCGCATCCCGGGTGCGCGAACGATGCGCTCGAACTCGCGCGGGTCAGCGGCGATCGCGGCGCGGATGCGATTCAGCGCCGGCCGCGGCGGCATCCAGCAGCCGCCACCGACGAACGAGGCGCCCGGCTGCAGGTGGAAGTAGAAGCCCGCGCCGCCGCCGTGGGCCTCGCGGCCCACCTTGGACGACGCGTCCCGGTGGAACAGCCAGCAGGCCGCGTGGGTCTTGTACGGTGACTTGTCCTTCGAGAAACGGACGTCGCGGTTGAGCCGGAACATCGAGCGCCGCGGCTCGCCCACCATCTCGGGGGCGAAGCTCGCCATGCGAACGTCCATCTCCTCGATCAGCTGCGCCATCGGCGCCTTGACGTGCTGCTCGTACGCGGCGCGGTGGGCCTCGAACCAGGCCTTGTGATTGTTGCGCGCCAGCCCGCGGAAGAACCGCAGCGACTCGTCGGTGAAGTAGCGCATCGTCGAACCTCCGGTGAGCGGGGGCGGTGGCGGGAGCACACGCACGGCGGCGGCATGTTCGTGGGGCCGACGCCCGCGCGCAAGTCGGTCGCCGGCCACGCCCTGCAGGGCGACCCGGCGCCGCGCCGATCCCGATCCGCAAGGGCCTCAAGCGCACCCGCCACCCTGCCGACAACGAGAGCGGACTACCCACATCACGCCCGAGGATACGCATGCTCGGCTCGCTTCGTCGCACCCCGTCGTCGCCCTGGCCCTGCCGGCTCTCGTCTGTCCTCGCCATCGTGGTGGCATGCGCCTGCGCCGCCGCGCCGACGCACGCGCAGACCAAGCGCATCTACATCGCCAACGACGACCACACCGACTACTTCTGGTCCGGCGACGATGCGCAGTACCGCGCGGCGTTCCTCTCGATGCTCGACTACTACATGACCCAGTCCGAGCAGACCGCCGGCAACCCGGCGGACTCGCGCGGACGCTTCAACTGCGACGGCAGCCTGTGGGTGTGGGAGTGGGAGCACAACAAGAGCGCGGCCGAGCAGCAGCGCCTCGCCGATCACGTGCGCGCCGGCGACCTGTCCGTGCCGCTCAACACCGCGGTGCTGTGTTACGGCGGCATGCCGGCCGAGGCGGTACTGCGCAGCATGTACTACTCCGGCCGCCTCGAGCGCCGCTGGGGCGTGCGCCTGCCGCTGGTCGCCGCGATGGAGAACCAGACGCTGCCCGGCGGACTCGCGTCACTGTGGGCCGGCGCGGGCGCGCAGTACTCGTGGCGTGGGGTGTGCGGATGCGCGACTCAGACCAACTGGGGCAACCGCCCGAGAGAGATCTACCACTACACCGGACCCGACGGAGCGTCGGTGTGCATGAAGTGGAACACCATGCGCAACGGCAACCAGAGCATCGGCGGCTATGCCGAGGCGCGCAACCCGAGCGGCGCGGTGACCTACCTGGACACCGACGCCACGTTCAAGGCCTCGTGGCCGTGGGCCGTGACCGGCGCGTTCGGCTACGGCTGGGACGACCTGCAGTCCACCACGGGCGCGTTCGTGAGCACCGCGCAGTCGATGGCGAATGCCAACCGCCGGGTGATCGTGTCGAACGAGAAGGACTTCTTCGAGGACTTTCTCGCCAACTACAGCAGCCAGATCCCCACCTTCTCGGGCTCGTTCGGCAACGAGTGGGAGCTGTACGCCGCGTCGATGGGCGAGGTGACCGCGTCGTTCAAGCGCCGCATCGAGCAGCTGCGCACCGCCGAGGCGCTGGCGACCGTCGCCTCGCTGCTCGATCCCGCGTTCATGAACGGGCGCCAGACCGCGCGCGACCAGGCGTTCATGTCGGCCGGGCTGTTCTACGAGCACGACTGGACCGCCGACGGACCGGTGGCCCGCAGCCGCCGCGCGCAGTTCCAGCGCGACCAACTCGCCAACCTGACGAGCTACGTGACCGCGCTGCAGGCCGACGCGCAGGCCGCGCTGGCGCGCAACGTCGCGCAACCCGCCGGCGTCGAGCGCCACGTGGTGTTCAACCCGCTGTCGTGGGCGCGCACCGAGGCCGTCGACCTGCCGTCGAGCCAGGCCGCGCCGTTGCACGTGGTCGACGTGACCACCGGGCAGGACGTGCCGAGCCAGGTGGTGATCGTGGGCGGCACCAACGTCGTGCGCATCCTGGCCAGCAACGTGCCCTCGGTGGGCTACAAGGTGTACGAGGTCCGCGCAGGCGCCGGCACGAGCTTTCCCGCCGCCGCGACCGTGGTCGGCGCCACGCTCGACAACGGCACCTACGCCGTCACGCTCGGCACTCGCGGCAATCTGACCAGCGTGATCGACCATCGCGACGGCAACCGCGAGCTGGTCGACGCCGCGGCCGGCGGCCTGCACGACCTGGGCAACGGCGGCGGCTCGGTGACGGCGGAGAACGCGGGTCCCGTGTCGGTGACGCTTCGCGTCGTGGCCGGCGGCACCCCGAGCCACGAGACACGCGTGACGCTGTACGCCGGCCTCGATCGCGTCGACATCGAAGGGCTGGTGACGCAGAACTTCTCGAACAACGTGGCGTACGCCTCGCGCTTCAATCTGGCGGGCGCCACCATGCGCCACGAAGAGGTCGGCATGATCGCCAAGGTCGCGCGCGCCGCGCAGGGCGGCGACTACGCCGATCAGAACGCGCGCACCGACTGGCTGAGCTTCGGGCACTTCGTGGACCTGTCACAGAGCACCCGCGGCGTGACGGTGTCGAACTGGGACAGCCCGTTCTTCCAGGCCGGCAACAGCACCGTGAACACGCTGGACGGCGGCACGCCCACGATCAAGGCCTGCGTCGGCATGCAGGTGGACGGCACCACCTACGGCATCGCCAACCAGGGCGGGGACACGCGATTCATGAATCGGTTCGCGCTGCGCGCCCACGGCGCGTATGACGGCGCGGCCGCGATGCGGTTCGCGCTCGAGCACCAGAACCCGCTGGTCGCCACCCGCGTGACCGGCACCGCGGGCAGCACGTTGCCGGCCACGACGTGGGCGCTGGTGAGCCTGCCGTCGAGCAACGTGATGCTGTGGTCGCTCAAGCCCGCCGAGGAAGGCATCGGCCAGGGCGTGATCGCGCGGGTGTGGAACCTGGCGGATGCGACCAGTTCGCTGAGCCTGACGCTGCCGCCCACCGGCATCGCGAGCGCCGAGCGGACCACCCACATCGAGACCAACCTGGGAGCGGCCACGCTCGCTGGTGGTGCGCTGACGGCCAGCCTGGCGCGCCAGCAGATGGCGACGTTCCGCCTGTTCCCACAGAGCGCGATCGTCGCGAACCCGGACAACATCCGACCGGCGCCGGTGGGGGATCTGCAGTAGCAGGCGATCGGCAGCTCGTCGATACCAAGTGGCCGGCTAAGCCTTCGGATCGCCAGCCCTCTGCAACGGTAGAGGACTTGGCCGCCCAGCGTTCGGGCGCCGGAATCAGGCTCATCCCGGACAGGCTCCGCCATGCACTTCGAGCTTGACCGGGTCCTGACCGCTACGTACCGTGATCACGTTAACCCACGGCCTTTTGGCCATGTCCCTGAGTCGAGACGGCGCTCGTCATGCTCGCTTCCCCTCGTCCGACCCAGCTGAATGCTCGTGACCCCGTGCCGGCGTCTCACCGATGCCAGCGCGGGGTCGTCGTGTCCTGTGACGGTGCTGCCGCGAGCGCAGCGTTCGACCGTCGTGCGCGGAGTCTCGACTCCGGGAGGAGCAGTGAGATGAGAACCCCCCGTCGATGGATGGTGCTGTGGGCCGCCATCGCCCTGATGTTCATCGCGCTCCTGCCGACCGAAGGGGCGGCCGGCGGGAAGATCAAGTTCATCACGCCACCTGGTGACGAGTACTTCGGGGATCCGGATATGCCGGGGGGCGGAAGTCCTGCGAAGAGTTTGGAGATAGCACCAGTGCTACTTCGCCTAAGGCTGGTTTTTCAGGCGCCATTTGGCCTCATCGTCGTGCCGATCAGCTTACCCGCCACCCAGACCGGCAAGCCTCCCTCGGGTTGTGTGCGTACGCGAGTGCGAAATGACTGAAGTACTTGAGCAGGTTCGCGCCCTCCGGGGGATCATCGCATCAGGCGTGGCCGAGGCCGAGGCTGTTGCAGTTGCCGAAGCCGTTGTGGCCTGTTGTACCTCGCTGCTCGAGTCCGGCGAGCCAGCTACTGCGCACGACTTGGCCTCGGAAGCAATGAACTCAATTCCAAGTGTGAGCGGATCTTCCTTGCTTCGCATCGCGTCAGTAAAGACTCGAGCTCTTGTGGTTCTGGGCGATCTTGGGTCGGCTATTGACTTTGTTGATTCCTTCCTCGAATCGGGCAGCCTCGACGCGTCTCTCGCCCCGTCGATTGCGATCCTCGAACTTCACGTCTGGAGAGGTTCAGCGCTCTGGCAGTTGAACCGCACGAGGGATGCGGTGGATGTACTGGAGCGAGCTCGTCTCAGATTGCTCCAGTACCCTGACTCTTCCGCGCTTGGGTGGTGTGCATACCAATTGGCAGCCGGAGCTCTGATAGATGGAAACAAGCCGCTCGCTAAGCGCTGTGCACTTGAAGCGCTGGTTTCCGCGCGTCGAAGCAACGAAAGCTACCTTGAGGCGATCTCCCTTCGACTTCTGAGTATTCTAGATGTCTCCGCGTGCCGTTGGGGTTCGGCGCGGGACTCGGCCGCCGAGGCGAGCAACATAGCGAAGGAGGAGGGTTACCGGTTCCTGGAATGTCAGGCTCGAAGGGGGCTCGCTCTCATAGCGCTCAAGCGGGGCCGCGTGGCTGATGCTGGTGCAGATGCGGAGTCAATTGAATCCAAGGCGATCGAAGTTCGGGACGACCAGAGCCGGACTTACGCGCGACTACTGGCCGCCCTCTCGGCGCTACATGCAGGCGAGTTTCTTCGAGCGCACAGACTAGTCGAGGATTTTCAGGGCGCACGCGTAGAGGCCTCCACACTTCTCCGGCAGTCCCTCCTCACCACCGAGTTCCTCGGTGACATCCACCTAGAGCAGGGCCAGGCGGCCGAGGCCCTCGCGAGGTATGACGAGGTCTGGCCGAAGGCGCTGGCGCTCGTTCCGAAAGGCGACATCGTCGCCGAACTTCGTCGCCGTCGGGCGGAGTGCTATCTGCTGATGGATCGCTACGAGGACGCGCACCGCGAGGCGCTCACGGGGCTCGACCATTGCCGCGAGCTCGGTGACCGCTACGAGGAAGCCGCGACCTACCGCGTCTTGGCGCTCAGCACGGCGGCGATCGGCAAGCCTTCGGAAGCGAAGAAGTGGTTCGATCAGGGCTTCGCGTACTACGACGACATCGAGACTCCGTACGAGTGGGGCAAGCTCTGGATGGCCTACGGAGATTGGCTGCATGGCGTACACGCTGGCGAGTACCGCGATGACAAGGCGGCACTCGAGGCCTACGTCGCGGCCGCCGACCATTTCGAGCGCATGGGAGCCCAGGCCAAGCTCGCGGAGGCCAACACGCGCATCGCCGCGCTTCAGCCGCCGCCCGCGATGGATCTGCCGCCAGGGGCGCCCGCGAATGTGGTGTCCACGCGACCGCCCCGCCCCGCACGCAAGCCGCGCGCTCAGGTGGAACTGGAGCGGCGTGCGATCTGGGCCCAGGATGTATTCGGGCTCGTGACACGCAATCGCGGCCTGCTCGACCTGCTCGATGACGTGGCCAAGCTCTCGAAGAGCGATACGCCGATCCTGGTGTTGGGCGAATCGGGCACGGGCAAGGAGTTGGTCGCTGAGGGCGTGCATCGCCTCTCGGGCCGAGCGGGGCAGTTCGTGGCTCTCAACTGCGGCGCAATCCCGCGCGACATGATCGAGAGCGAGTTGTTCGGCCACGTGGCGGGTGCGTTCACCGGCGCCACGCGCGACAAGCCCGGCTTGTTCGAGGCCTGCCACAACGGGACGGTATTCCTCGACGAGATAGGGGAGATGTCCGTCGACCTGCAGTCGCGCCTGCTGCGTTTCCTCGAGCGCAACGAGGCGCGGCGCGTGGGCTCGAACAAGAACTACTCGGTCGACACGCGGGTGGTCGCCGCCACCAACCGCGACCGCATCGCACTCGAGCGCGGCGAGGGCTTCCGCCCCGACCTCTACTACCGCCTCGCACACGCGGTGATCGTACTGCCGCCGCTGCGTCGGCGCGGCGACGACGTGCAGGTCCTCGTCGACTACTTCATCGCCGAGTTCGCGCGGCTCCAGAACAAGGAATACTCGATCGGCGACTCCGCGCGCGATCGGCTCGGCAAGCACTCGTGGCCGGGGAACGTCCGGCAGCTCCGCGCGGTGCTGCGCCGCGCCGTGCTGCTGAGCACTCCCGGGCGTCCGATCGAGGCGGACGATCTTCAGCTCGACGCGGGCTCGGTGCCCACGACTCTGCTCGAAGAGATGGAAGCCGCGGAGAAGATGCGCATCAGCGAGGTGCTGGCTCAGGCCCGTGGCTCGCGCACCGAGGCCGCCAAGGCGCTCGGAATGCCCCGCACTACGCTGATCAACAAGATGCAGCGTCACGGCCTGATGTAGGCCCGTCGCCCGCTCGCTCCGCGAGCGGAGTGTCCTACTTGGGCGGCGGTCCGAAGCCCGCGACCAGGATCCGCTCGAGTGTGCACCGCCAGCCAGACTCGCCGCCGCGGCGATCATCCGTCGGCCTTGGAATGCGCCCGCGATTCACCCCGCCTTCCCTTGACACCCCGTCGCGAGCGCGCCTATCTTGCCCTTCGCTCTTTTGCGACCGAGCGCTCTGCTGGCGTAGCTCAATTGGTAGAGCATCTCATTTGTAATGAGGTGGTTGGGGGTTCGAGTCCCTTCGCCAGCTAAGTCGTACTCCCCAGCGTCATCGCCCCGGCGGGGCGCCCAGTCGGAGTGGTGGGGTTCCCGAGCGGTCAAAGGGAACAGACTGTAAATCTGTCGGCTCAGCCTTCGAAGGTTCGAATCCTTCCCCCACCACCATCTTCTTAAGCATCAGCGACTTGAGCGGGAATAGCTCAGTGGTAGAGCGTCAGCCTTCCAAGCTGAGGGTCGCGGGTTCGAATCCCGTTTCCCGCTCCATCTTCCCGAGCCGAGTCAGCGGCCCGGTCCATCGGAAATGCGGGGAGTTGCCCCCCAACCGTCAATCTGTTGCCAAGAAAGCCAGGACCCACGCGTCGTCGGTCATCCAAACCGCGTGCCGACACCTCATCCGGGGAGACCTCTCGACCCCGCGAGGCGGCCCCCTC
>CAVSAC010000015.1:0-59410 GCA_963725865.1 Candidatus Eiseniibacteriota bacterium
ACGCCTCGCGGCCGGGGTTAAACCTCCAGGTGGCCGTCAAGAAGGCGCGGTGTCCCGCGTCATTGACCGATTTGGTCCCAGTTTTGTTGGCGGGATGACAGACTTGGCGGCCGGTCCCGGTCGCGCAATGCAGCCCGTCGTCCCGGAGCGCCCCGGCTATCTCAGCGAAGAAGACCTTGCTCGTCAGCAAATGGCCCAGTCCGCTCAGACCGAATGGGGACCGGCGATGGCGCTCGCTGCAACTGGACCGGCCGCGACTTTTAGACCGGCCGCAGGGACGGTTGGGGTAATGCTTGGTCCCATGGGGGCTAGGATGCTGGAAATGCAAAGAGAGCTAGGCGGCAGGGGCGCGGCTCTGCCAGAACATCCAGTTGTCGGAGCAACAAAAGCAAGAGAAGAACTTTCTCTACCATCCGATCCGCAGTTACGGGACGCCACGGCACTTGCCATTCTCAAACAAAGAGAGGCATCCGGAAACGTATTGGATAAAGACATATTCAAGCAATCTGGTTGGTATCGCGGGAAAGAGGGCGAAGTTCGTAGAGAGATACCAGATATCGGAGCAAAATTAGAATTAACCGACGCGGAATACCCAAAATTAAAGACTGTGGAAATTGAGGGGAAAAAATATAGAGGGTATGAAATGAAGTGGAATCATCCAATTGGTGATTTCCATGAAATATATGACGTTCCTCCGGTTATAATGACAAAAGATATTCCATTGGGGGAGGTGGGTTTTTGCCGACTACAAGGCAAATTATAATCGGTGGTAATCCATTTGTTGCCTCCAATATGAAACAGGCGAATAGAGTCATACCACATGAATTTCAACACGTTATCCAAAACGCAGAAGGTATGCTAGGAGGCGGCAATCTTCAAACGGCACCATTATTTACCAAATACCACGACATTCTAAAGGAACAGCAAGTTACACCTCAATCGATTGAAAATGAGATCGCGCGAGTGCATATTGGGCAACTATTCGGATTCCCAGGAAAGGAAATGGAAGCCGCTTTGGCGACTTATAAGAAAGTAGCAGGAGAAGCGGAGGCTCGTAATGTTCAACGTCGTCGCGAAAAGAGCTATAGCTATCTTAAGCATCCCCACGAAACAGTCGATGTCCCCATAGAGGAGCAGTTAATCCCATACAACCGCACATCGATACCAGAGTTTTCTGATGGCGGCACGGTTGAAGAAGGCGAAGATAACATGGCTAAAAATGGCGTTATCGGCAAATTTGCCAAGGGTGGTCGCCTGACCAACTACTCCAAAAATATCGAGGACCGCCGGGGAGAAACAGATGACGAGGGCGATGCCCGCATTCTGCACGAATTCATGAACCCGCCAAAGTCGGCCCCCAGTGAGCCGGATTCCCCGCTCGCCCATCAGGCGGGCATCAAGGATATGGAAAGCTTGAGGGAGTGGCATGGCGACCCCATCCAAGGTCTTCTCGAAAGGTTCCATGTCAACGATCCGCATATGGCTGGTGGCGGCGACGTATCCAGTTTTGCCCGAAGGGGGGCGTCGTACTCCCTATTCAGGGCAGGTATGCTCAATTCCAGTGTGCCGGGGAGGACCGATAAGCTCCCGATCAATGTCCCGGCGGGGGCTTACGTATTGCCCGCAGATATTCCCTCCGCCATGGGGCAGGGTAATACCATGGCGGGCGGCAATATTCTCGATAAGATGTTCAACAAGGGGCCTTACGGGATGGCGCTTCCTCGCGGCGGCGGTCGCGGCGCTCCCCGCATTCCGCGTATGTCCATGCCGCGTATGCGGGCTGACGGCGGTGACGCCGGAGAAGAAGGCGAGCCAATTCCTATAGTGGCGGCCGGTGGAGAATACATCGTCCATCCAGACGTTGTTTCTGGCATAGGAGGCGGTGATATAAAGAAAGGTCATGAAGTTCTTGACGAATTTGTTAAAGCAGGTACGTGATCATCATATCAAAACTCTCAAGGAATCTACCGGGGCCAAAGAAGTCATGACCATCTCTCCAAGCATCGTCAGAATTGCCACTCGAGAGGACAGGGCCGATATCTGGCGGTTATTCCTTATGGGATTCCGGGAGAATGGTGTCTTCCCTCTGGCCCACGACAAGGTGGATTTCTTCCTTGACCGGGCGCTTAATGCGGACAAAATCCCTCCAGCGGATACCGGAGGACGTGGGAAGATAGGCGTCATCGGCCCAACCGGAAGGCTTGGAGGCCATAGCCTTCCTAATGTTGGGGTCTTTCTGGTATTCCCATGAAATATACCTGGAAGAACTTATTGTGTATGTCGATCCAGAATGCAGGGCATCCGGTCACGCCAAGGCTTGTATAGCTTGGATGAAAGATACGGCTGACGCCCTTGATATAAAACTATTTACCGGTATTCTAAGTACCGACCGGACAGAGGCTAAAGTCCGTCTATACGACCGATATCTACCGCGTGTCGGCGCGATGTTTCTCTATCCAATAAGAGGGAGCAACGTAAAGAGAAAAAACCATAATATGGAGCGAGCCTCGTGGCTTGCTGCAAAGTAGGATAACTTGAATGTGCAAGGGCGGCTCAAACACCACTACCCAGACCCAGAACCAGAGCTATACACCAAGTCCTGCGGTTTCCGGTGCCGGTACACAGGCCATCAATATGGCCCAGAACGCCGCCAGCCAGCCCTTCCAATTGCCTACCGCCCCCGTCGCCGGGTTTACCCCATTCCAAGAGCAGGCGTTCAACCAGACCCAGGGCGCGCAAGGGATGGCGCAGCCTTATTTCGACATAGCCTCCCAATATGCCTCCGCTTCAGCGGCCCCCACTTCTGCCGGTCAGGTTGCTAATTATCTAAACCCCTACGCCAATTATGTCCTTGGGAACCTTTCTGAAACCCAAGGTACGCAAATGCGCGATCTTACAGGACAGGCTACCGGCGCGGCCGGTGGTGTCGGCGCGGACCGCGTTGCCGTGGCGCAGGCCGAGTTGGCAAGACAGCAAGGGTTGGCACGGGGGCAAACTCTCGCAAATATCTACCAACCTGCACTCGGAGCGGCACAGCAGGAACAGCAGCGCCAAGCCAATGCCGCCTATACCTACGGGATGCTCGGCCCCGCCGCCCAGAACACCTATTTGAGCGGCACCAATGCCCTTATGGGCGCTGGCGGCATGCAACAGCAGCTACAGCAAGCGCAGATGAATGCGCCCTACCAAAACCAGCTTGCAAAGCTCGCTTATCCCTTCCAGACGGCGCAATATCTCGCCAATATTACCGGTGGGCTTGGCCCCGCCATGGGTGGGTCCAAGACCACCGCAATATTCTGGCGAGATATTGCGCCGTCTGGAAGGGATAAGCGAGCTTTGCAAGCTGGTTTTGGTAGGGCGCATTCGTCTGCGCTTGCTGTAGCTGCTGTTGCATACCGCCAGCGCCCTAAGGGCTCGGTGCCGCTCAAATAGGTGTTCTGGCGGCGGGGCCGAGCATCCCGTAGGTACAGGCGGCATTCGCTTGGCGCTGCTGTTCCTGCTGTGCCGCTCCGAGTGCAGGTTGGTAGATATTTGCGAGAGTTTGCCCCCGTGCCAACCCTTGCTGTCTTGCCAACTCGGCCTGCGCCATGGCAACGCGGTCCGCGCCGACGCCACCGGCCGCGCCGGTAGCCTGTCCTGTAGGTCGCGCATTTGCGTACCTTGGGTTTCAGAAAGGTTTCCAAGGACATAATTGGCGTAGGGGTTTAGATAATTAGCAACCTGACCGGCAGAAGTGGGGGCCGCTGAAGCGGAGGCATATTGGGAGGCTATGTCGAAATAAGGCTGCGCCATCCCTTGCGCGCCCTGGGTTTGGTTGAACGCCTGCTCTGAAATGGGGTGAATCCGGCGACGGGGGCGGTAGGCAATTGGAAGTGCTGGCTGGCGGCATTCTGGGCCATATTGATGGCCTGTGTACCGGCACCGGAAACCGCAGGACTTGGTGTGTAGCTCTGGTTCTGGGTCTGGGTAGTGGTGTTTGAGCCGCCCTTGCACATTCGAGTTATCCTACTTTGCAGCAAGCCACGAGGCTCGCTCCATATTATGGTTTTTTCTCTTTACGTTGCTCCCTCTTATTGGATAGAGAAAAACATCGCGCCGACACGCGGTAGATATCGGTCGTATAGACGGACTTTGGCCATCTGTCCGGTCGGTGCTTAGAATACCGGTAAATAGTTTTATATCAAGGGCGTCAGCCGGCATCCTTCATCCAAGCTATACAAGCCTTGGCGTGACCGGATGCCCTGCATTCTGGATCGACATACACAATAAGTTCTTCCAGGTATATTTCATGGGAATACCAGAATGACCCCGACATTAGGAAGGCTATGGCCTCCAACCTTCCGGTTGGCCGATGACGCCTATCTTTCCACGTCCACCGGTGTCCGCTGGAGGGATTTTGTCCGCATTAAGCGCCCGGTCAAGGAAGAAATCCACCTTGCGTGGGCCAAAGGGAAGACTCCATTTTCCCGAAATGCCATAAAGAATAGCCGCCAATGTCGGCCCTGTCCTCTCGAGTGGCAATTCTGACGATGCTTGAGAGACGGTCATGACTTCTTTGGCCCCGGTACAATTTTGAGGGTTTTGATATGATGACATTTACCTGTTTAACAAATTCGTCAAGCACTTCATGACCTTTCTTTATATCACCGCCTCCTATGCCTGAAACAACGTATGGATGGACGATGTATTCTCCACCGGCTGCAACGATAGGAATTGGTTCGCCTTCTTCTCCGGCGTCACCACCGTCAGCCCGCTACGCGGCATGGACATACGCGGGATGCGGGGAGCGCCGCGACCGCCGCCGCGAGGAAGCGCCATCCCATAAGGCCCCTTGTTGAACATCTTATCGAGAATATTGCCGCCCGCCATGGTATTACCCTGCCCCATGGCGGAGGGAATATCTGCGGGCAGTACGTAGGCCCCCGCCGGGACATTGATTCGGAGCTTATCGGTCCTCCCCGCACACTGGAATTGAGCATCCCTGCCCTGAATAGGGAGTATGACGCCCCCCTTCGGGCAAAAGTGGATACGTCGCCACCACCAGCCATATGCGGATCGTTGACATGGAACCTTTCGAGAAGACCTTGGATAGGGTCGCCATGCCACTCTTTCAGGCTCTCCATATGTTGATCCCCGCCTGATGGGCGAGCGGGGAATCCGCTCGCTCGGGGCCGACTTCGGCGGGTTCATGAATTCGTGTAGAATGCGGGCGTCGCCTCTGCGTCATCTGGTTCCCCCCGGCAATCTTCGATGTTTTTGGCGTATTGGTAAACCGACCGCCTTTGGCAAATTTGCCTATAATGCCATTTTTAGCCATGTTATCTTCGCTTTCTTCAACCGTGCCGCCATCGGAAAACTCTGGTATCGATGTGTGGTGCATGGGATTAACTGCTCCTCTATGGGGACATCGACTGTTTCGTGGGGATGCTTAAGATAGCTATAGCTCTTTTCGCGAAACAACATTGAACATTACGAGCCTCCGCCCCTCGTCTACTTTCTTATAAAGGCGCTTCCGTTCCTTTTCCTGGGAATCCGAATAGTTGCCCAATATGCACTCGCGCGATCTCATTTTCAATCGATTGAGGTGTAACTTGCTGTTCCTTTAGAATGTCGTGGTCTCTGGTAAATAATGGTGCCGTTTGAAGATTGCCGCCTCCTAGCATACCTTTCTGCGTTTTGGATAACGTGTTGGAGACCCATATCATTCTATTCGCCTGTTTCATATTGGAGGCAACAAATGGATTACCACCGATTATAATGTATTGTAGTCGGCAAAAACCCACCCTCCCCCAATGGAATATCTTTTGTCATAACCGGAAAACGTTTTTTTTCATCGAAATCGCCCCATTGGATGATTCCACTTCATTTCATACCCTCTATATTTTTTCCCCTTCAATTTCCACAGTCTTTAATTTTGGGTATTCCGCGTCGGTTAATTCTAATTTTGCTCCGAATCTCGTATCTCTCTCGAACTTCGCCCTCTTTTCCCACAATACCAACCAGATTGCTTGAATATGTATCCAATACATTTCCGGATGCCTCTCTTTGTTTGAGAATGGCAAGTGCCATAAGCATCCGCCGTAACTGCCGGATCGGATGGTAGAGAAAGTTCTTCTCTTGCTTTTGTTGCTCCGACAACTCAATGTCTGGCAGAGCCGCGCCCTTGCCGCCTAGCTCTCTTTTGTATTTCCAGCATCCTAGCCCCCATGGGTCCAGAGCATTCTCCCAACCGTCCCTGCGGCCGGTCTAAAAGTCGCGGCCGGTCCAGTTGCAGCGAGCGCCATCGCCGGTCCCCATTCGGTCTGAGCGGACTGGGCCATTTGCTGACGAGCAAGGTCTTCTTCGCTGAGATAGCCGGGGCGCTCCGGGACGACGGGCTGCCGCAACCGGGACCGGCCGCCAAGTCTGTCATCCGCCGAGCAAAACTGGGACCAAATCGGTCAATGACGCGGGACACCGCGCGGCCACCTGGAGGTTTAACCCCGGCCGCGAGGCGTTGGGCGGCTACATCAAACGCGCTCGGCTGATCTGGTTGGTCATTATCGTCTGACACGGCACCGCCGTCTGCAAACTTCTTCTCGTGCTCGCGCAGTATTCTCTGCTTGTCGTGCGGATACGGTTTCAGGTAGAGGCCAACCGGAGGATTCTTTGGGTTCTCGTGCTCGATATGAGAGAGAAGCCCATCCGTGATTTCTTCGTAGTGTTTCCAGTCAAGGCCGTTGTCTGTGACCCACTTTTTCTCGGCCGGGGTGCCATAATGAACATGCGCTTTCTCGTAAGGCACGCCTTTCTTCATAGCTGCATGTTCGGCTTTCTCGTGCTGAGAAAGCGGTTCGGCGGGGTCGATTGATTTGGTTCCGCGACCATTGGCGAGCCTCACGTTGATCTGGTGAGGAACGCGCCGGTCGATATGAACCGTATCACCGTGCTCTGACGCGCCAGCTAAGTATGGAACATCGTGTGAACGATCTACCGCACCACCGCGAGCATACTTCTTGCCGTACTTGCGGGCTGTGCTCATAGCTGCCGCGATGGCCTGATCGCGAGGATGACCGGCCCTGATCATCTCCCGAATGTTGGAAGACACAGCCTCTCGCGACCCGCTTTTATCAGAGGCATTATCCCGCTACTCCGCTGCAAAGGATCATGTTTTCCGTTCCAAAGAATTGTAGCTGTTGCCAGCGTTTGCGTATTCATGCAGTACACATATATTTATTCCCATTGACGGGAGGTAGATATTTGAGCAATGTAATTCCGTGTTGCATGAGGTAAAGCCATACCTACCCGCTCGGCTGTTTCAACGATTAGTATCCCGGAGTATTGTAGAATTTATCCGATACCGATACTTGTTACCGGCGGAACCTTCCGGCGCTGCAATTGAAGAATCTGATTGAATTACGATTGTCGGTCCGTTCAGCCAGCCCAGAAAATGTTGTTAATGAATTTGCGATGGCAGTTGTTGGATGCTCCCCCACGCCGCAGCGGCATATGCCCAAGACGCGGCCGCGATCACCGGCTTTCAAGATTATTGGCGATTTATTGAAAGCGTTCCATACGCCCCACATCGCGGTTCTGGCCCCATGTACCTGTGACATGTGACTGTACCGGTAGTGGAGGCATATATGGAACCAAGATACACAGCGACACCGGACGAGACAGATATGGCAGTGGAACCGCTACCAAGCGTCATGGATACCGTATTTACTCTGAACCCATCCAGATAGGAAAGTTGAGCCGACCCGGCTCCTGTTCCGCGAGCGCCTGAACCGGCTGTGATGGACCCGCCACCGGTCGTCCACACTGGGCCAACACCAAGCATAACACCGGCAGACGAGTTAGCGATGAATATATCATGAATATTCCCGCTCGCGACCAGAGACGTTGGTAGTGTAACCTGAAACTGCGACGGCATCTGATATGGGTATAGTGCCGACCCGTTGCTGAGTGGAACCCAGACCACCGACAAACGGGCGTAGTAAGATCGTAGCGGAGGTGGTGTCGGCTGTGATGATTGGCGTGCTGCTGACGGGAGTAAGATAGCCCTGCGGCTGCGGAAGGTGGGACCGACAACCTGCCAAACGGCGGTGGCGCTCGTTCCGGTGGTGACGGCGGCGTTAAGTTGTCTATTGGTAGTATCCCAGACGAAATCGGTCAGAGCGCCGTTTGACGCGGCGGCATTACCGGCCACATTGCCGGTTGGGGAGCCAAGGTAGGAATACATACGGGCGATGACGTTGCTATCGGCGGCGTAGACATTCGTCCCGTCCGATACAACGAATGTACGGCCACCTTGACCAACAGCGATACCGCTAGACCCAGCGGCGGCGGTAATCGCTGTCAGTGTGAAGGCACCGCTTGAATTGTTATAAACATCGTAGAATCCGCCCACGGCCGGGAATACCAGATTCATGTTCTGGGTGATTACGCCCGGTAATAGGATAGTGGAAATTAAGCCCAATACTCGACGGAAGAGTTATATTGGCAACGGAACTTGCCGCGACGGCGCTCCCGGAAGAAAAGGTGGTGGCCCCCGCACTGGTGGACAGGGCAATGCCGTAGGTGGCGAATGCCAAATCAAGATTCTCAATGTCAGCGTTAATCGGGGTATCCCAGGCGTTAACGGCTCCGCCGTGGGCTGGGTAGGTCATCCCGCGATTGGTGGTAGGGCTAACCATGGCTCATGTCCTTACGTGTAAAGCGCGACCTTGTAGGAGGCCCCGGATGATGTTTGGACCGTCAAAAACCCGACCGCCTGAGATGATGTAAAGGTGACAGTTCCAGCGGTGGCGGCGGAAGTGCTTACGCTGGTCGCCTGCGGGAATGTCCTGGATAACTGCGTAATGAGGTTATTAATCGCAGTTACGCCATTCTGCATAGACGTGTAGATTTCTGTCAAACCAGCCATTTTATCTCCGACCTGCCGCTTGCCACCTATAGGTACATCTACCCAAACGCCAAAAACTCCCCAAATCGTCGCTCTCTACTCGGATACTCATATACCGGCCGCGCAGGCGAGGGGCAAGATATTCCGTGTTTTGTGTAAAGGTGAATGGTCCGTAGACCCGAGGGGTGTCGCCCGGATAATCAACCGCCTTGAATGTAACCTGACAACTGGCGGTCTTGGCCCCTGAATAGGTGCCGAATTTCATATCCGGAAGCACCCAATCGACAAAGCTTAGAAGATTGCCCTCCGCTATCGACCAGTAGCCGCTCTCGAACACACCATTGATTGGTATTCCGCTGGCGTCATAACCTATCTCATGCTGATAAATATTGGTCGTATCGGTGCCAATTGGGTTGCCGAGAAGGGTAACGTCTGTCCACGCCGTTCTTGTGAGAAACCCATAATCCCACTCTTGCTCAAGAGTATTATACTTGACATACGCCGAGTTCTCTCCGTTACCTCCGGTAACCGGGAAGTACCATGAAATCTCATTGAACATACTATTCGGGGCACATCTTATCTTATAGGCGTTGGCCGTATCAAGATTCTGAAAGACAAAATCCCATACCGAGCACGGAATAGGAACGACACCGCTTGGCCCGAGCATGAAGAAGTTGTTTGTCCCGCACCAATATACAGTCCCGCCGATAATCCCCATGGCGTGTTTGCCGATCAGCCCGCACCCGCTGCCGACGCGGTTAAAGTTGAATATTATGGTGCCGCCGATATACTGCATTGTCCAGCAATCAACATCGGTCCATATAATTCCTTGAGTCGGGGCTTGTATCCCGCCGACGATCTTCGACCCCGTTGGTATCTTGAACGAACCGGCCGTAGTTTGGCTGGAAACAACCCAATTGGTATAGTCTCCAGCGTTGCACCAGCGAACAAGAAGCGGGTCTTGCGCCCCTGTCGCCTGAGCCGATCTCCACGCCACCAATATCTGCTGCGGCATCGACGTAAATATTCCGCCATTGGTGAACGGTGCCCCAGATACAACCGCAGCATTGGTATACCCGCCATCATGGGACCAAATATAAATAGCCAGGAGCCCCGGATGCACCTGCACAGTGGAGCACGAAGCTGTCCCGCCAGTCGAGTCCTGTTGGTCCAGCGCGCCAGGTGTGAAGGCTGGACCGTGATCGCAGCGCGCGCGCCGCCGGCATCAGCCGCCAGACCGCGCACAAGTGGCTGGCCCGCCGCCGTGAGGGCGAGGCGAACCTGCTCGATCGGCGTTCGCGCCCGCGACGCATGCCGACACTCACCCCCGCGGAGTGGCGCCAACTGATCCTGGAGCTGCGCCAGCTGCGGATGACCGGGGCGCAGATCGCGGCGCGCTTGAAGCGGCCGCGGGCGACGGTCGCACGGGTGCTGCAGCGCGCCGGTGCGACGCTACGAGCGCGCCCGGCCCGGCGAGTTGCTGCACCTGGCCGCGAAGAAGCCGGGGCGTATCACTGGCTTCTTCGGCCACCGCATCACCGCTGACCGCAGTCGTCGCCGCCAGAGTGCCGGCCGGGAGCACGTCCATGTGGTGATCGACGACCACGCGCGGCTCGCCTACGTCGAGGTGCTGCGGCACGAGCGCGGCGAGACCACGGCGGCGTTTCTGCGTCGCGCGCTGGCCTGGTACACACGCCTCCGGGTGCGGGTCACCGCGATCATGACCGACAACGCCTCGGGCTACGTCGGTCGCCGCTTCGCCCCGCTCTGCGCTCAGCTGGGGATGCGCCACCTGCGCACCCGACCCTACCGGGGGTGCACCAATGGCAAAGCGGAACGCTGACGTCTTGAGGCTCCACATATAGCGCGGCCGCGCGCCCTCCCCGTCGCACCCGCGACGACGGAGCCCCGGTGGATCGCTCCACCGGGGCTCCTGGCATCACGCGGGACCCGTCCCCTTGCCCTGGCACCGAATCGACGGGGCGCGTGACGGAATCAGCGCTCGCTCACGGTGCGACGCGGGCGTTGTGCTTGAGGCGGTGGATCTGCCGGCTCTGGCGGTTCTGTGCGCGCTCGATGCGGGCGCGCTCGAGGGGCCCGATCCTGCCATCGTTGGCCCGGGCGCGCGCCTCCATGCGATCGACGCGGGCCTGGCCGCGCTCGAGGCGCACGGTCTCGCGCGGAGTGAGCGCGCCGGTGCGCACGCCCTGGGCGATGCGGCGGTCCTGGCTCGCCTCGCGGCGCTCCTGGCGCGCGGTGCCAGCGAACGCGGCGGTGGCGAAGACGGCCGCGAGGGCGGCGATCACGACGACGGTGAGCGTGCGCTTCATGGGGATCCTCCTGAGGGGCCGGGGTGGTCGATCGGGGCGCTGCTCGTGACGCCGAAGCCAGGGAGCAGCCCGCGTGCCGTGGCCGGTTTCGGAGTTCTCAGCCTTGGCGCGCAACGGCTTGAACGCCGGCGGGGGCGCAGGCCCGGGCCGCGGGTGTCCCGGCGGGGGCATCCCGGGTGGACCGCCTGCCCCGGGTGGTTCAGCGCGCGGGCAGCGAGTCGAGCCAGGCTGCGGCCTCGTGGGCCATGTCGGCGATGAGCGCGCGGCGCTCGGGCAGCACGTGGGTGTCGGCGCGCCAGCGGATGGTGGCGTGCGGCATCAGCGCGTGCAGCCGCGCCACGCACTCGCGCGGGATGCGCTCGTCGCGCGCGGCGTTGATCACCAGCGCCGGCAGGCCGAGCGCCGCGGCGTGATGCGCGGGCTCGAGCGGATCGAGCAGGCCCGCGCCGAGCGTGGCGAGCGGGCCGGCGAGCCAGCGCGGGTGGGTCTCGCGCGCGAGCCCGAAGCGCATCGCGGGCTGTAGCCCCGCGAAGCCGTCGATCAGCACCAGCGCCGCCGGGCGGCGCGAGAGGCGCAGCGCCGCGATCGAGGGCGGCGCGCCCAGGCTGGCGCCGAGCAGCGCCACGCGCGCGGTGTCCACCCCGGGTGCGCGCGCCACCGCGTCGAGGCCGAGCGCCAGGCACGCCGGCGTGTGCAGCAGCGCCTCGCGCAGCCGTGGCGCCACCAGCGCCAGGTGCAGGCCATGCATGCGCCGCGCGCCGTGCCACGGCCA
This sequence comes from Candidatus Eiseniibacteriota bacterium, assembly GCA_963725865.1. Classification (GTDB taxonomy): domain Bacteria; phylum Eisenbacteria; class RBG-16-71-46; order RBG-16-71-46; family RBG-16-71-46; genus CAVSAC01. The sequence continues at coordinate 11,987 of CAVSAC010000015.1, forward strand.
GTCCACCGCCAGCACGTGCACCGGCAGATCGTCGGGGAAGAGCAGAGCCGCGCGGTCGCCGGTGCCGATGCCTCCCAGCATCACCACGGTCCAAGGCCGCGCCGCGCCGGGCGCGGCGGCGCGCCACAGCGCCAGCGCGGTGTCGCCGCGCGCATCGATCATGCGCCAGCGCTCCACGCGCTCGCCCAGGTCGGGGCGCGGCTCGCGCTCGAGGCGCGCCAGCGGGGCGAAGCGCGCGCGCAGCGCCGCGACCGGCGCGCCGGGCCCGCCGCCGCGCACCAGCGCGATCGCGGCCGCGGCGAGCGCGAGCGCGGCGAGCAGTGCGAGCGCCTTCCTCACAGCCGGACGACGCCCTCGAGATACGGTGCGACGTGGCCGCCGATCGAGACCCGATCGCCGCGATGCTCGCAGAACAGCTCGCCGCCGCGCGCCGAGACCTGGAGCGCGTGCAGCTTCTTCTTGCCCAGCCGCTGCGCCCAGTACGGCACCAGCGTGCAGTGCGCCGAGCCGGTGACCGGGTCCTCGGGCACCCCCACCGCGGGCGCGAAGAAGCGCGACACGAAGTCGACCGTCTTCCCCGGCGCGGTGACGATCACCGCGTGCAGGCCGAGCGCGGCGACCGCGTCGATGTTCGGCTTGAGCGCGCGCACCTCGTCCTCGTCCTCGAACACCGCCAGCAGGTCGCGCGAGGCGAGCGTGGCCACCGGGGTGCGGCCGAGCGCGGTGGGAAGCCCGGCCGGCATGGCGCAGGGCGCGGGGGCCGCGCGTCGGGAAGTCCATCACCAGGCGCTCGCCCTCGCGCGCCACGGTGAGCGGGCCGCTGCGGGTGTGGAACGTCACGCTCTCGCGCAGCGGCTCGAGCTGGGTGAACACCACGAACGCCGACGCCAGCGTGGCGTGTCCGCACAGGTCCATCTCGACCGCGGGCGTGAACCAGCGCAGGTCGTAGTCGGGCCCGCTCGGCACGAAGAACGCGGTCTCGGAGAGGTTGTTCTCGGCCGCGATGGCCTGCAGCTTCGCGTCGCCGAGCCACGTGGTGAGCGGCATCACCGCCGCCGGGTTGCCGTGGAACACCTCGGAAGCGAACGCGTCCACCTGATACAGACGTAGCTCCATGTCACCCTCCCGACGGTCGCGGCGCCGACGCGGCGTATCCCGCGCGGCCGGACGCGCTCGCGGCGGGATTGTAGCGGGGGTGAGCGCCGCGCACGAGTCGCGCGGCGTGGGCGGCGCCGCGGCGCAGGCCCAGCCGGGTCGCGGAGCCTAGCGGCGCCGCGCACCGGGCGCCGCGCCGGCGTCAGCGCTGCGGCCGGACCACGCCGAGCGCACACTCCATGAAGAGCGCGCCCGGGATCGGGTTGTGGCGGTAGGGCCGGATGTCGACGAAGCCGAGCGCGCGGTAGAGCGCGATCGCCGCGTCCATCCCCGGCACGGTGTCGAGCCGCATGCGGGCATAGCCGAGCCGGCGCGCCTCGGCGAGGATGCGCTCCGCGAGCGCGAGGCCCAGCCCGCCGCCGCGGCAGTCGGAACGGACGTAGAGCCGCTTCATCTCGCACGCGTCCGCTTCGAGCGGGCGCAGCGCCACGCAGCCGGCGGGTCGGCTGCACGTCCACGCCACGAACAGCGCACCCCGTGGCGGCGCGTAGTCGCCGGGCAGCGTCGCCAGCTCGCGCTCGAAGTCCTGGAAGCCGAGGTCGAAGCCGAGTCCCGCGGCGTATTCGCGGAACAGGGCGCGGACGATCTCGAGGTCCTCGGGAAAGCGCGCGGCGCGCAGGTCGTGCATGCGCGAAGCCTAGCACGGCGCCGCGCGCCGGCGGCGTTAGCCCAGCCGCTCCCAGACGCGCCGGGCGCACTCGCGGGCGCGGGCGGCGACCTCGCGCTCGTCGACGGTCGACGAGCGTGCCGTTGTCCACCACGATCTCGCCCGCCACCATCACGCCCGAGACCGGGCGCGCGCAGCAGGCCCGACCACAGGTGCGCGTGAGCGTGCGCGAGGAGAACTCGGTCGCGGGGCGGTAGTCCACCAGGATGAGGTCGGCCGGCGCGCCGGGCGGATGCGGCCGAGCTCCTCGCCGAAGTGGTCCGTCGCCCAGCGCGCGCCGGCGCACGAACAGCCGCCGGTAGTGCGCCTCGGCCGCCCGCCCTGCGTCGCACGGGCCGTCGGGCAGCGGCGGCGCGTTCGCGCCGTCGTCGCTGCCCCACGCCACCTCCGCCTCGCGCACGAGCGCGGCGGCCGGCCGACCGGTCGCGCACAGCGAGTCGCCGCGCTCGCGCACCGCGCCGACCAGGTCGCGCGGCGCGCGCTCGGCGTGCGCCCACAGCGCCGGCAGCGTCGTCCGCGGGCAGCGAGTCGCGCGCGCGTCCAGCGCTCGGCGGGCGTCAGGTCGAGCGCCAGGTCCACGTGCACCGGCAGCAGCCCGCCGGCGCTCTCGATCGCCTCGGCGAGCAGCGTCTCGATGCCGTGCAGGCGCGTCGCCTGCACGCCGAGCATGCCGCGCAGCCGGCCGCGGCGCGTGCGCGCGAGGTCGCGCGCGAAGCCGACGCACTCGTCGATCGCGGCGCGGCGCTCGAGCGGCGTGTCGTCCTCGGCCGCGCCGTAGCAGGTCGCGACGCGCACGCCGGACTTGCGCGGCCGCCGACCACCTCGGCGAGCGAGAGGTCGAGGCAGGCGCCCGAGCGGTGGAAGTCCACGACCGTCGTGACGCCGTGGCGCACGCCCTCGACGAGCGCGGCGGTCGACGCCCCAGAGCGACGTCCTCGGCCGACAGCGCGCGGTCGTAGCGCCGCCACTCGGCCGGCGTGCGCAGCCCCAGCCCGCGCGCCAGGTGGCGCGCGAGGTGCGCGTGCGCGTTGATCAGAGCCCGGGCATGAGCACGCGGCCGCGCGCCGGCCACAGCGTCTCGTTCGGGTAGGCGGCCGCGAGGTCGCCGAGCGTCGAGCCGACTGCGCGATGTGCGCGCCGACGACGCGCACCGCGGCGTTCTCGTAGCACCTGCGGCTCGGGGCCGCCGGTCACGATCGTGCAGGGCCCGACGATCACTGCGCGCGCTCCGGTCTCGGCGCGGCGCACCAGCGCGCGCGCCTCGGCGCGCGCCTCGGCCCAGCACGCGGTCGGGATCGAGCGTGGCCCACGTCGCCGCGCTCGTAGAGCACGCGGCCCGGCGACCACGGTGAGGCGCACGTCGCGCGGCCGGCGCCGCGTGCACGAGCGTGGCGTACGGGTCCGCGGCGCTCGAACGGCGCGCGGTGCGGCGCCGACGACGTCCACCACCACGACGTCGGCCTGCTTGCCGACCTCGAGCGAGCCGATGCGCTCGCCGAGCCCCAGCGCGCGCGCGCCGTCGATGGTCGCGAGCGCCACCACGTCGCGCGCGTCGAGTGGCGCCTCGCGGCGCCTGCACGCGCGCGATGCCCGGCCGCGAGCCCCATCTCGGCGAACGTGTCGAGGCGGTTGTTGCACGCGGCGCCGTCGGAGCCGAGCCCGCAGCGGATGCCCGCGCGCGCCAGCGGCGCACGTCGGCGAAGCCCGAGCCGAGCTTGAGGTTCGAGCCCGGGCAGTGCACGAGCGCCGCGTCGGCGCGCGCCAGCAGGTCCAGCTCGCCGTCGTCGAGCCACACGCCGTGCGCGCCGACGAAGCGCTCCGCTCAGCACCTCGTGCCTCGCGAAGTAGGGCGCGGCGTCGCGCCGACCGCCGCCTTCACCTCGGCGCCCTCGTTCGGGCGCCTCGGCGATGTGCGTGTGCACGAGCAGCCCGCGCTCGCGCGAGGCCGCGGCGACGTCGTGCCACAGCGCCTCGCTGCACGAGAGGATGAAGCGCGGCGCGAGCGAGACGTGCAGCCGCCCGTCCGCGGTGCCGTGGAAGCGCTGGGCGAGCGCGAGCGCGTCGGCGAGGGCGACGCCACGGTCCTCGCGCAGCGCCTCGGGCACGCCCTCGCCCTCGTCCATCAGCGCCTGGCCGAACATCGCGCGCAGGCCGGTCTGCGCGAGCACCTCGCCCATCACGTCGGTGTGGCGCGCCGTGCCCATGTCGTTGACGCACGTGACGCCGCCCGCGAGCAGCTCGAGCACGCCGAGCCGCACCGACGCCGCGATCGAGGCCTCGGTGTGCGCCGCCTCGAGCGGCCAGATGCTCTCGCGCAGCCAGCGCAGCAGGTCGCTCTGCTCGGCGAGCCCGCGGAACAGCGTCTGGCACAGGTGCAGGTGCCCGTGGACGAAGCCCGGCACGACGAGCGCGCCGCCGGCGTCGAACGCCTCGATGGCGTGGCCGCCGGGCAGCGCCGCGAGCGCGGCGGGCACGGCGTCGCCGAGCGCCGCGATGCGGTCGTCGCGCACCAGCAGGTCGCCGCGCACGACGGTGCCGGCGGCGTCCATGCACACCAGCGTGCCGCAATGGATGAGGAACGAACTCAGAACGGCCTCCATGCCGCCGCGGGGATCCAGCCCGGCGTCCGTGCCGGTGTGGCGTGACGCATCGGAGCGCCGGCCCCGCGAGCGTGGCGGGGCCCGGCGCTCCCTCGCGTCTTTCGCGTCGGAGAGACGGGAGAAACGTGGCACCGCGAGCGGGGGGTGTCAAGATGAACGCGCTCGCTCCCGGGGGCCCTCCGCCGCGGGCCGGCGCGACCGGGTTCCGCCGTGGCTGACGCCCTCGAGGACGGCGCCAGACCGCGCCCGCGCCTCACCGTCGCTCGATCACCTCGGCGGCCTGGCTCACCAGCTCGGCCTCGCGCTGCAGCGCCGCGGCGACGCGCACGATCTGCGCGTCGGCGGCCTGCCACTGCTTCTGCTCGATGGCCTCGCGCACGCCGGGCATGGTCTTCACGCCGTAGCCGGTGTAGAAGCCCGGCGCGTAGAGCAGGTGGCGGTACCACGGCCGCTTCGGCAGACCGTCCTCGGCGAGCAGCACCCGATCCCCCTGGCGGATGAGCGCGTTCGCCCGCGCGAAGGCCGCGGTGTCCGCCTCCGCGGCGATCGCGGTCGCGTAGGCCTTCTCGTAGCGCGCCGCCGCGCGCGCCAGCGTGTCGGCGGCGTTGTCGAGCGGCGCGAAGCCCAGCACGGGCGGGAGCGGCTCCGCGTGCGGCGCGCGCTGGGGCCGCCGCGGATCGTCGGTGGCGGCGAAGACGCCCTCTTCGAGCTGGCGGTCGCGCTCGGCGATCTCCCTGGCGCTCGCCTCGCGCAGCTCCTTCAGCTCCGCGATGTACGTGGCGACCGTCTCCGCGAGGTCGCCGAACTCGTACGGGAGCAGCTCGGCGTCGGCCATGCGCAGGACCGCGGTGCCGGCCGTCTGCGCCAGGGCGCGCCCGTACACGAACGACGAGTCGCTGAAGTGCGAGAACCAGTACAGGTCGTCGTAGACGGAGTGGTAGACCCCGCCCCCGTCCTCGCCGCCGTAGCCGGCGTTGAGGGTCGGGACGCCGGCGTGCTGCAGGAACGGCGTGAAGTCGGAGCCCGAGCCGAGCGCGTCGATGCGCAGGTCGGCGCGCTCGCGCGCCTCGCGGCGCGCCTTCTCGCCGCCGTTGCGGATGAGCGCGGCCTGCTGGCGCTTCCACACCGGGAGTCCGGTCTCGGGATCCTCGATGGACCGCGCGACCTCGTTGACGAACCGCTCGAGCGTGTGTGAGCCACCGATGTCGAGGTAGCCGCGGCCGTTGGAGTCGCTGTTGAGGTACAGCACCGCCTTGCTCGCGATCTCGTCGCCATGGGTCTCGACCCACTCGGTGGAGCCGAGCAGTCCGGCCTCCTCGCCATCCCAGGCGGCGTACACCAGGGTGCGCTTCGGCCGCCAGCCCTGTTGGACCAGGGTGCCGATCGCGCGCGCCTCCTCGAGCTCCGCGACCAGGCCGGAGATCGGATCCGACGCGCCGTTCACCCACGCGTCGTCGTGGTTGCCGCGCACCACCCACTCGTCGGGGTGCTGGGTGCCGGGGAGGCGCGCGATCACGTCGAAGACCGGCCGCAGCGACCAGTCGAACGCCACCTTGAGGTGCACGCGCGCGGGGCCCGGGCCGATGCGGTAGGTGATGGGCAGGGCGCCGCGCCAGGACTCGGGCGCCACCGGGCCGGCGAGCGCGGCCAGCAGCGGCTGGGCGTCGGCGTACGAGATCGGCAGCACCGGGATGCGCATCAGCGTCGCCGCCTCGCGGCGATCGAGACGCCTGGCGTCGCGGGTGGCGCCGACGCCGGGGGTGAGCGGATCGCCGGAGTAGATCGGCATGTCCGCCACGCTGCCGCGCTGCACCCCGTCGCGCGGGCGGAACGGCCCCTGCGGGAACGTCTCGCCCTGCGCGTAGCCGTCGTCCTTCGGGTCAGAGTAGATGATGCAGCCGACGGCGCCGTGCTCGGCGGCCACCTTGGGCTTGATGCCGCGCCACGAGCCGCCGTAGCGCGCGATCACGATCGCGCCCGTCACCGAGACGCCGCGCCGCTCCAGCTCCTCGTAGTCGGCGGGCACGCCGCGATTGACGTAGACCAGCGGCGCGGTGACGTCGCCGTCGGCCGAGTAGGCGTTGTAGCCGGGCAGCTGCTCGGACTTCTGCTTCGAGGTCGGATCCTGCGCGAGCGCGGGCTCGTCGAGGCGCGCGGTGAACCGCGTCGGGGCCACCAGCTCGAGCCGCCGGACGGTGGGGATCGGGAACAGCACCTGGAACTCCTCGATGCTCGCGTCCCAGCCGTACGAGGCGAACTGCCCGCGGATCCACTCGGCGTTGGCGCGGTCGTACGCCGAGCCGATGTGGTGGGGGCGGGCGCTCAGCCGGCGCATCGCCTCGCGCATGTGCTGGGGGTCGGGCAGCGCGCGGAACCGGGCCTCCAGCTCCCGCTGCGCGGTGGCGGCGCGCGGGGTGAAGCCGCGCGGGTCGGACTGGGCGCGGGCGGCGAGCGGCAGCAGGACCAGGGCGAGGCAGCACGGGATCAGGGCGCGAGCGTGCGACACGGGAGGCTCCTCCGGGGAATGCGTCCGAGCGGGCGGCGAGTGCCGGCAAGTTAGTCCGTCGCGGGCGGGCCTTCCACAGCGTTTCGCCGTGCGCGGATCCCGCGCGCCCCGAACGCGGCGGCGCGGACGCCGGCGCGCGCGGACGCGCCCGCCGTTGACCCCCATCGCGCGCCCTCCTACCCTGCCGCGCATGGACCGCCAGGCCCTCCCTCTCGTGCGCGCGGTGCACGTGACCGATCCGCTCGACGCCGCGCGCGCGCTCGCCGGCCTGCCGTATCCGTTCCTGCTCCACTCCGCGCTCGACGGACGAGCGCGCGCGCTGGTCGTTCTTCGGCGCCGACCCGTTCGCGATCTTCCGCGGCGGCGACCACGGCGGCGGCGATCGACGACGTTCCGCCGCATCGCGGCATGCGCGCACCGCGCGGGGCGGGCGCACTCCGACGGCGTGCCGTTCACCGGCGGCGCGGTGGGCTACTGGGCGTACGACTACGGCCGCCGACTCGAGCGGCTGCCCGCGCTCGCGCTCGACGACCTCGGGTCTGCCCGACTTCGTGCTCGGGCTCTACGACGTGGTCGGGCGCGTACGACCACGACACGCAGCAGACGTGGCTGTTCTCGAGCGGCCTGCCGCTCGACGAGCCGGGACGTGCGCGGCGCACGCGGCGCGAGCGGCTCGACGCAGTTCGCGCGGCGGCTCGAGCGTGGCCACGGCCGCGGCCGGCGCCGCCCGCGGAGCGCGCGAGCGCGGCTCGCGCGCGCGATCTCGGCACGTTCACGCCGCGGGCTACCGGCGACGCGGTGCGAGCGCGTGCGCGACCACATCCGCGCGCGGCGACATCTTCCAGGCCAACCTCTCGCAGCGCTGGAGGCTGCGCGCGAGCGCGACGCGCTCGCCGCGTTCGCGCTCGCGCTGCTACGAGTCGCTGGCGCAGCTCTCGCCGGCGCCGTACGCGGCGCTACCTGGGCGCGGCCGACCACGCCTGCTCTCGGCGAGCCCGGAGCGCTTCCTCGACGCTGCGCGGCGCGCGCGTCGAGACGCGGCCCGATCAAGGGCACGCGCCCGCGCGGCGCCGACGCCGGCGGCGGACGCGCGCTCGCGGCCGAGCTGCTCGGCGAGCGCCAAGGACCGCGCCGAGAACGTGATGATCGTGGACGTGCTGCGCAACGACCTGGGCCGCGTGTGCGAGACCGGCACGCGTGCGCGGCGCCGGCGCTGTGCGAGCTGGAGCGCTTCCCGCAGGTGCAGCACCTGACCTCGACCGTGACCGGCACGGCTGCGCGCAGGCGCTCGATGCGTTCGACCTGCTGCACGCGTGCTTCCCGGGCGGCTCGATCACCGGCGCGCCCAAGATCCGCGCGATGGAGATCATCGAGACGCTCGAGCCGGTGCGGCGCCACGTCGTACACCGGCGCGATCGGCTGGCTCGGCTGGGACGGCGACGCCGACTGGAACATCGCGATCCGCACCGCGACTCGTGACCGCCGACGGCCGTGCGTCTTCCACGCCGGCGGCGGCATCACCGCCGACTCCGACCCGCGACGCCGAGTACCGCGAGACGCTGGACAAGGCCGAGGGCCTGCGCGCGCGCGCTCGTCGAGCTCCTGGGCCGACTGGTGCTGCAGCCCGGCGAGGCGTCCGCCGGCGCGATGACGGCGCGCTGCCGCGCGGCGCGCGCGCGCCCGACCGCACCGTGTGGATCAACGGCCGGCTGGTGCGCGGCGCCGACGCGACGCTGTCAGCGTGTTCGACCGCGGCGCGCGCGACGGCGGCGGCATCTTCGAGACCGTGCGCGTCTACGGCGGGCGGCCGTTCGCGTGGGAGCGCCACATGGAGCGCCTGGTGCTGTCGGCGCGGCCGAGCTGGGCTTCCCGGTGCCGCCCGCGCCGCGCGCGCTGCGCGAGGCGATCGGCAGCGGTGCTCGCGGCCGAGGGCCTGCGCGACGCGGTGGTGCGCATCACGGTGACGCGCGGCATCGCCGGCGGCCGGCCGACGCGCGCGGGCGCGTGGGTCGAGGCCGAGCCGCTCGGCGCGCGGCTGTGGCGCGGGCACGCGGCCGGCGCCGCGCGCGCGATCGTGCTCGCGCGGTGCCGTTCGAGCCGGGCTGGCTCGGCGCGCCACAAGACCACGAGCCGGCTCGCGTGGGACCTGGCGCGCGAGGAGGCCCGCGCCGCGGGCGTGGACGAGGCGCTGCTGGTCTCGCCCGCGGGCGAGGTGCTCGAGGGCGCGGCGAGCAACCTGTTCGTGGTGCGCGACGACGAGCGTGCTCACGCCGCCGCTGGCGCGCGACATGCTGCCCGGCGTGACGCGCGCGATCGTGCTCGAGCTGTGCGCGGAGCTCGGACTGCGCCGGCGCGCGAGGCGACGCTGTCGCGCGCCGCGCTCGGGCCGCGGACGAGGTGTTCCTCACCAACTCGGTGCAGGACATCGTGCGCATCGCCGTCGCTCGACGGTCGTGCGCGGGGCGACACGGGCGTGGCGGCGCGGCTGCTCGCGGCCTACCGCGAGCTGGTCGCCGCCGCGACGAGCGCGGCCGGCTAGCCCCAGCGCGCGGCGCGCATCCGCCGCACCGCGAGGCGCGCGGGCTGCGCACGCTCACCCGGCGCCGGGTGGCGTCGGCCCGACCGCGGGGCGCCCGCGCGTCCGCGACCACGCTCCGGAGCCAGCCGCGCGCCACTGCGAGGCGCGTCCGAGGCGCGTCGAGAGCGCGCCCGGCGCTCCCCGCGGCCCGGCGGCCGGCGCGCGAGTCCCGACCGCGGCACGGGCGTGCTCGTTCCAACGCATCCCGCACCGGTGGCACGTCGCTCTGCAATCTCAAGCAGTGGAGGGCGCCGCCCCCGCGTCCTCCGTCGCCACGATCGCACCGGACCCTGACCCCGAGGCCACCATGCAGGTCACGCGGCGGACGGCTCGAGCTGCTCGTCCCGCACATGCTGCGCAGCCAGCTGCTGCGGCCGGGCTTCGTGCGCCTGAGCCTGCGACTCGGCGCCGCCCGCCAGATGCCGGCGTGGGCCAAGCTCCAGTTCACGAGCTACGGCGTCACGCGCCGAGGACCTCGACCGCGTGCTCGGCCGCGTCACGAGCCTCGAGTCGTGGGTCGACGAGTGGGAGGACGCTCGGCCGCGCGCACGAGCGCGCCGGGCGACGACGCGCTCGCGCTGCGGGCTCGACCGGCGAGGCCGCGCGCCGCTTCCTGGCGGCCTCGGCCGCGTACAACTTCGCGCAGTACGTCGTGTTCATGGACCGTCGCGCGCAAGCGCGCGCTGCACGAGTCGTGCGTGCGCGCCTACGCGCAGGCCGCGCCGCTACTTCGACGTGCCCGCGCGTGCCGTTCGAGGTCGCCGTTCCGCAACCGCGCGTGCGCGGCTACCTGCGCGTGCCGCCGGGCGATGCGGCCGCGCGCCGGTGGTGGTGATGTTCAACGGCACGAACGCGGTGAAGGAGGAGCTGCACTGGTGGAGCGAGGCGCTGCTCGCGCCGCGGCCTGGCGACCGCGGTCACGTTCGACGGTCCCGGCCTGGGCGCAGACGTTCCACCGCCTCGTCGACGTGGCCGAGCCGCGGCCGGTCGGCGTCGCGATCATGAACCACATCGAGTCGCATCCCGAGCTCGACTCCGACGCGGTCGCCTTCGCCGGGCTGCTCGCTCGGCGGCTACTGCGCGATCCGCATGGCGGCGCACGACCCGCGCGTGCGCGCGGTCGCGGCGGTGAGCCCGCCGTTCTCGGCCGACGTCTACTGGAACGTCACGCTGGTCGCGCATGCGCCGCGAGCTGGCCGCGCTCTACGACATGCCGAGTCGAGGAGATGGACCGCCACATCCCGCGCATCACGCTCGGCCGACACGCTGCCGACGCTCGACCGTCCGCTCATGGTGGCCGGCGGCGGCCACGACATGATCACGCCCGGCGAGGAGGCGTACCGCATCTTCGAGGCCGCGCGCTGCGAGCGCGAGCTGGTGTTCTACCCGCGCGGCGCGCACGACTGCTTCAACGTGCTCGCCGACCTGCGGCCGCGCATGATCGGCTGGCTCGCGCGGCAGCCTGACGCGCCACCGCGCCGGGACCGGGCGCGCCCGGCCGCGCCGCGCGCGCCGCCGCGCGACCCGGCGTGGGTCGCCGCCGAGGCCGTCGACCCCGACTTCGCGGACGAGCTGCGCGGCGAGATCGAGCGCCCGCGCTGGAGCCGCGCGGCCTCGCCGGGCCTGCCGGTGGACTTCGCGCCGACGTGGGGGCCGCCCGATCCGGCGCGTCTGCGGGTGCAGGTGGTGACGCGGCTCGCCGCCGCGGAGATCTTCTGAGATAGCCGCGCCACGCAGCGCGGCGGGCGCGGGGTCCCCGCGCGCCACACGCGAACGGCCGCCCGGGCGACTCTCCGGGCGGCCGTCGCACGTCAGGCCGGGGCTAGCGTGTGAACACCGCGCGCGTGCTCACCGAGCGCGCGCCCTGGACGAGGCGCACGAAGTAGAGCCCCGCGCCCGGCCGCAACCCCTCGAAGCGCAGCGTGTGGGCCCCGGCGCCGAGGCCGCCGACCTCGCGCGACGCCACGCGACGCCCGCTCACGTCGAGGATCTCGAGCCGTGCCGGCGCGCCGCCGGGCAGCGTGAACGAGAGCGTCAGGTCGCCGACCACCGGGTTGGGACGCGGCGCGGCGAGGGCGAGCGAGAGCGCCAGCGGCAGCTCGACCCAGGCCTCGCCGCCGTAGGTCACGGCGCCGTTGTCGCGCAGGCCGAGCCGGTAGCCGTAGCGCGTCCCCGCGACCACGTCGGCGTCGTCGAACACCACCCGGCCATCGCCGTCGGGTGCGACCTCGGCGAGCGGCGCCCAGGCCGTGTCGAGGGTGCGGCGGAACACGGTCACCGGCTCCCCCGTCGAGACCTCCCAGGCCAGGTGCGCGTGACCCGCGATCGCCTCGGCGAGCACCGCCGCCACCGTCACCGCGGTCACGCCGTCGGCCGCCCACATCACCGTGCCGGTGCTGCCCAGCCGCCCGGCGTAGATGTAGTGCACCGGGGTGGTGCGATCGTCGGTCCACGCCAGGATCGCGCCGCCGGCGCCGTCGCTCGCCACGCCGGGCACGTACTGACCGTTCACCGCGCTGCACAGCGCCACGCCGTTGGCGGTCCACTGCGCCGCGCCCGCGCCATTGATGCGCTGGGCGTAGACATCGGGGAAGCCGCCGCCGCGCATGTCGCTCCAGCCGAGGATGGCGCCGCCGCTGCCATCCGCGACCACCTGGCTCAGCACCTGCCAGTCGGAGGCGTTGCACACCGCCACGCCGTTCGCGGTCCACGACGCGGCGCCGGCGCTGGTGATGCGCTGGGCGTAGACATCGTAGGTCGACGTGCGGCCATCCGACCACGCCACGATCGCGCCGCCGGCGTTGTCGGTCACCAGCTGCGCGTCCTCGATCAGCGCCCCGGCGTCGCACACCGTCACGCCGGCGGCGCCCCACGGCGTGGCGCCGGTGGGGCCGATGCGCTGCGCGGTGAGGATGTTGGCGCTGGTCGAGAACGTGACCAGGTTGAAGACCTGCTCCGAGAACAGCACGATCGCGCCGCTGGCGCCGTCGGAGGTCGCCCCCACCACGCCGCCGGAGAAAGCGGTGGTGCTCATCACGCTCACGCCGTTGGCGGCCCATGCCGGGCTGCCCGCGCCGTTCAGCCGCTGGGCGTACACCGCCAGGGACAGGAAGCTGCGCGCGTCGAACCACGAGATGATGGCGCCGCCGGCGCCGTCGCTGGCGATCGCGGGCCGGTCCTGGGTACCCGCGACCACGCACACGCCCAGGCCGTCGGCGGTCCACTGCGCGGTGCCCGCGCCGTTGATGCGCTGGGCGTAGATATTGGCGTCACTCGGGTTGCGCCGGTCGTGCCAGGCGATGATGGCCCCGCCCGCGCCGTCGCTCACCATGCGCGCGTCCTCCTGCACGCCCGCGGCGGCGCTCACCACCACGCCGTTCGCGGTCCACTGGGGCACGCACGAGGCGTTGAGGCGCTGGGCGTAGAGGTCGGGCGTGTTGGCGCCGCGCTCGTCCTGCCACAGCACGATCACCCCACCCGCGCCATCGGCGATGACATCCTCGATGAACTGGCTGGTGGCGGCGGCGCACACGTCGACCGCGGCGGTCACCGCGGCGCCGGAGGAATTGATGCGGCGCGCGCGCAGGTCGTACTGCCCACCGCGCTTCTCGTGCCACACCACGAACGCGCCGCCGGCGCCGTCCGGGATCGAGGCCGAGCCGATCTGCACGCCCGGCTCGTTGTAGATCGCGGCGCCGTTGGCGGCCAGCTGCGCGTTGCCCGCGGCGTCGAGGCGCTGCGCGTACACGTCCACCGACGAGTTGCGGAAGTCGAGCCACGCGATCAGCACGCCGGTCCCGCCGTCGCGCACCGCGGTCGCGCCGATCTGCGCGCCGCTGGCGTTGCACACCGTGAGGCCGTTCGCGACCCACTGCGGGCTGCCGCTGGCGTTGACGCGCTGGGCGTAGATGTCGGGATAGTCGGGGGTGAGGCGGTCGTCGTCGCCGACGAAGAACGCGCCGCCGGTGCCGTCGGGCACGATCTCGCCGAGCTCCGCGAGCATGGTGGTGGTGCTGGTCCACAGCGAGACCGGCGCGGCGCCCCACTGGCGCGCGCCGCTCCCGTTCACGCGCTGGGCATAGAGCGAGTCGGTGGTGACCGAGGAGTTGGTCCAGGCCACGATCGCGCCCCCGAGCCCATCGGCGACGAGGACGTTGCCGAAGGTCGAACCTCCGAGCGGGGTGGGGCTCACCGTCACGCCGGCGGCGCCCCACTGCGCCGCGGCGGCGCCGTTGACGCGCTGGCCCATCACCCCGAAGGTGTCGAGCCAGGTGATGATCGCCCCGCCGGCGCCGTCGCCGCAGATCGCCGGCGTGCTCGGCTGGCCGGTGCCCGGGTCGATCTGCGCCCCGTCGGCGGTCCACTGCGCCACGCCGGCGCCGTTGAGGCGCTGCCCGTAGACGGCGTCGCTGGCGCCGCGCAGGTCCTGCCACGCGATGATGGCGCCGCCGGCGCCATCGCTGGTGATGCCGGGCCCGGTCTGGTCGCCCGCCGCGCTGCACACCGACACGCCCGAGGTGCCCCAGCCGGTGGCCACCGCGCCGGTGGCGCCGTCGAGGCGCACGGCGCGGATGTCGAAGTCGGTCGCGCCCTGCTCGGCCCACGCCGCCAGCAGCCCGCCGCTGCCGTCCGGCGCGAGCACGGGCGGCAGGATCACGCCGCTGATGAGCTTGCGTCCGCCCGCGGTCCACATCGCGGTGCCGGCGGAGCTCACGCGCTGCGCGTACTCGTCGCCGCTCACGTTGCCGTCGCGGTAGTCCGACCAGGCCACGATCACGCCGTTGGCGCCGTCGGACACCAGGCCGGTCGAGAACTGCTCGCCGGGCTTGGTGCACACCGGCAGGCCGTTCGCGGGCCAGCCGGCCGCGACCGCGCCGGCGCCGGTGAAGCGCTGCAGGTAGACATCGGCCGTGCCATCGCGCCCATCGGGCCAGGTGACATACATGCCGCCCGCGCCATCGGGCACCGACTGCGCGCCGGTGGGTGCCGCGCCGCGGGCGGTGGCCCCGGCATGCGCGGCGGTCGCACGCGGGACGCGCGCGAGCCGGCGCGCGAGGTCGCCACGGGCAGCGGGGTCGCGCGCGGGCGCGGCGGTGGCGGCGGTGGCGGCGGTGGAGGCGAGCACGAGACCGAGCGAGACGAGGAGGACGGAGAGCGGGACACGGCGGCGAGTGACCTTCATGGCGACTACCTCCAAGGGGGTTGAGGAACGGCAGTCTCCGTCCGGGGCGGCGGACACGCAACAGGACTCTGACTCCCGCAGGAAGGAGTCCCGAAGCCGCGTTCCGTCACAGGGATACGGTTCCGGCGCGACCCGGCGCCGGGGTAGTGGGCGGCGGCCCGACCCCTGCCGGGGCGACTCGGGCGGGCGCCGCGGCGGGCCGGGCGGGTCGGGCCGGGCACGGCGGCACGGCGCGCCATGGGCCGGGCGGGGCACGGCGGCACGGCGCGCCGTGGGCCGGGGGCCGGCCGGCCCAACCCTGAACAGTCGTTCGTTGAACCGCCCCGGAGACCGCGCTTCGCCCTACCCGGCGCGCCCGCGGACTGCTAGTGTCTCCGCGCGCACATCGCGTCGACACCCCCACGGAGGCTTGCCCGCATGCCCGAGGTCCAGGCTGGAACCCGCGTCCGCCCGCTCGACGAGCTCGACATCGGCGGATCGTCCGCATCGACGAGAAGATCACCGGCCAGTACCGGCCCGAGTTCTGGGAGCAGCGCGTGATGTTCTACGTGCGCCGCGATCCCGGGGGCTCGCAGGTGGCCGAGGTGGACGGCAAGGTCGTGGGCTTCATGCTCGGCGACTGCCGCGCCGGCGAGTTCGGCCTCGAGGAGCCCGAGCGGCTGGATCGAGCGCTTCGGGCATCGACCCCGACTACCGCGGCCGCGACCTGGGCCGCGCGGATGTTCGACGCGATGTGCGCCCACTTCCGCGCCGAGGGCGCCACGAGCGTGCGCACGCTGGTGGATCGCGAGCGACACCGCGGTCGCCGGATTCCTCAGAGGCGATCGGCTTCGGCGACTCGCCGCTCACCGCGCTCGAGGTGCGGATCACCCCGCGAGTCCGAGGAGAAGTGGCGATGAAGGTCGAGAACGTCGAGCTGGAGAAGAAGTACCACGACGCCGTCGAGCACTGGCGGCGGCACAACTTCAAGGACTACGAGTCGCTGCTGCAGCACTGGGACAAGTACTTCCCCAAGGACGACGACGTTCTGCCTGTGCGCCAAGCTGGAGATCGGCACGACCGACTCATCCAGATCGGCGAGCTTCACGGGCGAGAAGAAGCGGCTCAAGCCCGACGAGATGACCGAGGAGCAGGCGAAGCACCTGCTGGCGATCATCAAGGCGCAGGCCTCGACCGAGTTCGGCTCGATCCAGCAGCACGCCGGCACCGTCGATCGCGCGCCCGAGGACGAGGACAAGTTCTGGACCATGCGCGTCATGGCCGAGGAGCTGCGCCACGGCTACCAGATGCTGCACCTGCTGCTGTCCGAGGACTGGAGCACGTCTCGGGCGGCGTGACGCGGCGAGCAGATGGTCGAGGAGATCCTGTCCATGACGACGGGCAGCCACGTCCTCGACGCGTTCAACCTCGACTACGACTCGTACACGGACAACGTGGTGTTCGCCGCCTGCATCGACCGCGTCGGCAAGTACCAGCTGACGATGCAGAAGGTGTGCGCCTACAAGCCGATGGCCGACAGCATGCCGCCGATGCTGCGCGAGGAGGCGTTCCACCTCGCCGCCGGCGTGATCCCGATGCGGCGCTGGGCGCAGAAGGCCGCGCAGGGCGACCCGTTCGTGACCATGAAGATGATGCAGCACGCGCTGAACAAGTGGGTGCCGCGCGGGCTCGAGATGTTCGGCGACGAGCGCGGCGGCGACACGAACGTGAAGTTCGGCTTCAAGGACCTGAAGAACGAGGAGGCGCAGGTCCGCGTACCTCGACGAGGTGAAGAAGATGATCCGCGACATCAACACGCGCTACCTGCGCGCGCGCTTCCCCGAGTACGGCGCCCGACAAGGCCGAGCAGGTGCTGGACGAGCTCGAGCGCTCGCGCGGCGTGCATCGCGGCGTGAGCGCTCACGACCTGCTGCGCGTGCCCGACCGGCGCTTCTTCCGCCGCAAGGGCGAGCACGCGTTCCAGATGATCGGCATCGACGGCGAGACGTTCACCGACGCCGACGAGTACCTGCGCTACCTGGCGCCAGAACCTGAACGACGGCTACGTCGCGAGCCGCGACATGCGGAACTACGCCGACGCGCTGCGCGAGGTCGCCGCGGGCACGATGACGGCGAGGACGCCGTGAAGGCGATGCCGAAGCTCAAGCGCGTCGGCGGCACGCTGCCCGTGCAGCAAGGGCGTGCGCTGGGTGATGGAGGACAGCGCGGCCGACACCGCCCCGAGCAGCACCGGGGCGTAGCGGCGCGGCGGGCGGCGCGGCGCGTTTCCGTCCCGCGGGGCGGTGCCGCTACCATGTGCGCTCGACCCGCTGGCTCGACGGGTCTCCAGTAGACGGTCCGGCCCCAGGCAGGGGCTCGACCGGCGCGCGGTGCGGCGCGAGGCCGTCCCGCGGCCCCGCCCGGCCCAACCGGAGGTTCATGCTCTTCGTCATCATCGGACTCGCGGCCGGCGTGCTCGCGGGGGTGTTCGGCATCGGCGGCGGCATCATCATCGTGCCGGCGCTCATCCTGTTCGGCCACATGAAGCCGCAGATGGCCACCGGCACCTCGCTCGGCGCCCTGCTGCTGCCGGTGGGCCTGCTCGGCGTGTGGCAGTACTGGCAGCGCGGCGACGTGCACATGCAGGCGTCGCTGCTGGTGGCGCTCGGGCTGCTGGTGGGCGCGCTGTTCGGCGCCATGATCGGCCTCAGCCTCTCGCCGCGCGTGTTGCAGCGCTCGTTCGCGGTGTTCATGGTGCTGATCGCCGTGCGGATGTGGATCAAGAGCTGAGCGCGGCCCCGGACGACGACCGCCGCCGGCGTCGAGGCCGGCGGCGGTCGTCCCACTCGGGCGCGGGGCCGGTCAGCGCAGCGCGTACTCCACCGTGGTCACCACGCGCAGCGTCTTCTGGACCTGGCTCTCCTGCATGATGCCCGGCGCCGGATCGCGCGGCAGGATCTCGAACACGCCCTGATTGGCGCGGCGGATGCCACCGACCGCGGCCCGGGACGAGCGCGCGAACTCGGCCGCGGCCTTCATCGCGTTGTCGTTGGCCTCGGCCAGCATCTCGGGCTTGAGGTCGTTGAGCCGCGTGAACAGGTAGGTGGGCCCGCTGCCGCCGTACTCGCCGCTCGAGAACACCACGCCGGCCGCGAGCAGCTCGCTCACGTTCTGACTCGCCAGCGCGACGCGGTCGATGTCGCCGGTGCGCACCATCAGCGTCATGTTGACCACGTAGCGGTTGAGCGGCACGCGCCCGCCATCGCCGTACGCGTTGGCGCGCGTGTCGGTGGCCGCGAGCGCCTGCAGCTCGACCTTGCTCGAATCCACGCCGTAGCGGACGAGGAACGCGGTCACGGTGCGGCGGTCGGACTGGATGCGACGCTGCGCCACGAGCAGATCGTTGTCGGCGGCCACCAGGTGGAGCGGCCACAGCGCGACGTCGGCCTTCACGGTGCGCTCGGCCACGCCCTTGACGTTCACGGTGCGGTCGCCGGCGCGGAATTGCACCAGTCCGCGGCCCACCAGCCAGCCGGCGAGCACGATGGCGGCGGCGAGCAGCAGGGTGCGGATGGTCTGGTTCGTCGTTCATCGAGGAGCCCTCCCTGGGTCGAGGCGCACACACTAGCCGGAGGCGGGCGCCGCGGGGGAAGTCGGCCGGGCGGACCTGTGGGACGTCCGTGATGATGGCCGGGCGGACCCGCGGCCACCGCGCGAGGCCGACGCCGGCGGCGCGGTGCGGGCGCACCCGGCCGAGCCGCCTGCTCCGCGGCGCGGCCGGCGGAGCGTCGTCGCGGGTCAAGGTCGGGCCACCGCAGGCCGATGACGCCAGCGAAGGCCCGTGGCGCGTCCCCTCGCGCGTGACAACCCGGGTCCGGCACCCGTAGAATCCCGCGCCCGAACCCTCACGAACGCGATCGTCCTTCTCATCGAGCCATCGACATGCCCATCTCGCGCACGCCGCACGTCGCCTACTTCTGCATGGAGTACGGAGTCGACCCGATCGTTCCCGATCTACTCCGGGGGCCTCGGCATCCTGGCCGGCGACTTCATCAAGTCGGCCCGCGACCTGGCGCTGCCGGTGGTCGGCCGTCGGCCTGCGCTGGGAGCGTGGGTTCTCGAACCAGCGCATCGACGCCGACGGCCAGCCCTACGAGGAGTATCCCGACCTACGACCATGACTTCCTGCAGGACACCGGCGTGCGGGTGCGCGTGCGGGTGCGCGGCAGCGAGGTGCAGTGCGCGGTGGCTGGACCGAGCGGTTCGGCCACGTGCCGCTGTTCCTGATCGAGCCGGTCCACGCGGCGGACCGCTGGATCACGCACCGCCTCTACGAGGCCGGCACCGACGTGCGCATCGCCCAGGAGATGCTGCTCGGCATCGGCGGCGTGCGGGCGCTGCACTGGCTCGGCATCCCGATCTCGACCTACCACTTCAACGAGGGGCACGCCGTCTTCGCCGGCATCGAGCTGATCGCCGCGCGCATGGAGGAGCGCAACTTCGACTTCCCGCAGTCCTGGAACGACGTGCGCAAGCAGATCGTCTTCACCACCCACACGCCGGTGCTGGCGGGCAACGAGGAGCACGCGCTCAAGGACCTGCGCCGCATGGGCGCCTGCCTGCAGCTGTCGGGCGCGGAGATGCGCGCGATCGGCGGCGACCCGTTCAACATGACGGTGGCCGGGCTGCGGCTGTCGCGCACGGCCAACGCGGTCGCGCAGCTCCACGGCGAGACCGCGCGCGCGATGTGGGCGGACGTCGACAACGCCGCGCCGATCACCCACGTCACCAACGGCGTGCACGCGCCGACCTGGCAGGACTCCGGGCATCCGCGCCGCGCAGCACGACCCGGCGAAGCTGTGGGAGGCGCACGTCGCGCTCAAGCGCGAGCTGCTCGCCGAGGTCCAGCGCCGCAACCAGCGTGGCGCTCGACCCCGCCGCGCTCACCATCGGCTTCGCGCGCCGCGCCGCGGGCTACAAGCGCAGCGACCTGATCCTGCGCGACGAGGCGTCGGCTCGAGCCCCTGCTCGCCAACCACCACGGTGCACCTGCTGTTCGCCGGCAAGGCGCACCCCGACGACCGCACCGGCAAGGCCATCGTGGCACGGCTGGTCCGCGCGCGCAGAAGCACCCCGGCAGCGTGGTCTTCCTCGAGAACTACGACATGGCGCTCGCGCGCACGCTGATGCGCGGCTGCGACGTGTGGCTGAACAACCCCACGCGCCCGCTCGAGGCGAGCGGCACGTCGGGCATGAAGGCGGCGATGAACGGCGTGCTCAACCTGAGCATCCTCGACGGCTGGTGGCCCGAGGGCTGCGCGCACGGCGAGACCGGCTGGGCCATCGGCGACGACACCAACACCGACGACGACACCGACCTGGAGAAGCTCTACCAGGTGCTCGAGGGCGAGGTGCTGCCGACGTGGAAGGACGCCCCCCGCTGGCGCCGGATGATGGTCGAGAGCGTCAAGATGGGCGAGACCCAGTTCTCGTCCGACCGCATGGTGCGCGACTACTTCGCCACCATGTACGCCGAGCAGCCGGCGCCCGAGGTCGCGTCGCCGCCGGTGGCGACGCCCGACGCCTGACCGACCGCGGCGCCGCCGCGTGAGCCACGCCACGCCCGACGCCGGACCGACCGCGGCGCCGTCGGATGATCGCATCGCGCTCGGCACTCGCCCGGTCGCGGCCCGGGCGGGATGAGCCGCGCCGCTGCCCGGTGCTAAGATGCGCGTCCTGTCGCGCCACGCGGACCGCCGTGGGCCGCGGATCCCGACGACGCTGACTCCGGAGACCTCACCATGGCTGTCGATTTGCTCGCTTTCGGCCCCCACCCCGACGACGCCGAGATCGGCTGCGGCGGGATGCTGCGCAAGATGAAGTCGCTCGGCCACACCACCGGGATCGTCGACATGACGACCGGCGACATGGGCTGGGGCACGCCCGAGGGGCGCGGCGAGGAGAGCGCCGAGGCGGCGCGCATCCTCCAGCTCGACGTGCGCGAGAACCTCGACCTCGGCGACTGCCGCATCGAGGACACGTTCGAGAACCGCTGCGCCGCCGCCGCCGCGATCCGCCGCCACCGGCCCTCGATCGTGCTGGCGCCCTATTACAACCTGCCGATCGGGCGCGGGCTCGGCCACAACGACCACTACAAGACCGGCCAGATCGTCGCCAACGCCTACAACCTCGCGCACCTGCGCAAGGCGCCGATCCCCGGGCGAACCGCACCAGGCCAAGTCGGTCTTCTTCTACTTCCTGCCGCCCGGCACCACGCCGACGTTCATCGTCGACGTGAGCGAGTTCTTCGACGACTGGATGAACGCGATCGACTGCCACCAGAGCCAGTTCTACAACCCGGACCGGCCGCACCCCGAGCACGTGCCGCGGGCCCGCGAGGCGTTCGAGGCCTTCGCGCGCTACTGGGGCTGGCAGGTCGGCGTGCGTTACGCCCAGGCCTACCTGTCGGTGGCGCCGCTGCGGGTGAACGATCCGATGGCCCTGGTGAAGGACGTGATCCCGAGGCCGTAGGCGCCCCGGCGAAGCCCGTAAGCCTTTCGGGATAACGGGCCAAAGTCGCCCCGCCCACCTGCCGAAAACCACCCCGAGGCCCCCCTCGACTGGAGGATCCCGGCGGTGTCACGACGGACCGTGCTGGTGGTGGATGACGAGGACCTGCTGCGCTCGTTCCTGCGCGTCGCGATCGGCGCGCTCGGGGTCGAGGTGGAGACCGCGGCGTCGGGCGCGGAGGCGTTGGAGCACATCCGCCGCCACGCCCCGGACGTGGTGGTCACCGACCTGCGCATGCGCGGCATGTCGGGCCTGGAGCTGCTCGAGCAGGCACGCCCGTTCGCGCTCGAGACCGCGTTCATCGTCGTCACCGGCTTCGGCACGCTCGGCGACGCCGTCAACGCCGGCAAGCTCGGCGCCGTGGAGTTCCTGCCCAAGCCGTTCGACGCCTCGACCATCCGCGCCGCGGTGACGCGCGCGCTCGAGTCCCGGCCGGCGATCTCCGCGGGCCCGGTCGCCGGCACGCTGACGTGCACGCTGCAGGTGCCGTCCGATCCCGGACTGCGCGCGGCGGTGTTCGCGGTGCTCGAGCGACTGGTCGCCGAGACCGGCGCCGAGTTCGACGTCAGCGCGCGCGCCTCGTTCCGCTTCTGCGTGCTGGAGGCGCTGCTCAACGCCATGCAGCACGGTCACCACCTCGAGGCCGACCGTCTGGTGCGCTTCCGCGCCGAGATCGGTCCCGGCGCCATCGTGTGCGAGGTCGAGGACGACGGGGAGGGCTACGCCCCGAAGCCCGAAGCCGAAGGCGGCCGCCACGGGCTGGCGCTGCTGCGCGCCCTGATGGACGACGTCGTCGTCGACCAGGGCGGGCGCCGCATCCGCTTCGGACGCCGCCGCCACTCCGCCGAGGAGAGGAGCGCCGCATGAGCTCGCCGGTGCCGCACCTGATGCCGCTCGAGGGCCGCTCGGTACTGATCGTCGATGACCAGCCCGAGGTGTGCGACATGCTGGTCGACTACCTGGTCCACCTCGGCGCGCGCGTCGAGGCGGTGATCGACGGCCATGCCGCGCTCGATCAGCTGCGGCGCGCGCCGTTCGACGCCATCGTGACCGACCTGCGCATGCCCGGCTTCGACGGAGCCGCGCTGGTGACCGCGGCGCGGCAGATCGACCCCGGGCTGGTGGTGGTGGTGATGACCGGCTACCCGTCGTTCGAGTCCGCGCTGGCGGTGGTGCGCATGGGCGCCCATGAATACCTGCGCAAGCCGTTCGACCTCGGCGAGGTGCAGCGCGCGCTGTCCTCCGGGCTCGCGTCGCGCGAGAACCGTCCGGTGGTGTCCGAGCTGGCGCCGTCGCTGCAGCTCGAGTACGCGCTCGGTCCCGACGAGGCCAGCGCCGCGCCCGCCACCGCGGCCTCGCTCGCGACGCGCCTGACCGCGCTCGCGTGGGGCGTGCCCACCCGCGCGCTCGACGGCGCCGGGCTCATGGCCGGCATCGAGGAGACTCTGACCACGCACGGCGCGGGCCTGCGAATCGCCATCGATACGCAGGGCGTGCGGGTGACCGGCGACGGCGCAGCTGACGAGCCCCTGTTCGCGTTCGACCACCCGGTCCGCGCCGCCTGAGCGACCTCGGCCCGGGCGCGCCTCGGCGCTTGTGGTGCCGGGGCCGCGCGTGGTGCAATGGCGGTGCGCGCCCGTCCCTCCCCACCGCGCCACGACCTGGCCTCACGCCCGCAGTCCATCCACGTCCTCGGAGAGCCCGCATGAGCCGTCCAGCGCGCCCGGCCATGGCGCTTGCCCTGCTGCTCGTGCTCGCGCCCGCGGCGTGGGCCGCCGGCATCGCGCCGCGCACCGCGCTCGCCGGTCTCGAGCGCGAATGGAGCGAGCGCCTGCTGGCGCGGCGGCCGACCGAGGCCACGCGCCTCGGGCTCCACGCCCGCGACGGCGCGCTGGTCCCGGTGACCGAGGATTGGATCGTCGCCGAGCGCGTCTGGCTGGCGGACTTCGCCACGCGCCTGGCCGCGCTGCCGCCGGCCGGTGCCAGCGGCGCCCGCGCCGTGGCGCGGGACTCGCTTGCGGCACGCGTGGCGCGGCTGCGCGAGCTGGACGAGGTGCGCCGGGTGTGGGCGCGCGAGCCCTCCGCCTACGCCGACCTGATCGGCGCAGCGGTGGGCGGCGCGCTCGGCCGCGCCAGCGCCTGCGACCGGGCGCATCGCGCCGCGCGCGGGCTGCGCGACGTGCCCGAGACGCTGCGCGCCGCGCGCATCAACCTGCGCGAGCCCTCCGCCGCGGCCATCGACGCCGGGGCGCGGGCCGGCGAGGCGCTGCTCCAGCGGCTGCGCACCGAGGTCCCGGCGCGCACCGAGGGCTGCCGGGACGCTTACAGCCAGGCCGCGCTCGCGGAGGCCGACACGGCGGCGGTCCGCGCGGTGGAGGCGTTCGTGCGCTACCTGCGCGAGGATCTGCGTCCGCCCGCTTCTCGTTGACCGCACGCCTGCGACTCGCCTAAAGTCCCGCTGCAGTCTTCGCCGATACCAGGGAAGGATCGGCCGATCCGACATGTCAGGAGGTTCCATGCTGCACCGCCTCGCGCGGCGCTGGGGCGCTGTGCTCCTCGCCGGCGTCCTGGCGTGCACGGCCACGATGGCCGACGCCGCCAGTCCGACCCCCCGTCAGCACACCCCGACGGTCCAGCAGACGGCCCACCGACACGGCAAGAGCGTCGTGTCGAAGACCGCGCGGCGCAAGGCGCGCCGCCCGGCCGCTTCCAACGCCCGCAGGCACCGCGCACGTCGCGCGCCGCCCGGGGGCGTCTATGCGCGCAACGCCATCGTCATCGACCCGCAGACCGGCGAGGTGCTCTACGAGAAGGACGCCGGCGCCTCGGTGCCGATCGCGAGCCTCACCAAGCTCATGACCGCGATGGTGTTCCTGGAGATGAAGCCCGACCTCGAGCGCGAGGCCATCGTGACTCGCCCCGACCTCGACGGCGCCGGCCGCACGCGGCTGCACCGCGGCGAGCAGGTGCGGCTGGGCGACCTGCTCCACATGAGCCTGATGTGCTCGGACAACTGCGCCACGCGGGTGCTGGCGCGCGAGTCGGGCCTGAGCCCCGAGGAGTTCCTGTCGCGCATGAACCGCAAGGCCGACGACCTCGGCCTGTCGCACACGCGCTTCGTGGAGTTCACCGGGCTCGACGAGCGAAACGTGTCGACCGCCAGCGACGTGGCGCGCCTGCTGCGTGCCGCCGCCGGCCAGCCGCTGTTCCGGGAGATCACCACCACGCGCTCGTACGAGTTCCGCAGCGACCGGTGGGACCACGCGGTGCACAACACCAACCGGCTGCTCTACAGCCACTACGAGATCCTCGGTGGCAAGACCGGCTTCATCAACGAGGCCGGCTACTGCTTCGCCACCTGGGTCAGGGACCAGGGCCGCGACATGATCGCGGTGGTGCTCGGCGCGCCCACCAACGCCACCCGCTTCGCCGACGTGGTGCGCCTGCTCGACAAGGTCTCGGCCGCCGGAGTGGCCCCGACCGCGCGTTGAGCCGGGCAGGTCACGACCGCCCGCGACCGCGTCGCGGCCCCGCTCCGGGGCCTCGCGATGGGCTCGCGGGCGGACCCGTTCCGGCCCGCCCCGCCGGCCCCCCGCACCAGCCCCTGAACACCCGGGCACTGCCGAAGCGGAATGCAATCGGTCGCGCCGGCTTCCCTGCGGCTTGGAGGCCCGTGCGGGTCGCATCCCGCAATGCGCCGGGCAGGATGCCCGGTCGGGAGCCATCTTTTCATGCACTCGTAACTTGCAGCGAATGCGGCGGGTCCGCTATCGTTATCTCAGTTTGAAAGGCCGACGGTGATCGCTCGGGGGAACTCCCCCCACCCGAACACCCGCCATCGCCGGTCGTGGGCGTCACCGAGGGGGAATGGCCGCTCCAAGGATCATCAGTCCGGGGAGCCCCACGCGAGGCAGTCGCCAGCCAACTCAGGCAATCGACGCATCGCAGCTCTGCATCCGCGCAGCACCATCCAAGGAGATCGACACATGAAAAAGATTGCCACCAGTCTCATCGCCCTCGCGATCGGTGTCACGGTCGCCTCGTCGGCGTTCGCCGTCACCCTGATGACCGAGACGTTCACGTATCCGAACGGCGACCTCACCGTCGTCGGCGCCCCGTTCTGGCTCGTGCACAGCGGAACCCCGCCCACGGACATCCAGGTCGTCAGCGGACAGGCCGTCGGCCTGATGTCGAACTTCCCGGACGACAACCGTGCCTTCGGCCCGCGTGCCGCCAATGACGTGACCTATGCCTGCTTCCAGGTGACGATCCCGGCCACCACCACGCCGGTCACGAACTACTTCGCCCACTTCAAGGATTCGGGCACGGGCTTCACGTCGCGCGTGTACGTCACGGCCTCGGGCGCCTCGTTCACGTTCGGCCTCGGCACCAGCAGCACCATGACCCAGACCTGGCCGGTCGCGCTCAACTACGGCCAGCAGTACACGATCGCCATCTCCTACAACGCCGTGACCGGCGTCAGCGAGATGTGGGTCGATCCGATCGACGCG
This sequence comes from Candidatus Eiseniibacteriota bacterium, assembly GCA_963725865.1. Lineage (GTDB taxonomy): Bacteria > Eisenbacteria > RBG-16-71-46 > RBG-16-71-46 > RBG-16-71-46 > CAVSAC01. Next base: position 37,735 of record CAVSAC010000015.1, read on the forward strand.
ACGAGCCCGAAGGTCACCACCGTCCCCGGCACCACCGGGCTCGTTCTGGCGGGCTTCGCGCTCCGTCAGTCCAACTCCGGCGGCACGGCGTGGGGCTACATGGTGGACAACATCCAGGTCGGCACCACGTTCGATGACACCTGCCCGCACCCGACGCCGGTGAACTCGTCGAGCTGGGGCCACATCAAGACCATGTATCGCTAGTCCCGACGACGGAGGCGCGAGCCTCCACGTCCGAGCATCCTCGAGGGCCCGGCAACCGCCGGGCCCTCGTCGTCTCCCTCCCGGCCGTGCGCCCGCGCACCAACCGTGAGCGGTCTGCCCCTCCTGCGGCCGGTTCCCGACCACCCCAGGCGCCGGCACGCCGGTCCGGGGCGGCGAGCCGTCCATGGCAAGTCCCGCTCTGGCAGTCGCTTGGTCCCGGATGGCCGGGCAGCACAACTTCCCTACGGACCCGGCGAGCGAATTGCTAATCGCAATAGGTGGGGAGCCGGCTCCACCCGTCCCCGCGAGGCCCCGTCCGATTCGCGCGCAGCATCCGGTCCATCCCGGAGAGGAGACCTCATGCCCCGCAACGCCCGTTCGCGCTCGCTCCGCGCCCCCAAGGGAGAGCGTCCGATGCGCGCGCAGAGCGCCGCGCTCGAGCGTGCGACCGAGGACGCCCCGCCGCGCCGCCCGTCGCGCGCCGTGCCGCTGCCGGGCGAGGTGTCGCGCCAGGCCCAGCGCGAGATGGACCGGCTGCGCCGCCTGCCCTCGGGCTCGCCCGAGGCCGCGCAGGTGCGCGCCTACCTGCAGTGGCTGTGGTCGCTGCCGTGGGAGCAGGTCGCCCGCGAGGATGCCGATCTCAAGCAGGTCGAGCAGGTCCTCGAGCGCGACCACCTCGGCCTGGAGAAGGCCAAGGAGCGCATCGTCGAGTACCTCGCGGTGCGCCGGCTCAAGGCCGACCTGCCCGGACCCGCGCTGTGCCTGGTGGGCCCGCCCGGGACCGGCAAGTCGTCGCTCGGCGCCGCGGTGGCGCGCGCGCTGCACCGGCCGTTCGTGCGCATCAGCGTCTCGGGCACCAGCGACGCCGTCGACCTGGCGGGCGTGCCGCGCACGCTGCCGGGCGCGCAGCCCGGGCAGCATCGCTGCGCGCGCTGCGCGACGCGGGCGTGACGCAACCCGGTGCTGGTGATCGACGGCGTCGACCGGCTGGTGGGCGAGGGCGGCCTGGGCGTGGCCGAGGTGCTGCTCGAGCTGCTCGATCCCGAGAGCAACGCGCGCTTCACCGACCACTACATCGGGCTGCCGATCGACCTGTCGCACGGGGTGCTGCTGCTGTGCGCGAACAACCTCGACATGGTGCCCGACAACCTCCAGGAGCGCCTCGAGGTCATCGAGGTGCCGGGCTACAGCGAGGACGAGAAGCTCGCCATCGCGCAGCGCTTCCTGGTGCCGCGCGCGCTGCAGGAGCACGGCCTCACCGCGCGCGACCTCGCCGTCGACGAGGACGCGCTGCGCGCCATGGTGCGCCACTACACGCTCGAGGCCGGCGTGCGCGGGCTGTCGCGTCAGATCGCGACCGTGTGCCGCAAGGTGGCGCGCGCGCGCGCGACCGGCGACGCTCGCCGCCACAACGCCAGCCTCGACCGTCTCGAGCGCTACCTCGGCCACCGCGTCTACGCCGCCCGAGATGGCGGGCAAGGACGACGAGGTGGGCGTGGCCGCCGGCCTGGCGTGGACCGCCGCGGGCGGCGAGGTGCTGATCGTCGAGGCGCTGAAGATGCCCGGCTCGGGCCGCGTCACGACCACCGGCCAGCTCGGCGAGGTCATGAAGGAATCGGTGACGGCGGCGCACTCCTACGTGCGCTCGCGCGCCGACCTGCTCGAGATCGACGCCGAGGCGTTCTCGAACACCGACATCCACATCCACTTCCCCGCCGCGGGGGTGCCCAAGGACGGTCCGTCGGCCGGCATCACCGTGGGCCTGGTCATCGCCTCGGTGCTGAGCGACCGGCCGATCCGGCACGACATCGCCATGACCGGCGAGGTCAGCCTGCGCGGCAAGGTGCTGCTGGTGGGAGGGCTGCGCGAGAAGGCGCTCGCCGCCTATCGCGCCGGCTTCCGCGCGCTGCTGTTCCCGGCGGTGAACCTCAAGGACCTCGACGACGTGCCCGCCGACGTGCGCGAGCGCCTCGAGCTCATCCCGGTCGAGACCATGGACGAGGTGTTCGAGATCGCGCTCCACCGCGTCATCCTCCCGCCGCGCGTCGGCGGCAACTTCATCATCGAGGTCGAGGAGGACGAGGCGGAGGACGAGGAGGAGACACCGCGCGGTCCCGGCGCCGAGGCGCGCGGGCGCCGGCGCCGCTAGACCGGGTCCCGCCGCCCGGCCCCATCGCGCCGGCACGGCGAGACGGCTTCCCCGGCCCGGCCGCCTCGCGCATACTGCCGCGATGCCGCGCTCCCAGCGGGCCCCGCGCCCGCGTCCCGCCGTGCCCGGCCCACGGGCCAGCGCCGTCGCCGGGCCGAGCGCGCCACCGTCGCGCGCCGAGGTGCTGGCGGTGGCCGGCCTGGCGCTCGCGTACGCGGCGCTGTTCAGCACGCTGTGCGCGATCAAGTACCACTGGTTCCTCTACACCGACTTCGACCTGGCCATCTTCTCGCAGGCGACCGGCGGCATCCTGCGCGGCACGCTGTTCTCGTCGATCCGCGGCATGGTGTGGCCGGGCGACCACCAGTCGCTGATCCTGTTCCTGATCGCGCCGCTCTACGCCCTGTTCCGCCACCCGATCACGCTGCTCACGCTCCAGTCGGTGGCGCTCGCCGGCGGCGCGTTCCCGGTGTGGCGCCTGGCGCGACGCGAGCTGGGCCCGGGGGCGCCCGCGGTGATGGCCGCCGCGCTCTACCTGCTGTACCCGGCGCTCGGCTACGTGAACCTCTTCGAGTTCCACCCCGAGGCCCTCGCCACGCCCCTGCTGCTCGCGGCGCTCGAGGGCGCGTGGGCGGGCGCTCCGCGGCGCGCGTGGACGTTCGCGGCGCTGGCCCTGCTCACCCGCGAGGACGTGACGCTCGCGGTGGCCGGCCTCGCCCTCGCGGTGACCCTCGCGCGCCGGCCGCGCGCGCGCGCCGTGGCGCTCGGGCTGGTGGGGCTGGCCGCGGTGGTGGCGGTGGTGGACTTCGGCGTGCTGCGGCCTTGGCTCGGCGGCGGCGGCGAGGCCGAGTACGGGCGCATGTACGCGGCCTGGGGCGACACCCCGGGCGCGATCGTGCTCCACCTGCTGCGCGAGCCCTGGAACGCGGTCGCGGCCCTGTTCTCCACCCCCGGCGATCCCAGCGACGGGCGGCTCAAGCTGCTCTACTGGCTCCACCTGCTGCTGCCGCTCGCGGGCCTGTCGCTGCTCCGCCCGGTGCTGCTGCTGCCGGCGGCGCCGATCCTGATCGAGCACCTTCTGTCGTCACGGATGCCGCAGCACACCATCGTCTACCAGTACACCTCGCTGGTGACGCCGTTCCTGGTCGCCGCGGCGGTGCTGGGCGCGGCGCGCGTGGCGGGCCACCGCGCCGCGCGCGCGCGCGCGGTGATGCTCGCAGCACTCGGCGCCGGGCTCGTCGCGCAGGTGATGTTCGGCCCTCTGGTGGGCGTGGGCGCGCTCCAGGGCGTGTCGCGCCCGCAGTCCATCGTGCCCGACGACGGGGACCGCGCCCTCCAGCCGGTGCGCGAGCGCATGGTCGCGCGCATCCCGCGCCACGGCGGCGTTGTCGCCGGCTTCGAGTTCCTGCCGCGGCTGGCCGACCGCGACGACGTGCACTCGATCCACCACCTGCTGGGCGGTCACTTCACCTACTCCCAGAAGGCCTACCCGGTGCCGGGCGGCATCGTCGCGGTGCTGGCCGACGTGGGCTCGAGCGCGCTGCTGCGCTACATGGAGCCGGGCACCGCCGCACGCTGGCGCGAGCTGGAGAGCCGCAACGACCTGCATCCGGTCGACGCCGCGGACGACCTGGTGCTCGACCTGGCGGGCGCGCGGGACACGGTCGAGCTGGTGACCTCGGGGGTGGCGACGACACCCGCGGCGCACCGCGTCACCTACGCGGGACGCCTCGCGCTGGTCGGCGCGGTCGGGCCAGCGGGTGAGGTCGCGGCCGGCGACACGGCGAGCTTCGCGCTCGACTGGGCGCGCGTCGCGCCGATCGAGCGCCTGCTGGTGGCGCAGATCGTGGTGGTCGACACGGTCGGACGCGTCGTGGTGGACCGCTACCGCTATCTGGGCTACACGCGCTACCCGGCGGACCGCTGGCCGGCGGGCGAGGTGGTGCGCGAGCGCTACCGCATGACGCTGCCGGAGGCGCTGCCGCCGGGACGCTACGCCCTCGGGGTGAGGGTGTGGGACCGGGGCCCGCCGCAGCGGCTCATGACCGCCGACGATCCCCAGGCGCGACGCGACGCGATGTTCACCACCTTCGGCCGCATCGTGGTGCGCGCGCCCGCGCGGCGTTGAATCCGGGCGCGTTGGCGCGGCGACGCGCCTCGTGCCGGCGGGGTTCAGAGCGGCGCGTCGCCGCCCGCGTCGTTCACGTCCTCGTCCCGCACCTGCCCGCCGCGCTCGAGCGCCAGCAGGTAGCCGGCGAGCAGCGTGCGCGCCTCGAGCGCCTCCTCGCGCGGCACCAGGATCTCTCCCCACGCCTCGGTGGTCCAGTCCCGGCGCACCGCGCCGTAGCCGGCGATGGTGGCACTGCGCAGCACCGCGCGGATCCCGGCCTGCTCGAGCACGCCGCACAGCAGCGCGCCGGACGCCGCGTCGGGCACGCGGTGCACGATCACCGGATCGCCCTCGTGGCCGGGCGGCGAGTCGGCGAGCACGGCGCGGCACTCCCGGCACGCGACGATGCCGGCGGGATATTCCCTCCCGCACTCCGGGCACCACGGCATCACGGCCTCGCCGCGCCGGCGGCGCCGAGCATGTCGTGCGCCCCCAGCCGGCGCGCGGCCTCGTGCACGTCCTCGCGCCGCGTCGCCAGCGACAGGCGCACGTGGCGATCGTACTCGGGTCCGAACGCGGTCCCCGGCAGCACCGCCACGCCGAGCTCGAGCCACTCGCGCACCAGCGCCCACAGGTCGCGGCCGCGCAGCGCGGCGGAGACGTCGGCGAACACGTAGAACGCCCCGCGCGGCCGCGGGATGCGCAGCGCCGGCTGGGCGGCGAGCCCGTCGAGCAGCAGGTCGCGGCGCTCGGCGTAGGCGCGCGTCATCGCGGCGACGCACTCCTGCGACGACTCCACCGCCACGCGCGCCGCGGTCTGTGCCGCGGGGAAGACGCCGTGCGTGGTGTAGAACGCCAGCAGCGGTCCCATCACCGGGCGCATCGCGGGCGGGGTGACCACGTAGCCGAGGCGCCAGCCGGTCATCGCGTACGACTTGCTGAACGTGTACACGCTGAGGGTGCGCTCCGCCATGCCCGGCAGCGCCGCGAGGCTGAGGTGCTCGGCGCCGTCGAAGAGCTGGTGCTCGTAGGCCTCGTCGCTCACCACCCACAGGTCGCGCTCGATCGCCACCGCCGCGACCGCTTCGAGCTGGGCGCGCTCGAGCACCAGGCCGGTGGGGTTGTTGGGCGAATTCAGGTAGAGCCCCCGGGTCGCGGGCCCGAGCGCCGCCCGCAGGCGGTCGGCGAACGCCGCGGCGCTCTCGCCCACGGCCAGCTCGAGGTAGGCCGGGAACGAGCGCATCGTGGCGCCGTGCGCGAAGCCCACCAGCTTGGGCAGCGCCATCCAGTAGGGCGAGAGCGCGAGCAGCTCGTCGCCGGCGCCGAGCAGGCCCTGGAACGCCAGGTAGAGCCCGTGGGTGCCGCCGCAGGTGAGCACGATGTCGTCGGGCTCGCAGTGGATGCCGTTCTCGCGCGCCAGCTTCGCCATCAGCGCCTCGCGCACCTTCAGCGTGCCGCGCGGGTCGGGGTAGTGGGTCTCGCCGGCGCGCGCCGCGGCGGCCAGCGCCTCGACGATGTGCGGCGGGGTGTCGAAGTCGGGCTCGCCGCGCTCCAGGTGCAGGACGCGCTCGCCGCGCTGCTCGCGCTGGCGCGCGGCGGCCATGACCTCGGCCAGCGCGGAGGTGGCACGGAGCACCGGTCGGTCGGCGATGAGGCGGGGCATGGGACGGATTCCTCGTGGCCTGGGCGTGGGGGGCGAAGGACCGAGGCGACACTCTATCACGCGGCCCGTCCCCCGCCGGGGCACGTTGCGTTCCGCACGCCCCACGCGGCACACCGATTGCCTGAGGGGTGTCCACCTCTCAGCCGGTCCACGACATCAGGGAGAGACGATCGTGTCGAAATTCGACCTCCGAGACATCAGCGAGCGCCTGACCCGCAGCCGGGACACCGAAGCCGTGGTCCTCGAGTTCCTGGGCTATCTGCAGTCGGTGCGCCCGGATTGGCGCGCGACGCTGGCCTTCTACGAGGTCAGCCGCGACGCCCTCGTGAACGTCTATCAGCGCGATGGCGGGCGCCTGGTGCGCCGTGACGTGACCCTGCCGGTGGACAACCTGCCGGCCCGACTCGTGCGAAAGTTCTTCCACCCCAGTGCATTCTTCAATGCCACCGACCGCCGCTCCTTCCTCAGCCACATGTTCAACTCCTCCCCCTCCTACGAGCCCGACACCGTGGAGGCGCCGAGCCTGCGGGCGCTGACCGCGCTGCCGAACTGGCAGTCGTGCGTGTGCCTGCCGCTCGCCGACCAGGAGGACATGCTGGCGCTGCTGGTGATCGTCAGCGACAAGCGCGGCGCCTTCGGCGGGCGCGTGGTCTCCGAGCTCATCCCCGTGAAGAGCCTGGCGGCGCTGGCGCTGGCCCAGCAGCTCTATCGCAACGGCCGCTCCACCGCGACCGCGAGCGACGAGCGCCAGGCGCGGGCGGCCGCCGCCGACTTCCAGGACCGCATCCGCCGGCTCACCGAGCACACCTCGACGCTGGAGGAGGAGAACCGCGCCAAGGCGCAGCGCCTGATCTCGCTCGCCGACGAGCTGGAGACGCTCGATCGCTCCTCCACCGAGTACCGCGCCGAGCTCGACCGCGTGAAGGGACAGCTCAACGCGCTCGAGGAGCAGTCGGCCTCCGCCACCCAGCACCTGACCGAGGCCTACTCCCAGCTGACCGTGGCGCAGTCGCGGCTCGCCGAGACCCAGCGCACCATCGGCTTCTTGAAGGAGGTCTTCCAGGTGCTGGCGCAGGAGCACGACGCCGAGGAGTTCCCGCGCACCATGGTGGCGTGGTTCTCGGAGCGCTTCGGGGTCGAGCGCTGCAGCCTCATGACGCTCGACAGCTCGCGCGAGACCCTCCAGATCGCCGCGCAGCGGGGCATGGACCCGCACCTCGCCGGGCGCGTCAAGGTGCGCGTCGGCCAGGGCGTGGCGGGCTGGGTCGCGCACAACCGCAAGCCCCTCCACGTGCGGGTGCGCGAGTCGTTCGGTGCACGTGCCCCACGAGGGGACGGAGCGCCGGGAGGCCTACAACTCGGACTCGTTCGTGTGCGTGCCGCTCACGTTCAACAACCGGCTGTCCGGCGTGCTCAACCTCTCCAACAAGAGCGACGGCGAGCCGTTCGACGACATGGACCTCGACCGCGCGCTGCTGGCCGGCTCGCTGCTGGCCATGGTGCTGGCGCGTCACGAGAGCGCGCGCCACAGCGCGGCGTGGTCGTAGATGGGTGGATGAAGGGTGGTGGACGGAGGAGCGCTCCTCCGCGGTGGCCGAGGGGCCGGGCTCGCAAGGGCCCGGCCCCGAAGCGTCGCGGCGCGCGCCGATGAACGGAAGGCCCGGTGCGCGAGCACCGGGCCTTCGCGCTGTCGCGGCTCCCGCGCCGCGCCTAGAGCTTCTTCTTCGCCACCACCACGGCGTCGAGCTGGCTGATCCGCACGCTGCCGTCGAGGTCCGCCCCGCTCGACGGGCCGCGCAGCGAGGTGGTGACCTCGAGGCGGAAGCGGCGCTGGGCGAACAGCGCGGCGACCCGGGCATCGCCCTCGAAGTCGGTGACCAGGGTGTCCACCCGACCCGGGGTCAGGTTCACCACGTGGGTGAGCGCCGGCGCGGTGGTGCGCGGCGCCACGCCCATGTCGCTCATGTAGACGCGCAGGGTGTCGCTGCCCGCGCCGGTCGAGTCACGGGTGATGGTGGCGACCCGCACCGAGACGCTCTGCACGTCGGCGACGTCGCCGAGCCCGTCGAGCAGATTGACCTCCTGGTCGGGGACCAGCGCCTGCTCGCCGGTCGCGAAGCCGCCGGGGCTCGCCGGCAGCGGACCGAAGCGCTGCTGGGTCAGCGACGGATCCATGTACGAGAGCACGTCCACCTTGAGCACCAGGGCATGGTCGCCACAGCCCGTCACGGCCGCGAGCGCCAGCAGCGCGAGCGATGCGCGCAGCGTCCTCATCGCGCCACCTCCTTGGGGTAGAACGCCAGCCCGACGCCGAGGTCGACGCCGCGCTCGCGGGTGAGGTCGCGACTGTGGGAGGCGACCGCGCCGTCGATGCCGAAGCGGCCGAAGCGCAGCCCGACGCCGCCCGAGCCCTGGAGCATGGCGTTAGCGTCGTACGACGCGCCGCCGCGCAGCGCGACGCGGCCCAGCCACAGCTCGGCGCCGGCGTGCGCGGTGGTGGCGATGGCGCCCTTCACCACGTCGGCCGCCACCGCCACCGCGCCGAGCCGCGTCGCGGCGTTGGCGGTGACGGTCACCGGGACCCGGCTGGTGAACGGCACCCCCTCGGCGAGCGTGGTGCGCTGGTAGTCGCCGGTGCTGTCGCTCACCACCAGCGTCTCGCGCACGCGCCAGTCGATGCGCGTCGCGACGTCGTTGACGCCGAGGCCGAGCTCGACGCCGCTGATCACCGCTACCGCGCCGAGGTCGAAGCCGTAGCCCATGCCCCCGTCCTCGAAGCGGGCGTCGCGCAGCAGGCCGCGATAGCCGACATCGACGGGATCGGTGCCGAACAGCGTGTCGCGCGTGGTGAACGAGACCACGTTGTCGGCGTCGCCGTAGACCAGGCCACGCAGCGCCTTGGCGCGCGCGCCGACATAGACCCCGAAGCCGGTGCCGCGCGGATCGCCGCTCGCGGCGACCGGTCCGGCGTAGCCCAGGGCGATGCCGGCGGCGGCCTGCCCCTTGGCCTTGTCGAACGCCTGGTACCGGGTCTGCGGCAGGAACGCTTCGCCGTGGGCGAGCGCGCCGTGGAGCGCGTCGTTGAGGCTCAGGTCGTTCTCGTAGTGCACCACGGGGTTCACGGAGACGAACGCGCGCTTCACGCCGAGCGTGAGCAGCGGCACGTTGGCGACCGCGCCGATGCGCGAGTGGTCGTCGGGGAAGGCGTCCTTGACGTCACCGAGATCGATCGCGAGCGAGCTCTTGGAGATCGCGATGGTGATGTCGCTCGAAGGCACCGCGGGCTTCACGAGCGGGTAGTTCCAAGGCACGTTGTAGAGCAGGTTCGCGAGCTCGTAGGCGTTGAACGCGGGGTCCTGCGGGTCCCACTCCGGGGGATCCTGCAGCAGCGGGATGAGCCCGATCGGCAGCGTGAATCCGGAGCTGGCCCGCGCCGGTGCGGGGACCGCCCGGTAGGCCACGTTGGGGCCTTCGCTGCCCGGTCCGCCGCCGGACAGCAACACGCCACCCATGGCCATGCTTCTTGCGTTCAGCACCTGGCCCGAGGCCGGGATCGCGGCCAGCATCAGGGCCGCGGCCGGACCGGCGAACGCCTGTCGCCACTTCATGTTGGATCGCCTCCGTACGAGTCGTGGACGGTCCGGGAGGGGGCCGGGGCTGGGAGAACCGCGCCATCCTCTGCATGGACCGAGCCACGCGTGCTCCTGGCGCGGCCGTGCCGGCGTCAGCGCAGACCCCGGATCGGACCCTCCGGCGGCGGGACCGGGCGAGTGCGGGACGGGCACGGCGCCCGGGCGCGCGTGGGCCGGCGTGCGCCCACACCGCGTCCGCACGGCGCGGCAGCGGCCGGCGGGGCCAGCGCCGGCGCTTCAGGCGCGCGCCGCGTCCGCACGGCGCGGCGGCGGCCGGCGGGGCCAGCTAGCGCTGGCGCTTCAGGCGCGCGCGCAACTCCTCGAGCGCGCGCCGGTGCGCGTGGAACGCGATCGAGCGCGGCAGGCGCGCGAGCGGGTACCACCGCGTCTCGATGGCGTCGTCGCCGGGCACCAGGCGCCCGCCGATGCGCTCGGCGGTGTAGAGGATGAGCACCGCGCGCACGCGCGGGTCGTCGAAGCCGGCGTACACGCCGAACAGTCCGGTGAGGCGGATCTCGAGCCCGGTCTCCTCGCGGGTCTCGCGCACCGCGCAGTGTTCGGGGGTCTCGCCGTACTCCATGAAGCCCGCCGGCAGGCACCACGCGCCGGCGCGCGGCTCGAAGCGCCGCTTCACGAGCAGCACCTCGCCGTCGCGCTCGATCAGCACGCCGGCCGCGGGAGCGGGGTTGCGGTAGTGGACCCAGCCGCACGCCGGGCACGTCGGACGCGGATGGCCGTTGTCGTCACGGCTCACCAGCGCGGCGCCGCAGCGCAGGCAGAAGCGGGACCTTCGGAGCGCAGGCATGGAGCGCGCACGGTACGCGGCGGCGCGCGGGGCGCGCAAGGGCGGCCGGGAAGAAGAAGGGCCCGGCATCGCCGGGCCCTGTGTGCCGCCGCCGGGTGGAGCGCCGCGCTGCACCGGCCAGTTCGTGCTACGCCCCTGTTCCAGCGCACCGTGAGGTGCGGAACGGTCGGATCGGCGCTCCCCCGCGCGGCAGCGGTCCGTCTACCTCCTGCGAGACGCTTCCAGCTCGCTGCGGAGTCGCTGCACCTCCTGGCGCAGCTCCCGCAGCTGATCGCGCATGTCCCCGAGGTCCCCGCCACCCGGCGCCGGCGCTTCGGGCGCAAGGCGGTCATCCTCGCTGTCCATCCGCACGCGGCGCGGCGCGAGGCGCTCGAGCTCCGGCTCCAGCGTCAGCGTCCGGCCCTTGCGGACCAGCGTGACCTCGGTCTTGCCCTCTTTACCCTGCAGGGCCTTCACCAGGTCCGAGGAATCCTCGATCCGTGCATCCTCGACTCGCGTGATCACGTCGCCCGCCTTGAGCCCCGCGCGCTCGGCGGGTGTGTCCTTCATCACCTCCATGACGAGCGCGCCGCGCCCGTCGGGCACCTCGAAGTACTCGCCGAGCTGGGCGTTCAGGTCCTGCACCTGCACCCCCAGCCTGCCGCGGCCAAGTCCGACCCACATGTCGTGGGGTGCGCCGGGCGCCATCGGGCCGACCGGCTTGTCGAAGCGGAACGTCCGCACGCGGCCGCCCTCGCGCAGGGCCTCGAGCCCGGAGAGATCGGGGATCTGGATGTCCATGTCGCCGGGGCCGTGGCCGCGCCGGATGATCCGGATCCGCTTCTCGCCCGACGGGGTGCGGAACTCGCGCACGGTCTCGCGGCCCTCGCCCGGCGTGTCGTCGTCGGACTCGCCGGAGTCGCCGCGCACGATGACGCGGCGCTCGCCCGGCAGGTCGCCGCGCATCTCGCGGGTCGACTCGCGCTGCGGCGCCATCGAGCCCGGGTCGCTCGGCCGCTGGCCGAGCTGGGCGGTCAGCACGCGCGTGTTCTCGCCGCGCCGTACCTCGAGCGTGATGTTCTGGCCCACGCTCGCGTCGCGCACCAGGTCGATCAGCGCCTCCGCGGACGCCACCGGCTTGGAGGCGAAGCGCGTGATGATGTCGCCCTTGAGCACGCCGGCGCGGTCCGCGGGGCTGCCCTCGATGACCCGGCTCACCAGCGCGCCCTCGCCGGTCAGGTCCATGGCCTCGCGCAGCTGGTCGTCCACGGTCTGCGTGTACACGCCGAGCCACGGCGCGGCGCTCGCATCGTCGGCCGCACGCGCCGTGCGTGCGGCGGCCGGTGCGAGCGCGAGCAGCGCGAGCGCGAAGATGGTGGTGATCTTTCGCATCGTCTCTCCCCCTGTGCTAGCGTCCCTTCGGACTCCGCGATCAGGGTCGCAACGGGAACAACCCGTCGCCGCGCGACCCGGTTCCTGGAAAGTCGCTCACCCTGACCTCCGACCCGTTAGACACGCGCCCGCCCCGATGAAGGTCAACGACCTGTCAAACCTCCATGTGGACGACCTCGCCCTCGGCGGCAAGGCGCTCGCGCGCCACGAGGGTCGGGCGGTGTTCGTGGACCGCGGCCTCCCGGGCGACCAGGTCGAGGCGCGCATCACCCGGGTCAAGCGCGGCTGGGCCGAGGCGCGCCTGGAGCGCGTGCTCGAGTCCTCCCCGCTGCGCATCGCGGCGCCGTGTCCGCACGTGGCGCAGTGCGGCGGCTGCCGCGTCCCCCAGGACCTCGCCTACGACGAGCAGCTGCGCCTGAAGGAGAAGCAGGTGCGCGACACGCTCGTGCACCTCGGCGGCGTGAGCGATCCGCTGGTGCACGCGATCGAGCCCGCGCCCGAGACCTTCCACTACCGGAACAAGATGGAGTTCGCCATCTTCCCCGCCGCCCACGGCTCGCCGCGGGTGGGGCTGCACGAGCGCGGCTCCTTCGACCGGCTGTTCGCGCTCGAGACCTGCCTGCTGCCGAGTCCGCTCACGGTCGAGATCGTGCGCGCGACCCAGCGCATCGCCCTCGAGCAGCGCTGGCGCGCGTGGCACCCGCGCCGCCACGACGGCGTGGCGCGCCACCTGGTGGTGCGCCACCTGCCGCTCACGCGGGAGTGCGCGGTGAACCTGGTCGCCACCTCGGACGACCTGCCCGGCCTCGAGGCATGGGCGCACGCGATCGCGGCGCTCGGTCCCGAGGTGAAGAGCGTCACGCTCGGCCTCAACCGCCAGCGCGCCGGCGTGGCGTTCAACGACGAGACCCGCGTGCTCGCCGGGCGCGAGGTCATCGTCGAGCGCCTGCTCGGCCTCGAGTTCTCGGCCACGCCCAACGCGTTCCTGCAGACCAACAGCCGCCAGGCCGAGCGGCTCTACGCCGCCGCGCTCGCCGCAGCCGGGGACGTGTCGGGCGACACGGTGATCGACCTGTACTGCGGCACCGGCACGCTCACGCTGCTGTTCGCGCGCGCCTGCCGCGAGGCGATCGGGGTCGAGAGCGTGACCGACGCGGTCGCGGGTGCGCGCCGCAACGCCGCGCGCAACGGCATCTCCAACGCGCGCTTCGTCGAGGGCGAGGCGCGCCGGGTGCTGCGCGAGTGGGCGCGCGGCGAGCGCGACGGCCGGCCCGCGGCCGGCGTGGTGGTGGTGGATCCGCCGCGCGCCGGACTCCACCCGCGGGTGGTGACGCGCGTCACCGAGCTGATGCCGCGGCGCATCGTGTACGTGTCGTGCAATCCGGCGACCCTGGCGCGCGACGTGAAGGACTTCGCCGCGCAGGGCTACGCGCTCGCCGAGACGCGCCCGTTCGACATGTTCCCGCACACCCCGCACATCGAGTGCGTGGCGCGCCTCGAGCGCGCCGAGCGCTGAGCGCGGCCGACGGCGCCTCGGCCAGCCGGAGCCGCGGGGCACGGTCGCGCGCGCCGCGGGGCGGCGTCCGACGTCAGTAACCCGCCGCCCTCCAGGCCTGCATGCCCCCCGTCATGTTGTGGGCGCCCTTGAAGCCGCGCGACTCGAGGAGCTCGGCCGCCTGGTGGCTGCGCTGGCCGACGCGACAGACCACGATCACGGGCCGGTCCTTCCACGTCTCGATCTCGGCGACGCGCCGGTCGAGCTCCGGCAGCGGGATCAGGCGCGCCTGCGGGATGTGACCGAGGTCGTCGTCCCATTCGGACGGGTTGCGCACATCGAGCACCAGCAGCGTGCTATCGGCCTCGATCATCCGCTTCGCCTCGGCGGGCGTGATGGCGCCCGAGGTGGGTGCGCGCCCGAGCGCAGGGACACCTCGCCCCCGGTGCCGCCCGAGCCTCCGCAGCCGGCGACCAAGAGCAGTGCCGCCACGAGGGCGGCGTGACGCGCTGTGCTAACCTTGATGGTCATGAACGACCTCCTTCGCACCTTTGCGGCCAGCACGCTGCTCGCCGTCCTCCTCGCCCCCGCGGTGGCGCGCGGCGAAGGCGTGCCCGTGGACCAGGGCACGCTCCGGATGACGATCGGCGGCCGTCCCCGCGGCATCGAGAAGTTCTCGTACGGGCGCTTCACCGACAGCCTCGTGATCCAGTCCGAAGTCTATCAGACGATCGCGACCTCGGAAGGGCCCGACACGCTGCGCAAGCAGATGCGGCTGATCGTGGACGCGAACGACCTCGGGCTCAAGAAGTACACGTCGGTGCAGACGCTGCGCGGGCACACGCTCACGCGCTCGGTGGTGCCGCGCGACAGCGCGCTGTCGTCGTACCGCGAGTTCGACGGCCGCGGCGAAGGCGACTTCTTCGCGCTGCCCCCCGGTCGCCTGTTCGTGATGGACGGTGCGATGTTCACGCTCTTCGACCACATGTGTCGCTCGCTCGTGGGGCAGACCTTCACCTCGCGGCCGCTGAACCTGTTCGCGCTCGGACCGCGCGATTCATTGTTCGAGGGCACGGTGCGCGACCTCGGCGCCGACACGCTGCGCTGGGGCGGACGGGCGGTGCGGGCGCGCCGGCTGCAGTTCGCCGACGGCAACATGCACTACGACGTCTGGGCCGACCCCAGCGGGCGCATGCTGCGCCTCGAGCAGCCCGACTTCGGCGTGCGCATCGAGCGCGACGCGCCGGCGATCAAGCGCCGCGCGCCACGCCCGCGCTGAGCCACTCCAGCAGCAGGCGCACCCCGAACCCGGTCGGTCCGCGGCCCTCGTGCGGTCGGTCGATCGGCGACCAGGCGGTGCTGGCGATGTCGAGGTGCGCCCAGCGCAGCCCACGCGAGAAGTGCTGCAGGAACACCGCCGCGCTCACCGCGCCGCCCTCGGCCTTGCCCGAGGCGTTCACCAGGTCGGCGGTGTCGCTCTTGAGGTCCGCCGCGCTCTCCTCCCACAGCGGCATGCGCCACACCCGCTCGGCGCTGCGCGCCGCGGCGGCCTCGAGCGAGGCCGCGAGCGCGTCGTCGGGCGTGAACAGCCCCGCCGCCTGGTGGCCGAGCGCGACCGAGATCGCGCCGGTCAACGTGGCCAGGTCCACCACCGCCGCGGGCCGGTAGCGCTTCGCGTAGCCGAGCGCGTCGGCGAGCACCAGGCGGCCCTCGGCGTCGGTGTTGGTGATCTCGATGGTGGCGCCGCCGAGCGCGCGCACCACGTCGCCGGGCTTGAGCGCGCGGCCGCCGGGCATGTTCTCGGCGGTGGGGATGAGCCCGATCACGCGCAGCGGCGGAGCCAGCGCGGGCAGCGCCGCGAACGTGCCCAGCACCGCGGCCGCGCCCGACATGTCGTACTTCATCTTCTGCATGCCGTCGCGCGGCTTGAGCGAGATGCCGCCGGTGTCGAAGGTGATGCCCTTGCCGATGAGCACCACAGTGGGCAGCTTCGCGCCGGCGCCGCGCGGGGCGCGCTCGAGCACGATGAAGCGCGGCGGGTGCGCGCTGCCGCGTCCGACCGCGAGCACGCACCCCATGCCGAGGCGCTCCATCTGCGCGACGTCGAGCACGGTGCAGCGCGCCCCGGCGCCGCGCGCGATCTCCTTCGCGCGCTCGGCGAGGCGCGCGGGCGTCAGGTCCTGGCCCGGCGTCGAGGCGAGGTCACGCGCCAGGCAGGTGCCCTCGGCGAAGCGCACCCCGCGCTCGAAGGCGGGCTTCATGGCCTTGAGCATCGCGGCCTCGGGGACGAGCACGTCGATGCGGCGCAGCGACACCGGTGCGGGATCGCTGCGGTAGGCGCTGTGGCGGTAGTGGCCGAGCACCAGGCCCTCGGCCACCGCCTGGGCGGCGACTGCGGGATCGAGCCCGCCGCGCCCGGCGCCGTGCACCACGGTGGCGAGCCGGCGCGCGCCCAGCTCGCGCGCCCGGCGCGCCATGATCGCGGCAGCCTGGCGCATGCGCTGCGGGTCGAGTGCGGCGGCCCTGCCGAGGCCGACCAGCACCAGGCGCGGCGCGGGCCCGGCACCGGGGTGCACCACCGCGGTCTCGAGGAAGCGGCCGCGGAAGTCGCCGCTCGCCAGCAGCGCGGCGATGGCGCCGCGCGCGGCGCGGTCGACGGCGGCCGCGGCGCCGCTCGGCGGCTTCGCGTCCTGCAGGATGCCGAGCGCCACCGCGCCCGTCGGCCGCGCGGCGATGTCGCCGCGCCGCAGGGTGATCTCCATCGGTCGGTTCCTTTCGCTCGTCGGATCGGGTGGGGCGTCGAGCCGGCAGGGTAGCGGAAGCGCCCCGCGCGCCCAATCGGCAGGGCGCCATCCGCTTCGCGGGGCGGCCTTGCCATTCCGCGCGCCTGACGGCACACTCCCGGCGCTTGTCGGCTCCCCCGCCGAGCGCAGGGACGCGCACCCGGACGCGACCACGGACCCCGGCCCCATCGGGCGAACGCAAGGAGTGGACACCATGTCATCGAGGATCCTCAGAGTCCCCATCGCCGCACTCGTCATCGTCGCCGCGCTCGCCGGCTGCGGCCAGAAATCCCAGCAGGCCGCGACGACCGCGAGCGACAGCCTCCTGTCGCAGAGCCCGGTCGAGCCACCGCAGGGCAGCGTGACGCCGCAGGAGCAGTACCAGCCCGCGCCCGCGACCACGGGCACCCCGGCGCCGAGCCCGGCGCCGACGACGAGCAGCCCGCGGCCGAGGACCTCGTCGCCGGCCCCGGCGCCCGCACCGGCCGCCAAGCCCGGCATGACGGTGGCCTCGGGCACGCCGCTCAAGATCGCGGTCGAGACCGCGATCACGTCCGAGACCGCGCAGCCGGGTGACGCCTGGACCGGCACCATCAAGGACCCGGTGGTGTCGGGCAGCAACGTGCCCATCCCCGCCGGCGCGCGGGTCAACGGCATCGTCAAGGCGGTCGAGCCCGCCGAGAGGGGCAGCCGCGCGTACCTGGTGCTCGGCGTGCGCTCGATCGAGATCGACGGCCAGAGCTTCGACGTGTCGGCCGGCGCCGACAGCATCATCGCGGGCAGCACCCGCGCGCGAAACGTCGGTGCGGTCGCCGGCGGCGCGGCGGCCGGCGCGCTGCTGGGCAAGGCGATCGGCGGCAGCAACAAGGGCGCGCTCATCGGCGGCATCCTCGGCGGCGCGGCGGCGACCGGCGCGGTGGTCAAGAGCAAGGGCTACCAGGCGACCGTGAAGGAAGGCACCGAGATCGTGTTCACGGTCAACAAGACCGCCACCATCCGGCGCTGACGCCGGACCTCGAAGCTCCTCGTCGCGGGGCGCGCTCCTCACCGGGCGCGCCCCGCGCGCAGGGGCCCGCACCGGGGGAGGCGCCGGGCGCGCGCGACCCCGGGATCACCCGGGCAGGACGGCACCTTCACCCCCGCGCCAGGTGCCCCACGCCGTCCGCCAGCGGAGCCCTCGGTGCACCGGCGCGTACACCCCAGGGAGCGGGCGATGCGCGACGCCCGTTGCGCCGCAACGGATTGAGCCGCCGGGGTGGATGGCACGGGCGCTGCGAAGAGTAGGCGTCACCCAAGCCCTGTGTCTGATCCGCTCACGGCCCGCGCCACGCGCCGGGCGAAGGAGGAATGCCATGAGAGCAACACTCACCGTCGGCCTCGCGCTGGTGCTGGCGGCCGGCGCGCTGGCCGGCTGCGGCAAGAAGTCGACGCTGATGGATCCAGTCTCGTCGAACAGCTCGTCCAGCCTCGAGGAGGCGGCGGTCACGGCCACGCTCTCGCAGACCCCGGGGCTGATCGAGGACGGCGTGACCGAGGACCCATCGCAGATCTCGATCGGCGGCGGTCCGGGCGGCGCGCTGGCCGCGATCCATCCGCTGTTCTACTGGCGCGTGATCACCGACGTGGACCGCCATTTCGAGTTCGCGTTCGCCGATACCGACACCAGTGGCCGGCCCACCACCGCGCGGGTCACGGTGTACAAGTACCTGGCCGGACGCTTCAACATCCTCGCCGCCGGCGCGCCGGACTCGACCGGGTCCGACACCGCCAGCGTCGTGCACAAGCCCCTCGCCGACCTGTGGGTGCGCCACCTGCTGCTCAAGCGCGTCCGGCTCGGCGACTCCGACCGGACGGCATGGCGCGTCGCCGCCACCTCGGGTGTGAAGGTGACCTCCTTCGACCCGCGCTCGAGCCGGTCCGCCCCGGTGTTCGGGCCCACGCACATCCTCAGCCTGCGCGTGCAGGCGACCGACGTGGACACCACGATCGATGATCCGCTGGCGCTGTTCCGGCTGCGCGGCGTGCTGAAGTTCGACGCCGGGGACGCGGTGACACTGACCGCGACCACCCGCGCAAGGGACGACGTGGTGGTGCTGATGTGGGGCGGCCTGAAGTTCCGCTTCAAGGACAACGGCGACGGCACCCACACCGGCGTGTTCCACCTGCCGATGATGGGCGGCCTCGGCCACGTGGGAGTGAACGCCCTGGCGCACGGCACGCTGTTCGACGACACCGCGCCCTACAGCTCGCAGGCCTGGGTGCTGCCCTACCAGGTGAAGCCGTCACTGCTGGCGGAGTTCATGCCGTAGCCGGAGCGCGCTCCGACGCACGACGGGCGGCCTGCCTCGCGGCGGGCCGCCCGTCCGCGCGCAGGCGGGCTCCGAGAGCGGAGGCTAGCCCCTCGATCGCCACCCGCCACCCCAGTTCTCTCGCACCTCCAGAGGATCGACCTCGTGAAGCGTGCGGCGTGCGGGTTCATCCTCCGAGATGAACCGCGCGACGGTCGCGACGACCACCTCGTCTTCCAGATACCGGCCATGCTCCAGCGACACCACCCCGCGGAGCTCGCGGGCCTTCTCCTCGAAGGCCAGGGCCAGGCGATCCCGCTCCTCCTCCTCGAGTCCTTCGTCGAAGATCACTCCGCCAGCACCGCGCTGAGCTTCCCGGCGCATCCTCGCGACGACATCGGATTCCGCCGCTCGCCTCCGCAGGGCCTCGGGGTCGCGCAGGAATTCGTATCGCTCCGCCCGGCCGGCGGGCCTTCCCATCGCGTGGTCGTCGACGCTGAACTGCCTGGAGGTCTCGACACATGTCGCCTCCAGATACGGGAGGCCGGGCATGCGCGACACCTCGATCTGGGCGCCCTGGAGATCTTCGGCACCGACTCCCAACAACTGTCCGAAGATGACCTTGCTCAGGATCCGCATCGTGATCGACTCGGCGACGCGCCAGGTCGCGAGATGGAGTGCGCGCGAGAAGGCGACGCTGGCCGCCTGGACCACGCGGCGAACGAGGAGGGCGCCATGCTGCGACCAGTCGCCGGCTTCATCCGCCCAGGTCGTCGTAGGGCGCGCACGCCAGTCCGGCCGGAAGAGCCGCGCGACCCGCTCGCCCAGGTGCGAGCGCATGAGCGGCTCTGACTTCAGCATCAACATCGCTTCGTCGAGGTACTCGCTGCACACGACCAATGCTCGATTCGTAGCCCAGGAAGCTTCGTATCGGCGCCACCAGCGCTCTCCCGGGAAGATGTTCCCAACATCCAAGGACGCGACGCGCCGTGAGAAATAGAGATTCACGTCGGTCGGTTCGAGACGTGAGCCCAACCACGAGAGTCCGACTGCGGGAACCCCGGCGAGCAACCAGAAGGCGGGATGCCACCGCCACGGAAGTACGCCGTCGAGGACCTGTACATCCTGGCGCAGAACCCCGACGACCCCTTCGATGAGGCAACCCAGGGCGGTCAACCAACCCCCACGACGAGGAATGACGACGAGAATCGCCGAGCCGGAAGAACTGGCCCCGAAGTGGTTCGGGGCTGCGACCACCTCTGATCAGGAATGGAGTAGCCATGAACACGAGTGCGCCAAGGCGGTTCGTCCACGAGGACCGACACCACGAGCGCACTCCACTGGAGCACGAAGGCGGTGCTCATCCGCCTCGATGGTGGAGCAGCGTCCCGCGATCCGAGTCTCGCGCATAGCCGAGCGCGGAGAACTCCGACAGGATCTTCGTCTCGTAGCGATTCCGGCTCGTAGTCGTAGTCTGTTCGGTCGAGGAGGTCCTCATTGCCCCTCAGGCAGCCCTTCGAGGGTCTTGACGAGCGAATCCGCGGTCATCAACGGACATCGGTCGGCACCCAGGGCCCATCGGCCGCCAGCGCTTCGTCAATGGCGTCTTCGCGCTGAGGCCTCTGTCCGGATCCTCTCGAAGACATCACGGCAGCGCGCGCCACCCCGCTTTCGTGCAGCGTCGCCAGGTACGCCTGATAGGTGGCCCAGCAGAGCATTCCCGCCATGACTGTGTGCGACGACATCGACTCTCGCCTGTGGATCCTCGTCCAGGAGGCTCAGGATCCGCTCGGCCAACGCACGGCCCGCGGCCCGTCGTGATTCGTGTTCGTTCTTCCCGTCCCACACGAATGCCTGCACCTCGATCCGTGTGTCTGGTCCGGGTTCCAGGAGCCGCAAGAGCTCCTGCCGCAGTCGTGCCGCGAAGGTCCCGGAGCCTTCACCGGAATCGGTCCAGTGAATGGCATCCCGGCGAGGTACGTCCTCGGTTCCGTGGACCGCGAGAACGATGTGTCGAGTCATCGTGAGCGGTTGGGGATGGATATCAGTTCACCGCGGATCGGCGAATCGCTGACGGGTGGCATGAGGCGGATCCGCGCGAATCTCCTGTTCACATCGTCCGAGATTCGACTTCCACAGTCCAGGCGATTCCTGGCGCAGCAGCGCTGCGCCACTGAAGCCAGGATGCCGGGATGTGCTCCGCGCGGAATGCATGGGAGTCTTGAACGGCAGGGACCGTAGCCGAAGCGCGCTTCGACGCACGACGGGCGGCCTGCCTCGCGGCGGGCCGCCCGTCCGCGCGCAGGCGCGAGGGTCAGGGGTCCTCGTCCTCGGGCGGCCCCTCGCCCGGACGCGGGGCGCGGAAGATCGCGGCCCACTCCTCGAGCTCGTGCTTCGAGAGCGACACCGGCTTCTCGGGCTCCTCGGTCGCGCGCGGGCCCAGCGCGCTGGCGAGGAACAGATCGGAGAGCGCGATGTCGGCGCCCATCGCCCGGGCGTGGCGCGCCACCTCGAGATCGGCGGTCACCACGGTGAGGCGCTCGACGCTGCGGACCCGCTCCTCGACGATGCGCCGGATGACGTCGTCCGCCTTCTCGGGAGGGCGCGAGTAGCGCACCTCGACGCGGCCCGTGGTGCCATCGTGGCCGCCGCCCTCGGCACCGTCGAACACCACCACGAAGCTCGCATCGCCGGTGCCCAGCGCCCACGCCAGCAGGTTGAGGAGCTTCTGGCGCGAGTCGCGCAGCGTGCGTCCGGGCTCGGTCTAGCGCCGGGGTGCGCAGGATCAGGTTGTAGGCGTCGACGACGATGAGGCGCTTCTCCACGGGCCTCCGGGAAGCGAATCGCGCGCCGCCGGTGTGCCCGGCGGCGCGCATCACTCTAGCACGGTGCCCGCGCGGGAAGCCGGCTACGGCTGCCCGCCCGTGGCGGTGTGGAAGATCTGCCCGTTGTCGCCCACCGCCCAGCCGCGCGTCTCGTCGACGAAGAACACGTCGTTGAGCCGGTTGCCGGCGGAGATGGTCTGGGGCGTCCAGCCGAGCCCGCCGTCGATGGTGGCGAGCACGTAGCCGGTGCCGTTGAGCCCCACCGCCCAGCCCTTCGAGGCGTCCACGAAGCACACGCCTTCCATCGCGTAGGCGGCGCCGGGGTTAACGAGCGTCCACTGCGGCGCGCCC
>CAVSAC010000016.1:0-63509 GCA_963725865.1 Candidatus Eiseniibacteriota bacterium
AGGAAGAGATTGGCCCACAGGAAACGCAGCGGTTCCAGGAAACGAGGTTTCGCATTCGGATTGATGCTACGCAGGTTGCCTGTCGTTGGAGGAGGCAAACATGAAACATCCCCGAAGACCGGCGACTAGTTAACCCAGGTAAAGGCCGGATATTCGAAAAGCTTGACCCCATTGGCCGAATCAAGAATGTAGAGTTTGCCATCACGAGAGCCCACCGCCAGCCTGCCCTTCGCCGAGCGCCGCGGACCGCCGTCAATCCAGTTGCCAAACGAAGTCCCAGCGTTTTTCGCCTGTGGCAGCGTCGAGGGCGTATAGGTGGGAAATCTAAGTGCCAATGTAGACCACCCCGTCCTGGACATTCGCTGCCGAGTAGATGGGGTTGCTGGCCTTGAATTCCCACCTCTGTTCCCCGGTCTCGGCATCCAACGCGAGAAGGTAGCCGTCGCGGAGCTGGACATAGACGAATTTGCCGGCCACAGCCGGGGTCGCGGCCCACGGGTCCGGATGTGGGGTGCTCCCACTTCAGTAAACCGGTCTTTGCATCCAAAGCGTAAATTTCGCATCGGCGGAACCGACATACACCACTCCGCCGGCCACTACTGGTGAGGAGTAGAGGAGGCCATTCCGACGGCGAAGGTCCATTTGACTGTCCCAGCAGGCGCCTTGCCGGCTTGCGGAATGTAGGCAGTCTGGGCGTTGTCGCCGCGAAAGTGGCCAGTTTGCCGGTCCAAAGCTGGGCTTATGCTGGTAGAAGGAGGGGGAATTACTTCTTGGGTGGTGTCAGCAATTAGACTGGGAGACACCAGGCCATGACCAGGAGGAGGGCCACTATCATCGTGGCCAGGAACCTGTGGGATCGAACCCAGGTTCGCAGCCAACAAGAGAAGCGAGGCCTCCCGGCTCGGCCACGGATCCGATCGGGCGTGAGAGAATCGAGCATTTGGGGCAATAGCGAGTGCCCTCAGCCTGAGGAAGTCCGCAGGAGGAGCAGGCCAGCTTCATCGTGGGGCCTCGGCAGGTGTGATTTCGGCCAGACTGGCAGTCGCTCTGGCCGCGGTTGATGTGCCGCTGGCGCGGTCCCCTGCAGACACCAGACGCCCGGGCTATCGCTTTTTCGAAGTCTGCTGCAAGAGCGGTGGCGGTAACTGCGGCGGTCGCCGGGGTTTTTTTATAAGGCCTTCAGTATGACTTCATCGACGCCGGTAGGCAAAGAAGGTTCCAAGCTGCTGGTAAGTCGGGTAGGCGGTTGATCTGCTGCAGAGTAGGTTGAACTGTGTGGTGGATGTGAGGGAAGCCTGCCAGTGACCATTTGGAAGAGCAAGATGCCCAAAGAGTAGATGTCGCTGCGATTATCCAGCGAGCGTCCCTCGGCCAATTCCGGTGATGTGTATTCGGCAGCCGGAAGGAGGACACCGGATTTCGCAAAGGATTGGGGGCCCTCAACGTCCAGGCAAATGGCGAAATCTGCCAGGTGTGCCTTGAGCTCCGCGCACGACACGTTCCGGGCCGCAGATCGATGATGCCCTGCGAGCTGGCATAATCGAGGACCTGGATCCGACCGAGAATTTCGGCCGTCAGCTCGAGGTCGAGCGGCTCACCAAGCCTGTCCTTGACATCTTCCATCGGACAGGAGTTCGCTTACCAGGTAGGCGACGCCGTCTTCGACGCCGAAGTCATATAGGGGCACCAGATTGGGGTGGCTGAGCTTTAGGATTCGGCTGCTTCAGTTCGAAAACGGCTGACGACGGCTTCGTCACTAGCGAAGTAGGGGGGCAGCAATCTCAAGGGCGATATCGCTCTGGTCGGTTGATGAGCTTTGAATACGGTAGCGTAAACACTGTTTTGCCCATTTCTTCATCATGTGTATTCGCCCAAGGCCGTGCCGACAAGTTGCTTCAAAGTTATCCTCTTTCAGTCGATTGCCGAGTATCAGGTTTAGCACGATTGGTGCCCTACCACTTGACTAACTGTCGGGGACCCAGGAGGCTAGTCGGTAAAATCTTGGGTGAACATCTGACCGATTCAGGCTGCTGTCGATGATGCCGATGCCAATAATGTTTCAGCTTGGGATTAGGATATTCTGTGTGCTCCGGGCTATTCATCAAACCGCTGTGGGCTAGCTCGACGTTGGGCGCATAAGCCAGGTTTCTCGGCTGCCAGACTGAATTTCGCTTCGGCTGCAAGCATCCTTTTGTCAGGACTGCCGGTTGTGGGTGATTCGTGAGCAAAATAAGATTTCGCGAACATCTCCCGGGAATGGTTGTGCGATGGGCCTTTTGCAGATTCTGGTCCAACACGAGGGGCTGAGTTGCTCTTCGCCCGTTCGTCGTTCACCAGGTTCATCATCTCCAGTTCCGATGCGCCATCGACCGTCATATCCTTGGGAGAGGAGAAAAGGAGCTCGAACCTCTTGTCGGAGTTGGAAAGCGAGAAGAAGACGAGCGTGTCTTCGCCTTCCTGTCTGAGATTGGCTTCGAGTTGGTGTTCGTCGACACCAGCGCAAGGAAATATTACTGCCGAGGACAGAACTCTTAATAGCAGACTGCACTCGGGAATAACGGGAAAAAGGCCAAAGGAAGAAGGAAGACAGCGATGCCAACCAGCGTCTTCAAGGTGCCTGGCACTATCCCGGCAAGTCCGTTCAAGACGCGCATTACGGGCACGAGGCGGAGCAAAGGGTCCAGGGCCCTAGTCAGGACGCCCACCGTGATAGACGAAAGCCCCTGGGAGGACGACGTAAATGACGAGAAAAGCCCCCAGATTTACCAATCCTTGAGGAAGGAAACATAACGAGAGGCGATTGTTCCGCCCGTGTGGTAGCCCTTGAAGGCGAAGTAGAGGGCGGCCATCATACCAATAAGGTCCAGGAGGCCACCGATGAAGCCCGCCTGATTGCTGCAATCATGGAGACTGCGAGAATGAGAATCGCTACCCAGTCGACTACGTTGAATTGGGAACTGGAAAAATCCACCCTAGATAACCTTTCCGCCTTAGCAGTTTCCGGGTCTTCATCCCGTTGGCGGCTTGATTTCGTGTGCTTCGTTCTTAGTTTGTTCTTGCTTCATTATAAGTCCGAAAATGAAGCGGCTTCCCCGGGTCAGCTGGGCAACGCAAGTCGCACCGGTTTATTCCTCTGCTTCCTGTCCGAGCCTGGACCGGAGATAACGAGGCACGCAAGCACCAGAACGATCACGATTGCCGTGCTGACCGAGGAGGGGCGATTTGAACGCCGCTGGAAAGGCTTGGCATCGACGACTGTGATCTGGAAGGTATCTAGCGATACTTGCCTTGAGCGCTTTCGCACCTCGATTGAGGCCTTCCAGGTGCCTGGCATTATGAACGTAGGGCGTACCGCAAATTGGCCGGGCTCGCCCTCAAGCTTGGCAAATTGCCGGACGCCTTTCATATCGTGTACCATCACGGCGGCGAAGATGACGCTGGCTTCACTCACCGGCTGGCCGCTGGCATCGCTCAAGCGAATCAGTATCTGGCTCTCTCGTGCGGCCTCGGGGTCTCCGGTTTGATGGTGTACTGAATACTAACGGGACCGGCCGCCTGCGAACTTGTGGAAGGAGCTGGCAAGCCGCGAAGCGGCTAGCATTGCTACGAAGAGCAGAGCCGAAGCAGCGGTCTGCCTACACTTAGCATGGCTCTGAAGGCCTTTCGGTATTCCTGGACGGTCGCTCTGCCTCGAATGTCAGATATTGAAAAGGATGGTAAGGCAGTCGCCGTCCTTGACCGGGTAGGTCTTGCCTTCGAGCCTCAACTGCCCTTGTCTCCGGGCCTCAGCGATGCTTCCCAAACAACGGTACGGCCACGCCATCGAGTCGGACCTGGGCAAGCTCGAGCAGCTCCGCCGCCGCGGCGCCCGCTACATGACGCTCACCCATGCCCGCCATCTCGACTGGGCGGCCTCCTCGGGCGAAGCCGGGACGGGGCCCGGCGGGCTCACGCGCTTCGGCGGCGAGGTCGTGCACGCCATGGAGCGTCTGGGCATGATCGTCGACGTCTCCCATGTCCACGAGCGCACGTTCTGGGACGTGGTCCGGATCGCGCGCAAGCCGTTCATCGCCTCGCACTCCTGCGCCGCCACGCTCTGCCCGATGGGCCGGAACCTGACCGACGACCAGATCAAGGCGGTCGCGGCGTCGGGCGGGCTGGTCGCGGTCAACTTCTATCCCGGCTTCCTCGACCCGGGCTACTTCGCTACCGCCGGAGACACCCTCGACGCGCTGTTCGGCGACCTCGATCGGATCGAGTCCGAGTTCGCCGACGACCCGGTGCGCAAGATGGCCGAGATCCATCGGTCCGCCCGCGGGATGCGCGAGAGCCGCGGCCCCGCGCGCGCCGACCTCGACCTGCTGGTCGCGCACCTGCGCCACATGGTCGAGCTGGCGGGCGACGACCACGTCGCGCTCGGATCGGACTTCGACGGGGTGCCCGACCTGCCCCGCGACGTGCCGGACTGCTCGGCCTGCATCCCCGCATCCTGGAACGCCTCGCCCGGAGCGGGCTGAGCGAGGATGCGGTGCGGAGGATCGCCGGGGAACTTCCTGAGGGTGCTCGCGGCGAACGACGGCTGATCGCGACGCGAAGGGCTGCCGGGGCCGTGGAGGCGCGGCGCGTCCACACCTAGACCGGCTGGTGCTCGGGCCGCAGCAGGTCGAGCACCGTCTTGACCGGGTTGAAGACCGCGAGCGGCACCTCGACGAACACCGTGAGCCATTCCGCCATGGCGCCGTTCCACAGGCCGGGCCGCTCGAGCGCGAGCAGGTCCCTCCCGCCGGCGCTCTTGCGCGCGACCATCGCGGCGCCCGGGTCCACGTAGGCGCGCGAGCCGGTAGGCGCTGCCGTCCGCGCGCCGCAGCGAGCAGGCGAAGAACACCGGGTTGAAGTGCGTCGCGCCTGCGAGCGATCGCGGCCTGGCCGCCTGAGCGCGCGTCCACCTGCGCCGACTCGACGATCTGGCGGCGTCACGCGGCCGTCCGCGCCGCGCACCCAGAACGGGCCGCCGCCGGGTTCGCCGGTGTTGGGCACCATGCCGCAGACGCGCAGCGGCCGGTCGAGCCACGCGGCCAGCCCGGCGCGCGACGCCGGCGCCGCCGGCTCGCCGAGCGCCCCGAGCGCGAACGCGCGCGCGTCCGCCTCGGCCGCGGCGTCGCCGCCGTTCGCGAGCCGCGCCCGCAGCCGCTCCGCGCGCTCGCGCATCTCCGCCGCGAGGCCGACGAGCGCCCGGCTCCAGCGCAGCGACTCGGCGCGCAGCCGCCCGGCCGCGACGTTGTCCACGTTCTTCACGAACACGAACTCGCCGCCCGACTCCTCGAGGTTCCGCAGCAGCGCCCCGTGCCCCGCCGGCCGGAACAGCAGCCGGCCCGCCGCGTCGCGGAACGGCCCGCCCCCGGGGTCGCCGGCGAGCGTGTCGGTGTCCGGGTGCTGCTCGGAGAACGCACACGTCGAAGGTCGCGCCCGTCGCGGCCTCGAGCGCGGGCGCGAGCGAGGCGAGCAGCGCCTCGAAGCGCGCGCGGTGCTCGGGCGAGACGGTGAAGTGCGCGCGGCAGCGGCCGGCGCCGTCGCGGGCGAGCGAGGCCGCCTCCTCGAGATGCTCCGCGAACGCGGTCCTCGCCGCGCGCGTGCGGTTCGAATCGAGGTGGAACTCGAGCAGGCCCTTCGGCAGCCGCGCGTAGTCGAGCCCTTCGGGCGCGAGCAGGGCGTCGAGCAGGGGCCGCCACGGGCCCTCGACGCGCAGCCGCTCGAGCGACTCGCCGCGGGCCGCGAGCGCCGCCGCGAGCGAATCGCGGAACGCGAAGCGCGGCAGGCCGTCCGCGAACGCCGCGACCGCCCTGGCGTCCGCGTCGTCGCCGGCGGCGGCCGCACGGACGGCGGCCGGCGCCAGCGGCCCGCCCGTCGCGCGCGCCGCCAGCAGCTCCTTGAACATGCGCGTCGCGGCCCCCGAGGCCGGCACGAAGGTCGCGACAGGCGCCGGCGCCGGCGGCGCGCCCGTGCGCCGCGCCCAGCGCCGTCCTGCGCCGCGCCTCGTCGAGGCGCTCGATCCCGTCGCCGATCGTGCAGGGCCGCGCCAGGTCGGCGAAACCCGGCGGGTGCGCGAGCAGCGCCAGCTGCCGCAGCGCCTCGTCCGGCGGAATCCCGCGTGCGGCGAGGTCCTCGCGGTCGGCGTCGGAGAGGTGAGGACGGTCGGTCGTGGACATGGCCGCGGCAGGATAGAGAGCCACCGCGACCCCGACAAGCCGATCCTTCACGCGATGCCGGTCGGCCGTGGAGAGGTCAGCCGGAAGGGATCGTGAGCCGACGGGCGGCAGGATGCCGCGCGTCGAGCGAACGCAGCGAAGTCGAGGGCAGGAAGCCCGAGACGAAGCGACCCTTGCGGAGGACCTCTCCACGGCCGACCGGCCCTCGACCAGCGAGCGTCGGTCCGCGCACGCGTCCAGCGAGCGCCGGACCGCGCCCGCGTCCAGCAAGCGCAGGTCCGCGCCCGCGCACGAATCGTTGACGCGCCGGCCGGCACGCGCCTAGAGTCGCCGCGCAATCTCGACGCTGCGCCTGCCGATCGATCGAGGAGGAGCCCCGTGAGCGCTCGCCCGCCCCAGTCCCACACGTCGTTCGTGCCGTACATCCCGGCCGAGGCCCGGCTGCGCGAGTTCACGCACCGCGCGCTCATCCTCGGCACGCTGCTGGGCATGGTCTTCGGCGCCTCGTCGCTCTACCTGGTGCTCAAGGTCGGCCTGACGGTCAGCGCCTCGATCCCGGTGGCGGTGATCTCGATCACGCTCTTCCGCGTTCTGCCCACGATGTTCGGCGTCGCGACGCCACCATCCTCGAGAACAACATCGTCCAGACCGCCGGCTCGGCGGGCGAGTCGATCGCCTTCGGCGTCGGCGTGACCATGCCGGCGATCATGATCCTCGGCTTCGACCTCGAGATGACGCGGGTCGATGCTGGTGGCGGTGCTGGGCGGCCTGCTCGGCATCCTGATGATGATCCCGCTGCGCCGCGCGCTGATCGTGCAGCAGCACGGCAAGCTCAAGTACCCCGAGGGCACGGCCTGCGCCGAGGTGCTCAAGGCCGGCGCCTCGGCCGAGTCACGCGCGGCCTCTTCGGCCGAGGCCAAGGCGGCCGCGCTGGCGGGTCCGCAGCGCGGCCTCTCGGCGCGCACCATCTTCACCGGCTTCGGCATCGGGCTGGTCTACAAGACGGCGATGGTCGGCGTTCAGGGGCTGGAAGGACGTCCCGGAGAAGATCTTCGGCGCGCCGTTCTCGGCCGGCTCCATCTCGGCCGAGATCTCGCCCGAGCTGCTCGGCGTCGGCTACATCATCGGCCCGAAGATCGCCTCCATCATGTGCGCCGGCGGCGTGCTCGCCTACCTGGTGCTCATCCCGATGATCAAGTTCTTCGGCGAGGACATCGCCGGCCCGCTGGCGCCCGGCACCATCCCGATCGGCGAGATGGGCCCGGCGCAGATCCGCAGCGCCTACATTCTCTACATCGGCGCGGGCGCGGTCGCCGCGGGCGGCATCATCGCCTCGGCCGCTCGCTGCCCACCATCTGGCACGGCCTCAAGGAGGGCCTGCGCGACGTCACCGCCGCGCGCGGCGCCGCCGATCCGCACCGCACCGAGCACGACCTGTCGATGAACTTCGTGTTCGTCGGCATCCTCGCGCTGGTCGGCGGCGATCGTGCTCGCCCGCCGCTGCACATGAACCTGCTCGGCGCCATCCTGATCGTGGTGTTCGGCTTCCTGTTCGTCACCGTGTCGTCGCGGCTGACCGGCGAGATCGGCTCGTCGTCCAACCCGATCTCGGGCATGACGGTGGCGACGCTGCTGCTGACCTGCCTGATCTTCCTGCTGGTCGGCTGGACCGGCGGCCTCTACTACGTCACCGCGCTCTCGGTGGGCGGCATCGTCTGCATCGCGGCCTCCAACGGCGGCACGACCTCGCAGGATCTCAAGACCGGCTTCCTGGTCGGCGCCACGCCGCGCTACCAGCAGATCGCGATCCTGATCGGCGCCCTGGTCTCGGCGCTGCTGCTCGGGCCGATCCTGCTCAAGCTGAACGAGGCGGCCACGGTCTACGTGCCGATCGCGCAGGTGGCGCCCGCAGGGCTCTCGACCGACGTCACGCGGCTGGCGAAGACCGAGCACCTGAAGGGTCCGCAGGCCGGCGAGGACGCCCACGCCTACCGCGTCTGGCAGAAGACCGACGACGTGGGCGCGCCGGCCGGCAAGTACCTGGTGAACGACGCCGGCCAGGCGGTCTGGCTGGTCGACCCCGGCATCAACGGCACCTACACCAAGCGGCCCGACGGCACCGCGGTGCGCAAGTTCGACGCGCCCAAGGCCACCCTGATGTCCTACATCATCAAGGGCATCCTCGACCGCCAGCTGCCGTGGGGCCTGGTGCTGTTCGGCGTCATGATCGCGGTCGTGCTGGAGATGTCGGGCATCCCGTCGCTGGCCTTCGCGGTCGGCGTCTACCTGCCGATCTCGTCCTCGTCGCCCATCTTCGTCGGCGGCTTGGTGCGCTGGCTGGTGGACCGCAAGCTCAGCGAAGGACCTCGCCCACCACAACCTGACCGAGGAGCAGCTGGCGGCCGAGAGCGACAAGAGCCCCGGCGTGCTGCTCGCGTCCGGCTACATCGCCGGCGGCGCCATCGCCGGCATCATCATCGCGTTCGTGGCCGGCGGCTGGGAAGCTCGATGCGCATCTCGCCGCTGGGCGACCGCGCACAACCCGTTCTTCAACGGGCCCCACGCGGACCTGCTGTCGCTGATCCCGTTCGTGCTGCTGTGCGCGCTGCTGCTGTTCACCGGCTGGGAGATGGTGCTGGCCGGCAAGAAGGCGAGCACGTGAGCGTGCGGCGGCTCCTCCGCCTGGTGGCGCTCGTGGGCGCGGCGATGTCCGCCGCGCCCGCGGCGCATGCGGTGGTGCGGGTGGACGCGCTGGCGCTACCCGACACCGGGCTGTTCGCGTCCGTCGCCCAGCGCTACCGCATGGAGCTCGAGGGGCTGGAGCGCCTCGACGGCACCGCGCGGGTGCGCGGCCTGATCCGCTGCGGCCGCGTGGACGAGGCGTGCAGCCTGTCGGTGACGCGCCGGCGCGACGGTCGCGACTGGATGCTCGCGGTCGCGCAGGCGATCCTGGCGCGCGACGGCGCGCTGGCGCCCGGGGATCGACAGGCGTTCGAGCGCCCGGATGCGACCGACGAGGAGCGCGACATCGGCTACCTGGCGATGCGCGGCTGCGACGAGCTGTTCCGCATCGCGGCCGCCACGCGCGCGATCGACCTGGCGCCGGGCACCGGGGAGCCCACGCCGGACCTGCTGGCGGCGGGTCACCTGGCCTACGACCTTCTGGACTACGCACGGGCCGAGTCGTGCGCGACGCGCCTGATCGAGCGCCTGCCCGCCACCGTCATCGACCTCAGGGCCGGCGCGATCCCGAGCCCGGTGGCGCGCGCGCGAACCCTCAACCTGCTGGCGATGGTGCTGCAGCGGCGGCGGGACTGGGACGGCGCGCTGGCGCGCTCGACCGAGGCGCTGGCGCTGGCGCCGTCGGGCGATGCGCTCGAGACCCTGGCGCAGACGCTGATCCGGCTCGGCCGCACCGACGAGGCGGTGAGCGCCTGCCAGTGGGCGGCGGTGCTCGACCCCTACGCCGCGCAGTGCTCGGTGACGCCCGACCCCTCCCACGGGGGCAGCCACTACCTGCTCGGCAACGGCTACGCGCGCAGGAACTACACCGAGCTGCTCGCCGCGTATCCGCGCGCCTTCGCCGACGCGCGCGGAGGCGCCGCGCTGGCGGCCGCCGACGCCCGGCTCGCGAGTGGTGCGCGCGTCGAGGCCCGTGCGGCGTACGCCGCGGTGGTCGCCGCTCACCCGGGCTGGGCCGACGCGCGGGTGCGGCTGGCGTCGCTGGACTTCGAGGACGCGCGCTTCGCCGCGGCGATCGCGGGCTGCGGCGCCGCGCTCGCCGCCTGCCCCGAGTACGGCCGCGCGCACGCGGTGCTGTCGCGCGCACTCGAGGCCAGGCGATTCCTGGTCGACACCCATCGGCCCGGATACGAGCGTCGCTTCGCCGCGACGCCGATGCCCGAGATACCCGGCATCGAGCGCTTCGTGGTGAACTGGAAGTCGCTCTCGCCGCGGCACCAGAAGCGCGTCGCGCTCTCGGTCGCGCCGTGGAAGGCGTACCTGCCGGTGCTGATCGAAGGCGGCGCCACGCTCTACATCAAGCCCATGTACATGAGGCTCTCGGACTGCCCGGGCCAGGAGGCGCTCAAAGACCAGCGCATCGAGTACGACTCGCGACTGTGGGACGACGTGCGCGGCTGCGGCGGCTACCGCACCGTGACCGGGATCGAGGACGTGGAGCGCACCATCTTCGACCGCTACAACACCGTGCTCCACGAGCTCACCCACCAGGTGCACGGCGTGCTGCCCGCCGACGACCGGCGCGCGATCCTCGAGCACTACCGCGCCGCCAAGGCGCGCGACGACTCGAGCCGGGCCGGCTTCCTGTCGCGCTACGCCGCCGGCAGCGTGTTCGAGTACGTCGCCGAAGGCGCAAACGCGCTCGAATCGCCGCGGCGCGACGCGTACGACCCGCGCGAGATCGTGCGCGAGCGCCTCGACGCCATCGACCCGCCGCTGCGCGCGCTGGTCGAGGGCCTGATGGCGCGCCGCGACGTGAGCGCGTCGTACCCGGTGGCCTACGTCGGGGCCGGCGACGACCGCGTCCAGCTCGGCAAGGTGGACGAGTCGCTGCCGTTCTACCGCAAGGCGCTGGCGCGCGCCCCCGCCGAGGAGAGCGCCCACGCCGCGCTGGTGAGCGCGCTGGTGCTGGGTGGGCGTCGCGCCGCGGCGCTCGCGGCCGCCGCGCAGGCGGTGGCGGCGCAGCCGGCGAGCGGCGCGGTGCGCATCGCCGCCGCACAGGCGGCGTGGCACGGCGGGCGCGGGCTCGATGCCGCGCTGACCGGCCTGCAGGCCGCACGCGCCACGATCCGCGCTGCGGACCGGCCGCCGCTCGACCTCGCGCTCGGCCGCCTGGCGTGGGTGAAGGGCGATGCCGTGTTGGCGCTGGCGGCGTACGACTCCGCGCTGGCGCGCCAGTCCGACGATCCCGACGCGCTGCGCGGCAAGGCCGCGGCGCTGGCGCTGGCCGGGCGCTGGGACGAGGCCTTCGCGCTCGACGAGCACGCGGTGCGGCTGCGCACCGGCATCGTCGACCTGCGCTGCGACTACGCCCGCGACCTGCTGCGCGCCGGGCGACTCGACGCTGCTCGCGCCCAGCTCGACGCGGCGCGGCTGCTCGACCCGGCGGATCCTGACGCCGAGGCACTGCGCGGCTGGGCCGACCTCGCGGCCGGTGCGCCCGACTCCGCCAGGGCCCACGCCCAGCGCGCGCTCACGCTCGGGCCGTGGTGCGATCTCGGCCGCATCGTGCTCGGCGCCGCGGAGCTCCGCCGCGGTGACGCGGCCGCGGCGGAGCGGGCGTGGGCGCCGGTGCGCGAGCGCATCGCGCGTGCCGCGCCGCCCGAGTACCTCTACCGCCGCGCGCTCTCCACCTGGGAGGAGGTGCACACGCTCCCGGCGGTGGAGCGCGCACTGCTCGCGGAGTGGGCGAAGCCCTGAGGGCGCGGCGGCCGGCCCGCCCGCGCGGGCCCGATGCGACGAGAGCCACGGCGCGTGCCGTGGCTCTCGTCGTGCGCGGCGCGGCGCCGCGCCGCTCAGCGCACCACCACGATGCGCCGGACCCGCGAGCCCTCGGCGGTGTCGAGCTGGACCGCGTACATGCCGACCGGCGCGGCGCGCCCCGACGCGGCGCGCCCGTCCCACGCCAGCTGGTGCGGCCCGGCCGCGGCGTGCGGCTCGGCGCGCTCCCACACCAGTGCGCCGCGCACGTCGAAGATGCGCATGCGCACCGCGCCGGCGCGCGCCAGCGCGAACGACAGCACCACGCCGTCGCGGGTCGGGTTCGGCCACGGCGCCGCCAGCTCGAGCCGGGTGGCGGCCGGCGGCGCGACATCGACCGTGGTGGAGCCGATCGAGCGCAGGATCCAGGTGTCCTTGTCGAGCTGCACCGCGGTCGGCGCGCTGGCGACGTGGAAGGTGAACGCCTGCACCGACAGCGAATCCCACGCCACGAAGGTCTGCGTGCCCGCGCCGGTGGTGACGGCGACATCGACCGGCATCCAGAACAGCTGCCAGCCCTGGGTCTGCTGCAGCACCACGGTGACGTCGAAGCCGCCCCCCGTGGCGCTCTGGCTGCTCCAGCCGTAGCTGTACTGCGGGTAGTACTCGCCGTAGATCCACTGCGCGAAGAACTTCCCGAGGTCGCGCCCGCCCACCGCCGAGCACACGTCGCGGAAGTCCTCGGTGGTCGCGGTGCCGTAGCGGAACTGGGCGCCGTATGCGCGCAGCGCCTGGAAGAACAGCGTGTCGGTCATGACGTGGCGCAGCATGTGGAGCACGTAGCCACCCTTGGCGTACGAGAGGTTGGAGTCGAACACGCGGTTCTCGTCGTGCTCGTCCGGCGCCCACACCGTGCCCGCGCCGAAGTAGCGGTCGTGGGTGATGTTGCTCTGGTAGGCCACGAGACCGCCCTTGGCCTCGTCCCACAGCGCCTCGCAGTAGGTGGCGAAGCCCTCGTTGAGCCAGATGTGGTGGAAGTCGCGGCAGGTGACCATGTCGCCCCACCACTGGTGGCCGAGCTCGTGCGCCACCACCGACTCCCAGTAGCCACCGAGGCTGGTGATGGTCTGGTTCTCCATCCCGCCGCCCCAGGTGAACTGCGCCTCGCCGTATTTCTCGTCCTGGAACGGGTAGGCCCCGAAGCGCGCCGCGTAGGCGGCGATCATGCCCTTGACCTTGGCGTTCACCGCCGCGGCGCCCGTCGCGTACTCGGGGAACATGTAGAAGCGGATCGGCATCGAGTCGGTCGGGCTGCTCCGGTACCAGTCGGTCGCGGTGGTGTAGGCGTAGCTCGCGATCGATACCAGGTAGGTGGCGATCGGGTGGCGCTCCTTCCACTGCGTGGTGGCGTGGAGGCCGTCGTCGCTCGCGGACAGCTGGGTGCCGTTGCACACCGTGACCATGCCGCTCGGCACCCGCACCCGGACGGTGACCGAGTCGGCCTTGTCCTCGGGCGCGTCCTTGCACGGCCACCACTCGCGCGCGCCGAATGCCTCGCTCAGCGTCCACAGCAGTGGCTGGGCGTTGTGGCTGTCGAAGCCGAACACCGAGCCGAACGCGCCACCGATCGGCACGCCGTGGTACCACACCGTGAGGTCCACGGTCTCGCCGGTCGCGTAGGCGCGGTCGAGCAGCACGGTGAGCACCGCGCTGGCGTGGCTGAAGGAGGCCGGGGCACCTGCGATCCTGACCGAATCGGCGGTCATGCTGTCGCCGAGGTCGAGCTCGAGCGTGCTCAGCGGCCCGCTCGTCACCGTGGCGCGCATCCGCACCGAGCCGGTGACGGTGGTGGTGGCGAAGTCGGCGTCGATGTCGAGGTCGTAGGTGCGCGCGTCGTACTGCTGCTGGTTCGGTGTCGCCACCGTGCGCACCGCCCCGGCGCGCGCGGCGGCGGCGCGCATGGCGTAGGCCTTGTGGAACGCCAGGTAGGGCGAGACGTCCCGCTCGTCGGTGATCGCCCCGGGCCAGCCCGAGGGATCGGGCGGCAGCCAGATCGGCGCGGCGGCGACGAGCCGGGGCGCCGCCGCGGCGGTGAGCAGGGCCAGAGACACGAGCGCCGCGCGCAGGTGCGACGCGGCGATGGAGCGGGGCGGGATGGGTCGGGGGCGTGGGGTCATGCGTGCAATTCTACGATGTCCCGGTCCGTGAGTTCATGGTCTTTGTCGACCTGCTGGCCCTCGAAGCGCGCGTGCCCCCACAGGCGCGCGAAGCGCAGCCGGGCGGCGATGTCCTTGTGCACCGCCACCGCCAGATCGTGCACGGTGGCCCCGACGGGGAGCACGAACGGACGCACCTGATCCGGCTTGTGTCCGGGCTCCTTGGCGTAGATGCGGATGCGGCCGAGGTCGTGGAACAGGCGCGGCCGCAGCGCCTCGAGTCCATCGCCGTGCGCGGCCGAGACCGCATCCACCGGCCAGGCGCCATCCAGCGTCTCGCGCGCCAGCGCGGCGAAGACGCCGTCGGGGTCGAGGTCGCGCTTGTTGAGCGCCACCCGCACCGGCTTCACCACGGCGAACGGCGGCGCGTCGGCCGACAGCGGCACCGCCGTGGGCCACACCCGCGCGCGCTCGAGCAAGGCGCCCAGCGAGGCCACCGCGGCGGCGAGGTCGTCAGCGGTGGGATCGAGCACCATCAGCACGCCGTCGGCGTTGCGCACCAGGTTCACCATGTAGCTCTCGCCGTGCTGCGCGGTGACCGCGGGCGTGTCCACCAGCTGCACCTGCACGTCCTCGAACGGCATCATGCCCGGCAGCGGCACGCGGGTGGTGAACGGATAGGGCGCGATCTCGGGATGCGCGTGGGTCAGCGCGGCGAGCAGCGTGGACTTGCCGGAGTTGGGCGGCCCGATCAGCGCCCACTGCCCCGCGCCCTCGCGGCGCACGTGGCCGGGATCGGTGCGGTGCGCGCCGCCCCTGCCGCCGTGCTCCGACTCCTCCTCGAGCTTGGCGAGGCGGCGGCGCAGGTCGGCGTACAGCTTCTCGGTGCCCTTGTGCCTGGGCATCACCGCGAGCATCTCGCGCAGGGCGGCGATCTTCTCCTCGTGGCCCGTCGCCTCGCGGAAGCGCTGTTCGGCTTCCTTGTATTGCGGCGTCAGGTTGGCCGGCATGCCGGGATGATAGGACGACCGGTCGCGCCGGTGAAGGCGACCCTGGGCGCCACGCCGCGGCCGGCGCGGCCCTCGCCGCAGGCCGGCGCGGCGCGACGCGCCAGCCGCGGCCCGTCACCGCCCCCCCGGCGCCGGCGCGCGCCATCGAGTTGCACCGGGCAGCGGCCGCTCGTAACCTGCCGCGTCATGACGTTCCCACGTGCCGCCGGGCTCCTCCTGCACCCGACCTCGCTGCCGGGCCGCTTCGGCATCGGCGACCTCGGGCCCGAGGCGCTGCGCTTCGTCGACTTGCTCGCCGACACCGGCATGCAGCTGTGGCAGATCCTGCCGCTCGGCCCGACCGGCTACGGCGACTCGCCCTACCAGTGCTTCTCGGCGTTCGCGGGCAATCCCTAGCTGGTCAGCCCCGAGCGCCTCGCCGAGGACGGCCTGCTCACCCGCGCGGAGCTCGATGCCGCGCCGCCCTTCCCGGCGGATCGGGTCGACTTCGGCCCGCTCATCGAGTGGAAGCTGGCGCTGCTCGACCGCGTCGGGTCCGCGTTCCAGTCCGGCCGCGGCGCCGCGCTGCGCGAGCCGTTCGCGCGCTTCTGCGCCACCCACGCCGCGTGGCTCGACGACTTCGCGCTGTTCATGGCGCTCAAGAAGGCGCACGGCGGGCCGCGCCTGGCCGGAGTGGGACGCGCGCCTGCGTGAGGCGCGACGCCCGCGCGCTCGCGGCCGCGCGCGCAGGCGCTGGCGCCCTCGATCGATGCGCAGCGCTTCCGCCAGTTCCTGTTCTTCCGCCAGTGGGACGCGGTGCGCGCGCACGCCCACGCGCGCGGCGTGCGCATCATCGGCGACATCCCGATCTTCGTCGCCCACGACAGCGCCGACGTGTGGGCGCACCCCGAGCTGTTCCACCTCGACGCGCGCGGGCGCTCGCACCGTCGTCGCCGGCGTGCCGCCCGACTACTTCAGCGCCACCGGCCAGCTGTGGGGCAACCCGCTCTACCGCTGGGACGTCTCCGAGCGCGGCGGGCACGCGTGGTGGATCGAGCGCCTGCGCGCCACGCTGGCGCTGGTGGACATCGTCCGCATCGACCACTTCCGCGGCTTCGAGGCGCTACTGGGAGATCCCCGGGGACGCGCCGACCGCCGAGACCGGGCGCTGGGTCAAGGGGCCGGGCGGCGCCGTTCTTCGACGCCCTGCGCGCCGCGCTCGGCGAGCTGCCGATCATCGCCGAGGACCTCGGCGTGATCACGCCCGGAGGTGATCGCGCTGCGCGACGGACTCGGGCTGCCCGGCATGAAGGTGCTCCAGTTCGCGTTCGGCGGCGACGACCGACACCCGTTCCTGCCGCACAACTACGAGCCCAACTGCGTCGTCTACACCGGCACCCACGACAACGACACCACGCGCGGCTGGTACGCGGCGGCGCCCGAGGCCGAGCGCGACCTGGCGCGGCGCTACCTCGGCCGCGACGGGCACGACATCGCGTGGGACCTGATCCGCTCCGCGTTCGCCTCGGTCGCCGACACCGCGGTGGTGCCGCTGCAGGACGTGCTCGACCTCGGCACCGAGGGGCGCATGAATCTGCCCGGCCGCCTCGGCGACAACTGGGGCTGGCGCTTCAGGTGGAGCCAGTTCGGCGACCTGCAGCGTGCGCGCCTGCGCTCGCTCGCCGCGCTCTACTCGCGCCTGCCGGCGAAGGCCGCCGTCGCCGCGGCGCCGAAGCCCGCTCCCGCCACCGCCTGAAGTCGCGGCCCGGCGCTCGCGGCCGCCCTCACCGCGGCGGCGGGCTCTCCAGCACCTCGCGCACCTTGCGCAGCAGCTCGGTGGGCGTGAACGGCTTGTCCAGGAACGCGGATCCGTCCTCGGGCACCCCGCCGTGCACCACCACGTCCTCGGCGTAGCCCGACACGAACAGCACCCGCAGCGCCGGACGCAGGCGCAGCATCGCGTCCGCGAGCTGGCGACCGCTCATGTGCGGCATCACCACGTCGGTCACCAGCAGCTCGATCCTCTCCGTGTGCCGGGCCCCGAGCTCGAGCGCCTCGCGGCCGTCCTGCGCCAGCAGCACGACGTAGCCGGCGGCGCGGAGGGTCTGCGCGGTCAGCGCGCGCACCGCCGGGTCGTCCTCCACCGCGAGCACGGTCTCGCCCGCGCCGTGCACCGATGGCCGGCGCTCGGGCACCGCCTCGGGCATCGGCTCGAGCACGCGCGGCAGCCAGATCGCGAACCGGGCGCCCTCGCCCGGCTCACTCTCGGCCTCGATGTGGCCGCCGCTCTGGCGCACGATGCCGTACACGGTGGCGAGGCCGAGGCCGGTGCCCTCCCCCCGGGGCTTGGTGGTGAAGAACGGCTCGAACAGTCGCGCCAGGGTCTCGCGGCTCATCCCCACGCCGGTGTCGCGCACCGAGAGCCGCACGTATTCGCCGGGCGCCAGTCCACGCGATTCCGCCTTCGCGCCGGCGAGGCTGACGTTCTCGGTGGACAGCACCAGGCGGCCGCCGGTGGGCATGGCGTCGCGGGCGTTGAGCGCGAGGTTCATGAGCACCTGCTGCAGCTGCGCCGGATCCACCTTGACCCGCCACACCGCGGGCTCGAGCTCGGACTCGATGGCGATGTCCTCGCGCAGGACCCGCGCGAGCAGGCCGAGGGTCTCGAGCGTGAGCGCGTTGGGGTCCACCGGGCACGGCGAGATCACCTGGCGCCGCGCGATGGCGAGCAGCTGGTGGGTGAGGTCGCGCGCGCGGATGGCCGCCATGCGTACCTGGGCGAGGTCGGCGAGCGCCGCGGTGTCCGCGCTCAGCCGATGTTCGAGCAGCTCGGTGTAGCCGAGCACGGCGGTGAGCAGGTTGTTGAAGTCGTGCGCCACCCCGCCGGCGAGACGGCCGAGGCCCTCGAGCCGCTGAGCCTCGTGGAACTGCTCCTCGAGCCGCTTGCGCGCGGTGACGTCCTGCCCGATGCCGATCAGCGTCCCGTCGGAGAGCCGGACGTTCGCCCACAGCTCGTGGTGCGTGCGCCCGTCGCGGCTGCGGGCCTCGGTCTCGGTCCACTCACCGCTCGCCTGCTGGATGCGCTCCCACACCTCGCGGCGCCGCTCGGGGTCCGGATAGAACACCCCGAGGATGTCCGCGTGGGCACGGACCTCGGCCAGCGTCCAGCCCTGGGTCCGCTCCCACTCGCGGTTCACGTAGCGCAGGTGGCCGAGCGGGTCGAACACCGCGATCATCGCCGGGATGTGGTCGAGCACCTTCTCCATCAGCTCGGTCTGCTCGCGCAGCGCGGTGGCCGTCGCCTCGCGCTCGCTGACGTCGCTGATGAGCATGACGACCTGCCCGCCTTCCAGCGGCTCGCAGCGGGCCAGGTAGGCGAGCTCGCCCTCCGGCATCGGCAGCGTGTACTGGAACAGGATCGGAGCGCCGCTCGAGCGGGCGCGCGCGGCGGCGTCGATGCAGGCCGCGCCCGCGGCCGGAGGCAGGACCGAGTCCATGGTCCGGCCCATGAACGCCTCGGGCGGGACGAACAGCTGGACGCCGGTGCCGGCGCGGTAGTCCTCGATCGTGTCGTCGGGCCCGATCAGGAACAGCAGCTCGGAGTAGGCCCGCGCCAGGACGTCGGAGGACGCGCGCGCGGAGTGCGTGGCGGCGTCCGCGCTCGAGCGTGCGGCAAGGCGCTCGCGCAGGCGCGCGTTCTCGGCGCGCAGGCCCTCGAGCTCGTCGGACGAGGGTTCCGGATTCGCCTCCGTCACGACGTCCCTACACCCCGGGCATCGCGCGCTTGAGCGGCTTGAGCAGCGCGAACAGCACGATCGACATGCCGACCGCGCAGCTGCCGAGCAGCGCGAAGAAGGTCGAGTGCGGCCACTTGTCCCACAGCACGCCGATCATGGTGAGCTTGTTGCCCACCGCGGTGGCGACGAACCAGCCCCCCATCATGATGCCGCGGAAGCGCTGGGGCGCGACCTTGGAGACCAGCGCGAGGCCCATCGGCGAGAGCATGAGCTCGCCCAGCGAGATCACCGCGTAGGCGCCGATCAGCCACAGCGGGGACACCTTCCCGGTGTCGCCACCCGACTTCGCCGCCGCGTACATGATGAAGAAGCACAGCCCCGACAGGAACATCCCGATCGCCATCTTGGTGGGCGTCGAGGGCTCCCGTCCCTGGGTGTCGAGCCAGCGCCAGAACCAGATTAGCGGGAAGGTGAGCGTGATGATCCAGAACGGGTTGATCGCGTTCGAGATCACACCGGACACGTTCCAGTCGGTGTTCTCGTTGGCCCAGTAGGTGAGCGTCGAGCCGTTCTGGTGAAACACCATCCAGAACACGATCACGATCAGGTAGATGACGATCAGGGCACCGATGCGGCGCGCGTCGGAGACCCCATCGATGGCGCGCTTCGGCACCGGCGCGCCGCCCGCCGCCGCCGCCGCGTGCTGGGCCGCGGCGCGGTCCACCACGTGGCCCTTGAACAGCCACAGGATGGTGACCGAGAGCACCATGCCCGCCGACGCGAACGCGAACGCGTGGCGGAAGCCCCAGCGGTCGTGCGCCCACTCGGCCACCAGCGGCGCGATGAACGCGCCGATGTTGATGCCCATGTAGAAGATGTTGTAGGCGCGGTCCTTGAGGTGGCTGCCCTCGGGATAGAGGTTGCCCACCATCGCCGAGACATTGGGCTTGAAGAACCCGTTGCCCACCACCAGGCAGGTGAGCGCCGCGTACACGGCGGGTAGCGAGTGCACCAGGAACAGCGCGTAGCCGACCATGAAGACCACGCCGCCGATCAGCACCGAGCGCTTGTAGCCCAGCCCGCGGTCGGCGATGAAGCCGCCGATGAGCGGGCTCGCGTACACGAACATCAGGTAGTTCGAGTACAGGTCAGTGGCCTGCGCGGCGGTCCACGAGAAGCCCTCGGCGCTGCGCAGGTAGAGCGTGAACATCGCCAGCATCGAGTAGAAGCCGAAGCGCTCCCACATCTCGGTGG
The DNA here is from genome assembly GCA_963725865.1 of Candidatus Eiseniibacteriota bacterium. Lineage (GTDB taxonomy): Bacteria > Eisenbacteria > RBG-16-71-46 > RBG-16-71-46 > RBG-16-71-46 > CAVSAC01. The sequence continues at coordinate 19,785 of CAVSAC010000016.1, forward strand.
CGAACAGGACGTAGAGGCCCTTCGGATGCTTCTCGGCCGGTGCTGCGGCGGCGGTCGCGCTCATCGCGTGGTCCTCGGTGGCGGATGACGGGGTCGGCGCGACTCTACACCAGCGCCCGCCGGCTTTCAGCCCTGACGTGCCTCGTCGATGACCACGCGCGCCACGCGGTGCGACAGGCGCTGGGCCACGCGCGCCACCAGGAACAGCGCCACCGCCACCAGCCCCACCACCAGTCCCCACCACAGCCCGACCGCGCCGAGGCCGAGCCGGAACGCCAGCGCCAGGCTGATCGGCAGGCCCACCAGCCAGAAGCCGAGCACGTTGACGATCATGGGGGTGCGCGTGTCGCCGACGCCGCGCAGCACGCCGATCGACACCACCTGCAGGCCGTCGAACACCTGGAACACGCCCGCGATCGGGATCAGCGTCACCGCCACCGCGAGCACCGTGCCCTCGCGCGAGTACACGCCCGCGAGCGCCGCGGGCGCCAGCAGCAGCACCATCGCCGACGCCAGCATGAAGGTGGCGCCGGTGACGAGCGCGGCCACCGCGCCGCGGCGCGCCCCGCCGGCATCACCCGCGCCCACCGCCTGGCCCACCAGCACCGCGGCCGCCCCGGAGACGCCGAGTGGCACCATGAAGGTGAGCGAGGCGATGTTGATGGCGATCTGGTGCGCGGCCATGGCGTCGGTGCCGATGCGCCCCATCAGCAGCGCCACCACCGAGAACACCCCCATCTCGAGCTCGAACTGGACCCCGATGGGAAGTCCGAGCCGCAGCATGCGCAGCAGCGGCGCGAGCTCGAGCGCCTCGCGCCGCGGCCGCGACAGGTGCGGCACGAGGTCGCGCCACGCCAGCGCGAGCAGCCCCAGCATCAGCGCCCAGCGCGCCGCGGCGGTGGCCCAGGCCGCCCCCGCCGTGCCGAGCGCGGGCGCACCACCGTGGCCGAAGATGAGCGCCCACGCCAGCACCAGGTTGAGCACGTTCGCGGCCACCATCACGGTCACGATCGGGGCCAGCCGGCCCATCGCCTGCAGGCTCTGACGCAGCACGATGAAGCCGTAGAAGGGCAGCACCCCCGGCACGCACGCCGCCGCGTAGCGCGCCGCCCGCGGCACCACGTCGGCGGGCTGGCCCAGCAGCACGAACACCTGGCGCGCCGGGAGGAAGCCGAACGAGGTCACCGCCGCGAGTAGCGCCGCCAGCACCAGGCCGCGCTGCACGCCGCGCGTCACGCTCTCGCCATCGCCCGCGCCCACGGCCTGGGCGACGATCGGGTCGAGCGCGAACAGCGTGCCCATACCGAGGCCGACGATGCCGAAGAAGTAGAGGTTGCCGAGGGCGCCCCCGGCCAGGTCGGCGGCCGAGAGATGGCCGAGCAGGATCGAGTCGACCACGCCCATCGCCATCATCCCGACCTGCACCACCACGATGGGGAGCGCCAGCGCCAGCAGCCGCCGGAAGTCGGCGGCGGCGGGGCGGAACGAGCGCGGGTCGGTGGCGGCGGTGCGGATCATGGGTCCCTCGGACCGCGCATCCGCCGCAGACGCCGGCGCGCGCGGCTCGCGTGAGCCGCGCGCGCGGGGTCCGCGCCGAGGCGCGGGTGCTACTCCTTCTTCATCGAGCCGACGAGCGCGTCGAAGTCGCCCTTGGCCGCGTCCAGCGTCTTCTTGGGGCCGGTGAGCTTGAAGAACACCGAGCCCTGCGGTCCCGAGACGATCGCGCCCAGCAGCGCGTAGCCCGGGCGGGTGCCGGTGGACTGCATCATCGGGCCGGCCGGCGCCAGATAGGTGCCGGTCACCTTCACCAGCGACACCTTGAGCCCGTTGACCTCGCGCGCGGAGCGGTCGGCCGGGCCCGCGCCCTGGAACTGCCCGACCCAGCGCTGGATGTTGGACTCCACGTCGCCGCCCTGCGAGGCCCCGAAGTAGAACACGCCGCACTCGCCGCCCTCGGGATCGCCCGCCGCCGCCGGCACCATGTAGGTCGCGACGCGCATCGGCCGGTCGGCGCCGAGGGTCCAGCGCTTGGGCAGGGTCCACTTCACCCCGGCCGCGGCATCGGGCGCCGTGCTCGGCGGCGCGTCCACCACGCTGCCGCCCATCGGCTCGTGGCCCGGAGGCATCTGGCCACCGGCGTCGCCGTTGGGCGCGAGCATGCCGCGGGTCTCTGCGCTCGGATCCGGCTGGGCCGCGGTCCCGGGGGCCGGCTTCTTCTGGCAGCCCACCAGCGCGAGGGCGGCACACAGCAGGGCGACGATCGGAAGATGGGCGATGCGATCCATGAGCAGGACTCCTTCGGTGTGACGCGGGGCGCGGCCGCCCCGGGGGACGATGGACACGAGCGCGGGGCATCCTAGCATTGCCCGCGGCGCCCCGCACGCAGGCGGCCAGGGGGACCGCGACCCCGCTGGCAGCCGGGGCCGCGAGCCTGTGCTAGCGTCCGCCCCATGCGCCGCCTGGATCCTCGCTCCCTCGCCCGCCGCACCCTGTCGGTGGTGGCGCTGGTCGCGGGCCTGTCCGCCGCCCGCGCCCAGGCCCAGCCGCTGATCGAGCCCATCGGCGATCGGCTCGCGCGCTGCTGGCCCGACAGCGCCGCGCGCGCCGCGGCCCGGCCCTCGCTCGCGCTGGTGGTGCCTGATCCGCCGCTGCGGGCCGGCGCCGCGCGTCCCTCCGTCACCCCGCGTTTCGCCACCGAGGCCGGCGCGCGGGTGGCGCGCGTGGCGATCGAGCGCGGCACCACGCTCTACGGCACCGGCGAGGTCGCGGGCCCGCTGGCTCCGCAATGGCCGCACGGTCGTGCGTGGAACACCGACGCCTACGGCTGGAGCGACGGCACGCCCTCGCTCTACCAGTCGCACCCGTGGGTGCTGGCGGTGCGTGCCGACGGCACCGCGTTCGGCGTGCTCGCCGACACGCCCGGCCGCCTGGTGGTGGATCTCACGCGCGGCATCGAGTTCCGCGCCCAGGGGCCGGCGTTCCCGCTCGTGATCGTCGAGCGCGGCTCGCCCGCAGCGTGGTGATGGCGCTCGCCGACCTCACCGGCCACATGCCGCTGCCGCCGCGGTGGGCGCTGGGCTACCACCAGTGCCGCTACTCGTACGCCCCCGCCGCCGAGGTGCCGCGCATCGCCGACGAGCTCCGCGCGCGGCACATCCCGTGCGACGTGCTGTGGCTGGACATCGACTACATGGACGGCAACCGCTCGTTCACGTTCGACCCGCGCGGCTTCCCCGACCCGGCCGGGATGAACGCGCGCCTTCACGCGCAGGGCTTCCACACCGTGTGGATCATCGATCCCGGCATCAAGGCGGAGCCCGGCTACTGCGTGTACGACCAGGGCACGGCCGGCGACGCACTGGGTCCGGGACCGCCGGCGGCGCCGACTCCACGGCCAGGTCTGGCCCGGCGACTGCGTCTTCCCCGACTTCACCCGCGACGCCACGCGGCGCTGGTGGGGCGGGCTCTACGCCGGATTTGCTGGCGCAGCGGCGTCGACGGCATCTGGAACGACATGAACGAGCCCGCGGTCTTCGACGTGGACTCGAAGACCATGCCGCTCGACCAACCTCCACCGCGGCGGACGACGAGCTCGGCGGGCCGGGCCTGCACGCGCGCTACCACAACGTCTACGGCATGCTGATGGCGCGCGCCACCCACGACGGGCTGCTCGCGCCGCGGCCCGACCGGCGTCCGTTCGTGCTCTCGCGCGCCAACTTCATCGGCGGCCAGCGCTACGCCGCGACCTGGACCGGCGACAACCGCGGCACCTGGCCGCACCTGACGGTGGTCGGTGGCATGACGCTGAACCTCGGCCTGTCGGGCCAGCCGTTCGCCGGGCGCCGACATCGGCGGTTTCGCGGGCGCGACCGAGCCGCGCCTGTTCGCGCGCTGGATGGGCGTGGGCACGCTGCTGCCGTTCGCGCGCGGTCACGCCGAGAAGGGCAACACGCGCAAGGAGCCGTGGAGCTTCGGCCCCGCGGTCGAGGCCACCTGCCGGCGCGCGCTCGAGACGCGCTACCGGCTGCTGCCCTACCTCTATACCGCTCTTCCGCGAGGCGGCTCGTGACCGGCCTGCCGGTGGCGCGGCCCGTGTTCTTCGCCGATCCGCGCGACCCCGCGCTGCGCCGCGAGGATCACGCCTTCCTGCTCGGCGCCGACCTGCTGGTGATCCCCGAGCTCGACGACGACCGCGGCCACGTCTTCTGCCTGCCGCGCGGCGACTGGCGCGAGGCGCGGATCGTGAGCCCGCTCGCGGACGGCGCGCGCGACCCCGACCTGCCGCGCCTCGAGGTGCGCGGCGGCGCCATCGTGCCGCTGGCTCCGGTGATGCAGTACGCGGACGAGCGCCCGCTCGAGGAGGTCACGCTGCTGGTGAGCCTCGATGCGCGCGGGCGCGCCCGTGGCACGCTCTACGAGGACGCTGGCGACGGCTTCGCCTACACCCGCGGCGAGTACCGGCTCACCCGCTTCGAGGCCGCGGTCGAGGGCGGCGTGCTGCGCATGAGCGAGCGCCACGAGGGCGCCTGGACGCCGCCTGCGGGACGGCGCTACGCGGTGACGGTGCTGCGTCGGGCGGACGAGCCGGGACCGCGCATCACGCGGGTGGTGGGCCTGTAGTCCGGCGCGGCGCGTCTCAGGCCGGCAGCGCCCGCTTCAGCTCCTCGAGCGCGGCGGCGAAGCGCGGGTGCCGGCGGATCGCGTCGAGGTTGCTGTCGTTCTCCAGCCACGCCAGCCGGTTCATGCCCGCCCCGACCGAGCGCTCGACGAAGCCCAGCGCGTCGTCGAGGCGTCCCGCCATGGAGAAGATGCACGCCATGTTGTAGAGCAGCATGGCGTCCTCGGGATCGAGCGCCAGCGCGCGCTGCGCCCACTCCAGCCCGCGCTCGGTCTCGCCCAGGGCGACCAGCGCGTTGGCGCCCATGTAGAGCGCGCGCACGTCGTCGGGGTGGAACGCGAGCCGCTTCTCGGCCACCTCGAGCCCGCTGCGGCGCGAGGCCACGGCGCGCTCGGGCCGACCGAGGTCCGCGTAGATCTGGCCCGCCAGCAGCGGCGACTGGTAGTCCTCCGGGCGCAGCTCGAAGGCCCGCTCGTAGAGGCCCAGCGCCTTCTCGAGCTGGTGCTGCATGAAGCTGTCGCGGGCGTAGAAGTAGTGGGCCTCGAACAGCCGCGGGTCGAGCCCGAGCGCGGCCTCGAACTCGCGCTCGGCGGCGTCGTGGTCGCGGGTCAGCGACAGCGCGAGCCCGAGCGAGACGTGGGCCTGCGCCAGCGCCGGGTCCAGCTCCACCGCGCGGCGCCCGGCCTCGAGCGCCGCGGTGCGCATGGACTCCTTGCCGATCACGTGCATGAACAGGTAGGTGCAGCAGTCGGCGAGCCCGGCGTGCGCGAGCGCGTAGCCGGGATCGATCTCGATGGCGCGCGCGAACATCTGGCGCGCGAACTCCACTCCGCGCCGGCTGTACTGGTAGAAGTACATCCGACCCTTGAGGTAGCACTCGTAGGCCTCGACATCGGCGGTGGCCGCCTTGCCGAGCGCCCTGCGCTGGCTCGGACTGAGCGTGACCTGGAGCGCGGCCACGAGGCTGCCCGCGATCTCCTCCTGGATCGCGAAGATGTCCTTGAGGTCGCGGTCGTAGCGCTCGGTCCACAGGCAGAAGCCGGCCTCGACGTCGGCGAGCTCGGCGGTGATGCGCAATCGCTCGCCCGCCTTGCGCACGCTGCCCTCGAGCAGGTGACGCACGCCGAGCCGCCGGCCGATCTCGCGGCTGTCGAGCGGCGAGCCCTTGAACTGGAACGACGAGACGCGCGAGGCCACCCGCAGGTCCGGGACGCGCGCGAGCGCGGTGATGATCTCCTCGGCGATGCCCTCGCAGAAGTAGTCCTGGTCCTTGTGCTCGCTCATGTCGGAGAACGCCAGGACGGCGATCGAGGTCCCGGCCCCGCCCGCGGTGGGGCCGAGCTCGCCGCGCATCCCCGCCAGCATGTCGCGCAGGTCCTCGGCCGACTGCAGTCGCAGCGCCGGATCCTTCTCCAGGCAGCGCGCCACGACCTCGTCGAGGCGCCGCGGCAGCTCCGGGCGCAGCCGCGACGGCGGGATCGCGACGTCGCTCACGATCGAGGCGGCGAGCGCGGCCACGGTCTCGCCCTCGAACGGGCGGCGCCCGGTGGCCATCTGGTAGAGGATGACGCCGCAGGCGAAGATGTCGGCGCGCGGGTCGGAGTCCCGGCCGCGCAGCTGCTCGGGCGACATGTAGTGGAGCGTGCCCGCGAGCCGGTCGCTCGCGAGGACGGTGCTGCTGGTCCAGTCGTCGCCGAGCCCGGCGGCCTCGCGGCGGCGCATCTTGGCGAGCCCGAAGTCGAGGATCTTCACCCGCCCTCCGGTCGTGACCATGACGTTGGCGGGCTTGAGGTCGCGGTGCACGATGCCCCCCTCGTGCGCCGCGCTCAGGGCGTCGGCGATCGCGATCGCGATCTCGAGCAGGCGGTCGACCGCCATCCCGCCGGCCGGGATGAGCTCGCGCAGCGTGCGGCCGCCGATCAGCTCCATGGTGAAGAAGCGCACGTCGCCGCACTGCTCGACCGAGTGGATGGTGACGATGTTGGGATGGTTGAGCGCGGCGATCGCCTTGGCCTCGCGCTCGAACAGCGCCAGCGCGCCGGGGTCGGTGGCGAGCTCGTCGGGCAGCAGCTTGATCGCGACCTCGCGGCCGAGCCGCGTGTCGCACGCCCGCCACACCACACCCATCCCGCCGACGCCGATCTGCTCGACCAGCCGGTAGTGCGCGAGCGACATGCCGGGCGCGACGGCCACGCGGTCCTCCGACGCCCGGGCCGAGGGGCGGGCCCGGGGATGCGCGCAGTCTACACCTGCCGCGCGTCCGCGCGACCCCACCGGGTGGAGGCGCCCCCGCCCTGACAGGCCGCGCTCCATCCACTAGACTCCGCGCGACCCCCCGGATCGGTTCCGCCAGCCACGGAGTCCCCGGTGCCCACCCCCCACGATGCGCTCGTCACCCAGCTCGTCCTCGCGCTGCGCGGCGTGCTCGCGCGCCTGTCCGAGCCCGAGGCGGTGCTCGCCACCATCCTGCAGCAGGCGGTGGCCATCACCGGCGCCACCCGCGGCGTGTTCGTCGAGGTGAGCCCGCGCGGCGAGCTGGTGTTCGACGTGCTGCACAGCTATCGCGCCGACGCGCTGCGCGACACCGGTCACTATAGCCGCGCGGTGTTCGCGACCTGCCTGCGCACCGGCGAGGACCTGGTGCTGGCCAACGCGGTCGCCGACCTGCCGGTGGACGAGACCAAGTCGGTGATCCTCTACCGGATGGCGGCGGTGCTGTGCATGCCGATCCGCGTCGGCGATCGCATCGCCGCGCTGCTCCATCTCGAGAGCGGCCAGGTGGGCTACTTCGACGACTCCCACCGCCAGCTGCTGCGCCCCCTGCTCGACCTCGCCACCCCGGTGCTCGAGGCGCTGGCGGCCGGGCGCGCCGTGCTGCTCGACCGTGACCGCCTCGCCGAAGCGGAGCAGCGCCTGCGCGCCGAGACCGCGGAGAGCCGGCACCAGCTGGCGCTCGACTGGTCGTTCGGCCGCTTCGTCGGCCGCGACCCGGTGGTGCGCGAGCTCGAGACCCGGCTGCGGCGCGCCGCGACCGCACCCTTCCCGGTGTTGCTGATCGGCGAGACCGGCACCGGCAAGAGCATCCTCGCGCGCGTCCTGCACTCCTCCAGTCCGCGCGCCGGCCAGGCGTTCGTGACGGTGTTCTGCCCGTCGCTCGAGAAGTCGATGGTCGAGGCCGAGCTGTTCGGCCACCGCCGCGGCGCGTTCACCGGCGCCTCCGCCGACCGGGTCGGCAAGGTGCAGACCGCCGAGGGCGGCACGCTGTTCCTGGACGAGGTCGGCGACCTGCCGCTGGAGATCCAGCCCAAGCTGCTGCGCCTGCTCCAGGAGCGCACCTACGAACGGCTCGGCGACGCCACCGAGCGGCGCGCGGACGTGCGCGTGGTGGCGGCCACCAACCGCGACCTCGAGCAGGAGGTGCGCGAGGGCCGCTTCCGGCGCGATCTCTTCGAGCGCCTCGACTACCTGCCGGTCCCGGTGCCCCCGTTGCGCGACCATCGCGACGACATCCCGGCGATCCTGCGCCACTGCCTCGACCAGACCGACGCCGGTCGCTGGGTCGAGATCGACGACGAGGCCGCGCGCTACCTGCGCGAGCTCGACCACGCCTGGCCGGGCAACGTGCGCGATCTCGAGCAGCTCGCGGCCCGCATCACCGTCGAGTCGCCGGAGCGCCCGGTCTCGTGCGCGGATCTGCGCCGCCTGCTCGACGTGCGGCCGGCGCCGGAGCGGGTGGAGGCGCCCGCCCCGGGGCCGGCGCCCGGGCGCGCGCCGCAGGTGCCGCCCGATCCCGGGGTCGGCCTGCCGCAGCTGCTGGCGGATACCGAGCGGGCGTGGCTCGAGACCGCCCTGAAGCGGCATCCCCACAGCACCCGCGCCGAGCTCGCCGAGATGCTCAAGATCAGCGAATCGGCGCTGTTCAAGAAGCTGCGCCGGTACGGCCTCGGCGGCTGAGGCCGCGCGCGGAGGGCTCCAGCGCAGCGGCCACTCCCCGGGCGGGGAGTGGCCGCATGCGCCCGGCCCTGCGGGCGGCCTGCCCGGCCGCGATCAGCGCGGCCGGTATTCGGCGAGCACCGGAGCCACGTCGGCGCGCTCGTCGATCGGCGCCGGGAGCGCCCACGCCCACCGTGCCATCAGGCTGAAGAGCGCGTGGCTGAGCCGGTGTCCGTCCTCACTCAGCTCGGACTCGGGATTGCGGACCGTGATCACGTCCGGCTCGAAGGCGAAGCTGCGCTCGACGCTGCCCGCCGGCGTGCCGTGGCCTGCCATCCCCGAGATGCTCCACAGCCGCGCGCCGTCCGCGCCGGTGAGCACCGCGCTCATCGCGACCAGCGCCCGTCCCCCGTCCACCACCTCCCAGCGATCGATGCGCACGCTCAGCACCGCGTCCACGCCCAGCAGCCGGGTGAGCCGGCCCGCCAGTTCGGACGCCACGCTGCCATCGCGCCAGATCTGAGCCGCCACCAGGCGGGCGATGTTGCCCGGCTCCGCCCCCGACTCCTGGAAGTGGGTGCGCACCTCGTCGGCGGACGTCCACCGGGTCGCCGACTCGCGGTAGAGCCCGAACCAGCCGGCCTCCACCAGGCGCTCGGCGATGGTGTCGGACGCCATCGCCACCACGGGAAGGATCGCGACCGTCGCCGGTCGGACCTGGTCGAGTCGGGCATCCCGGTAGACCTCGTCCCGCGCGTTCGAGCGAGCGGCGGCCACGCTCGACCCGACCGTGAGAGCGACGAGGGCGCAGACCCCGAGGGTCGTCATCCTGCTCATCGTCGCGTTCATGGCTTCCTCCTGGTGAGGGGTGCTGTCCAGTGGTCCTGGACACCGGACATTGCAGGCCGCGTGCCGCTCCGAGGAGGCTCACGACGCGCGCGCCCGCGCTCCGCCATGCGCCTGGACGCGAACGGATTGCGGTGCGGTCCGGTGGGAACGCGCCGGCGCGGGGCGCGGGGCGGGGAGGGCCTCGTCGGTACGCTCGTGCAGCCCCCCGTCACGAGCGGGCAGTCCGGGCTGTACCGGGCGACAGTCCGCGCTGCGGCGCGGCGGATCCGGGACCCGCCGCGCCGGAGCCCCGCGCTCACTCGGGCGGCGCGAACCCCCGGGCCCGCAGGTGCTCGGCGACCGCCTCGCTCGCCAGCCGCTCGGGCGGCTCGCCCCAGTGGTTGAACGAGGGCTCGCGCGCGGCGCCGGCCTCGAGCAACTGGTCGATCACCGCGACGTAGTCGTCGTCCGCCTCGCGACAGTTGGCCGAGCCGTGAGCCGCCCAGGCGATCGGCGAGCTGCCGTACTGGCGATCGCGCACGTCCAGCGGCGCACCGGCGGCCAGCAGCTCGCGCACCGTCTCGACGTGCCCGCGCCAGGCCGCATGGTGCAGCGCCGTACCCGCCCACCCGCCCTCGCGCGCCACGTCGAAGCCGAGCGCGGCGAGTGCGCGCACCGCCGCGGCTCTCCCGTCCGCCGCGACGTGCACCAGCGCGTCCCGCTCCACCGGCGGAAGCGACTCGAGCAGCCCGGGGTGCGCGTCGCGCACCCGGCGCGCCGCGGCCGCGTCACCGACCGCGCAGGCGCTGAGCAGCGCGTCGACCGGACGCAGCGGTTCCACCGCGGCGCCGCGCGCGCGCAGCACGTCGGCGACCACGCGGTTGCCGGCGCGCATCGCCAGCTCGTAGGGCGTGCGCCCGTCGGCGCGCGGCCGCGCGGGATCGGCGCCGTGCGCGAGCAGCATCTCGGCCACTTCGGCGCTGCGGCCGAACTCCGCGATGCGGTGCAGCGGGACCTCGCGGCTCGAGTAGCTCGGCACGTTGGGATCCGCACCGTGCTCGAGCAGCCAGCGCATGCCCGCGGTCGCGGCCGGCGTCCGGTGGTGGAACTCGCGATAGCCGGAGAGGAAGTACAGCACCGTGTTGGTCCAATGCGGATGCTCGCCCGAGAGATCCGCCCCGTGCGCGAGCAGCAGCTCGAGCACCTCGCGGTGATCGCGTTCGGCGGCGTGATACACCGACTCGCCGTCGTTCGGATCGGCCCCGTTCTCGAGCAGCAGCTTCACGAGCCCCGCGTTGCCCAGCGCGCTGGCGCGGTAGAGCACCGGGAGCTTCTCGCCCATCTCGCCCGGCCCCGGCGGCGTGAACGTGTTCGCATCGGCCCCGAGCGCGAGCAGCCGCGCGCCGATCGCCACGCTGGCTGCGACGTGCGCGGCGTCGAGCACGGTCAGCGGCGAGGCGCTGAGGCACTCGAGCGGCGTCCACGCCTGCGCGCCCGGGAACGGCGCGCTCGCCAGCGCCGGGTCGCGGGCGAGCCACGCCTCGACCGCGGCGACATCGCAAGCCGCGCACGCCGCGTGCAGGCTGGTGCGCGCCACCTCGGGGAAGCCCTCGAGCACGCGGCGCATGGTCGCGCCGTCGCCCTCCGGCAGCGCCCTCAGGAAGCGCGCGACCTGGGCGAGGAATGGCTCGCGCGCCTGCAGGTGGTGCTTGAGCGCGGCCCAGCTCTCCTGCCGCGCCTCGCGCGCGAGCGCGTGCTGCACGTCGGCGAGGCGCACGCTGGCCGCGGCGGTGGCGGTGTCCAGCGCGGCGAGGCGTGGCAGCTGCGCCTGCACGCGCGCGAGGGCGGTGGCGTCGCCGGAGCGGCTGGCGCGCAGGAGCCGCTTCGCGAGCTCGCGGATGCGTTCGAACGTGGGAGCCGACGGCTCCCGGTCGGGACCGGACATGCTACGACCCTCCATCTCGCCCGTGTCCGCACGGTTGGGCCGAAGGCTCGTAGATGTCGGAGATGAGGCGGTTCAGGTGGGAGCGTCCCTTTCCGCGGACCGGATGCGCCCTGTGCGCACGGCCAGCATGCCGCACGCCCGGTCCGCGGTGCAACGGTCGATTGGGCGCGGCCGGCGCGGCCGGCCGCGCCGGGCACCCGGGCCATCCGACTCAGTGCCAGTCCCCGGCCGCCACGAAGGCCGCCCAGTAGTAGGGGTGGTCGCTCTCCCCGGCGCCGCGGCGGGCGCGCAGCACCGCGCGCTGCGCATCCCGCACCGCCTCGGCGGCGCCGCGCCGGTGTGCGAACCGAGCCGCGTACAGCGCGTCCATCCAGCGCTCGGTGGCATCGTCGGGCACCGCCCAGAGGCTCGAGATCAGCGTGTGCACGCCCGCGATCGCGAATCCGCGCCGCAGTCCGAGCACGCCCTCACCCTCCTGGATCTCGCCCGCGCCGCTCTCACAGCTCGAGAGCACCGCCCATTCGACACCCTGCAGATCGAGCGTCGAGACCTCGGCGGCGGTGAGGATGCCGTCGTCGGCGCCGGTCACGAGGCGGTCGCGGACATTCGCGCCCGCGAGCGCCACGCCGGCGCGCAGCAGCGGGTCCTCGAGCGCGAGCGAGTCGAGCCGGTCGCGGCCGGAGCACACGGCGTCGAGCAGGAACCCGTGCGTGGCGAGGTGCAGCACCCGGCGCCCGGGCGCCAGCGCGCGCACCTCGCTCTCGTTCGCCCCGCGATCGAGCAACATGCGCACGTCGCGGTCGGCACACGAGCCGATCCAGCGGCGCCTCACGTCCTCGGCCTCGCGGCGCGCGCCCGGCAGCGGCGCGAAGCGCAGCGAGCGGAACGCCGCGCACGCCGACTGCGCCCCGCGCTCACCCGTGCCCGCGCCGGATGCCCCGCCCGCAACCGGATGCGGCGCCCGGTCGAAGTCGGGCGCGCCCACCACGAGCAGTCCGCGCCCCGGCGGATCCGGGGGATCGCGGGCGACCGCGTCGCGCTCCGCCCCCAGCAGATGGATCGGGGGCCCGTGCTCGACCTCGTAGCCGCCGCCCGGTGACGGCAGCGCCGCGAAGGGCATGCGCTGCAGCAGACCGTCCGGCACCACCAGGATCCGCGCCGCCCCCGCGCAGGCCGCGCGCAGCGGGTCCCACAGCCGGACCCGGACCCGCTCGCCCGCGGCCCGGCAACGCCGCTCCGCGCGCGTCCGTCCGAGTGGGGTGGGACGCGTGGCGAGCGCCGCGAGCCAATCCCCCAGCGGCGGCTCGACCGTCGCGGCGGCGCCGAGCGCGACGGCACGCGGCGGGCACGCTCCGGGTCCGCGCACGAACGCCAGGTAGCGAGCCGCCCCGCGCGCGATCCCATCGCGGGGCACGTGCGCATAGCGCGCGAACGCCACCAGGGCCTCATCCGGCCCCAGCGCGGCCGCCACGGAGTCGTAGCCGGCGAGCAGGCGGCGGCTCTCGGAGCGCTCGTGCCCGCTCTGCGCGGCGAGCGCCAGCTCGAGCCGCTCCCGCGCCTCCCACAGGATCGCCATCCGCGCGCGCCGTGCGGAGTCCGCAGGCGCCTCGCCGCCGGTCGCGAGCAGACCGACGAGCTGATCGCTCACCGCCGCGAGCGAATCGGCCAAGGCGCGCGCGATGGGATCCCCGCCGCTCACCACCGCGTGATGGCGGCGCGCCATCTCGTCCAGCACCAGCGCCCGGGAGCGCACCAGCGTGTCCCATGCGCGTCCCACCACGGCGGCGTCGTCGGGGTGCTCGGCCGCCAGCGTCAGCACCAGGTCCAGCCCGGACGGCCGGGTGCGCGCGTAGCGCAGCGCCATCCGCTCCTCGAGGCCGCGCGCGGTCAGTCGCAGGTGAGCGGTCGCGATGCGCTCGGCGCGCGTGGCCTCGTCGAGCGCCGCCGCGTCGTCACCCTGCACGCGGTGCGCGCGCGCGAGGTCCGCAAGCGACTCGGCGAGGTCGGGATGGTCGGGCCCGAGCCGGCGCTCGCGGATGGCACCCGCGCGCCGGTACGCGTCCACGGCGGCGGCGACATCGCCGGTCGCCAGTGCCAGGTCCCCGAGCCGCTCGAGGCTGTTGGCGACCTCGGGATGGTCGGACCCGTAGACCGCTGCGCGGATCGCGAGCCCCCGCAGCAGGTGCGGCCGCGCGCGCGCGGTGTCGCCGGTCGCCAGTTCGAGCGCGCCCAGGTCGTTCAGCGCGATGCCGAGGGTGGCGTGGCCGGCCCCCAGCAACGAGTCGCCGACCGTCAGGGCCTCGCGCAGATCCGCCAGCGCCGCGGTGGTGTCGCCGCCCTCCGCCTCGACCGCCGCCAGATTGGTCAGCACGAACGGTACATAGGGGTGGCGCGGCCCGTACGCGGCGCGCACCAGCACGAGGTCGCGCTGCAGCAGCGCGCGACCCGCGTCCGGGTCGCCCATGCTCGCGAGCAGGTTCGCGAGGTTGTTGAGGTTGAACACCAGCTCGCGATGCGTCGGCCCGAGCGCCCGCTCGCGGATCGCCAGCGCCTCGCGGTAGAGCGCGCGGGCCTCCGACCAGCGCCCGATCTTGCGGTCCATCACGCCGAGGCTGTTGAGCGCGTTGCCGTACTCGGCGCCGCTGCGTCCGTAGAGACTCTCGGCCACCGCGATGCTGCGCCGGTACAGCTCGCTCGCGGCCGCGAAGTCGGCGCGCTCCTCCTCGATGTTCGCGAGGTAGCGCAGCCCACGGTAGACGTCGCGGTCGCGCGGCCCCCGCGCGCGCTCGCAGGCTGCGAGTCCGGCGCGGGCCCACGTGCGGGCGGCGTCCAGCTCACCGCGGCGGTAGAGGAGCCGCGCGAGCGTGATCATGCTCGCGCCGGCCGTCGCGCTGCTGTCGCCGAGCGCGCGCTGCCAGGCGCGCACCGCCCGCTCGCCGATCACGATGGCATCGCCGCCCCAGTGGCCATCCTCGAGCAGGGCCTCGGTCAGCACGTCGAGCGCGCGGGCACGCGCGCTGTCGGCGGCGCCCTGCTGCTCGAGCGCGGCGAGCCAGCGGCGTGCGCGCGCCTCCGCGTCGGGACCGTCCACCCTGAGGCGCGCGCGCAGCGTCGCGGCGGAGTCGGCGAGCGCATCGGCGCGGGCCGGAGTCCCGTGGAGGCTCGCCGCCAGCAGGACCGCCACGGTCACCGCGACCGCTCTCACGTGTCCGCCCGCCCCAGGCGCCGGCGCAGCGACTGCATGCACTGGAACATCCGCACCCGCAGCGTGGACTCGTTGCGGTCCTCGCGACGCGCGATCTCGGCGTAGGCCAGCCCTTCGAGGAAGTGCAGGCGGATCAGCTCGCGGCAGGCGGCCCCGAGCGACTGGACCGCCAACAGCAGGCGCGTGCGCTCGTCGCTCGCGACCGCGCGCTCCAGCGGGCCGGGCGCGGGGTCGAGCAGCGAGTCGTCGGGCTCCACCTGGGACCGCCGGCGGCGCAGCCGGTCGATGCAGCGCGCCGATGCCACGGTGCGGATCAGCGCGCGCAGCCCGTGGGTGAGCTGGAAGTCGGGGCGCGCGACCAGCTGCCAGAGCACGGCGAGGGTGTCCTGCACCGCATCGTCGCGCTCCTCGGGGCTGAAGCCGAACCCGCGGAAGTACACCACGGTGCGCGCCCACCGCTCGACCAGGCGACAGGCGCCGGCCTCGCCGGCGGCGAAGCGTCGCGTCAGCGACCGATCATCCTCGTGGGGTGCTGGGCTCGACGGGTCCATGGGGTTCCCCGGTCGCGGCCGGGGCGGCGTCCGACCGGCTGCCGCGCGAGTATAAACGCCCGGGGCGCTGGTGCGACGAGTCGTCGGGACCCACGGGATGAGCACTGGACCGTGCCGGGGGCCGGTGCTTCACTGGCCGGCGCGACGCACCGGGGAGGACGCGTGGATCACGACGAGGCCTCGCAGCACATCACGGAATGGGTGGCCGGCCGCCTCGCGGAGGTCGACGCCACGGCGGTGGCGGCGCACGTGGCCGGCTGCGCGGCCTGCCGCGCGGTGGCGGAGGCGGTCCGTGGCGTGCGGGCGGCGGTGGCGGAGCACGGCGAGCACCTGTTCTCGGCGCATCCGGTGCCGGAGGCCCTCGCGCGCTTCGCGCTTGCGCCCGGGGCGCTCGCGCTCGCCGAGCTCGGTGCCCTGCGCGGCCACCTCGCCGCCTGTCCCACCTGTGCCCGCGAGCTGGCGCTGGTGCGCGCGGCGAACGCGCCCGCGCCGCTGCGCGCGCTGCGGGCGTGGGCCCCGGCGCGCGGGGCGGGTGCGGCGCTGCTGCGTCCGGCGCTCGCGGTGCTGGTGGCGCTGCTGGCGGTGCCGGCATGGCTCGGCATCGTGGTGCTGCCGCGCGAGCGGGCGCGGAGCCGTGAGGCGACGCACGCGGCGGTGCACGCTCCCGCGCCGGCGCCGCGCGCGGCGGCGCCGGCCTGGCCGGGCGGTGCGGTGGACCTGCTGGTCCTGAGCGCCCCCACGCGCGCGGCCGCGGGCGCCGCGCCGCTCGTGCGCCTGCGGCCGGGCCAGCCGGCGGTGCCGCTGCTCGTCGACCTCGCTCGGCCGCGTGCCGACTCGCTGACGCTGCGCGTGATCGACGCCGCGGGGGTGACGACCTGGAGTCTCACCGCCGCGCGGGACGAGCTCTGGGACGCCCGCCACGGCGGCCTGAGCGCCCTGCTCCCGGCCGCGGCGCTCGATCAGGGCGCCTACCGGCTCGAGATCGCGCCCGCCCGCGGAGGTGCACCGTTGCTGATCGCGCCCTTCCGGGTGGTGGCCGCCGTCGCGCGCGGCCCGCTCACCCCCTAAACGTCCGCGCTCCTGCCGCGACGAGCACCGGGAACACCGTTCCCTCGTTCTTGGACGCGGAGGCCCCTCATGTCACGCTCCCGACTGGTCGTGCTCGCGCTGCTGCTGGCTCTCGTTCCCTCCCTGATCGCCCGCGCCACGCGCGCGGACGACGTGGCCCTCGGTTTCTCCGCCACCAACAATCCGATCGGGTCGTGGAGCTACGGCTACACGCTCGACCGCGGCGGCGCGTTCACGCTGTTCGACACCCACGCGCCCGACGCCGCGGGACTCGACGTGTGGAAGAAGGCCGGCACCCAGGCCACCGTCTCGCACAACGGCACCGCGACCGGCAAGCTCGCGGGCGGCACGGTGTACACACCGGCGGGTGGGCTCAACCTGTTCCCGGGTGCCAGCGACGAATGGGCGGTCGTGCGCTGGACGGCGCCGGCGACCGGCTCCTACGCGGTGAACGCGCACTTCGTCCCGCGCGCGCTCGCGAACGCGGGCGGCGGCGCGGCCGAGGTGGCGCTGCTGCACGGGAGCGCGGTGGTGTTCGACCGCTGGGTGCAGTTCCCGCTCGGGCTCGCCACCGCCACGGTCACCGCCACGCTCGCGATGAACGCCGGCGAGACCCTCGACCTCACCGTCGGCAATGCCTCCGACGGGAACAACCTCGACGTGATCGGGCTCGACGCCACCATCGACCGGGTCGCGCCCGATCCCGGTCCCGCGGGTCCGGTGTTCACGCTCGGCGGGCAGCGCTTCGCGGCCTGCCGCTGGAGCTCGGCGTTCGAGTCGATCGCGTTCGACCCGGTGAACCACCACATCGCCTCGCGCGGCTTCATCCGCGATCGGTGCGGCAATCCGCTCTCGGCCGGTCCCGACGAGGCGCCCGGGCTGGCATGGGACTCGCGCACCGGGACCTACTGGCAGATCCTCAACGACCGCACGGTGCGGCGCTGGAGCGCGGCGGGCGTGCTGCTCGACACGGTGTTCGTGCTGCCGCTCACCTTCGCCGTGCCGGGGAGCGGCCCGGACACGCTGGAGTCGGTGCGCGGCATCGCGACCGACTCCAGCTTCGTGTACGTGGTCGACGCCGGCCCGGTCCCGGGCACCCTCCCCTCGTGCGAGTGGTTCAAGTTCACGCGCACCGGCACGCCGGTGAAGTCGTCGAAGAGCACCGACTTCAACGCCCACCTCGGGCCCGGCCCCGACGCGCTGGTCGACGACATCGCGTACGCGCCGTTCGCCTCGCCGGTGTTGCCGGGACGGCTGATCGTGGCACTCGAGCACACCGGGCTCCAGGTGATCGACACCAACGGCAATTTCGTCTCGTCGTTCCGCTGGGCCGACCAGGGCTACGCGACCCGCCCGCTCTCGGCGCTCGCGGGCGTGACGGTGGACCCGACGACCGGGAACGTCTACCTGGCCGACAACGGGACCGCGGCCGTGCTGGTGCTCACGTACCTCGCGCCCCAGGGGGCGACGTCGTACGTGATCGGCGGCCAGGACGGCGGCGGCGGCAGCGCCACGCTGACCGCGGTGCTCAAGGCCCCGAACCCCGGCTGCGACCTGCCGCTGTGGTCGGCCTGGGGCCTGCCGTCCACCTCCGGCGGCAACTTCTTCGGGCTCGCCTACCGCGCCATCGACCACTCCATCTACGTGCTGGACTACAGCGGCACCGGGGAACTGTGGCGGTTCGACCCGCGTCTCGGCAACGCGATGCGCGTGGGCGCCACCGGCGTCACCAGCTCGTGGTGCCTCGCGTACGACGGCGAGCGCGACGTGCTCTATGGCGCGGTCGGATTCCCGTCGTCCCGGATCGTCTCCATCGACCCGGCGAGCGGCGCCGCCACCTCGCTGCCCAACCCGACCGGCTACTCGTTCGGCTCGACCACCGACCTCGCGTGGGACTCCATCGACAAGAAGCTGTACGCGGTCGACGCGTCGGTGGTCCCGCACCACCTGCTGCGCATCGACCGCGACACCGGGATCGGGGTGGTGGCGGGCAACACCTCCGCGCGCAACGGCGGCCTCGAGTTCGACGCCTCGATCGGCAAGCTCATCGCGCACGACGGCACCACCGGCGCGCTGGTCACGATCGACCCCAGCACCGCGGCGACCGTGCCGTTCGTGACGCTGCCGCGCGACGCGGGATTCGAGGGCCTCGCCGTGGTCCCGGTGCCGGCGAACTCGTCGCCGCTGGCCGCGCCGGAGCCGGCGGCCGCGACGTTCTCGGGCGTGCGCGCGTTCCCGAATCCCGCCGCGGGCGGCGCCACCATCGCGTTCGCGCTGCCGGCGGCCGGGAGCGCGACGGTCGCGGTCTACGACGTGGCCGGGCGCCGCGTGCGTGAGCTGCGCCGGCAGTCGTTCGATGCCGGCGTGCAGCGGCTGGCGTGGGACGGGCGCGATGACGACGGCCGGGCGGTGGGTGACGGCGTGTACTTCGTGAGGGTCGAGTCCGCGGCGCGCACGTCGGTCGCTCGACTCACCGTGCTGCATTGAGGCCGGCGCGACCGCGCCGCGGCCCCGGACGCCGACCGGCGAGGCGCCTGCAGGGCGCCTCGCCGGGTCGGATGCGGATCGAGGGTCGCGGTGACCGTCGCCCGCGCGGGGCATCCTCGCTGCCCCGCGCGCACCCGTCACCCCGGCAGTCCGAAGGCCCGGCGGGTCGAGCCCCCGGGCCTTCGGGATGGATCGCGGGCCGCGTCAGCTGCCGGCAGCCTCGCCCCGGTCGTGCGCGCCGAGCACGCGGTTGAGCGGCTTGTTCACCAGCACCATCAGCACGCCGGTGGCGAGCCCGAGCGCGGTGAGCATGGTGAAGAAGATCTGCTTGCCGGCGACGTGGAGGGGACCGATCTGCATCTGGTTGGCGTTCCACTTCTCCCAGAACGTGCCGAGGTAGCCGGACAGGTAGTTGCCGAAGAAGCTCGAGAGGAACCAGACCCCCATCATCATCGAGACCATGCGCGCCGGGCGCCACCTTGGTGACGAGCGAGAGGCCGATCGGCGAGAGGTAGAGCTCGCCGATGGTGAGGACGAAGGTCGTGCCGGCCAGCCACATGCACGCTGCGCCGCGTCTCCGGGGTCATGCCCTGCGGCGGCGACGATCATGACGATGTAGGAGAGCCCGAGCAGGAAGCAGCCGATCGCCATCTTGGTGCACGCTGTCGGGCTCCTTGCCCGTCTTCGCCTGCCGCGCCCAGAACATGTTCAGGAGCGGCGCGAAGGCGAAGATCATGATCGGGTTGAACGACTGGAACCAGGTCGACGGCATCGTCGAAGCCGAAGAAGTTCCAGTTCGTGTTCTGGTCGGCCCAGAGCTGCATGGTGTTCCCCTGCTGCTCGTAGCACGCCCCAGAAGACGATGTTGAGGGCGCAGAGGACGAGGAGCGCGCCGATGCGGCGTCCACTCGTCCTTCGCGTGATGCGGCTGCTTCTGCCGCGGCTTGACCGCGCGCCGTGGTCTCGCGCCTGCGTGCATCCGATTGAGGTCGCGCGGCCGAGGTAGCTTGCTGACCCCAGCAGGTAGAGTGCCGAGGCAGGCCGAGACCATGCCCACGCCGGCGGCGCCGAAGCCGTAGTGCCAGCCGACCGTCTGGCCGAGGGTCCCGCAGACCAGCGGCGAGAGGAACGCGCCGAGGTTGATCCCCATGTAGAAGATGGTGAAGGCGCCGTCGCGGCGCGGATCGCCCTCGCGGGTAGAGGCTGCCGACCTGGGTCGAGATGTTCGGCTTGAAGGCGCCGTTGCCGACGATGAGGAACATGAGGGCCGACGAAGAAGAGACGCTCGATGGCCATGAGGAAGTGGCCGATCGCCATGAGGATCGCCGCCGAGGATGACCGTCTGCGCGCTGGCCCAGCACCCTGTCCGCGAGCATCCCGCCGAAGAACGGCGTCAGGTAGACGAAGGCGGTGTAGAGCCCGTAGATCTGCGAGGACAGCGGCTGGATGGCCAGCGGCCCGAAGATCGACTCGAGCGCGCGCTTGACCGCGTGAACCCGAGGACCCGCTGCCCGACGTCCGGCTCGAGGAAGAGGTGGTTCACCATGTAGAGCACGAGGAGCGAGCGCATCCCGTAGTAGGAGAAGCGCTCCCACATCTCGGTGAAGAAGAGGACGAAGAGCCCGACGGGGTGCCCGAGGAAGGTGCGCTCGTCCTTCGGGCCGGTGACGGTGGCGGTGGCGCTCACGTTGGGTTCCTCGAGAGGCGGATCGGTGCCGGGGCACCGGGAGCGAGGCGCCCCGAGCTGCAGGGCGCGAGTGGCCGGCAGGATACGCATTCCGCGCGCGCGGGTGAAGGGGCGATCTCGACGCGGGCGATCCGCGCGGTGGTCAGGGCGACCGGCGCGGGATCAGGCCTGGGCGGGATGCGGGCGCGAAGCGAGCGAGGCTGGCGCTGGACGTGTCACCGGCCGCCTCGCCCGCACGGTCCGCGCGCGTCGACGCGGGCGCGCGAGCCGCGGGGCGCGGGGCGCGACTCGATCGCGCCCCGACGGGGCTGGCGCGGTCCCGGGTCCACGCTCAGGCGTGGGCCGCGCTCGCCTGCACCCGCAAGCGCTCGAACTTCTCCAGCGCCGCCGCCGCGATCAGGCTCACCGCGGCATCCACCGAGATGCTGAGGTGGTTGATGATCAGGTCGTAGCCGAGCGGATCGTCGATGTCGCGCCCATAGACTTTGCGCATGAATTCCGCGCGCTCGCGATCCGCGGTGTCCACCAGGTGCTCGGCCTGGCGCCGCCCCAGGCCCTCGCGCTCGACGATGCTGCGCACTCGCACCTCGCGCGGGGCGACCACGCGCAGGTGGAAGCCACCCGAGTGCCCGATGATGAAGTTGGCGCCGCGGCCTACCACCACCACGCCGCCGAGCTTGGCCATCGCCACCACGGTCTCGAACAGCGCCCGCACGTAGTCGGTCGCGTTGACGTAGCGACCCGCGAGCATGGACTCGAGCCACACCGAGAGCTCGGAGCGCGAGTGCTCGTCGAGCGATTCGAGGATGCGGTGCTGGTAGCCGGTGGTGGCGCACACGCGATCGATCAGATCGCGGTCGAGCAGGGTGTAATCGAAGCGCTCGGCCAGCTTCGCCGCCAGCAGCGTGCCGCCGCTGCCGCGCTGGCGCGAGACGGTGATGACCGGCTGGTGGTTGGGGCGGGACACGGCGGGGCTGGGCTCGCCGCCGGCGAGACGACGCTCCATCTCCCAGCGTCGCAGCTGCCGATCGAGGAGGGCATCGGTGGACGGCATGGCCGCCTCCTTCGCCTCCGGGGTGCCGCGGGCCCATCGCCGCGCACGGGCGCCACCGGGTGTCCGCCGCATGCCTGCGGCCCGCCGGGGCTTCGCTGAGAACCAGACTAGCACGCCGCGGCCCGGGTGGCGACAAGCCGGGCGAAGCCGCCTATGATGCCCGCCGGGACGGCGGGGCCTGCCCCCGGCGCCGTCCTCCCGGGCCCCTTCGGAGGAGTCATCCCATGCGCCGCCTGCTGATCGCGCTGTCCGCGCTCGCGCTCGTCTCGATCGCCACCTCGGCCGCGCGCTGCGGCCCGTACTACGTGCGCGGCGACTTCTACTGCGCCGACTCCACCAACGATCCGGCCGCCGGCTCGTGCTGGGGCTGGGACGGTGCCAACGAGATGTTCGACGACGGCCTTCACGATGACGGCCTGGCGGGCGATGGGGTGTATGGCGCCAGCGTGCCGGTCACCGCGGCCGCGGGGCGTCACGAGTTCAAGATCGCGCTTTACGACTGGAGCGAGGCCTATCCCACCGTGCCGAGCGACGCGCTCGCGAACGCCGTGGTGTACGTGACCGGGCCGGGCGAGCTCGTCCACTTCCGGCTGCACCTGTACTCCGAGCCCGGGGGCTGGGAGCCCTACGGTCCCGCGGTCGCCACCGACTCCCCGATGCCCGAGGGCACCGCGCTCGAGGTGATCGGCAGCGCGCCCGAGACCGGGTCGTGGAACAGCGGCGTGCCGCTGCTGCACGTGGGCCGGCGCTGGCAGCAGGTCATCACCCTCCACACCCCCGGCAGCTACGAGTTCAAGATCCGCGCGCTCGGCACCTGGTCGGTGGTGGCGTTCGGCTATGACTACGACAACACCCAGGGCCGGAACGCGTTCTACTCCACCTCGCTGCCCGACGCCGACGTGCTGTTCCAGCTCGACGAGGACACCGGCCGCGTGCGCGCCATCGAGCTGGGGCAGGTGCCCGCCCGGCCCGGCACGTGGGGCGAGCTCAAGGTGCGCTACCGCTAGTCACTCGGATACCCGCGACCGAGGCCCCGGTCACTCGACCGGGGCCTCGTGCGTCACGGGCCGATCGCGCGCCCCGCGGCGCTACTCCTTCCGCCAGTCCGGCACCCGGCCCGGCGTCCACGGCGCGCCCGCCTGCTCGGCGTCGCGCTCGAGGTCGCGCAGGTCACTCTCGAGCAGCTGCTTGGCCTGGGGCAGGAAGGCCTCGAACGCCGTCGCGGCGACGTCGTATTCGTGGCGCAGCGTGTTGGTGGGGTCGCCGGTGTTGTACCAGTGGCCGGTCACCACGCGCTGCACGCGATCGGTGATCGACGGCGGCGTCGGCTCGTTGCGCGACGCCTTGAACGCGTCGCCGTCGAGCTGCACCTGCAGGTCCTTGAGGCGGCCCTCGATCGCGCGGGTGCGCGCGGCGAGCGCGGCGGTCTCCGGGCCGGGCGTGTCGTCGAGCGCCTTCTTGAGGTGGTTGAGCCTCACCTGGCCCTCCTCGAGCGCGTGCGAGGTGCCGAGCGCCGCGCGCTGCAGCCGCGCGGTCTTGCGCTCGAACGCCAGCAGCGCGCCGCGGTCCTGCGGCGGCAGGGTCAGCGGCCCGAGCGTCGACACGGTGAAGCTCTGGGGCGCGGCGACGGTCGCGAGCTTGCCGTCCACCCGGGTGGCGAGCGAGACGCGGTAGGTGCCGGGGGCGGCGAGCGGACCGGCGGGGATCTGGTCCCACGGCGCGATGTCGGCGGCGGCCAGGCTGACGGGCTCGCTCGGCGGATAGCGCAGGTCCCAGGTGACGCGGTGGAAGCCCGACGTCACCGGCCCGGTGACGCGGCGCACCACGTTGCCGTCCTCGTCCACCACGGTGAGGATCGCGGTCGGGTCCTCCTCGCGGCTCTCGGCGCGCAGGCTGTCCCACGCCGGGTAGAAGTTGTCCCCGCCGGCCTTGGCGACATCCTTCTCCCGGTCCTGGCGCTGCTTCAGGCGCGACTTGAGCTCCTGAGCCAGGTAGTAGGTGAAGGTCGCGCCCAGCGGCGGGTTCGGCGCGGTGTAGAAGGCGTCGCCCTGCGAGGCCTTGTCGCGGCCGCCGAGCGGCGAGCGCGGCACGAACGCCAGCGCCGGCTTCACCGGCATCAGCACCGCCGCGCTGTCGAGCATGGCGGTGCCCACGCGGCGCAGCGGGGACAGGTCGTCGAGCACGTAGTAGCCGCGCCCGAACGTCGCCACCACCAGGTCGTTCTCGCGCCGCTGGATGGCGAGGTCCTTGACGCAGATGATCGGCATGCCACCCTTGAGCTGCGTCCACTTCCTGCCGCCGTCGTGGGTGAAGAACACCCCGAAGTCGGTGCCCACGAACAGCAGCTGGGGATCGACGGTGTCCTCGAGGATCACGTACACCGAGCCGCGCGCGGGCAGGTCGCCGCTGATGTCGGTCCAGCTGCGGCCGAGGTCGGTGCTCCGGAGCACGTAGGGCTTGAAGTCGCCCATCTTGTGGTTGTTGAACGTGGCGTAGAGCAGGTGGTCGGTGTGCTGCGAGAGCGCCACGCGCGACACGTAGGTGAGCTCGGGCACGCCCGCGAAGCGCTCGATGCGGCGCCAGCTCTTGCCGCCGTCCTCGGTGATCTGGATCAGGCCGTCGTCGGTGCCGACCGCGATCAGCCCCTCCTTCCGCCGCGACTCGTCGAGCGCGACGATGTTGCCGTAGAACGAGGTCGAGGCGTTGTGCGCCACCGCGTCCACGCTCCAGGCGCGGTCCATCACCTTCATGCGGTTGCGGTCGAGCTGGCGCGACAGGTCGCCGCTCACCGGCATCCAGGTGTCGCCGCGGTCGTCGCTCCTGAACAGCCGGTTGGCGGCGAAGTACAGGCGCGTGTGCGAGTGCGGGCTGATGATGAACGGCGAGTCCCAGTTCCAGCGCAGCGGCGGCTCGCCCGCGTCGGGCTGCGGCTGCAGGTCGATGATCTCGCCGGTCTTCCGATCGTGGCGCACCAGACCACCGTACTGGGACATCGAGTACACCAGGTCCGGGTCGGTGGGATCGACGCGGGTCTGGTAGCCGTCGCCCCCGGTGGTGATGAAGCAGTCCTGGTTGGTGATGCCGTGCTCGGTACGGGTGCGCGACGGCATGCCGATGGAGTTGTTGTCCTGGGTGCCGCCGTAGATGTTGTAGAACGGCTCGGCGTTGTCGACCTCGACCTTGTAGAACTGGGTCACCGGCAGGTTGGCGAAGAACTTCCACGTCGCGGCGCGGTCGTAGGACTCGTAGAGGCCACCGTCGCAGCCGGCGATGAGGTGCTGGTTGTCGCCGGGCTCGATCCACAGCGCGTGGTTGTCGACGTGCTTGAAGGTCTCACCGACCTTCTTGAAGGTCTTGCCCGCGTCCTCGGTCACCATCATCCAGGTGTCCATCAGGTAGACGCGCCCCTCGACCTTGGGGTCGGGGAAGATCTCCTGGTAGTACTGGGCGCTGCCGCTGACGAAGGGGCCGCGCTTCTCCCAGTGGCTGCCCGCATCGGTGGAGCGGAAGAAGCCGCCGTTGCCGCGCGTGGCCTCGACCGTGGCGTAGAGGGTGTTCGGATCCTGGGGCGAGAGGCAGATGCCGATGCGGCCGATGTCGCCCTCGGGCAGGCCCGCGGTGAGCCGGGTCCAGGTCTTGCCGCCGTCGGTGCTCTTGTGGATGCCCGAGCCCGGTCCGCCGTCGACCATGGTCCACACCCGGCGCCCGCGCTGGTACGACACGGCGTAGAGGACCCGCGAGTCGCGCGGGTCCAGCTCCACCTCGCTCACGCCGGTCCAGCCGTCGATGTCGAGCACGCGCGCCCAGGTGGCGCCGCCGTCCTCGGTCTTGTACAGGCCCCGGTCGCCGCCCGAGGCCCACAGCGGGCCCTGGCAGGCGACGTAGACCACCGCGCTGTTGGTCGGATCGACCACGATCCTGCCGACGTGCTCGCTGTGCTCGAGGCCCATCTTCTTCCACGAGCGGCCGCCGTCGAGCGACTTGTACACACCGTCGCCGTAGCCGACCGAGCGCTGGCTGTTGTTCTCGCCGGTGCCCACCCAGACCGTGAGCGGGTCCCTGGGGTCCACGGTCACGCAGCCGATCGAGTACGAGCCCTGGTCGTCGAAGATCGGGCTGAACGTGGTGCCGGCGTTGGTGGTCTTCCACACCCCGCCGCACGCCACCGCCACGTACCAGGTGTTGAGGTCGGACGGGTGGATGGCCAGGTCGATGATCCGGCCCGAGGTGAGCGCCGGCCCGATGCCGCGCAGCGTCAGTCCGTTGAACGTGGCGCTGGTGAGCTTGCCCTCGCTCGGCTTGGCGGGGGACTTGGAGGCGGGCTTCACGCTCTTCGCGGGAGCGGCGGCGAGCAGCGCCGGCGCGGCGACGAGGAGCGCGAGACAGACGGCGACGAACGTTCGGCGCATCGGCGGATCCCTCGCGTGCAGGTAGCGGGTGCCGGCACGCGCTGCTCGCGCCGGCACGGATGGAGACGGAGCGCGCCGACTCTAGCCCCTCGTGCGCCCCGGCGCGAGCGGTCCGCCCGACGAGCGCGGCAGAGCGCCGGGACGAGCGCGGAGCACGAGGTCGGCCGCGCTCGTCGGCCCAGTCGTGAACGACACGACAAACCTGCGCGCGCTGGTCGGGATGGCCTTGTGCCGGTGCAACCACGGCGTTCTCATGGACGTCGAAGCAGGTGACGGATGCGGTCGCAGCCGCGCTCGATCTCGACCCCGGATCGGAGGACACGATGTTCGCTCGCCTGAGGATGGCCCTGCTGGGCGCCGCGCTGATGCTGGCGGTGGTCGCGCTCGAGGGTGCCGCGCTGAGCACGGTGACGCCGGTGGCGCAGATGCTGGGCGACCCGGCCGAGCGGGTGACGCTGGCGCGCGCCGGCGTGGTGACCGCGCGGGTGCTGGGCCGGGGCGCGCTGTCGCTGGCCGAACGGCTGGTCGCGCCCGCGGTCTCCGAGGCGCTCCACGGCGCCACGCGGCTCGCGGCGGCCTCCGAGCGCATGTTCCGCGTCGGTGCGGCCGCGAGCCGGCCGTGCCCGCGGCTGCGGGTGATCGAGTGCCGCAGCGTGTCGGCCCCGGACGTGCCCCGGGCGGTGACGCTGCCCACGCTCTGAACGATGTGCCGCGCTCCGCGCGATGAGCGTGGATGCGCGCCCGCGCGGCGGCCGACCGGGACCGCCGCGCGCCCCTGATCGCGCGCCCCGCACCCCGCGGGGCGCGCTTCTGATAGCATGCACCTCCGTACGCGCGCCCGCCGCACGCCGCGCCAACGTGGCCGCGCATCCTTCGCATGGAGGCTCCTCATGGATACCCTGATCCGTCGCGCGACGCTCCCCGCCGCGCTCGCGCTGCTCGCGCTCACCTCCCCCGCATCGGCCCAGCTCTCGCTGCCGCGGGTGAGCCCCAACGCCAGCGTGACGCAGACCATCGGCATCACCGACGTCACGGTGAAGTACTGCCGCCCCGGCGTGAAGAGCCGCGTCATCTGGGGCGAGCTGGTGCCCTACGGCCAGCCGTGGCGCACCGGCGCCAACGAGGCGACGGACTTCACCACCACCGACGACCTCACGGTCAACGGCCAGAAGCTCGCGGCCGGCACCTACGCGCTGTTCACCATCCCGGGCGAGGCCGAGCTGGACGGTGGTGTTCAGCACCGACAAGGAGATGTGGGGCGCGTTCGAGTACAAGCAGGAGCACGACGTGCTGCGCGTGCACGGTGACGCCGAGGGCCGGCCGAGCACGCAGGAGTGGATGCAGTTCACGTTCGACGACCTGACCCCGAACGAGCGCCGACCTGGTGCTGCGCTGGGAGAAGCTCGCGATCCCGGTCACGCTCGCGGTCGACGTCAACGGCACCGTGCTCGCCGCGGCGCGCGAGGCCACCTCCAAGGCCAAGGGCGACGACTGGCGCACGCCCTACCAGGCGGCGCGGCTGGAGCTTCGACAACTCGCAGGCGCTCGACGAGGGCGCGAAGTGGCTCGAGAAGTCGCTCGCGGCGCAGACCACCTACGCCAACCTCGGCCTCAAGGCGCGCTGGCTCGCGAAGGACGGCAAGACCAAGGACGCCATCGCCGCCGGCACCAAGGCGGTCGCGCTGGGCAAGGCCGACTCCAGCAAGCCCGACGTGTCCGCGCTCGAGAAGTCGGTCGCGGAGTGGAGCGCGGCGGCGAAGTAGCTCCGTCCCGAAGACACGAAGGCCCGCGGACGACGAGGCCCGCGGGCCTTCGTGCGTGAGGGGCGGATCCGGGGTGGGACGGCGGGATGGGACGGCGGCGGACCCGGGCGCCTGCGGGCGCGGCGCGTGCCGCGGCGTCCGCGACGCGCCGGCTCAGGCCGCGGCGCGCGCGCGCCGGCCCAGCCACGGCTCGAGCGCCAGCGCCAGCACCACCACCAGCGCGCAGCCGAGCACGTTGTACCACGAGGAACGAGATCGCGGTGAGCTTGAAGCACGCGATCACCGCGGCCTCGGCCACCAGCGCGGCGACGAACACCGCGGTCCCGCCGACCCGCTTGAGGTAGAACGCGGTCAGGAAGATGCCGAGGATGGTGCCGTAGAACAGCGAGCCGAGGATGTTCACCGCCTCGACCAGCGTGCCCAGCCCGCTCGCCCACCCGGCGAAGGCGACCGCGAACGCGGTCCAGGCCACGGTGGCGACCCGCGACACCAGCAGGTCGCGGCGCTCGTCGGCGACGTGGCCGGGCAGGCGCCGCTACACGTCCACCACCGTGGTCGAGGCGAGCGCGTTGAGCTCGGCCGAGCTGGAGTTCATCGACGCCGCGAACACCGCGGCGAACACCAGCCCGATCGATCCCGGCGGGCAGCGAGCCCAGCACGAACCACAGGAACACGTAGTTGTTGTCGTTGCCGCTCGAGCCCGGATTGGCGGCCTTCACCAGCGCCGAGGCCTCCCGGCGCGCCGCGCGCACGCGCGCGTCGGCCGAGCTCAGCGCCGCGCTCGCGCGTGCCTCGGACGCGCCGTCGTGGGCGTGGCGCGCGGTCACCAGCGCGCGCGCATCGGCGTCGCGCGCGGCGAGGGCGGCGGCGTGCTCGCCTTCGAGCGCGTGCCAGCGCGGGGCGGCGGGGCCGTGCGCGGCGCGCGCCGCCTCGACCGGGTTGAAGTGACAGCGGCGGCTTCAGGAACAGCGACACCGCGAAGATGGTCACGCCCAGCGCCAGGATGACGAACTGCATCGGCACCTTCAGCATGCCGTTGAAGAGGAGCCCGAGCCGGCTCTGCGTCACCGACTGGCCGGTCAGGTAGCGGCCCACCTGCGACTGGTCGGTGCCGAAGTACGACAGCTGCGAGGAAGAAGCCGCCGAGCATGCCCGACCAGAAGTTGTAGCGGTTGTTCAGGTCGAAGGAGAAGTCGACCGCGGTGAGCTTGCCCATCCGGCCCGCCACGTGGACCGCGTCTCCGAAGGTGCCACGCCCGCGGGCAGGAGCGCCGATCGCGAGCACGAACGCCACCACGATGCCGGCGAGGATGATGACGAGCTGCAGAGTGTGCGTGTGGCTCGACCGCTCGGCTGCCGCCGAACGCCGTGTAGACGATCACCAGCGCGCCGATCACCGAGGATCGTCGCGTAGAGGTTCCAGCCCAGCAGCACCGACAGGATGAGCGCCGGCGCGTAGATCGTGAGCCCGCCCGCCAGCCCGCGCTGGACCAGGAAGAGGCCGGCCGCGAGCTGTCGCGTCTTGCACGTCGAAGCGCGTCTCGAGGAACTCGTAGGCGGTGTAGACCTTGAGCCGGTGGTAGAGCGGCACGCGGTGACCGAGAGCACGACCATCGCCAGCGGCAGGCCGAAGTAGAACTGCACGAAGCGCATGCCGTCCACGTAGCGCCTGTCCGGGCGTCGACGAGGAACGTGATCGCGCTCGCCTGCGTGGCCATGATCGAGAAGGCGACCGTCTGCCAGCGCATGCTGCGGTCGCCGCCAGCACGTAGCCGTCGAGGCCGCCGTGCGCCGCGCCCCTCCACACGCCGTAGCGACGATGAAGACGCCAGCGGCCGCGAGGACGACCCAGTCGAGCGTCCTCACGAGAACGCCCGCGTACAGCGCCAGAGAGCACGATCAGCGAGCGCCAGCTTGAGCGAGCACGATCGCGTAGAAGCGCGCAGCTCCGGCCGAGCGGCGGCGGCTCGTCCTCGCCGGCGGTGCGTGCGGGATCGCGCGGCGCGGTCTCGCTCATCGCCCGGCGGCCACCAGATTCGACGAAGCAGCCGGTACGCGCCGGGCACGCCGGCCGGCAGCTGCCGGAAGAAGCGCGAGCCCCGTGTAGATGAAGACGCCCTTGCCGTACGTGCGCCGCGAGCAGGCCGCCCGCGCGCGCCGGCTCGCCCGGATCGTGCAGGACGAGCAGCGCGTCGTAGCTCGGGTCCCATCGGTCGGCGAAGTAGAGGCCGCGCTCCTGCACCCAGCCGTCGAAGTCCGCCGGCGCGATCTTGTTCGGGCGCGTTGAGCAGCGGGCTCGGGCTCAGCGAACGTGCACCGGCGCCTCCTCGACCGTGACGCGGTCGCGCGAGATCTCGAGCGGATAGGGCCCGCGACATCGCGGGCTCGAGCGTCATCGAGGTGTTGTACTGCACGACGCAGCGTGCCGCCGGCGCTGCACGTAGTCGAGCAGCCGCGGCTGCAGCGCGCGCAGACCGCTCGCGCGTGTTGTACGCGCGCACGCCGGTGACGATGGCGTCGAAGCGCGACAGGTCGCCGTCGGCGAGGTCGTCGTCGGAGAGCAGCGTCACGTGGTAGCCCGCCTGGCCGCAGCGCGTCGGGGACTGCGTCGCCGGAGCCCATCACGTAGCCCACTCGCTGCGCCCCGCGGGCCAGGTCGGTCGCGCACCAGCCGCGCCGCGGCGGGCGGGAACAGACGGTCTGCACGGGGATGTGCGGGTGAGTCGATGGTGACGCAGGCCGCGGTCGCCAGTCGCCGCGCTCGCCCGGACGCGCGCCGCGCGAGCGCCCGCCGACGGCGCCGCCGCCGGACGCACCGGTGAAGCGCACCGCCTGCTCGCTCGCCGCCGGCCAGCGTCACGCTGGCGCTCGCCGGCTCGCTCACGCCAGCCCGCGGGCAGCGCTCAGGCGCACCGTGCCCGCGACCGGCGCGCGTCCGGCGCGGGCGTGACGCGCACCGCGCGCGGCGGCGGTCGGGGAACAGCGTAGACCGTCTCGGTCGAGCGCCAGCGTCACGGGCGGCGTCGACCACGAGCGGGCGGTAGCGCTCGCCCTCGCACCGGGTCGACCCAGCGGTAAAGCACCGGCACGTCGAAGCGCCACCGGTCGGCCGCCGAATCGAGCACGAAGCGCGCCGAGCGGCCGGCGGCGTTCTCCGGCATGCCGATGAGCGCGGCGGTCTCGACGTGGAAGCGCGCGCCGGCGGCGGCTCGCTCGCAGCCAGTAGGGCTGCGTGATCGCAGATCGCCGGGCAGCACCGCGTCGGCCGAGGCGGCGATCGGTCGGTTGGGCGCGAGCGCGCGGCGAGCCGGCGCGGCGCGCCATCGCTGTCGCCGGCGGCGACTCGCGCTGGCACCGTCGGCAGCTCGAGCGCTCGAGCGCGGCGGCGGTCGACGCGCACCAGCGTCAGCAGGTCGAGCGTGCACGGTGTCGCCCGGCGACGCCCGCGGGGGCGGCGGCGACCGCCTCGAGCCACAGCCCCGCGCAGGCGCGGATCACGTCGTCGAGCTCGCCGCGCTTCGGCGCGCACCACGACGTCCTCGGAGCCGAGCGCGTCGAGCGCGGCCTGGCGCGCATCAGCGCCGGCAGCGCCGCCGGCGGGCCGGTCGGGTCGAACTCGCGCTCGGCCTCGCGCGAGCAGCGCGCCGACGCGCGTCGCCGCCCGGGACGCGCGCCCACGTCAGGTCGACGCCCTCGAACAGGTCGCGCGTCGGCGGGGTCGCCCGGCGAGCAGCTCGAAGTAGTTCGGCGAGCGGCCGCGCCGCTCGGCCGAGCCGAAGCCCTGGCTCTTGTGCATGCTGCGGCTCTCGCCGGCGATCTCGCTGTACGAGCGGCCGAGCAGCGGGTTGTAGGCGCCGACGTCGACGCGTCGAGCCGCGGCTGCGTCGTCCTCGGCGGCGCGGCCAGCGCGAACGCGTTCCAGAGCAGCCGCCGCGCCTGCCACGGCGCAGCCGTCGAGCTGCTCGGGGAAGCGCTTCGGGTCGGCCGCGGCCGCGAAGGCCTCCTCGGCGAGCATGCGCCGACGCGGTGTGGTGCCCGTGCCCGCCGCTCGCCGTCGGTGCGGGAAGCGCGTGATGATGACGTCGGGCCGGAAGCGGCGGATGACGCGCACCACGTCGGCGAGGACCGCGTCGTGCCCCCAGATGCGCGAGCGTCTCGTCGGGGCTCTTCGAGAAGCCGAAGTCGACCGCGCGCGTGAAGAACTGCTCGGCGCCGTCGATGCGGCGCGCCGCGAGCAGCTCCTGCGTGCGGATGACGCCGAGCAGGTCGCCCAGCTCGGGGCCGATCAGGTTCTGGCCGCCGTCGCCGCGCGTCAGCGACAGGTAGGCCGTGCGCACCAGCGGCCCTGCGCGCGAGCCAGGCGAGCATGGCGGTGTTCTCGTCGTCCGGGTGCGCCGCCACGTAGAGCACGCTGCCGATGACCTGCAGCCGGTGCAGCGCGAGGCGCATCTGGGCGCCGTCCATCGGCTCCGGCGGCCGCGGATCGGCGAGCGCGGCGAGAGGGGCGAGCGCGGCCAGCAGGGCGAGCGCGGCACCGAGGCGGCGCGCCAGGTTGGGACGCATGCGGGACGACCTCCGTCGTTGGGAGCCTGGGAGCCGCGCGACGTCGTGCGCGGGAGCGGCATGCTAGCACGCCCCCGATCACCGCAGGACACCGGACGACCTGCGCGGCCTGGAGGGCCGCGAGCGCGGCGGGGGTCCGGACCCGGAGGCCTCGCCCACCGCGATCGCCGGGAGTCCATGACCGGCGGGCGGGAATCGATACCGACCGCGGCGATCGTCACCGGCGCGCGCGGACCCCGTGCGGCCGCCGCCCGTGCGCTTCGCCGCACCCGGGGCCCGTGATAGCCTCAAGGCGTTCCGGCCATCCGCATCCGCACTGGAGACCCCATGCCCCGCATCCCGATGCCCGCCTTCGCGGCCGCGTTCGTCCTCGCGCTCCTGCTCCCCGCCGCGCCCGCCGGCGCCGCCGCGCCCGACGGCAACGTGGAGTGGGCCGGCATCTCGCACATCGCCTGGCAGGATCGCCGGCCGCTCTGCCCGGTGAGCAGGCGAGGCGTTCCAGGTGCGCTTCCAGGCGTGGCGAACGACCTCACCGCGCGTGCGGGTGTACGTGGTCGCGGGCGCGGCGACCAGCGACGTGGCTGGACGCCGCGCGCGCGGCCGTGCGCGGCCCGTACGACATCTGGGCGGCGCAGCTGCCGGCCACGGCGTCGGCGACACGCAGAGCTACTGGTTCGCAGCTCACCGACGGCGCGGCTCACGGACTACGTGAGCGTCTCGGGCCTCACCGCCACCGTCCCCGCCGACGGCGGCTTCGCGCTCGACTTCGCGACGCTCGTCGCACGCGCCGCTCGGCGCGACGCCCGTGACCGGCGGCGGCGCGGTGTTCCGGGTGTGGGCGCCGCGCGGCGCCGGCTGCGTCGTGCGCGGCGAGTTCAACGGCTGGGGCACGGCGAACCCGCTCGCGAAGGTCGGCGAGTACTTCGCCGCGCGCGTCGCCGGCGCCGCGGCCGCGCCAGCAGTACAAGTACTACTTCAACAACGTCACCTGGAACACCGACGCGCGCGCGCGCGTCGCTGGACCCGGCGAACAGCTACAACGCGCATCGAGAACCCGTTCCGCTTCGCCTGGACCGACTCGGCGTACGCGACGCCCGCTCGGACTCGCTGGTCATCTACCAGCTCCACGTCGGCACGTTCGCCGGCCGCAACGACCCGATGGGCGTGTCGGAGCTTCCCGTCGCGCTTCGTCGACGTGGCCGCGCGCGTCGCGCACCTGCGTCGAGCCTGGGCGTGAACGCGGTGATGTTCAACCCGATCACCGAGTTCCCCACCGACGCGTCGGCGGGCTACAACCCGATCACCGCGTGTGGTCGCCGGAGTCGGGGCTACGGCACGCCCGACGACTTCAAGTACGCTGGTGGACGCGCTGCCACGCGAACGGCATCGCGGTGCTGCTCGACATCGTGTGGAACCACTTGTCGTCCACCGACAACTTCCTGTGGAACTACGACGGCACGCAGATCTACTTCGAGACGCCCGACGTCGACACGCCGTGGGGCTCGCAGGCCGCCTTCGGCCGCCGCGCGGTCGCAGGACTACTACGCGCAACAGCGCGCATGACTGGCTCGAGGAGTACCACGTCGACGGCTATCCGCATGGACGCCACCGCGTACATGACCCGCAGGCGCCACGGCGCGGCGGCTGGGCGCTCATGCAGCGGCTCAACGACGAGGTGCGACCGGCGCTGGGCCGACAAGATCACCATCGCCGAGCAGCTGCCCGAACAACGCCGCGACTACTCCACCCCCACGTCGCCTCGGGCGGCGCCGGCTTCGACGCGCAGTACCAGATGCTGTTCCGCGACAACATCCGCCAGGCGATCTTCGACGCGGCGTTCGGCGACCCGAACATGAACAACGTGCGCGAGCGCCCTGCTGGGCAGCGGCGCCTACATCAGCGGCGCGAAGCGCGCGCTGAACTACATCGCAGCTGCACGACGAGGCGTGGCCCTCGAGCGGCGGCCAGCGCCTGGTCAAGACGATCGACACCACCGCGCCGTACGACGACGTGTGGGCGCAGGGCCGCAGCAAGCTCGGCGACGGCCTCACGCTGGTCGCCGCCCGGCATCCCGGCGTTCCTGATGGGCGACCGAGTGGCTCGAGGACACCGACTTCGATCCCGAGCTCGACCCATCGGATCGACTGGTCCAAGAAGACGACCTACGCGCCCGATCTGGTCACTACTACCGCGACCTGATCCACCTGCGCCGCTCGCTCGACCCGCTGCGCGCCGACGCCGGCGTGTACGTCTCGCACGTGAACGAGGCCGGCAACGTCATCGCGTTCCGGCGCTACGACGGGCTCGGCAACAGCCTGATGGTGATCGCCAACTTCTCGAACAACGACTTCGCCAGCTACCGCATCGGCGTGCCGGTGGCCGGCAACTGGCTGGAGTCCATCGACAGTCAGTCGGCCAAGTACGACGGCGACGGCCTCGACAACCCTGGCGTGCTCGCCACCGAGGCGACCAGCGCCGACGGATACGCGCAGTCGCTGGTGGTGCGGGTGCCGAAGATGGGCCTGCTGGTGCTCGGGCCGCAGTCGCTGCTCGACGTCGCCGACGCCCCCGCGCCCACCCGCCTGCGCTTCTCGCGCGTGGCGCCGGTGCCGGCGCGCGCGGGCGCCTCGATCGTGTTCACGCTGCCGCGCGCGGGACACGCCCGGCTCGCGCTGGTGGACGTCACCGGCCGCGCGGTCGCCACGCTGCTCGACGGCCCACTCGGCGCGGGCGAGCACACCGTGCGCTGGGACGGCCGCGACGCGCGCGGCCAGCGCGTGGGCGCGGGCGTCTACTTCCTGGCGCTGGAGAGCGACGGCGCGCGCGCGGTGCAGCGCATCCCGGTGCTGGCGCTAGCCGCCGCCCGGATCCGACCCGACGCCCCGGCGCGCACGCGCCGGGGCGTCCTCGTCCAGCTCGGCCCGGGAGGACGGCATTCCGTCGGGCCCGCGTCCCCTTCGCCGCGCCCGCGGGACGGCGGCGATCGGCACGGCGGACCGATCGCGGGGCGCGACGACGCCCTTGTGGCGTCCGGGTGAGCGGGCCTAGCATCAAGGCGTCGTCTCCACTGGCTGTCTGATCGCGCGACCCACGAGGATCACCCGCGAGTCCTGGCTACCCGTTCGAACCGATTCCACACGTCGTCAACGGACCGGAGCTTCGCCATGGACCGCTCGCGCCCCGCTGTCTCCCGCTCGCGCTGCTCTGCACTCGTTCAGGCTTCCGCGACCGTCGCGGCGCTGATGATCGCGGCGCTCGTCGCTCCCCCGTCGCCGGCGCGCGCGCTGATCCCGCGCGTCTCGGCGTGCACGCCGCCCGGCTGGTCGGCGCCGGTGGTGCCGCGCGTGGACCCCGACGCGATGGACACGCTCAGCGTCCTCACCTCGCCGCAGCTTCGGACCGATCAGCCGACCTGGTTCAACTGGGGCTCCTGCGGCAACGCGGCGGCGGGCGGAGGCTGGTCCGACGCGCTCTACCTGGACGGCTCGCTGATCTCGCTCGTCGGGCGGCCCTTCGACCCGCGCTTCGTCTTCCACGCGTTCTACTCGCTCAACGACGGGCCGGTCTGGGTGAGCGGCGGACGCCACACCCTGATGGTGCACGCCGACCTCTATGGCCAGATGCTCGACGGCCGGGGCGATCTGGGGGACGACTTCGCGTATCGCACCTACCTGTGGCCGGCCACTTCCGTGGCATGGGGCACCGGCCGCGGCCTGCCGTTGCCACCGCCGAGCGAGAGCGGGATCTTCGGCGGTCCGCCCAATTGCTCGACGCTCGCACTCCAGCGCCCCGCGCTCCTCCCCTGGTGCGTCTCGGTGACCGGCTACACCAACCCGAGCCTGTTGCTCTACGACGACTACGTGAACTCCACCACCGGCTACAGCCACCAGATCGGAGCAGCGGCGCCGGCGGGTGACACGCTCGACCTGGTGGTCGGGCAGGGCGATCCCACGCCCGACACGCTGTACGCGGGCCTGGTGCGGGGCCCCGAAGCCCCGCCCCTGATCGCGTGGTGCACGTTCTACTCGAGCGACGCCTCGGGCCATCTCGGCGGCGCCGGCTCGAGCTGGCCGTCCGTGGAGCTGCCGGCCGCCGCGGTCGGGCAGGTGTTCCGGCTCACCCTGCAGGCTGGCGATCCGTACCCGCTGCTGCTCTCGAGCCTGACCGGCAACGCCGACCTCGCGTTCGCGCTGTTCGCGCCCGGCAGCGGCGGCGTGTTCACGCTGAAGGACGCGATCGCCCATTCGGTGCCGCGGACGACGACGCTGCTCGACAGCCTGGTGTTCGTGCCGCCGGTGACCGGCGACTATCCGCTGGTGGTCCATCGCGTGACGCGCGCGGGGCTCGACGCCGCCACCAGCTACTCGCTCCAGGTGGGAGCCTCCGCGCTGGACGCGCCGCGGCCCGAGCGGCTCGCGTTCGCGCTCGACGCGGGGCCGAATCCGGCGCACGGGCCGGCGCGGGTGTCGTGGTCGCTGGCGGCAGCGGGCCCGGCCACCGTCGCCGTGCTGGACGTGCAGGGCCGGGTGGTGCGCACGCTGGCGCGCGACGCGGGCGCCGCGGGCCGGCAGACGGCGACCTGGGATCTCACGGACGACCGCGGCGCCGCGGTCGCCGGTGGTCTCTACTGGGTGCGCCTGCAGGCCGGCGGGCATTCGCTGGTGCGGCGGCTGGTGGTCGCCCGCTGATCGCGACCCGATCCCGATCGCGCTGGACCCGGCGCCGGCGGGGGCGCGGACGCGCGGCGCGACCGGGTGAGTGCCGGCTCACCTCGATGGGGCCGCGGACGCGCGCCCGAGTGCGCCGGAGCTCATCCGGGCGCACGCGCTGACTCGCCCGTTCGGCGTTTCCCCGCCCGCGTCACCCCTGATATCCTGCCGGCTGATTCGCCCCCACGGCGGCTCTCCGCCATGCCGAACCCGGAGGTACGACCCATCATGAGCCTCAGCCAACTCGCCCGTTCCATCGCCGAATCGCCCACCCTGAAGCTCAACGAGGAGGCCCGCATGCTGCGGGAGAAGGGCGAGCCGGTCATCCACCTGGGCATCGGCGAGCCGAAGAACAAGGCGCCGATCAACGGCGATCCTGTCAGCGGCGCGGCCAAGCTCACCTCGGGCGACGTCAAGTACACCCCCACCGACGGCATGCCCTCGCTGAAGAAGGCCATCATCCGCTACACGGAGGAGAACTACGACAAGCGTCGTGGCGCCGAGAACGTCATCGTCTCCGTCGGGCGCCAAGCAGTGCGCTCTTCAACCTCCTCTTCACGCCTGCTGCAACCCGCAGGACGAGGTGGTGGTGCTGGCGCCCTACTGGGTGAGCTACCCCGAGATGATCCGGATGTGCTACGGCGTGCCGGTGATCGTGACGCCCGAGGACGGCGCGCTTCCACCCGCGCTTCGAGGAGATCGAGCGGGCGGTGACGTCGAACACCAAGGCGATCATCGTCAACAGCCCCAACAACCCGTCGGGGCTCGTGTACCCCGACGAGCTGATCGTAGCCAGATGGTCGAGTTCTGCGAGACGCAAGGGCATCTACCTCATCATGGACGACATCTACCACAAGCTGGTCTTCGACGGCGTGCGCCCGAGCCCCGGCGCTGGCCTTCACGACCGCGCGGACATCGAGTCGACGAAGGTCATCGTCGTCAACGGCGTCTCCAAGCTCTACGGCATGACCGGCTTCCGCATCGGCTGGACGGTCGCGCCCCAAGGAGCTGGTGCAGATCATGACCAACGTGCAGGCGCAGACCACCTCGTGCGCGTCGCTCGGTCATGCAGGCGGCGCCGAGGGCGCGCTGACCGGGCGTGCAGAGCGCGGTCGAGCGCCTGCGGCTGACCATCCAGAACAACCGCGACGTGATGATGCAGGAGCTGCGCACGTTCAACGGCGTGAAGTGCGCCAAGCCCGAGGGCACCTTCTACTGCCTGCCTGGATTTCCGCGCCTACGCGAAGAACTCGCGTCGAGCTGTGCGAGTTCCTGCTCAAGAAGGCGCTCGTCGTGACGGTGCCGGGCAAGGAGTTCGGCATGGAGGGCCACCTGCGCCTCTCCTACGCCGGCACGGTCAAGGACGTGACCGGAGGGCGTCGCGCGCATGAAGTGGGCGCTCGATCCCAAGCGCCGAACGAGATCTACATCGGCGACCGCAAGGTGCGTGAGGGACTGGCTATGACCAACAACCTGCGACATCAAGACGCCGGCCCAGGGCGAAGCCGGCGGTCCGTCAAGAGCGACTACGGCCTGGACAACCACGGTCTAGCCGAACCTCGGCACGGTCTACTGGAACCTGCCCACCGAGGCGCTCTACGAGGAGGTCATCTTCCGGCGCGAGGGCACGCATCGGCCACGCAGGGCCCGGTCGTGTGCAGCACCGGCAAGCACACCGGCCGCGCCGCCAGCCGACAAGTTCGTCGTGCGCGAGGCCGCGTCAGCGAGGACCACGTCTGGTGGGGGCAGTACAACCGCCCCTTCGCGCCCGACAAGTTCGACGAGCTGTTCGGCCGCCTGCAGGGCTACCTGCAGGGCCGCGACCTGTTCGTGCAGGACTGCTACGCGCGGCGCCGATCCCGAGTACCGCCTGCCGGTGCGCATCGTCACCGAGCTGGCCTGGCACAGCGCTGTTCGCGCGCAACATGTTCATCCCGCTCGCGAACTCCGAGGAGTACCGCCGCCACGTGCCGGAGTTCACGGTCATCGCCGCGCCGGGCTTCAAGGGCATCGCCCTCGATCGACAGACACGCCGAGCAACACCTTCATCGTCCTGAACTTCGCAGAAGCGGTCTGCATCATCGGCAACACCGCCTACGCCGGCGAGATCAAGAAGTCGGTCTTCACGGTGATGAACTACCTGCTGCCGCTGCAGGGCGTGATGTCCATGCACTGCTCCGCCAACGTGGGCAAGGACGGGACGCTCGGCGCTCTTCTTCGGCCTCTCCGGCACCGGCAAGACCACGCTCTCGGCCGATCCCAGCCGCGGCCTCATCGGCGACGACGAGCACGGCTGGAGCGACAACGGCGTCTTCAACTTCGAGGACGGCTGCTACGCCAAGGTGATCCGCCTCTCGGCGGCCAGGCCGAGCCGGAGATCTACGCCCGCACCCGGCGCTTCGGCACCATCCTCGAGAACGTGGTCTTCGACCCGGTGCTCGCGGCGCATCGACCTGGACGACGAGACCGTCACCGAGAACACGCGCGCCTCGCTACCCGCTCGACTTCATCGAGCAACGCCGTCCTGACGAGCATGGGCGGGCACCCGAAGAACATCGTGCTGCTCACCTGCGACGCCATCGGGCGTCATGCCGCCGATCGCCCGGCTGACTCCCGAGCAGGCGCTCTACCACTTCATCTCGCGGCTACACGTCGAAGCTCGCCGGCACCGAGGCGGGCCTCGGCAAGGAGCCGGAGATCACCTTCAGCGCCTGCTTCGGCGGGCCGTTCATGGTGCATCACCCGGCCGTCTACGCCGACCTGCTGAAGCGGAAGATGCAGCGCTACGGCGCCACCTGCTGGCTGGTGAACACCGGCTGGGTGGGCGGCCCCTACGGCGTGGGCAAGCGCATCAGCATCAAGCACACCCGCGCGCTGCTGAACGCGGCGCTGGACGGCGAAGCTGCAGAAGGTGCGAGTACTGCAGGGATCCCGATCTTCGGCTTCGAGGTGCCCGAGAGCCTGCCCCGACGTGCCCGACGGCGTGATCACCCGGCCCGAGACGCTGGCCGGACCCGAGCCTGTACTGGACGCGCTACCGCCAGCTGGCCGCGCGCTTCATCGAGAACTTCAAGAAGTTCGAGGCCGACTGTCCGCCCGAGGTGGTGGCGGCGGGTCCGAAGCTCGAGGAGGCCGCCGCGAAGCGGTGACGATCACTCGCTAGCCTTGTGACTCACGAACACACGAAGCGCCGGGGTCCGAGAGGACTCCGGCGCTTTCGTAGGGGCGGAGGCTGACGTAGCGGGGACCTCGGTGATGCGGGCGAATTCGTCCATGGAGAGGTGGCCGCCGTTCCCCGAGTGGCGCCGCGTCAACCGGACGGTCCCGACGTCCTGTGGATCGAGCAGGTGGATCCGACCGACCGGCGGCGCGCCACGCTCCTCAGCGTTCACCGGCCCAAGGACACCTGTGCCGCGAGACGACGCTGGACGGAGCGGATCCGTCCGAAGCAACCGGGCACGTGGGTGACGATTCTGCTTGACGCGTCTTGCGAGCCCAAGCGTGCGCAGGTCGATGCCTGTGCTCCGATCGCGCGCGTGCGCACGCAGATCGCGCGCTGACGCCATCGAAGCGCTCCGCGATGCTTGACTTTCATGACGCCGCGCGATGTGCGCGCTGCGGGCATCCTCACTCGATCCTCACCCATCTGCTATAGGTAGAGAGTGCCCTCGCGACTTCGCCCCCGCTGCGGAGTCCCGCCATGAAGTGCTACTCGCTGACCCACCTGTCCGACCCGGTCCTGCTCCATGCCCTGACCCAGCTCGTCGCCCAGGATCGCGTCACCACCGCCGCGATGCTCGCCCACCTCGCCGAGGTCGATGCCCGCAAGCTCTACCGGCCGGCGGCCTACCCCTCGATGTTCGCCTGGTGCGTGGGCGAGCTGGGGCTCTCCGAGGACGCCGCAGCCAAGCGCATCCGGGCGGCGCGCATCGCACGCCAGTTTCCGGCCGTCTTCTCCATGCTTGCGGACGGCCGCCTGCACCTGAGCACGCTCGTCCTGTTGGCGCCGCATCTCACGCCTGAGTCCGCGGACGAACTGCTGGCGGCGGCGGCGAACCAGCCCAGGGCCGGGCTCGAGCAGCTACTGGCCGAGCGCTTCCCGCGGCCGGACCTGCCGACCCTGGTGCAGGCCATCACCAACGACGAACCCGCCCCGGGGCGGGTTGCGGAATTGTCATGCGAACCCGCCCCGGGGCGGGTTGAGGAGTTGTCATGCGAACTGGCCCCGGGGCCAGTTCAGGAGGATGTCAATCAACACGCCCCGGGGCGTGTTGATCAGCGCGCACGAGTGACTCCGCTCGCACCCGGCCGCTTCGCCCTGCAGGCCACCATCGATCAGACCACCCACGACAAGCTGCGCTACGCCCAGGCCCTGCTCGGGCACTCGGTTCCCTCCGGCGACCTCGCCCAGGTGTTGGACCGCGCCCTCGATGCGCTGGTCGCGAAGCTCGAGCAGCGCCGCTTCGCCGCCACCGCCCGCTCGCGAGCGGGCGGCCGGCGCCACGCGCAGGACACTCGCTACGTTCCGGCCGCCGTCCGGCGCCTGGTATGGCAGCGCGATGGCGGCCGGTGCACGTTCGTCGGCGATTCGGGCCACCGCTGCGAAGCCCGTACGCGACTGGAGTTCGATCACATCGAGCCGTTCGCCCGCGGCGGGCAGGCGACGCCGGCGCGGATGCGCCTGCGCTGCCGGGCCCACAACCAGCTCGAGGCCGAGCGCACCTACGGCGCCGACTTCATGCGCCACAAGCGGCAGGAGGCGCGGCGCGGTACGACCGCGGCGCGCGGGACGGCGCAGGGGTGCGAGACTGCCTGGACCCACGATACCGGCCGGGCTCGTGACGCGGCGGCGGCGCAGGAGCGCGCAGTTGCCCGTGCGCTCGATCGCGAGCGTGCGGCCGCCCGGCAGGCCCGCGCGGACGAGGTGATCCCATGGCTGCGCGGACTCGGCTTCCGGGCGGACGAGGCGCGCCGCGCGGCGGCGCTGTGCGACGACATGCCCGACGCGCCGCTCGAGGCACGGGTCCGCGCCGCGCTCGCGAGCCTGGCGCCCTCGAGCGCACGCAAGGAGTCCGGGCACCCATCGATGGCCCGCGCTTGGTGCAGCGCCAACGGGGCATGAAAGCGATCAGCGGATGAGGAACCCGCTGCTCGCGTGTTTCGAGCTGCGAGGCACGAGCGGGGCACCGGCGCTCGTGGCTTCGTGTTGCGACCGCTGGCCCGCGCGCTCATCCGGGGCGCGCGGGGGCGGGTGCTACAGCGGGTGCTACAGGATTCCCGGCCGTGCTTCTCGCCTTCGTCCGAGCCAGATCAGAAGCCCCCCTGCCAACATTGTGGAACCAGGCCAGAGTGGGTTCGGGATCCCGTCCAGCGCAACATCAACTGCGCGACTCACAGCGTCGGAGGCAGTCTGTAGCGAAACAGCTCTGGTCGAGTCGCGCGCAAGTTCCTCGATCGGGAGGACAGTCGCCGGGTACCTGTTTCTGCGGACAATCCTGCTGTCCTGGACGAGCCACAAGTAGCCCAATACGACCAGAGCGAGCCCTATCGCGCGCACGAGGCACCTCCTCCGAGCCGTCTCCGCCTCCCGCCTCACCGCCTCGTCGCTCAGCCGCGCGTACCGCTGCGTGGTCACGACGCTGGCGTGCCCGAGGATCTGTTGCAGGGCGGCGAGACTGCCGCCCCGTTCGATCCACTGGCACGCGAAGGTGTGCCGCAGCTGGTGGACATGGAAGCCCTCGATGCCCGTCGCCTTGCGCACGGCCTTGGCGAACGAGCCCGGCGACTTCCACGAGTACCCGACCAGTCGGCCGACTCGGCCACGGACCTCCCGCAGCAGCTCCGGTGCGAGCGGCACCCGCCGCACCTTGCCCGACTTGGTCTGACTCACCACCAGCATGCCGCCCTCCACGTCCGACGCCTGCGCCCGCGTCAGCTCGCCCCACCGCAGGCCCGTCCCCAGCGCCAGCCGCACCACGAACCCGTGCGGCTCCGGCATCGCCAGCACCCGCGCCGCCTCGTCCTCGCGTGAGCCGGTCCGGCGGCTGCTCCTGGAGCCTCGGCATCACCCGTCTCGGGAACGGGCACCGCTCCAGCAGCCCCACCTCCTCGCACCACCGCAGCAGGCACCGCACGTCCACCAGCATGTGCGCCACCGTCGCCGGTGCGATGGGCTTGCCCTTCCAGCCACAGCCGGTACCGCCGGATGTGGTCCGGCCCCACCTTCACCAGCGGCACGAACTGGAAGAACGGCTTCAGGTAGCGCTCGACTCGCGTCGCCGCCATCACCCGGTTCTTCTCGCTGCGCGCCGTCTGCACGTAGGTCGCGAGCCAGCGCTGCGCCGCCTCGACCACCGTGGTGCGGTCACCGACCAGCGTGCCGCCCCGTCGGATCTCGGCGAGCTTGCGACTGGCCTCGCCGTACTCCGCGCCGAGACTCCTCCAGACGTCTCGGCCGTCCACCCGCACGCGGACGTAGTACGACCGTCCGCGCTTGAACATCCCCTTCGGGAGCTTCGGCATCAGGCACCTACCCTTCTCGCCGAAGCCCAGCGAAGGACATCGCTGAGTGCGTACCGTATGACCCCGCCCTGAGCGGACACAAGGCAGCCCATCGCTTGCGCCGCCAGCGCTCGACCGTCTTCCAGTGCACCTGGAACATCCGTGCGACCTGCTGGACGGTGCCGAACTGCGCCGCCCGCCACGCGTCCGGCTCCGCCTCCTCGGGCTTGGGCTCCAGCACGTCGCCCTCGCCCCACTGCATCTGCGCGAAGAAGGCGTCCGCCTCCTTCGCCTGCTCCGCCTCGTACTCCTGCTCCAAGCGCTCCCAGCGCCGTTGCTCCCGCCGTTCCCTGCGCCCCTCACGCCCCACACAGCCCCCACGACCCCCCGGCCCCCATGACCAG
>CAVSAC010000017.1:0-99216 GCA_963725865.1 Candidatus Eiseniibacteriota bacterium
TGTTATGTTCCTGCTACCTGGCTCGGTTGCGGTCTTGCTCTGGCGATCCAGTGCCTGGTCCGCGACGAGGACACGTCACGGGTACGGAAGCTCCTCTGGGTCACCCAGCGAGCGGCCTTCGAGAAGGCCCTAGGGGAGATCGACCGCCACGCACTGTTGGTCCGACTCCACCTCGAGCCAAGTGACGTCCCGAAGCCCCAGGATTCACCGCGACCCGGGCCACTGGCGTTCAGGCCAAGTCGAGCGGCTCGAGTGATCCGGGCATGCGTGGCTCGAGTGATGGGAGCGACCGGCGCGGAGGGTGGGCTCCTGGCCGAGCCGTGCGCATTCGGGGTCGCGCTCCATCAGACTCGGCACCACCGGCTCGGCTTCTGGGGGCGCCCACATCGCGACGGGGGCTGGCTGCACGAGCTCGCCCTCGTCGAGGATGCGGAGTCGGCCCTGTTGCTCATCTACTTCCGCCGGATGGCGATCGGCTCGTCGGGCGCGTGGGTGCTCGGCGCGCTCGAGCGCGGGCGGATCCGCGACCGGCGCAGGTTGCGGGAGAGTCTGCTGCCACTGTTCGAGCTCAGGAGGCCCCCTGACCTGATCGCGGGGGAGGTGCCATCGTTCGTGATCCACCCGGGTACGGGCATGCTGGGGATCGACGATCTGCAAGCGCTTCTGACCGCCGCGTTGCGTCAGCTCGAGCCCGGGTCCTGTGCCGGCGCGATCCGCAAGCTGACGGGATCGAACGGCGCGTTCGCCCGTGTCCGTGTCGAGCCGGGTGGAAGCCCCAAGCGGCGTCGGGCCCG
Source organism: Candidatus Eiseniibacteriota bacterium (assembly GCA_963725865.1). GTDB lineage: Bacteria > Eisenbacteria > RBG-16-71-46 > RBG-16-71-46 > RBG-16-71-46 > CAVSAC01. The sequence continues at coordinate 795 of CAVSAC010000017.1, forward strand.
CCGGCCGAACTGGACCAGTGGCTCAGGCTGTGGTGGGAGTGCGCGTCCGATCCCGCGGTGGCCGAGGACGAGTACACGACCTGGCGCACGGTCAACATGAGGGTGTAGCCGCGCGAGCGACTCAGCGCGCGAACGCGCACACCTTGCCGTCGACACCGCTGACGTACACCAGGTCCGGCCCCAGCGCGGGTGAACCCGGGAATCCCCAGTCGCCCGACGCGGGCGGCTCGGGCGCGTACCTCCACACCACGGCGCCACTCGCGCGGTCCAGCGCCACCAGCGCGCCGGTGTTGGCGACCGGGTATCCCACCTGGCCGCTGACGGCGGCGTACACGCGGTCCGCCGTGACGGCGGGCTGGCCCCACGACCAACCGAGCACGTCGGTGATCCAGAGCCGCGTACCGTCCTTCGCCCTCCACGCCGACACGCTGGCGCCGTCGGACGAGCCCACGTACGCAAGCCCGTCGCGGATCGAGGCCGACGACTCGACCCAGGTGCCCCACTGGTAACGGCGCCACGCCACCTCACCGGTGCGAACGTCGAGACCGAGCAGGTCGTAGATGCGGTTGCCGATGAGGACGCGGCCCGGCGCGATGGCGGGGGTCGAGACCACCCGGCCCCCGGTGTCGCGCTTCCACACCAGGCGTCCGGTCGATGCGTCCAGGCAGTAGACCGAATGATCGTAGCTGCCGAACACCACCCGACCGTCGGCCAGCGCCGGCGCCGCCAGCACCGCATCGCCGCTCGCGAACTCCCAGAGCACGCGGCCGTCGGCCGCCGAGAGCGCGACGAGCCGCCCGTCGTACGTGCCCACGTAGAGCTTGTCGCCCGCAACCGCGACGTCCGAGCCGAACCTGTCGTAGCGCGACTTGGGGTCGCTGAACGGCAGGCGCTCGACGGGGTGGGGCATCAGCTTCACCTGCCACACGAGCCTGCCCGTGGCACTCGCGATCCGGTACAGGATCCCGTCGTCCGCGGCCACGTAGACGGCGCCGGCGGCGCAGACCGGCCGGCTTCGCACCGCGCCGGCGGCGGTGAACTCCCAGCGCTTCGCACCGGTCTCCTGGTCGAGCGCGAACACCTTGCCCCCGGCCGTACCCACGAAGACGCAGCCGGCCGCGCAGCTCGGGCCTGCCCACATGGGGGAGCCGCCGTCGAAAGTCCAGCGCGGCCGCGCGCTGCCCGGAGGCACCCGGCGCGCTGGCGCCGCCGGCACCGGGCCGCGATGCAGGCTCACGGGCACCTGATAGGCGGGGAAGAACACCGCCGGCATCACGCCCGAGAGCACGCCGCGCTCGCCATCGAAGGCGAAGCGGAAGGGGCCGAGGCGGACCGAGTCGCCCTGCGCCACCAGTCGTGGGCGCGCCGATCGGCACCCGATCGAAGTGCAGGACCGGCAGCGTGTACTCGACCGCGACGCGGCCCGAGGTATCGGGCGCGAACGCGAACCCGACCGCCGTCGAGTCGCCGTCGTGCGTGAGCGTCCCGGTCCAGGTGCCGGCGATGTCAGCGGCGGTCACGGCGAGGCAGACCGCTGGGGACGCGATCAGGGCGAGGGTCGCGGCGAGGATCGGCGTGGACATGCAGCCTCCGGGGTCGCGTGCGAGCGGCGGCGGGGGTGAACGCGTGCACCATGACGCCCCGGCGCCGGCGACGCCCCAGGAACGCCACCGGAGCGGAGGTCCGCCTCACCAGCGCGGCGCGACTCCGGGCGTAGGGCGTCGTGTCGCACCCGGCGGCGACACGCGCGCGCGAGCGTCAGTCGATCGCCGGCGCCCGCTCCGTCACCGGCGTGCTGGGATGGTCGTCGTGCTCGCTCTGGCGCAGCAGCAGCACCAGCGGCAACGTGAGCCCCAGCACCAATCCGGTGAGGGCGAACACGCGCTCGAACGCGATCACCGCGCCCTGCTGGGCCACGGCCCCGGCCAGTACCTGGAGTGCCGCGGTCTTCGCGCTCAGCGCGTCCATGCCCTGCGTCATGAAGCCGCGCGTCAGCGCCGCGAGCCGCTCGGCGGCCTCGGGGCGATAGGGGCTCACGTACCCGCTCAGGTCGGCGCGCGCCCGATCGGCGTACTGGGTGAGCAGCGTGCCGTAGATGGCCAGGCCCGCCGAACCTCCGAACTGGCGCACCACCGAGTTGAGCCCGGTGGCGTCGGCGAGCTGCACGCGCGGCACGAAGCTCAGCGCCACCGTGGCCAGCGGCACGAACAGGAACGAGAATCCGACGCCCTGCAGAACCAGCACGCCGATCACGCCGGTCTGGCTGGTCTGCAGCGTGAAGCTCCCCATCTGCCAGCAACCCACCGCCACGCACGCGACGCCGATCGCCACCAGCAGCCGCGGCGCAACGTGGTTGTAGATCCGCCCCACGATGGGTGTCACCACCATCATCACCAGCGCCCGGGGCAGCATCGCCAGCCCGGACTTGAGCGCGGTGAAGCCCAGCAGCTCCTGCAGGAACACCGGCAGCAGGAACATGCCCGCCATGAGGCTCGAGAACATCACCGCCGCGAGCGCGGTGGCCGACGCGAACACCGGATCGCGGAACAGCCGCAGGTTCACCGCCGGCGCCGGCACGTGCAGCTCCGTGTACACGAACCCCACCAGCCCCACCAGCGCCACGAGGCTCAGCGCCACGATCAGTCGGGATGCGAACCAGTCGTTGCGGTTGCCCTCCTCGAGCACGTACTGGAGCGATGCCAGCCCCGCGCTGAGCAGCACGATGCCGAGCCAGTCGAAGTCACGCTTCATGCGCGCGGCCTGCGCCGCGTTGGCCGCGCGGATGTCCGCGGGCTCGTGCACGAAGCGCTGGCTCATGACGATGCCGAGCAGGCCCACCGGCAGGTTGATGAAGAAGATCCACGGCCATGACCAGTTGTCCACGATCCAGCCGCCCAGCGCGGGACCGACCGCGGGACCGAACGTGATGACCATGCCCACCACCGCCATCGCCATGCCCTGCTCCCGGCGCGGGAACGTCTGACGCAGGATGGCCATCTGGGTCGGCATGAGCGCCCCCGCCCCGAAGCCCTGGAGCGTGCGCGACACCACCAGCTGCGTGAGCGTGCGCGACAGGCCACACATGGCCGAGCCCACGATGAAGAGCGCGAGGCAGAAGAGATAGACCCGCTTCTGGCCCACGAACCGGCCGAGGAACGCGGTGAGCGGCATCACCACCACCTGGGCGATGGCGAACGACGTGGCGAGCGCCGTCATCTGGTCGATCGAGGCGCCGATCGAGCCGCGGATCTGGGGCAGCGCCACGTTGACGATCGAGAGGTCGATCGTGCCCATGATCGCGCCGATGCTGACCGACGCGGCGACGAGCCACTTGTGGTCGATGGAGCCCGCCGGCTCGGGTGCGGGTCGCGGGTCGGACCCGGGCGACGCCTCGTCCGCGACGTCGGGGCGGGATGCGCCGGCGCCCGGGTGGCGCGGCCGCCCGCGGGTATCGAGCGGGCGGTCGGAATGCGGTGATGCAGGAGCGTGCGAACTCAAGGCGGCCTCGAGTGCGGGACCCTTGCGAGACTACTTCCGTGCTGCGGATGCGACAACGCGGCGCTTACGCGCGGGGGCGGCGCCGGGCGTGCAGGTGGTTGGTGTCGCCCTCGCGCTCACCCCGGCCGCCGCGGCCGCGCCCTCGGGCCGGTCGGGGCGGGTCCCCGCCTGCGTGGTCAGGTTATCGGCCCGACCTGCCGAAAACCTCCGTGACTGCCTACCCGACCGGTGGCCCATCCCCGAGGTGTCGACCACGTGACCGCAGAACGCCCATTCGCGCCCAGCCACTCGCGTGAGTCCTTCGTCGAGACGCGCTCGGGCCGGGAGATCCTGGACCGGCTCGGCGACGGGCTCGGGGCGCGCGAACCGTTCCTGCTCCTCACCGGCGAGCCCGGCACCGGCAAGACGGCACTGGTGCACGAGGCGCTCGCGCGCTGGGGCTCGCGGGTCACGGCGGCGGTCCTGGCCTTTCCGGCGCTCGCGGGCTGCGAGCTGCTGGAGGAGATCGTGCGCCGCTTCGGCGTCGAGCCGCCCGAGGGCGCCAGCCGCTCCCGGCTGGTCGCGTGCTTCGAGAGCGTGGTCGCCGAGATCGCAGGCCGCGGGCAGGTGGCGGTCCTCGTCGTGGACGACGCGCACGATCTCCCGGCGGAGCTGCTCGAGGAGCTCCGCCTGCTGGTCAACGCGGCGCTGCAGGCGAGCCGGCCGATCGAGGTGCTGCTCGTCGGCCTGCCCGCGCTCGAGGCCCGGCTGGCCGACCCCGCCCTGCCCGCGCTCGGCCAGCGCGTCTCGGTGCGCGCGAGCACGACGGCGCTCTCCTCCGCCGAGACTCTGCGCTACCTCCATCATCGTGTCACGGCGGTGGGCGGCGACGGGCCGGGGCTGTTCTCGCGCCGCACCAGTCGCGAGATCGCGGCGCTCGCGCACGGTGTGCCGCGCCGGATCGATGCGCTCGCGGGCGAGGCGCTGCGCCTGACGCGTGCCGCGGGTCAGCCCACGGTGAGCCCCGAGCAGGTGCGCGCCGCGGCGCTCGCGCTGTGGGGCGCCGCCGCGGCGAGCCGTGCCACCGCCGCGAGCGACGCCGATCCGGCGGGCGCGCCGCCGGCGCGATCCGAGCGTCGTCCCGACGGGAAGGGGCGGGCATCCACCGCGGCTGCGGCGGGCGCTCCCGCCGTCGCATCCGCCGCCGCGCCGCCGGTCGCTCCCGGCATCGTCACTGTCGCCGCTCCGCTCGCCCAGCCGGCTTCCGGTCCCGCCGTCATCCCCGCAGCCGGCACGCGCCACGACGATGCCGCCGCACCCCGACACGTGCCGCCCGCGCCCCAGGATGCCAAGGAGTGGGTGGCGCGTTTCGTGGGAAGCAGCGGACCTCTGCAGATCTCCTCCCGTGCGTTCGTGGAGTCGAAGTGGGCGCCGGAGCCGTCGGACGCGCCGGCGCTCGAGTCCGCTCCGACCCCCACGGCGCCCGAGGTCGAGTCCGCTCCGATCCCCGCCGCGTCAAAAGGACCGCGGCCGCGGCGCGCGAGGCTGCTCCGCGCTCCATCGCGATCACGACGAGGACGGCGCGCGCACGTGCCGGCCGCCGCGGCGCTGATCGCGATCGTGGCGGTCGTCGCCGTCGGGGCGATCCTCCGTTGGGGAGGCTGCGCTCGCCGCGCCGCGCGCGCGGCGGGATCGGCGACGACTCCGATGGCGCCCGGAGTGCAGGCTCCTGGCGCGGTCGCGGCCGCGGCGGCTGGCAGCGGAGCGCCGCTCGTGACCCGGGTGGTACGGGCGGCGCCCCGTGCCGATCAGCGTGGAGCGACCTCGCTGTCGCCGAAGCCCGGCGCAGCTCGTGCCCCGGCGGGCGGGCCCGGGGCCGCCAGTCCGGCCAGTCTCGAAGCGGACGACCAGCGTCGCTACACGATCGACGTGGGTGCCTACCTCGACCTGGAGCGCGCGCTCCTGAATCGCGACCGGCTGCGCTCGCGCATGAGGATCGAGGGCTGGGTGGTCACCTCCGGCACGGGCGGCGAGGAATCGCATCGCATCGTTCTGGGCGTCTTCCGCACGCCCGAGCGGGCCACGGCCGCGGCCCACGTGCTGCTGGCCGACGACGCGGTCACCGAGGCGCAGGTGATCCCGCTGCCGCCGCGCCGCCTGCGGCGCTAGCCGAGCGCTTCCCGCGGCTCCGCGTGCTCCCTCCGCGGGTGTGGCCCGGCGAGGAGCGGATCGGCCACGACGGATCCAGCGCGCCGGGACGGGCGGTGTCGGTCTTGACCTGGCATCCGACCCAGGGGGTTGCGGACGCGCCATGGAACGCCACGACGCTGCCCGCCCTGGCGAAGCGGTCGGTCTCCGAGACGACCCTGTGCCGGCGGTGGACGATCCCCTGACGTCGCCTCCTGTAAGTTCGACCTCGCTTTGAAGAATCGCGGCCCGGTGGCGTGTCACCGAGACCCGTCGCGGGGCCCGGAGCCGGGATCGCGACTCCAGCGGTGTTGATCAGCCGCGACTTGCAGCTCGATCGGGACCGCGACCCTGCGTGGCATGCTTCTCGCAGTCCTTGAACTCAAAAGGGTGGCGCGCCTTTGCTCGAGGCCCGTCCCGCAGCGCACCGCCAATGCGGCGGGCGGAGGCGGACTCCCGAGGTCGCCAGCATCGGATCCGTTCGAGCGCAGCTCAGCCGGGGAGATCACCATCGCACGTCTCAAGACGCACCTGTTGCTCCCGCTTCTGGCCCTGGGCCTGACCGTCGCGACGGTCGCCTCGGTGCACGCCGAGGACCGCTACAACCACCCGATGACGATGGGTGGCATGCCCGCGACCATGCAGGTCACGTTCGGAAACGCTCCTCACTGGGCGCCCGTTCGCGGCACCCGCGTCCAGATGGTCCGCATGCAGGAGCGTCCCCAGTACGACATGTTCCGCTACGGGAACGCCTACTACGTCTACAACAACAACCAGTGGTACATGTCCCACCGCGGTCGCGGCCAGTTCAACATGATCGACGCACGCAACGTCCCGCGCGAGCTGACGATGGTCCCGCGCCAGCACTGGCGGAACTACCCGACCGCGTGGGACCAGAACCGTGGTCCGGGCAACGGCAACAACGGCAACAACGGTAACAACGGCAATCGCGGCAACGGCCATCCTGGACGTGGAAGCGGCCACCAGGGCGACGGTCGCGACCGCTAGCAGCGGCGGGATCAGCGGCACCGAAGCATGGCAGGTGGTCACGGAACGGGCGCAGCAGTCAGGCGCCCGTTCCTCGTTGCATCGACGCGACCCGGTGATGGGGCGCCTGAGGCGACGCGCGGGCGACCGCGCCCGCTCACCCCGGCAGTCGCAGCCGCGCCCGCAGGCCGCCGAGCGGCGACGCCTCGAGGGTGATGCTGCCACCGTAGAGCTCGGCGAGGTCGCGTACGATCGCGAGACCGAAGCCCGACCCGGCGCCGACCTCGTCGGCGCGCACGCCGCGCTGGAGCACCGCCTCCCGCAGCTCGGGCGCCAGGCCGGGCCCATCGTCGTCCACCGTCACGGCGAGGGCGCCGGCCTCGGCGCTCGAAGCCACGCTCGACGCGCGATCGCGCCCACTTGCAGGCGTTGTCGAGCAGGTTGCCGAGCATCTCGTCGAGGTCCTGGCGCTGCACGCGCACGACGTGCTCGGGGGCAACCCTCACGTCGAGGGTGAGTCCGCGCTCGGCGTGCAGCCGGCGCAGCGTGCGCGCGAGGCCGTCCGCCGAGTCGCGCACCGGGCAGCGCGCGTCGGGCGAGGCGCCCGAGACGGCGGCGCGCGCGTGCGCCAGGTGGTAGTCGACCTGACCGCGCATGCGCGTCGACCTGCTCGTCCACCGCGGCGCGCCTCGGCGTGGCCGGCGGCGCGCAGCGCGCTCGGCCTCCTGGGCGAGCACGGCGAGCGGCGTCTTGAGCCCGTGCGCGAGGTCGCCGGCCTTGGCCTGCGCGCGCGCCACCCGGCGCTCGCGGTCCTCGAGCAGCGCGTTGAGGTCGTCGACGAGCGGCTGCACCTCGGACGGGTAGTTGCCCTCGACACGGCGCGTCGCGGCCTTCGCGCACCGCCGCGAGCCGCTCGCGCAGCAGCCGCAGCGGCGACAGGCCGCTGCGCACCTGGGTGAGCGCCGCGACGATCAGGCCGAACGCCACCATCGAGAGCAGCCCGAAGTGGACCGCGCCCAGGGTGCGCGGGAAATGACGGATCAGCGCCAGCGAGGCGAAGTGGACCATCCACGTGATGCCCGACCGTCCACAGCAGCGCACCCACGATCAGGCGCGCGCGGAGCGACCTGAGCCCCATCACGACGGGGCTCCGATGCGGTAGCCCAGCCCGCGCACCGTCTCGATGAACGCCGCGCCGAGCTTGCGGCGCAGCCGCGCGACGAACACCTCGACCGTGTTCGAGTCCCGGTCGAAGCTCTGGGAGTAGATGTGCTCGATCAGCTCGCCCTGCGACACGACGCGCCCGCGGTGGTGCATCAGGTAGACGAGCACGCGGAACTCGTGGCTCGGTGAGCTTCACGGGCACGCCGTCGAGCGTCACCCTCGCCAGGCGCGGGTCGAGCGTCACCGCGCCGCAGCGCAGCTCGGGCGCCACCTGGCCGCTGGCGCGGCGGATCAGCGCCCGCAGCCGCGCCAGCACCTCCTCGATGCGAAACGGCTTGGCCACGTAGTCGTCCGCGCCGCCGTCGATGCCCTGCACCTTCTCGTGCCAGCTGCCGCGCGCCGTCAGCACCAGCACCGGCATGGCCACGCCGGCCTCGCGCCAGCGGCGCAGCACGGTGAGCCCGTCGATGCCGGGCAGTCCGAGGTCGAGCACCACGGCGTCGTAGCCGCTCGGTGCTGGCCGAGGAACGTCGGCGCGCTCGCCGTCGGCCGGCGCAGTCCACGGCGTAGCCGGCCTGCCCGAGCGCCTCGACCAGCTGCCGCGCCAGCGCGGCCTCGTCCTCCACCACCAGGATCCTCACGCGCTCCTCCTGCCCGCCATCCTGCCGCGCGGCGGCTGAACCGCACCTGAACGCGTCGTTCAAGCTGCGTTCAGGCCCCCGAGCATACGGTGCGGCCATGATGATCACTCTGAAGGGCGTCACCAAGACATTCGAGACCCCGGCGGGCGCGTTCCCGGCGCTGCGCGGGATCGATCTCGAGATCCGCTGCGGCGAGTTCGTCGGCGATCGTCGGCCGCTCGGGCAGCGGCAAGTCCACCCTGCTCAACCTGGTCGCCGGCATCGACCGGCCGACGTCGGCGCACGGTCGCGATCGGCGGCACCGCGCTCCACGGTCTCGGCCACGACCAGCTGGCGGCGTGGCGCGGCCGCAGCGTGGGCGTCGTGTTCCAGTTCTTCCAGCTGCTGCCGACGCTCACCGCGGCCGAGAACGTGATGCTCCCGATGGACTTCGCGGGCCGCATCCCGGGCGCGCAGCGGCGGGCCCGCGCGCTCGAGCTGCTCGGCCGCGTCGGCGTGCCCGACCAGGCGGACAAGCTGCCGTCCACGCTCTCCGGCGGCCAGCAGCAGCGGGTCGCCATCGCGCGCGCGCTCGCCAACGATCCGCCGCTGATCGTCGCCGACGAGCCCACCGGCAACCTCGACTCGGCGACCACGGCGGAGATCTTCCAGCTCTTCGGCGCGCTGGTCGCCGCACGGCAAGACCGTCGCCATCGTCACCCACGAGCGCGAGGCCATCTCGGGGGCGGCCCGCACCATCGCGCTCGCCGACGGACGGCTGGCGTGAGCCTCGCCCCGCGCTGGACCAAGGCGCTGCGCGACCTCCAGCAGCGGCCGGGCCGCTCGCTGCTGGCGGTGCTGGCGATGGCCGCGGGCGTGCTCGAGATCGGGGCGATGCTGTACGCCTACTCGATCCTGAACCCGGTCCTCACCACGATGTACGGCAGCACCCGGCCGGCCTCGGCCACGCTCGTCACCCAGCGGGTGAGCGACGCGCTGGTGGACTCGGTGCGCCACGTGCCCGGCGTGGCCGATGCCGAGAGCCGGCCGGTGGTGATGTCCCGCATCCGCGTCGGCGACGGCGAATGGGTGCCGGGCGTCGTCGACGTGGTGCGCGACTTCGAGCACCAGCGCATGGACCTGCTCACCCACGAGGACGGCGCCTGGCCGCCGGCCGCGGACGACATCCTGCTCGAACGCTCGGCGCTCGCGGTGGCCAGGGCCAGGGTCGGCGACCGCATCACGGTGCGCACCCCGGGCGGCGGGGACCGCACGCTGCGCATCGCCGGGACGGTGCACGCCGCGGGGCTGGCGCCGGCGTGGATGGAGCACATGGTGCCGGCGTTCGTCGGCTGGGACTCGCCGCTGCGCGGCGTCGCGCGCGGCGAGTCGGAGCAGATCCGCATCGTGGTCGCCGAACACGGCAGCGAGGAGGGCTGGATCCGCGAGGTCGCCGACTCGGTGAAGACACTGCTCGAGCGCCAGGGCCACCCGGTGGCGGGCATCACCGTTCCCCCGCCGGGCCGCCACCCGCACGCGGACCAGATGGCGGCGTTCCTCTACCTGCTCGGGGCGTTCGGCATCCTCAGCTTCCTGCTCGGCGCGGTGCTGACGGCGAGCATGGTGCACGCGCTGCTGGTCGAGCAGCTCAGGCAGGTCGGCATCATGAAGGCGATCGGCGCCTCGACCCGGCAGGTGGCGGGGGTGTACCTGGCGCAGGTCTCGCTGCTCGCGGCCGCGGCGCTGGCGCTCGGGCTTCCGGCCGGCATCGCGATCGGGCGCGGCTACGCGCGCTTCTCCGCCGGCATCCTCAACGCCGACATCACCCACACGCCGTTCCCGATCGCCGTGGTGGTGGCCGAGGCGCTGGTCGGCCTGCTGGTGCCGCTGCTGGTGGCGCTGATCCCGGTGCTGCGCGCCTCGCGCATCACGGTGCGCGAGGCACTCGGCGACGACCTCGGCCCGCACCCGTTCGGCACCCGGCGGCTGGAGCGCTGGCTCACGGCGATCCGCTGGCTCCCGCGGCCACTGATGCTCTCGCTGCGCGGCACCTTCATGCGCCGCGGCCGGCTGGCGCTCGCGGTGGTCACGCTCGCGGTCGGCGGTGCCGCCTTCATCGCCGCGCTCGACGTGGCCGAGGGCTGGAACGAGGCGGTGCGCCGCGACTTCAGCCGCCGCCGCTACGACCTCACGGTGGTGCTCGGCGAGTCCACGCCCATCGCGCTGCTCGCACGCGTGCTCGAGGGGGTGCCCGAGGTCGAGCGACGCCGAGTACTGGGCGGGCGCGAGTCCCTACCTGATCGGTGCGGCCGGCGTGCCCACCGTGCAGGTGGCCCTCGTGGGCCCCGAGCCGACTAGCACGCTGCTGGCGCTGCCGCTGATGTCGGGTCGCTGGCTGCGCGCCGGCGACTCGACCGGCGCCGTCGTCAACCAGGCGGTGCTGGCGCGCGAGCCGTCCCTGCGGGTGGGGGGCGAGGTCCGCCTGCGCGTCGGCGGACGCACGGTCGCGTTCCCCATCGTCGGCGTGGTCAAGGAGCTGGCGCCGATGCCGGTGGTGTACGCGCCGCGCGCCGCGGTGCTGGCGGCCAGCGCGGGGCGCGGCGAGTTCGCCCGCACCGTGCGCATCGTGACGCGCCAGCACGACGAGGCCGGCCAGCGCGCCGCCGCGCGCAGGCTCGAGCAGGCGTTCGAGCGCGCCGGGCTCGAGGTCGGGCTGATCCAGCGCATGACCGACGCGCGCAAGGGCATCCTCGACCACCTGGTGATCATCCAGTCCATCCTCACGCTCGCCTCGATGATCGTGGTGCTGGTCGGGGCGCTCGCGCTCACCTCCACGCTCACGCTCAGCGTGGTGCAGCGCACCCGCGAGCTCGGCATCCTCGGCGCCATCGGCGCCACGCCCGGCACGCTCGCCGGCCACGTCTGGTTCGAGGGGGTGCTGATCGGGGTCATGAGCTGGCTCCTCGCCAACCTGCTCGCCGCTCCCCTCGCCTGGCTGCTCGAGACCGCGACCGGGAACATCTTCTTCAAGGCGCCACTCGACTTCTACCTCGGGCCCGCTCCAGCGGCCGTCTGGCTGGGGCTGGTCCTCGTGCTCGCCTCGCTCAGCAGCGTCTATCCGGCGTGGCGCGCGTCACGTCTCACCGTGCGGGAGGCTCTGGCCTATGCGTAGTCGTGGCGCCGTGATCGCGCTCGCCGTGCTGGTCGCCGTGGTCGCGGCGGTGATGGTGTTCGGCGGCCGGTTGGAGCACTGGCTGCTCCGCATGCACGGGATGCACTAGTCCATCCACGAGGAGGGGAGATGCCCTGGATCAGAATGGCAGCGGCCGCGCTGGCGCTGATGCTGGTCGCCGCCGCGGCGACGGCGGACTCGAAGCCCGCGCCCGGCCGGGCGGGTGGGCGCGCGGCGGCGCGCGCCGTCGATCGCGAGGGCTGGCCCCGGACCCGGGCCGGCGAGCTGGGCCGCCGATGGGTCACGGCGTTCTCGACCGGCGAGAAGGCGATGCGCGATTGCCTCACCGACATCATGGCGCCCGAGAGCCTCGCCAGGAAGGGGGTCCACGTGCGGGTGGAGCGCTATCGCGACCTGCGCGAGCGCTTCGGCACGCTGACGCTGGTCTCGGTCGACAAGTCCGAGCCGGGCAAGGTCGAGGTGACGCTGGCGGCCGCGGACCTGTCTCCACACGAGTTCATCTTCACGGCCCAGACCGAGCCGCCGTTCAAGCTGCTCCAGGTCGCGATGCGCGAGCCGGGGCACTCGTTCCCGGGCTTCGGGCACTGAGGCGCGGGTCGGCCCGCGCGCCTCAGCGCCCGTCGTCGCCGGCCGCGGCCATCCCGAGGTCCACGTCGTCGACCTGGTCCAGGCGCAGCAGGTCCTGGTGGAGCGGCCTCCAGCCGCCGGCCAGCGCGGCGAACGCGAGGTCGTCCGCGGGGGGCAGGTCCTGGAGGAACACGAACGCGGCGCCGGCCATGAACCGCGGCAACGCATCGCGGCCGTAGTGGGCGGAGCTGCGCGCCGTGCGCCGCGCCTCGAGCACCTGGCGCAGCGTGGTGCCCTCGCCGCACACGTCCTTCCAGCGCGTCTCGACCTGCGCCGCGCGCTCGGGCTGCGCGGCGCGCACCACGTCGGAGATCAGCGCGTAGTCGCCGAGGTCGCCCTCGGGGTTGAACGAGGTCCACACCACGCGCGCGCTGGTCGAGCGCTGGGTGCGCTGGTGGGCGAGCGTGGCGCCCTCCCGGGTCGCGATCACCTCGTAGTCCACGTCGACGGTCACGTTGCGGACGCGGGCGACGACCTCGACCGGCACGTTCACCCAGCGCGTGACCTGCTCGCCGTCGGCGTGCTTCTCGACCACGCGGCGCGCGATCACGTCGGTGAAGAGGTGCAGGCTGGTCTTGGAATCGACGGCGCCGATCGAGCCCCACACCACGCGCTGGGCGCCGGCCTTCTGGCCGATGCGGATCGCGTCGGCGCGCGACAGGCGGCCGAGCTCGGCCACGGTCATCTGCTCCTCGACCGCCGGGCTGCCGAGGATGCGCGTGAAGTGCGCCTCCGGCGGCGCCAGGTGCTGGGCCAGATCGTCGCGCCAGGACGAGGCGACTTCGCGCCCGAGCGCGGCGCTGCGCGACGCGCTGGAGAACGGGACCACGACCACGCGGTCGAGGGCCTTCTGGTACGCCTTGTCCGCCAGCCGGGCGGCGTCGCGGTATTCGAGCACGAAGCGCTGCGCCTCGGCGAAGTCGAGGTAGGCGCGCTTGGGGCGGCGCGCCGCGAGATCCGTGACGCCGTGCTGGTAATGGGTGCGCGCTGCGGCCTGGCGCAGCACCTGCTCCTCGCGCGACCACTCGGGGCTCACCGTGATCGCGGCGTAGCGCGCCGCGTCGACCCGGAACGAGCACAGCGCGAGCACCTGCTCGGCGGCGGCGACGCTGTCGGACTGCGTGAGCGCATGGATGCGCCGCTCCCAGTCGCGGGCCATGGAGTTCCCGGCCGCATTCGCCACCGCGCGGGCGCGGGCGTTGCCCGGATCCTTGTTGAGCGCCCGGATGGCCAGGTCCCAGGCGCGACCGTTCTCGCCGCTGGCGAGCCGCTCCTCACCGCGCTCGGCGAGCTTGGAGGGTCCGGCACAGCCGACGACGGTCACGAGCGCCAACGCGGTCAGCCCGAAGCGACGGAGCATGGGTGAGTCCCCCTTTCATCCTGGGGTCATCGGCCCGACCGGGAGGGGACTTGACCGGGGCGCATCCCGCTCGTCCGCCCCCGGGGCACGGCTCGGGCACCGTCGCCCGGCGACCCCACGCCAGCGCCGTCCGGCGCTCCCCACCAGTTCCCACCTTGCGCTCGGTGCGGCATGATGCGCGCATGAGCGAGACCCCGCAGCGCCCGATCGACGTCGGCCTGGTCGGAGCCGGCCCCTGGGCCGAGAGGGCCTACGCGCCCATGCTCGCCGCCGGGCCCGAGACCCGGCTCGCGGCGGTGTGGTCGCGCCGCGGCCGAGGCGGCGCAGGCGCTCGCCGCGGCGCATGGCAGCGTGGCGGTGGAGTCGTTCGAGGCGCTGCTCGAGCGCTGCCAGGCGGTGGCCTTCGCGGTGCCGCCCGACGTGCAGGCCGAGCTCGCGATCCGGGCCGCGCGTGCGGGCCGGGCGCTGCTGCTCGACAAGCCCCTGGCCCTTGCGCTCGAGCCGGCGGAACGCCTGGCGCGCGCGGTCGAGGAGGCCGGCGTGGTCACGCAGCTCATGCTCACGCACAGGTTCCGCTCACGCACCGCGGGCTTCCTCGAGCAGGCGCGCGGCTGGGACGCGTTCGGGCGCGCCTCGCCTTCCTCAGCAGCGCGTTCCTCCGCGGGCCGTACGCCTGTGCGTGGCGCCGCGAGCACGGGGCGCTCCACGACCTGGGCCCCCACGCGTTCGACCTGCTCGACGCGGCGCTGGGGCCGATCGAGTCGATCGCCGGCCGCGGCGATCCGCGACGCTACGTGGCGCTGAGCTGTCGCCACGCCGGCGGCGCGGTGACCGACATCGCGATGTCGGGCGTGGTGCCGCGGGATCCCAGCGTGTTCCGTCTCGAGCTCTTCGGCCCCGGTGGCGCGCTCGAGTTCGATGGCGTCGCCGCGGCGGCCGAGGAGCCGTGGGCCGAGGCGAGGCGATGCTTCGCGGCCGCGTTCCGCGCCGGGAAGCCGTCCGCGCTCGACGTGCGCCGCGGCCTGATGCTGCAGCGGCTGATCGAGCAGGCGCTGCGCGCGCTGGCCTGATGGGTCCGCGTCAGTGTCGCCGGCCGGGAGGCCGCGTCGCGGGGCCCGGTTGCCTCGGCGCCCGGTGGCGGTGGAATGCCCACCTTGCCCGGATGCCCTGGCCTGATCCGGCCCCAATGTGCTCGAGTGGGGATCTCGTTGTCGGAGGCTGGTGCCGCGGGTAGACTCACCCAGGTTCGCGTGGGAGTCCCACCCGCACTGCGCGGACCTGCGAGTTCCATCCTCTGAGGTCCTCGTGCCCAGCCTGGCAGCGCCACCGTCGCCGGACGCGACTCATCGCCGAACCCTCCGCACCGCCCGGCCCTTGGGCAATGTGTTCCGGGGCCTTCCGCTCGCGCTCCTCGGGCTGACCCTCGTGGCATCGGCGTCACCGGCGGACGCCCTGCCCGCGCATCCACCGGCCGACGCGAGCATGACCGTCCGTGCACTCTCCACCGCGCGAGGGGATCTCGCCCCGAGCGAAGCGCAGATTCGCGAGCTGCGCCTGCGACTGGGTCGATGGCGCGGCTTCCCGGACGTCCTCGCTCCCGCGGGCATGTCGCCGGGTGGCTCGAGATCCGATGCGCGAGGAGCGCCACCCCGCCTGCATGGCCTGCGCAGCGCCGCTGCAGTCGCGGTGCCGGAGACGATCCGGGTCGCGCTGCTGCGCGTCGACTTCCGCACCGACCGCGGCGGCGGCCTTTCGACGGGAGACGGCCACTTCGATCTTGGTGCTCCCGATCCTCTCGCTCCGCCGATCGATCGCCCACCGCACGACCGTGCCTTCTACCTCAGCCACCTCGAGGCCCTGAGCCGCTACTACGACGCGCAATCGCAGGGGCATCACGTCGTCATCGGCGAGGTGTGGCCCCTGACGCCGAACGGCGCGTACTCGCTCGGCGACATGGCGGACTTCGGACCGTGGGCCCCGGGCGGCGGTCTGCATGCGGCCGCGGTGCGCCTGTTCCGCGCCGCGCTGTTCGCCGCGGACTCCCAGTCGATCGCGCTGGGCGATCGCATCCCCTGGGACCACTACGACCGATTCGACATCATCCACGCCGGCAGCGACCTGCAGAGCGACCTGAGCCAGGACAGTCCCGAGGACATCCCGACGCTCACGCTCGTCGCCGCGGGGGAGGACGCGGTGGTCTTCCCCGATTCGGCCAACCGGCCGATCGACCAGATCTCGTTCATCCCCGAGTCGGCAAGCCAGGACGGCTTCTACGCCGCGCTCAACGGCGTCGTCGCGCACGAGAACGGGCACAACCTGTTCGGTCTCGGTGACGTCGACGACGCCGCGAGCGGGCGCACGGTGGCGGGCTACTGGAGCCTGATGGACGCCGGCGGGTCGGTGGGCGCGATCGTCC
The DNA here is from genome assembly GCA_963725865.1 of Candidatus Eiseniibacteriota bacterium. GTDB lineage: Bacteria > Eisenbacteria > RBG-16-71-46 > RBG-16-71-46 > RBG-16-71-46 > CAVSAC01. The sequence continues at coordinate 16,826 of CAVSAC010000017.1, forward strand.
AGTCTTCGGGTGGAGACCTCTTCTTCGCGACCGGACTGCTGCCACCCGGCGTGGACCCGCTCCAGCGGCAGTCCATCATGCCCACCGCGGCGACCGAGGCGGCGCTGGGGGACACCCTGGTCCTGCGCGCCATCGAGCGGAACGACGACATCCGCCGCGTGACGATGTCGAGCGACGAGTACCTGCTGCTCGAGAACCGCTTCCTGACGCCGTCCGACTCGGTGACGCTCGACGTGGATCCGGTGACCCACGTCATCCTCGGGCCGAAGACGCCGGATCGCTTCGAGTACGACGCCCTGCTGCCCGGCGGCGGCGTCCTGATCTGGCACGTCGACGCTGCGGTGATCCAGGCGGAGGGCGCGATCAACGCCGACTCGACGCGGCGCGGGCTCGAGGTCCTGGAAGGGGACGGGCTGCAGGACCTGGGTGATCCGGCTTCCCCCTACGCACTGGGGGCGCCGACCGATCCGTGGTACGTGGGGAACGCGACGATCCTCGATGACGCGTCCGCGCCGGCGCTGCGCACCCATGCCGGCGTCGATCCACACCGGGGCGTCAAGGTGCTGGATCCGCCGCTCGCCGCGATGCGCGTGCTGGTGGCGGGGGCGCCGCAGGTGACGGTGCTGTTCCCGAACGGCGGCGAGAGCCTGGTCGCCGACGGCGACGTGATGCTGGTGTGGAACGCCTCCGGCATGTTCGCCATCGTCTCGGTCGAGCTCGAGATCTCGCGCGATCACGGCGGCACCTGGGAGACGATCGCCGCGAGCACGCCCAACACCGGTGGCTACGTGTGGCACGTGACGCGCCCGGGAACGCCCGCGGGCGCGGCGCTGCTGCGCGTGACGGCGACCGATGCCGCCGGATTCCACGGCAACGACCGGAGCGATGGCGGGTTCGCCGTCCAGGCGACCAACTCGGTCGGGCAGGCCGGGGTGGAGCTCGCGCTCGGGACGATCGGGCCGAATCCCGCGGGCAGCGCGCCGGTGCGGATCGGCTACTCGGTGGGTCGCGAGACGGCGGTACGGCTCTCGGTCCTCGACGTCCAGGGGCGCGTGCGCGCCGTGCTGGTGGATGGCGTCCTGCGACCCGGCCGCTACGAGGCCCGTTGGGACCATGGCGCCGAGGCGCCCGCGGGACTGTACTTCGTCGCCTTCCAGGCGTCGGGCCGGACCTGCGCCCGCCGGGTGGTGGTGACGCACTGAGCGGCGTCCAGGGCGCAGGGCGCCATGCCGGTGAGGAGGCCACGGCCGCTGCTCGGGTCGCGGCGCCCGGCGGCCTCAGTTGCCGGTGGCGGTGAACGCCGCCCAGTAGAAGGGGTGGGTGCCGCGGCCCGCGCGCCGGCGCTGCTCGAGCACCGCGCGGCTCGCGGCGGTCATCGCGTGCGCCGCGCCGAGGCCGGCGCCGGAGCGCGCCGCGTAGAGCGCGCGCATCCACTCGCGCGTGGATTCGTCGGCGATCGACCACTGGCTGGCGATCACCGCGCGCGCGCCCGGCGAGGCGGAACGCGCGGCGCATGCCGGCCGAACCCTCGAGCGGCCACTGCCGCCCGACGCCCGACTGGCAGGCCGAGAGCACGACCCAGTCCACGTCCGAGAGGTCGAGCGTGACCACCTCGTCGGCCGTGAGCAGCCCGTCGTCGTCGTCCGCCGCGCCGGCGCGCGCGCGGTTCGCGCCGGCGAGCGCCAGCCACACGCGCCGGCCGCTCCACGGGGTCGGGCCGGCGCGCGTCGTGCGCCGTCGCGACCGTCGGCTCTTGCGCGCCGCCGCCGCGGGCCGTGCCGCCTTCCTCGCGCCGCCCGCGGGCAGCGGGCTCACGCCGCCGACGCCGCGCGTGCCCTCGTAGACGGGCGCGCAGCTGTCGCCCCACACGATGCCGTGCGTCGCGAGGTGCAGCACGGCGCGGCCCGGGGCGGCGGTCTTGAAGGCCCGCTCGGTGCCGGCGGCGCCGACCAGTCGCGTGAGCGGGTCGCCCGGATGGCTCGCGGCCCAGTCGCGCGCGATGTCCTCGACCTCGGCGCGCGCGCCGGGAAGCGGCCCGAGGGAGATCGAGGACCGCCCGGCGCAGTCGGCGCCAGGCCGCGCCAGCGCCTCGGCGTCCGCGGCGGGCGGCGGGATGGTCGGGGCTGCCGAAGTCCGGGTCGCCGAGCGCCAGCAGACCGCGGCCCTCGCGCGCGGGCGAGGCGAGCAGCTCGCGCTCGGCGCCCGGCGTGCGCACCTCGACGCCCGACTCGACGAGGTAGCGCCCGTCCGCAGCGGGCAGCGCCTGCCACGGCAGGTCGGCGAGGTCGCCGTCGCCGACCACCACGACGTTCCTGGCGCCGGCGATGCGCGCCGCCCAGCGGTCTCACGTGCTCGCGCTCACGCCGGCGCCGAGGCCGGCAGGCACGTTCTGCTCGCGCTCGCGGCCCGGCGCGGGCGGCGCCGAGAGCGCGACGCGCCACCGGTCGATCCCGGCGAGCAGTCCGCGCGCCGGCCCGAGATCCGGCGCCGAGCGGGCCCGCGGGGCCGAGCGTCGCGAAGGCGACGTAGCGCGCCGTGTCGCTGCGCGCATCGACCGTGACCAGCGAGACCAGCGCCTGGTCGGCCGCGAGCGCGCGCGCACGCGCGCGAGGTCCACTGCATGGTGTCGCGCGCGAAGCCGCGGGTGGCCGCGAGCGCGGCGTAGTGCCGCTCCGCCGCCTCGGTCGCCGCGCGGGCGAGCGCCAGCGCTCCGCCGGGGCCCGCGCCCGCCTCGGCCACCTCGAGCTGCGCCGTGCGGCGCACCGCGCGCACCCACCGCGCGTGCGCGCCCGCCAGCGCGGTGTCGGGCGTGGCCGCGTGCGGGGGCCGGCGCAGCGCCAGCTCGGAGGTCACGAGGCCGCGCCAGCGCACGACGCGATCCCACGCCGTGGCGATGGCCGCCTCGCCACCGCGATCCGAGAGCGCGACCAGCAGGTCGAGGGCATCGCTCAGCTCGCCCGCCAGCTGGAGCGCCCGGTGGTCGGGCAGCGCGCGCACGTTGCGGAGCAGCCGCGCGCGCTCGTCTTCCTCGCTCACCAGCGCGAGCCGCCACGCTTCGTCGCGACGTCCGCGCCAGCGCTCGGCCCGGGCCCGGATGCGCGCGTAGTCCGAGTAGCAGACCCCCTCGGTCTTCGCGGCCTCCTCGAAGCGCTCCTCCATCCGACCGAGGGTGCTGTCGAGCCCGACCGGATCGAAGCCGGCCATCTGGGCCGCGGCCAGCGCGGCCATGAGCTGGAGCACCACGTCGGGCAGGGGGCGGCTCGACGCGAGCTCGCGCGCCAGGCCTTCCGCGACCGCGCGCCGCGCGCCCGCCAGGTCCCCGCGGCGACCAGCACGCGCGGTAGGCCTCGATCTGGTTCGCGATGTGGGTCGTGTCGAGCGGCCTCCCGAGCAGGTCGCGCGTGCGCGCCAGGTGCCTCGCCGCCGCGGTGGTGTCGCCCATCTCCAGGGCGCACTCGCCGGCGAGGTAACGCATGAACTCGGTGCGACCGTTGCCGGCGCCGAAGGCGGTCTCGGCCCGCGGCAGCACGGTCGAGGACCGCGTAGGCGCCGGCGAAGTCGCCGAAATCGTAGAGTCGCAGGCCGATGTTGAAGAGCGGCGGGATGACCAGCGGGGAGTCCGGGCCGTCAGGCCTTCGCGCAGGACGTCGCGATCTGCGCTCGATCGTCTCGATCGAGCGCGCGATGTCGCCGGCGTGCGATTGCACGTTGGCGAGCTCGGCGAGCGGTCCGCTGATCGGGGCGGCGTCGGGTCCCAGGGTGCGCTCGAAGATCCCGATCGACTTCTCCAGCAGGGGAGTCGCCTCGTCGAGCCGGTTCGAGCGGCCGTAGATGGCGCCGATCTGCGCCAGCGCGTCGGCCACGCCCGGGTGATCCGGGCCCCAGAGCCGCTCGCGGATCACCAGCGCCGAGTCGTAGGCGGCGATCGCCTGCTCGTAGCGGTCGGCGCGCCGGTGGGCCCACCCGGTCGAGATCCACAGCACCGAGAGCATCGAATCCGCCGCCGGACCCGACCGGTGGCACAGCGCGCGCCCGCGCTCGAGGACGGCCACGGCCGAGTCGGCCTCGTCCTGCTCGGTGAGCACGGTGCCGAGCGCGTCGCTGGCGTCGATCCACCGCGTGGTGTCGGGGTGCGCGAGCCGCTGCTGGATGCGCACGCTGCGGGCGAGGTAGGAGGCCGCCAGGGTGTCCGCGAGCAGGCCGCGCTTGAGGCGCGACCGCCCGCGGTCGTTCAGCGCCCGTGCCGTCGCGCTCGAATCCGCCGGTCGCTGGCGCTCGGCCCGCTCCAGGGCCAGCGCCGCCACGCTGTCCGCCGCCGCCCAGCGGCGCGCGTCGAGCAGGGTGCGGGACTGATCGAGCCAGGCCTGAATCTGTGGATCCGCGGCCGCGGCTCCCGCGAGTCGCGGAAGCGCGCCGAGCACGGCGAGCGCGAGGGCTGCCGAACGGATGGAGGACAGGGGACGGGCCATCGGGACCTCGTGGGGGTGAGGCTGCCGGGGCGAGCCTAGCACCGCGCGATACCCGTGCTCACCCCTCATCTGCCGGTGGCGGCACCCCTGCTCTTCCCCGTGCCTGCGGGCCGGTCCGACGCCCGGGCCGCGGCGTGCCCCCCCAGGTCCGCCGGGGGTGGGCATGCGCCCGAAAACGCTCGAGGCGGCATCCTTGCGGACGCCGCCCCATGTGCGCGAGGTGGTACCTCGTGCGAGCTAGGCCTTGCGGACGTTCGCCGCCTGCAGCCCCTTCGGACCGCGGGTCACGTCGAACTCCAGCGCCTCACCCTCGGCGAGCGTCTTGAAACCGTCGCCAGCGATGGCCGAGAAGTGAACGAACACGTCCTCGCCGCCGTCCGCCTGGGTGATGAAACCAAAGCCCTTCGCCTCGTTGAACCACTTCACGGTGCCACTAGCCACTTGAAACTCCTGTTGTATCCGGGTCCGAAGACCCGCACTTGCCGCGATATCACGCCGCGGCCGCGTCCGGTCGCTGTGACCGTTGCCTCGATCGATGGAGAATGGCCGTCCAACAAAAAGCCGCCAGAAGAGTCTCTGGCGGATCTGAACGTCGACGACTCATCCACACACAACCGAAGACGAACGCAGTATCGGGTACGGAGGGGCGGAAAGACAGTCAATTCGGCGTGAGGCCCCGGAGGCTAGGGCCGGGGCGGATTCCCCAATGAAAGCGCACTTTCCGCCGCGCAGGACAGCCACTTACCCGGGGCCGAGCGCCCCTCCGCTTGCCGGAGCGAGTCGTGCGCGAGGCGAAGGAAGTGCCCGTGACGCTCGCGGCCTGACGCCCTCCGGTTGATGGAGCACCACGTCGATCCGGAACCGGCGCGTCCCCGCTGGCACCTCCCACTCGACCACGTCGCCCTCGCGATAACCGAGGATGGCGGTGCCGATCGGCGCGAGCACGGACAGGCGGCCGGCCTCGTGGTCGGCATCCTCCGGATAGACGAGGGTGTAGACCATCGATTCTCCGGTCTCCTCGTCGCGCAATCTCACGCGGCTGCGCATCGTCACGACGCGCGGATCCACCTCGGCCGCCGCCACGATGTGCGCGCGGTCCAATTCGCGGCGCAGCGGCTCCAGCGTGCGCCGATCGGGCCCACGCCGGGCGGCCAGGCTCGCGATCAACTCCCGCAGGCGCTGGGCGTCCTGCTCGGTCACTTCGATCCGGTCGTCGGTCATGGCTCACATCCTCGTGGAGTTGGAAACGCGAGTGGTTCCAGCGATCAGGCGGATCGCATCCGCATCAGGCCAGCAGCCGTCCGGGCTGCCCGATCTCAAGCCGCGTCGTCTCCGTGGGGGCCGTCCGTTCCGGTGTACACCGCGGTTCCGCCTCGCGGTTCGAGGAACCGCTCGACCCGGCTCCAGCTCCCGGACGGCGCATGAGGCGCTCGGGGCAGGATCCCGTGTCGTCGCGCGTGTGCGAGTGCCGCCGGATGGGTCCGCCACCACGATCGCAGTCGTGCGGGGGTCCCGATGTCGCTCCACCCGCACTCCGGGAGCGAGATCACGCGCAGCCGGCGTGCGGCGGGCTCGAAGACGTCGCGGCCCAGGTCCAACGATGCGCGATCCCAGGGGAGCGCGGCCGGATGGGACGATCCGTGGGAGAGCCCCAGGCCCTTTGCCCCGGGGATCGCGAGAGGCTGCGGCTCAATGGATGCATAGAGGTCCAGCATCTCCTGGACGCCCCCGGCCATGATGAGTGTGTTGCGGAGTCCACCCCGTCGCAGGCACGCGGCAGCCCGGTCCGGCCCGGGCTTCTCGACAAACTCCGCCACCGTGCTGACGCGCCTGGAGCCCGCGCGAGCCGGGATGATCCAGCCCAGCGTCCGATCGGCTGCGAGCGCGGGCGCGCCCAGCAGCACCACGAGCCTCGGGCGGCGTGCCGCGAGGCTCGCCGCCTCGAGGATGGTCGCGCGCAGGATCCCCTCGTCGTCCACGACATGATCGGACGGCAGGACGACGACGTCCGCGCCGGGGTCGCGTCCCTGGACGTGGAGGAGGGCGCGCAGCAGCGCGAGCGCGGTGCCCCGGTTCTCGGGCTGCACCAGCAGGTTGTCGGAGCGGATCGACCTCAGCTCCGGTTCCCACCAGCGCCGGTGTGCTTCGAGGACCGCGACCACGATGCGGTCGGCGTCCGCGAGCCCGCGAGCGCGGCCGAGGGTGGAGGCGAGCAGCGAGTCCGGCCCGGCGAGGCGGCAGAACTGCTTGGGCACACTCCCATCCCGGTCGCAGGCCGTCACCGCGCGCAGGCGCTCACCGTGCCCGCCGGCCAGGACGATGACCCAGGGGCTCCTCACCACGTTCATGGCTGGGCACCATCCCAGGTGGTGTGTCCCGTCAGCTCGGACTCCGGCGTGTGCGTGGCCACGGGACGCCCCGAGTCCCGGGCCACCGCGCGGCCCCGGCTCGCGGAGATGGGACGCTCGGCCGGCCCGGGCGTCGGGCGTCGCCCGGGGGCTGGCGACGCCGAGTCCGGGCGGGAGTTCGCGGCCCGGCCGGTACGGGCGAGGCGACGGCCGCGGTGCAGCTCGCGCGCGAGCTCGCGCCGCGCCCGGGTCGCCGCCCGCGAGAAGGCCGTCTCGATCGACCGGCACGACTCCGCGACGTGGACGGTCTCGAGACCGCGCGCGTCCACCGTCACCTGGCACCGACGGGTGGCGTGCCGGCCGCGGCCGTGGTCGCGGATCAGACGCACGGTGACGCGCTCGAGGCGGGAGTCGAACGGCCGCAGTCCGTGGCGAAGCCGGCGCTCGATGTCACGTCGGAACACGGGGGTGGGTTCGAGCCCAAGCCCGCGGATGTCGAGTTCCATGACCCCTCCTTCGTAGACGTCCCTGACCACCCGGCGGGCCGTGCGCAGCCTCGCGACGGCCCCGCGGGACGGGGGACGGGGGCGCCCGCTCGCGCGCCCGCTTCGTGCCTCCGTCCCTCTTCAGCCGGCGATCGGACTCCTGCCGGCACCGACAATGTCGGCGCTTCGCTCGATTCGGACTAATAGATAGTTTAGGTGTGAAGCATCGATTAAAGCGATGTAATCTGGCGGCCATGGACCGCTTGAACTACAACCATCTGCTCTACTTCTGGCTCACGGCGCGCGAGGGCAGCGTCTCGAAGGCGGCGGCGCGGCTGCGCCTCGCCCAGCCGACGCTCAGCGGGCAGATCCGCACTCTGGAATCGCTCCTCGGCGAGCGGCTGTTCGAGAAGGTGGGGCGGCGCCTGCAGCTGACCGAGGTCGGCCGGATGGTGTTCGGGTTCGCCGAGGAGATCTTCTCGCTCGGCGACGAGCTCATGGACACGATGAAGCGACGTCCGACCCGCCGGCCACCCCGGCTCACGATCGGGCTCTCGGACGTCGTGGCCAAGCCGGTCGCGCACCGCCTGATCCTGCCCCTGCTCGGCCCGCCCGCGCCGGTGCGCGTCGTGGTGCGTGAGGACAGTCCGGAGAAGCTGCTCGCGGCTCTGGTGGCGCACGACCTGGACGTGGTGCTGCTCGACTCCCCGCCCGGCCCCGAGGCCGGCGTGCGCGTCTTCAGCCACCTGCTCGGCGAATCCGACATCACGCTGCTCGCGACCCCCGGTCTGGCGAGCCGCTATCGGCGCCGATTCCCGCGCTCACTCGACGGCGCTCCGTTCCTCCTGCCGGGGCGCACCACGGGGATGAGGCGTTCGCTGGAGGAGTGGTTCGACCGCCACCACATCCGCCCGCACGTGGTGGGCGAGTTCGACGACAGCGCGCTGGTGATGGTGTTCGGTCAGGGTGGCAGCGGGATCTTCGCGGTCCCCTCCGTGGTCGAACGCGACGTCCGCAAGACCTACGAGCTCGCCCGCATCGGCCGCGTCGAAGGCGTGAGGGAGCAGCTCTTCGCGGTCTCGCTGCAGCGCCGTTTCAGCAACCCCGCGGTCGTCGCACTGACCGAACGCGCGCGCAGCGAGCTGTACGCGAGGCCCCGCTCGCGGGCCCGCGCCTGAAGCCGGTCGGCGGCACGGCCGACCTGGCCCGCGGGTCGTCGTGCCCGAGGGGCATGGGTGCCGCGACCTGTGCCGCGACTGCGCCTCGTCCGCCGCGGCCTGGGATCCTCAGGGCTTGACCGCGCCCGCCACCGACGCCGTCCCCTCCGCGGCCGCTGGCCGCCCGGCCCCGGTCCCCGCCTCTCCCATCACCACCCGCAACCTGTGGACCGCGCCGTCGTCGACGAGCGGGATCGAGCCCGGCTCCACCGCGGTGCCGTCGAGCGTGGCGAGCGCGACGCCGCGGTTCCTGCGCCCGGGATTCTCCACCGTGACCTCGTAGAGGCTCAGCCCGTGGCGGCAGCGCACGCTGAACCCGTCCCACGAAGCCGGGATGCACGGCGCGACCGCGAAGTTCCGGCCGCAGCGCGTGAGCCCCAGGATCGACTCGAGCCCGAGGCGGTACATCCAGGCGGCGGAGCCGGTGTACCAGGTCCAGCCGCCGCGGCCGATGTGCGCCGGGTGCGTGTAGACATCGGCGGCCACCACGTAGGGCTCCACCTTGTAGCGCTCGACGTCGACGGGGGTGCGCGTGTGGTTGATCGGGTTCAGCATGTGGAACCACTCCACCGCCTCGTCGCCGCTGCCGAGCTGCGCGATCGCCATCACCGTCCACAGCGCGGCGTGGGTGTACTGCCCACCGTTCTCGCGCACCCCCGGCACGTAGCCCTTGATGTAGCCGGGGTCGAGCGCCGATTGGTCGAACGGTGGCTCGAGCAGCTTGATCACGTTGGCGTCGCGCCGCACCAGCTGCATGCGCACGGCGTCCATGGCGCGCTCGGCACGCTCGCGCGGCGCCGCGCCGGAGAGCACCGCCCAGCTCTGTGAGATGGCGTCGATGCGGCACTCGGACAGCTGGGCCGCTCCGAGCGGGGTGCCGTCGTCGAAGTAGGCGCGGCGGTACCAGTCGCCGTCCCACGCCTGCTCGAGCATGGCGTTCAGCCGTTCGCGCTCGTGGCGCCAGCGGGTGGCGCGCGGCGGAGTCGCCCTGGGCGGCGACGACGGCGGCGAAGTCGTGCAGGATCTTCGACAGGAACCAGCCCAGCCACACGCTCTCGCCCTGGCCCTCGTGCCCGACGCGGTTCATCCCGTCGTTCCAGTCGCCGGTGCCGATCAGCGGCAGGCCGTGCCGGCCGGTCGTCAGTGCGCGCTCGATCGCACGGATGCAGTGTTCGTAGAGCGTCGCGGTCTCTTCCGCGGGGTCCGGCCGCCCGTATCGCTCGAGCTCGCCGGGCGCGAGCACCGGCGCGCGCAGGAACCGGACGCGCTCGTCGAGCACGGCCGAGTCGCCGGTGCACCGCCAGATAGTGGGTCACGGCGTAGGGCAGCCACAGCAGGTCGTCGGAGCACCGGGTGCGCACGCCGCGGCCGGTGTGCTCGTGCCACCAGTGCTGGACGTCGCCCTCGGCGAACTGCCGGCCGGCGCAGCGCAGCAGGTGCTCGCGGTAGAGATCGGGGCGCGCGAGCCCGAGCGCCATCACGTCCTGCAGCTGGTCGCGGAAGCCGTAGGCGCCGCCGGGCTGGAAGAATCCGGTGCGGCCCCACAGCCGCGAGCTGAGCGACTGGTAGAGCAGCCAGCGGTTCATGAGCAGGTCGAAGGAATCGTCGGGCGTCTTCACCTGCACGGTGCCGAGCATCGCGTCCCAGTGCTGCTCGATCTGCGCCTCGGCCGCGCGTGCCGCCGCGACGCTGCCGAAGCGGGCGGCCAGCGCCAGCGCGTGCGCGCGGTCGTCGCCCTGTCCCAGCAGCACCACGAGCTCGCGCGTCTCCCCGGCGGCGAGGTCCACGCGCAGCTGCAGCGCCGCGCACGGGTCGATGCCGGCGCCGAAGCGCATGCCCAGCGACTGGCGCGCCAGCGCCGCCGGCCGGCGCAGCGAGCCGTTGCGGCCCAGGAACTCGAGCCGGTCGCCGGTCGCGGACGCCGACGGCTGGCTGGCGTGCGCGAATGCCGACCCGTCCGGCGAAGTCGGGGTTGTAGGGGTTGCGAGCCAGCAGCACGCCGGTCTCGGCGTCCTGCTCGGTGACCACGAAGCGCTGGTCGCCGGCACGCGGCGGGCACAGCGCCCACTCGTTGTAGGCGAACACGCTCAGGTGGCGGCGCTGCTGGCTGTGATTGGTGAGCGTGAGCCGCGAGAACTTGAGCGGCTCCTGGGCGTGCACGAACACGGTGGACACGCAGGTGATGTCGTGGGCGCGATGCGCGTAGCGCGTGAACCCGGCGCCGTGGCGGGTCACCCAGCGACCGCCGTCGCGCCGCCGCGGCAGCGGGCCGGGCGTGGCGCCCCACACCTCGGCGTCGTCCTCGTCGCGCAGGTAGATGGCCTCGCCGCTGAACTCGCTCACCGGGTCGTTGCCGAACGGCGTGAGGCGGTTCTCGCGGCTGTTGCCGGCCCAGGTCCACGCCGCGCCGGTGGCGCCGCACCACGGTGCCGAAGCTCGGGTTCGCGATCACGTTCGACCCACGGCTGCGGCGTGTCAGCGTCGCCGTTCAGCACGATCGCGTACTCGCGCCCGTCGGCGGTGAAGCCGCCGAGCCCGTTCGCGTGCGTGAGCGTCGGCGCCTCGACATCAGGGCCGGGGCCATTGGTGCTCGGCGCCGGGCGGGCTCGAGCGCGTCGCCATCGCGGCCGGCCACGACGGCTCCGGGTGGGGGAGGCCGAGCTGGTTGGCGAGGTCTCCGCTCAGCACCGCCTGCGCCGCCGCCAGCAGCACGTTGCGCTCGGCCTCGGGCATGCCGTCGCCGCGCAGCAGGAACACGCCGCCCGGCCGGTCGCGCCACGCGGCCCACGGGCCCTTCTCGAGCAGGCTCTGCAGCTGCGCGTGGATCTCGTCCAGGTAGCTCACCGGGAACTCGTTCAGGATGACGACGTCGACGCTCAGCCCCTTGAGCCGCCAGTACTCCTGCGCGCGCAGCACCTGGCGCACCAGCGCCAGGTCGTCGTCGTCGACCACGCGCGCGATCAGGATCGGCAGGTCGCCCGACACGCCGTGCGCCCACAGGCCGGACTGGCCCAGCGTGTTGCCCGCGAACACCGCCGCACCGGCGCGCATGGTGGCGTCGGTCCACAGCACGCGCGAGGCGAGCCGCTCGTAGAGCTGCGCCTCGTCGGCCGGGATCCCGAGGTGGCGCAGTCGCATCTGGGTCTGGGTCGCGGCGAGCGCGAAGGTGCGTGCGGCCGAGGTGGGATCGTCGTACTTCTCCGCCAGCGCGATCGCCCCGGCGCGGCTGGTGGCGACGCCGGTCGCGAAGGCGAGGCGCACCACGCCGCCGGGGGCGATGCGCACGCGCCGGCGCAGGCTCAGGATCGGATCGAGCACCGCGCCGGTGGTGCCCGAGAGCGCCCGGCCGTCGAGCGCGATCGGGTCCTCCGGCGTGCGGCCGCGGCCCATGAAGCGCGCGCGGTCGGTCTCCCACTCGATGGCGCCGTGCACGCCGTCCTCGGCGCTCAGCACGTGCACCGCCCACGGCGCTCATCTCGTCGCTCGAGCGCGGCCGGCGGCCGCACAGCAGCGCCATGCACTCGGAGCGGTACTCGGTCTCGAGGAACAGCTTGCGGAACGCCGGGTGGCGAGACGTCGTCGGCGTTCGGAGCGAGCACGATCTCGACCAGGCTCGTGACCTCGATCTCGCGCAGCAGGTCGGACTGGTTGATGAGCGTGATCCGGCGCACCTCGACGTCGTCCTCGGGCGAGACCGTGACCTCCAGGCGCGTCTCGATGCCGTCGTCGCGACGCTCGAACAGCGACGTCGTCGGCGCGGAAGGTCACGCGGTAGCGCTCGGTCTCGCGGCACACCGGCTGGTGCGCGGCCGACCAGATCAGCCCGCTGCGCACGTCGCGCAGGTAGATGAACTGGCTGCCCGTGATCGCGGGTGGAGTCGTCGCGCTGCCGCGTGACCGCGCGGCCGCGCCAGCGTGCTGGTGCCGCCGCCGGCGTTGGTGACCACCGTGGTGTACTGGCCGTTCGACAGGAAGTGGGCGCTCGGGTAGAGCGTGTGCGGCGAGCGGAAGCGCCGCGGCGACGCCAGCGGCACCAGCGGATCGATGCGGGTCGACTCGGCCGGACGCGGGCGGACGACAGGCACGAAGCGCGGCACGCGCTCCTGCAGCAGCGGCTCGGTGGCCTGCACGCGCGGATCGGAGTGGAAGCGCCGCACCATCGGGGTCGCCGCAGCACGACGTTGGTCAGCGCGACCAGGCTCATGCCCTGGTGATGGGCGAAGAACGCGCGGACGCGATGCATGCGCGCCTCGTCGGGCGGCGCGGTGTCGCCGGCGACCGCCACGTCGTCGGGCGCGAGGCTCTTGCGCGGCGTGTAGTCGAGCGCCTCGTCGAACCCGAAGCGCCCCGCCGAGCTCTCGCGCGCCAGGCGGCGGAAGTTCGCGGCCGCGGCGGTGGGATCGACCAGAGCCGCCAGCGCGGTGGCGTAGGGCGCGATCACCAGGTCCTCGGCGAGCCCGCGCTTGAGCCCCAGCGCCGGGCACGCCGAACGCCCGGTACTGGTAGTTGCCGTGCGAGTCCTGCACGTGTAGGCCGACTCCGAGATGCCCCACGGCACGCCGTGCGTGCCGGCCGTAGATCGATCTGCGCGCGCACGCAGCTCGCGGCAGCGTCTGGTCGAGCAGCGTCTCGGGGTGGCTGCGCATGAGCAGCAGCGGCATCAGGTACTCGAACATCGAGCCGCTCCACGACACCAGCGTGGTGCAGCCGTCGACGCTCGACCAGGGCGCGCGAGAGCCGGAACCAGTGCTCCTGCGGCACCTCGCCGCGGGCGATGGCGACGAAGCTCGCCAGCCGCGCCTCCGAGGCCAGCAGGTCGTAGTACGACGGGTCGAGACGCCCCGGCCCCTCGGCGTCGGCGAGCCGGTAGCCGATCGCGAAGAAGCCGCGCGCCGAGTCGTAGAGGAAGCGCCAGTCCATGTCGTTGGCCAGCGCGTCGCTGCGGTGCGCGAGCTCGAGCAGGCGCTCGCGCAGCGGTGCCGCACCCGCCGCGCCCTCGGCCGCGGGCTCGAGCGCCTCCACGAGCAGCCGGCTCCACTCGGCGACCTCTTCCGCCTCGGGGCCGCCGGGCACCGCGGTCATCACCCGTGCGAGCGCCGCGCGCAGCTCCGCCGCGCTCTGGCGCGCCGCCTCGAGCCGCGTCTCGGCCGGCGCCGCCTCGACCAGCCGCGCGCGCAGCGCGGTGAGCTCCACCTGCGCGAGGCTGCACTGCGCGCGCAGGGCGGTCGCGGCGTGGGCGTGCTGCGACAGCGCGGTGAGCGCCTCGCCGAGCACGCCCGCGGTGTCGGCCAGCCCCGCGCAGGTCGCGTCGCGGTCCGCGGTGGCGTCGGCGCGCTCGCGCAGCCCCGCGGCCAGCGTCATCAGCGCGCCCGCCAGGTTGCCGCTGTCCACGGTCGACACGTAGCGCGGCGCGAGCGGCGCGAGGCTGGTGGTGTCGTACCAGTTGAGCAGGTGGCCCTCGTGACGCTCGAGCGCCTCGACGGTGGTGAGCGTGTCCTCGATCCGCTCGGCGAGCCGCTCGGTCCCGAGGTAGCCCAGGTCGTGCGCGGCGAGCGTGGAGAGCAGCCCCATGCCGATGTTGGTCGGCGAGGTGCGGTGGGCGATGCAGCAGCCCCGGCGCCTCCTGGACGTTGTCGGGCGGCAGCCGGTGCTCCGCGGCGGTGACGAAGGTCTCGAAGTAGTGCCAGGTCCGGCGCGCGATGCGACGCAGCTGCGCCGCGTCCTCGGGCCCGAGCGCCAGGCGCCGCGGCACCACCGGGTGGCTCAGCCACCAGGCCACCAGCGGCGAGGCGAGCCAGGCGACCAGGAACGGCAGCGCCACCGGCAGCGCGCTCGAGCGCAGCGGGAGCACGCCCAGCAGCGCCACGAGCGCCGCCGCCGGCCCGGCCCACATCTCGGCGATGAACACCCGGACGCCGCCGCGCGCGAGCAGTCCGGCGGCGCGCGCCGCGGTGGTGGCGGCGGTCTCCCACTCCAGCAGCCGGCGCTGGGTGATCACCATGCGCACCAGCGTCAGCACGATCGCGTGCAGCATCTCGTAGGCGTGGTAGGCGAGCAGCGTGATCTCGAGCAGCACCTGGGCGGTCGCGGCTCGCAGCTCCGACCACACGTCGTGCAGGAACACGCCGAACGGCTGCTGCGGGCGCGGGCCGCCGAGGAAGTGCGACCACCGAGGGCAGCAACGGGAAGCCGAGCACCGCCATCGCGGCCAGGGTCCAGAGCCAGGGGCGAGCCCGGCAGCCACGTCCACGCCGACGCCAGCAGCGCGAGCAGCGCCGGCGCCAGCAGGCTGCGGCGCAGGTTGTCGAGGATCTTCCAGCGGCTGATGAGCGGCAGCCGGTTGCGCTCCAGGCCGCGCCGCGTCGGCATCACCGGCAGCAGGCAGAACAGCATCTGCCAGTCGCCGCGCACCCAGCGGTGCTGGCGCCGCGCGTGGGCGAGCACGCTGGAGGGGAAGTCGTCCACGAGCTCGACGTCGGAGACCAGCGCGCAGCGCGCGTAGAGGCCCTCGAACAGGTCGTGCGAGAGCAGCGCGTTCTCCGGCACCCGGCCCTCGAGCGCGGCGGTGAAGGCGTCCACGTCGTACAGGCCCTTGCCGGTGAAGCTGCCCTCGCCGAACAGGTCCTGGTAGGTGTCGGACACCGCCGTCGTGTAGGGGTCGATGCCGGTGTGCCCGGCGTAGACGCGCGCGAACAGCGAGCCGGCCGCGCTCGCCATGGTGACGCTCACCCGCGGCTGCAGGATGCCGTAGCCCTCGGTGACCCGCCCGAGCCGCGGGTCGAGCGCGGCGCGGTTGAGCGGATGCGTCGATGATGCCGATCAGCCGCCGCGCCGCGTCGCGCGGCAGGCGCGTGTCGCTGTCGAGCGTGATGCAGTAGCGCACCCGCGCCAGGATCGCTGGGCTCGCCGACCTGCACGACGAAGCTGGTGTCGGTGGCGCCGCGCAGCAGCCGGTTGAACTCCTCGATCTTGCCGCGCTTGCGCTCCCAGCCCATCCACACGCCTTCGCTGCCGTTCCAGTGGCGCGCGCGGTGGAACAGGTAGAAGCGGTCGGCGGTGCCGGGCGCGTAGCGCGCGTTGAGCGCCTCGATGCCCGCGACGCGCCGCCGCCAGCACCGCGTCCTCGCCCGGCAGCGTGTCCGTCGCGGCGTCGGGGAAGTCGGTGAGCAGCGCGAAGTGGATGTGCGGATCCAGGTTGCCCAGGGCGTGGACCTCGAGGTGCTCGATCAGGTCGCGCACGCCTTCGATCGACGAGATCAGCGTCGGCACGATCACCATCGTGCGCGCCGCCTCGGGCACGCCATGGCGCAGGTCGAGTCGCGGCAGCGGCATCGGCCGCACCGAGCGGTGCACCACGCGCTGCGTGATCGCCACCGCCAGCTCGCTGGCCGGGATCAGGACCAGCGCGGCGATCCAGGCCCACATCCAGTGCGGCACCCCCTCCACCTCGGCCACCATCACCGCGCCCGTCACCGCGAGCGCGGTGAGGATCGCCAGCGAGCCGAGGTAGAACGACGTGGCGTGCGAGAACGCCAGGCGCTCGAGCCGCCGCCGCAGCGGCGGGTGGCAGGCCACGTCGCTCTCGAGCTCGCGGCGGCCACCGCCGATCAGGTGGTAGCCCACGTGGGACACGCGCGGATCGAGCCCCGGCGTCTCCATCGCCTGGCGTGCGCTCTCGATCGCGCGCAGCGCGACCCGCACCTGCGCCTCGCCGGTCGGCTCGGCCAGGATCTCGACCGCGTGGCGGTAGCGGTCGCGGCTCGCGAAGTCCATGCGCTCGTACAGGGCCGGGGGATCGCGGCGCAGGATCTGCTCGATCAGGCTCACGCCCTCGATGTACTCGTTCCAGTCCAGGCTCGAGCACAGCCGCAGGCTGGTGATGGAGTTGCCCATCGACAGCAGGTTCATGGCGCGCCGCTGGTGCTCGGAGCGCACCGCGTCCTCGACCGTGGCGCCCATGGCGTCGAGCCGCTCCTCGAGCTGCTTGCGCAGCTCGGCCGCGCCCGGCCCGTACTCGCGCATGCGCTGCAGCAGGTGGTCCACGAACGCGACGTGGAGCACCTCGGGCAGCACCGGTGGGCGCCCGTTCGCGGGCGCGGCCTCGAAGGCGGCGAGGCAGCGGTCGGCCTCGCGGCGCGCGGCGCGGCTCTCGAGCAGCTCCTCGGAGAGGCGGCGCAGGTGCTCGATGAGCGCGAGCTTGAGCATGCTCGGCCACGCCCACAGCTCGCCGATGCTGAGCGGCGCGACCGTCTGGTAGGACTTCATGAACCGGTCGAGCCGCTGGGCGTCGATGCGCGCGTCGCTGTAGCGCAGCAGCTCGACCGCCATGGCGTAGACGCGCGCCGTCCCCGCCAGCCCGCGCGCGGCGAGCTTGGGCAGCTCCTGGTAGTAGCGCGTCGGCAGGTAGCGGCGGATCTCGCGCAGCTCGCCTTCCACGAGGTGGAAGTTGTCGAGCAGCCACTCGGCCGTCGGCGTGCCGGCCTCGCCGCGGCGCACGTCGCCGGCGAGCGTGCGGTAGGCCTGGCGGAGCACCTGCGCGTCGTCGGACAGGCGCCTCAGCAGCCGCGGCGGCCCGCGCCGTGGATCGCGCGCGAGCGTGAATTCCGCCGCCAGCGTCCGGGCGCGCTCCTCGAGGCGCTCCACGCCCAGCAGCTCGCCGTGCAGGGGGCTGGAATCGAGCCCGATCAATCGGGGTAGCGTTCCGCCCTGCGGGCCAGGGGTGGAGCTCAGGCGGGGGTCACGGGCAAGAGCCAAGTGCCGACCGTCCTTCCTAGACGGACCGCGGGAGAGTCCGCGGCCGCGATGGAGGCGGCAGGCGCATCTTAGCAGGCTTTCGCGCGTAGGTCGTGCGCCGGCGGGGTCGCAGCGCGGCGGACCCGGCTGCGGTCGATCGCGGGTCAGCCGAGTGACGGGCAGCCCGATGGCTACTTCTTCTTGATGGACCTGGGCGGCTTCGACAGCGCGGACGACTTGACGGCGCGAGTGGCCGGCTGCGAGGTCGCCTTGGAGGCCACGCCGCGCGCGAGGCCCTTGGAGACCGGAGGCTGGAGCTGTGAACCCATCCGCGAGCCCGGCTGCTGGTTCGCGATCGCGGAGGCCACCTCGTC
Organism: Candidatus Eiseniibacteriota bacterium; assembly: GCA_963725865.1. GTDB lineage: Bacteria > Eisenbacteria > RBG-16-71-46 > RBG-16-71-46 > RBG-16-71-46 > CAVSAC01. Next base: position 34,452 of record CAVSAC010000017.1, read on the forward strand.
CTTCGCGATCAGGCTGCGGATGAAGTTGGGCGTGGCCTCGACCGCGACCGAGGAGAGGTTGCGGAACACGTTGAAGCGCAGCGGCGCCTCGCCGGTCTCCTTCTGGACCCGCTGGATCAGCTCACTGGCCAGCTGCTCGGTGCGCGCGGGGGCGGAGACCGACTCGCCGGCGTCGGGCTTGAGGACCACGACCACCTGGACGGGGTCCTTCGACTCGCGCGCCTTGTCGAGGAGCGTGGCTAGGATGGGATCGATCCGTGGCTGCATCGTGGGTCCGCCTCACGGCGCCGGGGTGGAGTGACGCGCGAATCATAGCAGACGCAGCGCCTTCACCGCGTCGGGCCGGCCGTGGCCGGCGCGCTCGGCGGGAAGGCCCTTGGGGCTGCACGAGCCGAGCAGCGCCTGCTCGATCTCGTCGATCGTCTTGGTCGGGTGCGCTTCCATCAGCAGGGCGGCCAGGCCCGCGATGTGCGGCGTGGCCATCGAGGTGCCGCTCAGGCTGTGGTAGCCGCCTCCGGGACGGGCCGACCAGATGTCCACGCCCGGCGCGACCAGGTCGGGGATCACCGGATCGTCGGGCCGGCTGAAGCGCTGGCTCGACGAGAACGCCGCCACGGTGCCGTGCTTGTCGTGCGCCCCGATGCTCGAGGCACTCCGAGTAGTTGCCGGGCGAGCGGCTGGAGCCCGGCCCCTCGTTGCCCGACGCGAACACCGGCAGCACGCCGCGAGCGCGCAGGATGCTCATGATCGGGACGAAGTCGTCGAGCCAGCCGGGCAGTCCCAGCGACATGCTCAGGATCCTCACGCCCTGGCTCACCGCCCAGTCCATCCCGCCGAGCACGCGCGCGACCACCTCGCCGCCCTCGATCACGATCGCGCTCGCCAGCATCGCGCCGGGAGCGACGCCGACCCGGTTCTTGCCCACCGGCCGCCCCGCGATGGTCGCGGCGGTGTGGGTGCCATGGCCGCGCGACGGCACACCCGCGACCCGGTCGCTGTCGAAGGCCTTCGCGCGGCGCACCTGGCGGCCGAGGTCGTCGAACTCGGCGAACGACGCGATGGCCTTGCGCAGCGTCGGATGCTCCTCGTCGGCGCCGGTGTCGAGGTGCCCCACGGTGACGCCCGCGCCGCTGAGCCCTTCCTTCCAGAGCGCGGGCACGTTCATGGCCTTGATCCCCCAGCCGATCCCGCTCGCCGGCTTCGAGGTCGCCGTCGCGACCGGGCGGATCAGGCTCCATGGCGGAGCGCCGAGCACGGCGCCCACCTGGGCGTCGCCCCGCAGCGCGTCCAGACCTTTCTGCTCGACCGTCCCCAACATGACCCCGAGGTTCGGGTAGAAGCGCGTCTTGGGCGGCGCCTCCAGGTCGGCCGCCGACCTCCGGGCGTGACCCTGTCGCACCGCCGAGCGTACCGAGCGGCCCGCGTGCGCGGCCATCAGGAGCTGGTTGGTCTGGCTGCGCTCATCGGTCACGAAGCTGCTGTCGAGGGCGGCCAGTGCCGGTCCCGCACTCAAGGCCGAGATCGTCCCCGAGAGGCCGGTGACCGCCGCTCCCGCCGGCGCCTGGGCGCCGGGCTTCAACACCACGATGACCTGTGCCACGCCCCGCGATGCGAGGTCTTGCTCGATCTGCTGGCCCATGGTTCGCTCCTCGGCAGGCTACGGTCGACGCCGCGGGCGCCTCTCGCGTCCGGCGCGGCGTCCGGGTGGGGCCGACGGCGGATCGTAGCTGTCGGCCTCGTTGGTCCTCAGGATCCGGAACTTCTGCCCCTTGGGCGAGGTGAACGGGATCACCGCCTCGACGGACTCGGGCGCCGGCAGCCCACGGCGGCGCCGCGCCGTGGACTTCGCCGCGGCCTTCGGCTGGGGCGCCCGCTGCTTCGCCGCGCCCTTGCGGGTCCCCGGCTGCTTCGCCGCGCCCTTGCGCCTCGACGGTGTCGTGCTCACCGGACTCCTGCGCCCCGCACTAGGGGTTGAACTTGATGCTGGTGATGGGATGGACCTCCCACACCGTCGGCATCTTCGCCTTCAGGCTCTGCGGGCCCGGCCGCTGTCCACTGGCATGACTCGCGTCCCAGAACAGCGAGCCGGCGACCTCGATCGGGACCGGGGGATCGTAGAAGTCGTAGGTCGTCCCCGGCAGCTGGTCGCCGAAGAACGCCTTGTACGCGTCGCGCGCCTTCTTGAGCTTCGCGTAGCTCTTGCTCGACTTGGGCGGCAGTCCGGACAGCTCCATGGTCATGTACACCTCGGTCGCGGCACTCACGGCCTGGCCGATGATGAGGTGGAAGTCGTTGTCGGCCTCCTTGCTGGCCGCGTAGATGAACGCCTTGAGCTTGACGTTGCGATCCTCCTCGGTCACCCGCTTCGAGGTCGGCGTCGTGGTGATTTTGGGCTTGTGCTTCTTCATCTTGTCGTGGGAGGGGAGGGTGTCGACGAGGCTCTTGAGGTTCTTGAAGGTCTCGGTCTTGGCGGTGGCGATCGAGAGCTTGGAGGTCTTGCGGGCCTTGCCCTTGAACGAGTCGCCGACCGGCGCCGCCAGCGCCGCGGTCACGACGGCGGCCGCGGCCGCTTCATAGGAGTCGATCTCGGTGGTCCTGATCACCCGGAACGTCGGCCCCGCGGCGGCCACGCCGCCGAGCAGCCCGACACTCACCACCGAGGCCGCGGCCGGCATCCCCTTGCGGTCGAGATCGAGTCCTGCGGTGAGTGCGGCGTTCGCGGCGCGCCTGGGCCTTCGTGCCATGTCGTCCTCCTGGTTGCGTGTCGGATCCGGCGTGTGCCGGTCCTAGTGCTTCACCCCCAACAGCGTCAGCACGGCCATCACGAAGCAGACCGCGGCACCGAAGCGGATCATCGGGCGCGCCGGCAGCACGCGGCGCAGCGAGGCCACCAGCAGGGCGGCCACCGTGCCCTTGGTGATCAGCGCCAGCGCCGAGCCCAGCCACACCGCGACCAGATCGCTCGAGCGCGAGGCCACGAACGCCGTGGCGAGCTGGCCGAGGTCGCCCCATTCGGAGAAGAACACGGTCGCGAACGTCGCGCCGATGCCTCTGCCGCGTGCGGCCGCCGCCGGCTCCGGCTTGGTCTTCGCGTCCTGGCGCAGCAGCAGGAACCCGCCCCACACCAGCGCGGCGGCGCCGAGGAGCGTCACCACCGCGGACGGAACCAGCCGGAGCGTGCCGCCGAACATCACCGCGACACACGACTTGACGAGATAGCCGAGCATGAGGCCGGTGAACACCCAGCCCAGGCGGAACCGCGTCGCCAGCGCGCCCACCGAGAAGATGGAGCGATCGGCGATCAGCTCGGCGGCCAGGACCGCGGTGTACGCGCGACCCAGTTCAGCGCCGTCCATGTGCAGCTCGCACGCGCGAGTCCCCCGTCGGGGTGACGCTTCGACGATGGCGTAGCGGCCGGATTGCCTACAGGTCGAGTGGTGCTGCTCGAGTGCCGCCCCGGGGACTATCGCCCGTGAGCATCAGGGCGAACGCGGGCGAAGCTGAGCGTGTTCCGCGAGAAGTGCCTCGAGAACGATCGCTACGGTACGAACGTGGGGCCCGGGAATCAACAGCGATTCTCGCGCCGGCGCCGTGCGCCAGCGGCAGATTCACCTAGGGCGGGGCGCGGCCGGCCCGTATCCTCTTTCCACCCCAGCCCGCGACCCGCACCCGGTCACCCGACCGGGTCTGCGGGTCGCTTGCGTCACGACCCCCGCAAGGACCCCACCCATGCGCAACCTCTCGAGACTGCTGTGCCTCCTGCTGTTGGTCACCGTGGCACCCGGCGCCCGCGCCGCCGCCCCGGAGACCATGAGCTACCAGGGCATCCTCACCGACAACGCCGGCACGCCGGTCCCGAACGGCACCTACGACCTGACCTTCAGCCTCTACGACGTCGCCGCCGACGGCGCCCCGCTCTGGACCGAGACCCAGACCGCCGTCGCCGTGCAGGCCGGCCTGGTGAGCGTGCAGCTCGGCTCGGTCGCACCGCTCACCCTGGCCTTCGACGTGCCGTACTTCCTCGGCATCAGCGTCGACGGGGGCGCCGAGATGGCGCCGCGCATCGCGCTCGCGTCCTCGCCCTACGGACTCAGCCTGCGGCTGCCGTTCACCGGCACCGCCTCGAGCGCCAGCGAGGCGTTTCACATCGTCAACGTCGGCGGTGGCGCCGCCATCGTGTCGGACCCGCTGCTCGACGCGCGCGGCTCGCTGAGCGTGACCGGCGCGGGCGGCAGCATCCTGCTGCTCGGCGACAACGTCGGCGATGCCGCGGTGGCGCTGCCCAACGACGCCGTCTCCTCGCTCGAGACCCTCGACGAGCCCGGCGTGGCCAGCGCCACCTCGGACGCGCTGGTCAGCTGGACCAGCGGCTACAAGACCCTGCTGTCGCGCACCATCACCGTGCCCACCGATGGCTACGTGCTGGCGATGGCGGCCTGCACGCAGACCGTGTTCCACAACGCCGGCACCGCCGACGGCGCCGAGTTCGGCGTCTCGCAGGTGCCGACCTCGCTCCCCGCCAACCAGGACCAGGATGTGTCGATCGCGTCGTCGATGCCGTCCAACTTCTACACCGCCTCGTACGCTCCGCATGGGCTGTTCCAGGTGACCGCCGGGACCCACACGTTCTACCTCCTCGGCCACTTCCTTTCGGGTGGCGGGGAGTTCGCCACCAATCTGCAGCTCACGCTCGCGTTCTTCCCGACCGCTTACGGCGTGGTCACGCCCACGGTCGCCCAGACCACCGCCAAGCCCGCTCTGGACCTCACGCGCGTCGGCCCGGCGTGGGACGTCGACGCCGAGCGCCGCGAAGGCGAGTCGTTCGCGCGCGACCGCGTCGAGCGCGAGCTGCGCGAGCTGCACCAGCGACTCGCCACGCTCGAGGCCGCGCTGCACGTCCCCACCGCCAAGCGCGCGCCGGCCGCGGGTACGCGATGAGCGCGGCGGATCCGCGAGCGGCCATGAAGTCGAGGATGGCCTGGGCCGCCGCCGCGGTCGGAGCCGGCCTGATGCTCGTCGCGGGCAGCGCGGCCGCGTTCCAGTTCCGCTCGGTGGTGATCGGCAACGGCGCCACGCCGCCCGGCGGCATCGGCGACGGGACCCGGGCGATGCAGGCCACCGCCGGACAGCCGGTGGTGGGAGTGAGCGCGGGCGCCACCAGCGCGCTGGTGCACGGCTTCTGGGCGCGCGGCGGCGTGCTGCTGCTGGGCGTGGACGACGGACCGCAGCTGCCGGCGCCGCTGACGCTGGCGTTCGGGGCTCCGCATCCCAACCCCACCCGGGCGGGCACCAGCTTCACCATCGCGATCCCGGCCGCCGGCGCGGTGCGGCTGGACGTGTTCGACCTGCAGGGCCGCCCAGTGGATCACCTCGTGGACGGGCAGCTTCCCGCGGGAGTGCACTCCATGCGCTGGAGCGCCGCGGTCGCACCCGGCGTCTACCTGGCACGCCTGACCGTGGACGGACGACGCGTGGCGGAGCGGCGGATCGTCGTCATCCACTGACGCGGGCGGACCCGGGGTGGCCCCTCGGGTCCGCGCTGCCTCAGCTCACGTCGCTCCAGGTCGGAAGCGGGTGGCGGATGGTGCCGAGGGCGAAGCTCGCCGACAGCCCGCCGCCGAAGCCGAACAGGCCGAACCGGCGCTGCGGCTGCAGCTCGGCCGGGTTCAGCGCCAGCGCCAGTGGGATCGAGGCGCTGGTGGTGTTGCCGAAGCGACCGCCCGCGTCGAGCACCCGGCCCTTGAACCCGTGCGCACGCCACATCTTGATGATCGACGCGTTGAGCGTGAGGTTGGCCTCGTGCAGCGTGACCAGGTCGAGGTCGGCCATGTTCCACTTGGCCTTGGCAAGCGCCGCCTGCACCGCGGGCCCGCCCGTGAACGGCACCAGCACGTCGCGCACCGCGGCGCCGTCCATCGCCAGCTTGTGCCGGCCCTGGGCCGCCTCCTCCTCCGTGAGCGAGGGCCGGCGCGATCCCCCCGCGGGCGTGAGGATGATGTCGGCGTGGCCACCGTCGAGCCAGCTCCAGAACTGCGCCGGCGAGAACCAGTCCTCGTCCTCCGGCACCGCGACGCACAGCGTGGCCGTGCCCGCGTCGCCCAGCACCGTGGCGAAACTGCGATCGCGCCAGTTGATGGTGGCGCTCATGCGGTCGGCGCCCACCAGCAGGATGCGCCGCGCCATCCCCGAGCGGATGAGCGAGTAGCACAGCATCAGGGATGTCACCCAGCTGCTGCACGCCAGCGAGACATCGGCGCCCTTGATCTCGCGCGGCACCGGACCCGACCACACCGGGATGCCCAGGGCGTTCTGGAGCAGCGCCGCATCCGGCGGGCTGTAGAGGTGGGAGGGTGTGACGCTGGCGACGATGATCGCGTCGATGCCGCTAGGGCTCTCGCCGGAGCGCTCGAGCAGCTGGCGGGCGGCAGCCGTGGCGAGATCGATGGTGCCCTGACCATCGCACGAGAAGCGTCGCTCGGTGAAGCCGATGAAGCGCCGCACCCAGCGATCGCTGGTGGTGAAGAGCTTGGCTTCCTCGGGGGTGAGGTCGCGCTGGCCCGCGGCCTGGGTGCGCATGCGCTCCAGACGCAGCCGGGCGGCCACGCGCGCGTTGCTCCAGACCTGTTCAGGCGCGTGGGCCGAGATACCCGCGAGACGCATGCCGTGGAGAGCTGAGCTCAAGCACGCCCTTCCTGTAGGGGACCCGCTGCTGGGGGTCGTCGGATTCGATGGCAGCCAAGATAGCGCGAGAGGCGGGGGCGGGACAACTGGGGAGCCTTCGCAGGGGATAGAAGGCGGAGGCTCACTGGACTATCCACGATGAGCTACCATCCCGATGCCATGCGCGGGGTCATCGTCGTCACGGACTACGACTGGTACCAGTTCCTGGCTCGCCAGACTGACCTCGACGAGGTCAACTTCTGGAGGCCCAGCGATACGCGCACGCCGCAGCAACTCAAGGCCGGGATGCCCGTGGTCTTCAAACTGCGCAAACGCCACGGTGGATGGATCGTCGGATGGGGGCTCTTCGCCAAGCACGACGTGCTTCCCGCCTGGCTGGCGTGGGACGCGTTCGAAACCAAGAACGGGGCGGCGAGCTTCGCCGAAATGCGTCGGCGCGTGGAACGACTCCGCCGCGACCAGGGGGGCGATACTGCCGACAGCGGCGACTACTGCATCGGTTGCTTGATGCTCGCCCAGCCGGTGTTCCTGCCTCGAGAAACGTGGATTGCGCCACCCGTCGACTGGCCCGACCACACCGTCCAGGGCAAGGCGTATGACCTGCAGTCCGGTGAGGGTGCCCGAGTCTGGCGCGAGTGCCTGGACCGCGGCACGACTCGTGAGCGGGCTGCGGATCGCGAGCCCGTCCCCGCACAACAGGAAGCCCGCTATGGCGATCCGATGCTCGTCAGACCACGGCTCGGGCAGGGGATCTTTCGACTGTCAGTGACGGACGCCTATGGCCGCGCCTGCGCCGTGACGTCCGAGCATTCCCTCCCTGCGCTCGAGGCTGCGCACATCCGTCCCTATGGCGATGGTGGGGAACACGAGGTCTCGAACGGCTTGCTGCTCCGAAGCGACATCCACCGACTATTCGACAAGGGGTATGTCGGGGTGACGCCCGATCATCGGTTTGTCGTCAGCACCCGGCTCAGGGATGACTTCTCGAATGGGCGGAGCTACTACCCGCTTCACGGGAAGGCGATTCGCGTGCCGAACGAGCCCGTGGAGCGGCCGAGTATGGACTTGCTCAAATGGCACCTGGCTGTGAGGTTCAAGGGATAGTACGGCGCCTCAGTTGCGTTGTGGTGAGAAGCGACCGGCGACAGGACCAGATTCTGAGTCCTTCGCCGGGAGCATCAGGAGACCGCAGCGTGCAACTCCAGAAGCCGGGAACGCGGCTACACAATCGGGAGGACGCGCATGGCCGATGTCACGCGTCGGAGGAATGGTGAGCTCACCCGCCAACTGCTGGAATTGCTTCGCGACCACCCGCAGGGCCTTCAGGCCCGCGAGGCTCTCGTGATGCTGGAGAGAGCCCTGACGCTTACGGCGTATGAGCAGGGTACGTTCGACTCGGGGGACCGTCGGTTCGAGAAGTTGGTGCGCTTCGCAACGGTGACGCTTGTGAAGGCGGGATGGTTGGCCAAGGCCCGTGGCCGCTGGAGCGTCACCGAGGATGGCCTGCAAGCCGTTGCTCGGTTCAAGGACCCGGAGACCTTCTACCGGGAGGCGCTCCGCCTCTACTCAGCCTGGAGGAATGCGACAATCCCTGAGTCACACACTGAGGAGGTGGGAGAGCCCGAGGTCGCCGAGGTCTCGATAACCTACGAGCAGGCGAGGAGCAGGCCTGGAGCCAGATTGAGCAGCATCTCGTCTCGATGAATCCGTATGAATTCCAGGAGCTCGTAGCCTCGCTTCTTCGTGGTATGGAGTACCACGTCGCCTGGGTAGCGCCCCCCGGCAAGGACCGTGGCATCGATATCATCGCCTGGGGGGATCCGCTCGGGACCAAGCCTCCGCGGATCAAGGTGCAAGTGAAACGGCTCGGCCAATCCGTGGATGTCGCGGGCCTACGCTCATTCATGGCTGTGCTCGGCGACGACGATGTGGGCTTGTTCGTGTCGGCGGGTGGGTTCACCAAAGACGCGTGGGATGAAGCTCGGCTCCAGGAATCGCGGCAGGTCACTTTGGTCGATCTTGAGCGACTGTTCGATCTTTGGGTCGAGCACTACTCCAAGATCGATGAGACCGCCCGACGGAGATTGCCGCTCCAGCCCATCTACTTCTTGGCACCCGGAGTGTGAGGGGATAGTCGACGGCCACCGCAGGAATTGGTCGAGAAAGGCGATGCAGTCGCTCGCACAGTCCTTGCGACACACCGGCTCCGTTCACTGATCGAGCCCGCGGCTACCAGCTTGGCCTTGATTCGAGCAGGTTGCCGCCTTCCGGCCAGCGAGCACCCTCACCACCGCCCGCTCCGCCGGATGCAGCCCCGGCGGCATCCGCTCCGCCAGCGCCTCCGGCCGCTTCAGCCCGCATCGCACCACGCGACCCGCGCCTGAACGCCTCGAGCACCGCGGGGTGCACGTACGACTCGCGGACCACCGCCGGCGTGTTGCCCAGCCACGCGCGGTCACCGCGATCGCGCGCGTGATCGCTGCTCCTCGCGGCTCTCCACGCGCGACCGCCGCCTCGCCAGCGTCGCAGCTCCGCCGCGCACACCAGCGTCACCGCGCGCACCACGTGCGAAAGTCCTTCGCCGTGAACCGTGCGCCCATCGCGCGCCTCACGTACGCGTTCAGGTGCGCGGTCCGCAGGTCGCGCACGACGCCGCGCGCGTCGCGGTACTTGAACAGCTCGCGCCCGGGCATCCTCAGCATCTCGCGCACCAGCCGCGCCAGGCGCGCGCTCGCGCAGGAGCCTGCCCTGCCGCACGCCGTGCTTGCCGCGGAACGTCGGCGCACGCCGGCGCCGTTCACCCACACGTGCCGCGGCCGCAGCGTGGCGAGGCCGAACGCGCCGTTCTGGCGCGCGTAGCGCTCGGTCGCCCGGTCGCAGCGCGGCCACGCCGAGCAGCAGCACGGCGACGGCACACGCCCGCTCCAGCGGCATGCCGGGCCGCGCGAGGTCGCGACGCACGGCCGCGCGAACGTGCGGCAGGGCCTTCGCGAACGCGAGCAGCCGGTCGAACTTTCGCCGCGCGCGCCGCGCGGTGTGCGCCTCTGCGGTAGAGGTACTGCCAGCGCCCGGCGGCGTCGCGGCCGACGGCCTGCACCTTGGCACCCGGCCCGCGGGGCGATGGCGACCTCGCGCCACGCGGGCGGCACGCGCAGCCGCGCGATGCGCCGGCGCTCGGCTCCGGAGACGGCGGCCCCGCGCCCGCGGTAGCGGAATCCCGACGCGCGGCCCGCCGCTCCGGCGGATGCCGGTGGCCTGCAGCCGCTCTCGCAGGGTGGCGTAGGTTCGCGACATGGTTGCACTACGTGAAGCGCCATGCCTGGGATTCACGACCTCGATGCTCGGTTCCCCTTACAAACGCCGAGGGCGGCGTCCTTGCGGACGCCGCCCCGTGGCGGGAGGTGGTACTCCAGGCGTGCTAGGCCTTGCGGACGTTCGCCGCCTGCAGCCCCTTCGGGCCGCGGGTCACGTCGAACTCCAGCGCCTCACCCTCGGCGAGCGTCTTGAAACCCTCGCCCGAGATGGCGGAGAAATGGACGAACACGTCTTCGCCACCATCCGCCTGGGTGATGAAGCCAAAGCCCTTCGCCTCGTTGAACCACTTCACGTTGCCACTAGACACTTGAAACTCCCTTTGAATCCGGGTCCGAAGACCCTCCTTGCCGCGGTATCACGCCGCGGCCGCGTCCGGTCGCTGTGACCGTCGCTTCGATCGATGGGGATGGCTGCCCAACAAAAAACCGCCCGAGAGGTCTCTGGCGGATCGGAACGTCGGGTCGCACATCCACACACAACCGAAGACGAAGGGAGTATCGGTCTTCACGCCCCAAGTAGACAGACAATTCGCGGTGAACCCCGAATGACCCGAAGACAGCGCGGATTCGCCAATGATCGCGCACATTCGGCTGCCGGCGCCGGGGCGGGTTCAGGGCGGAACGGTCGCGAACCGCAACCGCGCGGCCGCTCGGTGGTGTCCCCCGGCTGCCCCCGCCTGCCCGCGCACTGCGTCCGCCCCGCGCTGCTCACCGCCACGAGTAGGTGAAGACGGCCTGCACGTAGCGGCCCAGCGGCTGGTCGCGCGTGTCCTGCACGTAGGTCTCGGTGACGCTGCGGCTCACGCTGCGGTTCTGCCCGAGCACGTCGGTGGCGGTCACGCGGAGCTCGCCGCGGTCGCCCTTCAGGAACTTCTTCCCGATCGTCGTGTTCCACAGCACCACGTCCTGCCCGTAGGCGGACGGCACGCCGCTCTGCAGGTTGTGGCTCAGCTCCTGGCGGACCACGATGCCGCGGGGCGACCTGGCGTTGAACCGCAACGCCGATGCTGTGCGGTGAAGTAGTCGCCGGTGGTGCTGGTGCTCAGCGTGCTGCGCGAGATGTTGTAGGTGCCCAGGTACGACACGGTGAAGTCGAGGTTCGGGCTGATGTTGCTCGCCACCACCGGCCGCTGCGGATGGCGTAGCTGCGGCTCAGGTTGGTCACGCCGTTGACGCGTGGGCGTGCGGGTCAGCGAGCCGCCGCCGTTGACGCTCACGATGCTCTTGAGCGCCGTGGCCGGCCGGCTGTAGACGCCGAACATGTTCGCGTTCCACGACCGGTGTCGAGGTTCTCGGGCAGGGTCAGCTGCGTGCCGCGCGCGAGCGCGATGCCGTCGAGCACGGTGTCGCGCGGGGGCGGTGAAGGTGGCGTTGGCGATCGGGCGCGAGGTGCGCGTCACGTTCGCGAACACGAACCGGCTCTTCGAGCGCGTCGGGTCCGCCTCGGACAGCGCAGCGCACAGGGTGTGGCTGTAGGTGGGCGCGCAGCTCGCGGGTTGCCGGTCGTGAGCGCGAGCGGGTTGGAGTTGTTCGACCACGTTCTGCAGCTGGCTGATCGACGGCGCGTTGGTCGAGGTGTTCCACGCCAGGCGCAGGTTGCGCCGGTTCGCGAAGCTGCCGGTGAGCTGCATCGAGGGCAGGACGTCGTCGAACGTGCGCTCGATGAGGCGCGCGTCGGGGAAGGTCTGCTCGGACCGCAGCCGCGTGCTCTGGTACGACGCGTTGGCGAGCAGGCGCCACGGGCCCGGCGTGACAGCAGGGCGACGCCGCCGTTCTGCGCGGTGGTGCGGTTCGTACGAGTTCGACATGCGTGCTGTCGGGGAGGCTGTACGCGCCGGTCGCGGGATCGAGGCTGCCGGCGTGCGCGCGTCGGCGTCGCTACGGTGAGCGACGGGTTGTAGATCAGCTGCCCCTGCAGCCCGGAGGCGCAGCGGCTCGGTGAACGCGATGCGCGCGGAGATCGAGTTGGTGAGGGTGTGCGAGTCGTCTGCTGGTCGAGCGTGTCGCTGGTCGTGGTGGTGCCCAGGTAGTAGTCGGTCAGCGAGCGCTGCGCGCCGTCGCCGTCGCGCAGCGCGTGGCCGACGTTCAGGTCGGCCGAGATGTTGCGCCCGCGCCGGGCGAAGCGGTGCCGCAGCGTCAGCCGGTTCGAGAGGTTGTTGCCCCGGTTCGTGTTGTCGCGCGAGTCGCTGGCAGCGGCGCTCGAGGCAGGTGCCCAGACGATGGATCGTGTTCGCGGCGTCGCCGGCGCTGCTGGCGTCGGTGTTCTGGAAGTAGAGCCGCGGCTGGAGAGATCACCGAGTTGAGCGAGTCGGGCGTCCATTCGAGCCGCGCGTCGAAGCGCTGGTTGCGGTTGCGGCTCGAGGAGGTGGCGGTCTGGTCGTAGAGCGAGCAGCGAGTCCTGCGGCGGCACGTACTGGCGCGCAGAGCGTCTGCAGGTTGTCGGTGTCGGTGTCGTTGAGGAACACGCTCGAGGTGACCGCCAGGCCTGGGCCCCACTGGCCGGCGTAGTTGAGGCCGCCCGCGTGCGTGGTGCTGATGCCCGGCTGCTGGCCGACCAGGAAGCTGCTGGGGTCGAACCCGCCGCCGCCGAAGCCCCGCCGCCGGGCCACCGATGCGGATGATCTGGGGCGAGCCCCCGCCCGGCCCGGCGGCCCGCCGCCGCCGGGCCGCCACATGCGGATGCGCGGTCCGCCGCGCCGCCCTGGCCGCTCATCGCGCCGAACAGGTCCTGCGGCGAGAAGTTCTGCTGGTTGATGTTGTTCGACATGCCGATCAGCGTGAGGCGGCGTCGCGCCGCGGATCAGCGGTGGCGTTGCCGCCGCCCTGGTAGCGGTCCTGGTCGCCGTAGCCGCCGTAGACCTTGCCGAACTGCGCTCTTCCGGTCGCGCAGGATGAAGTTCATGGTCTTCTGCGACTGGCCGTCGTCGAAGCCGCTGAACTCGGCCTGGTCGCTCATCTTGTCGTAGACCTGGATGCGGTCCACGACCTCGGCGGGCAGGTTGCGCATCGCGGCGGTCGGATCGCTGCCGAAGAACGGCTTGCCGTTGACGAGCACGTTCTGCACCTGCTCGCCCTGCGCCTTGATCTGCCCGTTCTCCATGGTCACGCCCGGGCATCTTCTGCACCAGGTCCTCGGCGGTGGCGTCCGCGGTTGGTGCTTGACCGCGCTGGCGTGGAACTCGGTGGTGTCCGCCTTCTGCACCGCGGGGAAGCACCGGTGACCGAGATGTCGACGCGCGGCATCTGGATCGAGCGCGAGGTGAGCGCCAGCGCGCCCGGGTCCTGGTCGGCCTTGGTGACGCGCACCGTGGTGCGCAGCGTCGCGTAGCCCAGGCGCGTGGCCTCGAGCCGGTAGTTGCGCCGACCCAGGCCCGTTGATCACGAACGTGCCGTAGTCGCTGGCGGTCACGCGGTACACATCGCTGGTGTCGGAGACGCTGGTGAGCTTCACCTGCACGCCCAGCACCGGCGCGCCGGTCTCGGCGTCCTTGAAGTGGCCGCGCAGGCTGGTGGCCTGGGCATGGGCGAGGGTGGGCGCCAGCAGCAGCAGGGCGATGAACAGTTGAACGCGACGGGGCATCGGACCATCCGTTGTCGAGAGTCGGTCGAGGGTCGCCGGACGATGCGGTACTTCGGCCGTTGAGCGAGCGCGGTGCCGCGACGAGCGGCGCGGCGGGTGCGGGCGTGCCGCGCCGGTCGTGCCGGACCGCATTCTACGGATAGACGTTCGGGCGCCGCGGATGGTTGTGCGCGGCAGGCCGCGCTGGGGCGCGCGGAGCCCGCGCTCGGCGGAGCGCCCTCAGCCCTCGCCGCCGGCCAGCGCTTCCAGCTCCAGCCAGCGCGCGTAGGCGGCGTGGATCTCGTCCTCGAGCGCCTCGAGCCGCGTGCGCATCCTGGCCACCTCGCCCGCGGGGGTGGTGTAGAAGTCGGGCGCGGCCATGCGGTCGAACAGCGCGTGCTTCTCGGCCTCGAGCCGCTCGATGGTGCGCGGGCAGCTCGGCCAGCTCGCGCTTCTCCTTGAAGCCGAGCGCGGCGCGGGCGCTCGCGTGGCGCGCTCCGGCTTCGGCTTCGCGCGACCTGGCGGCGGCGGGCGCCGCGGGCGCGTCCGGCTTGCGCTGTCGCAGCCAGTCCTCGTAGCCGCCGACGTACTCGCGCCACGTGCCGTCGCCCTCGAAGACGAGGGTCGAGGTGACCACGTTGTCGAGGAACGCGCGGTCGTGCGAGACCACCAGCAGCGTGCCCTGGAACTCGAGCAGCAGCTCCTCGAGCAGTTCGAGCGTCTCCAGGTCGAGGTCGTTGGTGGGCTCGTCCAGCACCAGCAGGTTGCACGGGCGCGACAGCACCTTCGCGAGCTGCAGCCGGCGCCGCTCGCCGCCCGAGAGCTTGGTGACGGGCCCCGGGATCTGCTCGGGCGTGAACAGGAAGTCGCGCAGGTAGCCGACGACGTGGCGCTCGACCCTCGCCGACGGTGACGGTCTCGCGGCCCTCGCCGACGTTCTCGATCACGGTCTTGGTCTCGTCGAGCACGTCGTGGAGCTGCTCGAAGTGCGCGACCTCGAGCTTCGTGCCGTGCGTCACCGTGCCCTGCTGCGGCGCGAGCTCGCCGAGCAGCAGGCCGATCAGCGTGGTCTTGCCGCAGCCGTTGGGGCCCAGGATGCCGATGCGGTCGCCGCGCAGGATCGTGGCGGTGAAGCCCGCACGATGCGGCGTGCCGCCGTAGCCGAAGCCGACGTCCTCGCAGCGCAGCACCATGCGCCCGGACCGCTCGGCCTCCTGCAGCTGCGCCTTCACGCGCCCGGTCTCGTCGCGCCGCGCGCCGCGCTCGAGGCGCAGCGACTCGAGCGCGCGCACGCGGCCCTCGTTGCGCGTGCGCCGCGCCTTGATGCCGCGGCGCAGCCAGGCCTCCTCCTGCGCCAGCTTCTTGTCGAACAGCGCCGCCTGGTCGGCCTCGACGCGCAGCTCGTCCTCGCGCTGCTCCAGGTAGGCGTCGTAGCCGAGCGCGGTAGCTGCGCAGCGCGCCGCGGTCCAGGTCGAGGATGCGGGTGGCGAGGTCGCGCAGGAAGCTGCGGTCGTGGGTGACGAACACCAGCGTGCCGCGCCGGCGCTGCAGCGCCTCCTCGAGGTGGCGGATGGCGTCGATGTCGAGGTGGTTCGTCGGCTCGTCGAGGAGCAGCAGGTCCGGATCGCGCACCAGCGCGGCGGCGAGCAGCACGCGGCGCTTGGAGCCGGCCGAGAGCGTCTCGATGCGGCGTCCAGGTCGAGCGGCAGATCGTGCACGGCCTGGTCGATGCGCGTCTCGATCTCCCACGCCGCGTCGCTGCGCGGTGACGCCGCACACCTCGTGCAGGTAGGTCGCGCACGGTGCCGGTGAGGTCGAGCGGCACGTCCTGCTGCAGGCCCGCGACGCGCAGGCCCGGCTGGCGCACGACCTCGCCCGAGTCGGGCGCGAGCGTGCCCTCGAGGATCTGGAGCAGCGTGGACTTGCCGGCGCCGTTGCGGCCCAGCAGCCCGAGCCGCTCGCCGTCCTCGATCTGCAGGCTCACGGAGTCGAGCAGCGCCGGCCCGGCGAAGGTGATGCTCACGTCGTTGAGGCCCAGCAACGCCATGGATGCATTCCTATCGGGTGTGGGAGGCGGACCGACGGGTGTTCCTCGACCCGGAGGCTCCCCGGGGCGCCCGCCCGCGAGCGACGCGGCGGGGGATTGTGCCAGATGAGGCGTGCCGACGCGATGGGCTAGACTGCCCACCCGCGCCCGTCCACCCCGACCGCTCTGGAGGCTCGCCCTGGCCCTGAGCGCCACGATCCACCAGTTCGAGGTGCAGCTCTCGCACGTGGACCGCGGCGTCTACGAGGCGCTCGAGCTGCGCGTGGCGCGGCACCCGTCCGAGAGCGAGGAGTTCCTGTGCGCCCGCGTGCTCGCGTACTGCCTCGAGCAGCGCGAGGGGCTGGCGTTCTCGCGCGGGCTCGCCGACCCCGACCAGCCGGCGCTCGAGGTGCGCGACCTGACCGGCGCGCTGCAGGCGTGGATCGAGGTCGGCGCGCCCGACGCCGCGCGGCTGCACCGCGCCGAGCAAGGCGGCGCCGCGCGTGGCGGTGTACACGCACCACGACGCCGCGCGCTACTGGGACTCGCTGGCGAGGGAGCGCATCCACCGCGCCGAGGCGCTCGAGCTGTACGGGCTCGACCGCGCGCTGGTGGCGCGCTGGTGGCGCGGCTGACGCGGCGCATGGCGTTCGACCTCTCGGTCACCGACGGCATGCTCTACCTGACGCTCGGCGGGAGCTGCTGACCGGCCCGGTGACCTCGCATCGCCTGACGGCGTGAGGCGGAGCGGCGCGGCGCCGGCGCGGCCGGCCCCGGCGCAGAACGCCGTTGAGTGGCGCCGACGGCGGGCGGTACCTTCACCTGCGTGCGTCGGATCCTCCGCCGGCGCTCCCCGTCGCCAGGAGGAACGCCATGCCCATCCGCGATCTGCTTCGCTCCTTGGTGCGCCCCGCAGTGCTCGCGGGCGGCCGCGTCGCAGCGGGCGTCTACCAGATCGTGCTCGCCGCGGGGGAGGAGCGCCGCGCGCGCCGCGTCGTCGTGGTGCGCTGAACGTGCGCGCCGGACCGCTCGATCCCGCCCGCGCTGGCCGCCTCGACTTGGCCCACGGGCGCGTGCGCTGTCGGCTTCGCCGTGCGGTCCACGCCGCGATGCTGGTCGTGCTCGCGGCCCTCGCGGCGGGTTGCGGCGAGGGGCCGTCGGGACCGACGGCGAAGCCGGGCGCGCTCCGGTTCGACTTCGACTTCGGGGCCGGGATCGCCGGCTGGTCGGGCGGCTTCTCCGATTATGGCCCCCACACGGTGCCGGTCGATGTGGTGTGCGACTGGCGCGCGCTCCCGGCGCCGTTCACGGGCTCGGGCTACCACCTCGGCGGCACCAACCGCAGCGACGACCTGTTCATCTACGTGAAGACGCAGCTCCACGGCTTCGCGCCGTCCACGGCCTACCGATTCGCGTTCCAGGCGAGGTTCGTGACCGATGCCCCCACGGGCTGCCCGGGAGTCGGAGGCTCGCCGGGCAACTCGGTGTGGATCGTCGCCGGAGCCTCGCCGCTCGAGCCGCGGACCGTGCTGGTCTCGGGCGAGTACCGGGTGAACATCGCGCGCGGCAATCAATCGACCGGCGGGCCGGAGGGCGCGGTGCTGGGCGACATCGCGACCGCGAACACCGATTGCCTGGTGCGCGTCCCGGCGTCGAAGCTGCTCGCTCCCGCGCCGGGCATCGTCGTGCGCAGCGACGGCCGCGGCGACCTGTGGCTGCTGCTGGGGATGGACTCGGGCTTCGAGGCCGCGAGCCAGGTGAGCTTCCAGTCGCTGGTCGTCACGGCCGAGCCGATCTGAGGCCGCCCGCGCGATCCCACGGTCCGGCGCATCACCGAGCCGGGTGGACGAGCCCCAGTCCTCGCTTGGGCCCCCGTGCCTGCGGCGGGTAGAGTGCGGCCGACCGCTTTCCCACTCCCGCAAAGGCCGAGGTCGCCATGTCGACGAAGCTGCGTGTCGCGCTCGTGCTCGTCCTGCTCGCACTCACCGGCTGCACCGCGCTCCAGGAGCTGGCGGCGCTGCGCAGCTGCACCTTCGCATTCACCAACGTGTCCGACGTGCGCATCGCCGGCATTGCCATCGGTCCGAGCTCGCGCTCCGGCTCGCTCGGCAGCGTCGATGCGATGCGCCTCGCCGCGGCAGTGCTCGCCAGGCAGGTGCCGCTCGAGCTGGTGGCGCACGTGAGCGCCACCAACCCGCCCGAGAACAAGGTGGCGGCGCGGATGGTGAACCTCGATTGGACGCTGTTCGTCGAGGAGCGCCAGGCGCTGGCGGGCACGCTGGCCGAGGCGGTGTCGATCGCGCCGGGCCGCACCGCCGACGTGCCGCTCGCGGTGAGGTTCGACCTGCTCCAGCTCGCGAGCGGTGGCGCCCGGGACATGTTCGAGCTGGCGCTCGCCATCGCGGGGCAGGGGACGGTGAAGAAGGACCTGCGCCTCGAGCTGATGCCGACCATCGAGACCTCGCTCGGGCCGATCCGCTATCCGTCGCCGATCGTGGTGCACCGCCTCGCGCCCTGAGCGCGGGCGCATCGCCCGGATGAGCACCCCGGCGCCCGGACGACTCGAGGGAGGCCCACCGGGCCTCCCTCGTCGCTCTTCGATTCTCCGGCGCCGCGGCGTGCGCCGCGGTCCGGGCGGCGTCCGGGCTACGCCGCCTTGGCGATCGGCTGCTCGTCGTCGTCGTCGCTCTGACGCACGTCCTTGATCACCTTGCGCATCTTCGCGCTGGTCTTGCGCTCCTCGCGCAGGCCCTCGATGGTGGCCTCGGCCTGCTTGAGCAGGAACTGCAGCGAGCCCGCCTTCTCGACCGCCTGGTCGACGATGACCTTCTGGCCCTGCGAGCGCCTCGAGGCTCGAGCGCACGTCCACCAGCAGGGCGTCGGCGCGGGCGAGCCGCTCCTCGGCCTTGGCCATCTGGCGCTGGCGCTCGTCGAGCGCGCTGGCGGTGTCGCGCAGCCCGTCGAGCCGGGTCTGCACGTCCTGGAGCAGGCCGCGGCTCTCCTCGATCTCCTGGTGCGCCGAGGTGATCTCGCGCACGTCGCGCCGAGGTCTTCTCGGCCATGGCGAACATGCGGTCGAGATCGGCCTGCAGCGACTCGATGGTGCCCTGGCGCGACGACGATCTGCTCCAGCGAGCGCGCGATCTCCTGCTCGATCAGGTCCCACTTCGCCATGCGCTCCTCGAACTGGGTGAGCCGGTCCTCGACCACGCGCAGGCTCGCGCGCGCGGTCCTCGAGCTGGGTCGCGAGCCGTCCACCTGGGTGGCGCGCTGATCGGCGGTGGTGAGCGACGGCGGTCAGGTGCTGCGACCGAGCTCGTCGAGCTGCTGCGCGGCGGCTCGGCGGCCTCCTTGCGCGGCGGCCGAGACGCGCTGCAGGTCCTTCGAGGCCTCCTCGAGCGCGTGCTGGCGCTGGTCGAGCTCCTGCTTCAGCGCGGGTGCGCTCGGCGAGCTCCTCGACCGACTCGCAGCGCGCGGCGATCGCCGGCCACGACTCTTGCGGACGCTCTCGGCCTTGCTTGCTCGGCGTCGCTCACGCTGGCGATCACGCCGGCGATGCTCTGGCCGGTCTGCGCGGCGTCCTCGGCCTGATCGCCGACGGCGCGGCGAAGCGCTGCTCGACGGCCTCCATGCGCTCCTGCAGCTGGTGCCGCGCTCGTCCAGTCGCCCGCTCAGCGCGCCCAGCTCGGCGAGCGCGGCGGTGCAGGTCCTCGACGAACTGCGCGGCGCGACTCGATCAGCGCGAGGTGGACTCGGCGATCTGCTGCGCCTGCCGCTGCACCTCGTCGACGATGGGCTCGAGCTGCGCGCAGCTCGGCGACCTGCTCGCGCAGCGCGCCCACCGACTGCGCGACCTCGGCGAGCCAGGACTGGGTCTCGGCGTGGCTGGCGCGGAAGCGCGTCGACCTCGGCGTGGGCGTTCTCGGTCTGCTCGAGCGCGTCCTTGACCAGCGCGTGCGAGCCGCTCAGCTGGGTCAGGTCGCGCAGCGCGGATTCGACCGCGGGCCGCGCCTGCTCGATGCGGCCGATCTGGGCGCCCAGGCCCTGGCTGGTGGCGGTGGCCGCGTCGAGGTCGCGACGGATGGCGTTCAGCTTGGCCATCTCGTGATCGACGCTGCCGACCTCGGCGGCGAGCGCCTGCAGCTGCGCCGCGACGGCCTCGGTCTGGATCCTGAGCTCGCCCATCGCGAGGCTCGACTCGCTCAGGCCCTTGAAGCGGTTCTCGGCGGCGGTCAGCTCGCCGCGCAGGTCGGCGACGCGCTGGCTCACCGACTCGAGGCCGCGGCTCTCGAACTCGAAGCGCTCGATGGTCTTCTTCATCTCGTCGCCGACGGCGGCGAGGTCGACGCGCATCGATGCGGCTCTGCTCGTCGGTGTCGCGCTGGAGCTGGGTGATCTCGCCCGAGCGCGCGATGACCGCCTCGTGCAGCGTGCGCAGCGCCGCGACCTGCTCCTGCAGGGCGGCGAGGGCCTTCTCGTTCTCCTGCTGCTGGCGCATGCCGGCGTCGACCTGGCGCATCGCGCGGTCGAGCTCCTCGGCCTGGGCCAGGGCGCGGTCGACGGCCTCGCGCTGGGCCTCGAGCGCGGCGATCTTCTGCGCCACCGAGTCGCCGAGCGCCTTGAGCGTGGCCATCTCGCGGCGCGCGGTGTCGACGGTGTGCTGCACGCCGTCCATCGCCTTCACCGACTGCTCGACGCTGGTGATGCGGCGCTCCTTGTCCGCGAGCGAGCGACCCAGCTCGTCGCGGCGCCGGTCGAGCGCCTCCATCTTGGACATCGCCAGCTTGTGCGCGTCGAGCAGGCGGTCGTGCTGCTCGCGCAGGCGCGCGGTGCGCTCGCCGGTGCCCTCGACCTGGCCGCGGATCGACTCGGCGTCGCCGCGCAGCTGCTGGAACGGCTTCTCGACCTCGAGGAAGCCGACCAGCTGCTCCTTGAGGCCCACCGCCTGGTCGACCTTGTCGCTGAGCTCCTGCATCGTGGACTGGATGCGCTGCGAGTCCTCGAGCGCCTTGACGATGCGCTCCTCCGCCCACTTCTGACTCTGCGTCAGGCCCTCGGCGCGCTCGTCGAGGCTCTCGAACAGGTTCGCCAGGCGCACCATCGCCTCGAAGCGCTTCTCCATCTCGGCCACGCGACCGGTCACGCCCTCGACCTCGCTCTCGGCCTTGGCGATCGGCTGGTCGAGCTGCTCGAGCCGCTCGCTCGCGGAGTGCGCACGCTCCACCAGCGCCTCGAAGCGCTCGCGCTCCTGCTTCAGCTCCTGGAGCAGCGCGCGCATCTCGTCGGTGTGTTCGCGGTCGTGGGAACCGTTCCCGAGCAGGTTCTTCAGCATCGTCAGCTCCTTGCGCCGCGTCGGGCCGGGGCGGCCGGCCGGAAGGCGGCTTGATGCGTTGTCCGCTCCCCGTCCGCCCCGAGAGGGGAGGCCGAGGAGAGGGGGACCACGGACCGTCCCGCGAGGGGCGGACCAGTTCGTAGGTGCCAACCGGGTGGCGCGAACCGGATGGGAGACCGGATCCGTGCCGATGTGCGCGCGGTGCGTCTGCAAGAGGCGAGCCGCATGGAGCGCCTCCGTGGGCAGGGCGCGCGGAGGTCCCGGGTGGCGTCCGGCCGCGGTGGGCTAGCGGCCTGAGCCCGTTGCGGTTGGCACGGCGGTCTCATGCGGGGTGCGAGGTCCGGTCGCGGCGCGCCGGAGCCTGCGCGGGGCGGTCGCCGGCGTGGCGTGAGGCAAGATTCGGATCGCGCTTCGTGCGGACGGCCAAGGAAGTGGCCGGGGTTGCAGCGCGCCTCTGGGCCGCTCACTCCCCGGGGTGCGCGGCCTTGAGGATGAGGGCCCGGGCAGGCTCGGCCGCGCTGCGCGCGGTGGAGTCGGCGGCCAGGCGCGTGCGCTCGTCGGCGAACGCGAAGCGCTCGAGCGGGCCGAGCTCGCCGGGCTTGAGCGCGGTCAGCATGCGGTCCCACTCCGAGCGCCGCGGTGCCGGGATGCGGACGTACCAGTGGCAGTACTCGGCGAGCCCGGCGTCGCGCAGCAGCACGCGACCGAACAGCGCGCGCTGGCGCACGCTGTCGGGGGTGGCCCACACCGCGCGGCACACCAGCGGTGCGCCCAGGTCCCGGCCTGCGACCACGCCCTTCCACACCACGGTGTGGCTCGCCGCATCCCAGCCACCGTTGGTCTCGGTGGGCTCGACGCCGGTGTCGAGCCGCACCTCGAGGATGTCGTTGTCGGCCCCGTCCCCGCCGAAGAAGGTCCCGATACCCAGCTGGCGATGGAGCGCGCGCCAGCGCTCGTCATCGGCGAGCGGGGAGGTGCTCCCGTCGTCGAGCCCGGTCCCGACCCACCGCTCCATGCTGTCGCGATCGGCGCTCGAGCCGGTCACGGCATGGCCCTCGCGCTCCGCCGTCAGGTCGCCCTCGAGCAGGCGCAGCAGCGTCTCGTGCCGGCGCGCGAGCAGGTTGTCGCGGATCGGCGCCGGTGCCAGGAGTGCCTCCCGCAGGCGGGCGACGAAGGTCATGCCCAGGAGCTCGTACGCGACCGGATGCTCGACCTGATCGACCTCGAAGCGCGCCATCGCCCCGGTGTCGCGCGTCGCCTCGAGGCCCCACGCCAGGACCACCGCGTCGCGCAGCTCGCGCGCGAGGTCGCCCGCCAGGTAGGCGCGCAGCCGCGCGTGGTGCGGCTCGGGGCCGAGCCAGGCGGGCGCCCCGCGGCGCAGCCGCTCCGCGATCGAGTCGGCCGCGGCCAGCCGCAGGGCGAGGGTGGTGCCCGGGGTGGGGTCGCCGCGCAGCCGCTCGTGGTACGCGTAGGCATCACCGAGCGGCGAAGCGTCGCGGCTCCAGCGCCCGGAGTTGCCGATGTCGCACGGGATGACGTCGAAGTGGCGCCTCGCCGTGTAGGGACGCACGGTGTCCGGGTGGACGCCATAGGTGCGCACCAGTCGCACCTCCTCGAGGCTGTCGAGCGTCGGAGCGCCACGTCGCTGCAGCGAGTCGCTGGGATCGATGTTGTAGGCGGTGACGCGGCGCTCGAAGCCGCCGCCGGCGGGTCGCATCTCGATCACGAGATGGTGCTCGGTGCAGCCGGCCACGCAGGCGGCGACCAGCGCGAGCAGCGCCGGCATCCAGCCCCGGCGAGCGACGTGACACATGCGACCCTCCACCGCGGAGTGGCGCCGGGAGCGGTGCCGCGCACCACGCCACTGGTCGTCGACGCGCACGACCGCCCGCGACGCACCCACGCCCGCGGCTTCGTCCCGGGCGTGCGCCCGTCCCAGGTCGGGCGCTGTCGGCCCGCCGCGGATGGAGTGGCGGAGCGGCGCACGGTGCAGCGACCCGACGCATCGAACGCCCCGGAGGGTAGGGCCGTGAACGGCCGCGCCGCAAGTGCCGTGACGAGCGCGGTGACGAGCGCTCCTTGAGCGGCAGGGCCGTGACGAGCGCGGTAACGAGCTCTCCCTGGTGGGGCCGCTGCGTCCGCGCCGTCCGCGCGGCCGGCGACGACGCGCGGTTCAGCCCCGCGCGCCGCGCGCCGCGCTCGCCGGCTCCGCCGGGCCGACCCTCGCGAACGCGAGCGGCAGGCAGGCGAGCACCACCGGGGTGAGGAGCGCGCCCCAGTAGTAGTCGAACCGGTTGGCGCTGATGGCGAGCAGGAACAGCGCCGGAGCCACCAGCGCGGCGGCGAGTCCCGCGCGCAGGCGGCCGTCGCGCAGCGCGAGCACGCCGCCGAGCGAGACCAGTGCGATCCACGGCGCGCTCCGGGGGCCGAACGGCATCAGCTCCATGCCGTGCGCGAGCGAGCGCACCAGGCGCGGCAGTCCGGTGCTGTGAAGCCAGGTCGCGAGCGCGAGCGGGTCGCCGCCGCCGGCGGCGGGCGCCATCGCCAGGTGGAGCGCGATCGGGACGCTCGCGCCGAGCGTGGCCACCAGCAGGCCGGCGAGCCGCGGCCGCCGTGGTGCCGCCCACAGTCCGGCGATCACCCACGCCGGCACGTAGACGATGGCCAGCTCGCGCATCGCCACCGCGGCGACCAGCGCGAGTGCGCTCGCCATCCAGCGGCCACGCACGAGCAGGGCGAGGGCGATCACCATCACGCCGCCCGCCCACACCTCGGCGAAGGTGAACCACGAGTGCGCACCCAGCACGAACCAGGCGAAGAACGTCGACAGCAGGATCGGGGCGAGCAGCGCGATGCCGTCGCTGACGAAGGTCGCGGCCAGCCACCATCCCGCCACCGCCACCGCCAGGCCGAACACGATGAACCATCCCAGCAGCGCGGTGGCGCTCGCGCCCGGCAGCAGCCGCCACAGCAGGAACAGCCCGGGCTCGCGGAAGCTGAGCGGGGTGCGGATCGGTCCCGCGAAGCGCGCGTCCTCGCTCCAGGCGCGCTGGAACGCGGCGTAGTACGGCACACCCTGTCGCATGAGCGCGCGCGTGCGCAGGTAGAGCTCGCCGTCGAAGGCGTAACGCTCGGGCTCGATCGCCCGGGCGTACGTCACCTGGCGCTCCTCGAGCAGTGGCGCGTACGGTCCGCCGAGCAGGCCGAGCGTCCACAGCTGGCAGGCGGCGAGCAGCGCCAGCGCCACGCCGATCGCGAGCGTGCGGCCGGCGCGCCGGCGCAGCCACGCGGTGCCGATCGCAGTCGCGGCGGCGAGCGCCACGCCGGCGAGGAGCCACAGCGCGGCGCCGGGCTCGCGCACCGAGACGAGCAGCGCCACGCCGGCGAGCGCGCCGCCGAGCGCGGCGGGCAGCGCGATGCGCGGGCCAGCGTCGGTGGGGCGGGCGAGCAGGCCGGCGACCAGCCCGGCGAGCAGTCCGCGCGCGATCAGGCTGGCGACGAGCCCGGCGGAGAAGCGGGGCGTGCCGGGGAAGACGGCGAAGGCGATGGCGCAGGCGGCGAGGGGGACCACGAGGCGCGGGAGCGCGCCGTCCGCCGCCGGAGCCGGCGCGGTGGGATCGATGTCGCTGTCGACGGCCCGAGGCGCTGGCATCCGCTCATCCCTGGGTGGAGGGCGCCGCGCTCTCGCGGCGCCCTCCACAGCCTACCTCAGGCGCACGATCCGGCGCACCAGCCGCTGGTCGCCGACGCGCACCACGGCCCAGAACGTGCCCACGCCGGCGTCGCCGCGATCGGCGTTGCGGCCGTCCCAGGTCAGGCGCTGCACGCCCGCCGCCAGGCGGCCGCGGGACGGCGTGCGACGCAGCGACCCGAGACGTCGAACACCTCAAGCGTGACGTCGGCGTCGTACGGCAGCGCCAGCGCCAGCTCGAGCGTGCCCTGGAACGGGTTGCGCAGCGGCTGCAGCGCCAGCTGGGCGGCTTCGCGTCGGGCGTGCCGGTGAGCGAGGTCGTCACGGTGCGGGTCGCCATCGTGACCGGGGCGGAGCGGCCGTGGCCGGTCCAGGCGTCGTAGATGGTCTGGCCGGCGGTGTTGGTGGCATTGGCGGCGAGCAGGAACTCGACGTAGTCCTTCGACGCGGTCTGGTAGTAGAGCGTCGCGGTCACCGACGTGGTGCCCTCGGGCACCGCGTAGGTCGAGGTGTCCCAGTTCTGCCAGTCGTCGTAGCGCGGCGACGGCCCCCGGATCCACCGGGCGGCCGCCGAAGCCGTCGAAGGCGGCGTTGGTGAAGCCGAGCGGCGGGATGCGGTTGTCCTTGTAGACCGAGTCGTTGAGCGTGAAGTGGAACGTCGGTCCCGCGCCCATGCCGAGCAGCGCGGCGGTCGCCGACGAGATGCCGAGGTGCATCTCGTACACGCGCGCCGCCGGTCCGGGCGTGAGCACGCCGCTGGTGGTGTCGTAGCCGCACGACTGGTAGAGCAGGTTGCCGCCGGCATCGCGCGCCTGGAGGTTGAGCCACATGCGGCGGCCTTCCGGGTAGCCGGTGGGCAGCTTGTGGCCGGTGCGATTGGTGATGCGCACCGTGGCGCGGAAGCTGTCGGCCTCGGCGGTCAGGCCCAGGTCGAGCGTGGCGGCCTTCTGCAGCGTGGACACCGCGCGCGCCGCGCCGTCGGCGAGCGCGGCGGCGTCGGTCTCGTCGGATAGAGCGAGGGGATCACCCCGCCCATCAAGGCGTTGCCGCCGGTCAAGTCGTGCAGCGGCAGGTCGGGGCGCACCGGCGCCGAGGCGCTGTTGCAGCCCTGGCCGGTGACGTCGCGCATGTGGCAGTCCTGGCACTGCGACACCACGCCGGCCGGGCTGCCCGAGAACTCGGGCAGGTACAGGCCCTGCGGGAACGCGCTGTTCTTCCACTCGCTGAAGGTGCGCTCGAGCGGCATCAGGGTGCGCGAGTCGATCGAGTCGGCCGGGGCGTCGAGCGGCCCGCGCACGTAGCGCGCGCCGGTGACGCGGTTGTAGACCGGGTTGGAGACGTCGTGGCAGGTGCCGCACATCTCGCTGCGGGTGTGGAACGACGAGGCCAGGAACTCGTGCGGCGAGGCCGCGTCGGCGAACGGCCCGCGCCGGCGCGGGTTGGAGTCGAGCACGTACTGCCCGTTGGCGTAGGTGGTGGGGACGTGCGCGGGCAGCATGCCGCTCAGCACCGCCTGGTCCTCGACCGGGTTCACCCCCGCGACGTAGCGGGGGTCCACCATCCGGTGGCAGAAGTCGCACGAGACGCCGTCGCGGCCGAGCGCGTCGATGCGCGCGCCGCTGGTGGGCTGGCTGTTGCCGGTGAGCCACGACAACGGCGCGTGGCAGCGGATGCACATGTCGCCGGAGGACGGCGCGTCCTGCTCGGCGATGGCGAGGCAGGCGTAGAAGAACGGGTCGTGCGCGGCCTGGCTCATCATCGTGCCGTGGAAGTTGCGGCCCGGCTCGACCGCGGGATCGTAGCCGCAGTGGCAGGTGTTGCAGGGCTCGAGCTCGAGAAGCCGCCGGCGCCGAAGGGCTGGGTGCCGGGCATCTGGAAGTCGCGCAGCGTGGTCGCCACCACGCCGCCGGGCGTGGCGGTGATGGTGAAGTCCGCGTGGCTGCTGTCGGCGCCGGCGTGGCCGTCGGCGTCGAACGCCAGCACCTTGACGCGCGCGTCGGCGGTGGGCGTGTTGTGCACGAACCAGTCGAACGTGCCGGAGTTGGCGATGCTCTGCGAGATCGCGATCCACGGCGAGGTCGCGTGGTCGCGGTAGAACACGTCCACGGAGGTGACGCCGATGTCGTCGGTCGCCGCCCAGGGGACGACGTGCTGCGAGCCGCCGACCCAGCTCTCGCCGCCGTCGGGGGACGTGACCACGACGACCGGGCTGGCGCTCACCGGCACCCAGGTGCCGCCGCCGAAGTCGTCGAGCTGCGACTGGAACGCGCCGTCGAGGGTGAGCCCGAGGTAGCCGCCGGTGGCGGCGTAGGCCCAGCCGGCGATCGACGCGGTGCCGGCCTTCACGCCGTTGCGGAACACGTCGACGGTGCCATCCGACAGCGCGCGCGCGCCGAACTGGTCGCCGGGCAGGAACTGCACCGAGATCAGGCCGCGATCGACCCAGCCGACCGCGGGATCGAACGTGGCCACCGCGACGTGCGGGAAGGTGGCGTCGTAGCGCACCTCGATGTGCGCCGCGGTGTAGGTGGTGCCCTGCAGCTTGAGCATCAGGTCGTGCTCGAGCGCTCCCGCCGAGATGGCGCCGAAGCGTGATGAACGCCTCCTGGTTGGCGCCGAAGCTGGCGCCGGTCCACACCGGGGTGGCGTAGCAGCAGGTCTGCGTGAGCTCGTTCTGCGAGATCGTCAGCCCGGTCACGCCCACCCATGGCGCGGTGAGCGGTCCGTTCGCGCGGTTGAAGTTGTCGAGCACCGCGGTGGTGGGGAAGGAGCCGGTCGGGCCCACGGTGACGATCAGGCTCGAGGTCCTGGCCGCCGCGGTCGTCGTCCACGGTGAGCACCGCGGTGTACGCGCCGGTGGTGAGGTAGACGTGGGTCGGGTTCTGCAGCGTCGAGGTGCCGCCGTCGCCGAAGGTCCACGCGTACGTCAGCGAGTCGCCGTCGGGGTCGAAGCTGTCGGCTCCGGCGAACGTCACCGTGAGCGGCGCCGGGCCGCTGGTGGGCACCGCCGCGGCCTGCGCCACCGGCGCGGCGTTGCCGCCGGCCGGCCCGGTGTAGCGGATGTGGCGGATCTCGCCGGTGGTGATCGAGACGTAGTAGAGGTCGCCGTTGACCGGGCTGCGCTGCAGGTCGACCGGCGCGTCCATCTGCTGCCGAAATCGTGGAAGTCGATCAGGTTGTCGTTGTCGTTGAAGGTGGCGACCCGGATCCAGCTGCCGCCGTAGTCGGCGAAGAAGTAGCGGCCGCGGTAGTCGCCGGGATACAGGCTGTCGGTGTAGAACACGCCGCCGATCGAGGCGACGCCGAACACGCCCGGCGGCACGCTCAGCGCCGGCACCGAGTGGTGCCACACGCTCACCGGCTTGCGCCACTGCGACGGGTTCGTCGCGGTGCCGACGCTGCCGCACCCGTTGTGGGCGGGCGAGCCGGCCTGGTAGGCGGGCTGGGGGTTGAAGCCCTCGTAGCACGGCCAGCCGAAGTTCAGGCCCGGCTGGGTGGCGACGTTCAGCTCCTCCCACGTGCCCCAGCCCACGTCGCCGATGTAGAGCGTGCCGGGGTTGCCGAGCGCGGTGTCGGGGCTGCCGGTGCCGGGCCGCACCGTGAAGCGGAACGGATTGCGCAGGCCGTACTCGAACACCCGCGAGCGCGCCGAGGTCAGGTCGGAGTCGCGGAACGGGTTGCTCATGTAGCCGTGACCGTTGGCGGGATTGAGGCGCAGGATCTTGCCGCACAGGTTGGTGATGTCCTGCGCGCGGAACGCACCGATGTCCTCGTTCGGATCGGTCTTGCCGGGGCCGAAGCCCGCGGGCTGCAGTCCGCCCGCGTCCATGGTGTTGAAGTCCGCGCCCTCGCCCGCCGAGACCATCAGGCTGCCGTCGCGTCCCCAGCGCAGCGAGCCGATGCTGTGCGAGAGCCCGCCATCGAACTTGCCGTGGCGCCAGTCGACGCCCATCAGGATGGTGCGCGTGGCGGGATCCACGGTGTTCGTGTCGCCGGTGGCGCGCATGGTGTAGCGCGTGAGGCGGCCGAACGCATTGGCGTTGCCGTCGTTCCCGTTGGAGTCGGGATCGACGGTGTAGAGGAAGTAGACGAAGTGGTTCTGGAAGTACTTCGGATCCACCGTCACGCCGAGCAGCCCGCGGTCGCCGTTGCTGAGGATCTCGGTCGAGCCGTCCCACACCGGGCTCGCCAGCCGCACGCCGTTGCGCACCATGTAGGCGGTGCCGCCCTGCTCGCACACGATGAGGCGACCGTCGGGCAGGAACGCGAGCGCGGTGGGGAAGGTGAACGTCACGCCGCCCGAGGTGACCGCGTTCTCGACCACGAAGCCGTCAGGCACGCTCACCGCGCGGGCGGGAGTGGCGAAGCCGAGCGCGGCCCAGGTCACGGCGAGCAGAGCGGGAAGCAGACGACGACTGGACACGGAGGGGCTCCTGGTCCTGGCGTGGGTGGGTGCGCCCCGATCGTCGGATGCGACGGTCGGATGGGCGGGGGGCGTCGCCGATCGACCGGGGCCGAGTCTCTCCGAGTGCGCGTAAGCCTATCAGGCCGGCGCCTCGCGGGCACGGGGTTATGCAGCCAAGGGGTGGGCAACCTTACCCATCCTCGCCGGGTCGAAGCACCCAGGATGGGCGCCGCGGCCTCCCAGGTCCGGCGCTCGCGCTCCGGACTCGGGAGGTCACATGACGCTGCTGTCCACGTTGATCGTTGCCGCTGCCGCCGTGCTCTCCGTCGCGAGCGCTCCTGCGCCGACGCGCGGTGTCGCCGCGGCACCGATGTCCCGCCCCGCACCCGCCGCGCTCCCGGCCCCCGTGACGCCGCCCGCGTCGGCGGTGGCGCCGACTGTGGCCGTGTGCCGGCGCCCGCTGCGGCCGTGGCGCCCGCCCCGGTCGAGCCCCCACTCCGGCCTGGCGTCCGCTGCGGCCGCGCGCCCGACCAGCCGCTGCGCCCGGCTGCGGGCCGTCCGCCGGGCGCCCTCGCCGCCGTCGGCGCCGCCACTTCTGTCGCCGCTGCGGCTCAAGCTCTCGGCCGGCGACCTGCTGAGCGCGGAGTCCATCCTCGAGGTGTACGGGCAGAAGTACGGCGAGGACGGCCTCTACCTCGAGGGGCTGGGGTGGCTGGCGCGCGGCGCGCTGCTGCTCGGGGATCGCGACCGGGCGTGGCGCTACGCCGCCGAGACGCGGCGGCGCTGCGAGGCGCGCCTCGCGGCCGGCGCCGACCTGGCGCAGGACGATCACCTCCCGGGCGCCCTCGGCGCCGCGATCGAGGTCGAGGCCCAGCTGCGCCTGCGCGAGCGCGGACGCGGCGACGCGCTGCGCTTCCTCGACGGCGAGCTGGCGCGCGCGCGCGCGCCGGTGGCGCTGCGCGCACGCATCGAGAAGCGACGGAACCTGATCGCGCTCGAGGGCGCGCCCGCGCCCGAGCTGGTGGTGGAGGACTTCGTGGGCGAGCGGCCGCAGTCGCTGGCCGCGCTGCGCGGCCGGCCGGTGCTGTTGTTCGTGTGGGCCGAGGGCTGCGGCGACTGCCGCGCCCAGGCCGCCTCGCTGGCGCGCGCGGCCGCGCGCTGGCGCGATCGCGGGCTCCAGGTGGTGACGCTGACGCGGCACTACGACGACGACCACGCCGCTGAGAAGGAGCGCATGCGCAAGGTGTGGGCCGAGGTCTACCACGACGTGGGCGACGTGCCGATGGTGATCAGCACCGCCTCGATGGAGCGCTACGGCGGCTCGAGCACGCCCACGTTCGTCTTCCTCGATCGCGCCGGCACGGTGCGGCGCTACACGCCGACGCGCCTCACCGAGGCGGAGCTGGACCGCACCCTCGCCACGCTGTGCCGCTGAGCGGCGCCGCGCTCACTTGAACAGCAGTTGCGCGCGCTGGTCGCTGCCCGATTCGAACGTGACCCAGAACAGCGAGCCCGTCACCGGCACGTGGCCCGCTCCGAGCCCGTCCCAGTGCGACACCAGCTCGCCCGCCGGGGCCTCGCCGTCGGCGATGCGGCGCACGACGCCGCCGGCCATGTCGCGCACCATGACCTGGATGGTCTCCGAGTCCGGGACGAGGTAGTGGAACCAGGTGCCGTCGACGCCGAGCGGGTTGGGCGCCGGGAACAGGTCGCCCGCCGATGCCAGGAGCAGGGGGGTCGGGGTGTCCACGTCCCGGTCGGCGACGATGAGGTCGGTCGACTTCGCGCTGAGCGGGCCGAAGACCACCGAGCGCACGCGATAGCCGCCCGGGCGCAGGCCGGGGAAGCGGAACGCGCCGGCCTGCGTGGTGGTGCGCGCCAGCACGGTCTCGCCGTAGAGCAGCTCGACCGGCACCCCGCTGGCGTCGTCGACCGTGCGGGTGCCGAGGAAGCTGCCGTCGGCCGCGGTGAGGTAGCCCACCAGGCGGACGCGTCCCGAGATGGCGTGCAGGCCGGGGTAGGTCGGCAGGTCGCGGAAGCAGCCCGCGAGCGTCAGGGCGGCCAGCGATCCGATGAGGCCGAGGAGGCGTCGAGGTGCCATCACCACTCCCGATGTGCGCCCGGTCAGGCTCCGACGACACGACCCTGGCACCGCGCGGCGACGAGGTCGAAGGGCACGACGCGCCGCGCCACGTCGCGGAGACGGCGGCGGGGCGGGCGGCGCGTGCGCGCCGCGCGCTACCCGCCCCGCGCTCAGTACCGGGTGTAGGACTTCTCCTCGAGCAGGTCCGAGCCGAGCGCGAGGTTGAGCTCGCGCTTGAGCGCCGCGCGCCGGTCGTTGGTGCGGTAGACCGAGCGCGCCAGCTCGATGAACTCCGCGTCGAAGTGCTGCTCGGCCTCCTTGAGGCGGATGCGGTCCTCGATGTCCCACAGCGCCTGGTTGACCTGCTTGAGCGCGGCGGTCAGCGCGGTGACGTCGCGCGCGGCGAGCGGCGAGTCGGCCCAGGTCGCACGCAGCAGCTCGAGCTCGCGGCGCACGTTCTCGAGCTTGGCCGGGTCGCTCATGCGCTCCGACTTGATCTCGAGGATGGTGAGCCGGTCGAGGAACTCGCCGGGTGCGGTCTGGACGTTCAGGAGCATGGATCGACTCTCGGCGCCGGGCTGCGCGCGCGTTGGGGTGGCGGTCGCGATCGGAGGCGCATCATACATGAGCCGCCGGGCGCCCTCGGCGCGGCCGGCCCGCGGTGGCACGGATGCGCGCCGGGCGGCTCGGGTCGACGACGGCGCCGCCCCGGCGGGGCCGGCCGGGCCCGGGTGCCATGCGACTTCGACGCGACTGCGACGCGCCGGTTGCGCTAGACTCCCCGCCCGAACCCACCCGATCCGCGCGGGCCCGAGCCGCGCGCCGAGCGACCTTCTCCTGCCAGGAACGACCATGGGACGCATCTTCGAGACCCGCAAAGCCACGATGTTCGCCCGCTGGGACAAGATGTCCAAGGCCGTTCACCCGCATCGGCAAGGAGATCACGATCGCGGTGAAGGCGGGCGGGCCGAACCCCGAGAACAACCCGACGCTGCGGCGCGTCATCCAGAACGCGCGCGCCGTCAACATGCCCAAGGACAAGGTCGAGGCGGCGATCAAGCGGCCTCGGGCCAGGACGCGGCGGACTACGAGGAGATCCTCTACGAGGGCTACGCCCCGCACGGCGTCGCGGTGCTCGTCGAGGCCGCCACCGACAACCCGACCCGCACCGTCGCCAACGTGCGCGTCGCACTTCAACAAGGGCGGCGGCAACCTCGGCATCGACCGGCAGCGTCGCCTTCGCGTTCAAGCGCATGGGCGTCTTCCGCCTGAAGCCCGAGGGCCTCGACGCCGGAGGCGCTCGAGCTCGACCTGATCGACCACGGCCTCGAGGAGATGGGCGAGAGCGCCGGCGAGAAGGGCGAGCCGCAGCTCGTCGATCCGCTGCGCCTTCGCCGACTTCGGCCACCTGCAGAAGGCGCTCGAGGACCGCGGCATCACGCCGATCTCGGCCGAGTCGGAGTACATCGCCGCAGACCCCGGTGCACGCTGCCCGAGGACCAGGCCACGGAGGTGCTCGAAGCTGATCGACAAGCTCGAGCAGGACGACGACGTCCAGAAGGTGTTCCACAACCTCGGCTGAGTCCGCGCGAGTCGCCCCCGTCCGCCCCCCACGAGGACGCATGTCACCGATCTCCCAGGAATGGCTCAACCTGGTGCTGCGCTGGGCCCACGTGGTCGCCGCCATCATGTGGATCGGCGACTCGTTCCTGTTCATGTGGATGGACTCCAGCCTGTCGAAGCCGGCGCCGGACGCGCGACGGTACGCCGTGGGCGAGCTGTGGATGACGCACTCGGGCGGCTTCTACGAGGTGGTCAAGCACCGCTCGCTCGAGGTGCTGCCCGAGCGGCTCCACTGGTTCATGTGGCAGAGCTACACCACGTGGATGACCGGGGCGTGCGCTGCTGCTGGTGGTGTACGGGCTCGGCGGCCGCGCCATGCTGCTCGACGCCGCCTCGCCGCTCTCGCACGCCGCGGCGCTGGGCCTGGCGCTCGGCGTGCTGGTCGCCGGCGTGCGTGGCGTACGACGCTGCTCTGCCGCGTGCCCTGGCTCGCCCGGCCGGCGGCGCTGGGCGCGATCGCGCTGGCGCTGATGCCGCGCTCACGGCCTGGGCCTCACGCACGTGCTCACGCCGCGCGCGGCGTTCCTGCTGGTGGGCGCCGCGCTCGGCACCGTCATGACCGCGCAACGTGTTCTTCGTGCATCATCCCGGCCCAGCGCGCAGATGCTCGCCGCGACGCGCGACGGCCGGCCGGTCGACACCACGCCGGGCGCGCGCGCCAAGGAGCGCTCGACCCACAACCACTACCTGACGCTGCCGGTGCTGTTCACCATGCTCTCGAACCACTTCCCGAGCCTCTACGGCGACGCCGCACGCGTGGGCGGTGCTGGCGCTGCTGTTCGTGCTCGGCGCGGGCGCCAAGCACGTCATGAACCGGCGCATGCGCACCCACGGGCTGGTGCTCGCCGGCACGCTCGCGAGCCTCGTGGGCATCGCGCTGCTCACCGCGCCCGCGGCCGGAGCCCGACGCGGTCAGCGCGTCTCGCCGGCCACGCCCCGGGTCGCGCTCGCCGAGGCGCGCGCCATCGTGCAGACGCGCTGCGTGACGTGCCACGCGACGCGGCCGACCAACGGCTCGTTCGCGGCGCCGCCGGCGGGCGTGGTGCTCGAGCAGCCCGAGCAGATGCGGGCGTACGCCGACCGCATCCTGGTGCGCGTGGTCGAGACGCGCACGCATGCCGCTCGGCAACCTGACCGGCATCACCGACGACGAGCGCGCCACGCTCGGCGCGTGGGCGGTCCAGCGTCGCGGCCATTGAGCGATGGGGGAGCCGTGAGCGCGCTCGTCATCCGCGGCCGGCGCGTGCCTGGCCGAGGCGCTGCGCCCCGCCGCGCTGCACCTCGAGGGCGGGCGCATCGCGCGCGGTCGCCGCGCTACGAGGATCGCGGGACGCCGCGCAGGCGATCGACGCGGGCGAGCGCGTGGTGAGCGCCGGGATGGTGGACGCGCACGTCCACGTGAACGAGCCCGGGCGCACCGAGTGGGAGGGGTCCGCGAGCGCCACCGCGGCCGCGGCGGCCGGCGGCGTCACCACGGTCGTGGACATGCCGCTCAACTGCATCCCCGCCACCACCACGCGCGCGGCGCTCGAGGCCAAGCGCGCGAGCCTCGCGGGTCAGCTCCATGTCGACGTGGCGCTCTGGGGCCGGCTGGTGCCGGGCAACTCCGGCGAGCTGGCGGCCCTCGCCGCGGCCGGCGTGGCGGGCGTCAAGTGCTTCCTGTGCCCTTCGGGCGTGGAGGAGTTCGCGCACGTGAGCCGCGCCGACCTCGAGCGAGGCGCTGCCGCTGCTGCGCGAGCTGGGCCTGCCGCTGCTCGCGCACGCCGAGTCGCCCGGGCCGCTGGAGCGCGCGGCCGCGGCGGTGCGCGCCGGCGGCGCCGATCCGCGCGCCTACGCGACCTGGCTCGCGTCGCGGCCGGCGGCGGCCGAGGACGAGGCGATCGCGATGCTGATCGAGCTGTGCCGCGCGCACCGCGCGGCGCGTGCACGTGGTGCACGTCGCCAGCGCCAGCGGCGCTGGACCTGATCGCCGCGCGCGCAGCGCGAGGGCCTGCCGGTCACGGCCGAGACCTGCCTGCACTACCTCACCTTCAGCGCCGCGGACATCCCCGACGGCGCCACCGAGTTCAAGTGCGCGCCGCCGATCCGCGACGCCGCGCACCGCGAGGCGCTCTGGGCGGGCGCTGCGCGCCGGCACGCTCGCGATGGTGGCCTCGCGACCACTCGCCCTGCCCGCCGGCGCTCAAGGCACCGAGAGCGGCGACTTCATGCGCCGCCTGGGGCGGGATCGCCTCGCTGCAGCTCCTGCTCGCCGGCGCTGTGGAGCGAGGCGCACGCGCGCGGCATCGGACTCGAGACGATGCTAGGCTGGGTCGCCGAGGCGCCGGCCCGGCTCGCCGGGCTCGCCGGCCGCAAGGGCCGCCTGGCGGCCGGGCTACGACGCCGACGTCGTGATCTGGGACGACGCCGCGCAGTTGACGGTCGATCCGTCCGCAGCTCCGCCATCGTCACCCGCTCACGCCGTGGGCCGGGCCGCCGCTGCGCGGCGTGGTGCGACGAGACCTGGGTGCGCGGCCGCCGCGTCTTCAGCCGCACGGAGGGGCTCGCCGCCCCGCCGTCGGGGATGTTCGTCCAGGCGCGGCGCGAGGCGCGCGTCCGAGTCCGTCCAACCGAACAGGGGTCCCATGCCCGTGCCGCTCCCGCGCCCGAGGCCTTCGCCGCGCTGACCGACCTGTCGTCGAGGTGACGGGCACGTTCGTGCTCCACGCGACCGACGAGTACTTCGCGCCGAAGGAGGCGCTGCTGCGCCCCGGCGCGCCGGAGTGGCGCGAGGGCGAGTACACCGAGCGCGGCAAGTGGATGGACGGCTGGGAGTCGCAGCGCCGCCGCACCCCGGGCCACGACTGCGGCGATCGTGCGCCTCGGCACGCCGGGCAGCGATCGAGGGCGTGCTGTGCGACACCACGCACTTCAAGGGCAATGCGCCGCAGGAGGTCGTCGCTCGAGGCGCTCGACCTGCCGTACGCCACGCCGGTCGAGGAGCTGCTCGCGCTGCCGGTCGGTGGCGAGCGCGCGCGGAGCAGCGTCGCTCGGAGGCCGCGCCTGGCTCGAGGTCGCTGCCGCGCACCGCGGTGCGCCCCGACACCGCCAACGTGCTCGTGCTCGCCCGCGGCGTGCGGGCGCGCCAGCCACGTGCGGCTGCACATCCACCCGGACGGCGGCGTCGCGCGCCTGCGCGTCTACGGCCACGTGCGCCCGGAGCCGGGCGTGTTCTGGCGCGGCGGCTCGGTCGACCTCGCGGCGATCGAGAACGGCGGCACGATCGCCGCGGTCAGCGACGCGTTCTTCGGGCCGGCGGCGAACCTGCTGCTGCCGGGCCGCGGCACGAACATGGGCGACGGCTGGGAGACGCGGCGGCGGCGCACGCCGGGCTCCGACTGGTGCGTGATCCGCCTCGGGCGGCGCGGCGTGGTGCAGCGCCTCGAGCTCGACACCCACTTCTTCAAGGGCAACGCGCCGCAGGCGGCGCGTGATCGAGTGCCTCGACGCCGAGGACGCTCGCGCCCCACGCCCTCGCCGAGCGGCTCGCCGCGGCCACCGGCTGGGAGATCCTGCTCGAGCGCACGCCGGTCGCGCAGCACCGCCGCCACGTGCTCGTGCCCGCGCTGCCGCGGGCCGCGACGCACCTGCGCGTGCACATCCTCCCGCACGGCGGCGTGAACCGGCTGCGCGTCTTCGGGGACGCGACCGACACGGCCGGCGAGGCGCGCGCGCTGACGGCGCTGCACGCGCTGCCCGGCGACGAGTGCGCGACGCGCTGCGCTCGCTTGCGGCGCGCCCGCGTTCGCCGACGCGCGTGGCGGCGGCGCTGCCGTTCGCCTCGGTGCGGGCGCTGTGGACTTGCCGGCGGCGAGGCGTTCGCGCCTCGGGGCGGAGGACTGCTCGAGGCCTTCGCGGCGCATCCGCGCGCTCGGCGATGCCGCGCCGGCGCCGACGCCATCGCGCGCACGGCGGCCTGGTCGCGCGGCGAGCAGGCCGCGCTCGGCGCCGACGCCGCGGTGCGCGAGCGGCTGCGCGCGGGGAACGAGGCCTACCGCCGAGCGCTTCGGCTTCACCTTCCTCGCGTTCGCCTCGGGCCGCAGGGCCGCGAAGTCGTCGAGGCGCTCGAGGAGCGTCTCGCGAACGACCGCGACAGCGAGATCGCGAACGCGGCGCGCGAGCAGGGGCACATCACCCGGCTGCGCCTGGGCGCTGGCTCGCGGCGCACGGCGCCGGGTGAGCCAAGGAGGAACGATGGGCATCAGCACGCACATTCTCGACACGGCACGCGCGGCCGACCCGCCGACGGGGTCGACGGTGACGCTCGAGCGCCTCGACGGCGGCGCGGCGGTGGCGCTCGGCGGCGGCACACCGACGCCGACGGCCGCGTCGGCGCGCTGCTCGCGGCGGCGCAGCCGCAGGTCGCGGGCACGTACCGGCTGCGCTTCGCGGTCGGGGCCTACTTCGCCCGGCTCGGCGTCGAGGCGTTCTTCCCCAGCGTGGAGATCACGTTCGCGCGTCGCGACCCGGGCCAGCACCACCACGTGCCGCTGCTGCTGAGCCCGTTCGGCTACTCGACGTACCGGGGCTCGTGATGGCGGCCGGAGCGGGCGGGGCGCCGCTCGTGGGGATCGCCAGCGTCGAGCGCGGAGGCGTTCGCGCCGTTCGGCGACGTCGTCGCCGCCGGCCGCGGCGCGGGGCGCGACACCAACCTCGGCACCGCCGTGCGCTTCGACTGCATCGCCGCGCTCGAGAGCACGCGCCCAGGCGCGCGCCAACGTCGCCGTCTTCCGCAGCACCGCGCAGCGCCTGCCGTTCACGATCACGCTGCTCGAGCGCCACCCGCACTCGACGCAGGTGTTCCTGCCGATGCTGTGCGCCCGCTTCCTGATCTGCGTCGCACCCGACGATGCCCGCCGGCGGCCCGAGGTCGGCGGCCTGCGCGCGTTCGTGTGTGGCGTGGGGGAGGGCATCGCGTTGCGGCGTGGGGTGTGGCACCACCCCATTCTCGCCCTCGATGGCCCCGCCGAGTTCGGCATGCTCGCCTGGGAGGACGGCTCGAGCGCCGACTGCGAGGAGCAGCCGCTGGCGACCCCGATCGTGGTGCGCGACGCCGCGGACTGAGGCGCGGGGCCGGCGCGGTGGCCGCGCAGGCCGCATCCGCCCCGGTGTGGCGGGGTGATTCGCGTCTCGGGGCGGCGGCGCGTCGCGCTCACCGCAGCCATGCCAGCAGCGGGGTGAGCGTGAGCGGGCTCAGCAGGGTGGTGAGCAGCACCACCGAGGTCACGAACGAGGGCTCGACGTCGTACTCGGTCGCGAGGATGGTGCCGATCACCGCCGAGGGCATCGCCGACTGGAGCACGCCAGCCTGGCGCGCGGTGCCTTCGAGCCCGAACAGCGGCGCCAGCAGCAGGCCCGCGGCCATGCCGCCGCCGAGCCGCATGGCGGCGGCGAACACCATCGGCCGCACTGGCCCGCGCATGCGCGCGCCTCGCAGCTGCATGCCGAGCACCACCAGGAACACCGGCACGCACGCCTGCGCCAGCAGGTGCACCGCGCTCATGACCGGACCCGGCAGGTTCACGCGCGCGCCCGACATCGAGAACGCCAGCAGCACCGCCCACACCGTCGGGATGCGCAGCAGGCCCACCAGGGACGAGGCCACGCTGGCGCGGCCGAGCGAGGCCACGAACACGCCGGCGGTGTAGCTCATGATCGCCGAGGTGAGGAAGAACAGGCTCGCCTGCGCCAGCCCCGCCGGGCCGAAGGCGAGCAGGTTGACCGACAGGCCGTAGTTGCCGGCGTTGGTGAGCAGCACCGAGAGGACCACGGCGCTCGCCAGCGGCCGCGGCCAGCGCCGCCACCGCGCCACCGCCACCGCCACCGTCGCCGGCAGCACCAGGCACGAGGCGGCGAAGCCCATCATCCGCAGCAGCGCGGTCACCGGCACGTGGGCCTGCACGATGACCTCGAAGATCAGGCAGGGGGCGAGCAGGTAGAGCGCGACCTGGGCGAGCCCGCGCGGGTCGGGACGCAGGGTCGCGGCGATCAGATAGCCGGCGCCCGCGGTGAGGAACACCGGCAACAGGTTGTCCGCGAACAGGCGCAACAGGTCCATGGGGGAGCCGCCTCCGGGTCGCCGCGCCGCGCCGGGCGGGGGCGCCGGGGGCGGCGCGCACCATTCCGGTTCCGGCGCGCCGAGTCAATCGCGCCCGGCCGACGAGGCGCCCGCTCGCCGCCGGGCGCGGCAGGAGGGCAGGACGAGCGCGGTGATCGGGGCCGCGAGCGCCGCGGGTCCTGTCACGGGCTGGACGCGCCGCGGGGCCGGGGCGTATATGCTCCCGTGGACGGCCCTCCATCAGCGTCCCAGGAGCTCCCCCATGCACGTCCTCACCGGATCCGCGCGGGTCAGCCCGCCTCGTCCGTCGGCTCGAGTCCTTCCGGCCTTCTCCGTCGCGCTCGCGCTGGTCGCCGTCGTCTGCGCGGGCTGCGGCGCCCGCAAGGCGCCCCGCAATCCCCGCGTCCCCGTCACCGTCGCCACGGTCGAGCGCCGCGACATGCCGTTCGCGATCCTCGCCACCGGAACCGTGGAGCCGATCCAGACCGCCGACGTCGGCTCGCAGGTGGGCGGCGTGGTGACGCGCCTGGCGATCCGCGAGGGCCAGGAGGTCAGCGCCGGCCAGGCGCTGTTCGAGCTCGACCCGCGCCCGTTCCGCGCCGCGCTCGCGCAGGCTCGGGCCGTGCTCGCGCGCGACCGCGCGCAGACTCGAGCGCGCGCGGCGATGCCGAGCGCGCCGCCGCTGCTCGAGCAGAACCTGATCTCGCAGTCCGAGCACGACAAGGCGGCGTCCACCGCCGACGCGCTGCGCGCCACGGTCAGGGCCGACTCGGCGACGGTGGCCAACGCGCGGCTCAACCTGGAGTACGCCACCATCCGCGCGCCCATCGCGGGCCGCACCGGCGCGCTCAACGTGCACGTGGGCGACCACGTCAAGGCCGCGACCTCCGAGCCGCTCGTCACCATCAACCAGATGCGCCCGATCCGGGTGCGCTTCACGGTCTCGGAGTCCGACCGGCCGCGGTGCAGCGCTACCGCGGCGCGGACCCGCGCGTGCTGGTGCGCGCCGCGGCGGGCGACTCGCTCGAGATCGAGGGCCGGCTCGTGTTCGTGGACAACACCGTCGACCCCGCGACCGGCACGCTGCTGCTCAAGGGCGAGTTCCCCAACCGCGACGGCCGGCTCTGGCCGGGCGAGTTCGTCGAGGTGCGGCTCGTGCTCGCCACGCAGCAGGGCGCCTCGTCGTGCCCGCGCCCGCGGTGAGCAACGGCCAGCAGGGGCACGTACGTCTACGTGCTCAACCCCGACTCCACCGGCGAGCCTCGCGGCCGGTCACGGTGGAGCGCTCCGACGACGTGACCGCGATCATCGCCGCGGGCCTCGAGCCGGGCGAGACCGTGGTCACCGACGGCCAGTTCCGCCTCTCGCCGGGCGCGCGCGTGGTCGTGCGCAGCGGGCGCGGGCAGGCGCGCGCCCATGAACCTCTCGGCGATCTTCATCCGGCGGCCGATCGCCACCACGCTGGTCATGGTCGGCGTGCTGTTCTTCGGGATCGTCGCCTACCCAGCTGCCGGTCAGCGACCTGCCCAACGTCGACTACCCGATCATCTCCGTCAGCGCCAGCCTGCCCGGCGCGAGCCCCGAGACCATGGCCTCGGCGGTCGCGACGCCGCTCGAGAAGCAGTTCTCGACCATCGCCGGCCTCGACGTGATGACCTCGCTCGTCGAGGCAGGGCAGGACCAACATCACGCTCCAGTTCACGCTCGACCGCGAGCATCGACGCGGCCGCGCAGGACGTGCAGGCGGCGATCGCGCAGACGCTGCGCCGGCTGCCCACGGGCATCCTGCCGCCGTCGTACCAGAAGGTGAACCCGGCCGACTCGCCGATCCTGTTCCTCGCGCTGACGTCGCCGACTGCTGCCGCTGCACCAAGCTCGACGAGTACGCCGAGAACTTCCTCGCGCAGCGCATCTCGATGGTCGACGGCGTCGCGCAGGTGCAGGTGTACGGCGCGCAGAAGTACGCGGTGCGCGTGCAGCTCAACCCGCACGCGCTCAACGGCGCGCGCAGGTCGGCATCGACGAGGTCTCGAGCGCGATCAACGCGGGCAACGTCAACCTGCCGACCGGCATGCTGTGGGGCCCCAACCGCACCGCGACCGTGCAGGCCAACGGCCAGCTCGCGGAACGCGAAGGACTTCGGCGACCTGATCGTCTCGTGGCGCAACGGCGCGCCGGTGCGGGTGCGCGACCTGGGCGAGGTGATCGACGACGTGCAGAACAACCGGGCGTCGAGCTGGTACCACGGCCAGCGCGCGATCGTGCTCGCGATCCAGCGCCAGCCCGGCACGAACACCGTCGAGGTCGCCGACCGGGTGCAGGCGCTGCTCGAGCGGCTCAAGCCGCAGCTGCCCGCGTCGGTCGAGATGAACGAGCTCTACGACCGCTCGCTCTCGATCCGCAACTCGGTCACGGACGTGCAGTTCACGCTGCTGCTGACGTTCGCGCTGGTCGTGCTGGTCATCTTCCTGTTCCTGAAGAACCTCCCCGCGACGATCATCCCGAGCCTCGCGCTGCCGCTGTCGGTGGTCGGCACGTTCGCGGTCATGAGCCGCATGGGCTACAACCTCGACAACCTCTCGCTGATGGCGCTCACGCTCTCGGTCGGCTTCGTCGTGGACGACGCCATCGTCATGCTCGAGAACATCCACCGCCACATGGAGATGGGCAAGCCGCCGCTGCAGGCCGCGCTCGACGGCTCGCGCGAGATCGGCTTCACGATCCTGTCGATGACGCTGTCGCTGGTGGCGGTGTTCATCCCGGTGCTGTTCATGGGCGGGCTGCTCGGCCGGCTGTTCCACGAGTTCGCGGTCACCATCAGCGCGGCGATCCTGGTCTCGGGCTTCGTCTCGCTGACGCTCACGCCCATGCTGTGCAGCCGCTTCCTCAAGGCCGAGCACGGCCAGCAGCGCCACGGTCGGTTCTACCACGTGATCGAGGCGGGCTATCAGGCCATGCTCGGCTTCTACAAGCGCACGCTCGGCTGGGTGATGGATCACCGCCGCGTCGCGCTGGCGTTCTCGGTCGCGATCCTCGTGGGCACGGTGGTGCTGTTCGGCATCGTCCCCAAGGGCTTCGTGCCGAGCGAGGACACCGGCCAGATCCAGGGCAGGACCGAGACGGCCGAGGGCACCTCGTTCGAGTCCATGGTGCGCCACCAGCAGGCGGTGGCGGCGATCGTCGCCCAGGACCCCAACGTGCAGGACTTCATGTCGGCGGCGGGCGGCGGTGGCGGCGGCACCAGCAACCCGGGCGCCTGTTCATCCGACTCAAGCCGCGCGCGCAGCGCAAGCTCTCGGCCGACGAGGTCATCGCCTCGCTGCAGCCCAAGCTCGCCCGGGTCCCCGGCATCCGCGTCTACCTCAACAACCCGCCGGCCATCCAGGTCGGTGGGCGCCAGGCCAAGAGCCAGTACCAGTACACGCTCCAGAGCACCGACATCGCGGCGCTCTACGAGGGCGCCAACGCGCTGCTGGCGCGGCTGCAGAACGAGCCCGGGCTGCAGGACGTCACCAGCGACCTGCAGATCCGCAATCCGCAGGTCCAGGTGGACATCGACCGCGACCGCGCCGCCGCGCTCGGCGTCACCGTGCTGCAGATCGAGCAGGCGCTCTACAGCGCCTACGGCTCGGCGCAGGTCTCGACCATCTACACGCCCAACGACCAGTACTGGGTGATCCTCGAGCTGATGCCCCAGTACCAGCGCGATCCATCGGCGCTCTCGATCCTGTCGGTGCGCTCGAAGAGCGGCACGCTGGTGCCGCTCGGCGCGGTGGCGCGCCTGTCGCCGACGGTGGGGCCGCTCTCGGTCAACCACGCCGGGCAGATCCCGGCGGTGACGCTGTCGTTCAACCTGCGCCCCGGGGTGTCGCTCGGCGAGGGCACCGCCGCGGTCGAGAAGGCGGCGCGCGAGGTGCTGCCGTCGAGCATCTCCACCAACTTCTTCGGCACCGCGCAGGTGTTCCAGTCGAGCCAGCAGGGACTGCTGTGGCTGCTGGTGCTCGCGGTGCTGGTGATCTACCTGGTGCTCGGCGTGCTCTACGAGAGCTTCATCCA
Source organism: Candidatus Eiseniibacteriota bacterium (assembly GCA_963725865.1). Lineage (GTDB taxonomy): Bacteria > Eisenbacteria > RBG-16-71-46 > RBG-16-71-46 > RBG-16-71-46 > CAVSAC01. Next base: position 77,319 of record CAVSAC010000017.1, read on the forward strand.
CCCGCTCACGATCCTCTCCGGCCTGCCGTTCGCGGGCTTCGGCGCGCTGCTCACGCTGCTGATCTTCCGCACCGAGCTGAGCATGTACGCGTTCGTCGGCGTGATCATGCTGGTCGGGCTGGTGAAGAAGAACGCGATCATGATGATCGACTTCGCGCTCGAGGCCGAGCGCACCGAGGGCAAGCCGCCGCGCGACGCGATCATCGAGGCCTGCAGCGTCCGCTTCCGGCCGATCATGATGACCACGATGGCGGCGCTGATGGGCACGCTGCCGATCGCGATCGGCTTCGGCTCGGGCGCCGAGTCGCGCCGCCCGCTCGGCCTGGCGGTGGTCGGCGGGCTGGCGTTCTCGCAGATCGTGACGCTCTACGTCACGCCGGTGTTCTACACCTACCTCGACGCGTTCCAGCGCCGGGTGCGCGGCCGCCGCGGGCGCGCCGCGGCGCCGGCCGAGGCGCAGCCGCCGGCGCGACCGGTCGAGGGCGCGGCCGCGGGGGCCTGAGCGCGCTCTCGGTCCGCGGCCGCGTGAGGCGCGGCGGTGCCGGCCCGAGAGAGCACGAGGTCCGCAGCCGCGTGAGGCGCAGCCGTGCTGGCCCGAGAGAGCACGAGGTGCGCAGCCGCGTGAGGCGCAGCCGCGAGAGGCCCGGCTGCGGTGCGCCGCGCGCTCAGCGCGCGGGGGCGGCCACGCCGGGCGGCAGGATGGGCGCCAGCGCCGGCGACGGCGGCGGGCTCGCCGGCGCACGGCGGCGGTAGAGCGAGTAGCCGTCGGCGGTGCCGGCGGCCTGGTAGCGCGCGCGCAGCGCGGCGACCGCCTCGGGGCCGAGGTGGAAGTCTCGGTACCACTTGGGCGCCCCCTGCTCGAGGTCGCTCTCGAGCACCACCAGGCTCCAGCGCCCGTCGGCCAGGCCCTGCACCACCGCGCGCGCGTCGCGGTCGCCGGCGTGGGCCAGCGAGCGCAGCGTGGCCGGGTCCGAGATCGGCGAGCGCCGCCCCGCGGCGAGCGCCACCAGCGGGTCCTCGCACAGCACCCTGCCGGAGTCGGCGCTCACCACCGCGAGCACCGCGGCGCGCCGGGTCGCCGGCCACGAGGCTTCGCGCCCCATCTCCTGCAGGTCGCGCCACGAGGCCGCCGCCACCACCACCACGAGGAGCGCCGCGGGCAGCCCCACCGCGCGCGCGCCGATGCGCTCCGAGAACACGCCGGCACACACCGCGGCCAGCGCGGTCAGCTCCACCAGGTGGTTGTGGTCCGAGCCGCGGTTGGCGAGCACCGCGAACGCCATCACCAGCGCGGCGAGCGCGAAGGAGCGCGCGGGGCGCCGGCGCGACTCGCGCGCCGCCAGGAATGCCAGCGCCAGCGCCGCGGCCGCGGCCAGCTCGGCGAACGAGCCCAGATAGCGCAGCAGCTCGGCCGGCCCGCGCAGCAGGTGCGCGGTGTTGGGCGGCGCGGTGATCAGCGTGCCGAGCGCGCTCGAGTACCACGCCGCACCGTGGAACGGCAGCGTCAGCAGCCCGCCGAGGGCGGCGCACAGCACGAAGCGCGCGATGAAGCGCACCGCGGGCACGCCCTGCTGCTGGCTCAGCGACCACAGCACCACCGCCAGCGGCATCGTGAGCGTGGACAGCTTGGTGAGCCAGGCGAGCGCGGCGAGCGCCGCGGTGAGCCAGCCGCGCTGCTCGCGGTCGCCGGCCCACGCCGCCAGCGCGCCGAGCGAGAGCGCCGCGGCCAGCAGGTCGGCGCGGCCCGCGAGGCTCGCCGCCTTGAACGGGTACGAAGCGAGGATCAGCGCCACCGCCACCGCGACCCCGGCCGCGCTCGCCCCCGAGGCCATCGTGGCCGCCGCCACCGCCCCCAGCAGCGCCAGCGCGGCGGCGAGCGAGGCCCAGCGCAGCGCGGCATGCCACGACATGCCGGTGGCGCGCAGCGCGGCGACGCCGAGCGGGAACGGCGGCGCGTACACCGTGCCCAGGAACGCGCTGTCGCGCAGGTGCCCGGGCGACTCGCCGTGGAGCGAGGCGTCGGCGAGAGCGGCGACCGTGCCGGTGGCGTGGTTCATCCCGGTCCAGCCGTCCCAGGTCTTGAGCAGCAGCGCGAACCAGGCGGTGAGTGCCACCACCAGCACCACCAGCGCGAGGCGGAACGACATGCGGCCCGGGGTCGCGCGCTACCAGCGCACGCGCGCACGCGCCCCAGGCGAAGCCGGCGCCGAACGCCGCCAGCACGACCAGGTCGCCCGCCTTCACGCGCCCCGCGTCGCGCGCCTCGGTGAGCGCGATCGGGATGCTCGCGGCGGTGGTGTTGCCGTAGCGCTGGATGTTCTGGAACACCTTCTCGGGCGGCACGCCGAGCCGCTCGCCGACCGCGTCGCCGATGCGCTGGTTGGCCTGGTGCGGCACGATCAGGCTCACCTCGTCGAGCGTGTGGCCCGACTTCTCGAGCACCTCGTGGATGACCTCGGGGAAGCGCGTGGTGGCGTGCTTGAACACCTGGCGGCCGTTCATGCGCGGGAAGTGGCGGCCCGCGGCGATCATCTCGGGCGTGATGCGCCCCTTCACCAGCGAGCTCGGCGGCCTCGCACCACAGCTCCTGGGCGTACTGGCCCTCGCTGTGCAGCGCCCACGCCAGGATGCCGCGCCCGTCGTCGCACGGCTCGACCACGGCCGCGCCGGCGCCGTCGCCGAACAGCACCGCCATGTCGCGACCCGCGGTGGTCAGGTCGACCCCGGTGCTCTGCACCTCGGCGCCGATCACCAGCACGCAGCGGTAGCGCGCCGACGCGCACGAACGCGTCGGCGACCGCGAGCGAGTACAGGAATCCGCTGCACGCGTTGCGCACGTCGAGCGCGCCGACGGTGGCGAGGCCGAGCGCCTGCTGCACCTGCACGCCGCTGCCCGGGATCGTGTAGTCGGGAGTGGTGGTGGCGAAGATGACGAAGTCCACGTCCGCGGGCACGCGCCCGGCGTCGGCGAGCGCGCGCCGCGCGGCCGCGGTGCCGAGCTCGGTCGCGCCGACGCCCGGCTCGACGAAGTGACGCTCGCGGATGCCGGTGCGCTCCACGATCCAGGCGTCGGTGGTGTCCATGAGCTGCTCGAGGTCGTGGTTCGTGACCACGCGCGGGGGGACGTGGAAGCCGATGCCGGTGATGCGGGATCGCATGCCGAGACTCCTCATCAACCTTGCGGGCGCAGCAGCGCGAGGTACGCGTTCACGAGCGGCTCGCCCCACAGGTAGGCGACCAGGGCGGCGGGAGCCAGGAAGGTACCGAATGGCAGCTCGGAGCGCATGTCGCCCCGGCCGCGCAGCATCAGCACGCCGCCCACCAGGCTGCCGGCGAGCGCGCCGAGGAAGATGGTGAGCACCGTGAGCCAGGGGCCGAGCAGCGCGCCGAACATCGGCGCCGAGCTTCATGTCGCCGAAGCCCATGCCGTCGACCTTGAGCACCCTCTCCCAGAACAGCAGCAGCAGGAACAGCGGAGCGGTGCCGAGCAGCGTGCCGTAGACGTAGGTGCGCGGCCCCTCGGGCAGCGCGGCGGCGAGCCCGACCAGCACGCCCGGGAAGGTGAGCGCGTCGGGCAGCAGCTGCACGTCCAGGTCGATCAGCGTGAGCGCGATCAGCAGGAAGCCCCACACCGCGACGAACGGCAGGGTCCAGTCGAGACCGATCTTGTCGGCGGCGAGCACCGCCCAGACGGCGCACGCCAGCTCGGTGAGCGGGTAGCGCGCCGAGACGTGCGCGCGGCAGTGGCGGCAGCGGCCCAGCGTGCTGAGCCAGGAGAAGACGGGAACCAGGTCGCGCACGCCGAGCTCGTGGCCGCAGGCGGGGCAGCGGGAGCGCCCGCGCGCCCACGACAGCCCGCGCGGGACCCGATGGACGATGGCGGTGACCGCGCTGCCCATGATCAGCCCGAACACGCCGGCGCAGAGCAGGATGTACCAGTGGGGGACCGTCACCGCTCACTCAGGCCGTTGTGGCGGGCGCCCGCGTGGGGCACAATATGCAGGTCGTCGCCGCGTGATCGGCACCCCAGGGACCTCGGACCCATGCGCATCGTGCTCTTCCTCGCCATCGTGGCGAACAGCCTCGACCTCGTCGCCACCTCGCTCGGCATCCACTGGTTCGGCAACCGCGAAGGCAATCCACTGCTCGCGGGTGTCGCGCACCACCACTGGTGGCTCTTCGTCGTGCTCAAGGGTCTGCTCATCCCGGCCCTCATCTGGCACCTCTACCGCAAGCGCGAGCACTCGCCCGGCCTCGCCACCGCCGGCCTCACCGTGGTCACGCTGGCGCTCACCATCGCGGTGGGACAGTGGCTCGGCTGGATGGCCGGCGTGCTCCACGTCGGCCGACTGCCGGCTTTCTAGCACACCCGGCCACCCCTGACGAGCGCCGAGCGGCCCCGCTGGAGCGGAGCCGCCCGTTGCCGCGTCCTCTGCGCCGCGCCGCCGTCGCTACTGCGTGTCGGGCAGGATGCGCGGCGTGACCTCGATGATCAGGTCCTTCTTGCTGGTGGTGATGGTCTGGTGCTGGAACAGCAGGCCGAGGCCGGGGATCTGGCCGAGCAGCGGCACCTTGGTGATGTTGGTGGTCTTCTCCTCGCTCAGCAGGCCGCCGATGATGACCGAGTTGCCGTCCTTGAGGCGCACCGTGGTGGTCGCCTGCCGCGTCGAGACCACCGGCAGGTCGGCGAACTGCGCCGCGGAAGCCGGTGACGTCGAGACCTCGGGGGTGATCTCGGTGGTGATGTAGCCGTCGGCGTTGATGAGCGGGGTGATGCGCAGCTTGATGCCGACCTCTTCCTTCTGCACCGTCGATACCTGCGCGCCGGCGTCGCCCGCGAAGATGGTCCCGGTGACCACGAACGGGATGCGCTGGCCGATCAGCATGCTCGCTTCCTTGCCGTTGAGCGTGGCGATCTTCGGGTTCGCGAGCACCTTGCCGTTGCCCTCGCGCAGGACGGCGTCGATGGCGACGTTGAACACCTTGGCCTGGCGGCTCATGCGCTGCGCCTTGTAGACGTCGCCGGAGCCGGGCGAGGAGGGGATGAACGGCAGCGTGCCGGGGATGGCCTCGGGCGCCGGAGGCCCCGGGCTTGCCCTCGACGATGATGAAGCCCTGGCGGGTCAGCAGGTCCCAGTCGATGCCGAGCTTCTTGGTGTCGTCGACCGACACCTCGATGATGCGCGCCTCGAGCATCACCTGGCGCGCCGGCACGTCGAGCTTGGCGACCAGGTTGAGGATCTCGGAGATGACGCGCGGGCTGGTCAGCACGATCAGCCGGTTGCCGCCACGGTCCACCTCGATCTGCGCCGAGAGGTCCTTGAGCGCCGCCTTCACGTCGTTGGCGTCGGCGTACTTGAGATCGACGACGTAGGACGACAGCCCGGTCTCGGCCTGCAGCGAGCGCGCCTCGGCGACCAGGATGCTGTTGCCGATGCGCTCGTAGGCGAGCCCCGCGGCGCGCACCACCAGGTTGACCGCCTGGTCGAGCGGGACATCCTTCATGTGGATCGAGATGCGCCCGTTCGCCACCCCCGTGCCGGTGACGATGTTGAGGTCGCCCTTCTCGGCCAGGATCTTGAGCACGGTGGGCAGATTGGCGTCCTCCGCGTCGAGCGAGATGAGCTTCTCCGCGGCGAGTGCCGATGCGGCGAGCGCGAGCATCGCCGCCAGACAGGCGACGAGCAGCGCACGCAGAGGACCGCCTCTGAGATGGGCCACGCTTCATTCTCCTTTCCTGGGAAGCGCGAGGACGATGCGCTCGCCCCCGCGTTCCAATGTCACCTGGTCCCGGCTGATCGCCGCGACGCTGAAATCCGCGAACAGGGTGCCGACACGGATCGAGATGTCCTTGCCGTTCCAGCGAACGGTGGCCCGCGGGTCGTTGTCCCACACGATCGACGTGAGCACCGGCCGGGGTGGCGGCGGGGGCGTGACGACGCGCGGCGTCGTCCGCGTCACCGGTGCGGCGCTCGCCACCGGGGCGAGCGCGAACGGGTCGCGCGCGGGCGCGGGCGGCGCCGTGCGGGCGGCATCGGCGATGAGCTGGTCGAGCGGCGCGTACGGGTCCGGCGCCGGCGCGTGCACGGGATTGGCGATGCGCGTCCACGCGCCCGACTCGCGCAGCGCGGTACGGGTCTGCACCAGCAGGATGGCCAGCAGCACCGTGGCCGCGAGCGGGGCGAAGACGGCGCTGAAGTCGCGCCTCATCGCGTCACCCCCTGGCGCTTGAGCACCAGCCGGCTGACCCACACCTCGACCAGCAGCCCGTTGCCCTGGGGCGTGAGCTTGAAGCGATCCATCGCGAGCAGCTGAGGCCCGCGCGAGAGCGCGTCGAGGAAGGCGACGAACTGGACGTAGCTGCCGCGCAGCGTCATGTGGGCGCGCGCGATCGTGGAGGTCTCCTGCTGCGAGATCACGCCGGGCTCCGAGGTCAGCACGTCGAGGCCGCTGCGCTGCGCCAGGGCCGAGACCTGCTCGAGCAGGCGCGCCGCCAGCACGCCCGAGCTGGCCTGCTCGACCGCCGCGTTGGGAGCCATGGCGTTGTCGGTGACCCGCGCGAACACGCGCGGCGGCAGCACCGGCTCGGCCTGCGCCGGGTCGAGGGACAGCCCCAGGTCCCTGGCGTGCGCCATCGCCGCGGTGTAGCGCTTGACCGCAGGCTGGAAGATGACCTGGTGGGCCACCATCACCACCACGAACACGCTGGTGGCGCACAGGATCGGCCAGTGTCGGCGCAGCGCGGCGGCCAGGAGGAGATTCATCAGCGGCACTCGATGGTGAACTCGGTGGCGGGATCGTCACCCCCGAGGATACGGGTCGAGGCGAGCCGCACCTTGGAGTACCCGGCGGCGAACTCGCGGTCGGAGCGCAGCGTGGTCTCGAGCGCCATCACGCTGCGCATGCGGTCCTCGCCGGGAGCGGAGCGCAGCACGCCGGTGATGACCAGCATCTCGGCGTTGGCGGCGCCCTCGAGTCCCTGCGGGTTGACGCTCATCGAGGTCACGCGCGAGCCCGCCGGCAGCAGCGCCGCGAGGCGCACCAGGCGGTCGCGCCAGCGCGCCGGGTTGCGCAGGTAGCGCTCGATCTGCGCCAGGTCCTCGGCCGACAGCCGCGTGTCGGCGGTGGCGCCCTGCATCTGGCGCAGGCGCTGCGCCTGGCGCTCGACCTGGCCGGCGCGACGCGACACCACCGCGCAGTTGAGGCCGTAGAGCCCGACCACCACTGCGATGGCGCCGAAGTAGGCGACCCACAGTCCCAGCATCATGACGCGACGGCGCGCGCGGGCGAGGTCCCGCTGGTAGGCCTCGCGGCGGAAGTTGATCTGGAACAGCGGGCTCATGCCGACCTCTGCGCCAGACCGAATGCGGTCGCGAACTGCGGCCCGCCGGTGCCGGTACCGGGCTCGGCGTGCAGCGCCTCGAGCGGGTCGAACGGCAGCACCGGCACGCCCAGCAGCTCGGAGAGCCGCGCCGCCAGGCCGGGCAGCCGCGCCGAGCCGCCCGAGATGCGCAGCCGCATCGGATCGGGCAGGCGGCCCAGGGTGCGGTAGAACGCGAACGAGCGCCGCAGCTCGTCGGCCAGGTCGCGGCGCAGGCACTCGAGCACCGCGCGCATCTCGAGCGAGTCCCAGTCCACCCGGAAGCCCGGCTCGTCGGCGCCGGCGGCGAGCTTCCACTCCTCGGCCTCGTCGGGCGAGGAGCCGGTGCCCTCGGCGATGGCGCGCGTCAGGGCGCGGCCGCCGAAGTCGATCCGGCGCGCGAAGTAGGGCTCACCCTTCTGCCACAGCGTCAGGTGCGAGGCGGTGTGCCCGAGGTCGAGCAGCGCGACCGGCTCGCGTTCCTTCTCGGCGGAGGCGACCGCGAGGCCATTGGTGAGCGCCAGCGGCACCGCGTCGACGATGTCGGCCTCGAGGCCGAGCAGCTTGAGCGGCGCGCACACGCGCTCGCATGCGCTCCAGCGACACCGCGGCGAGCAGCACCTCGAGGCGCTTCTCGACCGGATAGCGGCCGAGGATCTGGTAGTCGAGCACCATGCCCTGCGGATCGAAGGGGAGGTGCTTGCGCGCCTCGAAGCGCAGCGCCGGGCCGACCTCGGCGTCGTCGAGCAACGGCAGCTGGATCTGCTTGAGGATGACGTCGGGACCGGTGACGCCGAGCGTGACCCCGCGCAGCCCGCGCGGCGTCAGGCCCGCCTGGCCGAGCGCGTCGGAGATGGTACGCGCCACGACCTCGGTGGTATGCCCGCGCTCCGGGTCGCCGTCGAGCGGCGGCAGCGGCTGCTCGGCGATGCGATGCCGCGCGCCGGTGACCGCCGGCTGAAGGGCGACCAACTTGACGCTGTAGGCACCGACGTCGAGACCGACCCACGGCCGGCTGCGGATGCCTGCCCTCATCGTCCCTGATCCCTCATGGGGTCCTATCCTGCCACGACCCGGCGACAAGCGTGAAACGGCCACCGACGCTGCCGCTGAGGGGGATCGCCCCCTTGCTCTCGAGCCAGTCGATCCTCGACGCCACCAGTGGCGTGTAGGACAGCTTCATCGTCTTCAGTGTCGGCTGTGGCGGGGGGCCCGAGCCGAACTTGTACTGGTGCGGGCCGGCGAGGCTGAGCCCCGCGCACACGATGGATGTGTTCAAGGCGTAACTGTCGTTGTTCTCGGGGCTGTTCACGTGGTGCAGGTAGACGACACCGTCGGTCACGATGATCAGCGTGACGGGTTCCGGGCTGTACTCCACGTGCAGGTAGTCCAACAGATTCATGCCTGCATCACGGGAGTCGAACCCATTGAACGTGTCGTAGTTGTTGCGTCCCGCCACGATGACGAGAGTCGGATCCGGACCCTCGCCCTCGATCTCGAGCCGGCTGTTCATCCGGAGGCCCTTCTCGAGGAGCCAGACCGCCGTGCCTCGTACCTTCACGTGCAGGCCGGCACCTGCGAAGGAGGAGGTCGAATCCGTGAAGCTGTAGATCGCGCTCCGCGGAGGCGCGATGTAGTACGCCGGGTTGCTGCCTCCCGGCGTCATCTCGAGGCTCATCATCGTGCTCGGGCCATAGGAGTAGTCCCACTCTTCGGGCGCGCGGGCGAGGGCGCGCTTGGAGGCGATGAACGAGGCCACATCCGGGACGATGACGCTGTCGAATCGGACCGTCCCGGTGTACGGCGCGATGACCGACTTCCAGGCCGCATCGTCGTGGAGGTTCTCCCAGACGTCCCCGGTCAGCCACACGGTGCCGATCCGGGATCGGGGGGGTGTGAACTGCGTGTCATACGCCTCGACCTCCAACCCCGCCGAGCTCGTCACCAGTCGCTTGTACTGGTCCTCGGTCTTCTCGGGCACGAACCACGCGATGTAGGCCTGGGTGGAGTTCCCGCGCGTGGCGCGCACGCGCAGCATCACCGGGGTGCCATCCCATGAGACCGGACCCGCGTTGTTGCCGCTCTGCACCGCCATGGTCGAATCCACCCCGGCAGGGAGGTTGGTGCGCACGCTCTCGAGCCGGTAGGGCGGCACGGTGAGCGCGAACTTGGCGCGCTCGAAGCCGCTCATGGCGTCGTTGTAGGCCTGCTGCTCCTGGATCGTCCCGCGCAGGAACTGCGCCTCGTAGCTGGACAGGCTGAACACCGAGAGCCCGAGGATGGTGAGCGCGAGGACGAAGATGATCACCCCGACCAGCACGAAGCCATCGGGGCGTCGGTCATCGGAGCGAAGGGCGGATCGCATGGTCGCGTCTACGGCTGGGTGGGTGGATTGTTCTGGAGCGTGAAGCCCGAAGTCAGACCCACGTGCTGGTCCTCGGGCGACCGCATGAGGAGATCGAACTGCACGTACGAGGTGTCGATGTTGGCGATGAACGCGAACCGCTCCACCTGGGACGCGGCGATCGGGCCCTTGTCGCCCCCGCCGTTCTGCTCGTAGTGCACGCGCTGGTCCCCGGCGCTCCACCAGTAGTGGTAGCTGTTGGTGCCGGTGGAGGTGGGGACGAAGAACGTGACCGACTGCAGGCTGTCGCCCGAGACATCCGTCACCACCATCTGGTTCGCGCCGCGGCAGCGCTCGGTGATGTCCGAGGCCACCTGGGTGGCTTCGCGCTGGGTGAGCGCCTGGCCCGAGGAGTCGATCCACACTCCCTGGGAGCCCATGTAGAAGCCCACCAGACCGATCATGACCACGCTCGCCAGCACGGTGGCGATCGTGAGCTCGGTGAGCGTCACGCCGCGTTCGGGATCTCGGGAGGGTCGAGGGATCATGAGGGGTAGGGGATCAATCGGGTGAGTGAGACGGTGTCGGCGTTCCGGCCGGTGCCGTTGACGACGTAGAGGATGAGTCGTTTCATGTCCAGCGTGGCACCGGGGGTGGCCGGGTCGTCGTAGTTCTCGATCCGCCACTGCACCGTCCCGCTCACCACGCCGCGGACCGAGAACGGGATCGCCGCGGCGGGATAGGGTCCGCCGACCTTGAGGCTGTCGCTTCCCGGCCGCACCACCACCAGCCGCTCGATCTCCGCCATCTGCCGCTGGGCCTCGCCCAGCGCGGCGCGCTTCGCGGCGTAGCGGTCGATGAGGCCGTGGCCGAGGCCGAACGAATAGGCGAGGCCGATGACCGCCACGATGGCGATCAGCGCCGCGACCATCGCCTCCATCAGCGAGAAGCCACGCTCATCCGCGGCACCCGGGTGACCGGAGTGCCGCGGGACGTGAGTCGCCACGTGCGAGCGGTTCAGCGGCTGAAGTTGCCGCCGCCCACGCGTGTGAAGTTGTACGAGACCGAGTCTCCGGGCGAGCCGATCGCGGAGGCGGCCACGGCGAACCCCGAGGAGTCGCCCCGCGTGATCTGGAAGGTCCACTTGGCCTCCGCCTCGGGGATGTCGAGCAGCTGCCCCTGCGCGCCGGTCTTGAGCTCGGTGAGCGTGCTGGCGTAGGTGCCGGGCCCGCTGATGGCGCTCTTCTGGTAGTACGCCTGCTGCGCGGTGATGATGGCGCCGATCGCGCCCTTGGCTTCGGTGCGCTTCGCGTCGTTCACGTAGTTGATGTAGAGCGGCACCGCGACCGCGGCGAGGATCGCGACGATCACGATGACCACCATGAGTTCCATGAGCGTGAAGCCCCTGTCTCCTGCGCATGGGTCCGATCTCATCGAGATCCGGCTCTCCGGTGACTGCCGGATCCAGACCTCCTGGGCCCCGATCCGTGACTGCGGCACGATACGGAGCCGCCACCTCGTCCGTGCGAGGCGCCGGCCCGGTGACTCCCTAGTGACCCAGCATCCCGGCCGCATCGCCTGGCCGAGGTTGAAGATCGGCAGGTACAGCGCCATCAGCATCACGCCGATCACGACGCCGAGCACCACGATCGCGATCGGCTCGACCAGCGAGCGACAGGCCCTCGACCTTCGCCGTGACGCGCTGCTCGTAGAAGTCCGCGGTGCGCATCAGCATCTGGTCGAGCTTGCCGGTCTCCTCGCCGGTCGCGGTCATCTGGACCAGCATGTCCGGGAACACGCCGGTGTCGGTCATGGCGCGGGAGAGCGAGATGCCCTCCTCGACCTGCGCGCGGACGTCGTCGATGCCCCGTTCCAGCACCTTGTTCCCCGGCACCGGCCGCATCACCTTGAGCGCGTCAGGATCTGGGTGCCGCTGCCGAGGTCAGGATGCCCAGGGTCCGGGCGAACTTGGTAACAGCATACATGCGGATCAGGGGGCCGAAGAGCGGCAAATTGAGCTTCAGCCCGGTCCAGCGGTCATCCGGCCCTGCTCGGTGCGCGCCCAGCTCCAGGCCAGCGAGCCACGCCGAGCACGGCCCAAGAGCATGAACAGGAACACGTTGTCGGGTGGCGAACTGGCTGACCACCAGCAGGATCGCGGGTGGGCAGGGGCAGCTGGACCCGGAAGCGGTCGTAGATGGCCGAGAACATCGGGACGATCTTGAAGATCATGGCCAGGAAGACCAGCACGGCGAAGCGTCAGGACGAACATCGGGTAGCGCAGCGCCGCCTCGACCTTGCAGGCGCAGGACCTCGGCCCGCTCCAGGTAGTCGGCGGTGTGGTCCATGACGTCGTCGAGCGTGCCGCTCAGCTCGCCGGTCTGCACCAGGCTCACGAACACCTCGTCGAAGACGTGCGGGTGACGCGCCAGCGCGGTGGCGAGCGAGTCGCCCTTCTGCACGTCGTCGCCCACCTGGCCTGGATGCACCTTCGCGAGCTTGCGGTCGTGGTGGTCGCGGGCGATCGAGCGCAGCGCGCGCACCAGCGGCAGGCCGGCCGAGATCATGGTCGAGAGCTGGCGGGCGAACAGCGCCACCGAGCCGGGCTGCACGCGCCGCGCGCCATGCGCGCGCACCGCGACGACGGACGTCGTTCGCGCAGCCCGCCGAGGCCGGGGGCGCCGACGCGCGGCGCGCCGTTCGTCGAGGCGCGCAACTCGATCGAGACCGGGCGTCAGCTGCAGGCCGGAGAGCGTGCGCAGCACCTCGTCCTCGCTCTGCGGCGACCTCGATGCCCTCGTGGGCGCGGCCGCTCGCGTCGCGGGCGCGGTAGTAGTAGCTGGGCATCAGTCCGTGTCCCCGAGCGTCGCGGCGCGCACCTCGTCGATGGTCGTCACGCCCGTCGAGGATCTTGCGGATGCCGGCCTTGCGCAGCGTCATGAAGCCCGTCGGCGAGCGAGCGCTGTGCGGATCTCGTCCTCGTTCAGGCCGTCCAGCACCATGCGCCGGATCGGCGCGGTTCAGCTCGAGCACCTCGAACAGCGCGGTGCGCCCGAGTAGCCGGTCTGCTTGCAGGCGATGCAGCCGCGGCCGCGCACGAGCGGCCGGCCGCGCAGCATCTCGGCGTCGTCGCCGAGCACGGCGAGCTGCTCGGGCTCGGGGTAGACGGTCTCCTTGCAGCGCTCGCAGACGCGGCGCACGAGGCGCTGCGCCATCACCAGCGACATGCGCCGAGCCCACCAGGTAGCGGGGCACGCCCATGTCGATCAGCCGCGTCAGCGTGCCGGGCGCGTCGTTGGCGTGCACGGTCGAGAACACGAGGTGGCCGGTGAGCGCGCTCTTCACCGCGATGTCGGCCGTCTCGGTGTCGCGGATCTCGCCGATCATGATGACGTCGGGGTCCTGGCGCAGGATCGAGCGCAGCGCGCGCGCGAAGGTCATGCCGACCTTGTGGTTCGCGTGCACCTGGCTGACGGCCTCGATGTGGTACTCGATCGGGTCCTCGACCGTGACCAGGTTGCGGTGCACGCTCTTGATGTCCTGCAGCGCCGAGTAGAGCGTGGTGGTCTTGCCGCTGCCGGTCGGGCCGGAGATGAGGATCATGCCGTAGGGCTGGCGGATGACGCGGCGGAACGCGTCCAGCGTCGCGCCCTCGAGGCCGAGGTTGACGATCTCGCGCTCGAACGCGCCCTTGTCGAACAGGCGCATGCACGACCTTCTCGCCGTGCGAGGTGGGCAGCGTCGAGACGCGCAGGTCCACCTCGCGGTCGGGCAGGTGCACGGTGAGCCGGCCGTCCTGCGGCAGCAGCCGGACCGCGATGTCGAGGTCGGCGAGCACCTTGATGCGCGAGATGATCGCCATCTGCAGGTTCTTGGGCGGCTTCATGACCTCGTGCAGCACGCCGTCGATGCGGAAGCGCACGGTGACGCGGTCGCGCAGCGGCTCGACGTGGATGTCGCTCGCGCGCTGGTCGATCGCCTCGGCGATCATCAGGTTGACGAGCCGCACGACGGGCGCGTCCTCGACCTGCTGGCGCAGCGCGGCGAGGTCGACGTCCTCGTCGCTCGTCGCTCGACGGCGGTGAGGTCGATCTTGTCGAGGATCTCGCCCAGGTGCTCGCTGGCGCGCAGCTCGGCGTAGAAGCTCCTCGATCGCCTCGCGCACCTCGCTCGGCCGCGCGATCCAGACCTTGAGCTGCAGCCGGTGAGCGCGCGCAGGTGGTCGAGCGAGACCACGTCGAGCGGGTCGCCGACGGCCACCTCGAGCGTGTCGCCGTCGCGGGCGCAGCGCCAGCACCTGCGCCTCGCGCGCGAGCGTCTCGGGGATGAGCTGCACCGCCGCGCGGTCGGCCTGCGCGAGCCGCTCGGCGTCGGCGACGGGCAGCGAGAACTGCTCGCCGAGCACCTCGACCACGTCGGCCTCGGTCATGAGGCCGAGGCGGCATCACGGTCTGGCCGAGCCGCTCGCGCGGTCCAGCCGCGAGCGCAGCGCCTGCTGCACCTGGTCCGGGCGTGAGCGTGCCGCGCTCGATCAGGATCTCGCCGAGGCGGCGCGTGGAGAGCCGGAAGGACGGTCGCCCATCAGGCGCGCTCCTCGCACGGGCGCCGTGCGGTAGACGCGCCGCTGCACCGCGGCGCGCTTCTCGGTGTCGGTGAAGTACGGGTACGCGATCTCGAAGTCGACCAGCGCGCGGTCCACCAGCTCGGCGAGCGAGTCGTCCATGGACAGCATGTCGTCCTTGCAGGCCGGTCGAGATGACGTTCGGGATCTGGTGCACCTTGTCGTCGCGGATCAGGTTCTGGATCGCCTGCGTCACGAACAGGATCTCGCGCGCCGCGACGCGGCCGCTTGCCGTCGGGGCGCGGCAGCAGCAGCTGCGAGACCACCGCGCGCAGCGTCAGCGCGAGCTGGGCGCGGATCTGCGGCTGCTGGTGCGGCGGGAACGAGTCGATGATGCGCGTCACGGTCTGCGCCGCCGACTGCGTGGCCATGGTCGAGATGACGAGGTTGCCGGTCTCGGCCGCGGACAGCGCCATGCTCATGCTGGTCAGGTCGCGCATCTCGCCGACGAAGATGACGTGCGGCATCTGCCGCAGCGCGCCGCGCAGGCCGCGCGCGTACGATCTTGGTGTCGACGCCGACCTCGCGCTGCTCGATCACCGCGTGCTTCGGCTCGAACACGAACTCGATCGGGTCCTCGATCGTGACGATGTGGCGGCGCGGCGCCCGGCTGGTTCAGCTGCTCGATGAGCGAGGCGATCGTGGTGGACTTGCCGGCGCCGGTCGGGCCCGGTGACCAGCACGAGGCCGCGCGTCACGCCCAGCAGCGGTTCGACGACGTGCGGCGCGAGCCCGATCTCGGCGGGCAGCGGGATGCGCAGCGGCACGATGCGCACCGCCGCGCCCCAGTGGCCGCGCTGGATGAACAGGTTGACGCGGAAGTGCGCCACGCCCGGCAGGAAGTAGCGCGTGTCGAGCTCGAGGTCGCGCGTGAAGCGCTCGTGCAGCACGGGATTGAGGAACGACTCGCTGACGCGGCGCGAATCGGCGGGCGAGAGCACCGCGGAGCCCGGCATCGGCTGGAGCACGCCGGCGACCGTCATCATGACCGGATGACCCGCGGTGACGATGAGGTCCGACGCGCCGAGTTCGACGGCCCGGCGCAGGATCGCGTCCCGTTCGAGTGGAAGCCCGCTCATCCGAGTTCCCGCCTGCCTGAGGGAGAGGATGAAGGCCGGCCGCGCAGTGCGGCGGGCACCTTCGGGTTATCGGCCATCACGCTGGCCTGACTTCAGGTCGACCCGGCCCCCCGCGCGCCTGCGGGCGGGGAGCGCCGACAAGCGGTCACGTCGACGGCGGGGGCATCCGTCGGCGCGAATCAAGGGACGGAGTCTAGGTGGGGCGCTCCCGGGTGTCAACGACCGCGCCGGAACCGCCGGGAGCGGGCGGCAGGGCAGGGCTCGCGGCGTGCGTGCGCGGCGCGCGCCTTGCGGCTCGCGCCTCATTGCAGTTCGGCGGGTGCGCGCATTGCGAATCGCGCCCTCGCGGCCTCGCCCACGCGTCCCTGCGCGATTTGGCCCGGTCGCCACCCGGGGCCAGACGTCGCGTTGCGCACGAGTTAGCAAGCCCGCCCGCATCTTCCGCAGCGCCAAGCCCTGCGGGGCATGCTTCGTGCTGCGAGGCGGCGCGGCTTCTTCGCTTCGAGATGCGGCCGACAAGACCGGAGCGCCACGGACGCGTACCGGTCCCCCTCGGCGCCGCACGCTGCACCCTCGCTGGGAGTACGGCGGTGTCCTTGGGTCACATGCGGGTGGGATCCCGGTGTGGCCCTGCAGGTGGGCTGGAGGACGTCATGGGCTTTCGATGGATCCTGCTCGCGACCCTGGTCGCGGGTGTGATGGGGGCGGTCGACGTGCAGGCACAGGTCACCCACAACAGCGTCACGCTGAACTGGACCACGCCCGGGGACGACAGCTGGCAGGGACGGCCTCCGCAGTTCGAC
Organism: Candidatus Eiseniibacteriota bacterium; assembly: GCA_963725865.1. Classification (GTDB taxonomy): domain Bacteria; phylum Eisenbacteria; class RBG-16-71-46; order RBG-16-71-46; family RBG-16-71-46; genus CAVSAC01. The sequence continues at coordinate 93,526 of CAVSAC010000017.1, forward strand.
ATCCGCTATTCGACCTCGCCCATCACCGCGGCGAACTTCGCCTCGGCGACGCCTGGACCACGGGCGTGCCCGCGCCGCGGCGCCCGGCACGCACCAGAGCGTTCACGGTCACCGGACCTGTCGCCGTCGACCACGTACTGGTTCGCGATCAAGACCGCGGACGAGGTGCCGAACTGGGCGGGGCTCTCGAACGTGGTCTCGAGCACGACGGCTCGTCGCGCCCGACGTGGTGCGGCCGGCGGCGCTCGCGATCACCGTCATCGGCGCTGACCGACACGCACGGCGACGCTGGGGTGGACCGCGGTCGGCGACGACAGCCTCACCGGCACCGCGACCACCTACGACGTGCGCTACTCGACGTCGCCGATCACGGCGGCGAACTTCGCCAGCGCGACCGCGGTCACCGGCGAGCCCGCGCCGGCGGTCGCCGGCACGGCGCAGTCGTTCACCGTGCGCGGCCTCACGCGCCAGGTCACCTACTACTTCGCCGCCAAGGCGACGGACGACGCGGGCAACGTCTCGGCGATCTCGAACGTGCCGACCGTCACCACGCCGGACAGCCTCGCGCCGGCGAGCATCAAGGACCTCGCGGCGTCGTTCGTGTGGATCGGATGGAACGCGGCCATGGACGTGCCGCGCCGCTCGCGGGTGCGCGCATGACGCGGCGCACCCGCACCCGGGGCCGGGGACACGCCCATTCGGCTGGCCGCTGGATCGCGGTGCTCGTCGGGCTGGTCCTGCTGCTGCTCGCGCCGGTGTTGGCGCGCGCCCAGGGCGCAGGTGCGGACTCGGTGATGCTGTCGTGGACCGCGCCCGGTGACGACGGCAACATCGGCACCGCCGCGACCTACGAGGTGCGCATGTCGACCTCGGCGATCGACGCGGGGTCGTGGAGCGGGGCCACCGTGGTCGCGGGTCCGCCCGCGCCGCGCGCGGCGGGGACGCTGCAGAGCCTCACGGTGCGCGGGCTCACCGCCGGCACCACCTACTGGTTCGCCATCAAGGCGCGCGACGACGCCGGCAACTGGGCGGCGATCTCGAACGTGGTGCGCTTCGACTGGTTGTTCGACACCGCGCCGCCCGCGGCCCCGACCGGGATCGCCGCCGCCATCCAGAGCGGTGGCGTGCACGTGACCTGGAACGCGAACGCCGAGCCCGACCTCGCCGGCTACCGCGTCTACCGCGGCACCAGCTCGAGCGGGCCCTGGACGCTGATCAGCGGCGGCACCATCGTCGCGACGCTGTTCGACGACACCGCGGTGCCCCCGGGCGCCACCACCTTGTGGTACGCGGTGACCGCGCTCGACGGCAGCAACAACGAGAGCGCGCGCGGCGCGCCGGCGAGCGTGAGCTTCACCATCCCGCCCAGCAGCGGCACGCCGACGGCATGGGCGATCGAGACCGGCTATCCCAACCCGAGCCGCGCCGGCAATCCGGTGACCATCCCGGTCGCGGTGCCGGCGGGCGCGACGGCCGACGCGCGCCTGGAGATCGTGGACGGCGGCGGCCGCACCCTTCGCCATCTGACGCTGGGCGCCCTCGCCCCCGGGCAGCGCAGCGTGACGTGGGACGGCAGGAACGACGCAGGGCGAGAAGTCGCGCCCGGCCCCTATTCGGCGTGGCTGATCGCGGGCGACACGCGACAGCACGTGAGTCTGGTGCGACAGCCATGAGGGCGAACGTGATGAACCATCGGATGACGGCCTGGGTGCTGGCGCTGATGCTGATGGGCGCGGCTCCCGTCCACGCCTCGATCGACAACGCCGGCACCACCGCCGGCAACTTCCTCTCGGTCGGCGCGGGCGCCGGCGTGCTCGGCATGGGCGGCGCGTCGCTGGGCCTGCCGAGCGGACTGGTGGGCGCGGCGTGGAATCCGGCCGCGCTGGCGCGACTCGACCAGACCGAGCTGGCGTTCTCGCATGCCGGGCTCGACGACCAGACCTCGCAGGAGTGGGTCGGCCTGGGCGGCCGCTTCGCCACGTCGTCGATGCACTGGGCGGTGACCGGCCTCTACCACGGCCAGGGCTCGTTCGAGGGCCGCGACGCCACCGGCGTGTCGACCGGCACGTTCGGCGTCTCCGACATGGCGCTCGGCGTGCACGTGGCGCGGCCGCTCGCGCCCGGCGTGGCGGTGGGCCTGGGCGCGAAGTACGTGAGCGAGGTGCTCGACAACGTCTCGGGCTCGGGCCTCACCTTCGACGCCGGCATGCAGGCGCGCGCGGGCCTGCTGGGCCTCGGCGTCGCGGCGCAGAACCTGGGCGGGCGCATGAGCTACGCCGGCGCGTCGTTCCCGTTCCCGTCGAACGTCGGCGTGGGCGCGGCGCTCGATCTGCCGAGCGGGATGCGCGTGGCGGTCGACGCCAACTTCCCCAAGGCCTACTACAACGACGTGCGCGCCGGACTCGAGTGGCGCTGGCACGAGCTGCTCGCGCTGCGCGCCGGCTACCGCAAGGAGCTGGCGGCGCCGGCCGACGAGCGGCTCACCGGGCCGACCTTCGGCTTCGGGGCGGGTGGGCTCGATGTGGTTCGACTACGGCTACATCCTGCCCGGCCAGGGCGAGGGCCAGCACCGCATCGGCCTGGTGCTCCACCCCGTCGATGATGCGCGGCATGATGCGCCCGATCGGCGCCGAGCAGTCGAGCGCCACGCCGGTCGCCACGCAGACGGCGGAGCCCACCAAGGGCAGCGACGCCAAGCCGGCGCCGGCGGGTTCGGCTCCGACCGCCGCGGCGACGCCGCGTCCCGACGTGACGGCCGATGCGCCGAAGGGCGCCGCGGCGGTGACGCCCGCGCCGGCGACGGCGCTGGCGGCACAGGCTCCCAAGGGTGCGGCGCTGGCACCGGCCCCGGTCGCGGCGCTGACGCCTCAGGCGCCGAAGGCCGCGCCGCTCGTGACTTCGAAGCCGGCGGTGGCTCCCGAGCCGGCGAAGCCCGCGGTGCCGAGTGCGGCGACCCAGGTCGCGACCTCGCTCGAGCCCGCGCGCGCGCCCAGGAAGGTCGCGCCCGCGGCGCCGGGCGCCGTGACGCCGAAGCCCATCGACGCGCCGAAGCCGAAGCTGCCCGCGCCGAGCGAAGCGGCGAGCACGCCGGTGGCGGCCGCGGCGCCGGCGCCCGCCAAGGTGACGCCGAGTATGTCGGCGGCCGTCGTGACGCCCGCACCCGTCAAGGTGACGCCGGGCGTGGCGGCGGCGGTCGCGACGCCCGCACCCGCCAAGGCGACGCCGAGCGCGCCGGCCCAGGTGGTGACGTCGACCCCGCTGGCGGTGATGTCGCCCACGCCCGCGCCGGCCCCGACCAGCTCCGCGCCGGCCGGCAAGCCGGCGACCGTGGTGGCGTCGTCGACGCCGCGTCTGACGCAGGCCACGCAGCCCGCCCAGGCGCCGATCGTGATCCAGCGCCCCGAGAAGGTGCGCGTGAAGAGCGGCGAGTCGCTCGCCGACATCGCCAAGCAGTGGGGGACCACGACGGCCGCGATCATGATGGAGAACAACATGGTCAGCGAGCGCGTGAAGTCCGGCCAGGAGCTCAAGCTGCCCAAGCGGTAGTGATCCGACCCGCCACGGAAGGCCGACGCACGCGAGCCCGGTCCCAGAGCCGGGCTCGCGGCGTCATGGGGGAGCGGACCCGCCTAGAGCGGGAATGCTCCGTCGAAGCGCTGGCCCTCGCCCATCGCGACGGCGTAGCGCTGCTGCTCGACGAGATGCGCCGGCATGGTGTGGTAGACGTCGGTGAACAGGCTCTCGATCGGCGGCGGGCCGAGCTTCTCGGCGGCGGTGATGGCGGCCGAGACCTCGTCGTTGATCTCGGTGGTCCACTGCGCCAGGTCGGAATCGCTCAGCAGGCCGGCGCCGCGCAGGTAGGCCTCGAAGCGGCGCAGCGGGTCGCGCTCCTCCCAGTACTTGACGACCTCCGACTCGCGGTAGCGCGTCGGGTCGTCGCTCGAGGAGTGGCCGCCCATGCGGAAGGTGACCGCCTCGATCAGCGTCGGCCCCTCGCCGCGTCGCGCTCGATCGACCGCCTCGCGCATCACGGTGACGACCGCGAGCAGGTCGTTGCCGTCGACGCGCACCCCGGGCATGCCGTAGGCGACCGCCTTGATGGCGATGCTGCTCGAGTGCGTCTGGCGCGCGAGCGGCACCGAGATCGCCCACTGGTTGTTCTGGCAGAAGAACACGCACGGCACCTGCCAGACCGCGGCGAAGTTCATCGCCGCGTGGAAGTCGCCGATCGAGGTGCCGCCGTCGCCGATGTAGCCCACGCTCACCTCGTCGCGCTTCTGGAGCTTGGCGGCGTAGGCGGCGCCCACCGCGTGCGGCAGCTGGGTGCCGATCACGCTCGACCACGCCACCGAGCGCACCCTGCGGTCGCTGAAGTGCATGGGCATCTGGCGGCCGAGCAGCACGTCGCCGCTGTTGCCGATGAGCTGGCACACCAGCTCCTGCACCGTGGTGCCGCGCCACAGGCACACCCCGGTCTCGCGCAGCGCGTGGAAGATCCAGTCGGTCTCGCGCAGCGGGTACGCCGAGCCGGTCACCGCGGCCTCCTGGCCGGTGACCATGCCGTAGAAGCCGATGCGGCCCTGGCGCTGGAGCGAGAGCATGCGCTGGTCGACGAGGCGCAGCTTGAACATGTGCCGGTGCAGCCGGCGCAGGTCATCCGCCGGCACGTCGGGCACCGGGCCGACGACCTTGCCGTCGGGGTCGAGGATCTGCAGCGGCGTCTCGCTCATGGGGGCGCGTCCCTCGTGATGGTGCGTGCGGACCGCGGCGAGCCGCGGCCCGCGGGCCTCAGCGGTTCGGCTTGCCGATGGGCGAGTCGATCAGCGACGACTCGCGATTCATGCCGAGCTGCTCGCGCAGGAACTGCAGCCGGTCGGCATCGTCCTCGATCTGCTGGCTCACCGGCTTGCCGCCGGCGTGGCCGGACGAGACGTCGTAGTGCAGCAGCACCGGCCGGCGCACCGGGTCCGAGCCGGCCAGCGCCTGCATGCGCGCCGTCATCTTGCGCGCGTGCAGCGGGTCGACGCGCGTGTCGGAGTCGCCGCGTCACGAACATCACCGCCGGGTACTGCACGCCCGCTCGAGCACGTGCTGGTACGGCGAGTAGCCGTGGAGCCAGCGGAACTGCGCCGGGTCCTCGGCCGAGCCGTACTCCGGCACCCAGAAGCGCGCCACCAGGAAGCGGTGGTAGCGCAGCATGTCGAGCAGCGGCACCTGGCAGAGCACGGCGCGGAAGAGGTCGGGCCGCTGCGTCATGGCCGCGCCCACCAGCAGGCCGCCGTTGCTGCCGCCCATGATGGCGAGCGGTCGGAGCTCGTGCAGTAGCCGTTGGCGATCAGCCACTCGCCGCGGCGATGAAGTCGTCGAACACGTTCTGCTTGTTCGCCGAGCATCCCCGCCCTGTGCCAGGCCTCGCCGAACTCGCCGCCGCCGCGCAGGTTGGCGAGCACGTAGACGCCGCCCATGTCGAGCCAGGCGGCGACGAACGCCGAGAAGCTCGGGCGTCTCGCTGACGTTGAAGCCGCCGTAGCCGGTCAGCAGCACCGGGTTCGTGCCGTCCAGGGCTCAGGCCCTTGCGGTGCGCCACGAACATCGGCACCCGCGTGCCGTCGCGCGAGGTGAACCACACCTGCCGGGTCTCGTAGCGCGCGCTCACCACCGGCACCGGCGAGCGCCACCACTCACTGCGTC
>CAVSAC010000018.1:0-5680 GCA_963725865.1 Candidatus Eiseniibacteriota bacterium
GCGGGTGGCCATCTACTACTGATCGATCACCAATTGAAAGATGCCGGCGATCACGGTAAAGTCACCTCACGTGTCTCTGGTTACCTGACGGAACGGGCCGCCCCCTGTCCATTCTACGAGACCGGGCCTCGAAAGGAGTCCAACATGCGCCGAGCCCTACCACTGTCGCTTGCCATCACCGTGGGCTGCTGTCTGCTCGCTTCGATCGCCCTGGCCGCCCCTCCCGCCTACCTCACCAGTTGGGGCTGGATCGGCGCCGGGCAGTTCACCAATCCATTCGGCATCGCTCTCGATCCGGCCGGCAACGTGTATGTCACCGACGAGTCGAACTGCCGCGTGGAGAAGTTCGCGAGCGGCGGCGGTCCTCTCTGGGTGGGGCACGTTCGGACACGGGCCGGGCAGTTCGACCATCCGACGGGCATCACAGTCTCGCCGAGCGGCGAGGTGCTGGTGGTCGACCACCGCAATCACCGCGTCCAGCGGTTCACGCAGTCGGGCGGGTTCATCGGGACGTTCGGCTACGGTCGACCCTCATCGTCCCCATCTTCCTCGCCGGACCCCGGATCGTTCTTCTATCCGGTCGGCGTCGCCTGTGACGCGGCCGGCAACATCTATGTCACCGACTCCGAGAACGACCGAATCCAGAAGTTCACGTCCATCGGCACGTTCCTCGCGCAGTTCGGATACCCGGGCAGCATGCTGGGGCAGATGCACAAGCCCTACGGCGTCACCGTCGATCCCACGGGGAACATCTACGTGAGCGAGTATGGCGGCCATCGCGTCGCAGGAGTTCGCGCCCGACCTCACGCGCTCGTACAATGTGGGGAGCTTCGGCACCGCTCCCGGCCGGTTCTACTCGCCCGGAGTGCGTGCGTTCGGCCCCGCTGGGCTGCTCTACGTCGCCGACACGCGGCAACAACCGCATCCAGAAGTTCACGCTCCGGCGGCGGCTTCCGTCGACCAGTGGGGGGGGCTGGGCTCGGGGATCGGGCAGTTCTACACGCCGAGCGGGATCGCGGCCGACAACTCGGGCGACGTCTACGTGGTGGAGTGGAACAACCACCGCGTGCAGAAGTTCGGCAACCCGCCGACGCCGACCACGCGCGCCACGTGGGGCGCGGTGAAGAGCCGCTATCGCTGACGCGCGCACGGCCGGCGCGCCGTCCGGAGTCGCGGTCCCGCTCGTCGGGCGGGGCCGCGCTTCGTTGGGCGTGAGCGGGCGGCGCGAGGGCGGCTGCGCGCGCTCGGCGCGCGCGCCGCGCAGCCCGCGGACGCGGCACGCGCCAGCTCCCAGGCGCGCTCGATCGGGCCGCGCGGGGCGTCGATCTGGAAGTAGTGCTCGAGCGTGCCGCCCAGCTCGCTCTTGAAGCGCGCGACGCGCGGCAGGTCGGCGCCGCACAGGTCCCAGGAGCGATGGCCGCGCCGTCCGCACTCGGCCGCGATCTCGACCATGATCCACGCGCTCACCCCGACGACGAGATGCTCCTCGCCGGCGCCCGCCACCCACATGTAGGCGCCGCGGGTCCCGGGCACCGCCAGCACGATCTGGCTCGCCGCCGGCTGCACCCTCGGCGGTGAGCGCGGTCGCCATCCACGCGAGGCCCCCACGGCGAGCGAATCGGCGAGCTCCTTGAACGCGGCGGGCGAGAGCCGGAGGCCGAAGCCCTGGCGCTGGCGGGTCACGTCGAACACCGACCAGAAGCGCGCGAGGTCCCAGTCGTACGACATCGTGAAGCCCGCCTCGCGGCACTTGCGCAGGTGACGGCGCACCGAATCGCTCACCGGCAGCGGCGCGGTGGTGTCGAGGCGGTAGGTGTAGCGCGGCTGCGCGCGCCAGCCGCGCCACGCACCACGGGCGCACGTCGTCGATCGCCGGCACCAGCAGGTGCGAGAGGCCGCGCGGGCGGCCGCCGAGCGCCGCGAGCAGCGCGTCGGTGACCTCGAGGTGCTCCGAGGTCGCGCGCGCGCCGCGGGCCGGTCGGCGGGCGGTAGATCCAGGAGTTGTAGGCCGCGAGCGGCAGGCCGAAGTGGAATGGCTGTCCGAGTCGCCTGCGGTGCACGAGCGGCACGCCCGCCACCCATTCGTCGCCCTTGGTGGCGACGCGCAGTTCGAGCGCGGCGCCGGTCGCGGCGCACGCCGGCCGCAGCCACCCGCTCATCGCGAACGGGTTGGCCTGCGGCGAGCGGCGCACGAACGCGTCCCAGCGCGCCAGGTCGCCGTCGCCCTCGAGGCGCCGGATCGCGTACTTCGGCGCGGCCGCGGGCTCGTTCATGGTGAGGAGGGTGAGGCCGCGGCGACCGGCCGCGTCTCGCGTTGCGTGCCGAGGCCGAAGCGGACCTGAATCGTGTAGCGACCGGACTCCACGAAGCCCGCCTTCTCGATGCCCCGGCGGGAGGCGTGGTTGTCGAGGTCGGTGGAGATGAGGACCGCACGCGCGCCGGCGTGGCGCGCGCGGCCGCGGCGGCCGCGAGCACCGCGGGGTAGATGCCGAGCCCGCGCGCCGTCGCGGCCGTCTCACAGTAGTGAATGTAGTCGTCGCCCGGGCCCAGCACCAGGCGACCCCACGCGAGCCACAGGGGCACCACCAGCGGGCCGCGGCGCACCCACGAGCGATGAACCATCCGGCCATCGACATAGGCGTACCAGCCGACGTCCCCGCGCTCCAGGAAGCGACGGAACTCCTCCACGCGCTCCGGGGGCTCCATCGCGGACGCGTCGCCGACGTTGCGGGCATCGACCCGGCGGATCTCCGCCACAGTCGCGGGCGTCGTGACGTGTTCGAGCCGGTAGACGACCACCTCGACGTCGCGGAACGTGGCGAGCCGGGACCAAGCGGAGATCAGACGCCGGAACAATGGTAGGGACGGGCTCATGGGCGGCCGCAGTGTAGCGGCGGCGCTGCTCGCTGTCATGCCCCGGCGCGGTGCCGCGAAACGTGACAGCACTTGGCCCGGCGGTTATCCTCACCCGTCCATGAACGTGCTCATCGTCCCGTCGTGGTACCCGCACCGGTGTTTCCCGCGCGAAGGGATCTACGTCCGCGACCAGGCGATGATGCTCGGGGAGATGCGCCCGGATTGGCGCATCGGTCTGGCGCTCTGGCACCAGGGACGCAACTTCGTCTCGCCATCCCACGCCCGACACTCCCCGCGCTGCCTGCTGGAGGCGCTGACCGATCACGCGATCCGCGAGGAGCCACTGCGCGAGAACGTGTGCGCGTGGACCATTCCGGCGCTGCAGTTCCCGGAGCGCGTGCTCGCGGGCAACCGGATGGCGGTGCTAGCCTCGGTGCGCGAGGCCGCCCGCCGGATGGCAGCGAAATTCGGCCCGCCCGACCTGCTGCATGCTCACGTCAGCTACCCGGGAGGCTGGGCGGCCGTGCGGGTGGCGCGCGAGCGCGGAGTGAAGGCGATCATCACCGAGCACATGGGGCCGTTCCCGGTGCTGGTTTACCAGCGCCGAGACGGCACGCTCGCGGACTTCATCCGTGACCCACTGCTCGCGGCCGATGGCCGCATCGCAGTGAGCCCGGCGCTCGCGGGGGCCATCGCGGCGCACGGCATCCCGCGACCGCTCGTGGTCCCGAACGTGGTCGACGAGCGCCTCTACGACGCCGGGCAGAGCGGCGACCCAGCCTACTTCACATTCTACACTGTGTGCCAGATGGTCCGATCGAAGGGCATCCTCGACCTACTCGAGGCCGCGGCGCTGTTCCTCGCCACGCTGCCGCCGGCGGAGCGCACGCGCATCCGCTTCCGGCTCGCCGGCAAGGGGCCCGACCTCGGGCGGTTCCAGGCTGCCGCGGAGCGGCTCAGGATCGCGCCGCACCTGACCTGGATCGAGAAGTACATCGAGCGCGAGGAGTCGAACGAGGAGTTCGCGCGCTGCGACGCCTTCGTGCTGCCGAGCCATCACGAGTCGTTCGGCATCGTGTTCGTGGAGGCGATGGCGTGCGGCAAGCCCTCGATCGGGACGCGCTGCGGCGGCCCCGAGTCCATCCTCACGCCCGAGACCGGGGTACTGCTGCCGGTCGGCGACGTGCCGGCGCTGGCCGACGCGCTGGGGCGCATGGTGCGCCACGCCGCGCACGTCGACCGCGCGCGCATCCGCGCCGAGTTCGAGCGCCGCTTCAGTCGCGCGGCGGTGAGCACGGCCCTCGAGGTCGTGTATCGCGAAGTGCTCGAACCGCGACCGCCGTCGACCGCCGCCGCGGGAGTCGCACCATGAGCCGCTCCGCGGGGGTCGTGTTCACGTTCGATGCCGCGACCTGGGAGCGGCCGGCCGCGCGCCACGCCATCGGCGTGATCGCGTCCCTGCTCGAGTGGCCGACCCGGCTCGCCGCGGCCGGCGACGCGATCGGCGACGCGGAGGCGCCGGTGTTCGTCGGCGATCCCGCCCGCGCGGCGGCCGGCAGCGCCGCGATCGTGCCGTGCGGTGAATGGCGAGCGTGGGCGCCCGACCGGGTGCAACTGCGCACCCACGAGGGCGTGGCGCTGCCGTGGACGCCCGACGAGGAAGCCGGCGGAGCAACGATTGGCACGCTCCCCACGTGGTGGCTGCGGGCCGCCGCCTGGATGCTCCAGCGCGACGAGGAAATCGCGGTGACGCACCGCGACGAGTGGGGCTGTTTCAGCGGCTTCTCCTCGCGCTTTCACGAGCTGGGAATCCTCGAGAAGCCGACCGTGAACCTGATGGCGGCACAGCTCGAGGCGCCGATCGCCGCATGGTTCGAGCGGCGCGCGGTGACCGCGCCGGGCCGGCCGCGCTGGAAGGACGGCGCGCGCTTCGCGGTCGCGCTCACGCACGACGTGGACCTGGTGCGCTACTACGCCTGGTCCGATGCGTGGCGCCTGCTGAAGCGCGCCCGCGGCCCGCGCTCCTATGCGTTCCGGCGCGGCGTGATGCAAGCGCTCGAGGCCCTTGCGCACGCCGGGCGACCGGGCGATCCGTTCTGGACCTTCGACCGCTGGGCGCGCGACGAGGCGGCCCGCGGCTTCCGCTCCACGTTTTACTTCCTGCCACCCGCGCCGACGCGTGCGCACGAGTTCGACGGCACCTATGGCTGGGATGATCCGGTCGGATTCGAGGGCGAGCGCATCACCGTACGTGCGCTCCTGCGCCGGCTCGCCGCCGCCGGCTCCGAGGTCGGGCTGCACGGTTCCTACCTCAGCTCCACCGACGCGGCGGAACTCGGCCGCCAGCGGCGCCAGATCGAGGAAGCGCTTGGCGCGCCGGTGCGCGGAATCCGCCAGCACTTCCTGCGATTCGACGTCAGCACTACCTGGCAGGCTCAGCGCGAGGCGGGCTTCGCGTACGACGCGACGCTCGGGTACAACGAGGCGCTCGGATTCCGGGCCGGCGTGGCGGCGCCGTTCGCGCCGTGGGACGTCCGGAGCCACGCGCCGCACGCGCTGCTCGAGCTGCCGTTGACCGCGATGGACGGTGTGCTGTTCCGCACGCTCAAGCTCGACCACGCGCTCGCGAGCCGGCGGTTGATCGCACACCTTGAGGCGGTCGAGCGGGCCGGCGGACTGGCCGTGCTGCTCTGGCACCCCAACGTGGCCGACGCGCGGCGCTATCCCGGCTGGTACGAAACCTATCGCGACGCGCTCGATCACCTCGCGACCCGCCCGGCCTGGGTCGCGCCCGCGGCCGAGATCGAACAGTGGTGGCGCGCGC
>CAVSAC010000019.1:0-202319 GCA_963725865.1 Candidatus Eiseniibacteriota bacterium
TCGAGACCGCCCCGTTCAACCGCTCCGGCACCTCTCCGCGGCCGTAGATACACGACTTGGAGAGGCGTCGTCAACCTCATGCGACCCCGATGTGACCCCGTTGCGATCGGGCTTCAGCGGACAGCGGTTGTCAGCGGGAGACAATCGAACGGTCTGGAGGACCGTGCGATTGGGGCTGGTCCGCGTCGGGCTTGCTCCGTAGGCGTGCAGCCCCCAGGAATCCCGGCGCAGTTCACTCGTGCGGGATCGCGCGCCTCGGCGTGGTGCCCTACGCGGTCGTGAGTCCGACCGTACGCCGCGCGCAAGCCGAGCAGATCCCTGGGGACGACCCCGTCGCGTGGCGCAGCCGCCGATCACGGCTTCAGAATGAGAACCCTGAGCTCGAGAGGATCAGCCCAAAGATCCCCACGATCAGCGCAGCGGCCAGTACCAGCACCGCTGCAACCTCGAGCACGATGATGTCGGTCTTCGCCCCAGCGGCAGCTGCCTTTCGGGCGGCGGTCCGCCGGCCGGGAACGGTCGCGGTCGCCACCTGCGCAATCGGTACGACCAGCGTGTCGCCGATCCGCGAATGGCCCTTTGCCGTCATCAGCAGGCGCAACACCGCGAGCGACGCGGTCGAGTCGTAGTCCGAGGGGCGGGGCGGGAGCTTCCTTCCCTCGACTGCCGCGGAGTCCAAGAGGGTCAGCGTCAGGCGCGAACCGTCGCGGAGCGCGAAGAGCGAGTTCGGAGACACGGGTTCCGGCGGATGTTTGCGCAGCACATCCACGCCCGTCCCGCCGACGAATCCAATCACGCTGCATCCCGAGACGGAGATCGCCAGCACGAAGGCAGCCAACTGCATCGTGACTGCCCTTGGCACACTCGCCATTCCGACCTCCACGTCAAGGACAGATGAGATGAAGCGACAGATCGTGACGTGTATCCCTCGCTGACCTTCCCCCCGGGGTGCTCCCCAACTCGGATGCAATCGCAGTCAGCATCCTGCCGGCAGGTTGCGCTCCCACCAGCTCTGCGCCTCGCCCATCGACCACGCATCGCCATCCAGTGCGGCCACGAGCGCCTCGCACAGCGCGTCGGCGCTCGGCGGCCGCTGGTCCGGATCCTTGGCCAGGCACGCCATCACGATCGCCTCGATCCGCGGCGGCACCACCTGCCGAGCCTTGCTCGACAACGGCGGCGGGATCGCCTGGGCGTGCTGGCGCAGCAGCTCGCCAGCGACTCTCGGACTCGAACGGCTTCTGCCCCGCGATCAGCCAGTACCCGACGCACCCCAGCGCGTACAGGTCGGTGCGCTGGTCGATGGTGAGTCCGAACACCTGTTCGGGCGGCATGTAGCCGGGCGTGCCCATGTGGATCCCGGCGCTCGTCAGCGACGCGTCGCTCGTCGGCGCCGCGGGCCGGGTCAGGCCGAAGTCGAGCACCTTCACGAAGTCGACGTCCCGGCCGTATCGGCAGATGTAGAGATTGCTGGGCTTGATGTCGCGATGCACCAGTCCGCGCGCGTGCGCTTCGCCGAGGGAATGGCAGGCCTGCTGCAGCCAGTGCACCGCGCGTCGCGGATCGATCGCCCCGAAGCGGTAGATGAAGTGCTCGAGGTTGGTCCCCTCCAGCAGTTCCATCGCGTAGTAGAAGGTGGCGTCGGCGGCGATGCCGAAGTCGTACAGCTCGACGGTGTGGGGCGAGCGCAGGCCCGCGGTCACCTGCGCCTCGCGCAGGAAGCGCTTCACCACCGCGTCGCGCTCCTCCATCGGGCCCTGGAGCCGCTCGGGAAGGATCAGCTTCACCGCGGCGTCCCGCGCGAGCATCAGGTGCCGCGCCTTCCACACCTCGCCCATGCCGCCGGTGCCGAGCCGCTCCAGCAGCTCGTAGCTCCCGACGGTGCGTGCGGCCGCCACCTGCTGGCGCGCGCCGTGCACCGCACGGGCGGCGATCGTGGCGATCGCGACCGCGACGGCTCCCGTCGAGAGGGCGTGCCAGTAGTCGGACGCGCCTGCCTCGATCGCGCCGCGGGACGCCAGCAGCCACAGGCTGCCGGGCATGGTGAGCACGCACAGGATCGAGACCAGCAGCGTGGTGCGCGGCGTGACCGGGACCAGCAGCGGAAACAGGATGACCACCGGAACCACCCAGGTCAGGGTGGCCACGTGTCCGGTGCGGATGAAGCCGGCCCACGTGACGGCGACCGAGATCAGCGCCGCGAGCAGCACCTGGGCCGCCAGCGCGATCCGGATCACGAGTCGATCGGGGATCGGGGGCACGAGCGCGACCGCCAGGAGCAGAAGGCAGACTCCGAGCCCGAGGACGTCGTGCGAGACGTCGATCTGGCGCTGGAGCCGGCTGACGTCGATCGGCTGGCTCAGGACCAGCGTCAGGAAGGTTCCGTAGCCCAGCGTGCCGAGCAGCGCGGCGATGCACACACGGCGCCTCGACTCACGTGTGACGGCACCCGGCAGCTCGAACGGAACGGACTCGTCGGGCCGCAGCGCGGCGAGCAATCGTGCGGGTACGAGTCGCGGCATGTGGCCTTCCCGCGGGGCGCGTGCGCCCCGGAGTCGGTGTGCGTTCAGGGTCGGCGGCAAAACCAGCCTGAGGGCGAAGGTGGGTATTGTATAGTCCGCTCTCGGCCTTCGACACGAGGATTCCGCGCCCGACGCAGTTGGGTCCGAAGGTGGGTGGACATGCCTCTGCAGTCCGACGGGGATCCCGAAGGCTCGGCGATCTCCCACCAAGACAGGGCCCTCGGTCGCTATCGGATCGAGCGGACGCTCGGCCAGGGTGCCATGGGCGAGGTGCTGCTCGCCGTCGACACCCTGCTCCACCGTCGCGTGGCGCTGAAGCGCTTGCTCCCGACGGGCGAGGATCGCGAGCGGCAACGCTCGGCGATCATCCAGGAAGCCCGTCGCGCGAGCCAGATCAACGACCCGCACGTCGCCGCGATCCACGACGTCCTGGAGCTCGACGATCAGATCGTCCTCGTCATGGAGTACGTGGACGGCCTCACGCTCCGGAAACGCATGGCCGAGCCCGTGTCGTTCGAGGCCTTCTGGGATCTCGCCACGCAGTGTGTCGCGGGCATGGCTGCGGCGCACGCGCGCGGTGTGATCCACCGCGACCTCAAGCCCGAGAACCTGATCGTGACGCGCGACGGGCAGGTGAAGATCCTCGACTTCGGCATCGCGCGACGCTCGGGCACCGCCGAGGGCATGGGCACGACCACCACCGAGAACCTCGCCTCCGGGATCGCGGGCACGCCGCCGTACATGGCGCCCGAAGCGCATCTGGGCGGAGCGATCGATCAGCGCACCGACATCTTCGCGCTCGGCGCCGTGTTCTACGAGCTGCTCACCACGCGCCGACCCTTCCAGGGCGCGACCTACGCGGCGCTGGTGGATCAGGTGCTGAATCTGGAGCCGCCGCCGGTCTCCGAGCTGAATCCGGCGGCGGGATCCGCGCTGTCGAGCGTGGTGGCGCGCATGCTGGCGAAGGACCCCGCCCAGCGCTTCGCCACGTCCCGCGAGCTGGCGGAGCACCTCGCGCGCGCGCGCCGGGTCGACGCGGGCACGGACGCGACCGCTGCGGGCGCGCTGGCGCCGACTGCGGCGAGGACCGGACCGGACGCGACCACGTGGGCCGCCACCGACGCGCGCCGGGGCGCCCGCCGCACGGGCACGCGAGCGGCATGGTGGGTCGTGGCCTTGTCCGCTCTCGCGGTGCTGGTGGCCGTGGGGATCGGCAGCGGGTGGCAGCTCCCGAGAGTCCCGGCGCTGCCTCGCAACCGCAATGTCGCCGTGCTGGCTCCGGTGACGCACGGCGGCGGTGATTTCGGTTCCTTCGCGCTCGGCGCCATCGCGCTGGTGGCCGAGCGGCTCCGCAAGCACACCGACGTGCCGGGGTTCCAGATGGCTTCGTTCGCCGAGGGCGTGGACGAAGGCGTCGCGTCGGCGGCCGACGCGCGGAAGATCCTCGGCGTCAATCTCGTCCTGATCCCCACGCTGACGCAGGAGGCCGACCTGCTGCGGGCGCGTCTCGATCTGATGGACGCGGCCAGCGGCCGCCGCCTCGCCACGCGAACCGTCCAAGTGGCCGCCGCACAACCATTCGACTTCCTCGACCAGACCTATCGTGCCGCGGCCCGGCTGGCGGGCCTGCGAGCGCGCGGTGGAGACGCCCGCACCGCGTGCGGGGTGCGCGGCGCAGGGACACTGCGCTTCTATCTCCAGGGGATCGGACGGCTGCGCGCCGGGCGCGATTCGAGCGCGTTGAACCAGGCGAGCATCGACTTCGAGACCGCCTGCCAGACCGAGCCGGAGGCCGCGGTCGCACGCGCCGGACTCGCCTCCGCTCAGCTGCGGCTCCATCTGCTGTCGAAGGACCCGGCCATGCTCCAGCGGTCGGAGGCCACGGCCCGCGACGCGGTCGGAATCGACTCGGGCCGCGCGGAGCCGCACCGCGCGCTGGCGGCGGTGCTCGCGGTCGAGCGGAACCAGCCCGCCGCGCTCGCGGAGTTCACGAGCGCATTGCGGCTCGATCCGAGCGATGACGATGCCGCTTTGAAGATCGCGCGCACGTACGCCCGCCTCGGCCAGTCCGCGCAGGAGAAGGAGGTCTACCTCGCCACCATCGCGCGGCACCCGCACTGGTGGAGGCCGTACTGGTGGCTCGCCACCTGGGAGTATCGCCAGGGCAACGTGGACGAGTCGATCCGGGCGTACGAGCAGATGATCCAGCGCGCACCGGACAACTTCGAGGGATACACCGGCCTCGGCGGGATGCTCGTGCTGCGCGGAAGCTACCCGCAGGCCATCGACACGCTGAAGCGCTCGCTGGCATTGCGGCCAACCAAGAACGCGTTCGACAACCTGGCCACGGCCTACTTCAATTCCGGGCGGCTCGAGGACGCCATCGACGCTTACAACCAGGCGTTCCAGTTCGGCACCGCCGGATATGAATCGTGGCTGAATCTCGGCGATGCCTACTTCTGGCTCCCCAACCGCAGGGCCGAGGCCGCGGGCGCGTACGCGCAGGCCGTGCGCCTGGGCCGCGAGGAGATCCTCGAGCGCTCGCGCAGCGGCCGCACCGCGGACGTGATGATCACCGGCAATCTCGCCACGGTCTTTCCCAAGCTCGGCGAGCCGGACAGCGCGCGCATCTACCTCGCGCGCGCGGTGAGCGCGGACAGCGCGAATCCGATGGTGGACTACTGCGCGGCGCTCACCTGCTGGCAGCTCGACCGCAAGGATGCCGCCATGGCCTGGCTCGAGAAGTCCGTTCACGGAGGTTACCCGGTCGCATGGCTGCGGGATTCGCCGGTCTTCAGGGAGTGGCGCGCGGCCCCCGCGTTCGACGCTCTCGTGGGCGAGGCGAAGCCGACGCCCTAGCCCGCTGTATCACCCCACGCGAGAGGAGAAGGTCCATGCCCACGCACAAGATCTCCGTCACGGTCGACAACGACGCGATCCGGGTGGAACCGGACACCCTGATGATGACCTCGGCGGACGAGGTGCACTGGGCGGGCACCAACGCCCGCAAGTTCTCGATCGTGTTCGACCACGAGGGCGTGTTCGGCCGGCGCGAGCTGGACCACGCGACCGCCACCAGCCGTCAGCGCGCGCGGATCAAGGGGCGATTCAAGTACACGGTGGTCTCGAACGAGAAGCCGAGTCTGAAGCTCGATCCGATCATCGTCGTGGGGGACCCGCCTTCCGGCCCGAATCCGTAGAGTCGGAGTCGGTCAGGAGACTCGAGCGCTCCCCGCGAGACCCGGGCGGCGGGCACGGCGATACCTGGCTGGTCCAGGTCCTTCGCCGCGGCCCGTCGCCGGTGTCGCTCGCGAGTCCGCCGGGGGCCTCGGCTCACCGTGCCAGAACGACGCGTTTCGTCTCGCGATAGCCGGGCGATTCCAGACGTACGAAGTAGATGCCGGCCCGGGCCGACGCGGCAGAGGCCCAGCGGGCCATGTGCTCCCCCGGCTCGAGCGGGCCGCGCGCGAGCCACTCCACGACGCGACCGCCCACGTCGAACACGGTCAGGCTCGCGTTCCCGCGGCTCGCCACCGAGTACTCGATCGCCACGGCTCCGGCAGCGGGAAGCGGGCCCAGGATCTTCAGCCCATTGACGGCCATCTGCCCCGCCGCTGTCACCTGCACGGGGGCGAGATCGCCGTGCGTCCCGTCCGTGAATCCCACTGAGAGTCGGTACCAGTAGGTCTGGCCGGGCCGCACGTCCCGGTCGAGGGCTGTCGACACCTCGCCGTCCCACGACTCCTCGACGGTCAGGCTCGACCACGGGCCGGCGGTGGTCGCGGCGCGCTGCATGTCGACGGTCGCCACCTCGCCGGGTTCCGCGAAGCGCCAGAAGAGGTGCACGCCGTCCTCGAGGCCCCTGCCGTCGAATCGCATCAGCGTGGTGGCGACCGGATGGTCCGCGACGTCGATCGCGTGCAGCCTCCCGCCGGAAGTCGCGATGTACAGCGCCTTGTTGCCCAGAGCCAGCGCTCCGCCAGCCGGATAGACCCACTCGCTCGCGTGCGATGCCAGGCTCACGGCGTAGGTCGTGCCGGACGTGGAGCCGAACACGTGCGAGTCGGTCACCACCAACGTGCCGACGAGACTGCCCGTCGGCGGCGTCCACGACCACAGATCGGCGTGGGTGGCCTCGTCGATCGCGACCAGCTTGCCGCCGTCGATCGCGTAGATCGAGCCGTGCGCGAAGCTCGGCTGCCCGCTGAATGCGCGTGCGACCTGCCAGGCGAGCTGGTGCCGCGGCACGTTGAAGCACAGCAGGCGGCCGGCCTGGACGGCGATGATGTCGCCATTGCCGCACACCACGGCCGTACCGTCCATGCTCCACCCGTTCCACTGGAAACCGGGATCCATGATGCTGAAGCGGAGTACGCCCGTCGCGCGTGAGACCGCGTAGAGTCCGGGCGAGTACTCGCCCAGGTACGCGTAGGCATTCGAGTCGTCGAGCGCCGGGGTCCACTCGTCGTATTGGGGCAGCGCGCCGTTAAACCAGTTCTGCGCGCCGGAGAAGGCGTCGAACCGGTACATGCCACCGTAGTACCCGCCGTCCACGTAGACCTTGCCGTCGCTGATCGTCGGAGCGTAGTAGCGCTCCCACTGGGCCTCGTGCGGCGCATCGAAGATCGGCGTCCCGCTCGCGGCGTCGATCGCGTGCAGATAGGTGTCGGTGGAGTGGTTGCCCGACTGAACGTAGACATTGCCGTATGAGTAGCTCGGTGGGTTGACGGAGTAGACGGATCCGTAACCGGTCGACCACAGCGTGGCGCCGGTGTACGCCTCGAGCGCGAACACTTGCTGGATGCTGGCGGGCGGGAAGTACCCGATCAGCGAACAGAACACCATGCCGTCGCCGGCGCTGACGGGATTGAGGGCGAGGCCACTCCCCACGGTGCGTTGCCACAGTGGCATGAACATGCCGGTGCTGAGCGTGAGCGGCCGGTAGCCTGTGTGTCCGATGTCGGCCTGGTACATCGGCCACGCGTCGGGTTGGGGCGCGAAGATCGCTGCGACGCACGCCACCGGAATGCTGGCGGACCGTGGCGCCCCGCTGGCGGCCTGGTAGGTCGCGGACAGGACCAGGTCCGCCCGCGGCGTCGTGATCGAGGGGACCGTGAGCAGCCCGGCGTTCACGTTCGCGAGCAGCGACGGCGAGACGCTCCACAGGGCACGGTTGCGGACGTCGCGATACACCTCGCCGGCGAAGCGCGCCACGGCCCCAAACTGCGTGGAGGAAGCCGCCGGGATCTGTCTGGGCCCGCGGATGGTCAGCTCGACCAGGGGTGGCGTCGAGAGCGGATGCGCGAAGTCCACCTGGCCGCTCGCGACATAGCTGAACGGATGGTCGAAGGTGTCCATCGCCCATCGACCGGAGCCGTTCGTGTAGGTGTTGGTGAAGGGCACGATCGACCCTGGGATCGACGTGAAGAAGTTGAATGCCGGCTCGCCATACCACGTCATGGCGTTGTCCCGGATGCGGGCGCTGCCCCTCAGTACGGCAGTGGTCGCGCCGGCCACGGCCTCCAGAACGAGCGGACCCGACAGGACCAGGGAGCCCTGGCTGGAGTGGTCGCCGCTGTCGTAGTCGGTCTGGCTGTACAGCAGACTGTCGGCTTCCGGGATCAGGAAGAACCGGAGTGTGTCACCGGCGACCTCGACGTGATCGAACGTCGCGTAGGCGTTCGTGAAGGAGCCGGCGCCGCTCGTCCACGTGGTGTGGTCGCTCAGGTAGTAGGTCGCCGCACTGCCGAGCATGCGGAATTCGCGATAGGGTGTGTAGGACGTCGAGTAGATGTTCGCTGTGGTCATCCGATCGATCGTCACGCTCGCCAGCGGCGGCGGCGCGGTGAGCGCGGATGCCGGAAGGGTCGGCGCCCGCTCCGAAGGCGCGAGCACGGGGCTGACCGAAGGAGCGAGGCCGTCGTGCCGCGTTCCGTCCGCATCCACCCAGTAGCCGTCGCCCTGGCTGCCTCGGGTGAAGATGTCCGCTACGGCGGTCGGAGGTGCCTGCGCGGGCGCCAGCTCGATCGCATTCCGCACCTGGCCCGCACGGTCCCGGACGACCGGCGGACGGTCGGCGGAGTCAGTGCGCGCGGGAAGCACGGCGAGCGCGAGCGATACGGAGGTGATCGCGGTGACGCAGAGACGCATGTTCATGGCGTGATCCTCGTCCGTGAGATCCCGCCGCCGGGGGAACGGCCTGTCAACGACCTGTTCGCCAACGGGCCACACACTAACACAGGGAAATGTGGATGGAGAGCGTGGCGTCCGGCACTGACGGGGAACCCGTCAACCGGGTGCGCGGACGCGTGGCAGCCGCCGGCGAGGCCCGTCCCCACTCCGATTCGCTCAGCGCAGCACGACGCTCTCCAGCGTCTGGATCCGCTTGCCGCGGAAGCCGCGGATGCTCTCGGGGGCGCCGGCCGGCTTCAGGACGTCGGCGGCCAGCACGGACTTGTCGAAGACCACGCCGGTCTTCTTCGTGATCGCGGTGATCGGCATCTGGTAGACCGCGTAGTCGTCCATGTTCATGCGCTCGAAGCCGAGCCGCTGCACCGGCTCGGTCTGATCGAATACGAAGCCGTAGGCCAGCTTCACTTTCTTGCCATTCTCGAGACTCACGCACATCACGAGCTTCCAGAACTCCATCGGCACCCGGATGGTGCTGCCGTTCTGGTAGCCGTGCTCGGGATCGGCGGGGTTCAGCACCGGGCCGGCGAACACCACCATCCGGCCGCCGACCGCGCCCACCTCCGCCTGGATGTGCTCCTCGAACTTGCCCCAGATGCCGTCCTTGCCGCTCTGGTTGAACGCCTCGCTCTGCGGCGTGCAATTGGTCCAGTGGTAGGTGTCGCTGTTGCCGTACTCCGCTTCCTGGGCGCTCGCTCCCCACGCGCCATCCTCGCGCCTCACGATGTGCCCGCGATCGATCTTCTTGGCGGGCGCGTAGAAGTCGGCGTCCTCGATCTGCAGCCCCGGAGCCTCGAGCGCCACGCGCGGGTCCAGGCGCCAGTTCTCGCCGCCGTAGTCCTTGCGGTTCTTCGTGTACTTCCGCGCGCCGTCGCTGTAGTCCACGTTGCTGGCCGCCCACGCCAGCAGCCGGCGGTCCCGGTTCATCACCAGGGAGTAGTGGTAGTAGGGGATCATCCAGACCTTGTTCTGCGCGTTCTTGAGCGGCGCGCCCGAGTGCTGCGGGTTCAGCGTGGGCGCGGGGATCCGCCAGCCGCTCAGGAACGTCGGCTTGTAGCCGTGCTTCGTGCGGAGCTTGTAGTCCTCGTCGAACTTCAGCGTCTTCTCGCGGAACTCCGCGGGAGCCTCGGGCGCCGGCGTGGGATGGGCGCTCGTGTTCAGGTCGACGCCGGGGACCGTCACGGAGGACGTGGTCACCTGGATGGTCACGGGTCCGCTGAACTGGAACAGGTTCTGGGCCATGTCCGTCCTCATCCTCTCGTCGGGGTTCGAAACGTCGTCGGTCGCCGGGGTGATGAGCGGGCTCTGCTCCACGACCGTGCGCAGTGGGTCCCGCGTGTGCTCCAGCAGATCGGCCAGGATCCGCTGCTGCTCGGGCCGCGGCATCTGCTGCTGGGAGAGTGACGCCACCAGTGCGCTCACGCGCACGCCCTCGTTGGCGATCCAGATCAGGTCGCTGTCGGCGACCTCGGCGTCCAGCGGCACCCGCTGGCCATCGGTCTTCACCAGCATGCCGTTCTCCATCTTCGGCACGCCGCAGTGGTGGAGTCCGATGGTCTCCCAGTACTGGCTGAACACCGGCGAGCCGCTGGACCCCTCGAGCGTGTCCGTCTCGTAGAGCAGGAATCCATCCTCGCGCAGGTCGAGCAGGCGGTTGTTGACGGTCGCGTACTGCTTCGGGCCGCCGTTGGGGTGCTCGATGATGTTCACCGGATCCCCCTTGCGGATCTTGCCGGTGACTCCGATCAAGGGCAGGTACCTGAACTGGTTCAGCGCCGCGCCGTCGAGCGACGTGACCTTCACCGCGACCACGGCGTAGTCGAGTCCCTGGTCGTTGATGAAGAACCGGTCCGGATCGAACTCGAAGATCACCCCCTCGCGCAGTCCGCCCGGCGCCCGCTCGTAGAGGAACTGGGCGCCCACACCGCGCGCCTCGTCGAGCGTGCGGAACACGTGGTAGTTGGTGATGACGAGCTCAGGCGCGATCAGGAACCCGGTGGCGAACCCCTGCGGGACCAGCCCCGCGCCGGGCAGCGTGACGATGCGCACGACCGGCCGCCCGGCCTTGAGCGCCTGCTCGTTCGGGGGCAGATCCACGAAGTCCAGCGTGGCCCCGATCTGCCGCTCCGCCGTCACCCGCAGATTCCGGTACGCGGTGCTGTCGAACACGGCGCGCAGCCGCTGCCGCTCCTCGAACTGCCCGCGCTGCTCCGGCGTGATCGTCCCGATCGGCGCGCGCGGCAGCGTCTCGGTCGGCAGGCCTTCGGCGGCGCTCGGAGGCGCGATGTCGCGGGCGTCCGCGGCAGCGCGCGGCGGCGCGATGTCCCGAGCGGCGCCGGCGGCGCGCCGAGCCGTGATGTCGCGGATGGCTTCGGCGGCGCGTGGCGCCGGCGCAGCCGGCTGCGACCCCATCCATCGATCGTGCGCGCGCAGGCACAGGTCGCGACGCTCGGCCCGCACGCGCTTGTCCAGATCCATCATGCCCGACCTCCATGTGGGTGCTCGGTCCCTCACCGTCCGGCGGCCCGCGCCGCCCGCATCGCGTTCGCGAGACGCACCTGCTCGATGCTGAGCACGTAGTCGGTGAGCCAGTCGATGAACTCGACGCGGAAGAAGTCGCTGTGACCGTCGATCACGTCGCGCTTCGACCGCACCACCAACGCGGGCCGCGGTCGCTCCATGCCCGTGTTCGCGCTCATGCGCACCACCCCGTGAACGTGCAGGGCGAACAGATCGGCGGGCTGGGGCTCGGGACGCGCCGCGGCCTTCGCGGTGTCGGCCTGCGCCCGGCGGACGGACAATTGATCGCGGCCCTCCTCGATCACGCGCAATCGCGCGCGCTGCTTCGCCTCGTCGCCCTTGTCCACGAGCTCCATCTGGTGGGTGACCTGGCGCCCGTAGGCGCCGAACGCCTGGCCCTCGAGCTCCTGTTGCCGGCCTTTCTGCTTGGCGCGCCCGAACAGCTGGAGCCCGCGCATGAGCTTGAACAGGCCGTTGCGCGCGAAGTCGTTCTCGGCCGAAACCGTCACCATCAGCGGGAGCTGGTCCTCGCGGAACTCGGCGCTCCGCACCATGCCGTCGATGCGCCGGTAGGCCGACGCCTCGATCGCCGGATTCACGAGCACGAGCAGGTCGCCGACCCCGCGCAC
This sequence comes from Candidatus Eiseniibacteriota bacterium, assembly GCA_963725865.1. GTDB lineage: Bacteria > Eisenbacteria > RBG-16-71-46 > RBG-16-71-46 > RBG-16-71-46 > CAVSAC01. The sequence continues at coordinate 11,861 of CAVSAC010000019.1, forward strand.
GACGCTGTCGCAGGGGATCGCGCGCTCGAGATGCTCGGGCGGGTAGGCGCGACCGGCGAGCCCGCGGCCGTCCTTGGCGGCCGACCCCGCGATCGCGGTCCCCAGGTTGTCCTCGATGCGCGAGCTGAGCGCGCTGAACATCAGATGCCCGCCGTAGCTGTGCCCGACGTACACCAGCCCGAGCGGCTTGACCGCGACCGGATCGAGGCGCGCCCGCGCGTTGATCTCGCGGTGCAGGTCGTCGAGGCGCAGCAGGAAGGTCCGCACGTCGCCGGTTCCCACCACGCCCGCCGTCTGCTTGCGCGAGGAGCTGGTGAAGTAGATCGGCAAATCGAGCGTGGCGGGACCGAGCCAGGACAGGTACGGGAGCGTGCGCGTGACGCGCCCCAGCTCGGGCCACGCCTTGCCGCGCCAGCCGACGTAGATCCCGAAGATCGTCATGTTCGGATCGCGCGTGAGCGCCGCGCGCGGACCCCGGAAGTCCGCCGTGTTCAGGTTCCGCGCGAGGTGGCGCAGCGTGGCCTCGAACGACGCCAGGTCGGCATCACCGTCCTTGGCGTTGTGCCGCCAGCCGTGCGCGTACACGATCACCGCCACGTTGGTGCGCGCGTGCAGGGCCTGCAGCGAGTCGAGCAGCACGCGGGCCTGCGTGGTGTCGCGCATCCAGCCGAAGTCGTCGAACTCGACGTAGCTCAGGCGCACCTGGGCCGTGTCCGCCTCGACGGTCTTCACGTGCGGCGGCTGGTAGCGGGTCTGGTAGCCGTGGTTCCAGCGGCTGGGCGCGTAGGCGCACACGCCCGCCACGCCACCGCCAATCCCCCACGCGAGCGGCGAGCAGCTTGCGCCCAGGGCCGCGAGGAGCGCGAGCGCGAGCCCGGCGCCGGCGCGACGGAGGAGCGGGCGATCCAACTGGAGCCTCCTGGAGGTGGAACGGCACGAGCTCCGGCGCGACCACGCCGGCCGCTGCGCGCGCCTCATCACGGAACCTTCAGCAGCGCGGTTTCCGAGGACGCGATCGGGTAACCGCCCTCGAGCGCCTCCACCTGCCAGGCGACGGTGCGGCCGGCGCCGAGCCCGGCGGGCAGGTGCCCGGACGCGAGCACCGCGATCGTGTCGGCCACCGGCCCGAGGCTCGCGATCGGCGCGAGGTCCGCGTCGAGGAACACGAGACGATAGGCGTCGGCGCCCGCCACCGCGCTCCAGCGCAGCTCGACTCCGGCTGCGACAGCGCGCGGCGCGCCCAGGACGGGGCGCTCCTGCGCGCGCACCGCGGTCGAGTCGGGGGCCGCGCGCAGCCGGTCAGCGTCCGGGCGCGCGCGTCCACGCGGGCCGAGATACCAACCGATCGCGAGCACCAGCACCGCCACCACGCCCCACGCCAGACTCGGCGGTCCGAACGGGATCCGTGGCGGCCGGGAGCCGATCGCGCGCGCGGGCCGCGATGCCGGCGATGGCGGCGAGGGAGCGGGCGATGAAGACGACGCGGGCTCCGCGGGCGGCGGCGTCGGTGCGGTCGGTTCCGCGCGCCCCGCGGCCCGCGTCCCGGCCGGCTCCTGCAGCGCGCGCTCGAACGCCGCGCGCAGGCGAGCGGCGGCCTGCTGCGGGTCGATCGCCTCCGGCACGCCGCGGTCCTCGAGGAACTCGACGTAGGCGCTCATCAGGCGGCGGCAGCGCGGGCACGCCGCGGCCGCGCGCCGCAGCGGATCGTCGAGCGCGAGCGCGTGGACGCGGTCCAGCTCTTCCACGGCCAGGCAGCGGTGGCTCACGCGGAGCCTCCTTCCCGGGCGCCGCTGCGCTCGAGCGCCTGGCGCAGCTTCTTGCGCGCGCTCTGCAGCACCGAGCGTGCGCCCGAGGTGCCCGCGATCCCGAGCCGCCGCGTGACCTCGTCCACCGGTAGCCGCTCGATGCACCGCATCCACAGCGCGTCCTGCTCCCGCGGATCGAGCACCGCGCGGATCAGCTCCAGCAGCCGCTGCTCGTCCTGGGCGCGCTCGAAACGCTCGAGCGGATCGTTTCCGGCGCCCGCGATCGTGTCGACGTCGACCTGCTCGTCGCGCGCGAGCGACACCGGGCGCAGCGCGCGGTGGCAGCGGTTGCGCGCGATGGTGAAGATCCACGTCGAGTAGCGGGAACGGCCCTCGAACGACGGCAGCGCCCGATACGCGCTCACCAGCACGTCCTGCGCGAGATCCAAGGCCTCCTCCTGATTCCGGACGCGCCGCGCGCACCACAGGAAGACGCGCTCCCGGTAGCGCTCGAACAGCGCACGCGCGGCCGCCTGGCCACCCGCTCCGGTCGGGTCGCACCGGAAGCGCTCGACCAGCGCCTCGTCGGAGTCGTCGCTCATGAGGTTAGAGTCGCGCGGCCGGGGTTCGTCAGCAAGGAACGTCCGCGCCGCCAGCCCAGGGCGCCCAGCACCACCGCGGCCGCGCCGGCCGCGGCGGCCACGGGCGCCAGCGGCGGCCGCGCGCGCAGCGGAACGCGCACGTCGCCATCGCCCAGCACCACGAACCCGGCCCAGTAGAACGGATGGCGGGTCTCCGGGCGCGCCCGGATCTCGAGCTGCGCCGCGCGCAACGCGCCCGCGACCGTGCGGCCCGCGGCGAGGTGGCGGTAGAAGGCCTGCATCAGGCGCTCGGTCGCCCGGTCGCTGACCGGCCACAGCGTCGCCACGGTGGCGGTGACGCCGGCGGAGACGAACGCCGCCGAGAGACTCTGGACCCCTTCGCCCGCGGCGATCCGCCCCGATGCCGACTCGCAGCTCGAGAGCACCGCGAGCCGCGCGTTCAGGCGCAGCGCCGAGATCCGCTCGGCGCGCAGCGCGCCCTCGTCTCCGCCACCTCCGAGCCGGATGCCGGAGCGCCACGGGTGCTCGTCGTCGAGCGTCGTGTGGGCCGCGAGGTGCAGCACGTCGTAGGGCTCCAGGCGCGCGGGCGTCGCGAGCACCGCGCCGGCCGCATCGCTCCCCGCGTCGACGCCGTGGAAATGGCCGGCCAGCCAGCGCACCTCGCCGCTCGCCCCCGGCAGCACGTCGCCGCCGCGCGCTCCCGCCACCCCGAGCACCCTCAGCGGGGCGGTGCCGCGAACCGCGACCGCACGCCGGCGCAGGTCGGCGAAGATGCTGGCCGAGGGCGTCAGCACCACCTCGCGCCCCGCGATCAGCGCCGCGGGCGACGCGGACCCGCCCTCCGGCAGCGCCACGATCGCCCACGGGATCACGCCCAGCTCCTCGTCGGGCGAGACGATCACCCGCGTGCAGCCCGCCAGCAGATCGCGCAGCGGGGCGAGCAAGGTGGCGCCCAGGCGGCTCCCGGCATCCGCGACGAAGCGGCCGTCGGGGTCGGCGGGCTCGCGCCGCGCGGCGAGGCTGCGCAGCCGCTGGAGGCGCATGCGAAAGCCGGCGTCGATCAGGATCGGCACGAGGCGGCACTCGTCGCGCGTCACCGCCACCATCACGCCGGCGCCGGGGTGCACGAAGGTCTCGATCAGCAGCTCGCCATCGCGCAGCACCGAGCGCTGCAGCTCCGCGAGCGCGACCGGCGCACCGACCGCTTTGGAGTCGGCGGGCGCCTTCCAGGGGCCGACCATGCGTTCGCGCAGCGTGCGCGCCTTGAACCGCTCGATCGCGCCGAACACCGCCGCGCACCGGGGGTCCGCGGCGGACGCGGCCGCCGGGACGTTGGAGTCGCGGACCGACGCGCCCGCGAGATCGCTGGTGATCAGTCCTCCCACGCAGTCGCGAGCCGAGGTGCTCAGGTACTCGCGCGCCTCGGGGTCGCGCTGGCGCCCGCGGTTCGCCTCCCACAGCGTGGTCGCGTCCTCGAGCGTCGCGCGCGCCGCGACCGCGTCGCCCCGCTCGAGCAGCGCGAGGCCCTCGCGGACCCGCGCGCGGAACTCCAGATCGAGGCTCCCCGCGCGCCGCGCGTCGAGCAGCGCCTGGTGCGCCGAGCGCAGCGCATCCGCGGCCCGCCCCGCGCCCAGCTGTTGCTCCGACAGCTCGAGCCGCAGCTCGCAGGCCAGGACGGCGTTCACATCGCCTCGCAGGCGCCTGGACTCGGCTTCGAGCCGCGCGATCGCCTCCGCCCGCCGGTCCATCCGCGCCAGCGTGCGGCCAAACGTGGTGATCAGGTTGGTGCGCTGCGGCGCCGGAACCGAGTCCGCCAGCGCGAGGCCATGCCGGATGAACTCGGCCGCCTCCGGATAGCGGCGCTCGGCCACCCGGAGCCCCGCGAGTCGATTGAGCACCTGGATCTCGCCGAGCCGGTAGCCCGCGCGGCGCGAGCCCGCCAGCACCTGCTCGAGCACGACCCCCGCGTCGCGCAGCCGGCCCTGCTCCATCTGAACGAGCGCCAGGTTGCCGGCGGGCGCCACCGCGCCCACCTCGCGTCCGACCGAGCGGCTCAGCTCATAGGCGGCGCGATAGGCCTGCTCGGCCGCCGCCAGATCGCCGGTCATGTGCTCGATCGCGCCCAGGTTGTTGAGCACGCTGCTGCGGTTGTTCTCGTCGCCGGCCTCGCGGCAGACTATGTCGAGCTCGCGGTAGCAGCGGCGCGCGTCATCGAACCGGTCCTCACCTTCGTAGCATCGGCACAGCCCGACGTTGGCGTTGCGGAGCATGAAGCCCTCGCCCTTGCGCCCGAACAGCTCCATCGCACGCTGGTAGCCGCGCTCGGCCGGCTCGCAGCGGCCCGCGAGCAGGTCGCCGTACGCGATCCCGAGCCGCGCGTACGCCTCGTTCAGGCTGTCGCCGCGCGCCAGCGAGAAGCGCAGCAGGTGCTGGTAGGTCGCCGCGGACTCCGAACCGCGGCCGAGCACGCTGAGCGAGAACCCGAGGTAGCGCAACGCCACGCCGAGCGGATTGCTGTCGCGGGCGGCCTCGGCCGCGCGCGCCGCCTCGCGCAGCACCGGCTCGGCCTCGCGCGCGCGGCTGGTCATCGCCAGGGCGGCGCCCTGCACCAGGTGCGCCGCGGCGGCCAGCGCGGGGTCGCGGCCGGCCTCCGGAGTGCGCAACACCTGCTCGACCAGGAGCACCGCCGAATCGGCGCGGATGGCGCGGAAGTAGCTCCGCGCCCGCTCGAGCGCCAGCCAGCCCGGCGTCGAGCGCGGCGGAGCCGCGGCGAGTGCGGGGACCGCGACGAGCAAGGGCAGGAGGCGGAGTGCTGCACGGCGGATGGCGCGACCGGGGAGTCCTGTCATCGGAGCACGATTATGGGGTGCCTTGCGGCCGTCCGGCCACCCTCAAGTGGGGCCGGTTCGATCCCGGCGCCATGTCGGCCCCGCCGATGACCGCGTCGCTTCCCGCCGGCTTCGGCTCGGTGGCGATGATTCTCGCCGCGCCGGTGACTCCAAGGGCTCGACAGCGTCGCTCCCGCTCTGCGGCGCGCCGCGCTCCCGACCCGACCGAGCCGCCGGCCGGATGAGTCGCACCGCAACCGACCCCAGAGGTGCCTCATGACGACGGTTCGCAGGATTCGCATCCCGGCGCTCGCGGCGATGGCGTTCGTGGCTGGCGTGACGCTGATCGGCGCCCCGGCGGCGCACGCCCAGGCAGTGAAGTTCCTGCAGCCGGGCATCGACTGGGTGAGCCCCTCGAGTACGTCGGGGGCCCACATCAAGGACAACCAGATCTGGGTGGACGTCGACATGGACGGGACCGACAGCGGTGGCGATTCCCAGCACGACATCCCGACCAACATCGACGCCACCTGGACCTTCAACCTGTCGCCCACGCTCACCATCATGACCGCCAGGCGCCACAACGGCGGCGGGTGCCCGAACGGCGGAACCACGGACATCCGCGTCTTCGCGATCCCGCCCGGGAACGATCCGCTGATCGAGCTCGGATCGCAGCAGAGCCTGAACACCTGTCTGAATCCCACCCTGTACTTCGATCCCGGCTCCGGCGCGCCGTTCCGAACCGCGGTGTTTCGCGAGGTCGGTGCGGTCGGAGCCAACCCCCGGTACCTCTGGTGGGATCTCGTCACGGGGGTGGCCCGCACCTCGCCATTTCCGTACCTCCATTCCACCGGCTTCGTCGAGTTCGCCCCCTCCGGCACGATGGCGATGGTGCAGCACGACGTAAACGGGCCGGGCGGGAGCAACTACTCGCTGGTCGTCCTGTGCCCGGCCCAGATCGGCGAGGCCTCGCAGCCGGGCGCGGAGTTCAGCGGCCTCCTCCACGCCTGGGTGCTCCCGGGCTCGCCGCCCACCGTCCAGTTCCGAGAAGCAGACGACGTCACCCCACACGGCGGCGGCCCGTACGCCGATTGCACGCTGCCGATCGGAGCCTGCTGCAAGTCCGACGGCACCTGCGAGAACTCCACCGAGGCCGGCTGCGTCGGCATCTGGCATCCGGAAGGCACGTGCTCGCAGGTCGCCTGCCCGACCGCGACGCTCGCGGTCTCGATGACCGGCCCGGCGAGCGCCGAGCGCGGCGCCCAGGTGACCTGCACGCTCACCGCGCGCAACACCGGGCTGCTGGCATCGAGCGGTGTCGTGGTGCTCGATCAGATCCCGTTCGGCTCGACGTTCGTGTCGGCCTCCGCGGGCGGCACGTTCTCGGCCGCGACCTCGCGCGTGACGTGGAACCTCGGCACGCTCGGGGCTGGCCAGCAGACCAACCTGACGGTCACCGTCCAGGCCCCGTGCGGCGGCGGCTCGATGACGAACCTCACCTACTCGATCGCGGGCAGCCCGGGCGGCACGGTCGCCGGCACGCCCGCCGTCACCACCCTGCTCACCGCGCCGAACACCGCGGGCCTCACGCTCACGCTGCTGTCGGCGGCGCTCGATCCGACGCCGCTGCAGACCGGCGGGCGCGTGCGCCACACGATCCGCATGGCCAACACGACGGCCGTCGCGCGCAGCGGTCTGAGCTTCAACGTCAACTCGGGCGCGGCCTCGAACATGCTGGCGGTCGTGAACGACGGCGGCGGGACGGCGACGCTCGGCACGACCACCCTCGCCTGGAGCGGCAGTCTGCCCGCGTCGTCGACGATCGACGTCATCTACGACACGGCGATCCGCGAGTGCCGTTCCGCGCAGCCCGCGGTCGAGGCCCTGAACAACGGCGCGGCCGTGTTCGTGCGCAACCCCTGCAGCGTGTCCCTGATGTTCGCGCTCCCGACGCTGTCCTTCGCGGTGGCGCCGTCACCGTTCTCCATCCAATTCGAAAGCTCGAGCCACGGACCGGTGCAGTGGTGGGGGGTTGCAAACACCAACCGCATGATCGCGTGCCGGCCGGGGGCGGCGGTCGACCTGGACCTGTGGGTGATCAACGCTTCGGGCGCCACCGGGCCGAGCTCGAACGTCGCGCTCACGCTGCCGGCCGAGCTGGCCCCGGCGTCGAACCCACCGTTCCTCGGCGCTCCGCCCGCGGGCACCACCTGGGACGCGGGACTGAAGCGCATCGCGTGGACCGGCCAGGTGCCCGCGAACGACACGCTGGTGATCTCGTTCCGCGTGGTGATGTCGGGCACCGCGTGCTCCGCCGACCTGGCCGCGATCGGGGGGTACTCCAGTTGCGTGAACGCGCTGTACACCAGCCTCAGCGTGCTCGCGGTCCCGGTGCCGCCGCCCAACCACCTGCTCGCACTGCACGGCTTCGACGGGCTCTGGTTCCTCGACTCCGCCGCGTCGCCGGCCTGGCAGCCGCTCCTGTGCGGGGCGTTCGAGAGCCTGCGCGGCTTCGGGCGCACGCCCGACTCGACGATCTGGGTGGCGGGGATCCCCAACTTCAAGCTCAACCCCTACCACCTGAGCTTCCAGATCCTGCCGCCTTCGTTCCAGACCGCGCTCGGCATGGACTGGACCTACGACGCCGCGGGGGATCCGCGCGACAGTACGGTGGTGTTCGGCGGCTATCTGAGCGGATTCGGACTGCGGTTGCGCCGCTACAATCCGCGCACGCAGCAGGTCTCGGTGATCCTCAACGACACCAGCCCGCAGACGCTCGGCATCGCGCGCTTCGTGACGGTGAGCAACGACGGCCTGATCGGCGTCAACACGAACAGCGGCGTGCTGCGCGTCGACCCCGCCAATCCCGGCGCGTACCAGCTCTTCACCCCGCCCGGAGGCGGCAGCATCAGCGGGCTGACGATCGACACCGACGGCCACTGGATCACGTGCGGAAGGCCGGCGTCGGCCGGCACCCCGCGCACGCTCGAGAACGTGGACCGGCAGACCGGTGTCTATACGCCGATCGTCGACCTGCAGTCCCACTTCAACTGGTTCGTGGACCTGCCCGGCATCACCACCACACCGTCGCGCGACGTCTTCCTCAGCTCGGCGGACGCCGTGTTCGCCGGCGTGCAGCGCTCGGGAGGGAACACGGTCGTGACGAGCATCGTGCCGGTCACGATCGTGGATCTCATGTGCACGGGATCCGTCACGCTGGGCGTCGAGCCGCCGGTCGCCGACGGCGCGCCGGGCGCGCTCGCGCTGTCGAGCCCGAGCCCGAATCCGGCGCGCGCCGGAGTGAGCCTGCGCTTCGTGATGCCCGCGACGGGCCGCGCGACGCTCGCGGTCTACGACGTCGGCGGGCGTCGCGTGCGCGCGCTGGTCGACGACGTGCGCCCGGCCGGAGCCCACACGATCACGTGGGATGGCACCGCGGACTCCGGGGCACGGGTGGGCGCGGGGCTCTACTTCGTGCGGCTCCACACCCTGGAGGGCGCGCGGATCGCGAAGCTGGTGCTGGCCCGATAGGCGCCACAGGCTCCACATGGCCGCCCGCGGTCGCTCCCCGGGGCCGCGGGCGGCATCGGCATGCCCCTGCGCGGGAGCCGTTCGCTCACCGCCTGCCGATCTGACCGGAGGCCGAATGCGACGACGGCGGTGCGGAATCCCCGCCGGCGGCATTGTCGTGGGTGAGGACGTCCCGCGGCCGCGACGCCCATGGCAAGCCCTGCCTGGAGACCACCATGTCCCGACTCCCGCGAATCCCGCTGCCCGCGCTCTCGCTGCTCGCCGTCCTGCTCGTCGCGCCCGCGGCCCGTGCGGCGTGGTCCACCAGCCCGATCCTGAACCCGCCGATCGCGCCCGGCTCGCAGATCCAGACCGCGCCCGCGTGCATCCCCGACGGTGCCGGCGGGACGTTCGTGGTCTACCAGGACGCGAGGAGCGGGAGCTTCGACATCTACGCCCAGCACGTGCGCTCGGACGGGACCATCGATCCGGCATGGCCTGCGACCGGAGTTCCCGTGTGCGTGGCGACGAACCAGCAGACGGGTCCCCAGATCATCGCCGACGGCGCCGGCGGGATGATCGTCGCGTGGACCGACTTCCGTTCCAATTCGGTGTGGGGCGACATCTACGCGCAGCGCATCACCGCCTCGGGCGCGGTCGCGGGCGGCTGGCCAGTCGATGGCGCCGCGGTCGGCGTCAATCCGGTGGCTGAGACCAACCCGACGCTCTGCACCGACGGCGCGGGCGGCGCGATCATCGTGTGGGAGTACGAGTTCTCCGGCTCCGATCACGATCTCTACGGCGCGCACGTCACCGGCGCGGGCAGCGTGCTCGGCTGGGGCGGCTTCTACACGCCGATCGCCGACTCGCGCGACCCGGCCATCACGACCGACACCGCCGGCGGCTGCTACCTGGTGTTCTCGAACAACGCCGGAGTGAACCAGACCGCGATCCAGGCGATGCGACTGAACGCCGCCGGGGGTGCGATCTACGGCCCCGGTCAGGTCTACTTCATCCCACCCTACGTCGGATTCGCGCCCCGCATCGCGATCGACGGCGTCGGCGGTGCCTACGTCGCGTGGACCGAGCGCGGCTCCGGGGACTCCGACGTGCTCGTCAGCCGATTGGGTCCCGCCGCCGCGCCCCAACTGCCCTTCTACGGCAATGCCGTCGCCGCCGTGCGGATCGCGGGCTCCGACCAGAGCCTCACCGGGCTCGCCTACGACGGTGCGGGCGGCGTGATCGTGACCTGGACCGACGCGCGCTACTCCTCCAGCAGCCTGCAGGCGTTCGCGCAGCGCATCATGCCGAACGCCGCGATCGCGCCCGGCTGGCCGGTCAACGGCGTGGCGCTCGGATACACCGGCATCTACCAGCTCACGCCCGTCCCGGTGCCCGACGGGACCGGCGGCGCCCTGTTCCTATGGCAGGACTTCCGGGGCGGCACGTTCGGTATCGACCTCTACGCGACTCGGCTGGCGGCGAACGGAACGCGCGCCCCGAACTGGCCCGACGGCGGGACGCCCGTCGTGACCACCAGCATGGACCAGGTGCCCTTCGCGGCCTGCACGGACGCGCGGCGCGGCGCGATCGTGATCGCGGCGGACTTCCACACCCCGCCGCCGGCGCCCGCGATGTACGCCGCCCGCATCGATCGCTACGGCGTGCTCGGCGACGCGCAGCCGGCGATCGCGAGCATCCGCGACGTCGCGGCCGACCAGGGCGGGGCCGTACGGCTGGTCTGGAACTCCAGCTACCTCGACGCCGATCCCACGTTCGAGATCGGCGAGTACTGGGTGTGGCGCCAGACGCCCGCCACCGTCGCCGCGCAGGCCGTGCGCGACGGGGCGCGGTGGATCGACGCCGATCCGGACGGGGCGGACGCGGATGCGTCGGCCGGCGCCTCGACGACGACGCTCGCCACGACGGCGCCGGGCGAGGACGGTGCCGGAGCCACGCACGCGCCGCTTCCGCCGCGCGGGCCCCGACGCGGCGCAGTTCGCGTGGGAGTACCTGGCCGCGCTGCCCGCGAACGGCGCGGCGCAGTACAGCTACCTCGCCGCCACGGCGAGCGACTCGGTCGCGGGCCACAATCCGCGCACCGTGTTCATGGTCGAAGCGCGCCACGCGGGCAACGGCGCGTTCTGGGACTCGGCGCCCGACTCGGGCTACTCCGTGGACAACCTGGCGCCCGCCACGCCCGCGCCGTTCACCGGCACGTATGCGGCGGGCTCGGCGCAGCTCGCGTGGGGCGCGAACACCGACGCCGATCTCGGGGGCTACCGGCTCTATCGTGGCGCCAGCGCCGGGCTTCGCGCCCGGGCCCTCCAACCGGATCGCGGCACCGGCCACGCCCGGCTTCGTCGACGCCGCGGGCGCGCCCTACTACTACAAGCTCTCGGCGGTGGACGCGCACGGCAACGAGAGCGGCTTCGCCACGCTGCTGCCGAGCGGTGCGCTGGACGCCCCGGGCGAAGCGCCGCCGAGCGCGCTGGCGTTCGCGCGACCGACCCCCAACCCCGCGCGCGGCGCGGTCGCGCTGCGCTACGACCTGCCGCGCGCGATGCGCGTCCGCCTCGCGGTCTTCGACGCGGCCGGCCGCCGCGTCCGCTCGCTGGCCGACGCGCTGCAGCCGGCGGGGCGCTACACGCTGCGCTGGGATCTGCGCGATGCGGACGGCGGCGCGACCGGCGCGGGGCTCTACTTCGCGCGGCTCGAGGCCGGCGGCGAGGTGCTGGTGCAGAGGTTCGCGACGCTTCGGTGACCTGGAGACGGCGAACGCGCGGTTGAGCCTCGGAGGCATCCGTCGCACAATGCCCTCCGAATCGCCCGCCGCATCGCGAAGCACCCGCGTCCGCCTCGAAAGGATCCCTCGTGCAGCAGGTCTCGCTCGGAAGTCAGGGACTGGTCGTCTCGCGCATGGGCCTCGGCTGCATGGGGATGACCTTCGCCTACGGCACCGCCGATCCGGTCGAGGCCGAGGCCACGCTGCGGCGCGCGCTCGAGCTCGGCATCGACTTCTTCGACACCGCCGAGGTGTACGGGCCGTACACCAACGAGGAGCTGGTGGGCCGCGTGCTGCGCGGGGTGCGCGAGCGCGTGGTGCTCGCCACCAAGTTCGGCTTCCGGTACGTGGACGGACGCCCGAGCGGGCAGGACTCGAGCCCCGTCAACGTGCGCCGCGCGTGCGACGGGTCGCTGAAGCGGCTCGGCACCGACCGCATCGACCTGCTCTACCAGCACCGCGTGGATCCCGCGGTGCCGATCGAGGACACGGTCGGCGCGATGGCCGAACTGGTGCGCGCCGGCAAGGTGCGCTACCTCGGACTCTCGGAGGCGAGCCCCAGCACGCTGCGCCGCGCGCACGCGGTGCACCCGATCTCCGCGCTCCAGAGCGAGTACTCGCTCTGGACCCGCGATCACGAGGGCGGCTCGCTGGACGCGTGCCGCGCGCTCGGCATCGGCTTCGTCGCCTACAGCCCGCTCGGGCGCGGATTCCTGACCGGCGCGATCCCCTCGCCCGACGCGCTCGAGGCGCACGACTGGCGGCGCATGAACCCGCGCTTCCAGGCCGACGCGATGGCGACGAATACGCGCCTCGTCGAGCAGGTGCGACAGCTCGCCGGGCGCAAGGGCTGCACGCCGGCCCAGCTCGCGCTCGCGTGGGTGATGGCGCAGGGCGAGGACATCGTGCCGATCCCCGGCACCAAGCGCGTGAAGTGGCTCGAGGAGAACGCCGGGGCGCTCGCGGTGACGTTCACCGCCGAGGAGCTCGCGCAGCTCGATCGCGAGTTCCCGCGCGGCGCCGCGGCGGGCGATCGCTATGCCGAGGCGATGATGAAGGCGATCGACCGGGACTGAGCGCGAGGCCCGCGGGTTCGTCGCGGACCGCCCGCCCGCGCAGCACCCACCCCGCGCGGTCCGGCGGGCGCGCCCGGCAGCCGTTGTGCGGCGGTCGTCGCTTCCGAGCCGTCGACGCCTCGACGCCCGCGGGGCGCGCGTGCTCCACTCCGCGCGATTCGATCCGTCCGATTCGGCTTCCGTCCCGACGAAAGGCGCCCGCCATGCGCTTCCTTCCCGCTCTCGATCCGCACTCCCATCGCATCCCCCGCGCGCGCGTGTGCGCCTGTGCCGGCGCCCTGCTCGCGCTCCTCGCGCTGCCGGCCTTCGCCGCTCCGGACGCGCGCTCGGCGGACCCGCTCCTGCGCCGCGTGCAGCTCGGCGCGCGCGTGCTCGCGCTGACGGCGGATGACCGCGCGAAGGCGCAGCTCGCCGACACCTCCGCTGGAGTGCGCATCGACTCGGTGACGCCGGGCTCGAATGCCGAGGCCGGGAAGCTGGCCGCCGGGGACCTGATCCTCGCGGCCGATGGTTCCGCCGTGCGCCAGCCGCTGGACGTGGTCGCGGCGGTGGCGCGGCACAAGGGCGGCGGTGTGATCGCGCTCAGGCTGGTGCACGACGGCGAGGTCGAGTCGCGCAAGCTGGCGCTGAAGCCGCTGCCGTACGAGACCGGCATCGGCTACGACGTGGTGTACAGCTCGGTCGCGAGCCGCGGCGGTCGCCTGCGCACCATCGTCACCCGGCCGCGCACGCCCGGGCGCCATCCCGCGCTCATGCTGGTGCAGGGCATCGGCACGTTCAGCACCGAGAACGTGGGCGGCGGGATCGACGGCTACGCGGCGATCATCCGCGACTTCTCAGCGCGCGGCTACGTGACGCTGCGCGTGGACAAGCCCGGCTGCGGCGACAGCGAGGGCGGACCACTGCGCGACGTGGACTTCGACACTCAGCTCGACGGGTTCCGCCAGGGGCTGCTCGCGCTGCGCGCCGATCCGAGCGTCGACCCGGATCGCATCGTGCTGTTCGGGCACAGCATGGGCGGCGCGTGGGCGCCGCTGCTCGCCGCCGAGGTGCCGGTGCGCGGCATCGCGGTGTACGGCACGCTGGTGCGCACGTGGCTCGAGTACGTGCTCGAGAACTCGCGCCGGCAGGGGGCGCTGGCGGGCCGCTCGAGCGCCGCGCTCGATTCCATGGTGCGCGACGAGGCCGCCGGGACCCACTACCTCTTCGTCGAGGACCAGGACCCGCCGCAGGTCCTCGAGCGTCATCCCGAGCTGCAGGCGTGGTTCGACTCGTCGTTCACCGACCTCCGCTACTACTCGGGACTCAGCGTTCCGTTCGTGCGCCAGCTGGCGCACCACGATCTCGGCCGCGCGTGGGAGGACTTCCCCGGCCACGCGCTCGCGATCTACGGGCGCTCCGACTTCCTCTCCGGCGAGACCGACCACGCGCTGATCGCCGCGATCGTCAACCGGACGCATCCGGGGCACGGCGAGTTCGTGGCGCTCGACGGCATCGATCACGCGTTTCGCGCGGTCCCCACCCAGGCGGAGAGCTTCGCGAGCTGGGGCCAGCCGGGCCGCCCGCTCGACCTGCGCGTGGCGGACCAGTTGCGGGACTGGGCCGACCGCGTAGTGGGTCCGACCGACGCGCGCCAGCCCTAGCCGGCGCGCGGACGGCGCGCGCCGGGCGGCATCGCGGCCGCGTCCGTGGCGCGTCCCGCCGCGGCTCCGCGGCCGGCGCCCGTGGGCTTCCTTCCGATGCGCGCGGACGGCGTGCTAGGTTCGGCGTGGTTGCCTGTCGCTCACCTCCGTGGATCCGCGTCCGTCGCCCCGCCGCTCGCGCCGCGATGGACGCTCGCAAAGGAGCCTCCATGCCGGGAATCGCGATCAAGCCGACGGTGCTGAAGGAGCTGCAGCGCCAGATGAACCACGAGATGGCGGCCGCGCACGCGTACGAGGCCGTCGCGTTGTGGTGCGAGGAGCAGAACTTCAAGGGCTTCGGTCGCTTCTTCGCGAAGCAGGCCGCCGAGGAGCGCGGGCACGCGCGCAAGTTCATGGACCACCTGCTCGACCGCGGCGCGCGGCCAGCGCTCGGCGCGATCGAGGCTCCGCGCGGGACCTTCGGCTCGCTGGAGGAGGTGGCGGCGCACGCGCGCGCGATGGAGCAGGCGAACACCGCGGGCGTGAACGCGGTGTTCGAGGCCGCGGTGCGCGAGCAGGACTACCCGGCGCAGGTGCTGATGCACTGGTTCATCAGCGAGCAGGTCGAGGAGGAGAAGTGGACCGACGAGCTGATCGACCGCATCGAGCGGGCGGCCTGCGCGGGTGCGCTCGCGGAACTCGACCGTCACATCGAGCGCACCCTGGGCGGCGAGCAGGAGTAGCCGCCCGGCGCGGCGCCGGATCGGCGCCCTGAGTCGCGCCGCGCGCCTCATGGTCGCAGCGCGGGGCGCCCGCCGTGTGGCCGGCGCCCCGTGGCGCTCAGCGCCGCTCGCGCCGCAACTGGGCGCGGATCCCGGTCAGGATGTCGCAGTAGTGCCACGCGGCGGGCGCGCCGGGCTCCTGATGATGATCGGGCTTCAGCACCAGGTCGCCGGTCGCGAGCAGCACGCGCGCGACCTCGGGATTCTGCCGCACCTTCGCCCACGTCGCGGCCTCGATCAGCTCGAAGTGCCGGCCGGGCCGCTGCGGCCGGTAGGGGAAACGCTGGCCCTCGAACGACACCCAATCGATGCCCATCGCCTGCATGTTGCGCTCGGCGAGCGTGCCCGCCTCCTTGGCCTCGAACGCCGTCATCTGCGCCACCTGCTCGCGCGTGTGCGCCCAGGCCAGGCCGGGGAACCGCGCGCGCGGGTCGTCGGGGCCGTCGGGGTAGAGCATCATCTGCCAGAAGCCCTCGAGGCTCGCGTAGCGCCGGCCGCGGAACGTGAACGGCGTCGGCGCGAAGTTCGAGAGCAGCCCGAGCTCGTGGCGCTTGGAGACGATCACCTCGCCGGGGCCGGCGGCCTGCGGCAGGATCTCCCACGCGGGCGCTCCCTCGGCCGGGACCGCTTCCCACCAGTGCGCGGGGTAGTTCGCGCGCTCGGCGAGCAGCGTCGCGGCGGAGGGCGAGGCGGACGCGGCGCCGGCCGCGGCGGCGGCCCCCACCGCAAGCAGGGCGCAGCACGCGAACACCCCCGCGCGGGCCCATGGCGTTCCGACTCGTGGCCGCAGGTGCATGCGGGGACAGTAGCACCGCGAGGCGGCGCCAGGGCGGGCACACTCCACTTCCGGGGCGGCGCCGGCCGCGCGAAGTTGGTGTACGCATCGCGCCGGTCTCCCAGGTCGCACTTCACTCCGGGGCGAGTTTCGCCGATACCCCGCGTGATGGCGAGCCCCGCGCCCGAGGACGGATCGATTCCATCGCGGCGGCCGGGGCGGAAAGTCATGGAGGACGTCTCGTGGAAGTGAAGGACCTGGTGCCCGCGATCTCCACCGTCGTCACCAGCGCCGCCGGTGCGCTGATCGCCGTGTACCTGAAGGACTGGATCGAGCAGCGCCGCGATCTACGGCACGACCGGCGCGAAGGACGTAGCATGCGCCGGCGCACCGATCGCTCGACCTACAACCGCCGACCGACTCGGCTCGTGCGCTGCCACCTCGCCTCGTACATCCGAGGGGGCCGCTGGCACTCGTCCGACGCCGACCTCCGCCGGCTTGTCTCCGACCTGGGCAATGGCAACGGCGTGCGCTTTCTCGACCAACGCGTCGACGAGCGCTGGCGCATGCTCGTGCGCAAGTCGGTCATCCTGGTGAGGAAGCGACTAGAAGGCACGATCAGCGAACTGGACATCAAGGTCTACAACGTGATGCACCAGGAATGGGAATACGCCGCGAAGGAGGCGTTCGGTCCGATCCGGGATCAGAGCGAACGACTGCGACCCCGCCGACGCGAAGGCCACCCTCAGCAGGTGGAACGGGCCGCCTGAGATCGCGCGCCGCCATGCTCCCGGCCGCGCCTTCCCGCACGCGACCCGCGCCCGCCCGCGTCAGCCGCGCGCGGCCCGCCGCCGCCGGGGGCGCTCGCTGGCGGTGCCGGTCACGACGTAGGTCCCGCTGCGCTCGTCCTTGCGCAGCGTGACGATGCCGGACTCCTGCGCGTCCTCGAGCAGATCGCTGAAGCTGCCGTAGCCGAGCGCCGCCTCGGTGAACGCGGGCCGCTTGCGCTTCATGGTGTCCTTCACCAGCGAGGCCTGGATCACGTCGAAGTTCTCGCGCTGCAGCGCGCGGACCGTGTCCGCCAGCAGGCGGAATGCCTCGTCCTTCTCGCGCGCCGGCTTCGCGCCAGTCGCCGCCGGGACCGGACCGCGCTCGAGATCCTCATAGTAGATGAACTCGTCGCAGCCGTTCGCCAGCAGCGGCGAGGTCGACGCCTTCATGCCGAGACCGATGACGTGCTTACCGTTCTCCTTGAGCTTCGCGACCAGCGGGGAGAAGTCGCTGTCGCCCGAGACGATCACGAACGTGTCGATGTGCTCCTTGCTCCAGCTCAGGTCCATCGCGTCCACCACCAGCCGGATGTCCGCCGAGTTCTTCCCAGTGGTCGCGCGCCGCGGGATCTCGATCAGCGCGATGCCGTTCTCGTGCAGGCTCTGGGTATGACTGCGGAAGCGGTTCCAGTCCGCGTAGGCCACCTTCGCGATCACCTTGCCCTTCTCGAGCAGGCGGTCGAGGATCCGGCGCACGTCGAACACAGCGCTGCCCTCGGGCAGGCCGAGCGCGATGTTCTCGAAGTCGATGAACACCGCGATCTGGAGCTGCGGTCCGGTGGCGGCGGGCGATGCGGGCATGGACACGTCCTCTCGGGCGGACCGGTCAGCGAGGCCGGAGTCTCGGCAAGCGCGTCCGGAATCCGCGTACGGGCAGCGGATGACTACGGGGCGGGATCGCGTGGCTGGGCGGGCGGCTCGCCCTTCGGAGGATCGACGCCGAACCACCGACGCACGCTCGCCGTCACCTGGCGGTCGGTCATCCGGTCGGCCTTCTGAACGCTGGTCACCAGGCCGCCCAGACCGTCGACATCGAGGCGGCTCTTGAGCTCGCCCTTCGCCTCGCCCGGGCCGCAGATCAGGATCGCCTCCGCGTCCACGAGATGCTCCATCACCGCTTCGTAGTACGAGTCGAGCTGATCGCCGACGCGGCGCGCACGCGTGTCGGCTCCCATGCTCCCCTCGCGCTCGTCCGGCGCGTTCGCCCGCGCGTTGCCGGGGTGACGCATGTCCTGCTCGACATCGGACTCGATGCGCTGTGTCGTGTCGGTGTCGCCCGACAACGTGACGATCACGGCCTTGCGGTGATCGATCCACAGCCCTACCCGCTTCGACATGGAGACTCCCTTCGGCCTCGTGGAATGGGTGGGCACGGTGCCCGTGGACCGCATACTACATCACCGCGACGATCGGGCCGCGGCGCGCGGCCGTGACGGAACGCGAACCCGGTTGGAGGCGCGGACATCTGGGCCGCGGGCGAACGGCGCGAGCCGCCGGGCCGAGCTCCGCGCGGCGCGTGAATTGAGCCGCGCGGAATGCTTGCACCCGCGCCGTCCGCACTCCACTCTCCGGTCGCCATGCACGACGCCCCTCCCGCCCCTCCCGACCCTCCCGATCCGCGCGAGTTCGTCGACCCCGAGCTGGAAGCGCTGGGGTTCGTCGCGCCCGATCCCGACGAGACACCACCGGTGGAACTGTGGTCGGCCGTGGGCGACGTGCGGCCGTGGGGCACGCTGCTGCTGCTGCTCGTGTGGGGCGCGATGTTGCTGACGCTGGCCGCGCGTCACGCCATCGGCGACTCCGCGGCACTGGTCGCGTGGGGCGCGAGCGCGACGCACCTGCCGGCGCGCGCGAGCGCGTGGCGGCTGCTCGCTTCGACGTTCCTCCATGGCGGGATCGCGCACGCGTTCTTCAACGCCCTCACCATGCTGGTCATCGGACCGACGGTGGAGCGCCTGTTCACCCGCTGGGGGTTCTGGGTGGTGTACGGGATCGGCGGCGCGGCGGCGTCGTGGGCGAGCCTGGCGTGGCGCGCCGCGCGCGACGGCGCGGCCGTGAGCCTGAGCGTCGGCGCGTCGGGCGCGATCTTCGCGCTCGGGGGCGCGCTGCTGGTGATGGCGATCCGCCTGCGGCGCCGGCTGGCGCCGAGCCGCGCGCGCGCGATGGGCGCCGCGCTCCTGCTGCTGATCGCGCCCGGCTTCGCGGCCGGCTACGCGCGCCACGGCACCGACAACATGGCGCACGCGGCGGGCCTCGTCACGGGGGTGCTGCTCGGCGCGCTGCTGCCGCCGACGCCGCGACTCGGCGGGCCCCCGACGGGAATCGTGGTGCGCGCGCTCGCGACGGCGTGCGCGGCGGCGCTCGCGATCTCGCTGGCGCTCGCCGTGCGCAGCGGGCTCGCGCTCTGACCGCGGAGCGCGGGACCGCCGCGGGCCGTTCGCACCTCCGAAGTCCGCTCACCCGCGCCGCGGCGCGGGCGATCAGCGCACGATCCCCGGCAACCGCGCGACCGAGGGGTCGCGCCAGAACGACGCGGTCCGGTGCTGCTCCAGCCACGCGGCCAGCCGGCGCGGCGTGCCGAGATCGGTCCAGCCGCACTCCGGCACCGCGATCGTGCGGAGCTGCTCCGTTCGCCACCGCAGCAGGTCCAGGCAGAAGTCGAGCGTCGGCAACTCATGGAACAAGCGCGCGACGCGGCCGGAAGCTCCGCCGCTGAGGAGCAGCTCGCGGGTGTATTCGCGTGCGAGCGAGGGGTACGACGTCTCGTAGAGCCGGTCGAGCGCCGCTCCGGTGGTGGCGAAGATGAAGCTGTTCCACAGCGCTCCCGCGCGCAGCAGGTCCGAGGCGACCGCCGGCGACGGGCACTCGATGAACGCCTGCACCGGGAGCGCCTGCTCGACCTCGTGCGGCTCCGGGACGATGAACCCGTACTCGAAGTCGGCGTACCACGGGGCGACGCCGAGCAGCACGACGTGCCCCGGGAAGCGCGCGGTGACGCTCACCGCGCGGCGCATGGCCCGCAGCAGGCGCGGCTCGTCATCCACCTCGTGATCCGAGGGCATCACGACGAGCCGCGGATCGTCGGCGTGCATCCGCACGTGCGCGAGCGCGTGCAGGACCGCGACTCCGGTCCCGCGCGGCTCCGGTTGGGCCAGCACGTTCTCCGCCGGCAGATCCGCGAGCGCGCCTCCCCACCACGCGCGGTGGGACTCGAGCACCAGCACCAGGATGCGGTCCGGCGTCGTCAGCGCGCGCGCGCGATCAAGCGTCTGCCTCAGCAGCGAGCGTTCGTCGCGGAACGAGTAGAACTGCTTGGGGACCGGCACGCCATCGGAGCGGATCGTGAGTGACCGCATGCGAAGGCCCTCGCCCCCCGCGAGCACCACGACCCACGGGAGGTCCGCGGCGGGGTCGCGATGGATCGGAGTGGGTCGCGTGCGGGGTCCCGCGAACTGGAGCGGCACGCGCGGCGTCTCGCGGCGGTCGAGCGGCGGCGCGCTCCGGTGATCGCGACCTTCTGAGGTGGGATCGTGCGTCATGGTCGCCCCCCGAGCCTGCGGATCCGAGCGGCCAACCGACGACGTCGCCCGCAGCTTACCGCCGGATCACCGCCGCGCGAGTCAGGAATCCGCGAACTCTGCGCCGCCGTCCTCCAGTTCGATGGCGCGTGACGGTCACTCGCGGTGAACTCCGGCGCGCCCGTCTACAGCCGCGTCTCCGCCAGCTTGCGGTTCAGCTGGAGCACCCGCACGTCGGGGTCCACGACCACCCTCTCGGGCTGGAACGCGCAGCGGATCGTGAGGGTCCGGGACTCACCGGCGCCGAGCGTCACCGCGCCCCGCGCCTCGCGGTAGGCGGCGTCCTGGACCGAGGGCGCGACGGCGGCGCCGGGCTTGGCCTTGACCCAGCGCTCCCCGGCGGTCACGGCGATCTCCACCGGCATGCGGCCGGTGCCGGTGTTGGTCACCGTCAGGGTGACGTCCGCGCCCGCCCCGCGCTTCGACTTCGTCGCGCGGGTGATGCGGTACTGCGGCATCGCCCGGTCCTCGAACCACTGCTTCACGAACGCGTCGTAGGCGGTCGTGTCGGAGGCATAGGGCCGCAGCGCGGCGACGAGGTCCTGCAGCGCCGGGTGGTCGCGGCTCACGCTCCAGGTGCGGACGAACTCGCGATAGCCCGCGAGCGCGCGCTCGTGTCCCAGGTAGTCGTAGAGCATCCAGAACACCCAGCCGCCGCGATCGTACGTGGCGGTCTCGTCCGAGCGGTGCGAGCCGTCGATGTCGTACATGGCCCGCTCGTCGTCGGGCCGGCGGCGGTCGTTGTAGCGCTTCTCGATCCCCTTCGCGAACTCCATGCGGCCGCGCGGCCCGCGCACCTGCTCGAACAACAGCAGCGTCGAGAAGTGCGCCATTCCCTCGGACAGGAAGTCACCCCCGGGCCCGTTGGCCGGCGTGAGGATGTTGCCCCACCACTGATGGGCGGCCTCGTGCGCGGTGACCAGGAACGTCGCGTCGGTCTTCGCGTCGTTGCGGGTGAGGAAGCCGATGTTCTCGCTGAACGTGATGTTGGTGCCGAATCCCTGCGCGTACCCGGCCAGCCCCGGGAATTCCGAGAGCTTCAGCTCGCGCCACGGGTACGGCATGAACCACTCGGAGTACCAGCGACGCGACGCATCGAGCGCCTCGGACATCTCGCGGACGTTGTAGGGATGCTGGCTGGCGTAGTAGATCGTGGTGCCGTGGCCCGGCTGCACCTTCCAGCGGCCGCCCACGATGTTGAGGATCTTGACCGGATGGTCGGTCACCCATACCTGCGTGCGCCACCCGTCGCGCACCGAGTCCCGCGTGCACACGCCGACCGAGTTCAGCGTGTACTCCCGCGGCGCGGTGATCGTGATCTGCGCCGGGAACCATGCCGTCGCGCCGAAGCCGGCGCGCGTGATGCCCTTCCAGTAGTCGCGCGAGAAGCGGCGCGTGTCGGTGCGGTTGTCCTTGTCGACGCCGACGCCGTCCATGAATCCGATCACCGGCATGAACGAGGGTGTGAAGCCCGTCAGCACGACGCCCGACGGCAGGATGAACTCCTCGGTGTTGCCGCCGTTCTTGGTCACGCCGTCCGGGAAGCGGCCGTCCCACGTCCAGCCGATGACCACGCTGTCGCCCTTCGCGAGCGGCCGCGGCGGAGTGAAGACGTAGAGGTGCTTCTCGTCGGCGGGCACGTACGGCCGGCCGTCCAGAGTCCACGCCAGGTGGTTCCAGTGCCGGGCGCCGGTCAGCGGGATCTGCGCGAGGGTCGTGTCGAGCCCGTTCACGAGCGTGAACGCACCCTGGCTCCGGATCGCGTGACGCGCCGGATCGAGTCGCACGGCGATCACGGCGCGGCCGATGTCGGGCAGCGGTGCATCGAGCCACGTCTTGAGGTTGCGCGCCCAGTAGTCCTTCTCGGCCTTCTTCGCCACCCCGCCCCCGATGCCGCGGTCGACCAGGAACACCAGCGCGGTCCACGCCACCAGCGGCACCAGCGCGTAGATCGCGAGCCGCCCGGCGGTGCGCACGAGCTGGCCGGGCGCCAGCCGGTGCATGATGCGCACCGGATCCGCGCCGCGCCGGCCGAACAGCCGCACCGCGAGCATGGTGAAGAACACGGCGCTGCCGAGCAGCAGAATGCGATTGAGCGCGAGCGCCACGCGATCGGTCTCGAAGAACCCGAGGTCGCTCCAGCGCAGCACCCCCCACAGCGGCCAGTTCCCCGCCCAGGTGAGCTTGCCCGTGAAGGCGCGGAATCCGGTCCAGATGATGAACGCCAGGCTGAGGGCGTACGCGGCGTAGCGATTGCCCACCCACGCGTAGATCGCCGTGACGAACGCGGTCCAGGCGAGGAACGTCGGCACCAGCAGCAGGCCCCACACCAGCAGGTAGGGCGTGAGCGAGAACGCGACCGTGTGCTGGATCACCAGCGCGATCGCGCAGGCGATCAGCGCCGCGAGCAGGATCACCAGCCCCACGACGCTGTTCGCCAGCGCCTTGCCGAACAGGAACGAGGCGGTGCGCATCGGAGTGGCGTAGAGGATCGGCGCCAGGCCGGTGACGCGCTCGCGCTCGAGCGACTCCACGGTGTAGAACAGCAGCAGCAGGCACACCAGCGTGGAGACCTGGCTCGCGACCGCGACCGCGGTGCTCCCCGGCGTCAGCAGCAGCGGCGTGTCGAACGCCCCGGTCGCGAGCAGCACGTTCCCGATCACCTGCAGCAGGATCAGCGGCACGAAGATGTACAGGCCCGCCTGCCCGCGCAGCTCGCGCAGCTCGGCGCGCGCCACCGCGACGACGTTCGCGAGCGCGCCCACCGGGCGCGAGCGCATGCGGAGCGCGGCCACCGCCGGCGCCTCGAGCGCCGCGCCATCCGCCGGGACCTCCGCCGCAGCCGACGCTCGCGCGGCCCGCGTCGCGGCGCCCGAGGCCACCGCGCCCCGCAGCGACTTCGCCACCGCGCGCTGCGTCAGCAGGACCGCGCCCACCCCGCCCACGAGCAGCCACAGCCGATTGAGCCAGAACACCAGGTCGTACGGCACCGGCTGCGTGTTGTAGAACGTGACTCCGCGGTCCACCTTGAGATGGGTCTCGTTGAGCCAGCGGTAGCCGGTGGGCTCGAGCGCCTGCAGGATGCGGTTCACGCGCAGGTCGAGCCACGAGGGCGCCCAGTCCCACAGGAAGAATCCGCACACCAGCATGGCGGCCACCGGCAGCACGAACACCAGCACCGCGCTGCGCGAGCGCTCGCCGACCAGCATCGAGAGACCGGTGAAGAACACCACGAACGGCAGTCCGATGGTGGCGATCGGGACGAGGTAGTGCGCGAGCGCGAACGGCCCGCGGATCTCGTGGGCGTTCGCGTTCGGGACCACGTGGTTGAAGAACGCGGTCGTCGCCATCTGCCAGAGCATCATCACCGCGAACCCGCCGACCACGGCGAAGAACCGGCCCCAGACGTACTCGCCCGGGGTGAGCGGCGTGGAGTGCAGCAGCACGTCCACCTGCGTCTCGCGGTCGCGCAGCAGCGTGAGCCCCGCCGCGGACGCGATGAAGAACGCGTAGTAGAGCAGCACCAGGTAGCTCATCGTCTGCGTCTGGGCGAACTCCGACGTGATCCAGGCCTTGGTGCCGCCCACCGAGCTGTCGCCCGAGCTGATCTGCAGCGAGCCGGTCGAGAGTCCCCAGGCGCTGAGCACCAGGATCAGCCCGAGCGCGATGAACAACGGCCGGCGGAACGCGTGGCCGAACTCCACGTCGAACGAGGCGCCGAGGCGTCGCAGGTTCATCGCGTCACCTGGCCGACGCGACGGCGACCGGCAGCGGCGACACCGCGGCGACTCCCTCGTGCCCGGGCAGCGCGCCGAGTCGCATCAGCACCAGGTACGAGTCCTCGAGCGTGGCGGTGACCGGCGCGAATCCCGGCGGCGGGGCTCCGCTCGGCTCGTGGATGCGAGCGCGATTGCGGCCCTCGACCAGCAGCGCCTGCGTGACCATGCGCTCGGCGCGCAGCCGCGGCAGGTCCTCCACGCTGACCGTGCCCTCGAAGATGCGGCCGTCGATCGCCGCGCGCGCCTCGACCGGCGTCGTGAGCGCGATCAGCCGGCCGCCGCGGATCACCGCGAAGCGCGGACAAAGCACCGCGACGTCCTCCACGATGTGGGTCGAGAGCACCACGATGCGATCCACCGCCAGCTCCGAGAGCAGCCGGTAGAAGCGCAGGCGCTCCTCGGGATCGAGGCCCGCCGTCGGCTCGTCGACGATGATCAGGCGCGGGTCGCCCGCGATCGCCTGGGCGATGCCGAGCCGCTGGCGCATGCCGCCGGAATAGCTCTTCACCGGCCGCTTCGCCGCGAAGGAGAGGTTCACCCGCTCGAGCAGGTCGGCGACCAGCTGCTTGCGGCCCTGCGGCGCCTCGACGCCCTTGAGCACCAGCAGGTGGTCGAGCATCGCCGCGCCGCTCAGGTGCGGGTAGAAACCGAACTCCTGGGGCAGGTAGCCGAGTCGCGGCCACAGCGAACCGGGATCGTCGAGGATGTCCGCGCCGTCGAGCGTGACCGTCCCCGCGGTGGGTTCGAGCAGCCCTGCGACGATCTTCATGAATGTCGACTTGCCGGCGCCATTGGGGCCCAGCAGCCCGAACATGCCGGGCGGCACGTCGAGGTCGACGCCGTTCAGCGCGGTCACGGGACCGGGGTAGACCTTGACCAGGCCTCGGACACTCAGCATGGACTCCTCCTGGGGTGCGGCACCGGCGGAGAGCGATGGGACGCACGGCACCTGGGGGCGCGCCGAGCCCGACTCGCGCGCGACGGCGGACAGAGTGCCATACGACGGGCGCGAGTGGGAGGTTGCAGCGTGGGAGCCCGCGCGCGATCGGGGGCCGGAACGCGCGCGGCGCCATTCAGCCCGCGTGCCGAAAGCGCAACTTTCCCACCAGCACGGCGCCCGCGAGCACGAACGTCGCCCCGTTGGCGAGCACCACCGGCTGGGCGTGGAGCCGCACGCCGTAGACGACCCACGCGAGCACGCCCACCATGAAGATCAGGTACATCGCCAGCGAGATGTCGTCCGCGGACCGGGTGCGCCACACGTGGATCACCTGCGGAAGGAACGCGAGCGTAGTGCACGTCGCGGCGAGGTAGCCGATGGGTTCGGTCACGGGACTCTCCAGCGCACGTCGGGCGCGTGGCCGCGCGCGCGATCATCCGACCGCGGCGCGGCCCATGGGCCCAGCATAGTGGCTCGCCCCGCGGGGCGTCACTCGCGAGGGCCGCGCGCCGCGCGGGCGCAGCGTGGGGAGTCGCGTCGGTGCTACCCTCGCCGCGTCCATGTCGACCGTCGCGGTATTCCTCGAGAACCGACCGTTCTTCGGCGCCCTGCTGGTCCACGTGCCGCTGCTGCACGCGCTGCGCCACCGTCACCCCGGCGCCCGCATCGTGCTGCTCGCACCGTTCCCGCAGGCCGAGCTGCTCGTCCGGCTCGGCTGCGCCGACGAGGCGCGCGAGTATGAGCACGGCATCGGCGCGGTGCGCGGGCACCTGAGGGCGCTGCACCCCGAGACCATCCTGGCGCTGCGCCCGGCGTCCCAGTGGCTCGATCTCGCCGTGGGCACCAGCGGGGCCGCGACCCGGCTCGGATTCCGTTCGCCGCTCGCGCGGCTGCTCCACACCCGCACGGTGCCGCACGACACCTCGGTCTATCGCG
Organism: Candidatus Eiseniibacteriota bacterium; assembly: GCA_963725865.1. Taxonomy (GTDB): domain Bacteria; phylum Eisenbacteria; class RBG-16-71-46; order RBG-16-71-46; family RBG-16-71-46; genus CAVSAC01. The sequence goes on from CAVSAC010000019.1 coordinate 37,649, forward strand.
CGCGGAAGTACCTCACGATGATCCTCGACCGCGAGGCGGCGCTGGCGGCGCCGCTCGACGAGTGGTTCCGCGCCGAGGCGCGGCGCTCCGGCGGCGCCGCCACGCCGCGGGCGCGCACCCTCGCCGTGCTCCCGGGCGGGGGCGCCGGCGCGTTCAAGCTGTGGGGGATCGAGCGTTTCCTCGCCCTGTGCGAGCACCTCGCGGCCCGCGACGGGTCGCTGCGCTTCGCGTTCGTGCTCGGTCCGCAGGAGGCCGCACTGGCGCGCGCCGGTGCTGGCCTCGGCCATCGCGGCGCGCGCGGAGCTGCTGATGGACCGTCCGGTCGCGGAACTGGCGGCGGCCGCGTTCGGCGCGATCGGCGCGGTCGGCAACGACTGCGGCCCCGGACACGTGTTCCAGATGTGCGGCTGCCCGTTCGCGTGCGTGATGAGCGACCACGACGGGCAGGCGCGCGCGCGCATCGCGGAGTGGATCGACACCCCGAACCTGCCCCACGCGGTCGCGTCCGAGCCCGGCCGGGCGATCGACACGGTGCCGGTCGACCACGTGGCGCGCGCGGTCCAGGAGATGCTGGACCGCACGGCGGCGCCCGGGCCGCCCGCGCTCAGCTGAGGGTGCGCTCTCCCATGATGTACTCGGTGAGGTAGCGGACCTCGACGGCCCGCTCGCTCGCCATGCACTTCACCAGGTCGCCGATCGAGATCATGCCCACGAGGCCGCCTTCGTTCACCACCGGCAGGTGGCGGATGCGCTCCTGGCTCATGATGCGCATGCACTCCGTGACGTCCTGGTGGGTCTCGACGCACACCAGCCGCTCGGTCATCACCTCGCTGACGTAGGTCGTGCGGGGGTGGCGATCCTGCAGCGTCACGCGCCGCAGGTAGTCGCGCTCGGTGAAGATCCCCAGCACGCGGTCCCCTTCGCGCACCATCAGGGAGCCCACGTTGCAGGCGACCATCTTGGCGATCGCCTCGTAGACCGTCGCTCCGGGGTCGATGGCGTGAACGTGTGGACCCTTGGTGATGAGGATGTCGGAGACACGGGCCATGACAGGCTCCTCCGGACGAGGCGCACGCGCCGGAACGACCTGCGGCCCAGGCGTCCCCGTCGCGCACGGCTCGCGGTTGCACGTCCAGGGGCCGGGGTGGGTACCCGGCTGACGGCCCCGCGGGCGCGTTCGAGGCTCGTGTGAGTCTCCGCCCGAGTCCCGGGATCAGCAATGGAAAAGGTGGGTGTTCAGCGCTCCTGATCGGGCCGCGTCCGCTGCGGAGGCGATTCGCACGATCGGCTGCGGGAGCGCGCCCGCCGCAGCCGCCGCGCTCGGCGTGCCCGGGGCGCCGGGCGCGGGGGCATTCGTGCCGAGGGCCGCCCCGGTGCCGGGACGGCCCTCCGTCGGCGCTCCTCGTCAGTCCGACCTCAGCGCGGCAGCGCCTGCTCCTCGTGCTGCTCGGCCTCCCACCAGAACGCACCGCGCGCGCGCTGGCGCGGCGCGATCTCGTTCATCGTGGCGGCGTCGTAGAGGCGCCCGTTCACCATCACCATGCCGACGCTGTTGGTGTTGCGGATGTCCGCGAGCGGGTCCTTGTCCATCACCACCAGATCGGCGAGCTTGCCCGGCTCGAGCGAGCCGAGGTCGCGGTCGTAGCCCAGGTAGCGCGCGCCCCCGAGCGAGGCGCAGCGCAGCGCCTCGTGGGGCGACATCCCGCCCTGCACCAGGCTCCAGATCTCCCAGTGCGCGCCGAGGCCCTCGCGCTGGCCATGGGCTCCGATCTGCACGCCGACGCCGGCGCGGTGCAGCTTCGCGGCCTCCTCGGCCACCGTGATGTGATTCCACTCGCCGTCCGGGGCGGTCACCGGTCGCCGCGCGCGGGCGTCGAGGATGCGACGGGGCACGAACGACTGCAGGCGCTGATCCGCCCACACCGGCGTCTTCGCGTACCAGTAGTGCTCACCATCGAGCCCGCCGTACGCCACGTTGAACGTGGGCGTGTAGCCGACCTTGGTCTGGCTCCACAGCTGCACCACGTCGTCGTACACCCGCGCGATCGGCAGCGCGTGCTCGACGCCGGTATGGCCGTCGATCACCATCGTCATGTTGTGCGGGAACAGCGCGCCGCCCTCGGGGACGACGTTCATGTGGATCTCGCGCGCCGCCTCCAGCACCTGCTGGCGCTGGTCGCGGCGCGGCTGGTTGTAACTCTTCACGCTCGTGGCACCGTAGGCCTGCATGCGGTGCAGGTGCATGAGCGCGTCCGCCAGGCTGTCGACGTCGGCGCGGAAGTCGCCCTTGGCTCCGTACAGGATGGTGCCGGTCGAGAAGATGCGCGGCGCGACGATCTGCCCCGCGCGCTGCAGCTCGCCCTGCGTGAAGATCTCGCCGGAGTCGTTCGACGGATCGTGCAGCGTGGTCACGCCGAACGCGAGCGACGCGTAGTCGATCCACGAGCGCTGCGGCACCAGCTGTTCGGCCCCCATCGAGCCGTGCCAGTGCGCGTCGACGAACCCGGGCACGATGGTCTTGCCCGTGACGTCGATCACCTGGGCGCCCGCCGGCACCGTGACGCTCGCGCGCGGGCCGATCGCGGTGATGCGGCCGCCGAGGGTGACGACGACGCCGTCGTCGATGATCTCGTCGCCCTTCATCGTGACGATGCGCGCGCCCCGCAGCGCGACCGCGCCGCTCGGCTTGTCGAGCGGATACGAGAAGCTCACGTCCTGGTGGCGGGCCGGCGAGTCGGCGAGCGAGTCCGGTGCCCCGGGCACGAACGTGAACAGCTCGGTCAGGTCGCGCGTGAAGAGCTCGGGACCCAGCGACCAGTGCAGCGTCCGCGAGTCGCCCGACCAGCCGAGGAAGTCCCCGGCCTCCTTCGAGACCAGCCGCACGGGGACGGTGCGGACCGCGGGCCCGATGTCGATCGGACTGCCGGTGCGCGTGAACGGCGCCACCCACATCTTGTACTTCTCGCGGAACGCGATCCACTTCTCGTCCGGCGACAGGCGCGCCTCGGTGAAGTACACCCCCTTGAGATGGGTGTGCGGATCGGCCCCGTCGAGCTTGACGCTGAACAACGTGCGCTCGTCCTGGTCCGCGCCCTCGATGTCGACCAGGTACACGCGGTCGCTGGCGGCCCCGAAGTGCGGCCACTGCCCGCTGCGGGTGATCAGCGTCGAGGCCCCGCCCGCCGCGGCCACCCGGAAGATGCCGTAGTCGCGCGACCACGCGGTCGAGAACAGGTAGCCGCCGGCGATCGCGCGGTAGACGATCGTGGCGCCATCGGGCGAGAACGCCGGCTCCACGTAGTGCCCGGGCTGCCGCGTCACCACCCGGCCGGCGCCGCCGCCGGCGGGCACCACGCGGACCGCGCCGAGCTGGTCGTCGTCCCAGCTCACGTAGACGATCGACTTCCCGTCGCGCGACCATGCCGGATAGAACTCCCAGTGGTCGTTTTGCGTCGTCAGGCGGTGCGGCGCGCCGCTCGGCAGCGCACGCATCCACAGGTGGCCGAGCGCCGAGTACACGACCCGGTCGCCCTGCGGCGAGACGGTGACCCAGCGCAGCATGCGCGCGCGCAGGGAGTCGGGCGCGACCTCGACCGGGAAGCGGACCGCCTCGGTCACCCGCCGCGTGTCGCTCACGTGGAACGGGATCTCGGTCACGGCGCGGGTCGCCGCGTCGATGCGGTGGATCCCGCCGTGGGACCAGAACACGACCGACTTCGAGTCCGGCGTCCACGACATCCCGGGATACACGCCGTGGACCGCCCAGATCTCCTGCAGGTCGCGGTCGAGTTGGGCGTACAGCGGGTGCTCCACGCCGGAGGCCACGTCGACCACGTGCAGCACGCTCTGGCCGCGCACTCGGCGGATGAACGCCACGCTCTTCCCGTCGGGCGAGGGCGTGGGGCGGATCGCGCCGCCGGGCCCGCCGAGGAACGTGAGGATCTCGCCGCTCTCGCGGTCGAGGCGCTGGATCGCGTAGATCTGGGTGTTGGAGTCCTTGTTGTACTCGAACGTGCGGCCGGGCGTGGCGTCCAGGCTCCAGTAGAGGTACTTCCCGTCGGGAGAAAACGCCGGCTCGCCCTCGTCCTTCTGGTCGGTGCGGCGCTTGGTCATCTGCATCCCGTCGCCACCTCCCGCCCAGTGGTAGAGCCAGATCTCGCCCGCCCCGGCCGAGCGCGTCGACGTGAAGTGCTTGCGCGCCGCGATGAATCGGCCATCGGGCGTCCACGTCGGGCTGTTGAGCAGCCGATAGCTCTCCTTGGTCACCTGGCGCGGGTGCGAGCCGTCGCGGTCGATGACCCAGATGTTGTCGCCGCCCGCGCGATCGCTGGTGAACGCGATGTGGGCGCCGTCGGGGCTGAAGCGCGGCTGCTCGTCCCACGCCATGCCGTGGGTGATCGCCTTCGCTTCGCCGCCCGTGCTCGGGATCACGTAGAGGTCGCCGAGCAGGTCGAACACGAGCTGCTTGCCGTCGGGGCTGACGTCCACGCTCATCCACGTGCCGCTGCGCACGTCGAGCGTCGCGTCGTGATGCGGGCCCGGCGGGTCGTTCACGTCCCACTTGGCGTCCGGCGAGACCGTCGGAGCGTTGGCGCCGCTCGCGGCCGGCAGGATCGCCGACGGCCCGAGCGCCTCGGGGGGGCCGTCGTCCGGGTCTCCGCTGCCGGCGAGCGCGAGGGCGGGGAACGCGAGCAGGGCGAGCAGGATCGCGAACCGCAGTCGAGGATGGAGCGGGCGAGTGGAGCGCTTCATGGGGGCACCTCGGGTTGGACCAACGTGGCGTCCATGGGGATCGCGGACGATACACGAACGCGTCGGTCCGTTGGCGGCCCCGCGCGCCGGCGGCGGACGGACGCGCCCAGATCGGGGACGAACGCGCCCGCGCGCGGTGTCCGCCCTCAGCCGCTCCGCGACTCGCTCCGCACGGCCGCGGCCATCGACCGCACGATCTCGCCGGCGGGCTCGATCGCGTGGATGTCGCGCACGCTCTTGCCCGCCTGCCAGAAGTCGAGCCGGCCGGTGGCGTCGAGCGAGGCGCGCTTGAGCTGCCAGGCGGAGCGCAGCGCGTAGAGGCCGCGCATCGCGTGACGGGTGCGCGGCTGCCTCAGAAGCCAGCGCGCGAGGGGACCGGCGCGCAGCCCGGCGCGCTGGACGGTGGCGGTGTTGAGCACCGCGACGGGGATGCCGGTGATGCGCTCGGTGAGCACCACGTCGTCCTCGTGTGCCGCCACGATGGCGGCCTTGTAGGCGGCACTCGCGCGGCACTCCGGGGTCGCGATGAAGCGCGTGCCCAGCTGCACGCCCGCATAGCCGAGCGCGAGCGCGTGGCGGAAGCCCGCGGCATCGGCGATCCCGCCCGCGCAGAGGATCGGCAGGCCGAACGGCGCCAGCTCCTCGAACAGCGCCTCCGCGCCGCGCGGACCGGCGTGTCCCCCGGCGCGCGCGTTGACGGCGATCAGTCCGTCCACGCCGCCGTCGCGCGCCTTGGTCGCCCACTTCGCCTCGGTGACGTCGTGGTACACGACGCCGCCGACCGCGTGTGCGCGCTCGACCACCCAGCGCGGGTTGCCGAGCGAGGTCACGAAGAACCGCACGCCCTCCTCGAGCGCCACGTCCACCCACTCGCGCATGCGCTCCTCGTAGCGGCGCGCGGTCTTCTCGATCAGCGCGTTCATCCCGATCGGCCGGTCGGTGAGGCGGCGGATCAGGCGCAGACCGGCGCGGAAGTCGTGGCCGTGCACGTACGTCATCGAGACCGGCTGCACCACGCCGATGCCGCCCGCCGCCGAGACCGCGGCGACCAGCTCGGGATTGCTGCAGGGGTACATCGCGCCGCACACGATCGGCACCGCGATGCCGACCTGACGCGTGAACGCGGTCTCCAGCGCGACGCTCACGCCACCGCCCGGTCGAGTCGCCAGCGCACCGTGACGCGCGCGACCGGCTCGCCGGCGGCGTCGCGCAGCTCGGCGACCACGTCGTGATCGAGGGGCCCGGTCACCGCCGGCAGCGCGGCCTGGCACTCGGCGGTCAGCACGCCGCGGGCCTTCTTGAGGTACTCGGTGGTCAGCGAGAGCACGATGCCGCGCACTCCGGCGGGCAGCCCCGCCATCATCGCGAGACCGCTGGTGAGCTCGCCGAGGTTGGTGAGCGCCACCGCGTGCACGGAGCGCAGGTGATTGCGCACCGCGCGGCGCTCGCGCAGCGTCAGGCGCGCGTAGCCGGGGCGCAGCTCGACGACCCGCGCGCCGAGCGCGCCGCTGTAAGGCGCCAGCCCGCGCAGCAGCAGCCCGAACAGCCACGCGCCGCCCGGCAGCGGAGCGAGCCGCTGCCACGTGCGCATCAGCAGGGTGCCGGGAGCTTCGAGCGATCGGGCCATGGGCGTGCGCGTCGCCGGGCGACGCGCGGGCACTCTACCGGATTCCCCCGCGCCGCGCGCCGCGGTTCGCGGGTGGCGCCGCCGGCGCCGCGGGTCGCGCGAGCCGGCTGCGCGCCTCGTCGCGCAGCTGCCGCGCGGTCGCTTCGCCGGGGTCGAGCCGCAGCGCCGCCTCGGCGTCGCGCAGGGCCTCCGCCGGCCGGCCGCGCTCGAGACCGATCGCCGCGAGTCGCACCAGGTGCGGCGTCGCGGCCGCGCCCGGCAGGAGCAGGGCGTTCACGCGCAGCGCGAGCCGCTCCCGCGTCGGGCCATCCTCCCACCAGGCCGGCGTGCGACCGAAGTCGGGAGTCACCCGGAAGGTCACGCTCGGGCGCTGCGCGGTGGCGTTCACCACCTCGAGGCCCGGCACCACCGCCGAGGTGTCGAGCAGGAATGCGAACGCCGGGCGCATGTAGGCCTCGTACCAGGAGTAGTAGAGGTAGTGCACGTCCTGCGCGCGGCAGTAGGCCGCCAGCGACGGAAGCGTGCGGTAGATCGGGAACGGCACCGGCTGGAGCCCCGCGTAGTACGCGGTGTGCGCCTTGCGCGCCAGCAGACGCTCGCCGGGCCGCGCGACCGCGCGCAGCGCCGCGCCCGCGACCCGGGTCTCGAGCGGCAGGATCTCGGCGCAGCCGCGGTGATAGACGATCGCCCAGCGCACGGTGGGAATCAGCGCCGCCAGTCCCAGCGTGGCGGCCGCGAGCAGCGGCCACGGCCGCGGCCAGCGGGCCCGCGCGATCCGCGCCACCAGCCACGCGGCGGGCAGCGTCCACATCGGCGCGAGCACCATCGAGTACCGCTCGGTATAGAACACCGGGAGCAGCACCAGCGCCGTGCACAGCGCGAACGGCAGCAGCGGAACGAACGGCGCCCCCGCGCGCAGGATCAGGATCGCGATCACGCCCGCGATGGCGAGGATCGCGATCGGCGGGCCGAGCAGGTCGCGCGCGTCGCGCAACACGTGCTCGCCGATGCGCGCGCCGAGCCCCGGCAACGCCGCCGTGGCGCCCGCCTCGCTCTGGGCCTCGGCCTGGGCCTGCGCCCGCACGTCCGCTCCGAGGTCGCGGTAGCGGCTCTCGAGCAGCTGGCCGGGGGTGCCCTGCAGGTAGAAGCCGCGGTCGCGGATCAGCGTCTCCCCCGGCAGATGTCCCGCGTGCAGCGAGGCGGCGGTCCACGGCGCGATCGGGATCAGCATGCCGAGCAGGAACAGCGCGATGTGTCCCGCGCGCGCCGCGGTGCTGCGCCCGCTGCGCAGGCCCTCGAACAGCAGCGCCGCCGGCAGCAGGCTCGCGAGGTTGTAGCGCGTGAGCACCGCCAGTCCGGCCGCGACCCCGGCCGCGAGCGGTCCCCGGCGGCCCGCGACCGTGAGGGTCGCGCACACCGACAGCGAGAACCACGCCATCGCCACCATGTCGGTGGTGGCCGAGTAGCCGTAGCGCATCAGCGTGGGATTCGCGAGCAGCGCGACCACCAGCAGCAGCGCGACCGCGCTGTCGAGCCGTCGCTCGGCCACCCGCCACCACGCCCACAGCGTGGCGCCGGCGGCCAGCACCGAGAGCACGCGCGCGGCGGTGAACAGGTCGGGCAGCGCCCATCCGAACAGCGCGAGCATCACCTCGTAGACCGGGCCGTACACGCCGTAGCGCGCGAAGTCGACGTGCCCGTGCTGCAGCGCGCGGGCGCCGATCGCGTAGCCGGCGTAGAAGTCGCTCTCGGTCAGGTAATCGCCGATGCGGTGCACGATCAGCGCGTACGCACCCAGCGCCAGCGTCGCGACCGCCACCACGAGCGCGCCGGCGCTGCGGAGCGTGGCGGGCGCGATGCCGGCGGGCGCGACGGGGACGGCGCGGGACGGGTGGGACGATCGGGATCGGCGCATGGGATGGGATCGCGGCGGCATGATACAGCAAGGCCGCGAGCCCGCCGGGTCGCCGCAGCGACCGGCCGAGCGCCCGTGCGCGTTCGGCGGCGCGTTCCTCGGAGCCGGAGGTGGAAACGGACGGGAGTCGAAACGGTGAAGGGTCGTACGCGTCCCCGCGCACGACCCCACCGAGTGCTCGTCGCGGTCCACCTCGGCGCGTGCACGAGGTTGCCGCTGAGCCCTGCCCCCCCACTCGGCCTAGTGCAAGAGCAGGGCCACGGTCGCGTGTCGTGACAGAGATCGGCGCAGGCGGGTGACTTGGGCGCCGGCGCCGGCGTTTCGTGCGCGCCGGCTCGCGCCCCCGCGGCGGAAGAACCGTCAAGCCCGCCGACACGAGGGCCCGCTCACGCGTGCCCGGGCTCCTGCTGCTCCTCGGCGGCGCGGCGGCGGCGGCGGAAGAATTCGCGCAGCAATTCGCCGCACTCCTCGGCGAGCACGCCGGTCGTCACCTCGACGCGGTGGTTCAGGCGCGGCTCGTGGATCACGTCGGTCACCGAGCCGCAGCCGCCCGCCTTGGGATCGAGCGCGCCGTAGACCAGCCGACCGAGCCGCGCGAGCACGATCGCGCCCGCGCACATCGAACAGGGCTCGAGCGTGACGTAGAGCGTGCACTCGTTGAGGCGCCACGAGCCGAGCGCGCTCGAGGCGGCGCCGATCGCGACGATCTCGGCATGGGCGGTGGCGTCCTGCAGGCCCTCGACCTGGTTGTGCCCGCGCCCGATCACGAGCCCTTCGTGCACGATCACGCAGCCGACCGGCACCTCGTCGGCTGTCTCCGCCGCGCGCGCTTCGCGCAACGCCGCCTGCATGCCCTGCTCGTCGTCGCGGATCAGCACCGACACGCGCGGCTCGCCGGGCGCTACGGCGCCTTGGGCGCGGCGGACGCGGGCGCAGTGGCGGCACGCGAGGGGAACTGGCTCGCCCACCGCGTGAACAGCTTGCCCACGATCTCGAGGTAGGCGGGCGGTCCGCCCTGGGCGTTGACCGGGTCGTGCCCGAGCCCGCCGCCCGACATGTTCACCGCGCCGGTGCTGGGATCGTGGTACGCCCCCTCGCCGGTCTCGCTGCCCGAGATCGACCACACCAGGCGCCCGGTGGAATCCACCAGCACCGCGCGCGCCTGCACCGTGGTCGAGGGCTTGCCCGCCTCGTTCCACTCCATCTTGCGCTGCTCCCACTGGTCCACGCGCACCGCGAACACCGCGTTGGTGCGCAGCGCGGCGCACAGCCGCGGGGCCAGCAGCGAGTCCACGCTCCCCGTCTTGAGCACGCCCTCGCGTGCGACCCTGAACAGCGACTCGGCCACCGCGTCCCCGCGCACCAGCTCGCGCGCGGTGGCGGCCGACAGCCAGCGGTGGCCGCTCTCGCGGAACGTCATGCCGACCGCCTGCGCCACCGTCTTCTCGGCTTCGAGGTTGTTGTCGTAGCTGGCGACCGGGAGCATCGCGATGCTCCCGATGCCGAGCGAGGCGAGATCCGGGTAGGTCCACACCAGATCGTGGGTCTTCTCCTTCTTGGGTGCGGCGGAGGCCACGGCCGCGAGCGCCAGAGCGCACGCGACGCCGGCCACCGCACGCATCACGTCCGCGGCACGACGTGAGCGAGTCATCTCAGTTCCCTCCGGAAGGCGCTCCACCGGCGTCGGCGACCGTCGTCTTCTCGACGAGCGCGGGCGCCGCGCAGCGCGGACACTTGCCCGAGTGCTCGACGGGCTGGCCGTCGGTCGGGCACTTGTACGCGATGGCGGTCTCCACCAACTGGGTCTGGTCCATGGTGCACAGGCCCGCCGCGTCGTAGTCCATGCCGCACTTCGGGCACTCGTAGACCATCCGCTCCGTGTGCAGGATCGGGATCGCCTTGGGGCCCTGCGCCACGGCCTGGCCGCTGAGCCCGGAGCGGGCGCCCCGGGTCTGGCAGCCGACGACGGAGCATGAGACGAGCAGGAGGAGAGCGAGGAGCCGGTTCATGCGCGTTCCCTTCGGTGAAGATGGGACCTCATGCGACCGGGGGCGACGCGGCGGGGAGCACTCGCGTGCGGCGGGAAAGAATGGCGCGCCCTGGAGGATTTGAACCCCCAACCTTCTGGTCCGTAGCCAGACGCTCTATCCAATTGAGCTAAGGGCGCGCCCCAGCGAAGCGGGCACAATGGCGGAGAGGAGAGGATTCGAACCTCCGGATCGGTTTTACCCGATCAACCGCTTAGCAGGCGGCTGCCTTCGACCGCTCGGCCACCTCTCCAAGGTACGACTGGCGGAGGGAGTAGGATTCGAACCCACGGAGCTTTCGCTCAGCGGTTTTCAAGACCGCCGCCTTCAACCACTCGGCCATCCCTCCGGACGATGCCGCGGCTTGTCTCGAAAGACGCTGACGGCCCGAGCGAGCGATCCCGCTGCCACCGCCGACTGCCGCGCGAGTGCCGACGCTCCGTCGAACGCTCAAGCGAGCGAACCGCATCCGCGTGCAGGGCGGGGAATCTAGCATCGGCCTGCGGGCGGGCGCAAGGCGGGGCGGGCGGGGTGGGAACACTTGTGACTAGATCACTTGTGGCTTGGACAGGCGCGTTCTCCATCCCGCATCGAACACCCGTTGACGGCCCCCCCCCTCGGAGGCGTTCACTCTCGGGCGTGTGAGGCCCGCGCCCCGCTCGCCGACCCCTCGCCCTCGAGGCTGAGCCCCTCACCCCCGCCCCCACCGGGTTGGCTTCGGACCGCTGTCTCCGACAGGAGGCCGCGACCATGGGCCGCATCCACCGGTGTTGCTATGCTCTTCTCATGTTGTTGCTCACCACCCGCTCCGCATCGGCGCTCCAGCTTCAATGGACTGGTGGCGCCACCACGCTCTCGTTCACCGAGGCCACCCGCTGCACGATGGTGGTGCAGGCGGACTCGAGCGAGCAGCGGCTGCCGGCGGAGTGGCGACTGCTGTGGGTCGCCGACAGCTGCGACATCTCGCCAGTGCCGCTCGACGAACAGCTGGCCTGTCTCGAGCCGTTCGCTCAGGTGTCGGCGGTGGACGAACCGTCGACGACGGCGGACAGCGCCGCGCATCTGCGCACCATCCACTTCTGCTCGGATGAAAACGATCCCGTGGCGAGCGCCGCGCGCTACGTCCTCGACCTGCCGATGGGCAGCGCCGGGAGGTTCCAAGCGGTGGCGCTCGACCCCAACGACTCGACGCAAGTGATTGAGTCGAACGAGATCACGTTCAATGGGGGAGTGAGCGGCGAATACGCACCGGTCATCCTAAGCGCCACCAGTGTGCACGATTCTCGTGGGCTCAGCGTGACCTTGATCGGCGACCAACTGTCTACGCAGGCGGGAACTTCGGTACCATCGGCGGGCAGTATCGCAGCAGTCTCGCCGCGCTGGACACGCTTACCGGGGCAGCGACCGCATGGAACCCCGGCGCGAACGGGGCCGTCGGGACGATGTTCGTCAGCGACTCGACGCTCTTCCTTGCCGGCGGGTTCGGATACATCGGCGGGAAATACCGTACTCACGCTGCCGCCGTGGACCTCGCCACTGGGGAGGTGAACAGCTGGGATCCCCAGCCAGACGATGCTGTGTACGCGATGGCGCGCCGCGGGGACACGATCTACCTTGGAGGGTTCTTCGAGCACGTCGGCGGACAGCCTCATCAGGGCCTGGCTGCGGTAGACGCGACCACCGGAGCTGTCCTCTCCTGGAACCCCGACGTGGACAGCTTCGTGAACTCACTCGTCGTCATCGGCCGGACGGTATACGTCGGCGGGGCCTACTACACGGTTGGTGGGCAGTCACGCAATTCCCTGGCCGCCGTCGACGCCCTCACCGGCGCGGTGCTCCGCTGGAATCCCGAGCCGGGCCCTGGGGACGTCATCGCTCCCTACATCTATGCATTGGTCGCCGTCGGAGACACAATCTACGTCGGGGGCGACTTCGACGGCATCGGTGGTGGAGCACAGAAGGACTTCGCTGGAGTGGACGCGATCTCTGGGCAGGCCATCTCGTGGGATGCACGCCCCAATGGGCACGTCTGGAGTCTGTCCGCGAGCGGGCGCACCGTCTATGCGGGAGGTGCGTTCCTTCAGTTCGACGGACTGCCGTGCTCGGGGCTGGCCGAGATCCAGCTAGGGGCTGAGGTGCCGCATGGCCCTCCGGGTTCATCGCTGGCGTTGGGGCCGATCAGCCCCAACCCCGCGGTCTCGTCAGCATCGATTCCATTCGAGTCGCGGGTCACTGGCCCCGTGTCACTTGAGGTCTTCGACATCCAGGGTCGACGCATCGCCACTCTGCTCGACCACCAACTGATCAGCCCCGGTTGGCACGAGCAGCCCGTGGACGCGGAGAACTGGCCCAAAGGCGTGTACTTTTGCCGCCTGCAAGCCGGCGGTTCGACGGCCTCGCGTCGCTTCGTCGTCCTTCGATAGTCCAGCGCCGCCTTCGGGCAGCCGTCGAGGCGGGTTCGGGGACGGCGAGAACCCCGCGTGATCCACTCGTTCGTGGGCCATGAAGAGTTCACGGCTCGCCTAACCCGCCGGCTCGCCCGACGCTGCCCGTGCTCCAGATCGACCACCGTCCCTTCGTCCAGCCCGATCCGGGGCGGCAAGCTCGGCCTGCGTGAGCCCGAGCATCCGTCTGCGCGCGAGCACCCGCCCGGCCAGGCTCCTGTTGGTCGGTCCGGGGTATCAGCCGAGGCAGCGGAGCAACCTCGCGAGATGCCGCTCGAGTGGGCGTGTCCGCCCCAGTTCCCAGTTCACCACCGTCTCCGCGCGGACACCCAACCTCACGCCGAGGATTCGTTCTGCAAATCCAAGGTCGAGCCGATGGCGCCGGACGTGGTCGCTCAGCGTGACGAGCGAACTCGGATGACCCCTTGGCAGTGCGAGCGGGGCGAGGTCCTAGCAGCCGCAAGCTGGCAAAAGGCGACGCAACGGTGCGGATTCATCGACGCCTGAACCCGGCACGAGAATGCCCGTGCTTGCAGCTAGGCTGCTCCCGTACCTCACCCACTCCGGCCTGGGCACGCTGGAGACCCGAACGGGTATCGAAGACCCTCGCCCTCCCGGGCGTTTTCCGGCTACCCCTTGGCTACCCCTTCAGCGTCCTAACGTGGCCATTCGTGTCCATCTCTGACCGCGTTGAAACGCAAACGCCCCTCGGGGCGAACCCGTTGGGGCGTGATCTACTCCATTCAGGCGATTGGTGTTCCGGCGGCTGTCGGCGCGTTGATGGTGAGAGTACTTGAACGGTTTTCAAGACCGCCGCCTTCAACCACTCGGCCATCCCTCCGGACGATGCCGCGGCTTGTCTCGAAAGACGCTGACGGCCCGAGCGAGCGATTCCGCTGCCACCGCCGACTGCCGCGCGAGTGCCGTGACTCCGTCGAACGCCAAGGGAGTGAACCGCATCCGCGTGCAGGGCGGGGAATCTAGCATCGCCACGGCGGACGGCGCAAGGCGGGGCGGCGCCGCTCGACGGACGCGCGCGCTCAGCGCACCTGGCTCAGCACCACCTGCTGGTACTTGGCCCACACGTCCTCGCTGGGACCCATGGTCAGGCGCTTCTCGCACCACGTCACCGGGAAGATCACGCGGTCGCGCCAGTAGTAGGGCATGGTGTTGGGACCCATCTCGGGGCTGTCCTTGAGCCACTTGCCGGGGCCGTCGTTGCGGTCCATGACCTGGACGATGTAGGCGCCGAACTCCAGCGCGACGCCTTGCAGGTTGTCGGGCCGGCCCTCCTGCTGGTACTGGTCGTACAGTGCGCCGAGCACCTGCTCGACCGACCGGATCGACTCGCGCGAGTAGTCGAGCGAAACGCCGTAGCCCTCCTGGGCGATCTTGACCGCGAGCGGAGCGAGCTGGTCGCGGGTCTCGTTCATGTCGGCCGAGGTCTTCGGAGTCGCCGATGGCGCGGCCGCGGGCGCGGCGGCGGGCGGCGCCGCGGAGAGATCCCCCTCCGACGGAGCGCCGAACGGATTCTCGCCGCCCGGCGCGGCGGTGTTCGAGGCGGACGCGGGCGCCGACTTCTTCCCGCAGCCGGCGAGCAGCCCGAGGGCCAGCAGGGCGGCGAGCAGCGGCGCGATCGTTCGACGGACGTTCATGGGACCTCCCGGGAAGCGCCCCGCGACTCGAGCGAGGGTCGGAACTGGCGGCCGACGTGACGCAGGCGCGTTATCGGCACTTCCACCCCGGACCCTCACCCCCGCCTGGATCAGGTCGCCGCCCGCCCCACGAGCACTTCTTCCTCCGGATCGAGCCCGAAGCGGCGCGCCTGATCGGCGCCCAGCGTGCGGGCGAACGGCACGCGCTCGATCGCCCAGCCGCTCTCGCGCAGCCGCTCGAAGAAGTCGCGCCCGTAGATGCGGACGTGGTCGGACTGGCCGAACACGCGCAGCCGCTCGGCCGCGCTGGTCACATGCGGGTCCTCGAACGTGGTCGCGCGCGCGACATCGATCGGAGTCTGGAGCACCGCCCAGCCGCCCGGCGCCAGCACGCGCACCAGCTCGCGCATCGCGGCGCGGTCGTCGGGGATGTGCTCGAGGACGTGGTTGCAGAACACCGCGTCGAACGCGCCGTCGGCCAGCTCGAGCCGGGTGAGGTCCATGTGCCGCATCGCCAGCGGGGACTCCAGGTCGATGCTGAGGTAGTCGAGGTTCGCGCGCGCGCGCAGCGCCTGCTGCAGGAACGCCTCGGGCGCCACCACCAGCACGCGATGGTGAGCGGGGCCGAGCAGGTCGGTCGCACGCTGGAGCCACAGCCACACCAGCCGGTGGCGCTCGAGCGATCCGCAGCGCGGACAGCGGGCGTTGGGCCGCCGCTCATGGCCTCCGCGCAGGAAGCCCCGGAAGCGCCCGCCGCAGCACGGGCACTCGACGCGATCGCCGCGCATGAGCCAGGCGACCACTCCCCACACGATCCGTCTCAGCGGCGCCATGGCCGCACTATCGCCCGGTCCGGTCGGCGGCGTCCAGCGCGGCGGTGCGCCGGCGCCGCAGACACGGCGGCGCGCGAGGCGTCACGCCCCGCGCGCCGCGAAGCCGAGATGCGCGCTACTTGGCGGGCGAGCCGCTCGCTCCGCCACCCGGAGCCGGACGCGGCGCGTCCCAGGCCGACGGCGGCGGCGGGAAGTCGACCACCGAGCCACTCGCCCCTGCCGCCTGATCGGGCGGCACGACCGCGGGCACCTTGTGGCTGATCGGCGGCAGGCTCTTCAGGTACGCCGCGATGGAGTAAGCGTCCTCATCCGTGAACGCGGTGAGGTTCTGCCACGGCATCGGCGGGTTGAGCACGCGGCCGTCCGGCCGCATGCCGGTGCGCATCGCGTCCACGATCTGTTTCTCGGTCCACGCGCCGATCCCGGTCTCGCGGTCGGGCGTCAGGTTCCTCGCGTACGAGACGCCCCAGGGACCGCGCCAGCCCATCTCGGAGCCCGACAGCTTGCGATCGAAGTCGGGCGACCCGTAGAACGTCCCGGGCGTGTGGCAGTCGCCGCAGCTGCATACGGTCGTGAGGTACTCCCCGCGCTTGATGCGCTTGGCCTTGGCGTCGGGTGCCGCCGGTGCGGCGGCGATCAGCGGCACGGCGACCGCGAGGGCGAGGGAACAACTGATGAGCGGGGTCCACTGGGTCCAACGCATGCGACTTCTCCTGGGGTGGGAGGTCCAATCGGGGACACACCACGTGTCCGCGCGGGAGCGCGGGAGTCCTGTTCCCGCCGCTCGACGCCTGATCGGCCGTCAGGCGGTGGGCAATCTACGACGAAACGGGCCCCGAGTTGCATGAAAACAAACATGCCCCCCGGATATCGGGGAGGTGGTGGCCGGCAGTCCATCCGCGCGGTGCCGCGGGCGCGCTGGTCGCGCGGCGCGTGGCCCGCGGCCGCCTCGGGCGCGAGGCCCGCCGCCACCGGCCCGGGTGCGCCGGCGCCGAAAAGGGTCGGGGCGCGCGGTTGCCCGCGCGCCCCGGGGGGGCTGAAGCGAGGGTCAGTGCCCGCGCCTCAGGACCACCTTGTGCGCGACCTCGATGCCGTCCGCGCGCAGCCGGATGAAGTACACGCCGTCGTGCAGGCCCTGCGCCTGCCACGTGCGCGCGTGTACGCCCGCCGGGAACGCGCCCTGCGCCAGCGTCGCGACGCGGCGCCCGGCGATGTCGAACAGGCCGATGTCCACCTGCGCGGCCAGCGGCAGCGCGAAGCGGACGGTCGCGCCGTCGTCACCGAGCGGGTTGGGATGGAATGCCAGCGAGACGCGGCTCGCGCCCTCGATCGGGGTACCCGAGCCCGCCAGGCTGGTCGTCACCAATGCGCCGTCGGGCGCCGAGACCTCGGCGCTCGCCACCGTCACCTCGCCGCCGTGCGACTGGCCCGCCTTGAGCGCGAGGTCGAGCGTGAGCGGGCAGCTACCCTCCGACGCCGTCGGCAAGAGCGCGATCAGCCCCAGCACCAGCTGGTCGCCCTGCATTTCCTGCAGCGCCAGCCACCCGCTGCCCGCGGTGAACGCGCTCACGTCGTAGCGGTCGGCGGGGAATCTCAGCGCCATCCGCAGCGCGCCGACGCGCTCGGCGCCGGCGAGCGTGATGGGCAGCGTCACGTGCCCGGCCGTGCGGGCGGGCTCGCCGAACTCCAGCGCGATCCCCGGATCGTCGCGCCGCGGCAGGCTGTCGCCCGGAGTCCCGCGCAGGATCGCGCGCGCACAGCACAGGATGTCGTCGATCGTGGCGGAGCCGTCGCCGTCGCAGTCGTGCCGACCGGCGATGGTGTCGGGACACGCGCCGCCGAGGATGCAGTGCACCATCACGACGAGGTCGCGCACGTCGCTCACCCCATCGTGGTTGACGTCACAGCTCGAGCTGGCCAGGCACACGCGCGCGCCGGGCACGATCGGACGCATGCTCTCGTCCGGGCACTCCGGCACCAGCGCCGCCAGCGAGTCCGCGCCCACCAGCGAATCGCTGCGCACGAGCATCACCGGCGGCGGCGACGTGCCGCTCGCGAGCGCGACCGTGATCCTCAGCACCGCCTCGAACGCCTGGGTCGGATCGATCGGCTCGCGCGGGCCGTCGGGCGACAGGGTGGCCGGGATCGGCGCCCCCGAAGTGGCGAACATCACGAAGCGCGCCCCGTCGGCGGTCGGCACCCACTGCAGGTGCATGCCGGCGGCGGGCCCGATCGCCTCGAGATTCTTCACGGTCAGGAAGGGCCCCGAGCGCAGCACGCCCTGGAGCCCCGCGAGCCGGACCATCGAGAGCACCGACATCGTGACCGCGGCGTCCCGTCCGGGCGCGATGGTGGTGTTGCAGCCGCCCTTCGGCGGGGGTCCCCAGGTGGTGACGAAGCAGGGCGGCTGGGTCGAGGTGCTGCAGGTCGCGCTCACCGTGAATGGGAAGCGGCGCGCGAGCAGCCGGCCGGGCAGGATGTCGTCGGAGCAGCTCACCTGCGCGACCTCGACGATCAGCCCGTAGCCGCCCACCGGCAGCGCGGGCAGCAGCGTGTCCACCTGCCACGGCGTCTCGACCATCGCACACGGCCGCTCGAGGCAGTCCTCGGAGTCGAGCAGGATGCGCACCGTCGGCGGGCCGATCACGGTGGCCGGCGACGGCAGGAACAGCACCTTGCGCACGTGCCCGCAGGTGCTCGGGAACGCCCCGCGGACGCGCAATGGAATGCGTCGGTCGGCGCACGCGGTGGGCAGGCAGCTGTCGCAGGCGGCCTGGCCCGCGATCCAGACGTCACTGTGGAGCGGGATCGGCGGGACCTGCGCGCAGTTCGGGCTCACCGAGAACTCGAACCGGCCCCACGTCACCACGGTGTCGGGGCCCGCCGGAAGCCGCACGTGGATCTCGCGGAACATCGTGGCCAGGGCGTAGTGCCCGGCGCGCAGGGTCCCGAACGGCACCAGCGCGGAATCGCCCGCGCACGCCGCCGGCCCGGCGCAGCGCGCGTCATCGCGCACCTCGTACGTCACCACCAGCCCCACCCCGCTGTCCATCACGGCCGACACCAGCCGCACGCACGGCGGGCAGCCGGTCAAACGCACGCGGATGCCGACGGTATCGCCGTCGCACGGCGCGGCGGGCTCGGTCGCGAGCTGGACCCGCGGCGCGGTCTGGCTGCTGCACGTCGGCGAAGTCTGGAATGGGTACGTGGTCGCGAGCAGCCGCCCCGGCATGATGCTGTCGGAACAGCTCACCTGCGCCACCTCCACCCGCAGCCCATAGACGCCGACCGGCAGCGGCGGCAACAGCGTGTCCACGTGCCACGGCTTCATGAACATCGTGCACGGCCGCCCCAGGCAGGCGTCGCTGTCGAGCAGCACGCGCACCGTGGGAGGCCCGATCACCGTGAGCGGCGACGGGACGAACAGCACTCCCGCCACGTGGCCGCAGCCGCTCGGGAACTCCCCGGCGATCCGCAGCGGGATCGGGCGGTCGCTGCACGCCACCGGGTCGCAGCTCTCGCAGGCCGGCTGGCCCGCGATCCACACCGTGGAGTGCAGCGAGATCGGCGGAACGTCGACGCACGTGGAAGAGACCACGAAGCCGAGCACGGTGGTGGTGTCCACCACGACGCTGTCGACCGTCGCGTTGCGGACCACGAGCACCGCGCGGATCGCGGCGCTGACCGAGTGCGCCCCCGGCGGGAACGACCCCAGGAGGATGCGCACCGTATCGGGCGGGCAGGCGGCGAACGTCGCGCACTCGAACGCGTGCACGTAGATGCGCGCGTGCTCCGGGTCGCTCGCTTCGGCGACCACCGCGTCGATGCACGGCGGACACTGCGGGATCACCGCCACCAGCGAGACCGGCTCGCCCGCGCACGGGTTCGACGGCTCGATGTGGAGGTACGGGAGCGGCGCGGCCGGCGGAACCGAATTCGCTTCGGCGCGCACGCCGTGCGCGTTGGCCGCCGCGAGCGCGAGGATCACCAGGCTCATCGAGAGCGAGATCAACAGCAGACGAAGCGTTCGCATGATGGCACTCCGGAGGCAGTCGGCAGCCAGCCGGCGCCCGGTGCGGGACGGGGGTCCGTCCCGAACTGACGTTTCCCCGGTCGGGAATGCTTGAAGGCTAGTCCTCGGCCGCGCCCCGTTCAATAGTCCGCGTGACGAACGGCGGTCCACGGGAACACCTTCGGCCTGCCCCTGCTCGCCAGCGACTAGCCGCGCCGCTTCCCCACGATCACGACCCGGTCCCCCAGCACGTTGAAGGCGTTCGTGATGGGCAGGTTGACCGCGTCGATCGCCGCCATCGCCGCGCGCTGGAGCGCCGACTTGCGGCCGTGGGCGCGGCCCGGCGGGATCTTGCTCTGGCGGCACTCGAGCATCTCGAGCCCGACCGCGCGGAACAGCCGCGTCAGCGGGCCGGGCGTGAACTCCCAGAGGTGGTAGGGCGGCTCCCGCAGCACGATGGTGCGCCCGAGCGCTCCGTAGGCTGCCAGCGCCCAGCCGCGCGCGAGCGAGTGTGTGGTGGTGGGCCCGCGCAGGTAGAGCACGCCGCCCGGGCGCAGCAGCCGCGCCACCTCGACCAGCACGCCGCGGCAGTCGGGCACGTGCTCCAGCACGTCGCCCATGTAGACCAGGTCGAACGTGCCGCCGGGGAGCGCCGCGCTGTGCAGGTCACCTTGGTGCACGTCGAGGCCCAGTCCGCGCGCGTGCGCGACCGCCGCCGCGGACAGCTCGACGCCCTGCACCCTCCACCCGCGCTCGGCCGCGTGCTTCAGCAGCCAGCCCGCCGCGCAGCCGACCTCGAGCAGCCGTCCGGGCGGACGGAAGCGCGCGAACTCCGCCAGCAGGCCGTCGTCCTCGGCGCGGTAGGTCGCCTCGTCGTACACGTCGGTGGCGCTGCGCCCGCAGCGGAAGTCGCTCGCGAAGTACGCGGCCGAGTACAGCTCCGCGAGCGCGTCCGCGCGCGGCTGCACCGCCAGGAACCGCAGACCGCACTGGCGGCACTCGACCAGCGGGAAGCTGCCGCGGAACTCGTAGCGCATGGCGAGCGGCCGCAGCGCGGCGCCGCCGCACGCGAGGCAGCGCTCGAGCCGCACGATGGGCAGCGGCGCGTCGTTCATGCGCGGCCGGCACCCTCCGCCACCGCCGCCGGCGCGGCGCCGAGCGGGCGGGCGATCGGCGCGCCACCGAGCACCCGGTCGCCGGCATAGAACACCGCGAGCTGGCCCGGCGTCACCGCGCTCTGCGGCGTCTCGAAGCGCACCTCGACCGTGCCGTCCGCGCGCGGGAACAGCGTCGCCGGCGCGGGCCGGTGCTGGTAGCGGATCTTCACCTCGGCCGCCTGTCCGGCGGGCGGCGGCGCCGGCAGCAGCCAATTGACGGTACCGGTGACGAGGCCGGGCGCACCGAGCGCCGCCCGGGGCCCGACCGTGACGCGGTTCGCGGCGGCGTCGATCGCGATCACGTAGAGCGGCTCGGCGGCCGCCAGCCCGAGTCCGCGCCGCTGGCCGACCGTGTAGTGCAGCACGCCGCGATGGGTGCCGAGCGGCGCGCCGTCGAGTCCGACGAACGCGCCGGGGGCGGTGCCGCGCGTCTCGCCGAGCACGCGGGTCGCGTAGCCGGCGTAGTCGCCGTCGGGCACGAAGCACAGGTCCTGGCTCTCGGGCTTGTCCCACAGCGTGAGCCCGAGCCGGCGCCCGTGCGCGCGCACCGCGTCCTTGGCGAGCGAGCCGAGCGGGAACATCACGCGCGGCAGCACCGCGTAGGGAATGAGCGCGAGCGCGTACGACTGGTCCTTGGATGTATCGGCGGCGCGGAACAGCCCCCAGCCGTCGTCGGTGCGCGCGACCCGCGCGTAGTGGCCGGTCGCCAGCGCGTCGGCGCCGATCAGCCCCATGCGCTCGACCAGGTCGCCGAACTTGAGGTGCTGGTTGCACAGCGCGCAGGGATACGGCGTGCGCCCGCCCGCGTAGGCGTCGAGGAACGGCTGCAGCACGCGCGTGCGGAACACCTCCTCGGCCTCCACCACGAAGTGCGGGAAGCCCATGGTGCGCGCCACTCCCTGCGCGTCGGCGATGGCGTCGAGCGTGCAGCAGGCGCGCGGGCTCGCGGGCCCGCTGCCGTAGCACCACAGCTTGAGCGTCACGCCGGTGACGTCGTGGCCCTGCTCGGCGACCAGCGCCGCGGCCACGCCCGAGTCGACGCCGCCGCTCATGGCGACCAGCACGCGCCGGCGCGCCTCGCTCACGCGGCCCCTCCCGCGCCCGCCAGCGCGCGCGCCGCCCGCAGCGCGTCGGCGATCACCGCCAGCGCCTGCTCGATCTCGGCCGCGGTGGTGGTGCGCCCGAGCGAGAACCGCAACGCGCACACCGCCAGCTCGCGCGGCACCGCCATCGCGCTCAGCACCGGCGAGGGCTCGACCGCCCCGCTCGCGCACGCCGCTCCGGCCGAGACCTCGACCCCGCGCGCGTCGAGCGCCATCAGCAGATGATCGCTGCGCGCGCCGGGGAACGACGCGTTCACGGTGTTCGGCAGCCGCCGCACCCGCGCCCCGTGCACCACCAGGTCGGGCGCCAGCGTCGCGAGGCCGGCCTCGAAGCGCTCGCGCAGCGCCGTCAGCCGCGTGCCCTCGGCGGCCAGCTCGCGCGCGGCCAGCTCGGCGGCGACGCCGAAGCCGACGATGCCGGGCAGGTTCTCGGTGCCGCCGCGGCGGCCGCGCTCGTGGCCGCTGCCGCGGAACAGCGGCTCGTACGGCGCGCCCTCGCGCACCACCAGCGCGCCGATGCCCTTCGGCCCGCCGAGCTTGTGCGCCGAGAGCACCAGGTAGTCCGCGCCGAGTGCCGCCGCATCGACCGCGATCTTGCCCGCCGCCTGTACCGCGTCGCAGTGCAGGCGCAGGTCGTGGGCGCGCGCACGCGCCGCCAGCGCCTGGATCGGCTGCACCACGCCGGTCTCGTTGTTGGCGAGCATCACCGCGACCACCGTGCAGTCGGCCGGCAGCGCGTCGAGCGCCTCGGGCGCCACCCGGCCGTCGGCATCGACCGGCAGGTGCGAGACCGCCCAGCCGAGGCGCTCCAGCACCGCGGCCGCGCCGTGCACGGCGTGGTGCTCGACCGCCGAGATCGCGATCCGCCGCCCGCGCGTCTCGCGCGCCCACGCCGCCCCCACCACCGCCGCGTGGTCGCCCTCGGTGCCGCCGCTCGTGAACACCAGCTCGGCCGGGCGCGCGTTCACGAGGGCCGCGACCTGGGCGCGCGCGCGCTCGATGGCGGCGCGGGCGCGCTGCCCCTCGCGGTGCATGCTCGACGGGTTCGCCGGCAGCGACACCAGCGCCTCGCGCATGGCGTCGGCCACCTCGCTGCGCACCGGGGTCGAGGCGTTGTGGTCGAGGTAGATCATGACGGTCCTCCGCGGGACGTGCGCGGCGGCGGGTGGCGACGAGGCCCCGTCCGCGCGCCTCCGCGCGGCGGCCGGGGCCTCGGGGGCGCCCGCCGGGCGGGCGCGCGACTAGGGCTGGCTGGGTGAGTCCAGGAACTTCTCGAGCACGTCGATGCTCTCGCGCGCGCTCACCGCCTCGGGCGACGCCGGCGCGATGTCGACCACCTTGCGCCACATCCGGATCGCGTCGCGGTAGAGGCCGGCATCGGCGAACGCCACCCCCATCGTGAAGTACGCGCAGTAGGAGTTCGGCTTGTCGCGGACCACCTGGCGCAGCACGTTCATCGCCTCGTCGTAGCGGCCCATGCCGTAGATCGAGGACGCCTTGCGGCACATCGCGACCGAGTCGCCCGGCACCAGCTTGAGCGCGCCGTCGTAGTACTGCTGCGCCATCTGCGGCTGGCCGGCGGCGTCGAACACCACTCCCACGTTCACCATCGTCTTCACGTCGGTGGGGCGCAGCGTGAGCGCCTTGACCAGCACCTTGGTGGCCTCGGTGTTACGGTCGCGATCCATGTACATCACGCCGAGGCGGTACAGGTTCTCGAAATTGCTGGAGTCCTTCGCGACCGCACGCTCGAGGATGGTGATGCTGTCCAGCACGGCGGCGGCCGGCTCGGTCTTGGTCGGCTTGTGGCCGGACGCGGTGACCTGGGCGTGCGCGGCAAGCGCCGCGAGCAGACTCACGACGACGACGAGGACCGGGACGAGACGCTTCAAGTGTCACCCTCCTGAGGGAGCCCAGACGTGAAATGCGGGCCCGATGGTACATCGGGGGCAGGGCCCGGCCAAGCGGGTGGGGCCGCCTAGCCGCGGGCGGCGCGCTCCAGCGCCTGCCGGAGGTCCGCCCACAGGTCGTCCACGTCCTCGACCCCCACTGAGACACGCACCAGGCCCTCGGGGATGCCCGCCTTGGCGCGCCCCTCGGCGCCGAGCTGGATGTGCGAGGTGTGTGTCGGCAGGGTGACCAGCGACTCCACGCCGCCGAGGCTGGGGCCCAACTTGAGCAGCCGCAGGGCCTCCACCAGCGTCTTCGCCGCCGGCGCGCCGCCGCGCACCTCGAACGACAGCAGCGGTCCGAATCCGTGCGCCATCTGGCGGGCCGCCAGCGCGTGGCTCGGGTGGGTGGGGAGCCCGGCGTAGAACACCTGCGCGACCGCCGGGTGCGCGTGCAGCCGCTCGGCGATCGCGAGCGCGCCGGCGTTCGCAGCCTCGACCCGCAGCACCAGTGTCTTGAGGCTGCGCTCGATCTGCCACGCCACGTCGGGGCCCGGCACCGCGCCGAACACCGCGCGCGCGCGCTGCACGGATTCCATCGCGGGTCGCGCGCCGAGCACCACGCCCGCCAGCAGGTCGCTGTGCCCGCCGATCGACTTGGTCGCGCTGTACATCACCAGATCGGCGCCCAGCGCGAGCGGGTGCTGGCCGATCGGCGAGGCCACCGTGTTGTCGACCGAGAGCTTGGCACCGTGCGCGTGCGCGAGCGCGGCGGCGGCGGCAAGGTCGACGACCTGCAGCGTGGGATTGGTCGGCGATTCGACGTGCAGCACGCGGGTGCGCGGCGTGAACGCCGCCGCCCAGGTCGCGGGCGCGCGGGCGTCCACCAGCGTGGTGGCCCAGCCGAGCCGCAGCGCGCCCCACTGGAGCAGACCGTGGGTGCCACCGTAGCACTGGTGGAGCGCGATGACGTGGTCGCCGGCCGCCAGGTTCGCCAGGAAGACCGCCGACAGCGCCGCCATGCCGGACGAGAACAGCAGCGCCTCCTCGGCGCCCTCGAGTCCCGCCAGCCGCTGCTCGCACGCCCGCAGGGTCGGGTGTCCGACGCGCTGGTAGAAGGCGCCCGCCGGGCCCCTGGCCTGCTCGGCCTCGAGCGCCGCGAGATCGGGGAACGAGAACGTGGCCGAGTGGACGATCGGGGTGCTCACCGCGCCGGGCTGCTCGCGATGGCTGCCGTGCACCACGCGGGTGCGCTCGGAGCGGACGGGATCGGGCGACGGATCGGGGCTGGGCACGGAGACCTCCGGGCTGGCTTCCTGCGACCGCGATGGTCGGCTAGAGTCGCGGCCCACGCCCGCCATGTCAACGGACCACCGGATCGACCCCGCGGCCGTCGAGCGCGTGCTGATGGTGCGGCCGCGCTTCCTCGGCGACATCTGCCTGACGCTGCCCGCGCTCGAGGCGGTGCGCGCCGCGTGCCCGCGCGCCCGGGTGGCGTACGTGCTCGAGCGCGAGAGCGCCCCGCTGCTGGAGGGCGACCCGCGCATCGACACGCTGATCGTCGCGCCCCGCAAGCCCTCGGCGGGCGAGACGCTGGGGCTGATCGGCCGGCTGCGCGGCTTCGCGCCGCAGGTGGCGTTCGACTTCTTCTGCAACCCGCGCACGGCGGTGTGGACCGCGCTCTCGGGCGCGCGCGTGCGGGTCGGCGGCGCCGGCAAGGGCTGGCGCTCGGCGCTCTACACCCACCACCCACTGCCACGCACGCTGTCGGCGATCGGGTTCCACCTGGCGTCGATCGAAGCGCTCGGCTGGCCCGCGCCGCACGGCGTGCCACGCCTGCACGTGGGTGACGCCGCGCGAGCCGAGGCGCGCGCGGCGCTCGACGCGCTCGAGGTCCCGCGCGAGGCGGCGCTGCTCGGCATGCACCCGGGCGCGCGCTGGCCCACGCGCCGCTGGGCGCCGGCGCGCTTCACCACGCTCGCCCAGGAGTTCCTTCGCGCCACGCCGGGCGGCGTGGTGCTGGTGACCGGCGGCCCCGGCGAGGAGGCGACGGTCGGCGCGGTGATCGAGGAGCTGCCGCGCCGGCGCTCGCGCGCGGTGACCGGCTGGCCGCTCGCGCGGTTCGTGGCGCTGCAGTCGCTGTGCGCCGCGTTCGTGTGCGGCGACACCGGGCCGCTGCACACCGCGGTCGCCGCCGGGTGCCCCACGCTCGGCCTGATGTCGCGCAACCGCCCCGCGATGTTCTTCCCCTATCCCGCGCCGCACCGCGCGCACTACGCGCGCGTCGAGTGCAGCCCCTGCCACCGCGACACCTGCGACGACCTGCGCTGCCTCGAGCGCCTCACGGTCGAGGGCGCGTGGGCGCTGCTGCGGGAGATGCTCGCGGCGCGAGTGACTCACTGAGCAGGGCGACGACGCGCAGCGGCCTTGGATCTCCGGGCCCCTCGCCCGCGACGTCTCCTGTGCTAACGTGCCGGCTCCCCTCGCACGGAGGTGCCCCATGTCCCATCCCGTGGTGACGTTCACGTCGGACTTCGGCCTGCAGGACTGGTTCGTCGGCGTCGTGCACGGCGCCATCCTCGCGGTGTGCCCGAGTGCCCAGGTGGTCGACGTGACGCACGCCATTCCGGCCGGGCTGATCGAGCGCGGCGCGTTCGTGCTCGAGACCGCGGCCCCCGACTTCCCGAGCGGCGCCGTGCACCTGGCGGTGGTGGATCCCGGCGTCGGCACTGATCGCCGCGCGCTCGCGGTGCGCGCCCACGGCCAGTTGTTCGTGGGGCCCGACAACGGCCTGCTCGAGTGGGCGCTCTCGGCGCCCGACGCGATCGCGTGTGCGCTGGTCGACGAGCGCTACTTCCGCACCCCGGTGAGCCGCACGTTCCACGCCCGCGACGTGTTCGCGCCGTGCGCCGCGCACCTGGCGGCCGGCGTGCCGCTCGAGTCGTTCGGGCCGCGCGTGACCGACCCGCGCCGCCTGCCGCGCGCAGGCACCCAGATGAACGGCGGCGCTCTGCGCGGCCACATCGTCTTCATCGACCGCTTCGGCAACGCGCTGACCGACCTCTACGCCTACGAGATCGCGCGCCGCTTCCCCGGGGCGGGCGACACCGGCATCGAGGTCCACGTGGGCGGCCGGCGCATTCGCGGGCTTGCGCGCGCCTACGGCGACTCGCCGGTCGGCACGCTGGTGGCGATCGTGGGTTCGAGCGGAGCACTCGAGATCGCGCAGGTCGGCGGCCACGCCACCGAGCGGCTCGGACTCGGCGAGGGCGACGCGGTCGAGGTGCGCACGATCGGTTGAGCGGCTTCGCTCAGCGCATCACGACGCGGGTGACCGCCTGCGTGCCGCCGGCCCGCGCGCGCACCAGATAGACGCCGGGCGGGACGCGCGCGCCCGCACGGTCGCGCCCCTCCCACGGCAGCGTGCGGACCCCGGCCTCGGCGCGCCCGCGGAACAGGGTCGCGACGCGGCGGCCCTGGGGATCGAGCACCTCCACGGTCAGCGGACCCGCGGCCGGGAGCGCGAGCGACACCCGCACGCCCGCGTCGGCCGGGTTGGGCGAGGCCGCGGCGAACGCCAGTCGCGGGGCGCGCGCCTCGCCCTCCACGCCCAGATCGCCGAACGGATGCTCGAGCAGGGGGTTCATGACCAGGCCCTGCACCAGCGGCGTGGGAATGCCCAGCAGCACGCCGATCGTGGGGATCAGGTCCTGCTGGCTGAGGCTCACGGTGGAGACCTGCCCGATCTTGAAATCCGGGCCCACCGCGAGCAGCTCGATCCGACGGCATCCATTGCAGCCGTCGCCGTGGTTCTGGTAGCCGCCGCTGATGTCGTCGTGACGCCCATGGTCGTTGGTCACGAACAGCGACGTCCGCCCGGCGAGGGCGGTGTCGGCCTGGATGCGGGCCCACAGGTCCCCGACCAGCGAGTCGGCGAAGTGGATGCCGCCCAGGTAGCCGGGCCAGTTCAGCTGATGGCCATAGGCGTCGGTGTCGTTCAGACCGATGCCCAGGATCGCCGGATGATCGCCGAACAGGTGCTGCCGCGCCCGCGCCATCACGTCGGCGTCGCCGTCGAAGCTGATGTCCACGGAGGCCGAGAACGGAGCGCCGTAGTCGGGGTGGTCGCTGTGCTCGAGGATGTCGAGCTTGGGCTTGCCCGCGACGAACCAGGTGTCCGAGGCCGGCGCGCCGGTCGCGGCGCGGTAGTACTCGAACACCGTCGGCGTATGGGGGCGTTCGAGCCCATCATTGGTGATCCGCTGAATGGCGCCGGTGAACAGCGTCGCGAACCCCGGACAGGTGCTGGTGATTCCGAGGTTGTAGAACGGCGTCTGGCAGCCCTGCGGGGCGAGGACGTTGCCCTGGGCCGGCACGTTCGCGAACGTGGGATCGCCCAGGGTCTCGGTGTAGCGCGCCCCGTCGATCACCACCACCACCACGTGTCGGGTCGCGTAGGCCGCTGCGGAGCAGGGAGCGGACACGAGCAGGAGTGTGAGCAGGGCGAGCAGACGACACACCAGCATGGGCGCTCCGCGGTGAATGCGCGAGGGCCGCTCGGGCGGCGGGATCTCGGACGGCAGCCCGATGGGTGGAGTCTAGCATCGGGTGTCGGGGATCCCCATCGGTGATCGCTCCCGGACGATGGCCCGAAGGCGGGTCGGAGCCCGTGGATGATCCGTTCGCGTGCGCTGATGGGGTGCTACTCTAAAGCCGAACGCAGGATGCGTTGACCGCCATGTGGGGGGCCGCTCCATGGGTCTTCGGCCGCACGGCGAGTTCCCCCCGGACCGCTCCATTGTCCTCCGCCGATTCCGTTCGGCGACGCTGTTGGTGATCGCGCTGCTCCCCGCGTTTCCGCGTGCCGGTGGCGCCGCGCCGGCGAACATCACGCTGCAGGTGCGCGATGCTCAGGGCGCCCCGCTGCCGGCGCGCGTGAACGTGAAGACCGCCTCGGACGCGTGGCCGAGCCTGCCGGACACGGCACTCCTCAGTCGCGAGCTGCATGGCCGGTACTTCTACACCGAGGGCGACGTGGTCATTCCGGCGAGCACCGCGCCGACGCACCTCGTCGTGGGGCAGGGATTCGAGCGGGCACCGGCCGACCTGTGGATCACGCCCGCGCGCGACACCACCGTCACGGTGGTGCTCCCGCGCCTCGTGAACCTGCGCGCGTCCGGCTGGTACGGGGCGGATCTGCACGTCCACACCCGCCACGGCGAGCTGGAGTACGCGCTCACTCCCACCCAACTGAGACGCGTCGCACGCGCCGAGGACCTCGCGGTGCTGTTCGCGCTCGACCAGGGCAGCGAGTTCACGGGCGGTGCGCACGCGGTGTCGGACAGCGTGTGCATCCTCGACTACAGCTACGAGTACCGCACCGGCGTCTACGGACACGTCGAGCTGCCCGGCCTTCACCTGGCGCTGGGCCCCACCGGCTGCTGCGTGGCGCCGGCGCCCCCTTACCCGATGCTGCTCGACCAGGCGCGCTGGGTCCACGCCACCGGCGGCGGTGTGATGGTGCTCGGCCATCCCCATACCACGGACGACTACGATCAGCTCTGCTGCTGGCCCGGCAGTGGGCTCGGGCGCGAGCTGCCGGTGCTCGCCGCTCTGCGGCAGCTCGACGGCGTCGGCCTGGGTTCGTACAGCAACCAGCCGGAGGTCGACGCCACCGACTGGTTCGATCTGCTCTCGGCGGGCTTCAGCGTACCGCCGACCGCCGGGACCGACGCGGCGATCAACCACGTGCACGGCGCGCCGCCCGGCGGCTGGCGGGTCTACACCCAGCTGCCGCCCGGGATGCCGTTCACGCTCGATGCCTGGCTCGCGGGCCTGCGGCGCGGCCGCTGCTTCGTGACCAGCCAGCCGCTCATCGAGGTGTTCGACGTCGCGGGGCGCGGCATGGGCGACTCGCTCGAGGTGACGACGGACTCACTGGTGGCGCCCGTGCACCTGCGCGTCACCTGCGCCCTGGGACTGGAGCGGGTCGAGCTGCTGACCGACGCCGGCGCCGCGTGGCAGTGGGAGTTCGACGGCGGCGTCCACCCGATCTCGCTCGACACCACGTTCACGCTGCGCGCGCCGACCCCGTCGTGGCTGGTGCTGCGCGTCGAGGGATTGCTGGGCAGCGCGCGCATCGACGCCGCAGAGGACGCCGCGTACGGGAACGCGCTGCGCGTCACCCATGGCGGCGTGGCACTGAGCCGGCCGTGCGCGATGGCGCGCTGGTGCGACGACCTGGACCAGCTCGAGAGCCTGATCGCGAGCCAGGGCACGCTGGTGCTCGCGTGGCAGCGCGATTCGGTCATGACGCGGATCGCCCAGGCCCGGCAGGTGTTCACGGCGCCGTTCCGTAGCGCGCCGGCGCCGTTCGCGATGATCATGCCGCCGCCGAACGACACCCTGTACGGCGCCGCGTCATGGCGGTCCGCCGACGATCCCGATCCGTGCGATCGCGTCCGCTACGTGGTGCGAGTGGCGGGTGACTCGTCGCTGGCAGGGGCGTGGGAGCAGGGCACCAGCGAGACCTCGCTCGCGCTTCCGGGGCTGGAGAAGAACCGCGGCTACTGGATCGCCGTCGACGCCGTGGATCGCGCCGGCAACGCGCGCCGCGCCGGCGGGGCGGCGCAGTGGTTCTTCGTGCCCGGCGACTCCAGCCTGCTGGCCACCCCACCCGGGCCGACGATCTCGACGCCGCGCGCGTTTCCCAATCCCACCCGGGGGTCGGTGCAACTGATCGGGCTCGGGCGCGATGCCGTGGTCTACGACATGGCGGGTCGCCGAGTGGCCGCGCTGGGCCGCGGCCTGACCTGGTCGCCCGCGGGTCCCCGGTGGGACGGGCGCGACCGGGGCCAGGCGGCCGCGCCGGGCGTCTACTGGGCCGGCGGCGCGACCGGCGCGCGCGTGCGCATCGTGCGCCTGCGCTGACCGCGGCCGCCGCACCCGCGGCCGCACGCGTCGAGGCCCCGGTGGGATGAACCCACCGGGGCCTCGTTTCGTCGCGGCGCCGGGCGACTACCGGTGCGGGGTCGTCGTCGCGGCGGCGCGGCGCGGCTCGGAGAAGTCCCCGGACATCAGCTTGGCCGCCTGCGGGAACAGCTCGAGCGCCTGCTGGAGCTGCGAGTCGTCCTCGACGCGGATCTTGTAGGCCTCCTGCGTGCTCTTGAGCGCCGCGCTCGCCAGCTCGGCGCGGACCTGGAGCAGCATGAACGGCCGGTCCGCCTTCCAGACCGAGTCGCTCAGCGCGACCTTGCGCGTGTCCATCACCTTGTGCAGCTCGCTCCACTCGCCGTCGGGCAGGCTGAAGCTCCTGCCGAACGACTCGGGCGCCCAGGTGGCGTCCTTGTGGCGCGTCAGGTAGTGGGTGGCGTACTCGAAGAACACGCGCTTGGTGATCATGTCGAGCTGCGGCCTGGTGTAGTTCGGCGGCTCGTGGATGAGCACGTCCGGATAGATGCCGCCGCCGCCGTACACCTGGCGGCCGCCCGCGGTCTTGAACTTGGGCAGCGTCGCGAGCACCGAGTCGCTCGGCACCTCGACCTTGTACGCGTCCATCGCGTACTGGTCGCGGTCCTCGAACTTGGTGTAGTCGCGCTGGATCAGCCGGCCGCTCGGCGTGTAGTAGTGCGCGATCGTCAGCAGCAGCTTGCTGCCGTCGGTGAGCCGTAGCTGGTTCTGGACCAGCCCCTTGCCGAACGAGTTGGTGCCCGCCACGATTCCGCGGTCGAGGTCCTGCACCGCGCCCGCGACGATCTCGGAGGCCGACGCGCTGCCGTGGTCGGTCAGCACCACGATCGGCACGTTCGCGATCTTGGGCCGGTCGCTGCTGCGGTAGTCGGCGTTCGCCGACGGGATGCGGCCGCGCGTGTACACGAGCAGCTTGTCGGGCGGGATGACCTGATCGAGCACGTCCACCGCCTGCGACAGCAGGCCACCCGAGTTCGAGCGCAGGTCGACGAGCAGCGACTTCATGCCCTGGCCCTTGAGCTTGTCGATCGCGGTCGCCAGCTCCTCGCCCGTGGTCTGCGAGAACCGGATGATGCGGACGTACCCGATGCCCGGCCGGATCATGTACGAGTAGGGCACGCTCTCGATCGGGATCTTCGCGCGCTCGATGGTGAAGTGCATCGGCGCGCTCTCCTCGTCGCGCAGGATGGTCACGTTCA
The DNA here is from genome assembly GCA_963725865.1 of Candidatus Eiseniibacteriota bacterium. Classification (GTDB taxonomy): domain Bacteria; phylum Eisenbacteria; class RBG-16-71-46; order RBG-16-71-46; family RBG-16-71-46; genus CAVSAC01. The sequence goes on from CAVSAC010000019.1 coordinate 69,231, forward strand.
CGGTCGAGCCGGTGGGGCCGCGCAGCAGCTTGAACACGTCGTCGTTCGTGATGCTCTTGGCGAGCGGCTTGTCGTCCACCTCGACGATGCGGTCGCCGGCGCGGATGCCGAGCCGGTAGGCGGGCGTGCCCTCGAGCGGCGAGATCACCACGATCGCGCCGTCGCGCAGGTCGAACTGGATGCCGATGCCGGAGTACTCGCCCGAGAACTCCTCGTCCATCCGCTGCGCGCGGACCGCCGGCAGGTAGACGGTGTGCGGGTCGAGCGTCTTGAGCATGCCGTCGATGGCGCCCTTGATGAGCTTCTGGTTGTCGGGGGCCTCGACGTAGTTGTTCTGCACCAGGTAGAGCACCTGCGAGAACAGGTCGAGCTGGCTGCGCAGATCGTCGAGCGCGTTCAGGCCGCGCGCGAGACCGAAGCCGAGCAGCAGCGAGAGTGCCATCCCGACGAGGAGCGGGCCCGGCGAGTTGCGACGGAAGATGGCCATCAGGGTCTCCGGTGGCGGTGTTCAGTGCGCCGGCGCGCCGGTCTTGATCCGGGCGAGGCGATCCACGGCCGCTTCGAGGGTCTCACGACGCCGCGCGAACTGGAAGCGCAGGCGCTGCCGGCCCGCGGCGGGGTCGGCGAAGAACGAGGAGCCCGGCACCGCGGCCACGCCGACCTTCGCCACCAGGTGGCGCGCGAAGGCGACGTCGTCGTCGAAGCCGAACCCCGAGATATCCGTCATCACGTAGTACGCCCCGTGCGGGGCGAAGGCGCGGAAGCCGGCGGCCTCGAGCGCGGGCACCAGATAGTCGCGCTTCTCGCGGTAGCCGGCGGCGAGCGCCGTGTAATAGTCGTCCGGCAGCGCGAGCGCCGCCGCCGCCGCCTCCTGCAGCGGAGCGGGTGCGCCCACCGTGAGGAAGTCGTGCACCTTGCGAATCGCCGCCGTCAGCGCCGGCGGCGCCAGGCACCAGCCCACGCGCCAGCCCGTCACGCTGTACGTCTTGCTCACGCCGCTGATGGTCACGGTGCGCTCCCGCATGCCCTCGAGCGTGGCGAGCGGGATGTGGACCGTGCCGTCGTACAGGATGTGCTCGTAGATCTCGTCGGTGACGGCCACCACGTCCCACTTCCGGCACAGCGCCGCGATGTGCTCCAGCTCCGCGCGCGCGAACACCTTGCCCGTGGGATTGTTGGGAGTGTTGATGACGATCGCCTTGGTCCGGTTCGAGAACGCCGCCTCGAGCTCGGCCGGGTCGTAGTGCCAGTCGGGCTCGCGCAGCCGCACGAAGCGCGGAGTGGCGCCGCACAGCACCGCGTCGGGACCGTAGTTCTCGTAGAACGGCTCGAAGACCACGACCTCCTCGCCCGGGTCCACCAGCGCCATCAGCGTGGCCGCCATGCACTCGGTCGAGCCGCAGCAGACGGTGATCTCGGTCTCGGGGTCGTACGCCGGCCCGCCGAAGCGGCGCGTCTTGGCCACCAGCGCGTCCCGCAGGCGCTTGGCGCCCCACGTGATGGCGTACTGGTTGACGTCCGCGCGCACCGCCGCCATCGCGGCGTCCTTGATCGCCTCGGGCGCCGGGAAGTCGGGGAAGCCCTGGGCGAGGTTGACGCCACCATGCTGGTTGCAGAGCCGGGTCATCTCGCGGATGACGGACTCTGTGAACCGGCGGCTGCGCTGGGAGGTCTGGTCACGCATGCGAGCGGACATTCTAGCGGCTGCCCGCCGGCCGCGCGACGTGCAAGATGCACCGGCGCCGCAGAACCTCCGCCCGGTGCCGACCGCGGCCGCGAGGTTTGACATCGCCATGTCCCTCCCCCACCTTCCGGCGCCATGGACGGACAGCGCGTCATCGCCCGCCGCATGGTGATCGGCCTGCCGCCGGACGGCCTGGCGCCGGCTTGGGAGAAGGACTTCGCCGCCTACACGCCCGCCGGCGTGATCCTGTTCCGGCGCGACTTCGCCTCGCTCGACGCGCTGCGCGCGCTCACCAGCCGGCTGCGCGCGCTGGCGCAGCCGCGCCGCATCTTCATCGCGATCGACGAGGAGGGCGGCCACGTCTCGCAGCTCGGCGGGCACCTGCTGGTGCCGCCGAACGCGGCGCTGCTCGCGCGCGGCGCCGCGCCCGGCGACCTGGAGTGGGCCGCGCGCGTCACCGGCGAGCGCCTGCGTGCGCTCGGCATCGACTGGGCGTTCGCGCCGGTCGCCGACGTGGCGAGCGAGCCGCTCAATCCCGTGATCGGCCCGCGCGCGTACGGCACCACGCCGGCCGCCGTGGCCGCGGCGCTGGACGAGGTGCTGCGCGGATTCCGCGCCGCGCGGGTGGCGACCTGCCTCAAGCACTTCCCCGGCCACGGCGACACCGTGCTCGACTCGCACCTCGCGCTGCCCGCCTGCCGCGCCGATCGCGCGACGCTCGAAGCGCGCGAGCTGGCGCCGTTCCGCGCCCATCGCGACGCGCCCGCGGTGATGACGGCGCACGTGATGTACCCGGCGCTCGATCCCGAGCGGCCCGCCACGTTCTCGCACGCGATCGTCACGGGCGTGCTGCGCGAAGCGCTCGGCTTCGGCGGGATCGCGATCACCGACGCGCTCGAGATGAAGGGCGCCGCCGAAGGCGGCACGCCGTTCGACCTCTCGAAGCGCGCACTCGAGGCCGGCTGCGATCTGCTGCTGTTCGCGTTCCACGACGACGCGGTGCGCCGCGTCCGGCTCCAGCTCGCCGACGCGCTGGTCGACGGCACGCTCGACCGCGCCGCGTTCGACGCCGCGCGGCCGCGGCTGGCGGCGTTCGACGCGGCGCACCCCGCGCCGGACGCGGACGACCTGGCGCGCCCGCTCGACTCGCTCACGCCGCCGGACTGGGCCGCGCGGCTCGACGCGATCGGGCGCCACGGCCTGCTGGTGCGTGGCGCGCTGCCGCCAGCGGCCGCGCGGCTGCCGGTGCGCATCGAGGCGCCGGAGCCGGCCTACGGTGCTCCGCTCGCCGAGTTGCTGCGCGAGGCCGGCGTGCCGCTCGCCGGTCCCGCGGGCGACGCGCTCGCGCTGGTCGCCGTCGCCAGCCGCGTGCCACTCGCCGACGCGGAGCTCGCGCGCCTGCGCGAGCGCGCACGCCGGGCGCCGCTCGCGCTGTGCGGCCTGATGGCCGACGCGTTCCTCGACGCGGTGCCCGAGGCCGCGCTGCGCATCTCGGCCAGCGACGCCACGCCGGTCGCGCGGCGCGCGGTCGCCGCCGCGGTGGCCGCGGCACGCTCCGCGCCCGCCTGACCGCGGCGCGCGAGCCGCCGAGCCACGCCCGCGGCCGCCTACCGCAGCCGCACCGCCTTGCGGACGTCGTGCGTCGCGCCGGCGTCGAGTCGGATCCAGTAGGCGCCCGCCGGCACCCGCCGACCTTGTGCGTCGGCACCGTCCCACGACACGGTGTGGAGTCCGGCGCTCAGGCTCTGGTCCGCGAGCGTGCGCACCAGACGGCCCGCGAGGTCACGCACCTCGAGCCGCGCCCGCCCCGCGCTCGCCAGCGCGAACCGCACCTGGGTGGCTCCCGCGGAGGGATTCGGCAGGCTCGCGAGCCGCGTGCCGATCGGCGTGTCCGGATCCCCGACCGCGGCCACGTCCAGCCGGCGCGTGAAGAACACGTCGAACAGCCCGCCCGGATTCCGCCGGTCCATCCACGTCATGCACGGGTCGTCGTCGCCGAGCAGCGCGATGCGCGGCAGCGCGTGCGAGACGTTGCTGCGGTCGGAGGTGAGCACCTGGTCGGCGCCGAACGAGGCGCCATCGTTCGTCGAGCGGTCCACGTAGCAGAACGTGGTGTCGGAGCGCCGGTCGAACCACGTCACGTGCACGTGGCCGAGCCGGTCGACGGCCAGCCGCGGCGGCCAGTCGAACGCGGCGTCGGCGTTCATCGCGACGTCGGTCACCCGCACCGCGGCGCCGAATGCCGTGCCGCCGGCGGGCGCGCGCGCGTAGCGGATGTCGTCGAGGAACGGCGCGGTGCTCGGATCGGCGTCGGCGCTCCAGTCGAGCCACGCGACGTGCAGGTTGCCGTGCCAGTCCGCGACCACGGTGGGCTGCTGCTGCACGCCCGTGGTATCGGAGTTCACGAGCACGTCGGAGTCGAACGAGCCTGCGCCGTCCGACGAGTGCGCGAGGCGGATGTCGCGGCTGGTGCCGCGCGCGTCCTCGAACGCGACCACCACGTCGCCGGTCGGCGCAACGGCGATCGAAGCGAACCCCTGCGCGACGTGGACGGAGTCCGGCAGGCCGTCCGCGCGCACCTTGGGTGCGAACGTCGCGCCGCCGTCGATCGAGCGCACCACCGAGACGTCGCTCGGGTCGCCGTCGGGCAGGTAGCGGTCGTAGTCGGTGAACGAGACGTACAGGTCGCCGTTGCGAGGGTCGGCCGCGAGGCAGGGCTGGAAGTGCCACGGATAGGTGCCCGAGCCGCCGCCGCTCGCCAGCACGTCGGTGCCCCACGTCGTGCCGCCATCGGTGGAGCGGTCGAAATAGCAGTCGATGCGCGCACCGAAGTCGAAGTCGCTGGTCCAGGCGCGGTAGTCGAACCACACGATGTCGATCGCGCCGTCGCGGTCGACCGCGATATCGGGCTGGTAGACCGAGAACGACGGCGGGTAGGCGACCGCGTCGTTGATGCGCACCGCGAGCGAAAACGTGAGCCCGCCGTCGGTGGAATGCGAGTACCAGACGGACTTCTGACTCTCGTCGCCGTTCCAGACCACGTGGATCACGCCGTCGGGCGAGACCGCGATGGCGGGCCCGGACTCGTCGACCAGGTCGCCGGGATCCACGTTCACCTGCACGTCGGGGAACGCGGAGTACGCGGCGTGCAGCGGGGACGCGAGCGCGCGGTCCCCCACGGCCGGTGCGCCGTCCGTCGCCATCCCGAGCCAGCGCGGCGGCGCGAACGGAGGAGCAACCGAAGCGGCCGCCGCGGTGGCGAGCAGGAGCGCGACGAGCGCGATCATGAGGACGCAGGCATGCCGCGGAGGCGGGACGAAGTGGGTGAGATCGCGCTCGATGCCGGGATGGCGGGACGCGCGAACGGGAGGCTGGGTCGCCATGATGCTGTCTCCTCGGATGGGGCCGGATCCGGCGCGATCGTCCGATGAGGGGCGCGCGGAGTGGATGCGAGGGTCGATCCCCGTGGATGGGGCGGCCTGCTTCGCGGCGCGGGTGTCCTGCAATTAGGACGCCGCGAGGGTATCGTCACGCGGCCCGAGCGCGAGCCCGGATCCGCGTGCCCGCGGCCGCGTGCAATCGGCACCGGAAGCGCGCCCGGGCGGGCGAGAGGCCCCGCCGAGCGCGGGACCGGTGGGCCGTACGCCCGGCGACCCGTGCGCCGTCGCGCACTCCGCGCTCGGCGTTCGCAACAGGCGAGCGCCCGCGCGCGGACGGCCGGTGCGACGCCCGCGCGCAGGCGCTGCTCCGTGCAATGGCAGCGATCGCACGTCGCACGATGCGGACGCGCGCCGCAGTCGCGCGACCTCGCGCCGGCGTGCGCGGAGCACGCCTCGCGCCGGCGCGCGCGGCTCGCGCGTTGCGCCGGCGGGCGCGACCGCGCCTCAGTAGCTCAGGTGCATCTGCAGGTAGGCCTGCCGCTCGTCGGCGATCAGGTCGCTCTTCGGATCGATGTAGCGAAAGGTCCAGCGCAGCTCGGCGAACGGCACCGGCACGAGTTCGCCCTCGACGGCGTAGCGGTTCGAGGTCGCCAGCTCGCGGAACAGCTCGTCGCTGCTGCGGTCGGTCACCAGGTGGTCCATGCGCAGGCGCACGTTCACGAAGCGCACGGGCGCGTAGTCGGTCTCGAGGAACCACGCCAGCAGGTTGGTGCGCGTGTCGGTCGACGCGCGCTCGTCGGTGCCGGCGCCGACCTCGCCGATCAAGGCGAGGGGGCCGTGATGCGTGAGCCCGTAGTAGCCCCAGCGCGTCGAGCGGCCGGTCACGTCGCGGCCCAGCTTCTTCACGTCGTCGTACAACGACACGCCGCCCTGGTACCACGGCGCGTTGAAGCCGAGCTTGAGCGTCTTGGCCTCGGAATACGGATCGCTGCCGAACACCTGCGCGGTCCCATTCGTGAACGCGGCGCGGCCGAACAGATGACCGCGCTCGGCGCCCAGCTCGATGCCCATGTCGACCTGGCGCGGGTCGTACGGAAGGAAGCGCCCGATGGAGGAGAAGTCACCGTAGCCGTTCCGCGTGGCGACGGTGTGATCGTCGAGGCGCAGGCCGAACGGCACGCGGAACCGGCCCGCCTTCAGATAGCCGTTGAGCGGGAAGCCGCTCACGAGGCCGAACGCGTCCTTGCTCACCACGCCCGCGCTCGCGTTCTGCCCGAACGCGTCGAAGGAGTACACCACCGCCAGCCGTGGGTGCGGCTGGAATGCGAGGTGGATCGCGTTCTCCATGTTGAAGAACCCGAGCCGCTCGATGTGCTCGACGTCGGTGTGCCCGTTGGTGAGCAGCATGAAGCGCTGGTTGAGCCCGACGTAGAGCGGGAACGTGTCGCTCACGCGGTTGGTGAGCGTCAGGTCGGTCCACGGCCCCTTCGCCTCGGGCTCGATCGCGTGACGATGGGCCGCGAACGCGTGGCCGAACTCGTTGCGCGGTCCGCCCCCGTTCGGATCGAAGTGGCAGGTCCCGCACATGAGGCCGGTGCGGGCGGCGTACTGCGGCACGGCGCGCGAGGGTCGCACGGACAGCGCGGCGACGAGCACGAGGGCGGCGAGGAAGACGAGCGCGCGCGAGGCGTGAAGCACGTAGACCTCCGAGGAAGATGGGACTCCGAGTCCGCGGTGCGACGCGGCCGCGGGGACGATCAACGGCGGCGCGGGCGGGAGCGTCGCGCGCGGGTCCCGCGCGGGGCGCCCCAGCCGCCACCGCCGGGACTCTCGACATGGAGCACCGCACCGGCCGGCAGATCCAGCAGGAATTTGCCCGGCAGCGTCCGGGCCCCACGTCCTGTCGCGTCCAGCTGAACACGATTGACTCCCGGCTTGCCCGGCGCGCCTCCGGCGAGGCCGTACGGGCCGCGCACCCGGCGCTCGCTCATCACCGTCACCCGCGCGGGTGCCCGCAGCTCGAGCACCCGCACGATGCCGTCGCCGCCGCGGTAGCGCCCGCGCCCGCCGCTGCCGCGGCGGACCGCGAGCCGGCGCACGCGCAGCGGGTAGGCGTGCTCGAGCGCCTCGATCGGGGTGTTGCGCGTGTTGGTCATGTGGACCTGCATCGCGCTGGCGCCGTTCCACCCCGGCCCGGCCCCGTGCCCGCCACCGAGGGTCTCGTAATACGCGAACGCGCGGCCGCTGCGCGGATCGACGCCGCCGATCAGCACGTTGTTCATGGTGCCGGCGCTGGCGGCCGGCACGCGAGTGGGCAGCGCACGGGCGAAGGCGCCCAGCACCGCGTCCACGATGCGCTGCGAGGTCTCGACGTTGCCGGCGCTCACCGCCGCCGGCGGACGCGCGTTCACCACCGTGCCGGCCGGGGCGCGCACCACGATCGGGCGGAACGTGCCCTCGTTGACCGGCGCATCCCCACCCAGCACCAGTCGCACCGCGTAGTACGCCGCCGCCCGCGTCACCGCCTCGACCGCATTGACCGGCGCCGCGCGCTGGAGGTCGCTGCCGGCGAAGTCGAGGCGCGCGCGACCGCCGCCGAGCGTGAGCGTGACGGCGATGCGCACCGGCCCGCCGCCGAGACCGTCGTCCTCGAGCGCGTCGGTGAAGCGCCAGCGCCCGCGCGGCAGGCCGGCGAGCGCGGCGCGGGTGGCGCGCTCCGCGTGATCCAGCAGCGCCGCCGCCGCCGCGTGGAGCGTGTCGCGACCGCTGCGGCGCGCGAGGTCCGCGAGCCGGCGGCCGCCGGTCACCTGCGCGCCGAGCTGGGCCGCCAGGTCCGCGCGCCGCTCCTCGGGCGTGCGCACGTTGGCGAGCACCAGCCGCAGCACGTCGGCGTCCACGCGCCCCTCGCGCACCAGCCGCACCGGCGGGATCCGCAGCCCTTCCTCGAACACCTCGCGCGCGAGCGGCATCGAGCCCGGGGCACTCCCGCCGACGTCCGCGTGATGGGCCCGGCTCGCAACGTAGAAGTCCGGCACCGCCGGCGGTACCGTCGCGGCGCGCGCGCCGAGGAAGACCGGTGAGACGAGCGTGAGGTCCGGCAGGTGGGTGCCGCCCGCGAACGGATCGTTCAGCAGCACCACGTCGCCGCGCTGCATCCGTCGCGCGCGCATCGCCGCGCGCACGGCGGCGCCCATGCTGCCGAGGTGCACCGGGATGTGCGCGGCCTGGGCCACCAGCCGGCCGCGGCCGTCGAACACCGCGCACGAGTAATCGAGGCGCTCCTTGATGTTGGGCGAGTGCGCGGTCCGCATGAGCGTGGTGCCCATCTCCTCGGCGCACGCCGTGAACAGCCCGCGCACCACTGCCAGCGTGACCGGATCGAGCGCTCGCCGCGGGCTCATCGCCGCCCCCGCGTGAGCACCAGTGCGCCCCGCGCGTGCGCGCGTGCGCTCCAGCCCGGCGGCACCCACAGCGTGGCGCCCGCGCCGGCGACCAGCGCCGGCCCCGGCACGCGCGCCCCGGTCGCCAGCGCCGCGCGCGGCCACACCCGGCACGCGCGGGCGCGGCCCTCGTGCCAGACGGAGACCATGCGCGCGACCGTCCGCGCGGCGCGCGGCGCGGCGGCCCGCGGCAGCGCCGGCGCCGGCGCCTCGCCTCGCACCTCGGCGGTCACGATCTCCACCACCGCCTCGCGCGTGGCGAAACCGAAGCGGCGCGCGTGCTCGCGGTGGAAGCGCGCGACCAGGCCCGGCCCGGCCGCCAGCGTCAGCTCGTGCGACTGGCCGCGGTAGCGCGCCTCGACCAGCCGGCGCAGGCGCGCGCGCGGTCGATCGGCGGGCTCGAAGTCCGCGCGCACCGCGACCTCGAGCGCGCGGAACGCGCGTTCGAGCGCCGCCTCCGCGTCCGCCGGCAGCATCACCGTGCGCGCGCGCTCGCGGCGCGGCGGGGCCGCGAGCGCGCCGAGCGCCGAGAGCACCCCGGCGTGGCGCGGGAACACCACGCTCGCGCATCCGAGCGCCTGCGCGAGCGCGCACGCGTGCAGCCCGCCGGCGCCGCCGAACGCCACCAGCGCGGTCCCGCGCGGATCGTGCCCCGCCTCGACCGAGACCCGCCTCAGCGCCGCCTCCATGTGCGCCTCGGCGAGCGCAACCACGCCGGCCGCCGCAGCGCGCGCGTCGCGCAGGCCGAGCGCGTGCGCGAGCGTCCCGAGTGCCCGCTCGGCCGCGACGGGATCGAGCGGCAGCGCGCCGTCGCCGAGGGTGGCGAACGGCAGGCGGCCGAGCACCACCATCGAGTCGGTCACCGTGGCGGGCCCGCCGCGCCCATAGCACGCCGGCCCCGGGTGGGCGCCCGCGCTGCCCGGGCCGACCTGCAGCAGGCCGTCCGCGCCGCGCGCGATCGAGCCGCCGCCCGCGCCGACCGTGTGCACGTCGAGCGTGGGTAGCAGGATCGGTACCCCCGCCACCTCGCGCGCGCGGCGGCGCGGGAGCTCGCCCTCGACGTACGCCACGTCGGTCGAGGTGCCGCCGACGTCGAGCGTGAGCGCACGGCTCGCGCCGCACGCGCGGGCCTCCGCCCACGCCGCCTCGAGCCCCGCGGCGGGGCCCGATAGCAGTTGGCGCACCGGCTCGCGGGCGGCGCGCGCGGGCGGCGCGGTGCCGCCGTGCGACAGCACGATCTCGACGCGGGCGCGGGTGCCGCGGGCGAGCGCGGTGACGTAACGCGCCACGCGCGGCATCAGCGCCGCGTTCGCCACCGTGGTGGCGAAGCGCTCGTACTCGCGGAACTCGGGACACAGCGCCGCCGACGCGCTCACCGGCCGCCCGAGGCGCGCGAGGTCGCGCGCCAGCATCCGCTCGTGGCGCGGGTCGGCGTAGGCGTGGAGCAGCCCGATCGCGATCGCCTCCGGCCGCGTGCGCGCGACCGCGCGCCGCACGCGCGCGCGCTCGGCGCGGGTGAGCGCCTGCTCGAGCCGGCCGTCGGGGCCGCGTCGCTCACGCACCCCGATGCGGCGCGCGGCCGGCACCAGCGGCTCCGGTCGCCGCGGCGCGAGGTCGTAGAGGCGCGGGCGGTCCTGGCGCGCGATCTCGAGCACGTCCTCGAAGCCCGCGGTGGTCACCAGCGTCACGCGCGCCACGCGGCGCTCGAGCAGCGCGTTGGTCGCGACCGTCGAGCCATGCCGCACGCGCGTGGCGGCCCCGGCCGCGAGCCGCGCGAGGCCATCGAGCACCGCGCGCTCCGGCGCCGCCGGGCTCGACGGCAGCTTGAACGCCACCAGACCGCGCCCGGTTCGCGCGACGAAGTCGGTGAACGTGCCGCCGGTGTCCACCCCCACGGCGGCCGGCGACCGGCGCCGCTGGTCCCCGCGGGCGGTCGCGGAACCGGCGCGCCCGCGCCCGCCCGTTCGGCGGCCCGCGCGCGCCCGGCGGCGGGGGCTCATGCGGTCCGCCGGCCGCGCTTGCGCAGCGCGTCCACCAGCGCCGCCACCGCGAACACCCCGAGGCCGGCCACGATCACCCAGCCCGGAATGCGCAGCTTCTGTCCGGCGAGCGCGAGCGCGAAGTAGTACGGCAGCGCGCCGAGGAACACCGCCACTCCGTAGCGCGGCACCGGGTACTCGACGATCGCGGCCACCAGCTTGATCGGGGCGTCGGGCAGCGGGAGCGCGCGCGCGAGCAGGATGGCCATGAACGAGGCCGAGGGATACTGGCGGAGCGCCGCCTCGAGCTTGTCGCGCGAAGGCGTCCAGCGCTTCATCCACGGGTGGCCGGCCGCCAGCACCCAGCGCAGCACCGCGAACTGAGCTGCGCTGCCCGCGGCGCTCGCCAGCCCGCCGAACAGCGCCACCTTCCACGGCTCGTGGAGCCTGCCCGCGAGGTAGACGATCGGGGTGGTCAGGAACGAGAACGTGGCCCCGTCCGCGAACAGCAGCGCGCACACCGCCCACAGGTGCTGCAGCAGCCCCTGGATGTTCCGCAGCAGATCGTCGAGCACGCTCGGCCCTCGGGTCCATGGCGCGGAACGGCGAAGCGCCGGGCGCACCTTACGGTGCCCCGGCGCTCGGTTACAACCGCACGCTCACTGGACGGGTGGCGACTCGCCGGGCGGCGGCATGAACGAGTCCGGCGGTGACGCCGGGGGCGGGGGCGCGGACGCCGGCGGCTCCATCGCCAGCGGGGACGCGGCCGGAGGCGGCGCGCTCGCCGCGCCCGTCGCGGCGGACATCGTGCCGTTCTGGCGCCCGGTCCACCACCGGCGCAGCGGACCGTGCGCGAACTCGTGCCGCACCAGCGCACCGGCACCGAGCGTGCTCACGACGCCGATCGCGATCCAGGTCAGCACCTTGATGAGCGTGCCGAGTCCTTCGAGCAGGCCGAAGCTCGGGATCTGCTTGAGCAGCGTGCCGACGAACAGCGCCAGCCCCAAGGCGAGCGCGCCAGTGGCCGCCGCGGTCGCGATCGGCGGCGCGGTTCTGCCCCGTGCGAGGGCGACGCGCTGCCCGATCGCGGCGCAGCCGACCGCGAAGCCCCAGATCCACATCAGCGCGACCGCCGCGGGGTAGGCGATCCATGCCACGAGGGCGACCGGGATGCCGATCAGCGTGATGCAGAGGATCGCCCCCAGCAGCAGCACGGCGATGTAGCCGGGCGCCCAGACCAGCGCGACCAGCAGGCCGACCAGAAACGACTGCCCCGCCTCCTCGCGGAACCGCGCAAGTGCGGCGCCACTGCGGCCGGGTGCGAGGCTGAAGAACGCCCACGCCAGCGCGGTGGTGATCAGCATCCACAGCAGCGCGCCGAACAACCGGAGCACCGGGCGCGCGACGTGAGCGCCGGCGGACTCGTCGCCGTCTCGCAGGTGCACCATCCGGCGCTCCCACCGCTTGTCGCGCGGCCCCAGCGCGGTCACCCGCTGGCCGCCCACCTGGGCACCCGGCTGCTCGTGGAGCTGGCCGCCCATGCAGAACACGTCGCCGTCCACCCGCGCGCCGCTGTTCAGATAGACGTCGCCCCCCATCGCCTGCACGTCGCCCTCGACGTGCCCGTCGACCACGATGTCGCCGCCCATCGCGACCACGTCGCCGGTCACGGTCTGGTCGCTCTCGATGTGGATGTCCTGCCCGATCCGCATCATGTCGCCCGAGCGTCCAGCGATCTCGATCGACGGCTCCTTGGCGGTCGGCGGCGACGGCGGAGCCGGGATCGCGGGAACGCCCGGGGTCTCGGGCACCGACGGAACCGGGGGCACCGACGTGCCGCCCACCTTGATGCGGGTGCGCCGGGTGGTGCCGCGCTCGAGCGCCCGGGCGCTCTCGGGCGGCACCGACTTGAATTCGAGCACCTCGCCCGCGAGCGCCTGGCCGACCGCGGTGCGTGCGACCCGCGCGAGGGTCCGGCTCACGACGTTACCGGCGACCGGCGTCCCGATCCGCTGCCACACCCACGCGCCACCCGAGGCGAGCGCGCACATCGTGAGCGCGGCGAAGCCCAGCAGTGCGAGTCGTCTCATGATCCACTCCCTGCGCTCGTGACGTGAAGATCCCCCGACGAGCTCTTGAGGCTGAGGCGGGCCGTTCCGCGCCCGAGGGTGCCGCGCAGCAGGCGGCGGGTGACGGTCCGAACCTCGAACGGAAGCGACACGTCCAGCGCGCCGCTCGAAGTCTGCATGTCGACCGTGGCGTCGTAGCGCGGCGGAACCGCCATCGTCACGTCGCCACTCACGCTCGTGAGGTCCGCGCGGACGAGGCCCGCCGCGGCCTGCAGGTCGAGGTCGCCACTGGAGGTGCTGACGGTCAGCGCGCCGGCCACCTCCCGTGCGGCGACGTCGCCGCTGGTGGTGCCGATGCTCAGGAAGCGGGGAGAGCCCTCGACCTCCACGTCGCCGCTGACCGAGTCGAGGTGGAGCGAGTCCGCCGCGCCCTGGATCGTGATCTGGCCGCTGGTCGTGGCGACCTCCAGCGTGTGGAGCACGCCCTTCACCGAGACGTCCCCGCTGACGCTGCGCAGCCGGCCGCGCACGAGTCCGCTGGCCTCGATGTCCCCGCTGGTGGCGCTGGCCGAGACCGGTCCGGTCGCGCCTTCGATGCGGATGTCGCCGCTCGTGGTGGCGAGCTGCTGGCCACCGGCCATGTTCGCGGTGCGCAGGTTGCCGCTCGCCGAGCGCATCTCGACCGCGACCCCCTCCGGAACCTCGATCGAGAGCTGGACATCGACGCGCGGCGTCTCGAATCCGGCGAACAGCTCGAAGAACGAGATCCGCATCGCCGACCCCTGTGGATAGTGCACCTGGACGACGAACTGGTCTCCGTTCCGGGTGGTCTCGACCGTGGTCTCGCGCGCCAGCCGTTCCTGCTGTGCGTGCGGGGCGCGGATGCGCTTGAGAGCCCACAGGTGGACCTGGTTGTCGCCGGAGCGCTTGACCTCGGCGAAGCCGCGCGGGTTCTCGACCCGCAGCCGCCGCACCCCCGTGGCGTCGAACAGGCGCTCGCTCTTCTGGGTCAGCTCCGCGCGGTCCGCGGCCGCCGGCGTGGCGACCAGGACCAGCAGCAGGGCGGCAAGGACGGCTCGTTTCATCTCAGGACCCTCCATCGTTCGCACCTGTCTACGGCGAAGGATGGGACCAGGTTGCGGGAATCCGGGGGCCCTGGGATCCCGCGGTCGGGCAGTGGGTGCCCCGACCCGACGGCTCGCGGATCCGGAAGCTCGAAGGGGAGCCTCCTTGCGGAGCCTCCCCTCGGCTTGATGCTCTATTGCCGGCGGCGACCAGGGCCTCAGTGGGCCATCGTGTCCGCGGGCATGCCAGTCGAGTCCATCGGCATCCCACCGGCCGTGTCAGCCGGCATCGTCGATGACTGATCGGCAGGCGGCGGCGTCTCCTCAGCCTTCTTGCCACAACCCACCACGGCGAGAGCGACAGTCATCGCCAGAAGGGCGACCATCGCGAGTGCGAAAAGCTTACGCATCGTTTTTCTACTCACCTCCTCTCGGTCTCGCCGCGTCGGATCGGATCCAAACGCGGCCCTACGATCTCAGATGCATTCCTGATCCATGTGCAGACCCCGCATCGGGGTACGACACTGGCAGCGTCCGTGAGCAGTTTCAAGATGTCGACGGGGGATCGCTGTGTGCTTGCCCTCGGGATGGGCAACAGGCGGCAGAACCGTAGGGTTCGCCCCCCTGGATGTCAAGCGGGATTCTGGTGGGCTTCCGGCCGATGCTCTTCTTGTCCAAGACTTTGCGTTCACGTCCCCTGCAGCGCCTGGTCGAGGTCCGCCTGCAGGTCCGCGCAGTCCTCGATCCCGACCGAGAGCCGCAGCAGGCCGTCGGCGAAGCCCATCGCGAGCCGTGCCTCGCGCGGCACGGAGGCATGCGTCATCGAGGCCGGGTGACAGACCAGACTCTCGACCCCGCCCAGGCTCTCGGCCCGCGTGAACAGTCGGAAGCGGTCGAACACCCGGCGCCCCGCCTCCAGCGAGCCATCGCCCGGGATGAACGAGATCATGCCCCCGAAGCCCGAGGCCTGGCGCTGGGCCAGCTCGTGCTGCGGGTGCGATGCGAGCCCCGGATAGAACACCTGCGAGACCTTCGGGTGACGCGCCAGGGACTCCGCCAGAACGCGCGCGTTCTCCTCGTGCCGCTGCATACGCACCGCCAGCGTCTTGGTGCCGCGCAGGCACAGCCAGCAGTCCCACGGCCCCGGCACCGCGCCGGCCGCGTTCTGCAGGAAGCGCAGCGATTCGGCGAGGTCGTCACGGCTGGTGATCAGCGCGCCGCCCACCATGTCGCTGTGACCGTTGAGGTACTTGGTGACCGAGTGGAGCACCACGTCCGCGCCCAGGGCCAGCGGGCGCTGGAAGTACGGCGTCATGAACGTGTTGTCCACCACGGTCAGGATGCCGCGCGCCCGCGCGCGCCCGCTCACGGACGCGATGTCGGTCAGCTGCATCATCGGATTGGTCGGCGTCTCGACGAACAGCATCCGGGTGTTCGGCCGGAACGCGCGCTCGACCGCCTCGGGATCGGTCGCCCGGACGAACGTGAACGTGAGCCCGAGCCGTTCGAGCACCTTCGTGAACAGGCGGTAGGTGCCGCCGTAGAGGTTGTCGCCCGCCACCACGTGGTCGCCCTGCGAGAGGGTCTGCATCAGGCAGTTGGTGGCCGCGAGGCCGGACCCGAAGCTGAAGCCATGCGTGCCGCCCTCGAGCGCCGCGAGGTTGCGTTCGAGCGCGAACCGGGTGGCGTTGTGGGTGCGCGCGTACTCGTACCCCTTGTGGCGGCCGAGCGCCTCCTGGGCGTACGTCGAGGTCTGGTAGACGGGGACCGTGACCGCGCCGGTGACGGGATCGGGCACCTGCCCCGCGTGGATCGCCTTGGTGCTGAAGCCCGAGTCGGGCGTCAGCGCGTCGTGGCTCATCACTCCCCTCCCGCGATGAACTGCAGCATGTCGAAGCGCGTCAGCACGCCGGTGATCGTGCCATGCTCGCGCACGAGCACCGCGGGATTGCGCGCCGCCATCAACCGCGTGACCTCGTCCGCGGAAGCGTCGGGCTCCACCACCGGCAGCGGCTCGGACATCAGGGCACGCACCGGCGCCTCGAGCGCGCGCGGGTCGGCGAGCACGCGCTTGAGCACGTCGCTGTCGTACAGCGTACCCACCAGCGTGTCGCCATCGAACACGGGCAGCTGCGAGATGTCGTGCTTCTGCACGATCGCGAGCGCCTTGCGCAGCGGATCCCCGGCCTGCACCGCGAGCAGCGTGGGCACCGCGCCCTTGCCGGCCAGCACGGCTCCGACCCGCGTCACCACCGGGTCGAGCAGGTGGTTGTCGCGCATCCAGTCGTCGCTGTGCACCTTGGTCAGGTAGCGCTCGCCGGTGTCGGGCATCAGCACCACGACCAGGTCCCCGGGCTTCGCCGTCTTCGCCACCTCGATCGCCACCCACGTCGCCATGCCGGCCGAGCCGCCGACGAACACCGCCTCCTCGCGCACCAGTCGGCGCGCCATGTTGAGGCCGTCGCGGTCGGAGCACGAGATCAGGCGGTCGATCACCGTGAAGTCGAGCGCGCTCGGGATCATGTCCTCGCCCACGCCCTCGATCTTGTAAGGGTGCCCCTCGATGAGCTCGCCGGTCTCCTTGAAGTGCTTGAGGATCGAGCCCACCGGATCGGCGCCGATGACCTGGACCTTGGGGTTCTTCTCCTTGAGGTAGCGCCCGATGCCCGAGATGGTGCCGCCGGTGCCCGGGCCCGCGATGAAGTGCGTGATGCGCCCGCGCGTCTGCTCCCAGATCTCGGGTCCCGTGCTGCGGTAGTGGGCCTCCGGATTGTGGGGGTTGTGGTACTGGTTCATCAGGTACGCACCCGGGCGCTCGGCGGCGATGCGCCGCGCCACCGAGTAGTACGACTCGGGCGAGTCGGCGGGCACCGAGGTCGGCGTGATCACGACCTCCGCGCCGTAGGCCTTCAGCAGGTTGATCTTCTCGATCGACACCTTGTCGGGCATCACGAACACCGCGCGGTAGCCCCTCACCGCGGCCACCATCGCCAGCCCCACCCCGGTGTTGCCCGAGGTGCACTCGACGATGGTGCCGCCCGGCTTCAGATGGCCCTCCCGCTCCGCCGCCTCGACCATCGCGAGCCCGATCCGGTCCTTCACGCTCCCACCGGGATTGAAGAACTCGAGCTTCGCCAGGATCGGGACCGCGACGCCTTCGGTGACCTTGCGCAGGCGGACGAGCGGGGTGTGGCCGACGGTCTCGAGGACGGTCTCGTGGTACTGGACTCCGTCGAGGGCATCACTCACTGGAGCGGCTCCTGTGGGGTTGAGGATCGGGCGCGGCATGGATGGCCGGCGCGTCACCCGGCGACCCGTGGAACGGGGCGGGAGCCGCCGCGTGCGTGGGCCGGCCGGCGAGTCTAGGGGCGCATCCACTGCGCCGTCAACGGAACGCGGGGCCCCACCGGGGCCCCGCGTGGATCGCATCGCGAGCGAGCGGCGCGGTGCTACTTCGTCTTGGGCGGCGCGGCCGGAGCCGCCTGCTCGAGCATCTTCTTCATGCCCGGGTTCTGCGGCAGGGGCGGCAGCACTGCCGGCCGCTGGTGCAGGATGTGCGGCTCGAACACCGCGAACGAGAAGTCCGGGCTCGTGGTGCCGTTGTGGCACTGCCGGCAGGTGGTCTCGGTGATGCGACGCGGCGAGGCCGCGAACGCCTCGTGCTGGGTGCCCATCCCGTGGCAGTTCTCGCACTGCACGTTCGACATCGTGGGCGAGAGCGCGGCGGTCTGGAACCCCCCCGGCTTCTGGAAGCCGACCACGTGGCACTTCACGCAGTCGGGGTCGGCGTCCTTCTTGTTGTCGACCAGCGTCTGCCACGCCCGAGCGTGCGCCGTGGTGCGCCACTGCTCGGTCTCGGACTTGTGGCACCGCTCGCACACCGACATGCCCACGAAGTGGTCCGGGCTCGACTCGGCCGCGGCGAGCGCGCGCTGCGCCGCCTGCTCCTTCTCGGCGCGGCGCAGCTTCTCGTTGAGGTTGTCCTCGAACTGCTTCACCAGGCTCAGGATCTCGGGCTTTTCCGGGATCTCGGCGCCCAGCATGAAGACGTCCGCCGACAGCGAGTCGATCTTGCGGCCCCCGGCGTCGAGCGAGACGACCGTGTGCCCCACGTTCTGCCCCTGCTCGCCCCCGTAGACCGCGAGGGACTTCTTGATCAGGCGGCCCTGCGGGATCAGCGGGACGTTGCGGCCCAGGATCATCACGTCGATCCCGTCCACGTTCGTGCACAGGTCCTCGCCCTCGGCCTTGCCGAGGTTCGAGAGCGCCACGACGATGGTCGCACCCTTCTTGCGCAGGTCCGCGATGGTGCGCTGCGCGACCCCGCGCGGCTCCAGCACCTGGAGCGACTCGCGCGCCGGACCGAGGTCGCCCTGGTCGGTGATCAGTCCGAAGACGCCGATCTTGACCGTGCCCTTCTGGATCAGCAGCGACGCGGGGAAGATCGGCTTCTCGCTGCCCGCCTCGACCAGGTTCGCGCACGTCACCGGGAGCTTGTTGAGTTTCGCGTTCTCCCGCAGGTACGCGAGCCCGAACCGCAGGTCCCGCTCACCGACCCCGACCGCGTCGGTGCCGAGCAGCGTCATGCTCTGCTGCAGGAACCACGAGGTGTCCTTGTGCGGATCGTCCTCGGGGAAGTAGCCGCCGTTGTCGACCAGCAGGACGTTCGGGTAGAGCGCCTTCAGGCTGTCCACGTAGCTGGCCCGCCGGGCCAGCCCCCCACGGGGCGTGTGTCAGCCACAGGGGCTGGTCTTCCCCTTCACGTCGGCGGTCGAGATGATGACCACCTGGTTCGCATGGGAAGGGGTCGCCGGCTTCTTCGGGGCGGTCGCGCCCAGCAGCAGGACGGCGGCGATCACGCCGATCGCGATCGACGCCAGGGCGCGGATGATCAACGACTTCATGCGGTTCATCCTTCGGGAGCGAGGGCCAGTCGGAGCGCGGCAGGTCGTGAAGACGAGGGCCCGAGTCTAGGGGGCACGCTCCCGAGCGTCAAGACTCGGCCGCGCCGTCGCTCGGGACGGGACGCGATCGCCCCGGGCGGGCCGGCGGCACCGCGCGGGCTCACGCCTCGAGTCGGTACTTCGCCAGCAGGTCGCGCGCGGGCACCCGCCGGCCGGAGCCGGTGTGCACCACGCGCACCTCGAACCCGTAGCGATCGAGTCCGAAGTGGCGTTCGACCAGCCGTATCAGCCCGGCGACCGTGGCGTCGGCGCGAATCGTGCGGCCGCGCCGGCCCTGGCCGTGCGCGCGCGCGAGTCCGGCCTCGATCCCGTCCTGGTAGGCGCGCTTGAGAAGGCGTTGCATCCCGCGCCAGTGGGCGCGGCGCAGCGCCCGGAGCGATTGCACCTGGGTCATGATGCCCTCCGCGGCGAGGACCTGGCCGCGCGCCACTCTAACACCGGCGCGCTCGGCCTTCGCGCGATTTCGCGCGTCTCGCGGGCGGAGCGCTGGCGCCGGCCGGAGTGGGGCGCTACTCTCGCGCGCGTCCGCCAACCGGAGTCGCGATGGAATACGAAACACTGACCGAGATCGAGTGGGAGAAGGTGAATCGGGTGTGGGCGATGCTCGACGAGGGTCAGCTCGAGCGCGCACGCATCTCGCTCGACGCGCTGATGGCGGAGCGGCCGGGGCATCCGGACCTGCGCATCGTCGACGCGGCGATCGCCCTGGACGAGGGCGAGCCCCGGCGCGCGCTCCAGGCGCTGACGGGCGCCGAGCGCTCGGCGGACCCCGCCCTGTTCTTCCACCTGCGGGCGGTCACCCACTACGAGCTCGTGCAGTTCGAGGAGGCGCGCGACGACGCCGAGCGCGCGCTGGCCGTCCACCCCGACCTCGCCGAGGCCCACGACCTGCTCGCGCGGGTGTACGACCACCTGGGCGACCGCGAGCGAGCCGACGAGCACACGCGCGAGGCCGAAGCGATCGATCCGGATGCGTTTCCGCTGCCGCTGCAGGTGCCGCCCGAGCAATTCGACCGGCTGGTCGAGACCAGCGTGGCGGAGCTGCCGCCGGAGATCCGCAAGCATCTCGACGAGGTCCCGGTGCTGGTCGAGGACCTGCCCCAGCGCGACGTGCTGGTCGCCGACGCGCCCCCGCTCTCGCCGGATCTGCTGGGGCTGCACGTGGGCCCGGACCTGATCCGCCGCACGCACCTCGACTCCCCGGCGGTCCACGTGATCTACCTGTTCCGCCGCAACCTGCTGCGCTCGTGCTCCGATCGCGACGAGCTGGAGCGCGAGGTGCGCATCACGGTGCTGCACGAGGTCGGGCACATGCTCGGACTCGACGAGGACGATCTCGACCGCTGGGGCCTGGCGTGAAGACGGCGCGGGGTCGGTCCGTGGCGCGGCGCGCACGCGCGCTCGCCGCGCTGGCGCTGGCCACCCTGCTCGCGGGCTGCGCGCGCCCGGGGCCGGCTCCGGCGCCGTCGAAGGGCGTGCCCACGCTCGCGGGCGCCGTGCAGGCCGGGGCGCTGATCGTGACGCACGGCGGCGTCGGCTCCGGGCCCGAGCTGGCGGACGGACCGCAGACCGCGGCCGCCCGCGGCCTCGACACCCTGCTCGCACGCGGCGCGAGCCTCGACGGCGCGATCGCCGCGGTGACGGTGCTGGAGGACGACCATCGGTTCAACGCCGGCACCGGCGCCAACATCCGGATCGACGGGCGCACGATCCAGATGGACGCATCGGTCATGAGCGGTGCCGGGCGCTTCGCCGCCGTGGCCGCGATCGAGCGGGTCACGAATCCCGTGCGCGTCGCCCGTGCGGTGATGGACACCCCGCACCTGCTGCTCGCGGGCGACGGTGCCACGCGCTTCGCGCATCGCGTGGGCTTCCCCGACGTGGTGCCCACCTGCCCTGAGGCCGAGGCCCGGTACCACGCGCGGATGCTGCGGCTCGCCGAGCTCATGGGCCGCACCGACACCACGGCGTACGACTGGCGCACGGTCTGGAACTTCCCCGGCCCGATGCCGCCCGACGTGGTCGAGTGGGGCCGTCACGGCGACACCGTGGGCGCGGTGGCGCGCGACGCGCAGGGGAACTTCGCGGCCGCGCTCTCGACCGGCGGAACCTCGATCACGCTCTACGGACGCGTCGGCGACGTGCCGATCTACGGGGCCGGGCTGTTCGCCGGCCCGGCGGGCGCCGTCGCCTGCACCGGCGACGGCGAGGAGATCATCAAGCGCTTCATGGCCCACGCGGTCTACGAGCGCATGGCCCAGGGCAGCTCCGCGCGCGCGGCCGTCGAGCAGGCGGCGGCCAGCTTCCCCGGCGAATTCACCGTGGGGCTCATCGCGGTGGACCGGAACGGCTGGGGCGTGGCGGCCAATCGGTCGATGGCCTGGGGGATGGCGAAGCGCTGAACGCTCGCGCGCCGCGCTGCGCGAGCGGGTGTCGGCTGCCATGCAGTCGGCTGCCACGCATTCCCGGACCACGTCGATTCCGCTAGACTTCGTGTACCCCCTGCGGCATCCCCACGAGGTGCGTCATGCGCTGTGACAGTTGCGGCCGCGTGGTCTCGGAGCGGGAGCTCGGCCGCTGTCGCACGTGCGGCCTCGAAGGCCTCTGCCCCGAGTGCCTGCGCCAGATCACCGCGTCCGGTTGCCCCGACACGATGAGGCACGTGTGCCTGAACTACACGCCGTTCTGCGATCGCACCCGCGCCGGCGAAGAGGAGTGAGGCGCCGCACGCCGCGTCCTCCGGGAGTCGCCCGCACGCTGGCCGCCTAGCGCCGGCGGGCCCCGAAGAACCACACCTGCACGAACACCACCAGCGCCGCACCGGCGACGGTCACCACCCACTGGATCGCGCTCATCGCCCGAACCCTCGCAGCCGCAGCGAGGAGGTCACCACCGAGACGCTCGAGAACGCCATCGCGAGCGAGGCGATCATCGGGTTGAGCGTGCCCTCCCAGCCGAGCACCGGGCCCACCGGGCCGCCGGGGCGCAGGAACACGTAGAACAGGCCGGCGGCGATCGGGATGCCGAGCGTGTTGTAGAGGAACGCCCAGAACAGGTTCTGGCGGATCACCTGCATGGTGCGCCGCGCGAGTCCGATCGCCAGCGGCACCGCGCCGAGATCGCCGCGCACCAGCGTCATGCCGCTCGCCTCCATCGCGATGTCGGTGCCGCCGCCCATCGCGATGCCGAGGTCGGCCTGCGCGAGCGCCGGCGCGTCGTTGATGCCGTCGCCCACCATCGCCACGCGCCGGCCAGCCTCCTGAAGCGCCCGGACGCGCGCGCTCTTGTCGGCCGGCAGCACCTCCGCGAGCACCCGCGCGGGCGCGATCCCCGCCTCGCGCGCCACCGCCTGCGCGGTGCGAGCGCGATCGCCGGTGATCATCCACACCTCCAGTCCCGCGCGCTCGAGCCGCGCGATCGCGTCGCGCGCGTCGGGCTTGAGCGTGTCCGCGACGGCCAGCACGCCGAGCAGCGCGCCGTCCTCGGCGACCGCGACCGCGGTGTGCCCGGCGGCCTCGAGGCGCTCGAGCGCGGCGCCCAGCGCCGGCACGCCGGCCATCTCGATGCCCTGCTCGGCCAGGTGCGCGGCGGACCCCAGCACCACCACGCGGCCCGCGAGCACGCCGACCACGCCGCGGCCGGGCACCGCCGCCGCGTCGTCGGGCTCCGCGATCGCCACCCCGCGCTCGCTCGCGCCGCGCACGATGGCGGCAGCGAGCGGATGCTCGCTGCGCGACTCGACCGCCGCGGCCACCGCGAGCAGCCGCGTCGCGTCCACGCCGGGTGCCGCCACCACCTCGGTGAGCGTGGGCCGCCCGCGGGTCAGCGTGCCGGTCTTGTCGAACAGCACGACCTCGATGCGCTCGGCGCGCTCGAGCGCGTCGGCGCCGCGCAACAGCACGCCCAGCTCGGCGCCGCGCCCGGTGCCCACCATGAGCGCGGTCGGGGTGGCGAGCCCGAGCGCGCACGGGCAGGCGATGATCAGCACCGCGACGCCCGCCAGCAGCGCGTGACCCAGCGCGGGCGCGGGCCCGAGGTCGAACCACAGCACGAACGCGATCACCGCGACCGACACCACCACCGGGACGAACACCGCCGCCACGCGGTCGGCGAGCCGCGCCACCGCGGCCTTGGTCGCCTGTGCCTGCTGCACGAGCTGCACGATCCGCATCAGCATGGACTCCGCGCCCACGCGCTCGGCGCGCATGCGGAAGGAGCCGTTCTGGTTGACGGTCGCCCCCACCACCGGGTCGCCCGGTCCCACCTCGGCCGGCAGCGGCTCGCCGGTGACCATCGACTGATCGACGCTCGAGCGGCCGTCGAGCACCACGCCGTCCACCGGCACCTGCTCGCCCGGCCGCACCAGCAGCACGTCCCCGGGCTGCACCTGGTCGAGTGGCACGTCGCGCGTCGCGGCGTCCTCGATGCGATGCGCGAGCCGCGGCCGCAGGTCGAGCAGCCGGCGCAGCGCCTGCGAGGTCCCCGCGCGCGCCCGCGCCTCGAGCAGCCGTCCGAGCAGGATGAGCACCACGATCACCGCGGAGGTGTCGAAGTAGGCGTGCGGATGCACGCCGGCGCGCACGAACGCGCCGGGCGCGAGCGTCACCACCACGGAGTAGAGGTAGGCGGCGAGCGTGCCGAGCCCGATCAGCAGGTCCATGTCGGCCGCGCGCTGGCGCACGCCGCGCCACGCGCCGCGCACGAACGACCAGCCCGCCCACCACTGGATCGGCGTGGCGAACACCAGCGCGATCGCGTTCTGCACGCGCTCGGGGATGCGCGCCAGCGGCGGCAGCGCGCCGAACATGCCGAGCACGACGACCGGCAGCGCGAGTGCGGCGGCGACCACGAAGCGGCGCTGGAGCGCCGCCAGCTCCGCCGCGCGCTCGCGCCGCTCGGCCTCGTCGGCGACCGCGCTCGTCACCGGCCGCGCCGTGTAGCCCGCGGTCGCGAGCGCGGCGGCCAGCCGCTCGAACGGCACGTCGTGCGCGAGCGTCACGTGCGCGCGCTCGGTGGCCAGATTGACGACCGCCGACGCCACGCCCTCGACGCCGCCCAGCGCCTGCTCGACCCGCGACACGCAGGCCGCGCAGTGCATGCCCACGACCCGCAGCTCGAGCGGGCGCGGCGGCGGCGTGCCGGCCGCCGCGGCCGCGGGCGGGCCGGGCGGTGCCTGCAGCTGGCTCAGCGAGACGAACGGCATGTCGGCGTCCTCCTCCCCCTCGCGCGGGCCGCGCGGCTTCTCACTCCGAGTGCCCATTCGGATGCGGAAGGACCCGCCGCGGAACGCGCCTGCGGAATCCACCGAGCCGACGACGGGGCCCCGCGCGACCTTACTGGATGCCGCCGATGCTGCCCACGCGGGTGCCGCGCTCGAGGTAGATCTCCTTCTGGTCCTTGATCCCGATGCGGAAGTAGTACTCCGCCTCGCCGCCCAGGGAGAACGTGCGCGAGAAGATCGCCGTCCAGCAGTGCAGGTCCCGCTGGATCGAGTACCGCTGGGTCGTCAGCGTGTGGAAGGTGATGTCGTACGACGCCGACCAGTCCACCGCCCAACCGGGGCTGAACTGGTAGCGCGCGACCACGTTCGCGCTCTGCCGATCGGTCCAGTGCGGCTCGAAGCTGTAGCCGCCGGCGTAGGAGTACGCCAGCCCCAGCGTCCAGGTGTCGTGGAATCCGGTGTCCTGCGCCTCGTCGCCCGACGGCTTGGCCTCGAGCGGCAGGTCGGGGTTGGACGACAGGCCCGGCCGGCTGCCGACGTTGAAGCCGAGGTAGCTGGTCATGGCGCGGACCGGCCGGCCCTGGTACGGGTCGGTGGTCCACGCCAGGTTCGCGTTGAACACGCCGGGCGGCTGCAGGTTGATGTTCGAGCTGAGCGGCGACAGCGGGTGCTTGGAGCCGCGCTCGCGCCACAGGAAGTCGTAGCTGCCCGAGGTCGTCCACGACAGCAGGTTGTCGAGGCGCTGCACGTCGGAGCCCTTGCGCAGCTTGGCCTGGAAGCGCTGGTCGAGCGAGAACGACATGCTGGCCGCGCGGAAGCCCGAGATGCCGATGCCCCCGAAGCTGTTGAACCGGCTGCGGCGGGCGCCGGTGCTGTCGTTGAACGTGAGGGTCTTGAACTCCGGCGAGTAGTTGAAGGAGACGTTCGGGCTCACCACGTGGCGCAGGCCGACCAGCGGTCCCAGGTGCGGCGCGAACGTGCCGTAGAACGTGGTGCCGGTGCTCACGCCGGTGCTCCAGACCGCGGCCGGCACCACGCGATGGCCCTGCTCGTCGAAGTCGAACACCACCGCGTTCCCGCTCACGCGTGGCGCGAAGTTGATCCAGCCGAACAGGCGGCGCGAGTCCGAGAGCCCGCCGTCGCGCCGCGAAGCCGCGGCGCGTCGTGTTGCTCTGCCCGAGGACGTTCGTCACCACGGCGCTCGAGGAATCGCGGCTCTTCACGAACGCGCGCCGCTCGTACTGCTCGACGAAGCGCGCGGAGAGGCTCGCGTACAGGGTCCGCAGGCTCTTCTCGAACGGCGTGCCCTTGAACGCGCTGAGCGAGCCGAGCGTGCGGGTGGGGAACGACACCGACAGGCTCGGCCGGGTCTCCGTCAGGTTCGCCAGGTCGGCCAACTTGCCGACCGCCGGCAGCGGCGAGGGGCCGTTGCCGTCGGGATCCTGCAGCGCGGCGTCGGCGTCGAGGTCCTGGCGCCGGTCGATGAAGGTGTTGAACGAGGCCCAGTCGGCCGAGTGCGAGACCGCGAGGTTGGAGGTGAGGAAGCGGTTCACGCGCTGCGAGAGCGAGGCGCCGTACAGGTTGCTCGCGCTGTAGTCGCGGCTCGACACGAACGAGCCGCGCGCGGCCAGCCGCGTGCGCGGCGTCAGCTCCTGGTTGTGCTCGCCGTAGAAGTCCCAGTCGTCGCGCTCGGTGCGATCGTTGCGCGCGAACGAGGTCTTGAACTGGCCGTCGAGCACGTAGAGCAGCTTGTACTCGCTCTCGGCGCGGATCACCCACGATGGCTCGGCCTGGTAGTAGTCGCCCGACATCGTGAAGTCCATGTAGTCGTTGGGCGCCCAGTAGTAGCCGGCGTTGCGGATGAACTGCCCCGCCGTATTGCTGAAGCCGAACTCGAACTGCGGGAACAGGAACCCCGAGTGACGCCCGGGCTTGATCGGGAACACGTAGAACGGCAGCGCGAGCAGCGGCACGTTCTTGATGTAGAACACCACCGGCTTCGCGACCAGCTTGTCCTTGAGGTAGATCTTCATCCACCGCGCCGCGAAGTGATAGTGCGGCTGGACCAGGTCGCAGGTGCTGTACGAGCCGCCCATCACGTCGAGCTCGTTGTTGCCGACCTTGCGGATGCGTTCGCCGTGGTACAGACCCTTCTCGTAGGCGGTCTCCGCCTGGTAGATGGTGCCGACGCGGCTCTCGAGGTCGTACGTCATGAGGTGCCCGGTGACCTGATCGCCGCGGTCCTTGAGCTCCGGCTTGCCCTCGGCGACCAGCGTCTGCGCGTCGACGTCGTACTCGACCCGCCGCGAGCGCAGCTCGAGGTCGCCGTACGTGAGGTGCGCCCCCTGGTCGAGCACGATGCGGTTCTTGGGCACCACGTACTCGATGCGCAGCGCGTCGTAGGAGACCAGCTCGCGCCGCTGCGCGGTCGTGTCGGCGATGTCGACCGCGGGCCGGAACTCGCCCTTGGCCTGGCCCTGCACGCGGGCGCGGTCGATCTTGCGGTCCTTGAAGAACACCGTGATGGTGTCGCCCAGCGCGAGATTGCGCTCCTGGCTCTTGCCGATCCGCGTGGGCGCGCCGTACTCGTTGCGCGCGGCCCCGATCGCGATCAGGCTGTCGATGTCCTGGTCGGTGAAGAACACGTCGACCCGGTCGCCGGTGAGGCGGCTGGTCTCGCCCAGCGTCGTGGGCCGGTCGCCGCGATAGTCCATGACCGCGCGGTTCCGCACGACCACGCGGCGGACGACGCGCTTCTGGCTCCACACCTCGATGGTGTCGCCGGTCACCACGGTCTCGTCGTCCCACACGCGCGGGCTGCCGAACAGCCAGCCGCGCTCGGCGCGGTCGTCGAACAGCGCGTAGTCGGCGCGGGCCCGCAGCGTGTCGCTCACGACCAGCACCGAGTCCATCGCCTGCGCGAGGCGCGACTCGGTGTTCACGCGCATGTGCTGCGCGGTCATCGTGGTGACGCGCCCCTTGTCGCCCT
Source organism: Candidatus Eiseniibacteriota bacterium (assembly GCA_963725865.1). Lineage (GTDB taxonomy): Bacteria > Eisenbacteria > RBG-16-71-46 > RBG-16-71-46 > RBG-16-71-46 > CAVSAC01. Next base: position 96,021 of record CAVSAC010000019.1, read on the forward strand.
GTGACCGCAGCCGCGGGTGACCCATCGCCACCGCCTCGCGGGTGCGGCGGTCGAAGTCGACCGAATCGGCGTCGAGCTCGGTCTTGTTCGCCTCGTCGAAGCCCTGGACGTTGCCGCGCGCCTGCACCACGAGCGAGTCGCGCCAGTAGATGGCCCGGTCGGAATCGAGCCGCTGCTCGCGGTCGCGCCCGTGCACGCGACCCGTCAGTTCCGCGCGCCCGCGGCGGCGATCGTACGTGCCATAGGGCGCCTTGAGCTCGGCATCGCGATCGCGGACGACGACGTTCCCATCGAGCTGGATCAGGTCCTCGTTCTCGAGGAACGTGGCGCGATCGCAGGTCAGCGTGGTCGTACTGTCGACCATCTTCACGCGCCCCTCGAGGAACAGCAGCCCCTGCGCGCGCAGGTAGCGGCCGGCGTCCGAGGTGAGGATGGCGCGGCCGCGGACGACCTTGAGGTTGCCGTTCAGCAGGATGATGTCGCCCTCGGGGCCGCGGCTGCCGGTCATGTTGTCGGCGCGGATGTCGAGGGGGGGCTCGGGGGCGGGGGGTTGGGCGAACGCGGGCGTGGTCGCGGTGCACACGATCGACAGCACGGACGCCAGGCTCGCGATGGCGAGCGCCCGCACGCGGCTCGACTTGGCGAGCGCGTGCTTCTGGCTCGCCATGGTGCGCACGGTCTTCTGGCTCGCCATGGCGAGCGTCTCGGCGGTGCCGGTCCAGGGGGACACGGATCGAGGCACGCTCGGCTGCGGCATCCTGCCTCCGCCTCGCTGCGCCTTCGGCCGGCTCCGCCAGTCCCTGGCTCCGCCGACCTCAGGGGCGCCTCGCTCCGTGTCCCCCTGGACCGGCACCGCACGGTCGAGGATGGGCGGGGCCGCTGCTCGGGCGTCTCGCGCCGTGGCTGCCTGGAGCGGGGGGGAGCTCATCACAGCATCTCCCCGGGGGCGCCACCGAAGGACTCCATGGCTTCGCCGACGGCGAACAGCGAGCCGGTGAGCAGCACCGGGCCATCCGGGGTGGCGGCGAGGGCGGCGCGGCAGGCGGCTGGGACGTCGGCCTGGGGCTCGGCGTCCCAGCCCTGCTCGCGGGCGGCGGCGAGCAGGGCGGCGGTGGGCAGCGCGCGCTCGTTGCGGGTGCGCGTGGGGAACAGACGCGCGCCGGGTGCGAAGGCCTGCAGCACCTCGAGCATGCGGTCGGCGGGCTTGTCGCGCGAGAGCGCGAGCACCAGCGCGCGCGGTGCCGGCAGCGCGGCCGCCTCCCATGCCCGCCGCAGCGCGGCGAGGCCGTCGGGGTTGTGCGCGCCGTCCCACCACAGCCGCGGCTGCGTCGGGCAGCGCTCGAAGCGCCCGGGCCAGCGGGCCGCGGCGCAGCCGGCCTCGACCGCCGCGCGCGGGAGGTTCACGCCGCGCTCCGCCAGCACGTCGAGCGCCGCCAGCGCGGGCTCGAGGTTCAGCGCGAGCAGCGGACCGAGCCCCGCCGTGGCGATGCGCACCTCGTCCCAGGCGCGGGTGTCGAACACGAGCGCGCCGGGGCTCGCGTCCGGGCGGCGGCGCACGCGCGCCGCCACGGCGATCCGCTCCGCGCCCACGCGGCTCGCGGCCGCGGCGATCACGTCCTGCGCGCGTGCGTCGCCGGCATCCTCGACCACCGGCACGCCGGGCTTGACGATCCCGGCCTTCTCGCCCGCGATCGCCTCGAGCGTGTCCCCGAGCACCTCGGTGTGATCGAGGCCGATGCGCGTGATCACGCTCACGTCCGGCGTGATCACGTTGGTGGTGTCGAGGCGCCCGCCGAGGCCGACCTCGATCACGGCCCACTCGACGCCCTGCTCGGCGAACCACGCGAAGCCGAGCGCGGTGGCGACCTCGAAGAACGTGCGGTCGCGGCCCGCCGGCAGCGACTCGATGCGACGCAGGGTGCGCTCCAGCCACGCCTCGTCCGCCCAGCGGCCGCTCACGCGGATGCGCTCGCGGAAGTCCACCAGGTGCGGCGACGTGAACAGCCCGGTGCGATGTCCGGCCGCGCGCAGCACTCGTTCGACGAGCGTGCACACCGAACCCTTGCCGTTGGTGCCGGCGACGTGCACGGCGTGGAAGCGGTGGTGGGGATCGCCGAGCGCCGCGAGCAGCTCCCGCGTGCCGTCGAGTCCGAGCTTGTCCCTGCGGCGCTCGAGCCCATACAGCGCCTCGAGCGCCTGCTGGAGCGACACGGTCACCTCACCGACCTTGTAGTGCGGCCGTCGCGGGGAGCTCGGACCAGGATGCGTGCGGGGAGGGCTTGCCCTCCGCCGCGAAACCTCGGGTGGAACGCCAGAAGAACTCCAGGATGTGCCCGACCTCCTCGCGCATGCGCTTGCGATGCACGATGCGGTCGACGAAGCCCTTCTCGAGCACGAACTCCGAGCGCTGGAAGCCCGCCGGCAGGTCCTCGCCGATGGTCTGGCGGATGACGCGCGCGCCGGCGAATCCGACCAGCGCCTTCGGCTCGGCGATGATGACGTCGCCGAGCGAGGCGTAGGAGGCCAGCACGCCGGCCGTGGAGGGATCGGTCAGCAGCGACAGGAACGGCAGCCGCTCGTCCTGCAGGCGCGCCAGCAGCGCGCTGGTCTTGGCCATCTGCATGAGCGAGAGGATGCCCTCCTGCATGCGTGCGCCGCCGGTCGCCGAGACCAGGATCAGCGCGCGCCGCTCCGCCAGCGCGGACTCGATCGAGCGGGCCACCTTCTCGCCCACCACCGAGCCCATGCTGCCGCCCATGAAGAAGAAGTCCATCACGGTCGCCGCGACCGGCTTGCCCATCACCGTGGCGACGCCCGAGAGCGCGGCGTCCTTCATGCCGGTATCGTGCTGGGCGGCCTTGAGGCGGTCCGGGTAGCGCATCTTCGCGTCGCGGAACTCGAGCGGGTCGCCCGCCTCGAGCGACTCGAAGCGCTCCTCGAACGAGTCGGGATCGAACAGGTAGCCGGCGTAGTCACGCGCCGGCACCCGGAAATGATGCTCGCAGTTCGGGCAGGTCCAGAGGTTCTCCTCGAGCACCGACTGGAACAGCGCCTCGCCGCAGCCATCACACTTGGTCCACAGTCCTTCGGGGACCTCGGCGCGCTCGTCGCGCGACGTGGACTGGATGCCCTTGCGCTCCCGCTTGAGCCACGACATGTCGTTGGGCGTTCTCCGGGTCTCGACGATCAGCTCGACGGCTGGGGACGCCACTCCATCACGAGTGCATCCTCGCCGTTGTCACGATAATACCCGCGTCGCAACGCCGCCAACCGGAATCCATGCGACCGGTACAGCGCCTGCGCCGCGGCGTTGGTGGCGCGCACCTCGAGCGCCAGCCGCGAATCGCCGGCCGCCCGGGCGGCATCCATCACGTCCTCCAGGAGCCGGCGCGCGAGCCCGCGGCGCCGCGCGGCCGGCACCACCGCCACGTTGTCGAGGTGCCCGTCGCCGGCTCCCACCCAGGCGATGCTGTAGCCCAGGATGCCGCCGAACGGCGCGTCGGGCGCCGGCGGGTCCGCCGCGACGATGCGCGCGTGGGCGAGCGGGTGCCCGAGCGCGCTGCGGAAGAACGACTCGGGCCAGGGATCCGAGAAGACCTCCAGCTCGATCGCGGCGACGGCCGGGATGTCGGCGGGCGCGAACGGTCGCAGCGTCACCTTCTCGGCCGCCAGCGCCCGGCGCCGCACGCGTTCCTCGGCCTGCGCCGGACGCACGTAGAGCGGCCGCGGATGCTCGTCCGCGCGCGGCCCGCCCATGAGCATCAATCGCGGGCTCTGCACCACCGTCGCCAGGTCGAGCGCGGAGAGTCCCTCGAAGCGCCACGCGGGCTCGGTGCTCCCGGGATGCGCCTGCTCGAGCACCGCGCGCTCGCGCGCCGCGCCCGGCCCTACGAACCGCACGCTCGCGCGATCGAGCAGGCCCTGGGCCTCCGCGACCGCGGTGAGGATCTCGGCGGGCGGGCCGACTCGCGGCGCCGCCAGCTGCGTGACCTGCCCGCGCGGGTCGCAGCGGTAGAACCCAGCGTAGACGTCGCGGCGCCCGGCGGTCACCAGCGGAACCAGCAGCATCCGGCGGGCGCGCGCGGACGCGTCGGCCCCCGCGCCGAACGCGAGTGCCGCCAGCGACGGGGCGCCCAGCAATCGCGCGCCCGCCGCGAGCGCGATCGCTTCGGCGCTCGCCAGCCCGACGCGCACGCCGGTGAAGGAGCCCGGCCCGAGATCCGCGGCGACCCATTCCAGCCGCGCCGGGCTGCAGCCGGCGCCCGCGAGCGCACGCTCCATCAGGGGCGCCAGCCGGCGCGTGTGACCGTAGGCGACGTCCTCGCGCTCGTGGGCGAGCGGCGCGCCCGCGTCGTCGCACACCAGCACCTCGACGTGATCGGTCGCCGCCTCGATCGCGAGCCCGCTCATGGAGCCGCCGGCGCGGGCAGCGCGATCCACGCCGCCTGCAGCTCGAGGCCCCGCCCCGCGCTCGCCGAGGCGCGCAGGATGCGCTGGTCGCCGGGGCCGGGCTCGAACACGATGCACAGCGCCTCGCGCAGGAACGCCGACGGCAGCTTCTCGCCCCATTCCACCACCAGCGCGCCGCGCTCGACGTACTCCTCGAGGCCGAGCGCGTCGGCGTCCATGCGCTCGATGCGGTAGAGGTCGAGATGGAACAGCGACAGCCCGCCGTGGTACTCGTTCACCAGCGTGAACGACGGACTGCGCACGCGCGAGCCGGGATTGAGGCCGCGCGCCAGCCCCGCCACGAACCGCGTCTTGCCGGCGCCCAGCGGGCCCGTCAGCGCCAGCACGTCGCCGGTGCGCAGCGCCCGCGCCAGGGCCTCGCCGAGCGCCTCGGTGGCCTCGGTGGACGCGCTCGCGCGCGGCGGCGCCTCGCGGGCCGCGGGCTCCCGCGCGTCGCTCATGCGCGCGGGCGCAGGGTGACGAGCGGCAGGATCATCTCCTCGACCGAGATGCCGCCGTGCTGCAGGGAATTGCGGTACTGGCGCTCGTATTCGTGGAAGCGGGTCGGGTAGACGAAGTAGTAGTCCTCGCGCGCGAGCACGTAGTTCTTGTTCACGCCGCCCTCCGGCAGCATCCAGTCCGTGGGCCGCTTCACGGTCACCGCGGTCTTGGCGTCGGCGTTGAGGTTGACGCCGAACTTGTAGCGCAGGTTGGTCGAGGTGTCGCGGTTGCCGTAGACCAGTGCCGCGCGGCGCCCGAGCACCGCGCCGTGATCGGTGGTCAGTACCACGGTCGCGTCCTGGCTGGCGAGGGCGCGGAAGATCTCGTAGAGCGGACTGTGGACGAACCACGCCTTCATCACCGCGCGGAACGCCGCCTCGTCGGGGGCCAGCTCCTGCAGGATCTCGCTCTCGGATCGCCCGTGCGCGAGGATGTCGAGGAAGTTGAACACCATGCTCGTGAGGGGCACGCCCGCGAACGAGTTGATCTGACGCCGGGTGTTGATGGCCTCGTCCTGGTCGTAGATCTTGAGGTACTTCGGCGCGGTCGCCGGCGTGAACTTGAGGCGCTCGAGCTGATGGTCGAGCAGCTGGCGCTCGAAGCGGTTCTTGGTGCGCTCGTCCTTGGTGTCCTCCTGCCACAGATCGGGGTGCTTCTGCTGCAACTGCGCGGGCAGCAGACCCGAGAAGATCGCGTTGCGCGAGTACGGCGTCGCGGTCGGCAGGATCGAGCAGTAGTACTCGCGCTGGACCTCGAACAGCTCCTCGAGCAGCGGCTCGAGCGTGAACCACTGATCGAGCCGCATGCAGTCGATGATCACGAACACCACGCGCCGTCCCGCCTTCAGGTGCGGCAGGATGGCGTGGCTCACCACGTCGGTCGAGAGCAGCGGGCGCTCCGCGGCGCCGTGCACCCAGCCCGGGTAGCGGTCCTCGATGAAGCGTCCGAAGTCGATGTTGAGGCCGCGGCGGAAGTCCGCGTGCGCCTGCTTGAGTCCCTCCTCCTGCACCGTGTCGAAGCGCACGTCCCAGCGCGCCACGTCCACCGCGATGTCGATCCAGCCCTGCCAGTCGAGCGAGCGCAGGTCCATGGTCTGCCAGCGCTGCATCTCGGCGACGTAGTCTCTCGCGCGCTGCGAGTCCTGCAGCCGCTGGGACTCGAACACGCGCTTGCAGGCGAGGAATACCTGCGAGGGGTTGACCGGCTTGATCAGGTAGTCGGTGATGTGGCGCCCGATCGCCTCGTTCATGAGCGTCTCCTCCTCGCTCTTGGTGATCAGGATCACCGGCAGCGAGACGTCGCGCTCCTTGAGGGCATTGAGGGTCTCGAGACCGCCCGAGGCCCGGCATCATCTCGTCGAGCAGCACCACGTCGAAGCGGCCCTTCGCGAGCGCTTCGAGGGCGTCCGTGCCGCTCGGCACCGCGGTCACGGCGAACCCCTTCTGCTCGAGGAAGCGGATGTGCGGGCGCAGCAGGTCGATCTCGTCGTCGGCCCAGAGGATGTGGCGTCGGGTGTCGTCGGTCATGGTCGTCCGAGGTCGGGAGGAACGCGCCGCGCGGCGCGGCAGGCGATGGATCGCGGGGAGCGGTTCGCACACGCATGATAGCGTGTGCCCGCTGGCGGTGCACACCTGGGCGCCCCCGGCCCGCCGTCCCGCGCCGCGCCCGCGCGGGTCCGGCCGCGCGCGTGCGTCCCCGCCGCGCCCCACGCGCTCACCAAAAGCGTTGACGCATCACGTTCACGCCGCCTACGGTCGGGTCCTCCCCGTCGAACCCCTCGAAGTGAAAGGTGGTTCCATGCGAACGCAGGTGCGGTCCTGGGGCGTGGCGCTGGGCGCCGTGCTGATGGCGTCGCTGGCGGCCGGACCGCCGCCCGAGCCGCCGACCGCACGCGCGCTCGCCGCGCTGAGCGCCGACCGGCTGCGAGCCCACGTCACCGCGCTCGCGGACGATGCGATGGAGGGGCGCGGCACCGGGACCGCGGGCTACGACCGGGCCGCCGCGTACGTCGCCGCGCAGATGCGCGCCATCGGCCTCGCGCCGGGCGTGGGCGGGCGCTCGTACTTCCAGCCGGTGCCACTCGCGCGCGGCGACGTGCGCGAGGAGGACTGCCGGCTCGTGGTGTCCTACGACGACGTGCGCGCCGGCTCCGAGCTGGTCGAGCGCCCGCTGCGCTACGGCGAGGACTACCTGATGTCCGCCGACCTGCTGCGCGACAGCACCACGCTCGCCGCCCCCATGGTGTTCGTGGGCTACGGCGTGGTGGCGCCGGAGCTCGGCCACGACGACTACGCGGGCGTCGACGTGCACGGGCGCGTCGCGGTGGCGCTGGCCGGCGCGCCGGACTCGTTCCCCAGCGACCAGCGGGCCTACTACTCGTGGGGCCCCCTCAAGGAGCGCGAGGCGGCGGCCCACGGCGCGCGCGGCCTGGTGTCGGTGCGCACGCCGAGCGAGGAACGCCGCACGCCCTGGGATCGCGCCGTGCGGCAGTCGCTGCTGCCGGCGCTGCGCTGGACCGATCCCGCCGGCATCCCGCACGACACGCACCCCGAGCTCGAGGTGGTGGGGACGCTCGCGCGCGGCGGCGCCGAGGCGGTCTTCGACCCGATGCCGTTCGACAGCGTGCTCGCGGGCAGCGGCGCGGCCGGGCTGCACAACACGCCGTTCCACGTGCTGCACGCCCGGCGCGTCACCGCGCGCTCGCGCGCCACGAGCCCCAACGTGGTGGGGGTGCTGCGCGGCTCCGATCGGCGCCTGCGCGATCAATGGGTCGTGGTGAGCGCCCACCTCGACCATCTCGGTATCTCGGCGCCGGTCCGCGGCGATTCGATCAACAACGGCGCCTACGACAACGCCTCGGGGGTGGCGATCCTGCTCGAGGTCGCGCGCGCGCTCGCGAGCCAGCAGCCGCGGCCGCGCCGCTCGATCGCGTTCGTCGCGGTGACCGGCGAGGAGAAGGGCCTGCAGGGCTCCGACTTCTTCGCGCGCTTCCCGACCCTGCCGAAGGGAACGCTGGTGGCCGACGTGAACCTCGACATGGTCCTGATGCTCGCTCCGCTGCGCGACGTGGTCGCGTTTGGCGCCGAGCACTCGAGCCTCGGCGGCGTGGTGCGGCGCGCGGCCGACCGGCTCGGGCTCGCGGTGAGCCCGGATCCGAACCCCGAGCAGGTGGTGTTCATCCGCAGCGACCAGTTCTCGTTCGTGCGCCGGGGGATCCCGGCCGTGTTCCCGGTCGGCGGACGGCCCGCGGACTCCACGGCGCTGGCGGAGCGCACGCGCTGGATGCACGAGGTCTATCACTCGCCGCAGGACGACCTGTCGCAGTCGTTCCGGTGGGACGAGGGCGTCACGTTCGCGAAGCTCGCGCTGCTCATGACGCTCGACATCGCCGACGCGGCCCAGCGCCCGACCTGGAACGCGGGCGACTTCTTCGGTGCGACGTTCGGGCGCAAGCGCTGAGCGATGCCCGAGCCGCCGCGAGCGAGCGAGGCGTGAGTCAGCCGCGGGCCGCGCGCCCCCGCGAGCTCTGGTGGCTGACGGTGCCGATCGCCGCGGGGATCCTGCTCCTGGCGTGCCGGGGAGCGCCACTCGGCGAAGCGGTGGCGGATGACTTCGACTTCCTTCACGACGCCCTCTTCGAGCGGTTCTCCTTTTTCGACGGCGGCGGTTCGCAGGTGTTCTGGCGCCCGCTGGCTCAGCAGGTCTACTTCCGCTCCATCGGCCGACTGGCGCTGAGCCATCCAAGCGTGCTCGCCGGCATCCACCTCGTCCTGCTCATGGCCGCGGCGCTCGTGCTGTACCGGGCGGCCCGACGTTTCGTTCCCGCACCGGCAGCGGCGGCCGTCGCGACCTTTCCGCTGCTCGCGGAGCCCACTCGGAACCTGCTCGGCTGGGCGAGCCACTCCGCCGATCTCGGGCTGTTCCTCTTCACCTCCCTGGCCTTGCACGAAGCGACTCGAAGGCGCCTCGTCACGACGCTGGCGGCCCTAGGTGCCGCGCTCCTGTGCAAGGAGTTCGCGGTGCTCGCCGCGTTGTCGGTGCCCTGGGTCGCGGCCCACGAAGCGCGCTCGCGCCGGGTCCCCCTGGTCTGGGGCATCGCAGTGGCGGCGCTCCTGGCGGTCTGGGCACTCGCGTACGGCATGGTCTGCACGCGCGCCGGACTCGCACCGACGCTCGGCATTCCCTCCGGCATCCGCGGCGCACCGGCGAGTGCGGCCAGCAACCTGTTCCACGCGGGAGTCCTCGGCCTGCGATCGTCGTTCAGCCTCGGTGCCGTGGCCGGCCGGTGGGACCGCTGGGCCGCGGTGGCGGGCCTCCTGGTGGCGGCGGCCGCGGTCGGGATCGCGGCGAGGGACCGTGGTGCGCGCGCGCGGCTGCGCGAGCGACGGGCGGTGATCGCATGGGGCGCGGCGTGGTTCGTTCTCACGACGGCAGTGCTGGCGAGCGGGCTCCCGATCTGGCAGCCCTACCGGACGGTGTGGACGGCGCCGGGCCTCGCCGTCGCGATCATGATCCCGCTGTGGTCGATTCGGCCGTGGCTGGCCGTGGCGGTCGTGCTACTGCGGACGAGCCTGCTCCTGTTGGCTCCCGCGCTGCCCGATGCCGTCAGTCCGCAGCCGGAAGCAACCGGCGCATGGCTCGATTTCGGCAGGCTCGTCCGCCTGCAGCGGCTGATGATCGACACGCGGACGGCGCTCGAGACGCGCTACCCAACGCTGCCGCCACGATCGCGCGTCGGGCAGCACTTCTTTCCCCAGGCGAGCGTGTACGCGCTGTCCGGGGACAAGGCGGTACAGGTGTGGTACCGCGATCCGACCCTGCGGTGGACGCGCTTCGACGACGTCATGCGGGGAGCGTCGGCGAGCCTGGTCACGATCGCGGAGTACCAGCCGAGCGGGCGGCCGCAGGTCGCGCTGGTGCGCCCGGAGGCGATGGAGATGCGGCTCGCCGCGATGGACTCGCTGAAGGCCGGCGCGTGGGCGTCCGCGCTGCTGGCGTTCGAGCGTGCCGACCAGCTGCAGGACGACACATCGGCGCGACTGTTCTTCGGCTCCACTGCATACGGAAGGGCGTACTGCGACGCGGCGCTCGGCCGGTATGCCGACGCGGAGGCCGAGGCGCGCCGCGCGCTGGCCACCGGACAGGTCGAGCGGAACGCCCGGTTCGTGCTCGCGCTGACGTTCGCGTCGGAGGGACGAACGGTCGACGCGCTCACCCAGCTGGACAGTCTGTTGGCCCGGACTCCGGGGGACGCCGATGCGCTCGATCTCCGCCGGCGGATCACCGCATCTCGCCCGTGATCCGGGTGATTGCGCCGTCGCTCGCCACGCCCGCTACGTCGGGAACGCGATGACGACCGTCGTGCCCTCGCCCGGGGCGCTGTGGCGGATGGTGAGCCGGCCGGCGTGGTACTCCTCGACCACCCGCCGCGCCAGCGCCAGCCCCAGTCCCCAGCCGCGGAGCTTGGTGGTGTAGCCGGGCTCGAACGCGCGCCGCTGCTCGGCCGGCGTCATGCCGCGGCCGTTGTCGCGGATCACGATCTCCACCGCCTCGGTCTGCTTGCGGCGCTCGACCGTCACCTCGATCACGCCGGGCGGCGTCTCGATCGCCGAGACCGCGTTGGAGATCAGGTTCTCGAGCGCCCATTCGAGCAGCTCGGCGTTCAGGTTCACCGGCGGCACGTCGTCGTAGCGTTCCCGCAGCTCGATCTCGCCAGCGCCCTGTGGCAGGCGCTTGCGCATGTAGAGCACCGCCTCGCCCACCACCGGCACCACGTCCTGCTGCTGCAGGCTCGGGGTCGAGCCGACGCGGCTGAAGCGCTGCGCCACCTTGTTGAGGCGCTCGACGTCGCGCTCCATCTCGCCCAGCGTCTCCTCGAGCTCCGGACGCGACAGCGTCACGCGGTCGTCGGGACCCGCACTCTCGGCGTTCGCGCGCAGCAGCTCGACCCATCCCATCAGCGACGACAGCGGAGTGCCGAGCTGGTGCGCGGTCTCCTTGGCCATCCCCACCCAGATGGTGCGCTTCTCCGCCTGGCGGATGCTCGAGAGTCCCAGCAGCCCGATGCCCAGCAGCAGCACCACACCCCCGAGCGAGACGTAGGGCATCCAGCGCAGGCGTTCGAGCATCGGGAACGGGCCGTAGTGCAGCTTGCCGAGCAGCACTCCGGTGGCCGGCTGCTTCATCTCGATCGGCGCGTTGTGGCGGTCGAGCTCGGCGGCCTGCGCGCGCACGCGCTCGATGCGGGCACGGATCGCCGGCGCCACCGGCATGCCCATGCTCAGGCTGTCGATCGATTCGGCTGGCACCTGGTCGCGCCCCACGCCGACCGCGCGCCACGCGCGCGGCGTGCCGCTCGTGTCGGTGATGACGATCGGGAAGTCGAGGCTCGCGACGAGGTCTCCGAACACCTTCTCGAGCACCGGGTCGCGGATCGCGGGGAACGACGCCTGGGCGCAGAACCGCGCGAGCACCCGCGAGGTGGCGGTGATCTCCTCCGAGAGCCGGCGCACGAACTGGTTCGTCCACAGGAACACCGCCGCGACGAGCACGATGCTCCCCACGATGAGCCCCGCCCGCAGGGCGGTGGTGCGCGAACCGCCGGTGCCGCGGAAGACGTTCATGCGCTCACGCCGGAGGCGCGATCTCCTCGAGCCCGCCCAGGTAGGGCCGCAGCGCAGCTGGGATGCGCACCCCGCCGGCGGCGGTCTGATGGTTCTCGAGCAACGTCGCGAACGTGCGCGGCAGCGCCACCCCCGAGGCGTTCAGCGTGTGCGGGAACTCGACCTTCGAGCCCGCCTCGCGCCGGAAGCGCATGCCCATGCGCCGCGCCTGGAAGTCCTCGAAGTTCGAGCACGACGAGCACTCGAGCCAGCGCCCGGTGCCGGGCGACCACACTTCGAAGTCGTAGCACTTGGCGGCGGCGAACGACATGTCGCCGCTGCAGAGCAGCACCACGCGGTACGGCAACTCCAGCGCCTCGAAGATGTCCGCGACGTCGCGCGCCAGCTTCTCGTGCTCGTCGTACGAGGTCTCGGGCGGCACGATCTTCACCAGCTCGACCTTGTCGAACTGGTGCACGCGCATCATGCCGCGCGTGTCGGCCCCCGCGGCGCCCGCCTCGCGGCGGTACGACGCGCAGTAGGCGGTGAGGTAGCGGGGCACGACGCCCGGCTCGAGGATCTCGTCACGATGGATGTTGGTGACCGGCACCTCGGCGGTCGGGTTCAGGAACAGGTCGTCCTCGCCCACCAGGTACATGTCGCCTTCGAGCTTGGGCAGCTGCCCGGTGCCGAACAGCGCGGCGCGGCGCACCACGTGCGGCGGCGACACCTCGGTGTAGCCGTGCTTCGTGGTGTGGAAGTCGAGCATGAAGTTGATGAGCGCCCGCTCCAGTCGCGCCCCCATGCCGGTGAACAGCAGGAAGCCCGAGCCGCTGATCTTGGGCGCGCGCTCGAAGTCGAGCAGCCCGAGCCGGGTGGCCAGCTCCCAGTGGGATTTCGGCTCGAAGTCGAACACCGGCCGCTCGCCCCAGGTGCGCACCTCGACGTTCTGCGCCGCGTCCTTGCCCGGCGGGACCGAAGGGTGCGGCAGCTGCGGGATCCACGCCGCGAGCGCCTCGCTCTCCTCCTCGAGCGTGCGCAGCTCGCTGTCGAGCGCCTTGATGCGGTCGCCGACCTCGCGCATGGCGACGATCTCGGCGGCGGCGTCCTCGCCCGACTTCTTCCTGCGCGCGATCTCCTCGCTCGCCGCGTTGCGGCGGGCCTTGAGCTGCTCGGTCTCGTGGAGCACGGCGAGCCGGCGCTCCTCGATGGCGTAGAACTTCGACAGGTCGACGGTCATGCCCTTCAGAGCCATGCCGGCTTCGACCTTGTCGCGATGCATGCGCAGGAACTTGAGATCGTGCATCGATGCGGTCCCGGGTCGGAGTGGTGGAGCCGCGGGCGTCAGTGCCCGCTGCCGGTGCTGTCCGCGCCGCGCGCCAGCTCGCGCGCACGCGTGTACGCCGCGCGGGCCTCCTCGTCGCGGCCGAGCTTGGCGAGCGCCATGCCGAGGCCGTAATAGGCGGCCGGGTCGTCCTTGCGGATCACCGCGGCCGCGGCATAGCGGCGTGCGGCGGTGCGGAAGTCGCTCACCCGGAACGCCTGGTTCCCGGACTCGATCAGCGCCTGCGCGCGCTCCGCCGTGTCCTCCGGCGGTCCCGCGCGCCTCGCGCAGCCGGTCGCGGCGAGTGCCATCGCGAGCATCACGACGGCCACCGCACGCGGCATGCGGAGCGCAGAGTGGGCTTTCGGGCGGGTATGGGTCAAGCGCTCTCCAGCGACGCGAACGCCCCGGCCATCCTGCGCCGGGGCGATGCACGATCCGGGGATCAGTCCTTCTTCTTCGGCGCCGCCTTCGGCTTGGGGTTCTTCTTCGCCTCGGCGCGGGCGGCACGGGCCTTGACCTTGCGCCCGGACACCGCCGCCTTGACCTTGCGCGTGCGGCCCTTCGTCTTGGTCGCGGCCTTCGCCTTCGCGGTCTTGGTCGGCTTCGACGCGGCCTGCCACGTCATGCCGAGCGAGCGCAGCAGCGACGCGCACTGCTCCGACGGCTGGGCGCCGGCCTTCAGCCAGCTCTGCACCTTGTCCTGGTGCACCACCAGCTCGTACGGCTGCGCGATCGGGTTGTAGTGGCCGAGGATCTCGAGGAACCGCCCGTCGCGCTGACGACGCGAGTCGGCCGCCACCACACGGTAGAAGGGCCGCTTCTTCGCACCGGCCCGCATCAGACGGATCACCACCGACATGCTTGTCCTCCTCCGAGAGTCACAGCGGGTGCGGGCCCGATGAGCCCCGCTACCGCATCATCCCCCGCAGTCCGGCGAGGGACCGCGGGCCGCCCTTGAGACGCTTCATCAGCGTCCGGGCCTGTTCGAAATCCTTGAGCAGCCGATTGACGTCGCTCACCGACGTTCCGCTGCCCGCTGCGATGCGGCGCCGGCGCGATCCATCGATCACGCGCGGCGACCGCCGTTCCTTGCGGGTCATGCTGAGCAGGATGGCCTCGAAGCGGCGAACCCGGTCCATGTCGGGCTTCGCCTGGTCGAGCGCCGCCTGATTCACGCCCGGGAGCATCTTCATGATGTCCTCGAGCGGTCCCATCTTCTTGAGCTGGCGTATCTGCTCGAGAAAGTCCTCGAGCGTGAAATCCGACTTCCGCATGCGCTCGGCGAGCCGCATCGCATCCTGCTCGTCGACCGCCGCCCGCGCCTTCTCGACCAGTCCGACCACGTCGCCCATGCCGAGGATGCGTCCGGCCACCCGCTGCGCGTCGAACGTCTCCAGTCCGTCGAGCTTCTCGCCGGTGCCGAGGAACAGGATCGGCTTGCCCGTCACCTGCCTCAGCGAGAGCGCCGCTCCGCCGCGCGCGTCGCCGTCCATCTTGGTGAGCACCAGCCCGTCGACGCCGATCTTCTCGGCGAACGTCTGGCCGATGCGCACCGCCTCCTGGCCCGTCATGCCGTCGACGACCAGCACCACCTGATGCGCCCGCACCATCCGCTTGAGCGCGCCCAGCTCGTCCATGAGCGCTTCGTCGATGTGCAGCCGGCCCGCGGTGTCGAGGATCAGGAAGTCGAATCCCCGCGTCCGCGCCTGCTCCAACGCACCTGCCGCGATCGCCTCCGGCGCCGTGCCCGCGGGCGCGCGCCAGAACGAGGCGCTCGCCTGCGGGGCCAGCCGCTCGAGCTGGTCGATCGCGGCCGGCCGGTACACGTCGGCGCTCGCGAGCAGCACGCGCTTGTTCCGTTCGTGCAGCCAGCGCGCCAGCTTGCCGGCGAACGTGGTCTTGCCCGAGCCCTGAAGGCCGGCGAGCAGCACCACCGTCGGCACGTGCGGCGAGCCGGCGAGCGTGATCGGGCTCTGCCCGAGCAGGCTCACCAGCTCCTCCTGCACGATCCCCACCACCTGCTGGCCGGCGGTGAGACTCTTCAGCACGTCCTCGCCGACCGCCCGCGCCTCGACCCGCGCCACGAAGTCGCGGGCCACCGCCACATGCACGTCGGCCTCGAGGAGCGCACGGCGCACCTCGCGCAGGCTGTCGCGAATGTTGTCCGGCGTGAGTCGGGCCTGCCCGGTGAGATTCCGGACGATGCCCTGAAGGCGATCGGTGAGTGCTTCGAACACGTTCCCTCTGGGTCTCGAAGCGGGGACTTATACCACGCCGCGCGGCAAACGGTAAAGCTCGGGGTTCGCGGCAGTTAGCGCGCGAGGCGGGCGTCTCGCCACTGCACCACCGGGTGCCCCGATGTCCAATCACCTGGCACTGCGTGCGGTGGCCGACGGCGCCGGCGGCGTGATCGTCGCGTGGGCGGACTCCACCGACGGCGTGGGCGCGGTGCGCGTCCAGCGGCTCGACGCGAATGGCGCGACGGCGGCGGGCTGGCTCGCCTCGGGGCGCTCGCTGACCGACGATCCGTCGATCGCGACCGCCGGACCCGTGGTCGCGGACCGCCTCGGCGGTGTCGTCGTCGGGCTCCAGCGCGCGACCGGCGTCGCGCAGTACGACCTGTTCGCGTCGCACGTGACCGCCGCGGGCGCGCTCGACCCGATCTGGCCGGCGGGCGGCCTGCTGGTCATCGGCCTGTCCGGGCTGCTCAGCCCACCTGCGTCGTTGGTGGCGGACGGGCACGGCGGCGCCCTCGCGATCTGGGTGCGCCGACCGTTCAGCTCCGTGGCCGAGGTGCGCGCGTACCGGCTCGGAGCGGACGGCCTGCCCACCACGGAGGTGCCGCGCACGTTCGCGGCGGGCGCGATCGCGGTCTCGCCGAATCCGTCCGCGGGGATCACGCGCCTCGCGTTCACGCTCGCGGGCAGCGGCCCGGTGCGTCTCGGCGTGTACGACGTGAGCGGTCGTCGGGTGCGTACGCTCGAATCTGGCGCGCTTCCCGCGGGCGGCCACACGCGGCAGTGGGACGGCCGTGACGATGCGGGCGCGGTCATGCCCGCGGGGCTCTACCTGGTGCGCGCCAGTGGCGCGGGCCTCGAGAGCACCGCGCGAATCGTGCGGGTGAAGTAGCCCCGCGAATGTGCGAGCGGGCCGGGAGCGCGCCCCACGCTCCCGGCCCGCGGTCGTCGGGGCGCACTCACGGCGGATCGCCGCGTCGCGCCACTTCCGCCTCGGGAACCTCGCGGGGGTGGGCTAACGTCATTGCGTGTCACCGCGTGGGCCGCCGACCGCGTTCTCCCCGGTGAAGGAGGATCCATGCCCCCTCGCTCACTTCGCGCTTCGTGGTTCGCTCCACTCGCCCTCGCGGTCGTCCTGTGGCCGGCCAGCGCCGCCGCCGCGTGGCCGTCCAATCCCGCGATCGATCTCCCGGTGAGCCTGGCCCCCGGCAGCAAGGGTCCGCCGTTCGTCTGCTCCGATGGCGCCGGCGGTGCCTTCGTCGCCTGGCGGGATGACCGCAACGCGGCGACCTCGGGAATCGACCTGTACATGCAGCACTTGACCGCGGCCGGGACGGTCGCGACGGGCTGGCCCGCGAACGGCCTCGCGGTGTGCAACGCGACCGGGACCCAGATCCCCGCCGACCTGATCCCCGACGGGAGCGGCGGTGCGTACGTCACGTGGCGCGACTTCCGCGCCGGGAACTCCGATATCTATCTCCTGCGCGTGAGCCGTGACGCCACGCCGCTCGCCGGCTGGCCGGTGAACGGGCTCGCGGTCAGCACCCGGCTCGACGACGAGGGCGCGGACCAGCTGGCGCTGGATGAGGCGGGCGGCGTCTTCGTGGTGTGGGGCCTGTCGAGCGCGGGGCCGACCGTCGACGATCTCTATGCGACCCGGCTGGCGGGGAACGGCACCACGGTCGCGGGCTGGCCGGCGGGCGGCAAGGCGCTGGTGGCCACGACGGCGTTCGAGGACATGCCCTCGATCGCCGTCGCGACCGACGGCCGACTGATGGTCGCGTACTCGGCCAACGGCTCGGGCAGCTACGACATCCGGCTCGGGTTCTTCGTGGCCGCGAACGGAACGGTCTCGCTCGACCTCCCGGTGTGCGCCGCGGCCGGCAACCAGACCCTGCCGCACCTGGTCTCCAACGGGGCCGGCGGCGCCGAGCTGTTCTGGACCGACGCGCGCACGGCGACCACCGCGGTCTACGGCAGCGCGGTGCTCGCCAACGGGAGCATCCCCACCGGCTGGCCCGCCAACGGTCAGTCGTTCTTCACCAGCTCGGCCGGGCTGCTCGACGTCGTCTCCGACGATCACGGCGGCGCCTGGGTGCTGGTGGCGAACGACAACGGTGGCGATCCCACGCTCGAGCTCGCCCGCGTGATGCCGTCGGGCGCGGTGATCTATCCGATCGTGAACGGATTCGCCGGCATCACCACGGGGGGCGCGATCGTTCCCGACGGCCAGGGCGGCGTGATCCTCGGCTGGCAGGCCCAGCTCCTGGCGACGCTGGGCTCCGATATCTATGGGCTGCGGCTCGACCTGAACGGAAGTGTGGTCGCCGGATGGCAGGACTCGCGGAACCCGGGCCCACATCTCGTCTGCGGCGCGCCCGGGGATCAGTTCGGCGTCGCACTGACCGACGATGGTGGTCACGGCGCGATCCTGGTGTGGGACGACGATCGCACCGGAGGCAGCGAACTGTACGCGCAGCGGGTGGAGCGCTTCGGAGCGCTGGGGAACCCGGAGCCCGCGATCACGGGCGTCCAGGACGTGAAGAACGATCAGGGCGGCGTCGTGCGCGTGGCCTGGAACGCCTCGTACCTCGATGCCGAGCCGAACCTGCCGATCGCGGCGTACCGACTGTGGCGCCAGTTGCCGGCGGCGGCCGCGACGCAGGCGCTGCGCGAGGGCCGCGCGCGCATCGTCGAGCCCGGCGTCGCGGACCTCGGCGCGACCGGAGTCGGGACCGCCCGCGCGCTGCGGATCACGGAGCGCGACGGCGCGCAGTACTTCTGGGAGCCCGCCGGTGTGATCACCGCAGCGGGACTGGCCGGCTACTCGGTCGCGGCGCTGACCGCCGGTGATTCGAGCGCGGCCGGGAATCCACTCACCGCATTCATGGTCGACGCGCTCGCTGCCGACGGCCGGTTCTGGTCGTCGGCCGCGGACAGCGGCTACTCGATCGACAATCTCGCGCCGGCGACGCCATCGCCGTTCACCGGCACGTTCGCCTCCGGCATCGGCGCGAGCCTGTTCTGGGGCGCCAGCACCGAGCCCGACTTCGCGGCGTACCGGCTCTATCGCGGCGTCCGCCCGGACTTCCCGCCCGGTCCGGCCTCCCTCGTGTCGCAGGCGGGCACCCCCGGCTACTTCGACGCGGGCGCGTCCCCGGCCTACTACAAGCTCTCGGCGGTCGACGTGCACGGCAACGAGAGCGCCTTCGCTTTCCTGCTGCCCGCGGGCGCGCTCGCGGTCGACGACGTCGCGGCGCCGCGCGAGGTCGCGCTCGCGCCGCTCGCCCCGAACCCGGCGCGCGGCCGCGGCGTGACGGTGGCGTTCGCGCTCCCGCGCGCGATGCACGCGAGGCTTGCCGTCTACGACGTGCAGGGCCGCCGCGTGCGCTCGCTGCTCGCCGGCATGCTGGACGCGGGGAACCACGTCCGCGCGTGGGACGGTCGCGACGACGGCGGCACCGGGGTGGCCGCGGCGGTCTACCTGGTGCGACTCGAGACCTCCGAGCGCACGCTCACGCGGCGGATGGTGTGGATGCCGTAACCGACCCGGGCGGAGCGGCGGCGAGCGCGCCGGAGGGCGGGATCGCGCCGCCTCGCGCCGCGGTCGGCCCCCCCGCAGGCTTCAGCGGATCGCGTCGCGCAGGGCGGCCAGTGCGGCGCGCGGGTCGCTCTGGCGGAACACCGCGTTGCCGGCCACGAACACCTCGGCGCCCGCGGCGCGGGCGAGGCGCGCGGTGTCGGGCGTGATGCCGCCGTCGACCTCGATCAGGTAGCGCGCGCCGTGCGCGCGCCGCCACGCGGCGGCCTCGCGCACCTTGTCCAGCTGCTCGGCCCGGAACGTCTGCCCGCCGAAGCCGGGCTCCACCGTCATCACCAGCAGCAGGTCCAGCCCCAGCAGGTGCGGCACCGCGCCCGCGAACGGCGTGCCGGGCTTGAGCGCCAGCCCCGCGCGCGCCCCGCTGGTGCGCACTGCCTCGAGCGCTCCCGCCACGGTGTGATCGTGGGGTGCCTCGAGGTGCAGGGTGAGCTGGTCCGCCCCGGCGTCGCGGAACGCCCCCACCAGCCGCTGCGGACGATCGATCATCAGGTGGACGTCGAGGAACGCGGAACTGAGCTTGCGCGCGGCGGCCACCATCAGCGGCCCGAAGGTGAGGTTGGGCACGAAGTGGTTGTCCATCACGTCGCAGTGCAGCCAGTCGCGCGCCGGGTCGGCGATCGCGAGCTCCTCGCCGAGCCGCGCGAAGTCGGCGGACAGGATGGACGGCGCGGCGATGGGCGGCGTGAGCGCGGGCGTGGTCATCGGATCATCCGTCCCGTGCCCTGCACGACGATCGTGGTGGAGAGCGAGATCCGCGAGCCCGGCGCCGGGTCCTGGAACACGATGGTGCCGATCGAGGGCGCCGCCGGCGGCGTCAGCACCTTGAAGCCGAACGACTCGAGTTGCCGGCGCGCGCCGGCGATCTCACGTCCCAGCAGGTCCGGCATCACGAAGTACTCCTCGCGCGAGCCGGTCGAGACCAGCAGCCCGACCACGCCATCGCGCGGCAGCACGGTCTCGGCGGGCGGATCGGAGTCCACCACCAGGCCCTCGCCCACCGCCTCGGACGGAGCGTGGGTGAGCCCGCCGACGCGCAGGCCCGCGCGCTCGACCAGCAGGCGCGCGCCGCGCACCGATTCGCCGAACACCGCGGGGACCGACGACGACTCCTCGCCGAGGCTCACGACCACCATCACCCGCTTGCGGCCGCGCACCGGCGTCTCGGCGGGCGGATCCTGGCCCACGATGAAGCCGCGCGGCACCGAGGCGTCGAACCGCTCGCCGGAACGCGAGACCGCGATCCCCATCGGCCGCAGCTGGCGCTCGGCCTGCTCGACGGTGAGATTCGTGAGGTCGGGCAGACGCACCTCCCCCGCGCTGTGGATCAGGCGCGGCATGATGAGGTTGTTGAAGAGCAGCATGCCGGTCGCGAACGCCACGCCCGCCAGGACGAGCAGCGCGACCAGTCCGCGGATGCGACGGCGGCGCGGCCGCGGCGCGGTCGTCCGCGGCGGATCCGGCGCCGGTGCGGCACCCGAGACCGGCGCGTCGCTCACGTCTTGCGGAACCTCGCGGCGAACGCCCCGTCACAGCCGTGCACGTGCGGCAGCACGCGCATGAAGCCGTCGACGTCCACCACCGCGTCCGGCACCGTCCCGGTCGCGCTCTCGAGCACGAACTGCGGATTCTGCTGCAGGAAGGTCTCGACCACCTCGGTGGTCTCCTCGGGCTCGAACGAGCACACGCTGTACACCAGCACGCCGCCAGGCCGGGCGCGACGGCCGCCCGCCACCAGCAGGTCGAGCTGGACCGGCGGCATCTCGCGCAGCACCTCGGGGCCCTTGCGCCAGCGCGCGTCGGCGCGGCGGCCGATCACGCCCAGTCCCGAGCACGGCGCGTCCACCAGCACGCGGTCGAACGGCATCGGGAAGGTGTAGGTGTGGCCGTCCCCGTGCACGACGTGCACCGCGTGCGTGCCGAGCCGCTTGACCGTGGCCTCGAGCGAGGCCACGCGCGCCTCGTTGCGCTCGAGCGCCCACACCTCGCCCTCGTCCTGCAGCAGCTCCGCGAGGTGCGTGCACTTGCCGCCCGGCGCCGCGCACAGGTCGAGCAGCCGCTCGTGCTGTTCCGGGCCGACCAGGCGCGCCACGAGCGCCTCGCTCTCGTCCTGCACGGTGCACCAGCCGTCCTTGAACGCGGCGAGCGCCGCCGGCGAGTGGTTGCCCTCGATCCACACCAGGTCGGGCGACAGCGCGGCCGGCGTCGCCTCGACACCCTCCTTCGCCAGGCGCTCGATCAGCGCCTCGCGGGTCCCGCGCAGCGCGTTCACGCGCAGTCCCGAGGGAATGGTGCGGTTGTTCGCCATCATCAGCGCGCGCGTATCGTCGACCCCGAAGCGCTCGCGCCAGCGCTCCACCAGCCAGCGCGGGTGCGAGCCCCAGATCGCCAGCGTGTCGACGTCGTCGCCCTCGGGATACGCGAGCGTCTCCTTCTCGTCGACCAGCCGACGCAGCACGCTGTTCACCAGGCCGGCGGTGCCGGGATGGCCGTACTTGTGCGCGAGCTTCACGGACTCGTCCACCGCCGCGTGCGCCGGGACGCGGTCGAGGAACAGGATCTGATAGGCGCCCAGGCGGAGGATGTTGCGGATCCACGGCTGGGTCTGCGCCAAGCCGATGTGCACGCGCTGGTCGAGCGCCCAGTCGAGCCGCCCGCGCCAGCGCAGGGTGCCCTTCACGATCTCGTGCATAAGCGCGAGGTCGCGCGGGTCGGGACCGCCGCGCTGGTGCGCGCCGTCCAGCATGCGGTCGCTGAACGCCGCCCGCGTGTCCGCCGCGTGCAGGATGCGCAGCGCGGCCTCGCGCGGATTCGTCGGCAGCGCCGGCGTGTCGCGGTCGTCGTCGCGCGGCGCTCCGCTCGGACGCCCGCGATCGAAGTCGCCTCGACCACGGCCGCGGTCGGGACCGCCGCCGCGCGGATCGCGTCCGCGCCGGCCATCGGCGGGGCGGCCCTTCACCAGGCCGCGCCCCTCCTCGAAATGGAACGCGTTGCCGTAGAGCGGCCGCGAGCGGTTCACTGCACCCGCCTGCCCCTCGGGGCGCGGAGTCCCGGTGCGCGCGACGCGATCGCCGCGCTCGCGCGGGCCCCGCCCGTCGCCGTTGCGCGGACGCCGGTCGCCGCCCTCGCGTGGACGGCGGTCGCCGCCCTGGCGCGGCGCGCGGTCGCCGCCTGGGCGCGGTGCGCGGTCGCCGCCTTCGCGCGGGGCACGGTCGGACCACGGTCGCGGAGCGGGACCGCGGCGGTCGCCTCCGCGGCTGTCGCGGGGACCGCGGTCGCGGCCGGCGCGCGGGTCGCGACCGGAGCGCGGGTCGGGGCCGCGGCGCGCGCGGTCGTCGCGGCGCTCGCGACGATCGCCTTCGCGCGGAGCATCCCCGGGCAGCGGACGCGGCGGCACCGGCAGCGGCGCGCGACTGCTGCGGTCACGGACGAACGACGTGAAGCCGGTGCTCTCGGGCGAGGTTGGCGGCGGCGGCGCGTTCTCGCTCACCTCGGGTGCGCGCGGCGGATTCTCGGCCGGACGCGCCGGGCGCGGCCGGCGGCCGAACGCGTCGCCTCCGTCGCGCCGCTCGGGCGCCGCGGCGACCGCGGCGGGTGGCGTGGACTGCGGGACGACGTTCGAGATCCAGCGCTCGAACGTGCGCGCGGCTTCGGACGTCGGCCGGTTGGCGGCGGCGGGGGCCGGCGGATCGGTGTGACGGACGCGGGCGTCGGCCCGGGCCTCGCGCGGCGGAGCGCTGCGGCGCGCGGGCGCGTCGGGCCGCGTCGCGCGACTCGGCTCACTGCGTCGTGCGCCGGCGTCGGGGCGGTCGGCGCGGCCGGGCCGCGGCTTCGAAGTGCCGTCGTCGCGGCGACGGGCGGTCGGCGGGGTCGTGTCCACGCGCCCCCGGCGTCGCGGATTGCGGGCGTCGGTCACGCGTGAGTCTCCTTCATCGTCTCCATCCGTCCTCCGAGGGTGAGTCTCGCGCCGCGCGCCCAGTCGGCTGCCGCCTGGTCGCCGCGGCCCTCCGGCCGCACGCGCGCCAGGCGCAGCGCGCCGGTCCCGCACGCCACCACCACACCATCTCCACGTGTCTCGATCACCGTGCCCGGTGGCGCGACGCCCGCCAGCAGATGCTCGGGCCACGCCTCACGCACGATGACGCGCTTGCCGTTCAGGGCGGTCGCGGCACCGGGCCACGGCGTCACCGCCCGCACGCGCTGCGCGATCGTGATCGCGTCCAGCGTCCAGTCGATCGCGCCGTCCTCCTTGCGCAGCTTGCGCGCGTAGGAGCCGGCTGCGCGGTCCTGCGGAGTCCGCGGCGCCCGCCCCGCGTGCGCGAGTGCCACGCTCTCCGCGAGCAGCGGCGCGCCGTCGGCCGCCAGCCGCGCCGCGAGCGTCTCCGCGTCGTCGGCGGGTGCGATCGCCAGCATGCGCTGCAGGATCATGTCGCCGGTGTCGAGCCCCGCGTCCATGAACATCGTCGTGCACCCCGTCCACGCGCGGCCGTCCCACAGCGCGCGCTGGATCGGCGACGCGCCGCGATACTCCGGCAGCAGCGACGCGTGCAGGTTGACCGCGCCGGCGCGTGGCACGTCGAGCAGCGCCTGCGGCAGGATCATCCCGAACGCCACCACCACCAGCACATCGGGCCGCGCGGCCGCGATCGCCGCCCAGTCCTTCGCGTCCTTGAGCCGCTCCGGCCGCGCCACCGGCAGCCCGAGCGTCGCGGCCTCGGCCGCGACCGCCGACGGCGCCAGCGCCAGCCCACGGCCGCGCGGCCGGTCGGGCTGGGTGACGACCAGCGCGAGCTCGCAGCCGTGCGCCAGCGCACGCAGCGCGGGCACCGCGAACGGTGGCGTGCCCATGAATACCACCCGGGGACGGCTCAGAGCGACTCCTCCGCCGACGGACGCCGGTGGTCCTCGGGCAGCTCGCCGCGCGCCAGCGCGTCGAGCGAGCGCCGCAGGAACTGCCGCTTGAGAGGGGACAGCCGGTCCACGAACAGCACTCCGTCGAGATGGTCGATCTCGTGCTGCAGCGCGCGCGCCAGGAAGCCCTCGGCCTCGATCCGAAGTGGCGCGCCGTGCTCGTCGAGCCCGCGCACCTGGACCCGCAGCGCGCGCGTGACTTCTTCGTAGACACCGGGCATCGACAGGCAGCCTTCCTCACCCACCTGCGAGCCGGCGCGCGCGTCCACTTCCGGATTCACGACCGCGTAGCTCGCGCGGTGCTCCTCGTCGAGCGGCACGTCCACCACCAGCACCCGCTGCGCGACGCCCACCTGGTTGGCCGCCAGGCCGACGCCGTTGTAGGCCTTCATGGTCTCGCGCATGTCGCTCACCAGTTGGCGCACCGAGTCGTCGACCGAGGTGATCTCGGCCGCCTTCTGCCGCAGCACCGGGTCGCCGTAGATGCGCACCGGACGCACCGCCATCAGGCACCCTTCTCCTGCAGGACCTGCACCACGGCGCTCTTGAGGAATTCCATCTTCACGTCGTCGGCGACCTTCAGCACGATCTTGGCGTCGTCGACGCCGACCACGGTGCCGAGCATCCCGCCCGAGGTCACCACGCGATCGCCCTTCTTCAGGGCCTTGATCATCAGCTGCATCTTCTTCTGCTGTTGCTGCTGCGGACGGATCAGCAGGAAGTACATGATGACGAAGATCAGCAGGATGGGGCCGAACTGCACCAGCATGCCAATCGTCGAGTTCCCGGCCGGCACGGCACCGGTCTGCGCCCAGGCATCACTCCACATGGATGGATCCTCGGATTCGGTCAGTCGGCGGACGCGCCGCCACGGGTCGGCGCCAGCGTCTCGCCGCTTCGGAAACGTTCCAGGAACGCCGCGCGGAACGCGGCGTACCGTCCTTCCAGGATCGCGGCGCGCGCGCGCCGGACCAGCGTGATCATGTGATGAACCGCGTGCACCGATGCGAGCCGCATGCCGAGCAGCTCCCGCGAGGCGAACAGGTGCCGGATGTAGCCGCGCGTGAAGCGCCGGCACGTCCAGCAATCGCACTCCGGATCCAGCGGACGCTCGTCCTGTGCGTACGCAGCGTTCTTCACCACCAGCCGGCCGCTCGAGACGAACACCGTCCCGCGCCGGGCGTTGCGCGTCGGCAGCACGCAGTCGAACATGTCGACCCCGCGCCCGACGCACTCCACGATGTCCACCGGGTGCCCGACGCCCATCAGGTAGCGGGGCCGGTCCCCCGGGAACATCAGGCAGTCGTGCTCGACCATCTCGAGGCCGAGCGTGCGGCCCTCTCCCACCCACAGTCCGCCGAGCGCGAAGCCGTCGAACGGCAGCGCGCCCAGCGTCTCGAAACAGCGGCGCCGCTCGACCGGATCGACGCCACCCTGATTGATCCCGAACAGCGCCATCGCACCGCGGCCCTCGCCGCGCATCCGCTCGCGCTCCGCGAGCCCGCGCGCGGCCCATCGCAGCGTGCGATCCACGGCCGGCCCCACGATCTCGGGCGGCGCCGGCATCTCGACCAACTCGTCGAGCGACATCGCGATGTCGGTGCCCGAGTCCGTCCTGGATCCGCATCGCGTCCTCGGGCGTCAGATGATGCTGGCCGCCGTCGAGGTGCGACCGGAACGTCACTCCGTCATCCGTCACCTTGCGCATCGCCGCCAGGCTCATCACCTGGAACCCGCCGCTGTCGGTCAGGATCGTGCCGCTCCAGCCCATGAAGCGCTGCAGGCCGCCCATCCGTCGGACCGTGTCCACCCCGGGCCGCAGCGAGAGGTGGTACGTGTTCGCCAACAGGATGTCCGCGCCCGCCGCCGTCAGGTCGTCGGGTGCGAGCGTCTTCACCGATCCTACGGTGCCCACCGGCATGAACGCCGGGGTCAGCACCTCGCCATGGGCGGTGCGGATCCTCCCCGCGCGCGCCGCGGTCGTCGTATCGGTCTTTTCGAGCGTGAACGTGAAGGCCATCCGGGCCTCGGCCCCGCTCGAGTCGGTGCTCGCGGGCCGCAAAGTGCGTTGAACGTACGGGCGAGCACTGTACGGGGAGCCCGGTGCGCCGGTCAAGAGGCCAGCGCGACCGGGCACCCGGTCCGATCAACGATACAGCGTCTTGATCTGTCCCCAGGTGGTGCGATTCGCCGGGGGATCTGCAGGAGGCGGTAGTCGCCGATCGACGCCGACTGAGAGCCGGAAGCTGCGAAGATCCCACCAGTCGCCGGTAGCGGATGTCGCCGACCCCGTTGGGTTGGATCAGCGTCAGGTTGACGAAACGCATCGCACGCACGCTCCGCAGCCAGCGCATGCGTCGGCGCCGGTCGTGCGCTGGCGCCGGACCGTGATCGAGTACAGGAACAGCTCGGTGCCCAGGTGCCGGCTGGGGCGCGTGCACGGCGGCGTCGAAATCGACTGCGGACATCGTGCGGATGCGAATGCGATCGTCCTGGATCGGGCCGTTCGGGTCCCCGACTGCGGCGTCGGGCCCGATCTGGTAGGTGCTCGACTCCGATCAGGCCACCCGGGATCGAGCCGAAGTAGTCGATAGCACGAGTAGGGACCGCCGTCGAAACCGACCACGACTGCCTCCGTCGGTCGGCACCGGCCCGGCACCCACCTTCCACCACGCCGGCACGGGTTCGTGGAAGTCGACAGTGATCGTGGACTCCTCCCCGACCAGCGCGACGAGCTACCGGCGCATCCACCGAGGCCGACGACCACGAATGCCGTGCCGCTGTCGGAGGCGCACGACCAGTCCGCGTGGTCGACGCCTCCGCAGTCGGAGAGCGCGAGGTGGAGCTCGGCTCGGGCCGCGGTCGCCAGGCACAGCAGTGCGACGAGTCCACAGGAGGCGACGCGATTCATGGCGAACTCCTCGAAGCGACGCGCGGTGGCTCGCGGGACGCTTCGAGCGCTGGAGGCCGCCGGCGACCCGTTGGCCCCGCGGCCGCTGAGAGCGGGGCCACCCGCTGACGGCGACGATTGTCCACCCGCTGCCGGGCCCGGGGCAATCGGTTCCCATAGCGCGTCTCGATCCTTGACTCGCCCGCGCGCCGCTCGCAGACTGCGCCGACGGCGCACCCATCGCGCGCCAGCGCGACCGGGCGCAGTGCATACCGAGAGGTCCCCGATGCCCAGCCTGGCCCTGGCGCTCCTCGTCGCCGCCGCACTCTCCTCGCCCACCGCGGCTCCCTGACGACAGTCTCCCGCCGCCCTCGCGCGTGGTGCGCCGCTTCGAGGAGATCGTGGTGCGGGCCGAACGCGAGGACCCGTTCGTCACCCACAGCGGCCGCACGCTCGACCGCACCAGCCTCATCCACCTGCCGATCGACCGCCTCGCCGACGCGCTCGCGCTGCAGACCGGCGTGGTGGCGCAGGGCGGCGCGCTCCACGTGCGCGGCGGCCGGGCCGGCGAGGCGCCGCTGACGCTCGACGGGATGCCGTTCGTGGAGCCGTTCCGCGAGGCGCTGCTGGAGCTGCCGCTCTCGTCGCTGGAGTCCGTCGAGCTGCAGACCGGCGCACTCGAGGCGCGCCATCCGGGGGCCCTCGCGGGAGTGGCGGCGGCGGAGCTGGCGGCGCCACCGCGGCGGCCGACGCTGGACGCGCAATGGCAGAGCGTGCCGTGGTCGCGGCGCCAGCAGGATCGCCTCGCGCTGCGCGCGGGCGCGCCGCTCGCGCGCACCGGGTTTGGCGTGGCGACCGACCTCGAGGCGGGGTTCGCCGATCCGCCGTGGCGGGACCTCCGCACCGAGTCGCGCCACCGCGTGCTGGGCGCCTCGCTCGGCTGGCGCGCCGACAACCGGCTGCTCGCGCACGCGCGGCTCGGCACACTGGCGAGCCCCGGCGCGGAGGCGCCCGCGGGAACGCGCGCCTCGCTCGACGTGCTCGCGGGGCACACGCTCGAGCAGCCGTACGATCCGGCGTGGTCGCTCGACGGCTGGATGAACGACTGCCCCGATCCGCCGGACTGCCCCCAGGCGCCCGCTTTCAGCCCGACGCCCGGGCCGGGCTTCACGCGCCGCTACAAGGCGGCGGACCATCTCGCGATGACCGACGCACGGCACCTCGGCCTGCTGCTCGGCGCCTCGCGACCGCTGCGCGGCGGCCGGCTGCAGGGAGGGCTCGGCTGGCTGCGCACGCGCGAGATCGTCTCGGTCGGCGGCGGCGACGATCCGTGGTATCTGATCCCCGAGCGGTTCCCGGTGTTCGGGCAGCCGGAGACGCCGTACAACGATCCCTTCCATCTCTACGGCGGCGACGAGCCCTACTTCCGCCGCCGCATCGGCGAGAGCCTGTGGGGCCAGCTCGCGTGGGACCGCGCGCTCGCGCGCGGCCACGTGGCGGCGGGGCTCGGCGGCATGCGGCGGCACCTGGAGTTCTACGAGGCGGATCTCTCCTCGATGGGGACCAGCCTCGACTCGATCCGCACCTACCATGCCACCGCGCCGCAGTGGTTCGCGTGGGGGCAGGAGCGCTGGATGTTCGAGGGCCTGGTGCTCAATGCCGGCCTGCGCGTCCAGCGTTTCTCGGCCGGCCGCGGGACCGGCGTGCCGGCCGGCGCCGACGCGCCGGCGCCGGTGTGGTCGTTCTCGCCACGGCTCGGTCTCGCCTACCCGGTCTCGGTGCGCGACGTGTTCTCGCTCGCCTACGCGCGCATTCAGCAGGACCCGGCGCCCGACCTGCTGTACGAGAATCGCACCGCGCCCACCAACAACCACCCGCTCGGCAATCCGCGCCTGGTGCCGGCCACCGTGATCACCTACGAGGCCGCGGTGCGGCATCTGCTCGACCGGGGGTGGTCGCTGCAGGCCTCGACGTTCTTCCGCGATCTGTTCGACGTGGTGGGCTCCGCCAGCACCCGCGCGCCCGTCCTGCTGCCGCGGCTGCGCTACGAGAACATCGACGAGGCGCAGGTGACCGGCTTCGAGCTCGCGCTGCGGCACGAGTCCCCGCGCGTGCGCGGCCACCTGACCTACACGTGGATGGACGCGCGCGGCACCCTGTCGCGCGAGGAGGGCGTCCCCTACGGGCCGCTGGTCGGCCCGCGCGCGGTGACGCGCGGCCAGCATCCGCTCGACTGGGACCGCCGCCACGGCGTGGCGCTCGCGCTCGACTGGACGCCCGCGCGCGCGTGGTCGTTCGCGTGGACCACCGAGGCGGGCACCGGCCTGCCGTGGACGCCGCGCGAGCGCCGCGCGCCGGAGGCCGACGTCTCGCGCGAGAACTCGCGCCGCCTCCGCGGCAGCGAGACCAGCGCGTTCGCGGCGCGCTGGTCGCCGCGGCAGGGCGGCGGGCGCCTCACGCTCGGTCTCGACGTGCACAACGTGTTCGACTCGCGCCACGACCTGGCGGCCACCGTCGACGGCTATCCGAACCTCATCATCAACGCGCTCTACGACGACTACGGCGCGTACCGCACCGAGACCGGCCGCGGCGGCGGCGCCTACTGGAACGACATCACCGGCGACGGGAAGCCCGGCTGGGTGCCGGTGCACGACCCGCGGCTCGTGAGCCCCGCGCGCAGCGTGCGCTTCCTGCTCGCCACGCGCTGGTGAACGCTTCGGGCGCGCGCTCCGGGTGGAGCGCGCGCCCGCGTACGCTCGATCGAGGCTCAGCCTTCGACGCCGTCGTCCCCGGCGTCGTCATCCTCGTCGTCGGACCCCCAGCCCACGCCCGGTCCCATTTCCATGCCGCCCAGCCCCATGGTCCCGTGCAGCTCGCGCGCCTTCTTCTGCTGCTCGGGCGTCAGCAGTGCTCGCACCTCGATCAGCGCGCCGAGGTGGGCCTTCTGGATCGATGCCCGCAGCGCCGCGAGCTTGTCGACCTGCGCTTCGACCGCACGCGCGTCCGGCTTGTCCGCGCGCATCAGCTTGCTCAGGTCCATCGCCGCCAGCCGCAGGTCGGCCTGGGTCTGAACGTTCTTGCGCGCGACACGCTCGTGGATCGCCGTCACCTTCTCACGCTGCGCGTCGGTCAGGTCGAGCGCGTGGAGCATCGCGAGCCCGGCACCGGGGCCGCGGCCCATGCCGGCTCCCATGCGGCCGTGACCGCGCGCGCCCATGCGGCCGCAGGCGCAGGCCGCGCCACTGCGCATGCCCTCGCCGCCCATCCCCATGTGCGCGGCGCCCGGCGCCATGCCGTGCGCGCCCATGTTGCCGTGCATGCCCTTGCCGGCCGCCGGCGGATCAGCGGCCGCGGGCTTGCCGCCCTGCGCCCACGCTATCACCGCCACCAGCATGAGCGTCATCGCCATGATGGCGATCGTCGTCTTCCTCGTCATGGTCATCGTCCCTCTCCTGGTTCCGGGGGTGCGCCCGGCCGCCTGCCCTCGTCGTCGTCATGCAGCGGGCGGCCGGAGCGCCCGTGCCAGGACTGCCGGTAGTGGGTGAGCAGCGCACGCCAGCGCGTGCGCTGCGCGTCGGTGAGTTCGCGCTCGATCGCGGCGTGGGTGCTGTCGCGCAGCGCCAGGTGCCGCTGGCGCAGATTCTCGAGCGCCGCGAGGATGCGTTCGTGCTGCTGGGGCGTCAGGTTCAGCTCGCGGTCGAGGTGCGCCAGCAGCGGTCGCGGCATCACGCGCGCACCGGGGCCCATCCCCATCGGCCCGAACTCCGGTCCTTCCATCGGTGAGCCGCCGCCCATGCGGCCGTGCAGCGGACCGCCGAAGCGCATGAACGCGATTCCGGCCACCAGGCCGATCGCCACGCCCACGACGAGCGATGCCGCCACCGCGATCGCCAGCCCGCGCCTGCCATTCATCGCGTGGCTCCACTGTCGTACGCCGCCGGCGCGGAGCGCGTCGGGAGCGCGGGCCCCACGCCGACCTCACTGGCGCTGCTCTGGTCGAGTTCCGCCACCAGGGCGTCCCCCAGGTCGTCCGAGGCGACGACGGTCGTGACGCGCGGCGTGGTCACGACCAGCGCGACCGAGGCCACCACCGAGACCACCAGCAGCGACAGTGCCGCCGCCAGTGCCGCCGGGCGCATGCTCCACGCCAGCCAGCGCGGCCGTCGCTCCGCCGCCTCGATGCGCGCCCGCACGCGCGTCCACAGCGCGGGCTCGGCGTCCGCACGCACCGACGCGAGCAACCGGTCCAGCTGTTCGTCCTCGCGCCGCGTCTCGTCGGTCATGGTCTGCCTCCGCCTTCCGATCCCGCGCGCAGCACGCTCTTGAGCGTCTCGCGCGCACGGTACAGTCGTGACTTCACCGATGCGACGGTCGTGCCCATCGCCTCGGACACCTCCTCGTACGACAATCCCAGCCGGTCGCGCAGCACCACCGCCTCGCGCTGCTCCGCGGGCAGCTCGGCGATCGCGCGTTCGAGCGCGGCCACCAGCCGCGGCGTGTCGATCGCCTCGTCCCACCCCGCCACCGGATCGACCCGCAGGCCCGCGTGGGCGATCGGGTCGTGATCCTCCGGCGGTCCGCCCGCGAACCGCCGCCGGCGCAGCAGGTCGCGGCTGCGATTGGCGACGATCCTCAGCACCCAGGTCCTGAGTCCCCGCTCGCCCCGGAATCCCGGTGCCGCGTCGCGGATGCGCAGGAGCGCGTCCTCCACCACGTCGGCGGCCTCGTCCGGATCGCGCAGGAGACTGCGCGCGAGCGTGGTCATCGCGCTTCCGTACACGCGATACACCTCACCGAGCGCCTCCAGATCGCGGGCGCGCAGCCGGTCGATGAGCTCACGTTCGGTCGTCGGTCCCAGTCGCCCCTCCGCGCATCCAGTGGATGGACGTCCGAGCCGGGTCGAAGTTGCGGCCCGCGGGCTTGACCCTGCTCCGGCCCGGTCCCTACAGTCGCGGCCTGCAAGGTACCCCAGGCGATGCGGGAGGCGCGGTGCCGGTGTGCGGGATCGGTGTGGACATCTGCAGGGTGGAACGGCTGGCCGCCTCGCTCGGCCGCTTTGGCGAGCGCATGGAGAAGCGCCTGTTCACGCCCGCCGAGCTGGCGTACGCCCGCGGGCACGTGGACCCGATCCCGCACCTGGCGGCGCGGTTCGCGGCCAAGGAGGCGGCGTCCAAGGCGCTCGGCACCGGCATGGCGGGCGGGGTGGGCTGGACCCAGATCGAGGTGGTGCAGCCCGGCGGACAGCGCCCGACGCTGGTGTTCACCGGCGTGGCGCTTGCGCGGCTCGGTGACCTCGGCGCGACGCGCTCGCATCTCAGCCTCTCGCATGACGGCGGCCTGGCGGTGGCGTGCGTGGTGATCGAGCGCTGACGTGAAGCCGATCCGGCGGGTGCTGATCGCGAACCGCGGCGAGATCGCCGTGCGCGTCATCCGCACGCTGCGCGAGCGTGACGTCACCTCGATCGCGGTCTTCAGCGAGCCGGATCGCGCGTCGATGCACGTGCTGCTCGCCGACGAGGCCTACCCGATCGGCCCCGGCCCCGCGCGCGAGTCGTACCTGAACATGGAGCGGATCCTGGAGACCGCGGTGCGCGTGAAGGCGGATGCCATCCATCCGGGCTACGGGTTCTTCGCCGAGAACGCCGAGTTCGCGCGCGCGTGCGCTCGGGCCGGCCTCGTGTTCGTCGGCCCGCGTCCCGAGACCATCGACGCGCTCGGTGACAAGCTGCGCGCGCGCGCGGTCGCGCAGGCCGCCGGCGTGCCGCTGGTGCCGGGCTCCGACGGGCCGGTCGCCTCGCTCGAGGACGCGCGGGCGGTGGCGAAGCGCATCGGCTGGCCGCTGATGCTCAAGGCCGCCGCGGGCGGCGGCGGGAAGGGCATGCGCGTCGTGCGCGGCGACGCCGAGCTGGCGTCCGCGTGGTCGCTCACGCGCGGCGAGGCGGCGGCCGCGTTCGGCGACGACCGTGTGTACCTCGAGCGCTTCATCGAGAAGCCCCGCCACGTCGAGGCCCAGATCCTGGCCGACGGCACCGGACGGGTGGCGTTCCTGGGCGAGCGCGAGTGCTCGGTGCAACGCCGCCACCAGAAGCTGCTCGAGGAGTCGCCGAGCCCGGCGTTCACGCCGGCGATCCGCGCGCGCTTCGCCGAGGCCGCCGTGCGGATCGCGAGGCAGGTCGGTTACCTCAACGCGGGGACCGTCGAGTTCCTCCTCGATCCGCAGGGCGAGTTCTACTTCCTCGAGGTCAACACCCGCCTGCAGGTCGAGCACCCGGTGACCGAGATGGTGACCGGCCTCGACCTGGTGGCCGAACAGCTGGCGATCGCCGAGGGCGGCCCGCTCTCGTTCGGCGACCGCACTCCCGAGCCGCGCGGCTGGTCGATCGAGGCGCGGATCGTCGCCGAGGACCCGCGCGTGAACTTCATGCCGTCGCTGGGCCGCATCGGACGCGTGCGCTTCCCGCACGGACCCGGGGTGCGCAACGACGGCGGGTTCTACCGCGGCTCCGACATCCCGGTCTACTACGACTCGCTGCTCGCCAAGCTGGTGGTATGGGGCCAGGATCGCGAGCAGGCTCGCCGCCGCCTGCTGCGCGCCCTCACCGAGTATCGGATCGACGGCGTGCACCACAACATCGCGTTCCACCTGTGGCTCGCCTCGCACCCCGAGTTCGTGGCCGGCCGGCTCTCGACCCGGTTCCTCGAGGATCATTTCGATCCCCGGGCACTCGGCCCCGGTCCCGCCGCCGAGGAGGCCGCGCTGTTCGCGGCCGCGCTGCACGCCCGCGAGGAGCGGCTCAGCATCGCGCTGCCCGCCGAGCGCCCGGACGCGCCGCGCTCGCCCTGGCGATGGGAACGCCCGGGCGGCGGCGGAGCGCGGCGATGAAGCTCTGGGTCTCGCTGGCGGGCGGCCGCGACGCCGAGGTGGAGTTCACCACCGAGGGCAAGCGCGTGTTCCTCGAGATCGATGGCCGGCGGATGGAGGCCGACTTCCACCGGCTGCCCGACGGCGAGGTGTACTCGCTGCTGGTGGACGGGCGCTCGCACGAGGTGCGGGTCTCGCCCACCGGGGGCGCGCTCGAGGTGACGGTGCACGGCACCCAGATGATGGTCGAGGTCCGCCACCCGCTCGAGAAGCTGCTGGCCCAGCAGCAGACCGCGGCCGGCCGCACGGAGGGCGAGACGGTGTCGGCGCCGATGCCGGGGCTGGTGGTGGCGCTGCGCGTGAAGGTCGGCGATGCCGTGGTGCCGGGCCAGGCCGTGGTGGTGGTCGAGGCGATGAAGATGCAGAACGAGTTGCTCGCGCGCACCGGCGGAGTGGTGACCGAGGTACTGGTGGCCGAGCGCCAGACCGTGAGCAGCGGCCAGCCGCTGCTGCGCATGCGGCCGGCGGGCGCATGAAGCCCGCCCGTCGCGCGGGCTCGCGCCCGGCCGCGGCTCCGGCGCGCGCGCGGCGCGCCAGCCGGGCGCGGGCGTCGATGCCCGCGCGCCTGACGTCGTCGTGGCTCCCGGTGAAGCCGGTGTACGACGCGAGCGACCTGCCGCGCGGGCGCCGCCTGCCGCCGCCCGGCGCGCCGCCGTTCACGCGCGGCATCCACCCCGGCATGTACCGCGATCGGGTGTGGACGATGCGCCAGTACGCCGGCTTCGGCTCCGCGGCGCAGACCAACGCGCGCTTCCGCTACCTGCTCGCGCAGGGCCAGACCGGATTGTCGGTGGCGTTCGACCTGCCGACGCAGATGGGCTACGACAGCGATCACGCGCTGGCGGCCGGCGAGGTCGGACGCGTGGGGGTCGCGATCTCGTGTCTCGCCGACATGGAGACGCTGCTCGCCGAGCTGCCGCTCGACCGGGTCACGACCTCGATGACCATCAACGCCACCGCTCCGCTGCTGCTGGCGTTCTACGTCGCGGTCGCCGACGCGCGCGGCATCCCGCGCGACCGGCTCGGCGGCACGGTGCAGAACGACGTGCTCAAGGAGTACATCGCGCGCGGCACCTACATCTACCCGCCCGCGGCGTCGCTGCGGCTGATCACCGACGTGTTCGAGTTCACCGCCGCCGAGGTGCCGCAGTGGAACAGCATCTCGGTCTCCGGCTACCACATGCGCGAGGCGGGCGCGACCGCGGTCCAGGAGCTCGCGTTCACGCTCGCCGACGGCCTCGCCTACCTCGAGGCGGCGCGCGCCCGCGGGCTCGACGTCACGCGCATCGCGCTGCGGATCTCGTTCTTCTTCAACGCGCACAACCACCTGATCGAGGAGGTGGCGAAGTTCCGCGCGGCGCGCACGCTGTGGGCCACGCTGCTGCGCGAGCGCTTCCGGATCGACGACCCCGAGGCACTCAAGCTGCGCTTCCACACCCAGACCGCGGGCTCGATGCTGACCGCCCAGCAGCCGCTCGTGAACGTGGTGCGCGTCGCCATGCAGGGCCTGGCGGCGGTGCTGGGCGGGACCCAGTCGCTCCACACCAACTCCTACGACGAGGCGCTCGGGCTGCCGAGCGAGGCGAGCGCGCTGCTGGCGCTGCGCACCCAGCAGGTGCTCGCGCACGAGAGCGGCGTCACCGACACCGCCGACCCGCTGGCGGGCGCCTACGTCGTCGAGGCCATGACCGCCGATCTCGAGCGCCGCGCGCGCGAGCTGATCGCGCGCATCGACGCGCTCGGGGGCATGCTGCCGGCGATCGCCTCGGGCTGGGTGGCGGAGGAGATCCACCACGCCGCCTATCGCTGGCAGCGCGAGGTCGAGAGCGGCGAGCGCGTGATCGTGGGCGTGAACCGCTATGCCTCCGACGAGATGCCGGCGGCGCCGCCGTTCCGGCCCGACCCCGCCGTCGAGCGCGAACGCGCCGCCGCGCTGGCCGCGTGGCGCTCGCAGCGCGATCGCGCGGCCTGGGCGGACGGGCTCGCGCGCCTCGAGCGCGCGGCGCGCGCCAGCGCCAACCTGATGCCCACCATCCTCGACGCGCTGAAGGCGCGCGCCACGCTCGGCGAGGTGTGCGACGTGATGCGCGGCGTGTTCGGCCTCTACCGCACCGGAGCC
The DNA here is from genome assembly GCA_963725865.1 of Candidatus Eiseniibacteriota bacterium. Taxonomy (GTDB): domain Bacteria; phylum Eisenbacteria; class RBG-16-71-46; order RBG-16-71-46; family RBG-16-71-46; genus CAVSAC01. The sequence continues at coordinate 131,577 of CAVSAC010000019.1, forward strand.
ACGCGATGAAGCCGAAGCGCCCGACGCCCAGCGGCCCGGTGACCGGCCTCTCGCACGTCGCCATCGCCACGCGCGACGCCGCGGCGCTGGCCGGCATGCTGGCCGGCGCGCTCGGGGCGGTGCGCGGCGCGGAGGAGACCCTCGACCACGGCACGCTGCGCGTGGTGTTCCTACACCTCGGCCCGGTGACGCTCGAGCTGCTCGAGCCGCTCGCGCCGGACCACACGGTGGCGCGCTTCCTCGACACCCGCGGCCCGGGGCTCCACCACGTGAGCCTCGAGGTCGCCGACATCGTTCAGGCGCTCGCGCAGGCGCGGGCGGCCGGGGCGAAGCTGGTGGACGAGACGCCGCGACCCGGCGCGCACGGCACCCAGGTGGCGTTCCTGCATCCCAAGAGCCTCGGCGGCATGCTCGTCGAGCTGTGCCAGGCTCCGAAGCCGGCCGCGCGAACGAGCCGCACCCCCGAGCCGTGATGCGACGCAGCGGCGCCTGGTTCGTCGCGCTGCTCGCGCTCGACGCGCTGCTGCGCCTGGCGGTCGTGATGCGGCCGCTCGGGCAGCTCGACGGGCTGCTGATCCCCGACGACGCCTACCTCTCACTCCACGTCGCCCGCAGCATCGCGCAGGGCCTGGGGCCGTGGTACGAGATCGGCTGGACCAACGGAGTCCAGCCGCTCTACGTGATGCTGATGGTGCCGGTGCACGCGGTGTTCCCCAACGACCCGGGCCGCGCGGCGCACGTGGCCGTGCTGCTGCTCGCCTTCTGCGACGTGCTGTCGCTGGCGGCGCTGTGGCGGCTGGTCGGACGCTGGACGCGCCGCCCCGCCGCGCGGGTGGTGGCGGCGCTCGCATGGGTGTTCAGCCCCTGGGCGCTGCAGACCTCGGTGAACGGACTCGAGACCACGCTCGCCTTCCTGACGCTGGTGCTGGTGTTCGACGCCGCGCGCTCGCTCGAGGTCGCGGGGCCCGCGGCGTGGACCCGCGGCGCCGTGGCGTGGCTGGGGGTGCTGATCGGGCTCGCCGGGCTTGCGCGCATCGACGGGCTGCTCGCGGCGCCGGCGGTGGCGTGGATGCTCGCGGCGTCCGCGCGCGCGCACGGCGTGCCGCTGCGACGGGTCGGCTCCGCGCTGGCCGGGGCGGGTGCGGTGGCCGCGCTGGTGATGCTGCCGTGGGCGGCGTATGCGTGGCTCCACACCGGCCGGGTGCTGCCCATCAGCGGGCTGGCGGTGCGCCAGCTGATGCTCGACGAGGTGGACTGGAAGCCCGGGTTCGCGAATCTCTACGGCCCGATGCTCGAGCGCATCGCGATCACGGTGGCCCGCAAGTCGGCGCTCCCGATCGCGCTGATCGGCGTGCTCGCGGCCGCGATCGCGGCGATGGGCCGGCGCGCGGGGCTGGCCGAGTTCGGGCGCCGGCTGGGCTCGCTCGCGGGCCCCTGGGGATTCGCGCTCCTGCTCGCCGCGGCGTACGCGTTCGTGATCTACGCGTCGTGGTACTTCAACCGCTACCTGTTCCCGTTCACGCTGCCGCTGCTGCTCACACTCGCGGTCGCGACCGAGGTCCTGCTCGAGTGCCTCGACGACCGCCCGCGGGCGCGCGCCGTCGCGGCGGCGCTGGCCGTCGTGCTGGTCGTGGGGGGAGCGCTGCAGCCCCCGTTCGTGAAGAGCTTCGTGTCCGCCGAGAGCGTGCGGCTCGGCTACCTGCGCCTGGGACTGTGGGCGCGCGACCAGTTCCCGCCCGGCACCCGCATCGGAGCGCTGCAGTCGGGCGCCCTCGGCTACTTCGCGCCGCGCCTGGTGGTCGTGAACCTCGACGGCGTGGTGAACGCCGACGCGGCCGCGGCGGTGGCGCGGCGCGACCTGCTCGGCTACGCGCGCCGCAGCGGCGTGGAGTGGATCGTCGGCTGGCGGCAGGACGAGGGCTTCTACCAGCGGCGCTCGGCCGACTACCGGCCCGGCGACCTCCAGCTCGTCCAGGAGATCCGCGGATTCACCAGCTGGAACCAGCCCTGGTTCCTGTATCGCCTGCGCCCGGCAGCGGAGCGCGATTCGACCTCGCCCGCGCCCGCCGGCGCGCACCCCGCGGCTCCCGGCCGCTGAGCGCGGCACCGCGGGCGCAGGAGCGGCGCGCGGACTCAGACGTGCGGACGGCGCGCCAGGATCTGCACGGTCGAGGCGCGGCCGGTGTGGTAGCGCCCCTCGATCACGTCGCGCTCGATCTCGTGCGCGACGTCGAACTCCAGCCCGGCCAGCTCGTCGACCAGCGTGGCCACCGGCGCCAGGCGCTCGGGATCCTCGGGTCCGCCGGTGCGGAACTCGAGCTGGCGCGGACCGTATGCCTCGAACACGAACACCCCGCCCGGCGCGAGCCCCGCGACCGCGCGGCGATGCACGTCGCGCCGCAGCGCTGGCGCCAGGTGCACGAACACCGAGACGATGCCCGACCACGCGCCCGGCGCGATGGCGAAGTCGGCGAGATCGGCGACCACGGTGGTGATGCCGACGCCGCGCGCGCGCGCGAGCGCCGCGGCCCTCGCCAACCCGACCGGCGACTGGTCCATCGCGGTCACTGCATGCCCCTGCTGCGCCAGGAACACGGCATTGCGTCCCTGGCCTTCCGCCAGGCACAGCACCGGGCCCGCCGGGATGCGCGCGGCGCTCGCGCGGACGAAGTCGTTGGGCTGATCGCCGTACGCGTAGCCCTCCTCGGCGAAACGCTGGTCCCAGAATCCCTCGGGCCGCTGCATGGCGATGTCTCCGCGTGCGCGTCGATGCGCCGCGCGTGCATCGCGGCGCGAATCGCGTCATCCTGACGCCCATGCTCACCCGACCGCAACCGCGCGTGGTCCGCAACACGCGCGCGTCGCTCGACCGCGACACCTGCGGACAGGCGGCGGTCGCCACCGTGCTCGCCACACTCGGCGTTGGCCCGTTCGCGGGCGATCCTCCGCTTGGCGACGCGGAGGCGATCGACCTGGTGCGTGCGGCGTACCCACCCGACCTGCCGTTCGGACTCGGCACCAGCGCCGGGCGCATCGCCGCGGCGCTGCGCGGTCACGGCGTGCCGGCGCGGGTGATCCACGCGGGGATGTTCGGAATCGGGGCCGCGGCGGCGTGGGACCAGGTCCGCGCCCGGGTCCAGGACGGCGTGCCTGTACCGGTGTGCGTCGACGACGGGCGGATCGGCGGCATCCCGTGGGGCGCTCACTGGGCGATCGTGATCGGCGCCACCGCCGAGCGCGTGCGGCTCGGCAATGCGGCGCCCCACGGCGAGCTGCCGCTCGCGCGATTCGTCGCCGCCTGGCGCTGCCGTCAACTGCCGTGGCCCTACGACTGCTGCGCGGTGCTCGCCGGGCGCTGAGCGGCTGCGTTCCACGGCGTGTCGCGCGGCCGCCCGCCCCGGCAATCCGGTGCCGCGCATCGGACTGGCGTGCAGGTGCCGACGGCGGCCTCGGCGGCGTCCCGCGCGAGGGCGATTCCGCGTGCCCTGCCCCCACCGGAGTGCTAGCCTGCGTTCTCGGCCGCAGTCTCGCGATCCACCCTCGGGATCGTGCCCTCGTGACACCCCTGACCGTCGGAGACCCCATGCGCACCGCCACCCTGCTTCGTTCCATCCTCGTCCCGGTCGCCATCGCGACGGTAGCCGGCCTCGCTCAGGCCGCGTCGACCACCATCGTCATCAGCGAGTTCCGCACCCGCGGCGCGGCCGGCGCGAACGACGAGATCGTCGAGCTGTGGAACCGCTCCGCTTCCGTCCAGAGCATCGCCGGATGGAAGCTCAATGGCTCGAACACCGCCGGCACCACCAGCACGCGCGCGACCGTGCCGGCCGGCGTCACGCTCGGACCCGGCTGCTACTACCTGCTGGTGAACGGCGCGGCGACGGCCAGCATCGTCGCGCTCGCCGACCAGACCTTCGCCGTCGGCATCACGGATGACGGCGGTATCGCGATCCTCGATCCGACGAACGCGATCATCGACCAGGCCGGCATGAGCGCCACCTCGGCCTACAAGGAAGGCACCGTCCTGGCGCCGCTCACCACGAACGTCGACCAGAGCTACGAGCGCAAGCCCGGCGGCACGTCGGGCCACGTGATCGACACGGACGACAACGCGAACGACTTCCAGTTGATCACGCCCGCGACGCCGCAGAACCGCACGGCCACCTGTCTGGTGGCGACCGCGACCCACGAGCCGACCTGGGGTCGCGTGAAGATGCTGTACCGCTAGCCGCGACGATCGCCGCGGAAACGAACGGGGCCGGTCCCGCACGGGACCGGCCCCTCGTCGTGCGCGGCGGCGCTCAGGCGCGGCGGAACGCGGTGCCCGCGCCGTAGGACTCGAACAGCTTGCCCCAGTTGGTCCGCAGGATCTGCTTCACGCGCGGCTTGCCGTTCACCGGGTACCAGAACCCGTCGTGGTACGCGCGCGAGGCGAGATAGCTCCACGGCACGATCGGCGAGCGCAGCAGCAGATTCTCGAGCGGCTTGAGCGGTCCCCAGTAGATGAGCTTCTGGCCACGCGAGGCGAGCGTGTTCTCGTTGAGCGAGCCGCGGAAGCCGAAGTTCACGTGGCGGATGTCCTCGCCGACGATCTCGATCTCGCTCGGATTGCCGACGCCGAGCCCCTGTTCGTGCGCGAGCCGGATGAACTTGAGGTCCTGCATCGGATCGAAGCCCATCATCTTCGCGGCGATCGCGTCGATCGCGACGCAGTCGCTGGAGGCGAGGATGTAGTTCTTCACGTGCGGGCGCATGCAGCGCGGCCCGGGGCCGTCGCCGACCACGGTGCCGTCCATCACCGCGAAGATGCCGGGATGGATTTCCTTCTGGATCCGCAGCAGGTCGACGAGCGTCTCGTGGATGACCGAGTGGGTCCAGTGGCGGTTCAGGTTGAGCAGCCCGCCGAACGCGTTCTTCATCGCGCCCGTCGTGCCGGTGAAGATGTGCGTCTTTACCGTCGGCATGTGGATCACGTTGCGGCCGATCAGCGATTTCGGGATCTGGATGCCCTGCTTCTCGTACACGCGGTCCAGAACCAGCATCTTGCCCTTGGGCTGATAGCGGACCCACTCCGTGGGTGGCTCGCTCAGGTACTGGATCGGGACGTTGTACCGATCGAGCACCGGCGCGAGGTGGTTGTTCACGGTGCCTTCGCGGCACGACACCACGACGGTGTCGTTCTGGGCCGCGATCAGGTCCCGCGCGACGTCGTAGTTGTCGCGCTTCAGCTTCTCGATGACGCCGTGCATCTGCCACGGCGTGGTCGAGCACGCCGGCATGTAGACGTGCCACGAGATGTTGATGCGCAGGCAGGTCTGCTTGTCGAACGGCAGCGCCTCGCGGTAGCCCGCCATGTCCATCAGGCGGCCGTAGTCCTCGACGACGGTCTCGGGCGAAGTGCGCAGGACGGCGACTTTCGACATCGGAGGCTCCTGGCGGAGGAGGTCCCTGGGGCTGCTTCGCGACCTCGCGAGAATAGCAGGGATCGGCCTCCGCTGCGGTTCAGACCTTCGCGCCGTCCTTGAGCAGGCTACGCGCGATCACGAGCCGCTGGATCTCGGAGGCGCCCTCGTAGATCTCCATCACGCGCGCGTCGCGGTAGTAGCGCTCGACCGCGTACTCCTTCACGTAGCCGTAGCCGCCGTGCACCTGGATCGCCTGGTGCGTGACCCAGGTCGCGGCCTCGCTGGCGTAGAGCTTGGCCATCGCCGCCTCGCGCGTGTACGGCCGCTCGCTGTCGCGCAGCCACGCCGCGCGCTGGATCAGCAGCCGCGACGCCTGGATGCGGCGCTCCATCTCGGCGAGCTTGAACTGCACCGCCTGCAGCTTCGCGAGCGGCGCGCCGAACGCGGTCCGCTGCTGGGCGTAGCGCACCGCATCGTCGAACGCCGCCCGCATCACGCCGAGCGCCTGCGCGCCCACCCCGATGCGGCCGGCGTCGAGCATGCTCATCGCGATCTTGAATCCGTCGCCCTCCGCCCCCAGCCGCTGTCCGGCCGGCACCCGCAGGTCCTCGAGCGAGATCGCCACGGTGTCCGAGCCGCGCAGCCCCATCTTGTCCTCGGGCTTGCCGATCACCAGCCCCGGCGTGCCGCGCTCGACGATGAACACCGAGATGCCGCGGTTGCCGGCGGCACGATCGGTCTTCGCGAACACCAGGATGACCCCGGCGCGGAGCCCGTTCGTGACCCAGTTCTTGCTGCCGTGGAGCACGTACTGGTCACCCTCGCGCACCGCGGAGGCCTCGAGTGCCCCGGCGTCCGAGCCCGCGCCCGGCTCCGAGAGCGAGAACGCCCCCAGCTCGCGGCTGACGAGGCGCGGCAGGTACCGCTTGCGCTGCTCGTCGGTGCCGAACCGGAACACCGGCATCGCGCCGACCGAGTTGTGGACCGCGATCATGATCGCGAGCGCGGCCGAGACGTACGCGATCTCCTCGACCACCATCGTGATCGTGCGCGCGTCGTAGCCCAGTCCGCCCCACGACTCCGGGATCGCCATGCCGAGGAAGCCGGCCTCGGCGAGCCGCAGCACCGCGTCGTGCGGCACGGCGGTGTCGCGGTCCCAGCTCGCCGCGTGCGGAGCGAACTCCTTGCGGCACAGGTCGCGCACCGCGTCGCGGATCTGGATCTGGTCGGCGGTGAGGTCGAGGTTCATGCGGGGCTCAGGCGCTGACCTGCGCGGCATCCTCGCGGAACCGCAGCAGGCAGATCAGCCCGACGATGCCCATGATGCTGGGGCCGACCGGGCACAGCACCGTGAGCGCCGCCGCCAGGAGCGTGACCGGGTACGCCCGCGCGTCGCCGGCCCACAGGCCCGACACCCCTGCCAACCACAGGAGGCCGATCAGGGTCTTCGCCGCCAGCACCGGCACGAGCGGCACGTGGAGCCGCGTCGCCCACTCGATCCACGGACCGACCTGGCCCATCAGCGTGAACTGCTCGCCGGTCACGAACGGATAGAGGCCCTGGAAGAGCAGCGTCAGGCCGGGGTAGATCGCGCACACGGTGAGGATCACGAGTGCGCCGGGGCGGATGGGTCGGGTCATGCGTGGGCTCTCCTTCGTGGGTCCGGCCGCGTCGGGTGGCGGGCCGACCGGGTCAGGCCGCGTATTCGCGCACCGCTTCCTTCAGCACCTGGGCGGCGACCACCATCTTCTGCACCTCGGTCGTGCCCTCGTAGATCTCGCAGATCTTCGCGTCGCGCAGGTAGCGCTCGACGTGGAACTCGGACAGGTAGCCGTAGCCGCCGTGCACCTGCACCGCCCAGTTGGCGCAACGCGTCGCCGCCTCGGAGGCGTGCCACTTGGCGAGCGAGGCCTCCTTGGTGTGCGAGCGGTCGCGGTCGCGCAGCCACGCGCTCTGGTACACCAGCAGCCGCGCGGTCTCGACCTCGACCGCGGAGTCCGCGAGCATCGCGCGGATGGCGTCGAACTCGCCGATCTTGCGGTCGAACTGGACGCGCTCGCCGGCGTACTTCACCGCCGCCTCCAGCGACGCCTGGGCGATCCCGAGCGCCTGCGCGGCGATTCCGATGCGGCCGCCGCCGAGGGTGGCGAGCGCCACGGTATAGCCCTTGTTGAACTCGCCGAGCAGGTTCTCCTTCGGCACCCGCGCGTTCACCAGGGCGATCTCGCGCGTGTCGGAGGCGTGGATGCCGAGCTTGCGCTCCTTCTTGCCCTTGTTCACGCCCGGCGTGCCGGCGTCGATGATGAATGCCGAGATGCCCTTGGGGCCCAGCGTGCGGTCGGTCGAGGCGTAGGTGATGAGCACGTCGGCCGGGCCCGCGTTCGTGATGAACACCTTGGTGCCGTTCAGCACGTAGTGATCGCCGTCCAGGACGGCGGTGGTCTCCTGGTTCGCCGCGTTGCTGCCCGCGTTCGGCTCGGTCAGCAGGTAGGCGCCCAGCAGCTCGCCCTTCGCGAGCGGCACGAGGTACTTCTGCTTCTGGGCCTCGTTGCCGTACGTCATCAGCGGGTAGCACACCAGCGAGTTGTTCACCGATGCGATCACGCCGTGGCTCGCGCACGCGCGCGACAGCTCCTCGATGGCGATCACGTACGAGAGGTAGTCCATCCCCGCCCCGCCATAGGCCTCGGGCACGAACATGCCCAGCAGGCCCAGCTCGGCCATCTTCTTCACGTTCTCGGTCGGGAACTCGTGCGACTCGTCGATCCGCTCCGCGATCGGGCGGATCTCGGTCTCGGCGAAATCACGCACCATCTCCCGCACCGCGAGCTGGTCCTCGGAGAGATCGAACGACAGCCCGTCGCTGGCGGCCACGTCGGGGGTCATGCCTTGGGTGCCTCGCGGTAGTCGTAGAATCCGCGACCGCTCTTGCGGCCGAGATGCCCCGCCTTGACCATCTTGCGCAGCAGCGGGCATGGGCGGTACTTCGAGTCGCCCAGGCCCTCGTGCAGCACCTCCATGATCGACAGGCAGGTGTCGAGCCCGATCAGGTCCGCGAGCGCGAGCGGCCCCATGGGGTGGTTCATGCCCAGCTTCATCACCGTGTCGATCGCCTCCTTGGTCGCCACGCCCTCCATCAGCGTGTAGACCGCCTCGTTGATCATCGGCATCAGGATGCGGTTCGAGATGAAGCCGGGATAGTCGTTGACCTCGACCGGCGTCTTGCCGAGGCGCTTCGCGAGGTCCTCGGTGAGCGCGCACGTGGCGTCGCTGGTGGCGAGGCCGCGGATGATCTCGACCAGCTGCATCACCGGCACCGGGTTCATGAAGTGCATGCCGATGACCTGATCGGGCCGCTTCGTGAACGCGGCGAGTTCGGTGATCGAGATGCTCGACGTGTTCGAGGCCAGCAGCGCGTGCGCTGGCGCGACGGCGTCGAGCTGCTGGAACAGCGTCTTCTTGACCGCGAGGTCCTCGGTCACCGCCTCGATCACCAGGTCGGCGTCGCGCGCGCCGTCGAGGCTGACCCCGCCCTGGATGCGCTGCAGGATGCCCTGCGACTTCTCGGGCGCCCACTCGAGCTTCTTGGCGACGCGCTCGAGGCTCTTGCCGATGGTGTTGAGCGCGCGCTCGACGAACTCCTGGCGCGCCTCGACGAGGCGCACCTCGAAGCCGTGGGTCGCGAACACCTGGGCGATGCCATTGCCCATGGTGCCGCCGCCCACCACCACGATCCGCTTCACCGCGGCCGACGGGCCGCTCGTCACTGCTTCGGTCGTCGCGCTCATCCCACACGCTCCACCGCCAGCGCCACGGCGTTGCCGCCGCCAAGGCACAGCGTCGCGAGTCCGGTCTTGAGGCCGCGGTCCTTCAACGCGTAGAGCAGCGTCGTCAGGATGCGCGCGCCGGAGGCGCCGATCGGATGCCCGAGGGCGACCGCTCCGCCGTTCACGTTGACGCGCTCCCAGTCCCAGCCGAGCGCCTTGCCGTCGGCGACCGCCTGGGCCGCGAACGCCTCGTTGGCCTCGATCAGGTCGAAGTGCCCGATCGACACGCCCATCTGCTTCATCAGCTTCTCGACCGCGACGATCGGCGCGAAGAACAGATCCTTCGGCTCGCCGCCCCCCGTCGCGTAGCCGGTGATGCGCGCCAGCGGCCGCGCGCCGGCCGCCTTCACGCGCTCACCGCTCATCACCACGAGCGCGGCGCCGCCGTCGTTGAGGCCCGGCGCGTTGCCGGCGGTGATCACGCCGCCCTTGTCACGCGTGACCGCGGGCAGCTTGGCGAGCGCCTCGATCGTGGTGTCGCCACGCACCGACTCGTCCTTCGCGACCACGATCGGGTCGCCCTTGCGCTGCGGGATGCTGACCTTCGCCATCTCGGCGTCGAGCTTGCCGGCCGCCTGCGCCGCGGCGGCCTTCTGCTGGCTCTTCACCGAGAACGCGTCGATCTCGGCGCGCGTGAGCCCGGCCTTCTCGGCGGTGTACTGCGCCAGCTCGATCATGTGGCAGTCGTTGAACGAGCACCACAGGCCGTCGAGCACCACGCCGTCCTTGAGCGTCCCGTCGCCGAGCTTCTGGCCGTTGCGCAGCGCGAACAGGTAGTGGGGCACGTTGCTCATGCTCTCCTGCCCGCCCGCCACCACGCAGTTCGCGTCGCCGGCCTTGATCGCCTGCGCCGCGAGCATCACCGCCTTGAGCCCGGAGCCGCACACCTTGTTCACGGTCGTCGCTCCGACCGCCGGGTCGATGCCGGCCTTGATCTGCGCCTGGCGCGCCGGCGCCTGCCCCGACCCACCCTGGGCCACGTGGCCCATCAGCACCTCGTCGATGTCCTTGGGGCCGACGCCCGCGCGGGACATCGCCTCGCGGATGGCGATGGCGCCGAGGTCTGATGCCTTGAGCGGCGCGAGCGCGCCGAGGAACCGGCCGATGGGCGTGCGTGCGGCACCCACGATGAACACGTCGGGATAGGTCATGGGAAAGCTCCCGCGATAGGTTCGAATGGGGTGGTCCGGAGCGCGGGGATACTACACGATGCGCGTGGGCGGTGGCAGGGCCGGAGTCGCCGCGGCGCGGCGGGGCCGCGCCGTCGTCCCGGACTGCGCCGCGTGAGCGCCCCGCGCCTACGCGGCGTGGGGCGTGGTGCCGTCGGAGCGCGAAATCGAGGACTCCGCGGGGAAGCTGTGGCGCTGGCGCAGGGTATTGACGAGCGTCGCGCACTCCTCGGGGCCGAGCGAGAAGCCGAAGCGGAGCGGGCGCCCGTCGGTCAGGATCAGGATGCCGCCGCCGCCCGCGCCGACGAGCTTGAGCGCCGTCCGCGCGACGTCGGGGATCGTGGCGCCGAGCGTGCGGATCCCACGCACCCGGTCGAACGGCACCCGCTTCCATCCGCCCAGACCGAAGACCTCGCGTCGCACGCGGATCTCGTCCGCCGCCAGCACCAGTCGCTCGCGGCCGAACACCTGGAACATCACCGCGGCCATCGCGGCCAGACCGCCCACCGTCCAGAACAGCAGCCACAGTCCCAGGAACAGCTGAGCGGGCAGCGGCGTGTGGTCGGACAGCAACGCGTTGACGGCGAACACCTCGCCCGCCGACCAGCCCCAGAGCCACAGCGCCAGGAACAGCACGAGCGGCAGGCTGCGCGTGCCGGGCGCGATGATCTGATAGCCATCGGGCTCGTCGAGGATGGTGGCGCGCGGGGTGGGGCCGGCGACGTCGCTCATGGGGTCGATTCCTCCTGGGTGCGCACGCATCGTACACCCGGACCGCCCCGGTGATCGGCCGCGCGCGCGCCGGCAGTGAGCCGCGGCTCCGGCCGCCCGCCCGCGAGCCTCAGCGCGAGCGCACGATCGCGATGCTGGCGGTATGCCCGTGCAGCAGGTTGCGGTCGCCGACCGGCCCGAGCTCGCCGGCGCAGAACATGCCGGCCGCCGGGACGGCGCCCCCGAGCGCCGCCTGCAGCGGGCGGATGTCCCCGTCGGGCGCGTTGTAGAGGCCGGTGCCGCGCCCGTTGCACGCGAACAGCAGCGCGGCGAGCGCGGGGCTGTCGAACTGCTGCGGCGAGAGCAGCATCTCGAGGTCCTCGCGCGCGGTCTCGGCGTCGCGCACGTGCAGGCGGATGCGCTCGTGGGCGGCGGCGCGGTCGCCGATCGCGAGGATGCCGCGATCGCGGTCGGCGCCGAGCAGGTTGCGGATCACGTAATCCCCGCGCCCCGAGGCATCGCCGCGCACCGGGCGTCCGATGTAGAGGCCGTTCTGCAGCCGCGCCCGTTCGGACTCGGGCAGCCCGCGCAGCACCTCCTCGGTGCGTTCGAGCGCCGGCCGCCCGTCGAGCGTCAGGATCAGGTTGTGCTCGGCTTCGGTGATCTCGAGCGACGGCCCGACCGGCCGGCAACCCTGCGAAACGATCACGTCGACGCGCAGCGCGCCCTTGAGCGCGATCGCGACACCGCCCGAGTCGCTCACCCAGTCGTTGAGCATCAGCGTGTTGCCGTTCGGCCGCAGCGCCGCGCTCGCGAGTCCGCCCACGACGCGGGTGCCGGGGGCGTGGCGCTGGAACGCCGCCAGCACGCTCTCGATGTCGAGCGAGAACGGATCGCCGAGCATCAGCACCAGCTCGGCGCCCTTCGCCTGAGGCGCCAGTTCGGCGAACACGCCGGGATTCTCGTAGGCGTCGGCCCACGCCTCACCCACCAGCACGAACGGGTGCACCGCGACGCCCGGCAGGCGCGCCGCGAGGATCGAGAGCGCGGGCTCGGCCTCGACCTCGTGAGTCATCGTGACGATGCCGCGAGCGGAGCCGCCCATCAGCGCCGCGGGCGCGAGGCGGCGGCGCACCGTGGTGGCGATCGCCTCGGTGTGCGCGACGTGGTGCGCAGACAGGAACACCAGCGCCAGGTCGACCGCGCCCTCGCCCAGTCGCGTGACGATCGCCCCGCACGCCTCCTGCGCCGCCGTCGCGGAGTCGGTGGAACGCGAGTCCGCGGAGGCCCAGCGCATGGCCGGGACGTCGTTCATCGCGCGCTCACACGTGCTTCAGGATCTCGCGCGCGATGACGAGGCGCTGGATCTCGCTGGTGCCCTCGCCGATCTCCATCAGCTTCGCGTCGCGATGCATGCGCTCGACCGGCACGTCGCGGCAGTAGCCCATGCCGCCGTGGATCTGAATCGCTTTGTCGGTCACCCAGTTCCCGGTCTCGCTCGCGAACAGCTTCGCCATCGAGGCCTCCTTCGAGAACGGCTGGCCCGCGTCCTTGAGCATCGCCGCGTGATAGACCAGCAGGCGCGCGGCCTCGATGCGGGTCGCCATGTCGGCGAGCATGAACTGGATCGCCTGGAAGTCGGCGATCGGCTTGCCGAACTGGTGGCGCTCCTTGGCGTATCGCAGGCTGTGCTCGTAGGCGCCCTGGGCGAGGCCCAGCGCGAGCGCGCCGATCGAGATGCGGCCGCCGGTGAGCGTGTTCATGAACGCCGTGAACCCGCCGGTCTGCTCGCCGATCATGTTCGCTTCGGGCACGAACACGTCCTCGAACACGGTCTCGACCGTGTCGGAACCGTGGAGGCCCATCTTCTTCTCGCGCTTGCCGACCGAGAAGCCCGGCGCGCTGGTCTCGATGATGAACGCCGTGATCCCCTTGGTGCCCTTGGACGCGTCGGTGCGCGCGGTGAACGTGATGTAGGTCGCCACGCTGCCGTTGGTGATGTAGATCTTCGAGCCATTCACGCGCCAGCCACCGGCGACCTTCTCGGCGCGCGTCTTGGTCCCGGCGGCGTCCGAGCCGGCGCCGGACTCGGTGAGGCCGAACGCGCCGATCGCCTCGCCCTTCGCCATCGGCACGAGGTACTTCAGCTTCTGCTCCTCGCTGCCGGCGCCGTAGACCGGCCCGCAGCCGAGCGAGACGTGGGCCGCCAGCGTGATGGCGGTGGAGCCGCACCAGCGCGCGATCTCCTCGACCGCGATCGCGTAGGCGAGCGTGTCCATCCCCGCACCGCCGTACTTCTCGGGGTACGGCAGGCCGAGGAATCCCAGCTCGGCCATCGCCTTCAGCAGGTCGTGCGGGAACTCCTCGGTCTCGTCCAGATCGCGCGCGCGCGGGGCCACCACCTCGTCGGCGAAGCGGCGCGCCATCTCGCGCACCTGGAGGTGCTCCTCCTTCAGGAACAGCATGCGGGGTCGGGCTCCATGGTGTGGGTTCACGCGGGAACGCCCGCATGGCGGCGGCGTGCGACGGGACGGCGGGTGCGGATCGAGCGCAGGGACTCTACCCGATGCGGCCGGAAGCGCGGAAGCGACTCCGGCGGGCACGGGGCCCGGCGGTCCGTCCCGTGCGGACGCCGAGCTCCGAGGTCTCAGTCGCGATCGTGGCTCAAGGCCGCCCGGGGCGTGGCTTCGCCGCGGGCGCCCCGCGTGCTTCGGACTCGTACCGGTGGGCGGGGCCGAGTGCGAGCCGCGTGTCCTCGTCGAGGTCACCGGAGAGATGATGCAGGCGCTCGATCACCAGCAGCCCGGTGGTACGACCCGCCATCCGCCACCAGGTCGTGGGCCGCGCGTTCGTCGCGACCTTGCCGTCGCGCGCCTGGCTCGCGCTGCCCGCCTCGAGGCCGAATGCGGTCTCGACCGGAAGCGGCCGCGCGCCGGCAGCGACCGCCTTCGGCGAGAGCGCGGCGACCAGAACGCGGAGCCCCAGCTGCCCCGAGCCATCCCGAGGCAACTCGTCCACCGTCACCTGGATGCTCCACGCCCCGTAGCCGCCGGTGCCCTCGATCAGGCGGAAGTGGGCGGCCACCGGCAGGCTGGCGACCGGATGGCCGCCACGCTCCCGCTCGGTGGCGTACGCGCCTTCGGCGAACGCGCCGCGGAACGAGCCCATGAACGCGCGCTTGAGCGAGTCGGCCGGCTGCGCGCCCGGCACTCCGCCGTTGACCTCCAGCGACGACAGCCACGCCAGGTTCGGCGCCCCCGGCGGCGGCGGGACGGTGTCGGCGATGGTGGTGGCGGGCAGCGGCGCACGGACATCCGCGGTCCCTGGCGCGGGCGTGCGCGTCTGCGAGCGCGCGAACGGCGCCGCGAGGAGCAGCCCGAGTAGCGTCATCGCGAGGCAGCGCTTCATGACAGCCTCCACCTGCTAGTGCGGTAGGGAATCCACCTGCGCGTTCAGCTTCGCCGCCGCGTCGGCGGCGTTGTCGGATGCCTTCAGCGCCGCGCCCACGCCCGCGGCGCCGGGGATCGGCTCCTTCGCCAGGATGCTGTCGCGCTGGCGCTCGGTCAGCTCCTTCTGCTCGGCCGGTTGCTGCCTGGAGCAGCCCGCGAGCGCGAACAGCGCCACCACGACGAACATGGTCTTCCTCATGACGGACTCCCTTCCGGTTCGAGCGGCGCGCTCTCCACCAGCCGCCGGCCCGCGGCGCGCGCCCGCGCGAGCAACGCGGCGTCGCGCATGACGCTGCCCAGCTCCACGTCGTCGTGCTGCCACGCGATGGTCTCCTCCCACTTCGCCCCCACCCACTTCAGGAACCCCCGCACGCTGCGCTCGGCCAGGTCGTAGCGGTGCTTCGAGTCGCACGCCGTCACGAACATGCCGCGGCGGGTGCGCTCCCAGCGCGGCCGGGTGTCGAACGTGCCGTCGCGCAGCCGCACCAGCGGCGTCACGCAGTTGCAGCGGTCCATCACCTGCTTGAGCGGACCGCTCACGGAGTCGAAGTAGATCGGCGAGCCCACCACCACCGCGTGCGCGGCCTCGAGCAGCGCGTACACGCGATCCATGTCGTCGCGGAAGATGCACAGGCCGTCCGTCGGCTCGGGACCGCAGGCCATGCACGGCATGATCTTCAGGTTCACGCACCGGATGTGCTCCGCGTAGCCGCCAGCCTCGACCGCCCCCGCCATCACCTCGGCGAGCAGACGATCCACGCTGCTGTCGCGCAGCGGGCTGCCATTGAGCGCGAGCAGCAGTCGTGCGCTCATCGCTTCCGCTTCGCGCCCGCCCGGCCCGCGCGCTTCGCGGCCGGCTTCGCGACCCGGCGCGCCGGCTTCGCCCGGACGCGCGCGCCCTTCGCACGCGTGCGGACCGCCGCCTTCGGTCGCGCCTTTGCCCGCGGCCGTGCCTTGGGCCTGGGCTTCGACTTCGGCTTCGGCTTCGACTTCGGATTCGACTTGGCCTTCGCGCGGGCGGGCTTCGCTGCGGCGCGCGCGGCCGGCTTCGGAGCGCGATGGTGGCGCCGCTCCGCCGCGGTCGCCAACGGGAACGCCGCGCCGCCGGACGGCGCGCTCAGGGCCGGCCGCGCGGGCAGCGGCGCGAGCACGTCGGCGCCGAAGCGCTCCGCGAACCACGCGCGGATGTAGACGACGATGTCCTCGGTCGAGGAGCCGGGGCCGAACAGCCGGCCGATGCCCGCCTGCGCCAGCGCCTCCATGTCGTCGGGCGGGATGATGCCGCCGCCGGTCAGCAGCTTGTCGCCGATCCCGCGCTCCGCCATCAGGCCCTGCACCGCGGGGAACAGCGTCATGTGCGCGCCGGAGAGGATGGAGAGCGCGACCACGTCGACATCCTCCTGCACCGCCGCCTCGACGATCTGCTCGGCGGTCTGGTGCAGGCCGGTGTAGATGACCTCCATGCCGGCGTCGCGCAGCGCGGCCGCCACCACCTTGGCGCCGCGATCGTGCCCGTCCAGGCCCGGCTTGCCCACCAGCACTCGGATCTTGCGTTGCATGCGACTCGGCTCTCCTTCCGTGATCCGTCGCCGTGCGGCGCGGATCAGCGTTCGGTCTCCTGGATGCCTTCCACGTCGGGCATGTTCGCCAGTTCCTCGAGCGTCTCCTCGTAGGCGCGGCGCGCTTCCGCGTACTGCTCGTCGGGGACCGCGACGGGCTTGCCGTCGTCGTCGAGCGGGCGCCGGATGATGCCACCCGACTGCAGCATCTCCAGCGCGATGTTCGCCGACTCCGGAGTCTCGAACGGGTGGGCCTGATACTCCCCGTCGCGCCCCAGCAGCTCCAACCGCCACGGGTCGACGTCGGGCGCGCCGCGCACCACGCGGCCGGCGGTGAAGTCACCGGCGTCGAGCTGCACCCCCGGCATGCCGCCACCCTCGCCGCCGCGGCGAGCGGTCGCGATGATCTGGTCGCGCACGTCCTCCCAGCGCACCTGGCCCGAGGCGATCGCGGCATGCGCCTCGCCGAGCGGCAGGATGCGTACGTCGGCGCCCATCGGCATGAACACCTGGCCGGTCGAGGTCACCGCCAGCACCGCGCCCTGCTCGGGCTCGCCCTCGTCGGCGTCGAGCAGGTCCTCGAACTCGACGGGCTCCTCGTTCGATTCCGCCGTTTCCGGCTCGTCGGCCGGCGCGGGCGCGGGCCGCTCAGCGGGCGTGGTGGCGTCCGGCGCGCCGCCGGTGGCCCGGCGCAGGAGTACCGTCACCACCGCCATCACGGCGGCGGCACCCAGCAGCGGGATCCACGGAAAGGTCATCGACCGCCTCGCCTAGAACTCGGCGCTCTCCACGTAGTCGCCGAACACCTCGCGCATCGCGCCGCGGATCTCGCCTTCGGTGGCGTAGGTGCGCGCGGCCTCGAGGATGCGCACCATCAGGTTGTCCTCGCCGGGCTTCGCGCGCGCGGCGGCGGTCAGCGCGTGCAGCGCGCTCGCGGTCGCCCTTCCGTCGCGGGTGCGCTTGAGCTCGGCGATGTTCCGCTTCTGCTCCGCCTCGACCTCCTCGCCGATCATCAGGATCGGGATGTCGAGCTTCTCGTCGGGCTCGACGTACTCGTTCACGCCCACGATGACGCGCTGCTTCTTCTCCATCTCCTGCTGGTACTGGTACGCGGCACGCCCGATCTCGCGCTGGAAGAAGCCGCGCTCGATGCCGGCGACCACGCCGCCCATCGAGTCGATCTGGCGGAAGTAGGCCTCGGCCTGCTCTTCGAGCGTGTTCGTCAGGCTCTCCACGTAGTACGAGCCGGCCAGCGGGTCGATGGTCTCGATCACGCCCAGCTCGTGCGCGATGACCTGCTGGGTGCGCAGCGCGATCTTCACCGCCTTGTCGCTCGGCAGCGCGATGGTCTCGTCCATCGAGTTGGTGTGCAGCGACTGGGTGCCGCCCAGCACCGCGGCCAGCGCCTCGAACGCGGTGCGCATGATGTTGTTCTCGGGCTGCTTGTCCCACAGCGAGCAACCGGCGGTCTGGGTGTGGAACCGCATCAGCCACGACTCCTTGCGCTTCGCCCGGAAGCGTTCGCGCATGTGGCGCGCCCAGATGCGGCGCGCGGCGCGCAGCTTGGCGATCTCCTCGAAGAAGTCGAGGTGGCTGTTCCAGAAGAACGACAGACGCGGCGCGAAGTCGTCGATGTCGAGTCCGCGCTCGAGGCAGCGCTCGACGTAGGTGAACCCGTCGGCGATCGTGAACGCCAGCTCCTGCGCCGCCGTGCTGCCGGCCTCGCGGATGTGGTAGCCCGAGATCGAGATGGTGTTCCACTGCGGCACGTTCTTGGTCGCGAACTCGATCAAGTCGACGATGAGGCGCAGGCTCGGCTCGGGCGGGAAGCACCAGCACTTCTGCGCGATGTACTCCTTGAGGATGTCGTTCTGCAGGGTCCCGCGCAGGTTGCGGAAGGGCACCCCGCGCTTCTCGGCGTTCGCGAGGTACAACCCGAACATGATCGGAGCCGGGCCGTTGATGGTCATGGAGGTGGAGATGCGGCCCGGGTCGATGCCGTCGAGCAGCGTCTCCATGTCGCGCAGCGAGTCCACCGCCACGCCGCACTTGCCGACCTCGCCGTGCGACTTCGGGTGGTCGCTGTCGTAGCCCATGATGGTCGGGTTGTCGAACGCGATCGACAGTCCGGTCTGCCCGTGGCCGAGCAGATAGTGGAAGCGCTGGTTGGTCTCGCGCGCGGTCCCGAAGCCGGCGAACTGGCGCATCGTGAACATGCGGCCGCGGTACATGGTCGGGTGGACGCCGCGCGTGAACGGGTACTCGCCCGGCACCGCCAGGTCGTTCGCGAGGTCCATGCCCTTCACGTCGTCCGGCGTGTAGAGCGGCCGGATCGGCACGCCCGAGATCGTGAACGGGTAGAGGTCCCGGCGCTCGCGAGCGGCGGGGTAGCCTTCCCGGTACCCGCGGTTCATCGCGGCGAACGCGTCGTCTCCCGCGGACCGGGCCGGGCGGACGGGCGCGGCGTGGGCGCGGGCGCGGCGGGCGGCCGGGCGCGGGCCGCGCTTCGGCGACTTGGGAGTGCGTGTGGCCACGGTGTCTCCTTGGGCGGCGGCCGGTCGATGGGCGATGGACCGCGCGAGAGTACGGGGGCGCTCCGAAGGCGGTCAAGAACCACGCGCGGGCGCTGCCGGGGCGCGGCGCCGGCGAGCTCCTCGCCCGGCGGGCGCTGCCGCCGACCGTGCCCCGCGCGCAGGCCGCGGACTCAGTGCACGACCAGCACGCGCCCCGCGCGCGTGGCGCGCGGAGTCGAGAGCCGTGCGAAGTAGAGCCCCGCCGCGAGCTCCCGCGTGCCCGCCAGCGCCAGGTCGCGCTCGCCCGCGGCCGGCATGTCGACCCGCGCGCTCGCCTGCCGGCGCCCGGCGAGGTCGAACAGCTCGAGCCGCGCCGCGCCCGCCTCCGGCAGCGCGATGCGCGCGCGCACCCCCTCGCCCGGCACGTAGCGCAGGCCGCTCAGGGCCAGCGCCGGCGCGGCCACCGGCGCCGCGGTCACCTCGCCAGCCGCGGTGAAGCGGCGCGCGAACAGCCCGAACCGCTCGCGCTCCTGCGACCAGAAGAACACCGCGCCGCCATCGCGGGTGGGCGCGAGCGCGATGTCGCCGTACCACGTCACCACCGGGTTGTCGTGCGTCTCGAGCAGCAGCGCGCTCGAGCCATCGGGCACGTGGCGGACCTGGAGCATCGCGTAGGGCGAGAACGGACCGAACGGCCCGTAAGGCCAGAACGACGCGACGAACATGCCGCCGGCGCCGTCGGTCACGGTCTCGTGCCCGGGCGAGATCACGTCGGTGGTGAGCGACGAGCTGGACACGCCGGTCGGGCCGAAACTCTGGTAGTGCTGGATCAGCGGCGAATCCGTGTACAGGATCGGCGAGGCCGCGACCGCGCCCTCGTGCCCATCGGACATCACGCGCAGCGAGCCATCGACCGACGCGTCGGCGAAGGTCCAGCCGGTGACCGGGCCGCCCGCCGGCCAGCCCGGATCGGGCGAGCCATCGCCGAGCCGCCGATCGAGGCGGGCCTGACCGATCGATTGGAAGAACATCGCGGACGGATCGTTCGAGTACACGAACACGCCCCCGCGATCGTCGGACGAGATCGCGACCTGGCTGGCCGGAACCTGCATGTTCACGTAGTCGTCCGACGTGAACGCGAACGGGCGCACCGGCAGTCCCTCCGGCGCCCAGCCCGCGGCGAGCGTGCCGTCGGGATCCAGTCGGAGCAACTGGTAGCCGCTCGGGATCGTGGCGACGTCGCTGCTCCAGAGCGCCCACGCGACGAACACGCCGCGGTCCGGGGCGAGTGCCAGCTGCGGCCAGGTCTCCAGCGTGAGAATGCTGGTGGAGCCCACCACCTCGCGCTGGCCGGTGGCCGGCCAGCCGCCGGCACCGAGCCCGTCGGTGCCGAGGTGCGCCGCCCGCACGCGCCAGGGATCGTCACCAAGACCGACATCCACGACCCACGCGGCGTAGAACCCGTGCGCGCCGTCCTCGATCACGCTCGGCCGCGGCTGGAAGGCCGCCATCATGCCGAGCGCGCGCCCGCGCGCGAGCCAGCCCGGCGCGACGACGCCATCGGCGCCGAGGCGGGTCGCGAACAGCGAGCGATTCTCCATCCACCACACGTAGAGCCCGCCGACGTGATCCGGCAACGCGCCCGTCTGGGTGCGCGAGATCGACACGTCGCACACCGGAGCGCCCGTGGCGGGCCACGCGGGATCGACGTCGCCGGTGGCGAGCAGGTGCTGCGCGCGCAGCACGCCGGGACTGCCGCTCAGCGGTGCCTCCTGCCACACCACGAACGTGCCGGATCCGCCATCGGAGCACGCGACGAGCGGTGCGAGGTGCGACGAGGTGGCGAGCACGGTCGCGCCGTCGACCTGCCAGCCGGCACGCGCGGAGGACGTCGAGACGAGGAGCGAGAGCGCGAGCAGGGCGAGCGCGCGCGGGATGATCCGACCAGCGTTCATGGCCACCTCCGGCAGCGAGTTCCGTGGGCAAGGCCTGGGGGACAGGCGAGCGGCCGCTCATCAGTATGGGCACGCCGGTAGCGGTCGGGAAGCGGAAAGCCCTGATGCATCGGCGGTGTCGACCGGGCGATTGGCCGCGGGAATTCGACCCGACGCGCGCCTAGCGCCAGACCACCACGCGCGCCTCGCGGACCTCGCGCGCGGTCGTCAGGCGCGCGAAGTACACGCTCTGCCCCAGCGCCGCGGTCCCCGGCAGCAGTACGTCGCGCTCGCCCTGTGACCCCGCGGGCAGGCGCAGGTCCGCCGCGCGCCGTCCGCCGAGATCGAACAGCTCCAGGCGACCCGCGCCGCCGGCCAGCCCGATGCGCGCATGCACGCCTTCGCCCGGCACGTAACGCAGCGCGTGCAGCGCCACGGGCGCGATCGCGGGGGGCGTCTCGACCAGTTCCGCGGCGGCGCTGAACCGGCGCGCGAACAGGCCGGTGCGTTCGTAGACCTGCGACCAGAAGTACACCGCGCCGCCGTCGCCGGTCGGCGCCAGCGCCATGTCGCCGAACCAGGTGCCCGCCGGCGTCTCGTGGTTCTCCGCGAACGACCAGCCCCCCATCGCCTGCCCGCCGAGGAATGCCGCCCAACAGCACTGGAACCCGCCGTGATACGGGGACGTGTAGGTGATGATCTCGGCCGCGGCGAGGCGGCCGGGAGCGATCTGCACGACCTTGTGACCAGGCGCGTAGGCGTTCAGCCATCCGCTCGCCCCTTCGCCGGTCGGACCGAAGCGGGTGTACGTTCATCGTGAATCCGTCCCTCGGTGTAGTTCTGCTGATTGCCGACGATCGCGCCGTCGAGGCCGTCGGAGAACACGCGGAACGAGCCGCTCGCTCCGATGTCCGCGATCCAGTACATGTCCGCGGCCTCGACCCCGCCCGCGGGCCAGTCGAGTGCCGGCGCGCTGTCGGAGCGGTAACGTCGCAGCAGCGAGTAGCCGCTCTCCAGGTCGGGCGACAGCTCCACGCTGAGCGCGAACATCCCGCCGCGGCCATCGGGCGCGATCCCGAACAGGCTGCGCTCCGTCAGGTCCCAATCGAACGGGAGCGGCTGCCATGCGGTCTGCGCCAGCACCATCCCGCCCGTCGGCCACTCGGGTGACGCCGCGCCGGCCGGTGAGAATCGCTGCACCAGGAAGTCGGCCGCCATGTTCGCGTAGGCGCTGTCGATGTTCCACGAGGCCCACGCCAGGTAGATGCCACCGTCGCCGGCGAGCGCCAACTGCGGCCACGATTCCCATGTCTGGCGTGCTCCCGCGGGCACGAGGGACGTCACCGAATCGGGCCAACCTCCCGCCGACGTGTTCGCCGCACCCAGATGGATGCCCGAGACGTGCATCAGGTCGGGCATCACGCCGGTCGCGACCCACACCGCGTAGACGCCGCCCGACCCGTCCTCGATCACGCTCGGGAGCGGACTCCAACGCCACAGCGACCCGAGCGCGCGTCCGCGGGCCGGCCACCCCGGCGCGACGACGCCCTCCGAGTCGATCCGAGTGACGAAGAGTGTGAGCGTCCCGTACGGCAGCGTTCCCTCGACCCACCAGGCGTAGAAGCCGCCCAGTTGGTCGGGCAGCAAGCCCAGCGACTGGCGCTCGATGACGCTGTCGCAGACCACGACCCCGGCCGCGGGCCACGCGGGATCGACGTCGCCGGTCGGAAGTAGGTGCTGCGCGCGCAGCGGTCCGGCGTAGCCGCCCGACTGCTCGTGCCACGCGACGAACGTGCCGCGGTCGCCATCGGAGCAGGCCTCGACCGGCGCGAGCACTCGGTTGGTCGAGAGCAACTGGACGCCGCCGGGCACCCAGCCGGCATCCGCGTGAAGCGCGCTCGCCGACGAGCACGCGACGACGTACGCCAGGGCGGCGAAGGTACGACGCATCGCGGCCACATGAGCCTCCAGGAAGATGCTCGCCGGAGGAGCCGGACGTCCCGGGGGGACGCGCTCGATGGTACGCCCGGCGGGGTACCTCCGGGAAGCGCGGCCCACGGAGGACGTACGGCCGGCGGCGAACCGCGCGACATCGCGCCGCCGACTCCGGCGCCCGCGCGCGGACGCGCGCGGCCGGGCGTTGCTCAGCGGCCGTTGCCGGTGGCGACGAACGCACCCCAGTAGAACGGGTGCGTGCTCTCGCCCTTCGCGCGCCGCTCCGCGAGGACCGCGCGCGACGCGGCGCGCACGGCGTCCGGAGTCGCGAGCCCTTCCACCCAGCGCGCGCGGTAGGCGCGCTCCATCCAGTCGCGCGTCGCCCGGTCGTCGACGTCCCAGAGGCTGGCGATCACCGTGCGGGCGCCGGCGAGGTGGAACGCCCGCACCAGCCCCTGCAGGGTCTCGCGCCCCCGCGCGTCGCCCGCGCCGCTCGCGCACGCCGAGAGCACGGCCCACTCCACTCCCGCGAGATCGAGCGTGAGCACCTCCTCGTCGGTGAGCCAGCCGTCCTCCGGCGCGGTGGAGTCCGGATGCGCGGCGCCGGCGAGCGCCAGCGCCGAGAGATCGTCGTGCTCCTCGGCGCTGGCGGGGCCGCTCCCGACGTGCACGCCTCCCACGCCGCGCGCGCCGCGCTCGATGCGAACGCTGCGCCCGGCGAGCGAGACCCCGTGGGTGGCGAGGTGGAGCACGCGCCGTCCCGGCGCGCCGGCCTTGAACTCCTCCTCGCTCGCCTGCGCGCCGACCAGCACGCGCGCTTCATGGTCGGTTCCGGGCGCGAGCTGCCACGCCGCGGCCACCGCTCGGGCCTCCCCCGCGCTGGCGGGCAGCGGCGCCAGCTGCAACGAGTCGGCGCCGCGAAGGCGCGAGTGCCAGCTCTCGTCGGCGAGGGCGAGCGGCCCCGACCCGGGCTCCGCGAGCGCGCCGCGGTCGTAGGCCGGATCCGCGAGCGCGAGCAGGCCGTGGCCCCCGCTCGGCGCCTCGCCGTCGTGGACCAGGTCGCGCTCCGCCGAGAGCATGACCAGCGTCGGCCCCGTTTCCACCAGCCACGCGTCCGCGCCGACCGGCAGCGCGGCCAGATCGATCGCGGCCAGCGCGCCATCGGGGACCACGTACACGCGGCCCGCGCCGGCGAGCCGGCGTGCGATCGGATCCCAGACGCGCTCGCGCAGCGCGGCGCCGAGCTCGCGGTAGCGCCGCCAGCCGACTCGATCGGTCGCGGCCACCGGATGCGAGGTGCGCTCGATCCAGCGCGCCACCAGGTCCTCGAGCCCGGCGGCGTCTCCGAGCGGCACCACGTCGGTCACGTCGCTCCCCGGCGCGCGCACCAGCGCGACGTAGCGCTGCTCGCTCGCCCGGCCGAGCCCCGAGTCGGCGGCCACCGGGATCCGCCGGTGCTGGTAGCGCACGAAGCTCACCAGCGCGGCCCCCTCGGGCAGGGCGGCGATGGCGTCGGCGATGCCCGCGTCACGAGCCGGACGCCGCTGGCGGTAGGCGGCGCTCACCTCGCCGAGCGCGCGCTCGGCGGCGTCCCGCCGGCGGCGCGCGGCCGTCAGCAACGCGAGCAGCGAGTCGCTGCGGCCGCCGGCCAGCGTGCCTGCCGCGAGACGGCTGAGCGAGTCGCGGGCCGCGGCCAGTTCCGCCTGCCGGCGCGCGACGTCGGGATCGTCGCTGCGGGCCGACCAGCGCTGGTCGGCGCGCTCCGCCGCCACCGCCAGACGCCCGCGCGCGACCGCGTCCCAGGCCGCCCGGCGCTCGGGCAGCGTCAGCCCGCTGGGATCGGCCGCCAGCGTGAGCACCACGTCGAGGCCGCGCGCCATCTCGCCTTCGAACGACAGCGCCTCGCGGTCCGAGAGCCCGCCGATCGCCTCCTGCAGGATCGAGCGCGACGTCGCCTCGACCTCGAATCCGAGCGCCAGCGCACGCGCGTGCTCGCCGAGGTCGTAGAGGCTCCCGGCCCAGTCCGCCTTGCGTTCCAGGGTCAGCGCCGAGCGCGGCCCGAGCGCGCTGTCGTAGACGGCGACCACGTGACGCACGAGCGATTCGGCGATCGCGGCGTGTCCGAGCCGCCGGTGGGTCTCGGCGAGCACGTCTTCGGTCCTCAGCTGCCAGCGCAGACCGCGCCGCGCCTGTCCCGCCCACAGTGGCTGCACGGCCGCGAGGGCGAGCTGCGGATGCCCGCGCTCGCTCTCCATGAGCGCGAGGCGCACCCGCTTGTTCGCGCTCACCACGTCGCCCGGTTCGCTGAGCGCCTCGCGCACCGCGAGCGCTTCGCGGACACGCGCGATCGCGTCGTCGAGCCGATGGAGGTCGTAGTCGATCTCGCCGCTGATGCTCAGGATGCTGACCATGTAGAGGTGGGGCTCGTGGAACGCCCTCCGACCGATCTCGACGGCGAGCTCCGCCTGTCGATGAGCCTCGGCGAGGTCGCCGATGAACGCGATGAGGTCCGCGGCGCGGGCGTGGGCCAGCGCGGTGTTGCCATCGCTCATGCCGAAGGCCGAGTCGGCGAATGCCACGTTGCGATCGGCGTATCGCCGCCCGAGCGCCCAGTCACCGGTGTTGGTGCAGGTCTGGACCAGCCCATCCAACGTCGAGCTCAGGTCGATGGCTTCGATGTCCGGTTCGCGCTCGACGATCGCGAGGATGTGCTGATAGAGCGGCAGGGCGCTCCGCGGGTCGTTGCGCGAGACGGCGGCGGAGGCGATTCCATACAGGATCGGGACGCTCTCGGGATGATCGGGGCCGAATTGGCGGTCGCAGATCGCGAGCGCGGCGCGGTAGTGCTCCTCGGCGGCGCGCGGGTCCTCGCTCATGAGTCCCAGCCGCCCCAGCAGTGCCTCGGTCGCGGCGATCTCAAACGAGTCGCGGGGAGCATGGACCCGCAGCAGGCGTACGGCCTCCGCGGCCTGCGCGCGGGCGGCGGAGACATGCGTGCGCGCGCCGAGCACTGCGCCGGAGCGTCCCAGGGTGTGCGCGAGCGCCACCGAGTCCCCGAGCGCGCGCCGCAGCGCCACCGCGCGCGCCGCCAGCGACTCGGCCGCGGCCGGCAGCGTCGGCACCGGCTGCGAGAGCGTGGTCAGCACCGCGTCGAGCGCGTCGGCCACGCGCGGGCTGGACGGACCGTACGCGCGCTCGAGCCCCGGGAGCGCCGCGCGGGCCAGGCTCTCGGCCGCCGCGAAGTGCCGCGCCCGGCTCATCGCCTGCGCGCGCCGCAGCAGCGAGTCGGGCGACGACGCATCCGGCGCGGCGCGCGCGGGCCACGGCGCGGCGCACAGCGCCAGGACGATCGCGCCGGCACGCAGGGCGGCGCGCCCACCGCTCACCGCGGGTTCTCCAGCACCAGCAGCCGGACCCACATGCGCTCGCGCGGGGCGCCCTCGAGCGCGCGCCGGACCGCGGCGAGCCGTCCGGCATCCTCGGCCGCGGGCGCCGCCCGCCGAGCGATGCCGCCGACATGACGCAGCTGGCCGAGCGCGTCGTCGCCGAGCGGCGCGTACTGCACCTCGGCATCCGCGCGGGCGGCGCGGAGCCGCGCCACCGCGCGCTCGATCGCGGCTTCGGGCTTGGTGCTCGCCACGATCAGGAAGCGCTCGTGCGCGCCGGCCGAGGTGACCTCCCAGTCGAGCTCCTGCCCACCGTCGCGTCCGGGCAGCCGGTGGCGCACGCCGGCGGCGAGCGGATCGCGCGCGCCGCGGCCCGCGAGCGGGAACAGGACGAACACGTTCCCGGTCTCGTCCTCCTCCAGCACGTAGGCGTACACCGCGGCGCGCGGCGTGAGTTCGAGGAAGAGCCGGTCGCCCGGGCTCACGCGGTCGCCGTCGCGCAGCACCTCGCTGCCGCGCTCGCCCACGCGACACAGGGCCGCGTCGACCTCGAGCGGGCGCGTCTCCGCGAGCGGAACCGCCGGCGTCGTCGCGCCACCCGCGGACACGCGCACGGCGGCGGGCGGCGACGCCACGGGCGCCGGCACCGCGGCTGCCGGCGGGCGCCGGAGGGCCAGCGCCCACAGCGCCGTGGCGATCGCGGCCAGCACCAGCGCCGCGATCCCCGCGAGCGCGGCCGAGCGCGGGCGGGCTCCGCGCGCGGGCCGGTCCGCGGGCGCCGGCGTCACCACCTCGCTGAGCGCGCGCTCCAGCGCGGCGGCACTCGGCCAGCGCGATGCGGGCTCGTGCTCGAGGGCGCGCTCCACCGCGTCCACGAACGAGCGCGGCAGGTCGGGGCGGACGTCGCGCAGTCGCGCGCGCTCGCCGCGCGCGTGGCGCGCGCGCAGTTCATCGAGCGTGGTGGCCTCGAAGGGATGGCGCTGGGTGGTGAGGCGGAACAACAGCGCGCCCAGCGCGTAGAGGTCCGAGGCCGGCGTGGCCGCGTCGCCCTCGAGCAACTCGGGCGCGGCCGCCAGCGGCGTGCCGAGCAGGCCGGCGCGCGCGCCATCGTGGGCCGCGCCGAAGTCCATGAGCACGATGCGGCCCGATGCCCCCACCTCGCCCGAGGCCGCGCCCACCCGCATGACGTTGCTGGCCTTGACGTCGCCATGCACCAGGCCGGCGGCGTGCACCGCCGCCAGCGCCGCGCACAGGTCGAGTCCCACCACCGCGGCCTCGCGCGCGCCCAGCGGCCCCTGCGCAGCCAGCGTCTGCTCGAGCGTGCGGCCGTCGAGCAGCTCGGTCCACAGCCCGGCGCGCTCGTCATGGACGTCGGCGCCGTACACGCTCAGCACGTTGGGATGGCGCACGCGCGCCAGGCGCCGTGCCTCCTCGAGCCAGGCCAGCGAGCCGTTCGCCCCCGCCTCGGTGCGCCTCAGCTTGAGCGCCACCTCGCGCTGCAGCGCGGGGTCCCACGCCGCGAAGACCTCGCCGAAGCTGCCCGCGCCGAGCCGGCGCAGGACGCGCAACGGACCCCAAGCGAACAGCGCGCCGTCCGCCACCGCCGGCGGCGCCTCGACCGCGAGCTGCGCCAGGTCGCGCAGGCGCGCCAGCGGGCCCTCCATGCCGGGCGAGTCCTCGAGCGCGCCCTCCCAGTCCACCGCGCGGCCGTCCCCGACCGCGAGCGCGACATCGAGCAGGCGTTCGCGCGGGTCAGCGGTACTCATCCATCATCTCCGCCAGCCGCACCAGCGCGCGCCCCACCGTCATGCGCGCAGCGTCGGCACTCGCCAGGCCCAGTGCCTCCGCGACCTGCCGGTAGTCGAATCCCATCTCGAGTCGCAGGATCGTCGCCTCGCGCTGCTGCTCCACCAGCTCCGCCAGCGCGGCCTCGTAGCGCTCCAGGGTCTCGCGGCCGAGCGCGCGCTCGAGCGTGGAGGGCCCCGGGTCCGGGATCTCCTCGGCGAGCGGCGCCGGCGCGTGCCGGCGCGCCGCACGCCGGATCTCGTCGCGCACGACGTTCATGAGGATCTGGCGCAGGTACGCAAGGAAGGCGCCCTCTCCGCGGTGCTGGAACGAGTCGAGGCGCGCCAGCGAGCGCATGAGCGTGACCTGCACCAGGTCGTCGGTCTCGTGCAGGTCGCGCGCCGAGGCCGGCAGGCGGCAGTGGGCCCAGCGCCGGAGGATCGGCATGTAGCGCGCGAACAGGCGATCGCGCGCGCCCTCGTCGCCGCCGCGCGCGCGGTCGAGCAGCGCTCGGGTGGATTCGAGCGCGGACGGACCGGCGAGTGGCGCAGCGGAAGGGTCCATGAGGGCCGTCGCAGGGTGGACGGAAGGGAAGACCCATCGATTGAAGCCGCTGCGCTCGGGCGGCGTCAAGGACAACTCCACCCTCCGACGCTCCTGGCGGTGCGGGATGGCAGCCTCGGAAATCGGCCGCCGGGCCACGGCGGCCCCGGCCGCTCGTCCACGCCGGCACTCGCCGCTGCCTTCGGCGGGCGCCGGCTCCTCGCGGAGGCCGGCGAGCGGTCCGGGGCGCACGGTCAGCGCTCGGGAAACCGTGCGCTCACGGCCCCACCGTGGCGGTCCCGCCGAGGGTCGTGATCGTGAGCAGCTTGCCGATGGTGATCGGCAGGCCCTCGTGGAACGTCACCGGGGAGAGGTAGATGGTCGAGCCGGGAAACGCCTGCGCCGCCGCGTTGCCGAGCGTGTGGTAGGGACCGCCGGCGAACGGCGTGCAGACGATCAGGCCGAGCTCGGCGCACCCGCTGGTGTAGTCGGCGAACACCGCGGTCGACGTGGCGATCTCCACCGCCGCGCAGGCGCGATAGAGGTTGTTCTGATCGGGGAGACTCCAGCCCAGGTTCACGGCCGCCTGGCGCAGCGCCAGGTAGAGGTCGCTCCATCCGCTCGACGACGTGAGCAGGTGGGTCTGCGCCTCGTAGTAGAGATCGGCGACGCTGGCGACGCCCATGCCGTCGACATGCTGTCCGTTGAACGTGTCGCCGTCGGTGAGCAGGTAACAGAGCTTGTTGTTCACGCCGCTGTTCGTGTGCACGCCGCCGTAGTCGTTCCCGAGGTTGGGCGTGCCCGCCGCGGGCACGTAGAGTGGGCTGCTCAGCTTGTCGGGATGGCCGTACTGGGGCGGGTTCTTCATGTTGCGGAGCGCCCCGCCGGCGAGGTCCTCGCCGAGCAGCCAGCGCACCGCGGGGGTGTCGGTGCCGCGGCCGTTGCCGAGATCCACGAACTCCCCCCACACGTCCGAGAACGACTCGTTGATGGCGCCCGAGGCGTTCTGATAGAGGAGCTTCGAGGTCGCTCCGGTGACGCCGTGGGTGACCTCGTGGGCGATGACGTCGTCCACCGCGAAACCCGGCCCCACGTACATGGTGTCGCTCACGGTGAACTGGGCGTTGCTGCAGCCGGTGAGGTTCTGGCCGAAGCCGCAGTAGCGCACCACGCCGCGCAGCTGGCCGCCGGCGCCGTCGTAGCTGTCGCGCCCGTGCGTGGTCGAGTAGAACGACCAGGTGTCGCCGAGGAAGTCGTAGCTGCTGTTCGCGTCGGCGACGATGCTCAACGGGCCGCCCTCGGTGCGGACGATCGTGAACGGCCGGTTCGCGCCGGAATTCGCGTCCGACATGATGCGGTTGAGCGCATCGGCGTCGAGCGCAAAACGCCACACCACGCTGCCGTCACGAGCGTCGAGCACCAGGTCCTCGCTGCCCGGACCGCCGCTGGCGATCGCGCGCACCACCCAGGCGAGCCGCGCGGGACCCTGGCCTTCGAACTGCGCCGGCACGAACACCGCGAGCGACGGCGTGCCGAGCGTGACGCCGCGGCCGCCGGCCACCGCGGTGGACGCGGCGCGCGCGCGCTCGGCCACCGCAGCGCGCGGCAGCACGCCGAGCGTGTCGGGCGTGAAGGCGCCCAGCGCCGCGCCGCGCGCGGCACGGTTCATCACCGCCTCGACCGCCGCGGCGTCGTCGAGCTGCACCACCACCTCGGCGCCCAGCACCGGGACGCCGGCGAGCGTCTGCTGGAAGCGATGGTAGCTGCGGCCCGCGGCCTGCTCGCTGCGCTCGAGCGCCAGGTCACCCGCGGCGCCGAATCCGAACGCGGCGCGGTGCGCGAGCACGAAGGCGCGCGCACGATCGGCGGGCGTGGCGCCGGCCGGCGCCGGCACCGCGTGGCCCTTCGCCGCGCCGAGGTAGTCGACCGCTCCGTCAGCCGCCACGCTCACCATCGCCCCCGCCTCCGCGCCGCTCACCGCCAGCACCTCCCGCTGCAATGCCGCGGCCGCGTCGCCGGGCACGTGAGCCAGCGCCGGAAGCCGCACCGCGCCCGCTGCGCCCGGCCCCGCCGGCGCGGCGGCGCGAGCCACGCCCTGACCGGCGGCGATCACCAGCGCCAGCCCCAGCGCCAGCATCCACCACGACGCCGCCCCCCTGTGCGGCGCGCTCACTGCAGGCTCACGAGCACCAGCACCAGGCCGGTGCCGTGCTCAAGCGAGGTCATCGCCTTGCCGAGGACCGCGCCCGGCGCGCGATCGCGGTCGCCCGCCCGCATCGCGTAGCCCGGGCGCTCGGCGGTGGTGAGCAGATCGCCGGGACGGATCGGTCCGCCCGCGGCGTCGCACTTCACCCACACGCGCCCGCTGAGCGCGATCGGCGAGGTGCCCTCGCGACGCTCCTCCTTGCCCAGCTCGACCCCGGCCGCGAGGCCGTTGGCGCCGCTCACCACGCCGGCCACGGTGCGGCAATACGCGCCCGCCGCTACCTCGAGCCGTCCGGTCGCATTCGCGTCGATCGCCATCACGGTGCCCGGCTCCACACTCGCCAGCGTCTCGAAGCGCTCGGCCAGGTCGGCGCCGCCGAGGATCTGGAGAGTGCGCACCTTGGCGAGGCCGTCGGCGAACAGAGCGGCGCCGCCACCGTCGTTGCGGAAGTAGCCGCCCTGGCCGCCCGGGCTCCCGGACAGCCCGGTGACCCCGGAGTGCCCGGCACCGAGGCTCACGCCGTACACGCCGTCGCCGGTGTTGCTGCTCGCCATCACCCCGAAGCCGGTCTGCGCGGTGGCGTGGATCGCGTCGCTGTGCGTGCTCGAGGCCTCCAGGCCGATGGCGTCCACCGACGAGGCGTAGACGCCGTCGGATGGAGCGCCCGAGACACCGGTGCCGGTGTTGCCGACGCCGACGACGGCGGCGTTGATGGGGAAGAACAGACTGCCGACGGTGGTGGCGCGCACACCGGGCCCGCTGGAGGCGAGCACGTCGAGCTTGGCTCCCGGCGTGGTCACGCTGCCGACCAGCACGGACGCGCCCGGAGCGTTCAGGTAGAGCGGGATGGCATGGCCCGCGCCGTAGTCGTAGCCGTAGACGGACCCGCCGTTCACGTTGCCGCCGTCGAAGAACACGCCGACGCCGGTGGCCGCGTGCGTGGACTGACCGGTGACGCCCGCCGCGCCGCCGGTATAGGTGATGTTGCCGAATCCATCCGCGCTCCACGGGTTGGTGCCGCCGCCGCCGTTCAGTGCGTAGAGCGCGTACGGCGCCGCCGTGAGTGGCTGGCGCGGAGCGAGCAGCGTGTAGCCCGCGTCACCGGGACCCTTCACCTGGATGTCGAGCCAGCGCCCCTGCCCGGCGAACGGCGAGGCCCCGAAGTCGAGCGACACGGTGAAGAGCCCGTTGGTGGTCGAGATGCCCGGCTTCGGCAGATCGGCGCCCACCTGCAGTCCGCCGGCGGCCGAATCGAACAGCCTGAAGATGAGATCGTACGAGCCGTTCACGGGCGCGGCGTTGCTCTCGAGCCGCCCCTGGTAGGTGAAGGCAGTGCCCAGCGGCGCGGCGCTCGCCGCGGTCGCGATCGCCAGTCCCAGCGCCAGCAGCGCGGCGCTCATCGTCGTTCGGTGCATGGAGTCCTCTCTCGGTGCGGGGCAGCGGTCGCGGAGCGGCCGCAGGCAAGTGTCAGTCGAGCAGCACGACGCGCTGCGAGGCGTGGAACTCGCCCGCATCGAGCCGGATGAAGTAGAGACCCGGCGCCGCGCGCCGGCCGCCGTCGTCCTCGCCGCTCCACGCCATGTGGTGACGCCCGGCGTCGCGCGAGCCTCTCACCAGCGTGCGCACGAGGTGCCCGGCGACGTCGTAGACGACCAGCCGCACGTCGCGCGTCGCCGTGAGGTCGAACGCGATCAGCGTCGAGGCGTGGAACGGATTCGGCGCGCCCGCGAGCAGCGCCATGCGGCGCGGCAGCTCGGCGGGCGATTCCGGCGCCGCGAGCCAGGTACGATCGCGCAGCGACCAGAACCCGCCGCGCAGCACGTAGGTGCCTCCGCTGCCGAGGGCGGCATCCGACTGGCCGATGGTGGCGCCCACGCGGTAGGAGCCGCCCTGGCTGAAGATGCCGCCGCCATCCGCCACGGCGCCCCAGCCGAGGTCGTAGCGCCCGCCGACCTGGGCACGGGCCGTCGCGGCGAGGAACGTCAGTGCGAGCAGCGGCGCCGCGCGGCGCAGCGCACCCGAGATGCGTGTCATGGGACCTCCGGCGGCCGGGTGTCGAGGCGGCGGCAGCGACCGCTGCCGTGGCCACCACCCGAAACGAAGTCCCCACGCGAAACCGAACGGTCGAGATACAGGAGGTGCGTGCGCGCCACAAGCCCACGCTCGCCGGCGGCGGGTGGAAGGCGGGAGCATGGCGCCGGTCGGAAGCGAGTGCGCCTCCGCGGCGGGCCGCGGATGGCGCGGGGTGCGGAGGACCGCGGCGGAGGCCGCGGGTCAGTCGTCGGCGGGGGCCGGAGCGGCGCCCACGTCCGCGAGCAGGCGCTCGGCGGCGGCGTGAGGCGTCAGGCGGCGCTCGGCGAGGTCGGCGACGATCCGCGTCCATTCCTCGCGCGCCACGCGGGTCTGGAACTCCTGCCACAACTGCTCGCGCAGCAGGTCGCGCAGGCGCTGCTCGAGCCGCTGGCGGCGGCGGCGCTCGAGCCCGCCGTGCGCCGCCATCCGCTCGAGGTGCTCCTCGAACGCGTCCGCCACCTGCGGCACGCCGTCGCCGGTCGAGGCGGTGGTGAGCAGCACCGGCGCGCGCCGGTCGCTGGTCGGCGCCCGCAGGTCGAGCGCGGTGTTGACCGCGAACGCCGCGCGCTCGGCGCCTTCGCGATCGGCCTTGTTGATCACGAACAGGTCGCCGATCTCCATCAGGCCCGCCTTCATCGCCTGCACCGCGTCGCCCGACTCGGGCACCAGCACCACCGCGGTCGAGTCGGCGGTCTGGGCGACCTCGAGCTCGCTCTGCCCCACGCCCACCGTCTCGATCAGGATGCGCTCGAAGCCCGCGGCGTCGAGCACGTCGCAGACCTGCGCGGTGTGGACCGCGAGCCCGCCCATGCTGCCGCGGGTGGCCATCGAGCGGATGAACACCCCCGGATCGCCCGCCAGCTCGCCCATCCGCACGCGGTCGCCGAGCAGCGCGCCGCCGCTGAACGGACTGGTGGGATCGACCGCGACGATCGCCACGCTCCGCTCGCGGCGGCGGTACTCCTGCGCGAGCCGGGTGACGAGCGTGCTCTTGCCCGCGCCGGGCGGGCCGGTGATGCCGATGCGGAACGCCTGTCCGCTGCGCGCGAAGCAGGCGTCGAGGATGCTCACGGCGTCGCGCGCTTCGTTCTCGACCCGCGAGATGGCGCGCGCCAGCGGCACGCGCTCGCCGGCGAGCAGGCCGCGGATCACGTCGTCGGTCGAAAGGTCGTGGGACATGCGATCGAGCGCCCGGGTGGTCGCGGCCGCACCCTTCGGCCGCACGGTTCGGTCAGGAGCGCGGACCTTACGCGGCGCCGTTCGAGACGGTCAAGACGCGCGGGGCCGGCGCTCGCCGTCCCCGCCCGGGCTCAGCGCGTGGCGACCAGCGCGCGCGTGACCTCGCGCCCGCCCGCCCGGAGCCGCACGCGGTAGGCGCCCGCGGGCAGCGCACGCCCGCTGTCGTCGCGCAGATCGAACCGCAGCGCGTGCTCGCCGGCGTCGCCGCGCCCGGCGAACAGCTCCCGCACGCGCCGGCCGGCGGCGTCGAACACCTCGAGCCGCGCCTCGCCGGCCGCCGCCAGCGTGTAGACGATTCGCGTCGCACCGTGCGCGGGATTCGGCTGCGGGAGCGCGAGCGCGAGCACCAGCGGCGCCGCGCCGTCCACCGCCAGAGCGCCGGCCGGCAGCAGCAGCGCCGCCGCGCTCTCGTTGCCGTGCAGGTCGGCGGCCGTGAGCTTGTAGTAGTAGGGGGCACCCGCTGCGTCCGCGTACGTCGTCCCGGTCGGCGTCGCTACCAGGCTCCCCGGTCCGAGCGCGAACCCGGGCGTGGTGCCGCGATAGATGCGATACGACGTGAAGTCGGGCGCGAAACTGGCGCCCCACTGAAGCTCCGCGGTGCCGCTGGCGTAGGTGCCGCTGAACGGCGCTGGCGTCGGCGGCGCGAGGTTGTCGACCGAGTACGCGGAGTCCGCCGGCGAGAAGTACGACTCGGGCAGCGCCGCGAGCTTGGCGTCGACGAAGAACACGTTCCACGGCACGCCGGACGCGGTCGAGTCGGCCGCGGTGGAAGCGGTGTAGCCGTAGCCGTCGGCGGTGCGCGCGGGCACGTTCGCGATGAACTCCCAGTAGAGCGTCTGCGCGCCGTCGCGCGTGATTCGCAGCCGGCCGGGCCCGGCGGCCGCGCCGCCGGCGGGCGCGACGCCCGCGGCCAGCGCGCGCGCGGCCGCCGCCGCGCTCACGCGGCGCCACAGTGTGTAGGACTCGATGCCGTGGTAGGCGGGTACGTCGGCGCAGCTGCTGCTCCACAGCACGCGCACTTCGCCACCCTGATCGCCCGGCACGTCGCGGGCCGAGGTGATGAGCGCCTCGGGCGAGCCCGGGGCCCCGTAGCCGCGCTCGATGCGCTGCGCGTAGACGTCGAGGCCGCTGCCGCCGCGGGCGTCCTCCCACGCCACCACCACGCCCCCCGCGCCGTCGGCGACGGTGGTCGGAGCCTGCTGGCTGCCGCTCGCGAGCGAGACCGGCGCGCCGAGCGCGGACCATTGCAGCACGCCGCTGCTGTCCACGCGCTGCGCGTACACGTCGAAGCCCGCGGCGCTGCGATGATCCTGCCACGCCACGATCATGCCGCCGTGACCGTCGCTGGCGCCCCACGGGGCCTGCTGGTCCCCGCTCGCCGCGCACAACGGCACGCCGTCGAGCGCCCAGCGCACGGAGCCGACCGAATCGACGCGCTGCGCGAACATCGCGTCGCGGGTGCCGCTGCGATGATCCTGCCACGCGACGATCATGCCGCCGGCGCCGTCGGTGACGGGCGACATCCTCTGGATGTCGCCGGGGGCCACGCAGATCGGAAGCCCGTTGGCACCCCACTGGACGACCCCCGCGGCGTTGACGCGCTGGGCGTACACATCGATCGACGTTCCACTGCGACCGTCGACGAACGCCGCGATGACGCCGCCCGTGCCATCGGCGACCAGCCCGGCGTACTGGTCGGTGGGCGCGGTGCACAGTGCGACCCCGCCGGCGGGCCAGGCGATGCCGCCGCCGCCGCGCATGTGCTGCACGTAAGGATCCCCGAGCCCGAGGGTGGCGTTCTTGGTCCAGGCCAGGAACGCGCCGTTGGCTCCATCGCCGACCATCGAGGTCGGAAGATTGAGGCCGGGTCCGGTGCCGAGCGCCAGCCCGGGCCCGCCGAGGATCAGGAGTCCCGAGAACTTCACCTGCTGCAGGTAGACCTCGGCGCCGCCACCGCGATGATCGGCCCAGGCCACGAGCGCTCCGTTCTGCCCGTCGCGGGCGATCAGCGGGAATTCCTCGAGCGCGTCGACCGTGCACACGCGCACCCCATCCGGCGTCCAGACTGGCGCGCCCGCGGCGTCCAGCCGCTGCGCGAACACGTGGGTCTCCGCGACGCGAGCGTCCTCCCACGCCACGACGATCCCACCCGCTCCATCAGCGTCCAGCATCGGATGCTGCTGATCGCCGGGTGCCGCGCACACCGGCACGCCGTTGGGGCTCCACAGAGCCTCGCTCTGCGGGCCGAGGTGCTGGGCGTAGATGTCCACGTTGCCGGCCCGGGCGTCCTCCCACACCAGGAACACCCCGCCGGCACCGTCGGGAACCGCGTTCGGACGCCGCTGGTCACCGACCAAGGCGCTGATCGCCAGCCCGACATGGGTGTCGCGCGGCCACGCGGCGTTCGCGCCGGAGGCGTGGGACCCGAGGAGGACGAGGGACGCGAACATGGCGAGGCCACGCGTGCGCGGGGACATGGGGCGGGGACCTCCTGCGCGAGAGTGGGGATCACGGCCGAAGGATGCGCGCGCCGGTCCGCGGCCCGACGGCGCCGGGACCGATCGCGCGGCGGCGGCATTCTGGCAAATCGCGGTGCGCCGCGACACCCCTTTCGACCCACGAAGAAGCCCGCCAGGGACGATGCCCCGGCGGGCTTCGACGACCTGGCGACGGTGTCAGTCGAGCACGACCAGTCGGCGCATCGCGCGCGCCGAGCCCACCCGCGCATCGAGGAAGTACATCCCCGGCGCGGCGCGGCCACCGCGCGCATCGTGCAGATCCCAGCGCAGCGTCTGCTCGCCCGCCGGGCGCGAGCCGTCCGCCAGCACGCGCACGACGCGGCCGCTCAGGTCGAGCACCGCGACCCGCACGCGGGACGCCGCCGGCAGGCGCAGCGCGAAGCTGGCCGCGCCGCGCGCCGGATTCGGCCGCGGCGCGGACAGCTCGAGCCGTGTGATTCGCGCCGCCGGCGTCGACGCGGGCGGGTCGAACGACAGCACCCAGGTGTCGCCGATCAGCGCTCCGTAGTTCGCGGGCAGTCCGCCGTACACGATCATGCGGTCCCCGGCCGCGTCCCACAGCGCGGCGTGTCCCAGGCGCGCGTCCAGGACATCGCCCCCGGGAGCGAGCAGCGACCAGGTGGTGGTCGCGAGATCGAGCGCCCACAGCTCGTTGGTGCGCGGGAACGGCGCCTCCTCGGTGACGCCCGCATAGACCAGCAGTCGATCGCGGCCCGCGTCGATGACGCCGGTCGCGCCATGGCGGTGGATCGGCAGCGTGCCACCCGGCGCGAGCAGGCTCCAGCCGCCGCCCGTCAGGTCGTACGCCCACAGGTCGTCGAACGTCGGAGTGCCGGGACCGGGCGCCAGCCCGCCGTAGACGAGCAGGCGGTGGCGCGCGTCGTCCAGCACCACCGTGGCCTCGGTACGCGCCGCGGGGCCGGACCCGGAGGCGGCGAGCAGCGTCCACGCCGGCGTCGCGCCGGCGAGATCGAGCGACCACAGGTCCGAGTAGGACGCGCCCGCGTCCGCGCCTCCGAACAGCAGCATGCGGTCGCCGGTGGCGTCGTAGACGGCCTGATGATGCGTGCGCGCGCCCGGCCCACCGCCGGAGGCCGACAGCGCGCTCCAGGTCGGCGTTCCCGAGAGCGCGAGCGCCTGCAGGTCGCCCAGGACGGGGCCGAACGTCTGGCTGCCGCCGTAGACGATCATGCGATCGCGGACCGGATCGTAGATGGCGCTGTGATCCTGGCGCGCGGCCGGCGTGGTCCCGGCGGTGGTCATCGACGCCCACGGCCCGTCAGTGCCGAGCGGCAGCGCCCAGGTGTCGTTCACGGCCCCGTGATTCGTGTA
Source organism: Candidatus Eiseniibacteriota bacterium (assembly GCA_963725865.1). GTDB lineage: Bacteria > Eisenbacteria > RBG-16-71-46 > RBG-16-71-46 > RBG-16-71-46 > CAVSAC01. The sequence goes on from CAVSAC010000019.1 coordinate 169,162, forward strand.
GCCGCCGAACGTGATCGCGCGGTGCCGCGCGGCGTCGACGACCATCGAGACGTCCGCGGGCGACGTCGGCCGCGCGTCGTCGGTCGGGATGCGATTCCAGGCCGCGGGTCCCGAGAGCGCCAGCGACCAATTCTCGTCACCCGAGTCGATCCCCGACACCAGCACCATCTCCTGGCGCGAGGGATCGTAGATCGCCTGGTGATTGCTGCGCGCCGAGGGCACGGCTCCCGCGGGAGTCAGCTTGGTCCACGCCGGGGTGCCGGCGAAGGTGAGCTGCCAGAGATCCGCGTTGAGGCCCGCCACGTAACCACCGAAGACCAGCATGCGATCGCCGGCCGGATCGTAGACCGCGCTCGAGAACATGCGGGTCGCGGGCAGGGTCCCGGTCGGAGCGAGCTGCGTCCATGCGAGCGGTGCGCCCGACAGCGGCAGCGCCCAAACGGCGTTGTAGCGCTTGGACGGCGGCGCCGAATAGCCCGCGAACGCCACCAGCCGGTCGCGGCTCGGGTCGTAGACGAGCGTCTCGCCCGCGCGCAACGGCGCGGGACCGGTGGTCGCCAGCGTGGACCACGTCGGCGTGCCGGCGAGTGTCAGCTCGTAGGTCAGACTGTCGGCGAGCGCGGCGTCGTTGTTGCCACCGTGAATCAGCAGGCGGTCGCGCACCGGGTCGTAGACGCCCGCGGCCTCGCCGCGGGGCAGCGGCGGCGTACCGGCGGTCGTCAACTGCGTCCAGGTCGGCGTCCCGGCCAACGACAGCGCCCAGACATCGTTGAGTCGCGGATCATCGGTGAAACCGCCGAACACCAGCACGCGGTCGCGCACCGGGTCGTAGACCACGGTCGCACGGTAGCGCGGGGTGGGCGGGGTGCCGGCCACCTCGAGCCGCGTCCACGTGGCCGCACCGGCGCGGTCGAGCACCCAGACGTCGTTGCGCGGTCCCTCGAGGTCGCCGCCGAACAGGATCACCCGATCGCGGACCGGATCGTAGATGGCGCCGTGATCGGAGCGGCGGAGCGGCTTGAGGTAACTCCAGGTGCCGTCGGTGGACTGGATGCTCGCCGGGGCGGCCGGCGCGGATCCGCCGCCGCGCGCGAGCACGAACGACGGATCGACCAGCAGGCCGACCGTCATGGCCAGCGTGGCGAGGAACGGTGGGATCGATCGCGGCCAGCGTGGGATCGCGGAGCCAGTCATGCGCACCTCCAGGGACCAGAGCGGCACACGGACGTGGCGTGGGGGCGCCCGGACGGATGCGGGGCGAGCACGACGGGCAGCGACCCGGCGGCGCGCCGGTGACGATCAGCGGCATCCCGCGCGTGGCTCGCGGCCCGGGCGGACACGCGGCGGCAGGAAACCGGCCTGCGTCGATGAAACCACCCGTGCGCTCGCCGGAGAAGTCAATTTGTCCCGCCCAGCCGGTGGATCGAACACCCACGGCAGCCCCGGAACGTGCGCCCGTGACACGCCGAGCGCGGACGACGGCCGGGGAGCATCGTGCCCCCGCGAACTCAGCGCCCGGCGGGCGAATCCACTTGCCGCACCTGCTGTCCGCGGACGAGCTCGACGTTCGTGCGCCGCTTGCCGTCGACCATCACCTCGGCCAGGGCCGCCGGGAGCCCCGCGGCCTGGAATGGCTCCGGCCCGTCCTGCAGGTGGAAGTGCAGGTGAGGCTCGCTGGTATTGCCCGAGTTCCCGCACAGCCCCAGCGTGTCGCCGGCCGCGACCGAGTCGCCCACGACGAATCGCAGGCTGCCGGGCTGCAGGTGCGCGAGCACCGCGAACTCCCCGCGGCCGAGGTCGAGGACGAACGCGTTGCCCATCGGGTGCGCGGGGTCCAGCTCGCCCGGCGACTGATCGGGGCGGCCGTCCTCGGCCCACACCACCCGGCCGGCCGCCGGCGCGACGATCGGCTGGCCGTAGCAGTAGTAGTCCTCGACCCGCGCGCCCTCGCCCCGATGGGTCGAGCCGTTCCGCACGATCACGAGGTCGTAGGCGAAGCGCTGGTCCCGCGCGACCACGTGCTGGTTCTGTTCGACGGTGCGACCGCCCCAGAACACCGTCCACTCGCCGTGCGCCGGCAGGCTCAATCGGGTGCGGGTCCGATATTCGAGGTACCGGCTCTCCGCCGCCCGCGGCGGTTCCGCGGGATCGGGCTTGACCCAGAAGCCGGCGATGCGCCCGCGCTCGTCGAACGCGAACTGCAGCAGCAGTGGCGTGCCGACGCGCGCGAACCGGCAGCGCGCGTTGTAGACCAGCAGGGCGTCGTGGCGCTCGACGCCATCGGTGAGGCAGGAATCGAGCGGGCCGGTCTGCCCGGCGATCGAGCGCAGCGTGGCGCCGAGGTGGACCGAGTCCTGGAGCGCCACGCGCATCGCGGGAGCGAACTCCACCCAGAGCGGCGCCGGGTCCGCCGCGCGCACCGCCGCCTGCAGCGCGCGGCCCTTCGCGAGCGCCTCCGCGTCGCCAAACGCGGGCGGGCGGGCGTCCGCGCCGAACGCGGGCATCGACGACAGCCCGAGCAGGATCGGGACGATGAGGACGATTCGCATCGACGACCTCCGTGTCGTGAACTCAGCCGCGCGCGCGCGCGGCCGCAACCTCTGCGAGCACCGCCCTTGCGATCGCCGTCGCGGCGTCGGGACGGGCGAGTGCGACCGCCCCCTCGTGCAGGCGCCGGCGCTCCTCGTCATCGACGAGCAGGCGGCCCACCTCGTGCTCCACCGCCGCGACGGTGGGGGCGTGCAACGCGGCGCCCGCCTTCTCGAGCACCGTCGCGTTGCGCACCTCCTGCCCCGGCGTCGGCCGGAAGATCACCATCGGCACGCCTTTTACGAGCGCCTCCGCGCACGTGAGCCCGCCGGCCTTGCTCACCAGCACGTCGCAGGCCTCGAGCAGCACGTCCACCTCGTGGGTGAACCCGAGCGCACGGATGTCGCCGGCGGCGGCGGCCGGGAGCGCCTGGATCTGGACGCGCAGCGCCTCGTTGGTGCCGCACACCACCACCACCTGCGGACGCGTCGGCAGCGCAGCGAGTCGCTGCGCCAGCTCCGCGAGCGGACCTACGCCGCTGCCCCCGCCCATCACGAGCACCAGCGCGCGATCCGAGTCGAGCCCGAGGCGCTCGCGCGCCTGGGCGCGCGGGATGCGCTGCGCGAAGCGGGGCTCCACCGGGATGCCGGTGACGTCGATGCGCGCGGACGGCACTCCGTAACCGGCGAGGTCCTCGGCGGCCCGCTCGCCGGCCACGAACCAGCGGTCCACGTTCGGGATCGCCCAGAACGGATGCGCGGCGAAGTCCGTGATGACGCAGTTGAGGGGCACCCCGAGCGCCCCGCGCGCGCGCATCGGACCCAGCGCCTCGACCGGCAGGAAGTGGGTGCAGACCACCGCGTCGGGCTGCTCGCGCTCGACCACGCGCGCGAGCCGGCGCAGGTTGAGGCGGTCCATCAGGCGCGCGCCGGGCGCCACGCGGCGCATGGGCGCGCTCTCCCACGAGCGGTAGAGCAGGCCCCACAGCTGCGGCGCGCGTGCGGCCAGCAGGTCGTAGCCCTGCGCGTAGGCGGTGCGGTAGAAGCCGGAGGCGAACACCAGGGTGTCCACCTCGCGCACGGAGGCGGTCGGGTCCAGCCGCTGGATCGCCTCGGCGATCGCCTGCGCGGCGCGCCGGTGGCCGCTGCCGGCGGTGGCGTGGAGGATCGCGATCCGCGGCCCGCGCGCGGTACCGCCGGCCGCCAGCGTGCCGACCGCGACCATGCCGTGCGCCGACTCGGGGAACAGCACCTCGCCCGGTGCGATCGCGCGCCAGCGGCGGCGCCACCACAGCCGCTGCAGGCGCACGCGGGCGCTCCACCGGCGAGTCAGACCGCGCGGCAGGCGCAGCCGGCCGATACTGGGTACGCGGACCATGTCCTCCTTCACGTCTGCACGGCGTTGCGGTAGTGACGCAGCCGCAGGCCGTCGTCCGTGAGCTCCATCGCGACCACGTCGATGCGCACCCATCGCACGCCGCGCGCCTCGAGCGCGAGCCCGGCGCGGCGCAGCCGGTCACGCTTGCCGTGGTCCACCGCCAGAGCGGCGCCGCCGTAGTCGGCGCGGCCACGGTACTTGACCTCCACCAGCACGCGCGTGCTGCCCTCGAGCGCCACCAGATCGACCTCCACCCCTCCGATGCGCACGTTGCGTTCGATCTCGCTCCAGCCGATCAACTCCAGGTACGTGGCGGCGAGCGTCTCACCCGCCTGGCCGCGCGAACGGGCCGTTCCCATCTTCCCTCCCGCGGGGGCGGGCCCTGGGGGCCGGAGGCGGCCGCAGTCTACCCGATGCGCACGCGCGTTGCGCGGATGCCTCGCGGTTCGCCCGCCGGGTTGCATCCCGCGCGCCCGGTGGTCGCGGGCCGGTTCTCGTGCACCACGAACCGCCCGACTCACCCGAGCGGCAGCTCGAGCGTGCTCACGGGCGAGAACGAGTAGCGGTGCAGCGCGCAGGGGCCGTGGCGCTGGATCGCCGCGAGGTGCTCGGCGGTGCCGTAGCCCTTGTGGCGCGCGAAGCCGTACGCGGGGTAGACGCGGTCGAGGCGCTCCATGATGCGGTCGCGGACCACCTTCGCGAGGATCGAGGCCGCCGCGATCGAGAGCATGCGCGCGTCGCCGCCGATCACGGTCTGCTGCTCGCACGTGAGCCCCGGCACCTCGCTGTCGCCGTCCACCAGCACCAGCGCGGGCGGCACGCGCAGGCGCGCGACCGCGCGGCGCATCGCCTCGAGCGAGGCGCGACGGATGTTGAGCCGGTCGATGGCGCGCGGGCCCACCACCGCCCATGCGAACGCCCGGGCCTCGATCAGGACCCGGGCGTAGAGGACTTCGCGCCGCTCGGCACTCAGCTTCTTGCTGTCATCGAGACCTTCGCACCATTCGCCGGGCGCGAGCACCACCGCGGCGGCGACCACCGGTCCCGCGAGCGGCCCGCGGCCGGCTTCGTCCACCCCCGCCACCGTCGCGCCGTCCCCTGCGAGCAGGGCTTCGGCACGCGCGAGCCGGCGCCAGGGCGCGAGCATCACTTCGTGAGCGGTCTCGACTCCGCGCTTCTCGGTCAGGCGCGCGGCCTTGCCGGTCTTCTTGCGCAGGTAGAACAGCTTCGCGCGGCGGACCTTCGACTGCTTCACCAGCTTGATCTCGGAGACCGTCGGGCTGTGGAGCGGGAACGTGCGCTCGACCCCGATGCCCTCGGAGATCTTCCGCACGGTGAAGGTCTTGCGCAGACCGGCACCGCGCACGTTGATGACGTCGCCGCGGAACTTCTGCTGGCGCGACTTGTCGCCTTCGACCACCAGCACCGAGACCTCGACGTGGTCGCCGGGCCGCAGGTCGGGGCGGTCGCTCTTGGCGTGAGCGGCTTCGAGCTTCTCGATCAGGCCCATCTCCGGGCTCCTTTCCAGTGGATCGTGCCCGGGACCTCCCAGGGCGATAGCGGCGCGGGAGTATAGGGGAACCGCCCGGCGGCGCCAAGTCGGGGCGAGCACGGCGGCTGGAGCGGCGATGACCGAGAGCGACCCCAGTGCGCGGCGGCGGCCCCTACCGATACAGCGACTTGATCTGCCCCCAGCTGCTCCGGTTCGCGGGCTGCGTCCCGAGCGCGCCGGCGGGCCCGAGCCGCGATGGGGCGCCGCTCTGCACCGTGAAGTCCTCCCAGCGCTGGATGTACCAGCGTGTCGAGTCGGGCGCCAGCCCCGGGACCGGCGGCAGGCTCGCGGCGTCGCCGCGGATCAGGAAGAACCGCGCATCGCCTTGGGTCTCGAGCTGGCTCGACGAGCGGCGGATGACCAACACGACACCGACGTCGACTTGGCGGTGGAACCGATCGCGCATCCCCGGACGCGTGTCGGCAAAGTCCGCCAACGCGTTGGTGTAGTCGAGCGAGATGCTGGCCGCGGGCTCCTCGGTCGAGTTGCCCTCCACGAACAGGTGCCGCGCCGAGAGCAACTCATCCGCTCGACTCCATGGCGAGCCGCGGTACGGGTTCCCCGCGGCGTCGAGCGGCGAGAACGCGAACACGAAGTCGTCGGTGAACAGCGTCGGATAGTCGTCCATCGAGCGATTGCGATAGCTGGCCTGGAGCACCTTCACGGCGTTCACGGGCGAGTTGGCGACCAGCGGGGTAACGACCGGCTGCACGACCTTGGGGAACGGACTCTCGGTCGAGCAACCCGCGAGGCCGAGCGGAGCGTTGGCGAGGACGAGGAGCGCGGCGAGTGCCCGGATGCGGCCGGTGCGATGCATTCGGATCTCCCTCGGGGGGCGCCCGAAGGATAGCACGGCGACGCCGCGCAGCTACAGTCGCGCGCTCCGCCGTCGCACGCCGCGTCGTGCCCCCACCCCACCGCGACCGCCCCCGTCGTTGGCCTCGCCCGCCGCTTCGGCTACCCTCGCGCCGAATGTTCGCCCGCAGCCGGCAGATCCTCGCCACCAGCTTCTTCCTGCTCGATGCCGTGCTCCTGTACGGCTCGTGGCTGGGCGCGTACTGGTTGCGCTTCCACGGGCTCGGCATGCCGGCGCCGCTCGGCATCCCGCCGCTGTCGCTCTACCTGTGGAGTGGCGCGGTGCTCACCCCGATCGCGCTGCTGATCCTGCGCACGCTGCGGGTGTACCGCTCCGCGCGCACCGCGCGGCTCTCGCTCGAGATCTACCACGTCGCGGTCGCCATGCTGGTCACGGCGGCGCTGGCCGGCGTCGGCTCGTTCTACGCGCGCGGCGAGCTGAGCCGCTCGATGGTGCTGATCTTCCTGGTGCTCGGCACCACCGTGATGAGCGCCAGCCGGCTCGCGCTGCGGCTGGTGCTGCGCGCGCTCCGGCGCATGGGCCGCAACCTGCGGCACGTGCTGATCGTCGGCACCGGCGAGCTGGCTCAGATCCTGATCGAGAAGATCCACGCCCACGACGACTTCGGCCTGCGCATCGAGGGGCTGGTGGCGGCGCGCGCCGACGAGGTCGGCACTACCGTCGGCGGCCATGAGGTCGTGGGCGTGGTGAGCGACCTGCAGCGGCTGGTGGAGCGCTGCGGCGCCGAGATCGTCTACCTCGCGCTGGCCCGCGCGGAGCACGAGGCCGAACTCGAGGCGCTCACGCGGCTGTCGGACTCCACCGCGGCGGTGCGGCTGGTGCCGGACCTGTCGACCGCGTTCCGCCTGAACGCCAGCGTCGAGGACTTCGACGGCATGCCGGTGGTGCTGGTGACCGAGACGCCGGAGCAGGGCTGGAACGCGCTCCTCAAGCGGGTGTTCGACCTGGTGGTCTCGGGGCTCGCGCTGATCGTGCTCGCGCCGGTGCTGCTGGTGCTCGCGATCCTCGTCCGGCTCGACTCGCCGGGCCCCATCCTGTACGCGCAGGAGCGCGTCGGCATGAGCGGGCGCCGCTTCCGGATGCTCAAGTTCCGCAGCATGCGCGTCGACGCCGAGGCGCACGGCCCGGGCTGGTCGGTGAAGGACGATCCGCGCCGCACGCGGCTGGGCGAGACGCTGCGGCGCTACTCCCTCGACGAGCTGCCGCAGCTGTGGAACGTGTTCGTGGGCCAGATGAGCCTGGTGGGCCCGCGCCCCGAGCAACCGATGTACGTCGAGCGCTTCCGCGCCGCGATCCCCCGCTACATGCTGCGCCACCACATGAAGGCGGGCATGACCGGCTGGGCGCAGGTGCACGGGCTGCGGGGCGACACGCCGCTCGAGCAGCGCATCGAGTACGACCTGCACTACATCAAGAACTGGTCGCTGGGGCTCGACCTGAAGATCATCGCGCTCACCGCGGTGCGCGTGTTCCGCGACGCCAGCGCGCACTGAGTCGCGCGGGAGCGCGGCTCAGGCGGGGGCGCGGGCCGCGCGACGTCGCGCCCGGCACCGCGCGACTACGACGGTCGCGGCGCGGCGCGCTTCAGGTCCCGCGCGCGGCGATGCCCCACGCCGAGGGACCACACCATCACGAACGGCACCAGCAGCACGACCGGCAGCCGCCGCGGGTCGAAGCGCCACTTGGCCCACACCACCGCGAACCCCAGCGCGGCCACGAACGCGAGCCACAGCGCGACGCCGCGCAGGCCGGCGATCAGGTTGACGAGCGCGAGCGCGGTGAACAGTGCCGCCACCTCGCAGGCCCGCACGATCGGGCGGCGCAGCGTGAGCGGACCCAGTCGGTGGACCTCGAGCCGCTCGCGGAAGCGCTCCGGGTGCCGCGCCTCCAGCAGCGCGTCCATCATGTGGCGGCGCGCCCAGCGCAGCGGATCGAGCGCGCCCGCGTGCTCCTCGGGATGCGTGACCAACACGTCCGCCGCCACCGCCACCACCGCCCCCGCCTCCTCGAGCGCGAAGCCGAGGTCGGTGTCCTCGCGGAAGTAGAGCCCGGTTCCAGCGTCGAAGTAGTCGGCGCAGAAGCCCCCCAAGCGCTCGAACAGCGCGCGCTCCACGAACAGGTTGGTGGGCAGGTAGAGCGGCTGGTCCTGGCGCTGGCGGTGCACCGGACGGCCGCCGGGCTTGAGCGTGAGTCCCACCAGCACGTCGGGCGCGGGCTCGGCGTGCGAGGCGCGCGGACGCGCGCTCGAGCCAGTCGACCGCCGGGGTCACGTCGTCCTCGGTGAACGCGAGCCAGGTGCCGCGCGTCTCGGCGGCACCGGCGTTGCGCGCGGCCCCGGGGCCGCGCGCGCCGCGCGAGCGGCACCACGCGCGCGCCGAGCGCGCTGCGCGCGCGCGGCCAGCGCCGGCGCGAGCGCTGCGCCGTCGAGCGCCAGCACCAGCTCCCAGCGCTCGCGCGCCAGCGTCTGCGCGGCGAGCACATCGAGCAGGCGCGCGAGCCGCGCCGGATCGCCGCGCGTGGGCACGATCACCGAGATCATCGCGGATCCAGCGGGCGCAGCGGGCGCGGCCGGCTCAGGAGCGCGCCGCGCGCGCGAGCCGCTCGGCCCGGTACCACTCGATGGTGCGGGCGAGTCCCGGTCTCGAACGCCGTGCTGGCGCGCCAGCCGAGCCGCACCTGCGCCTTCGAGGTGTCGAGACAGCGGCGCGGCTGGCCGTCGGGCTTGCTGGCGTCCCAGCGCAGCCGGCCCGTGAAGCCGCACAGCCGCGCGATCATGAGCGCCAGGTCGTGGATCGAGATCTCGCGGCCGGAGCCGATGTTCACCGGGTCGCTGTCGTCGAGCCGCTCGAACGCGAGCACGATCGCCTGCGCGGCGTCCTCGACGAAGAGGAACTCGCGGGTCGCCTGCCCGGTGCCCCACACCTCGATGTCGGCGGCACCCGCCTCAGCCGCCTCGATGCACTTGCGGATCAGCGCCGGGATCACGTGCGAGGAGCCGGGGTCGAAGTTGTCGCGCGGACCGTAGAGGTTCACGAGCATCACGTTCGAGGCGTCGAATCCGTACTCCTGCCGGTACGCCTGCGACTGCACGAGCAGCATCTTCTTCGCGAGCCCGTACGGCGCGTTGGTCTCCTCGGGATAGCCATTCCAGAGGTCTTCCTCGCGGAAGGGCACCGGCGTGAACTTGGGGTACGAGCAGATCGTGCCCACGCTCAGCATGCGCTTCACACTGGCGAGCCGCGCGTGCTCCATGAGCTGCACGCCCATCTCGAGGTTCCGGTAGAAGAACGAGCCCGGGTGCAGCCGGTTGGCTCCGATCCCGCCGACCACCGCCGCCATGTGCAGGATCGCGTGCGGCTTCACGTCGGCCAGCATGCGCGCCACCTGCTCGGCGCGGACCAGGTCGTAGTCGCGCGAGCGGATGGCGACGGCGTTCGAATAGCCGGCGCGCGCCAGCTCGGCCATCACGTGCGAGCCGAGGAAGCCACTGCCGCCGGTGACGGCGATGCGGATGTCACGGTCCATGTGGGCACTCCGGGTGGAAACGTCGGCGGAACGCTAGGGCAGACGCACCACGAGGGTCAAACCCCGGGCGGACGGCGGCCGTCGCGCGGATCTTGTAGGCTGTGCCGCCATGATGGATCGTTCCGGCCAGTCCCCCCCGCGTCCCACGCTGCTGCGCCGCGCCCTCGGGCGCGCGCGGCGGACGCTCTGGCCCACGACGCTCGAGCGCTCGTACCGGCGCTGGATCGCGGATCGCGGCGACGCGACGCGCCGGCTCGACTACGCGCTCCGCCCGGAATCGGTGGTGCTCGACGTGGGCGGGTATCGAGGCGACTGGGCGGAGCAGATGTGCGCGCGCTGCGCCTGTACCGTGCACGTGTTCGAGCCGGTTCCGGAATTCGCCGACGCGACGCGCGCCCGGCTCGCGGATTGGCCCCGGGTGCACGTGCACGCCTTCGGCCTAGCGGGAAGCACCCGGACCAGCGCGTTCGCGATGGCGGCCGATGGCTCGTCGGCGCTGCGTGCCGGCGGCGAGCGGCGGGTGGAGCTGCGCGCCGCGGCCGAGGTGTTCGCCGAGCTCGGTCTGGGCGCGGTCGAACTGATGAAGGTCAACATCGAGGGCGGCGAGTACGAGTTGATCGAGCACCTGCTCGACGCCGGGCTGATCGCGCGCATCGAGCACCTGCAGGTGCAGTTCCACGACTTCGTTCCCGATGCGCGGCGGCGCATGCGCGGCCTGCAGCAGCGCCTCGCGGAGACGCACGCGCTGGATTGGCAGTACGTCTTCATCTGGGAGAGCTGGCACCGGCGGCACGGCGGCGCGGACGGCCAGCAGGCTCCGGCACGCTGAGGCGGCATGCGCGTCTTTCTCGCACTCGCGAGCAGCCCGAATCCGACGTTCGCGTCCGACCTGTGGAAGTGGAACCTCCACGACCCGCTGGTGGACCTCGGCCACGACGTGGTGCTGTGGGACGGCGGTATCCAGCCGCTCTTCGACGTGGATCCCGCGAGTCCGGAGTGCGTGCCGCTGCGCGCACGCTTCAGCGCCGATTTCGCCCGGGCGGTCGATGAGGCCAACCGCGCCGGGAGACTCGACCTGGTGCTGACCTATGTCAGCGACAGCCACCTCGAGCCCGCGACGATCGAGCAGGTCCGCACGCGCGTCGCTCCCACGATCAATTTCTTCTGCAACAACGTGCACCAGTTCCACCTCGTCCAACGCACCGCTCGCTACTTCGACCACTGCCTGGTGCCCGAAGGCGTGGCGATCCGCAAGTACGAGCGCGCGGGGGCGCGCCCGATCTTCTGGCCGATGGCCGCGAACCCCACCTACTACCGCCCCGTGGACGTGCCGCTGCGCTACGACGCGACCTTTGCCGGGCAGCGCTACGCCGATCGCGGCAGCCTGGTGCTCGCGCTGCTGCGCGGCGGCGTGGCCGCCGACGCATTCGGACAGAGCTGGCGCGTGGGTTCGAACGCCGCGGGCCCCGGGGACCGTCCGGGCCCGGCCGTGGTGCGCGCGCTCGACCTGCTGCGTCACGGCCGCGATCCGCTGCGCGCGATGCGCGACACGCTCGATTGGAGAGCGCTCGCCGCCGGCTACCCCGAGCACCTGCACGGACCGGTCTCCGACGAGCAATACGTACGCCTCTACAGCGAGAGCCGCATCAGCCTCGGCTTCGTGATCGTGGGGGACACCCATCGCACGCTGCGGCCGCAGACCCAGGTCCGGCTGCGCGAGTTCGAGGGGCCGATGTCGGGGGCGTTCTACATGACGGGCTGGCTCGACGAGATGGCGCTGCACTACGACGTGGGTCGCGAGATCGTCTGCTACCACTCGGCGGAGGAGCTGGTGGACCGCGCCCGTTACTACCTCGCCCACGACGACGAGCGCGAGCGCATCCGCCGTGCCGGCCACGAGCGCGCGCGCCGCGACCACACGTGGCATCGCCGCTTCGAGACCCTGTTCGCCGAGCTGCGCCGGCGCGGCGTGCTGCGCTCCGCCTGAGCGCCGGACTCAGCCGTGGGCGCGCACCGCGGCCAGCGCCGCGAGGCCGCCCAGCCCGAGCAGCAGCAGCAGCAGTCCGCGCGGCGTCAGCGGCACGCCGCAGCGCGTCATCACCACCCCGGAGAGCGCGAGCGAGAACGTGCCCGCGAACGCGTAGGCGGCGGCGAGGCTCATGGTGCCGAGGCCGAGCGCGCGCGCCGCGACGTAGCCCGCGCCGAGCGCCAGCGGATAGGACACCCCGAGCGGGAACAGCAGGCGGACGCCGCCGAGGGGAAGCGCCCCGAACATCCACGCCTGCATCGCGACCTTGGCGAACTCGCCGTAGAGCGTCCACACGATCATCGGGCGCGCGGCGTCGAACTGACGCGAATAGAGCAGGTGGAGCAGGGGCGTCGCGAGCAGCATCGCGAGCGCGAACGCGGGCGCGGCGACCGCGATCAGGGGCGACCACTGACGCCGCGTGTAGTCCCGCACGCCCTCCGGCCCCGCCGCGCCGCTGATGCGGCCGAATGCGTAGTTGGCGAGGTAGGCGTAGAAGATCGCGCCGCCCTGCTGGGAGAGCGCGAGCGCGGCCTGGAACAGCCCGTTGGCCGCGAAACCGAGGGTCTGGGCAAAGTGGGTCCGGACCGCGAACAGCATGCTCTGGTCGACGACCGACATCACGAGCGCGGTGGCGGCGACCCGCAGCATCGCGCGCGCGCGGCCGCGGTCGAAGCGCGGCGACGGCAGCGGAAGGAACGCGTCCCGGTAGCGGCGCCAATGCCAGGTCAGCGTGCCGACGATCGCGATCGGGAACAACACCACCGCGCCCGTCAGGGCCCCGCGCAGGCCGAACGCCGGCAGCAGCGCGACCACCGCCACGGTGGCCGCGAGGTTGCCGATGACGGCGTAGGTGAGCGGGGCGGTCAGGTCGGAGCGCCCGGCGAACAGGGCCTGGACGACTCCCTGGAACGCGAGTCCGGCGACGCCGATCAACGCGATGCGCACCAGCAGCGGATCGCCGCCGGGCCCCAGCATCGCCCGCGCGCACGCCGGCGCGAACACCGCGGCGAGCACCGCCACGCAGCCGACGGTCACCCCGACGACGCTGAGCGCGGTCGACATCACGCGTCGGACGGTCGCCGCGTCGTCGCTCGCGCTCGCCGCCCCGACGGCCTGGGCCACCGGCATTCCGAGGCCCATGCCGCTGCCGGTGCCGAGCCAGGTCATGCCGGTCATCACCTGGGCCAGCACGCCCATCCCCGCGGTGCCGAGGAAGTGGGCGAAGAGCTTGTTGCGGACGGCGCCACCGAGCACGGCGATGGCAATTGCGCCCGCGCCGAGGACGAGTCGTCCCGCGCGCGCGCGCCAGACCGCGTACCAGCCTTCGCTCATCCGCGCAGTGTCGGGAAATCCCGCGCGGAGTGTCAACCCGCGTGCATGCTATAGTGCCGCGGTCCGCGCCCGCGCAGCGCGCCTTCCATCCATCTCCGCACGGAGCTCGATGCAGTCGAAGATCCTCTGTCCACGGACGGCGCGGCCGCGCCGTCGCGCCGTCCCGCGACCGCGCGGATCGCGGCGCGAGGACACCTGAGATGTGCGGGATCGGCGGGGTGTACGCCCTGACCGAGCGGCCCCCGGATCCGGCGTGGGGACGACTGCTCGTCGACGCGCTCGCGCACCGCGGCCCCGACGATCGCGACGTGTTCGCCGACGATCGCGTGGTGCTCGCCCACACCCGGCTCTCGATCATCGACACCAGCAGCGCGGGGCACCAGCCCATGCGCTCGGCCGACGGCCGATTCGCGCTCGTGCAGAATGGCGAGATCTACAACCACGCGGAGCTGGGCCGCGCGCTGGCCGCCGCGGGCGTGGCGCTGCGCACCCGCTCCGACACCGAGGTGCTGGTCGAGTTGCTCGCCCGCCGCGGGCCGGCCGCGCTCGACGACCTGCGCGGCATGTTCGCGTTCGCGCTCTACGACGCCGCGAGCGGCGACCTGTTGCTGGCGCGTGACCGGCTCGGCAAGAAGCCGCTGCTGTGGGTGCGCACGCCCGAGTACCTGGCGTTCGCCTCGGAGGCGCGCGCGCTGCTGCGCCTGCCGTTCGTGAGGGCGCGGCTCGATCACGAGCGCCTGCGGGACTACGTGCGGTTCCTCTACGTGCCGGCGCCCGACACGCTGATCGCGGGGCTGCACAAGCTGGCGGCCGGGCATCGGCTGCTCGTCCGCGGCGCCGCGCGCGACACCCCGCCGGCACCCGAGCGCTGGTGGCGGCTGCCGCCGCCCGACCCGGAGCAGCGCGCCGACGCGGCGTGGTTCGAGCGCCTCGACGCGGAGCTGCTCGAGTCCACGCGCTACCGCACCGTGAGCGACGTGCCGATCGGCGTGTTCCTGAGCGGCGGCGTGGACTCCACCACCGTGCTCGAGCGGCTGCACGCGATCGGGCACGCGCCGATCCGCACGTTCACGGTCGGCTTCGCGGGGTTGCCCGACGAGCGCGCGATCGCACGAGCGTCCGCGGAGTGCTTCGGCGCCGAGCACGTCGAGATCGAGCTGAAGCCCGACCTCGAGCACGAGCTCGACGGCCTGCTCGAGCACTTCGGCGAGCCGCTCGGCGACAGCGCGCTGGTGACCACCGCGCTGATCGCGCGCGAGGCCGCGCGCCACGTGAAGGTGATCCTCAACGGCGACGGCGGCGACGAGCTGTTCGGCGGCTACCCGCGCTATCGCTTCGCGGCCCGCGCCGACCTCGCCGCCCAGCTGCCGGGCGGGCTGGCGGCGCTCCGCGCGCTCGCCGGGCGCGCGCCACACGGAGCGCGGGTGCTGGAGCGCTTCGCGCACGACGGTCCGCACGCGGCCGCGCGCGAGCTGGGGGCGATCGCCTCCCCCGCGCAGCTCGACGCGCTGCTGGGCCCGCCGCCGCCGCCGGGGGCGCCGTCGGCGGCGTACGCGCACGGGCTGACCGGCGCGATGTTCGAGTGGGACACCGGCGTCTACCTGCCCGACGACCTGCTGGTGAAGGTCGACGTGGCCTCGATGCGCTACGCGCTCGAGAACCGCTCGCCGCTGCTCGACCACCGCCTGTTCGAGCACCTCGCGCGGCTGGTCCCCGCGCGCCGTGCGTCGCTCGTCGCCACCAAGCCGCTGCTCCGCCGCCTCGTGCGGGGCCGGCTGCCGGCCGCGCCGCTGGCGGTGCGCAAGCAGGGCTTCCAGCTGCCGCTCGCCGACTGGCTGCGCGGACGGCTGCGCCCGTGGCTCGAGGCCCTGCTGCTCGATCCACAGGCGAGTGGCGCGTGGTTCCGGCCGGGCGCGCTGCGCGCCGAGGTCGAGCGCTTCACCAGCGGCGCGGGCGACGACCTGGCGGCCTACCGGCTGTTCGGACTGGCGGCGCTCGAGCGCTGGGCGCGCGCCTACCACGTGCAGGGGGACGCATGAGTCCCGCCGCGCCGCGGGTCTCGGTGCTGCTCGCCAGCCGCGACGGCGCCCGGCACCTGCCGGGGGCGCTGGCGAGCATCGCGCGCCAGACCTGGAGCGACGTGGAGCTGGTCGCGGTCGACGACGGCTCCACCGACGCCACCGCCGAGCTGTTCTCGCGCTACGCCAGCGCCCACCGGAGCACGCGCGTGCTGCACACCGCCGGCGAGGGCCTGGCCGCCGCGCTCGCGCGCGCCGCCGAGGCCGCGACAGGCGAGCTGCTCGCGCGCCACGACGACGACGACGTCTCGCACCCCGAGCGGCTGGCGCGCCAGGTCGCGTACCTGCAGGCGCACCCCGCGGTCGCGCTGGTCGGCACCACGGCCGAGGTGATCGACGACGCGGACCGGCGCCTGGGGGACTACCCGGTGCCGACCGAGCCGGCGGAGATCCGCCGGCAGCTCGCGCGCGCCACCCCGTTCGTGCACGGGTCGGTCGTGATGCGGCGCGCGGCATACCAGAGCGCCGGCGGCTATCGGCGCGCGTTCGCGGCCTCGCAGGACTACGACCTGTGGCTGCGATTCCCGGCGGACGCGGGACTCGCGAACCTGCCCGAGCCGCTCTACGTCTGGCGCCACCACCCGCGCGGCGTGTTCGCGCGCGCGCGTGACCAGCAGCTGTTCTTCGCCGCGCTCGCGCGGGTGTTCGCCGAGGAGCGGCACGAGACCGGCGCCGACGGCTACGCCGCGCTCGAAGCGGCCCCGACGATCGCGGCGTTCCGCGCCGCCTATCCGCGCGCCGGGCGGCTCGCGCTGCGCCTCGGCGAGGCGTACGCGCGCGAAGGCCGGGTCGCGGACGCCCGGCGCGAGCTGAGTCCCGCGCTCCGCGATCCGCGCTCGCGGGCGGAGGCGCTCGGCTGGTGGGCGCTGACGTTCGCGGTGGCGCTGACGCCGCGCGCGGCGCGCGCGCGGGCCGCCGCGCGGGCGCGCGCGGCGACGGAGCCGGGCGGGCCGGCGGCGAAGGGCGGCGCGCGATGAGGATCCTGCTCCATGGCGGCGTCGACATCGCGCTGCCGGGCGGGCTCGAGACCCACCTGCGCGAGCTGGCGCGCGGATTGATGGCGCGCGGCCACGCGGTCGAGATCCTGGGCCGCCCGGCGACGCTGCCGCCGTTCACGATGGTCGAGCGCCTCGAGCCGTCGCGCTACGACATCCTGCACCACCACGCCGGCCGCTGGCCGCGCGCGCTCGATCGGCATCCCGGGCTGGTGCGGACGTTCCACTACTCGACCGCCGCGAAGATGCGCGTCTACGTCCGCCTCGGCCGCCTGCGCACGCTCGCGAACCTGCCCAACTGGCGCGCGATCGCCGAGGAACGCGCGAGCGCGCGGCGCGGCGGACCGCTGATCGCGGTCTCGCGCCGACTGCGCGACGAGCTGGTGGAGGGCTATGGGCTGGCCGCCGAGCGCGTACGCGTGATCCCGAACGGGGTGGCGTTCGCCGCGCCGGCCACCGGGCGCGCGGGGTGGCGGACACGGTGGAGCATTCCGGCGGCCGCGCCGGTGCTGCTCACCATCGGCCGCGCCGACTTCGTGAAGGGTTTCGATCTGCTCGAGCGCGCCTGGGCGCGCGCACGCAAGCCCGCGGGCGCGCTGTGGGTCACCGTCGGCGGCGCGGCGCCAGCGCGCGCACCCGGCCGCATCGTCACCGGGCCGGTGCCCCCGGACGAGATCGTGGAATGGGTGCACGCCGCCGACGTGGGCGCGCTTCCCTCCTACTACGAGGGCGGCGGGATCGCGCTGCTCGAGATGCTGGCGGGCGGCCTGTACTCGCTCACGCACGACGTCGGGTGCGCGAGCGAGGTGATCCGCCCGCGGGCGAACGGCGAACTCGTGTCGCGCGACGAGCGTGCCTGGATCGAAGCGCTCGCGCGCACCCTCGCCGAACCTCGCGTGGCGAGGGCCCCGGCGCTGCCGCCGGAGTACCACTGGGACGCGATCGCGGCGCGCGTGGAGGACGTGTACCGGGAGGCGCTCGGCGGCTCGCGAGGCTGAGCGGGCGCTGGCCGGAGATGAGCGAGCGCCGGCCAGCGTGCCTAGCGACTTCGCTTCCAGGCTTCGTGGGCGCGGTCGAAGGCGTCTCGGAAGTGCGCGTCGAAGCACTCGGCGGCGAACGGCTCGGCCAGCGCACGCAGCTCGGCGGGGTCGAAGCGCTCGCGCTCGAACGCCTCGATCGCCGCGGCCACGCCGGCTTCACTCTGGGTGCCGAAGAGCACGCCCCCCGGCACGCGGGCGACACCGCCCGCCGCCACGGTCGCGAGCGCCTGCGCCGAGGCGCCGCGTCCGACCGTCTCGAGCGCACCGCCGCGCCCGTAGGCGATCACCGGCGTGCCGCAGGCGAGTGCTTCGAGCGGCATCATCCCGAAGTCCTCCTCGCCCGGGAACAGCAGCGCGCGCGCGCCGGCGTACACCGCGGCCATCGCGGCCTCGTCCACCCAGCCGAGGAAGCGCGTGCCGGCGGGTGCCACGCGCCGCAGCAGCGCCTCCTCCTGCCCGGAGCCGGACACCGTCACCGGCCGCCCCAGGCTCGCGCACGCCGCGAGCGCCAGGTCGGCGCGCTTGTAGGGCGCGAACGCGCCCGCGAGCAGATAGCCCTCGCGTGCGCCGGTGGCGAGCGGAAAGCGGTGCATGTCGATCGGCGGGTGCACGACCTCGGCGTCGCGCCCCCAGTGGCGGCGGATGCGCGCGGCGACGTGCTGCGAGTTCGCGAGCAGCGCGTGCGGCCGGTCGCTGGTGGCGCGATCCCACACCCGCAGGCGGGCGCAGGTGGCGCGCACCGCCCACGACAGCGGCCACGGAAAGCGGCCGGGCGGAAAGTAGGCGTCCTCCAGATCCCACACATAGCGCATCGGGGTGTGGATGTAGCTCAGGTGGAACGCCGCGGCCGGCGCGCGCGCGCCCTTGGCGGCGGCGTGGCTCGAGGAGATCACCACCTCGGCACCCGCGAGGTCGAGCGATTCGATCGCGGCCGGGTAGAGCGGCAGGAACCAGCGGTAGCGCCGTTCGGCGTCGGGCAGGTGCTGGAGGAACGAGGTGCGGATCGGGTGCGCCTCGAGGGCCGCGGACACCGCGCCGCGCCGCCACACCAGCGTGTGGATCGGCGCCCCCGGATGCAGCGCCGCGATGCGCTCGAGCACCCGCTCGCCGCCGCGCATGCCGGTGAGCCAGTCGTGCACCAGCGCCACGTTCACGGCACGTCCCAGTCCTTCGCCGCCCACGCGATGCCGACCAGCGTGAACAGCGGGTAGAGCAGCTCCTCGTCGCCGAAGTTCCACTCGAACAGCCCGGCGGCGAGGAATCCGGCCAGCGCCGCGGTCACGCCGAGCTGCACGCCCGCGCCGAGCCCGCCCCCGCGCAGCCCGGCCCGCAGCCCGCGCGCGGCGGTCCGCATCAGCGCGGTGTAGAGCCACGTGAACGCCGCCAGCCCCACGATGCCCATGGTGGCGGCGATCTGGACGAACACGTTGTGCAGGTGACCGGCGCGCTCGGTCGAGAGCGGCGAGCGGTAGCGGTCGTACGCCGCGTGCAGGTCCTGCAGCCCGAGGCCGGTCAGTGGATGGTCGAGGAACATGCGCCAGCCCGCCTGCCACATGAACACCCGCTGGGAGTTCGCGGCGTTCGCGGGATCGAACACGCCGGTGAGCCGCGCGTGCCACGGGCCGGGCGCGAACAGCACCGCCAGCACCACCACGGTCGGCAGCGCGATCAGCCAGCGCGCCCGCGTGAGCGCGACCATGACCGCGAGCGCCACCACCAGGCCGATCCAGGCGCTGCGCGTGAACGTGGCCCCGAGCGCCGCCAGCAGGACCGCGCTCACGGCCAGCGCGGCGAGCCGCCAGCGCCGGTCGCGGGTGCCGAGCACGATGCCGGCGGCCACCGCCAGCTCGAGCATCAGCTGGCCGCCGAACGTCATGTAGTGGCCCGCGAGACCGCGCGCGCGCGCGGCCATGCCGCCGCCGTGCGCCACCCACACGCCGGTGCCGAACACCGCGACCGCCGCGCTGACGGCGAGCAGCACCGCGACCGCCCGCGCGCCGCGCGCGCGCGTCGCGGCGTGGAACGCGGCGACGCCGACCAGCGCGGGCATCAGGCCCTTGCGGATGCGCACCAGGCTGGCGGCGCGGTCCTCGGCGCACAGCGCGACCACCACGAGTGCCGCGAGCCAGCCGAGCGCGGCCCAGTCCACCGCCGTGTGCACCCAGCCGCCGCGCCGGGCGGCCCACACCGCCAGCGTGAGCGCGGCGCACAGCGCGGTGGCGATGCCCATCGGCGCGATCGCGGTGGGCAGCGTCGCGACCAGCAGCAGGAACGCCAGCGCCGCCGCGCCCTCGAGCGCCGCGGGCGCTGGGCGGCGCGCGGCGGAAACGCTCACTCCGGCCTCGCGGACGGCCCGCCCGGCGGCCGTACCGCGGGCGTCCGGCGCTCGCGCTCGAGCGTGCGCAGGTAACGCCGGTCCGCATCGGACAGCTCGGCGTGCTCGAGCAGGTCGGGGCGCCGTTCGAACGTGCGGCGCAGCGACTCCTCGCGGCGCGCGCGCGCGATGTTGGCGTGGTGCCCCGACAGCAGCAGCTCCGGCACCGTCCATCCGCGGTATTCGGCCGGCCGGGTGTAGAAGCCGTGGTCGAGCAGGCCGGAATGGAACGAGTCGCTCTCCACCGAGTCGAACGTCCCCACCACGTCGGGGAGCAGGCGCGCGACCGCGTCCACCACGCACAGCGCGGCGGGCTCGCCGCCCGAGAGGACGAAGTCGCCGACCGACAGCTCCTCGTCGACCAGGTGCTCGGCGACGCGCTCGTCGACGCCCTTGTAGCGCCCGCACACCAGCACGAGGTGCTCGAGCGCGGCGTACTCGAGCGCCAGCTCCTGCGCGAAGCGGCGCCCCTGCGGCGACAGCAGCACGGTGCGCGTGCCGGGCGGGCGCGCGCCCTTCTCGCCCGCGCCCACGTGCGCCAGCGCGCGGTCGATCGGCTCCACCTTCATGATCATCCCGACCCCGCCGCCGAACGGATAGTCGTCGGTGGTCCGGTGCGCGTCGGAGGTGAAGTCGCGCAGCATGACGACGTCCACGACGAGCCGCTCCTTCTCGCGGGCGGAGCGGATCATCCCCTCGGCGAGCGCCGGCGGGAAGAAGTCGGGGAAGATCGTGAGGATCGAGATGCGCATGCGCGCTCCTACAGCTTGTCGAGGCCGGCGGGCAGCGCCACCGTGATCACGCCGCCGGCGAGATCGACGCGCTTCACGACCTCCGGCGTCGCGGGGATCAGCCACTCGCGCTCGCCCCGCACGACGTAGATCGGATTGGCGGCCGCGGTCATCAGCTCGACCAGCGTGCCGAGCGGTTGGCCGTCGGTGGTCTCGACGCGCAGGCCCACCAGCTGGAACGCGTACGCCACGCCGGGCCCGGGGTCGGGCAGGACCGCCTCGTCCGCCCACAGCTGGCCGTTGGTGAGCTCGGAGGCGGCCTCGCGCCGGTCGACGCCCTCGAAGCGCACCAGCAGGCGCTTCACCTGCGGGCGCGCGGTGAACAGGGTGAGCTCGCGCTGCTCGGCGCCGCGGCGCCAGGTGAAGCGTTTGATCTCGTGCAGCTCGAGCGGGGTCAGGTCGACGCCGTCGAGCCCCACCTCACCGTGCAGCCCGTGCGGGCGGCCGATGCGACCGATGCGGACGAGCGCCAGGGTGCGATGCTCCCCGCGCTCAGTCCGCGATCTCGAGCGCCGCGGCGCGATGCACCCGCGCCGCCGCCGCGCCGAGCGCCAGGCGCAGCGAGCGCGCGGTGCGCCCCTGCTTGCCGATGACGTGACCGAGATCGTCGGGGTGGACGGCCAGCTCGAACACGGCGTCGTCACCGGCCTCCACGATCTCGACCCGCACGTCGTCGGGCTGGTCCACCAGCCCCCGCGCCATGAACACGATCAGATCGCGCATCGCGAAGTCATGGTCGTCGGGCTCGCGCGGCTCGCGCGATTCGCGCGGCGCGCGGGGCGCCGGGGACTCGTGGGACATCCCTACGGGAGTCCCGGCTCCCGGGCCCGGGACGGCACGGACGATAGTCTCAGCCCCAGCCAGACGAGCAGGATCGTCCACAGGCCCCACAACAGGAGCGCCGGGGTTGGCCGGTTGACCAGGAGAATAGCGACTCCGCTTGCGCAGAGCGCGGCCCCACTGACCCACAGGAGCAGGACGGTTCGGATCGGACATTTCAGGACTCTCGCGATGCGGTGGTTGCTGTGGTCCTTGCCGCCTTCGTACACCTTGCGCCCTTCGCGCACGCGGTTGACCACGACGAAAATCAGGTCGAATGCCGGGTAGGCCAGCACGAGTGGCGGCCCGAGCCTGCCCCAGCCCGCCGGTGCCGCCCCGAGGGCCAGCACCGCGGAAGCGCCGAGACTATACCCCAGGAACAGGCTTCCTGCGTCACCCAGGAAGATGCGCGCCTTCGGGAAGTTCCAGGGCAGGAACCCCGCGCAAGCGCCGGCCAGCGCGAACTGCGCCGTCGCGATGCCGAGCGCGCCGCGCGCGGCGGACGTCCAGGCGAAGCCGGCCAGCGCGATGGCGGCGAGTCCGCCGACCATGCCGTTCATGTTGTCGAGGAAGTTGACCGCGTTCATGAGCGCCGCCATCGCCAGCAGCAGCAGCAGCGCGGTGAGCGGAGCCGGCAGGCCGAGATCCGGCATCGCGCCCGAGCCCAGCAACAAACCGCCGGCGAGCAGCTGGCCAAGCAGCTTGACCGATGGACGCATGCCGAAACGATCGTCGACGAGGCCGAGCACCAGCGCGACCAGCGCCCCGCACAGCACCAGCAGGCCTTGCCGGTCGAACGGCACGCGCAGGGCACGCACCATGACCCACCAGGCCGCCAGCGCCGAGATGGACACCGCGACGCCGCCGAGCAGTGCGGTGGCGGAGGTGTGGAGCTTGCGGGCCTCGGGATGGTCGAGGTAGTCGGTCGCCCACGCGAGCCGCTGTGCGGCGGGAGTGAGGACGAGCGCGAAGACGAGCCCGAGCGGAAGGCCGACTGCGGGCGACATGTCGGGTGGAGGTCGGGGTGGGTGAGCGCCGCGTCAGACGGCGGCGGCCCCCGCCGGTGTGGGCACTCCCATCTGCTCGCACATGTCGCGCACCGTCAACTCGAGGAGCTGATCGAGAGTCACCTTGGGACGGTAGCCGGTGAAGGAGTGGATCTTCTTCAGCGACGGCACCCGCCGCATCATGTCCTCGAACGAGCTTCCGTAGACCTTCTCGTACGGCACGAACTCGATCGACGAGCGGCTGTGGCACAGGCGCTGGATGCGCTGGGCCAGCTCGAGCACGGTCACCTCTTCGTCGGTGCCGACGTTGAAGATCTCGCCCTCGGCCTGCTTGGCGTCCATCAGCGCGATCACGCCGCTCACGACATCAGCGACCGAGGAGAAGCAGCGCGACTGGGCACCGTCGCCGAACACGAGGATGGGCTCGTGCCGCAGCGCGCGCGAGATCATGTTGGGGATGACCATGCCGTATGCCGCGCTCTGGCGCGGCCCGCAGGTGTTGAAGCAGCGCACGACGATCACGGGGAGCTGGCGCTGCTGGTAGTAGGCCTGCGCCAAGGACTCGTCCACCGCCTTGCCGCTGGCGTAGGACCAGCGCAGCTTGTGCGTGGGGCCGAGCAGGCGGTCGTCGTCTTCGTGAAACGGGACGTTCACGCCTTTCCCGTACACCTCGCTGCTGGAGAACAACATCACCTTGCGGCGGTGCTCGTCGCAGGCCTCGAGCACCACCTCGCTGCCGCGGATGTTCGTGATCAGCGAGCGCAGCGGGTTCTCGAGGACGTACTTGACGCCGACGGCCGCGGCCAGGTGGTAGGTCTGGTCGCACTGCTTCACCAGCCCGAACACCAGCGTGGGGTCGGTGACGCTGCCTTCGATGAATCGGAACCGGGGGTGGCGCCCGAACGAAGCCAGATTCTCGAGTCGTCCGGTGGAGAGGTCGTCCAGGGCCCAGACTTCATGTCCTCGGCCGAGGAGTGCTTCAGAGAGATGTGAACCGATGAAACCCGCACCTCCTGTGACCAGGATCCTCATTCGCGTCCCTCAACGATCGGATATGGCGCGGGGCATCCATGCACACCCATTCCCGCGCGGCCTGTAAGGGGCCGGCCCCGGTCCGGGGCGGTCAGACTCGCGGGTCAAGGTATCGGTGGGTTCCTTCCAAGTCAACGCATTATTCGTAGAAGCCGATGGACGGGAATCGGTTGCGAAGACGGCGCTTCGCGCAGGCGCGTCCGAAGTCATCGAACTTCCGCTCCAGCATGCCTGACCTTCCATACCCCGCCGATCCGCTCAGGGTTTCGATGGAACGGCGCCGCAGCGGACTCCGGGCATCCTGCCCGAAGGGCGCGCGCCGCGGCGCGGGCGCGCGGGGTCACTCCAGATCGGGCGCCAGTGCCCGGTACAGGTCGAGCAGGCGCGCGACGCTCCGCGGACCCGCGTCGCGCAGATCCTCCCCCACCGTGCGCAACGGCGCGTCGGCGGCCTTCGGGAACGCCGCCAGCACGGCCGCCCGCTCGGCGACTCCCGCGCACACCAGGAACTCGGCCGCCAGCGCGTCGCGCACCAGCCGCCGATACAGTGATGGTTTCACCGGGCAGTCGGCCTCCGGGTCGGCGAGCGGGCGCACGTCCAGCACGGTGACGATCGCGGGGCACCCGGCATCCCAGGGGCGGATGACGAACGGCGAGTGGAACAGCGCCGCGCGGCGGCGGTCGAGCAGCCGGCCGAGCGCCCGCTGCGCCAGTCCCACCTGGGGCTCGCGCCAGACCTGCGCGCTGCCGGGCGGCAGGAACGACAGGTCCTGATCCGGCTCGCGCGGCACCAGGAAGCGCCAGCGCCACGCCGGACGGGCCGCGAGCAGGGCGCGCGCGAGCGCCACGCCATGAGTGCCCGCCGCCGGAAAGCGCGCGGTGGCGTAGCGCAGGTCGACGATGAGCGGGCCGCTCATGCGGGCCGCGCGCGCGGCGCACCGCGCCGGGCCCGCGCGGCGAGCGCCTCCTCGTACACCGCCTGGATGCCGTGCATCATCGACGTCGATCGAGAACAGCACGGGCGCGCGCTCCGCGCGCGCTCGCCGAGGCGTCGCCGCAGCCTCGGGTTCGCGCAGCAGCCGGGTCAGGGCCTCCGCCAGCGCGTGCGGATCCCCGGGCGCGACCGACCAGGCCGGTCTCCCGGTCGCGATTGACGAACGATGGTGCCAGTGCCCACCTCGGTGCAGACCATCGGGATCCCGTGCGCCATGATCTCGACCATCGAGAGTCCGTAAGATCTCGTGGGAGGCGATCGACGGCAGCACCCCGACGTCGCGAGCGCGATGTAGTCCTTCACCTGCTCGGGTCGGCACGCGGCCCGTGAACGTCACGCGATCGTCGAGCCCCAGCGCGGTGCTGCGCTGCGCAGAGCGCTCGAGCTCGGGGCCGTCGCCGACGATCACGAACCGCGCCGCGACCGCGGGGATCGCGTCCAGCAGCACGTCGAGACCTTTCGAGCCGACCACGCGGCCGACGAACAGCACCAGCGGGCGTCGCCGTAGCCGCACGCGCAGGGCCGCGGCGGACTGCGGGTCGGGTGCCGCCACGGCGAAGCGCTCGAGATCGATCCCCAGCGGTACCACGCGGCATCTTGTCGGGTAGTGGCGCAGGAACGGCGAGCGGGCCGCCTGCCCCTCGAACGTCGGCATCACGAGATCGGTCGCGCGCAGTAGCGCGTGGATGCAATTGCCGTAGATCGGCAACACCGCCTTCTGCCGGACGATGTCACCATGCCACGTCATCACCATGGCACCGCGCGGGCGGGTCAGCAGCCAGCTCACCTCCCCGGGCGGGCTTGGAAAATGAAGGTGGTAGAGATCCGCCTCGAGCTTCGCGAGCTGTCCCGCCATGCCCAGGCAAAACGGCGTCGACCACACACGCGCCGACTCGGCGCAGCGGATCACGCGCACGCCGTCGACGATCTCGTCGTTGGTTGTCCACGAGCGCGGATGTGAGGTCACCACGGTCACCTCGGCGCCGCGGCGCGCCATCCAGGTCGCGAGGCGCTCGACGGTCTGCTCGATCCCGCCCACCGTGGGCGGGTAGTAGTCCTTGTAGAGATGGACGATCCTCACCGCGCGACCCCGCCATCCGCGGCGCGCGCGGACCGATCGCGGCGCGGGCCACGCGGCGCGGCGCGGCGTGCGTCGTCGCGCATCAGCGCCTCCGCGCCAGCGCGGCGACCACGTCCCCCGCGCCAAGCCAGCCTCCGAGGCGGCTCAGCTCGAGCATCGCCCGCTCCGGCGCGCTCACGCGCAACCCCTCGGTGAGCGGGAACCAGGTCGGGTCCCCGATCGCGGGCACCCACGACTCGAGCACCTCGAATCCGCTGTCCGTCAACACGCGCGCGAGACTGGTCGCGGTGAATGCGAACAGGTGCAGCGGCGGCCCGAGCGTCCCGTAGCGCTTGCGCAGGTTCTTCCCCGTGAGCCGGCGCACCAGCCCCGCGGCCAGGTCCTCGCCCAGCGCGCTCCGTACGCCGATCTCGATCCGCGACCGGAGCCCGCGCGCGTTGTCGGTGTCCACCAGGATCACGCCCCCGGGACGCAGCATCGTCGCGAGCCGGCGCAGCGCCGCGCCGGGATCGGGCAGGTGCTCGATGACGTGCCCGAGCTTGACGAAGTCGAGCGAGCCCGGCGGGCACTCGAAGTCCTCGATCCGTGCGGTCGTGACGTCGAAGCCCCACTCGCGGCGCGCCTTCTCCGCCGAGTAGGCCGACGCCTCGACCAGCTGCAGTGTCCAGCCGCGCTCGGCGATCACCTTCACCGCCGCGCTCGTCGCACCGACATTGAGCGCCACCCCCGGCGCCACGTGGCGCTCGACCAGCTCCATCTGGCGGGCCGTCCCGCGGCGCAGCGCCGCCAACGAGGAATCGGTGCCGCCCATGGCGCTCTGGTCGTCGATGTACTCGGAACCGTAGACGTCCTGGATCGTCTCGAGCGAGAACACGGGCATCGGCGAGCAGAACACCACGCCGCACGCGCGGCAGCTCATCGCCTCGTAGGTCGCGTCGCCGTGATCGGGATGCAGGGTCGCCCGCGCGCGGACGTCGGCGCTGCGGCAGATGGGGCACGTCGCGTTCATCGTCTCCGCTCCGCGTGCGACGCTGCGGCCTCGGCGCAGAGTTGAAGTGTCCGCGCCGTGACCGCGGCCAGGGAGTGGCGGGCGCGCACCCACGCGCTGCCGGCGTCCGCCATCGCCTGCGCGCGATCCGGATCCCGCAGCGATTCGACCACGGCGTCACCGAGTGACTCCGGCGTCTCGGCGAACGCCGCGTGCACGCCCTCCTTCAGCTCCAGGCCCTCGGCGCCGATCGAGGTCGTGACGACCGGGACCCCCGCAGCGAGCGCTTCGACGATCTTCACGCGAATGCCTGAACCCATCCACAGCGGCACGACGAGGACCGCCGCACGTGCGAACTCGACCGCCATGTCGTCGACGTAGCCGATGACCTCTGCTCCCGCCTGGCGCGCGCGCTTGGCGAAGTCGGCCGGAATGTTCTTGCCGACCAGGCGCAGCCTCGCCTCCGGCATTCGTTCGCGCACCCGCGGCCAACCTCGTACGAGGAAATCACGTCCACCGTCGGCGTTGGGCGCCCATTCCCACGAGGCGATGAGTGCCACGATAGGCGGCCGCTCGGGTGCATGCGGAAGATAGCGGTCCATGTCGAGGGCGATCGGCAGCGTCTCCACCCGAGTCGCGGGCGCGAGCGTCCGAAGCACCTCGGCCTCGCCTTCGCGGATCGCGAGCACGAGGTCGCAGCGCGCGCACCGCTCCGCCTCCGTGCGCCGCATGCGACGGACCTGGTCCCGCACGTAGAGGCGCGCCACGGGATTGGTCAGACGCCCAGCGAAGCGCTCAAGCCACAGGTGCTCCAAGTTCTGGGTCCGCAGGACGACCGGCACGTCTCCCAGCGCATCGAGGTAGGTGGTCAGATGGAGCGAGTTGACCAGGACCAGCTCGCGGGGTCGCTCCGCGACCAGCCGACGCACGGTGGCATCGAACGCGGGATTGCGGTAGCGCGCGAGCATGTAGGGCCAGCGGCCGAACGCCCCGCGCACCAGCGCGAGAGCCATAGGCGGCGGGCGATGGGCGACACGCACGACTTCGACTCCGAGCTTCGCGAACGCCTCGGGCACCGGAGTCGCCAATGCCGACGGAGGAACCATCGCGACCAGCGTGGTGTCGAACTCCTGCGCGATCGACCAAAGGGTCTGCCACGTCGCGAGGTGGCCGCCATCATCGAGCGGCCACGGCAGGCGGCTCGCGAGCACCAATGCCGACGGCCCGCTCACGCCGTGGGGCCCCGATCTGGCGTCGGCGAGGTCGGACGCCGCGAGGGCGGACTCACGTGCCAACCTGGGATCCACCCGACGATTCGCGACTCGACGCCAGGCTCGGAGCGCGCCAGAACACTCGCCAGTGGCTCGGTTGCGAGAGTGACAAGGTGATGCCCCAGACCAGTGCAAGGATGTAGCTCTGCGTCACCATGAAGAAGAAATAGTTCGTCAGTCCCACCACGGCCGCGAATACGGTGCAAGCGGCGCTCGCAGCCCCCCACCCCGCGATAACCGGATCACGATGCACCGTCCCGCGAACGCCTGCCTTGGTCGCAGCGTACAGAAGCCAGAGCAGCGCCACGGGTCCGAGGATTCCCTGCTTGAGCATGATCATCACGTAGGTCTGGTGCACCCACCATTGCGGACCTGTCATGGGATGGAACACATGGCGCACGATCAGGGTCGAGCCATGACCGTATCCGAGTAATGGCGACGCGAGGATCAGCCGGAACGCCGTGCGCAATTCAACCAGCCGAACGATGTTCGAGAAGGTCTCGGGGGTGCTCTTGGTCTGGAAGCTCGAGGTGAATCGGTTTCCGACCAGTTGGACGACGTCCGACCAGCCCACCAGCGCCGAGGCGATGAGCGCCACCGGCAGCATGATGAGCCCGATCAACGCGAACATTCGAAGGACTTTGGCCCACCGCTGACGCACGCCCTGTCCTCGCCTTCCATACAGGATGCACACGAGCGGGATGCTCACGAGCAGGCCGAGCCAGAATCCGCGCGTGAAGGTGACGACCTGATGGCAGATCAACACACAGAAGATCAGCGTCGGCACGAAGCGCGGACGAGGTGAGGGCTCGAAGAGCGCGAGCGCCATGACGATCAATGCGACGAATCCGGGCACCGGCGAAAACGGCAGCCCCTGAGTCCGCGTGCCGTATACGGCGAAGTAGTGGAATCCGATGCTCGCGGAGGCCGAGTCCGACCGCGATCAGCCACCACTTCGCGATCTGCAGCTCGATGCCGCGATCCGTATGCCGCCGATCGCGATTGCGAACAGCAGCGTGGACAGCGGAAACAGCTCGACGGCCAGGTACTGGAATGGATTGTGCACGACCAGCCCGTGCAGGGCGCCGACCGCGCTGGTGACGGTCAGCGCCACGAGCGAGTACGTGAGCGGGGACGCGGGCAGCGCCCAGCGGCGGCGAGATGATCGCGGTGACGAACGAGGCGGTCGCGTAGATCGTGAGGAGCAGGATGATCGCCAGGTCGCGCTGGATGTTGGGGTGGCCGTACTCGGCGAACGCGGACGCTCCCGTGACGAGCAGGAACGAGACGAACAGGTCCAGCGGGCGCGAGATCACCACCAGGCCGAGCGCGGCCACCGCGGCCCCCACCCACCAGTTGGTGAGGTAGCCGGCGGTCAGGCCGACCAGCACCGCGCCGGCGATCGAAAGCCAGCGCGCCGGTGGCTGCACGGTCGCCGTGGCCGCGTACCGGGACGCTCATGGAAGACGTCCCGCGCGCGTGCGCGCTGCTGGCCGCGGAGGCCCGATCGGACTCGGCGCATCAGATCCTCGCGGGATCCTCGTCGGAACGCATGGCGCCGTCGTCCCGCACCGCCGCGACGACGACGCCCGCCGTGAGGCTGAACAGGAAGGCGATCGCCATCATTTGGCAGCCGCCGCGGCCGCGCCTTACGCTCCGGCGGGGTGGCGACGTCGAGCTGCTCGACGGTCGCGACGTCGCGGGTCTCGGTGATGCGCGCGTCCTCGTATTGCGCCGTCAGCAGGATGTAGAGCTGCTCAAGGTCTGGACGTCGCGGACCAGTCGCGCCAGCTCCATGCCGGTGTCGGCAGCGCGGCGAGCTGGCGGTCGAGCTGGGCCAGCTCCGAGATGATCTGACGCTCCTCGTCGCTGGTCTCGCGACTGTAGCTGCGGATCACGCCGAGCCGCACCTCGAGCGCCGCGCGACTGGCGTAGTGGCGCGCCGCCGCGTCCATCGCGGTGGAGGCCTCGGGCGACAGCGCCACCGCCTTGTGCTTGGCCTCGTAGACCGCCAGCCGCTGTTCCGCGAGTTCCAGCTCGCGCCGGGTCGAATCCAGCCGTGCGCCCACGAACAGCCGCACGCGTCGTCCGCGGGTCATGCGCGACTCGCGGTTGAAGCGATCGAGCACCTGGAAGTAGGTGTTCGCCATGTCGGCGGCCCGCCGCGGATCGTGGTCCTCCACGCTGATCACGATGAGCCCGACGTCATCCACCCCGAACCGGGCGTGCTGCTTGAGCTCCTTGATCGTGTCCACCATGTGCTTCTTGCCGTAGAGGCGCTGGAGGTCGAAGCGGCGGACCATCTCCTCGTTGACGCGACGGCTCTCGAGGATCGCCTTGAAGACCTCGGCGGGAGTCGCCTGCGTGGGCACCTTCACGCCCGGCACGCCGATGCCCTTGAGCAGGTTGCCGAGCCCGAAGCTGATGTCCTCGCCCGGTGGCATCAGAGAGGCGTCGGCCCGGTACCAGGGCGGCAGAAGGAACGCCACGGCGGAGGTGACGAGCGTCACGCCCACCACCAGCGCGAGGATCGCCCTGCGACGCGCCCACACCCGATCCCACAGCCGACCCAGCTCGATCGTGTAGTCCATGTCACACCTTTCGGGGCTGCGGCGGCGCCATCAGCGGACGCTCCGGATGGCGATGACGATCGTCGCGACCTGAGCGAGCGCGGTCAGGACTTCTCTCGACTGCTGCCACGCCGTGACGTCGTTGCGCTCTGGCACCCAGATGAAGTCGCCTGGATCCAGCGTGCGGACGTCCTTCGCCAGCAGCGTCTGCCCGGTCACGGCGCGGGTGACCCGCACCTTGCCGCGCCAGGCGCGGTTCGTGAATCCGCCAGCCTGCGCCACGCAGTCACTCACGCTCTGGCCGCGCACGTAGTTCAGGAGGCCGGGGCGGCGGACCTCGCCGTCGATGCGGACCGACGATACCAGGCGATCGACCCGCACGATGTCCCCGTCGCGGAGCAGCAGGTCGAGCGTGGAATTCTCCTGCAGACGCGCCCAGTCCACCCGGTAGTCCTCGCGCAGCCCCGCGAGCTTGGTGCGCAGCACTTCGTACTCGCTCGCGGTCAGCTCGTTCCGCGACAACCGCAGCAGCCGATCGAGCTCCGGGTCCTTCTCGGCCGCGACGGTGCTGCTGCGATGCACGCGCAGGGACGAGAGGTCAGCGCCCGGCTGGAATCCCTCGGCCGCGGCCACCAAATCCCGCAGCCGCGTGCGGCCCTCGACAATGGGGTACGAGCCGGGGCGCTGGATCTCGCCGACGATCATGGCCTGGTGCTGCAGCCGGTACTTGGGCTCGAAGTAGACGTAGAGCCGTTCGGCGTCCTCGAGCGGGAAGTTTGAGCGTCCCGCCACCACGTCGTCGAAGCTCACCCACAGCGACTCGGACTCGACACGGTTCCGGAAGCGCACGACCAGCATGCGTTCGGTGACCGCGGCCGGCAGCGGATCGCCCGACAGCCGCAGCAGCGTGCGCAGGCTGTCGCGCTGGCCGAGCTCGTAGCGCCCCGGGCGTGCGACCGCGCCCTCCACGTGCACGAAGCGCGTGGCGGTGGGGACCTGGACGACGTCGCCGTCGCGCAGCCATGGGTTGAATGTGTTGCTGCCGGTCTGCAGGAACAACTCGAGGTCACAGTAGTCGCGACTGCCGTCGGAGTGCAGCACCTCGATGCTTCGCTGCGAGGCGCCATCGAGCATCATCCCGCTCGTGAGTACGTCGCCTACCCGATACGATCCGTTCGCGGCCGACGGGCCAGGGCTGCGGACCTGGCCGGTCAGGTAGACGCGGAACGTCCGCGGTCGGGCGAGTCTGACGTCCGCGTCGATGCTGCGGTATCGGCGATGGGTGCGCTGCAGGAGGTCCGCACGCACCTCGGCGAGCGTGCGCCCGGCCACCGACACGAGGCCCTCGTCGGGAAGCAGGACGGATCCCTCGGGCCCTACCTCGAGGGGGATGTTTCGCGACACTTGGCCGCGAAGTGTCAGCAGCAGCAGATCGCCGGGCCCGACGCGATAGGCGGCCGGGTCGACCGGACCGGCCAGTTCGGTCGCCGGTCGCAGTGACACCGGGATCGTGTCGCGCCCTGCCCGGGCCGCACGCATCAACATTTCGGCCTCGAGCCGAGGAGATTCGTCCTGATACTGCGCTCACGCCGGGACCCAGGCACCGCCAGGGCGAAACTCACGAGGGTGCAGGTAACGGCGCGGCGGATCACGCGCGCACCTCCTTCAGCACCTTGCGCTGGCCGTACATCCGCTCGTAGTAGGCGCGGA
The DNA here is from genome assembly GCA_963725865.1 of Candidatus Eiseniibacteriota bacterium. Lineage (GTDB taxonomy): Bacteria > Eisenbacteria > RBG-16-71-46 > RBG-16-71-46 > RBG-16-71-46 > CAVSAC01. The sequence continues at coordinate 201,132 of CAVSAC010000019.1, forward strand.
ACTCTCCCTGCTTGATCGGGCGCCACCACGATTCGTTCTGCTGGAACCACTGCACGGTCTGCCAAATCCCCTCCTCGAACGGGATGCGTGGCCGCCAGCCGGTGACCCGCGTGAGCTTGCTCGAATCCACCGCGTAGCGACGGTCGTGGCCGGGGCGGTCCTCGACGTGGCGGATCAGCGTGCGGGGTCGCTCGAGCAGGCGCAGCAGCGTGTCGGTGATGGTGAGCACGTCGAGTTCGTGCTGGGCGCCGATGTTGAACGTCTCGCCCTCGATGCCGGGGTGCTGCAGCAGCGTGACGAGGGCGGCGCAGTGATCCTCGACGTGGAGCCAGTCCCGGCGGTTGAGCCCGCTCCCGTAGACCGGCAGCGGCTCGCTGTCGATCGCGTTGGTCACGAAGAGCGGCACCAGCTTCTCGGGGTACTGGCGCGGCCCGTAGTTGTTCGAGCAGCGGGTCACCACGACGGGGAGGCCGTAGGTGCACCAGTAGGCGTAGGCGAGCCGATCGCCGCCCGCCTTGCTCGCCGCATAGGGCGAACGCGGATTCAGCGGCCAGTCCTCGGTCGAGTGGCCTTCGAGCACCTCGCCGTACACCTCGTCGGTGGACACCTGGATGAAGCGCTTCACGCCGCGCCGGCGGGCCTCCTCGGCCAGCACGAACACGCCGTACACGTCGGTCTGGATGAACTCGCCGGGGGTCTCGATCGAGCGGTCGACGTGCGACTCGGCGGCGAAGTTCAGCACCACGTCGCAGCCGTCCATCGCCCGCGCCACTGCCTGCGGATCGCGGATGTCGCCGTGGATGAACGTGAGCTGGGCGGGGTCCAGCCCCTCGAGGTTCTCGCGCCGACCGGCGTAGGTGAGCGCGTCCAGCACCACCACGTGCGCGCGCGGGAAATGCGCGAGCACGTGGTGCGCGAAATTGGAGCCGATGAAGCCGGCGCCGCCGGTCACCAGGATGCGGGCGCTGTCGAGGCGGAGCGCCTCAGCCATCCTGCCGACTCCGATCGCGCGGGAGGCGCGGGTCGTACGGCGCGCCCCGGAACTCGTCGGCGCACCGCTCGCGCCTCCGCAGGCTCACACCGTCGATCATCGTGCCTTCCTCGCGCGCGCGCGCTTGGGGCGGGCGCCCGGCCGGCCGCGACCCACGCCGACGTGGGTGAGTCCGGCGGCCTCGACCGCCTGCGGAT